>CAWIQL010000003.1:0-1506169 GCA_963838255.1 uncultured Acidobacteriota bacterium | reverse complement strand
AATATCCCGTGAACAATCCATCCGTAATGATCGGCGTGCACCGCGCCGCCACGCCTTCGTCATCAAATCCAAACGTGCCCAGCCCCGGACCATGCTCCTGCCGCGCGTCGGCAACCACATTCACCAGTTCGCTGCCGTAGCGCAACTTCCGCAGCTTCTCCAAAGTCAAGAATGACGTTCCCGCAAAATTCGCCTCCATCCCCAGCACGCGATCCAGTTCAATCGGATGCCCCACCGACTCATGAATCTGCGACCCCAGCTGCGAGCTGTCCAGAATGTCGAACTTCCCTTCCGGGCACTGATCCGCCTTATGCAGCGCCACGGCTTCTTCCCCGATCCTTCGGGCATTCTCGACGAATTTCGATTCCTCAATCAGTTCATATCCTTTGTTCTGCCACTGCCCGCCATACCAATTCGCAGACCACCGCTTCTGAATTTCGCTCCCCGCAAAGGCATACGCCGCATATCCCGCGCCCGTCGAAAGCTTGGTCTGGTGAATGTCCGCGCCCTCCGATGAAACGAACCACTGCTCCTCGCGATTGAAATTCAGATTCGTCTCCGCCAGCGTGACCCCGGCGACCGAGCGCAACTCCGCGTCAATCTTCAACAGCAATTCAATATTCTGTTCCACCGAAACCGGAGACGGATCAATCTTGTAGGCGTGCTCCACTCCGCCACCGCCTCCTTTCCGCCGCCAGCCGCACATCTTCCTGCTTGACTCGTGCCGACGCGCGCGCAATCTCCACCGCCCGCGCCGCCGTCGCCTCGACCGCCCCCCGCCCCAACTCTGCCGAAGCCGCGAATCCCCACGCCCCATCCGCAATCGCCCGCACGCTCATCCCCACCGATTCCGCGTCCGACGCGCTGCCCACCTTCCCATTCTTGGTCGGAGCGCACGGCTCCGCTGCGCCACCACGCGCACGTCCGCGTAGCTCGCCCCGCGTAGCGCGGCAATGTTCAACGCCCAGTTGGCAATGTGTTTCATCGGAAGGATTTCAATCTAACACATCAGCGGATTCGCTAGCTCCGCCGTCAAGAAAGCGCGAAGCCAGCCCCCCGTTACCAGCCGCACGCTAGCCTGTGACCGCGGTCACTGTCCCCCCGTCGGCCCGGTCATCCAATAAGAGCGAACAGCACTACCGCAGCAGATCGATCTGCTGCCGAAGGAGCCTTCCTCATGAGTCTTACTTCGGACGACCATGACACCAAGACCGCCACTGTACCTCTGAGCCTGATACCGCCGAACATAGCAGCACGCCCGCATCCGATTCCCAATCCAGTAAGCGCGCCGATCTGGCCGGACCCGGCATCGGAGACTACGCCGAACTCGAGAAAATTCTCCCCAGCGACTACCACTCGCTTCTAACTCCCAAGGAAACCCAGAAGGCACTCTTCCACCTGAAACGCTATATCGAAGACAATCTATGTAAGGAACTAAGCCTGATGATGGTGGAGGTCCCGCTGATCGTCGACGCAGAAAGCGGCGTCAACGACATGCTCGATCGCGACGGTTCCCGCACTCCCATTCAGTTCCACATCTCCAACGATCGTGACAAACACCCCATCGACGCGCAAGTTGTGCAGGCCGCCACCAAATGGAAGAGAGTCGCGCTCAAGCAGTTCGCATGCCGCGCCGGTGAAGGCATCTGCACCGACATGCGCGCCGTGCGCAAAGATTATTTCCTCGACCACGACCACTCGGCCTACGTCGACCAATGGGACTGGGAGCGCGTCATCACGCCGGAACAGCGCAACCTCGAATTTCTCAAGTCCATCGTGAAGAAGATCTGGAAGGTTCTGGTCGGCGCCGATAAATTCGCACTGGAAATGTTCCCCGAGCTGCGCACCACGCGCTATCCCAGCCTGCCCGAGGAACTCACATTCCTTCACGCCGAAGAACTTCTCGCCATGTATCCCGACCTGCCCCGCAAGCGCCGCGAGACCGTCATCCTGCAAAAATTTCCTGCCGTCTTTATTATCGGCATCGGCTGGCCACTGAAAGACGGCTTCCCGCATGAAAATCGCGCCGCCGACTACGACGACTGGATCACCGACACCAGCCAGCAGACTCATCGCGACACTCACGGACTGAACGGCGACATCCTGGTCTGGAACCACGTCACCCAGCGCCGCCACGAACTCAGTTCCATGGGCGTCCGCGTCAACGCCGAAACCCTGCGCAAACAACTTGAGATATCCAATCTCCTCGACAATCTCAAGTTCCCCTATCACCAGGCCATCCTCAACAACCAAATCCCGCTGTCCATCGGCGGCGGCATCGGCCAGTCGCGCACGTTGATGCTCCTGCTGCGCAAAGCCCACCTGGGCGAAGTCAGCGTCACCGTCTGGCCGAAGGTGCTGAAAGAGATGTGCGCGAAGAAAAACATCTTCGTGCTGGAATAGTCTATTCGAACGGAAAATTAGACGGGACGGCGCAAGCCGTCCCGTTTCCATTTGATGATGTTGGCCTGGGTCGATCGGTGAAATCGCGATATTACGACAAGTGTTCCTGCACGCGACTAGGCCGGAACAGCGGCAGCTTCGGTTTTGAACAGCGGTGCTCGTTCATCCAGCGTTGTAGGCTGATAGTTAGATCGGTTATGTGAGAAAGCAGGGCGGATGCCTCCTCCGCGTTCTTCTTCCCGAGTTTTTCCCTTCGATGGTCATAAGAGCTGATTTCCTCCCATCGTCTCTTGTACTCCAACGCTGGTATACCCCACGTTATCTCACAGCACCATGAGTGCCAATCAGAACGCGACTTCACCCAGTCGGGTGGGGCGATGTCGGCGAACTTCAGTTCCTGAAGTTCGCCGACAAGGTGCGCGTATTCCTCTACGCTCAGTTGAAATGGCTTCCAGCGACACCCTCCGCTCATTCCCGCATCGACAACGCCCTGCTTTAAGACTTCGTTGACCACGCCGATAGGGGGTATCACCTCCGATAGGAAGAAATATGGAATGGAACAGAGTAGAGACAGGGCCGAGCCGGATTTGCGAAGGCGACCCGGTCCGGTGCCAGCCATCAATGTGTAGTTAACAGTGCGGGCCTTGCTTGGCTTAGGCATTTCGTAAGGATGAAGGATGATGGTTGAAGAAAACAGCCTTAGCACTCACTGACTTTTGCTAGATTTTTACGGCGTAGCGTGCGCCACTTCCAGCGCTTTCCGAATCGCCAATAATTCCTTCAACACTCCCCGCAGCTTGGTCGACTCCAGCGCGTTCGCTCCATCCGATTTCGCTTCCTTCGGATTGTCATGAACTTCCATGAACACGCCGTCCACGCCCGCCGCCACTGCCGCACGCGACAATACCGGAATAAACTCCGGCTGTCCGCCGCTCACCGCCGGACCGCTGCCTTCCGCCTGCGATGACGGCAACTGCACCGAATGCGTCGCATCGAATACCACCGGAGCGAACTTGCGCATAATCGCCAGCGAGCGCATATCGACCACCAGATTGTTGTATCCGAAGCTCGCCCCGCGCTCGGTCAGAAATACCTGCGTGTTTCCCGCGTCGCGGCACTTCTCGACCGCATGCCGCATATCCCACGGCGAAACGAACTGCCCTTTCTTGATGTTCACCGCGCGCCCACTCAGCGCAGCGGCCACCACCAGATCGGTCTGCCGGCTCAGGAACGCCGGGATCTGCAGCACGTCCGCCACTTCGGCAACCTTGCCCACATCCGCCGTCTCGTGCACGTCCGTCAGCACCGGAACATTCAGCTGATCTTTAATCTTCTTCAGAATGCGCAGACCTTCTTTAATTCCCGGCCCGCGAAAACTGCGAATCGACGTGCGATTGGCCTTGTCGTAACTCGCTTTGAAAATAAACGGGAAGTTTAGCGCCTTGGTCACACCTTTGATAATCTCCGCCATCCGGATGGCGTGCTCCTCGCTCTCAATCACGCACGGCCCCGCGATCAGAAACAGATCACCGGACCCAATGTGAATGTCGCCGACTTGGAAAGAAATGGGTATCACGCTTCCAGTTTCTAGTTTCCAGTTTCTAGTCACGATCCCCAGCCGCGAGCCAGCCCGCTAGAAACTGGAAACCGGAAACTGGAAACTACTTATCTTCCTGCAACTCTCTCGGGCCGGTGGAACATCTCCACCGCCGCCGTTTCCTTCTCTGCCCGCCGTTTCACTCCATATTCATAGGCCGCGCCAATGAACGTGCTGAACAGCGGATGCGGCTCCAGCGGCTTCGACTTGAACTCGGGATGAAACTGGCAACCGATGAAATGCGGATGGTCCGGCAACTCCACCATCTCCACATACGTCCCATCCGGCGTCGAGCCGGAGATGCGCAGTCCAGCGGCCGTCATCGGCTCTTCATACTCGCGATTAAATTCGTAACGATGCCGGTGCCGCTCGCTGATTTCCAGCTTCCCGTAAATCTTGTGCGCCAGCGTGTCCGGCTCGATCTTGCACGGCCACGCCCCCAGTCGCATCGTCCCGCCCAGTTCCTCAACGCCGCGCAACTCCCGCAGCTTGTAGATCACGCGATGCGGAGTCGCGGGATCGAATTCGCTCGAGTTCGCCTCCGCCAGGCCGACTACATTGCGCGCAAATTCAATGCACGCTGTCTGCATACCCAGGCAAATTCCGAAGTATGGAACCTTCTTCTCGCGTGCATACCGGATCGCCAGCAGCATCCCTTCAATGCCGCGCTTGCCAAATCCGCCGGGCACCAGAATCCCGCCATAGCCTTCGAGTTGCGCCTCGTAACCGTCGCCGTCCGCAGACTCTAAACCCTCGGCTTCGATCCAATTGATCTGCAACTTCAGGTTGTGCGCCAGCGACCCGTGCACCAGCGCTTCCTTCAGCGATTTGTAGGAATCCTCGTACTCCACATATTTCCCGACAATCCCGATCGTCACCGTGTCCTTCGGGTTGTAGACCCGGTGAACAATGTCCTCCCACTTCGACAAGTCGCGGTCCTTCGCTTCCAAATGCAGATTCTTCAGCACCAGCGTGTCGACGCCTTCATTGGCGAACACCAGCGGCACCTCATAGATCGATGCGACATCCTTCGCTGTGATCACCGCCTCGTCCGGCACGTTGCAGAACAGCGCAATCTTCGACTTGATCTCCTTCGCCAGAAACCGGTCAGTACGGCACAACAAAATATCTGGCTGAATTCCGATACTCAGCAACTCCTTCACCGAATGCTGCGTGGGCTTGGTCTTCAATTCCTGCGCCGCCGCAATAAATGGCACCAGCGTGACATGAACAAATAAGGTGTGCTCGCGCCCCAGTTCCTGCCGCATCTGCCGGATCGCTTCCATGAACGGCAGCGACTCAATGTCGCCCACCGTTCCGCCAATCTCCACAATTGCGACGTCTACATCCTGAGCAACCTTCTTCATCGCCGCCTTGATCTCATTCGTGACGTGCGGAATCACCTGCACCGTCTTGCCCAGATAATCGCCGCGCCGCTCCTTGGCGATGATCTGCTCGTAGATTCGTCCCGTCGTCCAGTTATTGTCGCGAGAAAGTTTGGCGTGCGTGAAGCGCTCGTAGTGCCCCAGGTCGAGATCGGTCTCCGCCCCGTCGTCAGTCACGAAAACTTCGCCATGCTGAAACGGCGACATCGTCCCCGGATCCACATTCAGGTACGGATCGAACTTCATGATGTTGACCTTCATCCCCCGGCTCTCCAGCAGGCAGCCGATCGAAGCCGCGGCCAATCCCTTGCCCAATGAAGACACAACTCCGCCCGTTACAAAGATGTACTTCGCTGGCATCTCTTCCTCGCTTTAAATTGTGTTTGAAAAATGGTGCAGGTGGGGTGCACGAGTAATTATGCCAGAACCGCCCTGTGGAAAGAAACGGGAGATTTCAGGGGCGGATTATTTTGCGTGATGCAGCCGCTGCCGCAGGCCTTCCGCCATCAGACCCGCGAGCGCATACGTTGCGGCATTTGCCACCAGACACCAATACAACGAAACCCCGAAATGAAAATGAAAACTGGCAAACGCGATCGGGCAAGTAAGCTGAACGAGAGGCATAAGCGGGTCGCCGAAGGTCATCGCCGGAGGCGTGCTCGCCCAGGCATAAACCGCCCAGCCACTCGCTACCAAAAAGCCCACAACCGCCCAAACAGCAATCCGGAATCTCATGATAAAACTCCTGCCGTTCTCTTAGCCCAATCATCTCACGTGGATTCACTACCTCCTAAACAATTCAATGCCGCTTCCCGCGTTCCCCTTCGTGATCCTTTGTGGTTAAAGATCTTCGAGTCTTCCGCTGCCACGAATCTCCGCGCGTTGACTATATCCGCCCACTCAGCGAGAATACTTGAGGCCGTCCGCAACGGACTGCCTGTAGTGTCCCCAAACAGTGGGCCTGTGGCGCAGCTGGGAGCGCGCTTCCATGGCATGGAAGAGGTCGTCGGTTCGATCCCGACCAGGTCCACCATATTTTCAAGTACTTACGGATACCCCCGTTTTCAGTTTGGTGTCATTTGGTGTCAAAACGCTCTGACTTCTTCTAAATTGAGGAGCGGTCAGCCGCTCGTTCCCCACGGTTGGTTTCCGCTCACGCACAGACTTTGATTTCTTCCTCAACTCCGAATTGATGGAATCGACCGTATGCAGCACATCGTCTCGGTCACGTTGGATGTTGCGTTCCAGCTTCGACAAGGCAATGTCATAGGGATCGAGAGCTAAGAGCCGAAGATGTTGGAAGGTGCCCGGAAATATCTCCGTGAGCCGATCTTCGTAGTCTTCGGGTACATGCGCGACGCCGACGTGGTCAAGATAGATCTTGTATTTCTTGTGAAGCGAACCGCCCCGCATGCCCAGTGCCAGCATGGAGCGGCCGACTTCCGCTGGTGCAATCTCCAAGACGTCCAGATCTCCCGTGGGCCGTGAAAATCCGTACACCATGGTAACGACGAACCCTCCCATACAATCCAGCCGAACGTCCTCGTGCGCCATCGAATCCAATTCGCGCAGGAACGAGAGCCATGGTTCCGGAATGCCTTCATTCGGATGCGTAGGCAAGGTGTTCTCCCTTCATGTCGGTCAGGAGATTCCAGTGGGCCGCAGCGGGCGAACGATGCTCTCGCAGCCATGCTCTCTCGGCTTGGGTCATCGAGTCGTGACAGAAGGTATCTTCGCGCGCAAGCCGGGCTCTCTCCAAGACCTCCAAACACGACCGAAGCTTTCTCGCCCGCTCGTTCTCATTCCTGCCCTCAGACACTTCAGTCGCCAGAGAGACAGCAAATCCCAATCGGTTTTGCCGGTTATGGACCTTGGCATTGCGAACGAGCCAATCCCAGTCCATATCAACGTAGGTCATGGCTAACCATGGCAACCCCTCAGCAACACGGGCGTCGAGATTTGGTTCGTTCAGCGCCTCCAGCAAGACCTCCGCGGGGTTCCGTCGTCTCCTGCTTCGAAGATAGGAGAATCCGGGATAACCGAGCGCCCCGAGTTCCGCGCTGAAATCGCGCTTGTGCGAAGACACGGGCATTGCCACTTCCTCAGATCGCAATGGCAGCGCCGTAGCCGGCAGATTCAGTACCTTGAGCGCCTTGCGTACAAATCGTGCCGACAGAGGACGGTGCCCCTTCTCCATCATCGACAAATACGCTTGGGTGACATCAAGCGCCAGAGCAGCTTGCTCTTGAGTCCAGTGCTTCTCCAATCGCGCCTCTTTCAACAGGTTCCCGTCCATGGTGATCCTTACGTCGCTCCAAAGGCTATGAATAATATAACAGATAATGTTATATTTTCGATGCCCTGCGTCTCTGCTCTTGCGCCTTGCCTAAGGTGCTTCCCCGATGAGCTGAGGCTGCGGAATTACGTTCAGTGGGTGCTTTCAGCCGCTTTTTCAACCTCGAGCACGACTCTCTTGAGCGTCTCCAGATTGTTCACCTGGGCAAGCGAATTGAGTCGCAAGGAGCGGAGAATCGGAACTAGAACTTCGGGTCCAACTCTGTTCAAAGCCGCCTCCAGGCGCCTCAGGCCGCGTTCCGCTGACTGCATTTGCGCCAATACCTTGCGCAGAACATTCGCGTCGCGAATCTCGGTCGGATTCCAGACTCTTGCCCCGGTTCTCAATAGCCCGCGATATAGGCGCCAGCCTAGCGGTTCTGCCATCTCCAGGATCTGACGAACGAGCGCGGTTGCATCCTCGGCGCCTACATCTCGCCCATCTGGCGCGGGCTTCGGGTTGGACGACGCGCTTTTCGCTTCCTGGCCGGGTCTCAATCCCTCCCGCCAGCCCTGCGGAGTTGCCCAGCCAAACAGCCGCGGAGTGTTCTTCGGTCGCTTTCGCTCGTCGAGATCAACCCATGCCCCTGTGAAGTAGTACAAATAACGGCCGAGCCCAAAGCAGGAGCAGGCGCGCTTGAATGCCTGCGCCTCGGCCGCCGTGCCGGCGTTATCGTTGTCCGCCCATTCCTCCCCGGTGGCTGAGTGTGAACCAAGTCCAAAGATCGTGAGTTCGCAGGTAACGAGCACTTTGGCTACGATCCTTTTGTCCTTGGCCCGCTCAAAGTTTGCGCTGGTATGGACTGTGTACCTGCGTGTCCAACCGGCTGGAGTGAGCAGTGCGTTGAGACGATCGGTGTAGGCCCGCTGGTCAGCATACGGGATCACCTGGCCGCGAACGGGCTGCTGATTCTGAGTTGTGTTGGTCACCCGCCATTCGATCTGCGCGGGATCAAAAGGCACTTCCAAGGCCGCTACCAGTTCCGTAACACGTTCCGCTGAGTGCGGAGGAGTGATAGGTACTTCTAAGGCAGTCGGCGGACCAGTCATAGGCCCACCATTCTCGTGTGCGTGACCATTTGCGGCGCTCATAACGGGGCCTCCCTGGTTGCTGACGTTTCTTCGTCCAGATGCTGGCCGTACATCCATCGTTGTGGGGCAATCTGCAGGAGCCAATCCTGGGCTGTGGGAATCCGGCCCAGGTCTTCCTTGACGTGCTGTTCTCCCACATAGCGGACGGGAACTTGCGTTCCAGCGCTGTTCACGATGGCCACACCAAACACCCTCTCGGCCAGAAAAATGCCCTCGGTATGGTGGCGAAGGGCTCGGTGACGGAAGTCTGCAACGAATGCTTTCGACTCATCAAACCAACTATGAATCGGGAGATAGTCCTCCGGCTTCCCACCGAACTTCCTCGCGCTGTTCTGTGCGTGTTTGAGCGGATGGGCCATACCTACACCTCGTACGTAGACGCCGTGTAATCTTCAAAGCGATCGTTGCGCTCGACCGTCACCTTGCGAGCGGCAACATCGAGGACTACATCCCCGAAACCGCCGCAATCGTTCTCATATCCGAACGGTACAAGAGCTTCGAAGTGGTCCTGCATATGTAAACCATCATGCTTGATGGGCTCGCGCTCGCCCCACGCATACGACTCGCCGTCATAGCACTTCACCTCTTCGGTGGTTCCGTCATCGCCGTAACCGTCAAAGTGAACCGCCACGAAGGTGACTCCCGCTGCGGCTAGTCTGTCGCACTCCGCCAAGAGGGCGGCCTTGGCCACGGCTTGTTCTGGCTCCAGGGATTGGTTATTGTTTTGCTGAGTTTTTTCCATTGCATGATCCTTCCGATTGGGAATAGTGAGACTGCAGGCTTGATCTGTTCGAGGAGGTCCTTCCGCGAGTGCAACCGCACTGCCGCGCAGTGCCCGACCACACCCGACCTTTTTGCGGAGGGCGTTCCCAGTGTCTGGGATCCATATGCAACGCTTTTTCAGTCTTTGTGGTTTAGGACAGGCGGGGAGACGAGATCAGCAACTACCACGATCGTTCTTCATCGATCGCTTCAATCCACAACGAAGAACGGGAATAGCGATTCGCTTGCAACCATTCTGCTTCCGCGCTCACATCGCCAAACTGTCGAAAGTCCTGATCACAGGTCGAGACTGGTACGTTCTTAGCCACCGGGGCTGCCGACTGCAAAAGCGATATCAGCGCGGACGCACAGCCTCAGCGGCGGCCTCGCGGATTTCGGAGAAAGACATCCCTGTTCCCTTATTGCTGGCGAGGGTCCCCTTGAGTAGCCGAATCCCTGGATGCACTGGAACTGTAGCTCGGTGTTCCTCCACTTCGTATTGCAGTGTGTCACCCGGCTTGACTCGCAAACCCTTTCGACCTTTCTCAGGAATAGTCATCTGACCCTTTCTGGCCACTGGAGGATGCAGCACCGTCCGATCCATTTTGCCAAATCCACTCTTTATGATTTTGCGCGTTTCGGATTCTGTTTCAGGTCCTTCAAGTCGCTGCTCCGTCCTAAGGCCTGTTTGTTCGCCACCAGGTCATCCAGGGAAATGAAGTGCACTGGAACTCCGAAGAAAGTGCTTGCGACCCTCTTTCCCCAAGCATCCGGGAACTCGACGCCTGTGATTTCGGTCAAAACGTCAATCCGGACCGGCGCAATTCCGATCTGATAGACCAGTTGCCTCCCGGTGAAGGTCTCCGTAGTGATCCCATCATGCTCGAGGGGAGCACCAAACTTCCTGAGCGCTCCCACGACACGGGCGGAATTCTGCGGTGAGTTGTGGACCCACACGTCGAGATCTTTGGTATACCGCGGCTCGCCGTACTTCATGACTGCGAACCCGCCCACGATCAAATACTCAACTTCAAATTCGTTTAAGAGTTGTAGCAGTTCTCTGTAGTGTGGGTTTTCTGCCATGGCTTTCCTCAGCTAATTCCACCAATTCCCATGCCGCAGCAAAGATGGCTTCATCTCCCTGCTCCTGCCAAAACTCGATGTCGAACGAACGGTCCGGGAACCCGCGCTCCACCAGTCGTGTTTTCCACGTTGAATTCTGAGGAATACTCATTTCCCCTCTTCGAATCGGCTTCTAACATTATCAGGATATCAGGCTGAAGCGCCCGATTTTCGCTCCTGTTAAGAAGGCAACCGGGGTTTCTTTCGGAGGCGGGCCCAGCACTTTGGATCGACCCGCAACCCTTGGACCCCGCCGACGCACGAGAGGCTTACGAACGCCCCGTGATAGGAAATCGTCCCATAGCGAAATAATCGCGCGAGCAGTGCGAGTGAGTGGTTGGCCAGTGTCGGATTGACGAACGGCTCTTGCCGGTCGAGGGCTTCCGCCGCGCTACAGCTTGGCAGACCATCTCCGTCCAGTGCCCCCTGGATGACTTCCGGGAAAAGTTCTGAGACTGTTCGTAGCCGGAGCCTGCGCCGCCGGTTCCTTTGATTCAGTGGCTCTCCCAGCACGAATTGTCCGCTGTCGGCGTTATTACCTAAGTCCAGCCAGTAGTCGACCTCGCTCCATTCTTCAGCGCACTTGGCGATTGTGGCTCGTGCCGCCCGTGTGTCGACGCAACCGATCACGATGTCAACACCATCCAGCCTGCGGTTCGTATCAAGGTGCTCGGGAATCCCGGCCCAGTCCAGACCCCAAAACAGATTCAGTCGATTGGCGAGGACGACAGATTTGTAGAGGCCAATCTCAGACCGGCTGAACGGCTGACGTACACAGTTCGTTGGAGAGATCACGTCTGCATCCAGCAGAGTGACGTGGAGACCTTCCGGGTGGCCGTATGCGAGGAGGGCCTGATGCAGATACGGCAACCCGGCCGCCATCGCACTCCCGTTGCCGCCACAGCCCACCACCAGCACACGAACCTTTTGCTTCAGCAACTCTGGATGAATATGGTGCACTTCCATGGCTTCATGGTTCCCCGCGTTTCTGCACAAACTCCTGCAGCGTTTGGTTCGCATCGGCAAGAAACTTGACTGGAAACCTACGGTCTCGCCCTGCCAACTTTGACCAGAGTCCAAGAAACCCGCCGCGGTGGGTGGTCAGATGGACAGCCCCGCTCGGGTGAGTAAATTCGCTGGCAAAATATGCATCCTCCCAAACCGATAGGGAGGCGGCGCTTACTTCTTCCGGAACGCGCATGCTTCCGAGGCAAACGCGTCCATGCGCGTCGGTGTTCCAGTAGGGAGCATTCCTAAGGCGTGTATCTGCCGTCGGCCGCCGATTCTCCCCCAATGCCCGCACCAACAATTCCCGGCCGTTAACCATGAACACCAACGCAGGGTGCGGATACATCCGGCCGGTCAACTCCGTTGTGTCTTTGTTGCCGTCACTGAAGAACATCAGTCGAGGTTTCTCCGGACTCCACCAGACGATCAGCTCCGGCGTCCTTGACAGTATGTTGGCTGGCAACACCTCCGGCGCCAGGCTCGCTCCCAGCCCTCTTGCCAGCCTCTCCAGAAAACCGGTGGTGACCGACTGGCCGGCACCCAAATACGGCGCACATTGTCCATCAATCTGAGCTCGATGCATTTACGCAAGCGGAGTCTTTCTGGCTTGAGGATTTTTCGCTCTTCTCAGCAATCCAGGAGAAAGAAGGCACTTCGGATTGGACCCGATGGGGCCAGGACCTGCGAACGCGACATCCAGAGGCGATCCTTCGCGCGCAGAAATACTTTGCCAACGACATACGTTTCCATCAGTTCGTCCAGTGGCAATTCTCCTTGCAGTGGGAAGAGTTAAGGGCGTACTGTGCGTCCAAAGGAATCGGGCTAATCGGCGATATTCCCCTGTTCGTGGCGCACCAAAGCGCCGATGTCTGGTCTCACCCTGGGCTCTTCAAACTGGATGCTGATGGAAAACCTACGGTAGTTGACGTTTCCATTCTGCACGTCGGCGACGGTCTTATCGAGGTTGCGGCCACGAACGGGGATCCACCTCGATCCGATGCCGCTGCTCTAATCACCGAGTTAAAAGATCTGGGCGTGCGCATGGTTATGGTGACCGGCGATGCGCCGGCTACAGCCAGCATCGTGGCTCATGCAGTAGGACTGGACGGGCCGATCTGCCCGCCCGGCCCGCTTCCGAAGGATGTGCGTCCGGAGCAGTTCGCAGTATTCGCCGGCGTCTTTCCGGAGGGAAAGTATGACCTTGTGAAGGCGTTCGAGAAGAGTGGCCACACGGTTGGGATGTGTGGGGATGGTGCGAACGATGCTCCCGCTCTACGCCAGGCACAGATTGGAGTTGCAGTATCCACGGCAACGGACGTAGCGAAGTCCGCCGCAGGAATCGTGTTGACGACTGCCGGACTCGGTGGCATTGTTTTCGCCGTGAAGGAGGGCCGGTCGGCATTCCAGCGGATCCTTACCTACACGCTTAACTCAGTCACCAAGAAGATAGTCAATGTGCTATTCCTCGCCATCGGGCTGATCGTCACCGGTCACGCGATCCTCACGCCCTTACTCATGGTGATCATCATGATCACCGGTGATTTTCTTGGCATGTCTGTCACCGCAGACAACGTCCGGCCGTCGGCAAAGCCCAATCAGTGGCAAATCGGCAAGTTGGTGTCTGCATGCTCCGTTTTAGGAATCTGCTTTCTTGGGTTCTGCACGGGCGTGCTGTTTATGGGCAGGTACCAGCTAGGGCTCGATATCGGCGCGCTCCAGACCCTCTCAGCGACCGCGCTGGTGTTCGGAGGCGAGGCTACCCTCTATGCCATTCGCGAACGCCAACATCTGTGGAACTCCCGCCCATGTATATGGCTCATCGTTTCGTCGATCGGGGACATCTTGATCATCTCCGCATTGGCAACGCGTGGTATCGCGATGCGCCCTCTGCCGATTGCGATCGTCGCTTCTACACTGTTGGCAGCGGTGCTTTTTGCATTCCTATTGGATCTGATCAAGGTGCCCGTCTTCCGGCGATTCCAGATCGCGTGAGTCCGGAATGTTCGCCGCAAAGGCTCGCGTCGTGAGCGTTATTGATCAGACTGCGAGCACTCATTCCCTTAGGCTTGCATCGATGGCGATGTGTTTGTTTCCTTTCGAAACAGCTGCAGCCGTCACCAAGGAGAACGCACATGCTACGACTAGCGAGAGATCTAAAGGGTTATAAACTGAGCGCCCGGGACGGAGACATCGGCAAGGCTGAAGAGTTTTACTTCGATGACCGAAGCTGGGCGGTTCGATATCTCATTGCCGATACTGGTGGCTGGCTGGGCGGCAGACAGGTTCTGATTTCGCCTTACGCACTCGACCCGGCTCGCACGGATGACCAGGTCATTCCCGTCGACCTGACCAAGAAGCAAATTGAGAATAGCCCATCCTTGCTCACAGACAAACCTGTCTCCCGACAGTACGAGATTCAGTACTACTCGTTTTATGGCTGGCCAGCATACTGGGGCGGGCCTTATATGTGGGGCGATTCCGCTTACCCTGAGCGGCAAGGAGGATGGTCGGCAGTTGCTCGTCACAAGAAGGATGACGACCCGCATCTGCGCAGCACGAACGCTGTAACCGGCCGCACGATTCAGGCCCAGGACGGAGAGATCGGTCACGTTTCGGATTTTGTTGTGGATGACGAGGATTGGGCGATTCGCTACTTGATTGTGGACACGCGTAACTGGTGGCCGGGTAAAAAGGTTCTGATTGCAACTCAATGGATTGAACGAATCAGCTGGGAAGAATCAAAGGTCTTCATTAACCTCACTCGGGAAGCCGTCAAAGGATCTCCGGAATACACCGAAACAGCTCTCATCACTCGCGACTACGAAGAGGAATTGCATCGTCACTATCTTCGCGAAAGGTACTGGCATACCGAGAAGCCAGGCCGGGAGCGGAAGGAACTCGTTGGCCATCATTGATTCGGCTTCCGAAATCCTAGGATAGTTGATGGTTCTTGATGACCCCTGCGGATGCCCTACGATCAACGTAACGTCGTGGGGCCCTGGTAGTAGTCGTTTCTCAGAATAGCCATTCAGGACCACTCGTTGATCGCGTGTCCGGCTTCCCTGAGCGGACGAGGAATGTCGCGAGATCACCCTACGGCCTCGACATCCTCGACAACTGAACAACCTGCCCCATGGAGCATCTCTTTTTGCAATCTTTCCTAGACTGAATGACATCACCTCCCCTGCGATCTATCCCGGTGTCCTTGGCAAGCGGCTGACGGCCAGCGTCAAGAAACTGCCGACGCTCAGAAAACTAAATAACGGGCATCCTGGCGTAACCGGCTTTCGCTAGAGAGGGTGCAAAAGAAGGTGAAAACTTGGGCAAGGCTTGGGAAAAGAATAGACCCCGAATAGGGTCAAAATTCGGGTATTGAGGGGTGTAAGAGTCGTTGAATCCACAACAAGTTAGATTGACCGGCTGGGCTCATAACCCATAAGGTCCGCGGTTCAAATCCAGCCCACGCGACAATTTAGTCACTGGCAAGAAAGTCCGTTACCGGCGTTTTTCTATATCGAACTGGGGGCATGATCGGTGCTCAACTTCTGGGTAGTTGAAAGCTACTGCGGGCGCTTACAGCGTTCGACCTGACCACCTGAAAGAGAAGAAAAAAAGAGGGCTGATCCGCCACTATCAACCCCGGCCCAATTTGGTGTCAGACTTGGTGTCAAAACCGGCGATTTTACCGGTTTTTTCCGACTCAGTCGATTTTTTGACCTTTTGCCGTCAACAACTTACACTTTTTGTAGTTCCATGGCATGGAAGAGGTCGTCGGTTCGATCCCGACCAGGTCCACCAAATTTCTCAACAACTCAGATTGCCCGCGCCTGCGGCATTCCCCGTCATCATAATGGTTACGCTTTACTTCGCCGGAATCAGATCACCACTGGCCAGCACGTAAATCGTCAGCTTATCCAGTTTGATGTTGCTGTGCTTCGATACCAGCGCCAGGCTTCCATCGTTAGCGGTCGCAGCCTCCACATCTTTCATCAGCACACGATGGTTCGAGGGCGTCGTGGCCGGCGTATCCGGAGCACCCGCGCTCTTGTCCGACTCATTGCCGGGAAACGGCCGGTAAACCTTCGAGTTCGGATCTGGGTACTGGCCTTGCCCGTTCCAGGTCCGGTTCGCAGGCTGCTCCGGTCCGTATTGCAAATCCTGCCCCGTAGCATCCCGCGTGGGGTAATACCATGCCGTCAAGTAGACCCTGACGGAAGCTGATCCATTCTTTGATCCATCCTTCCACTGCACTGAATCCATCCGCAGGGCGACGCGGGAGGGATCGCTCTTGGTCTTCGCGACCGACTCGACCACTTCCCCGGTAAAGACAGCGTTCCTCGGGATCACCGTGCCATTTACCAGAGTGGCGGCTTCGAGTCTGGCCTGGATCTTGGTTCCCGGTGGCGTTTTGCCAGCCGTCACGCTCTGCTGCAGAGTCACAGGAAACTCCTGCGCAGATGGAACAGAAGACGCTGCCGGCTTCTGTTGGCCGAGTAAGCTGGCAGAGCCAAAAACACCAAGCATCAGGGTCGATACGAACATCAATGGCTTGCGCATCGCGGTGCCTCCCCCCTTCGCCCTTGGACGATCGAAATTGGATCGTAATTGAACGATCGTGGCGCCCCAGAAACGCTCTCGGATCCCCATCCTCACAGGCGACGGAAAATCGTCAGGCCAGAGTATACCGCCAGCTGGAGAAACGGCTGACTTTTAATGCTCAAAAACATAACAACTCGCCTACTATATCGATTTTCTTCTTGACAACGGTTATCGAGACAGTTTAAACCGTAAACGTTTACGCTTGCTCGGGACAGCTCCACCTGTAAACGCATCTGCGATCAGTCTAATCGCGACACAATTCGGAGGCTCCAAATGAATTTCCTCTCGCCCAAGTTTGCCGGGAGTTTTAGCCCAGCTGTGAGACGCAGAAGTTTGCACTTCTCGATTCTCCTCGCAGCCCTCCTCGTTCTCCTCTCCATTTCAGCCCTGGCCCAGGAAGCCACCATCCTCGGCACGGTAACCGACCCTTCCGGCGCAGCCGTGCCCAACGCCACCATCTCCATCACCAACACCGATACAGGCGTAGTGCGCAGCCTCCCCACCAACAACGATGGCCAGTACGTCGGGCCTGATCTCATCATCGGCCATTACAACGTGAAGGTGTCCGCCGCCGGCTTTAAGGCCGCCGAGCAGAAAAGTATTGTGCTCGACGTCGGTGACCGTACCCGCGTCGACTTCAAGCTGCAAGTCGGCAGCACCCAGGAGACGATTACGGTCGAAGCCAACGCCGTCAGCGTTCAGACGGATAGCGGCGAAGTCAGCAACGTCATTACTGGGCAACAGGTGACGCAGTTGGCCACCAACGGCCGCAGCCTGTACGAGTTGTTCGCCCTGGCGCCGGGAGCATCGAGCCTGCAAGGGTCCCGTGTGGCTTTCACCCCGGTCAGCGGTGACAGCACAGTCAGCATCAACGGCGAGCGCGCGGGCCACAACCTGCAACTCATCGATGGCGGCGAAAACCTCGACCGCGGCGGCAGCAGCGGCAGCGTTATGCCTTCCATCGACTCTATCGCTGAGTTCCGCAACATGACCTCGAACTACAGCGCCGAGTTCGGCCTGGCTTCCGCCTCACAGATCAGCACGGTCATCAAGTCGGGAACCAAGCAGTTTCACGCTGAGGCTTGGGACTTCTTCCGCAACGATGCCCTCAATGCCCGCAACTATTTCAACCGCGCCCCCGCCCCGGTTGCCGAATTCCGCTACGACATTTACGGCTTCAACGTGGGCGGCAAGGTTCCGGGCATGAACAACCATCCCACCTTTTTCTTCTACAACCAGGAATGGCGCAAGGAGATTGATGGCGGCCTTCTGAATGTGCAGGTACCATTAGCGAGTTCGTATCCCGACGCTGGCGGCGCGGGAACCGGCGCGGTACTGCCACTTACCTATGGGCCTAAGGGTGTCGCCACGGTTGCGACCGACCCACTCCTAAGCGTCATCCCCGCCTCGATTCAGTTCGCAAACTGCCCGGGCGGCGTCGCCCCGGCAGGAGTCGTCCCCGGTTCGCCGTTTCCCAGCAACACCATCCCGGATTGCATGATCGCCGCTAACGCGACGGCCCTGCTCACTGCCGGTGGCCCGTTTGGCGGCATCTTCCCCAAACCGACCAATACCGCCACTGGAGCGTTCCAGGGCGGCAACAATTCCCCCACTGATCTGCGCGAGGAGATTGCCCGCGTTGATCACACCTTCAGCAGCAAGTTCTCAGTGTTCGGCCACTTTATTGCCGAGCAGACCAGCCAGAATTATGGGACCACGCAGTGGAGCGGCGACAACTCTCCGTCCGCCGCTAACACCTTCGGGAATCCTTCCTATAGCGCCGTGATCCATACCACCTATGTGATCAACCCGACGCTGCTCAACGAAGCTTCCTTCAACTACAACGGCAACCGCATTGCCATGCAGAACATTAACTTGTTCACCGCGCCCAGTAATTTCACCTTTAACCGGCTCTTCAGTGGGCCGAACGTCGACAACCGGATCCCTTCAATCAACCTGAACCAGACCACCGGCGCCGACTACACCGTGAACTGGATGCCTTGGCACAACAAGGCAGACGATTACCAACTGCGCGATGACGTTTCCTGGACAAGGGGAGCGCACCAACTCAAGTTTGGCTTCAGTTGGGCAATCTACAAGAAGGTTCAGGACGCCTTCGCCAATACCGAAGGCAACTTCACCTTCAACGGCGGATTCACGGGTTACGATTACGCAGATTTCCTGCTCGGCTACGCTCAGCAGTATTCCGAGGACGGCGTCAAGATCACCGGCCACTGGAATAACATCTCCCCGGCGTTTTATGCGCAGGACAACTGGCGCGTAAATAATCGCCTCACCTTGAACCTCGGCCTGCGCTGGGATGGCATTCCGCATACCTACGAGGCCGACCATCTCTCCTCCAACTTCTACCCCAATCTGTACCAGCAAAATGAACGGGCAACGTTTGACTCCCAGGGAAACATTTGTGGCCCCAACTCTGTCCAGCTGTGTGCCGGCGGGAACAGTCCCGGCGTCATTACCAGTACGAATCCAACTTTGGGCGGCGTTCAGTTCTACACCAACGGTATCGGCACCGGCGGAGTGAACGGCATTCCCAAGGGCTTGGTCAACAATTCCTGGAACAATTGGGGGCCACGGCTCGGCTTCGCTTATGACGTTACAGGTCAAGCTAAGACCGTCGTTCGCGGCGGCTTCGGCATGACCTACGAACGCATTCAGGGCAACGATATGTACAACGGTGCCGTGAACCCGCCGGGCGATCCAAACCCAACCCTCTACGGCGTCTCGCTTGGAAATCCCGGCCAGAGCCTGAGCGGAGGCGCTCCCATCGCGGCTGCTGATTTGCCGATACTTCCCCTCGGAGTTACCGGCATCTCAACCAATTACAAACCACCCGTGAGCTTCCAGTACAGCTTGGGCGTCCAACAGGCTGTGGGAACGCATGCCGTGTTGAACATTTCTTACGTGGGCAGCCAGGGTCGCCACGAGAACTATTACCAGGCGATTAATATTCCCGCGGAAGCCGATTTGCCGGCACTTCTCCAACCACACGCACCCAGCTTTACCACCGATCCCACCATCCCGTATCCCGGCTACGGCAACATGCGGCTGTCTTTTAACGGTGCCAATGCCAGCTACAACTCACTCCAAACTTCGCTGACCGGAACCGTAAAGCATGACTTGCACCTGCAAATCGCTTATACGCTTGCCAAGGCGGAGGATGCGACTACATCGACCGGCAGCGGCGGCGATCTTGACAATGCGACCAATCCTTATCAGGGTTGGAAGTATGATTTCGGCCCGTCCGTGTTCGACCGCAAGGACGTCTTCTTCGCCAACTTCGTATACGATCTCCCGGTCTTCCGCAATAGCGGGAGCCACATGGTGAGATCAGCATTAGGAGGATGGCAATTCTCGGGAATCATCACCGAGGAATCGGGAGCCCCCATCAATATCGGGGTAAATGGAACCACTGCTGCCAGCATTCTCGGCAATACGGGAATGCGGCCCAACCTCGCTGGGTCGATCTCGTATCCAAAAACGACTGCTGCGTGGTTCACCGGTAACTTCTCGGCACCCGCTTGCGCCACCGGCCCAGACTGCTACGGCAACCTGGGATTCGATGCCGTCCGCGGTCCCGGCCACAACAACTTCGATCTGGCGCTCATGAAGAGCTTTGCCTTTACCGAAAGGCTCCGCATGGAGTTCCGGGCTGAAGCGTTCAACACCTTCAACCATCCTCAATTTGAAGGCAACTCCAACCTTGGTGGCATCAGCACCAACGTTGGCGCCAGCAACTTCGGTGCGGTCACAAACGCTTATGACCCCCGGGAATTCCAACTCGCGCTAAAGCTGATGTTCTAGATCGGCTTCGGCAGCTTAACCTCGCGCCCCGCTCGCACTCCGTACGAGGCGAGCGGGGCGTAAGTTTTCTGTGATCGCAATCTTCTTTGCGGCGACTGCCCTCGAGGCATTGCCGAATCCTATAAACTCTTTTTCAGACCACTGTGGAGTTCAGGACCTGCCAACGCCGAGTGCCGGGGATGAAGAACCGCAAGGCTGAACTCGTTCTACTGGCAGTCCTCTCCGCAGTTTCCGCAGCCGCCCAATCGCCTACCCCCTCAGACGCGATCGCCCTCGAGCAGCAGGGCAAGCTGTCCGAAGCTGCCCAAGCCTGGAAGGCGGTCACCACTCGCAACCCCAACGACGCCGCAGCCTTCGCCAGCCTGGGCGTGGTGCTCTCCAAGCAGCAGAATTATCCCGACGCAGCGTCCGCCTACAGAAAAGCTCTCGCTCTTGATCCCAAGCTTCCCGGCGTGCAACTCAATCTCGGTCTCGCCGAGTTCAAGCAGGGTCACTTTCAGCCTGCCGCGGCCGCTCTGCATGCGGCCTTGGCGGCCGATCCGTCCAATGCCCAAGCCCGCACTCTGCTTGGCATGAGCTACTACGGCCTGCGACGATTCGCCGACGCCGTAAAATATCTTGAGCCCGCGGTCGACCGTGATTCCGCCAACAATGATTCCGGCAACATCGAACTGCATCGTCTGCTGGCCCAGAGTTGCTTGTGGGCAAAGAATTATCCGTGCGCCCTCGAACAGTTTCGCCAGTTGATGCAGCAAGACCCCGATTCTTCCCCAGCCCACGTCCTCCTCGGCGAAGCGCTCGACGGCTTAGGACGAACTGCCGAAGCCATCCCTGAATTCGAGGCCGCCGCCAAGATATCTCCCACCGAACCAAACATTCATTTCGGCCTGGGTTATCTGCACTGGAAACTGCACGAGTACGACCAAGCCAGGCCAGAGTTCGAACGTGAATTGACTGTCGACCCGAAGCACGCCCAGGCGCTGGCTTATCTCGGCGACATCGCATGGAAGAACAACGACCCCGACGCCGCTCTCGCCCTGCTCAAGCGATCGCTCGCCGCCCAGAATGACCTGCTCATCGTCTATACCGATCTGGGCGCGATCTATATGCAGCAGAAAAACTATAAGGAGGCAGAGGCGGCTCTTCTCCGCGCAGTCGCGCTCGATCCTGAACTGCCGGATCCTCACTATCAACTGGCGCACCTTTATCAGGGACTGGGCAGGCCGGCAGACGCAAAGCGCGAACTTCTCAAAGTTCAGGAACTACATAAGAAGGCCGAAGACAGCCTGGCGGAGAAAATCTCTTCTTCGCCGCCAGCCTTGGATCCAAATCAATAAACCAGGTCAATAAATCAGATCGATAAACGACGTGCAAGAACGAAAGGGGAATCATGAGCAAAACAACTGAAACCTACGAGCCGAAGCCCGAGCATAAATTCTCATTCGGACTGTGGACCCTGGGCAACCGCGGCCGCGATCCCTTCGGCGATGCCGTCCGCCGCACCATGCCTCCCAACGAGATCGCTTCCGTGCTGGGCGAGGTCGGCGCCTGGGGCGTCAACCTGCACGATAACGACCTGGTCCCGATTGATGCCTCCGCCTCGGAGCGCGACCGCATCGTGCGCGAGTTCCGCAAAGCCTGCCGGCAAAGCGGCATCGTCGTCCCCATGGCCACCGTGTCTCTGTTCTTTCATCCCGTCTTCCGCGACGGGGCGTTTACCGCGAATGATCCTGAAGTGCGCGCCTACGCCATTCAGAAAACCATGCGCGCCATGGATCTCGGCGCCGAACTGGGCGCGAAAATCTTTGTGTTGTGGGGCGGCCGCGAAGGCGTCGAAACCGATGCCTGCCGCCGCGCCGACGAGGCCGTCAAGCGCCTGCGCGAAGCCATCAATTATCTTTGCGAATACAACATAGCTCAGGGCTATAAATATCGCTTCGCCCTGGAAGCCAAGCCCAACGAACCCCGTGGCGATATTTACATGGCCACCACCGGCCACTACCTCGGCTTCATTCCCACGCTCGATCATCCTGAGATGGTTGGCGTCAATCCCGAAGTCGCGCACGAGCAGATGGCCGGACTCAATTTCATGCACGGCGTGGCTCAAGCCTGGGAAGCGGGCAAGCTCTTTCACATCGATTTGAACGATCAGGCCCCCGGACGCTATGACCAGGATCTGCGCTTCGGCTCGAACAATCCCAAGTCCGCATTCTGGCTGGTGAAATTTCTGGAAGACGTCGCCTACAACGGTCCCCGGCATTTCGACGCCCACGCCTACCGCACGGAAGATTACGACGGCGTCAAAGATTTTGCCCGCGGCTGCATGCGTACCTACCTTATTCTTAAAGATAAGGCCGCGCGCTGGAACGCCGACAGCGAAATTCAGACGATACTGCGGGAGATTTCGGCTTCGGTCGCTGGCACTCCCAAGACCGGCCGTTATTCCGCCAAAGGCTCGGCCGCGCTGTTAGCTCACGTCTTCGACAAAGACGCGATTCTGCAAAAGCGATTACCCTACGAAATGCTCGATCAGTTAACCATCGACATTCTGCTCGGAGTTCGCTAGAAACGCTGCCCGGTTCGGTCGGCGTTAACAACACTTCGCGGAACAGTGGGACATTGGCCCACCAGCGCAGCCGCCGGCGCCGCGGCTTTGTGTCGGGCCAATTCGCGCCGACTCAAACTCCTAGGCGAACTCATCTCTACATTGACGCGCTCCGGCGATCATTGGGACAATGTCATCCATCCTAGGGTCGAGAGAAAACTTTGACCCATTCAGCTCGGGTCTCTTCAAGAGAGGCGAAAGGGGCATTATGAAACAGAGTCTAATCGCGCGTGTACTCGGTGGTCTGGCATTCCTGATTCTTCCCGTGGTCTTCCTTGCAGGCTCGGCAGCAGCGCAGGGCGGGCAGCTAGTGGCTGCGGAATATGGCGCAGGCCCACGTCGTGTGGATGTAACTCCGCAGGTGCGGTCGTTTCTGCACAATGGAATTCTCCAGTTTGAAGTCAACGACCGCAACCTGGGCGTCGATCCCGCGCTCGGCCACGTAAAAGAGCTTTTCATTCGCATCCGCCACTGGGACGGCAATGTCGAGGAGTTTCGTTTCATCGAGCACCAGATCGTGAATCTCGAGCTCGACCCCGATGCCGGCTACGAGTGGCATGACCGTGACCTCCACATCATGCGCGCCTACTACGGCGGCGCCGGACACTTCGTGAACGTCACCGAACAGTTGCGCAGCTACAAGCACGACGGCCAACTCTTCGTCGTCGTCGACAACCGCAGCATGGGCGGCGATCCCGACCCGTCTGTGCATAAGGTGCTGCGTGTGCTCTTCTGGCACAACGGCGAGCGCCACCAGATCGTGGTTCCGGAGCACGCGGAGTTACATCTGCCGTAAGCGCGCCGCACGCTGCCCTGTCAGCGAATAAACTCCCATCGCGAAGATCGCGAGCAGCACCAGGAATTCCGCCGGAAACCACGACGGCCCCACGCTCGTGATCACGTTCGGGATCAGAAAAAACAAGACTGCTCCCACCACAATCAGCGCGCGCCGGGAACGATCTTTCCCGGCGCCGCTCGAATTCTCGGCCGCTGCTTTCTCTGTTGTGCCTTGCGAATCCCACCACAATCGCAGCGTCCTCCCGCCCATCAGCAGCATCGGCACCGTAATCGCCGCCAGGTCATACTTCATCATGCGCGGATTCAACAGTGCCGTACCCACCAGCGCCACCGGAACCCATGCCTCGGCAGGAAGATTCCCCGCGCGCACCCGCCGCGCCAGCATCAGCAGCACAATTCCAATTACGACCGCGCATACCAGAAAAAGAATGGTGGTCGCCGTCGCCGTCGGCAGTCCTCGCCTCCACAAATACATTCCCAGAACACTCGCCGGACCAAATCCAAAATCGTGCAGGTAGTCAAACACCAGCAGCAGACTCGACAAGTATTCGCGGAACAGTCCGGGCCAAAGCAGCGCCTGCGCGGCAAAAATCAGCGCCCCCGCAACTGCAGCCAAGCCGGAGCGAATCCACTGCCGCATATCAACAAGAACCGGAAACGCCAGAAACGCCAGAAACGGCGTCTTGAACACCGAAGCAATCAGCACCGCGACGTAGAACCACAGCCACCGCCCGCGCTTCCAACCCGCAGTCGCTCCCAACAGGATTCCGCCATACAGCAGGTAGGCCACATTGCCGCTCAGAATCACGTCGTCGGTGACCAGCCCCGGAAAGAAAACTACCGCGGGCAACACCAGCGCCAGCCAGCGCCGTTCGCGTTGGTCCGCCATCTGGAATCCGGCCCACAGCTCAATCGCGGCACCAGTGGCTACAGCAGCCTCGTAGAGCAAACCCAGCAGCCATCCGGGAAACATCGCCAGCAGCCGCAGCAACGGCAGCGTCGCTGGAGAGTACACGTAAACAAAAGGGCGCGGCTCCGCCGGGTTGCTGGCCAGGCGCTCGTGAAACGTCCGCAGCGCCGCCAGGTCTTCGGCGTACGGATCAGAGCCGCGGTGCACTTCTTGCGCGGCCTGCCAGTATCCCTGTGCATCCCATCCGATCGAACCAAAGTGCGCCATCGCCGCCAGCGCGATGGCCGCCGCCACCCAAAATAGAGCGGCCAGCCGATGATGCAAAATCCAGTCAACCGGCCGCATCGATACTGATGAGGAACCAGCCGCTGCCAATTCGTGTTCAGCCAAACGCTCTCCCCTCAAACCGTTCCCAACTCTGATTGCGAAATAGAAGGTCCAAGAATAGCGGGTTCTAAAGTAAAGATAGTCGAGATTTTATCCGCCACACCCCCAGCGCCCCACCCGAATCTGCGGCCGAGCACTATGCAACAGCTTGCACTACTGCCTGACTCTTGTCTCGCAGCAGTCGTTCCGCAATACCACGCCCACCCGCATCCGGATGATTCCAGAGCCGATTTTCCGATTTACACGAACACCGAGATGTTATAAGCTCTGGCAGCTTAAGTGCTGCTCTCCCGATCAGCCGGGCTCGTACCATCCCTGCAAACCGCAGCCTACAAAGGAATCTCACGCTATGCCGCATCGTTCCCGGAATCTGCCTGCCTGCGTCGTCTTTGCCTTCTCCGCCACGATCTTATTCATGGCAACTCTGGCCACCAGCCAGACTTCCATCACTACCTATCATGTTGACAACAATCGCACCGGGTGGAACTCCCACGAGACCGTGCTCACTCCGGCCAACGTAGGCTCTTCCGCGTTCGGATTGTTGAAGTCCATCAAGCTCAACGATCAGGTCGACGCTCAACCCCTGTTCGTGCCCGGCGTGACCATCACCGCCGGAACTCACCAGGGCGTGCACGATGTGGTCTACGTCGCCACCGAAGGCGACACCGTCTACGCCATCGACGCCGAGGCCGGCACCATTCTGCTCGACCCCAACTTCGGAACGCCGGTCAGCTATCCGCTGGGATGCAACAATAACGGGCCGAACGTCGGCATTAACTCTACGCCCGTCATCGACCCGAGCAGCAACACTCTCTACGTCATCATCTACACCCAGGATTCCACCGGACCCAATTACCGCATTCACGCCCTCGATCTCGGCAGCTTGACCGACAAAGTCGCGCCCCAGGTCGTCGTGGCCTCGCACACTTTGACCAACGGCACTACCTTCAATTTCAATGCCACTTACCAGCGCCAGCGCCCCGGCCTGCTGCTCGCCGACGGCAATATCTATGCCGGTTTCGGCAGCTTCTGCGACTTCAATGCCAATCTCTCGCGCGGTTGGCTGCTGGGTTGGACCACCGGCTCGCTCACGCCCCTCGCCGCCAATCAAGTCCTCGATATTCAGGCCACTTCGCCTGACAGCTTCTTTCTTTCTTCGATCTGGATGTCCGGCTACGGCCCGTCCACCGATGACTCCGGCAACATCCTGTTCGTCACCGGAAACTCCGATCCCTCCGGCACCACGTACGACGGCGTCAGCAACATTCAGGAGAGCGTCGTCAAGGTTTCGTCGGACCTATCGACCGTCCTCGATCACTTCACTCCCTCCGATCAGTCCTCGCTGGATCAGGGAGACACCGACTTCGGTTCCGGAGGAGTCCTGGTGTTGCCCGATCAGCCCGGCTCCTTGCCGCATCTCGCCGTTGCCGCCGGTAAAGAGGGCAACCTCTTCCTGATGAACGAAGACAGCCTCGGCGGATACTCCACCATCACCAACAACGTTCTCGGAACCTATTACATTGGCGGATGCTGGTGCGGCCAATCCTACTTCGTCGATCCTTCCGACGGCGCTGGCCGCGTCGTTACGAGCGGCGGATCGAACATCCAGGTCTACAAGGTTCAAACCTCGCCCAGCCCCGCGCTGGTCCATCTGGCCTCTTCGGTGACCCTTCCGGGGAGTGTACAGGATCCTGGCTTCTTCACCAGCGTTTCGTCCAATGGGACCGCCAGCCCCATCATCTGGGCGCTCACCCGGCCGAACGGCGCAAGCGGGAATCCCATCTATCTCGGCGCATTTAATCCGGAGGTGGTGAGCAAAGGCGTGATGAAGCTGCTGTTTCACGGCGCAGCCGGAAACTGGCCCAACACTGGAGGCAACTCCAACCTGGTTCCCGTGGTCGCGGATGGCGAAGTCTTCGTGGCCAGCCACGACCAGCTCCGCATCTTTGGCCTGAAGCCGGCCAGCAAGAAGTAAGGATCGAGGGCGGTTGGTGGAGATAAAAAAGAGGCCCTTTGGGGCAGGGCCTCGAAGAAGTAACTCTAGGAGGCTTCAATATACCATAATGTCTATTGTTTTAGTATAGATATTTTAGACTGGTGGATTCAGGGCCGGATCTCAATCGGCGTCCCATCCGCCACCGCTTGCCAGATCTCGTCCATCTCCTGATTCGTGACCGCGATGCAGCCGTCGGTCCAATCCTTCGCCCGGTGCGCAGCCCCCACCCATGCGTAGCCGTTCGGTAGCCCATGCACGAATACATCCCCGCCCGGCGAAACACCTTTCTGCCGTGCCGCCGCCCGATCGCGCGCGCTCGGATACGAAATATGAATCGACTTGTAGAACTGGCTATGCGCGTTGTGCGAGTCGAGAACGTATAAACCTTCTGGAGTCTTGTGGTCGCCCTGCTGCGACTTCGCGCCCATGGGATCACCGCCCAGCGCGACTTTGTACGTCCTGATCACTTTGCCCTGGCTGAGCAGTTGCAGCGTGCGCTCCTTCTTCAGCACCACGACTCGGTCAGCGTGCAGCGGCGCGGGCGTGGTCTGCGCGACGGCAATCGCGCCCAACAGCAAGATGCCAAGCCCAGTGAGCACCCGGATGCGCATGCCCCAGATTATAGCCGCCGCAATTTCGCGAAGTGCTACGCTGTTCAGGTGAAGCTTCCGAACCATCGAGAACTCATGTGGGGACAGCCGCCCTCGACTGTCCGGCCGGGCGAAGCCCGGCGGCTGCCGTCACGATCCCTCGATCTGATCGCGCTTCTTGCAGTCCTCGTTTCTGGCGCCGTTCCAGCTACTGCCGCTTCCTGGAACATCCGCACGCAGCCCGAACATCTGGTCAATGGCGGGCCCGTGCTGTTCGAGGTGGAGTCGCCTTCTAAGCTCACGTCCCTTACTGGTACTTGGCTCGGGCACTCGCTCACCTTCAGTTACAACGCGTCCACCAAGACTTGGTTCGCGCTGGCTGGGGTCAGCATTGAGACTGCGCCCGGCGAATACACGCTCGAAGTCACCGCCGAACCGGCGTCCGCCAAAAGCTTGACGGTCACGAAAGCGTTCACCGTCGAGCATGCTGTGTATCCTCAAATCAAAGTGGAGCTGACGGTGGAGAAGAAGTTCACCGAGCCCACTGAAGAACAGCTGGCGCAGATTGCCGAAGGCGTGAAGGTCAAACAGGATTACCTGAGCCGCGTCACGCCCACCCGGACGTGGGACGGCAACTTCACAGCGCCGGCCGATGCGGCCATCTCGGACGTGTTCGGTTCGCAACGCATCTTCAATGGCAAGGCGCAGAGCCCGCATCAGGGGCTGGATTTCCGCGTCCCTACGGGAACGCCGGTCGCGGCCATGAACTCCGGCACCGTCCTGCTGGCGCGATTCCTTTACTACGAAGGCGGATTCGTCGTGATCGACCACGGCCAGGGCTTGCTGACTCTGTATCTGCATTGTTCCGAATTCAAAGTGAAGGAAGGCGACGCAGTGAAGCGCGGGCAGATCATCGCGCTGAGCGGCGGGACCGGGCGGGCTACCGGTCCGCATCTGCATGTGGCTGTACGCTGGCAAGGCACCTACCTCGACCCGGCGCGCTTGATGCAGTTGACGCTGCCGTGAGTACCCCTTCGTTGCGACGGCCCGGGGCTCCTGATGCCTGTAGGTATGCCTCCACATTTTTTTCACTCGAAGCGGCAACATCCTGATTCTTTTGGAGTTACGCGGACGGGTCTACCCTCTGGCTGGCAAAATATTGATTCGAAATGGCTTGCGGGCAAAATCTTCACGAATAAGGGGTTAGGGGTGCTTGCTCGGCCGGTTGGTGGGAGGGCGGGGCTGGCGCCGGATTGCTTTGGATTGGTGGGCACAGTTCCATTGTGGGCTTTCCCTATCCTCGGTCAAGGTCGTTCGTCACACGATTGGGAAATCTTTCTGTGGAGGGCTGTGGAAAAGCTAGAGGCGGCGTCCGGGCGCTCCTCAGGGTCGGTGAGTGTCATGGCGATTTCCCACGACTTGAGATGCGAAAGCACGGATGGCTTATTGGATAGTTATTAACTTCTGCCACCGCGAACTCAGGATTTCCCGGCGTGATCGCCATATTCCCAGTCGTAGGGCACGCCAGTGTCGCCAAGAATAAACCTAACCAGATCGGGGAAGGCCGCCTCGGAGCGTACATCATTCGATAGGATGACGACGCAGCGCTGACTGGCCTCAATGCAGATCAGTGTGTTGGCGGTCTGGCCATCATGGCCGCCCTTGTAAAAGCCGTGACCCTGTAATCCGTCGAAGACAGTGACGCCCAGGCCCGAGTACAAATCCTTACGCTGTTCGCTCACTGGCAGATCAGGAAGGAACAGCGGAAACAGAGATGCCGTGGTGATATGCAACCCCGGCTTTGTCGTCGTTATTTCGGCGCGCGAGGCAGCGCTGAGTCCATCGCCGCTAACCAGGGCGGCGGCAAACTTCGCCAGGTCGGAAATTGTAGTATTCATTGAGCCCGCCACCCGCACCTTGCTGCGCTTGTCATGTGGCTGCGGCTGGCCCTGATCGTTCCAGCCGTCGGCGACATTGGGATCGACACCATTAGCCCACACCAGGCTGGTGCGGGTCATCCCCAGGCGGTCGAAGTTGGACTTGGTCAAATCGCCGACATCGAGTCCCAACCCTTGCGCCTTGCGTCCGTGTTCGATGACGAATTGCAGCAGGATGAAGCCTTCTCCCGAATAGCTGAAGCGCGTACCCGGTTCGAAATGGATATGCAGCTTCTGGTCGGGTTCGATGAACCAGAAATTGTTGAAGCCTGTCGAGTGGTTCAGGCACATGCGCGGCGTGATCTTTTCCCATCGTGGATCGTTCGCCAGATCCTTGTACGGCCCATACTTCTCCGGAAAAACCAGATCAGGGCCATAGCTGGGCAGCGGATTATCGAGATCGTCCTTGAGAGGTGTATCCAGCTTCAGTTTGCCCTGATCGACCAACTGCATCACCGTGTATGCAAACACCGTCTTGGTGAGAGACGCACCATACATGACGGTGTTGGTGGCGAGCGGATCTCCCTTGGCGTTGCGGATGCCGTAAGAGTGGACATAGCTGACTTTACCGTGATCGATGACCGCGACGGCCAGGCCGTTGGCATGGGTCTGGGTCATGATCTTGCTCACTTCGCCGTCGATGGCGGCGCCGTTGGGCATCGTTTGCGAGACTACCCCGACCGGGAGCCAGCAAGCGGCAAGCAGCACAATCAAGAGTGGAGCATTTTCGCGCGTTGCCATCGGTGAACAGTCCCTCCAGAGCTCGACTTTAGCAGCTCCCAGCACAGCGTGCGCTTTTGTTTAGCCTTTCTTGACGGTCAATGAGTGTAATGATTCCATAACAATGTCGGGATGTTACGCCAAGTGACCCATCTGGCTTTGCACAGCGGCCAGTGGCCGTCACCGTTTACCAGGTGTGACGCACATCACTGACAGCACACGCCCGTTCGTGTTGAATTAGCCGGAACTCTCGCCTCCCCGAAGAGCACCTCCATCACGGGATGCAACACCCCCTCAGGCGCGAGCACCCACACTTCTTTCGCCAATCACACAGTCAACTCTGGCTTTAGTTCATGGAGGCTTACATGAGACGGATCAGCGTTCTGCTGTTGGTTCTTTTCACCTTCTTTGTTTCGGCCGCATGGCCGCAAGCGCAACCGCAAGGGAAGCCCAAAATCATCACCTATGAGGTTCCGGGCGCGGGCAACGGTGCTGGACAGGGCACCCAAGCCTTCGGCATCAATTCGTCGGGCGAGGTCGCGGGATTTTACACGGACGCGAACAACGTAAATCACGGCTTCCTGCGCAAGCCTAACGGCACCTTCACGAAGTTTGATCCTACCGGGTCCACGAACACCTTCGTGATCGGCATCAACGATCAGGGGGCGATCCCAGGATGGTACGACGACGCGAACAACGTGATGCACGGCTTCTTGCGCGTTCGCGACGGAGCCATCACCACGTTCGACGCGCCGAACGCGGGCGCAGGCGCCAACCAAGGTACGATCGCTGGGGACCTCAACGACCTCGGGATGATCGCGGGATACTACATCGACGGGAACAATGTTTCTCATGGCTTCCTGCTCAATCCCGACGGCATCTTCACCACGTTCGATGCTCCGGGCGCGGGCACAGGCGCCGGCCAAGGCACCTACCCAATGTTTTTCTCCTGCCTCACCGGTTTAGGGGCGAGCACCGGATACTACATTGACGCGAACAACATGCCTCACGGCTTCGTGCTCAATCCCAACGGCAGCATCACCACGTTCGATGCTCCGTTAGCAGGCACAGGCACCGGTCAGGGCACCTACGGCGAGAGCATCAACCATAAGGGAGCAAGCACGGGATACTACGTTGACGAAAACAACGTGAATCATGGCTACCTGCTCGATCCCGACGGCAGTCTCATTATGATCGACGTTCGACGCGCCGGCACGGGCGCCGGCCAAGGCACCGTTGCCGAAGGCAACAACGCAGAGGGGGCGATCGTAGGTCAATACTACGACGCGAACAGCGTGATGCATGGCTTCGTGCGCGATCCCGACGGGAAGATAACCCTGTTTGATGCTCCGGGCGGCGGCACGGGCGCCGGCCAGGGTACCCAGGCCATGACCAACAACCGGGAGGGGGCGATCTCGGGATTCTACATTGACGGAAACAACGTGTATCACGGCTTCCTGCGAATGCCGTAAAACGAATCGCAACCAATACGATGCCGCCCGGACTTCGGGCGGCTTTTCTTTGCATCACGTTCAAGAGGCTGTGCGGCAACTTCTGTAACCAGGCCATAGCGCTCATTGACGGTTAGCGGGCTGGCCGACCGGGGTCAATGAGTGGAATGGGGATGTTAAGCCAACTATTGGAAAGTATGGTGTCTTTGAGGAGTCGCCGAACTGGAGCAAGATTGATGGAACCCATGTGGTTCAACCGTCGTATACAAATACCGGGGGTTCTATGAAGACCATTACGCTCAGCATTTTGCTGTTGGCTGCCGTCTCTTCTGTGGCACAGGCGAAGCCCGATGGAGCTGCCGAGAAGCCTTTTGCCCAGGGCGGGCAAATCCGCATGGAACTGGGGGCGGGTGACTATGAGATTGTCTCCGGCAACTCGGACCGGATTCAGATTGAGTGGGCGACGGGCACAGGGAGTGGAGAGGCCGGCACACCAGCCGTAATCGAGGTGAACGGATCGAAGGCGCAGATCACCACGAGCGGCACTGCCAGTCATTTTCACGCAACGATCAAAGTGCCGAAGTCGGCGGATCTAGAAATTCACCAGAACGGCGGCGGGCTGCGGATTGGGGCCGTCAAGGGCAACAAGGATTTGGAGAGCACCACCGGGCACATCGTAGTTCAAGTTGTGTCTGCGGATCAGTACGGAGACGTCGACGTCGCGGTGGGCGTGGGCAATCTGTTCGCGACTCCGTTCGAGCGGGTGAAGAAGGGAGTGGGAAAATCCTTGAAGTTAGCTGGTTCTGGGAAATATCGGCTGCACGTTCGTCTCGGGGAAGGAGACATTAACCTCGTTCCCGCGGACAGTATTTAGCCAAAACTGATGGGTCGCGGCAAACTACGGTGCCGACGGTCTTAACCATGCGTTAGTACTCATTTGACGCGGGTCGGGGCGGCGCCTTCGGCTCCGAGGCTACGCCGAAAACTTGTTTCTCCCGCGCAGGCCTTCCTGCAGTTCTTCTTTTAATCCCAGATTGCGGATCAGGCGGTGCAGGTAATTCGGGTGCACGCCCAGGATGGCGGCGGCGTCGACGTAGTTTCCGCGGGCTTGCTCGACTGCATCTTTGATCAAGTGCTTCTTCAGTTCCTTCAGGCTGGCGTGATACTTGCCGTCGTGCATTTCCGCGGGGGATTCCTGTTCCTGCAGGGATTCCGGGAGATCTTCGAGGCGCACCATGTCGGACGATCCCATCACCAGCGCACGCTCAATCGCGTTTTCGAGTTCGCGCACATTGCCGGGCCAGTCGTAATTCACCAGCGCGGCCATGGCTTCGCGCGAGACTGGCTTCGGTTTGACTTTGCTGCGCTTGGCGTATTTCTGCACGAAGTGGCGGGTCAGCATGGCGATATCTTCGCGGCGCTCGCGCAGCGGAGGCATGTTCAGGCGCACCACGGCCAGGCGGTAGAACAAGTCCCGACGGAAGTCGCCCTGGCGAACGGCGTCCTCGAGGACGCGATTGGTGGCGGCGATCAGGCGGATGTTGACTTTGATGGGGTGGGTGCCACCGACGCGTTCAAACTCGCGCTCCTGCAGAACACGCAGCAGTTTCACTTGCAGCGAGGGAGCGAGTTCACCGATCTCGTCGAGGAAGACCACGCCGCCGTCGGCAACTTCGAGGCGGCCTTTTTTCTGCACAGCCGCGCCGGTGAAGGCTCCGCGCTCGTGGCCGAACAAATCGGTTTCCAACAGGGTTTCGGGAATGGCCGCGCAGTTGATGGCCACGAATGGTTTGTTAGCGCGATGGCTGTTGCGATGGAGGGCGCGCGCCGCGAGTTCCTTGCCGGTGCCGCTTTCGCCTTCGATGAGCACCGTGGATTCGGTGGGGGCGACGCGGGCGAGAAACTGAAAAATCTCTTTTATGCGCGCGCCTTCGCCGACCAGGCTCTGTTCTTGGCGGACTTCGGTGGTGAGGCGCTGGTTTTCCTGCTCCAGCCATTGCAGACGGCGGGCGTTGTCGAGCGCGACGGCGGAAATCCCTGCGATCGCCGCGAGCAACTGCAGATGATCCTCTTGAAAGCGGGTGACGGCATTGGTGCTGTCGAGATAGATGCAGCCGATGACGCGCTGAAACACGGTGAGCGGGACGCACAGCAGCGAGCGCACTTCAGAGGCGGCAAGGCTCTCGACCTGGCGGAGCGCGCCGCTGGCCGCGACGTCGACACCGAGGATGGCGACGTTTTCCGTCATGACTTGCCGCGCAATGGTGCGGCTGACGCGCACTAGTTGCGGCTGGCCGGCTTGCCGGGTGCGGGCGTAGAGGCAGTGAAAATCCTGCGCGGGACTTTCTCCCGACGGAGCATGTCCGGACGAAGCAGGCCCGGCCGGAGCGTGCGCGGCCGGAGCATCGGCGAGAAGAATCGCGCCGCGGCCGGCGGGCACGACTTCAAAAATCAGGTCGAGCAGTTGGGCCTGCAATTCCTCGAGGCCGCGGATGGCGTGCACGACGCGGCTGATCTTGAGCAGCGCATTCAGATTGCGGGCGACCTGCGAGGTGGCGGGGAGTTCTTGCAGCAGGCGGTCGGGCTGCAGGTAAATGACCTCGCGGGGATGAATGACCCTGGTCTCGGCGGTGGGATGGCTGTCGTCGAACTCGACGCGGCTGGGGGTAGGGGCGTGATCCTCTTCTTCGATGAGAAAGAGGAATACCGAGTCGCCGGTGGCGATCTCGTCGCCGTGGCGCAACCACTGTTCTTTGGCGGCCACGCCGTTGACCAGCGTGCCGTTGCGGCTGTCCAAATCTTTGACGAGAAAACGGCCGTCTTCGTCGGGGCACAGCAGGCAGTGTTTGCGGGACACGGACGCGTCGGCGACGGCGACCGCATTGGTGGGGTCGCGGCCCACGGTGGCTTCGCCTGCGGGCAATGGAATGGTCGAGTCTTTCGCAGGGCCGGCTATCGCCAGAAGTCTAGGACGCAAGCAGGGGTCTCCCATTCCATGCAGGAATTCTTATCACAGTGCGGGGCGAAATGCATGGGATGGGCAAATCTTTTTCAATATCCGAACAGCTAGTCGGGCTATCCGATCAGATAGCTTCTGGGCGGTTGCGGGGCGCGAGCGGGGGCCAGCGCTGGCCGACGCCAGAGATCTGCAACAAACTGTAAGCAAAAGAGTTCTGCGGATTGCCGGGTGTGGGATGCAGGCGCGATTTGGAGTGGAATTCGGCGTGCACCTGAAGCATTCGGATGCTCGGCAAAAGCGACGGGGGAAGCGCTTTCAATCAGTTCTAGCCGAGGTTCCGGTCAGAAGCCTGGGGGACCCCCTCATCGGGCTTCTGACTTTTTTGCGCCCTGTTGTTCCGCAGGGCGCAGCCATAGTAATCCTATTTTTCCTGTGAGTTGATCTGGATATGAGGTTTGCTCTAGCCTGCCGCTCGAGTGGGCTCGATGATGTCGGGCACAACCGCGACGCCATCGCGGTAGCTGACTGTCCTGCCAGAAATCGCGGGGACTCTTTCTCCGGGCACGAGGATTCCGACCAGGTTGAGAGGATCGGCGGCCGAGAGAGTCAGCGTGTCGCCACTTAGGGGCAAGCCTCGCAAGGCGCGCACCGATTCGACCGCGACTGGGAGGGCGAATTGCTCGCCGAGGAAGCCATCGACGAAGCGGCCACCGCGAATCTCGCCACGATCTTCGAGGCGGCGGAAGGCCATCAGGAGTTCGCGCCAGGGCGGGAGGTTCGACTCGCGCACGAGCAAGTCGCGAATCACAATTCCATAACGCCGCAGCAGCATCCAGCAGGCCGCTTCGACGGCGCGCGGACGCTCGGCAGCGACATCGGCATGCAGCAGCGCCCAGCGGCCCGAACTGTGGCGGGGACGCGTGGTGCGACCGCTGCCCTGTCCGGCGCGGCGCTTGGGATCGATCAGCGCACGAAGATTGTCAAAACCGTCGGCGGTTACCAGACCGGCCGCGACCAGTTCCCAGAGGCCGGTCTCGATTTCGGCCTTGAGATTGCCGGTGCCGCGCACGATGTCGGCGAAGAAAACGGCGCCGCGCTGCCGTAAGAATTGCAGCACCAGCTGGGCTCCGTGACTGAGGCCGCGGGCGTCGTCGGAAGCCACGTGCACTTCTCCCGTTTCGTGGGAGAGGTGGGGATTCTGATTTTGGCGAATACCCATCCAGTCGGCATCTTCACGCACAAAAAAAGTGATGGGGGCGACGCTGGTCGGAATGACTCGGCGCTGGCGCACGGGCGGCGCATTTTCAGAAGAGGCAGTTGCGTTTGAGGGGGCGGCGGAATCCACCGTGGCGGGATGCGGTGACAACCTGCCCCAGCCGACCGCTCCGGTCAGGCAAAGCTGATCGAGCCAGGCGGGATCGTAGTCGACGATGCGCCGGGCTAAAACCTGGCGCTCCCAGGCATTCGCCGGAATTTCAAAACCTTGCAACTGCTGCAGCACTTCCAGCGTGCCGCGCTCGCCCGCGACCTGCGTTCCGGGAGCCACATGCTGCCAGCGCATGAGCCAGCGCATGAACGCCGCCGCGGTGACTGGCTCGATTTGCTTGCGCAACATGCCGACGGTCAGGCGGTGAATGCGCGCCAGCAGGCGGCGCTCGCACCACTCTGTCTCGTGGAGTTCTCGGGTCTGTGTGGAGACAGCCGCCCCCGGCTGTCCAGTCGAGCTCAGTTCGACCGGGTTTAGCCGACCAGCGCCGGTAAAGTTGCCGCGCAGAACGGTGCCACTGGCTTCCATGCGTAACAGTGCTTTTTCAATGTCGGAGGCCGGGATGCCCAAAGCCGCGCCGAGTTGAGAAGCGGCGGTTGGGCCGATATGCGACATCCAGCCTGTGACCAGCGTGAGCAGAGCGTCGTCGCGGGAAACGTTGCTGGTCTCCACATCCGCCAACGTCTGCTCGAACACTGCGCCGGGAAACAGCGCGGCAAAGCTGCGCGCCCGCTCTGCGGCGACCCAGTAGCGTCGGCCGGCAGCGGAGGCAATGCCGGCGCGGCCTTCGCTCATGAGCCGTTCGAAGTATGCTGACCACTGGCTCTGGGGAGGCGAGCTTTCGGGATAGGCGCTGGCTGTCGCGTCTGAGCTGCTCTCATCGAGGGCAAATGCACCGACGGCAGAACCGAATCGGCCTGCGCTCGACTGGACAGCCCCTTCGGCTCCGTTCAGGGCAGGCTTGGACAGCTGTTCCCACGTTGAATCAACCCCCTCCGGCAGGGTTACCAGCGTGTGGAGGACATCCTGCAGTTCATCGGCATCGCGGACATCGGGCCAGGCTTCGTTGCGCACCTGCGCGATTGCGCCTGCGTCGAGGCCGCCGACTTCTTCCAGCACCGACTCGGGCAGCATGCGGCGCATTTCCACCGCGCGCGCCCGCCGCTCCTCCAGCGGAGCGTCATCGAGAAACGCATACGGATTCGCATTCAGAATCTCGTGCGAGAACTGCGAGGGCACCGGCGTGTCGACAGCCAGCACGCGAATCTCGCCCGAGGCCATACCGCGCAGCAGCGTTTTCAATCCCTCCACATCCATCGCTTCGGTGAGCACATCTTTCATGACTTCGCCGACCAGCGGATGATCCGGAATCTGACGCTCGCCCTCAATGTTTTCAAAACACGCTGCTGCGTCGGGAAACACTGAGGCCAGCAGATCATCCGACCGCATGCGCTGAATTTGCGGCGGAACTTTCTTGCCATTCTGAAAACGCAGCAGCGCCAGGGCGCGGTTTGCGTCCCAGCGCCAGCGTGTGCCAAAGATGGGAGAGTCGAGCGCAGCCTGCTCCAGAATCGGCTGCACCGTGTCGGCCTGCAAGAAATGGAAAACATCGCCCAGCGGAAAGCTGTGCTGCTCGGCCAACGCGATGTTCAAACCGTTATCGGTGGCCGCCGCCTGCAACTCAAAATTGAATCCGCGGCAAAAGCGCTTGCGCAGAGATAATCCCCAGGCTTTGTTGATGCGGCCGCCGAAGGGCGCGTGGATAACCAACTGCATGCCGCCGCCTTCATCGAAAAATCTCTCGGCGATCACGGTCTTCTGCGTGGGCACCGCTCCGAGCACGGCGCGGCCCTGCAGTACATATTCAATCGCCTGCTCCGCGCCCGAATCGTCGAGCCCACATTCTTCTTTCAGGAAACCAACTACGCTAGCGACTTCCGGCTGCGTCGCCGAAAATCCCACGGGAGAAGTGCGCAGCAATCGGTCGCTGATCTCCTGCCGCAGATCGCCCACGTGGGCCGACAATTCCTGCGTGCGCGCTGGAGCCTCGCCGCGCCAGAACGGAATCCCCGGGGGCGCGCCATGCGCGTTCTCCACCAACATTCGCCCCGCCTTGGTCTCGATGCGGCGAATCCTCCACGAGCTGTTGCCCAGCAGCATGACTTCGCCGGCCATGCTCTCGACCGCGAAGTCTTCGTCGACCGTGCCCACGACAATGCCCTCTGGCTCAGCGACTACGGTATACAAAGAGTTGTCCGGGATGGCGCCACCGCTGGTGATGGCCGCCAGCCGCGCTCCACGGCGCGCGCGCAGCTTTCCATTCACGCGGTCGCGATGCACGTACGCACCGTAGCGACCGCGCTTGGCTGCAATTCCTTCCGAGAGCATTTCGAGAATCGCGTCAAACGTTTCGCGCTTTAGGTTGCGATAGGGATACGCTCGCTTCACCAGGGCAAACATCGCATCTTCGTCCCACTCCTCGGCGCCGCAAGATGCCACAATCTGTTGGGCCAGGACATCCAGAGGAGCTTCCGGAATGATCAGGCGATCGAGGTCTCCCTGCTTGATAGCCCGCACCAGCGCCGCGACTTCCATCAGATCGTCGCGCGTCGTGACAAAAAATCTTCCCTTCGGCACCGCGCCTCGCCAGTGGCCGGAGCGCCCGACCCGCTGCAGGGCGACGGCGATGGCGCGCGGAGAATTAATCTGCACCGCGAGGTCGACGGTGCCGACATCGATTCCGAGTTCGAGGGAGGCCGTCGCCACCAACACGCGAACCTGCCCTTCCTTCAGCTTCTTTTCCGCCGCCAGGCGCAGCTTGCGGGACAGCGAGCCATGATGCGCCGCCACATTTTCTTCGCCGATGCGCTCGCCCAGTTCGTGGGACAAGCGCTCGACCATGCGCCGCGTATTCACGAACACCAGCGTTGACCGGTGCTCGGCTACCAGCGCCACCAGGCGGTCATAAATGGCATCCCACAATTCGTTGGAAGCCACCGGCCCCAGCGGCATCGGCGGCACTTCAATTCCCAGATCCAGTCTGCGCTTGTGACCGATGTCGACGATGACCGGATCTTTTCTCCCGCTGCCGGTCAGAAAATGCGCGACTTCCTCGATTGGCTTTTGGGTCGCTGATAATCCAATGCGCACGGGCGGCTGATGACAGAGCGCCTCGAGACGCTCGAGCGACAGCGCCAGATGCGCGCCGCGCTTGTCGTCTGCGACGGCATGAATCTCGTCGACAATGACGGTCTCAACGTCGCGCAGGACGGCGCGGCTCTTGTCGGCGGTCAGGAGAATGTAGAGTGACTCGGGCGTGGTGACCAGAATATGAGGAGGCCGCTTCAGCATGGCGCGCCGCTCGGGCTGCAGCGTGTCGCCGGTGCGCACCGCCGTGCGAATCTCCGGCATGAGCAAGCCGCGCTCGCCGGCCAGCGCAAGGATTTCTCCCAGTGGAACTTCCAGATTTTTCTGGATGTCGTTGCCCAGCGCTTTGAGCGGAGAGACGTAGAGGACTTCGGTGCGGTCGGATAAATTTCCACCCAGCGCCTTGCGCACCAGCCGGTCAATGCAGGCGAGGAATGCGGCGAGAGTTTTTCCGGAGCCGGTGGGAGCGGAAATTAACGTAGTGCGCCCGGCGAGAATATGGGGCCAGCCCTGCTCCTGCGGCTCGGTGGGAGTGCCGAACTTTCCTACAAACCACTCCGCGACCAGCGGGTGCGCCCAGGCCAAGGATGCAGGAAAGAACGGCATCGGGATATTCTAGCCCGAAACCCAGGTTTCGCCAACCATTCGCCTGCCGTAAATTGAATAAGGCGCATTGGTAGAATTCTGTGATGCTCAGAAAAAGGCTGATTCCCGCAGCATTGTCGGTGTGCCTGCTGGCCGCTTCCTTGAAGGTTCCAGCCCAAAGTAGTGCTGGAAATACCGCGCCGGTGCGTCCTTCGACACCTGCGCCGGTGCTTCCACCGGAAGGGTATACCGACGAAAACGGATGGACCTGGCCGGGCACGGAATGGAAGCAGGTACCGCCAGAGTCCGAGGGCTTCTCTGCGGAACGCCTTGAAGTTTTGCGAAGCTTTCTGAAAACCCATCAGACCGACGGGATGATGGTCATCTCGCGCGGGCACGTCGTATTCGAATATGGCGACACGAAGCTGGTGAGCAAGGTTGCGTCCGTCCGCAAAAGCATGCTCAGTCTTCTTTACGCGGTCGAGATGCAGAAAGGGGTGAAGTTCGAACTGGACCAAACCGTGACGCAGCTTGGGCTTGAGGATAAGACTCCGTTCATCGAGTCGGAAGGACAAGCGACACTGCAGGAATTGCTGATGGCGCGCTCCGGTATTTACATTCGCAGTGGCAACAACGAACAGGATAAGGTCTCGCCGAAGCGCGGTTCATCCTATCCGGGGGTGCGCTGGTTTTATAACAACTGGGATTTTGACGCGGCCGGCCTGGCCTTCGAAAAGATCGCGCACCAGGACATCTTTGACGCGTTACGCGACGACCTCGCGGTCCCTCTGCGATTCCAGGATTTTGACCGTTCTCGGCAGCGGAAGAATTACATCGAGAACTCAACCCACTTCGAGTACGCGACTTATCTCTCCACGCGCGACATGGCTCGTCTCGGATTGCTCGCCATTTCTCACGGAATGTGGGGGAAGACATTATGGGCTGATCCGGGATTCATCGACTTCAGTGTGTATCCCAGCACGAACTTTGCCGGACGCAACGAGTTCAAGGCGGAGGGTTGGACCGGCCGCTGGGGCTATGGAATGCTCTGGTGGGCATGGGAAGTACCGCTGTATGCCGGCAATGTCTGGACCGGCCCCTATCAGGGAGCGTTTTCGGCGATGGGCGCGAACGGCCAGTACATCACCGCGTTCCCTGCCTCGAACCTGGTGGTCGTGCACAAAGTGAACATCGATCAGGATGGAAGTCGGAACGTGTCCGAGCCCACCTACATGACCATCCTCGACCTGGTGCTGGACGCGAAGTGTGACAAGAATTGCAAGTAGGGCGTCCCAAGTCCAGCAAGCATCACTCGGCGACTGATCGCATAAAAAACGGGAGCCCCGAGGCTCCCGCATTTATTTCCAAAAGAACCGATCTTCTATCTTCCGCTGTTTCCGGCCGCGGTCTCTACCGATTCACTTCCGATGTTCAGAGTGTATTTCTTGCCTTCGGGGCGAATCTGGGTCAACGCGACCACGTTGTTTTCTTTCGCGGTCACGATTCCACCGGGAGAAGTCGTCTTAAGATTCACTACCTGCGCGGGCACAGTTGCCACCACGTTCTTTCCCTTAAGAAACTTCAGTTCCACCGTCGGCCCGCTGCCTTCCCAAGTTACGGTGTATTTGCCGGCGGGCAACTGGTTGCCATTCACCGTGACGGTTTCGCGAGTTTCCACGGTCTCTTTTTCTGAAGCAAAAGCCGCGGCCGCAAACACAAGAACCGCACCCAACATTAAACTGCCGTAAAGCCTTCGTGATTTCATTGGATTCCTCATTCTTTCCCGAAAGCGTCGGGAATCGGCGAAGGCGGCGTGATCGGGAGACAACGCTGTTCGAAGAACAACGAACGGAGAAGTGCCAGGGCATGGCACGATTCTGCTTGCTCCGGAACCGGAATCACCTGGGCCGCCAAACCGAGCGTGATATCCGTTTCAGAGCTTCCAGAGCGCGTCTGATTGAAACTACGATTGAAGCGGCGAAAAAGTTCCGCAGGTTCAAACTGTTTTCTGAATTGCTAACTGCACACAAAACAATTGCGGGACCAGCAAGGCACTCCTGCCCTGCCGGTCCCGCATTGTTTCCCAGCCGCAGCTAGTTGACGGTGAAGCTGGTCGAACTGGCTACGGTCACTCCGTTGGTGGTGATGGTGATTTTGCCGGTCTTGGCTCCCGTGGGTACGGTTGCCGTGATCTGCGTTGAGGAGTTCACAGTGAAGCTGGCCGAGACTCCTCCAAAGGTCACCTTGGTCGTACCTGTGAGGTAAGCTCCCGTGATGGTCACCGGAGTTCCTACCGAGCCGCTGGTGGGTGAATAGGTAGTGAAGGTCTGCTCTCCGGTTCCGCTCAGCGCCACGGTCTGCGTGCCGACGCCGTCTTTGATTGTCAGCGTTGCGGTGCGCACGCCGACCGCGGCCGGCGTGAACGTGACCTCGTCGGTGCAATACGCGCCCGTCAGCAGTCCTGCGCCGCAATTGGATTTGCTGCTGAAGTCGCCCGCATCGGTCCCGCCCACCGTCAAGCTGGTGACTGCCATGGAAACCGCCTGATCGTTGGTCAGAATCACAGTCTCCGGTTTGCTCAAACCCACCTTGACCACACCGGCGTTGGCCTGCAGCGGCGACACGCTTACGGGCTGCGTCTTGTTGAGCATGATCGTGACCCAGCTCTGGCTCGTCCATCCCGCGTTGCCGGCTACGGCCATGTCGAGCATGCCGTCGCTATTGAAATCTCCCAGCACGATGCCGGAGTTGTCCACGCCTCCAACCCACGGCCCGTTCTCCAGGGTGAACGTTCCGTCGCCGTTGCCGGTGTAGACCAGCGCGGCTCCCCAGCTTTGTTCTCCGCTGTACTCGGTTCCGCAACTGGTGAATTGAACTGCGATGGCCAGATCAAGCTTGCCATCCTGATTGAGGTCACCGGCGCCAATCCAGTAAGGATTGGTTCCACCGCTGGGATAGCACTGCACCCAGGCGTTGAACTTGTAGAGAGTGCCCACGGTGAATGTGCCGTCGCCGTTGCCGGTAAGGATCTGCAGGCTGCCGTTGTTGTTCCAACTGGTGATGGCCAGATCCAGCTTGCCGTCGCCGTTGAAGTCGCCCACGGCGATGTTGTTTGGATTGATGGGAAAAGGTGTGGAGATCGGCGCGCCAAAGGTGCCATCGCCGTTGCCCAACAGGACACTCACTGCAGGCCCGTTGTAGTTGGTCACCGCGATATCGAGTTTGCCATCGTTATTGAAGTCGCCAATCACGATAGCTCCCCCGGAATTTCCGCTGGCACCGGTGATCAGGCTGGCCGTACCGTACACGCCTTTTCCGTTGTTCAGCAGCACACTCAGGCTGCCATCAGCGTTCGAGACCACGATGTCCAGCAATCCGGCTTTGCGGAAAGCCGCCAGCTGAATGCTGCCCGACTGCTGCGTGGTTCCGGTGGAATAGTAGACCGGCGCCTGGAAGGTTCCGTTGCCATTGCCCAGCACAACAGCAACCTCGTTGTTATCGCAGTTGTAGGGATCGTCGAGACTAGTGGCCACGACATCGACCCGTTTATCGCCGTTGACGTCGCCGAGCGCGATCGAGTTGATGCCGCTGCGATTGGCTTCGCCGCATCCTACCGCAATCGATGAGGCCGCTCCGAATGTGCCGTGTGAAGTGCCCAGCATCACCGTAATGCCAACTCCGGTGCCGCCGCCGCCTTCCACCAAGTCCAGGTTGCCGTCGCCGTTCAGGTCAGCCGTTGCGATGGCCATCAGGCCATCCCCGCTGGCATTGGTTGACCAGCCGTAGCCAAAGCCCTGGCTGCTGCGAAAGGTTCCGTCGCCGTTACCGAGGCCCACGCTGATCCACTCGCCGTCGGTGTTGGACACGGCGAAGTCCAGTTTCTTATCGCCGTTGAAATCGGCGACCACCACGTTGTTCGGATATCCATCCGTGGCAAACGACTGACCTGCGGTGAAGCCACCCTTGCCGTTGCCCAGCATCGTCCACACCGCCGACGACGAATACGAACTCACCACCAGGTCGTTCCTCTTGTCCCCATTGATGTCGGTGATCGTAATCGAATTGATCCACGACGGGCCATACAGCACCGGAGTCTGGAACGTGCCGTTGCCGTTGTTGATGTAGACATAGGCTCCGTTCCCTGTGCCCATCACCACGTCTCCGTTGTCGCCGGGGATCAGCTGTCCCACGGCGACCGCCATCGCGCCGGAATTGGAGCCCTGCTGATAAAACACAGGCGTCTGGAACGTCCCATCGCCATTGCCCAGCAGTACAAAAATGCCGTCGCTGCTGTTCTCCGAGGCGACGATCAAGTCCGGCTTGCCGTCATGGTTCACGTCCCAGGCTGCCAGCGAGTTTGAGCAACCGGGGCAAGTCAGCCCCACTGCCGCTGTGGGTGCCACGAAAGTTCCGTCGCCATTTCCCAGAAAAACGTCGAGACCGTTGTTCGGGTCAATCGCGACCAGGTCGAGATGTCCGTTGCCGCGCAGATCGACGGCAATCAATCCGCCGGTTACATCATGGTTGGCGGGACCGCCAATTTCAGAATACGAAGCCTTCAAGGTGAATCCGCCCGCGCCGTTGCCCAGAAAGATCCAAAGCGTGCCCGGATTGAAGTTGCAGTCGCCGCCATTGGTGCCAGAGACCACAGCGAAATCCAGATGGCCGTCCCCGTTGAAATCGCCGGTCACGATGCCGCCCTCCAGAGTGCACGGAAATGTGGTGATTGACGTAACCGTTCCAAACGTGCCATCGCCGTTGCCCAGCATAATGCCCACGCCGGCCGTGTTGCCGTTATCGTCCAGAGTGAGCAAGTCCGGCTTTCCATCCCCGTTAAAGTCACCGAGGGCTACCGCTTGCACCGGAATGGGGCTGTAGCTGGGGATGACGGAACCGCCGTTGAACAAGCTGGGGTTGACGAAGACGGGAGCGGTCTGCCCGGATGAAGAGGTGGCCAGGAACATCGCCAGCGCAGCGCAGGCAAGGGCTGAAAAAACGCTGTGCGAGAAGTGGTTGCGAGACATCGGTATTCCTCCTGAGTGACTGATTTTCAAGTTTGTTTAGTGAACTGGCTCAGCGCCATGACATGCCGGCGCTGTATGCTTTCCAACCACGGCTAGTTGACCGTGAAGCTGGTCGTACTGCTGGCGGTCCCGCCTTTCGTTTCCAAGGCAATCTTCCCAGTGGTCGCTCCCGTGGGCACGGTTGCGGTCACTTCGGTGTCAGAGTTCACCGTGAAACTCGCCAATTTCCCGTTGAAGGCGACTTTGGTGGTTTGCATCAGCCCCGTGCCCGTAATCGTCACCGGCGTTTCCACCGGGCCGCTCGGGGGATCGAACGACGCCAACGTCGGCGTCACGCGGAATGCCTGCGAGCTGGTCAGCGTAGTCGCACCCGTGGTCACAGTAACGGAGCCCGTGAGCGCTCCTGCTGGCACGGTCGCGGCGAGGAACGTCGTCCCAGCGCGCTGGACGGCAGTCGCCGGCGTCCCGCCAAACTTCACTACCGACGCACTGCTAAACCCTTGTCCTAAAATCTCGATCTTCGAACCTTCCTTGCCCGAGGTGGATATCAAACTGACAAACGGCTGCGCGCCAATGTTGAGACTGTAGAAGGTCCCGTCGTACTGAGTTCCGGTACCGCCCTGCAGGGTGAAGCCATAGAGCGTGCCGTCGGTGTGTTGGATTAACGGGGTAGAGGGAGCCGAGCCGTCAGTACAGTTGGTCTCCTGGCAAAACTCGTGAAGAATGGTGAACGTTCCACCGGGCGTAACGCTGTAAATCCATCCCGGCTGAGATGAGTTGCCCTGGCCCAACACGCCGTAGAAGTTTCCATCCGATGCCTGCACCAGACTGCTGGCAGGCTCGGAGTAGGTGTTGGTGACGTTATAGAGAACGGTGTAGACGCCGCTGTTGGTGAGCTTGAAAATAACGCCGCCGTTCTCCGTTCCGCCGACCCGGGTCACGCCATAAAGGTTCCCGTCCTTCCCTAGGCACAATCCCTCGCTAATGTTTGTGCCATCGGTTCCTGCCAGGTCATGGAGCACCGTGTAAGTGCCCCCCGGCGTGATTCGGAAGAGAACTCCATCATTGTTCGTACCTCCGTAGTAAGTGCCGCCGTAGAGATTCCCGTCGCTGCCCACAACCAGCGGGGCGTAAGGAGTGCTGCCGTCCGTTCCGACGAAGGTATGCAGCGCCGCAACCGTTCCATTCGCAGTCACCGAGTAAATGGTTCCATCGTTGCTGGTGCCGCCCGCGGACGCGGTTCCGTAGAAAACTCCATTCGGGGCCTGGATCGGCGCGGAGTATGGGAAAGTCCCGTCGTTTCCACAAATGCTGGCGAGTTCCGCGTACACCCCCAACGGCGTCGTCTTATCCACCTCGCCGCAGCCGATGCGGTCGTAAACGAAATTGGTATAGAGGTTGCCGTCTGCGCCCAACGTCACTCCGCTGGGGCCACCGACTTGGTAGACCCCGGCGAACGTACCCGAGGTGGTCGTGCTAAACAGCCATCCGTTGTCTGGAGTAACTGCGTACACTTCGCCGTTGCGGCCCTGGACAATCTGTCCGCTAGGGTTGGAATAGGCGTGGTCTGTGATGCTGGCGACCACGCTGAAGGTTTGGCTATGCGCCGGAACGGCCGTGAGCACTGTAACGGCCAAAGCGGATGCGAAGATTGTCGCAAGAGCGCGACCTGAGAGGCGGCTTGCAGACATCGGTAATCCTCCTAAATAACTGATTTAAAGTTGTTTAGCTGTATGGCCCTGTGCACTGCCGTGCTATCCCGAGGCTCTTTAGTGGCGGAACTCATCGCCTTGAATCGCGCTATACTATGGCGGCCTTGCTCTCCCCCGAGCAAGAGACAAGTCGGGTCAACTCGGGCCATGACGTGTCATTTCCCTTTATGGCAGCCAATCACGAGCCACTTGTTGGCAAACGCCTGGATTCGTGGAAGGAGATTGCAGCCTTCCTCGGCCGCGCCGAGCGCACGGTCAAACGCTGGGAGACCGAGCGCGGACTTCCCGTGCACCGCGTGCCGGGCGGCGGGCGCAGTGCTGTTTTTGCCTACACCGGCGAATTAGCCGATTGGCTAAAGGGCCGCAGCCAGGAGCTTGATGCCGATGACTCCGCCAGTGAGATCGACGCGAATGCGCCGGACCCGAGAAAACCTTCCGAACGGAATGAGGAATCGAACGCGCAACTGAACCAGGGCAAGGCGGAGGAACAAAGTTCCGATGCACTTCACGCGGTAAGTCATTCGGCACCTCAAGCTGGCCCAGTCGACGCCAGGCTCTCCGCTCCTACTCGGACTTCGACCTTGCATCGTTTGCCGCTGGCGCGCCTGGCCGCATGGATCATTCCCCTGCTGCTGGCCGCGGCGCTGATCACGTATTTCTCGATGGGCGATACCGGGCCCCACTACAAAGCTCTCGCCAACCGCCAGCCCTCGACTGCCGACGCGAAGGATCTCGCCCAACCTCTTTATGTTGGTCCCGATTCCGTGGCCGTGCTGCCCTTCACCAACGTCCATGGCGGAGCCGGCACCGACTATCTCAGCGACGGCATCACCGAATCGTTGATTGGCAACCTGGCGCACATCCCGCAGCTGAAGGTCCGGTCCCGCGACTCGGTCTTTCGCTACAAAGGCAAGGATGTTGAAGTGCAAACCGCCGGCAGCGAACTGGGCGTCGCGGCCGTGGTGAGCGGACGCGTAACCGTGCAAGGCGACAACATCGAGATCAGCGCCGAACTCACTAACGTTCGCGACAACACGGAAATCTGGGGACATCGCTATAGCAGCAAGAGCTCCAACCTGATCTCTCTGCAGCAGCAGATCGCCGGGGACATTGCGGGAGAGTTGCGTTCCAAGCTCAGCAGCTCAGACCGGCAACATGTCATCCGGCAAGGCACGCAAAATCTCGAGGCCTACGAACTGTATTTGAAGGGACGCTACGCCTGGAACAACCGGACGTACGACGAACTGCAGAAAGCAATTTCCTATTTCAATCAGGCCATCGCGAAAGATCCCAACTATGCTCTGGCCTATTCCGGTCTGGCCGATGCGTATGCGGTGCTGCCGAATTTTGGCGGCAATCAAAACGAGGACTTTCCCAAGTCGAACGCTGCCGCCCGCAAGGCGCTCGAGCTCGATCCGTCGCTGGCTCATCCTCACGCCGTTCTGGGCAGCAACGAAATCCAATTCGACTGGGATTTTGCCGGAGGAGAGGCGGAGTTCAAGAAATCGTTCGAACTCGACCCTAACGATGCTACGGCGCATCAGTGGTACGGCGACGAAATCGGCCAGATTGGCGGCCGCGAACAGGAATCCTTCGCGGAAGTCGATCTCGCCCATGAACTCGACCCGATCTCTCCCGTCATCACTCGCGTAGTCGGAGGAGCTCGCGTTTCGGCGCGGAAGTTTGACGAAGGGATTGCGATTTGCCGCAAGCTGGCCGACGACAACCCCACCTTCGCCATTGCCCACGAGTGCCTGGCACAGGCCTATTGGGGCAAACACATGTACCCGCAGGTCATTGAAGAACGTAATACCTGGGGCAAGTTGTCGGGCCACCAAGTGGATGCGGACTATGCTGCGGCGCTCGATCAAGGATTCCGTTCAGCGGGATGGAAAGGCGCTCTCACCCAGGCGATTGGATTCCGGCAGGCCCAACGCAAGACGGGTTACTTCTCCGCATTCGAAATCGCCACCTTGTACTCTGACCTGGGCGACAAGGAGCAAGCCTTCCACTGGCTTGATATCGCTTATCGCGAGCACGATTGGCTGCTCATCACTTTGCACACCCACTACGCGCTCGACCCTCTGCGTTCCGACCCGCGCTTCGCGGAACTGGGGCGGAAGGTTGGGCTGCCGCCGCAGTAGCTTCACGTCGTCGATTTGCGGATTCACCGACCAATGTCATCTCGACCGATGTCATCTCGGTAGATGTCATCCCGCAGGAGCGCGCCCAGCGCTCCGGAGGAACCTTACGAGGCTCGGATATCGCTTGTACTGGTGCGAGGATCTTCTACACTGCAGGCCGCGTAGGCGAACCCCTCCACGCCGTCAACTATGTCGGCTGTCGCAAGGTCCTTCGCCCGGCTGCCGCCGCGCTCAGGATGACATCGAGGCGGAAAAACTCGAAGCTGCACCACAACCACTCTCCTCAAAACGCGCGCCGCCCTCGACTCGACTGCTAAAATTCTTGCGATGCCCAAACTCTCCGCTCAGGCTCGCGCCCGGAAGATTAAACTTCTGCTTTTTGACGTGGACGGCGTTCTCACCGACGGCAAACTGTATTTCGTTCCCGAGGCCGCGAGTGAAGGCGCGAAGGAGGGATCGAATCCTTCGCATCAAGCTTCGTTCGAGGACTCGCCCCGAGCAGCCGGCTCCACTCCTACGCGCACCGCGCACGAGCAGATCGAGATCAAAGGCTTCCACGCTCATGATGGGGTTGCGTCGTCGCTCTGCCGAGTTGCCGGCATCAAGTCTGGACTGATCACCCGGCGCGTTTCCGAAACCGTGGCGCGCCGCGCGCGCGACCTTCGGCTCGATCACATTCATCAAGGCATTCAAGACAAGCGTGCCTGCTTCGAACAAGTTGCGCGCCAGGAAGGTCTGAAGCTGGAAGAGGCCGCGTTCATCGGCGATGATGTGGTTGACCTGCCCGCCATGCGAGCCGCGGGATTCGCCATTGCTGTGCAAAACGCGCGCGCCGAAGTCAAACGCGAAGCCCACTACGTTACGCCCCACGCCGGCGGCGACGGCGCTCTGCGCGATGCCGTCGATTTCATTCTGAAATCGCAAGGCAGATTGCAGAAGGTGCTGGAGACTTATCTGGGACAGCACAGTGCACAAGGCAGCTCTCAGCTATCAGCCGTCAGCCGTCAGCGAAGGTCAAAATCCCGCTGATCCGACGATTGCGTCAGCCAGTAAAGAACGCCCTCCGCCTACTCCGCGTTGTGTCTTGGTTTTGGTGTTAGCTGAAGGTTGATAGCTGAGCGCTGACAGCGAAAACAAAAAACCCACCGGATGCTTGCTTGGGGCGTGCTCGGGTCAGCATCCGATGGGTTACCGTTTCTCCTTACTCACCCTGTTGTTTTCAGGAGTATGTATAGAAATTAAACACCTGAATCGGCTTTAGTTCCGTCTAATTGTGTAAACCTTTGTAAAACTTTCCCGCCGGGTGGCGGAAAAAGCTTAACAATCGATTGTTGAGAGCCAGCGATTCCCGAGCTTGAGATTGCCGAGTTCTAGCTATTCGAGTTCGGGCACTCTTCATTCTGGCAGGGCAATCGTTTTCGCGGCCATCAGCTCGGTAAACCGCTTATCTTTCCTCAGTTCCGCAAATTCCGCATCCTTATATGCGTTCTTCACGTCTTTGTAGCCTTCTTCCATCGCCTTCCGCAGATACTCCAGCGAGCGGTCGGAGTAGCCCATCTTGGCGTAGAGTTTCGCCACCGTGTAGTCGTAGCGCGCTCGATCTCCGGGACTGGGCAACTGCGCCTGCACGCCTCCGCGGGTCGTCCGTTCGAACACGTCAGGATCGAGTTCCATGGCATGCTGGTAGGCGACCGCCGCCGGATCGAACTCCTTCTTCGCGAACAGCGCCGCGCCCAGGTTGCTGAAGAACGAGGCTGAACTTCCATCCAGGGCAATGGCCCGGCGATAGTCTTTCACCGCGGCGGCATATCGCTGTTCTTCATAGGAGGTCACGCCGCGGTTGTTGTACGCATCGGCGTAATTGCGGTCGGTTTTGATCGATTGATCAAACCACTTCTTGGCCTCGCGGTAGCGCTGCATCATCAGGTTGGTGATGCCGATCTTGTTCAGCAGGCTGGCCGACTTAGGTTGCTTCGCGAGTGCGGCGCGGTAGTAGTCCATTGCATCGAGATACAGTTTCTCGGCGCGCAGCTGATCGGCCCGCGCCTCCAGTTCGGTGGCCGTCGCGTCCGCCGCGGGAGCATCGACCGTCCGCAGCAGCGGAGGTTTCACTTGCACTTGTTCGGAATGTGCAGCTTGCCCCCACGACACACTTGCCAGGCAGAGCACGCAAAGGAAGACACTGAGAATGCAACGGGAGACGGGAACCAGCCAAACTCTCGGGCAGAACGACATAGGCCACCCCCAGCTAGTGCGGATATTCTGGCACAGATTTGGGCCGGCGGCGAAGATTTTGGTGCAGGATTACGTTTTTCCGGGTCCGATTGACATGAGTCAGGGACCAGTCAACGGAAAATCGTGATCTGCTCTATTTTGAGTTCAAGCTCTCCGGCAGCATCGCGTCCCACCCTTGCAAAGAACGCAAGGATGGGGCACCCTGTGCCGAAAGACTGAAGAGCCTGAGCCCCCGCTCCTTATTGCGGCGCCGTCTGCCCGCTATCTGCTGGAGGTTTAGACACCGGAGCCGTGGTTTTGTCGTCCTTAAATATTCCCGCAAGCTTGCCGAATAACCCCTTCTTTTTCTTGGGGTCCTGGGCGCCCTGAGGATTGTTGGGGTCCTGTCCGTTCGCGGCCTGGGGGTTCGCGGCCTGCTGGGGCTGCACGGCCTTGTCGCCGGAGAACATGTGCGAGAACAGGCCTTTGATGCCCTCTTGCACCTCGCAGGTTTCGCGGGGCTCGGTCCCGGCCACAAAGGCAGAAGTGTAATCGTCCGGGCAGTTGGATGTTGCCAGCCGGTTGGTCACTTTATCGAGCTGCACGTCGACTACGCCGGAAGGCTGGGGGAAGGCCCGCATGTCGGAATACTGCGGCAGAGCGGCTGCCTTCTTCATGAACTCCGCCCAGATCGGCCCGGCAGTCATGGCGCCGGTCAGCCGGAGATCGCTGTAGTCGTCGTAACCCACCCACACGATGCAGAGCAGATTCGAGGTATATCCGGCGAACCAGCCGTCGTGCGAACTGCCGGTCTTGCCCGCAGCGGGAGGCGTAAAGCCGCGCCCGCGCACTGCGGAGAATCCAAGCCCGTTGTTGATGACGCCCTCCATCATGTTGGTCATGACATAGGCGATGCGCGGATCGAGAACCTGGCGCTGGTCCGTCGTATAGTTCGCGATCACGTCGCCCTTGCCGTTCCGCACTGAGCGCAGCACAATCGGCGACAGGCGCACTCCGCCGTTCGCAAATGCCGTGTAGGCTCCTGACATGTCCAGCGGCGAGGCATCATACGATCCCAAGGCCATCGCGGGAGTCGCCTTCACCGACGCAATGCCCGCCGACCGCGCCAGGTCCGCGACCTTGTCGTAACCCACTTCCTCGGCCACCTTCACGGTCGCGTTGTTCAGCGACATGGCCAGCGCGTAGCGCAGCGTAACATCTCCGTGGTATTCCTCTTTGTAATTGCGCGGCTCGTAAATCTGATCGCCGTAGGCGAAGGTCGTGGCCGCGTCCGTCACCGTTGATGCCGGAGTCAGCACCGCCGCCGATCCATCGAGCGCCGTGTTCATGGCGGCTGCATAGACGAACGGTTTGAAGATTGATCCCGTGGGCCGCTTCGCCACCGCGTGATTCAGCTGGCTCCAGCCGTAATCGCGTCCGCCCACCAGCGCCAGCACCGAGCCGGTGTGGGGATCGAGCACCACCATGGCGACCTGCGCCTGCGGACCCGGCGCCACCGTGGTCTCAAACTTCTTTCCGACTTTCACCCGCTTGGTGCGCAGCTTCTTGACCTGATCATCGACGAGTTTGATGCCGGCCTCGACGGCCTGGGCCGCAGCCTTCTGCAGGTCGGGATCGAGCGTCGTATAAATCCGGTAGGACTGATCATTCAACTCGCTCTCGTTGAATTTGCTGATCAGCGAATCGCGCACCATGTCGACAAAATACGGTGCGTCGCTGGCTTCCACGTTGGGGGGCGCGAGTTTCAAAGGCGCGGCCTTGGCCTTATCCGCCTGCTCGCGGGTGATGGCGTGGGTCTCGACCATCGATTCCAGCACCAGATTCCGCCGTTCCAGAGCGCGCTCAGGATGCCGGTAGGGCGACAAGAAACTCGGCCGCTGAATGATTCCCGCCAGCAGCGCCGCTTCCGGCAGGTTGACATCCTTCAATTCTTTATTGAAATAGGATTGGGACGCCTCGGCCAGCCCGCTGATGGCAAACGATCCTCTCTGGCCCAGCGGCACCCAGTTGGCATAGATCTCGAAAATCTGCTGTTTGGTGAACTTCCGCTCCATCTCTTCCGAGATGAGCATCTCGGTCAGCTTCCGCTTGACCGTTTTGTCTTCGGGATTCAGGAAGAATCCGCGAGACAGTTGCATGGTCAGGGTGGAACCGCCCTGATCGAATTTCTGGTGCGACAGTCCCACGCGCCGGGTCAGGTCAGCGAACACGGCGCCGAAGAAGCGCACGAAATTCACGCCGCTGTGCTCGAAGAAACTGCGGTCTTCGATGGCCAGCACCGCGTGCACCATCACCGGGGGAATCTCGTCGTACTTCACCAGTTGCCGCTTGGACCGCTGCTCGGAATCGAACAGCGCCGTCACCAGTTGCGGCTCCAGTTCATAGGCCGAAAGATCGCTGCCATTGCTGCTGATCTCGTCGACCTGGCCGTCATGAATGAGGATGCGGGCCGGCTCCGGGCTGTGGTAGGACTCCGGACCGGGCGTAACCTCGATGCCGTCCTTGGTCAGGCGGAAACTGCCCAGCGGCGACTGGCCTGATTTTTCTGTGTAGCCGGCGCGCCGCAGTTCGGTCGCAATTTCCGCGGCCGAAATTTGCTCTCCGGTTCGCACCGTCTTGGGCAGCGCATAAATCTTGGCCGCATTGGCAAACGCCGGAGTGCGGAAGCGCTTCTCGATAATGCGGTCATACTTGATGTAGAAATACGAAAAGAAGACGGTGAACGACACCGCCAGAATTACGAACACAACCAGCGCCGCCCGCAGCAGCGGGTCGCGAGGCAGGCCGCGGAAGCCCTTGCCTTTTTCCCCGCCGCTCTTCGGAATTTTGATCTTGATGGTCACGGTCTCGAAATCTATATGCGGACTCTAGTCAGACGTTGGAACGCTGTAAAAGTATCAATTGTTGTGGTTGCTTTCCCCCATTGTACCGCCGCCCCACAAACGAAAAGAGACCCGCAGTACATGCGAGTCCCTTTGCCGTTAACCATTGAGCCCGCTGCCCTAGGGTTGGTCGGTCACCGCCCAGAACCCAGGCGTGGCCAGAAAAGTTGGACTGAGGGGCTCGGTCAGATCGCCGTCCGTCGGAACATTGAGGGGCGTGATTTCCGTCGTGGTTTCGTTGTTGGAATTGATGTAGCTGGAGTACGCCATCAGGATCTGGCCGCTCTGGTCAAATTGTCCCCAGGTTCCGTTCCCTATGTTGGTGAACGGCGATTGCGTAATCGCTTCAAGCGTTCCCGTGCTCGAGATGGAATAGCCTTCAACCGGATTGATACCCGTGCCGGTATCGTTGAAGCTGAACGAGTAGACCAGATTCTGGTTGGTGTTGGATTGCACGGCGATGTTGAACGGGGAATACACCGTGGTAGTCTTCGAGATTTGCGTCAGCGCTCCGGCGTTCGCGCCCGTCTGCGTAATGCCGAAGCTGTAGAGATTGAGGTCGTCGGGAACCCCTTTATAGAGCGAGCTGCCGCTGGTCCCGATCATGAATTGCCCGGTTGGTTCGCCCTGCAGCTGCCACATAGGGAAGCTGAACGGGCTGCCGGTCACCGCCGTGAGCGAGCCGCTGCTCCCGATGGCGTATGCCGCCACCAGAGAACCCTGGTGCGTCGTGTCTACGCCATTCACTACGTAGAGGTATTTTCCTAAACCATCCGTCGCCAGGTTCATGGGGATGAAGCCGGTGGGCAGGCTCACCGGGGAACTGGTCGCCTCGCTCAGCATTCCGCCGGCGCCAATCAGATATACCCAAACCTGACTCTGGCCCGCGTCCGAAATAAACATCAGCGTGCCCTGCGGGTTGACGATGATGTTGTCCTCGCCCACTCCGTTCACATACTGACTCAAAGCCGTCACGGTGAACGGACTGTCATTGATCACCGTCAGGCTTCCGTCGGTCCCGATGGTATATCCGTAAACGAAATTCGATGCGGCGATCGCGGCATACAGATATTGCTTCTGCGCCACCACCATGCCGACGCCGCCATTGTTCAGCGCTATCTGAGGAGCCGTGTAGCCGGTGATCGGGCCAAAGGTATTCGCGCTCTGGCTGAGCTCATATCCATCGATGGTGCCGTTCTGGTCGATGGCGTAGACGTACGCCGTCAGGCCGGTGCCGCCCCCTCCGCCACCCGTGCCGCCAGTGCCGCCGCCGCCGCCCAGGTTGCCGGAGCCACCGGTCGAGCAGGCCTGCGAGCTGCCGAAGCCAGCCTGCGGACAATTCAAAATGCCGGAGCACCCTGCCAGCAGCATCAGCGCCAGCAACGTCAGCAAGCTTGCGAAAACTCTCGCGAACAGTCGATACAGATTCTTCATGAACTGCCTCCACCTGAGCTTTGCCGTGCCGACGGCCTGCTGCACGCGTCAGGAGATGATCGTTAAATTCCGGCTGCTGCGATTTCTCGTCGCTGGCACAAACGCGCAGACGAACGAGCCAGTGAAAAAACTCTCACCCAGTGGCGATAGTAGGAGGAAGGTAATGTGATGGCAACGTTACGAATGTCATTGACCCAATTGCGGGAGTGCCGATGGACAGCGGCGCGGGATCGAGTCGGCAGCTCTCTGCGGCTGAAGCCGCGCCCTTTTGAGCTGGCTGTGCTAACGGCAAGGATGGAAGGCTAGGCGGGGTCTGCACGGGTGATCCCTCGTTCCGCCGCAAGGACGGCTCCGCTCGGGATGACGCCGATTCTTGAGTTGCGGGCCTCGACAATAACAATGAGTCATACGCATCGCGGCGTGGCCGGGCTCGCAACCCAAGGTAACTTTCTGGTCGATCCGCGGGGCCTCGAATCGTAATCGGCGTTTCAGGCAGTATTCATGCGGCTCGGCGCTGATTCCACTCCGCCGGTAACGGCCCTTGGTGACCATCGGTCGTGGACTGTCGTTCCTTGCCCCCAGGTTTGCAACCTGACAACATGCCAATTGAATTCTCGCGGAGGAGTATTCCCTGTATGAAACGAACATCAGCAGTTTTGGTTCTGCTCGTCGCCGGCATCGCGCTCCTGTCGATCAGCTGCGGCACCTCGGATTATGTGAAGTCGCTCACCCTCAGCTCCAGCGGCACCTCCAGCGGCGGCTTTTACAACCTCGCCGGCGTGGATGGCACCCTGCAGCTTCAGGTCACCGCCAACTACAACAGCGGAAAAACTCTCGATGTCACCAACGCGTCCACCTGGACGGTCGTACCGACAGGTTGCGCCACCACCGCTGACGACCCGACTACTCTCTGCCCCAACATTCAAGGCGCACAGCCGCCATACGCGCTGCCTGCTTACGGGCCGACCACGGTGCCGATCAGCCCGACCGGCTTGATGACCGGGATCGTTCCCCTCTGCACCTGGATCGACGCCACCACTCTGGTAAACAACGTAGTGACTCCGGATACGCCGCCGCAGTGGGAGTACACCGGCTACTATCAGGTCACCGCGACCTACAGGCTTTGGACCTCGCAGCCCGTTGGCATCGGCGTAGGCGTCACGGTCAGCCCCAATGCTCCCGGCTGCGGCCCCTCGTAGTCGAACCGGTTAGCCAACAAAGTTTCCTCCTGCTCGTAGTCAACCAGTGCAGCCCCTCCGCGGGCTGCACTCATTTTTTGCCAGGATACGCCAACGTTGTCTCGCGCCAGGTGGCCCATCCTAGCCGCGTCCTTTGCGGCTACTCGCGAGCAAATCGATGCGAGACGGAACACAGGGCCTAAAGGCCTGAGTTAAGTCGGCGTCCTGTAACGCGGCCCTAAAGGGCCGCTCTTCCACGGGATTATCGGCGGCATCGCTGGTGCGATGAGACTGCTGGCGTCGGCAAGGGCGAGGGGGCGTCGTGGCGTTGCGCCGGACAAGAGAGTCGCATGCGGCGACACCGCTGCCTGAGGTGACGTGGAAGAGCGGCCCTTTAGGGCCGTGTTTCGCGCCCACAAACAAACCGGCCTTTAGGCCCTCTGTTTGCCTCTTGAGATGCTTCGGAAACTCTGGGACTGGACGCGAGGAATCCGAGACAGGATATTCGAATTACGATCCGCGGGCCCAAAGGCCGGTTGGATTGAGGAGGGCTTGACGCGGCCCCTTCGACTCCGCTCAGGGCAAGCGCTGAAGGGCCGGTCTTCCACGTCACCGCAGGCAGCACATCAGCGCAACCCGGGAAGAAGCGTGAAGAGCACGTGGAGGCTATTCGCCAAACTGCGAACCCTGCGCGCTCGGGCTCTTAGAAGGTTTTATTGCCGCTGGATGGAGTGAAGTGCAAGGTGAGGGTATAGCCGGGCAGATTCACGGGAACGCTATAGTCTGCCGCCAGGTACACCGCCGGGGCTCCGACGGTTCCCACCCGCGTGACCGTGACGTTTTCAGGCGCGAGCGTGATCTGGTGTTCCCCTGCTTTCTTAATCACGCTGGCCACCAGTTCTTCGTCGGTGGTGTGCGGATTCGATCCGCCAGTCAAGGCGATCGACTTCAGATCGTCTTCAAACGAATAGTTCGCCAACTCTGGCGGAGCGATCTGAAACCCGGCGTAGACGCAGCCGATGATGACCAGAAACCCGACAATTGCCTTAACTGTTCCCATGTCCCACAATCTGCTCGGCGCTCAGGGTGCCCCATTCCTCGCGCACACTTGGCGCGAGAAGTGGGAACTTCAGCCCGTCCGGCCGAGCAACTCCCGAAAAGATTCGACGATCTCCGTGATCCTAACATCGCGAACTTCGCGGGTCGAGCGTAGAACGACTTCCACGGTACCTTCGGTAACCTTGTTTCCCACAGTGATTCTAAAGGGGATACCGACGAGATCCGCGTCTTTGAACTTCACGCCCGGGCGTTCGTTGCGGTCATCGAGAATCACGTCGAAGCCGGTCGCCTCCAGCTTGCCGGCAATGTCCTCGGCGGCCGCACGCACGGCTTCATCTTTCACATTCACGGGCGAGACCACAATTTCAAAGGGCGCAATCGACGGGGGCAGCCAGAAGCCATTCTCGTCATTCGACTGCTCGATGGCCGCAGTCAGAATGCGCTCAATGCCGATGCCATAGCAGCCCATGATGGGCGTGACCTCTTTGCCGTTCTTGTCGAGGACGCGCGCACCCATCGATTCCGAATAGCGGTAACCGAGTTTGAAGATGTGCCCGATCTCGACCGCGGTATCGATGCGCAGAGCATGGCCGCAGTTGGGACACTGCTCTCCGGCCGTGACCGCGCGCAGATCGACGTAGGCCGTGGGATGAAAATCTTTCCCCGGCGTGATGTTCTTCAGGTGATAGTCCTCTTTGTTGGCGCCGCCAATTAGATTGACGCGGCCTTCGAGGGCTTTGTCGACGAACAGGACCGCCTTGTCGGCATCTTTCTTGCGATCGCGAGCCCATTCGATTCCGACCGGGCCGAGATATCCGGCGGGAGACTTGAACAGAGCCTTGATCTCATTCTCGTCCATGGGGCGCGAAGTACCGCCCACCGCGCCATTGAGCTTCGCTTCGTTCAGTTGATGGTCGCCGCGCATGAGCACGACAATGCCGCGCAGTTTCGTCTTGCCCGACTTCTCGTCTTTTTCTTCCGCCATGTAGGCGAGAGTTTTGATCTTGTTCTTGGGCGACACGCCGAGAAACCGCGCCACATCTTCAATCGTCTTCTGGCCCGGCGTATGCACTTCGAGCGGAGCGCCATCGCCTTCGGGCGCGAGATCTCCCCAGGGCTCGAGCTTGGAATTCGCCTTCTCGATGTTGGCCGCGTAGCTGCAACCATCGCAGCTGACAATCTGATCTTCGCCGGCCGGAGTGCGCACCATGAACTCGTGCGATTCCTTACCGCCCATGGCGCCGGAATCGGCCTCGACCACCATGTATTTCAATCCGCAGCGGTCAAAAATGCGGCAGTAGGTTTCGTAATGTTTCCTGTAAGAAACATCCAGGCCGGCCGCATCGATGTCGAACGAGTAGGCGTCTTTCATCATGAACTGGCGCACCCGCAGCAGGCCCGACTTGGGCCGCGGTTCGTCACGAAATTTAGGAGCAATCTGATACCAGATCTGGGGCAGCTGCTTGTAACTGCGTAGTTCTTTCAGGGCAATCGAAGTCATGACTTCTTCTTCGGTCATACCCAGGCACAAGTCGGCGCCCTTGCGGTCTTTCAGGCGAAACAGGTTCTCGCCCATGAGTCCCCAGCGCCCGGAGGCCTCCCAAAGTTCGCGGGGATGGAGCGCGGGCAAGTAAAATTCCTGGCCGATGCGGTCCATTTCCTCGCGGACAATGCGCATGATCTTGTTGAAGGAGCGGTTGCCGAGAAACAGATACGAGTAAATTCCGGCCGCGAGCTGACGGATATAGCCGGCGCGCACCAGAAATTTGTGCGAAGCCACTTCGGCATCCGCCGGCGCCTCGCGCAGAGTGGGAATAAAGCTTTGCGACCATCGATGCATAAGGATGATTCCTGTAAAAGTGGAAAAGATATTGTACGATAGCGTAGCGGCGCAGCAGTAGTAGCGCGCTAGGATGCTAGACAAACCATGGCGAAGACTCGCTATCGCTACAACATCATGCTGCGGCCCGAACCCGAGGGCGGCTACACTGCACTGGTGCCAGCACTGCCCGGATGTGTAACCTACGGTCGGACCGTGGATGAGGCCCGAGAAATGGCCAAGGACGCGATCTCCGGCTACATCGCCAGCCTGCGCAAACACCCGCACGCCCCTCATCCCGTACGATAGAATCTCCCCGCACGCCAACTCCCGGAGAATTCAATTTATGAGCAAGACTGTGCGGTTCGCGGTGAATCTCACCATCCACGAAGGAAAATTCGATGAGTTTACCGGCATCGCCCAGGCCATGATTGCGTCTACGCGCAAGGAACCGGGCGCTCTCGGATACGACTGGTATTTCAGCAGCGATCGCAAGCGCTGCCGCCTGCTCGAAACCTACACCGACGCAGCCGCCGTCCAGGCCCACATCGCGGGCCATGCCGTAGGGGATCTCGTACCCAAAATGCTGGAAGTGTCCACCATCGCTGGCTTCGAAGTCTTCGGCGACCCCGGCCCGGAAGCCGCCAAGATCCTCAGCGGACTCGGGGCAGAAATCTATCCCCTGTGGCGCGGGCTGGAGCAGTAAGTTGCAGAGTTTCTAGCGAGATTGACCGGGTGCACGATTTCTCGCGCGTTCCCTGCGCGAGAAGTGGGGATTCTAGGGAGGGAAAAAGCTTACCCCGCCAGCTGCTTCAATATTTCTTTTCCCAGCTTCTGCGCTTCACCGAAGAACTTCTGATACTCGAGGAACAGGCGGTTCAGTTCCAGCGACTTGTCCGCCGAAAGATGCCTGCGCAACATCATGTCGCGCACATGGACTGGGTTGGGCAACGTGGCGTCCTCGGTTAGTTCTTCGAGCGCCGTTTTGGGATCGTAGTGATACATAAGAGACCTCATTGAGTGATTGAGTGATCGGGTGATTGCGTAATTGAAAAGCAAGACAAGCTTTTGACTTCCAATCGCGCAATGGCCCGATCGCCCAATGACTCAACTCCTACCAGCTAGACCAGCTCCGTCGTCCACAGATCATGCAGATGCACAATGCCCTCGAGCTTGCCGCTCGCGTCAACGACCATCAATGACGTAATCTTTTTCTCTTCCATCAGCGCCAGCGCCGTGGCCGCAAACTCTCCCGCTGCAATCGTTTTGGGACTGCGGGTCATCGCTTCGCCCGCGGTTAGATCCATAACATCTTTTCCGCGGCGCTCCAGCAGGCGGCGCAGGTCTCCGTCGCTGACGATGCCCACGAGTTTTTCCCCGTCCACCACGGCCGTCACGCCCAGCTTTTTCCGCGACATTTCATAAATCACATCCGGCATCTTAGTCGCGAGCGTAACCCGTGGCAGCGCGTCGCCAGTGTGCATCAGCGACTCGACTCGCGCCAACCGCTTTCCGAGTTTCCCTCCGGGATGCAGGTTGGCAAAATCTTCTTCCTTAAATCCGCGGCGCTCGCTCAAGGTCACTGCCAAAGCATCTCCTAAAGCCAGCATGGTCGTCGTGGAAGCAGTGGGCGCCAGGCCCAACGCGCAAGCCTCCTGCGCAATCGAACAATCCAAAGCCACATCCGCCGCCGCTGCCAAAGTTGAATAAGCTGCGGGTGCCCCATCCTTGTCTCGCGATTTTGGCGAGACAGCGTGGGGATTTTGATTCTGACGCTGCGGAACTATCGCCCCGCATATCTCATCGCCGGTCATCGCAATCAGCGGCACGCGCAGGCGCTTGATCGTGGCCAGCAGCGCGAGGATTTCTTCGGTCTCGCCCGAAGCCGAGAGCGCCAGTACCACATCCCCGCGCACCACCATTCCCAAGTCCCCGTGCAGCGCCTCCACCGGATGCAGATACAAGGCTGGAGTACCGGTCGAGCTGAGCGTGGCGGCGATCTTGCGGGCAATCAGCCCGCTCTTTCCCATCCCGGTCACCACCACGCGGCCCGCGCAGCCAAACATCAATTCCACGGCGCGTTCGAAGGCCTCGGCCATTGGACCGCCAATCCGGTCTGCCAGCGCCCGCAGCGCTTCGGCCTCAATCCGCACCACGTTCTCGCCGGTATGTTTCATGCCGACATGCTCGATGAGGGACGGTCTGATGACGGGCCTCGCGACGAAGGATTATTTGGCCAATGACTGGAGAATGAAGAGCGGTCTGAAAAAAGATCCGATCCGAAGAAATGTAGAAGTGTCCCGCCCAGCAGCGCAAACAATCCCAGCGTGCTTCGCCACAGGGGACCCTGAAGTCCGTGCCCAGTCTCGGCAAAGAAAGCAGCCAACAGCAACAGCGGAGCCGCGAGAAACAGAATCGAGCCCGCGCGCTGCAGTCCTCGCCGCCAGGCCGACTGGCTGGGCACGAGATAGACTCCGAGCAACACATTCGCCATTCCGCTGGCCATCAGATAAATGTGCCGTGACCGGTAGATGAGCCGGACATCATCGCCCAGCACCCGCAGCCGTGGAGCATGGGTGCGCATCACCATCCCCGTAGCGGCGAACGCCACCAGCGCGACCAGGCCGAAAATTAAATGGATACGGCGCATCTTCTATTTCTATCTCTATTTCTTCACTTCTCTGTTGCTTCCGCAACGTCGCGCCATGTTAGCACGTCACGAAATCGAGACTCGCCGCAATCCTAGCTCACCACAGACCTGCTTCGCCGCAAACCTGGAAATAGAAAATCGCAAACCGCAGTCAGCGGGAAAGCAAACCCGCATCTAGAAATGTTCTTCCGTCGTCGCGGACCCGCCCGGCGGCGCCGACTTCTGCCCCAGCACGGCCAGGCCGCGCGACTGGATCAGCTTGTCCCACGGGCCGCTCTGCCAGTTGTCGCGCGTCTTGGTCGCGAAGCGCCACGGCGGCAGCGCCAGCATCAGATTCCGCCCGGTCGAATGCACATACGGTTCATACATCGAGCGCAATTTGGTCAACTTATCGCGCGCATAGTCATCGCTCCGCAAGCGCAACCCGGCTGCCGCCAGGGCCTCCTGCAGCCCTTTCAACTCCGCCTCCGGCAAGCGCTCTGACTCCGTCGAATCGTAGCGCGCGTTCACCACCTGCGCCAGGTCCACCGCGGCGTGACGCGCCATAGCGAAGGTCAACTTCGCCTGCCCGGGATGCACTCCCTCAATCCCCGTGAGAATCAGCGAACTCACATCCAGCATGGTGGTGAGCGCGCCCAGCCACGACTGGTTACTATGCTGCGAACGGAAAAACGCCAGCACCGGATAGGAAATCTGACTCTCCAGCAACTCCGCCGCCCAGCGCTCCCACTCGCGCAGCACTTCATCCAGAGCCTTCTGGTCGACACCCGGATCTTCCGAGCGCCCGGCGAGCCGCAGCAGCAACTCGGCCGCCGACGGTGGAGATCCGGCCCGTGCATCGAGCATGGAAATCTGAATCTCACGCCGCGAAAACGACGCGTACACCACTGGAATGTACCCGATCACTACGCCCAGAAACGCGAAGCCCATCCCGGCTTCGAACACCGAAAGCGCCCGTGCCGGACCCGACGTGGGCACAATGTCGCCATAGCCGAGCGTGAAGAAAGTCTCTCCACTGTGGTAGAGAATCCGTCCGAAAGTGAGCGGCTCATTATTTAGCTGCTCGTGCCCGCCAATGCCGTATTGAATGAGGGCGAATCCAAGAATCAAGCCGGCCGCCCAGAAGCCCAGCAGCAGGATCAGAGACAGGGGCCCAAAATATCCCAGAAAATTCTGCTGCCGTGAAGTGGTCTTGATGCGTCGCGCAACATTCCTCCACGGGATCCACGTTTTGCGGTAAAACCACGCCGTCAGCTTGAAGTGCCGCAACACCCGCCGCGGCAACACCACGGTCTCAAAGGCATCCAGCAGCACCACCCAAATAATGATGAGCCCCAGCAGCGTCGCGAAAATGCTTCCGTGCGAAATCATGAATGAGAGACCTCAGCCGTCGGACCTCAGACCGGGCCACGTTCACCTGTAGATGCGATGGGAAGAGTATCAGATTCGAGGACCCGAATGCCGGACGAAACCATGCTCGGTCGTCGGTGCCCGAGGTCCGAGGTCCGAGGTCCGAGGCCCGACGTCGTTACTGCGGTTTCTCCGGTGTCGTCGCGGCTGGAGGCTGCGTGCCCGCCGTCGGCTTTGCCACTGGCTTCTTCTTCGCCACCGGCTTCTTCGCCGGAGGAGCATTATCGTCGACCACCGTCTTCTTGGGCGGAGCGGCCGGAGTCGCGGCCTGCACCGCGGCCCGCAGACGCACAATCTCGGCTTCCTTCGCCGCCGACAAAGTCTCCATCCTCTGCGCCAGCTGCTTGCGCGTGCCGTCGAAGCCGTTCAAGTCGTTGGCCATCATCTGCAGCTCGTCTTTCGTCCCGAAGGCTCCTGTATCCTCCGCCACGCTGCCTACCACGTCACAGAGGGCATCGAGATTCCGGTAAAGCTTGAAAGTCAGCGGGAGATCCTCGGGCGCCGCGCGCAACTGCGTAATCACATCAGGCAGCGTGCCTTGCAGGTCGCGCTGAATGGAATCCAGTTTCGCCAGTGTCTCTTTTTTTGAGGCCGCGCTGGTCTTCCAGTGCTCGATGCGCAGCTTCACCAGGTCGGCCTGCGTATTCTTGGAGCTGGCTTCCAGTTGCGCCAGCATTCCGTTCAGCTCGGTGACCGACGCGTAGGAAACGGGCCCTGTGCTCTGCGCGAGTGATGCCGCCGGCGACTCAGTTGATTTCCCTGCTGATGTCCCTGTCGATGCCCCGAAGGATGACCCTGCAGAACCGGCAGGCGCCGCCGGCCCCGACTGGCTTAACGCAGCCGTCGCGCTCCACAAGAGTATGTTGAATAACAAAAGAAATGCGAAGCGGGGGATCAGAAGGTTACGTTTCATTGGTTGGGTCATTCATTCTCGAGTCAGTGGCATCCGCGGGAACAGCATACTATAACGCAACTCCAACAGTTCATCTGCGAATTCCGGATGACCGGCCTTGAATCGCCCCCGCGGCGGGCGAAAGTTGGCGCGGAACACGCGCCGGTACGATAATTAAACGATGTCCCATCCCGCCCCGCGCCCGCGTCACATTTTCCGCGCCCTGCTGATGATGACCGCGCTCTTGTTCTTCCCTCTTCACTCTCCCGCGCAGGATCTGGCCCGGCGTCTCATCCTGAAAGACGGCTCTTACCAGCTGGTTACGAAGTACGAAGTGAAAGGCGACCGCGTGCGCTACCTGAGCGCTGAACGCGATGACTGGGAGGAACTCCCCAGCTCGCTCGTGGACTGGCCGGCCACGGAAAAATATGAAAAAGATCGGGCCGCGGGAGAGTCAGTGCCGGAAGCGGTTCAGCTCGATAAGGAAATCGAAAAGGAGCGCGACCTCCAGGAATCCCTGCTGCCGCAAGTCGCTCCCGGACTCCGGCTCCCGTTCGATTCCGGTGTATTTCTGCTGGACAATTTTCAGGGCGAGCCGCAGTTGCTTGAGATCCAGCAGACCGCGGGGGACGTCAACGGTGGTTCCAAACCCAGCCTTTTGCGCGGGATCACCGGCATGAAGCAGACCATCGAACTGCCGGGCGAGCACGCTGCGATTCAGGCGCATGCCGACGTGCCTGCGCTCTATATCAATATCGACAACGCGCCCGATATCGCTTCCAGCTCTGCCCGGGTAAACGCGGGTCCGCAAAAGCCTCAGCAGGCGGAACAGGCCTCGGTGCCCTTGGATCGCTTCCGCATCGTGCGCACCGAAGTGAAAGGCGGCAAACGCATCCTGGGCGACGTCAAGCGTCAGGTGACGGGAAAAATCAGCGAGGAGCAGCACTTCGTGAAAACCACGATCACCCGCGTCGCCGCAGGCTGGTACAAGCTCACTCCCATCGAAAACCTGCCGCCGGGGGAATATGCGCTGGTCGAAATGACCGCCCAGGACGCGCCGGAAAGCGCTCCCGGCAAAGAAGGCATGAACCTCTATGTGTGGGATTTCGGGGTCAACCCCAAGGCGCCGGCGAACGCCAATCCGTGGAAGCCCGAGGTCAGTCCCGCGCCACCTGCCGCCAACCCGGATTCTGCTTCGAAACCAAATTGAAGTGCGACGCTGACGGTGAAGTTTGGGCCTGCGAAGAGGTCGATGAAGAGCTTGGGGAAATGAAGACGCCTAGGCTACAGGCGCCAGCCGCGCCACTTCGGGGGCACCCTCGCGCCGCGCCTCCATAAAGAATCGTAGACCTTCCCGGCGAAAACTCACTGCCGTGAATCCCGCGCGGCGCATCGCGATCCGCATGCCCGCTTCAGTTTGGCAACTCTCTGCCACTTTTCCCAGGGCAATCACGCCACCTGAAAGATGCAGAACCATTCCGTTCAACAGCACGAAGATGCGGAACAAGCTCTGCTTGGGTTTGGGAAACGACTTCCGGAATTCGCTCCACGTGAAACTGGCAGGATGCAAGCTTGCTTTGAACCAGCCTCCCGGAACCAGCACGCGGTGCAATTCCGCCAGCGTGCGCGGGATATGCATGTAAGGCAACGCGACATGGCAGAAGACGCCGTCAAGGCTGGCATCGGGGACGGGAAGGTCTTCCCCGCGCGCACACAGGTAATTCCAGCCGCGGCCGCTGTACTTAAGACTGGCCGCCCGCAGTCGCTCGAACTGAACGTCAATGCCGACGATCCGGCAGTTGTCTACCTTCAGACCGAGCTTCTGCCAGGAATCGCCAGTGCCGCAGCCGAGATCGAGAATGCGCTCCATAAGCAGTCACCAAGGAAGGGCCCGTAAAACGCAATAAGGGTATCTCAGTTCCGCTGGGCGGGCAATGGAGTTTGTGGATGTGGTTTGAGCCGCGAATGCAGTTAGTTCCGCAGTAAAGTCAAAGGCCCCACCCTGTCGCACAAATCGCGACAAGGATGGGGCACCCGATCTCGATTGAGTACTGGGTACTACTCTTTCAGCATGCCGCGCTGGGCGATGCCGATATTATCGCGGCTGGAATTCTTTACCACATACATCATGCCGTCGGCTTGGCGGATAACATCATGCGCCGTGCGCGCGTCGTGTGGATAGGTGGCGAGCCCGATCGAGGCCCGCACATTCAGATTCAAACCTTCTTCGCGGCAGAAACAGCTTGCCCGCAAAGCATCGCGCAAGCGCTTGGCCACGACTAGCGCCTGATCTTTGCTGGTCTGCGGCAACAGCACTACAAATTCATCGCCGCCGTAGCGGAACGCGAAGTCAATCAACCGCAGCTGCGCCTTCACCAGATATCCAATCTCCGCCAGCAGCTTGCTGCCAATTAAATGCCCGTGGGTATCGTTGACCGACTTGAAATGGTCGAGATCGATAAACAGCACGCTGAACTCATAGCCAAAGCGCGACGAGCGGTAGACTTCGGTTTCGAGCGTCTTGTAGAGATGCCGCGCATTGAACAGTCCGGTGCAGTCGTCAGTGATGGTGAGTTCCTGAATTTTTTCAACCCAGCGCGCGTTTTCAATGGCAATGGCGGCGTAATCGCAGAGCGACTGCAGAAAGAACAGTTCCGGATCCTTGAACCGATCCATGTTGACGTTGACCAACTGGATCACGCCCAGCACGCGCAGCTTCGAGCGCAGCGGCACGCAGATCACCGATCGCGTCTCCAACTTCGTGGTCTCGTCCACGCGGCCGGTAAACACGGGGTCAGTCGTGACATCCGGCACCACGCGGGCTTCTCCGTGCTTCGCGACCCACCCGGCAATGCCCTCGCCCATTTTCAGGCGAACATTCTTCAGCGCTTCCGCTTTGTCGCCGACGGCAATGGCAAAGTACAGTTCGTCGTGTCCCTCGTCCACCATCAGCAGAGACCAGGTATCGGGACGGAAATATTCCGCCATCTTTTCCATGATGGTTTGCAGAATGGAGTCGAGATCCAGCGACGACGTGAGCGCCTTGGCCACATCGTGGAAGATCGTGAGTTCCTGGTTCTGGCGCGTCAATTGGGTGCCGGCCTCAGGCATGCAGAAATACCATTGCTCCTCGCTTCGACGGGTGGCGTTCAAAAATTATATGCGGCACTTTCGTAGAGGGGCAATGAACGTTGGTAACGGGAACCCCTAAAGCCAACCAGATGAATATCTTCGCGGCCAGCATCCGAAGCGAGATTTGGATACTCTTATAGAGCTATGATGCATATAGCAATGATCCATATAGGTATGATCCGCGCTCAGGTCGCGAAGTTCACAGTTGCGCCGGCGGTTCTAGCCGCGGCCTTGTCTCCATTGATGTACGCACAGGCGCCGGCAGCTCAGAACGATACTAAGGCCGCTCCCGCGGCCGTCCCTGTGATCGACGGCGCCATCGGCCCCTGCTCGGCTGATTTCGTCGTCACCGACCCTGACGGCAAACCTGTCTACGCCGCCACTATCAAAGTGCACATCGAATACGGATTCATGTACCTGCGCAAGCTCGACCTGCAAGTTGGCACCAATGCCGACGGCAAGGCCCGCTTCACCGGCCTTCCTGACCGCACCAAGCGCGGCCTTTTCTTCGAGGCCTCGTCGGGCGACCTGTCGGCTGAAGCGTTCGTCGATTCGGCCACCAACTGCAAGCCCCAACTCACGGTCGTTCTGCGCAAGAAGCCATAGTAGTTTTCTGTGGGTGCCCCATGTCTCGCGTTTTTTGCGAGACGTGGGGATTTGTTCTTGCTCAGGATCCAACAGCCCACGTTACCTTCCTCTAGCCCTCTTGGCAGTGGCAGGCCCTCGGCGCATGTCCTATGATGTCCTCGGCGGACCAACGTGGGCGCATTCGGCAATAAATTTCGCAAGGCGCGCGAGAAAAAGAATCTCTCGCTCGATGACGTTTCCAACGTCACCAAGATCGGGTCGCGCATGCTGCAGGCCATTGAAGAAGAGCGCTTTGACCAGCTGCCCGGCGGCGTCTTCAACAAAGGGTTCATCCGCGCCTACGCCAAGCATCTCGGCCTGAACGACGAGGAGGCGGTCAACGACTACCTCGCCTGCCTGCGCCAGGCCCAGATCGACGCGCACGAAGTCTGGGAGCCGCAATCCGCGGCGCCTCCGCGCTCCGCCCCGGAAAAATCACGCGCGACGGAGCCGGGCAAACCTCAGACCAACAAATCCGCCGCCAAGCCGCAAGCTTCTGCTCAGGTGGAGGAACTTCCGGAGCTGCAACTGCCGCGCGCCGAAGATATTCGCCCCCGCCGCAATGATTTCGCCCGCAGTTCCGACTCACAAATGCCCTGGGGAATGATCGCCGCCGTGGCCGTCGTCGTCATCTTGGCGGCGTTTTTGTGGATTCGACATTCTCACAAGCTGAAGACGGCAGCCGCCAGTTCGTCTCCCGCTACGATCACGCAACCCGCTCCGGCGCCGGTCGCTGCACGCGTACCTGACAGCCCCGCGCCGAGCACAGGGCACCCGCCGAATTCAAATTCAACTTCGCCAAATTCAACCCCGTCAAATTCAGCTCTTGCGAATTCAACTGCGCATCCGGCTGCAGTCACTACGCCGGCCTCGGCCGTGGCCCCGCGCAACGGCTCTAGCGGCAACGCAGCGAACACCAAAAACGCGAACGAGGCGAATCAAGGAACGAATCAGCCTTCGAACAGTGACAAGAATGATGTAACCGTTCGATCGTTCACCAAGCCGGCCCCGCCATCGTCCGAAACTCCAGCCGCTCCGCTCACGCTGGTGATCCGAGCCGACGAAACTTCGTGGATCTCGGTTCTTGCCGACGGCCAGCCCGTCAGCCAGGAAACCCTGATCGCCCCCGCTCACACCTCGGTGCGGGCATCCCGCGAGATTGTGGCCAAAATCGGCAATGCTGCTGGAGTTACGTTCCTTTGGAACGGCCAGGAAATCCCCGCGGCGGGCGCCGAGGCGGAAGTGAAAACTTTCGTGTTCGATTCCACGGGGATGCACGTGCAAACTTCCACTCCCCCGCAATAATTAATAACTAATGTGGAGCGGGCACTCCTGCCCGCTGCCTTTGCTTTTGGTTTTCTTCTTGACCTGAACTTCGTTCCCCGTGCAGCGCAACGACAAAGGCTGCCCCACTTGTCGCGGTTTTCGACAAGTGGGAACCACGGGTCAAGTGGCGCTTCTTCCGCAGTCCTATTTGTGAGGTTATTACTTCGTCGCCGTGCTGCTTCTACTTCGTCGACGCTGCCAAGGTCGCCGGGTCGACTTCTACCAGCAACCAATACGACGGTTGCGGCGGCGCGGCGAAGGGAGTTTGCTTCTGCGTGTAGGAGAGGTAGAGAGCGCGCATCACGCAGACCGTGAACGCGTCCGGCGGTTTCATGGTCTCCGCATTTTCCACGCTGCCGTCTTTTCCGATCTTCAAGAACAGGTCAGACTTCTGTAGAGCGCCGGTCGCATCTTTCAGGCACGCTTGCTCGAAGCTGGTCAGCTTGGGTTCGATTTGCTTGCGATAGGCTGCGCCCGCCGGAGTCAGCATGTTGTCCTGGGCTTCTTTCTGATCGGCGCGGGCGCGTAGCTGCAACGGGGCGACCTGAGCGGCCGTATCCCGGATCTGCTTGTAATAAGCTTCGGTTCCCCAGATGTCTTCGCTCCAACCGTCGCCGAGGCGCTTGAAGGCAGCGTCGGCCGCGACCCAATCCTGGAACACGGTAGCCATTTCCGCGAACCGGTTCACCACCATCAGCGAAACGCCGCGTTCCTTCTCGAGGGCGGCAAAACCTTTCTGCAAGCGCGGCCAGGAGAAGTGATTGAACTCCGGTTCCTGACAGTGACAGACAATTTCGCCCGCAATCTGGAAATAGAGGATGTCGCCGGCGTCTCCGCCCACGTGATTGGCAGAATCTTCCGCGAAGCGTGACGTGTCGCCATCTTCGCCGCTCCACTTCGGCAAGAGATAGGCGGCGTGTACTTGATAGAAATACTGGTAAGTGGGCTCGAACGCGACCGCCTGCTGTATCAGCGCGGCATCCAGCTCCGCACCCCAGCTCTGGCCCTGGGCCACTTCATGCATCGCGATGTACCACTCTGGGCATTTCTTGGCGAGATCGGCACCGGCGTCGAGGATGGCTTTGGCCTTGGCGATGCGTTCGCCATAAAGTTTCCATCCACTATCGCTCACACTGTCGGCATATCCATTGCCGCGCGCGCTCCAGGCGTAGCCGATATAAGACTCCGCTTGGGCGATGGGCTGGGTGACGGAATGCGGGTTGCTTTGTCCCCAGCGGTCTATCAACTGCATGTGCTGCTGCCAGTCTTCTTCCGTTGGATGACCGGGCCTGGGCTCACCGAGCGCCAAGTAGATGTAGTGCAGCTTCCAGGAGCCTCCGGGAAATTTTGTCTTGCCGGCGCGGGCGGCATCGGCCAGGCAATCCAGTTCGCTGAATTTTTCCTGCTTCAGCAGCTGCGCGATGGCGTCGCGATATTCATCCAGGGCGCGAACGTCGCTGGTGGTGTCGAAGGCGGCGTCGGAAAATGTGCACGACGGGGCCGCGGCGGGTTTCTTTTGGTCGGGAACAGCTGCGCCCGCGCGGTGCGAAAGCGTGAGCAAGAGCACGGCGATGATAGCTACCCGAACGGCGACGGTGAGTGGCTTTAACGAGCGATGAAGGCGAGGCGACCTGCAGATGCGATTAGTCATGCTTTAAACTCCCATGAAAATCTGACTCGAGAAATATGGGCCGAACGGTATTGGGGATGATTAATGCTACAAACGCAGATAAGCCGTGTCGACGTTACCGAGGTGACGCTCGCGGACAGGAATTCGTGTTAGAAGACGGACCTTTGAGACGGACCTTGTGCCATAATTTGCGGTTCTCCATAGTCCGGGATAACGACCGGGACAACGACCGGGACAGCGTGGCCGCAACGTCACCGTGTTCCCGCTCAAAGCGGCACTGTCATGCGCAGACTCAAGATTGTCGTGAGCATCGCGATTATTGTTCTAGTGGGGATGACGGCGTGGCAGATTGGTTCGTGGGAACTTGCCAACATCACCTTGCAAGAGGACATGCGCGACATGGCAGCGCTGGCCGGTACGCGGATTGGGTTCAAGGCGCCCGACTCCGATGAGGAAGTTACCCAAATCCTGATTCGCAAAGCGAAAGACCACGGCATCGACCTGCAGCCGCAGCAGATCACGGTACGACACACGACCACGGGCAAGATCGCGACTTTATACCTGGCGGCGGATTACACCGTGCCCGTGAATCTGCTGTTCTTTTCCTTCCGGCTGCATTTCGTACCATCGAGTAACAAGTAAGTGGACGGGGGGCTCAGGCTTTGACTTCGCTGACACAAACAGAATAGTGGGCTGTCGCCGCTGCCGAAAGCGAAACAGCTAGTCACCCCGCGGCTAGTCCAGCCATTGACTCCGCGACCACCCCAACGCCGTGGGTGCCCCATCGCTGTTGTCACCGACACACCGGGTGACGGGTGGCCCAGCTTCTATCTTTCTCATGACGCCAGCACATTGGCCAGCGGCGAGCGCAGCCTGCGGTTCCGATCGTTAGACGCCAATGTAGAATGTGGAAGCATGGCGTGCGTTTGTCGAAATATCGCAACTAGATGCTTGCGTCTTACATGTTTAGTTGGGATGTTGCTTGCCTTTACCTGTTGCGGCGGTGGAAGCTCGTCGGGTAGCGGAGGGTCTGGTCCACCACCACCGCCTCCCGACTTTGCGATTTCGATAACGCCCAACTCCGCGACTGTTCCTCCAGGCGGTGCCCTACTCGCCCAGGTCTCGGTAGGGGCGCTGAATGGATTTACTGGTTCGGTGACTGTCACCGTGAGTGGTTTGCCGACAGGTGCCACGGTCCTGCCCTCTTCAACATTTGCAATGTCTGCAGGATCGCAAAGTGTAACCCTGGGTCTGCCGTCGAATGCCCCCCAAGGAAGTTCCACCATAACGTTACAGGCTTCTTCGGGGAGCTTGCAGCACTCCACCAGCGTTGTATTGCAGGTACAGCAGCAACAATTCGCAGGTTTTTCTGTGTCAGTGAATAGCACTGAACTGTCTTTTTCGCAGGGGAGCAGCGCAAACACGCTCGTGGGGTTGAGTCTAACCTCAAGCGGAAACGCAAATTATGACGTTGAGTTTTCCGTAGGAGGGTTGCCGGCCGGAGTGCAAGCGACCTTCGCTGCCAATCCCTTCAACGCGAGCCAGGCAGCGACCTCATTGACATTCACGGCAAGCTCGACATCAGGATTGGCCAACTATGCCTCCATCACCGTGACTGCCACTCGCACCGCAGATGGCGTGCAAGAAAGTGCTCAGTTGCAGATGAATGTGACTCCACCGGTGGGCACGCTTCCGCCGATCCGCACAGACTTCGTGCGCATGGACGGTACACCCTCTGCCGCTGTATACGACCCAGTCCACCAGGTCGTGTATGCCAGCAACCCGCAATGGAACCGAGTCGATGTCATTTCGCCCGTTACTCATCAGATCGTGAACAGCGTCCCGGCACCCAATCCAACGGGGATGGACATGAGTCTGGATGGCACGCAACTGATCGTTGCCAGCAACGTACAGCAGATCGTTTCAATCAACACAGCCTCTCTGCAGGTGGTGAACCGAACCAATGTAACTCCTATTGTCCAGGGGGGCGCGTCGTATGCAATTCCCGATCTCCTGGTGAACACTTCGAACGGGACGGCGCTTGTGGGCATGACTCTAAATAGCAGTCCGCCCGCTTACTATCTTGAACAGTGGAACCCAGCGAACGGAACGTTCACCCCACGAAGCGCTCCTGGGATTACCGCTTTTATCAATCAATTGGTCAGGACGGGAGACGGAGCCAAAGCCCTGGTGGTCGACTATGGCACTGACGTGAACATGGCGGTCTACGATGCTGCCAGTGACAGTTTTTCTGTCAGCGGCCAGTCACCAGTTGGGCAAGTCTTCGGCATCGCCGGCAGTCCAACAGCACATCAATTCGCTGTGGTGGGGCCGTTTGGCGTGGCTTTTGTGGACAGCAACCTCAGCACTTTGGGAACGTCAGCTCTGGGCGGGTTCTTCTACGGAATGCAGTACAGTCCTGATGGCACGAAACTCTACGTCACGAGCAGCCCATACGTTGCTCCGTGCGGTCCGTTTTATCCCGTGCTTCTGACTTATGACACGACCACCTTTGCACTCGTGGGAGTTGCTCCAGCCTTCCAGAGCGGACAGGAATACTGCACTCCGTATCAGATGGCCACTCCCCAGGCCGCCGACAGCTCTGGCATCGTCTACTCAGCTTTCAGCCACGGGCTGGTGCTGGATGATGCGACAAATCTGCAAGACCTTCTCAACTTGCCGGTCAGTCCGCCGTTTCCTTCGTTTGGGTTTGCCGATGAAGCACCCCTCAATACGTCCTTAGCGACAGGGCTCGGGGATCAAGCCTTCGATGTGTTGCCAGACGTCTGGTTCGGAAATGCACGCGGAACGAATATAGGGTTCACGGCGGGACCTAGCGTTTCCGTGACCGCCCCTGCTTCGGCCACCACAGGTCTGGTTAACGTGAAAGCTGTTTTGCCGGACGGATGGTTTTCCCTGGCACCGCAGGTGTTCTCTTATGGCTCCCAGATACTCTTTCTAGGTGGAAATGCGGGCTCACCCCAGGGTGGTGAATCCCTCACTTTGATCGGCTACGGTCTGGTCGGAAACAATGGCACCGCAACTGTAACTATCGGTGGGCAACCCGCAAAGGTGACGGCTGCCACGAAGTATGTGGACTTCAATGACAGCGGTTATAACGCCAGTTATCCGTTTGGAGACATGGACGAAGTCCTGGTGGTTGTACCGCCAGGAGCGCCCGGTGCGGCGGATGTGACGGTCACAAGTACGGCAGGCACGGCGACGTTGTCCGGCGCATTCAACTATGTTCCCAGCGTCGCGGACTACTCTTCTGCCGATACGTTCACCTTCGTTCTCTTCGACTCCCAGCGCAACTCGGTATATCTGAATGCAGGGGACCATATCGATGTGTTCTCGGCGGCCACCGGACAATTTCTGGCGCCGATCATTCCTCCGACCATCTCCGGCACGAAGCAGTTGAGGGGTATGGCGCTCACACCGGATCACTCGAAGCTTCTCGTGGCTAATTGGTCCGATCTGTCGCTCGCGATCATCAATCCAGACAGCCCGTCCTCTTCCACCGCGGTACAAATTGTTCCATCCGGGTCGCCTAACGGTGCGGGGCCTTATGCAGTCGCCGCAACCAGCACAGGTGAAGCGTTCATCACCACCGGTAGCGCCGGCACCGCTCCTGTTTATGTGCTCAATCTTTCCACGCTACAAGTAACGACTCCATTCAATTCGTTGTTCGGTATCGGGGGCTCCGACCTGTGGGCCTCGGCTTCGGGAGCCTACGTGCTAATGGGTGGTGCTCTATGGAGTGCGGCCACGAACCAGTGGACATTTGGGCTGACATTGCAAAACACCAGCCACGCGGCGTCGGGCGATGGTTATTGGTTCGCCAGCGATTACACCCGACTCGACGCCAGGATGATTCAGCACATGCAAGCCCAAGTGCCGGAGTTCTTCTCCGCTCTTCTCACATCCCCAACCCTGCCTGGCGAGAAGATGCACGCCTCAGGGAGCTTGCTGTACACGCCAGTTCCTCTGGGCGACGGCAGCGTGGAGTCGAACGGCGTCGATATTACGGACACCAATCGTGGCGCGTGGTTGGGGCAAATCTTGCTGAGTGAGCAGATTGAGGGTTCGCCTGTGCAAAGCACGATGGATTACGACGAGACTGGCAATCGGCTTTTTCTCATCACGAATAAGGGCCTTACCGTTGTGCAGTTGGACAATCCCCCGGTTTCCATTGGTTATTTGAATCCTCCAACTGGATCGACTGCTGGAGGCACACGGGTTACTATTCGCGGCAGCGGATTCGAATCGGGGGCGACCGTGAGTTTTGCAGGCACCGCAGCGACCACCACGTTCATCAATAGCAGCACACTTACCGTCGTGACTCCGCCAGGCTCTGCGGGCGGGGCGCGCGTCCTCATCCAGAATCCAGACGGAACGTCGTATTCGTTGGACGCTGGATTTGTTTACCAGTAAATACCTGAAAAGGTGAGCGCGCTGGAGCCATCCGCACGGAGTCTCCCAGCGTGCCTGCGCACACCCTCGTCTGTTCGCAATTTGTAACAAAACCGATAGAACTGAGCGTTCCCAAATTCCGGGCAACAAACGTGAGCCGGGGCTGACTGGAACCGATTGAAGGTCTCTCATGCGCTCCTCCGCCCACCCTCTCATTCCTTCCGTCCACCTCCCGATTTCCGCTATTGAGCTCATCCCACGGCATTTAAGGTCAAAGTGATTGCGTGCGTGGGAAGGGTCTGATAGCCTTTTCTACGGACTTCCTTTTTGCCGCTCGTTCTGCCGCGGCCGCGTGGATTTCCCCCGGGTTCCCGCCCGATTCCGAGTCCATAAGATTCTGCACGGCGCAGCACCGAAGAGCGCGTGCACCGAAGGAGAAATACAACTTGGCATCCAAGAACCGTTATTTGTTCACGTCCGAGTCCGTCACCGAAGGCCATCCCGATAAGATCGCCGACCAGATTTCTGACGCCATCCTCGACGCCTGCCTCACCGAAGATTCCACCAGCCGGGTCGCCTGCGAAACTCTCACTGCCACCGGCCTGGTCGTCATCGCGGGCGAAATCACCACCAAAGCCTATGTCGATTTCCAGTCCGTGGTGCGCGGCACCGTGGCCGCCATCGGCTATGACAACGCGCTCTATGGCTTCGACGCCAACACCTGCGCCGTCATATCGAGCATCAACAAGCAGTCGGGCGACATCGCCATGGGCGTCGACACCGGCGGCGCCGGCGACCAGGGAATGATGTTTGGCTATGCGGTGGATGAGAATGAGGAGTTGATGCCCACTCCCATCTCACTGGCGCACAAGCTGACCATGCGACTCGCGCAGGTTCGCAAGAACGGAACACTTCCCTTCCTTCGCCCGGACGGCAAATCCCAAGTCACAGTTGAATACGATGCCACCGGAAAAGTTCTCCGCGTGGATGCCGTGGTCATTTCCACGCAGCATTCCGAAACCGTGGCTAACGACGAACTGCGGGCCGGCATTCTGAAGCATGTGATTCAGGCAGTCATTCCCGCTCATCTGCTCGACGAGGACACGAAGTACCACATCAATCCCACGGGACGTTTCGTGATTGGCGGGCCGATGGGCGATACCGGACTCACCGGCCGCAAGATTATCGTCGACACCTACGGCGGCATGGGACGGCACGGCGGCGGGGCGTTCAGCGGCAAAGATCCGACCAAGGTCGACCGCTCGGCGGCCTACATGGCGCGCTACATCGCGAAGAACGTAGTCGCCGGCGGACTTGCGGGACGTTGCGAAGTGCAACTGGCTTATGCGATTGGTGTGGCCGATCCGGTCAGCGTGCTGGTCGAGACGTTTGGCACGGCGAAGGTTGATCCGGAAATTATTCCGGACTTGATTCGCGCCCAGTTCAAGCTCACTCCGCGGGGAATCATCGAATCGCTCAACTTGCGCCGACCGATTTACAAGAAGACAGCGGCCTATGGCCACTTCGGCCGCAGCGATTCCGACTTCACCTGGGAAGCGACCGACAAAGCGGCGAAGCTGGCCAGCGACGCCGGGTTGCGGGAACCCGTGGCAGCTCGGAAATAGGGACAGAATCTTTTAACCACAGAGGACACAGAGGATCACAGAGAAAACAAAAAAGGAAGCCCCGATTTCCCCTGTGCTCTTCTGTGACCTCTGTGGTTGAAAGTTTTTGCAGCCGGAACCGAAGTGCCATTGCGGGAGTGGGCCGAAAGGTCCACACCAAATGAGCGAACGGGAATCCTGACTGCACCAACAAGTTCGTGTATTCTTACGAAAAACAACTACGAGAATCGACCCAGCCGTCGGTCTATCGATCACCAACTTAGGTTTTGCCGCCTTTGAAGCGCGCCATACGCAGGAATTTAAAGAGGAGAAGCATGTCAACCACAGCTGTGAATTGCGATATCAAGAATATTGAACTGGCCGACTTGGGAAAGAAGCGCATCGAATGGGCCAACCAGTCCATGAAAGTGCTGCAGATCATCCGCAAGGAATTCATCAAGAACCAGCCGTTGAAGGGCGTCCGCGTTTCGGCCTGCCTGCACGTCACGGCCGAGACCGCCAACCTGGCTATCTGCCTGCGCGACGGCGGAGCCGACATGGTGCTGTGCGCTTCGAATCCTCTGTCCACGCAGGATGACGTGGCTGCCAGCCTGGTCCGCGACCACAACATTCCGGTCTACGCCATTAAGGGCGAGGACAACGACACCTACTACAACCACATCCTGGCCGCCATCGACCACAAGCCGCACATCACCATGGACGACGGCGCCGACCTGGTCTCGCTGCTGCACACCAAGCGCACCGACGGTCTGGCCGACGTGATCGGCGGCACGGAAGAAACCACCACGGGCGTCATCCGCCTGCGCGCCATGGCGAAAGAAGGCGTGCTGAAGTTCCCCATCGTCGCCGTCAATGACGCCGACACCAAACATCTGTTCGACAATCGTTACGGTACGGGGCAGTCCACCCTCGACGGCATCATCCGCGCCACCAATTTTCTTCTGGCCGGCTCGAAGTTCGTGGTCGCCGGCTACGGCTGGTGCGGCCGCGGACTGGCTTCGCGCGCCCGCGGTGCCGGAGCCGAAGTCATCGTCACCGAAGTCGACCCGACCAAAGCGCTCGAAGCCGTCATGGACGGTTTCCGCGTCATGTCGATGGCCGAAGCCGCCAAGCTTGGCGACGTGTTCTGCACCGTCACCGGCAACAAGAGCGTGCTGACCAAGGAACATTTCGGATTGATGAAGGACGGAGCGATTATTTCGAACTCCGGTCACTTCAACGTCGAGATCGATATACCCGCGCTGGAAAACATGTCGTCCTCCAAGCGCACCACCCGCACCTTCGTCGAAGAGTACTCGCTGAAAGACGGACGCAAGATCAACCTGCTCGGCGAAGGCCGCCTGATCAACCTGGCCGCCGCCGAAGGCCATCCGGCGTCTGTAATGGATATGTCCTTCGCCGACCAGGCGCTCTCGGTCGAGTACATGGTGAAGAACGCGAAGAAGCTGGAAAAAACGGTCTACAAAGTGCCCGACGAACTCGATAAGCGCGTCGCCAAACTGAAGCTCGAATCCATGAGCATCAAAATCGACAAGCTGACGCCCGAGCAGGAAGAGTATCTGGCGGGGTGGTCGGAAGGAACGTAAAGGCAGTCATCAGTGGCCAGGGGTCAGTGGCCAGCAAGAACCGGGTGCCCCATTTCTCGCGCGCGTTTGGCGCGAGAAGTGGGGCTTTTGAATTTAGGAGTGATCCCTCGCGGAGTGTTTATCTTCGTCAGAGACTCAAACTCCTGCTTCGAGTGGAGCTGTCGTTCAGTTCGGCTAGATCAGTGAAACGAACCCCATTCCCACGAATCGTCGATTGCCTCTCCCAGCAGATCCTTGACCAGACCCTTCAGGTTCTTCCGCTCACCGCGGAAGGTGACTTCGCGCCCATCCGCACCCTTAACGGGGAAACTCTTGGCGGCAATGGCGTGCTCGGTCAAGTAGCGCTCAACTTCGCTGAGGCCCGGCTCCTCGCCACGCCCGTACTGCCGAATTTTTTCGTTGCTCGAACGGTGCGTCCAAGCGGTAATCGCGGTGATTGGGTCTGGGCTCATGTTCCTTGGTACCTTGGCGCGGTATACCTCGCAGGCCGAATTGCGCCTCTCGGGCCAACGATGAACGGAAGATCAGATGCGCCTTTCCTGCGAATCATTCAGGCCACAGGACGACATTACGGGTTAGGCAAAGTTCATGAAAGATTACATTGCACTGGTTACAGTGGAGTTACGTAAGTTTGCCCGTCAGATTGCGAGCCTCCGGGCGGGGGGGCGCCGCCTTGATATTTTCGGGCCGGCTCTGGGCTATTGTCGTTCGCCGCTCCGCGGCTTGGTTTCTTTCGTTTCGCCGTTACGCGGTCCTGAAGGGCCGCTCTTCCACGTGACCGCCGGAGCCGGATTAAATTCCCGAAAATGGGAATTTTGCGGGATTTACTTGGCTGCGGAAAAAGGGGGGGCGCGCGTCGCTGAGGGCGCGGACTTGGGAGGTGTGCGGGGCGGTCCATAGCCGCCCCGTCGTTTATTATTTATGCGATTTATGCGCGGGGGTAAAGGTTTTAGGAGTCACGCGGGGCGGCTTGCGCCGCCCCTTGCCCGTGATGGGGGGAGGGCAACTCAAAATGAACGCGACGGCGCTAGTAGCGGCCGTCGGAGAGCCATTGGCGGACCCGCTCTTCGACGGAAAATCGCTCGGGCGCAGGCCGCATAAACTTCGAAGCCAGCGCAAAGGCCTGGGCTTCGAGCGGGACGGTGAAGTGAGTCCGCGTCCTGATGAAGCTTCGCACGAAAAGCTCGGTGTAGCGCTCGACGCCGAGCACGTGAAACTGCACGGCGTGCACCAGGGCATGAAACATGGAACGGTCGGTGGGGGCCTGGTTGAAGACCACGATGTCGAGAAAGGTGAGCGAGTCCATGTGGGTGAGCTCGGGCAGGCTGTCAAAACCGCGGGCCCGGGCATCGGCGTAGAACGGCGGCGTAGGGACGCGCTGGCCGTGGAGTTCGACGATACGGATCTGGTCGAGCAGTTCGGCGGAGAAATAAGGCCACATGCGGGCCTTGATCTGGTTCTCGATCGGGCGGGCGGCTAGGAGATAGTGCTCACGCTGCTGGCGCAGGTATTGGCAAACCAGTTGGATGGCCGACGCGATCAGTTCGGCAGTGGGCTGGAATGCAGGCTCCGCCGTTAGCCCGGAGGCAGGCTCGGTCGCGGGCGCGGACATGCTCTGGGACTGGGGAATTGTTTTCTCGAGGGCGGAGTAAAACTCATACAGCATGCCGGCAGCCTCGGCCGACTTGCGCAGCCCGTCACGGCGCGCGAAACGGGCCAGATCGGCGGGGGAATAGTGGAGACGGAGTTGATGCGCCGCGCAGGTCGCGCTCAGGAGCTCGAGCTGCGCGTGCTCGAGTTCGGAAGTCATTTGCACGGCCGGGGCCGGGTCTTCGGATTTCGAACTGGAATTGGAACTGTCGTACGGATACATCTTGAAATACTCCTCAATGGTGAAACCAGAGAAATTGCAGGGAGGGGGCCCAACTACTGTATTTTTTATATCTCATTCCGTTAACGCTGTCAACATAATAATGAATAGCTGCGGCAGGGGAAAAAGCGGGAAAATGGCCGGAAAAAGCGAAGGGCCGCGGGGCTGTTGCGCCGCCGCGGCCGCCAGTCCTGACATCTCCCAGCATGAGGAACCTGGGAGGTGAATGGGGGGAGGACTTGTATCTCTACATATAACAATGTTATGTCTACGTCGTCAATATAATCCTGCAGTCTGACACATCCAGCTGGCAAGAGGAGAGCACGATGCCCCGGCAGCCTGACCCCGATCTCGAGGAACGCATTCTGAAAGCCGCGCAAACGTTGTGGAAGCGCGGAGGCGACAAGGCGCTGACACTGCGCGCAGTGGCCAAAGCGGCCGGGACGAATACGCCCGCGGTCTACCGGCGGTTCAAAGACCGCCGGGACCTGGTGCGGGGGTTGCTGATGCGGACGGTGAGCCGCATCGGGAGGAGCTTCAGCACCGACGAGACGATCGAAGAAGTGGTGGAGACGTATGTGGAAACCGCACTGCAGGATCCGCACGAGTACGAGTTGTTTTATACCTATGGGTACGAGCTATCTCCGCCGCGAGGAAAGGGACCGCCGCGGCCGATTCGGGAGTCGAGGCCCAACTTCGCACTGGTGGAAGAGCGACTGGCGAAGCGGTTGGGAGGGCGACCCGAGGATCACACGCAACTGGCACTGGCGGCGTGGGCATTGATGCATGGAACCACGATGCTGCTGCTGTCGAAGTCGATCCCCGACGGGCACGCGGAGGAACTGCGCTCGGCTAGCCGAGCGGCGGTGCAAGCCCTGATCGCAGGGGCGGCGAAATTCTGTGAACCGAACGGCGAGAAGCGCGGCGCCCCAGCGCGAAAACAATAAACCACTCCAACCGAACCCTCGGTCCGCGGGCCAGAGCATGGCGGCAACGAAACCGACGGCCGAGGCGTGAGAAAAACCTCATCTGGGGTATTCCTGCGCGGTGGATCCGAGGTAGTGCCTTTCATAATTCTGCCGATAAGAAAATTGAAGGTTGTCGAATCGAACGCTGGGGATCGCGAAAGGCGGCCCTCAAGAGCGGCGCGAGCGCTGGCTTGGCGGAGCTTCCGATTGGCGAACCCTCCATCCGGCGGATTCGATCGGACAGAGCGGCGATCGGGAAGAGGATTCGTCAGACAAGAGCTCGGACAAGAAAAGATGTGAGGGGAATGATAAAGATTCTTCTGGTCGAAGACAGCAAGTTTCTGCGGATAGCGACAGAGCGGGCGCTGACGCGGGCGGGATACCAGGTAAGCACATCGGCGGACGGAGAGCATGTGCTGGAGATGGCGCGGGAAAAGATGCCGGACCTGATCCTGCTGGATATGCTGCTGCCGAAGCTGACGGGGCCGGATGTGTTGAAGGCATTGAAAAAGGATCCGGTGACCAAGAGGATCGCGGTGGTGGTGGTTTCGGCATTGTCGCACAAGAATGCGGCGCGGCTGCAGCATGACGGGGCGTGCGCGTTTCTGGAAAAGTCGGAGTTGGGGCTGGAGAAGGGGTACAGCACGTTTCTGGCGGCGCTGGCGGAAATCGTGCGGACGCTAAATCTGAAGGATCCGGCGACCGCGGGTGCGGCTGCAAAGTAACCGGACCGTTGCAGCGTGGGCGTGACGGCTACGCGGGTGCGGCACCCGGGGACGGGTTGGGCGCGGGCGAGGCGGGATAGAGGACGGCAGCCAGCCTGGGGTATCGCCCGCCAAAGAAATACATGGAATACGCGGGGAAAAAGACGATGGCGGGCACGGAGATCAGTGAGACCAGATAGAGAAAGGCCGCCAGCACGATGCCCCCGACGAGCGCGGCGAGAACGATGGTGTGAGCATTCCAGGTGAGTCCGGCGGCGTGGCCGGTAATGACTGCCAGCAAGGCGACTCCGATGGTGGGCACGACAAAAATCAAGCCTAGAACAATCGTGGCGATGCCGATGAGGAGGCCCACCACGATGGCGAGCACGATCTTCATCGCGATATAGCCGGCGTAGGCTCCCTTATCGGGCTGCATCATGCGCCACAGGCGACTCCAGCCTTCGATAGCGTCGATGTTCTCCAGAGCCATCTGGGGGATGACGAAGTCTTTCGTCAGAACGAGAACGACTGCTGCAATTACGGCGAACACAAACAGCACGAGGAAGAGCAAGAACCCCCCAGAAACAGGGCGCCCATGTGCTCTTTGGGTTGCTTGAACCAGCCTTGCGAGAAGGCCACTGCTGCCGGGATGCCAATGATGACGGCCAGGCACCCGAGGCTAAGAAAAATGTAGAGCAACTTCCAGACGAAGTAGCGCCAGCCGGGAGCGAGCCTGCGGTTCCAACTCCAGCGGATATTGCATTGCCGGGCAACGATGCTGTCGAACAAGACGAAGCGCATGACGCTGCTGACATACATCATGATGATTCCGAAGGCGAGCGCGGCGATGATGACGGCAGTGAGCAGAGCGGCTAGAGCGGCCAGCAGGGCGGGGTCAATTCCGAAAGCGCCGGGGATGCCAGAGTGCGGTACTCCTCCGGGATGGCCGGGGGGCGTGAAGCTGGAGCGATTGCATCCGTTGGCGCCGAGTTCTCCGGCGAGCAGGCCGACGAAGGCGAGCTTGGTCCATTGCGCGATGCGGAAGGGTTGGAACAGTTGTTGCCTGGTGTGTTCGATGGCGAGAGAGATCGAGTCCCCGGCGGAAATGGGCAAGGTAAACCTCGGCAGTACAGAGCAAGGTACTAAGAATTGGGGCGCGGAGCAAATTAAATCGGGAGGATGGGGCTGGCTTCTGATCTTGCGGGCATCACCGACCCGGTGGGAACTGGCGGGCAAAGATCGTTACGCGCGGTCCACCGCCGCTTCCGAGTTTGAAGTTTCGTCTGAAATCTCTCTTGAGTATGAAACCGGCCTCGACGACGCCTATTCCCTCTTTGGTCGCAACGCGCCCAGCACATCTTCGAGCAGCAGAGGCAGCGGCTGCAGTCCCATCGCTTTGCAGCGCGCGACGGCGAGAGGATTGCCGGCCGGGACCGGCCAATAGCCTTGATAGGCTTCGCGCAATTCGTGAAAGAGCCGCATGATGCTGGGATCGCGCAGGCTGGTGCCGGCGACGAGAAGCGGCCCCCGCGACAAGACCGGGCGGAGATTGGCTACGAGCGCAGAGGTGAATGTACCGAACTTCTCGATGTCGGCCTCACTGACGACGAGAAGGTCGGAGCGGCTGGGATCGCCGTGAATTTTCCAGATGAACTTTTCCGGCACGGGCGTGGGAAGAATTGGTCCGAGGACGAGCACATGACCAGACTTCAATTGTTGCGCGGCGGACTCGAACAATCCGTCATAGTTCGTGGTGATAATGCGGGGAAACAGGGCGACCGCGGCCAGATGCTGGGGCGTGGGCTTCACGCCGCCGGGCAGGTTAAGCAGTTCCAGCAAGCGCGCGAGAAGCAGGGGCCGGCCGAGGACCATTTCAAAATCGCTGGCGACGCTGGCGATGCCGCTGCCGACCGGCGGGGCGATGTAGTCGGCGACCGATTCCTGAATGGAGCGCGCCATCTCGGCGCCGAGAGCGCTGGCGGATGGGAGCCCGGCGGGCATGGAGATGCCCGACCCGGCCCACAGAACGGCGCGCCCTTCGGCGACAGGGGTGGTCAGCCCGGCGGGCAATTGCAGCGGAGCCAAATAGGCAGGGCTTCCCTTGTCGAATCGCTGAAGCGCAGGCGGAGGGCTCGCGATTTCGCGGCGCTGGGCCAACTGGTCGCGCAGGAATTCATCGGTGAGCATGCGAGTAACGGACGCCACGGCTTTTTCGGCGAGATCGCGGGCCGTGGTGAACTCGGTGCGAAACTGGGCTTTGTCCCAGTCAGCGACTTGTTGGCGGAAAGCATCGCGGGCCTTCGCATCAGGACTCGCGGAGTCGCTCCCGTATTTCAGAATCTTGAAAAACGGCAGGACGGGCAGGCCCTGGTCGCGGGCCTCAAGATATTCGCCGTGGGTAACGGAGATTTTTTTGTCGGAGAGCGGGCCGGTCGAGGGAACCCAGCCATAGCGGACTCCGCTTAGCAACATAAAGACGTGGCAGGTCTCGATCTCCTGCAAAATGCGGTCCCACGAGGTGCTGCCGTTGGGCGTGAAGCCTTCAGCATTCACCGGTTCGAAGTTCGCGATCTGGAGGCGGTTGACCACCATGTCGCGCTCATTTTCGAGATCCTCCATGGTGGAAGAGATGAAGATTCGCAATCGCCCGGGCATTCGCGCTTCCTCCGGAGACTGATTTCCGGGGACAGGAAATCAGCGAGTGACGCTCACACGTTAGCACAGCGGGGCTACCCGAAGATCAGAAGGGTTTGCACAACAGAATCAGTTAGCACACGCTGCATCGCCGCCCACCCCTTGCAAAAGACGCAAGGATGGGGCAACCCTCGGCATGAATCTGACGCACCGGGTAGTCGATGGTAACTACTGCGATGTTACCGTTCGTTTCTGCACCGCTCTTTATATCTTTTCCTCTTCAATTCTCTCTGAATGCGCGCCGCTGAGGGCGCCGGCTTGCGGTGCTGCGCTCCGATCTGCTGAAAATAAACTACTTGGGGGTGGGAACTCTGGAGGGGTGGGCGGAGTCTATCTTTAAAGTGAGGGCTAGGCTCCGCCAGCACGTTGGGGGAGTTGTCCTGGAGTGGGGCGGGTTAGAAAAAATCAAGGCGCGGTAGGGTGGAAAATCCTATAATCATCACTTAGGTAAAGCGGGGACGCCATTATGGCGGGAGCAACCACCTTGGGTGATCTGGCAAGCGCAATCGGAACGCGGTCGCAGGAAGAGGCAGCCATTGTCGCAGAGCTGAAGGCCGGCTCTGAGACCGCGTATGCCTGGCTGATCGGCGAGTTTCAGCAGCCGGTGTATGGACTGGTGTACCGGATTGTGAATGATCCGGCGGACGCGGCCGATACGACGCAGGATGTGTTTCTGAAAGTGTTTCGCGGGATGAAACATTTTCATGGCGGATCGAGTTTGAAGACGTGGATCTATCGCATTGCGCTGCATGAAGCGGCGAACCGGCGGCGGTGGTGGTTCCGGCACAAGGCGAAAGAAACGTCGATTGAGCCGGCGGAATCGGAAGGGTCGGGCGCGGCGGACAATGCGATGCAGGTGGCTCTGACCGATCATGCGGATTCTCCGTTTGACAGCGTGGCGCAGCACGAGGTGCAGCACCGGGTAGAAGAAGAGTTGAGGAAGGTTCCGGAGCCGTACCGGACGACGCTGATTTTGCGCGATCTGGAAGATATGTCATACGAAGAAATTGCCGAGGTGCTGGAGATTTCGCTGGGAACGGTGAAATCGCGGCTGACCCGCGGCAGAGACGCCTTGCGGCAACGGCTGGCAGGGTATGTGCGCGAGGTGGGAAACGAACTGGGGTTGACCGCTCCGACCGAGGACAGCAATGAGAGCCGGAGTGCAAGGTCACAGGTTTCGGGTGGGGGTAGAAGGGTTGAGGTGACTTCATGACGGGCACAGGGATCAGTAGGGAGTTGCAGTGCCCCCGGGCGAAGCGGTTGTTCTCGCCGTATCTGGATGGAGCGGTAACGGGCACGGAGATGCTCGCGCTGCAGCAACATTTGCTGGATTGCGGGGCTTGCAATCATGAGTATCAGGCGTTGCGGCGGACGCAGCAATTGCTGATGAGCGTGGGGCGGCCGAAGGTTCCGGCGGATCTTGGACTGAAGCTGCGGCTGGCGATTTCGCGGGAAGTGGAACCGGCGCGGCGAGCGCGGTTTGAAGGATGGAAGGTGCGGCTGGAGAATACGTTCCAGGCGTTTATGGTTCCGGCCACGGCCGGTTTTTTGAGTGCACTGATAATTTTTGGCATTGCGATGGTGTATTTTGTGGCGCCGTCGGCGCTGCGCGCGGATAACGATGTGCCGCTGGTAATGGTGAACACTGCTCCAGAGCTGCAGCAGAGCGCGTTTGGCATGAGGCTGGACACGATCGACGCGGATTCGCTGGTGATCGAAGCCTACGTGGACGCGAATGGGCGGGTGCAGGATTACCGGATTCTGTCGGACACGGAAGCGTCGAAAGAAGTACTGCCGAAGGTGAAGCAGATGCTGATTTTCACGACGTTCCGTCCGGCATTGTCGATGGGGCGTCCGACGGCGAGCCGTGCGGTGCTGTCGTTCTCGAAGATCAGCGTGAGAGGCTAGGGGCTTCCAGTTCGGCTCTCGGCTTCCGGCTCACTCTCCAACTTCGACTCGTCTTTTTCTACTCGCTGCGGCTACGTCTCGGCTCGCCCGCATGTTATAAAGAACCCAACCATCTGAGGAGACAACACGAGCGGGAAAAAACGCTCTCTCTATGGACCCCAAGGCTTCGGTCCTCATCGCTGTCTACAACGGTGTGCGTGAACTCGAACTCGTGCTGACTGGGTTCTGCCGCCAGTCGTTTGAGGAATTCGAAGTCGTCATTGCCGACGATGGGTCGGGTCCGGAAATGCGCGGGTTCATTGAATCCTTCTCCGGGCGGGCACCCTTCCCCGTCAAATATGTCAGCCAGCCCGATCAGGGATTCCGTAAATGCAAGATTCTGAACCAGGCCGTCCGGATATCCTCAACCCCGTACCTCATCTTTATCGATGCTGACTGCATTCCTCATCGCAACTACGTCGAGGCGCATTTCGCGCATCAGTCGCCGCGCACGGTTCTTATAGGCCGCCGCGTAAACTTGGGCTCGCAGATGACTCGCAATCTCACCCCGCAGGACGTCCTCGCAGGCGAAGTCGAGGGCTTCTCTCCGCGGCTGATTGCGGATGCGCTAATGGGCCGCGCCGGCCATCTGGAAGAAGGACTTCAAATCAATAACCGGACACTGCGTGGTTGGCTGCATCGCGCCGAACCTGTTCTCTTCGGCTGCAACTTTTCCCTTCCCAAGCCTCTGCTCGAAGAAGTCAACGGCTTCAACGAAGACTTCGAAGGATATTGGGGCGAAGATACAGAACTCGGCTACCGTTTGCGAGCCGCAGGAGCCGAGCATCGCTGGATACGGCATGTTGCCATCCAATACCACCTGCATCACCCGCAGCGCTCAAAGACCGACCAGACTTGCGCGCTTCTCGAGCGTGCCCGAAGGTCTCTTCTTCCGGTTTGCCAACACGGACTTCGCGAACTCTCTCCTGTAGAGATGCAATCGGCGGGAGACTCGCCGCCGATGCCCGATCTGCGGTTTGACGGGGATATACCGTGAGGGAAAAATTGTCGACCCCCCTCCCCCCGCCGGGTTTGACCTGGCCGGGCCAGCCTGCCCGAGGCGCGGTGACGCTGGGGGAGATCCGGCACGTGTGGGACGATATGTAAAATACTTTGTATGCCTTGGAAGGAACTGGACGAACCTACCGATGATAACAAGCGTGAACTAGACTTGGAATATCGGGGAAAGGCGCGATTCCTTGTCGACGAGAATGCGGGCATCGGAGTCGCCAAGATTTTGCAGGGTGATGGCTACAATGCCAAGTTTGCTGCGGATTTCGGACTCTGTGGCCGAAGTGATGAAGACGTGTTTGCCGCAGCATGGAGAGAAAAGCGGGTCCTCGTTACACACGATGCCGATTTTCTGAACAATAACCGATTTCCGCCCCACAGAAATCCGGGAGTCATCTTGGTTCGTCCAGGTTCGGACGGCCGAGATGACGATGGGCTTATCGGTTGCTTAGCGAAAGCCGTTCTTCTAGCGGGTAAGAACGCGACTTGGTTTCAGGGTAAGAAGCTTGACTTCTCATCTGATGAAGCGCTTACGATCACCTCCCGTGGTACGCGTCATAGGTATCTATGGAAGAAACACGGCATGCCGATGATTTGGGAGAAGTAGTAGTTCACTTTTAGGGAAGTCTCAATGAGTGGAGCCGCCTGATTTCATCAACGCAACCGCCTGGCAGTCGGGAGCAGCCAGCCTATTGGGTGCCGTTCTTGTATCGAGATGCGCTGCAAATGGTCCAAGGTGTGGCGAAGTGATTCACTGTCATAGCACTCATTGGCTGGGTTCTGAGTGTAATGGCCTGGTTTCGACAAGCATTGGGAAATGGCTTAGATTGTGGCTTGGGAGAGGACATAATGGGCCTTCCGAAAGAGGGTTGCTTATTGATCGCGCGAGCACCAGGCAAAATTGATTTTGTTGACTCCGAGGCTCTGCCATGATCAAGTGCCGTAAGAGCCAGGTGGCCCCCTCGTGCCCTCGACGCGCGTGAATGCGAACGCCTTCTACCTTCTCGGAATCGCAGTTGCGGTTTCGCTGGTACTGGTCTTTCCCGCTGAATCAGCCCTGCACGATTTTGCCTTTGGCGGGCCCTACTGGAGCGAGCACTCCTGCGGCGCGGCAGTAACGCTGCTCAATTGGGGCCTCGTTCTCACGGCGATCCTTACCCCGCTGTTTGTCTTTCTTCTGCCCGGATCGGGATCCGTGATCGCAAACAGCGCAAATCGTCGGATGAGCTGGCGTCCGTTGCAGCTCTTTGCCGCCGCAGGTTTGTTCGCGGTCGTAGTTCCGATTGTCTGGTGGTTTGGCGTCAAGGGCTACGCGGCGCAAACTGGTTTGTGCGAAATGCTGTTTGATCGCAGCCGGTTCATCGATCCATTCCACATTGACGATCTCAACGATTCCTATCACTACTTCGTCTCGCTGAGTGTGTTCGGCACGATATGGGTCGGCACGACCGCCGCCGGACTGCGCCTCCATTCGGCACAGGAAGCCGAGATGGGCTCGACCGGTCCTGAACTGCGCGCCTTCCGCGATTTCTTCTGGGTCTACCTGCTGGGCTGGGCCGTGCAATACCGTATCAGTCTGTGGTCCGCACAACCGGACCCGGACTCAAACCAGGCGCAGGAGTGGCTCTCCTGGACGGTAGTTACCTTCATTTATCTCACGGCCAGTTCACTGTGGACGCTGGCTTTCCTTCGTTGGTTCTGGAAGTGGCGGGTGCGCGCGTGGTGGGCGAGTGTCGCCGTGGCCCTCGCCGGGACCTACGTGATCAACATTCTGACCATGTTGACGTTTTTCTGGCTCCTCGTGTGGGCGCCGGCGGCCCTGCTCCCTCTCTCGCACTGGAACGTCTGGGGAATGTTGTGGGCTCTGGCGGTCGGCACTTGGCGATGGCAGGCGCTACAGCAGCAACCCCGCGCAGCAGCTCCTTCGGGTCAAGAACTCCAGCAATCTGGCACCGCCGCAGTCTCCGGTTTGGGCGGCCCGCCCGAACCTCCACCGGCTTTGGCCGGTCTGAAGATGGCGCAGACCGTCGCCGTCGGCATAGCCATTTTTCTGCTCCTCGCACTCCTGTACGCGGCAATGATGGCGTACGTGGTGTTGCAGCAGCGCAGGCTCCCTCAGTATCCCTAGAAACAGGGGATACCACGCTGATCAATCAACCGCGGTAAACACTGCCCGGTCGATTTGCCGGGGCCTTCCCAGCTTGGCTGTTGATAAATCTCTATTACACTCATCATGCCTGTGCCGGGGGTTTTGAGTGTAATGGCCTGATTTGAAACAGCTATGATGTCGCCATGAGACAAACCCTCGTGATGGCAATCGTTATCGTGCTTTTTGGCGTATTGTGCGGTGCGCAGAAGTACACCTTCCCATCCCACACCGAGAACTTTAAATCGCCTGATGGAATGCTGGTTGCTGTGGTCCGCTCTAAGCACGCACTGGAAGCGACTGACGAGAGTCGAATCGAACTGCGAACTCCGGCAGGAATAGTCTCCGCAAAACGCGATTACACGTCCGAAGACGGAGAGCACGGATACGGTGTCACCAAGGCCGCATGGACGCCAGATTCACAATTCTTCGTGTACAGCCTCGAAAGCTCGGGTGGTCACCAAGCATGGAATTCACCTGTCTGGTTCTTCTCTCGCAAGGAGAACAAATTCCTCAGCCTTGACCATGCGCTAAATGATGCGGTGTCGAACCCAGAGTTCCACATCTCAGCTCCTGACCGCGTGACGGTGGAGTTGTACTTTAGCAAGCAGACAAGAACGGTCGCGCTGCATCGGTTGAGACGGTAACTGTCGATAAATCCCCATTACACTCATTGACCAAGAAAGCGAGGTCCTTTGGAGGAATGTCAGCCTCAATCCTTGTCTGTGAACCGGAGTCCAATTGCAGTACCCGCGAGTCCCGACACGAATTCGTAGTTTCGGGCCTCGAAGGCCAGTCTCACGTCGCCCGTATACCTCCACTCTGCAGGGCGTGGATTCTTGTCGGGGCATGAATCACAATAAGACCGCTTGAATTCTTCGTAGACGGTATCTTGTTCCCTCCCTTCGCTGTGGTAGTCGTGCAGCACACAATGGATCACTTTGGAGCCAGCGGTGCCAATATTGAATAAGCGCTGTACCTTTCGCGCATTTGGGCCGGTTGCGCCCAAGCTAACAAGCAAGTGCTCGCACTCGGCAAGTATTCGCTCCGGGCTGTTGTCTTTCGCCGCGATCATTAGGCTTTGCACCAGAGGGTCGTCCTCCTTACTGAGATCAATGCCGAGCGATGTCGCCATGTTCTGAATGGCTTGCCACACCGTGTTGCCGTGATAGTCTCCTGCGACACGTTCGCCCTTCCATCGCTTCACGGATCGCCCGATCACGAGCAGAGCATCAGCGCGAATCTCTGGATCATGGAGACTCTCGGCTACCTGATGGGCCCAACGGTAGGCGTCAGAATCTATCGAGCGTGTTGTCAGCAGCGAGCTGATGATTGCCAATACGACTCCCTCGGGATCACTAGTCTCATTGCAGATCCAGGCGGCGAGTTTGCAGATTTGCAGGGCAGAACGCGCAAATGACTGTTCTGCCTCTCTGTCGCCCTCGTGACGAAGTGTGATGAGGTACTGCGATGTAGCATTGACGATGTTTGCCAAGGCGCGTCCTAGGGCCCACCGGTCTGGGTAGTTGGCCGCACGTTGAGCCAAGCGCAAACACCTGTTGTACTTGGACGTAATTCGTTTCGTGAGTCCCACGCGTCGGGTGTAGAGATCGATCGCCATCATGGGATTGCCGCGTTGTTCAAGGTGCTGATGCAACGCCATGAACAGACCGGAGTTCTGTTGAACGAGGACCTCTAGTTCTGCAGCGTGTCTGGCGATCAATGAATAGAACTTCAAATGCTTCGGTCCTGATCTAGTCAATTTCTGGAGCGTCTTTGCGTGCATCAAAAGTAGCTTCGGCAATTCGCCCTGAGGTTTTCCTGCATGTACAGTTTCCCTGTAATCGATGGACTGTAGTTGAATCTCGGCCCAAAACTTCACTTCGGTAGTTGAGTCTAGATCATCCCGAATGGACTGGGCACGAGGTCGAGCGTCGCTGAACTTTCCCTGCCGAAAGAGCTCGCTGATCTTCTGCAACTTGAGCGTGTCATTCTTCTCTTGAAACGACCGGTGCAAAGCGGCCTGATTGGGCATGTGCTTCAAGGACTCCGCAAAGGACCGCGTCGAGGTAGAGGTCAGCTCGCGATTTGCCAACGTAAGATAGATCTTGTTCAAGGTGGTCAACAAGTCGGGAGTTGTAAGTGGCAGACGGTGGGTCGTGGGCACTCTCACCGTGACGGATTTCGCCTCCGTCGTGGCGAGCGTTGCTAGCAGCTGATTGTCCAATTGCGGTGCGTACCAGTAGACGCTCTTTAAGTTCACGTCCACATGGATGAGCATCACCGGTTCGCGCATCTCCAGAGCATAGTGCCGAGCGTGACCCACGGAGAGCTCTTGCGAGACAAAAGTGCGATCTACGTCGTAGCTAGAGGAGTAGGAACTTTTTAGTTGGACATGAAACCATGCGCCGGTTGGGGATAGTCCGTCAAACACTTGGACGTTACAGTCGATGCCATAGTCCTCTTGTACGTCGTTCACCACCCAGCCGAGCGGTCGCGGTTCCAGTACATCACGGAGGATGCGTTTCCCAGTTCGGTTGATCTCATGTTGTTCAGGCTTCGTTATCATCGTTCTGACCCACTACATTGATGATATTATCGCGCACTGTCAAAGCCTGAGACGCAGTGAAGCGGGTGCCTCATCTCTTTGCACCCTTCAACTATCTTTCTGATCTGGATCACTTCAACCTACCGAGACGCCCACAAGATGTGCCAGCACCTCCCAGTGTCTCGGATGCGGTGTGCGTCGGCCCACTCGGATGTTGGCCGCGTAGGGAATTGACACGTGGAGGGTCCTAGCTATTTCCGCATTTGAAGACCGAGACAATAGTGGTTTGATTTTAGTCGTATAGGTATCTTCGGTGAGCCAATCTGGTTGGCTGGAGGGTAGCCACTTGCCCCAGGCTGCCGCGTGGCGGCGCTGTGTTGCTGCGACTCGCGCTCTGGACTCGGGAGACTTTGAGGCCACGCGCCCCAGTCGCGCCACTTCGATCAATCGGCGACGTGAGACATCGGCCCCACAGGCGATGCAAGTGACGCTCGCAGCGCCGACGGCCTTCCCACAGTCTCGGCAAACATTGTCGTGGTTCGCGGCTTTAGCAACGGGCGCGATTTCATGGCTCTTCGCTTGTCGTTTGTTGTCTCTGGTTAGGCGCGTAATAAAGGGAGTGCCGGGTTTGCGTATCGTTGACCAGAAAGCACGCGCCACCCATTCCGCAAACGGTGCGACAGAGCGTCGCCAAGTCGAGGCCGTCTCAGAAAGTTTAATTGCCAACGCTGCCATGAGCCTAGCGTTGCCATTGGCCTCCTCAAAGAACCACTCGCGTTTCAAAGGGTAACGAGTAATCCAATTCAACACATACGCATCCACCTGTGGGCGAACCGGCTCCATCAGATCGCAAGCCAGGCTATCGCGATTCGTGGTGTCCACATGGAGAACTCCCAAACCGGGGTCTAACCCGAGCGCAGATGAAGCTAAGCGAGCCTCAGACTCAAGCACCGCGTACAGATAATTCAAAATTGCGTTGACGGGGTTCACTGCCAGTCGCGGCGATCCCGTGAGGGGCGACACCCGAGTACCGAAGCGGCGCCAATGATCGGGAACTCGCGGAAGATCGCTCTTGGGGAAACTGACTGGAAGCGTGCGCCAAGCCGACCAATAGGCTGCGGCTCCCTGTGATTCGAGCAAACGGACTGTGGCGATGCTGTCGGTAGAGGGAACCTCGTGCCGGAATCGGGCAATCGCGTCGCCAGTCGTGTCATCCAACAGATTGTTTCGAGCAACACGCTCTTGACCGGCGAGTTTTTGAGTGATGAGTTCCTGTGTAATTCGCAAGGCAGCGCCGGACGTGTGTGCGAGAGCTTGAGCACGCCGCAGCTTGGCGTCCGAGGGCTTGACCGGACCTGTTGTCAGAAGAACAGATCCATCGCGTTCAAGCAGGACGAAACTGGCCTGTTGATCGGCAAGCCATCGAAGCGCGGCCAGTGACACCATGCCGTCGGAACCAATGACGACCAGACGTTTCAGGCCGTGCCCAACACGTGGAAGTCTGGCGCGGTGACGTTCGGGCCCGATCCCGTCTTCGATGACCAAGTGGCCGCGCTCGACCCGGACTTGAATGCCGTAGCCGAAGAGCGTCACGACGCCGTGACGGGGTGTTACGGAATTGTGGGATTGGGCGAGTTGAGATACGGTTTTGGTAGCTGCCATTGGAGCATACCTCCGATGGGGTCAGGGCTTGTCGTTCTGCTACTAACAGAACGGCAGGCCCGTTATTCTTAGAAGCTCTTCAGTATGTTGCCACCCGTGCGAAAAAGCTGCGCCATCGGTGTCAACGTACATCCTCTATTATTATAAAGAGTCGAAGGGTTCGACAGTGCCATCTTCAGATGATCTTTTCCCTGGCGTTGAGTACCAAATCTTGTGGCGTGCGTGGCTTTCCGAGGTTCTTTGTGAAGCCAGACGCGATCAGAAATGGCATCCTGTCTGGATGCGTTTCGACTCCGACAACCGCTTCAATCGCTAGGCGAAGACTTCTGTAGTTGTCTGCCAAATGCGATCGTATGCCGTTCTCACGTTTTGTCGGCACTGCTGGTTTCGGTGGTGGCTGTTTGATACTTCCTATGACCATCCTGGGGAGTGCCTCTATCTCCCGCCGAAACAGTTGCACGATTGGGAGCTCCGGATAAGAGTCGCGGCGATTCCAAATGGTCTTGATTGTCTTGAAGACTCTGAACTGAAAATGCGGCCACTGATCGGATTTCGTTTCGGAGCATCGTTCGTGGGATTGCGACCAGCCTATTTCCGGCAGACCAGCCATTGCTTTGGCGAGGCCGAGCGGATTGCGCGCATATTTCTTTTTCGTGATGTAGTCCAAGAGTTCGGTTTGGGCGAAGCCCGCCTCCTTGTCCCGCAATTCCTGGCTGAGGGTCCTTTCCGTATTGATTGCTAACGCCAACGCCTCACGTGCTTTCTTGTTTTCTCCCCAGGCTTTGAATAGGTCGGATGCCATCGCTTGCCGCTGGTCGGGTTGGACATCGTTCATCGCCCACTCCGTGGTGTGGGACGCTTCTATGCATTTATCATGCCGGTTTTGAGCTTCACGAAGACGGTCGATTGCTTTCCCCAAGGTTTTCCTGGCCATTCGAATTTCCTCAGGCGTAGCGGTAACCGGAGTCGGACGTAGAAAATGAAAAATGAGGTATTCGGAAGGGTGACCTCTCAACGGCTCAAAGGATCGTCTGAGATCTTCCAGTGTTTTGGCCTGCGGAATCTGCCATCCAATGTCGGGCCATGTCATCGACAGGAAGGAGACCAGAGCATCTCGATCCGACCAAAGCGTTTGGTTGTCGACAGTCGGTCGGCCAGGCCCCGGCGGCCCACCCTCAAGACTCCGGGTAAAAGCTGCCCCGGCGTAGCCTCGCACCACGGCTCGGTGAACTTTTCCCATTTCGTGCAACATTTCTACTGAATCCCGTAGCGGCGAGCAAAGCTAGAAACCAACGCTCACCCGCCCGCAAATTTTCGTCCGCCGGGAAATTCTAGCGCCAAATCCGGCGATCACCGGAAAACCCGATCCCAGAAATCCGTGTTTCACCGGAAAATGCTGACAAGCCATTCTATGTCTATCAGTTAGCGTCTGCCCGTGGCACGCAGAATGCACTGATTGTCAATAGGTGCCCGGCCAGAAACCAACTCGACGAACTAAACGCCTTCGACACGAACGGAAGCGGACGCGGCAGCCCTCGACCCGCCAGCAAGTGGCGAAAGTTCGCGGCTTTGCGGCAATTAATCGAGTTCGCAAGGGACAATCAAAAACGCTCTCTTCCGCAGCGCGAGTAGAGGGCACCACCGTTGCTACCATCCGGGACCTTCTGCCCGCAGCGCTTCTGCCGGGTAACCGAGGTGAGCGCATTCGCGTAAGGGCCAGCGACCCCTATTCCGCGCGAGTGAAAATCATAACGGACACCGGCCCTCGTGTGACAACCGCGCGTGGTTCCCGCGAGCGCGATCTTGCGGGTGTCCATCGGGCGACCGCATTTCGCGTGCTCGGTGGGCAAGAGCCTCCATCTGCCTTGGAGAAGTTCCGGGGCAAAACAGTAGGCGGGCATGAACTCGTCGGGGATTTCGAATCCCTTGCTCTCCTGGGACGGGCGGGAGTATTGCAACAGCTCGACACCCTCTACGCCAGCCCGGATACAGGCGCGTGAACAACCCTGAACCGCTGGCGCGAGCACGCCGTCTTGAGATACGTCGCAAGGAAACGGGATATGCGAGTCGATGTTTCTATTGTCCTGAAACCGATCCATCTTGCTTCGAAAACGATCATCCCGTCACAAAAGCCCTTGATCCGCTATTCGTGAGAACAGAATGCCGCAACTGCCACCGGAAGCTTGAAGTGAAACGAGACGCTAAAGGTCTAACAAAGAATGGGCTCCACCAGGTTCGCGAGTCCGCACTTGAGAGGGCCCAGCGTTATGCTCTGCTTCTTGCGGAAGATTTGGACTCAATCGCCGACGCAGTACAATCCCCGCACGCTTCCCCAGCCTTGATCGCCGCCGCACTCAAGAATGCCGCTTCATCTCTGCGACGCACAGCGCCAAAGCTTCCTTCTCCTCCGCTGCCTAGCGGTAAACGCGTTGTTATGAAATGAGTAACGCGCCGGTCGTCAAACGCTGCGAATTTCCCTGCCCCTTAGCGCCGGATTGTTCTATCTTCTCCTTAGCAATCCTGACAAGTCCATGAACTTAAATCCGGAGTTGGCACCGATTTACGTTCGCGTCTACTCCCGTACCAAAAAGAAGGCTAAAGAGCGATGGAAAGCCAACGCCCCAAAGTGGGCAAACTACGCGCTTGTACTCGACTGCGAGACCACAACAGATATCCGACAGGATCTCACTTTCCTTTGGTGGAGGTTCTGCGAACTCAAGAATGACGCTTACGTTTGCCAACTGGAAGGAGTCGCCTATAACGACCACTTGGGCAGGGATGACGTAGCGCTGATCCGGTCATTCGCGCGTAAACGTGCCGACGTGGAAGACGGCTGCCCCAAAGAGATTCAACTAGGGTCTCGCACGGAATTTGCGAATAAGGTTTTGTGGGAGGCAATTCGCATCGGCGCTTCCATCGTATGCTTCAACTCGCCCTTCGATCTCAGCCGAATCTCGCTGAGATCTCGCCCAGCCAAACTCAAGAACACCGGATGGTCAGTGACTCCGTGGCCGGACGATCCCGATCCGTTCAAACCCAAACCGTGGATCAGGATCAAACCAAAAGACTCACGCTCGGCCTTCATGTCCCTCGTCGGGGGTGATCCAAGCATGCGGACCAACTACAGCGGGCGTTTCCTCGATCTTTCGGTTCTGGGCTGGGCGCTTCGAAACAAACACAAGGACCTGAACGGATTTCTTGAGTCGTTCCATCTCAAATCGAAGGCCGACCACGAGCCGACCGGCCTCGTTACGAAGGCGGAACTCAATTACGGGAGAACGGACACGGAGCGCACCGTAGAACTCCTGAACGCAATGAAACATGAATACGACGGCTTTCCCCTGGAGGAGCTTCACCCGGAGGAGGCAATGAGCGCCGCCAGTATCACCAAAGCGTTTCTAGACGAGATGCAGATCACTCCGCCAGCGAAGAAGTTCAAGTTGTCCCGAAGAGTGCTTGGGAAGTGTATGCAGGCGTATTACGGCGGGCGAAGTGAAATTCGCATTCGGCATCAGGAAGTGCCCGTGGTTGTCTGTGACACAACTTCGGAATATCCCTCGGTGGCGGCGCTGCTTCAGTTGTGGCCCCTCCTCACCGCATCGAGATTGAAAGTTGTGAAGTGCACCCGCGAAGCGCGGGCGGCTCTGGCCCGAACGACGCTCGAAGGACTCCTCTCGCCGTCAGCATGGAGGGAGTTAGGATTCTTTGCCTCAGTCAAGCCGCGCGGCGATATCCTGCCGGTTCGATCTCTTTATAACGACACTGGCAATACGAATATCGGCTTGAACCCACTCACATCGACCGCGCCTATCTGGTATTCCGGTCCAGACCTGGCGACATCCAAATTGCAGACCGGCGAGGTGTCCAGGATTATTGATGCCTTCAGGCTCGTTCCGGTAGGCACTCAAAATGGAATGAAGGACACGAGCATCGGCAAACGAAACATTCATCCAGAAACAGATGATTTCTTCCGAGTGGTGATAGAAGAAAGGAAATCTCTCCCGGATACTCACCCTCACTACCTGCTGCTGAAGATCATCGCCAACTCGCTGTATGGCATCTTCGCCGAACTGAATAAATACGAATACGGGAAAAACAACCCCCAGCAATTGAGCGTGTTTTCTGGCGAAACGAAATTCACGCAAACGACGTGCGAGGTGGAACGAGAAGGCCGGTGGCACTTCCCTCCCGCCGCCGCGTTAATAACGGCGGGTGGCCGGCTCATGCTGGCGATCTTGCAAGCGATGGTTGAGGAGAAGAAGGGGTCCTATTTGCTCACCGACACTGACTCAATCCTTTTTGTTTCTTCCCAGAGAGGCGGCTTGGTTCCATGTCCAGGCGGCCCACACAAGACCTCAACCGGCGCTTCTGCTGTGAGGGCGATTACGTGGAAGGAAGTGGAACGCATCTGCGCCAAACTTAACGGTCTGAACCCCTATGACAAGGAGATCGTACATGACATTCTCAAGATCGAAGACTGCAATCGCGGCCGCGACGGAAAGCCGCGCCAGCTCCACGGAGTGGCGATATCAGCCAAAAGATATGTGGTCTACGCGCGGCAGAAATCGAAAATACAAATCATTAAGCCAAGTGAACACGGCCTCGGCATGCTCTATCTTCCCGACCAGCGAAAACGCTACACGCCCACCGATTGCAAAGATCAGAAGACCAACTACCCACGCTGGATCGTCGAGGCGTGGGAACAGCTCTTGGAGGACCATTTCCGCAACATCGACGATCCCGAAAATGCGCTAGTGACGGGTGAATTGTGGTTCGGAGAGTTTCCGGCGGTCATGCGAATTCGCGTGACGACCCCAAATGTGTTGGCGGCCCTGCGTAAACACGACCCCGAAGCAGCCAAGCCGTACAATTTCGCCCTATCGCCAATCCTGTTGCAATCCCCTCAGGGCTGCACATTAGTTGGATCGTTCGGCAAGCACCCGAGTGACTGGTTGACTCGTGAATATACGGAGATTCACACGGGAGCAATTGTCCGCTTGGGTGAAGAATACGACGGCGTGAAGCTTCTGCCGCAGACTTTGTCGGTGGTTCTGTGGCGACACTACCTCCACGCTGAAGACAAATCGCTAGCACATGATGGTAAGCCCTGTGGCCCTTACACGCGGGGATTGCTACTCCAACGGCCAATCGAAGCAATGCTTCCGTTCATCACTATCGGTAAAGAGGTCGAACGGAAGAGCCAGGAAGGGGAGGATATTGGCAGTCTCGAAAATGTGGGCCCGAGGCGGTATCAGTCGCGGCAAACGGCCAACACGCGTGCAGTCGATCCAGGGTTGCAAAAATTGCTGGAAAAATTCTCTCTCCACGAGCTCAGTCGATCAGAATTGAGCCGCGACACCATCATTCAAGCTCGCCGTGGCGCCCGCGTCCACCCTGACAGCCGCGCCCGGCTGAAACAGACGGTGGAAATGTTGGAACGAGAGACCCTCGACCGCGCCCAGGCCAAAGCAGCAGGCAGCCGTAACCCTGTGACCTGTCTGAGGGTCAATGAGTGAAATGGGGATTTTTCGCCAATCATGCAATCCACCCTCTTGTACACTGGCTCGCGTGGGAACAACGTACAGCCTCGTCCGACCGCCGTTCAGGACCCTCAAATTTGCAGAAATGACCAAGAAAGAACTGCAGGAGTATGACCGCTGGTTTCATGACGTGCTCCCACAGCGAATTGGGGAACTGGAAAAAGCGATGAACTCCTCGGCTGGTTTTGAAGGTTGGAAGCCGAGCTACAGGCCGGGGTCCTTAGACTCGTTGGGCAACTGGTTTGCGTCTCAAGTCGAAACTCGGCCCCGCACAGGCGATGAGCTTAAGAACATTCCTGCTCACATACGAGATTGGGTATCAGGAGGGGAACTGACCGATCGCACGATTTCGCTGGCCATGGACGTGGGCATGTACCTCAGCCAAGTGTTTCTACGCAACAACTCGACGCTGAAGTGGGGTCAGATTTTCGGGAGCAAGAGATTCGTAGATTACGGCCAGCCTGTACTCGTCGGCTTTGGCAAGGTTCCGTTTAATCCCGTGCGGATGATGTTAACCCTAGCCTACGGTTTAGCGGACCAAACGCATGACGGTCAGAGACTACGAGGCATATACGACATCTGGTGGAAGAATATCGGCTGACAAAATGACGAAATCAGGCCATTTCACGCTTTGAGCCGCAAAGTGGGATTTTGAGCGTAATGGGGATTTCTCGCCAGCTGACACCGGAAGTCTCAGAAAAAGGACAGAACCTCGTTGCCCCAACCGGTTAAGCGCAAGCAGTAATCCGAGCCAGAAAGATTTGCGCTCTCGGGCGGCACCTCAACCTTCGAACTGGGATTTAGACTCAACCACTCCGGCTTGTTTGGCTTGACTCGCTCTACCGTGTAAACATCATATTTGCCGTCCTGATGCCAGAAGATTTGTCCGTTGTAGCCGTAACGCGCTCGATTGATCGTGACAACCATTATCAGCGTTCCCGGCAGCGGCCTGATCTCGTAGTCGGCGTCTGTTTCTTTGCCTTCTTTCGAGATGGACTTCAAATGCAATGTGGCGCATTTCCTTTCGCGCCAGTTCTTCCAAATAAACTCATGCATTCGGGCATGTCTCAGTTCACGTTCAGTTGTTCCGATCACATTGTCGAGCCGAACTTCGAGCGTTGTGCCGCAGTCCTGTTTTTGCCGGTCGCACCCGCCGAGAAAGAGAGACACGAGCAGTATTGCAACAGCCCCAAGGTGCCTTTCCATCAACGTTTCTCCTACTAGGATGGACGCCGCGATTAACAGAATAGTTCCTGCCTTGGACGAAAGTGTTGAAAATCAGAAGATCAGGGCGATTGCGCTCATAGAGGGGTTTTGAGCGTAATGGGGATTTTGCAACATCTATCCGGCCAACGATATGTTCGCGCCAATGGAGTCAGATTAAAGATTGGTAGCTACTGCGTGCGAAACGTGAGTTGACTGGAAGTGACTGGTGGCTCGTTGTGATACTGGGTTAGGCAAAAGCGTCCATCCGGCGACGCGAAACACGCCGTCGGATTCAAAGTAAGTCGAAACGTGTACTCTCCAGGACTACGGAACGAACTGATGTCGTAGCCCCATGCAAGGCTGAAATCACCCTCGACGACACTGCCGGGGAGAATTGGCGTCTCCACAGGGACATTTAAGGTGCATGGCAGATTCTGGAATACCGGACGCCATTGTCCGTCAGCCAAGTATTCCGGGAAAAATTCCCCACAGCCCCGCGTCCAAATGACGATTCTCGTACCGGAGTTCCCGATCTTATAGTGGAATGCCGCACACTCAACGCTGTCGACCCTTTCAGCCGGGCACTTAGCACGCAGCATCGGCGCGAGTTTCGCGGCCAATGAAGCGGGAATAACGTCCGCGTCGAACGAGAATTTCACCGTGCCGAGGTTTGGCAGCGTTGGTGATTCCGCTCTCACCTCGTTCGAGATGACGGAAACCGCCTCCTGAAAATAGAACGCGGAGGCAGGACCGGGCGGGCGTACAACCTGCAACGGACTAAGGCAATCCGTGCCTTTCGGTTCTTCAGTACAGCCCAAGAGAACCCACTCCGCACGCAGCGTGTAAGGGCCGGGCACAAACGCCTCCGCATCGCGGCGCGAGGAGATTAGACGAGTCACGTACTCGTTCTTCTCACCGGGCTTCAGCCGAATGCTGCGCCATATCGCCGGACCACAGTTCTCACGCTTTATCTGACTAACCGGCCACCATCCGCTACTTGAGTTTGGCTCTTTACGGTCAATTCGTATTTCCGGTTCATTGCAACCGCCCCAACTGATTCGGACCACCTTCTTGCCCAAATTCTCCAAGGTCAACGTGAAAGCGCGGCAGGTCAATGTCTGTTCGGCTTCGCCGGTACAGCTTGGGCCGAGCGGAAGCGTACTGTTGCGATCTTCCACCAGCGTGAGGCGGAACTTGTCCGCGTCTGGCAGGAGTTGCGGTGCGTCGCTGGCGGTTAGCAAAGGGCAACAAAATAAGTACAGGCAGATCGGCGCGAGGCGGATCAATTTGAACCGGAGGTGTGCCAAGGTCACGATTCCATCATACGCGAGGCCTTTGTCGTACCTGTCGAAATCAGGCCATTTCACTCAAATTTCGACTTCTTTCGATTCGGTTCACATCCTATCGCGATGATCAAAACAGGTCGCATTCTTATCCAGAAGATTGAGCGATCCGCGCTTTCCGCTTCTCGAATGCAGTGATCGGTTCCGGAATCGTCGGTAGTAATTCGTGAAAACCACTGTGTACATTGCGGGCCATCTTTACTAGCGAACTCAGTAGGTCATGTGCCCCTTGCTGGGTTTCGTGGATATGCTGCTTCAATCGAACAGTTGTATCGCCACTTCGATCGAGATACTGCTGATCAACCTCTCCACCGTTGTGCTCATACAAATGCCGACGATAGAACATGATTTCTACACTGTGGCATTCGGCTTCCTTCATTCCTGTGCACACGTCAATGTCGAACCAATCATTGAACGTTGCGCGCATATCCTTGAGATCGTGAAATGATTGAGTCTGTAGCCGCTGCCTTCTGCGCTCCGTCATAGGAGTCAGCCGGGCCAGTTCTTTTGCGAATTGCGCCGTGAATGAATCGAATGCCGCAACAGCGTCTCTCAAGCAGTCTTCAGGAGAACCACCAGAATTCAATCGCTGGCGGATCGCTTGAACGGTCTGTTCCTCAAAATTTGCCAGATCGTTGCGAGTTCCACAAAGCGAGCAGTACCCGAAACGGCCAAGGATGTCGTTGAATTCTCCACAAGCACAGCACGTGAATTTGCACTGTTGACTTTGTTCCGACACGTAGAAAGCTGGTTTTTCACCCTGCTTTCCTACGGCATCGGCAACTGCATCCATATCAATACAGATGTCTCCATCTTGAGCGGAATCAGAGCCTGTGCTAAGACTTCGCAGTAATAGCCCACATAGCGTTGCTGTGCTGTCGAGAGGAACTGAAAACCTTCAGCCCTGATCGCGCAGTAAGCGCACAGAGTAGGCCATGGACCCACTGCGCCAATACCCGGCACACATGGGGCACGTGTGACCAAACTTCCCCTCACTATCGGAGCCGATGAATACTGAAAAGCAGCCCGGGAATGGAGGCGGGTTGAAGGGCTGTCCGATACCACCGAGCGCGATTGATGCTACGGGTACACCTTGGGGCAGGGCGTACACCGCGATCAGGCTCATCGGCACCGGGCGATCACCAGAGTAGGTGACCTGATATGAACGTTGACCTTGCTCGGTTGTCCTGAGTCGGAAAGTGATCTTTCCACCGCAGTGGGCGATCTCCTCGAAGTCGTTAGCCACAGCAGAATTATCTCAGATGACTAAACAACCACTCTCCACGCGTACGCACGATCCCACGCGCGCGCGGGCGGGCCCAGACCAACCACCCCGCGCTCCAAGGTTCACATTCCCAACTTAATCGCTAGACATTTCGAGTGCAGGGGGTCGACAATTTTTCCCTCACGGTATATCCCCATCTGCGGTTTGACCCTCTGCGGGGGAGACCGTAAACTGGAGGGGTTCTCCGCCTATTTCTGGAGTCGTGGCTTGTCGAGTAGCCACGCGTGCGGGAGGGATTCCTGAGTCGTTTCTTCCTTAGTCGTTTCCTGAGCAGTGGATGGCGAAGTCTGATGGTAGCGGCCGGAGTGGGGCTGCTGGCGCCGGTGTGTCTGGCGCAAAACAGTAATCCGATCACGCTGGATACGAGTGAAACGCTGTTCGCGGTGCTGACGGCGATGAACACGTGCGGCTACGCCGTGGGGATGAATGTTGCGGATGCGCAGCGATTGAACATCCGAGCTGAGGTGGAGAAGAACCTGCGGAACTCGCAAGAAGCGCAGACTGCGATGACGGCCATGTGCGACTGGTACCTGGGGCATCGGGCACTGGATTCGGCGCACGACTTGTCGCAGTATGTGTCGCTGGCGCTCTACATTCAGGGACCGCCGCACTTTCTGCCGCGGGTGAAGGAAGATGATATGCCTCCGGATGCCATGCCGCTGTCGGGGTTTGGGACGGTGCTGGAACCGTTCTATGACAAGGCGGGGCTGCACGCGATCTGGGAGCGGCACAAGGCGAATTATGCGGCGCTGGTGGACCGCTATCACGTGCCGCTGGCGAAGATGGTGTTCGACACCGATATCTACCTGAAGCTGCAGTCGGGAGGATTTCTGGGGCGGACGTTCACGGTGTATCTGGACTTCATGGGCGACACGAATGAAGCCAACGCCCGCAATTACGGTACGGACTATGACGTGGTGGTGTTTCCGTCGCCGGACCCGGAATCGACCGATCCGCTGAAGATGCCGCAGATCCGGCATGCCTATCTGCACTACCTGCTGGATCCGCTGGCGGACAAACATCCCAGCGCGGTCAAGCGGATTGAACCGCTGCTGCAGGCGGTGAAGCGGGCGCCGTTGGAAGAAGGCTTCAAGACGGACATCTCGCTGCTGGTCACCGAGTGCCTGGTGCGCGCGATTGAGATTCGGACCAGCGGGAGCAAGCAGACGGCGGACGCGATGCGGCTGCAGGCGGTAGATGACTCGGTAAAACAAGGGTACATCCTGACGAAGTATTTCTATACGGCGCTGCTAGCGTTTGAGAAAGATCCGGCGGGGCTGCGAGCAGCCTATCAGGAGATGTTGGACGGGATCGATTTGAAGGCGCAGGAGAAGGCGGCGAACGAGATCCAGTATCTGCAGGTGTCGGCGCCGGAACTGGTGCAACTGTCGCGGCTGGAAGACCGGCGGATGCTGTCGACGGCGGAACAGCGGCTGGCGGCGGGCGATCCGAAGGGCGCGCAGGAACTGGCGCAGCAGGCACTGGATAAGAAGATCGGGGATCGGGGACGGGCGTTCTTCATTCTGGCGAATGTGGATGTGGCGAACAAGAACCGGGAAGGCGCGCTGGAGAATTTCGAAAAGGCGATCCAGGAGACGAAAGACCAGAAAGTGGTGGCATGGTCGCACGTGTACCTGGGAAGGATTCTGGATATGAAAGAGGATCGCGAGGGTGCGCTCAAGGAGTACAGCGCGGCGTTAACTTCTGCATCGACGACCGGAGCGGAACTGCCGGAAGTGAAAGCGGCAGCGGAACGCGGGTTGCAACAGGCGTATGAGCCTCCGGCGAAGCCGCAGTAGGGGCTTCCAGCTCTCGGCTTCCGGCTTCCGGGAGAATGTGTAGGGATTGCTTTGCTGGGATAGAATGCACGGTTGGGATTTGCGGGTGGAATTGAAAATCGGAAAAGCTAGGGTCGAGGAGAAAGCATGAAGCGAGCAGCGGCGGTCATCAGCGTGGTGGTAGCAGGGCTGGGGATGTGCGCCTGGAGTTTGGGGCAGAGCACGGACAAGCCGGCGGCGGCGGGACAAACGGCGGCAGCGGGGCAGACTTCCGGGCAAACCGCGGCGCCGCAGGGAAAGCGGAAGCCACAAGCCAAGACGCAGCCTGAGTTTGAGGCTTACAAAGCGGCGATTGGGCTGACGGATGCGGCGGCGCTGGAAAAGGCGGCTAACGATTTCGCCGCGAAGTTCCCTGACAGCGAGTTGCGGGGCGGGCTTTATACGGCGGCGATGGAAAGATACCAGACCAGCAGCACCGCGAAGACGATGGAGATGGCGCAGAAGATCCTGGCGATTGACGCGGACGATCCGGCGGCGCTGGTGCGGCTGGCGCAGGGAATGCTCGATTCGACCCGGGACACGGATCTGGATAAGGATCAGAAGATCGCTGAAGCCAAGAAGAATGCGGAACGGGCGCTGGTAACGGTCGAGACCGACGTTCCGACCGCGGGCTACGCACCGGAACAGCTGAACCAGTTCAAGAGCGTAGTGCGATCGGACGCGTATTTCGTGCTGGGCATGGCGGCGTTCAAGGCCAGCAATTGGCCGGACGCGGAGACGAATCTGCGGAAGTCGGTTGACGCGTTTCCGCAGCAGCCGGATGCGTTCACCACTCTGGAGCTGGCGATCGCGCTGGACATGCAGAGCAAGTATCCGGAGGCCACGAAGTACGTGGACCAGGCGGTGGAACTGACCAAGGACCGGGCGGATTCGGGAGTGGGGAAAGCAGCGCGCGCGGAGAAAGACCGACTGAAGGACTTGAGCGCAGGAGCGGCACCGAAGAAGTAGATGGGGAAGGCCCGGGCCGCCGATTTCCTCCAGGGAGAAAAAGGCGAGCTGCGCTCGCCGGACAGCCGGGGGCGGCTATCCCCACGTGATGATTACCCGGAGCAGAGCAGCTGTCTCTTCATTCTGGTTATCCCCACAACATGAAAGAACGGGAAATCACGGCGTTGGAAGAAGGGCTGGGCTACCATTTCCGGCGGCGAGCCGTCATTGAACAGGCGGTCACGCACAGTTCGCAGGCGCGGGAACAGGAAGCGCAGCAGGCGGGCGAGAGCAAGTACAAAGTCAGCGACAACGAGCAGTTGGAGTTTCTAGGCGATGCGGTGCTGGCACTGGTGACGAGCGAAGAGCTGTTCCAGCGCTTTCCACAATTCCGCGAGGGCGAACTTTCCAAGCTGCGGGCGCATCTAGTAAGTGAGAGGCATTTGATCCGGGTGGCGCAGCAACTGGAACTGGGCCACTATCTGCGGCTGGGGCGAGGCGAGGAAAAGAGCGGCGGGCGCGGCAAGACGGCGCTGCTGGTGGATGCGCTGGAGGCGATTCTGGCGGCCATTTATCTGGATGGCGGGCTTGAGGTGGCGCGGGAATTCGTTCTGCGCAACGTGATTGCGCCGGAGATGGAGCGGATGGAACGCGGCGGGGGCACCCTGCCGGTGACAGATTTCAAGTCGGCGCTGCAGGAAGCGGTACAGGGGCTGGGTTTGCCGCAACCCGCGTACGTGCTGGTGGAGGAAGCTGGGCCAGAGCACAGCAAGACGTTTACGGTGGAGGCGCGGCTGCATCCGAAGAACGGAAAGGAAACGGATTTTGTGGGACGCGCGCAGGGGTCAACCAAGAAAACGGCGGAGCAGGATGCGGCGCGGCAGCTGCTGACGTTCCTGGCTTCGCGCTCGAATCCTTCGCATCCGCAGGCCGGAGAGATGAACGGTGCGGCAGGGGCGTTGGACGCGGCGGAATCCCCAGTTCTCGCAAAGGACGCAAGAAATGGGGCAGACGTTCATTCGACGAGCGTTGATCGGACGGGCGTTGGTCAGACAGAAGTTCATCGGGCAAGCCATCGGGTAGACAAGTAGATTTCAATGGATTCACCAAACCTTCCTATCGCTGGGCCCGAGGGCCCGATCGTGTCGCCGGACCCGGCGGTGGTCGCGCATCGCGCGTCGCGTGCTGCGGCGGATGAAGTTGTGGCTGACGTGCTTCCTGCGACCTCGCCTGCTGCGCTGCCGAATACTTCCCTGGGCACATCCCTGGACAGCCCTACCGTGACTGCGGGAGTTCCGGCGGGTTCGCCGCAAAAGCGCGCAGAGGTCAGCGTGAGCTCCGACGTGATCGGTTCGCTGCAGTCGTTGATGGGCACGGTGGTGATTGCGATCTTCGTGATCACGTTTGTTGTGCAGGCGTTCCAGATTCCTTCGGAATCGATGGAGAACACGCTGCTGGTGGGCGATTACCTGCTGGTGAACAAGCTGTGCTACGGAGACGGGGGACGGGGCGGCCACGGCGGGCTTGGGCTCGGCGATTGGGTGATGCCGTACCAGAAGATCGGGCGCGGAGACATCATTGTGTTTCACTATCCGGTGGATCCGCAGCAGCATTTTGTGAAGAGGGTGATTGGGCTGCCGGGAGATCACTTGCGGATGGTAAACAAGAAGGTGCTGATCAACGGCAAGGCGATGGATGAGCCGTACGTGCATTTTCTCGAACCGCGGAATAATCTTTTCCGCGACGATTTTCCGCGAGTGGATATCGCCGCACCCCGGCTGGAAGGGGACTGGTGGCTGGCGATGCAGACGCTGGTGGTGGACGGGCAGCTGATTATTCCGGAAGGACATTATTTCGTGATGGGAGACAACCGGGACAACAGCGACGACAGCCGCTATTGGGGATTTGTGCCGCGGGAAAATATTATCGGGCGTCCGCTGGTGATCTACTGGTCGGTGCAGGATTGGGATAAAAGCCCATCGGCTTCGGTGACCGCGCGCTTGTACCATGCGGCGTACGCCATCACGCACATCTTTCAGCTGACGCGCTGGAACCGCACGCTGCGGCTGGTACACTGAATGTCGCGGGGCCTCGGGGGCTAAAGCTCTTGAAGAGGAGCGGACTTGATCAGCGCGGAAAGCGCGCTGCGACAACCAAAAACGCATCTGAAGCTCGGGCAAGACAGCTGAAGCAGGCGGAACTCTGACAAGAACCACCAAAAAAGAAACTCTGAAAGATCCTCGTGACGAAAAAAGAACATAACGTCGAAGAAGAGAACACGGCGGACGAGAACGTCGCGGAAGAGAAGCCGAAGGAAACTGCGGTGGAGTTTCTGTCGTCGCTGGCGGCCGTGCTGGTGACCGGGCTGTTCATCATCACGTTTGCGGTGCAGGCGTTTGAGATTCCGTCGAGTTCGATGGAGAACACGCTGCTGATCGGCGATCATGTCTTCGTGAACCGGGTGCAGTTTGCACCGAAGAGTTCGTGGGTGGGGCCGCTGCTTCCCTATCGCGACGTGCATTTCAGGGACATTGTGGTGTTTCTGCATCCTGATCCGCAGCAGAATGGCATCTACGTGGTGAAGCGGATTATTGGATTGCCGGGAGACCGCATCCATCTGCGAAACGGGGTGGTTTACCGCAATGGCGTGGCGCTGGACGAGCCTTACGTCGACCACGACGACGACACCTTCGACCCGTACCGCAATGAATTTCCTTCTGTCCCGCCGTCGGATGACGGCAACATGTCGGCGAATTGGATGGTGGATTTACCTTCCAACATTCAGGGCGGAGACCTGGTGGTTCCGCCGGGGCACTATTTCGCGATGGGCGATCATCGCGGGGTGAGCCTGGACAGCCGGTATTGGGGATTTATTCCGAAGGAAAATATTATCGGGCGGCCGATGTTTATCTACTGGTCGTTTGAGACTCCGGGCGATCAATACCGGAAGACCGGCTGGAGCGATCGAATTCTCTTTCTCGGCAAAGTGGTGCTGCACTTTTTCGACGAGACGCGATGGAAGCGGACGCTGGTGTTTGTGAAATAACTCGTCCGCAGCCCGTGAAATAATTCGCGGCGTAATTCGTTAAGATCTGGTCGAGACCCCACAAAACTCCAGTCTCGAAGCTTCAATAAGGGCGCGGTGAAGCTCCTTTCCTCCAAGCGGCGAATCGTAGCGGCGGCGGTAGTGCTGGTGCTGGCGCTGTTTCTTTGGCGGCCGGGCGCGGCGCGATTGAAAACGCGGATTACGAATTCCATCAGTTCCGCGATCGGGCGGCCGGTGGAGATTGGGTCGGTCCACATCCGGCTGCTGCCGCGCCCGGGATTCGATCTGGAAAATCTGGTGGTGTACGACGATCCCGCGTTTGGCGCCGAGCCCATGCTGCGGGCGGCGGAAGTGACGGCGGATTTACGGTTGACTTCCCTGCTGCGCGGGCGGATGGAAGTGGCGCGTCTGGACCTGACCGAGCCCAGCCTGAATTTGGTGCACGGCACGGCCGGAGGCTGGAACCTGGAAGCACTGCTGGAGCGCGCGGCCCGCATTCCGCTGGCCCCGACGGCGAAAGCGAAATCGGAACCGCGGCCGGGATTTCCTTACATTGAAGCCACATCGGCGCGGATTAATTTCAAGAACGGACCAGAAAAAAAACCCTACGCATTGACCAATGCGGATTTTTCGTTGTGGCAGGACTCAGACAACAGCTGGGGCGTGCGTATGAAGGCGCAACCCTTCCGCACGGATCTGAACCTGAACGACACCGGTCTGGTGCAGGTGAGCGGGATGTGGCAGCGGGCGAAGGCGCTGCGCGACACGCCGTTGCGGTTCAGCCTGGAGTGGAACGGCGCGCAACTGGGGCAGTTGACGAAGTTTTTTACGGGGAACGACCAGGGATGGCGGGGCGAAGTGCAGGTCGATGTGACGCTGGCGGGAACTCCGGCGAAGCTGCAAGTCACGAGCGAGGAATCGATTGAGGATTTCCGGCGCTACGACATTCCGAGCGGGCAGGCGCTGCGGCTGGCGGCGCACTGCGAGGGAGAATACAGTTCGACCGATCACGCAGTTCACGGGCTGCAGTGCGCGGCTCCAGCAGGCAGCGGGCTGATCACGCTGAAAGGGGACGTGGGTCTGCCGGGAAGTCACAGCTACGGACTTGTGCTGGCAGCGGAGAATCTTCCGGTGGGCGCGGCGGCGGCTCTGGTGGAGCGGGCGAAGAAAAATCTGCCAGAAGATCTGGTGGCGGGGGGAACGATCAGCGGAACTGTGTCGATTGACGAAAACCCCGCGACGGGATCGAAGCTGCAAATCGAAGGACGGGGAGAGATTGCCGAGTTGCGACTGGCATCGGCGGCGAATAAGGCGGAGATTGGGCCGGAGACAGTTCCGTTTTTGCTGACAACAGGATCGGGCAATGTCGCGATGCGCAAGGCAGTGAGTCGCCGGAGTGGGCCGGGGATGTCGGTTCCGGAGAGTCCGCGGGTGGAGTTTGGACCGGTCCCGGTGGCGATCGGACGGGCAGCTTCAAGCGCGCGGGGATGGATCAACCGCGACGGCTACCGGGTTTCGGTCGCGGGGGAAACCGACATTGCGAGGGCTTTGCGGGTGGCGCGAATGTTTGGGCTGGTGGCGTTGCAGTCGAGCGCGGAAGGGACGGCGCAGCTTGATCTGCAGATTGCGGGACTGTGGGGCGGGCGCGGCAATGAGGCCGCAGCGGGTTTCATGGGACCGCAGGTGACGGGGACGGCGGAGCTGCGGAATGTTCGCATTGCGGTGCGGGGTGCGGGAGGTCCGGTCGAGATTGTCTCGGCGGAAGTGCAGTTATTGCCGGACAAAGTCCGCGTTGCGAAGTTGAATGCCAAGGCCGCGGACACGACTTGGACAGGAGCGCTGGAGATGCCGCGCGGCTGCGGGACTGCGGGGGCATGCGAGGCGCACTTCAACCTGAACGCGAATGAGATTGAGCTGGGAGATCTGAGTAAGTGGGTAAACCCTGGGGCGAAGGCGCGGCCGTGGTACCGAGTTCTGGAGTCGGAGGGGCAGGCGGGACCGGCCTTCCTCGAGAGGTTGCGCGCGTCTGGAGAATTGACGATCGAGCGGTTGCAGGTGCAGAGTGTGACCGCGAAGCGAGTGTCGGCGAAGGTGAGCCTGGACCGGGGGAAATTGCAGATCACCGAGTTGAATGCGGAAGTTCTCGGGGGGAAGCACCACGGAGAGTGGGAGGCGGATTTCAGGGTGCAGCCGGCGATGTGCGGCGGGCGTGGGAGCCTGACGGCGATTTCACTGGCGAGTCTGGCGCAGACAGCGAAGGACGGGTGGATCGCGGGCACGGCGAATGCAAGCTACGAGGTGAAGGGTGAGTGTCCGGCCAAGGGTTGGGGTGCGTTCTGGAGTTCGTATGGGACATCGACCGAAGGCACGGTTGAGTTCGAAATGAGGGATGGAGGTTTCGCGCACGTCACGCTCGGAGAAGATGCGAAAGGGTTGAAGGTGACGCGGTTGGCCGGGCAGGCGCGGCTGCACGCGGGGACGATCGAGATGAAGGATCTGAAGCTGGAGTCGCCGGGCGGAAGGTTTCAGGTGAGTGGGAGCGCGACGTTGAAGGGGGAACTGGATCTTCGGCTGACGCGGACGCCGGGCGGCGCGGCGGCGCCAGGATACACGATTGGCGGGACGATGGCGGTGCCGCAGGTGCATGCGTTGGCGGGAGCGGAAACGCAGGCGCGACTGAAGCGCTAGTGACTTGTTCTGGCATTTTGTGTACTTGAAATGCTATTATCTATCATATGAGACAAGCTAAGAGCTTTACGATTAGCAATGATATCTTAGCCGAGATCGCGGACACGAAGGGACCGGGCTCGACCAGCGAACGGGTTAATGAACTACTGAAGCGAGCTCTCGATCTGGAGCGGCGCGAGCGCCTCGAACTGGAAGCTGCGGAATTCTTCGCGAGCGACAAGGCTGATTCCGTTCGCGAGCGGACTGCGTACCAGAAGGCCTCCAAAGAGGCGCTCTCCCGAGGCTGAGAATGTCGAAGGTTCCCGCCGGATGGTTTCCAAAACGGGGCGAGGTCTACTGGTTGCGCCTCGACAAGAATCGTCCCGCCCTGATTATTTCGAACGACGCGTTGAACCGGCACGCTTTGGACGTCTGCGTCGTGCCCATCACCTCGGTTCATCATGGCCGATTCGCTCTACGAGTTGCCCTGCCAGCAGGTGAGGGCGGACTGGCTCGCGAATCGTGGGCAAAGTGTGACCAGGTCACGACGCTAGACAAACAACTGGTAGCCTATCCCGCGCTCGGTCGTCTGTCCTCGGCGTCGCTGCGCCGCATCGAAGAAGGGATACGGCTCGCTCTTGAGCTTTCCTGAACCAAGTAGATCGACGAATTTCTAGGGGACATAGCCTGCGCCGCGGAGGACTTTTCCGGGCAGGGCGCCGGTCATCTTGCCTTGATCGATCACGGGGACGCCGTTGACCAGGACGTAATCCATTCCTTCGGAAAGCTGGTTGGGATTATCGAAGGTAGCGTGATCGTGCACGGTCGCGGGGTCGAAGACGACGACGTCGGCCCACATGCCGATTTTGAGAACGCCGCGATCGGTGAGGCGCATGCGCTGCGCGGGCAGGGCGGAAAACTTCCGGATGGCGTCTTCGAGGGTGAGGATTTTTTCTTCGCGAACATACTTGGCGAGCACGCGAGGGAAAGTACCGTAGGCGCGGGGGTGAGGATGGGCCTGGCCGAGGATGCCGTCGGGCGATGTGCCTTCGGAATCGTTGTCGACGGCGACCCAAGGCTGCTGCAGTGCGAGAGTTACGTCGGGTTGTGACATGCCGAAGACGGCGACGCCGGTGGAGGGGTCTTGGATGAGGAAGTCGAAGAGCGCATCCATGGGATCTTTGTTCCACAACGTTGCGATCTCGGAGAGGCGTTTGCCTTGCATGGAGAGCAGCGCGGGATTCTCGACTGCGCCGATCATGATGGCTTCGGGGCCGGGGATTTCCTGCCACTCGTTGTCCCAGTCGCGGGAGGGAGTAAGCATGTCCTTGCGAATCTTCTCGCGCGTCGCGGGATCTTTGAGGCGTTCGACGAGTTTCGCCGTGCCGCCATCGTGGGCCCAGGGCGGAATGAAGGCGGAAAAATCGTTGTACCAGGCAGTGTAAGCGTAGGTATCGGCGGTGACGTCAGCGCCGGCAGCGCGAGCGGCGTTGATTTTGGCGACGACTTCGGGCATGCGTCCCCAGTTGTTCTTGCCGGCAACTTTGATGTGCCAGATTTCGACGGGGATGTGAGCTTCGCGGCCGATGCGCAGGGCTTCGTCGATGGCGTCGAGAACGGAATCGCTTTCGTTGCGCATGTGAGTCGAGTAGATGCCGCCGACCTTGGCAGCTTCGGAGGCGAGCGCGATCAACTCTTCCGTTTTGGCGTAGGGAGCGGGAGCGTATTCGAGCGCGGTGGAGACGCCGGAGGCGCCGTCTTTCATGGCGGCGTCGACGAGCGCTTTCATCTGGTCGAGTTGAGTGAGAGTGGGCTGGACGTCGTTGTCGCCGAGGACCATGCGGCGGACTTGCGTGGCGCCGACGTAGCTCGCAAGATTAATGCCCAAGCCCTGCTTTTCGAGGCGCGCGAAATATTCGCGGAGGGTGCGCCAGTCGGGAGTGATCTTGTAGTGGTCGTAGCCGCTGCGGTCGGTTTGGATGATGGCGTCGTTGAGCGGAGCGATCGAATTGCCTTCGCCGGTCACTTCGGACGTGATGCCCTGGTAGATTTTTGAGGGCAGGCGCGGGTCAACGAGGATGGTGAGTTCAGATTGGCCGAGCATGTCGATGAATCCGGGAGCGACGACTTTGCCGGCCGCGTCAACGGTGCGTTTGCGCGGAGCGGCGGAAAGATTGCCGATGGCGGCGATTTTGCCGTCGCGGATGCCGAGGTCGCCGGAGTACCAGGGCGAGCCGGTGCCGTCGATGATGTGTCCGTTGGTGATGACGAGATCGAAGGCAGGAGTTTGGGCGAGCGCAAGAGATGTGAGTAGCAGTATTGCGAGCGGCAAAGCGGTCTTGATGGTTTTGTTCATCGTCATCGTTGTTCTTGGCCTCAGGGGCTAAAGCCCTAGATTTGTGTTGACGCCCTACGCGGCCCTGAAGGGCCGCTCTTGCACGTTACTTTCTTCCACCATGCGTTCTACCAAGTTAACCTCTTTCAGGTTGCACTCTTCATTCGTGTGGCACTGGCTGCGGCTCCGATGGCGATCCACGCGCCGAAGGCGATCCATTCGTGGACGGTGAAGTGGCCGGGGACCAGCGGCACTACTTTCATCAGGGCCATGGCAATGCCGACGGCGAGGCCGAACCAGGCGACGGCGCGCTCTGCGGGCGATAGCGTCATTGCGCTGGGAGGGGCGCTGGGCTGCGGGTCAGGCTGACCGTTGGGGCGGGCGCGGGCAAGCGCCAGGCATGCGGCACAGGCTGCGGACCATCCGATGGCGCAGGCGACGGAGCCGACCTCGGTGATGGGAACAAGAATCGCGTCGCCGAGAAGCATACACGCCGCGGTGCCGAGGCCGACACAGAGAACCGCCGCGGATGGAGTTTGATGCCGTTCATGAACCTCGCCGACGCGGGAGTCGACCATGCCGCGGCGTCCGAGGGCGAAGAGCAGGCGGCTGGCGGCGACGAAATTTCCGTTGAAGCATTTGAAGAGCGAGAGCAGGGCAGCGGCGAGGATGATTTGGACGATCCAGCGCGAACCAACTGCCCGTTGAAATGCCACGGCGGTCATGAATTTCTGGCTGGTTAGCTGACGCCAGGGCGCGACGAACGCGACGGCGGCGACGATGCTGGCATAGAAAAGAATGCCGATGAAGATGGCCATCCAGATAGCGCGAAAGAAGCCGCGGGTGCGGAAATCCGGGCTGGCTTCCTCCGCTGACTTGCCGACGGATTCGAAGCCGGTCATGAAGTAGGGGACGATCTGAATGACCAGCAGAATCGAGATCCACGGCGTGTGGGTGAACAGCGGCTGGATGTTGGCGGGCGAGCCGCGGCTGACGCCGAGGGCGACGAAGATGATGAAAAGAGCCAGCGTGCCGAAGCTGGTCCAGTTCTGAAAGGTGGCGCTGAGGCGGATGCCGCGATAGTTCAGGATGGTGAGCGTAGCGGTGAGAGCGAGACCGATGAGGAGGTGCGGAAGATAAACCGGGCGGCCGGCGATGCGGTAGAGTTCGACGGAATCGAGGCCGGGGAGGATGTAACCGGCGATGCGGCCGACGGCGACGGCCTCCCACGGGCAGACGATGAAGTAGGCGAGGGTCATCATCCATCCGGTGGCGAAGCTGACGGGGCGTGGGAAGACGGCGGAAGTGTAGGCGATTTCTCCGGCGGCGTCGGGCATGGCGACGACCAGTTTGCCGTAGACCCATCCGATGGGAAGAAGAAGCGTGCCGCCGATGACGAAGCCGAGGAGAGCGCCGAGCGAGCCGCCGCGGAGCAGCCAGTCGTCCATGATGACGAGCCAGCCGACTCCGACCATGGTTCCCCAGCCGAGAGTGAAGTAGTCAGTGCCGCGGAGTTGGCGGGCGAGCGTGTTCATGTGCGATGAGCGGGGCGGCGCGAATTATAAAGCATCGGGTCAGCTTTCGGCTTCAAGTTCCTGGCTTCCGGCTCTCAGAAAAACCCGGAAGCCGGATGGCGGAAGCCGGACGCCGCCATGTTAGTATCGAAATCAGCCCTGCATGACACTTCAACGTTGGTTGGGTAAAGGCAGCCGTATATCCTCCGGCCGGGTTTCGCGGCGCAGGGCCTCATAGAAAAATGACTTTGGCTTCGACATCTCGCAAACGCGTGCTCAGTGGTATGCGCCCGACCGGGAAGCTCCACCTGGGAAATTTCGTGGGCGCTCTACAGAACTGGGTTGGCATGCAGGAGAAGTACGAGTGCTTCTTCGAAGTGGCCGACTGGCACGCGCTTACGACCGACTACGCCGACACTTCGCAGGTGAAAGCGAATTCTCTGGAGGTTGTGCTGGACTGGCTGGCGGCAGGGCTTGATCCTGAGGAATCGGTCATCTTTATTCAGTCGCATGTGCCCGCGCACGCGGAGCTGCACTTGCTGTTTTCCATGATCACGCCGCTGGGCTGGCTGGAGCGGGTGCCTTCGTACAAGGAGCAGCAGGAAAACATCAAAGGCAAAGATTTGACCACTTATGGATTTCTGGGCTATCCGTGCCTGCAGGCGGCGGATATTCTGATTTACAAGGCCGATGTGGTACCTGTCGGTGAAGATCAAGTCGCGCACGTGGAGCTGACACGGGAGATTGCGAGAAGGTTCAATGGATTTTATGGAGCAGCAAAAGCAGTTTTTCCTGAGCCGCAGTCGTTGCTGACTCCGACGCCCAAGTTGCCGGGGACCGACGGGCGCAAGATGTCGAAGTCGTACGGGAACACGATCCTGCTGACTGATGCGGAGCCGGTGGTGCGGCAGAAGCTGAAGACGATGGTGACTGATCCGGCGCGGGTGCGGCGGTCGGATGCGGGTGATCCGGATAAATGTCCGGTGGGCGACCTGCATAAGATTTTCAGCAGCAAAGAAACGATGGCGAAGGTGAATGAAGGTTGCCGGTCGGCGGGGATTGGGTGCATCGAATGCAAGGGATGGGCGGCCGACGCGCTGGTGCAGTTACTGAACCCGATGCAGGAGCGGCGGAAGAAATTCGAGGAGAATCCGCGGCTGGCGTGGGATATTCTGGAAGCGGGCACGCAGCGGGCGCGTAAGGTGGCGGGCGAGACGATGGACGAGGTGCGGGCGGCGATGGGGATGTCGCTGGGGTATGAGGGGGCTGCGAAGTAGAGTCAACTGCCCCAGCCCCTCGGCTTCGCTCAGGGCAGGCTCTGTCGCAAAAAGTGCGACAAGGATGGGGCACCCGGTTCGGATGTCGCGACAGCGGATGGCATAGATCCTTCGGCCCGCTCAGGATGACAAGACTTAATTCATGACCGAAGATGCAAAAATTATTTCGGGGAACGACGGCGCGCTGACGGCCTCGGCGGCGATCGGCGACTCCCGTCCTTTTCGCCAAGAGCGCGAAAAGGACGGGGCACCCGCGTCGAAGGGGTCTTCGCACCAGGAATCCGCGAACAAGAAGGAAGAAAGCGACTCGGCGTTTGCCGTGTCGGTCGGAAATGTTTACGAGGGGCCGCTCGACTTGCTGCTGGATTTGATTCGCAAGCAGGACATCGATATTTACGACATCCCCATTGCAAAGATTACGGCGCAGTATCTGGCGTACGTGGAGAAGATTCGCGAACTCGACGTCAACATTGCGGCTGATTTCATTTATATGGCCGCGGTGCTGATTCACATCAAGTCGAAGATGCTATTGCCGCGCGATCCGGATGCGACGGCAGAGGAGCAGGAAGATCCGCGCAACGAACTGGTCAACCGGCTGCTGGAACATGAGAAGTTCAAGTCAGCGGCGCAGATGCTGTTGCAGAAACAGCAGATTGAAGATGCGGTGCTGTCGAATCCGTCGCTGAAGGAATTCATGGAGGCGGAAGGCACGGAGCCGGAGATTGCGGCTGACGTGATTGACCTGGTCAAAACGTTTCAGCAAGTGCTGGAGCGGGTGCGCACGCGGCCGGTGATCAATGTGGATGAAGAAACGGTCACGGTGGGGCAGATGATTGATTATCTGCGGCGGCGGCTGGATCTGGAAGACCGGCCGATCCGGCTGAAGCAGCTGCTGATGCGGGTTCCTTCGCGGCAGGCGCTGGTGTGCATGTTTCTGGCGTTGCTCGAAATGGTGCGGCTGCAGGCCATCCAGGTGCGGCAGGAGAAGCTGTTCGGCGAAATCGCCGTGCGCAAGCACACCCATTTTGACGAGATTTTGAATGAACAGTCGGCGGTACGAGACGACTGGAGATAAAGCAGCGGCTAGTGGTTGGTGGCTAGTTGTTCCGGTTCTACTAGCCACTAATCACTAGCGACTAACCACTATTTTCTATGTCATTAAAAGCTCAACTCGAAGCCATAATTTATGCGGCGGAGACGCCGATTACGCTGGAGCAGATTGCGCAGCTCGTGAAGGAAAGCCTGATCGCGGAGGGAGCGGCGGACGAGGCGGAGATGAAGTCGCGCGTTCGTTCTTCTCTCGAAGAACTTGTCGGCGAATATGGCGGGCCCGATCATGGGATTGAAGTCCGGCAGGTTGCGGGCGGCTACCGCATGTCGACCAAGCCGGAGCAGCATGAAGTGGTACGGGCGTTCGCCAAGAGTTTGAAGCCGCCGATCCGGCTGTCGCTGCCGGCGCTTGAAACTCTGGCCGTGATTGCCTACAAGCAGCCGGTGACCGTGCCGGAGATTAACGACATTCGCGGCGTGGATTCAGGTGGAGTGATTGGCACGCTGCTCGATCGCAAGTTAATTACGACGGCGGGACGCAAGCAGGTGATCGGACGTCCGATTCTGTATAAGACGACGAAAGAATTCCTGATGCGGTTTGGGCTGAAGGACGTGAACGAACTGCCCAGCATGGAAGAATTCGAGAAGCTCGTAGCAGAATCGTTTCAGGCGGAGTTGATGCCCGCGGAGGACACGGCGGCCGTCGCTTCCGAGCCTTCGCAACCATTGGAACATTCGGAATCAGCTGAGTCGGAGCGCGAAGAATCTTCGGCAGAAGAGACAGCGGGCTGAGGCTGGCACCGGGGCTAAAGCCCAAACTTTCCAAACGCTCGACGCGGCCCTAAAGGGCCGCTCTTCCACGGAGCTTTCGACGGTTTTCTAGACGACGGCTTTCTGGACAGCGGTTTTGTAGACAACGGTTCTGTAGGCAACGGATCTCTTCCTGTTTTTCTGAACAACTGGTTTTCTGAATAAAGGGTCTTTCACTTTATGCCGCTCGAACGGCTACAAAAGATTATCGCTGCTGCTGGAGTGGCTTCGCGGCGAACCGCGGAGAAGCTGATTTCGTCAGGGGCTGTGCAGGTCAACGGGACGGTAGTCACCGAACTCGGGACGAAGGCCGATCCGGAGACGGATCACGTGCGCGTGAATGGAAAACTTCTGCACGGCGCGCAGCGGCACACATATCTTCTGCTCAACAAGCCGAAGGGCTTCGTGACCACGATGAGCGATCCGGAAAAACGTCCTACTGTGATGGATCTGATTCATGGCGTGAAGGGGCGCGTGTATCCGATCGGGCGGCTGGATTATGCCAGCGAAGGATTGCTGTTGCTGACCAACGACGGTGAACTGGCGCATCGGTTGATGAAAGCGGCTTCGCATGTGGCTAAGACGTATGTGGTGAAGGTCGCAGGGACGCCCAAGGAAGAGGCGATCGCGAAGTTGCGGGCGGGAGTTTCCATCGCCACTGACGATGGGAAACGGGTGAAGACGGGGCCGGCGTTGGTGCGGGTGGTGAAAGAAGCGGCGAATCCGTGGTATGAGATCACGCTGGTGGAAGGACGGAACCGGCAGATCCGGCGCATGTTTGAGGCGGTGGGGCATCACGTGGAGAAAATCAAACGCGTGCGCTATGGACCACTGACGCTGGACGTTCCGCCGGGAAAGTTCCGGTCGCTCACATTGCGAGAAATCGAAAAACTGAAATCTGCCAGCACGACGAATGCACCCGCCAGGAAACCTCCTGCGAAATGATCTACGGCGAACATGAGCCGATTTTTTGATCTGGTGTCGAAACCGGCGCGCGAGATGAGCGGATTTTTCCCGGCGCCAACGCCGAAGCGCGAAACCGCACAGACCCAACCGCGGCTCATCCGGCTTGATTCCAATGAAAATCCTTTTGGTCCGTCACCGCGCGCGGTGGACGCGATGCAGTGGGCACTGGCTGCGGCGAACTCTTATCCTGACGACGACTGCGGCGGCCTGCGCCACAAACTGGCCATGCACCACGATGTGCCGAAGGAGCAGGTGCTGGTGACGGCGGGATCGACGGCGATGCTGAGTCTGCTGTGCCAGACGATGCTGGCTCCGGGCCTGAACGCGGTGACCAGCCAACGCTCGTTCCTGGTGTATTCGATGGCGGTGCATGCCACGGGAGCGGGACTGATCGAAGCGCCGATGCGAGAGGATGGGATCGATCTGCAGGCGATTCTTGGGGCAATCAACGAGGACACGCGGCTGGTGTTTCTGGCGAATCCCAACAATCCCACGGGAACCATTCTGGAAGCTGCGGCGGTCGATGAATTTGTGGCGGCGGTTCCGGGGCACGTGGTGGTGGTTCTGGACGAGGCCTACCACGAGTTCGCGATGCACTTCGCGGCGCGGCGCAAGGTGGAGTATCCGCGATCGCTGGATTACGTGCGGCAGGGCGCGAGCGTGGTGGTGCTGCGAACGTTTTCGAAGGCGCACGGGTTGGCGGGGTTGCGCGTGGGATATGGAGTGGGACCGGCTGAACTGATGGCTTATTGCGCGCGCATGCGGGATACATTTTCAGTGTCATCGGTGTCGCAAGCGGCGGCTGTGGCCGCGCTCGACGATGCCAAACATGTAGAGCGCGTGGTGGCGAATAATGCGGAGCAGGCGCAGATTGTAGGCGTGGGACTTTCGGAGTTGGGATACCGCGTGGTTCCGACAGCGGCGAATTTTATTTATTGCGATGTGGGGGATGGTTTTGGTTTTGCAGAGCGGGTGCGTGGTGAGGGAATCAGCGTGCGTCCGTTGGGCGGGTGGGGCGCGGCGAATTGTGTTCGGGTGAGTGTTGGGACGCCGGAGCAGAATCAGGCGTTTCTGAGTGCAGTGAGGAAGATACGCGGGGCGTCGTAACGGTAGGTAGCGAAGTTCCTCAGCGGCTTTAAAGCCGGCGCCGATGGCGCGCATTGCGGCCCGACTGAAGTCGGGCCCTTCCCGTTCGTGACGTCGTGACTGGTTTCCCGCTGCTACGATGCGGGGATTCTGGCGGCGCCGTAGAGGCCGGCGTCGCTGCCGAGCAGGGCGCGGGTGATGATGGTTTTCTTGCGGGTGTAGTTGGCGATCTGAGCAGACGCGCCTTCCTTTTTTCCCGACGAATCATTCGTTGCGTCATCCTTGGAATCATCGGGAGCAGTAGCGGCGTAGACCAGGGAGCGCTCGCGCAACTCGGCGAACATGCGCGGGGCGAAGGCATCCCACGCACTGAGAACTCCGCCACCGATCACGAACATGTCTAGGTTGAGAACGTTGATCAGTCCGGCGAGCAGGATTCCCAGGACCTGACCAAAGCGCTGGAAGATGCGTTGGGCGTCGGCGTCGCCCTGAATCGCGAGGTTGTAAATGGAACGGGCGCTGAAGTCCGGGTCGGAGGCGGCAGCCTTTGCCAGGCCGGGCGCGTTGCCGGCGGCGATGGCCTCGCGAGCCATGCGCACGACCGCCGTCGCGGATGCGTAGCGCTCGGCACAACCATGATTGCCGCAGCCGCAGGGAACGCCGTCGGGTTCGACGGTGACGTGACCAAACTCTCCGGCCATGCCGTTCATCCCGTAGAAAATTTTGCCGTTCAGGACAATGGCGCCGCCGATGCCGGTACCGAGGGTGATCATCGCCATGTTGGCAGCGCCGCGGCCCGCACCCAGCCACTGTTCGCCGAGGGCGGCGACTTTGGCGTCGTTGTCGAGGCAGACGCGCGCACCCAGGCGGCGCTCGATTTCGTCGCGCACGGGATAGTCGGACCAGCCCGGAAGGTTGGCGGACTTGCGCATCATGCCGCTTTCCATGTCGATGATGCCGGGGACGCCGATGCCGGCACCGAGAAATTTTCCACTGCCGCGGTATTGTTCGGTGAGGCGGTGAATGGCGTCGCACATTTCTCCGATGACGTGGTCGCGGCCAAGAGCGACTTTCACGCCGAGAGTGATTTTTTCGAGAAGTTGGCCGCCGATGGTGATGGCCGCGATGCGCAGGTTGGTACCGCCGAGATCGACTCCTATGCTGAAATCTGGCATGACGGAGAAGATTAACAGATTGCGAGGACAGTGGTCGCATTGTTGGCTGATGATTGTTGATTGATGATTAAGGGGCAGGGCTGCGCGGCAAAGATACACGACCACGGGGGCTAAAGCCCGAGTCTATCTATTTGCCTTACGCGGCGCTAAAGCGCCGCTCTTCCACGGTCGTGCGAGCAGTTGCGTATCTGAAGTGCGGAACAGGGGTCAGCCGCTCCAGTCGCGAGGTTTTCAATCAGAATTAAAAATTAACAATTCTACTTCTGGCATTTGGGGCAGTAGTGGCTGCTGCGGCCTGCGATTACGATGCGCTTGATGGGAGTTTTGCAGACCAGGCAGGGCTCGCCTTCGCGGCCGTAGACGCGATGCTGGAGTTGGAAGAATCCTTCTTCGCCGTCGGAGTTTACGTAGTCGGAGATGGAGGAGCCGCCGAGCGCGATGGCTTCTTTCAGGACTTCTTTCACCGCGATAAGCAGTTTGGCGAGTTGGTCGCGGGTGATGGTGGAAGCCCGGCGGCGGGGGCGCAGGCCGGAGCGGAATAAAGATTCATCGGCATAAATATTGCCGACGCCGCGCAGGAGTTTCTGGTTGAGCAATGCGCTTTTGATGGGAGTCTTGCGTCCGTGGAACAACGCCAGGAAACTTTCTAGATCGGCTTCGAGGGGTTCGATGCCGGCGGCGTCGAAGTCTCCCTCTTGGGCGACGCTCAGGCGGCCGAAGCGGCGAGGATCGACGAAGCGCAGTTCCCTGCCGGACGATAACTTGAGAATAGCGTGGGTGTGCTTGGCGATTTCGTCCTGAGGCTCGCAGACTTGCAGGCGGCCGGTCATGCCGAGATGGACGATGAATTGTGCTCGTGTGGGGCGGACACTCCTGTCCGCCTCTGGCGGCGGAGTTGATGAAGATTGGGCGGGCGGTGATTTAGATCCCTTACGCCGTGAACTTGGTTCCCGGCGTTTCGCGGACAGGAGTGTCCGCCCCACATAATCCAAGCCGACAGAGTCGAGGTCGAAGACGATGTGTTTGCCCATGCGGCGGACGGCGGCGATGCGGGCTTGTTCGAGCGTTGCGACGATGGCGGACGCGGGAGATTTCAGCGGTTCTTTTTTCTGGCCGAGCCAGACGGAGTCGATGGTGTCGCCGGTGACGCGTTTGGCGAGGCCGCGGGCGATGGTTTCGACTTCGGGGAGTTCGGGCATAGGTTTTTCTTGAACGAACGGATCGGTCTACGGGACGACGACCACCGGGGCTAAAGCCCTCGATTCTAGCTGACGGACGCGGCCCTAAAGGGCCGCTCTTCCACGGCGGCTCCCGGCGTGAGTCCTGCGCGAACGGTCTACTTCTTCAGGAACGTGCCTTGATCCAGTTCTGAGAAGGCCTGTTTGAGTTGCTCTTGCGTGTTCATGACGATGGGGCCGTACCAGGCGACGGGCTCCTCGAGCGGCTTGCCGGAGGCCAGGAGAAAACGGATGCCGTCTTCTCCGGCCTGGACGGCAACTTCATCGCCGCGATCGAAGACGACGAGGGAGCGATTTTCGGCGTCGGCGGGCGGGTGAGTGTCGGCCCAGCCCACGCTTTCGGTGGGGACGGCGAGCGGGCCGGAGGCGTTGCAGAATTTTCCGTCTCCGGCGAAAACGTAGGCGAAGGCGTGGCGCGTGACTTCGACCGGCAACGTTTTCCGTTTGCCGGGCGGAATCGAAACGTCGAGGTACGTGGGATCGGTGGCGATGCCTTCGACCGGGCCGCGCTTGCCCCAGAAATCTCCGCAGACGATGCGGACGTGGGTGCCGTCGTCGTCGGTGACTTCAGGGATGTCGCCGGTCTTGATTTCCTGATAACGCGGGTCGGTCATTTTTTTGTCCGCCGGAAGATTAGCCCAGAGTTGGAAGCCATGCATGCGGCCGGTTTCATCTCCCTTGGGCATTTCCTGGTGAATGATGCCGCTGCCGGCGGTCATCCACTGCACATCGCCGGCGGCGATGGCACCGCGGTTGCCCATGCTGTCACCGTGTTCAACGGTTCCGGCCAGAACGTAGGTGATGGTCTCGATGCCGCGATGCGGGTGCCATGGAAATCCGGCGAGATAGTCCTCGGGAACATCGTTGCGAAAATCGTCAAGGAGCAGGAACGGATCGAACTCGTGGGTGTTGCCGAAACCGAAAGCGCGGCGGAGATGCACTCCAGCGCCTTCGAGTGTGGGCTTGGACTTGATCAGGCGTTTCACGGGGCGAATGGACATGGGGTCTCCGGTGTCGAGGGTTCGCTCGAGGCTGTAATGATACCTTTTTTTGTTATGCGGATTGGATGCGCTTGGGGGCGTGGAGGACGCAGAGCAGCGAATTGACTTCCCGGTGGGGCGACCCTAGTATTCCCACGACATTGGTTTAAAGGAGGCAGCCATGGCAGCCAGAGAAGTGCGCTCGCTCGCAGGGGAACAATCCAGCGGTTTCTTTTCTAACCGCAGGGGCTTTCTGAAGGGATCGGCGGCCTTGACCGCAGGCTTCTCCACGGTGCTTGGTGCCCTATCTCTGCCCGGGACGGCGGAGACAGCGGACTCTGTGCACATGCTGGGACCGCGGCCGGGATACACGCCGCAGGTGGGGACGTTCGTCTCCCAACTCACGTGGTTGCGTGAGTTCAACGGAGTCATCACGGCGACCAAGGGGCTGTCGCAGGCCGACCTGGATTACCTGATTGATCCCAAGGCGAATACGATCGGCGCGCTGATGCTGCATCTGGCCGCTACCGAGACCTACTACCAGCTCAACACGTTCGAGGGCAAGAAGTGGAACAGCTGGCCGGATTCAGTGAAGCAGCAGTGGGACGCGGCCATGAATCTGGGAGACGCGGGGCGGAAAACGATCAAGGGCCACGACCGGGATTATTACCTGAATATTCTGCACGAGACGCGAGCGAAGACACTGGCCGAGTTCACGAAACACGATGACACGTGGTTTCTGGCCGCCGACAAAGAGTGGCCGTGGGGGCCGACCAACAATTTCTGCAAGTGGTTCCACGTGTGCGAGCATGAGGCGCACCACACGGGACAAATCGCATTCCTGCGGAAGCGCCTGCCCGGCGCGAAGCCGGATAGCGAGTAGCGCGGACTCGCCTAAGGCATGCCTTTGCGCGGGATGTCGATGCCGTAGGCGCGGTCGCTGCCTTCCGCCACGGCGAAGAACGTCACGATTGTTCCGGGCAATCCGAAGAGGAAAGCCAGCGTGCGCCAGAGCACGCTCGGGTTGTTTTGTGCCCGCATGCCGGCGAAGCTCACATTGGCCAACACCCATAAGCCTGAAATGCCGGTGTCTTCGGCCTGCGATTGTGCGGTTGCAGCCGCCTGCGCCAATGCCGAAGACGCACAGAAGATGAGGACCAGCAGGAGAAAGTAGAGGTTGCGGCGAAAATAGGTTGGTCGCATGCACACTCCGAGATCCGCTAGAGTTGAATCATCCGGCGGAGTAGTGGTGAGTCTGCCGCTCATTATAAGGATTTTCGATCGGAACTTTTGCACGAGACCGCCGCGTGGGATCTGCGCGCAAGATCCCTCCATTCGCCGCGCTACGCGCGCCCCGGCTGAAAGCCGGGGGTCTACCAAGAACGGCTCCGGTCGGGATGACGCCGAGACGGGCGGACTTATCGTCGGTGCCCGGCGGCTACGGAAGCGATCACGATGGCGAGGTAGGTGGCGAACAACGCGGACAGGGCAACCTTGTCTTGCAGCCGCAAGCGCAGTTCGGGCCACGGGAGCTTCACCTTCCCGCCACGTAGCGCGGCTAACGCAAGACCAACCACCACGCAGGCTAACGTGCCGTATCCGATCCAACTTTCGTAGGGATGGAGCGCGGGGGACGTGGCCGCGAAAAATTCGAGGCCTTCGAAATCTGCTTTGAGCGCGATCGTAAACAGGAGCGTGGAAAAAATGTTCGAATAGGAAGTTCGCCGTTCGAGGTTGGTGAAACACGACGCTCGCAAGAGCATGATGGCCGCCATCACCCCGTGGATCAGATTCATGACCGGCACGCGAAACACCATGAACAGAGATTTCGGCGCCCAGAGCGCGGTATGGCCGATCCAGTTGCGCAGGATTGGCAGGTCCGACGGAGCGGAGCCATAGCTCAGGGCAAGCAGCACGAAGGGCAGGCAAAACATTAAGAGAGCGATGAGCAAGGGTTTCCGCATGGGAATGGATCGCCTGCGAAGTTTTAGATTACTGCATTCGGAGCCGCTCAGGAGAAATGCTCGAGGGGATCTTCGAAGGTGCGCATCCGTCAGGGGCTAAAGCCCTGGAAATTCTTGGGGCTTGCCGCGGCGCTAAAGCGCCGCTCTTCCACGGTTGCGCAATCGGCAGGGGTTGTGCTGTTCAGCAATCGATGCGGCTGAAGCCTGCGAGGAATAGGGCGCCGCTAGCAACACGGCAGAAGCCGCGCGCTACGGAAACATTTATCAGAAAGCTAGTCTTTGAGTGGGACGACGGCGCTGCCGTCGCGGCAGAGAGTGGCGACGCGTTGCAGTTCGCCTTGGGCGCTGGGCACGATCATGACCGGGCCATAGCAGAAAACGGCATGGCCGGAGGCGGCAAAATACCACTGTCCGCCGTGGGAGTGGCGGGTGATCTGGGTGGTGAGTGGAGGCAGGGGTTTCTGCGGCGCCAACGGGACCACCGGCAGACTGAACAACAAGGCTAGGGTCAGAACCTTCATTTTTTGTCCTAAAGCTGGCTTTTTCCTGGGACGAGTCTTTCTGAGCTCTCGACGCCGGTCCTCCAGCTTTGCGCTTGCTACGGCTTACCTACAGAACGAAAGTGCTGCAATGTTCAGTTTTTGCAGATCTTCTTTTTTCAAATCACCCGTCTGGGATCGGGACGGTTCACATCGTGATCATCTTACGGTGATCGCTTATATGGTGTTTAGGGTCCGAACGTCGTCCACCAGATCAGACGCCGGCTTAGTCGGCATCTGAAATTCTGGTTTCTGCTGAGCTGCCTGGTTCTGAGCGCGGTGCTGCGGTCCTGCCTGGGAAGACGGGGCCTTGCTGTTTGGAGCCTGGGTCGACGGGTGCTGGGTAGCTGGGGTTTGGGTTAAAGGAGTCTGGGTAGACGGGAGGTCGGTCAGGGGAACCTGGGTCTTGCCTGAGGCCTGGGCGCTATCCTGTGCGGCCTTCTGCTTAACGGCGGACAGCTCGGTGCTGTCGCGCAGGAGCTCGCGAATCAGGGCGCGCTGCGATTCAATGGTCCGTCCCTGCTCGACGATGAGCATGGTCATGAGGCTGTAGCAGATCACGAACAGCACGGACAGCACGGGCAACCAGCCGTGTTTCTTGGCAGCCACGGGAGTTTGAACCGCAGATACGGCGGGTACAGCGTCAGTCCCGAATAGAGTCGTCAAAAGGCACCCCGGTTTTCGCCTCAACTGGCAGGCACCTAGGAGAATGCACCCCGGCAGCCAACTGGCGACATCCTGTTAAGTAACTGATATGAGGGTGGTTAGGGGCCCGGAAGCGAGAACAGAAGGGGTTGAAGTGTGCAACTCGATGCACATAATGAGTAAGCAGGATTGGCCGGGGCGGCTTGCGCGGCGCGGCTTTCGGGCGATTTGGCCCAGTCGGCAGGTTACCTTTTTCAGTGACCGCAGTACTTCCGTCACCTTTTCTGCAGTGCGGTTGCTCCCTAAGATGATTCCAACATTAGTTCGACATTAGAAGGACACTTTTCCAACTCTAGGATCGCAACATGCGGATGCGGCAAGTCCTGGTCTTCGCCTTACTGTTCTCATACTGCCTTGGGATTGCCCTTACCTCCCAAGGCCAACAGTCGTCGTCTGCAGGAGCGCGCCGGGTGGTGCAGAGACTGAACCCCGTGTATCCGGACATCGCCAAGAGGATGAGCCTAGCCGGTACGGTTAAAGTCATGGCGATTGTGCTGCCGGACGGAACGGTAAAGTCGGTTGAACCGCTGGGTGGCAGCCCGATCCTGCTTAAGGCCGCGCAGGACGCCGTGCTCAAATGGAGATTTGCCGCCGGCGGCGAATCCCGGGAAACGATCGAACTCAAGTTCGATCCCCAGTGAGAATCCGCAAGCGCGGACGATTGTAGCCTTCCAATTATTCTCCTTGGACATCCACGTCGTGTCGATCGTCTGCGCCCGCTGTTCTGCGACTGAGTGACCTTTGTGCGGTGCCTTTGAGTACCCCCGTCACTTTCACGTGCGTCCGCGACCCTCTAAGATCGTCTGTACTTAGAAAGACCCAACTCCTCCGTCTCAGGGATCTTTTCATGCGAATGCGGTATGTTGTGGCGCTTGTGGTTGTCTTATCGGCACTGTTTATACCGGCAGGATCAGCTCAGACCCAATCTTCGAGCGAAAGCGGGCGTAGGATCGTGCGGCGAATCGCCCCCGTGTATCCAGAGGCTGCCAAGAGGATCAACCTTACCGGCACAGTTCGGCTGATCGCCGCCGTGGCCGCGGACGGAGATGTCAAGTCGATCGAAGCGCTGGGCGGAAGCCCGGTACTGATTCCGGCGGCGCGAGATGCTGTCTCCAAATGGAAGTTTGCGCCTGGGGTTGAATCGCGGGAAAACATCGAAATCCATTTCAGCCCGTTCTAGAGTCGGCAGCTGAGACCGCGGATTGTCGGCTACTTGCCGCGTTGTTACCGGATCAGCGTCTTGCTTGCTCAAAACTTTACTTGCTCAACACCAGCTTGGCGATGGTGGCCAGTTGCATGTTCGAAGTGCCCTCGTAAATCTTGCCGATCTTGGCATCGCGCCAGTATTTTTCCACAGGATAGTCCTTGGTGAATCCGTAGCCACCGTAGATTTCAATGGCCAGCGAAGTCACGCGCTCGGCTACCTGCGAGGCGAAGAGCTTGGTCATGGCAGCTTCTTTGACGAAGTTGACGCCGGCGTCTTTCATGCGGGCGCAGTTGTAGACCATGAGGCGGGCGGCTTCGATCTCGGTGGCCATTTGCGCGATCTGGAACTGGATGCCCTGAAATTCTGAAATGGCCTTGCCAAACTGCTTACGCTCGACGGCGTACTTGCAGGCGAACTCCCAGGCGCCGCGGGCGATGCCGATCATTTGTGCTCCGATGCCGATGCGGCCTTCGTTCAGCGTTTCGATAGCGATCTTGTAGCCTTTGCCGGGCTCGCCCAGCACGTTATCTTTGGGCACGCGGCAGTCTTCGAGAATTAGTTCACAGGTGGACGACGCTCGGATGCCGAGCTTGTCTTCCTTCTTGCCAACGGTGAATCCGGGGAAATCTTTCTCGACCAGGAATGCGGTGATGCCTTTATATCCAGCGCTCGGATCGAGCGTGGCGAAGAGGACGAACAGTCCGGCTTCTTTGCCGTTGGTGATCCAGAGCTTGCGGCCGTTGAGGACGTAATCACTGCCTTTCAACGTAGCGCGGGTTTGCAGAGCGAAAGCGTCAGAGCCGGAGCTGGCTTCGCTGAGAGCATAGGCGCCGACGGTTTCGGTGGCCATCTTGGGCAGGAAGCGCTTTTTCTGTTCTTCGTTGCCCCAGCGCAGCAGCGCGTTGTTGACCAGCGTGTTCTGCACGTCGACGATGACACCGGAAGATGCGTCTACGCGCGAGAGTTCCTCGACGGCGAGGATGGCTTCGAAGAATTTCGCGCCGCCTCCGCCGTATTGCTCGGGAATTTCGATGCCCATCAGGCCGAGCTGGAAAAAGTCGTGGATGAGGTCGTGGTCGAAGATGGCCTTCTCGTCCATCTCTTTGACCAGGGGGCGGATCTTCTCGTCGGCGAACTGGCGGATGTTGTCGCGGAAGAGAATTTCGTCCTCGGTGAGCGTGGTCAGAGGAGCGGGCGGGGCGGCTTGCAAGGTTTCGGGCATGAGGACACCTGGAAATGCTGAGATGGCAAACCGGTAATTTTAGCACCGAGCGCAAAGTTGAGCGCTTACGGATTCATCGACCGATGTCATTCCGCAGGAGCGCGCCCAGCGCTCCGGAGGGACCTTACGAAACCCGAACATCGGCTGTAATGATGCGAGGAGCGTCGGCACTGCGGGAAGCGCGGGCGATCCCGTTCACGACACTAACAGCGTTTGCTGTCGTAAGGTCCCTCGCCCGGCTGTCGCCGCGCTCAGGATGACACGGCATAGGGTTGAGATGGGAACCGCTATTTGGGGCGGGAATGAACCAGCTTCAGCCCGTCCGCCTGCAGAATGCGTTTGATCTGGCTGCGGGCGTGGACTGACCAGGGGCCGGAAGTATCGAGTTTGACGTAAGCCTGCCAGTGTCTGAGCGCTTTACGGGGCTCGCGGACTTTTTCGTACGCCAGCGCAAGGTTGTAATGCGCGTCGGCGTAGGTGGGAGCGAGTTGCAGAGCGGTCTTGTAGGTTTGAATCGCTTCGTGCACGCGTCCTGTCTCATCGAGCACGTTGCCCAGATCGAAGTAGGCGAGCGAGTAGCGCGGGTCGGACTCAATGGCCTGGCGATAGTGGCGTTCGGCGAGCGCGAAATCCTGGCGGTTGTAGTAGAGCGTGCCCAGATTGATGTGCGCGGCCGCGTGCATGGGCTGGAGTTCGAGCACCTGATGGTAGGCGGCAATGGCGTCGGGCTGGGTGTTGGGATCTTCCTCAAGGGCGATGCCGCGGGCGAACCAGGAAGTGACTTCACTCTCGCGCGGACTGGGCTCGGGACTCGGCACAGGCGTGGTGGTCAGAACTTTTTCGCGCGACGAAAAGTCCATCAGGAACTGGCCGGCGATGGGCTCGAGCAGTTTGCCCTCGTGGCGAAACGCCACGCGGTGCTTGGCGGTCGACAGCGCACTCGCTTCGAGCAGAGGGTTCTCCACTCCCGAGGATTGCTTGCGCATGGCGTCGAGGGACTGGCGAATGACTGCAGGCCGCACGCTCATGGCGCAAAGGTCGCGAACTTTTTTAATTTCGAGGAGATCGGAAAAGGAATAGCTCTCGGCAGACGTTACCAGGCCGTTCCGCTCCCAGTTGGCCAACTGGCGCGGGGTAACGTGAAGAATACGGAGTAAATCGGTTCGACTGTACACGGTAATACTCTGCCTGCGATGCAACTGCACGAACAAAAAGCGTGCGCCCATATTATCTTCAACTCACGGCAGCAAACGCAACAGCAAACCGTGCAAAAAGCTGTGGAGAACCTGGTTCATTTACATGCAGCGGGAATGGTGCAACCCGCCAGAATGAATTCTGCCAGTTGACGAAAATTCCCACTTCTCGCAAAAGACGCGAGAAATGGGGCACCCTTCTTCGTAGCTAGACCGCCGACACGGCTGCCTGGTACTCCTCGTAGGTGCCCTTGAAGTCGGTGATTTTGTGGTCGCTCTCGAAGTGCCAGATGCGGGTCGCGACTTCGTCGATCAGGTCGTGATCGTGGGTGACGAGGAAGACCGTGCCATGATATTTCTGCAGGGAAATGTTCAGGGCGTTGATGGCTTCGAGGTCGAGGTGGTTGGTGGGCTCGTCGAGCACCAGCACGTTGGGCTTCTGCAGCATGAGTTTGCAGAAGAGCAGGCGTGCCGCTTCTCCGCCGGAAAGGACGCTGGTGGACTTGGTGGCTTCTTCGCGCTGAAACAACATCTGGCCGAGAATCCCCCGGAGTTCTTCGGTGACGGCAGCTCCGTCCCACTGATGCAGCCATTCGATAGTAGTCATGCCGCCGGCGATGAGGCTGCGGTGATCCTGCGCGAAGTAGCCGATAGAAGCTTCGTGTCCCCAGGTGACTTTGCCGGAATCGACGAAGGGACCGTCGTAGCCGCTGGTCTTTCTCAACTCGGCGTCGGGCGTGGTGGGAGAGTTCGCGAGCAGGGCGTTCAACAGCGTAGTCTTCCCTGCCCCGTTGCGCCCCATGAGCGCGATGCGTTCGCCGCGAAGGATGCTGGCGGTGAAATTCTTGATGACCTTTTTGTCGTCGTAGGCTTTGCTGAGATGTTCGATTTCGAGGATGTGCTTGCCCGAAGGCCGCTTCTGCTCGAACTTGATGAACGGGCGAGCGATGTTTGATCGGGCAAGTTCAGTGACCTGCAGGCGCTCGACTTCCTTGCGGCGCGATTGCACCTGGCTGGATCGCGTGCCGGCGGCGAAACGCGCAATGAATTCGTTCAGCTGCGAGATTTTCTTTTCGCGCTGCGCGTTCTGCGACTCGATCTGCGAGCGCACTTGCGTCTTGGCGACGACCATGTCGTCATAGCTGCCGGTGTAGGTGATGATGGTTTCGTAATCGATGTCAGCGATGTGAGTGCAGATGCTGTTCAGGAAATGGCGGTCGTGTGAGATGGCGATGACGATGCCATCGTAGACGTTCAGAAATCCCTGCAGCCAGTGGATGGAATCAAGATCGAGGTGGTTCGTAGGTTCGTCGAGCAGCAGCGCCTGCGGATGGCCGAACAGGGCCTGGGCCAGCAGGACGCGGACTTTCTGTCCACCCTGCAGTTCGCTCATCTTGCGGGTGTGCGCCTCATCGGGAATGTCGAGGCCTTGCAGCAAAATGGCGGCGTCGCTCTCGGCGGTGTAGCCGTCTTCCTCGCCGACAATGCCTTCGAGTTCGCCGAGTTTCATGCCGTCGGCGTCGGTCATTTCGGGCTTCTCGTAAATGGCGTCGCGCTCCTGCATGGCTGCCCACAGGCGCTTGTTGCCCATGATGACGGTATCGATGGCGGAAAAAGCGTCGAAGGCGAACTGATCCTGGCTGAGGACGCCGAGCTTGCGCGGACGGACGACCGTTCCTTTTTGCGGCTCGAGCTCGCCGCTGAGCAACTTCATAAACGTGGATTTTCCGGCGCCGTTGGGCCCGGTCAGACCATAGCGCTTGCCCGGCGTAAACGCCGTGGAGACTTCATCGAACAGAACTTTGGCGCCGTAGCGCATGGACACATTGCTGACTGAAAGCATGGTTTCTTCGTGACTTCTTCAGGACCTGCGAGGAATTCCGCTTGAGACGGTGCGCAGCTGGAGTTAATAGAATACCATGCCGCCCGCCCCGGGCATTGCGTTCGAGGCCCGGGGCGGGCGGAGATTTGAGTCAGTTGCGGCCGACGGCTATTGTCGGAGACGCACGGGAATGGCAGCGCTCGCTTCCACCAACTGCTGCACCGGCGCGACCACCATGAGCAGCATGTCGGCCTGGCGCATTTTGGCTTGCCCGATCAGGGCGAACTGCTGCGTCTTCCATGAGTCCGGTGCGGCTTGCCATTTGTCGAGGTAATCGAGCGCTTGCAGGCCGGCCGCGCCTACCGCGGAGAGATTCTGAGACAGCGTCACGTCTTCCTGGAGGAGATAGGTCTGGCTGAGCAGGGGATGCAGCCGGGCATCGTTATCGCGCCAGAGCGTGAGCCACATGCGGATCTCGGCTTCGGCGACCTGATCTTTATAGCTGCCTTGCGCAAAGGTCTGCACCAGATTGCTGAAGTGGCGTGCGACGTCACTCTCAGGATAGACGGCGTCGATCATGCGAGTCAGGGGCGCGTGGAAGTCGATGGGGCCTTTGTCGTCCCCCCAGCGGTCGTAGTCCTTGACAGGTTCGATTACGTCGGCGAGGTTACGGAGCGCCGTGATGTCGGCGGTTCCGGCCATGCGGTGCAGCATGTGCATGCGGGCGGAGCGGTGGGTCAGGCCGAGGAATTCCAAGTCGAGACTCACGGCATTCATTCGCGCGTACATCGAGGCGACATCCGTCACGTTCTGCGGAGACCAGAGGCGCTCGGCAATGGCGGCGTTGCGCGGCCAGATGTGCGAATCGATATTTTCCGGCGTGACCCACTCGGCCCACTGGCAGGATTCGCCGCCGAGGATGTGGCTCTTCTCTTCTGGAGTCAACGTGGCAGCGGCGTCGGCCATGGGATCGACTGCATAGTGGCGCGCCGCCGGCCACATCAGGTCGAGATAATATCCGAACGAAAGCAGGCCACTGTAGCCTTGTTTGGCCGCGGTGGCGAGGGATTCCTGGCCGCGCCAGGACTGCACGATGATCGTCTTTGGTAGATCAGGATGCAGGATTTCGTCCCAGCCGACCATGATCTTGTGATTCTTCGCGACGATTTTCTGCAGACGCCGGTTGAAGTAGGCCTGCAGATCCTGATTGTTCTTCATGCCGTGAGCGTGGATGAAGGCTTGAATTTTCGGATTGGCATCCCACTGCTTGCCGTCGACTTCGTCACCTCCGATGTGGAAGTAGGGGTCGGGAAAAAGGCGGGCCATCTCCTTGATGAACTTTTCCAGAAACTTGTAGGTCGATTCCTGCGTGGGATCGATGGCGGGATCGATACCGCCGCCTTCGAGCTTATACGGGCCGGGAGCGCTGGCAAGTTCGGGATAGCCGAGAAACCAGGAACGGCTGTGGCCGGGCATATCAAACTCGGGCAGCACGCGGATGCCGCGATCATGGGCGTAGGCGATGAAGTCGCGAATCTCTTCCTGTGTGTAGAACATGCCGTCGGATCCCGCGCCCGTCAGTCTGGGAAATACTTTGCTCTCGACGCGGAAACCTTGATCGTCGGAGAGGTGCCAGTGCAGCACGTTCAATTTGACGGCGGCCATGCCGTCAATGTTGCGCTTGAGTACGTCGATGGGAATGAAGTGGCGGCTGACGTCGATCATGGTGCCGCGCCAGGGAAAGCGGGGCTGATCTTTGATGATGACGGCGGGAGCGGCGAAACCTGCTGGGGTGATCTGCACGAGCTGAAGAAAGGTCTGCAGGCCCCGCATAGCGCCGAGCGTGGTGGGTGCAGAGAGCTTCGCGCCGGAATCGGTGACGGTCAGTTCGTAGGATTCGTCCTCGCCGAGTTTCTGCACTGCGGCGCGGGCGTGGTCGGCGTGGATGGTCACCGTCGGAGCGGCGCCCGCGTTCGGACGGAACGGAATTCCAGTTTGCCGCGCGAGTTGCGCCTGGAATCTTTGGACTTCTTCGTTGAGAGATGCGTCGTGAGCGCCTGTGACCGCAACTGAGAACGATGCGACGATCGGCAGTTGACCCGTGCCCGGCTGAACGCTGGCGGGCATGGGCATGAGGTTGAGTTGGAGTGGAGATTGAGCGGCGGCGAACAGAGCAGACAAAGAGAGCGCTAATACGACGAGCAGGTTTCGCATGATGTAAGAGAATTTACCACTTCGGCGGGATCGCTGCCGTGGTCCAGCGCAATGCTGCCTTCATAAATAGCTCGCCATGCTTTCCAGCCGCGCGCAACAATCGATCTAGTGTCCCCCGCCCAGCTCGCGCACGATTCCGCCGACGAATTGTTTGGCGTCGCCGAAGAGCATCAGCGTTTTGTCGAGATAGTAGAGCGGGTTGTCGATGCCGGCGAAGCCGGGGCTCATGCCGCGTTTGATGACCATGACGGTGTGGGCTTTGTCCACGTCGAGGATGGGCATGCCGAAGATGGGGCTCGACTGATCGGTGCGGGCAGCGGGATTGGTCACGTCGTTGGCGCCGATGATCAGGGCGACGTCGGTCTGCGGGAAGTCACCGTTGATCTCGTCCATTTCAATGAGGCGGTCGTAGGGGATGTCGGCTTCGGCGAGCAGCACGTTCATGTGGCCGGGCATGCGTCCGGCGACGGGATGGATGGCGAAGCGGACCTCGACTCCCTTCTTGGTGAGCGCGTCATACAGTTCTCGGACTTTGTGCTGCGCCTGCGCCACGGCCATGCCATAGCCGGGAACGATGACGACTTTATTGGCAGCCGAAAGAATCGCAGCAGCTTCTTCGGGCGTGGCGCTGCGCACCGGCTTGGCTTCCTGTCCGGCGGCGGCGGAAGCCTGTACCTGGCCGAAGGCTCCGAAGAGAACGTTGGTGAACGAGCGGTTCATCGCCTTCGACATGATGATGGAGAGGATGAGGCCGGAAGATCCGTCGAGCGCGCCAGCGATGATCAGCAGCTTGTTCTGGAGCACGAACCCCATGGCCGCGGCCGAAAGGCCGGCGTAGGAATTCAACAGAGAGATGACCGTGGGCATGTCGGCGCCGCCGATGGGAATGACGAGCAGCACGCCAAAGATCAGAGACACGCCGACGATGATCGGGAAGAAGATTCTCGCTTCGGGATGCAGGACAAGGTAAACCGAACTGCCGACCGCGACGAGAAACAAAAGAAGGTTAACGAGGTTCTGTCCTTTATAGGTGATGGGCCGCTGGGGCAGGATTTCCTGGAGTTTTCCGGCGGCCATCAGGCTGCCGGTGAAGGTCAGACCTCCGAGGATGACTTCCATCGACAAAACGGACAATCCGAATTTGGAGTTGTTCTGCGTTCCCAGGTAGAACTCGGCGGTGCCGACCAGGGTGACGCAAAGTGCGCCGAACGCGTGGCTGAGGGCGGTCCGCTGCGGGACGGCGGTCATCTGCACCATGCCGAGTGGGATGCCGATGCCGGAACCGAGTACGAGCGCGACGATGATCCACTTCCAGTCGACGATGCCGTGATGCAGCAGCGTGCCGGCGATGGCCAGCACCATGCCGATTTCGCCGGCCAGGATGCCGTGGCGCGCGGTGGCGGGAGAACTCATCCACTTCAGCGAAAGAATGAACAGGGCGCTGGCGATGAGATAGATGATTTCGATGACGTACTGGCTTCCGGCAAACTCGGTCATGATTGCGCTCAATTGCTTGTTGGTCTACTTATTCGTCGGGTTGTTCGTCGGACGGCTGGTCTTGAACATTCGCAGCATACGGTCGGTGATGAAGAATCCGCCAACCACGTTGCTGGTGGCGGCCACGATGGCGATCACGCCCAGCACGGTTGCGAAGGTGCTTTTCTTCTCGCCGACCAGCACGATGGCACCGACGACCGCGATGGCGTCGAGAGCGTTGGTCAGCGACATGAGCGGCGTGTGCAGCAAGGGCGAGACGTGGCGGATGACTTCAAAGCCGATGAAGGCCGCCAGCATGAATACGAACAACGAGTCGATCAGGTTGGAACCCATGAACACCTCAGTCGTCAGTCGTTAGTGACCAGTTGTGTCATCCTGAGCGGAGTCGCTGCTGCGCGAAGCGGAGCAGCCACGGAGTCGAAGGACCCCTGCAATTCCTACAGTAACTCGATCGTGGCAAGGCATTCTCACGACGACCCGTGAGAACTCCCCGACGCGGCACGAATACGCGACGACGAGTAGCGATCCTTCGACTGCACAAGAGTTCGCTTCGCGAACTCTTGCTCCGCTCAGGATGACAATTTTAGAAAGAACCGACTACGGCGCGGCTAAAGCCGCGCCCTTGCAAAACAAGACCGTCTCAAAGCAAAACCGTCTTCACGTCCGCGGAAATCGCTATCCACCAGCCGGCGCCAGCGCCGGCATTTTGAAGAACTCGCGGACGCGGGCGTTTACCACTTCGCCGCCGCTGGTGATCATGGTCTCGCGAATGATCTCGTCCTGCAGGTTCAGCTGCAGCTTGCCTTCTTTCACCATGTACAGCAGGAACGTGGAAACATTGCGGGCATACATCTGGCTGGCGTGGTACGGGACGCTGGTGGCCAGATTGATGGCGCCGATGATGGTAACGCCGCACAGCTTCACGGTTTGTCCAGTGTGCGTGAGTTCGCAGTTGCCTCCTCGTTCCGCCGCGAGGTCGACGATGACCGAACCGGGGGCCATGCCTTTTACCATGTCGGAGGTGATGAGCACGGGCGACTTTTTGCCGGGGATGACGGCGGCCGTAATCACGACATCACTCTCGGCGACCACGCGAGTCAGCAGTTCGCGCTGCCGGGCGTAGAAGGTTTCGTCCTGCGCGGTGCCGTAGCCGCGGGCATCTTGCGCGTTTTGAGCTTCGATGGGAAGTTCGACGAAACGGCCGCCCAGGCTCTGCACTTGCTCTTTGGCCGCAGGGCGCATGTCATAGGCGGAGGCCACAGCGCCGAGGCGGCGAGCGGTCGAGATGGCTTGCAGTCCGGCTACGCCTGCGCCGATGACGAACACGCGGGCGGGCGTGATCGTGCCGGCGGCGGTGGTCATCATGGGAAAGATGCGTGGCGAAGTTTCGGCGGCGAGCAAGACGGCTTTGTAGCCGCAACAGGTGGCCATGGAAGAAAGCGCGTCCATGCTCTGGGCGCGCGTCGTGCGAGGCATGAGTTCCACGGAAAACGCGGTGACGCCCGCTTGCGCGATCTGCTGGACGACGTCCTTGGAACCGAGCGGCCGCAGGAATCCGATCAGAGTTTGGCCGCGGCGCATCATGGGAAGATCGGCTTTGCCGGTGACATCGTTCGAGCCGTAGCACAGCACCTGCACCACAATGTCGGCAGCGCTGAAAACGGCGGCGCGGTCGGGAACAATTTTCGCGCCCTTCTCGATATAGATCGCGTCGGGGTAACCGGCCTGCTCGCCGGCGCCGGATTCCACGATGACCTCGAGTCCGGCCTTGACGAGGTTGGGAACGGCTACGGGAACGAGCGCGACGCGACGCTCTCCGGGATAGCTTTCTTTGGGAACTCCAACGATCACGCGGCCTCACAAAAAGTGGAACGGGAAACAGTAACAGATTGGAGAAGGAACTGGAAGGCGTGGTTGGCCCTGGTACTTGCGCACAGCTCTCTATTAGCAACTCTGTCTGTGCTTATGGCTTTTTCCCAACATCTATTTGCACTGCGGTCAATCCGCCGGGCTTCACGTTCACAAACTGGCGGTTAGGTAATTCTTGTTTAGGGGCAATATTTGCGGCCAAGGTGGCGTTCAGAAGAATCCCCGCGCGTATGTACGTCGGCAATTCTGCTAACGACTTGGACCGTAAGATCTCCTCTGATTCTATCGAGCTGGCCGAAATCTGGACACCCGTAATGAGAGATGGCACAACGGACAGTTTCCGGTCTGTTAGCGGTATGCTAATCGTGGGTATACCGGATGGCCCAGCCGAATCTAGTCTCCTCCAACCTGCCGACTGCAAAACAACGTCCAACTGCTTTAGCAGGGTAAGAGCTTCCTCGTCCGCAAAGACTGCGGAAAACATGTATTCTGTGCCAGCGAATTGCTTTAGTGAGGCAATCATTTGCGGGACGTTGTTCAGCGTTCTGGGTGATCTGATCTTAGCTAATTCAAGTTCTGCGTTAGCCGCCCGCTCATTGGCTTGCGCGATTTGCAATTGGAAAGATCCCGCCTTTTGTTCGGCATTAGCTGCTCGTTCGTTAGCTTCTGCGGCAGATTTCTTGGCATTCCCCAAGTTCTCTTCTGCCTTCGCTGCTCGTTCGAGAGCATCTGCCGAGCCCTTGTTTGCTTTCGCAATACCGAGCTCGAATGATGCCGAATCCTTCTTCATTCGAGCGATTTCCGCTTCTTGCGCGAGAGCTTCAGTGTTTTGCAATGCAATCAGTTTCTTATTGGAGCGTGATTGCATTACATGGATCACCAACTCTCCGCCCACACCAATCACTACCAGCAGCGTAAAGAACGCGGCCCAGTTGTCTAACACTGAAAGGAGCGCTTCTAAAGCGTCTTTGCTCATTTCGTCCTTAACGGAAGAAGATTGCGCTTTCATCATTGCATAACCGATCGTCCTAGTGTCCCGATAGACGGCACCAGCGCGCAGGACCCTAGGCGGATGCAGCGCCGATCTGGCTCAGGTGATGAACCAGATGCGTAAGATAATCCGTCGCTATAAATCTTAGAGTGACCGGCTGCCCCGAGCCGATGCGGCACGGGGTCTCGAGCTTCGATGCAGGCAAGCGCGCGATGATGTGTGCGAGGTAGCGATTGTAAGCCGCCCACAGCGAAACCAGCAGCAGCCAATCCGCTTCTTGTGGGGCTTGGACGCGCGTGTTTCCCTCCTGGTCGTAGCCGGGAAACTCCAGCGACGCTTGCTGGGCTGCGCGGACGAATCGTTGATGATTGTTGGATGCGGAGTCGATCAGATGTCCGATCACCTGCTTACGCGACCAGCCGCCGGACAACACAGGCTTCTCGCTTTCCGATTGACTGATCTCGCGGAGCCGTGGTTCCGCCGCCTCGATCACGGCTAGCAGTTTTTCGCTCAACTCTTTCATTGGCATTGGTCTCCTTACCGTTGCTAATGCGCGAACCGATAATGCCACACTCTGGCCGCGCCGATGAGATTCGTGTCGTCACCTAGCGAGGCGAGGGTTAACTCACACTTTTCGGCGGGGACGAAGCGGCAGCCGCGACCGACTACTTCTTTAATGCGGTCGAGAAATAGCGGAGCGCTCTTCATGACGCTGCCGCTGAGCACGATGGCGTCGGGAGTAAACAGATTGATCAGATTAGCCAGCCCCAGGCCGAGGTAGTAGGCCTCATGTTCAACCGCCTGCAGCGCGATGGCATCGTCATCCAGGGCAAGCTCGCAAATTCTTTTGGCGGTGATGCCGGGGCGATGCAGGTAGGCGGGAGGGGCGTGGCGATCGATCCACGCCACCATGGCCGGGCCGGCAGCGAGCGACTCCCAGCAGCCGCGGAATCCGCACGAGCACTGCGGACCAGTCGGATCGATGACCTGGTGGCCGACTTCGGGGTGCGCGCCATCGACACCGCGGTAGAGTTGGCCGTCGATGATGATTCCGCCGCCTATGCCGGTGCCGACGGTGACGTAGATCAGGCGCGAGCGATTGCGGCCCGCGCCCCATCCGGCTTCGGCGAGCGCGGCGGCATCGCCATCGTTTTCCAGAGCGACGCGGACTTTGAAGATCTCAGCCAGATCTTTGACCGGACTTTTCCCGCGCCAGCCGGGGAGAAAGTCGACGTCACCGAATTCGCCGTGGATGGGATCGACCGGGCCAGTTGATCCGATGCCGATGCCGGTGATTTCCACTCCGGCCTGCTGCGCAGTCTCGCGCAGCATGCGGGCGATGAGTTCAATCCCGTGGTCGTAGCGATCCGGGTCGGTGGGGGCTTGCATCCGGGAAAGAACTTTCCCGCTGTCATCGACAATGCCGGCCGCGATTTTCGTTCCGCCGATATCGACCGCACCGATCATACAAAGTCCGGTCATGAATACTCCGGCGCAATCGCTTTCGCTTCTTCCAGCGTGAGGCGCCGTTTGTTTTTATAGGACAAGTTCGACATGTGAACGGCGATAGCCGAACGGTAGCCGATTTCCGGCGGGGCGTTCGGAATGTGGCGGCTGCGGATGCAGTCGATCCAGTTGGCCATGTGGTCTTGATTCTTGCTATTGCCGTGCGTTGCTTCTCCATTCGGGCGATTCGTCTTCTCCGGCCAGTACTGCAGCGGCTCCTCGAACTGATGTTCGAGCGTGCCGTCACTGCCGAGAATGCGGTCGGCCATGTCGTAGTGCTTGTTGCTGAAGGTCGACTGCCAGGTCACAACCGTGCCGGGGAAATCGAGCGTCACGGCGATGGTGTCAGGAACTTCGCGGCCGTCTTTCTCCGAGAACACGCCGCCCGACATGTAGGCCGCCGAAGGGAGCGGGAGATCGAGCGCGCCCATGATCCAGGCAATCTGGTGCACCATGTTCTCGGCGCAGTTGCCGCCCGCGAATTCCCAGAATAATCGCCAGTTGATGAGCTTGTAGGGATCAAACGGGCGGTCCGGCCGGCCATTCAGAAACGCGCTCCAGTTCACATTCTGCGCAGTGCAGTCGGCAGGCACGGGGCGCACCCACTGGCCCTTGCCGTGAGGAGTATTGCGGCTCATCCAGGATTCGACCTGCGTGACCTTTCCGACTCGTCCATCTTTGATCCACTGGCGCGCGTCGGCCTGCGCTCCAGAACTCTGGTGCTGCAATCCGATCTGAATGACGCGGTTCGAGGCCTTGGCCGCAGCCAGGCATTTGTCGGCTTCGGGGATGGACCAGGTCATGGTCTTTTCGGAATACAAATCTTTTCCGGCGGCTAGCGTGTCGAGAAAATGCCGCGTGTGAATGTGCAGCGGACTGGCCACGATGACGGCGTCGATATCTTTCAGGTCGAGCAGGCGGCGATGATCGTCGAACGTCTGGATGCCGGGCACACGGCTCTTAGCCTGATCGCGGCGGCGGCTGTAAACATCGGCCATGGCCACCACTTCGACGCCTTTCAGCGGGAGGACTTCCCCCAGCAAATCATTGCCGCGATCGCCCACGCCGATCATGCCCACGCGGACGCGGTCATTCGCGCCCAGCACGGTCGCAGTTGGATACGCCAGCACGGCCGCGGTCCCCATTGCGGCCTGCTTCAAGAATGTGCGTCTGGTTTGATCGGTCATTTGTCCTCCGTATTGCAGTGGCCAGTGGTCAGTGCCCAGTGGCCAGCAACGAATCCCTTACGGCCTGAACTGACCACTGCTCACTGAACACTGCTCAGAACGCGTCCGCCTGTTGCAGAAGCTGCTTCATTCCGGCCCAACTCTTGCGCGAACACTGTTCGGGCGTACCGCCGCCGTTCCAGTGGGTCTCGAGGCTCACGGCATAGTGGTAGCCGTCGCGCTTGAGGGCTTTGAACTGGCCGGCCCAGTCGATGACGCCGCCGCCCATCGGCGCCCAGTCATACTCCTTGCCCTGCTTGACGGCGTCTTTGCAGTGGCAATGGCCGATGCGTTGCTTGGGCAGCAGATTGTAGCCGTCGGGATACGGAACCTCGCCGGCCGCGCGGGCGTTGCCCGGATCCCAGTTCAGCATGAAAGCTGGCGACGGCACCGCGTTCAGAACCTGCACCGCTTCGCCGGCGGTCGCCGTGTTGCAGGCGGCTTCATTTTCGAGCAGCAGGACGATGCCTTTCTTTTCGGCCTTGGCGGCGGCATCGCGCAGCTTATCGTTGATGGCCGCGCGATACGGCGCCTGATCTTCCAGTCGCCAGAAATCGAAGCAGCGCACGCGGTCGGTCTGGAATGTTTTGGCCAGTTCCATGGCGCGCTCCAGAACATCGTCCTGCTGCTGAAGTGTGAAGTCGTTGCCGAAACTGCCGGGATCGCGGAGCTTGGATTTCGGCGCGCCCGGCCAATCGACCTTAAACAGTGGGCTGGCGATGTCGGTGACTTTGAGCTGATATTTCTCGAGAATGCGGCCCGCTTCGGCGACTTCATGGTCGTCAAGTTTGAGGATGTTTTTCTTCCACATGCCGCGCAGCTCGATCCAGTGCATGCCGAATTCCTGCGAGGCCACTTCGCAGGCGTGGCCGAAGTCCTGAGAAATCTCGTCGTTGATGACGGACACACGGAAGGGCGAGTTCGAATCGGCGGGATTGGGGCCGGCAGCCTTGAAGCGGGAAACCGGAGCCGCTCTCGCCGCGGCCTCGGCGGCCGTTATGGCCGCCATTCCTGCGAGAAATTCACGGCGTGCAAAATGGACGGGCATGGCCAGCTCCTGGGAGTGCGTGGGTGACGGCTACGAAAAGGCGCACCCAATCTACCACCATCGGAAGAGAGAGTGGTAGCAGGGGCGGGCGAGAGCGGAGAGGATAGTTTGAAATCGGTCAGTTCGAAGGGCGGTTTGATGGCGGGGTTCGGTGCTCGCCGGCGAACAGCAGGTTCCTCACCGCGCTTTCAGCCCGGTTCGGAATGACAGAAAATGATGATCGCGGAGGGGCCCACGTCTTTCGCGCAAAACAAAACGCCCCAGACTCGGTATGAGTCGTGGGACGTCTGTTGATCAGCCCTCCCCCAAGTGCTGCTCAAGGACAATTTAACTCTGACCCCAAACTGGGTAAATGGCTCACCCGTGCTACATATGGCACGAAAGTGGTAGGTGCGTGCCAAATGGGCCCAGAACAACAACTTCCGGGCGAATTCGAGGAGCGGGCACAAAGGCGGAATGCTAAAGCTGTAACAATCTAGTGAAGACCGCAGCCTAACCGGCGGACGCGAATCGCTGATCTTTGGCGTCTCAACTTGGGTCTCTCAACTTTCTCCCACGCCGGCCCTAGGTTCGGTTACAGTATCCCGTTGCATTCGGGCATGGCAGTCGCCGCAACCTGCGGACAGCCAGCGTCGTACGGCGCCTGTGAGCTGCGGTCAAGGAGGCGACAATGAAGAATCCGCTGGGGCCTCGCGGCTTGTTGGACGGCGCCGTTTCGCGGCGCAAATTCATCGGACAATCGGCAGCAGCGGCAATCGGCTTCTCGATTGTGCCGCGGCGCGTGTTGGGCGGGCCGGGATATGTTGCGCCCAGCGACAAAGTCAACATTGCTTTCATTGGCGTGGGCGCGCAGGGCTTGCGCGTGATGCTGCATTTCCTGCACGAGCCTGATGTGCAGGGCGTGGCTGTGTGCGACGTCAATAAATCCGGCGCGGATTATCCGCAGTGGGATACGCACGAGTTCTGCAAGTCGGTGCGCAGGTTGCTCGGCGTCGACAGTGGCTGGGACTGGTTGAGCCCCGACCAGTCGATTCGGTTGTCGCACACCCTGGCCGTGACCGGCGGCGTGGCCGGACGCGAACCTTGCCAGAAGATTGTCGACGGCTATTACGCGACCCAGAAACGCTCCGGCCAGTATCACGGCTGCGCGGCTTACACTGATTTCCGCGAGTTGCTGGAGAAGCAGAAAGACCTCGACGCCGTGGTGGTCTGCACCACCGACAACCTGCATGCAGCGGTATCGGCCGCGGCGATGAAGAAGGGGAAACATGTTTTCTGCCAGAAGCCGCTGACGCACACCATTTACGAAGCGCGGCGCATTGCCGAAATCGCCCGCGAAACCGGAGTAGCTACGCAGATTGCGGTGGCGAACCAGGCGTCGGAATCGACTCGCCAGCTCTGTGAATGGATTTGGGACGGCGCCATCGGCCCAGTGCGCGAGGTAAAGAACTGGTCGAGCCGGCCGTTCTGGCCGCAGGGCATCGAACGCCCGAAAGAAACTGAACCTGTGCCCGAAGGTTTGGATTGGGACTTGTGGCTCGGTCCGGCAGCGCAGCGGCCGTTCAACCACGCGTATCTGCCGTTTGTGTGGCGCGGCTTTGCCGACTTCGGTTGCGGCGCGCTGGGCGATATGGGGTCCTACAGCTTCGACACAATCTTCCGCGTGCTCAAGCTAGACGCGCCGGTGAGCGTGGAAGCCAGTTCCAGCGACCGCTACGATGAGACTTACCCGCTGGCGTCGATCATCCGCTATAAGTTCGCGGCGCGCGGCGATATGCCTCCGGTGAAATTCACCTGGTATGACGGTGGCTTGAGGCCCGAGCGTCCCGAGGAACTCGAAGGCGGCCGCCCGTTCAAGAATGAAAAGGAAGGCGAAGAGGGCGAAGGCATGCTCTTCATCGGAGACAAAGGCAAGATTCTCTGCACCTTCAACGGGGGAAATCCGCAAATCATTCCGCAATCGAAAATGGACGCGTACAAGCAGCCGCCGAAAACTCTGCCGCGCTCGCCGGGCAACGAGCGCGAGTGGCTCGACGCCTGCAAAGGCGGCAAAGTAAAACCTGGCGGAAACTTCGAATTCGAGGGCATGGTCACTGAAACATTGCTGCTGGGAAATGTCGCCGCTCGACTAGGTGAACGGGTCACCTGGGATCGGTCGAACATGAAGGTGAGTTCGGAGGTCGCGCAGAAGTGGGTGCGGCCGGAACGGCGCAGCGGGTGGGAACTGTAGGACCACAGGGGCTAAAGCCCAGTCCAGAGCCGGCTGCTGACGCGTCCCTGAAGGGCCGCTCTTCCACGGTTGGCGTCGGAGCAGTGGAAACGGGCCGCGCGATCGGCACTGCGTGCAGTGACGTGGAAGAGCGGCGCTTCAGCGCCGCGTCAGCGGCTCTTGCGAGGCGGCTTTAGCCCCTGAGGGCCGCGGAGAAAGCAGTCTGAAGGTCGGAAATCTTTTGTTCGTTCGCTGAATCTGAGGAGGCAATCATGTCCAAGACCTCAAGAAGAGAATTCCTGAAGAGTGCGGCGACGTGCACGGCGGCGGCCGGATTGGCTTCCGCCGGAGTGTTCAACCTGCGCGCCAATCCACTGGGGATGCCCATTGGATGCCAGACTTGGCCGGTCCGGAAAATGATTGCCGAGGATTTTCCCGGCACCATCAAACAGCTGGCCGCTGCCGGATTTCAGACGATCGAGCTGTGCTCTCCTGTAGGTTACGCCGATGAGGGCTTCGCGGGTCTCGCCAAATACAAGGGAGCCGAGCTGCGGAAAATTCTGGGCGATGCCGGGGTGAGTTGTGTCAGTTCGCATTTCGGCATCGACGAACTGCGAAAAGACCAAGCGCGCTCTATCGCCTGGGCAAAAGATATCGGCCTCACGCAGATGCTGGTGCCGAGTCTCGACGGGCCTGAGAAACCGACGATGGACGACGTAAAGAAAGCGGCTGACGAATATAACAAGATGGGCGAACAGGCGGCCAAAGCGGGCATCCAGCAGGGTCTTCACAACGAAGATTTTGAACTCACTATGGTCGAGGGCAAGCGCACCTACGACATTTTGTTCGGCCTGCTCGATCCGAACCTGGTGAAGTTCCAGTTCCAGGTCTCGACCATAAGCCGCGGCTACGATGCCGCCGAATATTTCACCAAGTATCCCGGCCGTTTTATTTCCATGCACGTGCAGGGCTGGTCGGTCGAAACCAGGAAAACGGCGCCCGTGGGACAAGATTCTCTGGACTGGAAGAAAATCTTTACCGCAGCGAAGACCGGCGGCATCAGGAATTACTTCGTCGAAATGAATCTGGACATGATGAAAGCGAGCGTCCCTTATCTGCGCAGTCTTCAGGTCTGAGGCCGTCCGCGCCAGCGGTAGAAAAACGGAATGCCGGCCGCGATCACCAGCAGTCCGAGCGAGGAGCGCACCGGGCGGACCATCCACAGGTTGACAGTCAGAGCGAGTGCGGCGACTAAGAAGATGAGCGGCGTCCAGGGATATCCCCACGCGCGGTAGGGCCGCACCAGATCGGGCTCAGTTCGGCGCAGACGAAGAACCGCAATCGCGGTCAGCGCAAAGAAAATCCACACGGCAAAAACGAACAGCGAATAGAGTTCTTCAAACGTTCCGGTCAAGGCGAGCAGCGCCGCGACGGAACCGAGAAAGATCAGCGCTCCACTCGGCGTACGAAAAGAAGGCTGAATGCGGCTGGCGAATTGAAAGAAGACGCCGTCGCGCGCCATGGCATACGGAATGCGGGCGCCCGTCAGCACCACCACGTGCAGCGCTCCTAATGCCGAAATCGCCATGGCAAGCGTGAGCCAGGCCGCTCCGCGCGAACCGGCAAACGATTGCACCACATCCGACGCAACATGCGAAGAAGCGGCGATCTGCGCAAATGACAGTGCGTGGAAGTAAACCACATTCGCCAGCAGGTAAAGGCCACCCACGGTGAGCAGCCCTAGAATGATTGCGATGGGAATGTTTTTTTGCGGATGTACGATTTCTTCGCCCAGGTCGCCCAGATCGTTGAAGCCGTTGTAGGCCCACATGGCCGGAACCAGCGCGGTGAGCACAGCTCCGATGGTTCCCCAACTGATCGTTCCCCAACTGATCGTTCCCCAACTAAATGCTCCCCAGCCGAATGCTCCCCAGCTCGAAGGCGCGACCCGCGCGGCTTCGATGGCATGTCGCCCTCCGAACAGAATGCCAGCGATCACGATCACCAGGATCGTCGCCATCTTCAAGCAAGTCAGCAGCACCTGGATTGCGCCGCCCAGCTGCACGCTCAGATAATTGATTGCCGTCACCACGATCACGACCAGAGCCGCGAGCGGCTGAGCGGCGGTGAAAGTGAAGTCGTAACTTGCGATATGTCCGCGGAACAAAGGCGTGGCGACGATGGGAAAAAGGAATCCGGCGAACCGCAGCAATCCCGCGGCCAGAGTTGCCATGGCGACCGGGCGTTCGAGAAACGAACTCATCCAGCCAAAAAGAAATCCCCAGAGCGGGCCGAGTCCGCGGTTGAGGTAAACGTACGGGCCGCCGGCCTTGGGGAATGCCGCGCCCAGTTCGGCGTAGCAGAAGGCGCCGCAAAGTACGATGAAGCCGCCGGCGATCCACGCCACAAACACCAGCGTGGCCGAGCCGACGGCGCGGGCCATGTCGCTGGTGACGAGAAAAACTCCCGTGCCGATGGTGTCGCCGATGACGATCGCAGTCGCGGACCACAGGCCCAAGCCGCGAACTAAATCCGGTCGCTCGGCGGATTGTTCAAGCAACGGCTTATTACGATCCGACAGATGGGACCTCGCACACAATAAGGTTCAGCGAGCGTACTCTGCGCAGTGAAGGGCGTCAACCAGCATAGGCGCGATTTACGCGGTATTATCGAGGCCGGGGTGGCAACGCAGCAATCAATCGTGAGCAAATCATGCTAAGTGCTTATCGCTGGGACCAGCGCTACGGTGTCGCCGCCGTGGACGATGTGTTGACTCCGGCGCTGGTGCTGTATCCGGATTTCATCGCGGCGAATATCGAGTGCACGTTGAAACTTCTGGCTGGCGATGCCGATCGCTGGCGGGCGCACATTAAGACGGCCAAGCTCGCCTACACTCTGCGCATGTTGGTGGGGCGCGGCGTCCGCAACTTCAAGTGCGCGACCACGCTGGAACTCCTGGTGGCGTGCCAGAGCGGAGCGGCAGATGTGCTGCTCGCCTATCCTACGATGGGCGCGAATGCACGCCGCGTGCGTGACCTCGCGCAGCAGTTCCCCGGCATACGCATTTCCGTTCTGGCCGAGAATGAAGAACAGGTGCGGCAGTGGCGTGGCAGTGGCATCGGGATTTTTCTCGATATCAATCCGGGGATGAATCGTACTGGCATTGAACAGAGCGACACCGCTGTCGTGGTAAATTTGGCGCGCACGCTTGCCGGAGCCGGACTGGAGTTTCGCGGATTGCATTACTATGACGGTCAATACGGCGGCGGCGCGGAACCGGAGCGGACTGCGGCAACGCACCGCGGCTACGATCGATTGCTTGAAATTGTGAATGAAATTGATCGTTCCGGGACGAAGGTGGCGGAGGTCATCACCGCTGGAACACCTACCTTTCCGTGCGCGCTCGCCTATGAAGCTTTTCGCCGCGGTGATTTTGTCCATCGCGTCTCGCCCGGCACCGTTGTTTATTGCGATGCCACCAGCCTGGAACAGCTTCCGGAGGAATATGGTTATCGCCCGGCAGCGCTGGTGGTAGCGCGCGTGGTCAGCCGTCCGCATGCCGGCGTCGTTACCTGCGACGCCGGCCACAAGACCGTATCCGCCGATTCAGGAGTTCCCACTTGCGTGGTCGTAGGACATCCGGAATTGACTCCGCTCTCGCCCAGCGAAGAGCATCTGCCGCTGGCAGTGGCGGAGGGCGGGGCGAGTCCGGAGGTCGGGGACGTGCTCTATCTTCTTCCCCGGCACGTTTGTCCTACGGTGAACAACTTCGATGCTGCGCTGCTGGTGCGCGACGGCAGGATCGATTCGGTGGAGAAGGTCTCGGCGCGCGGGCGCGAGGCGCCGCTATCGCCGGTGGTGGACCGGTCGCATTCCCTTCAAGACTAGAGTACAGTCTGCAATTGCTTACTTACTGCGTGCTGATTTTTCTCTTGTGGCACGCGGCTTCGCCTTCTTCCCCACGCGATACGCGATGCAATCGATTTCGATCAGCATACCGGGGGTGTGGCCGAGATCGCTGCCCACCGTGGTCCGCACCGGATACGGCTTCGAAAGCCGCCGCGCATACACCGCGTTATAGCGAGCGAACAGCGTCAGGTCGCTGAGGTGAACCGTGGATTTGACCACATCGCTCAGCGAAGCGCCGTCGGCCTCAAGAATCGCGGAGATGTTATCGATAGTCTGCTCGGTCTGCTGTTCAATGGTGTCGCCCACGAGCTTTCCGTTCACGGGATCGATCGGCCCGGTGCCGGTCACGAAGATAAAATCTCCCGCCCGCCATCCCTGGGAGTAGGCGCCTTGCGGCGGTGCTCCGCGCTTCGACTGAATTGGATATTTGGCCATGATTTGAACCCGAGAAATTGTACCGCGAGGGGCCGGAGAAATTCGATACGCAGACTGGGTCTGGCGTTATTTCTCCTTGGACGGTCGTTTGGTGACCTGATCGTACCAGAGACGATGATGGGTTCTCGCCCAGGCCGTGGAGACTTCTCCGCGAATGATCGAGGTGAACCCGCCGCGCACCATGGCCGTGCCCATGTAAACGTGAATGATGAAGCCGCCGATGGTCGCCAGGGCCGCGACTACGTGCACCGTGACTGCCAGATAACGCAGCCAGCGCAGACTCCACGGGATGGACTCGACAAACCATAGACCCACGCCCGAGATCGCCAGCAGGATCACGCCATAAAACATCAGCCAGAAGAATATTTTCTGTCCGTAGTTGAAGCGGCCTTCGGCGGGAAGATTCTGGTCGTCATTCTCGATGTAGTGCTTCATGGCTTTCTTCCAGCGCCGGTCGGCGTCGGTGGTCTGCATGTCGGAGCGCCACATCTTGTACATCCAGAACATGGAAAGCGTGAAAGCCACGCCAAACCATGGATGCCAGAAGCGGGCCGTCGCTCCGCCGCCGACGAGCACAGCCAGCCAGAACATGTACGGCGACCAGAAAGCCAGGCCGGTAACCAGGCAATAGATATAGAACACGGCGCCGAGCCAGTGGTGAACGCGCTCGACAAACGTGTAGCGGAGGATGCGTTCTCCGGGTTCGCCGGTGGTGCGCGGTGGGGAGATGGTGTGCGAACTCACGGCTGGCCTCCGTCCTCATGCGGTGCAGGATGCACTTCTTTCGGACCATACCGGAAGTAGTGCAGCGTCACGCCGAGTATGCCGCCCAGCATAGCGAGATTCCCTATCCACTTCGCCGGGCCTTTCCAGAACTTCACCACCCAGGGAATGTGCGGATCCTTGGGCAAGCCGCCGTACGCTTCAGGGTTGGTCACATCGTGGAGCACATAGATGACGCCGGTTCCGCCCACGCCCGCAGGATCGTAGACTCCCGCCTTGTCAATGCCGTAATTCTCACGCAGCTGCCGGGCACGCGTCTCCGCCAGATCGGTCATGTCGTCTTTACTTCCGAAGTGGAGACATCCCGTCGGACAGGACTTGATGCAGGCCGGTTCCAACCCTTCACTCACGCGGTCGACGCACAGCGTGCACTTGAACATCTTCTTGGTCGCGGGATTGAACTTGGGGATGTCGAAGGGGCATCCGCTTACGCAATACCCGCAGCCAATACAGTTCTGCTGCTGAAAATCGACGATGCCGTTGGTGTATTGCACGATAGCGCCGTCGGCGGGACAAGCTTTCAAGCAGCCGGGATCGGCACAGTGCATGCACTGGTCTTTGCGCATGAGCAGCCGCAGGCTGCCGTCTTCCTGCTCGTGCTCGTTGAACTTGATCAGGTTCCAATAATTCCACGCCGTCTCCGGCATGGTCTGGTAGCTGTTGTTGAAGACGGTGTCGGTGAAGGAGTAGCCGTTCCATTCGAGGCAGGCCACTTCGCAGGCCTTGCAGCCGATGCACGTGGTGGTGTCGATCAGCTTGCAGACCTGATAGTCGCGCTCCACACCTTCGCCGGGAGCTGGCCCGGCGTGGCCGGAAATTCTGCGGATTGCTAAAGTTGCCTGGCTCATAAAAACATTTGGGTAATTGTGTAATTTGGTAATTGCGCAATTTAAAACCTCACGCCGAGCCGCGTCATGGTTTTCAATTGCTCAATTACAAATTTTCTCAATTACACAATTCTTCTTCACGCTTTTTCCAGCTTCACCATAAAACCCTTAAATTCTGGCGTAAACGCGTTCGGATCGACCACAGTTGGCGTCAGACGGTTGAGGATGGTCCTCGCATCCTTGCCCGCGTCTTCCTGAATGCCGCGATAACCCTGGTGGATCGGAATGCCAATCTGGTAAATCTTTTTGCCGTCGATCGTCATCGGCTTGATGCGTTTCGTCACGAATGCCTTGGCGACGTAGTAACTGCGCGCACTGGTGACCTTCACCTTGTCGTTGCCTTTAATGCCTAACTCCGCTGCCAACTCAACTGGAATCTCGACGAACGGTTCGGGAATCAATTGCACGTTCATCTGATTGTTCTTGGTCCAGTAGTGGTAATGCTCGGTGAGTCGGTAGGTGGTGCAGACGATTTTGAATTCATCACCCACGGTCGAGTACTTGTCGGCCGCCGTCTTGAGCTTCTTGACCACAGGATTGTTCTGCTGACCCGGGTGCAACGCATTTTGCACCGGGCTCTCGATGGGCTCGTAGTGCTCGGGAAAAGGCCCGTCGGCGAACGCGCCCAGCGGGCCAAAGATGCGGCCAACGCCTTCGGCGTTCATGATGAACGGGCCCATGTGATCTTTGGGGTTGGAGTCCGGTTTGAAGTCAGGCACGTCGTTTCCCATCCACAGCTGCGTCGATTCGTTCCACCACACCTGCCTCCGCGAGGCGTCATAGGGCTTGCCTGCCGGATCGCAGGAAGCGCGGTTGTAGAGCACGCGGCGGTTGGCCGGCCACGACCACGCCCAGTTCTGGTAGACGCCCTGGCCCGAAGGATCTTCGGTGCCTCGGCGAAGGGTTTGGTTTCCCGCCTCGGTCCAGCATCCGGAATAAATCCAGTTGCCGCAGGCCGTTGTGCCGTCATCCTTGAGCCAGGCAAATCCCGGCAATTGCTGGCCGCGCTTGATGGTGACTTGCGTCTTCGGATCAGTGAGATCCGCCAGAGCCTTGCCGTTCAACTCCTTGGCCAGTTCCCCGAGAGGGGGATGCTGCGCGTTCGAATAGGGCCATGTCAGGTTGAGAATCGGGTCGGGAAATTTGCCGCCGTCTTTCTGGTAAAGCTCACGCACGCGGAGAAAAATTTGCGCGACGATGTCCTGATCGAGGCGGCACTCGCCGGGAGTGGGCACGGCGGCGTTTTTCCATTGCAGCCAGCGCGCCGAGTTGGTCATCGATCCATCTTTCTCGGCGAAACCGGCACACGCCAGACGATAGACCGTGGTCTTGATCGTCTTCATTTCCTCGGGCGTGACTCCCGGAGACTTCCAGAATTCGCTGGTCTCGTCGGGATAAATCTCGCCGACCACCAGCCAGTCGGCTTTTTTGAGCGCGTCAATATTTTTCTGCGAGTCCGGCCCAATGGCTACGCCGTTCATGCCGAAGGCGAGCATCCCCTTCACCGTTCCGCGATACATGTTGTCCCAGATCTGCGTCCAGGAGTAGTTGCGATCCACTTTCGGCATGTACTGGAAGGCGTAGTCGTTATCTTTTGTAGCCGCGTCGCCGTACAGGGCTTTCAAATACGACACGACAAACTTGGGCGTGTTCGACCAGTAATTAAACGAATCCCACGGCGCCGGCTTGGAAGAAGTGGGCGTAATTCGTTTCAGATATGCGGCCAGGTCCACATCGGTCGGATTCGGCACCTTTAGGTAGCCGGGCCAGACGTCAAAGATCCCGCCCATGTCGGTCGCGCCTTGAATGTTGGAATGGCCGCGTAGCGCGTTAACGCCGCCGCCGGCTCGCCCAACATTGCCCAGCAGCAACTGCAACATGGCCGCCGTGCGGATGATCTGCGTGCCAAAACTGTGCTGCGTCCATCCCACGGCGTACATGATGGTGGCCACCTTCTTCATGTCGCCATCTTTGCGGATGGAAGTGAACAGGTCAGCAGCCTTCAGGAATTGGTCTTTCGGAATCCCGGTAATGCGCTCCACCATCTCCGGCGTATAGCGCGAATACTGCTGCTTCAACAACTGGTAGACGCACCGGGGATGCTGCAGAGTCAGGTCATAGGCAACCTTGGGCGGCAGTGCAGGCAAGGGCCTCGCCGATCCCACGGGTGGTACACCTCCGGCTGGCGTAGGCGTTGGCGCAGGTGCTGCCGGATGCGATGGGGCCGCGCCGCCGGTGTCGTTGCCTTCCTCGTACGTCCATGAAGAGCGGTCGTAAGTCTGAGAGCCAGCGTCGAAGCCGGAGTAAAGGCCATCTTCCGGCAGCTTGAAACCATCCTTCACGATGAAAGCGGCATTGGTGTAGTTGACAAGATATTCCTTGGCGACGCGATTATTTTCGAGTGCGTAGTGGATTATGCCACCAAGAAACGCGATGTCAGCTCCTGCGCGGATCTGCACGAACAGGTCGGAAACCGCGGCGGTTCGCGTGTAGCGCGGATCGACGACAATCAGCTTCGCGTTCCGGGTACGCTTGGCTTCAATCGCCCACTTGAAGCCGCAAGGATGGTTTTCGGCGGGGTTTCCGCCCATGACCAACATCATGTCGGCGTTCTTGATGTCGGTCCAGCCATTCGTCATGGCCCCGCGTCCAAATGTTGGTCCCAGACCTGAGACCGTTGGGCCGTGTCAAACCCTGGCCTGATTCTCGAGATACGTAAGGCCCAGGGCGCGCATGGTCTTGACGACGAGGTAATTGAATTCGTTGGTGTCGGTGCAGCCGCCGATCCATGCCATGCTTTCGCAGCGGTTGACGGTGCGTCCCAGCGAGTCTTTCTCAATGAAGGAGTTGTCGCGCGTGTTCTTCACCCAGTGCGCGATCTCGTCGATGGCCTGCGACCAGGCGATGTCCTCCCAGTGATCCGAACCGGGGCGCCGCACCTGCGGCTTCAGCAAGCGCCGCGGATTCATAATGTCTTGCTCGAGCGATGCGCCCTTCGGACACAGCGTGCCGCGATTGATGGGATGGTCGGGGTCGCCCTCGACGTGAATCACCTGCGGGGTCACGTTCTTGGCTTTATCGCCAATCGTATAAATGAGGACGCCGCAGCTTACGGCACAATAAGGACAGGTCGATCGCGTTTCTGTCGCGCGGGCAATCTTGAGCTGTTTGAGCTGCGCCACCGCGGGCGTCAGATCGAAGCCCAGGAGAGAGAAACCCGCTCCACCCACGAGCGCGCCTCTCAGGAAGGTTCTGCGGGAGAGTTCCATTGCGCATCCTCCGACTTCTATCAATCAGCTACCGGCCGGACCGCACCCCAAGATTCCGAGAACTATATTCCCCGTTGCGGCTCAGAGTCAATGCAGGACCCAAGTTTCCGGTTTCTGGTTTCTGGTTTCCAGCAGATGAGAAGCGATTCGCGCCGGGGCCTACTGGAAACTGGAAACTGGAAACTCGAGATTTGCCTGCCGCCGCCATAAGCCTGATAATCGCCCGGTGCCGAATACTCCCTGGCAACAGCGCATCCGGCGCGCGGAGCGGCTTGCCGTCCAACACCCCTTCGCCGCGGAGATTCTCGGCTTCTACATTCACGCCGCCCGATTCCAGGAAAGTCTCTACCAAAAGCTAGAAGGCTCGTTAGAAAAAAGCTCAATCCCGTTGCAGCCGAATTGGCCCAAACTGCTCGCCAGTTTCCCATCATTCCTTACCGTCGTCGAAGGCCACGCTCCGGCCAGCCTCGCCCAAGTTGCGCACGATCTTCGCCACGCGGACCCCGATTCCTGGTCTGAGCTGCTCGCGCACTGCTGGACCAACCTCGATAGGCCAACCGATCCCGAGGAATTCCTGGTGCTGGCGTTTCTACAGCCCTGCGCCGAATTCCTCCGCTCTAACGCCCTTCTGCAAACAGAGGGCTACACGCATCCGCTGTGTCCCTTTTGCAATCGCAAACCCGCGCTTGGCATCCTGCGGCCACAGGGCGACGGCGGCAGCCGCAGCCTGCTCTGTGGTTTTTGCCTCGCCGAGTGGGAATTCCGCCGCATCGTTTGTCCCGGTTGCGGCCAGGAGGACCACGCCAAGCTTCCGGTCTACACTGCCGAAGAACTGCCCTACATCCGCGTCGAGTGCTGCGACGCTTGCCACACCTACATCAAGACGATTGACCTCACCAAGAACGGCCTCGCCGAACCTCTGGTTGACGAACTCGCGTCCGTGCCGCTCAACCTTTGGGCGCAAGAGCACGGATACGCCAAACTCCATCCCAACCTGCTCGGAATGTGAGCCAGCCTTCCCAGTTGGATCGCTGGTCTGAATAAATCGAAGGGATGGAGATCGCGCAGAATGGGATTTCGCCATCGACTCCAAGCGCCCCGCCAACTTTAGCCATCCTTAGAGTGTTCGGATTTCGTAACAGGCTGATCTTCGCAGTTGACTTTGGCCAAGACCGCTCCTACGCTCGACCCAGGGCTGGCTAATTAATCGAAATTGCCTGAGCTCCAAAGCTCAAGCATTGTAAGGAGGAACACCTCCGACATGGCCCCGCTTACTTCTCTTTCCGCGCTTCAGGACGCTGTGAATGCGCTTCCTCCGGTCGCTCCGGGCAAAGTGCGTGTGTTTCGGGGCCAGACAACCGACTATCCCACGATTACCCCGGCCTCGTACCGAACGCGTCTTGCTTCCTTACCGATTTGCCTTTGCTACAGCCGCTTGCTGCTCAAAGAACTTAGGGCAGATCACGCGCTTCCCCATCTTGCCGGCGAAGAGTTGCAGGTTGAGGCCCTGTGGCAAGAAGCGGTGGCCCAGCACTACGCATCGGGGTCTTCATATCTTGATGTCACCCACTCCCTGGAATCTGCTGCCTGGTTTGCTCTGCATGTGGGGACGTGGGTGCCCGAGAGCAGCCTGCCCGATGCGGCCAGGCCGGCATGGGTGTCTGAGTTGAAACACGAGATCAAGTGGCTTGAATATTCACGCGCTGCCGAACTTGGCTACATCTATGCGTTTGATGTTGAAAAGTGGGATTCACCTCAGCCCGGCTCCGTTCTGCCAGATATTGACAAACTACTTCAATCTGGCCTCGTTCCCCCGGATCTTGCGCTGGTTGACCTGAGCAATGCTCCCGACCCCTTCAAGACTCCACGCATGCTCGCTCAACTGGGCTGCCTCATCCGGACGGGAGAGTCTGAGCGCTACGACCTTCGCCCCCTGCGCGTAAAGGGCACACCGCTGCAGATTGCATGGCCCATGACCGGTTCGGAAGTCGTTAAACGGACGGTGGAAGAGATGTTTCCTGGCCCCGCCGTCGATCCATGGTACGAAAGGTTCTTGATAGCACCCATGATGCTGGATGTAGACGCGGCCACCGGCAAACTCGTGCTCCGGCGTCCGCTGCCGGTCACTTTGTACCGTGGTGAGACGGATGCTTACAATGCCGCGTTAACTGCCACGGAATGGATCCTCAGTCCGCCGTTGCTGCACGATTTTCTGCGACATCCTCCGGCGAGAGCTGACGCCTCGAAGACTGCACCTCTGCGGGAACTTGAGACTCGCGAAGTGATGAGCAAGGCAATGAGCGTGACTACTCCAATCGTTCTAGAGGCGCCGGTGCTTAGCCTCTTTCCCCCGCCCACGAGCAATCTATGGAACCACCAGCTATTGCTCAGCGATATTTCCAGCTCGGTGGCAGCTTATTCAGATGCCATGCAGGAGATCGGCAATGTCAGCCTACTTAACGTCCTCTTTCAGTTCAGTCAACTCGAAGAGACATTCTGGGAACGCGCGCGTACCTCGAACGAAACGCACAAGTTGACGCGCGGCTTATGGCTTTCGGGTTCACAGAAGGAATGGATCTTGGCAAGACTCATGTTGCAGGAGTTTCCTGGCATGCAGGTGGAGATTCAGCCTCCGGTAAAGATCAGGCTGGATCCGGTGAAGCGGCGTTTCATCTACGAGCGCTTCGAGGGCGATACGGAATGGGCAGAGCTTTCGACAGTGCCTGAGTTGGCGAAACCAGTCTTCGTTGCACTTTATTTGTTACGAGCTTTGAGCCCCCGCTTGAAGGTCGAAGCCACGCCGAATGCTTATAGGATGATGTCCGGAGAGGAGCATGGCGCTACCGCCAAAAACCGCTACTCTTTTTCGGCCTTCGCAAATGCCGCCAGACTTGTCCGCATCAAGGGACCCCAGGAAGTACCCGATTGGTTTTTCTTGCGCACTAAGCAGAACGACCCTTTCACCACCGTCGCAGATGCGGGTAGCCCGTCATTTCTAATTGATACGCCTGCGGCCTTTGCCGATCTGACCGCCAATGATTTGATTGCAGCGGCAAGGTCTTAACAGTTCGCTCAGCGAAGAGGGTGGTAAGTGATTGAAAGGATGGAGCCGACGAGCGGACTTGAACCGCTGACCTGCCGATTACGAATCGGCTGCTCTACCAACTGAGCTACGTCGGCTTATTCAGTGTTTACGCGGCTTCCTGCGACTTCTCTTGGTTTGCTTGTCTAACATTCGTCTAACCACGCGGCCAAGCTTCTTCATCGCAGCGCTGCCTTCTTTCTTGGATTTTAGCATTAGATAGTGCGCTTGCGTCGTCGCGACATCTTCGTGCCGGAGAATTAGCTGCGCAGTCTCAGGGGGAACGCCAAGACCAAAGAGCACGGTCGTTATCCCTCTTCGGAACGCATGACTGATAAGTCTGAGCGAGCTGGGCGGCGCTCGCGCGGCTTTGGTGGGCGTGGCGTTTGTTGAATCTTTAGAAGCAACAGCAAAAGCAACATCAGAGGAGAAATGAAAATGGAGTTCACAAACGGACGCAAAGCTATTGAAAAAACAATCAGAGGTCTCGACGGCTTTACAGTGCCAGAAATCAGGGACAGTCGTGACGGCAGAATCCTGCTGACAGTCGACGCTGACACTCTGGACGGAATCTACTTGGCTTGCGAAGAGCTGCAAGAGAGCGGCGGACGCTGGGATGAAATCCTCAAAGCAATCCACGCCTACAACGAGTTCAAGAAAGCTCAAGCTGTCGTCGCTGCTTATGAGCATCCTGCGCGAGTTGCTGCTGTCAGAGAGACATTTCTTGGTCGTCGCGCTGAGCCGCTCATCGTCAAACAGTAGCGTCACACATCTACAACATTGTGAGCCTTGTATGACAAAAGAACTGACTGAAGTCGTGACCGTTCGTTTCCCGAAGTCGGTCGTCGACGCGCTGAAGCAGAAGCAAGAAGCTGTCGGCATTCCGCCGTCAGAATTCATCAGGCGAGCCGTCGTCGAAAAGCTGGAGAAGAATGTAGAGGTAGATGGTGATGGAAAACAATAATTTTCTTGAAGCAGCAAAGCGCAGATTTCCGGGTCACGTCGTCGGTGGCTCGGGTCGCTTCGCTCTCTACACCCCAGGCATGGGGTCGATGGGCAAGATTCTCTTGTTCGAAAATCGCGAAGAAGCTGCCGCTCAGATTCTCGACCCAAAAGCCGTTCAGATTGTCGACTTGCTCGCGCTGCCTGTTTCTACGTGCAGAACAGTGCCGGACGCCTACGACCCGGACGAACTTCGCAGAGAACGCAGGGAACGCCGTGGATACCTGTCTAACATCCTGTCTAACATTTCGATGACAAGTGTGGCCATTTGAGGGCGCGAGGCACCGCGCCAGACAAGCTATCTCATTGAATCTTATATAGGGATGAAACAGAATGACAGTTTACGAATCGGCTGCTCTACCAACTGAGCTACGTCGGCCTGCTCTCGATTCTAAATGGGAGGCCGGAAAGCGTAAAGAGATACGACCGACAGGTAGCGGGCGACTGCGAACTCATGCAGCGCGCGCGGAATCGCCTCTTAGGCTGCGCGCGTCTCCACCATGGCATCGTATTCCTGCTGCGACGCGCCCGGCAGCAGCACCCACATCGTGTACACGCCGATGGCGGTTCCGAAGGGGACGACAAACAGTGACATGAACGCCAGCACCAGCGCGACTACGCGCGCCCAGGCTTCGCGGTGCAGCAATCCCCAGCCCGCGAAGAATCCGGATGCGGCGCCAGCCAAGATAAGAATCCCAACCGTGCTCACGATCGCGGTCAGAAAACCGGTGGGTACTTCCGGCGGCGCTCCCATTTCGTGCAGGTGCGCGAACAACGTATTGCCGAGAACAACCATGATTAGGCCGATGACCGCATACAACGCCGACATGGCTAGCCACAGAATGCCTAGCAGATGCGAATGTTGTTGCACCCGGCCCGGGACTGCTCCCGCCATCAGGACCGGAGCCAGAAGCTGTTTGCCGCACTTGCTGCAATAGGCTTGTCCTGATTCCACAGCCGCACCACATCCATCGCAGAACATGAGACCCTCCCGGTTTCCGAATAGCGCCAGCGCATCTGCAAGAACCGTTGCAACAAGACTCGTTCCACGAAACTGATGCAACAGAACTTGTTCAATAGAAGATACGCAGAAAAACTTCGGCAGTTCCGTTCATTCGCATGACTCCATGCGCATGACAACACGATCACCCGACCTGTTGATGCTGAAGTGATCCGCGCGACGGAGTGCGACACAAAAACGAAGAGGCTACCCGGCAACAGGGCAGCCTCTTCTTCAAGGGAGAATAGTTCCAACGGAGCTTTGAAATCCGTCAAAACTTTCTGCGCAAATCTTATGAGCCAAAAAAGGGGGGTGTCAAGCGATTTTTGTGAAATAAATGTCTTTGTTTTCAATCAGTTACAGAACCAATCAATATCACCGGCGAGTGTACCAATTTGAGACAAAATCTCCTGTGGAAGGTCCTAAGCCAATCTATCTAAAGGCACTTACCCAGGCTCAGGCGGGATTTTGAGGGGCCTGGGGGCTGGCGTCAGGTCCGCTTTGGGAGGCTCCCTTAACCACCGTTTCCGTCAGCCGCAGGGAGATGAATTCCATCGCTTCGGGGCGATCAAAGACCCTGTCGGGATACCAGCGCTTGGCCAAAATGCGGATTCCGCCGAAGGCCACGCCCGCCACCACCGCCAACCCGGCAAGAATTCCGCAGAGGACAACGATATTCAGAATTAGCGTGTAGAGATCGCGCACCTGCGGATCGCTGGTGGGAGTGTTCCAGGTAACTTTGGCTTCGTAGTTCACCAGGCCCAGCAGAGATTTCGCATCGCTGTCTGACACGCCCCCACTGGCGATCACGACAATTGGGCCGGTACGCTTGTCAAAGAATGAAGCGGCGCTTTCAACATTCGAAACTCCGGTTTGCGGCTGTGCCAGTTGATGCGCGGCGTCGACGCGGCGCAGATGTTCGGCAGCGATTTGCGGCGTGGGGTAAGAGATCAACATCAGCGTCGCTTCTCCGCTCGGCGTCTCGTAGTGCGCCAGCGTCACTTCTGAACTGGCATTGAAGTCCACCAGGTCCGCGGAAACCGGCGGCGCCAGCGCCGCGAGCGCGACCGGCCCCATCGCATATCTCCGGGTGTTCGCCACGTAGCCGCGGCGCGGCAGAAACTCAATAAATGTGGGCAAATTCGCGTTATTTCCGCTGGGACGCGGCAGCGCTCCCGCCAGCTCGCGTAACTGCGATCCTGACATCGCGGATTCCTGGCTGAACTGTGCATCGACCAGAACATGCCCGCGATAGAAGAGCACGCGCTGTCCCAGCGACGCAGCCTGATCGCCGATCCTGTCTCCTTCAGTGTTCTCCGGCCTCATCTCCGGCTGCAGATAAAACGTGTAGGCGCCGAACGCCCCGGAAGCATCTTCGAAGCGCGCGGCGCGAATTTTCAGCGTGCGGCCGTCGTCGCGCGTGTAGGTGGCAAGAGCTGCATCCGAGAAGCCGTATTCCTTCAGCACAGCAGCATTGGCTGCATCCGCGACCGCGGGATCGGAACTGGTCTGAGGGGAGCCTTGCATCTGCCATCCGCCAAACTCTTTTGGCAAGATTGGCGAAGACTGCTGTGGCGAACGGGCAGCCGCGCGAGCGGGTGTGCCGGCTGATGTGACAGGCGATGCCTGCGCCCCTGGCGGATTCGCCGCGACCGCCGTGCTCAAACAACATGCGACAGAAACGAGAATGCCGACCGTACGGGAAAAACTCATGAATCTCCCCGGGACTCGTCAGGACTTAACCAGAGTCGAAGACCTACCGCAAAGTAAAGACCTTACCGTAATTAGACCACAGAGCGCCGCAAAAAGTTTCCGCCGGCGTGTAACCGCCTGATCTGACAGGCCTTTCCGGCCCCGGAGAATGGTTACCTTCGGGCCGAGGCACTACCCGTCGGGGCCATTCACAGCAAAGGACTTCGGGGGCAAACTGACTATTAGGTGATCGAATGTCAGAAAGTGCAAAGACTAATAAGAGAAGTGGGGATCGGACCAAGGCGGTGATTCCCGTAAGACTGAAGGGCAAAGATAAAGCCGGGAAAGCTTTTGAGGAGTTGGTGGTTACGCTGGACGTGAACCCGGATGGAGTGCGGCTGGGCTCGGTTCATCACGAATTGAGCGCGCTCGATGAGGTCATCGTGTTCCATCGTCAGCGGAAGCTGCAGTTTCGGGTTGTCTGGACGAAGAAGATGGCTGGCACCTCTGAGTTTCAAGTGGGGCTGCAGGCAGCAGCCCAGGACATTGAAGCCTGGGGATTAAATTTTGCCGGATACAAGCGCCAGCCTGCGGCTTCACAAGCTTCTGGCGCGGCACTCTGAGTCGGCGAGTCGAGTAGGGGAGAATAGGATCCGTTTATGAAGTCATTGAATCTCGAGTTGGCCAGGCTTGGGTCACAGCTTTGGTCCGATGAGGGCGGTCAGGATGTCGCCGAATATTCGGTGATGCTGGCGGTGATCCTCGTAATTGTGGTCGGTACGATAAGGCTCATCGGCTCCAACGCCGGCAACATCTTCTCGCAGGTGGGCAGCTCGATCCAGTAAGTAGAGTTCCGTTCCAAGGCGGGTGCCCCATTTCTCGCGCATTCTTGGCGCGAGGGGGGGCATTTTAATTTTCTCTCCACTGTTATTTTGATGATCCCGGTTCAGGTCCCCTATTCACCTCTTCGCAAGCGTTCGACGTCAGCGTTGTTTAGCCACGCATTGCGCGGAAGAGTTATCTTCCGGAGCACCGGCATCGTAGAGCAGTACTGGAACATGCTGCTCAAGGTGAAGACTCCACACGTACCAGTCAGGGTCAAAGACGATCATCGGCCCCAGTTCCTCCGAAAGATATTCGCCTGTATCCGTCAGAGGCTTTGGAACGATTTCATAGACCTCTGCAATATCGATCTTAGCGATCTTCGGCCGTGTTCCCGAGCGGGGCGCGATGCCCTCGTCGGAAACGGTGTAGGGCGGCTTCACTGTATAGGCCTTGCCGTCCTTCATGACGATCTTCAGTCGCTGCCGCCCTACCAGAAGAAGCGAACTTACGTCCGACCATGAGCTTCGTCCGCTGTAGTAAACGAATGGACCTGTCACGCGCAGAACATCAGCTCGGAGGACAGTCCGTGTTTCGGGCGAGGCGTACCTCTTCGCCGTAAGGTGGTCAGTGGCAACCTCGGTGATGACCTCCCAGGCGCACTTGCGGTCGCGGGTCTCGATCATGTAGCTCCGCTTGTGCGTGATCTTGTTGAGGACGAGCCAGGGGTCATCTTGGCCTGCGGACTTCGTCGAGGAAAAGATCGAAGCTGCCAGAATCGTAAGCGCCAGTAAGCGGCAAACAGCCGGAGTCTCCATAGAGCAACCATCCTCAATGCAAGCAGTGAGTTCCAGGTCGCATTATTGGGCGTCCGTACACAGCCGGCAATGCACTGCAAGTAGAATGTAGATCATCCGCCAAGTGTCCTGGTATCAGGCGGTTGCACTGATAGATCATTTGGATGGCGATACAAACCGCGAGAACGGGTCGTTCTGCTTGAGAATGTCCCGCCTACTGGCCCGCGGTGCGATCCAGCTTGCTGGCCACTTTCACGCCGCTCAGACCGTCGACATACTTGGCGATTCCGCGGTAGAGGGATTCGGCGATGCGCTGGCGGTACTCGCTGGTCTCCAGACGATGCTCGTCGGCGGGATTGCTGACGAAGGAAATCTCCGCCAGTATCGACGGCATGTTGGCTCCAATCAGCACAATGAACGGCGCTTTCTTCACGCCGCGGTTGCGAATGGCCGGGCTCTTGGCGGCCAGTCCGCTGTGCAGCGATTCCTGGACGTCTCCGGCAAATTCGCGCGACTCTTCGATCTTCTCTTTTAAGGCAATCTTCTTGACCAGATCCTGCAGCTCGTAGATGGACTTTTCCGAGACCGCATTCTCCCGCGCCGCCACTTCCAGCGCTTCCGGCGAGGAAGTGAAGTTCAGGTAATAGGTTTCCACGCCGCGCGCGCCAGCGTCATGGCTCGAGTTGGCGTGGATGGAAATAAACAAGTCGGCACGCTGCTGGTTGGCGATGGCGGTGCGCGTTTCGAGTGGAATGAACGTGTCGTCCTTGCGCGTGTAGACCACTTCCGCGCCCAGCCGCGTTTCCAGCAGTTTGCCCAGCCGTCGTCCGACTTCGAGGACGAGATCTTTTTCCTGCAGGCCGTCGGGGCCGATCGTTCCGGTATCGTGGCCGCCGTGGCCGGGATCGATCACGATCTTACCGATTTTCAGCCCCAGGGCGCGAATCAGCGACCGGTCGCCGCTGGCCGTCGGCTTGGCTTCGTGAATATCCAGATCTGTTGATTTGTGGCTGGTGCTCAGACGCGATGCTGTCTGGCTGCGCGCAGAAGCGCTGGGCGGAGCATCGCTTGCCGCTTTTTCGTCGGACGCGGCGGCATCGGGATCCGGTTCACTCTCCGCCGTACTGGCAGTCGAGGCTGACGAGTTATGCGAATGCAAAGCCGGAGGCTTGACCTTTGCGGCCTTCACCGGAGACGTGTCGTCGTCATTCGCCTCCGCATTGTCCGCCTCCACGATCACCTTCTTGATTGGACCCGCGGTGGTCTTGTTGTTGACTATAACCGTCTTCATTGCCGGGTCCGACTGCGGGCGCGCCTTAGATTTGTCCTGTGCGTCCTTCGCTGCCACGTTCGAATCGGCATTCGAATCGGCGTTCGCAGTGCCGTTCGAATCGGCGTCCGGGGCGGCGTGGATCTGCTCCTTCTTGCTGGCCGGCTTGCCCGGCCAGCGCCTTCACATCGGCCTTCAACTCCGACTTAGGAAGATCTTTGGGTGCGTCCTTCGCCACATCTTTCAGCACATCTTTGGAAATCTCGGCCTTCGATCCGGCCTTCGGCGGAGCTTCCACGTCGGCCGTCTCGGTATCGGCGTCCTTCAACTCTCTCGCACGCGCCATCTGGCTGTCTTTGCGGTGAGCATCTTTGCCGTGAAGGTCCTTGCCATGAATGTCAATGATCAGCCGGTAGGGATTGGGCAGCAAAAAAGCTTCGTAGTCCGACAGGCTGTCGACTTCCAGCACCACCCGCGTGCGCCCAGGCTGAAACTGCGCCACGCGAATTTTCTTCAGGAAGCCGTCATCCACATCGAAACTCTTGCCCACGAGCGTCGACGCCAGCTTAGTGCCGCGCAAATCGAAGAAGATGCGGTCCGGATTGTCGATGCGCTGCGATCCGAACTTGACATCGCTTTCGAGGTCAATGGCGACGCGGGTATAGTCCGGCGTCGACCAGTGCCGGATTCCGGTCACGCGCGCCAGACGTCCCCCGCGCGCCTCGGAAGCTTCCTGCGCCGTTGCGTCGGGTTTGGAATCCGCTTTCGCGTTGGTCCCAGCGTCGCTGTGCGAATCAGCAGCCGGAGTCGGAGAATTCTGGTTCGATGAATTCTGGCGCAAAGAATTCTGGTTCGACGAATCTTGCCTTGGCGAGTTCCGGTTCGACGCATCGTGGTCCGAGGGATCACGACCAGGAGAGTCCTTGGTGGTTTTGTTCTGATCCGCCGCCTCTTTGCCCGGCTTTTTCTGCGCGTCAGCTTTCTTCTGAGCAGCCACGTCGTGGTCAAGATCCGCGACAGCCTGCTGAGCTTCTTCCACCAGACGGTTGTGCGGATAGCGATGCAGAAATTCCTGGAAGACGCCGCGCGCATCAGCGGGATCGTTCAAATCGTCTTTGTAAATTTCACCAATCGTGAACAACGCATCACAACGGTACTTGCTGCCGGGATATTCTTTTCGCAGGAATTTGTACTGGGCAACGGCCTCATGCAGAATCTTGTCGTCGTCAAAGCGCCGCCCCATCTCGACCAGGGTCTCGGCCACTGCCACCACACTGGGATCGGCCTTGGTCGAGGCTGGCGCCCCAAAATAAACGTTGCGATAGGCGTTGAGAACCCGCTGGTAGTCGCGCCGGGCGCGATCGGCTTCCGGGCGTCCGTTCAGCGCTTCGCGCATGCGCTCGGCAGTGGCGAAGTGGTCGCGCGCCCAGGCTTCATTATGATGAGAATCGGTATGATGAGCGCGGGCGTAAGCGTAGTTCGGGACAATGACCGAGGCAAGGATCGGCATTCCGGGCAGCGCCGCCAGCAACAGCAGCACGGCCCAGCGCAAACCGCGCTGGCTGGATTTCATCTTCAAATCGTCGGTCCGTTACAGTCTCGATCCAACGTTGCAGTTGAACTGCTTAAAGGTACCTGAGAGATTTCAAATACAACTTTTGGGTACAACCTATCCTGGTGCCCCATCCTTGTCTCGCGCTTTCTGCGAGACAGGGTGGGATTTTGATCCTTACTGCTTAAACAGATGCCGCAAACCTACTCGGTGTTGCTGATGTACAGCACTCCCCGCGCATCTCGTTGAACCTTCACGGGATCATGCGACGGGCCAGACGGAGAAAGATCAAATCCACCGTAGTAGAGGTTGGTGATTCTCCGCACATAATTCTGCGTCTCGGCAAAGTGCGGGACGCCGGCACTGCGCGCCACCGCTCCCGAACCCGCATTGTAGGCGGCCAGAGTCAGACTCACGTCGCCGCCATAATTTTCCAATAGTTGTTTCAAGTGCCGCACGCCCGCATCCACGTTCTGGTCGGGGTCAAACGGATTCTTCACTTTCAACTGCTTCGCCGTCGACGGCATTAGCTGCATCAGCCCCATGGCGCCCTTGCGCGAAACCGCGTTGGAATTGAAATTCGATTCCACCTTCACCACCGCGCGCACCAGGTTGGGGTCCACATTGTGCCGGGCAGCGGCCATCACGATGGAGGCGTCGATTTCTTCCTGCGACGCCTGATGTCCGCGGGCGTTGGCCGCCACGATCTTGGATGTCGCCGATTGCGCCGATTCGTGGCCGTAGTACTGGGTGAAGCCTTGATTGACCTCGGCCGCGGCCGACCGAGCCGCCTGCATTGAGGCCGTATTCGCCGAAGGTACCGGCTTCCAGCGATTTTCCTTGCTGCTCCAATACACCAGCGATGAACGTTTGGCTTGCGGGGCCGTCGTCGTGTGTTTCTCCGCCGGGGCAGTGTCGTTCACATAAACCTTGCGTCCGTGCTCTTCGGTCGTGGTGATCCGATTCGATGAACCATCGCCATCGTCCGCCCACACGGGAGTTGTCTGCAGAAAAAAGGAGGTCGCGATTGCCGCAGTGGCCGTCAGCATCGACATCAATGCGATTTGCAGGCGCTTTCGCATAGTCCGGGCGTACTTTCTTTCACCAATCCTTCGCTCGAAGCGGCCCTCAGACAGACCAAGCCCTTCGCATCTGCTACCCGGAACCTGACGGAGAATCCTGAACCAGAGTAGATTGATTATAGGCGGCAGGGGGTGGGGCGGCAATCTCCCAGAAGGGAGTAGAACCATCGGAGTAATCGCGGTAACTGATTGAAACTTATGATTATTAGAGTTCTCTCAGCGTCGAAGCGCAAGACCGATGGTAACCGGGCGGAGGTTACTAAGGCGCCCCGTGGAGCCATTCCCAACAAGTGGCTCAGCCGTCGAAACTTGCCAACGCTCATTGCCCCCAGACTAGCTCTTATTGATGCCAAGAGTTTGAAAGGGTGAGGAGACGACTTCAAATTTGGTAGGCGGGAAGAGCTTGAAGACGATCACGTCCCACAGAACGAATGCCGGCAGCGCATAGAAGGACACGACGAAAATCAGAAACGACCAATCGAAACCGCGCATTCTCGCCGTCAGAACAGCAACGCCTCCGCACACAAGGATCCGCAGCCAGAGATAGCTAGGCCGACGAATCGGCTTGATGTACTTGGCGCAATATGGGCAGTTGAAAGGTACGGGACGTATCGCCTCGGGCGTAAGAATGCCTTTGCATTCTGGACAGTCGCCAACGCGCTCTAATGCTGAGGACTCAGACATCAACTGGACCCTAAGTAAGCTAACCTAACGCTAGTCGAATCCCTTTTCAAGCGCCAAGGCCCTCAACTGACGCTATAGGGCGACTACGAGCATTGACCTTAGGCAGCGCTGTTAACCACCGACGTAGCGATCCGCTACCGAGAGCGCCGCGGCAAACGCATCCAGCGACAGCGAGCGCAGCAGATTTCTCCGCATGCCGCGTTCCACCTCGGCCAGCCGGTCGGAAGCCTCGGTGATCCACTGAAAATCGGCGCCTTCGGCCAGACGCCTCAACTCGGAAGCAATATCCGTGTTGCGAATCAAGTCCGGCGCTCCCGCTTCAATCGACGCCAGATCACGCAAGACCGAATACAGGGTGCGAATCAACTGCTCGGTCTTTTCCCGTCCTTCCGCCCCAGGCCGGTACGACTCTGTGATCTTGAACAGCTCGCTGTGCTCTCCGCCGCGCAGCGCCGAGTTCAGAATGGCCAGCGCATGCCCGCGGGCCGCGACATATCCCGCCAGATCGAAGCCCCGCGCTCGTCCAACCGCGCCCTCCGAAAGCCGCGCCACCAGCGCTCTTTCGGCCGCTTTCCATTCCGGACGGTGCTTCTCCAAGTATTTCTCAATTTCCTCCGCCGGCAACGCGCCCAACTGGAATACCATCGACCTCGAACGGATCGTCGGCAGCAGTTCGCCCGGATTCTCTGTGAGCAGAAAAATCGTGGCGAACTCCGGCGGCTCTTCCAGAACTTTCAGCAGCGAGTTCGCGGCTTCCTTCATGAAGGCAGAATCGGTGAAGATGTAGACCCGTTCCCTGCCCTCGGCCGGACGGTAATAAATCGTCTCGATCACCCGCCGCACCTGGTCGACCTTGATCATCATCTGCGGAGGGTCGGGCGGAACGATGAGCACATCGGGATGCGTCTGCACAAACAGCCGGGTGTCTTTTTTATCGGCATCGCGCAAGTTCTCGCGTGCCTCGACCGCCTCGGCAAAACGCGCGTCCAGATCAGCCGCCTGCGCGATGCGCGTGCAGTTGGCGCACTGGCCGCAGAAATCCGGCAGACCATCGGTGGTCGTCGGTGAAAGACAGTTGAGCGCCTGCGCCAGCATCAGCGCCAGCGTGTATTTGCCCGATCCAGTCCCGCCGGAAAGCACCACCGCATGCGGAAGGCGGTCGCGCGCCAGCATGTCGCGCAGGCGATGAATGGTTTCGCTGTTCCCGTAAAAATCAGAAAACATAATCAAATTCTCAAAGTGTCATCCTAAGCGAAGTGAGAGGCAAAGCCGAGCGGTCACGCAGTCGAAGGATCCTTTCACGCCTACGCTGCGATCGGCCTCGCCGGGAGTTCACATCCGCGCCTTGTGTCGCCTCAAGGCGCACCTGATCAACTCGTCTAGAGCGTCACCGTATTCGAAAATATGTCTCAATTGGTTCGTCTGTTGAAAGCAGAACACTGCAGTTCCAGCTTCTGATGAACCTCGTCTGACTCCCTGCTGGTACGAGGTCAGGTCTTGAAAGCAGCAGGCAAGGCCACCCTCGTCCTTCTCCATGCCGGTAAACACCAGCGTCTCCACAACGGGCAGGAGCAGAGCTTCGTCAGCGTACTGAACGGAAAAATAAACCTCACCCTCCTGAAGATCGCCAGCAGACACGGGTTCAGCGTAACTCGGAACATCTCTTTCGAAATGGTGTTTCTGGTCCTCCACGCCGCTCTCTTCTTGGTCCTACAACTTCATCTTCCTCCGCACCACTTCCACGATTCGCTGATGCGTATGCTCGGGCGTGCCCCGGGCGTCGACCACAATCACCCGTCCCGGCTCCCGCTTGGCGATCGCCACATACCCATCCCGCACCCGCGTAAAGAAAGTCCGCGTCTCCTGCTCGAAGCGGTTCTCGTCGCCGTGACCGCGGCCCGCGGCTTTCGATTTGCGTTTGTTCCGCCGCCGCGCCCGGCTCACACTCGCAGCCGCATCCGAATCCATCAGGATGGTCAAGTCCGGCTGCAGATCGCCGCACAGCACGCGATGCAACTCGCGCACCGCATCGCTGCCCAGCCTGCGGCCGCTGCCCTGATAGGCTTCCGTCGAGTCAGTGAACCGGTCACAGAGCACGACGCTGCCCGCGGCCAGCGCCGGCTCAATCACCTCGGCAATATGTTGCGCGCGCGCGGCGAACATCAGCGCCATCTCGGCCAGCGGCGCCAGCCCGGCCGTCCCGGAATCCAGCAGCACCTTGCGGATCTTTTCCGCAGTCGGCGTCCCGCCCGGCTCGCGCGTCTCCACCACTTTATGCCCGGCCGCGCGCACCACCGCGGCCAGCTTCCGCATCTGCGTGCTCTTGCCGGTTCCGTCCAGTCCTTCGAAAGTAACGAATTTTCCGCGCCGAGACATCTGCGAAATCATAGCAGTGCCCACGCTTCCCTGCCGTGCTCGCCGACTGCTATAGTCTAAAATTCTGCGGACGTTACTTCGCCATCGCTATGGGGGCCAAGTTAGAAATGAAACTCTCAAGAACGTTGGGAGCAGTCTGCATCGCAATCGTCGCTATATCAGCGTCCGGCGCAACCACGCCGGCAACTCCGCCCACCGTCACCATCGCCGTCGACGCAACTGCCGCTGCTCGCAAAATCTTTCATGCCAAGCTGACCATTCCCGCCAGCCCCGGCGATCTCACGCTCTACTATCCGAAGTGGATCCCCGGCGAGCACGCCCCTGATGGCCCGGTCATCGATCTCGCAGGACTGAAGTTTTTCGCCGCCGGCAAAACTCTCAAGTGGCGCCGCGACCTGCTCGACGGCTTCACCCTCCATGTTGAAGTCCCCGCCGGCGCGCACGAAATCTCCGCCGAACTCGACTTCCTTTCGCCCGCAACCTTCGAAGGCGGATTCTCCGCCGGTTCCTCCGCCACTGACAAGCTGGCCATCATCAGTTGGAACCAGGTTCTGCTCTATCCCAAGGGCTACAAGTCCGACGACATCAACTACTCCGCCAGCCTGAAGCTGCCCGATGGCTGGAAGTTCGGCACGCCTCTTCCCGTGACCAGCCAGAGCGGCAATGAAATCAAGTTCGCCGCAGTCTCGCTCACAACGCTGGTTGATTCTCCGGTCATCACCGGAGAATTTCTCAAAGTCGTACCGCTCGCCCAGGATCCGGTCACCGAAATGGACATCGCCGCCGACAGCGCCGCCGCGCTCGACGCGCCCGCCGAAGTCTGGGACCACTATCGGAGCTTGGTCGATCAGGCGCAGAAACTTTTCGGCGCCCACCACTACCGCGACTATCACTTCCTTTACACGCTCAGCGATCACGTCGCCCACTTCGGCCTGGAGCATCACGAATCCGACGACAGCCGCGTCGACGAGCACGCCCTGGTCGACGACGGCTCGCGAAAAATGTCGGCCAGCCTGCTTCCCCACGAGTATGTGCACTCATGGAACGGAAAGTTCCGCCGTCCCGCCGACCTCGCCACGCCCGACTACCAGCAGCCCATGCAGGACGATCTGCTCTGGGTCTACGAAGGTCTCACCAACTATCTCGGCTTCGTGCTGACCGCGCGCAGCGGCCTGCTCTCCGTTGCACAAGACCGCGACGATCTCGCTCTCACCGCCGCCGGCCTCGATCACACGCCCGGCCGCGAATGGCGCAACCTGCAAGACACCGCCGACGCCGCTCCGCAACTTTATTTTTCTCCTCACGCCTGGTCGTCCTGGCGGCGCGGCACCGACTTCTATGATGAAGACACGCTCAACTGGCTCTGGGTCGACGTCATCATCCGCCAGCAAACCAAAGGCGTGAAGTCGATCGACGATTTCTGCCACATCTTCCACGGCGCGCCCACCACCGGACCGATGGTCAAACCCTACACCTTCGAAGACGTCGTCAACGCGCTCAACCAGGTCGCACCCTTCGACTGGCGCGGATTCTGGACCGAGCGCCTCACCAATCACGGTCCCGGCGCTCCTCTCGGCGGCATCGAAGGCAGCGGATGGAAAGTGGTCTACGACGATATGCCTTCTGAGATGCTCGGCGGTTCCATGGGTGCCTACCATTTCATCGACGCCCGCTACTCGCTCGGTCTCGAACTCGGCGGCGATGGCGGCGTCGGTGACACCGTCGAAGGCATGCCCGCGGCCCAGGCCGGCATCGGCCCGGGGATGAAAGTAGTTGCCGTCAACGGCCGCCGCTTTTCTCCCGAAGTGCTGCGCGACGCGCTGAAAGCCGCCAAGACCGGCAGCGCGCCGATCGAGTTGCTGGTGGAAAACACCGACTACTACAAAACCTACAGAATCGACTACCACGGTGGCGAGAAATATCCCCACCTGGTGCGCGACGAATCCAAGCCCGACCTGCTGACCGACATTCTAAAAGCAAGGTAGCAGTAGGTTTTGATGTTGTTCGTGTGGTTTTGATTGTGTGGGACCGGGTCCCCTGACCCGGTCGGGCGGTGCGAAGCGCCGCGGGCTTTTTGCCTGCGCTACAATCACTTCCGCCTATGACTCGCTCCCTCTGCACCTCAATCATCCTTCTCTTGTTCTCGTCTGCCTTCGCCTACTCCCAATCCATCCTCGGTTTCTCACCCGCTCACGTGGCCCACGAAGCAGCAGTAGAAGAGAAATTCAAATCCATCCCCACGCCCGACGAAGAGCGCCGCCAGCACCGCATCTTCACCGCCGAACCCCACGTCGCGGGATCGAAGCGCAACAACGAACTCGCGGAGTACATTCGCGACGAGTGGAAGAAGCAAGGATTAGAAGACGTCGTCATCCGCCGCTACGACGTCTACGGCACCAACCCAAAGTCCGCCTCGCTGGAAATGATCGCGCCTACGCACTACACGGCCGTACTGCGCGAGACTGCACTCCCCGGCGACGATGACTCGAAGAACCCCGCCATCAGCGGCGCCTGGCTCGGCATGTCAATCTCCGGCGAAGTCACCGCGCCCGTCGTCTACGCTCACAGCGGCAATCCTGAAGACTACGATCTGCTGCGCCAGAACGGCATCAGCGTCAAAGGAAAGATCGTCCTCGTCCGCTATTCCAACCCCTACAGCTATCGTGGATTCAAAGCGCTCACCGCGCAGCGCGAAGGCGCGGCGGCGATTCTCATCTACAGCGATCCCGCCGAAGACGGCTACAAAAAAGGCAAAGTCGATCCCGACGGCCCCTGGGGTCCGGAATATAAAATCCAGCGCGGCGCCATCACCTACGACTTCATGGTCCCCGGCGATCCGCAAACCCCGGGATGGGCGTCCATCCCCGGCGCAAAACGCATCCCGATTGAGCAGGCCGTGTCTGCGCCGAAAATCATGGCCTTGCCACTCTCCTGGCACGACGCCAAGCCCCTGCTCGAAAACCTCGACGGCCCCGTCGCTCCAGAAAACTGGCAAGGCGGATTGCCCTTCTCCTATCACATGGGCGGCGAGCGCGTGAAAGTTCATCTCAAGATCGAAATGGACAACGGCACGCAGCCCTACTACGTGGTCGAGGGCCGCATCCGCGGCGCGGAACTTCCTGATGAATGGGTCGTGCTCGGCAATCACCGCGACGCCTGGGTCTTCGGCGGCGTCGATCCCTCGAGCGGCACCGCGTCCATGATGGAACTCACGCGCGCGCTCGGCCAACTCGCGCAACAAGGCATGCGCCCGCGCCGCACCGTCGTCGTTTGCAGTTGGGACGGAGAAGAAGTTGGCCTCACCGGTTCCACCGAATGGGGCGAGCAGTTCGCCGACGAACTCCGCGCCAAGGGCGTTGCCTACATCAACGTCGACGAAGCCACATCTGGCGCCAACTTCCACGGCCAGGCCGTCGCGTCGCTCGCTCCCATGCTGGAAGAAACTACTCGCACGCTGCAAGATCCAACCAACAGAACTCTCTATGAAGCCTGGAAAGAAACCATCGCCCGCGAAAAAGAAGCAGGAACCCAATCGGGCCCGTTCGACTCCGGCGCGGCCAACACCACACTAGCCGACACCCGCATCGGCAGCGGCAGCGATCACACCGTCTTTTTGAATTTCATCGGCATGCCCGTCATCGGCCTGGGATTTGAAGGCGACTACGGCGTCTACCACTCCGGCTACGACGATTTCTACTGGATGAACTACTTCGGCGATCCCGGCTACCGCTATCACACGCTCATGTCGCAATTGTGGGGCGTGACCGCGCTACGCCTCGCCAACGCCGACCTGCTGCCGTTCGATTTCGCAAGTTATGCGAACAACGTCCGCCAGTTTGTGAATGAACTCGCCGACAAAAACAAATCTGTCATCCTGAGCGGCGGCGAAGCCGGTGCGAAGGACCCTACGAAAGACTGCGCCACTTGCGGCGGTTCCGGGACCGCATCCAAATCTCTGGATCTCAGCGGCGTTCAAAAAGCCATTGACAACTTCGAAGCCGCCGGAAAAAAACTGAACGATTCCCTCGCCCGCAAACTCGCCTCCGGCGCAATCGATCCTGAACTCGCCCTGACTCTCAATCACGGCATGATGCAAGTCGAGCGCAACTGGCTCAACCCCGACGGCATCCCCGGCCGCCCCTGGTTCAAGCACATCCTCTACGGCGCACGCTTCACTTACGCTCACCTCGAATTGCCGGGACTGACCGAAGCCGTCGAAGCTCAAGACTGGCCGACCGCCAGGCAACAGGCAGAAATCCTGGAGCGGGCGATAGAAAAAAACACGAAGCTGCTGGATGAACTGAATGCAAGCTTGAAATGAAGCGAGAGATCACGGCGGCCGCGCGCCCCATTTCTCGCGCGCGCTTTGCGCGAGAAGCGGGATTTTGATCCGCCGGGTGCCCCATCCTTAGTCGCCCTCTTCGCGACAGGATGGGGGTTTTGACTCTGAATCGCGATCACACGGGACGACCGTTCCTAAATGCGGATGGTTCCTTAACCCAACTTCAACTCCCGCTCCATCACTTTCCGCAGTGCCTCATTGATGCGGGTCTGGTAGCGCCGTCCATCCTTCTTGAACCACGCGATCACGTCCGCATCCAGGCGCAGCGTAACCGGCTTCTTTAGCGGCCTATAAAAATCCGCGATCCTCATCGCGTGCAGCGCCCCCGACACCCGCTTTTTCTCATCCCTTAAAGCGCCTGGATTCACCGGTTTACGCCGCCGACTTGCCGCCGTGGCCCGGCGGCGCTTCAAACGGGAAGATGCAGTCTTCATAAGTCGCTGTCTCCATTCAACTTAGTAATGTACATACATAATTATGTGTACCGTATTGTACCTTAAAATGTTCCTTCAGGAACATTGGGGAAAACTCCTGCCGCCCTCCCCTAACCCGCCAGATCTTCAGCACTTATCTCTTCCACAGGCTCGTCCTCATTCATAAACGCAAACGCCTCCTGCGGCACCGGATTCTGCCACACTGGCGCGAACGATTGCCGGTGCAGCGGCGTCGGGCCGAACTCGCGCAGCGCCGCCAGATGTTTCGGCGTGCTGTATCCCTTATGCGAGGCCAGGCCGTAGCCGGGAAACACAGCGTCCCATTCGCACATCATGCGGTCGCGCTCCACCTTCGCCAGAATCGACGCAGCCGCGATGGACGCCGAGAGCGCGTCACCATGAATGATGGGAACCTGCGGCAGTTCGCAGTCCAACCGCATGGCATCGACCAGCAGGTGGTCCGCCGCCGGGGCAAGGCGCATCACCGCTTTGCGCATGGCTAATCGCGAGGCATGATAAATGTTGATCTGATCGATGCGCGCCACGTCCACCGCGGCCACAGACCACGCCACCGCATGTTCGCGGATGCGCTCCGCCAAAATCTCACGGCGCTCCGGCAGCAGCAGCTTGGAATCGCGCAGCCCGCGCACCCGGTACGCCGGATCGAGGATCACCGCCGCAGCCACCACGCAACCAAACAGTGAGCCGCGCCCCACTTCGTCCACGCCGGCCACCAGCCGCGCGCCCGAAGCCCAGGCCTGCTTTTCATAGCGCAAGGTGCAGCGCAGCTTCTTCAGCAGACGCAGCTTGGCCGCGGACGGCGACAGCGCTGGCGCAGTGGTCGATTTCATCGCAGGCGGCTTCATCACAATGCAAGTCAGAAACGCAAGAGAGTTGTTGACCATCTTCTTCGAGGGCGAGAATTCGCGCAAGCGCTGTTTCGTAGAGAACGCGGCTGGCAACGTCTCTGCTTGCGGCGCCGGACCTGGTGGTGGCGAGAAGAGATGTGGCAAGCCACGTCTCTGAGGAAGGCGCTCCGCCTGCCCACCGTCCACTTGCGTAACGCCGCTTAGTAACCATTACTACGATTACGCAGGTACATTGCCCGGTCGGACATGTACTGGTAACTTCGCCGTAGTCGATTCGCAACCTGGATCGCAACAGCGATCGCAGAATAATCAGGAAGAGCACCTTGGAAAGTACACCCAACACGACAAGCGAGAGCGGCCTGCTCTCGAGCCCGGTGGTGCACGTTGCGCTGCCCGTCCGCTGGAGCGTGATCGGCCAGCCGGGGCGTGGGTCGGCGGAAGTGGCATGTACTTATGACATTCATCGGCACGGCGCGCGGTTGCTGAGCAGCCGCGAGGTCAGCCCGGGCGACCTGATGCTGGTGGAGCGCGGACGTAACAAGGCGATCTGCCAGGTGGTGTGGGCGGGCGATCCGGCGTCGCCGCTGCGCGGGCAGTTTTCAGTGCAATGTGTCGAAGGCAAGACGCCGTGGGATGAAGAGTTGCGCCAGCTACAGCAGATGCGAATGGAAGATCAGTACCAGCCGGTGATCCTCGACGGCAAGCAACGTGGATCACCCCGCGGGTTCGGTCGGCCGGAAGCGAACCGGCGGCGGCGTCCGCGATTCTATGTCGAAGGCGAGATTGAAGTAATTGACGGCCCGCAACGCGTAGCGGGAGAGGTGCAGCAGATTTCGGAATATGGCGCGCGCATCGCGGCCAGCGGCATGCTGCAGCCGGGAACCGACTTCCGCCTGATGCTGAACATGTTTGACATCCGCGTCGCGGTCAAGGCGCAGGTGAAATATCTGGTGGACAATTTTGGGATGGGCGTGGAGTTTCAGCAGATCCGGCGCGGCGACCGCCCGCTGCTCAACTATGTGCTGGGGCGCTTGCGCAGCCGCAGAGTCGAGGAGTTCGATGCCGTGGAGGTGGTGACCGAGCCGCTGGCGGTGGCCGGCTAGCGTGAAGCTTCGTGGGGCCGAGTCTGGCCCGGCCCCACACCAGCAAATCTTAGTTCTTTTCCACGTCGCGCAGGCGGGCCGCTTTGCCCCTTAATCCGCGGAGGTAGAACAGCCGGGCACGTCGCACCTTCGACGAGCGCAGCACTTCGACCTTGTCGATCACTTTGGCGTGAACGGGGAAGATGCGCTCCACACCCTGGCCGAAGCTGATCTTACGCACGGTGAAGCTGGCTTGCGGTCCGTTGTCGCGTTTGATGACCACGCCTTCGAAGGCCTGCACGCGTTCCTTGTCGCCTTCCTTGATCTTCACGTGGACACGGATGGTGTCCCCGGGATGGAATGCGGGAATGTCGGTGCGTTGCGATTTGGCCAGCAGCTTTTCAATGATTAAGTTTGACATTGTCGTTATCCTTCGTTTTTCAAAATCCTGACTCGAAAACCCTGAGTTCTAAGTAGCGAATTCATCGGCCGCCCGGTAGCTCAATCCGACTTTCTTTGATTGGCAATCTGTTCCGCAGATTGTTGCTTCTTCAAACGCCTAAGCAGCCAAACGAAAAAGCACACGCAGTAACTATCTCCTAGTAGAACAAATAGGAGGTAGTGATGAGGAAAGCTATACCCTGTCACCACCTTTGCACTAACCGCACAAACAGTGACTCCAAAAGCCGCAATCGCGCCGCCAACCAGCCCCATCCAAGCATGCCTTATCCGGGCCTCGATAGTTGCCATCGCAGTGTCACTTTCGCCGGCTCATTTGGATCGCTGCCCTGATCCTGGCAAGCAGTTCGTCGTCTTCCGCGCTGAGCTTCGCGCCCTCCAGCAAATCCGGGCGGTTGCGCAGCGTCTTCCTTAAGGCTTGTTCGCGGCGCCAGCGGCGGATTTCCTGGTGATTGCCGTTGAGCAGGACTTCTGGTACGGGCATGCCGCAAAAATCCGCGGGACGCGTGAAATGCGGATAGTCGAGCAATCCGCCGGAACCGCAAGTCGAATCCGCCAAGCCCGCTTCTGCCGGCGCTGCTTGTTCCGTAAACGATTCCTGCCGCGTCGAAGCGTCGTTGCCGACTGCACCCGGCAGCAAGCGCGTGACCGCTTCGATGATCACCGCCGCACCCAACTCTCCGCCGCTCAGCACGTAGTCGCCGATCGAAAGTTCGCGGTCGGCGAGAAAATCAGCGACGCGCTCATCCACACCTTCGTAGCGGCCACAGAGCAGTACGATGCGATCCAGCGCCGCCAGTTCCGCCGCAACTTTCTGCGTGAAGCGTTCGCCCTGCGCCGAAAGCAAAATGACGCTCTGCTTTGCGACGCCAGTTAACCGTTCCTCACGCGAACTCAGCCCCAGCGGTTCCAAACATTCAAAGATCGGTTCCGGCTTGAGCACCATGCCCTCGCCGCCGCCGAACGGGCGGTCATCCACGGTGCGGTGCCGGTCGTGCGTAAACTGCCGCAAGTCGTGGACTTCGATTGTCGCCAGGCCCATTTCGCAGGCCCGGCGGGTAATGCCGTGATCCAGCGGTCCTTGGAAGAAGCCGGGAAAGATGGTTACGATATCGGCTTTCATCTGGACCTGAAACCTAGACCCTTCACCACAGAGGCACAGAGTTCACAGAGGAAACTCTAACGCCCCTTTTTTCTTTCTGACTCGTGCTTTCTTTCCTGCTGCTGTTCCTGCTTCTCTTCTGCGGTCATCGGGGCATTGATTTCCAGCAAGCCCTCGGGAAGGTTCATGCGCACTTGCCGCAGCGCCGTGTCGACGCCTTCCAGATACGCTTCGGCGAAGGGCACATCGAACTTTCTCCCTGCTCCGTTCGCCACAATCAGCAGTGGAGCTTCGCCGGCTCCGAACTGAACTTCTTCGATGCGGCCGATCTCACGGGCGCGATCGAGAACCGTGCAACCTACCAGATCGCTGACGAATGTCCAGCCCGGCTCCAGGTCCGCGCGCTCGGCGCGAGGAACCTGCAATTCCGATCCGATCAGCAACTCGGCGTCATTCATGGAATCGACGCCGCGAAACTTCAAAACCACCAGGCCCTTGTGCGGCCACAAATCTTCCACTTCCAGTTCGCACCGCGCGGCTTCTTCCGCCTCACGTTCTGGCTTCGGCAGAGCAAATAACTTCATGCCTGCGGCGAAGCGTCCGGGAATGTCGCTGTGCGTCTCGGCAGCGACCTCGCCGTGCCGGCCTTGCGTCTTAACGACGCGGGCCAGGGTAATAAAGTCGCCGCTGGTTTCGGAACTCACGCCCTACTCAATGATTTCGAGCGTATAGCGCCGGTGGGCACGGTGGCCGACGGCGCTCAACAAGGCGCGAAACGCGCGAGCGGTCCGTCCCTGGCGTCCGATGACCTTGCCCACGTCGCTTTCGGCGACTTCGAGTTCGATCACGTCGTCGTCGAACTTCTCGACGAAGACTTCCTCGGGCGTATCGACCAGCGACTTCGCAATCAGCTCGACAAGAACGCGCACATCTCCAGAAGGCTCAGTCATAAGTCGTAAGTTCTCGCAGTGCAATTGAGGTCAGCTGCTCCCACCCTTCGGCTCCGCTCAGGGCAAGCTCCTATCGCAAAGAACGCGAAAGGATGGGGCACCCACATTGAAGCTTTAGGCGACGGAAACCGCGGCGGCCGGGGCCGGATGCTTGGTGAACAGTTTGTTCACACGGTCCGACATCTGAGCACCCTTCGACACCCAGTAGTCAATGCGTTCGCGCTTCAACTCGACGCTGGCGGGATTGGTGCGGGGATTGTAGGTCCCGACCACTTCCACCGGACGGCCGTTGCGGGCGCGTTCCTTCTCAATCACTACGATGCGGTAGTACGGTTGTTTGCGCGCACCGCGGCGCGCCAGACGAATCATTAACACGGGTCTTATATCCTTGTGTCCGGAAGAGTCCGGTGAGATCGAGGCAAACTCTTATTATGCCGAAGGTTAGGCGGAATGGCAAGGGGTTCGCTTATTCATCGACGGAACCAGCACTCACTTAAATAGTCGTCATCGATAGACACATCATTCTACGGCCAGCTCCCCTTCCCTCTGCTGTTGAACCCGGTGACGCGCAGTTTATCATTGACAACATCATACCTTGCAGTACAAGGTATAGACATGAAAGATCGCGGCGCCACGGATCAGGAGCTTGCCGACAAATGGGAGGTGCAGCTCCGCAAAGGCTGCCTCGAGCTGGCCATCCTGGCGGCCCTATGGGACGGGAAGCTCTACGGGCTGGAGATTCTGCGCCGGCTGGAGAGCGATTCCGATTTGATTGTGTCGGAGGGGACTGTGTATCCGCTGCTCAGTCGGCTGAAGACGCTCGAATTGGTGCGTAGCGAGTGGGTGGAATCAGACGCCGGGCACCCGCGAAAGTACTATGCGCTTACGCCAGCCGGCAAACAGCGAGTGCGCGAGATGGCAGGGATGTGGACACGGTTCTCAAGCAGCATGAGCAAGTTGCTCGCGCCACTTTCGCGGGGGAGATGATGGCTATTCCAGAGAATGCAGAGCAGAAGATCGACCTTTACCTGAGCAAGCTGCGCCGGCGACTGGCCGGCGTCAACCCCCAAATAATCCGCGAGATCGCTGACGAACTGCGGGGTCACATTTTGGACAAGATTGCCGCCGCCGGCGAAGTGACGCCCGCGGCAGTCGACGCGACGTTGGCCCGGTTGGGCGATCCCGAAGCGCTGGCCGACGAATATCTGACGGACAACCTGCTGGCGCGAGCAACCGCCAGCCGGTCCCCACTGCGGATTCTGCACAGTTTGCTTCGCTGGGCCAGTCTGAGCCTTGCCGGTTTTCTTGTGTTAGCCGCTTCGGTCATGGGCTATTTCCTCGGAATTGTGTTTGTGCTTGTCGCTGTGCTGAGGCCGTTCCATCCGCAGACGGCAGGACTTTGGCTCTTGCCGGGCACCGCCGGCGATCCCGAGTTTTCTCTTCGGCTTGGATTTGGCACGGTACCGGCCGCAGGCCGCGACCTGCTCGGCTGGTGGATTATCCCCGTTGGGCTGATCGGAGGTTGCGGAGTAGTGACGTTGACCACGCGCTTGGCGATTGCGTGTGCTCAGCGGTATCGCAGATCGCGGGTACCGGCGCGAGGCTGATTGTCAACACGTGGCGAATATTTCATTAAGGAAACGATGATGAGCGAAACAGAGAGCAGCGAGCACGCCCGTGCATCAGTTCAGGAAACTGTTGTCTCAGAGTCAGGTACGGGCGCGACCTGGAGACAGAGCAAGTGGCTGGCGGTCGCGGAGTTGGCGGTCGTCGTTCTCATTTTTTGGGCGGACTTCCGCCACCTGATCTTCTTCAGTAAGACTCCGTACCTGATGCTGTTCGGATGGATCTCGCTACGCGTGCGCAACCTGCGCTGGCGCAACGTTGGGTTGAGCCGATTTCGGAACTGGAAGACGACTCTCGGGTTAGGCATTGCGGCGGGGTTGATGCTGGAAGGATTTGAATTGTTCGTCAGCCAACCCATTCTGGTTCGACTGCTGAAGAAACAGCCGGATCTTGAGGATTTTCGGCCGTTGATTGGGAACCTGAAGGTGACGCTGATTTTTGTCGCGTTGGCCTGGATACTTGCGGCGTTCGGCGAAGAAATGGTCTATCGCGGATACCTGATGAACCGTGTCGCCGATCTCTTCAACCGCACGCGAACCGCCTGGATCGTCAGTCTAATCGCTGTCCACGTCGGATTCGCACTAGCCCACGCCTATCAGGGCTGGACGGGCGCGATCGATGAAGGTCTACAAGGACTTCTGCTGGCAGCAATTTACCTGCGCACCGGGCGAAACCTGGCGGTTCCCATTGTCGCCCACGGAGTTTGTGACAGCATCGACTTTGTGTTGATGTTCCTCGGGAAATATCCTGGAATGTAGCACCGGCGGAGCTTGAGAAGGCGCAGGACAATCCTGCTAGACTCAAGCGTTTGGAGGTGCGGTTTGCCGGGAATCTACATCCTTTCTGGAGTGCGGACGCCGATTGGGAAGTTTGGCGGGGCGCTGGCTTCGTTGACCGCGGCCGACATGGGTGTGGTCGCGGCCAAGGCGGCGATGGAGCGGGCTGGGGTCGAGCCGGCACAGATTGACGAGACCATTATTGGCTGCGCGCGGCAGGCGGGCGGCGGCCCGAATGTGGCGCGGCAGATTTCGGTGCGCAGCGGCGTCCCGCAGGAAGTTGCGGCGTTCACGGTGAACAAGGCTTGCGCTTCGGGGATGAAGGCGATTGCGCTGGCGTATCAGGCGATTCTGCTGGGGGACGCGAATTGCATTCTGGCGGGCGGGACGGAGTCGATGTCGCGGGTTCCTTATTATCTTGACGGGGCGCGCTGGGGATACCGGCTGGGCAATCAGGAAATGGTGGACGGAATGTATCGCGACGGATTTTTCTGTCCGCTGGCCAAGATGGTGATGGGCGAGACCGCGGAAGTGCTGGCCGAGCAGTACGAGATTACGCGCGAGGAGCAGGATGAGTTTGCGCTGGCGTCGCAAACGCGCGCGGCACGGGCGATTGCCGCCGGACGGTTCGATGCGGAGATTGCTCCCGTAACGATCGAAAGCAAGAAGGGCGCGACGATTTTTGCCCGGGACGAGCATCCGTTTGCCGAGGCCAGCATGGAGAAGCTGGGAAAACTGGCGCCTGTCTTTTCGAAAACGGGGACGATCACCGCAGGGAATTCTTCCGGCATCACGGACGGGGCCGCAGCGGTGGTGGTGGCCAGTGAACATTTCGTGAAGCAGAACAATTTGAAGCCGCTGGCGAGGATTTCGGCCGTGGCTTCGGCGGGCGTGGATCCGCGGACGATGGGGATTGGTCCGGTTCCGGCGCTGCGAAAACTGGAAGACAAGCACAATCTGCGGTTGCATGAGTTTGGGCTGATCGAGTTGAACGAAGCGTTTGCGGCGCAGGTGCTGGCTTGTGATCGCACCCTGAATTTCAATCGCGACCGGCTCAATGTGAATGGCGGCGCGATCGCGCTGGGGCATCCCATTGGGTGTACGGGGACGCGCATCACGGTGACGCTGCTGCACGAGATGCTGAAGCGCAATACCAAGCGCGGCGTGGCCACGCTGTGTGTTAGCGGCGGCATGGGGATGGCGCTGGCGCTGGAAAATGTGGTGTGAGGGAAAGCTCTTAGCTCTTAGCTCTTGGCTCTTGGCTCTTGGCTTGTGGCGTGGAGTTTGGCGGGCACCGCAGGGGCTAAAGCCCAGTTCCTTTTTGCGCGCTTTACGCGGCCCTAAAGGGCCGCTCTTCCACGGGACTCCGCCACAGGACTCCGCATGGGCGGAGTGGGTGTTGAACCAGCAACGGAAGTGTGGGCGGCGGGAAATTCTGGTAAGCTTTTCCCGCTCATCCCCCCAGGGCATTCAATCGAGTCACAACAGCCACGCGGCTGAAGGAGATTGCATGGTGCAACTGATGGTGCGAAAGATGATGCGGAATATCACGCGAACTTTCTGCTTGACGGCCTTTCTGCTGGCCGCGAGCTTTGCGCTGGCCCAGTCCGAGTTCTCGGCCGAGTTTGTGGACACGCAGAAGTCCGACAGTGTGAGCCAGGCCAAGATTTACATGGCGAAGGACAAGATTCGGATTGAGTCCACGGCGGGCGCGGCCAACGCCAAGGGCAGAGGCGGAGCGGTCATCATGAACCTGACCACTCAGACGACGACCATATTGATGGACCAGCAGCACATGTATATGGAGGTGCCGCAGCAGGCGCAGGGCCAGCGGATGCCTTTCGCCTCCAACTTCTTCCGCACCGGCGACGTCGAGGCCGCGTGCTCGGATTGGGCGCAGCAGGCGAGCCACAAGGGCGGAACGTGCCACAAGGTGGGGAACGACACGGTGAACGGCCGTAGCGTGGTGAAGTACGAGGGCACCAATGCCAACGGTGACACGAGCACGTTCTGGCTCGATCCGAAGCTGCGCTTTCCGGTGAAATGGCAAAACAAGAACAGCAGCGGAGAGCTGCGCAACATCCAGGAAGGGACGCAGCCGGCAAGTCTGTTTGAAATCCCGGCGGGCTATACCAAGTTCGATATGGGGAACATGGGCGGGATGGGCGGCATGCAGCGCCCGCAGTAGTGGCCGATCGAGATGCACAGGGGCTAAAGCCCGCGTGAGGCGGAGCGCTGACGCGGCCCTAAAGGGCCGCTCTTCCACGGCGCTTTTCTGCAGCGTTCTTCCACAGCGGTCTTTCGTTGTCAGGATATCGAACCGTACTGTTACTTTTCCGTTGTTCCATTGCGCGGGGTAAATCGCGGCACTATACTCAGCTCAGGAATGTGCTGGCGAATCCCATGTCTCGCAAAAGCTACGAGACATGGGGCACCCAGATATTGCACCCAAGACATGGCGCACAGACATGCGGCGCCCAGACACGTGGGGCACCCAGCATCCGATCCGGAGTAATCAATGCCTTTATCCGCAGTGATCGTGGACGACGAACAACTCGCCCGCGACGAACTCGCCTACCTGCTCAAAAATACGGACGATGTGAACGTCGTGGCGCAGGGCAAGAACGGACTGGAAGCCGTCAACCTCATCAAGGAACACAATCCCGACCTGGTTTTTCTGGATGTGCAGATGCCGGGACTCGACGGCTTCGGAGTCATCAAGAAACTGATCGACAAGAAAATCTCTCTGCCCAAGATCGTGTTCGCCACCGCGTTTGACCAGTATGCAGTCAAGGCGTTCGAAGTGAACGCGGTTGACTATCTGCTGAAACCGTTCGATAAGAAGCGCGTGGCGCAGGCTATTCAGAAAGCGCGGGCCAAGCAGGACGCCGATGGTTTGCCCGCCGAGAAAATCGAGACCCTGGTGCGGATGATCGAGTCGCAGAAGCAGCCGGCCACGAAAATCCTGCTCAAGACCGTGGGACGCATGTTCCTGGTAGACCAGCGCGACATCTGCTACGCCTGGATCGAAGACGGCGTGATCACGGTCGTGACCGGAGGAGCGGCGGGCATGGAAGGACAATCCAACTGCCGCACGCTCGAGGAACTGCTGGCCAGTTTAGACACGAATCTTTTTTGGCGGGCGCACCGCTCCTACCTGGTGAACATCAACCGCATCCGCGAAGTCGTCCCCTGGTTCAAGAGTTCGTACCAGTTGCGGATGGACGACAAGCGGCAGACCGAAATTCCCGTGAGCCGGGCGCAGACCCGGCGGCTGCGCGAATTGTTCGGACTGTGAGTTTTCGCAGGAATCGTTGACTTCGTATTCTCGCCGCACGGGCGTAGTCGAAGGCAACCGGTCCGTCGCAGGGTTGCGCGAGCCGGCTTGGGCTCGTTCCACTACCGCGAACAGGTCTTGAATCAGCTTGCCTGAGTACATTCCTTCTACATTCGCCTTATACATTCGCTCATCTCCGCCAAAAGGCTGGCGGAGCAGTGTTCAGAACAAAAGCCGGGGGCGGCGAGAGAAAGGAAAAGCCGCCTCCCGGTTCGGGGGGGAAACTAAACCGCCAGGGCCTCCAGGGCATTGCGGTTGCGAATGATGAGCGTGGGGCCGTCCAGGCGAATGAGCTGTTTTCTGCGCAAGTTGCTCAAGAGCCGGGTTACGGTCTCGCGCGACGAGCCAATGCGCTGCGCCATTTCTTCGTGAGTCATAGAGGAATACACGCGAGTCTCTTGCGCCGCGACCCCTTGAGTCGGCGAGTAGGAGAGCAGGAGCCGGGCTAATTTGCCAGACGACGACCGAGTGAGAACCAGATCGTGGATGTCGCGATGGGCGGAATGGAAATCGCGGCTCAGGCTCTGGGCTGCGCGCAACCCGACCTCGCTGTGCGTCTCCATTAACTCGAGGAAGTGCTTGCGGTCCACAAAGTTCAGCTGGCAAGGCGTGACCGTCTCGGCGGTCGAGGCGTAGCCCATGCCGGAAATTGCGGCGCTGAGGCCGAGAGCTTCTCCGGCTTCGGCGGTCTTGAGGATCAGGGTCTTGCCCTCGCGAGATGTGGTGGAGAGGTTTACTTTGCCCGAGCAGAGTACGAACATGCCACGCGGAGTCTGGCCTTCGACAAACAGGATGGCCCCGGCCGGCAACACGCTTTTATGGCTCACCTGATTCAGCGAGTGCAGCGCCGGTGGGGTAATGCCGCAGAAAAAGCCGGGCCTGGTGTGGGTACACTCCAGACAGTTGTCGATGATCTCCAGTCCGTAGGGCGCATTCATTTCTGTCTCCGTAGCGGCCGCCCGCTTCTTTTTCGAGATACACGCCGAACTGACGCTGGCACCGCCCAGATGGCGGGAACCGGCGAGCAAGGCGCGGGCATGCGCCCGTGTTTCGCCGTGGGAACTCTGCGCGGCAGCAAGCAGCTCCCAGGCAGCGGTGGTTTCTTCGCGCTGTTCCCACTCCACGCGGCAGGCCAGCAGGTACAAAGGATCGACTTCTTGGGGGGAGGGCTGAGGACTAGGCTGAATGCGCGGGCGCGGCGCGACGCGGATGGCCAACGCGCCAAAGATCCCCGGCTGCGTCGGCGCTGTCGTCGTCGCTGCCGCTACGCTCCATCCTCCGTTAAGACTCGAATGATCGCCGACACTGCTGCAAGCTTTGGGTAGGTGCGCCGGCCTGACGATCGGACACGGAGCACTGATGCGCACGGGTTGAGGTTTGCTGATGGCTAGCACTGCTCTGACTCCGGTAGAGCCGGCCGCGTGCACCGGATCGAATTTGCAATGGAACGGGGCCGCTCGGCAAGAGGTCGGGAGGAGGGGAGGCTCGCCGGCCAGAGGCAGAGTTATGGCGAGTGGTATGCACGTGGTGGTCCGCAAACGGGACGCGGCCCAAAATGATAGAACTTCCCTGTTTGAAACAAGTTCCGAAATTGCCGACCGCAGTCCGATGTGGGAAAGATGTTGAAATCTCGGCAAGCTGCCGATTAGTCGTCACTCCGAACAATGCCACGGACGCTGGGCTTTCTCCACGGACTATCCATGTCGCGCCCAACATCATTACGCCAAGACGCCAATACGTGCTGTTAGCTTCGTGGAGGATCGGAATAGTCCTGGCGCGAGATGCCCAGGCGCTGCATTTTGGATTGCAGCGTGGTGCGCTTGATCCCCAGGCGATGTGCGGCTCCTCCGGGACCTGAAAGAATGCCGCCGGTCTCCCGAAGAACGCGCAGAATATGCTCGCGCTCGGCGCCATCCAGACTGTGATCGCTAACGGCATGGCGGCTTTCGCCGCGCAAATCCGCTAACGGCACGCGCAGAGTAAGTCCGTCGCTCAGGATGACGGAGCGTTCCATCAGGTTCTCGAGTTCGCGGACGTTGCCGGGCCACGACCACGCGGTGAGCGCGTGTATGGTCTCCGTGGGAATAGTTTCAATATGGCGATCCATGCGCTTGGCGAATTTACGAACGAAGTGGCGGACCAGCAGGGGAATATCTTCGGGGCGCTCGCGCAAGGCGGGCACGCGAATGGGAAAGACGCTGAGGCGGTAGAACAGGTCGCTGCGAAATTCATGCTGCGCCATGCCCCGGGCCAGATCACGGTTCGTGGCCGCGACCAGGCGCAGGTTTACTTTGATGGTGCGGTTGCTGCCCAGCCGTTCGAACTCCTGGTCCTGCAGAACGCGCAGTAGTTTGGGTTGCAGATCAAGGGGAATCTCGCCAACTTCATCGAGGAACAACGTTCCCCCATCGGCCAGTTCCATGCGGCCGACTTTCTGGTTGACCGCGCCGGTGAAGGCTCCTTTTTCATGTCCGAACAGTTCGCTCTCCAGCAAGCCGGTCGGGATGGCGGCACAATTGACCTTGATGAAAGGCATGTCTTTGCGGCGGCTCAAACGGTGAACCGCGCGGGCGACGAGTTCCTTGCCGGTACCGGTCTCGCCCAGAATCAGCACAGTAGCTTCACTGGAAGCGACGATGAAGACCTGGTCGAGTACCTGCTTGAAGCTCGCACTGGTGCCAATGATTTCGGGGAAGTGACCTTCGGAAAGATTGTCGCCTTCCAGATATTTTCTCTCCTCGTTGAGGCGCAGCCGAAGGGCTGCGATCTCAGTCGCAACCCGATGATTTTCAAGAGCCACGGCCAACTGAGCGGCCACCTGATTGAGCAGAAGCAGGTCGTCTGGATGAAAGGCATTGTCGCGAGTGCTGCCCAGTACCAGCACTCCCACCGCGCCCTCCGGCCGGAGGATCGGCACGCAACACAGCGAGCGCAGGCCCTCTTGCAGGAAGTTCTTTGTAAACTCGGCTTCAAATCCCCGCAGTTCGTCTTTGGTGAAAATCCGGGCAGTGCGCTCCCGCAGAGTGATGCCCCCGGGACTGTTGTCTGGACTGATATGCACGGTCGACAAGAATCCTTTGCCCAGGGGGAAATCCTCGACCTGTCGCACCAGCAATCCCGTGTTGGGATCGTGTAACTCGAAGCCGGCATACTCCTGGTGCAGCACGCGGCGGATGCGGGATGAAATCTGCGGGAATCCTTGATGTACGTCCCAGTTCAATGCCACGGTCTTGCTCACGTCCAGCAGCAGTTGCATCCGGTCCATCTCTTTGCGAAGCTTCTGGCTCACCTCCTGGAGTGATCGTTCCAGATTTCTTTGGGCGGTGGTTTCGACCACCACAACTGCGATTCGAGCGACGTTTCCTTCCTCATCCTTAATGGGGTAGCAATTGGCCAGCCAGTGCACGTCATCGGCCTGCGCGCCCAGCACGGCGAGTCCCTGAAAGTCCAGCGCGGGCAGTCCGGTGGAGAGCACCCGTTGCAATTCGGCGTCCGCCCGGCCGGCGAAGTCTCCCAGGACTTCGTGTACGGTCTTGCCGAGATGGTCGGCCGCGGGCATGCGATGAATTGCCGCCAGAGTCCGATTGATGGCGACGTAGCGAAAGTGACGGTCGAGGATGGCAAGGCCTATGGTGGACGAACCGAAATATGCGGCCAGTAACTTCTCAGAGTCGGTGAGAACTTCCTCGGGCGGGAGGGGAATCAAATCACCTGAACCCGACGGATCATTCGGCATGGAGAGGAACCTCCGCCGGCGGAAGACCGCATGCTTGATCGCAGGAAGAACGGGGAACACAGCGAACGGTTCCCACACCTGGGAGTATGGGCTGGCGCCGCACTGCAAACATCAAGGATGGCGCGCTTGAGGGGTACGATAACAACTTGTCTCCCCACGCCCGCCTCCCCCTCAAAAGGCGGTACGCTAACGTACAAAACCGGTTCGGGGGCAAGTATAACCACCTAGCCACGAAAAGCAACGCCTTTTTCGGATTCATATCCATTTCGGGAATAAGTGGTGGAGCGGTATTACCGTTCAACCCGATCCGCGCAAACGTGAATCGTCGGCTCTCCGAGAACTATAATGACCGCGTGGCGAGAGGATGGGAAAGCAAGTCGGTGGAAGCGCAGCAGGCCGAAGCCAGTGATAAGTCGGCCAAGCCGCGGCCGCGGATGAGTGCGGAGGAAGCAGCCCGCTGGCGGGAACGGGAAAGTCTGCGACTGTCGCGGCAGAGAGTGCTGCAGCAATTGGAAGTGAGCCAGAATCCGCGGCACCGCAAACTTCTCGAAGAAGCTCTGGCGGACCTGGAAGAGAGGCTGAAGAAATGACGACCTCGGACTTCGGACTTCTGCCTTGAGCGCTCAGATGCAGAGGTCTGAGGTCGGAAGTCCGAGGTCCGGCGTCCGAGGTCTGAAGTCCCTCACGTATAATGAGTGCTTTATGACAGCCTACGTATACGTCTCTCTCAAGAAAAGCGTTCTCGATCCGCAGGGCAAAACCATTCAGGGCGCGCTCCACAAGATGGGTTACAAAGGGCTGCAGGGCGTGCGCCAGGGCAAGTATTTTGAGCTGACCCTGGATGGTGGACTCTCGCGCGAGCAGGCGCAGTCCGAGGTGGAACGGATCGCGCGCGAAGTGTTGACCAATCCTGTGATTGAAGAGTTCCGTTTCTCCCTGGCCGAGTAACGTTTGTTCTTGCGACATGATCTCGCGGCGTGGTCGGGCGGCCCGATCGAGCAACATGACGCGGGGAATCCTTTTGAGGTCATCTCATGTGCGGCATTGTCGGCTACGTTGGTAAGAAGAGTGTAGTTCCCATCATCATCGAGGGTCTGCGGCGGCTGGAGTATCGCGGCTACGATTCGGCAGGCATCGCGGTCGCCGGGGTCGGTGAGGGGCTGCAGTTGCGGCGCGCCGAGGGCAAGCTGCGCAACCTGGAAGAAGTCATTCGGCAAAAACCGCTCGACGGCACCTACGGCATCGGCCACACCCGCTGGGCTACGCACGGACGCCCCACCGAAGAGAACGCGCATCCCCACCGCGACTGCACGGGAAAGATTGTGGTGGTGCATAACGGAATCGTGGAGAACTATCTCAGCTTGAAGAAAAAGCTGATCGAGGAAGGCCACACTTTTACCACCGAGACCGATACGGAAATCATCGCGCACCTGATTGAGAAGTATTCGGCTCCTTTGGAGAGCGGCCGCCGGCCTTCTCTAGAAGAAGCAGTGCCGCAGACGGTGAAACAGCTGAACGGCGTTTTTGCCCTGGCGGTGATTTCGAGCGACGAACCCAACAAGATTGTGGCGGCCAGAAATGGTCCGCCTGCCGTAATCGGCCTGGGCAACGACGAATATTTCGTGGCATCGGACGTTCCTGCCATTCTGCATCACACCCGCGATATTTTCTTTCTGGCGGATGGCGACATGGCCGTGGTCACGCCCGATGGCGTGCATCTGTCGGACTTTGACGGAAGGCCGGTACAGCGGCAGATCCAGCATGTGACCTGGGATCCGATCCTCGCGGAAAAGGGCGGCTTCAAGCACTTCATGCTCAAGGAAATCTATGAGCAGCCGCGCGCCGTGCAAGACACCGCTTTGGGCCGCGTGTCGCAGGATACGGGTCACATTTTTCTGGATCAGATGGAGATCACCGAGGCCGAATTCCGGGCGGCGGAGAAGATCAACATCATCGCCTGCGGCACCAGTTGGCACGCCGGGCAGGCGGGCAAGTTCATGATCGAGACGCTGGCCCGCGTGCCGGTAGAAGTGGATTATGCCAGTGAGTGGAGATACCGCAATCCCATCGTGGACGCGAACACGATCACGCTGGTGATTTCGCAGTCCGGAGAAACCGCCGACACGATCGCCGCACAGCGTGAAGCCAAAGCGAGAGGATCGAAGACGCTGGCGATTTGCAACGTCGTAGGATCGATGATCACTCGCGAGGCTGCAGGCACGATCTATACGCATGCCGGGCCGGAAATCGGCGTGGCGTCGACCAAGGCTTTTACCGGGCAGCTCACCGCCTTGTATGTGTTCGCCATGTATCTGGCGCAAGTGCGGGGTGTGATGTCCGCCGACAAGGCACAGGCGGCAATGCTGGAACTGACCCGCATTCCGGGGAAGCTGGAAACTGTTCTGGCGCAGGACCCGGCTTGCGATGAGTTGGCGAAACGTTACCAGAAAGTGCACGACTTTCTTTTTCTCGGACGCGGCATTCATTATCCCATTGCGCTGGAAGGCGCGCTCAAGCTGAAGGAAATTTCTTACATTCACGCCGAAGGCTATCCGGCAGGAGAGATGAAGCACGGGCCGAATGCGCTGATCGACGAGAATCTGCCGGTGGTGGTGATCGCGACGCGCGACGCGAATAATCCCGACTCGGTGTTGCGCTACGAGAAAACGATGTCGAACCTGAAAGAAGTGAAGGCACGCTCAGGCGTGGTGATTGCCCTGGCCACGGAAGGCGATGAAGAGATCAAGGAAGCGGCCGACCACGTGCTGTATATTCCGCCCGCACCGGAAGAGTTGTCGCCGATTCTGGAAATCGTTCCACTACAGTTGCTGGCTTATCACATTGCCGTGCGGCGCGGCTGCGACGTAGATCAGCCGAGGAATCTGGCCAAGTCAGTGACGGTGGAGTAGGCTGCCCGCAACCACTAGATCCCATAGTTCAGGCGACGCAGTTCATCTTTGTAGGCTTCCCGCTTTTCCGTAGCTTTGAGGTGCGAGTCGTGCTCTTTAAAGTGAGCGGCGTCCCACTTTTCCCAGGCGATCATTGAATGATCGGGAGTGGCCAACGCCTCTTCTGCGCGAATCGCCTCAACCCATTCATCGATTGCCTTTTTGTAGTCAAGGCGCAATTGATCCAGATCTTCTTTGCTCATAGCGTTTCACAGTAGTTCCACGCCACCTCCCGGTCAATTGCAGACCACCAGATTTAACGGAAAATTAACAAGGGAGTTCCAGCCAATCCGTGCGAGCGCCAGCTCAGCGGTCAGCCCGAGAGTTCAGAATTCCGCAACTTCTACGTCGGTGCGGGTGAAATCAGTGCCTTTGAATAGCAAAGGCTCATCCATTTCCTTCGCTAACGCGTAGGCAAAACAGTCACCAAAATTCAGACCTGCTTTGTGGCGTCCCTTGCCGAAATCGCGATAGGCTTGCCGTGCAAACTCCGCCTGCCTGGGCGTCACCGCTTCCACTGCAATCCCGGATGAGCGAAAAAAATCGTCGAACCGGCGGCTGGAAATGGCACTCCTGGAACTGTCAATGACGATGGCAGCTTCCAGGTAGCTGGCAGCGGAAATGCGGCACACTCCGGCGGATGCAATCGCCCGTGAGAATTCCGGAGCCTCCGGCTCGGCGCGCAAGACCGCCACGATCGCCGAGGCGTCCAGAATCATTTCGGCATCCCTTTTTCGTCATAGAGCAGCTCATCGATGTCCATGGATTTATAGGGCTCCTTGAGGTGAGCCGCACACTCTCTTCCAATCTTCAGAAGGCGCTCCGCCAACCCTTCCGTGGCTTTTCCACGAACCCTCTCCAGCCGCTCCCGAATCGCCTCACTCACGGCCACGGTCATGTTCTCGCCCGTGGCCTTGGCCAATTCCCGGGCCAACCGGTGGACTTCCTCGTTCTTGATGTTCAAGCTCATTCGCTTCCACCCATCTACCACTCTGATCCACCATTCTACCACAGCAGTTGCCGGCTCATAAATGCAGCGCGTCCATGCGCGGATTCTCGTAAAGGTCGTCTTCCCCTGGATAGCGCAACTCTTTTTCGAACTTTCCGCTTTCCTTGGCCAAGGCCCAGATCAGACTTTCTCCAGCCGGCAGGATTTTCGGCTGGCGGTCGTAGACATCATCCTGGTAGGCGTATTCCGCGTCGACCGGCTTCCATCCTTTGTTGCGGAACAGCGAAATCAAGTGATCCAGAAACATGGCGTTGAGCGCATTGTGATGCAGCAGCACCGTGTGCCGCACGGGGCGGCCGAGCACGCGCTGGGCCAGCGAATCGTAGAACTGAGCGCGTTCCCAGATGTGCTGCAGAAAATAATCGCGATATCCCGTGAGGACGGCGCCGGGTTGCGCGTCCAAGCGCTTCCGCAGCCGGGCGTCGATAGCCCAGTCAGAAGCGTCAATGGTAGCGCGGCCGATGCGGTAGCCGTGCTCTTGCAGAAAGGCACGCATGCCGTCGCGCTTCTCCACGGTGTCGCCTTCCTTGAAGTAGGGAAAGCGAAACAGCCGGGTGAAATGACGGTAGCCGCGAATGAGCGGCTCGTTCTTCAGAGCATCGGCTTCGAACGCAGAGAGTGTGACTTTCTTGAATCCGCCCGAGTCTGCGCTCGCGTTGAAGTTTGGATGCGAGTAGGAATGATTGCCGATGAGATGTCCGGCTTGATCCCAGGTGGAGATGAGTTGCCGTCCCGATTCGCTATCCACGCGCTTGCCGCAGACGAACAGAATTGACTTGAGCTGGTTGCTAGCGAGCGCGGCGAGCATGCGCTGGTTGATTTCTTGCCAAGCCAGGTTGGCACTGCCGTCGGTGGTGGGGTCATCGAAAGTGAAAGCGATTTCCGTTGCGGCATCGGCTGCAGCCATCGGAATGCCCGCGAGCGTCGCCGTGATGGCGGAGTAGCGCAGAAACTGCCGGCGATTCATGAATTCAATTCATCTCCTGTGCGGGCAGCTTCCTGAGCTGGCAAGCTCGACGCATTTCGAAGCAGAATGGTCAGCCGCCACAGCGCGGCAGTCAGGGCCGCAAGCCCGCTGTACCATACTGCGAAGGCGATTTTCACCACCCACGCGGGCGCGGCGCCGACTCGACGCAGCAGAAACGGAAAAAAGTTCCACGTAGTGATGTGGGCGTAATCCCATTTGTCGTATGTCATTTCTTCCGTGTTGAGGCCCCAGGCGTCCATTCTGCCGAGGGCGAAGGCGGCAATGTTCTTGAAGCGCAGCGCAATCACGAACGTGGGATGGCCCAGCGACTCCATCTGGTAGATCTCAAGCGGCAGCCAGAAAGCCAGCGACGCGATTTGAATTATGAGGCTGGCGGCAATGAGCACCACGCTCCCGCGCCAGATCCACGAACCTAGATTCTCGCGATGGCGCAACAGCAAGGGCACGGCGAGCAGCGCCACCATTTGCACTGGGGTCGCGACGTAGCGGTCGCCCCAGGAAAAGTCTCCCGCCCAGTAGGCATAGCGGGCGTAAAAGCTGATATAGGCGGCGAGCAGCAGCAGCGTCGTCATAGCGTAGGCGCGGACTTCGGTCGGGAGCCGTCGCCACAGCCAAACCAGCAGTATCAGAGCGAGCACCAGCAGAGGATCGAACAGGAAGATTGACTTCTCCGGTTTGAAGAGCGCGCCCAGAACGCCGGCGTGAAAGGGAGTGCTCCAGGGGAAGTTCGCGGGCAGGGTTGGATCCTGCAGGCGCTGCTCCCTGCCGTAAAGCGAAAGATAGGTTCCGGTGAAGGAACCGAAGCGGTAGAAGTGGTAGAGGCGATCCACGGCCAGGAAAAAAATGTAAACCGGTGCGGCCGTCTTGCAGTAATCGAGCAAACGCCGCCACAGGTCCTGGCCGGCCGCTCTTTCGAACCACACCACGCCCAGAAGGAAGATCCCCGCTGCCATCAAGTCGAGGCCGGTGGTGAGGCGAGTCAGCAGGTTGAGACCAAGCGCTGCCGAACCGAGGATGAGCGCGCGCCGGTTGCCGCCCCGCAGCCACTCATACTGGTAAGAGAATCCAGTCAGCGTGAGCAGCATGATGTAGTTGTTCTCCTGCATGTTCTGGGTGTAATGCAGGTGAGTGGTGCAGAACAGCAGCGCGAGTACGCCGACGATGGCTTCATTCGCGGTAAAGCGCAACTGGCGCAGCAGGCGGAAAGCGATGAGCGCGGTCAGCACGCTGATCAGAATGCTGGTACTGTAGCCGACGATGATACTGCGGACGGCAGGGTCGTCTTCATATTCAGAAAAAACCGGAAAGTGCGAAATCCAGGTGGCGACCAGGTCGGCGGGCAGCATGAGCAGCGACTGGCCAATGCCGTACCAGCTATATATTTGTCCGCCGCGGCCGCGCAGGCCGAACTCAGGGTACTCGTACGGAAAAACCTGCGGCTCGGAGGTCCAGAGCCAGTGCGTCGTCTGCAGCCGGTGCATGGTGTCGGCGGTGCCCACTTCGCCGGATTGCACCACGAAGGCAAGCAGTCCCGCCGCCACGCACAATAGAAATAAAGGATCCCGCAGTCGCAGGCCCAAGCGTGAAGTCATCGCTTTGGATGGTAATACAAGAAGGGCTTCCGGCTTCCGGCTTCCGGCTTCGAGGGAGCATTGCCCAATACCTTGTTCGGACGCTGGTAGACTGTAGCGGGAAATTCTCATGGCCAAGTGTGTATCGTGCGGGACTGAGTTATCAGGCAGCGCGCGCTTCTGTCCGGCGTGTGGCGCGCCGGCGGCGAACACCGACGACGTCGCCACTCTCGACTTCGCCACCGTCAGTTCACCATTGCCGCCTCGTCCGCCTTCGAAATCACCATCGCGAACGTCTTCTGCTTCCGCGGAATACTTGCTGAACGAAGGCCGCTTTCTGCCCGGGCGGCTGGTGGCGTCGCGTTATCGCATCATCGCCTTGCTCGGCAAGGGCGGTATGGGCGAGGTCTACCGCGCGGACGACCTCACCCTCGGCCAGGCGGTCGCGATGAAGTTTCTGCCGGATGAAGCCGGGCACGATGAAGGATTGCTGGAACGCTTTCGCAACGAAGTGCGCATGGCGCGGCGAGTGTCGCATCCCAATGTTTGCCGCGTGTATGACGTGGGTGAAGTCGATGGCCAGACATTTTTCACCATGGAGTATGTCGATGGCGAAGACCTGGCTTCCCTGCTGCGGCGCATCGGGCGGCTGCCTCCCGACAAAGCGCTGGACATTGCGCGCCATCTTTGTGCCGGGCTGGCCGCGGCTCACGCCAAGGGCGTTCTGCATCGCGACCTGAAGCCAGCCAACATCATGCTCGACGGGCGCGGCCAAGTCGTGATCACGGATTTTGGCCTGGCCGGAATCGCCGACGACATTCGCGGGCCGGAGGTGCGCAGCGGAACTCCGGCGTACATGTCTCCGGAACAGTTGTCTGGTAAAGAAGTCACCACGCGCAGCGACATCTATGCGCTCGGGTTGGTGCTGTACGAAGTGTTCACGGGCAAGCGCGCGTTCGCGGAGTCCGCGGCGAAGTTGGTGGCCCACGGCGACCGCACCCCCAGCCGGCCGTCTTCAGTCGTCAAGGATCTTGACCCGATTGTGGAGAAGGTAATTCTGCGGTGCCTGGAGGCGGAACCCTCGGGACGTCCGGCCACAGCGCTGGCAGTGGCGGCAGCGTTGCCCGGAGGCGATCCGCTGGCGGCCGCGCTGGCCGCGGGAGAGACACCGTCGCCGCAACTGGTCGCGGCTTCTGGAGAAACCACCGGACTTCGTCCTCGCCTGGCGGTTGCTTGCCTCGCCGCGATTCTCGTCGGGCTTGGGATCGGAACCTACCTCACTATCCGCTACAGTGCGCTGGAAAAACTGCATCCCGACCAACCCCCCGAGGTTCTGGCCCACAAGGCGCGCGAGATCGTGGCCCAGATGGGCTACACGGAAAAGCCGGCTGACACCGGGTTCGCGTTCGACTACGACACGGACTTTCTCAACTCAGTCGAGAAAGAGAAAACTCCGCCAAACTGGGACCAGGTTATCGCCGGCCGTCCCGCTCCGCTTGAGTTCTGGTATCGCCAGAGTCCGAAGGCGCTGTTCGCCAGCGGGTATCGCGATTTCCTGCTGACTCCGGACATTCTGTCGGAAGAAGATCCTTCGACGACGCTGTCGGGCATGGTCAACGTCAAGCTGGATGCGCGGGGACGGCTGATTTATTTCCAGGCCATTCCTGCCCAGAAGGAAGAGAAGGAAGCGACGGCCGCGTCCACCACAGCGCAGGATTGGACCCCTCTGTTTGCCGCCGCGGATCTGGACGTTGCGAAGCTGCAACCCACACCACCGCAGTGGACTTCGCTGGGCGCGGCCGACGTTCGCGCCGCGTGGACCGGCGTATGGCCCGGTTCTACGCGGCCGCTGCGCGTGGAGGCCGCAGCGTGGCACGGCAAACCGGTCTTCTTCGCCATGATCGGCGATTGGAACAAGCCCTGGCGCATGGTCGCGCCCGCCAGCAAGGACGACACGAAGAACCACATCAGCCAGATCCTTGGAGCATTGCTGCTGGCGGCCGTGCTGGTCGGCGGAGCTTTGTTGGCACGGCGCAACTACCGGCAAGGCCGAGCGGACCGCGAAGGCGCCTTCAGTCTGGCGGTCGTCATGTTTGTATTCCAATTCCTGATCGTGCTGTGCCGGTCCCATTTCGCGGCTGACTTTGAAATGTTCGGCATTCTGATCCTGACGGTAGCGGGCGGGCTATTTGTGGGCGCCACGGTGTGGACGATCTATCTGGCGGTCGAGCCCTGGATTCGCCGCCGCTGGCCCCAGGCCATCATTTCCTGGACCCGCCTGATCTCGGGCCAACTGCGCGATCCGGTGGTCGGACGCGACATCCTGTTCGGGGTGATGCTTGGCGTGGTCTGGATTCTGATTTTTGAGCTCAGCTATATCCCGTTGGCGCGAGTTGGCGCGGCCCCGCCGTTGAACTCGGCCGCGTATCTTCTGGGCGGACGGCAGGCGTTAGGACAGTGGCTGTTGCAGATTCCCGTTTCGATCATTGTCACGCTGCAGTTCTTCTTCCTGGCCCTGGGGCTCAAAGTGCTGCTGCGCAAGGACTGGATTGCCGCCATCACCTTCGTCGCGATCTATGGCGGGTTGCGCTATCTGCAGAGCTCGCATCCCAGCGTGGACGTCCCGGTTGTTCTTCTGGTGTACGCAATTCTGGTGGTGATTATCTTCCGCTTTGGCCTGGTCCCGCTCGCGGTCGGGGCGTTTACCGTCGATATGCTGGCGAATGTGCCGTTCACCGCCGATTTCTCGGCGTGGTACGTGGGTTCGACAGTGCTGGCGCTGCTCAGTGTGATCGCGCTCGCGGGCTGGGGCTTCTACCACTCGCTGGGCGGGGAGCCGGTGTGGAAGGTGGAGATGGAGTAGGAGCGGCTTGGCTGCTACCGCGATTGCCAGCGTCTCGGATTGCGCCGACCGTGGAAGCAGGCGATTACCACAATTCGATGCTCCTGAAACTCGAAGAATATGCCGTAAGGGAAGCGCCGCACTCCAGCGCGGCGCCGATTCCGGTAGACGACAGCGAATTGCAATGGATGTTCCGCGATTGCCTCAACCGTGGCCTCGACTGCCAGGGCGAAACGATCCAAGCTCCGGACGGATGTTGTCATACCAGGCCCGCGCTTCCAGCAAGTCCTCATTCGCCTCGGGGATCCAGACAACCGGGAGTGTCACGGCCTCTTAAACAGGCCCGCTCTGACTTGCTGCCACGGAATCACATCGGAGGGGTTCTGCTCATGCCTTGCGATGCGGTGATCAAGCTCCGCGCGCTGCGCATCGGTCAGTAATGCGGAGTCCTCTTCCAGGCTTTCCCAGACCGTGTCGAGCAGTTCCGCCTTCTCCGCAGGGGAGAGGCTTTTTATCTGGCTTCGCAGGTCGCTCATATGCTTACAAACGTAGCGCGGTTTCAACGCTCATGCAAGCGCTAGCCAGAGGGATGGGCCCAGGAATTCCACACTTCGCGAAGTACCCGGCGGCGGTACAGGCCATCCGAAGTCGCGAGTTTTTTGACAACCCACGCTTTCGGGGGTAGCTTAATGGCAATTATGAAACCGACGACCGCCCGCGCCGCTCTTTTTGTTCTACTGGCCACACTGCTGATAGCCACCATCGCAGCCGCCCAGAACCCGCCCGGCTATAAGCAGGGGACGATCACCAAGAGCGAAGGCCCACATAAGCCCTGTGACTTAAAAGGCGCCGAAGCGCTCTACCATATCAAGGATTGCGGCGACCTCCAGGCCGGACAAGGCGTGGATTACCGAGTGGACGACTTTATGATCTCCATACGTCGGGAGGGCGGCAAGGACTATAAATGCAAGGTAGGAAGCGTCGACAGCTTCGCTCCCCCAGCCCCTCCAAAACCTACGTATCAGCAGGGCATGATCATGGGCTATGACATCCGTCGCGACACCAAAGTCTCCGGCTATGGCGGCGGACCTACAGGCGGGCCAGTCTCAGTCGGAAGCACGACCCGCAACGCAAAGGTCTACCAACTGAAAGCCGGCAATCTGCTCTATAAGATGGACTACTGCGGCGCGTTCCAGGCAGGCCAGTTCCAGGTGGGACAGACTGTGGACTTCCGAGTCGACGACGATAGGCTCTATGTCCGCCACGATGGGGACAAAGAATTCAACTGCAAACTCGAGGGTGTCAGCGCAATCGAAGACCCCAAGCCTGGCGCCGCTCCCGCTGCCGATTCCCCTGCCAAGCCGTAGCAGCGCGGCGGTCTCTCGCTTCTGTACCTTGGCGGGGAGAGCCTCTCATTTCAGGACATAGTCTCGCAACTTCCTTACTTCCCGCTGCATCTAAACCTTGACAACGATCCACTCAAGTCTTAGGATGGTCCAGAGCGCAATCATGCTTTCATTGATTGTAAAGGACTTATCAAGTTTTAGAAGGAGCAACTTATGGGAAAGATTATCGGAATTGACCTGGGGACTACCAATTCTTGCGTGGCGGTCATGGAGGGCGGCGAGCCCAAAGTGATCCCCAATGAAGAAGGAGGGCGGACTACGCCTTCGGTGGTCGGCTTTACGAAGACCGGCGAGCGGCTGGTCGGGCAGGTGGCGAAACGCCAGGCCATCACCAACCCGGAGAACACGGTTTATTCCATCAAGCGCTTCATGGGACGGCGCTTCGACGAAGTCACGGAAGAGATCAAGATGGTGCCCTACAAGGTCGTGCAGTCGGGCGATCACGTCGCAGTGATGGCGCAGGGCAAAGAATACACGCCTCCGCAGGTCTCGGCGCTGATTTTGCAGAAGCTGAAGAAAGCGGCGGAAGACTATCTCGGCGAGAAAGTGACCGAGGCGGTGATCACCGTGCCCGCCTACTTTAATGATGCCCAGCGGCAGGCCACCAAAGACGCCGGGCAGATTGCCGGACTCGAAGTGAAGCGCATCATCAACGAGCCGACGGCGGCCGCGCTGGCTTACGGGCTCGACAAAACGAAAGACGAAATGATCGCCGTCTATGACTTCGGCGGCGGAACTTTTGACATCTCGGTTCTCGAAGTCGGCGAGGGCGTGATTGAGGTGAAGGCCACGAATGGCGACACGCACCTGGGCGGCGACAACCTCGACCAGCGCATCGTCGACTGGCTGATTGATGAATTCAAGAAGGACGAAGGCCTCGATCTGCGTGGCAAGGGCAACGAAATGGCCCTGCAGCGGCTGCGTGACGCGGCCGAGCGGGCGAAGATCGAACTTTCGACCACGATGGAGACCGAAATCAATCTGCCGTTCATCACGGCGGACGCGAGCGGGCCGAAGCATCTGGTGAAGAAGCTGACGCGGGCCAAGCTCGAAGGCATGGTCGAAGACATCGTGCAGCGGTCGGTGGGCCCGTGCAAGCAGTGTTTGAAGGACGCGGGCGTGGATGCCAGCAAGATCAACGAAGTGGTGCTGGTCGGCGGCCAGACGCGCATGCCGCGCATTCAGGCGCTCGTGAAGGAGTTGTTCGGCAAGGAAGGCCACAAGGGAGTGAATCCCGACGAAGTGGTCGCGATCGGAGCGGCGATTCAGGGTGGCGTGCTGGGCGGCGAGGTGAAAGACCTGCTGCTGCTGGACGTGACTCCGCTGTCGCTGGCGATTGAAACGCTGGGTGGTGTGGCGACGCCGATGATTCCGCGCAACACAACGATTCCGACCAAGAAAACGGAGACGTTCTCGACCGCGGCCGACAGTCAGACCTCGGTTGAAGTTCACGTGCTGCAGGGCGAACGGCCCATGGCAGCGCAGAACCGGACTCTGGGCAAGTTCCACTTGACCGGGATTCCGCCGGCTCCGCGCGGCGTGCCGCAGATTGAAGTGACGTTCGACATCGACGCCAACGGCATTCTGAACGTGACGGCTAAGGATACCGCCACTAATAAGGACCAGAAGATTACGATCACGTCGTCTTCCGGCTTGTCGAAGGAAGAAGTCGAGCGCATGGCGAAAGAAGCCGACGCGCATGCGGCCGAGGATAAAGCCGCTCGCGAGTCGATCGAAGCCAAGAACCAGCTCGACTCGATGGTCTACAACATCGAGAAGATGCTGCGCGAGCAGGGCGACAAGATTTCCGGCTCGGATCGCGGAGATGTCGAGAACGCCCTGGCCGACGCCAAGAAGGCGCTGGAGTCGAACGACAAGGCGACCATGGACAAGGCGCGAGAGACGCTGACCGCGGCTTCGCACAAGCTGGCCGAGCAGATGTACAAGGCAGCCCAGCCGGCGCCAGGAGCGGCGCCGGGCGGTCCAACGCCGGGCGCGACCGCCGGCGGCGGCGACCACAGCGGCAACGGTCAGGCCAAGAAAGACGAAGGCGTGATCGACGCGGAGTACGTGGACGTCGAAGACAAGAAGTAAGCTGTCAGCTCTCAGCCGTCAGCTTTCAGCTTGAATCGTGTGGCGCGGGCACTCTTGCCCGCGTCACCGTTTGTACCGATAGACATGAGTGGGGAGAAACGACGTGGATTTTCAGGTGAATGGGGAAACGTATTTCCTGAGCCTCGCCGAGGATGACGCGCGGTGGCTCGTCTATGTGGACGGACTCACGGGCCCGCGGCGCGTCCCGGTTTACGTGGACGAGGGCGAGCTCGAGGATTTGAAGTTGGTCGTAGAAGACAAAGAGAAGCGGAGGATTCTGAATTAGACTCGGTTCGTCCGTGATCCAGTAAGATTGCGCTCAATGGCCACCACTCCCAAGAAGGACTACTACGAAATTCTCGGTGTGAAGAAATCCGCCTCGGCGGACGACATTCGCAAGGCGTTTCGCAAGCTGGCGCGCAAATACCATCCCGATGTCAATCCCGGGGACAAGGGGGCGGAGGAGAAGTTCAAGACTCTTTCCGAAGCCAACGACGTTCTCAGCGATCCTAAGAAACGCAAAATCTACGATCAGGTAGGGTTCTACTCCGACAATATTGATCCGGCGACGGCGGAGGCCTACGCGCGCGCGGGCGGCGCAGCCGGGGGAGCCGGAGGATTTCCGAGTGGGTCTCCGGGAAACGCACAGCCCGGCGGCCAGGGCGTTCCCTTCGATTTCGGCGGGTTTGATTTCTCCGACCTGGTCGACAATGCCGCGCGGGGAGCAAGCAGAAACCGCAGCAGCAGCGGCGGCAGCTTCCGCGACATTTTCGGTTCAATCTTTGGCGGCGGGCACGGAGCGCCGGCCGCCGATGAAGGCCCCGAGCCTGGAACCGACCTGGAATATCAAGTCAACGTTCCTTTCTGGACGGCGATTCGCGGGGGCGTCATGCGGTTGAATATTTCCCGGCACGACGTTTGCTCGACCTGCCACGGGCAGGGCTCGCTCGAAGCGCCCGGAAAATGTCCGGAGTGCAACGGGACCGGACAAATTACCCAGACCGGCGGGCGGATGAAGTTTAACGTGCAGTGTCCGCGGTGCCACGGGACAGGTAAGAATCTAACGACCTGCCCCACCTGCCACGGCGAAGGCACGGTCGCGATAACCGAGCCGCTGGAAGTGCGCATCAAGGCCGGAACGCGGGACGGACAGCGCATTCGCGTCCCAGGCAAAGGAAACGCCGGAGCGCACGGCGGAACGGCGGGCGATCTCTACGCCATCATCCGGACAGAAGAACATCCTCTCTTCCGCCGCGACGGCGACGACATTTACCTGACCGTGCCGGTGAACGCAACCGAGGCCGCGCTGGGAGCAAAGATCGAGGTGCCCACAATTGACGGGCGGGCGCTGCTGAAGATTCCTCCGGGGACGCAGTCGGGGCAAAAGCTGCGACTGCGAGAAAAAGGCGTGCCCTCGGCCACCAAAGAAGGCGTACGCGGAGACGAGATCGTGGAGATCACGATCGCCGTTTCGATGCCGCGCGACGAGCGCACGAAAGAACTGCTGCGCGAGTTGGCCAAGCTGAACCCGGAAGACCCCCGAGCTGAGTTGTGGAGTAAAGTGTGACCTACCATCTGTCATCCTGAGGGGAGTATGTGCTTCACGAAGTGAAGCACATACGAAGTCGAAGGATCCCGTGCCTGCTTGCAGTGAGCTGAACGATGAAGGGAGTTCCCTAATGCTGCGGGTTTGTGGCGGAAACTCCTTCACGCCCTTGTGCCGGAGTCATGGTACTAGGGATCCTTCGACTGCGTTGCCGTCCGCTTCGCGGACGGCAACTTCGCTCAGGATGACATAGTAATACGTCCTACTTCTTCGGCGTGGGATCGTCGGCCGGATTGATGTAGTTGAACTTCGCCGGTGACATCCCATGGATCTGAACGACGGTCTCCCCAGCAGCCGCGGCGTAATGGTGCATGCTGGGATCGAGGTAGGCAAAGCTGCCCGCCCCGAAACTCGCCATCTTGCTGGCATCGAACTGGTCTCCCATGCCCACTTTGAGCGTGCCAGAGATCACCGTCACATTCTCCCGGTGGGGATGCGTGTGGGGCGCGATTCTGTAGCCGTCGGGCATTTTCAGGCGGATGGTGAAGTCGCCCGAGGCAGCCATCGGATCGCCTTCGAGCACGGCAAGTTGCGCTCCAGGCGGCAGAAACGGCGGAGCCGGGCCATACTTCACTTGATCAGGAGTGAAGGCGTTTTGGGCTTGCAAGGGCTGCGCCGCAAAGAGCGCAGCCGCGGAAAGAACAACAGCGAGAAACGGCAGTTTCATAGAACCCCTCCAAAAACTGTCGCGCATGATATCTCCGGTCGAGGCCGCTGTGCAAGCGTGGGCGCAGCTTCGAGCCCGGGTTACCTCCGTACCATCCCCGCTTACAAAATTTTGCAAAATTATTCAAAAATTTCTTGCATCTGTGGAAAATTCCCGTAATCTCACAAATGCGAACTAACTTCGCCGAAATGCCCGGGAATCGCATCTCAACCCGGGAGCCGCGAGAAAAAAGTTTTCATTCCTTGAAGATCGGATTTCAAAGATCGAAGGTTGAAGACCAAGGGAGACGCGGTGGTGAGAGTGAGTCGCTTGAGGAGGAAGACATAGAAATTGGCAACAGCTAGCGCCCCGCGTCAACAATCCGAAAATTCCCAGCCTCTCGCCGTCGTCCCCAACCGGAAGAAATTCGTCCGCCTCACGCTTTGGCCCCTGGTCGCAGCCACCTTCTTTATGGTGTCGGGCGGAACCTATGGCACCGAAGAAATCGTGCATGGCGCCGGTTACGGACGCGCGATTTTGATCTTGATGCTCACGCCGCTGCTCTGGAGCCTGCCTACGGCTTTCATGATCGGCGAGCTTTCGAGCGCGCTGCCTTACGAAGGCGGCTACTATGCCTGGGTGCGCCGCGCCATGGGCAACTTCTGGGGATTTCAGGAAGCCTGGCTCTCGCTGATTGCTTCCATTTTCGACATGGCGATTTATCCCACGCTCTTCGTGGCCTACCTGACGCGGATGTTCCCGTGGTTTCAGGATGGCAATCGCGGATGGTGGGTCGCGCTCGCCGTAGTGGTCGCGTGCGCGCTGCTGAACATTGCCGGAGTGAAAGTAGTATCGCTCACTTCGCTTTGGCTGTTTCTGGCGTTGTCGGCACCGTTCGTGGCGATCGTGGTGCTCGCGCCGTTCAAGGTGCACGCACTGGTGAATGCCGTAACCAAGCCGACCACTTCGACGGTCGACATTCTCGGCGGGCTGCTCATCTGCATGTGGAACTACATGGGATGGGACAACGCCTCGACCATCGCGACCGAAGTGGAGAAGCCGCAGCGGACATATCCGCGGGCGATGCTGGTCGCGGTCTGCATTGTCGCGGTCAGCTACATTCTGCCTTTCGCCGCGATGTGGATGACCGGCCTAAAGCCGACGGCCTGGGAGACGGGCTCGTGGGCCGATATCGCTGGCCTGGTGGGTGGGCCGCTGCTGCGCATCGGCGTGGTGCTGGGGGGCTTGATGAGCGCCTTTGGCATGTTCAACGCGCTGGTCATGAGCTACTCGCGTCTGCCGCTAGCGATGGCGCAGGATGGCATGCTTCCTGCCGTCTTCGGTAAGCTGCAGAAAAAATCGCGGGCGCCGTGGGTGGCGATTATTGCCTTGGCCACAGGATGGGCGATGTGTCTGGGCTTGGGCTTTGCCCGGCTGGTCACACTCGACATCCTTCTCTACGGATTCAGCTTGCTGCTGGAATTCGTGGCCCTGGCGGTGCTGCGGTTCCGCGAGCCGGAACTGAAGCGTCCGTTCCGCGTGCCCGGCGGTACGTTTGGAGCGATCGCCATCGGCATTGCTCCCATGCTGCTGCTGGGTTTTTCCATCTTCCGGAGCGAGCACGAACAGATTTGGAATATGAGTTCGTTCACCTTTGGGATGATCCTGATCGCAGCGGGCTTCGTCGTCTACTTCATCAATCACGCGCTGAAGCCGTCGGGATGGACGGCTTCTGCGAAACAGAAGCCGCAGCCGGCGGCATAAAGCCAAACTTCATCGCCACGGATTTATGGATCCACACGGATACGTTTCTTGATCCGTGAGCATCCGTCTCATCCGTGGTTTTTGTGTTTCTGCGGTAAACTAGGCGCGATGACCAAGCGCAAATCCAAGGGCGCGTACATGTTCAGCCGATTTGCGGGCGTGAGCGAAGCGGGAGACCGCAGGCGAAATCCCGAGCGGAGCGAGGGAACCCGTGACCAAGCGTAAATCCAAGGGCGCATACATGATCTCGGCCGTGGCCGAGATGTATGGCATTCATCCGCAGACGTTGCGGCTTTACGAGCGCGAAGGACTGCTCAAGCCGTCGCGCACCGAAGGCAATACCCGCCTCTACACAGACGAAGACTTGCTGCGGCTGGAGTTCATTCTGTCGCTCGCCCGCGATCTGGGCGTGAACATCAGCGGCATGGCCATCATCCTGCAAATGCGCGAGCGCATGGAGGAGATGCAGCGTCAGATCCAGGAGTTCGTCCAGTATATCCAGCAGGAAGTGCTCACCCGTGCCAACGCCGCCGCCGATCCGGCGAAAGGCGCAATTGTGCCAGTCAGAAGATCGCTGATCGCGCCGACGCTTCCGGTGGGAAAGAGGAAGTAAGAGTTCGTTCGTTGGCAGTGCCGACGCCCGCGCGTATCATATGGAGTCCTTCGGTACTCACCGCTGAGTGCTGAATGCTGAGTGCTGAATGCTCCCTTTCAAGCTCGTCTACAGCGACGCATACTACCTGCCGATCGGGGATCACGTCTTTCCTGCCGAGAAGTACCGGCGCATTCGCGACCGCCTGATCGCGAGCGGCGCCGCCGAGGCCGCAGATTTTATCGAACCCCAGCCCGCCACCGACCTCGACATTCTGCTGGTCCACAAACCGGAATATGTGCAGAAGCTCAAGACCGGCACGCTCAGCCCGCGCGAAGAAATGGAGATGGAAGTTCCCTACTCGCGCGACCTGGCGGAAGCCTTCTGGCTGGCCGCGGGCGGATCGATCCTGGCGGCCCGGCAGTGCCTCACCGATAAAGTTTGCATCAGCATTGGCGGCGGATTTCATCACGCGTTCCCCGACCACGGTGAGGGATTCTGCATGATTCACGACGTCGCCGTGGCCATCCGGCGCATGCAGCGCGACGATAAGATTCGCACGGCTATGACCCTCGATTGCGATGTGCATCAGGGCAACGGCACCGCCGCGATTTTTGCCGGAACCCGCACCGCCAGCGCGCTGCTGCCGTCATCGTCGGCATCGACTGTCGAACAGCCTACAGCCGCGCCACACGGAAAAATGCGCGGAGCCCACGCCGGCGACGTCTTCACCATCTCGCTGCATCAGCACAACAACTATCCGCTCCTCAAGCCGCCGTCGTCCATCGATGTAGACCTGCCCGATGGCACCGGCGACGCGGACTATCTGGCGTGGCTCGACAATGCGATCAGCTCCGGCCTGCGCCAGTTTGAGCCCGATCTGCTGTGCTACATCGCCGGCGCTGATCCTTATCGCGAAGATCAACTCGGCGGACTCGATTTGACGATTGATGGATTGAAGAAGCGTGATGAACTGGTCTTCCGCGTGGCTCGCGCCCGCGACATTCCCGTGATGGTGACCTTCGCCGGCGGCTACGCCCAGAATGTGGAAGACACGGTCACCATTCACAGCAACACCGTGATCGCTGCCAAGGAAGTGTTCTCCAAATCTTAGCAGTCTAAGCGTTGCCTTCGGCCACCCGGGCAGACTCAGGCGCGGGCGGGAAAATCAGCAGCGCCCGCGCGTCCACCACCGCATGGAGCACCACCGGCAACAGCAAACTTCCCGTCAACAGATAAAGACCGGCCAGGATCAAGCCGAGAAACCCGGTGCCGAGCGCTCCCTTCCATCCCTGATAGATGTGAGCCAAGCCGAAGGACAGCGAAACCAGTAACACGCGCCCTACTGGATGGAAGTGCGGCAGGTACGCGCTCAGGTAGTAGAGAAGAAATCCGCGGAACACCAGCTCTTCCGAAATTCCGGCCCCTACGCTGACCGCTGCCCACCACGATCGCTCTTGGTGCGAGTTCGGCAGCAACGCGCCCACGCTGCCCTGCACCTTTTGTCGGAGCCGGGCGGCCTTAGGACGAAGCTTCAGGCTTGACCAGACCAGCCCGCCAACGAAAGCAACCAGCACGCCCGCGGTCAAGATCCATGATCGCGGAGCAACCAGCCCCAGACTGACCGCCGGCACTCCCATGCGCCAAATGGCCAGAACCACACCGGTCGTGACGACCTGCTCCACCACCAGATTGCGATACATACGGACCTTGGCGTCAGGAACGCCGGCCGCGATTTGCCTGCGCACTTTCTGAAACCAGATGTAGCCGAGCCAGGGTCCGGCCAGAACTGCATAGGCAGCGAGCAGATGCGTGAGAATGGCTGCCATAAGCTCCTCCTGCACTAATGTAAATGTATATTCACATTTACATCTTGTCAAGGCCTTCTTGTAAAATCCTGGCGTATGCCCAAGACCGTGCTTCCCGCGCACCAGGCCCGCAGCCGCGAGTCGCTGGCGCGTCTGCTTAAAGCCGCTGCCGAAGTTCTCAACAAAGAGGGGCTCGAAGGGGCGACCATTCCCCGCATCGCCGCTCGCGCCGGCCTGTCACCGGGCACCGTATACCGGCGTTTCCCTGACAAAGACGCTCTGCTGCGCGAAGTGTGCCTGCGCCTGTTTGAGGAGAATTACCGCAACACGAAAACTCTACTGGCCGCAGAACAATGGAAGAGCATGTCTCTGGCCGAGATGTCACGATCCATCATTGCGATCACTTTGAAGGGCCACCACTCTCATCGCGGCCTGTTGCGGGCACTGCTGTTTTTCACGCTGCAGCATCCCGATGCCGCCTTCGTGCGCAAGAGTGAAGAACTCGAGTGGAAGGCATTTCATGAAGTCGGGCAGCTACTGCTGACCCGAAGGAAAGAGATCCACCACCCGGACCCGGAATCGGCTGTGAAGTTCGGCATTCTCATGATTGGTATCGCGGCCAACGGCCTCCTCATTCTGCCACCCGATCCCAAGGATTTCTCGCGCTTTCTGCCTGACATAGAGGCGCAACTGGAGCGCGAACTGCCGAGAATGTTTCTGCGTTACCTGGGCGTGAACGAATAGCTTTCAGTAGGTACCCACCGAGACCCGCAGCACTTGCGGAGCCGAAGTGAAATTCAGTCCCCAGTCAGTCTGATCGCCGTTCCAGATGCGGATGGGATGGAACGTGCCGTTGTCATACGTGCCTTCTTCCACGCGCAGGAATTGCCGTTGCTTGCCGGAAGCCGAGTCGGTCAGCTGAAAATCGACGCGGCAGAAAAATCCCGTGACCAGAAACTGATTGTCGGCAAGCCGGGCAACCAGCGCGCGTCCGATAGGTTCGGGATTGCCCGGAGGATTCTGGCCGGAGCCGAACTGTCCGAGCCCGTAGGACACAGTTACGGTCCAGGGCCCGAAGTCGAGGAACTGCGTCGGTTGTCCTTTCTCTTCGGCCACGGCCTGCAGCTTGCCCTCAAAATTGAGGCGGGCGATTTCACGATCCATTGGGCCGATCAATTTGTAATTGAGCGCGAAGGGCGCGAGCGATTCCTCCGTGATCTTGGCCGCGCCCAGCGGGCTGTTGGAGTATCCGGTGTAATCCAATCCGAAGGGCGAGAAGCCGATCGCCTGGTGCCCGAGAGCGGCGAAGAAAAACCGCGAGACCGCCGGATCATTGCGCGTCTCGGGGACGAAGAGGGCATTGTCAGGACGGTGGTAGAGCTCGAGCACCTTAATATACTGCGCGCTCTCACCCATATAAATGTCGGGCGCGAGCACATCGACGGACGGCGCAGCAGCCTTCCAGATGGGAATCACATTGTCGGTAGGGCCGCCGCTTTCGTAGCTGGGCGGACGGCTCGGGTGCAGGGGATTGCGCAGCGCGGCGTTGACGTAGAGCGGCAAGGGGTAGACGGCTTTGCCGGCTGCGGCTACCTGCTCGATGTAGTGCGCCACGGACCAGGCGTGGAAGAATTCTTCCGCGTCGTCGCCAAACACGGCCTGCCAGTTCGCGGACGCTGCGGCGTCTTTGTGCAGGGCGGCCAGCAACCCGCGGGGTACGGGAGCTTCGAACAGCGTTTGCGCCGCCGGTGAGTAGTCGCGGACGCTGCCCCAGGTGCCCGCTTCATTCTCCACCTGCACCATGATCACGGTGTGCAGACTGTCAGCGGTCTTAAGGTGCTGCATTAGCGCGGTGAACGCCGCCTCATCAGCCTTGAGCGCGTCACTGGAATAGGGAGACGGAGAATCGACCGGGCGTCCATTCGACCCGATCATGCGTGGATAACGCTCGGGCAAGCTCTTCATCCAAAGCGGCATGTAGTGCGAGCTGCCATTTTTCCACGTGCCGAACCAGAGCAGGACAAGATGAACATGGCGGGCACGAGCCTGGGCCAGCAAAGTGTCGAGCACGCTGTAGTCGAAGCGGCCCTGCTCGGGCTCAAACTGCTCCCAGTAGATGGGCATTTCGACGGTGTTGGCGTGCAGGTATTCGATCGCAGGCCAGACCTTCGGAAGCATGGCGGGCCACGCGCTGGAGTTATTCACCTGCGCGCCCAGAATCAGATAGGGCGAGCCGTCGACGAGCAGGGCGTAGCGGCCGTCTTGTTGCACGATGCGCGGGAGAGACCGGTCGGCGGCGTTGGCTGGCGCCTTGGCCAGCGCTTGCTGCGCACCGGCCAGACTGCAGATAAATAAAAGGACAAAGCAGGCAGCGAGAAGAAGCCGTTTGAGTTTGGAAGGATTCATGTCGCGTGACACCTCCTGTTTTGATTTCTACGAGCCCAGATAACCCCAAGTTAAGAATCGACAATTCCGAGTCATAGGAACGGCGAACGGGGATGATAACTCGAAGCAATCGCTGCTGCTAAAATAATCGCTTACGCCTATGTTTGAGAACCTACAGGAAAAACTCCAGCGCGCCTTCAAGACTCTGCGCGGCCAAGCCACCCTCACCGAAGAGAACATTGACGAGGCTCTGCGCGAAATCCGCCTGGCGCTGCTCGAAGCCGACGTCAACTTCAAAGTCGTCAAGCAGCTCATCGATCAGATTCGCGCCAAGGCCGTCGGCCAGGAAGTGATGACCGCGCTCTCACCCGGCGAGCAGGTCATCAAGATTCTGCGCGACGAACTGGTCGACATCCTTGGCAAAGACACGGCGCGCATGAAGTTTGCCTCGCAGCCGCCCACGGTCGTGCTCATGGCTGGGCTGCAGGGTTCCGGCAAGACCACGACTTCGGGCAAGCTGGCCAACTGGTTCAAAGTTGGCGGCCATCGTCCGCTGCTGGTTTCGGTCGACGTCTACCGGCCTGCGGCGCGCGAGCAGCTAAAGGTCGTGGCGCAGGCGGTGAAGGCGCAGATCTACGAAGGCACAGTCGGCGAAGCCAACACCGCCACGGTGGAGCGGTTGGTCAAGGAAGCGAAGCGCGAGGCCATCGTCTCCGGCTGCGACGTGCTCATCGTCGATACCGCCGGCCGGTTGCACATCGACGACCAACTCATGGACGAGATGCAGTCGCTGAAAAAGCTGCTGAATCCGTCGGAGATTCTGTTCGTCGCTGACGCCATGACCGGACAAGACGCGGTCCGCTCGGCCGAAGAGTTCCACAAAAAATTGTCGCTAACGGGGGTCGTTCTCACGAAGATGGACGGTGATGCCCGCGGCGGCGCTGCGCTATCGATTCGTCAAGTCACGGGCCAGCCGATCAAGTTCATCGGCGTCGGCGAAAAGTACGATGCGCTCGAGCCGTTCCATCCCGACCGCATCGTCTCGCGCATTCTCGGTATGGGCGACATTCTGTCGCTGATCGAGCGCGCCGAGTCGCAGATCGATAAGAAGAAGGCGCAGGAAATGGCCACCAAGGCCCTGACCGGCGACGGCTTCTCGCTGGAAGATTTTCGCGACCAGTTGCGCCAAGTCAAGAAGATGGGATCGATGAAGAATTTGATGGGCATGCTGCCCTCGATCGGCCCGTTTTCCGGCCTGCAGAAGGCCGCCGACAACGTCGACGAGAAACAGATCAACCGCGTCGAGGCCATCATCAACTCGATGACCTCGCACGAGCGCAACCATCACGAAGTCATCAACGGCAACCGCCGCAAGCGCATTGCCCGCGGTTCCGGCACCACGGTGCAAGAAGTAAACAATCTGCTTCGCCAGTACGCGCAGATGAAGAAAATGTTCAAGCAGATGGGTAAGCCGAGCTTCGCGCGCCGGCTGGCCGGAATGAAACTGCCGGGAATGTAGGAGCATCTTCGACTTTATTCCACCCTCAGCAGCACCAACCCAGTCTGTCCTTCCATCGTCACCGTAGGACCAACCGAATTTCCATTCACGTCGATGTATGAGCCCGGCGGCAACGTGACTGTCGCGGTCTGGGTATAAGGATTCACCAGCGTCAGGCCTCCCGAATACATGCGCGCCCAGACTCCCTGCGTCTTTTCCATCGCACTAGTAGCGTGGCCGATGCGAATCGAGTATTCGGGAAAGGTGATGAGCGAGCCATAATCCTGCGAGCCGTCCGAGGTGAAGCCGCTCATATACATGTACGTGCAATTGTTCTTGACCAGCAAATAGTTGGCGATCACCCAAAGACGCGCCGACTGCGGAATGTCCGCCGTAAGCTCGGACTCTTCGCCGTTGGTCATGTAGCAAATTCCTTTGCTCTGCACATATTTCAGCACGGCCATGATCTGCTCCCATTGCGACGGCAGTGGAACATTCGGCGGAGTTCCATAGTTGCTGAAGCCGCGCTCGTCGAACAGAAGATCCGTAGTGGTCATGAGCCGCAAGTTCACCTGCTCCGGATAGCCGAACTCGTACGACACATTCACCTGCATCGTCGCCGTCTTAGAATAGTTGTGCACGTGCTGGTAGGTTGCCGCTTCCCACACCAACTCATCGCGCTGATAGGCAGGGTCGTTCGACTTTCCGTTGTATTGCTGCACCCAATTGCCGGAAAGATCGTAATGTCCGCAGCGTCCCCAATTGCTGCTGGCCGACATGGTGTCGACGGCAATTCCCCCGTACCCTTGCGCCAAAGGAGCATCCACCCAATTCGCCCACTGGTAGGCCCGCACGGCGGGATTGGCGAAGTCGATGGGTGCCAGATTCGTGGCCCCAAACTCAAACGCAAGATTCTTCCTGTCGCAGTGATATTCCAGCCAATCGGGATGGTTTTGCCGGTACCAGTCGACGCTATTCGTGAAATTGTCGACCGAGTACGGGATGTAAACCGTGTTGTAGACGTCGGCAGGCCGATTGGCATAATTGGATGCCCACACCATATCGACGACGCCCGATTCGGTATAGAGATCCGTCACGTTGTAGTTGAAAACCATCTCGAGGTGGATGTTGTTCGTCGTGTCCGGGAAGTATTGGGTGCGGGCCTCCGGGAGAGACTCCTGCGCCTGCGAGATGGAAAGGCCGCAGAGAATGATCAGAACCGCGTGGAATACAGGTCGGAACACGGGGCACCTCCGTAAAGAAACGAATGCAACCGTAAACAAACGAATCAACTGGTTGCACTATACCGCTGTACCCTGCCCATCCGCAATCGGTTCGTTGCGAGTGAATCGACGGCGTGCGGCCTGGCCATGTGTGGCATGATGGGCAGATATGAAGTTTCGATCCCTCGAAGAATCGGCTGCCACTGCTGATGCGCGCCCGCTGCATGAAATCTTCGCCGAGCGCAAGCAACTGATCGCGAAGTACGTTCCTCCGGAGACGCAGGCCATTCACACGCAGGCAATCGCCGAACTCGAGGCTCGCCATCTCGCTGTGAATATTCTTCCCGTGGGCGCGACCGCACCCGCGTTCGAACTCCCCGACCACAACGGCAAAGTCGTTTCGTCTTCGGAGTTGCTCTCCAAAGGTAAGCTGGTGCTCTGTTTCATCCGCGGGCGTTGGTGCCCGTTCTGCGTGGGCCAGATGGAAGCCATGAACCTCGTCGTACCGAAGATCGAGCAGGCTGGAGCGACGCTGGTCACCATTTCGCCGCAGACCGTGAAGCAGTCGTTCTTCATGCACGATCAGCACAAGCTGCGCTTTCCGCTGCTCTCCGATGCCAGCAACAAAGTTGCGCGGCAATTCGGATTAACTTATCGCGTGCCTGCGCTTCAAGAATCTGTTTATCGGCGCGCCTTCGTCAACTTGCCCTTCACCAATGGCGATGAGAGTTGGGAGTTGCCGATTCCCGCGACCTACATTCTCGACCCCGACGGCACGATTCTGTACGCGTCGGCGAATGAGGATTACACGCAGCGGCCAGAACCCTCGGGAATTGTCGGCTTCCTTCAAGGTCACCAGCCTTTGTCATCCTGAGTGGCAGCGAAGCTGGCACGAGGGATCTTACGTCGATCGTCGCTGGCATGCCGTGAAGGGAAAACTTAGATGCCTGCAGCTAGAGTCTTCCTCTACACTGCATTGCCGATGCACGCGCTTCGTACGGCCCCGCGGAGGGCTTGCCGCCCTCCTCAGGATGGCATCGCTCAGTAGATCGCGGAAACGTTACACTACTAACGCATGCATTACATCTATGGCATCAACTCCGTGACCGAAGCGCTGAAGGCGCGCGGGCGGGCTTTTGAGTGGATCGGCATGGCCAAGGAGCGCCACGACATCCGCTTGCAGCGCCTGATTGAAGACTGCCGGCGGCTGGGCGTGAACGTCCGCTTCCTGGAACGTACCGAGCTCGACAAGCTGGCGGGCAACGCCGCGCATCAGGGCGTGGTCGCCGTCACTTCGGCGAAGCAATATAACGATCTCGAAGACGTCATCAACGCTAAGCGTGCGGAGTATTCGCTGCTGGTCGTGCTCGATGGCGTCGAGGACCCGCACAATCTGGGGGCAATCCTGCGCACCGCCGACGCCGCCGGCGCCAACGGCATCGTGATTCCGGAGCGCCGGTCGGCGAGCGTGACCGGCACGGTCACGAAAGTTTCGGCGGGAGCGAGCGAGCACATGCCCATTGCCAAGGTCACAAACATCGCCCGCACCGTGGAAGAACTCAAAGAGCACAACGTGTGGACTGTCGGCCTCGACGAACGCGCCAAACAGTCTTATTACGAAATGGATTACAACATGGACTGCGCGCTCGTTCTGGGCGGAGAAGGCAAAGGTCTGCACGATCTGGTGAAGCGCAAGTGCGACTTCCTGGTTTCGATTCCGATGCTGGGCAAAGTTCCGTCGCTGAACGTATCGGTAGCTGCAGCGGTGGTGCTGTTTGAAATCGTGCGGCAGCGACGGGTCAAACTGCAATCACCAGAAGGCGCATCCAACAAGAAATGAAGTCGCGCCAGATGACTGCCGGATGGAAGACGTTGAGGGTTCTCTTCTTTCTATTTGCCTCTTTATTCTGTTCCTCCGTGCTGAACGCTCTGGCTCTGGACCGTGAAGCCTTCAGCATCACCCGTTACGATCTCAACCTTCAGGTCGAACCGGAACAGCATCGCCTTGGAGTCCGTGGCAAGATTACGCTGCGCAATGATTCGCAGACGCCGCAGAAGATTGCAGTGCTGCAGATCTCGTCGTCGCTCGACTGGCGATCCATCAAAGCTGCTGATAAGCCGCTGCAATTTGTCTCGCAGCCCTACACTTCCGACATCGACCACACGGGCAGCCTTTCCGAAGCGATCGTCACTTTGCCGCAGGCGGTCGCGCCGCTTGGAACCATCGAACTGGAAATCGGGTACGAAGGCGTCATCGAGCTCGACGCGACCCGGTTAACGCGTATCGGCACGCCCGAGGAGGCGGCCACCAGCACGGACTGGGACCAGATCGACACCAACTTCGCCGCCGTGCGCGGTGCGGGGTACGTCGCGTGGTATCCCATCGCGACCGAGGTTGCGAATCTTTCCGAAGGCAACAGTCTGTTCGAGGTGCTGGGCAGGTGGAAAACGCGCGAAGCTGGATCAGAATTCCATCTTGCAATCCGCCTCGAAGCCAACATCGCTCTAGCGGGTAAAGCCGGCACGCCGACTCTTCTTCTTTTCAACGGAGTTCCCTGCGCACTTGGATCGAGCGAGCACGTGACCTTGGTGGCGGATTGCAACGCCCAACCTCTGCGACTGGATGCGCCGACTTTGGTCTTCGCCGACTATCAGATCATGGAGCGACCGGCGATCGAGGTTCGTTACCTGCGCGGCCACGACGCAGCTGCCGCAACCTTCGCCGACGCCGCGGAAAAGATCGTTCCCCTCATCACCGAATGGTTTGGGCCGCAACGCGAAAAAGCGAAAACCGCCGACCTTCCCGATCCTCACGCCGCGCCCTTCGAGAGCGGCGCGCTACTGCTCACCCCCTTAGCAAACGACGATTCCAAACTGGCTGGTCTGGCTGCGGCACATCAACTCACCCACGCTGCATTCTTGTCGTTCCGTCCGTGGATTGAAGAAGGCCTGGCCCACTTCGCGCAGGCGCTCTATCTTGAGCGCGAAAAAGGGCGCCCAACCGCGCTCGAGTACATGGGCACCCACCGCTTCGCATTCACGGAAGTGAATGAGCAGACAACCATCCCAAGATCGGAAGATGAAGTGATCCGCTCGCTGGTCAACACGACCAGCGAGGAACTGTATCGCAGCAAATCGATGTACGTCTGGTGGATGCTGCGCGACATGATCGGCGAACCGGCGCTCAAAAAGGCGATCGCCGGCTACCGACCCGAGCAGGACAAAGATCCTTCCTACATGCCGCATCTGATCGCGGCACAGACGCAGCGCGATCTGGAGTGGTTTTTCGACGACTGGGTCTACCGCGACCGCGGGCTGCCGGACTTCAAAGTGGAATCGGTGTTCGCTCGCAAGACTATGAACGACACGTTCATGCTCACCATCACTCTCGACAATCTGGGCACGGCCGGAGCCGAGGTGCCCGTCATCATCAAATTCACTGGCGGCGAGATGATGCGGCGGTTGCTGGTGCAAGCCAAGAACAAAACGGTCATTCGCGTGGAAGTTCCAGCGGCTCCCTATGAAGTCGTGGCGAACGACGGCAGCGTGCCCGAGAGCGACATGACGAATAACACCTTCAAGATCGAAACAACCGACAAGTAGAATTCGACGTGGTTCGGGAGGCAACCCTTGGCCTACATCCAGTTTCTTGGCGCCGCCGGCACAGTCACCGGCTCGAAGCACCTGATCAACGCGGGAAATCCGCCAGGCAAGAGCGGCTTCCAGGTGCTTATTGATTGTGGATTATTTCAGGGTCCGAAAGAATGGCGGGAGCGCAACTGGCGCGACACTCCGGTTCCGGCTAAAGAGATCCACGCGGTCATTCTGACTCACGCGCATCTCGATCACTGCGGCTGGATTCCACGCCTGGTCAAAGAAGGATTTCGCGGAGCGATCTACGCTACGCCGCCCACCATCGACCTGTGCGGCATCATCCTTCCCGACTCCGGCCACCTGCAGGAAGAAGATGCGCGCTTCTACAACAAGACGAAAAAGTCGAAGCACGATCCTGCGCTACCCTTGTACACGTTCGACGAAGCGCAGAACGCGCTGCAATATTTCAAGCCCGTCCATGTAGGCGAGGACGTTCCGCTTTCGCCGGAACTTTCATTCCGTTTCGTGCGCGCAGCCCACATTCTGGGGTCATGCATGGCCGAAGTCTCGCTGCGCACGAATGGTCAGACACGCCGACTGCTGTTCACGGGCGACATCGGGCGCGTCCGCGATCACAAAATTGCGCCCGGAAAAGTCGTGCACTCCGGCCCCACCGAGGGCGAGATCGCCGATCTCGTCGTAATGGAATCGACCTATGGCAATCGCACCCATCCCAAGGAAGATCCCATGCCGGAACTGGCGGAGCTGATTACCGCGACCGCCCGGCGCGGCGGCAGCGTGGTCGTCCCGGCGTTTGCCATTGAGCGCACCCAGAAATTTGTTTTCTTATTGAAGCATCTGATGGAGTCAGGCCAAGTTCCTCGTCTGCCCGTTTTCTGCGATAGTCCTATGGCCATCAAGGCGGTCGACATTTTTCTCAAACACGACGAGGAGTACAGCGAAGAAACTCGCGACATGATCCGGAAATATGGCTCGCCGCTGCAGTGGCCGGGCTTCACGTTTGCCTCGACTCCGGAAGAATCGAAGAAGATCAACGCGGCGGTCATGCCCTCCGTAGTCATCTCTTCGAGTGGCATGGTCACGGGCGGGCGCATCCTTCATCACCTGGCGCAGCGTCTGCCCGATCCGAGAAATCTGGTGCTGTTCATCGGATTCCAGGCGCCGGGAACGCGCGGATTCGCCATCAAGACTAAGTCTGACGAAGTAAAGATCTTCGGCGATTACGTCCCCATCCGCGCCCAGATCGCGGCACTAGAGCAGTTCAGCGACCACGCCGATCCGCCGGAGTTGCTGCAGTGGCTGCACACCTTCAAGAACCAGCCGGCCACAACCTATCTGGTTCACGGCGAGCCCGACGCTTCAAGCCAACTGCGCGAGCTGATGAAGAAGGAACTGGGATGGAACGTTCAGATCGCCCAGTATCTGGAAAAAGTGGAAGTGCGGTAGGACCTTCAGCTCGCTGAGGTGAAGCGTGCAAGAGCTTCAAGCTTCGCCGCAGCCGCTCCCGTGTCGATCGACTTGGCGGCCAGCGGTACCGCTGCCGCCAGGTGGTCCGCCCTGCCCGCAGCCACCAGTGCAGCAGCTGCGTTGAGGACCACCACATCGCGCCGCGGCGATTTCTCACCGCCAAGAATTGCACGAATGATCGCCGCATTCTCCGTGTCATCGCCGCCGGCGATATCCTGCAGCGTCGCGCGCGCCATGCCGAATTCTTCCGGCTCCACATCGTAAGAGCGCACTGAGCCTTCGCGGGCTTCCGCGACCCGCGTTGTTGTAGTGATCGTGATTTCGTCCAGGCCATCGAGCCCATGCACAACCAGCGCCCGATGCAGCCCCAGCATGCTCAACGCTTCGGCCAGTTTCTCGACCAGATCGAGCGAATACACGCCCACCACCTGCCCGGAAGCGCGTGCGGGATTGGTCAGCGGGCCCAGCAGATTAAACATCGTTCGCATGCGCAGCTCGCGGCGCACGGCCTGCACCTGCTTCATCGCCGGATGCAGGTTCGGTGCATACAAGAAACAAATACCGACTTCGCGTAGACACTGCGCGGCACGCTCCGGCGACAACTGGATATTCACCCCCAGCGCTTCGACCACGTCCGCTGAGCCGCATTTCGAGCTGATGCTGCGATTGCCGTGCTTGGCCACGCGCACGCCCGCTCCAGCGGTCACGAGCGCCGTCGCGGTGGAAATATTGAAAGTCCCGCTGGCATCGCCTCCGGTTCCGCTGGTATCCACTAAAGATGAATCGCCCGGAATTTCTTCGGCCAGAGCATCGCGGCCCGTGCCACTGACCGCGAGCGCGTCGCCAGCATTCACGCGTTCAATCGGCAAGAGCGCCGCAGCCGCGCGGATCGCCTCGGCGAATCCGACGATCTCCTCGACTGTCTCACCTCTCATGCGCAGCGCGGTCAGCAGTGCCGCGATCTGCGCGTCAGTACATTTTCCCGCCAGCACCTCTGCCATCACTTCGCGCGCTTCGGCACGATCGAGCGATTGAGCGTGGTTCGCGATGCGATGGAGAGCGTCAAGAATCATGCGGACTCACGAGTGTGACCAGCAGCGTGGCCACTAGCCTAGCATTTTGCTCCGCTTCTGGCACGGACTGCCGGAAAATGCGCCACGAAGGTTTGCCCTTCTTCCCCGCCCTTCTATAGAATTACAAGTTTGCTGCCCGCAGTGCGTCGCCGCAAGCAAGGTCCTTCCGAATTCTTAGCTGACGAGTTTCTTTTATGAAAATCCATGAGTATCAGGCAAAGGCAATTCTTAAGAAGTACGGCGTAGCTGTCCCCCGCGGCTCCATGGCTGCATCGCAGGATGAAGCCGAGGCTGTCGCCAAGGAATTATTCAACTCGGGCGCGACCGGAGTCGTGGTCAAGGCGCAGATTCACGCCGGCGGCCGCGGCAAGGGCGGTGGGGTAAAGATCGCCAAGTCGGTGAACGAAGCCGGCGACCTCGCCGGGAAAATGCTGGGCATGAAACTGGTCACGCATCAGACCGGCCCTGAGGGCCGAATCGTGCGCCGTCTGCTGATCGAAGAAACGCTGCCCATCGAAAAGGAACTCTACCTCGGCATTCTGGTCGACCGCGCCGAAGGCAAGCCCGTGTTCATGGCCTCGGCCGCGGGCGGCATGGAGATCGAACAAGTTGCAGCGGAGAATCCGGACGCGATCCTGAAGCAGCACATCGATCCCGGCATGGGCCTGGAGGCGTTTCAGGCGCGCAAGATCGCCTTCAAACTCGGCTTGAACGCCAAGCAGATCAACCCCGCCGTGCAGTTTCTCTCCAGTCTTTACAAGGCCTTTCTCGACACTGACTCCTCGTTGCTCGAGATCAATCCTTTTATCACGACCACCGACGGCCGTCTGTTCGCGCTCGACGCCAAGATCAATTTCGACGACAACGCGCTGTTCCGACATCCCGATCTGCGCGAACTGCGCGACATTACGGAAGAAGATCCGCTCGAAGTCGAGGCTTCAAAGTACAGCCTGAACTACATCAAGCTCGATGGCAGTGTGGGCTGCATGGTGAACGGCGCCGGCCTGGCCATGGCGACCATGGACATCATCAAGTACGCCGGCGGCATGCCCGCGAATTTTCTCGACGTAGGCGGTGGCGCCAGTTCCGAGCAAGTCGCGCACGCGTTTGAAATCCTGCTCAGCGACCAGAATGTGAAAGCTGTGCTGATCAACATTTTCGGCGGCATCCTACGCGTCGACACCTTGGCGACCGGCGTGGTCGAAGCTGCCCGTAAAACTAACATCAAACTGCCAATCGTGCTACGACTGGAAGGCACCAATGTCGACGAGGGCAAGAAGATCCTGCAGAACTCAGGCTTCAACTTCGTCGTCGCCGACACCATGAAGGACGCAGCCGACAAGGTGGTCGCGGCCGCCCGTGGCACGGCGGGCGTAACCGAATGGCGGTAAGCAGATGTGGAAGAGCGGCCCTTTAGAGCCTGCCCTGAGCGGAGTCGAAGGGGCCGCGTTAAGGATTTTGAATTGATACGGGCTCTAGCCCAGTGGTTTTAGAAGCGAGGATTTATGGCAATCTTAGTCAACAAAAATACGCGCGTAATCGTGCAAGGCCTGACCGGACGTGAAGGCACGTTCCACGCCAAAGCCAGCCAGGCCTATGGCACACAAATCGTCGGCGGAGTGACGCCCGGCAAGGGCGGCACCACGCACGAGGGCTGGCCGATTTTCAACACCGTGCGTGAAGCCGCCGACAAGACCGGCGCCAATGCGACCGTCATCTTCGTGCCGCCGCCGTTTGCCGCCGACGCCATCATGGAAGCGGCCGACGCGGAAATCGATTTGATCGTCTGCATCACCGAAGGCATCCCCACGCTCGACATGGTAAAGGCGTGGGAGTTTCTGCAGAACCGGAAATCGCGTCTGATCGGACCGAACTGCCCCGGAATCATATCGCCGGGAAAGTGCAAGATCGGCATCATGCCGGCTTCGATTCACAAAGAGGGTTCGATCGGGATCGTGTCGCGCTCCGGCACGTTGACTTATGAAGCGGTGCATCAACTCACGCAGCGCGGCATTGGACAATCAACCGCCATCGGCATCGGCGGCGATCCGATTATCGGCACGAATTTCATCGACGCGCTCGACTTGTTCAATCGCGATCCTGAGACCGAAGCCGTAATCATGATCGGCGAAATCGGCGGTAACGCCGAGGAACTGGCTGCGGAGTTTGTGAAGGCCCACATGAAGAAGCCGGTCGTCGGTTTCATCGCCGGGCAGACCGCGCCTCCGGGACGCCGCATGGGACACGCCGGTGCGATCATCTCCGGCGGCAAAGGCACGGCCGCAGAGAAGATGAAAGCTCTGGAAGCGGCCGGAATTCGCGTAGCGAAATCTCCTGCGGCCATCGGCGAAACACTGGCCGCCGCCATCGGGGTAAGTGTTTAGAGCACGCCGAGCCTAGAGGCGTAGCTTGCTACGTCTCCGCCGGCGGCATTCGAAATCCTGGCGAGTGAGACGTTGCAAGCAACGTCTCTACAAAGATTAACGATTAAGGACCATCAACCGAACCTATGAAAACTCTGCAACGCACCTTTACCATAGTCAAACCCGACGCTGTCCGTAAGAATGCTGTGGGCGACATCATTGAGCAATTCGAGAAGAACGGATTCCGCATCCTCGCCATGAAGATGCTGGAAATCTCGAAGCATCAGGCCGAGCAGTTTTATGCCGTGCATGCCAGCCGTCCATTTTTCGGAACGCTCACAGACTTCATGTCCAGCGGGCCGATCGTGGTGCTGGCGCTGGAAAAAGAAAATGCCATCGCCGACCTGCGCAAGCTGATGGGCGCCACCAACCCGGGCCAGGCCGAAGAGGGCACCATCCGCAAAAAGTGGGCGACCAACATTGAGCACAACGCGATTCACGGCTCGGACGCGGAAGACACGGCGCGGTTTGAGCTGAGCTTTTTCTTTGCGGGATACGAGTTGGCGAAGTGACGGCGCCTTGCGGGCGTGAGCGAAGCGGGAGCCGCAGCCGTCATCCTGAGCGGAGTAGCCATTCGCAAAGCGGATGGCTGCGGAGTCAAAGGATCTTTCTTATGCCGATAGTCCAAATCACCATGCTGCAAGGCCGCACTGCCGATCAGAAGCGCAAGATCGCGAAGCGCATCACCGACGCTCTGGCCGAAGAGGCCGGGGCGCGCCGCGAAGGAATCATCGTCGCCTTCAATGAAGTCTCGAAAGAAAGTTACGCGAGCGGGGGCGAGCTGATGATCGATAAGAAATGAGCCGAAGACACTTTGTAGGTCGGGATTAGTGCGTTGAGGAATCGCGCGATGGCCGGTCAGACGCCTGATCTTCGTCGAGGAATCGTTGATGTCCTGCGGTTGCTTTCTTCGCCGGAGATGCAGCTAGACTACGAGCGAAGAGTCCCCGGGATATCGATCCCGTCTGAATTGCTCTGTCAGTGGTTTGATGACTCTTATGTTCCGGACCGTCCTGAGTTTCGGCAATGTTTCTCTGTGCCCGAGCTTGAAGCTCTGGCTCATTTCAACAACTACTTCGCCGATCACGAAAAGTTGCTGCCTGAGCCGAGAGGCGGGATGCGACGCTGGCTCGAAGACGCCAACTGGAAGGCAATCAATCGAGAGGCAGCACGGACTCTCGCGATCTTGAATTCTGAATCGCCGAGCCCGACGTAATTCGCCCTACACCTACCCTAGCGGCTCAAACAAATGCCCTTCCACGCGGTCGGCGATCTTGGGCAGGTCCTTCTTAGCGTGTTGCAGAAAGTGGGGCGCGGCGCGATGGGCTTCCAGCGCGGCATCGTCGTTGTACTGCTCGTAGATGAAGAACCGGCGTGGCTCGGTTTTGTGCCGGTGCACCTGGTACATGGCGCAGCCCGGCTCCTTGCGGGATTGCTCGGTCAACTTCTCAAACAGCGCGCTAACCTCGGCCTCGTGCCCAACTTTCGCCATCCAGGTAACCGCCAGCACCACCATCGTTTCGCTCCTTCCCCGCTCGCAGGTCAGCCGGGGAAGCGATTCTAAGCTTTTTTCGCGGCCGTCTTCAACTCCGTAACGAATTCATCCAGCAGGATGGTGTGGTTGCGGTCTGGGCCGGTCGAGATCATGCCCACCTTCGCTCCCGCTTCTTTCTCCACGAATGCCATGTAGTCGCGCGCCAGCTTGGGCAGTTTCTCGTAGTCTGTGATCCCTTCGGTGGAGGTTCTCCAGCCCGGCAGCTTCTGGTAAACGCACTCGATCTTGTCGTAACCGCTGGCCTGCGCCGGCGCCTCGTCGGTCGCTTTGCCGTCAATCTTGTAGCTCACGCACACTGGAATCTCGGCCAGTTCGTCGAGCACGTCCAGCTTGGTCACCACCAGCCACGATGTTCCGTTGATCATGCCCGAGTAGCGCAGCAGCGGCAGGTCCAGCCATCCCGTGCGCCGCGGACGCCCCGTCACCGCGCCATATTCGTTGCCGCGCTTGCGCAGGTTGTCTCCCGCCTCGCCGTGGTCTTCGCTGGGGAACGGTCCTTCGCCCACGCGCGTGCAGTAAGCCTTGCTGATGCCAATCACAGAATTGATGGCATTGGGCGCAACGCCCGTGCCAATGACCGCGCCGCCGGAAGTCGCGCTCGACGACGTCACAAACGGATAGGTCCCGTGATCAATGTCGAGCATCGTACCCTGCGCGCCCTCAAACAAAATCGATTCACCGCTGTTCAAAGCCTGGTTCAGCAGGACGGCCGTGTCGCATACGAATGGCGCGATCTTCTCCGCTGCCTGCGCGTACTCGGTATACATTTTGTCGGCGTCGAGTGGTTCGGTATTGAACAGCGCGTGCGCGATCATGTTTTTCTCGCGCACCGCATTTTCAATGTGCTTCTTCAGCAGTTGCAGGTCGAGTAAGTCCGCCACGCGCAACCCGCGGCGCCCCATCTTGTCTTCATAAGCCGGGCCGATGCCGCGCGATGTGGTGCCGATCTTCACTCGCCCCGGCGCGTTCTCCGCCGCCAGTTCGATCATGCGATGGTAGGGCAGAATCACATGCGCACGGTTCGACACAAAGAGATGGCCGTCGATCTTCACCCCGGCCTCGCGCAACGCGCCCGCTTCTTTCAGAAACGCGATCGGATCGAGCACCACGCCATTGCCAATCACGCTGCGGCAGCCTGGCCGCAGCACGCCGCAAGGCACCAGTTGCAGCACAAATTTTTTCCCGTGGATGATCACGGTGTGCCCGGCATTGTGTCCGCCGGCATAGCGAGCGACGACGGAGAAGTTCTCCGACAGCACGTCGACGATCTTCCCTTTACCCTCATCGCCCCACTGGGCGCCTACGATGACCGCAGTCTTGCCTTTTTTCAATTGCAACTCCCTCACGGAAATTTCAGGCAGGCAGAAGTCTGCTCTGCACCCGGGGTCGCACACTCCTCGCCCGCAGGGATGCCGTCACAAAAAATTACTGGGATCGGAGCGGAGAAGACGTGTACGAGTTATCTTATCGCGTCTATAAGGCGAATACAACGCGCGAGCGGGCCAAGGAGTGAGCCGTTTTGGATTACGGGACCCAGCGCGCCATATCTCTCGGATCACCGCTGGGTTTCCCCAACGCTTGATCCTGTCGGCGAATCATTTCCTTTTCGCTTATCTTCCATGACCTGAAGACCGACAGCGGGAGCAACACCGCGACCGCAGCCGCGAAGATAATGCTGAACAGAGACCGGAGATAAACCGCGAAGATAATTGCGCCCGCGACGCCGAGTACGCCAAGGACAACCTCGGTAATACGCGCCGCTTTGATTGGACCAATCATGCCGTTACCTCAATCGTTCCCGCCTCTCATACTCTCACCAATCCTTCCAAAGTCCAAACATTGCTGTCGTCCTTGCTTGTCCTGGAGGCCGAGTTTTCCGGACCACTGAGTTTCTCAGGTAAGATGAAAGCGAAGAACCATCGGTCGAGGAGGGTTCCATGAAAAAAGTCTTCCACTTCGACGCCCCCCGCGAAAAATATCACTGCGACGCGGCCATCCTGTGGTGCTTCGACAACCGCTTCGAGCTGGGTTTTCGCAAGTTTCTCAAGCGCATCGGCGTTGTGAATTCCGATCCCATCAAGATCGCCGGAGGCGCCAAGTGCATGGCCTCGCCTGAACATGAATCCGACCGCGAATTCGTGCTCGATCAGATTCGCAAATCCATGCGGCTGCACGGCACGCGCCGCGTCATCCTGATGCTGCACTCCGATTGCGGCGCCTACGGCGGCCTCGCCGCAGGATTCGGCGGAGACGCCACCGCCGAAGCCGCGCATCACGAGCACGAGCTCAAGCGCGCCGCCGCCAACCTGCGCGCTGCCATCCCCGGCGTCGAAGTGCAAGGATATTTCGTCGACTTCGACGGCATTTGGGATGCAGAAATCAGCACAACGGAACCAGCCGAAGTCGCAACCGTGGCCTGATGCCCAAATTCGAAAAACACATCTTCGTCTGCGGAAACCAACGCCCAGCAGGCCATCCCCGCGGATGCTGCGATCCTCTGGCAGAGGCCAGGCTGCAGAAGCTGTTCAAACAAAAACTGGCCGAGTGCGGACTCAAGGGCTCCGGAGCGCAAGGAAACGTGCGTGCCAATCAATCCGGCTGCCTCGATCAATGTGAACACGGTCCCACCGTCGTCGTTTACCCAGACGCAGTCTGGTACGGACACGTCACCGAAACCGACGTCGATGAGATTGTCGAGTCTCACATCCTCGGAGGGAAGCCAGTGGAGCGCCTCCGCCTCGCAGACTCCTGCCTCAACACTCCGACGTGCGAACACCGCAAGCCGAAGAGTTAAGCTCCGTCCGCGACGGGCCGAAAGCCGGGCGGAAGTTGCATAATCCGCGCACAAATGTTTGAATGAAATAACTCTCGCGGGCGCTTAACTCAGCGGTAGAGTGCCATCTTCACACGGTGGAAGTCATAGGTTCGAATCCTATAGCGCCCACCATTAACCAACTGACTTTGCGGATGTTACCGCTTCGTCCATGTCCACAAATGTCCAGTTGGCTCATTTCCGCTCGTTTCCCTTACGCTAGGACCATTCTCACGACACTAGAATGGGCCGCGCGCTTTTGTTCGCTCACCGCCTGAGTGTAGATGTTCATCGTGGTCCGCACATCGGCGTGTCTCAGCAGTTCCTGCTGGACCTTCACATCCACGCCAAGCTGTCGCAGCATGGAGCTGTAGGTGTGCCGGAAGGTATGCCATCCCATACTGCTTCCGAGTCCAGCGGTTATCGCGGCTGGCTTGATGTGGTTTGCCAGTACCGCGGTTGATCGAAGTGGAAGCTCGCCGGCTTTCAACGGGCTGGCAAACACCCAATCCGTTTCCCGGCCAAACTGGGATGCGCGCTTCCAGGTGAATAGGATCTCAGCCAGAACTGGATCCAGCGGTAAGCCGGATTGTGAATACTTCGTTTTCACATCTCCGACCACGCCGTCCACGATCGCCCGACGGACCAGGAGAGTGAGCCTCTCCCAATCGATGTCGAGCCACTTCAGCGCGAACAACTCGCTGCACCTCAAGCCCGTGCTCAGAGCCATGATCACCATGGCGTGATACGGCTCCGAGGGCAGCGCGGCAATAAGCGACTGAATTTCCTTCGCAGTCAGGATCCGAGGCTCGGCCTGTCTGCGACTGATGCCTTTGACCCTGACCAGGGACAGCGGATTGATACCCTGTTCGATAATTCCCCATCGCATAGCGCAGTTAAACACCACGGCCATCACGTTGCGGATGTTGCCCTTTGTCTTGGGTGCCAGGTTGAGCGATTTCAACCACATCTCCACGGTGAAAGGGGCACCCTTGGCCACTAGCTTGTTGAGCGGCAAGTTTGCCCATCGAGGGCGGATATGGGTCTCGATGTACGACCGATACGCCAAGTTCGTAGAGTGACGTTCCGGCATTTCCTCTTTCGCATAGCGATCCAAGAGCGCTCCGAAGGTTAGGCGTAGTGCTCCCGGGTTGTCACTGTTTGCTGTTAAGCGCAAGTATTCGCTGGCCCTCTGCGCGTCTGCTTTGGTTGGGTGCTCCTCGATGGTTCCGATGATCTCCCCCCGCCGCTGGATTTTGCCGTTTGGCGTATATTCGCGCCAGCGATAAATCCACACATCAGGACCGTTCCTGCGTTTGTCTAGTTGCAAGCTTCCGTGTTGATACCGAGTCCTCATTGGATTCCTTCTCCCTTCGGACTCGGGTGGCCACAACACTTTAATCGCGCCGACATCCATGCGTCTAGCGAGGATTCTCGGAACCGCCAGACGCGACCGATTTTCATGCCAGGCAACTCGCCGGCTTGAGCCAGCCTCTTTACGGTCTTCGGGTGCAGCTTCAGCAGCACTGCAGCCTGATCCGCGTTGATTAGAGGCTCACACATTGTTCCACTCCGGGACCGTCCGACCCAATCGCATGCTCAGAGCTGCGATGATTTCAGACCCAGCAATTTGACGCCTTCGAATCCGGTTCGGTCACTCATGCGCCGTAGTACCTCAGTTGTTCACGGTTCCCACCTCTAGAGGGTGGGAAACCAGGAACCACTTCAGTGATGCCGAGTGGTTCCCGTCTGCCGGAACCAGCGATGGAGCTGTCTTCGGAACTACTTTGCAGATGGTTCCTGATGACCCACTCAGAACAGCCTTCGGAACCATCTGAATTGGGAAATAAGACTTGGATCGATTGGCTCCTTCTTGGCTACGCCAGAGGCTCCCTTCGTTTCGCTTGAGCAGTCCTATTGCACGCTCCCGTTTGATACCAGCTCGCTTAACAACCTCGTTCTGCGACAAGCCGGGAGAATCTCGGATGATGTCCGCGAATCGATCCACCTCTGCCATCCACTCCCGTCCAGGCGTGCTGGACGGTGAAAATATGCCGGCCGCAAAGTCCGCCTGGATCTCCACCGTCATTTCTGGTGCGAACCGATTCTTAATAGTGCGCAGTTCCAACAGCTCGTCGCGCTTTACCAGGGAAAACGCGGCATCCGCACCGGCCACGATGTCGCTGCTTCCCCGATACAATGAAGTTTCGCTCTTCGGTTTATGGTGCAGAACTACGACGCTGGCGCCAGCGGTTGCCAACTCTCGAAGAGCAGCCATAACAGGCGCCATCTGTGTAGCAGAATTTTCGTCCGCCGTATGGAACCGAATCATCGAGTCGACGATCAGCACTGGTTCCTGCCGCGCAAATTCAAGTAAGCGCGGATCCCCGATCATAGGCGGCTGATCTGAGCACCATAATCCCCAAGGTCGAAAATTGGAGGGGCCACCGAAGAGGACTAGAAGTCGGTCTCGGATCAGGCTCAGGGGATTCTCCCGATCAAGGTAGAGCACACTCGCGATGCGCGTCTCCCGAGCAAGGAAGTCGCCCCCAAACGTCACCGCGCGGGCGAGTGCCAACGCAAGCCATGTCTTCCCGGCTCCCGCCTCGCCGGCGATTATTGTGATACCTCGAGCTGGAATCAGACCCTGGACAACCCAACCGATCTCGTCTGATAAGCACGCGAATGGGTCCGGAATGTCTCCAATCCTAGTGATGTTCGCGCCAGATTCAGATTCGTATTGTGCTGCGTCGCGTTCGAGCTGTGTCAGCCGGATCCTTAGGCCTGCTATTGTTGCGGCAGGATCGCCTTCGGCTTGTTCTCGTATTGAGTCAGCGGCGTGAACGATGAGGCGTAGGCCAGCAGCTTTGCGGACTTGGTTCACATAATACTTAATCGAATCAAGGGGCCTATCTGGGAGGCCGTCTATGAGGCCCGCGATGTACCCGATGTCCCCGACTGCTTGGAGCTCTCCGCGACAATCCAGCTCAGCAACTACTGTCATCAGTTCTATGGGCCGCGATGATTCGGCTAAGTCGCGCATACGCCCAAAAATCTTGCGGTTCGAGTCGAGGGAAAAATCATCCGAGCGGAGTACAGCCGCTACGGGCCAGTTCTGAGGGTTCATCAAAACTGCACCGAGCAAACCGCGCTCGAAGTTTTCGACCTGGACGGTTCTGTTCACCGACTACCTTCGATCAGCCACTGTACAGCGTGTGAACCTTCATCTTTCTTGCCTTCAGCAGGTTCATTAACAGATTGTTTTCTGTCCGCGGGCGCGATGGCGGGAACGGCGGCGTTCCTGAGCACCCTTTCTATTTCATCTGGAAGCACCCGAATTGCCCGCCCCAATCGAACGTGTTTGAGGCGTCGCTGGCTAATCCAAGCTCGGATCGTGTGCACGCTCAACCCTAGGGCATCAGCCGCTTGTTGTATGGTCAAGGGTCTGTTTAGAGTGTCACTCATGGCTTAGCACCAACGTAGATTACTTGGTTTTGACTTTTCTACTAGTGGATGGTAGGGTACTGCTGTATATGGGTCAAGTAACAAGAAAACGCCAGTCTGAAGATCGCTCCAAGTTTTCTACACCTCCCCTTGAATCCCTTTGGTGGCGGGCCGACATCAACGAAAAAGACATACGCTGGGTGCAGCAACACTTGGGACGCAACTTAGAGGGACTCAGCGAATTCAACGCTGATCCAAGGGTTTATTACTGCCGCAACGGGCCGATTAGCGACACTTGGCCGGGGCGAATTCAATATATTGAGGGAGAGTCTGCGCCTCACATCCAAATTGCGCTGGGTGAAAAGTACGACTATCGAGCGGAATACAGACGCGCCAGAGATGGAGGGGATACGCACCTTAGCCCTCATGGTATGTTCCGCGACTTAGAGGACGGTTTTCACAAACACGCTCTCCAGTTCATGCAGCGGTTTGGTCCCCTCACTTGGACAGTGATGACGGGCCGACTTGGGGAGGAAGGATGGGTAAGACTTTCGGACTTTTGGGATCGGCACGCCAGGTTTGTCGGAGTCGTGCAGCTATGGGAGTCCCGTTTCGACGAAAAGGCTCTCAAGCAAGCATGGAGATGGATTCACGAGTCCTTGGACCGCATAAACAGGGTGCCTCCGGCCAAGTTCGGTGCCATGCCTAGCTGGAACTTTGACAAGTATTATGGATTTCCTGGTCGGTTTCCGTGGGAAGACCATGGCGGTATCGAAGAAGGATTGAAGGAGCACCCAGCCATCCTGCTCCAGACGACCCACGACATCGTACATTACGAACTGAATCTTCACACTCAGGAGTGCCGACAGATCTGGATCATGAAGTCGGTGGGGGACGGTTACGACGTTCGATTCGAGCCAATCCGCTCTTACGGAAGCCTCTGGGGAGCAATCTGGGGACTCTTCGGCGAGGATATTTGTACGCTTACGCATGGCTGGCGTATCTGCTTGGAATGCGGGCGCCGCTTCTACCCTAAGGACCGTCGCAGTGTCTGTTGCACATCAAGACACCAAGCACTCTGGAGTAAGCGGAAATGGGCACGAGAGAATAGGAGATCACAGCCGCTGAGCAAATCGACACCCTGATTTTTGAACACTAAACCAACGCGCCGCGCCGGTGCTGAAACACCGGCACGGCGCTAACCACAGTCGCCTAGAAGGAGGCAACAATGGCTAGACAGCAACGTAGCACCACTTCCATTCAAGAATCCACTCGCCCAATCACGCAGGTCGCCCTGTATGCCAGGGTCAGCACCCTCAACAATCAGGACCCGGAAATGCAACTCGCCGAACTACGGGAGTATGCCGGGCGTAGGGGCTGGCAAATCGTCGAAGAATTCACCGATCAGGGGGTGTCCGGCAGCAAGGAATCGCGACCGGCACTCAATCGGCTGATGTTAGACGCCTGTCGCCGACGCTTTGACGCAATATTGGTTTGGAAGATCGACCGCTTTGGCAGGTCCCTGAAGCACTTGGTCAACGCGCTGGCTGAACTCGCAGCCCTGGGGGTGGCTTTCGTCAGCTTGAGGGACAATCTGGACCTCAGTACGCCTTCCGGCCGGCTGATGTTTCAGATCATCGGCGCAATGGCGGAATTCGAGCGGGCGTTGATCCAGGAGCGTGTCCGTGCCGGGCTACGGAACGCACGCGCAAAAGGGAGGCGGCTGGGAAGGCCGCGGGTGATTGTGGACGCCTCCAGGATTGCCGCCTTGCGCGCGCAGGGCCGTTCCTGGAGCCAGATCACCTCTGAGATGAGGATTGGCAAGGGAACGGCTCAGAGGGCCGTCATAGGCTTGCCCAAAATCGAGCGGGCACCGTGAACACCATCCGGCCCGCTGGCGTAGACGTGTCGATGGCCTCGGTGACGGACACGAAGTCGATGCCGAGCGCCGCGAACTCTTCCAGAGCCCGCAGCAGGTGCGATGTGCTCCGCGCGAACCTATCGAAGCGCCATACGGCAACGACTTGGAATTTCCCGCGCCGTGCATCAGACCGCATACAGACGACCCCGTTCGGCCTCAAATTGCTGCTGCTCGTTTCGCAGAGCGATGCTCAATAGAGCAGCATCGCTCAACCGCGAAATGCGCACTGGCAATTCCTTCGCGCTATCTTCCGCATCTTTTTGGAACTCAGACATTATCCGTTTCTCCTGGTGAGATGCGCAACGACTTGCCCGTCCGCGCTTCTCGATTCGCTCTGATAACCGCTTGGAGTTCGTCGTGCAATCCTTGGAGGATACCCGCCCTTATCGCCAGCCTCTCGAACAGGGTCCGCACGTCTCTTGATCGAGCCTGTTGGGCTGCTAGACCTTCGAACTGGTTAGGTAGTGGCTCAGTTTGCAAACTGAGCCACTACCACTGGTTAACGTTGCTTGACATTCGAGGTAGTGTCCTAATAGTGCGTTGCTGAAGATTCCCGCCCGACCTGCCGATAATTGAGACGTGCCAAACAGCGTCTCAAGCCCATTCATCTGCCCGTTGTGCAGTAAGCCAGTCACAATTAAAGGCTCCTCATTTGATCAGAACGGACGCTTGGTTCATCCCGAGTGCTTGGCGAAAGAGGAGGCCCGCATCAAGAAAAAGATTTGGCTAAAGGGAGTTCTCGACAGGACGTAAGAGGCGGCAGACCCACATATTTTCGGAACTCAATCCTACTGGCTCCGCATCTCGGTGCTTGCAAGGGAAAGCTCCCCTACCATGCAGCGATCTCCCGCCTTGCAGCACAGTGTACACCCGGTCAGTTCCTTGGTCCTAAGAGTGCGTTGCTGCAAGTGCGGCGATCTCGCGGGCAAAGTGCGGATATACACGGGGAAGGCCGATGCTGACTTCGCAGCGTGTACGGGGGCCGAGGCCGCAGACTGGACCTGACCCGACGCCGCAAAGAGATTTCCGGAGCCAAAATCACAAGTTAGGACCTTGGTGAACGGGGATGATCTCGATTTCGCCGGTCCGACGATTAAGAATTAAGTCAAGAACGCATGAAGAAACGGAAATCCGCGCAGAAAGGCAGTGCCCACTCGCACAAGATCGTCAGTCTGCGTCAACGCTGCCGGACACGAGGGCACGGCCCCCTACGTGCAATGAGGCGATACGTGGCGATGACGCGCTGCGTCAAATGAGGTCAAGAAGCGGATCACGAACAGTCTGCAGGGTTGACCGGACCACCAAAATCACAACCAAACCTGCCAATCATCACCCTATCGAATCACTTTCAGAGCGCCGCCAGCTTTTCCGAAGAAGGATTTCACTGAAGGAGGTGTCGGTTCCGGGAAATGAACGTGGGAATAGAGTTCCGGATCGGACCCGTTAAGGCAGCCGCTACCACTATCGAGAAGGGAAAATGCGAATCATGCAGTGATATAAGAGAGGGGTCAGCGAGTACATGCAATCAAGCGATGAACGACCTCTTTCCTGCTTTGGACTGCCGGTCCGCGAAGATGAGCACTAACCACAACACTCACACTCGCAACTCGCTTTGCGCTGTTTTCCGCAATCATTGGCGTCGGCCATCCCGGTAAGAACCTTCGGATACCGCGCCGCCTTTCCGTTCATCCAAGAACGTCGACGCTAGTGTGTCGATGTCGGCCGCGGTCTCCGCCACCACCGGCAACGGCCCCGAAAGCTGAATCACGTTCGAGAACGAATCTTCCATTCTCTCCAACAGCATCGTGGGGTCTCTGAACTGTCCTACCTCCGCTCGAATCTCACGCAGCAGCGCCTCCAGCACGTCTACATCCGCCTCCGGATCCAAACGTTGCAGGCGCCGCCAATCCTTCGCGAACCGAACTTCCGCAAGAACCTTCCTGTTCGCGTCCACCTCGACCATCAATATCCCAATATTGATAAACTCCTGCCGAACCGCGTTAGGTACATACCGCAGCACAAAGAACTCGACTTCTCTCTTGTCAGCCAATGTTTGGCATCCTGAGCGAAATGAGAGACCTACGAGATTTCAACGCAGCTTCTTCTATTCCCGTCCACTTCTCCAAGACCAGCTTCCAGGGAAAAGATTCGATATTATAAGCCCCAGGACTTCTCTTGGGAAAATAATTCAACTGCTACACTCCAGCAGATTGGACGGACCCACGCGATCCGAATATTGCAGTTCAGACTGGCTGTAAATTCACAGTCTGCGTCGTTCTGTTGGTGTGGCTAAATTTCGATTTTGAGTTTTTCTCCCCTGTGGAAATCCCAGCAACTTACAAATCACCGAAACCAAGGAGGTTAGTAATGAACAGAGCCACGATGGCCTCGGGGATAATATCGTGAGGCTTGGGAACTGAAAGGTCGCAGACCGGGTCATTTCGGAACTCAATCCTACTGGATCCGCCGCTCGGACTTTGCGAACAGATTGCCGCACGTTAGGATGTGCTACGTCGCCGGAAAGTATACGCCGCTGAGAGTGCTTTGCTAAAGTCTAAAGCTCATTTGGTAGTGGTGCAGTTAACTGCACCACTACCGCTCATTAGCCGATATGTCGAGCATGTCTGATCGTGGCTTCTGAGCTCCCCTCATCTGCTGGGTTTGCCAGAAGCCGCTGGAATTGAAAGCAGCTCGGTTCGGGCCCATGGGTAAGATGGAACACGCCGGCCCGTACGACTGAAAAGCATCTCCGCTTCCTCCGGTGCCCCATTTCTCGCGCACCCTTTGCGCGAGAAGTGGGGATTTTGATCGTCCGGAAGCGGGGATTCTGATCTTTCCTTAATCCCTCACTGCAGCTTCACCACAAACACATCTGCCCGGCAAGTCGGCGGCCCACCAATGTTCGTCCACGTCACCGTCCCATCCGCGCGGGTTGTCGTGCATGACGTGTTGACGTTGGTAGGCGTAGTTCCGCTCATGCTGCCGTGGTTGCCTGGGGCGCGTTCTGACCTTTTCTTACTGAGTCGAGGTCTGTACGACGACCACTTCTCCGCGGCAGTTCCCCGTACCGAGGTTTTGCCACGTAACCCCTCCGTCTGTAACTTGACCGTTGGTCGTGCTATCAGGCCAAACCGGCTCCGTGCCGCCGCTTGCGCCCGTTACCGCAACGGCTTGATATACGTGGTTTGGACTTCCACCACCGTTCAGGCTTGGGACTGGGTTGATGACCGCACCTAGAGCGTAATTGGTCGACGCCTGCCATGCGAACCCTCCAAGGCAGAGAACGCTGGAATTCGCCACGGGCAAACTAGGAGCTGAACCGGTAGTTGATCCGAAATTGCCATACCAGTCCGTCGAAAAAGCGTAAAATCTTCCGTCTTGCGATCCCTGTCCGATAGCAAACCAGATGTTGAAATTTGGGTTGGTCTGGTAGTTCCACGTATGGGTAAATCTCCACTGCGTTTGCGCTGAATTAGGGCTGGCGGTACTTGTCCAATTTGGCTGTGTGCTGAAGGCCACCACCTCGTTCGCATAGGCCTGCTGAGGAACATAGCTCCCGATGTAAGCCTTGTTTACCGAATAAAACGTTCCAATCGCCGGCGTGCTGTCATCGTGTAGCGGGTTGAATGCCCAACTCAGGTGTTGGTCGGTGCCGATCTGACATGGCAGGTTGGGGTCTCCGGCATACCAAGATACGTCGCAAGGTGTTGGCTGCCACGTAATCGCCGGGACCACGTCAGGATTCGAGAGCTGATAAAGGTTGGTGTAGGCTCCGGACGTATATCCGTATGTTGACGCGCTCTGCGCCAGACTGACCACGTGGTTGTACCCATAAGCTTCGTGGGTCAACTCGGCGTACATATTCTGCGCCGAGCTGGACGCGCTGTAAGTCTGGTAGGGATACCACGCGATTGCCGAGACCACCCCACCACACGATCCCAGATACTCCGACGTTCCCGTAATGATCTTCGTGCCGTCTTGCGACTCATCGGCCGAGTGAATGTAAAACGGACACACGGGTGCAGTCAGTTTCGGGCCGTCGGGGGTGAAAGTCCATGACCCGCCCGAACAGGTGTATCCAGACCCCCCGACACAAGTGGCCGTGCTTGCAATGTCGGTTGCGGTATTCAGGAGGTGAAACTTGTTAGCCAGCGAATCGTAACTAACGACGAACACCCCCGTGCCTTGGTCGGCTGCCGCCCCGTATGGCGCTTGGCCGCCGTAATCCCCCAATGAGCCGGAGGCGGCGCCGTAGATGTTAGTGCTGTAGGCGTTGGATAGTTTTGCTCCGTTCGCCGCTATTCTTAGCCCATTGCCCCATATGGTGCTTCCGTTGACACCTACGTTCTCCCACGTCAGGCCGTTATCCGTAACTTGACTGAGCATATCTGGATGCCCGCTAGGTGCGAACACGGGCTGCGTGCTGCCTGAAGTTCCGCTGGCACTGATCAGCTGGAATAGGAACTTAGGCGGTCCCGTAAGGCTAACCCAGTGTGCCGTTCCGTCTGAAACGTTGGTTGCATTTGGACCGCAGTTTGCAGTAGTTGTCCAGTCCGGCGGGGTGCTTCCAGTGGTCCCGGCTGTTTTAAGAACATATCCACACCCAGACGGGTACTCAGGCCAGATCACATCTCCGATACTGAATCCCGAATAGTTTGACTGGTAAGACTTGTACTCGCTCGATGTGAGCGTGTGGGTGACATAGGCTCCGAACGAATAAGGCGTGCTCACCGTCCACTCCGGCGCGTTGCCCCCCAGGGGGAGCCCGTAAATGTTATCTACGAATGCCGCGGTGGTGAATTGCAACGTCGTCAGATTGAAGGTGAATTGAGTCACCTGTGTGTTGCTTGTTGAGTCTGAGCCGATAGTTCCGCCACCCCACCAGATGGCCGGGTTAGAAAAATCAAACTGGCCGGAACCGAAGGGCTGGGCCGAGGTAGAGGATCCGGGATTCGTGAGGTTGTAGTTCTTGGTAAGGGCAGCACTGCAGGTCATTGTCGCAGGGTTAAACGACACTATCTCAGATGCGCTGCTTCCCGTAAGAATGTGCAGCAGTGTCGAATTGGTATTCCAAAGGATTCCCGACCCAGACCCACCCTGCCCAGCCGCGTGGCCGCTTAAACCTCCAGAACTCGGTTCTGTATTTTCGTCGGTGCAGCGCACAACCTTAGACAAATTTCCCGAGAACTCCCCGTGAGGCACATAGGAAGTGTCATACACCGTAGCGGCATTGTTCGTATAGGTACCCAGATTTGGCGGGGTCGATGATGGAATCACAATATCAGTGCCAGAATAAGCAGCCGAGTAATAATCTGCGTAATCGGATTCTTCCAGCAGGATCGGCTCAACCGAGATCGAGATGCTTGCCCCCGGTGTCACCGTCGTTGTGTTTCCGTTCAGGTCGCGGTAATCCCCGTATGCCACCGGAACCGCAAAACTTGTTCCCGCTTCGCTCGTCGTCCAAACCCACAACGCCGTCGTCCCATTGCCCTCCACAAACGGCGCGCTCCACGTCTGGATGCCACCATTCGTGGTAAACGTCGCCGCCGCCGTGAACCTCCCGCCCGCCAGGTACTGCATCATGTAGTAGCACGCAGTCGCGTATTGTGGAACGCTGCCGATATAGGTGTTCCAGTAGTACCAGTACAATCCCGACCCGCCGTTCGCCAACAGCAGCAGATTCCAGCGCACCATCTGCCCCACGCAATCGTTCGTCGAATAAAGAGTGCCCGTGTTCCCGGCGTTGCAGTTGTAAGGCAGCGTCACATTGTCGTAGCCGGTTTCCGTCATCACCCACGGCACCGCCGTCCACCCGCTTGTCCCCGTATTCGGAGCCAGGTCGCCGCTGGTTCCGTTCAGCACAGTTTCCGGAATGTTGTTGTTCAGATACTCGTGAATGTTGTAAACGTTCGAAATAATTCCGCCGGCGATCTCCGCGTTCAGCCAGCCTGTCATCCACGATCCGCCCCCGCTGGTGATCGACGGCGTAAGAATCCGCGCTCCTGGAATCTTCCCTCGGATCACCGCCACCGCCGGCGCCAACATCTGGTAAAGCTGGGTCTGCGTCCCGTTCCACCGCGGGGCCGCGCTGTTCGACGAACTCTCATTCGCCTCGTTCCACAGTTCGAACCCGTTCACATACGTGCTGAAGCAGTTTCCGGCCGGGCTGCAATGATTCACCAGGTCGGTCACGAACTGCGTGAACGTCGGACTCCCGCTCGTCGTCAAATCGCTCGGTGGCGTCGCCCCTCCCGTCGTGCTGCACGATCCCGGGGGTCCAGCCGTTCCCCCGCTGGCAAAAATCGGCACGCACCCGAATACATAGTTGACGCTGACCGGCTGGTGCGCCGCGATCACATCCAGATATCCATCCAGCTGCGCCCAACTATACGTCCCTACGCCTCCGCTGTACGCCGTCATCAACCATGACCACGCCGTCTGCGAGTCCCACAAGCGCAGCAGTCCCGGCTGCGCCAGCGACGTCGGCCATATCGGATCATCCGTGCCCGACTGATCCGGACAATTATTTGCCCCCGTCACATATCCCACGCCGCACTGCATCCCGAAATAGGCGGCGCTGATTACTTCCGCGTGCCCACCACCGTTGATTATGAAGCGTCCTTGGAGGGTCGCGCTTCCGCTGAGGGAAACTTGCGCGTGGATGATCGATGTGGAGACCATGATCATAATCAAAGTTCTCATGTCACTTCACTTGTAAATGTACTGCTTCAATATCGATGAAGCCGTCACTCCCATATTGCGAAACCGCCCGAACAAGCACATCTTGCTTCGCGGCGGCCGGCACTAGCACCCAAGGAGAAAGCTGTGCACCACCGGAGCTCACGGGCGCGGGTGCGGTCAAGGAATGCCAACTAGTGCCGCCGTCTAGTGAGTACTGGCAGTAGATGGAGGATCCTAGTGGTCCGTAAGCACCACCGATCTGGACGTAGACCCTCGTTTGCGATGAATTGCTCAGGTCGATTTGTACTCTAGCGGACTGTCCGAACAATTCACCTCTAGCACTTGGGATGAACCAAGACGGCGACCCTGCTGAGTTATGGCCCGCTTGCGTGACCATTGCGTAGTCGATTGGGGCGGCTAATATCCCTGGAGGTCCCTGTGAGCCAGGCGGTCCGTCTGGTCCTTGGGGGCCGGGTGGCCCCGAGGGGCCGGGCTCCGCTTGCGCTCCCGGCGGTCCGGCAACTCCTTGCGGCCCCGGTGGCCCGGCAACTGAAGGACCGGCAGGGCCCCTTGGTCCAGTAGGTCCGGCGGACCCCTGTGGCCCCATGGGCCCCGTTGGACCTGGTTGCCCTGGTTGGAGTACGAACGCCGGTGAGCCGTTGATGGACACCGTAACCGTGTCATTGTTTCCGCAGAAGGTTGCCATCCCTACGGCGCTCGTTGTACCTCCTGAACAAGGTGCCGAGATGCCAAAGTCCATCCGGAACTGTCCTGCGGGTCCTTGGACCTGTACTGGCGACTGTAGCGTGCTCTGGGCGGATGCAGCCGAAGTCGTAGCAATGGCAAGCAGAATCAATAGACGGGGGCGCATGTTCTCCTCACGTTCAAAACGCGCAGCTAATCAGGTCAACCGTTGTTGCGGCCGCACCTGGACACGTCGAAGAACATTGCACATCAGATGCCTATAAGTCGCTTACTGCGCCTTTCGTGTGCGGGCCTGGGGAAGAACGAGCTCAATGCGGTATGAATGCACTGATCTCACTAGAGAGCTTGCGGCACCCGAGGCTTCAGAAAAGTGGCACCAGAACATCAAAGAGCAGGAGCAACGTTGAGTGAGAAGTAGAGGACCATCGGGGTGGATTATCTGGTTGAAAGTGCTTCATCATTGATAATAGTTCTGTTCTTCTCAACCTAGTTAAGAGAAATCTAGGTAACCGAAGCATCCGGCAAAAGGAGCAGCCACGCTCAGTCCACTAGTTGGAAAGAGCGGGCACGCTGAGTCCCCGGGCCGTACCATTCGATTGGGATTTCACTCTCGCTATGGCCGAACGACCTCCGCCTTTCTCGATTTGGGATAATCATGGCTCGAAGGAGTCCCAATCTTGCACTCTTTCATGCCTATTGCGCGTAAACAGCGCTTAGCGGACAGGCAGGAAATGTCCGACCAGCAGCATTGATCACGGCCATAAAGTGTGGGAAAAGAATTGGTCAGTTAAGCCTCAAGTGAACCGTTCCAATCTAGGAACACATCCGATGCGCTACGTTCGGCGCACTGCCTCTTGAACACTCTTCCTCGTCATCCACCACTTTAGCAACGCGTTGTCTTTGATTACGACACACTTCCGCACGGTTTGCGCTCTTTCAGCGGCGATAAGCCACGTCCTTTCGATCACCGCGTTGGTAAGTGAATTGCCGCTAATCTCGCGAGCAACAGGAGATGGGATCAATGAAACTCCTAGGTTTACTTTCTGCACTAGCCCTTGGCCTATCGACGACTGTGTGGGGCCAAGTTGACTCGCCTGCCCAGATGGCACCTCCGCACTTGGCGACGGGGAGCGAACAAGTCCCTCTCTTGATAAGGTTTAGCAGTCACCTGCAAGACGTTAACGGCAAGCCCCTGACGGGCGTCATCGGCGTGACATTCGCGCTCTACCAGGATGAGACTGGCAGCGCGTCACCGCTTTGGCTGGAAACGCAAAACGTGAACTTAGATGAACAGGGGCGCCTCAGCGTGCTGTTAGGATCGTCCAATCCTCAGGGCATTCCTACCGACTTGTTCGCTTCCAGAGAAGCACGATGGCTCGGAATGCGGACCGATGACGGAGTTGAGCGTCCCCGCGTGCTACTCGTCAGCGTTCCCTATGCACTGGAGGCCGCCAACGCGGAAACGTTGGGAGGAATGCGACCCGAGGACCTTATCGCAGCCAGCCAAGCTAAAGGCCCGGTGCCGACTCCGTTGCCCCCGCAGCCTTGTTTCGGGGGTTCTGAATCTTCATCGCCATGCGCACTCGTCGCCCCCGGCGTTTTCTCCACCGCACCAGCCTATCAAGCTACGACCTTGACCGGGCCATCATTTCTGTCCCAGGCGCAGAGCGGCCCGCCCTTCGCGGTGCAGTCCTCAGACATGGTGCCCAAGCTCAACGTCGACTTGCTACATGGGTTAAGTGCTTCAGAGTTCGCACAACTCGCGTCGACGAATCGATTCTCGATGGTGCAAATATTCAGCAAGGGCATCTCACTTGAGAATGCGCACTCCGGATTTGAATGGCCGACTCCTCAAGGCCAGCCTTCTCCGCCGCTCGACTTCAAGGCAAGAGCGATCGAAAGCAGCACGCACTTATTTCAGGACCGCCGATTTCGTTGGCAGTTGGAACCCGCCGTTGGCACCAGCGCGAACCTTGATCGCCTCAGCCTATTGTTCGGTATTGGCTCTGCACTTCCGGCTGAGACAGGATTCAGTGTCAATGCCGATGGAACCTTAAATTTTGCTAGCAATCAACAGTTCCCTGCCGGCAATGGCGTTGCCAATGACCCGGGCACTTATTCGACTAACTACCAGTGGAGCCAAACCTCAACGTCCGGCTCGATTGTACCGGGACCCAATACAATCACACTGTCGCATTGCCCACCTGGTGTCATTGCCTCCAACCCAAACCTCTATGTCTACATCTCGGGGACAGGCTCTCCAGAGACAGTGCAAGTCACTGGCGGGACGTGCAAGGGTGATGGACAACCAGGCACTCTCCAGTTTACCGCTGCATATGCGCACGCGTCGGGATACACAGTTTCAAGTGCGTCTTCCGGTATCCAAGAGTCCCTCTTGGCCAGCAACGCGAAGACCCAATCGGGTAACATTTTCGTGCCGCCTGGAGAATACGCCGTGCGCGCACCGATCAGCATTCAAATGAACAACGCAACCATAACCTTCTCCGGAGCAACGCTTGACTGCTACGTAAGCGCCAGCTGTATCTTCATAGGCGCGCAAGCAGGGGGACAAGCTCAAAATGTTACGCTCGTCAATCCGACCGGGCGGCCAATGGTCCCCTACGGTACCGGCGCTTTCATCGAGGACAATGGACAGGCCACGACGCTCCAGAATGTGGCCGCAGGGACAGCGATTCAACCGCCGAATAGCTTTGGTACATACGTGCAAGTGGACAATGATCAGTCTTTCACTCTTAACGGGATGGATGCACTTGGATGGGGACTACGTTGCGACTCGACCTTTTGCGGGGCATACATAACCGCCCCCGGTCCCTTCGACACATATGCAGCCGTCGGTTCGCTGACGAACCTCAACCTTTCCTTGCAATGCGACGGATCGGGAATCGATTGGCAATCGGGCAACGGGCTAACGATAAGCAACAGCGTCATTCAGGGCTGGTCCCTCTTTGGTGTCCGCGTGGGCCTTAGAAGAGGCGGCTATGGCGGGTTTGTCTCCAATAATGTCTATTACGAATCAGCTCCGAGCTGCGACAGTTACAATCCCTATGGGAACGTGGGATTGGCGGGAATCATCAATCAGGGGGGGCAAGTCAGCATCGGAGGCACAGCCGCAAACAGTGTTGACGGGACAATTCCCAATTGGGGGGCGCCGTCTGGATCACTGATGTGGCTATATTGGGTCGTTCCAGTGAGTTCGCTCTATGGGGACGGAGTCCCGTTACCTGCTGGCTATGCCTACGTGAGCGGTGCTGGACCGATCACAGGAACGTTTCCTCGTGTGGCTGGAGCTTCCAGTTACAAAATATTAAAGATCGCAAGCACTCCTAGCCAACAGCCTTATCCAGAAGGAACCGGCAACTACTGGCTAACATCTGTGGCTCAGTCATCTTGCGCCGCTCACTCCTGTCAATTTACCGATGGTGGTCAAACGTTAAGCAGTTATACCAATGTCGGAGAGTCTAATAACAACATATACCTACCGATGCTGGACTTCTGGCCGGGAACAATCATCATGGGGCAGGCGGGTGACACATCTTCGGCTAGTTATTCGATCTTTACTCCGAATTTAACCGCCGGGATTCTCGGAGAGGGAGATGTGGTGAGCACGCTTCCGGCGTCTATTATTACGGGGCAGGCACAGACTATGATCCCAACCGATACGCCGGTTGTAGCGGCCGCGGGTATCTCGGCGACGAATACCAATGGCAGTGCATTTCCTGGTGCGACTGTTCTCAAGGCGTTCAATAGCCCGGATGATCTTTATAGCGGATACAAAGGACGCGAGAATTTCGGCGGCCAGGGCTTGCCTGGCGGGTTTTTCCCGATCATTACTCTCGGCGACAGCAATTGGGGTAAGACGTGGTCAACGCCCAACGAGCGACCGACAGCCGACCCGGGAGATCTTGACGTAGGATACGAAGGCACGATAAATACTTATTACCAGCGGGCGGCGAGCGAGATTCGCAACTACATCGGCAAGCTTCCCGATGGCAGCCCGCAAGAGTCCCTAACCTCCGCCACCAAGACTTTCAATGTTCCGGTCGTCATCAATGGAAACCTGACAGTCACAGGAACGTGCACGGGATGCGGACCCGCGGTCGCGCAAGGCTCAACAGACAGCGAACCTAGCCTGACCCAGAATCGGCGGACGGCTAGTGGAGGAACGCGCGGCAAGGGGGCCTCCAGCGTGGTCAGCAGAACTCAATTGGTAAAGTCAACATATGCAGAGTTGATCGCAAGAAACCCATGTTCATCCAATACAGAGGGCAGTGTGGCTTCCGTCGTAGATTCCAACACGGCTTCTTGGGGACAGGCAATTATCGGTGGCGGATCGAGTCACGTCTTCGCATTCTGTGATGGAACGAATTGGACGGTGCACTAGCGCTTCTTCAGATGCCTCTGAAGAGCAGCATGTTGTTGATCTATTGCCAGGAAGGTCTGAGTTTAGACTGAAATACTAAGCGCGTTTCGCTCAATCCATGCGAGACAAAGCCTTCAGGAGCTTTGGGACCTGATAAACAAAACGCGGCGCACCGTACAGGGGATGCGTTGCGTTTTCTAAACGCAATGCAAACTGCTCGTGCAGTTTAAGAACTATCATTTGAACCTTCGGAGGTGGCTGATGCAGTGGAAAAAACACGCCCTCGTCGTCCTTATGGTCTCTCTGTCAAGTCTTGCGCAGAATGTCGTGACGAACCCTGCCCGCCAGGAGCCATTTCCCAGCCCGGAGGCGCATTCTTCAGCACAAACAATGCAAATGGGAACGTCTATTCAGTTTCCAATTACAACTGGTCTCAACATCCCCCTGATGACCTGAGTGCGCCAGGAACGCTAACGATTCATCTCTCCTCGTGTCCTTTAGGGATCGACACTACGGGCAACGGGGACGCCCCTTACTGGGTTTACATCTCGGGGAGGGGCACTCCCGAAGCCGTGCCTGTCGTCGGCACAGGGCGCAGTTGCCCAGTTGGGTCCAGAGGGACGATTAAAGTCATCACGCGGTATCCGCACACTCCCGGCTATACGGTGGGTTCGGCCACTGGCGGGAACCAGGAAGCGATCAACAGTGCTAGCAGCGCAATTGGCGGCCCATTCGCTGTGATTCAGGAGGTTCCGGCCGGCTCCACGACCGCCATTTACAACATCTACTGGCCTGTGTTTCTGCGCACCAGCAAGACCACTGTGCTCGGAGACGGCGCGCTGTGGAACTGCTACACGCGCTCTGTCTGCCTCTTGACCACGAGTTATTCCTGTGCCAACCAGGGCCACAATGTTATTCGTGGCTTGTCATTTGCCCCGGCTATAAACGTTGGCGGTGCGCTGATTTCATCAGTATCCGAGAGTTCTGGAATCTACACCGTCACGACGGCCAGCAATCATAATCTCATAGGCGGCGACTGGATCATCCTCCACTACACGACACCTGCTAGCACGCAGGAAGCGCGCGTCCAAGTTCTGACCGCCGGCCTGACTGCTACTCAGTTCGAATACAACCTAGGAACGGCGGTTTACCGTTCTGGCGCATGGATTCCCGGAACTATTATGGGTCCGTCGACGACGTTCTCCCCGTCCAGTGGTTTCGGTTGGGTGGCGCTTGAAGATGCGGCGATCGAAGTTGAGTCTGATGGCACCAAGTTAATGGACATTCGCTTCGAGTCTCCCTCCGTTCCGCACGCCCGATTCCATTATGGCATAGTGATGGGTAACGATCAGGACTTCCCAATTGATGGCATGGCAGTGCGGGGTTCCTCGATTCGCGACGATGCCAACTTCAAGGGAGAAGTGATTTACACTCGCCGCGATCAAGGTGCGAGCGGAGTCCCGTAGACGCACCACGTGCGGGTCCTTGGACCTGTACTGGCGACAGTAGCGTGCTCTGGGCGGATGCCGCAGAAATCGTGGCAGGGCAAGCAGAGTCAAATAAGCGAGGACGCATGTTCTCCTCACGTTCAAAACGCTCAACTGGTCAGGTCAACGGTAACGGCAGACGCCACAGGTCAAAGGAAGCCTTCAGTGCCTTTGGCGAAAACGCTGCGTCGACCGTGAATCAGTAGAACTACCACACGCCCAATATCCACAGCGCCATGAAGAGAACTGGCTGCTGTGAACTAGGACACTGGCTCTGATGTCCTGGTGGCAAAGCGATGACTTCTCATCTTCAACTGCCACTCGTCGTGAAGCAAGAAGAGTCAATTGGGAGAGGAACGACATGCCCATTGCCCTTGTTTTCCTATGCGCCAGACTGCAACCTATCAAGGGCCTGTCACTGGCGTCCGTGCCGAATGAGCATGTCGGCGGTTCTTAGAGCACTCGGCTCCACAACATACTTCTGAGTCTCATTTCACTGCACCGTCAGCGTTAGAGCAACGGAGTGCTGTATTGTTCCGGAGAACGCAAGCACGCTCAGGATGTAGGTGCGTGGCGGTGTAACTTGAGTCTTGAGCTCAGACCCGGTAGTAGAACTGGCTCCGCCGCATCCGGTCAGCAACAGCAAGGTGGTCGTCACCATCACCAGCGCGGCGTGCTGGGCGGCCCTCTTGTGGCAGCTGTTGCTCCCAAGCAGGAGCACGCCGAAGAGTCCCAGCGGAGCAAATATCCAAAGAGCCATCAGCGAATTCCGCCTTCCTGCAGGCGTTTGCATCGCAGACTCCACCCTCGCAGTTTGCACAGTGATAGTTACTGTTGCGGCATTGCTGCCGAGATTCACCGACTGCGGAGTCGCGGTGCAAGCGGCGAAGGCCGGCGCTCCAGTGCATGCAAACGTCACCGGCTTGGAGAAGGAGCTTCCGGTTGGGCTGACATCGAGAATGTAGGTCGCTGTTCCGCCGGGACTTACCGCTGTCTGGTTGTTACGAGCGGTAACAGTGAAATCTTGACCTGAGCCAGTGCCGGTGCCTGCCAGCGCCACTGAATGGGGGCTGCCCTGAGCATTGTCAGTGAGGGTGAGAGCTTCCGTCAGCATGCCCGATGCCGTAGGAGCAAACGCAACTGTGAAGCTACAGAACGAGGCTGCTGCCACCGTAGTGCCGCAATTGTTGGTCTCGCCAAAGTCAATTCCTATGCTCTCACCGCTGATGCTGAGCGCGGCCGAGCCCATATTGCGCAAGATAGTGGTTTGCGAGGCGCTGGTGCTACCAATGTTCTCCGAACCGAACTGCAGGGAAAACGGTACCATCGCGACCGCAGGTGCATTCGTAGTCGGGTCGATTTTCGAGATGAAAGCGTCAGACTGCCCACCCCAAGTGGTTTGGAAAGCCCCCTGGGTCACGGGGAAGTCGACAGACTGCGTGAAGCCAGTCACGTATACTGCGCCGGTACTGTCGAGAGCCAGGCCGGAAACCGCCTCCAATCCTTGGCCACCAAGGAAAGTCGCCATCAACAGGGTGCTCGCCCTGGCGTCGATTTCGGCTACGACTGCATCCCCCCCACCCGCGTATTGCTCAATTGGGTTCGCTAGGTCGAACTGATAGGCGCTGCCCACAATGAAAGCGTCTCCGTTGGCATCGACCTGGATGGCTTGTCCAAGCATGTTATTGGATGTGCCTAGGAATGTGGAGTACATCAAAGTTGCGCCCGTAGGATCCAGCTTAACAATGATGACTCCGTTGCATGCGGAGATCGATGGATCACAGATGCTAGTCGTAACGATCGGAAAATTGTCGCCTGCAGCATCGTATCCGGTGACATACGCCGAACCATAAGCATCCACAGCAATTGCATCCAGAAAGCCGGAGTACTGTCCTCCCAGATACGTGGAATAGGCAATGGCACCGGAACCAGTAAACTTTGATACGAATCCGACGTCACTGTAAGATCCCGGATAGGTTGTCATGAAAGCCCCAGAGGTTACCGGGAAGTCGGTCGTTATCGTATACCCGGTGACGTAGGCACTGCCTGACGCGTCCGTAACTACACCCAAGATTTCGGAGTCAGGAAAACAACCACCATAGCAGGAACTGGTGCCCAGGATGCTGCCGGCCAGATACGTGGAGTACGCCAGAGAAGCGCCGTCGGCAGCGAACTTGGTCAGAAACCCATACTCTCCCCAATCACCAAATTGGTCGCTCGACACTGAAGACTGGTAAGCATTAACTGTCGGGAAGTCTGTTGCCGTGGTCACTCCCGCGACGACCGCTTCTCCCGCCGGATCTACAGAGACAGCGTTTGCGTATTGGGCTGTCGACCCACTAATAAAGGCCAACGCTGATCCTCCCAGATAGGTTGAGTAAATGATGGAAGAGCCGTCTGCCGAGAATTTCGTAAGGAAAGCGTCTTGGCTGCCGGAAAAAGTGGATTGGTAGGCGTTTACGAGGGGGAAATCCGATGAGGCCGCACACCCCGTAACATAGGCATTTCCCGAGGAATCAATCGCGATCGAGCCCGGTTCATCGTCTCCGCTGGTGCCACCGAAATAGTCCGCGAAAAGGAGAGTCGATCCGGTAGGATCCAGTTTCGTGAGAAACATCCGGAATTGAGTGGAGCTGTACGAACCGATACTGGCCAGCGGGAAATCCGGAGAATCGGTGACGCCAACCTCGTAGGCGTCACCCGCAGAATCCACCGCGACACCGGCGCCGAAGTCGTCGCTGCTTCCTCCGAGGAAGGTCGAGTAGACTAGCACTGGATCAATTACCAAAGGGATCGTCGCATCGTACGGACCCACCTCGAAGCCCACATGGGTCGCATCGCGTAAGACAAACGTGCCGGGTACACGAGCGCGCATTCCATCGATTTCCTGATAGAGGATGGGCGTCTGGAACCGGAGTTCACTAGCGCCTTTGGTCAGTACGAGGTCGCCCACGGAGTCGATGTTGAGGGCATCGGCCCCTTTCACGACAAATTGAATTTGCCTTGCATCCGCCCCCGGGGCGAGATCAAAATCAGATTCCATGCTCCCGTTATGGCCGTAGTAGATAACGTCAATACCCGGATAGACATTCCGATACCGGACCCTGGCGAAGGTTGGGACATTGGTGTGCCACTTCCTGGGATCGCGCCCAATAAAATAGTTGACCTTGGTCGGAAGAGGTTGTTCCCCCACAACCTGGGGATTGGAAGTGCCGCCGACCAGGTTGATTGCGAAGGTGGCGGCAGCGGATTTCCGGGCGCGGGCGGCCGCTTCCATCTGTTGAACAACGGAACGCCCGCTTTCCTGCTTGCCGAAAACCAGCGAAGACGAGCTCTCAGGCCCGGAGATGACTTCTGTGGGCCGCAAGGACAGAACCATGCTGCCCGAGGTAAGGAACACCGTGTATCCTGCGCCTTGCGAAAGGAATTTGACTTGTGTATCGCTCTGCCCCTGGTTGGCCTCAAACCGCAGAGCCACGCGGCCATAGTTCGGCTGGAGTTGTCTGCCGATCGACGATCCAGCTAGCGTCTGAGCCTGCGGCCGCTGAACACAGCACATCACGGCGACAAACAGGATCGAAAGTATCCCCCGATTGTCTTTCTTGAGCATTCTTCCTCCGCACAACGTTTTATTGCACCATCAGCTCACAGAAGCCGAATGTTGCAACCCCAAGCCACGAGATTCTCAAGCGACAATGATCGCGCCTGTCCCCGGCATCGTTCCGAGTTAGGAGTGGGGCGGAAGGCTTGTGCCTGATCCTTGCACCAAATGACATACATCGGCTGGCTATGTGCGGACTTTAGCCACATGATCGGGGTTTAGGCATGCCCGTAGAAGGTCTCAAAATCTGCCGGGCTTCGGCCCTTAGGGATGCGTATTCAGTCTGCCATTCCTTGAATAGAAGGCTCTCAGGTGCATGAATACTCGAACCGATTAATCGTAACGAAGGGCGCATGCCGGATCAATCGCGGTTCCCCGGCTTCAGTTAAAGCCGCCCATTTCGGCACGTCTGGCACACGAAAGTACGGATTCCCAACTTGGGGCTTGCCCTGCCCCCAGCGCGGCGAGAGAGTCTTAAGCAAGAAAGCCAAAAACAGCTTTCAGCTCTTAGCTCCTAGGCTCTTAGCTCAAAACCCGATCAGCCCTCAGCCATTCGCCCGGTTTCCCCGGGTGGCCGAGGCCTGAACATGAATCTGAGCTTATCTGATGCGATCCTGCTGGGCAGCGTGCTGATGGAGCATGCCGACGCCGGCAAAACCACAACCTGCGCCATCGGCATGGCGCTGCTGGGCCACGGAGTCACGCCGCTCGGCGTGGTCAAGAGAAATGGCTTTGCGGGATACTATAGCGATTCTGAACGGCTGATTGGTATCCACTCTTGGCTGACCGATTGCCGGGACATCCCCTGCCGCTGGTGCGGCCTACCCATGAGCGAAACTGGAATTCTTACGCATGCCTTCGACCGGCACGTGATGAGGGGCGAAGCTACGATTGATTCCCTGTGCCAGTCGATCACAGAGATTGGTCGAAGGATTGGTGTGGAGCTTGCAGAAGGCACGCGTCCGGTAGGTGACGACAGGCTGCCCGCTACGCCCTTTGACTGCGTCTTTCTGGCAGGCGACATGCAATAGACGATTCAGCACATTTCAAATTCTAAAGGAGAGCTTATGAGACTAACGCGCTTGTGGTGCCTTGTTGCGGTTCCGCTGTTGCTTGCATCCGCTGCACAATGTCAATCACCGACGATCACCAGCATTAAGGTTTGGGAGGCGGGATGTTCTTATGTGGTGGGGGTAAGGACGACTCCTTGTGTCTGAAAAGTAGCAGATTAAGGTACACTGCCGTGACTATTTGCTTCGTGTGCGCTCTTTATTTTGGTGATCTGGTTATCGTGTCGCGGCGCACACTCTGGACAAAGTGTGCCGCATCTTCTGCATCTTCGATGTCTCCCGCAAAAGGGAGCGAGCGAACGCTTCAACGGCCTCAGGACTAAGCACGCCCGGACACTTCCGCCTTTCGGAGACCTGAATGGCGTTCGAGAATGAATCTTCCAGTTGGCGGATCACTTCAGAACGCTGGCGCGCAGAAAGCAACCGATCTCGTATCTCTGTCAATAGAGCGTTCAGCATCTCCAAGTCAACATCCGGATCGAGATCTAGGACCGTCGTCTCCCAGTCCGGAGCACAAACCATCGTGCAAATTCCATTTTCTAGGTCGCCAGAAGTGACGAAGATGGCGGCAATCGATGCACTCTTCTCGCTTAGCATGTTCGGTACATAACGCAGAAGGCAATAATCAACACTCTTGGATTGGGTCATGCGGCTGACCTGCTCCCCATTTTCCACACGAATCTGAGTATGATTTCGTCGAAGGAAAGGGGAAAGAAGCATGTCGAGGAGCAATCACACGGAGGCGCAGATGATCGGGGCGCTGAAACAGTTGGAAGCGGGTCGCAAGGCGGAGGACGTGGCGCGGGAAGTGGGGGTGTCGAAGCACACGATCTATGCTTGGAAGGCGAAGTACGGCGGGATGGATGTGAGCGAGGCACAGGAAGCGAAGCAGTTGCGGGATGAGAACACGAAGCTGAAAAAGCTGGTGGTGGATCTCAGTCTGGACAAAGAGATGCTGAAGGCGCTGATCGCAAAAAACGGATGGAGCTCGTAGACCAGCGGGCGGACGCGGACTGGCTGCGAGTGAGATACGCCGTCAGCGAGCGCCGGGTTTGCGGGCTGACGGGAATGGTGGTAGCGAGTTATCGCTACCGGAGCCAGCGCAGCGATGAGCCGCTGCGGACGAGGTTGGTGGAGTTGGCGCGGGAGAAGCCGCGTTTCGGGTATCGGCGGCTGCATGTTCTGTTGGGCCGCGCGGGAGAGCGTGTGAACCACAAGCGCGTGCATCGCGTGTATCAGGCGGCGGGATTGATGATTCGGCGGAAGAAGCGGAAGCATTGCGTGCGCGAAGGAAAGCCGCTGCTGGCGCGGACTTCGGCCAACCAGGAGTGGGCGCTGGATTTTGTGCACGATGCGGTGGAGTGTGGACGAACGATCCGGGTGCTGAGCGTGGTGGATGCGTACACGCGCGAGTGTTTGGCGTTGGAAGTGGATACCAGTTTCGCCAGTCGGAGAGTGACGCGAGTGTTGGATGCGATCGTGGCGGAGCGCGGACAGCCGCAAACGATCCGCTGCGACAACGGGCCGGAGTTGACGAGCCGGCATTTTCTGGCGTGGTGCGTGGAGAGAAAGATCGAGTTGCTGCACATCCAGCCGGGCAAGCCGACGCAGAATGCGCGGGTGGAAAGTTTTCACGGACGGCTGCGGGATGAGTGTTTGTCGGTAAGTTGGTTTCAGAATCTGTTCGATGCGCGGCGGAAGATCGCGGCATGGAGGATCGAGTACAACGAAGAGCGGCCGCACAGCAGCCTGGGTTATCAAACCCCGAAAGAGTTTGCGGCGGCGCAAGCAGCAGGCTTCTACACAGCTGAGCGAGAGGCAAGGGACTCAAACGCCGTCCCTTGCCCCTCGCGCTCCCCCATCCCGGCTCAAACCGGAGAGGGAGTTGATCAAAGTTGTCGTATTCTTACGTGAACGAAAATTGGGGGCAGGCCACGGCTTCCTCCTCTCAGGTCCATTATCCACAAAGCGCGTTTGCGGAAGTACAGCCTTTCGTGCATTTCCTCTTTTTTTCAATTCCGGAATTCCCCTTTCGGGAGAAACTCGGATGCAAGGTCTACTCCTAGATCATTGCGGTCCTGCTCCTGTGTTTTCCACAGGCTCAATGTGACATCTCGCACAGACTTCAATTTGAGATGAGCATAGCGTGTGATTCTCTGGCCGACACAACACCCACAACGGGGCCCGAATTCCCTCGGACACTGTGAAGAACGGTACTCCACAGCCGGAGAAACTCAGTAGCCACACCGCTTTGCGAAAGCAGTGCGAACCGTCTCTTGGGGCGAGGTGTCGTGTTGAGCATAGTCGCAGTGCAACATGTCAGAAGAATGCGCGGAGGAGCGCAAGGCCATCTAATGCGCTGTTCCGATGGTCATTTTTACGTAGTGAAGTTTCGCAACAACCCGCAGCATCGACGTGTACTGGCGAATGAGTTATTAGCGACGCAGCTTGCAGAATGGGCAGGGTTGCCTGTGCCTGCGACAGAGGTGGTGGAAGTGGGCGAGTGGCTTGTGGACCACACGCCCGAGTTGCACATCCAACTGGCGCATGATGTGATCCCGTGCGAGCCGGGGTTGCAGTTTGGTTCGCGGTATGTGGTGAATCCGCGAGAGGGGCAGGTACTTGATTACTTGCCGATGGCTTTGTTGGATCGAGTGCGGAACTTGGAGACTTTCGCCGGGATGCTGGTGGTCGACAAGTGGACGGGCAATACCGATTCGCGGCAGGCCGCCTTTTGGAGACAGTTGCGGGAGCAAAAGTACACTGTGACTTTTATCGATCAGGGATACTGTTTTAACTCCGGAGAGTGGACGTTCCCGGACTATCCTTTGCGCGGCGTGTACGCGAGTAACGAAGTGTATGCCTGGGTGCGAGGTTGGGAATCCTTCGAGCCGTGGCTCTCGCGGGTTGAAGAAATGAAAGAGCACGTTGTATGGGAAATGGCGGCGGAGATTCCTCCAGAGTGGTACGGTGGAGAGTGGGCTGCGTTGGAGAAGCTGATCAGAGATCTGATCCTCAGGCAACGGATGCTGAGGGGCCTGATTAAAGCTTTCCGAGACTCTGTCCGAAATCCGTTCCCAAAATGGCATGACCACGGCCGGGACACAAGTCTTCTCTCTAGATTGGCGCTTGATGGAGAGCGGGTACTCCCTTCAAGTGTGAGGCATGATTAGTTGAGACAGGGGGGATTGCTGCATGGTAGAGAATGCTTCCTTCGCAAGCACTGAGATGCGGACCGAGTGGGATTAAGTTCCGAAATCAGTGGGTCTGCCGCCTGTACTGTTAGGACCAAGCTTTGCCCCTCGTGACTTTAGCAACGCTCGCCTCTTGTTCTGCCTTGCACGCCGGGTGAAGCAAGTGACCTTGCGCATTAAACTCAGCTCCTTTTGCCTCCACCGGCTTGTGACATACGGGACGGATGAACGGGCTAGGCTTTGAGTACGGCATGATCCGCACATCGGATAATAAGCTTCAAGACTTTAGCAAAGCACCAATTAAGTCTTGCAATTCGGGTTAAACACGGAGTGAAATAGAAATCAGGGTTCTAGGGGGAATGTGTGGCGTCACTTCCCCCCTCAAGGATGCGAAGGGATGCCTGCATTCTCTCTGGACCCTGAAACGTCGAGCGAGCGGGCGACAGACCCTACAGTTCGCGACAAGCAGTTCAGAGCTTAGTCCTACCACGCCGGATCTGCCACCCTGACACTCTGATATATATCTCATCCGATCCATCGTCAGTGATTTGAATCACAAAGCAACGTAGTGTTACGACACTACGCGTAACGAGGCAGGAGCGGATTTCCACAGGCCCGATGTTCAATCGTCACAGACATTCTAGGTTCCTCCCGTCTAGAGTCCTAATCAACCGTACCGATGGCTGCGATCCGAAGGCTTTGGCTGGGCTCGTCCTGGGCGAGCCCTCCAAAAGTTCGAACTGCAGGACAAGCACGGCTTCAACCGTATGGACTCGGCAGGTCTCGCGCGTATCAACCACCTGAAAGAGCTGTTGGCGAACCCGCCGCGTGAAGTGGTGGAAGAGATCGCACTCGCAACCGGCAACCGCGATCTGATCTTCCAGTTGGCTGACGACCGTGCCGAGGAAGTAGCAAATGAATTTCGACGCGCAATCCCGACTACTTAAAGTGTGACGCGAACTGGCGGGCCATCGTTGAGACTCTTGCACACAACCTTCTTGGCGACGATGATCTCGACGCAGAGGAAGCGCAGGAGTTGCTCATCAATTGCGGCCATTGGACCTTGAGAAATCTGAGAGCCGCCTACAAGACGCTAGCCACGGATGAATCAATCTCATCGCGTGGGCTTTTCTTTGTCCGATGTTTTCCACAAGCATGATGTTCATCCGTCACAGACATCGCACGTTGGCTTCTGCTACTTTCAAGGTCCGAGGGATAAAGAGGCTGCGAGTTAGTAGGACACCAAAATCTTCTACGGCGAGCGGCCTCTTTTCTTTCTGCCCCCCCATGAGCGACGAGTTTCACTGGCGCGATCTTCTTCCCAACCCGACCAGCGTCATAATTCTGGTGGTCGCTGTGGTCGTCATCGAGTACCTTCTAACGCGCGGGCTCTTATGAAGTCATTGCCCGAAGCCTGGTCGCACGAGCGGTGCTCCACGTGCGGCATGGTGTTTGCGTTGCCGCCACTCCCCGACGGGTCCGGTACCACTGCGGGAGAAATGCTCCGCGAAGAACTCGAACGGCACGTTCTGCAAAAGCACGTAGACTTGCCCAGTGCTGCCTGGGATTGATCTTCTGACAGCCGCCGACATTGTTAGAGATGGCGATTTAGCAACAGTTGTTCAAACGACTACAATCATTGTGAACGGGCAGAGCCTGAGGTCGGTTTGAAGACGAGGAAGTCCGCGAGTTCGAAATCGCAAACTATCCCCCATGGAGGAGGTAGGGCGAACGCGGCGAATGTGGCGGGGCGGGCCATGTGTGTCATAGTTCCTTCGTGCTGGTTACGCGATCAAAGGTTGCCAGGCAGACAGGGCTCTTGAACCTCGGCCCAGTCGGCCGGGCAGCAGCTCAGAAAGGCAATATCCACAGAATGACTCTCAGCTTCACACCCCCCCGCCGGGGAGTTGGCATTCTAGCCTTGGTCCACAGCCTTCACTGGCTTCTAATCAGCCATTACCGTCCAATGAGTTCCGTCACAGTAAGCCAAGACATGATGGGGTCCGCTCCCAGTGATCGTGGCTCCCCACGTTGCCGTGGTCGAATCTGTTACTGCGGCCAATTCCCCTTCACTTCTAGAATTGCACGCCGGAAGAGAGGCGAATGCGAACTTAGCCAATTCGGGACCTGTAGCGACAACACCGAATGACCAGGTAGTTCCGCTGGTTCCCGCGTCGTTCACATAGAAATAATGTCCTCCCGGTGCCCCATAAGTCTGATCCTGGGTTCCAACGCTCCCCCTTGTGTCTGTTCCAATGAAGCTGTCTTTCGCGCTTCCCTGGCGCACGTATCCAGGAGTGGCAAATGTCTGTTGCGGGCTTCCATCCATCGTGGTGATGACTTGACGCGGCACGGAAGAATCGTTGATGCCGGGATTGAGGTTGATGACGCCGGTGATGCCGGAAGTCCACGACCCCGACGCTCCGCCCATTTGCAGGAGTTGGGCGCCCACGCTCGGGTTCCCGTTGCCCACTGAGTCGCCCGCCTGGCAAACGGTCCAAATCGGAGCGTAGTAATAGTTCGACCCAAGGTCGGCGCAACGCTTCGCGAATACCGCCGGAAGGTATGTCGTCGACACAAAGGAGCCGGCCTGGGCCGCGCGGTCCAAGTAGACAGAACCACCCCTGCCGAGCACGATTGCTGCCGGCCAGAACCATACTGATGGAACCCATGTTGGAATCGGCACGGTATACGCAGTGAGCGCAGCCTGCGTGTCGGTATAGGTGCAAATCCCCGACGCGCTGCAAGAAGACGCAACCCTAGTGGCCACATAGTTTGCGTTTCCGGTGTAGGGCGCGGTCGCAGGATTACTTCCAATGGTGACGATGATGTCCCACGTGCGGATTCCCGAGCCGGTCAATTCAAAGTTCGGCCAGTACAGAGGAATGCTTGTTCTGGTGGTGGCTGGCCGCGCCGTTCCGATAAACAGCATCGGCGAGATGCCAAGCTTCGTGTCACGCGCCACAACGAAGTAGTTGCGCTGCGCGGTGCTCGGGCCAGTGGTGGTGAATACGGGCAACTGACCACCGATGGGGGCGTTTCCTTGGATGGTAAAGGGCTGGCCGGTGTTTGATATGAAACTTGCCGTAGATTCCGGCGGGGACGATCCGACGTTCGGGTAAGAGTAGTTTGAGCAGTTGGTTTGCTCGGTGTAAACGTTATCGATTTCCCACGGGTTCAGGCCGTTTCCGTAATAGATCGAGTACTGGTTGTTGCCTTGAATGACGCTATCGCGAACAGACATCGTGTTTCCAGAAACGTTCCTGATACCATTTCCGCCGCACTGCATCGAGGCTTCGAGGTGGCTGATGTACGGAATGCCAGCCGCGCCTTGGTCGCCGCGAATGTAAACCACTTCCCCCGTAAAGTTAGCATCGGCGCGGAAGGCGCCACCGAGTACCGCCATGCCGTCAATCGCGAAATCCTGATCGTTGCCGACCACGACGCCGTGGTGGAAGCGACCTCCGTTGACTGCGGGAGCCGAAAAGCGAATGTCCACTAACTTGGTGCCATCAGACTCAACTTCGATCGCCGCATCTTCAAGCGCCACCCAACCGAAACCACTGGACGCGGAGAACGTCGTCGATGGACCTATAATGGTTCCGGGAATCCATGCGCCAGAACGGTAAACCGCCGTGCCTAGGTTGTATTCAAACTGAGTAGCAGTCAGGCCGGCGGTCAGAACTTGGACGCGCGCTTCCTGTGTGCCCGCAGGCACCGTGTAGTAGAGGATGATCCAGTCGCCAGCAACGAGGTTGTGGTTGGTCGTCGTCGTGACGGTATAAATTCCCGATGATGCCGAGACAGACGAAATCAGTGCGCCATCAACGTTTGTCGCTGGAGCAAATGACAATCCACGAATAACATTGTGGCCCTGATTGGCACCGGAATAACTCGTGGTCAAAAGGCATACAGAGCGCGTGTAGCAGTTCCACAGTGCGCCATCTCCGAGCAGAGTGGTCTTGCTGGTGCTCAAAAATACTGGCCAGTAAATGTTGTAGTTGGCCGCCGCCGAGCCGGCAGGGACCTCCTGGATAATGGCAAATGAGCCGCCAATTGCGGCGGTGGCGGAGTTGATCGCTTCTTGGTTCCCGCCAGAGGCCGAGCCCACCGTGTAGCCGGGAGTGTGCGGATACCGCGTGATGACTTTAATCGTCCCTCTGGACCCAACTGGGCAACTGCTGCGAGTGCCGATCACAGGCACGGATTCGGACATGCCCTTACCCGAGATGTAAATCCCATAAGGCGCGTCCATGTTGCCCGTAGTGTCGATGCCCGACGGACAGGGGGAGAGATGAATCGTTAACGTTCCCGGCGAACTCAGGTCATCAGGGGGATGTTGCGACCAGTTGTAATTGGAGACTGAATAGAGGATCCCATTTGCGTTGTTTGTACCGAAGGATGCGGCTGCGGGCTGGGCGGTGTCTCGCGTGCGGACAGGGTTCGTGATGGCATTCTGCGCAAGACTTGGCAGAGAGACCATAAGGACGACGAGGACGTGTTTTTTCCACTGCACCGGCCACCTCCGAACGTTCAAATGATGGTTCTCAAATTGTACGAGCAGTTTGCATTGCGTTTTCAAAAAGCGCAACCGCTGGTCTTGTCAGCATTGATCAGAAATTTGCCGCGTTTGGACAACTCGGCCAGCCGTGGCGTCGTTATTTAGGTAGATGTATCCCGCGCATTTAATCGTGACTATCCGATTCCCGAATAGCTCCAGCTGTTTGCCGAACACACTGATTCGATTCCTTAGATAGGCCTCATCTGAACTGCGGTATCGGTGTGAATCTTGTCGCGAGGCACACTTCGCGACTTTGCACAACGCCTCTGCTGCGACAACACTTCCAGCGCTGTGAACGAGCGTCTGAAGGATGGCAGCCTCCACATCGGGCAGACTGAAAACTCTTGCGTTTTACGATCACCGTGGAGTTTCGTCGATTAAGGATCACGTCGCCAACAACGCTAATCTCATCGTGAGGCTTCCAATTCCTTATGACTTCTCTGGCCACGTCAAAATTCTGATAGCGATTGCACGCGTTTCCCCGCTGTTAACAACGGATGCCATACTCGTAGCGTTTTGACACTGTTTAATTAGATTTCCGAACTCTGGTACGAGTTAGAAGGTCTTGATACAGCTCAACTGCCGATCGGGAATGCAGATTAGTCCGGGCAGATCCCGCTCTTTGGGTTGTTCTCTAAGCGACCATCGCGGTTCGCAGCCAGTACTGCGAGGCGCGTGGCGGCAGATGTGGATCGCGAACCGGGGCAAATGAGTGTAATGAGTAACGACAGCCACTTTATGCCCATCCCAATCTCATCCCTGATGCTCAGGGCAACCTGGATTGTGTTCCATTCGGACTTGGTGACGGAGGTCACAATTTCCGTGCTCTGCTCGGTGAATAATTCTCGCTTGGAAACCCATTTCTCTATGGAGGGTGGCTATGGCGTTCTCCGCTAAACCCCTGATTCCTGCCGCGCAGTATGTTCGAATGTCGGACGCGCAACAAGTGTATTCCATCGAAAATCAGAAGGCCGCAATTCAGGAGTATGCCGCAGCGCACGGCTTCGCGATTGTGAAGACCTACGCTGACTCAGACAGAAGCGGTATCGAGGCCAAGAGGCGTGCTGCCTTACAAGCGCTACTCAAGGACGTGATTAGCGGAGATGCCAAGTACCAGGCCATCCTCGTCTATGACGTGAGCCGTTGGGGTCGATTTCCCAATAATGACGAGGCTGCTTACTACGAATTTCTCTGTCAGAGTTCCGGCATTCCGCTCCACTACTGTGCTGAACCCTTTTTGAATGACGGTACTTCAACCAGCTCACTGCTTAAAGCTCTGAAAAGAAATATGGCTGCGGAATTCAGTCGAGAGCTAGGAGAAAAGGTGTTCCGTGGTAAAGCCAGAATAGTTCAAAAGGGCTATTGGGTAGGAGGCCCTCCTGGGTATGGTTTGCGTCGCCTGATGATCGCAGCCAATGGACAGCCCAAACAAGTACTGAAGCCAGGAGAACAGAAAAGTCTGACCACGGATCGGGTCGTCCTAATTCCGGGGCCATTCGAGGAATTGAAGGCCGTTCGTCTGATTTTTAGGATAGCTGCGACAGGTAAGGCAGGGTCTCTTATTGCACGCGAACTTAACAGACGAGGTATTGGTTGTTGCGGGAAGCCTTGGCTGCGTGCCCACGTGGATAGCATATTAAGAAATCCGAAGTATATGGGCTGCAACACCTGGGGTCGATCGAAGCAGCGCCTTCGCGGACCTAAGACTTGGGTCGAGCGTCAGCACTGGGTCACAAAACCGCACGCCTTCGAACCGATCATTGATGAGGCGACATTTGAACGTGCGCAGGCTGCACGTCCCAAAATACAAAAATGGACGAGGGAAATAATCGTAGACAAGGTTCGTCAATTTCTCAGGAAGAACAAGCGAATCAGCGCAGATATCTTGAAGGCACAACGCGGGATGCCTCACGAACCCACGATTATTAAATATCTCGGCTCCTATGACCAGCTCTATAGTGAGGTCGGATATCAGCGGGATACGGAAGATATCTTCATGGGGAATCAACGGGAGCGCTCAAGATTGTTGCGTAGAAAAGTAGTTTCAAGAATCAGAACGCTTTTCCCGGAGAGCGTCATTGTGATGCACCTTCCAAGGAGAACACGATCCGTCTTGTTAATCGATCGCGGTTTCATGGTATCGGTCCTGTTTTGTATTCCTAAAGTTAAGCATGGGAAACGGTATTGGAAGGTCGAGCCGATCGTGACGGAAAGTGAGTTTATCACTCTACTCTGCCGGATAAATGACCGCCACGATCAAGTGTTAGACATGTTCGTGTTGCCTAAAATGACTGATTTTACGCGGACATGTCCGCATGATTCTTGGATTCGTAAAGCAGTCCCACTGCGCAGGCTATCTGATTTTTACGAGACGGTAAAACAATGTTGGGCTGAAAGATGCGAGCAAGAGCTGATCTTATCCAGGGAGATGAGCAGACCCAAGATGCCAACCAACTCTGGGATGGTGAGTTTGTCAAGACACGCTGAGATTCCATAGAAATGCCAAGTCAGGCTTTCACGCCGGCGCAAATTTACGAACTAAACGCATGGATACCGTTAGAATCAAAAGCGATGGATATGACATGGATAACCGATCGAATCGCCGTCGGAGGTGGGATTTGGAACGCGGGAAACATGGCGGTGGTAGCGCACGCTGGCATCACGCACATCATCGACATGCAGATCGAATTTGATGACACACCCCTAGCTTCAGAGTACGGCATTCAGGTGCTTTGGAATCCGACAGAGGACGACTTTCAGGCGAAGCCAGCAGCGCTGTTCCTGCGAGGAGTGAATTTCGCGGCGAAAGCGCTAGACCAGCCAGGTGCGAAATTGTATGTGCATTGCGCGGCGGGAGTGCATCGCGCACCGATGATGACCCTGGCCCTACTGGCATCAATGGGATGGGACGTGGATGAGGCGATGCAGAGGATCGAAGACATGCGCCCCGTGGCGGATTTCGCCGACGTATATGTCAAGAGCGTGGAAGAGTTCTTGGAAGGATCAGGCTTCTCCCCCCATGAATGATGACGCTAGAGATGTTTGGTCTCCCATTCTGACGACGTAAATTGCACGCTAGGGCCACCGCCCCGTGCGTATTGGGCCATCCTGCTATCATCATCGCGATTCGGAATCTTTATGTTTTCCGTTCCGCTTTCGACGAACCCTTTCTCCAAGCCATGACTCTCTTGAGCGCCTTCAATATCGCACTCGTTAAGCTGCCGAGTGAAGTCGCCTTCCATGAGAAGGCCGGTCGGAGTCAAGTCGATTCTTTGGTTTTTTCTTCGGACAAGGTTTTTTCTCCCGCCGAGTCGCCACCACTGTCGCCACCCTTCCATCCGCACTCTCAGTGAGCGATTTTGTTTCGCTCGGTGCAAGTTGGGTGTTCTGGTTTCAGCGGGTGCTGCCACCTGATTTTCGACCTCTTTCCGTCTCACGACGGAGTGGGCCAGGCGATAGACGCAGTCACCGGAACTCGGCTTTGGGCTTTTGCCTTTCCTTCCTAAGAATGTTTATGCCGCCAGCGACGCGGCTCGCCGATTGCTGTTGTGCAGCGGTTCGTACACTTCTCCGCTCACCCACAGGCGATGCAGCAACACGGCCAACTTGCGTGCCGTGGCGATGATGGCTCGTTTCTTGCCGCTCTTCCCCCCACGCTCGGCCAGCTTCAGACCCCAGCGCCGCAGGTCGCAGTCCACCCCAAACGGTCCCAGAATGTGCTGCGCTCCCTGCACCAGCAGAGTCCGCAGATACGGATCGCCTTCTTTGCTGATGTGCATCTGCGGCTGGCTCTGGCCCGAGTTTCTCCGTCCCGGCTGTAGTCCCAGATAGCAGCCCACGTCGCGGCTCTTGCGGAAGCGATGCGGATCTTCCAGCGTCAGCAGAAACGTCGGCGCGATCAGTGTGCCCACGCCCTTGATTCTGTTTCAGCAGCGCCACCTGCGGATAACTCTGCTGCGCCAGCGTTTCGATCCGGTCGTTGCACTCAGCGATCTGCTCGCTCAGCATTGCCAATCTGGCCCGCACGCAGAATGGGGAACTGCTCAACACGCTGCAAGCAGCATTCAAATATATCGAGACGGAGTCCTTCCAAAGCACTTTCCAAGGCCTGTTTTCCGAGATCAATCTGGCGTCGGACAAGCTCGGCAAGAAATACGAAGAGCGCAACGCCAAGCTCTGCACCATCATTCAAAAAATCGCCGAAGGGTTAACGCAATTCTCCACCGACGCCGACACGTTAGGCGATGCCTACGAATATCTGATTGGACAATTTGCCGCGGGTTCCGGCAAGAAGGCGGGCGAGTTTTACACGCCGCAGCAGATCTCTAGCATTTTGTCTGGCATCGTCACGCTAGACAGCCAGGAGCCGAAAACGGGAAAGAAAGCCAAGCTGGATAGTGTTTTGGACTTTGCTTGCGGTTCCGGTTCGCTGCTCCTCAACGTGCGCAAGCGCATGGGATCGCACGGCATCGGCAAGATGTTTGGCCAGGAAAAGAACATCACCACCTACAACCTGGCGCGCATGAACATGCTGCTGCACGGACTGAAGGATTCGGAGTTTGAAATCTTCCACGGCGATACGCTGACCAATGATTGGGAAATTTTGCGCGAGACCAACCCAGCCAAGAAACCTCATTTCGATGCCGTGGTGGCGAATCCCCCGTTCAGTTACCGCTGGGAACCCACTGAAGCCACAGGCGAGGATGTGCGCTTCAAGAATCACGGAGTGGCACCTAAATCCGCCGCTGATTTTGCCTTTTTATTGCACGGGTTCCATTACCTGAAGGATGAAGGCGTCATGGCCATTATTCTGCCCCATGGCGTGCTATTCCGTGGCGGAGCGGAAGAGCGCATCCGCACTAAGTTGCTGACCGATGGGCACATTGATACGGTCATTGGCCTGCCCGCCAATTTGTTTTATTCCACCGGCATCCCAGTGTGCGTTCTGGTGCTCAAAAAATGCAAGAAACCGGACGACGTACTCTTCATCAACGCCAGCGAGCACTTCGAGAAAGGCAAACGCCAGAACTACCTGGGGGACGAAGACATCAACAAAATTGTTGAGACCTACCAATTCCGTAAGGAAGAGGAGCGTTATTCAAAACGAATCTCGATGGAGCGGATTAAAGAGGAAGGTTACAACCTGAGCATATCCCGCTACATCAACACCGCAATAGCCGAATCAGAAATCGACCTTACGGCAACTCATGGCGTATTGGAAACAATCGAGAAAACAATCCAAGAGGCAACGCTTAAACACAATCAATTTCTTGAAGAGCTTGGCTTGCCCCCATTGCCGTCGCCCGATTCTAATTCGTCGAGAGAGTAGAAGGACCCGAAAAAAAGCGATTTCTCAACAATGCCGCCATCGCACATCAGACTGAGCGCTTTAACCGATTCCGAAACCATCCACAAAATCACAGCCAGCTACAGCGGCAGCACGGACTTCACAGCAAGTTCGGACACCCTCACGCAGACGGTGAATTAGCACCGTGCTTTGACCCTTAGCGTCACCAAATCGTGACCACTCGATTTCACAACTTCACAGAGCCTTACCGAACCGCACGGACCACACCTCCGCTGATGCTAGACAGCCTGTAAACATGCGGTTTTGCAGAAGATAGAGAAACGGGAGGAGGGACTCAAAATCCGCTGCGTCTTCAGGTCGAGTTATCGGCTCAGCATGCCCTAATACATCTGTTTATGGGCAGGGCGAACCTGGATTTTGCGACCTCATGGCTTCAGCTACTTGCAGAGCCGAAAGTTAAAGGGATTTTGGGCAGCGTGACCCGTCGCCCGTGTCTTTTGATGGTCAATGAGTGCTATCGGGATTTATCAACAATCAACGGGTCTCAGCTTCATCGCCGACGAGATGCGTCACGCAGTCTGTTCGGCCGCCCACCTCTTGCCAATCACGTAAGAGGTGCCCAGCAGCAGGGCTTTCGGTTTGTTTTCCCGCTCCAACTGCCCCCACTGAGTTCCATCCCGAGTGTGCAGTGGACGCGAGAAACGAATATCGACCTCCACTCCATGCGGACGCAGGGTCTCCTTGTACAAATTCAGAAGGGGCAACCGCGTTGGTCTAACAATTTGCGACAACGGGCGTAAAATTGCCGGGAGTTTGTTTTCAAAATGGAGATTCCGATCATATGGACCCCTGTCGTTGGCCAGCAGCCTTAGCGGTTTCGGCGGCGTGCCTGATGATTTCGGCCTGCGGAAATTCCTCCGCCCCGCCGCCCACTCCGTCCATCACGGTCACTCCGGCCTCGGCTGTCATCGGAACGCAGCAGCAGTTCACTGCCACCGTGAATAATGACCCCTCTGCCGGCAATAATTTCACGTGGTCAGTTAGCGCGCCCGGTAGCGCCCTCAGCCCCGGCGACATCAGTTCTACCGGTCTTTACAACACGCCATATCCCGCGCCCTCCACGGTTACAGTCACGGCCACCAGCGTCGCGGTGCCAGCATTAAGTGGCAGCGCCACGGTCACACTCTCAGCGCCGCCAACCGCAACCGGCCCGGCGCTCGCGGTAGACGTGAACACGCCCAACAACCCGAGCGAGAATCCGCACGCGATCAGTCCCTACGTTTACGGAATGAATGCCTATCTTCTGGACTCGGCCTCGGAGAAGATCGCAAATCCCAGCATTCTTCGCTGGGGCGGCGACGATACCTCGCGCTACAACTATCAGAACGGCTGGACCAACTCGGCCAGTGACTGGTACTTCGAGAATGGCGAAGGCGCAGCCTACATGTTCCCCAACGCCACTGGAGGCAGCATTCTCAGCTCCTCCAACGCAACCGCGGGCACCGATTTCACATCGTTCTTCCCGGCCGTGGATGCGGCGGGTTCGACGGCGCTGGGGACCGTGCCCGTGCAGGGCTGGGTGAGCAACGGAACCTATGCCTGCAGTTTTCCGAGCTCGTCGTTCCCCAATCAGGTGGGCCAGGAAGGCTTCACTGGATTCATCAACTACAGCGCATTCGTCAGCTACAACAACGAGCAGTGCGGATATGGAGTCTACCCCGACGGAGATGACGGCTGCACAACCTCGGGCGGCTGCAATATTTTCGGTAACGATACGGTCGCGCAGGTGACCAGCATCGCGGCGCCGCCCCCCAGCATCGCCAACGCCCCCGCTCCCGGCTCGTCCGTCGGCACCATGAGCACCTGGGCGAATGGAACATGGGCGGGCGGCTGGGTGAATTCCATCGCCAGCAATCCAAGCTATGGCAACGGCGCGAGCGGCAAGGGAGTGGCTGTCTGGGATCTCGACAACGAGCCCCCATGGTGGGATGGCGAGCACCGCGACGTGCATCCGGCCCCCTTCACCTACGACGAGGTGACGAACAACGGAATTGGAACAGCGCTGGCCATCAAGACGGCCGACCCCACGGCGCTGGTCTCGGGCCCGGTGATCGACTACTGGTGGGCATACTTCTACTCCAAGAAAGACATTGAGTCAGGCTGGCAAACGGGAAATCCCTGCCATCAACCGTGGAGCAATCCCATCGACCGCGAGGCGCACAACGGCGTGCCCCTGATCGAGTACTACCTGCAGCAATTCAACAATTATTCGCAGCAGTACGGCGTCCGCCTGCTCGATTACCTGGACGTTCACGGCTATTTCGCGCCTGACTATCCGGCGGGAAGCGGGGTCTCGACCGGCTTCAACCCTGCGGGCGACACCCAGGAGCAGAAGGTGCGTGCGAACGGGACGCGGGCCTTCTGGGATCCCACTTACACCGATCCCGATTACCCGCAACCGAACTACATCACCGACCCAAACTACACCACAAACTGCTCGCCGCCGCCACAGGCCCCCAATTTGATTCCCATGCTGCAGAGCTGGGTGAACCGTGACTACCCCGGAACGCAGACGGCCATCGACGAGTACAACTTCGGCGGCCTGGAATCCATCAGCGGCGCCGTGGTCGAGGCGGACATTCTGGGCATCTTCGGGCGTCAAGGCGTGGGCCTCGCTGCGATGTGGCCGCTGGGAACCCCGACCAGCGTGATCGACTCAACGGCCCAGAACCCGGCCAACTACGCTTTCGCCATGTATCGCAACTACGACGGCAACGATTCCCTGTTCGGCGATACCTACCTGTACGCAACAAGTACGGCGGCCGGCTCCGATGCCGAGGGCCAGCTCGCCATTTACGCGGCGCTGCGCAACTCAGACAGCGCCATCACCATAATCGTCATCAACAAGACCTACGGTCCGCTTACCTCTACGCTGTCACTTGAGAATTTCAGCTCTGCCAGCGGCACGGCGCAGGTGTATCAATACAGCAACGCCAACTTGAATGCCATCGTGCCGCAACCCGCCGCACCCATATCGCCGCCCTCCGGATCACTCCCCAGCACCATTAACAACTACACCTTCCCGGCGCAGTCGATCACCCTGTTTGTGATTCCGAATTAGAGGCGCTCACAAATCGCGAGGATGCTTCGGGATCGCCCAAAAAAGTAAGGAGGGCCAGTAGGCCCTCCAGATCGCCGGTCGGGAGACCGGCGCTCCCAGCCTGCGCCGAACTCGCGCGCCTGCTGCTCGCCTCCAATTGGTGTAAAAGTCATACGCATTCAACCTTTGTGCGCCTTAGTCGGACGCTGATGCTGTAAGTTCTCTTCTCTTCCATGCCTGCTATCGAGGGAAAGCCGATCCTCGGGAAAACACTCAGCCATACGCGGAGTCAACTGTCGCAATCAGGCCTTTACACTCAGAACCCCTGAAACCATCGTCCGATCCGATGGAGAACCTCGCCCCTTCTTTGCTTGGGCAGCACAATGGCAAAAACTAGTACCAGCACGCTGCCGAGCACAATGACGCAGGCCGCGACTCCTTGCAAGCTAAAGAGCAAATCCATGGCGACAGTTTACGCTCGATTGCTGTTAACAGGCCATTTCACTCAAAACCCATCTGCCCTTCACGACGGTAATCTAGCGGCGACGTTCCGCACGACGTAGTCTTTTGGTGTGGCTTTCTTCTTGATTATTCCGGTTTGGCTGCTCTGTCTCCTTATCGGGACTGCTCTGGCCTGCTTCCAAGGACTTCGGCGAACTGGCATTTATATGATCGCGGTTTCGACGGGCGGAACACTGGTGTCGTTGCTTCTTTCGACAGCCGTACTTTTCCTTGGCCCCAGAATAGGCTTTGAGCACTTTGGAAAGTGGTCCGGCGTCGCACTGATTGGAACCTACGTTCTCGCCATCATCGCAGGCGGCCTTATCGGATCAGTGTTCGGCTTCTTGCTGACTCGAAAACTGCTGCCGCGCAGACAACTGGCGTAATCAGGCCATTTCACTCATTGACCTTCTAGGGGTGGGGCACTAGTCCGCCCTGTGGCACAGGGAATGCCGGGATTCTACAATGGCAAGAGGTGCTCCGATTTGGAAACCGTTCGCGTCGATATTTGTTATCGCCCTCTTCGAATTGCCTGGGCCATCAGGGCGGGTGACATGGACGCCTTCCGCACTGCGGCTAGGCTTTCATTTGCGCTATGGGGCGGTCGCTTCAACCCGATCGTTGTCGTAGACCAACAGGAACGGGCAGAAGAACTGATCGACGTTTTTCGTGCCGATTTGATCTTGCCACTTGGCGATTCAGAGCCAGTGAAGCAGTTCCCACAAAAGTTCCCGCACCTCATCAGACCTTTCTTTCCCGAACCCTTGTTCGTTGGCAGCGGCGAGGAGGGCGCGCGATCGCATGTGCTTGATATTTACAACGGTTTGGTGCACGCCGAGGACACGCCCGAGTGGAAAATCGTCAAGGAGCGAGGTTTGCACCTTTACACATGGGCGGCAAACGACCCCCTTGCCGACGTCTTCCTGATGCAGTTTGGTGAGTATCCGAGCGCAGAAGAAATCCACATTGACTATCGAGGGTTCGTGAAGCACACGAGTGGCGCAAAGGACATAGTGATCGATGCCACGTCGCAACTGCCAGCTGACATCTTCGAGCACCCTAGCATACCCTTCATCTCGCGCTACGGTATTGATCGACACTATGGTGTACCAGGAGGGTGGGGAACTCCTGGATTCTTTTCCGGGGACGCGAGCAACTTCGACGACTTGGTCTGCTGCTGGAATCTTCGAGCGGCGGACATTCCCTTGCTGTTTGTAGACGTTAAGCACCTAGAACGATATGGCGACACAGTCCCTGCCTGGGGCAAAGCCATGCATGATTTGATTCCTCACCGTCGCCGCGAATTGGATAGAGGAGTTGCGGTCTGGGTGCGGGAACAGGCCCTCGACAGAAATGACATCAGGAATGCAATGTCGCAGGTCATAGAGCCATTCAAAAACGCTGAGGCGCTGTCGATATGTCCCGTTGGCGGTGACGGGACGTGGAACGGACTGAATGTTCGTCCTCCTACGATGTATTTTGGGGAAGCTTCGACTCTTGGCGTCATCAGCAGTGAGTTCGGCAAACCTACAATCTCATTTTCGCTCGATGATAAACCGTTCAGCGACGACGTGTGGTTTCACACGCAAAGATTGGTTGCATCATTGTCCTTTCTTGGCGGTCTGTACGCCGACGAGGAACATACGTTGGTTCCGCCTTACATTCCCGAGCTGAATGAGTTTTATGCGCGCACAATGCACTTCGACTACAGCAAAGTGCGCAGTGAGTCCGATGGAATTGGATTAGTAATCGACGCTTGCGACAAAACGGCATCTATTCACGCTCTGCCGGTCGCGGATCTCGTTCAGCGGATATTCGATCTTGGTGGATTCTCCGCCACACTGAGCAGCGCAGGCCTTATAACCCGACAGTTGATAGTGCAACTGGGCGGTGTCGACGGTGCACGGGCGTTTAAGATTCCTGGCGTGCGGAGACTGCTGAGAACGCATGGACCGAGATCGGTGTTTACAAAGAAGAGCGCATTGGAGCTGATCGGCAGCAGGGACCCTGAAAATCCGAATGCTTCATTCGAGGATCATCGGGAGCTCTACATTGAGCGCCGGCCTCACAATACTAAGCTGGAGCCAGCGGCGGTATTTGCGCACCTCGTCGAAAAAGGCCTGTTCCGCATGGGTGCGGAACTGACTTGCCCCCATTGTCGCATGAGCAACTGGACAGCCCTGGACGTACTCAAGCAGCGTCTGGTGTGCGAGATGTGCGGCCGTGAATTCGATGCAACGCGCCAGCTCGTCGATGGGGTCTGGCATTATCGTCGCTCCGGTGTGCTTGGCGCAGAAAGGAACGCGCAAGGCGCGATTCCCGTGGTGTTGACTCTCCAGCAATTCGAGGTGAATTTGAGTGGGTTCCGCAAGGGTGTTTACTCGCCATCCTTGGATCTAGTGCCGAAACAGGGAACAGATCTCCCGAAGTGTGAGATGGACTTTGTTTGGGTGATTCCTGAACCATATCCAGACAAGACCGTGGTCATGATTGGAGAATGCAAGGATCAAGGTGGCCAAAATCAAGCAGCCGAACGGAGGAACACGATCGATGCGACAGATATCGAACATCTGCGGCGTGTTGCCGACGCCTTACCACAAAAGCGGTTCTCTACTTACATCGTACTTGCAAAGCTCTGTCCTTTTACCTCAGAGGAGATCGCGTTGGCGAAAACGCTCAATGACCGATACCGGCGCCGGACAATCCTGTTAACTGCGCGGGAGCTGGAGCCGTACCACTTCTATGAGCGCACGCAACTCGAATTCAAGGACATCGACCCCTATGGTGGCAGACCCGAAAAGCTGGCAGACAACACGGCGATGATGTACTTCAAGGAGTAGCTGGATAACTGTTGCAGCCAGGCCATAGCACTCAGAACCCCTAACCCTAGCTCGCGCCAGGCTTGCACTGGCCAGACGGTCTGCCGTAGACCCAATCCTGCGGCATGGGAGGCCGTCGCCATGGGCAAACAGAGAATCAAGCCGAATTACCGTCGCCGAGTGCTTCGGTTGCCGGATCTGGATCATTGCAAATTAGCAGTGCTCAATAGCCTTGGCTCGCCGGCCTCGCGCCGTGTTTACGAGTACGCCATCGACCAATTCATCGCCTGGTACTGCTCCGAGCCTCGGCTGGCCTTCAACCGCATCGTCGTCGTGCGCTATCGCATGTACCTGGAATCGCGTCATCTGGCCGCCAACACCATCAACCAACAGTTGGCGGCCGTGCGCCGCCTCGCACACGAAGCTGCCGACGCGGGCTTGCTGAGTCCAGAGCTGGCGGCCGGAATCAGCCGGGTCAAGGGAGTCAAGCAGCTCGGGTTCCGTGCCGGTAATTGGTTGAGCGCGGAACAGAGTTCAGTCGTGCTGCAAAATGCCTGGGGTGATCGGATGCGTGCCAAGCGCGACTATGCGATGCTGGCCATGCTGTTCGGTTGTGGCTTCCGCAGATCGGAGCTGGTCGGCTTGGAGTTGGATGAGATCCAGATGCGCCAGGGGCACTGGGCAGTGGTCGACCTGATCGGCAAGGGAGGCCACATCCGCACCGTGCCCATTCCACAGTGGGTCAAAGCGGCACTCGATCAGTGGATGGTCGCCGCCGGGGTTAGGGACGGACGGATCTTTCGAGCCGTCGCCAAGACAGGAAAAGTGTGGGGGAAAGGCATCTCACAGAATGTCGTGTGGTACGTGGTGAAGAGCTGCTGCGAGAGAGCGGGCTTGGAACATATTGCACCGCATGACTTGCGAAGAACCTGTGCGAAGCTGTGCCACACGAGCGGTGGCGAGTTGGAGCAGATTCAATTCTTACTGGGCCATGCCTCTGTGCAGACGACGGAACGCTATCTCGGCTGCAAACAGAATCTCGGACATCCGGTGAATGATCTTTTCGACCTCAGAACGGACGGGCGGCCTCAGGAAAACGATGGTGAATCTGCCACAGCGAAATCTGCCGACCCTGTAGAAAAGGCATCTGGGCGAGGGGTAGAATGCCGCCACGGAGGATCGGACCATGAACAGCCCGTCTGCGACTCAACAAAGATATCCCCACCAGAACGATCCGATTTGGTCGAGGTCAGAAAAGCTGATCGCCCGCAAAGCCTTCGACGCTGCCCTGGGGCGAGAGCTTCACGAGGTGATTCAGGAAGCACAGAAGATGGCCAGCCAGATCCAGCAGTCGTCGGATCTGTGGGACTTGGAACATTACCTGACCGAACGCCGTAAAGAGATTGACCGCAAGTACGACTATCGGTATTCGCAACTCACGCATGTGTTCGGGAGACTTTTGTGCGAAGGACGACTCCGCGAGGAAGAACTGCACGGCTTACGGCAGGACAAGCTGAAGCCGATCCGTTCTGTCGCACAATTCTTGGCGAAGTACGCGGCCTGACCCGCATTCTGAGTGCTATGGCCTGCTTACAACAGTTGGGCGTGCAGCCTGCCCGGCTGAATACGTCCGTAACTTGCCTTGGCTCTACAGTCCTGCTGGAATATTTGTTAACCGGTCCGTCATGCGTGCATTAAAGATTCTCGGAATTTGTATTGGGGCTGCTTTAGTCTGTGCGTTTGCCTTTGTCTTAATGCTTCACTTCAGTCTTCCGCCGTCAGATGAAGCCTATGGCATCCCCGCATTCCGGTTGTTCTCTGATCCTCTAGTTTTGCTTGGGGCTGTCTGCGGAGCAATAATTTTCGGAGCTTTCACCTTCCCATTTGCCTACTTTGCTGTCCGTGCCCGGCGGTTGATGACATCCGCCCTATTTGTATTCGGCGTGGTGCTTGCGGAGATTCTGCTGGTGACGCCCTTTGCGGGATGGCGCGGTCTTGTAGGTTGTGTACCTGCGGTTGCTGTGGGTCTGGCGCTTTGCAGGTTTTCTGGGTGGAGATGGTTTGCACAAACGGATCATTGTTGAAATATCCCGATTACACTCATTGACCGGGATTCCCCGATCCTAGGGTCAGTGAGTGTAAACGCCTATTGGCGACAGCTGACAAATTCAGCTCATCAGCGAGCCTGTATTTGCCGTCCAAGGTAACGTAGACGGGTCTGGAACGGCGGACTAGGCTTGAAATGGGGCAGTCGCAGTTGCGTTCCGTACATTATGGGCATTCTCTTTTATTTCGTAATATTCTATTTTGCTGGTCTGGCCCGCTGGATGGTTTTGAAACGAATTGCCAAAGATGTTAACCAATACCTCCCGGATAGCGAGCAATATCCCACTTCGCTGTTAGCATTCTCGCCGAGGTCACTTCAGTCGCCGATCAACGAGATCAGAATTTGGCGGCTCCATCGGCATTTTTTCCGCGAGAGCTACCTTCGGTGGTTACACTTAGCTACTTGGGTCTTGATGATCGTATTCTTCGTACTCTGCTTCCAGTTTGACCGCTCCCATTCCATCGTCCACACAGGGTATTTGTTGTAACATCCCATCTCAAAACCCTCAATGAGTGCAATGGCCTGGTTTCAACAGTTGTTCGAGAAACGTGGCACAATGTGCGAGATGGCAAGAATCATCGACGAGGACATGTCACAGGCTTGGCTTGTAGCGGCCAAGGACCTCGCAATCCGTGTCACAGCACCGTTCACAATAGATGTTGACGAAGATGAACCGCGAATCTATGAGGCCCATGTTCAAGACTTCGGGGGGCCAAAGGGAACGGTTGTCGGAGTAGTCGTTGACGGGCTACGTGATTGCCGTCAGGCTCAGGGCTACTACTGTTCGAATCTCGCCCCTTCGTATCGCAGTTACCAGCGCCAACGCTTTATTGACACATTGAACGATTGGGGTTGGTTTGGGCCTCTGGAACTACGGCCCGCTTGGTACACCGGCAAGTCTTGGAGTTGACTGTTCCACGGTGGTCAATGAGCGTTATGGCCTGTTTTCGTCAGTTAGAATCAAATGCATGCTGAACCAGCACCGGATCATCGTATCTGGGCTAGCCCTATTTTTCTTCTCCATTGGACTAGGCGCACAGCAGTTTCACAAGCGGCTGTCGCCAGCCGAGAAACAACACATACTCGACGGCCCGTTCACCGACGTGACGAAAACGGAAGCTATGCCAGCTACGGCGAGGCAGGCATTTGCAACCATTACCGCTGAACCCTCGTTTGCACTAGCCGATCCCGGACAGAAGTTTCAGCTCACGGATGATGGGGTCAACCGAGGGTTGCCCCGCAGACGCCTCATTTTCGCGGGAGTACAGGGCGACGAATGGTTTATTCATTACGAGCGCGGTGGCCTCGCACACGGCTATTGCGTTCTGCTGTTCAAAGTTGACCCGCACAATCAGTTGCAGTTCTTGTGGGGCGGCGCTGGGCTTCACGCCGCAAGGAACTTGGATGAGCTTCGCAAGATGGTTGTTGCTGGCCAATTCTCGGACGACCAGAGTTACTGGTGACTGATTTTGGCGTAAAATCGCCATTTCGCTCATTGACCCCGGCAACGGGGGTGTTGGATTCTAATTGTCTCAAGGCTCTTTCTGCACAATGGGCCGGAGCAGTTCATGCTGCTCCAGCCCATTGCCACCGCGCGGAGAGTGTGCATCAGTCAGGCGGCCAGCGCCTTTTCGAAATGCTCGCACAGGGTCGTCTCAACCATGTAGTACTTGAACGTGATCGGTGTGGTCAGGTAGGGTTTCAGGATTTCCGAGACTCTCGGGAATACCTCCTGCTCATAGCGCTCCGCGTCCTTCTTCTCAGCCCACAGGCTGATAGTGATCGTATTGTCATTCTTGACCTCGGGGAAGAAGGGCAGGATTTCCAGGAAGCCGGGCTGCTTTTTCAGAATGGGTAGAACCTCATTCTTGATGACCCGGACGAACTCCTCTTTCTTCTCCAGCTTCGGGACAAACTCCAAAATGCGTGCAAACATGATGGACTCCTTTCATGAGTTGCGATGAAGCGTTGGACTGAAAGTTAAAGTACAGGGTCACAAGGCCGACCCGCGGCCCGGGGGGGAAGCGGGGCGGGATTGCAGTGGATGAACGGCTCGCCTCAGGGGGTGCTGCGTCTCAACGGGCGGGAGCTGCTCTTCGGAGAGGCGAGGGAATTACACGCGCATTTTCGGCTTGAAGTTCGGTGGTGTCAGTGATCGCGGTCACAGGGTGTTGTAGTCTAAGAGCGTTGCGTCTGGTCAACTGTCGTTATATCTCTATTACACTCATTGACCTGGATTGTGCGCATGGGTTAGGTCTGATCACCCGACTTCGACCGTAATGACGACAGGAGGAGTGTTTGGCCAGCTTGGGGGACTGCTCATAGATTCAGAGGGATTGGGTAGAGGAATCACCGCGGTGCCAGACTCCGATGGTTGCGGTTCTGGGTATAGAGGATAAACCTCTTGATCGCTATCGAAGTGAGCGATATACATTATCGGCTCTCTTGTACTCCGTTCACCGCGTGTTTTTGCCATCGTCCTTGCGGCCGCGCGCGACTCTAAGCTTCCAAGCGGAAAGTCGGCGGGTTTCGGTGCTGGGTTTGTTGCGGGTACGGGACATCTATCCTCGTGTGTTCTCATTGGGTTCCACCTTTCTGACTGTCTCGTAGTGTTGCGAACAGGCGCTGGTACAACCCTGGGTCGTCCTGTTTGGATTCGTCGGGTTCTTTACCTGTCTGAGCATTTGTGAACCAATCTGGAAGCGTGCCATCATGGGCATAAGCTTCCAGTTCTTCGCGTGTCATGCGATCAAACAGTTCGTTCAAATCGACAGTCTCGTTGCGGTCGATCCACTGGCCCATTGAGTTGATCTTGCTGTAAGCCTGGACGGCAGCGACCACGGCCGCTGCGGTGACGTCGACCTCACCTGCCTTCTCGATAATCCACTTAATCTCGGAAGATATTGATGGGGTTGTGATCATTAGCTCACCTTGCGAAACTGTTTGAATGCAACCTTCAATTCATCCAAGTCATCGAAAAACTGCGCCCGCGAATCAACAAAGAAATCAAGAGGCAGAATATGCTCTACGTGGTCCGGTGGTTTGCAAGACTCAATCAAGTACGCTCTCGCGTTGACATCCACCAACTCAAACTCATCCAACATCTCGAATAAGCGTGGTGGTTCTTCAGACTCAACCCAACCCACGAACCCCGGCATAAACCAAAATCCGTTGCACATGACTTGTTTCCGAGTAAAGAAAAACCGTTCAACGAAGTTGTGTTCGTCTTCCATACCGACCACCTTGTTACGGAAATACAAAAGCCTCAGCGTGGGCTGAGGCCATGAATGTTGCGACTTGTCTTACAACGTCTTCGTGTTAAGTCTTACTCAATCGTAGGATGCACATCTGTACAGCACTGATCCTCATATTGAAGGTCTCCGCAATCTGCCGAGCACTCTTGTTTTCCAGCCAATACATACGTGCAATCATCCACCGTCTGTTGGCTGCGGCAACATGCTTATTGAAAGCCTCATGACTCTGCACCCACTTAGGCTTTTTCGTTCTGTTCGCAACGGGTTTGTGACGCTGCAAACTCATCGCACTGAGATAACCGGATTCGCAGCTTATGTTTTCCAGACGATTCATTGTTATAGTTCCTTCAACGAAACATTGATGATCCGCTAATCTTGCGGTGTCAAAAATCCACCCCTGACACACTTCTAGCGTGGTCAGAATCTTGATTGGGTGGGTTGTACTGTGCTCCCTGAAGGCTTCTCTGGTAGGCCCGGATTCACCGGGGCGTCTGCGGCTGGCCTGCGAAAATTGATCTACTCTTTGAATAGATCATGACTCTTGTACGTTGTCAAGTGACCGGGGCTGATTTATATCTGCTCCCTACTATATACAGGAAATACTAACGGGTTCGTTAGTAGGTGGCGAGTACCGTGGTCAGTGGTTGGGTGGTTGGAAAGTGGTTGGAAAGGTTTTCGACCAGAGGAAGGCAGCGATGGGTGATCCGTGTCTTAAGCACGGTCACCCCATCGAGGTGGTTGGTTGAAAAGTACGTGTAGGGGGTTTCCGCCCAACCACACCCACCACCTAAGATACGCCACGCTCTTGTGCAATCCCCATCAAAGCAGTAGACATTCAAGTCGGGTTTGCGCTCAGGTGGTTGGAAAGGTTTTCGACCACTCAGGGCAGCGGTTCCGAAAACCGATGTTAGTTGTTGATATCAAACCACTTATGTGTTATTCGGTCTGATAGTTAACGGACCAAGGCTGTTAAGTGCTTTAGAATCAATAAACCAGCGTCATCTGTGGACCATGACTCATAGCGGGTCACCGGCCTCGATTCTCGGCCCAACGCGGCGCACAGGATCACGCAGGACGAAGGAAAGCCGCTCTGCCGGGTGACAGAGCGGCCTGAGTGGATCAACGAAACGTTGATGACCGAATCATCTTGCGGTTACAATCTGTCTCGCTATGGCGACTACGAAGCGAAAACACATCAAGGTTGGTAAAGCTGACAGAGTGGTGGTTAGGACAGGGCCGCACAGCAACAAGATTCACATTGATGTGACGCTCACAAGACCTCAGGAACTCAACCTGTTGAAGATGTTGCAAGAACGTCATCCCAACGGTAAGTGATCGTCAGCGGCTCTCAGGTTTCGTTACTTGCCGGGGATTTCTTTGTTCAATGCTTTGCTGAGTTCAAGGTGTGAAGCATCCAACCCAACTTTACCGGCTGCCTTGTCCGGTTCAACGTAAGTTTTAATGACCACAGCGAGCGAGTTCCGCAGAACTTGATAGGCCGCGCGGACATCACCTGTCAGGTTGAGAAGACGTGTGGCTGCTCCATGGCGACCACTGTAGCAACCGGCCCAACGTGGGCAGGCTTTCAACGCTTGAGGCTTGATCCGATATTTTGCAAAGTTGTTGTGGTTAACAGGATCAACACCGTTCGCAGTGAACAGGAACCCAACACTAGGCTTCCCCATCGAGTTGTGCCAAGCTTCGATGAACGACCGCACCGGCTCAATGATGGGAAGATCACCAACAGATTGCTCGGTCTTGAGCGGGCCAAGCTTGCCGTATGGTGCAGCCTCACGAATCTTCAACACGTTGTTGGTAAGGTCAATGTTTTCCCACTTCACGGCTGCGGCTTCCTCGGGCCTCAGAGCCAACACCGCACACAGAGCAAAGAACAACTTCGCATCTGGTTTATCAAGAGCGTTGAGAATGGCCGCAGTCTCTTCAACGGTGTACTTGACGCGCGGCTTGGGTTTGCGAACGTTGACAGATGCCGCAGCCTCGCGCCATGGATTGATTTTGATGATGCCCTTGCGAACGGCCTGAGAGAAGATGCCACTGCACAAGCTTTTGACGTGGGACAACGAATTCTTGTTGAGCCGCTTCGCCATTTGGTCAAGCAACTCGCAGGCATCAACGGTGGTGTAGGTTTCAAACGTTCGCGTTTCGAGTTCCGGGCCAACGTACAACTTCCAAACGTATTGATAGCCGCGTTGAGTGGATTCGCGCTTGTTTGCTTCTGCCCACGGCCAGTACACCGATTTCCAGAATCCGCCGATGGTGATGGGTGGGGCCTGAGTGGGTGACTGCAACTCTTCGTGACGAATGTTGTTGACGGCTGACATGTGCGAACGTTGCAGCAACTTCACCTTGGCCGCAGTGGTGCCAAGATCGCAGAGCCGCTCAGTGTGCTTGATTCGCACACCCCCATCACCGTCTTTGTAGTACCTGATGTAAAATCCGTCTTGACGAGCAACGACAGAACCGCGTTGTTCGCGGAATCGTTGTTTGCGATCTGAGGTAAGCAACTCCAGAATGGAAGCCTTGGTCATGGAAACAACAATAGCATACCGGAATTATCAGACCAAGATAACCAAGGTCACATTCTGCGTTGATTGTAAGTTGATGAAACTGCGTTGTTTATAAGATGGGCCCGTAGCTCAAACGGATAGAGCATCGGATTTCTAATCCGGCGGTTGCAGGTTCGAATCCTGCCGGGCCTACCAGCCTATCGAGCATCCGCCCGCGCGCGGACTTGGGACATTTTGGCTGTCGATTGTTGATTTCTGATTGTTGATTGTTGATTCAACACCTCGAGCCCAAACGTTCCGGGTTTCAATCGACAATCAAAAATCAACAATCAGCAATTGCAGTGCGGCCCGCCGTGGTAGCCTATCCTCTGCGGGGCGAAGAGCGGGTTCTGACCCGGCTATACCCTGGCTGCTTTTCCTCTTTGTCATGGGGCTCGACCCAAAACCTTCGCGGCCACAGCTATCTCCTTCATACACAGGGACTTCCTCGACTTCCGTCGATCCCCGCGAGGCGCAACTTTCAGGCCGTGACGGGGTTGAAACTAGTGTGAGCACAGCCGCACTCAACCGGGGCATGCTGATGGCTGCGATGACGCCGCAAACCGCGGCCGCTTTTTCTTCGGCGGCCGGAGGCGCAGAGGCGCCGTCCGACGCCGACATCATGCTGCGAGCGAAGGCGGGCGATCAGTCGGCGTTCGATTATCTGGTGCAGAAGTATCGCCGTCCGATGATCAGTTTCATGTACCGGATGGCGCGCAATGCGGCTGTTGCCGAAGACCTGGCGCAGGAAGTTTTCTTGCGTGTGTACCGCTCGCGGGCGAGCTATGAAGCCAGCGCGAAATTTACCACCTGGCTCTACCGCATCGCGACGAACCTGGCGGTGAATCACGCGCGCGATACGCGCCACGAACGGCCCGAGGTTCAGGTCAGCCTCGACGAACCGGACGAGGAGAGCGGCACAACTCTCGAACTGCCAGACGGCAACTTGACCGCCGAGCAGGCCATGGTGCGCCGGGAACGGATGCTGGCCATTCGCAGCAAGGTGGAAGCGCTGCCCGAGCAGCAAAGGCTGGCGGTGGTTATGCACAAGTACCAGCAGATGGATTACAAGGAAATCGCTACGGTCTTGAAGAAGAGCGAGTCGGCTACCAAGTCTCTGCTCTTCCGCGCGTACGAAACTTTGCGGGAACAGTTGAAAGAATTTGTTTAGCGGAATTGACCTGGCACCACTGATTTTGAAGCGGCACTGGCGAAGAGAGTTACGGGGAAGTTAAAAGGGGAAGTGGTTATGAACTGCAATGAGATTCACGAACGGATGTCCGAGTTAGCGGCTGGCTTCGACCAGCCCACGGCAAACGAAAACGAGCACCTGGAAAGTTGCGGCGCTTGCGCCGAAAAATGGAAAGCCATGCGCGCTACCATGACGCTGCTCGACGAATGGCAGGTGCCTGAGCCGTCGCCGTACTTTGACGTGCGGCTGCAGGCGCGTCTGCGCGAAGAAATGGCCAAACCGCAGGCGGGTTGGCTCCATTGGTTTCGCCGTCCCGTGCTGGCGGCTGCCCTGACCGTAATCATGGGAGTAGGTGTGGGCCTATTCGTCACCAGGATTTCCGATCACGGGCAGCCCATAGCCGAGGCGGATGCGGGGCCCGGCACTGCGGTGAGCGATCTGCAGACGTTGGAAAACAATCACGACATGTATTCCGATTTCGAGACGCTGGATGATTTGGATCTGCAGCAGGATGTCGCAGCCAACCAGTAGAAGCTGGCGCGGCAGTTGGTTCAATGGCAGGGATGAATTACAGAGCATTTGAAAAGGAATTCTAGAAAACGACACGGAAGCGTGGCGAAGAGCAAGTCAGGAAAGCAGAGCAAGGCAGGGACAATGACTCGGGGAAAACATAGAACGGAGTGGCTGGCGGCCGCCGGTTTGGCGATAGCTGTCGCCCTGCCCGTTCCCTGTCTCGCGTACCGAGGTCTGGCTTACCGAGATGCCGTCCATCCGCAGGAGCACAATGCCGCGCCTGCACCGGTTCGGCCACAACAGGCGCATCCGCAAGCTCAGGTACACGCGCAGCCTCAGGGGCACGCCGGCGACTGGCTGCGGCACTACAAAGACTTGCCTCCAGCCGAACAAGAACGCGAATTGCAGAGAGATCCCACATTCCGCCGCCTGCCGCCGGCCCGGCAACAACTGCTCCGACAACGCTTACGCCATTTCTCCAGCCTGCCGCCGCAACAGCAGTTGCGCATGCTCAATCGCATGGAGACCTGGGAGCATCTGACTCCCACGCAGAAGGCGCAGGCGCGCCAGCTGTATGGCCAGATGCGGCAGCTGCCGCCGGACCGCCAGCGGGCCGTGGGTACGGCCATCCACGAGTTGCGGGGGTTGCCGCCGGAACAGCGCGAGAAGGTCATCGACTCCCCGCGCATCCGAAGCATGTTCTCTGACCACGAGCGCGACATGATGCGCGGCGCCACCCGCCTGCCCCTCGCTCCCGCCGAAGGCGACGGGCCGTAAGAGTAAAAGGGATGGTTCCGACTTTTTTCAGCGGCGGTAGATGTCCTTCCGGTCTCCAACGCGCACGACCATGACGCACAATTTTCTATCGTGCAGTTCGCAAATGATGCGGTACTCTCCCACGCGGTAACGCCAGAATTCTCCTAGAGGGCCGCGCAGGGCCTTGCCCAGGCTGCGTACGTCTTCCAGCGGGGCGATCCGCTCGTCCATGTAATCGAGAATTCGACGCGCGGATGACTTGTCTAGTTTGCGAAGCTGGCGTCGGGCAGATTCGGTGTACTCAATCGTCCAGGCCAAGGTCCCGTCTCACTTCGGGCGCGGTGAACGTTCGTTCCTGCCCCTTGCGCAGGCGCTCGACCACATCAGCCGCAAGGTAGTAGTCTTCCATCTCGTCGATGTGGTTCAGAATCATTTCACGAATATAGAAAGCCTTGGTGCGTCCGGTCTTTTCGGCCAAGGCGTCGAGACGACGCTCAACCTCTTCAGGGAGACGGACGGAAGTTGCCATGGATCAGGCCTCGGTGAATACGTGTATTCTATGTATTCAGTGTATCACAAGCCCACAGACCTCTATCCACAGGGAACGCCAGTAGGTGGCCAGCGACACAGCAGCTATGTCGCTCTCTACGACCGCAGCATATTCTTCGCGATAAACAGCACGTTCGCCGGACGCTCGCCCAGCCGCCGCATAAAGTAGGGATACCATTCCGTGCCGAACGGGATGTACACGCGCATGCCCCAGCCATCGCGCACCAGACTCTGCTGCAGGTCGCGCCGAATGCCGTACAGCATCTGAAACTCAAACGACTCGCGCGCAATCTTTTCCCGCATCGCGAACGCTTGCGCTTCTTTGATGATGTTTTCGTCGTGCGTGGCCAGACCGTGATAGACGCCGCTCTTCATCAGGATATTCATCAGCTTTATGTAGTTGGCATCCACATCGGCCTTGCTTTCAAAGGCAATGCTTGCCGGCTCCTTATAAGCCCCTTTGCATAGCCGGATGCGGATACCTTCCGCCAGCAACTTTTCCACATCGCTCTCGGAGCGCTTCAAGTAGGACTGAATCACCGTGCCGACGCTGTTTCCGTTTCCCGGCATGCGATGCAGTTCGTGTACAAAATCGAGCGTACGCTGCGTATAAGGCGATCCTTCCATATCGACGCGAACAAAGCCTGGCGGTGTCATGGAAGCCGACTTGGCCACCAGCCCGGATACAATGTCGCGCGCCAGTTGCTCATCCACATCCAGACCCATGTGAGTCAGCTTCAGGCTGATGTTGGCGTTGAGCTGGTTGGCTGCAATGGCGTCGAGAATCTTGTGGTAGAGCTCGGCACTTTGGCGGGCCTCGTCGAGATTGGTCACGTTCTCGCCCAGGTTGTCGATGCTCACGCTCATGCCCGCGCGGTTCACCGCCTGGGTCACGCGCACGGCGTCGGCTATTTCCGTGCCGGCCACGAACCGGCCAGACACGCGGCGGCCAATCGCAGAACGCTCAGCAAAACCGCGCAAGGAACGATTTTCAGAAAGATGAACGAAGAATGCCCTTAGCATGCAGTACCCGCCAGACCCGGACGCACACGGTTCAAAAAGATAGCGGCCGGAGAGATAGAGATAAGAATAAGAAAAGGAATGCTGGTCACGAAGAGGAAGCCTGAGGTCGGAAGTCCTGACGAGAAGACCACAGGAATTTGTATCACAACGAGCCCATCGCAGGCAGGACCGCAGTCACATCCCGGAGATCGGGCGTAGGCAGTTAATCGGCCGGCGAAAACTTTACTTCTACGATTTCATGGGATTCGCGGGCGGCGGCTTCCCATTTCCAGCGGCGGACCGCGTTCGCTGCAGCCTGCGCCAGCACCGGGTGCCCGCCTTTGATTTCGACCGTCTTTACGCTGCCATCCGGAGCGACCAGCGCCTCCACCTTCACGATCCCCTCCAGCGCCATGGTGCGAGCAATGTCAGGGTAGGGTGCAGCCACACGTGCCACGATGCGGCGCCTGGCGGCGTCCTGAGCCCGGGAATAAGTGGGAGCAAGGCACAACGCGGCAAGCAGGAGCGTCCCAAGTGCAGCCTGCCGCAACAGGGTTTTCATCTGAACCTGCGGCAAGTCTACTGGAAATTCGGTCGCGTCTGAAGTAACCGAAGTACCGCCATCTTTGGAGCTGTGGCCAGGCTCGTTCCTTACTTGCCGTGTGCTTCCAGAAACTTCTCCACTTCGATCGCGGCCATGCAGCCGGTTCCGGCCGCGGTGATCGCCTGACGGTAACGGCGGTCCTGCACGTCGCCGCACGCGAAGACTCCCTGCACGCGCGTCAGCACATGATTGTGCGTCTTGAGGTAGCCGTCGGCGTCGGCATCGAGCTGGCCGGCAAACATCTTGGCGTTGGGCTCGTGGCCAATACCGAGAAACAGCGCGCTCGTGGGGAAGTCCCAAACTTTGCCGGTCTTTACATCGCGCAACTTGAGCCCGGTCACCTCGTTCAGGCGAGTGTCAAAGACATCTTCCACGACGGTGTCGAGCAGAAACTGAATTTTCTCGTGCTTCTGCGCTCGCTCCAGCATGATCTTCGACGCGCGAAAAGCGTCGCGGCGATGAATCACCGTCACCTTGGTCGCGAAGCGGGTCAGAAACAGCGCTTCCTCCATGGCAGAGTCGCCGCCGCCAACCACAACAATTTCTTTCCCCGAAAAAAAGAAGCCGTCGCAGGTCGCGCAGGAAGACACCCCATGACCGATCAACTGCTGCTCATGCGGCAGGCCCAGCCAGCGCGCCGACGCTCCACTGGCAATAATCAGCGTCTGGGCGTGCACCTGATGAACGCCCAAATGCAGCAGAAATGGCCGCTGGCTGAGGTCGGCGCTGGTCAGGTGCGCCATGCGGTATTCGGCCCCGAAGCGCTCGGCCTGCTTCCGCATGTTCTCGACCAGCTGCGGGCCCATGATTCCCTCGGGGAATCCCGGAAAATTTTCCACCAGCGTGGTCATCGAAAGTTGTCCGCCGGGCTCGTGGCCTTCAACTACCAGCGGCTTCAGGTTAGCGCGCGCCGTGTACAGTGCGGCAGTGTGTCCGGAGCATCCGGACCCGATAATGACGACTTCTCTGGTTTCGCTCATGGATTATGTCTTTGCAGATTAGATGGCTGATTTCAGGTTTTGATGCAATGCGCTCAAAATCGCCCGGCCGCAGCGAATCACTTGGCTGGCGCGGGCTTGCTTGCTTTCGACTTTGGAGCAGCAGCTTTCTGTCTCGACTCGCTGATGTTGGCCAGTTCCTCGGGCACAATCTTTTTCACGTTCAGCAGCCCGCGATAGTTCGTCAGCACGTCCGATGCGCTGCGGAATAACGGCTCGTACGCGCTCTGATCGGGCGCCGGACCACCTTCCGCCGCCGAACATCGCGCCAGCGCTACTGACGGTTTGCCAAAACGCTCCAGCCGCACCCGGCTGGCTGGACTATTCGATCCGAGCATGGCTTCGGAACTGGTCACCGCCGACGCGCTGTCCTCGATCGATACTTGAATCAGATCTTTGGGATCGCGCACGTGCAGCACCAGCGTCTCCACCATGTTCTGCCCGTCGTTGCTGAACGAGTATTGCACGCTCGAAAAAAGCGCCTGCACCGAAAATTCTCGGCGAATCCGTACGTAGCTCGCCACCGACTTTTCGTCGGAAAAGTGCGTGCTCGCTCCCGGCTGCAGTAAGTTGGGGATGTCCGTCAGGGTCGAGCGTCCGCGGGAAACTTCAAAATCATTGCCAAACAACGGTTGCTTGGGAACGCGCGCCAGCGCCGCCGCAATTTCCTTCTGCTCCTCGGCCGAAGGCGTGCACACGTTCAACATGTTCACCTTCACCTGCGGTTGCGCAGAAAGCTGCGTGGAAGCGGGATTGGCCGCCGGTTCCTGGGCCGCCATCCGCGGCGCCAGTGCGACGGCGAGAATACCCATCCAGACTTTGAAAACCAGATTCCCCGGCACGATTCTAGGCACGCAGGAATTCTAAACGAGAAAGCCCCCATTGCTAAAGGATTGCTAAATGCCAAACCAACTCCCAGGCAGGTGGTGGCTCAAGTTCAAAATTACTAACGATGTCATCCTGAGCGCGGCGATAGCCGGGCGAGGGACCTTACGCTGGCCGACGCTGTTGATGCCGTGGACAGGAGTGCCTCCGCTTCATGCAGTCAGGCGCTCCTCGCATCAGCACAACCGATGTCCGGGTCCCGTAAGGTCCCTCCGGAGCGCTGGGCGCGCCCCTGCGGGATGACATGGCTCGATGAATCGGCAGGTGTTCAGCTTCACATTGAGCCACCACCCCAAATGCCGCGCAGTGCGGCACCCACCTCAAACGTCGTAGAATCTACGCATGGCGAATCTGACGTTGGTTTATGGCATGCGGCTGTTGCCGTCTGAGGATGTGGCCGAGGTGGGGCAGGCTCCGGTGAAGCTCACCAATGGCCGGGACGCGCACGTCACCATGCACGTGCTCGAAGGCAGCAAGGAGGAGATCGAAAAGCAGTTGCGCACCAGTTTGGAAGCCTTCTTCGATCTTTACCCTGAAATCTAGCGGTTTTTGCAGGCTTCTCATCCTGGCCATTTTTCGCTTCGCTCATCACAAAGCTGGGATGTTAAGTTAGTCCGACGAACATCATGCAAAGGTCCTATCCAGAACTCCGGTCCCGGTTGGTGCATGCTGGCCTGTGGCCTGAGACCCGGCTGGCGCGCCTCGCCTGCTATCTGGCGGGCATGGCCGTGACCCTGTTCGCGTTGCAGGAATTGCTAAGCCTGTTCGCCCGGTCCTGGGGCGAGCACTTAGGCGGATGGGTCGAATTCCTCGCGTTCATCGCCGGCGTGCTCTTCTTTGTGCTGGCCTTCCGCTGGGTAAGGCGTCGCATCCTGTGGCGTCTGCGGAACCGGCTCATCGTCACTTATGTGTTCATCGGCGTAATTCCTGTGGTGCTGCTCGTGGCCATGGCGGGCTTCTCACTGTTTTTGTTTGCCGGGCAATTCGCCAGCTACGTGGTCATTTCCGAGCTTAACTCCCAGCTCCGTAGCGCGGAGGCGGCCAACGCGGCTATCAGCAACGAACTGGCGGCCAGTCTGGCGCGCGGAAATCCCACCGCAGAGTCCCTCGCAGGCCTGAAAAAGCGTGACCGCGTCTGGAAGCGCCGCCAGGTGCAGGCATGGCAGGGGACCCAGGCGCTGCCGCTCGCCAGCGACGACTCTGCGTCCTCCGCCTTTTCCTATCCCGCTTTCTTCGACAAGAAAGACAACGAGTACGCCAAAGCTCGGCTCGAGGGCAGACCGTTTCGTGAGATCGTGAGCGACCACGGAAAGCTCTATCTCCGCGTCGTCTCGGTTCTTCCCGGGCGCGCCACTTCGCTGACCGTGGTGACCAGCGAACCACTCGACAAAGATCTGGTAGGGAAGATCGCCGAGGATCTCGGAGAGATTACGGTCTACGCGGATGCCGCACCAGTCGAACCGGCCGGACCAATCACACCGGCTGCAGCTGGCTCCGGCGCGAACACCTCCTTCTCTTACAACGCAAAGAATGAGAATGGCGTGGTGATCACTCACGGGTCGGGTGACCAGCGCACAACCGAAACGTTGGCGTCGACTTTCACCGTAGGCACATCCCCACAGCCCACGAGTTTCATGGATCGGGAAATCCCTTTCGTCACCCCGCTTCAGGCCGTCGATTGGAGCTCGGGATCCAGCGTGGGACGGCCAGACATCCTGCTGAAAGTTAAAACTCGTCCCTCCAAGCTCTACGGCCATTTGTTTGCAGCGCTGGGCGAGTTTGCCAACTTCGTGGTGGATGCTCTGATCTTTGTCGCGATCTTCTTCGCCATCATCGAACTGATCGCGCTCATCATCGGCACCCGCATGACCCGCACCGTAACTGCTGCCGTGGCCCAACTGCACGACGCCACCAGGCACGTCGACCGCGGCGATTTCAGCCACCGCATCCCGGTGAAATCCAGCGACCAACTCGCCGATCTGGCTATCTCCTTCAACTCGATGACCGCTTCCATCGAGAAGCTGATCCTGGAACAGAAAGAGAAACAGCGGCTCGAAAACGAGCTGGCCATCGCCCAGGAAGTGCAGGAGCAGTTGTACCCCCGCCAGGTTTCCGAGCTCGAGTCGCTCGAGGTACACGGCTTCTGCCGTCCCGCGCGCACCGTCAGCGGAGACTACTACGATTTTCTCTCCGCCAGCTCGCACAAGCTGATCCTGGCGGTCGGCGATATCAGCGGAAAAGGCATTTCGGCCGCGCTGTTAATGGCCACTATCCACTCGGCCGTCCGCGCCTACAGCATGGAAAATATGCCGCAACTGCGCGAACCGGTCGCCGTGGGCGCAGTCGCAGGTACCGGCCGCATATTGGCAGCGTGGCCCGAGGGCGTGGAAGTCTCGCCAGCGGCCTTGCTCGGCTTGCTCAACCATCAACTCTACGAGAGCACTCCGCCGGAGAAATACGCCACCCTGTTCCTGGGAATCTACGATGGTCGCTCGCACCGCCTGACCTACAGCAACGGCGGACACTTGCCGCCCATTCTGATCGCAACCGACGGCTCCATCCGCCGGCTCGAAACCGGCGGAACCGTTGTGGGCCTGTTCGACAACATGCATTACGACGAGGATTCGGTCGAGATGCATCCCGGGGAAATCTTCCTCGCATACAGTGACGGCGTTACTGAGCCGGAAAACGACTTCGGCGAATTTGGCGAGCAGCGGCTGATTGACCTGGTCCGCGATCATCGCGACCAGCCCCTGCCCGAAATCAGTCAGATCGTAACCCTGGCGGTGGAAAACTGGATTGGCGACAACGAGCAGCCCGATGATGTCACGCTGGTCTTAGCTCGGGCGAGATGAGCTCGGGCGCGATAAGCTCGGGCGAGAAAGGATTGTCGAAGATCCGACCGTCAATCGTTATAAATGCCTGGAAAGTTGTTAAGATGAGGAGTCTCAAACCGGCCTTGGTCCGGCACGAGCGAGGCAGCTATATTGACAGATAGGGCACTATGCAATACCTTGGTGCCTCGGCTTTATCAGATTCTGTACGCGGGAGTAGCATAACCACGGCAATGCGCCGGGGCTCCATCCCGGAGATGACGGTTCGAAACCGTTCCTCCCGCCCCAGTTTCCCCCCGAATGAGGCCTTCCGGCTTCAGATCTTCGCTTTTTCTCCAGCGGCCCCAACTCTACTCGCCCGACAAAGAAAAACGGCGGATGGTCGGAGGCCATCCGCCGCCTAGTTCAACTTAAGTTCAGCGGTGAGAAACGTCTGCCTATCGGAACAAGTCCATGCTAACGCTGCCGGCATCGCGGGGAAGAGATAACGAAGGTACTTTTCGGCGGAACCACCGCGCACAAATCCCATTCCCGGAAGCAGTCCCATTGAGGAACCGCGCCCCCCAGCCCTTGGCCGCTCACTTCTTGGCTAAGTCCAGCACCCGCCCAGTGATAGCTCCATTCGCCAGCATGCCGCCCAGAATCAATGGCCCAATCGGCGTGTTCAGGATTCCCCGGGCATCCGTTCGCACATCGGTCGTGTTCTCGTCCATCGTTTCCCATTTGGAGCCATGCACATCAAAATCGAACGTGACCGGCGAGATCTCAACCAGCTTGCCGTCGGCATCCAGCCCCTTGTAGTTATGTGGCGTGGCCGTCCCGCCGGAGAAATGAATCCTGTGGCCTTCGGGTCCAGCCGCAGTGCCAAACCGTGCCGGCCCGGGATGCGGAGGCAGTTTGCTCCACTCGATCTTGTCGGGATCCTTCTTGTCGATCTTGCCCATCCAGCACTCGTCGGACGCGACGTAGGGAGCGACGCCCGGCGCGCCTGCAACCGGATTTTTCTTAGCCCCATCGCAATACACGATCGCATCGTCGGCCAGTCCGCCGGCATGCCCGTAGACCGGAGTTCCCGGCATCAGCGTGCCCTCGCTCCACACATTTTTCTCGGAATCGTAGACCTGCACCAGGTTGACCGGGCCAGTCTTCGCTTTTCCGCCGACCAGATAAATGTAACGGTCGTGATTCACGCCGATCACCGCGCTATCCACCGGAACTGGAATGTCCTCGCCGCGGTACCATTTATGCTCGTCGGCCATGAAAGAGTTCACGTCGCCGATCGTGATCTCGTTGCCCTGCCCGTCGATCGCGTAGCCCCCAAACACAAAAACTTGTCCGCGAACGCCCACCGCCGAGGCAGCCAACCGGCCGGCCACTCCCGGCACCGGGCGGTCTTCCGTCCACTTGCCCGACCTGAGCCGCAGCACATACATTTTGCTGCTGACGTTGTCCCAGGTTTTCTTCGGACCCATGCCCATCAGCGAATAGACTTCAATTCCGCCCTTGAGCGATGCGACCGCATTATTCGAGACCTCGCCCGGCATGGGCGGAATTTTCGCGCGCTCCCCAGCCAGCAGAAACACCGCGCCCAGCACCGGAAGCAACAGCACTGCGAGACCCACAACAACCAGTTTTTTCATCGCTGAGAGTGTAACGTCTTCGCCGGGGCGGCGGCAAAGGGGCGGATGGTCCGACAGGAATTTCAGATTGCAGATTTCAGATTTTAGACTGAAAAGCGCACGGCGGATGCACTAGTGTGATCTTCAAATCTGAAATCTGAAATCAACAATCTGAAATTGTTTCCCAAGTCCCTAGAACCACGTCTTCCGCCGGTATTCCCGGTACGCATCCCCGAACGCCGCTTCCAGAACACGCGCTTCCCGGCGGGCGCGGATGGTCTGCCCAATCACCAAAATCACAACCACGATCCACAGCGCCGACCGCTGCACCACCAGGACTAGCCCGATGAAGAATACCGTGCCAAACACATAAACGGGATTGCGAATCTTTGCGTAAGGCCCGCTCGTGACCAGCGCATGCGCCTCCGCCTTGATCGAAAACGACTTGCCCAGGTAATAGCGTGCGACCACAATTCCGCTGATGCCCCCCACCACCAGCGCCGTCCCGATATAGCGCTGCGCATTCCATGGAGTAGGAAAAGTAATCAGCAGCCACGGCAGAAAACACAACGCCAGGATCTGCAGTGCGGTGAAGGCGTAAACATGCCGGGTTTGCATCGGCGCCTCCTTACTTACTCTCTATAACTTCACCAATCCCCGCCGCACGGCGTGAATGAAGTCGGTATACGCCGGAGTCTGTCCGTGGGCGCGCATGTGCGTGGCGATCTGTCCGCGATGATAGGCCGAGTGCAGGATCACGTGATTCAGCACGTCAACGATGGTGCTGGTCCACTCTTCGCCCTTGCTGTTTTTGTAGGAAATGGATTGCGACACATCTCCGGCGGTGATCAGGTCAAGAAACTCCAGCCAGAGTCCGCCCATTTCGGCGGCCAGCGCTTCACACTGCGCCATATCCGGTTCCGGCCAGACCGGAACGCTTTGTGGCTGCTTTTTCAGACGCTCCAGCCATACCCGCTCGGCCGCCAGAATGTGCGACATCAGCTGCAACGAGCGATGATTCGTAGAGCTAGGATTCGTAGACCCAGGTTCTACCGAGCCTGGTTGTGCAGAATTGGACTCCGCGCCGCCCGCTGCCCGGATAGCGGCCAGAACCTCCCGGTTCGCCCACTCGTCATAAGAAAACTGTCGTCGCAGATAATCAGCAAGATTCAAGACGCGCCTCCGTCGCGCGCTTCGGCGACTCCACCACTGTAGTCCGATAGCGCGATGCGCGGCAACGTTGTAACCATCCTTTCACATTTCAGGACTACACTTCATGGTTGCACGCGCCCAAGTATCGGATGCGAAACAACTCTTAAACTCCCCCATGCCACGCAAAGCCACGACACTCCGAAAGTCCGCAGCCGAAGAAACCGCATCGACCCCGCGCCCCGCCAAAACCGCAGCCCCTGCCGAGCGCGCCCCTGACGATCTTTCCCGCCTCGCCCTGAAAGCCTGCCTCATCGCTCGCGACGCCGCCTTCAACGTCCGCGACCTGCTCACCAGCAATTCCCGCATGGCCTTTCTCGCTATCAAAGATTGCGAGAAGGAACTCGACCTGATCGAGCGCCAGATCGATGAGCGTCTACCCGCAGCCATCACTCGCGTGAACGAAGCCCGCGCCCGCCAGCTGCTTTCCAGCCTCAAATCCACCACCGACCTGGAGCGCATCGGCGATCTGGTAATGAGCGTGGCCATGCGCGTACAGGCTCGAACCTCAAAGATGGCCGCTTCTGACATCCGCCAACTTGTGGAAATGTCGGCCGTACTGCGCGACATGCTCGACCTGGTGCACCAGGGATTCTCCACCCTCGACCTGGAATGCGCCCGCAAGGTTCTGCAGATGGATAAAGAGATCGACCGCGTCTGCCACGCCCTCTTCCAGAAGCATCTCGCCGAAACCGTCGCCCAGGGCGACACCACGGGTTTCGACGTGCTGCTGATGGCGCAAGCCCTGGAACGCGCCGGCGACCACACCACCAACCTCGCCGAAGACCTCTACAGCCTGATCGAAGGTCGCAGCCTGCGGCATGTACCCAAGAAGAAGGCGACAAACTAGCTCACAAATTCATCGTTCGTTAACACGCGGGAAACATTCGCGCAACATTCGCCCAATAGAGTCTTCTATGCGTCCCCCTTTCATTGATCGCACGGGAAGTGCTGTCACGTCGTAAGGCGCCCTGAAACAAGAAATGCATCTGCCAGCCGAACTCCACGAACCCGCCGCAAACAGCACCAGTCCGGCGGCGTTTCGCCCGGTCATCTTTGTCGTCGAAGACGACGAGGACATTGCCCGCCTCATTTCTCACAATCTGCAGGCCGCCGGGTTCGAGGTGCAGAGCTTTGTCAGCGGCGCTTCCGTGCTCAACGAAGCGGTGCGGGAAATGCCTGCCCTGTTTCTGCTGGATGTGATGCTGCCCGGCACCGACGGCTTCGAACTCTGTCGCCACATCCGTCAGACTCCCGTGCTCTCGACCACCCCCATCATCTTTCTAACCGCCAAGACGGCGGAGGCCGACCGGGTCAAAGGTCTGGAACTGGGCGGAGACGACTACATCACCAAGCCCTTCAGCCCGCGCGAACTTGTGGCCCGCATTCGCAGCGTGCTGCGCGGACTGGGTCAAGTGCCCGCGGTCGGCGAAGTGCTGCGCCTGGGCGAACTGGAAATTGATGTCTCTTCCATGACCGTGCAGGTGCAGGGCCGCAACGTGATGACCACGGTGCGCGAATTCCGCCTGCTCGAGTACCTGGCCTCGCATCGCGGCCGCGTTCTTACCCGCGATCAACTGCTCGACGCGGTGTGGAAGGAAACTCCGTTCGTCACCCCGCGATCCATCGACGTCTACATCCGCCGCCTCCGCGAAAAAATCGAACTCGATCCTCGCCATCCCCAATACCTGAAAACCCTGCGCGGCATCGGCTACCGCTTCGAAGTGCCGAAATAGGCAGCCTGCCTCAGCCAACCCCACACCTTTTAGGCCATGAGCCCGAGGTTGAGGGGTTAGTCGTGCACAGTCCCATCTCGGCGTTGTGCAATGTGCCAAAGCACTCCAGATGGATCCACAACGTACGCGATCCGAAGCCCCCATGGCTGTATGGCCGGGGGGCTGGGAGGTGGGACCTTGAATTTTCCCGGTAGATCAAGTCGGCTGATATGCTCCCACCAGGCGTCAAGATCGTCGACCATGAGCTGCATCATGAAGTTTTCAGCCCACTCCTTTTGATAATGGCGCTGCAGTATGAAGCCGCTGGAGCCCGCCTCGAAAATCGCAACATCTTCGTCGAGAAGGGTTTCGAAGCCCAACGCGCGATAGAACTTCTTCGATAGATCAAAGTCTCTCGCAGGTACGAATGGGCGTGCGACTTCGGTTCCGCTCGGAACCTGTTTCATAGTCTCTTCTTCCCCTTTCCAATTCGGACTGGCCTGGTGCTCGCCACCCGGTTAATAAGGTCGAACTCCCAGCATAATCTAACGGACTCTGGCCCTGGTGTTCTGTTCCCCCTGATCCACTCTTTTCATCGCACACTCCCGCCGCGTCGTTTATTCTCTCCTACATCCTCATCATGTCCCCGAACCCGACCAAGCCGCTGTGGAAAGCCGACGACCAGCAGGCCCGCCTCGCCGAACTGATTGCCCAGTCCGACGAACCGGCAAAAGATAATCCGCTGCGCCGCGACGTGCGTTCGCTGGGCGCGATCCTCGGGCAGGTACTGGTCGAGCAGTCCGGTCAGGACTTGTTTGACTCCGTCGAAGAGTTGCGTCGCCTGCTGATCGAGCATCGCGAGACCGCGCAGCGCAGTCCCGACCAAAACTCTGCGACCGAACTCATGCACCAAGCCCAGCAGATTGTCTCAGACATGGACTTGTCCCGCGCCTACCAAGTCACCAAGGCCTTCGCGACGTACTTCGAGCTCACCAATCTGGCCGAGACCAACCACCGCCAGCGCCGCCGCCGTGCCGGAGAATTAGACCGTGAACATCCGCCGCTCCCCGGCTCGTTTCGCGGAACGCTCGCCCGCATGAAAGAGGCTGGAATTCCGGCAGCCGGTGCCCTCGCCGCGCTCAACCAGATCGCGATTACGCCGGTCTTCACCGCGCATCCCACCGAGGTTGCGCGCCAGACCGTTCTTCTCAAGCGCCGCCGCATCGCGCGAGAACTGGAACGCCTCGACCGCCTTCCGCTTACGTCCGAAAAAGCGCAGGACTGCGAAAACAAGATCCGCGCGGAAGTTACCTCCCTGTGGCAGACCGACGAGGTCCGCATGGCAAAACCTACGGTGGACGATGAAATTCGCATGGGCCTGCGCTATTTCCGATTCTCATTATTCGCCTCGCTGCCCAAACTCTATGACGAAATCGTGGAATCGTTTCGCGACATTTATGGAACGGTTCTCGACGAGTCTTCCGTTCCGAACGTCGTTCATTTCGGATCATGGATTGGCGGCGACCGCGACGGCAATCCCCTGGTGAAGCCGGGGTGCATTCGTGATGCCCTCGACATGGCGCGAGCCCTGATTCTGCGCGAATATCTCGACCGCGTGGAAGCCCTGAGCGATCGGCTGAGTTCCTCACGCCGCCAGACCTCGGTTTCAGAAGAACTGCTGGCGCGGCTCAAGCACTACGAACGCACCATTCCGGGCGTGCACCTGGCATGGGGCCCCGACAATCAGGCAGAAAGCTACCGCCGTTTTCTTTCGTATATGTTTCACCGCCTGCAGCGGACTCGCGAGCGAGCGGAAACGCCTGCCACCTACCGCGATGCTGCCGAGTTCGAACAGGATCTGCTGCTGGTCTGGAATAGCCTGATCGCGCACCGCGGCGAGCGGCTGGCTCGAACCTACATCGGCTCGCTGCTCCGAATGGTGCGGAAGTTTGGCTTTCACCTGCAGACGCTCGACATCCGTCAACATGCGCGGGTGCATGCGCAGGTACTCAAAGAACTTGGAAGCTCGCCGCGCCCGAATGTCGAATCCGCCGCCGCGATCGAATTGCTGGAAACATTTCGAACCATTGCCCAGGTCAAGCGTACGTATCCGCCGCAATCGATCCGCAACTACATCATCAGCGGCGCGGAATCGGAGAACGACATTCTGGCGGTTCTGCGGCTGGCAAAACTAGCCGGCGTTCAAGTCGCCGGATCGGCCAGTGACGGCCATAGTAGTGATGGCCATAGTAATGATCCCGGCCTGATGCCCATCCCTCTCTTCGAATCCATCGATTCCCTGCGCACCGCCGGCGCCGTCATGCGCCGCCTGTGGAGCAGCCCCGAGTACCAGCCGCTGCTCAATTCATGGCAGCGCTGGCAGGAAGTCATGCTCGGCTACTCCGACTCCAACAAAGACGGTGGCATGCTCACCAGCACATGGGAACTTTATAAGGCGCATCGCGAACTGCATCACGCCGCGCAAGAGAATAGCGTGAAGCTCCGCCTCTTCCACGGCCGTGGAGGGACCGTGGGCCGCGGCGGCGGGCCTACGCATGCCGCGATTCTGGCGCAGCCTCCGGGATGTTTTTCCGGCCAGATTCGCATCACCGAGCAGGGCGAAGTGCTCAACTGGAAATATGCCGACCCAGTGCTCGCCGAATGGAATCTGGAGTTGATGATCGCAGCCAGCCTCGAAACCCTGACGCTGCGCGGCGAACAACAGGCCCAGCATCCCGCGCGCTGGGAAGAAGCCATCGAGGAAATGTCGCAGGAGGCATACAACATTTATCGCCGCGAGATCGCCGACAATCCGGACGTGCTGGAATATTTCGAGCAGGCCACTCCGGTCAACGAACTGGACACAGCCCGCATCGGATCGCGCCCCTCGCGCCGCACTAAGGGTAGAAAGCTCGAAGACTTGCGCGCCATCCCTTGGGTCTTCGGCTGGATGCAGAGCCGCCACGCCGTCCCCGCCTGGTTCGGCGTGGGCCACGCGCTGGAAAAATTCGCCAAGAGCGGTCCCGGACACGATCAACTTCTGCGCCAGATCGCACGCGGCTTTCCCGTCTTCTCGGAACTTCTTCGCAACGTGGAACTGGGTATGGCCAAAGCCGATCTCGGCATCGCACGTGACTATTCCGGGTTGGTTAAGAATGAGGCGCTCCGCAAGCAAGTGTTTTCCATGCTGGAAAATGAATTCCTCCGCTCCCGCCGCATGATTCTGCGCGTCACCGGCCAGCGCGAATTGCTGGGCCGCAATCGCGTGCTGGCCCGCTCCATCCGCCTGCGCAACCCTTACGTCGATCCCATGAGCCTGATTCAGGTGGAACTGTTGCGCCGCAAACAGCAAGGGCAGAAAAGCTCAGAGCTGGAATATCCCCTGGGCGCGACCATCAACGGCATCGCCGCCGGCCTGCACAACACCGGCTAGGAAGAGATTTCAGATTTTTGATTTCAGATTGCAGATTGAAAATCCACGTCGGAGCATACGTCGTGTGAATTTCAATCTGAAATCTTCAATCTGAAATCTGAAATTCCGGGCAGAGGAAAGACAGCAGCTACTCCTTGGTTCCATCCGGCGCAGGGCTGGCCGCCCCTTTACTGCCATCTGCGCTCGCAGGTTTCTTCGTAATAGGCTGCCGGGCGGCTTCCGCCCGTTTCCGCTCCTGGTAGCGGCGGTCGTGAGATTGTTGATCGGACGCTTGTTTCTTCATATCTCCATCATGTCACAGATCGCCCGTCTCTTTCGTACTTGACAAACCTCGCCCTCGGGGGCAGAATTCTTAAAGGCGAATAAAAAGCGAAAACTGCCTCCGCGGCTTCCAGCTCCAAACCAGCCCGGCGTTCCCTGAAATCTTCCCCGAGGAATCTTATGTCTTCCGCAGTGGTTTCCACTTCGGCGGCCCAGGGCCGTCCTTTTGTCTTTGACGCTGACGCAAATCCCGAAGTACGCCCAGATGCGCGCCCGGAAGTTCCTTGTCATCCTGAGCGTAGCGGGAAATACGCGAAGCGCATTTCCCGCGGAGTCGAAGGATCCCTATCTTCTGACCCCAGATGGGCACGCATCACCCCCGCTTCCCAACTCGAAATTCGTCCCGCACCGGAAATGGTATCGAGCGGCGTCGCCGCCATCGATACTCTGACCGGCGGCCTGCCCCGCGGCTGCCTGACCGAAATCTGCGGCCCCGCTTCCTCCGGACGCACCTCCCTGCTGCTGGCCGCTCTGGCCGCCGCCACCCGCCGCGGAGAATTCTGCGCCCTAGTTGATGCCAGCGACGCGCTCGACCCGCAATCCGCCGCCGCCGCCGGCCCAGACCTGGATCGGTTGCTGTGGGTACGCTGCGGCGATCGCGCCCAGCCAGGGTGCCCCATTTCTCGCGCGTCTGTGGCGCGAGAAGTGGGTGTTTCCTCCCAGGTCGCTTCCAACTTTGACCGGACTGGGTTGAAAAATGAGTTGAAGGAAATTGGGTTGAATAAAAATGTTTTGCAACAATCCGATCACCGTCTCGAGCAAGTCCTGCGCGCCACCGATCTGCTGCTCGAAAGCGGAGGCTTCGGCCTGATCGCCCTCGACCTCGGCAACCTGCCGCCGCTGGCCACTCGCCGTATTCCACTGACCACATGGTTCCGCTTCCGCCGCGCAGTCGAGTACACCCCCACCATCCTGCTCGCCATCGAGCAGCATTCCATCGCCGGAAGTTGCTCTTCCCTGCTGCTGCAGCTGGGAACGCTGGAACAACCGCGGCAGTCCACCGGCAATGCCGTTCCCGCACATGCACAACTGTTCACAGGACTCAACATCACCGCGGAACTTATCCGTTCTCGCCTCGACCGCAAACCCGTCCACTCCGTCGCCTTCGCCACCAAAACCGCCTGGGCCGGATGAAATCCATGACTCAACGAATCAATGGATCAATGACTGAATGACTCAATGTCGCCATGCCATTTGCCTGCATCTACGTGCCGAATTTTCCCGTGGCGGCTGCCCTGCGCGCCGAACCGGAACTACAGTCGCGCGCCCTCGCCATTCTCGAAGGCAAGCCTCCGCTGGAAAAAATCATTGCCGTCAACGAAAAAGCCGCCCGCCTGGGCATCGCGCCCGACATGACTAAGGCGCAAGCCGAACTGTGCGCGGAACTCACCTTACGCCCGCGCTCTGCCCTGCGCGAATCTGCCGCGCACGCCGCCCTGCTCGACTGCGCCCAGTCGTTCTCGCCCTGCGTCGAAGACTCCGCCCGCGACACCGCCCTCGTCGATCTCGCCGGCATGGAATCTCTGTTCGGATCGCTGCTGGAAATCTCATGCGCCCTCCACGACCGCGCTTCCGCGCTCAGCCTCGCCGCCAATGTCGCCGTAGCTTTCAATCCCAACACGGCCGTGCTCGCCGCTCGAGGATTGTGTGGCACAGGGTTGTGTGGCGCGGGCGCCCCCGCCCGCGCAGGCGTCATCCTAATCCCTGCTGGCAAAGAAGCCGAGCATCTGGGCGCGCTGCCCGTGGAAGTTCTGTTCCCCCATTCACTGGAAGACGAAGACAAAAAAATCGCCGCGCGCCTGCTCGAAACCCTCGGCCGCTGGGGCATCCGCAACCTGCGTGGCCTGGCCGCGCTGCCGGAAGTTTCGCTCAGCGAGCGTCTCGGACAAGCCGGCCTGCGCCTGCAACAACTGGCCCGCGGCACCGCCTCGCGTACACTGGTGCCGGTGGAAGCGCCACCGGTTTTTGAAGAGGCCATCGAACTGGAGCATCCCATCGTCCTGCTCGAACCGCTGGCCTTCCTGCTGCATCGTCTGCTCGAACAGATCTGCGCCCGCCTGGGTTCGCGAGCCCTGGCCACGCAAGAGTTGCGCCTCACGCTGGAATTGGAAAATTTCTCGCCGTTCCATCAGCAATCAACCATCAAATTCGTCCGCACCCTGCGTCTGCCCCTTCCCATGCTCGACTCCAAAGTGTTTCTGAAATTGCTGCAGCTCGATTTGAATGCACATCCCCCCGGAGCACCTATCATGAAAATTCATCTGGCCGCCGAGCCCGCACGCCCGCGCTCCGCCCAGGGCGGCCTGTTTCAGCCACCGTCGCCGGAACCGGAAAAACTGGAACTCACCCTCGCCCGCATCGCCGGCATGGTCGGCGAGAACAAAGTTGGAGCTCTGGAGTTGCTCGACACGCATCATCCCGAGGGCTTTCGCATGCGCCGCTTCATGGCCGCGGCTCCACAAAAAAATGAGCAAGAAGAAACTTCCAACCCCGCAGCAGAACCTGCGGCCGTGACAGCTCTGCGCCGCTTCCGTCCTCCGCTGCGCGCCCAGGTGACGCTGGAAAACGCCCAGCCTGCATATTTGGCGTGTCAGAAAAAAGAAATCCAGGGCGACGTGCTTTGGCGAGCCGGCCCTTGGCGCTTTTCCGGCGACTGGTGGGAACGCGAAGCCTGGTCGCGTGACGAGTGGGACCTTGCTTTACGAAACGGCAAAACAATTTGTTTCTGCCGTCTGGTGCACGACCTGCTCGCCGGCGGCTGGTTCGTAGAGGGCACGTATGACTGAAGAACAAGTGGTCAGTGGCTAGTGGTTAGTGGTTAGTGGTCAGTAAAAACTTCGATCTCGACATTTTTCACTGGCCACTAGCCACTAATCACTAACCACTGATGTACATCGAACTTCACGCTCGCTCAGCTTTCAGCTTTCTCGAAGGCACTTCCCTGCCCGAGGAACTGGCCGCAGTCTGCGCCCAACTGAACCTGCCTGCCATGGGGCTGCTCGACGTAGACGGTGTCTACGGTGCCCCGCGCTTTCACATGGCCGCAAAGAAGTTCAAACTCAAAGCCCACATCGGTGCGGAAATTACCTGCGGCCCCCTACACACTGTCATCCTGAGCGGAGCCAGTGCCTCACGAAGTGAAGCGATGGCGGAGTCGAAGGATCCCTATCCCCGCCAGACGGTAAAGAAGGTAGAGATTCCTCGCTCCTCTCGGAATGACAAGTCTGCGGGGTCTACCAATTCCTTCCGTCTTCCCCTGCTCGTCTCCTCCCGCCCCGGCTACCAGAACCTCTGCCGCCTGATCACCAAAATGAAGTTGCGCACCAAAAAAGGCGAAGGCGCAGTCTGCGCACAAGAACTCGAAGAGCACGCCGCCGGCCTCATCTGCCTCACCGGCGGCGCGGAAGGCCCGCTGGCCGCGGCGTTGCAGCAAGGTGGCATCGAAGAAGCCCGCCGTCAAGTCGAGCAACTGATCGGCATCTTCGGCCACAAAAATGTCTACGTCGAATTGCAACGCCACTTCCAGCGCGAAGAAGAATCCCGAAATCGCGCCGCCATCTCGATCGCCCGCTCGCTCAATCTTCCTCTCCTCGCCACCAACGGCGTATGCTATGCCACCGCCAAAGCCCGCGAACTGTGCGACGCTTTCACTGCGATTCGCCATCACCGCACGCTCTCGACTGCCGGACGCCTGCTCTCTCGCAACTCAGAACGGTTTCTGAAATCCGCGCAGGAAATGCAGCAACTCTTCGCCGACCTGCCCGAAGCCATCGCCAACACTGTTGAACTTTCCTCCCGCCTCGAATTCACGCTCAACGACCTGGGCTACGAGTTCCCGCGTTATCCCGTCCCCGAAGGCGAGACCATGAATTCTTTCCTGCGTGAACGCTCCTGGGAAGGCTTCCGCCAACGCTATGGCCGCGCCGCGCCCGACATGCAAACCCGCGCCCGCCGCCAGATTGAAAAAGAACTGGCGCTCATCGAAAAACTAAAACTCGCCGGATACTTCCTCATTGTCTGGGACCTGATCCGTTTCTGCCGCGAACAAAATATCCTGGTGCAGGGCCGTGGATCGGCCGCCAACAGCGCCGTCTGCTACTCGCTCGGCATCACTGCCGTCGACGCCGTCGGCATGGAACTGCTCTTCGAGCGATTTCTTTCCGAAGAACGCGGCGAGTGGCCCGACATCGATCTCGACTTGCCCAGCGGCGACGAACGCGAAAAAGTTATTCAGTACCTCTACAAAAAATACGGCGAGCGCGGCGCCGCCATGACCGCCAACGTCATCACCTATCGCAACCGCAGCGCCGCGCGTGAAATGGGCAAGGCGCTGGGCTTCGATCCCGAGACGCTCGCGAAAATTTCCGCTGCCGTCGCCACCTGGGAATTCCGCGACGAAAACGACGCCCTCGACCGCCGCTTCCGCGACGCCGGACTCGACCTCAACCATCCCCGCCTGCGCAAGTATTACGAACTCTGCCTCGCCGTGCAGGACATGCCACGCCATCTCGGCCAGCACTCCGGCGGCATGGTCATCTGCCAGGGACAACTCGATTCCGTCGTCCCCCTCGAACCCGCGTCCATGCCCGGCCGCGTGGTCGTGCAATGGGATAAAGAAGATTGCGCCGACATGGGCATCATCAAAGTCGATCTGCTCGGTCTCGGCATGATGGCTGTGCTGAAAGATTCCATCGAACTCATCCGCGAGCACTATCACGAGGAAGTCGACCTGGCTCATCTTCCACAAGATGACCCTCCGGTCTATACCGCATTGCAGCAGGCCGATACCATTGGCCTGTTTCAAGTGGAAAGCCGCGCGCAAATGTCATGCCTGCCGCGCCTGCGTCCTAAGAAGTTTTACGACATCGTCGTACAGGTCGCGATCATCCGCCCCGGCCCCATCGTCGGCCAGATGGTGAATCCATTTTTACAGCGCCGTCAGGGACGCGAAGACGTCACCTATCCCCACCCCTCCCTCGAACCCGTGCTGAAGCGCACGCTCGGCGTTCCCCTATTTCAGGAACAACTGCTGCGCCTCGCCATGATCGCCGCCAACTTCACCGGCGGCGAAGCCGAAGAACTGCGCCGTGCCATGGGCTTCAAACGCTCGCAGGCCCGCATGAAAGAAATCGAAGCCAAACTCCGCGCCGGCATGACGCACAATAAAATTCCTCCCAAAGCGCAGGAAGAAATTATTCTTTCCATCACTTCCTTCGCGCTTTACGGATTCCCCGAATCCCACGCCGCCAGCTTCGCCCTGATCGCCTACGCCAGCGCCTATCTGAAATGCCACTACCTGGCCGCTTTCACGGCCGCGCTGCTCAACAATCAGCCCATGGGATTTTATTCGCCCGCGACCATCGTCAAAGACGCGCAACGCCACGGATTGAAACCGCTGCCGGTGGATGTGACCTGCTCGGATTGGAACTGTAGTTTAGAAGCAGTTGCCAGCGGCCAGTTACCAGTTGCCAGTAGAGCCGCAACCGCGGAGCGGCGACAGAATGCAGCCCACGGCGCAAGCCGTGGGTTAGACGACGAACAGGAACAAGCCCCGGAGGGGCCAAAGAATTCTGGAGAGAGCGCGAATGTCGCGCTGCGCATGGGCTTGCGCTACGTTCGCGGCCTACGCGAAGAAGAGGGCCATGCGCTCGTTCGCGAGCGCCAGCGCGCCCCGTTCACCTCCATCCACGACCTCACCCGCCGCGTGCCCGAACTCCGCAAAGACGAGCTCACCACGCTGGCAGAAATCGGAGCGCTCAATGCAGTGGCCAGTCGCCAGTGGCCAGTGGCCAGTAAAACCTTTGTCATTCCGACCCCCGAGCGAACGCGAGGGGCGGAGCAATCTCGGTCTGGCTCGCAACTCGCAACTCGGGACTCGCGACTAAATCGCCGCGACGCCCTCTGGCAAGTCGAACGCGCCGTCCGCGCTTCCGGCCCGCTGCTCGAACAAAACGCCGAACCTGACGAACCCTCCCCTCTCGCACCCATGAATCATGAAGAGCGCCTGGTCGCCGACTTCCACGGCACCGGACTCACCGTCGGCCCGCATCCCATGGCCTATCGCCGCGCCTGGCTGAACGCCATGGGCATTCGCCGCGCCAGCGAACTGCGCGACCTTCCCAGTGGCAAACGGCTCCGCATCGGCGGATGCGTCATCGTCCGCCAGCGTCCGGGGACCGCCAAAGGATTTGTATTTTTAAGTCTGGAAGATGAAACCGGAGTGGCCAACGCCATCATCACGCCCGACCTGTTTCATCAGAACCGTCTGCTGCTGGCCAGCGAAAAATTCCTCGCCATCGAAGGCATCCTGCAAAATCAGGACAACGTCATCTCCGTCAAAGCCGAACGCGTGCAACCGCTCTTCGTCACCAAAGCCGAAACCGTGTCACACGATTTCCACTAAACAAGGGGTCAGGGGCTGGGGGTCAGTGATCAGTCAAAGATGAACCGAACCACTACAATTTTTCTGCCCGCTGCCCACTGATCACTGACCACTGGCCACTCCATTGGCCGCCTTTCCCACGTAGCTCACTCTCCAAATCGACCCCGATCCATCATCGCTCACCAGCAGCGAACCGTCCTGCGCCTCCGTCATGCCCACGGGACGCCCCCACACATGCCCATCCGGCAGTACGAACCCGGTCAGAAAGTCTTGATACTCGCCCGTGGCATGCCCGGTCTGATGCAGCGGCACACGAATCACTTCATAGCCCACGCGCACCGCCTTGTTCCACGACCCATGCTCGGAAGCAAAAACATCTCCCTTATATTCCGCGGGAAATCCGTCTCCGTCATAGAACGTGAATTCCAGCGAAGCATTGTGCGGCTGCAGCAGCACGTCGGGCACAATCACCTTGTCTTTCAGCTCCGGATGCTTCCCCTTATGCCGCGGATCCTGATGCGCCCCGATGTACCACCACGGCCAGCCGTAAAATCCGCCCTCCTCAACATGTGTGATGTAGTCGGGCACCAGGTTGTCGCCCAGCGCGTCGCGTTCGTTCACCGAGCACCACAACTCTCCGGTCTGCGGATTCACCTTGATCCCGCCGCCCGCATTGCGAATTCCATACGCATACACGCTCAACGTGCAACTCGCCGGATCGCACACCAGAATGTCGGCGCGATTCTTCTCCCCGGGGTGCGTATCTACGTCGTCGACATTCGACGCCGAGCCCACCGCCACAAACATCTTCTTGCCGTCCCGAGAAAAGTCGAGGGCCCGCGTCCAGTGCCCGCCGCCCGATGGCAAGTCAGCAATGTGTTGCGCCGCGCCGCTGGCCTTCATATCTCCCTTGTGATACGGGAAGCGAATCACCTCGTTCGTGTTTCCCACATAGATCCATTGCGGATCCGCTCCCGGCGGATAGAACGCAATCCCGTAAGGCTTCTTCAGCCCGCTCGCAAAAATCTCCATCTGCTCCGGCTTGCCGTCGCTGGTCATGCCGCGGAACACGCGAATGCGCCCCGCATCGCTCTCGGCCAGAAAAATGTCCCCGTTGGGCGCAGTGCGCAGCAATCGCGGATTGTCCAGCCCGCCCGCATACAACTCCACTTTGAACCCCGCCGGCGCCACCGGCCAAGCATTCTCCGGACGCGCCACCAATTCCGGTCCATTGCTCGACGACGAGGTCGCATACGGCTCCGGCAAATCCTTCGCCGTGATCTTTCGAATCGTGCCCGGCTGCTCATAGCGGAAATCCGTAAAGGGCGCGTTCGGCGACGCATCCTTAATCATCCCGGTGTCGACTTCCGCCGCTGCAATCGGGGCCGCGCTCACCTTCCCGGACGCCATCGCTTCCACATAGCTGACCACTTGCCATCGTTTCTCGTCTGGCAGCGCCGCCCAGGAAGGCATTCCATTGTCCTTGTCGCCCTTGGTGATGAACCAGAACACCTCGCCTTCGCTCACGCCGTTCAATTTGCCATCTACCAGCGAAGGCACATTGCCGGTGCCTTTCAGTGCCTTCCCGTGGCAAGCCAGACAGTTCCGCGCATACACCATCTTGCCCGCGTCCACTGCGGCCGGTTGGCCCGCGAGCGGATTCTTCTGCGCTTTCGCCGATGCCGGCGCGTCATGAAACGGTTTGTTGTCGGCTCGCGAAACTGCGACGAAGAGAAAGGACAAGAGAACAGCCGCGACAATTCTGCTGGCACTCAATCGCATAAGGATCCTCACGGTCGAATTTTCCCACTTAGATTAGACGTTAAGCAAAAAAGATGCGAATCCAAGCATGTGCCGATCGCCTCGACGATGTCATCCGGACCCTCAACTGCGTGCTTGCCAGGCGAAGGCTGCGCGGCGAGATTGGGGCCCGCCGCGGCCCTGTTTTGACTTTGTCCGCCATTACCGACGTAACTACTGACCCCTCCTCAAGCATGTTAAAAAATACTCATGGTTGTTGGACGGCGGCGCTAGCGCGACCCAAGCATCCAACGAGAAGTCTTCCAGGACTTGGTTCCAATAGCGATTCCAGAGCGAAATTGCATCCGTCCTAAGAGTGCGGAACACGCCAAATCTCATTTGAGACTGCCAGTTGAGCGGTGAGCAGAACCATGTCTTGCTGGTTCTGCCCTGAAATTCGGCCCTCCTCGCCCTTTCCAACAACCTTGGCAACCATCGTTCGAGGACAAAAATGACCAAGAAGATTCTGGTAGTGGACGACTCCAGGACCGCGTTGATGATGGAGCGCGAGATTCTGGAGAGGCGCACCAGCTATCAGTGCGTGACCGCGAGTGACGGGCGGGAAGCTCTGGCCATGGCGCAGCAGGAACGCCCCGACCTGATTCTGATGGACGTCGTGATGCCCAACATGAATGGATTCGAGGCTTGCAAGATGCTGCGTCAGCAAGCCAGCACCCGCGAGACTCCCATTGTGCTGGTCACCACGCGCGGCGAAGAGTCATACATGGAGGCCGGGTTCCAGAGCGGATGCAACGACTACATCACCAAGCCGGTGGACGGCACCGAGCTGGTGGCCCTGTTACAGAGCTATCTGGGCGAGTAATTCGAGCTTCGCCAACTCGATGAATCAGGAACACGCACTTTGATGAATTCTGACAAAAATCACGCGTTTGCGCGCTCCGGAGCCGGGTCGATGAACGACGGATCGATGAGCGCCGGTTCGATGAGCGACGTCCGGCTCGGAGCGGCTCGCAAGCGGCTGGCCGAGAGCCGTGGGCAAGAGGATGCCATTGATGGCCTGCGCGAGATCGTGGCCAACTTCCTCGGCTCTGAAGAACTTGGCCTGTTCCGCGTGGATCACCAGACCACGACGTTCCCGGCCTTTTGGTCCTTCGGAATTGACCTCCAGGAGTATGACCTGCCGCTGGCTTTGGGCAATGCCGGGCTGCAGCGCGTGCTGCGCGGCGAGTGCCACGTGGAAGTCGGGGATGGCGGGCGCGCCGGCGAAATAGCGCATGCTCAGGCTTTCGTTCCCATCCGGGTTTCGAACCAGACGATCGCGATACTGGCCATCCTGCGGCTGCTTCCCCAGAAGCTGGCCTTCGACGGCTGTGATATGGAACTGTTCAAACTTCTATCCAACGAGGCTGCCCTGCCTTTGTTTGGACCGGGCGTGTTCGGCACGGACACGGATTCGAGATCAGCGCCGGGGGAACCAGGGGTAAACGCATGAGCGAAAACTCCCCCAAGTTCAATCCCGCAGTTCTGTCCGCCGAGGCCATGCAGGGTTTTGAGCCCGCGGCGAAACCCAAAGAGCCCCGGCACTTCCTTTATCCAGGTCAGGTATTCGCCAGCAAAGAGCCGATTGTGATCTCCACCATCCTCGGCTCCTGCGCCGCGGTCTGTTTGTGGGACAGGCATGTAAAGGCGGGGGGAATGAACCACTACCTCCTGCCCGACGGCGGCGCTGACGGAGCGAACCGACTGCGCTACGGCAATGCCGCTAATCCTGAACTGCTGCGGCAGGTTCTGGCGTTGGGATGCGAGATCCGGAACTTACAGGCCAAGATCTTTGGCGGGTCTTGTGCTTTTGGTGCCAACCCAGCGCAGTCGTTAGGAACCAGGAATGTGCAGCTCGCGGAGGAGTTTCTCCGCTCCGCGGGCATTCATGTGGTGGAAAAAGATGTCTCCGGCAAGCGCGGCCGCAGGTTGGTCTTTCAGCTGGCGGATGGCGTGACGACGATCAAGAACTTCGACCAGGTGTAGACAAGTTCAGCATAGAGAAGTGTAGAGAAGTTCAGACTGCAGAGAGGAGGAACGATGGATTTAGCGGACTTTGATCGTGATGCAGTTATCGCGTCGTTCCTCGTCGAATCCGAAGAGGGTCTGGATGTGATGGAGCAGGTGCTGGTGCAGATGGAATCGAATCCATCCGATCCCGAACTGCTGAACACGATTTTCCGTGTCGCGCACAGCCTCAAGGGAAACGCAACTTCTTTGCAGCTCGCAGAACTGGCCGGGTTTGCGCACGTTGTCGAAGACCTGTTGGACGTTTTTCGTGAGCAGCAGATGCTGCCCAGCGCAGACTTGATTTCTCTGCTGCTCAAGGCGGTGGATGAACTCCGCGCCATGGTCTCAACCGCCGCGACCGGTGCCAAGGACCTGACTCGATCCCAGCAAGCTCTCCGCAAAGAAATCGCGCTCGAAGTGCAGAAGCGCTCGAAAAGAGTGGTGACGACCAAAAGCACTGGATTGGAATCCACCGCGGCCCCGAAAGCGGATACGCTGCCGGGCCTGGGCCCTCGAACCCTGCGCGCGGATGTCGACAAACTCGATCACATGCTCGATCTGACTGGCGAAATTGTGATCGCCCAGGGGCGCCTGCGCCGGATGATCGAAGACCTCGGCACCGAGCAGGGCCGCGCCATACTCGAAATGCATCGCGAGGCAGAACGCCTCTACATGGACTTGCAGAGTGAAGTCATGAGTATTCGCATGGTGCAGGTCGGCCCGCTGTTTCGCCAGTTCGTTCGCGCGGTCCGCGACCTGGCGAAGGGCCACGGCAAACTGGCGCGTCTCGAAGTAGTCGGAGCCGACGTCGAAGTCGACACGACCGTTCTCGAGCAATTGAAAGATCCCCTGCTGCACCTCATACGGAATGCGGTGGATCACGGCCTCGAAACTCCAGCAGTTCGCGAGAAGCAAGGCAAGAATGCTTGTGGAGTGATCCGGCTGACGGCCGCTCACAGCGGCGGCAACGTTGTTGTGACGCTGCGAGACGATGGAGCCGGCTTCGACCGCGCCAGAATCCTCGACAAAGCGAAGCGCCTAGGGCTCTTGTCTGCTCAGGACGAGGTTCGCGATCAGGATATTTACAGTCTGGTATTTCAGGCGGGATTTTCCACGGCTGAATCCGTCACCGATCTTTCCGGCCGCGGAGTCGGCCTCGACGTGGTACGGCGCAACATCGACCGGCTGCGGGGTACAGTCGAGATCTCGAGCACAGCCGGCAAAGGCAGCACGATCACCATCCGCTTGCCCTTGACCCTCGCCATTATTGACGGCTTTTCTGTGCGAGTTGGAACGGAGACGTTCGTGGTTCCTCTCGAACATGTGACCGAGTGCACGGAATTGCCCGAGGACGAACGTAGTGCACAGGCCAGCGGGATTCTCAGCCTGCGCGGAACGGCCGTTCCCTACGTGCGATTGCGGCGCGTGTTCAGTGTGTCGGGTGAAGCTCCGAAGAGAGAGAACATCGTGGTGGTCAAGATCAATGAGTTCCATGCGGGAATCGCAGTCGACGAATTGCTGGGCGGCATGCAGGCAGTGGTAAAGCCATTGGGCAGGGCCTTGCGCGGAGTTTCGGGCATCGCTGGCTCCACGGTTCTTGGCGACGGGAGGGTTGGTTTGATCCTCGACGTTCCCAGTCTCATGCGCGGAGTGATGAAGTCGTCCTTGCAGGACCAGGTTTTAGCGGCACAGGGCAGTCATTAAATAGCGCCAACGCAGTCATCAAGCAAGATTGGAAAACAAGGGTGAGGACAATGAAGACTTGGCAAGATCGGAAAATAGGCACTCGGCTCGGAGTCGTATTCGGAGCCATCCTGCTGTGCGTGATCGGGGTTGGCGGATTCGGCCTGCAATGGCTCGGCCGCATGAACGCGAACATGTCAGCCATGATGCAGAAGCGTTACAACACGGTTGAGTTGACCCACCAGACCATCGAGAACTCAATCACCAACGCCCGCATTACCATGCAATTGTTCGAGACCACCGATCCTGACCAGGAAAAGAAGCTCAACCAGGAAAATGACGGGATCAGCCAGCAGATCGGCGTCCAGATCGCGATCATCGAAAAGGGCCTCAGCTCTTCCCAGGAGCGTGAGCTGTTTGAGGTGGTCGCGCGAGATCGGCAGGCTTATATCGCCGCCCGGCAAAAAGCCAAGAAACTTCTGGCGGACAAGAAGCGCGAGCAGGCACTGGCAACTTTGAGCGAAGAAGTAATTCCTGCGCTCGACAACTACCGCGCCTCATGGCAGAAATTCATCGACTTTCAGACCGCTGCCATGGAGCAAAGCATGAAGGAGAGTCAGGCAGCTTTTTCCACGGGGCGCAGCGCAGCGCTGTTTCTGCTTTTTCTGACGCTGATTGTCTCGCCCGTGGTCGCAATCAGGGTCACGCGAAGCATCACCCATCCCATCCAGCAGGCGGTTGAGCACGCGGAGCGCATCGCCGCCGGTGATTTGACCAAAGAGATCGTTGTCACCAACCAATCCGAGACCGGCCAATTACAGAAGGCTATGCAAGAGATGAGCAGCCGATTGTCGGGCATCATCCGGGACGTTCGCGAAGGTTCGGCAGCAGTCGCGTCGGCCGCGCAACAGGTCTCCGCTTCCGCCCAGAATCTTTCTCAGGGAACAAGCGAACAAGCCGCCTCCGTCGAGGAAATGAGTTCCAGCCTGGAGGAGATGAATGCATCGATTACCGGCAACGCCGACAACAGCCGTCAGGTGGAGCAGGCGGCAGCCAAGGGCGCACTCTCCGCAGAAGAGAGCGGTAATGCCGTCAAAGAAACGGTTGAGGCCATGAAGCAGATTGCAGCCAAGATCTCGGTGATTGAAGAGATCGCGTACCAGACCAATCTGCTGGCGCTCAATGCCGCTATCGAAGCGGCTCGCGCCGGCGATCAGGGCCGCGGCTTTGCCGTAGTCGCAGTCGAGGTTCGAAAGTTAGCCGAGCGCAGCCAGCTAGCCGCGCAAGAGATCGGCGGCCTGGCCGGAAAAAGTGTCAGCGTGGCCGAGCGGTCTGGCCAGTTGCTCGCCGACCTCGTGCCCTCAATCAAGAAAACTTCCGAACTCGTGCAGGATGTGGCAGCGGCATCCACCGAACAGTCGAGCGGAGTCACGCAGATCAATCAGGCCATGGCCCAGGTGGACACCGTCACGCAACGCAACGCATCCTCTGCCGAAGAACTTTCCAGTACCGCCGAAGAGCTGGCAGCGCAGTCCGAACAACTGCAGCAGTTGATGACCTTCTTCCGCGTGGCCGGAGAGCAGCCGGTTCGTCACACTCCCGATGGCACGCAGCGGGTAATGATGCCGATACATCCGGCATTCCGGAATGCGTCAGCGCAGCGCAGCCAAACTCAGCCGGCGCACAAGGCAAGCGAGGAATCAAACTTCGCGCCGTTCTAAATCACGCTGGGATGGCTGCGGAGAAAGCGTGGCGCCTTCGACGCTACACGACGGCACAATACAAGACGGCAGAGAGCACAGAGCAGAGATACGAGGAGCAAATCGATGGGAGCACAGCAAGGGAAGAATCAACTCCCGGTGAGCAGAGCGCAGTACCTCACCTTCTTAACCGCGGGTGAGGAATATGCGATCAGCATTGTGAAGGTCTGCGAGATCGTGGAGTACGAGGCAGTCACTACCGTGCCCAACACTCCCATCTGGATCCGCGGCGTGACCAACCTGCGCGGCAAAGTGGTTCCGGTCGTCGATCTGGCGGTCAAGTTCGGGCTGCCGGCCAGCGGCATCTCCAAGTTTTCCTGCATCATCATCACCGAAGTGATGTTCCAGGGCGAGAACTTAACTATGGGCGTGCTAGCCGACTCCGTCAGCCAGGTGATCGAACTTTCTGCAGATGAAATCGAGACGCCTCCGCCTTTCGGCACCCGCGTCAAGACCGAATACCTGCTGGGCATGGGAACTTTGGGCAAGAAGTTTTGCCTGATTCTTGACATTGACAAGGTCCTCTCCGCCGACGAATTGCTGGCGGTTACAGAGTCACTTGCCAGCGAAGAGTCCTCCCACGACGCGGTCATGGATTCGCCGGCCAAGGACTCGCACTTCGAAGCGGGAGCGTAACTCGTGCCCGCCGGAGCAGGGCCAGCTGCAGCCAAGAAGTCAGCTCCGTCCGGCCGGATGGATGCAATTTCGGTGGATGCGACTCCCGAACTGCCACTGCAGCTCTCGGTGAGTCCCGCCCTGTTTCAAAAATTCCAGAAGCTCATCTACTCCGAGACCGGCATTTGGCTGGGCAGCGCGAAAACAGCGTTGCTGTGCGGGCGTTTGTTTCGCCGGCTGCGCGAACTGGAACTCACTTCCCTGGAAGCTTACTACGAACGAGTTACCGGGCCGGACCAGCACGAGGAACGCGCCCGCATGATCGACGCCATCACCACCAACGAGACTCGTTTTTTTCGCGAGCCCCGGCAGTTCGAGTTTCTGGTGCAGGAAATGATTCCGCGCTGGCGCTCAGGTGCCGAATCGGCGCTGCGATCCAGAAAACTGCGAATCTGGAGCGCGGGATGCGCCTCAGGAGAAGAACCGTACACGCTGGCCATGTTGTTGTCCCGGCATCTTCCCGCCGAGCAAGGCTGGGACGTCCGGATTCTGGCCACTGACATTTCGAACCGCGTGCTCGAAAAAGCGCGGGCAGGAGTTTATCCCATCACTCGATCGGCTGAGCTGCCCAAAGACTTGCTCCACACTTTTATGTTGCGTGGCATGGCCGAGCGGCAAGCCGAGATGAAAGTGAAACTCGAAATCCAGCAGATGGTCGATTTTCGCAGGTTGAATCTGAATCAGCAGTTCGATCTCAGCGAAGCTCCTTTCGACGCCGTTTTCTGCCGCAACGTGCTGATCTATTTTGCCTTGGATTCCAAGCGCAGGGTGGTCGCAAACCTCGTCCGTCATCTCGCAGCCGACGGAGTGTTGTTTGTCGGTCATGCCGAAAATCTGAACAGCGTGTCCTCTGAAATGCGCAGCCTGGAGCCGACCATCTATCGGAAGATAGGCAACGAAAAAAGATAGGCCACGAAAGTGATTTGTGAGGGTTAAATCGTTTGTCGCACATGAATGGAAATGACTTAAATGTTCTGGTCGTGGACGACTCCGCCATGGTTCGCCAGGTCATGCAGGCTATCCTGAGCACCGACCGCAGAATCATTGTCCGCGCCGCGGCAGACCCGCTGATTGCCTGGGGCAAGATGCAAAAAGAAGCTCCCGACGTGGTCATTACCGACCTGGAAATGCCGCGCATGGACGGCCTCACATTCATCCGAAAAATCATGGCAGAAATGCCCACGCCCGTCGTGGTCTGTTCCGGCCTGGCGGCTCGCGGCACTGAACTCGCGCTGCGCGCGCTTGAAGAAGGCGCGGTGGAAGTCATCACTAAGCCAAAAGTTGGCGTGCGCGATTTTCTCCACGAATCGGCAGTCACGCTCCTCGATGCGGTCTGGAGTGCAGCAGAAGCGCAGATCGCGCGCCGGCCGCGCCCGATTCCCACTCCTCCGGTATCGCGGCCCACAGCGGATGCCGTGCTGCCGCGGAAACCCCATCACGGCGGCGTCGCGCCGACGAGCGTAATCGCGGTAGGTGCATCCACCGGTGGAACCGAAGCCCTGCGCATCTTTCTCTCCGCCCTGCCCACCGACTGCCCACCCGTCGTGATTGTGCAGCACATGCCCGAAGTCTTTACCCGAGCCTTTGCCGATCGCCTGAACCAGGACTGCCGAGTCGAAGTGCGGGAAGCCCAGGATGGCGACCGGCTGCAGACTGGCCTTGCACTGATTGCTCCCGGCAACCGGCACATGCTCATCCATCGCAGTGACGTCCATCGCAGTGACGTCAATCGCTGTGGCGACGAACTGATTGTCCAGATCACCGATGGCCCGCTGGTCTCGCGCCATCGCCCCAGCGTTGACGTGCTGTTTCGCTCCGTCGCCATTTCGGTGGGCGCAAAGGCGGTTGGCATCATCATGACCGGCATGGGTGACGACGGTGCCCAGGGACTTTCTGAAATGAAAGAAGCCGGCGGGGCCACCGTCGCGCAAGACGAAGCCACTTGCGTCGTCTTTGGCATGCCCCGCGAAGCCATTGCCCGCGGCGCGGTGAATCTCGTGGTGCCTTTGGAAGAGATTGCCAGCGCGGCCCTCAGCCTGCAGAGCAAGTGAAGCTCTGAAAGAGCTCCCCAAGAACCTGATAAGATTCGCTGCGCGTTTTTCTTTTTTGGAGGACTCATGTTTCGAGCGCTCATGCGAACCTGCTTCGTGATCGCCTGCATCGCATGGCTGGGATGCCTCGGCCAGGCGCAACAGGCCACCCCGCCTGCGAAAACCGGCTCGGCCTCGCAATCCGTCGTCGTGCCCGACTCCGCTCTCAAAGATATGTTCGAGGCAAAAATCAAAGCGGAATGGGAGGCGCTGAAGAACAAAGACAAGAAGGCCTACTCCGACTTGCTGGCGGACGACTATCAGGGTGTCGAAGTCGATAGCAAGGGCGAGCGGACCAAGCTGCAGGCTTTGAACGAACTGGCCAATGCGAATGTCTTCAACTATACGATCTGGGGATTCAAACTGATTCCGCTCGGGCCGGATGCCGCCTTCGTCATCTACGAAAGCACCATGCAGTTCCCACCGGGAGCGCAGCTTCGCTACTCCCGCGTGTACATCGGCGAACTCTGGGTGAAACGCGCCGGCGAATGGAAGGAACTCCATTACCAGGAAACTCACGTCAAATAGTGGTTTCTGCGCCCTCGATTTCGTGCAACCGCTGCCGTCGCACTCCCATCTATTTCGTGAGAGGAGCGAATGGTATGACTAAGCAAACATTCTGCGTCGCTCTATTGCTCGCGGGTAGCTCTCTACTGGCGCAAGAAACTCCCGCTAACGCCAGCCAGCACCCCGCGAAGCATTCCAACCCGCAAGTAACCGCACAAGGCTGTGTCAGCCAGTCGAGCGGCGATTACATACTCATGCAGCAGGACCCAGGCGTGACCTACGAATTGCAGGCCACCGGCAAGACGAAGCTTCGCAACTATCTGGGCCGGCAGGTGGAAGTCACTGGCGTGGAATCGCCCTCGTTGAGCACAAGCTCAGACGCCTTAACCAGAACGGGTTCTCCGTCACCGGTGACGTTGATCATCACCTCGATCAAAACCCTCGAGAAGGAATGCCGTGGCCGTTGAGCGTTCGTGGTCGTTGCCGCTTTTTGCAGAAATTTCGGTTTAAAGCCTAGTCGCAGTCCGGCGGCATTGCCATGATTTCCGCATTGGAATCGCACAGCGGTTTCTTCTTTGCGGGTTCGAGCGGTGCCGGCCGATTGTAGCGGAGAATCCACAAACCTTCATTGTTGGTGAGATAAATCAGTCCGTGACGCCCGTCGGGAAGCAGGCTCGTTACTTTGTCAAAGGTTTCCAGCGTCTTCGGGTTGCGCGGATCACTCAGGTCGAGCACGCGTACCGTTTCCGTGGGATGGTTGCTGCTGGTAAGAGTTTCCGGCGTCTTCTCCGGCGCTTCGGCGATGGCCACGTCCGGGCTCACAATCTGCAGATTTCCCGCAGTCGCCTGATTCGAGTCCGCCGTCCGCTTCAAGAGCGCAGGCTGCTCCGGCCGGCTCACGTCGATGATCATGAAGCCTTGCTTCGAGGCTTGCTGAACATACAGATACTGCTTAGAGCTGTCCTTCTGCAGCAGCATCTGACTGCCGGTAGCCTGGGGCAAAGGCAAATGCGCAATTACGGTTGCCGGAACGTCAGTAGGCTTCGCAGGCTGTTCGCTGGCGCTCGCCAGCGTGACCAGCAGGCAAAGCGAGCACGCCAGGACGCATGCCGGCGCAACGGATTTCTTAAACGCTGCCATCAATGACATAAATCAACCTCGCGATTCGCTAATCGTTTTCTTCTGACCTATTGCTGCGCAATCACTCCGATGCAGCCATTGGCGCTCTGCGTGGTGCAGATTCCACCCGACTGCAAAGGTACGAGCGCATGATTGTTGCTGGGGTCGACCGCGACACTGTGCGAATTAGTGTTGGTCGTAACGTTGACCAGCCACTGATTGCTTCCGGCATCGATTACGCCCATGACCGGACCGGTGGGCATATCACGCGCCGCAACATAGTACCGGTTGTCGCCCGGGTTGTACCAAACCTCGTCTACACCACCCACGTTCCAAATCGTGGCCAGAATCGCGCCCGACGTTCCGTCAATCACATACTCGTTGGGCGGGAATGCTTCGCCATCATGATCCGCGCACCCGACGAGGAAATTGTTCCCCGGTCCCTGCACGATGCTGGTCGGCATGCAATTCGGCATGACAAAGCTGTTGACCACCACCGGCCCACAAGGGCCGCCGCAGGTGTTGTTCCCCACCCGGGGATCAATTTCATCGATGCTGCCGATGTTGGTGATGCCGATGGAATTCGAATTGGGCAACAGCAGATGGCCCGTGTTTGGATTCCACGCCATCGCACCGATCCCGGCCGGCGATATGGCGCCCGTGCAGGTTGCGCCCGGAGCCGACTGATTACAAAACGTCCCCAGGGCTTGATCCACGATGGGTCCGTGATGGCAGGGGATGGTGTAAGAGACGCCGCCCGGAGTGATGCCCACACCCGGGATCATTGAGGCTGCCGCCGAACCGGACACGCCTCCGAAGGTCTGGGGATTCGATGGATCGGGGCAGGGAAAAGTGCCGCTTACGTTGTCCACCGAAACGCCCGCACTGAGTCCTGCTCCGCCCGAGGCGCTACCGCCCGCGCCGTCATAATAGATCTGCCCGATAATGCAACTGGGCGGGTTGAAGGAAGCGCCGGCTGCCGGCGCTACCCAGGTTTCTGCCGTTCCCTGATACGGATACGTGGCCGGAGTGGCGCCCGCCGGATAGGGGCCATAGGCGGAGGTCTGATCGATCGGCAAGCAATGCTGTTGCTGCATCGTCCCCGTTTTTCCGACGATATTGGTTACGTCGATAAAGGTTACAAACGGCAATCCAGGATCGCCATTAATAATGGCGACGACCTGATGAGTGCTTCCATCGGCTGCCGTGACCGCGGGATTGTAGGCCAGCTCGTCGGCGCGATCATCTCCGCAATCCGCAGCCGAGCCGGCTTCTCCGCTCCACGACGCGATGCAGGGCGCGATCCCCAAAGGACCGTCGTAGTCGGCCGAGACTCCAGTCGGGATCGTGGCCAGCACCGTGGGCGCCGTGGGAGGATTCACACTCAGATTCATCGTCGTCAGGTCGAATACCACCAGATGCGCGCTGCCGTTCCCGGCAAAAAGGAAGTTCCCATCGGTGGTAGTCTGCAGGCCGTCCGGGCCAGACATGGGATTCACCCCGTTGCCCCGCGCCGCACAGCATTGCGCGCCGGGGAATCCACCGAAATTATGGTTCGCCCCGAAACCCGAGATCAGATGAAAGGTCGGCGCAGTCGCTCCTCCCAACCCGGTCATATCCGTTCTGCATCCGTACCGAGTGAAGTTGCCAAACACATCCACGATCGGCGGAATGATATCCAAAGCGGTGCCGGTTTGGGCGCACGGACTGGCCCCATTGCCCGCATCGACGACGGCATTGGATCCCTGAATCGCGTTCACCGCGATGTTCTGCCTCGTATCGAACACATCGACGGCCAGCCCGATCCGGTCGGACACATAGTCCAAATGGTGTACGGGATCGATCCAGCTGATGTCGAACGAGTTAAAGGGGCCGCCCGGCGCGCCGGTGGGATTGTGTTCCGGCACGGTGATGACGTCAATCACCCCATAAGCCCCATTCGACGTGGTGCCGCACACCGGACAATTGGGGGCACTCCCGCAGCCGCTCAGAACGACGAACAGAGCGGTAAGCAGAGTCAGTAGAAAAATCCTCGGTCTCATCAAAATTCCCTCCTGCGATTTCTTGCGGGGCTGGTCGCCAGCTCCGGCTTCTAGCGGACTCGTGAACAGCTTGCTCATCCGCGATTTCTAAAACCTGAACTGCAATCTCTGCAGGACCACAAAATAGTTCTGCGGCTCCTGACCGATGACGCTGGGTTCTTTCAACTGATCAATGCCAAGGTTGAATACGTACTTCACCCAATAATTGGGATACCAGTTGACGCCGGCCGTATATTCGACGGTGTGGTCGCTGAATCCGGGCACAAGTCCCAGCGTGTAGTAGTTCGGGAAGTCGGCTTGCGGCTCCTTCGCCTGAATGCCGGTGAAGCGGAAGGCTAGTTCCCAGGCGCCCTTGCCGCGTCCTTGTCCGCCCGGCGTATCGGGCCCGAATAGCGGATGACTTACTCGGGGAGTCCCGTTCTCCGGCCGCTTTTCACCCGTCATCAGGTAAGTTGTGGAGATATCCCAGGCCTTGGCGGTGATTCCCGGAAGGCTCAGGAATCCGAGCCCTCCCGCTTGTTCGGAGCCGACATTCTGCCGGAACTGATTCAACTGGTCGTATTCGCCGCGCAGCGAGAAGCGCGACTTGATGTAGGTGAACTCGCCGTTGTAGCGCTCGATGGGCCCGTTAATGGCGAACTGCGGAAAGAAGTTGTAGGCGCCATCGGGCAGCGTCCCGTTGAAGCTCTGATCGCCGGAAAGGCCGCGGGCCAGCGCGTGATCAATCGATCCGCCAAAGGCCAGTTGCCGCAGCCAGTCGTTCTTGGATTTGCGCCACAAATAAAGTCGAAGCCGCCCAATGAATTCCGGCTCGTTGGTGGTGTTGGCCAAAGCGTAGCCCTTGCCGTTGAACGCGCCCACCCAGTACTGCACGATGCCCCCGGAAATGTCGCCATGCAGCGCGACCCCGGGACTGCGGTACGCCGATGCCGCCGAAGGGTACAGCATGGATTGAAATCCGCGCTCCACGAAATCCAGACTGGTGTCGCCGATTCCGGTTTCCTGTGCGAATGGAGCCTTGAACTGGCCAGCCTGGAATTGCAACTCGGGCTTGAATCTGACGTTCAAGTAAACGTCGCGCACCACCGAACCGGTCGTCGAGGCCGCGTCGGAGAGCAGCGCGAAATCAAAATGGGAACCATAGCTGCCTTGAAATCCAAAGCGGGCCTGGCGCAGCACAAACGTATCCGCCGGCGCGCCATCGCCCTTATAAGCGCGGTAATCGGTGTTCACGTAGCCGTAGGGACTGATGCTGAACTGTCCGTCGGGACTTCTGATAAAGAAATGCTCCCCGTTCCATCCGGAGGTGAGCGGCGTGTCGTTTTTGGAGCTGGCGGCCGGGTGATCCACCACTGCCGCCGGCGCAGGATTCGCCTCCACATAAACTGCGTTCCGCAGGCGAGCTCCGCCTGCGGCTGGAGAACTGACCTGCCGAGCTTCGACTGCAACAACCGTGGCCGGCCGCGAATTTGTTTCTGTCGCCGCCGCATCCAATGCAGGCTGAATCTGGGTCGAGCCAACCTGGGCACGCGCCGTTGTCTGGGCCTCCGCCAGCTTCTCGACCAGAGCCTTCAGTTCCTCAATGGTCTGGCGCTGCGCGGCCACTTCGCGGCGTAACTGATTCACTTCTTCCTTAGTCGCGCTGACGGAGGTCGATCCATCGACCTGATTCGCGGCGACCTGATTCGCATTGACCTGATTCGCTGGTTCCGTGACTTGAGCGTGGGCAAGCGATCCTATCGCCGTGAAACCCATCAGAAGCAGAAAGAACATTGTTAGCGAGCGCATGTATTCCTTTCCCGGGATAATTCGAAAAAGTGATTCGCAAAAGGTGATTCGCAAAATGGGCCTGCCCTCACGCCATGCCGAGGGACACTACCTTAACCATGCAAGCTTCGTCCGCGGTCTGTAGCCCTGCCGCGGATAACCTTCTGCGCGAAGTAAGCCAGCACGACTTCAATGCGCGCATGAGGTTTTTCTTAGGTATTCGAGTTCGGCCCGAGCAATTCGTCAGTCTCGTCCGCAAACTGGATGCCAGAAGTCGTCGTCTGCAAGGTGTAATACTACGGACGCACTCGTTCGATTGGACACTTACGAAGGTAACTTGCGGTCTGCTTCTCAACCGGAAGAGTTCGCCGGAAACGCGCTTACACCGCGTGCAGCCACGGTGGCATGGCGCAGCGGTTCCAGAATGGACGGAGGAAACTGGAGGGGTCAGAAGCTTCAGGCCTCATGAGAACCGTTCTTCGTTGCGGTGGGATGATCTGCGAAGCGATGATGCGTCCGCCATGCGCGGCAGTCTGCGCGCGTTCCTGTTGAATCATTACTCTCGTTGATCGCGACCTTTTGGGGGCCGGGTTCTCCAAGAGTGTTCTCGCCTGATTGCGCGCCCGGCATATGACCTTGGGAACTTGGCAGGGGTCGCCGGGGTCTGTAACCATTAGGGTTTACGAGTCACTAATCCCCCACACCAAGGAAAGCTGGAGAAACGATGAATTCTGGCGTTGGTTTCCGGTGGGTTGGTGCCTTCTTGCTATCGTTTTTCATACTGCTCGGGCCTAGCGTCTTGGGGCAAACCGGACCTGGCCAGGAAATCTCCGCCCCGCCGTCCGCGACCAGTTCTAAGCCGGAAAACAACGTTTGCAGTTTGACTGGAACGGTCGTTAACTCCGTCACTGGAGAACCCCTCCGCCGCGCGGTTGTCTCACTTTACGATCTGTCAGGAAACGGACAGGCAGGCCACGCCGTGCTCACCGACGGCACAGGACGATTCGAATTCGATGGGCTGGCAGAAGGGCGAGCCTTCGTCAGCGTTATGAAGCCGGGTTTCTTCGACGAGCGGAACGCGCCCGGAAGCGCCCCTGGAATTGCAGTGCAGGTCACCCGCGATGCTTCTCCCATCATGGTGAGAATGTTACCCGCAGGCGTCATCACCGGCCGAATCACAACCGAAGATGAGCAACCGCTCGAGGGGTTCCAAGTCCACGCCATCACGAAACAGATCGTCGAGGGTCAAGCGCAGTGGGCCCATGGGCAGTTTCAGGGAAACACGAACGAAGAGGGTGAGTTCCGCATTGCTGGTTTGCCGCCAGGTAAGTACTACATCTCGGTTGATCAAAACCAGCAAACCACGCTAAGTAAGCGTGGAGTTCAGAATCCCCGGGAACAAACCTACGCCCAGAGTTACTACCCTGGAGTTTCCGACCTGGGTGGGGCAGCGGTACTTGAACTGGCAGCCGGACGCGAAGTCGAAGCAAACTTCACCCTTGCCCCAGAACCGATGTATGAAATCGGTGGCAGTGTGAGCGCGCAGGGGGAAGGGTTTTCCATGCTGCAGTTTGCGCGAAAGGCCGGAGAGGCTTCCGATTTCATTCAAGGCGCGCAGATGGAAGACGGCAGATTTCAGGCCAAACTCCTCCCCGGCTCATACACGGTCACCGCATTTGCCGTTAACGGAGCACGGATGACAACTACAGGTCCCTCGGTCGTCATCGGCTCTGATAACCCGGACGTTCATGTTGCGCTGAGCCTCTTACCTTCGATCCAGGTAGAGGTGCAGGCGGAACACAGCGGAGGAAGCACGGAACACGGCCTTCCGCAACAGGACGGTGCTCCGGCTATGTACTTGCAGTTGGTGCCCCGGTCTTCTTTTTTCCGCCCCAGGAATTTTTGGCGGCCAGCAGCGGGAATCCAGAACGTCGAACCGGGAATATACTCGGTCGAAATCGCTACTACGGGCAAATGGGGAGTTAAATCCGTACAGTGTGGGGGCGTCGATTTACTCAGCGACGACCTCACTGTGGCCGAAGGCGGGCAGCCGCCGCCGATCGAAGTCACCTTGCGGGATGATGCGGCATCCGTCAGTGGAACCGTGGTTCAGGCTAACGATCTTGCACCCGCGACCGTATTGCTGGTACAGCCGCATGGTCACCGTAACCTGGTTAAAACACTGCCCGCCGGGGATGGCAAGTTTGATTTTCAAGGCGTGGCTCCGGGAGACTACCAGCTGCTTGCACTCGACCAGGCAGACCAACTCGAATACGCCAACCCGGAAATACTGAATGCATATCTTTCCAAGGCGATCCATATCAACGTGCAAGCGCACGGCACAGCGAACCTCAATCTGGTCGTCTCGCCGGTGGGAAGGTAGAGCATGGTCGGTAGAATTTTTTCGCGCCTGCTTCTGGTTCTTGCCATCGTAGTGCAATTGTCCGCCCAAGCCAGGCCAACCAAGTTTCGGATTACCGGAAAGACCGTTAGCTCGATCACCGGCCAGGCGCTACCGGGCGTAGAAGTGTGGGTCCTGAAGGCTGGGCAGTACGACGCAACCCCGCAGATCACGAAGGTGCTCACGGGAGACGATGGTGCATTCACCTTTACCGGTCTGGAAGCGGGGAAGTACGAGATCATAGGGCAAAGAAACGGCTATCGAAGGCAGGGATTCGAACAACATGGCCTGTACGACAGCGCCGTGGTGGTGGGCCCGGGGATCGATTCTGAACATGTAGTTTTCCGGCTTCGTCCCGATGCCCGAATTGTCGGCACAATTTTGGACGAAGAACATGATCCGGTGCCCAATGCCACGATCCATCTGTTTCGCGCCGACAGCAGTGCCGGGCTGGCTCAGACCTACTTTGTGGATCAGGCGCTCACCGACGATCGCGGCTTTTATCGCTTTTCTCATCTCGAACCCGGCTCGTACTTCTTGATCGTTACCGCCCAACCCTGGTTCACGGCCTTCGCTCAGGTGGACGGCGACGAGTCTCATCGCACTCAGGCGGAGCAATCCGCTTTTGATGTCGCCTTTCCCACAACTTTCTATCCGGGCGTGACGGATACCGGGTCTGCGTCCCAGATCGGGTTGAACGATGGAGAAGAGTTCACGGCCGATTTCACGCTTACTGCAGTTCCCGCAGTGCGCCTGCGTCTTAAGCACTTCAACACCAATCCCCAGCAGCCCAAAAATGCAATTCTGCAACAGAAAGTATTCGGCGCCACCATCGATCCGCCTTCTCAGCGCCAAATACCGGTTGACGACAGTGTCGAAATCAGGGGTGTTCCTCCGGGCAAGTATGAACTCAAAGTGGACTCTTACGGTCCCACTCCTTCGACTCGCATGACCCTCGTCGATCTGACTACCGACCTGGATTTTGATGCCGATGCCGCTTCAGCGCCGCCGCTCATCAGCGGGGTCATTCGTATGGACGGCAACCTCAATTTGCGTCCGCAAGCGTTTGTGCGGCTCTGGAACATCCGTGCCCGCGAGATGCTTGATACGCAGATTGGCCAGAACGGCGAATTTCATTTCGAGCCGGACTTCTTGCGCCCGGGATCCTATTCCGTTTTTGTCGTCAATGGCGAGAATTCGATTGTCGCCAGCCTCTCAGCGGAAGGGGCCCAGGTCGTGGGTCAGAACATCCAAATCACAAGTTCCAAGCCGAAGCCGATCCAATTGAGCATCGTCTTGTCCAGCACTCTATCCGCCATCAACGGAATTGCCCGCCGCGACGGACAGCCGTTTCCAGGGGCAATGATTCTTCTGATTCCTGAAAATCCGGAAATGAATCTGCCGCTCTTTCGAAGAGATCAAAGTGACAGCGATGGCACATTTACTTTGCGCGACGTACTGCCTGGCCGCTACCGAATTGTGGCCATCGAAAACGGCTGGAAGCTGGAGTGGGCCAAGCCGGACCTTCTTAACTCCCTCCTCGACCACTCCGTGAGCATTGAAGTTCAGCCCAGCAAGACTTACCAAACTTCTGTCAATGTGGAGTGAGCGGTCTTTGATTCGGAAGCCCACTGGAAACAATTGCCCGCCAGAAGAGACCCCATACGCCCTCCGCAAAAGGGGCCAGGGATTGGGTAGCAAAGCAGGATGCGCGCCCTCGACAGACTCCAGCCGGACACCTGAGTCTATTCTCTTTCGGCCTGAAGGGTTACGTAGCCCTACGTCGCGGGCGCTTGCCCGTCGCGGTTGCTGACGTAATATCTCCGACGCACGTGCTTCAGGACCAGTTCACACTCACGCTACAACCCGAGACACCCTTAGAGAAGCAGAGGATAAGTGAAGATCCAGTACGCCACTCAGCGATCGGATTCACTGGGCGCGGACGCAGCGGAAACCCAAGTGGTTGGTTCCGGTGTCTGGATCTCCTTTCCCGCGCGCACCGGCAATGTAGCGCTCGCAATACTGATCGGTGCAAAGATACGAACCGCCTTTTTGCACACGCTTGGCGACGCCGGGCTCCTGCGGATCGAAACTGCCGGAGGGCCCGTGAGGGTCGATTGCGATCGAACCGTTGTCCTGAAGCTGCGAGTAGTAGTCGGGGCGATACCAGTCCGCCACCCACTGCCAGACATTTCCCGACATGTCGTACAGGCCGAAATCGTTGGGGGGGAACGATGCGACCGGGGCTAGGCCGGCGAAACCATCCTCAGAAGTATTCTTGTCGGGAAAATGTCCCTGAAAAGTATTCGCCATCCACTTGCCGTTGGGATTGAGTTCATTGCCCCAGGCATAGTTTTGCCGGTCGCGGCCGCCACGAGAAGCGAACTCCCACTCGGCTTCGGTGGGGAGGCGCTTGCCTGCCCATTTGGCGTAGGCCACGGCGTCGGCCCATGCGATTTGAACGACCGGAAATTTCTCTTTGCCCTGAAGATTGCTCTTGGGGCCATTGGGATGGCGCCAATTCGCGCCGCGCACAAATCTCCACCACGCAAGTGGATTCTCCAGCGCGACCGGACCGGCCGGAGGTGTGAAGACGACACCGCCGGGCGCCAAGTCTGCGGGCGCTAGGTCTGGAAATTCCTTCGGATCGAGTGGGCGTTCGGCAACGGTTACATAGCCGGTGGCCTGCACGAAGCGCGCAAATTCTTCGTTGGTGACGTCGGTGCGGTCGATCCAGAAACCCTTCACTTCCACCTGGTGAACCGGCTGCGCGTCTTCCATATGGTTGGTTCCCATCCAGAAGCGTCCGCCTCGAACCCACACCATGCCTGGCGGAGCATCTTCTGCGTTGCCGGATTTTTCAGGCGCGGCTATGTCCTCTCTCGCGACCATGACCGCCGCATGCAAGGAATGCCGCGACATGCCGCTGTCGCATTGCATTGGTCCGTCACTCTGCGCCGCGACCTGCTGAATGTCGGCGGAACGATTCATGGCGATCGCACAGACGCAAAGAGCGAGCACCAAAATCCGTCCCGCCGAAATTTGTGCCGTCGGAGTCGTCACGATTATTGGTTCTCACCGGGCTTGGTTACATCTTTCACAGCATCAAGAAATGACTTGGAGCCTGGGGTGCGGTGAATTCGGGCATTAAAGACATCGTCCCATGTGATGTAGGGATAGAGATGATGTTCTTTGGCCTGCTCTTCGAACAAAGCTTTTAGCTCAGCCAGTTTCTCAGGATACTTCTTGGCCAGGTCGATTCGCTCTGTGTAGTCCTCGTTGAGGTTGTAGAGCTCCCATGCATTCTCATCAAAAACCTTTTTGCTTTGGGCGTTTCCCGTGACGAAGCTGTTTGGATATGCCAATTCAGCTTTCCACCCGTCATGATAAATCGATCTCGCACCATAGATGTAGTAATACTGCAGCGTGTGGCGGGAAGGCGCCTTGGCATCGTCGATGGAATACGCCAAAGACGTTCCCTCAATGGCCTGCTGTTTGATTCCCTTGATCTGCTCGGGCGCCTTGATACCCAAGAGATCGAGTGTGGTTGGAAAAATATCGATTACGTGGCCGTACTGAGTGCGAATTCCACCTTTGTCCTTAATCACTTTCGGCCAAGAGATGATGAGCGGATTGCGCGTGCCGCCTTCGCTGTTCGCGTCCTGCTTCCAGAACTTGAAAGGCGTGTTGGCAGCCTGAGCCCAGCCGAGCGGATAATTCCCCTCTTTGGCAGCGGACGTACCGATCTCTCCAATCTTGTCCAAGTTATATTTAATATTTTCGTCTTCCGTTAAAGGCTGGGCACCCCACAATGGGCGGTCAATATCCCCGTTCAACGTGCCTTCTTTGCTCGCACCGTTGTCGCCGATCATAAGAAATACCAGCGTGTTATCCAGTTGGTTGATCTCTTTCAAGTGATCGATCAAACGGCCAACTTCGTAATCGGTATACGTCAGATAACCCGCATAGACTTCCATGAAGCGCGCATAAAGCTTTTTTTCGTCTGCCGATAATTGATCCCATGCCTTGATGTCCGGGTTGCGATCGGGAAGCTTCGCGTCGGCAGGGATTAGGCCGAGTTTCTTCTGACGGGCAAATACTTCTTCACGATAAGCATCCCAGCCCTTGTCGAATTTTCCTTTGTATTGATCGCTCCAGTATTGATCGACCTGGTGCGGAGCATGCGTGGCGCCCGGTGCGTAGTAGAGGAAGAAGGGCTTGTCGGGAGCTGCTTTCTTCTGGCGATCGATATAACTGATGGCTTTATCGGTGATCTGAGCGCTGAGATGGCGGCCATCGGGACGGACGTGGGCCTGATCTTCGACCAAGTCCGGCTTGTACTGATCGGTTTGCGAACCAAGGAATCCGAGGAAATGGTCAAAGCCTTTTCCCGTCGGCCAATGCTCAAATGGGCCTGCATCGGTTGCTTCTTCGTCAGGAGTCACGCCGTATTTGCCCACCGCGAAAGTGTTGTAGCCATTGTCGCGAAGAATTTCTGCAATGGTCCCAGCCGTGGCGGGCATTCTGCCGTCCCAGCCGGGGAATCCGGCGGAAAGAATCGTGTGTGAAAATCCAGAAACGTGCACCGATGCGCTGTTACGGCCAGTTAGCAGCGCGGAGCGGGTTGGGGCGCAGATGGCAGTCGTATGGAAGTTGGTATAGCGCAAGCCGTTGGCGGCAAGAGCGTCGAACGTGGGAGTCTGGATCAGCCCGCCGAATGTTCCGGCAGCGCCAAAGCCCACATCATCTAAGAGTATCCACACCACGTTTGGCGAGCCGGCTGGTGGCTTCACCGGCTCCGGCCACCATTCTTTGGACTCGGCGAGGGTCCGGCCAACCACTCCTTGATAGGGCTGTGTTTCCTGAGCATGCAGCGTTAGTTCCGTAGTCGATGCCAGTACCAGAATCGATGCCAACACCCGCAATACGCTTTTCCCGTTCATGGATCTCCTTGGTCTATGTGATTCCGTGGTGACTTGGTTAGAGGTTCGTGAGTTCGGCCTGCGATCAAGCGCAGCTATACAGTTTGCGAACTGAGTCCAAGCGCACCGCTGCCGGATTCAGTTGCCGGAGAATAATCCGCCGACGGCTTCTCCTCTTTCACCATGGGTCCGTTCGCCGCCAACTCACTGCCCTCCACGTTGGATTTGAATACCGGCCACAGGAACTGTGCATACCACGGATCTCCGGCATAGTGCGAAATGCCGTAGGATCTCGGGTACTGGCGTGAGATGTGAGCGGTACCAAACATGACGTCCCACAGAAAAAACATGTTTCCGAAATTGCCCTTGTAATAGCCCACGCCATCATCGGTTGAGTCGGCATGATGGGCGTGGTGGGTGGCGGGAGTCGAGATGAAACGTTCAAGAACCCACGCGATGGGATGGAGAACTCGATGCTGATAAAAGGGCTTGTCCCACGGGATACTGGAATGCGCCAGCGTCGTGATCATGCTCTTGGCGGCGTGCACCACCAAAGCCGAAGGGCCCAGGCCGAGATAGACCAGCGAAGAGGTCAGATAGGTTTGCGAGAAAAAGATGGTGTAGAAGGCATTCTGCCGGCTCGCCATCGACATTCCCATGTAGGGCGCGGAGTGATGGGTACGATGAAAGCGCCATAGCCACGGAACCTGATGATGCAGGCGGTGGTACCAATACTGCGTAAGGTCGTCGGCGATGCAAATAATGAAGAATCCCCACCAGAACGGGACCCAGCGAAAAATATTGGCTACTCCCGGCAGCACAAAGGGCAGCACCTTCAAACTGAAATAAGTGAAGAATGGACGGACGATGATCCGCGGGAACGCAAAACAGGCGATGTCAGTCAGCTTCTCGTTGCCATCCCAGCGATCGTGATCGTAGAGGCCCAGCACTAATTCAGCCAGCCCCAGAACGACCATGAAGCCCGTAATCCCCCAGTCATTCCAGCGGCCCAGCCACCAACTCTGATTGGCGGAAAGCGGGCTATGCCACGGGTGCTGACCTCTCAGCGCGAATGTGAGAAACAAAAGCGCAACCGGCAGCGCATAAATGAACAGGCTGAGAGAGATCCCTTTGAAGATGCTTTTACGAACCGCCGCGTCAATTTGCATAGGTCACCGCCTTTGTTGAAGTGGTTTGTTTGTCCTGCGCATGAGCGCCGGCGAACCGTTGCGTAAGCCACAGCCCTCCGGTGAGGATCGCCAGGGGAACCAGGGTGATGACAATTCCGACCACGATCTTCTTGGTAAGAAGCCACGCGTCTGTAAAGTTCATGTCCTTTCTCCGTTGCTGCGGAATCGCAATCGATTCGCATGTCATACGCGTCGAGCCTTAGGGCTAGAAGGTGAACTTCATCGCCAACTGGATTTCCCGCGAAATTCGCTGGAAGGTTGTGGGTGAACCCGCCGAGGAAATCGTTCCATACGCCGATCCGGCGGTGATATTCGGCACAAGCGTCGTGCTGGTCGCCGCAGGAGTAGGAGCAACCGCCGACGGATTGTTGAACTGCGGAGTATTGAACAGATTGAAGAACTCGGCGCGGAATTGCAGGTTCTTGGATTCGGCGACCTGGAAGTTTTTGAACAGCGAGAAATCGATGTCCTTCGTCCCTGGACCCTGAAGGATGTTGCGCCCGGAATCGCCCCACTGCCCGTTGGCCAGCGGCCCGGTCAGAGGAATACTCACGAAGGCGGAAGTGTTGAACCACTCCTCCCGGGTGCGCTTGCCTGGCGACAGCGATCCGTTGCCCAAGCCGGGAACGGTATCCGCGCGCGGCGTTAGTCCGTCGCCGACGCCGTTCGCCGATGCGACTGAGAAGGGCAAACCGTCGAAGTAATTGAGAATAGCGTTCACTTGCCATCCCTGCACGACCGGGTTCAGTTTGCCGTCCGCTTTGAACGGCAACTGGTAATTCACGCTGGCCACGAAGCGGTTCGGAACGTCCAGGTCTGAGTTTCCGTAGTCGGCGCGGAGATCGTAGGGATTCATCGCGTTGCCGGTGGCGCTGTTTGTGCCCGGGCTGCTCGTGTTTTCGTCAAGCGCGTGGCTGTAGGTGTAGGAGGCCAGGAACGTCAGGTTGCGCGCTCGCCGCTCGGCCGTGACTTGCAACCCGTTGTAGCTGGAGATCTGATTGGTCTCGAGCTGGTAAATCTGAGCGAAGAATGGGTAGGGACGGTTTACGGTTACGTTCGTCGTGCCCGGCGAACCTGCGTTGATGTCGACCAGATCGTCCAGATGCACTCCCTTGGTTCCGACGTAGGCGACGCTGAGCGTGGTCGTGGGCGTGAGCTCCCTTTGAACCGTCAGGTGCCACTGCTCGCTGTAGGGAGTCTTGGCGTGAGGATCCTGGGCGTATACCGGTAGGCCCTCGGGCAAGTTGCTGGCGTTTGTCGCCGGTGTGTGAACGAACCCGTCGGAAGCGTAATTGAACGGGGTGCCGTTGGTGGCGGCCGCGCCGTATACCGATGAGTTGTTAAACGTCCAGTAATCGAGGGCCGGCGCGTTGTTTGACAGGCCATCTGAGTTGGTGACGTTGGGCGCGGAGTAATAAATGCCGAAGCCCGCGTGCAGGACCGTCTTTGGAGTCAGCTTTAAGGCAAAGCCGACGCGCGGCATGAAGTTCAAGTTGTTACCGTTCGCACCGCTGCGCGGAACGCCGTTCCTTCCCACCTGGTAGAGTTGCGTTGTCGACAGTGAGGGAACGAAGTTGTACATCCGGTTTTGAACTTCGGTCCATGGCCAGCCTAGGAAGTTTTCGTAGCGGACGCCGAGGTTGAGGGTCAGCCGGCTGCTGACTTTGTAATTGTCCTGCCCATAAAACGAAAGGTCAGTCTGCCGGAATCCGAATCCATTATTGCCGTTCGGGAATGCATATACCCCAGTCTTCGGCCCTCCAAAAAGCAGATCGGTGTAGGCCAATCCGCTAAACACCGTGCCGAACGAGAAGGCGCCGTGCTCGTCGCCCGTCTGGAACATGTTGTATTGCAGACGAACCAGTTCGACACCGATATCGAGCGAGTGCTTGCCGCGGACGAGGTTGACGTTGTCATCCCACTGATAGTTATTGGTTCCGATGTGGGTGGGACTGTTACCGGCATCGCCGATCGGTGAGTCACCGGCAAAGGTCATGACCGGAAGTCCGTCAGAGGCCGGATTTCCGGGGATGTCAACTCCGGGAATGGCCAGTTGAGTGGGAAGGTTCAAACCGGCGTCCCAGTTTTCGGCGTAGACAAAGAATCGCGACCAGCCAAAGCGCACTGAGTTGATGGTGGTCGGAGTAAAGATGTGGGTTTCGCTGATCACCGCCTGATGGGTCGGATCCTTTGCCGGTCCGCAGATGACATCTCCCACCAACGGCACCGGGAGAATGCCGGGCTGCGCGATGTTGTCCCGGGCCTGGCTGTAACGAAAGAAGCCGCTGTCAGCATCGGAGAAGCGGTGGTCGATTTTTACGTCGAAAGCGTCTTCCGTTACCGCGCGCGTCGGATTAAAGAGAAAGTTGTTGGCGGTCGTTGCTCCCGCAATATTGGGCGCCGCGTTTTGCTGAATGAAACTCAGAATGTTGGCGCCTGTCTGATTGATGGCGGGGTCGCCCAGCGGAATGAAATTGTTGGCGTAGGGAGTGCCGGTGATAGGACTCTTAATGGCCTGGGGATAGGCGGAGAAATCATAGCCGGCGCTGGTCAGCTTGAAATCCGGCACCGTGTCGACGTAGGTCAGACCCTGACGGGTGCGTTGCCCGGAGTAATCGGCGAAGAAGAAGGTGTGGGGATCTTTTCTTGACAACAGCGGTCCGCCGAAAGTGCCGCCAAATTCGTTCATCCGGAAACCGGGTTTGCCCTTGGTATCGAAGAAGTTTCGCGCGTCCAAAGCGGAATTGCGCAGAAACTCAAACACTTCTCCGTGATATTGATTCGTGCCGGACTTATAAATCAGGTTGATGGTGCCAGCATTACCACGGCCATAGCGTGCGTCGGCGTCAGTGGTTTCTTCCGAGAATTCCTGCACGGCGTCAATGGGCGGAAAGATCACAACTGCCAGACCGTTATGGTTTTCGTTGTCCCCGATGCCATCTAGGAGCAGGCGGTTTTCCTGATAACGAAGGCCATTGAAGGCGTAAGACGAAGGGCCGCGCTGCTGAGTGTAAGGAATACTCACGATCTGGGTTTGCGCCGGCACGACGCCGGCTCCCAGACCCAGCAGCTCAGCAAAGTTGCGCCCGTTCAAAGGAAGATCTTTGACGGCTTCTTCGCTGCGCAGATTGGAGACGGTGGAGCTCTCGCTCTCCAAAAGTTCGTTGGTGGCCTCGACGGTAACGGTCTGCGTGCCGGCGCTGCCCACGGTCAGCACGGCGTCCGCGGCCGCTCGCTGGCCGACCTCCAACCTTATGTGCTCCTGGACTTTGCCGAAACCGGCGGACTCAAACTCGATAGTGTAGTCACCGGGATCGAGCGGTGGAGATACATAGAGGCCCTGCGAATCGGTGACAGTGCTGCTGGTCAGGCCGGTCGCCGCGTTGCGAATACTGACCTGAGCCTTCGAAACTACCGCACCCGATTTGTCCCGCACCACGCCGGTTATCGTGCCAGTCTCGACGATCTGCGCATGAAGCGCGACCGCGCCGGCCAACAATACGCTGAACACCAGAACACGCCCCAAATGCTTCATGACAATCCCCTTTGATTGCGAATTACCTTTAGAAGCCCACTCGTTCTTGAGCAGGGAACTCCCACAGTTTTAGCGTTCTCATTTATTCACAGCGAACAGCTCTGAGACAGCTAGCGAACGAAACTACTGCTTTCCTTCGGCAGCCCGGATCATGCGTCGGTGTCGATCGCCGATGACCCGGTTGCTACATTGCAGCTTCGTGGTGATGATGGGGGTGGGCATATCTTTATTGCGGCCTGACGCTCGCAGAAGGAATATATGGGGAGAATGTCTAGTACGTCAATAGACATGATCATTAAAATTCGGTTACAACCAATCGAAACCTTGCATCGAAGTGGTTTGCCGCCGCTGGTAAGAAGAACGACTGGGGAAGAAATGCTTTGGTCGACGAGTGCCGATGAGTTATGGAGCCATAAAACTACGGAGCCATAAGCGAAGATGCCGGGCGTGCGGGTTCGTTGATCCCGCCTACTATTCTCCTGACTTGGTTGCTGCGACGATCGCTGGGAGCTTCCTGCAGGAATCGACCAAATTCTTGCGCCGCTTCCTCTCCCCGAGTGAGCCCTACGAGTATGTTGGCTCGAACCAGATGCACATCTGGAAAATCTTTGTTTAGTTCGTCCAGTTCGCGCAACGCCAGGACCAGCCGGCCTTCACCATACAGGGCTTTAGCCATCTCCAATCGTCCCTGCCAGAAATCAGGTCGCATCCTCAGAGCCTGCTGCGCGGCCCCCTCTGCTTTCTGGAATTCGCTGACTGAGTTGTAAGCAGTCGCCAGCGCCAGATACGCAATCGCATCAGTGGGATCAAGCGCTGCAGCGTGCCTGGCATCCTCGATGGCTCCGTTGAAGTCCCTCGAAGACAGCCGCAGCAGAGCCCGCATGGAGAATGCCGCCGCGCAAGTCGAATCCACTTGCAACGCATGATCGATCTCTCGCTGGGCGGCGGCAAAGTCGGACTTGGCGAACTTCTCCTGTGCCGACTTCAGATGGGCAAGCGCCTTTGCCGGCACTCGCAGCGCTTGCGCGGAAACGGTGTAGGTCTCCTGCGCCGGAACCAGAGATGTTAGAGCCAGGATCAGGGAGAGGATCAGGCAGGCAGGAAGGGTTCCTCTTCCCAACGCAATCCAACTAAGTCGATTTACTTTCTTGCTATGCCAGCAGCACTTCGTACGCTTGCGGCAGATTCCCCAACTGCTAGATCGGGAGTCCGCGCCCATCTCGCGGCCTCATGGCTGTATGCTTGACACAATCCACCAATCTTCCCCTTGGGTTCGTCGCTCGACCGTTTGTAGGATACTCCAGGTTTGACCCGGTTGCTCACAAAATAGAGATTCGGCTATTGCGACGAACTAGACCAGGTAATACATTGGCTGCCGATCTGCCGCCAGTTCGTTTTCTCCGCAATGATTGCAGGAGTTCTCTTGCAGAAGCTCATAGACATGACGAACGGCCTTGAGAGTCGCCGAGAACTTCTTCCTTTCTTCAGGAAAGACGCAGTTGGCTGGGAACCAATCGTGAAAGCCGAGATTCTCCATGGCCTTGAGGAGAGCTGGACGAACGCCACAAAGCAGCACTCTTACTCCGCGCGCCTGCATGTCGTGGAGAAAATGATCGAAGCGTTCGAGCGAGACCATATCCGGATTGCGGGTGCGCTTCAGGCGCAACACGACAAAGCGGATGCCCTCTTCTTCCGTGCGGTGCTTCAGATGATTGAAACAACGATCGAGTTCCGGAGCGGCACCAAAGAACAGCTCGCCTTCCAGATCGTAGAGCAACATAGCCGTGCAGGGCGGGTCGCTCGGAACGCGTTCGCGTACCACCCGGTCACCGCTCACTACCAGTTCGGTCCAGCGCAGAAGTGCAGCGCGCGGAACAAACATCAGGATCGACAATGCCACGCCGATCAGGATAGAGAATTCGACGCTGATAAAGACGGCGGAGAAGGCAGTCACTAAAACCAAGGCGGTATCGTAGCGCGAGGCCCGGACGGCGTAGCTCAACCGTTTCCAATCCACCAGCCGCACAGCCGTGACCAGGAGCAGACCGGCCAGGGCAGCCTTGGGAATATATCGGGCAAATGGGGCGAGTGCGGCGACCACGAGTGCCACCGTTCCCGCCGCGAAGACGCCAGATAGTCGGCTCACAGCGCCAGATTGAAAATTAATTGCCGATCTGGTCAGCGAGCCGGAGCCGGGCAAGCATTGGAAAAATCCGCCCGTAAGATTCGCCAAGCCTTCTGCCATACACTGCCGGTTGTAGTCGAGGGGCTGGCGCGTGGTGTTAGCGATTGACTTGGCGATCGCCAGTGCTTCCAACAATCCGAGAAAGGCGATGGCTAAAGCGCTCCCCGACAGTTCCTTCACCCACCCAAACTGAATCTGCGGAATATGCGGCATGGGGAGGTTGCGCGGGACACTTCCCACAACAGAGATCACAGTAGCGCCATTAAGCCCTGGTTTCGACCAGCCGAAGGCTGCGGCGACAAGCGCCGCAATGATCAAGGCCATCAGCATGTCAAATTGCGGCAGCCGATATTTGCGGGCCAGTTGCCTGAGCAGGATGACGAGAACGATGGTTCCCAGTCCAATGCCGAGCGCGCGTGGATTCGCATGGCCTCCGCTCAGGGTCAGCCAAATGCGGTAAAGCACATGCTGTTGCCCTGTTCCACGGTCGCGTAATCCGGACAGGTTGCCCAGTTGGGTTAGTCCCACCAGAGCGCCTGCCCCGGCCATGAAACCAATGATGACGGACTCCGAGATGTAACGCGTCAGGTCGCCCAGCTTGAATATCGCGATCAGAATCTGAATGCAGCCAATCATGATGCCTAACAGGAACATGGCCTGGTAAGCGTCGAGCCGGGCGTCAGGATTGAAGAAACCGAGAGCGCTGAACACCACCAGCGAGATAGCGTTCGTGGGCCCGTTGATCAGGTGTGAGGATGAACCAAATACCGAGGCGACCAGCGTGACCACGATGGCGGAATACAGCCCAAAGCGCGGGTCAACACCCGCGATCAACGCGTAAGCCATGGCTTGCGGCAAAGAGATGGCCGCGACGGTCACGCCGGCCAGCAGATCACTGCGCATGCTTCCCCAGGAATAATTGATCTTCATTTTCAATGCACCTCCCCCTTACGAGCCGAATTCAGCCGCTGAACCGTGGTCGCGCCTGCGCCATGCTCCGCTACAGAGCTGCGCCGAGTGAACATCAGGGGGAGGGACAGATAGAACAACACGGAGGTACGGCCGCTTTCCCGATGGCGCTCGCATAAGCGAATCCCCTAGCCAGGATCGGTACCAGCCCCGGAACTCCCAATTAAACGGAAACGATGTCTGCTTTCTCTCGACTACTTGCGGGCTTCTCGTGGACTTCCACCGCGGCGTTCGCGGACAGGACGTGGAACCACCGCAGAATCGCCGCAACCGCGCAAATCCACCACAAAGTCCAGGTTCTCGCAATGAAGAGGATCACGGGTTCTCCTCTGGCTGGCGATCGAAATCGTGCTCAAAATGGTCCTGGAGGCTCGATTATCACCACTAAAGTGTTATTCCCCAAAAAACCACTCGAAGTATACCATGTAGTCCATTGACGTAATAGACATGATGGGGTTTTGGTTGAATGGACTTCCACTGTGCCCCCTACTGTGCCCCACTCAGGCCTACCAGTGATTTGGCCCGCGTTGAGAGGAACTGCGGGAAATGCAAGCAGTAACGGTGGATAGCAACAGGTAAGTTGGTAGCGCTACCGGGAATCGAACCCGGGTTTGAAGATTGAGAATCTTCCGTCCTAACCCCTAGACGATAGCGCCCCCGAAGCTCGCATTGAAGCTCGCATTAAAGGATGCTCGCTCACAGAAGCTCCTGTAAAGAAGCGAGTCTAAATTATAACAAAGCGCTTTCCGCCAGCATGCCAGCACGCCGGCACCGGCCGCCTCACGATCGCGCGACGGCGGCGACCATCGCCCGCGCATGCCATCTTTCCGCCAGATTGGCACCCACCTTTATCATCGGCTTTTCAATCGCGTGGTACAGCACGATCGGTATCCCGACCAGCATCGTTATCAAAATCAGAATTCTGCTCCACAGCGGCCACGCGCCCAGCATGTCGGAAATAAACCACAGGCAGAACTGGTGCGAAAGGTAAATGCCGTAGGAATACGTCGCGATCCGGTTGCTGACCACGCGCAACCACCCCGTCCTGATCTCCGCAAAGAATGGGATGCTCAATCCCAGCAGCAGGCACAAGACCCAGCCTGTAGCTGAACTCGGCACAATAGAGTAAGCCGCCACCAAAAGCAAAATAAACGGAGGCCACCAATACGATTTCATCCTGGGCGTGTGCACCAGCGAGAAGGCGATTACGCCCGGCAGAAAATTAGGAACGTATTCCAGCAATAATAATCTTCCCACGAATCCAACCGGGGCCCCGTGGTCAGCCCAATAAGTGCGAGCCATGGCGAGCAGCACAAAGATCCCCCACAGAATGCCCAGCCGCCACGCCGCACTCCGCTTGCCCCGAATCCACAAAAAGAGGAACGGCAGGAAGATATACATCTGCACTTCAAACGGCAGCGACCACAGCACATTGATGATCGAGCCGGTCTTGAAAAGGTTCTGCATCAGCAGCAGGTTCGACACGATCCGCCCGGTTGCGACCGGCGCCGCCCGCGAAAGCCCTGGAACCCCCTGCACCGCATCCAGATGCAGCGCCACAGCCGTCAGTACCGCGAGGATGCTCAGTGGGTAAATGCGAAACAACCGCCGCACATAGAAGTTGCCCGCCAGGGCCGAGCCATCCAATCCACTGCGTTCCATCGAGTACATCAGCACCAGGCAGGTGTGAACGAAGAAGAGGAGAACGCCAAACACTCCGATCGGTGGAATGCGAATGCCCAGCAGGGGGCCGATGCCGAAGCGGTTCAGAATATGTTGCGCCAGAACGAGCAGAACCGCGACCGCCCTCAAGAAATCCAGATTGGCGGACAGCTTGACCTGCAATCAGTCGCTCCTGCGCGTAGTTCCGGAGGCCAGCCTACCAAGCGCACCTCAGGCTTTGCAATCTGCCTCACGCAGACACTCTCCGCTTTGCAAGACGGCGCCAGGCCTGCCGCTTAAAGCACACGTTTACTTCGGGAATACCGGCCACTCCCATCACATTTTTTCATGCAAACTCAATCTCTTCCACAGGCCCAAAAGCGCTATATTGAAGTGTAACCCTACAAACACAGTACTGGTCGCAACCAGGAAAGTACGGGGCCGATGTGTATGTTGTTCATTCATCAACAATTTCAATCATTCCTGAACTTAGGAGCATGCAAGGAGTATCCCATGACAAAGCCCAGAATCCCCAAAAAGACCACGAATCCAGCACCCACTGTTTCCACCACCACTAGCCCCGCCAACAGTCCAGTCACGAGCTCGGCGAACAGTCCGGCACCCGCCAACGGCAGTGCAGCAGCGGCCGCACCCGCAAGGGAAAGCAGCGCGTCCCCAGCCCAGGCTCCCGCCGCCAAGAAGACGGCAGCCCGCAAGACCGCGCCCCAGGCGCAAACCGCCAAAGCGGAGCCCCGCGCCAATCTGCTTCCCATCAATTTGGACGATGAAATCCGCCAGCTCGCCTACCTGCTCTCCGAGCGCCGCGGGTTTGAATCGGGCCACGAAGCCGAAGACTGGCTAGCCGCTGAGCGCGAGGTTATGCAGCGCTACCGCCAGCACAGCGCCTAGAACGAAAGAGCAGAGGGCGCTCTCTGTCCGAAGCGCCTGGCGGCCGAGCCCCGGCCGCCGCCGCCGTTCTGTTTTTTTGTCCATCCACGGAAACGTTTACGCCACAACGTCCTTCCGCCTTCTCGCGCTTTCCTCCGGTTGCTTGTACCATAGGGGTATCTGAAAAAATACCTCGGGGTTCTTCCGCATGGCGACAATCGGTAATTACGCCTTGCTCCTCGCCTTGGCGTTGAGCATCTATTCGTTTGGAGTGGGCGCGCTCGCCCTCTTCTATCCCGGAGACCCCGGCTGGGAGCGCTTGAGTGAAACCGCTCGCCGCGCCGGTGTGGTAGTTTTCGGATTCGTCACCCTCGCCGCCATCGCTCTCGTCGTCGCCGCCTTCCGCGACGACTTCACCATCGCCTACATTTTCCATCACAGCAACCGCGACCTTCCCGCTCCTTATAAGTTCGCCACGCTCTGGTCCGGCCAGGAAGGCTCGCTCCTGTTCTGGTCGCTGCTGCTCGCCGGTTACGGCTTCGTCCTTCGTCTGCGCTACAAGACCGATCAGCGCCTGTTCGCCTATGCCTCGGTCGTTCTCGCCGGAGTACAAATATTCTTCCTGCTGCTGGTCAACTTCGCCGCCAACCCCTTCGGCATGCTAGAAGGCCCGCTGCGCCCCGACGGCAGCGGCCTCAACCCGCTCCTGCAATATCCTGAGATGGTCATCCACCCGCCCATGCTTTACCTGGGCTACGTCGGATTCACCGTCCCCTTCGCCTTCGCCCTCGGCGCGCTCATCATGAAGTATCCCGGCGAAAAATGGATCCACATCACCCGCCGCTGGACCATGGTCACCTGGGGATTTCTCACCTGCGGCATCTTCCTCGGCGCTCACTGGGCCTACGCCGTGCTCGGCTGGGGCGGCTACTGGGGATGGGACCCCGTCGAGAACGCCTCGCTCATGCCCTGGCTCGTCGGCACCGCCTTCCTCCACTCCGTCATGATGCAGGAGAAGCGCGGCATGCTCAAAGTCTGGAATATGTGGCTGGTCTTCGCCACCTTCTGGCTGGCAATTCTTGGAACGTTCCTCACTCGCAGCGGCATCATCAGTTCCGTCCACGCCTTCGCGCAGTCGTCGATTGGAACCTGGTTCGCCTGGTTCCTTTCCATCAGCCTCGCGGTTTTCGTTTTCTTCTTCTTCAAGAACAAAGATCACCTGCGCAGCGAGCACAAACTCGAGTCGCTCATCTCCCGCGAATCGAGCTTCCTGTTCAACAATCTTCTCTTCGTTCTCCTCTGCTTCACCGTGCTCTGGGGAACCTGGTTCCCGAAAATTTCCGAACTCGTGCAAGGCAACAAAGTCACCGTCGGCGCGCCTTTTTATAATCGCGTCGCCATCCCGGTCGCGCTGCTGCTCCTCATCCTCACTGCCGTCGGCCCGTTGCTGGCATGGCGCAAGACTTCTTTCGACAGCCTGAAGCGCAATTTCATGTGGCCCACCATCGGCGCCGTCGCCGTCATGGTCTTCCTCATGATCACGCCCATCAGCTGGGGATCTCCCTTCGCTCTCCGCCCCTGGCAGGACGTCTCTTATTTCTATTCCCTCATGGCCATCGGCCTCTCCGTGCTGGTCACGCTCACCATCGCCAGCGAGTACTACCGCGGCGCCCGCGTCATCGCCGGACACACTGGCCAGGGCATGTTCGCCTCCATGGTCCAGCTCACCCATCGCAACACCCGCCGTTACGGCGGATACATCGTTCACTTCGGCGTCGTAGTCGTCATCATCGGACTCGCCGGCTCCGCCTTCAATCAGGACAAAGAATCCGACAAAGGCCTGGGCTACGGCGACAAAATGTCGATCGGCAAATACACCCTCGTCTGCCGGTCTTTTACCCAGGAAGACAAACCCAACTACGGCAGCGAGTGGGCCATCATCGACGTCTTCAAGGGCGGACGCCTGATCGACACCATGTATCCCGAGCGCCGCTTCTACAAAGCCAGCCAGCAGGCGCAGACCATGCCCACCATTCGTTCCACCCTGAACGAAGATCTCTACATCGTCTACGAGGGGCAAAATGAAAAAGGTGAGCCCATCATCAAAGCGCACCTCAACCCGCTGGTCATGTGGATCTGGCTCGGCGTCTGGATCATCCTCGGCGGCACCGTGCTGGCCCTGATCCCCAACGCCCCCGCCCCAGTCCGCATCCCGGCCCCCAGACTGGTAGAGCACGCAGTCCCGGCCGTGACAGGAGATTAAGCTTTTACTTTATGTTAAGGGTTTGCTCTATGTGGGGACAGCCGCCCTCGGCTGTCCGCCGGGCGCAGCCCGGATGATGGAAGCATATCGGACTTGGAAGGGAGCACGACCGGGAAGGGCACGACTTATAGTCGTGCCGTAAAGACAATCCCCAGATCGCGGCTTTAGCCGCTGAGGGCCACTAGCAGCAAAGACTGACGACAATGACGCGACCCAACTCAATCCGCCGCCTGCTCCATTGCTCCCTGCTCTCCCTCGCCGTCTTCGCCCTGCTCGGCGCCGGCGACCCCGCCACGCGCTTCAACGAAATCGGCCATCAGATGATGTGCATCTGCAGCTGCAACCAGGTTCTTCTGGAATGCAATCACGTCGGCTGCCCCGACTCCGACGGCATGCGCAACGAACTCAAGGCCGCCATCGACCGCGGCGATAGCGACAGCCTGGTCGAGCAAGCCTTCGTCCAGAAATACGGACCCACCGTCCTCGCTGCCCCCACAACCAGCGGCTTCGATCGCACCGCCTGGATCGTGCCCTTCGCCGCGCTGGCCTTCGGAGTCGGCTTTGTGGTAATCGTGGTCCGCGAATGGAAGAAGCGCCCCGCTCCCGCCATCGCCGAAGGCCTGCACCCCACGAGCACGGACGATCTTAAGAAATTCCGCGATCAGGCCGGCAAGGAGACTGACCTATGAACTTAGAATTAGCCTGCTGCCTTCTCGCCACCGCCGCCGCGCTCTTCTACATTTTCACGCCCGGCAAGCTCTTCGTTGGCCAGAAAAAAACTCGCGCGTCCTACCTGCGCGAGCGCAAAGACGCCGTCTACGAAAACCTGCGCGACCTCAACTTCGAATTCCAGGCCGGCAAAATGCCCGACTCCGATTACCAGTCCCTGAAAGCTTCCCTGCAGGACGAAGCCGCCACCCTCCTGGCCGAAATCGCCCGCCTCGAAGCCCGGGCCGCCGCCCCCAGAAAAGCGAGATCATGAACCGACCCCCGAAAAGAATCCGACTGGAGACCCTGAAAGGAATCCAACTTTTGACCCAAGCAAGCTCTGTCATCCCGAGCGGAGTGACCGCTTCGCGAAGCGAAGCAGTCACGGAGTCGAGGGACCTGCTGTCCGCTTGCACTCCGATCCGGCCTTTTTTGCAAATCATCTGTCTCGTGCTCCTCCTCACTTCCCTCGCCTCCGCCCAAACCCTCACTGGCCGGGTCCGCAACGGCACCACCGGCAAACCCTCCGCCGGCGATGACGTTGTCCTCCTCAGCCTCGGTCAAGGCATGGAAGAAGCCGGCCGCACCAAAACCGACGCCAGCGGTAAATTCAGTTTCAAGCTCGACGCCGAGGGCCCGCATCTCGTCCGTGTCATCCATCAGGAAGTCACTTATCACAAGATGGCCCCTCCCGGAACACCTTCGGTCGAGGTCGAAGTGTACGACGCCGCGAAGAAGATCGACGGCGTCTCCGTCGTCGCCGACATCATGCGCTTTCAGGCCAGTCAGGGCCAGCTCGAAGTCGAACGCACTTTCGCCGTGAACAACACATCCACCCCGCCGCGCACGCAGATGAACGAGCACAACCTCGAGTTCTACGTCCCCGACGGCGCCACCGTCACCGAAGGCCAGGCCATGACCGCCGGCGGCCAGCCCGTGAACTCCGCGCCCGTGCCCGAAGGCGCGAACGCCAAAAATCGCTACGCCTTCCTGTTTCCTCTTCGCCCCGGCGAAACCCGTTTCAGCGTTGTCTACACCGTGCCCTACACCGGCAGCGTCAATATCGATCCCAAAAGCATTTACCCCCTGGAACATTTCGTCGCCATCGCGCCCAAGTCAATCGAGTTTGCCCCCGCTCCCGGAGCGCACTTTGACGTTGCGCCCTATCCCGGCCAGCCCGACGCCAATGTAGAAGTCGCTTCCAACACGCAACTCGGCAAACCTCTCGCGTTCAAGCTCACCGGTGAAGGCACGCTCGCCGCCCCCGCCGACGACTCCGGCCAGCAAGGCCAGGCTCCCTCCGCCCAAAATGAAAGCCGTCCCGGCGGCGGCCTGGGCCCGCCCATCGACGCCGCCCCTCCCCTGCAGAAATATCAGTGGTGGATTCTCGGCGGCTTCGCCGCCGCCCTCATCATCGGCGGAATCTTCATCGCCTCCCGCCAGCAAGCCGCCAACCGCGCCGCCAAAGGCAAGTCTCTCCCCGAATTTGACGACGAAGAAGACTATGAACTTGAAGAAGTTCCGGCGCGCGAAGTAAAAGCCAGCGCCACTAATGCGCGAGCCAGCAGTGCGCGAACGAACGAGATGAGCCCACAGTCCCGCCCTGCCTCGTCCTCCATGCTGCTCGAAGCTCTGAAAGAAGAACTCTTCCAACTCGAAGTCGAACGCCAGCAAGGCCGCATCACCCACCAGGAATACGAGACCGCCAAGTCCGCTCTGGACCAAACCCTACAGCGCGCCCTGAAGCGCGAGGCCCAAAAAGCGTAAGCGAAAAGGTAGCGCCGGCGTCCCGCCGGCTCACAACCCGGGAGGGGCACCACTTCCAGTCGTGCCGCTAGCGAGCTTGAAAGGCCCGGCTTCAGCCGCTCAGGGCCGCAAAGAAAAAGTCCAACCCCACAGTGAGCCCCCACCGCCAACCACCCCTAACTCCTTATTCCGCAGGATTTTGCCCGTAACTCATTGAGTCCATTAGACCAGCTATAGATTTTCCCGCTAAACCCATGATTCTAATAGACCAGGGGGGGAGGGGGGGATCCCTCCCAGCCATAATTTCCCATCTCGGGACGCCTGCATCGCCCCACTCGGCGTAACATCAAATGAAGTGGATGCACTGAGGTACGGTTCAACCAAAATTATGGGAAACATGTTCAAAACCGCGTTCCTGCTGACCGCGATGACGCTGCTGCTGATGTTCATCGGCCGCTACTTCGGCGGCCAGAACGGAATGTTCCTGGCGCTGGCCTTCGCCGCCGTCATGAACTTCGTCTCGTACTTTTATTCCGACAAGATCGCGCTGGCTATGTACCGCGCTCAGCCGGTCACGCGCGAGGAACTGCCGCGCGCCTACGCCGCCGTCGAACGCCTGACGCAGTAGATCGGCATCCCCATGCCGAAGATTTATGTGATCCCGACAGAGTCGCCCAACGCCTTCGCCACTGGACGCAATCCGCAACACGCCTCAGTAGCCGTAACTCACGGCATTTTGGGTTTACTGAATGACGAAGAACTCGAAGGCGTTCTCGCCCACGAACTGGGCCACGTCAACAACCGCGACATCCTGATCAGTTCCGTCGCCGCCACCATCGCTGGCGCCATCACCATGCTCGCCAGCATGGGACGCTGGGCCATGATTTTCGGCGGCTACGGAGGCCGCGATCGCGACCGCGGCAATGGCGGAGGCCTCACCGCACTCTTCATGCTGATCCTCGCCCCTATCGCCGCAGCCATGATTCAGATGGCCGTTTCGCGCTCGCGCGAATATGAAGCCGACGCCACCGGCGCGCACTTCACCGGCAATCCCTACGCCCTGGCCAGCGCCCTGCAAAAACTCGACGCCTACTCCCGCCGCGTGCCCATGCAGGCCACCCCGTCCACCGCGCACCTGTTCATCATTCAGCCGCTGCTCGGAATCAACTTCGGCGGCCTGTTCTCAACCCATCCTCCGATCGCCAAACGCATCGAGCGCCTGACCGGAAGGCCCGCGGAGTTTATGCAATAAGCGCAGCCGCGAGCTATGAGCTTCGAGTTGCGAGCAATCCAGTAGTCTCAGTCGCACAAATGGCCCGCGCAAGTCGCGGCACTGCGAGCGTTCTGACTGCCAAGCCGGGTTACTCATAGCTCATAGCTCATAGCTCAAGGCCCCGTGACGTACGTAACTGCCCCGCGCGCCAACGCAGATAGTAGAATCAAAACCAATGTCGCCCGAAACTGCCATCGCCGTATCTCACAAAGCCGCCGAACTTGAAAAGGCCCTGCGCCGCGTAATTCGCGGCAAGGATGACGTCGTCCGCCTCGCCTTGGTCAGCATCTTCGCCCGCGGACACCTGCTCATTGAAGGCGTTCCCGGCGTCGGAAAAACCACGCTCGGCCAGGCGCTCGCCCGCGCCATCGACTGCACTTTTCAGCGCGTACAATTCACCAGCGACATGCTGCCCTCCGACGTAGTCGGCATTTCGATCTATTCCGCGTCCGAACAGGAATTCGAATTCAAGCGCGGCCCCGTTTTCACCAACGTTCTGCTGGCCGACGAGATCAACCGCACCACTCCCAAAACTCAGTCCGCACTGCTCGAGGCCATGAACGAAGGCCAGGTCACCGTCGACGCCCACTCCCACGAGTTGCCGCAACCGTTTCTGGTGATTGCGACGCAGAATCCGGTCGAGCATCACGGAACTTATCCTCTGCCCGAATCGCAGCTCGATCGCTTTCTGATGCGGGTGCGCATGGGATATCCCGACGCCCAGGCCGAGCGCCAGATTCTGCGCTCGGAAGCCGGCGCAGCCCACCTCGACGACCTTCGCCCCGTTCTTACCGGTGCTGACGTGCTCGAAATGCAGCAGGCAGTAAAGTTGATCCGCGTGGACGACTCGCTCGTCACCTACGCACTCGAAATCGTGCGCCGCACCCGCGAGTCGGAATTCCTCTCGCTGGGCGTTTCACCCCGCGGATCGCAAGCTCTCTATCGCGCCGCGCAAGCCATGGCCTTCCTCGAAGGCCGCACCTTCTGCACTCCCGAAGACATCAAGCCCCTGGTCGTCCCCGTCTTCGCCCATCGCATCGTGGTCAACAACCTCTACGCCTCAACCCTGAAAAAGTCCGAGCAGTCGGATCAGGTGCTGAAAGAGATCATCGAAAACGTTGCGGTGCCGGTGTAAAGGCAGTGGCCGGTGGTCAGCGATCAGTGGCCAGTTATTCCCTTCCTCTGTGTCCTCTGTGGTTAAGCTCTTTCCGGTCGTGAGAGAATGCGACTTCCGTGATCGCAGAAACCATCCCAGAAGCATACGACGCCACCGGAAGACAGGTATCCCAGCCGTTTCTTCACCGTAAAGGTCCGCATCCCACCTTCCCGATGGGACGTTATGTCAGCCAGCCGCTCAGCGTCAAATGCGCGAGCGTGGACGAAGTTCGGCAGTTCCTGACTGGTTGCGAATACGTCTCTGACAGAGAGCTATTCGATAAAGAAGAATACTGGCAGCCGCCGGAAGAATTCGAACAGCGCAAGAAAGGCGACTGTGAAGACTTCGCGTTATGGACATGGCGGCAGCTGCTGGAATTGGGATACGACGCGCGCTTCATCGGCGGTTCCTGCGGCCGCTACGGTCAAGGACACGCGTGGGTGGAATACTTTGAGGATGGAAAGTGCTTTCTCGTGGAACCCTTGTTCCGCAAGATCGGCATCACAATGCCCGGCTTGAGCACACTTAGATACGCACCAAAGGTTTCTGTCTCGTGGGATGGCAAGACCCTCAGATACTTTGCTCATAAGGATAAGAAATCCCTATCCAACTGGCGAGTGCTGGCTCCGCTGACCTGGGAATATTTGCTGTTTTGGTCTGTGTTTTGGGTCAGTAACTTTTATCGTCTCCCTCAGGTCGTGTGGAGGACTCTGCAGCGAACTCTCTTCAAGCGCAACCTCTGGTTCCAGCGAAAAAGTGGCAAACGCTGATTAGAGTTCAGCGAGACTATAATTCTCCCGTCATGTCATTCCTTCGTTTTCTAATGCTGCTCTCCCTCGTGGTCTGGATCGGCGGAATCATCTTCTTCGCCATCATGGCGCCCGCGGCGTTTCATGTGCTGCCCACGCGACTGCTCGCCGGAACTTTGGTGGGAAACCTGCTCACCAAGCTGCACTGGATCGCCATCGTCTCCGGCCTCGTGTATCTCGTAAGCTCTCTCGCCTACAGCCGCATCACCGACGGCGAAGCTCACGTCTTCGCTGTGCGCCATATGCTGATCTGCGGCATGCTCGCGCTCACCCTGATCTCGCAATTCTGGATCACTCCCCGCATGCTCACGCTGCGCGCCCAGGTCGCAAACTTCGACGCTGCGACGCTCAACCAACCCGCGCGCGTGCAATTCGACGCCCTGCACGTGTGGTCGACACGCCTGGAAATCACCGTGCTCCTGCTGGGCTTGGCTGTGATTTATATGACCGCCAGCGTCTTCGCGCGGCATTGACGCTCATCTCAGCGCTTTGTAGCGGAAACAACCGACGACGTGATCGTTCACCATCCCCACCGCCTGCATGAAGGCGTAACAAATGGTCGATCCCACGAACTTGAACCCGCGCTTCTTCAGATCTTTGCTCATGGCGTCAGATTCCGCCGTCTTTGCCGGAACCTGCTTCATCGACTGAGGTGAGTTCACTCGCGGCTGGCCGCCCACGAACTGCCAGATGTAGCGGTCAAAGCTGCCGAACTCTTTCTGCACTAGAAGAAACGCCTTCGCGTTAGCCACCGTCGAAGCGATCTTGAGTTTGTTGCGGACGATGCCGGGATCGCGCATCAACCGCTCAATCTTTCGCCGGTGGTAGCTCGCCACGCGCTCCGTATCGAATCCGTCGAAAGCCTTGCGGTAGTTTTCGCGCTTGTTCAGGATAGTGTTCCAGCTGAGCCCCGCCTGCGCCCCTTCGAGGATGAGAAATTCAAAGAGCGTGCCGTCGTCATGCACCGGCACGCCCCATTCTTCATCGTGATAACGAACCGACAGTTCCCCACTTGCCCAGGCACAGCGAACTGGCTGGGTAGCATCCTTCGCCACAGAGATCACAGACTTTCACCGAGTTGCGAAATTTACTCCAGCGACTTCGGGTCCGACTTGTTGACCGGCGACTTGGTGTTGAGCAGTGTCACGAGATCGTTTGCGCAGGCCGGAATGCCGACTTTGCCTTCACGAATAATTTCCTTCGCGGTCAGCTTCTTCCCGTAGAGATTTTCGTTAGCGCCGCCATCGGAACGCAACGTCGAACCCTCGAGCGATACTCCCGCGAACAATCCTTTATTGCGCGAGTAGGAGAGAATCTCAGCCTGCATCACAATGTCGGTCGCACCTTCCGCGGTACGGCCTTTGGGCCCGGCAGCCGCCGAAGCATCCGCGCCAAGTTTCACTTTGCTATAAAGGAGAGATTCCGCGCCTTTAGGATTCATCACCAGCAGCACGAAATCGGTGGCCTGACCGCCCAGCTGAAATCCGATGCTGACCCCCTCGAGCGCGTACAGTGCCGGAGCGCCCCACTTGCCCTTGTAGTGCTCGCCGCTGCGGCAAATCATCACACCGCGCCCGTAGCTGCCGCCGATGCCGAACGCTCCCTTCTTCACCGAGGGCAGGATAATCAGGCACTCGGCTTTGTCCAGCAGGTCCTGCGGAATGTCGTCGGGAATGTTCAGGATTTCTTTCAGTACAACGCCCGCATCCTTCACGCGGTCTTCTTCGCGCTCGTCGTCGGCGGCGAATGTGGCCACGGCCGACATCAGGACAACCAACATGCACACCATGAATTTCTTCATGAATCTCCTCCTGAGAATATTTTCATTTTAAGGATAAACCGGCTCTGCTCGTGGGACTATGTTAAACCCTGCATCCGGCGAATTTCTCGCGCGCCGTCGAAATCGCGCCACGGATGGCCAAGTCATAGAATTTGCACGTTTTGTGCCATGACCAAACGTGTGCTCCTTTTGTAACTTGGCGTTTAGGCCAAGCGCTCCTAAAGTCAATCAGATAGCGGCTTCTGGGGCGGGCTCCATTTCGGCCTCCGGCGTGCAACGAATGGTTTGGAAGTGCGTTCGGACGCGGTTAAGAGTGAAAAAATTGGATTCTTCCGGCATGAAGTACACGAACTGGATGCTTCGCCTGCTGACGCTCTCGCTGGCAACTTTTTTGTCGGTCAGTGCAGCGCAGGCACAGTCGGCCTACGCCTTGGGTGCGCCCAGCCTCGGCGCCTACGGTGCCGCCAGCAATGCGGCCTCCACTTCTGCTGCCACTCCAGATTCCGCCAAGCCAGACGATCCGCAAAGTTCGGTCATCACTCTGCACGCCCGGGTGAATGAAGTCAATGTTCTGTTCATCGCCACTGACAAGCATGGCAAGTTCGTGCGCGACCTGAATCAGGCCGACTTCAGCATCCTCGACGATCACCAGCCACCGCAGGCGATTTTGAACTTCCGCCGCGAAACCGATCTGCCGTTGCATCTTGGACTACTGGTCGACGTTAGTGGGTCGGTCGACAGCCGGTTTGATTTCGAGCGCAACGCGGCCACCAGTTTCCTCGAACACACGGTGCGCGCCAGCTTCGACAAGGCTTTCGTGGTCGGCTTCAACAGTCACAGCCTGATGGCGCAGGATTACACCGACAACGTGCAACTCCTCTCGGTGGGAGTCCACAAGTTACAGGATGGCGGCGGCACGGCCTTGTATGACGCCGTCTACCACGCCTGCAAAGAAAAATTCCTGAAAGACCGGCCGGATCATCCCGTGCGCAAAGCGATTGTAATCGTCAGCGATGGAGAAGATAACCAGAGCGAGATGACGCGAGCACAGGCCATCGAAATGGCGCAGCGCTCGGAAGTGATCATCTACGCGATTTCCACCGACGACAGCGGCCTGGTGATGCGCGGCGACAAGGTGCTGGAGCAGCTTGCCGAAGCCACAGGAGGTCGCGCCTTCTTCCCCTTCAAGATGAAAGACATCACGCGATCCTTCGCGGCCATCGAAGACGAATTGCGCAGCCAATATGTGGTTTCTTATAAGCCCGCCAATTTTGACGCCGACGGACGCTACCGCTCCATCGAGATCTCCACACTGAAGAAAGACCTGCAAGTGCGAGCCCGCAAAGGCTACTTCGCGCCCCAGCAGTAACTTCGGCTTCCGGCTCTCGGACAACCGCACTGGCGACAACACCCGGTAAAGGTCTTCACGCCTTATCATCCCAGCGAAGTGTTTATCGCAGAATGCAAACACTGGCGTTTGCTCGGGCGCGGCCACTGTGTTAACGTCCCATTGAATTGCGATTCAAAGATTTACCCTTCATCCGTCCGACTTCGCGCTGCTTGAGGAGGTGTTCATGGTTGGCATCATCCTGCTGGTAATTCTGGTGGTCATCGCCGTGCTGCTGGCTGGCATGTACAACAGCCTGGTGCAGCTGCGGGTGCGCTGCGATTCGGCCTGGTCCGATATTGATGTGCAACTCAAGCGCCGGCACGATCTGATTCCGAACCTGGTGGAAACGGTGAAAGGCTACGCCGCCCACGAGAAGGGCACGTTTGAAGACATCGCGAAGTTCCGGTCGCTGGCCATGCAGGCGACCACGCCGGAGGGCAAGGCGGTCGCGGAGAACCAGCTGACCGGCGCGTTGAAGAGCCTGTTTGCCGTGGCGGAAAACTATCCTGAACTGAAGGCTTCGGAACAGTTCACGCAACTGCAGGGATCGTTAAGCGAGACCGAAGACTCGATTCAAAATTCGCGGCGTTATTACAACGCAGTGGTGCGCGACCTGAACACGAAGATTCAGGTGTTCCCCACCAACATTCTGGCCGGCATGTTCAATTTCACGCCGCGGCAATTCTTCGAGATCGCGGACGCCGCCGACCGCGAGCCGGTGCAGGTGAAGTTCTAGCGATTGAGAAATTTTGTAATTGGGGAATTGTGTAATTGAAAATCCCAAGGGCGGTCGTCCTAAGAACGATTGCGGTTGTTCTCTCCTTGCTCGTTTGTTTCGCGGGCGCGGCGCAGGCAAAATCGTGGCGCGTCGCCGACTTTCAAGCCAATATTACGATCTCGCAGGACGGCAGCGCCGTGGTCACCGAGCGCATCGCGCTGGCTTTTGAGGGCGAGTGGCACGGGATTCATCGCACCATTCCGATTGAGTATCCCGGTCCGAATGGAACGAATTACGAACTTTTCGTCGACGTCACCAGCGTCAGCGACGGTGCGGGCGGCAAGCTGAAGTATGACTCGTCAACCACGAACGGCGCGCGCGATCTGAAAATCTACATCCCCGACGCGGTCGATGCTACGCGGACCGTCGAGATCGTCTATCGGGTGCGCAACGGAACTCGTTTTTTCGACAGTCACGATGAGTTTTACTGGAACGTTACAGGCAACGATTGGCCGGTGCCGATTGATCATGCGGCGGCGACGGTGCGCTTTCCATTAGCCGCCGCAGGCTCGCTGCGCGCCCAGGCGTTCACTGGCGTGTACGGCTCGACTCAGAAAGATGCAACCGCAAAAGTTGCGGGACCCGAAGCGGTTTTTGAGACTACCAGTCCTCTGCCCATGCGCGGCGGGCTGACCATTGACGTTTATATTCCAAAAGACATCCTCAAAGAACCCAGCACGCTGACCTGGTTTTTCTGGTTTGTCAGCGGCAATCCCATCGTGTTTCTGCCGCTGGTCACGCTCGCCGCCATGTTCACCCTCTGGTGGCTCAAGGGACGCGATCCCGACCCCGGCGTCTCGGTTGCACCCATGTACGAACCCCCAGCGGGGATTTCTCCGGCGGAGGCCGGCACGCTGCTCGACGACTCGATTCACCCCCGCGACATTACATCGACCATTATCGATCTCGCCGTACGCGGATACATCAAGATCGAAGAAACGGCCGAGAAAGTCCTGCTCTTCACCAACAAAGACTACATCTTTCACTTGCTCAAGCCGCGCGAACAATGGGGCGCCGATCTGGCTCCGCATGAGCGCGTCATGCTGGAAAACGTGTTCGCCGAGGGCAGCGATACGCGGCTGTCCAGCCTGAAGAACCGCTTCTACACTGCCGTTCCCGTGATTCGGCAGGACATCATGGCAGAACTCAAGACCAAGGGAATTTATCTGCTCGACCCGGAGTCGGCGAACGGATACAGCATTGGCATGGCCATCGCGATTCTCGTCCCGTTTGGCATTCTTCAGTATCTGGGATGGGCGAACTTTTTCAGCTCCGTAGTTCTGCTGATCGTATGCCTTCCACTCTCGGCGGTGATCTGGTGGCTGTTTGCGCGAGTCATGTCGGCCAAGACGCTGAAAGGCGCGCGCACGCACATCGCGGTGCTGGGATTTCAGGAGTTCATGAATCGCGTCGATGCCGACCGCCTCAAAGTAATGCCGCCGACCACGTTTGAAAAATTTCTGCCCTACGCTATGGCGCTGGGCGTGGAACACCACTGGGCGCAGGCCTTTGCCGGCATCGTAAAGGATCCGCCGCAGTGGTACGTGGGGCCGGGCGGCTACATGGGCGGCTTCAATCCGATTTTCTTTTCCAGTTCGATGCATGGCATGGCGACGGATATGCACCAGGTTTTCGTCTCTGCCCCGCGCGCGAGTTCAACCGGATCGGGCTTTGGAGGCGGAGGGGGATTCGGCGGCGGCGGCGGATTCTCCGGCGGAGGATTTGGCGGCGGCGGTGGCAGCGCGTTCTAGCTTGGGAGCATCCAATCTCGGAGCCATGATCAGGTCGGTTTGTACCTTCACACTCCTGCTCGCGTTCAGCGCCGCGAGCTTACGAGCTCAGCAGGAAGAGACCCCGCAGGCTCCCTTAACCGTGCGCTCCACGTTGGTGATGGTGCCAGTCCTGGCGACCACCAAAACAGGCAAGGTAGTTTTTGGACTCACGGCGGACGACTTTCTGGTCACTGATAACGGTGTGCCGCAGCATGTAACGCTCGATGCGGAAACTGGCTCGCAGCCTCTCGCGCTGGCTATCGTCGTCGAGACCGGAGGCGCCGGCGCCCGTCATCTCAACGACTACCGCCAACTGGACGCCATCCTCGACGCGCTGATCGGTAACGTTGAGCACCGCGTCGCCCTGATCGGCTTCGACAGCACGCCTAATCTGTTGGCTCCTTTCACGCGGAGAACATCGGAGGTCTCACAACAGCTTGCGAATCTGAGCGCGGCGGATCATGCCCAATCTGACCAACTCTCGTTTGATCAAGGCGCGGCCATTCTCGACGCCGTGGCCTTCGCGGTCGCACAGTTGCGAGCCCAGCCCGCGAGCTACCGGAGAGCGATTCTGCTGCTGAGCGAGACCATCGATCAAGGCAGCCAGACCACCCTCAATGAAGCTCTGCGCCTCGTCAGCGACACCAATACGGCCATGTACAGCTTTGCGTTTTCGAGTACGCGCTCGGCCGTGTCGCATGAGGCATCAAAGTTCGGATATGGAGGGAACACAGACCCCGGCCCCGCCCACGGATGCTTCAGCCGCGAAGGCGCCGACGCGGAATATGAAGGCTATTACAGCAAGCAGGTGCTCGATTGCATCAGCCAACTCGCGCCTCCGTTGCGTCTGGCCACCATGGCGTTTCTGACGGCTCGAGATGGCCTGCGTACCAAGACTGCCGAATCCATCGCACAACTGGCGGGCGGCGAATTTTTTCACTTCCGAAACGCCAAAGATCTGAAGGCTGGATTGATCGCGGTTTCCAATGACGTGCCGAACTACTATGTGTTGAGCTTTCGGCCCACAGCGTTAACGCCCGGCCTGCACGCGTTGCAGGTCGAGACCAGGAACCGTTCAGGGTTGGTGTTGAAAGCACGACGCGAATACTGGATCGACGACGATTCGGCGCGCTGAGCCGCGGAAACATCCGCCCGTCGTCGGAACCCTTCGTCAGAGCCCGTGGTCAGAGCCCGTGGTCAGAGGAAGATACTATATTCCAACTATTGACCGCGCCTTGCGCCCACCTATAATCGACAGACTTTCTGTCTTTTCCTGTTCGGGGTCGATTCGCTGATCGCGTGAACGCAAAACTCGTGAACGAAAAACTAAGGTCCGCTAAAAAGGCAATCGTTCCGACCGTCTGCGTGCTGGCCGCGCTGTGGGTGATCGGTTGCATCTATCTCTACGGCGTGATGCGGCAACCGCCGGAACAGTTCGCCCGGGTCATGGCCAAAATGCCAGGACCAGTCCCGTTCCTGATTTTTCCTTTCGAAACGCTGTGGATGCGCGCCCGCGCGGGAACATTGCAGGTAGGCAGCGCCGCGCCCGACTTCTCGCTCACAAGACTTGATAAGACCGCGACCGTACAACTGTCTTCCTTTCAGGCCCAGAATCGCCCGGTCGTGCTGATCTTTGGCAGCTACACCTGACCGCCTTTCCGGCGGGAGGTTCCTGCCCTCAACAAGCTCTACCATGAGTATGGAAGCCAGGTCACGTTTCTCGTGGTCTACATCACGGAGGCGCACCCCACCGACGTTTGGCAAATGGAGAGCAACGTAAAAGACAAAGTAGTCTTCGCCAGTCCTCGCAGCGAAGAAGAACGCGAGTTTGTTGCCGGAGCTTGTGTCCGCAAGCTCGGAATCGAGATCCCGGCAGTGCTCGATGAATTTGGCAACTCGACGGAGAGTGCGTACACGGGTTGGCCGGACCGCCTCTACTTGATCGATAGCCGAGGCCGGGTCGCATACAAGAGCAAGCCGGGGCCTTTCGGATTTAAGTCGGACGAACTGAAAGCTGCCATCCAGAAAGTGGTCCACTAGGGCTGCAGCCCTCGTTCATTTGGCGCCTTACGCGGCGCTGAAGCGCCGCTCTTCCACAGCACCACCCTGTGCAGCGTTACAGCCCAGCAAATTGTGTATCCTAGCGGAGTCTCAGCTTCGTATACTGCTTCATCCACCGGCGCATGACGGGGACCGTTGTTTATGGGAACTAACCAGCAGGCGCGCAAGCGCTTTACGTTGATCCTGATCAAGCCATCGCACTACGACGATGACGGCTACGTCATCCAGTGGCTGCGCTCGGCCATCCCGTCGAACACGCTGGCGGTCATCCACGGTCTTGCGCTCGACTGCCAGGAACGACGCGTGCTGGGCGATGACGTCGACATCGTCATCAAGGCGCTCGACGAAACCAATACGCACATTCGGCCAGACCGCATTGCGCGCCAACTCGGGAAAGAGCCTGGGATGGTCGCGCTGATCGGCGTGCAATCGAACCAGTTTCCCCGGGCCATGGATATCGCCCGCCCGCTGCGCGCGGCCGGCGTTCAAGTCTGCATCGGCGGCTTTCACGTTTCAGGCTGCCTGTCGATGCTGCCCGAAATTACCCCCGAACTCAAAGACGCGATGAATCTTGGCGTCTCACTGTTTGCCGGCGAAGCCGAGGGCAGATTTGAAGATGTTCTGAAAGACGCATCGCAGGGCAAGCTGAAACCGCTCTACAACTACATGGACGACCTGCCTTCACTCGAGGGCGTGCCCATGCCGATACTTCCGGCGACACGCGTCAAGCGCACCGGCGGCAAGATAACCACGTTCGATGCGGGACGCGGCTGCCCGTTCCTGTGTTCGTTCTGCACCATCATCAACGTGCAGGGACGGAAGTCGCGGCGGCGCTCAGTCGACGACATCGAGCAGATCATCCGGCGGAATCTGGCACAGGGCATCAACCGTTTTTTCATCACCGACGACAACTTCGCGCGCAACACCGATTGGGAGATCGTCTTCGATCGCCTGATTGCCATGCGCGAAGGCGAAAAGCTCAACATCAAGTTCGTGATTCAGGTGGATACCATGTGCCACCGCCTGCCGCACTTTATCGAGAAGGCGGGACGCGCCGGCGTGGCGCGCGTTTTCATCGGGCTCGAAAGCATCAATCCGGACGCGCTGCTGGGAGCGAGAAAAAAACAGAACAAAGTCGCCGAGTACCGCAAGATGCTGCTGGAATGGAAGAAAGCGGGCGTAACCGTATTTGCCGGCTACATCATTGGATTCCCTTCGGACACGCCGGAATCGGTGATGCGCGACATTCAAACCATCCAGCGCGAGTTGCCCATCGATTTGCTGGAACCGCACTGTCTGACGCCCCTGCCCGGGTCAGAGGATCATCAGAAGCTGCATAAGGCGGGCGCGTATCTTGATCCCGACCTGAATAAATACGATCTGGAGCACGTGACCGCGGCGCACTCGACCATGACGCCGGAGCAATGGCAGAAGCTCTATCACGATGCGTGGACGGCCTACTATTCGCCGGAGCACCTGGAAACGGTGATGCGGCGCTCGGTCGCCACCAACAGCAATGCCGGCAACATGACGTTTCTGCTGCTGTGGTATTACACCTGCGTGCGCCTCGAGAAGATTGATCCGCTGGAAGGCGGCTATTTGCGGCGCAAATATCGCAAAGACCGCCGGCCTACGCTGCCAGTTGAAAGCCCGTTCATTTTTTATCCTCGTTATCTCGCAGACCTGGTGATGAAGCACGTTAAGCTGGCCGGTCTGGTGTGGCGTTACGGCAAACTGCGGCGGCAAATGAAGCGCGATCCTAACGCGCGCACCTATACCGATCTCGCGCTGACGCCCGTGACCGACGACGATTCGGAAGACGCGTTTGTCACCAGCGGACATCAACACGCGCACGCAGCCAAGCCCGCGCTAGTGACGCTGGGCAAGTCCGGCGACTGACGTCGTCCATTTGTCATCCTGAGCGAAGCGACGGATAACTCTACTTATGCCACGAACTTCGTGATTCCCAGGGGGCAAGCTCTGCGGGCGGGAGCGGCTCGAAGAATTCCGGTTCGACGGCCAGTTTCCCTTTCAGCATGCCGAGCTTTCGGCGAGCCCTGCAAACTTTGATTGGAACCAGCCGAACCAGACGAGTTTTGCCGCGCGCAATAACGACTTCCTCGCCCCTGCATGCTCTTTCAATCAGCCGCGAGAGTGTGGTTTTCGCTTCTCGAACGCTAACGATTTTCATATTCAACCTACTCCAGCTCAAAGCTCACATACAGCAGCCCGCCGTCCCGCTCCACCTGCAGCACGACTGGGTCGCCGGTCTTGAGTGCAGCCATCCCGGCACGCAGCGTCTCCATGGAATCGATCGGTGTGGTGTTGAGCTGGTGGATGATGTCGCCCGCCTCCAGTCCAGTGTCGGGCATGATCAGGTCGGCGGCGCGTCCGACCACAACGACTCCAGAGGAAATTCGCAGCGCGCCCAGGCGGGAGACCAGATCGGGGGTGAGATCGATGGCCAGAACGCCCAGACGCGGGATAAGACTGTTTGCGGGATTGACCGCGTCGAGCAACTGGTCCATGGGATCGTGCGCCTCGATCGCTGGAACGTAGAGCGTTTTCTTTTCGTTGCCCCGCAAAATCTCCAGCTTCACCACCTGGTCGAGACGATGCAGGTATAACGCGGCCGAGAGCGAGGGCAGAGTTTCGATCCGCCGCTCATCGGCGGTGAGGATGATGTCCTGAATCTGCAGGCCAGCAGCTGCAGCGGGCCCGCCGGGCTTCACGTCATCCACCACCACGCCCCATGTCTTTGGAAGATGCAGGCCCTCCGCCAGCGCAGGCGTAATCTCCTGCGCTCCCGCGCCGATCTCGACCCGATGCACGTGCCCGTACTTGCGCAGGCTGTGGTAAACGAAGTCGACGACCCGCGCCGGAATGGCGAAGCCCAGGCCTTCGCTGCCTCCGCCTTGCGACAGAATAAATGTGTTGATGCCCAGCACGGTTCCGTTCATATCCACCAGCGGGCCGCCGCTGTTGCCGGGATTAATCGGAGCGTCAGTCTGCAGGTAAGTCAGCGCCTTGGCGGGATCGGGCTGGCGAGCAATCGCACTCAACACGCCCATGGTCACCGAGTTCTGTAAGCCTTCGGGGCTGCCGATGGCGAATACGAGCTGGCCGACGCGGGGGCGCTGCGCGCTGACCAGCGGCAGCGTGGGCAGGTCGGTCTCATCAATCTTCAGCAGCGCGAGATCGGTTTCCTTGTGCTGGCCGATCAATTTGGCTTCGAGGATGCGGCGCTTCCCAATCGCCACCTGCCCGGCAGAGTCGCCCATGGGCAGCGGCAGCGCGACGCGAATGCGCTGCGCGCCCTCCACCACGTGCGCGTTCGTCATGATGTACCCGCTCGGATCGACGATCACTCCCGAGCCCACCGCTTTCTGGCGCACGATGAACGCGGTCTGCGATCGTTCCTCCTCTCGCAGCGGCCCGTATCCGGTGACGAGTATCTGTACCACCGCCGGAGAAACTCGGGCGGCCAGGCTTTCCAGAGCGCCGTTCAGCTGGACTAACACATCTTCGGGCTTACGGGAATCCTCCCGCGTGCTCGTGCTCTGTCCGGACGAAGATTGTCCGGATGAGGATTGCCCCTGCGCCTTTGTGCTAGACGCCGGTCCCGTCGTCTTGTCTTGCAGGCGCTGATCGGCCCCAGATTGCGCGCGAGAAATTGAGGTGCCCAAAACCATCGCAAGCAATAGCGCACACACTCGATGCGACATCGAGCGTGGAATAAAGGAGCAAAAGAAAGACATGGCAATACCCCGCGTTCGAAAAAGTTCAATGTCTAAAGTTTAATATCCAGACCTCAATGACCGGCGACGAGCTGGCGCATACAGTATGGCGTACCCGCAATGCGTTGCCACCCCGCCGCAGCTTCCGGCGGACAAACCGGACACATACTCACCACGGCCGTGGCGTGAGCCTGCGCAAAAGTTTTGAATACGTTCTGCTGTACTTCCGCCGGAGCGTTCCAAAACTCTAGCGACCCGTGATTCATGTCCATGATCTCGGCCACGATTCGTAACTTGGCCAGGCGCGCCCAATACGCACCGGCGCCGTCTTCGATGACTGCGACCTTGTCTCCCGGCCGCAAACCCATGGCCCAGAGTTGTTCGGCAGCCACCACATCCGGCAGAGTCGAGTTCGGCCCCACTCCCGCGGATGCGGAAAAGTGATGCGTGACCACGCGAACCGTGTAGTCCGCCGTGCCCAGCGCCAGCGTCAAAGAGACCGCAATCGCCAGATAAATCGCAGCTCTCCGTTCTTGCGCACGGAACTCAGCTGCCGCTATCAGCGCAAGGAACAGCACCAGCACGAAGCCACCCAGATAGCGGTCACTTTCGAGCAGCGGCAGGTACATCGCTAATCCGATCGCAGACATAGCAATGAGCGGCCACACGCTCCCAAGGTTGGACCACCATGGCCATCCGCTGAGCAGCGCCAGTGCGAGAGCGCCCACGATCAAGGCAGGCTTGCTCAAGAGCAAAAGTCTGACCTCACTCGAGACCGTTCCCGCCAGCACCTCGATTTGCGGCTTCAAGCGAAAGTGTCCCCGCAGTCCTTCGTTCCAGTACGACGGATCGGTCCATGGCGGATACGTGCCCACGACCGGGCCATCGAACTCGAACACCGGAGGATGCTGAAACAATTGCCGCGTGGGATGGGCCGGGGTCCCGCTTTGCGGTTCCCGCCCCTGCCAGTTTCTCGATTGTGTCCGTGGCGAAACCATCCAGGCAAAAGCCACCTTACCCGAGTCGCCAAAAGTAAATCGGCCTTTTTGGTGCGAAAGCAGAAGGATGAACGGTGCCGAAACGCCAAGAAAAACCACGCCGGCCGTCGCCATGCCGACCCGCCAACTGCGCTGCGAGCGCCTCCACCAATAGGCCACGGATAGAATTACGAACCCCAGCGGAAACAATATCGCCTTGGTCCAGTATCCAATGCCAAGAATGAAGCCGAACACGGCGAACTTCCACAATTTGTCGCCCACGCGGAGCCGCAACAACATGCCCGATGCCAGGCAAAAAACCGCCAATACAGCCATATCGGGACCGACGCCGTAGAGCGTCTCGACCTCCAGCGCGGTCCACCAAAATATTGGGTACGCCAGCAACCAGAACGCCCACTCCGGCAACTTCGCGGATTGCTCGACCTGAGTGTGCTGGGACTGCGAGTGCTCGACCCGCGCTTCTGAAGGTTGCGCAAAGCGGAATGCCAGGAACCCGCGCACCAGAAAACGGAACGCCAGAAGCGCGATTCCGAAAATCAAAAAGTTAACGGCGTGAACCACCGGAAATTCCCATCTCGGCGACGGCTTCACGATTCCCACGACCAACCCAACCGCCCACGGATACAACGGACTCCACCACGCGTTGATGGCGTTGGCCCAGTCGTGACGAAAAAACGATTCCCCGACGTCCAGATACGACATGCCATCGGGATTCATCGAGTAGCGGCCCACCCAGGCATGAATCGCCCCCAGAACGAGCGTCAACAAGGCAAGTGAGCGATCCACCGATTCCGAGGCGACAGGTCTGCTTCGCATTTTGGCGGGAGAAATCAACCGGCAAACTGCGGGCTAGTATAGCAGCGGCGAGACAGTGCGGGGGCCGAACGGGAGGGCGGCGCGCATCACCGCGAGCCGCCCCCGTCCTTGCTGAGATCTTTACTGGCCGAGTGCGAACAGCACGGCGTCATTGATGGCAAAGGCAGTCCCATCCGTACCGATTACCGTGGGGGTATAAGCTTCTCCGATGCCGCTGGTTAACGTGATCTTCTGCGGGAAGCTGTTGGTGGTCAGGTCCCAGCGGTAGAGATTTCCGTCCTCACTGTTGGCGAGCACCGCTCCCCCGGGCACGTCGATAGCCGCGGTGTTGATGCACCACTCATATACTGCGCCGGGAAACACTTGATCCCATGACGGGTCCGGCGTCACCCCTTTGATGGTCAGCACTTCGTTCATCACCGTCGTGGCCGGCAAGATAGGATCGGGCTCGCCCGCGTTGGGGTCCAGAATCGCGATCTTGTTGTCTCCGTCGCCCGTACCGATGCCGGCGTAGTTGTTATATTTGCTCATCAGCAGATAGGTCGACGTTCCCTGATAACTGGGCACGAGCGATGCGCTGACAATCGATGGTGTGTCGTCCCAGCCGAAGCTTCCGGGGATTTTCACCTGCGTGAGAGCGGCGTTGAAGTGCAGCAGCCAGCCGCGGTCGTTGTGACGGGGAAAAGGATTCTCCAGCACGCCGTAGTAGACGTCGCCGTCGGGGCCGACGGTGGGAGAGGCGCTGCTGGAGTCAGAGATCCCGGCATTAAGCCCGGAAGACGGGTCGATCAGGCGCGCTCTGCCCACGGTCTTAAGGGTCTGGCTGTCGAGGGCGAGCAGATAGCCAAAGCCATTTGCAGTATCGGTGACGCCAACGTACACGGTCTTTCCGTCGTTGGATAGCGCCGGGGCACAACTCATGGCGACCTGCGAGATCGATGAGTTCGCGGCGGCTGTGGCGGCGGCCACATACGATCCCTGCCCGCTAGCGGAAATTCTCGCCAGGCCGCTCTGCAGGTTGAGGGGCGTGGCTCCCAATACAATGAAACCGAAATAAAGGTTGCCGGCAGAATCAGCCGTGATGGGCGTGTTGATCTGGACGTTCTCCTTGTAAACCTGGGTGTTGCCTTTGAGGTTTTGCGCGCCGTAGAACACCAGGCGCGTCGGCGTGCCGGTTGCCTGGTCGGGGGCTTCGCGCACCAGCACCGTTCCTCCGCCGGCGGGCATATAGAGCCTGTTACTGGAGAGCACTGGGCTGAAGCTGGGCATGAACCCGGCGGTCGGAGCAGTGTATCCGTGCTCTGACTCCAGAGCACCGTACCAGTCGACTGGTCGTGCGCCTCGACGCGGAAGCTGTCTGCCTTCGTCTTGACGGGCACAATCACGGTTCCGGCGGGAGTGACCAGCGGGGATCCGTAGTGGATGAATATCTCTCCCGTGGGGGGATCGAGATCAACTGGCGTTTGCCAATGAATCACGCTGAGAGGTTGAGACGCCACCGTGGACGCGCTGGTGTGCTGCGGGTCGCGAGCGTGGCCGGGCCAACCTTGGATCGGGGCTGTGGACTCCTGCGCCGCGCTCACGGAAGCCAGCAGCGCGATCATGATCATGAAGATCAGGGTCATGCCGATCGGGGTCATGAACCTGAGCAAGCCGGCCGGGACGATTTGTTGACGACGTGGGTGGGTGCGACGCGGCATAAGTCCTCCATCTGACGCTGGGAGTAACAACTGCTTGGCTGCATTCGCACGCCGTGCGCCGAACGAAGCAGCCTATTGCGAGTTAGCGTAGATGGGAAGCCACTTGCTGGTGTCATCAGGATGTAAAAAATGGGTGGCGCCAGGTTCCCGGCTGGGCGAGCCGACGAGGTCACTTATCGCCTTGCCGCGGGGGGGGAACCTAGTTGCTACCGTTAACTAACGGGTTATCAGGCTTTTACGCGGGTGCCTTTCGTGATATAACCCTCGCTGAGCATAAAAGTGGGCCTGCGCCCGCCAGGAGCTTGGTTTGACGACGTTGGCCTCATTCGCAGACAGGCAGCAGACAACAGGCCAATCTAGAGGAGGTACCGTGGGCGAAGAAGCACGAACCGGAAAACGGTTCCCGCTGGAATTGCCGATTAAGATCCACAAGGGCGAGGTCGGCGGCGACGCCGAGGGAGTGACCGGAAATCTCAGCGCGGCTGGAGTCTACATTCGCGCCGATTCCTCCATGGAGATTGGTTCGCCCGTGGAATTTGAAATCACGCTGCCCCCGGAAATGACGGGCGGGCAGGAGAATGTCACTATTCAATGCAAGGGGCGCGTGGTGCGCGCCGACGCAACCGGTGAAGGCGGCGAAGGCCGCGGCGTGGCCTGCGTGATTGACTCATACGAGTTCGTAAGGAACTCCTAAACGTTTTTGCAGCGGACTTTTTTGGAGCGTTGACAACATGCTCAAACTGATTCTGGCCGATAACCAGGCGATCTTCCGGGCGGGCATCGCTAAAGTGCTTGCCGTGGAAGACGAGATGCGCATTGTGGCCCAGGCCCAGACGCCTGAACAGATGTTCATGGCCCTCGACAAGTTCCGCGCCGCGGTGCTGATCGTGGCGGCAGGATTTCATAATGACTTCGCCGCCATCATCGTGGCCGCGAACAAGGCCAAAACCCGCGTGATCGTGCTGGCTGACACTGGCGAGAGCGCGCAGCGGCACATGACGAACGGCTCCCACGGCGTGGTCTATCGCAACGTGACCAGCGCGGCGCTCGTCGACTGCGTCCGCAAAGTGGCGCGCGGCGAAACCTGGGTGCAGGACGTCGCCGTCCCCAGCGAGCTCACCGAAAACGATATGGTCGGATTGCGCGTACGCGACCGCCTAACCGCGAAAGAACTGCGCATCGTGGCGCTGATTGTGCAGGGATACAAGAACAAAGAAATCGCCACGCAGCTCGGCACCACCGAGCAGGTCATCAAGAATTACCTGCGCAACGTCTACGACAAGATCGGCGTGTCGGACCGGCTGGAGTTGGCGCTGTTCACCATCCACCACCGCATTCTGAACGAGGCTGCCGCCGCGACCACTACGGGAATTGCACCGCAACCGCCCGCGGGAGTCGCACAGTAGTCTCATCAGCAACCGAATCAAAGGCCGCCCACGGGCGGCCTTTTTGTTTCCGCTTTTAAAAGACGAAGCCCAAAAGAGAATGTCATCCTGAGGACGGCGAGAGCCGTCCGAGGGACCCTACGACAGTCAGCGATCTGCAACGCAGTCGACGGGATCCGGCACGCTGCATTCCTCTGACACATCCCCTGTCATGATCGTACCCGCTTCAGCCGACGTAAGGTCCTTCACGCCGGCTTGACCGGCCGACGGATTTCGATGAACTGAAGGACTGAGCAGGCCATTCCGGAATCTCCTCGCCGCTACTCCGCATCTACTGAGGTATGGAATTCCGACAGCTTGGACGCTCTGGTTTGAAGGTTCCGGTGTTGAGTTATGGCACCGGCACGTTTGGCGGCGGCAACGAGTTCTTCAAGGCCTGGGGTGCAAGCGACGTTGCAGAAGCGACCCGGCTCGTCGATGTTTGCCTCGACGCCGGCGTGAACCTATTCGACACCGCGGATATTTATTCAGACGGACTTTCCGAGACGATCCTCGGCAAGGCGGTCGCGGGGCGGCGCGACAAGGTTCTGATCTCAACCAAAGCGACTTTCCGCATGGGACCGGGGCCGAACGATCTGGGTTCTTCGCGCCATCATCTGATTCAGGCTTGCGAAGCCAGCTTGCGGCGCCTGGGCACGGACTTCATCGACATCTATCACCTGCACGGCTTCGACGCGCTCACGCCACAGGAGGAAGTTCTCAGCACACTCGACAACCTGGTGAAGAGCGGCAAGGTGCGTTACATCGCCTGCTCGAACTTCTCCGGCTGGCATCTGATGAAGTCACTCGACGTGTCTGATCGCTATGGCTGGGCGCGCCACGTTGGTCACCAGGTGTATTACTCGCTGATCGGACGCGAGTACGAGTGGGAACTGATGCCGCTGGGCGCCGATCAAGGCGTAGGCGCGCTGATCTGGAGTCCGCTGGGCTGGGGACGGCTCACCGGCAAGGTCCGGCGCGGACAGCCGCTGCCGGCGGTAAGCCGCCTGCACAAGACCGGAGACATGGGGCCGCAAGTGGACAATGAATATCTATACAAAGTCGTGGATGCGCTCGACGAAGTGGCGAAAGAGACGGGCAAGACCGTTCCGCAGATCGCGCTGAACTGGCTGCTGCAGCGGCCGACCGTCGCCACTGTGATCTTTGGCGCGCGCAATGAAGAACAGCTGAAGCAGAATCTGGGCGCTGTGGGATGGAATCTGACGGCGGAACAGATCGGCAAGCTGGATCGCGCCAGCGACGTGACGCCGATTTATCCCTACTGGCACCAGCGGCAGTTTGTGGAGCGGAATCCGGCGGCCGCGCCTCCGGGTGCCAAGTAGTTTCACTTTCGCTCGCTGAAGTGCGCCTCACTCGAATGAGCGATCAGGGCTGCGGCGGTGGCGTCGCAGGCATCGAAGGTGTCGCCCTGGTTGGTCATGATGAGCACCGCGAAATCCCTAGCCGGGGCCATCCAGACGATGGCGAAGTTTTGCGTGTTGCTCCCCGCATGATTCAGCGCTGGGCCGCCTGCCCAGGGGCGATCGAGGACGAGCCATCCGAAGGCGTAGTCGCCGCCGAACGCTGGCGTGTGCAGGCGTTTGAAGGTTTCGGGCTTCAGGATTCCCGACTCACCCTTTTCTCCGCGCAAGTGTGCCGTGATGAACTTTCCCCAGTCAACAACTGAACAGTGCACGGTGCCTGCCGGACCAATCGCGGCTGGATTGTCAGCAAGCGGGCCGGGTTCGATTGGCCGGTGAAAAGTTAACAGCAGTTTGTGCTGCCAGGGCTGATCGATCGTCTTGGGATCCGTTGCGCCGGGAGTGCCCATTGCGCCGAAACCGCAGCTCTGCATGCCCAGCGGCTGAAACAGCCGCTTCTGCATCAAGTGTTCCCAGGAGTCGTTCGCCACTTTCTCGGCGATCGCTCCGGCCACGGCGTAACTGCGATTGGAATACAGATAGGCGCTGCCCGGCTGGTTGACGGGACGCTCGCTGAGCACCATCGCCACATAGACTGCGCGCTGCTCGCGAGGAGTGCCGGGCATTTCGTGCATGTCTTTGAACGTCTTGCCTTGTGGCCAACTCTCGTCGGTGAATCCGGCGCGGTGCGCGAGCAACTGCTCGAGCGTGACTTTGCGGTACGCGGGATCCATTTTCGCTGTCAGGTCAGGAAAGACTTGCTCCAGCCTTGTGCCCCACGAGAGCTTCCCTTCCTCGACCAGTGTGGCCAGCATGGTCGCGGTCATGGCCTTAGTGTCGGAGCCGAGGTGGAACTGGTCGTTGATGGTGACGGGTGTGTCGGTGCCGTACTTACGCACGCCGACGGCTCCAACCGCGGACAAGCCTTTGCTGGTGACGATGGCTGCGGCCAGCGCGGGAAGATCGTACTTCTTCAGAAGTGGTTCGAGCAGCGAGTTCAAGTTTTCGGGCGCGCGCGCGGCTTGCGAGTCAGAAGCATTCGGCGTGCTGGCCAGGGCAAAGAGCACAATGCCCAGACCACACACGCCGATGCTTGCAACCGTAATGGCCACATCCGTCAGCTTCAGACTATCTTCTCCCCGACGGCTTTGGCTTGCGTGAACAGGTAAAGATAATCCGGGCCGCCGGACTTGGAATCGGTACCCGACATGTTGAAGCCGCCGAAGGGATGCGCGCCGACCATCGCACCCGTGCACTTGCGGTTGATGTAGAGGTTGCCGACGTGGAACTCCTGGATGGCGCGATCGATCTTGTCGCGCGACTTGGTGTAGACGGCGCCGGTCAGGCCGAACTCGGTGTCGTTGGCGATTTCGAGCGCGTGGTCGAAGCCGTGCGCCTTGATCACTGCGAGCACGGGGCCAAAGATTTCTTCCTGCTCAAGTTTTGATTTCGCGGGAATGTCGGCGATGACCGTGGGCTGGATGAAGTAGCCTTCGCCGGGCGCGCGTTCGCCGCCGGTGAGCAGGCGTCCGTCTTTCTTGCCCTGCTCGATATAGTCGAGAATCGTCTTCATCGAACCTTCGTTAATGACCGCGCCCATGGCGGCGTTTTCTGCGACATCGCCGATCTGAATCTTCTCGACGCGGGCTTTGAGCTGCTCGAGGAACTTGTCGTAGACGCGTTCGTCGACGATGGCGCGCGAGCAGGCGGAACATTTTTGTCCTTGAAACCCGAATGCTGCCTGCGCGACGCCTTCGACGGCCGCATCGATATCGGCGTCGGCATCGACGATGATGGCGTCTTTGCCACCCATTTCTAAGATCGTCCGCTTGATCCAGATCTGACCGGGAGCTTGCGTGGCGGCAGTTTTGTTGATGTGCAGTCCAACTTCGCGCGAGCCGGTGAAGGCGATGTAGCGCGTCTTGGGATGCGCGACGATGGCGTCGCCGAAGCTGGCTCCAGCGCCGGGGCAGAAGTTCACCACGCCCTCGGGCATGCCGCACTCTTCCAGCAGTTCGACGAACTTGGCGGCGATGGTGGGCGAGTCGCTCGACGGCTTGAGGATGACGGTGTTGCCGCTGACGATCGACGCCAGCGTCATTCCAGCCATGATGGCGCAGGGAAAATTCCACGGCGGGATCACCGCACCCACGCCGAGAGGAATGTAGTGCAGCGTGTCGTGCTCGCCGGGAAGCTGGATGGGCGTCTGAGCTTTCGCAAACCGCAGGGCTTCGCGGGCGTAGAACTCGCAGAAATCGATGGTCTCGGAAATATCGGCGTCGGCCTCAGCCCAGTTCTTGCTGACTTCAAAAACCAGCCACGCCATGAATTCCATTTTGCGCTGGCGAATGAGATCGCCGACGCGGAAGACCAGGCTGGCGCGCTCCTCGACGGATGTGCGGCTCCAGGATTCGAAGGCCTTGAGCGCGGCTTGCATGGCGGGCTCGACGTGATCCTTACCGGCCTTCTGATGGATGCCGACAATCTGCGAGGGCTTCGACGGGTTCAGCGACTTGATCTTGTCGGTAGTTTTAACGCGTTTGCCGCCGATGATCAGGTCGTACTCGCGGCCCAGTTGGGCGCGGACTTTGGCGATGGCCGAGCGCATGCGGCGGGCGTTGTCGTCATTGCGGAAATCATAAAAGGGCTCGGTGACGAATGGGCCTTGATGGATGGCCGTGCGTGGCCGGACGGGGGCTTCTAGCGTTGCCATGGGAGGAATCCTTTCGAAGCTGGGAGATGATCGGTTAGGGATTGCTTGGACATTTTACACCTCGGGCTGGCTGCCGGCTGCCGGCTTGTGGGGAAGTACGTTGACCGTTTGGCCGGGCACTGCGGGAAGACGGGCGGATAATAGCTGCCTACATTTTTTTTTGCGAGTGCGGTCAAGATCCTGTTTCCAAAGGACTTGGTGAGGTCGGACCAGGGAGAGTCCGGCCAAAATATTGAAACTAAAAGACTTGCGGGTAAAATCTTCTGAAATAAGGAGTTAGCTGCTGGCTTCGCAGCCTGGACCGCTGGAGCGGTGCGACCGTTGAAAGACGCTTTGCGCATGTCTTCCAATTTTGCACTTCTCGGATTTCTCAGTAAAGGTTGTTCGTCACAGGGAACGGCTGTGGAAGACTGTGGAAAACTTGCCGGGGAGTCCGGAAGAATCCCCGCTTCTCGTGCAAAGGGCGCGCGAGAAATGGGGCACGCGGCGTAGATTGTGGGTAGAAGGGCGGCAGGGTTATGGCACACTTGGGAGAGGAGAACGAGCGATGAGTCCAGAGGTTTCTGATCTTCTCAAGCGGGCACTCGCGCTGCCTGTGGACGAGCGCGCCGCACTGGCGAGCACTCTGCTCGACAGTCTGGAAACGACGAATCAGTCTGTGCAGGAAGCATGGGACGAGGAAGTCGCGCGCCGTATGGAAGACCTGAAGGCAGGCAAGGCCGTGACCGTGCCCTGGGAACAGCTGCACCGCGAACTGTTGGCCATGGTGAATGAACGCTAAGCGGGTTGAATACCACCAGGGCGCGAGCACCGATGTTAAGAGCGCGGTCACGTGGTATCAGAAGCGCAGCGCCAAGGCCGCCTTGGATTTCATCGAAGAACTTGATCGCGCCACCGCGACGATCCGCGAGGCGCCGGCTCGCTGGCCGCCGGGCAAGAACAACACCAGACGATTCCTGCTGTGGCGATTTCCTTTTTCCATTATCTACTCCGAGGCAAAATCCGTAATCACAATCTGGGCTGTTGCCCACGGGAGCAGACGGCCGGAGTATTGGGCGCGGCGGCTGAAATAGGCTGGAGTCTATGCAACGTCATCGGGTTGGATGGAACTCAATCGGGCTCAATCTCTGGCAGGGGGTTTCTTGCGTGGCGCGGAGCATCGGGCGCGGGGGGAACTGGCAGGGCAATCTCGACTGTACCGATGTGGCTGGTCATTTGATCCTGAATGCCGAGACGCAAGGAAGCTGCTTCGACGGGGAGGTCGACTTCCTGATGCACGGCGAAATCTCCGGCAATCACTTTCTGGTAGACATCGGGGGTTAGGTCGCTGGTTCCAACATTGGCCGAGGCGGTGAGCAGGTGGCCTTCGCTGTCGAACGAAGTCTCCATGAGCATGAGCTGGTTGCGATAGTTTGAATTGGTGAGCGGGACGAAGCGCAGCTCGGAGGCATCGAACTCATAATCGATGTTGTAGTGCTGGACTTTAATTTGTGTGGGAATTTGTGTGGCGATTGGCGCTGAGGCGGGCGCGGCGTTGCGCGCAGAAGAACCGGCCGGCTTCGGCACGGGCAGGCTGTCGGCAAGAGTCGAGCGATCGACCTTCGTCTTGCCGCCCACGGGAACGACCTTCACAGAAAACAGCAATTGGCGCGACGGAGGCGAGCCGTGCTGCATGGCGACGGCGCGAGTGACGCGGGCGAGTTCCGCGTCGCGGGCGGCGGACTTGGCGTCGTCGGCATAGTAGCCCTCGCGGTAATGGAGGGTGTATCCCTTCTCGGCCAGGCGCACTTTGATTTTTCTGAACTTGCCGTCGTAGAGCTTGTTGCTGGGGCTGTAGGACAGAGTGTAGTAGTTGGAGCCTTGCTCGACGGAAGTCTCGATGGCCTGGCGAATGCCGTTGGAACTGTAGAAAGCTTTTCCGCCGGTGGCGATGGCGAATTCATTGAGAGTTTCGCGTTCGTCGGCCTCGCGGCCCAGAGCCTGCAGGCTGGCCGGAACGGCGGGCGCGGGCGCGATGACTTTCTGCCCCAGGAAGCTAGGCGTGTCTTGGATCGACTGCTGGGACATCATGGCGGCAGTGTCTGCGCCGGAACCACCGCTAACTAACCCTCGCACGTCGACGGGGTAAACCGCAATTTGTGCATCAGCGAGAAGATTGGTGACGCGTTTGATCTTGAAAGAATAATTAGGATTATCGAGCGCAGAATTGCCGGAATTCGCGATGGCTGAAATGGCGATGGGGAATGAACCGGAAAGCCACACTATATTCTTGCGGCCGGGAATGCCGGAGAGATAGCGGGCCAACTCCATCATGGAATCGAGAGTGATGCCGGCGCGCTCATCGGTGTCGGTGACTTCTTCTTGCGCCTGCATGCTTTGCAGAGCGCTGAGCAGGCCCGTAAAGCCGCTGCTTCGCCCCTCCTCGGTGAGGACGGAGACGGTATCGACGGCGTCTCCGGTGCCGGACTGCGCGACCTGCCATCGAACCGCCTTGGGCACACCCTTCTTTCCGGTGGCGGCGGCGAGGAGAACAGTCTCATCGGCAGTGAAACCCTGGATCAACCGCAGGTGAGTTGGGCCATTGCTCATGGTGCAGAGAGCGAGCTGCGAAGACTTCGACTTGGCTTGCAGAAACTTGATCAGCTGCTGGCGCGCGAAGGTCTGGTCTTGCGCTGGAGTGTTGACCAGGTCGAGCAGAATCATGGTGACGGCGCCCGGCTCGGCCGCACCAGTGTTGTTGCTGAAGAGGTTGGGCGAGGGCTTGGCAGGCGGAGCTGCAGGCGCGGCGGAAGCGGGATCGCCGGCGGCAGCAAATTCGCGGAAGGAGCGAAGATCCTGCGGCTTGCCATCCTCGGCCAGTTGGAAATCCTGTTGCGACAATCCGTTCACGGGATGGCCCTTGCTGTCGGTGACGACTACGTCGACGACTACTGCTTTTGCGCTTACTCGGAAAGTGGGGACCGATGCGGGGGGCGCGGGCTTGGCGGGTGCGCTGGCTACGGATGGATTAGCGTTTCCCCGAGATGCATTTGCACTGTTCGGAGATGGACTCTCCGGATTTGCATTGTCCGCAGAAGATGATGGGCGGTTGTCGGCGAGTGCGGCGCCGGTTGCGGTCGAGCCGTCGGCGTGTTCATCGGGTGAGGAGCTGTCGGTCGGAGTTGCGTCCGCGACATCGTCGGCCTGCGCGGCCTCGGCTCCCGCCGCCGCTTCGACGGGGACTGCGGAGTCGGAAATCGCGGCGAGAGTGTAAACCTCGGGAACGTCGGTTTGGAGAGCGGCGAACTGGGTTTTATCCGGTTCCGACGATGGTGGCAGGTCGTAGAGCTGCAGACTGGCGGCTTGCAGGACGGCCAAGTGGCGGCCGTCGGGAGAAAGCGAAACATTCTGTCCGGTCATCACCGCAGGACTCACGTCGATTGACAGCACGGGAGTGCCGCTGGCGGTCTCGAAGATCTGGAGATCCTGCTGGAAGATGTCGACCTGAGAGATTTCCGGTTGAGTGATGTCGTCTTCGTCGTACAGGCCATGGGCAGCGGTCTGAGGAGCGGGAACAAATTGCAAGGTACTCACCGCGAAGCGGCTGTTGTCCTGATTGCGAGCGACGGCCGGAAAAGTTCGAAAGCGGGGCCAGTGCTGGCGCCACAGGCGGTGTCCGGTGACGGTAAACGCGGTCACGCTGTAGTCGCACCCGGCCGTTGGGCACCGGCCCACCAGCAGTGAATTGTTGCTCGAATAGAAAATGTTGGGCGGAGTTTGCGACCGGACTCTCGCAATATTATGACGGCGCCTGGGCGTGGGGCCGAAACGGATCAGCCAGAGGTCGCCTTTGTGCAGGAAATCGACATAGCCGGAGCTGGTTCCGTTCATGGTTACGAGCTGGTGCAAGGGGATGGTGCGTTGCGGGACCAAGGTATCGGCGTCGAGAAACTGAGCGACGAATTTCAGTTGGGGCTTTGCGGGTGAGGCAGGAGACTGAGGTTTTACGTCTTTGAGAGTGTCTGGTGCGGAGGGAGTCTCGATGACGATCTGGCGGGCATCGGGAGTGACCTCGACCCACAGCAAGTCGCGGGGCGAAGTCATCAGGAGTTTTTCGCGCAGACTGGAATCGACGACGTAGAGAGTATTCCATTTGCGTAGCAGAAACTTTCCTGGACCGAGCGGCCACAGGTAACGGCGGCGGTCGTGCAGGTACCAGTCGGCCTCGGAGACAACTTTGCCGCTGGGCAGTTCAAGAATGGCAGCGTGGATGAGGCGGTCCTGGTGGTCGGGCGGACAATCGGGCAGGCGATGAAACAGCTGCTTGCGATTGAAGGTCAGCAGTACGTGATTGGAATCCACGTAATCCAGTGAAACGCTGGACTCGCCCTCGGTGAGCCGGTCCATGCGCGAGGGGGCGCGGTAACCAATGGCGGACAAGTCGATCTGAACGGACGGCTGGGGCGCGGGCTGGAGGGTGGATGGAGTTTGCTGGGCCCGCAGTGCGAGGCTAAGGAAGAGGACCGCTGAAGCCGAGCGGATCGTTCTTGCGCCGACGGCATGACGCCGAGCTCGAACTAAACCTGCCGGAGTAAACCAGCTCGGAACCAACAACCGGAACATAAGTTTCCTGCGGAAAACCGGAGACAGGAGGTGCGCGGCGCCGGTGAACTTATCCGCGAGCATTGTAGTCCAGAAAGACTCAGGTCGCGGGGACTGAAACCTTGACCGGCTCCAGATGCGCGGTGAAGTGGCGGAGGAATGGGGCTTCGTAAGTAAGGCGCAGGCCCGGGATTGTTTCACGGTTTTTCCAGACTTCCAGAATTACTTCGACGACTAGTACCTCTGGTAGAGCGGAAGTCGTTTCATTTCCTCTGACATTGAATTCAGCCGGCGCATGAGTTCTTGCGGAAGAATCGGTTCCAGATCGTTCACACCCCGAAAGAATCCCTGCGCGCTGCGCGCCGCGATAAGCTTTCTGGCGACAGCCAAGTCCATGCCAGCGATTGTCATTAACTCGGGTTCCGCTGCAGTATTCAAGTTGATTGTGAGCGGCAAGCGACGATCGGTCGCCCAGACCGACGATGCGATCTTGAATTCTGAATTCACGACCCAGAGTTCGGGCCCGAGATTAGAATCGAGGGTTTGCTTTCCGTCGGCTACCCCGGCGATGGTCGAAGCAAAGGCTGACGAGTCGTCCTGTTGGAAGGCTGCCCTGTCGCCTCGCCCACCATCGCTGGCCAAGCGGACCAATTGCGAGGCCAATAGCTGCGAAGCCGTGGCACCCCAAGTCGTCGCTATGAAGTCGCCATAGATTCGTCGTGCCTCTTCGGGGAAGAGCTTCGCGTATTGCTCGACCAAACGGATCATGGGCGGTTGATCCGGCTTCAGGCCCTTCAGTGCCGTCATAGCTGCGAAGAGCTTCAGGTTGACGTTCTCGTAGGGTGTAATCCTTTTCTCCACCTGCGCCGAATCGTCTTGCAAGAACGGGCGGTAGAACGACGCATCGCGGTAGTGGCTGCGCAGTTGTTCATCGTTGATCATGCGATAGAACAGCGTTGCAATCACTCCCTCACTCGCCATCATCTGCTGGCCATTCTTGAGTTCGGTCGGCATGAATGCAGTCGAGGTTTCCGCATCCACAAACAGCCGGTATAGGTCCGGCTTGCTCTGGAATGCGATTTCCGGCAGCGGCTTGCGATGGATGAACAGATTGCGTTTTACGCCATCTGTGCGCATTTCCCCATCAGCAGCGCTGACCCAGAAAAGATCGAAGTCTGTTGCCACGGTGTCGCTTGGCAGTTTCGTTGGATGAGAATCGCGCGCGAGTGGCTGAAAGTGCTCCGCGAAGCCCTCGTCGAAAGCAGTCGGATAATCGGTCACCGTCATGCTCTGATGCATCTTGCGCGAGGGGCCCTCGTGGAAATCTCCCGCAAGTGTCTGCAGGATCAGGTGTCCCAGTTCGTGCGAGAAGATCTCCTCGATGCACCCTTGAGAACAGTCGTCGCCCACAACCATATCGACATAACCGGCAAGGATAAGCTTGCGCTTCCCGGAGTTATCTTGGAGCCAGAACCCAAAGCGCGCGAAACCGCCTTCCTCGGTGGACATCAAGAAATACATGGGTGCGGTGAGCCATTCTTCATTGCTGCGGTGTGCTTCCGCCTCCTTCGCGATCATCAGGTTGCGCGCGTAGCGGTCAAGCCGAAGCACCTGTTGCGCGAAGCTTGTTTCCAACTCCCGCCTCACGTCGCTGACAAGCTTGCTGGGCGGAGCTGCCTGGAAGACAGGATATGAGTTGCCGTTTGGTGCGGTCGCCGTCAGCAACTGCTGATTCGCGTCAAGAACTGGAACGATGATTTCGCAAGGTACTGTCTGCTGTGCTGTGGCAGCACCTATTACGAAGAGCAGCAATGAGATCGCTGACAGGGTCTTCATGAGTCCCTCTTGTGGCTTCAGCCAGAAGCATCCACGCTGATTCTTCGGACTGGTCCGATTCAAGAATCCTACCCTCGGGTCGTCAACTCTCCTCTCGCTCGTGCATGACTTATGGCCGCGTGGCTTCCCCGACTTTTACCGGCTCCAGATGAGCGGTGAAGTGGCGCAGGAATGAGGCTTCGTAGGTGAGGCGCATGCCGGGGATTTTGTCGCGGTGCTGCCAGACTTCGAGGATGACTTCGACGACATAGTCGATGTGGCTTTGGGTGTAGACGCGGCGCGGAATAGCGAGGCGGACCAGATCCATTTTTGCTGAGCCCGCGAACATGAGTGTGCCGATTTCTACGGAGCGGATTCCGCCTTCGAGATAAAGCTCGGCGGCGAGGGCTACAGCGGGAAACTGATCTTGCGGAATGTGCGGTAAGAAGGCGCGGGCATCGAGATAGATGGCGTGGCCGCCGGGGGGTTGGACGATGGGCACGCCTTCGGCGGCGATGTGGTTGCCGAGATAAGCGGTCGAGGCGATGCGGTAGCGCAGGTAATCTTCTTCCAGGGCTTCTTGAACACCAACCGCGATGGCTTCGAGATCGCGTCCGGCGAGGCCGCCGTAGGTGGGATAGCCTTCGGTGAGAATCAGCAGATCTTTTTCCTGCTGCGCGAGCAGGTCGTCGTTGGTGCAGAGGAAGCCGCCGATGTTGGCCATGCCGTCTTTTTTCGCCGACATGGTGCAGCCATCGCCGAGGCGGAACATTTCCTGGGCGATTTCTTTGGGGGTTTTATTCTCGTAGCCTTTTTCACGCAGCTTGATGAACCAGGCATTTTCGGCGAAGCGGCAGGCGTCGAAGTAGAGCGGGATTTTGTGGTGCTTGCAGACGGCGCTGACCTGGCGGACGTTTTCCATGGAGACGGGCTGGCCTCCGCCGGAGTTGTTGGTGACGGTGAGCATGACGAGGGGAACGCGGTCGCGGCCCACGCGCTGGATCAGGGCTTCGAGGGCGGCGACGTCCATGTTGCCTTTGAAGGGATGGATTGACGCGGGATGCTTCCCTTCCTCGATCACCAGATCGACGGCTTCGGCGCCGACGAATTCGACGTTGGCGCGCGTGGTATCGAAATGCGTGTTGTTGGGAACGACGTCGCCTTTCTTGCAGGCCACGCCGAACAGGATGCGTTCGGCGGCGCGGCCCTGATGGGTGGGGATGACGTGGCGGTAGCCGAAAATATCCTGAATGGAATTCTTGAAGCGAACAAAGCTGCGGCTGCCGGCGTAGCTTTCGTCGCCTTCCATGATGGCGGCCCACTGGTGGGTGGACATGGCGCCGGTGCCGGAGTCGGTGAGCAGGTCGATCAGGACATCATCTGCGGGAAGAAGGAATAAGTTGTAGTGCGCAGCTTCGAGCAGTTGCTCGCGCTGGCGGCGGGTGGTCCAGCGCAGAGGTTCGACGCTTTTGATGCGGAAAGGCTCGATGATGGTCTTGACGGACATGAGGGATGGTCCATTCAGGATGACTGGAGATGAAAACTCTTCATGATACGCTCACTGCCGCAGAAGGGCGGCGAGGAATTGCTTTGTCATCCTGAGCGAAGCAGCGAGGGACGTATGCAACTGGCCGGGGAGTTGCATAGGTCCTTCGCGGCAAAGAACGCCGCTCAGGATGACAAGGCTTTGAAAGGTTGTCTGTGGTCCGGCGCTCAGTGGTAGACTCGAACGTTTTCTCCGAGGCAAATGCGATGGATATTCAGCGAGTGGGAGTGGTGGGTGCGGGGACGATGGGCAACGGGATCGCGCACGTGTTCGCGCGCGGCGGATACGGCGTGGTGCTGTGCGACGTGGAGCAGCGGTTTGTGGAGCGCGCGCTGGAGACGATCGGCAAGAATCTGGAGCGCGAGGTGGCGAAGGGCAAGATTACTGCAGAAGCCAAAGCCGCTGCGCTAGGCCGCATCCAGCCGGTCACGGATCGCGGCCAGCTGGCCGATTGCGATTTCGTGATTGAGGCGGCGACGGAGAAATTTGAGATCAAGACGGAGATTTTTCGCGATCTTGACCGGCTGACGCGGCCGGAGATTATTCTGGCGTCGAACACTTCTTCGATCTCCATTACCAAGCTCGGGGCGCAGACCAAGCGGCCGGAGAAAGTAATCGGCATGCATTTCTTTAATCCCGTGCCGGTGATGAAACTGGTCGAGGTGATTCGCGGGCTGGCCACGTCGCAGGAGACGTTTTCCGAAACTCGTAACCTGGCTCTTAAGCTCGAAAAAACTCCGGTGGAAGTGAACGACGCGCCGGGATTTGTATCGAACCGGGTGCTGATGCCGCTGCTGAACGAGGCCATGTTCGCGGTGATGGAAGGCGTGGCTACGCCCGAGGCAGTCGATGAAGTGTTCAAGCTGGGGATGGCGCATCCCATGGGGCCGCTGACGCTGGCGGATTTTATCGGGCTCGACGTTTGCCTCGACATTATGCGCGTCCTGCAGAGCGGGCTGGGCGATCCGAAGTACCGGCCGTGCCCGCTGCTGATCAAAATGGTGGACGCGGGGTGGCTGGGACGGAAAAGCGGGCGGGGGTTCTATAAGTACTGACTGGAAGGGAAAGGCAGAGCTGCTTTGGCATCTTTTTTCAAAAGGTACGCGCCACCCAGCCGTAGAGCGATCTACTTTGCACGGGAAACCGCCCTTCATGCCGGTGCCACCCACATCGACTCGTGCCATCTTCTCTACGGCGTGCTGAGGGAAAAATCCTCACGCGCCGACAAGCTTTTTCAGCTCAGGCAGCGATTCGCCGAAGAAACCGCTCGTGTGCGAAGTTTGACGCAATTCCCGCAGGCGAGGAACCTCCCGCTTGCGGAGGACGCAAGACGCATCTTTGCGTTGACGACAGAGGAAGCAAATCTTCAGAAGAACTATTGGATCGACACCGACCACCTGATTCTCGGAATTCTGTGCGACGAATCATCGGCCGGAGCAGCGATGCTGAACCGGGGGGGCTTGAACATCACTGAGGCCCGGAAGGTCGTATCCCAAGCCGGAAGGCGTCGATGGCATGAGTTGTGGTGGTGGCTGGAAGAACCAATCCCGCGATTCATTCGGCTGGCGTTTCTTGGCGTCGTGGGCGCTCTCTGCCTGTTTGCACTGCTGGCGGATAAAGGTTGTTCATCCCTGCTGGTTCCGCGACACTAAGTACATGACTCCGACCAGGACCGGCGCTGACCTCTGGATCTACGTCCTGGCGGCGCTGTGCGGCGTTGGGGCGGGGTGGGCGGATGTCGCCATCAACGATTTGCTGTTCACGGCGTTGGTGGTGCTGGCGGCGTGCATGCTGTTGGGGCTTTTACGGCCGCGCTGGCCGTGGCGCTGGGTGGTGACGGTTGGAGCATTCATTCCCCTGACGGAGCTGGCGGCGTACATGATTCTGACGGTGAAGCCGACGCGGGCGCAGATCTACGGATCGTTTCTGGCCTTTTTTCCTGGAATCGCGGGGGCGTACGGCGGGTCGTTCATGCGCGTGGTGGTGGATAATTTGCGGCAGGGAAAGTGAAAGACGGCTTCCGGCTCTCGGCTGCCGGCTTCCGGACTCATGTTATCCGAGAAGTTCGTGGCTACCCGGAAGCCGAGCGCCGGAAGCCGGAAGCCGCTCTCTGCTCTTAGGTATCGGCTGCCCAGAAAATCACTTCCGGTTCCACAGGGCGGGCGCGTATGCTGCGATCATGGATAAGCAAACATGGGCGTAAGTGTTTCCATGCTGGCTTCGGGGAGCCGCGGCAATTGCGCCGTGGTGGCCAGCGCGCGCACCAGGATTCTGGTCGACGCCGGCATTTCCTGCCGTGAAACTTTCAAACGCCTGAAGGCTCTGGGCGAAGATCCGCAGACGCTTTCTGCGATTCTGATCACGCACGAACATTCCGATCACGTCTACGGGCTGGCAACGCTGGCCAAGAAACTCCGCATCCCAGTATTCATGACGGGCGCGACGCACCAGGCGTGGGCGCGGGCCTTGCGCGTGCAAAATGGCGAGCGGCCGAAGCTCGACAGGTTCGAAGCGTTTGCCGCCGGCCACGGCTTCGTGGTGGGCGACATTGAGGTCAAGCCGTTTACTATTCCGCACGATGCGGCCGATCCGGTTGGATTTACGTTTCGCGCCGAGGGCATCAAGGTGGGCGTCGCCACCGATCTGGGCTATTTGCCGGTCAGCGTGCGCGATCACTTGCGGGGCTGCGATGTGCTGGTCATGGAATCGAACCATGACCTTGAAATGCTGCGGGTGGGGCCGTACCCGTGGTCGGTGAAGCAGCGGGTGATGAGCCGGGTGGGGCATCTTTCCAACGGCGCGCTCGCTGATTTCTTCACCAACGACTATGATAATAATGCGTCTTTTGTGGTGCTGGCGCATCTCTCAGAGCAGAACAATCATCCGGAAATAGCCCGGAGAGAAGCGGAAAAGGCGCTGGCCGCGCGAGGCGGGTTGTTTCAGAACCGCGTGCTGCTGGCGTCGCAGACCGAAGCGCTGGAACCGATTCGGTTGTGAGCTTCGAGCTATGAGCTTCGAGTTATGAGCTTTGAGTTTCTGGCTCGTAGCTCTTAACTCTAGGCTCGTAACTCGATAGTGTTCGACTTAGTTGCATTTACCCCCATGAGTCAGCAGTGCGTTGATCCAATCGTTGGCAAGATTCTGGCGGGCTGGCGGTATGACATTTCCGGCCTGGCGCCGGAGATGCGCGGCGACTACGAGAGCCATCTCGCAGAGTGTGAACGCTGCCGGAGCCGGCAGCAGATTCATCGCATTATCGACGTAGGATTAATTGCCCTGGCTTCGATTTCGGCAGGCGTGTTTCTTCTGGCCTTTGGAGTGATCTGGCGGCTGGGGCCGCGGCATGCTTTCTGGCTGGAAGTCGCCGCACTGGCGGGCTTCGCGCTGTCGGCGCTGATCTGGCTGGGAGTGGCCGTCGCCACGCCCGCACCGGTCACGATGCTGGATGCGGCCAAAGAAGGCGCGCGGCGGGTGCATGACCGGCTGCCGGAAGAGATTCGCAAACGGCTGCCCGAGGAACTCCGCATTCGCATAACCGGGACGTAAACCCAGTGCACGGTCTGCGGCAATCTCTCATGCTGAGAATCGGAAAAACCATTAGGGCCGAGACGGATTCCACCGTAGAATGACTTCAGCGCTTCCCTGCAGTTGGCGCGGGAATTAGATTCGTTGATCTTGATTCGTTGGTCTTGATCCGTTGATCTTACTCGGTTGATCTTACTTTGATGACCACGGCCCTGAAGACACTGCGAGCGGTGCAGTGGGCGATGTTGGCCAGCATCCTGTTGTACGGAGTCGTGGGAGAAGTCTTGGGTCCGCTGGCGCGAGCCGTTGATCCGGCGCTCAGCTACCTGTTCTCGACGCTGGCGGTGGCAATAGTAGGAGCAATCTTCGTGGTGCGGCGCACGCTGGTGCTGCGCGCCGCGGCAAGTCTGGCGAGCCAGCCGGACGACATCCTCAGCCTGAATCATTGGAGAACCGGCTATCTAGCGACCTACGCGTTGTGCGAGGCGCTGGCGTTGTTTGGCCTGATCCAGCGATTTATGGGCTGCACTCTGCAGCAGAGCGCGCTTTATTATGTCGGCGGATTCGTTCTGCTGTTCTTCTTCCGTCCGCGGCAGCCAGCGGCTGCTTGATGTCCACTGGGGAAAATTATGTCGATTGAAGGGCCGGAAGAGCTGGAGGCGATGCGCGCGGCTGGAGCCGTGGTGCAGCAGGTGCTCGCGGCCATGAAGAGCGCGGTGCGCCCCGGCGTGACCACCGCAGAGTTGGACGAAGTCGGCGCGGGCGTGATGCAGGCACAGGGAGCGCGCTCGGCTCCAGCGCTGGTCTACCAGTTTCCGGGCGCAAACTGCATCAGCGTGAATGAAGAAGCGGTGCACGGTATCCCAGGACCGCGCGCGCTGCAGGCGGGAGATCTGGTGAAGCTCGATGTGACCATCGAGAAAAATGGATTCATGGCCGATGCCGCCATCACCGTGCCCGTGGGCGAAGTTACCGAAGAACGCCAGCGGTTGGCCGAGTGCGCAGAGCGGGCGTTTGCCAAAGCGATGCTGGTGGCGCGCGCCGGCTTTCGGGTTTCAGAAATTGGACGGGCGGTGGAGCGGGAAGTGGAGCGCAGCGGCTTTGCGGTGATTCGCGAACTGGCGGGGCACGGCATTGGGCGGACCATCCACGAAGCGCCGCGCGTGCCGAATTATCCGGATGTGCGCGATAATCAGATTCTCACCGAAGGCCTCGTCATTACGGTTGAGCCGATTATCGCCGCGGGCTCGGGCGAAGTTTTCGTTGCGCCGGATAAGTGGACAATGATTACGGCGGATCATAGTGCGTCCGCGCATTATGAGCACACGCTGGTGATTACGAAGGGTGCGCCGATATTGCTGACGGCGGCGTAGATTCTAACCACCGGGGCTGAAGCCCCAGAGTATATGGCGCCTGACACGGCCCTGAAGGGCCGCTCTTCCACGTTGTCTCGGCGGCAGTGCACTCTTCCACGCCTTATCTCATCCAGCCTCATCTTACGGTCGTGCGCGCGTCTGTGGTACCCACCCTTTCGCAGAAAACGCGAAAGGATGGGGCACCCTCGTTCGGGCGCTGCCAGCGTGACCAACAGACCGGGCTAGCTGATGTGGCAGCTCGACAGGCCGCGCTTTTCCAGGTACTGCTGGTGGTAGTCTTCGGCGGGATAGAACGTGACTGCCGGGACGATCTGGGTGGCGATCGGCTTCGAATAGCGATGCGCTTTTTCGAGCGCTTCTTTTGAGGCCTGCGCCTCTTTCGCCTGCTCGGGCGAATGGAAGAAAATCGCGGTGCGGTACTGTGAGCCCCAGTCAGGGCCCTGGCGGTTGACCTGGGTGGGGTCGTGGTTCTCCCAGAAAACCTTGAGCAGGTCGGCGTAACGCACCTTGGCTGGATCGAACTCGACTTCTACGGCTTCGGCGTGGCCGGTGCGGTCGGTGCAGACTTCTTTGTAGGTCGGGTTCTCGGTCTGTCCGCCGGTATAGCCGACGCGGGTTGCGGTTACACCCGGCATCTGGCGGAAGGTGGCTTCGACTCCCCAAAAACATCCTGCGGCGAAGGTGGCTTTTTCCATGTTGCTCCCCATTGGGTATTGCTCCCCGGTGTGATTACGTTGGTTTCTTGAATTGTCCTCTATTGGATGACTTAAGGCCAGAAAAGTCACAGACTTGTAATATTCGGGCGGTCGTCCGTTTGGGCAATTGACGCTCTTTCGGAATCACGATAAAGTCCGGGGAGCATAGTTTCTCTTAAGTCGAAGGTCCGAGTCCCGTGGTTTTCTCTGCCAGCCACTTCCAATCCCGAGCCAAAACTGTGCAGAAATTTGCGCTGGCGCTGATGCTCGTTTTGACGACGACGGCGGCGCTGGCGGTGCCTGGGTTCACGCCACAGACGCGGCTCGGCTACCATACCGGCGATCAATGGGAACCCGCCATCGCCGCCGACGGACGTGGACATATTTACGTGCTTTATCCTCAATATGGGGCAGTGCCCGATTGCGCAGCCTGCAGGGCGCCGAGCATGGCGCTGCAGGTCAGCAATGACAATGGGGTGACGTGGCAGCCGTCAAAGGCGATGCAGCCGTTTTCGAGCGCGCAATTTGATCCGCAGATCGTGGTCGATCCGGTCGACCGGCAGACGGTGTACGCCTCGTGGCTGCAAAACGACAAGCGCGACATCATGGTTGCGCGGTCGGTGGACTTTGGCCACAGCTGGTCGTTCGCGTTGGCGGAGCGTGGCGAGGAAGACGCCGACAAACCGGTGCTGACGGTGCGCGGCGCGGATGTTTATGTCGGGTTCAATCATGACGAAGAATTTTTTGTGGCGGCGTCGCACGATGCCGGGCAGACTTTCAGCGCGGTGCAGGTGAATCCGAATGCTGAAGCAGGATCGTCGCTGGCGGGCGGAGCTACGATCGATCCCGCGGGCAACGTATTTTTTGGCTGGACGGCCTATGCCCGCCATGAAATGCCGCTGCGCCCGGTGAGCGTTTACGTGAGCCGCTCGGCGGATGGCGGACGCACTTGGACCACGGTGCTGCTGGATGTTTCCAGCGCGCCTCCGAGCTGCGAGGCGCAATATTGCGAGACTGGATTTCTGGGAGCGCAGATCGCGCTGGCGTCGGATGCCGCGGGCTCGCTCTACGCCTTGTGGAACGCGGGAGCGGCCAACGGCGGACCCGAGCGCATTTACTTTTCATCTTCGACCACGGCGGGCGGAAGCTGGTCGGAGCGGGTCGACGTATCGAACGCGGTCGCTGGTGTGGAACATGCTTTTCCGGCGGTGGTGGCGGGCGTGTCGGGCGACGTGCGCATTGCGTGGATGGATGCGCGGGCCAGCGAACCTGGGCGGCGCAACCGTGTGCTATGGAATACGTTCTATCGCAGTTCGACCAACGGCGGCGCTACCTGGAGCGCCGAGACCCGACTCTCCGGGCCGGCTCTGGGCTACGACTACATTCTGCCCGGCGGATTCCGCTTTCCCTTCGGAGACTACTTCGGCCTGGCCATCGACAGCGACGGCGCCACGCACGCGGTGTGGGGCGAAGGCAGAGACTACAAGGCTCCGGGGTCGATCTGGTATGCCAGCGGGCGGTAAGCGGCAATCGCTTCTGCCGTCTGGGCCGCTTCCTATGTCCGCAAGCTGTTCAAATGATCCTCGATACGCCGGACGCTCAACGTGCCTGGAGTCTGTAGGAAACGAAAACGATATAGGGCTGACCACCCACAGCATTGAACCATCTTTTCTCGTGGGTCGTCGCTTTGGAATGGATTCGCGTTATTCTGGATTGCGATAAAAGAGCAATACCTTCCCCTCCCCCCACGTATCACGCTGTCAAAGATGAGAACAGGTACGCCATTTCGCTGGGTCTCGATCACATTGAAGGCCCAGCGGATGCTATCTGCCGGGTAGCAAGTCATGCTGAAGGAAGCTGGAAGTGGGCGGCCAATGTATTGGAGGCCCATTCTCAGAGCGAGGGAGCGCATTTCTCGGGAGCGGCGAAACAGCAAGAGTTGCGCGAAACCAAGAACCCCCGCTATTACTGTGAGCGCGAGAAGGTATTTCATTCGTTCGATTTTATAATGATGAAGCGAGAAACACGTGGAGCTTCTCAGCCTTACTCCAGCTGCATGCCGCCGATGAGGTCGGCGAGTTTGGCGACGTCGTGATCGGCGCACCATTCCTGTAATTCGTCGACGATCTTTTCGGTGGCGCAAGGGTCCCAATAGCTGGCGGTGCCGATTTCGACGGCGCTGGCGCCGGCGAGCATGAATTCGACTACGTCGGCGGCGGTGGAGATTCCGCCCATGCCGATCACGGGAATTTTCACGGCGTGCGCGGCGTCATAGACCATGCGCACCGCGATGGGCTTGATGGCGGGGCCGGAGAGTCCGGCGGTGACGTTGGCGATACGCGGCTTGCGGGTCTCGGGATCGATGGCCATGGCCACGAAAGTATTAATCAGCGAGAGCGCGTCGGCGCCGGCTTCCTGCGCCACGTAGGCCATTTGCGCGATGCTCGTCACGTTAGGCGAAAGTTTCACGATGAGCGGGCGGCGCGACACGCGCTTGGCCGTGGTGACGACTTCATCGAGCGAGCGCGGATCGCTGCCGAACTGCAGGCCTCCGTGGGCGGTGTTGGGGCAGGAAACATTCAGCTCGTAGGCCGCGATGCCTTCGCCTTCGTTGAGGATCTGGATGGTGTGCTCGTAGTCTTCGCGGGTGTAGCCGAAAACATTGGCCATGACGACGATGTTCTTGATGCTATGCAGGTGCGGCAGCTTCTCATCGAGGAAAGCGCGCGCGCCGATGTTCTGCAGGCCGATGGCGTTCAACATTCCGGCCGCGGTCTCCCACAGGCGCGGCGGAGGATTGCCGATCATCGGCTCTTTCGACAGGCCCTTGACCACGAATCCGCCGAGTTTGCTCAGGTGAACTACATCTTCAAACTCGACGCCGTAACCGAACGTGCCGCTGGCGGCGATCACGGGATTCTTGAACGGGATGCCGGCTACGTTGACGCTGAGGTCGGGAGTCATGGCTTGGCTTCTCCCGGCACTTCTCCCGCATTCGTGCTTGTGAAGTGACGCGGCGTGAGCGCCTCGGTGAGCACGCGGCCGACGGAGTGCGAGGGCGCGTTGATGCCAAGGAGTGACGCGAGCGTGGCTGCCAGGTCTATGGGTTCTACGCTGGTGCGATATGTTCCGGGCTGAAACGGCAGCCCGTAGAAGGCCAGCGGTACGTGGGTATCGTAGTTGTAGGGCGAGGCGTGATCGGTGCCTTTCGCCGATCCTACCGTGTAGATATCCGGGACGCCCATGACAAACCAACTTCCTTCCGGCGAATAGCTGTTCAGATATTTTCGACCCAGCGCGGTGTCGGGAACTTCGCCCTCGGCCAGTTGCGATTTGGTATAGAAGTCGCGTAAACCGGCTTGCTTCATGGTTTCGCCGACCGCGGACTCCGCATCGTGTTCGTGAACGTGGACGGCAGTGAAAGCGTCTTGATCGAGCCAGGCCACGGGATAGTCGAGCTTGATGTAAGCCGCGGGATGGCCGGGAGAAAACTTGGCGGTGAGCGCGCTGTTGATTTGCGCTTCGAGTTTTGCGGCGTCTAGATTGGCGGCGGGGATGTGCAGCTTTTTCACCGCGTCGGGCAACGAGGAAACGCCGTGATCGGCGGAGAGCGCGATCCAGACGTTGGCCAGGCCGACTTGATGTCCTAGGAAATTGAAGAAGCCGGCAAGCTCGCGGTCCAGATCGAGCGCCATCTGCTGCATCTCAACAGAATCGGGACCGACCTGGTGGCCGAGAATGTCGTTGGGCGAGAGGCTGACGATGAGAAGATCGGTGGCTGGGCCGCGGCCGACGTTCTCGTAAACCACTAACTCTTTGGCGAACTCAAGTTCGTACTCGTTACCGAACGCGGTGGGGCCGACGACTTCGTAGAAGCCGGCGTCGGAGCCGTCTTTACTCTTGCGATGAGCGGTCGAGCGCAGAACGGTTCCCTGCGCTTCTTTCCAATCACGATCCCAAAATTTCTGTGGGCGACTCGAATTGAAATCCTGCACCCACTTCGGCAGGTCGTTGCGGTAGTAGGTGGACGTGATCCACGCACCGCTTTTTGGTTCGATCCAGTAGGCGGCATTGCCGGCGAATCCGGCGGGAAGCACGGCGGCGCGGTCTTTTAAGGACACCCCAAAAACTCTGGCATTTCCCTGCGTGGCCAGCTTGAGTTCGTCGCCGATGGTGTCGGCGAGAAGGTTGTACGGCGAGGCTCCGGTTTTGTCTCCATCAACTCCGACAAGCTTGGTGGCGTCGTCTTCGACGGACGTGACCATGTGTTTCTTCTTCTGGTCCCACCACTCGTTGGCGACAATGCCGTGGCCGTTGCTGTAGGCGCCGGTAAACAACGTGGCGTGGCCGGGAGCCGTGCGCGTGTTGGCGTAGTTGTAGTTACAGTTGGGAAAGTAGGCGCCGTGATCGAGAAAAAGTTTAAAGCCGCCGTCGCCGAACTGGTCGCGGTAGCGCTCCAGGTAATCTCCGCGAAACTGGTCAATCACGATCACGACGACCAGCTTGGGATGGGCATTGTAGGCGGAGGCGTGGCTGGGAACTGGCAGGCTGAGGGGAAAAGTGAGCAGCGCCAGCGTCAGAAGAAACCGTATGGCGGCAGATCTGGGGGAAGATCTCATCGCGAAGGTAGTTTACACAGGCGAGGCGCATTCGCCAAAACTGGTTCTGCCGTCGAAGGCAAGACCTTGAACCACGAAGGACACGAAGGTGCACGAAGGAATTCATGGGTTCCTTCGTATGACTTCGTGTCCTGGGTGGTTTAGGTTTGGGTCTGGCGCGCGGGCGTGCATTCGGCGGCGGTTTTCCGATACATTATTAGTTCCATGCTTGACTTGAATCATGCTTGATCTAAGTTTCGTACGCGAAAACTTGCCGGTGGTGGAAGAGAAGCTGCGCCAGCGCGGCATGGATCCGGCTGCCGTGCTCAGGGATTTTCGCGAAGTTGACACGCAGCGCCGCCAGGCCATTACCGAGGCGGAGACCAGCAAGGCGCAGCGCAACAAGGCTTCGGAAGAAATCGCGAAGCTGAAGAAGAGCGGGCAGGACGCCACGGCCGCCATGGCCGAGACTAAAGACTTGCGCGAGAAGATTCAGACGCTGGAAAAAACGGCCGGCGATCTCGACGTGCGGCTGCGCGACATTCTCGCGGGCATTCCGAACCTGCCGCATGCCAGTGTCCCAGTCGGCCACAGCGCAGACGAGAATGTTGAAGTGCGCCGCTGGGGCACGCCGCCCAAGTTTGATTTCACCCCGAAGGCACACTGGGACCTGGGTGCAGAGCTTGGCATTCTCGATCTGGAACGCGCGGTCAAACTCACGGGCGCGCGCTTCGCCGTCTACTGGGATCTGGGCGCGAAACTCGAACGCGCGCTGATGAACTTCATGCTCGATCTGCACACGCGGCAGCATGGATATACCGAGGTTCTGCCGCCGTATCTGGTGAATTCCGACTCGATGTATGGCACGGGACAGCTGCCAAAGTTTGCCGCCGATCTTTTTCGCGTGCCGCACGGAGAGAAGGATCTCTGGCTGATTCCGACGGCGGAAGTTCCGGTCACGAATCTTTATCGCGATGAAGTGCTCGACCAGGCGCGGCTGCCGGTTTCGCTGACGGCCTACACGCCTTGCTTCCGTAGCGAAGCGGGATCGTATGGAAAGGATGTGCGCGGCATTATCCGGCAGCACCAGTTTCAGAAAGTGGAACTGGTGAAGTTCGCGCATCCCGAGACTTCTTATGACGAGCACGAAAAACTGACGCGCGATGCCGAAGAAGTTCTGCAGAAGCTCGGCCTGCACTACCGCACCATGGCGCTGTGCACGGGCGACATGGGACCATCTTCGGCGAAGACATATGATCTTGAAGTCTGGCTGCCGGGTCAGCAGTTGTACCGCGAGATTTCTTCGTGCTCGAATTTTGAGGCTTACCAGGCGCGGCGGGCCAACATTCGATATCGCCCCGAAGGCAAGAACAAGACGGAGTTCGTGCATACGCTGAACGGCAGCGGACTCGCGGTTGGCCGGACATGGGTTGCGATTGTGGAGAACTATCAGCAGGCTGACGGGAGTGTGGTGATTCCGGAGGCGCTGCGTCCGTATATTGGTGCGGATCGAATTACACCGAAGAAGTTTTGAGTCACGAGCTATGAGCTACGAGTCTCTAGCTCGAAGCTTATAGCTCGTGACTCGACGCTGCCGATACGCCGTTGGCTGCGCAGTCATTGCCAAGAGAAGGACTGGTCACTAGACTTGCATAGAGCAGAACTGACGACTGCTGCGCCCGGCGCGCCCCTGCCCATGAACGCCATCTGGCGAACAATCCGCGGATATGTCATGTGGCAGTACGAGCGGGGAACGCTCCACTACGACATCATGGTCACGCTGATTATTCTGTTTCTGTGGTTTTCGCCGCGCGTGATCAACTTTAACGACAAACCGATTTCGCGCGTGGTGCATCCCACCGATGTCGTGGTGAGCGCCGACGCGGAGGGCCATCTCTTTTACCAGGTCGCGGCCAGCGCCATTTCGCCGGGAGATGACCGGGCGGTGCGCGAACAGTTGCTGCACATTATCGAGCCGATTTCAGGCGCGGTTTCGATTGTGAGTTATGAAACCATTTCAGACCGCAAGGGAAAGGTGCAGAGCTACAAGGTGCTGGCCAAGCGGGACTAAAAAAAGCAGAAGCTGCGGCTCGAAGTTGGATATTGATATGACGAGTTTAATCCTGCCCATCGCGATCCTCTGGAGTCTTTTTCACCTTCCCCCTGCGCAAGCGCCCGCCGACCCGCTTGCGGCCGTTCTGAAAACCATGGACACCGCCGCAGCCAGCTTTCGCTCCACCCAGGCCGATTTCGAGTGGGACCAATACCAGAAAGTAATTAACGAAATCGACGAGTACGACACGGGCACGATTTATTACCGCCGTCAGGGCAAAGAAATCGAAATGAAGGCCGAAGTGCAGCAGGCTGGAAGCGACCTCAAGAAGCTGAAACCGCAGCCCAAGTATGTGCTCTTCAGCCACGGCAAGCTTCGCATCTACCAGGCCAAGACGGACCAAACGAACGAAATCGATGCCAGCAAGAACAAAGCCGAACTGGAAGCGTATCTGGTACTGGGCTTTGGCGGCAGTGGGCAGGAGCTGGTGAAGGCATTCGATGTGACCTACCAGGGCCCGGAGACCATCAACGGGGTGGCGACGGCGAAGCTGCAACTCATCCCCAAGTCTGAGAAGGTGCGCAACTATTACGCGCGAATTCTGCTTTGGATCGATCTCGCCAAGGGGATTTCCGTGCAGCAGCAGTTCTTTACCCCGCAGCAGGACTACCGCCTGGTCAAGTACTCCTCAATTCAGGTGAACGGAAGGAAGATTTCCGACGAGGTTTTCCAGCTGAAGACATCCAATTAACCGCAGCCGATTTCACTGTGGGGTTAAGTGATTGAAACGAAAGGGCAAGAAATGTGCTGAGATTTGCACAACGGGCGCTATACTGACCCTCACCTCAGTTGGGTTCATTCATGGCCAAGGTTTTTACGATTACAGTCCCTCCGAAGCTGGGCAATAAACGGCGCGAGCGAACCTCAGATCCTCGTTATGTGGACGGGCAACGACTGCTGGTCGAAGCCATGAAGTACCTGGCGCAGGCCGACCCGGTGCTGAACCGCCCGGCCATCGAACTGATTTCCGAGCACGTCCGCACTCGCTTCCGCATGAGCGACTCGCCGCTGGGCTAGAGCCACCAGTCTCCGAATTTCTCACTATGCAAAAAAGCAGGGACGGCTTGCGCCGTCCCCGGAGACAAGTCGTTCCCGCTAGAATGCGAATCTTATCGAGAACTGCATTACGCGGGGCGTGGTCAATGTGCGCTGGAAGTTCCCGAAGCCGGTGATGTCCACCAGGTCTTCCTGCCCTCCAGAAATAGCGTTAGCGGCATCAAAGCGCACTGAGTTGGTCACGTTGAAGACTTCCCATGAAAAGCGAACCAGCCGAGTTTCGCCGAACATCCAAACCTTGTTGAGGCCGCCGTCGATGTCGAAAAAGCCGGGGCCGCGGAAGATGTTGCGCTCGCCGGCTTCGCCGGGGGCAGTGTCGCGGAACAGAACGGGGCCAGTTCCGGTGGGAGCATAGGGGCAATAGCACTGAAAGCTCTCAGCGTTCTGGAAGGCATTCGGAATCCCGCTGGAATTGATATAGACACCAGTCTTGGGCTTCGGCCCAATCAGAACCGAGGTCCCTTCCAGTTCAAAGTTTGTAGACCAACCGTCGCCAGCTGAAACGCTGAAGGGGAAGCCGCTGGTCCAGCGGCCCAGGCCGCTCAGACCCCAGCCTCCGAATACAGAGTTCAGGAAGCGGTTCTGAATGCCAAAGTGCCGGCCTTTGCCATAGGGGATGTCCCAGAGGAAGTTGAAGTTCATCTGGTGAGTGGTATCGAAGTCGGAAGGCGCACGCCAAAGATTGGGAGCCCAGGCGTTAATCGCCTGATCGTTATAGCCGACGCCGCCCGCAGCTTCGAATCCATTCACGCGTTCGGCGTTCGAACTTTCATCGATGGATTTCGAATACACGTAATTGAAATCGAACTGCAGTCCCGCGCTCATAGCGTGACGCAGTGTGATTTGCAGGGCGTTATAGTTGCTGGCGCTGCGGGTCTGCCAGCCGTAGAGCGAGGAGAACTGGTCCTGATAGTACTGGTAAGCCGTTCCGGGGCCGTAGCCGTACTGGTTTGTGCCCGTGGCGAGGCAGGCGCATGCCGGGTAGCAGAACACATCCGTGATTTCCTGCGCGGTGGTTTCATTGCCCGCGAAGCAATAAAACTCGTCGTACATATTCTGCGTGGCGGTGAGCGGCGATCCCGGCGCATACGTGCCAGGCGGGGAACAGGGAATCGTTCCGAAGGTCGGGCCGCTTCCGCCGGAGAGCAGGTTGGCGCCAGCCGCCTGCGGGAACATATTTTGCCAGTAAGGAATGGGCTGCACGCTGGTAATCGGAGTTCCCGCAGCCGCGTCTTTATGGAACATTTGCGCCGCTGCGAAGTAATCGGTGTTGCTCTTGGGGTCAACCAAGTCGAGCGGTTGAGCCAGATCGACCTCCTGCAGCAGTCGATGGGCGAAACGGCCGGTGTAGGTGGTTGACAACACGAAGTTGTGGGCAAATTCGCGGGTCAGGGAGAAATCCACCACCTCGGAGTAGGGCGTCCTCAAGTGGTCGTCGATGCCCCATGCAATCGCCAGACCATACGTGTTGGGATTGCCCGGAGGGCTGTAAGGGAATCCGCTGGGGGAAGGAGCGATTTCGCCTGCGGGCAAATTCGCCAGCCCTAGCAGCCCGGTGTAGCGTGGTGAGTTATCTACGGTCGAAACGCCCGCCGGATTGCTGAACGCGGAAGTCAATCCCCAGGATCCGTTGCGGTCGAACGTGTTAACCACGCCTTCGCCGAAGTGGTCGAAGTAAATGCCGTAACCGGCGCGGATCGAACTCTTGCCAGGATCGCCGAAAATCGAATGCCAGAATCCGCTGGCCGCGTGAGGCGAATAGGCAATCGCCAACCGAGGGGCCAGGTTTTTGTAATCCCATGCCCAGAAAGGCTTGGCGTTGTTGGCTTTTCCGGAAAGATTGAAAGTCAAATCGGGTTGATCCACGGTGCCCTGATAAGCGCTATACCCGCGGGTCTTAAACCACTGATCCATGTCCACCGTGGGGGAAACCTGATTGCCTGTGTTCTCAAACGGAGGTTGCAAGACGGAGTAGCGAGCGCCGTAAGTCACCACCAGGTTGGGAGTCACGCTCCACTTATCCTGCAGGTACAACTCGCCTTCAAAGTTCTGGAAGTGGCGTGGAACCAGCTGGCCGTTGGGAATCTGCTGGCCGAGTTTATTCTGGTTGGCCTTGGTGAACGTCTCGCTGAGGATTCCCGCCACGTCCATGGCGGCGAAGCTGTAGGACGTGCCGAACCCATTGTCCACATCAGGATAAGGACCGCCCGCGTAGGAATCCATGATCGACGGGTCAAGGCTGACTCCCTCATTGGCGATGAAGGACGGATACATCCAATACAGGTTCGTTTGGGCGGTCGAGATATTGTCCTCGTTGGACTGCCGATTGTTATGGATGAATCGCCAGTTGGTGCCGAATTGGAGGGTGTGCGTGCCCTTGGTCCAGGACACATCATCTACGAAGTTGTGCACGGGCACATTGTTCAGGACAGTCTGACTGCCCAGACCTTGCGTATCGTCCAGGCCGCGGAAGCTGACGTAATCCTGGCTGTTGATGCCGCTGCTGCCAAGCCCTTGGCGAATGAATGCCCAGCGGAAATTGTTAATAACGTTGTTGCTGATCAGCGCCGTGTACCCGGCTGCGATTCCTTTGCTGTTATTCGTGACGAAAGCCAATGGGGGCTGGCTGGGAAACTGCGGCGGCTGCCGCTCGTGGTCGTTCTGCAGGTTGCCGCGCACAAACAAGGAGTGCGTCCCGCTGGCGTTGATTTTGTAATCCAATTTGAGGATATAAGTGTCGTGCTTGATCGGGTCGGCGCCGGGGAAGGTATAAGCCGCCGTGTTGAGCAAATCGCCCTCGGCAGTGGAATTGGGCAGGGGATACAGAGTAAACAACGCGGCAGGATTGGCGCCTCCGATATTGGTGATCAGGCCGTTGGGGCCGCCACCAGAAGCGTTGCCAGGCGTCGGTGGACAGGTAGGCGGCGCGGATGACTGGCAGTTCGTGTCGAGCGCGCTTACCTGGGATGGAGTCAAAGTGACTACATTAAATCCGGAAAACGTCGTGCCGCCACCTACGACGTTTATTGTTGGGTTCGTGGTAACGCAGTTCGGGTCGCTCCCAGGATCGCAGAGGTATTTCAAATAGCCCTCTTGCATACTGAGGGTCGGCACCTCGCGCGTTACCTGCTGCTGGTCCGAGGTGCGCTGGCCTTCGTACGCCATGAAAAAGAACAGCCGGTCTTTCTTGATGGGGCCGCCGAAAGTGCCTCCGAAAGTGTTGCGCAGGACGAACCCGGGAACGTTCGGCTCATTGTTCGACAATTCCGATTGCTTGTTGAACCAGTCGTTGGCCACGGTGAAGTTCGGCCGGTAGTATTCGTAGCCCGAACCGTGGAACGCGTTGGTACCGCTCTTGGTGACCAGATTCACCTGGGCGCCCGAGGAGCGACCGGCGTCGGCGTCATAGTTACCGGTGGTGACGCGAAACTCCTGCAAAGAATCGAGCGTGGTGCGCATTGCGCCTTCGAAAGCAAAGCCTTCGAGCTGGTCGTTATCATCGAGGCCGTCGAGGGTGATGTTGGTCTGATCGCTGCGAGCTCCGTTGACGGAACCACCGCGGCTATCGGACATCTGCTGCGAATCGGTGGTGCTGCCAATATAGGTAACGCCGGGCTGCAGGCTGAGAATTGCGACCGGATCGCGGCCCTCCGATGGCAGGTCGGTCAGCTGGCGGGCATTGAAATTGTTGCCCAGGGTTGCATCCTGAGTGTTGACCATGGGAGCTTCGCTGGTCACGTCGACGATCACGGAGCCGCCCTGCACTTGCAGAGACAGGTTCACGGTCGCGGGGCTGCTGACTTGCAGCACTACGTTCTCGCGCTTGGTCGTGGCAAAGCCGGCCGCAGTCACCGTCATGACATAGGTGGACGGAGGCACTTCGAGAAACTGGTAGACGCCCTGGTCATTGGTGGTGACGGTTCTGGAGAATCCGGTTTCCTTGTGGGTGAGAGTCACGGTGGCGCCGGCCACGACCAGTCCCTTGGCGTCTGAAATCGTGCCATGCAGTGACGACGTTGCCGATTGCGCAAACCCCAACGTGCCGAACGCGAGGAAAAAGCCAACCACTGCCGTTACCAGCCATGAGCCAGAACGCATCGCAAGCTCCCTATGCCCAGAAGGGCTTTGCATTTTGAATACGGCTTCCCCAGGAGTTCAGAGGCAACAAGGGCTCTGGGACCCTGATGGGGCGTAATTGTGCACCGTCGCGGACAGGACATTCAAGCAGAATTTGCACCGTTTAAGCTGCGGCCGAGACTCGCAGTGGGCATTACGTTATGTGGAGGAGCGCGCGTCGAAGCCAGCAATGTGACTGTGGGTTAGGATGACTGCGCCAGCTGTGGGAAAGCAGCGCGGACGCCGGGGAGGGCGTGAACCGGGCCGCAGACAAGACTGCGGCCCGGTTCAGAGGTCACTTCAGAAGGTGAGCCGCAGCGCCAGTTGGATGATGCGCGGGTCGCGGGTGGAAGTAATCTGGCCGAATTGGGCGCTGAGGATATTCGTGACCGGGTTGATGAAGTTGGCGTGATTGAAAATGTTGAAGAATTCAGCGCGAAACTCCAACTTGGTGTGCTCGCCCACCAAGGCCGTGGTCTTGGAAAGCGCCAGGTCGGTGTTGATCAGGCCAGGGCCGCGCAGGAAGTTGCGCGGCAGCGTCCCGTAAGTCGCCAGCGCGGGATTGGCAACCACCTGCTCACTGGAGGGCAGAATGGACGCTGACGGAGTACAGTTACCCTGGTTATTGGAGTCTCCGCACTGGGCATTGGTGAAGCTGTTTGGGTTGACCCAGAAATACCCCGGCAACTGCCCCAAGCCAGCGCCCAGATTTTGCAGCTGGCGAGGGTTGAGGGAGTTGGTCGGCCCAACCACGTCGGCATGAACGTTGTAGGAATCGCCCGCGCCCGAAGGACCTTCCGCGCCGGGATTGAATTGATCCCCCAGGCGCGCGGCGACATCGTAGGGGAAACCGGTGTGCCAGGTGACGATGGGGAACAAGCTCCAGCCTTGGGTCAGGCGCCGCGGCCCGGACTCCCATGCTTTGTCGAAAGGCAGATCCCAGCCGCCACTGAAGGTGATGCGGTTGCGAACGTCCTGATCGCTGGAGGCGCGGAACAGGCCGGGGTTGTAGGTCGGGACGCCGCTGTTTCTCTGGCGGAAACCAGAGGCATTGTCGATGCTATGGGACAAGGTATAGCCCAGCGTGAAGTACGTGCGTCCGATGTAGCGCGATTCGGCAAGCTGCCGGGTCAGACTCGCCTGCAGGCTGTGGTAGACCGCCTGGCTGATGTTCTTGAACTCTGGCAGACCGGCGTAGCTGCAGACCGAGTTGGGATTATTATTCACCGTCGGGTTCGTGCTGAGTCCAGAGTCGTCCAGGCAAGAGCTGTTTCCGGACTCGAGGTTGAGAGCACGGTCGGTCGTCCCCAGCAGGAAGGGATTGATGTCCTGCAGCGAAGTCAACCCATGGGCAGTGCTGCCGACGTAGTTCAGTTCCATGACGAGGTTGTGCAGCATTTCGCGCTGCAGGCTCAGGTTGTATTGGTAGACATAAGGCGTGCGCAGGTGCGGATCCACCAGATAGACGGCACCGCCGGAGTTGATGGGGAGAAATCCAGCGTCGGCAAAGTTGAGGTTGGAAGGCGGAGTGTGTGAGGGAAACGAGTTGACGGTGCCGGTTTCGGCGAATGGAGCCTGAAAATAGCAGACTCCAGCCGTGACCCCGGATGGGCAGAGCGGGTCTGGCGAACTGGTACCGCCCACGGAGTTGAAGTACAAACCTTCCGCGCCAAAAAATGGGGCCTGGCCGTTGAACTGTAAGTTGTCTTCGCCTTTCAGGACGTCGTAGAAGACACCAATGCCGCCGCGTAGGCTGGTCTTGCCGTTGCCTTGCGGGTCCCAGGCAAATCCGAAGCGCGGACCAAAATTCTTGCGGTCAGGATAGTTGACGCCGCGGGGAGCATCGGGATCGCCAGGGAACAGCATGCCGATCGGGGCGTTGGGGAAGACGATGGACGGAGTGGTGACGCCGGGAATTACCGAGAACTCGCGGCCCTTGGTGTCGAACTTCGGCGAGCTGTACTCGTAACGCAATCCCCAATTGAGGGTGAAGGTCTTGGCCATACGGAACTCGTCCTGCACGAACCCGTAGTAAGACTTGCTCCGAATGTTGGAGGGCGCGGAGGGGAACTGGTAGTAGGCGGAAGGAATGCCCATGAGGAAATCCGCCATGCCGTTGTTCGAACCGGCTCCGCCGGAATAAAAGTCCCACTCGCCATTTACGTAAAAATCGTAAACCGTGTTGTTCTGGTAGGCGGAGACGCCGGTTCCCAGCTTCCAGTTGTGGCGACCGTGAATGTAGGTCAAGCCCTCGGTAAAGCCGAAGGTGTTGTTGGCAAACGCGGTGGGGCCATTCTCGCTGTAGCCGATGTACAAGCCGTTGTCGAACCAGAGGTTGGGCGGGCCGGTCGACTGATCGGGCGTGGTCCCCATGCCCAGGCTGGCCGCCGTGTTTGACGCAAAGGGGCCGACGGGGTTGTCATGTTGCGATTGATTGCGGTTGAGGAAGACCCGGAATTCATTCAGCAGGTTGGTGGTAAGGGTGCGGGTATAGGTTAGGTTCGTAAAATAGTTATTGACATGGCCGTTATCGGAATATCCGGACACGCTCGCGTAATTAAACGGGTATACCTGGGGTTCGCGACGGCCACCCAGAGTGACCGAGATCTTGTCATTGTGCGTGACCAGAAAATCGAACTTCATCGTCAGTTCGTTGTAATTGTCGGTGAAAGCGCTCTGGTAGTCGTGCTGCCCGGTAGGGTCGGTCGGAATCAGGCCCTTGTTGATGTAATTCTGCGAGACCGGATTGATCGTTGTGGGATCGATGATGGCGCAAGCCGCGCTGGGGCCGTCCGGCTGGAAATACGGATTCGCTTCGAGGAAAGCCGCCACGTTCGGATCGGCATTGGGGCAGTTGCCTGGCGAGCCGCCGTTTGAGAAATCTCCATTCAGCTGAGCGGGCGTGTACACCGTTCCCGGTCCGGTGTCCTGTTGCTGGGCGAGGCGCTGGCCCTGGTAGCCTACGAAAAAGAAGGACTTGTCCTTCTGAATCGGCCCGCCGAAAGTGGCGCCGTACTGATTGCGCTTGAGCACATCGCGGGGCACACCGTACGCATTATTAATAAAGGTATTGGCGTTAAAGTCATCATTGCGCAGGAATTCAAAGGCGCTGCCGTGCCAGCCATTGGTGCCGGACTTGGTGACCACGCTGATGACACCGCCGCCATTGCGGCCGTATTCGGCCGAGTAGTTGCTCTCGAGCAGGCGAAACTCGGCGATAGTGTCGGGATTGGGGTTGTAGACGACGCTATTATCGAGCAGGTTATTATTGAGTGCGCCATCAAGCAGGAACGTGACCGAGTCAGACCGGCCACCGGCGATGCTGTAGCTGCCCGCGGCGCCGCTATCGTCGTTAGTTTCCGTAACTCCCGGCAGCAGCTTGGCCAGATCAAGAACGTCGCGACCATCGAGCGGGGCGCGCTGGATGGTTTCTCCCACGATGCTGGTGCCGACCGTCTGATTGACCGTTTCGACGTTGGCAGCCTGGCCCGTCACCTCGACGACTTCGGTCAGCTGGCCGACCTCCAGCTTGGCATCGAGGCGGAGAGACTGGTTGATCTGGAGAGCCTGGCGCTCGAACGCTTGCTTGCGGAACCCAGACATCTGGATGACGACCTTGTAAGATCCGATGGGCAGGGCCAGCACTTCGTAGAAGCCGTTTCGGTCGGTGGTGGTGGAGCGGGAAATCTGCGTGCCGACGTTGGTTACGTTGACCTTGGCGCCCGCGACCGCGGCTCCCGTTTGATCGGTCACATTGCCCACAATGCGGCCCGTGGCTTCCTGAGCTGCGGCCATTCCAACGGTTAGAACCCCAGCCAGGACAACCACGAACCAACGCCCGAGCATTCCACGAAAATCTTTCATAGCTAATCTCCCGTCCCCGAGTGCGGTGCTAGTAAAACTCGATTCGATCCGCAAGTACGCGCAGAAAAAAGCCCGCCCGCTCGATTCACGAGCGTTGCCTATCTTGCATTGTGTTTTGCCCAGGAACTGAGAGACTGCGAGAGACCCCTGGGAACCCGATGGGGCGCTATTGTGCTACTTCACCGGTATAACATTCAAGCTGAAATTTGCGGCAGTTCTCCCCTTTTGAATCGTTTGAATAGATCATGTCCACGGGTCACATCGGGGCCTGGAAATTTATGCACGCCGCTGCATAAGCGAGGAAGCCAGAACAATCACGACGGGATAGCATTCCAGGGTATAGCGGGGCTCGGGGTTTTCGAGGCTGCCGAAGAAGGCGGAGCGCAGCAGCAGAAATAAAACGAATAGGCCAATGCCGAAAAATTCGCGGCTGCGCACCAGGCCGGCGGCCGCCGCTGCGACATAGAGCAGGTTGATCAGGCCGAAGGCCAGGCTGACGGCGAGCCAACGGCCGTCGTCATTGAATTCCCACCAGCGCGGGTCGGAGGGAAACAGTTCGGTTCGCGGGCGCAGCCACATGTCGGCGATGCGCACGGCCGGCAGCCACACGTAGTAGCGCAGCGGCGCGGCGTGTACGCGCGCGGCGGCCAGCGCGGCAAAGCGGGCATCGAGTTCCGGCGTCATGTCGTGGGTTTGGTTGTAGTCGGCCAGAAGTTCGGTGGTTTGCTGCTGCTGTGATTCGGAATCGAAGGCCCGCCGGGGCAGACGCGTCACGTCGAGGTCGGCGCCCGGAACGGCCCAGTAAATCTCCTGCACCGAAACGTAGTCGGCGGTCCAGGTCTTGACCCAGCGATTGAAGCCGGTCATGACGACATCGTCGGAGTCGGTGGCGTAGCGCGGCGCCAGGGGCTCGAAGCGATGCAACGTATGCAGATTGCGCAGCGTCCAGGGAACCAGCGGTGCGGTCGCTCCAGCCGCCACCAGCACACCGGCCCAGAGGATGGTCTGCGCTCCGCCTGCGCCGGAGCGCAGATTGCGGACCAGCAGCCACAGCAGATATCCGCCGATGGCGGCCAGTAAAATTCCACCGTCGGGGCGCAGCAGAATCGCAGCTCCTACGGAGAGTCCACAGGCGAGCCAGAGCAAGGTTCGATAGCCGATGCCCCGATCGCCGATGGTTCGATCGCCGATGGTTCGCCGATCGCCTGCGTGGTTTTCCTGTTCACTCACCCCCAGCCCGCGAAAGGCCAAGTCAAACGCGAGCGCGGTAAAAAAAACTTCCAGGGTCTCGGTCAATGCCGAGGCCGCGTAGTTGGCCAGAAACGGACACAGTGCGGCCAGCAGAAACGCCGCCTTTGCGGCACGCTCGGAAAACAAGCGCCGGGCCAGGTCGGCGATCAGAAAGCACGTACCCAGATCGAACAGCACCTGCACCAACAGGACGGCGCGAAAGTTTCCGACTCCGAATAGCGCGAAGATCGCCGCCAGAAACGCCGGATAGCCCGGCAGGCGCGACAGCGTGGGCGCAATCACGCCAGAGTTGGTGATGCCGTAAACGCCATGCCGCAGCCAGTTCTCGGCGATGTTGGCGTAAAAGCGGGAATCGTCCACTACCCCTGGGAAACGCAATAACAGAAAGAGGCGCAGGCCCAGCGCGGCCAGAGTTGCCCCCAGAAAGAACTTCGAATTCCTTCGCACGAATTCCAGCACGGTGCGAATGATAGCGCGTTTGCCGGAGAACCGGTGGCAGGAAAGTACATAGCAGGCTCAGAGAAGCTAATTTCGCCCCGGCGTACTGCAGTTCGGCCCGACGACAGGAGGAACTCCGCGCGAGATCCCTCGCTTCGACTGAAGAACGGCTCCGCTCGGGATGACGCCGCTGGATATGGAACACCAGCATCCGAAATGCGCCGCGACCCTGTCCTGGCGACAATTGACCATGTGCGGTCCGCAGCATAGGATTGAACGACACTCACCCATGGCTGAACCAGTCTTTTATGATCCGCGACGCGCCCGGTGGAAACGCTTACGGCGCCTGGTCGACATTACGGCGGTTTGCGTTTCTGCGCTGATTCTTTTCTTCGTCTACACGGCGCTGCGCGATGAGCCCCTGCCAGAGCTTCTGTTCTCGCCGCAGAAACGCGCGTTCAAGGCATTGAAGGAAAGTGAAAAGGAAAGAGCTCGCGACCGCCAGAAGAAGGTGGCTGCGCGCTCGCACCGCAGGTCAAAACTGGCAGCGTCGCAGGTCAAGCTGAATCAGGAGGAAGGCATTCGCGCGGCCTTCTATGTACCCTGGGACTCGGCCAGTTTCTCGTCGCTGCGCGCCTACGCCCGTCAGATCGACATTCTTTATCCCGACTGGCTGCATGTGCTCACGCCCGACGGACGCCTTCAGGGCGTTGACGATCAAACCAACAAGTATTTTGATGTCGTCCAGGACAACGTTCAGAGCAGTGTTCAGAACAACGTGCAGAACGGCGCGCAGGGCAGCACCGTGTCGCCGGTCGTGTTGCCGGTCGACGACCGCGTGATGCCGTTTCTGAAGGCGGAAGATCCCAGCATGGAAGTCTTTCCCATGGTGAACAATTCCGATGGGGCAAACTGGGTGGGCGACATCGTCGGCTTCCTGAACAATCCCGACGCGCGCGCTCTGTTCCGCCGACAAGCCACGGAATTTCTCGCCTCGGGTCACTATCGCGGATTGATGATCGACTTCGAAGCCTTCCCTCCCGCGGGCCAGCCCGGTTACGTTGCGCTGCTGAAGGAAGTGTCCGGCGATCTGCATTCTCGCGGCCTGAAGTTGTACGTGGCCGTGCCGCCGCATAGCAATGAATACGATTATCCCGCGATCGCGGCGGCGGCCGACGGCGTCGTGCTCATGAACTACGACGAGCATTATCCGGGCGCTGATTCCGGCCCGGTGGCTTCGCAGGACTGGTTTGTCCAGAACCTGAATTTCGCCAAGAGCGTCATCCCAAAGGAAAAAATTATCTGCGCCATCGCCAACTATGGCTACGACTGGGTGACGAAGCCCAAGAAGGGCGCGCTCCCAGCTGACGAGCACGACCACACGGTCAGCGTACAGGAAGCGTGGCTGGAGGCGCGGGATTCGGAAGAAGACGTCAACTTTGATGATGACGCCATGAATCCGCACTTCAGCTATCTGGATGAAAAAAGTTTCCGGCATGACGTTTGGTTTCTGGACGCGGTGACGGCGCTGAATCATATGCGGTCGGCGCAGAATCTTGGCATCCAGACGTTCGCCCTGTGGCGACTGGGAGGCGAAGACCGTTCGCTGTGGAAGATATGGGACGTGCCGGGCGACGCCGGCGCGGCTGACAAAATCAAGGATGTGCCGCCGGGATTCGATGTGGACATGGAGGGCCAGGGCGAAATCCTGCGCATCGAAGACCAGCCCGCTCATGGCACTCGCGAGCTCACCATTGATGCAGGCAGCAAGATGATCACCGACGAGGTCTTCAAGGATCTGCCGGAACCATACCGCGTGGCCCGCTACGGCTATAGCCCGAACAAAGTGGCGCTCACGTTTGACGATGGCCCAGATCCGCAGTGGACTCCGAAGATTCTCGACATACTCAAAGAAAAACACGCCACGGCCACTTTTTTTCTGATCGGCATTCAGACCGACAAGTTCTCCAGCATCGCGAAACGGATATACGCCGAGGGTAACACCATCGGGAACCACACTTTCACTCATCCCGACGTCAGCAACATCTACGACGCCCAATTCAAGGTGGAGCTGAATCTAACGGAGCGCCTGTTTGGCAGCTTAGTGGGAGTGCGCGCCACCCTGATGCGTCCACCCTACGCGATTGATGAGGAGCCCGACACGGCTGACCAGGTCCGGCCGCTCGAGATTCCGCAGAGCATGGGCTACATCACGGTCGGCAACCGCATCGATCCCAATGACTGGGCGGAAAATCCGCGCCGCTCCGCGGAACAGATCTCGGCTTACGTGCTGGCGCATCTACCGCCCTGCCGTCAGGAAGATCTGCGTTGCGGCAACATCGTTCTGATGCACGACGGCGGGGGCAATCGCGCTGAGACCGTGCGCGCTCTGCCCATGATCATTGACGGGATTCGGGCTCGCGGCTATGAGATTGCCCCGGTTTACGAATTGATCGGCAAGACCCGCGCCGACGTAATGGCCCCGCTGCCCACCGGCGAGCTGTGGGCGGCGCGGCTCGATCGTTTCGGCTTCTGGATTTTCGACGCCGGCATCGTTGGAATCACGTGGATTTTCCTGATCGGCGACCTGCTCATGACTGGCCGTCTCATCTTTATTGGAGCGGCCGCAGTCTACGATCGTGTGCGCGAGAAAATTCTGGGCAAGCCCGCGGAAGTCGCGTCGTACAAGCCGAAAGTCGCGGTGCTGATTCCCGCCTACAACGAAGAAAAAGTTATCGAGCGCACGGTCCGCGCAGCCCTCAACTCGAACTATCCCAATCTGCGCGTCATTGTCATTGACGATGGATCCAAAGACCGCACGCTCGAAGTGGCGCGCCAGGCGTTCGCCGCCGAGGCCGCAGCGGGAAAAGTTCTCATCCTCGGCAAGCCGAACTCCGGCAAGGCCGACGCCCTCAACTTCGGCATCGAGCACATTGGCGACGCGGAACTTTTCGTCGGCATCGACGCCGACACCATCATCGCGCCCGACGCCATCGCGCGCCTGGTACCGCATTTCATCGATCTTAAAGTCGGCGCCATGGCGGGCAATGCCAAGGTGGGCAACCGCGTGAATCTGTGGACGCGCTGGCAGGCTCTGGAATACATCACCAGCCAGAACTTCGAGCGCCGCGCGCTTGACGTTCTGGGCGCCGTCAGCGTCGTGCCCGGCGCGATCGGCGCGTGGCGCGTTTCGGCCGTGCGCGAGGCCGGCGGCTACCACACTGACACCGTGGCCGAAGACGCCGATTTGACCATGGCCCTGCTGCGTCGCGGATACCGCGTTGAGTACGAGGACATGGCGCTGGCCTATACCGAAGCTCCGACTAACGCGAACGCCTTGATGCGCCAGCGCTTTCGCTGGTCCTTCGGCATTCTGCAGGCCGTCTATAAACATCGTGGAGTTTTTGCGCGCAAGGGCGCGCTCGGCTGGGTGGCGCTGCCCAATATCGTCATCTTCCAGATTCTTTTGCCTCTGGTGTCGCCGTTCATTGACATCATGTTCGTGGTGGGAACAATCTGGTATTACATCCAGAAACATTTCCATCCCGACTCCACCGACCCGGCGGATTTTCACAAGCTGGTGCTGTTCTTCTTTGCGTTTCTAGTGATCGACTTCATCGCGTCGGCGATTGCGTTCGCGCTGGAGCGGCGCCGCCCCGACGACAAGGAAGACGTTTGGCTGCTGAGCCAGGTGTGGCTGCAGCGCTTCGCCTATCGCCAATTATTTTCGATTGTGCTCTTCAAGACTCTGAAGCGCGCGCTGGAGGGCCGCAAGTTCGCCTGGGACAAACTGGAACGCACCGCCGCGGTGAACTACGTGCCGGCGGAGAACCGGGGCTCAGAAAACCGGGATGCCGAGAAGCAGGACCACGTCAACGTGCCGTAACAAGCGGAAGCTCTACACCCTCAGCATCCTGCTTTTCAGCGGAAGAGTAGTCCCGTGAAGTCCACGAGATTCCTTCGCCAGACCATCCAGGTGTGCATGCCCGGAGTTTCTATGTCGGTGTGCTGAATTCCCTTCTCTTTCAGCCAATCGCGGAATTTGCGATTTGGGGTGATGAGGCGGTCTTCGGTGCCACAGGCAACCCACAGCAGGCGAATCTTCTGGTTAGCTTTCGCGTCGAGGCCCGGAAAAGTTTTTTCAAACTCGTCCGGCGTACCACCGGCGCTGAAGGCACCGATCCATGCGAACTTGTCGAGACCGTTCAGCCCGACCCTGAGCGATTCGGCGCCGCCCATGGACAGCCCTGCGATCGCCCGCGAGTCGCGATCTTTGGTCACGCGATACTCGCTCTCGACCCTGGGCATGACTTCGGTTAGAAGAGCGTCGCGAAATTTCCGAAAACTCTCTTCCCGCACCTCGGGATGATTCGCGAGGCCTCCCCAACCGGCGCGGACCACTTCCATGGTGCCGTAGCCCAGCGGCATCACCACGATCATCGGCTTGGTTTTTCCCTGCGCAATCAGGTTGTCAAGAATCACGTTGGCGTGTCCGACCGCCGTCCATCCACTAGCGTCGTCGCTGAACCCGTGCAGCAGGTACAAAACGGGATACGTTTTCTTCGCGCTTGGGTCATAACCCGGCGGAGTGTAAACGTAAAAGTCGCGCTCGTCGTCGGCTACGGCGGATTTGTAGAAGTGGTGATGCACCTCTCCACGCGGAACGTCACTGATTTCCCACGCCAGCCCCGGCCCCGGAACATGTACGGCATTCGATGGCGAGATCAAATTCGGCACCAGCGCATGATTGTAGGGATCGAGCATGCGCACGCCGTCCACGATGATGGAGTATCCATAGTAGTCAGGCGCGAGCGGTGCCGTGGTCACGCTCCACACGCCAGAATCGTCCTTCTGCATCGCGACCTGCTTGGCGCCTTCGCGCGCCAGCTTTACCTCCTGAGCGTTGGGTGCGAGGAAGCGAAAGGTCACGCTGTTGTCGGGATGCACCTCAGGAGTGACCAGCCACTGCGGGCGTTGCGGCGCTGGAGCGGGTGCGGGCGTGGCTTGTTGCGCCGACGCTACGGAACAAAGAAGAGAAAGAAGAGAAAGAGAACAAACAAGAAAGGCCGACTGAAGTTTCATGATGCCGTCTCCTCGCATGAGCAAACGGCACAATTGTAAGCCGCGAAGCGGGTTGCTGGCGGAGTTTCGTGTTACTTTTTCGCGGCGACTTCGAGCCGGGTTTCTGCGCGGTGCAGTGCATCCAGCGCGCGCTCGACATCGACTGTGGTATCGCCGCTCGCCAGGCGCTGCTCGGCGCGTTCTTTAGACTTACTGGCGCGCGCCACATCAATTTCCGATGGCCGCTCGGCCGTCTCGGCCAGGATCGTCACTTTATCCGGCAGCACTTCGGCAAATCCCCAGGCCACGGCCAGCCGCTGGTCATTCGAATTAGAGCCGGCACCAGAGCTTCCACGAAACGTGATCTCACCCACGGCCAGTTCCGTGATCAGCGGCGCGTGCCCCGGCAGGACGCCCAGATACCCGTTCTTCGCGGGAATCTGAATCTCCTCGGCCGCCGTCTCCACAACTTTCTTTTCCGGCGTGACGATCTCGAGTTTGAAAGTATCTGCCATTAGTGGTCAGTGGTCAGTGTCCAGTGTCCAGTTTTCATTCGTGAATCAGTCGGCTTGACTGACCACTGATCACTGGCAACTGGCGACTGCCCTTACGCTGCTGCCTTCATCTTCTCCGCCGCTTCCAGAACTTCCTCGATCGGGCCCTTCATATAAAACGCTTGCTCGGGGATGTCGTCGTACTTCCCTTCCACGATCGCCTTGAATCCTTTGACGGTGTCGGCGATCTTCACATACTTTCCTTTTGCTCCCGTGAACTGCTCGGCCACGTGGAACGGCTGCGACAGGAAGCGCTGAATCTTGCGGGCTCGTGCGACGGTCAGCTTTTGATCTTCGGTCAACTCGTCGATGCCGAGAATCGCGATAATGTCCTGCAGATCTTTATAAGTCTGCAGAGTTTTCTTCACCGTCTGCGCCACGTCGTAATGCTCCTGCCCGACGATGCGCGGATCGAGAATGCGCGAAGTCGAAGCCAGCGGATCGACTGCGGGATAGATTCCAATTTCCGTCAAGGCGCGCGAAAGCACAGTGGTCGCGTCGAGGTGAGCGAACGTGGTGGCCGGCGCGGGATCGGTCAAGTCGTCAGCAGGCACGTAAATCGCCTGCACCGACGTAACTGACCCCTTCTTGGTAGAAGTAATGCGCTCTTGCAGTTCGCCCATTTCCGTCGCCAGGTTCGGCTGGTAGCCCACGGCGCTGGGCATGCGGCCCAACAGCGCGGATACTTCCGAACCGGCTTGCGTGAAGCGAAAAATGTTGTCGATGAAGAGCAGCGTGTCAGCGCCCTCGGCGTCGCGAAAATATTCCGCGACTGTCAGCCCGGTCAGAGCGACGCGCAGACGCGCCCCTGGAGGCTCCGTCATCTGCCCATAGATCAGCGCAGCTTTCGACTCGTCAGGCTTCCCCGGCTTGATCACGCCCGATTCCGACATTTCCAGCCACAAATCGTTGCCTTCGCGGGTGCGCTCGCCAACGCCGGCAAACACGGAAAAACCACCGTGGTTTTTGGCGACGTTGTTGATTAGCTCCATGATAACTACGGTCTTGCCCACACCCGCGCCGCCGAACAATCCAATCTTGCCGCCCTTTAAGAAAGGCTGGATGAGATCGATGACCTTCACGCCGGTCTCGAACATCTCGGCACTCGTCGCTTGTTCGTCAAATGCCGGCGCGAGACGGTGGATCGGCATTCTCTCTTTGTATTCGATGGGGCCGAGTTGATCGACGGGATCGCCGATCACGTTCATCACGCGGCCCAGCGTCCCGCGGCCCACGGGCACGGAGATTGGCCCGCCTTGGTCAATGGCTTGCATGCCGCGCACCATGCCGTCTGTGGGCTGCATGGCGATGCAACGCACGCGGCCCTCGCCGAGGTGCTGTTGCACTTCGAGAATTACACTGATCGGGCTGGGCACGGTGAAGCCGTCGCTGACAACCCTTACGGCCTCATAGATCGGCGGCAGTTTCCCCTCGGGAAACTGAACGTCCACCGCTGGACCCGCGATTTGAATGACATGTCCTACATTTTCTGGCATAAAACCTCAGCTCTTGAGCTCTTGGCCTTTGGCCTTTAGCTAAAAGCTAAGAGCCAAAGGCCAGAAGCGATTTTCTTCACATCGCCGCGGCGCCACTGACAATCTCGATGATCTCTTTCGTGATCTTCGCCTGGCGCGCCCGGTTCATCACCAGCGTCAGCGAGTCGATCATGTCAGTTGCGTTGTTGGTGGCCGAATCCATCGCGGTCATGCGTGCGGCATGTTCGGCTGCCACCGACTCCAGCAGCGCACGAAAAATCTGAATGCTCACATATTTCGGCAGCAGCGCGCGGAACAATTCCTCCGGCGCCTGCTCATAAATGTAGTCGACTTGCGACGTGCCGAATTGCGACGCGACTTCCGCCGCGCCTTCGGTTGAGTGCATGCCCACGCCAGCCTTGATCGCCGCTTCTTTCGCTTTCTTCTTTTCTTCTTCCGTCATCTCCTCGACCAGGCGGACGGTCTGCTCGCCGATCTGCTCGATGGGAAGAATCTGCTCCACGATGAGGCGCTGCGCAATCACCGACTTGAATTCGTTGAACACGATGTAGACGGCGTCGATCTCTTCGCTTTTGTAACGCGCGATGACGCTCCGTGCCAAGGCCGAGGCCTGCGCGAATTCCACTTTTCCGAGAATGCCAATGTGTTCGCCGGTGATCTGGATTTGCCCGGAGCGCTCGGCCTCTTCCGGTTCAATGTCGATCGAGTCAACCAGTTCGGCGAGGCTCTTGGTTTGCACTTTCGCAGCTGGGTAACGGCGGCGCAGGAAGTCTCGTCCCTTGCGGCCGACTGCTTCGATGTCGACGTTCTTCCCGGCCTTCGATTCGAGGAACCGCGATGCCGCCTTCGTGATGTTGGCGTTGAACGCGCCCGCCAGTCCTTTGTCGCCGGTTACGACGATCAGCAGAATGTTTTTTTCTTCGCGCTGCGCCAGCAGAGGATGCTTGGGCTCGCCCGTCTCCGGATCGTAAATTTCAGCCCGTGCCACCAGAGACTTCAGCACATTGGTCAGCATCTGCGCATACGGACGCGCCGCCAGGGCCCGTTCCTGCGCTCGGCGCAACTTCGCCGCCGAGACCACTTTCATGGCCTTGGTGATCTGCCGCGTGTTGATCACGCTGCGAATACGGCGACGGATGTCGAGAATGTTTGCCATTGAAAATCAGCTATTAGCTATTGGCTCTTAGCCTTTAGCTGCGGCTCGTTTGATCCAAGCCAAAAGCCAAAGGCCAAGAGCCAAAAGCCTATTTCGCTACCGCTTCCCTGCTTGCCACAAACTGCTGCTTCGCTTCTTTAATCACCGCCTGCAGCTGCGCCTTCAATGCGTCATCGAGAACCTTCTTCTCCATGATGGTGCGCAGAATGCCAGGATTGGTCGAATCCACGTACTTGTAAAGTTCGGCCTCGAAATCGCGCACTTGCGCCACCGGCAGGTCGTCGAGGAATCCGCCGGTGCCCGCCATGATGATCAGAATCTGTTTGGAGAACGGCAGTGGCGAAAACTGATTCTGCTTCAACAGTTCAACCAAACGTTGACCGCGATTCAACTGGGCCTGCGTGGCTTTGTCGAGATCGCTGCCGAAGGCCGCAAACGCTGCCAGTTCGCGATACTGGGCCAATTCCAATTTCAACGTGCCGGCGACCTGCCGCATAGCTTTGATTTGCGCGCTGCCGCCGACGCGACTGACCGACAGGCCGACGTTCACAGCCGGACGAACGCCCTGGTTGAAGAGATCGGTCTCAAGATAAATCTGGCCGTCGGTAATCGAAATGACGTTAGTCGGAATGTAGGCCGAAACATCGCCCGCCTGCGTTTCAATAATCGGCAGCGCGGTCAGGGACCCGGCGCCCATCTTGTCGCTCAGTTTCGACGAGCGCTCCAGTAAACGCGAGTGAAGATAGAAGACGTCTCCGGGATAGGCTTCGCGGCCCGGCGGACGCCGCAGCAGTAGCGAGATTTCGCGATACGACGCGGCGTGCTTCGAAAGATCGTCGTAGATGACCAGCGCGTGCCGCTTGCTGTCGCGGAAATATTCGCCCATCGCAGTTGCCGCGTAGGGCGAGATGTACTGCATGGGCGCGGGTTCCGACGCCGACGCCGCAACAACAATTGTGTACTCCATCGCGCCAGCATCTTCCAGAATCTTTACGACCTGCGCAATCGACGAACGCTTCTGCCCGATCGCGTTGTAGATGCAGATCAGGTCGTTGCCCTTCGAGTTGATGATGGTGTCGAGCGCGACCGCAGTCTTGCCAGTCTGGCGGTCGCCGATGATCAGCTCGCGCTGACCGCGGCCGATCGGAATCATGCTGTCGATGGCCTTCAGTCCCGTAGCCATGGGCTCGCGCACGGGCTGGCGATCGATCACGCCCGGCGCGATGCGCTCCAGCGCGATAAATTTGTCGGTGGCGATAGGGCCCTTGTCGTCGATGGGCTCGCCGAGCGAGTTGACCACGCGGCCGATCATGGCGTCGCCCACCGGCACGCTCATGATGCGCCCGGTGCGCTTGACCTCGTCGCCCTCTTTGATCTCGGTGTATTCGCCGAGCAGCACCACGCCCACCTGATCCTCTTCCAGGTTCATGGCGATGCCGGCCACGCCGTGCGGGAAGGCCAACAGTTCGCCGGCCATGACTTTGTCGAGTCCGTAGACGCGCGCGATGCCGTCGCCCAGAGTGATGACGGTGCCAGTCTCGTCCACGGAGATCTTGGTTTCGTAGTTCTCGATCTGCTCGCGGATCAGTTTCGTAATTTCGTCTGCTTTGATTTGTGCCATAGAATCAGCTCTTAGCCTTTAGCTGTTAGCTCTTAGCTACAGCCCACTGCAGAATCTGTCGCGTGGCGGGTCAACTTCTGCGCCACTGTCATCTCAACCCAAACTCGAAGCCCTTGGGCTCCAAGCTAAGAGCTAAAAGCTAATAGCTAAGAGCTTATCGCTTCCTTAATCTTCTCCAACTGCCCTTTCACTGAACCGTCGTAAATCGTGCTGCCCACGCGGACGACCGCACCGCCCAGCAGGGACGCGTCCAGCGCAAAGTGGGCGCGCACTTTCTTGCCCGTCGCCTTCACGATCTGCGCTTCGAGCGCTCGCTTCTCGGAGTCGTCGAGTTCGCGGGCGCTGGTGACGTTGGCTTCGGCAAAGCCCATGCGCGCGTCGAGTTCTTTCTTGAGTTGGTCGACAATCCTTCCGAGGAACGGCACCCGACGGTGATCAATCAGAACCGCAATCAGATTGCGCACGTGCGGTTCGATGCCTTCGCGGTGAACGATCGCATCCAGCAGCTTGCGTTTCTGTTCCGCGGGAACCGCCGGATTCTCCCACACGCGTCGCAGATCTTCACTCTCGGCCAGCAGTCCCTCGATGCGGCGCAATCCACCGACCGCGCGACTGGCGTCGAGATGCGCGCTGAACACTACATCCGCAAAAGCCCGGGCATAAGTGCTGGCGACAGAAGCCATGCTCTAGTTCCTGTCCTTTCCCGAGCCTGAATCGCCGGAGGCTGTGCCCAACTGCCCGGAGAAGCTACGCACCAAAGCCTGATCGGTGGCGGCATCAACGTGAATCTGTTTTTGTGCCAGGCCCACGGCGAGATCAGCTGCATACGCCGTCAATTGCCGCCGCGCAGCTTTGGCTGCCGCAGCAATTTCCTGTTCCGCCGAGGTCACGATTTTGCGCGCATCTTCTTCGGCGGCGGCCTTGATGCGGGCCTCTTCGGCGGCACCTTCTTTTTCGGCAGCGTCGCGCATCGCGCTGATTTCAACGTCCAGCCTCATCAGGCGCGACTCAATCTCCGCCAGCCTGCGCCCGGCCTCTTCGCTGGCCTGCTGCGCTTCCTGCATAGCCTTTTGGATGGCCGCAGTGCGGTCGCGAAACATTCCCGGCAGCAACTTGCGCCCCGCCCAGACAATCACGACGGCAATCACAACGAAGTTCAGCACCACGCTCAGCCAGTAGGACTGCTGCAGATTCAATCCAGTATGCCGTGAGATCCACTGCACCGAGGGCGACTGCTTGAACTCCTCCATCTCGTCTTTTTCTTGACCGGCGCCTTCCTTGCTCCCGTGCACCAGTTGCTGGCCAGGGCTTCTGGGCTTTTCCGCGGAACTTACGCTCGCCGACTGGTCAGGAGAAGCTTGCCGCTCCTGCGCGCGCAGGGGCGCCAGGCTCGCGCAGCCCAACAGCAGCAGCACGAGCAAGGCTTCCCGCACAATCTTCCTGGCGAACCTACTCTTGGCGGGCGTATCGATGAGCGCCTTCATGTTTCTCTTTTGGTTGGCCGCCGAAATCATCGTCCTGCTCCCGCTGGCTGCAATACGCGCCGCACAATTTCCTGCGCCAGCGCCGCCGCATCGGCCGGCAGTCCGGCCTGGGCCGCGGCGCGATCGCTCTCAATATCATTTTTCGCCGCCTGCACCTGCGCCTGCGCCTTGCTGCGCGCGTCGTTTAAGGCAGCGGTTCGAGCCTGCACCACCGCCTGCCGCTTCGCTTCCTGGGCGCGGAATACCGCAGCCCGTGCCTCGCGCAACTTCTGTTCGTACTCCGCCGTGCGTGCCTCGGACGCCGCAATATCGGCGCGCGACTTCTCGACCGCGCCCTCAGTCTTGCTGCGCCTCTCGGCCAGCACGCGCTGCAGCGGCTTGTGCACAATCGTCGCGTAGAGCGCATACAGCAGCGCCAGCAGAATCACCGTCGGCACTGCTCCGAGCAGTAATTCCCCTAGTTGTTGAAGTGTTTGATCCATCTGTGCTGAATATAGACCGGAAAATGAGGGCTCAGAAAACTGTTAAGTCTAAACGCCCCAAGGAGTTTATGTCAACGCGAACAAGATCGGTTTAGCTGTGTTTTCGAGGCGACGGTCGGCTTAGAAATGTCCAAGGTGTGAGTCGTACAAGCTGCCTCAACCCATTAAAAATGCTGGTTTTAGCCGCGCCGCGATAGTTCCAGCGAGCAAAATCGCAGGTTTCTGCACATAGCGCTTGACTTCGGACAAAAGAGGATTAGCATTGAATTATCACCTCCGATCCAATTCAGGATCGAATGGGCCGATAGCCAAGGAATGTCACCGCTTCTTGGTTGCCGGCCCATTTAAATTTCGCTGACCGCAGATGCCATCGAACCTACGGCGTAGACGGGTCTAAGATAGAAATCCCTTCGGTTTCAGCCGCTAGGAGTAGTTCGCGATCTGCTGACACAAAGGCAGGAATATCTCTACCCGCGGTCGCCCTGACGGCGAAATAGCCGGCTAACTGAAGCGCGTCGAAGGAAGTGAGCTTGTGTCGGTCGAGCAGTTCACAGGCAAGATCAAGAATCGAATCGGTTAGCACTTGGCGAATAAACCTACTCTCCAGATGTCGCTGGAAGGCGGCAAGCAATTCGTCAGCGAGTCGGCCCCCCATCTCACCAACTCGCTGACGCTTGCGGAACGCGGACCTGACCTCCACTTGGGCCAGTGAGAGAACAGTCAGTTGATGGCCAGCCTTGCGCGCTGCAAGCGCGAGCATTCGTTCTGTACCTGCTTCGCGAATGTAGAGCTTAACCAGAGCACTGCTGTCCAAGTAGTAGAGCACTTAGTGTTGACGCCTCTCCCGGATGATTGTGGCAGACATCGGCTCTCCACGGATTTCCACGGGATGGAAGTCCGCCTCTTCATCGTCGGGTTGACCGAGAATCGCCTTCACCTCGGGCATGAGCCGATTGAGCCGCACCGTAGTAACGGGAAACTGGGGCGCCTTAGGATTGGGAACCTTCCCAACCAGGACGAATCTCCTCTTGATCGCCAAGTCCAGCAAGGCGTGACGCTCATCCGGCAATGGAACATCGGCAGGGAGGATCTCATCTCGGAATTTTCGGAGGGGAACAAAATTCCAGCCGGGAGTCGCTTCGGCGCGATCCAGGGCGTCCAAAACTTGGGTCAGCTTTCGATTAGTCTGGCGCAAGAGTGTCGCGGCTTCGGAAGCCAAGGACTCGACTTCCATCGAGGCATTCGTGGCAGCATCCTGCTCGGCTGAGGCCAAAACTCCGCTCTCCTCGACCGCAACCTCAGCCTGACTCGAATCCGCTGGCTCGAACCGAATGCGGATCTCGCCGGATTCCGGAGACCAGTTTTCAGGCGAGGCATTACACCTTTTTTTTCGACCAGTCTCGTCGAGAAGGGCGATCGTCAAGCGACGACCTTGAGGGTTTGGATAATAGTTTTGGATGAACTTGCGGACAGGAGCGTCCAGTTGTTGCGCGCCTTGGCGCTCGATTTGTTCGATTGTGTCTTTCATTTTTTCCCTCTAATTTAAAATATTTAGCATACGCAGCTTTGGTTAGAAGCTACTGTTAAAGCGTGCGCTTCCAACCCGCGCCTGTCAAGACTCCTTAAACACCCACTCCTTAACCCTTCTTAGCACCGAGGCCGGCGCCTCCACTTCCAACTCCACCGCTCCGCCCTTGTACTTCCGCGAAAAAATTCGGGACTTCGCTTCCAGCATTGACAGGATCTTGCCTTCTTTTTGCGGGATGCGCAGATGCACGCGGCTGACGGCGTCTTCCTCGATCATGGCGTCGACGCGCTCCAGCAGCTTGTCCAGGCCCGTGCCTTCGGCCGCTGAAACGTAAACCGTGGTCGAGCCTTCCCGCATGGCGTCGGCCTGCAGACTTTTCGCGACTTCGTCGTCCAGCAGGTCGATCTTATTCATCACGCGCAGGCGCGGCTTCTTTTCGGCTTCCAGTTCCTTCAGAACGATTTCCACCTGGGCATCTTGTTCGGCAGAAAGCCGGCTGCTGGCGTCGGAGACATGCAGAATCAGCGAGGCCCGCTGCACTTCTTCCAAAGTCGCGCGGAACGCCGAGACCAGCGTGTGCGGCAGGTTGCGAATGAACCCCACGGTGTCGGACATCAGCACTTTGCGTTTCGAGGGCAACTCGACGCCGCGAATCGTGGGATCGAGCGTGGCGAACATGCGCGACGATTCCAGCACCTTCGCCTGAGTCAGCGCGTTGAACAGTGTTGACTTGCCGGCGTTGGTGTAGCCCACCAGGGCAACGGTCGCAACCGGCGCCGACTCGCGGCGCTGCCGCTGCTGCGTGCGAATTCGCCGGACATTTTCTATTTGCTGCTCTACATTCCGCACGCGCCGCGCGATTTTGCGGCGATCGGTTTCGAGCTTGGTTTCACCGGGGCCGCGCGTGCCGATGCCGCCTCCCAGCTGCGACATCTCAATGCCGTGTCCGGCCAGGCGAGGTAGCAGGTAGTGCAACTGCGCCAGTTCTACCTGCAGCTGGCCTTCCCGAGTTTTCGCGTGGCGCGCGAAAATGTCGAGGATGAGCTGGGTGCGGTCAATCACCCGCCGCTGGATTATTTTTTCAATATTGCGCTGCTGCGAAGGGCTGAGGTCGTGATCAAACAGAACCACGTCGGCGTCGGCAGAGGCGGCTGCGCCGGCGATCTCTTCGAGCTTGCCTCCGCCGATTAAAGTCGCGGGATCGGGCCGGTCGCGCCGCTGCAGAATCTCACCCACAACCTCGGCTCCGGCGCTTTCGGCCAGCGTCCGCAGTTCCGCCAGCGACTCATCGGCATCGAACTCAGGAATGCTGGGCTTGGCGTTGGATTTGGCGGTCCCGCCCCCCGCCGACGGCATAGCCGCAGCTTCGCGCGCGGCGGAGGCCTGCGCCGTTACTGTGCCCTTGGCGGTACTGCGGCCACGGGTGCGCACATCCAGGCCAACCAAGAACGCGCGCTCGCGCCCCGAATCATCACGGACGGCGTGCTCGCCGAGAGGCACACGTTTAGGCGTAGAACCGCCCGCACGCGCCGTGCCGCGGGATTTCTTGCTCTGAGAACTTGCCAAGCCGAAAACGCCCTGTCTTTAAATCTTAGCCTTCAGTGCCCGAGGCGCTCGCCGGAATCGGCACGGGCACCGTTGCGGCCGGCTTCTCCGGGTGCGCTCCGTGAGCGACATGCGTCGACGCCACCCGTCCCATCACGACGGTGGAGATGGCATGCTTGAAGATGAGTTGCTCCTGACCGTTCGCCTCCAGCACCACGGAGTACTTGTCAAAAGAGCGGATGCGGCCCGTTAACTTCACTCCACTCAGCAGGTAAATCGTGATGCTGAGCCTTTCCTTGCGGGCCGTGTTGAGGAAGGAATCCTGAATGTTCTGCGCCGGCTTATTGCTATCCATAGCCGATCTCCTTAATTTTCAGACTGCGAACTTGCCAACACCAGTCCACAGGCACCCGTGAACCGGCCTAATGCTACAGCGTGTTTCCGGAGGCATCCGCTCTGCCCTGGAAACAAAGGGGGTAACTCCTGCCGCGGGTGCGCCCCAAATTTCGTCGGGAAGCCTCCGGCGGGTAGATGTCAGTACCATACGGCGATCCCGTCCGCTTTTCAACTGTAAGTTGCCGCAGTCCCAACTCCGGGTGTCGGTAGCAAGTTAAAATGTCCGGTTTTTGTAGCAAGTGAAATGTCCGGTTTCAAAGTTGTACCCTCGCCGATTGGGTTGGGTTGATTTTGGGGATGGGGTTGCAGGGGAAGGGGGCAGTTCCCCTTCCCCTGCTCAGCGCTGTAGAAGCTGCGGTCGGAAGGGGTGCGCCGGTGGCGTCGTAGCGACCGAGACCATGGGGTCCGTAGCTGAGACTCAAGGTTCCATTCAAGTGTTGGTGCACCACCACCTGGCAACCGGCCAACGTCGCCCGCCAGCGCACCCGCTCAATCTGCAAGCTCAGGTTCTGAAAGCTCACCGTGTTGTCGCGGTTCACGCTGCGTTCGAACTGCAGCGAGAAAATCCCTTCCAAGTCACGATTCCGGCAGGGCACAAAAGCATGGCCCCGCTGCCTGGACGCGACCTGAAAACGGCGATTGAACTCGGCAATGTACTCTTCCCGCAGAAACCGGTTCGCCGCCTCCAGCGTTCTGAGTTGGCGCAGCCGCAACTCCTGCGGCAAGCGGCCCTGCCAGGTCGAGAAGTTGCGCTCGCTGCGCCCACGAGCTTCCGGCGAGTAGGCCGGGATCATTTGCACTCCCAACTCGTGCAACGCCCGTCCCACCTGCGTGCGGCGATGGTAGTCCACCTTGCCGCCCACCTTCGGCGTCAGCCAGAAATGGCTTCCCCGATCGCTGTACAGCGCGCAGAACACGCCTTTGCGCTCGATCACTTCCCTCAGTCCGGCCATCACCGTCGCCGTCGATTCCTCCTCCACCAGCTGGGCGTAGTAAATCTCGCTCGTGGCATCGTCCAGAATCACAATCAGGTCGTACCAGCGTTCGTCCTGAAACCACTGGTGGCGGCTGCCGTCGATATGCAACAGCATCCCGGGCAGCGGCCGCCGCTCGCGCCGCTTGCGATGCGCTCCGCGCTTGCGTCCGCGCGCCACCAGGCCCGCTCCCTGCAACGCCTGCTTCACCCAGGTGTAGCTCAGTTCGATCCCGTGCTCGGCCTGCAACTTCTCGTGAAAATGCTGCACGTTCAGATCGAAATACTTTTCCCGGTACAAGGCGAACACTCTCTCCACCGTCGCCACCGGCACCCGCCGCCGCGAGGGCTTGCCCCGCCGCCGGTCCAGCAACCCGTTGTAGCCCTCTTCGACGTAACGCTCCCGCCACCGACGCATGTGCCGGTCGCTGATGCCCAGAATCTCCGCTGCCTGCCACCACGTGATCTTCTTCGCCATCGCCTGCAACAGCACGTCCTGTACTTTCATCGCCCGCTCCATCGCGGCCCTCGGATAAGCTTCCATGCTCCGCATGGTCTCCCATCCTCACCGCCCGCAAAGCGGACATATCATGTGCTATCTCAACCGGACATATCATGTGCTACCGACACAGTCCCAACTCCGGGTTGACAGCGCCCGCTGCAAAGCGCAGACTTTGTTCGGAAAACAGTGGCCAGTGTTCAGTGGGCAGCGGCCGGCAAAGGCCGCGGCGATCGCACGGGCACTCCACTCGCAACTGGCTACTAGCCACTAACCACTCGCTCCACTCGGAGGAAATCATAAAATGCACCATTTCGTCGCAGGGGCAGCATATCTGGTCATGCCCACCATCTCGGGCAATGAGGCGGCGCAGCTCATTTTGCGCTGGTTTCACATTATTGCGGGAATCATGTGGATCGGCCTGCTCTACTTCTTCAATCTCATTAACGTCCCGTTCATGAAGCAGGTGGACGCCGCCGCGAAACCAAAGATTTTCCAGAACTTAACCTTGCCCGCGCTGAACTGGTTCCGTTGGAGTTCTCTGGTGACCGTCTTCATCGGCGGCTGGTACTGGGGACAATTCCTGGTCGCTCCTGACGCACAGCGCCAGGGCGTCGGCCAGGGCAGCACGTTCGGCCTATTCTTCCTGCTGTGGATCGGGGTCTGGGCCATCCTGTTTTTCGTGATTAAGAAGATTACACCCAGCGGCTACATCCTGGGCGCGATCACAGCCGTTCTGGTCTACGCAGCGGGATGGCTGTTCGTGCACTACACTCCGGTCGGTGGGGACGACAACCACGTCCTCAGCATCGGCGTGGGCGGTGGATTAGGCATCGTCATGCTGTTTAACGTGTGGGGGATCATCTGGCCGAATAACAAGAAAGTGATTCGCGGAACGCTGGCCGGCACTCCTCCCGCCGACGCGGCAACCCTGTCGCGACAAGCCTTCCTGGCCTCGCGGACGAACTTCTTTCTGTCGGTGCCCCTGCTGTTTTATATGGCCGCCAGTTCCCATTTCTCGAGCACGGTGATTTTCGGGAAGTGAGTCGCTCACAAAAGAAGAATGGCGCGACGCACGAGGGTCGCGCCGAACTTCCTGGCGTTCGCAGTTTCCGCCGAAGGAACGCGCCTATTCCAGAAACGCTGCCCGGACAATCATTCTGACCTCCGCGTTCAGCTTCACACTTTTCCCGTTTGAACTGAGCGAGCCGTCCCGCCCAAGATCCAGGCCTTTCATTCCTTGCACACCGGTGGATTCTGTGGTCATCACGGCCCTTGCACTCGATCCTGAGTCCATGTTGGAACCAGTCTTGGCGTCGGCCCCCGTCAGTCCGATCCCGCTCTCCTTGGCAATTGGGCCGTTGACATACCGGGGATCGTATTCGTCAGGCGGCGGAAACACAGCTTGAACGATTCCAAGCATTCGCAGATCTGCCTTGTCGAGTTTGATCTTGTCGAAGCGGATAGCCAGCTCTGACTGCTGGTCCCCCCTCGATCTCGCCGTAGATCTCTTGACGTATCCAATGACCTTTGAGTGTTTCGGAATCAGCCTTCCGTCACGCAACTGAATCGCTCCCAGCGTCTCCGCTTCGATCGCGTCGCCATCTTTGAGTTTGCTCGAATCAAGCGAACGAATGATCTTTACGGGAAAAGCACCGTGGCCAATCATGCGGGGAGCGGCGGCATTAACGGAATCCTGCGGCGGGGTCGCGGCCGGATTCTGTCCGTAAAGCAACTGGGAGCAAGCTACTATTACCAAGGCTAGAGCGGCAAATCGATTCATACGTCACCGCCATCACGGAAAAGAAACAACCGGAAGCGTGCGCCCGGCTTGCCGAGGGGCGACCGATCAGCCTCGGCAAGTCGCGTGCGAGTGTCGCAATCATCCGAGAATGTCGACGTGCACAATCATCTGGACGCCGCCGCCCAGCTTCACGTTCTTGCCTTTCGAGCTGAGCACGCCGTTATCCAGGTCCAGATCATGAATGCCGTGCACACCCACGGACTTGGGATCCGCCGACGGCTGAGGCTTAGCCGACGAGTCCATGTTCGATCCGGACTTGGGGTCGGTCACGGTGCCGACGGTGGGCCCAGCATACCCTCCCCCAGCGGCGCCAGAAGCCTTTCCTGCCATCATTGGCGCGGGCTCCTCCTCGGGAGGAAACACGGCTTGCACCATGCCTTTGATGGAGAGCAGTTTGCCGCTGGTGATGTTCAGCTTGTCGAAAGTTACGGTTAGCTGCGAGTCCGGATCACCCTTGGAACGCGCTTTGGCTGCCGTAACGTGGCCAGTCAATTTCGACCCTTTCGGCACGAGCGTGCCGTCAGGCAGCTTGAAACTTCCGGCGGTCTCGACCTCAACCGCGTCGCCTTCTTTCAGCTTGCTGGAATCCAGTGTCTTGGTCACCTTCACGGGGAATGCTCCATGACCGACTGCAGCCGGAGCCGCGGCCGAGGTTGAGTTTTGCCCATAGCAAAATGCCGCTGCGAGCACTGCGCCCACTACTAGCATGCCGATTCGCTTCATGAAGTCCACCTCGAATGCTTAGATGCGGAAATCTCCGCCGAGGAAATTATAGACCTTCGGGAGCGCCGGGGCCTGCGATTTCCGCCGGCTGGCGGCTTCTCATTGGGAGGCGTCATCCCGAACTCGGCGCAGTTCAGCCGGACCCTGAGCGAAGTCGAAGGGACCTTTCATAAGAGCTCCTCGGACGGCACCGTGGCTCTACACGCGAGATCCCTCCCTCCCCCTGAAGGACGGCTTCGGTCGGGATGACGCCAAACCGGCAGCCAATACTACGTTCGTTCGAAAAAAATGAGGCCGGCTTGGCAGCCGGCCTCAATCAGTTTCTGCTTTCGCCAGCTCATCCAGAAAACCCGGACGAGCTGCCAAAGTTGCAGGCTAGAACACAATCTTCGCGCTGAGCTGCAGGACGCGCGGAGACGAGTCAAAGCCCAGGAAGTTGCCGTACGGGCTGGTCGGCGTTCCCTGCATACCTTCGATCGCTCCGAAGGTAGGATCGGGGGTAGCGATGCCTCCAGTGTAGGTGCTGAGGTAGTTCGCGTTCGGCAGTCCGAAGTTCGGATGGTTGAACGCATTGAACGCCTGCGCGCCAATCGCAAAGTTAAACCGCTCCCCGATCTTGAAGTTCTTGAACAGGTTCAGATCGAAGTCGAAGTAGTGCGGCCCGCGATACTGATTGCGGCGCTGCGTTGAGTAGGTGATGCCTGTGACGCTGGCATCGTTGACGTCAAGCACTCCAGCCGGGCTCAAACATCCATGCCCGCCCAGCCCGTCGGCACCGTAGCCGTTGTAGCTCGCGTTCGCTTCGCCGCAACCGCTGGGCTGTGCGTTGCCGATAATGGACGCAGGAATCGTATCCCCGCCGTTGAGGATGGTTCCAGCAAGATTGCCGTCCGAGAGGGTGTACGGCAGTCCTGTGCGCCAGAACATCTTGCCCGAGAATTGCCAGCCTTCGGTCACGTACTTCAACGCGCCCGTCTTGTGGAACGCAGGATTCACTACGAAATCCGCGTTCACGAGATGGCGAATGTCGTAGTCGGAATTGCCATAATTGTCCTGACGCAGGCTGACTGGAGAGATCTGGCCCAGGATGGTGTTGTTGCCTTCAAATCCATACTGGAACAGACCGCCGTTCGAAGTTTCGTCGATGTTGTGCGCCCAGGTGTAGTTCACGTGAGCTGACACCCAGTTGGAGAACTGACGGCGCAAGCTGAAGGTGATGCCGTTATAGTTCGAGACCGCGCCCTGACTGTATTGGGTGACGGCCGAATAGCTCGCGGCGGCCGGATTTAGCGGCACGCTGCCGCTGAAAAATCCGCCCGTTCCATCGAAGGCATTGGGCCACGCATTCGAGTACGAAATGCGCGATCCGTGGTTGCCTGCGTAGTTGATGATGAACACCGTGCTGCGGTCCAGCTGTTGCTGAATCGACAGGTTATATTCCTGCCACTCGGGAGCATGGATCGTACCGATAATTCCATTTGCCGCCGGAGGTTCGAATACGACTCCTGTCGGTAAGGAGGCTTGGATGGTGTTAAAGCTGTCTTTAATGTTGAAAGCGGCCGCCGACTGCGCCCAAGTGTACGGCGCGCCAGCATTGGTGCTATCAAACGGCAGCACGCCCAGGCTGGTCGGGCTGTTCCGCACTCGGAACATGACCGAAGCCGGGGGGTTGGCCAACAGGTTGTCGACCATGCCAGCTGCCGGGTTATCGTAGAACTGCCCAAAGCCGCCGCTGATTACGGTCCTGCCCTTGCCTAGCGGATCCCAACTAAATCCTAGGCGCGGGGACCACACGAGCGAGTCCACACCCGGGTAGGCCTGATGCTGGTTGTCCTTGATGTCGGCGCTATAGGGAATGTCCTCCGAGCCGACCGTGCCGGCGGCGACGGCCTGCGAGTTGGCGAACGGTCCCGTTAGGTTCGCGAAGCAGTTGATCTGGCACACTGGGTTCGAGTTGTGCTCCACGCGCAACGCCAGAGTCAGTTTAAGTTTGTTCGTCGCTTTCCACTCATCCTGCGCGTACACTCCGATGCCCCACATGGCGACCGGAACGTTGCTCGAGGCATTGTCCGCTTTGCGGTATTGGAAAGCGATGCCATCCGCAAAAGACTGCAATTCGTTGGTGGTATAGCCCCAGTAAACCAAGGGAGAGTTCCAGAAGAAGTTGTGATCGCTTACGTCGTAACGACGGAAGTTCTCGCCGAACTTGAAGGTGTGGTTCCCACGCGTCCAGGAGAAGTCGTCGATGAATTGATACTGCGTAATGTTGCGACCCTGCGGGAAGGCATTTGCTTCAGAATTGGGACTGGAGAAGTTGTAAATGCCCTGATCTTCGTTGAATACCTCGCCGTAGTTGAACAGCGCCGCGGCCTGGGGCGCGGTGAATTGCGCCACGTAGTGGCTGAGAGTCGCCGTAAACTGGTTGGTCACCGTGGGCGAGAAGACGTGCGTTTCCGAAACCTGTGCATCCCACGCGGGCTGTAGAGAATTAGCATCGAATGCCGAATTGATGGGATCGATGTGCGTCGGCTGCAAACCGTGATCGAGCTTGTAGCGGCCGAAGATGTTGTCGCTGTTGCCCAGCTTCTGATCCACGCGGAAGCTGAGGATGTATTCCCAGGCCAGCGCCGTGGGAGTGATGGAGTAAGACTGGGAGCAGGGACTGGTGCCCAAGGTGAAGCCCGCGGGAACCGTCACACCGGCGGCTGCGGTCAAGGCCGAGCAAGAATCTCCCGGCACAATGGGATTGGTGATTCCGTTAGCGTAGTTCGGTGCACCCGTCCAGAGGCCGAGCAACTTGTTCATCGTAGCCGCTTCGTTCGGATTGGTCTGGGCGATCTCAGCTCCTACGAAAGCCGCAAACCCGGGCGTTGGAGCCGTGACCAGATCCTGGTTCGGCAGCACGAAGCGCATGCCTTCGTAATCCACGAAGAAGAACGTCTTATCCTTGACTATCGGTCCGCCGAATGAAGTAGCCCACTGGTTGGCGTTGGAAAAGCCTGGCTCGTTGGGCGCTCCCGCGGCCTGCTCGCCCTGAATGTTCATCCAGTCGTTGGCGTTCAGATACCGCCCGTTCCACCAGTACTCGGCGTTGCCGTGGTAGGTGTTGGTGCCCGACTTGGTGACGTAGGTGATCTGCGCCCCGGCGAGCTGGCCGTACTGGCCGCCGTAGGGGTTGGTGATGACCGTCGCTTCGCCGATTTCGTTCTGGCCCAGCGTAAGGTTCGACGCACCCGAGTTGTTGATGTTGAAGTACGGGTCCATGTCGTTTTCGCCGTTGACCGTGAACAGGTTCGAGGTGGCGGGCAGACCGTTGATGGTGAAGTTGCCATAACCGCCGGTGCCGTTGACCACCGCGCCCGGAGCCGTGTCGGCGATGTTGGTGATGTCACCACCGGCGCTCGGCAGCTGCGCTACTTCCTGCTCGGAAAATGCGGTGTTCTGGCTGGGCTCAGTATTAATGAGCGGGGCAGCCGCGGAAACCTCCACGGTTTCAGTGCCCTTGGCCACATTCAGACTAACGTCTACTTTCGAAGTCTGGCCGACTTCGACGTCGACGGTTTCCCGGACTTCGGCAAAACCGGCCTGCTTCACGATGACCTCATAGCGGCCCGGCTTCAACAAGCTGAAGCTATAACCACCGCTAGCATTGGTCGTCGCGGACGCGGTCGAACCGGTGTCCAGACCCTTCAGGTTGACGGTGGCGCCTGCTACCACGGCATGGCTGGGATCAAGCACCGTGCCTGTTACGTTGCCGGTGGTGAGCGATTGGCCAAACATGGGGACTGTCGCCAGCGACAGCGTCAACAACACAACTAGAACAATAGGAAAACGTTCAAAACGCATTTCCTGCCTCCTTAAGAAATTTCGTGACTCAGAATCGGATGCCAGCGCCTTGGCCGGTTTCCCTGGGCACAATCGCGCGATCCGATGGATTGCAAAATTTGGATTGCAAACTTGTTGAGACCCTTCAAACAATCTTGAGAGCTGGGATTTCAGGAACTTACTGCCTACCGCACCCGTCTATCGCGGGCTTAGTCCTTTACCGTCAGACAACAACAACGCTCTGAAGACAATAGGACGAATGCTTGTTTGCAAGTGACGATCCAAACAGCCGACAGAACAAACAATTTGTTTTCAATAGGTTAGTCTTTGAGCTTTGGGATGTAATACCAAAAATGGAATAGTAGCGACGGTAATAGTATGATATTTGGGATTGAGCTGCTCTTTAGAAGGCCCACCACCACCGCGCCTAACGTCGTCGTTTCTTGGCTGGCTTGGAGGGGATTTCCCCCGGTGCCAACACCCGGCGCACGATCGGCGTGTTGAGCTTGTACTTCCGCTCGCTGACATTTCCCGCATCGTCTTTCACTCGCAGGATGAAAACAGGTAGAGTGCCTTCCTTGTCGAAATCCTCTTTGGTGATTGTGACTGGCAGAACGCCGTTGAGCCCGTGCTCGCGGTAGGCGGTTTCGTAACGATGCTTGCGGGTGTTCCAGGTAAAGACCCGGGCTTGGTCGAAGTCGTAGGGCAAGCCGTCGTGAGGAGCCGTCATTACGCACAGGTACTGCGGAACCTGTTTCTGCACACCCTTGTCATTGTCTGTGACCTGGTCGAGCATGAAGAACGCGACGAAACGCTGGCCTTCGCCGTACTCCGCGATTTCCAGCGGCACGTCCACGTCGACCATGCGGGCCAGCACCCAGCCCACGCGGCTTTGATCGTCGCGCACCAGCCACCAGTCCTCGAGCACGGGCTCGGCTGGAGCTTTTGATCCGGGCTTCGTCACAAGAGCGGAGCCCGGCTGCTTCTCGGCCGTCGAGCGCCTCAGGATTGCGACCTTGGCTCCGGTGGCGAGTTGGTAGAGATGCTCTGTATCCCGTCCCGGCGTGACGTGCAGATTCGTCTCGTTGCGCAGAACTCCCGGAGCCTGCGCGGGATCGTTCTGATGGTCCGCGGTGAGTTTCTGCAGGGCATCGAAGGTTTTCTGATCGACCAGGAAACGCTGCTCAATCCAGCCTTCGTTTCCACTGGCGGTGCGCACGCGGGCGAAGCGCTTTTCGCGCTCCAGCACCTCGACGCGCTCTCCGTTTTTCACGTTGCCGACGCGGTTGAAGATGGCCGCGACCTGATCGCGCAGCGCCGCTTGTGGCGCAGACACATAGGCCACTTCGAGCACTCGATGCCGCCCGCGGCCACACGCCGTGAGTGCAAGGGCGCACCCCAGGACGAGGGCGGGGCAGAGTCGATTCATGATGAATTTGTTCGGGAATCTCACGGCAACCATCTCACGCTGGCCATCTCACGATTAGGTGCAAACTCTGACTGCGAGTACAGAGCCCAAATTCAGCAGGAACGCACGCCCGGCCACGAACTCCTTAATATAGCGCGTTGCGGCCGCCAGTTTCCCACACCAAGGTTGATATCTAATGCACCTGCGAGCTTGGGCACGCAAGACACAGCCCGTCCACCTCAGTTACCATGGACGTAGCGCCGCCGAATGCGATCGGCAGCAAAACGCAGGTTGCCCCCATGTGGTTTCCTGCGTCTAATGATAATGATGAAGTGGGCTGCTTTCTGTCATATACCTGAAATGCCGGGGCCTGAACACGCATGAAAAACAAATTCCGCAATCGTCTCGCAGTGTTGTCTCTCGTTTCCCTGCTCGCACTGATCGGTGCCGTTCGCGCCTCGGCGCAGGATACGGTTGATTCCGTTCTGCGTCCGCCCAAGGGGGCGCAGGTCGCCATCGTCGTATTTGAAGACTTGGAGTGCCCCATGTGCCGGCGCACCGCGCCGCTGGTCAAACAGGCGGGCAAGACCTATAACATCCCCGTCGTGCGCCATGACTTTCCGCTGCCCATGCATCCCTGGTCATTCCAAGCAGCGGTGATGGCGCGTTTTTTCGATGCTCACTCCAAAGACCTAGGCTACGAATTCCGCGACTATATTTTTGAGAACCAGCTGGAAATCAATCTCCAGACTCTGCGCTCGTATGCGGAAAAATTCGCCGCCGCCCACAAGATCGATCTGCCCTATGTGATCGATCCCACCGGAAAATTCGATGCGCTGGTGAAGGCCGACCGCGATCTGGGCAAAGCCATCAAGCTCGACCATACGCCCACGGTCTACATCGTAAGCACCCGCGACCCCAACCGGCCTTATGTTGAAGTCAAAGAGCCCGGCAGCCAGCTCTATGCCACGATTGATGCGGTAATGAAGGAATAGGAATTGTTGATTGTTGATTGATGATTTCTGATTGCTGATTGAAAAACACGCTCGAAATGCTTTTCAATCAACAATCAAGAATCAGCAATCAACAATTCCTACCCCGGCCGCCCCGTGTAGTGCTCCGTGGAATGCACCTGTTCGTGGTCTTCCAATGATTCCAGGTGGGTGATCACTTCCGCGGGCTGGCCCAACTCTGCGGGCAAACGTTCTTCCAGCGCGGTCGCCAGGCGGTGGGCTTCTCCCACGGCCGTGGCATGCGGAAACAGCAGGTGGACTTCAATGATCTGCCGGTAGCCTGTGGTGCGGAAGCGCACGCCGTGATAGTTGATTCCGAGGTCGCTGCAGATCGCGTCCAGCTTCTCGCGAATCCGTTTGCCGCTTTCCGGATCGGAATAGTCCAGCAGCCCCACCGCCGATCGCCACGCCAGTCTTCCCCCGGACCATAAAATATTGATCGCGATCGCGATCGCAACCAGCGGATCAAACGGCTTCCATCCCGTTAGCAGAACCAGGCCTAACCCGGCGACCACGCCGAAACTGGTGAAGCAGTCGGTGAGCACATGTTTGCCGTCGGCTTCGAGAATCAGCGAGTGACTGCGCTTGCCCACGCGCAGCAAATACCATCCCAGCCACGCGTTGAGCAGGCCGGCCGCCAGGAGCAGCAACGTACCGGCGCCCAGATGTTCCAGCTGCAGACCGGCCATCCATTTCTGAACGGCCTCCACCAGAATCCAAATGGCGGCGACCACGATCATCGCTCCTTCAAAGCCGGCGGAAAAAAATGCGATGCGCTCGTAGCCGTACAGAAACGTTGGCCCCGCGGGCCTGGTGCTCAAGCGCAGGCTGAACGCGGCAAATGCCACCGCAATGACGTGCACCACCGACTCGGCAAAATCCGACAGGATGGCCGCCGACCCGGTCATAAAATAAGCGGCCGTTTTGCCGGCAAGCATCAGTACGCCGACGGCCAGCGACAGGCGCATGGCCAGGCGCGCCGCGCGCAATTCTTCCTGATCGCGCCCACTTGCGCTCCACCCAATCGGCGAGTTTGTGACGGTCTCCGCCATGAACGGCCCAGTATCGGATCATCGTCCCACGCAGGATAGAAACGGAATGTGATTGCGATCACAACGCAAGGCCGGGTCAGGCGCGGGACAGCCGATAGATCACGAAGTGGCCGTTTTCCCGCTTGTGGTAGTAGAGCGACTTCTCGTCCGGAGAAAGAGTCGGGCCCTCGACAAAGCCCGAGGCAGCTTCAATTTTGCCGGGCTCGCCAAACGGCGCTGATGTGTCGCTTCGGCTGGCCAAGTAAATCGCCGGCCCAGAAGGACTGACGCGGGTGAAGTAAATCTCCAGCCCTGACGCCGAGGTCGCGGGCGCGTAGTTCAGCGTGCCGGCGTTGATCGTCTTCATAATGCGGTCGCTGTCGGCGGAGCGCACGAAGACATTCCCGTTGCGGCGCGCCAGCAAGATGTGCGCCCACTGCGGCCCGCCGCGGCCGAACTGGCTTTCGACGAAGTACAGCGTGTTGCCGTCAGCGCTGATTTCGGCGTCGAAGTTGACAATGCCGGGCTTCGCCAGCGAAATGCCGGGGACGAGTTCGATGCCGGTTACAGTTCCGTTGGCGAAATGTCCGCGATAAAGCGTCGAGGCAGTCTGCTCGTAGCTGCGCGGCGAGACGAAGTAAAACATCCCGTCACGATCCATTGAGGCGACGCCTTCGAGCGCCGGAGTATTCACGCAGCCGACTTCGCCCTTGAACTGGAACGTCAGATCGTCCACACGCTCGGCCCAATACAGATCGGTGTTGACCTTGGGATCGTTGAGATTATTGAAGAACAGGATCTTGCCATCGCGGCTGAGGAACGGCTCCATGGCATCGCCGTCGTAGCCGCGGATGGTCACGCGTTGAGGATTGGAAAACGCCGCACCGGGGCCGGGCGCGATGGTAGCTGGGGCTGGGTGAGGATTTCCGCTGCACGCCCAGAGCACGCAGCCGAGTAGAAGCAGGTGCCCGGCATGGATGGGATGCGGCAAGTTCGAAGCCCTCGTTCATTATTTTATTGCGGACGCCTGATGGCTGACCGTTCGCCATCAATCTCCGAACCCGATTCCGATGGCGCGCGCCGTGCGCACCAGTTCTCCCTCGGGATGCACCGACTTCAAGCGTCCAATGGCTTGGGCAACGTCGACGCCGACGACGGAACTCGCGCGCAGCGCTACCATCTTGCCGAACTCGCCTTTGGCCAGCAAATCGACCGCGGCCACTCCGAAACGCGTGGCCAGCACGCGATCGTAGGGCGAAGGCGATCCGCCGCGCTGAATGTGTCCCAGCACGCTGACCCGCACTTCGCGCTTGGCGAACAGCGCAATGGCATCGCCGATAGTGTTGCCCACGGGCCAGCCCCGCGCCATCTGCTTCAACTCGGGCGGCAGCTTGATGCCCTCCGCCACCACCACAATGGTGAAGCGGCTGCCGTGACTTTCGCGTTCGGCAATAAAATCGCAAACGCTTTTCATGTTGAAGGCAATTTCAGGAATCAGAATAATGTGCGCGCCGCCGGCGATGCCTCCGGCCAGCGCGATCCAGCCGCAATCGCGCCCCATTACCTCGACCACCATCACGCGGTGGTGCGACGAGGCCGTGGTGTGGATCTTGTCGATGGCGTCGCTCACCGTGTGCAGCGCAGTGTCGAAGCCGAACGTGATTTCGGTGGCCGACAGATCGTTGTCGATGGTCTTGGGCACGCCCACGATCTTCACGCCCTTCTGGAAAAGTTCGTAGCCAATTTTCTGCGAGCCGTCGCCGCCAATGGTAATGATGGCGTCGATACCCAGCTTCTTGGCGTTGGCGATGACCTGATCGGAAATATCGCGCACCACTTCCACGCCGTTTTCTTCGGTCTTGTAGTTGAAGGGATTGCCGCGATTGGTGGTGCCCAGAATCGTTCCGCCGCGCGGCAGAATTCCGCTCACCCGGTCGAGCGTAAGCTCAAAAGATTTTTCCGGCCAGATCAGCCCGTCAAAACCATCGGGAATCCCGATGACCTTCCATTTGTGTTTGAGGATGGCCGCCTTGGTGGCGGCGCGAATCACAGCGTTGAGGCCGGGCGCGTCCCCGCCTCCGGTAGCAATGCCGATACAGCGTATGTCAGACATGGGGAGTCCGTAGTATGAACTCCCGATGATACGGCGGCGGAGAGGCGGAGAACAACGTTACGGCTGGGCGTAGCGGCAAAGGAGTGAGATGAAACATTCCTTTGGTACGAAACAAAATGGACCCGGGAGCCCCACTTCTCACAAAAACCGCGAGAAGTGGGGCACCCGATGGTTGGAGGTTTCGCTAGGGAGACACGGTCAGCGTTGCCGTCACAGGCGTTCCCGTGTATCCGGCGTATGAGACCAATAGCGTGTAATTGGTCGTCGCGGTGATACCCAAGGCGCTCTGTGCCACGCATTCGAAGTCCGGCGGGTTATCGGTCGATGTGTAGGTACAAGTGATTTCGCTTTCGGGCGTTCCGTTGGTTTGGCCATAGGGATAGGCCGTCAGCGTAACCAAGCTCGAGATATCGTTGTTGTTCTGATCGTAGACCGTAAAGGAAGCGAAAGTAGTGCCATCGTCGACAGTAGACCCGGAAATTGGAGATATCCTCATGCTGGTGACGACCTCGACAACCGTTGCCGTCGCGCTGCCGGTGAGCCCTTGGTCTTCCGCCGTCACGGTAATCGTTCCCGCGTTTACTCCCGTCATGGCGCCGTTGCTGGCATTGATGGTTGCGACTGTGCCGCTGCTGGGGTCAGAGAGCGACCAGAGCACGCCGCTCGTGAGCTGATACCGATTGTTATTGCTATCCGTGCCCCAAGCCTGCATGTTCTGGGTGAAGCCCACGGCAAACGACGGGGCTGTCGGCGCCAAGGTGATCGAGGTCAGCGCCGCCTTCGAGAAAAACCCCTGACAGCTAACCGCCAGAGCGAGGGTGGCAAGCGCGGCGAAGGCGCACAATAATCGGAGCTGGTACTTGGTCGGTGACATCATCTTCTCGGACTCCTTGGGCGCGCCCCGCTTACTTCCTAGCGTGCTTAACCACACGTCTACCTGCAAAAATTGTAGCAGAGATGATTTCGGCCGGCGCACACTCCAGTACCTGAACCGGCAGCGCGGAACCATCCCTGCCACTCGCCTCCGCGCACCTCGCTCCCGGTTAGAACGCCGCGGATAATCGGGCTTGCAGAAAAAATGGCCAGCGCCGGAAACGGGCGCTGGCCACGCAACTCATCGCCGATCCATTACCTGCCCTTGCCGTGTGCAGGCGCTTTCGGCGCGCTTGACCGGCGCGGCGGAGGGCTCGACTTTCGCGGAGTCGACCTGGGCGCACTCTTTGCCGGCGGCGTCGACCTCGGCGTGCTCTGGGCGCGCGATTCACCGCCGCTCTGCGACTCGCTGTTCCTCGACTCACCATTCGAAGCCGAGTTCTTGGCGGGCGGCGTAAAAGGCCGGAAGCCGTCATTCGAACCGCCGCGATTCGCCGGAGTCGAGGGTCCACGCGCCTCTTTCGGCGACATGGCCGGAGCGTGATATTCCGCGCCCTCGGACCGGGCCGGAACCGCGGAATGGCTGCTGAAATCGCCTGCCCGCGCCGTGGCCGCGACCGCCGGACGTCCATGATTCTCTGACGCGAAGTTCTGGCGATTCTGCGCCGCTGCCTGCTCATGCTGCGTCTGCTCCGCCAGCGGAGCCGTATGCGGCTCGTGAGCCGCCGCTTCTTCCTGTGGGGTTGGCCGCGCGGCAATCCCGCCTTCTCCGCCATTAAACGCCACGTGGTTATCGCTGAATGTCGTGGTGCGGGTGTAAACATTCCTCACATTCGTGACGCTGACGTTGGTGACGTAGCGGTTGTAGTAAAACGATCCCCCGCGCCACTCGCCACCCACAAAGCCCACGCCGCCGTAGCCGAATCCGTAGTTAATGCCGCCATAGAAACCGACGTGCGGTCCCCAGTATCCGGCGTGCCACAAGTAGAATCCCCCGCCCCAGCCCCAGTATCCGGGCGTCCACAACATCCCCACCGGAGCCATCACCCACGTGCCCGGCACCCAGTAGTAACCACCATCGTCGTTCCAGGCCCAATATCCCGGAGTCCACATGTAGCCCGGCCCCGGGCAGAGCGGCTGCGCGTAGACCGGCAGCGCGGGCGGGCCAATGCGAACCGAAATGCCCACCCCGATCTGCGCCCACGAGGCCGCAGAAAAAATCAAAACCACCATTGCCAGCATGACCCAGCGAACGGCTTTATTCCTGTTCATTGCCCATCTCCCTGGTTCTGACCCCAAAAAAACACTCTGCCCCTAAAAGACCATGCCGCACAGAGTAATCAGCCGCAAAACAACCCTGAGACTGGTAACGCTTATACCGTGTAAACACAGCCCATCACACTATGTTGCTCAGTCCGGAAACTATTTGGAATGTGACACATCGGACCGCGAATTGCCGGGCTGGTCCAGCAGCCAGTCCGGCAACCGGCGAGAGCTTATCACAGGCGGGACGCAATCCGGTTGGGCAAATGCAGGGCGAGTTAGTTGGCTTTGCGGGCACGGGCGATGCGCTGGTCAATGGGCTTGCGTCCGGCAAAGCCTTCCTGGGTTCCGTGCCAGTGGGTAATAGATTTCTCGCCCAGCTTCCAGCACAACAGAATAATCTGGCCTTCGACTTCGCAGGGAAAGTCGAGCAGGCCAATGTCGATGTCTTTGACTTGCACGCCGATGGAATCGATCTCGGCCAACGCATCCTTGGCGCGCTGCTCGGCCTTGATCTTTTCGGCCTTGCGCCGGGCCAGCGGGACCACATCCACGAAGGTGCCGCCGTTTAAGAAAATCCGGTGAGCCAGCGCCTGTTGCTCGCCCTCGACTTCTTCCATCACTTTCTTGCCCGCAATGGCGGCGCGCAGCAGCGACTCCAGCACCGGCAACAGCAACTGGGCTTCTTCGAGGGTGAACGTGCGGTCGGACATAGTTCTATTTTACTGCACGGCTGCCTTACTCTATCGGTGGTTTATTGCACCGCTGGTCTATTGCGGCGCAGTATCTGGCGGCGAAACCAGGATGCGCAAATCGGTCGCGAGCCGTCCGACCGCGGAACCAAAGTTCCGGTCGCTATCGGCCTGCCCTATACCAAATCGACCGTGTACGTCAAAGCCCCACAATATCGCGTTGGTTTTGGGATCGCGGATATGCAATTGAAACTGCGGAAGAAATGTCCAGCCTCTGCCCGTCGGCGTGACGGTGGAAACGGACTGCCTGATTTCCAGCAGCAAGTCGGCATCGGCGGGCGAATTCACGATCTCGAATCGGCCCCAGCTTTTCATCGCGGCGTAAAACTCGTTGTAGGCCCGGTCGGGCCCTCCGCTGAAGTGTGGATCGTCGCCCGTCATTTCATCTGCGCCAGCATTGGCGATAAAAACTTTCTTGGCGGCAAGAATTTGGGGCGGGATGGGCGCCGCCGGCGTGACTGCGGGCTTGCTCTGCGCCAGCAAAAGCGGGAGTTGCAGCATTGCGAGCGCAAAACAAAGACAAAGCTCGGCGATTCGGAAACGGCGCATGATCGTTCCCTCCTGACGGCCACATCTTACTCACTCTGGATCTTACTCACTCCGGATCTTACTCACTCTGATTACGGGCTCAAAGCGCCAATGTTGCCTTGTCGCGGGTCGTTGTGCAGTTTCAGAATTTTCTGAACTGAGATGTCATCCTGAGCGCGGCGACAGCCGGGCGAGGGACCCTACGACATCCGACGCCGTCGATGCCGTGGAAGGGATTGCCTGTGCTTCATGCCGTGCAGTAGGCCCGTGCATCGGTACACCCGATGTCTGGGTTTCGTAAGGTCCCTCCGGAGCGCTTGGTGCGCTCCTGCAGGATGACAGCGGTCGGTGAATCCGCCGATGTTCAGCTTCAATGCAGTCGCTGGCCGTGTCGCGATAGTTCTTGACTTTGCTCTCACCCAAAGCCAGAATGGCGCTCTTCCTCCCTGTAGCCCGGGCCCCGCAAATACCTCATCTATTGGAGTGCCGCGATGTCGAATAAATACACCTACGCCAACCCCTATCTCTCGCTGTGGCAGTCCGCTGCCGAAGATGTGCAGCGCGCACACGCCGCCGGACCAACCCGCCTGAAGATGATGACCGCCCCAGCCGCGGCGCCAGCGCCCGCAGCGCCGACCGACAACTTGATGGACCCGGTCGATACCCTGGGAGTGCCTCTGACCGCGGGCCAGAGCGATGCCGTCGAACAAATGTTCGCGCCACCGCCCGCGGGCGCACATCTCGACCTCGCCGCGGTCGGCGAAGCCGTCGAGGATTGCGCCAAGGTTGCGGCCGAATTTCTCTGGGATGAAATCAAAGGCGACGAGCAGCAGGCCGACGTGAAGGCCGGCGAATTGAAAGATTCCGAATGCGATCCTGGCTGGGCTGAGTGCCTGACCGCATATCTTGCCTATAAAGTTTTGGCGGGCAATCCGGTCTATCGCCCCGGGCAGAATCCGGTGTTCCCGCTCGACGCCAACACCCGGCTGGCCATCATCGGCGACTGGGGCACGGGCGGTGACGTCGCCACCAACCTGCTGCGGCAAGTGAAGAATTTTTCTCCCGACGTGCTGCTGCACCTGGGCGACGTCTATTACGCGGGCACCCAATTCGAGCAGCAAAACAATTTCCTCGATATCTGCCGCGGCGTGCTCGGCAACATCCCGCTGTACAGCATGTGCGGCAATCACGACATGTATTCCGGCGGCAGCGGCTATTACTGGCTGGTCGACCAACTCGGCCAGCAGGCCAGCTACTTCTGTCTGCAGAATGCCAACTGGCAGTTTCTCGCCATGGACACCGGCCACAACGATAACGATCCTCTGACCGTCGCTACCAATATGACGAGCCTGGTGATGGATGGCACGCCCAATGACGGCGCGTGGCACGAAGAAAACTGGCTGCTCGACAAAATCAATGGCGGCATTACTGGCGGCAAGAAGACCGTACTGCTCTCGCACCATCAACTGTTTTCGCCGTTCGGGCCGGTCGGCTCTGTAAATGGCCAGGCTTACGCCTACAATCCCAACCTGCGCGCCACGTTTCAGGCGGTGATGGCGCAGATCGCGTGGTGGTTCTGGGGACACGAGCACACGCTCGCCGTCTTCGACCCCTACATGAACCTGCAGCGCGGACGCTGCGTCGGCGCTTCTGCCGTGCCCGTGTTCACTGACCAGCAGTCCTACAGCAATGCGGCAGGCCTGCAGACTTATGGAGGAGCCGCGCTGCCCACGTGGAACGCCAACGGCCAGCTCGGCAATAACGGACAGTCCTACAACAACTGCTTCGCCATCATGACGCTCACCGGTGCGTCGGCGAACGTCGACTACTACCAAGTCCCACTGCTGGGGATCGCCACGCGCCTTCCAGTGAGTGATCAGATGTGAGAGAGCTTGGTATTTTGGTGGAAGGAGTTTTCCTGGTTTTAGTCCGGGGAAGGCTTTGATCCGTGAAAATCCGTGTGATCCGTGGCAAAGAAGTTTGGTCAGCGCGTTCGCCCGTGCGATGGATCGGCCGACGTGGCTGAGTTCACATCCACGTGCAGCTGCTGAGACGACAGTCCCGGTGGATAGCATTCGCCATCGCGGCTGTAGTTGGTGCAGCGTCCGCCCACATCTTTGCGCTGCGGTGACTGCGCAAACTGCCAGACTTCGGCGAAATGCACTCCACTCTCGGCGGGATTCGGTGGCCGCTGCGGAAACGCGCATCCCGGCGCCGGCGGGCAGGCATCATTGATGGCCCAGTAAACGATCTCGCGAGTGCCGGCATTCTCGCGAATGTCTTCGGCAGTAACTATGTTTCCGTCGTCCGCCGCCGGAATACCTGAACAATAAATGCCCGCACGAAATCCCGCAGCCACCACACCGTCAACCCAGGCATAGATGTACGCCTTCTGCTCGGGCAGCATGCGCCCGCCCTGTTCCTGATCGAGAAAAATAATCGTCGCCTTGGGAAACCCTTCGCGCTGCGCTGCCGCCGCCGCTGCCCGCGCATCGGATTGCCCCAGCCGAGTCGCGTTCGCCACGGTTTTCAACTCAGCATAAAGCCGTCCGTTGAACAGCACGAGAAATCCGAATCCAGCCGACTCAACCGCTGCGCGATGCCCGGCCCAACTGTTCGTCTTTTCGCCGGGAGGATGATTCAACCAGTAGCCGGTGTAAGAAAAAGTTTCGTGCAGGGTCTTGAGACGCGCGTCGCCAGGATAGTCATTGCGGTCGAAACCGAGGTAGGTTGTGTTCTGCGCTTGCACCGGTAGGGTCGCGCAGACAAGAATCAATCCAGTCGTTATCGCCCACCGCATGCTCATGAACTTGATTTTAAACGGAGCGAACCGCAGCGGATAAAGCCGAACCTCGATCGACCTGAATCGGCACGACTGGAAGTCGTGCCCTTCCCGTACCCGGTCAGCACCCGGGACGACCTCAGCGATGAAGAGGCATTAGCTGAAAGCTGAGAGCTGACAGCTAGCCCCCGATATGCACCATGGTCCGCGAAGCCGGCACAAAGTCCGGCTCGCCAATGTGGTGCCGTTCCTCTTTCTTCGCCACCACGCCGCGAATGAACTCGGCCAGCTCTTCGTCGCTCGCGCCGCGCTGCATCTGCGCGTGCAGATCGTGATCCCACACAGAAAACAGGCAGGTGCGGATTTTGCCGTCGCTGGTAATGCGGATGCGGCTGCAGTGTCCACAAAAAGGATGCGACACCGGCGCAATGATCCCGATCTCTCCCACGCCGTCTTCAAAGCGATAACGTCGCGCCGTTTCCGAACGCGCGTGCGGAATCTCCACCAGCGGGCGGTACTCGGCCATGCGCGCCAGAATTTCGTCGAGCGTTACCACGGTCGAAGGCTCCCAGGTGCGGCCTTCTTCGAGCGGCATGAATTCGATGAAGCGCACGGTCACGCCCTCTTCGCGCGCGAACATGCCGAATGGGATGATCTGATCTTCGTTAAATCCCCGCATCAGCACGCAGTTCACTTTCAGCGGCCACAGCCCGGCCCGCCGCGCCGCCCGAATGCCCGCCAGCACGTGATCGTAGCCGTTGGCCACGCGCGTGATGCGCGCAAAGCGGTCGGGGTCGACCGCGTCCATCGAGACGGTCACTCGCGTCAACCCCGCATCCTTCAGCGGCTGCGCCATCTCCGCCAGCATGTGGCCGTTAGTAGTGAGTGCAATGTCGAGCGGTTCGCTGTCTCGGAAAGACTCGTGGAAGGGCACGGCTTTAGCCGTGCCGTTAGCGTCGGAAGAAGTTGAGGGCTTTAGCCCCTGAGGGCCGAGCTTGGCCAACTCGCGCACAAACTCGACCACTCCCTTGCGCAGCAGCGGCTCGCCGCCGGTCAGGCGAATCTTCTTAATCCCCATCCCCACCAGCACGCGCGCCATGCGCAGATAGTCTTCAAACGGCAGGTCGCCATAGAGCGCGCCTTCGTTCCCGGTGCGGCAGTACACACACTTGTAGTTACAGCGGTCGGTGATGGAAATCCGCAGATCAGTAATGGCGCGCCCGAATTTGTCGTGAAGCAGCATTCAGCAGCGAGCTATGAGCTACGAGCTCTGAGCGCCCCCAGCCAGCCCATAACTCACAAACTCATTCTAGATTGTAGCCGCGAGACGGGACATCTGACGAAGCAGATCCACGGCGGCGATGATGCGGTGGTTCGCTCAAAGCTCGTAGCTCGTAACTCATAGCTCTCAGCCTATTTCAGCGCCTTCTCAATCGCCGCCTCGGCCATCGGCGCCATAAGGCTAAAACCCGCAGCGTTGGGGTGCAGGCCATCGTCGGCGAGATCTTTCTTCAGCAGTCCTTTGTCGTCGACCATGGCGCTGAAGTAGTCGAGATACGTGCATCCGTTCGAAGCATCGGCACAGTAGTTTTTCAGCCAGTTGTTCAGTTTGAGAATCTTTTCCGGCGAGCGCTGCGCAAAGAAGTCTTTCGATTTATCCGTGTAGTTGTGAATCGGAAGCACCGACGAATAAATAACCTTGATCTTGTTGGCCCGCGCCAGATCGGCCAAGGATGCGTAGTCGGCCTCGATATCTTCAAGCCGCATCGGCCCGGTATTGCCAGCAATGTCGTTGGTTCCGGCCAGAATGATGACGACTTTGGGCTGCAGGTTGATGACATCCTGCCGGAAGCGCACCAGCATCTGCGGCGTGGTCTGGCCGCCAATGCCGCGGTTGATGTAAGGCTTGCCAAGAAAATACTGGTCGAGATGCCAGATGTCGGTGATGGAGTCGCCAAAAAAAACTACGCGATTCTCTCCCGCGGCCGGTGGCTTGAGCGCGGCATTGGCCTCGCGGTAACGCGCCAGTTGACCAAAGTCATCGGTAAACACGGCGATGCGAGATGCGCGATATTGGTCGAGGCCGGGAAACCCGGTCGCGGGAATGCTGGGCGCGGCGGCCAGCTGCTGGGCCAGAGCGGGAATCGCAATGAAGAGAGCTAACAGGAGCGTCGAAAAGTAACGGAATGATTTCATGTAAGCGTCCTTTTAAGTTGAAAGATAACTGATGTCGGCGAACTGACGAATGTTCGCCCGATACGGTGACCGCGATTACGGCTCGCGCGCAATCGCTTGCGCAATCGCTTTCTCGGCCAGCGGCGCCATCACTTTGTATCCGGCCACATTCGGGTGCAGTCCCTCATCCGAAAGTTCGCGCTTCAGCATACCCTTGTCATCAACCATCGCCGAGAAGTAGTCGAGATACACCAGGCCGTTCTTCGCACAGTAATCCTTGAGCCACGCGTTGAGCGCGAGAATTCTTTCCCGCGGACGCAGCGCGAACGATTCCTTGGCATCGTCGGTGTAGTTGTTCACTGGAAGCAGCGAAGCAAAGACCACGCGAATGCGATGCAGCCGCGCCAACTCGGCCATGGACGCGTAGTTGGCCTCGATATCCTCATTGCGCGTGCGCCCGGTGACGCCGGCCACGTCGTTGGTTCCGGCCAGCACGACCAAAACCTTCGGATGCAAATCAATCACATCCTGACGAAAGCGCACCAGCATTTGCGGCGTGCTCTGCCCGTCGATGCCGCGGTTCAAGACGGCGTAAGTCTTGCCCGGAAAATAATCCGCCAGCTTCCAGTAGTCAGTGATGGAGTCGCCGATGAATACGACGCGCATCTCACCCGCCTTTGGCGCAGCCAGCGCCGCATCAGCCTCGCGATAGCGCTTCAGTTCCCCGAAATCATCGGTGTAGATGGCAATCCGCGAGGCCCGGTACTCATCGAGGCCAGGAGATCCGCTGGAGGGGATCGAGGAAGACGAGACTGACTGCTGGGAGGATTGCTGCGTGAAGGCGGATGAGACAAGGATTATTCCAACAAGAAGATCAGTAATTCGGAAGCGCTTCACAAGTCCCTTTCTTTACGGCTTGGCAGGGCAATTGGTCTCGAACTCTACAACCACGTGGATTTTCTGTCCTGCGGCAGTCGGCGAAAACTTCCAGTGGTTCGCGGCCTGTTCCGTCACGGCGAAGAACCACTTGCTTCCGCTCTCCGCGGCAAAGTTGGCAGTACTCCCGTCCTTACTTACATCGACTGTGAAATTCACAGCGCCGTTCGCATGTGCAAGCTTCGCGATTGGCGGATAGTCCGGCTGAACGAACTTCTCGGGACGGAAGGGTGTGCTGCTGACGAGATGCACGATAGGTACTATCGGATTGATTTGCGCGGCACGATACAAGTCAGACGGCTTATCGGGAGCACCCTTGAATAGCTCATCATACTTGCCGGAACCGATATCCCGGAGCGTCTCGGAGTCGCGGGCCGGGACGTCCTTCTTCCCTTCTCCCGGGATCGCAAATATCGGCTGATCGAGCACACCCGGGCCGACGGCCGCGTCGATCTGGGAAAGCAACCCCATGGTCCACGAGGTATGCTCTGGCGTGTTCGGAGCTGGATCAAACATATCCCGGTCGAGAATATCCGCCCGAATGATGCGAGTCGCGCTACCACATTGAACTTGCACCGCGACATTTGCTCCGCTGAACACCAGACAGTTCTTGCAGCGCCTTCGTTCGCGCCGCAACTCCTTTTCAGGGATCGTGCACAGGTTTGTCTTGCCCAGTAGATCTGCCACAGGCACTGCCAACGATCCAGTCGCCACTTCGACTTTGGCAGGCTGGAAGCATCCATCGATGGTCGGCGTAAGCGTGACTCTCTCTACGGAAGCGCCGTTCCGGGCGGAACGAACGACGAGCACCTCGTAATAATCGTTCGGCGGACCCACGTCGATAAACGTATGCCGTCCAATCTCAAACTGGCTGGGCAGGCTCGGTTCGCGCCGATCTTGCGCTAGCACATAGCCGCACAGCAAGAAGGCAACGAAAGCGACGAGCCGACGGCGCATGCCGCAAATGCTATCACGGCCGCCGGCAGTCGAGCTTCGCTCGGCACGACCGGGTCAAAGATCCGATCCCCCACAAGCCCAACTCCGCGCACAGCCTGTGTCCCCCGTCACAACCTGCCGTGACATATCTCACTGCCTTTCTTCTCGCCTTAGTTCAGCCTCTGACTGTAATAGGCGGTTTCCGCGCTGCCTGGGTCTCAGGGGCCCTCCACCCGGCGCGGGAATTCCAGTTCGGACCCCTGCTCGCTATCCGCGAGCAAATCTCACTTACATCTCGGTCGGAGGATCGCATGCTCCATCTTGATACCGGCAACACCGGTTTTATGATCTTGTGCACCAGCCTGGTCATGCTCATGACGCCCGGCCTGGCGTTCTTTTACGGCGGCCTGGTGGGCCGCAAGAACGTGCTGGCCATCATGATTCAAAGTTTCGTCTCCATGGGCTGGACCACCGTCATCTGGTACGCCTACGGCTACTCTCTGTGCTTCAGCGGCGACTGGCACGGAGTCATTGGCAACTTCCACTATGCGTTCCTGCGCGGCATTAATCTGAGCACGCCGGCGCCGGGGAACGAGACCATTCCAGCATTCGTCTTCATCGCCTATCAAATGATGTTCGCCATCATCACGCCCGCGCTCATCTCCGGGGCGTTTACCAACCGGGTCACCTTCAAGGCCTACATGCTGTTTCTGACCGGATGGCTGACCCTCGTTTATTTCCCGTTCGTCCACATGGTGTGGGGCGGAGGATTTCTGCAGCAATGGGGCGTGAAGGATTTCGCCGGCGGCATTGTGGTACATAACATCGCCGGCATCGCGGCCCTGGCATCAGTAATCTACGTCGGCAAGCGCCGCGTGGCGGACCGCGGCCCGCACAGCATTCCGCTGGTCGCGCTGGGCACCGGCCTGCTGTGGTTTGGCTGGTACGGCTTCAACGCGGGCAGTGAAATGCGCGTCGATTCCGTCACGGCTACAGCCTTCCTGAATACCGACGTCGCCGCGTCTTTTGCCGCAGTCGCCTGGCTGCTGGTGGCTTGGATCAATGAGAAGAAACCCAAGCTTCTCGGCTTGCTCACCGGCGCCGTCGCCGGACTAGCCACAGTCACTCCCGCCGCTGGATATGTTTCTCCCACCACCGCGGTCATCATTGGTATCGTATCCGGCGTGGTTTGTTATTACGCGGTCGAAATGAAAAACAAGCTGCAATGGGACGATGCGCTCGACGTTTGGGGAGTGCACGGCGTCGGCGGCTTCCTCGGCATCGTCATGCTGGGCATCTTCGCCAACAAGCAATTCAATCCTGAAGGCGCCAACGGATTGCTCTACGGCGATCCGGTATTCCTGCTGAAGCAGGTCACTGCGGTCGTGTTCTCGTCGGTGTGGGCATTCGCGTTTACCTACGGCATGCTGCGCATCATTGATGCGTTCACCGCTGTAAAAGTCAGCGAGCAATCAGAGGAGGTCGGTCTCGACGAGTCGCTCCACGGCGAACACGCCTACGAGCAACTCACCGACGAAGACGTGGTTCATAAACTCGTCGCCTCGGTCCATCAGTAACGAAGGAAAGATAAAAGATAGTGGTTGAATTGAAACCCGGGTGCCCCATTTCTCGCGTTCGTTGCGAGAAGTGGGGATTTGGGTTTCGATCCGCGGAAATCCGCGTGAATCCGCGGCAAAGAAGTTTTCTTGCGGGGAGCTTCGACGACACTAGAGATCCTTCGACTCGGCAAAGAACGCCTCGCTCAGGATGACGGCGCGCGGCTCCCGCTCCCGCTCACGCCGCGCAAACGCCGTCACATCCCATCGTAATTCGGCCCGCCGCCGCCCTCTGGTGGCACCCACGTGATGATCTGGTACGGATCGGCGATGTCGCAGGTCTTGCAGTGCACGCAGTTTGATGGGTTCAAACTGATGCGCTTGCCGTTCGGCTGGCTCGGATCTTCGACCATCTCATAAACGTTCGCGGGACAAAAATTCTGGCAGGGGCTGCCGAATTCCTTCACGCATTTCGTGTTGCAAATGTTCGTATCGTGAATGACCAGGTGCGACGGCTGATCCTCTTCATGCTTTGTGCCCGAGTGGTAGAGGTCGGTCAGCTTGTCGAAGGTGAGTTTGCCGTCGCCCTTGGCGGGCCCAAGCATGTGCGCCTCGGCGCCGCCATCCGCGGGTAAGTCGGCCAGTTTGCGCATGTGCTCATATCCGGCCTTCGCGGGATAGCGGTTGCGCAGCCCGCGTCCGCCGGTGATCATCTGCAGCGCGGTGTGGAACATGCCGGCATACATTCCATGCTCGAATCCCTGATGCAGGTTGCGCACCTTCCACAATTCTTCTTTGATCCAACTCGCTTCGACTTTTTTCTGGAATCCAGTCAGCGTCGCAGCCGATGCGTCGTCTTTCGCCAGCGCTTCGAACGCAGCCTCGGCAGCCAGCATCCCGCTCTTGATCGCCAGATGAATTCCCTTCAGCCGCGCCGAATTCAGGAAGCCGGCTGAATCGCCAAGAATCATCCATCCATTACCCGCTACTGGCGGAATCGCCCACCAACCACCGTACGGCATCGACTTCGCGCCGTAACGAATCATCTTTCCGCCCTCGAGCAGCTTGGCCACAAAGGGATGCCGCTTGAACTCCTGCAGCACATGCTGCGGATCAAGCCGCGGATCGGCGTAGTCGAGGCCGGTCACATATCCGAGCGAAACTATGTTGGTTGCACCCTCGCCTTTCGATCCGTAAATCCACGCGCCGCCGTATTCCTTCGTGGTCAGCGGCCAGCCCATGGTGTAAATCACTTCGCCCGGCGCGATGCGCCCCGCAGGAACTTCCCATAGTTCTTTCACTCCTACGCCGTAGGTCTGCGGGTTGGCGTTCTTGGCGAGATCGAATTTATTGATGAGCTGTTTGGTTAAAGACCCGCGCGGCCCCTCGGCCAGAATCACAACTTTCGCGTTCAGATCGTACCCCGGCTCGAAGTTGGATTTCTGGTGACCTTCCTTGTCGACTCCCTTGTCATCGGTCCGAACGCCGGTCACTCGTTCGCCGTCGAACAGAAGCTCAGACCCGGCGAATCCGGTGAAGACCGTGATCCCGGTCTCTTCCACTTTGCTGCCCAGCCACTTCACGAATCGATTCAGCGAGATGACGTAGTTCCCATGGTCGCGCAGAAATGGCGGCGTCATGGGAAACTTGAACTTGGATTTCTCGGTGAGAAAGTAGACTGCTTCCTTCGTAACCTTGGCATCAAGCGGAGCTTCCTTTTCAAAATCCGGGAGCAACTCGCGAATCGACCGCGGATCGAGCAGCGCGCCGGAAAGACAGTGCTGCCCAATTTCGCGCGCCTTCTCAAGCACGTAGATATTTTCTTTGCTGAGCTGCGAATCTGGATGCGCTGCATTGTGGGCGTCGATCAACTGCGCCAGTCGCAGCGCACATGCCATCCCCGCCGGCCCGCCGCCCACGATAACGACATCAGCCGGCATCTGCGGCCGCTCACCGCCTTCCAGAGGTTTGCGGAATACGAGAGTCATAGCTCACTCGGATGAAACACGCTCATAGAAGCAGTCTTCGTGCGGATTCAGCAAAATGACTGGCGGATCACTGAACTCCAGAATCAATACCTCTGAGCGCGGAATCCCAGCATATTGAGGATCGGACACAACCAGTCTGCGGTCGAGCGAAATGCTGTGATCCGGCAAGTATTCCCAATGTTCCTTGTCCGAATCATACTGCTTACCATTAAGAAGCTTCAGGTGCTGCTCCATTCTGCCGTCCGAGCGAAGAATGAGAGTATCGCTATCGACGCCCCATTGTTTGCAGTCGCTCTTAATCACGAGCCGCCATCGGCCGGTGAGGAGCTTATGAGCCCCTTCAGGACTCGGCGGTCTTCGACAACCTGCCGTGCCGAATAGAACAGCTGTTACTGCGACACCAACAAGTATCCGGCTGTGCGCGGCGAAACTCACTTCAGCTCCCCGCCTTCGCCTTCTTCACTTCCTCAATCAGCGGCGGGACGATGTCGAACAGGTTCCCCACAATCGCGTAATCGGCAATTTCAAAAATCGGCGCTTCTGAATCTTTATTCACCGCGATGATTGTGCGGGAACCCTTCATGCCGACGATATGCTGAATCGCGCCGCTGATGCCCAGCGCCAGATACAGTTTGGGCGCAACCGTCTGGCCCGACGATCCAATCTGGCGATCCATGGGCAGCCAGCCCGAGTCGCAGATGGGACGCGACGCCGCCAGATCTCCACCCAGCGCCTCGGCCAGTTGTTTCGCGATCTCGATATTCTTCTGCTCTTTAATTCCGCGGCCCACGGCCACAATGATTTCTGCTTGCGTAAGATCGACTGCCTGTTTAGCCTCCTTGAAAACTTCCTGCGGCTTATTGCGGATCACGCCGTCGGCAATCTCAACATTCACCGTTTCGACCGGAGCTGCGCTCGCTCCAGCTTCGGCCTTGTCTCCGCGAAACGCTCCGTTCTGAAAGGTTGCAAACCACGGAGCGTCGCCGGCAAAACTCACGTCGGCTGCGAGCTTGCCCTGAAACATCTGCCGCGTAAAAACCAGCTTGCCGCCTTCGAACCTAAACCCAATGCAGTCGCTGATCACCGTGCGGCCGATGGCCGTCGCCAGCTTGGGCACGAAGTCACGCACTTGATAGGTGTGCGGCATCAGCACCAGCTTGGGCTGCTTGGCGGCGATGACTTGCTTCAGCGCCGCGGCAAACGCGTCTGGCGTGTAGGGCTCGAGTTTGGGCGACTCGATGGCATAGACTTTCGCGACCTTCTTCGCCGCAATTTCGGCGGCGAAAGACGCGGCATTGCCACCGACAACTGCCGCTTCGAGAGTCCAGCCGGTAGCTGCAGCGATCGCCTGTCCGGCGGTAATGGTTTCCCATGAGACGCGATTTAATTTGCCTTCGCGCTGTTCGACGACAACTAAGATTGTGTCGGCCATAATTAGGATTCCCGCTTCTTCGTTCTCGTTCTCAACAGAGTCGGGGGCCCCATTTCTCGCGTCTTTTGCGACAGGAGGGATCTTCGACTCAAGGAACTCGCCCGCGGACGAATGCGTCCGCGGCTACGCTACAGCACCCGCAATTCGTTGCGCAGCTTATCCACCAGCTTCTTCGCAATCTCGCCCGGCGATCCTTCAATGTGCTCCGTCTTCTTCGTTTTCTGCGGCACGTACAACCGCTCAATCTTCTGCAGATTTTCGCCGATCGCCGACTGCACCTCCGCCAGCGCCACTTTTCGTAACGGCTTGTTCTTGGCCTGCTTGATGCCGATCAGCGTGGCATAGCGCAGCTTGTTGATGCCCGACTGAATGGTCAGCACCGCCGGCGTCGGCATGTCGACGAACTGAAAATATCCTGCTTCGAGTTCCCGTTTCACCCGAATGCCCGCATCGGTTTTTTCGATCTGCATGATGATGGTCGCGTGTGGCAGTCCCAGCAATTCGGCCAGGATCACGCCGGTTTGCGCGTACCCGTAATCGTCGGATTGCAGCCCGGTAAAGATCAGATCAAACTGTTCGTCTTTAATCGCTGCCGCGAACGCTTTGGCGGTGTTCAGTGCATCGAGGCCGACGAACTTATCGTCCTCAAGATGAATCGCCCGGTCCGCGCCCTTGGCCAGCGCCTCGCGCAACACCTGCTGCGCCCGCGCCGGGCCGCTCGTGATCACCACGACTTCGCCCTTATGCTTCTCGCGCTGCCGCAGCGCCTCTTCCAGCGCATAGGCGTCGGGCTCATTCACCTCGTAAGACACGTCTTCACGAATCCACGTGCCGGTTTCGTTCAGCTTGAGCGGCGCATCTTTCTGCGGCACCTGTTTCATGCAAACCAGGATTTTCAAGAGCAACTCCTTGGCCGTGGCCTGGGTAGCCACAGCAAAACCAGTCAGTATAAATGACCGCGCGTCACCAGCGGAAATGTGCCTCTCGTCACCCCGCCCGTGCTCTTATTTGTGATCCCAATCACAGACTCCCGGCGCGCCCTCCGTCAGCATGGCCGAGAGACCTTATGCCAGACGACAACTTCTCCGCCATGCGCCAGAGCATTATCGACGGCGCGCCCGACACCGCTTCCAGCCTGGCGCAGCAAGCCGTTTCCTCCGGCATCGCACCCATCGACGCCATCAACAACGGCTACGTTCCCGGCATGCATGACGTCGGCGAACAATTCGCCAAAGGGCAAATGTATCTCCCTGACATGATGGCCTCGGCCGAGGCCATGCGCGCCGCCATGGCTGTGCTCGACCCTGAACTCAAAAAACTCGGCACGGCGCGCCCCATGGCCGGTGTCGTTGTGCTGGGCACAACCAAAGGCGATATTCACGAGATCGGCAAAATTCTGGTCGGCACCATGCTCACCGCGCACGGCTTCCGCGTACATGATCTCGGCGTCGACGTCGCCGGAGAAAAATTTGCCGCCAAGGCGCAGGAACTTCGGGCCGACATTATCGGAGTCTCGGCGCTGCTGACCACCACCATGCGCAACCAGAAAGGCGTGGTCGAGGCCATCGAAAAAGCTGGCCTCCGTCCGCAGGTGAAAATCATGGTCGGAGGCGCGCCCGTCACCCGCCGCTGGGCGGAAGAAATCGGCGCCGACGGCTACGCCAAAGACGCCATGAGCGCCGTCGCCCTCGCCCAACAACTGATGAAGCAGAAATTGCAACCCCAGCCCGCCGGGCAGATATGAGGACCTTGCGTGTGGACAAGATCGTGCGTGGAGATCCGCAGGTTGCGAGCTTGAATTCGTGGAAGAGCGGCACTTCAGCGCCGCCTGAAGCGGCAGGATTGTCAGGGCTTTAGCCCCTGTGGAATCGCGAAAGAACCCATGAGGCCGAAACTACAACTACTCGAGCAGCCCACCATCGAGCGCATTCTGGGCGAAGCTTTTCAACTCATCGAAGATCCCGGCGTTCGGGTCGCGCCCTACGTGGTGCCACTGCTGCAGGACGCCGGCATCACCGTCAAAGATGGCGTGGCGCACATCCCGGAAGTTCTGGCGCGCCGACTGCTCGACCTGGCGCCGCGCGGATTCTGCGTCTACGACCGCAATGGCAAACCGGCCGTGCGCTACGGCGGCGATGATGTCCACTTCGATCCGGGCTCGTCCTGCCTGAACATTCTCGACCCCGAAACGCAGCAGCCGCGTCCGGCGATGTCAGCCGATCTGGTTCGACTGGTGCAGGTCGCGGAAATGCTGCCGCAGTTTGCCGCCCAGTCCACCGCCATGGTGTGCAATGACGTCCCGGCTGAAATCGGCGACTGGTACCGCCTGCTGCTGGTTTTGTGGTATTCGGAAAAGCCCGTGATCACTGGAGCTTTTTCCGCCGGCAGCCTACATACTCTGCTCGAACTACTCGCCATCGAGGGCGGAGGCCGCGCCGCGTTGCGCCAGCATCCCCGCGCCGTTTTCGATGTTTGCCCCTCACCACCGCTGAACTGGTCGGAATTCGCCTCGCAGAATCTGGTCGACCTGGCGCGCGCCGGAGTGCCTGCGGAAATCGTCAGTATGCCGCTGGCGGGCGCGACCGCTCCCGTCACTCTCGCCGGATCCGTGACCCAGCATGCTGCCGAGTGCATCAGCGGCATCACGATTCATCAACTCGCCCAGCCCGGTTCGCCGATCGTTTGGGGAGGAGCGCCCGCCATCTTCGACATGCGCAGCGGAAAAACTCCCATGGGCGCAATCGAAACTGCCATGCTCGACGTGGCCTGCGCCGAAGTCGGAAAATCTCTTGGCCTGCCCACTCATGCTTACATGGTCACCGGCGATGGCCGCGTCATCGACGCGCAAGTGGAAATGGAAAGCGGCATGTCGACCGTGCTCGGCGCACTGGCCGGAATCAACATGATTTCCGGCGCCGGCATGCTCGACTTTCTGGCCTGTCACAGCATTGAAAAACTGGTCATCGATGCCGAGGCCATCGCCTCTGCGCAACGCCTGATCGAGGGCATCGGCGCCGGCGCCGATTCGCTGGCCGTCGCCATGTTCGCGCAGACCGGATTGCAGGGTGACTTCCTGAAACTGAAACAGACCCGTGCGCTCTTCCGCAAAGAGCAGCACTTCCCCTCCGCGGTAATCGACCGCGGCCTTCCCAGCATGGATGCTGGCTCCGACGGCGCCCCGCCCGACATTCTGCGGCGCGCCCGGCACCGCGTGGAAGAATTGCTGTCTACGTACGAGCGCCATCCCCTCGCGCCCGAGCGCGAGCAGGAGTTGATCGCCTTCGCACTGCGCGAGGCCAAAGCCTCCGGCCTCGAAGGCCTGCCGGAAATCCTGCGCCCCGAGTACGCCCACGAGCCCGGCCTGCTCTAACCTCTGCCGAGAAGCTGGGCCGCGCTTGCTCCCGGCTACGCCTCTGATTCGAAGGGCTGCACCATCACCCAGACGGTCTTGTCGCGCTCGTTGTAAAACAGCGTGACGGTCACATCGCGAGGCTTCTCTTTGAACGCGAAGTGGAAGCGAAATGTGCAGTGCAGCTCGCCGGCAGCCACTCCCTCACGGAACCGTCCATAGAAATCCTTGATGTCGGTGCAGGGCGCGACCTGCTTGAAGAAGTTCTTTCCCACCACGCGGGCCCTGTCGAGACCGGAAAGCCCTGCCTCGAAAGCGTTGTAGCGGAGAATGGCGCCTTGATCGTTGAGCTGGATGACTCCGTAGGGCAGCGAATCTAACTCCTGTTCATTGACCGAATTGATTTTCGAGAGGAAGAAGGAAGTACTTGCGGCTGCGGCAGAGGACATGCTCATTCTCCTGCGCGCGGCGAAGTTGCCCCCGCGCATGCCAATCTTCCGGCAGCGCAAAAGCAGGAACAAGCTAAAGATGGGGAGAAGAAAAAACTCTTGGGCGGGGCTCTCCCATTTTGAAATCGGAGTTCGAAATTGGGGAGCGCAAGCGAGAAGTCAAATCGATCGCAAGTCGTAGCTGCCTCCCCGAACCTGCCGGGGATCGGCAACGGCGAGACCCTACTCCGTGATCACCGTCGATTGCCCGGTCAGTTCGAAACGCTTGCGGCAGCGCATGTTCTTGCAGGCCATCATGTCGTCCTTGCGCACCATGTAGGATCGGAACTTGGCGAAGCGGGCGCGGTCGCGCTCGTCGGCGCGGCCCGACAACTGCCGTTTCTTGGTCCGCACCACCCAGGTGATTTCATACTCCCCCGCCTGCTGGCAATGCGGACAGTTCAGTGAAGCTACTTTCTTTTCCTGCTTCTCGTCAAAAAAATCGCGCTCTTCCATAAGTTTTCCGTTGTCATGCTGAGCGAAGTCGAAGCACCCCTACCCGCATGCACTCGCCCCCTGCGCCCTGCATTCATCCAACCTTGTTCATCCAGCCCTGTCTATCCAACCATGCCTATCCAACCATGCTCATCCAACCATGGATTATTGCACACTTGGAGGCTCACACCTTCGAGCCCGCTGTCTACAAATTCGGACGCGTCCGCCACCGTGGAAGAGCGGCGCTTCAGCGCCGCGTCAGCCAGCAGCATTCACAAGGGCTTCAGCCCCGGTGGTCGCATCGCAGCCGGTCGGGATACACTGACCCTGAGAGCTCCGATGACCAGAAAGAAAAAAGTGAAGCGCTTCCGCGCCGTAACCGCCGTCAAGGAACTCGCCCGCGAGCGCGTCGGCGCGCCCCCCGCTGGACAAATTGTCGTCGAGAAAAAAAAGAAGCCGGAGAAACACAAGCCCACGCTGGAAAAACTGCTGGAATTGGAGTAGCTGGCGAGGCTGAAGCCGCACCCCCGGCCGCCAGCCTCTAGTTGAAGGTTGCCGTCACGGTTACGCTCTGCTCCAACACTACCGTGCACTGCGCGCCGCTTGCCGAATTGCAGCCGCTCCAGCTAACCGTTGTCGACCCGCCCGTCGGAGTTCCCGTTAAAGTCACTGTCGTACCTGTCGTGAAGGTCGTGCTGCAGGAATTGGGCGAGGTGCAATCGATCCCTGGCGGATTGCTGAGCACGGTGCCGCTGGCGCTACTGCCAAAGTTCACTTGCAGAGTCGGCTGGGGGCCTGCCGGTGTACAGCCATCGGCGGCCGGACCGTTCACCGTAATCGAGTCCTGGTTGCTGACAATATCGTTTCCGTCCTGGTGCATCTCGGCAAAAACCTGCGCCACTCCGCAACCCTCATTGGGAGAAGCAACTCCTGTGCTTGTAATCTGAATAACCTGGGGATTATCCGACTGCCAGTCTACCTGGTCGGTAATGTCCACAGTTTTCGGCGGATGGATGTAGGTGCCGATCGCTTTGAATTGAAAATAGAGTGACGTGTCGACCGCTCCAAACGTCCCTCCGGACGACGGCGTTATCGAAATTCCGACCAGCTGCGTACTTCGCGCGCAATTGGACAGGCTGAGCAATAAAAAGCCCGCACCGACTACACCCAGGATGGTGATCCACTTGCCCAGCCACTTCCGCTTCATGCCGGCTCCGGAGCGTGCGGTCTTGTCAACGCGCGCGCAAGGGGGAAAAGGTCAATCTAGTCAAAGGCAGACCAAAAAGCAATAGGGACGCCTACCCCTTCACCGCCTCCGCCACCACCCCGGCGAAGTCCCGCACATCTTCTTCCGTGGTATCGAACGAGCACATCCAGCGTACGATGCACTCCTCTTCGATCCACATATAAAAAAAATAACGATCCTTGATTTTCTGCACGGCGTGCCGCGGAATCTGCGCGAACACCCCGTTGGCTTCGACCTTCCAAATAACTTTAACCTGCGGAATCTTTCGCAGCTCCGCCTCCAGCAGCCGCGCCATGCGGTTGGCATGCTCAGCACTGCGCCGCCACAAGTCGTTGGTCAGCAGCGCCTCGAACTGAGCCGCGATGAACCGCATCTTCGACGACAACTGCATGCCCTGCTTGCGCAGGTAGAGAAAGTCCGAACTCAGCTTGGGCTTACTGTGATCAGCGCCGAAGAACACGACCGCCTCGCCGCCCATAATCCCATTCTTCGTGCCGCCGAACGAAAGCACATCCACGCCAAGGTCGCACGTAGCCTGCCGCAGAGTCTGGCCCAGGCTGGCGGCGGCGTTGGCAATACGCGCACCGTCCACATGCAGAAACATTTCATGCTCATGCGCAAACTGCGCCAGCGCCTGAATCTCTTCCGGCTGGTAGACCGTCCCCATCTCGGTCGACTGCGTAATCGAGATGACTCGCGCCTGCACGTGATGCTGGTCGCCAATGCCGTGATACGCATGCCGCACGGCGTCGACGGTGATCTTCCCATCCTGATGCGGCAGCGGAATCAGCTTGCATCCCGTATGCTTTTCCGGCGCGCCGCATTCGTCGGTATAAATGTGGGCGTACTCGCTGCACAGCACCGCATGATACGGCCGGTTCAGCGCCTGCAAGCTGAGCACATTGGCGCCCGTCCCGTTGAACGTGAAAAAAACGTCGATCCCCGGCCCGAAGTGTTCTTCAAATTTCGCTAGCGCCGCCCGCGTGTAAGCATCGTCGCCATAGGCGACCACGTGCCCCTGGTTGGCCCGTGCGATGGCTTCGATCACCTCGGGGTGCACCCCAGCATTATTGTCGCTGGCAAAATTACGTGTCGGCTGTTTCGAGACCTGCGGCATAAGAAAACAATGTAGCAGAGTGCATGCACGATTGGCGCAGCCCGGGTGCCCCATTTCTCGCGTCCTTTGCGAGAAGTGGGGATTTCAGAATTCGCGAATTGGCGCACCCCCAACCCACGCATTACAATTCCATTCCCGACACTGGAAGGAGTGCCTGTGAGTCTGAAGTCCCTGCACTGTTGCCTGACCATCATCGTTTTCGCTACCCTCGCCGCAGCCCAAACCGCCGAGCAAAACACCGCGCGCTATCTCGACTCCGTGCGCAAGCAACCCTCGCTGCTGCTGGCCTTTCTGCACGACATGCCCAAGGGCGGAGACCTGCACAACCACATCGACGGCGCCATCTATGCCGAGGACATTATCGACTGGGCTGCGTCTGACAACTTCTGCGTCGACCGCACCTCCTCACGCCTGATCGCTCCGCCCTGCGATGCCTGCCAGCATTACACGCCCAAGCCCGCCATCCGCTGCGCCTATGACGACCACATCCTCTACAACCAGATCGTCGACGCCTGGTCGATGCGCAACTGGCGTCCCGGCGACGAGTCCGGCCACGACCATTTCTTTGCCACCTTCGACAAGTTCGAACTCGCAGTCGACAATCACACCGCCGAGGCCATCGCCACTGTCATCAACCGCGCCGCCAAAGAGCACGTGCAGTACATCGAGTTCATGCACACCGCCGACGGCTACGCCGCTCCACAACTCGCCGCCCGCCTCAGCCACGAGAGCAATTGGGATGAGAGTTGGGACAAGAATTGGGAGAAGAGTGGGGGCAAGAATGGGATCAACAATTATGACGGCTTCGCCAAAATGCGCGACAAGCTGCTGGCCAGCGGATTAAAAGAAATCATCGCCACCACCAGCCAGACTCTGACCGCAGCCGAAACCCGCGCCCACAGCGAGCTTCAATGCGGCACTCCTGATGCCGAGCCGGGATGCAGCGTGACCGTCCGCTATCTTTATCAAGTGCTGCGCGGGCTGCCGCGCGAAGCCGTATTCGCCGAGATCCTGCTCGGCTTCGAACTCGCATCAAGCGATCCCCGCTTCGTGGGCTTGAACCTGGTCATGCCGGAAGACTGGTACGTCCCCATTCACGATTTCAACGAGCACATGGCCATGCTCGATTACTTGCACAGCGTCTATCCTAAGGTGCACATCAGCCTGCACGCCGGTGAACTCGCCTTCGGACTGGTCAAGCCCGAGGATCTCGCCTTCCACATTCGCGCTTCCATCGAGCGTGGCCACGCCGAGCGCATCGGCCACGGCGTCACGGTTATGCAGGAAAAAGATCCTATCGGCCTGCTCAAAGAAATGGCCAAGCGCAATATTCTGGTCGAAATCAATCTCACCTCGAACGATCAGATTCTCGATGTCAGCGGCGACGAGCATCCTTTGCCGGTCTATTTGAAGTATGGCGTCCCGGTCGCGATTTCGACCGACGACGAAGGCGTCGCACGCTCCAACATGACGCACGAATATTTACGCGCCGTCGAGGGCTATCACCTGTCGTACACAGAATTGAAGCACATGACGCGCCAGAGCCTCGAACACAGCTTCTTGCCGGGAGCAAGCCTGTGGGCCTCGACCAAAGACGAGTTCCGCCCGGTCGCCCCCTGCGCTGCCGACGCCGCTGGAGCAGAGAAGCCCTCGGCCCCATGTTCAAGATTTCTCGCGGACAGCGAGCACGCCCGCGAACAATGGAAGTTAGAAAGCGAATTCGCAAACTTCGAAAAGAGATTCTAAGGAATCGAATGCCTGATCAATTCACGCTCGCCGACTCCGCCGCACAACTGATCTTGAACCGCACCGCTCTGCGTCCGCAAATCGCGCTCGTCCTCGGCTCCGGCCTGGGCGGCTTCGCCGACTCGCTCGCCGACGCCACGCGTATCCCCTACGCTGACATCCCGTCCTTCCCGCGCTCCACGGCCATCGGCCACGCCGGTCAGATGGTCATCGGCAATGCAGGAAATGTCGCGGTCGCCGCCATGCAGGGCCGCGTACATCTTTATGAAGGATATTCTGCGCAGGAAGTCACGTTCCCCATCCGCGTCTTCGCGCGCATGGGCATCCGCGCCGTCATTCTCACCAACGCTGCCGGAGGCATCGACCGCAGCTACTCGCAAGGCGCGCTGGTCGTGATCCGCGACCACATCAATCTGCAGGGCGCGAATCCTCTGGTCGGCCCCAACGACGACCGCTTCGGACTGCGCTTCCCTGACATGACCCACGCCTACGCCCGCGAATATCGCGCGATCGCCCGCGAAGAAGTCGCTAAGCTTGGCATCCCGCAGCACGAAGGCGTCTACGCCGGACTGCTTGGCCCCAGCTACGAAACGCCGGCTGAAATCGAATACCTGCGAAGAATCGGTGCCGACCTGGTGGGCATGTCGACCGTGGCCGAAGTGATTGCCGCGCGCCACGCAGGAATCAAAGTGCTCGCGATTTCCTGCGTCACCAACATGGCCGCCGGAATTCTCGACCAGCCACTCTCTCACCTCGAAGTCATGGAAACCGGCGAGCGCGTCAAAACCACATTCGAGGCGCTGCTGCGCGCCGTGCTCCCGCGCATCGAGCAGCTTGAGTCGTAAAGTAACGCAGCACTGTCATGCTGAGCGAAGAACAGCCTTCGCGAAGCGAAGGCCGTTCGCAGTCGAAGCATCCCTCCAGTCACATCTGCGGCCGCTAGGCGTCCTGCAACACTTCTCAAAATAGGGATGCTTCGACTCCGCAAGGATGATCGCATTTCGCGATCATCCTCACTCCGCTCAGCATGACAGTCCCGTCACTTCGCCCGCGGCACAAACAGCGCCACCGGCGGTTTCACCCCATACTTGGCCGCGAAACTGCCTTGATCCACCGCCAGCGCCATGTGCCCGCGCGAGTCGATATACAGCAACGGTTGCCCCAGCGGCACATCGCTAAAAGTCTTCACAAACTTGATTTTCATTTCCTTCCCGCCCACCGTTACCGGAACTTCCTGCCCGCGCTGGTAACCCAGCTTCAGAAAATCTTCCGCATCCACATTCGTCACCAGATTCCCGAACGGCCCGTCGGTTGCAATCACCGTTGCGCTCAACCCACGCTCATCGAGCGTGGCGGCTTTCAACTCCAGCCGCACCAGATCCTTTACCGGCACTTCCGGCCCAGCCTTGGTCCAGTCGTCTCCGCGCGCCACGTGCGCACCCGCCGGAGAAAAAATATCGCGTCCATGAAACGTCGACGACATCTTGCCGCCGATCATCCAGTCTGGATTCGTAATCTCGCGCACCGCCTCGATCCCGTCGCGCTGCTCCACCAGCGTCAGCAGGCCGTTATCGGGCAGCACAAAGTATTGCCCGCGCTTCGACCGCGCCACAATCGCTTTGCGCGTACTTCCCACCGTCGGATCGATCACCACCACAAACACCGTGCCCGCTGGAAAGTAGGGCGTTGCGCCATACAGAAATCGGGCTCCATCCAGAATCGAAAACGGCGTCACTTCGTGCGTCAAATCTACGATGCGCACGTCCGGCATGATCGAATACATCACGCCGCGGCACAGCGCGACCGAATCGTCCACCACGCCAAAATCCGTCATAAACACAATCGTCGGCGGATATTTTTTATCCGGCTCGCTCGCGGGTGCCCCATCCCTGCCCTGAGCGGAGTCGAAGGGTCTCGCGTCTTTTGCGGGAAGCGGGGACTTTGCCTGAGCCAAAGTCGCAGTCGCCAGTAAGCCCAGCAGCAATGCACGAACCACCAATGTCCTGAAATTGTTTCGCAATGTCATGTACCTCATGAGATAAATTCCTGCCCTGAATTTGCAGGCCGCAATTCTAAACGAAAAATAATCGAAACTGGCGACCGCGCCCTGCCCAGCGAGAAGTCTATAATGCTGCTGCAATCGAAATTCCCGGAGGCTCTTATGTCCGAAGTCATCCCCGAGAAGTACCGCGACCTTTTTCAGAAACGCGCCTTTGCCAGTCTGGGGACGTTAATGCCCGATGGCCGCCCGCAGGTCACGCCCGTGTGGTGCGACTTCGACGGCGAATACGTCATCTTCAATTCCGCTAAAGGACGCCAGAAGGACCGCAACGTCCGCCGCGATCCCCGCGTCTCGCTCGCCATCGTCGATCCTGAAAACCCTTACCGCTATCTAGAAATTCGCGGTCGCGTTGTCGAAATCACCGAAGACGGCGCCGACGATAGCATCAACAAACTGGCGAAGAAGTATCTCGGCGTCGACAAATATCCCTACGCCCAGCCCAGCGAAGTCCGCGTCATTTACAAAATCAAACCCGAACACACCACGGTGATGGGATAGTTTTTGCGCGTGATGGGTTTATGTGGGGCGGACACTCCTGTCCGCCAACGCCGACATGGCAAGACCGACGGCGGTAAGACAGGCGCCCGCACAACCGTGGAAGAGCGGCGCTTCAGCGCCGCGTCAGTCGAAATAAAATCGATCGGGCTCTAGCCCCAGCGCGAGGGAATTCAATCCGCACCTTCAACCTCTGCTTCCTCGGCTTCGGCAACGTCAACCGGACACTCGTCCGTCTGCTCGCCGATCGCGCGCAAGAACTCCGAGATCGCCACGGCATCAATTACCGCATCACCGGAATCGCCTCCCGCACCCTGGGTTGGATCGCCGACCCGAATGGTCTTGACGTTGAACATGTGGCGCGGACACTCCTGTCCGCGAAAAGCCGTGGATCTGAGCAAAAGCTGTCCGATATCCGCGCCTGGCTCGCCGCCGCCCAAGCCGACGTCCTCTTCGAAGCCACCTCGCTCAACGTGAAAGATGGCCAGCCCGCCGTCACCCACATCCGCGCCGCCCTCGAGCACGGAGCCCACGCCATCACCGCCAACAAGGGCCCCATCGTGCACGCTTATCGCGAGCTCCGCGACCTCGCGGCCGCGCGCGGCAAGAAATTCCTCTTCGAATCCACTGTCATGGACGGCGTTCCGATTTTTTCTTTCTTCGATCAAATGCCCACCGTTGCCGTACGAGGCTTCCACGGAATCCTCAACTCCACCACCAACGTAATTCTCAGCGAGATGGAAAACGGTCTCACCTTCGACGAGGCGCTGAAAATGGCACAAGCCCTCGGCATCGCCGAAACCGACGCCTCGCACGACGTCGACGGCTGGGACGCCGCCGTCAAAACCGCCGCGCTCATCACAGTTTTGATGGATATTCCGGTGCGCCTCGAAGATATCGATCGCGACGGCATCCGCGACCTCACGCCGCAAGCCCTGCGCAACGCCCGCCGCGACGGCTGGCCCTTCAAGCTGGTCTGCCGCGCGCAACGCGTGGGTCAAGGCGAAAATGCAGGAGTCGAGGCTACCGTCATGCCCGAAAAAGTGCTGGCCACGTCTCCCATGGGCAAGATCACCGGCACCTCGTCCTACATCCATTTCGACACGGACATCTTCCCCGGCCTCGCGATCACCGAAGAAAATCCCGGCCTGTATGCGACGGCCTACGGGATGCTCGCGGATTTTGTAAGAGCAACGACCGCTGGCTAGTGTGTGGGGGTGCAGCGCCGTGGAGCGTGCAGAACCGTGGAAGAGCGGCCCTTCAGGGCCGCGTCAAGTGCCACTCAAGATTAACCTGGATTCAGCCCCTGATGAATGGTGAACGTCGTGTCTGCCGAGTCACGCTTCAGAGCGCCACAGGGGCTAAAGCCCTCGTCATTTCTTCGGTCCAACGCGGCCCTGAAGGGCCGCTCTTCCACGGCGAAGCAATCGTCCGCGTCGCAAGATGGAATCGGGAAGGGCGCAGGTCCGTTATGATCTCGAATCATGACTACTACCGGAGCATGGTAGAAATAATCCATGCCCACTGTTGAGAAGATCGCTACGGCGTTTGACGTAACTCACATCCGCGCCCAATTCCCCTCGCTAGCGCAAACCGTCAACGGGCACCCCGCCGCGTTCCTAGACGGCCCGGGCGGAACGCAAGTTCCGCAGCGTGTGATCGACGCCATCTCCAACTACCTGCGCCGCGACAACGCCAACACCGGCGGAGCCTACTCCACCAGCCACCACACCGACGCCATGATCTCCGAAGCTCGCGCCGCCATGGCCGACTTCCTGCACTGCGCCGCCGACGAAGTCGCTTTCGGTCCCAACATGACGACCTTGACCTATGCGATGTCCCGCGCGATCGGCCGCGAGCTGAAGCCCGGAGACGAAATCGTGGTCACGCGCCTCGATCACGACGCCAACGTTTCCCCCTGGCTCGCCATGGCAGAAGAAAGAGGAGTAACCGTCCGCTGGGCCGAGATCCACGACGAAGACTGCACGCTCGACATGGCCGACCTGGCGTCGAAAATAAATTCGCGCACCAAGCTGGTCGCCGCCGGCTACGCCTCCAACGCCGTCGGCACGATTAATCCGGTAAAAGAGATCGTCCGCCTCGCTCACGCCGCCGGAGCCCTCGCCTACATCGACGCCGTGCACTACACTCCGCATGGCCTGATCGACGTGGCCGCGCTCGACTGTGATTTTCTGGTGTGCTCGACTTACAAATTTTTCGGCCCGCACATGGGCGTGCTTTTCGGCAAGCGCGAGCACCTGCAGCGCCTGCGTCCCTACAAGGTCCGTCCGAATACGAATGCAATTCCCAATTGCTGGGAGTGGGGCACGCTCAACCACGAATGCATCGCCGGAATCACGGCGTGTGTGGAATACATCGCCGACCTAGGCCGCGGATCAGTCAATGGGGTAACGAATGGAGCAACGAATAAGAGGATGCCCCACCCTTCGCGCCTTTCGAAGGGTGGGAACGATGCTGCCGAAACAAGTGGGTTCGATAGAAGTGGGGGAACTGAACGCCGGGCCGCCATCGCAGCCGCCTACGCCGCCATCCACGAGCACGAACGCGCGCTGCTCGAAAAAATGATGACCGGCCTGAAGAAAATCCCCGGCCTCAAGATCTACGGCATCACCGACCCCGCCCGCTTCGGCGAACGCTGCGCCACGCTGGCTGTGCGCATCGAAAACCACACGCCGCTGGAACTCTCCACCAAACTAGGCGAGCGCGGCTTCTTCACCTGGGACGGCAACTACTACGCTCTAAACCTCACCGAACATTTGGACGTCGAAAAATCGGGCGGCTTCCTGCGCATCGGCCTCGTCCACTACAACACCCCGGACGAAGTCGACCGGCTCCTCGCCGCCCTGCGCGAAATTGTGGGTTAGTTGATCGCAGTAAGCATCATGCTCGGGCGAACTCCCGGCAGCCTCAGTTTGCCAATCGCCGCAGCTTCTCGATCTGTTCACCGTCTGGGAATTCTCGAGCCCGATACCGCACCGGGATGAACTCCGTCTCCTTTTCCAGCAAATCCCCCACAATCGGCGCGGCAACCTCCCACCGCACTACGAAATGGTCTCCGCCTTCCGGATCAACCATAAAAGCAATGTTCTCGGCTTGCGGCAGAGTGCTGTCGACTCCGTCCGTCCAGACGCAAACGCTGTAGGCCGCTCCTTCCTTCGGCTCGAGGACCATATAGCCCGCTACATAGATGTCCGTCCCTTCCTTCTCGTGGATGGCGTTCAGCAGTTCCTGCTGCTGCGCGTAGTCAATCTGGTCCCGCCTCATCTTCAGCGTCCACCAGAGATCGCGCAGCGATTTCTCTTCGGGAATAAACTGCTGCCACGTTCCATCGCGCAACACATAGAGATCAGGCGAGAGCGGATGCCCGCGCTTGAAATGGCTCTCCACTCCGTTCTTCAGAATAGCCGCCAGTCCCGCGGAGTTCTTCGTGCCGGTCACCCACAGTTCGTTCCGGTTGGGCACAAACGCAACCGGGTCACCGTCCACCGCGAGCCGATAGATCAGTTCCGGCAGCAGGATGCGCGAACTGTCATACGAATCACCCCACTGGCTCCAGTAGACGCCTCCCTGGCCTTCCATTCGCCCCGGATCGGTGCGCTCCCACAGATTGTCTTTCGCCGCGGCAAACGCCTCGTCGAGAGTCACTCCCCACTTCTCAAAGCAGTCGCGGTTGATTGATGTAATGTTGCGCTCGGTGTCGTAAACCAGATCGATAACCAGTCCACCGGCAAACGGCTTGGTCACAACATCGAGTCCGCGTTCGGCCTTCCCGTTCCTTAGCTGCATCAACCGGAAGATGCTGAAGTAGGCGGCATCGCGAACTGCCGGCATCAGGCTGGGCTTCGCCGCCGCAAATTCAGACGGAATCACGGGCAGCGCGGGGATCCCTGCCGCAGCGCTTACAAACTCCGCCAGCACAGCAGAACGCGCGCTCCGGGGAGCACTGCAGTAGTTCGAGTAGACGTTGCTAAGAAAGACCGTGCTGTCGCCATCGCCGACTTTGAGGGCGAATTCCCCGGGGATCTTTTCGACCTTCTCCACCCCGGCCTTTTCCAGAGCCCGCATGACCATCTGGACAAACTCCGGGCGATTCGGCTTACGGGAAAAATGCTCGAGCAGGCTCACGGCATCTCCGGCGCTTTAGGGCTTCGGGGCCGGTGCCACCGCAGGAGCAGCAGCTGGCGCCGCCGACTCTGACACCACCAGCATCTCGTAGCTCTTGCCGTTCACTTTGAACTTCATCTTGTCTTTGCTGATCGTGAACTCAACCGGAGCATTTACCGGGATCAGCTCTTTGTGCGCCTCTTTTTCCTGCCGCACGTGATACTCGGTCGCGCCCCCGCGAATCACATATTCCTGACACATCAGTTCCGACGTCTTCTTGCCTTTGGCCTGCGACCCGCATTGCACCGAGTTCTCCGACACAATCGTGCCCTGCATCTCTTCTTTGGCCGCAGCCACCAGGCTCAAGGCCAGCACCGCCAGCAACAGCAGAAACGTTTTCTTCATATGCGCCTCCTGTTCACTCTTTACTGCCGGCTTACGGCTTCCGGCTCTCGGCTTCCGGAAGCCGGACAGCGGAAGCCGGAAGCCGATTCCTTCCTAATAGACTTTGGCCCGGGACGCGTCCCGGGCCAGAAAACTCATGTCCCACACCTCAGGGCGCGGGCACCGCGACAGTTCTGGTGGAGCAGGTTACGGCCAGCGCTTGGCCGTGTCCTCCCAGCCAGCAGCGCGCACGGGTTGCGGCGCGGGAATCGACGGCGATGCCGGAACCGAAAGCCGCGACGTCGCCTGCGGCCCGTTCACCGCAGTTGCCAGAGCCGGCTTGCCCATATCCATGCCCATTTCCTTTTCCTCGGAGAGCAGCGGGGCCACCAGTCGGAGGGCCTCCACTTCTTTCTCCAGGCGAGTCAATTCCATCTCTTTCTGCCGCAACACTTCGTAAACATTCTTCATAACCATGGCACCTGCCGGTGAACTCGAAGTTTTCAAAGCTCTTCGAACTTTAGCAGAGTTGCCTGTGTTGTCAAGGATTTCAGGGATTCCAGTAGTGCAAATCTAGGCGCAGATCTTGGCGCAAAGAGACTGGTGCCGAATCAGGCGCTTGGGTGGCATGGGTGATGCAAAAACGGGATAACCGCGAACGAATGGCGCAGACTAATGGCGCAGAAAAAAGAAAACCGCGGCCAGCGTCGCAGCCGCGACCAGAAAGACCGCAATTCGATACTTGTTCGCCCCCAGCCACGATTCCGCCGGTTCCAGCCCCGCACTCAAAACGAACTCCGGCGATGCCACCTCGGCCGCGGGATCAGTCGGTGCAGGCGGATGAGCCGCAGCAACGATCTCGCGAACCGGAGCATTCTCAGCTGCTGGAGTCATGGCCACTGCGGATGGCTTTGCCATCGATATCCCGGTACTCGACGTCGCCGTCTGCGTTGCCACCGCCGGCGCGCTGGCCGCGACTGCGGCGAACGCCCGTACTTCCGATCGCCCAGCCGGGGCGGCCACGCCGCTCCGCTGCGCCGCTCCTGCGGCCGGAACCCTGAGCTGCCCCCGCCACTTCTTCTCTTCACACTCCACGCAAAGCACGCGCCCCGTTGACACCGGAAATCCGCAGGCCTCGCACTGGTGCAGCGTCCTCAACACCGGCGGCACACGGCTCAGGTCCGCTTCTTCCGCCTGGGCGGCTTCGGCCGCCGGATTCAACGCCACCGACCAGAACAACGGCTTCTTCGCCGGCGCAGCCTCCGCAGCCGTCGCCGCAGGCTCAGGTTGAGCCGCCAACTCGGGAGCAGCCGCCACGCTCTCAACTCCCGCGCTCTCAACTTGCATCGCCGGCGCGGCTTCCGTTAGCCCGGTTTCCGCAGAAGCTTCCTGCGAGTCCGACTCCAGCGCGGGCAGGTTCACCACCGGTTCTTCCAGAGCACTCTCTTGCAGGACATTTTCTTCCAGAACAAGCTCTTGCAGAACCTCGCCATCCAGGACCTGATCTTCTTCTACTCTTGCGGGCTCCGTTTCCACCGCCGCGGAAGTTTCCTGCCGCTTCAGCCGCTGCGGCAGACTCTCCGTAGCTTGCGCCAGCCGCACTGCCGTTTCCACCATTTCGCTCAGCCGCTGGATCGCCGAAACGTCGCGCGCCCCGAAGGCATTCGCCTTCCCCGAGAACAGCTCGAAGACGCCCAGCACTTCGTCGTCATTCACCACCGGCATGACGACTACCGACGCAATTCCCATCTCGCGGCACACTTCGCGATTCACCCGCGCGTCGCGCTCGGCGTCGTCGCAGCGCAACGGCTGGCGCGTGCGCACGCTCTCGCCCGAGAGTCCAAACTCGGTGGAAAGCAGCGCTCCCAATTCTGGCGCGTTCAACCCAGCGCTGGCGCGGCACAGCATGTCATTCCTGCCGTCGCGGCGCAGCGCAATCGCCGCCCCGCTCGCCCCCGTAATATATTGCGCGCGATCCGCCAGCAACTGCAGCGCCGCATCCAGATCCCGCTGCGCCATCTCGGCCAGCGAACGCCCCGCATCTTCGCCGGGAAACCGCACCGCAGACGGCCGCACCCCAGACGAAAGCTCGCCCGCAGCATTCTTCAACCCAGCCGCGCCCACAACCGGATTCGCGTCGATTGTCGGCGAGGAGGGATGATCGAGATTGGAAAAACTTTCCATCGCTTTGCAAGCTGCCATCCCCGCCAGCGCAGCCCCACTTCTGCGGATAAGACGGGAGCGCACACAAACCGCGCACACACAGACCGAACCACAATCCGCGCTTCCCGCGACCTGGCTTATTAAGGATGCAGTAATTGGAGTCTCGCTCGCACCGCATCACGTGTCAAGATTTTCCCCACGCGAAGGTACTAAGCCAAAAGTTCGCTCGCCGAATGCACGGTGGTCGATGGAACCAGGGCGGCCGAGTTCAAGGGACGACTGGCGACTTCAGTCGCCGGAAGGAGCACATACGCAGGCGCGAGCACAAACGCAGGAACGAGCACAATCGCAGGAAGGACCACAAAACGGGAGGGAGCACAGACGATTCGAGTACCGTGGAAGAGCGGCGCTTCAGCGCCGCGTAAAGATGCTCAAAAATCGTTCGGGGCTTTAGCCCCGTGGTTTAAGATCTGCCGCGCCCGAAAACGGCTCACTTCCGCCGCAGCGCCGCCTGCGCCAGCCCGTTCGCCTCCGCATTCTCTTCCCGCGGCACGTGCGAAATGGAGAACGTCAGCGATCGCGCCAGCTTCCGGCAGGTCCAGTGCAACGAATAGAGCCGCTTGCTCCGGCACTGATACTCCCCGGTCATCTGCCGGACCACCACTTCCGAATCGGAGTACACATGAAGTTTCTGCGCCTTGCGCTCCACCGCGTACTGCAGGGCTTCCATTAGCGCCGCATATTCCGCGACGTTGTTGTCCTGGTGGCCAATCCACTTGGCGATGCGCACCGGCCCGCCGACGAAGCCACTGATAACCACACCAATCCCTGACGGCCCGGGATTGCCCAGGCACCCGCCGTCCACATACGCCACCAGTTCGGCCATCACTGCGATGATTTTCTCGGTTCTTTCTGCCCTCTTTGAAAGATGCGCTTAGTCCGATCTACCGTCAAGACGATTATTTGGTTCCCTATCATCATTTTGCGGGGTGCCCTGTGGCTGTGCAGCATTTGTGCAAAATCGGGAACAATTCAAGCTGCCTGTGGATAAATATCGATTTTGCAACCATTTGCATTATTCGTTATGCACAGGTTTGCCCAGAGCTATTGCACCAATAGTTTGCGTTGACGTTTTCTAATTCTCTGTTAGTGTTGCTTGCGTCGACGGTCGAAAGGGCAGGCACAATAAAATGAGCCAGTCCAAAGTAGACTGAGTGATCCGCCGGGCGGGGCGACCTGCAAGGCGAACGGACCTGAAAAAACCGACGGCTCTGCGAGGGGCAGTTGGGGTTCGGAACTGCGAAAGCAGTGATCGCATCAAGGGGTCGTGACGGTACATGCCTCCACGCTGTTAGCTCCCTCGCAGGAGCGAGCGGCTAGAGCATAACCAATGTCATGGCCCTTTTAATTTTTTCCTTCCTGTTTTCGCTTCCAAACGTCCAGTTCCTGCCTGTAACATGCTCGCGCGAGCCCGGAATGAAAAACCTTCGCCTGTTGATCCTCCTTGTCTTTCTTTTGACCCTTTTCTCAATTGCACAATCGACATCCGGATCAAATTCCTCTGCGCTGGTCCTGACGCATGTAACCATCATCGACGCCACGGGTGCGCCGCCCCAACCGGACATGAGCGTCATCATCTCGGCGGGCCGCATCGCAGCCATCGGCAAGAGCTCGATCGTTGCCGTGCCACAAGGCGCCACAGTCGTCGACGCCGCCGGAAAATTCCTCATCCCCGGCCTGTGGGACATGCACGTGCACCCTGGCGGCAGAGAATATCTGAAGCTGTTTATCGCCAACGGTGTGACTGGCATCCGTGTGATGTGGGGCAGCCCGGAAGATTACGAGTCGCGCAAGAACATCGAAGCCGGAGACTTACTCGGCCCGCGCATGGTCATCGCGAGCCCGCTCGTGGACGGCCCCAAGCCTTACTGGCCCGGTTCAATCTCGGTTTCGACTACGGCCGAAGCTCGCCAGGTTGTGGACAAGGCGAAGATGTCCGGCGCCGATTTCGTGAAGGTTTATCAGAACCTTCCCCGCGATTTATATTTCGCCATCGCCGATGAGTCCAAGAAAGAAGGAATTCCATTTGCCGGGCATGTCCCACTCTCTGTTTCCGCCGAGGAGGCTTCCAACGCCGGGCAGAAGTCGTTCGAACACTTGATCGGCGTCCTCCCCGCGTGCTCCACCAAGAGCGACGAGTTGCTAAAGGCGCAGCAGGCCGACCTGGCGGAGGGACTAGCCGGAACACCCAAATTCTGGGGAACGCACGTCCTGCAAGCGCGCCAGATGATGCTCGACACTTACAGTCCGGAACTGGCCGCTGCCCTGTCGGCTGTGTTCAAAAGCAATGGCACATGGCAAGTGCCCACGCTTACTTTGCTGCGCATGTTCGCCTACGGAGACGATCCGGCATTCCTCAAGGATGACCGCATCAAATACGTGCCGGTGCGCAAGCGAATGTCGCGGGATCCTTCCGCCATAGACGGAAAACATACGGCGGAAGATTTCGCCTACATGAAAAAGGAATTCCAGAAAGACCTTGCGGTCGTAGGCACCATGCAGAAATCCGGCGTTGGAATCATGGCGGGCACGGATACCGAGAACCCGTTCTGCTTTCCCGGATTCAGCCTGCATGATGAGCTGGGTCTACTGGTGCGAGCCGGTCTTTCCCCTCTGCAGGCCTTGCAGGCCGCCACGCTGAATCCGGCGCGATTCTTGGGCCGCGAGAAAGATCTCGGCACCGTTGAAAAAGGAAAGCTGGCCGATCTGGTGTTGCTCGATGCCAATCCCCTCGACGACATCGCCAATACAAAGAAGATTGCGGCCGTTGTGTCTGCCGGAAAATTCTTTCCCCGCTCCTCGCTCGATGAAATGCTGGCGAAGATTGAAGCACTGGCTGGCCGAAAACCGATCGGAGCCGTGCTGTTCCAGACCATTCGGGAAAAAGGCATCGATGCCGCGGTCAAACAGTATCGCGAATTGAAAGCAACCCAGCCCGCTGCCTACGATTTCGAAGAGAATGAATTCATCGGCCTCGGCTATGGACTGCTTAGGATGAAAAAAGTTCCGGAAGCGATCGAAATTTTCAAGTTGAGCGTGGAGGCCTATCCGTTGTCCTACAACACTTATGACAGCCTGGCGGAAGCCTACATGGATAACGGCGATAACGAACTGGCCATCCGGTATTACGAGAAGTCGATAGAGATCAACCCGCGCAACACCAACGGAATTGAAAAGCTGAAGAAGTTAAAGGCGAAATGATTGCTGCTCGCTCCCGCACAGGAGCGAGCAGCCGTTAGCCGACGCCCGCAAAAATTAAATGCGAACAATCCCGTCCGAGGCCCGGAATGTGTTTTGGTGTCCGGATTTGACCTAGAGTGTCCTGAAACGGACAGCGCAGTCGAACTCCCCGCCTATTAAGTCTTTTACAATGTGGCGCTTAATATTGGCACGCGTGATGCATGATAGCCCGCAGGAGGGGAAGAACATGTCCTTCGTTCGTGATCTGAGAGTTGCGGCTTATTCGCTCATTCGGACTCCAGGGCTGGCGATCGCCGTGGTGCTTACCCTGGCGCTCGGCATCGGCGCAAACGCCGCCATTTTCACGCTGGTGCGCGGAGTGCTGCTCAAGCCCCTGGTCAATCGCGGCGAGGACAGGTTGATCTACATCCGGCAGAGCGCTCCCGGCATCCGCGACGAAAACTCCACCTTTTCCGTGCCCGAGATACAGGACTTGCGCGCGAGTGTGAAAACTCTGAGCGAGTTTGGCGACTTCTCCGCCATGGGCTTCACCATGATCGGCCTCGGCGAGCCTCGTTCGATTCAAGGTGGAGTTGTCGGCGGCTCGTATTTCGATGTGATGGGGCTTCGTCCGGTGCTCGGTCGCCTCATCGGGCCTCAGGACGACGGGCCCAATGCTGCCGGCGTCGTCGTTCTCACCTACCGTTTCTGGGCGAACGCTTTGCACAAGGATCCTTCGGTCATCGGCAAGACCGTTCGCCTGGGTAGCATCGGCGACCGCTCTGCGACCGTCATTGGCGTGCTCGAGCCTTGCGTCCCATATCCGCAAGAAACCGAAATCATCTCCAACATCGTCACCAGCCCGCATCATCTTTCCGCCACCATGGTCACGGGCCGCATCCATCGCATGACCGAGCTTTTCGGGCGTCTCGCTCCCGGAGTCACCATCGATCAGGCTCGCGCCGAGTTGCTCTCCGCCTACTCCGCCATGAAGAACCAACATCCCGAAGCCTATTCGCAGGAAGCGAACTTTCAGATCGGGGTGAAGTTGCTGCGGGACGAGATCACGTCGGGCGCCCGCACCGTGCTGCTGGTGCTGCTGGCAGCGTCAGGACTGGTCTTCATCATCGCGTGTTCCAATGTTGCCAATCTGGTTCTGGCACGGACAGTTCGCCGCGAAGGTGAACTCGCGGTCCGCGTGGCGCTGGGCGCGAGCAAAAGCGCGTTGCGCCGCATGCTGCTGGCCGAAAGCCTTCTGCTCTGCGGCGCTGGAGCCGCGCTCGGCGTATTGAGCGCGCAGCCGATGGTGGCCGTCCTGGCCCGCTACGCCGCGCGCTTCTCCATCCGTGCTCTCGACTTCAGAGTCGATTCGAGCTTGCTTTGGGCTGGAGCGGCGCTGGCCGTCGTCGCCGCAGTGATTCTCGCCTTCGTCCCGCGCCTGCCTTCCTCCGGCACGTCTTCCGGCAGCCCAGGTGGACTGAGCCTGTCGAGCGGAAGTGCGCGGATCACCGGCAGCACGAGCCGCCGCCAGCGGATTTTCGCAGTGACGCAGATCGCCGCGTCTTTCGTGTTGCTGGCCGGCGCAAGTACGTTGATCACCACGTTGATCGCACTGCAAAGGGCGCAGACAGGTCTGGACACGCAGCATGTCCTCGCAATCGACGTTCCTGCTATGTCCCATGGAAAAACACCGCAGCAGGTCGTCGATTTCTACAAGGAAGCGATCCGTCGCGTTGATACCCTGCCGGGCGTGAGCAAGACCGCCTTCGGCAACGTCGTTCCCTGGCGCGATGCCGGCGGCCCCACCTCTCCGGGCCTGCAATTCTCCGCCGACGGGCACGTCCATGCCTCCGGTGTAGAGGATCCGCGGGCGCAGTGGCGCGTCATCTCTCCCGGATTCTTTGCGTCGCTGGGAGTTCCTATCATTGCTGGCCGCGATTTCAATGCGCTCGACGGTCTGAATAATGCCGCTCAGAACAATGATAGCCAGAATCATGATGGCCAGAGTAGTCATGCCGAGCCTGTGGTGATCGTCAGCCAGACTCTCGCACAGCGCATGTTCCCCAACCAGGATCCAATCAATCGGCATGTCTATTGGACGGATCCCGTGCTGCAATACTTCGGCGGGACCGATGCCGAAAAGACGCGCATGTTGGCGCCACATCGCATCATTGGTGTCGCCGCCGACATTGACGATGAACACGTCGTTCCTGAGCCCAGGGTCACGGTTTACGACAGTCTTAACGAAGGTCCACTGTTTGGCGGACGTCTCTTCATTCACACGGGTGCAAATCCCTATGCGCTGGTCCCGTCGGTCACCCGCACGATTCGCGACATGTCGGCCGATCAGCCGGTTGAGCGTGCCGCCACTCTCGAAGACATTCGGGCAGAGGTGCTTACACCGGATCGTCTAAACTCGCTGGTGTTTGGCGTATTCGCGGCGGTCGCGCTGGCCATTGCCGTGGTGGGCGTCGCGGGCGTGCTGGCGTTTTCGGTCAGCGCGCGGACCCGGGAATTCGGTATTCGGCTGGCCCTCGGATCGGAGCCGCAACGACTCCTCAAGGGCGTGATTGCAGAGGGCACCGTGATTGCCGCGGCGGGCGTCTTAGCCGGCGCGGCCTTCGGGTTCGCGCTGGCGCGTTTGGCGGGAAGATTTTTCCTGGACATCAAGATGCCCGGCGCATTGCCGGTGTTTGTCTCTGCGTTCGTACTGATGGCGGTCGCGGTTATCGCGTCGGCACTGCCCGCGGCACGTGCCGCTCGCGTCGATGTGATGCAGGCCTTGCGCTCCGAGTGACCGTTGGACGCGCTCGCGCGCCGTGGAGGGCCGGGCTTACATTTGGATCATGGGCGGTTGACGGGCAAGCCCGAGAGCAACTGTTGCCATCAAGGAGTCATCACTCAGAGTGTAAGGATGGCGGTCTCCATCTCTGGCCGCAAATTGGCGGCGACGATTCCGCCTGCTATGTCCCCAGCCTCTCTAGAAAATCGTTTTACTAACTCGCCCTCACCTGTGCAATAATTCCTCCCCGTAAGCATTTTCGCGGCGCTTGCGGAAGCACGCCGCCCGAAAAATGAAATCCTCAAGACGGAGAACCTCATGTCCAAGTATCCCCTGTCCCGTCGTCAATTCATTCATCTCGGCACTGGCGCTCTTGCCGCCACCACGGTCGCCAAAACTATCCTGCAGCCTCACCTGCTTTCCGCCGCGGCCCGTCCGGTCGCTCCCAGCGACACCATTCGCTTCGCCTCCATCGGCACCGGCATTCGCGGATGCGAGCACCTCGAAGCTTCGCTCAGCGTTCCCGGCGTGAAGTGCGTCGCGGTTTGTGATCTTTATGACAGCCGCCACATCGCTGCCCAGGAAGCCGTCAAAGACCCCAGCGTCCCGGCCACCCGCGACTATCGCACCATCCTCGATCGCAAAGATGTTGACTCCGTCCTGATCGCCACCATGGACCACAACCACCGCCGCATTTTTGAAGACGCCTGCGCCGCCGGCAAAGACGTTTACTGCGAGAAGCCCATGTCGCATAACGTTGAAGACGGATTCGCCATGGTCGAAGCCGCGCACAAAAACGGCCGCATGGTCGCCATCGGCAGCCAGCGCGTCAGTTCCATTCTCTACGCCAAAGCGAAAGAGATTTACGATTCCGGCAAACTCGGCGAAGTCTTCTCCATCAACGCCTACTGGGACCGCAATTCGCCCAGCGGCGCATGGGTTTATCCCATTCCGCCCGACGCCAGCGAAACCACCATCGACTGGAACGCGTTTCTCGGCGCTGCACCCAAGCATGCCTTCGATCCAGTTCGCTTCTTCCGCTGGCGCTGTTTCACCGACTACGGCGAGGGACTCGGCGGCGATCTCTTCGTTCACCTGCTTTCGGGCATTCAATTCATTACCGGCAACACTCAGCCCGCGCAGCGCGCCCAATCTTCCGGCGGCTTGTTCCATTTCAAAGACGGCCGCGAGTTCCCCGACCTGATCGAAACGCTCTACGACTATCCCAACTGCCGCGTCACTCTGCGCTGCAACCTGAACAACGATGGCGGAGAGTTCATCGGCTTCTACGGCACCAAGGGCACGATGATCATCAAAGACTCCACCCTCAGCTACAAGCCGCAAGACACGCGCCCCGAGCCCGAAGGCTATTCCATCGGCGGATGGCCCAAGGTTCTGCGCGATCAATACCTGAAGCAGTGGCAAGTGGATCATCCCGAGCATCCGGAACTGGTTTCGAAAACCGAACAGGAGGGCGAGTTCTACACCGTGCCCCCTAACTACAACGACACCGTTGACCACCAGACCAACTTCTACAACGCCGTGCGCACGCGCAAGCCGGTCGCCGAAAACGAAATCTTCGGCAACAACGCCGCCATCGGCTGCCACCTGGCCAACTTCAGTTACTTCAACAAAACCGTCGCTGTCTGGGACGAGAAGGCGAAGAAGATCGTAAAAGGCTAGAAGAACAACGTAGGTAAAAAACGAAGCGGGTGCCCCATCCTTGTCTCGCGCACTTTGCGAGACAGGATGGGGATTTTGATTTTGGAGCGAATAGCGGAAAAGCCGGGTGCCCCATTTCTCGCGCGTACTTTGCGCGAGAAGTGGGGATTACTCGATCCTCCAAAAGGACACTCTAGCGCGTGCCGGCAAGTTCGGGGCGATGGCGGACATTGTGGGGCTTGATCCCTTTGCCGATTCCGCTTCCCTCGGCGATTCTCAGATCGTAGTCGTTCTGAAGATTCAGCCAGAACTGCGCGGGCAGACCAAAATATTTTCCCAGGCGAATGGCAGTGTCGGCGCTGACGGCCCGATCTCCGCGCACCACTTCATAAATGCCGGGAAAGCTGAGCGCCTTCGCCAGCGCATACGCGCTGAGGCCCATCGGTTCCATGAATTCGGTTTTTAGAATCTCTCCCGGGTGAACTGCAAAGATTGTTCTCGAATTCCCCATAATCGCTCCGGCAACCTAGTGGTAGTCGACGATCTCTACCTCAAAAGCATTTCCGTCCCCCCAGACAAAACACGCGCGATATTGATTGTTGACCCGAATGCTGTGCTGTCCGGCGCGGCTACCTCGCAATGCCTCCAGTTGATTGCCTGGGGGCACCTTCAAGTTGTCCAGCGTGACTGCAGCATTCAAAATGGCAAGTTTCTTGAACGCTCTTCTCTGCAAATCAGCTAGAAGGCGTCGACTCCAGCCCGACAGCCACAGCCGTTCAGTCTCCTTATCCCGGAAACTCGCAATCATAATGCCATACTATTGCGGAACAATACTATTGTAGCACATGAGTACTGAGATGAAGACTGATTTCTGGGTTCGCGCCCTCGACTCCACCATTTATTGACTTGCCTGTTTCCCCCACGTAAGATTTGCCCACAAATGATCGGCCGAACCATTTCCCACTACAAAATCGTCGAGAAGCTGGGTGGCGGCGGAATGGGCGTGGTCTACAAAGCTGAAGACCTTAAGCTCGGCCGCTTCGTAGCGCTCAAGTTTCTTCCCGACGACGTTGCCAAAGACGCGCTGGCACTCAGCCGTTTCGAGCGTGAGGCCAAAGCCGCGTCAGCGCTGAACCATCCCAACATCTGCACCATTTACGAGATTGACGACCAGCACGGCGAAGCCTTCATCGCCATGGAGTTTCTGGATGGCGTCACTCTGAAACACCGCATCGCGGGCCGTCCGCTCGAAACCAGTCTGCTACTGACGCTGGCCATCGACGTCGCCGACGCGCTCGACGCCGCTCACGCCAAGGGAATCATTCATCGCGACATCAAGCCCGCCAATATTTTTGTGACCGAACGCGGCCACGCCAAGATTCTCGATTTTGGCTTGGCGAAAGTTTCTGCTGCGACCAGCGCGACCAATCAGACTGCGGCGGCCAACACCATGACCGCCATCGACGAACAGCATCTGACCAGCCCCGGTTCCACACTCGGCACTGTCGCCTACATGTCGCCGGAGCAGGCCAAGGGCAAGGAACTGGATGCGCGCAGTGACCTGTTTTCGTTCGGCGCGGTGCTCTATGAGATGGCGACCGGGACTCTGCCCTTCCGCGGCGAGACCTCGGCGCTGATTTTCAACGCCATTCTGGAGCGCGCCCCCGCGCCCGCTGCCCGCTTGAATCCGGATTTGCCCGCCAAGCTTGAAGACATCATCAACCGCGCGCTCGAGAAAGATCGCGAACTGCGCTACCAGAGCGCCAAAGAGCTGCGCTCGGAACTGTTGCGGCTGAAGCGCGACACAGAATCGAGCCGGCAGGTCGCCGTGGCCGACGACGGACCCGTGTCATCAGGTGCAACCTCAGGAAGAATGCAGGCCGCGCAAGCCTCCAGCAGTTCCGTTGTCGTAGCGGCGGCCAAGCAGCACAAGTTTTCGCTGGGCGTGGTGGGTATCGTTGCGATTCTCGTGCTGGCGGCGGCAGCCTATGGAATCTACGCCATGCTCTCCCGCACGCGAACCGTTCCTTTCCAGAATTTTTCCGTCAGCAAAGCAACGCAGACCGGGAAAGCCACGCTCGTAGCCATCTCGCCCGACGGCAAGTACCTGCTCAACGTGATGGATGACGGCGGCCAACAAAGCCTCTTGCTGCAAAATATTCCGACGAACAGCACTACGCAGGTGGTCGCGCCGGGACCGTTCGGATACCAGGGCCTGCGTTTTTCGCCCGACGGCAATTACTTGTATTTCACCCGTTTAGAGCCGGGCAGTCAGTCGCTCAAATACCTTTACCGCGCTCCGGTGCTGGGGGGCACGCCGCAGAAGTTGGTCACCGACATTGATTCCAACATCACGCTCTCGCCCGACGGCAAGAGATTCGCCTACATCCTGGCCAACAATCCAAAAGTCGGCGAGTACCGAATCATTATCCGGTCGGCGGAAGGGACTGACGAAAAGACCATCTTTACAGGCCCATTGAATGAATCACAAACCGATGTGGCGTGGTCGCCGGATGGTAAGACCATCGTGATGCCGCTTTCGCTGCCGGGAGATGCGCTGGGCGGAATGGCCGCGTTCGACGCCGAGACCGGGAAGCGCAACGACTTCATGCTTTCGAAGGACCTCTATTTTTCGAAGCCGGTCTGGCTGCCTGATGGCAGCGCGCTTCTGGCCTTGGCAGTGCCCCTGTTCTCCAACCAGACTCAGATTGTTCATGTGGCGTATCCCTCGGGCAAGGTTTCTCCGGTAACGCGCGACACCAACTCTTACGTCGATCTCAGTCTGTCCGCCGACGGCCATACGGTCGCAGCGGTCGAGAGGCTGACGCACAACACTGCCTACTTGATGCCGGCCGGTGCCGGCAGCACGCAGGCCCGGCAACTCGCGATGGAGGGTTCTCCAACCTACGAAATCAGTTGGACCCGCGATGGTCAGCTGCTGATGTCAGTCGCCAACACCGGCGTCACCCTGCTCAATCCCGAGTCGGGCGCGAAAACTCCAATACTCACGCAGATCCGCTTCCCAGGGTTCGCGCATCCCTGCCCCGATGGTCGCCTCGTCTTCATGGCACTGGCGTCGAGCAAGATCGAGGCTCACATCTATCGGGCGGACGCGGACGGCGGAAACGCGAAGGAACTCAGCAGCGGCAAGTTCGACTTTATACCCACCTGCTCGGCCGACTCTAAAGCTGTGTTCTACGTCGACGCGGACGCGAAGTTCAATCGGATTGCGCTGGAGGGCGGCGCGCCGCAACAGTTTCCTGGCTATCCGGCCTTCAGCCGCAGCGCAGTTTCTCCCGATGGAAAGCTGGTGGCGGTCGTCAGCAGCGACAGAGGGGGCACCAAGGAGAAGCTGGGATTGTTGTCCACGGATTTCACCCAGCCGATCCGGCTGCTGGATTTTGAACGGCCGCGCGCCGAGTACGCCCCGATGTTCGGCGATGGGCCGATGCTGTTCACGCGCGACGGCAAGAGCATCATCTATCCGGTTCGCGATGGCCAGACCGACAATCTCTGGCTACAGAATCTCGACGGCTCTCCGGGAAAACAGCTCACCGACTTCAAGTCAGAATTCATCCGCGACTTCGATTACTCGGTCGACGGCAAGCAGCTAGCCATCATCCGCGGGCATCGCGAATCGGATGTAGTCCTGCTGCGCGAGGCGGAGAAGTAACAGAGAAGGCAGGTGTGGAGCGGGCACTCCTGCCCGCTGCCGTCGACGTTGATTTCGATTTTGATCTGGCCGTTGATTTTGCCCGCGGGGCAAAGGCTCTCGCGAGGCGCAGCAGTCGGCCGGAAAGGGAGCCAAATTCAAAAGCAGCGGGCAGGAGTGCCCGCTCCACATAATCTTTAGCTTTATCTTTATCGCTAGCCTTTGTGGTCGCGGCGGCGCAGGTAGTCGATGAACATCTGTTCGACCGGCTTGTCGTAGGCGATGAGCACGTGGCGGACCGTGTGTCCGCTGACGAAGTGGCAGACTTCTTCGGCGAGGTTCTTGGCATGATCGCCGGCGCGCTCCAGCGACTGGGTCATGAAGATGACCTGCAGGCTGGCCTGGCGATGCACGTTTTCCGGATTCTCAATGTGGCGGAGGAAGATCAGGTTGCGCAGGCGGTCCATTTCGGCGTCGGCGCGGAGCACGTCGATCGCCTTCCCGATTTCGCGCGCGGAAAAAGATTCGCCGCAGTCGGTCAACATCTTCTCGAGGATGGTTGCCATCTGCGTGAGGTCGCGCGTGTCCTCGGAGTCGACGCGTCCAGTCACCGACAGCGCGCTATTGGCAAAGCTGAGCAGCAGATCGCCGATACGCTCTAGGCCGATCATGAACTTCATGCAGGCCAGCAATTCGCGGGCTTCGGCGGGGCCGACTTCGGTGATGGCCGTGGTGACGCCGTTGTCGATTTCCGTGTCGAGCGTGTCCAGTTCGCGTTCGCGCTGGCGCAGCGAGTTCAGCAGGTTGGTGGATCCGGTGGCGATGCCCTCGGCAGCGGCTCCGGCGGCTTCCTTGGCCATGTTGCAGGCTTCCACGGTGCGGCGCACGATGTAATGATGAGCCGGTTCGGGGTCTGGAGACTTGATCGCGCTGCTCATAAAGGTTTCCCCTAGAATGTCTACCGGAACGTTAGCCGGGCGAGAATTCCAGCGACGTGCGGTCGCTGCGGAACCCTCGCCGCGATTCTGCCGTTCCTTATTTCGAGCTTCTTGGGATTGGATGGCCACGGCTAAGCATAGGTTTTCTGGCGGTGCTCATGGTTAACAAGTCGTGAATTTTCCGTCATTTTTCGTGGCGCGTACGAAATCACACTGAACCGACCGTCATCCCGCAGGAGCGCGCCAAGCGCTCCGAAGGGACCTTACTGGACCCTTTCATCGGTTGTGCAGCTGCGAGGAGCGTCTGCGCTGCGTGAAGCGTGGGCTTTCCCGCCGACGGCATCAAGGGCATCGGCAGACGTACGGTCCCTCGCGCGGCTGTCGCCGCGCTCAGGATGACATCCCCGTCCCTTTCGAGGTTAAGCCTCGAAGTTCAGCCTCGAAGGCGTCTCACGCCGTGGGCAGCGTGAACAGGAACGTGCTGCCGTGGCCGAGTTCGCTTTCGGCGCGGATGGATCCACCGTGGGCCAGCATGATGTGCTTGGCAATGGCCAGACCGAGGCCGGTGCCTCCGGATTCGCGGGAGCGCGCTTTGTCGACGCGGTAGAAGCGTTCGAACAGGCGCGGCAAGTGTTCGCTGGCAATGCCTGCGCCAAAATCCTGCACATAGAATTCAACACCGCGTTTCGCGGGGCGCGCACCAAGCAAGATCCGTCCGCCAGAACGCCCGTACTTCATGGCATTGTCGATGAGATTGGAAAAAACCTGGTGAATCGCTTCGCGGTCGGCGCACACCGCGGGCAGTGACTCCAGGGCAGCGCTTTCGGGGCTCGCCGCCTTGGCGTCGGGATTCGCGTTCTCGCCCACGATTTGCAAATCCACTTCCTGGCCGCGGGCAATCTCGCGGAAACTTTCCTCGGCGTCGTGCAGCAATTCGATGGGCGGCACGGGTTCGGGGTCGAAGCGGGTTTCGCCCGATTCCACGCGGGCCAGCGTCAGCAGGTCTTCGGTAAGGCGCGCCATGCGGGCGGCATTCTTGCGGATGATCTCAAGAAATTCGCGATTGGAGTCGTTATTCTCCGAACTCAGGTCGAGCAGGGTTTCAGAGTAGCCCTGAATCGAAGTCAGCGGCGTGCGCAGTTCGTGGGAAACGTTGGCAATGAAATCGCGGCGAGTCTTTTCGACGCGCTCGGTCTCCGTCAGATCGCGCAGCACGGCAACGGCCCCGCCATCGGGCAGGGGCGCGGCGGTCACATCGTAGGCGCGGCCGGGAACAATCGACGTGGCACGCGTCGTCTTCACCTGTTTGGTGGTGGTGGCAGCGTGCACCGCGGCCAGAAAATCCGGATCGCGAATGGTTTCAACCACCGGCGCATTCAGCCGCGTATGCTGCGGAACCAGGCGATCCATGGGCTGGTTTGCCCACTGCACCAGGCCGTCGGAACTGATGGCGATCACTGCATCCTGCATGCTGTTGAGCAGGGTCTCGAGCTGGCGCTGGCTGGAACGCACGGCGGCAAAGCTGCGTTCGACCTGGCCGGCGGTTTTGTCGATGGCGGCAGCCACGCGGCCGATTTCATCGAGCGGCTTATCGGCCACGCGCGCGCGTAAGTCGCCTTGTTCGATGCGGGCGGCGACGTCCACAATGTGCTCGAGGCGGCGCGAGGTAAAGATGGACGCAGTGGCGGCGATCAGCAAGGCGATCACGAAGGCGAGCGCCGATCCCCACAGCAGACGCCGCAGCATCTGCGAGCGGACGGCCTCGACATCGGAAAGCGGATAGGCCAGACGCACGGCTCCGCCCGAAACTGGCGCGGCCACGTACAGAAATGGAATGCCGAGCGTGGCGCTGCGGCGCTCGCTTTCACCCGTCTTCCCGCTCAGTGCCGCGGCGAACTCCGGTCGCGCGGCATGATTGTCCATCGTGGCCGGGTTGGACTCGGAATCGGCGAGCACTTTTCCGGAAGCGTCAATAATGGTTGCGCGAGCGCCCGCGGCCTGGCCTTCCTGGGCGGCGATTTCGGCGAGAGAGTGCGCACGGTCGGTTTCAACCCGGTGCGCCAGCAGCAGCGTCTTCTGGGTCAGATTGCGATCAATCTCGGTGCGCAGCGAAGCTTCCCACGCACCCCCGAGCATCACGTCGAGAATGGCGGCGGTGGAGGCGATAACGATCAGGAAGACGGCCAGGAGCTTGAAGAAAATGCGGTTCTTCACGTTCTCCTCGCCACCTTGACGATCGTTATCCTGACGATCGACGTCCCGATGATCGATGTCCTGATGATGGTCGTTCTCATCCTGCGTTCCGCTTGCCGGTCATTATCGTTCATTTGGGGACTTCAAAACGATAGCCGGCGCCGCGCACGGTCTTGAGGTAGCGCGGGTTCTCAGGATCAGGCTCGATTTTTTCACGGATGCGGCGGACGTAGACGTCGACTGAGCGCGGCGTCACGTAGGCGGTATCGCGCCAGACGGAATCGAGCAGGTGGTCGCGGCTGAAGACGCGGCCGCGGTGTCGCGCGAAGTAATCCAGCAGGCGGAACTCCGTAGCGGTGGTGGCAACCAGCTTTCCGCTCACCATGAGGGTCATGGCCGAGGGATCGATTTCAATCTCGCCGACTTTCATAGGGCTGGGCGGCAGCGGGCGCTCGAAACGGCGCAGCACGGCTTTGACGCGCGCCACCAGTTCGCGGGGACTGAAGGGCTTGGCGATGTAGTCGTCCGCGCCAAGTTCCAGGCCGAGCACGCGGTCGGCTTCGCTGCTTTTCGCGGTCAGAAAAATCACAGGCACTGACGCGAGGCCGGGCGTCTGGCGAATGGTGCGGCAGATTTCCAGCCCGTCCTTTCCGGGCACCATGATGTCGAGCACGAACAGCGCAGGCCGCTGGCGTTCGGCGTCGGCCAAAACGTTGGCCCCGGTGGGATAGACGCGCACCACGAAGCCTTCGTTCTCGAGGTGATGGCGGACGAGGCGGGAAATATCAGGATCGTCTTCGACGACGAAGAGGCTTGGTTTCACAGGATTATTGTACCCTCGCCACTACCGCGTACCTAGCTCCGAGTGGCGAGTTTCACGGATGCAGGCGTGGAAAGGGCAGATTTTTACCGGATATTCACAATCAGATTGCCGGCGCGGTAAAAAAGACGGCGAAGCTTCTCAACTAAACTATCCTCTAACTGCTGCGACAAGGAGCCTAAGGGACAATGGTGACCTCCATTCCTCGCATGTTTTATTCGGCACTCGCGGCGGCGGCGGTCTTGGCTGGCTGCGCTGCGTGGGCAGGTCAGGCAGAAGGAGAATGCCACGCCCCTCGGTACAAGATTGCCGGCGCGCGCGCAACGGCTGAACAGCCGGAAGTGAATCTAAGCGTAAGCATCGACCCGAAGAGCGTAAGTCTGGGGAACTTGTACGCTTTGGCCTGCCAGTTCAGGTCGGATTTTTCGAAGGCCGACGTCATAAGAATCGACATTTTCAATGACTTTGGAGCGGCCAAGCGCGACGACCCGTTGCCAGGCGGGGACCCACCATCCTCGCGGAGAGACGATTCCCCTAAATACATCGCGAGCTACTACTTCGGTCGCTCGAAACGCGAGGAGCATCTGCTCCTTTTGGGGGACGTCCGCGGCTGCACCGGAAACATTATTATCGACCTCCTGACCAAGCATCCTCGCAGCATGTGCGATTACTGAACCGGAAGTTGCAGTGGGGGCCAGTTCAAAGTGGGGGCCAGTTCAAATGAAGATGACCAAGTTGGCGGCTTTGTCGATGTGGAAACCTTTGCCCGGCGGGATCACCGTGGTGGCGCTGTATTCGGTGATGATGGCCGGACCGCGGTATGGCTTCGCCGGCGTGAGGTTGTCGCGGGAGTAGATTTTCGCATCGAGCTTCTTGCCTTCGAACAGGACTGGGGCTTTGAGCGTGGAGAGCCTGCCGAGCTTTGCTCGGCCCGGACGAACGGCGACGGCCGTCCCCACATGGTTCATCTTCTCCACATGACTTGCGCCGACTTTCATCTGCGGGGATTTTATTATGGCGCGGAGACGGAGCGTGACTAACTCCACTTCGCGATTGGAACGCGAGTAGCCGTAGCGGCGGTGATGTTCATTTTCGAAATCGCGCAGAAGATTTCTGGTGAGTGGAAGGTTGAGTTCGTATCCCTGGCCGCGGTAGCGGAGATCGACGCTGCGCTGATAATGCGGCTTCCCCTGCCAGGCTTCTTGCCGAAAATCGCGCGCGGCGATTTTTTCGAGCGCCGTGAATTCTCCATTCAGCCTTTCGCTGGGAATTTCCCCTGCCACGCGCCAGAGCACCGTCCGGGAATAATCTTTCACCACGTCGCTGGCCAGAATGCCGAGAGCGGAGAGCGCGCCCGGCAGCGCAGGAACAATGACGCGCGGAATGCTGAGAGCCTCGGCCAGAGCGGAGGCGTGCAGGCCTCCAGCGCCGCCGAAAGCCACCAGCGCGAAGTGGCGCGGATCGCGGCCACGCTCGATCGAGACCACGCGAATTGCTTTCTCCATGGTGGCGTTGACTACGCGGATGACGCCGGTTGCGAATTTTTCCAGAGTCAGATTTGAGTTTTGCTTCTTCAGCCACTCCCGCGTCACACGGCGGGTGCGGTCGAGGTCGAGCGTGAAGTCTCCGCCGAGAAATCGCGTGGGTTGCAGACGGCCGAGAATCAGATTGGCGTCGGTGACGGTCGGCTGAGTGCCGCGACCATAGCAGATGGGGCCGGGATCGGCGCCTGCGGATTCAGGGCCGACGCGCAACACGCCGGCGGCATCGAAGCGCGCCAGCGAGCCTCCGCCGGCGCCGACAGTGTGGATGTCGAGCATGGGCACGCCAATCGGGAGGCCCGCGACGTGGGCGTCGGATGCGGTGGTGATGGAGCCTTCGACTAGCGAGACATCGGTAGAAGTCCCGCCCATATCGAAGGCGATGATGTGCTCGAAGCCGCTGGCGCGGGCGGTGGCTGCGGCGCCGACCACGCCGCCGGCAGGACCGGAGAGCACGGTGCGGACCGGCTCGCGAGCGGCGGTGGAAAGCGCAGTAATGCCGCCGCTGGATTGCATCACGAAAATGCGAGAACCGGCTTTCGGCTTCCGGCTTCGGGCTCCCGGCGCAACACGCGCTGCGATTTCCGGAAGCCGGTTCAACCGCGCCTCAAGATTTTTCAGATAGCTCTGCATGACCGGCTGCAGGTACGCGTTGATCACCACCGTCGAGATGCGCTCGTACTCGCGGAATTCGGGGAGGATTTGATAGGAGATCGACAGCGGAACGTCGAGCGCATGCAGCGCCTCGGAGACCTTCTGTTCGTTCTGCGGATTGGCGAAGGAGAACAGCAACGCGACGGCGATCGATTCCGGTTTCGCGGCGGCGAGTTGCGCAGCGAGGGATCGCAGATCTTGCGGCGTGGGTGCGTTAAGGATCGTACCGTCGCTGGCCGTGCGTTCGTTCACGCCAAAGCGAAGATCTCGTGGGACCAGCGGCTCGATGCGATCGAAGAAAAAATCGTAGAGTTTGGGGCGCGCCTGGCGTCCGATTTCAATGGCGTCTTCGAATCCGGCGGTCGTGACCAGCGCGGTGCGCGCGCCTTTGCGTTCCAGCAGCGTGTTGGTGCCGACGGTGGTGCCGTGGAGGAGGATGAGTTCGCGGACGAGGTCTTTACCGGACACGATTTTGCGAAGCGCTTCGGCGATCGCCTGCGAGGGATCGGCGGGTGTGGAGAAAACTTTCAGCATGCGCAGGCGGCCGCGCTCCATCCAGACGCAGTCGGTGAAAGTACCGCCGGTGTCGATGGCGATACGAAGAGGTTGGGGGCGGCGGGGCATGAATCTGAAAGAGTACCACTAGGCCGAAACGCGGGCGGGGGCGCCCGCGTCACATTCCCTCGCGAAGCCCCCACCCGCAAGTCTGGAAATCACGCCATGCGCCGGAGTACGATTCTACCCATGGCCAACACTTCTGAGATTCAGGATTTTATTGAACGCGCGCAGGCCGGGGGCGCTTCCGAGCAGTCAGTGGTCGGCATGCTGACGGCGCGGGGATGGCCCGAGAAACAAATCTATGAAGCGCTGGCCGCGCACTACGAAAAAGTGACGGGCCTGCAGATTCCGCGCCGCGCCGGCACGGGGACGGCCGCCAAAGACGCTTTCTTTTACTTACTCATCTTCTCAACGCTGGCCACGTGGACGATTGAGCTGGGCGCACTGGCCTTTACCCTGCTCGACCGCTGGCTGCCGGACAACTTGTTCTCGACGCCCAACCCGGGCTACGACTTGTACAGCGTTGCCTCGTCGATCGCCTCGGTGCTGGTGGCCTTTCCGATTTACCTGCTGGTTTCGCGCGTCGTTCTGCGCGACGAGCGGGCTCACCCGGAAAAGTTAAGCTCGCCGGTGCGCAAGTGGCTGACCTACATGGCGCTGGTAATTGCGGCTGGCATTTTCATCGGCGATCTGATCAACGCTTTGACCTATCTTTTGCGCGGCGAGATCACGTCGAGGTTTCTCGCCAAGTCGTTTGTTGTGCTGGTGCTCTCCGGGGGCGTTTTCTTCTACTACTTTTTCGGACTCAAGCGATCGGAAGAATCTGAGGTTCACGGCAAGTGGGGCAGAGACCTTTGGATGGCCGCGCTCAGTGGCGTCGCCGTCACCATCATCTTGATTCTTGGGTTCTTGTATATCGGAACGCCGAACACGCAGCGGATGCTGCGCGCCGATCGAAAACGAGTGCAGGACTTATACCAACTCAGCGGCAAAATCCAAGGTCTCTGGACCGACAAGCACAAACTGCCCGAGCATCTCGACGAACTGCCGGATATTGCGCTGGCCGACCCGGTCACTCGCGCCGCCTATGACTATCGGATTAGGGAAGGCAGTCGGTACCAACTCTGTGCGACATTTGTGGCCACCAGTTCGCAAAACGCTGCCAGCGACTCGAACGCATGGTCCCATCCGGCGGGACGGCATTGTTTTGATTTCGATGCCGCGCAGATGACGAGCAACCCTTATGTCTACTTTCCGGACTGATTTGCCGATTGCTCGCGCGACAAGCCGAACTGCGCTCGGCGGGACAACCGGGGCCGCTGTCCCCACTTGGGCAGTGGCGAATCGCATCCGCGGCGGTGATCCGCCTATACCTTCGCCGTGAAGGCCAAGGTCAGCAGAGTTTTTTGTTCCACCTCGTGCGCCTTGGCGCTGCCGGTGGCGGGACTGGCGCCAGAGCTGCGCTTCACCGTCAGCACAGCGCGGTCACCGCAGATGCGCTTCAGCCGCGGCAGCATGTTGAACATCGCTCCCATGTTGGCGGGCTCTTCCTGCACCCAGACGATGTCGCCGTGTTTGCCGTGGCGGTCGAATTCGTCAACGACTTCCTGCTCGGGAAACGGGTAGAGCTGTTCCAGAAATACGATCGCCGTGCTCGTGTCTTTTCTTTTCTTACGTTCGGCCTGGAGTTCGTGGCCGATTTTTCCCGTGCAGATCAGGATGCGGTCGGCCTCTCCGACTTCGGTGTCAGGGATGACGTTCAGAAAATTCTTGTGCGTGAAATCGTCAATCGGCGAACTCGCGTCAGGATGGCGCAGCATGCTCTTCGGAGTAAACACCACCAGCGGCTTGCGCCAGTGGCGCAGGGCCTGGCGGCGCAGCAGATGGAAATATTGCGCAGCGTTCGATGGCTGCACGATTTGAATATTATGCTTCGCGGCCAGTTGAATGAAGCGCTCGATGCGCGCGCTGGAATGCTCCGGCCCCTGCCCTTCATAGCCGTGCGGCAGCAGCATGACCACACCGGAGAGCAGATTCCACTTGGCTTCGCCGGCGCTGATGAACTGGTCGATGATGGCCTGCGCGACATTGACGAAGTCGCCAAACTGCGCCTCCCACAGCACCAGCGATTCCGGATAGTCGCGACTGTAGCCGTATTCGAAACCGAGCACTCCGGCTTCAGAGAGCGTTGAATTATAGATTTCGCAGCGCGCCTGACCGGGCGCGATGTTTTCCAGCGGCACAAATTCGTTTTCGTTCTCGATGTCGATCAGCACCGAGTGGCGCTGGTTGAAGGTGCCGCGGCGGCAATCCTGGCCGCTGAGGCGCACGTGCGTGCCGACTTTCACCAGGCTCGCAAAGGCCAGCGCCTCCGCCATACCGTAATCGACGGGGCGTTTGCCCGTGCCCATTTCGGCGCGCTGTTCGAGCAACTTCTTCACTTTCGGATGGATGTGAAAACCTTCGGGATACGTGGTAAGGCGAGCCGTTAGCTCGGACAGTTCGTCGGACGAGAGTCCGGTTTCCACTTCGTATTCCGGGCGATAGATTCCGCCGTAATAGTTATTCCAATACTTTGGCAGCTCGCGCATCAGGGGCTTGTGCTTCACGTTCTTAGCGCTTTTTTGCGCGTCCTCGAACTCGGCCTTGATGGCGTCGGCTTTCGACTGCGCGTCAGCCGCGCCGATATCGTCGGCGTAGATTTCCCAGAGCGGCGGATGGTCTTTAATCTTCTTGTAGAGCAACGGCTGGGTGACCGTCGGGTCGTCGACCTCGCTGTGGCCGTGGCGGCGATAGCCGATGAGATCGATCACAACATCGGTGCCGAAGCGGTAGCGATACTCCGTGGCGAGGCGCGCCACGCGGACGACCGCATCAACATCTTCGCCGTTGACGTGGAAGATGGGAATCGACTGGCGGCGCGCGATGCAGGCGGCAAAGCGCGTGGAATGTTCCTCGGTATAGCTGGTGGTAAAGCCGAGAAGATTGTTCACCACCACGTGAATCGTGCCGCCGACGGTGTAGCCGGGAAGGTCGGCATAGTTCATGGTCTCGGCCAAAATGCCTTGTCCTGCAAACGCGGCGTCGCCGTGAACCAGCAGCGGTAAGTATTTTTCGCGCCCGCCTTCACCAGTGCGATCTTGCTTGGCGCGCGTGCGGCCGACGGTGACCGGGTCGACGGCTTCGAGATGGCTGGGGTTCGAGACCAGGTGGATGTGAACTTTCCCGCCGCTGTGCGTCTTGTATTCGCCGGTCGCGCCCATGTGATATTTCACGTCGCCGGAGCCGAGCACGCTGCGCGGGTCGACGTCTTCGAATCCGGCAAAAATCTCCTGCGGCGGACGCTGCGCGACGTGGGCGATTACGTTCAGGCGTCCGCGATGGCTCATGCCCATGACCAGCTCGACGGCGCCCAGGCGCGAGCCGGTGTCGAGAACTTCATCGACCAGCGGGATGAGCGCGGTCACGCCTTCGAGCGAAAAGCGCTTGCTGCCCAGATATCGCTGCTGCATGACCTGCTCGAAAATGTCGGCGCGGATGAGCAAATCGAGCATGCGCGCTTGATCTCGTTCCGTGATCTCGAAACCCTGCGACGGCGATTCCATGCGGTCGTAAATCCACTGGCGGCGCTCGGGAGCGTAAATGTGGTTGATTTCGACGCCGATGGTTGAAGAATAGATGGCGCGGGCTTCGCGGGCGTACTCGCCCTCGCGTTCCAGTTCCGGTGTTTCGCGTGGACGCAGGAAACCGAGAGGATCGAGATCGCCCTCGAGATATCCCCACTGGCGGTACGCGTTGAAGACGCGCTCGCGCTCGGGATTGATTGGCATTGCGACTGCAGCGGTTCTTGAGCCGCCATTGGAAGACTTGTTTTTCGGAGTCATGATTTCGGGGTCATAAGACTGATGCTACTAGGATAAAGGATGCGGGCTGCAGCGTGGGGGATTCGGTGGAGCGCAGGGGCAAACGATTTAACCACAGAGGACACGGAGGGCACGGAGGAAAACCCCCACTTCTCGCGCAACCAGCGCGCGAGAAATGGGGCACCCGTCCTGTGCAAACAGCTTCGTCGCTTTACGACAGATTTGCGGCGAGTTGCTGGCCGTTGGGAGTTCCCCACCCGGACGCGGCATCGTAGCCCGCGCCGGCCGCGTAGCCGCCGTCGGTCGCGGTGTTGTTGTTGCCGGAAGTCACGTCGGTGCATCCGGCCGGACCCGCGGGATTTCCCCCGGTGCTCGATTGATACAACTCGGCAGTGATGTAGCCGACGCGTCCTTTACCAGCAGCGGCGCGGGCTTGATTGATCAGCGTGAGCAGCGATGCCACCAGAGGGCTGGCTGCGCTGGTGCCTCCGTTGCCTTGCGGCTGGCCGTCGACCACCAACAAATAAGGTGATGCATTCCAGTCGGCGTTGGCCGCGACGTCGGGCACGCAGCGTCCTGCGATGGCACCGGCGTTGACCGACGGAATATTGATCGCGCTCTGCCAGGTGGGAAGCGGAAACACCGAGCTGACGCCGCCTCCGGTGCTGCCGCCCTGATCGGCGCGCAGGCCGTCGCCTTCGAACCAGACAATGTCCGGCGGCTGCGAAGCTCCCGAAGGAATAGTCGTACCGCCCACGCACAGCGCGTAGGGACTCGACCCGGGAAAATCAACGTGAGCCAAGCCGTCAGTCACAGCGTCGCTCGATCCATCGTCTCCAGCGGCAACGCAGATGGTGATGCCGAGATTGGCTGCGTCCTGAAAACTCTGGTTGATCTGCTGCATGGCCTGCGCGGTCCAGATGTCGGTATCCTCGGCCTGCCCCCAGCTGATGGAGAGTACGCCCGGATTGTTGGTGGAATCGTTCATGGCGGCATCGAGATTGGTGATCCATCCCTGGTCGCCCCAACCGGCGAAGTAGACGACGATGTTGGCCTTGGGGCAGGCGCCGGCGACGACTTCAATGTCGAGCATGACTTCGCCTTCCGCGCCGTCCTTCGAGTTGGTGGGAGTTCCGTCGGTGCTGATGGGTGTGACCGTGGGAACGGTGGCGATGTTGGCGAGCGAACAGAACTGTTGCAGATCGCTGGGAAAATATCCGCCGCCGAATTCGAGCAGGCCCACCGCCTGGCCGGTGCCGTCGCCGGCAGGAAAATTGTAGTAGGTGGCGAGCTGGCTCGAAACGAATCCTAATGAGGACGCAGATCCTGACTTGGCGTGAGGATCGTCGCGTGGCGGCTGGCGGCGGCGGCGGGCGATGCGGCGATTGTCGAGTCCAAACACGGCCTCGACCACTTTATCCAGATCTTTTGGAACATGGACTCTGCCCACGCGGCCGCGGTAGTTTCCGCTGGGGTGCGTATAGTTAAAGAGCTTGACCTGGAATGCTTTTTCCATGTTGGCCACGCTGCCGCTCAGCCGGACGCTGCGAGTGGTCGTACTGGAATTCACCAGCTTGAGTCCGAAAGTGCCGAACGTCTTCACCACGTGGTCGATGTCGGATTGGTTGGCGCCGTAGGTGTCACGCAGTTGGTCGCGCGTAAGTATCTTTTCCACACGCCTGGTGACCTCGGGAAGAGCCTTCTTGCGGCGGATCTTGAGAGTAACCTCGATGGTAGTGTTGGGATTGGTCCGGCTGGTCGCAACTGCGCCGGGCAAAGGTTTGCGATCGCTGCCCACGACGGGCGAATGGGTGTTCGTCACAAGGAACCTCCTGAGAATGGATGTTGGAACTATGGGAGGAAGTGGACCGTGGCCCAGATATTGCTAAATTAACTCCAACATACTTCAAAGCGACAGAAAAGACCAAGGCATTTTTGCAGGCGGCAGCGGCTCAATTTGACGTTGTGCACGTACAAACTCACCGACCGATGTCAACCCGCAGGAGCGCCAGGCGCTCCGGAGGGACCTTACGAAACCCAGACACACGTTATGCTGATGCGAGGGGCGCCTGCACTGCATGAATTGAGCTCGTTCCCATCCAGAGCATCAGCGGCGTTCGGCTGTCGTATGGTACCTCGCCCGGCTGTTGCCGCGCTCAGGATGACATCGGGAATAGCTTTTGAAACTCAGCCACTACGGAGCAGGCAACTTACAACCGGCATAAGTGCGGCTTGATTGATTTATACCTCGATTTACGACAGGACAGATATCAACTATGACGACCGGCGTACCAACTCTTCTGGGCATTCCGTTTGATGCTTACTCTTCTTACCTGCGCGGAGCGGGAGACGCTCCGGCGAAGATTCGCCAGGAACTGCACTGTGAAGCGTCGAACTCGTGGACCGAGTTGGGCGTGGACCTGGGCGCGGCCGGAGCGTATGAGGACGCGGGAGACCTGGCGCTGGCGCGATTGACGGAGAAAGACGCGTTCGCGGCGATTACCGGCGGCGTGACGGAATTGATCGCGCGGGGCAAGCGGCCGGTCTCGCTGGGCGGCGATCATTCGATTACGTATCCCATCATGAAGGCCTTTGCGAAGCGGCATGTCGAGCTTACGATTTTTCATTTCGACGCCCATCCGGATTTGTATGACGAGTTCGAGGGGAACCGGCTGTCGCATGCCTGTCCCTTTGCGCGAGTCATGGAAGCCGGACTGGCGAAACGACTGGTGCAGATCGGAATTCGCACGATCAACGCGCATCAGCGCGAGCAGGCGCAGAAGTTTGGCGTGAAAGTGGTGGAGATGCGCGCGCTGCCGGCTTATGACAAGTTGAAGGCGGCGGGACCGGTTTACATCTCGTTCGACATGGATGTGCTCGACCCAGCGTTTGCCCCGGGCGTTTCGCACCGCGAGCCAGGAGGGATGTCGGTGCGGGAGGCGATCGCGCATCTGCATGCGATTCAAGGCGAGATCGTGGGAGCCGATGTGGTGGAGTACAACCCGGTGCAGGATGTTGCCGGAGTGACAGCGACGGTGGCGGCGAAAATTGTGAAAGAGATTTTGGGGAAGATGCTGGGCTGAGCGAAGCAGGCTCCTCGGTTGCCGTCGCAATTCGCTCCGGCCGCTCTCGGAATGACAACGACTCGGTACTCAGTACTCAGTAACTCAGATCTCGGCCGTGTTCCTCCGTCCTAAACTGAGTGCGAAAACTGAGTACTGAGCACTCGGTAGTGAGTACTGGTTGGCGTAGAATCTTCTGTCATGAAAATCATGAGATTGGCCGTAGTGTGCGCGCCGCTTCTGCTGATTCCGGGATGCGGCGGTGGCGGGAGCACTTCACCCGCGAGCGGAATTGCTCTTTCACTGGCGAACAGCTCGGCGTTGGCGTTTCAAGGTCAGGCTGCGGCTACGGTGAACGCGACGCTGACGCGCACGGGATCGACGGGCAGCGTAACTCTGACCGTGACGGGATTGCCGCAGGGCGCGAGCGACACGGTTCAGTCTCCAGGCGCGGGCAACAGCGGCAGCGTGGCGATCAGCGCAGGCACGGCCGCGCCGGGCGCTTACTCGCTCACCATTACGGCCAGCGACGGCACATATTCCGGCATGGCCAGTTTGAGTTTGACCGTGGGCGCGACGGCGGTGATTTCGAGCGGCCCGACCGGGCCTTTCAGCGTGGCCATGTCAACTGCATTTCAACCGGCAGAGTGGGACAGTGCCTTCTTTTCGTCGCTTCCTGAGCCGCTGACCGAGAATAATCTAGGCACGCTGGGGCCGCATCACATCCGGCTGCAGGGAGTTTCCCAGGGCGTGCCGCAGGGCGCGGCAGGATTGCCTTCGACGGCGTGGAATTTTTCCACGCTCGACGCCATCACGCAGCCGGTGTTGAATCTGGGCGACCACAGCCCGGAGTTTCAAATCGCGAAAGCGCCGCCGTTCATGTATATGGACAACGACGACAGCAACAGTTTTTTGGATACGACCTTCGCCCAATTCGCCGGCTATGCGCAGAATCTGGTGCAGTACTACAACACCAACGGATTCACCGCCAATGGCCAGACGTACATTTCGCCCGCATCCGCACAGGGCTACAACGTGACCTGGTGGGGCATTTACAACGAGCCCAACCTCAATAACAATCTGACGCCGCAGCAGTACACCGCCATGTACAACGCGCTGGTGCCGGCGATGCAGGCGATCGACTCGAACATTAAATTTGCGGCGATGGAACTGTCGGATTTCCAGAACCAGGTGGCCACGTTTGTTCCACCGTTCGTCAGCGGCGTAACCGCGCACGTGGACGTATTCGCCACACATTTCTACTCGACCTGCGACCAGACCACCACCGATGCCACGATCATGAATTCGGTGGCGACCAGCGCCAACGGGAACTTCAATTTTGTTTCTGACGTGCAGCAGATCTATGCGGACATGGCACAGAATGCCGCGCTGAAGAACGTGCCGGTGTGGGTTACAGAAAATAACGTGAACGCCGATTTTGACGCAGGCAACGGGATGAGCGCGTGCAATCCGGGGCAGCCGTTTGTGACCGACCTGCGGGGATCAAGTCCGTTCTTTGCGGCGTGGCGGCCGTATGTGTTTTCGGCGCTAGGCAAGGCCGGCGTGCAGGCGCTCTACCACTGGGATTACGACGCCGACCCGCAGTTCGGCGAAGTCAACTACAATACCGGAGCGCTGCAACTCAGCTACTGGGTGGACTACGAACTGGGGCAGATATTCCCTCCTGCGGCCGGTTCGCAGCTGCTGCCGTTCACATCTACCGACAGCGCGGAGTTGGAAACGCTGCCGGTGATCAATAGCAACGGCAGCGTGGTCGTCATGGTCGCGAACCATGCGGTGCAAACTCCGGCCACCGACAATAATGGGCCGGGAGTCACGCGGAATGTTTTGTTAGATGTTTCGGCGCTGGGAACGTTCTCGAGCGCGACCCTGCTGACCATCGACAAGAATACGGATGTGGTCAGCGGGCCGGTAGCGGCGGGGGTTGCGGTAGAATCACAAATCCCGATTGTATTGAACGGGTACAGTGTGGCCTTTCTGACGCTCAAGCCGTGATTGCGGAGCGGTGCGGGGTTCCGACACAAGGGCGAGACCGGGCGCGACAGCAAGACCCTGCATGTCGTCGCCATTGTCCAAGCTCGACGGAGCGTCTGACGAGTCCCGAAAGATCGCCTCTAAGATTTTCTCGATACGACCTGTCGAAATCCGGTGGGAACGTTCGACTATGTGGTGAAGGCCGGGCAACCGGCGCGGGGCAAGGGTCTCCGGCGTGGGCGCAGATTATTTTGCGTCCTCAGGCGCAGTTGGGGAATCTGTAAAGGAACCTAAAATCGGACCGATTGAGAAATTAACGCTTTATGAGAAATCACGTTCAAGCATGGGTATTAAAGGGCACGGCCGCCGTAGGTTTGGCGGCGTGCGCGATCAGTGTAGGTTGCAGCTCGAATGCGGCGCCGGCGCATGCGGCGGGCGGGCCCCAGGGCATGCCGGTTAAAGTGCTGGAGGCGAAGGCGCAACCGGTCAGCGATGCGACCGAGTACGTGGCCACGCTGAAATCGCGGGACTCGGCCGTGATCATGCCGCAGGTGGAGGGGCAAATCACGCAGATTTTCGTGCACTCCGGCGAGCGCGTGGAAGCGGGCAGCCCCATGGTCGAGATCGATCCGCTGAAGCAGCAGGCCACGGTGAAGAGCCAGGAGAGCGCGCGGGCGGCGCAGGAGGCGAGCCTGATCCTGGCGAAGAAACAGTACGAGCGTTCGCAATCGCTGGCTGCCGCGGGCGTGGTGAGCAAGCAGGATCTGGACCAGGCGAAGTCGACGCTGGACGCGGCCCAGGCGCAAATGGATTCGCTGGCCTCGCAGGTGCGTGAGCAGGAAGTGCAGCTGCATTACTACAAGGTGGTCGCGCCCGCCAGCGGCATCGTGGGCGACGTTCCCGTGCATGTGGGTGACCGCGTGACCACGGCGACACAGTTGACCACCATCGACCAGCCGGGCAGCCTGGAGGCTTACGTGTATGTGCCCATCGAGCACTCGGCACAGCTCAAGATGGGGCTGCCGGTGCAGGTGATCGACAGCAATGGCAAGGTGCTGGCCGATTCGCGCATCAGCTTTATTTCTCCGCAGGTGGATAACACGACGCAGACGGTTCTGGTGAAGGCGCGCATTGCCAACGGAAACGACGCGCTGCGGCAGTCGCAGTTCATTCGCGCGCGGCTGGTGTGGGGAACGCATCAGAATCCGGAAGTGCCGATCCTGGCTGTGTCGCGGCTGGGCGGACAGTATTTTGCCTTCGTGGCCGAGGCGCAGAACGGCGGATCGTTCGTGGCCCGGCAGAAGCCGCTGACCATTGGACAGACCGTGGGCAACGACTACGAAGTGCAGGACGGCATCAAGGCCGGAGACAAGATCATCGTTTCCGGAACGCAGTTTCTGCTGGATGGGGTGCCAGTGATTCCGCTTCCGCCGAGCTAGGTTCGGCTTCCGGCTCCGGGCTTCCGGCTTCCGGTCGTTGCGACTTGAACATTACGATTAGGAACACTGCGATTCAGATATTGCGGCAGCAATACTCAACCCAACAAGAAACTGTAGTTGCATCATGACGCTGTAAACCGGAAGCCGGATAGCGGAAGCCGGAAGCCTTATTTAGCCTTCACCAGGGATTCCTCATGTTCGTTAGGTTCTTCATTGATCGTCCGGTGTTTGCCACGGTGTGCGCGCTGCTGATTATTCTGGCGGGCACGGCGGTGATTCCCACTCTGCCTATCGCGCAGTTCCCCAATCTGGCTCCGCCGCAGGTGGCCGTGACCAGCGCGTATATCGGCGCGAGCGCGCAGACCGTGGAAAGCGCAGTCACCATTCCCATCGAGCAGCAGGTCAACGGCGCCGAGGGGATGAAGTACATCACCTCCACCAGCGGCAACGACGGCACCAGCACCGTGACCGCAACCTTTGACCTGAGCCGCGATCCCGACCTGGCGGCGGTCGACATCCAGAACCGCGTGAATACGGCTTCGGGACGTTTGCCCGCGTCGGTAAAAGCTGTCGGCATCACGACGGCGAAGACCTCGCAGAACTTTGTGTTTGGCGCAGCCGTTTTCGCGGACAACGAGAAGTATTCGACGCTGTTCCTGAGCAATTATCTCGACATCTACGTGAAGGACGCTCTGAAGCGCATTCCGGGCGTGGCCGACGTGATTATTTTCGGCGAGCGCAAATATTCCATGCGGCTGTGGCTGGACCCGGTGCGGATGGCGGGGCGCGCGCTCACGGCGACTGACGTAGTGAATGCGCTGGCCGAGCAGAACGTGGAAGTGGCCTCCGGGCAGGTAGGCCAGCAGCCGGCGATGGCCGGACAGAACTACCAGATCAGCGTGCGGACCGTGGGACGGCTGAGCGAAGCGGCACAGTTCGACAACATCATTTTAAAGACGAATGCGGATGGCACACTGGTCCGCCTGAAGGACGTTGGCCACGCTGAACTGGGCGCGGAGAGTTACGCCAACGACGTGCAGTTCGACGGGCGGGACGCGATGGGTCTGGCCGTGACACAGCTCTCCACGGCGAACGCGCTCGACGTGGACCGGAAGGCGATTGCGGAACTCGACCGGCTGTCGAAAAGCTTCCCGCCGGGCATGCACTATAAGGTTGCGTTCGATACCACCGATGCGGTCGGCGAGTCGATCCGCGACGTGGTCTACACCGTCGGCGGAGCGATCGCACTGGTCATCCTGGTAATTTTTATTTTCCTGGGCGACTGGCGGACGACGATGATCCACTTCATCGCCACGCCGGTTTCGCTGATCGGCACTTTTGTATTCGTGAAGCTGCTGGGCTTTTCCATCAACACACTGACGTTGTTCGGCATCACGCTGGCCACGGGGCTGGTGGTCGACGACGCCATCGTCGTGATCGAGAATATTGAGCGCCATATGGCCGAGGGCGAGCACGACTCGCACAAGGCTGCCGCCGCGGCCACTGCCGAGATTACTAGCGCCGTCATCGCCACCTCGCTGGTGCTGGTGGCCGTGTTCGTGCCAGTGGCGTTCTTTCCTGGGACGACCGGCATTCTGTTTCGCCAGTTCGCGCTGACCATCGCATTCTCCATTGCGATTTCGGCGTTCAATGCGCTGACTCTCGCTCCGGTGCTGGCGGCGATTTTTCTGAGCGGCGGTCACCGGAAAAAATGGTGGCCTCTGCAGAAGTTTGACGATGGCGTGGCTGCGATGACCCGCGGCTACCGAGTCCTGCTGCATCACACTCTGAAATACAAGCTGGCCATGTCGCTGCTGTTCTTCGGCTTACTGGGGCTCACTTATCTTGTATTCCTGCGCGTGCCCACGGGATTCGTTCCCGACGAGGACCAGGGCTACTTCATCATCGTCATTCAGGCGCCGTCGGGGGCGTCGCTCGAATACACCAAGGCAATCGGCAAACAAGTTTCCGATCTTCTGGCCGATGTACAGGAGGCCGAAGGAACCTTCTCGGTCGCGGGCTTCAGCTTCTCGGGAGCAGCGGCCAATCAAGGACTTATCTTCGTCCCCTTGAAGGCCTACTCGCAACGCAAGGGCGAGGCCCACACCGCGTCGGCGATTCTGAATCGGATTCGTCCGCGCATGTTCGGCGTTTCCGGAGCGATCGTGTTCCCCACGCTGCCGCCGCCGATTCAAGGTCTGGGACAGTTTGGGGGATTTCAATTCGTGGTGCAGGATCAGGCGGCGCACAAGCTCGACGAACTGGCGGCCACGACGTACGGTTTGCTGCAACAAGCGGGGCAGCGCAAGGACCTGACGCGGCTGTTCACCTCCTTCACTGCTAACGACCCGCAGTATCTGGTGACCATCGACCGCGAGAAGGCCAAGAGCCTGCACGTGCCGCTGTCGCAGATCACCGACACGCTGGGCGTTTTCATGGGTTCTTCATACGTGAATGATTTCGACTTCAACAACCGTTCGTACCGAGTCTACGTGCAGGCGGACAAGCAATTCCGCGCGACCTCGCAGGACATGAAGCAGTTCTACGTGCGCTCGGACAGCGGGGCGATGGTGCCGCTGGATAACTTAATCAGCATTACGCAGACGACGACTCCGCAGGTTATCAGCCACTACAACCTGTTCCGGTCGGCGGAAATCGATGGCTCGCCGGCGCCGGGATACAGTTCGGGGCAAGCGATTGCGGCCATGGAAACTCTGGCGAGCAAGATGCCGCAGGGATTTACTTACAGTTGGACTGGGCTGTCGCTGGAAGAACTGGCGGCGGGCGGAACGTCGCTGCTGCTGTTCGGGCTGGGCACGCTGGTCGTCTACCTGACGCTCTCGGCACAGTATGAAAGTTTCGTGCTGCCGTTCATTGTGCTACTGGCGGTGCCGATGGCACTGCTGGGAGCGCTGGGCGCGCAGTGGTTGCGCGGTTTGCAGAATGACGTGTTCTGCCAGGTCGGGTTGGTGATGCTGGTCGGGCTGGCCAGTAAGAACGCCATTCTGATTGTGGAATTTTCCGAGCAGTTGCGCCTGCGCGGCGTGCCGCTCATGGAAGCGGCAGTGCAGGCAGCGACCATTCGCCTGCGGCCCATTCTGATGACGTCGCTGGCGTTCATTCTCGGCGTGGTGCCGCTGGTGATCGCTACAGGCGCGGGCGAGAATGGCCGGCATTCCGTGGGCACGACGGTGTTTGGCGGCATGATCATGTCGACCATCCTCAATCTGTTTTTCATTCCCGTGCTGTATTTGATTATTGAAGGATGGCGGGAGCACGGGAAGAAGCAGGTGGTGACCGCAGTCCCCGCAACAGAGTAACGTTTCTTCGCCCCTTCGGTGGCCGGGCGCCCCATCTTTCGCGTTCTTTGCGAAAGGTGGGATTCCACGAACGCCCGTCGCTTGGGAATTTGATTCTACTCACAGAAAGTCAGACCCCCCACCCTCTTTTCGCAAACAACGCGAAAAGAAGGATGGGCCACCCGCTCCCTCATTGATCGCTTTCTCGGCTCTGAGAGCCGCTCCGGCCGGGCAATCCCAAGGGTCAGTGACCTTACCTTGGTAACTCGAAGCTTAGACCATCCGGCGATATCCTAACCGTACCCATTCCCTGAGTCTGTGCCGAGCGATCGGTGTACGAATCGATGTACGAATCGCGGCGCGAAGGGCTCGCAGTTGGGAACGGAATTGGAAAACCATGTCGACGACAATCGGACCCTTCGAAATATTGAGTGAGCTGTCGAAATCGCCTACGGCGACGATCTACAAGGCCAACGACCCTGAAACCTCGCAGACGATCGCGCTGAAGGCCATTCAGTTGAGCGCGTTCGGCGAACAGGCGGAGGCGCTGGAACAGGCGCTGCTGGCCGAGGCCGAGAGCACCAAGGTTTTGAGCAGCAGCAACATCACGCCGGTATTCGGCGCGGGCGTGATCGAAGGGCAGTTCTGCGCGGCGATGGAATATGTGCAAGGCAACAGCATTGCCACCATGCTGGCGCGCAAAGAAGGATTTTCGATCTGGGATCTGCTCGATATTGGACGCCAACTGTGCGCCGCGTTGGAGCACGCCAAGTCGCACAACATTGTTCACTACAGTTTGGAACCAGCCAAGATCATGTGCGGCTGGGATGGCACGGTAAGAATTCTGAGCTTCGGCGTTTCCAGCTCGGGAAAGTTTGTGCAGGCCCTGGCGGAAGGCGTGCCTCCGTGCCTGTATTACATGTCGCCGGAGCAGGTGCTGAACGACACCATGGACGGGCGGTCGAACCTGTTCAGCCTGGGCGTCATGCTCTATGAAATGGTGACGGAGCGGAAGGCCTTCGATCGCGAAGACGCGGAATCGCTACGGCAATGCATTCTCGACAGCACGCCGGTCGCGCCCATTCAGGTGAATCCCAAGGTGCATCCCCTGCTCAGCGACCTGATCATGAAGGCGATCGAGAAAGATCCGGCACAGCGCTACCAGAGCGGACGCGAGTTGCTCGACGATCTGGAGAAATGCAAAGAATCGAAACCAGCGGCCAAGAAAACGGAAGCTCCCAAGGCCGCGGCGGCTGCTCCTAAGGCGAATGCGGCGGCGCAAGCCAAGTTTGCGACTCCGGTCGCGGCTAAGCCGACTCCGAAGCCTGCGCCCAAACCGGCTCCAGCTGTTTCCGCTTCGGCGGCTTCGTCGTCGAGTGTGACGAAGAAAGCGACTCCGGTGGCTCCCGCGGAAGCGAAGTCAGCTCCCGCCGTGACGAAACCTGCAGCGCCGGTTGCGCCTCGCGTGGAAGCGCAGGCAGCGCCTCCGGTCAAGCCCTCTGTTCTGGCCAAGCCAGTATCGAAGCTGGCTATGCCGAAAGCGGCAGCGGCCGCCGCGGGCGCCGGAAGCAGCGATCCGTTCTTGTCTCAGCCGTCTGCGGCTGCGCCGTCTCAGCCAGAAACGCGAGACGCCGAACTACCCAAGGATTTCATCGCGGCCTGCGTGAAGGCGACGATTGAGACACCAGAGTTGCCGGCGTCGATGTCGTCGGCGGTCGCGGACGAACTGGAGATCGAAACTGTCGAACCATCCTCTGTTGGGTCAGCCCTTGGATCATCGGCCTTTGAAGCCTCAGTCGACGAACCAGAAGTTGAGGAAACCTCGGCCGTCGAAACCTCGGCCGAAGACCAGACCGAAGACCAGGCCGAAGCCTACGAGTCCGAGACCGCCGAGGAGGAGTCTCCAGAGGTCGCCGAAGAAGCCCCCAGGATGGCCGTCGATCCGATGATGGCCGAAGGCGGACAGAAAGCAAGCAGCGCGGTGAGCTTCTCGGAGATGACGGAACTGCCTCCGCTGAAGGAAGTGTATATCGCACCGCCGCCACCACCGCCGACGCCGGACCCAGTGCAGTCGGTGAGCGTGACGCCCACGAGGTTTCAGAACAGCAAGAAAGACAAAGACGAGAAGCCCAGGATTCAGCCGCGCGAAGTGGCGCAGAAGGCGATCAAAGAGATTAAGGGAGTTCCGCCCAAGCTGATGGGCTATGCGATCGGTGGAGCGATTGCACTGATTGTGGCCATCGGCATCGGAGTCACGATTTACGTTCATGGCCTGAACAGCGATGCCGACGGAGATGCGGGTGCAGGACGCGCCACCGCTGCGGCGGATGCTCCGGCCCAGCAGGATACCGCCCAGCCGGAACCGAAGAAAGCTCCGGCACATGCCGCGCGGCCGGTGGAAAGCGCACCGGCAGCGGAAGAGGAAGCTCCGGTGGAGCGGGCGGAGTCGCCCGCGAAAGGCCGCAACGCTGCCAAGAAGAAGGCAGCCGCAGCGCCCGCGGTGATTCCCGGACAACTGGCGGTGGACTCAACCCCGCAGGGTGCGCAGGTGCAAGTGGATGGCGCCAGCGATCCCAGCTACGTCACGCCGTTTGTACTGTCGAACCTTCAGCCGGGGCCGCACTCCATCACCGTGAGCAAGGCAGGGTATACGACCGACTCGCGCACGATCACGGTCGCCTCCGCCAACCGGGCGACGACGGTGATTCACCTGGCGCAGTTGATGGCCACGCTGATCGTGAAGAGCGATCCGCCGGGAGCCAACATCTATGTGGACGGCCGCGATGTGGGCCCGAAGACGCCCGCGCAGGTTAGTGTGGATAAAGGCCAGCACGTGGTGCTGGTGCGCATGTCGGGCTATCTGGACGAAACCATGAACCAGCAATTCGTGCTGGGACAGACATTCAATTTCGCGCCGACGCTGCGTCCGCTGGGCAACGCGGATAGCATCAAGACCGTGAACAAGATGTCGAAACTGTTTGGCGGCAAGGGCGCGCAGGCGGGACAAGCCACGCTGAGCATCCATACGCAGCCCAAAGGCGCGCAGGTCGCGATCAATCAGCACATGATCGAGAAAAATTCTCCGGTGGACGTGGCCCTCGACCCGGGCAACTACGTGGTCGACATTACGCTGACCGGATATGCGCCCATCCACAAAGTGATCACCGCGGACAAGGGCGGCAAAGTCGTGGTGGACGAAGTGATGCAGCCGCAGTAATTTCGGCGGCTTGCGGGCAGGCAGATGCCGCGGTACTCGAGATTGATCTGAGCGGCCCAGGCTAAGAAGTAGCGGAGCGACGTCTCTGCGAATCTGCTGTGTTTCGATTCGGGTCTGTGTTGTTGCTTCTCTCCTATTAGTTCTCTCAGTCGTTATCTTCTAGCCGTTGTCTTTCATTCGGCCTCGGCTGTTCCCTTCTGTCGTTTATTTCCTTCCTGCTTTGTTTTTATCGATTTCGCCATCTTCCTCGAACGACATCGAATCCAGACAAAACGTTAGGAGTGATCACTCCCACAACGGGCGTCAGCCCCGAGCTATTCGGGGTAGCTTGCCTGAAGCGCCCTGGCTTTCGGATGTCCCAAGCTGTCCCTCACTCGCATGGGGAGGTTGCGGGGGCGTCGAGTTTCCTAGGACTTGCGTCGCGCCACATCCGGGCCCTACGTTCTCCACACTAGACGGAATAGAAATCTCAGTGAAGGTTATGCGTCACAATCGAAAACTAAATCTGTGGAAAACTCGGGATCGCTCTGCAAAACATTGCATTCACAAGTGATGCGCCCTAAGCCCGGCCGCAATTTACATTCTTTTCATCTGGATGCAACCGGCGCTTAACATTCGGCGGTTATTTTTACAATCCGGCCCCGGTCCAGAAACCGGCGCGAAGGCTGCGGCAGTGGGGCCGCCGTCTTCAGGGCACTGGCGCGTGCGGGGTCCAGGAGAACCTATGCCTATGATTGAGAAGCTGAGAACGGAAGCCCCCAGGAAGACGATGGCTCTGCTACTGGCATTGACCACGGCTCTGGGACCGACTGTCATACCCGCGTTTGCCGCCGATAAGCCGGCGAGCAAGCCAACCAAGAATGCGGCGCCGGCAACGGCGACGCCAATTCAGCATCTGGTGGTGATTTTCAACGAGAACGTTTCGTTCGACCACTATTTTGGAACTTACCCGTACGCAACGAATCCCGCGGGCGAGCCCAGGTTTGTTCCAGCGCCTGACACGCCGACAGTGAACGGTCTGAGCCCGGCGCTGCTGACCAACAACCCCAACCTGAATTCGGCTAACGGAGCGGGCGCGGCCAATCCCTTCCGTCTGGATCGTACGCAGGCTGTGACCAACGACATGGACCACGACTACCAGGCCGAGCAGCAGGCATCCGATGGTGGTGCGGAGGATCTGTATCCGGAATACACGGGATCGGCCGGACCTCCGCCGAGCGGTTCGGGAGTGACGCAAACCACCGGGCTGGTCATGGGCTACTTTGACGGGAACACCACGACGGCCATGTGGAACTACGCGCAGAATTTCGCGCTGAGCGATAACTCGCACGGCACCACCTTCGGTCCGTCTACGGTGGGCGTGCTGAACACGATCGCAGGCCAGACCAACGGCGCAGTCACCACGCTGAACGGAACCGGGGACGAAGTGAGCGGCGGACCGGACGGTTCGCTGACCGTGATTGGCGATCCCGATCCGATTGGGGACGTTTGCTCGAACCCGTCGCGCAACCAGGTCCAGATGGGCGGCAAGACGATCGGCGACCTGCTCAACGCGGCGGGCGTGAGCTGGGGCGGCTTCATGGGCGGCTTCAACCTGTCGATCGTGAATTCCAACGGGACGACGGGCTGCTCGCGCAGTTCCAGCGGACTGGCGGGCACGACAGCGGATTACGTTCCGCATCACTCGCTGTTCGCTTATTGGCCGAGCGTGGCCAATCCCAACCACACCCGGCCGGCTTCGCTGGCGGAAATCGGTTGGGCTGGTCCGGCCAACCACCAGTATGACATCGAGGATTTCTACGCGGCTGCCGCGAGTGGAAATCTTCCGGCCGTGAGCTTTCTGAAGGCGCCTGCCTATCAGGACGCGCATCCGGGATACTCCGATCCTCTGGACGAACAGACCTTCGTGGTGAACACGGTCAATCTGCTGCAGTCGCTGCCGACCTGGAGCAGCACGGCAGTGGTCGTTATGTATGACGACTCCGATGGATGGTACGACCATCAGCTGGGGCCGATCGTGAATCCCTCGACCGGAACGGCGGACGCGCTGACCGGTCCGGGAGCCTGCGGCACGGGCGCAACTTCGCTGCCCGGGATCAACACCACGGCAAATCCGCATGCTCTGGGACGCTGTGGCTATGGTCCGAGGCTGCCGCTGCTGGTTATCTCCCCGTGGGCGAAGAAGAACTTCGTCGACCACTCGGTGACTGACCAGAGTTCGGTCATCCACTTCATTGAAGACAACTGGCTGGGCGGACAGCGCATTGGCCAGGGCTCGTTTGATGGCGTGGCTAACTCGATCGCCCAGGACTTCGATTTCGCGAAGGTACGCAGCAATGGCGTGCTCTTCCTGAATCCGAGCACCGGCGAAAGGGTACCGTAGAGCGTAAGACTCTCGGCGAACCTGCCGCGACTCTCGAGATGCGGGCATGCGAGCAACCTCTCGCATGCCCGCATCTCGCTTTACCTATAATTTTCTGCGAACATATTCGGTCGAAGAATACAGGAGACGAAGGCAAACATTGCCCCTTACACGACGAGAGTTTCTTCACCGCAGCGGGATCGTGAGCGTGGCGGCAGGAGTGCCGGCGGCGTTCCATCTTTATCCCGCCGCGGCGCACCATGGCGGAATGCAGACGGCCGCGCCGAAATTTCGTACGCAACTCAACGCCAGTACTCTGACTCCGTTTGTCGATGCTCTGCCGATTCCCGCGATCGCCAAGCCCAGCGGAGTTCGTCCCAGCCCGGCCGACGCGTCGGCGAAGCTGCCCTATTACCGCATCGCGATGCGGCAGTTCGAGAGCAAGGTCCACCGCGACCTGAAACCGACTCGCCTGTGGGGATATGCCGCGGCGTCCCAGGCTCCAACTTCGCCAGGACCGACTTTCGATACGCGTAGCGGGCAGGGATTGCTGGTGGAGTGGGCGAATGAATTGCCGAATGCGCACTTCCTGCCAATTGATCACAACATTCACGGCGCGGAGGCCGACAAGCCCGCGGTGCGCACCGTAGTTCACTTGCACGGTGGCAAGACGCCGCCCGAGAGCGATGGCTATCCCGAGAGCTGGTTTGTGCCTGGCAAGTCCGCGACTTGCCATTATCCCAATCGGCAGGACGCGGCCATGCTCTGGTATCACGACCACGCGCTGGGCATTAACCGGCTGAATGTTTTTGCCGGACTGCTGGGCGTGTTCTTTGTGCGCGACGAATTTGAAGATGCGCTCGGGCTGCCGCGTGGCAAGTATGAAATTCCGCTGGTGCTGTATGACCGCATCTTCGATCTGGAAGGGCAGCTGAATTATCCGGTGTCGCCGGACGCGCAGAAGCCGTGGGTGCCGGAAGTTTTCGGCGATGCCATGCTGGTGAATGGGAAATTGTTTCCGTATCTCGAAGTACAGCCGCGGCCGTATCGCTTTCGTGTGCTGAACGGAGCCAATGGCCGCTTCCTGCACCTGGCTCTGTCGGATGGCCACAAGCTGCAACAGATCGGTACTGACCAGGGATTGCTTGCGGCGCCCGTGCCGCTCGACCGGCTGTACCTGACGCCGGGCGAGCGGGCGGATCTGGTTCTGGATTTTTCCGAACTGGGCGGGACGAATATCACGTTGAAGAACGATCTCATGGCAGTGCTGCAGTTCCGCGTGAGCAAGACCTCCGCCGCGACTTCTGCCAAGACAAAAACGGAAAAGGCAATCACTTTACCGGCGACTCTTCTACCCGAAAATCTGAGGCTGGTGCCGAAGACGGCGGAAACGGCGGCGGTGAAGACGCGCAGTTTGTCGCTGGTGGAAGTGGACGATCTCAAACAGCGTCCGTTGACCATGCTGCTCAACAATACGCACTGGGGCATGCCGGTGACGGAGAATCCGGCGCTCGACTCGACAGAGATCTGGGAACTGATCAACACCACCGACGATGCCCACCCGATCCATCTGCATCTGGTGCGCTTCCAGATTCTCGATCGCAGAAAGTTCAGCGTGAACGATTACTGGATGAAGAACACGGTGCGGTACATGGGACCAGCAATGCCGCCCGACGCCAGCGAGGCGGGATGGAAAGACACGGTGCGAGCCGACCCTGCCATGGTGACGCGAATTATTGTCCGATTCGAAGGCTACGCGGGAAGGTATGTGTGGCACTGCCACATCCTCGAGCACGAAGATAACGAAATGATGAGGCCGTTCGACGTGGTGGCCGCGCGGTAGCTGCCAGGCGCGATCTAGTGAGGCAGCTTGAAGTTGATAGTGACCTGCGTTTGAATCTCGACGGGCGCTCCGTTGAGCATGTACGGCCGGTACTTCCAGCGCTTTACGGCGTCCATCGCGGCGGTGGTGAACTGCGGGTCGCCGCTTAATACTTTCACGCTCGTAATGTCGCCGGTTTTAGAAATCGTGGCGAGCAGCTCGACGGAACCCTCAATCCGCATGGTCAGCGCGATCTGGGGATAGTTGGGCTGGACTTGTTTGATGATCATCCCCTGCGACACGCCCTGGGAAATGTTTAGAGTCTGCAGGATGGGCTTGGCTGCACTGGCGCCGCTCCCGAGATTCGGTGGAGGCGCGCCCGCGCCCGTCGTGGCCATCCCGGTCATGCTGGGAGCGTCAGCGTCCGCGGCTGCGGGTGCGGCATGCAGCGTTGGAGTCGTGCCGCCCTTCACTACAAGAGTTGGGGCAGCGGACTTGGCAGACGCTGCGGTCTTTCCTGCCGGTAAGCTTGCGGGCTTAGTAGAACTGGGCGTCACCGGAGCCGTGTCGTCGGTTTCGTCAGAGTTGTCGGTCTTCGCGGCTTTGGGCTGCGAACCTGATGGCGAATTGGGAACAGGTGTCGCGCTGGTGGGCGCGGGCACCGAACCGATTGCTGCAGGCACGGCGCTGGTCGGAGCAGTCACAGCGGCGCCAGGTGTTGCGGTCGCGGGCTGCGTGCTGGCCGGCGCTGCGGCCGGTGAGAACGGAACTAGCGGAGGTCGAGCAGGAGTTTGAGCAACGGGCTGCTGACTCGCTTTGTATTGCGTGTATTGGGTCCAACCGTAGTAACCGGCTGCGCCGACGAGCACGACGGCGGCGATGCCAAGGAAAGTCTTCTTGCTCGGGCCACCCGATTTTTCCGGGACATTGGCTCCGCCAAAAGTGAAGGTCGGCTCGGCCCCGACAAAGCTGGGCGACTCGCTGTGTGAAGCAGTTTGCGCAGCTTCTGCCGGTTGGCTAGCGACGGCGGCTTCTGCGGGAGCGCTGGTAGGCACAGTTTCCGCGACATGAGGTGCCGGAACATGAGCAGCGGGAACATGAGCAGCCGGAACTTCACGGGCCGGAGCGGGCGCGCTGGCGGCTCCACTGCCGTGCGAGGCTGAGGGCGCGGACTTAAAGGCGTTCATCACTTCGTCGGCTAAAGACGCGGACGAGGTGGCTGCAGCAGAATCGTCGACGCTGATTTCGAGCAAGTCGTTTTTATGCGCGGCGTCATGCGCGGCGGAGGGCGAGGGCACGTGCGCATGCGCTGCCGGAGCAGGCGCAACTGGAGCTTGCGCAAGCGGAGCGTGTACGACCGCTGCTGCTGGTTTCGGCGCAACCTTGGGCGCAGCGGGAATCGCGCTGGCCACTGCGGGCACAGACGATGCCGGCTTGGTAGCGGGGCTGGCCACAGGGCTCACGACGGGCTTCGGCAGAGGCTTGGCCGCCGCAGGCGTCGCAGCTTTCACAACGGGACGTGCCGCAGCCGTAGCTGCGGCCAGCGTGGCCGGAACTGCCGGCTTGGCGGGCACAGCGGGTTTGGCGGCGACGGGCTTCGGCGGCGCTGCCGGAGTGGCTGGAACAGGAGCAGGGGCTGGAGCCGCAGCCGGTTTCGCCGGATCGCCCTTGCGCAGGAGTCCGCGCGCCACGCGCAGCGTTCCCTTGGCCTGTTCGATGTTGATGGGTTTGGTCAGGACGAGGTTGGCGCCGATACGAAACGCCTTAGCCACCCCGGCCTGACCTTCCACGACAGCTACGGCAAGCGACGCCTGGTTGGACGTCGAGTTGCGCGCGCTTTTGAATAAAAGTGTGGCATTCTGCTCGTTATCGCAGTCGACCACGACAGCGTCGAAGTGTTGGCCCATCAGCTTCTTGACCGCAGCGAAAGGTTCAAGACAGGACTCGACGTTGAACTCTAACTCGTTCAGGACTTGCGTCACTGTGCGAGCGGTTTTTTCATCGGGACAGAAGAGAAGAGCTTCGTAACCCATACCAAGGTCATCGTAGGCACTGGGGTAAGCCGCGGCAAGTTACGGGAGTAATTCGTGACGTGCGGATTTTTGTGGTGATTGTCAGGGGGGAGCCCATTAACCACAGAGGGCACAGGGTTTCACAGGGGGCTTGTTTTCCTCCGTGCAACTCTGTGTCCTCTGTGGTTCAGATGGGATGTCGCATACAATATCGGGCCATGCGAGTGCCGTTGTGGCTGAAGATTGCGTGGACGGTCTGGCTGATGGTGTGGGCGCCGGTCTATTGGCGGCAGTACGGGGCGCAGAATTTTCTTTTTTTCTGCGACCTGGGAAACGTGCTGATCGGCATTGGATTGTGGACGGAGAGTGCGCTGATTTTTTCCTGGGTCGCGTCGGGGCTGCTGTTTTTTCAGACGCTATATTCGGTCGATTTTGCGGGTGCGCTGCTAACTGGGCATCATGTGATTGGCGGCACGGAGTATATGTTCGACCCGGGGCTGCCGCTGACGATCCGGCTGCTCAGTTTGTTTCATGTGGTCACGCCGCCGCTGCTGCTGTGGGCGATCTGGCGGCTGGGATACGATCCGCGCGGATGGAAGTTGCAAACGCTGATGGCGTGGATCGTGGTGCCGATTAACTATTTCTGGCGGCCCGAGCAGGATGTGAACTGGGCGCGCGGACTGTTTTTTCATGAGCAGCATGTGATGCCGGGGTGGGTTTATCTGCTGGTGTATCTGACGGTGGTGCCGTTGTGCGTGTATTGGCCGACGCATTTGTTGCTGAGCTGGGTCAGCCGCCAGACGCAAACGCTCCGTTGCGAATAGTTGGTGTCGCAGCACGAAGTCGCACGCGATCTGCCATGATCCGACCCGCTCGATTACGCGTGGCAGGCGGCTGATCCTTGCTCTATCAGGCTCACCAAGTCTTCACGCTTGATGTCCCACGTTTCAGTTATGCGCCATGGTTCTCCCGTTTCCAACGCGGCGTACCACAGCCAATATGAGTCGCCTGCCGGAACATAGGCCATAACTGCGCCACGTCCGCTGACCTCAGATTTTCCGCTGTACCAGACCAACGCAGACTTTGGCTCTTCGGCGGCAGCCATGCGATTGAGAGCCATTCCGCCTGGCATCCGCTTATGGATCGGCTTGCCACCGTCGATCTCCCCATAGGATGGGCCGGAAAACCGCCGTTGCGATACGACCCGATTTGGCACAAATGGTGGAATCCTGACATTGTTTGCAGGGTGATATGAGGGATTGTGCCAAACCCCGAGTGCTCCGAGCGCCTTGCCAGAAAAGCCCAGCCATTTTGAGCCGAAGTAGTTATCGATCTTTATCAAGACAAGGACTTCCGGCGCGTGAAGGAGAATAACTCCATTCACCACGTGCTCGACCTGCCTGACAAAACCCGGAGAGTCGTCGATCTCAGGTGTGATCCTCATCCCGTCAAGTATATGCAACCAATACACTCGCGCGCGACGTAGTTATTGAAAATCGCCACCGCGTCTAGCGGCTCTTGCCGGAATCATCTTGCGGTTTGCGGACGGCCGACTCTGGTTGCGGGTACTCGATTGATCCCTTGAATTGAGAAATGTCCTTCTCGTGGAAGTCGGGGAAGGGCAACTGGTTGCCGTCGCGCAGATCGGCGATTTTCTTGGCGGCGGTGTCGGCTTTTTCTTTTTCGACTCCGGCGTCGCGGCTTAAATACAAAGTCTGCGATGGGAGCGCCAGGCCGCTGCCCGAGTCTTCCATCACGTCCATGATGCGCAGCAGGAGATCTTCGCGGACGGCGGCGAATTCGTTGAAGTCGCGGGTGAGGATGTAGACGAAGACTTCCATGCTCAGCGAAGTGCCGGCAATGTCGGTGAGGCGCACGCGGACCGACTTGGTTTCGACTTTGGGGTGGCTGTAGAGCAGGCGGCGGATTTCTGCGAGCACGAAGCGGACGTGGTCGGGCTTACTTTCGGGGCGCAGGCCGAGTTTCGTCTGGAAGAGAATCTTGTCGCGGCGGCTGAGATTTTCGAGATTGATGGTGGCGACGGTGCCGTTGGGGATGGCGAGCAGAGTGCGCTCGTCGGTGCGGATGCGCGTGGAGCGCAGACCGATATCTTCGACGACGCCGGTGCGGTCGCCGAAGCGGCAGGTATCACCGACGCGGAAGACTTCGTCCCAGAGAACGGCTACGCCGCCGAAAAGATTGGCAATGGTCTGCTGCGCGCCGAAGCCGATGGCCAGGCCTCCAATGCCGAGGCCGGCGAGCGCGGTGGACATATCGAACCCGAGGCTGCGGAGGATGGCCAGAACGCCGGCGCCGAAGATGATGGTTTTTAGGATGCGCTCGCCGAGAAGCATGAGCGATCCGGTGCCGGTGTGGCCGTGAGCCAGGGCGCGATTGCGCACCCGGCGCAGCGACCAGAGCACCACGCGCCAGGCGATCCACGTGAAGGCGACGATAAGGGCAATGGAGGAGAACTGGAAATAGTAGTGACGCGGCAGGAGAGCGATGCCGAGGTAGCGAACGAAGAACTGGTGCGCCTCAGTGCCCGCCAGCAGCCACACCGGAGCGGAAACCGAGCGCCAGCGGGTGACGTTGATCTGGCCGCGGCGCTTTTCCCACCAGCGGATGGGGATGCCGAGAAGCACGAGCACCACCCAGCCGACGGCCGCGGCGACGGGGACGGCGACCAGCAGGGCCATCCACTGCCATAGCGGCATGCCGGCGAGTTTGTGTTTCACCAGCGCACTGGGAAGCCGGCTCTCAACCTGGCGGGCTTCGACCTGATCGTAAAGATCAGGTACTTTGGCGAGAGTGTCGGCGGAGATCAGCCAGATTTTTCCGGCGGCAGGATCGGAAACGCGTACCAGTTCGAGGTCGGCCTCGGCATCGCCGGAGGACATGGTGCCAAGTTTTTGCCGGCCGAGGGGAACGCCCTCCTGCGGAATTCCCTCGGGCTGAAGAAAACTTCCGACGTGCACGCTGGCCGCGGCTGGGCTGTTCAATACCGTGTTCAGCTGGCTGGCGATTTCCTCGCCTTCGGCCTGGCGGCGCGCGGCGCTCATCTGCAGGAACTGGGCGGCGATGCTGTAGTTGCCAGACTGCGCGGCTTGCAGAAACCCCAGGGCGGCGCCGGAGGGCGTGGTGCGTCCCAGCGGATCGGTGGGCGAGTTTGAGGTGGTGGCGCTCGAGGAGGACGACGGCAACACGCCGCTGAGGGGCGATTGCGCCGCCGCGGGGAGTGCAAAAAGAAAGAACAAGGCGAAGGGCAGAACGAGAACGCCAGCGATTGCTCCGGCGGAGTGGGCCCGGAGACAGTGGCGGGAACGCCTATCGTTAGCGTTGGCGCGAATAGCTGTCGCCGGCACGGGGTCCTTCGACTGCGTATTCGTTCGCTTTGCGCGGACGAAAACTTCGCTCAGGATGACAGTGCGTCTGCTGGCAGCGGGTTTGAGGAATGAGGGCATGTTGTTCACCGCTGCATCTCTCATGATCTTATCCGCGCTTGGGGCGGTAGATGTCGGTGCTGGTGCCGAAGAAAACCTCGGCGGATTCCATGATCGTCTCGGAGAGCGTGGGATGGGGATGAATGGTCGCAGCCACGTCGTGGGCGAGCGCGGCCATTTCGATGGCGAGCACACCTTCGGCGATCAACTCGCCTGCACCGGCGCCGACAATGCCGACTCCGAGCACGCGCTCGGTCTCGGGATCGATGAGCAGCTTGGTCATGCCCTCGGGGCGATCGATGGTGATGGCGCGTCCGGAAGCGGCCCAGGGAAACTTCGCGACTTTGATTTCGCGGTTTTCGTTTTGCGCCTGCGTTTCGGTCAGGCCGCACCAGGCGACTTCTGGATCAGTAAAGACGACGGCGGGAATCGCGTTGGGTTCGAAGGCGACTTTGTGTCCGGCAATGGCTTCGACAGCGACGCGGCCTTCATGCGAAGCTTTGTGCGCGAGCATGGGCTCGCCGACTACGTCGCCGATGGCGGAGATGGACGGATCATCTGTCTGCAATTGCTTGTTGACGTGGATGAAACCCTTCGGGCCGACTTGCACGCGGGTTTTTTCGAGGCCGGGTATTTCGGAGTTGGGTTTGCGGCCGACGGAGACGAGTACGCGGTCGAAAACTTTCTCCTGCACGCTGCCGTCTTGCGCTTTGAGTGTGGCGCGGATGGCGTTGCCTTCATCTTTTACCGACGCGACCGTTGTGTTGAGCAGGATGCCGTCGAAGAGTTTTTCCAGGCGCTTGTGCAGCGGGAGGACGAGATCGCGATCAGCGCCGGGGAGCAGGCCGGGGAGCATTTCGACGACGGTGACGCGAGTGCCTAGCGCGGCGTAGACGGAACCGAGTTCGAGGCCAATGTATCCGCCGCCGACGACGAGCAGAGTGCCGGGAATGTCTTCGAGATTGAGGGCGCCGGTGGAATCCATCATGCGCGGCGTGTCGAGCTTTAATGTGGGAACAACGGCGGGGCGGGAACCGGTCGCGATGATGATGCGGTCGAAGCTTAGCGATTCCTGCGAGCCGTCGGACTTCGTGATGCGCAGCGTGGTGGAATTTTCAAAGGCAGCGCGGCCCTGGATGTAGGTGACTTTGCGCTGCTTCGAGAGAATACCGAGGCCTCCGGTGAGCTTCTTGACGACATTTTCCTTGAAGGACCGCAGGCGGAGGAGATCGATCGTCGGGGCGGCGAAATCGATGCCCCAGTTTTTGGCCTGCTGCGATTCTTCGATCAGCTTGGCGACGTGGAGCAGGGCTTTCGACGGGATGCAACCGCGGTAGAGGCAGACGCCGCCGGGGTTGAGTTCCGGGTCGATGAGGGTGACGGTCATGCCGAGGTCCGCGGCGAGAAATGCGGCGGCGTATCCACCGGGACCGGCGCCGACGACTGCGATATTTAGGGAATCAGACATAAAGGCTTAACCGCAAGGCTTTAACCACAGAGGACACAGAGGAACACGGAGGAAACGCAATGCTTTCTTGATTTCCTCTGTGTCCTCTGTGGTTCATGATTTTGATTTTGATTTTGATTTTGATTCTTATCTTGATTCTTATCTTGGTTCTTACCCCTGCACCGACAACAGGAACGGCTGTTCAAAGGCTTCGGCGATCCAGCGCAGGAAGCGGGCGGCGTCGGCGCCGTCAATCAGGCGATGATCGTAGGAAAGCGAGAGCGGCAGAATCAGGCGCGGCTCGAACTTGCCGCCATCTTTTTCCGGGATCCATTCGGGTTCCATGCGTGAGCGGGAAAGGCCGAGGATGGCGACTTCCGGATGATTGACGATGGGCGTAAAACCGACGCCGCCAATGCCGCCAAGGTTTGTGATCGTGAACGTGCCGCCCTGCATGTCCTCTGCCGTGATCTTTTTGTCACGCGCTTTCTTGGAGAGCTGCGACAACTCAACCGCCAGTTCGACGATGTTTTTCTTGTCGACGTCGCGGATCACGGGAACGAGCAACCCGCGGTCGGTATCGGCGGCTACGCCGATGTTGATGTACTGCTTGTAGACGATTTCTTCCTTGTCGAGGTCGATGCTGGCGTTGAACTGCGGAAAAACCTTGAGCGCCGCGGAAACTACCTTCAGCGCGATGGCCGTCACTGTCATCTTGCCGCCGGCTTCTTCGGCCTTCGGCGCGAAGCGGGCGCGGAGGTGCTCGAGTTCGGTAATGTCGGCGCGGTCGTGCTGCGTGACGTGAGGAATCGTGTTCCAGGCCTCGGCGAGATGTTCGGCAGTCTTGCGGCGCACGCCGCGCATGGAGACGCGCTCGACCTTGCCCCACTTGGCGAAGTCGGGAAGCTGGGGTTGCGCGAAATGCCCGGCGCGGGGCGGCGCCTGAGCCGCAGTAGCAGCGGCGGAAAGCAGAGCTTTCGCGTAGGCCTTGACGTCGTCTTCGATGATGCGGCCGCCGGGACCGCTGCCTTTTACTTCGTAAATGTCGACGCCAACTTCGCGCGCGAAACGGCGCACGTGGGGCGCGGCGGGAATCGGCTGGCGATTTTCTGTGCCGGCAACTTTGCCCAGTTGTACGGGCATGCTGAACCCAGGCGTGGACGGGCGCGGCGGGTCAGGAGGCAGGGCTTGTTCTTCGGTTTTGCCTTCGGCGCGAATCGCGGCTTGAAATGCGAGGCGCGCGCCGTGTTGTCCGGTAACGCGTTCGACGGGAACGTTGCGGGTGCGATTGGTTTCGGCCTGCGCCGGCGCTCCACCTTCGAGGGTGAAGATTACTTGTCCAACTTTAATCTTCTCGCCTTCTTTTACCTGGATCTCTTTCACGATGCCGCTCACGGAGGACGGCACTTCGACGACGGCCTTGTCGGTTTCGAGTTCCATCACCGGCTGGCCTTCGGAGACTCGAGCGCCGGGCGCGATCATCAGGCGGACCAGGTCGCCCTGGGAAATGTTTTCTCCGAGTTCGGGGAGTTTGAATTCACTGGGGCCGGAGGGGGCCGCGACAGCTGCGGCAGGAGCGGCGGCGGCGGGCGCCGGCTGTGACGGTGCCGGCGCAGGCTTCGCCTGCGGCGCTGGTGCGGGAACAGATTGTGCTGCAGGCGGCGCGGAAGGCTTGGCTTCGGTGCCGTCGACGGTGAAGATGACTTGGCCTACTTTGATTTTGTCGCCCTCTTTGACGCGGATTTCCTGCACGGTCCCGCTGACCGACGAGGGCACTTCGACGACGGCCTTGTCGGTTTCCAGTTCCATGACCGACTGACCGGCGCTGACTGCAGATCCGGGAGCAACCATGAGGCGCACGAGGTCGCCCTGTTCGATATTTTCTCCCAGCTCGGGAAGTTTGAATTCGATCACCGCGTCCATTCCTTTTCTAAGATCTTGATGTCGGTTTCCGCGTTGCGCCACAGGGGCTAAAGCCCCTTCATTTGCTCTCTTAACGCGGCGCTGAAGCGCCGCTCTTCCACGGTTGTGCAGGCGTTCATCTCGTCCCGCAATGTTCAACTAATTGCCGGGTTAGCTTTGTCAGGATTGATTCCCAGTTCCTGGATTGCGCGTTTCACTACGTCGATGCCGATTTTGTTTTCCCGAGCCAAGGCTCCGAGCGTGGCCAGGACGATGTGCTTGGCGTCGACTTCGAAAAAGTCTCGCAAGGCCACACGACTTTCGCTGCGGCCGAAGCCGTCGGTGCCCAGCGAGACCAGTTGTCCGGGCACCCACTTGCCCAGGGTCTCCGGCAGAATCTTCATATAGTCGGAGGCCGCGATGAACGGTCCGGAAGCATCTTTCAAAGTTTGCGTGACATACGGGACTTTCGCCGGCTCCGCGGGATGCAGCATGTTCCAGCGTTCGCAATCGTTGGCGTCGCGATAGAGTTCCTTGTAGCTGGTAACGCTCCAGACGTCGGCGGCGACTCCGTATTTTTCTTCCAGAATCTGTTGGGCTTTCAAGACTTCGAACATGATGGCGCCGCTGCCCAGCAGTTGCGCGCGCAGTTTGGCGTCGGTCTTGGGCGACACTTTGAAGCGGTACAGGCCTTTCAGCACGCCTTCGCGGACGTTACCGCCGTGCGGCATCTCCGGCATCGCCAAGGGTTCGTTGCCGACCGTCAGATAATAGAAGATGGATTCCTGATCGACGTACATGCGCTTGATGCCATCCTGAATAATGATGGCGATTTCGTAGGCGAACGCGGGATCGTAGCAGTGCAGGTTGGGCACGGGGAGCGCGAGCACGTGGCTGTGACCGTCCTGATGCTGCAGGCCTTCGCCGGCCAGCGTGGTGCGGCCGGCAGTGCCGCCGACGAGGAACCCTCGGCAGCGCATGTCGGCGGCGGCCCAGATCAAGTCGCCGATGCGCTGGAAGCCGAACATCGAGTAATAAATAAAGAAGGGGATGGTGTTGATGCCGTGGTTGGCATAGGCCGTGCCGGCGGCGATGAACGAACACATCGATCCCGACTCGGTGATGCCTTCTTCAAGAATCTGGCCGTTCTTGGCCTCTTTGTAGTAGAGCAGGGTGTCCATGTCGACCGGTTCATAGTTCTGGCCTACGCTTGAATAAATTCCCACCTGCCTGAATAAGGCTTCCATGCCGAAAGTGCGGGCCTCATCGGGGACGATGGGAACGATGAGTTTGCCGACTTCAGGGTCGCGCAGCAGCTTCGCCAGCAAGCGCACGAAGACCATGGTGGTGGAAACTTCGCGGGCCTCGGTGCCTTTGTGAAATTCCTCGAAAAGCGCGTCGGGGATGGGCTTGAGGGCTTCGGCGCGCACTTTGCGCGTGGGCATGTATCCGCCAAGCTGCTGGCGGCGCGACTGCATGTATTTGATTTCGGCGCTGTCGTCACTGGGGCGGTAGAAGGGCGCGTTGTGCAGTTCGTCGTCGGGGATGGGGATGCCGAAACGCGAGCGGAACATCTGCAACTCGTCTTCGTTTAATTTTTTCTGCTGGTGGGTGATGTTCTTGCCTTCACCGGCTTCGCCGAGGCCGTAGCCTTTGATGGTCTTGGCCAGAACGATGGTCGGCATGCCGGTGGTGTCGACGGCGGCGCGGAATGCGGCGTGAACTTTGATGGGGTCGTGACCGCCGAGGCGCATGCGCGCCAGTTGATCGTCGGAGAGATGTTCCACCATTTTCAGCAGGCGAGGATCGCTGCCAAACAGGTTCTGCCGGAAGTAGGCTCCGCTTTCGACGAAATATTTCTGATATTGTCCGTCGCTGATTTCGCCGAGACGCCGCACCAGTAGGCCGTCACGGTCGTTCTGGATGAGGCTGTCCCAGTCGGTGCCCCAGATGCATTTGATGACGTTCCATCCGGCGCCGCGGAAAATGGCTTCCAGTTCCTGAATGATTTTTCCGTTGCCGCGCACCGGGCCGTCGAGGCGCTGCAGGTTGCAGTTCACTACAAAGATCAAGTTGTCGAGCTTTTCGCGTGAGGCCAGGGTGATGGAGCCGAGAGATTCGGGCTCGTCCATTTCGCCGTCTCCGAGGAAGGCCCAGACCTTGCCCCCGGTGGTCGTCTTGAGCCCGCGATTCTCGAGGTACTTGATGAAGCGAGCGTGGTAGATCGCCTGGATGGGGCCGAGCCCCATGGAGACCGTAGGAAATTCCCAGAAGTCGGGCATGAGCCAGGGATGGGGATAGGAACTCAGGCCGCCGCCGGGCTTGAGCTCGCGGCGGAAGTTCTGCAGCTTCTCTTTCGAAATGCGGCCTTCGAGATAGGCTCGCGAATAAATTCCGGGAGCGGCGTGGCCCTGGAAGTAGACGACGTCGCGATCGCCGCCTTCGGTCTGCGCGCGAAAGAAATGGTTGAAGGCAACTTCGTAGAGCGTGGCGGCGGAGGCGAAAGTGGAGATGTGACCGCCGATGCCTTCCTGAATCTTGTTGGCGCGGACGACCATGGCCAGGGCATTCCAGCGGACCAGGCTCTTGATGCGGCGTTCCATCTCCTGGCTGCCGGGAAACGGCGGCTGCTGACGGGACGGAATCGTGTTCTGGTAAGGCGTGGTGGCCGAGAAAGGCAGGTTGATGCCGGCCTCGCGGCGGGCGTGCAGCGCCAGTTGCTGCAGCAGGCGGCCTGCCCGGTTGGGGCCACCCTTGGAAAGAACATAGTCCAGAGAGTCGACCCACTCCCTGGTTTCCAATACCTCTAAGCCGTCAGTTTCCGTCTGAGCCACGTCTGGTTTCTCCGTCGTAGAATGCGCAATGCTCCATCATATTCAATCGCGCGGATTTTTGCTGGCGCGGGGGTGGTTGGACGAATGGGAGGGGCTTGGAATTGTCAGCGGATGCGCAAGTACTGTAAAATGACAGTTTGAGCGGGAGTAGCTCAGTGGTAGAGCGCGACCTTGCCAAGGTCGATGTCGCGGGTTCGACCCCCGTCTCCCGCTCCAGATTTCATGCGCCTTTCCTCTTGGAAGGGCGTTTTTGCTGTACCCGCACTCGTACCCGCTTTCGCCCCTTGGCAAACATGCGTCCAAGGAACTCCCCCTGGGCTTTTTTGGCCTTCCGGCGAGGGTGCGCGTACCGCTGAAGCATCTTGCTGTCCGACCAACGGAGCATCCGCTGGATCACCTTCAGTTCGGTGCCGCGTTCTGTCAGGAACGTCGCGAGTCCGTGCCTGCAATTGTGCAAGCCAAATCGTGGGCAGGTTCGGTCGATCACTCCAGCAGCGATGGCAGCCGGGCGCAAATAGTCGGTAGAGATCATACTGCCCAACCTCGGCTGCGATCCGCGTTTCCGTTCTGAGGCGAATACGAAGTCGCTGGCGGCGGCGTAGCTAGTCTTCTTGCGCCACTCCAGCATCACGGCGGCAAGTGCCTTGTGCATTTCCACCCGGCCCCTCGAAGCCAATGACTTCGGATCGCCAATCTTGCCGTCCACGAACCCCTTCTCGATCCGTATCGTCCCCTGCTCGAAGTCTAGGTCGCTCCATTTGAGCGCAAGAGCCTCTGACGGGCGCAGCCCGGTAGCCGACAGTAAGATCACGAGGCAGCGCACCAAAGGCGGCTCGATCTTGTCGAGGATCGCGAACGCCTGCTGCGGAGTGACATCCACTGCTTCGTAGTCAGAGATGGTTGGTGCGCCCACATCTTTCACTGGATCACAATCGGCGGGCACCAGCCCCTCCACTCGCGCCCAGCGATAGATGCTGGAGAGAGTGTTCCTCATCTTCGCTTGAAGCCCACGGCTCTGCTTACGCAGCCAGTCACGAACCTCGCGGGCGGCGACGTCCTTCGCTATTCGACGATCAAAATGGCTGAGGTGCAGGCGGCAGTTCCTCTTTTCTGTGTTCAGAGTGCTGTGCGCCTTCGGGGTACCTGTTGCGGTGTGACCATCAGCGATGAACGCCCGGCGCAGATCGCCGAAGCGAATGTGATCGGGGTTGGGTTTGCCCACCAGTAGCGTATACCCTTGTTCGCCTGCCTCAGCCCATGCCTCCCCATCTGTTAGGCTCGCCGGGCCTAGAGAACGTGACCGCGTAGCTCCGGTGGAGTCATATACGACCACACTGCCGGGATAGCAACGAGCAGTCCCGCGATGGTCGTGATAAAGGCTACGATTACTGTCCCTGAGGCCATCACTGCTGCCAGCGCGGAATCCGCCACAATGTCGATGCCCCGGAATCCAGTCACAATGTCGCTGCACGTGCCTGAAAGTCCGAGGTATGGGGCAACCAAGGCAATTGATTTCAGAGTGCCGACCTTGATGCTGAGGTCGGCGACCAGTTTCCTGCGACCGCGCTGAAATGCGCTGCTGGCAGTGTCAATCACTTCCGCACGACATGCGAGGCGGTAGCAGTAAGAAACGTGGATGACAACAACACCTATATGCACCAGCATGAGCGCAAGCACGATAACTTCGACTCGCTGCAACCAGTTCATCCAGTGCCACAAGTAGGTGCCGAAGAACACGAGCAGTGTCGCCCACATGCCGATGTGCCGTCCGGTGCGGGCGAGATGCCATACCTTCCAGAAGATGAACACGAAGGCGACGAAGAATGGGCCGAACACCGTGACGATCCACTTGGCTGCCCAGTCCGCGCCGCCGACGTCGAACCAGTGGAACGCCAAGCCCACGAGGAGGACTGGAACCAGCGCAGTCAGGAGCAGACCGCACGCCGCTCGGACGAAGAACGCAACGATCCAGTTCAGCAGACCGAGAAATGTCATGTACCCTCCTCGTACCCGCACGGGCATACGTCTTCGGCGTTGTTGCGGGGGAGTTGGGGAGTGTGCGAAACTAGCTAAGTTGTAGCGGGGAATGGGAATCGCGACCTTGCCAAGGTCGATGTCGCGAGTTCGACCCTCGTCTCCCGCTCCATTTTTTTCTGTCCCCCAGCCTGCTCTCCGCAGATGGACATTTTCCGGCCGGAACGCTAACGTAGGAAGCAGGGGCGCGGTACCCAAGTGGTAAGGGAGAGGTCTGCAAAACCTTTATGCGTCGGTTCGATTCCGACCCGCGCCTCCAGTAATTTCCCTGAAGTCCTGTGACAGCTGAGGTCCCTCGCTCTGCTCAGGATTTCGCCAGCGGGCTCAAAATCGGGCTCGCTCTTCCCTTCTCCTCTGGGCTATCGTACAGAAGACTTCTACTCTTGCGCCTTGAGGTCTGAAGACTGTGCGATCGACATCTTCTCTGCTGAAACTCATGCTGATATGCCTGGTGCTTTTTTGCGCGGGGTTGCGCGCCGATGACGTGTGGAATAGCCCCGCGTTCAGCGTCGCACCGGAAGCGCTGCGCCAGGCGGCGGACACAGTAAAGCCCGCCAAGGATTACGACGCCACTGTCCTGCTGAACGAGTACCACTTTTCCTTCGATGCGGCTGGTCGAGTCACTGAAGTCCGGCACCGCATTTATCGCGTGGACAGGCAGGAAGGGGTGCAAGGCTGGTCTGAGACCAGCTCATTGTGGTCGCCATGGCATCAGGCCAAGCCTGAACTCAAAGCGCGCGTGATTACGTCCGACGGCGCCGAGCACGCACTCGACGCCAAGACCCTGCACGATCTTCCGGTCCATGAGGACGCCCCAGACGTCTACAGCGACGAACGCAGGTTCGGCGGGCCGTTGCCGGCGATTGCTCTCGGAGTCATCGTCGAAGAAGAGATCACGCTTCGAGATACGGCGCCGTTCTTCGCAGCTGGTACCACGACCAGCCGCAGCTTCGCGTGGTATGCGCCGGTGGCAAAGACGCGCGTTGTTCTGAGCTACCCGGAATCCGCTCCGGTGCGCTACAAGCTGAGGTGCCTTCCCGACGTGTCGGCAAATAAATCCAGCGCCAACGGAGTCGAGACAGTAACGCTGGAACAGGGCCCACTTCCCGCATTTTCGGAGACACCTCCATCTGTGCCGCCGGACGCCGCCCTGTATCCCGCCATCACATTCACGACGGGCACAACGTGGCAGAAACTGGCCGCCGAGTATGCCCGGCTTACCGACGAAAAGCTTCGCCTGGCCGACGTCCAGCTGCTGATGGCGAAGATCAACGTTAAAGAGGGCACGCGCGAGCAAATCATTCGCAGGGCAGTGACCCTGCTGCACAGCAATGTTCGCTACACCGGCGTCGAATTCGACGAAGCGAATCTGATCCCGCAGTTTCCCGCAGAGACGCTTAAGCGCAAATACGGCGACTGCAAAGATAAAGCCACATTATTGGTGGCCATGCTGCGAAGCGCTGGCATCAACGCAAACCTCGCGCTCCTCGATACCGGCCCCGGTCTGGACATCGATCCCGACCTGCCGGGCATGGGCGGATTCGATCATGCGATCGTGTACATCCCGGCAAACGGTTCCGATCCGGCCCTATGGGTCGACGCCACGGCGCAATACACACAAGTGGGGTCCCTGCCATGGGGCGACTATGGGCGACGCGCACTCATCGTCAGCACGACCACCGATTCGCTTGCGATGACTCCCGAGCTGACCTCGGCCCAGGTAGTTCACAGCGAAAAGCGGGAGTTCACGATGGCAGAGTATGGGCCTGCTCAGATTGTCGAGATCAATGAGGATATTGGTCCGGGCGATGCGGACGCGCGCGACTATTACAGCGGCGATCCCAAGAAACTCAAGAAGGACGCAGACAACTACGTCAAAGATATGTATCTGGCTGAATCGCTGACCGCGATGGAACACGGCGACCTCACGAATCTGGAAAAACCCGCGGCGGTTAAATACGTGACTACTGGCCGTCGCGGCATGACCTACTTCGACAGTGCGACCATGGCCATTCGTACGGAGGGAATGTTCAACAGCCTCCCAAGATATTTCAGAACGGCGGAAGTAAAGCCGGCTGCAGGCTCTGATCCTGATGATGGGGAGAAGCCACGCACTGTCGACTGGTGGATTCATCCATTCACCAACGAGTGGGAATACACGATTAAGGCACCGCTGGGATTCAAGGTGAGGGCGCTGCCTGGCGACGTGAATGAGAAGATTGGAACACTCGTTTTTACTCGGAATTACACCAGCCAGGCAGATGGCTCAGTCGTCGAAGCCCGGTTGCGGCTGGAAAATACACAGCGTCGATTGACCGTTGAAGAAGGAAAGCAACTGCGCGATGCGGTCGTAAAAGCCCTGAATCGCGATGCGATCCTGATCACCTTCGATCACGTCGGCCACTCGCTTATAGCCGGCGGCCAAGTTAAAGAGGGGCTTGCCGCCTACGAGCAGGTCGCGGCGCAACATCCGAAGGAAGCAGTGCATAAGGCACGACTCGCTCTCGCCCTGCTGACTGCCGGACTTGGCGAAAGCGCCCGCAAGGTGGCAACGGAAGCGACCAAGCTGGAACCGAATTCCTTCGTCGCCGAGACTACCCTGGCAGAAGCACTTAAGAATGACCTGGTGGGACGGCCGTTGAAGAAGGGCATGGATTACGCCGGAGCTGTGGCCGCCTACAGGCAGGCAATCGTACTCGACCCAAAGGACAAAGAAGCCCGCGTCAACCTGGCCCTATTGCTCGAATACGATGCTAGCGGAATCAGGTATGCGGACCCGGCGGCGCTGCGGGAAGCCGTCGTCGTGTTGCGCGATCTAAAAAAACTAGATGAAGGCTACGAACGCGAGTACGAAGACAACGTCCTCTACGACCTGTGGTACGGGGGAGACTACAAGGGGCTGCTCGAATATGCCGCCGCACTCCCAACCAGTGACACCCGGAAGGGACTGACGGTTGCGGCAACGGCGGTAGAGAGCGGCATCGATCCGGCGGTGAAGAAATCTCTGGAATCGACGACCGACGAACAATCTCGAGGCAAGGTACTGGCGAACGCATCCGCCGTGCTGATTCGGGTGCGAAAGTATCCCGAGGCTGCAGCGATGATTGCCGAAGCTTCCAAAGGACAAAGCGACGAGGGTCAGAATCGCAGCCTCGCCGTGCTCAGCAAGACCAAGCTTTACACGGAAGTGAAGATTGATTCCGCCGACCCTCGCAGTGTCGTATACCGGCTCTTCCAGAAAATGCTCAGCGGCACCTTGAAGCTGGAGGAGCTCAAGTCTCTGGTCTACATTGATCCCGATAACACCACCGCGACGCTCGATCAAAAAGAGTTTGAGAAGATGATGTCGACCATGAAGCAACAAATCGGAAGTGGGGACCTGCCGCTTGCAGTTATCGCCGATATTGCGATCTCAAACATGCACTGCACGCTGGAGGGTGACGAAAATTCGGGCTACAAAGTGACGCTTGAGGCTCCGGGCGCGGCCGCGCAGACGATTTTTGTGATGCACGACGGCGGCGCATACAAGATCGCATCGTTTTCTTCAGGAACGGAAACGACTAATGCGGAAGACCTGGCATGGCTTGTGCTTCGCGAACTGAAGAAGAACAATCTGACCGCCGCCCGCACCTGGCTGGATCGTGCGCGCGAACTGATTCACGCTTCCAGCGGCGATGACCCGCTATCGGGTGCGCTTTTTCCGCAATTCTGGACCAAGGGCCAGGACGCCGACGCGGCGACCATGCGGACAGCCGCGCTTTCGCTGATGGAGTCAAAAGCGGCAGGAAGCTACCTGTCTGAGTTGAATCACGCCCGGGCTGCAGCCAAAACGGACGCTGAGCGCACTCGACTGACGTTGGTCATCGCGTATGCGGATTCCGCGACAAAGAGATGGAATGATCTCCTGTCGGCATCGCAAGACCTGCTGAAGGCTGCTCCCTCCTCGGTTCGCGCCTTCAACTTCGCAACAACGGCCTATCGCCAGCTCAAGCTTTATGACGAATGGGACAAACTGGTGCAGGAGAAAATGAAACAATATCCAGACGAGCTTGACTACACTCGCTCATCCGCGGCCCTTGAGCTCGATCGCGGAAACATCGAGAAATCCCGGGCAATCCTTAAAGGGATCATCGATAAGGGCAAGGCAACAGAGTCGGACCTGAACCAGTATGCCTGGTACGCGCTTATGCTGCCGCAACCAATCACGGATGAGACCATTGAGGTCGCCAACCGCGCGAATGATCTGAGCAAAAATAACTTCAGTATTATCCACACGGTGGCCTGCATCTACGCTCAGGCCGGAAAGACCAGCCAGGCCCGCGAATATCTGTTGAAAGCCATGGAGGCAGGCCAACTTGAGGAGCCCGACTCCGCGGTTTGGTTTGGATTCGGTTTGATCGCCGAGCAATATGGCGCCTTCGACGCGGCGGAAAGTATGTATCGGCGCGTGGAAAAACCTGAATTCGAGAGCGTCAGCTCGAATTACGCAATCGCGCAGAAGCGCTTGGAGCTGCTGAGCAGCGCAAAGGCTCCTTCTAAACAATGAAGGGTGACCCGGAAGGGTTAGGACGCTCTCGGGAACTTGGCAGTCCAACATCCCGGCGCAAGAGCGGTAGTCGCGGGCGCTCAGCCCGACTGACATTTCCGCACTGGGGAATAAAACTCAGACTCCCTGACAGGGGCCGATGAGTGGACTCGAGATGTTTCGCCACTTGAGACACCCCCTAGCAGTGGCGGGTCGGACAAACTTCCCGTTTGCCGACCATCCGGACATCGAGAAACACAAGCCCGTTTCCCAGTATTAATCCGGCGGACGAAGAGATAACTTCCGGGTTGGCCGTCACTCAGGGACAATCCCCACGCTATGAGGATGCCACATGTCTGGCTTCCTGCTTATTACGAATCGGCTGTAAAGGCTACGCGGCAGAGCTGTTGGGTAATGTCGGAAATGCGACGCCCTTGTCAGACACTACCAGCCGTTGTATGCCGGGCCAAAAGAGCTCTCCTGGGGCAGGAGACCATCAAGAGTGGCATGGCAGGAGTGTGCACTTTTGACCGGAAGACAGCCAGCGCGAATGCTAAGGTCGAGATTAAGGATAGACATAGCCCGGGATTTGTAGTTCGGCGCGCCACAGATCGTTCTTTGACATTCGCGAATCTGAAAGATCGCAATGGAGTTGAGTATGGTCGGCACCTCAGGACAAGCGACTGCGCCTTTCGATGATCGCAACGTCTCCCTGGAGGCGCTCGCAGAGAGTGAGCAGAGATCGAGAACACTTGTGGAAGCGTTGCCCGACGCGATTATCGTTCATAGCGAAGACAAAATAGTCTTTGTGAATCCATTCTGTGTACGATTACTGGGCGCAGCAGGACCGGAGCAACTCCTCGGTAAGGACATTAACGAGATCGTCAATCCTGACGACCTGCTAGTAATAAGAAATCGAATTCAGGACTGTTACGCGAGCGGAACGGCGTCTCCTCCAATGGAGTCCGTTCTAATCGCCTGTGACGGGTCGTCGGTGCAAATCGAAGCTGTCGCGATCCCAATTTGCTGGAACGGAGCGCCGGCGATCGAGGTGGTTGCACGCGATATCAGGGATCGGAAACGGGCAGAGCGAGCAGTTCAAGATTGGCAAGAACGCTTGGTATTGGCACAGAAGGCTGGCCTTCGGATTGGACTGTGGGACTGGGACGCAGTGGCCAACACGGTGATCTGGTCGGACGAGACCTACCGCCAGTTCGGATACACGCGGGATACATTTTCCGGTCAGGTTGAAGATGCTGTTACAAGGATTCACCGGGAAGACCGGCCTAGAGTAGAAGATGCGATCCGAAAGGTGATCGCGGGTGGAGGAGAGTACGCTCAGCAGTATCGACTGGTGTGGCCCAACGGAACTACGTGCTGGGTCGACGCGCACGGCGTGATGGTTCGTAATGGGTCCACTCACATGCTTGGCATAGGAGTGGATATTACCGACCTCAAGAAAACTGAACAGTCGCTGCAGGAGAGTGAAGAGAAATACCTGCTGCTGTTGAACTCGACCGCAGAAGCGATTTATGGCCTCGATTTAGAGGGAGATTGCACGTTCTGTAATCCAGCATGCCTACGTCTGCTTGGCTACGCGACTCCCAAAGACCTGGTTGGGAGGAACATGCATGCGCTCATGCATCACACTCGAGCGGATGCAACCCCATATCCGAAGCAGGAATGCGAAATCTATCTAGCGATCCGCGAAGGTAGGGCCAGTCACATCACTGATGAAGTCCTGTGGCGTGCGGATGGAACGAGCTTCCCGTCCGAATATTGGTCTTATCCAATGTGCAAGGCTGGTGAACTGGTCGGTGCGGTGGTCACTTTCATCGACATAGCCGATCGCAAGCAGTCAGAACAAGCGCTGCGACAGTCCGAAGAGAAATATCGGGCGCTGTTCGAGAACGCAACCTATGGCATCTTTCGATCACAATTGGACGGCGCTTTGTTAGACGTAAACCCAGCTCTGGTAGCCATGCTGGGCTACAGCTCAAAAGAAGAATTGCTCACGCGGAACCTGAGCCGTGACCTCTATGAGGAGCCGGCCGATCGCAAGTCGATTCTTGACAGCTACGGGCCCAGCGGGCGCGTGAGCGGGCGTGAAGTCAATTGGAAACGCAAAGACGGCAAGATCATCGTCGTTCGAATAAGCGGAGGGGCTTTCCGCAGACAGGATGGGTCGTTCAGCCACTTCGAAGTCGTTGTGGAAGACATTACCGAACGACGGAGCCTGGAGGCACAATTCCGTCAGGCGCAGAAGATGGAAGCCGTGGGGCTGCTGGCGGGAGGAATTTCGCATGACTACAATAACCTTCTGGGCGTCATTCTCGGAAATGCTGACCTACTCCTCGAAACAACACCGACCCAAGTGCAGCAGCACTACGCAGAGCAGATCAAAAAAGCCACTCGGCGTGCCGCCGAATTGACCCGGCAGTTGCTAGCCTTCAGCCGTAAGCAGATACTCTACCCAGCCATCCTGGACCTGAATGCGGTCGTTCTCGATGTCGGGAAGATCCTACACCGCCTAATTGGCGAGGACGTGCAGATTGTGACAGACCTGGAGACGAGCCTGGATTCAACCCTGGCTGATCGTGGACAAATCGAGCAGATCCTTATGAACCTGGCCACAAATGCGCGCGATGCTATGCCCAATGGTGGCAAGTTCACGATCCGAACTGCGAATGCCGAACTGGGGCCAGACGATGTGGCCCGCCATCCCTACGCCAAGCTTGGGCGGTACGTTCGCCTCTCGGTAAATGACACGGGAGTGGGAATGACGGATGCCATACGGCACCGTGTGTTTGAGCCGTTCTTCACTACGAAGGCAGAGGGGCGCGGTACGGGGCTGGGATTGGCCACGGTCTATGGAATTGTTAAGCAGAGTACCGGATATATCTGGGTTTCGAGCGCGCCAGGAGCCGGTGCCACCTTCGAAATCTATTTGCCGCGGGTGGATGAAAAGGCTCCGCCACTGGTTAGCGGCCTGGAAGAGCGAAGCGCGTATCCACGAGGCACAGAAACAATTCTCCTGTTGGAAGACGAAGAATCTCTGCGGCAAGTGACGTGCGAGTGTCTCACCACGAACGGCTACGACGTCCTGCAAGCCGGTCGCGGAAGTCATGCCATCGAGGTAGCCGAGCAATACAAGGGACCTATCGCTCTGATCGTCAGCGATGTAGTGCTGCCTGACATGAGTGGGCCCTCAGTTGCGACAAAAGTACAGGCGTTGCATCCGGAAGCGAAAGTCTTATACGTTTCAGGATATGCTGAAGTTCCCGTGGCTCAACAACTCATCGCAGAGGGAGCCATCCTCCTGCCGAAGCCACTATCACGAGGTGACCTTCTGAGAAGAGTGGATGAGATGCTCCATGTCCGCACTTCGCTCGGCTCGCGATAAGCGCTTCCCCTCGGCAATTAGTTGAGCAACATGCGATCGTTTCCAGTTTGTCGGCAAACAGGAAGCAATCCCGGGGCCACCAGGCGGATAGGTAATGCTAAGTCGGCTTGTACGAAGTGATCTCCGCACTTTGCGTCGATCCTGAGCAGATAACGGGCAACCGGAAGTAACTGTTGCTATCAGGCGATAGCGCAAGCTTGCGCCGTCCGTTCGCCCGGGGCTTTGAGGGTAAATGGGGATTCATCGTCAGCTGGGGACCGACTGACCAATACCGGCCTGAGGTTCATAACCGCCGCTGGAGCTTTACGACCTATCTTTAATTCGGGTGGCGGTCAGTTCAATCGTGAAGCTGCGATCGCCGTCAGGATCGTCGATCCGGCTGATGACCGTCGGTTTGTCCAGTTCGACCGTGACATTTTCTCTGACCCGGAGTAGCGGGGGAGTCGCGCCGCTCGAATCGTTCGTCACGTCACTGGCAAATTCCGCTTCCACACTCAGTTCGAGCGTGCGCTCATTCTCGATGAGAATGCGGCATTCGATGCTACGGCTGGGGCTGGGATCGGACGGCGGCTTGGCTTCGGTTGCCGGCTCTTGCGGGACCGGTGCAGGCGTTCGTCTTTTTATGCTGACTGTGGCCGTCTGGCGCGCCTCCGTCACGAAAGAATAGGGACGTGAATGCAATTTCTTGTCGCCTTGCGACTCCTGGATTTTGAGGTCGATGCGGTACCCCAACCCACCGAATCTCCTTTTGCCCTTATCGATCGCATCGGCTAGTTTTTCGGCCAGGGCCACTTGTTCGGGCGTGCCTTCGACGACGAGGATCGACCCGGAAAGAATTTGTTGGACGCGTTGGATATCTGCAATGACGCGTATCGCGTTGACCACATCCTGGAGGTCGGTGGGCTGCGAAACATTTGAAAAATACAGGATCTTCCGAACGCACGACGAGAGGACTTCACAATGCGTTCGGGAGAGCTTGGCGTTGCCGTCGGCTGCGGCGGCTTCCTGAGCGAGGGCGCAGCGAGACGGGAAAACGGCTAAAGCTAACAGCAGGAGTGCAAATCCAGGGCGACGCGGCATCGTTTCCACCTCCTAATTGAATCGGAGCTGCTTTACAAAAGCCATGCGATCGAAAGATAGAACGTCCCAACCGAATTTGCTTGCGAATGATATTTGGTGAGAACAGCTTCCGCGCGAGTTCGATCGCGAGAGCGACGCCGAATCCGTGAGTGGATTCCGATGGTTCAGGGGAAGTCTGGTTTCCGACGCATTCCACACACATGAATAGTGCCGGGCGGCGAGCGGGTGACCACCGCGTCGATCAGGAGTACGTCGTGTGCTCCATCCCATTGCTGCAGGAGCGCCAACGGTTCCCCTGAACAAACTTGTGCGTCGATGTTGAGTTCTTGCAGGCGCTCAGCAACCAGAAGGCCAGCGGCATCGTCACCGCGCTCCGGATTCCCGCAGCAACCCTGAAACCACAGTGTTCAGTCCTAGTTGATGGTCAAACTAAACTGTCCGGTGGCGATTTCACCCGCGGCGTCTTTCACCTGGATCGTGAAGGCCGTCTGCGGAACCGCCGCGGGTGGTGTGCCGCTAAGTACGCCCTGCGCGCTTAGAGTGAGTCCACCGGGCAGCGGATTGACAGCAGTCCAAGTGTACGGTGGCTTGCCATCCTTCGCTTGAAACGTAAATGTGTACGGCGCTCCGTTCGTCCCAGGCGGCAAAGAACTCGGAGAATCGATGGCCAGCCCCGTGAGCGAGCCCGACCTCGTATCCTTGGCCGCGACTTTGAAGAGCGTGTCGAAGATTTCGTTCAGCTTTCTGAAAGACGAATCGGAGAACATTCCCACCAGTGCCGCCACCGCCACAAAGCCAAATGGATTCACTGCTTTGATGTCGGCGTTGGTGCCGGCGAGGAAACCGGCGCGCGTCACCAGATAAAAAATAAACGCCAGACCAGAGCCGACCAACGGTTGGGCATAGTAGAAGGCCAACCAACTGTCATCGAACTTCTTGGTACCGATGTAGTCGACAAGCGACTTCATACCTGAGATCGAAGCCGCCAGGGTGCCAGTGAACAGCACCAGCAGAATCAGGCGCAGCTCAAGAGTAATGCAATGCTCTTTTCCAAAAACCATCCAGACTGCTTTGAGATCCGAAGCCTGTTTGACTCTTAGATTCAGGACATTCGAAAGCAACGTCTTCTTGTCGGCGCTTTTTTCGTTCGGCACCTGAGTTTCGACGCTCACCGCGATGGTGGCCGCGCCTGCGAAATCCGACGCCTGCAAGGAAACGATCAGTTCATGGTCGTCGGCGGGGTTGGTCTGCCGCTCGATACCATTGAATCTCACTTTCGCGTTGGGCGTAAGGTTGCAGCCGTAGACGGCTACGTTGAGGTGGTCTTCTCCGATCGCAACAGAAGCTGGATCGAGGACCGTGATGTTCGGAGGATCCCCGGGCTTATCGGTACAGTTAAGCGAATTGGTCGCGGGAGCCGGCGGCTCTTTAACCTCGGCCATCCAGAGGGTCGCGGTCAAGTAAGTCGCCAGACAGGCAACGACGACAAGGTAAACAAAGAGAATTGGTTTGGTCATTTTGCTCCACACTCTCGTCAAAGCTTTCCATGTGTCTGAAATTATGGAAATAAGGAAACAATCCCTAGAATCAGAAACGTTAAAACTAAAAGTACTGCGCCTCTTGCCGCGACCTGACTTGCGTGGCCCCAGGTTTCGTTGGGAGTTCGACTCATGCTGGCCAGGAACCCCAACGCTGCAATTCCACAAGCCCGCATACTAGAGGGTGGTGCGGCAGCCCGCAGAATTACTCCGCGAACGCAGTAATAGAGGAACAAGGACAAAGCAGTCCCTGCGATTGCATTTGAGACTAACCGTGTGACTTTCCAACCGGGGCTAAGTGCGCCAAGACAGCCACCGCAGGTTCCGCCAAAGGCAGTGAGAAGGACGGATCGGCTTTCAGTAGGAGCGGCGAAGAGACACAAGAGGAGCCAAACCGTCGCGGCGACAACTGCCGCGACTAATACGCGTACGGTTAGTTGGCTCAAATCCGATCGAGACATCGTGAACTCACTTGGTTCGGAGGTCCGCGCGTAAGAGTAGTGGCCCGGCGCTGCCCCGTTGCTCTGCCCGTTGTTCTGCCCGTTATTCCGGACTACGGAATTTAACCTGGAGTTCCCTGACTTACTAACCCGACCCGGAGAACTTCTATTGCCCGAGCGGAATCAATTTACTCCACTCTGGTTGTCTGTGCAAATGGCGGACCTTAAGCGTACTATTAGGCGTTTTGTGAAAGCCTCTGTACGTCGGTACGATTCGACCCGGGCCTCTATAATCTTCTGGTAGTTCCTTGAGACTGGAATAGCTTCCCTGCGCTCTCGGTCGGCCCTGGTGGCCGTTTCGGCCAACATATGCGACTGACAAGCGATTCGCGCCCCGGCCTATACCCCTTCTTAATGTTCGTGGTTGTGGTGGTCTTGGGGTGTGATCTGGCTACTGGTCAACAGGCCGAAAAACCGCTGCTGGATGCTCCGCAACTGGCCAGCACTACTTCGAAAGCGACGGAGAGGAAGAATTTCTTTGCGCGCTGGGCTGACTTCTACCGGCAGGACTGGTTTGGAGCAGCATCGACTTCGCCAGCGCCGGCGCGGCGTGGAGTTCCATCGCCGCTGGATTCGCCTCCCTTTCCCAACTCAGATTGGTCGTACGGCGGTTCGCCGGTGATTGGAGAACCGGATACGAACAGTTATCCGCTGATGACGGCCATCAACCAGGCGACTGGCCGCACAAAGATATATGGATGGATCGATCCAACGCTGAACTTCAGTACGTCGAGCAGTCGCAACGCACCGGAAGCGAACGATGTCTACTCGACCCGGCTGGAAATGAATCAGATCGTTCTCTATGCCGAGCGACTGCCGGACTCGGTGCAGCAGGATCATGTCGACTGGGGCTATCACCTGACCGCACTCTACGGCACGGACTATCGCTACACGATCGGGAAGGGCTATGGGAGCAGCCAGTTGCTCAATGATCGTCATCAATACGGATTTGATCCCACGCTGGAATATGTGGATGTTTATATTCCGCAGGTGGCGCAGGGGATGAACTTGCGAGTGGGACGCTTTATTTCTGTGCCGGGGATCGAGGCGCAGCTGGCGCCGAACAACTACATCTTCAGCCACTCGCTGCTGTATGCGATCGATCCGTTCACGGACACGGGGCTGATGGCGACCGTGAAACTGGACGACCATTGGCTGGTACAACTCGGTATCACCGACGGGCACGACGTGGCGATGTGGACGCCGGATGCGAAGCCCTCGGGAACGGCGTGCCTGAGTTATACGACCACGTCGGCGAACGACAATTATTATCTCTGTGCCAACGGCATCAATAACGGGAAGTACGCGTACAACAATCTGCAGCAATATGACGCGACGTGGTATCACAAGTTTTCGAAGTCGTGGCACATGGCCACCGAGACCTGGTACATGTATGAGCGCGACGTGCCTGCGCTGGGCCGAACGATTCAGCCGGAATTAGGCGCGAACGCCGCGTATTGCTTGCCGGGAGAACAGCGGTGTACGGCGCCGGAGTATGCCCTGGTGAACTTCGTACAGAAGGAATTGTCAGCGCATGACTTCCTGTCGTTTCGCAGTGATTTCCTAAACGACAAGAAGGGCCAGCGGACCGGTTATGCGACCCGCTACTCGGAGAACACGATTACGTGGGTTCATTGGATCGGCAGCACGATCCAGATTCGTCCGGAGGTGCGGTTCGAACGTGCGTGGGGATATGAAAGCATACGACAATGGGCGGCGGCAGAACCAGCTTACGGTGGCCAGCGATTTGATCTTTCATTTCTAAAGCTATCACTCTCTGCGTTTTCACTTTTGGCTGCGGATCTTTCTGAGCAGTGGCTCATTTTCAAACCGATTTCCGCCCAATGTCATCCTGAGCGGCGGCGACAGCGGGCGAGGGATCTTATGAGAGCTGCCCAGTTGATGCCGTGGATGGGAATGCCTTCGCTTGCGGCAGTGCAGGCGCTCCTCGCATCGGTGCAACCGATGCCTGGGTTTCGTAAGATCCCTCCGGAGCGCTTGGCGCGCTCCTGCGGGAGGACATCGGTCGGTGAATTCGTAAGCGCTCAATTCCAATTGAGCCTCCCTATTTCTGATCTGTCCTGTAGGAAAATGGACCTATGAACGGCGTACGGATGGACATCTGGTTGTGGGCGGCGCGATTTTTTAAGACGCGTCCGCTGGCGAAGCGGGCGTGTGAGCTGGGCAGGATCTTGTCGAACGGGCAACCAGCTAAGGCGGCTCGCGAAGTGCGGGTTGGCGACAAACTGCGCGTGAGTAATGAGGGCGGCGACTTTCAGGTGGAAGTTTTGCTGCTCAGCGAGGTGCGCGGGCCGGCGGCGGTGGCGCAGACGCTTTACCGTGAAAGCGAAGAGAGCCGCGAGCTGCGGCAGAAAGCCGCGGCCGAGCGCAAGGCCATGCGCGAGTTCGAAACGCTGCCGGCGGGACGACCGTCGAAACGCGACCGGCGACATATTATCCAGTTCCGGGGGCGAGGGTAAATCGTTTAGACTCGGGGACGCAAACCAAGAACTGCCCTCACCCATGCGCTTGAGAACTTTCTTGACCTGCGTTGTCTCTCTGATTTTCTTTTTCGCTCACTTCAGCGCCAGAGCGCAGAGTGCTGCGACCACGGCTGCGGTCTCCGAGTACGTCAAGGCGGAAATGCAACGCCAGCACATCCCCGGACTGTCGCTGCTTGTCGTGAAGAACGGCACGATCGTGCAGGCCGAAGGCTTTGGGTTATCTAACGTCGAATTGCAGGTGGCGGTAAAGCCGGAGACTATCTTCCAGTCGGGATCCGTGGGAAAACAATTCACGGCGACAGCGGCCATGATGCTGGTCGAGGAGGGGAAAATCAGCCTCGACGATCCGCTGACGAAACATTTTGCCGATGCTCCGCCTGCATGGAAAGATGTGACCGTCCGCGAGTTGCTCAGCCACACCGCGGGTTTTGGCGACTATCCCAAAGACTTTGACATGCGCAAAGACTGGACTGAAGAGGAAGAACTGAAGCTGATCGAGAGCATTCCTCTGGCGTATGAGCCGGGGACGAAGTGGGAATACAGCAATTTTGGTTACGTGACGCTGGGAATTCTGATTCATCGAGTGACGGGCGAGTTCTATGGAGACTTTCTGCATCGGAAGATCTTTCAGCCGCTCGGTATGACGACCACGCGCATTATCAGCGAAGCCGACATCATTCCGAATCGTGCGGGCGGATACCGGCTGGTGAAAGGCGAGTTGAAGAATCAGGAGTGGGTGGCGCCCATGGTGAACACAACCGCGGACGGCAGCCTATATTTTTCGATTCTGGATCTGGCGAAGTGGGATGCCGCGCTTTACGGCGAGAAGTTGCTGAGGCGGTCGAGCCTCGACCTGATGTGGACGCCGGTGAAATTGAAGAATGGAACGCCGAACCCAGGCGGCTACGGCTTTGGCTGGTTCATTGAACAGAGAAACGGACACCGGTGCATTCATCACGACGGATCGTGGCAGGGATTCGAGACCGCCATCGACCGCTATGTAGATGATCAGCTCACAGTGGTCGCGCTCACAAACCTGGCGGACTCGGAGCCGGGTAAGATCACGCGGCACGTCGCTGAAATGTATCTGGCAGCTAAGTAGAGCGAAGCAGCTAATAATTGGACGCGCGCGCTTCCACTTGCATCTTCATGCCGAACTTGGGGCGGAGGGTGATGAGCGGCTCGGGCTCGACGCGATGGCCCGGGACGAGTTTCAGTTTCCACTTCTGCGCCAGCGTGGCCAGCAAGAGCACACCTTCCATCCAGGCAAAAGATTCGCCGATGCATTGCCGGAAGCCGGCTCCGAAGGGGAAATAGGTGAGCCGGGTGCGGCGCGACTTGGCATCGGGGGTGAAGCGCTCGGGATCGAAGCACAGCGGGTCGGGGAAAAATCTGGGGTCGCGATGAGTGATGAACTGGCTCATCAGGACGGTAGTTTTCGCGGGCAGGAAAAACTCGCCGAGTTGAAAATCGTTGCGGGCGTAGCGGCCCATGGCCCACGCTGGTGGATAGAGACGCATCGATTCGGCCATCACCATCTCTACATATCGCAGGCGGGGAACGTCGTCGTAGGTGGGCAGGCGGCCTTGGAGTTCGCGGTCGATCTCCTGGTGGAAGCGGCGTTCGCACTCGGGATTCTGCGAGAGCAAGTACCACGTCCAAGAGAGCGCGTTGGCGACGGTTTCGTAGCCGGCGAGAAAAATTGTGATGACCTGATCGCGCAGGGATTGCTCGGAAGCTGCGCTCTGGTCTGGCGAGGCGGCGAGCATCAGGTCGAGCAGGCTGCCGCCGTGGGCGCCACGCTCGCGGTGAGCGGCGATCATGCGGTAGACGACAGCGTCGATGCGCTTGCGCGCTCGAACGAATGCGGCCAGACCGGGCGGGCGAACGTGAACCAGCCATTCCGCGGCGGGCAACATCACCAGAAAATTGTAGAGGCCCATGATGCGGTTGATGGCGCTGGCCAACTCATTCGCTTCCTCTCGCAGATCCGTGGCAAATAAAGTTTGCGCGACCACGTTGAGCGTGAGGTGCATCATGTCGATGGAGATGTCGCGCTGCTCGCCGTGACGCCAGCGATCACGTATGGCAGCGGCCTCGCGGACCATGGTTCCGGCATATTCGGGGATGCGCTGGCGATGAAACGCGGGCTGTGCGACCTGGCGCTGCGCGCGGTGCTGCGCTCCCTCGGCGGTGATCATGCCTGCACCCAGTAGCATTTTGGTGCGCTGCACGGTGCGTTCCTTGATGAAATTGTCGTTTTGTACGACGAGCACTTCGCGGATGTAGTCAGGGTGGTTCAGAAAAACAATGTGGTGCCAGCCGATTTTGTAGTGCGCGATGTCGCCGTATTTCTCGGCCAGGTGCTGGAAAAGCAGGATGGGATTGGCGGGGCGAAACTTGCGGAACGCGAACCAGAGCAGGTTGCGCTGGAAGCCTGGAGGGTAGCGGTAGGCCTGCTTACCAGCGGGTCCGCGAACATCGTTGCTGGCGGCGGTTGCCATGCTGTTAGTTTACGTCGTGGAATAGTTTCTTGGGCCGTCATCCGGCGCTAGCCAAAAGACTGTTGTACTCGCGACAACTACATAGGTCCTTCGCTTTGCTCAGGATGACAAATTACGCAGTCTAGCAAGCGGGCTAGGACTTCCCTGCTTCGGATTTCTGCAGTTGATCCAGTTCCGCCAGAACTTCGGCGCTGTGTTTGACGGGATCGACGCTGGTGTACTCTTTCGCGATCTTGCCGTTGGGATCGATCAGAAAGGTGTGGCGCGCGGCGAATTTCACCACGCCTAGATTGGTGAGCGATCCGTAGGATTCGGTGACTTTGTGGTCGGCGTCGGCGAGCAGCTTGAAGTTCAAGCCTTCCTTGGTGCAGAACTTTTTGTGCGAGTCCACGCTGTCGACGCTTACACCCAGCACCACCGCATTACGATCTGAGTACTTCGGCTGATCGACTTGAAAGTTGTGAGCTTCGCGGGAGCAGCCCGGCGTCTGATCCTTGGGGTAGAAATAAAGGACGACCCACTTTCCGCGGTAATCCTTGAGGCTGACGGATGAGCCTTCCTGCGAAGGGAGGGTGAATTCGGGGGCGGCGCTGCCCTCGGCGGGCAGGGCGGCATGAGACAAGAGGCGCGGGACGAGCACAACCAGGATTGCGATCACGACCAACAGCAGCACGATTCGCAGCATAAAACCCTCCCGCTTGGAGACGCCTACGCGAACTCCAATTGAATTTTCTTTGCAGCGCGGTCCAGGCTGACAATCCGGAAACTGCGAATCTGTCCTGCGCGTACGGGCTCGGCCTTGGGCGATTCGCTGGCACCGGTCTTCCAACGAGCCTGCAGCATGGAAGTCAGCGAAGACAGATCGGCCTTCGCTTCTTTCGGGGATTCTTTCGCAGTTCCGACTTTAGCGGGCGCGGCGGTGACTTTGCACGTCGCGTGAATGCCCTCGCCCAGTTCCACGCGGGCCTGGCCGCCGGATTCGTCCATGAGGCGGCCGGTGACGATGTCGCCTTCGTTGTGCTCGGCGATGTATTCGTCGAGGCCGGTGGGGACGAGTTGCTTCATGCCCAGGCGCATCTGGCGTTTTTCAAGATCGATGGCGAGCACTTGGGCTTTCACGAGTTGGCCGACGCGCAGCACGTCCGCTGGCTGGTTAATGCGCTTTTCGGCAGTGATGTCGCTGACGTGGACCATGCCTTCGATACCTTCGGAAAGCTGCACGAATGCGCCGAACTTAGTCAGGTTGGTGACTGGGCCTTCGACCGCGGAGCCGACTCGAAAGCGCTGGGCAATATCCGCCCAGGGATCGCCCAAGGCCTGCTTGAGTCCGAGCGAGATGCGGCGCTCCGCGGCGTTGACCTGCAGGATCACGGCCTCGACGGTCTCGCCCGGCTTCACTACGTCGCTGGCTTTTCGGATTTTGCCCTTCGACCACGACATCTCGGAAATATGAATCAGGCCTTCGATGCCGGGTTCGAGTTCGACGAAGGCGCCGAACTCCATCAGGCGGGTGACGGTGCCGCGCACGCGGTCGCCGGCATGGAACTTGGCGGCCACGGCGTCCCAGGGATGCGGCTGCAGCTGCTTCAGGCCTACCGAGATGCGCTTTTTCTCTCCTTCCGACCCGACCTTGAGCACTTTCACGTCGACCGCTTGCCCCACGGTGAGCACGTCGGCGGGCTTGTTGACGCGTCCCCAGGCGATGTCGCTCACGTGCAGCAGGGCATCGACTCCACCCAAGTCAACGAAGGCGCCGTAATCGGTGAGGCTGCGGACGGTGCCGCTGACCGTGTCGCCTTCTTTCATCTGCGAATAGAACTTGTCTTTGGCCGAACGTTCTTCTTCTTCGGCGACGGCTCGGCGATCGACTACGACGTCTTCATCGGTGACGTCGAGCTTGATGATGCGGCAGCGAATCTCCTGACCGACGAGTTTCTCCATGTCGGCGGCATCGCGGACTCCGCTGCGCGAAGCGGGCATGAAGGCGCGTACACCCACGTCGACGCTGAAGCCGCCTTTGATCACGCCGGTCACCGTACCCAGCACAGTCGTCTTATCGGCGAAAGCTTTTTCGAGAGCCGTCCAATCCATGGGGCGCTCGACTTTGAAGCGCGAGAGCTCGTAGTAGCCGTCGAGATCGCGGCCTTTCACCGTGACCAGACACCTGTCGCCAGGCTTCAAGGTTTCGCCCTGCAGCGCGGCCATCGGCAGGATGCCCTCGGACTTGTATCCGATGTCAAAGAACACCGACTCGGCGTTGACGGCAATCACCGTGGCCTGCAGCTGGCGGCTGCCTTCAGTCTTGCGGGAATGGCTCTTGGTGTACTGAGAAAGAATGTCGCCGAACGATTCGGTGCTGTCGACGGCAGGTTGGGTTTCGGGAGTTTCTGGATTGGAAGTCACTGAGTCAGCCATGAAAGGGATTTAGGACCTCATCGCGGGATCAACGATCGGGACGCACATATCTGGTCGAACCATTCGGGACGAACTATAAGGATATCATCGTCGGCGCGCGCCTGACCGTGCTACCCTCTTGGGTCGGCTGGTTTGATCCGGCTGGCCGGGTCGTAGGCCGCATATCCTTCGGAAACTACCCATGAGACTCATCCATAGATTCCCACACAAGAAAGTCAGCGCACGCGCGCTCTTCGTCTTAATTCTTTCGGCCCTGGTTCTCACTTCGTTGTCCGTCTCGGCGCAGGATTCGGCCGCGCCGGAGACCCACGGGATAGTCGTCGCCAATATGGACCGATCGGTGAAACCGGGCGATGATTTTTTCCACTACGCGAACGGCGCATGGATCAAACGAGCCGAGATTCCGGGCGACCGCAGCTACGTCGGCATCTGGGACTCTCTAATCGACTTGAGCCGCAAGCGTACGGCTGGCTTGATCGAAGAAGCGGCCAAGAGCAACGCGCCTGCCGGTTCGAACACGCGCAAGATTGCCGACCTTTATCACTCGTATATGGATGAGGCCGCGATTGAGGCCAGAGGGCTGGCGCCGCTGGGCCCGCAGCTTAAGGCCATCGGCCTGATCCGCGACAAGCGCGAACTGGCCCGAGCCTTGGGTGAGGATCTGCGAGCGGATGTCGATCCGCTGAACAACACGAACTTTCATACTTCAAATCTCTTTGGCTTGTGGGTTGCGCCGGGCTTTAACGACTCGGAGCACTATGCTGCCTATCTGCTGCAAGGCGGGCTGGAACTGCCGGATCGCGAATACTACTTAGCAGACAGCGAGAGCATGCGCGACGTGCGCACGAAATATCAGGCTCATGTTTCCGCCATGCTGCGGCTGGCAAAATTCTCTGACACGGATGTGCGAGCGCAGCGCGTGGTCGAATTGGAGCACGCCATCGCGGAAAAACATATCAGCCTGGCGGACAACGACGACATTCACAAAGCGAACAACGTGTGGACGCAGGCCGACTTTGCGGCCAAGGCTCCGGGGCTCGATTGGGCGGAATATTTTCGCGGCGCGGGGCTGAGCGGGCAGACAAGTTTTATCGTCTGGCAGCCAACGGCCTTCGCGGGAGAGTCCGCGCTGGTCGCCTCTACGGCGCTCGAAACCTGGAAAGACTGGATGGCTTACCACCTGGTTGAGGAATATGCCGGCGTGTTGCCCAAGGCGCTGGCCGACGAGCGCTTCGCTTTCTTTGGCAAGACACTTAACGGGACGCCCGAGCAAAGTCCACGGTGGGAGCGCGGAGTGGGGCTGACCAGTGGAGTGCTGGGCGACGCGGTGGGTCAGCTCTATGTGCAGCGCTATTTTTCTGCCGAAGCCAAGGCTCAGGCGCAGGCGATGGTGGCGGACATTATCGCGGCCTTCCGCCGCCGCATCGACGCCCTGCCCTGGATGGACGCTGCTACCAAGGCCGAGGCGCAGGCCAAGCTCACGACGTTGTATGTCGGTATCGGCTACCCGGAAACCTGGCGGGACTACTCCGCATTTGAAATTAAGGCGGATGACATTTTCGGCAACTTATGGCGCGGCGGTTTGTTTGGTTATCACCGCGAGGTCGGTCGCCTGGGGCATGCCGTGGATCGCAAGGAATGGTGCATGTTTCCGCAGACCGTGAACGCGGTCAACTTGCCGCTGCAAAACGCGCTCAACTTTCCTGCGGCCATTCTGCAGCCGCCGTTTTTTGATCCGCAGGCTCCTGCGGCGGTGAACTACGGCGCGGTTGGGTCGATCATCGGGCACGAGATCAGCCACACATTTGACAGCGAAGGCAGCGCGTTCGATTCCAAAGGCGGCGTGCGCAACTGGTGGAAGCCGGCGGATCTCGAGCACTTCAACGCCGCGACCGCGAAGCTGGCCGCGCAGTATGACACTTACAAGCCATTTCCTGACCTGGCGTTGAACGGCAAGCAAACCCTGGCGGAAAACATCGCCGACGTGGCGGGCATTTCGGCGGCGTATGACGGATACCGCGCGGCAGCGGCGGGCAAAACTGAATCTCACCAAGAAGGATTTTCGTCCGACCAGCAGTTCTTTCTGGCCTTCGCGGGAAACTGGCGATCGAAGGAGCGGGATGCCGCGCTGCGCCAGGATGTGATGACCGACGGGCACTCCCCGGACGAGTACCGGGCATCGACGGTGCGGAATATCGACGCGTGGTACGCGGCCTTCGACGTTCAGCCGGGAGACAGACTCTATCTGGCACCGGGCGATCGCGTGCGCATCTGGTAGGAGGTTTTTTTCGCTAAGGCGAGATGCTCGCGCTATTTTGGCAGCTGTGCCGTTTGGCTTACGCATTAGGCCGGTTCAGGGGGAGATCCTTCGCTACGCCTGAAGAACGGCTACGCTCAGGATGACACAGTCGCTAAGAGGCCAACTGCACTGAACTGGTTACTGCAGCGCCCACTGCGGATCGTCTTCCGGGCGCACGATCTGGCCGTCGCGCATGTGGATGATGCGGTCGCCGTACTTCGCGGCTTCGGGATTGTGCGTGATCATCAGCACGGTCTGACCCAACTCCTGATTCGATTTCCGCAACATGCTGAGGACAACGTCGGAGTTTTTGGAGTCGAGGTTACCAGTCGGCTCGTCGGCCAGCACCACGGCGGGCTTGTTGATGAGAGCGCGGGCCAGAGCCACGCGCTGCTGCTCGCCGCCGGAAAGTTCTGAAGGACGATGGCCGAGGCGTTTAGTCAGGCCGAGCAGGTCGGTGATGCGGTTGAAGTGCGCGGGATCGCCTGCGCCGTTGCCGGAGATTTCGCGGGCGACGGCGATGTTGGAACGGGCGTCAAGCGTGGGCAGCAGGTTGAACTTCTGAAATACGAATCCGATCTTGCGCTTGCGCATGCGAGTGCGTTCGGCATCGGAGAGAGTAGCGAGGTCTTCGCCGTCGAGGACAACGCTGCCGCCGTCGGCGCGGGTCAGCCCGCCCAATAAGTAGAAGAGCGTGGACTTTCCGCTGCCCGAGGGGCCGACCACGCTGACGAACTCGCCCTTGCGCACGCTGAAGGAAATGCCGCGCAGCGCCTCGACTTCAATCTTGCCCACGTGATAGGTCTTGCGCAGGTCTTTGGCCTCGATGAATCCGGCCTCGATAGATCCGGCTGCGCTGGATACCGCTTCGATGATTGCTTCGCCCATGCCTGTTAAGAATCTTACACGAAGGCTGGCGCCGGGTGCCGGCGGACGCTGTGGCACTATTCAAACTGTCTTGATTCAAACGTCTTAATTTCAAACGCGCGGGGCGCGAAGCTCAGGCCGCGCCCACCTGCCGCGCAACTTGAGCTGGACGCTGCTGCATGCGCCGGGGTCCGCGCTTGCGCACCAGCAAGAGCCGGACGCGCTCCAGCAGGTCGGCGGGGGCATACATGCCCTTGGTGAGGAAAACGTCGGCTTGCGAGTCGTGATCGTAAATGCGGACTTTGCTGGAGATGAGAATGGCGGGCGTATGCGGCGACACGTCTTTGATCTTGGCGATGAGTTGCGGTCCGTCGAGCCCCGGCATGGCCATGTCAGCGATGACCAGGTCGACTCCGCCTTGCACGAACCGCGCCAGCGCGTCTTCTCCGCGGGAAAAACTTGCCACCCGGTAACCCCGGGTTTCCAACATGATTTTGCGGTGGGAAAGGGACTGCTCGTTATCATCTACACATAAAATCGTGCGCTTGGGTTTCATCAGCCTTCCGCAATCTGTCGTGCGCCGCCGTTGCACCGGGTCGCGAAACCGACAGAAGCTTTTCTCAATATGAAGAATGTCAGAGCGAGTTGAATGCTAACGGGAAGAGAGCTCACTGTAAAGTGGCGTGGATGCTAATGGGACTTTCTGGCCATTGATTTTTCTTTCGGGGCAGTGGGCGGCTGTGTTTGCCGCAGCTTGCGCAAGTTGCGTCAGAGAAAAAACTCGCCGCGCATGACTTCAACCGCATTGCCGCCGACGCGTACGTTAACTATCCGGTTATCGCCGTTGTCATTTTGGCGCGACGCGCGCACGAAAATCCGGCTGGGCCGCTGCATTTCGACACCCTGCTCAATGAGCGCGCGCTCCTCGGACTGAGCCACGCCGTGAGCGACCATCCATGCGGCCGTGCAGCCCGCGGCTGAACCGGTGGCGGGATCCTCGCCGTTATAGAAGAGCATGCGGGCATGCAAACAGGCCGCTGGATCGACGGTTTCACGCGCCACGAAGTAGAAAAACTTTCCGCCTGTCTTCTCCAGATAGTCGGCGGCGCGGTTCAGATCGACGCGCAACTTCTGGATGACTTGCAAAGACTTGAGCGGAGTAATGGTGTAGGCGAGTCCGGTCGACACGGTTTCGACGGGCAGCGACGGATCGAAATCGTCGAGGTGCAATCCGGTGGCTCGTGCGAGCGCTTCGCGATCATGCTGCATGCCGAAGACGGGATCGATCTGCGTCATCTCGCCGAAGGCTGGCTGGGGGGGAGGATCTTCAAAGCGAATCGGAACTTTTCCGACGTTGAGTTCGAGCGTGATCTGCTTGGCGTCAGAGCCGCCGCGCAGGGCGAAAGCCGTTCCCAGCGTAGGATGGCCGGCGAACGGCAACTCTTCCTGCACGGTGAAGATTCGTACGCGCACGCCGCGCTCGCGCTCGGTCGCGGCCTCGCGCGGCAGGATGAACGTGGTCTCCGAGAGATTCATCTCCTTGGCGATCGACTGCATCTGCGCGTCGCTCAGCCCGCGCCCGTCGAAAAATACCGCCAGAGAATTCCCTTCCAGCGCGCGGGAGGAAAACACATCCCACTGTGCCATGGCCAATCGCAGCGTCGAGCTCATAGAAGTTTCTGAAGAACGGTGAAATGCCTTGCACAGAGAGGGATGCGCGCCATCCCCCGGCGATGCAGAAAGATTATGCGAAGGCGGATTGGCAGCGGTTCGTTCATTCGACCGGCGCCATTCGGCAGCGGCCGTTCGCAGCGACGGTTCGACAGCGGCCGTTTGACAGTGGTCATCGCCGCTTTTATGCTAGCAGGATGTTTTTCTTTGACGCGGCCAGCGCCCAGAGTTGTTGTCGACCGGCGCCGGCGTGTGGCTAGGGAAACAGCGAGATTCTTTTCCAGCCCACCCGGTACAGCGGGTGGGTTTCGTTTTGCGCCCGTTTCCCGACTCGAATGGGAGTGGGCGCAAACCCAAGTACTTTGATAGACTTTAAGATGACGAGGAGATGACCTATGACGACCGCGACCGAAACCTACAGCGTTCCCCGGATCAACGACACGGCCCCTGACTTCACGGCTGAGACTACGCAAGGAACGATTCACTTCCATGAGTGGATCGGCGACGGCTGGGCGATTTTATTTTCACATCCCAAGGACTTCACGCCCGTGTGCACGACGGAACTGGGCTACATGGCGAAACTGCAACCGGAGTTCGCCAAGCGCAATACCAAGATTATCGGCTTAAGCGTTGATCCCGTGACCAACCATGGCAAGTGGGCCGCCGATATTGAAGAGACGCAGGGCACGGCGGTGAACTACCCGATGATCGGCGACCCGCAATTGAAGATTGCCAAGCTCTACGGCATGCTGCCCGCCAGCGCCGGAGAGACCAGCGAAGGCCGCACTCCGGCCGATAACGCCACCGTGCGTACGGTATTCGTCGTCGGCCCCGACAAAAAGATCAAGCTGCAGATCAGCTATCCCATGACGACGGGGCGCAACTTCGATGAAATTTTGCGCGTCATCGATTCCATGCAGCTCACCGCGAGGCACAAAGTCGCGACGCCGGTGAACTGGAAACCGGGCGACGATGTCATCATTACGGGCGCGGTGTCCAACGAAGAGGCGGCGCAGAAGTTCCCCGGCTTCAAGACGATCAAGCCGTATCTGCGAACGACTGCCCAGCCCAAGTAGCAGCAGAAATGGCGGGCGGAGAAATCACGCCCTCGCGGAAGCGCATGCGGTCCGGTGATCGTCCCGGTCTTCAAATCGAGGCCGCAAGTACAGATGGCTTTGGAATCAGGGAGTTACCCGGCTGACAGTGGAGCTATTTGGGCTGTTTTGGGCCGCTCTGGGAGCAAAGTGGCAGCCAAGTGGCAGTAGATTTCATCCCGGTCACAGTCACCGGGATGAGTTGGTTAGAATTTAGTTATGATTGAGATTTTGACCGCTGATGAGGTCGCCGCAATGCTGAGGATCAGCAAGGGCCAAGTGTACGAGATGAGCAAAGGACGCACCCGGTCAGGTGAGTTGCGTGAGCACCCATTACCTGTGTTGCGGATTGGTTCGGCGGTGAGGTTTCGCAAGAGCGATGTTGAAGAGTGGATTGAAAAGTTGGTTGCGCGAGGAAGATAAAACTAACCTGTTGCGGGTTTCTTTACCACAGCGAAGTTGCTTGTGAATCGCTTGATGCCGAAGACCAAGGCAAAGAGCACGAGTGTTGCTCCCACACCGTACCCGGCACCTTGGGCCAATCCTGATTTCTTTGCTTGAATCGCGGTGTTCGCATCGTCGGCTTTCACCTCAAGAACAGTCGCCGCATCGGCCTGAACTTGATCGTTAAGTTTGTTGATTTGAGTCTGTTGGTCACTCACTAGCTGGTTTAGATCGTCAATTTGTTGTTGCAGTGGTGCAGTTGCTTGTTGTGATGCCAGTTCCTTTTGGCGACTCACATAAATCTGGATTTCTTCCCGCGTGCGCAGCGCGAGGGCTTGGTTGTAGGCCCTCCACAGGTCTGCACATGAGCCGTTCCTGAGAATAATCACACAGGTCGGTTTCGGTGGAACCTGAGTGAGTTGAGTTGGTGTCGCTGCCTCTTGAGTGAATGCCAATGAAGCAGAGAACACCAGTAGCAACCCGAGTCTCTTCATAGCTGTGTCGCCTCTGTCTGGATATTGTAGAACGGCTGGTCAGCCGCACAAGTGACCAATGTAGTTCCTTGTTCCGCCCTCTATACCGGCATCGGTTATTGATTAATAATCAACGTGAGGTGAAACAACATGACACCTAGGACTGAACTCCCAAAGCATGAGTTGGAAATTCACATCCCCATCACGATTCACACCTCAGAGAAGGTGAATCTTCAGGTGCTTGCTTCAACTCTCAATGATCCAAAACTAACCAACAAGATTCGTTCGGCGGTGTTGAGTGGTCTAACACTTCCCCTTGAGCGTCGAGGTAGAGTGGAGCACACTGAATGTGAGGTTGGATCAATCACCGTAGGGCCAAAGGGTGAAGGACGTTGTTGGGGCTGATGTCGTGTTCTTCAAGGGATGGTCCATCTACGGTGAACGGGCATCCGATGAGGTTTGCTTGGATGTTGACGATGACTACAAAGAGCTAAAGGACAAAGTGAACGCAATCCATCGGTGGGCCTTGCAACGAGGCTACGAGTATCTGTGGAAGGTTGACGATGATGTTTACCTGCGGCCTGAGCGGTTGCTTGCGCTGAAACCTTTCGACTACTGCGGTGCTGTCGCAGAGTACAAAAGGCAAGAGGTCGCACCCACCCATGGGGATTACTTCGGAGCCGTCAATGCTCTTAAGGCTTCGTCACCAATCTCAGCATGTATCGGGTGGGTGCGTGGGCTATCCAAACGTTCCATGGAAGTGATGTTGCTTAAACCCGAACGGCGCGACTATCACCCCACAGCAGAGGATGTTTGGGTTGGACAAAAGTTGTTTGACAATGGCATCCGGCCCACCCATTTGGAAGGTCGGATCAAAAAACCGAACATTAAGGGTGTGCCGAACGGTTGGCCCAACCAAATGCCACCACACCCAAACAACGAAGTCATTGCAGCCTGCGAGTACACCGGGCCGCAGATGTTGGAGATTCACACAGAATTTCACAAAGGAAGAGGTGTCCGATGAGTCAACCATACACAGGACCGGAACGACGCGCAGTGAAATCCGTCGCTGAAGAGACTGCCAAATTACAACGTGAAGTCGCTCATCTCTGTCAGGCCGTGCGTGGCCTGACCACCCTTCAGAGCGTGATGGATAAGAAGCTTGATGTTGCGCTGAAGGGCGGTGTTGGGGCGGACTTCGCGGTGTTGGGTTAGGCGACCGCTATTATACTCTTCACCGTTCACTTGGAGGTTATGACATGGGTCGCCGTCACAACACCCACTTCTTTGCTTGGGGTATGGTAGCGATGTTGGCTCTGGTAATCATGGGCAGGCAAGGTTGCTTTGTTCAACACAGGCCCACGGTGATTGAACAGCGTGGAAGATGAATCCTACTCGTACACTCGCAAGGTGCGTGTGTGCTCAAGGGTGCGGCGACCGTAACCACCGGCTACAATCTCGTTGAGCAACTTGTTGCCGTGGTGTGGTTCGTACTCTTGGAAGGTGCGCCCGGTGAAATGAGTGTTGAGATGTTGTTTCCAAATCTGCTCATACCCGGCAACCGTTGAATGTTTGAGGTTCTTCGTCACGAAGGGCAGGTAAACCTTGGTCCAATAATCGGTGATAGGCAACGGAGCAACACCGGCCTCGGGGCCTGTGGTCGCGTTGATGGTTGCCATGTGTGCGCGGGCGAGGTCTTTGACTGGTTTGCAGGTGGTGTTGTGGTGCTTGTGATCCTTCCGGCACAACAGGTGTGAGACGCGCACACGCTTTGGTTGTCCTGCAACCGTCTTCGTGGTCCAATACCGAATGTAGATTGAATCTGATGCCTCGTAAACAACACCATCGTGATGCCGTGGCTTTCTCATGGAGAAAGCTTAACTGTCAGCTAAGTGGCAGTCAATGGCACCAAGGTAACAGCCGTAAGCAACACGTAATAAACAACTTGGAAGCGCGAGGAGTCCGGTGACTCTCACGGTCTTCAAAACCGGCGGGCGGCAGGCAACCCTGTCACCGGTGGGTTCGACCCCCACTCGCTTCCGCCATTTTTTTCATTACTTACATCGCACATGCGGTTACGAAGCACGGCGTTCGACGACTGGGATCATGTGCCGTTTTGCCAGGGCCTCAATTTCCGGCTCGGTCACCGCTGAGAGGTCTGCGCTTTCGGTAGCGATGACCCGTCGAGAAATGTCGGGATGATGGGTCTTCAAGTATTCTTTCAAGAAGTCAGCAGCGTTGCTTTTTCCAGTGGCGTGACCGATGAGGACGATCTCATTCGCCGGAGTGATATCTTTCGCGATCTCCTCGTAAAACGAACCCTCTTCGGGAACGCGCTCGCCACGGTAGTGCGCTTCCTTTCGATGAATCAGATGATGATGGAAGTTGTAAGGATCGTAAGGTTGCACCGTATGTTCGTCTGCCGGACGACTTCCACCGAGATCCTGGTAAACATGGGCGGCGTGGTGGTCGATGACAACAATCATCCGGCCGGGCTGGGCCGTTTCTTCTACCTGCGAATCCGGTGCGGGTTTCTTCAAGAATTTGCGCAGCCGGGAAGCTTCCTCCCCGCCAAGATCATGGGTGCTCGGCCGCTTGAAAAACACGCGTTCGCTGCCCACGCGGAACACAAATTCATCGCCTCTATGCGGCTGGACGTCACCACCCAGATATTCGACCAGGTCCACAGCCTCGCTCCAACTCAGATTATGGGGTAGCTTGCCGTTTACAAGATTCTGGTACAGCGATTCGAGGTGCTTGCTCATAGGGTGTTCTCCTTCACAAAAAAGTTCTCCACGCTCGATCAACGCGCATCTCCAGCGATTGCGATTAAGCCAGAGGTGAAGGAGTAAAGCAATTAGACGATGGTATCGTAGATGCCTTCGCACCTTCACCATGAACCGGGAGCCGGGGTCACCCGAGACCCTGTCGCGCCTTGGACGGGCAGCCTTGCGGCCATTTTCACCAACTCGGCGAGGGATCCCGCCTTCATCTTTTGCATCACCTGGCCTCGGTGTGCCTTCACTGTGATCTCACTAATGCCGAGCTCCCCGGCGACCTGCTTGTTTAATAGGCCGGAGACCACCAATGCCATGACCTGCCGTTCCCGACGTGTAAGGGACGCATAGCAATTCCAAAGCGTTTGCATCTGCGCCTGGTGACCGAGAGTTGCGCGGCTCCGTTCCAGGGCTTGCCGGATGGCGCTCAGCAGAACTCCATCACCGAATGGTTTTGTGAGGAATTCGACAGCACCAGCCTTCATGGCTTGAACCGCCATGCTCACATCGATGAGGCCTGTAATAAAGATGACCGGCATGTCGGTCCGTTCGACGGCGACGAGCTTCTGCAGATCGAGTCCATTGATACCGGGAAGAGAAACGTCGAGTATGAGGCAGCTTGGAACAAGGGCTCGCGGGCAGGCGAGAAACTCCTGCGCGGAAGCGAAAGTCTCCGGCTGCCAGCCCTCGCAGCGAATTAAATCTTCCAGCGACTCCCGCACGGAGGCATCATCGTCGACAACAAACACAATTGGTGAGCCTTCTGACGCGGGTCGCGGCCCCGAGTTGTGACCCAGCATGTGCGCCAGACTGATGAGGTTTTGTCCAGGAATTGCCGCTATTGCAGCTGATGTCATATTCCGCTCCTTGAGTTTCGACGTTCATCGCCTGCAAAGAAAACCTTTAGCACTGTAGGCGTGGGATGAGTGTCGAACGAACTGACCTGTGCGCACAACCGCTGATGGTTGAATCGGGAGATCACTCAATCGTCTGTCGGAGTTGCACTACTTTTGGGGGAGGGGAATTCGAAATCTGTTTCTATGTTCCGATGTGCTTCCTGCCGAAAAGACGGGCATCGATGGACCATGCGCCGGGCCCGATCATGGCTACAGTTGCACCGAGAGTTGCCAGGATGATCGGAATCCAAGGATCGCCGACGTAGGCAAAAGCAATCCACATCTGGACGACGGCGATCAAAGTCCCCGCCACTGGCGTCCAGAGGCCGAGCAGGAGGAGGATCCCGGCGCAGACACTAACGACTTGCAGAACCATCGATGTGGAAGCGGGTGTGCCCGTGAGCTGGACAATTCCAAGGCGAACGAGCATGGTGCCAGCCAGAACTCGCTGAAGCAAAAGGCCGACACCTGGCCAACCGTCGGCAAAGGTGGAGAAAAGTCGTTGCAAGAGCCCCTCCGGTTAGATGGTAGGGGAATTGCAACCGGATCGAAACCCCGCAAAGTCGGAGCCGATGGTCCTACTTTTGGGGGAGATCCAGTTCGATGATGCCGCGCTTCAGGCCAATCGTTACCGCGTGAGACCGATCGTTGGCGCCAAGCTTGGACAATATATTTGACACGTGGCTCTTGACGGTCGCTTCCCCGATCGAGAGCTGATCGGCGATTTGTTTATTAGCGTTGCCGGCAGCTACCAACTTCAATACATCGATTTCACGTTCGGTCAATTCGTCATCCATGGCGTGTTCGGCCAGTTCAGCGGCGATGTCGGCGGGTATGCGCTTCTGTCCGGCATGCACAGCACGAATCGTTTCCAGGAGGTCCTTATGCACGTGTCCCTTGAGGATGTAAGCCCGTGCACCAGCCCGAAGGGCCCGCAAAACCTGGGCGTCGCCGGTGTAGGTGGTCAGAACGATAATGTGAGCGTCGGGAAATTCGTCCCGAATACGGCCGATCGCCCCAATGCCATCGATACCGGGCATTTGCAGGTCCATTAAGGTCACATCCGGCCGGTGAGATCGGAACGCGTCGATGGCTTCTTCTCCGTTCGACGCCTCCGCAACCAGTTTCAAGTCAGGTTCACCGTTGACTAACGCAGCGATGCCTTTTCGCAACAGAGGATGGTCATCGACGGTCAAGATGCGAATCAGGTTAGGAGGACTCTGCACCATTTTTCATCCTACGAAGCAATCTAGCTAATATACCCTCGCTTGGAGCCTCATACGCGACGGCGGCGGGAACAGTTAGCTGAACCTCGGTGCCGGCACCGGACTCACTCCAAAAATCCAGTTGCGATCCGATTCGCTCGGCACGTTCTCGAATGCCTCGCAACCCCCAATGCCCGGGACGTCCGCCTTCCTTCAGCACGACGGGATCGATACCCCTGCCATTGTCACGGATTCGAAGACGAAGGATCTGGTTATCGTGCCGGATCTCTGCTTCAATCCGAGTGGCGTTCGAGTGTCGAAACGCGTTTCTCAAGATTTCAAGAGCTATACGGCAGATTTCGTTTTTCGTCGCGGTAGACAAGGATCGGCGTTCGCCCTCCTCGATTAAATCGAAAATGGGTGCCGTCCCTTCTGCTGCCGCCGTCAATTGCTGCATTGTAATGGTTAGCAAGTCCGCGAGATTTTCCCGCGCAGTTGCTTCGGAGCGTAAACCCTGAATCGCATCCCGGCTCTCCGCCAGCGCTCTTTCGGTCTCGTCGATCGCATCATCCAGAGAGCGCATGGCGTCTTCGGGCCGGCGCGGCAGCAAGTTCCGAACCGCCTGAAATTGAAACAGGAGCCCGTGCAGCGTTTGCAGCAACGTATCGTGCAAATCACGCGCGATGCGAGTTTGTTCGTTGACCCGGGCTTCCAGTCCGATGTTGAATTGCCGATGCAGTTGTTGAACCCGCAGTTGATACACACCCAGGGCGAGCAGAGCAAGCATCGCCACGCTCGCTACCTGGAACCAGCGTGTCTGGAGTATCGAAGGCTCCACTTCAAACGCAATTGCAGCTCCATTGGCGCTCCACACGCCATCCGGATTGCTGGCAGCGACCTGAAACTCAAAACGTCCGGGCGCAACATTGGTAAAGTCGACCTCGCGCAGGAGGGTCGGATCGCTCCACACGGAGTCGACATCAGTCAATCGATAGTGGTATCTCACTGCCTCGGGGTTTGAGACGTTTATGCCGGCGTATCGGAAGGTCAGGCGGTGCCGGCCGGAAGAAATACTCACACGGTCAACAGTCGCGACGTATTTCCCGTCCACAAGCATTCCGTCGATGCGCGTTGTGACCGGGAACGCTGGATTAGTAAACGCCGAAGCTGGCAAAAATGAAATCCCTTGTTTCAGAGAAAACCAGATGTTCCCGCGATTGTCCAACTGGACCGACGGACTCCGCCCGACGCCCTCCACGCTCGGCAAGCCATCGCTGATGCCGAATTCACGGTAGTCACCATCGGAGTATGTCTGTTTCAGCAAAGCAGAACATTTCACTCGCAGAATGTGGTCAGAGGTGGCAATCCAGAGCCAGCCGTTTTTCTCCGCGATCCCGAGAATATCTCCATAGAGCGCGGTTGGCGCCCCTAACGGGACGTGCACCGAGCCGTCGCGCAAGAACGCAATTCCTCTTGACGTGCCGATCCATAACATCGCGCGGCCATCCAGAAACAAGCTCTCAATGGCACCGGGCGGCAATCCGTCGTGCGTGTTGTAGCTGGTCCACCGCTCATTCTTGAGCTCGGCGAGCCCGCTTGGCGTGCCGACAAAAATCAGTCCAGATTCATTTCCGGTGATGACCGAGATTTGATCGGAGGGCAGACCGTTCCTTGTGGTGAAGGTATGCCACGTGCCATTGCGTAAACGGCTGAGCCCTCGGTGAAGCGTTCCGGCCCAAACGGTACCATTGGATTCGCGATACACCGAGTACACAGCATCCGGGATAGAGATGGACTCACTTTGCCGCTCAGGCGGTGCTCGTACAACGTTGCCCTCCACCGTCAGCCGCGTAAGGCCGCCGTTCCTTCGCGCGACCCAGATGTCATCCCCCGCCCCGGTAATCGAATAAACGATGTCATTTTTCAGCCCCGCGATTTCAATGGACTGAACTCTGCCCCGCGAGATGCGAAATAGTCCACCATCCAGCGGGGCAAACCAAACACCTTGATCGGAATCGACGTAAATCGCCCCACAATTACTGCAAGGCAGACCTTCCGAACTCCCTCCCGAACGGCCTGAACTACGATAAGTAATGAAAGCGCTGTCCTGATAGCGCTCAAGCGCCTCCGGCTCGCCAATCCACAAATTGCCGTCGCGATCCTCGAATAGAGCGGTGACCGCGCTGTTGCCATTGACCGCCATCTGCTCGAGTGGACGAATCCTGCCGCTGGCGTCGATGTCTTTGGGGTCGGCTTTGAAAACCTGGCGTTCGGTGCCGATCCAAATGCGGCCGTTGAGTCCGCTGGCCAGCGCCAGAATTTCATCGTGCCCAGGCGCCAGACTAACTTCGCTGAATGAGTTGCTGCCGCGGGAGATGAACAAGCCTTGCTGGGTCCCGACTAGCAGGGTTGTATTCGCGAGGGAGAGTAGACAGTTGATTCTCTTGTTCTTTAGAGCGGGTACTTGCACCAGAGACGCTTCGCCTTTTTCAGGGTTGAACAGAAACAAGCCCTTTTCAGCAGTGCCGATCCAGATTGTTCCGTCCGCCGTTTGCGCCACTGCCGCGGGTGCCCCTGGCACAGCGCGAGGCTCCAAAAGGACTCGACGCTCCTCATGTTTGTATTCGACCACGCCCTGTAATTCCGATACGAACAGCAACCAGCCGTCGGAGCTCTTGTTCGCCGCACTGACCGCATAGCCATGTCTGCCATTATCGGGAACCGGTCCTTTCAGCAGGCCGGCGTCGTACCGGAATAGATGTGTGAAGTCGTCGGCGGCCCACAATTGGCCGCTCGCATCTGTTAATACGCGTGGGATGAGTCCGTTCGACAGATCGTTGGAGTTCCCTCGTGGAATGAATTCAAACCTTAAGCCGTCGTACCTGACTAACCCGTTGCCCGTGCCAAACCAGAGATAGCCATCTGCAGTCTGTGTCATCGAAAAGACATGCCCGCCGGGAAAACCGGACGCGTGGTCCCAGACGCTATGGCTGCGGCTGGACGTAATCGAGTTGTCTAGGGCGCCCGAGGATCCATTGGCCGACAGAAGCAACAGGGCGAGTCCCAGAAGGGTTTTCATGCTATCGGAGTCCCAGGTAATTAAGGCAAGAACTCAAAATGATCCACGACAACTTCGGTGCGGTGGTTAATCGCCGGCAATTTTCGGTTCGGGTCCGAGTAGACATAAAGGGCCATGCGCACAGATTCATCCACCGGCTTAGGAACCTCGTCTGTAAAAACGTGCTTCGAAACAAAGCGGGTTACCTTTCCCGACAGTTGCGTAGTGGTCATCGTGACGCGTCCCTCTTCCCAGATAATCGTGTGCCGCAGTTTGCCGCCCGGCACCTTGAATCGCGACATGTTCAACGGCAGAAATGCCGGTTGGACAGCAAACTGGGCGTTCCCGTTTTCGTTTTTCGCCTCGCCCCAACGACCGATATTGACGTCGAACTCCCCGTGATTTCCTTGCTTGGACGAATGATCCCAGGTGAACATGGTGAAAGAGGCTGCCGGGTCCAAATTCGAAGTATCTTCCACCGTAAACACATAAGTGCCGTAACCCAAGCTACGCGTCACATTTACCTCGGAACAGGTCCACTGCTTATTGCGGTTGACAATCTGTAGATGAAGCGCTCCGGACTGGTCTACATAGACATTATTAGGATCGTAAGGGTTCCTCGTGCCTCCTCGATTGCTGGGTACCTTTCGGACCCGCCACTGGAATCCGCTGAAATTTACAAAAAACGACGAGGATCGCGCCTGCCCGGGGCTGGCCGCGACTGTCTCTATCCCGCGCCCAACCTTCGGCAACTCGGTCAGCACTGGCGCTGGATGGTAGGTCGAATCCACCAGTAAAGCCGCATAGTCGGTAGCGAGGTGCACCTCGTTCCGCCAGACTCCGTCGGGCAAGATTGGTGTAAAAGGCGAATTCAATCGCGGTTGCAGCCACCACAAACCTCCGGTCTTGGAGTAAACGACCATATTCTGGTCCGGATGTGCGCCACTTACGGTGCCCTCAATCACGTCTTCTTGATTCAGATCCCCGACATCCCATTGCGGCACTTGAGTAAACGAGATTGTCGATGCGAGAGAGGGTTGTGCCGTCTGTTGGGCCGTCTTATGACAGGCCGTCAGCGCCAACAGCAATCCTGCGATTGTCAGAATCGCATTGCAACGCAGTCGCGCATTCGATTGAGATTCAATCTGAACCATTGGTTGCCACAAAGTGAGTGTAGATTGAAGCACGCGTTGACCCCCGATCCTGCGCGTGCGGGACTCAAGGCTAAAACCATGCGGCATTCCACGAGAGCGGTCTATTGTACTTTGGTATTGGTTCCGGTCCGATCATGGTACTGGGACGCGGGGAGACGAAAAATGTCAGATCCGCCGAATCGGACGGCCCATCTCCTGCGTCAAGCCTTCTTAGCCTTCGCGGGAGGAACCAGAGCGACAGCGGCCTCGGTCGTGAGCAGGAGGAAAGTGAAGGTCTCCTGCAGGTACAGACGGACCGCGGCATCGTTGTGGTTGAGGTAGCCGATGGAGACGTCCTGCCCGATGTGCAGTTCGAAATCACCACCGCGAGTGGTTAGCACGAAAGCGCCGGCGATGGCAGGCGCCCAGATGATTTGATCTTTGACCAGTCGCTTGACGTGTTCGAGCACGGGGTATCCGTGGTCGCTGGTTTCGGCGAGTGCGGTGTAGGCGTCGGCGCCGAGGAGCACCGAGTAGGGGCCATTGACCCCGACGAGACGCAACTGGCTCAAGCTTTGAGCGATGGCATCGGGGTACTCGCGAACGTCGGCGGGAAGAGTCTTGATGGGATTGCTGGTGCCCTGGCGGATGCCTCCGATGCCGGCGGCGGCATATCCTTCGAATATGGCGGCGTCCTCGGCAAAGGCAATCTGCCGCGCAGCGTCCTTGGCCGGTTGCCAGTCGGAGTCGTTCGCGCCACGATCAACATCGTCGATGCTTTTGCGATCCAGTTCGAACGGAACGCGAAGCTCAACCAACGCCTTCACCTCGCGCTGGCTCGCGACGATACCTTTCGCCGGTGCGGCGATGGTCCTCAGGTGGCCGGTGCCTACGGCAGAGAGGCTGGTGCCGGCCGGCCCCTTTAGGTCGACGACGCGGCGTCCGGCAAGGTAGCGCTTGAGCGTGCGCGATGTTTCCTCTTCGATCTGAGCCCATGCCGAATCGGAAATGGGGGCCAGTTCACGATGGAGACTATTCATGGGGTACTTCTCCTTTGAGAGATCCGATGCGCAGCGAACCCTCGCGCACCGATTGGATGGACGAAGATGTGATGGATGGAGAAGGTTCGACAGCCGCGGGCGCTTTGGTGGATTCGGCAAGCCCAGGCTGGGTTTGGTCTTCGGTCACGTTCTCCAGAAATGTTGCCGACGGCACGAAGAACAAGTTTCCGGTCACGGCGCGGCTGAAGTCGAGCAGACGGTCGTAGTTGCCGGGCGGGCGGCCGATGAACATGTTCTCGAGCATCTGTTCGATAGTGCGGGGCGAACGGCTGTAGCCGATAAAGTAAGTGCCGAATTCGCCATGCGCGGGTCGGCCGAAAGGCATGTTGTCGCGCAGGATCTTGATCTCTTTCCCGTCCTCGACGATCGTGGTAAGCGCATTGTGCGCTGAGGTTGGCTTGACCGAATCGTCCAATTCGATATCGGAAAGCTTGGTGCGGCCGATGATGCGTTCCTGCGCTTCGGTGGAGAGCGCATTCCATGCGCCCAGATCGTGGAGATATTTCTGAACGATGACGTAACTGCCGGCGGCAAACGCCGCGTCTTCGTCGCGGATGAGGACGGCATCGGCGACGGCGGCGCCGCGGGGATTCTCCGTGCCATCGACGAACCCTAACAAATCGCGCTCGTCGAAGTAACGGAAGCCGTGTACTTCATCCGCTGGCGAAACGGCGTTTCCCAGCCTCGCCATAATCTGCGTGGCCAGCTCGAAGCATAGATCCATGCGCTTGGCGCGGATGTGGAACAGCAGGTCGCCTGGCGTGGAGACTGCGAGCCGCGCTCCGGCGCGAATTTCTCGGAAGGGATGCAGTTCTGCCGGCCGCGGCTGCCCGAAGAGGAGATCCCATGCGTCTGAGCCAAAACCCACGACACAGGAAAGACTCGCTTCCAGGTCACGAAATTCCACGGCGCGCACTAACCCCGCGAGATCTCCGCAGAACGAGCGTAGGGTGGCGCGATTTTCAGCCCCAGGATTGAGCGTCGCGACCAGGAAGATCGCGGCGCGAGTGAGCGGCGCGGCTACTGCCTGTGCGAGGGCAGGCAATCTATCTGGCGCTTCGGGTTTGCTCATTCCATCGGGATGCGGATGGGTCTTCATCGGGTCTCGTGCCTGTCTCCCTCAGGCTGCTTTGTTGTCGCCGGCCCGATTTCTCCAGGCGACCACCAAACTGATACCGCACTGCACCATCGAAAGACAGATCGCACATTTTACTCCGACAAGCTTCCTAGGCATACAGGAATGGCCGCTCGCTGTGACTTCTCCAGAAGAAGGCGAGGATGATCGCGCTGGCGACGGCCGCGTACGCACACCATAACGAGGTGAACGCGTAGCGCTTGACCTCCATTACGACCAGCAGTATCGCCAGGTTGGCTGCGCCGAAGATGACCATCATCTTGATCTTCGAAAAGAACAGCGAGCCACAAGTTGCAATCACATAGAACAACCCAACCGCCGTATTATCGGTGGCTTGATTTATGTACACGATGCTGTTTCCTCTGACATACAGTTCCAGTGGGAACGCTGTTAGAGCCCACAAGATATAGAGAGTAGTCGCCCCGCCAAGGATGAGGAACGGAAGCATGTTGCGTCGGCTCTTCGCAGTCGGCTCGAACAGAAACACGCTGAGCGGCAGCAAGAAGGGCAGCAACCCCTGCGCATAAAGCATGAACGCCGCGCCCATGTCGTGCGCCACGACGGGCGAAAGAGCTCCATCCAATCCCAGCCAGACGAACCCCTCGATGAACTGATGAATGGCGAATAGCACAGGGAGCGCCGCGAAAAGCAGCTCGCGGCGATGCTTCACTTTGGTCAAGGTAACTACACCGACGGCACCCAGGACTCCGCTGCCTACGAAATTCGCGGTGGCCGAGAAACACATGGCTCGTCTTCTCCTGTCGCGAACATAAATGGATTGTGTCGAAACCGCAAAACGACATTCCAACTGGAGCATGCTAACCCGCCGCGGCGGCTTTCAGCCGTCCCCCGTCGCTTCCTACGCCGCCTTCACTTGTTCTTGCCCCTGCGACGGACCGAACGAAATCGTCGCGTAGCCTTCATGTAACGGCTCGCCGCGACAAGGATCCTTTCTTTGTGCGACGACGCACGCTATGTCAGCGCGATCGTAAGCGATCTTCTTGCCGCAGTTAAGGCAGACCTCATAGGTCCACCCTGACAAAGTGAATGGCCGGCTGAGATTGCGGTGCCAGCAACCAAACAGCAACTCGAAGGCCAGTAGCATTGTGTTCGCCATAGTGAAGCCTTTACTTATTGTCGGTCGCGCAAGTCGCGCTGCCTGCTAAGAGTGGTGGTTTCTGGGATCGTCGTTCGCACTAAGGTATTCCATTCCGAGCGGTCCAATTGCGGCCACTTGCGTGACATACTCACCCGATTTCGCCCAGTGGAAATGGGACGTATTGCCCGGAAGAACGATGACGCTTCCGGGCGGATATGCCTCCAGCTTTTCCGCGTCGAACTGATCGCCCAGGCCGATGTAGAACACGCCAGAAATCACTGTGTAGACACGATCCTCGGGGTGTCGGTGTGGCATCAGCTTAGCGCCATGGGGCACTCGGACCCTGATTGTGTAGGGTCCGGCCTCCGAGGGCTGACCCACGATGACAGCCAGACGGACCGAAGGTGGAAACGCCGCGAAGGGCTTCCAGTTGATGTCTTCGGACAGGACCGACTTGAAAACGTCCTGGCCTGGCTGATGGGCTGCGACCACACCATGTTCTGATCTCGTCGTGACGGCAGTTCCCTCGTTTGACATATAAACCGCTCCTTGTAATTCAGGCGTTGTGCGCTCCGATTTCACAAAACAAGACTCAACGCTTCTGGTAGGGGTGGAAGATGTAGTCCTTCGCCTTCACCGGCGTATGGCACGCGAATCCGCAGTCTGATGGGCTTTTGGGATCGGGGGTGAACTTGTCCGATGCGGCATCGTAGTTGAACACCGCGTAGCCCCACCCGCCGCTTTTCGCAAATCTCTTGCTGTCCTTTTCCATGACGAAAGCTTCCTTAAAGACGTCGGGCACATCCACGACGAAAGGAGCCTCCGTGCTCTTCTTCGGCGTCCACTGGAGTTTCACGATCATGGAGCCATCCGGGAAAGGCTGGCCGTTCAGCGGAACGCCGGCCTTGAACGCCTTGATCATGGTCGGATTGCCGACGATCACCTTGAGCCTTTCGTCGGTGTGGGCAGAAGAGACGTCAGCCCAGTCCTCGTATCCCCGGAAATCGGAGAATGCGATTCCGCCCGGCGATACCAGCGAGTACTTGCCGTTGTCCCGGCCTTGCGCGAAAAGGACCACGACGCCCAGGGCGGCGAGTAGTGCCGCGGCTGTCGCAGCGATGGCAATGTTGGCGACACGTTTCACGGCGGTGGGTGCTCCTATCCTAGGCTGTCGCTGTTCTTGCCGCTCTTGCGGCACAGATTTCGTCACAGGTTCAGACATGTTTTGTTCTCCTCACAGATAAAGTTTGTTATGCGCGATCAACCTGAATCTTGAACGATTGCGATTAGGCCAGAAGGAAGGGGGTAAAACAATTGGACTATGGTATCGGCCATACCTTCGTATCGAGCGCGCTGGCGGCGGTTTCCTCGCTTGGATCGATTTTCAGGCTGGCTGGACGGAGAAAGCTGTATGCCATCAGGGATGAATACATGGCAGTTGATACGAAAGTATGGGCGATACCATCGTCCAATTGCGCGGCCCGTTTTGTTCTGGCTGAATGGTCTCGGCGGAAAACTCCATGGCCACTATGAACGCACCTGCGAAGCTCACACAGATTCGCGTGACCCGACGGTCGCCCGCCGATTGGCGCGTCACGCTCGACAACCCGGCGATCAACGTCATGGGTGCAGATGTTGCGGATGGGACGCGCTCGAAGCCGAGCTTGCTTGCGATGACACGGAAGGAAACTTGGAAATGAAAAAGGACCCGCGCGGAATCGACCCCGCTTCGAAGCCGAGTGGCGATGGGTGTGTCGAATGCCTGGCGTCACCGAAAGGCTGGTGGTTTCATCTGCGCCGGTGTGCGAAGTGTGGGCACATCGGTTGCTGCGACAGTTCTCCGGGTCAGCATGCGTCCAAGCATGCGGCGACAACAGGGCATCCGATCATCGCCAGCTTCGAGCCGGGTGAGGATTGGTTCTACGATTACGAGAAGCAGGAGATGGTCAAGGGTGCGGAGTTGCTTCCGCCACATTCGCATCCGGCGGATCAACCAGCCCCGGGACCGGCTGGGAGAGTTCCGGCCAATTGGGAATCGCTGCTGCACTAGCTGGTGTCGATCGAGTTCTTATAAATCGGAGTGGGACTCGGGACACCGTATTTGTAATGACCGTACCGAAGGCGCCATCAATGAGCGGCGTACAAAAGGAGCCATCCATGAACGCGATACAAGTCGAACAGAAGAGCTATGAGATGCCCCCGCGCGAGGGGATCAGCATTGCGCATTTTCTGACCGTCGCCGACGTCGAGCGATCGGCTCGCTACTACGAAAAGGTCTTCGGCGCTCGCATTCTGACCATGGGTGACGGGAACGCGCCTCCGTACCTTCAGCTGGCGAACATCTGGATGATTCTGAACGTCGGTGGCGGGCCGACCCCGGATAAGCCGACGGTAACGCTCAGCGTCCCCGACCCGAATCACATCAACAGCTTTATGAATTTCCGGGTTGCGGATATTCAAGCGTGCTACGAACTGTGGAAAAGTCGAGGCGCTGAGTTCATCACGCCGCCGATTCCCAAGTACGGCGAGATTCGCTGCTACATCCGCGATCCTGACGGCTACATCATCGAGGTCGGACAGAGCACGGACTTGGTCTACGGTTAGCACTCGGCCCGGATGGGAGGCCGACTCGGCGGTTCATCTTTTGCCAATTTTGCTTGAGCAGTCACTAGCTCTCACATCGAAAGGAGTACCAGATGGCCGTTGCAAATGGACTGAAAGAGATCACCCGCGTGAGCGCGCCTGTCGAGTTGAGCGCGCTTAGTGTGAACGTTTTTACCGCGCCGGGCAAGACTATGGTCGGCGAGCGGCCAAAGCCCTTCGGCGAAGCGCTCGGCTTTGACCCGATCACGTCGACTTTAATTTTCGGCGAGTACGACGCGGTGCTGGTGGACGCGATGGGGACAGTGGCTGAGGCCGAGGCTCTCGCGGATTGGGTCGCTCTGCACAACCGCAACCTGGAGACCATCTATATAACGCACGCCCACTTCGACCACTTCTACGGTCTAAGCATTCTGCTCGACCGCTTCCCCGGCGCGCGGGCGATAGCGACGCCCAAGACGGTGAAGGCCATGCAGATGTCTTTCACTCCCGTGGTGGAGCGGCTGGCCCGCCGTATGTTTCCTGGGCAGGTGCCCACTAAGTTGGTTCCACCTGAATCCTACGAGCGCGACACGTTCACTCTCGAGGGTCACGAATTGCGCATCATCGAGCAGGGCCGCACCGACAGTCCCGATTCGACGTCTCTCTACGTTCCATCGATCGGCCTGATCGTCGCTGGCGACGTTGTGTACAACCAATGCCGCATGTACGTCGGCGACACCACCCCCGAGAGCCGAAGGAATTGGATCGCGGACCTGGACCGGTTAGCGGCGCTGAACCCGACGATGGTTGTCGCAGGTCACAAGAAGCCGGGCGCGCCTGACTCTCCCTCAACGATCCAGGACACCAAGCGTTACCTCGAGGACTTCGATCGGTTGCAGAAAACCGCGACATCCGACCAGGAACTGTTCGATCAGATGACGGAACTGTACCCGGATTGGGTAGCCAATCAGTCGTGGCTGATGTTTGGATTTCCCGGGGCATAACTCACATCATCCGAATTGCCGAGACGGACTGACACGAAGTCCTGCTCAAGCTTCCCAAGGGTTGAGGACACCAACTCCCGTACGCTCAAAGTCGGCTACATTCCTGGTCGCGACGATCAGACCGTGCACCAGGGCAGTGGCTGCGATGAGGGCGTCACGATCGGAGCGAGGATTCGGTACGTGAAGCGTCGCGCATCGCTGGGCGACGGCGGTGTCAATCGCAAGGATACGGCCGGAGAATGTGGGTAACACGTGGCGATCCATCCACGCACGAAGAATCGCGCCTTGCTCTTTGTCGCGGCGGTCGATGAGGAGGATCCCTATCTCCAATTCCAGTACTGAAATGACCGAGATGTAGAGACTCGCCGAGGGTAAGCGTTCGGCCCATTTCTTGACGTTTGGATGGGTCCTCCCGGCTTTTCTTAACTCTGAAATCACATTGGTGTCAAGGATGTACATAGTATGTACATCAGGTCAGATCCGCAGTCTCGTGGAGGTTTCCCCGCAGACGAGGCGGCTCAAATTCAATCTCAGCGGCCGCTGGCATCGCCAATAAGTCCACAACGCTCTTTTGCCCTTCAGTGATCCTTTGATACTCCTCCACCGTGAGGAGCACGTGGGACGGGCGACCTCGATCCGTGATGAAAACGGGACCCCGCTTAGCCGCTCTCTTTGCCCTGCTTGTGTCCTGATTAAAGTCTCGACTCGACAGTTTTGTAATGGCCATGCCCAGTCTCCAGTCCTTCGATGTAGCAACGTAACTACATTATAACAGAAAACCTTGGCTTTGCCTGGCGCTAGAAGATATCCGCCATCGCCCACCTAAGCTGCCATATTTCCAGCCATACCTTGGTGTTGTCGATACGTTCGTCCAATAGACTCGCCGTTGTCCTTCTGGCTTAATTGACGTGCGCTGATAAGAGCATCTCAGGAAACAGACTCAATTTCAAAGAGGAGCACAAAATGACAGCTAAAGGAAAAGTCTTAGTGCTGGTATCGAGCGGTCGCGGCTTGCCCTTGAAGGATGGCAAGGTTTATAGCGGCGCAGGCTACTATCTCAACGAGCTGACGGTTCCGGTTCGCGCCCTGATGAACGAGGGCTACGAAATCACTTTCGCCAACCCCAAAGGCAACACTCCCCAGGTGGATGTGCATTCAGAGGTCGCCGATTTCTTCGGCGGGGACGCGGCCAAGCTTGAGGACTATATGCTATTCCGCGACGGCCTGAAGGGGCTCAGAGATCCAATGCGCATCGCGGATGTCATCGCATCGGGCCTGGATCAATATGATGCGGTGTTCGTCCCCGGCGGCCATGGCCCGATGGAGGATCTTCTCGATGATCCTGACGCGGGCATCGTGATGCGACACTTTCACGAAACGTCCAAGCCTACGGCTGTGCTGTGCCACGGCCCGATTTCACTTCTCTCGGCTCTTCCTAATTCTTGGGAGTTCGTGGCCGCACTGGCGGCGGGCGATGTCGCTGGAGCACGCGCAAAGGCAAAAGGCTGGATCTATGCTGGATATAAGATGACCATCTTTTCGACGGCGGAAGAGCAGCAGCGGGAACCGCTTGAGATTGAGGGTAAGGTTCTCTTCTATCCGGACTTCGCCTTGCGCACGGCGGGCGGTGACGTAAGTGTGCTCGCTCCATGGTCGAGCTATGTCGTTCAAGATCGCGAGCTGATCTCAGGCCAGAACCCGTTCTCTGATCAAGCGCTTCTGAACCTTCTTCTGCCGGCGCTCGATGCGAAGAAGAAGAAATCGCTTTCAGCGGCATAAGAATCGGAGGGAAACCGGGGACAGGCGGGGACCTGTACCATTTTTCGGCAACGAAGATTAGTCAACGTCCGTCTGTCCCCGGTTTTTCTGTTTTGGTGTAGAGTGTTCGTCTCCTCGACTGGCAACGCGGAAAGGACGATAGGCATGAAATCAGAGATCAACATCGGCCAGCAATTCGAGTTCGCGATACGTGCAGATAAAGGGCTTAGACAGAAGGCGGTCGTAACCCGAGTTTTATCCAATCGGGAAGAAGGACTCGGTCCGGAGGTCGACTATTACATGGCCGATTGGATTGAGGCGAGAACACTCTCGGAACGGCCGACGGCGCTGGTCTTCGTGCTTGCAAACGACGGGAGCGTTTATTTGAATGGCGAGCGGGTTGACATAATCGTGGACGTTGCCGCTTAACTGTTGCGGGTAGTGCGGGAACAAAACAGTCGCTATATCCCCATGCCACTCAAAATCCCTAAGTGAGCGCGACGAGCGCTGTTTATCGGAATTGGAGCCGTCAATGAGCAGCGCACCAATCGAACAAAAGAGTTATGAGATGCCGCCGCGCGACGGATTCACGGTCACACAGTTCATCACCGTCGCCGACATCGACCGATCGGCTGATTTTTATGAGAAGGTCTTCGGCGGCCGCATTCTGAGCAGAGGTGACAGCAAGGGCGCATCTGGACACATTCAGATCGCGAATACCTGGCTGATCGTCAACGTCGGGGGCGGGCCCACCCCGGACAAGCCGTCAGTGACGCTCAGCGTCCCCGCCGACCCGGATAAGGTCAGCAGCTTCCTGAATATCCGCGTGGCGGATATTCAAGCCTGCTACGAGTTATGGAAAAGCCGAGGAGCGGAATTCATCACGGAGCCGAAGAAAAAGTACGGCGAGATTCGCTGCTACATCCGCGATCCCGATGGTTACATCATCGAAGTCGGACAGAGCACCGGTGCCACGTAGGGCTGACATCGGCGCGGTTGCCGGGGCAAGTCGGTTGACATCGGGTGTCGTTACAGCGGTTCCCTTCGGTGGAGGAACGAGAGATGGTTTGGAAATGGTTGTTTCGCTTTGCGCTGCAGGGCAACGGCGATCTGGAACAATACGCCATCCTGGTGGTGCGCGTTTCGATCGGGCTGTTCTTCGCCATCGCCGGGGCAAACAAATTGTTTGTCGCCGGCGGCACGAAACCTGTTTACGACACGCTGGTTAAGGCCAAAATCCCGTTTCCCCGCCAGACGGCTTATTTCGTGGCGGGCGTCGAGTTTGTTGGCGGATCCTTGCTCGCCGCGGGGTTTCTTTCGAGCGTGGCCTGCGTAGCTTTATTGACCGATATGATTGTCGCCACCGTGACCACCGCGATTTCCACTTTGCCGAAAGGACTTTCACCTCTTAGCTGGCTCGACGATTTACTCTACCTTCCGGAAGTCCTGTATGTGCTCTTCTTTATCTGGCTGATCTGCTCTGGTCCGGGAAAGTTCAGTGTCGATTACTGGATTGCCGGCAAGTTGTTGGGGTGATCGCTCGACGAAAGGCCGCGTTGCCAGAATCAGTGCTGCCAGACTTTCTTAACCGCAGGACTGCCGCTGGGTGCTGACGCTGGTGTTTGCGATGGCAAAAGCTTTCACCTCGCACCATCGTGGCCCTGTGCTTTCCCGACCTCTGAGTCATTTGGTCCTGGTCGGGAGTTGATTAATTACGGCCGCCCCTGCGTTGCTTACAACCTCGTCCTGCGAATCCGTGCCTCCCGAACAACCGATTGCGCCGATAATATCGCCCTCGTGGATCAGTGGAATACCGCCTCGAGACGCAATGACTCCATCGAACGCGAGCAGATAGTTGAGATGCAGGAGCTGGACACCGTCCTCGAAAACCTTCGTTGGCCGCCGGAAGCTTACGGCTGCTCGCGCCTTGTGCAGCGCAATCTGAATGGAGGCGAGCATCGCACCGTCCATCCGTTCGAAGGCAACCAGGTTGCCACCGGAATCGGCTACCGCTACGTTCATTTTCCAATCCCGCTTCCTGGCCTCCGTCACGGCGGCTTGAATAACCGCCCGGGCTTGAATGAGTGATATTGGGCGGCCGTAGGGTACATCGAATGGCATTTCGTCTGGGATGACATCAAGCGGGTTCGACGTCGGCTGTGCTCCAATCGCGACTTCGGCTGTGTTGCTCGACATAATGTTCCTCCGAGGCTGGAAAGTCCACATTCAAAGACGTTTTCACGATTCTGAGTGAACTTGCGGCGCGAAGGCAATCAGAGCAGAAGGCGGGCCTTTGAACAATTGGACGATGGTATCGGCTTTTCCCCTCGCACAATTACGCTGGTGTCTTTTCATGAAACGCAATCATCGACCGGCCACTACGAAGGTATTGATCAACACTATCGTCCAATAGATTGTCATCGAAGCTTCTGGCTTAATCGCGTTGTGTATTAGAGCCGATAAGAAGGGGCTGTTATGTCAGAGAAGAAATCAGCAAGCCAGCGATACCTGGTGATTGAGGCCCGATGGCATGAACCTTTCCTTGAGCGTTTCGTGTTTGCGCTTCGCGACGAAGATTCGCTGCGCGAACCAATTGCCGGGAGCAGCGTAGTCGGGATCGGCTTTGGTTATTGCGAAGGGGCAGCTGCGGTTGTCCCCAATACCTCGTCCCGGGATACCGATTCAAAAAGCAATCCAGAAAAGGTTTCAGTCGACTGTGAAGGGGACCGCGGGGGAGCTCAATCGCCGAGGCAGGATCTGCGACATGGAGTCGGGCTTTCGGAAACTCGACGTATAGCAGGCGCAACCCTACAGTATGCAGTCGCAGCCAGCGTTTTGGTGTTCTATCCGAGGAGTGTCCTGGGTGCCGCACTGCGAGCGCTTGTGGGCGGTTAGTTGGTTTGCAGTGCAGGAGGAGAATGTGACTTGGGTGAAGTGGATCTTTGCATGGCATGTGCCGCGCTCTCCTCGAATCAATTCATACCAAGGTACTGTCAATACCATCGTCCAATTGCGCGGCCAAGGTTCTTCTGGCTCAATCACTTTGAGTAGTTCAAGAAGGAGATCGAAATGAAACTCTCGCAAATATGTCGAACCGCGTTGATCGCAACCACGATGCTGATCCTGTCGTCCGGACTCAACATGAGAGGATCTGCTCAGACGAACTCTGCGCAAGGAGTCAAGAATATTGTTCTGGTTCACGGCGCCTGGGCGGACGGGTCGTGCTGGTCCAAAGTGATTGCCCTCTTGCAAGCGAAGGGTTTCCATGTGGTCGCAGTGCAGAATCCTTTGACCTCGCTGGCTGACGATGTGGCGGCGACGAAGCGCATCATTGCATTGCAGGATGGGCCAGTAATTCTCGTTGGCCATTCCTATGCCGGAGTCGTGATTACCGACGCAGGTAATGACCCAAAGGTTGTGGGGTTGGTCTACGTGGCTGCGTTCGCATTCGGGGAAGGTGAATCCATCAATTCCGTCAGCAAACCGTATCCGCCCGCTCCTCTGGGCAGCGAGCTCCGACCTGACGCTGAGGGTTTTCTAATGGCCACTCCAAAAGGAATTGCCGAAGATATGGCGCAGGATCTGACGGCCAGTGAGCAGCGGATACTTACGGCGACACAGGGTCAAACGTCGTCATCTGTTTTCGGAGCCACGATCACGACCGCTGCATGGAAGAGCAAGCCTTCATGGGCTCTGATTGCCAGCAACGACCGGGCGATACCGCCGGAACTCGAGAAAGACGAAGCGGCTACCATAAAGGCAACTTCAATCACCGTGCCCGCTAACCATCTGGCCATGCTGTCCCATCCGAAAGAAGTGGCGGAGTTGATCGAGCAAGCGGCGGCCAAAGCCAATAAATGAAGGTGTGGGTGCTATTCGGGGTCTCGGCTACCGAACCTGCATTTCGCCCGCGTCGGCCCGTGTGTAGGCACTTTGGAGGGGACAGGCGAGACGTTCGGCAATTTCCATGAATGGGCAACGGTTACCCGATCTGCAGTACGATCTTGCCGGGCTTGTGTGGTTCGCCCGCAAGCATGCGTTGCGCCTGGCGTGCCTCCGAAAGCGGCAGGATTGAGCCCACACGCGCCGTGATTCTGCCTGCGTCAAATAATGTTGCGAGTGTCAGCAGGCGCGTTGTGGTCACTTCAGCGTAGAAGAAAATGGCCTCCGCTGGGCGCGGCTGGGTCGAGACCGAGGTGACGAGTTTACCTCCGAGTTTCAACGCAGCGACGCAGCGCTGAAGCGTCGTCCCTCCGACCGTGTCGACGATAGCATCCACCTGTGGGAGGTCCCGCTCGAATGCGGGCTTGCCCGAGTCGATGATGGATTTCACGCCCAATGATCCGAGCAGGTCCTGGTCGTCGAGATGGGCGATGGCAACGACGTGGATTCCGGCATCCACGGCCATTTGTACGGCGTAGGCCCCGACATTCCCCGCGGCTCCGACGACCATGACGGTTTGTCCGCGCATCGCTTCTGCATACTGGAACAGCATTTGCCAGGCGGTTACCGCAATGACGGGAGCCGATGCTGCTTCTACGTGATTCAGGGATTGCGGTTTGCGGGCGATCATCCCGGACGTGGCGACGGCGAACTCGGCCTGAGCGCCACAGAACTGGGGATTGGTGACGCCATAGACTTCGTCGGCTGGCGCGAAGCCCGAAACGCCGGGGCCGACCTTGTCGACGACACCGGAGAAGTCCGAACCGAGAGTCAGCGGAGGTTGCGGGCTAACCTTGCTCTTGCCCTCGCGGATGGTCGCATCCCACGGAGCCACGCCCGCGGCCATCACGCGCACCAGAACTTCGTTTGGGCCCGGCGACGGCATCGGCACATCCTCGACCACAACGACGTCGGGCGGACCGAAGCTATGAATCCGAACTGCTTTCATAGGCAATTCCTCTCCCGGGTTGAAGACGCTCGAAAGCCTATTAGGCATTCCACGCACCCGTCGCCATTTGGTCTCGACGCAGGGTTGACTCCGCACAGCCCCTTTCTCATTTCCGATTTTCTGGTCGTGTCATCTGCTCGCACAACAATGTCAAGCCACCAGCAAGATCTTCCCGACACCGCCCTTTTCGGCCGTTGCTTGAGCCTCGGCTGCGTCACTGAGTGGCATTTTCTGGCTAATCGGGATCACCAGCTTGCCATCGCGCACGGCTTCGGCCATGAACTCGAGCGTTTTCCTGTCGAACTTCGAGAACACATGCACCACTTTTACGGACGGGTATTTCGCTGCGTTCTGCGGCACTTCTACAACCGATGCGTAGACTCCTCCCGGCTTAACCTTGGCGATCAGTTTCTCGGCGGTTCTTCCGCCGACCGTATCCGCCACCGCATCGAGCATCGCAAGACTTGCAATCGCGGTGTCGTCATCGGTCGCGACCGCCTGATCTGCGCCGATGGCCTTCGCTTGATCGACCTGGCTCTTCAACACCCCGGCGATCACGGTCGCTCCCCGTTGCTTCGCAGTGAATACCGCCGAACGGCCGACATTTCCTATGGCGCCTACCACCAAGACCGTCTGGCCGGCTTTGATTTCGGTAGCGGAAAGGAGTTGGTTGCCGGTCGTCGTCACCAGCGGCAACGCCGCCGCCTGGATCAAATCGAGGCCCCTCGGCACCTTGGCCAACGCCGCTGCCTTCACGACACAAAGTTCGGCGTAAGTATTGTCCGCCATCGCGAACACCTGGTCGCCGACCGAAAAGCCCTCCACTCCCGGCCCGATCTTGACGACAGTCCCCGCCATATCGACGCCTATCAGCCCTGGGAACGTCATCGGGTAAAAATCCTTCGTTAATCCGGCGCGTCGCTTGTAGTCGATGGGATTCACGCTCGCAGCGGCGACCCGCACCAGCACCTCGCCCGGGCCGGGTACTGGATCAGGATAGTCTTCAAATTTCAGCACTTCCGGACCGCCATATTGGTGGACAACGACTGCTTTCATATTTGATCTCCTCGGCTGTGCACTAAAGGTTCACAAACAGATTTAGATGATCCAAGCTGGAACTCGGGGCAAAATTAGTGTGAAACGGCGCACCGATTCTGGTGCTCAACTGGGCCCGTGTTCGCTGTAGTTCGATATTTCGCCCACTTCAGTACATCCCAAATCTCGCACTGCAAGTAAAAGCCAGACGAGATGCAGGGGGCTATCACTCCTTCGCTGACGGCATCATGAACCAACTCGTACGCCGCTTCGTAACCCGGGATCTGCACTCGCTTGGCGAGTTCGATCAGTTCATGCAGCGGAAGTTCCCGTTCAGCGATCATCGAAAGCAGCAACATAAGCCCGTCGGGACCCGCGAACCGGTCGAGAGCTAATCCCTCAACGATGCCGCGGTTTTTTCTGAATTCGTGTCGCGGATTGTACCGACATCCGTGTGGATGTGGCGATCTTGCGCCGCTGTTACGACGGTGCACTAACCGTAAACCGCTTACCTTCGGTTTACCCCTGGTGTCCTCTGCCGCAAGCCACTCTACCCAGCCTGCCAGCAGATCGGGCACAAGTTCGCCGCAGCTATCACATCGCCAACCGGATCGAATGGATTTATCTCTCGGCATAACTCTCACCATCATCCTTCCACGCGAACTGGCGTGAGGCGAGTTTCCACAAACGAATTGGGCCTCACCTCACGATGCGTTCAACGAGTCACCGCTTTCTTTTGAGGGTGAACGCCCAGTTCGCGCCACGACGTTTCCGCGAGGTTCACGTCGAAGTAGCTGGCAGCCTTCTCGATGTTGGCAAACGCCACCGCGCGATCAGCATCGGAGACGTCGATGACTTGATCGAAACGCGCCACCGCATTACGGACATGTTGTGCGTCGGTCAGTGGTTCTTTACGCTGCTTCGGAAATGCGTAGACGCTGTCGGGCAAGTCGCTCTGCGTCGTCAGCCGTCCGTGTTTCTCGTGAGGTTTCCAGGTTGCTTCCGGCATGTCTTTGCTATCCTTTCCTCAATTGTTTCGCTAGAGGGCGAGCGGTGCGTCTGTCATCTGTTCCCCTATAGTCGTCTGCGGGCCGCTCATCACCCAGTTGGTAAAAGCATTTGTTCCGATGTTCGTTGAACGTCGAACAGTGTCAGGCGAGAACTCACGACTTGCTTCACGGACTCCACGACCGGCGTCAGAATCTTGTAGGGCACGACTTGGTTCGGCTGACCGGTCAGACTGCCGTCCAGGGATCGGCGCCAGGCGACTCGCAGTTCGGTACTAATGTGGACGATGTTGATTCCAGCAGCAATCGCACGCAGGAAATCTTCGTCATCTGTTCCCGACCCGCCGTGCAGGGTGAGAAAGACTCCAGATGCCTGCTTGATCTGGGCAATTCTCTCGATATTCAGGTGCTTTTTGGTTTTCCCTTCGACCATGCTTTCCAGCATGCCGTGCATATTGCCGACCGCAGGAGCAAGAACGTCGATTCCAGTCGAGTCGACGAATTGGCGGGATTCCTCGGGTGTAGTGAGGTTCTGGAATTCGCTGTGAACGGTTTCGTGGATTTCAGAGCCGGTTCCGATGTCGCCTATTTCGCCCTCAACGAGGATTGCGGGGTTGATCGCTCTAATGGCTTCAACAGTTTCCCGCGTGCGAGAAACGTTCTCGTAAAAGGGTAACGCGGAAAAATCAACTCCGATTGCATCGAACCCCGCCCTCGCCGCCTCAATCGCTTTCGCCAGTGAATGAGTATGATCTGCATTTAGGAAAACTGGGACGTCGTGTTCCTCGCGCATGACTTTCACCAGCACCGCGAGTTCAGATGTCCCGAAAAAGTCTCGCTCCCCTTCTGACGCGCCAACGATCACCGGAGCTCCGACCTCAACTGCGGCTGCCACAACCGCCTTCAGCAGCACCAGATCAGCAACATTGAAATGGCCTACCGCCACGCCTTGTCGTTGCAAACCACTCAAAACGTTTCGCAATGTATCCATGATCATGGTCCTTTAACGATGACCGGTGCCAGCAGCTGCGAGGGTATAGCCAAGTGCCAAGAATCCCCACGAAAAGTGATCGCAGCTCAGGCTGCGCGCCCGTGTTCAAGTACTCCGACTTCGCACAACCTGCAGCGTAGGGCAATTAGACCCGAGGCTCTGCGGCGAATCAATTGGACGATGGTATCGGCCATACCTTTGTATTGGGTCCGCTGCGAGTGCGCCCGGATCTGTCTCCACATCCCTGGTTCGTACTTTGATCGTGGTCGATACGTTCGTCTTATAGATTCGTCATCGTGATTGTGGCTTAATCGCTGTGGTCTGATCGGAGGAAACTATGAGCGCTGCGGTCACAGCTTCTCATGTCGATAGCGTAGCTGCCGCCGAGACAGTAGATATGAAGTTTGAGGCGGTCGTCATCCCCGTCGCGGATGTTGACCGCTCGAAGGCGTTCTACACCAAACTGGGGTGGCGCGTAGACGCCGACTTCCCGTTCGATAACGGTTTCCGGGTTGTCCAGTTCACGCCGCCGGGCTCCGGGTGCTCAGTTCAGTTTGGCGCGAAGATAACATCGGCCCTGCCGGGTTCGGCCCAGGGCCTTTACCTGATCGTCTCCGATGTCGCGGCTGCGCGTAGAGATCTTGTCGAACGCGGCGTTGAGGTGAGTGAGGTGTTCCACTCCGGAACGCCGGGCGCTCAGTTCCAGCTCGACGGCAGCGGCCGGGTCAGTGGACCAGCACCCGAGCATGCCACCTACAGCTCGTTCGCCACGTTTCGTGATCCCGACGGCAATGGATGGCTGTTTCAGGAAGTCACAACGCGGTTGCCCGGACGAGGATTTAGCAACTTGGATGTCGCGACACTGACCGAACTCTTGCAGGAGGCCGAGAAGCATCATGGCGAATATGAACCAACCGCGCCGAAGCACCACTGGTCGGGCTGGTATGCCGCCTATATTGTTGCGCGTCAGGACGGGAAGACCCCGGAAGAGGCAGCGAAAGACGGCAAGCAGCGCATCGAGGGGACAAGGTGACCACTGCGACGAAGCACTTCCACACAGCTAATACCAAGGTATCCCCAATACCATCGTCCAATTGCCTCATTTAGACGCCTCTGTTTTTATGCGTTGAGCGCGTACGGATCAAATCCGGTATGCGCAGGATGAAAAGTTCTCAGGAGCAGAGTATGGCTCAAACCGGTGTTAGCGCAGCGCCAGGCCAATTAGGAGCAGTACAAGCTGATGGCTGCGGAGTTGGAAGCGACATACGGGATAGCGCGATCCGGTCCAAATACGAGGCCGTGCGGTCGGCGACAAGTGCTCTGGCCGCGAGCTGTTCCGCCGAAGATCAGATGGTGCAGTCGTGTCCGGAAGCTAGCCCCATGAAGTGGCACCAGGCTCATACGACATGGTTTTTCGAGACCTTCGTGCTGCGCCCCTTCCTAAAGGACTACAAGCCCCTGCGGGAAGAGTTCCATTGGCTTTTCAATAGCTATTACAACTCGCTGGGCCACGAAATTCCGGAAAAAGCCCTGCGCTCGGTTTTCTCGCGGCCTTCGCTCGATGAAATTCTTGCCTTCCGCGCACATATTGACCAGGAGATGGACAGGTTTCTTACGAATGGAGCCGATGAGGAAGCAACTCGGCGCATCGTCTTGGGTCTCAATCACGAGCAACAACATCAGGAACTCGCCCTGACGGACATTAAGCACGCCTTCTTTTCCAATCCACTGTACCCCTCGTATATGGCGCGCCCACACTCAGAAGAGAAGGATCCTCCAGTTTCGGAGTTAGCCTGGGACAGCTTTGCCGGCGGATTGGTGGAGATTGGTTATCCACTTCGGGCTGAGGATCCTCTCGATTTTTGTTTTGATAACGAAACTCCCCGCCACACCGTTTTTTTGGAACCATTCGAGATCGCAAACCGCGAGGTCACCTGCCGCGAATACCTGGAATTCATATCGGATGACGCATACGCGCGCCCTGAACTCTGGCTCTCCGAAGGTTGGGATAGCGTGAAGCGCGCGGCCTGGCAGGCGCCTCTGTATTGGCGGCGCGACACTGGCGATAAGACCGGCTGGCGTGTGTTCACACTGACGGGCTGGCACGGGCTCTCGGCACTGCTTGACACGCCTGTTTGCCACATAAGTTGTTTCGAGGCTGATGCGTTTGCGCGTTGGAGAGGTTGCCGACTTCCGACTGAGGCGGAATGGGAGTACGTCGCGACCCAGACCGTTGCTGGCCAAACCGTTGCTGGCCAAACAATGGTGCAGGGGAACCTGCTCGAAAATGGAAGACTTCATCCCACTGCAGCGCGAGGTTCGGGTATCAAGCAACTATTCGGCGATTGCTGGGAATGGACGGCGAGCGCCTATACCGGTTATCCGGGATACAAGCCTCTTCCGGGTGCGCTCGGTGAGTACAACGGCAAGTTCATGTCCGGCCAAATGATTCTGCGCGGGGGATCGTGCGTCACTCCTGCAAGTCATATTCGGGCGACCTATCGGAATTTCTTTCCGCCGGCAACCAGATGGCAATTCTCCGGGATTCGCTTGGCACGCTGAAAGGATTCATTGAAATGGCAACCTACGTTCAGACAGTTGAGGTGGGACATTTTGCAACGGCGGATGAGCGTGAAGCACTCACTCGTGAAGCTCTGACTCGCGAAGTGCGGCGCGGCTTGATCGCACGGCCACGCTCGCTCTCACCCTGGATGTTCTACGATGCGGAGGGCTCGCGCCTCTTCGAGCGCATTACGACGCTTCCCGAGTACTACCCCACCCGCACAGAAAGGGCCATCCTGGCGGGATACGCAGATGCGATCATTGCTGCAGCTCGCGGCGACAGATCGTTGCCGTTGCGCCTGGTTGAGTTGGGTGCTGGCACGGCCTCCAAAACCTGCATTCTGCTCGAAGCTGCTTTGCGCGTTTCGGACGATGTCGCCTACGTGCCGGTAGATGTCTGCCCCGACGCGCTTGAGTTGGCGTGCCAAAACATTGCATGCACGTTGCCGGAAGTGCGCATGCAGCCCATCGTTCGGAATTATGTGACTCACCCGCTCCAGCTTCGACCTTTCGACGGCACTACGCTAGCGCTCTACATAGGCACGAGTATCGGCAACTTCACGCCTGAGGAAGCGCAGCGCATCTTGCAGAACTTGCGCAGTCAGTTGCTAGCCGGAGATGCGCTATTACTCGGTACAGATATGGTGAAAGACGAACGCACGCTCCTGGCTGCGTATGACGACAACGATGGAATCACAGCAGCGTTCAACTTAAACATGCTCCATCGCCTTAATAGAGAACTAGGTGCTAACTTTGACGCCGCTGGCTTCCGTCATCGCGCGCTTTGGAATTCCATTGAGTCCCGGATCGAGATGCACCTCGAGAGCACGCAAGAGCAGGACGTAGGTATCGAGGAGGCGGACCTTGATCTTCACTTCATGCCACGGGAGACAATTCACACCGAAAATAGCTACAAGTTCACAGACCAGGGCATTCGTAGTTTGCTCGAAGAGGTCGGTTTTGAGATCAGAGGGGCATGGAAAGACGGTCGCGATTGGTACACCCTCACGCTAGGGTGCGTCCAGTAGTGCTTGCGAGGATGCGGTAATCGCGATCGAAAAACGCCGGCGACTCCGGCGCTTCATGTTGCTGATCCCCGCTGGCTCCCGGCATTCTCACTTCGGGTGGAGGGCCGAATTGATGGCCTGAAGCAGAGCCGTGTCGCTGAATGGCTTGAACAGGCACTCGACCGCGCCCCGTTCGAGTAGTCGCGGGCGAACCATCTTATCGGTGCTGGCGGTGATGAAGATGATCGGAACCGAGTGCCCGCGAAGCTTCAATTCCCTTTGAAGCTCCGGTCCGCTCATTCCCGGCATGGCAAAGTCGAGGAGCAGGCAACGGGTCTGCTCGATGCCGTCGGACGCAAGGAACTCTTCGGCGGACGAGAATGTACGGGCCGCAAAACCGAATTCGCCAAGCAGATCAGGCAGAGATTCCCGCACAGACTGGTCGTCATCAACGACTGACACCAGTGGACGTTCCGCAGGACGCCTTTCCTGGCGTAATTCCATAACTTAATGGTGCGCCTCAGGTGGGAGAGCGTCCATTGGACCTTAGTATTGGCCTTCCGCCGAATTCTCTCGCTGCTGAGTAACCACATTAGCGGTCACGCTGCATCTGACACGTCAGGAGTCCGAATGCCGAGATTACTGTCGGCGCCCGGCGCAGCCGCGGATGCGCGGGGAATCGAGAACGAAAACGTTGCCCCCGGACCGGTGTTCAACGTCGCCCACAGTCGACCATGATGACTCTCGATGATGGACCGGCTGACGGAGAGCCCGATGCCCATGCCGTCATTCTTCGTGGTGTAGAACGATTCGAAGAGTCGGTCGGCAGACTGAGGAGCAAATCCGACTCCGGCATCTCGCACGGTTAGGCGCACACGATCGTCTCCATCTTCTTCGGTTCTGATCAGCAACTGCCGCGGACGATCGTCAACCGCGCTCATTGCGTCGGAAGCATTCCGTATCAGGTTCAAGATGACCTGCTGCAACTGCACACGATTGCCCGCGACCAGAGGCGAGTCCTCGGCAAGTTCCTGCTGCACGATGACGCGATTTCTCTGAAGGTCGCTCAAGGACAACGCAAGCACTTCTCGCGTGGCTTCGTTCAGGTCCACCGATTCGATCGTGGGTTCCTTTTTGCCATAGAGTGCGCGCAGCCGAGAGATCACCTCAGAGGCACGGTGGCCATCGCGAATCGTGCGCCGCGCGGTCTCGCTTGCGCCGTCCACATTGGGAGGGTCGGCGGCCAGCATCCGCAGGCAGGTGCCGGCGTTGGTGATAATGCCCGACAGGGGCTGGTTGACTTCATGAGCGATCGACGCCGTCAAAACTCCCAGACTCGTGACCCTGGCCACGTGCGCGAGTTCTGATCGAACTCTGCCGAGTGCCTCTTCCGAGAGTCGGCGCCGCGTTATGTCCTGAGCCGCGCCGACGACCTCAAGTCGCCCCTCGCGGTCGCGGATTCCGTGAGAAATCGTGTGCAGGTACTTGACCGAGCCATTCGGCATCAGCAGCCGGATTTCGAAGTCCTGCTCGCCGCCATCGCCTCGCGCCAGCTCGATCTTTTCTGACAGCGACGGGATGTCTTCGGGGTGAACCCGGCTAGCAATCTGCTCGAGCGTCACTGGCGCATCCTTCTCGAACTCGAAGATCCGATAGGCCTCCTCTGAGAACGTGACGTCGTCCGTGTCCACGCGCCAGGAAAAGCCGCCGGTTAAGCTAACGCGCTGGACTTGCGCGAGAAGTGCCTCACTCCGCCGCAGCTTCTCCTCGGCGCGCTTTCGGTCGTCGATGTCGGTTATGAGGCTATACCAGCCGGTGATTCTACCTGCTGCGTCGCTCGCGGGATCGATCCTGACCTGAAACCACCGATAGATACCATCAGCAGCCCTGCGATAACGGATTTCACCGTCATAGGGAGTTCCGGTTGTGACCGAATGCGTGAATTCCGCGATCACGAGCGGCAGGTCATCTGGATAAATAACATCTGCGGTCTTCCAATTCTTCATTTCCTCGGCCGTCTTACCGAAGAATTCCAGGAACGGCCGGTTCATGACTTCAGGCACTCCGGCCGGACTGAAGGCAGCCGCGAGCCCAGGAAGACCGTCGAGGATCTCGCGGAGATTGGTTTCACTCGCCCGCAGCACCTCCTGTGCGCGTTTCTGGTCGTCGATGTCGGTGGTCGTACCGACGAATTTAATGACCTTCCCTTCTGCATCGCGCAAGGCCACGGCTTGCTGGAGGTGCCAGCGATAGGTCCCGTCCTGAGCGCGGAGAGATCTGCTTTCGAACGCAAAACCCTGCCCCGAATGCACGCCCTGCCAAAAGCTCTTGGCTGCGATCTCCCGATCCTCAGGGTGGACCGCAGTCATCCAGGCCTCGGGGTGCGACCGGACGAATTCGAGGGTCTGACCGGAGTATTCAAGCCAAACATGATTCACGAAATCCGGTGTCCCGTCAGGCTTGAGCGTCCAGGCGGACACGGGAAGAAGCTGCAGCAGTCCAACTTGGAGTTGCAGCTCTGCGTTGGTTTCGGCAAGCTCCCTTGTCCGTTCGGCGACCCGCCGATCAAGTTCTTCGGCGATACGCTTCTGCTGAATCCGGAGCTGTGCCTCCCGCAGCCCGATGGAAGCCTGGCTCGCCGCCACGCTCAGCAGAAGCGCCTCGGTTTGCTGCGGGAAGTCTGGTCGCTGAGCCGCCGCGACGATCATGCCGAGTTCACCTTGCACCCCGAGTGGCAGCGGCACGATCGAAACCTCTCCCTCACCCATGAATTTCTGAAGCAGTGGAGGCCATTTCCGTGAGCCGTCTTCCAAACACTGGCTGAGCGCATCGCAGATGTCATGCACCGGAGGCATCGGTCCTCGTACCTCAGCGGTCCGGACGATCTCAACCGGAGCCTCGCCAACTCGACCTGTGAGCCTGACAGAAACCAGGTCCAGGCGCAGCATGCGCACGAGCGCATCGAGCAAGGTATGGAGAACCTCAGTTGGATCGCCGCCACTCCAGATGGCGGGAAGAGCGAGCAGGCTGACAAGATCATTAATGCACCGTTGAAGGTGCCTGATCTCTCCGGAGACAGCTTCGGGTTTGGTTTCCATGGTTAACCAAGCATATTAGGCAGCGGTAGAGGATGGGGAAGTTCGCAGAGCCCGACGCTGCCGGAGCTCGGGCAGGAACTCCTCGGGAGGCACAAAGAACGGATTTTGTTGCAGGATGCCGCCGATGATGATCATGGGATGCGTCCGCATGATGTCGACCACCGTGTCGCCTCCAAATTTGCCGAGTTGGTAGGTGCAGATCACCGCATCGTCGTGACTACGCCACACATTGTTCACACGCGATTCGAATTCAACCAGATCGTCGATGTAGGATCGATCTTCAATTGCCCAATCCATCCGGCAGCAAATGCGGCTCAGCGGAAATCCTCCCTTGGCATTGCCACTGGCCATCTGTTCGAACGCTGCCAGCATTCGATCCTGATCGAAACGGCCGTCCCGAATGTAAGCCTCGGTGTTGATCCGAACTTCTAATTGTCCATTCTGTTCGGCAGCCGCCGGGTCGATTCCGGCCGCGGCCAACCGTTGCAGATGGTCGGGACGTTGATCCGGATTGACGACGTGAACTGCCTTGTCGCCCCACTTGAAGCCGTCCTTAATGAACGGAAGCAGCACACGATATTCTTCGTCGTCGCTATTGAAAAATGCGCAGACATGACGTACGTCGCCGAGCTGGGAACCGGCAAGGGAAATCGGTGGTGTGTTCTTCTTCATCGTGTTCTCCTCCGATAGGGGTCGGCCGCGCCTCGGGTTTCTAGGCTGCCGGGCTCACTACGCCGCCCTACTCTCTGCGCTTGCGAGGCGGAGTCTCGCGGACATTTTCACCAGGTCGGCAAGAGAATCGGCCTTCATCTTCTGCATCACCTTGCCTCGGTGTGCTTTCACCGTGATCTCGCTAATCCCGAGTTCCCCTCCAACCTGTTTATTGAGCAGGCCGGAAGACACCAACGCCATAACCTGTCGTTCGCGTTGGGTAAGCGACGCGTAACAGTCCCGGAGCACCCGCATCTCCGCCTCCAGGCTAAGAGCAACCCGGCTGCGTTCGAGCGCCGCCCGGATGGCGGTCAACAACACATCATCATTGAATGGCTTCGTCAAGAATTCGGCAGCTCCTGCCTTCATGGCTTGGACAGTCGTGGGTACATCGGCGTGGCCGGTGATGAAGATGATCGGCATGTCCGCCCGCTCGCCGGCGACAAGCCTTTGGAGGTCTAGACCAGTGGGACCCGGAAGGGAAACGTCAAGTACGAGGCAGTTGGGAGTATGAACTCGCGGGTGGTCGAGGAATTCCTGGGCAGATGCGAATGTCTCCGGCTGCCAGCCTTCACAGCGGAGCAACAATTCCAGCGATTCGCGCACAGAAACGTCATCGTCGACAACGAAGACGATTGGTGTGATGTGCAACATGGGCGGTCACCCCATTTTTGGCCAAGCGTGTGCGCTAAACTCACACTCCTGCGCACAATACACTAGTGACGCCCCACCCGTTCGCAAAAGTCTACCAGAAAGCTTCTCATTTGTGCTGGATTCGGCGCTTGGCGAACGGATGTCGCAGAGGGGCGGCCTCAATCCGGTCCATCAGATCGGCCTTTAAATAAGGGAAAAAGAGAAATGGACACTGCGGGGACACAAGTACGGGAGCACTATCGGCGCCTCTCCTCGGGTCTACCCGCAGCTATGAGTCTTTGTCGAGGTACTCTTCGGGCACATCGTCCTCCGGCACCTCGTGCGTGTGGACTTCTTGCCCTTCATCGTCTTCAGCGTGCTCGACACCTGCTACGACGCCGGCTTCGAAGGCGTTCCCTTCCTCAAGCAATTCGTCGACACTTTCCGAATCGGCGCCTTCGGTGTCGTGCAATCCCTGCAAGTCTCCAGATTGCCCGGCGGAGAGCGATCCTTCTTCCATCTCGAACTGCGAACCCCTTCGGGTGCCGCTCCTGCGATTTGCCCTTCGCCGCGGTGCGCTGGCGGTCGAGACCGATCCCTTGGAACTGGCCGTATTCTTCTTCGCGCCTGTCTGCTTCTTGGGCGCTGCTTTTTTCGCTGGGCGTTTTTTCGCCGGTGATTTTCTTCTGGAAGTTGGTTTGGACTTCTTCGCTTTCGTGCCCTTCTTCTTGGTGGCCATTTGTGCAGTCTAGCACCGGAGAAATCCAGTGGCCAACTCAGGCCACATTCGATTCGGGTGAATTCTTAGCCGGTCTCTCTCGCAAATCTGCCCTGACGTACTGGCCGCGGTCAACGACCTGGCGCTCGATGGAATCTCGCCGTGACCGAGCAGGCAGCACTTCATTGCCTCGACACCGATACCAAAGTATCGACGATACTATCGTCCAATTGTTCATCTCCCAAGCTTCTGTTGTGATGACCCGCGTAGACCGGTCTAAGTTGCGCCGGCCAAATTACAAGGTAGCTATAGATACACGTGGCGTACGAGCATCTCGGAACGGAGTACATCGCATGAAAGGATTTGCTTACCTGGTCGCAGCTGTGGCGCTAACGGGCGCGGTCGCCTACATGGCTCAGGCCGCTGGACGCTCCGATGGAGAGGCTGATCCGGTTTTCGGAATCACAATTCCTCCCGGATACCGCGACTGGAAGCTGATCTCTGTGGCGCACGAAGAAGGCAATCTCAACGATCTTCGCGCTCTTCTCGGCAATGAGGTAGCGATCAAGGCGTATCGCGAGGGGAAGCTTCCGTTTCCGGACGGCACAATCATCGCACGCCTAGCCTGGAGTTACGTTCCGTCCGAGGAAAACAACAAAGTCTTTGGCCGTTCCCAATCTTTCGTTGCCGGACCCGCCGCGAACGTTCAGTTTATGGTCAAAGACTCGAAAAAATATGCCTCGACCGGGGGCTGGGGGTTCGCTCAATTCAAAGACGGCAAACCTGCGGACGCGGCGCTGCTGAAAACCTGCTTCCCCTGCCACGAACCCGTCAGAGCTCGTGACTTTGTCTTCACCCGATACGCACCGTAATTACAGGGAGATGCCATGAACAAGGTTGAATCGTTTGACAATTTGACTTATGCAGAGCAGACGCACTTGGCGGAGCGTGAGTTAGCCTCATTCATCGGCGCGGTGAGGCAGTTATTCGGTCCCGAACAGGCGCGACTTTCCGCGGAAGACTGGCTTGACGAGTCTGAGGAAATGGATAGCCCGCCTCGATCCACTAGTCGGGATTGGCGAGCAGTCACGGTGGCGGCTTCGGCGCGACTGGCGAACCGCATTACTATCGCTCGAGGTCGGGGAGGACTTGCCACGTCGACTAACAGGAAGGTTCCGCCAATACTATCGTCCAATTGTCTCGCATCCGTGTTTCTGGTGTGATCCCTGATCGCAGACGATTTCGCTTACCGAGGCATATTGAAACGGAGAAACGATTATGAGACGCTTCACATTCTTCTTGGTTGCATTTGCAGCAACGGCCGGCTTTGTCGCACTCATTGGGCCCGTCCCCGGCCACGCGGACGGGCAATCCGACCCTTACGTTACCGACATCCCCAACGGGTACCGCGACTGGCAGTGGATTTCCTCGGCTCATGAAGCAGGCAACCTGAACAGTTTAGGCGCGGTCCTGGGCAACGACGTAGCAATCAAAGCCCTCCGCGCGGGGAAGCTTCCGTTCCCGGACGGCTCGATCATCGCTGCTTTGCATTACCGTTACGTCCCGTCGGAGGAAAACAACAAAGTTTTTGGCCAGGCTCAATCTTTCGTTCCGGGCGCTCCCACGAACATTCAGTTTATGGTGAAGGACTCAACCAAGTACGCTGCCACGGGCGGCTGGGGGTTCGGTCACTTCGCGAACGGCAAACCAGGCGACGCGGCGTTTATGAAAAGCTGCTTCCCCTGCCACGAGAAGACCAAAGCGACCGACCTTGTCTTTAGTCGCTATGCGCCTTGAGGTTGAAAGGCAGAGCAGAAACATGAGGAACAGACCATGAAGTACCCGATTTTTTATCGCACCGCACAGGTCGATGGGCTGTCAATTTTCTACCGGGAGGCCGGTCCGAAAGACGCCCCGACGATTCTCCTGCTGCACGGTTTGCCTTCATCTTCGCGAATGTTCGAGCCTCTCTTCACTCGTCTTTCCGATCGCTACCACCTTGTCGCGCCCGATTACCCGGGCTTCGGTCACAGCGATTGGCCGGACCCGAAAAAATTTGCGTACACCTTCGATCACATCGCGGAAATCATGAATCACTTCACCGAGGCGCTCGGACTCTCGCTCTATACGCTCTACATGCAGGATTACGGTGGCCCCGTCGGCTTTCGCATGATCTTGGCTCACCCGGACCGAGTCGAAGCTCTCATCGTCCAGGACGCGGTAGCCCACAACACCGGTCTCGGCGAGAACTGGAAAACGCGGCGCGCCTTTTGGGCCGATCGCGCTGCCAACGAAAGTGGGCTGCGCACAAATCTCCTGTCGCTTGCAGCCACGAAGGCCCGCCACGCGGGGAATGATCCCGACGTGGAACGCCATGACCCCGATCTCTGGACCGACGAATTTTATTTTCTAAATCAGCCCGGCCAGGCTGATATTCAAAGCGACCTCTTCTACGACTACCGCACTAACGTCGATTCCTATCCACAATGGCAGGCATGGATGCGCGAGAATGAGCCGCGCCTGCTGGTGATCTGGGGTAAGTATGAGTCTTCGTTCGACCTCTCCGAGCCAGAGTCCTATCGCCGCGATGTCCCCGAAGCCGAAGTCCACATCGTCGATGGCGGCCACTTCGCCTTGGACACCGCCGCAGACGAAATCGCCGCACTGGTCCGAGGATTCGTCGGTTCTTCACGCCAGAGCCCTGCGACGCGGCGAGCAGGGTGAAGCCCCTTTTGAGAATGACGGTGCCCAGCCAAGCGCAGGTGTCACGCTGGATATTTGAGAGAAACTAGAGGGGTTGAATCATGCGTTCTGACATTGTGCCCGGAGGCATTTTCCCCAACTACGAACTGCCCGATCACACGGGCACGCCGCGCAGGCTCAGCGAGCTACAGGGCGAGGATCCGCTAATCCTCACGCTGGCGCGCGGCCACTATTGCCCAAAGGAGCACCAGCAGCATTTGGAACTGGCCGCGTTCTACCCGAGGATCGCGGTGGCGTACACTCAAATCGCCACCATCGCCACCGACGACCACCATACGCTGCAGGAATTCCGTGCTTCCGTCGGAGCCCAGTGGACGTTCCTTTCGGACCCCGACAGAACGATTCAGAAGGATCTCGGCATCCAGGAGTACACCGACCCCGAGCATAATCCGATGATCCCGCATACGTTCGTGCTCAAGCCGGGCCTCGTGATCTACAGCATCTATAACGGCTACTGGTTCTGGGGGCGCCCATCGGTCATCGATCTTTGGCATGACCTGCGCGACGTGACCAGTGAAATCCGCCCAGACTGGGATCTGAGTGCTCCTGGACTTCGCGAAGCATGGAACGCGGGTGACTTCTCGCGTTTCCACGGGTGGAACAAGCGGGCCAGTGGAGAGAAATGAAGCCGACTGCTTCCCCAAGTCTGTGGCGACCGCTTCGAGTAACGGTTTTTCGCAATCTGCTGATCGCGGACGTCGTTTCCGACGCGGGCGCTTTTATGCAGAACGTCGGCGCTGCATGGTTGATGGTGTCACTCGGCGCCGGGCCGATTTATGTTGCACTGACGCAGACGGCCGCTTCCTTGCCATATTTTCTGCTGGCCCTTCCAGCCGGCTCCGCCGGCGATATAGTCGACCGCCGCAAGCTGGTTCTTTTCACTGAATCGTGGATGATGGGCGTCGCGTTGATCCTGGCGATCTTGACCATCGCGGGAGTGATGTCGCCGTGGATACTTTTGGTCCTCACATTTGCACTTTCGGCGGGAGATGCGTTCGAAGCGCCGGCCTGGCGTGCCATCCTGCCTGAATTGGTGGCGAAGGAAGATCTGGCAGCGGCCTCTGCGCTCAACGGGATTGAGTTCAACCTTGCTCGAGCGGTTGGGCCTGCGCTCGCCGGCGCGATCATATCGGTTGCCAGTGTCGCCGCAGCCTTCATCGCAAACTTCGTATCGTTCTTCGGTGTCATCCTTGTTGTGGCCAGATGGAAGAGGCCTGTCCGCAAGAGAAGTGCGCCGCCGGAATCTTTTTCGGGAGCTACGGTCGCGGCAATTCGCTACGTCCGGCACTCTCCCGCGATCCTCACAGTATTGCTGAGAACAGGCGTAGTCATGTTCTTCACCAGCGCCCTGTTCGCGTTGCTGCCGACGGTTTCTCGAAGTGTGAATCAGCATGCAACCGGCTATGGACTCTTGCTGGGCTGCTTTGGTGGCGGCGCAATCATCGGTGCTTTGGTCATGCAGTCGGCCCGTGACAGGTGGGTAACGGAATCTATAGTGTCGACGGGCGTCGTGAGCCTGGGGCTCGTGATTCTGGCGATGAGTGGGTTGCACAGTTTGAGCACACTGGCTGCAGTGATGTTGGTCGGCGGTGCGGCATGGGTCGTTTTCATTTCCCTTATCAGTGCCCTGATCCAGAACCTGGCGCCGGATTGGGTAAGAGCACGGGTCCTCGCCATCTTCATTCTGGTTTATCAGGGGAGTTATGCGCTCGGGACCGCGGCGTGGGGTGCCGTCGCGCAACGATCAGGCGTTGGAACCGCGCTTGTCTACGCTGGAGTGGGGACAATCGCCACCGCAGCGATTGCTCTTTTCGCGCGCCTTCCCGATTCGACCGCGGACCTGAGTCCGTGGAACCACTGGCGCATGCCCGTCGTGATCGGGGAAGGTGCGGCTGATGTTGAGAGGGGACCATTGCTGGTTACCGTCGAATACGCCGTCATTCCACAACGGGCCGCAGAATTTGTGGACGCAATGCATGAATATGGTCGGGTGCGGCGTCGCGATGGTGCGTATCGCTGGGGAATCTTCCGCGACGCGGAAGTCACGGATCGTTATCTGGAAATATTTCTGGTGAACTCCTGGGCAGAGCATCTGCGCCAGCATGAGAGACAAACCCAGGCCGACAGGGGGTTGGAACAGCGAATAGTGAGCTGTCTTTCCGGACAACCCAAGGTGCGTCATTTGATCGACGCCTATGTGCCAGAAACGTGATCGGACGGAGCCCGTCTCAGCTACGTGTGACACGAGAACTCTCTAGGCGGTGTCCCTCTTGTTCCTGTCGCAAGGTGGTGTACTGAACTTGGAGCCGTTCTTCGGTTCGAATTTCCGAACCACTCTCGTCCCAACTTCCTCGTCAATTTGGATTGTCAAATACAGCGAGCAAGAGGAACACAGCCAGGCGTATTCGAGCTGCCCAGAGTTACTTGAGCATCTCGGTTTGTGCCCAGCTAGCGCTCTCCCGGGGGCAATCACATACAGCCTTCCTTCGTGAAGGTAGCGGAATGCAGTCGGACAGGTTGGATTCGCACATTTTGAGAGCATTGGATCTCCGAACTCGTGTCCGGTATTGGCGTTTGGGCGCTCACAATTTCACCCATTCAATCCCCGGAGGCGATCCATCTGATTACGCCACAACCGCAAGAATCAGGCTATCGGACGAAGGTGTTGACCAACACTTTCGGATTGGCTAACCGCAAGCGCAGATTATTTCTGCGGGGAAGGCCAGGTCTACTGCGGCTGCATCAGCCGAAGGTTTGCTTGTATGCTCGGCTGCCAGCACTGGCGTATGCGAATGCATCGGTCAATACCATCGTCCAATAGACTCATCTCCACCCTTCTGGCTTAATCAGAAATGTGCAGAACGCCGCCGCAGAAACTGGATCGCACCACCGCCGGAGTGAATCTGAATGTGTCGCAGCCTTACTCTGGGGTGGTGAGGTGTCGGGGTTGAGTTCCACTCTGAATGCGCAAAATCAATGTGGACTTGCTTGCGTTCTTTCGCGGTGAAGGCAGCGACGCCTGACGTCGTACCGAAGCAAGATGAGTACCCCGGCGCCGGAATAGACAGGATTTCGATAAAAAGTGGAGGATCAGATGACGATTTCAAATCAAACAGTTCAGCGATGTATAGAGGAGTGTTTGCAATGCTTACGCTGGTGCGCTCAATGCCGTACTGAATCCCTGGACCGGGATCCGATCATGATGAGGGACTGTATCCGGTTTTGTAACGAATGCCTTGAATTGTGCCGAACCTGCGTAACCCTACTTGCGGGTGGCTCTGGATTCGCTCACCGGCTGTGTGGTATCTGTTCCGAGCTATGCGCGGACTGCGCGGCAGAGTGCGGGAAACACGAAGGGGAAACGATGCGGAAGTGTGCTGAAGCGTGCCGTCAATGCGCGGCTACCTGCAGTGAGGTCGCAGAAGCAGGCCCAATTCGGAGCGCTGCTGCATAAGACGAGAGACTGGCCTCCGGTGAAGCGAGAGTCCTATTCCGCGCCATGGGACGAATGGCCTCCGGTACGCTGGTAGCGCAGGTACAGATGCTCAGCCCTTTGCTTGACGCTGAGTAGTTGAAACCCAGGAGCGCGGTCCGGCATAAATTCTATTCCTTGCACAAGACCGGGCCGAATTGAGTCCCCCTTGCGACCGGCGATTTGCGGCGACAGCGTCAGAAAGAGTTCGTCTACAGCTTCCGCCGCCAGGAATTGTCCGAAGAGTGAAGGCCCGCCTTCGTGAAGGAGCCTCCGTACCCCAAGCTGCGCATAGAGCAATTGCAGCATCCCCATCGGAGCCAATGATCCACATTTCGCATCCAGAGCATGAATCTGAACCGATGGCAATTGCGTTGCGCCTGCCTTCACGAGTACATCGCTCCCGGCGGAGGTCGTGATCACTGCTGTGCGCACTCCGGGCGTTCGGAAAATTGCTCTTTGCAGCTCCAATCTGCCACTGCCGCTAACGACGACAAGGAGTGGGTATTCGGGTTTATGAAGCACGTTTACCCGGTATTCTCTGAACAAAAGTTTCGCATCGGGGTAGGTGTATTCGGGAATCCAAACAGCCTCGGGGCTTGTGTCGTGGACGGTACGAGCGCCGACGATAATTGCATCAGCTGAAGCTCGCAACAGTCCCATGATGAAACCATCCGCGGTGTCAGAGCCACTTACGGTCGCACCGCCAGCCTGACCTTTAATCTCGTAGCTCACGACCCCGTCAAGAGTGGAAACGAAATTCGCAATGACAAAGGGCCGCTCAGCGGGTGATTCAGGAAAACGCAGATCCCCATCGTAAAGCCCTCTCAACCCCGGCGGGAGCGGTCCAAGGAGATCCTGGTCGCGATCAGTGAGAGTCCGTACGAGCGCCATCTGCCTTCCCTAAGCTGCCAGCGATAAGCCACAGTGGCCTCAGTAATAAGGCCACTGTGGTTAGGTGTGCGGAGTGAATTGCACCGACTGCCTGAATGACCAACCGGCTCACGCCGCGCGCGTCGCTCCGGTCGAGGGTTCGTAGCTATCGAGTTGCTCAGCTCCCGAGGTCTTCAACAGGTCGCGGGCTTTCGCTACCTCACCGGCAGTTCCATGTGCGACGAGAACGAACTTGCCGGCTTTGATTGACGTCTCGTATTTTACGACGCTGTTTTTGGGAATGCCGAGGCTGAAGAGCCCTGCACCGAGGGCACTGACCCCTCCCACGACGACTGCTCCCTCGAGGGACGCGACGATCCAGGCGACAATGGAGCCGGCAGCAACAACGGGGCCAATGCCTGGGATGATCAAGAACGCCGAACCGAAGAGCATACCCCAGAGCCCTCCCCAAAACGCGCCCCATTTGCCCCAGTATTTCATCCTGTCGCCTGTGTTATAGAAACCGACGACATCCTCTTCCGTCTGATAGTCGCGGCCGACGACGGCCAGTTTCTTGATGTCAAACCCACCACCCTTCAATTCCTTGATGGCGTTTTCTGCTGCGGGATGTTGGCTGAAAACTGCAACGACCGAGTTTTGGTCCTGTCCTGGCGTGTTATTCATTGTCCGTCTCCTCATTCTTAGCTCTTACTTTAGAATTTCTCGTGCTACACGGTTTGATCCGCATCAGCTAAGGTGCGGTAGCTCTGGCTTGGTGGAAATTGTCCTTTGGCGATTAAGCCAGAAGCGAGCCATCGAGTCCATTGGACGAAGGTATTGGCGATACCAAGGTCTAATGGTGCTCTGCTTTTGAACTTTTGCATGCTTGTGGCCGTTGAGGGCGCGTCGGCGCGGGTGCCTAAAGCACTTGACTCAAGCCGTTTCGCTGAAACCTATTCCATTCTGAGAGTGACTGCGGGATCGATGCGCGTGATGCGCAACGTCGGCAGGAAACTTGCCGCGGCTGCGATGACTGCGATGAATAATGGGACGGCGGTGAGAATCAGCGGGTCGTAGGTGCGGACGCCGTAGATTTCGCTGCGCAAGACGCGCAGGGCCACGAACGACAATGCCAGACCTGCGATCAGGCCGAGAAAGGCGGCCAGAACTCCAGCCGAACCTACGTCGACCATGGCCTGGCGAACCGGCGAGCCCAGGGCCATGCGGATTCCGATTTCGCGAGTGCGCTGCACAATGAGATTCGAAACCAAGCCGTAGATTCCGACCGCGGAGAGCATGAGCGCCAGTCCCGCCAGCGCGGCGAGGAGAGCGACCTCCACTCTTTGATAGGCAAGATTCTTGGCGAGCAGATCCTGCATGGAGTGAAATCCGGAAAACGGCAGATTCGGGTCAACCTGACCCAAAGCCTGTTGCATGGCGGAAGTCAGCCCCTGCAGCGGTCCGGCGGTGCGGACGATCCAGCTCGGCTGGAACCAGACGTCAGCAACGTTGACCAATCCTTGATCGATCTGTGTGGCGGGAAGATAGAAGACGGGCTCGGTCGCGAGCGGTGCGTCGGCGGTCATGCCGGGGCGTTTGACGACGTTGGCCACGACTCCAACAATCGCGTAGGTGCGGCCCTCAATCTGAATGTGGCGGCCGATGGGACTGGGCTCGCGGAAAAACTTGCGCGCGAAATCGGCATTCACCACGGTCACGGATTCCGAGGTTGGAGAATCACTCTGGGTGATGGCGCGGCCGGCAAGAATGGGGATGCGGAACACGCGGAAATATTCCGGGCTGATGTAGGCGGTGCTGGCGGTTCCGTCTGTACCGACGAGTTGGCCGTCGAGAATCTTTACGCCGTCGTTGAGGCCGCGTTCGTAGGGCACGCTCAGTCCGACGGCAGCGTCTTCGACGCCGGGAATCTGGCGCATGGCGGCCACGCTGCGGTCGATGAGATTGTGAAACGCCGCCGCGTCGCGATAACGGGCGTCATCGAGCGAAAGCGTAGCCGTCATCACATTACTTGCATCGAAGCCGGGCGGCAGGGTTTCGAGGTAGATGAGGCTGCGGACCAGCAGACCCGCACCCGCGACGAGTACAACCGTGAGCGCGACCTCGCCGCCGATCAGCAACTGGCGTAGTCGGCTCGATCCGCGGGCAACGGAACGGCCGCCGGCGGCCATCGAGGAATGGAGATCCACGCTGCGAATCTGCAGCGCGGGCAGAGCGCCGAAGAGCAGGCTGGTAAACAGCGAGGCTCCGAAAGTGAAAGCCAGCACGCGGAGATCGATGGTGGTGCCGCCGAGGGGAAGCATGTAGTCGGGCAGAAATCCAGGCAGTGACGAGAGGATGCCGCGGGCCAGAGCGAGCCCGATCGCCGCGCCTACCAACGCCAGCACACAATTCTCAATCCAGAGTTGGCGGAGGATGATCCAACGGCTGGCACCGAGAGCGAGACGCGTGGCGATCTCGGGTGCGCGGCGCGCGATGCGAACCAGAGTGAGCCCAGCAAGATTGGCGCAGGCAATTAACAGGATGAAGCCTACGGCTGCCATGAGTCCGAGGATCGGGCCGCGCATTCCGTTATCCAAATTCATAGCCTTGGGCAAGCGGCATGGGGTAGAACCACGCGCCGCCATGGGATTTGCTTAAACCGTCGAACCAGGATCTGCGCACGTTCGCCAGTTGGGCGGAGACCTGCTGCCAAGATGCGCCGGGAACCAGGCGCATAATAATTTCACAATTGTCTCCGCCGCATTCTCCGCTCTGGTGCGGCTGTAAAGGCGTCCACAGATCGGCCACGCCGGTGGGTTGAGCTTGCGCGGGCAGAACTCCAACGACGGTGTGGGACTCGCCTTTCAGCATGACTTGTTTCCCCAGCACCTGCGGATCCGCCTGGAACGCAGAGTGCCAGAGGGCGTAGCTCAGGATTACGGCATTCGGCCCGTTGGGACGGTCTTCTTCGTCGGTGAATCCGCGACCCAGGAAAGGCGGTATGCCGAGGACATCGAAGTAGTGGGCCGAGACGCGCATGTCCTGAACGTAACGAATACTGGCTCCTGATGCAGAAACAGCTTGCAGGTTGACGCCACTGGTTCCACCGAAAGAGGCTACTCGTACCGCGGTCACACGGTCGCGAATCATTTCCCAGGTCTCGCCGTCCTGAGTGGTGTTGTCTTCATGGATGAACTCGCCTGACTTAGAGAAGCGCTCGACGTGCAGCACGAGAACTGCGAGACGGTCGGGCTCCGGGTAGGGCAAGGGGCGCAAGAGGAAGCCATTGAGCAAGCTGAAGACAGCTGTGTTCACGCCCACGCCCAAGGCCAACGTGAGGGTGATGGCTAGGGCGAACCCTGGATTCTTGTGCAGTTGGCGCAAAGCCAGGCGAACATCCTGAATAAGCATCGTTCCACGCTCCTCATCTTGACGGTCGAACCTTGACGGTCGAACGTTGACGGTCGAATCTCGACGGTCGAAGGTTAGACGGCCTGACGCTAATCAGTTCTGAGCGCCTGCATGGGATCGATCGAGGCTGCGCGGCGCGCCGGCAGGTACGAAGCAAACAAGGCCGTGAAAAGCAGGATTATGGCAACGGATACGGTCACGAAGAAATCCATGGCGGCGACTCCGTACAAAGTTGTACGCATGGTGCGGCCCACCAGCACTGACCCTGCCAGGCCAATTCCGAGCCCGATTACTGCGAGGAGCGACGCTTCCTTCAGGATCAGCCTTATCACGCGCTGCTTGCCCGAGCCCAGCGCGAGGCGCAGACCTATCTCCTGAGTGCGCTGCGAAACGGCATAAGCCATTAACCCGTAGATGCCAACCGCCGCGAGCAGTAAGGCGACCCCCGCGAAGCAGGCAAACAAGACCATGGTGTATCTATCTTCGCCGAACGACTCTTCTTTCACTTGATCCATGGTGCGGACGCGAGCCAGGGCAATCTGCGGGTCCACGGAATGCACGGCCGCGGCAATCGTCCTGGTCATGGCGGCCGGATCCTCGGCAGTGCGCACGCCTATGGTGACATTCGGGGATAGCGACTGCGTGAAGGGCACATCAATCTCGGGATCGTCGCCGCGGAAATCCCCATACCGTACGTTATGGATGATACCGACAATCTGCCACTCGACCGCGGGACCGAGTTTCGGCTGTCCGGGAATGATCTGCTCGATGGAGAGGCGCTGCCGGAAGGGGTCCATGCCTTTCAAGTAACGACTGGCAAATTCCTCGTTCACGATCGCGACGCGCACGCTCGATGCCGTGTCCTGGTCGTTAAACGCGCGCCCTTTGAGCAGCTGAATGCCAAAGGCTTTGAAGTAGTCGGGCGAGACCGATTGGAAACCCGCATCCGGACGCTGCGATGGATCGTCATATGTCGGGCCGCCAACCACCGTGAAGGGCATGCCGTCGCTGTGGTAGCGCAGTGGCATACCGGTCACCGTGGCGGCATCGGAGACTCCCGGTACAGACCGAAGGGCGCTCAACATCTGCTGATTGTAGACATTCATCTGCATGGGATCTGCGAAGCGCCCCTTGGGTTGGTTCAGGCCGAAGGTAAGCACATGATCGGTGCGTACACCGAGATCGACACGCGTCAGATTCCAGAAGCTGTGAATGGCAAGCCCCGCGCCAGCCAACAAGGACAAGGCCAGCGCGAACTCACCGACAATGAGTCCTCGCCGCAGCTTGTGGCTGCCACTGCCCGTGCCCGAGCGGCCGCCATCCTTCAGCGATTCTCCAGGATCGACCCGTGACGCATACCAGGCGGGCGCGCTGCCAAAAAGAAGACCGGCGAGCGTGGTCGCGGCCAGGGCGACGGCGAGTACATGAAGATCCAGTTGAAGGTTGGCTTCGGACGGCAAGATACCTTCGGGCACGATGCTGAGAATCGCGCGCAACAGGGCCATGCCGAGTGCGATACCGAGTCCGCCGCCGATCAGGGCCAGAACCACGCTTTCGGTAAGAAACTGACCGAAGACTTGCCAGCGAGTTGCTCCTACGGAGCTGCGGATGGCAATTTCTCTTCGCCGCGCCGCGCCCTTGGCCAACAGCAGATTTGCGATGTTGACGCAGGCGATGACCAGCACGAAACCGACCGCACCGAGAAGCAGCCACAGGTTGTGAATACGCTCGGGAGGCAGGAAGTCGTTCTTGAGAGGTTCAACCGAAGCACCCCAACCTTTGTTGGAAGCGGGGTAAGCCGCCGCAATGTGGGCCGTGACCGCGTCCATGTCAGCCTGTGCCTGTTGCAGGGTGACCCCATTCTTCAGACGCCCCATGGTCAACAGCCAATGGTAGTCATGATTGATCTGTTCCGGCCGGAAGGCCAGCGGAGCCGCCATTTCAAAGGTGAAGCGGTCGCCTAGACCCGGCGCCAACACTCCGACCACGGTGTAAGGCTCACCATTGATCCGTATCGGCTGGCTGAGTATGCCGCGATTCGCGCCTAGCCGTTTCCACAATTTGTAAGTAAGAACGATGGCGTGATCCTTGCCCGGAATGCCTTCCTCGGGAAGGAAGTCGCGCCCAATGAGGAACGGGATTCCCTGCATGGTGAACCAGCCGGGCGTAGCGAGCATGCCATCAAGTTGCTCCGGCTGGTCCTGCGTCGCCAGATTAAAACTGCCTCCGGTGAACGCGCACAGCTGCTGAAAAGCCTTGCTCTGCTCCTTCCAGTCGAGAAAGTCTCCGGCCGACATCGGGTTTCGCCCCCCACCCACCTTCGACCAGACCATCACCAGCTGACCAGGCTGGGGATAAGGCAAAGGCGCGAGCAATACGGCATAGATCACTGTATAAATCGCTGTGGTAGCGCCAATGCCCAGCATCAGCGTGGCGATCACCGCGGCCGTCAAGCCGGGATTCTTGCGCAACATGCGCAAACTGTAGCGAAGATTCCTGATCAGAGTTCGCACTTGTCACCTGCAACGATCCGGGGCATTTGGCTTGCCAAACCCGCACGCGAGAATCTGCTTGAGAGGAAATTAGTTAGAAGTGAGACGGCCCGGAATGGCGAGAGTTAGGTGTCCGCTATCAGAATCGGTTGTTCGGGATTGGACAGGGTAACGCTTCGATCGCGACGCGGATGAACTGGCGCCGGAAGATGGCATCAGGACGGGCATTCTGTACTGCCCGTTATTGGACACCGCATTTCAGCAACGGACAATCCCGGACGTCCACGAGTTGCCGAACCGGGCGCTAACCTATCGCGTTTCCAACACTCTAACCCTGCAAGCCCGATGGTGGACGGGTTGCTCAAGACAGAAGTGATGGACATCGCTCGCCCAGAATTTAAGCTCCAAAGACGCCGCCGGCAGGCGGTCGGGATCGGCATTGTCGTCGTCGTAGTTACGGCGATGACGGTAGGAGTGTTGCGTTTGCGCCCGGCCGCGCCTTCCGTGGAACGTGGAACGGTGTGGACTGACACGGTGAAACGAGGATCGATGTTGCGGCAGGTGCACGGATTGGGATCGCTCATTCCGAGCCAGGAATCGGTGCGGCAGATTCCGGCCGAGACCGAAGCGACCGTGGTACGCATTCGCATGCTGCCGGGATCGCAGGTGAAAGCCGACAGCATTTTGCTGGAGATGAGCAACCCGCAGGTGGAGCAGGCCGCTCTGGACGCGCAACTCCAACTAAAAGCGGCCGAGGCCGAATATCAGAGCCAGCGAGTCACGCTCGAAAGCAATCTCATGAACGAGAAAGCTGGCGCGGCCACAGTAAGTGCCGACTACAACCAGGCGAAGCGGCAGGCCGATACCGACAAAGCGTTGTATGACCTGGGGGTGATTTCTGGCCTGGCCTACAAGGCTTCCAAGGGAAAATCTGACGAACTGACCACGAGAAATGATTTGGAAACGCAGCGGCTGGAGATTGGGCAGAAAGCAATTGAGTCACAACTGGCGGAACAGCTCGCCAAGGTTGACCAGATGCGGGCTTTGGCGGCGTTGAAGAAGAAGCAACTCGATGCGCTGCAAGTGCGGGCGGGGATCGACGGAATCTTAGTGGACCTGCCCCTGCAAGTGGGACAGCACGTTCAGCCTGGAACCATGCTGGCGAAAGTGGTGCAGCCCAATCATCTGATGGCGGAGTTGAAGATTTCGGAAACGCAAGCGCGCGACGTGCAGTTCGGCGAGCCGGCAGCGATTGACACGCACAACGGAATCATCAGCGGCACGGTGATGCGCGTCGATCCGGCGGTACAAAACGGAACCGTCACGGTGGACGTCAAGCTCACTGGCGAACTGCCCAAGGGAGCGCGGCCTGACCTCAGCGTGGACGGGACCATCGATCTGGAGCGTCTGGACAACGTTTTGTATGTGGGCCTGCCGCGTTCGGCCAGGAAGACAGCACCATCAGCCTGTTCAAGCTGGACGCGAATGGCAAGGAAGCGGAACGCGTCCCGGTGAAGGTGGGACGGGAATCGGTGAACTCGATTCAGGTGCTGGAAGGCTTGCGCGAAGGCGACACGGTGATCCTTTCCGACATGTCGCGGGAAGACAAAACCGACCGCATCCGGCTGGAATAAGAACTCCAATCACACTCAGAGGAAAGAAATCTATGACCGAGGCGACGCAGGCATTGATTCAGATTCAGGATATGACCAAAGTCTTTTACACCGACGAAATCGAGACCCACGCGCTGTCAGGCGTCCACCTCTCCATCAATCAGGGCGAGTATGTGGCGATGTCGGGGCCGTCGGGCTGCGGTAAATCGACCCTGCTCTCGATTATCGGTTTGCTGGATACGCCCACGGATGGCAGCTACTCGCTGAATGGCAAGCCGGTGGAGAACCTGGATTTTGCCGAGCGCTCGCGCATTCGGAACCAGGAGATCGGATTCATTTTCCAAAGCTTCAATTTGATCGGCGATCTCACCGTGTACGAGAACGTAGAGCTGCCGCTTACATATCGCCAGAAAATGCCAGCCGCTGACCGGAAGAAGCGGGTGATGGAGGCGCTGGAGCGCGTCGGCATGGCGCACCGCGTGCGGCATTATCCTTCGCAACTTTCCGGTGGTCAGCAACAGCGTGTGGCTGTGGCGCGCGCTCTGGGCGGAAAGCCTTCGATTCTGCTGGCAGACGAGCCCACGGGAAACCTCGACTCGCGCAATGGTGAAGCTGTGATGGAACTACTGCAAAATCTGCACCGCGAGGGCGCGACAATCTGCATGGTGACCCACGATCCGCGGTTTGCGAAACACGCGCAACGCGAAGTGCATCTGTTCGACGGCAAAGTGGTGGCGGAAGAGGAACTGAAAAAGCTGATGGCGGATGTGCATGCATGAACGGCTTGATCCAGGACCTGCGCTACGCCATATGGCAACTGCGGAAGAAGCCGGGATTCACTGCTGTGGCGGTGCTTACGCTGGCGCTGGGAATCGGAGCGAACACCGCCATCTTCGGACTGCTTGATCAGGCGCTGTTGCGCGCTCTGCCGGTGAAGGATCCGGACCGGCTGGTGCTGCTGCGATTTTCCGGCAGTGGTCCTCACGGACATACCCATTCGCGGGGCGACGATAAGCTCTGTTTCTCTTATCCCATGTACCGCGATCTCCGCGACCGGAACACGGTGTTCAATGGAGTGATCGCCACCACGTTGACGCAGGCCGGCGTGCAATGGCACAACCAGCCGGAACTGGCGGGAGCCGAGATGGTCTCCGGCAACTACTTTGATGTGCTCGGCGTGCAGCCGGCGCTGGGGCGGCTGCTGGTTGCCTCCGATGACACCGTGCCTGACGGTAATCCTGTAGCGGTATTGGGTTTCGATTATTGGCAGCGGCGCTTTGGTTCGGACCCGACGATTCTGAATCAAAGCGTGTTGGTGAACGGCCATCCCTTCACCATAATTGGCGTCGCGCAGCGGGGATTTCACAGCGTCGTGATGGGCGACACGCCTGACCTGTTTGTGCCGATGATGATGAAGTCGCAGGTGATGCCGGGAGGGGATGAACTTGAGGATCGGCGTGCGAGCTGGCTCAATATTGTCGCCAGACTAAAACCCGGAGCGAGGCGCGACCAGGCCGAAGCCGGTATCAGCCCGCTGTGGTATGCAATCCGCGCTGACGAACTCAAGCAGATGGGACACAGCAGCGAGAGTTTCCGCGACAGTTTTCTCGCCAAGTCGCACCTGTCACTGCTGGACGGCGCAAAGGGATTTTCCATCAATCGCAACGATATTCGAACCCCGCTGCTTATTCTGATGGCGATGGTGGGATTGGTCGCGCTGATGGCTTGCACCAATGTGGGCAGCTTGTTATTGGTGCGCGCAGCCGGACGGCTGCGCGAAATGTCGGTGCGCTACGCGCTGGGCGCAAAGCGGAAGCGGGTGATTCAGCAACTTCTGGTGGAGGGACTGCTTCTTGGCCTGGCGGGTGGAACCCTCGGGATTATTCTGGCGCCTCAGATTTCTTCCATACTGATCAAAATGATGTCGGGCGGCAGCGGCATGGAGCTGCCTTTCTCGTCGCACGTGGATTTGAGAATCCTTCTTTTCAATTTCACTCTGACCGTGCTGGCCAGCCTGCTTTTCAGCCTGGCTCCGGCTGTGCAGTTTTGGCGTCCTAACCTTGCACCGGCACTAAAGCAGCAAGTGATCGCCGGAGGAGGTCCGCTGCGCTTTCGCCGCATTGCGGTCGGCCTGCAAATTGGATTGAGTCTCTTGCTGCTGGTGGCCGCCGGTCTTTTCACGCGCACGCTGCACAACCTTAAAACTTTCGATGTGGGATTTGCCACCGATCATCTGGTGACCTTCAGGATTAATCCTTCTCTCGCCGGATATCCACGCACTCAAGATCTTCAAGTTGACTCGCGCGTGCTGAGCACGCTCTCTGCCCTTCCCGGCGTCAGGTCCGTTGCCGGGACTACAGTGCCGGAACTTGCGGACGACGAACGGACGAACAACGTTACGATCGCGGGCTACACCGCAAAGGAAGGCGAGGATATGGACGTCGAGCATCCCAGGGTCAGTCCCGGATACTTTGCGGGCATGGGGATGCAACTGTTGGCGGGCCGCGAGTTGAGCGATGCGGATCGGGTGGGCACGGAGAAAGTTGCGGTGGTCAACGAGAGTTTCGCGCGCCACTACTTCGCCGATCCGCGACAAGCCCTGGACCATTACTTCGGCAACGGTGGCGGCGATGTAAAAACCGATACCAAAATTGTCGGCGTGGTGAAAGACGCAAGACACACCGGGGTTCGTGAGGAAATCAGGCAGACGGTCTTCACTCCCTACCTACAAGAAACTGATCCCGGCGGGATGTCGTTCTACATTCGCACCCGGCAGACACCGGAAAGCGCGGAAGCGACCATCCGCGGCGCAATGCAGGCGCTGGATTCGAAATTGGTGCTCGATGCTTTCCGCTCCATGGATCAGCAGATCGACGACAGCCTGACTGCGGAACGCGTAGTTGCTTTTCTCTCGGCGAGCTTCGGCCTGCTGGCCGCTCTGATGGCGGCCATCGGACTGTACGGCGTGCTGGCGTACTCGACCGCACAGAGAACGTCGGAGATTGGCATTCGCATGGCGCTGGGCGCGAGTCGCGCTTCGGTGATGCGCGTGGTGCTGGCCGAAGTGTTGTGGCTGACGGGAATTGCCATTGCTGTGGCGCTGCCGACGTCGCTCTTGCTGGGGATGGCGGTGCGCAGCCAGTTGTTCGGCATTTCGAGCTGGGATCCGTTGACATTGTGCCTGGCAACGCTTGTGATCCTGGTGGTTGCGATTGCCTCCGCGCTGCTCCCGGCGCGACGCGCCGCCAAGGTCGATCCCATCATGGCGCTGAGGTATGAGTAGGCGTTTCTGAAAGTGAATCGACGGCCCCTATGATCCGGCTGAAAAATATCGAACGCAGTTACAAGACTGGCGCGGGACAGACCTGGGTGCTGCGCCGGGTGAATCTCGACATTCGGGAAGGCGAGTTCATTACGGTGATGGGGCCGTCGGGCGCGGGGAAATCGTCGCTGCTCAATGTGCTCGCGCTACTGGATGACGAGTGGCAAGGGGAATACTGGTTTCGGGAGCAGGGCGTGCACACGCTCAAGCGCAAGCAGCGGAGTGAGATTGCCAAGCTCAACGTCGGCATGGTTTTCCAGAGCTATCACCTGCTCGACGACCTGACGGTGCAGGAGAATATCGATCTCCCGCTTTCTTACAAGGATATCCCTCGTGCGCGGCGGCAGAGCATGGTCGCCGATGTTCTGGACCGTTTTCAGATTGTCGCCAAAAAAGACTTGTATCCCAGCCAGCTTTCCGGCGGCCAGCAGCAGTTGGTGGGAGTCGCTCGCGCGGTCATTCATAAACCTCCTCTGCTGCTCGCGGACGAGCCGACGGGAAACCTGCATTCCGATCAGGCCAAGGAAATCATGGAACTCTTCCGCGAACTCAACCAGCAGGGCACGACGATTGTCCAGGTCACGCACTCCGAGGCGAATGCCGCTTACGGGAGCCGCACCATTCAACTGCGAGATGGATGGCTGGTCGCGGATACAGCCAATCCATCGCTGGATCATTCGGCGGAGGTCGGCGCGTCGTGAATTGTCCTGGGACCGAATTGTTGATGGATGAGGATGACTTCTTGGTTTTGACTGCGGGACCACTATGAGCACATTTTGGCAGGACATTCGGTACGCGGCGCGAATGCTGGGCAGAAATGCCGGAGTGACCGCCGTAATGGTATTCACGCTCGCTCTGGCGATCGGCGCGGCGACGGCGATCTTCAGTGTGGTGTACGGAGTCTTGTTGCGGCCGTTGCCCTATTCCGGCTCCGACCGGATCATGGCGATTTCTGAAGTGAACTCGCACGGCAGGCTCTCACGACTCGCGGATCCAAACTTTAATGACTTCCGCGATCAAAGCCATAGCTTTCAATCGATGGCGAAGTACGCCGACGATATTCTTTCCGTTTCCGGAGCGGCGCAGCCGACGCGCACTACAGTGGCAGCCGTGACGCCGGAGTTCCTGACCGTATTCGGTGTCGAGCCGATCATCGGCCGGGATTTTGCGGCGAGTGATGACAAGAAGGGAGCGGCCCCCGTTGCGCTCGTCAGCTACGGTTACTGGAGACAATACCTCGGATCGGCGCAGGATCTTTCGCAATCGCATCTCAAGATTAACAACGCGATCTACTCCGTGATTGGAGTGCTTCCTGAAGGATTTCGATATCCGGATGACGCGGAAGTGTGGCTGGCCGCCGACATCTCGGGCGAGAATCTCAGCCGCACCTCGCACAATTACTCTGCCGTAGGCCGATTAAAAGATGGCGCAAGCGTCGAGCAAGCGCGCGAAGACATCGGCGCCATCGCGCGCAGGATCTACCAGGTGTCGAGCGAGAAGAATGCCTATTTGCTCAGAGACGGAGCCGTGGTTCCGCTTCAGGCGTCCATAACTGGCCCTGTGCGAACGCCGCTGCTGATTCTGTTGGGCACGGTGGGGTTCTTGTTGTTGGTGGCGTGCGCGAATGTGGCGAACTTGCTGCTGGCTCAAGCGTCAGTGCGCGAGCGCGAGCTTGCAATTCGCAGCGCGCTCGGTGCGGCGCGCAGCCGACTCGTGCGGCAATTCCTGACTGAGGCATTCTTGCTTTCGCTGGTCGGCGGAGTTCTTGGAGTGCTCGCCGCGATCTGGGGTGTCGCCGGGTTAGTGGCTCTCGCTCCACAAACTTTGCCGCGGCTCGAGAGCGTTTCCGTAAGCCTGCCGGTGCTGCTCTTTGCGTTCATTCTATGCACCGCGGTGGCTGCCGGCCTGGGAGCGTTTACCGCCGCGCGGGCGACGCGAGGCGATGTGAGGAAAGGCCTGGAGGCGGCCGGACGCGGTCAGGCCGGATCGCAAGACAGCCAGCGCATTGGGCGAGCGCTGGTCGCGGCCCAGATCGCCATCACCTTGGTACTGGTAATCGGTGCGAGTTTGCTGGGACGCAGCCTGGTGAAGGTCCTCGAAGTGAATCCAGGATTCCGCGTGGACAAGATCGTAGCGATGGACGTCTCGCTGCCGATGGCGGAGGGTTCACAAGCGTCGTGGACGGACGATGCCAAGACGAAGTTGGTCCAGGGAATGTTCTATGCGAACTTGATCGATGGATTGAAACGAATCCCCGGCGTGCGCAGCGTAGGAGCGGCCAGCGCACTGCCCATGACTGGCGGACTGCCCGACGGAATGTTCCTGCTCATGACGAAGAATGAAGTTCCTAAAGCGGCGGACGGCTTTGACGCCTTGTTCAAGCAAAAGGATCGGCTCGGCAGCGCGGACTTCTGTGTTGCGACCGAGGGATATTTTCAGGCGCTGGGAATCCCGCTCATCCGCGGACGTATGTTTGACGATCGAGACGTCGCCAACACGCCGCACGTGGCGCTGATCAACGAGTCGCTGGCACGCGACCGCTGGCCTCATCAGGATCCGATCGGACACACCATTGAGTTTGGGAATATGGACGGCGATATGCGCCTGCTGACCATCGTAGGAATCGTGGGCGATACCCGTGAATATGCTCTCGAAGAGGCGCCTCGGTCAACGGTTTATGTGGATTTATTCCAGCGGCCGCGTCCGGAGATGACGGTGACCATGCTGAGCGATTCCGACACGCGGTCGGTCAGTGCCGCAGCCCGCGGGATTTTACACGACATCAATCCGGAAGTTCCGGCAACCTTCCGCACCTTTCAGCAGATCTATTCCGCGTCGCTCGGTTCGCGCAAGTTCAACGTCATCCTGATCGGCTTCTTCGGAATCACTGCGCTGCTGCTGGCAACTGCCGGAGTCTTCGGCGTGATGGCGTATTCGGTGAGCCGCCGCACGCGCGAGTTCGGCGTACGCATTGCGCTGGGGGCGACCTCGGGGGAAGTCCTACGCATGGTTCTGTCACAGGGCATGCGAACGACCTTGATCGGTGTCGCAATGGGGATCGTAGGATCGCTCGCGCTGACGCAGACGGTGGCGTCGCTGCTGTTCGGCGTGACAGCAACCGACCCGCTCACATTTGCGGGAGTAACGCTGTTGCTGGTCGCGGCTGCTCTGGCGGCTTGTTACATTCCGGCAAGGCGCGCGACCAAGGTGGATCCGATGACAGCGTTGCGGTACGAGTAGAGGCTAGCGCCGGGCAATCGCGCTGATGATGAATTGGAGCTCAAAAAGGACGGGCATGGAGACTTTCTGGCAAGACAGGCAATACGGAATTCGCGCAGTCGCAAAGAATTCCGGTTTCGCGCATCTGGCGGTTTCGATCGTTTATGCTTGTGGAATCCTGGCTCCGCCCGCGATGGCACAAACCGGCACGGTTCCCGCCGGGAGCGTGGCAGCAAGTTCTCCGCAGGCGGCCGTTGCGACTCGATTTGATATTCCGAAATCTCGCAACCCACTGCGAGCATACGAGGCCGATCAAGTTCCAGAACCGGTGATGGCGAATTCAGCGCGGCTCGACGGTCTGATTCGAGACGGCAAACTTTACTTGTCGCTGAAGGACGCGATCGACCTGGCGCTCGAAAACAATTTGGATCTGGCCATCGCTCGCTACAACCTGCCAATTGCTGACACTGACATTCTGCGCACCCAAGCGGGCGGATTCTTCCGCGGCGTCAATACCGGAGTCGTGCAAGGGACGCCGGGCGGGGGCGTGGGAGGTTTCGGTACGGGCGCTCCCGGCGCAGGCGCCGGTGGCACAACCAGCGGCGCCGGCGGTGCGGGCGCGGGTGCGTCCGGCCTGGTGCAATCGACACTGGGCACAGGAACAGCGGTTGCGTCTTATGATCCGTCGGTCAGCGGCTCGATTGGAGTGGAGCATCAGACCACGCCGCTCGCCAACCTGCAGATTTACAGCGTGCCCTCGCTGCAGTTGAATACTTCCCAAGCCAATTTCAGCTTTGCGCAGGCCTTTGCAACGGGCACGAGCATTAATTTTCAGTTCAACAACAACCGGCAGACGGGAAATAGTCCGGATATTTACCTTTCGCCCGCCTATGGATCAATGTTTCGGTTTTCTGTTCAGCAGGAATTGCTCGCGGGATTTGGATTCGGACCCAATTTGCGCTATCTCCGTATTGCCAGGAACGACAAGAAGATTTCTGACATTGCCTTCAAAGATCAAATCGTTGCCACCGTCACCCAGATCGAGAATATTTATTGGGACTTGGTCAGCGCCTACGAACAGACGCAAGTGAACGAGCAATCCTCTGCGTTTGCCATGCAGACATTTGAGAACGCAAAAAAACAACTGCAATTGCAGGCTATCCCTGAGATGGACGTGCTGCGGGCCGAGGCGGAAGTCTCCAAGCGCGACCAGGACCTGACCGTTGCCCGCACCAGTCTGCAGTTCCAGGAAACGCTGATGAAAAATGCGATCACCAAAAGCCTCGACGATCCTGTGCTTGAGGCTATGCCGGTGATTCCTACGGACCAGATGCAGGAGGCAACGGGCGAGGCGGTTCCGGCGATTCAGGATTTGATTTCGTCGGCCTTGCATGATCGGCCAGAGCTCGCGGAATCGGAAGTGGATTTGGCGAACCGCCGGCTGAGCCAGCAAGCGGCGCGCAATGCGTTGTTGCCCTCGCTGGCACTGGTCGGTTTCTGGGGCAGTTCAGGATTGGCTGGTCCGCTGAATCCTCTCTGTACGGGCTGTACATCTACCGTACCCGCCAACTTCGGCGGGGCACTGCAAAACGCTTTCAACGGTTCTTCTCCCGATTATTATGTTGGCTTGAACTTGAATGTTCCCATCCGGAATCGTGTGGCCAAGGCCGACCAGTACCGCTCGGAACTCGAAAACCGGCAGGCAGAACTGCGGATGGAGCAACTGAAGAAGCAAGTTCGCATCGAGGTTCGCAACGCGCAATATGCACTGGAACAGACTGGAGCTCGGGTGAAGGCGGCCCGCAAGGCGCGTGACCTGGCGAAACGCACGTTCGAAATTACACAGAGAGAGCAAGACCTGGGCGCGGGTTCGAGCTATCAGACGCTTTCAGCGCAGCGGGATCTGGCACTGGCGGAATTAGATCTGGTGAGCGCGATGACCGTATTTGAAAAAGCAAGAGTTGAACTTGATCGCGCAACCGGCACGACTCTGGAGCATAATGGCATTCGGTTGCAGGACGCAATCACTGGCACGATGAGCGCCAAGATGAGCAGTGCGGCGAATCCCCAAAGCCCTTAAACTGATCTGATGCAGACTTCGGCCAAACCAGAAGACCGCCTCGCCACGCCCGCCAACAGCGACCGGCCCCGGGTTCTGGCTGCCGACGATCAGCAACACGTTCTTGAGGCCTTGGAACTCCTCCTGCGTCCGCAGGGATACGACGTCGAGACGGTCAAATCTCCGGCGCTGGTGCGCGAGGCGCTGGCTACAGACTCCTACGACGCGCTGCTCATTGACCTGAATTACACAAGGGATACAACGTCCGGCCGCGAGGGTCTCGACCTGCTTTCTGAGATCGTCTCGCTCGACAGCAGCACTCCAGTCATCGTGATGACGGCGTGGGCAAACATTGAACTCGCAGTCGAGGCAATGCGGCGCGGGGCACGCGACTTCATTCAAAAACCGTGGGAGAACCAGAGGCTGCTCACGATTCTGAAAACGCAGGTCGAACTGCGCCGTGCTTTGCAGCAAGCGGAACGATTGGCGGCGCAGAACCGGCTGTTGCAGGTGGAGGGCCGCCCGGAGTTCATCGCGTGCGCGGCGCCCATGCAACCGGTACTGGAGGCCATCTCGCGCGTTGGTCCTTCCGACGCGAACATTCTGATCACGGGCGAACACGGAACCGGCAAGGAAGTCGTAGCGCGAACGCTGCACGCAGTTTCGCGCCGCGCGTTGCGACCGATGATCGCCGTTAATACCGGCGCCTTGTCTGAAGGAATATTTGAAAGCGAGCTATTCGGGCATGTGAAGGGTGCGTTTACCGACGCCCGCACGGACCGCATCGGACGTTTTGAACTGGCCGACGGCGGCACGGTTTTTCTGGACGAGATCGGCAATGTGCCGTATCGCCAGCAAGCCACGCTGCTGCGAGTACTCGAGACCAGCGAGATTGAGCGCGTCGGCTCTTCGCGCACACGCCGGATCGATGTGAGAGTGATCTCCGCCACGAATGCGGACCTGCGCGCGGCCTGCGCCGCCGGACAATTTCGCGAGGACTTGTTGTTCCGCTTGAACACCGTTGAGATTCACGTCCCGGCGCTGCGCGAACGACGCGAGGATATTCCCACTCTGGCGGTGCACTTCCTCACGCGTTATGCTTCGCGCTACCGCCGCGCTGTGCAAGGGTTCGAGGCCTCCGCCTTGCAATTGCTCATGCAGTATCCGTGGCCGGGAAACGTGCGCGAATTGGAACACACGCTGGAGCGCGCGGTGCTGATGTGCCGCGGCAGCGAGATTCAGCGGGCTGATCTTGGCCTGGATGCGTCTCGCCACCAGAGCCAGAATCTGGAAGAACTCAGCCTGGAATCCGTGGAAGCGATTCTGATCCGCAAGGCACTGCAGCGCTCGCAGGGGAACGTGAGCCAGGCCGCGGAGACACTGGGACTGAGCCGCGGCGCGCTCTACCGCCGGATGGAAAAATATGGCCTCTAGCCCGCGCGGGAGTTCCCGTCCCGGCGCGCGCAAACCTCCCCGCAAACGAATTCGCCTGCTTTACGAACGCCGCATCAGTCTTTTCGCTCTGCTGGTTGCGCTTCCGGGAATGATTGTGGGCGGCGTGCTCATAGTGCTGCAGCCCTGGTCTGTCGAATCAAAATGCGCGCTGTTGTTTGCGGAACTGTCTGCCTGGTGGCTGCTGGCCTTAGCCTTGCAAGAGCAAACTTCACGACCGCTGCAAACGTTGGCCAACGTGATTGCGGCTCTGCGCGAAGAGGATTACTCCTTTCGGGCGCGGGGCGCGGCCGCAGACGACGTTCTCGGCGAACTTTCGCTCGAAGTCAATGCCCTGGCCGATCTGCTGGCAGACCAGCGGATTCTGTCGATTGAAGCGACCGCACTATTGCGTCGCGTAGTCGAGGAAATCGATGCTCCGTTGTTTACCTTTGACCCAGAGCAGATTCTGCGGCTGTTGAACTCCGCGGGAGAACGTCTGCTACAGCAACCTTCCGTGCGACTCCTGGGGCGGACGGCAGAAGAAATTGGACTCGCCGGCTGTCTCAGTGCGGAAAGCGAAACCGTCGTACCGTTGCCGTTCCACACTCCGAATGCACGCTGGATGGTGCGGCGCAGTTCATTTCGACAGCGGGGAGTGCCGCACTCGTTGATTGTTCTTTCTGACGTGAGCCGGGCGTTACGCGAAGAGGAGCGCAGCGCCTGGCAGCGCTTGATTCGCGTGCTGGGGCACGAACTCAACAACTCGCTCACGCCCATTAAGTCGATTGCCGGAAGTCTGAGCGCGCAGGTCGGCAGTGCGCTACCAGATCCGGGCCAGCGTCAGGATTTTGAACGCGGGCTCGCGATCATCGAGACGCGTGCCGATAACCTCAATCGCTTCCTGCAGGCATATCGCCAGCTTGCGCAGATGCCACCGCCGGTTTTGCGCAGAGCTTTACTCGCGCCGATCGTCGAGCGAGTGGCGGGATTGGAGACCCGATTGTGCGTACAGGTGGTTCCCGGCCCGGCGATTGAGTTAGATGTGGATCCTGACCAGATCGAGCAGATGCTGATCAATCTGGTACGCAATGCGGTCGAGGCCGCGTTGGAGACCGGCGATTCGGCAGGACGGTCTCGCAATGAGGCGAATGTTCAAGCGGCGGCGTTGCGGGCAGAGAGTCAGCAGGTCGTCATTCGCTGGGAAGCGTCCGACCAGGATGCGACCCTTACCGTCGAAGACAACGGACCGGGCCTGCTCAACCCCAGCAACACGTTTGTCCCTTTCTATACGACGAAGCCGGCGGGCAGCGGAATCGGGCTGGTACTGTCGCGACAAATTGTGGAGGCGCACGGCGGATCAATTCAATTGGTGAATCGCCCTGACCGCGGTTGTCAGGCGAGAGTGATATTGCCTCGCGTGGTTGACTCCGGCGGGAAGCCTGATCTCAAGACTGGCGGCTAGAAATATTTTCGAGTTGCGCTCAGGCGCGAGGGACGATGCTCTCCACGGCTTCGCAGAAGCGGTCAATCTCGGCGGTGGACGTATAAACATTGGGACCGACGCGGATGCCGTTGAAGCTGGATGTCACGATGGGGACAGTCACAATGTTCCTGGCCAGCAGCGCGTCAGTCAGCTTTCCGGGATCCATGGTGTTGAACTGGATGGTACCGAATGCCCCGGATTGATTGGGCTCCAAGCCGACCAGAACGCGGGCGCCCGGAAGCTTGCTTAAGCGCTCGGCCCAGCGTCGCTTCAGGTAGCAGAAGCGCGCGAACTTTCGCTCAGCGCCGATTTGTTCGTGAAATTCAATCGCCTGCAGAATGGCGTTGTGCATGGCCGCGGGATGAGTTCCGATTTCTTCGAACTTGCGAATGTTTTTGTCCATCGACGGCGGGGCGGCCATAAGTGCCCAGTGCTCTTCAATGCGATCTTTGCGCACGTACAGCAGGCCGGTACCGATTGGCGCCGACAACCATTTGTGCAGGCTGCTGCCGTAGAAGTCGCAATCGAAATCGGAGAACTGGAAGGGCACGTGCGCAAAGGCGTGCGCTCCGTCCACGATGCTGGTAATGCCGCGAGCGCGGGCCAGCGCGCAGATATCTTTCACCGGAAATATCTGGCCGGTCATGAACACAACGTGAGAAAAGTGAATCACGCGGGTGCGAGGCGTGATGGCCTGCTCGAAAAGGCGCACCAGGTCGGCGGAGTCCTTGACCGGCACGGCGAAGTCCAGTTGCTTGAGCACGATCTTGTCGCGGCGTTCACGCTGCTGCCAGGTCGTGATCATGCGCGGGTAATCCTGGCTGGTGGTGAGGACTTCGTCGCCGGGCTGGAGATCCACACCAAACTGCGCGATCTGCAGCGACTCGCTGGCGTTGCGCGTGATGGCAATGCATTCGGGATCGGCGTTCCACACGCGGGCAAGGCTCTTGCGCACGTCTTCGATACGCGGCTCCAGATCGTGCCACATGCGGTAACTGGGAAGCTGGTTGCTGTAACGAATGGCTTCGATTTGGGCATCCATGACCGAGGCCGGTGCGGGCGCGACGCCTCCATTGTTAAGATTGATGAGCTGCGGATCGCGAGCGTAGGCGTTCCGAATCTTTTCCCAGAACTTCTCGTCGCTGGCCACGTCTTCTTTGGAGACTCCGGCGTAGGCGCGGTTCAGCGCTGTGGCCAGCAGAATTGCCTCTGCTCCGCGCAGAAAATCACGACGGCTGACTTGTGTCTTCATGTTATTGCGTTCCAGTCGCGGGGCGCGGCGGCGCGTTCTTTACGTATTTGTCGAACCAGCGCAGCATCTCGTAAACCAGTTGCTCGTTCGATTCGAAAGCGGTGTACCAGTGCGGCTCGTGCGGGAGCAGTACCAGCCGAGTCGTACCGCCGTTGCCTCGAATTGCTTCGTAGAGTTTGCTGGCCTGAATTGGCGTCGTGCCAGGATTCGCATCTTCAGCGCCGTGCATGATGAGCAGCGGCGTTTTGATTTTGTCGGCAACGAAAAACGGCGAGACTTTCAAGTAGACATCCGTTGCCTCCCACACCGATCGGCGCTCGTTCTGGAAACCGAATGGCGTGAGCGTTTTGTTGTAGGAGCCGCTAGTGGCTACACCAGCGCGGAACAAATCGGAATGCGCCACCAGATTCGCCGTCATTAAGGCGCCGTGGCTGTGTCCGGTAACTCCGATGCGGTTGGGATCGGCAACGCCTTGGCGAACGGCCTCATCGACTGCAGCCTTGGCATCGGCGACAAGCTGCTCCAGATAAGTGTCGTAGGCTTTCTTCGGATCGCCAATGATGGGAAACGAAGCGTTGTCGATGATGGCGTAGCCGCCGAGGAGCAACAGCCGGTATTCATAGAGCTGAGTGAAGGTTTCCTGCGAGCCGGAAACCTGGCCGGCGGTCGCAGCGTCGGCGTAGTCGAGCGGATACGCGTAAAGAATGGTGGGAACGCGCGTGCCTTCCTGATAGCCGGGCGGCGTATAGAGCGTGAACGACAAGTCGAGGCCGTCGGCGCGCTTGTACTTGACTAGCCGCTTCTTGATCTGCCGCACCACCGGCGTGGGATCGGGAACATGAGTGATGGCGACGCTGGTGGACGTGAAAGTCGCTTCCCCAGCGGGCGCATCATCGATGCGCGACTTTCCCAGAGTTCGCGCAAACGCGTTCGGCGGGTCGGTGGGCGACTGATGCCAGGTGAGGAATGTATGTGTATCCGGTCCGGTGAAAGATAGAAAACGTTCGAGGGAAGTCTTGTCGCTGCGAAACAGACGTTCGGTCTTCAGCGTCTTGAGATCGAGCCGGTCGAGGAACGGCCGATCACCGTCGGACGAAGAGCCAACCCCTGCCAGGTAGATGGAATCGCCATCCACTCGAACCACGCGGACTCCGTTGGCGAGTTGTTGTCTGACGGGAGAACCCGGGTTCGCATATTTCTCGTCGGTCGATAGATCCCACAGCAAGCGCGGCTTTTGTTGCAGATCGTCGACATCGACGATGAAAGCTTTTCTCCAGTGCCGGTTGTTATCGTACTCAGCCAGCAGTGCGGTGCTGGCTTTCTCGCTCCAGGCGAAACCGGCATACCGCTGTTCGGTGCGCTCGATCTCGACGGCGGGCGAGGTGAACGGCGCCTTGAGCAGCATGATCTTGTCGCGCGGGGAAACATTCACATTCCAGTCGCCGCCGTCGAGCGCTTCAGCATAGACGAGCGTTGCCGGGTCAGTAGCGCGCCAGGAGAAATCGCGCGGCCCCGTGGGAACACCATGGATTGGCACGCGATCCGCCAGCGGAAGCGACGCGATGGTGTGAGCGGCGACGTGGGAACGGTCAGTTACGTCCCAAACTTCGACTTCCTGCGGGAAGCGATCGTAAGTGGTGACGTAGGAATATGGTTTATGAATCGCGGTGACCAGGATGTGCCGGCCATCGGGAGCGGGATCGAGTGATTCGTAATTTGCCGCCTTGCCGATGGGCGTGATTGCCAGCGTGGCTGCATCCACCAACGCAAGTTGAGAAGCAGCGTAATAGTCAAACACGTCTTCGTCGTGCTTATTGGTGAGCGTATCGCGATTTTCGTAGGTGCTGCTCTGGCCTTTTTCGCCTTCGGTCTCCTGAATGCTGGGACCAATCGGCACGATGGGCTCGGGCGGCGGGGCGCCCATCCCTTTGGGAACGAGCTTGACCAGAAGCGTCTTCTGGTCCGGCATCCATTGCACAGCGTCGTCGAACATGGGATTGAGGCGGGCGCCGGGCACGCGGTGAACCTCGCCGGTCTTGGCGTCGCCGATCCAGAGTTCGACTGATTCGGAAGCGATGTTGACAAAGGCAAATCGTTTTCCGTCAGCGGCCCACATGGGCTCGCCCGGGCAAGCTCCCGCGGGGAGCGCGATATGAACTTGCGCGTGATCATGCGGTGAACCGATAGCGATGTGCACCAGATCGATGTGCACCAGGTCGAAACCGGTGGCACAGGGCGTAATGCCGTACCCGCCCGGAGTGTCGTGCTTGCTATGATTCCTGGGCTCTACGCGTACGCCGGCCAGACGCAGAAACGGTGTCGCCACCCGGGCAATTGACGGGTATTCCTGCCAGGTCACCAGCAAAATCGAGTCATGCATTGGGCTTACCACGGGCTGCGGCGGCGAGGGCGCGCGCATTACGTCCAGAATGTTTTTCGGGGGCTGATTGTATCCGGACGCACTCTCGCTTTGAGCCAGTGCTGAACTCGGCTTCGCAGAAGATGCGCTGGACTGTGCAGTCATCGGCGCACCAGTTGCGAGGGCAAGAAGCGCTCCGATCAAGAGATGGTTGAAAGCGCGCTGGACTGGCATGAATTCTCTCCGCTTCGATTCAACAGCACGGGCCGAAGGCGAATCTTACTTTGGCAGATCACGCAAGTCAACGAAGCCGGCAAAGCACTCGTGAGCTTCCAAAGTTCTCCGACAAGAATTGTGCAAACAGGTGACACCGCATTGACATCCCACCAGGCCACGCGGAACTAGCATTCGATTGCAAGCCGGATCGAGAAAGTAATTCGCAACGATACGCCAAGCATCCGGCTGGCTCAATCCAAGGAGGATTCGGTTATGCAGCGTCGCGAGATTGCTTTCAAATTCTGCCTTGCGCTGGCAGTACTGCTCACCACGAGCGCAGCCCTGGCACAGTATCAACTCACAAATCTGGATTCCAACCAGGCGAAAACAGCCAAGTTCATGGACCCGCTACAGGTAAACGGCTGGGGACTTGCCCGCGGTGCGACCGGCCCGTGGTGGGTGAGCGATCAAGGCTCAGGCTGGTCGACCATTTACAACGGCGCGGGAGTCAAACAGGGCCTGATCGTGTCGGTTCCCTCGGCAAGCGGAGCGGGGCCCGGTCAACCGACCGGAATTGTGGCCAACAGTTCGTCCGATTTCTCGATTGGGGGATGGAGTTCGTTCTTCCTGTTTGCGACATTGGACGGAACCATCAGCGGATGGGCGCCGCAGACCAATTTTAATGACGCGGTGATCGTGGTGAATAATTCAGCAGCAGGTGCGAGTTACACCGGCCTCGCCGTGACCAACCACACCACAGGAAATCTGCTTTACGCCGCCAACCTAAACAAGAATGTGGTCGAGGTGTACGACGGAAGCTTCAACCTCGTTAATACGTTTACCGATTCCACGCTGCCGGCGGGTTACGCTCCGTTCGGCATCCAGGACATCAACGGTTTGGTCTATGTAGCGTTTGCGCAAACCAACGAGGCGCCGGGCGGCTACATCGACATCTTCGAAGAGGACGGAACGTTCGTTAAAACCCTCGCGTCCGGTTGGCCCTTGAACCAGCCCTGGGGATTCGCCGTGGCGCCGACGAATTTTGGACCACTCAGCAACACGCTGCTGGTTTCAAACAATACCAACAACGGTACGATTAATGGCTTCAATCTTCAGACCGGTAAGTTCGTGGGCAATATCAAGGACGAGAACGGCAAGGACATTGAAATCGACCAACTGTGGGGGATTTCGTTTGGCGGAGGCAACGCAAACAGCGGCAATGCCAACCAATTATTCTTCACCGCTGGCCCGTTCAACAATCTGGCTGGGACGTTCGGGAGGATCACATTCCAGTAGCCGCGTGGTTCGCACTATAAAGTAGCGGATACAACTGGAAGCAACATTGCGAAGGCCGCCTGACTGCAGGCGGCCTTTCGCGATCTATTTCAATCCACGGCTTAATGCTGCTCGTAGACAGAGTTGTTGGGCGTAGGCTCGTCGTAGTCGCGTCCGTACTTGTTCTTGTGGGCCAGGCTCTGTCCACTCACGTCCGGAACTCGAATCACTCCCAAGGAAGAAGCGTTCGCGGCAATCGTAATCTCGCGCAGCAGCGGAGGGCTTTCTGGACCCATGCCCTCGCTCCACACGTGCAACCGGTAGCGCCCATAGGGAACGCCCGCCAGGTTAAGTTGTCCGTCGGGATTAGAAATGGCATACAGCCGCGTGGCGATGGTAATGATCACCGCGTTCATCTCGGGATGAATATTGCAGAAGATGTAGCTAATTCCAGGGCGGTCGAATCGCACTGTCCGCGAGGTGCCGGCTTCGTACAAACCGAGATCGAAGCGCTTTCCTTCGAAAAGAGAAAAGACGTTGTGAAAAAAAGGATCGCGGTTGGGAAAATCCACCTGCGACCCCGCCGGAATCACCAGGATGTGCGGATCGAAGCTCTTATTCTTTTGCACCATGCGCGGGTTTTGCGCCGGAATCTCCGGAGCAACTCCCGCTGGCGCATCGCCTCCCGCATCCAGCGCGGCGATGGGAGTCAGCCAGACTACCGTCGTGGGAAGCGTCCCATGCCGCTTCTTGTCCTTGCCCGCCGCGTCCATGACTTCGACGCGGCCGTGAACCGCCGCTATCGCTGGTTGCGCGCTCTCTTGCGCGCGCGGCCCGACGGCGCCGGCGCACAACACACCGCCGCACACCACCGCAACCCAGATCAGAATCCTTCCATGGCTCATCGTTGCTGGCCTGTCTTTGTTTCTCTGTTTCGGTTCTCTGTCTCGGTTTACGCCTTAACCCGGCGCCTACTATGCTGATTTAACCCATCCGCCTAAAAAAGAACTCCCATCATCAAATTTACATGCCCGGCGGTGTCCGAGCCGTCGCCCAGCGAAAAAGTCTTGAGACGGCGATACTCGGCGGAAAACAAAAGGTCCGACCGGGGACGGTAAATGAAGTTCACCAGGCTGCCTTGATTTTTCGCCAGCGACGGATTTCCATACGACACTGCATACGGGAAATATCGCAGGTCGTCGGCAAACGGATTATCCATCCCAAATGCCGCGTTGAACTCCCATTTATTTGCAGGGCGGTATTTCAACTGCGCCCAGCCTCCAGTCGAGTCCAAGGCTCGCACTTCGGTGTAGGGCGAAGTGGGATCGCCGCTGAACAGCACGCTTTGTCCGAATGCGCCGTACAACCCACCTACCGCTCTTCCGCGATAAAACTTTCCGCTCAACGAAAGCTCGTGGTTCAGCGGAAGTTCAACGTCCGTCATCCCGGCCCAGCCATCCACGTTGCGGTTGAGGCCATAATTCTGCCGCGTGTAATAGCCGCCCACTCCTAAGCGCAATGGCTGTCCGAATATATTATGCGTCCATGCCGCACGTGTGCCGTATGCCGGCTGTCGCGATGCCTCGCCTGGTCCGGGTTGCCGGTAGTAGCTTGTGCCCGATTGTGTTCCCGGCGTTTCCCCGCTCAGGGGATCAAGAATTCCTGCCTGGAATAGCAGGCTTGACTCTTCGCCCAGCGTAACTCGGTGTTCGATTCTGATCTGCGGCACCCAGCTCCACAGGTTGCCCGCATAGGTCAGCGAGGGAATGGCCAGCGTCGCGAACGAAGTGGGTGAGCCCGGGGAAAAGAAAATCGAGTCCTGCCCAACCACCACCGAAGTATCGCTCCAATCCATTCGCAACGTGGCGGTGCGTAAGCGCGCGAGGCCGGAACTGATCCCGTTAGGAACCGGCGGGAACCCTCCCGCCAGATCGAGCTGCAAATCTGCTTTCGTCCTGGCGCCGGCCAAGGTCGGACCGAAGGCCTCGAAGCCGATTTCCGACTGCCGCAACGTCGCACCGAAACTTCCTCCGGACTGGCCGGGCGTCCGCGCCAACGCGATCGTGGGGAGATCAATGCTGTCCACCTGACCCTGGTTACTGGCCAGATTCATCAGAACAATGCCCGACAGGCGCATGCGATATTTCGATGCGCTTTCCACTTTTGTCTGATACTGATCGTCCACCTTCCCGCTCAGGAGTTGATATTCCTCATCCAGGGTGGCGGCATGCTTTTTCTGATCGTCCTGTTGTATCTCGACTCCCGCGTTTGAATTCTGTGCAGGGCTGGCTGGCGGGTTGTTGCGGAAAAAATTCCGCAGGGCCTCCGCCTCGGAGTTGATCGTCTCGGGCGTCGTCGCGGCCACGGTGGTTAAAGCGGCGTTCCTCAATCCTCGGGCGGCGCGAAGTTCGTCGAGCTCGCGGTGCAGTTCCGCCGTTTCCGCGCGAGCCTGCTGCCAGTCGGAGCGCATTCCGGCAACCGCCGCCTGCAATTCGCGGACCTGCTGCTGGAGTTCGCGAACTGAGTCAGTCAGCGGATCACGCATGGAATCGCGCGAAGATTGCAGAGAAGTTGGCTGCGCGTGATCGGCAGGTCCTTGCGCGGCGCCCAAAGCGCTCCACGCCGTCAAACCCAGCAGCATGCTCCAGCGCAACGTCCTCCAGCGAAACAGGCTCCAGCGCGAGCCGCGCGTCTCGTTCTCCCTCATATCGCCTCCTGCCAGTCTTCGCACTTCATTCTGAATTCCAGAACTGTACTTTATCGTTGCATACAAGAGATTTGCCGCCGAACCGTGCCAGCTAGTTTCCGCGCCTGGCTGCAAGGGCATTTTCCGCCGACGGGCGCAGCGGAATGCATGCGCGGAAGGTGGTGCCTGACGGCGAAGTTTGTTCCACACTAATGTCGCCACCATGATCCTGCAGGATCTTCTGCACCACCGTGAGTCCCATGCCGGTACCGTTTTCCTTGCCATGACTGACGAACGGTTCGAAAAGCCGCTCCCGTACCGCCTCGGCGACCCCGGGACCATTATCGGCAATGCGAACTTCCAGGTTTTCACCTTGGCGTTTCAGTTCGACGTTGATTTTTCCAGATTCCGGCGACACCGCCTCGCACGCGTTGAGCAGCAAGTTGAGCAGGACGCGCTCGATCTTCTTGCAGTCGAACCAGCCTTCTGTCGAACCTTCCGCGGAAATTCGTATGCGTATGTTATGAAACTCGGGATGTGCCTTCACGCCTTGCACCGCGCGATCCACCGCCGAGCGAACGTCTCCGTAGGTAGCGCGCAGGGATTCCGGCGTGCGCGAAAACTCCAGCAGCGATTCGATCAACTCGGTCATCTGGTTCACCGCAATACGGATCTCGGCATAGAGATCTTCGCGCTGCCCCGGCGTGAGATTGCTCTCGCAGAGAAATTCCGCATTGGCGATTACGGCCGCCAGCGAATGCCGCAGATCGTGCGAGATCGAACTCGCCATGCGTCCGATGGTTGCCAGCCGTTCCGCGTCCAGCAACTCGCGCTGAGTTTTCTGCAGATTCCTTCTCATGCGATCGAAGGTTCCGGTGACTTCGGCCACTTCGTCTCCACCGCGCGCCTGCAGCGGATAGGCATAGTCACCCTGCTCCAGCGCGCGGACTCCCGCCACCAGATTCGCCAGCGGACGAGTGAAAGTATGCGAGATGAGAAAAACCAGCAGGCTGCCCGCGAGTACAGCCGTGAGTCCAAGCGCCAGCAGCAACCCGTTCAGGCTGCTCAGGAACGCAGTCGCCTGATCGAACGACTTCAGCACCCACAGATTCAGCGCCGGTGCGCCCGGAGTGGGCAAATCCACGGCTGTCGCCAGGAACCGCTCGCCGCCCAGCCAGATCTGATCCCCTTGCGGTGATCCTCCCGCAGCCGTTTTCGGCGCGACGTGCAGCAACTCGGATTCCTGGGCAGGGGTCAACGTGCTGCGCACGATCACGTCTTTGTAACGAAAAGCCACTTCGCTCGCCGCCACGCGGCTCAGGTCGCGAGCCACGTGATCGTCAATTTCGTTACCCAGCAGCAGATAGCCCAGGAGATGATGGCCGCTCGCGGGACCGAAATAAATATCCTGAACAAAAACTTCGTAGAGATGGCCTTCGACATACCACCAGCGCCGGGTCTCGCCGCGGGCCATTGCGGCTGCGAAGAAATCCTGCCCGTCGCCAACTGTGATTTCCGATGGAGTAGCTTGCAGGGCCATTACCTTGCCGGAGGAATCAGCCAGCAGCAGCAGGTCGGCGCCCGCCAGTTGCCACAGATTGCGCGAAGCATCCTGAATGGTGGCCGGGTGATGCGTGGTCATCAGCGCCCGAACATCCGGCAGGTCGGCCAGCAGCGCAGCCGAGCGCTCGAGCGTGACCTCTCTCTGCTGTTGAAGGTTGTGAAATGCGGAGACAGAATTCGCCAAGTCGCGCTGGATTCCAAGGCGCACCTCCTGCTGCACGGTGTGCCTCACGACCAGCAACGTAGTGAAGGTCAAGGCCGCCGAAACCGCCACCATGGAGAGCAGGAACTTGGTCCGCAGCCGAATTCCGCCCATGGTCAATCTCGATCTCCCGATTGCATTTTCTCGCTGGTGGAACCCGCGCTACGGTACGAACTTGTAACCCGTGCTATGGACGGTGCGGAAGTGCATCGGGTTCGCAGGATCCTTCTCTAGTTTCTGCCGCAACCGCAGAATGTGATTATCCACGGTGCGCGTGCTCGGATAATTGCGGTATCCCCAAACCGAGTTCAGCAACTCGTCCCGCGATAACACCCGCTCGGCATTCTGGATCATGAACTTCAGCACTTTGAATTCCTGGGAAGTCAGGGTCACCAGGTTGCCGTTGCGCCATAATTCCATCTTGGTGAAATCAACGCTCACATCGCCGAATTTGAACGTTTCGGTCAAGGGAGCCCGAGTGGAGCGCCGCATCGCCGTACGCACCCGCGCCAGAAGTTCTCGCGGACTGAATGGTTTGGTAACGTAATCGTGCGCCCCTAACTCCAGCAGCAGCACCTTGTCCATCACTTCCGTTTTCGCACTAAGAATAATGATGGGCAACGAGGGCGCTGCCTGGCTGACTTCCCGGCAGATGTCCTGCCCCGGCGTTCCCGGCAAACTCAGGTCGAGCACGAGCACAGAGGGCGCAGCCACGCGAAACATCTCCAGCCCCTCGGAGCCGTTGCCGGCAATATCCACGGCAAAGCCTTCGGCCTCAAACAGGCGCTTCAGAGCTTTTTGTACCGCGCGATCGTCTTCGATCACCAGTATCCGCTCTGCACCAACCGGAACTGATTCCAGCATCGTCGTCATTGTCCCTGTCATTGTCCCTGTCGTTGTCAATGAAGATACACTCTTGGTCGTCACCACCCCTGCCACCCCCCTGGCGCAATTGCCATGAATCATATCTCTATAACTCTAGCCTGCGATTGGGTTAATGACACATTTGGGGGCAGAAAGTGACACGCATTTGACAATTTATTGACAAATAGCAGGCGGGTGAGGGCACGGCCTACCAGAGTCCTGGAGCCGGCTAAGAGATATCGCTGATGATCATTGGTTAGTAACATCGATCATATTGTCGTCGGCATTCCGGTCAATCAGCTTGTTGTAAGGGTCGATGCCGGCCAGGGTCGGCTGCTGGTCGACGATGATCTCAAAGGTCCGGTGCCCCTCGGTGAACTTTTCCTTCTTGAGATAGAGGGGCTTTTCCTCGTCCTTCTTTTCGCTGAAAACACCGACCTCGATGTAGTCGTTAAGCGGCATGGGAGTTTCCGCGCCGCTGCCATCTGCCTGCACCTTGCGAGAGTCGACTTCGAGAGTGACCTTGTATTTACCGTCCGGCGTCTTCTGCGAAGTAGCGGAGATGGTTCGGTTGTCGTAGAGAACAATCCGATTGAAACCGTCGTCGACCAAATACTGGAGCTCGGGCGGAGTCTGGGCGCGGATAGCGTCCACCAGCATGCGAGTATCGGGGTAAGGTTCGTCGAAGGTGTTGGCGGCGCGGACCGAGCTGTTGGCATCCACCTGATTGTTAGCGTTGGCGTAGCGATACTGCATCAGGAAATTGTGCAGCGCCAGATTGAACTTGTCTTCGCCGATGTAGTCGGCCAGCGTGTAGAGAATCTGTCCGCCCTTCTGGTACCACACGTAGTCTTCGCGCTGGACCAGGGCCAGGGGTGGTTCGTGGCGGATCTCGCCGGCGCGGCCGCGCAAATAGCGATCGAGTTCGTTGCGCAGGTAGCGATGCATCAGATCGCGGCCATACTTGTGCGCCATCACCTGCAACGCAGAATATTCGGCGAGACTTTCCGACATCATGTTCGAGCCTTCAACGTCTCCACCGATCAGCTGGTGAGCCCACCACTGGTGGCCGAGTTCGTGCGCGGTGACGAAGTAGGTAAAGTCGATGTCCGTAGGCTTCTTGAGGCGTCCTATGAAGCCAATCCCCTCCGAATACGGAACCGTGTTGGGAAACGATTGGGCGAAGGTGCGGTAGCGGGGAAACTCAAAGATGCGAAACTGACGCGTGGATCCGCCTTGTGATCAGACTGCCCGCCTGGCTCAATGGCAGACATCGAGGCAACATTTTTTGTGAAGGGGACGTGTTCCGCCGCCTAGGGCTGGGGCCTGCCTATCGGTGCTGGGACATGGCACTCTCGTGCCATTTCCTGCTTCCCCGGCGCGCCGTAGGATTGTTCTTGAGCAGCACTTGGGGGAGGGCTGATCAACATACGTCCCGTGACTCAAACTGAGTCTGGGGCGTTTTGTTTTGTGCGGGAAAATCCGCAAAGACCGCACAGCGGCAGAACCTTTACCAAAGCCGCCCCTGTGCTTCGCGCCCCTGCGCGGCGCTCGGTGAATCTTCCAATAGTTTTTCGGCCACTTCCGCTGCACACTCCGGCCCCTCATTCTGCGGCTTGTTGACCAGGGCACTTACCGGATACCGGCGCATCAGGCGGGCGTCGAACGGAACGAGCAGTTCCGCTAGCCGTTCAGCCTCCGTGGCGGGGGCAGTCAGCCATGCCCGGTAGTGCCGGTGAGGAAGAATCAGGGGCATGCGGTCATGCACGTCTTTGAGCAGTTCATTGGGGGCCGTGGTCAGAATCGAGCACGACTCCAGCACCTGCCCGGCAGGCGATTTCCAGCGGTCCCATACTCCAGCGAATGCGAATAGTGAATCGTCCTTCATGCTGAAATGAAAAGGACGCCGTTCCTTGCCCGCTTTCTTCCACTCATAAAAACCATCCGCTGGGATCAGGCAGCGCCGCTTGAGAAAGGAATCGCGAAATGCCGGCTTCTGCAGAACCGTTTCGCTGCGGCCGTTGATCAGTCGCCCACTTATCGCGAGGTCGCTGGCCCACGACGGGACCAGGCCCCACCTCATCATCGAAAGAAGCCTGTCCGGCCCAGTCTGCCGAACCGTCGCCACGGGTTGGGTGGGGGCGATGTTATAACGCGGAATCCAGTCGTCTTCCGCTTCCTCCGAGGGCTCTATCGAGGCGCTCTCGAAGTACTCCTCGACCACCTGCTTTCGCCGTGAGAGCCGGTAACGTCCGCACATAAGCAGAATTATGGCAGATCGCCATCATGATGGTTTGCCGCATCATTAGCTCGCCCATGGAAGATCGCCGCAAGCGAGCGCTTCGGCCCCACGTCGTTGTGCTCGCGCGGTATACTCGCCCTTCATCCTTGCAGGAGCGTTATGGCCAACATACTCTACGGAGTGAACGGCGAAGGCGCAGGCCATTCCACCCGCGCCAAGGAAGTGCTGTCGCATCTCGTCTCCCGCGGGCACGCCGTCCATGTGGCCTCTTTCGATCGCGGCCTGCAGAATTTGAAGACTCAGTTCGACGTCACTGAGATTTACGGCTTCCGCTTCGCCTACCTCAACAATCGTGTGCGCTACAAACGCACCATCGCCAAGAATCTGATCACCGTCCCGCAAGCCGCAAAAAGCCTGTCCCGCCTGAAGCACCTGGTGGACGAATGGAAGACCGACCTGATCATCACCGACTTTGAGCCGCTCACCTGCCACATCGGACACAAGAAACATCTTCCGGTCATTTCCATTGACAACCAGCATTGCCTCACCAACGCCGTGGTGTCGTACCCCAGGCAGTATCGACGCGACGCGGCAGCCGCTAAACTCGTAACCCGCCTCATGACTCCGCGCGCCAGCGCCTACCTGGTGATTTCTTTTTTCAGCGCGCCGGTCCGCAAGCCCAACACTTTCCTGTTCCCTCCTCTGCTGCGCCAGGAAATCCTCGACGCTTCGCCCTCGCAGGGCGACCATGTTCTCGTCTACGTGACCTCGCCCGCGCCTGCCCTGGCAAAGTTGTTGAGTACCGTACGATGCCGCTTCATTGCCTACGGTTTCGGGCGCGAAGGAGAAGAAGGCAACATCCTGTTCAAGAAGCCGTCTCTTGAGGGGTTTTTTGCCGACCTGATCAGCGCGCGCGCCGTGGTCGCCAATTCCGGATTTTCGCTGGTCACCGAGGCCCTGCATCTCGGCAAGCCCTACCTGGCCGTCCCCGTCAGCCACCAGTTCGAGCAGATATTCAATGCCTATTGGCTGGAAAAGTCCGGCTATGGCGCTTACTGGGAGGAACTAAACAAAGAACGGGTCGAAGCTTTCCTCTACAACTTGCCGCTCTATCGCGAGGCGTTAGAGGAATACCCGCGATCCGGCAACCGTGCCCTGCTCGACAAACTGGATGCCCTGATCGCCCGTCTATCCGCAGCGTAGTTCACGGAAAAATCCTTCGATTCTTGAAGGTGTCGCAAGAAACCATCCTCATATCACGATTTTCACATTCCCCAAAACCGCTCCGCTATGCGAAATTAGTGCATGACTTTAGCGGTCCGTCCTTCGCCTATTCATTCCGTCGGTGTCTACACCTCGAAACCTATCCGCAAAGGGACGCGCATCGTCGAATATGACGGCGAGCGCATCACGGTCGAGGAAGCCGACCGCCGCTACGACGGCGTTTCCCGCACCTATCTGTACGGCTTGGACGACGGCAAGACGGTCATCGACGGCCACGGCCTGGGCGCCTATCTAAATCATTCCTGCGATCCCAACTGCGAAGTCGACGAGATCAAGGGCCGGGTCTGGCTGTTTGCCATCCGCGATATCGCGCCCGGCGAAGAGCTGGTGTGGGACTACAACCTCTACGATGACGAAGACCCCGCTCCCTGCCACTGCGGCTCCCGCAAATGCCGCGGGACCATGTATTCCACGGAGTGGATGGCCAAAGTGCGCCGCCGCGAGGCGCGCAAAAAGAAGCGGCAAGCCGAGGCCGGACAGAAACTCAAAGCCACTCGCAAACCGCAACCCCGCCGCGGAGCTGCGGCCTGACAATCTCACGGGTCGCGTAACCTTATCGCCGCGACGGCGGTTGTGATTGTAGTGTCTGGTCCGGCAGTGTCCAAAACTGGCAATTTCCGCGCAGTTCGCCCGATGTGACATTTGTCATCCCCCTCCGATGACGATCTCCACTGGCGGCTAAGGCGGCCACGCGACAGTATGGAAAGTGAAGAAGTTGGGGCAGAGGAGGCACGCCCGATGAGCATCACGAAAATCGACTCCGGCTCGGTTGCCGATAGCCAACTTCTTCGTCTATTCTTGGTGGGCTGGGACGTGCCTGCCCTCTGTGCCCAGTTCCCGGTTCCCTCTGGAGTGCGCCGATGACGTTAACCCGGTTCGTCACCAAGAACGCGTTCCGCAACAAGCGCCGTAGCATTCTGACGGTGCTGAGCATCGCTTTCTCTTTACTGCTGCTGACGCTGATGATGACCATCTGGCGGGCGTTCTACCTGGACCAGGGCAGCCCCGAATCCGCCGAGAGACTGGTAGTAAGACACCGCGTTTCTTTGACATTCAGTCTGCCCGGCTACTACCGGGAAAAAATACGGGCGATGCCCGGGGTTTCAGCGGTCGTCCCGGTGTCATGGTTTGGCGGAATCTACAAAGACCAGAAGCCGGAGAATTTTTTCGCGCAATTCGGCACCGATCCCGAGGAATTCTTCAAAGTCTTCCGGGACTTGGAAATACCTGCGGAACAAGTCACGGCTTGGCAGCGCGACCGGCAGGGCGTAATTGTCGACTCCTCCCTGGCCCAGAAGTATGGATGGAAACTGGGTGACCGGATTGTTTTGCAGGGAACGATTTATCCCGTCAATCTTGAACTGATCGTGCGTGGCATCTTTCACTCGAACCCGGACAACAAGTCGGTTTACTTCAACGCGAAGTACGTGGAAGAAGCAGTGGCGTTCTTCAAGGGCCAAGCCGGAACCTTCAGTATCCTGGCAAACTCTCCCGGGGATGTGAGCAAGATTGCCAGCGCCGTGGATGACACGTTCCGGAATTCGCCGCAGCCCACGAAAACGGAAAGCGAGAAAGCATTCGGCCTCGAGTTCGTGGCCATGATGGGTAACGTCAAGGCATTCATTCTCAGCATCTGCTCGGCGGTAGTGTTCGCGACCTTGCTGGTATCGGCCAATACCATGGCCATGTCCATCCGCGAGCGCACCCGCGAAGTGGCTGTACTGAAAACGCTGGGATTCACGCGGCGCGGCGTGTTGGGACTGTTTGTGAGTGAAGCCATCGCGCTGTCACTGGCCGGAGGTTTGATCGGCGCGGGCCTGGGCTGGCTGATGGTTTATGGACTTACCCATTCGCCTCAGTTCTTCAGCTTTTTCCCGATGAAGGTGACGCTGGGGATCTGGCTCGCCGCCTTGCTGACCTCCGGCGTGGTTGGACTGTTGAGCGCGGCAGTGCCGTCCTACCACGCTTCGCAGATCAACATCGTCGACGGGTTACGGCACATTGGTTAAAGTTTAAGGAAGCTTTATGACGTTGGGCAGTTTTATCGTTCGTAATACTTTCCGCAACAAGCGGCGCAGCGTGCTGACCATGATCAGCATCAGCTTCTCGCTGCTGTTGCTGACGCTGATGATCTGCATCTGGCGGTCGTTCTACGTGGACCAGGTCGCGCCCGAGGCTTCGCGACGATTGATCATTCGCGACCGCGTCTCGTTGGCATTTTTTCTGCCCGCGTTCTATCGCGACAAGATTCGTAACGTGCAGGGTGTGAGCGCGGTGGCGCCGATGACCTGGTTTGGAGGCCGCTATATTGACGACCGGCCTTCCCATTTCTTTGCGCAGCTGGGAACCGATCCGGACGAATATCTGAAAGTGGCGTCGGACAAGATCACGCCTCCCGATCAGTTAAAAGCCTGGCAGCAGGATCGTACCGGAGCGCTGGTCGACGTCACACTCGCCAATAAGTACGGCTGGAAAATTGGCGATCGCATCACCCTGCAGCAGAACATTTTCCCGGTGAATCTCGATCTTACGATTCGCGCCATCTATCACCGCGATCCGCCGCAGAATGCGTTGTATTTCAATGCCAAGTATCTGGAAGAAGCAGTGCCCTGGTTCAAGGGGCAGGCGGGATGGTATATCGCGCAGATCGACTCGGCGGATAACGTGTCGCGGGCATCACGAGAGATTGACGACATGTTCCGCAACTCGCCGTTGCAAACCAAGACAGAAAGCGAGAAGGCTTTTCAGCTGGGCTTTGTGTCTTCTCTGGGCAACATCAAGGCGTTCATTCTGGGCATTTGCGGAGCGGTGGTGTTCACCATCATGCTGGTTTCAGCCAACACCATGGCCATGTCGGTGCGCGGACGCACTCGCGAAGTGGCCGTGCTGAAGACTTTGGGCTTCACTCGTCGGCGCGTGCTCTCGATGTTCGTGGGCGAGTCAGTGGCGCTGGCCGTCGCCGGCGGGGTGTTGGGCATTCTGATTGCGATTCCGGTGATTGCCCTCATGACACACCAGTTCATCGGGCTGGGCATTCCGCTCAACATGAAGGTCACCGTGCCCACGGCCGCAATGTCAATGCTAGCGGCCTTGAGCCTGGGACTAGTGAGCGGCTACTTGCCTGCGTTCAACGCATCGCGCATGAACATTGTGGACGGACTACGGCATATTGGATGAGGGCTTTTGGCTTCCGGCTCTCGGCTTCCGGAGGTCCAGCGCAAACCGGAGAGCAAGAGCCGGACGCCGACGAAATTTGAGAGTCTAATTATGGCGATACCGATCAGTTACAACATCCGCAATTTAATTCTCCGCAAGGGGCTAACGCTGATGACGGCGCTGGGCATCGCGCTCACCGTCACCACGGCGATTTTCCTGATGTCGCTGATCGCGGGACTGAACAGGGCTTTCGTCAGCAGCGGCAATCCATTGAATGTGCTGGTGCTGCGCAAGGGATCGGAAGCGGAATTATCCGGCGGCTTCGATGCAGCGCTCTATCCCACGCTGAAGACACTTCCCGGCATCGCGAAAGACAGCCACGGCGAGCCCATGACTTCGGGTGAGTGGGTGGTGGTGATCATTCTGCCTCGTAAAGACGGCACTGGCGAAGTAAACGTGACCGTGCGCGGCATGATGCCCGACGGCCTGGAATTGCGACCCAGCGCCAAACTGGTTGCTGGCCGCTGGTTCCAGACGGGACAGCGAGAAGTTGTCGTGAGCAAATCCATTCGCGACCGCTTCAGCCACGCCAACATCGGCGACACCATGGAATTCGGCAAGGGATCGTGGAAAGTTGTGGGAGTGTTTGACGCAGGAGGCTCGGCGTACGAGTCGGAAGTTTGGGGCGACGTAAATCAGATGGCATCGGATTTCGACCGCCAGGGAGGGTATTCGTCGGCGTACCTGCACGCCACCGATCCCATCGCGGCCGAAGCCCTGAAGAATCGCGTGAGCGACGACCAGCGCCTGAAACTCGACGGCATGCTTGAGGCCGACTATTACGCCAAACAGACGAGTTCTGGCGCGCCCATCAAGGTGATTGGGATCGTGGTGGCGTTCATTATGGCGATCGGGTCGATCTTCGCGGCCATGAACACGATGTATGCGGCGGTAGCGTATCGCGGGCGGGAGATTGCCACGCTGCGGGTGATTGGCTTCTCGCGGCCGGCGATTCTAACGTCGTTCGTTTTGGAATCTTTGCTATTGGCATTGCTCGGCGCATTCGCCGGAATCCTGCTGATGCTTCCGTTCAACGGAATGCAGACTGGCACGTCCAATGCCGTGACTTTCAGCGAAGTCGTGTTTGCGCTGCGCATCACGCCGCAGGTTGCGATGTCGGCAATTGCATTCGCCCTAGTCATGGGATTCGTGGGCGGTCTGGCTCCGGCGTGGCACGCGGCGCGGCAGAATATTTTGAACGCGCTGCGCGGGTAACGGGGCTGTGCGGAATCCCACTTCTCGCGCAAAGAGCGCGCGAGAAATGGGGCACCCAATTTCGAAACAATTTGGGGACGTTGAGCGTATTACTTTTATGGCGATTGACACAAAACACGAAGATCTGCAAAGCCTGCGCATTGACCGCACCCAGCGCGGCGATTCCGGCGGAGGGCCTCCGGCGTGGGCCAGTCGCTACATTCTGGGCGGCATCGCGGTGGTCGTGCTGCTGGGTTTGGTCGCGATAGCCTATCGCGCGCTGGCGTCGGATACGCCGGAAGTCGAGGTGGTTCGCGCCGCTGCGGAAACCAGCGGCAATGATGCTGGCGGCACTGTGCTCTCGGCCACTGGCTACATCGTGGCCCACCACACCATCAACGTGAACTCGAAGGTAACCGGCCGCCTGGCCTGGATCGGCGTGGAGAAGGGCGACAAGGTGAAGGAAGGCCAGGTGCTGGTGCGCCTGGAGGACCAGGAATTTCGAGCGGCCTATGAACAGTCCAAGGGCGCGGTGGAGAATGCGCGGGCGTATCTCAACGAACTGCAGAACGGCTCGCGGCCTGAAGAAGTGCAGCAGGCGCAGCATAATCTCGATGAGGCTCGCGCCACGCTGGTGAATGACAAGCTCACGCTCGACCGCACCAAAGAATTGGCAGGCAGCGGCGTGGTTTCGCGCCAGCAACTGGACGACGCGACGGCGAAATTCGAATCTGACCAGCAGCGCGTGAATTCCCTGGAGAAGGCGTTCCAGCTGATGAAGATTGGGCCGCGGCCGGAGGAAATCGCCCGCGCGCAAGGCGCGATGATGCAGGCGCAGGGCCAGCTCGATTACGCGCAGTCACAGCTTGATGCAACGATTATCCGCGCGCCCGTGACCGGAACCATTCTCGACCGCACTGCGGAAAAGGGCGAGTTGATCACGGCGCAATTTGCCAGCGCGGCAGCGGGCGGCCCGCAGGGATCAGTGGTATCGCTTGCGGACTTGAACGATTTACAGGTCGAACTCGATATCGCGCAGGCAGACTTTGCGCGCCTGGGTCCGACGCAGAAGGCGAAGGTCACGACCGACGCGTATCCTGACAAGGAATATGACGGCGTGATCGCACAGATTTCTCCCGAGGCCAACCGGCAGAAAGCCACGGTGCAAGTGAAAGTCCAGGTGCTGAATCCGGATAAATATCCGACGATTCAGCTGCGGCCGGAGATGAATGCGACGGTGAAATTTCTGGCTGACGAAGCGCCGAAGACGAAGGCCGCGAATGATCCCTCCGGCGTGTACGTGCCGTCGACGGCGATTCGCGACCGTGACGGGAAAAAGATCGTGCTGATCGCCTACAGCGGAAAAGCGGTGGCGCGCGAAATCCACGTGATGAGCCAGCGCAGCGATGGCGCGCTGGTCGACGGGCTGGTCGGAGGCGAAAGCGTCATCACCACCGCGCCTTCAACACTGAAGGATGGAGACAAAATCAAAATCAAAGGGCAATCCTAAAATGGCCGATCGTAAGCTGGTCGATCGTAAGCCGGCCAATTCAACGATCGCTAATTCTCAGAAGGGGCAATCATGAGCACAGTTGCACAAACGAATGTGGCCACGGGAACGAAAGTCGTGCAGGTACGCGGCGTCAGCAAGGTATTCAAGCGCGATGCTTTTCAGGTGACGGCGCTCGACGATGTGTCGATCGACATCGCCAAGGGAGAATTCCTGGCGCTGATGGGGCCGTCAGGATCGGGCAAGACCACGCTGCTGAATATGATTGCGGCCATCGACCGCCCCACCAGCGGCGAACTGCTGGTGCAGGGTCAGGATATTTTTCGCTTCAACGACGCGCAGATCGCGCGCTGGCGCAATGAGCACATCGGCTACGTCTTTCAGACGTTCAACCTGATCCCCGTGCTCACCGCGTTTGAGAACGTCGAACTGCCGCTGCTGCTGACCAAGCTTACGGCGCAGCAGCGCCGCGACCACGTTTTGACCGCACTCAAGCTGGTCGGCCTGGAAGATCGCGTTGGCCACCTGCCCAAGCAGCTCTCGGGCGGCCAGGAGCAGCGCGTCGCCATTGCGCGCGCTATTGTCAGCGATCCAACGTTGTTGCTCGCCGACGAGCCCACCGGCGATCTGGACAGCCATTCCGCAACTGAAGTGCTGGAGATTTTGAAACGGCTGAACGAGAGCTTCCAGAAGACGATTGTGATGGTGACGCACGATCCGCACGCGGCCTCGTATGCGCACGTGACGCGGCATCTGGAAAAAGGAATGCTGCTACCACCCGGGTAGGTGTGAGGAATTGTTGATTGATGATTTCTGATTGTTGATTGAAAAAACGACGATAAGGGTTTCAATCAACAATCAGAAATCATCAATCAACTATAGTTTCTTAGCTATCCCGCATGCGCAAGGTCGGCCGGGCTCGATACCCGCTCTGCGCCTGTGTCTGCCACCCAGACCCAGGCCCGCCGGCCGTTCAGCAGCACGGCTTGTGCCTCGCCATATTCCACCAGGCGGTTGAGCACGGTAGTAACCGATGCCATCGGATCTTTGTGGCGGGCCAGCAGCACCGGCATTTTCTGCTGAAAGTAGTCGCAAATGTCGCGCGCGTTCATGGCACGCTCGGCCTGCATCAGGATCATGCGGCAGGCCTTGGTGAAGCCGGGCTGGCGGCCGCTGCTTTTGCGGTCAACCAGTTCCATCAGTTCGTCGCTCAGAACACTCTCGCCAAACAGGTTCGCCAGTCCGGAGATGGTCTGCTTGACGGTGCCGATGCGCTTCATGATTTCCGTACGCTGCTGCAGCAACTGGCGCAGTTCCCCGTGCGCCTGCCGAATCACTTCCTGCACATGCCCGGCGTCGTAGCGCTCAACTGGCAGCATCGAACCGTTCGTCTTCTGCCCATTTTCCATACAGATATCTCCTGACTGTCCACATACTTGCATCGTCGCGCAAGCCTAGAAAGCTATACGCAAGCCATCGCCCCAGTGTTCCCTCGATTCCGGCACCCCCGCACGAGGGTATGGCCGCATCTTGTGGAGTTAGACGAGGCAATTGCAGATTGGTTAACGGGAATCCATGCTTAACCCGCTCTAATGCGCGAACCCGTGCCACATGGCTAAACTCCCGGCCACTACAGACCGATGTAATTACCTAAGGGAGGTATCTGGGTGTTGACGGCCGCCAAACCCGCGCTCGCCCCCACGCCCCTGCGGGTGCTGCTGGTGGGCAACAAGGAAGAGGACTTCTTCCTGATCCGCGAGATTCTGGAGCGCACCCGCAGCGCCCTCCCGGCCGACCTGGACCATGCCCACTCTCTCGACGAAGCCCAGGCGATGTTGCGGCAGCAGCCCTATGGGCTGGTCCTTTTTGAGCATGCAACCGGAGACGCCGAGGCTGTTCACTTCGTGGCCGGATTTCTGCATGCCGGAGTCTCCGTTCCGTTCATCCTGCTGACCGAGCATGCGGACGAAAAAACGGTGGCGGAGATCATTGAAGGAGGCACCTGGAATTGTGTGGCCAAGTCGCAACTGGACGGGGCGACGCTGGTCCGGACCATCCGGAACACGCTGGCCATGCATTCTCTGCAACAGGAGCAACATACTACTGAAGAGTCCCTGCGCAAGCTGTCGCGGGCCGTCGAGCAGTCGGCCGACGGAGTAATGATCACCAACAGCCAGGGGATCATCGAATACGTCAACCCGGCCTTCGAAACTCTTACCGGCTACACGCGCGAGGAAGTTCGCGGCAAAACTCCGCGCATTTTAAAATCGGGCGAACAAGGTCCCGAGTTTTACCAGGAAATGTGGAAGACGCTACTCGCCGGCAATGTCTATCGCGGCCTTCTGGTGAACCGCAAGAAGAATGGCGAGATGTATTACCTGGAGGAGACAATCTGCCCAATGCGCGATCCGGCCGGAGTGATTACGCACTTCATCTCTAACGGGCGTGACCTCACGGAGCGCGTCCGGCTGGAAGAGCGGCTGCTGCAGTCACAGAAAATGGATGCCATCGGCCACCTCGCCGGTGGCGTAGCGCATGACTTCAACAATCTTCTAACCATCATCACCAGTTACGCTGAACTCGCATTGGATGCGGTCCCGCAGAACAGTCCGCTCGAAACCAAGATTCAAGAGATCCTCTCGGCGGCGCGCCGGGCGGCGGAACTGACGCGGCAATTGCTCGCCTTCAGCCGCAAGCAGCCCCAGGCTCTGCGGGTTGCCGACCTGAACCAGGTGATCGCGCGCATTGCGAAAACTCTGCCTCGTTTGATCGGAGAAGATATCAAGTTCACCTTCACTCCCGGCGAAGGATTGGGCCGGGTGCGCGTCGACCCGCTGCAGATCGAACAGGTGTTGATGAACCTGGCCGCCAATGCACGCGACGCGATGCCGCAAGGCGGACGCTTGCAGATTGAAACCTCCGACCTGCGGCTGGAGATTCCCTCTCCGGATCTCAAACAAGCGTGCGTTCCCCCGGGGCGCTATGCTCTGATCACCGTAACCGACGACGGATCAGGAATTCCTCCCGAGCACCTCGCCCACATTTTCGAGCCTTTCTACACCACCAAACCCGCTGGCAAGGGCACAGGGCTCGGCCTGGCCACCGTTTACGGCATCATCAAACAGAACAAGGGTTTCATCTGGGCCTCGAGTGAACCAAACCGGGGCACGGCTTTCCAAATCTATTTGCCTTGCACTGCCGGGCCCGATCCTGCAGAAGTGCTGGAGGAACCGCGAGGCACATTTGCCAACCGGGGATCGGAAACCGTTCTTCTGGTGGAGGACGAACCCGCAGTCCGGCGGGCGACTGCGGAATTCCTCGCTTTGCAGGGCTACAGCGTGCTCCAGGCCAAAGATGGCGTCGATGCCCTCGCCGTGGCAGGCGCCCATGGCTCGTCCATCCATTTGCTGATCTCGGATGTAGTCATGCCGAACATGAGTGGCGGGGAGTTGGCGCAGGAACTCTTGCAGCTGCGGCCAAACACGAAACTTCTCTTCGTTTCCGGCTATGCCGGAAAGACCGTGCTCGACCACAAGGTCGTTGACCTGGAAACCAATTTCCTGCAGAAACCATTCACGCTGCAGCAACTCTCTCTGAAAATTCGCACCGCCCTGCACCATGACGGGAGCGTGGCCGTGCAGAACGCTTAGGCATCGCTGCCGCGGTCAATGCGAATCAGGCGGCCATTCTTCAGTTCGAAGCGATCGCCGCGCCAGGTCACGGTGTGGCCGGCGAAGCTCGCAATCCATACTGCCACGGCAATCAGATCGCGAACTGGCAGCAGCCACAGATCCCTCAGCAGGTTCGGATCCTGCAACACTGATTTTCCGACTGCCAGCGCCACCGCAAAGCGCAACAGCGCCGTCGCACCGAGCACAGCCCACGACCACGGTGCGGCGCGCGCGGCGATCACGCTCAGCAGAGCCCACATCAATCCGTAGGTGGAAACCAGCCCGAGATAGCCTCCCGCGCGCGCATCGCGCACTCCGCGAGCCCAGCGCAACTGGTGCGACAGAAACCCACGCAGGTCATAGGCGGGAAGATGAGTTTCGACCACCACGTCGGAAAGCACGACCTTCAGACCGAGAGCGGCAATCCCGCGGCCCAGTTCATAGTCATCGGCGAGGAAGTCGACAATCGAGCGAAACCCGCCCATTCGCTCCAGGTCGCTGCGCCGAAAAGCCAGCGTCGAGCCGAGCCCGAAGCGCAGCCCACCCTCCAGTTGGCGCGCCACCAGAACGCCCGCGCAAAAATCTGTGCTGATGCCCAGCGCTTCTAGCCGCGACCCGAACGTTGACTCGGCAAGTCCGCGATACAGGCACGTGACCATCCCGATTCGTTCGTCCGCGAGCGGCGCGAAAACTCGGCGAAGATAGTCGCGTTCCACCCAAATGTCGCTGTCATTGACCAGCAGATACTCGTAGCGCGCTTGGACAAGCATCTGCTCAAGATTGCTGACTTTCACGTTGGCACCGAGTTTATGAGGGGAGACAACCAACCGGATCGTACGTTCCGGAAATTCCCGCTGCAGTTGCTGCACGCTGGCGACGGCTGGATCGTCAGCGTCGCTCACGCCGAAAATGATTTCGTACTCGGGATAGTCCTGCAGGCAGTGGCTGCGGAAGCTCTCATAGATGTCAGGGTCAGTACCCTTCAGCGGTTTCAAAATAGAGACCGGCGGAAGGCTCGGCGTGGGGCGGACATCTTTGTCCGCCCGCGCCTCGCGGAGGAACGCCCATGCACTCCACAAGCAAACCAAGTAGTAAGCGCAACTGGTGAGGCAACCGAGGAGTGCAACAACCTGCAATGTGGTGACGATAGAGTGAATCATGGACGGGTGCACGGACTATTCGTAGCGCAACGACTCAATCGGATCCAGACCGGCCGCCTTCCACGCGGGATAAATGCCGAACACGAGACCAACCGCGGCGGCCGAACTGAAGCCGAAAGCAACCCAGAACATCGACATATGCGCGGGCAGTGCTGGCCACACGGTGGGAATCGCCCAGACCAGCAGGCCGCCGACGGTCACTCCGACGACTCCACCAATCGCCGTGAGAAAGATTGCCTCCAGCGTGAACTGCAGCAGGATGTCTTTCTTGCGGGCTCCGATCGCCTTGCGGACGCCAATTTCGCGCGTGCGCTCCGTTACGCTGACCAGCATGATGTTCATCACGCCCACGCCGCCCACGACCAAACCGACGCTGGAAATCGCGAACATGCCAACAAACAAGCCTCCGGTAACCTGGTTCCAGACCTCGGTGACGGACTCCATCGTGAACAGGGAGAAGTTGTCGGCTTTATCGAAGGGCACTTTTCGCCTGCGCCGCAGCGCTTCCCGCATCTCGTCCATGGCTTTGGGCATGGCATCGTGCGACGTGGCTTTGACGACGATGAAGTGCTGCTTCAACTCCGGATGCATCGCCTTAAACGTGCGGAGCGGAAAGATGACTCGATTGTTGATGGGATCCTTGCCCCCGCTGAACACCGACTGGATCGGGCCCAGTGTGCCGATGACTTCAAACAACCGCCCTTCAATCGTAACCTCTTTGCCCAGCGGGTTTTGGTTTCCGAACAACTCCTCGCTGGTATCGCTGCAGAGAATAACCACGGGAGAGCGATGCTCGTCGTCGAACTGGCTGAACCACCTTCCGTCGGCTAGTGGCAGATCCTCCACCTCCAACATCGAAGCCGTGTTGCCCTCGAGGATGGTGTTCGCCGCCTTTCGTCCCTCATATTTGACGGTGTAAGTGCCGCCGACATTCGGGTTAAACAAACGGAGGAGAGCTGAAACCGCCTTCACATGAGGCAGATCCCGCATAGCTTCTGCGTCCTCCATGGTCAGCTCTTTGCGAGTTCGCATCTCTTCCGACATTCGCCCAAAAGTAAGGGGATCAAGATGAAACGCAAAAATGACGTTGGCGCCCACGCTGGCGAAACGGTCGCGAACATTGTCGTCCAGCCCGCGGCCGATGGACGAAACTCCGATCACTACGGCCACTCCGATCACGATTCCCAGCACCGTCAGCCCGGAGCGCAGCTTGTTGTTGCGAATCGTGTCCACCGCCATGTGCACGATCTCGCCGAATTCGCTTCTTCGCATCATGAAGAATTTGACAATGGAGAATTTGGTAATTGAGTAATTTAGTAATTGTGTAATTGAAAAACCGGATGGGCATACCTTAAGTCTTTCAATGCTTCAATTCCCCAATTACTCAATTCTCTACTATTCGTACCGCAACGACTCAATCGGATCAAGATTCGCGGCCTTCCACGCCGGATAGATGCCGAATACGAGTCCAACCGCGGCAGCTGAACTGAATCCAAAGGTTACCCAGAACATCGACATGTGCGCCGGCAATGACGGCCACACGGCGGGGATCGCCCAAACCAGCAGGCCGCCCACCGTCACTCCGACGACTCCACCAATGGCTGTGAGAAAGATCGCCTCCAGCGTGAACTGCAGCAGAATGTCTTTCTTGCGGGCGCCGATCGCCTTGCGCACGCCGATTTCGCGCGTACGCTCGGTCACGCTGACCAGCATGATATTCATCACGCCGACTCCGCCCACGATCAGCCCCACACTCGAAATCGCGAACATGCCGACGAACAGCGCTCCGGTAATCTGGTTCCACGCGTCGGAGATGAAATCCGACGTGAACACAGCGAAATTGTCCGGCTTGTCGTAAGGCACTTTGCGCCGGCGCCGCAGCAACTCACGGACTTCGTCGATCGCCTTGGGAACATCTTCGTGGGAAGTGGCCTTGATGCTGAGCCAGTGCTGTTTGAGTTCCGGGTGCAGCTTGTGCATCGTACTCAGCGGAAGGATGACCTTGTTGTCATCCGGATTCTTGCCGCCGCCAAACACAGATTTGATGCGTTGCGCTGTCCCAATCACAGTGAACAACTGGCCTTCGATGGTGATTTCCTTGCCAATGGGATCTTCGCTGCCGAAGAGCTCTTCGGTCACATCGGCACAAGTGATCGCGACATTGGAGCGATGCTCGTCGTCGATGTCGGTGAACCAGCGGCCGGTGGCAATCTGCAGATCGAACACTTCCTTGGCCGAGGCCTGATCGCCCTCGAGAATCGTATTCTTTACTTTCTTATCGTGGTATTTCACGGCAAAACTGCCCACTCCGAGCTCCGGCCGGAAATAGCGTAGACCCGCATTGACCGCCTTGACGTGCGGCAGCCCGGCAATGGCGAGCGAATCTTCGTAGGTAAGTTCCTTGCGAGTTCGCATTTCCTCGGTCATCTGCCCGAAGGTGAACGGCTCCAGGTGAAAAGCGAAGATCACGTCGGAGCCGATGCTACTCACAATAGCGCGCACGTTATCGTCGAGTCCGCGCCCGATGGAAGACACGCCAATGACGACCGCGACACCGATCACAATGCCCAGCACCGTCAGGGCTGAGCGCAGCTTGTTGCTGCGGATCGTGTCCACCGCCATCTGCACGATTTCGCCGAATTCGCCTTTGCCCACCATAAGAATCGGCTTCCGCCGTCCGGCTTCCGGCGATCGGCCTGTTGCGGAAGCCGGAGGCCGAGAGCCGGAAGCCTTTACATCTCAAATCTTAACGCTACGATCGGATCCAGCCGCGCCGCCTTCCGCGCCGGGTACACGCCAAAGAACACTCCCACGCTCGCCGCCACCACCAGCCCCGCGACCACCGCCCACAATTTAATAGACGATGGCATGCCGATGAAGAACGTCACCACCTCAGCCACCAGGACACCCGCCGCCACACCCACGATGCCGCCAATCAGCGAGAGAGTCACCGACTCAATCAGGAACTGCAGCAACACGTCGTCTCGCCTCGCCCCCAGCGCCTTGCGGATACCGATCTCGCGGGTACGCTCGGTCACCGACACCAGCATGATGTTCATGATGACGATGCCGCCGACCACCAGCGACACGGCCGCGATCCCGATCGTGGCCATGAAAAACGTATTGCTGATGTCTCCCCAGATGCTGAGCAGGCTGGCGTTGGTCTCGACTTCAAAACTGTCGTTCTTTTCCGGAGGGTCGTGCCGGTGGGCGCGCAGCACCACCCGCGCCTCGTCAATCGCCTGGTTTAAAGGCGCGCCACTCGCCGATGCCTTGCCCCAGATTTCGAGGCTGTTGTTGTGCGCCCCATACTTCTTCAAGTACACCGTGATGGGAATCATCACATAGTTGTCGGCACTCTGGCCCAGCGTCTTGCCTTTCTTTTTGCCTACGCCGATGATCTGGTAAGTCCAGCCATCCACGCGGACTTCCTGCCCCAGCGGATCGGTGCCGGGTAGCAACTGTTCCACAATGTCGGTGCCGACCACAGCCACCGGCAGGTGGTTGTCCAGGTCGGTATCGTTCAGCATGCGCCCCGAGGTCAGATCGGTGTCGTGCACAATCGCCATGGAAGGCGTGATGCCCTGGATGGTTGTGTTTTCAATCGACTGCGTGTTGCGCTTCACCTTGCCGCTGGTGTCCTCTTCGGCGCCTACGGCGTCGCAGTGGCTGCAGGCATCGCGCACCGCCAGATAGTCTTCCAGTTCGAGATTCTTGCGTTTCTCCTGTTCCAGATAGCGCTCGGGATTGGTTTCGATGGCAGAAGTCTTCTGCACGATGAAAACATCGGCGCCGAGGTTGAAGATCTTCTTGGCGACGTAATCGTTGATGCCGGAAACGAACGTGACCACCGCAATTACGGAGCTGATCCCGATCACCACGCCCAACAGCGTCAGCACGGAGCGCAGTTTATTCGCCCATAACGATCGTAGCGCGATTTTGATGGCTTCGGTGATGTGCATAGAATCGGCTTCCGGCTCTCGGCTTCCGGTTTCTTGGAAAAGCGCCGTGCTCGTGTTAGCGTCAAGTCTACCAGCCGGAACCGGCGAGACCTGCTACAAAACGATACGGCATCCGCAGGGAAAAGGTTCCGGAAGCCGAGAGCCGGAAGCCGGACCGGATATAATGAGTGCGTAGGCAGCCGGACCGGGCGGTCGCTCTCTGCGCTTTCGGGCGCAGGGAGAGGAAAGTCCGAACTCCGCAGAGCAGTGTGCCGGATAACGTCCGGGAGGGTGGATTCAAGTCCGCTCGACGGAAAGTGCCACAGAAAATATACCGCCCCGGCGGCGACGCCGGGGTAAGGGTGAAAAGGTGCGGTAAGAGCGCACCGCCGCGGCAGTAATGTCGTGGGCAGGGCAAACCCCACACGGAGCAAGACCAAATAGGGAGGAAGTTCGCGGCTTGCTGCGAACACGTGCCGGCTCGGTGCGTCAAACCTTCGGGTAGGTCGCTAGAGCCGCGCAGCGATGCGCGGCCCAGAGGAATGGCCGTCCAGCAGGAGCAATCCCGCGGACAGAATTCGGCTTACAGGTCCGGCTGCCACATTTCCTTTCACTTCTCGTTCGAAGCGATTGCCGGCTTCGAAGGATCATTCGCTCGTCCTTACCAGCCTAGCTTCAATCCCAACTGAAACTGACGCGGATCATACGCCGCCGTGGGCTGCCCGGCTTCGGTAAAGAAATTATTGACCGCCTCCACGTTGAATTTGTTCACCAGGTTAAACATGTCGACGCTGCCACTCAGATGCATGTGTTCTCCCAGGGAGATCGTCCGGCTCACGCGCAGGTCGTTGAAGAAGGTCATCGACATCCGCCCGGTATTTCGCGACAATGTGCCATACACCGGCACGTTGACCACGCCGTCATAAACACCATCGTTGGTGCAGACCGGGATCAGGTATCCCGACGGCGAATACTTTGACGGTGTCGCCTGGTTGCCGCACAAATCCGTCGTCGCGGCAGAAGCCGCGATGTCAGGCCGTTGTTCGCCTGAGCCATCAAGCAGGTTGAAGGGACGGCCGGAGCCGATCGAGATCAACGGCGCGATCGTCCAGTCGCTCAGCAGATTGCCCCACAACCCATGCGCGGCGATGCGGTCAGTGTGATAGATGCCGCTCAAAATAAACAGGTGGCGCTGGTCGAGCAGCGAGTTGGCACGTTCCCCGCTGGGTTGCAGATCGTTCTGCGGCCCGAGATTGAAATCGGTGGAGTCATCAATCGCATGCGAATAGGTGTAGCGCGCCTGATATTCCAAGTGCTTGCCGCTGGTGTGATGCAACTCCGCGGTGAATCCGTTGTAGTCCGAAGTTCCGTTCGACCGGGTCACGTTCGTATCGGAAAACGGCACCGGTACTCCCCATCCTGGATAAGCCGACTCAGCTCCGCTCACGCAGGAAGCTGGAAAAAGATTGGTCAGCGAGGGATTCACGCCCGACGGACGGAAGAAATTCAGCAGCGCCGCGGGATAGTACGCTCCCGCCGGTCCGGTGCCGCACGACCCTACTTCGAGCGGCTCGGAGTCGCTGGTCACAGCTCCCCCAGCCACCGCGCGCTCCCAGTTCGCCACCAGATTGTACTGATTGATCGCGTTGATGTTCTGCTCGCGATACAGATGGCGTCCGCCATTGAAGTCATACGCCAGGCGCAGCGTATATCCGTTCGAAAATTGATGTTCGATCTGCAGGTCTCCCTGCTCGGCGTACGGCGTTACAAAGTTGGCGGCAGTCGGCTGGGCAATCGGTTGCGCGAGCAGAGGAAAGAAGTAAGTCGGAGTCAGGTAGCCCTGGTTGGTCAAAGTCGAAATCAGCGTCGAATTCGTAGGATCGAATTTCTGTTGCTGCGGAAGATATCCCGGCACGGGACCGAAGCACTGCGCCACAATTCCCTGAAACACGTTAGGAGCATTGAACAGCGTTGGGTCGCCGTCCGGCGTGGAGTTCTGCGTGCACGGCGATCCGCTCAACATGGTCACGAAGGGAGTCTGCGAACCGTCGAACACGGCGGATTGGTAGGCGATTTCCAGCGGCGTGCGATCATAGAACATGCCCGCCGAAGCTCTCACCACGGTTTTGCCGTCGTTCCGCGGATCCCACGCCAGTCCCACTCGCGGAGCCAGGTTGTTCCTGTCGACTGGCAGGCCGCGCACCGTCCCCATGGCTTCCTGGGCGGCGGCAGCGATCGCAGTCGACGCCGGGAACGTGGGCGTAAACTCCACGTCGTAGCGCACTCCATAGTTAAGGATCAGATTCGTCCGCAACTTCCACGAATCCTGAATGTAGGCGCCCAGCGTTCGATCGGTGAATCTCGTATTCGGATTTCCGAGTCCCTGCGTGAAGGTCTGCGGCAAACCAAGCCCGTAGGCCTGAATTCCGGAAAACGCGGGCATGCCCGGAACGACTGTCATATCGCTGAACACAAAGCCGCCGCCGAACTCGGTTGTGGCCTGCACATTGAGCGGAATGTAGCTGGCATCTGCACCGAACTTCACGCTGTGATTGTGCAACGTCCAGCTGAAGCCATCACTCAGCTGCGAGCGCTGCTCGCTGCGATGAACCGCCGCCTGCGGGTCTTGCCCGAAGAAGGCCTGGCTGTCGCCCAGAATGTCGATGCCGACGCCCTGCGCCTCCGCAGTCGAAGCCGGGTCAAGGCCCAGCCCGCGCCGCGAAAACTGGAACCGCAATTCGTTGAACTTTGATGCCCCGATCAGCATCATGTGCGTGGCCAGAATCGTCACGTCGCGATACTGTTGCTGATCGGTACGGCTGAAGCCGGCTTGACCTGCGACCTGGCCTTGAATCTGACTGGTTAGGCCCGTGACCGTGCTGGGGCTGACGTTGGCTCGCAGGAAAAGCTGCTGCATGTCGGTGAGCTTGTAGTCGAGCCGCGCGCCCCAGAGACTGGTTCCTTCCTTCACCGGGTAATTGCCGACCATGCTGGTCAGCGGTACGTAACTGAGGGGGAGGGTTGCTCCGGAACTCGCAAACGTCGAAACGCCCGGAGTTCCAGACAAAGCAGTGGATGACGCCGCGGCAACCATCGACGCGTACTGCGTAGTCGACGCGTTTACCGGCGTCAGAGGATTTGACAGAAATGCCTGCTGGCCCGGGGTTCCCTGAATGGTCGCGCCCGCGCCCAGAAAGCGCGACGCGTCGATGTTCACGAGGCCAAAGCCGTCATCGCCAATCGTGGAGAATCCTGTCTCCTCGCGGCGGGTGGTCTCGTAGGAAACAAAGTAGTACATGCGGTCTTTGCGAATGGGACCACCGAACGCGAACCCGGTCTGAACCCGCGTGTAGGCCGGATCCGGAACCGTGCTGAACGGATTCACTCCCTGCAGTGAACGGTCGCGGAAGTATCCAAAAAGCGTGCCGTGAAAATCATTGCTTCCGGCGCGCGTGACAATGTTCACCACACCGCCCGCCGACCGTCCATACTCGGGAGCGAAACTGTTGGCGAGGATCTGAAACTCCTGCACCGCATCTTGTGAAACGGTCGATCGAATTCCATTGATGATGCTGTCCTCGGCGTCGCCGCCGTCCACGTTGATCAGGTTCGACCGTGCCCGCGCTCCCTGAAAGCTCAGCCCGGAAGTCGGCGCGACCGTCGTGAACGGCGCTGAGTCAGTTTTCACTTGCGAGTCGGTCAGCGCAAACTGCACATAGTTCCGGCCGTTGATGGGCAGGTTGTCGATGTTCTGGCGAGTGATGGTGCTGGTGGTCGAGGAGCGCGCGGTCTCCAGTTGTTGCTGCTGCTCCGTGCGCACCACCACGGTCACAACCGCTTCCGGCGCGGCCAGCGTCAACGGAATTACCGCGTCCTCGCCCACCGTCAGTACGACGTTGGCAACGGAAATCCGACTGTAACCGTCGGCGTCCGCGCTCACCGTGTAGCTTCCCGGCGGAAGAAGCGGAAGAAGATACGCGCCATCCGCGGTCGATTGCGTGGTGCGTTGCAGGCTGTGCGCGTCGTCGCGCACCGTCACGGTGGCACCCTCCACGGCAACTCCAGAGGCGTTCTTCACCGTTCCGCGAAGATTCGCGGTCGAAATGTTTTGCGCAAACCCATGCTGGACACACAGCCAGCCCGCCAACAACCAGGCAATCACTTTCAATCGACGCATAACCGCTTTCTCCTTCAGGCCGGCCCCGCTGGCTCTGGCCCTCACCGAATGTTTAAGACTTGAAATGTTCAAATCTTGAAATGCCTCGAACCTGAAACGCCTAGAACTTGAACTCCAACTCCATGGTGGTTTCTGCCGGTCCCGGCGCGTATTTCCATTTCTTCAGCGCCTTCTGCACTGCATCAGCCAACAGCGGATGTCCACCCAGAACCTTCGCGCTCGTGATGCTCCCGTCGGCCGCAATCACAAGTTCCACCTTGACCATCCCGCTGATGTTCATGCGCTTGGCAATCTCGGGATACTCAGGATCCGGATTCACCACGGCCTTGCGCGCATCGGCGCCCGCTAGAGTTGCGAACAGCAGGCCCGCCAACGCCAGTTGCAGGGCCTTGCGGGCGAATCGCCGCGTCCAACCATCGTTCTTGCCCATATCTTGCCTTTCGTGTAGCTCGTCGCGAACGCTCCCTGCCTGCCGCGACCGCAATCAGCCTCAACTTCAGGTGAAGTATGATTGCGTTAACGCTGTAGTGTTAACAGTGTCACCATTACAGTGTATAAATGTGCGCTCAAATATCTCCAGCTCAAATAGTCAGAACGTCATTACCAACGTAATGACGGTGTTTTACGTTTGTGTTCAGATTTCTTAGGGACCTATTCCGACGATTGCTTGCGGGAGAAGCGCGGAGCCGGCGAACACCGCGCATTGACAGTTCGCGCTGTCTTCAATTCCAATGGTTACAGTGAATATTCAGTGGGCTGGCGAATTGCGCCCGGCATGACCACTGCAAATCTGGAAGTTCGTTTCAGGAGGAAGAATGTCAGCACCCAGCCGCCGGCCCGAGATTCGCCGGCGCCGTACCCGCAAAGAAAAAATTGTCCAGCTGCGCAAGCGCCTGGCCGCCGCCAAAACCGATGCCGATAAAACCCGCATCACCGCCAAGCTGCACAAACTCGCCATCCTGTCACCCGGCCAGCCGCTGTTGAAGTAGCCCCGTAGAAACGTAGCCTGCTACGTCTCTACACGTGTCCGCATTGGTCGGCTGCGGGCTGTTGACTGCCGCTCATTCGGCCTTCGTTAGCAACCTGGCGGTACGCGTCCAAAATCCGCCGCACCGACTCTTCCCAGGAGAACTTTGCGGCCTGCAGGTAGCCGCGTTCTTTCATGCGCTCGCGCAAAGCCTTGTCCATCAAGACGCGGTGTAGCGCTCGCATGATCTCGAACACGTTTTCCGGATTGACCAGCACCGCCGCGTTCCCTACCACCTCGGGCAGAGAAGACACGTTCGACGTCACCACTGGCGTCCCGTGCACCATGGCTTCCAGCGGAGGCAGGCCGAAGCCTTCATAGAGCGACGGGAAAACGAAGATTTTCGCCTCGTCGTAAAAAATACGCAGCACTTCGATGGGAACAAATCCCAGGAAGCGCACATCGTGCTGCACTCCGCTGCGCACCACCGTCCGCCGCAGGTCCGGATTGCCCGAAAGATCGTCTCCGATAATAATGAGCTTGAGGTCGGGATAGGCCTGATCCCGCTCCAGCTCCGTCTTCAACGCCGAGAAAGCCTCGATCATGCGCACCACATTCTTGTGCGGGCTGATTCGTCCGGCATAAAGCAGAAACGGATACGTCACCTGATAACGCCGCGCAATCAGGTCGCGGTCGGCCGCGCTGGCGTGGCCATGCAGGAAGCGCTCATCGATCGCGTTGTAGACCACGTCGACATGGTCCGGCGGAATCTCGAACAGCTTCTCGATTTCGTTGCGCGTGAAGTTCGACACGGCAAAAATGCGCGCCGCTCCCGCCAGCACGCGCTTGGTCATCTGAAAGTGAAACGACCGCCGCAGTCCGCTCTGCTCCGGTGCTCCTGACATGTGTTCCAGCATGTCGTGCACCGTCATGACGTACGGGCAGGGCAGCATGCGGGGCACGGAGAAAAGGTTGGGGACGTGCACCAGGTCGCATTGCAAACGCTTGAGGGCAGCGCGGAACTCGCGATATCCCTGCACCGAATGATCCGATGCTTTCAGCGGAACCGTTTGAAAGTTGGCAGGCAGCGCTCCGATTTCCTGGACCTTTTCCGGAGAGCCGAACAACAGAAAGTCGTTCTCGCGATCGAGCCGGCCCAGCGTGCGAACCACATTGCGAATGTAGGTGCCCACGCCGAACTCGGTCATCCGCCGAATATCGATGGCGATCTTCAATGAGGGCATTTAAACACAGAGAAGAATCCGCGGCTAGCGTTTGGCGCGACGGACAACTCTGCCGATTACCGAGTCCTCGGCCTCCAACATCCTCTGGGCTTCTGCAAATGAAGGGACCGAGCGGTTAAGTGCGTTGGCGATGCCGAGTAAGGTTGCCATCTTCTCCTCGAAATCGCCTTCCGCCCAAGGGCTCGGATTAACAGCCCAGCGACCCGAACTGTAGTGTACGGAGCCCCAGAGGCGATTCTTGTCGGAATCGTGAAGCGAAGAATCTGCCTCGCGGTAAGCCGCGTAGTTGATGCCCTCAATAATCGCGTGACGGGCTTCGTCCGATGTCATAGCCCACTCGGCAGAATTATGCCCTGACTTCCGCCTGCGCCTTCGCCCGCCGCTCCGCGTAGAGCGGAAACGCTTCGCACAGGTCGAGCACCTGCTTGCGCACTTTGCTCAATACGGCGGCGTCGGAGCGATGCAGAAGCGCTTCGGCAATCCAGCGGCCGATTTGAGTCATCTCTGCTTCTTTCATGCCGCGGGTGGTCAAGGCCGGCGTCCCGATGCGGATGCCGCTCGGCTTCATCGGCGGGTTGGTATCGAACGGGATCGCGTTCTTATTCACCGTGATTCCAGCCTCGCCCAGCGCCTTCTCCGCTTCGCTGCCCAGCATGCCCTTCGAGAACACATCCACCAGCATCAGGTGAGTGTCAGTGCCACCGGAAATAATGCGGAAGCCTTCGTCGGCCAGCGACTGCGCCAGCACTTTCGCGTTGGCGACCACTTGCCGCGCGTAGTCGCGGAACTCAGGCTGCATCGCTTCCTGAAAACACACCGCCTTCGCGGCCATGATGTGCACCAACGGTCCGCCCTGCATTCCCGGGAACACAACTTTGTCGATGGCCTGCGCGAACTCCGCCTTCGACAGAATCATTCCCGAGCGCGGCCCACGCAGAGTTTTGTGCGTGGTCGAAGTAACGATGTGCGCGTGCGGCACCGGCGAAGGATGCGCACCGCCCGCCACCAAACCGGCAAAGTGCGCCATGTCGACCAGGAACAGCGCGCCAACTTTGTCGGCGATCTGCCGCATGCGCGCGAAGTCGATGATGCGCGGATAAGCGCTGCCTCCGCCGATGATCAGCTTCGGCCGCTCCTGCTCAGCAATCTTTTCGAGCGCATCGTAGTCGATGGTCTCGGTTTCCTTGGTCACGCCGTAGGGAACGATCTTGTACGTCTTGCCGGAAAAATTCAGATGATGGCCGTGCGTGAGATGTCCGCCATGCGCCAGGTTCAGGCCGAGAATCGTGTCACCGGGCTGAAGAATGGCAGCATAGGCTTCCATGTTGGCCTGCGACCCGGCATGGGGCTGGACATTCGCGTGCTCCGCCCCAAAGAGTTGCTTCGCGCGGTCGCGCGCCAGGTTCTCGACTACGTCTGCAAACTCACATCCGCCGTAATAACGCTTGCCGGGATATCCCTCGGCATACTTGTTGGTGAACACCGATCCCGCGGCTTCGAGCACGGCTTCGCTGACAAAGTTCTCCGAGGCAATCAGTTCGAGGCCTTCGTGCTGCCGGCGGGTTTCGTTGTCGATGGCGGCGGCAATCTGCGGATCGTTTTCGTACAGCGAAAGATACATTCTGGAAGTTTTCATGTTGTTTTCCTGATCTCGTGCGCCGACGTTTCATATACATCCGCCCGGTGCAGTTCCATATAACGTTCGGGCGACTTCACCGGCTTGAATCCGAATTTCGCATACAGTTCATGCGCGTCACGGGTTAACAGAATCCAACGCCGCAAGTTCTGCAGCGCGGGATGCTGCGTGATGCACTCCATCATCCACTTGCTCAACCCGCGCCCGCGATGCGATTCGAGCACGAACACATCGCCCAGATACGCGACGGTTGCGAAATCGCTGACCACCCGCGCAAAGCCGACTTGCGCGCCTGAACCATCATAAACGCCAAAGCACAAGGAGTGCGTGATGGATCGTGCGACGACCTCTTGCGGAATGCCCAGGGCCCAATAGCAGTTCGCCAGGAAGCCGTGAATCACGTCCAGGTCAAGGCGAGAGCGGTCCATGCTGATCAGAAACTCGTCGCGCCGGTACTCGACGATCGCCTCGGGATTGGCTAGCTGCATCCTCACATCTTAAACCGAGCTGTTTAGAACGCTGTTCGCAGGAACGACGCCAGTTGCCAGCCGTCCATGTATTTGTAGGGAGTTTCGCCCATGGTGTAGTGGCCGCAAGGCAGGACGGCGACTTTGTGATCGAGTCCGTGCCGCTCAAACTCTTCGACCACATTCCGCGACAACTCCGGCAGGAACGTCAGATCGTACTTCGCGTAAATGATTAGTGATTTCCGGGGCCAGCGCGCGAACTGTTTGAAGTACGACATCGGACTGACCGCCAGCCAGGATTGCCGCAAACGATCAAGATCAATCTGCTGCTCAATGCCCTGCCGGATGTGACGCGTCGACTGCCCGTGCCAGACCACGTCGGCCACATACGTGGACGCATGATTAAACGCCGCCACGCGAATGCGCGGATCATGTGCCGTCGCAATGAATGCATAACACGATCCCAGGCTGGTGCCTACAATTCCCAGTTCGTTGTAGCCCTGCTGTTCGAGCCAGTCGAAACAGCAGCGGATGTCGACTACGCCCTGGCGCACTGCGTCGAGTGTGCGTCCAATGTTGGCCGAGACGGCGTAGTCCGCGCGGCTGATTTCGGCGGGCATGCGAATGTCGTGATACGGCATAGTCAGGCGCAGCACGGCAATGCCCAGCATGTTCAGAAGCTTGCAGAGCGAAACGTAGGCGACTGCATCGGCGTTCCAGTGCGGCAGCAGAACCACGGCGCGGCGTCCTCGAGCCGGAAACCAACGCGCATTCACCAGATTGTTTTCCGGATACGGCGTGTGTACCGGCGAAGTGAAGCGCAGGAATTCTCCGAACGTGCCTTTTACTTTCTCCTCCAGCTTCGGATCGGGCACCTCACGCGTGGAGAAGACCTGAACTTCGCGCGTCTCCATGCGGAAGTCCGTGGGGCGCATGTAGGAATAAAACTCATCGCTCGCCGCCACGATCCGCCGGTTGTAGTCGATGATGAACTTCTCCGGATCATCCTGCGCGGCGCCGGGCATCTGGCCGGGACGAAAGCCGTTGCGGCAGGGCCAATCGCGCGTCCACTCGACGCCCCACTCCAGCGGACGCACCACACGGTTGTTGTCCACCGAAGTCAGCCGGTGTTCCCAGTCGTACATCCACTGTGCGTAGCGCGAAGTCATGGTTAACCCTCTAGTGTAACAACTGCTCTCTTGGGATTTCGGCGGGATGCATTCAACGGTCGCAGTAGGCACTCAGACTTCCGATTTGGCCGCTGAATGGCGTCGGACCTCGGACTTCAGGCCTCTAGCGTGAGCCACAAGAATAGGGTCACAAGACGTCCTAGGTCCGGGATCCGGGGTTTGAGGTCTGACGCCGCTTCCTAGCTCGGATACCTGCGCGGAACCCGTTTCGAAATATTGCAGAGGATTTCGTAGGGAGTGCTGTTGGCTAGCTCGGCGTGCTCTAACGCATCGACACTCAGTCCATCGCCCACACCAAGCAGGATAACTTCGTCTCCGACGGCGACGCCCGGAATCCCGGTGACGTCCACCAGAGTCAGGTCCATGGAGATGCGGCCCACGATCGGAGCGTAGTGGTCGCGCACAATCACGCGGCCCCGATTACTGAGTTGTCGGTTGTATCCGTCAGCATAGCCCACCGGCAGGACGGCGACGTGCGCGGGCGCTTTGGTCACATAAGTCGCGCCATAGCCCAGCGGCTGGTTCGCCGGAAAATCGCGCAACGACAAGATGCGCGTCTTCCAGGTGAGAATCGGTTTCACGGGCAGGCGCAAGGTCCCGCCGCTCACTTCGCGTCCCGCGCGCTGGAACGGCAGGTAGTAGCCGTAGAGCGCAACGCCGGGGCGCACCATGCTGTTCCACGTTTCGCGACGTGAGATGACCGCGGCGGTATTCGCCATGTGCACGAATGCCGGAGCCATGCCCGCCTCACGCACCATGCGGCAAGCCGCGTCAAAGCTGTGTTCCTGCTCGGCCACTGAGGGCGCGTCCATCACTTCAGAAGACGCAAGATGGGTTGAAAGGCCTTCCAGCGTAAGATGCTTTGCCGCCTGCAATGCGGCGAGCACAACGGGGAGTTGTTCGACCGAAACCCCCAGCCGGCCCATGCCGGTATCGACCTTCAAGTGCACGGGATGCTGCGTCACGCCCAGGGCAGCCGCTGCGGCATCGAGAGTCTCGATGTGCCAGGGTTCCCACACCGTGGGCGTGAGGTGTAGACGAATAATCTCAGCCTCTTCGCCCCGCCAGAACCCGGTCATCAAAAGAATATTCGCGCGCAGTCCGGCCTCGCGCAGCGGAATCGCTTCGTCCAGCGAAGTCACGCCCAGCCACTTCGCGCCTTCGGCCTCGAGCGCGCGCGAGCACTCGACCGCGCCGTGACCGTAAGCGTCGGCCTTCACCACAGCGCACACGGTAACCTTCGCTCCCACGTGCTTCTGCACAGTGCGAAAGTTTTGCCGCAGCGCGGGCAGCGAAACTTCCGCCCAGGTTGGGCGCGTTGCCACGCGGCTGAGGATTTCTGCTGTGGTCGCCACTTTCGCGATTATAGCGGGAGCAACTCGCGCGCCCAGGTTACGCTGGGGCTACTCCCGCGAAAAATCGGGAATCCCATGTCTCGCAGAATGCGCGAGACATGGGGCACCCAGAGTGGGCTAGTTTCCCGCCAGATAGAAATTGACCGTAATCTGCGTTTCCACTTCAATCGGCTCACTGTTCAGAATGTACGGACGGTAGCGCCACTGGCTAACCGCATCGACCGCTGCCGGCACGAGCATGGGATGCCCGGAAACAGCGTGCAGGTTATCGATTGTACCCGCCTTGTTGATGACTGCGACGAGCACCACCGAGCCTTGAATGCGCGCGCTTCTGGCGAGCGGAGGATAGGTCGGTTCGACGCGGCGAATCAGATTCCCCTCCAGCAATGAAGACCTCAGAATCGCGCGCGCAGGCGGCGGAGGCAGTGTGGGCAGCACGGGCCGAGTCCCGCTGAACAGTGAGTTGGGAATCCCATCTCCTGTGCCCGCCGGAAGGCCAGTTCCTCCGATGCCTCCCCCAGATCCTACGGGTTCGCCCACTGGATCCGGGGACGAATTGTCGGGCCCAGTTCTTGTAGTCGATGGGATGCGCATGGGCTCCATCAACCTGCCAGGGAAGATCTGGGCCTGAGGGTTGGAAGCCTGCCCACCCCTCGGCGTGGGCGCAGGTTCCGCGCCAGCGTGTCCCATGCTGATTGGCGTTGACACGGTGCGCGCTGCCGGCAGCCCTACCGTCTTCAGCACGGGCAACAGAAGCAGCAGCCCGATCATCAGCGCCTGGAGTCCGAACGACGTCATCGTCATCCAATTGCGGCGCGTGCGTTCGGCCCAGGAGGTTTCCAGCATGCTATCGGCAAACAGCGTGTTTTCGAACGTCGTATTTTCGAGCGTAGTGTTTTTGAATCCGGCGCCTTCCAGTGTGTCCTTCAACATGGCATCCTCCAGCAGGAATCTCGGTTGCTGGTATGGACACCGCAGACCCAGGCGCGGGCGGCGAATGCGCAAAGAAAAAAGGCCGCGTTTTCACGCGGCCTGCTGGAACATTTATGACACTCGAGGTGTCCGGTTGTTACTGCTTTGGCGCGGCCGGAGCAGCGGGCTTCGCGGCTCCCGTGCCGGTTCCGGGCTTCGGAGCGGCCGGTCTTGCAGTTCCAGTTGGAGCAGGCACACCCGACTGAACGTTGTAGGCATCGACCACCGCCTTGGTGATGTCGATTCCCTCCGCCCACCACAGAATGTTGCTCTGCGGCCAGATCTTCGACGTGTCCACGATGATGCCGAAACCGTTCTCCTGCGAATACTTTACGATCATCGGCGCCATCTTCTGCAGAACCTTGGTCGCGATCTCCTGGTTCTGATTGTTTATTTCTTCCTGAAAGTCCTGATAGGCGCGATCGAAAAGCTTTTGTTTGCTCTCAATCTGCTTCTTCAGAGTCGCCAGCGCATCCTCACTGAGTTTGTCCTGCGTGGTGGTGAGCTGCTTCTTCAGGCCTTCGAGTTCGTCATTCTGGTTCTTCAGTTCGGCCTGCTTGGGCTCATACTTCTTTTGCAGGCCTTCCTCTTCGCGCCGGCCTTCGTTGCAACCGAAGATCGCGCCTTCAATGTTGATGGTTCCCACCTTGGTGGGACCGGCTGCGGGAACAACCGCCGGAGCAGCCGTGGTGGGGGGTGTGGCAGCTGCGCCAGTCGCGGGTGCGCTACCGGTTTGGGCTACTGCGGAAATCGTAAGGGTAACCGCAACGGCCAGAAAAACTCGCAGAAACTTGCTTGTCATTGGATCGGTTGAACTCCTTGGAACATGTTGGTTGAGAACATGCTGCCGGGAATGAATTTCAATTATCGTTCGTAGATCGCTTCTTCAGTCAAGGCTGGGCCGCTCGGCAGGGTCGCACGGAATGAGGTCTCCGCTGCGCGATAGCCGTCGGAAAAGGCGCACTCGACTGCCAGCATTGCACGCCAACTCGCGCGCGTGCTGTCCACCCTGACAGCTGACTTGATGGCGTGGATCATCTGCATTATAGAGACCTCGCTCCCGGCCCGTCAAACAACTAACCCCGGCCGCGTCTAAGGTCGCACCTAAGTATGACTGCACCGCCATCAGACTAGAACGTCGTCGCTACCGTAAACCGGAACGTCTTGCGCGGTTCCCGCAACTGGAAGCTGGGCGCATAAATGTTGACCGCCTGATGATAGGTGTACGCTCCCGCTCCGGTTAACACGTAGTTGCCGTTCTTGTCGTAGCTGCCCGGAAACATCTTAGGTGTGATCGGAATCGGCGGATAGGCATCCTCGTTGATCCGCAGCGGGTTGAACGCCCAGTAGATGCGGAAGGGCGCGTTCACCACCGGCAGGAACATTTGCAGTTCCAGTCCCGTGGAAGCGCGCGGCCGCCAGTTCGTCTGGCCCAGAACCGACAGGTAATCCGAGGGTGTCGGGCTCAGCACTTTTCCACCCTGGCAGTTGTAGCCGGCATCCAGCGTCGGACACCCGAACAAAGTGCCGATCACCTGATCGTATTGAACCTGCGCGATCTGCAACTGCGAACGCCGGATGACCGGGTCGATGCCCATATCCCAGAAAGGAGCGATGGCCACCGGTCCCGCGATCGTGATGCGGTACTCCAGGTTACTCCACACCGCCAAATCTCCGCCCGGGAACGTGATCTGGTCTGTGGGGATCGGGATGGTCCAGTTCCCCAGCCGCGGGTTCCCTGGATCCTTCGGAACCGGCGTGCCGTCCGGATTGGTTAAGGTCACAACGGTTGAGCTGGGCAGGAATGCCACCGGCGAGATCGACCGAATATCGAAGCCACGAAGGTCGTTTTCGCCGCCCATGTAGGCGCGCTGGAACGGCGGCGCCACTAGTCCTCCCCAACCGCTGATGAACGACCCGTTAATGGTGAAGCCGATGGCATTGCGGCGGTTTTGTACCGGAATAAATTGTTTGTATTGAACGATCGGGCGAATCGAGTGCACCGTGCCGCCAATTCCGGCCATTTCCAACCCGATCGTCATCTGGTGCCCGTGGTGCGGCGAGATTCCACTATCCAGGGTGTTGAACGAGAAGTTGGGAAAGATCTTGCTGGTAACGATTCCGTTCACCGCGTTCGGTCCTGAGATGCCTCGGAACGCGATGTAGTCAAACAGGCTCTTTGACGCCGTGCTCAGAGCCACCAGGCTTGACCGGTCCAGCGAATACGTAATTCCCACCCGCTTGAACGAACGCCGTCCCAGCGGATAACTCAGCGAGATCGTCGATCCAATGCTCGATTGCGAATAGTTCTGCAGGTTCTGCAGTTGCGCCGCCGACAGATTCAGATTCTGCCCGCCCAGAATGGAAAGCTGCCGCGCCTGGTTGTAGCTGATCCGGTTGCCGAACACGCTCACGCCGAACTGCAGCGGGCGATCGAACATGTAGGGCTGGGTAAAGCCCAGCATCACGCTGCGCGCCAGATTGCCCAGGTTGATCTGCGTCTGCAGGGTTTCGCCGCGTCCCAGAAAATTATTGGTCGCGTAGTTCAGCCCGATGAACGCTCCCTCCAGCCCGCTGACGCCGCCATTCAGTCCAATGCTGTTCTTGCCTTTCTCGTGGACTTTCAGCGTCAGGTCGACCTGGCCGTTTTTCTCGTCCAGCTTCTTGTCGGTCACGTTCGGATCGTCGGCCTTGAGCTGATCGAAGTAGGAAAGCTGATTCAGTCGCAGCAAGCTCAGCTCCCACAGCCGGCTGTCATAGACGCCGCCCTCTTCCAGCGACAGTTCGCGGCGGATCACTTTGTCGCGCGTGGTAGTGTTCCCAACGAACTCGATGCGGCGCACATAGAACTGCTTCCCTTCGTCGATGTCGAGTTCCAGATTCGCGATCTTCTTCTCGTCGTCAAAAGTGGTGTTGGGAACGGCCGTGTAGTTGATGTAGCCATACTGGCCGTAAGCCTTGCGCATCGCTTCCAGGCCCTTCGCGATTTTGTCGCGGCTGAAAATATCTCCGTCTTTCAGCGGGAACAGCGAGCGCAGCGCGGCAACATTTTTGATCGCGTTGTTGTTCTTGAATGTGATCTTGCCCAGCCGGTAGCGTTCGCCTTCCTCGACTGGCATCGTAATATTCACGGCCTTGCCGGCCCCGGCTTGCAGTAGAGGAATGTGCGCGCCCTTGTGCCCCGTGTCGTGAATCTCCGTCTTGGCGTCGTTCACGTTCGCCTTGAAGTACCCGCGGTTCTGGTACTCGGCTCGCACCCGTTCGGTGTCCTCCTCCAGCTTGGTGGCGTCGTACGTCTTGGCGAGGATGGCTTCCAGGAAGATGGAATGAGGAATCCCGACGGGCTTCAGGTTCTTCATGGCCGCGCGCAAAACCCGCGACTTGATGGCCTTGTTTCCTTCGAACTTGATGACCCCGACCTTGACCTTCGGTCCTTCCTTGATCACGAACGTCACGCCCACCGCCGCGGGCGGAATCTGCCGTATCTCCGTGCGGATGGTCGCAAACTGCCTGCCGTGTTCCGCCAGCAACCCCCTGATCGAAACTTCCGCCTTCTTGATGCGCGTGGGATCATACTGACTCTCCACCACCAGCCCCACCTTGTCCTGCTTGAAGCGGTCGAGGATGTCGCTGTTGGAAACGGAATTGTTGCCGGCGTAGGTAATTTCGCGGATGGTGGGCTTTTCTTTCACCTGGAAGATCAGCCGCCAGCCCTTCGGAGTCTGCTCCCGCAGGATCTTGATGTCCTCGAAATAGCCGGTGTTCCACAGCGAGTTGAAATCTCGCTCCAGGGCCGCCGTGTCGTAAATATCTCCGGCCTTGGTGAATACCCGGGACAGGATGGTTTCTTTGGGAATGCGACGGTTCCCGGTGACGTTGATTTCCGAAATCACGTCGTTCTGCGCAAAGGTCACGCTTGCGCACACCATCAGAATCGCGGCCAGCATCAGGCCAAAGCCGAGCACACGCTTCCCCACCCTCGGCCAAGGCCGTTGAAATGAAGAAGATGGCACCGACTCGGTCCCCGGAATCAGGGCCCGCTTGGGCACAACAAGGTTCTCCGAATGAATGCGAAAAGGAATCGCTACGACCTCAGCCTCTGGGATGCGAGAAAACTGTCATTATACGGTAGAGCAAGGGAAAGCGTCCAAGCCGCAACTCTTTCTGGTTCAAATAAATGGGTCCAATCACCCTCCAAACGTCGTCGAACCCGGCAGGCCGACCCGATCGGCAAGACCTGCGGTTGCTTCATTGGGATGGCTTGGATAACTCTACCTCAACCAAGACGGAATAAAACGTCGCGGAGTTGCCCATGTCGGCAAGTTTTTCTGATGTGAGGGCATTAATGCTTTGAAAACCCGGAGTCATCTTCGCCCAATTCAGGCTCGCGGAGACCACTCCCGGCTGAACTTTCCCGTTCACCCGCGCCCTCAGCAGAATGTCTCCTCGTTCGTTGAAGACGCGAACCCGGTCGCCGTCTCCAATGCCGCGCACCTCAGCGTCGGTGGCACAAATCTCCAGGAGTCCCGGCTCTTCCATCTCCTGCACCGAAGGCAGATTGGAAAACGTGGAATTCAGAAAATTGTCAGCTTTGCGCGCCAGCAGTTCCAATGGCAGTCTACTATGCTTCTCGCTATGCCGCGATTCTGTCGGCGGTGTGAAGTTGGCCACCGGATCAAGCCCCAGCGCCCCCACCGCCGCACTGTAAAGCTCCGCCTTCCCCGAGGCGGTCCGGAAGTTCCCCTCAGCAAAAGGAAGAAATGGCTCTGCGCTTGGCAACGCCTGTGTGGGATGTTTCTGTGTCGGACCTGATCTCTGATCCGGTCCAGCGGAGCGTAGCTCCGCCTCGGAAGCCGGAAGCCGCGAGCCGGAGGCCGCAAAGTTCACTCGCACTTGCCCCTGCTCCAGTCGCTCGCGGCTTATCCCCTGCATCCACGGCTCGTTCGAGTCCAGCGCCAGATCAATCATCTCGTCGACACTCTCGCGGAAGCATTGCTCTTCAAATCCCATCCGCAGCGCCAGCGCACGAAACACTTCCACGTTCGACCGGCATTCGCCCAGCGGCGCAATCGCCTGGTTCGACACCTGCAGATAGTAGTGCCCGTACGCTTTCTGCACGTCCTTGTGTTCAAAGAACGTGGTCGCCGGCAACACAATGTCGGCGTAGTCGGTGGTGTCGGTGAAAAACTGCTCGTGCACCACCGTGAACAGATCCGGTCGCAGCAGCCCGCGCACCACCTCATTGTGCCGCGGCGCGACCGCCGCAGGATTCGAGTTGTAGACGAACAGCGCCTTCACCGGCGGATCATTCTGCGCGTTGAGCACCTTGCCCAACTCGACCATGTTGATGGTGCGCGCCTCGCGTCCCAGCGCCGCCCGCATCAAGTCAGGGCGCTTCAGTTTTTCGGTATTGAAGTCAACCGCTCCGCTGGTCGACATCTGCAATCCGCCGCCAACTTCCTTCCATGATCCAATCACACAGGGCAGCATCACGATGGCTCTAGTCGCCATCCCGCCGCGCTCCGAGCGCTGCACGCCGTAATTCAGCCGGATCACCGACGGCCTCACCGTGGCATATTCAATCGCCAGCTTGCGAATGTCGGCGGCGGAAATCCCCGTCCACTGCGCCACCCGCTCCGGCGGATACTCCCTCACCTTCTCGCGCAATTGCTCGAAGCCCAGCGTGTATTTCGCCACGTAGTCGGCATCATGCAGGCCCTCGCCGATAATGACGTGCATCATGGCCAGCGCCAGCGCCGCGTCCGTCCCCGGATTGATCGGCAGGTACCAGTCGGCGCATTCCGCGGTCCGCGTGCGGAAAGGATCAATCACCACCAGCTTCGCGCCGTTGCGCCGCGCCTCGGTAATGAACGGCCACAGATGAACGTTATTGGCGTGAATGTTTGACGCCCACGCAATGATGTATTTGGAATGGCGGAACTGCTCAGGCTCGGTGCCCAGCTTCACGCCCAGCACGGATTGCAGCCCAGCTTCTCCGGCTGCCGAGCAGATCGCCCGATCCAGCTGCGACGCGCCCAGCCGATGGAAAAAACGCCGGTCCATCGTATGGCTGTTCAGCGTACCGAGAGTTCCACCGAACGAATACGGCAGAATGGCCTCGCTGCCAACCTCGGCCGAAATCGCGCGAAAGCGCGAGGTGATCTCGTCCAGCGCCTCATCCCAGGAAATCCGTTGCCAGGTCTGATTGTGTGGGTTTTGATCGTGTGGGACCGGGTCTTTGACCCGGTCATGCGGAGCGAAGCTCCGCTGCCCCACCACTGGCCCCTTTGGCCCCACCCTCCGCATCGGATACAGCACCCGATCCGGCGAGTACACCCGATCCAGATACTTCGCCACCTTGGCGCACAAAAATCCCCGCGTCACCGGATGTTCGGGATCGCCCTGAATCTTCGTCGCCTGCCCATCCTCCACCGTGATCAGCACCCCGCAAGCATCCGGGCAGTCGTGCGAACACACGGCATGGACGACCTTCTTCATCCCCTCGATTATACGGTGCTGTCCAAGCCGACGAGAGCTTCCACTCGAAAACAAAAAACCGGGCAGCTCACGCTGCCCGGCTCGAAACAAACCGCGAGGAACTACTCCGTCGGAGGCAGAACCCGGACTCGCCCCGCCACTACGAAGGGCACGCCCGTGCTCTGGTTCTTGAACACCAACCCGCGCGAAACCAGGTTCGGTGTTCCCGCCGCGGCCAGGCCCGGCAACCCGTCGATGTTTTCAAACACCGTCAAGTTCCCCGTCAGCACCGTAAACGGACCGTTCGCGGCGTAGCTCATCAGGGCGTCGTTCTGCATCTGGAACGAACCCAGGTTGCCGTCGGTGGCAACTACGCTGTTAGCCACCAGGCCGCCCCACACACCCTGGCGCCGCAACGAAACCATGTCGGGCGTGAAGGCTCCACCGGAGACGTTGCCGCCGATGAAGATCCGCTGGCCCACCACCAGATTTGAATTATTAAAAACCTGGTTGCCCAGCAGATTGTCGAAGAAGCAAATTTCATACGGCTTCGTAACGCCGCTGAGTGTGATGGTCTGAACCGTGTCCACCGGATACACCGCCGACGTACCCAGTTCTTCGCCCACCCACATGGTCACCGAGGTCACCGGCCCAGACGTTGGATTCACCGCCAGTACTCGCCCCGAAACGAACGCCGTATCGGTCGTGATCTGTTCCACCATGTTGGCCAGAATGCTGCCGTCGGCCTGCATGGTTCCAACGATCGAAATGATCGCATTCGGAACCAGCGTGCCCAGGCTATTGCTGGCGTTGTATTGCGTGTCAGAATTCACGTCGATCGTGCGCGGCAGGCCGTAGGGTCCCTGCATCAGGAATGAATTGCCCGACGCGTTTACCGAAACCAGGTTGCCCGTGAAGTCGGTGATCTGGCCCACTTCGCTCGAAGCCGACACCGCCGTCACGTTGATGACAGGATTGATCACGCCCGTGATCGCCCCGTTGTTGATGACCAGCGAATCATGTATGTCGAAATCGATGCGCAGCCCAGCCAGCCCGTTGGCGCCCACCACCAGCGGCGATCCCGCCGGAAGCGGAATGGTCACCGTGGTCTGCGAGAACGAACCCGGCATGGTCTGCACCGACGGCGGCGTCGTGGTCAGATCGATGTAGCTGATCACCGGAGCAGGATTGGTGTTCTCAAAAGTGAAAGTCACGCTGTTGTAGCTGCCCTGCGGAATAGTGTTGAAGCCGAGCAGAGTTCGCAGACCGAGCAGCCGCGCAAAATCAACCGCCTCGGGCGACGAAATCGCACTCACTGTCGTAGAACCGTTGTTAAGCGTGAGGCTGTCGATGGTCACGTTAAAGCCTACGACTGAGGAGGCGGGAGCATCTTCTCCCGTCACGTACACGCTGCCCTGTGCATTTGATTTTTGCGAAGGAGCATAATTCGATGATCCACAACCCAGGCCCATCATGCTGAGCGCGAGCAGTAACGCAATCCCAAAAAACTTTTTCATGGCAGAACTCCGATGTGAAAGTTTGTTTGTGAAGCGCATTCCGGGCGGAGCCGCGACTTGCTTCACGGCATTGGAAACACAGCCCGGCGGAGAATGTCGCGTAACCTCGGAGAGGTTACCAGGGCTGGAAAGCCGCGCTGCACGGGCTATCTGGCTGGATGCAACCAACTTACGAGCATATTGGCGGGAAAGAAAAACTTTTGGACATGCTCTCTTTTCGCGGGAAACCAAGGCGAATCGAGACCTTCTTTCGCCACGGATTTACACCGACCAACGCGGATCAAAGGCGAAAATAACGGAACGCGGGGAATTTCTCTAGGGTCTTCGCCTTACCGCGTGAATCCGCGCAGATCCGTGGCAGAAGAAGTTGGGTTTGCCCTATCTCAACTCCATCACTTCTTTTTCTTTGCCCTTGCTCATCTCTTCCATCTTCTTGATCTCGCCGTCGGTCAGCTTTTGAATCTCATCGAGCGAACGCTTCTCTTCGTCTTCGGAAATCTTCTTATCTTTCGCTGCCTTCTTGATGGCATCGTTGCCGTCGCGCCGGATGTTGCGCACGGCCGTGCGATGCTCCTCGAGCACGCGGTGCAGATGTTTCACCATGTCCTGCCGGCGCTCCGTGGTGAGCGGCGGCACGGGCACGCGGATCAGCTTGCCGTCGTTCATCGGATTCAGCCCCAGTTCGCCGGAGCGAATCGCCTTCTCAATCGGGCCCACCTGTGACGCGTCAAACGGCTGCACCGTGATCAACTGCGGCTCGGGCGCGTGCACCTGCGCGACCTGATTCAGTGGCGTCGGCGTGCCGTAATAATCCACCGTCACGCCGTCCAGCATGTGCACGGAGGCGCGTCCGGTGCGCACGCTCGCCATCGCTTTGCGAAAGTCATCCACCGCTTTATCCATGCGCGTCTTCAGTTGCGCCCGAATTTCTTTTAACGGCACACTGTCAGCCATATCGTCAGCTCCAAATCACTGCGGAATCAAAACGCAACATTATAGACCGAACTTCCTTTCGCCGCGGATTCACGCGGATATACGCGGATCAAAAGAGAAACTGGAATCTCAAAGCGCCCAACACGTGTACGCAGGTTGTCTTTTCCAGGATTTTGTCTTATCCGCGTTGAAGCCGCGGCGAAAAGACGTTTAGTTGCCCACCCGCGACCCAATCTTCTCACCCAGCACCACGCGGCGAATGTTGCCGTGCTGGTTGAGGTTAAACACAATGATTGGCAGGTTGTTGTCCTTGCACAGGCTGATGGCGGTGGAGTCCATCACTTTCAGCCCCAGCTTGAGAACGTCCATATAAGTGATGTGGTTGAATTTCTTGGCGCCGTCCACTTTCAGCGGATCGGCGTCATAAATTCCATCCACGCGCGTCGCCTTTAGAATGGCCTCGGCCTTGATCTCCATGGCGCGCAGCGAAGCGGCCGTGTCGGTCGAGAAATATGGATTGCCCGTACCTCCAGCAAAAATCACGACACGACCTTTTTCCAGATGGCGAATCGCACGCCGCCGGATGAACGGCTCGGCCACCTGCTTCATCTCGATGGCCGATTGTACCCGCGTATAGACGCCCTGCTTCTCCAGCGCATCCTGCAGCGCCAGCCCGTTGATGACGGTCGCGAGCATGCCCATGTGATCGGCCGAGACGCGGTCCATGTCTTTGGCCTGCTGGGCCACGCCGCGGAAAAAATTCCCTCCGCCGACGACGATGGCCAGCTGCACGCCGAGTTTATGAACGTCCGCCAGTTCCGCGGCCACTTCGTGGATACGCGCCGTGTCGACGCCAAAGCCCTGGTTCGCCGCCAGCGCCTCACCGGAAATCTTGAGTAGAACGCGTTTGAAGGCAGGGGTCGTGGTCATGGGGAGTCTCGCAGCGCCGCTATAAGTGTAGCGCCGGCGTCCCGCCGGCTGTCGCGAAGGCGTATCGCCCTCACAGTCGACAACGATGCAACAAAAAAGGGCGCCCACTGGGCGCCCTGAATTACTCGGCCTTAGGCTCTGTAGGCTTCGTAACGGCAACCGTCTCGCCCGCGTCGCCCACCTTGAAGCGCGCGAAGCGGCGCACCGAGATATTCTCTCCCAGTTTGCCGATCTTGGCCGCGATCAGCTGCGAGATCGAGATGGTCTGGTCCTTGATGAAGGGCTGCTCCAGGAGGCAAACCTCTTCATAGAACTTTTCCATCTTGCCGTTCACCATCTTCTCGGCGATGTTCGCCGGCTTGCCGCTGGCAATCGCTTGTGCGAGAAAAATGTCCTTCTCGCGCGCGAAGTCCGCCGCCGTCACGTCTTCCTTGCGAACATATTTCGGATCGCTGGCCGCAATGTGCATGGCGATGTCGTGCACCAGTTCCTTGAAGTCGTCGGTGCGCGCCACGAAGTCGCTCTCGCAATTCACTTCGACGAGCACACCAATTTTGCCGCCGGCGTGAATGTACTGCGCCACCGAGCCTTCGCTGGTCACGCGCGTCGCCTTCTTGGCCGCGACGGAAACGCCCTTCTTGCGCAGAATCACGACCGCCTGCTCCATGTCGCCCTTGGCTTCGGTCAAGGCCTGCTTGCAATCCATCATCGGAGCTCCGGTCTTTTCGCGGAGGTCTTTCACTTGTGCCGCAGAAATATTTGCCATAGTAGTGCTCATAAATAGGTTTCCAGTTTCTGGTTTCTAGTTTCGAGTGATTTGGGATGATGTCATCGTTTCAGGCCACCCGAAACAGGAAACCTGAAACTAGAAACTGCTTCTATAAGCTTTGACCCGCGCCGGGGCTATCTCAGCAACGACCCGCGCGGGTCAGATTTTCTCAGCTGGTTTTGACTAGACCCTAACCACTAGCCACTGGCCTTAAACCGTCTGGCTTTCCACCTTCGGCAACTCGGCTTCTTCCGCCACGACCGGCTTCTTCAATGTTCCCGCGCCCAGCACTTCTTCCATGCTGATGTCTTCGGCAGCGTCGACCGCAACTTCTGCCGGATGGTACTCGGCAGCCGCATCGGTTGCCGCCTGCGCCGCATCCGAAGCCGCCTGCATGTCGGCGACCTGCTTGTCGGTCATCAGCTGCGCGCCCTCGGCAATCGATTCCGAAATCTTCGAGGTAAACAGGCGGATCGCCCGCAGCGCGTCGTCGTTGCCGGGAATCACATAATCCACTTCGCTGGGATCGCAATTCGTATCGACCACGGCGACCACAGGAATGCCCAGCTTGCGGGCCTCGCGAACGGCGATCTGTTCCTTGTTCGAATCGATCACGAAAATCGCGTCCGGCAACCGGCTCATGTTCTTGATGCCCGCCAAGTTGGCCTGTAAATGTTTGCGCTCGCGTTCGAGCTTGATGACTTCCTTCTTGGGGAGCAGCTCGTAGCGGCCATCCGTGGCCATCTCGTCGAGCTCCTTCAGCCGCTTCACCGACTTCTGCACCGTAACCCAGTTGGTGAGCAGTCCACCCAGCCAGCGCTGGTTGATGTAGAACATCCCGCAACGCTGCGCTTCCTCGGCAATCGCGTCCTGGGCCTGGCGCTTGGTGCCGACGAACAGCACAATGCGGCCGTCGTTGGCCAGGTCCTGCACGAACTTCGACGCCTCTTTGAACATCTTCAGCGTCTTCTGCAGGTCGATAATGTAAATCCCGTTGCGCTCTCCGAAGATGAATTCCTTCATCTTAGGATTCCAACGCTTGGTCTGATGCCCGAAGTGGACTCCCGCTTCGAGCAACTCCTTCATGGTAATCGTAGCCAATGAACCTCCTCTTTAGTCTGCATCCTTTGCGTCAACGTACCGCTCCGGATTGCCATTCCCGTCCCCGCGCCGCGAGGCACGAGAAGAATTGAACACCTAAAACAGCTGTCAGCTATCAGCCTTCAGCTCTCAGCCAAATAACGAAAACAGTTTCCAGTTTCCAGTTTCCAGTCTTGACTGCTCCAGCAAACGCCTCACGCCGGAAACAAGAAACCGGAAACCCGAAACTATCTCTTCGAGAACTGGAACCGCTTGCGAGCGCCCTTCTGTCCATACTTCTTGCGCTCTTTGCCGCGCGAGTCGCGACTGACGTATCCCTCAGCCTTCAGCTTCTTGCGCAGCTCCGCGTTGAACTGCATCAAGGCGCGCGCGATGCCGAGCTTCACCGCGTCGGCCTGACCGCGCACGCCGCCGCCCAGTACGCTGGCGATGATGTTGAATGAAGCTGCCGCATCCGACGACGCCAGCGGAGCCTTCGCCGCCGACCTCTGCGCCGGGGTCACGAAATATTCTTCAAAGGCGCGCCCGTTGACCTTGAAATCGCCGCTGCCCGGACGCAAGTACACGCGGGCAATCGCCGTCTTGCGGCGTCCCGTTCCGTAGTATTGAACTAATTCAGCCATTTTTAGCTTCGAGCTGCGAATCGTGAGCCGCGAGTAAAACAACCTCGGCGGACTCTCGCTCCTTGCCCTTCACCTTTCCAAATATTCGTTGCTTGCTCGCGGCTCATAGCTCAGAGCTCGCAGCTTTCTTACGAAACCGCGACCTTGCGCGCCTTGTACTCGCGCACTTCCAACTTCAAATCCACCGGCTTCTGCGCCTGATGCGGATGCTTGTCGCCACGGTACACATTCAGCTTCGAAAGCATGTGCGCCGCCAGCTTGTTCTTCGGCAGCATGCGCCGCACCGCCGCTTCAATAATCGCTTCCGGCTTGCGCACCAACCGCTTGTTGTAATCCTCAGTCCGCAATCCGCCCGGATAGCCAGTGTAGTGGTGATACTGCTTCTGCTCGGACTTCACGCCCGTCGTTTTGATCTTCTCGGCATTGATCACAATCACGTGATCGCCAGTATCGAGAAACGGCGTATATTGCGGGTTTTCTTTGCCCATGAGAATGCGCGCCACCTGTGAAGCCAGGCGCCCGAGCGTCTGCCCGTTCGCATCCACGACGTACCACTTGCGCACGATTTCCCCCGGTGTGGGGAAATAGGTTGACATCAGAGTTCTCCCAGATTGAATAAAGGCTGCGAAAGAAGACCGCTCGTTGATTCCCCTGACGAGGACGCCAGGACCATCAGGCGGGCAACCACACGACCACCAAAGTCTTTACGATAGCGTAATCTGCAAAGAATTGTCAACGCTGTGTTACTCAACAAATGCTGGTGGTAACCTTAGCGGTGGAGGTGTCAATGAAACCACTCTTCTCGGTTCTTGCTGCAGTCCTTGTTCTCGCACTCGTGGGGTTCACCCTTCCCGCCTACGCCCAACATGCCCATGGTGGCGGTCATGCCGTCGGCGGCGGCTTCGTTCCCAAGCACGGCCCACCCGCGACTCATAACACGATCGCCCACCCTGCTCCCGGCTTTCACGACGAACCCGGCCACCCCGAAGCCCCGCACGTTCACCACGACGGCACCTGGGTCGGACACGATGCCGGACGCGATGACGCCCGCTTCCACCTCGACCATCCCTTTGAGCACGGCCGTTTCCCCGGCGGATTCGGCCGCGGCCATGAGTGGCGCATTGGCGGAGGCGGTCCCGGCCGTTTCTGGTTTGGCGGCTGGGCCTTCGGCGTCGCCTCGTTTGACCTGGCCCTGTGCGCCGACTGGCTCTGGGACAGCGATCAGGTCGTGATCTACGAAGATCCCGATCATGACGGCTGGTATCTCGCCTACAACCCGCGCCTGGGCACTTATGTCCACGTGCAATACTTCGGCCCGCAATAGACTTTCTCTCGTCGCGGAAGCGACGCTGTCAGTCGAAAAGCCCTTCCAGGCGCCGGGACGATTTCCCCGGCGCCTGTGTTATATTTTGCGCCATGTGGAAGCGCCGGCCACCTTCGGCGTACGTCAGTTCGGCGTACCTCACCTTGGCGTGCCTTGCCGGCATCCTGCTGGCGTCCTCTTTTTCTCCCGCGAGTTATGCCCAGGGCGATGAAACCGGCCAACCCGCTCCCCGCTTCCGCGCCAAAACCACCGCCGGCGATCAATTCAACAACGAGTCGATCAAAGGCAAGGTTGTCCTGCTCGAGTTCTGGACCACCTGGTGCAAATATTGTGAGCAGGAATCGTCGCTGGTCGACGACATTGCCAGGGAATTCAGCGGGAAAGGCCTGATCGTGCTCGCGGTCGACGTCCTCGAACCCGATCAGAAAGTAAAGAAGTACTTAGCCGACCACCCGCGCACAGTCCCGATCGTCCTGACTAAAGACACCAACCTCGCCGCCATGTATAACGCGCAGGTCTATCCCATTTATGTGGTCATCGACCGCGACGGCAACATCGCCGGAGAACAGCGGGGAGCTGCCGGAGAACACGGCCTGCGCCGAATGCTCCGCCGCGCCGGGATTGAATCCCAGAACTAACAATTTCCGGATGTCATCATCCCAATGTCATCTTGAGGCGCCGCCTCTGGCGCCGAAGGACGTATGTAATTGTTCGAAGCCTCGGAGCTGTCGGGGAGTTGCAGAGATTCTTCGCTTCACTCGGGGATGACAGCGGCGTGTACAGTGTTGGCCGCTATTCATACGCCAGCGCTTCAATCGGATCTCTGCGAGCCGCCTTGTACGCCGGATACAGCGCACCCGCCAGCGCGCCCACCAGGGCAATCACAGCCGCTCGCACCGCCCACTCGTTGCTCCAGAACAGGCGCAACACCGGCTTCTCGAACATAATTACGTGCCGGGTCACCAGGCTGATGATGATTCCTGCGACGATTCCGACGACCGCCAGCAACAGAGTTTCCCGCAGCACTACGTTCACGATGTACCACTTCGACGCGCCCAGCGATTTCAGAATTCCGATCTCGCGCGTCCGCTCCATTACCGCTGTGTACATCGATTGGAAGATCACCAGGAAGCCGACGACCACGGCCACGCCAATCACAATCCTGATCGCCAGATCAAATCCCGGAAGATTATCTGGCGTCATCATCGACAGGTATTCCGGCATGGACCGGACGGAATACTGCTGCATTCCGTCTGTCGCCTGAATCGCCTTTTCAACTTGATCAACATTCGCTGGATTATCCACTTTGACGTAGAAGACGGAACACTTGCCTTCGACACCAAGCAAGTCCTGTAAAGTCGCAATCGGTAGAAACTTGCGGCCGCCCTTGCCATGCGGAACGATGCCACTGATGCGGAAATTGTGCGCCAGTATCTCAAGCGTATCTCCGACTTTCATATGGTTCATGCCGGCAAAGTAATCATCCACGATCACGTCATAGGGTCCCTGAAACCCTCCGCCGGAGAGATAGCGAAACTTGGGTGGAAGTTGGTCGTAGCTGGCCACATCGACGCCGTAAATGATTTCCAGCGGCTTCTGAGTGAACTCCCAGATGACCGGCACCGCCGCTGTCACGTGCGGCACTTGGCGAAGTTTGCCCTCCACCTTCACTGAAATCGGCACACCCGACATCGAGACGATCGCCGACGATCCCGGCGGCATCACCATTAAATCGGCGCCAACACCCAGTTGGCTCTCCTTTGAGCCGTTCAGCAATCCGTAGAACAGCGCCACCACCAGCAGAATCATCGTGACTTCCAGCGCAATCGCGCTCATCGCGATAAACGACCGCGTCGGCCGGTGCACCAGATTGGCAACCACCATTTTGTTCATCATGCGTTGATCATTCGAAAGAAGAAGGTGCCCATCGAAAAGAAGGCGGATGCTCCATTCTAGCCGCGTCCCTTGCGGCTAGAATGGGGATTTTAACTGTGCGCTGAGTACTTATTGTCTCTGCTCCGGCGTTACCACCAGGCTCGACTGCGGACGGCCCAGATGCTCCACATCCGCCCCCGGCGGCTGCTCCAGCAAAAACTGATCATCCGTCAGCGTCTGGTTAATGTCTACCTTCAGCATGTTCAGCGTGATGTCGTACTCCTCTTGCGGCCGCGAAATCTGAATGCGCGAGGGAAAGCTGACGCCGTCGTAGTCCTTATATTCGGCATAGCGGGCATCGGTCGCGACTTTGCCGTCTTCGCTGTACATGATCTGCCGGTGCGGCTTCAGATCGGTGCGCCCGAAGACGATTTTGCGTCCCAGTCGCCAGCCCTTGTCGTACTTCTGGATCACGATCAGTTCATAGTCATCCTGCAGGATGCGGCGTCCTTTTTCGTCATGCAGAATCTCGTAACCGTTCTCCACCACCCCGATCTCGGTATCCGGATCGATTTGCTTGATCAGCAGCGCATCGTAAATATTCTGCGGGCGAACGTTCTGAATAGCCTGGTCGGTATTGGGCGTCGCCACGTCGTTTTTGCCGATCACAAACTTGTTCTTCGACGGAATCCACACCTTGAAGTTCTGGCCGTCGCTGACCATGTCAAACGCCGTGGTGCGCACGATCGGCATCAGCCCGATCATGTGCAGAGCGCCCGGTTTCCGCGCGAGCACGTAGCCACGGATTTCCTTGTAATCGGTATAGTGGCCCTTCTTCACGCCACCCACCGACGTGTCGATGTCCACCGTCGCCTTCAGCGACTGGATCGCCTTGGCCTGCTCATTAATGCTGTCAATCAGTCCCAGCTGCGTGGACTCCTTCAGCGGAACTTTCGAGTACTGATCCTCAACCGGGCGGGTGTGGAACAGGCAGCCGGTCGTCGGCAGCACACATAAAAACAGAATGAAAGTCAAAAAAGGCGAGCTACGTCTTATCAAGATGGAATAAGTCCTCTATCTATTTGAGTATACCGCGCCCGAATGGTTGCACAGGGCCACCGAGGACGCTTTTTGAAGTGTCCTTATGCTCCCAATCGCGAATCTGCCCCGCGAATGGAAGGCAAAAACTCGGCGCGAACTCGTCTTGCCGGGCTCGACCAACTCAATTGCCCTTACGAAAGGCGGTCGCACTATGGTCAGGTCCGCCTGCATCCGGCATCATCTAAACTGTGACTGTTCTTCTAAACTGTGGCTGTTTTTAGACTGGGATTCCCGTGCGCAAGATCGTCTGGCTCATTCTCGTTGCCGTCGCCGGAACCGTCGGATGGTTCGCCTGGGCTGTGCTGACGCCCGCCGAGCCCGCCGCGCAGACGTTCGTCCTGCTGCGCCCCGGCTACTCCACGCGCCGCATCGCCGCTGAACTGAAGAACGCCGGAGTCATTCAGAGTGAACAAGCCTTCATTCTCTGGCACTACGCTCATCACAAGCGCCCGCTGAAAGCCGGCGAATATCTTTTCGATAAGCCGGCGAATATCATCGACGTTCAGAACCGCTTGCGCCGCGGCGATGTCTACCTCCACACCGTGGTTGTGCCCGAAGGCTTCACCATCTTCGACATTGCTCGAGCCATCGAAGCCGCCGGCCTCGGCCCCGCCGACGACTTCGCGAAAGAAGCCCAGTCCGACACCGCGTTAATCGCCGACATCGACCCCGGCGCACAGTCTCTCGAAGGCTATCTTTTCCCCGACACCTACGAATTCTCCCGCATGCTGACCATGCACGACATGGCCGCGGCCATGGTCAAGCAGTTCCGCCAGGTCGCTCGCCAGATTGGACTGATCTCAGCGGATGCTTCGGCAGGAATGCCTCAAGGCGTCCCCATCCGTCCAGTGCGCGACTTCGTGACGATGGCCTCGATCGTGGAAAAAGAAACATCGGTCGCGGAGGAGCGCCCGCTGGTGGCCAGCGTCTACTACAACCGTCTGGTCCACAACGTCGCCCTCGACGCCGACCCCAGCATCATCTATGCCGAACTTCTGGCCGGAAGCTACACCGGCAAACTGCATCACGCCGATATGCAGTTCACCTCGCCCTACAACACGTATCACCACACCGGCCTGCCCCCGGGCCCCATCGGCAATCCCGGACGCAGCTCCCTCGAAGCCGCCCTGCACCCCGCCTCCAGCGATTATTTCTATTTCGTCGCCGACGCCCAGGGCCACCACCGCTTCGCCCGCACCATCCAAGAGCACGATAAGAACGTAGTAGCCTACCGCAAAGCCATGCGTGGAAAGTAGAACTGGACCGCGGGGCACTGATCTGATTCGACGTTCTGTTACGGCTCCGCGAGTGAGGCCATGAAAGCGGCCCATAACTGGCCTGCTTTTTCTTTCAGTTGTGGGAGCGGCTCTTGTGCACTCAGAACGCTAAATTAGATCAGTACCGACCGCGGACCTCAGACGTCAGACCTCGGCGCCATAGTACAATCCGCCTGAAGCTCACCGATCCCGCACCCTTGGAGACCCCATGCCCGCCGCGCCGGCCGTTCCTTTAACTCAGACATCGCCGGCAACCGATTCCTCCTCCCCCAGCGCCTCTTCCCGCCTTACTTCTCTCGATCTGTTCCGCGGCGTGACCATCGCCGCGATGATCCTGGTCAACAATCCCGGCAACGATCATGCTTACTGGCCGCTCGAACACGCCGAGTGGAATGGCTGGACGCCCACTGACCTCATCTTCCCCTTCTTTCTATTTATCGTTGGAGTCTCACTGGTCTTTTCCTTCGAGTCGCGGCTCGGTCGCGGCGATTCGAGAGCTGCGCTCCTCGTCCACACCATCCGCCGCGCGGCCATCATCTTCGCCATCGGCCTGGCCATGAACTACAGCCTGGTCCTGATCGCTCCATCGGCGTTTCCCGGCGTGCGCATCCCCGGAGTTCTGCAGCGCATCGGCATCTGCTACCTCGCAGCCTCCGCGCTCTTCCTCTATACGCCCCCCCGCACCCGGCTCGCAGTCGCCGCCACACTCCTTATCGGCTACTGGATTCTCATGCGCTTTGTCCCGGTCCCCGGCTTTGGAGTGCCCGGCCGCGACATCCCCTTCCTTCACCCCGACGGCAATCTCGCCGCCTATCTCGATCGCAAATTCCTCCGCGTTCTCTGGGACAAGACTCGCGATCCCGAAGGCCTGCTCAGCACGCTCCCTGCCATCGCAACGCCACTGCTCGGAGTCTTTACCGGCGAATGGTTGCGTTCCAACCGCAGCCCGCAACGCAAGGCCCTCGGGATGCTTGTGCTGGGCGTGATTGGCCTGATCGTGGGCAAAACCTGGGCCATCTGGTTCCCCCTCAACAAGAAACTCTGGACCAGTTCCTACGTACTCTTCACCGCCGGCTTCGCGCTGGTCTGCCTCGCCCTCTGCTACTGGGCCGTCGACATCAAGCGCTGGGGCACGGCCGGACTCGGCGCGGTTTTGACCAAGCCTTTTCTGATTTTCGGCCGCAACGCCATCACCGCCTACATCGTCGCCTGGATCTTCGCGGTCCTGCAGTTCGTTTTGAACCTGCGGGTAAACGGGGTAACGCAGAACAGCCACGAAATTATCTTCAACCGCTTCTTCGCTCCCATCGGCAGCCCCAGCTTCACCTCTCTGCTGTTCTCGCTCGCCTTTGTCTTGCTCTGCCTGCTCCCCATCTGGCTGCTGGACCGCAAGAAGATATTCCTGAAGATTTGAAGGAAAGATCTGGGATGACCGTGGAAGAGCGGCGCTTCAGCGCCGCGTCAAGACGCCGAAAATTCGCGGGCTTCAGCCCCTGGGCGCCGCACACGCCTACCGCCGCGCCCGTCCTTCCATCCATCCCTGCAGAATGAGAATTGCCGCCATCCGGTCCACAGCCTTCCCGCGTTTCTCGATCGACAAATCCGTCTCCCGCAGCAACCGGTTCGCCTCGGCCGACGTCAACCGCTCATCCCACAGATGCACCGGCAGCCGGAACCGCTTGCGCAGTTCCTCGGCGAACCCCTGCATCTTGTCCGACTGCGTCCCTTCGGCGCCACTCATGCGCAACGGCAGGCCGACCACAATCTCGCGCACGTCATACTCCTGAATCACGCGCTGCAAATGGTCAAAGTCGCGCCGCTTGGTCGTGCGCTGCAAGGTCTCCAACCCCTGCGCCGTAATCCCCAGCGGATCCGACACAGCCACCCCAATCCTCCGTGCCCCCACGTCGAGACCCAGCACCCGGCCCACCGGAAGCTCGCGCTCGTTCCCAGCTTGGGAATCGACGAAGTCGTCTGCCGTCGGGTTTTGCGGGTCGAAATCCACGGCCCCGATTATAAGCGGGGAGCCGACCGCCCTCTTGCATTACCACGGCTGAGGCTGCCCTACTCGTCGCGATTTTCGACGAGTGGGGTATTTCGGATGCTGGTAGCGGGGCCCTCGTTCGCGGAAATCTCGCAGCCACCTGATCATGCCAAGGGGCCAAGTGATTTAGATATCAATAGCTTAAACGAGTCCGGCAAGGGCACCGCTCCCTCCCCTGCACTGCCTTGCTTTCGCCCCGTCCGGGGAGTAGCATTATGCCTCAGAACGGTTGCAGTTTCTTCCCCACGAACCCATCGCCTGCCCGGAACTCGACTATGAGTGCTATGGACTTGAACTTCCACATCGGCGACAAGGTGGTCTATCCCAACCACGGGGTCGGGGTGATTGAGCAGATCAGCAGCCGCTCGGTCGGCACCACCGTCGAGAAGTTCTACCTGTTGCACATCAAGGCCAGCAGCCTGAAAGTGATGGTCCCCTGCCAGAACGCGGGTAGCGTCGGGCTCCGCCGGGTGGTGCGCAATGGCGAAATTCAGAAAGTCCTGGACGCGCTTTCGATCGGCGAAAACGGCAGCAATGGCGACTGGAAAGACCGCTTCAAGGAAAACTCCGAACGCATGCGCACCGGCTCGCTGCTCGAGGTCGCCGGCGTACTCAAGAGCTTGATCGCCCTCCACCAGGCCAAGCCGCTTTCCTTCCGCGAGAAGAAAATGCTGGAGCGCGCCCGCTACCTCTTAGTCAGCGAACTCGCCATGGCCCGCAACTGCGAAGAATCCAAGGTCGAAGAGATCCTCACCACCGCCCTGGCCAAGTGCAAACTACGTTTCCCCGAAGCCTCAGAATTCCAGGCGTAAGGCCTTTTCTCCGGGGCGTCATCATACGGGGCGGTCGCCTAAACAAAGTGTCATCCTGAGCGCAGCCGTTTTTCAGGCGTAGCGAAGGATCTCCCGCTTAACCGGCCTAACGCGTAGGCCACACTGCACCGCCGCCCCCTCTACCGGCGCAGTGGCTCGCCCTCCTCAGCCTGTGTCATACTTCCCAGCAGTTTCCTCGACCCCATAAATCGATGAACGATCCAACTCACAAGCCGGGCCTAGGTACCCGCTCAGTCTGGGCTGGAGAGCTTTCCCACAAAGATCAAGGCAGAGATCACGCCCAACGCTGGGCCGGTGCCACCCAGGTTCCCGTAGCCCTGAGCGTTTCCTTCGGCTACGAAACCGTCGAAGAGTGGCTGGAAGTTGCGCTCGGCCGGAAACCCGGCCACATCTATGGCCGCAACACCAACCCAACCGTCGCTGCCTTCGAAGAAAAAGTCCGCGACCTGGAGGGCGCCGAGGCCGCCACCAGCTTCGCCTCCGGCATGGCCGCGATCAGCAACACTCTGTTCACCCTGCTCTCGCCCGGCGATCGCGTCGTCTCCATCAAAGACACCTACGGAGGTACGAACAAACTCTTCATCGAATTCCTGCCGCGCTTCCAGATCGAAGTTTCGCTTTGCGACACCACCGACCACGAAGCCATCGAAGCCGAAATTGCCCGCGGCTGCAAGGTCGTCTACCTTGAATCGCCTACTAACCCCACCATCCGCATCGTCGATATCGCCCGGCTCGCGGCCGCCGCCCATAGTCACGACGCGATCGTAGTGATCGACAATACTTTTGCCACGCCTATCAATCAGCGCCCCCTCGAACTCGGCGCCGACCTGGTCATTCACAGCGCAACCAAATTCCTGGGCGGCCACGCCGACGCGCTCGGCGGCATCGTCTGCGGACCAAAGGATCTGGTCAGCCGCATCTATCATTTCCGAGAAATCAACGGCGCCTGCCTCGAGCCCATGTCCGCCTATCTTCTCCTGCGGGGCATGAAGACCCTGCACCTGCGCATTCGCCAGCAAAACACCAGCGCCCTCCAGATCGCGCAGTTTCTCGCTGCTCATCCGCGGGTCGCAAAAGTTTTCTACCCAGGACTCGCCACGCACGAAAACCACGACATCGCCCGCCGGCAGATGTCCGGCTTCGGCGGCGTGCTCAGCTTCGCGCTGCACGGCGGATTCGACACGGTAAGTTCGTTCCTGCCTCGCCTGCGCTACGCCAATCTCGCCGCAAACCTTGGAGCGGTGGAAACCGTGGCCGGCCCTCCTGCCACCACCAGTCACGTCGAGTTGAGCCCCGCAGAACGCGCCGCGGCCGGCATCCCCGAGGCTCTCGTTCGCTACTCGGTCGGCATTGAGGATACCGACGATTTAATCGGTGATCTGAAGCAGGCGCTGACTTGATGCAGAGCTTGGACTGCCTGTCCAATTAGTCGCAACGCATTCGCAGAGGCATGGGTCCGTCAGTGCCACCCAGTTGCGAACCGCAAGGAGCACCGGAAAGCATCTGCTTGACAATTCTTTCGCCGGGAGTCTAATCCAATCTCTTCGCCCCGACATGCCAACAGCTCCGGGGTTTATAATCCCAAAGGCTGTGGGTTCCTGGATCTCAGCAATGCTGGATCTCAGCAATGCTGGACGTGGGTAATGCTGGCTGTGGGTAATGAATGACTGACGCGATCAAACGAAAACTGCAGGAAGAAATCAACGCGCTCGAACACGAGCTCATTCACGAACTTCCTAAAGAAATTAAGAAGGCCGCCGCGCTCGGCGACCTCAGCGAGAACGCCGAGTACCACATGGCCAAGCAGCGCCAGGAATTCGTCAAGGCGCGCGTCCGCCAGCTCGGCAAGCGCCTCGCCGACCTCTCCATGGTCAACATGAACAATATCCCCCACGACAAAGTGGGCCTCGGTTCGACCGTCAAGATATTCGACAACAGCAAGAACCAGGAAATGGAATACAAGATCGTCACCAGCGAGGAATCCGACGTAGCCGCTGGAAAGATTTCCACCACCAGCCCCATCGGCCGTTGTCTTCTCAACAAGAAAGTTGGCGACACCGTCATCGTGGACAGTCCCAACGGCAAGCGCGAACTGGAAATCCTGACGCTCAGCACCATCCACGACGAGGTGGCCGGCGAACCGAAAGAGGCAGGCGCGTAAATGGCCGCCAGTTGGAACACGGATCGAGGGTGTCATCCTGAGCGGAGCCGCTTTTCAGGTGGAGTGAAGGATCTCCCACGCATCCGCGCTACGCGAAATCACGAATCGATGCCGGAGCTGCCACAATGACCGCCTCCTGGACCAGCGCCTTCGGCCGCGCCTGCGGAGTCCTGCTCGATACCATCGTCCGCTGGCTGGCTCTCTCCCGCATCAATCCCAACGTCCTCACCTTCATGGGATTGGTGGTCAACACCTGGGCGGCCATCCTGTTCGGCTCCGCCGACGCCACCAACCAGAAACGCATGTTCATCTACGCCGGTCTGGTCATCATCTTCTCCGGCTTCTTCGATCTGGTCGACGGACAAGTCGCCCGCGCCACCAACCGCGTCACCCGCTTCGGAGCATTTTTCGATTCCGTGGTCGACCGCTACTCCGACGCCAGCCAGTTCCTCGGCCTGCTAGTGTTCTACGCCCGCGGCGGACGTTTTTTCTATGTGGTGTTAGCCGCCTTCGTCATGGTCAGCTCCATCATGGTCAGCTACACGCGCGCCCGCGCCGAAAGCCTGATCGGCTCCTGCCGCGTAGGATTCATGGAACGCCCCGAACGCTTAGTCCTGGTAATCCTGGGAGCGCTCTTCAACCGCATGGCGCCGGTGTTGTGGGTGATCGCAGTCCTCAGCACCATCACGGTAATCCACCGCATGCGCTACACCTGGACCAGAACCCAAGACCCGCCGGTGGCGCTAACTCCGAACCAAGCCGCGTAGCTGTTCATGTGGGGCGGACACTCCTGTCCGCCAAAGGCCGACGCCAAGACACAGAGGGCGCCACATCTTTCGCGCCTTCTGGGACCCGAGGCAACTCCCCCGCCCCCGCGCTTCGCTGCAGTTCGGGAGAACCCACGTATAATTCTGGCGAAAAATGATTCAACCGCTCAACTGGGTGCGCTGGCTGCTAGTGATCTTCTTCATCTATATGGGATTGATGAAAGAGGAAGAGGAGGGCGTCTGGGAAAATCGATTAGAACACTGGCTGAAGATGGTCTACGTACATCAGGAAACATCATTCGCGAAAATTACAGCCGTGGCGAAAGCGATTGCGAATGTGTCCAAGAAACTTACTGAACGAATCTTCGGAACACGGCTGTTCTCGCTGCGCTTTTTAGGGGTCTCTATATTCTACGGACTCGCGTCGGCCAATCTGACGGTATTGATAAGTCCGCTAGCGCCACACAAACCGCCAACCTTCCACATCCCGCTACCTCCGGGTGCAGCAACGCAGCCGAATCTATTTCTGCACTTCGTCTGGTTTGTCCTGTTTCTACTGCTTGGGTCTGCACCTGCCTTATTTGAGACGCTTGGCCAGATGTCACGTTGGGTCTGGCTGTTCTGGATATTCTTCTTTGTGAGGTGGCTTTTTCCTCTGATAGGCATAGCAACAGTGGTCGATCACTTGTGGGGCCACGGCAGCGCCCTTCGCTTTGCCATCGGCCTTTTGCTATTAGTTGGAGTTAACTATGTGCTGGATGTCTTGTTCGTAGCGACAACTCGCTGGATTCTGGGAATAGCGGCGAACGCGAGAAGACTATGGATAGTGCTCTTCGCCAGTCTTCTTGACATTGGCCTGGGCTACTTAGTCATCGTCGGACCTGTTTGGCTTGGTGTCGAGTTCTTCACAAAGTTCAATCGCAGCATGATGAGCTTCGCCGTGATGTTGGTGTTCGCTTTTAAGTCCTTAGACTTCGTGATTGCGTTGCTCGTACTGATACTGTTCCTGTTGATCGTTATTCACGCGGCAGGTTGGTTCATTCTGGAGCGTCCCGTTTCTGCCTGCCTGCGATTCAAACTGATTCGAGACAAGAAATTCGTCAGATGCATGATCGTGGCACTGTTGACCCTGCCGAAGGTCGGCACCCTGTGGGCCTTCGTTATCGCGCTAGCGAAAGCATTTTGAGGCTTCTGTGCTCTCCGAGCTAAGCCGGAGACAGAGCGAACGACCCCATGAAACAGACCTGTCAAGCCCCCACAAAATATTCCTAACCCTTACTCCGCCAGCCTCATAACATCCGCGATCCGCATCCCGCGCCGCCCACGAATGTTAAAATGTAGTTTCAGTGCCAAGCCAGAAGCAGTACGCCCCACCCACTCCAGAAACGCCTAAGCCAGCCCCACGCCGCCCATCTAAGTCCTTATTTAACAATATTTTACGTATAAGTCCTACGCGCTCAAGATTTTGCCCGGATCGCACCCTCCCGACAATCACTAACCCGCCTGGATTGAATACTTTAGCTACAAGACCAAAAAAATGTGGAGTGCCCCGAACCGGCTAACTATCTTGTTTTCAACACTTCATCCTCAAAATATTGACCCGCAACGACTTACTCACGGCCCCCGCCCAATCAAGGGCGATGCTAAACTATCGAGTCGCATCGAAGTCCGAGGTCCGAACTCCGTGAGGACAACTCTTGCCGACTGATCCCGTTCTGGTCGTTCACGGTGGCGCCTGGGCCATGCCCGATGACATGGTCGACGCCCACCTGCGCGGCGTCTCCAACGCGCTGGCTGCGGGATGGCGCGTGCTGAACGGCGACCGTGGCGGATCGGCACTCGATGCCGTCGAGGAAGCCGTCGTCATCATGGAAGACGACGAGACTTTCGACGCCGGACGCGGCAGCTTTCTCAATCGCGACGGAAAAGTTCAACTCGACGCCCTCATCATGGACGGCGCCACGCTCCGCGCCGGTGGCGTCGGCTGCGTCGAGCACCTGCGCAATCCCGTGCGCGCCGCCCGCAAGATTCTCAGCGAGAGCCCCCACGTTTATTTTGTCGCCGAAGGCGCCGAACGTTTCGCCGCCGAGCACGGCATCGCGCTATGCCAGAACGAAGACCTGGTCATTCCCCGCGAGGTCGAACGCCTGCGCAATTATCAGGCCGCCCAGCGGAACGCGAAGCAGGCCGGTTCAAAACCAGACGGCAACGATCTGTTCGCACCCGGCTCTGACGTTACGAGCGACGACACGGCTGACGATCCAACGATTTCCCACGACACCGTCGGCGCCGTCGCGCTCGACCGCTATGGCAACATCGCCGCCGCCACTTCAACGGGAGGCACGCTCAACAAGGCTCCCGGACGCCTCGGCGACTCTTCTCTCATCGGCTGCGGCTGTTACGCCAACAACGAAAGCGCCGCCGTTTCCACCACCGGATGGGGTGAGCCCATCATGAAGCTGGTCCTCGCCAAGTGGACTGCCGACCGCATTCAGGCCGGCAACTTGCCCGAGTGGTCCGCGCAGGAAGCCATGAACTATCTCAAACAGCGCCTCAACGGCCACGGCGGCATCATCGTGCTCGATCCCGCAGGCCACATCGGCATCGCCCACAACACCCCCCGCATGGCCTGGGCGTACAAGACGGTGAAGAAGCAGGAAGCTGGCGTAGTGCGCGAAAGCTAGCGTCGCCTCGGTTGCAGACTCGAACCAAGCTTACACCCCGCCAGCTTCCGGCACGAAAGTCACGTCGCAATCTTGTGTTCCAATGCCATAATCTTTTCAGTTTTAGCGAGCCATCAATTTGGCAGAACGAGGTTTGCCTTGTCCGGTAAGAAGCGGCTGGCAATTTCGGTTTTTGGCTGCGCGGGGGTCCTCTCTGGCATCCTGACACTTCATCCGCCTGTACCCCGAGAGTTTCTTTCAGAGAGCGGCATCTATGTCGGCGCAATATTCGGCGTCATCCTCTCTATCTTCCTGTGGGTATTTCACAGTCCGCGGTCGGTCGGACGATCTCTCGCTGTCATGGGGTCCTCCACCATTGCCTACATCGCCGCGCTGTTCTCGACGGTCTGGGCATCTCCTCTTTTCAATTACACCGGGGGTGGGGATCCGCCAAGCTACGTGATGTTCGTCGGGGGCGTGGTCGGAGCTTCGATTATCTCGGCTACCGTTCTCCTCTTATACCGCGGCGAGACAACAAAGTTGGGCAAAGGGATCCTCATCTGCACGCTTGCAGGCGGCGTCCTTGGCGTCCTCGGATATTCACTTGGCTTTCTGTTTGCGAGTCAGGATCCAAACCGGCACGGGGATATGCCCGGGATGATCCCCCTCTTCGTGGTGTGGCAAGCGGGAATGGCGTGTCTGCTGGAGGTCGTTCTGCCCGAGCCCGTTCGACGCGTCTCGGCCGAAGGTTTTCGTGAAGTCTCGATCCTGCACAGTCCAGAGCCCGCAGCGCCCGAAAGACCTGCGCGGAAGGTTCCGTTCTGGGGAAAGCTTTTTATCGGCTTTGTGGCTGTTTCTCTCGTGTCGTACGTCGCGAGTGCCACTTGGAGCAAATATGAGTTCAGCCGCCAAAGAGACGAGTTCTCCGAGTACCTGATGTCGCGGCCGTCACTGCGGGACTTACCACAGATCGAGCCAATGGCAGGTGAGGGCGCCGTTCTCCTCCATTCCATCGCCGGTAGGACCGCACAGCTCATTGACCCTCTCAGCAACAAGGCCACAGCCAGCAAGCCAGCCTTCGTAACCATCGAGGCTTGCTATATGCACCTTCCAAACGAGACATGCCCTGGTAATCCTCCAGAAGTGGACGTCAGGATTTCCCAATGGCCGAACTCCGCGTGGTCCACTTATGAAATGAAAAGCATTCACTATGGACTCGGCGTCGGCTACTTCGACCATGCCAAGACAACTCAGAGGTTCGGCAACACAATCATGGTGGATGCAAACCCGAAAGAACCTGGAAAAGGAAAGTTCTTCTGGACAAGCGGTCCAGTGCTCATCGAAATCAACAGCAGAGTCTCCGATTCCGATGAGTTCATTCGCGAGTACGTGGCGAGGTACCCCAGTTCGCTCAGTCGTTAGGTGTTACAGCCATCCCTTCGTTCTCGCGATTCGCGCCGCTTCCACGCGGTTGCCCGCGCCTAGCTTGCTGATCGCTTCGGAAAGATAATTCCGCACCGTGCCGTCTGACAGGCCCAACTCGCCGGCGATATCGCCGCTGGCCATGCCTTCGCCAGCCAGACGCAGCACCTGGCGTTCGCGATCGGTGAGCGGATCCATCTCTCCCCAGGCTTCGGTCGCCAGCTCGGGATGAATCACCCGCAGTCCTTGATGCACGCGCCGCACCGCATCGGCCAGTTCTTCGCAGCGCATGTCTTTCAGCAGATAGCCCGACGCGCCCGCTTCGAGCGCGCGGCGCAAATATCCCGACCGCGCGAACGTGGTGACGATGACTACGCGTGTCCCGGTGCGGCGTCGCTTCAATTCGGCGGCCACGTCGAGGCCGCTCATGTGCGGCATTTCAATGTCGGTGATGAAGACGTCGGGCTTGTGCGTCAGCACGGCTTCCAGCGCTTCCTTGCCGTTGCGCGCCTGCCCCACGACGGAAATATCGCCCTCGATTTCGAGCAGCGCGGCCAGCGCGCCCAGCACCATCCCCTGATCTTCGGCCAGCACGACGCGGATGGTCTTGCGGCCGTCTTTATAAGTGGCGCCGTCTTTGTCTTTGTCCTTAGCGTCCTTATCCCTATCCCGGGAGCCTTCTTTATATGCCGGATTCAATTAGCGCACGCTTTCGTTCTGCATCGCAACTTCTTTGGTGGGCAGGGTAATCGTGATGGTGGTTCCGGAGCGCGCATCCCGCGACGTTTCGCGTAACATGGTTCCACCCAGCATCTCCACGCGCTCGCGCATGCCGCGCAGCCCGTTGCCTTCGCCATTCGGACTGCCCACTCCATCGTCCTGAATTTCGAGCTGGCAGGAACCATTCTGCTGCTCCAGGCGCATGCGGCAGGTGCGCGCCCGCGCGTGCCGTACGACATTAGTAACAGCCTCGCGTACCGCCAGCGAAAGCACGCTCTCCTGCATGGACGGCAGCTTGACCGTGGTCGCCGCGTCACATTGCACGGCGAGACCCGCGGTCTCCAGCGTGGACTTGGCCTGCGCCAGTTCGGCCGCCAGGCCTTGGCTGCGATAGCCGCGAATCGCGTCGCGCACGTCGGTCAGCGCCTGCCGCGAGATCTGCTCGACCTCGCGAATTTCTTTTCCCGCCCGTTGCGGATCGCGATCGATCAGCTTGCCCGCCAGTTCCGACTTCAGCGTAATCACCGACAACGTGTGCCCCAGCACGTCATGCAAATCGCGCGCAATGCGCTCGCGCTCGGCTACCTTGGCCAAGTGTTCAATCTCGTCGTTCGCCTTGCGCAGCTTGCGGTTCATGCGGTTGCGCTCGGCAAAGAACGTGTTCCCCGCGCCGATGATCACGGGAAACAGCGAGGAGTAGAAAAGCACCCAACCATTGTCGTGGCGCAGAATCGGTCCAATCGCGCCGATGACCCCAATCGCGCCCAAGCCCAAGACTGCGGCGGTCTGCGTCTCGACGCAAAACGGAAGCATAGCCGCTGCATAGATGAAAAACGTGCAGGAGCCTGAGTTGATCGGTTGCAGCAGCAGGCCAAGCGCAACCATTCCGCCCACGTGAACAATGGCCCGGGGATATTCGAGGGCGAACAGGCCGAAATACAGAAGGAGAAACACCACTGCGGCAAGCAGGTCGAGGAGCCATATCCGCAGTCCGGCGTGGCTCATCACCGGGTCCATGAAGAAGAACCCGAGATACACCACCCAGAGCAGAGGGCTCCATCCGTGATCTTTATCCTTAAGGATCACGTTCCAAGGCTTGAGCTTCAGCGGACTACCCTTGGCGCACGTTGTGTCCCGATCGAAGTTCATTACCGGCATAAGTCTATTGTCGCCCCGGCAGTCAATTCCCGTCCCGCCGGAGCGCCGATCCCGTTCCGTACCACACCAGGATAGCCGCAGGAATCAAGCCCACCAGCCATTTGTCGCCGCCGACCAGAGCCACGACTCCAAACAGGATCAGAACCACCGTACCGCCGATCGATTTCCCTGCGTTCGCGCTCATATTAATATCCCCGGCGCCGTTTCGCCGCACGCTCTCGCCCAGCCTTAACAGGCCGACCCTAACCGTACATTTTGTCCTGGTCGCGCTGGAAGCCAATGCGCGCCACGCCGAGACAGATCAGCGTAAAAGCCGCCAGCATTTCCCAGTGTGCCGCCGGTGATTCATGCTTTCCCGCCCCCACGATGCCCAGTGAAAGTTGCGCTAGATGATAAGGCGGCAGCCCCAAAGCAATCTGCCGCACCACTTTCGGCAGGAACATGAACGGCACCCACAATCCGCTGCAAAACGACATCGGCAAGTAGATCAGGTTGATGGTCGCGGGTGCCGAATTCGGGCCGGTGAAATATCCCAGCGCCAGCCCCATCGCCGAAAACGGCAGCGACCCAACCACCAGCGTTCCCATAAGCCGGGCAAATTCTCCCCAAGGCATGCGAACGCTTCCAAACGCGAATCCCAAGGTGAATAGCGCGCTTACAATCACCGCGCTGAAAATCATGGCGGTGACTACCTTGGCCACGAAGTAGGCGAACGGCGGCATGGGACTGGCGCGCTTCACCTGCAGCCAGCCCAGCCCGCGATCGGACGCCAAGCCTCCCGCCGTGCCAAACAGCGACGCGCCCATCACGCCGAATGTGCCATACGTCGCGATCATGTATGCGGGCACGGGCGTGCCGGCGAGGCTTTCTTTCGAGTTCAGCACCAGCCCGAACAGCACATAGAACATAATCGGAAAGCTCATCACCGACATGGTGTACATGCGGAGGCGCAGGTTCTTCAGGAATTCGTACTTCGCTTCCTTGAAATAGATGGTCGCCGTGTGGCTGGGCGAGCGCTGAACTTGCGGGCGGCGCGTGGCCAGGGTTGCTGTCGTTACTCTGGATGTCGTGCTCATCGTTGTGCTCATGGTATTTCCTCCGCGTGCGTCGTCTTGCTCAGTTGGAACGATTTCCTTCTGGCGTGTCGTTCTGGGTTGTATCGGCCGTGAGCGCCAGGAACGCTTCTTCCAATCCAGCGCTGGTCACTTCCAGACCAGTCAACTGCGCATCGCGCGACAGCAACTCACGAACAATCGCCTCAGCCTCGATGGCATGAATCTCAACCGCCTCGCGATCGTCCTTCACCTCGGTCACTCCCGGGATCTGCCGCAGCGAATTCACGCTCAGGCTGGTGATGCAGCGAATGCGCTTGCCCGCGGTTTTCGCCTTGATCTCCGCCGGAGTTCCCTCGGCAACAATCGCGCCCTGATTGATTACGGCAACGCGGTCGGCCAGCGCGTCGGCTTCCTGCAGGTAGTGCGTGGTGAGCAGAACGGTCTTGCCGCGCGTGACCATCTTGCGAATTTCATCCCACAATCCGCGCCGCGCTTCTACATCGAGTCCCACCGTGGGCTCGTCAAGAAAAACCAGGTCCGGATCGCCGCAAATGGCCAGCGCAAACAACACGCGTTGCCGCTGCCCGCCCGAGAGATCGCCGAACTTGCGGTCGCTCAACTTCTCCAGCCCGGCCGCAGCCAGGACTTCGCCAAGCGCCATGGGCTTGTCGTAGTAGCTCGAAAACAAGTCAATGTGCTCGCGCACGCGCAGCGTTTCCGGAACTCGTCCCACCTGCAACATCGCGCCCGTTCTCATCCGGTTTTCAGGATTCGTCGGGTCGCCGCCGAAAACTCGTGCCCTTCCCGTATTGGGCTGCAGCAGTCCCAGCAGCAGTTTCACCGCTGTTGTCTTGCCCGCGCCGTTCGGGCCGAGCAACGCCACCACCTCGCCCGCACGCACCCGAAAGTCGACGCCGCGCAGCGCCCGAATGTCTCCGTAGTTCTTGTTCACGCCTTCGAGGCTGGCAACGATCAGATCCGCGTTCGCCGCGTTCGTAATCTGCGGTTGCCGCGTCTGTTCTAGAGTTGCAATCATCTTGACTCCTTCCGGCGCTTCCGGCGCCGTGCCGCGGGACTCGATGCACTCTTCCCGTCTGCTGATTGCATGATCGTGCAAGCGGTAACCGCGCACCAGTGCCATCCATCACGCAGCGGGCGTGACAAATGTCATCCGCGGTTTGAGAGGCTGATCGAGATGAGGCTTGAGGTGCGGCTTCAGCGGGAGTCGCAGGGAGTGACCGGCAGGGCCGGCAAGAACGAGCAGGGCGCTGCCCCGGGGGATTTTGGCCCGTCTAATCCTCGGGCAATCTTGTTACGAATTCCGAACAAACACAGGAAATTCACAAGCCAGGAGCGTGTGCACCGTCTCTGCAGGTTTCCTCGTGTACCCCTCGTTTATTCGCGACTGACAAGGCTTAGCGCGTGTTCGGATTTCGTAACAGCCAACGCGCCCTCAACTTTTTACACAAATCCAACGTCACAAGGCCTCTGGGCTTTGGTATGATTCCAGCACTTTCCTGGGAGGCATGCCATGTTACCGGCGGGAAAAAGCCTTCGTACCCTGCGCGAGAAGCTCGGCCTCACCATGCGCGACGTGGACAACTCCAGCCAGCGCATTGCCGACAAATATCGCAACGACGAATTTTCGATTCCTCCCAGCCGTCTCTCCGACATCGAGACCAAAGGCATTCTGCCCAGCATCTTCCGCCTGTACACGCTGTCGATAATTTATCGCCGCGATTTTCGCGAGCTCATGTCCTGGTATGGAGTGGACCTGGGCAATCTCGCCGCCGATCTCGGCCTGGTGTCGCCGCCGAAATCGCACGTGTCTGACGCACTGTCGGGACTGTCGTCGGTGCAGGTTCCGCTGCGCCTTGATCCCGGCTTTGACGACCGCCGCACCACCAACCTGGGCCGCATGGTCGAACAGTGGGGACTGGTTCCCGTCGCCTATCTGGCGCAGTTTGCCGCCACCGATTTCACGTACGGCTACGTCGGCACTCAGGATTTCACCATGTATCCGATTCTGCCGCCGGGCAGTTTTATTCAGGTCGACGAGTCGAAAAACAAGGTTGTGGAAGGCTCCTGGCGCTCGGAATACGAACGTCCCATCTATTTTGTAGAGACTCGTGACGGCCACACCTGCTGCTGGTGCAGCATGCGCCGCGAGGAGATCATTCTGCAACCGCATCCGCTGTCTCCGGTTCCGGTGCGCATCCTGCGTCACCCGCAGGAAGCCGAGGTGCTTGGCCAGGTCGTCGGCGTGGCTATGAAATTGACCGAGTGGCACGCCCTCGATGCTTCTCCAAACTCGAAAGGGCCAGCAGCACTGAACTAAGGTGATTCGCGGCTGGTGAATCCGGCTGCTCGCCCGGCAGCAAATCCTCCTGCCGTTTGCGCATCCCGTCAACGTAAGCATGCGCCGCCACTCCGGCCGCCCGGCTCGAGGCTTCCAGGTCTTCGACCAGCGACGCCAGCGGCGTGCGCAAGACCCCCGCCAGCACTTCCGCATGCGCCGTCTTCCAAGCGCGCTCGGCCGATTCCGGCCCGTGGACCAGGTCCATCCCCCAATGCTCGTACCGGCCCTGGGCGCGCCGCAGCGACGCCAGATAAACCAGCTTCCCCAGCAGTCCCGAAATGGCTGCCAGGGTGGTTTCTTTTACGTCCTGTAGAGCAGATTTGAGGGTCATCTTGTTACGAATTCCGAACGCTCCAAGGGTTTTAAAACCCTTTGCGCGGCGGATTGCGCCATGAAACTATCACGGTCCAATTCGCAGTCACAAGGAGAAAACCATCGTGAAACGCGTGCTATTCGTCCTCGGAGTCGCAGTTCTCTTGCTGAATACGCTGGTAGTACCAACCGCAGTACGAGCCGACGGACCCACTACTACCAACTGTGGTAACACACTATGCAAACCTTAGGCTGAAAGACACCTTTATTCTTACGAAAACAGGACAAAAGTCACGCCAGCGTTGCCGATGGCAGCGGGTCGCGGTATAGTGCCTTTCTACCGGCATGCTACAGGCGCACTCACTTCTCTGGCACTACCTTTGGCTCGCGCCGAACTTCCTGCTTCTCGTCCTTGCCTTCCTGATATGGAGGAACGGACTACTGCGCAGGATGTTCCCCGCTTTCCTCGCCTTCGCCGTCTTCGGATCCCTCAGCCAGTTCGCGCTTTACATCGCGGATGTGGTGCCTTCCGTTACGCCGCAGAACTTTTGGCGAGTGGATTGGGCGAGTCTATTGGTTGAAGGACCACTAAAATTCGCGCTGGTCGGGGAAATCTTTGCGAAGGTGTTTGGCTCCTACGTTTCTCTGGCCCGGCTCGGCAGGATCCTGATTCGCGGCGTCGGTACCACCTTGGTACTGGCAGCCGCGCTGGCCGCCGCGTACGCTCCCCAAGGCAGCAAGTTTGGAATCGTCTCCGGGGCACACTTATTGGAAGAAGCGATCTATTTGATCGCATCTGGCCTCTTGCTCTTTATCTTCCTGTTTTCGGCATACTTCAGACTTCGACCGTCGCGCCCTGTTTTCGGAGTCGCCCTTGGTCTGGCCCTCTCTTCATGCGTACATCTCGCAATCTGGGCCATTGCGGAGAATGCGGGACTGCCAGCGGCAAGACACGTCATCCTCGACTTCATCGTCATGGCGAGTACCCACGTCTGCGTCCTGATCTGGTTCTACTACCTGCTCATTCCCCGGAAAGCTGCACCGAACCCTGCGGTTCCCTTGCCTGAGAACAATCTCGAGGTGTGGAACCGGGAACTGGAGCGACTGGTGCAACACTGACTCGTCGAACACTGACAACCATGACTCTGGCGATCATGCTCGTTATTGCAGCTGCGCTCGCGCTGCTCTTCATTCTCGGCGTCACGCTTTCCCGCAGCCTGCAAGTTTCCGACGGCGCCGGCCTTGCCACACAAATTCGGCCGCTTGACGTTGAGGCCTTCCGCAACCTCATCGATCCGGCCGAAGACGATTACCTGCGCCGCCGCCTGCCCGCCGCCGAATTTCGCATCGTCCGGCGCGAACGCCTGCGCGCCATGGCCGCCTACGTTCAGACGGCGGGACGAAACGCCGCCATCCTCATCCGCGTAGGACAGTCCGCTCTTGCCGCCAGCGATCCTGCCACCGCCGAAGCCGCGCACCGCCTGGTCGACGACGCGCTCCTGCTGCGCCGCAACGCAGCTTTCGCCCTTATCCGGATTTACATCGCCCTGGCCTGGCCCAACTCTGGCCTGGCCGCAGAGCCCATTCTGCAGGGCTACGAGCAATTGAATGGTTCCGCCATGCTGCTGGGCCGACTGCAGAACCCGGCGGTCCCGGTGCGCATTGCCTCCGCGTTGTGATTCCGGCCTTCACCGCGGCCGGTTTTCACGTCTCGCATCCGTGTCTCGCATCCGTTCGTCTAGCATCCGCTCGCTGTTTTGTATGACAGGGGCAACGCGTCCGGATTAACCGGTCGACGTTAACTGCTCAACGACCCTCCCTCGATTCGACTTGTTTTCGTGGGCCGTTCTGGTATAAAAACCAGCGGGCAGTAGCAAGCCTTCCACTTTTTGTGATTACATCGGCAACCTGCCGTGGGAACCAGTCCCGCCGTCTGCTCGCCTGCGCGAGTCCAAGGGAGAACCTTATGATCCGCACGTTGATGCGTCGCATTGTGTTGCGTCGTACGTTGCAAGCCGCAGCCCTGTCAATCCTCGTGCTGTTTTCCGCCGTTTGTTTTGGTCAGGGTGGCGCAGCGACGGGCGACTTGCACGTCACCGTCAAAGATCCGCGCGGAAACCTGGTGGCGAGCGCGACCGTAACGGTGCGCGACGCGGCCAAAGGGCTGGTGCGTTCCGCTACCAGCGACGGGCAAGGAGGGTACAGCGCGCAACTGCTGCCGCCGGGCACTTACTCCGTAACCGTGGACGCTTCCGGTTTTAATGGAATCTTAAGCACCGGCGTGGTTATCACCGTCGGCGGATTGGTCGAGCTTCCGGTTACGCTCTCGCTCGCCACCGGCAAAGAAGTCGTCGAAGTCACTTCGCAGGCTGAGTTGGTCGAGACCTCTCGCAGTTCCACCACCGATACCATCGGCCAGCGTCGCATCGACAATCTTCCCATCAACGGACGCAACTATATCAACTTCACCCTCACCGATTCCCAGGTCGTGCGCGACAACGCGCCCAACACCGGCGCTGCGCCCACCTCCGGACTCAACATGAGCGGTCAGCGCGCCCGCTCGAATCTGGTGAACGTTGACGGCGCCGACGCCACCGACAATTCCACCAACGGTGTGCGCTCCACTGTCTCCCAGGAAGCGGTGCAGGAATTCCAGATCATCACCAACAGTTACGCGGCCGAATATGGACGCGCCGCCGGCGGCGTGGTCAACATCATCACTCGCTCCGGATCGAACGACTTCCACGGCGACGTCTACGGCTATCTGCGCGATCGCGATTTCCAGGCCGTGAATCCCTTCAGCACCGTCTCCAACCCGGCTTACACGCGTGTGCAAGGCGGAGTCGCTTTCGGCGGAGCCCTCAAGAAAGATAAAACTTTCTACTACTTCGCCTACGAAATCACTCGCCGCCACGAAACCGGATTCTCTTCTATCGGCCAGGGCAATTTCGGACTCAGTCCCTTCGATGCTTCAGCATTTTTCGGAGCGCCCGCCGGCTCCGTCAACCTGCAACTGACTCCCGGCCAGATCTCGTTCCTCGGCATGTCATCGGTCCTCAACGCCATTGGCTCGGATCCAACTGGACCCTATGCGCAGGAAGTCGGACAGTATCTCGGTCTGGTCGGCGCAGCCTCCGGCATGGCAGTGAACGGTTCGTGGCCCATCGGCTTAACCGGCGGCATCCCAGGACTGGCGGGCTTTCCCACCAGCTGCACCACGCCCGGCGCCTGCTTCGTCCCGTCGTCCTACCAGACGCTCGACTCACAAATCGGAAACTTCCCCGTATTCGAAGGCACGAGCCTCTACTCGCTGCGCCTCGATCACAATCTCGGCACCAACCATCGTCTGACTCTGCGCGCCAACGTCAGCCCCAGCACCGTCACCGGCATTGAAGTCAGCGGCGAAGATCAGCCCTTCGGACAGAACGCGTTCTCGCGCACTTCGCAGCAGACGTACCGCGATGTCGCCGGAGTATTTCAAGACACCTGGACCATCGGCAGCAACAAGGTCAACGAATTCCGTTTCCAGTACGCCCGCCGCGGGCTTTCCTACTTCTACAACACCCAGACTCCTGGCGGCTCCGATCCGGCCATTAACATCCCCGGCTACGCCTACTTCGGCCGCGAGCCCTACTCCTACATTCAGCGCACCGAGCAGCGCTACCAGTTTACCGACAATTTCTCCTGGACCATTGGTCGCCACAACACCAAGTTCGGCGCAGACTTCAACTATCTCCCGTTGAAGGCCATCTTCACTGTGAACTACGGCGGCGTCTACGATTTCGGTCCCTTCAGCGCCGCTGACCTGAACTTTACCAACCCTGCCGGCCTGCCCCCTTTCCCCGGCCTGTCGCCCGTGCAGTCCTACGGCGCAGGATTGCCCAGCGATACCGTGCAGGGAATCGGCAGTCCCAGCGACACGTTCCACAATCTTCCGATCGGCGCGTTTTGGCAGGATTCATGGCGCGTCAATTCCAACGTCACCCTGAACTATGGCCTGCGCTACGACGTCGAGATTCCGCCCAAGTTCACCCCGCCGCAGGGACTGGCACTTTCTGCCTACAACCAGCTGGGATTGCAGAAAGGCATTCAGACCGCCAAGCACAATTTTCAGCCGCGCATTGGCGTCGCCTGGGATCCCGCCGGAAACGGCAAAACCGTGATCCGGGGCTCCTACGGCATTTTCTTTGACCACCCTCTGCTCGGCCTTTATTTCCTCGGCGATGCTTCCGACGGTTCTTCCAGCGGCCAGCTCGCCTTTGCCGGAACTTCTCCGTGCACCGGAGCCGGTAATCCCGGCAACCTGAACGCCATTCCAATTTTCCAAGGACTGATTCCTTCGGCGACTGGATCAAGCGCTTCGCCGTGCTCGCCAGTCGCAGGTGCGACCGCCGGCGCCGCGCTGGCCCTGTTGAATTATTCGCCGAATCAGGAGCTCTTCGCGTGTAATACTTCCGGACCAAGCTGCGGTCTGGCTACGGGCAGTCAATCCATATTTCTCAACCAGAATTACTTGAACCCCGCCACGTTCCTGCCGCTCGCCTTCCAGCCCTTCGGCTATCCTCAAGCCAAGGGTTTCGTCTACGCCTACTCGCAGCAGGTGAATCTCACTCTCGAACGCGATCTGGGCCATGGCTACGCGCTCAGCCTCGCCTACAACTTCAATGGCGGACGTCACCTGAACCGTCCCATCAACGCCAACACGGTGCGCGGCGATTTGATGGTCGCCAACTTTGAGGCCGCGCTGGCCGATGGGCAGTCGTTTGCCAGCCCCTTCACTGTCAACGGCTGCAACCCGGGCGGGACCTTAACGTCCCCACTCCCCTACGTCGACTCCTCGCTGATGAACTTCTTCCGCCCCGGCGGCCTGAATCCGTCGATCGCTTTCGCCTACACCGCCAGTGGGGATCCTCTACACTGCGTTGCTCAGGCCACCGCCGAGGCCACCGCTCTGGCCTCAACCAATTCGCGATACAACGCGAACTGCAGTCCCCTACCCCCCTTCACCGGCTGCGTCCCCTTCGGCGACATGGACGCCAACTATTCCAACGGCAGCTCCATCTATCACGGCTTCAGCGCCAACTTGCGCAAGCGCTTCACCAGTCACTACGAGTTCCTCGCGTCCTACACCTGGTCGCACTCCATCGACGACTCCACCGATCTGCAGTCGACGTTGACTCCGCAAGACAGCTACTACCCGGAGGAGGATCGCGCCACCTCGCTGTTTGACCAGCGTCATCGCTTCGTTTTCAGCGGCGTTTATCAGAGCGGCCGGCTCTCCGGCAGCAGCTTTTCCGACGCCTTCTTCAGCTACTGGACCATCGCTCCCATCCTGGAAGTTTCTTCCGGACGTCCTTTCAACATCATCACCGCCGGCGGCGACAACCTGCAGATTTCCTCGTTCACCTCCCGGCCCAACACCACGGTGAATCCGATCTGTACCGCGGCAAGTTACACGCCGGTCGCTTCCAAGTACTCGCCCACGGGAATGTTCCAGGAGCCCTGCATCCAGGCCTTCGTCTTGACTGGGACAGCGCCCACGCTGCTGCAGCTCGACGGCAATCTCGGCCGCAACGCCGGCATCGCTCCCTGGACCGTATTCAATGACATGCGCATCGCCAAGCGTATCCCGTTCGGCGACCGCTTCAGCACCGACCTGATCGTCGACATGTTCAACATCGCCAACAAAATGAACGTGGCCGCCGTTAGCCCGCTGTTCACCAACGCCGGCCAGGCCACGGCCGCCTACGACCCGCGCCAGTTCCAGTTCGCGCTGAAGCTGAACTGGTAGGAAGAATAAACCTCGGACCGCAGACCTCGGCTTAAACCAAGAAGCGCAGCCGAGAGGAACGACGAAGCCGGAAGCCGAACGTCTGAGGTCCGACGGCCGAGGTCCGACGTCTGTTCCTGTTAAACTGTTCCGTCACCCACCCCTGGCGCTTGCCCGGAGTTCGCTCCCCTAATGGCCGATCCGCAAGTATCACAGCAACCGAGCACCGATCCCGTTGCGACTCCGCCCGCCCCGCCCAACGCCATCTTCCGCGGGCCCAATGGCATCCGCGCCGGCTGGCGCGTAATCCTTTTCCTGGCGCTGGTGGTGCTGGTTGCTCTGGTGCTCATGACTCCGTTCGTATTGATCCGCGTGCTCGGTAAAAGCGGCTCAGGCGACTTGGCCATCGGAATCTCCGCGCTCACTCCTCTCGGACTCGGCATCTCCGAGGGCGCGCTTTTCCTCATCCCTGCAATCGCCGCGCTCATCATGGCCCGCATCGAACGCCGTTCGTGGGGACAGTACGGACTGCCCATTCGCCTAGCCTTTCAAAAAGACTTCTGGATTGGTATCGTCGTCGGCTTCGCCTCCATCAGCGCCTGCCTGCTCGGCATCTTCGCCTTTCACGGCTTCCACCTGATTGGCCTGGCGATTCATGGCAGCACCATCGCTGCTGCAACTGCAGCCTGGACCGCAACGTTTATCATCGTCGGCTTGGCCGAAGAATTTGCCTTCCGCGGATACCTGCAGTTCACACTCACCACCGGCATCGGCTTCTGGCCATCGGCGATTCTGCTCTCGGCACTTTTCGGTTTGGCGCATGCCGGAAACCCTGGCGAGAGCAAGGTCGGTCTGCTCTCCGTCGTGCTCTTCGGCCTGCTGTTCTGTTTGATCCTGCGCCGCACCGGCAATCTCTGGTGGGCCGTCGGCTTTCATGCGGGATGGGATTGGGGCCAGACGTTTTTCTACGGCGTCCCTGACAGCGGCCTATCTCCGTATCACAACCTGTTCGACTCCGCGTTCCAGGGACCGCGCTGGCTCACCGGCGGCAGCGTCGGCCCGGAAGCCAGCGTCTTTACGCCCATCGTGCTGATCATCGTCGCGGTCCTCTTCACTCGCATCTATCGCGAAAACAAATACCAGACCTCGGACCTTGGATCTCACACCTCGGCTTAAACCAAGAGCACAACCGAGAGAGTATGAAGCCGGAAGCCGGAAGCCGAACGCCTGAGGTCTGAGGTCTGACGTCCGGCATTCGATGTTCGACCTCCGCCGAGTGTTAAACTGTCCCGTCACCCATCCTTGGCGCTTGCCCGGAGTTCGCTCCCTAATGTCTGAAACTCAAATGCCAACTGCACGCACTCGTGTGGTTCGTGAACCGCATCGTGGAGTCTACGATCGCGAGACGGTGAACTGCATTCTCGACGAAGGCTTCCTTTGCCACGTCGGTTTCGCCGTCGACGGCCAGCCCTTTGTCATCCCTACGTCTTATGGTCGCCACGGCGCGAGTCTCTACATCCACGGTTCGGCCGCCAGCCGCATGCTGCGCCAGATGAAGGAAGGTGTGCAGGTCTGCATTACCGTCACCCTGCTTGACGGACTCGTACTTGCCCGCTCGATTTTCAATCACTCCATGAATTACCGCTCGGTGGTGATTCTGGGCAAGGCCACGCTGGTGGACGATCCGGAGGAAAAGCTCGAAGCCCTGCGCATTTTGTCCGAACACATTCTGCCCGGCCGCTGGGCCGACTCGCGCCAGCCCAACGAGCGCGAACTCAAGCAAACCTCCGTGCTGCGCGTGCCGATTGAAGAGTTTTCGGCGAAGGTCCGTCAGGGCCCGGTCGTCGACGACGAAGAGGATTATTCCTTCCCCACCTGGGCCGGAATCGTCCCGCTAGAAATAAAGGCGGGCGCGCCGATTGACGACGAAAGATTATTGCAAGGGAAGGCAGCGCCAGAATATGTGAAGCATTATTCGCGGACAATTACTGGTTGAGGAAGCGCACCAACACGCACGCCAGATTAGGGCTTCGGCGTTTCGACACGGACGACGATCCATCGGGCCTCGTGCAGTCCCGCATCGACTTCGAGCTGACCGGCGTCCGACAAGAAAACCTCTCCACGCTTCATTTCCCGGTGAGTCTCTTCGAAGTCTGCCTGCAGATCGTCGAGCGCGATCAGCAGCAGGTGAGGCGAGCGGCCCTTCGTGTAGTACGACGTGTCCAAAGTTCCACCTCGGGCGATGTGGTCGCGGTACGCAGTGATGAACCCGTTCGTAAAGAGTCGAGTGCTCTGCCCGATCTCGATCCCACCCGCTCGGATCGCGCGGTTGCATCTTCCCGGTTCTGAGCAAATATCTATTTCAGCATTCCAGTGGTGCTTGATTTCGACGAGCAGCACTTGCGACGCAATTTCGCCCGAATGAACCAGCACTGGGGTGCTTGATGCGTTCGAGGAAGCGAACGTCGCCATCGGCGAGCGCTACCGGGCTTTCCAACCTGTCGGAAATCAAGCTAAGGCCTTGTCCTAATACCACGACGATCGTGTCGTTGGTTCGCTGAGGAAGTGCCATCCGCGTCGCCCCGGTCAGATCGAGGATCCGGACGCTGTAGTGTTCGTTTTCGGCGACCAACTGCGGCTTCGCAACAGCCGCATCCGGATTCGATTGCGGCGAGTCATCGGTCATGCTCTGAGCCCAAGCCATCGCCGCTAGCAACGCCAACGCTATTGCCAGATTTTTCACAGTTTTCCTACACCACCAGCAGCAGCTTTCCCGCGACCTTCCGCGCTTCCATGTCGCGGTGTGCCTGCGGCGCTTCGGCCAGAGGATAGGTCCTCGCAATCCTCACCTTCAGCTTGCCTTCGGCAATCATCGCGAATAGCGCGCCGGTGCGGGCCAGCAGTTCCTCGCGCGTGGCAGTGAAGTGCGCCAGCGTGGTGCGCGCCATGTAAAGCGAGCCTTTCTCCGACAGCTTCGCGGGATCGACCGGCGGCACTGGACCGCTCGACATGCCGTAGAGCACCAGCATCCCGCGTAGGCGCATGACGTTCAGATTTTTTTCGAACGTCGCCTTGCCCACGCCGTCATAAACCACATCAACTCCTTTGCCGCCGGTCAATCGCTTCACTTCGGTTTCAAAATCCTGCCGCGTGAAAATGATGACATCGTCCGCGCCCGCTTCGCGGGCCAGCTGCGCCTTCTCTGCGCTCGAGGCCGTGCCGATCACCCGCGCCCCGACGGCGCGCGCCATTTGCACCAGCAGCAGTCCCACGCCGCCGGCGGCCGCGTGCACCAGCGCGGTCTCTCCCGACTTCAACTTGTGTGCGTCATTCACCAGGTAGTGAGCCGTCAGCCCATGCATCATGGCCGCTGCGGCTTGCTCATCGGTGATCGCCGCCGGCACCGGCACCAGATGTTCCTCCGGCGACACCACATATTCGGCATACGAGCCTAGCACTCCGCTCCACGCCACGCGGTCTCCCACTTTCACGGTTTTCGTCTGCGCGCCAAGCGCAGAAACCACCCCCGCGCCTTCCTGTCCGGGGATGAACGGCAGCGGCGTCCGCAAACTGCCATCGCGGAAGTGGCCGTCGATCGAGTTCACTCCGGCGACCGAGACCTTCACCACCGCCTCGCCCAACTTCGGCTGAGGCACTGGCACTTCGGCGATTTCCATCACCTCCGGCCCGCCCGTATGCTGTACGCGAATTGCTTTCATGGGTTTCCTTGCTCTCCGGCATCACATTCGAAAAGCACTCAGCACTTGGCACTCAGCATTCAGCCAATTGAGACCGGACGCAACTGACCTTTGCGGGCGGAATGCTGAGTGCTGAATGCTGCTTCACGGGATCAGCAGCAGCTTCCCCGTCGTCTTCCTGCCTTCCAGATCGCGATGCGCCCGCTGCGCCTCGGTCAGGGGATAGGTATGCTCGATCCTCAGCTTGAGTTTGCCCGCCGCCATCATGCCAAACACCGCACCTGACCGCGCCATCAATTCTTCCCGCGTCGCAATGTAATTCCCCAGCGAGGGCCGGGTCAGAAACAAAGATCCTTTCTGCGTGAGAATGATCGGGTCGAATGGAGGCACGGCCCCGCTCGATCCGCCGTAGAGCACCATCATGCCGCGCGGACGCAGAATGTTCAGCCCCTTCTCGAACGTAGTCTTGCCCACCGAGTCATAAACTACATCCACGCCCTGGCCGCCGGTCAACCGCTTCGTCTCAACTTCAAAATCGGATTGCGTATAGAGAATCACGTCGTCGGCTCCGGCTTCGCGCGCCAGCTTGGCTTTCTCTTCGGTCGACACCGTGGCAATTACGCGCGCACCAATGTTGTGCGCCATCTGCACCAGCAGCAGTCCTACGCCTCCAGCAGCAGCATGCACCAGCGCCGTCTCGCCGCGCTCCAAGGGAAAAGTGTTGTGCGAGAGATAATGCGCCGTCATGCCCTGCAACATGGCCGAGGCGGCCTGCCGGTCGGTCACGCCCACCGGAACCGGAACCAGCCGGTCCGCCGGTACAGCGGCATACTCGGTATACGATCCCAGCACCCCGCACCAGGCCACGTGATCGCCGACTTTTAAAGACTTTACTTCGGCGCCCACCGCGGTCACCACTCCCGCGCCCTCCTGCCCCACAACAAATGGCAGCGGAGCCTTATACCGCCCCTCGCGCACGTACACATCGATAAAGTTCACACCCGAAGCGGCCAGCTTCACCACCGCTTCATTCGCCTTCGGCTCCGGAACTGGCAACTCCACCAGTTCCATGGCCTCTGGCCCTCCCGGTTGCTTAACTTGTATGGCTTTCATAAGAACTTGGATTCCTAATGTTCCCTATGGATTCTCGGATGGATTCCGCCGATCGATTCCGGCAACAGATTCGGGCAACAGGAGATTTTACACGCGCTCGCCGCCACTCAGGCCAGCCCGGCCGCCAACAACTCTGCTACACTGGCCCTTCTTTCGCCAAGGAGCGCTCACATGGCCCAGGAACCGCAGTCATTCGCTCACCACACCCGCTGGGATCCGCCCTTTCACTTCTTCATTCTTCCGGTCTTCGTGGTCGGGCTGATCATGACCCTGATCCATTTTTTCGCGCATATCACCGAGGGCGATTTCCGCGACCACTTCCACGATTTCCTGCTGATTCTGCTGGCCACGGCGTTGCTGCTTCTGGTGTTCAAGGTGCGACTGAACTCGCTGAAGGTGCAGGATCGCGTCATTCGCCTGGAAGAACGCCTGCGCCTGAGCCAGTTGATGTCGGAGCCGCTGCGTTCCCGCATTCCCGAACTGACCGTGGATCAACTCTGCGGCCTGCGTTTCGCCTCTGATGGCGAAGTGGCCAAGCTGGCTGAGCGCGCTATGAACGAAAAGCTCTCGCGCGCCGACATTAAGAAAGCCATCCAGACCTGGCGCCCGGATAATTGGCGGGTGTGAGAACTCGCTCCGGAGACATTTCTGCGAGCTCGCTCGAATTCGGCCAAGTGATTGATGCATTTCGGGATATTCGATGTTTGCCCGCGCATCGCCGGGCTAAGTTATAATTCGATAAGTTCTCCCTTCGGCGCTCGTTTACGAACTCCTCCCTCACCGCGAGCGATCGGCTGGTTTGGCGTCGAAAAGGGACTCGGCTTTACGCTATCGATTCGCGGGAATATACCATGCCGTTGCACTGTAATCTCATGACCTGCAGTCTCGTGTTCCGTAATCACGACGAGAGGTAGCCCTTGGCATCAGTCGACCCAACGGACATTTCGGCGGAGATCATTATCGTAGGTGCGGGCGTGGCGGGCGCGGCCCTGGCTGCTGTCTTAGGACAGCAGGGCCGGCGGGTGATCCTCGTGGACCCGCATGCCGTCTGCCCGCCGCAATTCAGAGCCGAGAAAATCGAACGGGAGCAAGTCGCGCTGTTGCGTAAGTTCGGTTTGCTGGAGCATCTGCTCCCGAATGCCGGGCTGGTCAGCCAGGTACAGGGCAGCTTCGACGGCCGAATTTTCAAGACCGGGCCCATCGAACAATACGGCCTCCACTACGAAGAAATTGTGAATGGGTTGCGCGAGCAAATCCCTGCCGCAGTGGTTTTCCGCGCGGGACGCGTGGAATCCATCGCCAACAGCGACGCGGTGCAGCGCGTCAAACTCGTAGGTGGCGAAGAACTAACCTCGCGTCTAGTCGTGCTGGCTTCGGGCGGCATCTCTGGCATCGAGGCCCAGCTGGGGCTGCGCCGCCGCATACTCCGAAAAGACCAATCCCTCGGACTGGGGTTCGATTTCGCACCAGCGGACTCGCGGCCTTTTCCCTTTGACGGGCTCACTTACTATTCCTTGAGCCCGTCGACCTGCATCGACTACCTGACACTCTTCAAATTTCGCAAGGCGGTGCGCGCCAATCTTTTCGTTTTTCGTGCCGCCGGTGATCCCTGGGTGCGTGAGTTTATTCAGGAACCGGAAGCGATGCTCCACCGTTACCTGCCGAAGCTGACCCGCATCACCGGCGAGTATCGCGTGACCAGCAAGGTTGAATCGGGCCGGGTCGATCTCTATACCGTAGACCACGATCCTCAGCCGGGTGTGGTGCTGATCGGCGACGCCTTTCAGAGCGCATGTCCCGCCACCGGCCTGGGCATGGACAAGGTCTTGACCGATGTCGACGCACTGTCGGAATGCCTCCCAGGTTGGCTTGCGACTCCTGGCATGAGTGCCGCGAAAATGGCGGAGTTCTACCAGCATCCGCGCAAGCTGGCGGTGGATTCGCTGGCCCTGCAGCGTTCTCAGGATCATCGACGCCTGGCCATGGACCCGTCTCTCCGGTGGCGGATTCACCGCGTCCTGCTGCATCTCAAGTGGAGGATGTTGGGCACGTCCCCCCGATCAAGGCAAGCAAGAGGCGTTGGCGATCAGGTTCACGGTCACGCCTAAAGACAGGACTCGAGAGCTTTGGGCGCTGCGCTCCGATGCGCCGGCTCTTCTGGTAACTTGCCTGGCCCGGTGCCGAAAGTAACCCTCCGAGTGCCTTTTCGGCGATTGACCCGGCCGCGGCCTCCGCGTACGATTTGGTAGAAAGTCCCCGGAATTCACCGTATATTCATATTGAAAGAATCTCGCATCTCATAGAGGAATAAAGAAGTACGCAGTAAGCAGGACAGGGAGATCAAGCCAGAGTCTTACGGGCCCCAGAACTATGCGACTTGCCGCCCCCCGAACTTCGAATAGTTTTCGGATAGCCCTGATGGCTTCTCTGCTGCTGGCAGCGAGCGCCTGCCAGACCGCGCAGAAACCGGTCTCGCTGCTGCCGCCCGGATCGGCCCCCGCGCTGCAACCGGCTCCCGCTCCGTCATCCGCGGCTCCGGCATCAACCGCGAAGTCCCAATCGAAAGACGCACCCGCTCAGAAATCCGCTTCGAACGGAACTCCTGCGGCCGCACCGGATCAGGCTTCCGCTCAGGGTTCTGCGCCGTCTTCATCTTCCGACAACTCTTCCGACCCGGTCGGCGCTCTGATCGCCCGCGCGGAGAAGGAATATCAGGCCGGGCTGGCCAACTATCACGCTGACAAGCACGATGAAGCCAAACAGAAATTCGACGACGCACTCGACGCCCTGCTCAGCAGCAATCTCGACATCCGCTCCGACGAGCGCCTGCAAACGGAATTCGACCGCATCGTCAAGGGCGTGAACGAACTCTACCCCGGCGGCACCGCGGCCGACGATCAATCTCAGGAAGCCGCGTCACAGGAACCACAGCAGAAGTCTGAGCCCGCGCCCATCGATGTAACCAACGACGCAACCAACGGCGTCACTCCGGCCGCTGATGCTGGCATCGCGGCCAAGGCCCGCGCGGAAATCAAGAACACGCACTCCGACCTGCCGCTGATGATGACCGATCAGGTCGCCGGCTACATCACCTACTTCTCGGGCCGCGGACGGGGCGTCTTCGAGCGCGCCTTTGCCCGCTCCGGCCGCTACCACGACATGATCGTGTCAACTCTGAAAGAGGAAGGCCTGCCGCAGGATCTGATCTATCTAGCGCAGGCCGAGTCCGGCTTCCATCCGCTGGCCGTCTCGCGCGCTGGAGCACGCGGCATCTGGCAGTTCATGGCCAGCCGCGGCCGCGGATACGGGCTCTACCACAACCAGTGGGTCGACGATCGCCAGGACCCGGAGAAATCCACTCGCGCCGCCGCCCGCCACCTGAAAGATCTCTACAACCAGTTTGGCGACTGGTATCTCGCCATGGCCGCTTACAACTCCGGCCCCGGCACTGTGCAGGCCGCGGTGAAGCGCACCGGCTACGCCGATTTCTGGGAACTCTACAACCGCAACGTCCTGCCCAAAGAAACCAAGAATTACGTGCCCATCATTCTGGCCGTAACCATCATGGCCAAGAATCCGTCGCAGTACGGCCTGGATGCGGTCGCCATGGAGCACCCGGCCGAATCCGACAGTTTAGCGATCAACTATCCCGTGGACCTGCGCCTGGTGGCTGAGTGCGTGAATTCCACGCCTGAAGAATTACAGGACCTGAATCCCAGCCTGCTGCGCCTGACCACGCCGCGCGAAGGCTCGTTCACGCTGCACTTGCCGGTCGGGACGAAAGACGAATACGAGACCGCCATCGCCTCCGTTCCCGCCGACATGCGCCTGTGGTGGCGTTATCACACGGTTCATTCCGGGGACACGCTGGCCACGCTGGCGCGGTCGTATCACACCACGGCCAAGTCGATCTCGGAAGCGAACCATCTGGACGGTTCGGAATTAGAAGCCGACGCGAAGCTGGTCATCCCAGTCGCGCCCGGCAAGCATCCCGCGAGCGAAACCGCAACCTACGCCCGCCGCATCACGCGCTACAAAGTTCACTCCGGGGACACGATTGAAACCGTGGCCGAAAATTTCGGGGTTTCGCCACAGATGCTGCGCCGCTGGAACGGCATCCGCGGCAACAGCCTGAGCGGACGCAAGATTCTCGCTCTGCACCTGCCAGTTTCTCCTAGCGCACACGAAACCGAAGTAGCCTCGTCGCATGGTTCATCCCATAGCAGCAAGGCGAAACACCCAGCCGCCACGCCGCCCGCGGAAACCGCGACGACCAAACCCCCGGCCACCAAGTCGGCGCAGATCGAACGCCTGCACGCCCGCGACGAAGACGTGGCGAAAGCCTCCGTAGTTCACCACAAAGTGAAGTCCGGTGAAACCCTCTATTCCATCGCCAATCTCTACAAGACCACCGTCGCCGCTCTCCAACGCGACAACCGCAACGTCGCCGTGATCCGACCCGGCATGATTCTGACCGTGCAGTTATCCCGCTAAGAATCTGGGCGACTCATTCTGCGAGGGGGTGCCCTCTGGATGATTACCCGACTAAGTTTTCCTTCTGAAATTTCTCGCAAGCTGCGGGGCCTTTGGCATTCTCCAACCACGCCGACCATGGGGGATCTCGCCTTGCTGTGGTAAAGTGAAGCCCTCCCCGATTGTCGGCTCCTGCTGCTTAGGAGGTCTCATGCAGAACCGTCCCAGTCTTGGCCGTTCCAGTCTTGATCGCCCTATGCTGATGCGCGCGCTTCTGGCCCCCAGTTTGCTCTTGGCAGTCGCCCTCAGTGGATGCAGCAGTAACAACAGCAGCACGCGGACGCAGTCGTCAACGCCCATCTTCACCAGCGCTCCCGTCACGGCCGCGGCGCAAGGGGAGGCTTATTCCTACACGCTGGCTGCTGTCGACCCCGCGGGCGGAGCCGTCACTTTTGCGCTGACCACCGGGCCCACGGGCGCGACCCTCAGCGGAGACGCGATCTCCTGGACGCCAACCGCAGCGCAGTCGCGCTCCTCGAACAGCTTCACGGTCACGGCCTCGACGGCATCCGGCGGCAGCGCAACTCAGGCCTGGACGGTCAGCCCCACCGGCATCGTGACCGTGAGCTGGATCAACAATTATTGGGAAGCCAGCGGCCCGGTGCAGGTGCCGGTCCCCTCCTCGGCCAGCCTGCAGGTTTCGGCCATAGCACCGCAGCCCGATGGTTCTCTAACCGTGCTCAAGGGAGCATCCGCTGGCGCCGGCATCATCACCATTGCCGGAGTGCCCGCCGGCAACTACTGGCTCGCCTTTGGCGGGGCAAGCGTGCTCACGAATACTTCCGCCGCCTACTTCACCAGCAGCAGCACGTTTGACTTGGGCCGGGACCTCGCGGGCTATCCGCTGGCAACCACTGGTTCCGACAGCCAGACCAACTTCACTCTTGACCTGTCTGGCCTAGATTCGGTCAGCGAAGCGACTGAGATTCAGTTCAACATGGAAAACCAGATTGGCGCGACCATCGTGGGCGATTCGCCCAACACCTCGTCCGTATCGCCTACGATCGCCTACGAAAGCAACTTTGACTGGTCGCTGTACACCACGGGATTTCTGCTGCAGTATGAACCGACAATGGTCGGGTCGCTCAACCTTGCCGAGCTAGGCGCCGAGGCCACGTTGTCGAATCTGGCCTTGGTCGACGGCGGCACCAATACCATCACCCAGACGCTGCAGAATACTTCGCCTGCATCGTACAACCTGAGCGTGCAGGGGTCGCAGTGGGCATCGTCGCTCACCGGCGCATCTCCTGTTACTCCCACGTCCTACTACTCGGGCTTCGCGGTCGTCGCCGAACCGTTCGTGACCGGCGTGAACGCTCCCGGATCTGTCAATGGATCGAATCTGATACTCGCGGCCAACTTTTACCAGCCTTCGGGTTTCCCTTTCCTGGTGTCATTCAGCACTTGCGACGCCACCGGATTTCAGCTGTCCGTGTCGAGCGACCAGCAGCCGGGCATCCTCACCGACGAAACTCTGGGCGCGCTGACTTATAACGATCCTTTCCCTTCCACCTGGACCCGCGCCGAAAGTCTCTGCCAGGAAGCCGTGGTCCCCATCCCGGTTCCGGGCGAGGCGGCCACCGTCAACTTCGCGCTGGTGACGGGCGAAGCGCTCGCGCCTTCCAGTAATGCCCTGGCTCCACTCGTCAGTCCCGTGCAGAATCCCACGATTGGCGGCGGCAGCCTGTATACGGCGGCCACGCTCACCACCACGACGCCGGCGCTGAGTTGGACCGCGCCAGCTACCGGCGCTCCCTACGGCTACGCGGTGTCGACCTACGTGCTGTCATCGGCTGAGGGCACACCCTTCTACCTGACCACGGGTACCTTCTACACTTCGGGGGCTTCGGTCACCCTGCCGCCGCTCTCCTCTGGCAACACGTATGTCTTTGCCATCACCGCGCTGGTGGATGGCACTGCCAACGTCCAAACCAGCCCCAACCGCTCGTCGCTCCCGACGGCTTTCGCCAGCGTGGTCTCGGCACCGATCACGATCAGTTCCGGAACGGCGGAGGTCGTGATCCACGGGGACGCCAGCGTGGTAAAACGCCTGTCCCAGCCGGGGGTGCCGACCAAGCATCGCTGAGGCCATCGCCAAGTTGGTTCGCCGGAGTTGGTTCGGCGGAGATGAGCGTGCGCGAAATCACATCTTCGATTCCAGCCCCGGCGGTACAATTTGCGGTTGTTGTCGGGCCCTGTATTTTTCATATCTCATCTCACTCAAGGAGAAGTCATGCGAATCACCAAACTGCTCGTGGTACTACTCGTGGTTGGTTTAGCCGCGTCGATCGCCCTGCCGGCATTTGCTCAGGACGCCGGCGCCACTTACAAAGCAAAATGTGCCGCGTGCCATGGTCCAGATGGCGCGGGCAAGGTCGGTCCAGCCCTGAAGGGCACCAAACTGACCGACGTCCAGATCAGCGATCTGCTGGCCAAGGGCGACGATGCCAAGAAAGCACCGCACAAGAAAGCCATCGCCGGCCTTTCCGCCGACGACGCCAAGGGCCTGGCCACCTACGTCAAGGCATTGAAGTAGCCAGTTTCGGTTTTCAGCATTACCGACGCCTCACGGATTCACAGCCATGCAAATCCGTGAGGCGTTTTTTCGCGCAGTTTAGGCGGCCCGTGCGCGAGGTCTTGGGGGCTAAGTCTTCGGTTTCTCTCAAGCTTTTTCGCTTTTTTTGTTTTCTGCCGTTTTCCTCTTCCCTTTTCCTGGCCCGCTGTGATAACAGGATAGGCGAGCAGTCTGTGTCGGCGGTCCTTGCAGGCTGCACCGAACGTCGTGCTATAATCGCGCGCCGTTCCAGCAGAAGTTTCCGGTGGTCTTTTAAATTCTTTGTGCCCGCAGCCAGGAGCCCCACCCGCACCCGGCCGCCACTGAAAATCAGGAGGAGCAATGACGTTTAACGATCCCACGCTCTACGGACGTGACGAAGAGGAAGAATTCGGCGACAGCGGCGCTTACAGCGAGTCGCTGGAAGAGGATTTCGAAGAGGAAGAGGAGGAAGAAGAAGGCCTGCCGGCTCCGGAATCGATTGAGCCGGAACCCGTGATCGCGCCTCCTGCCCCCAAGCCCACACCCAAGCCCGCACCTCCGGCTCCGGCAGGCGGAGGCGGCAAGCCCGCAGCCAAGAAGAAGCCGGCGGCGAAAAAGAAACCGGCGAAGAAGGCTCCTAAGAAGCCCGCCAAGAAAAAAGCTGCCAAGAAACCGGCCAAGAAAAAGGCGGCAGCTAAGAAGAAGCCCGCGAGAAGGGGCGGCCAGAAGAAGAGCAAGAAGCGCCGTTAATCCGGTGCCTGGCCCCGAGCCCCTCCCTCAATTGTTATGGAACCGCGCCCCGCAAGGGCGCGGTTTTTTGTGGCACAGTGATATGCAGATGCTTGCCGATGGCCGCTACCGCCTACTGTGGCACCGAGCCTTGGCGCGGCTGCGCTTTATCCGTGGGCATCATCACGGCCATGCAGCCGGAAAGCGGGAAACAGCTGAGCTCGGCGCGGCGCAGCAGCCGGGCCTGGCTGCCCGATGGAAACTCAACTTCGTAATGCGCCGCCTTGATTTTTTCCTCCAGCGCCTTCAGTGATTCATCCCCGCTCACGTATTCCACTGACTCAATCTTCCCCGGCGCAAACACAATCTTGAATTCGGCCGTGCCTTTGAGGTCGGGGATCTTGCCGAATTTGGCGGTACGCATCAGGCTGAGCTGCTCGGATGAGGTCTTGGTCCACTGACCGTTGGGGAGGCGCGAACTTTCATTGACCACGGGATTCTTTCCCGTCAATTTGTGAAAGCGGGTCGCAAGCTTCGTGACCAGGTTCTGGCGATCGGATACGCCCGGCGACGCTAGCGGCATTCCGGGATAAGGGGGCGGCGTACCCGACAAACCGTATAAAGTCGCACCGGCAGCAGCCAGCGCTAGATCGTACACGTGCACGGCATCTTTGCTGCGGCCTTGTTTCTCGTAGATTTCTCCAAGGTGCTCGCCCACGGTGGGGTCCTGTCCCAGCAGCCAGGACGCGTGGATGTAACTTTCGGCGCGGCTTACATCGCCACTCTGAAAATAAACCCAGCCCATCGTGTCCCACACCAAGCCGAACTGGTTGGTAATCTGAGTGCCCCGGAGGAGGGATTTCACATCGTCGGCCGAACGCGCATCGAGCTGCTTGAGCGCGTCTTCCCCATATTGCCGAGCCAGGTCGAGATTCGTCTTGGTTTCGGCGAGCGTGTAGGCCACGTTGTTCAGCATCATGGGATCGTGTTTTGACTCGGCGGCGGCGCGCAGATGAGTGACCGCTGGTTCGGATTGTCCCGCTTTCAAATAAGCCGTACCCAGCGCAAACTGCAGGTTGGTATTCTCCGGCAAGGACTTGACGACCGGCTCCAGTTCCGCGGCCGCGTCGGAATACTTACCCTGCTGGCTCAGCAATTGCGACAGGGTTAAGGCTCCCTCGACATTCTGCGGATCGGCTTTCAGCAATCTGTGATATTCCGCAACTGCCTCATCGCCACGCCCCTTGTTAGCTAGCTGCGCAGCGGGGATCTGGTAGGCGAGCAGTTCGGTGGGCGACAGCTCCTGCTCCTTGTGAAACTCGACCAGTGCCGCGTCCAGCTTGCCTTCCATGGCCAGAACCTTGGCCAGATTGAAATGGACGAGAGGATACTTCGGGTCCCTGGTGATCACTTTCTGAAAATAGGATTCGGCTTTGGCGAAATCGTGCCATTGGATCGCATCCGTGCCGGCGCGGAAAGCTGCGTCCACGTCCACCACGCCGTTCACGGTGATGCTGGCTTCGGTGTCTGCGCCCGAGCCATTCAGCATAATGAAGTTGAACTCGTCGTCGCCGATGGCTTTGCCGAACTTGCGGAACTCGTCCCAATCATCCAGCGGAACTTCAGCCTTCTTGACTTGGAGCCGCCGGTTCGTGGTCAACACTCCGTCTTCCAACACGTTCGTGCTGTGGTACTCCGCAAAGGGCTCGACCAGATTCAAGTTGGCGGGGGCGGTCATCGAATAGCCCGGCGGCAGTTCCATGCGCGACCGGTAAATGAGTTTCCCGAGAGATCCCAGAAGGTACGGTTCTTCCGGCTTCTTTTCCCGCGAATCCTTGGTGACTTCCACTCCCATGGGTGGAAGCGGGGGAGTGATTTGGTGGTGTTCCCAGTCGCCATAATTCTTGCGAACGTAGTCGTAAGAAATTTCGAAAGGTTTGTCCAGATCGTCGGGTGGGCTCACGATGACGTTGCTGACGTCGCCGCCGAAGTTTAGCCCGTAGGAAAACCGCTGCACCATTTCCTTATATTGCGATTGCGAAATTCGCCGGAAGGCTTCGCGCAGCAGGACTTCCGTATCGCCGCGATACGACTGCTCGGCGTGGCCGCTAAACGTTCCGTCGGCCGACAGCTTCCCTTGCATGGAAAACTCCTGCTCCATAGGAAACGGCGGATCGGCCGGCGTCTTCATCAGCGTGGGCGGCTTGTTGGTCGGAATCACCAGCGCCTGCTTGTCGCGCAGCACGTTGAGCAGAAATTCGTAGGGAGAAACCTCCGGCGTGGTGTCGAGCCAGATAAGCCGACCGACTCTCGGCACCACCGTGATCACGTGATTGAACTGCGCCGGCGAGGGCACATCAGGATCGAGCTTGCGGCTGGCATGAATCAGCGCCGGCCAGGCGTCAATGCCCTCGGCCTTCAGTAACGACGCCAGCAGCGTGTGCTTGTCTTTGCAATCGCCATAGCCGTTGCCCAGCACATCGTCGGCGGGATGCGGCTGGTAACGGCCAATGCCGAAATCGAGGCCGATGTAGTGGAAGTTCAGCGAGACGAAATTGTAGAGCGCATGAATTTTATCGTCGTCGAACTTCAGCCCCTTGGTCAGTTCGGCCGCCTTGGCCTGAATCGCCGGAGTCACTTCCAGCGGCTCTTTCTGCAGGCCGCCGTACCATCGGCCAATGTCTTCCCAGCTGGCAAAGGTCGTCACCTGTACTGAAGGATTCGGCGGGACGCGGCGGGGAATTTCGTTCGGATCTTTCTCCTTCACGTGCAGATTGGAATGCGTCCAATGATAGATGCGGCGTCCGCCAGCTTCTTTGATTTCGGGCTTGAAGTCAGGGCTGACCACCTTGACGTACTTGTCCGCTGGAACGTTGAGTTCCAGCGTTTCGTCCTTCACGATGGCTTCCTTGGTGAACGAATCTTCGTACCAGAACTGGCCGGGAACCTCCGGCTTGATCACGCGATAGCGCACCAGATACTCCAGCACATCGCCCACGCTGAGGCCTTTGACCGCGACATGCTTCTCATGTACGTCGCTGTACATGGGAGCGGAGCGGCTCACGTCGGCCGGCATGTCTTGCACGTTGTAGTCTGGAGTCTTGACCACGGTGCCGTCGGGCTTGCGCACGCGCACGTAGTCGAGGTCAACGGTTTCGTTGGCGCTGGTGTAGGTGAAGTGCAGCAGGGCAAAGGCCTTCACTCCGGCCTCCGCGAGAATTCTTATTTCGGCGGTATGTTCGCGCGTGCCGCTGCCGTCGGCCTGTTCGGTGACCACGGTACGCAGCTTCTCGATGACATAGGCTTCTTTGGAGAAGTCGGGAGCTGCGGCAGCGGGCGCAGCGCTGCTCGACGCGGTTTTGTCTTTTGCTGGGGCTGGTGCTGGGGCTGGTGTTGTGGCTTGCGTTGCGGATGCGGCTGGAGGTTTGGTTGCGTCCTGGTTTTTATCCTGAGCGCGGGCAGGGCAAAACGCGACTGCGGCAAGGAGCAGAACAGCCAACGCGGTCCTGGATGACATTCCGGCCCACCACCTTTGCGGCAGCGACAGCCCGCTGGTTGCCTTACTTTTTCCCCGCGACCGCGCCCAGGCATTTTCCGTACAACTCGAGCAGATGATCGGCATAGTCTTCCGGCTTGGCGGCGGAGCCGCTGCCTTGAAATCCCACGCCCGACGACGTGGTCCTGCCATATCCGGTAGTCATGGCGACGAACTTCATCAAGTCGAGTGCGATGTCTTCATTGCGGCGTCCGGCGCCCGAGCCGGTGTGCGAACCTTCGTCCATGAGTCCTTCTCCTCTTCCTTTTTCGGAAAGAATGGGAATTTCTTCGTCTTCAAAATCGTCGTCGTCGAGGAATGCCATGATGTGCAACCCGTGGGATGCAAATAACTCCGCCAGCGATGATAGCAGAGGCTTCCGGCTTCCGGCTTCCGGCTTCAGGCTTCCGGCTTCCGGCTTCCGGCTTCAGGCTCTCGGCTTCCGGCTTCAGGCTTCTCGCCGAGACGAGCGGAAAGCGACGCGTTCTAAGTGTGCGTTCAAAGACTTTCAGCGGCAGCCGGGAGCCGGCAGCCGAAGGCCTTCATCTCTTCACTTCGCTCATCAGACCCAAAAGATTATTCTCGCTGTCGCGGAAGAAGGTCATCCACAAATCGTGGTCCGGCATCTTCGCGATCAGGTGGGGCTCGTCTTCAAAATGAACGCCGCCGGTTTTCATGCGAGCATGCGCCGCCTGAATGTCGGGCACGGTAAAGTAGAGAACCGAGCTGGGATGATCGAACTCCGGCTTCTCTGGCAGCGTGATCATCAGGCGCACGCCGCCGCAATCGAAAAACGCGAGCCCTGGCCCGGCCTTGAAAAGCAGCTTCAGTCCCAGCGCATTCTGATAGAAAACGGCGGCCCGCTCCACGTCGTGCGCGTTGATGGCAATTTGTCCAATGCGCGAAATTCCCGGTCCCGAGTCAGTCATGATCCCTCGTTTTGTCCGAGGATGATAGCAGGTCCGGCTTTCTCGGCTCTCGGCTTCCGGCTCTCGGCGTCTGGCCTCGGGATTGTAGGCAAGGCAAATAGAGATCGACCCGTGCGAAGGTGATTCCAGGGTTCTCTCCGGCAGCCGGAAGCCGGAAGCCGGTTGGGGCTGTGGAAATCTTCGAAACGGCGCATAAAAACAGGCTTCTAATCTTCCATTGGAGAGTAATCACCCGGGGAGTACTATCGTCAGATGAAAAGGCCCGCGCAATGCGGGATACTGGAGAGTCTTGGGGCCGGCGCGGAAGTGTGAATTGTGCCATCAGCGATTTGGCGGAGAGCCGAGTCAGCCGCATTCCCGGTTAGCTCCTCCCAGCGACATTATTTTCTTATAGAGATTTCTTGAAAGGAACCTGCATTGCCACGGACTCGCCTCGTCGCGACGGTCGCCAGCTTGTTATTGCTGCTGCATGCCAGCGTGGTGATTTTCGTGGGCAACGGTCCGCGCGGGCCCCTGCTGTCGGACTTGGTACAACTCCTGCTTGGCGTGGTGCTGCTCTACACCGTGGTCGCGGCCAGCCGTCGTTCCCAGGGTCTGGCACACTCTTTCTGGCGGCTGACCGTGGCCGCTTATGCGCTGTGGTTTGTGGCGCAGACTCTGGGCGTCTATAACGACTTCGCCGCGTCCGCGGCAGTCGCCTGGGTCAACAATCTGCTGTTCTGTTTCTGGTTCGTGCCGCTGGCCATGGCACTGTTTCTCGACCCGGACAGCGAAGCGGGAAAGCTCGACACCCTGGTGGCGCTCGACTTCGTGCAGGCCGTGCTGCTGTGCATGGCGGCTTATGTGTATTTCTTTTATCTGCCCAAGGCAGATGCTCCCGGAGAGCTAGCGCATGAAGTCTGGGCGCCATACTTTCTTGGCTACTCCTTCGTGGCGGGTGCGTTCGTGCTGCGTGCAGTGGTCAGCCGAGTGCGCGACGTACGCGTGCTGTTTGGACGCATCGGCATGTTCCTCGCGCTTTCGGGCTTGGTGGATGCGCTCTACTACTACGGCCCGGGGCGCGGGCTGCAGACCGGCGCGTGGTTCGATCTGCTGTGGAGCATTTTGCTGATCGTGCCCATGATCATCGCGACCACCTGGAAGCAGGCGGAGGCGCCCGAGCTTTCGTTTGAAGCGCCGCGGCGCGAGAAGCGCATCTACACCGAGATTTTCTTTCTGCTCTACCCGCTGCTGGTACTGTTCATGTCGCTGCGCATTGCGCGCGAGCGCCTGGGGTTGGCGGCCGCGATTGTTCTGCTGTCGTTTTTGTGTTCGAGCGCGCGCCTCCTGGTCACACAGAACCGGCTGCTGCTGGCCAAGGAAGCGCTGCGCCGCGAGGCGTCCCGCGACAGCCTGACGACGCTATGGAACCGCAAGGCGATTCTAGCGATTCTGGAACGCGATCTGCTGCGCGCGGAACGCGAACAGCAGCCGGTCGGTCTGATCATGATTGACGTGGATCATTTCAAAGAGATCAACGACACGCGCGGCCACGCCGCGGGCGACGCGGTGTTGCGCATGATTGCCGGCGGCATCGCCTCGGTGGTCCGGCCCTATGACTCCGTGGGGCGCTGCGGAGGAGAGGAATTCCTGATCGTTGCTCCCAACTGCGGCATGACCGAAACCTGGGAACTGGCCGAACGCGTGCGCGGCCACGTGGCCGGCTGCGACATGAAGGTGGCAGGATCGGGCGTTCGCGTCAGCCTCAGCCTGGGAGTGGCGACCGGCCAGAGTGCAGCCGAGACGGAAAAATTACTGCACGCCGCCGACTCCGCCATGTACCAAGCCAAGAATGCGGGCCGCAACCGCGTCGAGCCCAGCCTGGGCCGCGCCGCCAGCGTCAGCCAAAGCCCGTCGGCGCCAAACCGCGACTTTAGGGTTTAGCCGAGTCGGCATCCGGCTTTCGGACGCCGGACGCCGAGAGCCGGAAGCCCGGAAATCCCAACTCCGCTGGCAACCTTCGCGCCACCGATCCTCAACCAAACAAAAAGACTCGCTATAGTGAGCACTCTCGCTCAGACCGATGGCAAGTGAGTTGCTATGGTGGTGGCGTGGACTGCGGAATCGGGGCTTATCCGATGACCGCAAAGGGGTTTGCCGCCGGGCAAATTTCAGTTATGGTGAAACGGATTTCACTTTTCGGGATCGTGTCTGGGTTCGTACTGTGCGCGGCCTGCGCGGCGTTTTGTCAGGACCGGCGTGCGGCGACATCGCCGAGGCTGCTACCCGATGCCCCCTCAGCACGGTTTCTGCCGCAGACCCATCCCTTGCAAGGAATTGGCATCGGCAACCGCGGCAGCAATGAAGTGGGCTCACCCTTGGCTGTCACCGCGATTGGCCTGCCCAGCGCGGGCGACCGGCAGGCGGGGATCGACTGGCCGCTGGATCAGCACCTGGACCAGCGCACAGCGAGCGCCTTGTTTTTCAAACACATATATCCATCGTTAACCAGCCCGAATTTGCGGTACCGGCCGTCAGACAATCAAAGCTTGATGGGACGAGCTACCGACGCCGCTTCGTGGATTATTCTTACCCGCGACCAACAGGGAAAGCGGCGGTTCAACACGACGTATTTCGTGCGGCTGGCGACTTCGATCGTAGCTGACAGCGGCTCCCGCACCTGGCGGGCGCGCTCGAAGACGGCGCCGCTCAGCGATTTCGGTTCCACCGTCGGTAACGACGCAGGCATGAACCTGTTGCACGAGTTTGGACCCAGCCTGCAGCAAGCAGTGACCAGCCACTTGCCCAGGTTCGTATCGCGGATCGAAGAGCGCATCCTGCGCTAGCTGGGCCACCTGCGGATTCGCCGACCGATGTCATCCCGCAGGAACGCGCCAAGCGCTCCGCAGGGACCTTACGAAACCTAGACATCGGTGTGCTGATGCGAGGAGCGCTTCCACTGCATGAAGTGCAGGCACTCCCATCCACGCCATCGACTGCGTCGGCTGACGTCAGGTCCATCGCCCGGCTATCGCCGAGCTCAGGATGACATCGGGCAGGAAAATTCTGAAACTGCGCCACGCCTTCGGTCTCGACACTTCGCTCCGTCCCCTCCCTGTTCGGATTTCGTAACAACTCTCCTAACCTGCTTGATCCCGCGCACATTCGGGGCTAATATTCTGCGCGACTTCTTCCCCTCAATAAAATCCTGTTCGCGACGGCGAGTGCGGGCAGCCGGATCTTTCTTGCTTTGCGTTTTTGCAAACTCTAAACAGACCTCGAAATCTCGCAGCGCGAGATTTCGCTAAAGGAGAATTCCAATGGCCGTAAAGAAACTGAACGATGCCGGCAGCGACCCGCGAGCGGGTGTGACCCTGCGATGGGACCCGACGCGAATCGATACCCACAAACTCAAACTGGGCAAGGGCGATGCGCGGCACGATCCGCGGACTCTGCTGCTGGCCACGTACATGACTGCAGGACTGCCTGCGCCGCCCGCCAGTTTTGATCTGACGGCGAAGGTCGGAGCGGCGTGGGGCATGATGGACAACGATCAGCTCGGCGACTGCACCTGCGCCGCCGCCGGCCACCTGATCATGGAATGGACGGCGAACTCGGGCAAGAAGATGATCACCCCCACGGACCAGCAGATTGTGGCCGCGTATTCGGCGATTACCGGCTACAACCCTGTGACTGGAGCCAATGACAACGGTGCCAACGAAACCGACGTGCTGAATTACTGGCGGCAGTCGGGCATCGCCGGACACAAAATTGGCGCCTATGTGGCGACCGAACCGGCCAACCATACGCATATCATGGATGCGGTCTACATCTTCGAGGGCTGCTACATCGGCTTGCAGTTGCCCATCAGCGCGCAGGCGCAGACCCAGAATCATCAGCCCTGGTCGGTACCGCCCGGGGGCGCGACCGGCAACGGCAAGCCGGGTTCGTGGGGAGGACATGCCGTGCCGGTGGTGGCGTATGACGCGCGCACTGTAACGGTTGTGACTTGGGGCGCACTACAGACTATGACGTGGTCATTCTGGGAAACGTACTGCGATGAGGCCTACGCCATCATCAGCGCGGACTACATCAACAACAAGAAGCAGGCGCCGCAGGGCTTCAGCATGAAGCAGTTGCAGATCGACCTGGCGGACTTGAAGTAGGGGGCCGGGGACTTCGCGGAGCTTGAGATTTGCCCCTGTATATGAATCTGCTGGGATGGCTAAATCGGAGGTGGGAAGCAATTCGGCGCGAGGTTGTGCGCCAGATCGACGCTGCGAAGTCCATTCCATATTGCTTCGGCTATACCGAGCCACCAGATTTTGCGCCTCCGGAGGATTTTGATGCTAAGGAGTTCCGGGGTCTAATCGCCTGGCATCTGGCAGCAGATGCCACAGCGACAAGCGTCGTGTCGTATTGGCAGGACGATGCAGCGTTCCGGTACTACCGATCACGCTTCGAGTCCGCCCTAAAACTGACGGGAACGCCTTGCTGGGGCGGCGCAGTGGGCGACGTTCACGCCCGGGATGCAGCATTGTGGCCGTCCTCTCTGAAGGAAGCCCTGCTCGCCGCCTCGGCCCTACTGGGTGCCGCGACTCTGATTTGGACTACGCTGCTCCCCATCGCAGAAACCATCTGGACTAGGCCTCACGCTGACGTCGCTTTCAGCGTTCAGATCATGAGGGTCACAGCAGGCGACGCGATGTCGGTAGCCTTTACCGCCAGGAATGCGGAATTTGTTCCAATCCAACTGGCCGCTTCCGCGGAGCTGGTCGGCAGCGGCAGCTCGTTTCCCGTGCGTCTCGATCCCGCCTCCTACCAGACTGTAAACCCGGGCACTCCCGAACAACTCACAGCCTTGGCGACGGCTCCGACTTTCGACCAAGGCCACTCTCACTCGCCTTCGGCGGACTACACGCTAAAGGTATCAACGAACTCCCGCACTTGGCGCTTCCAGCCGCCTACGGCGGACAAGGCAGCGGAACTGACAGTTCGTGTCTACCCTCCTACTTTCGGTTGGGATCATAAGCTTAGGGTGGTCGCTCAGCCTGGAAGCAGCCCCGACCTCGTGCTCGTGGGCCGGCTTTCGGCAGGCGCCGCATATTCGGGAGGGCTGAAGGGAACGATCATGATGGCGGTGCCCGCGGACTTGGAAGTTAGCGTCAATGTGCTTCCTCCTTTTCAGCAAGTCCAGCGGTTGCCGGATTCATTGCCGGAGAACGGGACAAAGATCATTGAGGTGGTGTTCTTATCGCCGCCTCTTGACAAGTATCAGGAAATTACGCTCCAGGTGACGATCACGCCTAAGTCCGGGCAAGCGCCACCAGCGGGATGGGACAGCGTGGAAGGATCGCTGAAAGTAAACTTCGTGAACGCAGGAGGGAGATAGCAATGCCCGTAAAGAATGCGGTGGTGTTATTCATATGCTCGGCTGGATTGATCGCAGATTTGGGGGCACAGAGCGCGAAAGTCGTGGGCACTGCGAGCGAGCGCAGCGGGACTCCGCTCGCCGGGGTCCGAGTCACAGTCAAAGTCGGCGACTCCCAGGGCCCCGTTGTGGATCGCGTGATCACAAACGGAAAAGGCTATTACGAGAGCAAGGCAGCCTTGGGGCCGATCTGGGTCGAGTGCGAGGCAGTTGCGGAGTCGGATGCAACCGTCTATTCCGATAATCCAGTCCATGCACAATTGAAAATCGACCTAAAATCGAATCCAGGGAGACAAGACTGCGTGTTCGACCCGGTCACAGTCGCAGACTCCTATTGGGAGAAGGTGGCAGCAAGAATTCGGACGACGGCAGCGCACAGCCCCAACCAGGGGATCGTGGCCACGAAGGAGTGGTCGCAGATCGACGGCTCCAATCTTCCCCCCAGTTCTAAAGCGGCCGCAGCGCATGCACTGGGTAAGATCGATTGGAACTCCGCGATTAGCAGCACTAGTTTCGCAGCTTACTCGAAAGTTGACCCGTCAATTCTCAGGAACGCAGAGGCTGGCGACCCGAAAGCGCTTGCCTCGTTGCCTCAGTCAATCGGAAACGAAGTTCGCGCCTACAAGCAGGAGAAGCAATAGTAGCGATCCGAGCCGGGGTCTTATTCGCTCAGGCTTCCTGGCTGATGTGGCATATGCGGCCGATCAGGTAGTCGGCGGCGTGTTTGCCATCGGCCATGCCGACGACTTCGATGGGCGAGGATTGGTTGTGGGGACGCAAGACTAGACGATTTTCCGCTACTTCGACGTATCTCACCGTGCAAGTATCGTTTTTCAGAACAGCGTACATATTGAATTCGCCTTTGCGATAAGGCTTGAGTGCGTTGTAATGACGGTCGATGAGGAGCGTGTCCCCGGGCATGAGGCGAGGATACATGGCCAAGGCTTCTTTGGCGTCGAGCTTGATGAGCACGAAGCGCTGCCAGGCGGAACGGTCGCCTTCGGTTTCGGCTTTGAGCTTGTGCAGGAAGCTTTTCTTGAGCTTGAGAACATCTTTGACGTGCATGCTGGTGATGAGGGGCTGGGTGGCAGCGATGGAGGGATCGGTGAGCAGTACATTTTCGAACTCGTCGCCGCTGGGAGGCAGGATGGAGGCGCGCTTGTTGACTTCGGCGGGATCGAGCAGGTCGAGCACGGAGAGATGCTGCACGGAGAGGACCTTGTCCATGCCTTCGAGGCTGAGGCCGCGCTTGCGGTTGAGGAAGTTGGAGATGTGGGCCTGCTTGAATCCAGTCTGCTGGGCAAGGCGCAGGCCGGAAAGTTCACCTGCTTCAATGCGATCCCAGAGGATCTTGCGAAGATTATCCTGCAGGATTTTGAACTTCATGGAGCGGAGTATAGCACCGGCTTATTGACGGGCGCTAAGACGGAACTCGATCAGGTTTGGCGGTGAAAGAGAGAGAAAGAGCACGACTTAGACACGAAGGGCGCGAGAGCATCGTGAAGGACAAATCCGCAAGTGTTTGATTCGTGTGTTCGAAGCGAGAATCTTCTGACGGCGGGACCGCAGAAGATTTCCACAGCTCGCGTTGGGCTATCCAACCTTGACTGAGAAAATTCACAGGAATACGATCGCCGAATCCTAGAGGCCACTATGCTCGAGGGTAGAAAGCTAATGCCGAGTCCGCTGGATAAATCGAACGAGGAAAAGAACTTTGGCGAGTTTCGCCGGAAGGTGAAATCGGCTGAAGTGCTGTCGGCCTCGATGGAACACCTGCTGTTGTCGCTCGGGTTCACGGGACGCGTGAGCGTGGTGATGCAGAACGGGCGCGTGCTCAAGTCGGGCTACGAAGAAGGCTATTTCCATCAAGGGTCTGGCGGGCGGGCCGACGAAGAGAGCGTGCACAAACTGTAGGCGCTGGAGGCAAGCGGCGAAAGCATTGGGTCGATCCAGCGAATCGATCACGCAAACGATGGCAAAGTTTTTTTGGAAATCCCCACAAACTAAATAGCCCGAGCAGGTCGTCGTAAGAAAAACGAGCCCTGCGTCCGGTTCCCGCCCATGCGTGGAGCCTGGCGCAGGGTTTTTTTTGGCTTCCGGCTCTCGGCTTTCGGCTTCCGGCATGCGAGCAGCGGGAAGGAAAGAGCAAGCCGCAACGCCGGACAGGAATTCATCAATCAAGCGTTCTTGGAGGAGTCATGAAAAGCGATCGTACGGGCAACGAGGGCGGCGAAGTGGGAGTGGAACTGAAGTCAGGGAACATGACTTCGGATGGGGAGTGGAAAACGACCGCAATCTTCTGGGACGTTTCAGCTCGGAAACGTTCAGCCTGGTCCGACTGGCGCGCACTCAAAACTATTTTATGCGGCTCTATGACAACTCGTCGCCGCCGCGGTATTCGCGGTATGCAGCGGCTCTCCATGTGGATTACCCGCTATGAGCGACAACGAAACTCCCGCCAGCGTAAGACTGGCGGGCGCAGGGGGCAAGTCACAACGCAGCTTGCCATACACGTCCAAGGACTTTCAACTCGAAGTTCTGGGACAGTTGGCCGAAATGCGCGAACTGGCCGAGGGATTGCGGGAATCCATTGAAAACGAACTCGGACGAGCTCGAGAGCCGAGCAAACGTCTGCCGTTGGACGGGCGAACGATAGTTGCGATGGGAGCGCTCGCACTGTCGATCACGGGATACGTTCTACAGGACGCACGGAATACGTCAAAGCGAGATTCGGAGATTGAGACGACGAGAGCCAGGGTGACGCGGATGGAGGAAATCGCTGTGACGAACACAGAAGGGCGGATCCGCATGGAAGTCGAGCTGGGGGAACTTCGGGAGGGTGAGGCGGAAATCAAACGCCTGATGGCGCAACATGACAACGCGCACAAGCCGCCGGCCAAGCAGAACTGAACAGCGAACTCTCACGCCAGGCCTGACCAGAACATCGCGTGGAACAATTCACAGCAGGACAACATCGATCAACACAATTTGCGTTAACACAAGGAGAGAGCTATGAGCACACCAAGCACTACGATTATCACGAATCTGAAGAACCTGACAGCACCAACTGCGAACACGTTGACGGACGCAGTCACATACGGGATGGACATGTTAGGCATGATAGCGCTGGCACTGACGAAGGCTGACGAGTTGAAAGTCTGCTTGACTGCGATTGTCAACAAGACCGACAGCGCTGACCCCAACCTGGCGACGCTCAACAATGTTTTGGCGAGCTTGGTTTAGGAAGGGCGGCAGTTGCACGGGTAAGGCAGCTGCCGCTGTTCATCAGTTTCGCTGTTCATTGGTTTCGTAGGAAATCTCTTCAAGGAGAGCAGCATGAATTTTCTGAATCAGCTGTTGCGAGGGATTGCGTTCATTCCGGCTCTAGTCAATGGGATCGAGGGGCTTTTCGGTGATAAGAGCGGGGCACAAAAGAAGGACGCCGCGATGTCATTTCTGGAGAGTGCCTTGGCCACGGTGGACGCCGCGGCGGCTCGGGAGATCGTCGATCCGGATAAGTTCAAGAGCGGTGTTTCCAAAATAATCGATGGCACGGTGGATTGTTTGAATGCGTCGACGTGGGCGAAGAGCGGGGCAGCGGCACCGGCGGCGAGCCCCCAGCCTTAGATCCGGCAGGAACCTCACCCACTTCTCACGCGTAGAGCGCGCGAGAAATGGGGCACCCGAAGGCGGGAAGGTTCAAAGCGCCTCAAGTCAAAGTCCCCACCCAGTCTCCGCAAAAACCGCGGAGACAAGGATGCGGCACCCAACTTCTTCCTTAGCCAACTTCTTCGCTCCAGGTTTCGAGATTCTTTTTTACTTGCGCCATGAACTGGTCGGCAACGGCACCGTCGATGAGGCGGTGATCGTAGCCGAGAGTGAGATGGACGACGGAGCGGATCGCGATGGAGTCGTTGCCATCTTTGTCGGTGATGACCACGGGCTGCTTGGTGATGCCGCCGACGCCCATGATGGCAGAATTGGGCTGGTTGATAATGGGCAGACCGAAAACGGCGCCGAACTGGCCGGGGTTGGTGATGGTGAAAGTGGAGCCCTCGACGTCGTCGGGCTTGAGCTTCTTGGTGCGGGCGCGCCCGCCGAGATCGGTGATGCCGCGTTGCAGGCCGAGGAAGTTGAGGTCTCCGGCGTTCTTGAGGACTGGAACGATGAGTCCCCAGTCGAGGGCTACGGCGATACCCATGTTGATGTGGCGGTGGTAACGGATGTTGTCGCCTTCGATGGCGGCGTTGAGGATGGGCCACTGCTGCAGGGCGATGACGGCGGCGCGCACGAAGAACGGCATGAAGGTGAGGCGGGTGCCGTGGCGTTGTTCGAATCCTGATTTGTGTTTCGCGCGCAGGTTGACGATGCGGGTGAAGTCTACTTCATACATGCAGTGGACGTGGGCGCTGGTGCGGCGGGACTCGATCATGTGATTGGCGATGAGTTGACGCATTTTCGTCATAGGGACGAGATCGCCGGGGTAGGGTGCGGGGGCTACGGGACGCGGCGCGGGAGCGCTGGCCGCAGGCTGAGCAGGGGCGGAAGGAGTAGCGGTAGCCGCTTGCGAAGATCCCTGGCTCTCGATGAACTGCAGGATGTCCTGTTTAGTGATGCGGCCACCAAGTCCGGTGCCGGAGATTTGGGAGAGCCTGACGCGGTGTTCGCGGGCGATTTTACGGACGAGAGGGGAGGAGCGCGCTTCTTCGTCGCCTTCATGAGCGGCGGTTGCTGCGACCGGCGGCGGTGCGGGAACAGCTTTCTTTTCCTCGGTCTTCTTTCCTTCCGACTTCGTGGCGGGCTTTTCGGGCGCGGGTGCGGGCTTCGCGGCGGCTTCGCCGTCGACTGCGATGGTTCCGACGACCGTGTTCACATTCACCGTCGTGCCTTCGGCGACTTTGATTTCCTGGAGCACTCCGGAGGCAGGAGCGGGGATTTCAGCGTCGACCTTGTCGGTGGAGATCTCAAAGAGAGGCTCGTCGCGCTGGATCTTGTCGCCGGGCTTTTTCAGCCATTTAGTAATAGTGCCCTCGACGATGGATTCGCCCATCTGGGGCATGATGATGTCAGTTGGCATGAGTTCCTTCCTATGAACGCGGACCCGAAAGGGGGTCTGGACGCAAATGCGTATTATAGCGTTTGGGCGGACGGGAGCGCAGGTCCCGCGCCCACAGGGGCTAAAGCCCGGGAATGTTTGGCGCTTGACGCCACCCTAAAGGGCCGCTCTTCCACGGCTCTGCGATCGTAATTCCCCCTCGCGAATTCCAGTCTTACAGAGTTCGCGGCACTCGTCCACAGTCTCAGTGATGGTCATGCCTCTCCGCTCCCTCTTTCTTTTCGTCTTTCTTTTCATCTTCGGTGGTGGGGGCGACGTTGAAGCTTGTCTTCCAGTATTCCTGGACATTGGGCGGGAGTTTGTCGAGGTGGGAGAGCAGCATCGTAATTTTCCACAGGTCGGGCTGGCTGAGGGTTTTGTCCCAGGCGGGCATGCCGGTGTAGCGGACGCCGGTGCGGATGGTGTAGAAGATGTGCCACTCGGGATCGTCGGGCGGATCGGAGATGAGATTCGGCGGGGGCGGGTAGAACGAAGTGGCCAACGGGGAGGGCTTGCGGTCGAGGCCTCCGTGGCAGAGGGCGCAGTTCATAGTGTAGAGCTTCATACCGTCTTCGAGATTCTGGTCGGTGGGGGTGAGCGGGCTGGTGACGCGGGGTGCATGGCGCTCCATGGAGGCGTCGACGGATCCCATCATCAGGTGGCCTTCGAAGTGCGGAGGCTCGACGTTGGCAGCAGTGGGAAAGAAACCGAGCATAGCCATGCCGAGGCCGCCGAGGATGAGTACGAGGAGCGTGACGATTACGCCGAGGATAAACTTGCGCATGAAGCCTCCGGACGGGATATTGTGGCAGATGGGCGGGGTGGGGCGCTAGTTGAGCTCTGAGCAAGCTTTCTGCCGGCGTTCGGGGACCGATTAGAAAAGCTGTATGCGAAGAGCGAGTCGAGCTTCGCTCGACCGGACGGGCGAGGGCGCCCGTCCCCACATGTTCCTCCTTGCTCCCCTCCTTGGTTCTCCCGGTGTCAATATGCTTTGAGGCGGCGGGATTCGCGGACTACGTCTTCTAGTTTCGGCAGGTAGTGATGTTCCTGCGGCGGGGAGAATGGGATAGCGGAGTCGAGGCCGGCGATGCGGACGATGGGGCCGTCGAGATCGTCGAAGGCTTCTTCGTTGATAATGGCTGCGATTTCTCCGGCGAGGCCTCCGGTGCGGGAGTGCTCGTGGAGGATGATGACTTTGTTTGTCTTCTTTACTGTTTGCGTGATGGCCTCGCGATCGAGCGGGGAGAGGGTGCGCAGGTCGAGGATTTCCAAGTCAATTCCCTCTTTACTTAGAATCTCGGCGGCTTCGAGCGCGGTGTGCACCATAGCGGCGTAGGTGATGACGCTAAGGTCGCGGCCTTCGCGGACGATGTTGGCTTTGCCTATCGGGACTACGTAGTCATCGGCGGGGACTTCGCCTTTGATGCGGCGGTAGAGATATTTGTGCTCGAAGAAGATGCAGGGATTGTTGTCGCGGATGGCGGCTTTGATGAGGCCCTTGGCGTCATAGGGCGTGGCGGGGCAGATGACTTTAAGGCCGGGATTATGGACAAACCACATCTCGGGATTCTGCGAGTGGAAGGGGCCGCCGTGGACGTATCCGCCGCTGGGGCCGCGGAGGACGAGCGGGGCGGGCGCGCCCCAGAGATAGTGCGTTTTCGCGACCATGTTGGTGATCTGGTTGAAGGCGCAGCCGATGAAATCCATGAACTGAAATTCGGCGACGGGGCGCATGCCGGTGAGCGAGGCGCCGAAGGCCGCGCCGACGATGGCGGATTCGGCAATGGGGGTGTCGATGACGCGCTCGGGGCCGAAGCGGTCGATGAATCCATCGGTGACTTTGAAGGCGCCTCCGTAGATGCCGATGTCTTCGCCGAGGCAAAAGACAGTGGCGTCGCGGTCCATTTCTTCCCAGATTCCCTGGCGGATGGCTTCGAGGTAGGTGAGTTGCATAAGGTCAAAATCTTTCGCCGCGGATTTACGCGGATCTTCGCGGATACTTCTACTTCAAGTGCACGGCGGCTTCGGTCTCCTTGAACGCGCCGCTTCCCTTCTTCACTTTTGGCATGCCGTATTTTGGTTTGATTGCATGGCAGCCGGGTTCGCAGAAGACGCCGCCTTCGGCGGACTCTGGTGTCGGCATGGGCGAGTTTACCGCTATTTCTCTTTCTTCTTCGATGACTCGCTCGACTTCCGCGATCAATTCTGAATTCCGTTTACTGGTTAGCCACTTCTTTTCTTTGACCAGATAATTTTCGAATCTTGCGATGGGGTCGCGTTTTTTCCAGAAGTCGAACATGGGCTTTGGAACGTAGGCGGCGGCATCGTGGATGGCGTGGCCTTTCATGCGCATCATTTTGGCTTCGATCATGGTGGGGCCGTCGCCGCGGTGGGCGCGCTCGACGGCTTCGCGAGCGGCGTCGTAAACCTGGCAGGCGTCGGTGCCGTCGACGATGACGCCGGGGATGCCGTATCCGATGGCGCGTTCGGCGAGATCTTTGCAGTGGTACTGCATTTCTGATGGCGTGGAATAAGCCCAGAGATTGCTCTCAACGAAGAGCACTAAGCCGAGATTTTGCACGGCGGCGAAGTTGATGCCCTCGTAAGTGACGCCGGTGGACTGGCCTCCATCGCCAATGTAGGTCATGACGGCGATGTTGCGGCCTTGCAAGCGCGCGCCGAGGGCGACGCCGGAGAGCACGGGGATTAGATCGCCGAGCATGGAGATGGGCGAGACCATGTTGCGTTTTTCGATGTCGCCGAAGTGCGAAGTGCCGTCGCGGCCGCGGGTGGGCGAATCGGCTTTGGCCATGTATTGCATCATGGTGTCGCGGGCGGCGAATCCGCGGACGAGGAGCGCGCCCTGGTTGCGGATCATGGGCGCGAACCAGTCGTCCTGGTCGAGCGCATAGGCGGAGGCGCAGGAGCAGGCTTCCTGGCCGAGTCCGAAATAAACTCCCCCAACGACTTTGCCTTGCTTGTAAAGATTTTCTAGCGCGACTTCCATTTTGCGGTTGAGCAGCATGTAACGGTAGATCTCGATGGCTTGCTGCTCGGTGAGATATTTCGAATCGCGAATGGGCGGGACGGGAGCGTCGAGATTGCCGGTGACTTCGTAGCGGACGTGCTCGGCGCCATGGCGATCTTTTTCTATGGACTGATGGACATTGAAGTCCGGGTGCTCAAGGCGCGTGTCGGGGATGGAGTAGGTACGGAGGTGCTGGCTGGGAGAAGCTGTTGAGCTGCGCTCGACCGAACGGCCGGGAGCAGCCGTTCCCACATGAGCCGTGGCTGAGCGCGATCCGTTGCGCGGGCGGTTGCCGTTGGAGCTTGTTTTAGACTTCTTCTTGTTGTTCCCCATGTAAAACGGCGCTCAGAGCGCGATGTATTGATGGTATCGCGAGTGGGGTGGGAAGGGCTAGGGCGCGCCGACTGCGGGACGAAGCAGGGCATCGAGGGATTCGAGCCAGAGGATTTGGCTCAGGAAAACGACGCCGAAATTGCGGGAGATCGATTCGGCGACTGCGTTGAGATCGAGTGCTCGGCCGAGTTCTTGCCGCATTGATGTGACCTTCTTTGTGGTGATGCCGCAGGGGACGATTAGATTGAAGAAGCTGAGGTCGGTGTTTACGTTGAGGGCGAAACCGTGCGAGGTGACAGAGCGGGAGATGTGGACGCCGATGGCGGCGAGCTTGGCTTCGGGATGGTTGCTCATGGCCAGGTTTGCTGTCGAACTTCGCTCGGCCGGAAGGGCGAGGGCGCCCGTCCCCACGTGAGCATCGTTGTCTGCGGGATTGGTCCAGACGCCGGTGAGACCTGGGACACGCTTGGTGGGGATAGCGAAGTCGGCGCAGGTGCGGATCAGGACTTGTTCAAGGCGGCGGACGAATTCAATGACTCCGAGAGTTTTGCGGGCAGGATCAGGACGAGTCTTAGACTCATCCCCGCGGACGGGGGCGTCCGCCGCTCCATAAGCGTGGCTGCGCAGATCGAAGATGGGATAGCCAACGATCTGGCCGGGACCGTGGAAAGTGACGTCGCCACCGCGGTCGCATTCGAAGAGTTCAACACCGCGCTGGGTCAGGAGCCCTGGAGAAGCAACTACGTTGGCAGCTTTCGCGTTGCGGCCGAGCGTGATGACCGGCGTGTGTTCGAGCAGAAGGAGAACGTCTCCGATTTTTTCTTCTTTGCGGAGCGCGACTAAGCGCTGTTGCAGGCACAGGCCGGCGGAGTAGTCGACGGTGCCGAGTTGGACGACGGAAATCAAATTCTTTCGCCGCGGACTTGCGCGGATTAGATCAAAATCCTCAACACAGAGGACACGGGGGACACAGAGAACTTGCATAGGTCCTTCGCGCAAAGGACGCGCTCAGGATGACAATGCGTTCGTTGGCTCCATCTTTATACGCGTTCATCCGTGTGAATCCGTGGCCAATTATGCGTTAATTGCTAATCCGTACACGCTGTTCGCCGCGTCCAACATTGCCTCAGCCAGAGTCGGATGTGCGTGGATAGTCCACATCAGATCTTCAACGGTGGCTTCGAGTTCCATGGCGGCGACGGCCTCGGCGATCAGCTCTGTCGCTTGCGGGCCGATGATGTGGACGCCGAGAATCTCTCCGTAGTCGGCATCGCTGACAATCTTGATGAAACCCTCGTGCTGGCCGACGATGGAGGCGCGCGAGTTTGCCGTGAAGGGGAACTTGCCGACCTTGACGTTGTACCCGGCTTCGCGGGCCTTGGTTTCGGTCAGGCCGACACTGCCGATCTCGGGATGGCAGTACGTTGCGCCGGGAATGTGTTCGGGATTGATCGGCTTGCCGGGCTTGCCGGCAATTTTGGCGACTGCCACGAGGGCTTCCATCGCACCGACGTGGGCGAGTTGCGGCGTGCCGAGCACAATATCGCCGACGGCGTAGACGCCGGGCTCGGCGGTCTGCATCCAGGAATCGGTTTTGATGAAGCCGCGGTCGGGCTTGATTTTGGTGCGTTCGAGGCCGATGTTTTCGGTACGCGGCTTGCGGCCGACCGCGATCAGGATCTTCTCTGCTTCGATTTTCTGCTGCTTGCCGTCGACGGTGATGGTGACCGCGATTCCAGCTTTTGTTTTCTCAACCTTGTCGACTTTCGCTCCGGTGTGGAAGTTAATGTTGCGTTTGCGGTAGACGCGAGCGAGTTCCTTGGAAACTTCTTCGTCTTCTACCGGAACGAGGCGCGGAAGCATCTCGATGATCGTGACTTCGCAGTCGAACGAGCGATAGATCGAGGCGAACTCGACGCCGACGGCTCCGGCGCCGACGATAACGAGCGACTTGGGAAGTTCCTTCAAGCTGAGAATTTCGATATTGGTCAGGACGCGGTCGTTCGCTTCGAGGCCGGGCAACATGCGGGCTTCGGAGCCGGTGGCGAGGATTACGTTTTTTGCTTTGAGCGGCGTAGGCTTGCCGTCGTTTGTGATTTCAATGGTGAACACGCCGTTCTGCGCCGGGCCGGTGAGCTTGCCGTAACCTTTCACGGTCTCCACCCTATTTTTCTTCATCAGGAATTCGAGACCCTTGGCATGCTTGGCGACGATTTTGGCTTTACGGTCTTGAATGGCGGCCCAGTTGAGTTTGCGGGCATCGACGCCCTCGATGCCAAATTCTTTCGCGTCTTTCAGGTGATCCCAGAGTTCGGCGTTGAACAGCAGGGCCTTGGTCGGGATGCAGCCGACGTGCAGACAGGTGCCGCCGAGGAATCCGTCTTTTTCAATGAGGGCGGTCTTCAGGCCGTACTGGCCGGCGCGAATCGCGGCCGTATATCCGGCAGGTCCGCTGCCGATGATGGCGATGTCGTAGATGGTTTCGGGCAAAGTGGTGCTCCTATGTCTGAACAGATGATGATGGGCAAGCGTTTGATTCTAGAACAAGGCGGGTGGTGGGGCCAAACTATGAGTGCGCCGGGGAGCACCTGTGAAACTCCTGGCTCGGCCGATGCTACTGCAAGCGGGCACGGGATCCTTCGACTGCGAAACAGCCTCGCTTATCGCGAGGCTGTTTCTTCGCTCAGGATGACACTGCTGTAGCGACGTTAGTTGTTTTCGTTGCTGGCGCGCTTCCAGGAGATCAGTTCGCCGATGGTCGAGCTCGTGCTGGAAACCGGCTGCTTGTAGGCTTCCACTTCCGAACGCGAGGCTTCTTCACCGACGGCGCGGATGCTGAGGCCGACCTTTTTCTCTTCCGGGTTCATCTTGATGATCTTGAAATCGTGTTCATTGCCCGGTTCAAGATTCAGCGGCTGGCCGTTTTCGTCGGCCGCTTCGGACTTGTGGCAGAGGCCTTCGACGCCCTCGGCGATTTCCACGAATGCGCCGAACGCGGCCACGCGCAACACTTTGCCCTTCACAACGTCGCCGATATGGTGGGTCTGAAAGAAGGACTCCCAAACGTCAGGCTGAAGCTGCTTGATGCCCAGTGACAGGCGGCGCTTGTCAGGTTCGATGGCGAGAACGATGGCTTTGACGCGATCGCCCTTCTTCAGCACTTCCGAAGGATGCTTCACGCGCTTGGTCCAACTGAGGTTGCTGACATGGACCAGGCCGTCGATGCCGTCTTCGATTTCGATGAAGGCTCCGAAGTCGGTCAGGTTGCGCACGCGGCCTTCGACGGTCATACCCACAGGAAATTTCTCATGCAAAGAGTCCCAAGGATTGGCGGCCAGTTGGCGCATGCCGAGCGAAATACGGCGCTCGGCGGGGTTCACATTGATGACCACGCACTCGACCTGATCGCCGACATTGACTAGCTTCGACGGATGCTTCATGCGCTTCGACCAGGTCATCTCGCTGACGTGGACCAGGCCTTCAATGCCCTGTTCGAGTTCAACGAATGCGCCGTAGTCGGTGACGCTGATGACGCGCCCACCCACGTGCGCGCCTTCGGGATAGCGATGTTCGGCGTCGAGCCACGGGTCAGGCGTGAGCTGCTTGAATCCCAGCGAAACGCGCTGCTTTTCTTTGTCGTACTTCAGGACCTTCACCTGAATCTGATCGCCAACGTTGACCAGATCCTTCGGGTGAGTCAGACGTCCCCACGACATGTCGGTAATGTGGAGCAGGCCGTCGAGGCCTCCGAGGTCGACGAACGCGCCATACTCGGTGAGGTTCTTGACCACGCCGGTGAGGATGGAACCTTCTTCGAGGTGTTCTAGGGTCTTGGAGCGTTTTTCGTTCTGCTCGCCTTCGAGCAACTCCTTGCGCGAAACCACGATGTTGCCGCGCTTCTTATTCAGCTTGATGATCGCGACTTCGAGCGTCTGCCCCTTCATGCCGTCGAGATTGCGGATGGGTCGCAAGTCAACTTGCGAGCCAGGCAGGAAGGCGTGCGCGCCCAGAATATCGACGGTGAGACCGCCCTTGATTCGGTCGACAACGACGGCATTGATCGGCTTCTTTTCGTTGTAGGCCTTTTCGATTTCGTCCCAGGCGTGAATGCGCTGCGCTTTCTGGTGCGAGAGGTTGATGTAACCTTCCTCAGCTGGGCCCTTGTCGCGCATCACATCGATCACGTCGCCGGGCTTGAACTTGGGATTGCCTTCGTGATCGAGCACTTCCGCGAGGGGCAGCATGCCTTCCGACTTGGCACCGACATCGACGACCACGTGGGTTGCGGTGAGCTTCAGCACCGTGCCTTTGATGACACGGTCTTCGCTGACCGCTTCTTCGGCCTCGGTGGTGAAATTCTCGAGCACGGAGGCGAAGTCTTCCGCGACAGCGGTCTTGTCATCCCCGGCAGAATCGCCGGCGGAGTCCGCATGTGTTTCAGTGGTGTGGTCGGTGGAGGCGGCAGCCTGGTTCAGTTCGGGCTGGTGCAGCTGCTCTGTCGTCGGTTCTTCGGTTACGACAGCGGAGTTGGATTCGGAGTTGTGGGCGGTGGTCTCGTCGAACAAGGTTATGCCTCTCTGATGACGGGATGCGGGGCCTGCATTGCGGACTGCTGGACGAGTCGTTTGGTTGTGGTGGGCTCACCCTGGCGAGTGAGCTTGGACAATCCCAGCTGTCGGACGTTTTCGCAGAGAACCCGCGTCCAATGGGAACTCTTCGACTATAGCAACCGCGCGCGAACAGTGTCAAACGCAAATCGCGCGTATGTTACAGCTGTGTTTCAGCGTTACAGTTTCGGAACACGCCGCGTATCTGCTAACCTGCCCTGCTATGGATTATCTCTGGACCCCGTGGCGCTACGCGTATGTCTCTTCCACGGAAAAGACGGCAGGATGCGTGTTTTGCGAGGCGCCCAAAGAGGATGACGCGAAGGCGCACATCGTGCATCGAGGGAAGCACTGTTTCGTCATTTTGAACGCGTTTCCGTATACGCCGGGGCATGTGATGATCGTGCCTTACGCGCATTTGGACGAGCTGCAGAAACTTCCGGTTGAGGCGGCGCAAGAAATGATTGCGCTCTCGCAGCGCATGGAATCGGTGCTGCGCGAGCTCTATAAACCGGATGGCATCAATTTGGGGATGAACATTGGCAAGGCCGCTGGTGCGGGGATCGCAGGGCACATTCACATGCACGTGCTGCCTCGCTGGGTTGCGGACGCGAATTTTGTTTCGGTGATCGGAGAGACGCGGGTGCTGCCGGAGACGCTGGATGTGACTTGGGAAAGAATGCGGGCGGCGATGGGCTAGGGCCAAAGTGCAGCTTAACGCTACTCCGGTGTGCGCTGATGAACGCGCGGTCGAAACCAAAGAATCATTGTCGCACCGACAACGAAAAACGGCACGACGTGGGTGAATCGTGCCCCAAGAAAATGCAACACGAGCCCGTAAAGTGCAACCGCAAAGCTCACTGCATAGATGGCCAGGTAGCCCACGCGCCATCGTCTCGCGGCGTTCGTGTCGCCGGGGTTCTGATGCATCGAAGCCTCTGCCTTGTGGACGAACGTACGGTTAAAGTAGAAGGCTGAACTAACACAAGCTAACGAAACCAAAGCGATTGCAATCTCAATCGTTCCGAGTTGAGTAGCGTGGCTGGAAGCTGGCAGCCGCGCCATCAATCCGAAGTACACCGCAACTGCCAGCAACATACACCATCGAATTAGTCGGACGTTGCTAACCGATTTGCTTTGCGAGTCCATAAAGCCTCCCGGTTCTCACTGGAGGAGCCCTTCCATCTCTTTTTCGTCGATTACTGAGACGCCCAGTTCCTTCGCTTTGTCCAGCTTCGATCCTGCATCGGCGCCCGCTACTACGTAGTCCGTTTTTTTGCTGACCGAGCCCGTCACTTTTCCGCCGGCGTCTTCGATCATCTTTTTGGCTTCGTCGCGGGTGTATTTCTGCAGCGTGCCGGTGAGGACGAATGCTTTGCCGGCGAGTTTCGTACCCCGCTCCTTCTTCTTGCCTTTGAGCGTGAGGCCGGAATCGCGGAGTCGCTTCACCAGCTCTTGATTGGCCTTGACGCTGAAAAACTCCACGATGCTTTCGGCGATGCGGGGGCCGACTTCGTCGACGTCTTGCAATTCCTCCACGCTGGCCTGCTCAATGGCTTCCATGGAACCGAAATGCTCAGCCAGGAATTGCGCGGTGCGCTCGCCGACCATACGGACACCGAGTCCGTAGATGACTCGCTCTAGCGGCAGCTTCTTCGAATTCTCGATCTCGTCGAGGATATTCTGCGCCGACTTGTCGCCCATGCGTTCCAGGCTGAGCAGATCCGCTTTCGTCAGCCGGTAGATGTCGGCGACGTTTTTCACCAGGCCACGTTCGGTGAGTTGCGTGACCAGCGCCTCGCCCATGCCGTCAATGTTCATAACGCCGCGCGAGGCGAAGTGCAGAATTGTTCCGAGCAGCTTGGCGGGGCAGTTGGCATTGACGCAGCGGTAGTCGACTTCGCCCTCGGTGCGGACGACTTTTGTGCCGCAGACCGGGCACTTCTCGGGAATCTCAATTTCGATTTTTCCGCGAGGATGATTCTTCTCATCGTCGTCGATCACCTTCGCGACTTTCGGAATCACGTCGCCACCGCGTTCGACCTGCACCCAATCGCCAATTCTGATCCCCAGTCGCTCGATTTCGTCCACGTTGTGCAGCGTCGCGTTGCGGACGGTCGTCCCGCCGATGGCCACTGGAACCAATTCGGCGACCGGCGTGAGCTTGCCAGTGCGGCCAACCTGCCAGCGGACAGACTCCAGTTTCGTGACTCCGGCGCGCGCCGCGTATTTATAGGCGATGGCCCAGCGCGGGGCTTTGCCGGTGAAGCCGAGCTCGTCCTGCAAGGCAATGCGGTCGACCTTGACTACAATGCCGTCGATTTCATACGGCAGCGAATCGCGCCTGGCTTCCCACTGCTGGATGAACGCCCAGACCTCGTCCATGGAGCGCACGAGTTTGTGGTTGGGATTGACTTTGAATCCAGCGGCTTCGAGAGCCGCCAGCGTTTTCGAATGATGATCAAAATAGGTGCGGCCGTTTTGCAGGAGGAAGTAGGGGAAAAAATCCATGCGACGTTCGGCGGTTATGTTGGCGTCGAGTTGCCGAACTGTACCGGCGGTGAAATTGCGTGGGTTGGCGAATGTTGGCAGGCCGTTCTTCTCGCGTTCTTCATTGATTTTCTTGAATGACGCCGTGGGCATCAGCAATTCGCCGCGCACTTCGAAGTCGGGCGGAATGCCGGCTTTCTTCAATCTCTTTTTCGGGATCGACAACGGGATTGAGCGCACGGTGCGCACATTGAGCGTGACATCTTCGCCGACCGAGCCATCGCCTCGAGTCACTCCTCTCGCCAGTTTGCCGTCTTCATAGATCAACGCCAGCGACATGCCATCGAGCTTGAGTTCGCAAACGTAGTCCACGTCGCTGCGGCCGGTGAGTTCGTGGACGCGGCGTTCCCAATCGCGCAATTCCTCTTCGTTGTAGGTGTTGTCGAGCGACAGCATGGGCGAGGAGTGCGCCACTTTCACGAAGCCTTCGCGGGGTTTGCCGCCAACGCGCTGCGTGGGCGAATCCGGCGTCACGAGCGCGGGATGCTCGCTCTCCAGATTCTTCAACTGCTGCATCAGTCGGTCAAAATCCTCGTCGCTGATTTCGGGGTTGTCGAGGACATAATAAAGATGCTCATGGTGGCGAATCTTTTCGCGCAGGGCCTCGATCTTCTTTCCGACTTCTTTGGGCGCGGCGGGCATCGCCCAAATTATAATCGTGAGCCGTTTGTAGAAGCAGAATCGGGAGACTACGCTCAAACCACCCCGAGATCCTGTGGAAAAACGCGCCTTGCCAATGCGGCGCGCCTGTGCCAGAGTTGAGTCCTCGCCGATTGGACCGCAAGTGAACACACCGAAAAGAACTGAGTCGCCGGAAACGGCCGGAACATACCATGACGGGCAGGTACCGCCGGTCGCGCTCTTGAATGCCTTCAACACCAACAATCGCATTAACCAGTATCTGATCGACAATCTTCCGCAAGGCGCGTGGAACGCCAAGCCGACTGACGGCAAGGGCCGGACCATCGCCGCCATCGTGGCCCATATGCACAACGTGCGCGTCATGTGGCTCAAAGCTGCGAAAGCAGAGAAGATTCCCGAGCAACTGAATCGGGCGACGGTCAAGCCCTCGCAAGCCATGCGCGCCCTGGAAGCCAGTCGCGAGGCTCTCAGCGTAGTCCTCTGCCGTGCACTGGAGAGTGACGGCCGGGTGAAAGGGTTTCGGCCCGACGCCGCCGGATTTCTCGGCTATCTGATCGCGCATGACGCCCACCACCGCGGTCAGATCACCATGCTTGCCCGCCAAACCGGCCATCCCCTGCCCCAGAAAGCCATGTTCGGCATGTGGGAGTGGGGCTCGCGCTGATAACCTGTGGCTGCGTCCTGCTCAGGTACAATCCAACTTCGACCACGCTATGCGGAAGGCGGCGCTGCTCTACAATCCGGATTCCGGCGGCAGCCAGCGGCGACAGCGGGAACTGGAATCCGCGCTTGCGGTGCTGAGGGGCGGGGGCGTTGAGGCGGAACTCGTCCCCACAGAGTCGCAGGGGCACGGGGCGGATGAAACCCGGCGGGCTGTCGAGGCGGGATGCGACACGATCTTCGTCTGCGGCGGCGACGGCACTATCCACAACATTGCTCAAGTGTTGGTAAATTCTTCGGTCGCGCTGGCAATTCTGCCCATGGGAACGGCCAATGCGCTGGCGCACGATCTCGATCTTCCTCTCAATGTAGTCGCGGCGGCCAGAGCTTCGCTGCACTACGCGCCGCGCCGCATAGCGGTAGGCCGCGTCAGTTATACCGACCTGCAGGGCAACTCAGGCTCGCGCTATTTCGTGGTGGCCGCCGGCGTGGGCGTTGATGCGCATCTCTTTTACAAACTGCACACGGGAACGAAGCAGCGCATGGGGATGGCTGCCTACTATGCGAAGGCCTGGAACTTATGGCTGACTTATGCGATGACGCGTTTCTCGGTGGAGTACCGCGAAACCGGGTCGGACGCGCCTCGTCAAGCTGACGTTACAGAGTTGATGGCAGTCCGCATCCGCCAGTTCGGAGGAGTTGTACGGGAACTGGCTCCGGGAGCTTCGCTCGACCGGGACGACATGCGCCTTGTGTGCTGCCGCACCGCCAGCCGTACGGCGTATCTCGCCTACGTGACCCGCGGCTTGTTGCGGCTGCGTTGGACGATCCCGGGGATTGATCTGGCCCACAGTTCGCAGGTTTCGTGCCGGTACCGTCCGGAGGACGCGTCTTCCGGCGCGTCAAGCACGCGAAAAATTTATGTTGAAGCCGACGGCGAGTTGCTGGGAACACTGCCGGTGGAGATTACCGCCGTGCCGAACGCGCTGACTTTGCTGTCGCCGCCGCGCTGAGCGTGACATCCCTCTTCCTTCTTCACGCGAACATTTCGCCCAGCCAGATTGCGTTGCGATAGAATTCCTCGAACCGATTGGAACCGATCACTCACTTTCTGACCGGCGCCTGCATGGGACGCGCCGGACTCAACCGCAAGACTGCGCTGGCCACGCTCACGCTTACGCTCGCCGCCGAAGCGCCAGACCTGGACGTGATTGGGCGCTTTCGCGGGTCAGCCTTCGGGTTCGCGCATCATCGCGGGTTCACGCACTCGTTCGTCGGAGTTCCGCTGGACGCCCTGGCAGTGGTTGGATTCGTGTATCTGATCTGGCGCATGCGCGGACGGAAAGTCAAAGATCCTAAGCTGCCTCCGCGCTGGGGCTTACTCTTTCTCTATGCCTGCCTGGGCGGGCTCAGCCACATCCTGCTCGACTTCACGAACAACTACGGCGTTCGTCCCTTTTGGCCGTTTTCCGGCAAGTGGTATTCGTGGGACATTGTCTTCATTTACGAGCCGGTGATGCTCGCATTGCTGATTCTGGGCTTGATCGTTCCGTCACTGTTCGGGTTGGTTGACAGCGAAATTGGCGCACGCAGTCGCGGTCCGCGCGGAAGCGTAGCTGCGACTCTGGCGCTGATTGGAATCGTACTTATGTGGGGACTGCGCGACTACGAACACCGTCGCGCGGTCAGCGCCCTGGAGGCCCGAACCTATAACGGAGCCGACCCGATCAGAGTCTCGGCATATCCCAAGCCGACTGACCCATTCCACTGGTACGGCGTGGTCGAAACTCCGGCGTTCTTCGCTCTGGCCCCGGTGGATTCGCTCGGACCTGAAGTCGACCCTGACGAACGGATGGAAATCCGCTACAAGCCGGAAGAGACGCCGGCCACTCTGGCCGCCAAGAATTCTTACATTGGACGAGCGTTTCTGGACTGGGCGCAATATCCCATTACCGAGACCGAGACGCTGCAACCGCCGCAGCAGGGCTTCGTCGTGACCCTTCAGGACCTGCGCTATGCCGGGTTGGAAGGACCACTCGTCGGCCGGCCAGGGCGAGGGGTGTTGAGCCGGGCCGTCGAAATCGACAAAGATTTCCATGTGGTTGGGGATGTCTACGAGACTAAGAAGGGAACGGTCGTGGTGCCGGAACCCGGCCAGCATTAGCGCGATCGGTCGAGGAAAAGTCCGGGGCGCCGGGAGTCAATTTGTGGCCTGCGCTTGACGCCAGCCGCGCCAGCGCCCAGAATAAAGGTTCGTCTTCGAGGTGATTCATGCTGGTGTATGTATTCGTACTCTTCGCGATCGCGTTCCGGTTCATTCCCCATCCCATGGCCTTTACCCCAGTGGGCGCAGCCCTGCTGTACTTCGGAGCTCGCGGACCGCGAAACCGCATGTGGGTGCCTCTCGTGCTGCTCGCAGGGTCGGACGTGATCCTGACCACGATGGTCTATAAATATCCCTTCACCTGGGACCATTTTGTTACGTGGGCGTGGTACGCCGCCATGATCTGGCTGGGCACAAGCTTGAAGCAGAATGCTGGAGTCTTGCGGATTCTGGGAGCGGCACTCGCGGGTTCGATCTCGTTCTTTGTGCTCAGCAACTTTGCGGTCTGGGCTGCCTGGGGCGACATGTATCCGAAGACGGTCGCGGGCCTGATGACCTGCTACGACGCGGGACTGCCCTTCTTTCGCCGCGCCGTTGAAGGGGATGTGCTCTTCACCACGTTGATGTTTGGCGCTCCGGTGGCTCTGCACGCGCTGGCGGGATGGCTGAACAAATCCGGTGACCACACGGCAGCTGCATAGTCGAGTCTCAGCGGGTTAGTAAGCAGGACTCAAAACCTCTGCCTGCGCATTTCTACCTGCGCGTTTTCGGCGAGAGGCTGATCTCGAAAACCTTGGGCCATAGTTTTCCGGTGACAAACAGGCGCTTTTCAATTGGATCGTAAGCGATGCCGTTGAGCACGGCTTCCGGTTCGAGACGATAGATTGGGCTCAGAAGGCCAGTGAGGTCGATCCAGCCCATGATTTCGCCGGTTTGCGGAGAAATCCGCGCGATGCGATTACTGTGCCAGACATTGGCGAAAAGCTGCCCTTCTACAAACTCCAACTCGTTCAATTGATCGACCGGCTTCGACCCCTCACGCACCCGGAAACGGCGCTTCTGCCGAAAGCTCTCGGCGTCCAGAACGCGAATCTCCGAGGTCCCGTCACTCATGTAAAGATCGCGTCCGTCCGTGGCGAGACCCCATCCCTCGCCCGAGTAGGAAAAACTCCGCAGCAGATGAAAACTGTTCAGGTCATATACAAAGCCTGTTTTTGATTGCCAGGTGAGCTGAAAGATTTTGTCGTTGAGTAGAGTGATGCCCTCGCCGAAGTAATCCTGCCCCAGGTTGACCTGCTGGATCACCTCTCCAGTTTCGAGACGGACCTTCCGAAGCGATGATTGCCCATTACGGCCCGTGCCCTCGTAGAGAAAGCCGCCATGATAGGCGAGACCTTGGGTGTAGGCGGAGGTGTCATGCGGGAAGGCTCGAACGACTTGGAACGTATAGTCTTGCGGCCGACTCGAGGAGGATTGCGGAGGCGTCTGCGCGCCGGTAAGCGAACCACTGGCAGCCAAAAGAAACAGAGCTGCGATCCGCTGCCAGATCCCTCTCATTTCGCGATGTCCGCGACTGCGCCTTTTCTTCGACGCCACAGCAGCCACACGCAGACTCCAACCGCGATCACCACTAAAGCGGCAAGCCCGTGGCGGGTGACGATCCCGCTGAACAACCCGATAATCTCCGGGCCAAACCAAAGCACCAGCATCGACAGAACGAGGAACCTGACGAACCTTCCAAGAAAGATCGCGACCAGGAAGTCGCGAAACCGCATTTCAAAGACGGCCGCACCCAGCACGAAGATTTTGAATGGCATGGGGGGCGGCAGCATCCCGGGAAACATGAGCGCCCAGAATTCGTGCCGCTCGAACGAACGGTGAATCTTGAGGAAGCGCTCTTCTGAAATCCGCTTGCGCAGGACCTTTTCTCCGCCGAGGTACCCGATGATGTAGAGCGGAATGCTGCCCAGTGCCGAACCGGCCGATGCCATGGCGATGTAGAGCAGAAGACGCCGGCGGTCCTGATACACGTAGGTCGCGACGACAAAGTCCACGGGCATGCCCAATAGTGCGCTATCAGCAAAGGCAATCACAAAGACGCCCCAGATGCCAAGCACCTTCAGCAGGCCCATGATCCACGCTGTATAGCGCGCCAGTATGTGTGCAATATCTTTCAAGGGAACAGTTAGTGTACGTGAACGGGAAAGGAATGTGTCAGTCGAGTGCTATGATCGCTTTCTTCGTCATCGCTTTCATTATCTTGGTTAACTTCGGAGTACTCATGCGCAGGTTTCTACTCACTCTCGGCATAGTCGTGGTCGTGGCCGGGCTGGCTGCAGCCCAGCAATACGATGTCGTTCTTGAAGGCGGCCGGGTTATGGACCCCGAAACCGGCTTAGATGCGGTGCGCAATGTCGGCATCCGCGACGGCAGGATCGTCCAAATCTCGGCAACGCCACTCAGCGGACGCCGCGTGATTCACGCTACGGGCCTCGTCGTAGCGCCGGGCTTTATCGACCTCCACCAGCACGCTCAGGATATTGCCAGCCAGCGGGTCAAGGCCTTCGACGGCGTGACCACCGCGCTCGAAATGGAGATCGGCGCGCCGGATGTGGTGCAGTTTCTGAAGTCGAAGGACGGGCACTCGATCATTCATTACGGCACGACGGCCAGCCATGTCGCGGCGCGGGCATTGATTTTCGGCGCGCCGTTGCCGGAGGGAACGATCCTGCCAAGAGATGGCCCGGCCACCGACCGGCCTGCTACGCCCGAACAGGTCGAGCACATCCAACAGCGCCTGCGCGACCAGCTGGACGCCGGGGCCCTCGGCGTCGGCATGGGCATCCAGTACACGCCCGGCGCGACGCGGCTTGAAGTCATCGACATGTTTCGCGTGGCCGCCGAGCGCAAGTTGCCGGTGTACACGCACATGCGCAGCGCGGGCCGGGTCGAGCCCGGATCGGCCATTGAAGCAACCGAAGAGGTCATCGGCGCGGCCGCGATTACAGGCGCTTCCCTGCACATTGTTCACGTCAACAGCACCTGCCTGCGCGACACGCTGGAATGCATTGCGATGATCGAAGGGGCTCGCGCCCGCGGCCTCGATGTGACCACCGAGGCGTACCCTTACATCGCCGGCATGACCGCGATCAATTCAGCGCTGTTCAATCCCGGCTGGCGCGAGAAACTCGGAATCGATTACAGCAATCTCGTGCTCCCCGATACTGGCGAACATCTAACCAAGGACCGCTTCGAAGAATTGCACAACTCGACCGAGCAGCAGTGGGTGCTGATCTTCGCCAATACGCAGGAAATGATCGATGCCACTATTCCCAACCCACTGGTTATGATTGCCAGTGACGGAGCCGAAGGCCATCCGCGCAACGCTGGAACTTACTCTCGAGTCATCGCCCAATATGTTCGCGAGAAGAAGACGCTTACTTTGATGGAGGCGCTGCGCAAGATGACGCTGATGCCGGCGCAGATGCTGGAGCGGTCCACTCCGGCGGGTCGCAGGAAAGGCCGATTGCAGGAAGGCGCGGACGCCGACATCGCGGTCTTTGATCCGCAGACCATCGCAGACCGCTCCACGTTCGAAAAGCCCATGGAACCGAGCGTCGGCGTGCATTATCTCCTGGTGGGAGGAACGGTACTGATTGACGACGGCAAACTCGTTCCGGATGTGTTTCCCGGGCGGGCGCTGATGGGTCCGGGAAAAGCTCACGCAGACGAAGCCCGTTAGCACTGCCGCGACAAAAACCGTCGCGGCCTGGACAGCCGGGGGCGGCTGTCCGCACCCGAACTCCTTAATGCTCGGTCTTGCCGCCTAGCAGTTCGATCGCGTGCGGGATCAGTTCCGCCACAGCCTGCAAGGAATCAACCGCGCCCGCGGGACTGCCCGGCAAATTCAGAATCAGCGCCTTCCCACGCACGCCACACACTCCCCGGCTCAGAGCGGCAAACGGAGTCTTTTTGCTGCCTTCGCTGCGCATGCGCTCGGCGACGCCGTCGAGCAGGCGATCGCAGACTGCCGTCGTGGACTCGGGCGTCACGTCGCGGGCAGCAATCCCGGTACCGCCGGTGGTGACGATGAATTGCACCTCGCGCGCCAGCCGAATCAGCAGGTTCTGAATCCGGATGGAATCATCGGGAATAACTTCGCGCGCGGTCACCGAGAAATGAAGCTTCTGCAGGACTTGCGCTACCGCCGGTCCGGAGAGATCGTCACGCCCCCCACGAGCGCAGGAATCGCTCACTGTGACTACGGCGGCGGTGGGGCCCAGCGGGGCATCCATTAGGAAATCACCATCAGAAGATCCACCAGGGATTCAGCCATCGAAACTCAGCCAGCCTGCTCAGCCATCGAGCAGGACATCTTCCTCGTCTTCTCTTCGAGTCCCGGCTGCGGGGGTCGAAGGCGCGGTCGGAGTCGACTGAATTTGGGGCGAAGGCGCAGTCTCGACCGGCGCGGACTCAGGTTCTGGCTCGGCACCGCCATCGCGCGAGGATTCGTCGAGCAAGCGCAGCCCTTCCATCAGCAGGCCTTGCGTGTTGAGTTGCGTGGTCTCTTTGTCGGTCTTGCCTTCGAAATCGAGCTGGAAATTACCTCCGGTCCAGCGCAAGACCTTGAACACAGCCTCGTCGCCAACCAGCGCTCCGTAGGTGGCATGCTTCACCTGACCTTCGGCGAAAAACACTTCGCAGGTGTCGCCTTCGTTACTGAGAGAAAGTTGGCAGCTCTTGCGTCCCATCTCGAGAGACTGCATCAGGTCGATGACGTTCATTTGCGCGAGACTGCCGCGCACCACGCCATCCTTGGGCGCAGTCTTGGCCATCTTCTCCAGGGCAATGCGATCTATCGTGCGCTTGATGCGGCGCGTGGCGTCCTTCAGGAAAAACGGCTTCTCCAGATAGTCATCGGCGGCGTCGGCGGGTGAGAGACGCTCGGCTATGTCCGCTTTGCTCGCCATCAGAACGGTGAAAAAATTGGCGGTCGCCGGCAGGCTCTTCAGTTTCTCGACCAACTGCCTTCCGTCCATGCCCGGCATTTTGTAATCGCACACCAGCAGATCGGGAACGTCGTCCACTGCCTTCAAGAGGGCGTCGGCGGCGTCGGTCGCGGTAGTCACCTGCGCCAGCGGAGTGAGCGCCTGCTGCAGCATGGCCAGCACCATCGGATTGTCGTCCACCACCAGCAGCTTGACGTTATTGGCCATGAATGTGGAAGCCGCTACTGCGCCCGCCGATATTCTCCACTCTTGCCGCCAGACTTTTTCTGCAACATGATCTCGCGAATTTCGATGCTCTTGTCCGCTCCCTTGCACATGTCGTAGATGGTTAGCGCGGCGACGCTGGCAGCGACGAGCGCCTCCATTTCAACGCCGGTCGGAGCGGTGGTCGCAACCCTGGAGGCAATCGCGACGCCATTCTCGCATAGGCGCAGTTCGACATCAACGAGTGCCAGGGGCAGCGGATGACAAAGTGGAATGAGATCGGCGGTACGTTTGGCAGCCATGATGCCGGCGACGCGTGCCACCTCGAGTGCATCCCCTTTGGGATTTCGCGGCAGCGCCGCGAGAACTTCGGGGCTGAGCGCCACGAAAGCGCTGGCTTCGGCCTCGCGCCGCGTGGGAGCCTTACCGGAGACGTCGACCATCCGGGCATGGCCCGCGCGGTCGTAATGGGAGAGTTTCTTCGGCATTGCCTCAATCTATCTTACATGGAGAGTGGCTGCCGTTACCGCATCATCACTGCGACCCATTCGCCGGCCGCTATGTGTTCGCGGTCAGAGGGAATGACGACGTAGCAGTTGGCGCGCGCCATGGCGGCGATATCGCCCGAGCCTTGCCACGCGACCAGTTCGACTTCCGATTGCTCGAACTCGCCGGAGAGGATTGCCGGGAGGAAACGCTTGAGACCGGTCTTGACGTGGATTTCCTTCTTCAGGCGCGCGTGCAGAAATGGTCGCTTGCGTGGAGACTGGCCCGCTAATGCTTCCAGCAGCGGGCGCGCAAAGAGTTCGAAGGTCACCATGGTGGAAACCGGATTGCCGGGCAGGCCGAAGAAATAAGTGAACGGCTTCTCGCGGGCGGGGGCGCCCGCGCCGCACTTGCCGAAAACGACAGGGCGTCCGGGCTGGATTTTCGCGCCGGTAAAGAAGAACTCGGTGTGCATTTCTGACAACGCCTGCTCGACCAGATCATAACGTCCCATGGAGACGCCGCCGGTCATAAGCAGGAGGTCGGATTTCAGGCCTTCGGCGATCAGGCCGCGCAGGGCTTGCATTTCGTCGGGGGCAACGGGGAGAAGCACGGGTTCTCCGCCGGCACGCCGAATCTGCGCCGCGAGGGAGTAGCTGTTCGAGTTGCGAATCTGGGTTGGGCCGGGAGTGGCATCGACACTGACAACCTCGTCGCCTGTCGTCAGTACGGCGATTCGAGGGCGCTGATACACCTGCAGCTGCGACTTGCCGACAGAGGCCGCGAGCGCGATGGCCGCCTCATTCAAAAGGAGGCCGCGTTCGAGCAGAGGCGCGCCGGCGCGAGCTTCGGCACCGCGGGGAACAATGTTTTCTCCGGGCGCGACGCCCTTGGCGACCTCAACCCGGGCACCCTGCGGGCGGGTGTATTCCACCATCACTACGGCGTCCGCGCCGTCAGGCACCGGTGCCCCTGTCATGATGGAGGCCACCTGTCCGCTGGCGATGCTGGGTGGAATCTCGTCGAGTCTTGCGCCCGCCTTGATTTCAGCGATCACTTCGAGCGCGCCAGGGAGTTTGGATAAGTCGGAGGATCGCACGGCATAACCATCGCGCGTGGAGCGCGGAAAGGGCGGAAGGTCACGGTCCGCTGCCACCGGCTCGGCCAGCACGCGGCCTGCAGCCCACACCAGATCCACGGATTCCGTTCCGCTGGTTGGAACGTTGAATCGGACGTTCATGGCTCGGACCAACGAGGCTTGCTCCTCAACCACGCGGCTTGCGTCCTCAAAGCTCAGGACCGTGGAAGTAACGGGCGGACCGGACATAAACAAATGATACGACAGACGCCGGAGACGCAAGCCGTGGGACTGCAGAGTAAGAATTCTCTATTGTCTCCCCCTTAGCCTCGCCTTGAACTGCGCATTGAATCGCACTGCTCAGTAACCGGCGGCCGTAATGGTAGTCGGGGACTGGCCGATATGGAGAGAGAGGGGTGCCCCGCCAGGGGTAAACCGCAAGCGAGTCGCCTTCTTGCAGGAGATGGAACCGAAGTTATGCCAATACGACTGACGGTCGGCAGGAAGCTGGGCTTGGGCTTTGGCGTGATTCTCGCGTTCATGGTCGGTAACACGGTCATCAGTTATGAGCAGTCGGAGGAAGTCAAACACACCGAGGACACTCTGCTGCAAGTTCGGGTTCCCACACTCGTCGCGAGCCGGGAGCTGCAGCGGGACATGAACCAAGCGGCCAGCAAGGCTCGGCAGACCGTCCTCGCCGCAAACTCACCTGCCAGAAAAGCCAGCGCGCAGAAGCTGCTGGATGACGCATGGAGCAACATCGATAAAGATCTTTCCCGTCTGGATACACTCTCCCTCAAATGGTCCGTGCCAGACAACCTCGAGCGGTTGGCGGAGATTCACCGGTTGATTCCGGCGTACCGGCGAGTACAGTCCGAGATCCTTCAAAACATGTCCGGCCAACAACCCGACGCGCTCGCCGCTGGGGCGGAAATGGAAGAAAAAACGCTGGTGATCAATGACAAGATCAAGCGGACCTTGGGCGAATTGGGTGATTCCGCCGTCCAGCAGTTGCACCAGAGCCAACAGACCTTGGACGCGGCGAACCGGAACCTTCACCTGAAATCGATCGCGGTGGCCCTGGCCGCCCTGCTTGTGGGCACGTGGATCTCAATATCGATGAGCCGTCGCATCGCCCGAGCGATGAGGATGATCCTGGCACGGGCCGAGGCCATTGCCACAGGGGATCTGACCAGTGACGATCTTGAAGTGATCAGCGAAGATGAAATGGGTGACCTGACCCGGATGATCAACCGGATGAACGCGAATCTGAAGGCCATCATCCTGGCGATTACCAACAGCGCGCAGCAGGTGGCACTGGCCAGTGAACAAATGTCGGGCACCGGCGAGCAGATCACGGCCAATTCGGAGGAAACCACCGGTCAAGCCAACCTCGTCACCCAAGCCACGCAGCAGGTGAGCCAGAATCTGCAGAGCGTCTCTGCCGGCGCTGGCGAGATGACGGCCACCATCCAGAACATCGCCAGCAACGCCCACACCGCCGCCACCGTCGCCTCCAATGCGGTGTTAACAGCGCAGGGTGCAACCTCGAATGTGGGCAAACTGGGCCAGTCGAGCGCCGAGATCGGAGAAGTCGTCAAGGTCATCACCACTATCGCGCAGCAAACTAACCTGCTTGCACTCAACGCCACTATCGAGGCGGCGCGCGCCGGCGAATCCGGGAAAGGCTTCGCCGTCGTGGCCAACGAGGTGAAAGCACTGGCCAAGCAGACGGCCAACGCCACCGAGGATATCCGCCGGAAGATCGAGGCCATTCAGCATGACGCTAAGGGAGCAGTGGCGGCCATCGGCAGCATCAGTGAAGTCATCAACCAGGTAAACGACATCTCTGGCGCCATCGCGACGGCGGTAGAGGAGCAGAGCGCGACCACCAACGAGATGACGCGGAACATTACCGACGCCGCTACCGGATCACAAGAGATTACGCGCAATATTGAAGGCGTCGCCCGGGCGGCACGCGATACCTCAACCGGGGCACATGCCCTGCGGACGGCTGGGAATGAATTGGCGGAAATGGCAACGCAGCTGCGTACCGTGGTTGCGCAGTTCAAGATCGAATCCCGAGCAACCAGCGATAGACCGCGGAAGTCGCCCAGGCCGGCTCGCCATCTGACGGCGGCGGCGGGAAAGTAGGGCAGGCTCGCAGCCTCGAGCCTGCGTCACAGCCGGGGAATCTAGCGCGCCAATTCCTGACCGAGAGCCGCAGGGTTGCTAGCGAAAGACAAGCCGGTTTCAAGATCGATCACCCGATCCTGGACCAGTTTCGCGATTTCTCCATCGAAATGCTGCATGCCTTCAGTCGCGCCTGCCTTCATGGCGTCGAGCAGGCTGCGGTTTTCGCGCTCGCCCTTCTCGATACACTCGCGGGTGCGGGCATTGGCTTTGAGGATTTCAAAGGCTGCCACGCGTCCGCTGCGATCGTGCTTCGACATGAGGCGCTGGCAGACGATGTAGCGGAACGACTTGGCGAAACGCTCGCGCACCGACTGCTGTTCGGCGGGCGAAAACGAAGTAACGATGCGCTCCACTGTTTTGGAAGCGTCCATGGTATTGAGGCTGGAGAATACCAGGTGCCCAGTCTCCGCCGCCTCGAGCACGATTTCGATGGTCTCGCGGTCGCGCATTTCGCCGACGAGAATCACTTTTGGCGCCTGGCGCATTGCAGATCGAAGTGCGTGGGCGAAGCTCGGCGTGTCGCTGTGCAGTTCCCGCTGATGAATGGTGGAACATTTGTGATTGTGCAGAAACTCGATGGGGTCTTCGATGGTGATGATGTGGTAGTACTTCTCACGGTTGATGGCATCGAGCAGAACCGCCAGCGTGGAGGACTTGCCCGATCCCGCAGCGCCGGTCACCAGCACGATTCCGTCTCTCAGTTTGGTGACTTCGGACAACTGCTCCGGCAGATGCAACGAAGCGAACTCAGGAATGGAAGTGGGAATAACTCGCATCACGACGGCACAGCTGCCGCGTTGAATAAAAATGTTCACGCGAAACCGGGCCAGGCCGGGCAGTCCGAAAGAAACATCGCAAGCTCCATGCTCGCGGAGCGTTGTGATCGCCTGCTTGTTGTCGCCAATAAGGTCGGCGGCGATGTGGCGCGTGTCGTCCGCGGTAAGAAACGTGAGCCCCGGCACTTGGACAGGGATCATCTGGCCATAGACCTGCACTTGGGGTGGGCGGCCGGGAGAAAAAATTAGGTCACTGATTTTCTCGGCGGCGCGCAGCATGGCGCCGAGCAGAGCTGGCGTAGCAACTCTGCCGGTTCCAGAAACTCCCTCTAACGCAACGGTAATTGGAGCAATACTTGGTGCTGCCATTCGTCCTCACACCTCGGGAATCGCACGCACCACAGAATGGGAAGAAAACTCAGATAGTTCACTGTACCGCGCCGGGAGCCGGGCGCGAAGAACAGTAAGTCCATAGACCTTGGTAACCAGGCCACGAACTCCAGGCAAGAAAAAGGGCGGCTCGGTTGAGCCGCCCACAATGCGTAAACCCCAAAGTAACTAGTTCTTCGACGGCTTTTTCTTCGTACCGTAACTGGTTTCCACCTTGGCGCCGAGGCTGGTGAGCAGATCCTTGGCACTTTGCGCGTTCGGGCCCGTGGGCGCGATTTCCAGATATTTCTGGAACGCCTCAGCGGTTCCCGGAGGGGCGATGGTCTTATCGCCCTGCAGGGTGGCCTTGCCCAGCAGATTTAAGCCCTTCTGATAGTAGGCTTCGGCCCGGGTAGGGTCGGCCGCAAGGCACTTGTCGAAAGCGGCGTTGGCTTCATCCGGCCGGCCGGAATTGGTCAGGACGGCGCCGATATTGAAATAAGACTGCGCCACCGAGGACGGATCGGCCTGCGCCGCCATTTCGTAGGTCTTCACGGCATCGTCTGGCTTCTTGTCCTTCGAATAAGCATCCGCCATGTTGTTGTAATAGGCCGCCAGATTCTTGGCTGCATTAGGATCCTTGTCGTTGACGATGGCCTTCTTGATGTCGATCGCTTTCTGATAGGCCTCGATCGCCGAACCCAGCCGCTTTTCCTTTTCCGCCGGATCGGTCTGCTTGGGCACCGACATGCGGTAGTAGTCGCCGAGCTTAAACCAGATAAGGTCGCGGGTCGCGTCCATCTGTGTGGCTTCGGTGAGGGAGGCGATGGCAGTGTCGAAGTCGCCGGCGTCGGCCGCGGTCTTGGCCGCATTCAGCTTTTCATTGAGCGCTTTGACGGTATTGGTTTCTTTAGCCGCCTTAGCCTGCTGCTCCTGCATCCGTTTTGCGTCTTCGGCAGAAAGGCCTTTGCCCTTGGCCTTGTCCTCGATTTCCTTCTTGACGTCAAAATCGACGGCCGGGTTGTCGTCAAGTTTGACTACATATCCGTTGACGTGATCCGTCTCCGTTCCAGCTTTTTGGTCATCGGCGTTCTTATAGAGCGTTACGTTGTACTTCCCTGGCGTGAGTCCCAGCGAGAAATATTCGCCTTTCTTGTTAGTTTTGAGCGCGTATTTCTGGCCGTTATCCTGGTTGGCCCAGACCACGATGCCATCGACGACGGGATTGCCCTGGGCATCTTTGCAGACACCGTGGACGGTTCCTGAAGCCTGCGCAAAGACCGGAGGAACGCACAATCCCAGCGCTACGAGTGCGAATAAAAATATTGCGAAATATTTTTTCATTTTGCCTCCCGGCAAAGTCGAATTTTTGCTGAACGATTCCTGCGAGTTGAATCGAAAACCTTTGCTAAAAATGTCTACCGCGCCGCGTACGGAATCGGATCGTCGACTCCCGCTGCTGCAAAAGCGCGCAAGCGCAACACGCAGCTATCGCACACCCCGCAGGCCTGATCCTCGCGACTGTAACATGACCAAGTTAAATCGAACGGTGCACCCAGTTCAAGGCCAAGCCGAACAATATCGGTTTTGCGCATGGCGATAAGAGGGGTCACGATTTCGATGAGGCCCTCCTTGGTGCCTGTCTTGGCCACTTCATTGAAGGCCTTGTAATAGGCCGGGCGGCAATCCGGGTAACCGGAACTGTCGGGCTCAACCGCGCCAATGTACACCTTCCGCGCACCCAGCACTTCGGCCCAACTGATGGCGACAGCGAGAAAATGTGCATTGCGGAAGGGCACGTAGGTGACGGGAACGCCGGAGCCGATCTCATCTCCCGTCGGCACGGCGATCGCACCGTCAGTCAGCGCCGATCCGCCAATGGCCCGCAGAGCCTCGTTTCGAACCATGAGCTTGTCGTGAATCTTCAAGCGCTGGCAGATGGCCAAGAATGACTGGCGCTCGCGCTCCTCGGTGCGCTGGCCGTAGCTGATGTGCACCGCGGCTGCGTCATAATCGCGCGCCGCCAGGGCGGCGCAGACACAGGAGTCCATGCCTCCACTGAGGAGGATGACTGCGCGGGGTCGGTTCAAGGTTGGCATCAAGAAGTGACTGATGATTGATCATTTCTGATTGAAATCCAAGACTGCCCGATTCTGATTTTCAATCAGCAATCAAAAATCAACAATCATCAATTTCTATACTCCCTTCACTGCCGGGTCCCAGATGAATTTGTGCAGTTGCAGGCCGAGCCGGCCAGGAACGCTGTCGGCCAGCATCCACTCCGCTAGTTCCTGAGGGTCGAGCAGGCAGTGCGAGCTATCACGTGATCCGGTGGCGTGTTTGCGGAATGCGGGAGAAAACAGGACGGCGTTCACCCGATTCGCCAGAGTATGTTTGTGAGTGAAGTCGCGTGCGAACTCATAGTCAGCGCGGCTGCTCAGCACGAACTTGATTTCGTCGTGGGCGGTTAAGCTTTCCAGGTTCTCCAGGCAAAACGTGTCAGCCTCGCCCGAGTCCGGACACTTCACATCGACGATCTTGACCACGCCGGCCGGAACTCGCTCCAGCGGGCGTTCTCCACTGGTCTCGAGCAAGACTTTGTAATGGCCGTCCAACAGCCGCTGCATCAGGGGGACGGCTTCCCGCTCCTGCAGCAGGGGTTCGCCACCCGTAATCTCGACCAGACCACCCCCCGGACTTAAACGGGAAACTTCGGCCAAGACTTCTTCCGTGTCCATCTTGTGGCCACCCTGAAACGTGTACTCGCTGTCGCACCAGGAACAACGCAGATTGCATCCCGTGAGGCGCACGAAGACGCAGGGCAGACCCGCATAGGTCGACTCGCCTTGCAACGACTTATAGATCTCGGTGATTTGCATGAAAAGCAGTTGTCAGCCTTCGGTCGCCGGCAGCTGGCGGCTGGCAACTAATTCATTCGCTGTATTTCGCCGTGGTTGTATCGGTCTCGAAGACGGTTACATCTTTCACGTGAACGCGACCGTTGGTCGCCGTCTTGAGCCTGGTGTTCGACTCGTCATAAAAATACTTGGCCAAGTTCTCGGCCGACGGATTGATCACGGTGAAGGGCTCAATTTCATTGATCATCTTATGGTCGAGGCGCTCGATGACGTGTTTCATGACTTCGCGCAGGTCTTTGAAGTCGAGCAGCAGGCCGGCCTTGTCCAACTCGGCGCCGGCCAGCGTTACACGGATTTTATAGTTGTGGCCGTGCGGATTCTCGCACTTGCCCTTGTAATTGCGCAGGTAATGACCCGCGGCAAAAGTATCTTCGACAGTTACTTCGAACATGATCCCCCGGGCAGCCGGCGCGTGCATACAGGCGGGCTGCGCTGTTTGGCGAAGCATCTATTGTACCGCCGGAGCGTGCGCCACTGGAATGGCGCGCTGGCGATGCGGGCGCAATCCGCTTGACTGGATTCCCCGGCAGAGGATAGCTTGCCTATTCGCGATTTCATCCTAAGGAGACTACATGCTGCGTCGGAAGTCCTCGATTTTACTGCTGGCTATTCTGAGTTGGGTGGTCGGCCTGACCGCCCAGAAGCGGCCCGACGCATCGGAGTTCGATGTCAAAGAGCACTACACGAAATATGAGTACCGGATCGCGATGCGCGACGGCGTTCACTTGTTCACGTCCGTGTACATCCCCAAGGATGTTTCGCGTGCGTATCCGTTCCTGATCGACCGCACGCCTTACAGCGTCGGGCCTTACGGAGTGGACTTATATCGCTCGCAACTCGGCCCCTCGCCCGACTTTGACAAGGCAGGATACATTTTTGTGTTTCAGGACGTGCGCGGGCGCTACATGTCAGAGGGCCAATTTATCGAGATGCGCCCGCACATCGACAACAAGAAGTCGAACCGCGATGTGGACGACAGCAGCGACCTTTATGACACCATCGAGTGGCTGCTCAAGAATGTGCCTAACAACAACGGAAATGCAGGGATTTGGGGCATTTCGTATCCCGGATTCTATACATCAGCTAGCATCATCGACTCGCATCCGGCGCTGAAAGCCGCTTCGCCCCAGGCTCCGATGACCGATTTGTTCATGGGAGACGACGCCTACCACGGCGGTGCGTTTATGCTGGCGGCGAATTTCGGCTTTTACAGCTTTTTCAAGCCACAGGAAAATCCTGCATTGCCGAAAGACTCCGTGGCTTTCGACTGGGGCACCAAAGACGCCTATGAGTTTTATCTGCAGGCCGGGCCGCTGTCGAATCTGCAGAAGTACCTGGAAGGCAGGAGCGCGCTGTGGGACGACCAGGTAAAACACGACACCTATGACGATTACTGGAAGGCGCGCAATCTGGCGCCGCATATGAAGAACATCCACTGCGCTGTGCTGACGGTGGGTGGATGGTTCGACGCGGAGGATCTGCAAGGGCCGTTCACCACATTTCATTCGATCGACAAGAACAATTCCGGGATATTCAACGCGCTGGTAGTTGGCCCCTGGGTTCACGGCGGGTGGGCCCGCTATGACGGAGCCCATCTGGGACGCGTGGACTTCGCATCGAACACCGGCGAATATTACCGCAAGAACATCCTCTTCCCGTTTTTCGAGCAGTACCTGAAAGGCAATGGCGACGCCAAGCTGCCGAAGGCGTATGTCTTCGAGACGGGCACAAATGTGTGGCGGCAGTACTCCGCGTGGCCACCGAAAAACGCCGAGCCGAAGACCCTTTATTTCCACGCCAACGGCGGACTCTCGTTCGACCCGCCCGCCGCGGAGTCCGGCTCGTTTGACGAGTATGTGAGCGACCCGGCCAAGCCAGTGCCTTTCGTGAATTATGCGGCACTCGATGTCCCGCAGGAATACATGCTCTCGGATCAGCGTTTCGCCGACAGCCGGACAGACGTGGCGCTCTACGAGACTCCGGTGCTGCAGGAAGATGTGACTCTGGCGGGCCCGATTTCGCCGAAACTTTTCGTTTCGACGAGTGGAACCGACTCGGACTGGGACGTGAAGTTGATTGATGTGTATCCGCCCGACTATCCCGACAGCAAGCAGGACGCACCTGCGACCGAAGACTGGCGGTCGCGGAAGGATGTGCCTGCTCCCGCATTTACCATGGGTGGATATCAGCAGCTAGTCCGCGGCGAACCGTTCCGCGGTAAATTCCGCCACAGTTTTGAAAAGCCTGAGCCATTCACGCCTGGCAAAGTGGAAGAAGTCAACTTCACTATGCAGGACATTAACCACACCTTCCGCCGCGGGCATCGCATCATGGTGCAGATTCAGAGTTCGTGGTTCCCGCTCACCGACCGCAACCCGCAGACCTTCGTCAACATCCCTGACGCCAAGCCAGCAGATTTCGTGAAGGCGACGGAACGCGTATATCGCACCAAGGCAGAGCCATCGGGCATTGCGGTGCAGGTGGTGCCGAGCCCGGATGGAGAACGCAAATAGTAACGACAAGAAGTCAGACTCCCACCCCAAAGAACTCTTCCACCGCGCGCATGTCGGTAGTGCGCTTGTAGTTTGGCAGGCTCTCGATAAAGACGCGGCCGTATTGTTTCTTGAGGATACGGTTATCGAGTAGCACGAGGAGCCCGCGATCATGCAGCGAGCGGATCAGCCGCCCAAAGCCCTGCTTCAGCGTGATCACTGCAGCCGGAACCTGATATTGGAAGAATGCATTGCCGCCATCCGCGTCGATGGCCTTTACCCGAGCTGCCACAATCGGATCGCTCGGCACCGCGAATGGAAGGCGGTCGATGATCACGCAGCTCAGTTGCTCGCCCTGCACGTCCACTCCCTGCCAGAATGACGATGTGGCGAACAGCACGGCATTCGGCGTCAGGCGAAACTCCTCGAGTAGCGCACTTTTCGGCGCATCCCCCTGGCGCAGGATGGGGAATTCGACCTCGCCGAGCAGCCGCTGATAAATATCGTTCATCTGCGCATAGCTGGTGAAGAGGACGAAAGCCCGCCCGCGTGTAATTTCAAGCAGCCGGCGAATCCGCTCCGCCGACTTGGCGGCAAACTGCGGCGTGCGGGGATCGGGCAGATCTGGCGGAACGTAAAGCAGCGCCTGGCTTTCGTAATCGAAGTGCGAGGGCAGCACCGATTCACGCGCGTGCTCGAAGCCCAGCCGCTGCCGGATGTATTCAAACCCGCCGCCTACGGCCAGCGTGGCGGACGTTAGCACGGCACATTCCAGTTTCGCCCACAGGTTTTCGCGCAGGATGGGGCCGACATCGATGGGTGTCGCCTGCAGAAAAACATTCTGCCGGCCGCGACCTGCACCGTCTGAAGCCGAGGATCGCGAATTTGGTCCGGCGCGCGCCGTGCGCCCGCCGCGGCGCTCAATCCAGAAGACGGTGTTGCGGTCTTCCGATTCCAACGCGAATTGCAACTGCACCTGGATCTCTTGCGCACGGCGGACAAAGTTGAAAACTTCCTCCGGCTTTTGCGCCAAGCCTTCCAGTTCGCCCGCCAGCCGCGTTAGCGACTGGTTTAACGCCAGAAACTCGTCTCCGTTTTCCTCGAGAAATTCGCGCCGAGTCTCAAACGCGAAGCGGCCGTCGCCGGGGGGTAGCAGCGAGAAAAAGAATTGCGAACGTTCCCGCAAACTTCCAAGAGCACCTGAAAGCGAGGCCGAGAGCATGCGGTTGCGTTGCAGGGAGCCTTCGACGTCGCGCGCCAGATCTTCCACCCGCAGATTGCTCACTGATATGCCGAAATAGTTTCCGGCGACATCTTCCAGTTCATGAGCCTCATCGAAAATCACGGCGGCGGCTTCCGGCAAAATGCCCGCGTCTGGCGCTCCGTCGGCCTGTAACTTGATGGCGAGATCGGCGAAGAAAAGGTGATGGTTAACGATGATGATGTCGCTCTCCATCGCCTTGCGGCGCATCTCCGTGATGAAGCAGCGCTCAAACTCGCTGCACTTCTGGCCGGTGCAAGTGTCGGCACGCGCATCGAGCTTATGCCACAGCAGGCTGGCCTCGGGCAATTCCGCCAGCTCAGCGCGGTCGCCTGTTCCCGTCGTCTTCTCCCAGGCAGCGATGGCGCGATACTGCTCAATCTCTTCCAAGCCGCTGAGAACCGGCTGATCGGTCAGGTCATACAGCTTCTTGCGGCACAAATAATTGTTGCGGCCTTTCATGTAACACACCGAGAGCCGGGAACTGGAAGCGTCCCCATACAGCGCCTGCTCAAGAAAAGGAACGTCCTTGTAGAAGAGCTGCTCCTGCAGATTCTTCGTGCCGGTCGAAATGATCACGCGCTTGCCTGATTGAATCACCGGCATCAAATAGGCAAGAGTCTTTCCCGTGCCCGTGCCGGCTTCCACGATCAGATGCCGCTTTTCTTCGAGAGCTTGCTCGACGGCCTGCGCCATCTGCTGCTGGCCGCGGCGGAATTCGTACGCCGGATGCTTGCGCGAGAGCACTCCGCCAGGGGCGAAGAATTGGTGTAACGAAGCGTCCTTGCCGCTAGGTTGAGAGCGGCTTGGAGCGGCGGGAGACGAGGGCTGGGAACCTAAAGCCACGGGAGTCTCTATAATAGCGATTCCGGGGCTTTCGCATCGGCACAGTTCATGTGGGACACAGCCCTCGACTGTCTCGCCACCTAAAGACTCGAACTTGACGCAGCCTACTTACAATTCGACCAGCACTCGCGCCACCACCGCCGCCGGTGTTCCCACAGTCGCCATCGTGGGACGCCCCAATGTTGGCAAGTCCACGCTTTTCAACCGCATCGTAGGCTCAAGGCGCGCCATCGTTGGCGATGAACCCGGCATCACGCGCGATCGTCTCTATGGAGACGCCGAGTGGGAAGGCCGCAAGTTGCGGATCGTTGACACGGGCGGCATTCTGCCCGAAGAAAAAGATCTGATTCCATCGGAGATCTACCGCCAGGCGCGCGTAGCGCTCGACGAAGCCGCAGCCATCATCATGGTGGTCGATGGACGCACCGAACTCGCCGGCCCGGACCTTGAACTCGTGCGACTGCTGCGGAAGGCAAACCGGCCGCTTTTTCTGGCCGTGAACAAAGTCGACAGCGAGAAGCAGTCGTCGCTGATTGACGATTTTCATCGCCTCGGCATCCAGAAGATGTTTCCCGTATCTGCCGAGCACGGGCGCGGTGTCGATGATTTGCTCGACGCGGTGGTTGCGGCTCTTCCAGAAGAAGATCGAATCACGGAGGACACCGCTAAAGACCAGGTGGCCAACGACGAACGACCAACGACCAACGACGATTCATCCGCCCACGAAACCAAGGTAGCCATCATCGGCCATCCGAACGTCGGCAAGTCGACACTGCTGAATTGTCTGACTGCTTCGGACCGGGCCATCGTCTCGCCGATTCCCGGCACCACTCGCGATGCGGTCGACGAAATCGTCGAGCATAACGGACGCCGCTTTCGCTTCATTGACACGGCCGGCATTCGCCGCAAAGGCAAGACGCACCTGATGGCGGAAAAACTTTCCGTCGTAATGGCGCGCAAACATCTGGAAGGTGCAGACATTGCCCTGCTGGTCATCGACGCCACCGAAGGAGTAAGCCAGCTCGACGCCTCCATCGCCGGATTAGCCCACGAGAGCGGCCGCTCCATCATCATCGTGGTCAACAAATGGGATCTGGTGATTAGCGGCAAAGAGAAGCCGGCGCGACCAACGAAAGCCGAACGCATGCGCGAGAGCAAGCGCCCCGGCGACCGTGACGCCTACGAGGAACGTTTGCGTTATGAACTCAAGTTCTTGAATTATACACCCATTGTTTTTATCTCGGCGCAAACCGGCAAGGGCACGGAGAAAATCTTCCCGCTGCTGGAGTTAGTGGCCACCGAGCGCCGCAAACGTGTGAGCACTTCGCAGATGAACCGCTTCATCGAACGCGTGGACTTCGAACGCGCCTCGGTTCCTATGCGCTCGCGGGTGAAGATTCTGTATATGACGCAGGCCTCGGTCGCCCCGCCAACGTTCGTTCTGTTCACCAATCGCGCCGTGAAATTGCATTTCTCCTACCAGCGTTTTCTGGAGAACCAGATCCGCGAGGCCTTTGGATTCGTCGGAACGCCGATCTGGATCAAGAACCGGGCGCGGGAATAGGTCGATGTATTTTCCTTTAGCCGTGGTGGCAACTAGGAGACCGGACTGGTGAGCCGTCGCTGATTGACCAGAAATGCGACTCTTAGAATCCCGGCCGAGCGTACCTGATCGAGCACCATCTTCACCGTACCCCAGCGTGCGCGCATATCTGCGCTGACGTAGACCTTGCGCTCTACGTCCCGATCCTTCAGGCGGTCCTGAATCTTGACTGGCAGGTTGATAAGGCTAACCCGATCGCTACCAAAATAGACTTTGTTGTCCCGCGTGATCGTGACCTGCATCACGTCCTCCCGGAGCGCACCCGGCATCGCAATTGGATGCAGAACGTTAGCGAGGTCAACACTATTCCCGTGGTGGTCCGTGGGAATCACCATGAATATCAGCAGAACGACGAATACCACGATCCCCATGACGCTGGCGAACTGAAGCGTGTTGAAGTCGCTGAAGAGCTTGGGCGCTCTGGGTTTGTGCAACATAGGGTTCCCGTCCGTCTCATTTTCTTTCTTGCTGAAGACCTGAGGAAGATTCCGTTCGTAACCGGGGCGAACTCATTCTCCTCCGACCATTCGCTCCTGCGTCATGAGCCCTATCCGCTGTACGCCCGCATGGTGAGCCCGGTCGATCACATCCGCGACATACAGAAAATCGACATCGGCATCGCCGTGCACGAACGCTACCTTCTCCGCACGTTTCAAGTAAATCTGGGACAGTCGCAGTTCCAGATCGTCCCAGGGCACGACTTCCTGATTGATTTTGACTGCCGGCGGCACATCCTTCGCCATCCACACCACCTGAATCACCACCGTGCCTTCGAACTGGGGCGCAGACTTCGGATCCGTCGGTGGCTGCGGAAGTTGCACCTTTTCGCCGTATTCCGGATCCAACGAAACCACCAGCATGAACATGATGATCAGGGTCAACAGCACATCGATCAGCGGCGTAACGTTAATCTGCGAAACGCGCGCACCTCTGCCTGCAATTGAGAAAGCCATGGAAGTTGCTCCTCTCAGGCACGCGCGTGTCTGCAACATCAGACACCTCGGACAGCCCGGGAGTTCCTTGGCGGCACGGCAGCCATCCGATTCCCAGGGTATTTCCGTTGCGCGGAGTTGCGTCTTCCCGAAAGGGCCGTGCATCATAGGGGCGGTTGCACGAGCGCACTAGCGACTGTTATGCAATCTTAAAGATGGTTTCCCGGCAGGCTCATGACTCGTACGACGCGAATTACAATCCCGGTTCTGTTCGCCCTCCTCTTTCTCTTTGGCCCATTCGCGCGCGCTCAGGACAATTACGAAATTCAGGTCTACGAGTCCGATACCGTCGCACCGCGTTCGACGATGGTTGAGATCCATTCCAATTTCACGGTAGACGGCAGTAAGACCGTACAAGATGGCGTGCTGCCCACGAACCACGCGGAGCACGAAACTCTCGAAATCACCCAGGGCATCAACGAGTGGTCCGAGGTTGGGTTTTACCTTTTCAGCAGCATTCAACCGGATGGTGGCTGGCAGTGGGTAGGCGATCACATCCGCCCCCGGGTGCGCGTCCCGGAGAAGTGGCACTGGCCCGTGGGGGTTAGCCTGTCGACGGAAGTCGGTTACCAGCGCGCCGCTTTTTCGCCAGACACGTGGACCTGGGAGATTCGCCCCATCATCGACAAAAAACTTGGCCCCTGGTACTTGAGTTTCAATCCCGCGCTCGACCGCTCGTTTCACGGACCGAGCGTGAACCAAGGCGTGACGTTCTCGCCCAATGTGAAAGTCAGTTACGATTTCACTAAGAAAATTGCGGGCGGACTGGAGTATTACGCGTCGTATGGCTCTCTGACGGGCTTTGATGCGCTCCGCGATCAGCAGCAACAATTCTTCCCGGCGATCGATATCGACTTCTCGCCAGAGTGGGAGTTTAACTTCGGGGTTGGCGTGGGAACGACCCGTTCCACCGATCACCTCATTGTGAAATGTATCGTGGGCCGCAGATTCTCTTGGCCTCACGGAAAGAAATGAGCGCGGCCGATCCGGCCGGAAGGCAAGTTACTCCCCGCTATTCGTAACGCAAAGCTTCGACTGGATCGAGCTTCGACGCACGCATAGCCGGCACCAGACCGCTGATCACACCCACGATGAGCAACACTGCGCCGGAAAGAATCACGGTCATCATCGAGATTCTCAGGTGAATATCGCCTTGGCCGGAATCGTCTTCAAACAGGGGCCCCATCATGGGCAGCGTGCCCACGGACCACGCGATTAAGTACGACAGCAGCACGCCGATAGCCCCGCCGATCAACATGATCAGAAGCGTCTCGGCGAGGAATTGCAGCTTGATGTGGCGCTTGCGGGCTCCCAGAGCGCGCCGCAGTCCGATCTCGCGAATGCGTTCGTCCACCGAGACCAGCATGATGTTCATCACGCCCACTCCGCCGATGCCGAGAGTCAACGTCCCAATGAACGTGAGCAGCACCTGCAATCCAATGGTGAGGGCATCGATGACCGGACGAAACTCGTCACGCCCGAACATCTGGAATGCCTTGGGATCGGTGGGCGAGAAATTTTGCCGGGTTGCCACCGCGGCCAGAACTTGCGCCATCGCCTTTTTTTCAAACTGCGGAGCGATGGGCTCAAAGAGCATCACAGCCGCATAGCGCGTGTTCCACAAATCGCCTGCCGCCGAATACGGAATCCAGGAGGAGTCGTCATCGCTCGAGAAGTAATTGCTGAGCTGAATCTTGCGTGCCATCACGCCAATCACGGTGAAACGCACTCCGGATACCTGCACCGTTTCGCCCACCGCGGGGCGGCCGCTGAATAGTTCTTCTTTGAGCCTTCCGCCCAGGAAGATCACACGCCGCCGTTCCAGTTCGTCCTCGGCGTTGATCCAGCGCCCTTCCGACGGAACTTCGTTCCGCATTTCGCCATATTCCGGGCAGACTCCGCGTACTGGCGCCGTCCCGACCAATCGGTCCGCATAGGCAATACCCGGGCGCCGGACGGTTTCGAGGCAAACGTGTTTCACCAGCGGAGCCGTCTCCTTCACTATTTCCAGGTCGGCCTGCTCGAGAACAACTTTCTTCCCGGCGCGCTGCCCGCCAGGTTGCTCGCTGGTCTGCTGCGGCCAACAGATGACTACACTTTTGCCGAACGCGTCGAAGCCATGCACCAGAACGCTGCGGAAGCTGTTGCCATAGGCAATCAACAGAGTGACCGTGGCGATGCCCCAGACGATTCCCAGCATCGTCAGGAAGCTGCGGGTAACATTCCGCTTCAAGGCGACCCAGGCTTCGAGAATGATTTCAATCAGCATTGAGTGGTGATTCAGACCTACCCGCCCGCCTCATAACGCAACGCCTCAATCGGATCAATCGACGCCGCCCGCCGCGCGGGATACAACGCTGCGCCCACCGCAATCGCTCCCAGCAGCCCCGCTGCGATCAAACCCGAACTCCAGCTTGGAATCATGCCGGCGAAAAAATCGGGCATCGGCAACAGATTGATAAGTGCGCAGAATCCAAACGCTACGCCCAGGCCGATTCCGCCGCTCAGCAGGGCGATGATCAGCGCCTCAATAAAGAACTGCCGCAGAATTGTTCCTGCGGGAGCACCGATGGCTTTGCGGACGCCGATTTCGCGGGTCCGCTCCCGCACGGCAACCAGCATCACGTTCATCACGCCGATACCGCCCAGAAGCAGCGTCACAATCCCAACCGCTCCAAGAAAGAACTTCATCCCATCGGTCATCGTCTTGAAGGCTTGCGCTTCCTGCACCGTATCCCAAATCGGACACGCTTCTTTGTCGTTGGGATCGTAATGGTGCATACGCGCCAGCGCCACACGAACTTCACGCTTGCATTCCGCGTGCTGTTCGACCGACTTCGGCGTAACCAGAAGTTGATCGAATGTCGAATTTGTTCCCGGAGGTTTATCGGGGAAGTCACGGCGCATCGCAGCAAAGGGCAGGAAGACTTTATTGACATCCCAGCCGTCATAGCTGGAATCTTGTTTTTTCTTCGCCATCACGCCAATCACGGTATAAGGAAAGTCATTCAAATAGATCGTGGCCCCCACGGGATCGCGTCCGGGAAACAACTGTTTCGCCGCCTCCGATCCTAAAAACGCCACGCGCCTCGCATCGCGCATGTCGTCCCAATCATAAAAACGCCCAGCGCCGACATCGAGCGTGCGAATATAGCCAAACTGCGGATACGATCCGGTTACCGTAAAAGCTGCATCGTTGAAGTTGGAGTGGGTGCGGACGGTATCTTGCTCAAGTTCGGGAATCGCGTACTCGCAGTCCGGCGATTCCGACTGCACGGCTTCCACATCCGGATCTTCCCAATGCACCACGCGTCCGGCATGCAGACCGCCCGCCTGCAGGCTCGTGCGGCCGTGAAAGACAATCATCACGTCCTTGCCGAGGTTCCGCTCTTGATCTTCCTGACCTTTGCGCAGCCCTTCGCCCGCGGCCACCATCAGCACAATCGACACAATGCCCCAGGCGATTCCAAACATGGTGAGGAAGGCTCGCAGCTTATGCGACCACAAGGTTCGCAGAACATCGAAAATGAGGTCGCGTACCGTCATGACATCTGGTTGGACGCAGCCCGAGAGAGAAGGTCATCCTCCAGGGGCCGACTTAGAGGTTAGATACGGGAGCGGAAGGCCTTTTGTTGCAGAAAAAAGCAGGGTTGGGGACCACGGGGACTGGGTCTGTGGACCGGCCAAGCGGAACGAGACTTAGTTTCGCTGCGGCTCAATCCTTCGCCGCCATCGCACCGGCCAAGTGCATCCATCGGTCGAATTCCTGCAGAGCCAGTTCACATTGCAGCCGATGCCGTTCTTTGCGATCGCGAATCTTCTTCCCCAGCGGAGGCAGCAGATCAAATGTGATATTCGCGGGCTGAAAGTTCTTCGGGTCGGCGTGTGTTACGTAGTGAGTCAGCGATCCGAACGCTGAAGCCCGCGGGGCAGGTGTAATCTCGCCTCCTGCAGACATCGTGCCAGCGTGCATTCCAGCCAGTAACCCGGTCGCGATCGACTCCACATAGCCCTCGACTCCGCAAATCTGGCCCGCGAAAAATACCTTCGGATGAGCCTTCATCTGCAGTGTCTCTTGCAACAGAGTCGGCGCATTGATGTATGTGTTGCGGTGAATCTGGCCGTAGCGCAGGAAGCGCGCATTCTCGAGGCCAGGAATCAGCCGCAGCACGCGTGCCTGTTCCCCAAACTTCAAATGATTCTGGAAGCCGACCAGGTTATAGGAATCCGCCCGCAGATTCTCTTGTCGCAACTGCACCACCGCGTACGGCATTTTGCGGGTGCGCGGATCGATCAGCCCCACCGGCTTCATGGGACCGAAACGCAGAGTATCCCGCCCGCGGCGGGCAATCTCTTCAATCGGCAGACAACTCTCGAAGTAGTTGAGCTTTTCCCAATCGCGTTCTTCGACCGATTGGGCCGCCAGGAGAGCGTCGTAAAAGCGTCCGTACTCCTCCGGAGTCATGGGACAGTTGATGTAATCTGCCGATCCTTTGTCATACCGGGCAGCCATGTACACCCGACTCATATCAATCGAATCTGACTCCACAATCGGGCTGATCGAATCGTAGAAGTACAAATGCGGACTCGGCGGAGAACCGCGCGGGGCGGTAGTTGCGGCGTCATCGGATGTTCGGTCACCACCTGCGCTCAGCCTTGCAATCTCCGCAGCCAGTCCTTCGGAAGTTAGCGGCCCGGTCGCGATGATGGTGATGCCGTCCGCCTCATCCACGGCGGTGACTTCCTCGCGCCGCACCTTAACGCGCGGCTCGCGCGAGATCGCTTCGGTGACATGCGATGCAAACCTGATACGATCCACAGCCAGCGCATGTCCCGCAGGAACGGCGCAGTCGCGCGCAATCTGCAGCAGCAGCGAGCCCGCGCGCCGCATTTCTTCCTTCAGCAGCCAGGGAGCCGTGTTTTCGCTGTCAGATTTCAGCGAGTTCGAGCAGACCAGTTCGGCAAAATCGGCGGTCTGGTGAGCCGGCGTCGAGCGTAGCGGGCGCATCTCGAAGAGTTCGACGTCCACGCCCCGCCGCGAACACTGCCACGCCGCCTCGGCGCCGGCCAGTCCAGCTCCAATAACTCTCACAAGTGTCATCGTCCGTCTATTGTCGAGGAAGTGCGCTCAGGTGGGAAGTCTTCGCGAGAACTCAGTGCAGGACGGGCGTGGCGTCGGTGCCGACGCACACCCAGGTTCCGTGCTTGAACAGCCAGGTATCGACGAAGCGTTCACGCCGCGTGTAGGGCTTCCCGCCTTCGACGCCTTTCACCCGCATCACTCCGGTTGCGATCGCCACATTCCCGAATACCTGCACTTTAAAGGCCTCGGGAGCCACCTGCTGCTGCTGAGCGGACGGGTCCGGGGCGGATGCTTTTACACTGCCAAGAAACTCCGCCTTGGTTTGTATCGAGCCGTCATCATTCACCAGCACGATGGCATCGTCGAGAATCGCATCCAGGGCCTTGATGTCGCCGGATTTATAGGCCTGGTTCCACGCCTGCTCGAGCGCGACTATCTTCGACTTCGTAGCCGCTTCGGTATCGGATTGCGGCCACGCGCACACCGCCGTCACACAAACTGCGATCAGCAAAACCCAAGCCAGTTTCACGAATCCTCCCGCCATGGACGCTCGTCGCGGAGGGCCCTTAGACTCGCACTTTAAGAGCAAGGCGGGCGGCGTGACAAGTATCTCCTGCAATGCGGTTCCTACCGCGCAGCTTGGCACACTCAGGAACTGGTACTGGCGCGCGCTACTCTGTCAGGGGCGCTGCCCCGGCTGCCACCAGCACCCAACTGGCCTTCTTGTAGACCCAGGTATCAATGAACCGCCAGCGCGTCAGCCGAGGCCTTCCGTTTCTCAGATCTCGCTCACGGTAGGTTCCGACGACGATGGCCGTACTTCCGGAAATGCGCACCGACATGCGTTCCATGACGATCTGGCTGAGTTGCGGGCCTGCGCTCTTGATCCTCGCCAGGTACTCGCCTTTGGTCACCAAGCTGCCGTATTCGACGTACACCAGGGAATTATCGAAAATGAGGTCCAGGGCGCGATTGTCATTGCGGGACTGCGCGTCAGTCCATTGCTGTTCAAGCGCTCGAATAGCCGCCTCGGTGCCAATCTCATTACCTGCCTGCGCAAAGCCTGACAGTGATAGCGCACACAGAACAATCGCCAGCCGGACTGTGATCTTCATAAGACTTGCTCCTGTCGCAGAGCTAGTTCACCGCACGCCCGGCCCGCGTAGAGTCAGTCGCCAGCAGCAGTCACTAGCGATGAGATTGAGACCCATTGTCCGTTCCTGTAAAGCCACGTGTCCACGAAACGTTCCCGTCGCGCAAACGGCTTCCCGTGATCCACTCCGGTTGTCCGGAAAATTCCGGTAATGATGGCCGTATCTCCATGCAGATGCACCGCCATCGCTTCCATCAGCAACTGAAGCAGGTTGGAAGTTTTCACGTCGGCGAGAACGTCTGCTTTGGCATGCAATCTGCCGTTCGAATCGACGCAGACGAACGCGTCGTCCAGAATCCTGGCCAGCGCCTTGGGATCCTTCGCCATGTAAGCTTGGGCCCAAACATGCTCCATAGCGATGATCTTCGACTCGCGGTCGGCATCGGGGTTTTCCTGCGCGAGGGCCACCGACGTAACTGTGCAAGCCACTAGCGCAATTAACATCCACACTCGCATCGCAGCCACTCCTTAGTAGTTACCATCGTCAGGCGGCTTTTTTTCTTGAGCGACGGTCCGGTTCTCTGCACAAAAAGCAGCTCATTTGAGATGATGAACCAGACGCATCGCTACTCATAACCCTGGAGGGTTCGATGGCGCGTATCAGCTTGATCAGCACGGAATCGGCAAATGCCGAGGTGAAGGACATCTACGAAAAGACTCTTCGGGGCAAGCCCGGCAATGCGCAGAAGGCATTGGCTCATCGTCCAGAAATGCTTAAGAACTTTCTAAGCTTCTATGCCAGCGTGGGGCGATCTCTTGATCGCAAGCTTTATGAACTGATCTACCTTCGCGTCTCTTTCATCAATGGATGCCATTACTGCATCCAGCACCATGTCGCATCGTCTAAGCGAGCGGGGCTAACTGCGGACGACTGGTCGGCACTCAAGGCCGGGGATTACACGCGGTACAGCGACAAAGAACGCGCTGCTCTGGGCTACGTCGAGAAGCTGACGCGCGCGCCGCACGCTATCGATGACGACGACTTCGCCCCGCTACGCCAGCTGTTCTCTGAACCGGAAATCGTCGACATCCATCTGCTGACCGGCCTCGCGAATCTCACCAACCGCTTCACCGATCCGCTGGGGCTGGAAGTCGAGTTTCCAGAAGAGAAACTCTAAACCTCTTTGCCACGGATTCCCCGGATTCCGTGGCTAGAGAATTTCCCGCGAGTCGCCGACCCGCTTCGTGATGCGCTCCCTGTCGAGATATTCCAGCAGGGGGATGGCATACTTCCGGGAAATGCCGGTCAGTTCCTTGAACTTCGCCACATCCATCTTCGGGGACCTCGCCTTCTGCGCCACGACCATGCGGCGTAATTCGGCGAGGGCGTTGCCGTGAAACACCAGTTCGTCAGAGATTTTGATCAGCACTTTGTCCCGCAGCAATAAGGTAATGATCTTCTGGGCGCGAACCTTGTCGATTCTAAGTCCCGCAAGCACTTCGGGCAGCGCCGGAACTTTCAATCCGGCCGAGGAAAACGCATCCTCGATCTTCTTCTTCGATTCCGCTTCCTCTTCCTTCATGACTACGCTCTTGCCGGGCAAACGAACGAAATCGCCGACGACTTCGAGCCTCTTGTCGCGTGTCAGGCCTTCGAGCACTGCAGCCAGGACTTCCGGGCTCAAAGTGTACTGCTCACGCAGGACCTCTTTGCCTATGCCGGGCACCAGCGGGTTCTTTTCGTGAAATGCGGCCAAGGTTTGCGGGATGAGCATTTTCAGGGCGTTCATCGCGGGAGAGTAGAGCAGCAAATCGCCGAACTTCAAGACGATACCCTTCGAGAGCATGCCTGCCAGGTGTGATGCGATCACTTCTCTGCGCCATCCCGTTTCTGCGACCGCCTGCGACATAGTGAGGCCGCGATACCAGCGCCTGGCAATGCGGGTTGCGAGCGCTTCCGGGGCGTCGCCGTCGGCCGACCTTCTTAACAGCCGATCGACCGTGATCTGCTTGAATCGCGGAATCGGAGACGCATCGAGGACAGCCCCGCCACCGATGGTGGCGACGGGAGAACACTGGCGGATGATAAAACGGTCGCCCGGTAAGAGAAGCGCGGGCTCCGCAAGGCGGATTCGCGCAAACGCCTCCCCTCCGGGAACGACCTTGCATCCCTGAGGGTTCAGGTAATCGGAACGCTGAAAGACGATTTCACCCACCGTCTCCGTAGCTTGGGAATGAAAGTGCACCTTGGCGCGGTCCTTCAAAACTCTGGGTGCCGACGGCAGCAGCCGGAGGTGCACATCCACCATGTGGGTCGCGCTGAAAATTGAAGGCGGAGCAAGAGTCATTCCGCGCGAGAGATCCTCGACGCTAGCCCCGACGAGGTTCAGCGCGGTGCGCTGTCCGGCGATGGCTTCGCCAGCGGCATGCCCGTGGACCTGAATGCCGCGCACCCGAACGCGGCGGCCGGAGGCAAAGACCTCTAGTTCCTCTTCGCGGCGGATCGTGCCTGCAATCAGAGTTCCCGTCACCACGGTCCCGAAACCTTTCATCGTGAAAACGCGATCGATGGGCAAACGGGCGAGAGACTGGGAGTCACGCGGACGCAAGTCGGAAGCGACTGAAACGATGGCTTGTTTCAGATCATCGAGGCCATCACCGGTGAGCGAACTGACGGCTACGATGGGCGAACGCGGGCTTGCGAGAAATGTCCCGCGCAGAAAGTCTTCCACTTCGAGACGCACGACCTCGAGCGTCTCGGCGTCAACGGCGTCGGACTTGGTGAGCACCGTAATGCCCCGTTGCACGCCGAGCAATTGCAGAATGTCAAAGTGCTCCCGGGTTTGCGGCTTGATCGACTCGTCCGCGGCGATGACCAGCAACACCAGATCGATGCCTCCCACCCCGGCCAGCATGTTGCGCACAAAGCGCTCGTGACCCGGGACATCGACAAATCCGACATGCAACACTTCGCCGGCCGTGCCTTCCAGGTCCATGTGGGCGAAGCCCAGGTCGATCGTGATGCCTCGCCGTTTTTCCTCCTCCAGTCGGTCGGCATCGATGCCGGTTAACGCCTTCACCAGCGACGTCTTCCCGTGATCGATATGGCCGGCGGTTCCCACTATGATCGATTTCATCGCATCAGAATCGTAGCAGGAGAAGTCATCCATGAGCCCATAGAGCTTTCGTTAAGCCCTACCCTCCTGCGCCCCGAAATGCGACAATAGAAGCTCTTCCCATGGCCACCTCCTTGACCTCTGCCTTTTCTCCGGAGACCCTCCGGCAACACGGCCTCTCGTCTGATGAGTACGAGAAGATCAAGCAACTTCTCGGCGGGCGCGAGCCGACGCTCACCGAACTCGGCATCTTCAGCGTGATGTGGAGCGAACACTGCTCGTACAAATCTTCGCGCGTACATCTGAAACGCCTTCCTACGCGAAGCAAACTCGTGTTGCAGGGACCAGGCGAGAACGCCGGCATCATCGACATCGGTGACGGCTGGGCCTGTGCTTTCAAAATCGAGTCCCATAATCACCCATCGTTCATTGAACCTTTTCAAGGGGCGACCACGGGCGTGGGCGGAATCCTGCGCGACATTTTCACCATGGGCGCCAGGCCGGTCGCGGTGATGGATTCGCTGCGTTTTGGCCCGATTACCGCATTGAAGGACTTGCCCCGGAAAGATCTCCACAAGAATCATTCTGTTCTCGAGGGCGTGGTCAGCGGCGTAGCGTCCTACGGAAACTGCTTTGGAGTGCCCAACCTCGGCGGCGAAACGAAATTCGAGCCTTGTTATTCCGGAAATCCGCTGGTGAACGCTTTTGCTCTCGGCCTGGTGCGCAAGAATGAAATCTTCTATGCGAAGGCTGCTGGCGAAGGCAATCCTGTGATTTACGTGGGCGCCAAGACCGGGCGCGACGGCATTCACGGCGCGACCATGGCCAGCGAAGAGTTCAGCGAAGCTTCTGAAGCCAAGCGGCCTAACGTGCAAGTCGGCGACCCGTTCCTCGAGAAACTCCTGCTCGAAGCCTGCCTTGAGGCCATGCAGACCGGAGCCATTGTTGGCATTCAGGATATGGGCGCTGCCGGACTCACTTGCTCAACCTGCGAGATGGGCGGCCGCGGCGGTGTGGGCATTGAGATTGAGCTCGACCGCGTGCCTCAGCGCGAAACTGGCATGACACCTTACGAGATCATGCTCAGCGAATCGCAGGAGCGCATGCTGCTGGTCGCGCAAAAGGGACGCGAGCACGAAGTGTTCCGCGTGTTCGAAAAATGGGGGCTGGATGCGGTCGAGATAGGCACGGTGACGACCGGGAATGCGCTGCGCGTGCTGGAGCACGGCAAGGTAGTGGCGGAGATTCCGAACCCGGCCCTGACCGACGATGCTCCAGTGTACAAACGTCCGCTGGCGCGCTGGGAACCGCCTGTACCTCGCGAGATGCCGGATCAGATCAAACTCGGCGAAACCAGCGATTTCACAGGACGCCTGAAGCAGTTACTGGCCAGCCCGAATATTTGTGGCAAGCGCTGGGTGTGGCAGCAGTATGACCACATGGTGCAGACCAATACGGTCGAGGCGCCAGGTGCGGGCGATGCAGGCGTAATCCGAATCAAAGATTCCAAACGCGGGCTGGCAATGGCGCTCGACGGCAACGGGCGCTGGTGCTATCTCGATCCGCGGCTGGGAGCGATGCATGCGGTCGCCGAGGCGTCTCGCAAGGTCGCGTGCTCGGGAGCGCGTCCGGTGGGCGCGACCAATTGCCTGAACTTCGGCAATCCCGAGAAGCCGCACATCATGTGGCAATTTTCACAAACTATCGATGGCATCACCAAGGCTTGCGAAGAATTGGAAATTCCCATCACCGGTGGCAACGTCAGCTTCTACAACGAGACGTTGGGCGAAGGCATCTATCCCACGCCCGTGCTGGGAGTCGTCGGGATTCTCGAGGATGTTCACAAAACTGCGAAAATGCCTTTCGCTGCCGCGGGACGCACGATCGTGCTCCTGAACGCGGGAGAGGCGGGCGATCTCACCGATGCTCAGAGTGAATTTGGTTCATCGGAATACGCGAAGGAAGTCCTCGGCGCCGTTTGGGGATATCCACCGGAGCTTGATCTGGAGAAAGAAGTTGGATTGCAGAAAGCGGTCATCGAAGTGATTGAGCATGGCCTGGTGGATTCCGCTCACGACTGCTCGGACGGCGGCTTGGCCGTTGCACTGGCGGAGAAGGCATTCCCGAAAGGCGTAGGAGCGCGGTTGAACTTGGCGTCTGGCGGGCTTCCAGCAGAGTTTACGCTGTTTGGGGAAAACGCGAGCCGAATCGTAATGTCCTGCGTCCCCAACAACGTATCGAGAATCAAAGAACTAGCAGAGAAGCACGGGGCGGCTGCGGAGGTAATTGGAGAGACGATTCCCGACCGCTTTGAAATTTCTCTCGACGGCAAGGTTGTGGTTTCGGCAGCGGTCTCGGAGTTGACCGAAGCCTACGAAAGCGCTTTGGAGTTGGCACTAAAAGCAGATCCGGAATTGGTGGCGGCGAATTGAATCATGCCTGTTGAACGATCGCATTGGAGCGGGCGAACTAGGGGTTAACGAACCAGAAGTTAAAGGGCCAGGAGCGAAATGTTTTCTTCCGACAAATTTCACGATGAGTGCGGCGTAGTGGCAATCTTCGCCCATCCCGAGGCCGAGAAGCTCGCTTACCTCGGACTGCACGCGCTGCAGCATCGCGGACAGGAATCGGCGGGGATTGTGACTTCCGACGGCCTGACTTCGCGGGCACATAAGGCCATGGGGTCGGTCGCTGACATCTTTACCGAAGATGTGCTTGCAACCATGCGAGGCACGCTGGCCATCGGCCATACGCGCTACTCCACCGCGGGCGACTCGGCTTTGCTGAACGCGCAGCCCATCCTGGTGCAGTCGAACAAAGGGTCGATTGCCGTGGCGCACAATGGCAACCTGGTCAATGCCATGCAGGTGCGCGCCAAACTGGAAAGTCAGGGTTCAATTTTTCAGACCAACAGTGATACCGAAGTCATCGTTCACCTGATCGCGTTATCCAAAGAGCACACCCTGCCCGAAGCCGTGGCGGATGCGCTGCGGCGCGTCGAAGGTGCGTTTTCGCTGGTGATGATGAGCAACGATCGCGTCTTTGCCGTGCGCGATCCCCGCGGGTTCCGTCCTCTGGCGATGGGCCGAATCGCCGCGCGCGAAGGTCAGAAGCACGACACCATCGTGTTCGCCTCAGAGACCTGCGCGTTCGATCTAATTGGCGCCGATTACGTGCGCGACGTGAAGCCCGGCGAACTGATTGTGGTGGGCCCGGAGGGGATCAATTCGCGGTTTTATTCCACGGCGGCGCCGCAGTCGAGTTGCATCTTCGAACACGTGTACTTCTCGCGTCCCGACAGCGTTGTCTTCGGCCGCGCCGTGCAGACCAGCCGCGAGGAACTCGGTCGCCAACTGGCGCGGGAAGCCGGCGTAGAAGCCGATCTGGTCGTTCCGGTTCCGGATTCGGGCGTGACGGCCGCCGTGGGCTACGCCGCCGAGAGCGGGATCCCATTTCGTTTTGCCCTGATCCGCAACCACTACGTTGGACGAACGTTCATCGAGCCCAGTCAGAGTGTGCGCGACTTTGGCGTGAAGCTGAAGCTGAATCCGGTGCGTTCTCTGCTGCAGGGCAAGCGAGTGGTGCTGATCGATGACTCGATCGTTCGCGGCACCACCAGTCGGAAGATTGTGCGCATGATCCGCAGCGCGGGGGCCAAAGAAGTGCACATGCGCATCTCCTGCCCGCCCACGATTTCTCCGTGCTATTACGGCGTGGACACGCCTTCGAAGAAACAGCTCATTGCCGCCAACAAATCGATACCGGAGATTCGCGACTATATTGGCGCGGATTCGCTGGCCTATCTCTCGCTTGCAGGCCTCAAGAAGGCTTGCGGCGAGGGAGAGCATATCTCGTATTGCTCGGCTTGCTACACGGGGAACTATCCGACCGACATCATCGATGTTGAAGAAATTCTTCCGGCGGCCGTGCGCCGATAACAACACGCTAGGACAGAGGCTTCCGCGCCCGTGCCACCCGTGGAATCCGCTGCAGATCGGGGGTGATATCCACATCATCCCAACCGCGCAGAAGGCGTTTAGTCTCCTCTGCAATCGTCCCACTGATTTCTAATATCAACCATCCCCCGGGACGCAGAGCTGCATAAGCCTGCGGAATCAATCGGGCGATCACCTCAACGCCCGCAGGGCCTGCAAATACGGCGTTACGCGGCTCAAACTTTCGAACTTCCAGTTGAACCTGATCTTCCTCTGATTCGCCGACGTACGGCGGGTTGGAAACGACGAAGTCGAGGTCGGTGAGGTTGAGACCCTCCAGCAGGTCCGTACGGTGGAACTGGATGCGGCTCTCGAACTGATGGCGCACCGCGTTGGCACGGGCGATTTCCAGCGCCGCTGCGGATATATCAGTCGCGTGAATTTCGGCCCGAGGAAATTCTTTGGCCAATGCCAGGGCAATGCAGCCTGATCCGGTGCCAACATCGATAAGGCGAAGGTCGACGTCGGCACTCGGACTTCGGACTTCAGTCTTTTCGTCGCTGGCTCTGGGGTTTGAGGTCTGAAGTCTGAGGTCTGAGGTCTGCAGTTCGAGAACGGTCTCGACGACATGCTCGGTTTCGGGTCGCGGGATGAGCACCGCCGGCGTCACGATAAAATCCATGCCCCAGAATTCCTGATGCCCAGTAATGTACTGCGCTGGGACTCCGCGCGCGCGTTCGGCAAGAGCCGCATCGTAGCGCGTCGTTTCATCGGCGGTGAGTTCGCGCTCGGGATGCGCAAAGAGATAGGCACGATCACAATTCAGAGTGAACATCAGAAGCAATTCAGCGTTCAGTCGGGGAGACGGAACGTGGTCAGCAGTGAGGCGGGTGATCGCGAGGGTCAGGGCTTGCTTTAGTTGCACAGTGTTATTTCAGCACAGCGATACTAAGAAGGGAAAAACAGCAACCGCTGGGTGCTCTTAGATCGAACCTGCCGTGGTCTTCCACTGATAATTCAGATAGATCATCTGCCCGATATGGTGCTGCATGTGGGCGGCGCACACAACCACAATATCGAGCCGGGTCTGGGCATTCGTTCCCGCGCCTGAATATTCCGCCGACCAATCGTTGGCGGACTGGGCGCGGATGGTCCGCTCCACCATGGCGACGGCGTTATCGAAGCGCTTCAGCGCTTCCTCTTTCGCCGGCGGATTCGGATCGTTGAATTCGCGCGGGCGGTCCCGCACGTAGCCCGTCTTCGCGATCTGCGCCCCGATGTAGTAATTCAAGTTGCCAGTTAAGTGCAGCACGAGGTGCCCGAAGCTGTTTCCGTAGGGGAACGGCTTTCGCCAGAACTGATCGTTGGTCAGCGGCAAGGCGAGTTCGCGGACGCGGGCCGCATTCACCGCGTAGCGGTCGACGAGAACCGAAGCAAGCGTCGCATCAAGTCCGGGCATAATCTCTCCGACTTCGCGGGCTGACATGCCCACATTCATCCCCTAGACCACGATAGCGGCTTCCTGTTTCAGCTTTTCGGCCTGATAGTACGTGGTGAGCGCTTCGATCAACGGCTCCAGTTTGCCGTCCATCACAGCTTCGAGTTGATGGATGGTGAATCCGATCCGGTGGTCGGTGAGGCGGTTCTGCGGGAAGTTGTAGGTTCGAATCTTCTCACTGCGGTCGCCGGAGCCTACCATCGCCTTGCGCTCTTTCGCCAGGGCCTGCTGCTGTTTTTCCATCTCAAGTTCGTAAAGCCGCGAGCGCAACACGCGCATGCCTTTCTCGCGATTCTTGATCTGCGACTTTTCGTCTTGGCAGCTGACCACCGTATTGGTCGGAATATGCGTGATGCGCACCGCCGAGTACGTTGTATTCACCGACTGTCCGCCGGGACCGGAGGAACAGAACGTGTCGATGCGCAAATCTTTGGCTTCAATCTTAATGTCAACGTCTTCGGCTTCGGGCAGCACCGCGACCGTCACCGCCGAAGTATGCACCCGGCCTTGCTGTTCCGTTGCAGGCACCCGCTGCACACGGTGCACACCACTCTCATACTTCAACTGAGAGAACACCCGGTTGCCTTCGATGATGGCGATCACTTCTTTCAGGCCGCCGGCGGATGATTCGGAAGACGACAGAACCTCCACTTTCCAGCGCTGCGTTTCCGCGTACCGGGTGTACATGCGAAAGACTTCGGCTGCGAAAAGTGTGGCTTCGTCTCCACCCGTGCCCGCACGGATTTCGAGAATAATGTTCTTCTCGTCGTTCGGATCCTTGGGCAGAAGAAGAACCTTCAGTTCCTCCTCAACCGTCTTGACTCGGCCTTCCAACTCGTCGAGTTCATCCTGCGCATACGCCCGCATCTCAGGATCTTTTTCGTCGACGAGCATCGTTCTGCTTTCCGCGATCCCCCTGGTCAGATCCTTATACTCGCGGTACTTTTCGACCATGGGCGCGATCTCGGCGTGGGCCTTGGCGGTCTTCTGGTATCTGGCCGAGTCGTTGACAATCTCCGGCGAAGCCAGAGCATTCGTCAGCTCATCGTAACGTGCTTCGATTTGGTCAAGTCGTTCAAACATTGAGATCTCTCGAGAGACGCAGCTTGCTACGTCTCGGCTCTCGCCGCAGCCCTCATCGCGGGCAAGAGGGACGTAACATTACGTCTCTACGGCATTGTAGTGTTCTGAGAAGGTGGAGAGAAAGTATTCGCGGCGGGACCGCTAGGCAATCACCAACTCGCCCCCACGCTCTTTCTCGAGAGACATGGCCTGTTCAAGGGCAGTGATGGCACATTGCGCCATCTCGTCGGAGGGGGGCTGCGTAGTAATGCGTTGCAACCACAGGCCGGGAGCGGTTATCAACGCAAAGAGCGATCCGCGGTGCTTGGCCGCGAAGCGAATAATCTCGTAGGAGATTCCCGCAATGACCGGAAGCAAAACTATCCTTGAGGCAAAGCGCGCCCAGAAGGTGGTGTATGGGATCAGCATGTAGAAGCCGATCGAGATCAGCATCACCGTCATCAGAAAGCTGGTGCCGCAGCGCGGATGATAGGTCGAATATTTCTGTACGGCCACGGTATTGAGCGGATCGCCGTTCTCGAAGGCAAACACCGTTTTATGTTCTGCCCCGTGATACTCGTAAACCCGGCGAATGTCCTTCCACAACGAAACTCCCCAAATAAACAGCAGGAACAGGAGCAAGCGGATGCCGCCATCGATCAGATTGAAAATAATTCGCCCGCCCAGAGCCGGGTCGATTTTCTTGAGTTCCGTAGCCGCCAGCAGGGGAACGTACTTGTACATGAAAATGAAGAAACCCAACGAGAGCAGAAGATTTCCCACAGCCAGCCAGTTGCTCACGGTGGCGGCCTTCTCGCGAGCTTGAGCCTGCGACTGGGAAGACTCCACTTCGCTTCGCAATAACGTGCCAGACGGCGCCGACGACTCCGTACCGCCCGTCTGTTGCCCCTCCTGCATGATGTCCTCGATCGCGATGTTGGCCGAAAAACGCAGGGCGCGGTAGCCGAGATTCATGGCATAGCCTAGCGTCATTACGCCGCGCACAATGGGCCAACCCATCCATTTATGCTTTTCCGACGGGCGGTTGAGTGGTTCGCTCATCGTTACTACTTCACCTGAAGGTTTGCGGCAGGCGATCGCCCAGGCGTGCGGAGAGCGCATCATCACGCCTTCGAGCACGGCTTGTCCCCCAACCAGCGTCTCTTCTCCGCTTTCAAGGGCGGGCAGAAGCTGCACGGCGACCAGGAATCGCAGGTAGTTTAGTAATTTACGCACGAAGAGTTAGATGCTCCTGACTGGGACACTGACGCAGGCTCTAGAATAACACAGGCTGAAAGCCGGTCAGTATTGTGCTGGGTCCACGCTAACCTCAAGTGGAATCGATAGTTAGCCAAGCGTTTGACGACAGGATTTGAAACTTATGCAGCGGCTTGCGGTAGCATGCGAAGCAGTTGCGGGAACCACGAAGAAACTGCTCAAGACGGGAATCGTCGCGGATTATCTGAAGTCGCGCACCACCGATGAGGCAGCCGTGTCCTCCGTCTTCCTTTCAGGGCGGCCATTTCCAGCCTGGGAGGAAACGACTCTGCAAGTGGGTGGCCGGGCGCTTTGGAAGATTGTGGCCGAGTTAGCTGAGAAAGACGAAGGAGAGTTGACCGCTGCGTATCGCAAGCACGGAGACTTAGGCGCAGTCGCAGGCGAACTTCTTCCCCAACGCGCCAGCGGTGTTCTTGGCGTTCTGGAAGTTGAGGCGATGCTTCGTCAAATTGCCGCCGCACGTGGTCCGGCGGCAAAGTCAGCGATTGTGCGCGATCTGCTTGCGCGCGCCACTCCGGTCGAAGCCAAATACATCATCAAAATCATCACCGGCGATCTGCGCATCGGACTGAAGGAAAGTCTGGTAGAGGACGCGATCGCCCGAGCCTACGGCACAACCCTGCCGGAAGTGCAGCGCGCCAATATGCTGCTCGGGGATATCGGCGAGACCGTGCGGCTGGCTACGGCGGGGAAACTTGCCGAGGCGAAGATGCGCCTGTTTCATCCTCTCGGCTTCATGCTGGCCAGTCCCATCGACTCGCCCGAGGAAGGTCTGAGCTACTTTGCGGAAGCGGCCGTCGAAGACAAGTATGACGGCATCCGCGCGCAGGCTCATGTGTCCGCGGGAGAAGTAAAGTTTTTCTCTCGCACCCGCGATGAAATCACGGAGTCATTTCCGGAGTTGCCCGACGCGCTGGCTGGCCTGCCGCAAGACGTCATTCTAGATGGCGAGATTGTGGCTTGGGATTATCCTAAAAGTCATTCCTCCGCACGGCAGGTCGTCGATGAAACTGCGTCGGAAGGAACCCAGCAGGAGGCCTTGAATTTGGGACGGGCTCGTCCGTTCAGCGTTTTGCAGCAGAGGCTGGGAAGAAAGAAAGTCAGCGAAAAGATGCTGCGCGAGATTCCGGTCGCCTTCCTAGCGTTCGATATCTTGTACGCGGATGGAGAGCTAGTGATGGATCGCCCCCTCCGGGAGCGAGCGCGGATTCTCGATAATGTGTTGGCGGCAGGCAGAAAGATGATTCACCACGGAGAGACACAGTCACGGGCTAAAACAGGGCAAGGCAAACTCGTATTCGAAGATCAAGATACAGATCAGGCCGAAACTGCGAGGGCTCGCATCATCCGCGCGCCCGCCTTTCGAGCTGCATCAGCCGAGGAACTGGAAGAGCTTTTCGCAGCGGCGCAGGCGCGCGGCAATGAAGGCTTGATGATCAAAGACCTCGATTCCTCTTACACCCCGGGCAAGCGCGGAAAATCCTGGCTGAAGATGAAGCGCGAACTGGCCACGCTCGACGTGGTCGTGACCGCCGTCGAATACGGTCACGGCAAGCGTGTCGGCGTCCTCAGCGATTACACCTTCGCCGTGTGGGACTGGAATAACGAAAAACTGGTAAACATCGGCAAGGCCTATTCCGGTTTGACCGACGTCGAGATCGCCGAGATGACCCAATGGTTTCTCGATCACACCTTAGAAGATCAGGGATTCAAACGGGTGGTTGAACCGAAGATCGTGCTGGAAGTCGCTTTCAACAACATGATGCGTTCCGACCGACACGAGAGCGGATACGCCCTGCGCTTTCCCCGCATCGTGCGCCTGCGGCCGGACAAGTCGGCGGATGAGGCAGACACCATCGAGCGCGCCCGGGAGATTTACGAGCAGCAACAAGAATAGCGCGGCTCTTAGTGGCTGTGGTGGTGATGGTGTTCTTCGCTCTCGCTCACCGGGATCACGCATCCGTGCGCCACTTCGCACATGACATGCTCAAACTGTATGGTCGTATGGTCGATGCGAAAGTCGTGCAGCAGGCGCTCCTTCACATCGCGCAAGATCCGCTCACTCACCGACGGAGGAATGTCCGCGATGGAAATGTGGCAGGAAAGCGCGTGGGTCTCTGAGCCGATGCTCCAGACATGCAGATCGTGCACGTCGTTGACCCCTCCCACCGAACGAATCGCGGACTCGATCTTCTCCAGCTTCATGCCGCGCGGTGTGCCTTCCAGCAGAATGTTCAGCGTCTCGTGCACGATGCCGAACCCCGACCACAAGATCAGGACTCCGATGCCGAACGAAAGCGCGGAATCAATCCAGTAATTTTTCGTGATCAGAATGGCCCAGCCTCCCGCGATCACGGCGGCCGTTGAAAGCGTGTCTCCCACTTCGTGCAGCAGCGCGCTGCGGATGTTGACGTCGCCTCCGGACCCACCATTCGCTCCCCGGCTCGAGCGGTAGAGCAGCAGCGCGATCACGCCGTTCATCACTACACCGGCTCCGGCGACCCACATCATTAAGCCCGCCCGCACCGCCTCCGGATGCTGCAGCCGGCGGAACGCCTCATAGAAAATGAAAAACGAGACCGCCACCAGCGAAGTCGCATTGACCAGAGCGGCCAGCACTCCGGCGCGATGGTAGCCGTAGGTCTTAGTAGAGTTGGCCGGACGCGACTGGAAATACACCGCGACCAGCGACAGCAGCAGGGCCAGGAAATCGGAGAGATTGTGTCCCGCTTCAGAGAGCAGCGCCAGAGAATGCGCGCGAATGCCGGCTACCACCAGCAAGGCAATGTAGGCCAGGGTCACGGCGAGCGAAGTCTTCAGAACTCGGGTTGTCCCCGCCGCGCCGTGGGCATGCACATGCATCTTTCCAGTGTAAGGGTGCGCCAGCCGGGCTTCAAGCATCCCGGCGCACGCCCCAACCACCCGCCGGGCTTAAGTTACATTCACGGTTGCCGATGAGTACAAGAGACCCAAACACAGGCACGAGCCGTTACGTCTTTTCGGTGCGGGAATGAGCCGCGCAAAGATTTCGGACGTGCAGCGCAGAATCGGGATCGTGCGCCGGAACGACCTATGGATGAAATCGTTAAGGATTTTCTTATCGAAAGCAACGAGAACCTGGACCGGCTCGACCAGGAACTGGTGAAGCTAGAGAGCGATCCTTCCTCGAAGGAATTGCTGGCCAGCATTTTCCGGACGATCCACACCATCAAGGGAAGCTGCGGCTTTCTGGGTTTTGCCCGGCTGGAAAAACTGGCGCACGCGGGCGAGAGCCTACTGTCGCGGCTGCGCGACGGCAAGCTCAATCTGAGTGCGGAAATCACCAGCGCTTTACTGGCCATGGTGGACGCAGTTCGGCGCATGCTCGCCTCTATCCAGGCCACGGCGGAAGACGGCAAGGAAGACTATCTGGCGCTCATCGAACTCTTGGCAAGCCTGCAGGAAGAGCGGGCCGGCGAGTTTCGAGCATCTGTCTCGCCTCGGGCTTCCGGGAAGCTGCCGCCGCCCACCCTCGAAACCAACGCCACAACCACGAGCGGGATGCTCTCCCATCCGAAACCCGCACCTCTCGCCAGCAAGCACCGCCAACCAAGGCGCAAGAAAACTCCTTCTGTTCCCGCCGAGGCCGTCGGCGTTCCGGTCGAAATTGGCTCGACGGAACCGGTCCGGCCCGCAGAAACCGTTGCGGCACAGGCGGCACCAGCAGCGAAAAACTCGGATGCGGACGTGGAAACCATCCGTGTGGGTGTTACTCTGCTGGACCGGCTCATGAACCTGGTGGGGGAACTGGTGCTGGCACGCAACCAATTGCTGCAGTTCTCAAATTGCACCCAGGAGGCCGGGCTACAGGCAGTTTCGCAGCGCATGAACCTGATCGCCACCGAACTGCAGGAAGAAGTCATGAAGACCCGGATGCAGCCGATTGGCAACGTCTGGAACAAACTCCCGCGCACGGTGCGCGACCTGGCCCTCAGCTGCGGCAAGGAAGTCCGACTGGTAATGGAAGGCCAGGATACCGAACTGGACCGGACGATCATCGAAGCCATCAAAGATCCGCTCACCCATCTCGTCCGCAACTCTCTGGACCACGGCATCGAAGCACCCGGAGCCCGAGAAAGCGCGGGCAAGGATCGAGCCGGCACGCTCACTTTGCGGGCCTTTCACGAAGGCGGGCAGGTCAACCTCGAAATCAGCGACGATGGCGCCGGGCTCAACGGCGACCGCATCCGGCAGAAAGCCCTGCAGCGCGGCCTCATCTCGGCGCAGCAGGCCACCAGCATGCCCGACCGGGACACCTTCAACCTGATCTTCCTGCCCGGCTTTTCGACCGCCGAGAAAGTCACAAAAGTGTCGGGGCGCGGGGTCGGAATGGACGTGGTGAAAACCAACGTGGAGAAGATCGGAGGCTCCGTCGACGTTCAGTCGATGCCGGGACGCGGCACCACAGTGCGGGTAAAGATTCCCCTGACGCTGGCCATTATTCCGGCTCTGATCGCAACTTGCCGGGGCGAGCGCTTTGCCATTCCACAGGTCAGTTTGTCGGAACTGGTTCGCCTGGATGCCGATGGCGAAGACAAAGGAATTGAACTCGTACACGGTGCACCCGTGTATCGTCTGCGCGGACGGCTATTACCTCTGGTGTATCTGGATCGGGAACTCGGCATTACCCCTGAACCTGGCGAAGCTGCCACCCGGTCCGGTGCCATTAACATCGTGGTCCTGCAGGCGGAAGACCGGCAGTTCGGGCTGATCGTCGACGAGATCACCGATACCGAAGAAATCGTCGTCAAGCCCCTGGGCAAGCAACTCAAAGGGATCAGCGCATTCTCGGGAGCCACCATCATGGGGGACGGGCGGGTAGCGCTGATTCTGGATGTGCCGGGACTGGCGCAGAGAGCCCGGGTTATTGCGGAAGCTCACGAGGCGGCGCGGGAGGAAAAACCGAGCCCGGAAGCCCCGCAAGGGACATTGGATGAGCGCTCTCTGCTGCTCGCCGAGAACGGCGTGGAAGGACGGGTTGCGATTCCGGTTGCCATGGTATCGCGGCTGGAGGAGTTTCCCCGAACCGTGGTCGAGCGCGCCGGCGCGCAGGAAGTCATGCAGTACCGCGGACAAATTATTCCGTTGGTGCGGTTGTCTGAGATTATCCCCGCCACCACCGACGCGGAGCTGCTGGCCGATGCAGGCTCCATCCAGGTTGTGGTCTATTCCGAGGGGAAGCGCACGGTTGGCCTGATTGTCGACCGCATCGTGGACATCGTGGAGGAGCGAACCTCCCTCGACTCGCTGGCCGCGCGCACCGGCGTCCTGGGCTCGTTCGTGACCCAGCACCGCGTCACCGATCTGCTGGATCTGCCCGCCATCATGCGGACCGCCGTCCCCGGCCTGCTCGACGCATCCGAATCCGAAAGCGGCAGGCCATAGGAGCAAGCCCATGTCATCCCAACAATTCTGCACATTTCTGCTGGACGGCTGCTTGTTCGGCGTACCCGTGCCCCTGGTGCAGGAAGTGATCCGGTTCCAGGACACGACGCCCGTACCCCTGGCCCCTCCGGCCGTGGAGGGGCTGATCAACCTGCGCGGCCAGATCGTGCTGGCCATCGATCTGCGGCGGCGTCTGGGCCTGCCCAGGCGGGAGCCGGGGACGTTGCCGATCAATGTCGTGATCCGCTCGACTGATGGCGCGGTCAGCCTTCTGGTGGATGAGATCGGAGAAGTCGTCGAGGTCTCCCAGTCCAGTTTTGAAGAGCCCCCTGAGACCCTGCGCGGCGCCATCCGCAGCATGATTCTCGGAGTCCACAAGCTCGAGGGCAGCCTTCTGCACGTGCTCGACACCGGAAGCGCGTGCCGGGTTCCGGCGGCGGAAACGGCGGCGATCGAGCGCTAGCGGAATTCGGGAGAGACCTGGAGTCGTTCGTCGTTCATCGCTCGTTGTTCATGGTTCAAAGAGCAGACAAATTCGAAGAACGTCAGGAGACCAATATGCGGTTCACACTAGGGAAAAAGCTGGGATTGGGGTTCGGCGTGATCCTCGGCCTGATGGCGCTGAGCATGGCGCTGAGCTTTGGGAAGCTGGGCGACATTCGAAGCGGCCAGGACCGGGTGATCGCGTTGCGCGTCCCCACCATCGCCGCCTTGAAAGACTTTCAGAGAGATCTAAATCAGTCCAACAGCAAAGGCCGCCAGGTCATCCTGGCGGGAGCGGATCCGGCCCGGCGGGACGCCGCCAAGCGGCTGTTTGATTCGAGCTGGGACGAAATTGGCAAGGACATGGGCCGGCTGGACGCCCTGTCGGCGCACTGGGTCGTGCAAGCCAACCGCGATCGTCTTGAGGCAGTCAAGCAGAAGCTTCCCCCCTCCGGGAGACTCAGGAAGCGGCCATGACTCATGCCACCGGCGGATCGGATGCTGTGGTTCAGGCGGGAAACGAATTCGCCGACCGGGCCACAACCGCTGTGGAGGCTATCAAGCAATCCCTTGGCGAAGTGGCGGATTCCAACGGCCAGCAACTGCAGAAGGAAACCGAATACATGAATTCCGCGACCCAGTCGATGAGCCTGGTGATGGCGGGAACCACTTTTGCAGCCCTGGCCATAGGTATCGGTGTCGCGCTGTTGATGAGCCGCCGCATTACCGCGGCTACGCAATCCGTTCTTGCCCTGGCGGAAGCAATCGCCGCCGGGGACCTCACCCGGGACGACGCGGAAGTGATGAACGACGACGAACTAGGCGACTTGAGCCAGGCAGTCAACCGGGTAAATGCCAGCCTGCGAACCATGATTCTTGCCATTACAGAGAGTGCGCAGCACGTGGCCAGCGCGGGCGAGGAATTGTCTGCCACCAGCCAGCAAATCTCCGCCAACTCGGAAGAGACTTCCGCCCAGGCACTCACCGTTTCCCAGGCCTCCCAGCAGGTCAGCCAGAACCTGCAGAGCGTCTCCACCGGCGCTGAGGAAATGACGTCGACGATTCAATCCATCGCCTCCAATGCGCACGAAGCTGCCACCGTCGCCTCCGGTGCGGTACAGACTGCCCAGTCCGCCAACACCAACGTGGCCAAGCTGGGCGCCTCCAGCGCTGAGATCGGCGAAGTCATCAAGGTCATCACCTCCATCGCCCAGCAAACCAACCTGCTCGCCCTCAACGCCACCATCGAGGCGGCCCGCGCTGGCGAGGCCGGAAAAGGATTTGCCGTCGTCGCTAACGAGGTCAAGGAACTGGCCAAGCAGACCGCCAAGGCTACTGAAGACATCAGCCGCAAAATTACCGCCATTCAAACCGACACTCAGGGCGCCGTGGAAGCCATCGGCACCATCGGCGGCGTTATCAGCCACATCAACGACATCTCCAGCACCATCGCTACAGCCGTCGAGGAACAAAGCGCGACCACCAACGAGATGACTCGCAACGTGGCGGATGCGGCCAAGGGCTCGGGAGAAATCACCCGCAACATCGAGGGCGTTGCGGAAGCCGCTCGGGACACTTCCTCGAGCGCGCGGGAGTCGCAGAAGGCCGCCAATGAATTGGCAGGAATGGCGGTGCAACTGCGCGGCCTGGTAGAGCAGTTCAAGATCGACGGCGCCGGGGCCGCGATTCGCAGGCCAATCGTCGCAGCCGCCAAAAGCAGGGCTGCCGGGGCAGGCCGATGACGCAATTCCTGCTGCAGGAGAAAGCATCGCCATGTTCGACAATCTGAAGTTATCCGCAAAGCTTCTCGGGGCCATCACGCTGGTTCTGGTGATCACTTCCGCCATCAGCTTTTGGATTACGCAAAACCGCATCAACGGCCAGGCCGATGAGGCCTTCCGGGACAAACTGCGCCAGATCACCGGCATGGCCTCGGCCACCCGCACCTGGTTCGCCGACAACATCGACATCATGGTGCCGAACCGGGACTTCAAACACGTCGAGCAGGTGCCGGTGGTCGTGGCCATGCGGACGGCGGAGCAGTATGCCAGCAAACAAGGCATAAAGTTCCGGACGCCATCGCTGCATCCGCGCAATCCGGCGAATCAGGCCACGGATTTTGAGAGACGGGCGCTGGAAGCATTTGAGAAAGATCCGGCTCTTTTGGAGTTTGTCGAGCGGCCGATCGTCGACGGCCGCGAGTTGATGCGTTACGCCCAACCCCTTCGGATAGAGGAGGAGTGCCTGCAGTGCCACGGCGAGCCGGCGGGCGAAAAGGATCCGTTAGGATATCCCAAAGAGGGCATGAAGGTGGGCGAGTTGCGCGCCGCCTTCGTGCTCGAAACCCCCACCGAAACCCTGGTGCAGGAGTCCCGGTCGAACATGTGGGCCACATTCCTGATCAGCTTTCTAAGCGTGCTCACGGCCATCGGGGTGATGTACTTCGTGCTGCGTCGGCTGGTTCTGCGGCCGGTCATGGAGTGTGCCGCATTTGCTTCGACCATTGCCTCAAAAGACCTGACAGTGGACGATCTGGCCGCCAACTCGGCGGACGAAGTGGGCGACGCCATGCGAGCCATGAATGCCATGAAAAATAATCTGCACGGCGTCGTGCATTTAATTGCCGGCACGGCTGCGCAGGTGGCCAGCGCGAGCGAGGAACTGTCCGCCACCAGCCAGCAGATCTCCGCCAACTCGGAGGAGACTTCGGCGCAAGCCAGCGTCGTCACCGAGTCGACCCAGCAGGTCAGCCGGAACTTGCAGAACGTCTCCACCGGGGCGGCCGAGATGACCTCGACCATCCAGTCGATCGCGACCAACGCTCACGAAGCCGCCACCGTGGCCTCCGAGGCGGTACAGACGGCGCAGGCCGCTAACGCTAGCGTCGCCAAGCTGGGTGCCTGCAGCAGCGAGATCGGCGAAGTCATCAAGGTCATCACCTCCATCGCCCAGCAAACCAACCTGCTCGCCCTCAATGCCACCATCGAGGCAGCCCGCGCCGGCGAGGCAGGAAAGGGTTTTGCCGTCGTCGCCAACGAGGTCAAAGAACTAGCCAAGCAGACGGCCAAGGCCACCGACGATATCAGCCGCAAAATCAACGCCATTCAAACCGGGACGCAGGGTGCCGTCGACGCCATAGGCAACATCAGCGGCGTGATCAGCCACATTAGCGACATTTCGAGCACGATTGCGACGGCGGTCGAGGAGCAAAGCGCCACCACCAACGAAATGACCCGCAACGTCGGCGACGCGGCGCGCGGCAGTGCGGAAATCACCGGCAACATCGAAGGCGTCGCGGAGGCGGCGCGAGGCACGTCTGCCAGTGCGCAGGAATCGCAGAAAGCCGCCAACCTGCTGGCAGAAATGGCTTTGCAACTGAACAATCTGGTGGGACAGTTCAGAATTGCCGACACAACGGAAACCGCCGCCAGGCCGACTGCGCTCGCACCAAGAAGCATGGCCGCCCATGCCGGAAAGTGACCGGAAAGTGAACAGAAGAGTCCACAGGCCGGCGGAGCCCCAGTGACCACGAAGAAACGAGTGCTGCTGGTCGACGACTCCGTCATGGTGCGCACGGCTCTGGCCCAGGCCATCAGGCAAGACGGTGATCTTGAAGTCGCAGGAACGGCAGCGAACGGGCGCATCGCACTGGCAAAATTCTCCGCTCTCAAGCCTGACATCGTGCTTCTCGATTTCGAAATGCCCGAGATGGATGGCCTCGAAACCGTGAGGCAACTCCGCAAGATCAATCCTAGCGTTCCCATCATCATGTTCAGCAGCCTCACCGAGCGTGGCGCTTCATTGACACTCGAAGCTTTGTCGTTGGGCGCCACCGATTACGTTACCAAGCCAAGCACCCTGGATGTGGCGGCGACCCTCCAGACCATCTCTCAGGAACTCCTGGCGAAGCTGCGAGCATTTTGCCACCTGCCTGAGACACCAGCCGCTTCCCCGGCGGTGAAACCGCAGTCCCAGTCACCGCAGCTCATTCCTTCCCGCCCGCGCGCACTATCTCCAGTTCAAATCGTGGCCATCGGAGTCTCTACGGGCGGTCCCGATGCTTTGGCGCGAGTCTTGCCCTCGCTGCCGGCGAACTTTCCCGTGCCACTGGTTATCGCGCAGCATATGCCGAAAATTTTCACTTCGTTACTGGCGGCACGCCTCTCGGCCAAATCCGCGTTGCCGGTGTGCGAGTGCATCTCCGGCGAGGCGCTCACCGCCGGTCGCATCGTCATCGCTCCAGGAGATTTTCACATGGTAGTCAGTCAAGAGGACGGCAGCCCGGTACTCAAGACTCATCAAGGTCCGAAGGAGAATTTCTGTCGCCCCTCGGTCGATGTCCTTTTCCAATCGATTGCCCGCCTCTACGGACCCCGGGCGCTGGCCGTGGTTCTGACCGGCATGGGACAGGATGGTCTGAAGGGCTGCGAAACCCTGCGCGGGCTGGGAGCCCGAATCTATGTGCAGGATGAGGCCAGCAGCGTGGTATGGGGCATGCCCGGCTTCGTGGCCCGGGCCGGTCTGGCCGATAAGATACTGCCGCTCGATCAGATCGGCGCCGAGATTATTCGCGCCACCACCAAGCCGATGGCCGCGCAAGCCTAGCTCTGAGTTCCGGCTGATCAGCTCTTGGTCAGACTGTTGAGGTAGCGGTTGTTGTAGAAGGTGGTTGTCTTCTGCACGAACTCAATGATCTTGAACATCCGCTCCCGGCCTTCCCGGTTCATCTCCCGGAACTGAACAGCGATGCCCGAGCCGGGGTCGAGTCTTGCCACCACGCCTTCCGCCGTCAGGCTGGGGTCGTCCATCGAAAATCCCACCTTGATCTTGCTCCCCGGTGCGACAATCGTGCTGGTCTCTACGAAACAGCCGCCCAGGCTCACGTCGGTCACGTTGGCGAACAAGGGAGTGTTTCCCTCCCCGGTCTGAAGTTCAATGGTTAGCCGGCACTTCATGCGGGGATGAGAGCGCCGATCCTTATACGAAAGCTCTTTTTGCTTTTCCAGATACATGCGCCGATCGGCCTCGGCCAGAAGCTGTTCCGCATCCTTGCCATCTTCTGGATAGATGGCGCGACCCACGCTGAGCGACAGAAGATCTTCGCCACACACTTCGCTTCCCGCCTGCCGGGCAAGCGCCCGCATCTGTTCCGCCTTCTTCCCCGCCGCCTCCGCCGTAAGCCCCGGGGCAATCACTACAAACTCGTCCCCGCCCATGCGCGCGACATAATCGTATTCGCGGGAGCTGTCTTTCAGTGCCTGAGCGAACAAGCGTAAAACGCGATTACCCTCCAGGTGTCCAAAGCGGTCGTTGATCTGCTTGAAACCGTCCATATCAGAAACCATGACGGTCAGCGTCGAGTTGTCGCGTTTGCAGCGCGCCAGTTCCCGATCGAGTTGCAGGAAAAGCGAGCGGGCATTCGGTAACCCCGTCAAGTAATCGGTGATCGCCGAATTCTCGGCCTGCTGATACTTGAGCGCGTTCTCGATTGACAGCGCCATCTTGCCGCTCACGGCCAGCAAAATTCGCAGATGGTCGGTAGTGAAGGCGTCCCGTTCACCGCGGTAGAGCGCGAGCACTCCGATCACTCCCGCAACCCCCTCCAGCGGCACTGCCAGTGCCGAGCGCAAGGTGCTGAACTTCGAAGGATCGTTCAGGTATCCCGGTTCCACCGAAGGGTTGCCATTGATGATCGGCTTGCGGTTGTGCGCCACCCAGCCCGAGAGTCCCTGCCCGAGAGGAATGCGCAAGGACGAAAACAACCGGTAGTTGTCCCCGTTCACATATTCGGGGACCAGTTCATCCTCGCGCTTGATGTAAATAGCGATGGCGTCGTAAGGCACCATCGGCTTAAGCTTCACCGAGAATACAGACAGTGTTTCCGTCAAGCTGAGCGATGCGCCCAGGTCCTGGCTGAGTTCAAATAGCGACTGCGCCTCCTGTCGGGCTGCCGCGATGGAGGACAGGAAAGTCGTCTCTCGGCCCGCGTAGTCCTGTACTGTGGCATTCTCGAATCCCGCCGCCGGCTCCAGCCCGCGTTCGATTTTGATGGCGGTCGAGAGCGGGCCACTCGGATCCTGCGCCGACTTAGCCAGAGCCAGCCGTTCCAGAGACTGATAACGCTTTTGCAGGATATCCACGACTCTCGGATCAAACGACTTGCCCGACTCCGCCGCCAGTTTTTGAATTACATCGCGCATGGGCAGGGCTCGGCGATACTGCCGGTCGGAAGCTAGAGCATCGAGATAGTCCACGGCCGAGAGGATGCGCGCGCCCACAGGAATCTCCGCTCCCTTCAACCCCAGCGGGTAGCCCGAACCATCCCATTTTTCGTGATGGGCTCGCACGATCGGAACGACCGGGTAAGGAAACCGGACGCGTTCCAGAATCTCCGCGCCCACCAGAGTGTGAATCTTCATCTTCTCGAACTCTTCCGGCGTCAGCCGCCCGGGCTTCGAGATGATGTGTTCCGGAACCGCCAGCTTGCCGATGTCGTGCAAAAGAGCGGCGGCGTGCAGCGCCTCGAGTTCGGGCCCGGTCACTCCCAGTTCCTTGGCAACCTCGATGGCGTAAACCCTTACTCGCTGCAGGTGCTCGTGGGTGGTATGGTCCTTGGCTTCAATGGCCAGTGCCAAAGCCTCGATGGTCCGAAGGTGCAGATTGGCCATCTCCTCGACGTGGCGCTTCTCGTCCTCCAGTTTGCCCAGGTAGAGACGATAGGAGCGGTAGATCAGATACACCACCGGCACCATGAGCAACGATGTTTCCCAATTGAAACTCTGATTGAGCCATCCCACTGCTCCGGCGATGCCCGCCCCGACCAGGTAATAGGGAAACGACCAGAAATAACAATCCACCAGAATCCGCATGAGCGGCCGGCGCTCGGTCAGCGAGATAACCATCGCGATCGAACCAGCGTTGGCAATGAAGTACACCGTCGCCGCTACGCCCAGTAGCACGGGACTGCTTCCAACCAGCAGGTGCGCCAGGGGATGGTGATACACCGCATACGCCAGCGCCGTCGAGATCGACCCAGCGCACACGTTGAACGTCACCTGAATCGCTTTGGGGCGCTCTGGATACATGCACTGCGCCAACATCGACACCGCGCCCAGAATCAGCGTTTCCGTGAAGCTGAGCTCCAGAATGCCGATCAGGATGAACAGAAAATTAACCGACAGCGTTCCCGTGATACCCGGCAGGTTGACCTTAAGTCTGGACGCTAGAATGGCGATCCCGAGGTAGCAGATGAACTCGGCAATGTTCTTGCTGCTCTGGTGGACCCCGCCATAGATCAGCGTAGCCATCCCCGCGATGACAATCAACGAGATGAACAACTTGGCAGGAACAGACAGGCCTCTCCACGAATGGGAGTGCGAAGGCAGACCTGCGGCAACGCTGGTGGCACCCGTCATAGGCTCGAACACACTACCGCCGGGAAGGATACTCGGCCAGTCCATGATGCCAGCTAACACTATTAGAAACAATGATTTAGACAGTTTTTTATAAACTTCGGTAACTTGCGGTAATGGGTCGCCGGTGGGTATTGGCAGGTCGAAACTGCAGGTGTTTTCGGGCGGGCTAAATCTAAGAGCGGATTGGGTTTCCTTCGTTGGGACGGGGTCTCTGAGACTCCTTCAAACCGAGTGCGAAACGTCTTCTTCGGCACCATCCTGATCCGGCGCGGTCGTGGAGGCAACCGCCGAGATCTTGCCACGCCGCATGGCCACAATCCCGGTCCTGACCATCTCCAGCACGCCGTAGGGACGCAGCACCTCCAGCAGCCCATCGATCTTGTCTTCAGCTCCGGTGATTTCAATAGTTAGCGACTCAGGAGCAACATCCACCACGCGTGCCCGGAACACGCTGGCCAATTCTAGGACATGCGATCGCGCCTCGTGCGTGGCCGCCACTTTGATCATGGCCAGGTCGCGAACGATCGCGGGCTGGTTGGTGATGTTCTCCACCAGCAGCACGTTGACCAGCTTATAGAGATTGGCCTCGATGCGGCGCGCCTGATCCTGGTCCGCTTCCGCCGTGATCGTCATGCGCGAGACTTCGGGCTTTTCCGTGCGCCCCACCGTCAGCGAGTCAATATTGAATGCCCGCCGCCGAAACAGCGAGGCCACACGCGTCAGCACGCCTGGCTTGTTTTCCACATAAACCACATAAGTGTTCAGCATGTTTTCTCTATTCGTCGTTTTACTCGTCGCTCGTTACTCATCTTCGGCGGTTTCAACAATCTTACTGGGGCGCCGGATCATCTCATGTAGCGACGCTCCCGCCGCCACCATGGGATACACGGTGTCCTCTTGTTCTACTCTAAAGTTGATCAGCACCGGCCCATCATGCTCTCGCGCCGCCCGCACTGACGGCACCACCTGCGAGCGCTCCGTGACGGTCATGCTGCGAATGCCGTAAGCCTCGCCGAGCTTTTCGAAATCCGGATTCAGCAGCGGCGTCGCCGCGTAGTTGCGCTCGTAGAAAAATTCTTGCCACTGCCGAACCATCCCCAGAAACCCATTGTTGATGATGGCTATGTTCACCTTGAGCTTCTCCTGCACAATGGTCGCCAGCTCACACAGCGTCATCTGAAAACCGCCATCGCCCACTACCACCCAGACATCCGCTTCCGGCCGCGCGACCTTCGCGCCGATCGCCGCGGGCAAAGCGAACCCCATCGTCCCCAACCCTCCGGACGTGATCAGGCTACGCGCCTTCTCGTGCTTGTAGTATTGCGCCTCCCACATCTGATGCTGGCCCACGTCGGTCACCACCACAGTTTCGTGATCGCGCGTCTCGCGCCATAGATCGTTGATCACGTGCGCCGCATAAAGATGCCCGCTGTCCGGAAGGTTTTGAATGTCGCGCACCGCGGCATCGCCCTTCAACTTATCGATGGAATCCAGCCACTCGCTGCGGTCAATTGATTCGACGTGCGGCAACAAATGATGCAGCACCTCCCGCAGATCCCCCACCAGCGGGACATCGACTTTCACGTTCTTATTGATCTCCGCCGGATCAATCTCGATGTGAATCTTCTTGGCATTAGCCGCATATGTCTTCAGGTTGCCGGTCACGCGATCATCAAAGCGCATGCCGAAGGCCAGCAGCAGATCGGCTTCCTGAATCGTGTGATTCACCCAGGCCTCGCCGTGCATCCCCATCATGCCGAGGTTCAGGGGATGTGCCGCTGGAAACGAACCAATGCCCAGCAGAGTAAGCGCCACCGGAATGCCCGCGCGCTCGGCAAACTCACGCACCTCCGCCATGGCTCCGGAAATAATGATGCCATGCCCCGCCAGAATCACCGGCCGTTTGGAATTGCGAATCAGTTCCAGCGCCTGCTCGTATTCCTTCTTCTCCGGCGACAGGTCCGGACGATACCCCGGCAGTTGCGGCTTGGCCGCTTCCCAGTCAAAGTCGCAGGTCGTCTGCTGCGCGTCTTTCGTGATATCCACCAGCACCGGCCCCGGCCGCCCCGAGCGCGCCACGTAGAACGCTTCGCGAATGGTTCGCGCCACTTCACTGGCATGAGTCACAAGATAGTTGTGCTTGGTGATCGGTAGCGTAACGCCGGTAATATCCGTTTCCTGGAAGGCATCCGACCCGATCAGCTTGCTTCCCACCTGCCCGGTGATGCAGACAATCGGCGACGAGTCGAGCATGGCCGTGGCAATCCCCGTGACCATATTCGTCGCGCCCGGCCCGGACGTGGCGATCGCCACTCCCACCCGCCCGCTGGCTCGCGCGAAGCCATCCGCCATGTGGGTCGCGCCCTGTTCGTGGCGCACCAGCACATGATGAATCTTGCTGTGTTTGAGCGCGTCGTAAGCCGGCAGAATGGCGCCGCCCGGATATCCAAACACGACCTGCACGCCCTCGCGTTCCAGACATTCCCAGAGAATGCTGGCACCCGTCATATTTTTCGCCGTCATCTTCTTCGCCGTGTTCGAAGTCTCGTCCTTCATGCGCGCCTCACATAGCTTAAGAAGTCGCTAAAAAGCAAAACCCACCGAGCCAGCGTTTCTGGCGGGGCGGGATTCGGGAGCCTTCAAAATTTCGTGTTTCTCAGCTCGCTAGTTCCCTCCACGCCGCCGAGGGTGCAACCATATCTACCCCTACGACTATGACACGAATTCGCTCTGGATAGCACCTATTCATAGTTGTATCGCGAGGTGCACCGATGGTATCGAAGCCCTTGGGCCTCTGCAAGCGGAAAGTCCTGACTACAGTTGAAGACCTTTTTCCTTCAAATCCCGAGCAGCCTGCACGATGTTCTCCGGTTTGCCCAAATCGCGCCAGTAATACTCATCCGCCCGGAATGCCACGATCTTTTCTCCCTGGCCCGCCAGCCGCAGATAAGAGCTGATTATCGAGAAGACCCCATCCTCCTCCATCATCGGAAGAAACCGAGGAGAGATGATATGCACTCCAGAAAATGCGAGGGCTTGTGGATTGTTTGAAGGTCGGACAATCTCCGGCGCCTGGCCGCGTCCTGCTCGCCGCCCGCAGAGTTGATTCTGCTCATCAAACAGTAAATAGCGCGACGTTTCGCGGTCCTGCACTGCCAGTGTTACCAATGCCCGATTCTGTTGATGGAACTCCGTCATGCGGCGGAAATCGATCGTGCTCAGCACATCGACGTTGTGCAGCAGGAACGGCTCGTCCGAGCTTTCCTCTTCCAGAAAGAACCACGCTGCCTTTTTCAGTCCACCACCGGTATCGAGCAAAACATCTTCGCGTGAGACTTCAATCCGCATGCCGAAGTTGTCGTTCTTCTTGAGATAATCCACGACCATGTCGGCGAAGTGATGCACGTTGACAATCACTTCGCGAATCCCAAACTCGCGCAACCGGAGGAGAGTAATCTCCAACATCGTGCGCCCGGCAACTTCCACCAAAGCCTTGGGGCGATTGTCAGTGAGCGGTCGCAGGCGCGTTCCCAGGCCCGCAGCCAGAATCATCGCCCTCATTGCGCGGATTTTCCCGCTGCTGTGTTTTCTGCCGCCATTCTTTCCAACTCGCGATGTTGCAGAACGACCTCGATTCCGTTCCGTCCCTGCAGCCGTTTCGCCAGTTGCTCAGCCAGGTAGACCGAACGATGCTGTCCACCGGTACACCCAAACGAAACCATCAAATTCTTGAATCCGCGCTTCTGATAGTTGCTCACGGTGGCGTCCACCAGAGACATCACGCTGGCCAGAAACTGGTGCGCACTTTCCTGTTGATTCAGATACTCAATCACCGGAGCATCTCTGCCAGTGAGCATCTTGAAGCGCTCCTCACGGCCCGGGTTCGGCAGACTCCGCCCATCAAAAACAAAGCCCCCGCCGTTCCCGCTGTCATCTTTCGGCCAGCCTCGATGAAAAGAAAAACTAACAATCCGCACAACCAGATTGTCGGCATCCGAAGCCAGCCCCTGCAATTTCTCCGAAGCCAGCATGCTGTGGAAGGCATCCATCAGCGTCGGCAACGCGATCGGCAGTGTCACGTTGTGCAACAGCCAGCGCAGGTTTTTCAGCGCGTACGGCACGCTTTGCAGAAAATGCACCTTGCGCTCATAGAACCCGCGAAATCCATATGCCCCTAACGCCTGCATGATGCGGATGTACACGTACGCGTAGTAATGCTGCATAAACGCATCGCGTTTCATGTCAACGAAGCCGCTCAGCGTTTCGAGATAATGATCGAGCAGCCGCTGCCGCAGTTCCGGCGGCAGATCGGCTTTGGCGTCGTAGAGAAGAGAGGCGACGTCATATTGCAGCGCACCTTTGCGCCCACCCTGATAATCGAGAAAATAAGACTGGCCATCGCGCAACATAATGTTGCGCGACTGAAAATCGCGATATAGGAAATAGTCACGACCCGCACTCAGCAAGAACTTCGTCAACCGGCTGAAATCGTCTTCCAGCGCCTGTTCGCTGAACGGAATGCCCGCCAGACGCAAGAAATAATATTTGAAGTAATTCAGGTCCCACGCAATCGACTGCCGGTCGAAGCTGCCTCGCGGATAGCAGACCTTGTAGTTCAAGTCGCGCCCCGCTTCCACTTGAAATCGCGGCAGCGTGGCGATGACCTTACGATAGGCTTCGACCACCGCAGGAGCTATATTTTCGCCTGCACGATTCTTGGTCAGAAACTCAAAAAGCGATGTGTCCCCCAGATCCTCTTCAAGGTAGGCTCCGTGATCTAAATCTTCACCATAGATCTCCGGCACGGGCAGACCGTGCTTGCGAAAGTGCCGGGAGAATTCGAGGAAGGCGGCGTTCTCTTCGCGCACGTCATACAGAATTCCGATGGCGCTAATTCTCTCGCCTGCCAGCCGGATGATCTTGCGTCCCGAACCGCCCAGCTGTCCCTGCAACGGCTGCACCTGCTCCACCGGTGAGCCGAAGTGCTGCTCAAAGAGAATCTTGAGAATGTCCATGAGGTGTGCCGACAGTCGACCGTTGACGATTCACCACCAAGATACCATCGAAAGCTTCAGGAGGCGTTTGGCGATCGGATGCGCGGTCGACCTGGAACTAGCCATTGCCGCCCGAATTCAGGATTGTTCGCACTGATCTACTAATTACTTCTGTAATAGCCCATCGGAGCCATTCCCGCAGGGACGCCTAAACGGTAGTCTGTTCTTGAGCAGACTTCGGGGGAGGGCTGTTCGACAAGCGTCCCATGACTCTATGAGCCATGGGACGTTTTGTTTGCGATCGAGTTTGCCGCGGCCCCCTTGGCCAGAAGCTCAAGTCAAAAGCTGAGCTTCATCCCAAACTGGATTTGCCGGGCGCCGGTAGTGAGGTCGGCCTGCCTCACCTCGGAACTCGACTGGCCGAATGTTCCCGGATCAAAAGTCAGATTTCCTGGCTGGCTGAAGGGGACGCGATTGAATAAGTTGTAGCTCTCGGCACGCAACTGCAGGTTCACCCGCTCGGTAAGCCTCGAAGTCTTCTGCAGAAGCATGTCCCAGTTATTGAATCCCGGGCCGAAGAAGTGGTTGCGGCCAAGGTTGCCTGCACTGCCCCACGCGGGATTGGAGAACAATCCCAGATTCGGCCCCGTCTGCGTGGTTGGACTGTTCACTGGAACAGGAGTGCCCGCAGAACTGTAGTCCGGTCGCTGCTCCTGGCCGGTATGAGCGGTATCGAGCGACGTTAAGATGTCAAAAGGCAGGCCGCCGGAAAAAGTCGTGATCCCGGCTATCTCCCAGCCCTCGAATATCCTGCCCGCAACCCCTTCGGCAAGGTGATCGTGTCCCCGGCCGACAGGAAGCGCCCAAGCGTAGTTTAGGACCAACCGTTGTCTCACATCGAAATCAGAATTCCCCCGTTCCGCAGCTAGGTCGAGCGAGTTGCGCGGGAATCCCTGGTTGCCGCTCGCGGGAGTCAGCGGATCGGACGAGTCGTCGATGGCGTGCGCCCAGGTGTACGCCACCTGAAACATCAGACCGCGCGACATCCGCTTCGTCAGGTTCGCCTGCAAGGCCTGATAGTTGGAGGACGCTGCGTTGTTGAAAATTTCCGCCGAGAGGAAAGCGTTGTTATTCACCGCGTCGAAAGGCAGCAGGCCTGATTCGGCGCCAAACCAGAGACTGTCGAACTGCAACGTAGATTGGTCACATTGTCCTGTCGGCGTAGCAAAACCCTGATTCGCAGGGTTGCCGGGCATGCAGAACGCGTCCAACTGGGCCACCAGAGCCGGTTGCGGCGGGTTGCCGTCCACCAGTCGAAGCAGCCGCGTTCCTTTCGATCCTACATAATTCACTTCCACCAGTATGCTGCCCCGCAAATCGCGCTGCACTCCAATATTCCAGTTCTGGCTGTACGGCATGCGCAAATTCGGATCGATGATGAACGGCAGATCCCCCGAACCCTGCGTGACTTGATCTGAGGTTGTCAACGTAGGCGGCGTAGTCAACGTGGAAGCGGCCGGACCGATGCACAACCCAAATTGAGTCTGGACTTCCGGCGCTGGACAAGTAGGCTGCGGCTGACCAAAGAACGGCTGGAAATAAGCCTGCTGGAAGGGCGCGTTCGCGCGCACCAGTCCCAGCAACTGGCCAAACAGCCGGTCGTGAAAAGTTCCATAGCCTACGCGAACCGACGTCTTGCCATCTTTGAATGGATCCCAAGCGAGTCCCACCCGTGGTTCGAAATCGTGCCAGTCGTTGCTGTACAAACGCGGCAGGCCGTGGCCCGGCCCCACCATAGAGAATGTGAAACATTCACAAGACGCAGCCGGCGGCCCGCTCGGATTCGCAAACAGCGTGGAAAGCAAATTGTTCACTTCGTGGGGTACGCCGTTGAACTGGTAGCGCAGTCCGTAGTTCAGCGTGAGGTTGGGACGAATCTTGAAAGTGTCCTGCACGAAAGCATCAAAGTCCCTCTGCCGGAATCCGCGCAGATCGTCGGCAGTTCGATTCCCTGCCTTGTCAAAGAACTCCGCTTGCGTCACCGATCCCACGGTTCCGAACAGTGTCCACACCAGGTCCTGCAGGGTTGGGTTCGCATCGATATTCGGATCGCCGGTCGGGGGCAAAGCCGCGGCACCTCCGAAGTTCTCGAAATTCTGGAAGCTCACCGTCGGCCGCGACACATAATCATTCGTACTGTTCGAGTAAGCATCGCGCCACTCCGCGCCCAACTTGAACGTGTGCAGGCCTCGCGCCCAGGTAAGGTCATCCCCGATCGTATAGGTACCGCTGAACCGCACCGAACCATCGCGATCGTTTTGCAGCAGGCAGCCGAAACCGGCCACTCCCGGCAACGGAAAATCGAACCCGCGTCCATACGGATCCGTCAGGCCGAGACTGTCCAGCGTGTTCAACCCTTCGCAGGTGAGCGGGAAATTGATGCGGTTCCCGCCCAGACGAAAGTTATTCACCAGCCTGGAGTGGATCACTGAGGTCAACTGCAGCGACGCATTCTGTCTTCTCTGCGACGTGCCGGTCCCGCCCAGACCAGGAAGGAAATCCGTGTGATCGAAGTTGGGGTCCTGGTAGCGGTTGAAGGTGTATCGCACCGCCAGCGTTTCGCTCTGAGAGAGGCTGTGATCCACGCGCACGCTGAAATTGTCACCGGTCGTCTGCGACAGGCTGGGATAAAACAGCAAACCGCGCACATCGTCGACCGCCGGGCCGTTGGGCGCGGGATACAGCGCCAGGATCTTCTGCATCGTCGGATCCAGCGGCAAGCCAAAAATATTAAAGGGCGACGTCGGCGTACTGACATCGATGGGCACATTGTCGAATGTGAAGCTGCCGGTCTTGAAGGCCTGGGTCGGCACTGTACTGGTGTTGGTGAGGGTGGTGGAAAACCGCTCGCCATCGTAGTTCGCGAACCAGAATGTCTTGTTGTGCTGCAGCGGTCCTCCCGCAGAGACTCCAAAAGTATTTCGGGAATACGAATCTTTGGCTACGACTTGTCCGGCAGCATTGGTCTCATGATTGAAATAGTCACGCGCGCCCAAAGCATCGAAGCGCCCAAACCAGTAGACATCGGAATGAAATTCGTTGGTGCCGCGCTTGCTCACAATGTCAATAACCGCTCCCGTGTTGCGCCCAAACTCAGGCAAGAAATCGCTGGTGATGACGCGAAACTCCTGCACCGAATCCGGATTCAGGGCGGTCAGTCCCGGCTGCGGCAAAGTCAAACCGGGAATCTCGGCATCGTTATTATCGGTCCCGTCCAGCAGGAAGTTGTTGTTGCGCTCGCGTGATCCATTCACCGAGAGCCCTTGCAAAATGGAATTTGACTGGATCGCCCCCGGCGAAAGCAAAATGAGTTGATAGGGATCGCGCAGGATCATCGGCAGATCCTCAATCTGCTCGCTCTTAACGACGTTGCCGATCTGCGCATCGTCCAGATCTATCGGCGCTACCTGCTCACTGTGCACCGTGACCGTCTCGGCCGTCGCGCTCGGCACCAGCGTCGGACTGAGATTCTGGACCTGGCCGACGGAGAGTTCCACGCGGGAATACTCCACCGTTTTGAAGCCCGTCCGTTCGACGAGCACTTCGTAGACTCCCGGCACCAGGCTCGTGATCCGGTAACTCCCGGACTCATCCGTCGCAGTGCTTCGCGAGATGTTAGTTGCGATGTTGCGCGCGGTAATTCGCGCCTGTGGCACAACCGCTGCGGTGGTGTCGGCGACCGTACCGCTGATGGAAGCAGTTTGTCCCGCAGCAAAATGGGCGAGGCAGAGGAAGAGCCAGAGGAAGAAGAGAAGGAAAACCGAAGCAGAGGTGCGCTTCATCATGGGACTTCTCACGGGAAGAATACCTCAACCGTAAGAATCTCGCGATCTTAAAAATGGTCGTACGCTGGCGTACCGTGGAACCTCAGCGCGGCAAAATCTCCTTCAGCGCCCACTCAATCTTATCTACCTCTTCACGAATCACTCGAATCGATTGCTGGTTCTTCACTGGATGGGCCAACGGAGTGATCGCTTCCAGAGCGCCGCGGATTTGCCGGCTTCGATCACAAATGAAGTTAAGCCGAGCGCTCCTCTGCTTTCGATTCCGGTAGGCATCACCCACAAACTTGGTGGCGAGCCAGGCGAAGACCAAACCGAACAGAGCCTCGATCGGAATGCGGTCCGTCGCGCCGTCAAACTCTGAAAACAAGACGCGGTAGACCGCCTCTCCCATTCCAAACGACGCGAACAACACGGTCGCCCCGAACAAATAAACCTTCAAGCGCTCCATGGGTTGAAAGCGCAGAGAATCCTCGTTCCCGTCATGTGTCGGCTCAAAGCTGATCGGCATAGTCTCCCCTGAATAATCGGTCACCGATTTCGCAGCTAGCCAGCGGTGCAGTACCGATTTCTTTGGAATGATAACTTGAAATTGCTCTCGATGCGACCACCAAAACTTTGGTCCATGCTCGGAATGACGACTTAAGGCCACCCGCGAGGGTTCCACTCAACCAGGCTGGCTTAATCAGCAGTGGAGAGCGCGTTCAGTCATCGCGCAGCTCATAACTGAGTCGATGACCCTCTGCAACTAGCGTGCAGTCGGTGGTTTACAATGGGCCGTTCTGGAAGTCCAGAAGGAGCTTTCCAATACACCACGCGCAGCGCGGGATTCCGAAAGGGAAATCCTGGGTCACAGACCTGGGACTTGTGCCTGAGGAGGTGCTCCGCAGATGATTTTCCCGCGAAGGATCATCACGGCAGCATCGGTGCTGCTGATGGCGCACGTCCTGGTGTTAGCAACGCTCGGCACCCGTTCGCCGGGCCCGGCTCTCTCCGATGCATTCCAGCTTGGACTCGGCATCTGCTGCCTGGTCGCGACTCTTCACGCCGCCCACCGTTCCAACCGGCTGGGACGCTACTTCTGGCAGCTCACCGCGCTCTCTTTCTCTTTGTACGTCCTGGCCCAAGCCCTGACTACGTACGACGAGGGGTTCCGTGCGTCCCGTTTAATCGAGTGGCTGATCAACCTTCTCTTCTTCTTCGGGTCCGCACCCCTTTGGATGACGTTGTTCTTGGATCCCGATCGTGAGCCGGAAGGCTTTGATCCGCTCCTTCTTCTCGATCTCATGCAAGCCGCAGTATTTGCGGTCGCTGCCTATCTGTATTTTTTCTATTTTCCGTCGCAGGGAACATCCGGATCTGAACTCGCCCACTCCGTTTGGGCGCCCTATTTTATTTACAACGGTCTGCTGCTGGGCGCGCTTTCCCTGCGCGCGGTCCTGACCAAGTCCACGGGCTTCCGCAGCATGTTCGGGCGCATGGCCGTGTATTCCGCGGTCGCGCTCGCCGGTGATTATTTCTACTATTACGGTCCCGGGAGGAACCTGCAGTCTGGAGCATGGTTCGATTTGGTCTGGAGTTGCACCCTCGCTTCAGGAGTGCTGTTGGCCGCTACTTGGAATCCCCCGGGCGCATCGAGTTCCGGGGCCGCTGCTCCAGTGCAGGCCGAAAGTTCGGTGGTAACGCAGCTCTTCCCTCTGTTTTTTCCGGCTTGCGTCTTGCTGATGTCGGCGCGGATCGCTCGAGAGCAACTCACGCTGGCTTCGATCGTGGTTTTGATCTCCTTCACTTGCTCGAGCGTGCGGCTGCTGGCTACCCAGCAGAGACAGCGCCGCAGTACTGAAGAGCTGCGCCAGAACCACGGTCTGTTGCATGCGGTGATCGAAGGTACGACCGATGCAGTTTTCGTAAAGGACCTGGAGAGTCGCTACCTGATGATCAACACTGCGGGCGCTCGCCTCTTGGGTCGTAGCGTGGACGAAGTGATCGGCAAGAATGACCTTGAAGTGTTTTCGCCAGAAACCGCCCGTCAGATGATGGAGAAAGACCGCATCGTGATCCGTGACGGCGTCACTTGCACCTACGAAGAAGCCGGAACAGCTGCCGGAGTGACTCGCGTCTATCTCGCCACCAAGGGCCCTTATCGCGATGCCAAGGGCCGAATCATTGGCTTGGTGGGCATTTCGCACGACATTACCGAGAAGCGAAAAATCGAAGAACAACTGCGTCAATCGCAGAAGATGGAGGCCATCGGAAAACTGGCGGGTGGGGTCGCCCACGACTTTAACAACCTGCTCACCGTGATCAAAGGCCATTCATCTGTGCTCACCGAGAGCCTGCGCGGGAACTCCGGCCCCATGCACAGCGTGGAACAGATTGAACAAGCCGCCAACCGCGCCGCCGCGCTGACCCACCAGTTGCTGGCATTCAGTCGCCGGCAAGTGCTGCAGCCCAAAGCCCTCAGCCTGAATGCAGTGATCGGTGACCTGGAGAAGATGTTGCGCCGCGTAATCGGGGAAGACGTGGACATGAGCGCGCAACTGGCCCTGAACCTTGGAACCGTGCGCGCCGATCGCAGCCAAATGGAGCAGGTCATCATGAACCTGGTGGTGAATGCGCGCGATGCCATGCCGAATGGCGGCAAACTCACACTGGAAACGGCCAACGTCGAACTCGACGAAGCCTATGCCGGCACGCGCGCTGGGGTTCGCCCCGGCCGCTACGCCATGCTGGCCGTCAGCGACACCGGCATCGGCATGGACCCCGAGACGGTGGCGCAAGTCTTCGACCCTTTCTTCACAACCAAGGAAATGGGCCGAGGAACCGGACTCGGTCTTTCCACTGTGGACGGAATCGTCCGCCAGAGTGGAGGCCATACCTCGGTCTACAGTGAGCCGGGGCGGGGCGCGACCTTCAAAGTCTACCTGCCGCTGGTGGAGGCTCCCGTCGAAGCGCCAGTCCCCGACAAGCCCGCTGCAGTTTCCCCACGCGGCCAGGAAACCGTCCTGCTGGTCGAGGATGACAACTCCCTCCGCGAACTGGTGCGGGTCGTGCTGACCAGGTGCGGATATTCGGTATTAGTGCCCGACCAGGTTTCGGAGGCGGAGAAACTCTGCCAACAGCACTCCGTCATCCACCTCCTCCTCACCGACGTGGTTATGCCGGGGATCAATGGCAAAGAAGTCGCGCGTCGCGTCACTCAGCATCACCCGGAAACCCGCGTGCTCTACATGTCGGGCTACACCAACAACGCCATCGTGCACCATGGCATCATCGAAGACGGCGTCTTCTTTCTGCAAAAACCGTTTAGTCCTGCTGCCCTGGCCGATAAGGTACGGGAAGTGTTGGACGCTGCCGGAAACTTCAATCCTGTGAGACCGTGAGAAGCATCTTCACTAATAATGATTGGATACTTTTCGTGCATTGGATTTTCAAATCGCGTTCTGTGCGTAATTGATGGTAGCGTGGATCAAACAGTAAATGGCGGGCAAAGTTGAACCAGGGGGGCAGCCATGCGAAAATCTCTGTGTGCCGCTGTCGCAGTTCTCACGTTCATGTTTTTTGCTTTGGCCCTTGCGTCAGCGAGCATCACGGGTTCCATCTCTGGTGTCGTAACCGATGCGTCGGGCGCGGTTCTTCCCGGCGCCTCCGTGATCGCAACCGATACCTTGACCGGAATCAAGACCTCTGTCAAAACCGACGCCAAAGGTTTCTATAGCCTGCCGGCGCTGCCAATCGGCACTTACGATCTGGAAATCAGCCATGCGGGTTTTAAGACCTACCGCAAGACCGGCATGGTCATCGATGCCAACGCCGCAATACGAGCCGATGCAGGTCTCGATGTCGGCGCCATCAGTGAGCAAGTCGAAGTGAGAATGGACTCCGTCCATGTGGAAACCCAGAGCACCCAGATGGGAGAGGTGATCGAGTCGAAGAGCATCGAAGCCGTTCCCCTCAACGGCCGAAGTTACATCGACCTGCTGGCGCTGCAGCCGGGCGTATCGCCCTACAACTCCGGGGACACAGGAACGCCGGGCCTCGGTGATGCAGGCAATCAGTCGGTCAACGGCCAGCGGGAAACCTCCAACGGCTTCATGGTCAACGGATCGAATGTGGAGGAAGGCAAGAATAACGGAGCTGCCATCATCCCCAACCTGGATTCGATTGAGGAATTTCGCATCATCACCAACAACTTCGACGCCGAATACGGCAACTACAGCGGCGGACAAATCAACGTCGTGACAAAATCGGGGACGAATAACTTTCACGGCAGCGGCTTTGAGTTTCTGCGCAACACCGCACTCGATGCGACCCAGTATTTCACCGATTCCGTCCCCGTCTTCCGCCAGAATCAGTTCGGCAGCACCTTCGGCGGTCCCATCAGAAAGGACAAGACTTTCTTTTTTGTCGATTACCAGGGCACCCGCCAGACCCAATCTTCTCCGGCAACCACCACGGTGCCGTCCGCGGGAAACTTCACAGGCGACTTCTCCGACTCGGCGTCATCACTCACCGGGAGTGTCGGCGGTCCCGGCTTTGCGGCGGTTCTCAACCAGAGAATGAGTTTGCCGCCCAATACGATCTTCGATACCGAACCCTATTACTTCGATGGCTGCACGAGCCAAAGCCAGTGCGTTTTCCCCAATGCTTTCATCCCAAAACAAGCCTGGTCGCCGGTGGCCGTTAGCATGCTGAACCTCGGTCTCATTCCGCAACCAAATGTGACCAATCCCACCTTCAACTTCTCGTCATCTAAATACGCGCAAACATTGCGCGACGACAAGGGTGGCATTCGCGTCGATCAGAACACTCGCTTTGGAACCTTATTCGCCTACTATTTCATCGACGACTATCTAGCGAACTCCCCGTACCCAAGTGGCGGAGCCACCGTTCCGGCGTCTACCTTCGCCTATAACGCCACGACTGCCGGCCGCGCGCAGCTGCTAAACCTGGGTGACACCAAGAACTTCGGCTCCTTCGCCGTAAATGAACTCCGCCTCAGCTACGTGCGAAACACGCTCGCTCTGACGGAGCCGGAAGGCGGGGTAGGATCGAATTACAGCCTCGCCAGCTTAGGATTCGTGACTCCCTGGAGCAACCCTCTCGGAGGCATCAGTCCGATCGCTCCCAAGTTGGAGGGCGTGCCTTACGTCACATTCAACAACTTCGCCATCGGTGTTCCGCAGGTGAGCACGGGGCAGTACAACAACTCGTTTCAGATCCTCGACAATTTCACCCGAGTCGTCGGCGTGCACAGCCTTCAGTTCGGCGGTCAGTTTCACTACGACCAGATCAACGAACGAAATCTCGCCGCGGAAAACGGCCAATATTCGTTTACTGGCGGCGAGACTGGAATCGACTTTGCCGACTTTCTCATCGGCGCGCCCGACAACTTAACCCAGGCCAGCCCGCAAATTCTGGATTCGCGCAGCAAGTACTATGCGCTCTACGCTCAGGATAGTTGGCGAGCAACCTCCAGCCTCGTTTTGAACTACGGACTGCGCTGGGAAGCCAGCATGCCCTGGTACGACACTCAGAACAAAATCGAGACTATCATTCCCGGGGAGCAGTCACTTGTTTTCCCCGGCGCGCCCACCGGATGGGTCGTTCCCGGCGATCCCGGCGTGCCGCGCACCCTTGCGCCCACTCAGTGGCACGATTTTTCCCCTCGTCTCGGCCTCGCCTATTCTCCCAGCGCTTCTTCGGGCCTGCTGGGTGCGCTTTTTGGCGGGCCGGGAAAAACCAGCATCCGTGTCGGCGCCGGTTTGTACTACACGTCCGTCGAAGATCTGTCACAGTTCCTCGAAGTCGGTGACCCGCCTTACGGTCTCTACTACGGAAGTTCTGATCCTCCGCTCCTCGAAGCCCCCTACACCGTCCGTTCTACCGGCGGACTCGTCTCTGGCTGGCCGCGATTCCCCTTCACATTTCCTCCCACCAATGTTTCGGCGAAGAATCCTGACACCAATTTTGACTGGGCTGGCGTGGAACCGATTTCCTACGGATTTTCTTTCGACCACAACAACAAGCTGCCCTATTCCGAACATTATGAATTCTCACTGCAGCGCCAGGTCGGGCCGAACACGGTAGTCACGGCTAGCTATGTTGGAAATCAAGGACATCGTCTGGTTACGTCCATCGAAGCTAATCCCGCCAATCCGGCGCTGTGTTTGTACTTGAGCAATCCGGCCAATCTTGCTCCCGCAACCACTGCGCCGCCGTGCGGTCAATTCAGCGAGACGCCGCCGGGCGGCACCGAATGGGTTACGCTCCCGGGACCGTCGCCGTTCGCGGGACGGACTTTTCTGAGCACGCGGCCCCTCGGACCAGACTTTGACACCAACCCGTACGAAACCACAGTCGCCAACTCGCGCTACAACTCCCTGCAAGTCAGCGTCAGCCACAATACCGAGTCGTTGAGCTTTCTCGCCGCCTACACTTACAGCAAGTGCATGGACAACGCTTCCGGCCTGCAGGATTCCACTTACCCGTTCAATCCCGCGCAGAGCATCGGTCTGTGCAATTTTGATTTAACGCAACATTTTGTGATCAGCTACAACTGGCTGCTGCCCTTTGGCAAGTTCGCCGGAACCGGATGGGCCAAGCGGACAATTGGAGGATGGCGCCTCAGCGGTATCACCACCTTCGCGACTGGCCTTCCAGTCAGTTTGTCAGAGAACGACGATAATGCTCTGATCGGCGCCAACGCCGCCCCAGTAGACGTGCCCAACTTTTCAGGCGGGCACGTTCTGGCCGACACCAATCCGCGTCACGGTAACCAGTACTTCAACACCGCGCTCTTTAGCGAAGAACAACCAGGACAGTTCGGCAATTCCCGCCGGCGCTTCTTTCATGGGCCCGGGCTTAACAACTTCGACATGGCCCTGCTGAAGTCCGCGAAGTTCTCCGACTCCGAAGAACTTCAATTCCGCTTCGAAGCCTTTAACACTTTCAACCACGCGCAATTTGGCAATCCCAATGGCCTCGTCAATGCGGGTTACCCTGACATCGTTAATGGAGTCAATATGGGCGGCACGTTCGGCCTGGTCACCTCGGCCAGACCCGCCCGCATCCTGCAGGCGGGTCTGAAGTTTTTCTTCTAAGGATTCACTACCGCGCCTGCAGTCGGCACGCGAAGAGCCCTGGTGATGCGAGAGGGAAGTCGTTTTTTGGATACCTTCCAGTTGATCAACTCCGCCCGAATTAATCCTCGTTAATGCTTGTTTCCTTAGAAAACCTGATGTTCGTCCTGCAAATTTTGCCGATATGAGTTGTAGATCCAAATCGAATCGGGGATGGGCCCGCGAATAGTCAGACGATCATCAGGCCAGCCAGTCAAGATAGCTGCCAGCCAGAATCAATTTCCGGACGGAGGAGACTCGTGAAAACATCGCGCCTGAGTGTCATCGTCCTGGTCGCGATCACTGGCCTGGTGGCTTACACAATTTATCGCGTGGTCCTTCATCGAGGTTTCTCCGCTGGCGCTCTTCATCCCGCCGCGCTACATATCGCGAACCGTCCACGGCTCATTCAAAGCGACGCAGTCAAGAGTTTCCCCGAAAGAGCGCCATCTCAGGTGGCAATTCTATTGACCAAATCCAACGAAAACGGGGAGTCGCCGGTACGATGCCTGCAAGCCATGGGGATTCCGTTTCTGGTGACGCGCGATCTACCCACCGCGTTACGTCACAAGTTGATGGTTCTGTATCCGGAGGTTGACGGAAACACCTACGACGCGGCGCAGGCCCAGGCCATCTCCGATTTCGTCTCGCACGGTGGCGTCATTTTTGCTCAGAATGTTTTCTGGGGTGGCTTCAAGACACTGTTCGGTTTTGAGGATGTGCTTCCTCTCCGCACGCGTCACAAGATCGTCTTCGAAACGGCAGATCCTGAGGCAACAGATCCAACGTTGCAGTACTTGAACCGCGCCGCCGAACAAGAGGTTCCTTTGGGTTCTCCTGCGATCCCTGAAGTCATCTGGAGCAATGGCTACCAGCCAGCCGCCGGAACGCGGAGCCTGGCCCAGTTCGAAGACGGTTCCACCGCCGTCCTCAGGCACGACATGGGACGAGGTCACACCTACCTGATCGGCGTCGCTCTGAATGACGTTGTGCTTCGGAGTCAGCAGAACCGGGATTACGAAGCTCAGAGGATCTACGTCAACGGCTTCGAGCCGGGAACCGATGTCTGGCTGCTTCTGTTGCGCGCCTGGTACGAAACTTACTCGGACACTGCCATCCGCCTGGGCACGATTCCAAACGGGAAGAGGTCGGTCTTGATGCTCTCGCACGACGTTGACTGGGAGTATTCGTTCCAGCCTATGCTGGTCTTCGCCGCATTCGAAAAGAACGCAGGAACCTCCAGCACATTCTTTGTGCAGACCAAATATCTGGATGATGTCAACAGCCACGCTTTCTTCTTCGGCCCGTCGCTGGATATTCTGCGTGAGTTGGCCGCCGGCAAGAGTGACATCGAAAGCCACAGCGTGATCCACACGAAGCTATTCAACAAAGTGCCGCTCGGAACCGGCGAGGAACAATATCCCAGCTATCACGGCCGCGCTACACGCGATAATGCAGCCCAGGATGCCACCGCTCTGGGTGAAGTCTGCGTAAGCAAGAGTCTGCTCGACGGTGAAATTCCCGCCCACGAAACCATCTTTTTTCGCGCTGGCCATCTGCGAGTGACACCCTACCTTCCCGAGGCACTGGTACGCTGCGGATACCAGTTCGATTCATCGTTTACCGCCGGAGATGTGCTCACCAATTTCCCTTATCAACTGGACTTTGATTTAGGTTTGACCGAGACGTCTCCGATATTCGAATTTCCCGTCACGTTTGAAGACGAACAGCTACCACCACTAGCGGATCGTATTCCCGCGATGTTGGATGTGATCGAAGCGAATGCGGAAAACGGAGCGCCCTCCGTGATCTTGATTCACAGCAACAACGCGCAGGACAAACTGGAAGCGGAGCGAGCGCTGCTTTCCCGGCTGCCCAAAGACATTCTGGTGGAGAACATGACCGAGTACGCGCGCTTCTGGAAAGCCCGCAGCCAAGTAAGTTGGGTTCCCCGTCCGGTTACTGGCGGTGCGCAAATCGAAATCAATACCGAACTTCCCGTCGCCGGACTTACGTTGGTTTCGCTCCGCACAATTCAAAACGCTTCAGGCATACCGGGGATCCGTTGGACAGATCGTGAAGTAATTCTTCCTGATCTCGCGGCCAAATCCCACGACTTTATCAGCATCACCTACTCCCGACACTAGAGGCCCCGCGCCTCGTCGCCCAGAAGTGGAACCAGGCACTGGATTACTACGGTTACCTGTTTGCGTGCGCGATTCCTACCGATGGTCAGAGTGGTGCCGAGACTCCACCAACCCGCCGCAGCGTTTGTCGTGGCCTGTCTTCTGTTTTCCGCAAACCTGCTTGCCGAGGACGACTGGCAGCAACAGGTGCGCTCCGCGGTAGAGCAGCATCAGATCCTTGTGGCGTTGGCAGTCGTGGATCGTCGTCTGGCCGAGGCGCCGGACGACATGGAAGCACATGCCTGGCGGGGGCGGTTGCTGGCGTGGACTGGGCATTGGCAGGAAGCGGAAACCGAAGACCAACTGGTCCTCAGCAAGTTTCCCAACGATGTGGACGTGCTCACCGGCCTGGCGGATGTCCTGCTCTGGCAACAGAAATACTCGCGGGCGCTGGCAGTGTTGGAACAGGCTCGCAGCGCGGCGCCGCAGAATTCGGACGTCCTGGTACGCCGTGCGAGATTGCTTGCGCTGCTCGAACGCATCTCCGAAGCGCGCGCTCAGTTTCAGGCCGTTCTAACCTATGACCCTTCAAACCCGGCTGCGGTAAGCGGATTGGCAGGGTTGGCAGGCGTCTCGAAATACGAACTTCGCATTGGCGAGGAAGCAGATTTCTTCAATTACACCCAGGACGCGCAAGTCGAAACCGTCACGCTCACGGCGCACTTAAATCGAACCTGGACCACGGCGATCGGCGTCAGCCCGTACCACCTTTTTGGCGAGAACGCGGTAAAGATCTGGGCCGAAGCGGCGTACCGCTTCCACCAGAACAATTGGGTACGCGTTCTGTGTGCCGGGGCAAATCCGCAGGACGTGGTGCCTGAAAGCGAGGCGCTGATCGAATACGGTCACGGCTTCCGCTTCTCCATCGCATGGGTAAAAGGACTGGAGAGTTCTTATCAGGAACACTCTCTGTGGTATCGGGGCGCTCAGGTCGTCACCCTGAACACGACGCAAATCGCGTATCTGCCCCTCCAGTGGACGTGGACGTTGTCAGTCACAGGAGCTCACACGCGGTTCGCCGGCGGCGAATCGGATTGGGTTCCTTCTGGCTCTGCCAAGCTGGGTGTTCCGTTATTTCGCAGTCTCTCGGCCAATCTGCTCTTTGCAGTGGGCGCTGAAAATTTCGCGCAGGTGGATCAGATCGGGCGCTTGTCGGCTCGCACCTATGGCGGTGGCCTGCGTCATCGCTTCGCCGAAAGTCAGGACGTTACCGCCTTCGTCGCCAGGCAGGATCGCGAATACGGGCAGAAACAGACCAGCCTGGGATTGAGTTATGGGATCCGATTCTAGCTGGATTCGAGACCTGGGTTTTGCCTGGCTGGTTGCCCGGGCCATTCTGTTTTCGCTCCTCGGCATTTTGCTTCTGGTGAGCTTCATCGTATTCCGACGGTGGCATCGCGGACGTTATTTCGCCCGGTTGAGCCAACGCACCCTGGCTCTTCGCGAACAATGGCCCGACATATTGTCGGGAAGAATTCCCGGCTCGGCTTGGCGATTGAACGGCTTGGACTGCCAGATTGTGGAAGACATATTGCTCGACAACATCGAGGTCTCTTCAAAAGATCAACTGCCAATGCTGCTGGCGTGTCTTCGCAACAGCGGATTGCTCGACCTCCGCATCCGCGACGCCCGCACTTCGCAGGGTTGGGATCGTCGGTCGGCGTTGCTGACCCTGGGCCGCACGCGCGCCCCGGAAGCCGTGCCAGCACTGGTCGAGGCTCTGGAGTCTCCTTCGGAAGAAACTCGCATCGCCGCGGTTCGTGGGCTGGGGCGAATCGCCCTGCCCCAGGCGGCGGTGCCTCTGCTGACTATTTTCGCGGCCGAGCAGCTCCAAGTTCCTGAACACACCTTAAAGAATGCGCTCATGAATTGTTGCCGCGAAGCGCCGGAAGTTTTGTTGCCCTACCTGAATCGCACAGGCGGTCGAACACGCGAGCTGATTGCGCGGGTTCTCGGAGAACTCGCCGACCCAAGCCTGGGCGACGAACTGCTGATCCTTGCGGCAGATACTCTTCCCGAAGTTCGCGCATCGGCAGCCCGAGCCCTCGCAAACGTGCGGCCTGAAGTTTCCTTCCCCGTACTCTCCACTTTGGTACTGGATGCAGAGTGGTTCGTCCGTCTGCGCGCTGTGATTGCTCTGAGTTCCCTGGATCATCCCGGAAAGATTCATGTGCTCTTGCGCGCGTTGTGTGATTCGAACCGCCACGTCCGGCAAAGATCCGCATGGACGCTGGCCCGCACCCACCAGGGAAAAGAGGACATCCTGGAAAAAGTTGTGGCCACGCAAGACAACTACGCCTTACAAGCCTTCCTCTCGGAACTGGAGCGCTGTGGCTCTTTGGACGCAGCTTTGGATCGATTGGGAAGCATCGTCGATCGCCCCCATGGAACCGCAGCCGATGTCGAAGGAGTCGCCGCCCTAGTGAGGGAACATTTCGCGGTGCCGGGAGTTGCAGCGGCGGCCGCGGGAAAGTCCTGATGCTGCGCTTCCTTGAAATTTCGAACGACACTTTTTTCGTTTTCTACCTGATCTCGAACCTGATCAACCTGGCCCTCCTGGTGGTGGCTATTTACAAGAACTCGATGCATCGGCATCGGCTGGAGGGTATCCGCATCGAACGTATCCAGTCGTCTCCTTTTACCCCGCCCATCAGCCTGCTGGTACCGGCCCGCAACGAAGAAATGTGCATTGTGGACAACGTAAGATCTTTACTCCGTCTGGATTACCCGCAACTTGAAGTCATTGTCGTGAACGATGCTTCGCAGGACGGCACCATGCGCGAGCTTCGCGACAACTTCGAATTGCATCGGTCACCCACCCTCTACATCTCCGAGATCGAAACCGCGCCAGTGATCGGCATTTACCGGAGCGTGACGCATCGCCAGTTGCTGGTGTTGGACAAGCAATCGGCAGGCTGCAAAGCCGACGCTATCAACGTCGGCATCAACGCGGCCAGCAGCCCCTATGTGTGCGTGGTGGATGCCGACTCTATCCTCGAAAAAGATTCCCTCGCCCGCATCATGGCTGGAATCATCTCCGATCCGGAGCGTGTGGTCGCGGTCGGAGGCATTGTTCGCATATTGAATGGATCAATCGTTCAGGGAGCGGAGCTGAAGCGAGTCGGGTTGCCCAAGACTCATATCGAGATGCTGCAGGTCATCGAGTACTTGCGCGCATTTCTCGTGGGACGCGAAGCTTGGGCCGCATTCAATCTTCTGCCCATTATTTCCGGTGCCTTCGGCATCTTCCGGCGCGATCTCTTACTCAAGATCGGCGGCTTCCGGGCGGATGCGGTCGGGGAAGATTTCGACCTGATTATTCGTCTCCACCGTTATCTGCATAACCACAACATCGCCTACCACATCAGCTTTATTCCCGACCCGACTTGTTGGACCGAAGCGCCGTCGGACTACAAGTCATTGGCCCGCCAGAGGGCACGTTGGCATAAGGGTCTGCTCGATACCCTCTGGTCGGCCCGCGACATGCTCTTTCGCAAGCGTTACGGCCGCGTCGGCTGGGTGATCCTGCCCTATATGTGGCTCTTTGAATGCTTCTCCCCGGTTCTCGAACTGTTCGGCTACGCCACGATCATTCTGGCTGCCTGCGTGGGCGCTCTCAGTCAGCATTTCTTCATCCTGTTCCTCTTATTCGGATACGCGTTTGCCACTTTGATCTCCGTGGGTGCCGTACTGCTCGAGGAGATGAACTATCGGCGCTACAGCAGTTGGCGGGATGTAGCCTGGTTGCTCATTTACTGTCTCTTTGAGCATTTACCCTACCGGCAGATGACAATGTTCTGGAGATTACAAGGAGTTTGGGAGTACCTACGCGGTGATTTGACCTGGCACCAAGTCAAACGAACCGGAACCTCGGCGCGCGCCCGGCCGAGTGCCCAGCCATGAGCAGCTCCGGCCAGCCCGATCTGACACCTTCATAGATTCGACCATCTATTTCCCCTCGTCTTTCGCGGCCGGAACTGTGTAGAAGTGGTAAGTATATTTCCAGTTGAATTCACGACCCGCGGCAACTTTGATCTCGATGTAAGGTTCGGGAGCAACCACCGTACGCACAGCCCAGACTTCGAGGTTGACCAAGGGACGATCCCCACGAATCGTCACACCTGCTCCTGTCTTGTGGTTTTCGACCTGGATCTGGTAGTCGGTTGCGGTCTTGCCGAATCCCCTGAACTCGCTGTCGAAGGTATCGCCGCCTTTCAAGTCTTTCGGAAAAACCAGCCGATTTCCTCGAACCATGGCTATTCCATTCAAGGCCTGAGTTGGCTCGGGAACAAAAGGAAAAGTTATGACTACATTTGGCCCGGTGGACTGATGGTCGATCGGCAAGAAATTGTGATCGTACACCCGCGTCTCAATCGGCTTCTCGCCGGTATTGACCAGCCGGTGCTCAATTGTCATCTCGGGTTCGTTCTTCAGCAAACGTATGGTTTTCGTGTACGCGTATCCATATCCAGAGCCGCAGTCCACCTGCTGCGTGAACTCAATCCAGTCCCTTCCGCTCTTTACCGTGCGCTTCCCGCCGTTCAGAATCGCGTAATTCGCGTACGAACTGTACGAGGCGTTATCTAGTTTCCGCAGCGCCCCCACACCGATCTTGCAAAAAGATTCGTCCGGCTTGGCTTCGGCATATCCAGGAACCGACCCATCTGCCCCGATGAATTCTTCGACGGCACCGCTCGCCGCACTATTCACACCCGCTTCCACCGGATCCCCGATCACAACATCAGGCACCGCCGGATTGAACTTCTCAAAGAAAGGACTGAAGTAGCTGTGGCCTTTGTATTCAAGAGCGCCTATAACGCCTGCCCAATCGAAGCGCGTGCCCCGGTAAAAGCCCTTCTCCGCGTCCGGGAGGTATATCGTTGCGCCCAGCACTCCGTTCGACAGTTTAGTTTGTGGATAAGTTCCCGGATAGGTCTGCGCCGCGCTGGACCCGGCAGCCAGCATACTTCCTAGAATGCAGAGAATGCCTCTCAATCCCTTCATCGTGTGTCCGTCTTTCTCATTGGTTGGGAGTGCACCGCTTTGCAAGGGCCAGCGTCGGACCATACCGAGCGGTTTCCGCCGCCCTTGCAAGGGAAACCAAGTTGTTGAAGAATTTGGTGGCGGCGGTAGGACTCGAACCTACGACCTACGGATTATGAGACCGTCGCTCTAACCACCTGAGCTACACCGCCACTGCCTGCAAAACCTGGAAGGATACGCGAGAGGAACCTTGCCGCCGGTACGCCCCGGCACTCGCAGCATGGAAGCAGCGAATCAGCGGAGCGCTGCGCCCAATCTTTAATTCTAAGAGCGCCCGTGAAATTGGTCAAACACCGCTACAGGAACCCGGATATACTGCGACCGAATGCCCATGAAAGCACTCGCCGTCATTCCCGCCCGTCTGGCGTCCACCCGTTTACCCCGCAAGATGCTTCGCGAAATCGATGGCAAGCCGCTCATCGGCGTGGTCTATGAAGCAGTTCGGTCTTCACCGTTACTGTCAGACGTCATCGTCGCCACCGACTCCGAAGACATCATGAGCGTGTGCCGCGCCCGCAACTGGAAAGTCCAGATGACCTCGCCTGACCACCGCAGCGGCACCGAGCGCGTGCACGAAGTCTCCGCTCGCGAGCCAGCCGACATCTACATCAATGTTCAAGGCGATGAGCCCCTCACCCGTCCCGAACACATCGAAACGCTCCTCAACGTCATGAAAAATCCCGCAGCTGAGGTTGGGACGCTGATGACCCCCGCTGCCGCAATCGACATATCAAACCCGAATGCCGTCAAAGTCGTGACCGACCCCAGCAGGCGCGCGCTCTACTTCTCCCGCGCCACAATCCCCTACGATCGCGACCACTCGCGCCCGCCTTACTTCAAACACCTCGGGTTTTACGCCTATCGCAAGCCCGCTCTAGACCGCTTCGTTGCCCTGCCGGAGTCCTCCCTCGAGAAAACGGAGCGCCTCGAGCAACTGCGCTTTCTGGAGAACGGGATTTCAATCTTCGTGGGTGAGACCGCCTACGACAGCGTGGGTGTCGATACCGAAGAAGACTTGCAGCGCGTGATCGAGACTCTAAGGAAGACCTGATCAGCGCGGTTCACACCTGCGGATCGGCGTGCTTTCGGCCCCACGCCTGCGCTGCTGCCAGGCGTCTCGAGATCGCGGGATGCGAATGAAAGAACCACTCCACCCACCTCGACGGCGTTCGCTCTGCCAGATTCTGCTCCGCCAGTTTGTTCATCGAGGAGATGAACGGTTGCACACTGGCGATCGACTCAAACGCGTAGCGGTCCGCTTGCCGCTCATTGAATCGCGAGTACGCGTTGAGCACCGGCATCAGCAGGAGTGACAGCACCACCGAAACCAGAGCCAGTAGCGGTAGATTGGCAAAGTCCGACAATTCTTCAAACATGTGCTGGTCGACCGCATAGTGCAGTGTCCAGTTCGCCGCCCAGAAGCCCAGCAGAGTGATCGCAGCCTGAACGAAAATGCTCTTCAGAATGTGGCGCCGCACATGGTGTCCGAGTTCGTGTGCGAGCACCGCTTCAATCTCCTCCGGCGAGTAGTTGTCGAGCAGCGTGTCGGCCAGAATAATACGGCGGGTCGCACCCAGTCCGGTCAGCGCCGCATTCGCTTTCTTGCTTTTCTCCGAAAGCTTCCATCGGTAGACACCGCGCACTCGCGTACCGGCACGCTCACTCAGCACAACCAGACGCCGCCTCAGGTCCTCGTCTTCGAGTGGTTCGAACTTGTAGAAGATGGGAAAGAGTACAACCGGCGCAAGTTGGGCCATCACAATGAACAAGCCCATGAATAGCGCCCATGCCAAGATCCACCAATGCTGTGGCCATTGCCGGATGGTAAAGTACAACACTTCCACCACCACTGTTCCCAGCACCAATCCAACCAGAAAGCCCTTCACTTCATCCCAAGCCCACGAACGAAATCGCTGCGTCGACAGCTTGAACCTGCGCTCCAGTGAGAAGCCGTAGTAGTCAAGCCCAATCCCCAGGGCTTTGCTGATCAGCAACAGCAACAGCAAGTACATAAACAGCGACAGCGAATAACGCTGCGATCCCATTCGATACGCCACATCCCGCAGCCAATCCGACCACCCCGTGACCAACAGAATAATCAGAAAGGCCAACCCGACCAGAAAATCGCCCACCCCCAGCCACCGCCGAGTGCGGTTATAGCGGCGCGCCTCGGGCGAATCCGCCTGAACCGGAGTTGGATAGACCGGAGTTGAATCGTCTGCCATATTTTCCGTTGATTGCTATCCCGCTCTTAAGTCTGCCTATCCGGAAGTATCGCACGGTCGCCCGCGATGCGGCACAGCAGAACTGGCCCTCGCCGCGATCACAGGCTGCTAACCACCATTCCTCACAAAGTTTTCGCCCGTAGCCAGAAGTTCGCTGACCAACTCAGGCGAAGAGGCTTCGGTGTAAAGTCGCAGCAATCGCTCTGTTCCCGACGCTCGGAACAACACCCACGATTCCGCTCCATTTCCGTCAGTCGGGGCGTCGAGGAAGAACTTCACTCCGTCGAGATATTCTTTCTTGAGCACACGATAGCGGCCCAGAGCCTGCGTGCTCTCGGCGCGAGCGCGTTCAATCGCGCTCTGTTTCATCTCGTCCGAAATGTGCAGATCGCGTCGTCCGTAATAATGCGGCCCGAACTCGCGCTGCAAGTCTGCCACCAGCTGCCCGAGCGGCTTGCCCTCCTCCGCCATCACGTTGGCCAGCAGCAGGCAGTTCAGCACGCCATCGCGCTCGGGCAGAAAACGTGAGTACCCAATGCCGCCCGATTCTTCCCCGCCAATCAGAATCTCTTTCTCCATCATCAGATCGGCAATGTATTTAAACCCAATCGACGTTTCGTGCAGCGTGCGCCCATATTTTGCGGCGATGCGGTCAAGCATGCGCGTGGTGTTAAACGCGCGTACCACATCCCCCGGCCATTTCTTCCGCTCCAGCAACCACCGCAGCAACACGCAGAAGATTTTGTGCGAGTCCACGAAGCTGCCATCTTCCGCTACCGCCCCGATCCGGTCCGCGTCCCCGTCGGTGGCCAATCCGGCATCGCACTTCTCGCGAACCACCGTGTCCTGCAGCATCTGAGTATGCGGTTGAATCGGTTCAGGGTTGATGCCGGGAAACAGCGGGTTCAGTTCCTGCCGAATCGCCACGTACCGCACACCGTGCTCACCGAAGATTCCCGCGAGCACGCCGCGTCCAGACCCGTACATCGCATCCACCGCAAACTTGAAGTTTGATTTCGCGATCAACTCCATGTCGGCGAACCGGCAGACGGCAGCGATGTAATCCTTCTTGAGATCAACTTCTTCAATCGCTACCTTTGCCCCCGTCGGCGCCGCACCCGCGGCAAGTTCCTCTTCGATCTTTTTCATGATCGCGGGCGTAGCCGAACCGCCGAAGCTGGCCTTGAACTTCACCCCATTCCAGTTCCACGGATTGTGACTCGAGGTGACCATCACTCCGCCCGCCGCCCCTTGGTGTTTCACAGCGTATGAAACCGCAGGCGTGGGCGTATAGTCGTTGGCCAGTTTCACCGGGATTCCCGCAGTCGCAATCACTTCCGCCAGAATCTGCGCTGCCCGGGGCGACGCAAATCGTGCGTCATACCCCACAAACACTCCGCGTTGTGCGTCCTCATATTTCAAGACGTACGACGCGATCGCCCGGGCGACCCGCCGCACGTTTTCGAAAGTAAAATCGTCGGCGATGATGCCACGCCAGCCGTCAGTTCCGAATTTGATCTCTTGTGTCATGTTGATTCAGCCCAGTGGTTAGTGGCTAGCGATTAGAAAACAAGGATCACATTGCGAACGATTCTGACTAGCCACTAAACACTGATCACTAGCCACTGTTTTCCTACACCAGTTTATGCAGCCTCTTCTCGTCAAGGTACTTCACGACCTTGCCAACATCCTGCGCGTGCTGCCGGGTCGTGATCAGCAGGGCATCGGAAGTTTCGACCACAACCAGATCGCTCACTCCCACCGCCGCAATAAACTTGCCGGGAGCATGAATGTAGTTGCCGCGAGCATTCAGCAGAAAAGTTCCGGAACCCGCCACCAGATTGCCCTCGGGCGGAGAGCTTTTGGCCGTGTGATGCTCATGCAATGCGGTCCATGACCCCAGATCGTTCCAGCCAAAGTCCGCGGGCAGGCAAAAAATGTTCCCCGCCCGTTCACCCTTGGCTGAACGCGGCTCCAGTACGGCATGATCCACGCTGATGTTTCCGCACCTAGGGTAGAGCTTTCGGAAAGTGGCGGCAAACTTGCGCGTACCGAACGTCGCGGCAATTTCTTCAAGCAGCGGCGCGGTCTTAGGCAGATGTTCCTTCAGCGCATCAGCCAGCGTACGCGCGCTCCACAAAAAAATGCCGCTATTCCAGAAGTAATTTCCAGCCGCAACAAACTCTGCAGCTTTTTGCGCGTCCGGCTTTTCAGTAAAGCGGCGCACCCGCAAGACCTCGCCTTGTACCGCGCCACCTGCCTCGATATACCCGTAGCCCGTTTCCGCCCGAGTCGGCCGGATGCCCAGCACCACGATGTTCGCACCGCTAGCCGCAATCTCGATGCCGCGTTCCAGAGTCGCTCGATATCGCTGCTCATCTCCGATCACGTGATCGGACGGAAACATTCCAATCACCGCTTCCGGATTCTCGCGTAACAAAAGAAACGCCGCCAGCCCAATCGCCGGAGCAGTATTCCGTCCCACAGGTTCGGGCAATATCTGCGCCTTCGGCAGCTTCGGAAGTTGCTTCGCGATTGCCGCCCGCAAGTCTTCGTTGGTGATGATCCAGAATTGTTTTGCCGAAGCTAGGGGCAATAGCCGCGCAACCGTCTGCTGAATCATGGTCCGCTTGCCGTCGAGCGCCAGCAGTTGCTTGGCGCGCTTCCTCCGGCTCAGCGGCCAGAAACGCGTGCCCCGCCCTCCTGCCAGAATCACGGGATAGAAGTTCGAGTTCTTAGGTGAACGCATAGATACGCTTGATCCTAATTGTGGATTGTTGATTTCGGATTTCGAACTTCCAACTTGCTAGGCGCGTCGCGCACAGGAACAATCCGCAATCTCAAATCTGAAATCGCTCTCTACATTCTCGTTCTTGGCTCCGGCGTCGCGCTCCCCGGCACGTAAGCCCGCAAAAATTCAAGCGCCCACTGCGGCCGGACAGCGAATTTCTCTACACCCGCAGGAATAACCACGGCGTCACCCTTCACCAACGTCACAGGATCCATCCCGCCCGTCTCGATCACCCCGCAGCCTTCCACCGCCACCAGGATTTGCACCGAGCTCCGTGCCGAATCGTCACTTGTTCCCAGTTCCAGCGGTTCCTTCGCCTCGAACATATCGACCGCAAAATAAGGAGCCGACACTAGCGGCGCGTGCCGGTTCTTGCTTCCTCGAACCTGCTCGGGCGCGGGCCGCACCACCTTGCCCGATTTCACTTTCTCCCTCACCGCCGCCAGGCCGTCTTTCAAATGCAATTCGCGCGGACGCCCGTAATCATACAGCCGGTACGTCGTATCGGACTGCTGCTGCGTCTCCACTACTACCGATCCCGGCCCCAGCGTGTGCACCGTGCCGCCTGCTACATAAATCATGTCACCGGCATAAACATTGATCCAGTTGAGCACTTCCTCAGCCCGATTCTGATGAATCGCCTCTTCCAGTTGCGTCACGGTCGTGCCCGGCTTCAGTCCCAACGCAATCTGCGCGCCCGGTTTCGCGTGCGCAATGTACCAGCACTCCGTCTTGCCCCAAGGCTGGCCCACGCGCAGCGCCTGCTCGTCATCGGGATGCACTTGCACGGATAGCTTCTCGTGAGGAAAAAGAAACTTGAGCAGCAACGGAAATCGTCCAGAGTCGCGCGCTGCATCCCCTACCAGATCCCGCTGATATTCCTGGCTCAATTGTGCCAGTGTTTTCCCGGCCAACGGCCCATTGGCGACTTTGCAGTCGTCCCCGCTCAGCCAGGCTTCGCCAATCTTCTCTTCGAATCTGTGATTGGGATAAATCGGCGACAAATCGAGCGTCCCCCACGGACGAGGATCGAACGCCGGATGCATCAGCAATGGATAAAGAGTTCCCATACCAAACCTTACGTCCACAAAAAAGACCGCTCGCAAATGGAACGGCCTTTGCCGAACCGAACTATCTGATGCCCTTGCCCTCTACAGCGCCGAGAAAAATTTCCGCATGCGCTCCAGGCCTCGATCCAGTTCGGCTTTCGAGGTCGCATATGAAACGCGAATGTGCTCGCTGGTCCCGAAGCCTTCACCGGGAACCGTCGCCACATGAGCTTCCCGCAACAGGCGTCCGGCCACGTCTGACGCAGATTTCAGCCCGCCTCGTCCCAGGAAGGAAGAAATATTCGGATACGCATAGAACGCACCTTCCGGCAGCGTGCACTTCACGCCCGGAATCGCGCGCAGTCCTTCGACCACATGATCGCGTAGCTCGATGTACTCCCGCCGCATCTGCTCGACGCAGTCCTGTGGTCCCTTCAGCGCAGCCACTGCGGCCTTCTGCACAATCGACGTCGGATTCGAGGTCGACTGGCTCTGCAGTTTTGCCATCGCGCTCACGACAGCCGCCGGTGCCAACGCGTATCCCAGCCGCCATCCAGTCATCGCATACGTCTTTGACAAAGATCCCAGCACCACCATTCGTTCCTTGTATTCGCGCAGCGATCCGACGGAAAAGTTCTTGCTCGTATAATTCAGGTACACATAGCACTCGTCCGACAGCACCCAAATCCCGCGTTGGTGCGCCAGACGGATCACCTCGGTCATATCTGCCGCGCTCATCACCGCGCCCGAAGGATTCGAGGGCGAGTTCAGAATGATCACCTTCGTCCGCTCCGTGATCAGCCGCGCCACCATCTCCGCCGTGACTCGAAAACCTTGCGCTTCATCCGACTCCAGCAGAACGCAATTCCCACCGGCATATCGCACGATGTCTTTGAACGAAACCCAGTACGGCACCGGCAGAATCACTTCATCGCCGTGATCCACCAAAACCTGAATCGCATTAAACAGAGCATGTTTGCCACCGGTCGAAGCAATCACCTCCTCGCGTCGGTAGTCGGAATCGAAATCGACCGCGTGCCGATGCACAATCGCATCCCGCAACTCGGCTGTGCCGGCAACCGCCGTATACTTGGTGAAGTTGCCCTGAATCGCAGCAATCGCTGCGTCTTTGATGTGCTGCGGCGTCGCGAAGTGCGGCTCTCCCGCCCCAAAGTCGACCACGTCGATTCCCTGTTGACGCAGTTTGTCCGCCTCGGCCACCACAGCCATCGTGGCGGAGGGCTCGATCCGGTTAATTCTATTGGTAAGTTTCAGAGCTTCGGTGGTTGCCGTAGTCATGCTTTTCTCTTCCTTTTTCTCGGAACTTCTATCAATTCTGGGTCGCGAAGTTTGTATGCAGGATCCAGTTTCTCCCGCAGTTTCTGTTCTACCGCGTCCGGGACGAGGTCTTTGACCGGCCCGCCGGCCTGCGCCACTTCCCGCACCAGCCGCGAACTTACATAGGAATACCTGACGGCCGGCATCATGAAGACCGTTTCCAGCGTGGGCTCGAGTTTCCGGTTCATCAGCGCCATCTGGAGTTCGTATTCGTAGTCGCTGATGGCGCGAATGCCGCGCAACACGCACATGGCGTCAATCGATTTGGCGTATTCCACCATCAAGCCGTGGAAGGTGTCGATGCGGACATTGCTCAGATCGGCCGTGAGATTTCGCAGCATCTCGAGACGCTCCGCCACGCTGAACATCGGAGTCTTTTCCGAATTACGCAGAATCGCAACCACCAACTGTTCGAACATCTTGCTGCCTCGCTCAATCAGATCGAGGTGCCCGTTGGTGGGCGGATCAAACGAACCGGGATAAACCGCGATGCCCTTATTCAATCGTCCTCACAGGAAGGCCGTAGGTCCAGCGTTTGAAGCAATGAAGAATGAGAAGCAATAGGAGATTTTATGCGGGCGGGAGCAACAATGGCAATCGGGGATTGGGAGTGTTCAATCGAGGAGTTGAGGAGACCCGGGCGCAGCACTTAAAACTGCCGCGCCCGGAGGCAACGAACTCAGCGCCGTGCCGCCGCAATCGGGGCCTTCACCGGCTCGGCCGCCGTCGGCATGGTCGTCACGCGCGCGCCCGCGGACGTTGTGGCAGGAGCAGCCGCAGGTTGCGCCGGACCCTGCGCCAGTCCCAGCGCTTTCCGCACTTCGGTGTCGAGTTTGGCCATCACGTCCTTGTTGTCTTTCAAGAACTGCCGGGCATTCTCGCGTCCCTGGCCGATTCGCTCGCCTTTGTAGCTGTACCAGGACCCAGATTTTTCGACGATGTTGTTGTTAGAGGCCAGATCGAGTAGATCACCCTCGCGCGAAATTCCTTCTCCGTAAAGAATGTCGAACTCCGCCTCGCGGAACGGTGCTGCCACTTTGTTCTTCACCACCTTCACGCGAGTACGCGAACCCGTGACCACGTCGCCATCTTTAATGGCCGCGATCCGCCGGATATCGATTCGCACCGAGGAATAAAACTTCAGCGCTTTTCCGCCGGTGGTCGTCTCCGGATTGCCGAACATGACGCCGATTTTTTCGCGAATCTGATTAATAAAAATCAGACAGGTGCGCGACTTCGAAACCGTCCCCGTCAGTTTGCGCAGCGCCTGCGACATCAGCCGCGCCTGCAGCCCCATGTGGCTGTCACCCATTTCACCGTCGAGTTCGGCCTTGGGCACCAGCGCCGCCACTGAGTCGACCACCAGCACGTCGATGGCATTAGATCGCACCAGCGTTTCGGTGATCTCCAGCGCCTGTTCGCCATAATCCGGCTGCGAAACCAGCAGGTTGTCCACATCCACGCCCAGTTTCTTGGCGTAACCGGGATCGAGCGCATGCTCCGCGTCGACGAACGCCGCCATGCCGCCGGTTTTCTGCGCTTCGGCAATCACCTGCAGCGTAATGGTCGTTTTGCCCGACGACTCCGGACCAAACACTTCAATCACGCGCCCCCGCGGAAAGCCGCCCACGCCCAGCGCCGCGTCGAACGAGATCGACCCTGTCGGAATCACCGCAATCGGCACGATCGCTTCCTTCGACCCCAGCCGCATGATCGAGCCCTTGCCGAACTGTTTCTCAATCTGTGCAAACGCCATTTCAATCGCTTTGCCGCGTTCATCCGCCATGGGAGTGGCTCCTTATCGAAGTGCCAAACTAAATGAAATCTAATCTGGCCGGATTATACATACAGATCGAAGCGAAGAAAAGGCGAATCAAGATAATAACGGTGGAAATCGTCCCGAAACGGGCTCATGGGTTATGTGGCGCGGGCACTCCTGCCCGCAAATCTAACCAGAAAAGGGAATAACGTGCCCGACAGTCCACTCCTTGCTGCCTTACCTCTGCAGCAAATCCACCGGCGCTGTCACATCATGCACTCGAAAATACTTGGCCAGCGCCGGATACTTTCGCGCCACCGCCTCATACATCGCATACGCGACATTACGATAAGAAACATGTCCCGCCGGCGTGGTCCGTAGCTCGGAAATGTAAACTGCCTCGGCAAAATCCATCTTGAACAGCGCCCGCTTGCGGAACGCCAGCGGAATCGCGTACTGCGAATTCTCCTCCGCCTCGGGGGAACCACCTGCAGCCAGCTTCTCCACCGCGATCTGCACCCGCCGCATGGCCGCGTCGAACCGTCCCCCCACGCCCGCATCTTCCATGTCGAGCAGCATCTCGTAACCATGCTGTGTGGTGAATCCCTGCATCACCTGAATGCAGCGCCGGTGCCGATGCATGTCGCGGAACCCGCCCGTATCCATCAGAATATCGAAGCGGAACTGCTGTCCCGCTCGGAACCCGCGCAGCATTTCGTCATGCTTGCCGCGATGCCGCAGCCCCAGGTCGATGATCTCCCGCCGATATCGCTCCCCTGAAACCTGCAGCGCCTGCCGAATCTGCCGGTACGAATGGTGCGAATGCTCGTACAGCAGCGTGGTCGCAATCTCCACTTCCAGCGGCTCTTCATCGAGCAGATCGACAATCGCCTTCGACGGCGCCATCGGCTCGCTCTTCATCAATTCCCGCGCCGCCTGCCGCAACTCGCGCCGCGTCGCCATCTCATACTCATTCGGATCGGCATACTTCACCAGCGTCGGCGCCACCCGCACTTCGCGCAGCAATTCCGACTCGGCCCGCGCACCCAACTCAGGACTGACCGCCCGAATCTGCGCCACCAACTCGGATAACGATTCCGCGTTGACGTTATACGCCGCCCCCGTCGCCGCCTTCTTCAGCGACTCACCCAGCGTCCGCACTTCCCGGTGCGTATGCGACAGCAGATGAGCCACCTGCGTTTCCAGCGTCCGCGCATTCACAATCTCGCCCAAAGAGGTGTTGGTGGCCAAAGGTAAAAGATAGCGCGTGATGTCAAACGCCCGCGCCTTCAGCGTCCGCTCATACGCGTCCTGCTTCATGTCGGCAGGCTTCTGGGTTATGTTGATCAAATACTGCGTCATGTGCGCCGACAGCGCCTCATACTCGGCAAACAGAAAATCCAGCGTCTCGCGATATAGCTTGCGGGCTTCTTCATCCGAACCAAAATCGGGAACGTAATACCCGCTCTTCTCGAAATCCTGATAGCGCGTCGACCGCTCCTGCCCATCCCAACGCTGTTCGTCGGCCACTTCAATCGCCGCCAGAATCGACAGCCGCTCCACCGCCAGCGCAATGTGCGCCAGGTCGGCAATCGACCGGTGCCCGTACTGAAAATAGAATGTGTTGAGAAACTTCTCCGCCTTCTGCGTGCTGATTTCGCGCAGCGACTCCTTCATCGACAGCGCCGACCGCGAATACTTCGCCATGGCATAAGCCTGAATCTCCGGCTCCACGCCGAACACAGCAAAGACCTCGGTTGAAGGCTCCTGATTTTTCGCAGGTGACTCGGAAGGCAGCTCGATCGGCACGGCGTTCCCGGCCGAAGCACGTACCGTCGATCGGTGCCCGGCGTCCGCAGGGGAAGAGTTCTTGTTAGAGGGATCGGGCATGGTGATCACATTGGTCGCTGTCTCTGGCATGAGTGCTCGAATGTTACTCGGCAGTCTTGTGGATTAGCAATTCGATTCGTCGGAGCTGATTTTCTCGAATGGAAACATGTGGTGACAGCCGCCCTGTCCGGTCGAGCAAGGCTCGACGGCCGCCACCTGCATCATCCAGCGGCTGTTTTCCGTCTCAGCTCTCCCGCGTATAATTCAGCGTTCCAGCGCAGTCATTCGACCAAGCACATCGGGAGAACCCTCATGTCCCTTTCAGGACGCGTAGCCCTCGTCACCGGTGCCTCGCAAGGCATCGGACGCACCTGCGCCCTGCGCCTCGCCAAGAACGGCGCAACCGTCGCCGTCGCCGCCCGCAATCAGGAGAAGCTAAACGAACTGGTCGTCGAAATCACCGCTGCCGGCGGCCAGGCAGCCGCATTCGTTCTCGACGTCTCTGACGAAGAGCAAGTTAAGTCGACGGTCAAATCCGTCATCGCCCAGTTCGGCAAAATCGACATCCTGGTCAACAATGCCGGCATCACCCGCGACCAGCTGGTCATGCGCATGAAACGCGCCGACTGGGACGCCGTCCTGCAAACCAATCTCACGTCGGCCTATCTCTGCATTCAGGCGGTCATCGGCTCCATGCTCAAACAGCGCTGGGGACGCATCATCAACATCACCAGCGTCTTCGGCCAGATGGGCCAGGCCGGCCAGGCCAACTATTCCGCTTCGAAAGCCGGACTCATCGGCCTGACGATGGCCATCGCCCGCGAAGTTGGCTCGCGCAACATTACCTGCAACGCCGTCGCCCCGGGCTTCATCGAAACCGCCATGACCGCCGTCCTCAGCGACGAATTCAAACAGACCGCCGTCAAACAGATTCCGCTGGGCCGCGTCGGAACTTCAGACGACGTCGCCAGCGCCGTAGCGTTCCTCGCGTCCGACGAAGCCTCCTACATCACCGGCCACGTCCTAAACGTAAACGGCGGCATGCTGATGGGATAGGAAAACAAAATCTTCACCACAGAGAACACAGCGGTCGCAGAGGAAATGCAACGCGAAAATACAACTCCCCGAGGTTCCTCCGTGTCCCCTGTGCCCTCTGTGGTTAAAGTTCTTGCATTTGCTCAAGCAGAGTCCCCAGCGCAGATCGCTCAAGCCCGCGAGCTCTTCCTCGAATACGCCCAGGCCCTCGGCTTCAGTCTCTGCTTCCAGAACTTTGACCAGGAACTGACCAATCTTCCTGGCGACTACGCACCGCCCGAAGGTCGCCTGTTCCTCACCGAATTCGAAGGCCAGCTCGCAGGCTGCGTCGCGCTCCACAAACTCGAGCCCGAAGTCTGCGAAATGAAGCGCCTCTACCTGCGGCCCCAATTCCGCGGCAAAGGCCTCGGCCGCACCCTGGCCGATCGCATCATCGCCGAGGCCCGCCAGATCGGCTATCGTCGCATGCGCCTCGACACCGTCGAGCCCGTCATGAAAGATGCCGTCGCCATGTACCGCAAGCTGGGGTTCAAAGAGATCGCGCCTTATCGCCCGAATCCCATGTCTGGCGTCGTCTACATGGAATTACAGTTGTAATCCCGCATCCACTTCGGACAAAATGGGTGCCCCACGTCTCGCTTTTGAGACGTGGGGTTTTTGATGCCGGCAACTCTGCCGACGCAATTCTGTCTAAAGGATTTTGCCATGAACAGAATCTTTGTCCTGCTTGCCCTCTTCGTACTAGCCGCATCCACCTTCGCCGCCGACTCCAAAACCGTCTCTTACAAAAGCGGCGACGAGACCGTGCAGGGCGTTCTCTACACTCCCGCGGGCCAAGGCCCGTTCCCCGCGCTGATCGTGATCCACGAATGGTGGGGACTGAATGACTGGGTCAAAGACCAGGCCTCGAAGCTGGCCGACCAGGGCTATGTCACGCTCGCCATCGATCTCTATCGCGGCAAAGTTGCTACCACGCCCGAGGAAGCGCATGAAATCATGCGCGGCGTGCCCGAAGACCGCGCCAAACGCGACCTGCACGCCGCCTTCGAATTCCTCGCTTCCCAGCCTAATGTGAGGAAGGACCGCATCGGCTCCATCGGCTGGTGCATGGGCGGAGGCTATTCGCTCGACGTTGCCCTTCAGGAGCCGGCCTTGGCCGCAACCGTGATCAACTACGGCCATCTCGCCACCGACACCGAAGCGTTGAAAAGAATCCACGCCCCCATCCTCGGCCTGTTCGGCGCACAGGATCGCGGCATTTCTCCCGTCGATGTGAAAAACTTTGGCGCAACCCTGAATCAGCTCGGCAAGAAGATCGACGTCACCATCTATCCCGACGCCGGACACGGCTTCGAAAATCCCAACAATAAAGACGGTTATCGCGCCGCCGACACCGCCGATGCGTGGAAGCGCACCGTCGACTTTCTTGCCATGACTTTGAAGAAATAGAGACAGAACCCCGTCAACTCGAAACCCAGCACCCAGCGCGGGTTTCACTCGATCTATTGCTTATACACTGTGCAAGCAAACCTCCGCCTACCCGCAAGACCTCGCTTCATCGCATGCGTTTTTCCTATGGCACCAACGTCCCGCGCATAGCACGAATTTCCCACTTGCCAGAAGTTGCCGCTCTGGTTACTATGACGCACATCCTACACATGCTCCCAACCATGAATATCGGCGAGACCATCCGCAACTACCGGCTGCAGAAAGGTATGTCTCAAGGCGACATCGAAAAGCGGACCGGCTTGCTGCGCTGCTACCTCTCGCGCGTCGAAAACGGCCACACGATTCCCTCTCTCGACACGCTTTCCAAAATCGCCGGCGCCATGGAACTGCCGCTGTCGCAATTCTTCGCCGAACCCGGTCACAGCAACGGCTCCAAGGGATTGCCCCAGCTCTCCGACGACGAAGTCCGATTCCTCAGCCAGATCCGCCGCTACTCCACCAGCCTCAACGACAGCGACCGCAAACTGGTCCTCGCCATGGTCAAGAAAATGGCTTCGAATTCGAAGTAAGAAGCGCCTTTGGCCGTTGGCTCTTTGCTTTTGGCTTTCCTGCGGTCCTGCCCATCACGGTGCGGAATCAGAGCTGGTGCCTTTGATTCAAGCCACAAGCTAAGAGCCAACAGCCAAGAGCGAGTCTCCCCTTACTTTCGTACCATGCCCGTCCGTGACCGACAGGCACCTCGCCCACCGCCCATCCCCTCGCTACACTGTTCTTGGAGATTCCTGTGACCACCGACGAGGAACTGAACGTTCTCGACTCGCAGCTGCGCCGTCTGAAAATCGAGTACGAGATCTTCTTCAGCAACCCGACCAAGCGCCCTCCCACTGACATTGAGTGGAAGGTGCTAAGTCTGCTGCGCAAATTCTCTGACGGCGGCCGCATGAACTTCTCCCAGCGCTACCGCTACAACGAAATGGCCCAGCGTTACGCCCTCTACAGCGACCTCTGGCGCAAAAAATCCCGCATCCGCGAGGAAGGTTACCGCCGTCCTCAGGATGCCCTGCTTTCCGTTCAGGGAGTCCGGGTCGTCGAAGAGGAGCACAAGCAGCATCACCACCCCGTTTACGGCGTCAGCCACGCAGCCGCCGCTGCAGCCGCTGGCGGAGCCTCTTCTCAGCCCTTCACTCTGCACAGCGTTGACAAGAGTGAACATGAGCAGGTCGAGCGTCTCTACAACACGTTAGTCGCGGCCAAGAAAAAAGCCGGCGAAAACGTCACCGGCAACATCGACTCCTTCACCACCTTCGTCCAGAAAAAAACCGACCAGATCCGCAAGCAGTATCACTGCGAAAACGTCGAATACTCCGTCGAAATCGCCAACGGCCACGTTAAACTCAAGGCCAAAGCCAAAACCTAGCCAGCAATAGGCTCACTTTCCCAGAAGAATTGTCCCATCCGTCTGGATGACATAGATCTTCTTGTCTTGGGTTCCGATGTACTCCGGAATGCTCGGCCTTCTGGAAAGGACGAAGAATACATCGCTGTCCTCCGGACTCAGAGTCAAAACATGTACGTGGTATCCGGCCACAGCCTTTTTGTCGTATGCCATGTCTAAGACTGTCTTGTGCATCTGCCTTTTCACCAACATCGTCGCGCCATCTGCGGTAAAGGTATAACGCACGTCGCCGCCGAGTGGGTGCGGACATTCGTCGGTCGGAGCTGGCAGGAGGTAGACGTAAAGTTGGCCATTCTCGGAGGGAATTGCATACGCGTTGTATGGTCGAGTGACCGCGCCAAGGTCCTTTAGTGACGCCTCGAAGGCCTTGGCCGCGTAGAAATAGAACTCAGCGCTCTCTTGCGGAGGGTCAAACTTCTTCGCCGTGAAGAACTCAGGTTTCGTTCCCTCAGAAGCTAGGTAAACGGTCAAGAATTTGTCATGCGCTTCGTTGAGGCGCCCAAAAACAACGACCCACCCCTTATCGGTTTTCTTCGCGATGTAGTAGCGCGTGCTGCCTTTCTCCGGTTTTAGGTCCTGCACAACATCGGTCGCGTGCCATGCCGCAACGTCGTACTCCGCCATCAGTTTCCCGCGGGCAGTTATCGCTCGCAGGTCCGCGGCGGTCGGAACCTTGTTTTCCTGCTCCGCCTTTTGAGCGAGCAAGGTGCACGAAGCAAGCAAAAGACTGGCTAGAAGCGACGGCCTTTTCATAGTCATCATCGGAAGCGCCAATTGTAGCGCCGGTGTTCAAGAGGAACGCCCGAGCCCGTAGCAATTGCGCGGAGCGTCTTGCCCTCCTGATAGAATTTTCGTCGCCATCATCTCTCATCTCATCCGAGGCCATCATGTCTGCCGTTCCCAAAATCCGCCGCGCCATCCTCTCCGTCACCGATAAGACCGGCCTGGTCGATTTCGCCCGCAAGCTCTCGGCCCTCGGCATCGAACTCGTCTCCACCGGAGGCACCGCTAAACTCCTGCGCGAGTCCGGCATCCCGGTGAAAGACATCTCAGAACTCACCGGCTTCCCCGAAATGCTCGACGGCCGCGTCAAGACGCTTCATCCCAAAGTCCACGGCGGAATCCTGCATCGCCGCGAAGACCCCACCCACGTAGCGGCCATCGCCCAACACGGCATCGCTCCCATCGACATGGTGGTCGTCAATCTCTACGCCTTCGAAAAAACTGCCGCCAAGCCCGGAGTCGCCTTCGAAGAATTGATCGAGAACATCGACATCGGCGGACCGTCCATGATCCGTTCCGCCGCCAAGAACTTTCACGACGTGGCCATCGTCACATCGCCCACAGATTACGATTCCATCGCGGACGAACTGCAGCGCGAAAGCGGCAGCCTGTCACACGCCACCAAGTGGCGTCTCGCCCAGAAAGCTTTCGCCACCACCGCTGCCTACGACTCCGCCATAGCGAACACGCTGGAGCGCATCAGCCCAGACAAAGTCGACCTGCAGGAAACCTCAGCCTTCCCCAACACTCTTCGTTTTCATTTCCACAAAACCCTCGACCTGCGTTACGGCGAGAATCCCCACCAGAAGGCCGCCATGTATTCCGACGGCTCCGGCGTGGGCGTGGCCAACGCCCGCCAACTCCAGGGCAAGGAACTCTCCTACAACAACATCGTCGACCTGCAAGCCGCCTGGGACCTCGCGCAGGAATTTGATGAGCCCGGCTTTGATATACCGGCGTGCGCCATCATCAAGCACACCAATCCCTGCGGCACGGCCACCGGCAAGACTCTCGCCGAAGCCTACCGGCGCGCCCTCGAATGCGATCCCGTCTCGGCCTTCGGCGGTGTCATCGGCGTAAATCGCCCCATCGACGCTGAAGCCGCCGAGGAAATGCACAAACTTTTCCTCGAAGTCATCGCCGCTCCCGCCTTCGATGAAGCCGCCAAAGCCAAATTCGCGTCCAAGAAAAATCTGCGCCTCGTCGAAGTGACCCCCGCCAATCAGAAGTGGGTCCTTAAGAATGTCTCCGGCGGAATGCTGGTGCAAGATTTCGACGTTCGCCCCTTGCACGACGCCGACCTGAAAGTCGTCACCAAGCGCCCGCCCACGCCCGAAGAAACCCGCGCCCTGCTCTTCGCCTGGAAGGTCTGCAAACACGTCAAGTCCAACGCTATCGTCTACGCTCGCGACGGCCAGACCGTCGGGGTCGGCGCCGGCCAGATGTCCCGCGTCGACGCCGCCAAAATCGGTGCCATGAAAGCTCAACTGCCGCTGAAAGGCACCGTCGCCGCTTCCGACGCCTTTTTCCCCTTCCCCGACGGCGTCGAAGAAATCGCGCGCGCTGGAGCTACCGCCATCATTCAACCCGGCGGCTCGCAGCGCGATCCCGAAGTCGTCGAAGCCGCCGACCGCCTTGGACTCGCCATGCTCTTCACCGGCGTCCGCCACTTCCGCCACTGAACAAGCCGTTGATTCCCCGAACCTCAGTAACTTGCGGATGGATGATGGTGATAGTCCACTAATGGCTGGAGGTTTGTTATGAAGTCGCTGCTACTATGCTTTGGAGTTCTTCTGGCCTGTGTCGGCTGCAACAATTCCGCAGTCCCTCTACCCACCCAATCCGCCGCGCCTCAACCCGCTCCGAAGGTGTTCAGGGAAGCCGACATCACGAAGGCTCAAGAAGACATCACCCGCGACTATCAGAACAGGGGCTTTGAGGTAGAACAGGTCAGTTTGATCAAGGATTCTGACCGACACCTATCAGGCTTTATCAAGCTCAGGAAGGCCTCGGGCATCATCAGGCCTCAGCTGACTAGGGCATGTTCCGCGACGATGGATCAGGATTCTGGAAAGTACATATACGGGTGTCAGTAGGCGGCTAGGTCCTTCAATCAGCAATCAAAAATCAAAAATCAACAATTCCCCGCCAGTCCCTGTACCTCCGGTTGGCCCATCCCTGGCTCTCAAACCGTGTTTTTTTCCATCCCGCCGTCCCTCGGGTTAGAATAAAGGCACCTTTCCCCCAGCGGCATTGCATCCAACTAGGCTGAGGTTTCGGAAGCGCGCGGGAGCGCAATCAGGTCCAGCATGAATAGAATTCTTCGCCCTTTTTTGACTGTCTCGATCTTGGCCAGCTCGATATCCACGGTGTCGATATCGACCGTCTCGACGATCCTGCTGGCCGCCCCCGTTATCGCCCAAACCAGCCCTGCGTCTCCCTCAACTGCCGATGCCAAGCCGGCTCCGCGCAAGGTCGACAAGGCCGCCGCCTACTACCACTACACCCTGGCGCACATGTACGAGGAAATGGTCACCGCCTATGGCCGCAGCGATCTCGCTCCCAAAGCGACTGAAGAATATCGTCTGGCGATCGAAGCCGACCCCTCATCCGAGTTCCTGACCTCAGCCCTCGCCGAACTGTATGTCAAGACGGGCCGCATCGCCGACGCCGTCAAAGAAGCCCAGGACATTCTCAAGCGCGATCCCAACAACCTCGAAGCCCACAAGCTCCTCGGTCGCATCTATCTGCGCTCGCTCGGCGAAATGCCCGGCGGCTCCGGCTCTGACAACATGCTGAAGCTGGCCATCGACCAGTACGAGCAGATCACCAAACTCGATCCCACCAGCGTCGACGATCACTTGCTTCTCGGCCGTCTCTACCGCCTGAATAGCGATCTGCAGAAAGCTGAAGCCGAGCTCAAAACCGCCATCAAACTTGATCCCAGCTCCGAAGAAGCCGTCACCACCCTGGCCATGCTCTACACCGACGAGGGTGACACCGGCCACGCACTGGAAGTTCTGCGCGCCATCCCGGACTCGTCCCGCTCTGCCAAGCTCTATGCCGCCCTGGGCGCGGCTTACGAGCAGCGCAAGGATTACAAGAGCGCCATTGACGCCTTTCGCCGCGCCGTCGTGCTCGATCGCGACAATCTCGATGCCATTCGCGGCCTCGCCGAAAATTTATTGAATGACGGTCAACTCGACGCCGCTCTCGAACAGTACAAAGTCATCGCCGACTCCAATCCCGAAGATGCGCAAACTTACGTCCGCATGGCTGAGATTTACCGCCGTCAGGCCAAATACGACCTGGCCCTCGACAGTCTCAAGCGCGCCGACACCCTGGTGCCCGACACCATGGACGTCCCCTACAGCATGGCCGCCGTTTATCAGGCGCAGGGCCGCTACGACGACGCCATTAAGATTCTGCAGGATCTGCTCAAGCGCACTGAACATAGCGAAATCGGATCCAGCCAGGCCGACCGCAACAACCGCGCCATCTTCATCGAGCGCCTCGGCATGGTCTATCGCGAACAGGAAAACTACACCGCCGCGGTCGAAACCTTCCGCAAGATGCTGACCTTGGGCGATGAAAACGCCCGCAGCGGCTATCAGGAAATCATCGACACCTACCGCGACGCCAAGCAGTGGCCGCAAGCTACCGCCGCCGCCAAAGAAGCAGTGCAGAAACTGCCCGACGATCGCGACCTCCGCATGGTGCTCGACGCGCAGCTCGCCGACACCGGCGAAGTCGACAAATCCGTGGCCGACATCCGCTCCATGCTCAAAGGCGCCCCCGACGATCGCGATGTCTATCTCCGCATCGCCATCATCTACACCCGCGCCAAGAACTGGAGCGCTGCGCTCGACGCGCTCGCCAAAGCCGAGCAGCTCTCCACCAAATCCGACGACAAAGCCTACGTCGAATTCCTCCGCGGCGACCTCTACCAGCGCCAGAAAATGTTCGATCAGGCCGAAGCCGAGTTCCGCAAAGTGCTCGCGACCACTCCGCCCAGCGATCCGCAAGCCGCGGCCACGCTCAACTATCTCGGCTACATGAATGCTGATCGCGGTGTGAAGCTGGAAGAATCTCTCAACTACATCAAGCAGGCTCTAACGCTCGATCCCAATAACGGCGCCTATCTCGATTCCCTTGGCTGGGCCTATTTCAAACTCGGCAAATACGATCTGGCGGAGGAAACTCTCACTAAAGCCGAATCGCACATGAGCACCGATCCGACTGTCCAGGAACATCTCGGCGATCTCTACCAGAAAACCGGCCGCCTGAAACTCGCCGCCGCCCACTGGGAGCGTTCGGTACAGGAGTGGACCAAGACCGTTCCCGCCGAACAGGACACCGAAGCCTTCGCCAAAGTCCAGCAAAAGCTCGACGAAGCGAAAGTAAAGCTGGCCAAGGGCGAAGCCGCGAAACAGTAGTCGCGCGTCAGCCCCGTCATCCTGAGCGGAGGATTTGCTTCGCCCAAGCGAAGCAAGTCCGCAGTCGGAGGATCCCTTGCCGATGGCGCAAGTACCGGCCTGCACAGGAATTTCAACTCAATCTTCTGCGGGGCACGCTCTGGAGCTTTTGGCTGGCGCAGCGCTTCAGCGCTGCGATGAAGCCTCTGCATTGAATACGGGCTTCAGCCCCAGGGTTCGTCGCTCTCAACTCTGCTAAACTTTTCCCATGCTGGCGCCCTACGCGGTGCACGTCAACCACTCCCGCGGACGCCGCTTCCCTGAGCCTCCCCACCCCTACCGCAACGACTTTCAGCGCGACCGCGACCGCGTAATCCACGCCCGCGCCTTCCGCCGTCTCGAAGCCAAGACGCAAGTCTTCACCCGCCGCTACTCCGACCATTTCCGCAACCGCCTGACCCACACGCTCGAAGTCTCGCAAGTCTCCCGCACCATCGCCGGAGCCCTCAACCTCAACGTTGATCTCGCCGAAGCGCTCGCCCTGGTCCATGACATCGGCCACCCTCCCTTTGGCCACGCCGGAGAAAAAGCGCTCGACGCCGCCATGCGCGAGCACGGCCTCGCCTTTGACCACAACCTGCACGCTCTCCGCATCGTCGAAGATTTCGAACAGCGCTACGCCGCCTTCCGCGGCCTGAATCTGACGTTCGAAGTCCGCGAAGGCATCATCAAGCACTCCCACGACTACGATGCGCACCAACATCCCGAACTAGCGGAGTACTTGCTCGATCAGCGTCCGCCCCTCGAAGCCCAGCTCATCGACCTGACCGACGAAATCGCCTACAACACGGCCGACTTAGACGACGGCTACGAAGCGCATCTCTTGTCGCTCGAACAGATCCGCGAAGGCATCCCGGCCTTCGAACATTTCTACCGCGAAGTCGAGCATATCTATCCCACCGCTCCCGACAAGCTGAAATTCAACGAAGCCCTGAAGCGCATCCTAAACCGCTTCGTCGGCGATCTGATCACCCACACACAGTCGCGGGTTGAGCAAGCCAAGGTTCAAACTCTCGATGACGTCCGCAAGCACAGCGAGCGCCTCGCCGCCTTCAGCCCCGAAGTCGAAGCCGAACGCAGGCAAAGCAAGAGCTTCCTCTACGAAAATCTCTATTACAGCCCGTCGCTTGCCGAAGAAAAAGACGACGCAGAACGCGTCGTCAAAGAACTATTCGCCTTCTGGATGGACCACCCCGAAGCCCTGCCGCGCAATTACCATGACAAAGTCGAGAAGAAAGAAGATTCGCTCCCCCGCGTCATCTGCGACTACATCGCCGGCATGACCGACAACTTCATCTTCGAACAATATGAAAAACACTTCGGAAGGGCGTGAGAGATGCCTTCGGATGGCGCAGCGCTTCAGCGCTGCGCTGGTTCGCCCGGTTCCAACGAGCGCTATGGCCCCGTCAAAGGCAGCTGACCGCGCAGAGTTGAAAGACTTTGTCGAATTAGACAGTCTATTTACGCCGCCGCCTCATTACAATCTTGGGGAGGGAGGTTATTTATGTGCACCAAAATCGTCTTCGCCCTCGTTGCTATCGCATGTAGCTGTTGGTACGCGTGGTACGCAGTCACGATTCACGTATCAAAGAGTTGGCAGCTCGATACTCTCTGCGAGCCGAGAAATATCCCGCCGCCGCATTGGTCGTGGTGGGCGCATCAGATGTGGTTGAACTTCGTCGGAAGTCTGACGGGATGGGCAGCCGTCGCCTATTTTGTTTTCTACCGGGTACATTCGTTCAAGCGGCAGTTGGAAATGTGCGGGAAGATGGACTTCGGCGTCGCCGATGGCTTTTTTCTGTTGGTCGCATTGCTCGGCATCACAGGACTTCTCCCGTGGCGGCTGTTCAATTCGCCAGTCAAGTAGCAGATCGAGGACAAAATGAAACGCGTCGCAATAGCTCTGTTGTTGCTAGCCGCAACCGCGCGGGCGCAGAGCCCTACAGCTGGGGATTTGCGCGATGCTTGTCTTTTCACCCGCTCAGAACGCCCGAACGAGTCTTCACAGGCCACGTTCTGTGCAGGCTACATGAACGGCTGGATGGAAGCTGCAATTGAAAGCGGGAACCTGATGACGGGGCGCCAAGTTAGCATCCGCGAAATGGAAGAGATATTTCTTACATTCATGGAGGCTCATCCTGAAAAAGCAGAAGGTCTGCCGGGCCACGTTCTGCTGCAAGCGCTCGAGGAAGTAGGAATAGCCCGGAGGCCTAAAAGCAAGAAATGATATGCGGGAGCGCCGAGGGTCTCAGGGCCAGCCAGTCGACTGAAATCCCCATTACAAACATTCGGAGGCGCTTCGAGCGATTTCAATCAATCGCAGCCAACCTCACTTCCCCGCGACCCTCACCACCACATCAAACAAAATCCGCGGCCCCCGCCGCACTTCTTCCACGCGAATCCGTTCATCGTTCCCGTGCTCGGTGTTGCCCTCTTCATCCGTCGCCGTGTACGGATTGAATCCATAGGAATTGATCCCCAGCGGCCGGTAGCGCTGGTTCTCCGTATACCCGCTGGTGATGTGCGGCACCACCGGCGTCCCCGGAAAATACTTTCCCGACACTTCCCGGATCGCCGCAAACAGCGCGTTATCCGTACCCGAATAATTCGCCACCTGAAATTCGCGGTTCAGCGGCTCGACCGTCACGTTCGGATCATTCACCACGCGCCGCACCGCTTCCATCAACGCCTTGGGATCGCCTCCCGGCAGAATGCGCACATCCAGATTCGCCCACGCCTCCGGAGGAATCACATTCGTCTGTTCCGATCCTCCCATCATGGTCAGCGAAATCGTGTCCCGCAAAAGAAAGTTCAGCGACTCATCGTTCTCCAGCAACTCCTGAAACTTTTTATCCTGAATCGCCTGGCGCACGTCGCGGAAATAGGCCGCCCGTTCCGGCGGTTCGTACGGCGCCATGTCGCGCAGAAATTCATCCACCACCGGCAACACCCGCAGCGGCGTCCGGTACTCGATAATCCGGTTCAACGCCCGCACCAGCCGATTCGGCGCCGATTCCGGATTCGGCCGCGACCCGTGCCCCGGCCGCCCGTGCGCCACCACCCGCAGCCAGTACGTGGTCTTCTCCCCCACGTCCACGCCGACGTCTTTCACCTTGCCATTCTCCAGCAGGTTCTCGCCGCCTTCGTTGATCAGAAACTCCGCATTTTCGAGCAAATCGCGCTGGTGCGTGATGAACCAGTCCGTCCCCGTTCCATCCACTTCCTCATCCGCCACGCCAAGAAAAATCACATCACGATCCAGCGCGACTTTCTCGCGCTTCAGCATCACCATCACCACCAGCTGCGCCAGTCCTTCATCCTTCATGTCCTGCGCGCCGCGTCCCCAGATGTAGCCGTCACGAATCTCTCCGCTAAACGGTGGCACCTTCCAGTGCGCCGCATCGCTGGTCACCACATCCATATGGTTAAGCAAAATGATCGGCCGCGGGGTGCCATTTGCCAGAGGGTGCCCCAACCTTGTCGCGTCTTCTGCGACGGGGTGGGGGTTTTGATCCTGGTCGCGCTCAGTCCGCGGCAGCCGCGCCCACAAATCCCCCCGCCCCGGCGCATACTCGAATACCCGATTCTCAATCCCCTCCTGATCCAGAATCTTCTTGTAGAACTCCACCGCCCGCATCTCGTTCCCAGGAGGATTCGTCGTATCAATCCGCAGATACTCCTGCATCCACGTCACGGCCATATCGGAATACTGCTTCAAATGATCCGCCGGAACGCGCGCCGACGCCAAACCCGTCCCCTGCGCCCACACCACCCCACACAACACACACGCCGCAACTCCCAGCCCCGCTCCGACCGACCCCAACTTCCGTCTCCCCTGCCCCAGCCATTGAGTTCCCAAGCCGTCCCCCCGCATACCAGATTTCCACGCAGTTTTTATATCAGGTTCGCCAAAATTACCTTGCTCGCCGCGCTCAAGCTAGCTTTCCGGTCTCAACGGTACTACAATGTCTATAGATTTCAAGCATTTAGCCCACAAACCCTGCTTCCCGATTTGGCATCCCACATGTAATAGAGAACAGGGAAGACAGGCGCCGCTTGCATGCCGGGTGCCCGCAGTGCAAGGTCAGGCGATGCGTCCGCGCCGACCGGCTCAGCGAGATCGCTGTTGTGTTTATCAGACGCAAATTGAATTTCAAGCACGCCACTGGCGTGCCACAAGGGGAGCGAGAAAGCACCAAACGCTCCGCCCCAAACTTGGAGGAAGTCATTATGAACAACCGTCTCATCTTCGCCCTGCCGTTGGCCGCCGTCCTCGCATTCCCGGCCCTCGCGCAAACCACCTCGTCGACCACCGATCAGAGCACGCCCGCCGCCGCCCAAACTCAGTCGAGTTCGACTGGCACCGCGACCGGCAAGGCTCCTTTGCAGGCACAATCCCGCGAAGGCTTCTGGGGACGCATCAATCCCTTTGCCCGCAAGAACTACGTGCGGCGCCAGACCGAGCCCATCCGCGACCGCGTCAACGAACTCGATGAGCTGACCGCTGGCAACAGCAAGATGATCAAAGACACTGACGCCCGCGCCCAGGCCGGCATCAAGCTCGCCTCCGACAAGGCCGACGCTGCCGATCAGCACGCCGTCGACGCCGCCAACAAGGCGACCGTGGCGCAGCAGACCGCCCAGCAGGCCAACACCCGCGTCCAGACGGTTGAGACCGTGGTCACCAACATCGACCAGTACAAGGCGGCCAATCAGACCGAAATCCGCTTCCGCCCCGGCCAGACTATCCTGAGCAAGAACGCCAAGGACGCCCTCGACACCATGGCCACCGCCGTCAAAGGCCAGCGCGGCTACATCATCGAAGTGCAGGGCTTCTCCTCCGGCAAAGGCCAGGTCGCCATTACCAACTCGCAGAAGATGGCCGAGTCGGTGGTACGCTACCTCGTCCTCAACCATGAGATTCCTGTCTATCGCATTTATCTCGTTGGTATGGGCAACGCCCCCACCGCCGATGAAGACGCCAAGACCAAGCGCATCAGTGGAGGCCGCGTTGAAATCAGCCTCCTGAAGAACGACCTGGAACAGCTCTCCGCCAACTCCGGAGCCCCTGTCACCAGCGCCGATCAGCCGCAGCAGCCGAAATAAGTTCGGACGAAATAGGTTCGGACGAAACAGGTTCGAACAAGTAAGTTCGAACCAAACGGACGCTTCGCAAGTCCCTCCCCCCAAAAAGCCTCTCGCGCAAGCGAGAGGCTTTTTCACTTGCATCACATGTCCGCAGTGCATGTCCGCCTCCGCCCCCACCCTTGTCATTCCGACCGGAGCCGGAGCGCCAGCGACGGCGCAGTGGAGGAACCTGCTTCTTCCCGCCACCAAATCTGCACCATAACCCACGTCGGGTCTATACTGCTCGCATCACGAGGATCCCGAACCCAGAATGGATCTCTACCACTGGCTCCCTCCCGACGCCGTTAAGATTGTTCTCGTCCTCTTCCTATCTTTCCTGATTGGACTCGAACGGGAAGAGCACAAAACGGCCGCAGGTTCCTACTCCTTCGGCGGAGTCCGCACTTTCCCCCTCATCGGATTCATCGGCTACTCCATCGCACTTCTCTCCGGCACCCAACTGCTCCCCGTCGCTCTAGGTTTTCTGGTCGTCGGCGGTTTCCTGCTGCTCTCCTACTGGCACAAGCTTTCCCGCGTCGAAGCCGCCGGCGTCACCTCCGAAATATCCGGCCTAACCACCTACCTGGTCGGCGCACTCGTCTGCTACGACCACTTCTGGATCGCCACCGCCCTCAGCGTTGCCAGCCTCTTGCTCCTCGAATTGAAAACCGGTCTCGAAGCACTCGCCAGCCACACCGCGCCCCAGGAGATCCTCACCTTCGCCAAGTTCCTGCTGCTCTCCGCCGTCATTCTTCCCACGCTCCCCAATCAACCGTTCGGCCGTTTTCACATCAACCCGTTCAAGACCTGGCTGGTCGTCGTTGCTGTCAGTTCCATCTCCTATGGCAGTTACGTTCTTCAGAAAGTCACCAAACAGCGCGGTGGAGTGCTGCTCGCCGCCTTGCTCGGCGGAGCCTACTCCTCCACCGTTACCACCGTCGCCATGTCCCGCCGCGCCGCGCGCGAACAACGTCCTCATCTGTTTTCCGGAGGCATCCTTATCGCCTCTGGCGTCATGTATCTGCGCCTGGTCGCGCTGCTGACTCTGTTCAATCATCAACTCGGCGCCCTGCTGGCTCCGGCCTTTCTGGCGCTGGCCGCCATCGCCATCCTCACCGGATGGTTCTGGTCCCAACGACCGGACGCACAGGCTTCCCAGATCAAGCGCGAGTTCGAGCCCAGTAATCCTCTCGAACTCGGCGCCGCTTTTTTGTTTGCCGCTTTCTTCGTGGCCATGTTGGTCGCCACCCAACTCGCCGTCACTTACCTCGGCCATGCCGGGGTCAACATCCTCGCGGCCGTCATGGGAGTCACCGACGTCGACCCCTTCATCATGGGGATGACTCAAGCCGCCGGCACGATTACCCCCCTCAAAGTCGCCGCCACGGCCGTAATGATCGCCGCCGCCAGCAACAACCTCATCAAAGGCGTATATTCCTACAGCCTCGCCGACCGGCAGACCGGCATCCGAAGCCTCTGTCTGCTGGCAGCCCTTGCCTCCGCCGGCCTCGTCCCCCTACTGTGGCTGTGACCTCGTTCAGCGTCACTGGCTGAAGAAAAACACTTGCGCCCCACTTTCTGAATTCTTGTAACATCGCAGCCAGAAGCCAATGCCAAATCAAACAAGAAGTTTCGGAATCGCCCTGATCGCCGCACCGTTCCTGTTGGCCGCAAACCTCGCTCTGCTAGCTCAGGCCCAATCGTCGACCTCATCGTCATCCGCGCCTTCGACCGCGCCCTCGATCGTCGTGAACTGGGAAGCGAAAACTCCGAACCGCACCACTCCCACCCTGCAGGCAGTCGTGAATCCCATGCTGCGCCGCGGATCGCCCATCCACGATGCCTCTCTCGACGCTCTGCACAAGCTGGGCCCCGACTATGTTCGCTACGCCTTCTGGTATCCCTACCCGAAGTTGGCCGTCGCCGAGCTGCGCCCTCCCGACGCCCATCAGACCTATTGGGATTTCCAGTTGATGGATCCTCTGGTCGACGACTTCCTGCACGCTTCCGGCAGTCATCCTGCCGTCATGAGCTTCAGCACCATCCCCCAATGGATGTTCTCGACCCCCCAGCCCGTCGTCTACCCCGACGATCCGAATCAGGCAATGTGGAATTATTCGCAAGGCTCACAGCTCAACGACCTCAAGGCTCTGGGCGATTACTATGCGCGCCTCGCGAGTTGGTACACCCAGGGTGGATTCACCGACGAACTCGGCAAACTCCATTCTTCCGGCCATCACTACGACCTCCGCTACTGGGAAGTCTTCAACGAGATCGACGGAGAGCACGACACCTCGCCCCAGCAATACGTAGAACGTTACGACGCCATCGCCCAGGCCGTGCTCAAAGTCGCGCCGCAGATGAAGTTCGTGGCTCTTGCCCTGTCTGAGCCCGGCGATGCTCCCCGATACTTTACCTATTTCCTCGACCCCAAGAATCACCAGCCCGGCGTGCCCCTCGACTACATTTCTTTCCACGTGTATGCCACGCCGTCAGCCGATCAAACGCTCGACAGCTGGCAGTATACTTTCTTCGATCAAGCCCACGAGTTCATCACCGTGACTCGCTACATCGTCCAGATTCGCGATCATCTCTCGCCGTCGACCAAGGTCATGGTCAACGAAGCCGGCTCGATCCTCAACGGTGACATGACGCAAGGCGAGCCCAACCACGTGGAAAAGCCCATCCCGCCCGCCTACTGGAATCTAAGCGGAGCAACCTACGCCTACCTCTACATCGAACTCGCAAAACTAGGAGTCGACGTCGTCGGCGAATCGCAACTGGTCGGCTACCCATCGCAGTTTCCCAGCGTCAGCATGGTCGACTGGACCAACGGCAAACCAAACGCCCGCTTCTCCGTCCTCGAATTGCTCAAGAATAATTTCGGCCCCGGCGACGATCTCGCTGAAACCGACGTGCACAGCAATGGCTCGCTGGCCGAATCCGACGCCGTCGAGGCGCAGGCTTTCATTCGCGATGGTCACAAGAAATTGCTGCTAATCAACCAGCGCAATCGTGAAGTCACAGTCCAACTGCCCAAGGAATGCACTGGCGCGACCATCCAGACCATCGCCGGAACGTCCCCAGACACCGTGCAGCAAACTGTCGACCAGGGAAAACTCCGCCTGCTCCCCTTCGCCGTTTCCGTGGTCTCCTTGAAGGACTAGACGTCGTCTCGTACGTAGTTTTTGGGAAGGCACGCCATGAACCGTGCCGTCAGGACAGCGCGCCGTTAGCGCAACGTGCCGATTGCATAAAGTGCTGATTGACCGAGCAGCGCATCGATCGAGCACCGTGTGATCGCACCAGGTGCCGATTGCCCCCGGACCCATCGAGTACCGTGGAAGAGCGGCGCTTCAGCGCCGCGTTAAGGCTAGAAATTCGAGGGCTTTAGCCCCGGTGGCTTGCTTTTGGGTAGCGCAGCGCACGCGCTTCCAGCGGGCTTCTCGCCTCCGAGGTGAGTTCCTAATCGTGCCGCTCAAGAATTTCTGAACCGGCGCTTTCTAAATTCTGACGAACATCCTCACGACGAGCGCCGCCACCATGCCCAGCGCCCCAAGCAGTGCGTTGTACTCACGATGCTTGCGATAAAGGCTCATGGAAAAACCTGCGGAAGTTTCTTCTTGCCGCGAATACGCAATGATCCGGGGAAACATCCTCGGCACCCGCCGCGCATACTCGTCGAACTCCGGAAACCTCGCCCGCAGAAATTCCTCTTCGCCTCGAATCACCGGAAGATAAATGGCAAAGAACATCACGACGAGCGCCACTCCCACCCACCAACTCCGCGCAGCCACAGCAAATCCCACCCCGATCAGCAATGACCCGAGATAGAGCGGATTGCGCGTGTAAGCATACGGCCCCGAAGTCGCCAGTGCCTCGTTCTTGCGCACATGTCCTGAGGCGAGTGCGCGAATCAGAAGCCCCGGCACAATCAAAATCGCACCCAGCGCAATGAATCGCCACGTAGGCCGCGCCAGCCAGAAATACAGCACCGCAAATCCAAACCCCAGCGGCACCCGGATACGGCGCGCAACCTTCGCCCATTCCATCCCCAGCCCGTCACCCATGCGCACCGGCCGTGTGGGGCGGACACTCCGGTCCGCTGCCTTTGTCGTCGGCCAGCAACCGCCGCGCGGCAGCCACAACTTCTTCCACGCTGATCTCGAGCATCGCCAAATCCGGCTGCAATCGCCGCGCATGCGTGGTCGGACTCGCCGGATTGCGCAACACGATGCTGCGCGCGGCTGCAGCACCGTCCGCAGCATAAGGCCCGTTGCGCGCCGGGTCCGTCGGACCGAAGATCGCGACCACCGGCACTTGCAGCGCCGCCGCCAGATGCAGCGGCCCCGTATCTCCGCCAATGAACAACCGCGCCCGCCGCGTGAGCGCGATCAATTCGCTGATCGAACACTGCATCGCGATGCCGGCCCCTTCGCTCGCGCCCTCGCTTTCGCGCGCCAGACTTTCTTCTCCCGGTCCATAGTTGAGAATCGTACGCACTCCATCCTTCGCCAAAGCTCGGGCCACGCGCCCATAGCGCTCCGCTGGCCAGCGCTTCGCTCCCCAACCCGCTCCGGGATTCAGAATCGCAAACTCACCAATCCCCGCTTCCTTTAAACGCCTGTCCATCCGCTTCTCTACCTCAACATCCCGAGGAAACTCGACACGCGGAACATCCAACCTCCTGCCCGCAACCGCCTCGGCGACAGAAATGTTTTGTTCGATAACATGTGCTCCACGCGTGATCGCGCGCCGCGTGTACCACAAGCTCGCAGGAGACTCTCGCGGCTCGGCCGCCCCATACACCACACCCGCTCCCGACCATCGCGCCAGCACCGCCGAGCGCATCGCTCCCTGCAAGTCGACCGCAGCGTCATAGCGCGCGCTGCGAACGTCATTCCAAACTTTCGCGATTTGCTGCAGCGTCGAAATCGAAAACAGCGATCGTCCCCACCCCCGCAGGTTGACGGTATGCACCCAATCCGCCAGCGGCCGTTGTGCCGATCGCGGCCCCCGCTGCGGCGTTCCAGGTGCACACAGCAGTTCGGCCCAGCGCTCCTCAATGAGCCAGCCAATCATCGCGTTGGGGAACGCCTCGCGCAAAGCCTGCGCCGCCGGCAGCGTGTGGATCACGTCGCCCATCGCACTCAGGCGGACAATCAGCAGCCGCTCGATGCTCGTGCCGCCCGCCGCCCCCGCAATCAAGATTTCCTCGGCGAGATCCGCGAGCGCTTGATCTGAGACTGAACGATTTGCGAATTTATGATCTCGCTGGTCGAGTGGTCCTTCGCATCGCCAACAATCTCTACCCGCCCGCCATACTCGGCAACCGCATCGCGCTCCGGCACAGAATCCACCGTGTAATCCGTGCCCTTGGCCTGAATGTCTGGCCGAATTTCGCGGATGATTGCCCGCACGTCAACCTCCGGGAAAATCACCACCGCATCCACATCCGCCAGCGCGGCCACAATTTCGGCACGTTCCTCGGCGGGCATGATCGGCCGTCCCTCGCCCTTGAGCGTCCGCACCGATTCATCAGAATTGATGGCGACCACTAACCTGCCGCCCAGCGCCTTCGCTCCCCGCAGATAGCGCACATGCCCCACATGCAGCAGATCGAAGTTGCCGTTGGCCAGCGTGATTCGAGCACCCGCGCGCCGCCATTCCTGCACGTGTTGGCAGAGTTCTTCGCGGCTCAGGATTTTATTGTGTGCGTTCAATGGTGCGGCTTAACTCTGCAAATTCACTTTTGTAAGTTCAATGTGCCCGCGTCGCCGGCGGCGTCTGTTCAATAGCGTGCAGCAATTCGTTCTGCGAAACCGTGGCCGTGCCCCGTTTCATCACCACCAGCCCCCCCGCATAGTTAGCCAGTTGCGCCGCCTCTTCTGTGGTTGCTCCCGTGGCCAGCGCAGCCGTGAACGCTGCGATCACCGTGTCGCCGGCCCCGGTCACATCCGCCACCTGATCGGAACCGAAAATCGGAATATCGACCGGCTTGTGCTTGTGATCGAAAGCAACCATCCCGTCGCGCCCGCGCGTGATCACCAGCGACTGCAGCTTCATGCGCGCCATCACCTGCTCTCCCGCGGCTACCACCTTGTTCCAGTCTTGTCCAATGCGCAGCCCGAGAGCTTCTTCCACTTCCGGCTCGTTGGGCGTAGCCGCTGTCACGCCGCAATACTGCATCAACCGGTAACGCGAATCGACGATGATCGGCACCGTTCCCAGCTTTCCTTTTTCCTGCAAGGTGGCCACGATCGCCGGAGTAGCTGCACCATACCCGTAGTCCGACACCAGCAGCGCATCGGAGGCATGCGCATAATTTCTCGCTGCCAGATACAACTCCCGCGTCAAATGCTGGTTCGGCGCCTCCTGCGGCTCGCGGTCCACGCGCACTACCTGCTGCCGCGCCGTATGCGTCATACCCGCCAGAATGCGCGTCTTCGTGACCGTCGTATAACTCTTGTCCTTGAGCACGCCGCTGACCGCAATCCGCTTGTGGCGAAAGTATTTCAGCAACATCCGTCCCGGTTCGTCGTCCCCCACAATGCCAACCGGAAGAACATTCACTCCCAGGTCTGCCAGGTTATTCGCGGCATTGGCCGCGCCCCCCGGCACCACGACCCGCTCGCGATGCTTCAAAATCAGCACCGGAGCCTCGCGCGATACGCGCGAAATCTCGCCAAACACAAACTCGTCCGCTACCAGGTCGCCCAGCACCGTGATGGTGATGTTGGGAAACGCTTCCACAATCTTCTTCAGCCGCTCGGCCTCTTTGAGATGTTTGGTCATCGATCTGATGAGTTCATGGACCCGGGGTGCCCCATTTCTCGCGTTTTTTGCGAGAAGTGGGATCGTCAGCCCGGTTGCAGCACGCTACGCCACCGATTCTCTCATGCGCCGCGCCTTCGTTCGTCGATTCTGTGCAGCATGGTATCGACGGCGTTAGCTGCGTCCGCCAGTTCCATCTTCACCGGCACCACCGTGAGCGGCTCCAACGCGGATAAATATGCGCCCAGGTTGACCGCATCTTTCTCGGTAGTCACAAATCCGCCAGCCTCGCTGCGCTGCTTCAGCGCCAGCAACTCGCGAATATCTTTCTCGCTGTAGGGATGATGATCCCGGTAGAAGGCCTCGGCCACCGGCTCAATGCCGGCCGTCCGCAGCTGTAGCACAAAATTCTGCGGCCGCGCAATGCCACAAAAAACAACCGGCCGCGGCGGAATGTTCTGTGGCACGATCCCCCGACGAACCCGCCACACCAGTTGCCCCTGCAACGGAAACGACTCTGCCGCAGCCCCGCTGGCCAGCACTAGCGCATCCGCTCTGCGCAGCGAATGCAACGGCTCGCGCAGCCGCCCCGCAGGAAGCAGCCGGTCGCCCGCATCCTGCGGCGTGACCAGCACAATGTCGAAATCGCGTGCCAACCCCCGATGCTGAAATCCATCATCGAGCACATGCAGTTGCGGCCCGAATTTTGACTCGGCAAATCGTCCGGCCTCGTAACGATCTTCTCCCACCACGACCGGCATTTGCAGCTTGCGCGCAATCAGCAGCGGCTCATCGCCGAATTCCTGCGGCAAACCTGCAGGGTCGACCAACCGAACGCCCTTCGACTCTCGCCCATACCCGCGCGACAGCACATCAAACCTGATGCCACGCGCCGTCAGCAATTCGCCCAGCAGGAGCACGAACGGAGTTTTCCCCGACCCTCCCGCCGAAAGATTGCCCACGCTGACCACGCCGCCTGGCAGCCGTCGCGTCCGCAAAACTCCGCGGTCATACAGCGCATTGCGCGCGCTCACTACGCCGCCGTAGATGGCTGAGAGGGGATTCAATCAGAATTCAATCGGAGTTCAAACAACGCTCGATCAGAGTTCAAATCAGAGTTCAAATCGAGGCTCAATGAATGCGCGCGCCCGGCGCCGGAACCGGCATTGGATCGCGACCGTCGGCAAGCAGCGCCTTCAATCCTTCCATCGTGTGAAGCGTCGCTCCCATCTGAGACCGCATCGTTTCTTCCGCGCGCCGCCCCAGAGCCCGCCGTTCGCCATCGTCCGCCAGCAGTTGCATCAGAGTCAGCGGCAGTTCCGACAGTCCCACAATCCGCACCGCGTCCCGGCTCTGAAACAAAGCGACAATGTCGCGAAAATTCTCTGTATGGTTTCCGGTCACAATGGCCACACCGTACTGCGCCGGCTCAATAATGTTGTGCCCGCCCCGCGGCACCAGGCTGCCTCCAACGAATGCTACGTCGGCCAGAGAATAGAGCGCGGCAAGTTCGCCAATAGTATCGACCAGCAGCACTCCCCCGGCCAGCGCCTGCCCTTGCCACTGCGACCGCCGGAACGACGGCATGCCCAACTGCCCCAGCAGGATCGCCACATCGTCAAAACGCTCGGGATGCCGCGGCGCCAGAATCATCACCGCCCGCGGATGCCCCACCCGCAAATTTTCAAAAGCCTTCAGCAGCGGAGGCTCTTCATCTTCCACCGTGCTGCCGCAGACCAGCACCGGCCCCGCACCCTCCGCCGCCAGCGCTTGACGCAGGCTCGCCACAATCGGCGGCGGCGCAGGCAAACTCACGTCAAACTTAAGATTCCCCGTAACCCGCACGCGCCCCGCATCCGCGCCAATCGCTTGCAGCCGCGCGCTGTCCTCCGCCGTCTGCGCCAGAAAAAGATCGACGTGCACCAGCATCCGGCGCAGCGCCCAACGAAAATTTCGATAGCGTGGCCACGACCGGTCCGAGATGCGCGCGTTCACCACCGCAATCCGCGCCCCGCTCGCATGCGCCAGCCGCAGAAAGTTCGGCCAGAACTCGGTTTCCGCCAGCACGATCAACTCCGGCCGCAACGCCTGCAGATACGGCCGGATCGCGAACCCAAAGTCTATCGGAAAGTAGAACACGTTCTCTTCGCCAAAACGCTTGCGCGCCAGTTGCTGTCCCGTGTCAGTTGTGGTCGACACCAGCACGCGATGCCGGGGGAAATTCCGCCGCACCTGCTCCACCAGTCCGCTGACCGCCAGCACCTCGCCAACCGAAACCGCGTGCACCCAGATCACGCGCTTCTGCGTCGCGCCCTCGCCAGCCGCCATCAGCCGCGCCGGAACCTGTCCCATGCGTTCCACAAATCCGCTGCGGTATTTGCCGTGGCGAAGGATCTGGTAGAGCCAATAAGGCAGGCTCAACAGCATTCCCAACGCCAGCACCAGACTATAGAGGAGGTAGCTCAACCTGAGTCATTCTAAACCGCATCCTCAGCCGCTGCCGTGCCCGCCTTCTATAATCGAACCCATGCGGCCGACATCATCTTCACAATCGATGCATCGCCCCGGTGTTCACGACTCGCTGATTCACCGCTCGTTCGACCACCGCACATTCATTCGCCGCTCGTTCGTCGAGCGCTGCTTCGTCCTGGCACTGTGCGCGGGATTATTTGTACCGCTCGTTCTGGCCTCCAAGACCTTCGTGAGGCCGGTCGCGAAAGCCGCCGCTACTTATCCCGCACACGACGCCCATCGCGACGAGAAAACCGCCATCGCCGCCGATCCCTACGACACACCGGAAAAAGCCAAAATATTCTCCACCAACTTCGCAGCGCACGGCTTTCTGCCGATTTTCTTCATCGTCACCAACGACGGCGACCAGCCCGTCTCCATCGCCAACATGTCCATCACCCTGCTCACCGCCAACAACTCGAAGCTCACCCCCGTTTCCCCCGACGACCTCTACCGCCGTCTCTCCAACCCGCAGGTCAGCACCAGGCCCGCGCCCATCCCGCTCCCGCACAAAGCCAAGAGCGGCATCAGCAAGAAGGAAATGGACGAGATCGAAGCTTCGCAGTTCGAAGCTCGGGCCGTCGAGCCTCACACCACCCAGTCGGGATTCCTCTTCTTCGACATCGGAGGCATCGACTCGCCCATGGCAGGCGCAACCATCGACATCACCGGCGTCGCCGACGCCAAAGGCACCGAACTGCTCTACTTCGAAATCCCGCTCGACAAATACCTCACCGCCCCGAAAACGAACTAGACGCGTCTCAGGCAAGGGCTTGGGAAGGGCACGGCTTCAGCCGTGCCGCTAGGCTCGAAACGACTCGGGGCTCTTGGCCCCTGAGGTCCGCTGTCAACGCATTTTCGATTTAACCGGTAGATTTGGACCGATATCGGGTTTAATGTAGATGCGTTACCCGCCAGCCGGAGGTCATTATGAAACATAAAGCAGACAAATCTCCCACCAATCGACGCAGTTTCCTGAAAGCCGGCGGCCTCATGACCGCTGCCGCGCTCGGCTCCGCCGCTCTTCCCGATCTCGCGCACAGCCAATCGGCTCCCACCGCGAGCGCCTTGCCCAACAATCCGGCAACCCCGAATGCCATGCCCACCCGCAACCTGGGCAAGACCGGATACAAAGTCGGCATCTTCAGCCTCGGTGGCCAAGCCGCGCTCGAAAAGCCCAACAACGAAGCCATCGCCGTCCCCATCATCGAACGCGCTCTCGACATCGGCGTCAATTACATCGACACCTCTTCCATCTACGGCGGCCCCGAGCGCTGGAGCGAGCAATACGTCGGCAAGGTCATGAAGCATCGTCGCAACCAGGCCTTCCTCGCAACCAAAACCAAAGAGCGAACCCGCGACGCTTCCATGCGCATGATCGAGACTTCGCTCAAGCTCCTCCAGACCGATCACGTCGACCTCTGGCAACTGCACGACATCGGCACCACGACCGACATCAACGAAATCTTCGCCAAGGGCGGAGCCATGGAAGCCCTGCTCGAAGCCCGCGACCAGAAAATCGTGCGCTACCTCGGCATCACCGGCCACTACCGCCCCGACGCCTTGATCGAAGCCATTCACCGCCATCCCTTCGACACCATCCTGATGGCCGTCAACGCCGCCGACCCGCACCACTACAGCTTTTCCGAGCAACTGCTGCCCCTGGCCGTCGAAAAACAAATGGGCATCATCGGCATGAAAGTCCCCGCCCGCGGACGCCTTCTCTCATCGTGGACCCCGCCGTCCATCGAACAGCAAAAGCATTCCTGGGAAGGCATGGCGATCCAGGCAACCACCGGCGGCACGCTCGACATGCGCCAGGCAATGTACTATTCGCTCTCGCTCCCGGTCAGCACCGTCGTCATCGGCTGCGATTCGATTCCGCAGCTCGAACAAAACGTGCAACTAGCCCGCGACTTCACCCCCTTCAACCAGCAACAACTGGCCGCGCTCACCGAGAAAGCACAGCCGGTGGCCAAGCAGTCACTATTCTTCCGTTTCTACGAGCGTGCGTAAGAAGAGGATTGCCTGTTTATCCCGCCTGGAAGTGTAAAATTCGCTCTTAGTGGCCGAGATATCAAAACTGGAAGCTGGCGCGTCCGAGGCATGCACGCGTGCGGGCGCGTTCGCTCTTCTGCTTTCCCTAGCGCTCGCCTCCCTCATTCCAGCATGGATTCACCGGCATGACGAAATAGCTCTCGGCCGCTACCTCACCCTTCGACTGAACTTAGCAGCGGCGCTTGATGCGCTTGACGAGAACCCCCTTTGGCAAGAATGGAGGCTCAAACACGAGACTGAGTCTGTAGCTATCGAAAACCTAGCGCGCATCAGGGTTAACTCGACTACTCTCGCGCCAATCGAAGATGCGACCCCGGATGCTGCGCCCCGCCAAGTGCCGGATACAAAGGCTCCGCCTGCGAAACAGCCCACCGCAGCCCCACGCACGCCCCGCCGCGATGCGGCCGGCCGGGCCAGCGTTGGTTCCGTTGCGGGGTCCGAAAGGCTTCTGCAGGTCGCCTATGGTCGCACCCAGTTCGGCCCAACATATACGCCCGGCGATCCTCGTGCGCCGGCCCCGCCCACCGGTCTGGGCCTCGTCGTAGGATTCGGAGAGGCCCAGCAGGCCGCCGACTATCTTGCCCAGCTAAACGACACCGATTTGTTGACCCGTAGTCGCAATGCTTCAGACTTTTTCAATCTTTCGATCTACCGCTGGGTGTTAAAGCGGGACAGCCTGATAGCGCAGCATCTGCGAAGGAGCGAGCACGTTGCAACGCTAAGCGGCCCAACAGATCCGCAGTCCCCGGCCAATTTCACGCCTGCGGCGGACAAAACAGCGCTTCTCAATCTGAGCCTCGGTGCTGTGCGGGAGTTAGCTAGGGCAGAGCTGCCGCCGATTTCCAACACCGTCAAGTTGGGCGCAGACGAAAATGAAGTTGAAATCACGCCCACTTCCTTGCCCCGAAGCCTCTACGGCGCTAGTCTCTTTGGCCAGCTGCTTCTGTTTTTCGTTGTTGTGTATTTTGGTGCCTTTGCCCGTCAAGCAACCTCGGCCGCCGGCTTCCCCTCGCAGGAAACGCTGTTTGGTGCATTTGTCGGGGCTCGATCGACTCTTGCCGTCTTCCTCTTGGCGCTGTGCACTCCGCTTTTAGTTTCGGTAGCAATTCTGGTTCTATCATTCGGCGCGACGTCGGGATCGGGTAGTTTCGGATTGGCTCTTTGCACCGCGCTGATCGGTCTGGCCGTTTTCTCTTTATACGTCGACCTTGATCGCAAGTTTTATTTTCACACCCTTCTCAAACGAGCATCCAGGGTGGTCGCACAGCCGACCACCGCAGAGCCCACGCCCCCGTCCCAGCCCGCCTTATAATTAGGCTCCTATGGCCGTCACCTCTGAAGCGTCCATCGCCGCCCACGCCACCTACGAACCGGTCATCGGACTCGAAGTCCATGTCCAGTTGCTGACCGCGACCAAGATTTTCTGCTCCTGCTCGACGCGATTCGGCGCGCTTCCGAACTCCAACGTCTGCCCCGTCTGCCTCGGCATGCCCGGCGCCCTGCCCGTCCTCAACCAGAAAGTCGTCGAGTTCGCCACGCTGGCCGCGATGGCGCTCAAATGCCGCATCAACGAAACGTCCATCTTCGCGCGCAAAAATTATTTCTATCCCGACCTGCCCAAGGGCTACCAGATTTCGCAATACGACAAGCCGCTGGCCGAATTTGGATACATCGAAATCCCCGCGCCGAAACCCGGTGCAGAAAGCCAAAAACTGAATACTGAGTACCGAGTACTGAGTACTAAAAAAATCGGCATCACCCGCGTCCATCTCGAAGAAGACGCCGGCAAGAGCCTGCACGAAGGCTTCCCCGACGCCGCCGAGAAAACCGCCATCGACCTCAACCGCACCGGCGTCCCGCTGATCGAAATTGTCAGCGAGCCCGACATCGCCTCGCCCGACGAAGCCTACGAATACCTGACCCGCCTGAAAGAGATCATCCTCTACACCGGCGTCAGCGATTGCAACATGGAGGAAGGCTCGCTGCGCTGCGACGCCAACGTCAGCGTGCGCCCGCGCGGGCAAAAAGAATTCGGCACCAAGGCCGAAATCAAGAACGTAAATTCTTTCCGCTTCATCCGCGAAGCGCTGGAATACGAAATCGCACGCCAGATCGACGTACTAGAGTCCGGCGGCAAGGTCACGCAAGAGACGCGCCTCTACAACTCCAACGAAGGCAAGACCTACAGCATGCGCTCCAAAGAGCAGGCGCACGACTACCGCTATTTCCCCGAGCCCGACCTGCTTCCGCTAGTGGTCGATGAAAAGTGGCAAGCCGAAATAGCCCGCTCCCTACCCGAACTCCCCGAAGCCCGCCGCGCCCGCATGGTGAAGGATTACGGCATCACCGAATACGACGCGCACGTCCTGACGTCTCCGAAATCGCTGGCCGACCAATTCGAAGAAGCCGCAAAAGCTGCCAAGAACCCCAAGCGCGTGGCCAACCTGGTGCAAAGCGAATTGATGGGCCGCCTGAAAGCCAAAGGGATCGCGATCGAACAATCCCCGATCTCGATGAAAGGAGTCGCCGCGTCCGCCGATCTCGTCGAGTCCGGCAAAATCTCCGGCAAAATGCTGAAAGACCTCTACGACCTGGCCTTCGAGCGCGCCAAAGATTTTCCCGCAGTCTACGAAGAAGAAGGAAGCCCGCAACAGTCCACCGACACCTCAGCCCTCGAAAAACTCATCGACGAAGTCCTCGCCGCCAACCCCAAACAGCTAGAGCAGTACCGCGCCGGAAAAACCACCATGCTCGGTTTCTTCGTCGGCCAGGTCATGAAAGCCTCCAAAGGCCAAGCCAGCCCGCAGCTTGTGAACGAACTGCTGGCCAAAATGCTGGGATGATTTTGTGGAAACCCGAGCTTCGAGTCGTTCTTGGAAAGGGTACGAGTTCACTCGTGCCGTTACGTCGATTAAAATCAGCCGCGCTTCAGCGCCTGAGGCGTGCTCTTCGCTTGGCAAAAAAACCCTTTCAGCAGCCTGCTCGGAGCAGCACTTTGGTCATCTAAGACGCCCCTCCGAATCCCGGTACGATGAAGCTCCGACCTTTCGGGAACTGTCATGAAGAAACTCCATCTCGACCGCATCATCAGCATCGCGACCCTGCTGGCCTCGCTCGTCGCCATCGTTCTGGTCCTGAAGAAGCCCGCGCCCGTGGCGCCGCGCCAGTCTCCCGCGGCGATCGCCGAACACGCTCAGTCCTTTGACCAGAAGATGTCGGAGTTTGCACAAGCAACGCAACAGGCAACCCAGCAAACGCCAAGCGCGGCATCGGCAAATTCGCAACCCGCAACTGGACAGTCCGCGCCGGCCTCGCCCTCCAAAGCCGAAGTGCACATCAACTCTGACGAAATCAGCGCCGTACTGGCGCAGAGTCTGGGCAACGCAGGCGCAGCTGCACTTTCGCCTGATTCCAATATCGGCAGCGCCGCGCCCGCCATTAAAGATCAGTCGGTCAGCTTCGATGGCGATCTCGTCCGCGGCCAGTTCCTCACCGAAATCGCCGGCAAGGACGTATGGATCAGCGTCTCCGGCCACATCGGCGAAAAAGACGGCTACGCCACTTTCGATCCCACGGAATTCAAAGTCGGAGACCTGACCGTCCCCGTGTCGCTCGTGAATCCTACGCTGCAGAAGAAACTCAACGACGAACGCGATCGCCTCAAACTCCCCGACAACGTCGGGGGCGTGAAAGTGGAAAACGGCGAACTGGTCATGCAGGGGAAATAATAAGAAAATTGCAGATTAAAGATTGCAGATTGAAAATCTTGCCTCTTCGAATCTGAAATCTTAAGTCTCCAATCTAAAATCTAGCCCGCTCCCACTCGATTCTCGGCCGCCACCTTCGCATACCATCGCCCCGAATCCTTAAGCGTCCTCTGCTGCGTCTTGAAGTCCACATAGGTCAGCCCGAAGCGCTGGCTGTAACCTTCCGCCCACTCAAAATTATCCAGCAAGCTCCACGCGTGGTATCCGCGGACATCGGCGCCATCCGCCATCGCCCGCGCCACGGCTGCCAGATGCTCGCGGTGATATTCAATGCGGCGGCTGTCGCGAATCACTCCGCTGGCATTGGGCCCGTCGTTATACGAGCATCCGCTTTCGGTAATCTCGATCACCGGACGGTTGTAATCGCGTGTGATGCGCATCACCATGTCATACATCGCCTTCGGCCACACTTCCCAGCCGATGTCGGTCTTCGGTCCCTGCTGTCCGCCATCCATGTTCACGGGGAACAGCCACTCCTGCGCGTGCGCCACCCGCTCTATCGTGCCGGGCGCCGACGCAATCGTGCGGTAATAGAGATTGATGCCGATGAAGTCCAGCGGCACCCGCGTCTTCTCCATGTCACCCGACTGGATCCTCATCGCCGTCTCCGGCAGAAACGCCAGCGCATCCGGATATCGACCGCGTGTCGGTAGCACATGATATGTCCGGTTGAGATAGCACATGATATGTCCGCTTTGCGGGCGGTGAGGATGGGAGACCATGCGGAGCATGGAAGCTTATCCGAGGGCCGCGATGGAGCGGGCGATGAAAGTACAGGACGTGCTGTTGCAGGCGATGGCGAAGAAGATCACGTGGTGGCAGGCAGCGGAGATTCTGGGCATCAGCGACCGGCACATGCGTCGGTGGCGGGAGCGTTACGTCGAAGAGGGCTACAACGGGTTGCTGGACCGGCGGCGGGGCAAGCCCTCGCGGCGGCGGGTGCCGGTGGCGACGGTGGAGAGAGTGTTCGCCTTGTACCGGGAAAAGTATTTCGATCTGAACGTGCAGCATTTTCACGAGAAGTTGCAGGCCGAGCACGGGATCGAACTGAGCTACACCTGGGTGAAGCAGGCGTTGCAGGGAGCGGGCCTGGTGGCGCGCGGACGCAAGCGCGGAGCGCATCGCAAGCGGCGCGAGCGGCGGCCGCTGCCCGGGATGCTGTTGCATATCGACGGCAGCCGCCACCAGTGGTTTCAGGACGAACGCTGGTACGACCTGATTGTGATTCTGGACGATGCCACGAGCGAGATTTACTACGCCCAGCTGGTGGAGGAGGAATCGACGGCGACGGTGATGGCCGGACTGAGGGAAGTGATCGAGCGCAAAGGCGTGTTCTGCGCGCTGTACAGCGATCGGGGAAGCCATTTCTGGCTGACGCCGAAGGTGGGCGGCAAGGTGGACTACCATCGCCGCACGCAGGTGGGACGGGCGTTGCACGAGTTGGGAGTGCAAATGATCCCGGCCTACTCGCCGGAAGCTCGTGGGCGCAGCGAGCGCAACTTCTCGACCTGGCAGGGCCGCTTGCCGCAGGAGTTGCGGCTGCGCCAACTCAGAACGCTGGAGGCGGCGAACCGGTTTCTGCGGGAAGAGTACATTGCCGAGTTCAATCGCCGTTTTCAGGTCGCGTCCAGGCAGCGGGGCCATGCTTTTGTGCCCTGCCGGAATCGTGACTTGGAAGGGATTTTCTCGCTGCAGTTCGAACGCAGCGTGAACCGCGACAACACGGTGAGCTTTCAGAACCTGAGCTTGCAGATTGAGCGGGTGCGCTGGCGGGCGACGTTGGCCGGTTGCCAGGTGGTGGTGCACCAACACTTGAATGGAACCTTGAGTCTCAGCTACGGACCCCATGGTCTCGGTCGCTACGACGCCACCGGCGCACCCCTTCCGACCGCAGCTTCTACAGCGCTGAGCAGGGGAAGGGGAACTGCCCCCTTCCCCTGCAACCCCATCCCCAAAATCAACCCAACCCAATCGGCGAGGGTACAACTTTGAAACCGGACATTTCACTTGCTACAAAAACCGGACATTTTAACTTGCTACCGACACCGGATATCGACCGCGCAAGGCAGGTTCCAGAAACCACGTATTCGTGATGGCGTGCGCCCGCTCCGCCGCCAGTTTGTCTTCCTCGGAATTCGTCGCCGGCTCGCACGCCGACATATTGAACGCCGTGCCCACCCGCGCCGTCGGCCGGGCCGCCTTCAACGCCCGGAATCCCGCGCCCTGCGCCAGGTTCACCACATGCGAGGCCCGCAGGAAATCGACTAGACTCTTGTGCCCCGGGGCGTGTTCCCCGATCAGATACCCGCTGTAGGTAAATACCGAAGGCTCGTTGAACAACATCCAATCGGTCACGCGATCACCCAACGCTCGTGCTGCAAGATCGACATACTCAGCGAACCGATCGGCCGTATCGCGAGTCAGCCAGCCTCCCGCATCGTCCAGTGCCTGCGGCAAGTCCCAGTGGTAGAGCGTCACAAACGGCCGGATGCGCGCCTCCAGCAGCCCATCCACCAGCCGGCTGTAGTAGTCGATGCCCTTTGCATTCGCCGCGCCCGACCCCGAAGGCTGAATCCTCGGCCACGCAATCGAGAACCGGTAGCTGTTCAGATTCATCGCCCGCATCAAGGCAATATCTTCGCGCCAGCGATGATAAGAATCGCAAGCCACGTCGCCGGTGTCGCCATTCTTGATCTTGCCCGGAGTGTGCGCGAAGCGGTCCCAGATAGACTCGCCCTTGCCGTCTTCATTCCACGCGCCTTCAATCTGATAGGAAGCGGTCGCCGTGCCCCAGTAGAATCCCTTGGGGAACACATTCCCGCCAGATGCCGCGAACTGTAGCGGAGCGCCTGCCCGCGCCGCGGTGCTTGCCTTGGCAACTGCTTTAGAAGACCCACTGCACGCCGAGAACACGACGGGCAGCCCGGCGGCCGCGCCGGCCCCAAGAACCGATTGCACAAATTTACGGCGTGTCAGACGCAACTAGACTTGGACCCTTTCCAACGATACGGGATCACATTTTACAGGAGCATGCTGCCTGAATAGAGTACTGAGTATGGCCAGGACCGCCACCGTCTTGTTGCTTTTGAGCTTGCTGCTGCAGACTCATCCCCCGGTGCCAGTCACCGAATCCGCGAAGCCATCGCAGCAGACGCAAACGCAAGAAGCGATCTTAAGCGACGACATCGCAAAGATCAGCGTCTTTCCCTCTTGCGCCGACATGCTCGACGAACTCACCCGCAGACGCCGCCCCTGCCCGCTCCAGGTTATCTACGAACTAACTCATCCTCTTTCCGAAGGCCACCTTGAGGTCTTCAACCTGCTCCATGTGGAAGCGCAATATCCTCTGCCCGATCTCTCTGCCGGCAAGCACATCCTCGATATTACGGATATGAAGCAATACTTCTATTGGCCGGGGAAGTCGCCGGACGAGGACCAAACACTCCCCGACCCCACGCTGTTCTGCAGCCTGGGCACAAGCGCCACAACCATCAGCCTCGATCAGCTTTGGGAGAAGACGATCTACTCCGGCGAATCAGTCTATGACTACCAGCCACCGCCACCAGCAAAAAAAATCGGCGATCCCGGGGATCTAGCCGCCGCTTCCCGTGGCGATGATCTCGGCTTCGCTGGATTCAACATCCCCTATAAGCACAACCTGGAACTAAGGCATTCGGGCCAATTGCCCGAAATCGAGATCCTTGGCGTGGGCTTCGTCGAAGGTACGCCCGTGGAATGTGGCAAAGGGGAAAATCCGGAAAGGGTCTTCAAGTCGCCATTGCGCGATGTGCGCGTCGTTTCAACAGTTTCTCATGACGACTACAACGCGATTCCGGTCCTCAAGGCAGCGACGTTCACCGTACCCAGCGGTGTCTTCACCTATCGCAGACACGTTCGCATCGTAGGTAAATTGACTCCTTGAACGTCTGTCGCGATTTCATTCCGGATGCAAGCTGTCAAACAGCGGCCACAACTTGTCGGCGGTCGCGCGATAAATCACCCAGCCGCTGCCGCCGTCAGAAGTCTCACGGAACAGCAACTCACCGCGCCCATCCCCGTCCGCATCCACCGCATCGATCAACTCCAGCCGCGGCGTCAGGTCGAGATGATACTTATCCGTCACTCCCACATAGACCTTGTGCAGGTTGTGATAGATGTCAGGATAGGCCACGATCATCACCGAATAGTGCAACTCGAAATCGGCTTGCGAATGTGCCGCTCCCGCGGCCGCCGGCGGCATATGCGCTTCAGCGCTCAACACCATCACCGGCTGATTCGTCGTCCACAGGTCGTATGTCGTCATCTGCACGTTCTCAAGAATCGGGTCCGGAGTCTTCGCCGCCGGTTTTGTGCCGGCTTTCGCGGTCGAAGCCTTCTTCGTAGCCGGCGTCGCGGCGGGCGCAATCTGCGCCTTGGCCCGCGCCTGTATGTACACGCGAACCTGCGCGGTAGCGAAATCTACCATCTGCTTTCGACGATCGCGCTCTTCACCCTCGATCCACTGAAACGCGAACGACCGCAACTCGGGCCCGCCCGCATCAGAAATCGCGGGAACCCTATCTACCGGCGCGCTGTCGGCGATCTCAGCCGCCTTCCCCGCATCCGTGGACGACTTAGCGGAGGCCGTTGCCCCAGGCTTGCTGTATCCCGGAATCTCATCCCCAGGCAGCGGCTCAACCGGCTTGCCCCGCCGCAGCGTCGGACGATTCGCCGCCCCGGCTCCGCTATCGGATTCCGGCACGCTCGCACCCGCTGCCTTGGTATCGCCAGGTTTCGCGTCAGCAGGCTTAGCGTCGCTCGGCGTCTTCGATGTCGTCGAGTCTTTCGAGCCAGATGCGGGCGCCGTTGAACCTGCCGAACCTGAACCCCCCGATCCCGAACTTGGCGCACTCGATCCCGCAGGCGGCGAAGCCGCCCCCGAACCACCTTGCCCCGCCTGCGTCGAACCGCTTGATGACGGAGGAGTCGACTCCGCCGGCGCAGCCGGCTTCTTCAACCGTGGAGGCCCGTCTCCCGAATCCGACGGCTCGCTCGCCGGGGGCGCATTCGACGGCGCACCACTCGGCGACGAACTCGCAGGCGTACTGGGCGCGCGCGTCACCTTCGTCGGATCCCGCGTCAGCCGCGGCGGCAATTCGCCCGTGTCGATTCCCACCGGCGCGGTTTCCGCCTTCAACGCCGTGTTCGGCGCTTCACTCCCCGCCGGAAGCCAGTTGCCCGTCCCGATCCACGGACTCGGCGCATTCACCGCAATGCTGTGCAGCGCGCTGTTCACCGTGAACAATCCCAGCGAACTCCCCGCGCGCGCGGCTTCGTAGACCGTCCCCGGCTCCAGCGCCATCGGCACCGGGTCGGCTTTATACTCCGACGCATCCCAGAACTTCCCGTTCACCAGAATCGCGATCGGCACCAGCGACTTCTTGCCGTTCGCCGCCATCTGCAGCAGACCCAGCGCCCGCGGTCCTCCGTCCTTTTTCTTCGCCGCCTTGCGCTCTCCGGGCACAATCTCCGGCTTCCCTTCCTGCGCGACGGCAACCCCCGCATAGGACGCAAAGCATGCCAGCAAGGCCACCACTGCCGCTCCGAGCCAGCGATTCCTGCCGTCCAGAGTGCGGTATAAAATTCTGCGATGTAGAATTCTGAAGAAAGCTGGCTGGCCGCACGCCGGTTTCCCGGCCCGCGCAACATCAGACTTCATTTTCCCCGGAGACACTCCCATGAATATCAATGATAAAGCTCCCGACTTCACTTTGCAGGACGAGAACGGAAAAGAAATCGCTCTGAAGGCCCTGCGCGGCAAGACCGTCGTTCTCTATTTTTATCCCCGCGCCGACACGCCCGGCTGCACCGTCGAGGCCTGCGAATTCCGCGACGCCTACAAGAAGATGCAGAAGACCGGCGTCGTGCTGCTCGGCATCTCCCCCGACACGCCCAAAGCGCAAAAGAAGTTCCAGGACAAATTCAGCCTGCCCTTCACCCTGCTCGCCGACGCCGACAAGAAAGTCGCCGAGGCCTTCGGCGTGATGAAAGAAAAAAACATGTACGGCAAGAAAGTCTGGGGAGTCGCCCGCACCACCTTCATCATCGGCCCCGACGGCAAGATCCAGCACATCTTCGAAAAGGTCAAGCCCGAAGGCCACGCCGAACAGGTCCTGGCCTACCTGAAAGAATCCGCCAAGGGCGCAGCCTGAAAAGTCGAGAAAATTGCTGCCTAGAGATGCTGTACGCAGTACCGTGGAAGAGCGGCCCTTTAGAGCCTGCCCTGAGTTTGCCGAAGGGACCGCGTAAAGCGATCTAAAATGAACAGGGCTTTTAGCCCCTCGGGCGGGCGCGGAGCAGACAATGGAACCAATCCTGCTTCCGCTTCGTATCCATCACTAGCCGGGGACATGTCGAATGCTCCGGCGTCGCGGAGGGAATCATGCGCGGTCTCGTTAGAATCGTTTCGGTTGCGGCTGTCCTGTTGCTCGTATGCGCCGGCGCAGTGGCCAGCCCGGCTGCCGACGATCGCAGTTCCATCGTGATCGTCTTCAAAGACGGTCATCGCCAAAGCCTCGCCATGGCCGAAATCACCCGCCTCGACCTCAAGGCTCCCGCCACTATCATTTATAAAGACGGCCACCGCGAAAAACTTTCCGCCGAAATCGACCGCATCGAATTCGGCTCATCGGAAGTCGCCATGCTCCCCGGCCGTGCTCACTATGTCGGCAAGTGGGAAGTCGGCGAAGGCGGCAACGGAGGCACTTTCTTCATCTACCTCGACGCCGACGGAAACGCCAAGAAGACGCTCGGCGCCGAACACGGAACCTGGACTCTGGTCGACGGCGAGGCTCGCATCACCTGGGACGATGGCTGGCGTGATGTCATCCGCAAGGTTGGAAGCAAGCATGAGAAACTTGCCCACGAACCCGGCACCTCATTCGACGACGCGCCCTCCAACGTCACTCCCGCCAGAAACACCGAAGCCAAGCCGATCTAGCGTGAAGACTCTGCAGATGACGCTGCGGAAGGCGGGCGACCCATTTCTCGCGCGCCCTTTGCGTGAGAAGTGGGGATCTTTCTTTGCGCCGTAACTGAAACCGAGGCACCTGTCTTGAAGAGTTCTGTTTTAACGGACACGGCTTCCAGCCGCGCCGCAACTCGCCCAAGTAGATAGCCGGCTTTAGCCGCTGCGGACACTGACTCTGACAACTCACTCCCGCTGCATTTAAAATCCCTCCCCATGCCCGCACCACAAGCTTCGCCGAAGACCGCCTACATCCGTCCCCTCCCCCGCGCCTTCTACAACCGCGATCCCCGCCGCGTCGCCCGCGAACTCCTCGGCAAAATTCTCGTCCGCAATCGCGGACGCAATCCTCTCACCGCCCGCATCGTCGAGGTCGAAGCCTACCTCGGAGAAAAAGACCCCGCGGCCCACTCCGCCGCCGGACGCACCGCCCGCAATGCCGTTCTCTTCGGCCCGCCCGGCCGCGCCTACATCTACTTCATCTACGGCAATCACTACTGCCTCAACGTCTCCTGCGAACCCGAGGGGCAAGCCGGCGGCGTTCTTTTCCGCGCGCTGGAGCCGCTCTCCGGCGTCGAAGAAATGGCCCGGGCCCGCGGCCTCAATATCGAAAATCCCAAAGACTTGATCAAGCTCACCAGCGGCCCCGGACGCCTCTGCGAAGCTTTCTCCATCACCCGCGCCCGCGACAACGATTGCGATCTCACCTCCGCCGCAAGCACTCTGTGGATTGGAGAAGAGGTCGGAAAAAAGATCGGCGACAGCACTCGCTCCCTCCGCATTCGCACCACCCCCCGCATCGGTATCTCGAAAGCCGCCGACAAACCCTGGCGCTACCTGCTCGACGGAAATCCCTTCGTCTCCCACCGGATCCGGTAGTAGGTCCATTCGAGCAAAGCTAATTCTGTCATTCCGAACCGGGATGAAAGCTCGGTGAGGAACCTGCTGTTCGTCGGGCAAACAGCCGATTCATCGCGGCATGAACCGCTTTCGAATGAAAGATTTAAGACTGAACCCCTAGCGAAGCCCGGTAGTGGTCAATTTCAAACGCATTTAAACCCGATGTCATTCTGAGCGCGGCGACAGCCGGGCGAGGGACCTTACGTGGGCCGACGCTGTTGGTGCCGTGGATGGGAACTCCCGCGCGTCATGCAGCGCAAGCGCTCCTCGCATCCGTACAACCGATGGCCCTGTTTCGCAAGGTCTCGCAGGAGCGCTGCGCGCGCTCCTTGCGGGATGACATCGGTCAGCGAATCCGTAGTGCTCAACTTCAAGCTGAGCCACAACCTGAACCCCATATCACTTGACACCAGGTGTAGACTTGCCTCCGGGTCGAGCCTGCCCAAAGCCTTGCTGGAAAAGGCATTTCGTTCACATGCGTGGACGATGCCCCGCAACCATACCAAGGCGCAACTCATCCAACGTCTCAGGAGCCATCCTGTCCCGCTTCACGCGAATACCGATTCTCGCTGCCGTCGTCGCAGCGTTAACCATGGGCGCCACTCCCTTACTCACCGCTGCCGACGGAGCCGCATCCACCCGGCCCGCCGCCCCAGCCCCTTACATCCTCATCGGCTTTGCCGGCGGATTTATCCGTCACGACAATCTCAATCACGGCCCCGTACAACTCGCCCGCAAGATTCAGCAAGACCTTCCTCAGGGCAACTCCGTGTCAATCCAGGTCTTCGAGAACCGTCATCGCAGAACGGCATACCAAGCCATTCTGAGCCGGCTCGACGCCAACCATGACGGCGTTCTCAGCCCCCAGGAAAAATCCCAGGCCCGCATCATCCTCTTCGGCCACAGTTGGGGAGCCTCTGCCGTAGTCATGCTGGCTCGCGAACTCGCTCGTGCGGGAATCCCGGTGCAGCTCACCGTGCAGGTCGATAGCGTCGCCAAGCCCTGGCAAAGCGACCAGATCATTCCAGAAAACGTGGCCGAGGCGGCGAATTTCTATCAGCCTCATGGCCTGCTCCACGGCCGCTCCCACATCACCGCCGCCGACGATTCCAGAACGCAAATCCTTGGCAACTACCGCTTCGACTACCAGAAAACGCCGGTCCCCTGCCGCGGAGTATCGTGGTTTCAGCGAACCTTCCTGCGCGACCACATGCAAAGTCAGTGTGATCCCCGCCTGTGGACGCAGGTCGAAACCCTGGTCCGACAAACCATGGTCCCCGATCGCATGGAACCAGCCCCGGCAACCGTCGCAGCCATCCCATAGCTCGCCATCTCGCGATCCGCCTCTCTACTGCGTACAAGAAAACCTTCCCTCTCATCACCCACCCCGCTGTAAGATAAACAGCTGCGCGGACTGGCAGCGATCAAGATTCTTAATTCTGTTTTCGGGGCCTTCTGTATGAAGAACTTTTATCTTTCTGCGGCCATTCTGCTCGCAATCTCCCTCAATCTGCTGGCCACGGGCTGCGGCGGCGGCGGCAACAGCACCCCGCCTCCCGCCAACCAAGTTACGGTAACTCCCAACCCCTATACCACGACCATCGGCGGCCCACCAACTCAGTTCACAGCCACGGTCACCGGCCCCGGCAATTACAGCAACAGCGTCACCTGGTCACTGCTCGGACCTCCAGGCAGCGCGCTAAGCCCCGGCACCCTCACCTCTACTGGCCTCTACACCACGCCCTATCCCGCTCCGGCCACCGTAACCGTGGTCGCCACCAGCACCCAGGATGCAAGCCTCAGCGGCAGTGCGACCGTAACGCTCGCACCCCCGGCCACGGCCACCGGCCCCGCCCTCACTGTCGATGCCGGCACCCAGCTTCACGCCATCAGCCCCTACATCTATGGCATGAACGACTACCTGCTCGATCAGACCACGGCCAAGAACACTCACGTCTCGATCGAACGCTGGGGAGGAGACTCAACCTCCCGCTACAACTACCTGGCGGACTACACCAACTCCGCCGCCGACTGGTATTTCGAAAACGGAGCCGGCACCGGCGGCAACGGATCAACCGCCACCCCCGGCGAAACCGCATTCGACGCCCAGGTCATCAACAACAACACTCTCGGCGTCAAAACTCTAGGTACCGTCCCCGTGCAGGGATGGGTCGCCAAAGATAAGGTCTCCTGTGGTTTCCCGGCGTCAACTTATCCCAGCCAATACTCCTTTGACCCCTACAACTCCAACTGCGGCGACGGCGAAACTACCTCCCAAGTCGACATCACCGGCAATGATCCCACGGTCACGAGCACTGCGGTCGGCCCTTCGTGGGCCGGCGACTGGGTTACTTATCTTGTCGGCAAGTTCGGCAACGCAGCCAGCGGCGGCGTCATGGTCTACGATCTCGACAACGAACCCAGTTGGTGGGACGCAACTCAGCGCGACGTGCATCCCTTGCCCTTCACCTACGACGAAGTCACCACCCAAGGCATCGCCACTGCGCTCGCCATCAAGACCGCCGACCCCACCGCCGAAGTCAGCGGCCCCGTCATGGATTTCTGGTGGGATTATTTCTATTCCAAAAAAGACGTCGAATCCGGCTGGAACTCCGGCAGTCCCTGCTATGAACCCTGGAGCAATCCCATCGACCGCAATGCTCACAACGGCGCACCGCTGATCGCCTATTATCTGCAACAGTTCGCAGCCGCCTCGGCCACCAACGGCATGCGGCTGCTCGACTACGTCGACCTGCACACTTATTTTGCCGCCACGTATCAAGGCAATTCCGTCGCCTTCACCACCGCCGGCGACACCGGCATGCAGCAGGCGCGCCTGAATTCCACGCGCGTATTGTGGGACCCCACCTACACCGATCCCAATTTCCCCCAGCCCAACTATCCCACCGACCCGAACTACGCGGGCGCCTCAAACTGCTCGCCGCCGGCCCAGGCTCCGCAAGTCATCCCCATGATGCAGGGCTGGGTCGCCGCCAACTATCCCGGCACCAAGCTGGCCATCGACGAATACAACTGGGGCGGCCTTGAATCCATCAACGGTGCGCTCGCTCAGGCTGACATCCTCGGAATCTTCGGCTACTATGGCCTCGACCTCGGCACCTTCTGGCCCACCACCAACCCTTCCCCGACGCAACTGCCCGGCCTCACCGCCTTCACCATCTACCGCAACTACGACGGCAACAACTCCACCTTCGGCGACACGGCCCTGAATTCCACCAGCGCGAATCAAGCCCAGCTCTCCGTCTACGGCGCGCTCCGCACCGCCGACCAGATGGTCACCGTCGTCGTCATCAACAAAACCTACGGCGCCCTGACCTCAACCCTCACGCTCGCCAACGTCGCGCCCAACGGCACCGCCAGCGTTTTTCAGTTCAGCAGCGCCAACCTGACCCAGATCGTCCCCCAGCCCAACCTCACCGTTTCCGCATCCAGCACCCTAACCACAACCTTCCCCGCGCAATCCATCACCATGATCGTCGTGCCAAAAACATAAACGCCCATTTCAATCGCCCGACGACGTCACGCCGGACGAAATCAATGATCCAGCCAGCGGTAAACTAGATGCTGTCTCATAAATGGGTTTTGGGAAGGGCACGGCTTCAGCCGTGCCGCCCAGAGTCACGAAACACGCGGGCTTTAGCCCCTGCGGGAGATTTTCTTAACGGCGGGAGACAAACTCGATGGCCGGCATGATCGGGGCATACCGCTCCTTCGGACAAGATTCCTCGGTACTCAAGCAAAAAGTAAAACCCGGCACGGCCAAGCGGACTCTGCGCTTCGCCGTGCCCTACGCCCGTCTGCTGGCTCTGTTCCTGCTCGTCGTGGTCGTCGATGCCACCATCGGAATCGCGAATCCGCTCATCTATCGCCAGATCATCAACAACGGCATTCTTAAAGGCAACTCCACGCTCATCATTCATCTCGCCGCTCTCGTAGCCGCGTTAGGTCTGTTCGACGGCGCGCTGGGCCTCGCGCAAACTTATCTCTCTTCCAAAATCGGCGCCGGTATCGTTCTCTCCCTACGCACAAAATTGTTCGAACACATTCAGCTCATGCCGCTGGCCTTCTTCACCCGCACCCAGACCGGCTCTCTGGTCAGCCGCCTCAATACTGACGTCGGCGGCGCGCGCACCGCCTTTACCGACATTCTCTCCAACGTCGTCGGCAACCTGATCACCGTTCTCCTGATCCTCGGCGCCATGTTCGTGCTCTCCTGGCGCATCACCCTCGCAGCTCTCATCCTGCTTCCCGTGTTCGTCTTGCCCGCCCGCTTCTGGGGACGCAAGCTGCAAGCCATCACCCGCGAAAGCTACGACCTCACCGCCGCCATGAACAACCTGATGGTCGAGCGCTTCAACGTGGCGGGAGCATTGCTCGCAAAACTTTTCGGCCGTCCGCTTACCGACGCCAGCTCATTCGAGGAAAAAGCCGCTCGCGTCTCCGACATCGGCGTAAAGCAGGCGCTCTACGGCCGCATGTTTTTCACTGCTCTTGTGGTCGTTGCCACCTGCGCCAGTGCGCTCGCCTACGGCTGGGGAGGCGTCCTCGCCGTCCGCCATCTGCTCGACGTCGGCACCGTGGTCGCATTGGTCTCGTACCTGGCGCGCCTCTATGCTCCGCTGCTTGGCCTTTCGAACGTGCAAGTCAGCATCATGACCGCGCTGGTTTCTTTCGAGCGCGTATTCGAAGTCCTCGATCTTCCCCCCATGATTCGCGAAAAGCCGGACGCCGTCCCAATTCCTCCCGGCCCGGCCCGCATCTCATTCGATCATGTTTCCTTCCGCTATCCCTCGGCCGCGGAAGTATCGCTGGCATCACTCGAGTCCATCGCCGTTCCCGACAAGCGCCCGCAGAAAACCGTTCTTCAAGACATCACCTTCGAAGTCGAACCCGGCCAACTGGTCGCGCTAGTCGGCCCCTCCGGCGCAGGCAAGACGACCATCACTCATCTCGTGCCCCGCCTCTACGACGTTCAGAACGGCGCCATTCGCATCAATGGCCTCGACGTTCGCGATGCGAAGCTCGATTCTCTTTGCGAACGCATCGGCGTCGTCACCCAGGACGCTCATCTGTTCCACGACACCATCCGCGCCAATCTTCTCTATGCCCGTCCCGATGCCACCGACGAACAAATCCGCAGCGCCTTGCGGGACGCCCAGATCCTCCCGCTCGTCGACTCTCTGCCCGACAAACTCGACACCATGGTCGGAGAACGTGGCTACCGTTTCTCCGGCGGCGAGAAGCAGCGCATCGCCATCGCCCGCCTCCTGCTAAAAGCCCCCGACATCGTCATCCTCGACGAGGCCACCGCTCATCTCGATTCCGAATCGGAAGCCGCCATCCAGCGTGCCCTCGATACCGCTCTCGCCGGCAGAACTTCCATCGTCATCGCGCACCGCCTCTCCACCATCCTCAAAGCCGATCAGATTCTGGTCGTGCAGGATGGCACCATCGTCCAGCGCGGCCGCATGAAACACTGATGAACCAGAAGGGAATCTATGCGGATTTGTACCAGCGCCAATTCTCCACGCCCCAGCCCACCCCGTCATGATCTGCGGAGTTCCACACGACGACAAAGCCGCCTCAAAAGGCGGCTTCTTAGAGACCCTACGCGACCTTGTCATCCTGAGCGTAGCCGTTTTTCAGGCGTAGCGAAGGATCTCCCGATTGACCGGCCTAACGCGAAAGCCAAACCGCACCGCTGCCGGGATCCTTATTGCTTGCCAGCGCCCGAGTCCGCGCACGCGATCGCGCCGTCACCCAGCCCGTACTGACAGCGCCAGCGGAATCCATTGGCGTCGTGCTTTCCATATCCCCACACGCCGACCGTGAGCGTCTCGCCTTCGATTTGCGACGCCTCCACGAATACGTGGTCGTTCTCCCGCACCTGCGGGCGCAGTTCAACCGGCAAAATCCGCGTCAGCAGCGCCTGGTCGATCAGCACCGCATCCCGCGAATCATCTACGCTGAAGATCCATACCCGGGAGGTGTGTTTGCTGACATACTCCGTCATCACCAGGGAGTCGTTCTTGGTCCACGCCAGCGCCGCCATGCCCACGTAATCGCACAGCTTTCGGGTGCGACCGCTAGCGGTATCTTCGAGAATCAGCGAGTGAAATGTGCCCAGATATTCAGAAGCAGGCGCCCCCCGGTCGCTATTTCGCACCACAAATCGCCCATCCTGCGACACCAACTGACCCGCCTTGGGAAACATGGCGAACGGCATGGCCTGCGCCAAAACCACCCAGGCAAACACCGCAGCCACACCCATCCCGATTCGCTTGCCTCGCATAAGCGCACTACTCCCTGCCCTGATTGGACCACAGGCTCTCGATTTCAGTGTGACGCCGCTCACACGCTCCGTTACGAAAGTGTGGTATACAACCCGCCTTAGAACCACGGAAGCTTCTGTCCGATTTGGGCCCGGCAGTATAATCTCGGCTTTAGCGATTGCGACCAGCATGCCCGCTCCTTTGGACGCGTCGGTAAAAATCCCGCTTCCATCTGCGGAGTCGCCCTTCCGCAAGCCGTTGGCTAGGTTCCTGTTCGCAGTTGTGGCCGGTCATGTCCTATGGCTGGCTTTCACCTCGAGCGGCACCTGGCCCGACGCGATTTCCTCCGGCTTTCAACTTCTCGCCGCTTTCACCGCTGCCTTCGCCTGCTGGCAGGCCAGTCGCAGATCCCGCTATTTCCCAACCATCTTCTTTCGCCTGTCCGCCGCCACGTTTGTGCTCTGGTCCTGCGGCGTCGTCCTCAATACCTACCAGAACCTGACAACCTCAACTCCCAACGAGAATCAGATCTCCGCCTACCTCGTCATCTTCCTCTCTACCGCTCCCATGTTCATCGCCTCCGTGTTGAGCGGAACCACCGATGACGACTCCAGAATCCACTGGGACCTCGTCCTCGACGCCACCCAGATTCTCGTCCTGGTTCTCGCCGTCCATCTCATTCTGGTCGATATCCCTTCCATGACGCTGGGGGACCGGCCCACCGTACTCACGGCGTTGCGCCTGCAAAACTACTGGCGCCTTGCTCTCGCCATCGGTCTGGCCTCCAGGGCCACGTTCGACCCCTCTCCCGCCACTCGCCGCCTGATCAAGCCCATCGCCATCGCCATGACTATTTTTGCGCTGGGCAGCTGGATTGGAAACGATTTCCAGGCCTTCACCACCTGGCGCGGCGCACGCTGGTTCGACCTGGCCTGGACCATTCCTTTCGCCATGGTCGCCTTCTCCGCCGGCGTCTGGCAGCAGACCTCGCCCACTTCTCCCTGGGACCGCAAGCCGGCTCGCGTCGAAAACATTCTGCTCTTTTATTTTCCTTCCGTTGGTCTGCCCCTCTTGCTGTTGTTCATGCACAACGACATTCAGTTTGGGCAGATTGTGGTCGGCCTCGGCGCCATGATTTTTTCCATCGTCTGCTTCTGTCTGCGTCTGCTCATCACCCAGACCCAGCAGCGCCGCACCACCGACGCACTGCTCGCCTCCGAATCCCGCTACCGCAGTCTCTTCGAACGCAACATGGCCGGCATTTACACCGGCACGTTCGATGGCCACATTCTCGACTGCAACCCCGCGTTCTGCGAGATGTTCGGCTACACCCGTGAAGAACTCCTCGGCCTACCCGCTTCCGCCCTCTATGTCGGGGGTGCACAAGAGCGCGAAGATATCCTCGCCGACCTCTCGCAGCAAGGCTCCAAACGCGGCATCGAACTCCCCTTCCTGCGCAAGGACGGCAAGCAGATCTGGACTATCGAGAACGTCTCCATCACCACCAACGGGGCCGGCCAGCGCATCCTCGAAGGCGCCATGCTCGACGTCACCCAGCGCCGCTCCCTCGAACTCCAGCTGCAGCAGGCCCAGAAAATGGAATCCATCGGGCAGCTCGCCGGCGGCGTTGCCCACGACTTCAATAACCTGCTCACCATCATGCGCGGCTACAGCGATCTCCAGATCGAGACCACTTCCCCCTCCGATCCCATCCACAACTACGCCCAACAGATTATGTCGGCCGTCGATCGCGCCACCGGACTCACCCGCCAGTTGCTGGCCTTCAGCCGCCAGCAGGTCATGCAGGTTCGCGTCGTCAATCTCAACTCGCTTCTCCACGATTTTGAAAAGCTTCTCCGCCGCCTCATCGGCGAAGACATCGAGATGCGCTCCATCCTCGACCCCGATCTCGGCAATGTGAAGGTCGACGCCGGCCAGATGGAACAGGTCATCATGAACCTGGTCACCAATGCCCGCGACGCCATGCCCGAGGGCGGCACGCTCACTATCGAAACTTCCAATATCACCCTCGACAGTCTTTTTCTCGAACGCCATCCCTACGTTCTGCCCGGCCCCTACGTCCGCCTCGCTGTCAGTGACACCGGCACCGGCATTGACGACACCACCCGGCCCCGCATCTTCGATCCCTTCTTCACCACCAAGGGCGCGGGCAAGGGAACCGGTCTCGGCCTCGCCACCGCTTACGGCATCGTCAAACAAAGTCAGGGATACATCGAGGTCTACAGCGAAGTCGGCATGGGCTCCACCTTTGAGGTTTATCTCCCGCGCCTCGGATCCGACGCTCAACCCCTGCCGCTTGAGAAGCAGCGTCCCGCCCAGCGTGGCACTGAAACCGTCCTGCTCGTCGAGGATGACGAACAACTCCGCACTCTGGCACGCACCATCCTTGAGTCCTACGGCTACACCGTCATCCCCGTCGCCGATCCCACCCAGGCCGAGTCCGTCTGCGAGCAAAACTCCGCCGCGATCAAACTGCTCGTCACCGACATGGTCATGCCGAAAATGAACGGCCGCGAAGTGGCTCGCCGCGTCGCCTCCCGCATCCCCGCCATCCGCGTCCTCTATATGTCAGGGTTCACCACCCACACCATCGTCCACCAGGGCGTTCTCGAACCCGGCATCTTCTTCCTCCAAAAACCCTTCACCGCCGTCGCCCTGGCCACCAAGGTCCGCGAAGTCCTCGATAATAGTTCGGCGGGGACGACGTAGCTTGCGCTGTGAAATTCTGCCGCGATCCCCTGTCATCCAGAGTTTCACTCACGCCATTAGTACTTGATGTCATTCCGAACCGGGCTGAGAGCCCGGTGAGGAACCTGCTTCTCGCCCGCCAAACATCAGATTCCTCGCGCGATGAAACCACGCTTCGGAATGACCCGACGCCACGCTGCGACATCTGCTTTCGAATCAACATCATCCCCGCCCGCGCCGGAATGCCTGTTACCTTCCCCCTTTTGTGCAACTTTCTCCCTGGAACGGGGTTCTAAATAGCGGTACGATCTATATAGGCGGTCCACCCTCCCTGGGCAATCGGCCGCCGTTCGGTGGAAGGGGTACAGATATGACGAAATCCACCTTGCTCAAGACCACTCTCGCTTTCATTGCATCTCTAACTCTCATTTGTATGACCACACCGGCCCTTGCCCAGCACGGCGGCGGTCACGGTGGTGGCGGAGGAGGCGGCTCCCACGGAGGAGGCGGCGGTGGCGGTTTCCACGGCTCCGGCAGCGCTGGCGGCTTCCATGGCGGCGGATCCTACGGTGGCTCTCACGCCAGCGGTGGCGGAAGAGCTTACGGCGGTGCCGCGCACTACGGCAACTCCGGATCGTCCGCACGCAGCTTCGGCTCCGGTCGAGCCTGGACGTTTGAAGGCCGAGGCAGCGGCAGCAGCGGCATGGCTACGTCTCGCTCGTCCGGCATCGCTGACGGACAATTCCATTCCTTCGGATCGGCTCACAGCGCAGCATCGCCCGCACTGGCTTCAGGCGTTCACGCGGCAGCAATCGGCTCAGTTGGCGTTGGCCACGCCGCTTTCATCGGCGCCGGTTGGCGCGGCGGTTACGGCTACGGCTGGCGCGGTGGCTATGGCTGGGGCGGTTGGGGATGGGGTGGTTGGGGTTGGGGCGCTTGCTGGGGTTGCGGCTGGGGTTTTGCCTGGAGTCCCTTCTGGTACTGGCCACCCTACTACTCCTACTACCCTGCGTGGAACTACGGCTACGACTATCCCGCAGACTACTACATCACCGACTCCGATTCCGACACCAACTAGAGCCATCTCATAGACGGTTCGCAAATAAAGGAACGGCGCAGCTTCCAAGCTGCGCCGTTCCCGTTTCTACCCCTCGCAGACTTTCTCAAAGACTCTACTGTTGGAACCTCGATCTTGGGTGGCGCAGCACGGTTGGAGAGCTCGATTTTGGGCGGCGCACTACTTTCGGCACGACCGTGGAAGAGCGGCGCTTTAGCGCCGCGTCACGGCGCTAAGAATTCGAGGGCTTCAGCCCCGGTGGTCCGCTCCCGTCAAACTGCGGATCGACGAGATAACTGCACCTTCACTTCGGCGGCGCAATCCCCGCTCCCCGAACGCCAATCAGAACATTATCAATCAGCCGCGTACTCCCCACAAAAGCGGCAACCGCCACCAGCGCGCCCCCGGAAACATCTTCCACCGCATCCAGCGTCTCCGGATCCACAATCTCAAAATAATCCAGCCGCACTGCACTCTCCGCAGAAAATTCCTCGCGCCCCGCAGCCGCCAGCCTGGCCGCATCCCGCTCCCCCGCCTCCGCCAACTCTTGCACCCGCAGCAGCGAACGATGCAGCACCAGCGCCCGCTTCCGCTGCTCGCCATCTAAATACGCATTCCGCGAACTCATCGCCAGCCCATCCGCCTCGCGCACAATCGGGCACACCACAATCTCCACCGCCAGATTCAGATCCCGCACCATGCGCCGAATGATCGCCACCTGCGCCGCATCCTTCTGCCCAAAAAACGCCGCGTCCGGCTCAACCACATGAAACAACTTCGCCACGACGGTGGTGACCCCGCGAAAATGCCCCGGCCGCGATCGCCCATCCAGCTTCCCGCTCAGCCCCTCCACCGTCACCCAACTCACCGCGCCCGCCGGATACATCTCCTCCACGCTCGGCGCGAACAGCAACTCCACCCCCTCTCGCTCCAGCAACTCGCAATCGCGCTTAAACGCCCGCGGATATTTCGCCAAATCCTCATTCGCCCCAAACTGCGTAGGATTCACAAAGATCGAAGCCGCCACCACATCAGCCGCCGCCCGCGCTGCCCGCACCAAAGACAAGTGCCCCTCATGCAGAGCCCCCATGGTCGGAACAAATCCCAACCGCCGGCCCGCGCCCCGTACCGCGCGCGCAGCCCTCCGCATCTCGTCAATGGTCGTGCAGATTTTCAAGAGGTTTCAGGATCAAAGGTTCTTGCGGGTGCCCCATTTCTCGCGCGCCCTTTGCGCGAGAAGTGGGGATAAAACAAAACGGGGCAGCCTTGCTTTAATGTGGAGACAGCCGCCCCCGGCTGTCCGTCGAGCGCAGCTCGACGTGCTTGCGTCCCCATCCGTGTGAATCCGTGCGAATCCGTGGCCAAGAAGTTGCCCGTTACCGCCGCATCGCCCGCTTCCGCGCCAGCACCGTCTCCAGCCCCGCCTTAGTTTCCTTCGGCAGATGATACGACTCCTCATCCGACGGATACTGTCCCGCCCGCACGTCCGATCGATAAGCCTGCACCGCGGCAGTAATCAGCGCCGCCGCATCCCCGTACCGCCGCACAAATTTCGCCGGAGGCCCAAACGTCAAATTCAATATGTCATGCAACACCAACACCTGCCCATCGCATTCCGGCCCCGCTCCAATCCCAATCGTCGGCGCGCTCACTTCCGCCGTAATCATCGCCGCCACTTCCCGCGGAATCCCCTCCAGATAAATGCACGCCACGCCGGCGTGATCCAGCGCCACGGCATCGCGCATGAGTTGCTCAATTCCAGCCAGACTCTTGCCCTGCACCTTGTATCCGCCCATCACATTCACCGATTGCGGAGTCAGCCCAATGTGTCCTGCCACCGGAATCTCCGCATCAATAATCTGCCTAATCAACTCCGCCCGCTTCTCTCCGCCCTCAATCTTCACCACCTCGGCCCCGCCTTCTTTCATAAAGCGCGCCGCATTCGTCACCGCGTCCTTGGGGTCAACCTGATAAGACCCGTAGGGCATATCAGCCACCAGCAGTGCGCTCTTCACTCCGCGCCGCACCGCCTTCACGTGATGCAGCATCTCGTCCATCGTGACCGAGAGCGTGTTCTCGTACCCCAGCATGGTTTGCGCCAGCGAGTCGCCCACCAGCACCATATCGATGCCGGCCTCATCCACCAGACGAGCGGCGGAGTAGTCATAAGCCGTTAAGCAAGTGATGGGTTCGTGGCGGAGTTTCTGTTCCCGCAAAGATGCGGTAGTGATCTTGTGGCCGGAGCCGTCAAAAAGACGGCCGCTGATCGGGGTCAAGCTCATGATGTCCTCCAGTGCCCTTCCGCCTCTGGCGGATAGAGCCCGTACACGCATCGTGGCGTCTACATCATTTGGATTGACGCTGGGGTTATTGTAGCCGCAAAGCCTACCCGAGTCGATAGCGGCACAGTTGGGCCTTGCCTTAAGTCCCGCGGCATTGACCAAAGCCGAGAAGATCATGAGGCGCTATCGCAACACTCTCCGCGCCTTGGCAAAGTAAGAGCCGACCGCGCCTGGCAAACGACCACTGACGACTAGCCACTAATCACTAGCCACTAACCACTGCCCCTACGCCCCCGCCCCATCCTGCCCGCCCAGCGGCAAGAAGTACTGCGTCCCCTTGATCGGCTCCGTCACTTTCCGCAGCAGTTCCTGCAAGTCTTCATTGCGATCGACGAAATCAATTTCCGAAGTATTCACAATCAGCAAATCCGAAGACGTGTAATGAAAAAAGAAGTGCTCATACGCCTTCACCACTTCTTCCAGATAATCGTCGCTCACCGCCCGCTCGCCCGGCGCATTCTTTTTTTTCAGCCGCTTCTTCAACACCTCCGGCGTGGCCTGCAGATAAATCACCAGATCTGGCGTCGGCAGCAGTTCGCGAAAGTGGTTGTAGTAGCGGTTATAGGTATCGAGTTCCTGGTCGGCCAGATTCAGGCAGGCAAACAGCTTGTCTTTTTCAAAAATGAAATCCGCAACCACCACTTTCTGCGACCGCGGCCCCAAATCAAGCGCCTGTAACTGCTCAAACCGCCGCACCAGAAAAGTAAACTGCGCCTGAAACGCCGCCCCCCGATCGCCTTCATAAAATGACGCCAGAAACGGATTCGCCTCCGGCTCCATCACCCGCTGTGCATTCAGCCGCTCCGCCAGCATCCGCGCCAGCGTGCTCTTGCCCACTCGGATGGGCCCTTCCACAGCAATGTACCGGGGCAGTTCGAAAAGATTAGCCATGAGGTCGTGGAAAACTTGTTGCGATGTCTCGGAATCAGCAGGATATCTCGGTTGCGGCTCACTGGCAATTGCGGGAAGAGTTAACAGCAGGAAAACGATTTCAGATTGTAGCTTTCAGATTTTAGATTGGAGCCCGGCCTATTCCACTCGAGAGAGTTGAAATCTGAAATCTACAATCTTCAATCTGCAATCGATTTACAATCCCTCCATGCTCGTACCCGCACTGGCAGGAGCGGCCGCCGCGGCCGCCGTCGCCGCCGGCTACCAGTCCATGGCGCCCACCGGACAATGGTTCGGCCGCACCTTCACCGGCCTCGCCCGCGGAACCAAACAACTAGCCCTCACCTACGACGATGGCCCCAACGACCCGCACACTCAGCGCCTGCTCGAAGTCCTCGCACGCCACAACGTCCACGCAACTTTTTTTCTCATCGGACGCTACGTCAAGCAGCGCCCCGACATCGTGCGCGAAATTGCCCAAGCGGGCCACGTCATCGCCAACCACACCTTCACGCATCCTCTATTAATCTTTAAGAGCGCGTCTGAAATCCGGCAGGAACTCACCGCCTGCCGCGCCGCCATAGAAGACGCCGTAGGAACTTCTAGTGCAATCTCCAATCTCTTCCGTCCTCCCTTCGGCGGACGCCGCCCCGCCGTCCTCCGCATCGCCCGCGAACTTGGCCTTGAGCCAGTCATGTGGAACGTGACTGGCTACGACTGGAACGCTCCCCCAGCGGCCGTGATCGAAAAGAAAGTCGCAAACCAAATCCGCGGCGGCGACATAATCCTCTTCCACGACGGAGGCCACCAACAAATGGGCGCCGACCGCTCCCAAACCGTCGCAGCCACAGATCACCTTCTTATGAAGCTCAAATCAGAAGCGTACGAATTCGTGACGATCCCAAAGATGATGGGTAAGGTTCGAAACGATGAACCAGCTCACAACGGCTGAAAAAAGCTATATAGAAAGAAGCCTCAAGACTCTCGATGACCTAAAAGCTTTCCTCTGTGCTGAGGGCTGTAGTTCAGCGACGACATCATCGCGGGACTTCTACAAGTACTTAGCGAAGGCAAAGCTGCTTCTGGGAAACCTGAACCTGAGCGTTAGCTTTGCAGGCAGTCTGATGGCTAAGGAGTACCTCGTGGCGAAGTTTCCTATGGCTCCTTTCGACGTAGCCCAGAAACCACAAGGCGCACCAGGCCTAGATATTGACGCAAAGACGACCGAAGGCGCACGAGTTGTCGGCGAAATCAAAACAACAGACCCGTACCTCATTGAAGACCTTGGGGCAGCCCAAAGGACTGAGTTCAGGAAGGATTTTGAAAAGCTCCGCATCGCCAAGGCAGACTATAAATTCTTCTTCGTGACAGAACGGAGGACCTTCGATGCCATGAAAAAGAAATATGCCCGCGAAATACCAGGTATCACGATCGTGCTTCTGACCACAGGTGAAGAATACGTCCAATAGAAAAGTCTATCCCCGCATCGCCGCAAACGCCTGCTTCGCCGCCGCAATCGTCCGCTGCACATCGTCCTCGGTATGCGTCGCTCCCAGAAACGCCGCCTCATATTGCGACGGCGGCAAATACACGCCGCTGTCGAGCATGCTGCGAAAGAATTTCCCGAACGCTTCAGTGTTCGACTTCGACGCCGAATCCCAATCCGTCACCGGACCTTGATTGAAAAACCAAGTGAACATCGATCCCACGCGGTTATGGCACAGCGCCACTCCCGCTTCCTTCGCCGCCGCCGCCACACCCTCCACCAGCTGACCACTCAGCTTCTCCAGCCGCGGATAAATCTCGCTCTTCCCATCCCGCAACTGTTTCAACATCGCGCATCCCGCCGCCATCGCCAGCGGATTCCCCGACAGCGTTCCCGCCTGGTACATCGGCCCCAGCGGCGACACCAGATCCATAATCTCCTTCGGCCCGCCGTACGCGCCCACCGGCAGCCCTCCGCCAATAATCTTCCCCATCGTCGTCAAATCCGGACGAATGTTGTACAACTCCTGCGCTCCGCCAAACGCCACCCGAAATCCCGTCATCACTTCATCAAAAATCAGCACCGATCGTTCCCGCTCGGTCAGCATCCGCAGCCCCACCAGGTAGTCGTCCGCCGCCGGCACGCATCCCATGTTCCCCACCACCGGCTCCACAATCACGCACGCTATCTGATGTTTATATTTCTGAAACGCGTGCTCCACCACCGAAAGATTGTTGAACGGCAGCGCGATCGTGAACATGGTGAATTCTTCCGGCACGCCCGCCGACCCCGGAATTCCCAGCGTCGCCACCCCCGACCCCGCCTTCACCAGCAGCGCATCCGAGTGCCCGTGATAGCACCCTTCAAATTTCACGATGAATTTTCGTTTCGTGTAAGCCCGCGCCAGCCGGATCGCCGACATCGTCGCTTCCGTCCCCGAACTCACGAACCGCACTTTCTCCACGTGCGGAAACGCCCCAATCACCAACTCCGCCAGATCCGCCTCCGCCGCCGTCGACGCACCAAAGCTCGTGCCATTGCAAGCCGCGCCCACAATCGCGTCCAGCACGTTCGGCTCCGCGTGCCCGAGAATCAGCGGACCCCACGATCCGATGTAATCGATGTACTCGTTTTCGTCGGCGTCCCAAATGTGTGAGCCCTTGCCCCGCACAATAAACGGAGGATCGCCTCCCACCGAGCGAAACGCCCGCACCGGCGAGTTCACCCCTCCCGGAATCATGCTCTCCGCCCGCTGTTGCAGGCGCCGTGATTGTTCAGTCTTGCGCATTGTTGTGGACGGCATCGTATCCTCTCGACAGGGAATCAGCAAACAACGAGAAAAAAGATGTCAACCAATCGAACAAAATCAACCGACTACTATAGCAGCGCACGCCAATTCGAATTCATCAGATATTCATCCTTCTGCAATCCCTTTGCAACATCGCCGCAGTAACGTTGGGTCATCAAGTTACCCTTCTAACCGGGAGGGTTTTGAGGGACAGTCTCGGGGGCTCCGGACTGTCCTTTTTCTCCTCTCCTGGGCGCGCCCACGAAACCCTGTCATCCTGAGCGAGGCGCTTTTTGCCGAGTGAAGGATCTGAGCGAGCCGCGCGATGCATCGCGTTCTTTGCGATGCAATAAATCGCGCGTTTGGCTCGCTTCCCTATAACACCGCGCCCGCACGTACCCCGCCCCATTAACCCCGATTAACTCCCCATCGTATAATCATCCCCGATGATCACCGTCTCCAAGGAAGACTACCTCAAGTCCATCCTCGAAGCGGAAAGCGAAGGCGAAGCCGTCATCTCCGCGCGCCTCGCCCACCTGCTCAAGGTCTCCCCGCCCGCCGTCACCATGGCCCTGCGCCGCCTCAAGAAAGACGGCCTCGTCCGCGTCGAGACCGGAGGCGAAGTCAGCCTCACTCCAGCCGGCCGTAAAATCGCCCGCAAGCTCACCCTTCGCCATCATCTGATCGAGCGCATGCTCTCCGAACTTTTCGGCATGGAGTGGTGGAAGGTCCACGACGAAGCCGAGCGCCTCGAGCACGCCGTCTCCCCCGACTTCGAAGCCAAGCTCCTCGCCAAACTCGGCTCCGGTGGCGCCTGCCCGCACGGAAACTTAAGCGAACTCGAAGGCCCCGCCAGCCGCCGCCGCCGCGGCCTGGTCCTGCTCGCCGACGCCGAACTCGCCAGCACCTACACCGTCAGCGGAATCTACGAACGCGACCGCGGCCTGCTCGAGTTCCTCGAACACCGAGGCGTACGCCCCGGCGCCAAACTCCGCCTGCTCGAACGCAACTACGACCAAACCCTCACCCTCTCCACTCCCGCCGGAACCGTCTCCCTCGGCCCCGCCGCCTCCGAACGCGTCTGGCTCGCCCCGGCCAAAACATCAAAACATTGACGTTGATTTAAATGGGATATGAAGTGGGGTGCCCCATTTCTCGCGCGCCCTTTGCGCGAGAAGTGGGAATCTGACGAAGGCGCTGATAGAACCACCATCGGAAAGCAAACCCTTCGCGTTACTTCGTGCCCTTCGTGGTTCAAGCTTCTTTTCGCATCGAGCTTGCCGAAAATAGTTAACCATAGTTTACGTTCTGCTATATACTTACGCTAACCACTCAGGCCCGCCGGGAGCCCGATTTTTTCCGCATGAACGAACCGACCACAACTCCGAAACCGCGCCGGGAATTGCCGTTCCCCGCCCCGGACCAGCCCTCCCCCATCATCACCCACGAAGATATCGACCGCGGCCACGACCGCGACCGCGTCCGCATCACCCGCTCCCAGCGCGGACCCTGGTCCCGCGCCCGCCTGCTCTGGCTGCTCATCGGCCCCGGCATCCTCGTCATGCTCGGCGAAAACGACGGCCCCAGCATGCTCTCCTACGCCGCCACCGGAGCCCGTTTCGGCATCGGCTTCTTTCTCCCTTTCGTCGTCCTCACTTTCCTCATGGCCTGCGTCGTCCAGGAAATGACCGTGCGTCTCGGCGCCGCTACCCATCGCGGCCACGCCGAACTCATCTTCGATCGCTTCGGCCCTTTCTGGGGATGGTTCTCCATGATCGACCTCATGGTAGGAAACTTCCTCACCCTGGTCACCGAATTCATCGCCATCCGCGCCGGCCTCGGATTTTTCGGCGTCCCACCCGCCGTCTCCGTCCTCGGAGCCTGGCTCGTCCTCTTCGTCGCTCTCATGGCTCACCGCTATTGGACCTGGGAGCGCATCACCCTCGTCGCCGCCATGTTCAATCTCGTCTTCATTCCCGTGGCCCTCATGACCCATCCTCACTGGGGCTCCATCGGCAGCGCCCTGATCACCTGGAAGCCGCTCCCCGGCGGCATCACGCCCGATACCGTTCTGCTCCTGCTTGCCGACATCGGCGCAACCGTCACTCCCTGGATGCTTTTCTTCCAGCAAAGCGCCATCGCCGACAAAGGTCTCACCACTCACGACATCCGCTTCGGCCGCATCGACACCGTAATCGGCGCCGCTCTCGCCTCCCTCGCCGCGCTCGCCACCATCGTCTGCACCGCCCCACTCTTCGCCCACGGCATGTCGGCCGGAAACTTCGAAGCCGCCGAATTCGCGCAAGCCCTCCAACCCTTCGTTGGACATTGGGGCGCCGCGCTCTTCGCTCTCGGCATGTTTGAAGCCGGCATGGTCGCCGCCGTCACCATCTCAACTTCCTCCGCCTACGCCTTCGGCGAAGTCGCCCACCGTCCCCACAGCCTCAATCTTCCCTTCGATCAGGGAAAATCTTTTTATCTCGTCCTGATTCTTGAAGCCGCCGCCGCCGCTGGACTAGTCCTCATCCCCGGCATCCCGCTGGTCTACATCGTCCTCATCGTCAACGTCATCGCTGTACTGGCCATGCCACCGGCGCTGCTCTTCCTCTACATGCTGGTCAACGACCGAGAAATCATGCACGACCTCGTCAGCCCTTTGTGGGCCAACATCCTCGCGCTCGGCGTCGTCATCATCCTCGTCGCCGCCGGCCTCCTTTTCGGCGTCAGCGTAGTCGCTCCTCACGTCCTCTCGCTAATCGGAGGCAAATAGATGAACCCCAAACTCGATCCCACTCCCGCCGACATCAGCAGCGCTGACCTCGCCACCGTCGTCGCCTCCCTTGAACCCGATCAACTCATCTCCGAAAAGGAAAAACACCACTGCCCGCGTCGCCAACTCACTCGCCCCGAAATGATCCTCTTCTGGGCCCTCCGCCTCTATCTCGTCTTCATGGGCGGAGTCGTCATCTACCAGATCCTCACCAGCACTCGCTAACTCCTATTGCCATCCAACACAAAGTAAGCTACCCTCCTATTGTTCGCCAATAGGAGGGAGCAAACTCGTGGGTGAAAACGACGTTTGGCAGGGCACTCTCGCCCTCATGGTTCTGAAGACTCTGGAATCGATGGGCTCGCTTCATGGCTACGGCATCGCCCGCCGCATTGAGCAGATCAGCGGCGATCGCCTCATCGTGCAGTATGGAACCCTCTATGCCGCTCTCCTCCGCCTTCAGCAGGAGGGCTACATCACCTCCGAGTGGGGCGTATCTGATAACAATCGCCGCGCCCGCTTCTACAAGCTGACGCGCGCCGGACGCCGACAGGTCGAGAAGGAATCCCGCCGCTGGGAAAATGCCGCCGCCGTTCTCGCCCGCTTCGTTTCTCCGGGTGAAGAAACAGTATGAGTGGGAACAATATGAGAGGAGTTGGCATGAGAAAGCTCCGCGCTTGGCTGCATCGTTTCTGGGGACTATCCACCCGCAATCTCCACGACCAGGAGTTTGCCGACGAGATTGAAACCCACCTCGAGATGCAGATCGAAGACAATCTCCGCTCCGGCATGTCTCCTGCCCAGGCGCGTCGAGAAGCCCTGCTCAAGTCGGGCGGAATGGAAATCACCATGCAGTCCTATCGCGACAACACGACTCTTCCTTTTTTCGAAACGCTTTATCAGGATCTCCGCTACACCTTCCGCCAGCTGCGCAAGAATCCCGGCTTCGCCGCCACCGCCATTCTCGTGCTCACCCTTGGAATCGGCGCAACCGTCGCCATCTTCTCCTTCGCCGACGCGGCCCTGGTCAAACCTTTGCCCTATCGCGATCCTTCCCGTCTGACCGTCATTTTCGGAAGCACTCCTCTCGGCCAGAGATTCCATCTCTCTTTCCCCGACTACTACGATTTCCAGGCGCTCAATCAGGCTTTCACTTCCTTCGATGTCTACGATCCCAACGGCTTCATGCTCAACACCCCCGCAGGAGCTCAACTGGCTCCCGGCGCTCGCGTCAGCGCCGGATTCTTCCGCACTCTCGGCGTCACTCCCATCTTAGGTCGCGATTTTTCCTCTGGCGAAGACACTTCTTCCGCTCCCCGCACCGTCATCCTCAGCTATGCCGCCTGGCAGATTCGCTATGGCATGCGCCGCGACGTTCTCGGCCAAACCGTTACGCTCGACGGAAATCCCAACACCATCATCGGCGTCCTTCCGCGTGATTTTCATTTCGCTCCCGCCGCCCCCGCCGACTTCTTCGCCGCCGAACACGACCAGAGCAACTGCCGCGGCTGCCACTGGCTCTTCGGCATCGCGCGCCTGAAAGACGGCGTATCCATCGACGCCGCCTCCGCCAACGTAGTGGCGATCGCGCGCCAGCTTGAGCAGCAATACCCCGACTCCAATCGCGGCCAAAGTGAAGCTGTCGTCGCCTTACCCGACGTCATCGTCGGCGACATCCGCCCCATCCTCCTGCTCCTCCTCGGCGGCGCCGCGCTACTCCTCCTGATCGCCTGCGTCAATGTCTCCAGCCTCGTGCTGGTGCGCACCCAAAGCCGCAAGCGGGAGATCTCCGTCCGCGGCGCGCTCGGCGCCACTCGCCAACGCTTGCTTCGCCAGTTCGTCACCGAAAGTTTGGTGCTATCCGCATCGGCCAGCGTGCTTGGCCTCATCGTCGCCGACGCCGTCATGCAGCTTCTCACGCGTCTCATCCCCGCCGACACTCTGGCCGGCATGCCCTACCTGCAGGGCCTCGGCCTGAATTCGCATGTGCTTTTATTTACCCTGGCTATTTCGCTTCTCAGCGCTCTCATCTTCTCCCTGACTCCCATCTTCAGCATGTCTCGCGAAGAAATGCGCGCGGGATTATCCGAAGGCAGTCGCGGCTCCTCCGGCGTCGTCTGGCGTCGCCTTGGAGCCAACCTCGTCGTAATCGAACTCGCGACCGCCGTAGTTCTTCTCGTCGGCGCAGGCCTGCTGGGCAAAAGCTTTTATCGTCTTCTGCAAGTCGATCCCGGCCTCCAGCCCAGTAACCTCGCCACTCTCCCACTCTCCGCGCCTCATGCCACTTATTCCAAGGATCCCCAAATCATCGCCCTCCAGCGCCAGATTCTCGATCGCGTTTCGGCGCTGCCCGGCGTTAGCTCCGCCGCCCTCACCAACAAGCTGCCCGTGGGCGACGGAGATTTCACCACCAGCTTCGTCATCACCGGTCAGCCCAAGCCCGCTCAACCCAACGAAGTCGCTTACCGCGTAGTCACCACCGATTACTTCAAGACCCTCCAGTCACGTTTGCAGGCAGGCCGCTATTTCACCGCCTCCGACGACTCCACCCATCCCCACGTCACGCTCATCAATCACGCCCTGGCCAGCCGCTATTTTTCCGGCCTGCATCCCGTCGGAATGACCATCAACTATGACGGCGCGCCCCCTGACTCCGCCATGCAGGTCGTCGGCGTCATCGACGACATCCGCGAAGGCCCGCTCGATACCGACGCCCGCGCCGCCTTCTACGTTCCTTTCGAACAGCATCCCCTGCCATTTTTCTCCATCGTCGCTCGCACCTCCGTCGACCCGCAATCGCTGCTGCCTTCACTCACAGCGACCATTCGCCAGATCGATCCCGGCATCGCCGCCTTCGGCGCGGCCACCATGGAGCAGCGCATCCACGATTCTCCCCCCGCCTACCTCCATCGCGCGTCCGCCTGGCTGGTCGGCAGCTTCGCCGCGCTCGCTCTTCTGCTCAGCGTCGTCGGACTCTACGGAGTCATCGCGTACTCGGTCAGCCAGCGCACCCGCGAAATCGGCGTCCGCATGGCCCTCGGCGCACAACGCGGCACGGTCTATCAACTCATTCTGAAACAAGCCACCTGGCTGATCGCCGTAGGCCTCCTCGCCGGCCTCGCCACTTCCATCGCCGCCGCCTCACTCATCCGCAACCTGCTCTTCGGCACCCAAGCCTGGGACGCCTTCACCCTAACTACCGTCTCCCTAGTCCTCGGCACCTCAGCCCTCGCCGCCAGCTACCTCCCCGCCCGCCGCGCCGCCTCCGTCAACCCCCTGGACGCCCTCCGCGCCGAGTAACCGCACTCGCACCCTCGGCGATAGCTCGCCCTTCCCCCTTGCGTCATCCCGAGCGGAGCCGTTTTGGTAGACCCCCGGCTTTCAGCCGGGGGCGCGCGAAGCGCGGCGAAGCGAGCGATATCCCCGGCCATGGTACTGACGAAGCATCGCGCCGACCGCGCGATGAATTGGCGTGAAGATTCGCCGAATCGTGCAACATGGATAAGCGATGAATTGGCACGGACATGCGGCGATTCGTGCGACGGGGAAGAGCGGCGCTTTAGCGCCGCGTTAAGCCCCAAACATTCGCGGGCTTTAGCCCCGGCGGCCTTTGGGTGGTGCAGCGCTTTCAGCGCTGCGATACCGCCTCTTTCTTCAGAAACGGCTTTAGCCGCTGAAGTACCGGTTGCTGGAGTTTCACAGCTCTCCCCGCATTACTAGCGACTCAATTTGAAGCTGAACACTTAAGAATTCATACCGATGTCATCCCGCAGGAGCGCGCCAAGCGCTCCGGAGGGACCTTACGAAACCCGGACGCCGGTTGTATCGATGCGAGGAGCGCCTAACCGCATGACTTCGGCAATGATTTTGAAATTGAGCGCACTACGCAATTCCTGTTCAAACGCATTACACTAATTAAGTCACGACCTGAAATGTGGGGACAGCCGCCCTCGGCTGTCCGCGAAGCGAAGCTTCGCCGCGCCCTAATTCATACGAGGAAGGCCATCATGTCTTTAAATACTTTCAACAGCAAATCCACTCTTAAAGTCGGCAGCAAAGAATACGAAATCTACCGCCTCGACGCCCTCGACCACCAGGGCATCCCCACCAAACACCTCCCCTTCTCCCTGCGCATCCTGCTCGAGAATCTCCTGCGCACCGAAGACGGCAACAACGTCACCACCGAAGAAATTCGCGCGCTGGCGAGTTGGAATAGCAAATCCAAGCCCGAAAAAGAAATCGCCTTCACCCCCAGCCGCGTCCTCCTGCAGGATTTCACCGGCGTCCCCTGCGTCGTCGACCTCGCCGCTATGCGCGACGCCATGAAAACTCTAGGCGGCGACCCCGCGCTCATCAACCCTCTGCAGCCCGTCGAACTCGTCATCGATCACTCCGTGCAGGTCGATGAATTCGGCACCGCCCAGGCCTTCGACATGAACGCGCTGCTCGAATTCCAGCGCAACAAAGAGCGCTACTCTTTCCTCCGCTGGGGACAAACCGGATTCCGCAACCTCGCCATCGTCCCCCCCGACACCGGCATCGTCCACCAAGTCAATCTTGAATATCTCGCGCGCGTCGTGTTTGTTCATGAGAGTCCCGGCAAACGCGTAGCCTACCCCGACACCCTGGTCGGCACCGACAGCCACACCGTCATGGTGAATGGCCTGGGCGTGCTGGGATGGGGCGTCGGTGGAATCGAAGCCGAGGCTGCAATGTTAGGCCAGCCCGTGTCCATGCTGATTCCGCTGGTAGTAGGAGTGAAGCTGACCGGCCGCCTGCGTGAAGGCGCAACCGCCACCGACTTCGTTCTCACCGTCACCGAGATGCTGCGCAAGCACGGCGTCGTCGGAAAGTTCGTCGAATACTTCGGCCCCGGCCTCCGCGACCTTTCGCTAGCCGACCGCGCCACCGTAGCCAACATGTCCCCGGAATACGGCGCGACTTGTGGGATTTTTCCGATTGATAGGGAGACGTTGCGGTATTTGCGGTTGACGGGACGGAGTGAGGAACTGATTGCGCTGGTCGAGGCTTACAGCCGTGAGCAGGGGATGTTTCATGACGAGAAGACTCCGGAAGCGGAATACTCTGAGCTGCTGACGCTTGATCTGGCGACTGTTGAGCCGAGTCTGGCGGGGCCGAAGCGGCCGCAGGATCGGGTGGTGCTGTCGCAGGCGGGAGAGTCGTTTAACAAGGCGCTGCCTTCGTTGATCAAACCGAAATCTGCGGCGACGACTCCGGCTCCTGCTGCGGCAGTGGCCAACAAATCGCGCTGGGAGCAGGAGGGCGGGAGTCCTGCTGCGATTGGCGTTGAAGATCCGAATGTGCATGAACATGTTTCGGCTTCGGTGAAAGATTCTCTTAAGCACGGCAGCGTCGTCATCGCGGCCATTACTTCTTGCACTAACACTTCGAATCCTTCGGTGCTCATTGGTGCGGGGCTGCTGGCGAAGAAGGCTGTCGAAAAGGGACTCACCGTTCCGCCGTGGGTGAAGACTTCGCTGGCTCCAGGTTCGAAGACTGTGACCGATTATCTGGCCAAGGCTGGGTTGACGCCTTATCTGGAGAAGCTGAAATTTCATCTTGTGGGTTACGGATGCACGACTTGTATTGGCAACTCGGGGCCGCTGCCGGAAGAAGTTTCGAAGGCCATCGATGAAAAAGAATTGGTCGTCGCTTCCGTGCTTTCGGGCAATCGAAATTTTGAGGGGCGCATCAATTCCGAAGTGCGGGCCAATTATCTGATGTCGCCGCCGCTGGTGGTCGCGTTCGCTTTGGCGGGGCGAATCGATATTGACTTGCGCAAAGACCCGATCGGCAAGGGACGCGATGGTCAGCCGGTTTACATGGCCGACATCTGGCCATCGTCGCGCGAGATTGAAGAGACGATGGAGCAGTCGATCACCTCCGAAATGTTTACGAAATCCTACGCCGACGTTTACGAGGGCGACGAGCGCTGGCGCGGGCTGGTCGTGCCCAAGGGCCAGACCTACGCGTGGGAAAAAGATTCGACCTACATCCGGCAGGCTCCGTATTTTGATGACATGGCGGTAAAGCCCGCGCCGGTGCAAGAGATCAAGAAGGCGCGCGTGCTGGCGGTTCTGGGCGACAGCGTCACCACCGACCACATCTCGCCGGCAGGATCGATCAAGAAAGATGGGCCGGCGGGAAAATATTTGCAGGAGCATGGGGTGAAGCCGGCGGATTTCAACTCCTACGGATCGCGGCGCGGCAATCATGAAGTCATGGTGCGGGGCACGTTCGCCAACGTGCGGCTGCGCAACAAGCTGGTCGCGACCGAAGGCGGATTCACGCGGCACTTGCCGACGAATACTGAAATGTCGATCTTCGACGCGTCCGCGAAGTACCGCGCGGAGGGCACGCCGCTCATCGTGCTGGCAGGCAAGGAATACGGATCGGGATCGTCGCGCGACTGGGCGGCGAAAGGTCCGGCGCTGCTGGGCGTGCGCGCCGTGATCGCCGAAAGTTACGAACGCATTCACCGCTCGAACCTGGTGGGCATGGGAGTGCTGCCGCTGCAGTTCGCGGCGGGCGAGAACGCGGAATCGCTCAAGCTAACGGGAGAAGAAGTGTTCGAGATCGGCGGCATCCGCGACGTGGTCGAGCACTTCGCCGCCGGACGCACGGTGAAAGTGCGCGCGGTTTTAGCCGGAAAGACGACGGAGTTCGAGGCCCTCGTCCGCATCGATACGCCGCAGGAAGCGTTGTACTACGCCAATGGTGGGATTTTGCAGTATGTGTTGCGGCAGTTGTTGGCGACGAAGCGGGAGGCGGTGGGGGTGTAACCCGTCAGTATCGGTTGAAGGGATTCGGCGAGCCGGCAGACCTCGGCCGCCCCACAAGGGGACGGGCCCCTTCACAGTAGCGCTCTGAGCCGCTTCTCTAGTCTCTCGCGCAGTTCGACGATCGTTTCGTAGAGGATGTGATTAATGTTTTGGAGGTCGAAGGGGATCTTGTCGCCGGTTCGGCTGATTAGGATCGTGGGCTTGTGTAGAGCATGAGAGTGCCCTACCTCATAGAAGACGTTCGGGTTGCTTCCCGAGGTGTCAGCCACAACGACGTTCGCCGATCTGATCCGTTCCAAAATAACTTCCAGGATTCCCTCGTTGTGTTCAATGTCGTCGGCTCGTTCCACCGTAATTCCAAGCTTCTCAGCGACGTCTCGAATTCCAAGAATGTAGACGTCTAGGAACTGCTTCGAGAAGGGCATCAGCACAAAGAGTCGCTTCTGCCGGTTCGGTGTTTGTATGAGTCTTTGGCGCTCAACGTCTACCTGGGCCTCTTCGCTCCGGACTTGCGGTTCGCGGCCGCGGATGCGTTGTTGGAGATCGGAGATATCCAGTAGTTCGATGTCGTGTGTACGGGCCGCGTTCCGTGCCTGAACGGTGAATCCATTTGCTGCTATAAGGGTGGCCCTATCTATCAGCGACCGCTGTCGAAGCAGGTACGCAATTGCTCCAAACGAGTTGACCACATCGACTCCCGCTGGCCTCGCGTAGCTCTTGCACTCGATTGCGGTACGGATTTGAGACCCCGAGGGGGTCTGCTCCGTAGTGACGATGTCAATCTGGTTCCCCGCAAGGTCGACACCATGTTCTACCTTCGCTCCTAGGGTTCTATAAATTGCCGCTACTTCGCGTTCGAAGTCATATCCCGTATTCATCGAATTGCTCCAGGCAGAGGTGGCAATCTCTACTTACGTACTTCGGTGAGTTGTGTCTGACTCCTAAATTCATTTCTTCTGGTCCCAGCTAAGCTTGGCAGAAGGATAGTAGAGCGAAATGGGATTATCGCCGGACTCTGCGTCCTGCAGTGCGCGCCTCACTTGGTTTGTAACCTCAGCTATATGTGTCTGGACCTTCGGCAGGAGTGTATAAACGTCGCGGGTCTCGATGGGGATCGTTCTGTACTGGTTAAGATCGAAGGGGATGGTGTCGACCTCGCGCTTCAGTTGGACTGTAGGCAGCCGCGTCGTGTGGCGTAGGCAGAGCTCATAGAATACGTTCGGGTTGTGGAATGACAGGTCGGCTACGACCAATCGGGCTCGGAGTATGTGCTCGATCACCTGCCTACCGATCATGCCGGGCTTGCTCATTTGGTCTGCCCGAATGACTTTAAGCCCGAAGTGCTTTTGACAACCTGACTTGGCCCACCTGTGCTCATCTCATTTGGCCCACCTTCCGTTGATGTTGATTCTCTGCCCGGCACCATTCAGCGTCGTTGCTGCCGGAGCGGAGACCTGCGCTGTCCGAAGGACAGCGCGTTTAGGTCGTAGCGGAGGCAGTAACGACGCTGCCGCCGCTTCTGGCCGCTTTCTTCTTGTTGCGCACCTCCAAGGTTCGGCGGAAACGATACGAGTCCGTGCCGGTCTCGATGATGTGGGCGCGATCCGTGATCCGATCCAACAACGCCTTGCATAGCCTCGGGTTCGGAAATACTTGCGTCCACTCCGAGAACGGCAGATTCGTGGTCACGATCAGGCTGGCGCGTTCGGCCCTTTCGGCGATGACCTGAAACAAAAACTCGGCGCCGATCTCGGCCAGCGGCACGTAGCCGACTTCATCGAGCGCGATCACGTCGTAGCGCATCCATCGCGCCAGCACGCGACGCACGCCGTTGTGCTGCTGGGCTTCGACCAGTTCGTTGACCAAGTTCGCCGCCGTGGTGAAACGCACTCGCCGTTTCTGCCGACACGCCGCCACACACAATCCCGTGGCCAGGTGCGTCTTGCCCGTACCGCACTCGCCCATCAACACCACCGGTTCGGCGCGTTCGATGTAGCCGCCTTCGGCCAACTCACGAATCTTCGCCGCTGGAATCTGCGACGCCTGGTTGAAGTCAAACTCCTCCAGCGTCTTCATCCGCGGCAAGTGCGCATCGTGCAGGCGCTTCTGAATCGCGTGCCGGTCGCGCTCTTCGGCTTCCATCGTCAGCAGCGCCTCCAGGTAGCCGATGTGGTTGCGCTTTTCCTTCACGGCCTGTTCGGCAAGCGAGACGAAGTTCGCGCCGATCACCGGAACCCGTAGTGCCTTGCAATACTGTTTCACGCTGGCATGTTCCAAAACCTCGGTGGCTGGATTCATCGCGCCACCTCCGTCACTTCAGCGAGCAACAAATCGTACTCGCTCATCACCGGCAGCGGACGCTCGTAGCGCTCCAGGCCATGCAACGCGAATCGCTCCACCGGCGCATGCCCCAGTTCTCCGAAGACCAGCAGATGCCGCACTGCCGCCGCGTCCGTGCAGCCCAACTCCAGCGCCTGCTCGACGGCTTGCTGCAATCGTTCCCAGCCATGCTTGCTACCTTGCTGTAACAACTCGATCATGGTTCGTGTACCCGTCTGCTTGCCCTCGCGCTGTTCCAGACTCTGCCACAAGCGGTCGAAACTTTCCGGCCAGCGCCCGCTCTCACGCCACTGCTGCAACGGCCGCGATCCCGCCAAAGCTCCCGGCTTGCGCTCCAACACATCCAGATAGTGCTCTAAGTCGAGCACCTGCCGATAGCGTTCGAAGCTGCGCTCATGCCGTGCGACTAACTCCCGCTCCTGCCAGATCTCAACATAAGCCGGCAGCAAACGTGCTCGCACGCGCATCCCCGGTTGGACCGGCGTCGAGTACCAGTTCGTGCGCACCTTCACGCAACTCTTGCCATCGACCGTCGGGAAACTGGTCTCGGCCAACTCGAAGCCTTCGTCCGCCAGCGGCAGCAGGTGTTCGCGCTCGATCTCCATCGCTTCGCCCACCGCCATCGGCTTGCCTGCGATCCTCCGCTGCCGATCGTGCTCGCAACCGCCCAGTAACAACACGTTCAACTCCGCCAAGTTCGCGACCCGCGGAACCGGCACCAGATGATTGCGCCGGAAGTAGCCCACTTCGCCTTCCACGCCGCCCTTCTCATTGCCCCGTGCCGGATTGCAGAACTCCGTCTGAAAACCCCAGTGCGAACGGAACGAGATCAGCCGTTCCGTCTCTTCCCGCTGATGTCCGCGCAGAATCTTCTTCACCGCGCTCTTCAGGTTGTCGTAGCGCAACAGCTTAAAGACGCCTCCGAAGTAGCCGAACGCCAACTCGTGCGCTTCCAGAAAAGCCTGCTGCGTGGCGTGATAGTAGGCCACATGAAAGGCTCCGCCGCTGGCCATCGAGCGCATGGAGAATATGTAGACCTTGCGCCTCTCGTCCGCCACTTCGGCCATCGCCTCGTACCAATCCACCTGCGCTTCGCCGCCCCAGTCGTAGACCTGCGGAACGAAAGTCTCCCGCCGCGTCTGTCCCAGTTCCTGTTTGCGCCGATGAACGTAGCGGCGCACCGTGGCCTCGCCCACGTTCGCTTCCGGGCGCTCCTCGCCAATCCTCAGCCAGATCCGCCGCGCCGTGTGCCGTTGCTTCTTCGGAGCCTGTTCATCGGCCCGCAGAATCGCATCGATGAACTCGATCACCGGCCCCAGACTCGGCTTGCTGCGAACCGCGTGCTTGCGTTCCGGCGGAACCGCACTCGCCAAGGCTTGGCGCACCATCCGCCGATGAACCCCCAGTTTCCGCGCTGCGCCCAGGATCGTTCCTTCACCGTGTGTGTACTCCCGTCGGATCTGCTCGAACAGTTCCACCTTCGTTCTCCTGTCCATCGGCCTCCCTGTCGGCTTCGCCGACAGGGTAGCCAATTAGCGAGTGAAGGTGGGCCAAATGGGTTGAGCACGCGTGGGCCAAATCAGAATAGCGAAATCACGAAGTCCTTGACTGCAGGCTGAACGATGTATTCCATCATGAAATCCGCGTGTTTTCTCTGCTCCGATCCGGGCTCTCCGATAGGGGTAATGTAAAAACATATCTTCGAAAAGTCTTCTTCGGTCCCACTCTCAGCTGATTCCAGAAGTTTTGGCGCTAGGAGCGCTTCGCTCGTTACCTCGGCCCTTGATTGTTGCGCCCTCCCTTGACTGGCCTCTTCTATCACCTGCTCAATCGGAACTAGTCGCTCCGCTCCGGAAATCGTTCGCAGCAATCTCAGGAATTTTGCGTTGACTACGAACGTGTCGACGCATTCCGCCCGCTGCTCCGCTGGTATCTCGATTTCCCGCAGGTAGTCCATCATCACTTCTTTCGCGGGCAGCTTATTGTTTTTCAGACGCTCATACAGTGTTTTGAATGGATAGATCTTGTTAATTGCCAATTCGAACCTTGCTGCTGCCTGCTTCGGTGGCGGAATGTCTTCGCCGGTGGCCTCGGCGCCGAGGGACGTTAGTTCCAGATACTCAGCTTTATAGCTGCCGCCGGTTAGGTCGTATTGATTCGAGCCTGTGATCAGCTTTCGAGTATCGTTGCTGTCCGGCGACTGGTCTAACTTCTCAAACAGGATCAAGCGACGAACCTTCTGTCCTGCTGCATGATCCTGAATTGCCCTGGCTAGGGCTAGCGCCTCCTGAAATGTAATCGCGGGGAACGTTCTTTCAGTCCGAGGCTTGCGCCTCGCTTTAGGCGGATTCTTTTTCGTAGGCATAATTTGGGCTAATTGTACATCTGGGTGCCGGCGATCGGCGCGGATATCCCGGTAGGCCTTTCTGTCGTCCCTACGGGACTGTTCCATTGGTTGTGGCTTACCCAGGACTTACGTCCTGGGCTATTGTCTGCCGTCCCTACGGGACTTGGTTTCTATTCTTTTTGGCTTACCCCGGACTTGGCCTTCGGCTTCGCTCGGGGCATGGAGGGGTTTTATTCTTTCGGCGCTTTGCGGCTTGGCTGTTTCGGGACTTCGCGGAGGAAGTCAAAAGACCCACCCTGTCGCGAAGGACGCGACAAGGGTGGGGCACCCTCGCGGGACGGATTTGAATTTAGGAGTGGGGGCTCGCGTTTGGAAAAGAATCTATTTTTGGGGGTGCCCCATCCTTGTCGCGGTTTGGGCGATAGGGTGGGGATTTTGACTTTGGGGAACATGCGTGGCTCGGTTCCCATTTTCTCGCGCTTACGTGCGGTCCATTGCGATTCGATTTCTACTGTGCCTACTACCCCGGATGCATAGTGGCGGAAGCTGCTCCACCGCCAATCTTCTGGGCGTTCGACCAGACCGCGCTTCACGGGATTGCGGTGGATGTAGCGCAGTTTCTCGATTCGTTTATCGTCGGTCCAGACGTTGAAGTCGTAGTAACGCGGCTGCCAGAACGGGCTGCCTTCGGGCGGGCGGAGCTGGTGTGCGGTGTTCTGCTTGAGCATTTGCAGGGCGCGCGAGAGCGCCGTGCGTTCTGGTTCGCTGATCAGGAGGTGAACGTGTTCGGGCATGACGACGTATCCGGAGACGAAGAATCCGTACCATCGGCGCGCGCGTTCGAGGGTTTGTTCGAAAACGTCTCGGTCGTGCGGGCTTGCGAGCAGAGGGTCGCGATGATGACAGCTGAAGGTTACGAAATGGAGACAGCGTGCTTGCTGAAAGCGCTTGAGTCCCCATGGCATGTTCGCCATCGTAGTCGAAGCGGGGAGTTTTCCTCTGTGACTTGTGAACATTCAATGCGTGATTTTCCGGGAATGGGAAAGCTTCAAAGTCAAAGGACCCACCCTGTCGCGAAGTGCGCGACAAGGGTGGGGCACCCTCTTCAACGGGGTTTTGCCAGCTGGCCCCAGGCTTCGCGGTAGCGTTCGTAGTCGTGTTCGTGCTTGTGGCGGCCGGGGCGGGGAAGTCCGTCGGGATAGAAGGTGAGGTGCATTTTCGGAGTGGGGATCAAGACGTCGGTGGCCGGAATCAGATACCAGGCGGCGACGGGGACGATGTAGACGGCGAAGAGGTCGACGTCGTCGGGGTGGTAGCGCTGCTCTCCGCTGCCCCCGTGACGGAGACGGCAGAGGTAGCCTCCACCTTTGCGGGCGCTGGTGGATTTGATCTGCACGCGGATCATGCCGTGCTTGTGGACGACGCCGATATCGTAGGCGAGGGAGTCTCCCCAGGGTTTTAATACGTGATAGCCGCGCGAGGCGGCTAAGGCCATGAACAGGAGTTCGACCCATTCGCCACGCTCTTTGATGGTGTTGAAATTGCCCCAACGTTTCAATTTGCCCCACAGACTTGGCTTAAACCCGACTCGTCCCAACCCAGATTCGGCCTGAAAACACGAAAGGCGCGACCCGGAGGGCGCGCCTTTCTGAAATTTGTCTATATATCCAGTTTAGCAATTTGGAGGGGGCAAAGTGGACATGGTGGGAGACTTTATATTGTGCGCGCTTTCATCGGGTTAGGCGGGATCGTGTAGTTTTTGCCTATTGACAGGAATTGGGGTGGGAGGGGTTCCGAGTGGATTTCAGCGAGACCGCCTAGTGCCACAGGGGCTAAAGCCCCGTTCCTTTTTAGGCGCTTGGACGCGGCCCTGAAGGGCCGCTCTTCCACGTCACTGCATGCAGCGTCAAAGGGCCGCACTTCCACCCTCGCTACGCGCTGCTCTTCCACGCTCGCGCTGAAAGCGCGGCGCCACCCCTGTGGATCGCCGGATCAGAGAGTTGATAGCTTGAAGGTCAAAACCCCCACGTCTCAAACTCGAGACGTGGGGCACCCCATAACTTTTTCTACTTATTACCTACTTGGCGCTGGAGATTACGAAGTCGACGGTGCTGACCTGGTTGCCGCCGACGGTGACGGATTTTTCCCAGGTTTTGGGCTCGCCGAAGACGGGGCGCTGCACGCTGCGTTCGGTGAGGACGTCGAAGGCCTGTTCTTTGCCGACGAGGGTCCAGCCTTCGTGCCAGGCTACGATCTGATAAGTGCCGGGCGGGACGTTGGTGAATTCGAAGCGTCCGGTTTCGTCGGTGACGGCGTAGTAAGGATGCGGAGCGACGAACATTTCGGCGTTCATCCAGACATGGCCGCCGTTGCAGCGCAGGTGAACCAGGCCCGCGGTGGGCATGGTGCGCTCGGTGGGACGGTCGACGAAGGGGAAGGGCAGGTTGTAGGAAGCTGCGCCGTCCATGTGAATGGTGTGCAGGGTCGGGTCGGAACTGACCATGGTCAGAGTGCCGCTCTGCGGGACCAGGAGAATGTGCGGGATGTAGCGGCAGTGTTTCTGGTCGAGATGACGGCGCTGTTCGGGCAGGTCCATGGCTTTGCCGCTGGTGATGTTCTTGAGGTAGACGACGGTGTTGGCGACGCCGCCCTGCGGTCCGATGATGAGGCGCTCGAGGTCGGCGGTCTTCTTGGATTCGGGGTCGCAGATCTGCTGATCTTTGGTAATCGGAAATTCAGCGGAGTGCGGGACGGTTCCCGACCATTTGATGGTGCCGGAAATGGTGCCGCCGTCGGCGACGGTGACGACCTGATAGCCGCTCTGTGCGAAGGCTACGGTGGCGGCGAAGAACAAGATCAGTACTGAAACGACTCGGCGCATACTCGTCCCCTTGAATGCTCGTGGCGGCCGGCGACGTGGCCGGGATTCGCTTCGTCCGAGCATGAGATTTGGCCGTACTACTTGCTCCCGCTTGCACCGACTTACATCCCAACGTGCGGGAAAGTGCTGCACAGGGGTCCGGAGGAAATCCGGAGCAGCACTTGTGTTTGCAGGCCTAGCCTAACGGTTTCAATGGGGAGGCCGTCTGGCCCGAGGGACGACGGTGTGATTGAAATCACAATTAGAGTGCTCTTATGTGCAGGGGGAGTCGAGATTACTTAGGTGGTGGAACGGGTGGGGGAGGGAGATCGGAAGGGGTTTTGGAGTCAGTTTCCGAGTTGGCCGCCGGGCTGGTCGCTGCGCAGGAGAACGGAGGTTGAGTGTTTTTGGGGATGGTAGCGGACCATGAGCATGCGGCCTTTCCATCCGGCGACTGTTTCCTCGGCGCGGCGCTCGGTGCGGGCGCCAATAAAGTGGACACCGGAGTAATACTCGCCATTCACGACGTACGAGTAAGTTATTTCCGCAACCCAGTTCTTGAAGAAGCGCGATCCGCGTTCCGTCTCGCGCGCCTGAGCCTGCCACACGATGCCTTGAACAGAGGGCCAGGAGTGTGCCTGCCGAATTCGGATCCAAGTCCAGGCTGCGGCAGCCGCGAGTAGTGCAATCTCACCCAGTAACTGCCAGTATCGCCATAAATCGAATGTCGTCACGGTTGCCGTCATAAAGGTGAAATCGAAGCGAGTCATCGTAATTCAGCCGGCAAGACTTTACAATCATCCCGCCATGATCATTATGAGGGCAGCGATGATGATGACGGTGACGGTGCGATGACTGTGACGGTGAGATCGTTCGCGAAGATTAATCTTGGGCTGCGGATCGGGGCGGCGCGGGGGGACGGGTTTCATGAGCTGCTGACGGTGTATCAGACGATTGGGCTGCATGATGTGATTCGAGTGAGGGTGGGGCGCGGGAGTGGGCGCGGTTCGCAGATCGAGATTCAGTGTGCTGATCCGCGGGTGCCGCGGGATGAGTCGAATACTTGCTATCGCATCGTTGAGAAGGCGATGTCTGCGCTGCGCGCGAAAGGGCGCGTGGTGATTGAGATTGAGAAGCGGCTGCCGGTGCAAGGCGGGTTGGGCGGGGCTTCGGGGAATGCGGTGGCGACGCTGCTGGGGCTGGAGCGAGCGCTGCGAAAGAAGCTGACTGCGACGGAGCGGTTGCGGATTGCGGCGGAAGTGGGATCGGACCTGCCGCTGTTTCTGGTGGGCGGGACGGTGCTGGGAGTGGGGCGGGGGGAGCAGGTGTATCCGCTGGAAGATTTGCCGGCGCTGGATTGTGTTGTGGTGACGCCGGAGGTGGGGGTGTCGACTCCGAAGGCGTTTGCGGCGTGGGATGGGTTGCAGGAGCTAAAGCCCGGTTCTTCCAGGGAGGCTGACGCGGCCCTAAAGGGCCGCTCTTCCACGGTCGCTCCTGACAGCCGGGGTGAGCGCGCAACGACAGCCGAGCTGCGCTCGGACTGGCCGGGTCCCTTCGACTCCGCTCAGGGTAGGTTCCGACCCGGCCCCACACAGGCAACACCGACATCAACAAGTCCTTTTCGAGACGATGCGAAATTGACGGTATCTTCTGCGTCCGATAGAATGAATGAGCTTGGCCGCGGGTTGTCGGCGTGGCTGAGCGAGAGTTGCTCCAGTGCTCCTTCTGGGTTGTTGACAAGAGGGGGTCGGGCCGAGAATCCGCTTCTCTGGCTTGTCCGGGCTGGGATTGAAAACGACTTCGAACGAGTCGTCTTTCCTGAATATCCCGAGCTGAGTGATGGGAAGAGTGCGCTTTTGCGCGCGGGCGCGAAGTATGCGTCGTTGTCGGGCTCCGGTTCGACTTTGTACGGGTTGTTCGCCTCAAGAGAGGCAGCCGTGCAGGCGGTGGCCAGGTTGCGGAAGCAGGGATGGACGGCGCAGGCGACGAAGACGCTGCCGCGACGGGCTTACTGGAAAAAGTTTCTAGTTTCCAGTTTCTAGTTTCTGGATGTTTAATAGAGCTACCCGAACAATTGGAATCCGGTTTCGTGTGGGGTCCGCGGGAAACTGGAAACCAGAAACTTGAAACTGCGTTACTGGGCCGTCGACTAATGGTAGGTCAAGTGCCTTTGGAGCACTTTGTCTAGGTTCGAATCCTAGCGGCCCAGCCAGAAAAACCGCTGTTGGCTGTTAGCTTTTGGCTCTTGGCTCAAACGGTGCCGGAGGCTTTAAGCCAAGAGCCAAAGGCCAAGAGCTAAGATCTGACCGCTGAGAGCCGTGTTTGACCGGTACAAACTGAAGGCCAGGAGCCCAGAGACAAACCATGGCTACTTTAGTGACGCCGACCGACAAGACAGAGAAAGTTGAAAAGAAAACTCCACCTGTGACGGACGAGAAAACCGAGCGGAAGCAGCGTCCGCGGATGGACGAGAAGTTCAAGATTTTCAGCGGCACCGCGAACGAGCATTTGGCGGATGAAGTCTGCCACTTTCTGGGGATGCAGCGCGGGCAGGCGCAGGTGATCCGGTTCCGCGACGGCGAGTGTTACGTCCAGATTCAGGAGAACGTACGCGGCGCCGATGTTTTTGTGATGCAGCCCACATGCCGACCGGTGGACGAGCATTTGATGGAGTTGCTGCTGATGATCGATGCGCTGAAACGCGCTTCGGCACGGCGCATCACGGCGGTGATGCCTTATTTCGGCTACGCGCGGCAGGACCGGAAAGACAAGCCGCGCAGCCCGATTTCGTCGAAGCTGGTGGCCGATCTGCTGACCACGGCAGGGGCGAACCGGGCGCTGATTGTGGATTTGCATACGCCGCAGTTGCAGGGGTTTTTCAATATCCCAGTGGATCATTTGTTTGCTTCGCCGGTGCTGGTGGATCATTTCCGCAAGCTGCAGTTGCCGAACTTGACAGTGGTTTCGCCGGATGCAGGCGGCGTGGAGCGGGCACGGTTTTTCGCGAAGAAAGTGGATGCGGCGCTGGCCATCGTCGACAAGCGGCGCGTTGAAATGAATGTGGCGGAAGTGATGCACGTGATCGGCGACGTCAAAGGCCGGACGTGCTTGATCATTGACGATTTGATCGACACGGCGGGTACGCTGGTAAAAACGGCGGCGGCGCTGGTGGAAAACGGGGCGACTTCGGTTTACGCGTGCGCGTCCCATGCAGTGCTGTCGGGGCCGGCGGTCGAGAACATTCGCAACTCGGTGATTCAGGAAGTGGTGGTCACGAACACGATCCCACTGTCGGCCGAGGCGGATGCGCACCGCACCGAAAAGGGAGGAAAGATCAGCGTCCTCTCAATTGCAGGATTAATTGGCCGGGCGATTCAGGCTAATCACGAAGAGACTTCGGTGAGTAAGTTGTTTATCTAGCGGTAGGGATGCGAGCCAAACGCGCGATTGTTGCGTCGCACAGAACGCGACGCTTCGCGCGGCTCGCCCAGGTCCTTCGGCGACGAAAAACCTGTCGCCTCAGGATGACAAACTTAGATTGAGGAATTCAAATTTATGGCGACTGCATTGGAACAGAACGTACTGGAAGCGCAACCACGCGAAGCGGGCAGCAAGAACGATGCTCGCGCGGTGCGGCGCGGCGGGAAGATTCCGGCCGTGGTTTATGGAGCGGGCAAGAACTCACTCTCCATCACCGTGGATCCGCGGCATGTGCAGCGGATTCTGAATTCGGAGACTGGCCACAACACGATTTTCGATCTGGCCCTGACCGGCGGCGAGCCGACCAAGGCCATGATCGTCGACTGGCAGTACGAACCCATCAAGGGCCACTTGCTGCACATCGACCTGAAGCGCATTGCGCTCGACAAGGTGCTGCGGGTCAGCGTACCGGTCACCCTGGTGGGCGAAGCGGCGGGCGTGAAGCAGGAGGGCGGCATCATGGAACAGATGCTGCGCGAAGTGGAAATCGAGTGCCTGCCGGCGGATATTCCGAGCCACATCGATGCCGACGTCAGCCATCTGACCTATGGCAAGGTGCTGCGGGTTTCGGAGTTGCCGCATTCGGACAAGATCAAGTTCATTACCGACGCCAACCAGCCCGTAGCGCACGTCACTTCGGTGAAGGAAGAAGTGGTGGCCACGCCGGATGCAGCGGCGGCGGAAGCGGCGGCTCCAGCTGAGCCTGAAGTCATCAAGAAAGGCAAGCAGGAGACTGAGGAAGAAGGCGCCGAGGCCGGCGACAAGAAGCCGGAGAAGGCAGAGAAGAAGGAGAAGAAATAGCTTCGTGGTGACGGGCCGAGCTACGCTCGGCGGACGGGCGAGAGCGCCCGTCCCCACACGAACCCGTCCGACACGAGCTTATCCGCGTGAAACTGATTGTTGGGCTGGGCAATCCCGGAATCGAGTATCAGTTCACGCCGCATAACCTGGGCTTTCTGGCGATTGATCGCATCGCGGGCAGCCTGGGATTGGAAGTGAGAAACCGGCAGTGCCGGGCGTTGACGGCGCGGACGGTGATTGGCGATCAGGCGGTGCTGCTGGCCAAGCCGGAGACGTTCATGAATTTGAGTGGCGTCGCGGTGCGGGAACTGATTCAGGAATATGACGCGCAGCCGGAAGCAGACCTGATTGTGCTGCAGGACGAACTGGACTTTCCGCTGGGCACGCTGCGGATTCATACGCGGCGGAGTTCGGCGGGGCACAACGGCATCGAGTCGATTATCGGTGCGCTGGGTACGCAGGATTTTTTGCGCATCCGGATTGGGGTTGCACCGGAGCGGAAGGTTGGAGACGGCGCTGAGTATTTGTTGGCGCCGATGAAGAAAAAAGAGTTGGAAGTGGTGGATGGGATTTTGGACACCGCGGAAGAAGCGGTGAAAGAGATTTTGAAAGAAGGTCCGGCGGCGGCGATGAATCGCTTTAACCGGAAAGACGAGTAGTGATTAGTGGTTAGTGACTAGTGGTTAGTGTGGCGCATTTTCTAGCCACTAACCACTAATCACTAGCCACTGACTTGGAGAATCGAATGAATCGTATTTATGAGCTGATGTTTATTGTGCGGCCGGATATGGCGGAAGAGGATCTGGACAAGCTGATTGCGACGCTGACGGGCGTGGTGCCGGCTTCGGGCGGCAGCATCCAGAAGGTCGACAAGATGGGCAAGCGCCGTCTGGCCTACACCGTGAAGCGCTTCCACGAAGGCATTTATGTGCTGATGGTGGTGGAGGGCCAAGGGCCGGTGATTCACGAACTGGAGCGCCGCCTGCGCGTGACCGAGCCGGTCATCAAGTTCCTCACCGTGCGAGTGGATGAGGAAATCAAGCGGCTGGACAAAATCAAGCAGCTGCGGGACTCGCGCAAGAAGGTCAGCGCGCAGCCTGCAGCTCCGGCTCCGGCAGCAGTAGCGGAAGCTCCGGCGGCTGCGGTTCCGGCGGCGGAAGCTCCGGCAACAGCGTAGGAACAAGTGGCCAGTGCTCAGTGGGCAGTGGCCAGTTCTTGATCCGGGCGAACGATTTGACTGGCCACCGACCACTGATCGTTGATCACTGGGCACGGGCCACTGACTTTAAGGAGAATTATGGCTGACGAAACGAAAGCACCAGAGCAATCGACTCCGAGCGAGAGGCCGCGATTCGGCGGCGGAGATCGTCCGAGTGGAGATCGTCCGCGATTTGGCGGCGGTGGTGGACGCGGGCCGGGTGGTCCTCCGCGCGAAGGCGGCGGCGGGCGGAAATTTTTCCGGCGCAAGAAGGTCTGCAAGTTCTGCGTCGAGAAAATTGAAGATATCAACTACAAGGATTACCGCATGCTCGGGCAGTTCGTGGCCGAGAGCGGCAAGATTGTGCCGCGGCGGTTGACGGGTGTGTGCGCACCGCACCAGCACCGGCTGTCGTCGGCCATTAAGATGGCGCGGAATATCGCGCTGCTGCCGTTTGCGGGAAGAGCATCGTAGGAATGCGCTTTTGGCTATTGGCTCTTAAGCTCTTGGCTCGATGACGCCGGAGTTGAGGGTTAGCCAAAGGCCAAGAGCCAATAGCGTTTTAGATTGGAGCCATTCATGGAAGTCATTCTGAAAGAAGATGTAGCGAAGCTGGGGTCGCGCGGCGATGTGGTGAAGGTCGCGGAAGGCTATGGACGGAACTACCTGTTGCCGCGCAAGCTGGCCATTCAGGCCAACGAGGGCAACAAGGCCGTCATTGTGCAGATGAAGGCCGCGTCGGTGCGGCGCTCCGCCAAAGAGAAGACGCAGGCCGAGGAACTGGCCAAGCAGTTTGAGGGCGCGTCAGTGTCGTTCACGCGGCGCACGGGCGAGCATGATCAGCTCTTTGGATCGGTCACGTCGAGCGACATTGGCGACGCGCTGACCAAGAAGGGATTCAACATCGATCGCCGCAAGATTCAGCTGCACGAGCCGCTGAAGACCGTGGGCGAGTTCTCGGTCCCGGTGAAGCTGCATAAGGACGTGACCGCGCACTTGAAAGTCGTGATTGAGAAGGAAGCGGTAGCTGAGTAACGCTGTCCCCGTTTTGCTTGTTCTCTCATCTTGTCATCTTGTCATCTTGAACCCGGTGAAGGCCGGGTGAGAGACCTTACGACGGCCAGCATCATCCGGTGCAGCCGTCGGGGTTCCGATGCGCTGCATGTGGCCTTGGCGATCCCGCCCGCAGCAGCTTGCTCTTTGTGATGTCGTAGGGTCCCTCGCGGCAGCTTCGCCGCCTCTCAGGATGACATCCGCCGGGAACAGGGTTATTCCGTCAGGTGGAACTCACCGTGCAGTTGGGCGGTGGAGTCTTCGCCGACCCAGACGTCGAACTGTTCCGGTTCGACAACCCATTTCTTTTCGATTGGGCTCCAGAACTGCAGTTCATCTTTTGCCACGGTGAAATGCACGGTGCGTTTCGCGCCGGGCTCGAGCGTGACGCGCTCGAAACCTTTCAGTTGCCGGATCGGGCGCGAGGCGCTGCCGGCGCGCTGATGGATGTAAAGCTGGACCACCGCGTCGCCAGCGACGCGGCCGGTGTTGATGACGTCGGCTGAAACTTCGATCGTGTCTTTGATCGTCCCCCCGCTCGTCCCCTCAACGACCGTCCCCCCGAGCCGCGCCGTCGGCGTTACCTTCAAATTGTCGAACGAGAACGTGGTGTAGCTCAGGCCGTAGCCGAATGGGTAGAGAGGCGTGCTGGGAAGATCCCAATAGCGCGACTTGAAGTCGGGCTCCGTCTCAGGATTCTGGGTGAGGTTGTGGTTGTAGTAAAGAGGAAGCTGTCCGGCGCCGCGCGGCCAGCTAACGGGCAGGTGGCCGGAAGGATTGGCGTCGCCGAAGAGCAGGTCAGCGATGCCGCGGCCGCCCTCGCTGCCGGGATACCAGGCTTCGAGAATGGCGGGGACATGTTCGGCGGCCCAGGTAATATCGAGTGGACGGCCGTTGATCAGGACCAAAACAACGGGCTTGCCCGTGGCGGCGACTGCCTCCAGAAGTTCCTGTTGGCCGTTGGAAAGTTTCAGTGAAGAGCGCGAGGCGTATTCCGCGCTCATCAAGTCAATCTCACCCAGCACCAGGATGGCTAGGTCGCTGCGGCGGGCGAGTGCGACCACATCTTTTATCGACTGCCGCGTTTGCTGCGGAGTCTGAGCCGGCTGCTCCTTCAGCGGGACGATGGGGATATTCTCAAATGGCGAAGGAAACTGGCGCGTGAGATTTGGGCCGTGAGCGTAAGCAACGCGCACTGCCGAACCAACTTTTTCGCGAATGCCTTGCAGGATGCTGACGGTTGGTCCGGGCTTGGTCATCGCGCCCCACATCGAGAGCAGGTCGTCATCCGCATTGGCCAGCGGGCCGATCACTGCGATGGAATGAATCTTGCTGCCGCTCTGACCCAAAGGTAATAATGCGCCTTCGTTGCGCAAGAGGACGATTGAGCGCTGCACGGCGGCGCGCGCCATTTGGGCATGCGCGGGATCATGCAGCACCGGATCGAGGCGCGACTCGTCGGCGTAGGGGTGCTCGAATAATCCCATGCGGATTTTGGTTTCGAGAATTGGCAGCACGGCTTGGTCGATCTGCTGGATCGAAATATGACCCTGCTGCAGTTCGATGGGCAAAATACTTCAGGTAGGTGCCGCTGGCCATATCCATGTTCAGGCCGGCGGTGAATGCTTTGTGGGCGGCGTCCTGGCCGTCGCGAGCGTAGCCGTGGGTGGTGAGGCTGCGCACGGCGAACGCGTCGCTCACCACGAAGCCCGGGAAGTTCCACGACTTGCGCAACACTTCGTCCAACAGCCAGGGATTGCCCGTGGCCGGCACGTCGTTGAGGTCCATGTAGGCGCTCATCACGCTGCCCGCGCCGGCGTCCAGCGCGGCCTTGAAGGGCGGCAGATAGACGTTCCACATCTCTTCTTCCGGGATGTAGGAGGAATCGTAGTCGCGACCGCCATCGGCTGCGCCGTAGCCGGCGAAGTGCTTCACACAGGCCAGCACGTGATCGGGTGAGTCCAAAACTTTCCCCTGAAAACCCTGCACCTGGGCCCGCGCCATCGCGGCTCCAAGGAATGGATCTTCGCCTGCGCCTTCCACCATCCGTCCCCAGCGGGCATCGCGGGCAATGTCGACCATGGGAGCGAACGTCCACTGGATTCCGGCGGCGCGAGCCTCTTGCGCGGCGATGGCCTGGGCGGCTTCCACCATTTTCGTATCCCACGACGAGGCCATGGCGATGGGCGCGGGAAAAATTGTGTGGTAGCCGTGAATCACATCGAGTCCGAACAGAACCGGAATATGCAGGCGCGATTGTTCGACGGCCACGTGCTGCAGCCGGTTGATTTCCTTGGGATCCGATACCCACAGGATGGAACCGGCTCCGAATTTCTTTAGGACATCTTCCATGGGCTCGGCCACGTTCTCGCGAAACTCGGGAGCGGCAAAACCGGGAAGCTGGGAGAGTTGCGCAATTTTCTCTTCGAGCGTCATCTGACTCAGCAGGGCGCTGGCTTTGTCGCGAATCTGCTGTTCGGTGAGAGAGTTGGCAGAGGCTTGAGCCGAGAGGTGCAGGGGCTGACAGAGAAAAACTCCCACTAACAGCAGGAGGTACAGATTGCATCTGACTGCCGGTCGTAGGGTCATGTTCGTCTCCTGATCCACTCTCGGGGCTTCTCCGAGATGGAGCGCGACGCAAACACAAACGGGTGCGAGTATACACGCACGGCACGGCGGAATTGAAAGTGGGATTAAGTAAGGAAGTGGTCGAGGGATAAGAGTTCGCGATATGCTCCGGAGCTCTGCCCGGTTTCTGCGGCGTCGAACTCCTTCCGCATGATCGCCAGCCGCGCCAATCACGTGATTACTGGCAGGTCAGCGTGAACCTCTGCAGGGAGCCGTTCGTCCATCCCGTACCGTCGGTCGGCAAATGCGTGAAGAAGACGTAGTAACTCTTTCCCAGAATGTGCGGATCGTTGCCCAGGCCTACGGCGGTGGGATAGGCCGCAATTGTCTGGAAGTTACCGAGCAGAGTGGGCACCGACCAGTTCAGGCCATCGGGGGATTCGGCATAGCCGAAGTTCGTGTCGTTGGAGATGATCATCACATAGCGGTTGAGATAATCGCTGAAGTGGATATCGAGATATCCCTGATAGGCGGAAGTGGGATTGAGGTCGGTGGAAGCGCCGCCGATGGCGGGTTGTAGAATCCAACTGCCTTCGTAGAATTTCTGAAAGGCGATGGCGTGATGGGGCTCGGGCCCGAATGCAGAGGCGAGCACATCTTTCACCGGAGCGCGGGCGACCGACACATTGGTGGTGGTGTTGGCGCCCAGCGCGTTGACAGTGTGCAGGCCCCCGTTGGCGATCCAGTCGGGGAAATAGAGATAGAAATATTTGTGGTCGGGCGAGAGAACGAGCGGTCCATCGCCGATCTCGAAACCATCGAGTCCGACGGCGTAGGCCTGGTTCAGGCGGATGATTTCGCCGAGATCGGTCCAGGTGCGGCCGTTGTCGGTGGAAGCGGCGAGTCCAAGAGCGGCATAGAGCTCGTCATTGGGTAGTTCGGCGTGATAGGTTGCGAGAAGATTGCCGGCACCGGGCATTTCGGGGGGAACTTGAAAAAGCGGGCCTCCACCCATGTAGCCGTAGCTGGGGTAAATGGGATTGACCGAGCGAACCGGGTTGGGGGACACGCTTACGTCTTGCGGGTAGCCGCTTCCGAGCGGATTATCGAGAGTTCCGGCCGTGGTGGTGAAGGAGCCTGACTTGTTGTTACCGACCCAGCGTCCTTGCCACATTTGGCGGTAGTGTGCGCCGCCGTCGCTGCCAAAGAATTCGTAACCGTTGGCGGTTTTGATGACGCCGAGGGGCGTGTCGGGCCAGTCGAAGGTGTCAGTCAGCGGCGGCTCGGCTCGAGCTCCGGCGGCGAGGCGCTGTGCTGGCGAAGCTACCACCACTGGAGAAGTCAGGACGGGACTGCAGAGCTGAGAGACTGCCTGTGCAGCGCCACTTCCCAGAGACAACTGGAAGAAAGTGGTCAGCATGATGAGCGGGAGAAGCGGAAGTCGAAAAGTCATGGATACCTCTGACTGGGTTCGATCTCGGACGATGGGGCGTTCTTACCGAAGGTACCTCGTTTAGAACCCGCGGATCGCGCAAATGTTGCAGTTGCCCTGCTGGTAGTGCACTTGCAGTGCCGAGCGCGGAGTCTTTACCTTCCGCCGTTGTTCTGTTTTCTCCTAAATCTTTGGGAGACAGTCACCTAGGTCACCAAGAAATGCCGGGGCAGCCTATAATTTCTGCTCACGGTTCCACTGATTCGCCGTCTATTCCTGTGCCAGCCCGGACACGGCAACGCCGGGCAGCAGAGGATACGACGACACATGCCGGCCGGTGTATGGGAACCATTTGCGGTTGGCGAACGGGCCCCCTCGAAACAGAAAAGCGAGAGGGTCGAGCGGATCGACCGGGAGGCTGATCGAAAGGCCGACCGGAACGCTCCCGGGAGCGATGGCAAGAGGCACGTTCCGGGGGACGTTAACAGGAACCAGGACCCCGCGCGGGGCCGCATGGCTGGGCTAGAACGTCAAACGCAAGATCGGCGCATCGATGACACGATGCTTATCCGGGAGGCGCAGCGCGGCAATCGCGGCGCCTTCGAGGAACTGGTGCGGCACTACGACCAGGCGGTGTTGCGGCTGGCGCTGCACTTGACCGGGACCGAGCAGGACGCGCAGGACGTCTATCAGGACGCCTTCCTCAAGGCCTACAAAAACATCGGCAGCTTCCGGTTTGAATGTTCCTTCTACACCTGGATTTATAGGATCGTGACGAATTTGTGTCTCGATCATCTCCGTAAGCGCAATGTCCGTAAGGAAGACGCGCCGGTGGTGAAAGACGGCGATGGCGGCGAGTATGACTTGCTTGACCAGGTGCCGGATGTGCGGGCGGGGGCGAATCCGGAGCGCGATTTGCTGCGCCGGCAGTTGGGAGCGCGCATTGCGGGAGCGATGGAGAAGCTGACTCCGCGCGAGCGCATGGTGTTTGAGTTGAAGCACTACCACGGGCTGAAGCTGCGGACCGTGGGCGAGATTTTGAAGACTACGGAAGAGACGGCGAAGAATACTTTGTTTCGCGCCACGCAGAAGTTGAGGGGAGCGCTGGCGGATATGCGGTGATGAGTTTTGAGCTACGAGCGGCGAGCTTCGAGTTCCACAGCGGCGACTCGCAGCTCATAGCTCGGAGCTCACGGCTCAAGGGTGACGACTATGAAATGTGAATGGGTTCGGGAAAATATCGTGCTTCTGGTTTATGGCGAGCTGGCGGATGATGCGCGCCACGAACTGGAGCAGCATGTAGCGCGCTGCGCGGACTGCGCGGCCGAACTGAAAGCGGAGCAGGGGTTTCACGCGCTGCTGGAGCAGGATCGTGCGGCCGAGGCTTCGCCCAATCTGCTGGCGGCTTCGCGCATGCGGCTTCAGGAGTCACTGGAAACGGCCAAGCAAGGCAGCTTCTGGAGCCGGCTGGCGTTCGATCCGGCGAACTGGCTGTTGCAGATGAAGTTCTCGCCTACGCTGGCGGCGGCGATTTTGATTGTTGGATTTGTGGGCGGAGTGGGAACTACCTACAAGATCTACGGAACGCGGCCTGCGACTACCCCTGGAGTTGTAACGCAGACGCCAGCTGCGTCCGACGCTTCGATTGCGGGCATCAGTTCGATCGTGCAGCAACCGGGCACCGACCAGATCAACATTAAGTACAACACGGTATTGACCCAGGAAGCGCAAGGGTCGCTGAACGACCAGAAGATTCAGCAGTTGCTGCTGTACGCGGCGCGCAACAACTACAACATTGGCGTGCGGTTTGATTCGGTTGACTTGCTGGCACAGAAAACGGGCGACATGCAGGTACGGGAAGCGCTGATGTATACGCTGCAGAACGATACGAATCCGGGAGTGCGGCTGAAGTCGCTGAGCGCCCTGGGCAACTACGTGAAGAACGACACCAACGTACGCGACGCGGTGCTGCGCGCGCTGGTGAACGATACGAATTCGGGCGTGCGCATTGAAGCATTGCGGCTGATTGAGCCGGTGAAGGCCGACGGCAGCGTGCGCGGAGTGTTGTTGGCGCTGGCCGCGAAAGACCAGAGCACGTACATCAAGTCGCAGGCGCGGACCATGCTGGCGCAGTTGCCGGAGATTGATTAGGAAAGGTAGCGCCGCATCTTGCCGGCTGGCGCGAAGGCATCCGGCCTCCGCATTTCGCGCGGGCGAGACGCCCGCGCGACAGCCGCCGGGACGGCAGCGCTACAAAAGTCAGATCGCAGAATCAAGGGGGCTATTTTGAAACGTTCGCTACAAGTCGTTGGGTGGGCTGGAGTGCTGGCGCTGGCTGCGCCGTTGGCTTTGGTTTCGCCAAGCTTTGTTCCGGCGGGCTGGGCGCAGGAAACCCATGTATCCCGCGAAGGCGGAACCTGGGGTCAGGAGATCACGGGTTCGCTGGCCGCGGTGAAGAACCTGAGAGTGAAAGTCGACATGGGCGCGGTGGTGGTGCACGGCGCTGGCGTCCAAGGCATCAGTTACGTGGTTCATACGCATTTTGGCAATTCGTCGGAGCAGGAAGCGCGCCACCAGTTCGAGCAATATAAGGTGACGGCGTATGTGAAAGGCGACACCGCGTGGGTGGTGGGCGACTGGCAGGGAGGAAGACGGCCGCGGCATTTTTCCGGTGAGTTCAATATCACGGTGCCGCGCGAAATGGCGCTGGTGAAACTGGAAACTGATGGCGGCAACGTGGAAGCCACGGGCCTGACGGGCCACGTGGAAGCGGAGAGCGGCGGCGGCAGCATGCGCCTGGATGATATTGGCGGAGGCGTGAACGCGGAGACCGGAGGCGGAGGGATTGATGTAGGCACGGTGAGCGGCGACATCGGGCTGCACACGGGCGGAGGCGCCATTGAAGTGCACCACGCCAACGGCAAGGTGGTGGCGGAAACTGGCGGCGGCGGTGTCAGGATCGAGTCCGGGGCGCAGGGCGCGATCATTGAGACCGGCGGCGGCAGTGTGGAAGTTCGGCAATGCAACGGGAAGGTGAAAGTTTCTACGGGCGGCGGCAGCGTGGATCTGAGCGATATTGGCGGTGCGGCGGATGTCGAAACCGGGGGCGGGACCATCAAACTGATGTCCGCCAAGGGGCATGTTCACGCTGAGACCGGCGGCGGCGGCATTGAATTGTTCGGCGTGCCTTCGGCGCAGGCGGAAACGGGCGCGGGCGCGATTACCGTGAAGCTGATGAATACGGGAGGCGAGCATCACGATTCCGACTTGGAAACGGGCGCGGGCGACATCACGGTATTCATCGCCAACGATGTAGCCATCAACCTGCGGGCCAGCGTGGATATGGGTAACGGACACCGCATCACGTCGGAGTTTCCTGATATTCACATCAGCAGCGAGGGCGGCGACTGGGCGAAGTCACTCACGGCCGAGGGCAAGCTGAACGGCGGCGGGCCGACCGTGAAGGTGCACACGTCCACGGGCGACATCTGCATCAGGCGTGCGCGGTAAGAAATCGATTGTTGATTGATGATTTCTGATTTTTGATTGAGAACCGCAAGGGGAATTGATTATGCGCAGATATTTTATGACTAGCATCGTGTTGCTGCCGTTGCTGCTGACGTTTTCGCACGCGGCGCAGAGTGTGTCAGTGGATTCGCCGTCGCGCTCGTGGGTGTTTTCCAGCGACGAAGAAGGTACAGGCTCGCACCTGGGGGTCAGCGTTGCGGACGTGAGCACCGATCGACTGGGCGCCCTGAAGCTGAAAGAGGAAAAAGGCGTTGAGGTAACGATGGTCGACCAGGACGCGCCCGCCGGGAAAGCGGGGATCAAGGAGCACGACGTTATTCTGACCATGAACGGCACGGCGGTCGAAAGCGCGGCGCAGTTGCGGCGCATGATTCGCGAGACCCCGCCGGGACGCGTTGTCAGTCTAGGGCTGAGCCGCGACGGGATGCCAGTTACGTTGAAAGTGCAGCTCGCGGCCGCGCACAAAGATAAGGATTTCAGCCTGGTGGGTCCGGACATGAAGGACTTCCACTTTACGGTGCCCGAGATTCACATGCCGGACATCGACATTCCGCCGATCACCGTGCTGGTGACGACCCAGTCGATGCATAGCGGGCTGACGCTGGAGAACATCACGCCACAACTGGGAGAGTTTTTTGGAGTGAAGAACGGGTATGGCGTGCTGGTGCGCAACGTGGACAAAGGTAGCCGCGCTGAAAAGGCCGGCCTGCGCGCCGGAGACGTGATCGTGAAAGTCAATGACCAGCCGGTGCACGACACCAGCGACTTCACGCATGCGGTGCACTCCCGCAAAGGCGAGTCAGTAGGTGTGGGCGTGATCCGCGATAGAAAAGAGCAGAATTTGAATCTGACTCTGCCCGAGCACAAAGAGTCCGGAGACCTGCTGGAAGAAGAAAGCTTTGATGGCGAACCGCTGGTGCAGGCCGATTCGGCTTTCGAATTGAGTAAGCTGAAGGATGGGTTGGCCAGCATTCGTCCGGACATGGAATTGGCCATGCAAAATTCGCGCAAGGCTGCTTCCGAGTTTCAGAAAAAACTGTGCGAACAACAGAAGGAGTTTCGCAAGCAGACGGAGAAGCAGAAGGAGCAGTTTAGGAAAGACATGGAACATCTGAAAATCCAACTGCAGCAGATGCGGGGCGATTGGCTGTAGATCGCTGGGACAGCTCAGGACTCACAAGATTCTCCGACCGACGATTCAGCGGCTGCCAGCAGCCCGCGCCAGATTCGTGAGGCAGATGCGGTTGCGCCCGGCCTGTTTTGCAGCGTAGAGACCGTTGTCAGCCGCGCGGACCATTTCATCGCGGCTCTTGCCGTGCTCGGGGTAGGCAGCAACTCCCGCGCTGATGGTGACCGTGCGCGGCACTCCTGGAAACTGATAGCTCTCAACCGAGCGGCGCAATTTATCGGCGACCGCAACGGCCTGCTCGGCATTGGTCTGCGTCAGCAGGATGGCGAACTCCTCTCCGCCGTAGCGGCACACGACATCAATCTTGCGCAAGTGCTGGTGAAAGAGCGAAGAAACCTGTCTGAGAACTTCGTCGCCCAGCAAGTGGCCGAACTCATCGTTCAAGTGCTTGAAAGCATCGATATCCGCCATGACCACGGCCATGCCGGTTCCGTAGCGGCGGGCGCGCTCAATCTCTTCCATGATGCGCAGCTCGAAAAAGCGCCGGTTGAAAATGCCGGTGAGTCCGTCGAGATAGGCCAGCTGTTTTACGCGCTCGACGTAGTGAGCGTTTTGAATGGCATTGGCGCAGATGTCGGCCACCGATTCCAGGGGCTGCAGTTCGCTTTGGCGGAAAGCGTTGGGCTGCGCGCTGTGCAGGGTGAGCACTCCGAGAGTCTGGCCAAAAGAAATCAAAGGGATACTCAGGCGCGAACCGGATTCCCGGAAAAGCCGCTCGGGCTCAGGCATGGCGCGCACGTCCTTCTCGATGACGGTGCCGCTGGTGGCCAGCACGCGCGACCAAGGCTCTTGATTGGTGGGAAAACGTCCGCCGGGTGGAACACACGGCGTGAGCGTGCCTTCATGCGCCCGCAGAACCAGCTCGCCTTCCTCGCGCAATAGAAGCGATACATGGGACACGTGGAACGCCTGCTGTATCACGGAGCAGACGCGGGCCAGCAGGTCTTCCAGATCCATGACGGCGGTGCTTTGCTGGGCGATGGTATTGATGGCTTCCAACTGCCGCGCCCGTTGACGCTCGAGCGAGTACAGATGCGCATTCTGAATGGCGATGGAGGCTTGCGTGGAAAACAGCGTGAGCAGGTTGACGGTTTCGTCGTCGAAATGGTCGACGTGGTTGCTCTGGCAGTCGAGCACGCCCACGACTTCATCCTGCACCATGAGCGGGATCGCCAGTTCCGAGCGGGTGGATTGCGCGGCGCAAATATAGCGCGGGTCTTTGCTGACGTCCGGGGCGCAGACCGGTCGTTTTTTCAGCACGGCGGCGCCAGTGATGCCGTCGTGGCGTTCACAACGAAACTGGTCCTTGCCCGCGTCCCAGCCGATCTGCGACCGCACATACAGCTGCCCCGCCTCCTGATCGAGCAACAGGATGGCGACGTTGGGCAGATGAAAGAAGTCGCGCGCGATGGCCAGAATTCTCTGCAACACCTCGTCGAGATCAAAGGTGGAGAGCACGGCCTGGCCCGCTTCATATAAGACCGCGAGTTTCGGCATGATCAAACGAATTGTACGATGCGGAAAGATGGTTACCGAGGTTCCGAAAGTAACGTTAGGGGACGGACGATCGGCTTCGCTGTGGAGCGAGAGCCGTGTGGGCTAACGCCATTTTCTGGCAGTGCGGATCAAGCCGTAGATCACCAGGCAGAACCAGAAATCCAGGGCCATGCCGACGTCCAGATGAAGAGGGCGGTGCCGCGCCACCGGCGGCAGCGACGGAATCAGGGCAAAATAAATCACGTTGCCCAGGATGATCGCCAGCAAGGCCTGGAGAAAATTGATGAGCACCGATGGTTTAGACACCGTAGAGGGCGTCGGAGGATGCCCGATATCTACGCGGATGCCGGGGGCAGTCATGGAGGTTTTTCGGCAACGACCGGGGGGAGCAGCGCCTACCGTTGGGGATCGACTGGTTCATGCTCCGAGCGGCCACCAGCGGCTGTCGATATCGATTTCTTCTTCTCTAGATATCGCATAGCTTTAATGCAAATCGCGCCGACGACTAAGAACCACAGAACAAAATCGACAGCGAATCCTATCCAAAGCGTGTCAGTGGCCAGAGAAGACAGCCAGAAAGCAACGTACATGCCGGGAGTAGCTATATGGCCGTGTTGCAACACTAAGCCGTCCCCTAGTGCCGTCAGCCCAAAGGAGAACGCCACATCAACGCTCACGACCCCGATCCACTTGATTATGTCCTCGATGATTCTGTCCGCAGCTTGCATTCTCACCTCAAATGGTCTTTTCTCCAGGAATATGCCGCGGATAAGTCCATCTCAGGTCGGGGAGCGATATCACACTGAAGATTAGACACTCCGTAGCTCCGTTACGGTAGCTCTCTTCGGTAACGGGTAGATTGCGGAGCGACGAGATACGCGTATGACCGTCGAAACCAGGGTCGCATGCACAGCTCCGAGCACGATGCACGAGCGGGCCGCCTTCTGATCCTGCTACCATTCTTTTTCGCGCCAACGGAATCCTAACGCATGCTCGAACTCTCCACGCCCGTTCAATATGTGAAAGGCGTTGGTCCGCGCATTGGGGAAATTCTGGCTGGCAAGGGGATTCACACCGTCGGCGACCTGCTCCATTATCTGCCGTTTCGTTATGAAGACCGGCTGAACCCGCGCGGGATTTCCGAGCTGCGGGCCGGCGAGATGGCCACGGTGGTCGGCGAGGTGCGCAATTCCGGGCTGTTCCGCACGCGCAGTGTGCCGATTTTTCAGCTCACCGTCGGCCAGGGGCGCGCGCGCTTGCGCTGCCTGTTTTTCAATGCGACCTACTTACAAGACAAGTTCACGCCCGGCCAGATGATCGCGTTGTATGGCAAGGTCGAAGAGGATCAGCGCAGCCGCGAGTTGCAGATTGTTCAGCCGCAATTCGAAATCCTGGGCGATCCGACCGACTCCGGCGAGAACGGCGCGGAAAAGAAAGCGGCGGAGTCGCTGGAGATTGGGCGCATCGTTCCGATTTACGAAGCGATCGGACGGCTTACGCCGCGCTGGTTCCGGCGCGCGATTCGCACGGCGCTCGACAATCTGACGCCCGACCTGCCGGACGCGATCCCGGCGGCGGTGCGCGCACATCTGGGGTTGATCTCGCCGCGCGCGGCGCTGTGGAATGTGCACTGGCCGGAGCCGGGGGAAAGTTTCGACGCGTTGCAGTCTTCGCGCACGCCGGCGCACATCCGAATGATTTTCGACGAGCTATTCTTTGTCGAGCTGGGGCTCGAACTAAAACGCCGCGAACAAAAAGCTCAGACTGGAATTGCGTTCCGCCTGGATGACCGGGCCCGCGCGGCCATTAAAAGGATCCTTCCGTTTCACCCCACGCAGGCGCAGAAGCGGGTGCTGAAGGAAATTGCCGCGGATATGGAAAAGCCATATCCCATGCGGCGTTTGCTGCAGGGGGATGTAGGGTCGGGCAAGACGATTGTGGGGTTCGAAGCCGCGATTATTGCGATTGAGAACGGCTGCCAGGTGGCGCTGATGGCTCCGACGGAAATTCTAGCGCAGCAGCATTATTTTTCGGCGCGGCGGATTCTGGAGAATGCCGGTTATCGCATTGTGCTGCTGACTGGCTCGCTCGAAGCCGACCGCAAGCGCGAAGTGCGGCGGCATATCGCGCAGGGGAATGCGCAGCTGGTGATTGGGACGCATGCGCTGCTGGAAGAGAAAGTTGAGTTCGCGCGGCTGGGGCTGGTGATTGTGGATGAGCAGCATCGCTTTGGAGTATTGCAGCGGCTGAAGCTGATGAAGAAGTCGGGCGATGGTGAGAATGCTCATGTGGGGACGACTGCCCCCGGCCGTGCGGCCGAGCGAAGCTCGGCAGCTTCACCCACAGCCGAACCTGCCGAGCCGGACGTATTGGTGATGACGGCGACGCCGATTCCGCGGACGCTGGCGCTTACGCTGTATGGCGATCTCGACCTGAGCGTGCTGGATGAATTGCCGCCGGGACGCACGCCGATCGTGACACGCTGTGGGTCTGACGACGAGTCGCCGAAAGTGTGGGAGTTCGTGCGCAAGCAGGTGGCTGCGGGACATCAGGCGTATGTGGTGTATCCGGTAATCTCCGAGAAAAAGACTGCCGAGAAAGCGAACCCAGAAAACGAAGAGAGCGAACTGAAGGCTGCGGTGAAGATGTACCGTGATCTGAGCGGTAAGATTTTTCCCGACCTGAAAGTCGGGCTGCTGCACGGACGGCTCGACGCCGAATTGAAAGACCAGGTCATGCGGATGTTTCAGCGCGGCGAGTTGCAGATTCTGGTCGCGACGACCGTGATTGAAGTCGGCGTGGATGTGCCCAACGCGACCGTGATGGTAATTGAACATGCCGAGCGCTTTGGCTTGGCGCAGCTGCATCAGCTGCGCGGGCGGATCGGGCGCGGGGCGGCGAAGTCGTATTGCATCCTGATGACCGGCGGGAAAGTCACGGAAGAAGGCCAGCGGCGGCTCGACGCGATGGTGAAAACCAACGACGGTTTCAAGATCGCCGAACTCGATCTCGAACTGCGTGGGCCGGGCGAATTCTTTGGCACGCGCCAGGCAGGGATGCCGAGCTTTCGCGTGGCTAACATTATTCGCGATGCGCAGCTGCTGGAAGCGGCCCAGCACGAAGCCGCGGCGGTGATTGCCGGACCGAATGAGGAAATCTCCGCCGCGGAAATCAGCCGCGCGCTGGTGCACATGCGGGCGCGCTGGCGGCATACGTATGGACTGGTCGAGGTGGGGTAACCGGGTGGTGCCCTAAAGTTGCGTTGATGCGTCAAACTCCCCTGGTTTGAGGAGTCGTAAATCCTTCTTGCTGATAACGGACGTTACCTCGCATTTCGGACACGGGAACGGATCTGATTTATCGCCGGGAGGAAGCTTAGAAACCCTTCCGCAATTTGGGCAGACAACCGACGGAATCAGGCTAAATCCCACGAGCATTATTGTAGCAACTCAAGAAGGCTCCAGGCGTGATCGATGAGGCCGCTCTCCATTGCTGGCGCCACGCGCAGGGATTTGGAACTGATAGAATCGAAAGCAATGGCCGGGTCTTCCCAACTGATTCAGATTGAGCTGGGCGCGCCTTTGCGTGCGCCGAAGCCGTCATGGCTGCGCGCGAAAGCTCCGGTGGGCGACAACTTTCATAATCTGAAAAAACTGGCGCGGGGCATGGGGCTGCACACCGTCTGCGAGTCGGCGCAGTGCCCCAATATTGGTGAGTGCTGGAACCACAAGACGGCGACATTCATGCTGCTGGGCGATATCTGCACGCGGCGCTGCGGTTTCTGCGCTGTGCCAAAGGGACGGCCCGAGCCGATCGATTGGGACGAACCTGGGCGCGTGGCTGAGGCTGTCGCTACTCTGGGGTTGAAGCACGCGGTCGTGACCAGCGTGAATCGCGACGATGACAATCTTGGCAGCGCGCGGATTTTTGCCGAGACCATCCGCGAGATTCGCGAATTGACTCCGGATTGCCGCGTGGAAGTGCTGATCCCGGATTTTCAGGGCCTCGATGAATCGCTTCGCATCGTGCTCGATGCGAAGCCTGACGTGCTCAACCACAATACTGAAACCGTGCCACGGCTGTATCGCGCGGTGCGATCGGGAGCGCGGTATGAACGCACACTCACTTTGCTAGGGAACGCCAAGAAGTTTTCGCCCGGCATGGTGACCAAGAGCGGCGTGATGGTGGGCTTGGGCGAATCGTCGGAAGAATTGATTGAAGTGTTCCGCGACCTAGGCACGCGCGGCGTCGACATTCTCACGGTGGGACAGTATCTGCGGCCGTCGAAGGATCATCTGCCGATCGCGCGCTTTTATGAGCCGGAAGAATTTGTGTATCTGCGGGACCAGGCGCTGCGCTTCGGTTTCCGCCATGTCGAGTCGGGACCGATGGTGCGGTCCAGTTATCACGCGCACGAGCATGCCGATGCCGCTGCGCAGCCGCGGGCGGTGTCGTAGCTTGCGGCGAAGGGATTTCCCCTCCAGGATTTCCTCCTTAACCAACACGGTGCGCAGGGTGAGTATCCCAATAGAACAAATCGGCATCCGCGGGGTGTTCCCAGCGTGGTGACCGTTCTTCTGATGATTCTTGGATTCTTCGCCGGTGTGCTGGGCGCACTGACCGGGATCGGCGGCGGCGTGCTGCTCACGCCGGTTCTCGCTCTGTACTTTGGAATCTCGATCCGGCAGGCGATTGGGGCGAGCCTGGTCGCGGTGATTACCACTTCGACGGCCAGTTCGTTCGTTCACTTGCAACGCCACACCACCGACATTCGCCTGGGCATGACGCTCGAACTGGCAACCGCCTTTGGAGCCGGCGTCACGGCCTACCTGGTGGGTTATTTCAATCGCAATGCTCTGGAAGGATTGTTTGCCGCGTTTCTGCTGTACAGCGGGATCACGATTTTGAGCAAGCGCGGAAAAGTGAAGCCGCTGGAGGACGAATCGGCTCTCATTGTGAACGAAACGGTGGTTCCGCCTTACGAAGTGCAGCGCTATCCACTGGGGCTGGCGGCGTCGCTGGTGGCGGGCGCGCTCTCAGGACTGCTGGGGATCGGCGGCGGGCCCATCAAAGTTCCGGTGATGTACATCTTTATGAATGTGCCGCTGATGGTGGCGACGGCGACTTCGAATTTCATGATTGGCGTAACCGCGGCGGCCAGCGCCATCGTCTATTACCGGCGCGGCGACATTCTTGTGGACTACGCTGCGCCGCTGGCCGTGGGCGTGTTCTTGGGATCGTTGCTGGGAGCGCGATTGGCGCCACGCGTTCATAGCAAAGTCGTGGTTTACCTGCTGGTGGGCGTGATGTTTTATCTTGCGGGGCATTTGATTCTGCACCTGTTGCGGGGGTGGTTATGAGCCGGGGGTGCATGTGAGTCAACTGCGCGAACCGGCCTTCGACCGCGTGGTGGCTTGGGTGCTGGGCGCGGGCGCAGTCGCTTGTTTCCTGATTATGCTGGCCGGACTGATTGTGGGGCTGTTCGTCAGCGGCCCCGTTTCGCTGCGCATCGAGCGCGTCGGAGTGCTGCTGATGCTGGCTACTCCGGTGGTGCGCGTGGTGGTCGCGTGCTTCTTGTTTTTTCGGGAAAAAGATTGGAAGTACGGATGGATATCTCTGGGCGTGCTGGTGATTCTGATGCTGGGGTCGGTGTTTGGAATCGGGGAACACTAACTCGCAGGGGCTAAAGCCCGCGAGCTACTGGGTCTTGACGCGGCGCTGAAGCGCCGCTCTTCCACATCTCTTGGTTAGCGGCAAGGTAAAAGCCACGCCCTTTCAAAACATCGGTCACTTCTTTCGGCAGTTTCTGTCTTAGCGGTCGCATCTTTTAATAGTTTCTTCCTAAGTGATTTCTTCTTCAGTAGTTCCTTGCCAGATATTCCTTGAGTTGGTCGAGCCGGAAGCTGGCATCGCCGGTCTCGACCTGCAAGAGCAATTCCGCGGCGGTCAGTTGGTTATGGAAGTCGAAGGCCGCCGAAGTGTCTGGGGCACCGACCAGCTGAAGACTCTTGTCGATCTGTGCCCGTTCGGCCTGCAGAGACTTGAGCTTCGACTGTTGCACGGTGACGCTGTCTATCAGCTGTTGCCGCAGCACTTCGGCATTGCGCACGACGTCGCCCTCCTGAACTTTTTTCCATTCGTCGTAGGCCACCACGGCTCGATCAAGATGTTTGTCGATGGCGTGACTGGCGAGGTTGTAGCTGACTGAAACCGCGCCATAGGGCTGCGGGCCCTGCGAAACTGGATTGACCTGCTGGTGCACGCCGACGGAAAGAGCGACGTCCCAATTGTTCTGCCGGGTTAACTTGTCCAGCGCCCGTTGCTCGTTGGCTTCACTGTTTTGTTTCTCGGCGACTAACTCTCGCAGCGGCTTCTCGCTCAAGGGCGGAACATAGAGGACGCTGAGCTTCGACTGGGTGTCGGCGCGGTCGGCCTCGAGCCTGATCTTATTGGTTCGGAGCGTGAACAGCATCAGCTGCGTCGCATTCTGGGCCTCGATCATCTTCGAAGTTTTTCCCATCAACTCATCCAGCGTCGTCGAAGCCTGATCGATCAAGGAGAGGCGGTTGCGCAAGGCTTCCCTCTCCAGGCTGGCCACGGCGTATTGAACATTCTGCTGAGCGGCGGTCGTGGCTTTGTAGAGCTCGCAGTTGTGGCGGGCGGCCAGTATGGTGAGGCTGGCTTTTCGAATGTCAGAGAGCCCGACCGAAGCGGCGCCAATCAGTTGCAGGGGCAAGCCGGTTTCGGGCTGAGTCATGCCACCCGCGGCCACGGGTGTGCGCAGCAAATCCCGCTGGGCCTGCGCCTGTTCCATCACGTAGGAACAGTAGGCGAGCTGATCGCTCTGGGCGGCGGCCAAACCGGAGACAGTCATGAATACGGCTGAGGTGAGGACAAACTTCCAGTGGGTCAGGAACATTTCTTGTTCTCCAGCATGTCTTGTTCTCGTCTATTTCTTCTTATCGTCAACAAGGGAAAAAATCAGAGAAGCTAAAACCACACGGGCTTGCCGCCCAGGAACACGGTTTTTGATTTCGCAGACTCCGGATGATCCAGATTCATCTGGATCAGAAAGCCGCGAATCTGAGTCTTGAAGATGGGATGGATGGCTTGCTCTTCGCCTGGGAATATCTGCTTCACGGAGCCGACTTTGCGGCACGCGATCATATTCAGATAGCAGTCGTAGACCGCGCTGCCGATCACCGCGTCGGCCTGATTGTCATAGGGAACGAAGGCGAAATAGAGACGCTGCTGGCCGGAAGCGTTCAGATAATAGGGGCTCTGTTTGGCCGTGGTGATGGCCTGGTGCAGGCGGTCGATCTGCCGGGTTTCCTCCTGCAGCTGTTTTTCGGCGACGTTAATCGCAACGTCGAGCTGAGCCACCTCGGAGCGCAACTCGGCCTGCTTGACCAGCACGTTCAGCGAAGCGGTGCCTGTGGTGGTCTTGTCGAGAACGCTGTCGGTCAGGAGCAGTTCGGCGATTTTGCTGTCGGTATACGCGCCCTGGGCCTGGTTCAGCGCGGCCAACTGAGTGGCCGCGTCGCCCTGAGTGATCAGTCCGGCTGCCAGATCTTTGTTGATGTTGGCTTCTACCTGCTTGAGCTGCGCCAGCACCTTTTGCGTTTTCTGATTGTCGGCGAGTTTCTGCTGGTCGAGGGTCGAGAGTTCGGGACCGGTGGCGTGGTTGTGAGTTTGCTCGCGCAGGATGGCTTGCTTGAGTTCCGGCTCGAGTTCGAGCAGAGCGGCGCGATGCTTCTTCATTTCGTCCAGGCCGCTATCCAGCTTTTTGGTGTCGACTTTCAGATCTTCGATGGTCTGCTGGCTGATCACCAGCTTGTCGCGGAAGTCGAGACTCTTCTCGTCTTCGGCGGAGAGAATGACCGGCGCCGCCCACGAACTGTTAACCGCATAAAAGCCCATGACCCAGGCATACGCGAGAATGCCGACCAGCACGAGATAGAGCACGGTGATGGCAAAGATGCGGTAGAGCGTGATGACGAGCTTGTAGTGCAGCGATTGTGCGGGAGCTCGTTTGGGTTCCGCCGGTGGAGGACTGACCTTGGCTTCGGACGGGGGCGGACTAACTTCGGACGAGCTAACTGGTGGCGTTGCCAACGGGCACCTCTTGTTTTTCGATGACGCGCGTACCCCAGTCTGCGGAATCCATGGTGCACAGCGCAAGGGGTGTGAGGAAAAGACTGCTGACGAAGGACCAGCCCACGTATGCCGCGAAGGCCAGAGGATGGGTGACCGCTTCCTTCGCGCTGTATTTCTTGATCACCCAGGTAAGAATCGCTCCGATGGCAAGAGCTGTGATGAGCGGGAGCGGGCCGGCCCAGGCCAAAGGATCGGAAGTTAGCATGGTGACCACAACCAGAAATCCAACCACGGCCCCCAGTGGAGTGAGCACCAGCGTCAGCACAGTGTTGGGATGAAGCTTCCAGACGTGTTGCGGCAGAGTCTTGAGGGTAAAGAAAAAATCGCGCACGATGCTGCGCCGCCAGCGGAGCTGCTGCTTGAACAGAACGGGTAATGTGTTGGGCACGGTGGTCCAGCAGAGCGCGTCATTGTTGATGTAGGTGCCGTAGCCCCGCAGCAGCGTCTGATGCGTGAGGAAGCGGTCTTCTCCCTGGTTCACCGGAATGCCGAACCAGTTGCGGGTTCGGATCGCGGGTTCAATCTCGAGCAGCAGGGTTCGACGGATCGCGAACAGACATCCGCTGATGCAACAGACGCTGCGCGTCCAGTTCTCGGGAATTTTGTAAAGCTGAAACGCAGAGTAGTAAATGATGGTCTGAATGGCAGTGATGACGCTGTCGTTGGGATTTCTGACGCCGACTCTGCCGCCCACCGACCCCATATTCGGCTCGGCGAAACAGGCAGTCAGTTCGCGAATCGCGTCGGGATGGAAGATGCAGTCGGAGTCGATGGAAATAATAACTTCTGCCGTGGAGTGCTGAAGGGCATTACAAACCGAGCGCGCTTTGCCGCTGTTCACCTCATTCCGGCCGGTTCGGATGCGGATGTTGGTGAAATCGCGCTGCGCCTTGAGCATCCACTGGTAACTGTCGTCGGCGGAGCAATCGTCTTGGGCGATGACTTCAAACTTTTCGTTCGGATAGTTGCTCCGGCTGATGCTTTCGATGGTTTCATAAACCGTTTTGCCTTCGTTGTAACAAGGCATCAGCACACTCACGGTGGGTTCGTACGAGTAATCTTTTCGCGCCTTGGTGCTGGGGAAGGAGAACTTCATGATGATCCCCATCACGTATTTCACCACGGAGATCAGCAGGCAGAGGATGAGAATCAGGCAAAGAAGAATAGGGGCCATCGCCGCCGCGCCTCCGGAACGGGGAAACTATAACATCTCAGATGGCGGCGCCAATTAGAAGATGTGCAGCTTGATGCTGAGGTATTTCTTGGGATTTTCGCGGACGGCTTTTATCAAGCCCTGGGTTTCGGTCAACGTCTGGTTCAGGTTGTTGTAGAGGGAATCGTCCTTGAAGAGCTTGCCGACGGAGCCCTGGCCCGCTTCGAGTTCCGTGGTCAGCTCCGAGAGTTTGGTGATCGTGGTGTCGAGCTTCTTCGCCAGTTCCTCGTCTTTCGCCAGCTTGCCGATCGTACCCTTGCCGGCGTTGATGTCTTCGGTGATCTTCTTCATGTTGGCGATGGTGTCGTTGGCGTTGTTGTAGAGCGACGGATCTTTCACGAATTTTCCGGCAGTGCCTTTGCCGGCCTGGATGTCGTCAATGACGCCATTCATTTTGTCGAGCGTGGCGAGGAATTTGTCATATGCATCATTGCGGCTGATGAGCGCGCCCAGGCTGCCCTGACCGCTGCCAACTTGCTCCACGATCTTCTGCAGGTCGGCCACCGTGGAATTGAAGCGGTTGTACAGGGAGGGATCGTAGATGAGTTTCCCGAGCGATCCTTTGCCGCTTTCGGCGAAGGCCAGAATGCGGTCGGCGCGCTTCAGCAGTGCGTCCATGTTCTCGAGCGTGCTCTGGCTGGCGCGGACTACCTGGTTGAAGTCAGGATGCACGATCGTGGGCAGCGTGTCTCCGTCCTGCGCGGGAGGACCGACCGCCTGAACGCTTTCGATGTCGAGGAAAGTTTCGCCCAGCACGCCCGCGGTGTCGAGCGAGGTCACCGAATCGCGGCGCAGATCGTAACTGTATTTCGTGCTGACTTTCATGGTGACTTCGACGGGCGTGAGCTGCTTGTCTTTGTCGGGCACGATCCTGATGTGGGTCACGTTGCCGATGTCCACACCGGCCAGACGCACGGGAGCGCCGTCGCGCAGTCCCTCTGCGTTATCGAAATAAGACTTCAGCGTGATACGAGGGGTGAAGAGCCCGGCAGTGCCGGACATCAGGAACAGCAGAACACCCAGCGTCAGACCGGCAACGATCACGGTGATCCCAACCTTGAGTTGCGACCACTTGAGCTGCTTCTGGCTAGGCAAATGACTTCCTCGTGATGCCCGTCGGGATGATGACAGCTAGGATCGCTTGCGGCGCCAGCAGCTTCGATTCGCCGCTTGCCCCCGCTGCACGCCTATCGCAGCATGATAACAAAAACCGCGGCCAGTCTTAAGCCGTTCTCGTCCGCAGCGCGGGCATGAGCAGCAGTGCGAGCAAGTACGCGGCCGCACCACAGGTCAACGTGACGGTCAATCCGAACTGGATGGCGATGACCATGGCCAGGACCGAGCCGAGCACGCTGGCCGCGGCGTTCATCGCCCACGCCCACTCGACGGAATTGTCAGAAGCGCCATCTCCGGAGGGAAACTCCGGAGAGGGCAAGGCCGCGAGCGCGCGCAGGCCCGTGGGAAAAGGCATGCCCATGACGAATCCGAGGGGAATGAGAAGCACGGCGCTGATCAGCAGGCGGTAGCCGAAGTCCATGCCGACCAGGGCGGCCAAGCGGTTGGGCAGGAACAACACATCGGCGAGAAGCGTCACGATGACCAGAACGAGCGGGATCCAGCACGATTCAGTGCGGGGCAGCCAGAGACGCGAGAACAAACTGCCTGCGCCGCTGGAGATCATCAGCAGGAAAATCACCACGGTCAGGGCGTAGGTGGGATGGCCGAGAAACAGCACGAACCGCTGGATGAAGGCAATCTCCACCATGATGTAGCCCAGGCCTACGGCAATGAAATAAAGCAGCGGAAGCGGAGACTGGCGGGCATGGGGGCCGCGCGGCCTGCTTCTGAAAATAAGAGGCAGAATCAGAAACACCAGCACCGCTGCGAGGGAAATCACCAGCACGAGCAACAGCACCAGCACTCCTAGATTCACTTTCCAGTCGATGCCCGAGCGTAAACCTTTTTCGCCGAGAATCTGTTCGGGCTTGAGCGTGAAGAAGAAGAAGGGCGCGTTGTCGGTTACGGGAGAAACATTGTAGGCGTAGCCGCGCGCGAAAGCATAGGGATCGTTGCTGGCGATCAAATCAGAAAACGGATTCTCTCCGGCATCGGAAGGCAGATACAGCGGGTTGAGTTGCGGGAAGTCGTCGAGGTGATTGTTGACCGCGGCTTCTTCCGCTGCCGTGAACGGAGTTTTTTTCGCCAGCACTACGACGGGGATGCCGTCTTCGTTGAGCGAACCCTGGCAGGCAACAATGAAGTTACGGGCTGGGTTCGCCACGCCCATGCGGTGCAGCGCCTCCATGGCGACGGCGACAATGCGCAACGCTTCGCGGGGATGGCGAAATTCCCAGCGCGTGATGGCGATCATGCCATCGGGCTTGAGGTGGTCGAAATATTCGCGGAAGGCTTCGACCGTATACAGGTTGTTCTCGCTGAGCGCGAACGCGCCGGCCGCGGTCGAGGCCCAGGTATCGACCAGCGTCATCTGCACGACATCGAATTTCTGCGGCGTAGACCGTAAGTACGAGCGGCCGTCGGTGACGTGAATATGCACGTCTGGCCTGTCATAAAGATGCTGCGAGTAGTCGGCATAACGCCCGCGCATGATGGTGGTTGCGATGATGGGATTGATTTCGATTCCAGTCACGCTGGGGCTGCCGTTGGCCACGGCGCGCAGCACGTCGACGCCGCCGCCGGGGCCAATGATGGCAAATTCTCCGTGCGGGCGTAACACATTGGCCAGCGCGGGCGGAGCCGACATCAAGTCGTCCTCCCATGCGGTGTTGTGCCACTGCGCCACGTCGGCATTCATGATGTAGGTGGAGGCGTCGGCGTCAATGACGATGGCCTTGGCCTGCCCCTGGCGGTCGACCTCCACGCGCGAGAGCGCATTCCAGCGCGCGAACTCGACCCACGATGGATCACGGAACATTCCCTTGGCGTAAACCACGTCGATGAGACGGCCGGAGTAGTTAGCACCGATCAGGACAGCCAGCGCGAGCGCGAGAAGAGCGGCATTTCTGCGTAGAGAACGAGACTCAGCCCAGATCGTTCCCGCGACGGCCATCGCGGTTCCCGCGACCAGAACCACGTTCGGTCCGCCCACCCAATTCAATAGTGGAACAACGGCCAGGCAGGCCAGTGCTCCACCACAGAGATCGGCGCCGTAGAGACGCGGAATGCGGCGCGTTTCGCGCGCGAATACAACCGCAAAGAAAAGTCCGGTGAGAAAGAACGGAACGGCAGCGGCAAGGTAAAGTGTGGTGAGCCTTCCGAAATTTGCCCAGGAGACTTGCAGCGCGACCCGAGTATGCAGCACGATCTCGAGCACTATGAGCACAACCACAGCGTTGGTCATGCACAGAAGCGCGGCGAGCGTGCGCGTGTCAGTCCCAGCGAGCCGGGCCTTCAGCAGATAGGCGAAGACGCCGCCCGCGCCCAGGCCAAGCAGCGCAATCGAAATCGCGAGGAAGGCGAAATGGTAGAAGAGCACCACCGAGAACAAGCGGGTGAGCGCCAGCTCCAGCAACAGGGCGGCAAAACTGGTGAGCGCGAGCCCGGCCAGCAGAGTTTTTTCCGGAATTTCAGATCGGGTCGACGTGGGGATAGGAGTCGGAGTGATGACGGCCATAAATGGATTCGAGGCGACAGTCTAGCAGATGATGAGCGGCGAATCAGTGCGCGATCGCCGAGAAGGTGGCAGTTTCACGCGTCTGACTCTGCAAGACTCGGCTTTCGGAACTCGCTTCCAAGCTTCAGGTTTCGAGTATGACCTGGGCGATCGCCTGCTCCTGGGTGTGGGAGAGCGACAGGGCGGCATTTTTCGCGCCCAGCTTGGCGGCGAACTCCGCGGCCTTGCCGTGGAAAGTCATAGTCGGTCGGCCGCCGGGCAGGCGAGTCACTTCGCAATCGCGCCAGCGCACGCCATGATTCCAACCCGTGCCCAGAGCCTTCATGGCGGCTTCCTTGGCGGCGAAGCGCGCGGCGTAACGCTCCATGCGATTGGCCTTGGATTCGCAATAACGGATCTCGCCGGGCGTGAAAATGCGCTGCAGAAAGCGCTCGCCAAAACGCTCGATGGATTGGCGAATGCGGGGAACTTCGGCGATGTCGATGCCTGTGCCTACGATCATGTTCAGGATGTCCTTGCTGGAATCTTAGGCTAAGCCTTAAGTCGAATCTCAGTGAAATCTTACAGCAGGCGATCTCCCCGATAGATCAGACGGCCGTCGACGATGCGGGCGTCCGCGGTCAGAGTATGCGGTTTGACGGGGCTGGAGGCCTCGATGTGGAGGACCTGATGCCCCTGGGCGACGAGCCAGTCGGAAACCAACATGCGGTGACAGCGAAAATAGAGCCGTTCGGCGCACATGTAAGCCGTGCGGGAATTGGCGGCGAGCGCCAGCATCTCAGATGTGGCCTGGGCGAATTCCGGCGTGAGCATGTAATCGGCGTAGTTGCGGAAGCTTGGGTTGCGCAGAGCAACGTTCGGCGACTCTTCGAGAATCTTTTTGCGATATCCGCCCAGCGCTTTCATCCACAGATAGTGGATGCCGGCGGCCGGCAGGGATTGTTCCAGAGAATCCCGATTGAACTGCGGCAGGCGGCGCGACATGGGAAACGCGCGGATGTCCACGAGAGTCCGAATCTGATGCGTCGCCAGAGCCGCGAGCAGCTCCTCGATCGTGCGGGTGGAATGCCCGATGGTGTACAGAGTTGCCAACGCGGTTTAGATGCCGAAGGGTTAGGCGGCGATTCGCTGGAGGGCAGTCGCAATCATGGGATCCTGATCTTCAAAAACCGTGCGCAGATCGAGCAGGACTCGGCCATCCGCCACGCGCGCAATGATGGGCGGATCGGATGAGCGCAGACGAGCGGACAACTCGTCGGCACTAAGGTTCGCAGAACTCAAGGCGATCAGCCGAGTCGGCAGCACAGATGATGGCGCCGCGCCGCCGCCAATGACCGATTCGCCGTCAATGATTTCGAGGTTCAGTTTCGAAGATCGGAGATGTGACGCAAGAGCTTCGGCGCGCTGGCCGATCTCGTCTTTGGTCAGGCGCATCATCCTTAATGTAGGGATGGCATCGTGGTCGTGTTTTAGGTAGGCCAGCAGCGTGGCCTCGAGCGCGGCGTAGGTGAGTTTGTCGACGCGGAGCGCGCGGAACAAAGAGTTGGCGCGCATGCGGGCAACGAGATCGGCACGGCCACTGATGAGCCCCGCTTGCGGGCCGCCCAGCAGTTTGTCACCGCTGTAGGTCACGATGTCGACTCCAGCACGCAGGCTGTCGAGCACGCTGGGCTCTCCGCTGATGCCGAAATTCCGCAAGTCTTGATTTCGCCGGTCTAGGAGTGCGCCGCTACCCAGGTCTTCCATCAAAGGCACGCCGCGGTCGCGGGCGAGCGCGACGAGTTCGGCGGTCGAGGGCTGCTCGGTGAATCCAGTAATCTCAAAATTCGACCGGTGCACGCGCAGCAGCAGCCGGGTGCGCTCGGTAATGGCGTTCGCATAATCGGCGATGCGTGTGCGATTCGTCGTGCCCACTTCGCGCAGCGTTGCGCCTGACTTCGACATCACGTCTGGGATGCGGAACGAGCCTCCGATCTCGACTAGCTCGCCGCGGGAAACGATAACCTCGCCACCTTCGGCCAGAGTGTTGAGCGCGAGCAGCACGGCCGCTGCATTGTTGTTGACGACGATGGTGGCGGCAGGTGGGGAAGGTTCCGCCGGGCTTCGCCCGGGCGGGACAGCCCCTTCGACTGCGCTCAGGGCAGGCTTAGCGGCTGTTGCCACACGAGCCGTGGCGCTATCGCTCAGCAGGCTGCGAAACAGGCGATCGACGTGGATATCGCGTTTGCCGCGAGCACCGGCATCGAGGTCAAACTCGAGATTGGAAAAGCGTCCAGCAGTTTCGCGGATATGTAACAGTGCGGCTTCGGCCAGTGGGGCGCGGCCGAGATTGGTGTGCAGGATTACGCCCGTGGCGTTGATCACCGGACGCAGCGAGTGGGTGAGCGCGCGGCGAAGTTGGGCTTCGATCGCAGCCACGATTCCTGCCAGGGCGATTTGCAACGCGGGAGCACCGAGCAGTCCGGACGTGATTTCCTCACGCAAGCGGGCGAGCACGGCGCGGGCGGCGTCGGTGACGGCGGACTGGCCTTGATTCGAAGCGAGTGCGGCAACGGCGGGCGTGCGCAGCAGCTCATCGACTGACGGCAGCTCGCGGAAAAGATCGGATTGCGCTGCGCTTTTCATGCTGAGTTAGCCCGAGACTTTGCACAACTGATTCGTCCCAACTGATTCCCAACCGCCGGACGCCCCGAATTATCCCATGAAAACGGCGGGGCTCCCTCTGCTTCGCCGTATGCGCCTACAACGTGTGCAGGTAGGCCAGCAGGTCTTGGATGTCCTGGGCGCTCAGCGTTTGGCTGTAGCCGGGCATTTCGTTGCGGCCGAGGCGGACGATGTCTGTAACGCGCTCGTCGTTGGCGGGAAGTCCGCTCAGAGAAAGATATTTGTGCTGGAAGACTCCCTTGAGCCCCGGACCTTTTTTGCCGCGAGTGGAGTACGGCTCATGACAGCGGTCGCAATTGGAGTCGTAGAGTTTCCGGCCCGCGGACTGCTGCGCAGTGAGGCCAAGTTCGGCGTCGGACTTGCGGCGCTCGACGTCGCAGGCGCAGAGCGCGACCAGAAGCAGAAATACCAGGCCGTGGAAAACTGCTGCGCGCCAATTCTTTTGCCGTCCACTCTTTTGCCATTCACTCATCGAACGTTCGCTTCCTTTGTAAGAAACATCCTCTGCCGGACGCGGCACTGCGCGCGGCTTTACAATTTCGTTTTACAATGACGCTCTACAATGCCGCTTTACAATGATAGAGCAAAGCAGCCAGGCGAGGCCTTAACTACTCATGGCAGTGGCGGTCAAGCGAGTTTACGAAACGGCGGTGCGGGCCGACGGAGTGCGGGTGCTGGTCGACCGCTTGTGGCCGCGAGGCCTGACCAAGGAGCGCGCCGCGATCGACGAATGGCTGCGCGACCTGGCTCCGTCCGACGAACTACGGCGCTGGTATCACTCTCAACCCGAAGAAGGATTGCGGGATACGCACTGGAAAGACTTCCGCAAGAAATATCTCAAGGAATTGTCGCAACCGAAAGCGGAAGACGCGTTGCGACGGCTCTACCAGCTTGCCCACAAACGAAAGCGGCTGACCCTGCTATTTGCCTCGAAAAACGAAACGCACAATAACGCGGTAGTGCTGAAGGAATTGCTGGACGGGATGCGCAAGCCTCCGACGGGCACGGGGCCGGGCGCGGTCTACGTTATGCGCAAGCGAGAAGCTGCGGTGCGGCGCAGGTAGTCAACCAGATCCGCCGCCGGTTTTTGAGTCCGGCACTCCCTCTTTATTCCGTTTCTCCCTCTTCATTTAGAATCGTGCCGCATGAGGCCGGTCTTTCAATGGAATCTGGGATCACGCGCACTCGAACTGGGCAAGCGCACGCTGGTCATGGGGATCGTGAACGTCACCCCGGATTCATTTTCCGACGGTGGCCAGTTTCTGGAGCGCGAGCGCGCACTGGAACACGCCGAGCGCTTGCTCGACGAAGGCGCCGACATCATTGACATTGGCGGGGAATCGACGCGGCCCGGAGCGCGCGTCAATGCCTGCGTGGCGAAAGCAGCCGAGGCGAAGAAAAGTTCGGGCGCGAGTCCTAAGGGGACCGCACCCGGCACCGGCGTGCCAACCGTTAGCGCGCCCGCCGTCAGTGCAGAAGAAGAACTCAAGCGCGTGCTTCCCGTGATCGCCGAATTGAAGAGGAAGCATCCTGCCGCGGTGATCTCGGTCGACACATACAAGGCTGATGTCGCCCGTGCGGCCATCGCCGCTGGAGCCGAGATCGTAAACGACGTGAGCGGATTCCGCTGGGACGCGCGCATGGCGAAGACTGTCGCCGAGCTAAAGTGTGGCGCGGTTCTGATGCACATGCGGGGACGTCCGGAAGAATGGCGCAGTCTGCCGCCGCCGGGCGACATCGTGCTGCTGGTGAAACGCGAACTCAAGGAGTGGGCGGAGGCCGCGGTGCTGGCTGGAGTGCGGCGCGAGCGCATTGTGCTTGATCCCGGCTTTGGGTTCGGGAAAAGTTTCGACGAGAACTATCCGCTGGTGGGGCGTTTCGGCGAATTGCAGTCGACCGGATTTCCGCTGCTGGCGGGCACTTCGCGGAAATCGTTTATTGGCCGGACTCTGGCGCGCGGGGGAAAAGATGCGCCCTCGGAGGATCGTCTCTACGGCACGCTGGCAACTCAGACTGCGCTGATTCTGAAAGGAGCGCACATTGTGCGGACCCACGACGTGAAAGCAGCGTTAGACGCTGCTCGCGTGGCCGATGCAATTTTGCGGGCGCGCTAGCGAACTCCCGCGTGGCGCGTTTTCCCTGGAAGAAAACTTTCTAGGCCGGTTTTATTACCGTGCAACGCAAAATGCCCGTCGACTCGCTCAGTCCCACCCTCGCTCTACACGGCGCTCTACACTGGTCTATCGCCTCGAGTAATGGATGATCTCGACAGACTCTCGCAAGATCCGCGGGTAACGGTGCGGCGGACCGGATCGCCTGATCCTGACGGGAATTGCGTTGTCTACTGGATGCAGCGGGCCCAGCGCGGCATCGACAATCCGGCTCTCGATGTTGCCGTGGACGCCGCCAATGCGCTGCGCCAGCCGGTGGTGGTTTTTTTCGCGCCGGTGCCGTTTTATCCCAACGCAAACCTGCGGCACTACCGTTTTCTTAGCGAAGGCATTCCGGACATTGCGACCGCTCTTGCCCAAAGAAATATTGGATTCGTCCTGCGCCGCTTTCCCGAGCACTGCCTGCTGCGGTTCTGCGACGGAGTGAAGGCAGCGCTGGTGATCGGGGACGAGAACCCCATGCGCGAGCCCGAATCCTGGCGCCGCAGCGCGGCAAAGAAGTTGAAGGTACCGCTGTGGACGATCGATGCCGATGTGATCGTTCCTTCCAAGCTGCTGGAGAAGGCGCAGTATGCAGCGCATATTATTCGTCCGCGCCTGCAGGCGCAGTTGGAACAATTTCTCGTCACCCCCAGAAATCCTAGCGCGCATTTGGATTGGAACAAATCAAAGACCGGACTGAAATCGATCGCGTCGCTGCCGGTTGATTTTGATATCACCGAGGGCTGGCAAATCGACCGCTCGGTCCTTCCGGTCTCGAGTTGGCGCGGCGGAACCTCGCAGGCGTTTTGTCTGCTACGGGAGTTCGTCGACGACAAACTCCCCGGCTACAGCACGAAGCGCAACAAACCGGAGATCGACCACACCAGCCGGCTCTCGCCATATTTGCACTTCGGCCACATCAGCCCGGTGACGGTCGCGCTGGCGGTCGATAAGTCCCCTGCACCTCAAGCCGACAAAGAAGCCTTCCTGAACCAGATCATCACCTGGCGCGAACTGGCGGTGAACCTGGTGCGATTCAATCCGAACTACGACAATTTTGAGTGCGGCGAACCGTGGGCCCACCGTACGCTGGCGGAACACGCCGCCGATCTGCGCCCGGTGATCTATTCAGAAAAACAGATGGAGCAGGCCGAGACTCACGACCAACTCTGGAACGCGGCGCAGATGCAGATGGTTTCCACAGGATGGATGCACAACTATGTCCGCATGTATTGGGCGAAGAAGATTCTGGAGTGGAGCCGCTCGCCCGCCGAAGCTCACCAGATCGCGGTGCGGCTCAACGATAAGTATGAACTCGACGGACGCGACCCTAACGGCTATGCAGGAATCGCCTGGGCGATTGTGGGGAAATTCGATCGCCCCTGGTTCGAGCGGCCGATCTTCGGACAGATTCGCTACATGTCGGGCGCGAGCACGGGGCGAAAATTCGACAGCAAGAAGTACATCCGGCAGAATTTGTCGGCTGGCATGTTCTAACCGGGTGCACCATTTCTCGCGCGCCCTTCCTGCGAGAAATGGGACTTCGCTCGCACACGCCCTTATTTCACGCCTTCGAGCGCCTTGGCCACTTCATCCACGCCGGGCACGACGGGAATGTCGTAGTTCTTGTGCCACGCGAGGTTTCCATCGCGGTCAATGATGGAGATGGCGCGCCCGGTGATGCCCTTGTCTTCGAGGTAAACGCCGTACTTGGCGGCCACGGCGCCGCGCGGGTGAAAATCGGCCAGCAGCGGATACTGAATGCCCATCTTCTCGGCATAGGCCTTGTGCGACCATACGCTGTCGACGCTCAGCCCGAGCACTTGTGCGTCGAGGTGGTCGAACTTTTTCATGTCGTTGACGAAGCAGGCGTGCTCTTTGGTGCAGACCGGGCTCCAGTCCAGCGGATAAAAAACGATGATCACGCGCTTCTTACCGCGGAAACTGCTGAGCGAGACTTCCTGCTGGTTCTGATCTTTGAGTGTGAATTCGGGAGCGGGAGAGCCTACAGTTGCGGACATGAAATCTCCTGGAGATTATTTATCGAACACTATTTATCGTAATGATAAACGATTCCCGGTCGACCTACTCCGGTTTGGGAGAGTCACGATTGCTCATGCCGCAGCGATTCCCACGTCTCGCAAAAGAGGCGAGACGTGGGGCACCCCATTTGGGAGATGCTAGAAGGCCCTGCTGGAATCCAGAAGAATCGTTACCGGGCCTTCGTTGACCAACTCCACTTGCATCATTTCCTGGAAGCGGCCGGTTTCGCAGCGCAGGCCGGCGGCTTTGATGCGCTCGACAAAAAACTCATACAGCCGGCGAGCGTGGTGAGGCGGAGCGGCGGCATCGAATGACGGGCGCTTGCCGCGGCGCACGTCTCCGTACAGGGTGAACTGCGAAACCACGAGCAGGCTGCCGCCCGCGTCCTGCACGCTGCGGTTCATCCTGCCGTCCCCGTCTTCGAAAATGCGGAGGCCGGCAATTTTCTCAGCCAGGTACGCGGCATCGGCTTCAGTGTCTTCGTGAGCTACGCCTAACAGGACGAGCAGGCCTAAGCCGATCTCACCGCTGGTCCAATTGTTCACTGTGACTTTGGCGCGGCTCACGCGTTGGACAACCGCACGCATAGGATTCTCGAACTCCGAAAGAGTCTCCTCGGAGACCCATCATACCCCCGACAAACGTTTGACCACGGCGGCGGCCAGCCTTTAGGATTCAGGAGTGCAATCCCAACTCAGGCGAAGTCTTGCCGGAAGTGGCACAGCCCTTCCTTTACACTAATTCACCGGGACAATTACACTACACACTCGCCTTTTTTCGTAGCGCAGTGCGTGAGGCGTGAGTTGTGGAGGGCGGAAGCCCGAGCCTGCAGGAATGAGATTCGCAGAGATTCGCGTTGCGATGGCGCAACCAACGTACCGAATTCAAATCTAATCGAAGCAAACGAGGAGAAACATGGCAGCCGTAGACGAGAAGGTTAAACAGATTATCGTGGAGCAGTTGGGAGTGGATGAGGGCGAAGTGACATCGAGCGCGTCGTTTGTGGACGACCTGGGCGCGGATTCACTCGATACCGTCGAACTGGTGATGGCGTTCGAAGAGGCCTTCGACATCGAGATTCCCGACGAGGATGCCGAAAAGATCCGCACCGTGCAGGACGCGGTGGACTATATCGGCAAGCACGCGAAAGCGGGGAAATAGTTGGGACGCAGGGTCGTAGTCACAGGCCTCGGCTTGATCTGTGGCGTCGGCAATTCGGCGGACGCCGTGTGGCAGGGGCTGCTTGCGGGCAAGAGCGGCGTATCGCGCATCACGGGCTTCGATACGACGGCCTTTGCCTGCCAGATTGCCGCCGAGGTCAGGAACTTCGACCCGCTGAATTACATCGAGAAAAAAGAAGTCAAGAAGATGGGACGCTTCATCCATCTGGGGATTGCCGCCGCGGATGAAGCGATGAAGATGTCGGGACTGAAGATCACACCGGAGAACGACGAGCGCGTCGGCGTTCACATCGGGTCGGGGATCGGCGGGTTCGACATTATCGAACGCGAACACATGTCGCTGATGGAAGGCGGGCCGCGAAAGATTTCTCCGTTTTTCATTCCGGCGGCGATCATCAACCTGGCCGCGGGGCAAGTTTCGATGCGTCACGGCGCCAAGGGGCCGAACGAGGCGACGGCGACCGCCTGCACCACTAGCGCGCATTCCATTGGAGATTCCTACCGCATCATTCAGCACAACGACGCCGACGTGATGATTGCCGGCGGCGCGGAAGCCGCGATCACTCCCATGGGCGTGGGCGGATTCGCAGCCATGCGCGCGCTCTCTACGCGCAACGATGCGCCCGAAAAAGCCAGCCGTCCGTGGGATCGGGACCGCGATGGTTTTGTAATGGGCGAGGGCGCGGGCATCATGATTCTGGAAGAGCTGGAGTTTGCCCGCAAACGCGGGGCCCACATTCTGGCGGAGATTGCTGGCTACGGCATGAGCGGCGATGCCTACCACATCACCCAACCAGCGCCCGAGCACGAAGGCGGCTTCCGCGTGATGCGCAACGCGCTGCGCGACGCCGGCGTTACTCCTGAGATGGTCGGATACGTCAACGCCCACGGCACTTCGACACCGATCGGCGACACGCTCGAGGCGCATGCGATTCGCAATTTTTTTGGCGAGCACAAAGTCGCCGTCAGTTCCACCAAGTCGATGACCGGGCACCTGCTCGGCGGAGCCGGAGGACTCGAGGCCGGCATCACGGTGCTCGCGCTGCGCGATCAGATTCTGCCGCCCACCATCAACCTGGAAAATCCTGACCCCGATACCGCCGGCATGGATCTGGTTCCAAACCACGCGCGCAAGGCGGAACTGGAATACGCCATGTCGAATTCTTTCGGCTTCGGCGGCACCAATGGTGCACTGCTGTTCCGCCGCTGGAGCGAATAAAGCGCGTCGCTAAGAACTCTCCAACTTTCTCTGTCGCCCCAAACCCCTCATTCCACGCGGCTTTTGGCTGGTAATGTACTGTCTCGCGTGACATCCAGATGCAACGGGATTTTGGTAATCCCCGGCTTGACCCTTTTGTGTCTTTTCAACTGCGGTGGCGCACTGCACAATGGTTTTCGAAAGTGGAGTCTTCCTAACCCCATGGATAAGGCTTTCGCTACAACCCTCGCCCCCTTCCCCGTCGCCCGCAAAACCACCGCCCGCACCGCGCTGGTGGGTTTGAGCGAATCGTCCCGTGCGCTGCTGTCCGAAGGCTTCCGCCAGTTCGGAATTGAAACCATCGCGGTGACGGACAACGCCGCCGAGCGGCTGAAGAAAGAGAAATTTGAAGCCTGCGTGCTCAGCCTGCAGGAAGGCGCTGACGTCGTGATGGAAGCGGCTCGCACCTCGCCTTCGAACAGCCGCTGCGTCCTCTACGGCGTCGGCGGCAACGCGCAGGAAGCCATGCGCTATTCCAAGTACGGCATCAACGCCATGTTCAGCGAACCCCTGGAGCGGCCGGCCGCATTTAAGCTGATCCGCGCCACGCGCATGCTCGTGCTGCACGAGTTCCGGCGCTACGTGCGCATCCCGGTGATGACTGAGGTCTCAGTCGTCGGCGATGGCCGCCGCATCAGCGCGACCAGCATTGAAATGAGCACGGGCGGTATGTCGATTAAGAGCTCGGAAGATTTCTCCATCGGATCGAACGTCGAGTTATCGTTTTCCCTGATGACCCTGCCCCGCGTCAACGTGCGCGGAGTAGTCAGCTGGTGCAAGCCCAAGTCGATCGGAGTGCGCTTCGCCACAGCCGACGAACAGCGCCAGAAAGTCAAAACCTGGATCGATTCCTACCTGGAAAACTAAGCCACACCCGGCGGGAGCGAGAGCCCTTCTACCGCCGAGGACGCAAAGAGCGCCGAGAAAAAACGGTCCAGCGTTTATCTTGCCTTTCGCGTTTCTTGGCGGCCTCTGCGATCTCGGCGGTGAATGTCTTTAGGCCGTAAAATAGCTGCGTGCCTGAAGTCAGCACTCCTGACACGACCGCGCCGGCCCCACCAGCCACAGGACCACGCCGCTTCACGCTTCGCCAGCGCATCATCTTACGCATCATCATCTGGGCGGGATACTGGCTGATTCGACTGATCGGCCCGACCTTGCGCGTCTGCATTTCCTACGAAGACGGCGCACAGCGGACGCTCGACCAGCGGCCGCTGATCGGTTCCTTCTGGCATTCCTGCATCATCCCGGCGACGTACATCTGCCGCAATCTGGGCGTGCGCGTGATGAGCAGCAACAGTTATGACGGCGAGTACATGGGCCGCATCATCCACAAATTCGGTTTCGTCGCGGTGAAAGGCTCGAGCAGCCGCAATGCGGTGCGCGCCCTGCTCGGATTGCGGCGTGCGCTCGAACAAGGCTGGACCGTGGCGTTTACGCTGGATGGCCCGCGCGGTCCGCGCCACAAAGTGAAGCCCGGCCCGGTCGCGCTGGCGCGCTCGTCGGGCGTGCCGCTGACCATGTTTCACGCGGCCGTCGACAACGCCTGGGTGCTCAACAGCTGGGATCGCATGATGATTCCCATGCCGTTTTCGCGGGTGCTGCTGCGCTTCGGGAAGCTGATCCCGGTTCCCGCTGATGCGACAGACGAAGATATCGAACGCTATACCGCAGAGCTGCAGGCTGCGCTGGATCGGGTGTGCGAGTTTGCGGAAGCGAACGTGGCGAGGGCTGGGACGGAAGAGTTTCCGTATTACGAGCGAAGCTGAGAGGACATTGCAGATGAATGATTGCAGATTGATGATTGCAGATTTCAGATTGAAAGGCGACTTCAGCGAGGAATCGATTTCCAATCTGAAATCTAGAATCTGAAATCTGAAATCGTCCTATTCCAGCGTCGACCCCAGAGTCTGATATTTGTACTTCTTCCCGTCCCAGAAAATGACGGAAGAAGTGTCTTCGCCCTCGCCTTTTTCTTCCATGTAGACTCCGAGCGTGACTTTCTTCTTCATAGTCAGCCGCTTCACGGTGAGTGTCTTGAAAGGCAGATTGATCAGGAGAAATTTGGCCTTGGGCTTGTCCGCGCGCCAGGCATCCTTGCCCTCGCCGTGGATGATGAGCAGGCTGATGCCGCGGCGGTCGGGTTCGTCGGAGGCGAAGGTCGACGTGACTTTGACGTCGCTATAGCCGAGGAAGCTGTCATAGGGATCGGCGACGACGAAGCTGTATTCGTCCTTGTCGGCCATGGGGTTCTTGCAGCGGGCGGCGATGATAAGGTCGAGCACGCCGTCGCCATCCATATCGGCGACAAACTGCGGCGGGCCTGGCAGCAGCGAACAGTTGTCCCCAAACTGCTTATGGATGAATTCGTCAGTCACGGCCGGCGACGGTGAAGTCGCGTGAGCCGGCGGCGGTGGTGGTTGCTTTTTATCACCGGCAGCGGCGGCTACAGTCAGCAGAAGAGCGAGCGCTGGGAGGAGAAACAATTTTCGGTACGACATGTTCCTTACTTTAGTCCGGTTCCGGGCGCGAGGGTAGAGACAGAATAGTGACGGAGGTACGGAGGTAATCGCTCACGCATGGGCCCGGTCATCCTGAGGGGCGGCGAAGCCGGCGCGATGGACCCTACGTCGGCGGAAGGGTCAGGTGCGGTGGATAGGATCGCCATTGCTGCACGCGGCGCGTCGGAACCTGCAAACTGCATTGCGGGAGTCAAGCGTCGTAAGGTCCCTCGGCCCGCTGGAAACGCGGGCCTCAGGATGACAATGCCGATGACAATGCGATTACTTGCGGAAGTGTTCCCATCCCCGGGGCTCGAGTTGATAGGCAACGCCTTTGAGGTTGCGCAGCAGAATGATTCGCGGACGCGTGATGACACCGATCTGGGTGAGGGCGACTCCGCCGATGTGGGCGGGAATGCGCTTGTCGGGACGGGCGGTGAAAAGCAGTTCATAGTCTTCGCCGCCGTGCAGGGCCAGGTCGAGATCAACCTCCCGCGCGGGCTTGCCGACGCTGGCGCGGGGAATGAGTGCAGACTCCAGCTCAGCTCCGACATTACTTTCTTCGCACAGATGCGCCAGGTCGGTGGAGAGGCCGTCGCTGGTGTCGATCATGGATGAGGCCAGGCCCTTCTCGCGCAGGATGCGGCCAAGTTCGATCCGCGGTTCGGGATAGAAGTGGCGGGGATAATCGCGGGGATTGAGCTTCTTCTTTGGCTTGGTCCTCATCTGCAGTACGGCAGAGGCCGAGCCGCCGAGTTCTCCGCTGACATAGATGCGATCGCCGGGCCGGGCCCCGGAGCGCAGCACAGCCTTGCCTTTGGGCGCGCTGCCGACCACGATGATATCGGCGAGGATTCCGTTGGGCGATTCGGCGGTGTCGCCTCCGGCCAGGGTGACGCCGAACTTGTCGGCCAGGCTGATCAGGCTGCGCAGAAAGCGGCCTACCCAGGCTTGCGGCAAGTCGCGGGGCAGCGCCAACGAAAGAAAGGCCGCGACCGGTTCGCCGCCCATCGCGGCAATGTCGCTCAGTCCGCGGGCCAGGCAGCGGTGGCCGACCGCTTCCGGCGGGTGCCAGTCGCGCCGGAAGTGGATGCCTTCCAGCGTGAAGTCGGTCGTGACGAGCGTTTCTTTTCCCGGCAGCAGGCGCAGCACGGCGCAGTCGTCTCCTATTCCGGCGAAGATACCAGTCCGTGTGGGGCGGACTCGTGTGGGGCGGGCACTCCTGCCCGCCAGCCCTTGCCGCTCGGGTCCAGCCAGGCGGCGAATCTGGGCAATCAGAGCTCTTTCGGGAAGCGGCACGCCGACTACTATACCGCCGATCGTTATCTTCCGACCCAAGAGTCTCCGATTCATGATCTTCGCCGATCGTTGTCGCGGCGCCTCTCGGCAAGCATCAGATGAGGCTTCGCCACGCCGGATTCACCCGCGGGTCCAGATTTCCAAAAGCCTACGGTAACCTGTCCAGACGGTACTTCCGGTTACCCGTCTTCGGTAACCCGAAATGGGCTTGTGCGCCGTTGACAGGGGGAACCCAGTTTGTTACCGTTAACCAGTCATTCACATAAACCCTTTGGCTGAGCTAAGTTCTGCAGGCGGTTGCGATTGCAGACGGTGAAACTTTTAAGCTCGAGCCGTAGTTCTGGTAGGTGTAGGGCGCGAGACAGTTTCCATTCCCAAGATGGGAGCGTAGCCCGAAGAAGTCAGGTGTCCGAGCAGGCTTTCTGCCGTTAAGAAACTCGCCTGAAGTTCCGGACCTGATGCTTCAAAATTTGGCGGTCAGTGGTTTCGAGGAGCGATTTGCAGAAACGCTTTTACATCCTATTTGTGGCCCGCGGGGACGACGGGCAGTTGCGCAAAATCTCCATCCCCGTGCAATACCTCTACGTATTCGTAGTGGGAGCCGCGATTGGATTCCTCAGCCTGACCGGGATTGCCAGCTCTTATACCCGCATGCTGCTGAAGGTTTCTGCCTATAACCAGCTGAAGACGGAAAAAGATCAGCTGGCCAACAGCAATTCGCGCCTGGCGCAGGTCGCCAACGAACGCGACGTGCAGGTGGCTTCGCTGGCTTCGATCGCCGGGGAAGTATCGGCGCTCTACGGTTTGAAGCAGCAGCCCACGCTGGTGACGGCCACATCCGAGCAGATTCACGCCGCCGATGTAAGTTCCTCGCTCGATCAACTGCACGCCCTGCGGACCTCGGCCTTGTCCGGGGCGACCATGGTCGGCCTGACTATGGGCCTGACCCGCAATGCCACCACCGCCGACTGGTTCAAGGCTAACTCGGCTCCTAATCTCTGGCCGGTAGAAGGCCAGGTGACGGCAAGCTTTGGCGAGCGGATTGATCCCTTCAACGGAGAAGGCGCATTCCACAGCGGAGTCGATATTGGCAGCAGCTACGGTGCTTCAATCGTTGCGCCCGCCGACGGAACCGTAACCTTCAGCGACCTACTGGGCGGCTACGGCCGAGCGATCATGATTGATCACGGCAACGGCATCAGCACCCGCTTCGGTCACCTTTCCGGCTTTGCCGTGACGGCGGGGCAATCGGTTCATCGCGGCGATGTGATTGGCTACGTCGGCTCCAGCGGACGTTCGACTGGGCCGCACCTCCACTATGAAGTCCGCATCAACGATACTCCGGTGAATCCCTACAAGTACCTCCGCATGACGGTCGCGCACAACGGCGGCTTCCCTTCCGGCAGCTAGAAAAACAGCTCTCAGCCATCAGCTTTCAGCCATCACCCCACAACCGTACCCATTCTGCGTTACCGGCGTAATGCGCTTAGCGCAACTCCTTGCAGAATCATGGTGGCCGCAACGGTACCATGAGGGAAGTCCCGCTCTAGCCGCACGGCAAGGGCGTAGCGGCGGCGTTAAGGACCATTCGTTAAGGGCCATTCATGGAGAATCCCGAGATCAAGCGGTTCGGCCGGTATGAGGTGGTGGCGGAACTCGGCCGCGGCGCCATGGGCGTCGTCTATAAAGCTCGGGACCCGCAGATCGATCGCATCGTCGCGGTCAAGACGGTTTCACTCTCAGGACAGGAACCGGACGAAGAAAAAGAATTTCGCCTGCGTTTTGTGCATGAGGCGCAGGCCGCCGGACGCCTGCACCATCCTGGAATTGTGGCCATCTTCGACGCCGGAGAGAATTCCGAGAATCACGACCCCTACATCGTGCTGGAACACGTTGCCGGAGAAGCGCTGAACCGGATTCTGGCGCGCGAGAAGAAACTTCCGCTGGCCACCGCCTTGCGGCTCACCGAAGAGATCGCCGAGGCGCTCGACTACGCCCACGAGCAGGGCGTGGTCCATCGCGATATTAAGCCAGGAAACATTCTGATCACCGAAGAGGGTCATGCCAAGATTGCCGACTTCGGCATTGCCAAGCTGAATCTGGCGCACTTCACCATCCCCGGACGGCTGCTGGGAACTCCTGCCTACATGGCGCCGGAGCAACTCAGCGGCGAAGGCGTCGACGGGCGCAGCGATCTCTTTTCGCTGGGCGTGATCCTTTACGCCATGGTGACAGGGCATTCCCCGTTTCACGGGGATAGCGCGACCACGGTTTGTTTTAAGGTTGCGAACCGGGAGCCGCTCGCGGCCAGCGCCCTGGACCTGACTCTGCCTCCTGAACTGGACGAAGTAATCTCGCGGGCCATGGCGAAAGATCGAGAGCAGCGCTATCAGCGTGGCGCCGAATTTGCCGAGGACGTGCGCCAGTTGCAGCGGATGTTCGAGGCAACATCCGGTACAAAGTCCGAAACAAAGTCAGGAACAATTTCCGGAACAAAATCGGGAACAAGGTCCAATCCGGCCTCCACCACCGCGTCGCTGCGGGCGGGCACAACGGCGGGCACCCGATCTGGCGGCACGCGCTTCGGGCCCGAGACGTCTCAGTCCAATCCAGTGGCACGGATGAAGACGACGCCGTCTGCGGCGAAAATGCTGGGCAAGGTGATCCGCGAAGCGCCGCTCAGGGATCTGATTCTGGGTGCGGCCACGGTCGCCATCCTGATAATCGCGGGGATTGAGTCGAAGTTGTTCGTGGCGTCTCCGAAGGTCGCCGTGACTGCACCGGCCGCCGCGGCCAGCGGTGCCGCTGTACCAAGCCTCAACCCAGTACTACCGAAATCACCGGAGGACGCTCCCGCCGCGCCAGTGACGGCTCGATCAGCACCCACGGCCAAGCCGCGCAAGAGTCGAACTCGGGCCACGCCTGTCGCCAGGCAAATCGTCGTACCGCTTTCCACCTTGAATCTGGCGGTGCAGCACCAGTTTAAAGACGCCACGCTCTACGTCTGGGTCGACGACAAGCTGACCTTGACCCGGCAGTTGCACGGGGCCACGGAAAAACGGCTGGTGGTATTCAGCGGAATCCGCGGCGCGGACTCGGAGACTCTGAATATTCCTGCAGGAAAACACGTGCTGCGGGTTCGGACATTGTCGGCCGATCAGACCATCGACCTCTCGCGATCGATCACGGCAGACTTCATCGGCGGTGCCGACAAGTCTCTGCAGGTCACCTTCGACAAACGCAACAGCCTCATGCGTCTCGCCTGGCAATAGTCTGATGCCCCTACCCTGCCAAGGAACTTGGGTCAGGGGTCAGGGATCAGGCGCAAGATTTACCTAGCCCCTAATCCCTGACCACTCTACTGCCGCAGTCCCATCCAGTTTTCCGACACTACCAGCGAGTTCCCCGGATTCTGCGGATCATACCTGACCGAAGTGTGCAGCCCGAGGCGGCAGGAGTGCAGGTTGATCCAGTGCCGCAGATAAGTCACATCCTGCGAGCACTCGTAGGAGACGCCCGCCACGTCGTATTTATAGATCAGCATGATGGCGGCGTGATAGTTGCTGGCCTTGGGCAGTTCCTGCACATCAATCACCGTGCCGTCGGTAATGCGGCCCGTGCCCTCAAGCCATTTCCTGCGCTCGCGCTCGATCTCGTCGGGCGTCTTGGGCTTGCGCCGCAGCAGCGCGTAGGCGCCGAGCAACGCGACGCCGCCAGTGGCTACGAGCCCATAAAGTCGAAGTGAATCCATACGAAGGTGGGTTGAAATCGGGTCTGCATTCCGCCGAGTTCTCTATCAGCATAAGCCGAAAGCGCGGCCGGTGGAAGTAGTCGCGAGGTTACGGAGGTGCCAGTGGCTGTGAAAAACTCGTGGTGCAAAGAAGCATCATTGCACGGAGCGAGAAGTTGACCGGCCTTTACCGGAACGGATTTCGAATCGTCAACCGGCTGTTGATGACTTGCCCGTCCTGCATATCCTCCGAGTACAACGTGGTGCAGTTCGCCTCAAGAGCAGAGGCGACGACGAGAGCATCATAAATTCTATAGCCATATTTTTCTGCGATTGCCAAAGCCTCTTGGTGAGTATCAATCGTGATTGGGAGCGGGTCAGGACATAGGCTCCTGATGTTCTCTACCGCGAACCGCACTTCGTCCCGAGGCATTTTGATTTTTCTCCGGACTACCGCTGCGAACTCGTTTAAGACCTGTACGCTGACCGTTCCGCCCTCAGCAATCAATTTCTCCGCCTCATCGGAGCGCGGATCATCTTGCATCACGGCGTACACGAAGACGTTGGTGTCTAAAAACGCCCCATCTCTCATCGGTCACCGTTCATGCGCTTCCTCGCGGTCGAAGACGAATCCTGCAGGGAAAGGACGCCGGAGCTTGCGCAGATTCTCCAGCGCACGCTGGCGACTCTGATCGCGGCCCACCTCGAACGCTCGCTTGCCCGCGACTCGAATCTCAATGTTGTCGCCTTCCTTCAGTTCGAGCGCCTTAACGACAGCGGCGGGTAGGCGAATGGCCAAGCTGTTTCCCCACTTCGAAACCTGCATAATATCTCCAAGGATATACATCTTAAAGTGTATATCTAGCGAGAGGTAAAAGCAACAATCCCATACACCACCGGCCCCACGACAATCGCAATCGCTCCGCCGATCATGCCAAACCGGTCGCTGCCCAGCAGCGCGACCAGCGCCATCACCACAGGCGCGCCCACTACGTAGAGCAGGCCCATACGCCCGCCAGGAATGGTGTAAGGCCGCTTCAAGCCCGACTGCGTGCGTCGCAGCTTCCACGCCGAGAGCACGGTCAACACCGTCGTGGCCGAACGCAGCCAGATATACACAGAAATCAGTTGCCCCAGACTCTGCCACGCCAACAACGCGTAGATCGCCGCCGAGACCACAATCGCCAACCACGGTGTGCCATAACGCGAGTGTTTGCGCGTCAACGCCTGCGGCAGATATCCATCTTCCGCCATGGCGAACGGCATGCGCGTCGTGGTCAGCACCGTCGAGTTCAGCAAAGCCACGTTGCCGACCATGGCAGCTAGCGTCATCCAAGTCCCCAGCCATGGTCTTCCGTGAAATGTCCCTCCAATGATGGCAGCCGCGTCGGAGAAAAATCCCGTGTGCCACTTCTCCCAGTTGCCCGCTGACGCCAGTCCCGCCAGCGTGGGCAGAAAATATGCGGCAATCGACAGCGGCACCACCAGCGCCAGCGCACGCGGATACGCCCGCTGCGGATTCTCGACCTCTTCCGCTACTGTTGAAAGCTGTTCATACCCCGAGTACAGCCACAATCCCAGCGCCAACCCCACGCCAAAGATTTTGAACGTCGCCTGATGCGGAGGCACCAGGGGGCTGAACGGATTGTGGTGCCAGTGCGCGAGCCCCAGCACAATCATGATCGCTACCGGCACGAAGATAAAAATCTCCAGCGCGGTCGCGACCTGACCCACCATCTGAATGCCGCGCACGTTGATCCACGTCAGCACGGCGATCAGCGCCACCGACACCAGGTAGTGCTGCCACCACGTCGTCTTCAATCCGGGAAAGTAGTAGACCAGATAATCGGTGAACAGCACGGCATAGGCGCCGCCCAGCAGAAACGACGCCGACCAGTTCCACCACCCGGCGAGAAATCCCCAGAAGTCGCCGAAGGCAGCGCGCGTCCAGCGATAGAAGCCGCCCTCCACGGGCATGGCCGTGGTCAGCTCCGCCGAAACCAGCGACACCGGAATGCACCAGAAAAACGGCAGCACCAGCAGGTAGAGCAGCGTCATCCCCGGCCCCGAGGTCGTCACCATGTCCTCGAGCCCGAACGGCCCGCCCGTGGTGTAGGAAAACATCACGAAGACGAGATAGAACAGACCGGCCTTTTTCAGCGTTGAGGATTCGCTCGGAGTGGTCAAAGGAGGTATCGCTTGGGTTCAAAGAATTTTCGTGGATGGCATTGTAGATGGTTGTCGCATGATTTCGATGATGGAATGAGTGCAAATGACCATTGAGCGTAATCGCTATGTTTCGCCAACTATCCCCGGGGACCCCCTCCCGCGAATGAAATATCAGTCACCGCTAAGTGCGGTTGAATCCTCCTGTTAACTTCTATATCCAATCACCACCCTTCGTGATGTAGATCACATAGCATCCGGTCCGCCTCTGATACAAAGACGCGACGGGTCGACTGCCCGCCGGTTGTTTCAGTTCCATTCCAGGCGCCGAAGATGTTTCGCAGAAGCGCACCTCACGTAATTCCCTAAATACATAGCTCCAGCTCGGGTTTGATACGAGTCTGGATCAGGAGAACAGCCATGATGAATCGCCGTCGGTTTCTTAAATCCGCAGCCATGGCGGGAGCAGGAACACTCGCCCTCCACGGCAGAGCCTGGCCGTTTGCTCAAAGCCCCACCAACATTCGCAAATTCGTAACTTCCCTGCCTGGCCTTGGGCCCGCGAGTAAGAACGAGATCGGCCAGTACATCCCCCTGGCCACAAAACACTCGATCACTTTCGCCGGCCAATCCACTGACTACTACAACCTCGCGGTGGCCCCTTTTAGCGAAAAGATGCACCCGGATCTACCCTACAAAACCGAGTTCTTCGGCTACACCGACCTCGAAACTTTCGACCAGAAGTACCTCGGCGGGGCGATTGTGGCCACGCAAAACACTCCGATACTGATGACGGTCACGAACCTGCTGCCGCCGAAACACATTCTCCCGGTCGACCCGACGGTCATGGCTGGAAACAACCTCACGGTGGGAGATTTGCCGATAAACCGGATCATCACCCATCTGCACGGCGGCCGTACTCCGTGGTTCAGCGACGGAACGCCATTCCAGTGGTATTCGCCATCGGGACAGCACGGCCCCAGCTTCATGAATGTTCCCGGCGCTCCGGTGCCTCTCGGCACCGGCGCTCACTACTATCCCAATCAGCAGAGCGCTCGTCTGGTCTGGTACCACGATCACGCGATGGGCATCACAAGGCTGAATGCCTATGCGGGAATCGCATCGGCCTTTATCATCACTGACAATTTCGAAGCTGGCCTTGTGAGTTCGGGACTGCTTCCTAGCCTTCTAGGCATTCCCCTTGTCCTGCAAGACAAGAGTTTCGTAGCCGATAACATTTTGATCCAGGATCCAACCTGGCGTTGGGGCGGACCAGGAAGTCTGTGGTATCCGCACAAGTATGAGGCGAATGTGCTCTCGGGAGGCAATCCGAATCCCAAGGGCAGATGGGATTGGGGCCCGACCTGCACTCCGCCCGCACAAGGAACGCAGCCGCTCCCTGTTCCAGCCTCGATTGTGCCGGAGGCTTTCTTCGACACCATCCTGATCAACGGCGGAGTCTATCCGACAGTTACTGTCACTCCGCAGCGCACTCGGTTCCGCCTGCTCAACGGGTCGCAAGCGCGCTTCTATCATGTGAATCTCTATGCGGAGGATCTATCGAATCCTGGAGAAGCCAAGGTTGGGAAGCCCGGTCCAATCATCTATCAGGTCGGAACCGAAGGCGGATTCCTGCCGGCGGTGGCCGTCCACAACAACACCACTCCACTGCCTCTGCTCAGTCCGCAGAACGCAAATCCGGACGGGCCGTTCAACCTGCTGGTGGCTCCAGCCGAGCGCGCCGACGTAATCATCGACTTCAACGGCGTGCCGGCCGGGTCAACGTTCATTCTCTACAACGACTCGGTCGCTCCCTTCCCCGGCGGAGATTCGCGCAACGATTATTTCACCGGTGATCCAGACCAGCGGGCCATTGGCGGGGCGCCAACTACCAAACTTGGCTTTGGACCGAACACGCGGACACTCTTGAAGATCGTGGTCACGAATGGTCCTGGCGATACGCTCAGCACTCCAACCTGGCTTACGCAGATCAACGCCCAACTGAAGAGCAACTTCCTCACTGGAAATCAGCCGGGATTGCTCTACAACAACGGAGATCCGTCAGAGCCTGCATTCCCATTCACCGGCGTTGCCACCCGAATGCTGACCCTGAACGAAGATTTCGACGACTATGGCCGCCTGATTCAGACCATCGGAACTTTTGCTTCTGGGAGTCTGAATAACCAAGGGCTGCCGACGTGGGGGCTGGGATACATGTCCCCGACCACAGAGACTCCCGCTGCCGGGGCAATTGAAGTCTGGCAGATCATGAATCTCACTGGAGACACGCACCCCATCCACTTCCACCTGGTCAATGTGCAACTGATTCAGCGGCAGCCCGTCGAGGGAAATCCGAATAGTTGGAGTTACAGCGGTCCGCCGACTCCGCCAGACCCCAATGAGATCGGATGGAAGGACACTGTGCGAATGAACCCGGGAGAAATTACAACCGTGATCATGCAATTCAACCTGCCACAGTTGCCAACCGCCGCCATGCAAAATGCGGTCAGCCCAAGGACTGGTGGACATGAATATGTCTGGCACTGCCACATTCTTGAGCACGAGGAGCACGACATGATGCGGCCCCTGGTTGTCGGCTGAGCGCAACTCACAAACTATTGAGCCCCGTGCACGAAACCGGCACGGGGCTCTTTTCTCATCAAGGCTTTTTCAACACCTATCGGGGCTGGCGCTCATTTGACCCGGCCGTGCAAAACCTGACCGTGCGCCTTTCAATCAACAATCAAAACTCATCAATCAACAACTCCTAAGCCGCCAGCGTGCCGCTCAGCGCGCCTTCCAGCTCGAGCAGCTTGCGCTTCACGTCGAGGCCGCCGCCGTAGCCGCAGAGCGTCCCGTCCGAGGCGACCACGCGATGGCACGGAACGACAATCGCCACCGGGTTTCGGTTGTTGGCCATCCCAACGGCGCGAAAACCCTGCGGCCTGCCCACCGCGCGCGCGATGTCGCCGTAGGAGCGAGTCTCGCCATAAGGAATCGCCAGCAGCGCCCGCCAGCATGCCAGCTGAAAATCCGTGCCGCGCAGATCGAGCGCGAAACTGAACTCGCGCTGCTGGCCGGCGAAATATTCTTCCAGCTCCTGCACGTAGGCTCGCATCGCGCTGGCAGATTCTTCGAACTGGACATTCTTTGTCGCGGCCTCTGTCCCAGCCTTCGTTCCAATTTTCGCTCGCTCCGCGCGCAGATCGCGCGGATTGGGGCGAATCGTCTGCTGGCCCGGCAGGCGCGCGTCGAACTCCAGCGCCACCAGACCGCGTCCGGAAGCGGCCAGAAACAGCGGCCCCACCGGCGACATAAACATCGTAGAATGAAGAGTTTCCATAGGCATTTCAGATTTCAGATTGTAGATTTCAGATTGAAAAGCTGGGGCGACGGGGTTCAATCTGCAATCTGAAATCCAGAATCTGCAATCGGTTTTCCGCCCGCTGCGCCATAAACCATAGCACGAGCCCTGCGCCGCCGCAGTCGCATAAATGACGAACCTGTTGACAGAATCGCCTTTTTCGACGACAGTGTCTCGTTACATTTTGTGTGGCCAGAGAATTCACGCAGAAAACCCAGCGTTGAAAAAAGCTCTTATCATCCTCGCCGCCATCGTTCTTGCACCGGTGCTCGTCATGAGCCTGGCCGCCTTCGCCGCCGGAGACTGGCACGCGATCGGCCAAACCGAAGCCGGCGATAAGGTTTCCATCAGTTCGGTGCGCGTGCTCAAAAACAATCAGCGGCTGGCGCTGGTGCGCATCGAATACAAAGATCCCGCGGTTCTTCCCCAGGGCGGACCGTTCGTAGAAATGCGCGCCCGCGTGCGTTTCAATTGCACGAGCGGCGTCGCCGCTCCCACTTCCGAATGGTTTTATTCCCGCGACCACAGCGGACGCTTCGTGGTCAGCAAAAAAGCCACGCACGACGACCAGTTCGGCAAGAATCCCGAAGGCGACTTCGCCGGCCTGGTCAGCCAGAACGTGTGCGGGCAAAGCAAGTAATCCGCGGTCAGCCAACACTTGCTTTATCCCGGCTATGACGCCTTCAGCGGGCTGGCCTTCGCCTCCCACTGGAATACCTCGCCCAGCGGAACGTTGAACACTTCGGCGATACGGAACGCCGCCTCCAATGACGGCGAGTACTTCCCCGCCTCGATGGCAGCAATCGTCTGCCGGGTGAGGCCGATGCGCTGACCCAGCTCGGCCTGCGACATTTCGCCATTCATGAAACGCAAGGTCCGAATGCGATTCGAAATCGATCCCTCCATCATGCCGCGGCCTGCGCGCGATAGCTCGCCACGGCTACGCTGCAATGAACCACTTCCGCGGCCACCATCCAGAAAACTGCAGCATTCACGATGGTCCATCCGGTAGTACTGAAGGGCATGAAACAGCCCACCAGAATCATGCCTGCGATGAGCACATAGTAAGCGGCACTGAGCGAGCGGTGCTCGATGGCACGATCCCGTTCGTCCAGCGGCGGGCGCTCCTCGCGCGGCGAGCCGAGACGAAGATAAAGATAGCCAGCGCCCAGAATGAGCACGCGCGCAATCGATACCAGAGCAAACAGGCCAAGCGGGTGCAGGTGAGGAAACGGCTCCCAGGGGCCGGGCCCCTTTGCAGCTAGCAGGAAGTACGGGCCATAAGCGACGGCCATCGCAACCAACGATAGCCAGGCGATCTTTTCTCGGTAAGACATTCAGCCTCCTCAATTCAAGGTAGATTGAATGTACATTGTAGTTTACATATTGTCAAGTATATTTAACATAACGTTAATTAATGTTGACCTATTTCTCCAGCGCGAACGCCACGTACACTCCGCCCGACTTCGACTTCGGATCTTTTCCTCCGCCCGCACCGATCACCACAAACTGCCGTCCATTTACTTCGTAAGTCGCCGGAGTCGCATTGCCCGAAAACGGCAGCGTGGTTTCCCACAGCAGCGCCCCGGTTGACTTGTCGAAGGCGCGAAACTTTTTGTCGAAGTTGGTCGCGCCGATGAACACCAGCCCGCCCGCCGTCACCACCGGGCCACCGTAATTCTCCGTGCCCGTATTCTTCATCTCTGTGGTCTTCGTGCCCTTGGCGGCCAGCTCTGGATATTCGCCGAGCGGAATCTTCCACGCATACTCGCCCGTGTTCAGATTGATGGCGCTCAATGTTCCCCACGGCGGCGCCACTGCCGGATAGCCTTCAAGATCGAGAAACTTGTGGTAGCCCGTGAAGTGATATCTCATCGCGGGTGGCGCAGGTGCGGAACTCGCCATCTCTTTCCTGTTCTCTCGCTCTTTCTCATTCGCTCGGCTGCTACCTTCCTTCGCGCCCCCGCTCATCACGTAGTCGAGCAGCCCATACCACTGGTCGCTGTCATTCTCCAGGTTGGCGAAACCGGGCATGCGGCCCTTGCCATTCTTGATCGTTGCCGCAACATCGGCCTCTGACATGCGGCTGCCAATGCCGGTCAGCGCAGGAATCGCCGGCGGCGAGCCCGCCATTTTTTCGCCATGGCAGACCGCGCACTGGTTCAGGTAAAGCGACTTCGGACTGTTCTCCGCCGAGTTCTCGGCCAGCGCGCCCGTCCAGGCCACATCATTCGCGTTAACGTAGAGAATTCCCGTCTCCGGATCGGCCGCCGCTCCGCCCCACTCCGCTCCGCCGTCGAAGCCGGGGAAGATGACCGTATCTTTGCCCACGCTGAACGGGACAAACTGGCCTTCACTGCGAAAGCCGCGGAATTTGTCGAGCGCCCACGCGTGCACTTCGGGCGTGCGCTCGCTCAGAAGATTCTCGGTCAGCAGTTGCCGCGAAAAAGGCGCAGGCTTTACCGGCAAGCATTGCTGCGGCGCGGCCAGTTCTCCCGGCACGCTGCTCGGCGGATAATTCCTGCATTCGATAGGAAACAGCGGCTTCCCGTTCACGCGGTCAAAAAGAAACACGTAACCCTGCTTCGTGGTCTGTGCAACGGCGTCGATTTTCTTGCCGTCGTGTTCCACCGTCAACAAAACCGGAGGCGCGGGAAAATCCCGGTCCCACAGATCGTGCTGCACCCCCTGAAAATGCCAGATGCGCTCGCCAGTCTCGGCATTCAGCGCGATCAGGCAATTGGCGAACAGATCATCGCCCACGCGGTCTGCTCCATAAAAGTCAAACGCCGCCGAGCCAGTCGGAACATAAACGATTCCGCGCTCGGCATCCACCGTCATCCCGGCCCAGTTGTTCGCGGCCCCGCTCGTTTTCCACGCATCCTTCGGCCAGGTGTCTGCGCCGAACTCGCCGGGACGCGGAATGGTATGAAACGTCCAGCGCAGCTTCCCGCTGCGCACGTCATAGGCCCGCACGTCGCCGTAAGAGGCCGGCAGAGTCTCGGCCTCGCGCCCGCCCACAATCATCAGGTCTTTGTAGATCACCGCCGGACTGGTCATATAAATCGACTGCGTTGGAGGATCGCGCCCTAAGTTCTCCCGCAGATCGATGCGCCCGTTTTTTCCGAAACTCGAAATCGGTTGGCCCGTCGCCGCATCGAGCGCGTAGACGAAATTCATCACGCCAACCACAATTCGGCCGGTTCCTTTGCCGTCGCTCCAATACGCCAGCCCGCGATCCGGCTGCGTGCCGTGGATGCCCGAGTCAAACTTCCACAACAACTTGCCCGTCGCGGCGTTCAGGGCAAATACTTTCTGCGAGGGCGTCAGACCGTATAACACACCATCCACTTCAATCGGGCTGGTCTGCAATCCGCCGGACTCTTCGGTGTCATAACTCCACGCGACCCGCAGCTGCTGCACGTTGCTGCGATTGATCTGCGCCAGGGGCGAAAAATGATCGTTCCGCGCGGTCCCGCCATACACGGGCCAGTCTGTAGCGTCTTTCTTATCCTTATCGGTCGGCTTGGTTGGCGACGGGCCGTTCCGCCCCTCGGCGGCCGTAGCGGCCAGACACGTCCCTAGAACAATCGCCATAACGGCTAAAAACCTCATCGGACTCCTCATCGCGCCGCCGGCGCGAGGCCTTCCTGGCTGCTGCGACATGACGCCGCGACAGAATTCTAGCAGCGCCCGTCCCCAGCGGTACATGTACTGCCGGTCGCAGGATCGCTCGCCTGGCGGCTCGTCGGTAATCTTGTGGTAGTTACCCGCTGCCCCTAGTCTGAAGAGGCATGGACCTTCGCTGCCTTCTGTTTTCCTCGGACGAGGGAACGGCTACGCCTATTCTTCAGGTGCTGGCTGGTCTCGGCTTGGCGGGAGAGCACTGCTCCGAAGCGGCGGCCGCCGTTGAGAAAGTCGCCCAGCACAGTTTCCGCATCGTCATTATTGATTGGGATTGCCAGCCGGAAGCCGGACAGCTGCTGGCGGCATGCCGTGAGCGCAAAGCCAGCGAACGCCCGCTGACCCTAGCGATGGTGAGTGACGACATCAGCGTTCCGCAGGCGCTGCAGGCGGGCGCAAACTCGATTTTGCGTAAGCCGCTGCTGATCAACCAGGTCACCGATACTTTAACCACGGCGCGCGATCTGCTGCGCGCCAAGCAGGAATCGGCAGCGTCCGCGGCGCAGGCAGCCGCGGCTGGCGCTTCCTCGGTCACATCGGCCGCCGTGGCAACGACCATCCCGACGAGCGTGGAACCTGCGCCGGGACAGGAAAAGACCCTGCGCGCGGGCGAATTTCTGGTATCGGCGCCTTCGCGGCCGGGCGGGCAGTTCGTTACCGACTCGGACGCACCCGATTATCTGCAGACCTCATCGGTTGAGCCCATCATTCCTCTGACCGATCTCGAACCAACCGCCGCCGCCGTGGCCGCCGCGCCGATGCCGACGCCGGTACAGATACCGAAGGAAGAAAAGCCGGCTTCGCCCTCGCCGTCATCGGATGAGCCGCGAGGCCTGCAGTGGTATCTAAAAACGCGCGCAGCGAGCATGCCGCAGGCTGCGGCTGCCGCACCGGCGCTCGCACCCGTCCCTGCGCCGCACGCCAATCCCGAATTACTCGGTTTCGATCAGCTCCCGTATGCCCCACCGGCGCCCGCGAGTCCGGACAGCTCCTCGCTTCAGCGTCAGACGCTTGAATCCCGTCTCGAAGCAATCGCGCCGCCCAAGCAGCCGTCCGAGCCCGAGCAAAAAACCGAACAGAAAAAGGAACCTCAACTCTTCTCTTCTTATACGGCTGAGAAAACGGCGGACGAAACCAGCGAGCCCGAGCAGGCTCCGCGCGTGCGATATCGCCTCAGTAAAGGGACCATGATCTTCGCTCTTTTTCTGGCCGCCTGCGCCGTGGCCGCTGCCCCGCAAGCCCCTTGGCACCAGAAGTTGCTTCCCATCTGGGCGCGGGGCCAGCGGGCCTTGCATGCCTGGCTGAACCCACAGGTGGTCACCACCCCGCAGGCGCCGATGCCGCACGAGGATTTCAGCCGCGCCGGCGACGAATATAAATTGCCCGCGACCGAGACCATTCCGGACGCTACCACCGATCCTTCGCAGATTCACGTCGTGCCGGTGATTGATCCAACCGCGAAGAAACCGGGAAATCCCGAAGGTGCGAATGCGGGACTGCCTGCCGATCAGGCCACCCCACAGACAGCCCCGAGCGGCCAGGCTCCGGCTTCAACCACTACCGTGCCGGTGCCTGCTCCCGACCCAGCCCAGCCGGATACCGCACCAGCCCCGACCGGAACATCGACGCCTCCAGCTGCGACTCAGCCGGCTTCAACCCAACCCCCTTCGACTCAGGCGCCTTCAAGTCAGCCGGTTTCGACTCAGCTTGCTTCCGCGCCACCAGCTTCGACTCAACCCGCTGCAACTCCATCGGGAAAGCCTGTCGCCGCCCCTGCGGTTGCGCCACCATCCTCTTTGCTGACTCCAATTTCGTCCATGCCAGCGCAGGCGGTGCCGCAAAAAAGTTCGTCGACTCCATATACTCCGCCGTCGGGTCCGTCGAATGTACCCTCAAGCCTGAAGTCGCAGATGGCCTCGATGGCTCCCGACGCGAGCGGCAACAAGCCGCCCGAAGCCGCAATGCAATCGATTGAGCCGGTCCAGGTTCCCGAAGCCGCGGAACGGGCGCTGCTGACCGACCAACCCGTCATCGGCTATCCCGCGAACGCCACCGGTCAGGCGGGGACGGTTACTCTGCAAGTGCTGGTTGGCCGTGACGGCACCGTGCAGGACGCCAAGTTTCTGCAAGGTTCGCTGGCCTTTGCCCGCACCGCGATCGAGGGCGTAAAGCAGTGGAAGTTCAAGCCCTACAGCATGAACGGGCGCCCGGTGTCGGTCCAGACCCTGCTGACCATCGGCTTCAAGCCGGCTAAGTGAAGACCAGGAAGTGAAAAGGACTGTTTTGTTGACCGATATTACCGAAGAGACTCGAAGCAAGCAGCGCCGGGGCCATGATTTGCATCTAGAGATATAATAGGCAGAGTTTCTCAGGAAGCAGTTCCTTCCAGAAGAAGACCATAAAACGATGTCCATGAAAACCAAGGCAGCGATTCTCGTCACCTCTTTTGCCGTATTACTGTTCGTCGTGGTCGGCTCTCTGGGAGGCGTGCATGCTTCCTCCTCCAAAGACGACGGCTCTTACCGCCAGTTGCAGGTGTACAGCGAAGTGCTGTCGCGCGTACGCAGCGAGTACGTGGAAGAGCCCAACATTGGCAAGGTGACCGACGGCGCGCTGCACGGACTGCTCGAGTCGCTCGATTCCAACTCCAGCTACATGTCTGCCGATGCTTATAACGCCTACAAATCGCACAAGTCGGAATCGAAAGGTGGGATTGGCGCGGTGGTGTCGAAACGTTTCGGCTACGCGGCGGTGGTGGCCGTGTTGCCGGGCTCTCCCGCTGAGAAAGCCGGGATCGAGCAGACTGACATCTTCGAATCCATTGAGGGCCAAAGCACCCGGGATATGTCGCTGCCCGAAATTCGCAATCTGCTGGCCGGGGCGCCGGGCTCTACGCTGAATGTGGCCGTGGTCCGCGCCCGCAAGGCCGAACCGCAGAAAATTTCCATCACTCGCGATATCGTCGTCATTCCTCCTGTGACCGACAAAATGTTGGACGACGGCATCGGCTATGTGAAGGCCGAGGCCCTGACCAAGGGCAAGGCGCAGGAGATTGCGTCCAAGGTTAAGTCGCTCGAAAAGTCAGGAGCCAAAAAGATTTTGCTCGATCTGCGCAACTGTGCCGAGGGCGACGAGACCGAAGGCGTCGCGACGGCCAACCTGTTCCTGAATCACGGCACGATTACGTACCTGCAGGGGCAGAAGTTTCCGCGGGAGGCCTTCAATGCCGATCCTGCGAAGGCGATCACGAGTCTTCCCATCGCGGTTCTGGTAAATCGCGGAACCTCCGGGCCAGCCGAGATTGTTGCGGCCGCGATTCTGGAGAATGCCCGCGGCGATGTGGTCGGCGACAAGACTTTCGGCGACGGCTCGGTGCAGAAAACCCTTGACCTGCCCGATGGCGGCGCACTGATCCTGTCAGTCGCGAAGTATTACTCGCCCAGCGGCAAGGCCTTTCAAGACGCGGCAATCACGCCCAACGTCCTGGTTGCCGACTCGCTCGACGAGTCTGTCGGACCGGACGACGAAGATGGCACGGCCGCCGCTCCCGATCAGGAAGCTAAGCCCAAGCCCACGGTGGATGATCAGTTAAACAAGGCCGTGGAAGTGCTGAAGAGCCACGCCAGCTAATCTCGCTGAGCTGTGAATCGGAATCGCGCGTTCGTGCTCACCACTGCACGGGCGCGCGATTTCTTTTGCACCGTTGACGAGCGACCTTGAACCACGACGAAGAACTCCGCGCAAAAATGCTATCCTGACCTCGAAGACTGATCTTCATTCTGATCTTAGACTCTGATGAAGTCCCTCTACGAAAATCTGCCGGAGGTCGAAATAGGCGGCCGCAAAGTCGTGGGCCGCGTGCTGTTCGGTTTGCTCGTGCTGATCGCCGTGCTGGCGGGCGCCAGCGCCGGTTTGCTGCTCGTCTATACCACTGACCTGCCGCAGGTCGAGGCCCTTGAAGCCTACCGCCCCAGTTCCATCACCGAACTTTACGACGATCACGAACGGGTCATCGGTTCCTTCGCGCTGCAGCGCCGCGTGGTCGTCGGTTACGACGATTTTCCTCCCGTCCTGCGCGATGCCCTGGTGTCGATCGAAGACAAGGATTTCTACAAGCACTCCGGCATCAACTTCTGGCGCATCGTGGGCGCGGCGTATCGCGACATCGAATCGGGCGGCAAGGTGCAGGGCGCATCCACTCTGACCATGCAACTGGCGCGCAATCTTTTTCTCTCGCCCGACCGATCGTTTCATCGCAAGGTGCAGGAGGCCATGCTCGCCATCCAGATCGAGCGCCGTTTCACCAAGCCCCAGATTTTTACTTTGTACGCCAACCAGATTGCCCTGGGCCACGGCGTGTACGGGTTCGAAGCTGCGTCGGAGTTCTACTTCGGTAAGCCAGCCAAGCAACTCACTCTGGACGAAGCGGCCGTGCTCGCCGGCCTTCCCAAAGGACCGACCCTGTATTCGCCCATCCGGTATCCTGACCGCGCCCTGAGGCGACGGACTCTGGTCATTAATTCCATGTTGGAAGACGGCAAGATCACGGCCGCGCAGGCCGCCGACGCGCGCTCCGCGCCACTCGTGCTGCATCTGGCCCACGACCCTAATTCACTCGCGCCTTACTTTGTGGAAGAGATTCGCCGCTACCTGGAAAACAAATACGGAGCCGATCAAGTCCACGAAGGCGGATTGAAAGTCTATACCACGCTCGACGTCGACTTGCAGAAGGCCGCGAATCAATCGGTCCTCGACGGTCTGGCCGCCTATGAACGCCGCCATGGCTGGAAGGGTCATCTCGAAAACGTTGTGGCGGAAGGCGCGGTCCTCGACAAATATCTTCACCCCGACTGGGACGACGAACCCGAAGTCAACGGATACATCCACGCGCTCGTGACTTCCGCGGGCACCGGAATAGCGACGCTGAAGTTCGGCAAGTACACTGCCGCCCTCGGGCAACCTGATGTTACCTGGACCCAGCAGAAGCTGGCCGACATTCTCAAACCCGGCGACATCTGCTACGTCAAGATTCTTGCGCTCGGCGCGAACGGCGCGGCGCGCGTCAGCCTCGAAGAAGATTCCGGCGCGCAAGGCTCGCTGCTCGCCCTCGACAACGCCAACGGAGGAATCAAGGCCATGGTCGGTGGCCGCGATTTCAATGAATCAAAATTTGACCGCGTCACCCAGGCCATGCGCCAGGTCGGGTCGTCGTTCAAGCCGTATGTTTACACGACGGTCATCGACGGCGGCGCCAGTCCCGACGACACGATTCTCGACGAGCCCATCAGCTTCGACACACCCTCCGGGCCGTACTCGCCGCACAATTACGACGAGAAATTCGAAGGCATCATCACCCTGCGGCGCGCTCTCGCGCAGTCGCGTAACATTCCCGCGCTGAAGTTGGCCAACAAGGTTGGCATCAAGGCAGTCATCGAATATGCTGGGCGCTTCGGCATCACCGCCAAACTGCCGCCATATTTGCCGGTGGCGCTGGGCTCGGCGGAGATTGCATTGATTGAGCAGACCTCGGCCTACAGCGTCTTTCCCAACGACGGCGTGCGCATAACGCCGCGCTACATCACCCGCGTTACCGACTACGAAGGCCGCGTACTCGAAGAAGATTTTCCTGACGTGAAGGACGTGATCAGCGAACGCACCGCCCGCATCATGACGTCGATGTTGCGCGAGGTCGTGCTGCACGGCACCGGAATCGCCGCCGCGAAGCTGGCGTTTCCCGTGGCCGGCAAGACCGGAACGACCAACGATTTCACCGACGCCTGGTTTGTAGGTTTCTCTCCCACCATGACCTGCGGAGTCTGGGTGGGCTACGACGAAAAGAAATCGCTGGGCGCAAAAGAAACCGGCGCCCACGCCGCGCTCCCCATCTGGATGAACTTCATGGCTATAGCCATGGCCGGAAAAGATCCCGGAGATTTTCAACCGCCGCCGCCAGCGCCGCGCCCGGTCGTCGTTCAGAAAGTCGATACGCCCGACGCGGCACCGGCCACGGAGGAAGCGCGCTGACGCAGGGGAAAATGATGGACAAGAGATCTCTTTCTCAGTTGCTGATTTTCCTGTTGCTCACCACGCTCTACGCCGCCGCGCAGACGCCAAAGGGCGCGACCACCGAGGCCGATAAATCCACGATCGAGCAAGTCCTGCGCATCCAGCAGGACGCGTGGAACCGTCACGATCTCGAAGCCTTCATGGCTGGCTATTGGAATTCTCCGCAGCTCACTTTTTTCTCGCGGGGCACAGTGAACCACGGATGGCAGGAAGCCCTCGATCACTATCGCGCGACCTACTCCGGTCCCGGCCACGAGATGGGCAAGCTGGAGTTTTCCGATCTGCGCATCGAAATGCTGGGGCCGGACGCGGCCTTCGTCCGCGGCGCGTTTCACCTGACCATGTCCGATGGCAAAACGCCGCACGGAATCTTCACGCTGGTGTTTCGCAAGTTCCGCGACGGCTGGAAGATCGTGCACGACCACACATCAGCGGCAGAGTAGTCGCCTTCGAGAGCCAGCTCCAGACTTGCCACACCACTGTTGTCGGCACCATTTAAGCGCTGTCATTCCGACCGGAGCTTCGCATTCCCTAAGGGAATACGGAGTGGAGGAACCTGCTTTTTCCGCCCGTCGCGGAACTCCTATCTCTTTACCCGCATCTGCACGCGCGTTCCTTCCGGCAGCGTCCCGTTCACCAACTCCACTTTGCCGTGGCGCACAATCCCTTCGAACTCCTGCTGTAGATGTGCGGGCTGCGCGGGCGAGAGCGTCCGCGCCACATGGTCTGCGCCCACGCGCGCCACGCTCCGTCCCATGCCTTTGTCCATGGCATCGTTGGCCAGTTGATCCGCTTCCTGATTATGCTCGCGCAACGCGTGCCCGATCGAAAACCACTCCAGCTGCGCGATCAATTCCTTGGCGCGCCCGTGCAGATCCTGAAGGACTGCATTCTTGACTTTGTAAATGCCCTTGATCTGCCGCACCAGCAATTCGGAATCGCTGATCAGTTTCAGCGCCTTGGGCCCATGCTCAATCGCGTATTCGAGCGCCGCGATCAGTCCCTGATATTCGGCGAAATTGTTGGTCTGGTGGCCGAGATATTCGCTGAGCGCGGCGACTTTCCGTCCAGATTCGTCTTTGATCACCACGCCATAGCCGGCAGGCCCGGGATTGCCGCGCGCCCCGCCATCGCTGTGCGCAATCAAATAATGCTCAGGAGGATTCTCACGGGCTTCAAACAACGGCCTGGTTCCAGCGCTGCGGGATCGATACATGATGAGAGTTTACAGGAGCGGGTCCTAGGTGTAATGCCGGGATGCTGGTGCGGAATCGAAAGCCAGAAGCCGAGAGCCGGAAGCCGGCCTTCAGCGTCCCGCCGCCAGCCGCGTGGCCAGCCGCGGCGGAAGCTGCGCCGCGAAGATGCGGTCCTGCGCGGCCTTAAGATTGTAGGGCGTGCGGTGAAAGTGGATGACCTGCGCTTCGGTGTCGAACAACGCAAACGCGGCGCGCCAGTCACCGTCGCGCGGCTGGCCGACCGAGCCGGGATTGATCATGTAGCGCGTGTTGGGTTTCAACTGCAAGGGCACCGATTCGGCTTGGCCCACCGTGCGGTATTCCGGACGGAAGCCGTCGGCAGAAGATCCGTTGGCAAAAAATCCACCCTGCAGGTGCGTGTGTCCAAAAAAAGTCAGGCGTATGGTCAGCGTGATCAGGGGCGCCAGCGCGTCGCCCAACGACACTACGTACTCGTCTTCATCGTTCGGCGAGCCGTGCACCAACTGCACCTCGGGAAAATCCGGCAGCGTGACCGGGCCCTGCGGCAGGCCGCGCAGCCACTCCAGATTGTCGGGGCTCAACTCGTTGCGCGTCCAGATCGCGGCCGCGGCGGCCATGGGATTGAAGTCGTCAAGGTCCATCACACCGGTGGCGGCCTTGTCGTGATTGCCGCGCACAAACGTCTTGCCCAGTTTGCGCGAACGCTCGGTCACTTCGTTGGGACTGGCGCCATAGCCGACAATGTCCCCCAGGTTCACCGCCACGTCGAACGGCGGTGCGCCGGCCAGGGTCGCATCGAGGGCTTCGAGATTAGCGTGGATGTCGCTGAGCAGCAGTATGCGCACAAATCACCGGACAAACTGCCGATTATAGACTAATGTTTGGCAGTAAGACGTTCTACCCAGCGCCTAGCGCGTGGAGAAGCAAAACATGGCCGGAAGCGGATTGTTGGGATGGCGGTTCAAGAATGGAATGCCATTGTGGTTCAAGCTGATCGTGACAGCCCTGATCGCGAATTCTGCGCTGCATTTTGGACTGCTCTGGACGGTTTCGCTGTGGGCGCAACCCCGCAGGGACGCTGCCCATTCTTATCGTGTGCCCTTCCGCGACGGCGTCAACTACTTCGCGCAATCGGGGCTGGGCTGGTATCTGGACGCGTGGTGGATTGGGGTTGGGCTGCTGGCGCTCTTGGTTCTGCTGCTGGTGATCAACCGCCGTCAGCTGGAACGCGGCTTGTGAATTAGGCGTTAATCACCGGACATCTCGCCCAGTGGCCCGCCCCGACCTCCACCAGTGGCGGGAACTCACGCGTGCACGCGGAAACGCGGAACTCGCAGCGCGGCTCGAAACTGCAGCCCGCAGGCATGGCATGGAGCGCCGGAACAGTCCCATCAATCGTCTGTAGCGGGCGTCCACGGTCGGTCTTGAGATCGGGCACCGCATGCAGCAAGCCGCGCGTATAAGGATGCGCCGGCGAATGAAAAATATCCCGCTTCGCGCCCAGTTCCACCAAGCTGCCGCAATACATCACGGCCACGCGGTCGGCGATCTGCGAAACGACAGCCAGGTCGTGAGAAATGAAAAGCATCGCCAGTCCAAACTTGGCGCGAAGTTCAGCCAGAAGATCAAGAATCTGCGCCTGGATGGTCACATCGAGCGCCGTGGTCGGCTCGTCGGCAATCAGCAACTGCGGCCGGTTGACGATGGCCATCGCAATCATGATGCGCTGCCGCATGCCGCCAGAAAGCTGGTGTGGATAATCGCGGGCGCGGCGCGCGGCGTCTGGGATTGCCACGTCGTTCATAGCGTCCACGGCGCGCTGCCACGATTCCTTCTTCGAGAAAGCGTGCCCTGAGAGAGTGCCGTGCGCCGCGACCGCCTCCGCGATCTGCTCGCCTACGCGCATGACCGGATTGAGTGCGGTCATCGGCTCCTGAAAAATCATGGCGATGCGCGACCCGCGCAACCGTCGCATGGCGTCGTCATCCAAGGCTGGAAGATTGCGCGGGGCCGCTCCGTTTTCTGCGAACAGAATCTCGCCGGAGACTCGCGCCTGCGGTGGCAACAGGCGCATGATGGCCAAAGAAGTAATCGATTTGCCCGACCCCGATTCGCCGACCAGCCCCAGCACTTCGCCCGGCGCAACCGAAAAACTCAAATCGCGCACTGCAATTAGGCTTGGTGCAGCTAAGGTTTTTGTGGGGACAGCCGCCCCCGGCTGTGCGCCTGCCCGCAGGGCAGACAGGTTTGCTTGCTGCAGGGGAAATTCGATATTCAGCCGACGGACTTCGAGCAAGGACTGCACGGATTCATGGTAGCAGCGCGGCGCAAAACCGTCGCCTGGCGGCAGCGCCGTCACTTGATAAAATCTGTCATTCCGACCAGATCCGGAGCGAAAGCGACGGCGCAGCGGAGGAACCTGCCTCTTCCGCCCGAGCAAGTTTAGCGTCGACGTAATTACTGTCCCAGAATCAGCGGCAGCCCGTTCTTGTTGTTCCCGATAACGACAACCTTTGTGTTGGGACTCTTCGCCAGATTCTCCGTGGCCTCGATTCCCTTCCATTCCAGCAGCGACGGCGTGATGCCCTGAGCCACGATCTGCTGGAAGTCGCGCACACCAGCTGCTTCGATGCGCTTGCGCTGCGCCTCCTGCGTTTCTTTCTGCAGGCGGAAGCTCATGGCCAGCGACTCCTGCTCAGCCTGCTGTTTGGCCTCGATGGCGGCCTTGAGCGTGGCCGGCAACTGGATGTCGCGCAGCAGAATGCTCTCCACTTGAATGCCGTAAACATTGAGTTCTTTTGTGATTTTCTCTTGTATCTCGTTCGCAACCGCTTCACGTTCGCCGGTGTAAAGTGCATTGGCCGAGTGTGACGCGGTCGCCTCGCGGATGGCCGACCGCAGCGTGTTCTCGACTACCTTATCTTCATAGTCCGCGCCAATCGTCTGAAAAACGTGCGCCGCGCTTCCCGCATTCAGGTGGTAGATCAGCGAAGTGTCCAGAGCCATCATCAGCCCTTCACTCGAAGGAACACTCGCCGATTCCTTGATGGTCTGCGTCTGAATCGACAGCTCATTGTTCGTCTTCAGCGGATTGATCAGGTGAATGCCCTCCCCGAGCGTCTCACCCGTGACTCGGCCAAACAGCGTGAGCACGCCCACGTGCCCTGTGTTCACGCGGGTTACAGAACTGAAGATCAGGATCACGACCAGGAATGCCACGATTCCCAGGCCGATCAGGCGAAGAAAATTGCCGCTACCGCCGCCACCGTCAATCACTCTGCCGCGAGCTGGATCAAAAATCGTCATCAGAATTCTCCTTGAGCGATTCTAGGCCGCGGCTAACCGACGGATAAGTGGCTTGCATGGCTCGGCTGAGTCTTCGGTTGCAGGCTTCGCGTCGGTTACTCGGTTTGCAACACTCACAAACTATCGGCGGGCTGCGATATTCTATAGTTTCTCGCGCCAACAGCGACGCATCATTCCGTAACCCCCAACGTAGAGGTCTTCCATGAGCGACTTCGAAAAGCTGATTGACGCCGCGAAGTCTGGCAACGCTTCGGAGGTCAGAACCATTGTTCGGCGCCATCCCGAACTCGTTCACCAAAGGGATGAACTGGGCGCCACGCCCCTTCATCACGCGGCGTTTTGTGGACATCGCGCGGCCGTTGAAGCATTAATCGAACACGGCGCGGACATCAACGCCATCGACAGTCAATTCGGTGCCACGCCGGCCGGGTGGGCAATCGAATACATGCGCGAGATGGGGGCGTTCCTGGGGATCGAGCTCAATGATTTTGCCTACGCCATTCAGCGCGGCGACATCGACTGGGTGGCTCGCTTCCTCAAGCGTTTCCCAAAGCTTCGACACGCGAACGACCAGCAAGGAAGGCCCTTCAAGCAGCTTGCCCAGCAATCAGGGAATCCGGAGATCGCGAAAATGTTCGAGCTCGCGTAGGGGCAGACGGATTCGTCCGGCTGCTGTGGCATCCCGTTCTGAATCTTGCCCCCCGCCCGCCGCATCTCTTACAGTACCTCTATGAGCAAAATTCACATTCCTACGCCTTTGCGGCAGTACGTCGGCAAGCAGGCTACGGTGGACGTTCCTGGAGCCACGGTCGGCGAAGCCATGAACGCGCTGGTGGCGCAGCATCCTGACCTGAAGAACCACCTTTACACCGACGATGGCAAGCTCCGCGCCTTCGTGAATCTCTACGTCAATGACGAAGACATTCGCTACCTGCAGAAGGAAGCGACCGCGCTGAACGAGGGTGATAACATTTCCATTGTGCCTTCCATCGCCGGAGGCGCATAGAATCTGGGTGCCCCACCCTTGTCGTCCCGCTTTCGGGGATAACAGAGTGGGGGTTTTGATTTCATGAGGGATCTTTTTCGGGCGCGAGTATCGGGCCTATTACCGAAGATCAAAATCCCCACCCGCATAAAGAAAAAGAAATCTGAGGACTTATGGCTGCCACCACAGAAATTCCTGTCACTCTAAACAAAGACGAAATTCTGCGCTACTCGCGCCATCTGATCATGCCCGAGGTTGGCATGGAGGGCCAGCAGAAGCTGAAAGCGGCGCGCGTGCTCTGCATCGGCACCGGCGGGCTAGGCTCGCCGCTGGCGCTGTATCTCGCAGCCGCCGGCGTGGGAACGCTCGGCCTGGTCGATTTCGACGTCGTCGACTATACCAATCTGCAGCGGCAGATTATTCATTCCACCGCCGACGTGGGCCGCAAGAAGCTCGACTCCGCGGCGGACAAGTTGAAGGGCATCAATCCTTTTCTGAGCCTGCAGTTGTTCGACACGCGCTTGAGCAGCGCCAACGCGCTCGAACTATTTCGCGATTTCGACATCATCGCCGACGGCACCGACAACTTTCCCACGCGCTATCTGGTGAATGACGCTTGCGTGCTCACCGGCAAGCCGAATGTTTACGGATCGATTTTTCGCTTCGAAGGCCAGGCCAGCGTCTTCGCCACCAAGGACGGCCCCTGCTACCGCTGCCTCTATCCTGAGCCGCCACCGCCCGGACTGGTTCCTTCCTGCGCCGAGGGCGGCGTGCTCGGCATTCTTCCCGGCTTGGTCGGCGTCATGCAGGCCACCGAAGTCATCAAGCTGGTTCTCGGCATCGGCGATCCGCTCATCGGCCGCCTGCTGCTGATCGACGCGCTGGGCATGAAGTTCCGCGAGCTCAAGCTGCGCAAAAATCCCGACTGCCCGGTGTGCGGCACGCATCCCACGGTCACGAAGCTGATAGACTACAACGAGTTTTGCGGCATTCGTGGGGAGGAGAAACCTGTGGGCAATGGAGTCCCTGAAATTCAAGTGGAAGAATTGAAGCGGCGTCTCGACGCGAAAGATGATTTATTCGTGCTCGACGTGCGCGAGCCGCACGAGTACCAGATCTGCAACCTCGGCGGATATCTGATCCCGCTCGACGATCTGCCCAAGCGCGTGAGCGAGCTCGATTCCAGCCGCGAGATCGTCGTCCACTGCAAAATGGGCGGACGCAGCGCCAAGGCCGTCGCCTTCCTGCAGCAGTCCGGATTCACCAAAGTGCGCAACCTCGCCGGAGGAATCACGGCGTGGTCCGATCGCGTCGATCCCAAAGTACCGAAGTACTGAGAAGCAGGGGTTAGCGGTGAGTGGTCAGTTCAAAAAGGGAGCGCCTGCGCGCTCCCGTTTTACTTTGTGCGCCCAATCATTGCTGAAACTGGATGGTTAGAGCATAATGGCGACGCTCTTAGGCTCCGCTCCGTTTATCCAAGCTGTTCAGTAGGAGAGTCTTTCCGTGAAGCAATTTCTACTCGTGGCGTTATTGTTGACACTTTTCACTCTGGTCGCTGTGGGTCAATCCAGCTCGCCCCAAAGTCCAGCCGCTCCGCCCAGCCAGCAGCCCGCCGCGGAGCAGACCTCGACCAACTTCACTTCCGCCAAAGGATTCGTGCTGGAGGACGGCACTCCGATAAAAATGCGTATCAATCGCACGGTCTCGTCGGCGGACGCTCATGTGGGCGACACCATTGACTTCGAGGTTCTCGAAGACATCAGTGTGAACGGCACTCTGGTGATTCCGAAAGGTGGGCTCGCTTTCGCGACGGTAACCGAAGCCCAGGCCAAGCGGAGAATGGCACGCGGCGGCAAGCTCGACATCAACATCGACTACGTCAAGTTGCTGAGCAGCGAAAGAGCGTCGCTGCGCGCCGTGAAGGACTTGAACGGCGGCGGGCACACGGGTGCCATGGTGGGTGGCATCGTCGCGACCAGCCTCGTCTTCTTTCCCGCCGCGCCCTTCTTCCTTTTCATGCACGGCAAAGACATCAGCATTCCGAAGGGAACGGAAATTACCGCGTACGTCAGCGGAGATATGAAGCTGGATATTGCGAAGTTCCAGCCCGCCGCCGCCGCCCCCGCCGCGCAGCCAACGGCATCAAGCGACGCCGCGGCTCCCGCTCCCGCCTCTGCGAAGCTGCAGATGGAATCCAATCCTTCGGGCGCCGATATCGAGATCGACGGCAGCTTCGTCGGCAACACTCCCTCCGATGTGCAAGTGGCCGAGGGCGATCACACCATCGCCGTCAAGAAGACCGGCTTCCGGGACTGGGAGCGGCAAATGAAAGTGACCGCCGGCAGCAGCGTGCACTTGAACGCGGAACTGGAAAAGCTGGCAACCCAGTAGCGCTGGGATATTTAGAGCGCGCTCGATGCAGCGGCGCTCAGATATTTCCTCACGCCCTGTGATTCCTGCCCTTGCATTTTTGCCGGAACTGCTGATAATTACGGATTCCTTCCCCCCGGGAGGCTCCATGCCGTTTCTTGTCCGCACCCTGCGCTCTGCCGGACGTGTGTCTTCAGCCAGGGCGTTCGCCCTGTTTACCTTGGCTTTCGTTCTAGCGAGCACTGCCGCTCCAGCGCAAAATGCTTCCGCGCCGCCGGGTCCAAACTCCGATCCAACCTACCAGTCGCTGCGCAGCCTGGGTCTCGGTGGCGAAGCGGTGAGCGTCAACAATTTTGAATTGAAGCGCGACGCCGGAACCTTCCACTTGCGCTCCGGCACAGTATGTTTCGTGGCTCCGGTCGGCGGCAGGATCACGGGAGCGGTGTTCACCGGGGACGGAAATTTCATTCTCAATCCGCCCGCCTCCGAAGCGGCCATGCTGAAGCTGCTGACCAAGGAAAATGAGTTCAGTGAAAACTTCAGCCAGATGGTGCTGCGCTTCACCGACTCCACCTACGACGACATCAAGAAGGCCGGCACACCGGGCGCGTCCGGCTGCGAAGCCGGGCCGCTCAAAGACAGCCAGCACACCACCCGGCACAAGCTGAAGGAGAATCTCGAGTCGCGCATACTCGAAGATCTGCTCAGCCCGGAGCCCGGCGGCTTGTTCGTCGCCTTCATTCATGGTAAGCGCTACAACGGTCAGGAACTCTACACCATTGATCCGCATGAAGGCCGCGACCAGGTCCAGTTCATGACCTATGACGAAAACAAGTTTGGGGAGTGGGCTTCGTTCCCCATGTCGGGCGAACGAAAGAAGGGCTCGGTCGGGCGGCCCATCCGTATTGAGCACCAGCAACTCGAGACCACGATGGAAAGAAACGCCGACCTGGTCGGCAAATCCAAGACCACATTCGTCGCACGCCTGAATGGCCTGCGGGTAGCGCCCTTCAATCTTTTCCGCACGCTCCGGGTCCGCACCGTAACCACGGCCGAGGGCCAGCCACTGTCATTCGTGCAGGAAGATAAGAATGACGACGCGCAGTTTGCCGTGATCCTGCCCAAAGCTCTGGCAGCCGGTGATCAATTCACGTTAACTACAGAATATGAAGGCAAGGAAGCGGTCACCAATGAAGGCGGCGGTAACTATTTTCCCGTCGCCCGGGAGAACTGGTATCCCAACAATCCCGGCAACAGCCTCGGCGAATACTCCACCTATGACATGACCTTCCGTATTCCCAAAGGAATGCAGATAGCCGCCACCGGAGTGCGCCTCAGCGACAACAACGACGGCGGGCAGAACGTTACCGTATGGAAGAGTGAAGCGCCCCAGACGGTTGCAGGATTTAATTTCGGCCGCTTCAAGCTCGAGGAAGGAAAGCTCGACAAGCCCGAATACGACGTGCAGTCCTATGCCAATCAGGAGTCGCCCAGCTGGGTGCAGAGTTTGCAGCACTCCGTGAATCAAGACCTGCCCACCATGGGCTCGCACTCTTCGGGCGTGGCTCTGGGCACGATGAGCACCACCGGCCTCAACAAAAAATCCCTCGCCGAAGGCGAACTCGCAGTACAGCTTTACACCGAATATTTCGGCCCTTCGTTATTCAAGCACCTGCAGCTCACGCAACAGACGGCGTGCAACTTCGGGCAGTCCTGGCCGGAGCTCGTATGGATTCCGATCTGCTACTACTTCGACTCCACGGTGCGCCACGAACTGGGCATGGACTGGGGCGACCGGGGCTACTGGAAAGTCGTCACTCCGCACGAAGTGGCGCATCAGTGGTGGGGACACACGGTCGGATTCAGTTCGTATCGCGATCAGTGGATGAGCGAAGGGTTCGCCGATATGTCCGCGTCACTATACCTGACGCTGATCGAGAAGGATCCCAAGAAGTTCATCACTTTCTGGAATGACGAGCGCGAACTGCTGCTGGAGCGCGATCCGCAGGGCTTTCGGGCGATCGACGCCGGGCCGCTTACCATGGGCTACCGCACCAGCAATTCCCGCACCGGTTTCGACACTACCCGCCGTCTCATCTATCCCAAGGGCGCCTATATCCTGCACATGCTTCGCATGATGCTGCACGACAACCGCAATGGCGATCAGCGTTTCAAAGAAATGATGCAGGACTTCGTCAACACCTATCGCGGCAAATCAGCCACCACAGAGGACTTCAAGACCATCGTCGAAAAACACATGACCCCGGAGATGGACCTGGAAGGCAACCACAAGATGGACTGGTTTTTCAACGAGTACGTCTACGGCACCCAGTTACCCACCTACCAGATGAACGCAACCTTCGACACGGGCGCGGACGGCGACGTGGTGATGAGCGTGAAGATGACGCAATCGAATGTGGATGACAGTTTCCGCATGCTGGTGCCGATCTACCTGGAATTGCCCAACGGCATGTTCTTCCTGGGAAGAGCGCGGCTGGCCGGCAACAGCACTTTCGAACAGAAGATCCCGTTGAAAGGCCTGAAGGACAAACCGAAGCGGGCGGCCATCAACTACTTCGACGACGTGCTCGCTTCGCCGAACTAGCGTTGCGGCCAGCAGAGGAAAGAAAAAAAACGCAGAAATGTAGAACAAAGGGGAGCACCCGCGTGCTCCCCGTCTGTTTGTCTACTCAACTCGCCTTACTTGCTCGAGCCCGCTTGCATACCGTCGCTGGCGTCGCCAATCTCCAACGCGAACTTCTTGCCCTCGAAGCGGGCGCCGGCCAGCGTGCTGGTTCCGTCGCCGTTGTGCTGCACCACCGCCGCGCTGTTCGGCGCAGGCGCGCTCAGGTCGACTACCTTCGCCGGAACTTTGGCGAATACGGTCTTGCCCTGCATGATGCTGACTTCCACGTTGGGCCCGCTGCCCTCCCACTGGAGTTTGTAGTCGCCGGCTTTCAGCTTGGTCCCGTTGATGGTCGTGGCATCCAGCAAAGACAGGCTGGCCTTCGTACCCGCGAATGCGCTCGAGGCCAGCAGCAACGCCAACCCCATTACCATGCTTTTTGAAACTGTTGCGAACTTCATAGCTGCTCCTTTTTTCTTTCCCGAAGTCACGTCGGGAAACGGCTGGGGCGGCCCGGCTCGCAACCCCGCGAGAAAACACTTGTGTTTCTTCGCGAATCGCATAGAATGCTGCCGCTGGGGTTGAGCAGACAAGTTTCGACGCAAGTCAAAGCCTGTTCTGCCGCGATGGGGGTTTTCTCACCTGGGCCGCCAAACCGAGTGTGAGAGAATCCCCAGACCCCGCAATCATTTCTAAGAAAATCTAACCAGCGTCACCTCTGCGCCGGTACTTCACCCACTCTCTCTGGTTACGTATTCGATCCGGCGAAAGTTCCCTCTGACATCCGATCTTTGGCTATCTGATCCTGATTCTCTGATCGTGATTTCTGATCGTTGCATATCGACCGCCGATCTCGTCACACTTAATTGGACGATGCGTGCATGCTTCCGGTAGCACGCGCATCGCGTGAATTCATCATCAATTTATCTTTACAGAGAGAAGATCGAGGGAACAACAGATGTATGTTTTTGTGAAGTTTTGTATCTGTGGTCTTATGTGGCGCGGGCACTCTTGCCCGCGAAATCTAGCCACGAGCAAGACTGCGAGCGCAGAAACGACGCCGGCTTACGTAGTCGGTCGAAGGAATTCTTCGCTGCAAGCATTCGCGGGAAAGAGTGCCCGCGCCACACTCATCAGTCCGCGTCGCCGTGCTGGCGCTCGACCGACCAGGCCTTCGCCGTATCTTTTTCGAACGGGTAGACATGCACCATCCAGTTGAAGACCACGGGCCGAAATGTCCCGCCCGCGGCATCGCAGGCCTCCCGCGTTGCGATGGATCCACGCAAACCGAATTGCGGATTCGGCGAACGCAATTCACGCCACCGCCCCAGCGGCGGAATGCAGAAGTTCACATGTTCGTGCCACTGCGCCACGCTGAGTGGGATGCGCTCGTCCAGTTGATCTTCCGTATACCGTTTCGGAGCGGTGTACATCACTCCGATGAGCTTGTAGTCGTCGCCATGCTTCTCATACAGCAGCGACGTCGGATGCCCGGGGTTGAAGCGCAGTTCTGCCTCCCTCGCGTAGCTGCCGTTGGTGAAGTGATAGACCTTCTGCGGAACCCTGGGCAGGAAGATCTTGAATCCATCATCCAGCGCCGTGTGGTAGTCGACATATTTCTCCGCCACCTTGCGCGCTTCTTCCACGACTTGCTGGGCCCGTGCCGCATCCCCAGTCTTCGCTGGACGCAGCGCGGTCATCTTCATGTGCGGGCCCATATCCATGTGGCCCTCCATCGACTTCATGGCGTGAGCGCCGGTATCGTCGTCCGCTTTGTCGGAGTCCGTCCCCATGGGCATGTCTTTCATTTGCCCGTTCATCTGCCCGCCGTTCATCTGCATGTTCGACATGTTGTGCCCCGAAGACCCAGACATATCCATGCCCGGCATGGACTGCTGGCCGGAAGGCGGCGCGCCTGTCGCGGGAGCGCTGGGCGCGGGAGTGCTCGAGCTTTGCCCCCAGGCGACGCTGCCCATCATGCCGCAGGCAAAAATGCAGATGAGAATAGCCGTGCCGATCACAATTCGATTACGCATAGGAACTCCCCCACAATCTTGGTTAGTACTAACCCTGCCGCAGACCAGATGTTTCTGCAAGAGATCGCGGGTTACTCGCCGATTACACAGGTAACCAAACGATGAGGTCGCGGATACTGGTTCAAACTTTACTTGTCATTCCGAACCGGGCTGAAGGCCCGGTGAGGAACCTGCTGTTCAAGTAGTTGTTCGTCGATGAAACCCCGGCTATCAATGGCGCCGTTGTCGACCCGCCGCCGTTTCTGATACATCTAGCTCTTTGAACTTCGAAACCATCCTCTTCCTTTTTTTCGCTGGAGCTCTGGGCGGCGCTCTGAATTCCGTCGCCGGCGGCGGCAGCTTCATTGCATTTCCGGCGCTCTTGTTCACCGGCGTCCCGCCGATCCCCGCCAACGCCACTAACACCATCGCACTGTGGACCGCGGCCGCGGCCAGCGGCGGCGCTTATCGCAAGCGGCTCGATGTCCCCCGCCGCGTCATGATTCCGCTGCTGGCCGCCAGTCTCGTCGGCGGCTTAATCGGAGCCATCTTACTGTTGAAGACGCCGCCGCAGACGTTCATGCGGGTGCTGCCCTGGCTGACGCTGGGAGCGACTCTGCTTTTCGCTTTCGGAAAAAAGTTGGCCGGTGGTCGCAAGTCGGTGATTGAACACAGCCACGAAGCTTCGACCGCGGCGCTAGCCTTGACTACGACATTTCAGTTCGGCGTCGCCATTTACGGCGGCTATTTTGGCGGAGGCATGGGCATAGTGATGCTCGCCATGCTCGCCGTGCTGGGCATGACCGACATCCACGCCATGAACGCACTGAAGAGCGTGCTCGGATTTGTCATCAACGGCGTCGCCGTCGTGACCTTCATCGTGGCCCGCGCCGTCTATTGGAAACACGGCATCGTGATGATCGTCGGCGGCATCGCTGGAGGATACCTGGGCGCGCACTACGCGCAGAAAATTCCCCAGACCTGGATCCGCATGTTTGTCGTCCTGGTGGGCGCGGCCATGACCGCGTACTTCTTCTGGAAATCGTATTGAAGAACGAATCGCCCACGGATTTCACGGATCGTCACGGATCAAAATCTAAGAAATAGGATCTAGGAATTGTTTGATCCGTGAAATCCGTGCTAGTCCGTGGCGAAAGTTCTTACTGAATCGGCTCCGACACGTGTTCGTGAACAACCAGCCACTTGCCGTCGATGTTCTCAAAGATTACAGTCCAGCGAAAATTGCCCATCTCGACTTTGCCCGCCTTGGTGGTCATCTCTTCATGAACCGTAGCCGTCGCCCACACCAGATCGCCGTGCGGATGAATGTCGACATCATCGTTGAGCGTGAACTTCGCACTCTTGTAGCCTGCGACCAGGGCCTGCGTGCCTTTCATGTACTCATCCCAGCTGCCATATTTCAGCGGAGCGATGTCGAAGAAAGCGTGCGGCCCGGTGGTGGCGTAATATTGGGCGACATTGGCCGGGTCGAGCGTCGACCAGCCATCCCAGATTTTCTGCATGAAGGCTTTGTCAGGCACAGGCCCAGCGGCCTTTTTCATCGGCGATTTCTTCGTTTGCGCAAAGCCGGACAGCGTAACCGCGAGCAGGCACAGGGAAACAGTAAGACAGCGCTTCAGCATTGTCGGTTCCTCCGGAGATTCGGCGAGATTCTCGCACAATCGTGGGAAAAAGCAAAAGACCCGCGAAGAGAACCCGTGAACCAAGAAGGGCACGAAGTCTCACCAAGGAACTCATAGGTGTTTCCTGCGTGAGACTTCGTGTCCTTCGTGATAAAGGCCCTCGATTGAGCTGCGGCGGAGGATTCCGTTTGACCGATTTCCACAGCGCACGTTAGAATAGTGGAGTTTGCTTGTACTGGCCGACCCGTTCTGGGGACGCCTGTCTCGGCTGCTGAAGCGCCGGGGCGGAAAAAACAGCAAGCATAGGAAAATCAGCAGGCCCCTCGGGTTGCGCCCGTGTGCGCTCTGGGTTTCGTTTGACGCTGAATTTTCAACGACATTCTTTGGAGGCAGGCGTATGTACGCGGTTATCCGCGCCGGTGGAAAGCAGTACCGGGTGGCGCCCGGCGATGTAATTCGAGTGGAAAAACTGGGCACCGGCACTGACGGTAGCGGCCAGGTGGAGTTCCCCGTGCTGGCGGTTTCCGGCGAAGCAGGCCAGGTTGAAACCAGCCACGCCGGCAAGCAGTCGGACGCGCGCGTAGTCGGCCAAGTGGTTGAAGAAGGCCGCGGCGCGAAGATCCTCGTGTTCCACTACAAGCGCAAAAAACAGTACAAGAAGCTGCGCGGACACCGGCAGTCCTACACGGCGGTGCGCATCTCTGAAATCGCTTTTGGCGGACAGAGCTTCAAGGCTCCGGAATTGCCCAAGAAGGAAGCGAAACCGAAGAAGGTAAAGCCGGCTGAGACAGAAGAAGCAACGCCGGCCGTGGAGGCATCCGCGACCAAGGCATCGGCCAAGAAGAAGACGGCACCGAAAAAGGCGGCAGCCAAGAAGTCGTCCGCGAAGAAGAAGTAAAACGGTAAGTGATCCAGGCAAGACGGGAGAGTCGCCCGTTTCCCCAGGCCTTACTGGCAACTGGCAACTAGCCACTGGCAACTGATTTCATATGGCACATAAAAAAGGGCAAGGCACTTCACGAAACGGCCGCGATTCCAACGCACAGCGGCTTGGCTTCAAAGCATTCGGCGGGCAGATCGTGCCCGGCGGCACCATCATTGTGCGGCAGCGCGGCACCCGCGTGAAGCCGGGGCTGAACGTCGGACGCGGCAAAGACGACACGCTCTTCGCCAAGATCACCGGCCGCATCAAGTTCCTGAACAAAGGACAGATGGGCAAATTCGTGATGGTCGAGCCCATCGAAATCGTGGAAGCGAACTAGCGTCTTCGTGGCCGGAATTTCGCGGGGCAGGAACGCCCGCGCTACACAGCCTCGCCTTCGGGACGAGGCTTTTTTGTTCGTTGCGTAACGGCGCTGTCCACGAATCGTTTTGGGAAGGGCACGGCTTCTAGCCGTGCCACTAAGGCCCAATAAACACGCGGGCTTTAGCCCCTGAGGGAAACTGAACCACGGTCTAAGAAAATGTTTATTGATGAGGCAAGAATCAAGGTCAAGGCCGGCGACGGCGGCAACGGCTGCATGGCGTTCCGCCGCGAGAAGTTTGTTCCGCGCGGCGGACCTTCCGGCGGCGACGGCGGCAAGGGCGGCGATATCGTTATGGAATCCAGCGAGCGCCACAACACGCTGGTGCATTTCCGCTTCAATCCCGAACACACCGCGCAGCGCGGACGCCACGGCGAAGGTTCCAACAAAACCGGACGCGACGGCAACGGCATCACTCTGAAAGTCCCGGTCGGCACGATTGTGTTCGACGACGAAACCGGCGACAAGATTTTCGAGTTCACCCAGCCCGACCAGAGTTTTGTAATCGCCCGCGGCGGACGCGGCGGACGCGGCAACGCCCGCTTCGCCACATCGGTACATCAAGCCCCGCGCGAGCATGAAGAGGGTCGTCCCGGCGAGGAACACACTTACCGCCTCGAACTCAAGCTGCTCGCCGACGTGGGCCTGGTGGGATATCCCAATGTCGGCAAGTCCACGCTGATCTCGCGCATTTCCGCGGCGCGGCCCAAGATTGCGGATTATCCCTTCACCACACTCGAGCCGAACCTGGGAGTGGTCGCCGTCGGCGACGCGAGAAATGAAGTCAGCTTTGTAGTCGCCGATATTCCTGGACTGATCGAAGGCGCGCACCAGGGCGCCGGACTGGGCACGCAATTCCTGCGGCACATCGAACGCACGCGCCTGCTGGTGCATCTGGTCGACGTGTCCGATTCCAGCGGCCGTCCCGATGTAGCCAAAGATGTGGAAGTAATTCAGGGCGAACTCGCCAGCTTCGGCGCGCATCTCGATGAGAAGCCCGTGATCATGGCCGCATCGAAAATCGACGCCGTCAATAAAGACAAGCTGGCCGCGCTCAAACGCTATTGCAAGAAACACAAGCTGAAGCTCTACGAGATCTCCGCCGTGACCGGAAAAGGGATCGAGGAATTGAAGTACGCGATGGCGAAAGAAGTGGAAGAGCTACGCGAGAAAGACTTGGCGGCCACGCCAGAAAAAACCTAGACACCCTTCCATTCGAGGGTGCCCCATTTTACTGAGAGGGTGCGGGTGCCCCATCCTAGCCGCGCCTTTTGCGGCTAGGGTGGGAATCGATGCAGCCAGCAGCGCCGGGTGTAAGTCGGAGAAAGTCCTTAGACCTGTGGAACTCAACGCCAAGAATCGACGGGCTGGAGCAAGCCGCGACAGAGATTGCTTCCTTGGCTCCAGCCCCAGAGGCCGAATCGTCGGAACAGCCTAAACAATCCGCCCTTGCCGACCTTCAGCTCCGAATCGCGCCATGAGCAACCAGCAACTGCCACAGAATAGCTCCCTGCGCTGCCGTGTGCTGGTGATGATTCTGTGGAGGCAGGGGGTATCCAGTCACCGATGTGACTTCGTGTCCGCACTTCGTGCATCGGTAGATACCCGAGTAGGGAGTAGTTGTAGAGGGGTGAAGAATCTGATCGTACGCAGGCTTGTTTGCATGCGTCAGGAGATTGCCATACTTGTACTCTGCCATCTTTGTCTCCTAAGGTTTTGCTTGTTGAGATTGCATACAAGTTGACAACCGCAGGAGGCATTCATAAGATCAAGGTCGCTAGATCTCGCTGGCTCCTACAGTCAGTGACAACGGATCGGCGGGTCGCTCGGCCTGATAAACTAAGCCGACCCGCCGAATCCCTGCGAAACATCTCCTCTACTTCAGCACAAACACGCACTGATGGGAATATAGTGGATTCGATTTGTTGTGGAGAACCTGTGGGAATCGGGGGTTATCGGTTGATAGGAATGGAAATCGAGTAAAAAACGATTGGCACAAGTTACGGTGCACAGGTCACCGCCGGACAAACTGGATTGCAGTGGGCCATATCGCAACCCAAAACCACCGCTCCCGGCCCCATCGATTCCCACCCTAGCCGCAAACAGCGCGGCTAGGATGGGGCACCCTCAGTCGGGGTCAGGCACAAATCAATCCCTGCGGTTTTCCACAGCGTTCCACAGAAAGAAACTGAGACCGTGTGACGAACAACCTTGACCGAGGATACAGAAAGCCCACAATGGTTCCGTGCGCGAGAAATCTCTCAACCCGACGAGGCAGTCACATCTAAAGTCCTCCGCCCCCTCATTCCGAACTGCCATTGAGCTAAGTGCTTATACAGCAATATTTTACGGTCAAAGCTCTCGGCCATCCGAGCGTAACCGGAAGAAAACAAAAACGTTACCAAGATCGACACAGCACACCGACCAGAAACTCGCCGCTAACTCCTTATTCCAGAATATTTTACGTGTAAGTCATTCCGGCTCAATATTTTGCCCGGAATGCCGCCGGTCCACTGGATCTAACGTCAACAGAATGAGTATCTTACAAACTTCGAAGAAAAAAATAAACGAGCCTGCGGGGGAAGGGTCCGTCAGTGATTCAGGCGCTACCTTCGGCCAGCAAAAAGGCGGCCCGAAGGCCGCCTCTTCCCAGATCGGACTAACCCACAAAAACCCCGGACAATTCTACGCCCCGGTCTATGCCCGAGGTAAAGGGCCATGCTGGAAGTGGTATTGCAGGATTCTCGCGGCTAGCGCGGGAGTCAGGGTGTTGCCGTTGCGTTCGACGGTGCGGACGACTTCTCCGCGGCAGACTACTTCGGTGGCCGAGACTCCGGCAATTTCCGCGGGGAGCACGAGATTGATTTCCAGCTGAGAGTTGGGCTGCAGCAGTTCGTCGGCGTCGAAGAGCATGCCGGAACGGCTGATGTTTTCGGTGGTGCCGACGTGCCAATCTTTCTCGCCGAGTCGGCGATAGCGCAGAGGCAAGTGCAGCTGGAAGCGTTGCGCCCGCGTGGGCGTAGCTTCCTCCTTACGTGGGGCGTGTTGGGGTTGGACGGACTGCATGGACATGGCGACCTCCGGGGGAGTTGGCGTGGCATCGAGCACTTCGCGGACTTTAGTTTTCAGGTCGCGAAGGTTGAAGGGCTTCTGGAGGAGGCGAACCCCGGCGTCCAGCATGCCGTTGTGTCCGATCACGTTTTCGGTGTAGCCGGACATGTAGAGGATTTTGACGTTGGGGCGAATTTCAGCGATGCGCTGGGCCAATTCGCGGCCGTTCATACCGGGCATGATCACGTCGGTGAGCAGCAGGTGGATGGTGGCTTCGTGGGCCACGGCAATCTGCATGGCGACCGCGCCGTCGGCGGCTTCGATCACTTTGTAACCCTGCTTTTCCAGGAACTGGCGCGCCAGATAGCGCAGGTTGGCCTCGTCCTCGACCAGCAGAATGGTCTCGGTGCCAGGCTCGACTTTTCGGGACTCGACCGCAACCACTGCGGGCGCGTTGGCTTCCTCGCCATAGGACGCCACGCGCGGCAGATAGATTTTGAACGTGGTTCCACGGCCGACTTCGCTGTAAACCCAGATGTATCCGCCGCTCTGTTTGACGATGCCGTAAACCGTGGAGAGGCCAAGGCCGGTGCCCTTGGTTCCCTTGGTGGTGAAGAAGGGTTCGAAGATGTGCGACTGAGTCTCGCTGTCCATGCCGGCTCCGGTATCGCTGATGGCCACCATGACGTAGTCGCCGGGGCGCAAGGGCGCGTGAAAGCGGGCGTACTCTTCATCGAGCGTGATGTTGGTGGTCTCGATGGTGAGCTTGCCGCCGGAGGGCATGGCGTCGCGCGCGTTGACGGCCAGGTTCATGATGACCTGGTCGATCTGTCCAGCATCGGCGCGAACCGGCCACAGATTCGGAGCGGGAATCATGACCAGATCGATGTCCTCGCCGATCATGCGCGTGAGCATCTTCAGATTTTCGGTGGCGACGTCGTTGAGATTGACGATGCGGGGAGCAAGCATCTGCTTGCGGCTGAAGGCAAGCAGCTGGCGAGTCAAGGATGAGGCGCGCTCGGCGGCGCTGGAGATTTCCTGGGCCGGACCGCGCAGGTGCGGTTCGGCACCCAGGCGCTCGAGCAGGAATTCCGAGTAGCCAAGAATCACCATCAGGAGATTGTTGAAGTCATGCGCGATGCCGCCGGCGAGGCGGCCGACAGCTTCCATTTTCTGCGACTGGCGCAGCTGCTGTTCGAGGGCGCGGCGTTCGGTGACGTCTTCGGCAAAGAGTTCGAACACAACGCCTTCGCCCCCGTTAGCGACGGAGCGGCCGGAGACGCGAACCACGGTGGTCGTATTATTCTGGCGCTTCCATTCCGCGGTCAGGCCCTTGAAAGGCGCGGACGCGCGAAGAAAGTCGGCGAGGGCGAACCACTGGTCGTTGTCGGCGTAGAGGCCGAAGATGTGCTGGCCAATCAGAGCGTTGGTGGCGTTGGTCTCCGTGTAACCCAGCAGTTCCAAGAACGCGGGGTTGGCATCGAGAATCTTGCCGGTAGAATCGCAGCGGCAGATGCCGTAGGGCGCGTTCGTGACCAGGGAGCGGAAGTTCAGCTCGGAGCGGCGCAGGTTCTCCTGCGCGGCCCGCAGAGCGGCGTTGAGCCAGCAAATCGCCATGGCAACGAAGAAGAAAAGCGAGAGCCGGGTAATGGCCGTGCGGAGCTGCGTAGGGCTATGCTCTCCGGCGAGCGAGAAGTAGGCGCTGACGGTAAGGGCAAACGCAGTCGCGACGACTCCGGGCTTCCAGCCGCCATACCAGGCGCTGACCATGACGGCCACACCAAACAGGGCGAGACGACTTTCAGAAACGTCGGCGAGCAGAACCGTGGGGATCAGAGCCAGCGCCGTGCTGAGCACGGCCACTCCGTAGCGCAGAATGGGAGCACGCGCGGCCGGAATGCGAAGTAGGGGGAGGGTTACTCGCATGTAAATATCCTAGTTGCAGAATGGGAAACAGGATAGTTACAGGAGTACATTTCTGCATTGCAAACAGGGCGCGGGGGAGTGTCCATTGGCGCAGGGGGGATGGCGGCCGGTTGGACAATCTCAGAGGGACATATCGGCAGGAACATATCGGCAGGAACATGGCGGCAGGAACATGGCGGCGGGTTCGACTTGCATCTTGAGCTGGGAATCGGGACACTAGGCGGGGCTATTTCATACGATGAATATTGGACTATTTGGCGGGACGTTCGATCCAGTGCATCGCGGACATCTGGCGCTGGCGCGGGCGGCGCTGGAGCAATGCAAGCTGCATCGGATTTATTTTGTTCCGGCGAACATTCCTCCGCACAAGCAACAGCAGCCGCTGTCGCCGTTTGTGCACCGGTTCGCGATGCTGGCGCTGGCCACGGCCGAGGAGAAGGCATTTGTGCCTTCGCTGCTGGAGGCTCCGGAGGGGGAAGCGGCGGGCGTTCGGGGTGATGTTCGAACGATTGATCGGGCGAGCGTTCGAAGCGGCAAGGTCGCTCCGGGAAAAGTTCAGCAAGAGAAAGAAGAGAAACCGAACTACACCATCGACACGGTTCGGAGGTTGAAGCAGTCGTGCAAAAGCAGTGACAAGCTGTTCCTGCTGATTGGCATGGATGCGTTTGCGGAGATCGCGAAGTGGCACCAGGCTGAGGCGCTGTTTCGCGAGTGCGAATTCGTGGTGGCCAGCCGTCCGGGATATTCGCTGGCGGATGTGGCGAACGCCCTGCCCGAGAGCCTGCGTCCGCGGCCGGAAGTGACGCGGCCCTTTCACAAGCAGGCGGCCACGGGAGATCTGGTGCTGCCGGGTGCGACCATTCATCTGCTGGCGGATCTGCGGCAACCAGCTTCGGCGACAGCGATCCGGCAGGCGGCGGGCGCGGGCAAGTCGCTGGGGCGGTTCGTGGACGCTCCGGTGGCGGAGTACATCCGGAAGATGGGGCTGTATAAATAGTGTCGAGTTTCTAGTTTCTAGATTCCCCAGCAAGTGCAGTTTGGAAATCACGCGGGCGGGGGCGCCCGCGCCACATTCAATGCTCGGCTCGCCGGGCTTGGTGAATATTTCGGTATGATGGATGGGCAGTCACGCTGGATGAGATCAGGGCAGGCGTCCCGAACCGCCGAGGGAGCAGGAGAGCAATGGCACAGAATCACTATGTAACGAAGGCGAAACGGCGCAATAAGAGCAAGAATCGGAAGAACCCGGCCGAGGCCACGATGGCTAAGCTGCGTGAGCGGGCGGCGGCAGAGGCGAAGAAGGCAGCGAAGTAGTCTTTTGGGTTCGCAACCCTTGGGCGTGGCCCAAGCTTCGGTTGAGTCCGAGATCCTTCGCTTCGCCTGAAGAACGGCTCCGCTCAGGATGACATCAGGCAGCGGAAGGGGCTTCCGCACAATTAGGTTGCGAACAGTTGATCCGCCGAGGGTCGGTTACAATTAGGGGCGACTTAACGTTGAAGAAAGCACGCTGACGCACGGAATGAAGAAGAGCGAACTCAAAGAGCAAATCAACGCCGCCATCCAAGCCTGCCTCGAGAAAAAGGCCGAAGAACTCAGCATCCTGGAAATGGAAAAAGGGTCGGGAGCGTTCACCGACTACTTTGTGCTGTGCAGCGGGACCAATCCGCGGCAGGTGCAGGCCATTGCCGACGAAGTGGAACTACGCCTGAAAGCCGCGGACCTGCGTCCGGCGCACGTCGAGGGCTACAAGCAGGCGGAGTGGGTGCTGCTGGACTATGTGGATTTCGTGGTCCACGTGTTCTCGGAGAAGGCGCGCAAGTTTTATGATCTGGAGCGGCTGTGGAAGACGGCGAAGCGGCTGGAAGTCGGCGAGCTGAACGCCGCACCCAAGAAGCGGAAGGCTCCGAGCAAGCCTGCGGCGAGCAGGAAGCCTGCGCCGAAACCAGTGGCGCTGAAAAAGAAGAAGAAAAAGAAAGCCTGACGTCGTCGGCTAACACTAGATTGGCCAAGACTCAGGACTAAATCCCCTCATGGGGAGTGAAGCTTGATCGCAGCGCTGAAAGCGTTGCGCCACCCAAGTGCACAGCTTGGCCAGACCAAGCTCTAGTTCGATGCCCTTGCGAATCCAATGAACTCTCGCACAGAATCCGCGCCGGATTGGGGAAACCAGTATCGGCTGGTGGCGTCGGAGAAGTGGAAGGCCAAGTCGGCGGCGATGGGCCAACCGGCGACCGATGCGCTGGTGGAGTATGCGCAGCCGGCGCCGGGAATGCGCGTGCTCGACCTGGCCAGCGGGACGGGGGAACCGGCGATCAGTCTGGCAGCTCGGGTGGGAGAGCAGGGGCACGTCACGGCCACTGATCTGAGCGCCGACCTGTTGGACATTGCGGCGCAGCGGGCGCAGGCACGCGGGTTCAAGAACTTCACCACACTGCAGGCGGACGCGCACAGACTCCCATTTCCTGACAACAGCTTTGATCTGGCAACGTCGCGTTTTGGCGTAATGTTTTTCAAGGATCCTGTGCTGGCGTTGAAGGAATTGCGGCGGGTTCTTCGGCCGGGAGCGCGGGCCTGTTTTCTGGCCTGGGGATCGATCGATCAGCCATACTGGCAGAGCATGATGGGCGTGGTACACCGGCATGTTGGCGGAGCGATGCTGGCACCCGATGGGCCGAATCCTTTCCGGTTTGCGGAGTCGGGAAGCTTGTCGGCGGTGCTTCGGGCCGCGGGATTTGACGCGGTCCAAGAAGAGACCAGAACGGTGCCGTGGACCTGGCCGGGATCGGTGGAAGAAGTGTGGGAGCAGGCGCAGGCGGTGGCTGTGCCGTTTCGTCCGATGCTGGAGCGTGTACCGGCGGAGCAGTGGCCGCAGATTCACGCGGATGTGCATGCGGCGGTGCGGCAATATTCGGATGGAGAGAAGATCGCGTTTGGGGCGTCGGTGGTGCTGGCCTCGGGGAAGAAGTAGGTCGAGTTCGCAGGAACGGCCGAGCTTCGCTCGCCCTCGGCAAAATCAGGACAGCCTCTTCGACTTCGCTCAGGGCGGGCTTGGGAGGCTGTCCCCACATTCAAACCGCTCGCATTCCAGGTGACTACGATTTGAGTCTCGCGTGAAAATCAAGATTGCATGGATTGGGAAGACCAAAGAGCCGGCGATTCAGGCTTTGACGGAGGAGTATCTCAAGCGGATTGCGCGCTACGCGCCGGTCGAGGGAGTCGCTCTGCGGGACGAGGCGGATCTGCTGGCGAAGTTCGGCGAGAACAGGTTTGGCGGAACTGCGAACGGAAGAAGCGCGAAGGGCGCGACGAAGTCTAACCTGGTGAAGTCTACGCTGGTGCTGCTGGATTCGCGGGGCAAGGAACTTTCGTCGGAGCAGTTCGCGAAATTTCTAGGGGATTATCAGGATCGGAATCCGCTGCCGCTGGTTCTAGCGATTGGTGGAGCTGACGGGTTCAGCAATCAGACGAAGTCGACGGCGCAGAATGTCATCTCACTGGGGAAGATGACGTTGGCGCATGAACTGGCGCGAGTGGTGCTGCTGGAGCAGGTTTACCGGGCATTCACGATTCTGAAAGGGCACCCGTATCATTCGGGGCATTAGAAGCGGCGACTGCTTCTCTCTGCTCAATGGCCTGGGTTCTGAGTGTTAACGCCCGTTCTCGACAGTTAACGAGGCGCGACTCGGGGCAGCCAGTCTAATTTGCCTTTGCCGTCTAGCATCAACGGAACGGTCGCGGTGCGCCCACCTTCGAGGTATAGCGTTGCTTGTGGCCTGTTCTGACTGTCCCAACGCATGTTCCGCATGTTCTCTGCGTCAACAATCACTGACTTTCCATCAGGGGAAACAATGAAGTCGTAGCCCTTCCACAGCAGGACGCCATTTCGCTTGTACAGCTTCAACGTCTCACCGTCTTGTCCGTCGGGTTGCTCGTAGGCCAAGTAGAGGCTGTAATCTGGCGAGAATAAGATAGCCAACCCACCCGGCAACAATCGTCCGGTATTGTCATCCAGCAAGACCCCCGTAAAAAGGCCGTTGTCTGCTTTTCGGATGAGGTGAAGTTTGAGAGCAGGGTTGTAGCCGCAGTACGCCCACGAGATACCGTCGAGAGGTTCGTAAGGTGGTTCGTCTTTGAATGTCCGAGTTCCTTCGGCCAACCGAACCTCTAGTTGATGTTCGCTGAGGCGCTTGGCTCCATGTGGCGCTTGACGCAGGCGAGCAGTTTCCTCGGCACTCTTTGGGAACACTGGCTGTTCTTCACCGGGCGGTGCCGCTGGGATTACGCATTGTAGGGACCCTTGAGCAGAGGTTTGGGAAAACGCGCTTGCAGCCAGAAGCAACACTGCGGCAACCCGACCTAAGTTCGCCGTCATCACGCTCGATGATACCTGCCGCGTGTTGTGCATTCAATAACTGTTGTAACATCGCCATTACGCTCAAAACCCCTCAATGAGCGCTATGGCCTGTTAACGACAGTTGACCTCGGGCGTACTATGTGTATCAGGAACGACAGGCCGTGAAACGAATACTCTTCGCTCTACTCTTGCTCGCGACAAGTGCCCTCGCGGTTGATTGCAAGGATGACCCAAAGCTTGTTTCTGCCTGTTTCGTCGTCCACGGCAGAATGTACAACTCCAGCGGCGGGTCGCTGGCACGTATTTGGCGCATTGGTACGAAGCGCATCTTGCACGTCGTCGGGCCGCACCGTCTTCCCTCGAACGTTGAACCACTCCTGACCGACTTTGACCATGAAGTCGTCGCGGACTTCTTGGTTTGCCCATACACGAAAGATAGACCGGACGAAGCGCGGATGGTCTGCGTGCAGTCAGCTACTCACGTCGTCCAAAAGCCATCTTGGTTCAACAATCGCGACTAAACTTCGGAAAGCAGCCCACCTGCCGTGACAACTGTCGTTACATCTCTATATCACTCATTGACCTCTTGAGGCTCAGTTCTTCGGTGCGTTTCCTGGCGGGGCGAGCAGCACTTTCAGAATCTCTGCGGCGAGGTCGGGGGCTCCGATGTCTTCCATGTTGGTGAGGACGACGACTCCGGTACGCTGGGCGGGGGCGATCAAGAAGTCGGTGCTGGTGCCTTGCTGGCCTCCGCTGTGGCCGACGGTTTCGACGCCGCTCTTATCGCCTACTCCCCAGCCTAAACCGTAACCATCCTTCGAGCCGTCGGAGGGTTTGAGCGGCGTCCACATGAGGTCGCGGGTGGAGCGCTTGAGCAGCTTATCGTTCAATACTGCAACTTCGAAGCGGGCCATGTCTTCGGCGGAGGACAACCAGCCGCCGCCGGGGATTTTGTAGCTGGAGTCGAGGAAGTCGGCATTCTCGACCGTGCCGGATTTCGTCATCCGATAAAAACGAGTGCGATAGGGGATGATGGCGAAGCGATCGTCGACTTGCGTCTGCTCCATGCCGGCGGGAGCGAGAACGTTCTGCCGCATGAAGTCGAGGTACCTGGCGCCGGAGGCACCTTGCATCACGCAGGCGACCAGGGTGTAGCCCTGGGTGGAGTAATGAAAGTGAGTTCCAGGGTCGGCGACCAGGGGATCGTTCTTGAAGAAGTCAAGTCCGGCTGGGATGGGGTCGTCGAAGTACCGGGTGTTGCCGAGTTCGGCTTCATCGGGCGCACCGGTTTTGTAGTGGCGGATGCCGCCGAGGTGTCCCATGACTTCTCGCGTGGTGATGGGCAATTGCTTCTTGGGGAACGCGGGACAGTACTTCTGGACGGGGGCGTCGAGGTCGAGTTGTCCACGCTCGAAAAGCTGCAGGGCTCCGACGGCGGTGAGCGATTTGGAGATGGATGCCAGGCGGAAGAGCGTGTGTTCGCTGGCGGGGGTGTTGTTCTCGGCGTCGGCCAGGCCGAAGCCGGAGGCCCACTCGTATTCTCCGTTCTCGACGACGGCGACGGAAAGTCCGGGGACGTGGGTGGAGGACATGAATTTGGAGACGGCTGCCTCGATCTGGGCGCGCTTTTCTGGGGAGAGTTGGGGTTGCTGGGCCGGGGAGCACGTGGCAAGTGCCGCCCAAAGCAGGAGAACTTCGACGATTGCTCTGAGCGCGCGCTCCGATCGCGTCAACGGGTTTTCATTCATGGGCATCGGTCCCCTTTCGTTGAAGGCCTCATTGTAGGCGAGCTTGTGGCGACAGGGCGAGAAGGCAAAAGCAGGTTCCTCCACTGCGTTCGCCATTCGGCTCACTTCGGTCGGAATGACAGTTTCTGATGGGAGCTAAGCTCTGGGACTCCCGAAAAAGCCCTTTGACGCGGCCCTGAAGGGCCGCTCTTCCACTCAACCCCCACACAATCAGCCCCACCCGACTACCGCCGGCGGGGGGCTTATTGGGTGACGGTGGCCTGGTAGCTGACGGCTTGCCAGTGGCCGGTGCGGCGGACCCAGACGCGGGTGTAGCGATAGGGGCCGCTGAAGTCTTCGCCGAGCTGGTGGCCCTTCACGTCGGCGCGCGCGGTGACGACGGCGGTGTCGCCGTAGACGCGAACGACCATGTCACTGACGTCGATCGTGTCATAGCGGAGCTGGCCGCTCTTGCGGGCGGAGACTGTGTCCTGCTTGGTGGTGACTTGGCCGAGCGGCGTTATGGCGACGTAATCTTCGGCGAGGGTGCGTTGGGAGAAATCAGCGTCGCGGCGAATGCTGGCTTCGCGGGCCTGACGCTCCATCTCGACAATCTCGCGGATGGTCGACTGTTCGGGCGAATCGATGGCCGTCCGCGGGTGCATGGCGATGTGCTGCGCGGCAAAGGCCGGGAGCGAGGCCAGCAGGAGCAACAATAACAGCGGGTATTTGTTGAGCGTCCGTTTGCTGAGCGTCCGTTTGCTGAGCGCGCGTCTGCTAATAGCACGCCGGTTGATCACAGATTGGTTGATCACAATGAGACCTCCGCGGTTTGCGAGGGGACAGAGATCCGCCTGACCGAGCTACGCAAGTTTGGATGCGGCAGTTCCGTGGAAAAGTTAGCTGCCTTCATAATTCGCATCCATACGTTGCCGACCACCCACGAACCAGACGGGAGAGTTTCTCTAGATATAAAGACGATGCTGGAGGCTGATTATTTCCGTTTATTGGAAAAGATTGCGCTGCCGATTCCCTGGGACCCACACCCCTGGGCTGGGAAGATCATTGCAACTGCCCTGCCATGCGGAGTGACGGCCAAGTCCTTAGGAGGCAGGGCTGGGCTGGGTTGAGACGGCGACGCGATCGTCCACTCGGGGACTGGACTGTCCGGTATTGGACAGGCGGATTGGATTGTGTGGGTTGGTATACAGCGGAGGGGCAGCATCTAGTAGAATCAAACGTCCGATTGGCACATGGCTGACATCCGTCGCGGTCTGATCATCGTGAACACCGGGCCGGGTAAGGGCAAGACAACGGCCGCCATGGGAACCGCGCTGCGAGCGGTGGGCCAGGGGATGCGGGTGCTGATGCTGCAGTTTCTGAAGGGTTCGTGGCACTACGGCGAACTCGATGCGGTGCAGGCCTTCGGCGACAAGTTTGTGATGAAGCAGATGGGCCGCGGCTTTGTGAAGGTGGGCGCGGAGAAGCCGGACCCGGAAGATGTGCGCATGGTGGAGGAGGCCTGGACCGAGGCGGACCGCGCGATTCAGTCGGGGGAGTGGGATCTGGTGGTTCTGGACGAGATTAACTATGCCATCAGCTATGGCATGCTGGATCCGGCGAAAGTGGTGGAGAGCCTGAAAAGGAAGCCGGAGATGGTGCACGTCATCTTGACGGGCCGGAATGCGCACCCCACAATTGTCGAGGCCGCCGACACGGTGACCGAAATGCGTCAGGTAAAGCACGCGTATGAAAAAGGCGTGATGGCGCAGAGAGGGATCGAATACTGATTGAGTAATTGGGTAATTGGGTAATTGAGTAATTGAAAACCAGGATCGAGCCGAGTTGGCCTTGGCGCCTTTCAATTACACAATTACTGAATTTCCCAATTACTAAATTCTTCTTATGGCTTGGTTTAAACGCGAATCCGGTGAGCTGGACACTTCGGGGGAGAAGCGCGTCAAGACCGAAGGGTTGTGGGTGAAGTGTGACGGCTGCCGGCAAATTATCTGGAAGAAGGATCTGGAAGAGAACCTGAATGTGTGTCCGAAGTGCAGCAAGCACTTCCGCATCGATGCGCGGACGCGGCTGGCGCAGTTGCTGGACGACAACCAGTACGAGACGTTCGATGGCGATATTGCGTCGACCGACCCGCTGAAGTTTGTGGACTTGAAACCGTATTCGTCGCGGCTGAAGCAGGCGCAGCACGATACGGGCCTGCAGGACGCCATCATCAATGCCCATGGCAAGCTGGCGGGGCGGCCGGTGATTGCCAGCGTGATGGAGTATGCGTTTATTGGCGGCAGCATGGGCGCGGTGGTGGGGGAAGCGATTACACGGGCGGTGGAACGCGCGGCCGAGGCCCGGACGCCTTTGATTATTGTGTCGGCGTCGGGCGGGGCGCGCATGATGGAAGGCGTAATCAGCCTGATGCAACTGGCCAAGATTTCCGCGGCGTTGGCACGGCTGGACAAGGCCAAGGTGCCTTATATTTCGCTGCTAACCGATCCGACCACGGGCGGGGTGACGGCGTCGTTTGCCATGCTGGGCGATTTGAATATTGCGGAACCGGGAGCGCTGATTGGATTCGCGGGGCCGCGGGTAATTGAGCAGACCATCCGGCAGAAGCTTCCGGCGGGGTTCCAGCGCAGCGAGTTCCTGCTGCAGCACGGCATGCTGGACGCGGTGGTTCCGCGCAAGGAACTTAAGCCTTACATTGCGCGGGCGCTGGAGTTCATGGCGGCGTGAAGGCGCTCTTGGCCTTTGGCTCCTGGCCTTTGGCTTAAATCGGGGTTACGTCGTGATTTCCTCGCCTCACTCCGGACGACTCGGAGCCCAATCAAAAATTGATAAGCTAGGAGCCAAGAGCTAAAGGCCAAAAGCCAAGAGCTTTCCCATGTCCTACGAAAATGCGGTGGCGAGCATGTTTGCGCTGGGGCACGAACTCGCCCAGACGCCGTCGAATAAGTTCGACTTGGCGCACATGCGTGTGCTGCTGGGGGCGATGGATCATCCGGAGCGGGCGTTTCCGAGCGCGTTGATTGCGGGGACGAACGGGAAAGGCTCGACCGCCGCGACGCTGGCTTCGATTCTGCGGGCGTCCGGGCTGAAGACTGGGCTTTATACGTCGCCGCATCTGGTGCGGATCAATGAACGCATTCGGGTAAATGGCGAAGAAATCGGCGACGATGATTTTGCGCGGCTGCATGGAGAAGTCGACCGCGTGGCCGAGCTGCTGGTCGGGAAGGGAGATCTGCCCTGGCATCCCAGCTTTTTTGAGATGATGACGGCGATTGCGTTTGCGTACTTTGCGCGGAAGCGGGTGGAGATCGCTGTGCTGGAAGTTGGCATGGGCGGGCGGCTGGATGCGACCAACGTGGTCGAGCCGCTGGTCAGCGTGATTGCCGATATTTCGCTCGACCATCAGAAGTTTCTGGGTGACACGGTGGGAGAGATCGCGCGGGAGAAGGTGGGCATCATCCGGCCGGGCGGCGTGGTTGTGACTTTGCCGCAGCAACCGGAGGCGAACGACGTAATCGGCAATACGATTCTTGATCTGGGGGCGCGGGGAGTAAGCGCGGTGCAGTATGTGCCGCCGGTATCGCCAGGGAGTGCGCAGTACTCGGTACTCAGTACTCAGAGAAATGCGCTCACCGCCGAGTTCGCTGAGAACGCCGAGGAAGTCGAGCATCAGCCTTCTTACAGGTATCCGTTGCAGGTTATGGGATCGGAAATCCTGGTGGAGACTGGGCTGACCGGGCGGCATCAATTAAGGAATGTGGCGCTGGCCGTGGCTGCGGCGGAGGAGCTTTCGAAGCTGGGAGTCGCGGGCATCACGCCGCAAGCAATCGAGCGAGGGATTCGGGAGACGCGGTGGCCGGGGCGGTTTCAGGTGCTGGCGGCGCGGGCTGGCTGGCCGGAGATTGTGCTGGATGTGGCGCATAACCCGGCGGGTGCGTGGGCCCTGCGATCTGCCCTTTCGGAGCGCTATGAGAACCGTCCGCTGATTTTTGTTTTCGGGGCGATGCGGGACAAGGCAATCTCAGAGATGACGGAAATCCTGTTTCCGCTGGCGGAGCGGGTGATCGCCACGCGGCCGGGGAATCCGAGGTCGGCGTCGCCGGAGGAGATTCAGCAGTCCGCAAGCCGCACCGGGACTGAGATTGAGGTGGTCGCCGAGGTCGGGACGGCTTTGGAGCGAGCTCGCGATAGCGCGAGGCCTGAAACTGTCATCGTAGCTACGGGATCGATCTATCTGGTGGGGGAAGCGATGGGAATTCTGGGAGTGCGAGCCTGAGCGAGGCGCGGGCCGTTATCCCCTAGAATGGAAGTGTGGGCGAAGTGAATTCATCGGTGAATCAGTTGGAGGACGGCCCAGCAGAAACTGGCCGTGCGGAAGGCCCTCTCGGCGGGGCTTTGGCCGCGGCTGCGCCGCTGGCGGCGAAGCGAGGCAGTCCGCATGCCATTCCGGGGTTGAAGCACGGCTGGCTGAGCCGGCTGCGGTCGTACTTCATTTTCGATCCGCTGATTTGGTCTTACACGCTGGTGATGGGGCTTATCGCGATTCCCGGCGGGCTGTTTGACCGCAGTGGACGGCGGTTGCACTGGTTTTCCTACGCGTGGTCGTGGCTGATCATGAAGACGATCTGGTCGCCGGTGAAGGTGATCGGGCTCGACAAGATCGATACGACGAAGCCGCATGTGTATGCGGTGAATCACGCATCGGCGCTGGACATTCCGGTGCTTTATACGTATCTACCGTTTCAGTTTCGTATTGCGTTCAAGAAGGAATTGCTGTCGTATCCCGTGGTGGGGTGGCAGTTGAAGCGGTCGGGGCAGGTGTGCATCGATCAGCAGAACCCGTCGCATTCGATCAGCAGCATCCGCGCGGCGCTGAAGGGATTGAAGGCGGGGCTGCCGCTGGTGATTTATCCCGAGGGCGGGCGCACGCCGGATGGAGAGATTAAACCGTTTTTGCCGGGAGCGTTTTTTCTGGCCATCAAGGCGCAAGTGGATATTGTTCCGATCGCTCTGGTCGGAACCTACGAACTGCTGCCGATGAACACCTACCACATTAAATGCCGTCCGCTGGAAATGCGGGTGGGCGAGCCGATCTCGACCACGGGGCTGACGGGCAGGGATTTGGAAGCGCTGTCGGCTAGAGTGCAGAAGGCGGTCGAGGGTCTTTACTATCGGCCGTAATCGCGCGAGTTTACTGTTTGCCGGCGAAACAGCAGGTTCCTCACCGGGCTTCCAGCCCGGTTCGGAATGACATCCACTACCCGGGCGGTCTGTACGCAGGCGATCAGTTCTTTAGCGAGAAATCCAGTTCGACTTGAGTTTCCACTTCCACGGGCTGGCCCATCAGGAAATAGGGTTTGTAGCGCCATTGCTTGACGGCGTCCATGGCGGCTTTGGTGAGGAGATTGGGGCCAGAGACGGGCTTCACATCGGCGACGTTGCCGTCTTTATCGATGTGGGCTTCGAGCACGACCGTGCCCTGGAGCTTCATCGCCATGGCGCTTTGCGGGTAGGAGACCGGAACGCGGTGCACTAAGGTGCTTTTGGCGGCATCTTTTGAGAGCTGGACTCGGGTGGGAAAGATTGAGGCGGGGCCGATGGTTTGGGCCGCTTCTTTCGGTTGACCGTCGGCACCGAGGACGAAGTCGAAGTTGGCCGAGGAGATTACTGCTACGGCTTTTCCATCCTTGAGGGCGGGCTTGAACTTCCATTTCACGATGGCGTCTTGCGCGGCGACGTCGAGGAGCGGCTGATCCTTGGGGACGTCGACATATTCGACGTCGCCGGATGCGGAGAGCAGGAATTTGGCGGCGACTTTGCCCTGGATTTTCTGGGCCAGGGCTTGCGGCGGATACGTCGCTGGCGGAGTTTCGATGGGTTCGAGGGTGACCTCGGCCGGCTTTGCGTCGGCGGCAGCTTGTGCGGCTGGGGTGGGCGGGCCGTTGTGCCGGGGCTGGGCCAGGGCTGAGCCGGACAGTGTGCCTGCCAAGCTGCAGGTGAACAGGAATAATGTAGCCTTCCAAGGCTTCGATACACATGGTTTCGACATAGGGGATAAGTCTACGCCAAGGGAAGAAAGAGCGCTGGGCTGGACGAGACATTTACTGAGAGGGTGTGTGGGAAGGCGGGCGGAAACGGCGCCGGTTCGGTCCAGGAGCCGTTGCCCTATACTTGTTCGGCCATGGACGCACCGGTCGAACGCAACGCGCACGGCCCATCAGAACGGACTCTCAGCCTGTGCATCGCCGTAATTCTCACACTGGCTTCAACCGCGCTGATGCTCGGTTTCGCCTCCCCCGACTTCCTTTGCGATGAGGCCGACTACGCCAACGCAGGCCTTGCCAACTCCTGGCGCGTTCTTTGGAGCACAGCCGACTACAGGCGTCACGGCCACGGCCCCATGGCGATCTACCTCGTAAAGCTGGGCCAGCAACTGCTCCCGGCCAATGCGCTTTCCCTGGAAAACCGGTTGCGCTTTTTCCCCGCGCTCGTCGGATCGATTGGAATCGGACTTTTGTACCTGATCCTCAGACATGTCTTTCGAACTTCGCGTGCCGCGGCACTGGTTGGCTCGGGCATGTTGCTGTTCAGCGTGATACGGCTGGGGGAAACGAACGTCATTGGCCCGCACCACCTGATGCTGGTCTGCACACTGGCCATCGCCGGCGTGGGTTACCACTACAAATCCTCGGCGACGCTGAGGGCTGGAGTGACTATGGGGTTCATCCTCGGATTCGGAGCACTCGCGATGACCTACGTGATACCGGCTGCACTTTGCTGGTTTCTGGCCGTGGGGTTGGCCGGCAGCGGATGGTGGGGGGTGGGCCGCCGTTCGTTCCGATTTCCGTGGGCCATGGCAGCCGTTCCCGTGGTAGCGAGTGCAGTGACCCTGGTTCTGTGGCCGCCCGGCGTCGTGCAGCACGTGATCCTCAGCAATTTCCGCTGGTACATGCATTACGCGCACGCCACCACCATCGTCGGCGGTCTCATTGTTGATCATGCACCGCGCTCAGCCTATCTGGCCTGGTTTGCCCGACTGGACGCGCCGGTCTTGGTGGTCTCTGTCGGCATTATCGCGGCATCCGTCTGGAAAGCGATCCGAGCCAGGCACTTGTCTTCCAAGCATGTTTACCTAGGCATTTTCCTCGCGTTTTTCCTGTCGACGGCTTTATCGGCGCACGTGGCAGGCGCACGCAACCTGCTGCAGTTCATTGGCGTGCTGTGTCTTGCGACTTCAGCCGTGTACGACGAAGCAGTCGGCTCCGCGCCCAGAAGGGTGCAGACCTCGGCGTCTGTAGTCCTGGTTTTTTGCGCGCTCAATCTGCTCTGGCTCTCGCACAGTTCGAGCTATATTCCATTCCTCGCCACGAATGGATACAAAGCCTTCCTGCAGGAAAATCGAAGCCGTTTGCGCGAGAACGCAAAGGCCATGATGTTCAACACGTGGGCCTTCAATCTCTACGCCAAGAACGGCGCGGCTGCCGTGAATTGGGATGTTGCCGAAATGGATTGGACGCCCAGCGCCGACGCGGCGCTTCCCGCCGACGTCAAATACGTGTTGATACCGGGATTCGTGTACGAGGACATGCCTGCCGAACAGCCGATGCGCCGCATCGTTGCCGATCATTGGAACCTGGTCTGGGAGCACAAAGAAGGCCACGCCTGGGGACTGCGGCTTTACGAGAATCCTCGGTTCGTGGGTTCAGCCTCGCCCGACTGACGTTCGTAACTCAGAGCTGTCCCGGAAATCCCCCAGGTGTTGCCGTAACTTTTTAATGGCGTGGAGCGTTACCCTATGTGTAAGACCAAACCGCGGAGAATTCGTTGAAGGCTCTGAAGAAAGAAGCGGACGAGCGGCTTCTGATTGAAGCTGCGCAGAAGGATCCCGCCTGCTTTGCGGAGCTCTATGAAATCAACTTTGAACGGGTGTATGCGTACGTGGTGAAGCGGGTGCGGGATCGGGCGGAAACGGAAGATGTGACCGCGGAAGTATTTCATCAGGCGCTGGCGAATTTGAAACGGTTTGAGTGGCGCGGGATTCCGTTTGCGGCGTGGCTGTTCCGGATTGCAGGGAATTTGATTGCCGACCGCTGGCAGCGCTCCGGGCGGGAAGTGGCCGATGAGGCCGCGATTGAATCGGCGCAGGCGAGCGCGGCAGAGATTGAGGAAGTGGAGCGGCGGGCCACGCTGTTTCGTCTGGTGGATACGTTGCCGGCCGAACAGCGGCGGGTGGTGGTGCTGCGGTTTGTGGAAGAGAAAAGTATCAAGGAAGTGGCGCGGGAGATACGCAAGACGGAGGGCGCGGTGAAGCAACTGCAGTTCCGCGCGCTCACTAGTTTGCGGACGCGCATGGAGGGTGCCGATGCCTAAGCGCTCTCTTTCAGGAATCGGGAATCCGGGGAACGAACCGAAGAAGGTTGAACAGCTCAACCAGGCTGTGGAGGCGATGTTCGCCCGCAGGGACGGCAAGCCTAAGAAGCTGGAGTCGGGTATCGAGCCACTGGTGCGCATCGCGGCGGACTTGCGCAATCTGCCGAGTGCGACTTTTAAGGCAAGATTGAAATCCGAATTAGGAGGTAAGAAGAGTATGTCTACTGTTGCTGAACCCATTAGCAAAGCAGTGGCCGCGGGTCGTGTGAGTGCGACCCCAAGGCTGGCGTTCCGAGATCCTGCCAAGGCGATTGCGTTTTACCAACGCGCGTTGGGGGCGAAGGAAACTTTCCGTTTCGAGGTGGGAGGGAGCATTCCGCATGCCGAGATCATGATCGGCAGTTCGGCGGTCGATATCACGGGAGAATGGCCGGAGGGAGGGCGGTTCAGCGCCGAGACGCTGGGTGGTTCGCCGATTTCAATGTCGGTGCAGGTCGCTGATGTGGATGCGTTTACCGAGCATGCCGTGGCCGCCGGGATGAAACTGGTCCGCGAGCCCAAAGACCAGTTCTATGGACACCGGGATGCGCTGCTGCAGGACCCGTTTGGCTATTCTTGGGGCGTGTTCACGGTGAAGGAAGAGATGTCGGTAGAGGAGATGCACCAGCGGATGCAGGGGCTGACGCATGGTCCGGAGGGCGGGAGGATGCCCGGTGCGAGGAAAGAAGAACCAGGTGTGAGTCCGGTTCCGCGAGGATTCCGCATGGTGACGCCGTATCTGGTGGCCGCGGACGGGCTGGCGTTGCTGGAGTTCGCCAAGCATGGTCTGGGCGCGAAAGAAATTGAGCGGATTGTGATGCCGACGGGCGTGCACGCTGAGGTGCAGATCGGAGACACCAGGCTCATGATGGGCGGGGGCATCGAAGGGAAGAAATTTCCGGGCACGCTTCAGCCGAGTGCGCTGCACATCTACGTCGAGAATGCGGATGCGGTCACTGAGAAAGCGGTTGCGGCGGGAGCAACGCTGATTGATGCAGTGCGCGATCAGGACTATGGCGAGCGCTCCAGCACAGTGCGGGACCTGGCGGGCAACTATTGGTACATTGCCACGGCCAAGGGACAGGACTATAAGCCGAAGGGCTTATTCAACGTGAATCCGTATCTGCATCCGCGGCGGGCCGAGCCCTTCATCAGCTTCCTGAAGCGCGCGTTCGGCGCCGAGGAAGTGGCGAAGTATGCCTCGCCCGACGGGGTTGTGCATCATGCTGTGATTCGCGTCGGGGATTCAGTACTTGAGATGGGCGAGGCTCAGGGCAAGTACGAGACCATGGACGCAATGTTCTACCTGTATGTGCCGAACATGGAAGCGGTTTATCGGCAGGCGCTGGCGGCCGGGGCGACTTCGTTCCAGGAGCCGACCGATCAGCCCTACGGCGACCGGAACGCCGGAGTGAAGGACGCGTTCGGAAACAAGTGGTACATCGCGACGCATTTCAAGGATGTGACGATGTAGCTGTAATAGTCACTGTTCGCGAGAACTGGGGACTTCACGACGATACAGGGACTCCGAAAGACACCGGAGTCCCTGTATCGTTTTGCGGAGTTCTTGATCCCTACGGCGCTTTTGGAATCACGACGCCGGTAATCGAGTAGCGCGGGACTTCCACGGTAAACGTTGCGCCCAGATTATCGATGGGGGCTTCGGTGATGTTCTTGCCGGCGTCGAGGGTGAGTTTGCCGTAGTCGAAGCGCGTGCCTTTGTTGGCGTAGGCGTAGCCCGCAACGGAAACCGTAACGGTGACGGAGCGAGTGAGATCTTTGTTAATCAGGAGCAGGCCGAGTCCGCCGTCGCGTTTTTTCACGGCATGGACGGCCAGCGTGTCCATGGCGGAATTGGCGGTGACGAATGTATCGCCGACGCGGGCTACGTCGTGCAGGATCTTTATGCCGTAGTAGGGCGGCTGGGGCTGGTTGTTGTTATCGAGAAAACTGGGGCTGAGCGCGTGGATAGGCGACCACTCCACGGTGTAGGCGCCGCGCTCCAGCAGCGTGGCCACGGAGTCAGCGGTATAGAGGGCGGTGACGGCGGGATTCTTGGGCGGCAGCCAGGGTGCAATTCCCACGCTGGTAAAGGCCAGCTGCGGGTAATGGTTGTTGGGACAGAACTTCTTGTACTGTACTTTGAGATCATTGCCCAGCAGGGCGTAATCGTGTTCGAGGGCATTCTGAGGAAAACGCTTCGTGTCGTCCATGGCATCGAGAGCTGTCATGAGCAGGTCGTCTTCGTCGATCTGTTGCCGATAGACCGGCGGAGAGTCTTTGCCTTCCCATAATGTGGCGGCGGCGAAGTCCATGCTCGCGCAGGCGCCCTTCAAGACTTCGGCGTTCCAGTTCTTTCCCATCTGGTTGGCATCGTTAGTGTAGGGCGGCGGCATGACGTAGGCGCCGACGAAGATGCTGGGATCGACGGCCTTCATGGCCTTGACGTATTGCACCACTGCAGCGCCATACGCGGCGGGGCCGACCTTGGGGTTGTGTCGATTGTGTCCCCACTCTTTTGAACCGGGCACGGTGCCGGCGTGCAGGTCGGGCTCGGGCGACGCGCTCTGGCCATACTTGCCTTCGTTGTCAGCGTCGGAGCCGACGGTGCGGCTCTGGTCGTAGAATCCGTTGCCCCATGGTTCGTTGCCGACGGTCCACAGGAGAATGCCGATGGGCGCGGGATGGGCGATGCGCAGCTGGTTGAATCCATCGTCGGTGGGCAGAGGAGTGGCAGCCCGCAGGCTGGCCCAGAAACCGACGGTCTTCCAATCGTTGCCTTTGGAATCTTTGCCGATGGCTTGCGTGTTGGAGGGAATGCCGTTGGCATAGGCGACCCAGGCTGCGGCTTCGGCGGGTTCGCCGCCGCCACTGCCGTCAAGATTGCTGCCGTAGTTGACCGAGATGAGCGCGGAGCCCAAGGCATCGATGACCGGGACCAGGGCAGGAAACTGTTTTTCGCGAGGGAAGGCGGGGGCGCGGTCGCTCGTGTAGGGATTGGTGATGGCTCCGGTGGACCAGTGATAGAGGGCATCGATGCCGCCGTTGCCGGGGAAACGGATATTGGTGATTCCAGCATCGTGCAGCAACTGCAAGGTCGCGGCATCGAAGGGCTTGAGATCCCAGCGCTCGGCGGCGATGCCGAGCGAGGTGGTGTAGATCATGGCTTTCGTCTGCGAGGGATCGACTGACACCTTGGCCTTCAACTGCGCGTGGACTGGCTTTGCGGTCAGCAGAGTTATGGCCAGCAGAGCGATGATGGCAAGCCCGCCGGAATGCGTATGGCGGCGGTTCCGCAGGGAGCGGGGAAAATAGAAAATGTTATCGAAGCAAGGAGTTGTCATGGAGAATGCCCTCTTCAGTCGAATCACAGCCAGCGCTTCAAAACCTAGAAGTATACAGCCGACTTGCCCTAAATGGCCGCATTACTTGCCGCGATGATGGTGATGTGCCACCATTCATCTTAATGATCAACTCAATGATCAACCGGATGATCAACCGGCGTGACTTCATCAAGCTCGGGATGGCTGCGGCGGTGGCTCGGCAAGGTGCGCCTGGTTCCACGTCCACTGCCGCAGAGGAGATTTTTTCCGAACGTGCGAAAGAGTCGGGGATTGATTTTGTTCACTTCAACGGGATGTCGGGGGCGCACTACTATCCGGAGGTCATGGGATCGGGCGTCGCGCTTTTTGACTATGACAATGACGGCGATCTCGACATTTTCCTGGTTCAGGGAGCACTGCTTGGTCCGAACAAGGAACAGAGCCAGTCTACATTTCAACCGCAGTTGCCGTTGCGCGGCCGGCTCTATCGCAACGATTCAATTCGCCATGCGGACGGCACTTGCACGCTCAAGTTCGTCGACGTCACTGAGGAAAGTGGAATCAGGGCCACCGGATTTGGCATGGGAGTGGCGGCGGCTGATTTTAATAATGACGGCTGGGTGGATTTATACATTACCAACTTCGGCCACAGTCAGATGTGGCGAAATAACGGCGACGGCACGTTTACCGATGTGACCGTCGAAAGCGGGACTGATGTTCCAGGCTGGGGTTGCAGCGCGACCTTCCTGGATTATGATCGCGATGGCTGGTTAGATCTTTTCGTCTGCAATTATGTGGACTTCCGGTATACCAACCAGAAGAAGTGCCTTGCGCCCAGCGGCGCGGAAGACTACTGCGGACCACTGTCGTTTAGCCCATTACCCAACCGCTTGTTTCGAAATCGGCGCGACGGCACGTTTGAAGATGTATCGGTTCGTTCGCGAATCGGCAGTGAGTTTTTGGGCGCCATGGGCGTCGTTTCAGCAGATTTCAATGGCGATGGATGGCTCGATCTGTACGTGACCAATGACATGCGCACGAATCAGCTCTGGATCAACCAGCGCGACGGAACCTTTAAGAATGACGCGCTGGTTTCCGGTTGCGCAGTCAATCGAGATGGCGGCAACCAATCCAGCATGGGGACGGAGGCAGGTGATCTCCTGGGGCGAGGGTTTGAAGATCTGGTGGTCACAAATCTCATGGGCCAATACGCCGACGTGTACGCGAATAATGGGAAGGGCTGGTTTGAGGACCGGTCTTACGAAGCTGGGATCGCATTAGCGACGCATCGCTACACGGGATTCGGGCTGGGCGTTTTCGACTACGATAACGATGGCTGGCTGGATCTGTTGATGGTGAATGGATCCGTCACATTGATTGAAGAACAAGCCCGCAAAGGCAGTCTCTATCCGCTGGCGCAATCTAACCTTTTGTTCCATAACAACGGTAAGGGTCAGTTCGAGGATGTCACGAATCGCGCGGGACCTGCGTTCTCACTTCTGGAAGTGGGCCGGGGCGCAGCCTTCGGCGATATCGACAATGATGGAGACATCGATGTCGTCCTGATCAATAACAACGGCCCCGCGCGCCTGCTGGTGAATAATGTTGGCCACCGCAAGCCGTGGATCGGATTCCGCATGGTGGGCGACAAATATCACCGCGACATGCTGGGTACGCGAGTCGCGGTTTTTCGCCGCAATGCGCCGACGCTGTGGCGGCGGGTGCACAGCGACGGCAGTTATTGTTCGTCGAGCGATCCAAGGATTCTGTTTGGATTGGGTGACAACCCTGAAATTACCAAGGTGAAGGCGCACTGGGTGAGCGGCCGAGTGGAAGAATGGACGGGACTTCCACTGGGCAAATACACTACGCTGCGTGAAGGCAGCGGCACGACGAAAACTGCACCATGAAGATTGCACCATGAAGATGCTGCGGAGTACACCGTCGCTGAAGACAGCTCCACACTGGATCATTGTGATAGTGCTGGCTGCGGCGGCGGCAAGTGCCGCACTAAGTTCCTCGGCTGCCACGCAGGAAGCTCCCGCGAAATCCCCGGATCATAAAGTTGATCTGATGGAGGTTCCCCAACCTGAGTTGGCGGGGGTGGACCAACCCGTCCGGGAACAGATTCGAGCTGCACAAGCCGCGCTGGCGGCGACTTTGGCCCGATCGAATGCTTCTAATGTCGAGAAAGCCACAGCCTTTGGGAGTCTGGGTGAGATTTATCAGGCCTACGGCTTTGACGATGCTGCGCTGGCTGCCTATCAGAATGCCGCTACATTGGAGCCCAAATCTTTTCGCTGGGAATATTACGCGGGCTATCTCTATCAGCTGCGGGGCGACACCGATTCAGCTCTACGTGACTATCAGCGGGCCTCTGCGCTGAAACCAGGCAACGCCACCGTCATGCTGCGGCTGGGTTACCTGGAGCTCAGCGCGAATCACCTGGATTCGGCCAAGGCGTGGTTTGCGAAATCCATGCTCGCCATGTCTACACCCGTAACGTCTACGCCCGTGACGTCTGCGCCTGTCAAATCTCCGTCCGTCAAATCTGGGGCTCAGCCAAGTTCGTCCGCGGCCGCGGCCCTGACCGGGTTGGGCAAGGTCGCACTGATCGAACACCGCTACCCGGCGGCTTTGAAGTATTTCAAAGAAGCGCTGGCGCGCGAGCCCAAAGCCTCCAGCATTCACTATCAGCTTGCCATGACCTATCGCTCTCTGGGCGACCTGCAGCAGATGCAGGAGCAGATACAGGCTCGAGGTGAGATGGACCCGACCATCCAGGATTCGTTATTGGATGAAATTGGCGTGCTCAAACAAGGCAAGGTGGGGTTGCTGGAACGCGGCAGCGCCGCCGTTCACGAAAAGCGCTTTGCCGACGCGATTGCTTCCTATCGTCAGCTGGTCCAGCTCTACCCCTCCGACCCAATCGCATACATGTATCTGGGCGTGGCCCTGGCCAAGGCCGGGAAGAATGATGAGGCGCTCCAACAGTACGCGCATGCCTCGCAGCTCGACCCCAACAACGCTCCGGTGCACTTCAATATGGGGATATTGCTGATCGACACTGGAAAAGAGGATCTGGCGATCGCTCAATTCCAGGAAGCGATTCGATTGGATCCTGGGCTCGCGGCCTCTCATTTTCAGCTCGCCAACCTTCTCATGCGCAGCAAGAAGGATGAGGAGGCTGGACGAGAGTATGGAGTTGTGGCTTCGCTTGAGCCGCAGAATGGATTTGCCCGGTTGATGCAGGCGATGGCGTCGGTTCACTGCGGCGCATACGCTCAGGCCCGCTCGCTCTTAGAGGAGGCATCCCGGACGCTGCCCAGCGATCCTGACATCGCGAATGCGCTGGCGCGCCTGCTGGCCGCGGCGCCGGACCCTGCCGTGCGCGACGAAAGCCGCGCTCTGCGGATCATCGAAACGCTGGTACAGAATCAGCAGGGAGATGGTTTTGAAGAGGGCGTGACTCTGGCCATGGCTCTGGCATCGGTGGGTCGATTTCAGGATGCCGCTGAGACCCAACGGGCCATCATTCACCAGCTCGAACCTTCGCGACAGTTTGACCTGGTGAAACTCCTGAGCCAGAACCTGGATTTGTATGAACACGGAAAGCCGTGCCGCAAGCCATGGGCCAACGATGATCCTGTCTTTACTCCGGTTCCCGGCAAACTCCAGCTCTCGTTCGAAACGAAGACTATGAGCGCGCATCCCTAGGGAAACCGTGCGCGGTGGCGAGGGCGCAACGAGTCAATGAGTGCTGACGCCCGATTTCAACACCTAGCAATCTTGAAACCAACCTTCCCTAGACCAACGACACCTAATACTCGCGCAGACTGCGGGTTCACCGTGGTCCCAAGGAGTATCTTTCCATGCAAAGCCGCTTCACTCACATTTTCGTCGCAGCAGTGTGTCCACTGGTCTTCTGTGCGTCGTCGCTCTTCGCGCAGACGCCTGCCGGCAATTCCATCGAAGTCGTTTACAACCAGTACGGGTCTATCGTCCAAACTTACAACATCGACCGCCAGACCGGATTTCCCACGCAACAAGGCCAGGGCGTCACGCTCGATTTCACTTCAGGGCCTGCCACCATAGTTCCCTCCCCAAACGATCATTTCCTCTACGTGACCGCATTCGCCAACAACCAACAACTATGGGTTTATGCAACAGATTCGACCGGAGTGCCGCAGCTTCCTGCGGTTCAGACCGTGATTCTGGGAAACAGTTTTTCCCCTCTCTCGATTGACCCGGATGGAACCGTCGCCTACGCGACCCGAATCACTGAGAATACGGAAAACCAACAAGTCTTTGCTTCGATTTATTCATTTGGGATCAATCCGACGACGGGAAAGGTGAAAGAAGGCACAAAGGTCGCGACCTATCCCGCGAATGGTCCGTGCTCATCTGGAGCCGACTTTGCCAGTTTCAGTATCGTAGGGTTCAACCCCAGCGGCACCACGATGTACGATTCCTGGTATTGCCCCTACGCCTACGGCTACCAAGGTTTCTACTATTCGAGGCCGGTAAACCAGAAGACCGGTGCGCTCGGCTCAGAAACCCAGATCGCGTACTGGGCCAATGGAGAGACCACCAGCACCAATCTCGTCAACATCACTCCGTTGTCTATTCTTTACTTCGACGTTCCGATGCAAAATTCGTACGGGCAGAGCGAACTGGGCGTTGCTTCGCTGAACGGAACGCCGCTCTTTACCTGCACGGCGACAATGCTCGAAGCCTGCGGCTATGCAACCTGGGAAACGCCCGATCCGTCAGGCAGATACGTTTTCTTTCAGGTATCGCCCGACAACACTCTGATCGCAAAGATTGAGTCGGCGCAGCAGAAGGTCGTCGAAACGGGAAATTACGTCAACGGCTTCGTAGTCGGCTTCAGCCCGGATGATGTTCTTGTCTATACGCTTGACCAGCAAGTCCAGAATCCGTCAATTTACTCGATCTACGTCTTCGATCCGGCGACCGGCGGCGTAACTTATACCGGCGGACAGATCGAGGCGCAAACCGAAGTGCGCCAATTCGTTCCCGCTCTGCGCCGGTAGCAACGGATTAAACAGAATGTCGATCGACGGGCCGTCCACGAATCGGGTCAATGAGTGTCAGTTGGCGTAACATCCCCATTGCGCTCATCGACCCCGTCGCTGGACCGACCCGGCAGGAGTCGAAGGAGGTTGTTGTGTTCAGGTTGAGGAATTTTCGCGCTGCTCTACGTCGGTCCCCACCCCGGTTTGACCCTCCCCCATCGCTCCAATAAACTGAAGGATTGAGTAGTGTGGCAGGTCTCAATCTTATGGCAAACAGCATTCATGTGAAGCTCCCGGACGGGAGCGTGAAGGAAGTTCCTAAGGGTACGACTGCGCTCGATATTGCGAAGTCGATTGGCCAGCGGTTGGCCGACGCGGCGCTGGCGGCCAAAGCGAACGGCGACCTGATCGACCTGACGCGGCCGCTGGAAAAAGATACCGACCTGACGCTGTTGACCGACAAGTCCCCTGAGGCTCTCGAGGTGTACCGGCATTCGTCAGCACACTTGCTGGCGGCGGCGGTGCTGGAACTTTTTCCTGAGACCAAGCTGGGGCACGGACCCGCGACGGAGAGTGGATTTTTTTACGATTTCTACCGGCCCACGCCGTTTACGCCCGAGGACCTGGAAAAGATCGAGAAGAAGATGCAGGAACTGGTGCAGCAGAACCTGCCGTATGCGCGCGAGTTTCTGCCGCGCGACCAGGGGCTGGCCGAGTTCAAAAAAGAAGGCGACTTCATGAAGTGCCATTTCATCGAGCAATTCACCAAGCCCGATGAAAAGATTTCAATTTACCGCACGGGCAAGTTCACCGATTTCTGCCGCGGGCCGCATATTCCTTCGACCGGGAAGATCAAGGCATTCAAGCTGTTCAATATTGCGGGCGCGTACTGGCTGGGGGATGAGAAGAATCCGCAGCTGCAGCGGATTTACGGGACGTCGTTTTTTTCGAAGAAAGATCTCGACGCCTATCTGAATCAGCTGGAAGAGGCGAAGAAGCGCGACCACCGCGTGCTGGGCCAGCAGCTCGATTTGTTTTCGATTCAGGAGCTGGCGGGGCCGGGGCTGATTTTCTGGCATCCCAAGGGCGGGATCATCCGCAAGGAAATGGAAGACTGGATGCGCGAGCAGTACCTGAAGCGAGGGTACTCGCTGGTGTACACGCCGCATGTCGCGCGGCGGCAGCTGTTTTATACCTCGGGGCATGAGGGGTATTACTCGCAGAACATGTTCGACGCCATGGAGCTCGACGACGCCGAGTATCGGCTGAAGCCGATGAATTGTCCGGGGCACATTCTGATTTACAAAGACTCGCTGAAGTCATATCGCGACTTGCCGGTGCGGCTGGGCGAGCTGGGGACGGTGTATCGGTATGAGCGTTCGGGCGTGATGCATGGGTTGTTGCGCGTGCGCGGGTTTACCCAGGATGACTCGCACATCTTCTGCACGCCGGAACAGGTGGAAGGCGAGATTACCGGCTGCCTTGAGTTTGCGCTGGATGTGCTGAAGGATTTTGGCTTCGACAAGTATCAGGTCGAACTTTCTACGTGGAATCCGGACGACAAGAAGAATTTTGTGGGCAGCGAAGAGCAATGGATTCACGCGATTCAATCGCTGGAGAATGTGCTGAAGCGCAAGAATGTGGAGTACAAGACCATCCCTGGCGAAGCGGCGTTTTATGGGCCGAAGATCGATATCAAGCTGGTGGACGCGATCGGGCGGCTGTGGCAGCTCTCGACGGTGCAGGTCGACTTCAATCTGCCGCAACGCTTTGGCCTGGAATATGTCGCCGAGGATGGTTCGCGCAAGCAGCCGGTGATGGTGCATCGCGCGCTGTTTGGGTCGGTGGAACGCTTCTTCGGCGTGCTGCTGGAGCACTATGCGGGCGCGTTTCCGGTGTGGCTGTCGCCGGTGCAGGCGGTGATGATTCCGATCAGCGAGCGGCATGCAGAGTATGCGAACAGAGTGGCGGCGCAGTTGAAGGCGATTGGCGTGCGCGTGCAAGTGGATGCGCGCAACGAGAAGATGAACGCCAAGATTCGCGAGCACGCCATGCAGAAGGTGCCGTTCCTGCTCGTGGTGGGAGATAAAGAGGCGGAGGCGGGGACGGTGAACGTCCGCGCGCGCGGGAAAGAGAAGACGGAAGACATGCCGGCGGCGGAGTTCGTGGAGAAGATTCGGAAGGTGATTGCGGAGAAGAGCGCGGGAGTGTAAGGCGGTTGTTTATGTGGGGACGGCCGCCCTCGGCCGTCCGGCGAGCGCCGGCTCGCCCGGTCTTCATCACTATCACTCGAGAAACAATCGGCGCGAGCAGTGCACAGCGAAGCTTCGCTCCGCGGGCAGCCGGGGGCGGCTGTCCCCACATGAGTCCTGCGGTACCATGGTTCCGTGCATTCACTGGCGGAGCGCGTGCTTTCCCATATTCGGCGGGATGAACTGCTTTCGGCGGGGGAGCGCGTGGGGGTGGCTGTTTCTGGCGGGATTGATTCGGTGGCGCTGTTGCGGGTGCTGCTGGAGTTGCGGGGCGAGTTGGGGATTGTCCTTTCTGTTGCTCATTTCAATCACAGGCTGCGCGGGGCGGAGTCGGAGGCGGATCAGGAATTCGTGGCGGGGCTGGCGCGCGCCTTTGATCTGGAGTTCTATGTTGATGGGGATGATGTGGCGGGGCATGCGGCTCACGAACAGGTCAGCGTGGAGACAGCGGCGCGGGAGTTGCGGTATGGGTTCTTTCGGTATCTTCTGGGGGCTGAGGGAGGTCCCGCGGGGGCTGAAGCTCCAGATTCTGATGAGGGCGAAGATCGCACAAGCGCTGGAAGCGCTGCGCCACCCAAAGGCGGCGTGCCCCAAGAGCTTCAGTTCGATGGCGTCCCACAGGGGCTAAAGCCCGATCTCGAGAAGACGGCTTTACGCGGCCCTGAAGGGCCGCTCTTCCACGGTGCTTTCCACGAAGCGCCTTCGCCGCACACCCACGGGGCCTTCCATGAAACGTCTAACGACGCGGTTGAAAGCCCCACCCATTCAAAGCAGACCCGACTAAACAAAATTGTTACCGGGCATACGCTTGACGATCAGGCGGAGACTGTCTTGATGCGGATGATTCGAGGGGCGGGGCTGAGGGGGCTGGGGGGGATTCATCCGCGGATTGTGGTCGAGGATGACGATGGAGACGTGTCCGGGGAGATTGTTCGGCCATTGCTCACGGTGAGGCGGCGGGAACTGGAACAGTATCTTCGGGACATCGGGCAGGGCTGGCGCGAGGATTCGACGAATTCCGATGAGCGGTTCACGCGCAACCGGGTGCGTAAGCTGGTGGTGCCGCTGCTGGAGCGGGAGTTCAATCCGGCGGTGGCGGAGAATCTGGCCGAGTTGGCGGAGATTGCGCGCGGGGAGGAAGATTACTGGGAGAACGAAGTCTCGGGCTGGCTGGGGACGGTGGTGCAGTGGTCGGAGCCGGAGTGGGCGCGGGCGGTGTCTGTAGAGAAGAATCTGGTGCAGATTGCGGGGCTCGAAGTTGGCGGCAGCGGGGCAAGGTCCGTCGAGTTCCCTCTTTCTGATGCCGTCGTAATTCCCACTTCTCGCGCAAAGGGCGCGCGAGAAATGGGGCACCCGGAACCGTCACGTTCTCCTCAGTCTTCACGGGATCGGGATGCGGAGCTGCGGGCTGATCTCCGTATGAGGATCGAAGAGGCTCCGTGGGTGGTAATGAACGCTGCGGTGAGCCGGATGTGGTTTCTGGGCGAGCCGGTGGCGGTGCAGCGGCGGCTGGTGAAGGCGATTGGGGAGAATGCGGGGATTCCGCTGGAGTTCAAGCACGTGGAAGAGATTCTGCGGATGGCGGCGGAGGACAGCGCGGCGAGCAAGGAGTTGTCGCTGCAGCTGGGGTGGAAGGTGGTGCTCGAACCTGAGGAGCTTGTATTCGTGACTCCCGACCTGCGCGCGCCGGTGACGGCGCAGGATTACGAGTACGAACTTGCCATGCCCGGGAAGATCATCGTTTACGAGGCTGGGGCAACGATTGAGGCGCGGGCCATTCCTGCGGGGGTGGTGGCGGGGTATAATCCTGATCACCTCCTCGATGCGGCATCTTTGCCCGAACTGTTGCGGGTGCGGAACTGGCGTGCGGGGGACCGATTCTGGCCGGCCCATACGAAGTCCCCGAAGAAGATTAAGGAATTGCTGCAGGAGCGGCGGGTGGCCCAGCCGGAGCGCAGGGTTTGGCCGGTGATCGTTACCAATAACGACAGTGGCGAAGAGATTGTGTGGATGCGAGGGTTTCCGGTGCCGGCGAGCCTTCGGGCCCGGCCGGGGCGGGCGGCGATTTTGATTGTGGATACGCCGCTGAGTTCGGGGAGAGATTCTTAGGCGGGAGCACGGAAGAGTAGAGATCCTTCGACTGCGTTGTCGTTCACTTCGTGAACGACGAGCTTCGCTCAGGATGACAAAGCCAGGAGGCGGCTAAATTCATGAACGGTCCGCGAGTCGAGCCCCTGCGTCCGGTCATCACTTCGGAGCAAATCCAGAAGCGCGTGAAGGAACTGGGCCGGCAGATTTCTGACGACTACAAGGGTCAGACCGTGCAGATGCTGGCGGTTCTGGAAAATGCGTTCATGTTTCAGGCTGACCTGGTGCGGGCGATTGAAGTGCCGGTGGTTTGCCAGTTCATTAAACCCCGGTACACGCGGCCGCCGAGCGGTGCGGCGCATGACGTGATGGAGATTTTTTTCAGCCACGAGCCGGACATTCGGGGGCAGCACATCCTGCTGGTCGAGGGGTTGGTGCATTCGGGCGTGACCAGTGAGTTTCTGATGAGCGACCTGCGATCGCGTGGGGCGGCATCAGTGAAGCTGGTGACGCTGCTGGACCGGCAGTCGGCGCGGCGCGTGCCCTTGCAGCCGGATTATTTCGGGTTTCTGGTGGATGAAACTTTTCTGGTGGGCTACGGGCTGGGAGCGGTGGAACAGACCGACCGGAATCTGCCGTACTTGGCGGCGGCAAATGTAAGAATCCCTGTGACTTAGGTCATTACGCCAGCGACGGGCCTTTTTGACAGGGAAAAGGTAGAATGGGGCAGCAGAGATTTTGCCAATCGAAAGTTGTGCAAGGGCATCTAAACGTAGTGAGTCTCGGGGGTTGGTGTAGGCAGCTGCCCGTTGGAAATTCAGGAGCCTTCTAGGTGAACTCAACTGTAAAGACCGTGCTCTTCTGGTTGCTGATTTTGGTTTCGGCGCTATTGCTGTGGACAGTAGTCAAGAGCGCCCGCGATGGCCAGAAAGACAACGAACTGCACTCCACGCAGTTCATGAGCGACTTGGATCAGAATGCCGTTCAGGAATTCACCGTCAACGGGATGGAAGTACGCGGCAAGCTGCGCAACGGATCCTTATTCCACAGCACAGCGCCGGCGACCTATTTCACGCCCGAAGTGATGAAGGACCTGCGCGCCAAGGGCGTGGACGTCAAGTTTACCGATGTGAACAGCGGAAGCCTGCCCCTGCAGTTGCTGGGCACGTGGGCGCCGCTGATTCTGCTGGGCGCGTTGTGGTTCTTCATGATCCGGCAAATGCAGACTGGCGGCAATAAGGCGCTGTCGTTCGGCAAGAGCCGGGCGCGGCTGCTCTCGATGCAGCAGAAGAAAGTCACGTTCAAAGACGTGGCCGGCGTGGAAGAAGCCAAAGAAGAGCTGCGCGAGATTATTGAGTTCCTGCGCGAGGCGCAGAAGTTCCAGAAGCTGGGCGGTCGCATTCCGAAGGGCGTGCTGCTGGTTGGGCCTCCGGGAACGGGCAAGACGTTGCTGGCTCGGGCGGTTGCCGGCGAGGCGAATGTGCCCTTCTTCTCGATATCGGGCTCGGACTTCGTTGAGATGTTTGTAGGCGTGGGCGCGAGCCGGGTGCGCGACTTGTTCGAGCAGGGCAAGAAGAACGCTCCGTGCATCATTTTCATTGATGAGATTGATGCTGTAGGACGCCATCGCGGGGCGGGCCTAGGTGGTGGACACGACGAACGCGAGCAGACTTTGAATCAGCTGCTGGTGGAGATGGACGGCTTCGAATCGAACGAGGGCGTCATCCTGATGGCGGCGACGAACCGTCCTGATGTGCTCGATCCGGCGTTGCTGCGGCCTGGGCGTTTTGACAGGCGCGTGGTAGTGAGCCGTCCGGATGTGCGTGGGCGCGAGGAGATTCTGCGCGTACATACCCGCAAGATTCCACTTGCCGAAGATGTCGATCTCTCGGTGCTGGCCCGCGGGACACCGGGATTCTCTGGCGCGGACTTGGCCAACATGGTAAACGAGGCTGCCCTGGCCGCGGCCCGGCAGAATCGCAAGGCGGTACTGCATTACGACTTTGAACTGGCCAAAGACAAAGTTCTGATGGGTGTGGAGCGCAAGTCGCTGCTGCTCACCGACGAAGAGAAGAAGAATACGGCCTACCACGAGGCGGGACACGCACTGGTGGCGGCAAAGATGCCGAATTCCGATCCTTTGCACAAGGTCACGATTATTCCGCGCGGCATGGCGTTGGGCGTGACGATGCAATTGCCCACGGATGACCGGCACAACTACTACAAGAATTATCTGGAGACCGAGATCGCGATCCTGATGGGCGGGCGCATCGCGGAAGAACTGTTCCTGAACGTGTTGAGCACCGGCGCGGGCAACGACATTGAGCGGGCCACGGACATGGCGCGCAAGATGGTGTGCGAGTGGGGCATGAGCGATCTGGGCCCGATGACGTTCGGCAAGAAAGAGGAGCAGATCTTCCTGGGCCGCGAAATTGCGCAGCATCGAGACTACAGCGAAGATACGGCGATCAAGATCGACCAGGAAGTGCGCAAACTGGTGAACGCCGGCTACACCGTGGCGAAGCAAGTCATTTCCGACAACCGCGATGTACTGGAGCGGATTGCGCGGGCGCTGATCGAGCGTGAGGTGCTGGACGCAAACGAAATCAAAATGTTGGTGGAGAACCAGCAACTGCCTCCGATTCAGCCGCCGCCAACGTCGAAGGACGACGGCGTGCAGCACGTGATTAAGCCGGACTTGCAACCGGGACGCGCCAAGGGTGGGGAGCGGCCGGCGACGGCGTAACGCAGGTGGCAGAAGAGGGTATTGGGCGGCCTCTGAGGCCGCCCTTGTTTTTTCGGCTGGAGAAATAGCTGATGAGATTCTCTAGGCTCATGTTGGTCGCTTGCCTACTGGCTGGTTCAGGAGTTCTGCCGGGCTCCAGCCCTGAGGAGTTCCTCTTGAAGGTTATCCTCATCGATCCCGCCGCCACCACGGAACTGCAAACGCGAATTGTACCTCGAAAGCCATTTGAGTTATCCGAGATGCACCATTCTGCCAAAATCACGATTAAGGGCGAACTTGCGGTAGAACAGAAAGGCAGCTATCACCTGCGGATCGCAATAGTAGAGTGGGCATCTGAGAAATCGAATAGCACTGAAAATTACGAGGTGGATCTGGTCCCAGGAAAGGCCCAGAACCGCGGCTTTATTTCATCTTTCGTTTTCCAGCGCATAATTCTGCTTACCCGAGTGCCTGCTGGCGAGCAGTGACATCCTTGATTCGAACGACAAGCCCACTCCCATGGAGCCCGATTCTTTGGCATTCCTTCTCGCTGGACACGGTTGTTACTGAGTCGATTCGGCGCGTTTCGCCCGGCTCAAGAAACGACGATTTGTGATATAATTTGTGTAGTTGCAATACGGCCCTAAGTATTAGGAATTTCAACAACTTGAAGTCTTTTGCAGGGGGCTTCAGAGCGGTTGAGCCAGGGCGAACATTCCAGCCGAATTCCAGAGATTCGCAAGACCAAAGTCAGAGCACAAATCGGGACATTTTCGCGGAGCGGAATGGCCACCAAAGAGATCAATACTCCCATCGTTGACACCAAGACAAAAAACGGAAAAGTAACCCCGATCAGCAGCGCGAACGGCGCAAGCACGAGCGGAGATGGCGACGGCAGCTACAACGCCGATTCCATTAAAGTGCTGGGCGGCATGGAGGCGGTGCGCAAGCGGCCTGCGATGTACATCGGGTCGACGGGCGAACTGGGCCTGCATCATCTGGTGTACGAAGTGGTTGACAATTCCGTGGACGAAGCGCTCGCCGGATTCGCCACCAAGATTGAGGTCACGATCCATCTCGACAACTCGATCACGGTCATTGACGACGGACGCGGCATTCCGTGCGACGACATGGTGATTGACGGCGAGAAAGTTTCCGCGGCGCAAGTGGTGATGACCACGCTGCATGCCGGCGGTAAATTTGATTCGTCAACTTATAAAGTTTCCGGCGGACTGCACGGCGTTGGCGTATCGTGCGTGAACGCGCTGAGCGAAGATTTGGATCTGGAGATTTGGCGCGATGGCGCGACCTGGCAGCAGAACTATTCCAAGGGCGACCCCACCAACAAGCTGACGAAGACGGGCGCGACGAAAAAGCGTGGGACGAAGGTTCACTTTCTGCCCGACCGCTCGATTTTTACCGAGACGCAATATAACTACGACACGCTGGCGCAGCGCTTGCGTGAACTGGCGTTCCTGAACAAGGGACTACTGATCACGCTGACGGACGAGCGCGCCACTGATTCGAAGTCGGGCGAGCCCAAGAACACGGAGTTCAAATACAACGGCGGCATTGCCGAGTTCATCAAGCATCTCAATCGCGGCAAACAGGTGCTGCACGACAAACCCATCTACATGGAAGACGACCGCAACGGCGTGCACATGGAGATTGGACTGCAGTACAACGACGCGTATTCGGAAACAATTTTCAGCTTTGCCAACAACATCAACACCGTTGATGGGGGCACGCATCTTTCCGGATTCCGCACCGCCCTGACCCGCACCATTAACTACGCCGGGCAGCAGATGGGGCTGTTCAAAGACGTCAAAGAGAATCTGACAGGCGACGATGTGCGCGAAGGACTGGTGGCGGTGATCAGCGTGAAACTGCCGCAGCCACAGTTCGAAGGGCAGACCAAGGGCAAGCTGAATTCCGACATCGCCGGCACGGTTACACAGTTTGTGAACGAACGGCTTGGCGCGTTCTTCGAGCAGAACGCGACTGTGGGCCGGAAGATCATCAACAAGGCGGTGGACGCTGCGCGGGCGCGCGAAGCGGCGCGTAAGGCTCGCGATTTGACGCGGCGCAAAGGTGCACTCGACTCTGGAGGCTTGCCGGGCAAGCTGGCGGATTGTTCGGAGCGCGACCCGAATCGCTGTGAACTATTTCTGGTCGAGGGCGAGTCGGCAGGTGGAACCGCGAAGCAGGGACGCGACCGGCGCTTCCAGGCGATTCTGCCGCTCAAGGGAAAAATTCTTAACGTCGAGAAGGCGCGCTACGACAAGATGCTGGCGCACGAAGAAATTCGCGCCATGATCACGGCGCTGGGCACCGGCATTTCGAAGGAAGACTTCGATCCCACGAAAGTGCGCTACGGCAAAATCATTCTGATGACCGACGCCGACGTGGACGGCAGCCACATCCGCACGCTGCTGCTGACGTTCTTCTTCCGGCACATGCAGGAACTGATCAAGCGCGGCAATGTGTTCATCGCGCAGCCGCCGTTGTTCTCGCTGAAGAAAGGCAAGTCGCAGCAGTACATCAAAGACGAGCGCGAGTTCGTGAAAGTAATGGTGAAGCGCGCGGCCGACGGCCTGACCGTACGTTACGGCGAAGGCGCTGCCAAAATTGAAGGCAAGGACCTGGCGCGTTTCATGACGGTGCTCGACGAGTATCTGGGATTTTTCGAAAAGCTCGACAAGCGGGTGCGCAATGAGCGGGTCACCGAACTGATTCCGAAACTTGATCTAGCCAAGCGTGCCGATTTTGAGGGCGAGAAGAAGACACCGTCGAAGAAAATCGAGCGCCTGGAAAGAGAACTGAAGAAGCTGCAGAAGGAAGAAGGCTTCAAGAGCGTAGAAGCGCGCTTCGACGAGGAACACAACCTGTGGGAAGTGAGTTTCGTCAACAAGCATGGCGCCGAGCACGTCATCAACTGGGTGCTGGCGTCCAGCGCGGAATGCCGCCAGATGATCTCGAAGTACAAGCAGATCGAACCTTACATGGAGCCGCCGTTTGTGGTCGAGACGCTGGCGAAGGCCGCGCCCGCGGAGAACGCAGAGGTCACTGAAAGCGACGCCGCTGAGGGCGAGAAGAAGACGGCCAAGCCGGCGAAGCGGAAGACGGAAATCGAAGTGGTGGAGAAGAGCAACGTCCGCGACCTGCGCGATTATGTGATCAACGAAGGGCGCAAGGACTTCACCATCCAGCGCTATAAGGGCCTGGGCGAAATGACGGCGCCGCAGTTATGGGAGACGACCATGGATCCTGAGCGGCGGACGCTGCTTTCAGTGAGGCTCGAAGATATTGCCGAGTGCGAAACGATCTTCACCACGCTGATGGGTGAGGACGTAGAGGCGCGGCGCAAGTTCATCGAAGAGAATGCTTTGGATGTTAAGAATCTGGATATCTAGTCGCGGAACATTTAGAACTTCTTTGCCGCGGATTCACACGGATGAGATGGGCGGCCTTCGGGTCGCCCGGTTTGTTTGAGCCACAAACTGGGCTCCAGGTTTTTCGTTATCGCCTACGCATTCTCAGCTGGGTTGGCTTCCTTTTCCGGTTTTTCGCCGCGAAAGACGCGGGAGATGCCGCGAACGACGCGGCGCATGGGGAGTTCGCCCTTGGTATCGGCGAAGAATATCTCGCCCGTTCGGCTGCCGCGGTAGAACCAGCGCTTGAGCAGGGCGAGATGCTCCATGATTTCCAGCGCGGATTTTGCTTTTGCTGGCGGCGACGATTGCAAAGTTTCCTGAACACGCGACTCCATCGACTGTGATTTGGCGTGCTCGGTGGGTTGAATGGTAAAAGCGATGGGCCCGGAGAGTCGGCCACATTCCACGCGGAAAAATGCGACCGAGCCTACTGCTGAACTTGGTTGAATCATGAGCGCGGAGAGACGGTCGAGGCGCTGTACAATCTCGGGCAGCTGACTGAGGATGGGTTTGAGTTTTTCCACGCGCACGTGAATCGCGGCCGCGTCTTCAAAGGCCAGCTTGGCCGAAGCGGCCTCGCGTTCGGCGGAGAGTTCGCGAGCCAGAGAGTCTCCAGCGGAATCGAAGTAGGCCTGCACGCGGCTTACTTCCCCAACATATTCCTGGTCGGTGCATCCTTTGAAACATGGTGCCAGGCACATCTTCATCTCGGAATAAATGCAGCCGGGGAATTTTGGGTCGGGATGCAGGTCGTCGACGCAGCGGCGCATCTTGAAGAAGTCCAGCGAATCGTTCATGAACTTCTCGGCGGCAACGCGTGAAATAAACGGGCCATAGTAAAGTGAACGTCCGTTGAGGCGGCCCAGACGCGTGGTGATGGAAGCGCGTGGGTATTCGTTTTCCAGATGCAGTTTCACGAAGGGCGCGAAGCGGAAACGCATGCGATCGGAGTAAGTCTTGGGGAAGGCCTCGCGCAGGACACGGTAGAGCAGGAAGCCGGATTCAAAGTCAGATCCGGTGGGCGCGTACTCGATGAAGCGCACGCGATCGCGCAGGTTGAGTTTTTTCGTGCGCTCTTCGACTGGGCCGAGGAGGCGTTGCAGGCGGCGGCGGAGACTCGCGGTCTTGCTGACGTAGGGCTCGGCCTGGGGGTCTGCTCCGCGAAGGAGAAATACAGCCGGGCTTGCCGGGACGGCGGCGAAGATCTCCGCATCCCGCTCAGGGGCGAATTCGAGGCGCTCCGTCAGCACGAGATCATTGTAAGCAAGTCTTTACCACAGAGGCACAGAGACACAGAGAACTTCATTGAACTTCTTTGCCACGGATCTGCGCGGATTCACACGGATAAACCAAAGAGAGTTGAGCCGGGCCTGACCTGACAAGGAGCAGGTCCCTCAGCGAAAGCTGGCGCTCTTAACGCGTTCACGGTAATCGTGACCTTCCATGGTGACGATGCGACACATTTCTAGAAGCCGGGAACGCATGCGGTCACCGATGCGATCGCCGAGAGTCTCGCGCTCAGCGGCATATTTGGCGGCCTCGGAGCTGCGGCTGCTCACGTTGCTACTCAAGCGATCACGTTCCACGAGATTGGGGTAATTGGTCGTGATTATAGTGGTGCGATTGTCGTTGTAGCGAGTGTTGAGGATGAGGCTGACGGTGTCCCAGACCCACTCCGTGGGACGGACGGCTCCCAGTTCGTCCAGCACTAGAACCTCAGTTTCGAACACGGGGCGAAGCACATCCAGTTCGGTCGTCTTGACGGAATCGTTGTAGGAATTCTGGATCTGCTTGAGCAATTCGCGGTAATCATAGAAGAGGCAGGCAATGCCTTTGCCGACGATCAGTTCCTTGATCATTCCGACGGCGAGGTGAGTCTTGCCCACGCCGATCGTGCCGATGATGAGCAGGCCGGTCTTATCGAGCGGATACTCTTCCACGAACTGGCAAGCCGCCATGCGCGCCGGGGCCAGCGAACGATATGGACCATCGAATTCAAAGTTGGAGAGTTCGCAGTGCTCGTAGCGGCGGGGGATGCGGGCGGCGGTGAGCAGGGATTGTCCGCGAGCGCGCAGCTGGCAGTCGCAGCGGGTAACGCGGCGATCGTTTTTACTTCCAGCGGTGCTTCCAGACTCGCCGCTACCGGCGCTGCCGCGAGCGGTCACGGTCTTCCATCCTGTGCCCTCGCAGAGCGGGCAAATGTCCGTGGGAGCTTTGAGCGCCCGGGACGGTTCCGTTTTTGCCCCGTCCGTCCTCACTCTGTCCAGCTTCACTTCATCCATCTTCACTCCGCCCAGCTTCGGCCCATCCACCTTCGAGCGCATCATGTCCAAAACGATTTCCCTCTCTCTTGACTTTGCACCCGCAGCCCGGTTCGGCGCAAGCTGGAAACCCAGTTGGCCTGTGTACATCCTGTGCACGAAGGCGGTGGGCTGTGGAGGGCGGAGGAAAACGGTGCCGGGCTAGGGCAAAAGCCGCCCGGGCAGGCCCAATTCGGGGAGCAGGAGTGCGAAACAGGCTTCCGGCGCGGATTTTCACAGTTGACTTTCGCCGCAGACGGAGGAGAATACAAGCCGTCAGGTTTCCCAACTCAGCCCTAGCGAGTTTTTGTCCCGGTGGAGGCTGAGCACGAAAAAAGAGACCTGCGAGGAGAGACTATGAACAAGGCCGATCTGGTTGACAGGATCGCAGGCGCATGTGAAATCAGTAAAGCGCAGGCCACGACTGCCATTGATACCGCCGTCGACAGCATTACGTCTGCCCTCCGCAAAGGAGATCGGGTGGCATTGATAGGCTTCGGCACCTTCTCGGTGTCGCAGAGAAAAGCGCGCAACGGACGCAACCCGCAAACCGGCGCCACTATCAAGATCGCCGCTCGCAAAGTCGCGAAGTTTAGTCCTGGGGCCGAACTCAAGAAGTCCGTCAACAAGAAATAGTTCGAAGCGAAAGAGATTGCGAAAACGGCAGGGGGTCGGCCCTGCCGTTTTTTGCTGCCCGGCACCAGCGCACCTTGACCGAGCGGAAACGGTGATCAGTTGCCGGGTCGCGCGGAGGGCTGGGGTCGCGCCGCGGCTTGACCCTCTGGCGATGCTCCCCCTAACATCGACTGGGCCGATGAGAGTACCTTCCGTTTTCTTGATCAATCTCCGTTTCCGCGTGATTGCTTGCGGTTCTCTAAGTCTCGTGAGTGCGTTGCTCGTAGCTGCTTTGCTCTTGACTGCACCGCTGCAGGCCCAGCAAGCAAAGCCTGCTGCGCCTGCCTTGCCGATTGCGACCTTCACTGACATCGCGGACAAAGCGGGCCTGACCGCGCAAAACATCTTCGGCGGCATCGATACCAAGAAATACATTATCGAGACCACCGGAACGGGCGTGGCAATTTTCGATTACGACAACGACGGCTGGCCCGACATTTTCCTGGTGAACGGCACGAAGATCGACGGATTACCTGCCGGGCAAGGCCCGAGCAATCACCTGTATCACAACAATCATGATGGCACGTTCACCGACGTGACCGCCAAAACTGGCCTGACTGCAACCGGCTGGGGCCAGGGAGTGTGCGTCGGCGATTACGACAACGATGGGTGGGAAGACCTCTACGTCACCTATTACGGAAAGAACCGGCTCTACCACAACGACCACGGAGTGTTTACCGAGGTCGCCGAAAAAGCCGGGGTAGCGGGATCGGGCAAGGCGTGGGGCACGGGATGCGCGTTTGTCGACTATGACCGCGACGGCCATCTGGATCTGGTCGTGGCCAACTACGTGGATTTCGATCTGGCGACCGCGCCCGTGCCCGGGGAGCGGCCCACCTGCATATGGAAGGGAGTTCCGGTGATGTGCGGACCGCGGGGCTTAGCAGGGGCGAAGAATACCCTTTACCACAACCGCGGCGACGGAACATTTGAGGACGTCACCACGAAGGCCCACATCGACCGCACCGACGGGCACTATGCCTTCAGTGTATCGACGCTTGATTTTGACGAGGACGGCTGGCCTGACATTTTCATCGCCTGCGACAGCACGCCCAGCATTCTTTACCGCAATAATCACGACGGGACGTTCACCGACGTTGCCGTCACGGCGGGCGTGGCTTTCAATGAAGATGGGCGCGAGCAAGCGGGCATGGGCTCGACGGTGGCGGACTACAACGGCGATGGACACCTCGACATCTTCAAGACGAATTTTTCGGACGACACATCAACCTTGTACAAAAACGACGGCGACGGCACGTTCACCGACGCTACGTCGGAGGCGGGTCTGGGTATTTACACGCAGTACCTGGGCTGGGGGACGATGTTCTTCGATATGGATAACGACGGCTGGCACGACCTGATTCTGGTGAATGGGCACGTCTATCCGGAGGTCGACAGTCAGCACCTGGGCAGCAGTTATAAAGAGCCGCGCATTCTTTTTCATAACAATGGCGACGGGACGTTCAGCGACATCTCTGCTTCAGCGGGAACCGGGATCACGACGGCTGCCGCTTCGCGGGGTCTAGCGGTTGGCGATTTGTGGAACGACGGCAAACTCTCGATCGTGATCAGCAATATGAATGCTGAGCCCAGTTTGCTGGTGAATCAGGTTCGCAGCGCGAATCACTGGGTCGCGATTCACGCCGTCGGGACGAAATCGAATCGCGACGGCATCGGGGCGCGCATTCGCGTCAAGACGGCGGCGCGCGTTTTGGTTGACGAAGTGCGCAGCGGATCGAGCTACATCTCAAACAGCGATATGCGAGTGCACTTCGGGCTGGGATCGAGTGCGAAGATCGAGTGGGTTGAAGTCCGCTGGCCGAGCGGCCTGACCGAGCGCTTCGCCGACTTGCCAGTCGACCGGTTTCACACTCTTAAGGAAGGCTCGGGAGTGCGGATCGCAGCGGAAACGAAGAATCCCTAGTTCGCCGCTATTTTGTCAGTCTAATGCGAAGCAAACAGTGCCTGCACAGACTCTTCCGCATGGCTCGTGCTAGAATTCGCGCCTACTCCTAAATTCAGGGAACCGCGATTTTGCAAGCCGGTCGGCCCAAATCCCGTTTCAAAAGAAAGCCCGCAATGAATTCTGATCGTACGTGTGCTTCGCGTTCTGACTTCTCGTTCTGCATCTCTTGGGCAGTTTGTCTGTTGGGAATCTGGTTGCTGTTTACCTCTGTCTGTGGCGCCCAGCAGGCGGTGCCAACGCCAGGACCATCGCCGGAGTTATCGCGAACGGTTCGAACGTGGGAGTTCCTTCCAGTCGTCGGCAGCCGGGCGGGGCTGTTCGGCAACGAAGCCGGACGATTCGAAGCCTGGGTGTACCCCTTGAAGATCTTTCGCGACTTCCACCTAACGTTTCATGTTGGCGATCACGCTTTGCCGGCTGAGACGCTGGCGCGCACGCTAACGGTTCGGCCTGATTCGGCGTCGATTCTGTATGTCGGCGATTCGTTTCGGGTGCGCGAAACTTTGTGCGTGCCGGTAAACGAGCCGGGCGCAGTGATTTTGCTGGACATTGAGACCGAGCAACCGCTCGAAGTGGAAGCAGCGTTCACCGCGGACTTTCAGTTGGAGTGGCCCGCGGCGCTGGGGGGAACGTTTGCGGACTGGGACGAGAAGAGTGCGTTTGTCTTCGGCGACGAAGCCGGAAAGTTTTCCGCCTTATTCGGGTCTCCCACGGCGAGAAATGCGCGAGTCGCGTATGAGACTAATTATTCCTCGTCCGAGGAAAACTCGTTCCGGTTGGGAATAACTCCAAAGGGAAAGGAAACCAAGCTGCTGGTTCTGGCGGCTTCGGTCACGGGCTTCGCCGATGCGGCGAAAACTTACCAGCACCTGTTGAGTTCTTACGGCGACTCTATGCGGGAGTCGGCGGATTATTACCGCGCTTACCTCGAAAAGACTGTCCACCTGGAATTGCCCGACGCTGCCCTGCAGCAGGCCTACGACTGGGCGCGCATCAGCACGATTCAAGGCCTGGTGAACAATCCGTATCTGGGCGCAGGGCTGGTTGCGGGATATCGAACTTCAGGGCTCAGCCAGCGTCCGGGCTTCGCGTGGTTCTTCGGACGGGATTCGCTGTGGACTTCGTTCGCGCTCAATGCCGAGGGAGACTATTCCACGACCCGCGTGGCGCTCGATTTTATCGGTAAATATCAGCGGGCTGACGGCAAGGTGCCGCACGAAGTGTCGCAGAGTGCAAGCCTGGTGCAGTGGTTCAAGGACTATCCATTTGCTTCCGCATCGGCCGACGCGACACCGCTTTATATCATCGCGATGAATGATTATGCGGTCCAGAGCGGAGACGTGGCGTTCGCTCGCGATAAGTGGGACAACCTCTGGCGGGCATATCAATTCCTGCGCTCTACCTATGACGCCGAAGGCTTCGCGCAGAACACGGGCGTGGGCCATGGCTGGGTGGAAGGCGGACCGCTGCTTCCCGTGAAGAACGAGTACTACCAGGCTGGGCTCGGCGTGGAGGCGCTGCGAGCGCTTTCCAATCTGGCTCGACTGGTGGGCAAGGAAGACATCAGCAAACAGATTGCGGCGGAGTTCGAGCACAGCAAGCCGGCGCTCGATCAGGCTTTCTGGTCGCCCGAGGCGAATAGTTATGCATTTGGATTAAAGGCCGACAACCAGCGCGCGGACGAGACCAGCGTGCTCACGACCGTTCCCATGTGGTTTGGTTTGCCGGATGCCGACCGTGCGGACAAGACCATCACGCATCTCGCGGCAGAAGAGCATCAGGCCGACTGGGGCATGCGCATCATCTCACGGCAATCGAAAATTTATGACGGGTCAGGCTATCATTGGGGTTCAGTCTGGCCTTTGTTCACGGGATGGGCCTCGGTGGGTGAGTACCGCTACCATCGCGAGTTTCCTGCCTACTCCAACCTGCGGGCGAATGCGCTGCTCAGCACAGACGGCGCGCTTGGTCACTTCACCGAAGTGCTTTCGGGGGACTACAACCAGTCTTTCGCGACCAGTTCGCCGCACCAGATCTGGTCTGCGGCGATGGTGATCAGTCCGATTCTGCGCGGCATGTTTGGCCTGGAGACCGATGCGGAGCACAGCCAGATAAAGCTGGCTCCGCACGTTCCGGCGGACTGGACGTCTTTCGCAATTCGTAATGTTCGCGTCGCCGGAAGCGGCGTGGACTTCCAGTATCGCAAGAGTACTGACAGTGTGGCGCTCGAAATCAAGCGGACCGGGACGGGCGCTTGCTGGGTTGAGTTCTCGCCATCGTTTAGCTTGCGCACGCAGGTGGTCAGCGTGCAGTTGAACGGGCGGGCATTGCCTTTCAAACTCTTGCCGAACAACAATGATCAGCATTTGTCCGTTCGGTTTCCCGCTTCTGAGGGGGCGAACAGATTGGTGATTCACTTAAAGGACGACTTCGGGCTGGCGTTATCCAACGAGCTCCCACCTCTGGGCAGCGCGAGTCGGGGACTGCGGATACTTTCCTCATCATGGAATGCTGCGAAGACTGAATTGACGCTGAACGCTTCAGGAATGGCAGGAAACCGCTATCAGTTGGGGGTATGGAATCCGGGCCAGATTGCGTCCGTGGATGGGGCGGCGCTCACTAAGATTGGGAAGTTGGAAATCCAGATGCCGGCGGGAGACGATTCCTACTTAGTTCAGAAAGTCGTGATCCACTTCACGCGACCGTGAGGAAATCCCGGGACCTGGTGTTTTCGGTAGCGCAAGAGAAGCCGGAAAGGGTTTACACTCGGGCAAGTCGCAACTTTCGATCGCGCCGACAGCTGAGGAGCTGCATAGGCGGCTCGGGCATCGACGTTGGCTGCGATGTTTCGAAATGCTTTTGGGGGACACTCTCTATGGAACGCAGGTCCGCCGGGATTCTGGCCATTGTGTTTCTGTGCCTGTCGGCACTCGTCGCGACCGCTCAGACTTCGGGCAAGACCACCGTGCGCAGGGGCCCGGCGAGCAAGACGACGGACAGAGCGATCGATGCGGAAGGGCACCAATGGTGGCAGCACGCGGTATTCTACGAAATTTATCCGCGCAGCTTTGCCGACAGTAATAACGACGGAGTGGGCGACCTGAAGGGTATTACTGCGAAGCTGGACTACCTGAAGGATCTGGGCGTAGATGCGATCTGGATTACGCCTTGCTTTCCTTCGCCGCAGGTCGATTTCGGATACGACGTTTCCGACTACGAGAATATCGATCCCATGTACGGCTCGCTGACCGACTTCGATATGCTGGCCAGCGAGGCCAAGAGAGAGGGCATTCGCATCATTCTCGATTTTGTGGTGAATCACACGTCGGATCAGCACAAGTGGTTTCTCGATTCGAAATCGTCCCGTACTTCGGAACACCGGGACTGGTACATTTGGCGCGACGGCAAAGGACCGGGGCAGCCACCGAATAACTGGATTTCGACTTTCGGCGGTCCGGCGTGGAAGCTCGATGCCGCGACCAGTCAGTATTACTACCACTACTTTTATGCAGCGCAGCCTGATCTAAACTGGCGCAATCCTGCAGTGAAGGACGCGATGTTTGATGTGACGCGCTGGTGGTACAAGCGCGGCGTGTCCGGCTTTCGACTGGACGCGGTGGACACGCTCTACGAAGACCCGAAGCTGCACGACAATCCGGTTCTGCCCGACACAAACGCGTTCGGCGATCCCAAAGAGCAGGATAAGTACAACACCAAGCTGCCAGAGGTGCACGAGACTCTGCGCGAGCTGCGCAAGGTTGCTGACGAAAGCAATGCGGTGCTCATTGGAGAAACGTGGACCACCGACATTGCGGAACTGAACCAGTACTACGGTGAGGGCAACAACGAACTGCAGTTGCCCATGGATTTTCTCTTCACCACGGTGAACAAGCTGTCGCCAGCCGACTTCCGCAAGCAGATTGCGGCGGTGAATGCCGCTTCGGGCTGGCCGACGTTTGTGATCAGCAATCACGACATCGTCCGTTCCTATGATCGTTATGGCGATGGCGAGCACAATGATCAGATTGCGAAGCTGATGGCCGGGCTGTATCTCACGCTGCGGGGAACTCCGATCCTGTACTACGGGGAAGAGATTGGGATGAAGACGACGACGCCCACTCACAAAGAGGATGTGAAGGATCCTATCGGGCGCACCGGGTGGCCCAAGGAAAAGGGGCGGGACGGGGAGCGCACTCCGATGCAATGGGACGAAGGCGAGAATGCTGGATTTTCGAAGGCTGCGCCGTGGCTTCCCGTGCCTCCGACTTACAAGACACACAATGTTGCCGACGAGTCGAAGGATCCAGACTCGGTGCTCAACTTCTACAAGAAGGTGCTCAAGCTGCGGCACACGAGTAAGGCATTGCTGGACGGGAGTTATGTGCCTCTGAATGAGAATGATCAGAATGTGCTGTCGTATTTGCGAGCGTATAAGGATCAGGTTGTTCTGGTCGCATTGAATATGTCGGGAGCGCCGCAGACAGTGAGCTATGAATTGAAAGATGGGTTCACGTCGGCGAAGAGCCTGGTTGCGACCGGGAAGTCTTCGGCGAAAGGCGACGTGGTAACGCTGGAGCCCTACGGAGTATTTATCGGCCAGCTCGCGAAGTGAGCGGTATGCCGTGGTGCGCGCCTACTCCCCGTTGAGAATTCTCCAAGCCTCGCGGCCCGTCAGCACGACTTTCTGAATACTTTTCACCGCATTTACATATTGAGCCCGCTCGAAGGTACCGGGGTCTTTGCAGCGGAGTTGGCTGAAGGTACCCTTCAAATGCGCGACGGAAGTGTATCCATGTTTCTGCATCCAGTGGCGCAGACCGGCCTCAAGTTCGCCGACATGCCCGATCCCATGGCGCAACAGAGCTGAGCAGACCATGGTTACGTCCGCGCCGACCAAGATCAACTTCACGACGTCCTCATGGGTATGGACGCCGCTTGACCCGGCAAGGTCGGCATGGATGCGGCCGTGAAGCATGCCAATCCAGGTCAATGGAAGGCGCAAGGCTTCGGAAGTGCTGAGCAGAACGTTGGGCTGAATCTCGAGCGCGTCGAGATTCATGTCGGGCTGGTAGAAGCGATTGAACAGGACAAGGCCGTCGGCGCCGGCATCATCAAAGCGCCTTGCCATGTGGGTCATGCTGGTGAAGAACGGAGTCAGCTTGGCCGCGATGGGAATCTTTAGCACTGCTTTCAGTGTCTTTACAATCTCCACATATCCATCTTCCAGTTCAGAACCGGTGATGTCGGCCTGACTCGGAACCTGATAGAGATTCAGTTCGAGGGCATCGGCTCCGGCTTGTTCGATCTGTTGGGCGTATTCGGTCCATCCTTTTAGAGTAGTCGCATTGAGGCTCGCGATCACGGGCACTCGGACCGACTCCTTTGCCTTGCGAATGTGGCTCAGGTAACGATCGAGCGCGGGATGCGCGGGTGCCAACTGCGCGGCCTGCGGAGTTTCTTCGAACAGAGAATGCAAAACGATGGCAGACACCCCCGCCTCTTCCAGTCGACGGATGCCATCCAGATCCTGAGTCAACGGAGACGCAGAGGAAACCAACGGAGTACGGAGCTGCAGTCCGAGGTAGGTCGTCGAGAGATCAAGCATGCATCCTCACAAACAATCGGATGGACCCGGCGAAACGGCTCCTCGGCGGGTTCCTTCCGGATTTTGGCATCACGGGATTCTACTCGTTGCGGAGCAAGACGGCCAACGTTGGGCGCTGATCGTCCGGATCAGGTATAGAATACGCACGGCGCAGAATGCACGAACTGTCGATTGCAATGGGGATCGTAGACGCCGCGCTGGACGAGGCGCAGCGCCGGAGTGTGAAGGTGAGCGCGGTGCATCTCAGGCTGGGCGCGCTTTCCGGCGTGGTCAAAGATGCGCTGTTGTTCTCGTACGAAGTCGCGTGCCAGGACACGCTACTCGAAGGGTCGCAATTGATCGTGGAAGACCTTCCCGTAGTCGTGTTCTGCGCACGGTGTCAGGAAAAGCGGGAATTGGGCTCAGTGCAGCTGTTTCAGTGTCCGGTGTGCGGCACGCCGACCATGGATGTGCGCCAGGGCAAGGAGCTTGAGGTGTTTGCTCTCGAAGTAGAAGAGGATGGCGTGGGAGATGTGGAAGTACAGGAACCGGAGATGAAGAAATGAGCGAGCCGCGTCTGGTGGAAGTGCGCAGAAATGTCTTGAAGCAGAACGACGTGATCGCACGTGCTCTGCGGGAACAATTTCGCGCTGCGGGAGTGTTTGTGGTGAGCCTGGTTTCGAGTCCGGGCTCGGGTAAGACGACGTTTCTGGAAAAGACGCTTACGCAGTTGCAGCCGCGCTATCGAGTGGCGGCGCTGGTGGGAGATCTGGCGACGGAAAACGACGCGGTGCGCCTGGCGCGGAGCAAGGCTCCGGTAAAGCAGATCACGACGGGAACGCTGTGCCACCTGGAAGCAGCGATGGTGCAGAATGCACTGCAGGAGTGGGATCTGCATCAACTGGATTTTCTTTTTATTGAGAACGTGGGAAATCTGGTTTGTCCGTCGTCGTATGACCTGGGGGAGAATCTTCGTCTGGTGCTGATGTCGGTGACCGAGGGAGAAGACAAGCCGCTGAAGTATCCGACGATTTTCAACAGTGCCGATATTGCGGTCATCAGCAAGAACGAATTGGCGACCGCGGTCGAGTTCGACTGGGATGCGGCGCGGACGAGCATTCAGTCGGTGCGGCCAGGGATGAAGATTTTTCGGCTCTCGGCGAAAACCGGGGAAGGGATGGACGAGTACTTGAGTTTTCTGGCACAGCAACTTGCGGAGCGACGGGCGGTGCTACACAGCTAGTTTGTTAAAAAACTGAAAGAGCCCACTTCTCGCGCCAAGAACGCGCGAGAAATGGGGCACCCTCAGATTCTCTAGTCTTACCTCATCGCCATGCTAGAAACCGTATTTGGCGACGACTTTCTTTTCTTTCTTTCCAATCACCGCGATGGCAGCGTGTTCGGCGGGCAGTGAGAGGGCAAGCTGCGCGCCGGTGGTCTGATCACGAAGGCTGATGGTGGCGTCGTTGGCAGAATCCGAGATCACGACGTAAAGCACAGAGTCGGACAATACGGTGGGAAAGACCAGTACGCCCGGAGGAAGGGGCGACAGCGCGCTGAACATCGGCGAAATGTTCAACTTGGTTGCGATGTACGCGTAGAGATCCGAGGTGGAGTGTTGATCGTCGGCGAGTTCCACGGGATCGGACGTCCAGAAAATGCGGCCCTTCCCGTGCGGAATTTCCTTCAGCGTGGAATCGTCTTCGAAGCGCAGAGAATCCAGCGAATTTTGTTGCGACTGGCCGAATGCGAGCGCGAGTGAGCGGGTTCCAAGGCTGAGCGTCGCGTTGTGATAGGTGATCGGTTCGACGTGGACCGCGAGCCCGAGTGCAGCAGCCCGACGGACGATTTGCCAGTGTTCATCCCGGTCGATGGGGCCGGTGACGAGAAGATTTCCGCCGGCGTCGACATATTTCAATAATGTCTGCCATGCGGGTTCGCTGAGGGCTTGCGGCGAGGGCAGGATTGCGAGTTTCGGCGCCCCTAGTTTCCCGATCTGATTTTCTGCGATCACATACGCGGGCAGGTGAACGTCATAGGCCAGGGCGCGAACTGCATTCTGCTGCGCGGCCAGTTGGAATTCAGCGAGCGCGGAAAACTGAGCCGCCTGCGAGGTGACGATTGCGATTGATGGCAGTTCCGGGCTGTGAAGATGCTCCTGCAGCGACGGTGCGAACTGGGCGAAGGCCCGCAGGAGCGCGGCTTCCGGCTTCTCGGTGAAATCGGTGCGAACGGCGCCGATGGGAGTTTCGTTGCTCTCCGTCATATCGGAGTTCGTGTTCCACAGCCACTCGATGGCGCCGGAACCCTGAATGAACGATGTCGCTATTTTTCGTTCGAGAAGCGCGGCCTCGTTTTCCGGCGTGCGGCGGGCGATCTCGTCCAAGCTTAATTCGCGCTGCAGACCGGTCTCCTGAATCAGCATCGCTTCGCCGGGCTGCTTGGCGGCGAGGGAATCCCACAGAATTTGGTCGTTGAGCCACCAGGAGTGGTTGGTGGTGAAGTCGACCGACGCCCCCCAGAACGCGGGAGACAGGCGATCCTGAATGCCGCCTTCATCCTGGCCAACGGTGACGAGTTGCTGAGAGCCGGTGGCGTGGATAGTGTCACGCATGGTGCGGGCCCAGTGAGCGAAGGATTCCTGCGCGAAGAGAAAATAATCATGCAGGCGGAGCGAGTTTGCTCCGGTGTACATGCCGCGCGGAGAAAATTCGTCTTCGCTGGGAAGAGAGATCGTGCCGGCAACGGAGTCGGGAGGAACATTCCAGAGCGCGGCGAGCTGGGCGCGGTCAGGATAACGTTCGGTGAGCCAATGATTCCAGGCTGCGAGTTCGATTGGATCACCGTTGGGGCGCATCCTCCAGAGATGCGCGGAAAAACTGGGCTCGTTGATGAGATCCCATGCGAGGAACGGGACGTCGTGGAAGCGCGCGACGACGGAGGAAATCAGAGTCCGCTGGCGGCTGACGGCTGCGGGATCGAGAAAGGCATTTGTGCCGCCGAGGACATCGGGCAAGAAGGCGAAGAAGTTGAACTGCACAGGCAGGCCATATTTGCGGGCGGTCATGAGATAGGCTTCGAGCGTGCGCAGAGTTCGCTCGTAAGGCTGACCGTTTTCGTCGCAGAATTTGTCCCAGCCGGTCCACCAGCCGGTGCGGATCATGTTCAGTCCGGCGTCGTGAATCTGAGAGAGATCCTGGTTCCAGACGTAGACGTTGGGGTGGTCGAAATAGAGGCGCTGCACTTCGCTCGACATGTAGGTGGTGCCGACCACGGCGAGAGGACGGCTATCAAGTTCGAAGTAGTCGTGGTTGACGCCGAGGCGCGGGCCGGAGCGGAGGAAGGATTCGTCGCGGATCCAGAAAGCGGAGTGATAGATGGCGCGAACGAGGTCGCCTTCGAGCAACTGGGCTTCGATGATGTGGAGACCCTTGCTTTCTGGCGCTGGCAGTACGACGGGAGCGTTCTCCGAGAGCGCTACCGTGACGGTCGAGCGATTCGCGGGCTGCGCTTCGGGAGAAGACGCGATCTTCAGTGTGAGTGGTTGCTTCGGAGTTTCCGTGGCGTGCCACTGAACTTCGAGCTCGACCGGCTCACCGGCCAGGTAGAGCGGCAAGGATGGACGAACGGTAAATTCTTCGGCGCTCTCTAACGCTCTTCTGGCAAGGGATTGCACGAGGCTGGCGTTAGCAAGGAATTCTTGCGTAAGTTCTGCGTTGACGAATATCCAGCGGCCGCCGTCGAAGCCGTTGCGGTAGTGGTCGATCTGGAGGGCGGGCGCGGAAAGCTTGCGGCCGTCCTTCACGCCCCAAGCGAGAGTGTCGAGGCGGGCGTCGATGGAGCCAGCGGCGCCACCGCGGCGGTAGAGATCGACCGCGCTGAGACGAATCACGGGGCTGAAGGCGCGCTTCCAGGCGAACGCGGGCAACTGCAAAGGCAGTTCGGGGTTGGGTTGGAATTGCAGGCCGTCGGAGCCGGGAGTGGGCTGGTACTGGTCGATCATCAGCGGGCGGATGAAGCGGACGCTGTAGTCGCGAAGGTGCCAGCCGCTGGGATCGCGATAGGCGGCGCGGGTGAAGGGCAGTCCGCCGAGAACCAGAAGATTGCCGCCGCCGTCGAGGAATTGCTTGATCGCCGGCCAGGCAACTTCGGGGAAGGCAGAGCCGTAGGGCAAGATCAGAAGGCGAGTTGAGGGCGCGGCTATGGCGTCTGGCAGGTGGTCTGCACCAGTCAACTGCGCTCCGGGAAACAGGGCTGCCAATTGAGCAGTAGTAGGGGCGGCGGAGTCGGCGGCGGGGAATCCGGGCTCGCTGAATACGACAGCGGACGGCATCGTGGACTGGGCCAGCAGGACTACGGGGCCGGCCAGAAAGAACGCGGCTGCGACTGCGAGGACAATATATTTGCGCATGATGTGTGGCCTGATGAGGAGAAATCACAGGCGGAATTCGATTGCAGTCTCGGGCAAGGGCGGGGGAATGTCAAGCTAGAGAAACGATTTTCTAGGGTATCTTTTCGATATCGCCGGAAGAAAAAATCCCTAAAACGGCGCTCGGGCGATGTATGATGGCGCGTTCTAGGTTTACACAATCTGTTTGCGCAATCTGGTTTACACCATCTGATTTGCGCAAACTGATTCGGGCACTCTCGGGAAGGGTGGATACAGCACTCATGGCAATCGCGGCCCCTAATACTTCTACGACAACCACTGCGCCGAATACGGGGCAGAGCTACGGCGCTCCGCTGGCTACGGTGACCACGCTGTTCTTCATGTGGGGATTTCTGACGTGTCTGAACGATATTCTGGTCCCGCACCTGAAGTCGATTTTTGACCTGAACTATAGGCAGTCCCAGCTGATTCAGTTGGCGTTCTTTGGAGCGTATTTTGTTTTTTCCTTTCCCGCCTCCAAAATCGTCGACTGGATCGGGTACCAGCGATCGATGGTGGTTGGCCTTCTAACCGCCGGCGTCGGCGCATTCCTGTTTGTGCCGGCCGCCAGTGCTCCGTCGTATCCGTTGTTCTTGGGCGCGCTGATCGTTCTTGCGGCTGGGATCACGTGCCTGCAGGTGGCGGCAAATCCGTATGTCACCGTCTTGGGGAAGCCGGAGACAGCATCGAGCCGGCTCAATCTGACACAGGCATTCAATTCCCTGGGAACCTTTCTTGCGCCATTCTTCGGCGGTCTGCTGATTCTTAGCGCCGCCCCGAAGGCTATGGACGAAATACGGGCGATGGCGCCCGACGTTTTGCAGGCTTACCGCCTGCACGAAGCGGCGACCGTCAAGACGCCATATATCGGCCTGGGCATTACTTTGGTGTTGCTGGCGGTTGCGATCGGCAGTTTCAAGTTGCCAACGATCGCGCACGCTCAGCATAAAGTTGGGGAGAAAGTGAACGATTCTATCTGGAAGCACCCCAGCCTGGTCTTCGGAGCGATCGGGATATTCTTGTATGTGGGTGCTGAGGTCTCGATCGGCAGTTTCTTGGTGAACTACTTCAGTCAGCCCGACATTGGCGGTTTGACGGAAAAGGCCGCAGCCAACTTGGTTGCCTTCTACTGGGGGGGCGCGATGGTCGGTCGTTTTATTGGCTCAGGGCTTCTGCAAAAGATGAAGACCGGACGATTGCTCGGGATTTGTGCAGTGTGCGCGGCGGCGCTGGTTGCGATCTCGATGCTGACCACCGGGCATTTCGCGATGTACAGCATTATTCTTGTGGGCTTCTTTAATTCGATCATGTTTCCGAGCATCTTCACGCTGGGGGTGGCGGAACTGGGGCCGCTCACCGGGGATGGCTCTGGAGTGATGATCATGGCAATCGTGGGCGGAGCGCTCATTCCGTACGCACAGGGATGGATCGCCGATCACATCGGCATCCATCACGCGTTCTTCCTGCCGGTGATTTGCTACCTGTACATTTTGTTCTTTGCTCTAAGCGGATCGAAACCGAACAGCCAACGTTTCGCCAAGGCGTGACGAACGGCCCGGAGGGGCTCGGATCTATGGCGCCGTCCGGGATAATGAGATGGGCCGAAATCACTGACAAGGGCCAGATGTTTGGTAAGATGTTTCTCTCGAAGCGCAGAAAGGCAGCAACTAAAGCGTTTTAGAAGATCATGGGGCAAAATAAGAAGCCCGGCCAGAAACCCGAGGCGATCACCCTCAAGGCCGTTGCCCAGCATATTGGACTTACCCCGGGCACGGTCTCCGCGGTCCTGAATGACTCACCGTCGGCCCGTTCCATTCCACAGGAGACCAAGAACCGGATCCACGCGGCCGCCAAGGAACTCAACTACCGGCCCAATTTTTTTGCCCGCAGCCTGCGCAACAAGCGCACCTACACTATCGGAGTGATTGCGGAGGAGATTGGCGACTCCTACAGTTCGCCGATCATCAGCGGCATCGAACAGTACTTGCGGAAGCGTGATTATTTTTTCCTGACCGTGGTGCACCGGCACGATCCCGCTCTGCTGAGCCGCTACTCACAACTCTTGTCGCAGCGGGGGGTGGAGGGCATTATCACCGTGGATACAACGATACAGGACGAGCCGTTGCTCCCGATGGTGGCCATAGCCGGGCACAAGAAATTGAACGGAGTCACCAACATTACCCTGGATCACATGAAGGCGGCGGTTCTGGCACTGAACCACTTCAAGGATATGTCGCACCAGCACGTTGCGTTCATGAAAGGAAATCCGGTGAGTTCGGACGCAAAGGATCGCTGGGACGCAATCTGCAAAGTGGCGGCGGAGATGGGGATGAAGATCGATCCTGAACTTACGGTGCAGATTGATACGGATGACCCGACGCCGATGTTGGGCTATCCATTTACCAAGCAGTTGCTGGCGCGCAAGCGGCCGTTTACGGCGCTGTTTGCCTACAACGACATCTCGGCGATTGGCGCGATCCGGGCCTTGCAGGAGCAGGGACTGCGGGTTCCTCAGGATGTTTCGGTGATGGGGTTCGACGATATTCCGGGTGCGGCGTTTCACACCCCCAGCTTGACCACAGTGCAGCAACCCTTGCACCGGATGGGCGAAGTAGCGGCGCAGGTGCTGCTGGAACGAATCGACGGCAAGAGAGAGTATCTTACCGAGATTGCGATTGAACCTAAACTGGTGGTGCGCGAATCGACGGCGAAGGCCCCAGCCGCCCGCTAGCACTGCGATTCCGATATAGTAGCCGCAGAGCGTGCCGCTCGTTCCATTCATGTCCCCTTCTGACCTGCCAAGCAGCACATCCGCCAAAGCACTGACGTACGCGGCGTATGCGTCATTTGTGCCGATCGGGATCGCGACCGTATTGTTGGGGCCGATGCTGCCGACGCTGTCGGCGCGATGGTCGCTGAATTATGCCCAGGCGGGCGCGTTGTTTACAGCGCAATACGTGGCTTCCACTTTGGCAGTGGCTCTTTCTGGTGTGCTGGTTTCGCGCTGGGGATTTCGATTCGCGATCAAAACCGGCCTTGTCCTCATGAGTGCTGGAGTTGGGCTGCTGCTGCTGGGGCCGAAGGCGCTGGGAATCCTGTGCATCGGATTGTCTGGTGGGGGATTGGGGCTGGCAGTGCCGGCGGCGAATCTGCTGGTGGCGGAAGTGAATCCCGGCCGGCGCAGTGCGACGCTCAATGTGCTCAATTTCTGCTGGAGTGCGGGAGCGGTGGCCTGCCCATTTCTGGTGGCAGCGGCGGTGAAGAACCATCGGGCTCCGCTCTTTCTGGCCATCGTGGCTGGGTTCGCGCTGCTGATGGCGATAGGTATTACCGCCATGCCGTCATCCATAGTGGAGCCGTCGGTGAGTCGGAATGTTGACCGCACGACGGAGGCGGCAATTCCGTGGAGAAATGGCGGGCTGCTGATTTTGGCGATGTTGTTTTTTCTGTATGTCGGCGTGGAGAACGGCTTCGGGGGGTGGGTGGCATCGTACGCCAAGAGCCTTGGGAGTCAAACGCCGACGCTGGCGCTGATGACGCCGTCATTTTTTTACGCAGCCTTGCTGCTGGGGAGATGGCTAGCACCGCTGCTGTTGCGACTGGCCGATGAGATTCGACTCGTTCAGGTGGGATTGCTGGTTGCATGTGCGGGCATGGCGGGGCTGGTCTTGTCGCACGGCCTGCGCGGCGTGGTCGCGAGTGCCTGCCTGGCGGGGTTGGGACTTTCTTATGTGTATCCCATTACGATCTCGCTGTTATCGCAGGAATTTGGACCGGCGTCAGCGCGGCTCGGTTCCATCATGTTCACTCTGTCGAACATCGGAGGAGGGTTGCTCCCGTGGGTTGTGGGCGTTTCCTCGAATCATTTTGGAAATCTCAAGGCGGGGCTGGCCGTGCCGTTGATGGGATGCGCGGCGATGTATGGGCTGTATCTGTGGGAGTGGAAGGCGACCGGATCACCAGGTCGTAGTTCGACCGCCGCTTAGGAGCGGACGACTCTCGCTGCCAGGCGAGAGAGCCTCACCAGGCGATACAGCGGGAACAGTGGTGCGGGGAGATGGACGGCTTGCCACTCGCTGGGGCCGGGGGTGAAGACCAGGCGCCGCAGAAATCGGCGGCGATCCGCAGGACGTTCCCGCAGGCGCATCATCAGCCGAAAATAGGCCACGGACTCGACGCTGTAGGGAGATTCGCTCATGATGTGAGTTTGAATTTCGTCGGCGAGGGAAAGAGCGGCGGGATCATTGGGAAAGGTCGCTTGCGAGGCGGGTTGGATCGCGGCGTCCAGGAGGCGGTTGGCGAGGATCATGCTGACTCGCACGATGCGCACAATTCCTAACGCTTGCGCTTGAGATGCAATCCAGTTCCAGTTCAGGGTTGAGAGGCTCATGATCCGCGCGATGTCGCAGAGCCACACCAGGCGCGACCACACATGCTTGGCGGCGTGCGCGGAGAGAACGAGAAGCAGATCTTCGCAGGATGGCGTCTGCATGGGTCGGCCGGCGACCGAGACGGTGACGGCACGCTGGAACAAGACGGGCATATCGAAGTCAATGGAATAGAAGCGAGGCTGGATGGCCCACTGGACTTCGAGCAGGTTCGGTCCGGCCTCGCCGTCGAACGCGAATTCGTAGCCTGATTTTAAATAGGCGCGTTCTTCGGTGGGAGAAAGACTCAGGTGAGGGGAGTAGCCGAGTTCGCGGACGGCGTCGCGGATACGCGGCAAGTCCTGGGGATGGATGAGCAGATCGATGTCGCCGGATTGGCGCAGCGCGATGTCTCTGTAGATCAGTTCCGCCAGGGCCAGGCCTTTATAGGGCATGACCGCAAGGCCGCGCGCAAACAGGTGATCGACGATTCGAATCAGCTCTCGTGAAAGAAACAGGGCCTTGTGCAGGTTGGTCTGGTAACGCTGCTCCAGCCAGGAGACTTGCTCGCGGGGAATTGCATCGTCAATGCCAACCAGAGCCTGGTAAAGAAGCGGCTGCGTGCCGTGGCGATCCGCGAGATCGAAGAGGAGCTTCCAGCGCAGGGGCTCGCGAGCAAGCGAGCATAGACGGGCCGATTTTTCCTGGCATGGAATTTCTGAACATGCGGTTCGCAGCAAGGACCACTCAGCTTCGAGTGTGGCGCTAGTCGAGGGCATGTTGGTGGTTAGGGCGTCGTCGGCAAAGTGACTCGACGCGAGTCCGGATCACGCTGTCGCGCTCGTGACCGGGGATCGGGCGGAAGTTGGGAGCGCTCGAATCTGGACGAGATTTGCCTGACCTGTTTGTCCCAAACTTGCGCCCGCGCGTTGTTTGGCCAGCATGTTGGCGGAGGGAACGCTGGTTCTGGCGAAAGATTTCTGGCAATCCTGCGAGGACGGGCCGCGCATGTTGCCTTCCAGGTAGGCGAGACCCGGACAGCGCGTGCAGCTTGAAACGTGCGAGCATGATGTACAGGTACTCAGGTCCTTCACGCGGATGGAGCGGACATCATTCATCTGCTCGGAATGACGCCAGATGTCGAGGAAATGCTGCTGACGGACGTTACCGGTGGGCAGCGGAAACTGGACGCAGGGGAACACGTCGCCGTAGGGCGAAACGTAGCACGCGGTGTGGCCGGCGCTGCAGGGTAAATTCTCGAGCGCGTCTTCATCCGGATTGGTGGAGATGGCGCAGAACTCATCGACATCACCGACCAGCGCTTGGTCGCGGAAAACTTGGCGTAGCGCATCGTTGCCGACGCCCAGGTTTAGAACCGAACGATCGCCATCCATCATGGGCGTGATGGTGGGGTCGAGCGTGCATTCGACGCCGAGTTCATCAGCGAGAGCGCGAACACCCTTATAGTCCTGCATATTCTGAACCATCAGAACGTTGGCGATCACGACTCGCAAACCTTGCGATTTTAGAAAACGGATGGCATCGACAGAGCGTTTGAGCGAGCCTGGAATCAGGGTGATAGCGTCGTGGACTTCGGCGCGGTGCGAGTAGATGCTGATCTGAATGGATTCGACGCCGAGATCACGAATGCGCGCGGCTTCGCGTTCATGAATCAGAATAGCGTTGGTCTTGAGCTTCACGCAGAACATGCGCTCGCGGCGGGCGTATTCGAGAAGCTCGAAAAAATCCTTGCGCAGAAATATCTCGCCGCCGCTCAGGGTGAGGATGAAGACGCCGGCTTCGGCCATCTCGTCCATCAGATGCTTGATTTCGGCGGTGGTCATCTCGCCATGATCGTGATGATCCAGATAGCAGTGCACGCAACGCTCGTTGCAGCGGTAAGTGAGATCGAGCTGGACGCTGAGCGGAATGTTGAGCTTCAGCGCCTTCGCCGTCATTTCTTCCATGAGGCCGATCATCGGGACTCTCCGGCAGAGGAAGCAGGTTGTGGGCTGGGCTGCGAAATCGGTGCGTCGGAGATTTGCAGGATTTCGTGGGTGGCCAGTTCGCGAGCCAGGGATTCGGCATCCAGCAGGGCTTGGGAGTGATCGACATCGAATTCGGCGCAGATGCGCAGCTCAACGATTTCGTCGAGCGGCGTGGCGCCGTCGGCGGACTGCCACAGGATGGTGGCCGTGCGGTTGAGGGTGAAGAGTGTGGAATCCCGGCCGGACATAATCATCATCTCGCCGTCGAGGCTCCGGGCCGCTACGCGCGGATTGCGTGCCATATAGAGCTTGCTCATCCGATCAACTCCCAGACCCGGGCATCAGGCACAAAGGTAAGGCGGGCGACCGGTACCCGGCCTACGAACTCGAATGCGGAATTAAAAATCGCCTGCACCAGTTCTTCATCCTGCGCGAAAAACAGAAGATTAGCAAGCAGAGATCGCGCCGCCTCGCCGGGCGGGATGGGGTCGATGCGATTCTCCGTTCCTTTGGCAAGCAGGTAGAGCGCGGCCAATGGCGCGGAAACGTTTTCGCCCAGCTTGGCCAGTTCTCCGGTGAATGGAGTGCCGAAGGCGGTGTAGCCGGCGCCGGGCTTTCGAACGTCTTTACGAACGTACGAGATTTCGTCGGTCAGGAGAGTGACGTCGGGCGGAGCCAGGCGGGAGATCGTGGTCTTACCCGCTTCGGAAACGCCGGCGAACAGGAACGCCTTGCCGTTGCGGATGGCGCTGGCGGAGTGCAGCAGGAAGCCTCCCTGGCGGGCCAGCACGAGGGTGTGGACGATGCGGAGCACGGCGTCGATGGAATAGGGATTTGCGGTCTGGCGAATCCATCCGGTGCGCGAGGCGGGCTCCCACTCTGCGCGAAAATCTCCGCGCGTCAGGGTCCAGCGGCCTTGGTAGTGAGTCACGCTCACGTCGGCATCGGGATCGGCGGAACCGGGCGGAGCGAGGTGAACGTCGAAAGTGATCTCTGCGCTTCCTTGTACATCGTGTTCGTTCCCGGAGGAAGTTACAAATCCAGCATAGCGGTCCTGCAGCATGGCGAGAAAGCCGGGGTCGGTGGTGTTGACGCGCAGGGGCATGCCCCCAATTTCAATCACGAGGCTGAGGCGTTCGACGTAGGTAGCTAGCTCTGGCAAGGGGCGACTGGGTTCCTAATTATTTTTAGAGCGGCACTGCTTGAACCTATGACATACCTTGAGACGACTGGCGCAGGCCGTGTACGCCCACGATGACTCGGGCCGCGATTGGCGAACGTTGAAACACGGCAGCGACGGCGCGTTCTCGAAGGCGCAGTGCTCTTGCCGGCTTCATCTGTTTTCCATCCCGCATGATCAAGGAGACTCTCCCGAGCAGATCCTGGTTTGAAACTGGAGGGTCGGATTGAGGCATGGCGTCGCCACGGGTCAGCATTGTGCGGTCGCCGGCAGGGCTCTTTCCAGTGACACGATGCGCGAAAATTCTGTGCTCGCGGTTGAAAAGCACGATGTCGCCAACACAAATTTTGTCGCTGCCGACGCGCTCAATCACGAGCGTGTCGCCGGGCCAAATCGTAGGCAGCATGCTCCAACCCGTGACCTTGAGACGCAAACTGCCGGACAAGCGCAACACTTCGCCGGCCAGTTCGCACTTCAGGGCGTGAGCCGCGTTTAGTGACGAGTCCACTGGTTATGAGGCCTTGGTGTTCAGGCTGCAACTGCTCTGTGTGACGCTGATCTTGCCGCACGAAAGCGCGGTGGTCACAAACACTTGCTCGAAGCGGAAAGAAGGCTTTTCGTAAGGCTTCTTGGAAGCCGGATTGCGCGGATTGTCGAAGGAGATGTCGTTCATAGCCATAGGAGAAACCTGTCGTCGTTCCTTGTCTTTCTTACCTATTCTCTTATTGTAATGCCGATTGCGATGCCTGCACGGCGCACCCGCCCGAACCGCCGGATGTAGTACAAGTCTGATTGCCCTGAGTCGAAAAATAAACCTGGGAAGCACCAGCCAGAGTGCCCGTGCCGACAGTGTTATCCATGATAATCCCGCTGGTGCCTCCGGCGGCGGCGGTGCTTTGAGTGGCGGGGAGGCCCACCATCTTCCACTTGATCTGGGGCGCGCCGTCGTTGGTGTTACCGGCGATGGCCACATTCCATGCGGGATGCGCGCCAGCTTTCGATGTTCCTGCGGTCGAAGCCCATTGCACATTGCCGTTGCTGTCGATGATCTCCGCCCCAGCGGCGTACGCGGTGCTGGGCTGCCAAGCCGGATGGGACGCCTGGTTCGGGCCCTGGTTGGTCCAGCGCACGCTGGCGTCAGTCGTGCTGACATTGATGGTTGTACTCCAGACGGGGTGACCAAGAGCGGCGGTTCTGGATGTTCCCGGAGTTCTGCACACTTGAATTTGAAGGTCGGAATCCAATATTTCCTCGCCGACCGTGTAGGCATGGGAGGGCTGCCAGGGCTGAACGCTAAAGTTCATGAGGCATCCGCCAGAGGCGCAGTTGTTGCCTAATCCGCTGGCTTGGGGGCTGGCGAAGATCCACTCGTTTGAGGCAGCGGTGGAGTTGGGGTTGGGAACGTCGGTTACGGGCGAGCATCCCGTGGTAGCGCTGGTCAGGACTGGTCCGGTGAGCACCGTTCCCATGACGCCGGCTGTGATTGGAATCTGGTAGAGGGTTGGGGCGCCGGCTGTGTTTCCGCACACGTAGAGATTGCCGGTACCGTTGGCGGAGGCTTCATAGGTGCTGTCGAAACCGCCTTCATACAAGGGATTGGGATTGGGTGGTGCGGCCTGGCTGTTGCCGACCACAGCTTCCGCTCCGGTGGTGCCGGAGCCGAAGGTGACTGCGAACTCGAAAACCGCGGAGCAGGGAACGGCTCCGGGGCAGGAAGTGCTTCCGTCGCTGGAGGAAAACACGAAGACCTTCTCGGCGGTGGAATCCACAATCGGCCCCGCAACCAGTCCAGTTCCGTGATCGACCTGACCGGATATGGTGACCCCACCGGCTGCGCTGACGCGATAGAAATATCCGCCATAATCGCCCACGAAGACGTTGCCCGAGGTGTGGTCGTATACCGGGCTGGAGAGCGGGTTGGGATTGGTTGGATTCAGTTGGACGGGGAATCCGCCCGAGGTTACTTCGGCAGGGTTCCCGCGAAACACGCCGCTGAACTTATAAAGCCAGCCCGTAGCTCCGCCCACCCAGATGACGTCGTCGGTGTAATCGGGGAAGACAGACGAGGTTCTGTCGTCGGCAATGTTCCCCACAAGGTCCTTCAGAAAGATGGTCGTCATACAGGGCGCGGTGCAACTGCGGTACGCGCTGTTGGCGACCGCGGTCGGAGTTGCCGGAGCGCCGACGGTCCCGGTCGCAGGCGCCCATTTGAGCAGTACGAGGTTCGCTTGCACACCTGTATTGGTCTGCACGAACGCCACCTGCTTGCCGTCGGTGGAGATGGCGGGTGAAGTCAGCACCTGGCCGCCGGTGTTGAAAGCCCAGTAGACCTGCGGACTGGTTCCGGAGCATCCGGAATAGAGATTGTCAAAGCCCACAACGCTAGCCTGGGTGCCCGAACCCAACAGTCCGGTATTGAAAACGACATAATCGGGCTGGGTGGCGCTGCCGCAGTTCGCGCTCGTGATTTGAAACGAATACTTGGCGGGATAGTTACCAGCGCCAACGCTGGCGCCGCTGCCCAGAAATTCTGACCAGGCTCCCTGCGGGCCGGAATCTGTGTCGAAATGCCTGGAGATTTCATCTCCGGAAGCCGCCGGGTCCACCAGGACGGGCCGAACATTCTGCCGGTACCACTGCTGCCAGTAGCGGGGGTCGCTAGTGACTTCTCTGACCTTCTCAAAGGTCGAAGGCTGAGAGAAGATGAGATGCTGGTGAGTCCAGTCCGTGGGCAGTCCCTCGGGCGCCGGCTTGGCTGCCTGCCCGGTTAACACCCACCCCAGAACCATTAATCCAGACAAGCTCACACCCAACCGGAGAAATCGTGCGGCAGAACCGTTCATTGTGCTGACTCCATGGGTCGCGCGAGATACAAGAGAAAATGCGGCGGCGCTTAACGAAGCTTCCGTCGTTAATCCGTCCCTGATTCAGTCAAACCTGGTTCAGTGAAGCCTCAGTCCGGAAGCGATTGTTATCCTCAATCCGGCTGACGGACTTCCCAAGCCTTTTTCCAGGCTTGCATGCTCGAAACGCCAATGGAAAGTGGACGTATGCCTCCCATTGGTTGGCTGGATTGGCGCTGATTCTACTCTTTGTCGAGTGCCGAACGCAAACAGGTTTTGCGGTGGAAAACTGCGCAAAATCGAGGGCTGTGGGATGCACGGAAGCGGCTACTCAGGCGGTTTTCCATGGATTTCTGCCCGGCATGAATCCGCGCCTCGTTCACGATTTTCAGCCACAAGCCCTTACAATAGAGAATCCTTCGGCTGTCGATGACGTCATCATGGAGTCGGCGGGTTGAGGGCGGAAGAGTTCCACGACGAGCGAACCAGATCCGACGATACGAGAAGGTGGAAGAGGACATGGAGCAGGGCGTGCATTCGAGTATGGTCAGCAACGTGTTGACCCTGGAAGAGATTGCGAACCTGGCGGCGGAGGGCGGACAGCCGGCGGAAACGCTGATGAACGTGGCCGCGCTCATCGCCAAGAGGTTTCGGACGGACGTGTGCTCGGCTTATTTGCTGGAACCTGATCGCGCCAACCTGGTGCTGGCGGCGACGGTGGGACTGCGCAAGGAATGCATTGGCAAGCTCCGCATGGGGGTGCATGAGGGACTCACCGGCCTGGTGGCGGAACTGGTACGGCCAGTGTCAGTCGAACAGGTCAAGAACCATCCCCGGTTCAAGTATTTTCGAGACTCGGGCGAAGATGCATACCAGTCGTTTCTTGGGGTTCCGTTGATTGACCGCGGAGTTCTGCAAGGTGTTCTCGTGGTACAGACGATCGAAGCGCGGGTGTTCAGCGAGGACGAAGTGCGGATGCTGACGGAAGCCGCCACCCAGGTCGCGCCGGTGGTGAGCGAAGCGCGAACCCTCGATCGCTTCATTGCTCCTCTGCAGGAGCGGTTGTGGGCCCTGGCGCGCAATTTGTGGTGGAGCTGGGACCACAATTCGTCGAGCCTGTTTCTGGATCTGGATCCGGCGCGTTGGAACGAGTTGAACCACAATCCGGTGGCGCTGCTGGGCGAGATGCCACTGGCCAAACTGGAAACCCGCGCGGCCGAACTCATGCTGCACAGCCGGGTCAACTATGCGTACCGCCGCATGCTGGAGTATCGCGACGCGGACCGGACGTGGGGTGCGAAGAATGCGGGTGTGCTGCGGCCGCATCCAGTGGCATATTTCTCCGCGGAATTTGGTGTGCACGAATCGCTGCCGGTTTATTCCGGCGGCTTGGGAGTTCTGGCAGGCGATCACATCAAGAGCGCGTCCGATCTCGATATTCCTCTGGTGGGCATTGGCTTGTTTTACGGCCAGGGCTATTTCCGGCAGAGGCTCGATTTAGGCGGATGGCAGCGGGAAGAATATTTGAAGACCGATGTCAACCAAATGGCGATGGAGGCCGCGATCGGGAAGGACGGCAGGCCGGTTGTGGTGGAGATCGAAACCCGCAGCGGCCGGATTCGCGCAAAAGTCTGGCGCGTCAAGGTGGGGCGTCGCGATCTGTTGCTGCTGGACTCCGATGTAGAAGGGAACGCTCCCGAGGACCGCGAACTGACTTCGCGGTTGTATGGCGGTGATCTGCGCATCCGCATTCGGCAGGAGTTGCTGCTGGGCGTGGGGGGTCTGCGGGCGCTCCAGGCTCTGGGAATTTCCCCTGGCGTGCTTCACCTGAACGAAGGCCACAGCGCGTTTGCCGTGCTGGAAGCGATTCGCATGCGGATGGTGGAAGAAGGTATTGCGTTTGACGCAGCGGTTCCGCGGGTCTCGCGCGAAGTGGTATTTACGACTCACACTCCGGTGCCGGCCGGGCACGACCGCTTCGATGCTGGACTGGTGGAGGAGCACATTGGGCCGTTGCGCGAGGCGTTGGGGCTCACCCAGGAAAGTCTGCTGGGACTGGGCCGCGAGAATGCCCACAATTCCGAGGAGCTGTTTTGTATGACGGTGCTGGCGCTACGGCTTTCCCGGCGCGCCAACGCGGTTTCGGCGCTGCATGCCGAAGTATCGCGCGCGATGTGGACTGGTTTGTTCCGCGACAAACTGGAGGATGACGTTCCCATCGGGCACATCACCAATGGAGTACACGTTCCCTCCTGGTTGTCGCCGCAGATGTTCCGGCTGTACGACCGGCACCTGGGTACGGACTGGCACCAGCGCAGCAGCGAGGCGAAGATCTGGCTGGGCATCGAGAACGTGGACGACGGCGAGCTTTGGGAGACGCACCTCAACCTGAAGTCGCAGCTGATCGAATTTGTGCGGCGGCGCGCCGTGGACCAGGCCGCGCGGCGTGGAGAATCGCGCGACACACTGCAACGGCTGGAACGGGTGCTCAGCCCGGATGCCCTGACGATCGGCTTTGCGCGCCGGTTTGCCACCTACAAACGAGCCAATCTGATTTTGACCGATATCGAGTTGCTCGCCTCGATGGTGAACGACCCGAACCGTCCGGTGCAGTTCGTGTTTGCCGGCAAGGCTCATCCGCTGGACGAACCGGGCAAGCGCGTGCTGCAGCAGATTGCGGAACTGATGCGCGACCCTAAATTCCGCGACAAGTTCGTGTTTGTAGAGGACTATGACATCAACGTAGGGCGGCATTTTGTGCAGGGCGTCGATGTCTGGCTGAACAATCCGCGGCGGCCTCTGGAGGCTTCGGGCACGAGCGGCCAGAAAGTTGTACTGAACGGCGGCCTGAATCTCTCTGTTCTGGATGGCTGGTGGGCGGAAGCGTATGACGGCATGAACGGTTTTTCCATCGGAACCGGGCGAACGCATTCGAACATGAGCGTTCATGATGCGCGCGATGGAGAAGACCTGATGCGAACGCTGCGCGAGGAAGTGATTCCGCTTTACTACCAGCGGGATCGCGATGGCCTGCCGCGAGGCTGGATCAAGCGCATGAAGCGGACCATCCGTACACTGGGCTGGCGCTTCAACGCCGACCGCATGGTGATGGATTACACGCTCAAGTGCTACGTTCCGGCAGCTGGGGGAACTTCGAGCGACATGCGATCGAGTTCGTAAGTCGAAGTTCGTTAACCAGAGAAAGTGGCGCAGGATAAGCGTGCGCCGCGTGTGGCAGAGGAATAAACTTGAGCCATGCAGCGAAGAAAATTCCTCGGGATTGCGGCAGGATGCGGTTGCGCGGCAGCCGTTCCAGCAGCGTGGTGGCTGAAGTCGAGATTGAGCTCGGCAGAGGCCGCGACTGACTCCAGCCCCATCGTATTCAATCAGCTCGGATATTTACCCGGCGCAAGCAAGTTAGTCACCCTACGCTCGCCGTCGGCTCACTTCATGGTGCGGTCCGACAACGGCGGCGCGGTGGTCCTCGAGGGAAAACCTGGCGAAGCTCGCGACGACGCGGCCTCCGGCGATCGAGTGCAGATTGCTGACCTGTCCTCAGTGCGCCAGCCGGGGATGTACTTTCTCGAGACCGATGCGGGTAAGAGCGCGCCGTTTGAAGTCGGAAATGATGTTTATCGCCGTGCTCTCTGGCTGACCATGCGCTCCTACTACGGCCAGCGCTGCGGCTGCAATGTGGATTTGGGAGACGGCTATGCTCACCCGGCCTGTCATCTCACGGCGGAATTCCATAAGGCCTCTGGGAAGACCGGCCCGTGCAGGAATCACGGGGGATGGCATGACGCCGGTGACTACGGCCGCTATGTGGTGAATTCCGGAATCTCGACGGGAACTTTGCTGTGGACGTGGGAATTGTGCAACGGAGCAGTGCGGAAGCTCGATCTCAAGATCCCGGAATCTGGCGGAAAGATTCCTGACTTTCTTGCCGAGATCCGCTGGAATCTCGATTGGATGCTCACCTTGCAGGACGCCGACGGCGGAGTCTGGCACAAGCAGACGAGCGAGAACTTTTGTCCTTTCATTCTGCCGCAGGACGATCACCTGATCAGCTACGTCATTGGGACGGGCTCGGCTCCTTACAAGAGCACATGTGCGACTGCAGATCTCGCTGCGGTGGCCGCGATTGCCGCGCGCTGTTACGGGCCTTTCGACGATGCCTATGCCAAGAGTTGTCTCGAAGCGGCGAAGCGGGCGTTCGCATGGGCCAGCAAGAATCCGGATGTGACTTTCAGAAATCCCGAGGGCATCCGCACGGGGGAGTATGGAGACAATGACTGCCGGGACGAATTGCTCTGGGCCGCGGCTGAGTTGTGGCGGACCAGCGGCGAAGAACAATATCGGCAGGCGTTCGAGACCGGCGTTGGCTATCTTACGAGTAAAGATAGTAAGGGCACGGGCGATGGCGGGTCCGAGAACGGACTTCGAGTGAAGACTCCGGGATGGAATGATCTGTCGGCGCTGGCGCTCTGGACGTACGCGCTGGCGGACCGGAAAGGCGCGTCGACAGAACTGCTGACGCAGATTCGCGAATCGAGCGCGCGAGCCGGGGAGGTATTGGTTCAGAACAGCCGGCAGAACGGCTATGGAAATACACTGGCGCTCACGGACTACGTCTGGGGCTCGAATGGCGTGGCGGGCAATCAATCGCTGCAACTGATCGTCACTGATCGCCTGCAGAAAAATGACGAGTTCCGTCAGGCATCCGCGGAAAACCTGCATTATCTGGTTGGCCGCAATTGCTTTGATTTGTCCTGGGTGACGCAGTTAGGAATGAAGGCGTTTCAACATCCGCACCACCGGCCGAGCGGCGCCGACAATATTGCTGCTCCATGGCCGGGGTTGCTCTCGGGCGGGCCCAATGCGCATCCGGCGGATAGCGTCGGCTGGATGCTGCCCAAGCGGCCACCGATGCAGATGTACAAAGACGATCAGGCTGCCTATTCCATGAATGAAATCGCCATCAACTGGAACGCGCCTTTAGTCTTCCTGCTGGCAGCTCTGAATTCGTAGTCAGCGCTTACGCAGATAGAACCGGCGCAATAACGTCCGACTTTTCTGTGCGAGTTTCCTGCTTAGAAAATAATTTTCAAGCCGAATTCTCCGATACGTCCGTTATGCGCTCCGCTGGGGTGCAGGAAGCCACTGGCAATTAATTGATTATTGGGGTCACTGCTGCCATTCACGCAATCGGGAGCGCCGGAGTTCACCTCATATCCGCAAGAGCCGTTGTTTATGCCATTCCATTGCGGGTGGTTGAAGACGTTAAACGCCTCGGCGCGAAACTCGATGGCCTTCGACTCGTCGATCTTGAAGTGCTTGAACAATCCCATGTCGAAATTAAGCCGGCCCGGCCCGATCAAAGAATTGCGGCCCGAATCGCCAAATGTGAGACCTGTGGGTTGCGAATAAGCGCCGGGATTGTCAAGCAACGGGCCGTAGACAATGCCCGGCGGCGGAATGAATTTAGGCTTGGGGCCGTAGGGATCCCCCACGCGATCGGCGAACGAGCCTGAGCCCACGCTGTTTCCGACTCCGGCGTTGTCATAGGTGCCGCCATTAAAAATGCTGGCCGGCTCTCCTGACTGAGCCGTCGTGATGCCGGAGAGCTGCCAGCCTCCGAGCATCGATTTCTCCCAGCCTTTGGAATGCTGGAAAATCGGCAAATCGTAAATGTAGCTGAGCGTGAAGATCTGCCGCTGATCGTAGTTGGAACTGGCGCGATAGGCATTCAGGTTGTAGGAATCAACGAACGTGGCGTCATACCGGTCGGAGGAATCGTCGATCGAATGGCTGTAGGTGTACGCCAGCGTGAGCTGCAGGCCGCCGGCATTCCGCCGGCCTGAAACTTGCAGCGCGTTGTAACTGGAGTTCGCTCCGCCGATGATGCCGTAGATCGAGTCGTAACCCAGGTAGGGACGAACCTCGTCGGTATCAATGTTGCCGCACGCGTTGTTGAGATTGAGCAGAGCCTGGCCGGTGACGGGCGTCCCGTTATCGAGGAAGTTGTAGCCGTTTGAGAGATTGGTGCATTCGTTGCTGGTAATGATTTGCCCAGGCAGAAAAGGATTCTGGTTGGCGGGAGTGGAATGCAGCTGATTGCGATCCAGTTGCCGCGAAAGATGAGTTCCCTTGCTGCCCACGTAAGCGACGATTAACAGGGTATTGCGGGCCAATTCACGCTGGATGTCGAGATGGTACTGCTGCACGTAAGGCCATTGAGTAATGTTGGTGATGGAGGTTAACTGGCTCACGCCTCCGCCTAAGGGGAAAAGTTCAGGCCCGCCGCCGGCCGATGCACCGCCAAGATTAGTGTAACCCGATATGAAAACCTGCACGGGAGCGATGATCGCGGGAGGGTTTCCTTCCAGCGATTCCGTATTGGCGTCGTTGCCGTTCGCGTGTTCGAAGAAGATACCGTAGCCCGCGCGAATCGCCGTTTTTCCGTCTCCCATGGGATCAAAGGCAAAACCGATGCGGGGAGCGGGGTTGAATAAATGATCGGACATGCAACTGCGGTGCACACCGTTGAAACCGCAGTGCACCATTCCGGTCATGGTCTCGACACTTTGTCCCGAGGGGAAAACCAATGAGCCGTCAGGATTGAAGCCAGGAGCGTTGGCCGCCACGTAAGCAGACGGTACAAAATTGTAAGAGTTCCCATAGCGCTCGTAATAGCTGCCGTACAGACTGACTCTTACGCCTAGATTCAGCGTGAGACGCTTGGTGACGCGCCAGTCATCCTGCAGAAATGGCTCGAGCACCTTATAGCGTTCGTAATATTTCAGGTTTTGGTTCGGCTGGGCAAAAGAGTTGACATAGCCGAGCAGCAAATCCGCGAAACCGTTGCCGCTGCTGGAGAATGGCCCTCCATTATTGTTGATCTGATTGTAGGCAGTATTTGGATCCGAGTAGAAGCCGAGGCTGCCATTCGGTTCTTCTCCTGCCATCTCGTTCTTTTGGATGGCGGCGAAGTAGGCGCCGAACTGCGCGTTGTGCTTGCCTTTGGTCCAGGTCACAGTGTCGTGGTAGGCATATGTAGGGTTCGAGTTGTTCCAGGGCAAGTAGCCGGGATCGACACCGAATTGGAAATTGCCTTCGCCGCCAACTCCGAACGATGGAATGGTTCCGTTAAAGCCGTTTTCAAAAATCCCCGTCATGGTCATGCTGGAGGGACGCTTCCAACCGCTGCCCGTGTTGAAAAGATGCAGATGGTTGGCGCCGTAGCTGAAAACAAACTCATTCAGCAGCGTGGGAGACATCGTCGCAGTTAAGTTCGCGACCAAACTCACGCCGGGCCCCAGCAGAGTGCCGCCAATCGCGGGCACGCTCGAACCCGACCAAGGCGATATGGGAAAGTCCTGCGTCCATGAATCATGAATAAAGCGGATGTTCGCCCGCAGTTTGGAATTGATGTTGTCGTCGACCTTAATCAATTCCTCGTGCCAAGTGATGGGCGCGGCAAACGTCCCCACAAAATTGTGCCCGTCATTCGGCAAGGGAAGATTGGCAACGATTGGGTTGGTATTGACCGGATCAAGAAGATTGGAAGGGAGCGTATTGTTGGGGAAACCAACATACAAGTTATTGCCATTCTCATCCTTCCCCTGTTGCGCGTATGCGGGGCAGTTGTAGTTCACAACTTCGTTGGGGATCGCGGGATTCGATGCGAATCGCGCAAACGGAGTACCTGGAGTCGGACATACGTCGTTAAAGTTTCCCGCGCGCTCGTCGGCGGTGGGGAGAAACACGGTGGGATTGTTATAGACGTAGGGAACATTTTCTTTGCGGAATTCCTCTGACCAGAAGAAGAACAGCTTGTCCTTCTTGATGGGGCCGCTCACGATGTAGCCAAAATCATTTTTGTTGTAGTAGGCCTTGGCCTGTCCCGGCAGGTCAAAGTAGTTGTGGGCGTTGAAGGCCGCGTTCCGGATGAATTCAAAGCCCTCGCCGTGAAACCGGTTGGTGCCGGACTTGGTCACAGCCTCGATAGTGCCCGACCCGTTGCGACCGTACTGCGCGCCGTAGGTCGAGGTAAGCACTCGAACCTCTGCGAGTGCGTCGATGTTGGGGTAGACATTAATATTGGCGTTGCTGCCGCTATCGAGAATCTCTCCGCCGTCAATCTCCCAGTTGTTGAACTCCGTGCGGCCACCATTCACGGCGTAAGAGACACTCCCATTCGGTCCGACGGTGCCGTCGTCTTGCCCGGTCTGATCGCTGACTCCCGGGATGAGCTTGATGAGCGTTGTGAAATCGCGGCCGTTCAGCTCCAGTTGACTGATCTGTTCTCCGGTGATCGTACCGGCCAATTCAGAGGACTGGGTCTCAACCTTGCCGGCTGCGCTGCCCTCCACGACAATCTCGCTGGTCACTTTGCCGATGACGAGCTTGGTGTCGACTCTGAGTTTTTCTCCTACGCGGAGAATCACCTTCCTGGCCTCATATTTCTGAAAGCCGGGCGCCGAGATGGTGATGTTGTAGGTCCCAGCTCCGAGTCCACCGACGAAATAGTTGCCATCCGAGTTGGTAACGGCGGTCCGACGAAAGCCGGTAGTGGGTTCACTCACCGAAACCTCGGCTCCGACGACCGCCGCGCCGGTATCGTCGAGGACTGTGCCGGTGAAGGATCCCGTAGATTGCGCGAACAGGCTCGCGGACAGAAAACAAATGCACAGCAAACTACATGCTAGCCAGTACTGACGACGCATGACCGTTTCCCCCTCTTGATGGCCCGTGCTGGCTGCCACCGGTACGCAATTCTCGTAGAGCATCCTGCGCGTCTTTCCGTCGATCGGGTGCGCGCTTGATTCCAAGAGATTCCACGAAACTGGCAATTGAAACGATTTAAGACGACTCGCTATCGTGGGCCAAGGTGAACACCGGTGTCAAGCCAGGAAAGCGAGGCCGGGCAGCATCGAGCAGGGTACTCTTTGGTCCGGGCTCGGAGCAGGAGTTGCAATTTGAGCAAAAAGGCGATCTATTTTTGCGAATAGGTCGGGCCCGCTTCTTGAGATGGCGGATCGGAAACAGCGCGGATATACGCTATCAGTGCCTGGACGTCGGACTTGCTGAGCGTGTTGCCCCACGCCGGCATGAGCGCCGATTTGCTGAGTGCCGGGCCGCCGTGACTAATGATAGCCGTGAGATCGGCGTCGCTGATTTTGTTCAGAGTGTCGCCTTCGGTGAAAGGATGCGGCTTGACCTCCAGGTTGTCGTAATTCGAAACGCGCTCAACGGTCGACTCGGGATTGTGGCACCGTTCGCAGTATTGATCGTTGAGGTGGCGTCCTAGTGTTTGCTGGTAACCGAGGGCGATCTCTTCGAGTTTCAGCTCCACCTTCTTATGGGACTTATCCATGGTGGATGCAACGATCTGGTAGCGGCCCGCCATGCCTCCCAGGGATACGTTGGTCGTGAGCTGGCCGCTCGAATCGGTGAGGCCGTTGGGAGGATCGAAGGCGACTCCGGGCACGGCCGAAAATTCCACCAGGGCTCCGGCGACGGCAGTTCCCTGCTCATCGTTTACCTGTACGACGACCGGTTGCGGCAACAAGCTGCCGGTTTGCGCTGTCTGCTTGCCACCGCTCGATTCGACGATGGCCGCGCCAAATGCCGTCGGCTTGGGCAGCGAGGCAGACTCGGTCTTGCGCGAGCAGGATGTGGCCAGCAGCGCGACAACTAGCGTGAATATTGCCTGGTAGTGGCGGCTCATTTCTTGGCAACCTCCTGTTTATTTCCGCCTTTCTGCGAGATGAGGAACGCAGTCATAGCCCGCGCATCTTCGTCACTCATGGCGCGATTCGGTTCAATCGTTCCGGGCCGCAGCGCTTGCGGATTTTTCATCCACTGGAAGATCCAGGCCGCCGTCAGCCGCGAGCCGACGTGGGTGAGGGTTGGGCCGATGTATCCCTTGTCTGTCTTGCTGTCGACGATGTGGCAACCCTGACAGGAATACTTACCGTAGAAAAGCTGCTTGCCGAGTTCGACCTCGCCTTGCGAGTAGCCGCTCAAGGGCATGGAGTCGCGGTCGACGGCCGGATTCTGATAGACGGTCATGATGTAGTCGGTGAGTTCGTTGATTTCGCCATCCGTCAGGTTGAAGCGCGGCATGCGGCGAATCAGCGACGGGCGCAACGTGCCCGGATTCTTAAAGAACTGGACTAGCCACTCGCGCTGCACGGAACTGCCTTCCCAGGTCAGGTCTGGCGCCATGTCTCCGCCGTGGCCGTTGATGCGGTGACAGCTGAAGCAGGCGAGATCGGTCATCAGCTTGCCCGCCTTACCTGCGGGCTGGTAGTCGGATTCGTGGGTGCCCGCAACCGCGAGCGCCGGCGGCAGCGTGTTGGAGCGGTCGTTCAAGGAGAGGAGAGCAGTGGTGAGCGAATCGATCTGCGCGGGCGTGAAGGTGTACTGCGGCATCTTCAATCCCTGTCCAAACGCGCGCGGCTGCTTGATCTTGGTGGCGATGTAGTCGGGCAGCGTGTGCTGCATGCCCGGCAGGAAAACGAGTTGCGTGACCGGCTTGCTGCCAATGCGGCTCAGTTCGGGAGCAAAGTTCTCTGGCTTCTTGATGCCCGCGATTTCATGGCACGACGCGCAGCCGTAGTCGGAGACTAGACGCTTGCCGTGGGCGATTTGCTCGGGGGTTGCAGCCTCAAGATGCACGTTGGCGAGAAAGTCTGAATCAGCTTTCGCCTGAAGGAATCCCGAGAGCGTCGCGACTTGCGAATCATTCAAGCGGTAGTGCGGCATCGCCGTGCCCGCGTCGTAGACGCGCGGGTTGCGCAGCCACGCTTGCAGCCACTCTGGCTTAACCTTGCTTCCGACGCGGGTTAGCTCTGGGCCGACGTCTCCGCCCACGATATTTCCGGCAGCGTTCTGCACCGCGTGACATGAGGCGCAAAATGATTCTCCGTAAAGGCTGGCGCCAGCGGCGGGATCCGACGATGCCTTCACTGTCAATGTGGCCGTGTCTCCTGCCAGCGAAGTGCTGTTGGCGATAAGGAATGCGGACATGTCGCGCGCATCGTCATCGCTCAGCTTGAAGTTCGGCATGGTCGACGTGGAAGCGTAGGCTTGCGGATCTTTCAGCCACGCGAAGACCCATTCGCGCGTGGTCTTGTCGGCGATGTGCGACAGTGACGGCGGATCGTCTGTGGCCTTCATCACGGCGCCATCTGACAACTTTACGATGTGGCAATGCACACAACCTTCGCGAGACAGCAGGTTGCGGCCCTGATTCAGCTGCGGCGTCGCGGGCAGCGGCCCGCGATGACACTCGCCACATGACGACTCGATGTACTTGGCGGGTAGGATCGGCTGTTCCCACGCCAATGTGCTGTTGTGGGCTTCGCTGAGCGTTGTAGCCGCGCCCTGTCCGCGATGGCAGACAGTGCATCCGAACTGATCGAGTTTGTGCGGGATGACCGGATGCGTGCGGAAGGGCTGCGCAGCAACATCGGTGAGGCTGGGTTCTTTCAGACCAACGTGGCAACTGGTGCAGCGGTCGACCACGCCAAGCTCAGGCAGCCAGATCTGCTGGATGCCGCCCTGGAAGTGCCGCTGCAGTGTATTGGCGTCGCTGCGGTTGCGGATCATCCGAAGATAACCGTGCTGGTAATGCCGCCACTCGCTGAAGAAATTCTTTGCGGGAGCGATGGCCAGCGACACGAGGAAGATGAGGCTTACGACTCCGAACGCACGCACGCTGTCCCCGAACAATCTTCGCCAGAGCGACGTAAGTTTTTCTTTCATGAGCGCCGCATCCTTATGAGCATCCTTGTCGATATCGTTATCAAGTTTGTTCCAAACATGGCATCAACCTTGCCAGGGCAAAACGAATTCCCAGCCCGGCCCGCGGAAAAATGTTCCGATGGCGGTCAACACAACTAATTCGAATAAGAACCAAGTCATCACCCAGTACGACAGCGGCCGCCCCGCCAGATACCGTCGGAATGCGGAAGGCGATTGCGGCGAACTCTGCGCCGCCAGCAGCATCACCGCGGCCATGATCAGCGTCGGCACAAGCGCTGCATACACTTTGAACAGGAGCAGAAACAGCGAGAGCGCACTGGCCACGACATAGAAAATGCGCAGGCGCTGCTGGCGGTCTTTCAGGAAAAGTCCGTCAGCCTCAATGTTGACTTTGAAATACGGAATCACGATGAGCGCCATCACCACCAGCCCCGGCACCAGCACGCCCGCAACTACAGGCGGAAAGTAGTGGAGCATCTCCTGCAGGCCGAGGAAGTACCACGGCGCTTTCGCGGGATTTGGCGTGTGCGAGGGATCGGCAAGACCTTCGAGCGGAGCATTGAACAGCAGCGCGATCCACACCAGCACGACGGCGAGGGTCATGACCGCGACGGCCGCGCGGAACAGCACTTCGGGAAATGTCTGGAGTTGATCTTCGGTCTCGGCCTTGACCTGTGCTGAAGTGCGGCGCGTGATAAAGACGATGCGGCGTGGAGATTTCTTCGCGTTGGAATCGACGCCGGCGATGAAGTCTTTGTCTTTGGAATCGGACATGGCTATTGCACCTCCTTCGCGCTGGCGGCAGCGGTCGCGGCATTGGCCCGCAACGTGGCCGGTTCGCTGTCGTGCGAGTAGAGGCCGCCGTCTTTGCGGATGCGCCAGAAGTGGATGGCGACGAAGAACATGGCCGCTAGAGGAAGAATCATGCAGTGCAACACGTAGAAACGCAGAAGCGCGTTGGCGTTTACGGCGTTGCCGCCGAGCAGCAGGAAGTGAATCTTTTCGCCCAGCACGGGGACGGCGGACGCGATATTGGAACCAACCGTGATCGCCCAGTACGCTAATTGATCCCAGGGCAGCAAATAGCCGGTGTAGCTGAGCAGGAGAGTGACCAGAAGAAGAATGATGCCGATGACCCAATTGAATTCGCGGGGCGTGCGGTAGGCTCCGCGGTAGAACACTTTGAACATATGCGCGAAAACCAGAAACACCATGGCGTGCGCGGACCAGCGATGCAGGTTGCGCAGAAATAATCCAGACGAGACGACAAACTGCAAATCCTTGGTGTCGGCGTAGGCCTGAGGCACCGAAGGGTGGTAATAGAACATGAGTGGGATGCCGGTAGCGACCAGGATCAGAAATGTGCCCAGCGTCAGCGTGCCCAGGTACCAAGTCGCGCTGAAGCTCAGCATGCGCGTGCGCACCTTGGTCGAGAACAGGTGCAGAAACACGTTCTGCTGAATCGCCAGAGCGCGCTTCAGCGTGCTGGAGCCGGTGCCGCTGCGGAAGATGGAGCGCCACACTCGCGTACCGCGCAGATCGTCGAAATGTTGGTCTATTGTTTTTGCCATGCTGTTTTCGCCCTGCTGGTTCTCTCTAAATCAGACCCTCACGAAGGAATCGCGCGCCAAAGCCGGCACATCAGTTGAGCGATCGACCAGAAGATCGCCATCGTCATTCAGCCAGATACGTTTCCACGGCAGCGGCTTGGGCGCCGGACCTTCAATCTTCTTGCCGTCCTCATTGAATTTGCTGCCGTGGCAGGGGCAGGCGATCAGGTTCAACTCCGGCTTCCAAGCGGTCATGCAGCCCAGATGCGTGCATACCGCACTCAGCGAGAAGTAACCCTCGTCCGAGTGAATGATGTAAATACCCGAATTGACATCGATGGTGACCGAGCCCAGCGGATAGCGGTCGGGCTTGCCGGCGTTGACCACCGGAGACGGCTCGTAGAGCACATTCGGATCGAGATACTGATAGGCGAACGCCGCCGTGCCCGCGGCCGCGATGCCCAGCGAACCGAGGCCAAGTTTCAAAAAGAATTGACGCCGGCTGAAATCGTTGTGGGCGTCGTCGATCTTTTTCGTTTCGTCTGCCATCTTTAGTCCTCTAACCAGACTGCCTCGTAACTACCTCTGTAATCCCGCGCCGATCGACGCAATTGAAATCAGTCCCGTCGGCTCTGCGGGAAGCAGGTTGTACGACTCCATGGTGATCGTGCCCACGGGACAGCGCATGGCGCACAAGCCGCAGCGGATGCAGCGGGTTTCGTCCTTCAACATCGCGGCACCGGTCACCACTCCCAACTCGTCGGCAGCTACTTCGTCGAACTCTAAGCCGAATAATTCCTGGTTGTCGCGGATGTGCTGAACGGTTTCTGGCTCAAATGCGATGCGGTCGAGTGAAACCAGTTCCAAGCATTTCTCCGGACACACATCCACACAGCCACCGCACAGAATGCACATGCTGCCGTCTTCCGGGACGCCTTCAAAAATAGTGTTCGTCCAACAGTGCAGGCAACGCTGCGCCTCGGCCATCGCGGCCGGAGCGTCGTAGCCGACCTCGACTTCGGTAACGCCGGTGCGGCGTTCGAGAGGAAGCATCGGAACTGGTTGCCGGTTGAGATCGAGGTACCCGAGCGGCATGGAGTGCCGTTTGAGCACTTCGACTTCGATGATGGGCTCGGGATGTTTTCCGCCGCGGAGGAATTCGTCAATGCCGACGGCGGCACGCTTACCGTCGCCGACGCTGTCGATAATCAGGCGTGGGCCGAATACGCAATCACCGCCGGCGAAAATGCCGGAAGCAGAAGTCATCAGGGTCTGCGGATTCACTGCGATCAGGCCACGCGGCGAAAGTTCCACTTTGTCTTCGGGTGTGAAGAAGTCCAGCCGCGGCGCCTGCCCGATCGCCATAATGATGGTGTCGCACTCGATCAGGGTCTCGCTGTTTTCGTAGAACGCTGGATTGAAACGTTTGTTCGCATCGAACACCCACTTCGTCTTGAGAGTTTCGAGCGCGGTGACCTTGCCGTCCTTGCCGAGAATGCGCTTGGGGCCCTGGCCGGGGAGCATCTTAATTCCTTCCTCTTCGGCCTCGACGATTTCTTCCAGAGCGGCGGGCATTTCTTCGCGGCGCTCCAGGCAAACCAGGTTCACTTCGCGCGCACCCATGCGCAGCGCGGAGAGCGAAATGTCGACCATCTCGCGCGTGGCCACGGCGGTTACGTTTTCATGAGAAGGTTCAGCGTCCTCGACGCCGCCTGCATGCTGTTTGACAACTTCGCGCGCGGCGGAGCGAGCCACGTCCATGGCGACGTTGCCGCCGCCGATCACGATCACTTTCTTGCCGATGGTGAACTTGTAGCCGAGATTCACGTTGAGCAGGAAATCGATGCCTTTGTAAACGCCGTCGAGGTCGACACCGGGAATGGTGAGATCACGGCTGCGATGCGCGCCGACAGCAACCAGCACCGCGTTGAAGTCACGGCGCAAATCGGAAATTGTGAAATCCCGTCCTGCTGCGTGGTTCAACTTCAGAGTAATATCGCCAGTCTCAAGAATTTCGCGGACCTGCGCTTCGACCACATCGCGCGGCAGGCGATATTCCGGAATCCCCAGATAGAGCATCCCACCGGCGACGGGAGCGGCTTCAAAAATCGTGACTGCGTATCCCATCAGCGCGAGGTCATGGGCGGCTGAGAGCCCCACCGGGCCGCCGCCGACCACCGCAACTTTGTAAGGAAGTTTTTTCTGCCCGCGCCCTTCATTGACGTTGATAGGGTGCTTCGACTCAGGCCCATACTGCTCGGTGAGAAAACGTTTCAGTGCTCGAATGGAAATGGGCCTATCGATCTCGCCGCGGCGGCATGCAGTCTCGCAAGGATGCGCGCAGACTCGGCCGCAAATGCTGGCCAGAGGATTTGGTTCGCGCGCCAGTCGGTAAGCCTCTTCAAACCGGCCTTCCGCAATCAGGCCCACATAGCGCCCGGCGTTGGTGTGGGCCGGACAGGCCATCATGCAGGGAAAGTTGGTATGCAGCCAGTCCCCATCGACCTTCTTATTTTTGAATCGCTTTAGCATTCGCGGCACTTCCGACATCTGCGCAACTCTTGAACAGCGGGCTGCACTCATTCTTGCTTAAGGCGAGAAAAGCAGATTGGAGAGCGGCTGCCCCAAGCGAAGCCGCTCCCCGTCACCCGGACTTACTCGGTCTTACTTGGTCAGGGTGAAATCCGCTTTTGCCCCGCCAGCCACGGTCACCGGCTTGGACTGATTCTTGGCGCCCTCGTGCCAGACGACCACGGTATAGCTGCCGTCGGGAACGTCCTTAATTTTGTAGTTGCCGGCATCGTCCGTCTGCGCAAAATACGGAGTCGGGCTCACTACGATATATCCACCCATGTCCGGATGCACGTTGCAGAACAGCGGCACAACTCCGGGCTTATCGAAGGTAAACGGACGCTTCTCGCCCTTGGGCCAGGTTCCAAGATTGTGCCCGGCTTTTTTGTCGCCGCCGACCGAAGTCCAGAAAACGTTGTGCGCGACATTGTCGCTGTTGAGAAAGTCGACGGTTGTGCCCTGCTGCACGGCAACAATGTGCGGCACAAAGAGCAGTCCCTTTTGATCGATCACGGGATGCTCTTTGGGAGCGGGGAATGTCTTGCCCGCGATGGCATCGATGTAGACGACCGACTGGCCTTTCATTCCGGTCACCTTGCCCTCGACGTCGCCGGCCCATGCCGCGCTGCATAATCCTGCTGCTACCAGTACCGCGAGTACGAATGCTTTGCGCTTCATTGCTTTGTCTCCTTTGAAGTTGTTAATGACTCACGCGCTCAGAACGTGCGAATCAGAACTGTGTGTCAGAAAATGATTTTCGCGTCCAGATAGAGCGTGTTGTTGGCGCTGGCGCTGCGGCCGAATCCATCGTAGTTGGTGGTGCCGCCGTTGAACCGAGTGTACGCCGTGTACTGCGCGGCCAGCTGCAGGTTCTGCCACGGCCAGTACGAAACATTCGCGAGGATGCCTGCACCTCTGGGGTCGCCGTTGGCGCTGCCGCTCACCGCGCCTGGAGTATACAGCGCGGTATTGACCGTGCCCCCGGTATTGAAATAGCCGAGCGTGCCCGTATATTTGTTGCCGAAGTGGTATTCGGCATTCGCCATCAAGGTATTCAAATGATTTGCGCCAAACCCGCTGAATAGCAAATCAGAATTTTCGTGGATGAACGTGCCCCGGAACGAAAGCACATCCGTGCGGAATAGCGTCCGATCGATCTGCGTGTCGAAGGCATAATCGGTGAACTCATCCTGCAGCGGGCCGGCTGCGCCAGCCGTGGTGCGCACGTGCATGCCATAAGTACCGATCTCATACTGGGTCTTTGCAGTCAATTGCTGATAGGCAAGACGCCAGTAGGGTGCGACGCCGCGAATGTTCGTTGCGGAACCATCTTCTGGATTCGGCTGCGGCCCGCCCACATGTTCCGAGCGATAAAGAGCTACGTCCAGATACAGATGGTCGTTCCACATGGCATAGCCACCGAAGCCAGCAACGTCCTGCGCGAAACCGCCATTAATAACAGGCGACGCCGCGGGATTTGGTGCGGAATCGCTGGCGATCCAGGGGTATCCCCACGCTGGCGTACTGTTCCACAAGTCCTCGACGGTGGGGTTGTTGTTCAGGTCCAGGCCGTAGACCAGTTCCTTGCCTCCCAGTTTCGTCTTGTTTGCGAAGCGGATGTCTGTGTTATCGCTGGTGAAGTGGTCGTCCTGAGTGTCGTAGGTAATCTGCACAAAACTGCCGACGTTGCTGGTCCAGGCGCCGGAAAGAAAGAGAGAGATGTCCTGGGGAAATTCAAAAGTGCCATTCTGGGTCGTCGGCGGCGGAGTCACAGTGCTGTTCGCGACCGGCACCGGAGACTTCGTGCTGGTGAAGGAGGTCTCCAGCATGATGGAAAGGGGCAATGAGGCGAGAAGATCAAGCGCGGCCTTCTTTTTGCCTCCGTCCGTCTTGATGACCTTGGTGTCGTCTCCGCGGTCAACGTAGCCGGTCAGTTTGAACCTTCGTCCGGCGGGATTGAGCTCTGGAGGGGCGTAGTGGCAGCCGCTGCATGGCAGCCCCGTCTGCCGCGCATAGCTCGGCACGGCCACTACCTTCGGCGGATTTAATGCGGCGCCGCAGATCAAACCCACGATGACAACTGCCACAAGTAAGAACCCCACAGCTTTTTTCATAGAATCTCCTTGTTTGATCGTCGCTGCTGCGCCCAACTTCTGCGTTCGGCGCTTGGAATCCTGCACAGCTGACGCCCGTACTGCCTTTAGGGAATTAGTTCGAGAGGTTAATGGCCCCTAGTCTTGTTTCAAGATGGGCCTGATACTAGCGAGGGGGCACGTAGCTCCGCCGGATGGTAAATCACACTTGAGTGTGATTTCGATCACAAATCACGACATCGCCGACAAGAGGCCCAAATCGGGAATCGGAGATCGGCGCCTGATCTACACCGAGCTGGGGCACAGCTGGACACGCTGTCGGAGCTGTCGTCGGACAGGAGGTAGCAATCAGCCGCAAAAGGACTTACAACCAACGGAGCGACAGGAATGCTTACGGGCCTTGAGTCTTACGAGGTGTAAAATCGGGCACGCACGCATCTTGTTGTGTTCGTGGGCGATTGAGGCAGTCGCAGAGCGTTTACCGGTTGAGGATCACACTTGAAAGTGATATCGATCACAAGTTTGCGGAGCAATCTGGCGCTCTCTCCAGCCTACCTTGAGAGCAAGAGTTACAGAATGGAACGATCTCTCGTAGTTTCCAGAAACGCAGCCAAATGTCTCTGCGATGCAGACTGATCAAGAACGAGAAACCAGGCCGAACACTTGAGAATCAGCCGGCGTTTTCCGTGAGTGGCAGCCACACCTGGAAGCGCGTGTTTCCCGGCTCGGAGCGCACTTGGATGTTGCCTCGGTGCTTCTTCACAATGCGCTGCACGGTGTCGAGACCCAGCCCGGTTCCTTCTCCCACCCCTTTGGTCGTGAAGAAAGGTTCAAAGATGTGGGGCTCGACTTCGGGGGAAATTCCGGGGCCATTGTCGGTAATTTCCACGACTGCGCAGTTGTCTTCGAGGTAAGCGCGGACCCGCAGCTCACCTTTTCCTCCCATGGCGTCGATGGCGTTGTCGATCAGGTTGGTCCAGACCTGGTTGAGTTCGCTTCCGAAAGAATTTACGAGCAGTGGGGTTTTCGGATAGTCCCGATGCACGGCCACTCCACGCTTCAGCTTGTGATTCAGAATAGTGAGCGTGGTTTCGAGCGTCTTGACAATGTCCACGTTCTGCACCGGTGCCTGATCCATGAACGTGTATTCCTTGATGGCGCACACCAACTCGGAGATTCGTGAAGTACTGCTCTCAATCTGATTCAACAAGTCGGCGATCTCCACCGAGGATGAGATTCTCACCAGTGCCGCCCGGGCAGTGTTCGCATCGAGTGTCGCGAACATTTGTTCCAGCAACTCCGGCTTGAAATTCCTGTGAGCGAGATCGGCAGCCAGTTGCCACAGGTCGCTTTGTCCGTGACTGCGCAGCAACGAGTCGAGCTGGTCTTCCAGGTCGCTTGCTGTGAGTGCGTCGGGCGGGGGCACGTCGGTTTGAGCCAGCGACGCTTCCAGCCTTTCAATTTCTGCCTTTTGTGTCGCGGTCAGATCTTGCCTGCCCAGTTCGAGGCTGGCGTCGCGTACCCGCTTTATGGTGGCGCGAAGCTGGCTGGCGGCGCGTTTCGCGGCCGAAGCCGGGTTGTTCAGTTCGTGGGCGAGGCCCGCCGACAGCTTGCCCAGCGCGACCAGTCGGTCGCGCTGCTGTTCCAAACGAGTCGTCTCTCGGATCCGGTCCGACATCAGCCCCACAAGGCGCTGCGTCAGTTCCGGCATCCTCTGCACCAGCTCCGGAAACCTGGCCTCTGGAAATCGCAGGATGAAACTCTCGGTGATGGCGCGTCCGCTCAACGGGAACTGCTTCATCCTCGAAAACGGAAGCTTGCCCGTGACGTCGCCGGCCTCCATCGGAATCACGACCGATTCGCCGCTCAACTCCCCGCGCGCTTCAAGTTCGCCTTCGAGGACAACAGTCATCTTGTCGGCGGGGTCGCCTTGGCGCGTATAGAACTCGCCGGGTTTGAGATGCAGTTCTTCTGATTGACTGAGGAACCATGCGATCTGGTCGTCAGGCAAGCCTTCAAAAGTTGGAACGCGACGCAGACGATCCAATGTGTCAGCCATTTATACCTTGCTCAAATACTGGTGGATAAACTGCACCGCGACCGATCCTTCGCCAACTCCAGAAGCCACGCGCTTGACGGAACCATGCCGCACATCGCCCACCGCGAATATGCCGGGCACATTCGTTTCCAGAAGAAAGGGATCGCGTTCGAGAGACCAACCTTTGGGATGCTGTCCCGCCTGCATCGTATCGGTACCGGTCAGAACGAATCCGCGATCATCTCGGTCGATGGTGCCCGCCAGCCAGTCGGTTCGCGGCAAGGCCCCAATAAAAATAAACATCGCACTCGCAGGTACCCGCTCAGTCTTATTAGTGTCCGAACAAAGCACCGAAACTTCTTCCAGGTGGGTCTCGCCATGCACTTCGGAAACACTGGCGTGGGTCCACAGCTGAATGTTAGGAGTCGCCTTGATCTGGTCAATTAGATATTGCGACATAGTGCTGGAGAGCGAATCGCCGCGGACCAGAATCACCACGCGTTCCGCGTATTTCGCAAAATTCATTGCCGCCTGACCGGCAGAATTCGCTCCGCCTACAACATAGACCACCTCGCCTTTGCAGGAGAGTGCCTCGGTCGCACCGCCGCCGTAGTAAACGCCCGCGCCTTGCAACCGGTCAATGCCGGGAGCTTCCAGCCGGCGCCACTGGACGCCGCTGGCAATCATCAGCGCATGACAGGAAATCTCGTTGCCGTCGGCCAGCTTGATAATGCGATAGGGCCCCTCCACGCGGACCCCAACCGCCTCCTGCGGCGCCAGAATTTCAACCCCGAAACGCCGCGCCTGCACCACCGCACGGCGGGCGAGATCGCCTCCGCTGAGCCCGGCGGGAAAACCAAGATAGTTCTCGATCCGCGAACTCATCCCCGCCTGGCCGCCCGGAGCTTCCCTCTCCACGATGACGGTGTGTAAACCTTCCGAAGCGCCGTAGACAGCCGCCGCCAGGCCGGCCGGGCCTCCGCCCACAATCGCCAGATCGTAGAAGCTGGTCTCGGCGTGCGTCTTAAAACCAACCTTCTGCGCTACTTCGGCTGGAGCGCTGTTCAGCAGTTTCGTCCCGTCGGTAAACAACACAACTGGAAGTTCAGCTGCATCCGGACCCAACGCATCGAGCAGACGTTTGGTTTCAGGATCATTGGCCGATCCCTCAACATCGATCCACTGGTAAGGAACGTGGCTGCGCGCCAGAAAGTCTCGCAGCTCATAGCATCGCGGCGACCATCGCGTTCCTAACACCCGTATCCCTTGAAATGCGGGACGGTAGGAAGCCTGCCAGTCATCGAGCAGATCATCCAGCTGGGGATACAGGTGCTCGCTGGGCGGATCCCAAGGCTTCATAAAGAAATAATCGAGACTAGCCTGGTTGATGGCGCTGATGGCGGCATTCGTGTCGGCATAGGCGGTGAGCAACGCCCGCTTCGCGTCGGGAAAAATCTGTCGCGCGTGCTGCAGAAATACCACGCCATCCATGCGCGGCATGCGCTGATCGGCCAGCAGAAGCGCGACTCCGTCGTTGCGAACCTTCAAGGCCTTCAGAAGATCCAGCGCGCCTTCCGGCGAATCGCTGCTGACCACGCGATACTCGGCGCCGTACTGCGATCGCAAATCGCGCTCAATCGCCCGCAGCACATCGGGATCATCGTCGACGGTCAGCAATATCGGCTTCGGCATGGCTGTTCTCAGACGTACTGCTTTTCGGCCCCTGGTGAAGCAAGCGATTCCAGAAACGTGGGACCGGAATAAACTGATTAGATACAGAAGTCACCGTTCGGTTGCACCGGGCGGCGACCTTCAAGCCCCAATTTCTCCAACTTCGATTTCGTCTACATAGCACCAAACCCATGACTCCCCTGGTTCGATCGATCGGATCAGCGGGTGCTTCGTCTTGTGAAAGTGCTTGGTGGCGTGCTTGTTCTTCGACGAGTCGCAACACCCCACATGTCCGCAGATCAGACACAAGCGCAAATGAACCCAGGTATCGCCCGTCTTAATGCATTCTTCGCAAACATGCGTGTTCGTTTCTTTGATCTTGATCTGGTTCAGGTGGCTGCACTTTGCGGACATCGCTTCCTCCGGGCTGGAGCCAATTTGTTTTCGGTCAAGTAACCACAGTCATGCAACAGAGGGTCACAATCACAGTCAAAATGCCGATCTTTCACTCACAATGTTTCTAGGAGGTCTTCATCTGTGTTTCGGCTCGATTATTTATCTTGCGTGCTAACTATCGCCTCCACGGTTCTGGTCGGGCGGCGGTGCTGGGAAGGCTGGGCATTGGCCGGCGTTAATAGCGTGGTCGTGTGCGTCATCGGATTCAAAACGGCTCAAATGGGGTTCATCCCCGCCAACATCTTCTGCATGGTGATGAGCGCTGTCAACCTGCGGGCATGGCGCAAGTCCAGAATATCGTGAGGACAATTCCTCCGCGCCGCGATCACTCTGCAATCAGCAGGTTTTCGGCAAAAGGCCACTGCTCATCGATCCATTGAATTTCGCAGCGGAAGCCCGCAGCGCGCGCGGTCTCGACCACCTCGCCGGCTGAGTACTTATGACTGCTTTCCGTCCATATCGTCTCTCCCTGCTGGAACTCGACGACTACGTCTGCCGCCGGAACACTGACCCTCTGCCGCCGCCTCGATAGTAGGTGCATCTCCACACTCCGCGCTTCAGAGTTAATTCTTGCAAGGTGCGCGAAATCGCGCAGATCAAAATCAGCCCCGAGTTCACGATTGATCCGGCCCAGCAGATTCAGATTAAACGCAGCCGTCACTCCGAGCTCGTCGTCGTAGGCGCCGATCAGTTGCGCGCTCGATTTCTCCAAGTCCGTTCCCAGAAGCAAAGAGTCGCCCGGCTCCAGAATGCCGCGGACTCCGGCCAGAAACTTCTCCCCCGCGGCACGATCAAAATTCCCAATCGTGCTTCCCAGGAACAGCACGAACAAACGCTGGCCACTCTTCCGGTACGCAGCCACTTCCAGAAGTCCATCCAGATATTCGCGCTCAAAGCCCACTATGCTGATGGCATCAATGTCGCTGAGTTCCCGTTCGCACATGACGAGTGCCGAACGCGATATCTCCACTGGATAATACGACGTGCGCTGGCGCCGGCAAAAGGCTTCCAGGAGCCAGCGCGTCTTTTTGCCGCTGCCGCTCCCCAGTTCCGCCACGGCCACCGGACCAGGTAGCCGGCCCACGATCTCATCGGCATGGCGGCGCAGCAACCGCTCGTCGGCGCGCGTGAGTCCATACTCCGGCAGATGGCTGATCACTTCAAACAGCGCCGAGCCAACGTTGTCATAAAGATACTTCGAAGGGAGTTCCTTCTGGCCCGTGCGTGTAAGCCCGGCGCGAACATCCGCCGCGAACTCGTAGGTAGCATTGCTGGCGACCGCTTGAACGAGCATTTGCGACTCCTTACAATCAGATTCACTCAGATCAGCGCAGAACGAATCAGCGCTTCACGCAGCGGAATCCCGCATACACGTATTGGTAATGTCCCTGGAACCAGTTGCGAAATGTGCGTCGCAGCATACAAGCGGCCGTCCGCGGTGATCCGCCCTTCATGACGAAGTGCTTGCCGTCGAAAAAATCAGCCGAATAGCCGCGGTAGAACGGAAAGGCCTCGAACCCTGGAAACGGCGCGAACACCGTCGACGTCCACTCCCATGCATTGCCTAACAGATCATCCACTCCAAAAGCGCTTCGGCCCAAGGGAAACGCATTCACCGGCGTGGGATTCCAGTGGTCGAAGTCGAAGTTGCCGAAGCTGGAATTGGGCGCCGTGTTGCCCCGTGCTGCTTCGCCCCACGGGTACTCCCTCTCGGTTCCATCTTCCGCCGCGTAGGCCGCGCGCTGCCATTCTTCCTCTCTGGGTAGCGACTTGCCTGCCCAGCGCGCGTACGCCGAGGCCTCCGCGTGGCTCACATAGACCGGCCAGTCCAGGGGCAGCGCAATCTCACTGAACATCGTGCGGTACTGCCATGCGTCGCGCGCCCTGGTCCCGCCCTCGTTGCTCCAGAACACCGGATGGGAAATCGCACGTGCAGTCTTCCAGTTCCAATCGTCGTCGCTCCAGAACGCGCGCGTTTCATAGCCGCCCGCCGCCATGAACTCAAGAAACTGTTGGTTCGTTACCTCGTACTGGTCGATCGCAAACGAGGGCACGTTGATTCTGTGAGCTTCGTATTCGTTGTCCCAGCCGAAAGTCTCGCTTCCGCGCGAGAGTCCAAGCGTTGCAACTCCTGCGGGAATCTCAATCATTCGATAGGCCAAAGGCGGCGGAACGGGGCGTAGCGGACTGTCTTGCGGAATTTTCTGGTCCAGCGGCAGCTGATGCAGCATGTAAGCTAAGGTTTCGACATGCATCAGGCGATGCTCGATGGCTACGTTGAGCAAAGTGTCGAGCGCAAAACCATCCCGGGTCTGGCCGTACGACTCCAGCCTTCCTTCCCCGAGTTTCTGGTCCAGTGCAGCCCGGATGGTGGTCACGTAGCCGCGCACTGCCTCGAGAGAGGGCCAGTCCGAGGGCTGATCAGAAGGCAATCCACCCCCAACTGGATCGATGCCAAAAGCAAACAGCCGGTCAAATTCGGGGTGGAAACTCTTCAGCCCCAGCACGTTCTCGTGCAGCAGATTCCAGTCAAAGGCCTCTAGATGTCCGACATAGAAAATGATGCGGTGGCGCTCTGGTATAGGCCTCGCGTAAATCGAATCCGCCCGCACGATCTCGAAAAGCGCGTCACTGCACCTGCGCGCATCGGACACCCGCTCCAATAATTGGCGCCGGACTGCGATCTCTCCTTGAGCAGCGAGCATTTGGCCCTCCTGACGAACATGGTGTACGAACAAAAAACGCGATTTGTACACGATGGGACGTAGCGCAACAATCACCGCGTGTCGCGGCGGAAATCGCCTGCACGCGGCGTGCAACGGACCATTCGTCCCCACAAGACGAAGGTCTCAGAGATTATCAGCGCCCTGCAAAATCACCAACCGAATTCAGTCAGCTATTATTTCGCGACCAGTACAATCAGGCGATGCGCATTCCGCTCTTTCACGTAAATGCATTCACCCGAGAGCCCTTTCGCGGGAATCCTGCAGCGGTCTGCCCTCTTCAAGGCTGGTTAGATGACCAGATTCTGCGTAAAGTCGCTGCAGAAAATAATCTTTCTGAGACCGCCTTTTTCGTGCCCGAGGCCGGCCACAGGGCTGCGCATTATGAATTGCGGTGGTTTACGCCTCGCGGCGAGGTAAGGCTTTGCGGGCATGGGACGCTAGCTTCCGCCTACGTCGTGCTCGATCTGCTGGAACCGAGACTCGACAGGGTGCAGTTCGAGACGCGTCATAGTGGAACTCTGACCGTCTGCCGAGACGGCGATCTACTCGCGATGAACTTCCCCGCACTGGTCCCGAAGGCTTGCGCGACTCTGCCGGAGGGTCTGGTCTCAGCTCTCGGAGCGGGGCCCCGTCCATCGGACGTGCTGGAAGTGAACCAGATCTACTTCACGGTCTACGACAAAGAAAACGCGATCCGAAGCATGCATCCTGATTTCCCCCGCCTGGAACTGCTCCATCCTTTTGTTGTGGGAGTTACCGCACCCGGAGAGACCGCTGATTTCGTGTCACGCTACTTCAAACCGAGTTACGGCACGCCGGAAGATCCCGTGACCGGCTCGGCCCATAGCGCGCTGACTCCGTATTGGTCACAGCGTCTGGGGAAATCGCGGTTGCACGCTCGCCAATTATCGGAACGAGTCGGTGAACTCTGGTGCGAAATGGCGGGAGAACGAGTCGTCCTTAAGGGCAACGCAGTGCTCACAATGCAGGGAACACTGGAACTCTAAATACGTCGTCTAAGTGCTTCGCCTATGCGGTCTGTCAGCGCGATCTGGTCACCGCACCAGTCCTTTGCTTCTGAGGAATTCGCGCACCACGTCGGCCGCGTCGCGGTGCTGGCCATCGACCGCATAATTCAGCTGTTGCATCTCTTCGTCGGAAATCTTTCCCGCCAACTCCGCAAGAATCGGTCCAACCTCCGGATGTTCTTCCAGAGTCTGCCTGCGTATGACCGGCACCGCTTCATACGGAGGGAAATAGTGGCGATCATCGGCAAGCACGAAAAGGTCCAGAACCTGAATCAGCCCATCGGTTGCGTTCCCGGCAGCGAGATCGATCTGGCGATCTTTCAGCGCCCTCGCCAGCAGGCCCAAATCCATGATGCGCGGCTGTTCCGCGAAGTGCAGTCCGTAGGCTGCGGCCAATCCCCGATATCCATCGGGTCGTTCCATGAATTCGTAACCAAACCCGGCACGCCATTGCGGAGCAAACGCTGCTGCCTGCGAGAGAGTCTTCAGGTTCAAGCGGCGTGCGTCTTCGCCGCGAATCTCCATTGCGAAAGTATCGTTGAATCCCAGGGCCGGTCCGAGCGTCAGTCCGAAGCGGCGTTCGTATTCGGTCTTCACTCGTCGATAAACATCCTGCCTATCGCCGCCCGCATTCTGCTTGAGGATCGCCGTCAGCGCCGTACCCGTATATTCGGGATACACATCGATTCGCCCCGCCAGAATCGCCTGCTGGCAGATGTAGCTCCCGGCCAGATAAAAGCGTCGCTCCACTTTCAGATGAGTGTGAGTCTCAATCTGCTGCGCGATGAGCTCGCCCAAAATAAACGACTCCGTGAAATTCTTGGAGCCCACCACAACCTGATCGTGATGCGAGGGCGCACAGGACGTCAGCAAGAGCAGCGCCGCGATGAACAACACTCCTAGCTTTGATCGTCCTAGCGTTGATCGTCCTCGCTTCGACAGACCTCGCTTCGATAGTACTGGATTCAAGCGCCGCGCCTTCATCGTGTCTGCAGTCGCCTTTCCAGCCATCCCACGCCAAAATCCGCCACCAGAGCCAGGATTGCGGCTGGGATCGCCCCAGCCAGGATGACTCGGTTGTCAACCATCGCCAAGCCACGGAAAATAAATTCTCCCAATCCGCCAGCGCCAATCGCGGCAGCAATCGTCGCCAGCCCGACCGAAATCACGACTGCTACGCGCACGCCCGAGAGGATCACGCTGACCGCCAGCGGCAGTTCCACTTGAAATAGAAGCTGCGATTCCGTGAGCCCCATGCCGCGCCCTGCCTCAACCACCGCAGGGTCGACGCCGCGGATCCCCGTATAGGTGCTCCTGATGATGGGCAGGAGCGCGTACAGCGTGAGCGCCAAAATCGCGAGCCGGTCTGCGCGCTCGCCCAGCCATGGGACGGGCAGCAGAAAGCCGAACAGCGCCAGGCTGGGAATCGTCTGGATGATGTTGGCGCTGGCCAACACCGGCTTGTTGAATCGCGGCCAGTGGGCGATCGCGATTCCCAACGGGATCCCGATCAGCATCGCGAACAGCGTTGAAAAACCGACCAGCCGCAGGTGCTCCAACGTGAGCTCCAGCACTTGCCCGTGATTCTGCCAAATGTATTGAAAGACATTCATGACGTGCCCCGATTTACCGCCGACTCCAAGCCTTCGCCAAACGCTCTTACATAAGCAGCGGCCAATGGCTCGGTCGACTGCAGAAACTCCCGCGGCGTCAGAACCGTCACCAGCCGCCCCGCCTCCATCAAAGCAATCCGCGATCCCAGCCGCAAGGCCTCGCGCAGATCGTGCGTCACAAACACAACCGTTTTGTGGAGTCTTTGCTGCAGCGCCAGAAATTCACGCTGCAACTCATCACGCGTCAGCGGATCGAGCGCGCCGAACGGCTCATCCATCAGGAGTATCTCTGGGTCCGCCGCCAGCGCTCGCGCCACGCCAACCCGCTGCCTTTGCCCGCCCGACAGCTGACGCGGATACCGCGACGACAGATCGGCTGCCAAGCCCACCAACTGCAGCAACTCTTGTACGCGCGCGCGAATTCGGTCTTCGGGCCAGCCTTCGATCCTCGGCACCAACCCAATATTCCGCTCGACCGTAAAGTGAGGAAACAATCCGACGTCCTGGATCACGTAGCCGATGCTGCGGCGCAAGCGGATCACGTCTCCTTCTGCATTGGAAACACCTTTCACCCGGATATCCCCGGAAGTGGGCGACAACAGGCGATTGACCAGCTTGAGCGATGTGGTCTTGCCCGATCCGCTGCGCCCTAGCAGCGCCAGCGTTTCTCCACTCTGCACCTGTAGATTAAATCCGGAAAGGACTTGCGTGCCCGGTACGCGGTAGGAAACATCACGGAATTCAATGACTGGAATTGGCGTCGCGGCTTGCATGTCCGCCCAGCATACCGGAGTTCGCCCGGAAGGGCATCCGGCCTCATTTGGGGAAAACCGTTAAATGCGGGGAATGACCCGATATTGCCGAGATTGCCGGACCACCTCTTGGGCCGTGAGAGTTGCGATATCACCTCCCGGAAGTTCGCCAAGGGATCGATTGCGACGGCTTGTACGTCCACCGTCTGAGTTCGTCGGGGAGGGAAGGTCTCGGATGTGCAGTAGCCACTGCGACGAAACCTTCCCGCCATACGCACTATTTCTAACTGCGAGCCTACTGCGTGACTACGAGGCCATCTTCATCGTAGTAGTCAGCATTGGGCGATGCAAACGGGGAACCTGACAACGGAGTCAAAGTCCCGTTGGATTGATTCACCGAAAATCCCAGGATCGCTCCGGGCTGATCTCCACAGATACCATCGCTCGTGGTGTTGCCGATGGCATACACGAACTTTCCAGAGGGATCAGCCCGAACAATGTCGCCGCAATTCGTGCTGCTCCTTTCCACCGTGTCTTGCGCAGTCAGAGTAGCGAGATCCGAGCTCGGTAGCTCACCGGGGAAATATTCATACAAGTACCACCAACGATTGAGCGGATCGATGGCGATGGCTTGCAGATCGAAAGGTTCCCGTTGCTTCCTGTACGAGGGAAGGATGTTCTTGATGATCCCTGCCTCAAGCCAAACTTCCGCTTTGGCCCAATCTTCTGGTTTAACGGGCTCCACCTTCAAATCAAGCTCCTGCTTTGGGTCAACGGCTACACCTGTTCCTTGGTTCATTTTCATTCTCCGGTTTGATTTGAGGACAGCGTGTCCATCCTCTGCTGACCCAATACCAAGGCGGGCGGCAGGACTCACAATATTGTGAGCGATTTATTTCGGCTGCCGTGAGTGACCAAGGTAACGGCGGGAAGGTAGACAACTGACTATCTTTCCGGAATTTGACGCGCGAGCCTCGGATGTTATTCCGGAAACGTGCCGACGTGTCCATTCCCGTTACGCTTCAGGCAGCTGCCTGAAGTGGACCTCAGCGAAGCTCGTCTAGACAAGAGCAAGAAACTTAAATCGGTAAATTAAGACTCTTCCCCAGCGTCGGTATTAGTCCGCGCCTGTGAGCTGAAGTCATGGCTCCTCCGGGCGAGGAGATACCATGAATTACATTCAATTGCGTTTTGAACGGCCCGAGGCTGAGATGAAAAAACTAGAGGGTCGGGTGCTAGATAACAGCTACGTTACTACCGTGGTCGGAGATGAAGACACCACCGTCACGACCCCCAGCGGCGATGTTCACGCAGTTTTCCTGAAGGGAGCCATCCCTCAAGGAACCTGCGAATTGGCTCATCCGTTCCTGCTGAAATCGGCCACTTCCTCAGTCATCGGCGGGTTCCGCGGCACCGCTGCCGGCACCGGAACACAGCTGTCCTATAAGAAGGATGGCACGCTGAGCAAAATGCGCCGGGTCCCGAAAGAGGAGCGGCTCCTTGGAGCGAAAGACGGGGTTCTGGGCTACCTTGACCAGAACAACTTCTCACCTTGCCGCCTGACGGCTTACACCCGCGACCATTGGGAGCAGTTCGGCGGTACGATGCTTCCATATATTCAGTCCGTTGACAGCTTGTTTCGGATTCACATGCCGGAGCGTCACGTCGTCCAGCTCAGCGTGGCTAGCACGACACCCGGTTACGCGATTGAGGGCACCGCGTTCTCGACGGTTACAGTCAATCTGAATTTCGCAACAGCTTGTCATAGGGATTCCGGCGATCTGGCCGAGGGAGCCGGAGTGATCACGTGCTTCACCTCGGGGAAGTTCACGGGCGGGACGCTGGTGTTTCCGAAATGGAACCTCGGCTTCAACCTGAGCACTGGCGACGTGCTGCTCTGTAATGTTCACGAACTGCATGGAAACCTGCCTCTCGTCGGCGAGAAGGGCGAGTACCAGCGGCTGTCTTGCGTGTTCTACTATCGCGAGAAATTGCCGCAGTGCGGTCACTAATCTCTAACTCGGCTCACGGCTGCGGAAGGACAATGGAAGAACCGTCGCACGTGTCCAAGGCCGTCCCAGATCGGTGAGCAATCCTCGATCGTTGAGCGATGTAGCGATCTCTTTTTCAGTGGAACGCCTTTGGGTGAAGCGATCATAAATTTCGCGGACGACTTGCATTTCACTCTCCGGTCCCGGAATCAGAATCACGCGGTCAGTCTGAATGCTCTTGTGCATACCGCGTGACAGGATTCCCTTTGGGTTCCGGTCTTGATCTATTAACTGCCTGCGAAGCCCATACCCGCACATCTTCCCGCAGAGCCGACAATGGCTGAGAACAGCCGCCCTTTACCATGATGTCATCGGAAGAATTGTTCCAAAGGGATTCGTTCCCTCGGCATACGATCGCCACAGCGGTCCCGAACTGCTCCGAGACTTCGAGGAGCTTCAAGCCGCAGGGTTCATCACAGACGAGAACCCGGAAGACATTTTGCTGGATGTAAAAGAGGAATTTGTTTCGTTCCTGACACCTCTCTTGCAGGGGCCTAAAGGCACGGACCGGCTGAGAGAGCGGCTGGGCTCACGCGATTGGAAGCCATACAACATGTTTCGCGACAAGATCGCGCGTGGCTTGATCGACCTCTTGGAGCCAAAAGGGCTCGTTCGGCAAGTTAATGACTACACCACCGATTCCGACTCACTGAACGTGGACCTCAGCCTCGCTTCCGGCACTTACAACACCGTCGTGCAAGCCTGGGATAACTGCGGTGGGGTCGGCAAAACTCCAGTGACCATCACGGTCTCGGGAAATACTCTCCCTCCGCCGAAATTCGTGTATTCCTCTGACAATGCCGGCAACGTGGTCTACGAATACCTGGTGGATGCTTCGACTGGATCGCTGACCGCGACGACGCAAGGTTCCATCAGCACGCCTGCAGGTCCTGCGCGAATCGCCTCCGACCAGGGCGGATTTCGACTCTACGTCAGTAGTAGCGCAAAAAGTGGATCGGCGCTGGCCGCCTATTTCATCAACCGCGATAACGGCACTCTGCAGGCCGTTCCCGGTTCTGCGGGCGCTTTGTCAGGCTATCCAACCGCAGTGGCCGTCCATCCGTCGGGAGACTTCGTTTACGTCACCACCACGGCCGGAAGCGATAATCAGACGAACTACATTTATGCGTTCAAGGTAAATAGCAACGGATCGCTCACCGCAGTTTCCGGGTCGCCTTTCGTATCCAAGTACTGGCCAACGCAGGCGGTCATCGACCCAACGGGCAGCTACTTGTACGCTTCGACTTTCTACACCGCGGCGTATGTCGAAGCCTACGACATAAACAAGAGCACTGGCGCATTGACGCCGATGGCGGGCCAGCCGTTTCCTATGCCAGTAGACAAGAATGGCTGCGCAAGCGGAGCCTACGATATGGCATTCGCCCAGAGTGGCCAGCATCTGGTGGTGCCAGAGTGGGCTTGCAATGGTGCGATCACTGTCTTCGATGTCAACTCGAACGGGACTCTCGCTGACGCTCCCGGCTCACCGGTCATGGATCCGATTCCGGCCGGTGAAGCTGTCAGCAAGACCGAAGACAGCCTCGCCTACAAGCTGGCATGCCTGAAGGCCGTCCGAGTTGGCCGTGGCCGCGATGGTAGGTGGGATTCCTACGTGACCGACAAGCTCCAGCCGCTGACTGTCCGTACGATTGACCGCTGGATCAAGAAGGTGCTTGAGCAGGGAGCCCTGCCGGAATGGGCAGCAGCGAAGTTGACCGCCAACAAAAAGAAGGTGAATGGCCCTCCACCGCCACGCTACAAAATGAATTTGGGCCTGAGCTTTGCAGGACTGGCTGACAAGAGTCTCGTTGCGCGAGCGATCGAACGGTTCGGCAAAGAGGGATTGACCGACTTGATCCTTGAAAGGATCCGCGAGGAGATGGGTCAATGAACCTTTAAGATGTATTAGACAAATTCTACGAAGCCGCCCCCATGTAACGACATGCTGCACCCGTGTTGTAACGCGGCTTAACTAGGAAAGCGGGGCTGGGGCAAACTCAGCTCCGGTCGCGTCTTTGCCGCTTACGTTCCCTCACTGTTCAATTTTGCTACGAGACTCGAAGTGCTCGGCTGAGACCCTCCCAGTTCTTCAGGTGTCGAGCAAGGAGGATACCTACGCCATGGCAGAATAAGCCCCTTTTGAGGTCAGCACGATTTATTTGCGGTCTCTTTTTACTTTCTTGACCAACCTAGCTTCGTCAAGCCGCCTGACCAGCAAGCTCGCGAAGATCAGGTACTGGGCGGCCTTTTGTTCGTTGAGGTCGTGAGCGAGGCTGTGAGCCTTCGGATTGCGAATGCCTTGAAAAGCTCCCTTGAAAATCTGCATGAACCCTTTCTGGTCATTCTGCCCCGACTCGGTTTCCAATTCGCTGAGCACAATGAAGGGGTCACTCAGCGAAAATGCTTTTCCTATCAGAGCATCACCATCTTCCCGTATGCCCGTGAGTCTTCGGATATGGTCGCAAATCGCGGTGATTGAGTCTAGAACTGCGCTTCGCAGGTGTCCGTCGCGATATTGGCCGTACGAACTCTCGACAATTACGGGATGAAGCAATTGCTCGAAACCTAGCTCGCCTTGCGCCTCTGCGAATTTAAGGAGCGCGGCTTCAGCCGTGCCCTCAACCTCAAACAAGTCGCGTTTTAGGATGTCTCGGTAATCATTAGGCATACCAAAACCGATATGACGACCTAGGTAGGAAGGCACTTCGCTGGCAAATTGCCGCTGCCAGAGTTCTCTTAACCTCTTGAAATCCATTTTCAAGTAATCATTGACGGGCCGTGCTGCATCTTCACCGTCCTTCTCGTATAATTCAAGCGCATCCATCGACTTGATCCTGATTTCGCGTAATATCTTTTGTAGGTCCACGTACCACTGGATCATGATTGACCTCCTGCCAGATGATCAATCCGATATTCTACGATCTCGATCGCCAAGAGCGGCCCGATGTGATGACCGGGCCGCTGGCTTGTTTATGCGGTCGCAGAATCAGCTAGTGTGGTGCTGAATGCTTGATTGATCTGCCGTTGCGCGTGCTCGCCCTGCTCCGGCGCGAGGTACCGTTGCGTCATCTCGATACTGGCATGGCCGAGCCAGTGCTGCACCGTCCGGATGTCTACGCCACGCCGCAGTGCCCACGTGGCAAACGTATCGCGGAATTTGTGAAGCCAAAAGGTGGCCTCGTCCATCCCAGCTCGCTTAGCAATAGCCTTGCAGATCCGGAGGTAATGACCTTCGATCTTGTCGTCGGTTGCGAACACATAGCGGGTCGCCGGATTTTTCACTCGCCAACCAGCCAACTTTGTTGCCATTTCGCGCTCCAACGGAACGACACGGACTCGGCCAGTCTTGGTGCGGAAGGTGCGGCTCCCAAATCCGACCGTCGGAGTCGCGCCGAGGTTCAAGCTGCTCCATTCAAGCTCGGTCATCTCACGCTCTCGCGCTCCAGTTTTGAGCAAGAACTCGAACGCCAGCGCATCGCGCTCGTCGACCACATTGAAGAAGAACTTGGTCATCTCATCTTGCGTGTACGCCACGGGCATCTCCTCAACGGGGGTCGGACGCTCGCTCTGAGGCAGCAGCTTCTTGTGATCGACACCACAGAAGTGGAGAAAGCACACGATTGAGATATATAAATTGCACGTCGTACGGTGCGACACGCGCTCGCGCAACTTGGAAATCCAGTCCTTCAAGTCCTGCTTCGTGATTTGGGTCGGGTGGACCCGCTTCACGATATCGAGGAACTCCCGTGTCACCTTTTCGTAGGAAGTGATGGTGTCAGGGTCCAGCGGGGAGCCGTCCCTCTTGAAGGTGGTCTTTTTATCGTGGATAAATGCCGTTCGAAGCTCCTCTAAGGACTTCGGCGCGGCGGGTGATGGTTTCGCCTCAACGGGCCGGGTGAGCAGCTCAGATTCCTTCTCCATCCTTGCTTTGAGGGCGGCGTTGATGTCGGTGCCGACGGTGGCCCACTTGCGTTTGCCATTTTCATAGAAGTGGAGGCAATAGACGCCGCCGTTCAGTTGAGGCTTGCGACGATTAACCCGCTCGTAGCGGCGATTTCCTTTCTCGTCGGTGATGCGGACATAGAGGGTGACGCTCGGGATCGATCTCGATTGCATTGGCTCATCTCCGAGGAGCCAATACTGAGAATTTTGTGGGTAGCCGTGATTCGTAGCCGGGAAATTAAGCTACTGAATCCAAAGGACTGGCGGAGAGGGAGGGATTCGAACCCCCGGTACCCTTTCGGGTACGCCGGTTTTCAAGACCGGAGCCATCAACCACTCGGCCACCTCTCCAGCTATAACGACCTTGCCAGGCGCGATTTGAGCGCTTGGTTAGTTTACAACAGCTGCGGTGAATCTCAGCGTTAGGGCTGAAGGCCGAAGGCCCGGGAATGGAATTCCATGACTTCGGCGAAGTGCGAGAGAAAATAGGTCAGGCTGTGGTCGCCAGGGTAGGGGTGATATTCGTGCTTCACGTTTTCTTTCTGCAGTTCCTCGTGCAGGGCTGCGGCTCCTTTTTCGAAACCGTAATTATCGTCCTGGCCGCAGTTGAAGTAGATTGCCATGTTGCGCAGGGCCGCTGCATTTTTCTTTGCTAGAAGGAGTGGATTGTTTTCATTCCAGTGAGGCACGTTGATGGGATGGCCGAACACTGCATCCAGTACTCCGGTCAGCGGCGATCCGGTTTGCGACGCGGAGTCGAGCGCTTGCGGCGATTGCGTGATGAGCGCGGCACTTTGCGCGCTCGCGGCTGAGAACAGTTCCGGATGCGCGAACGCGAGGCGCAGAGCCCCGTAGCCTCCCATGGAGATTCCGCTGATGGCACGGCCGGCGCGGCCAGCGCGAATCCGGTACTTGCTCTCGATGTGAGGGAGAAACTCCTGCAGGAAAAAGTCGTTGTAGCGCACGGAACCATCGGCGGAGTTGATGTAGAAACTGCGCCGGCCTTCCGGGGCGGCGATGAGAAAATCGCCCATCTTGTGCTGGCTGCGCAGATCGTCCAGCAGAGTCCACCCGCCGCTATTGAACAGCGTTTGCTCGTTGTCACCCAAACCGTGCAGAAAATAGAGCACCGGATAACGCCGCGGAGGATGCTGAGCCGCACCGGCGTCGTAGCCCGCGGGCAAGTAGACGCAGTAGTGGACCAACTGCTTGAGGATGCGACTGTTCAGCGCGCTGCAGTCGATGCGGCTCTGGGCGATGGCCGAGCCAGCAGCGATCAGAAAGAAGATGCACAGAAGCCTGACGGCGCGGGTCATTTCAGGTTGATCATTTTAGTCGGATCATTTGAGTCACTGAAGTCGGGTTCGTTCACTCGTAGCGTAGCGCCTGCACAGGATCAAGGCGGGCGGCGCGTCCGGCGGGATATAAGCCGGAAACGAGGCTGACGAAGAATGAAAATCCAACCGCCAACGCAACCAGCCACCAGGGAACAGCCCAGAAATGTTCTGGCGGAAAGCCCTGGTTCTTGAGGTAGATGTTAGTACCGAAATTGATCACCTGGCCGATCGCCCAGCCAATCGCGACCCCAACTACACCGCCGAAGATCCCCATCACCCCGGCCTCGGCGAAGAAGAGTTTCTTCACATCTGCGTCGCTCGCGCCGATGGCCTTCATGATGCCGATCTCGCGTCGACGTTCGAGGATTGCCATCACGAGAGTATTCACAATGCCGATGGAGGCGACAACCAACGCCAGACTGCCGAAGATGCCGAGGAACGCGTACAGGACGCGGAAGACCAATTGCAGTCCGCGACTGGCATCGAGAATCGAGAAGGTGCCGAAGCCCATTTTCTTGATGGCGTCTTCCACTAGTTGAACCTGCGCGGGATTTTTTACGCGCACACTCACGGACGAATACACCGGCTGATCGCTGGCGGCGCGGGAGACTTCACGCAGGTCGGCGGGCTGCATCACGTGCAGACTCTCGGCCAATTTGAGCGGCAGAAACACTTTGGCGCGCGCGGGACCTCGCATGCTTTCCGGATCCTGATCGGAGATGCCAACAATCTTGAGTTTTTGTTCGCGAGAAACGACGGAGTAGGAGGCTCCGACGATGTCGCCGTCGGCGGAAGGTACTGCATCGGCAGCGAGTGGGGACGGCGAAGCCGAACTGGGCACACGTTGCGAGTAGATCATCGTCAACTCCTGGCCCAGCAGCGGTTTTGCCAGGTCGGCGACGTTGGTCTCGTCTACTCCTCGTGCCGGGATCTTGCCGAGCAACTTCTCCGCAAAAGTCTTTTGCAGGATAACCTCGGCGGCTGTGTCCGACGAGAAAAAACTGCCCTGCATCCCATCAAAAGCGTCATTCGATTTCGCCGAAGAAGGCAGCGCCGAGATTATCTCGAGATATGGCTTGTCTTCGAAACGCAGTTTGGTCTGAAAGCGAATGTCAGGATACGCCTCCAATACATTGGGCAGACGTTCGATCTCCTGCCGGGCAGGCTCGTCGAGCACTCGGCTTTCGGCAGGGGTGGGGCCGGTGGAATCATCACGTTCGCGGCCCATGCCGCGCAGATCGCGCCGCGACGTGACCAGTACCGTGTCAAACAATCCCGATTTTGCCAGGCGGCGGGAGAATAGTTGCTGCAGACCAATGCCGAGAGAAAGCATCGCCACCAGCGAAGCTACGCCCACCGAGATTCCGATGGTGGTCAGCGAATTTCGCAGCAGCGACTCGCGGAGATTCCGCAGCGCGAGTTCAGCCAGGTCAGGAATCTTCACGGGCGTCCTCCTTGCTGCTCATTCTTGCTGTCATCAATCAGTTTTCCGTCGGCCAAGAAAATCATGCGTTGGGCGTAACGTTCCGCCAGGGCGCGCTCGTGGGTGACCATCACTACGGTCATTCCCAAATCTCGGTTGAACTGGCGGACCATGTCCATGATCTCGGTTCCGGTGTGGCTGTCGAGATTTCCAGTGGGCTCGTCGGCCAAAAGAAGCTGCGGACGGTTGATGAGGGCACGCGCCAGCGCGGCTCTTTGCTGTTCGCCGCCGGAAAGCTCACTGGGGCGATGATTCATACGCGCCCGTAATCCCACCCGTTCTAGAGCCTCGCGCGCCATGTTCTGGCGCTGGCTGCGATCAACCTCGGCAAAACGCAGCGGCAGTTCAACATTTTCCGCGAGCGTCATGCTGGCGATCAGATTGAACGATTGAAACACCATGCCGACCACGCGCAGACGATACTTGGCCAGTTCCTCACGCGAAAGCTTGGCCAGGTCACGATCCTGGACGATGACGCTCCCTGAGGTCGGACGATCGAGCCCGGCAATCAGATTCAGCACAGAAGACTTGCCGGAACCGGAACTGCCGAGAAGCGCGACGAACTCACCAGCGCGAATTTCGAGCGAGACGCCGTCGACAGCACGAATCAGAGTGTCGCCCATGTGGTAATGGCGGCAGAGATTCTCGGCGTGGATCGCGGCGGTGCTGCGGGCAAAAGAAACTGGAGGGGCCGTAGTCATAAGGATCGGCGTTAGCGCATTTGTCCCCGCAGCACGCGCAGAGCGTCGCCGGCTTTGACGTCGCTGTTCTTGGTGGCTCCGCCATTGCCGTTCACTGCGACCGCATCGCCTTCGCCCGGCGCAAGAAATAAATTTTCTTCGACTCCGTGCTGTCGCGTGTAAAGGTCGTAGTAACGGCCGCGTGCGGCATACAGCTGGGCGTGAGTACCGCGCTCCACGATCTGGCCTTGTTCCATCACCATAATCTGGTCAGCCCGGCGAATGGTCGAGAGCCGGTGGGCGATGACAAACGTGGTGCGCCCATGCATCAGATAAGACAGGCCCTGCTGGATCATTTGCTCCGATTCCGAGTCGAGACTGGAGGTCGCCTCGTCCAAAATCAAAATGCGAGGCTCGGCCAGAATGGCGCGGGCAATCGAAATGCGCTGCCGCTGCCCGCCCGATAGTTTGACTCCGCGCTCGCCGACTACCGTGTCGTACTTGTCGGCAAACGACTCGGCAAATTCGTCCACGCGCGCGATGCGGCAGGCGCGCATGACTTCTTCCTCGCTGGCGTCCGGCCGCGAGAAGGCGACGTTTTCGCGGATCGTTCCATCGAACAGAAACGATTCCTGCAAGACGACGCCCAAGCGGGTGCGGTAGGAGTCCAGCCGCACGGTGCTCAAGTCCGTGCCGTCCACGCGGACCGTGCCTTTCGATGGCACATAGAAAGCGGAAATCAAGCCGATGGTCGTCGACTTGCCCGATCCCGATGAACCGACCAGAGCAGTCACAGTTCCGGGCTCGGAGCGAAATGAAATGTCGCGCAACACGTCGTGAGTTCCGTCATAGCTGAAGGTCACATTCTCAAACTCAACGGTGCCGACTATGTCGTGAAGCTGAACGGTGCGGTTCGGATCTTGATCTTCCGGCCGCTCTCGCATGATTTCCTGGGTTCGCTCCAAGCCGGCGATGGCTTCGGTAATCTGGGTTCCGATCGAAACCACTTGCAGGATAGGAGCTACCAGGAAAACAAGATACAGATTGTAGGAAATGTAACCTCCGGGAGTGAGCGTGTGTCTCACCATCTGGTGTCCGCCGATGTACATCGTTGCGGCTCCAACCACTCCCAGCAGGACACTGGCGGAAAGGCTCATCAGCGAAGTTGCGGTCAGAGTGCGCATTACGTTCTCGAGCAGACGCCGCACTCCAATCGCAAAAACGCTCTCTTCGCGCTCTTCTGCGTGATATCCCTTCACCACGCGCACGCCGCCCAGGGATTCCGTCAGACGCCCGGTTACCTCGGCGTTGATTTTGCCTCTCTCGCGAAAGATTGGGCGGATGGTTTTGAACGCCCGACCCAGCACCAGGGCAAAGCAACTCAAGGAGCCGACGGCAATCAGCGTCAACGGCACGCTCGTGCGGAGCAGGAGCACCAAGGCAATGCCTGCGGCGACGATACCACCGACAAAATCGACTAGCCCCGTTCCCAGCAGATTTCGAACACCTTCCACATCGCTCATGATGCGCGACACCAGAGCGCCGGATTTATTCGCGTCGTAGAAAGCGACGGGCAGGCGGGAAATGTGTTTCTGAACTTGCTCGCGCAGTTCGGCAATCAGGCGCTGCGCCGCCTTGGAGAGTAATTGCGTCAGCGAAAAAGAAGTAACGCCCTGAATGAACGTCGCCAACAAGACCGCTAGAACCAAAGGCCGCAGCAGCCCAATTTGACCCTTGGTAACCACGTTGTCGATCAGATACCGGGAAGCATAAGGTAGCACGAAGCCCGCGACCTTATTAATGACCATCAGGACAAAGCCCAGAGCGAGCAGTCCGCGGCGCGGGCGCATCAGCTTCCAGACTTCCGGCAGGACGGCCTTCAGGCGCTGGATCTTCGGGGGCTTCGTGGCTTCTTTGGTTGGAGAACTCAATCTACTGTTTGACTCCGCTGGGCCGGGATTCGGTGCATTATTACTATTACTGCATTGTCACATATCCGGCCAGAGAGCCGCTTGTGACAGGCGACAGGTCGCCGTTGTATGCTCGGGGCGTGTCCCGCCCCACTTTGCCGGAGCGTTCACCGGGCCGTTCGCCGGATCGTTCGCCCGATCATTCGCCAACGTTCGGCCTGTTGCTGGGCCTGCTTATCACCCTGTCTGCGGTGGTGGCGTATTCGGCGTATATCACCTGGCAAGTAACCGGGCTGCGCAAGTTGCAGACCGAACTGGTGGACCGCAACCGCAAGGACTCGCTGCAGTTACTGCGAATCCAGAACGATCTCAACCTGCTGGCCGTCGCCATGCGCGACATGGTAAGCAGTGATGAGCCATATCCACTGACGGCGTGGTCGGCGCAGTTCCAGCGCATTCGCACCGACTTAGACGACGCCATGCGCCTGGAGGCGGGATTCGCCGCGGCTAGCCGCACACCGGAGCAGAGCGCGTTCCTCAGCGGAAACTTTAGCCAATTCTGGGATGCCGTCGATCGCATATTCGCGCTGGCGCACCAGGGCAAAGATAGGGAAGCGCGCGACGAGATCCAGCTTTCGCTGCAAGAGCGGCAGGCCGCACTGAGCACTGCCGTAGCCCGGTTGCTGGTGCAGAACAGCGAAAACGAGGAGCAGGCCGGCCAGCGCATTGTCCAGATCTATGACCGGGTGCAGCGGCAGGCATACATTTTTCTGGCCGCAACTCTGTTGGCGATCTTGCTCAACAGTCTTTCCGTGATTCGCTGGAACCGGCGGCTCTTTGCGCGTCTGGCCGAGGTTTCCGAGCGCCGCAGCGAACTGGCGCAGAAACTGATCGCCACTCAGGAGTCGACGCTGCGCTACATCTCACGCGAACTACACGATGAATTCGGCCAGATTCTGACGGCGGTCGGTTCCATGCTGCGCCGCGCGGGAACGCACGCGCCCGAGGGTTCGTCACTGCGCGCGGATTTACAGGAAGTGCTGGAGACGGTGCAAACCACTTTAGAGAGCGTCCGCAGTCTTTCACAGGCGCTGCATCCGGTCATGCTCGACGAGGCCGGCCTCGAAAGCACGATGGACTGGTATATTCCGACGATAGAACGACAAACCGGAATTGCCATATCCTATGAGAAGCAGGGCACACCGTTTCCGGTTGACGGCGGCGCGGGAGTGCACGTCTACCGCGTTTTGCAGGAAGCGCTAAACAATGTGGCGCGGCATTCCGGCGCGAAACAGGCGTGGGTACGGTTGCGCTTCTCGCCGCACGCGCTGGAGTTGGATGTAGAAGACCATGGAATCGGGCTCGTGGAACATCCGAACAAGCACGGGATCGGGCTGGTGGCCATGCGCGAGCGCTCTGAGTTGATGGGCGGGCAGATAGTTTTTTCGCGTCCGCCCGAAGGTGGAACGCGAGTGCATCTTGCCGTCCCCAGGGAGAAAGTGGAGTCTCATGGAAAAGAAGATCACAGTGTTGCTGGTGGATGATCACAGCCTTGTCCGGCGCGGGTTCCGGCGCATGCTGGAAGATGAGTCCGACATGGAAGTAGTCGGCGAAGCCGGCACGGGCGAAGATTCCGTCAAGCTGGCGAAAGAACTGCGTCCGCAGGTGGTGGTGATGGATTGTGCGCTGCCGGGAATGAACGGACTGCAGGCCACGCGGCAGATCATGGAAGATTCGCCGGACACCGCCGTGCTGATGCTCAGTATGCATACGGAGAGCACCTGGGTGCGGCAAGCCATTGAGGCCGGAGCCAAGGGATATGTTTTGAAGAACGCGCTGGACCTGGAACTCGGAGCCGCTATTCGCAAGGTTGCTGCCGGGGAAACGGTGTTTGATCCGCAGGTCGAACAGCGGTCGGTGCTGAAGGGCGAGCGCAGCGCGGCACTCACGCAGCGGGAACTGGAAGTGCTGCAGATGATCGTCGACGGCAAGTCGAACAAAGAGATTGCGGCTGTGCTTGAGCTTAGCGCCAACACGGTTGCGGTTCATCGCGCGAACATCATGAACTCGCTGGGAATTCACAAGACTGCGGAGCTCGTGGTGTATGCGATTCGCGCCGGGTTGGTGAACGTTCCGTGAGGGGTTCCGCAAAATGTTCCGTGAATCGCAGGTCTTTCCTATGGGGAGTGGCGGGGCTAGCGTCATGGTCGCAGTTGCCTGGTTTGCATGCTCTGGCCGCGCAGGCGGGAGCGGCGGCTTCTCTTGGATTTCGATTCACTGACGTGACCGCCGCGGCGGGAATTCAGTTTCAGCACAACAGCGGAGCTTTCGGGGGCAAGTTTCTGCCCGAAACTCTCGGCTCCGGCTGCGCTTTTCTGGATTACGATCGCGACGGCTGGCAGGATATTCTTCTGATCAACGGCGCCGACTGGCCGGGTCACAAGAAGAACCGCTCCACACTTCGCCTCTATCACAACAACGGCAACGGCACTTTCACCGACGTAACGGTGCGAGCGGGGCTCGACATCGAAATGTACGGCATGGGCGTGGCCGTCGGCGATTACAACAACGACGGGTTCCCGGACATTTTGATCACGTGCGTGGGACAGAACCGGTTGTTCCGTAACACGGGGAAAGGCACGTTTGTCGATGCGACGACTCAAAGTGGGCTGGGAAAGCGCGAGGGGTTCAGCACGTCCGCGCTGTGGTTCGACTATGACCGCGACGGCTTGCTCGATCTTTTCGTGTGCAACTATGTGAAGTGGTCGCCGGAACACGATGTGTTCTGCAGCCTCGACGGGAAACATAAGTCATACTGCACTCCTGAAGCCTATCGTGGAGCGACCTGCTGGCTGTTTCACAATCGAGGCGATGGCACGTTCGAAGATGTCACGGCGGCGAGCGGCATTTTCGACAGCAGTTCCAAGTCGCTGGGAGTGGCGCTGTTCGAAGACAAGTTCAACGACAACCAGAGCGGCTGGCCCGATCTGCTCGTCGCCAACGACACGCAGCCCAACAAGCTGTATCGCAATCAACGCAACGGAACGTTTAAAGATGCGGCAGTGGAAGCCGGAATCGCATTCAGCAGCGAAGGCAAAGCCCGCGCCGGCATGGGTGTTGACGTGGCAGACTTCGATAATTCAGGCGTGCCTGGAGTTGCCATTACCAACTTCGATAACGAAATGATCGGACTCTACCGCATGAGCGGCAAGAGTTTCGAAGACATCGCGCCGCAATCCGGAGTGGGCATGGCCTCCAGAAACAGTCTGGGGTTTGGCTGCGCCTTTCTCGATGTCAACCTCGATGGCTGGCTCGATTTCGCTGTGGCCAACGGACACATCGATGAAACCGTACGCAACATTCGCGGCAATGTGGGTTATGCGCAGCCGCCCCAGCTGTTTCTGAACGGCGGCAAGGGAAACTTTCGTGACGTCGCGGCAGAGGTCGGAGGGAGCTTCGACCAGCCGAAAGTGGGCCGCGGACTGGCCTATGCCGACTTTGACCGCGACGGCGATCTCGATCTGCTGCTCACTACAAATAACGGCCCCGCATATCTCTATCGCAACGATCAACTCGCGGGGAACCGCAGCATCCGCTTTCGCCTGGTGGGGACGAAGTCAAACCGTGACGCGATCGGTGCGATGGTGCGCGTGTATGCCGGAGGCTTGACGCAGTCGCGCATGGTAAAGGGCGGCTCCAGCTACTTGTCGCAGTCCGAACTGCCCGTAACGTTCGGACTGGAAAAGCGCGATCACATCGAGCGCGTGGTGATCGATTGGCCGAGCGGACGAACCGAAGAATACAAGAATCTTGCGGCTGGACGCTGCTATGAGTGCACGGAAGGAAAAGGAATCGTCCCGCAGAACGGCTATTGAGTGGGCTTGGCACCGGAGGGTTGTGCCACGATTCCAGCCACTATCAGATCAATTTCTACCGTATCGTTCACTCGCAGGAACAGCGTGCTCGGATTTTTCATTCCCCACTTCGCGTATGGAATGGTGAAGTGAGCGGCCGCGGTCCAGCGGTCAGCAGAAATCGTAACCTCGGCTGGGACCATGATCTCGCGATCGACGCCGTGAATACTGAATAGGCCGTGGACCTTCACAGAAGACTTGCCCTGATTCGCAACTGCGCCTTCAATCTTATCCGGACGAAAGGTAATTTCCGGGAAGCGATCGCTCTCCAGAATTTCTTTGTGCATCTTGCGGTCGCGCATGCCGCTGCCGCTCTCGCCGCTTTTCGCGTCCACGACAATCTCGCCAGAAGTCTTCCCCGAAGCTGGCTCAAATTCGAGCGCTCCGTGCTTCAGGCGAAAAGTTCCATGGACGGTGTGGAGCACGTCGCCCAGCGTCCATTTGACGGAGGTTTGCGCAGGATCGAGCTTGAATGAAACTTCCTGGCCTTCCGCTGAGGTAGCACGTAGGCAAAGCAGAGTCAGAATTGCGAATACCAACCTGCGCCGGGAATGTTGTGTGAAAACCCTATGATGGGAGGCGTTCATAATGTTATGCAGTCAAGAGCCCCCACCCTAGAGTGAGTCCATCTCTCACCACGTGCAATGGTGGAGCGACCCCTAAATGCAGTTCGAGAAAGTGCCGGAAGATTTCTGGCCGTTTCCGGAACACTTGCAGCGTGCGATGTTGCAACCAGGGACGCTGATCGAGCGTGAGCATCAGCCGAGCCATCCACAACGGACGCAGGGCCAGCTTCCGATGCTCAGTCTGGTAACTTGCCAGATCGCCGGACTCCAGGCTCCGAGCCAGCGTGACCGCTTGGCTGAACGCGAGTCCAAGGCCTTCCCCGGTGATGGCATCGACAGTCCCAGAGGCGTCGCCGATCAGGGCAACATTGCCTCGCCACACCCGAGCGAGCTTGCGATTGCCGGTGATAGCGCCCCTTTCGGTAGAGACAGCTTGGGCTCCAGCCAACTTTTCACGGAGTCTCGGCAAGGCCCGCAGTCCATCTTCCAGGCGCGGACTGGAGTCGTGCGAAGCCAGCGCAACGCAGACTTGCTCGTTGCTGACGGCGGTGGCATAACCCTGACAACTCTTTCCCCAATAAACTTCCATGTGATCGCTCCAGGGAGCGACGCGATAATGCCGGCGGAATGCGTAGCGCAGACGAGGTCGCGGGCCATGCTTTTGCAAACCATGATCCAAGCCGGCCCAGCGACGGACGCGCGAATTCGAGCCGTCCGCTCCGATAATCCAGCGGGCGCGAACGAAGCGATCTCCCATCTGATTGCCGAGATGGACTCCTTCTGAAGAAATGCTGGTCACCGCTGTCCGCCACAGAAGGCCGGCGCCAAGCTGGGACGCGCGTTCGGTCATGAGCCGATGTAGCGTGGTGCGGCGAACGGCAAGGCCGCAGCCGTCGTCTGGGAATCGTGCATCCGCCGATAACTGGGAACTCACAAAACGAATGCCGCAAAACGGAAACGCCTCGGCCCCGGGCACGTGAATCCCCAGGCGCTCCAGCGCGGCGCGTCCGTCGGGCAGCAAGCCTTCGCCGCAGGCCTTGTCGATGGGCGGCTGCGCCCCGTCTGCCACCAGCACGCTCAGGCCGCGCTCCCGCGCCGCAATTGCGGCAGCCAGTCCTGCAGGGCCACCTCCAATAACGAAAACATCGATCGCGTCTGGCAAGCTCTGTGTCATGACTTCTGGCTTTGGTGCTCTCTGATCTTGGCTTTCTCTGACCTTACCATCGAAGCAGTAACAGCTCCGAACAGAATCCCGGGCCCATGGCTGCGAGCACGCCCAGCGTGCCGGGTTCGGGGCGCCGGTTTCTCATCACATCCTCCAGAACGACCAGCACCGATGCGGAAGACAGATTCCCGACCTTTTTCAGGCAATCCCAGGAAGCGTCGAGCTCTCCATGGTGCAGATCGAGCGCCGCAGCGGTCGCTTCCAGCACTTTAGGACCGCCGGTGTGCAGCACCCAGCTTCCAATGTCGCTGCGCTTGTGGCCGTGATCGCCGAGGAAAGCGTCCACATCGTGCCCCAGGTGCTCGCGAATCAGCACTGGTACTTCGGGCGAGAGCGTGATGCGGAAGCCCGTCTCGGTTACTTTCCATCCCATCATTTCCTCGGTGTCAGGATAGAAGATCGACCGAGTTGCCAGAACCTCCGGGCCGGCGGCATGGAGTTCGTCGCCGGTAACGATGACCGCAGCCGACCCATCCGCAAATAATCCCGAGGAAATGAGATTGGCGACCGAGAGATCGTCTCTTTGAATGGTCAGCGAACACAGCTCGACTGACACCAGGGCGGCCGCTTGGGTGGGATAGGCGCGCACGTAATCGGCCGCGCGAGCGATTCCTGCGGCGCCCGCCACGCAGCCCAGGCCAAAGATTGGCACACGTTTAATGTTTGCCGGCAGCCCCATGCGATTGATGAGCAGGGCATCGATGGAGGGACTCGATATTCCGGTGACGGAAGTGAAAAACAAAGCGCCAAGTGCGCTCGGCTCCAGGCCCGCATGGTGCAGAGCTCGGCACAGCGCCTGCTCGCCAAGTTCCTGAGCCACCTGAATCCAGATATCGTTGGCCTGGCCCCAGGTCGTGAGCTCATAGTATTTCTCTGGGGGCATCGCCAAGTGGCGGCCTTCGACGGTGACGTTGCGGTGCAGGCGGGCCAGCATGGCCGGATTCCGCAGCTGGTCGCCCCAGTATTCCTGGAGCTTTTCCAGCAGGAATTTCTGGGAATAGTAATGCTTAGGGAAGGCACTGGCTGCGCTGGCGATCTTCATTTCGGTGGATCCCTCGTCCCGGCAGAGAGTCTGCAGGAATGCCGACTCGACATCTATTCTGGCAAGCGCAGATCACGGGCGGTTTTCAGGCCCGCACTGCGTCTTGCTCGTCTTCCACCGTATTGTCCCAATCTCAGTGAGCCGAGTTGTCACCCGTTTGTTAAATCCAAAAACGGGCGGCGGCCCACCAGATCGAGACGAAAACGCAATGACCGATCCGCGCAGCTTCCCCCTAACTACAAGGACTACTTCGTTACGACAATCGAAGTCGGGGTTTGCGGAACGCCGTACGACGACACTGAAGTGAGCGCTCCGTCGCTGGTATCCAAACTGAAGGACTGAATCGCCGAACTCTTCTGATTCCCTACAAACAGATATTTCCCGGAAGGATCGGTCGCAATCACGCTGGGCTGCGCCGCCGTGCTGAACGGCGAAGAGGTCAGCAGCGTGAGCGAACCATCGGAACCGATAGAGTACCCCGCTATACCCGAAGGGCTGGAGGCCTGATTGGCAACGTAAAGATAGGTGCCGGAGGGGTCGATCAGAAGGCCGATCGGTCCCGCCTGCGACGACGGTTCTCCGATGGGAGAGTTTGCCAGCGGGGTCAGCGACCCGCCTGAGTTGACAGTGAACTCTGAGATCGAATCATCGGTGTTGTTGCCGGTGTAAAGGAATCCTCCGCTGGGAGTGATCGCCAGTCCGTAAGGATTGGTTCCGGTATTGAAAGGCGAGCTTGGCAGCTGGGTGAGAGTTCCCTGGCTGAGCGTAAAGGCCTCGACGAGGCCGATCGAGCCAGCCCCTTCGGTCGTGCTTCCGGTGACGTAGAGAATGCCACTCGGCGACAGCGTCATGTTGATTGGAATCATGCCGATTGGGGTAGGACTGCCCACTGCGGTCAATACGCCATTAGAACCGATGGCAAACGCCGAAATGTCAAAGGAGCCGGAATTCGCGACGTAGAGATACTGTCCCGCCGTATCCACGGCGATCAGGGTGGGAGCCGTGCCCGTCAGGGTGCGCGGCGGCTGTTCCTGCAAGACACCGGACGAAGAAACCGTAAACAGCGAAACATCGTCCTCACCGGAGTTCGCGGCGTAAAGATACTTTCCGGAGGGATGCAGCACCATAGCCTGCACAGCCTGGCCTGCCGTGATGGGACTGCCTGCGAGTTCTGTAAGCACGCCCGAATTGGGGTCTTCGCGATAAGCGACAATCTCGTTGGACCCAGGAATGGAAGCGTATAAATAACGGCTGCTGGTTGACCCGCAACCCACCCATGTGGCCAGGCCTGCGCCAACCAAAAACAGAGCCGCTGCTTTCTTTAGCATCCGTAACTCCTGAAGGAATTTGTCGAAACGAAAAGTCAGAAATCTTCCGGCGCCCGAACTCGGGGCGAAACTCCTGCTGAAGCCGCTTTACACGTAATTGTCTATCATACGGGACAAGCGGCCCGTCGCGCATCCGGAGTGCGATCTTTGCGGCTCCTGATATAGGTCGTGCGATGCCGGAGTTTGCCGGCGAGGTTGCACGCAGCCCCTAGTCTAGTCGATTTGCTCATTCGAGATGAAGCCCTGACGAGATGAAGACCATCGAGGGTGCGGTCAGTGAGCGGGACTCGGACGTGGGCCAGCCGGGGAGGGAGCCTTCGACAGCGATCGCTCCTCCCCGCCCCGCAGGAACAGGCGCATGCGATCGAGATACACGTACACCACCGGAGTGGTGAACAGTGTCAGCATCTGGCTGACGATCAGACCTCCGACGATGGTAATTCCCAGGGGCCGGTGCAATTCTGAGCCCGTTCCTCGGCCCAGGGCGAGCGGCAGCCCCCCCAGCAACGCCGCCATGGTGGTCATCATGATTGGCCGGAAGCGCAGGATGCATGCATCGTAAATGGCCTCCACCGGCTTCTTGCCCTGGGTCCGTTCGACGTCGAGGGCCACGTCGATCATCATGATGGCGTTCTTCTTCACCAGGCCAATCAGCAGGATGATGCCGATCATGCCAATCACGTTGAGCTCGTTGTGCGTCAACAGCAGCGCCAGCAGCGCCCCCACGCCGGCCGACGGTATGGTGGAAAGAATCGTAATGGGATGAATGTAGCTCTCGTAAAGCATGCCCAACACAATGTAGACAGCAGCCAGCGCGGTGATGATCAGGACCAGCATATTGGAACGCGAATCCTGAAAGGCGGCAGCCGTTCCCTGGAAACTGGCCTGGATCGTTGGCGGAAAGCCGATCGTGCGCTCGGCCTTCTCGATGGCGTCCGTGGCCTGGCCGAGAGAAACCCCGGGTGCCAGGTTGAACGAGATGGTAACCGAAGGGACCTGGCCCTGGTGATTCACCGCCAGCGGTGTATTGGACGGTTCGTAGTGCGCAAACGCTGACAGGGGCACGGGGGTTCCCGTAGTCGACCGCAGATAAATATTCTGCAGAGCTTCGGGAGTCTGCTGGAATTGGGGCGCAACTTCCATCACCACGTGATACTGGTTGAGCGGCCGGTACATGGTCGAAACCTGGCGCTGCCCAAACGCGTCGTAAAGAGCGTTGTCCAGGGTTTCGGCCGTGATCCCCATGCGGCTCGCGGTATCGCGATCGACGACCAGTTTGGCCTGCAAGCCTTTATCCTGCTGGTCCGAATTCTGATCGCGCAATTCCGGCAGAGTCCTCAGTTTCGCCAGTAGACGCGGCGCCCAATTGTTCAGGTCGTCGAGATTTGAGCTCTGAAGGGTATATTGATACTGCGCGTTGCCGAATCTTCCACCGATCGTCAGATCCTGGGCGGACTGCAGAATCAGGGTTGCTCCCGGTACCACCGAGAGTTTTCCGCGAAGCCGGTTGATCACATCGTCCGCGGTCACGTTCGGGCAGCGCTGCCAGAAATGCAGATTCTTACAGGAACCGCGCTGCTCCAGCGGCTTTAGCATCATGAAGAATCGTCCTTGATTCAACGGAGAGCCGCCGCCGGCAAAGCCTACGACCGTATCGACCGCAGGGTCTTTCAACACGATGGTGACGTAAAGCTTCATCTTATCTGCCATGGACTGGAACGAGATGTCCTGCGCCGCCATCACCGAGCCCACAATCCGGCCTGTATCCTGCTGCGGGAAAAAGCCCGTGGGCACGATCGTGTACAAGTAGACGCTCAGGCAGGCCACCAGGATAGTCACGATCAAGGTCGGGAATTGATGCGCCAGAACCAACTTCAGAGAGCGGGTGTAAGCGCCTAGCAGCCGGTCGAAAAACCACTCACTCGCAAGATAGAACCAGTTGTGCTTTTCGCCGCTGGGAGGCCGCAGAAACTTCGCGCACATGGTGGGCGTAGTAGTCAGTGAAACCAGCAGCGAAACGCCGATCGCGATGCTGAGCGTCACCGCGAACTCGCGAAACAGCCTGCCCACAATCCCGCCCATCAGCAGCAGGGGAATGAACACCGCCACCAGCGACGTGCTCATCGAGACCACGGTGAATCCAATCTCCGCCGCGCCTTTGAATGCGGCCGCCACCGCGTCCATGCCGTGTTCCACGTAGCGCGTAATGTTCTCCAGCACGACGATTGCATCATCGACCACAAACCCCGTAGAGATCGCCAGCGCCATCAGAGACAGATTGTCCAGGCTGTAGCCGAGCAGATACATGGCCCCGAACGTTCCCACCAGCGACATGGGCACGGCCACGCTGGGAATGATGGTGGCGCGGACGGTGCGCAAGAACACGAACACCACCATGATCACCAGGAAGATCGAAATCAGCAGCGTGGTTTCAATGTCTTTCACCGAAGCCCGCACCGTGACTGTGCGATCCATAACGACCGACAGTTTGATGGCGGGCGAGATGGAGGACTGCAGGTAGGGCATGAGCGAGCGCACCCGATCCACCGTGTCGATGATGTTGGCGCCGGGCTGCCGGAAAATCGGTATGAGGACGCCTGGCTTGCCGTTCGCCAGGCCGATGTTGCGCACATCCGCCACCGAGTCCGTCAGGACGCCCACGTCGCTCAACCGCACGGGTGCGCCGTTGTTGTAAGCCACAATCAGCGGGCGGTATTGATCGGCGGTGAAGAGCTGATCGTTGTCGCTAAAGGTATTGGACCGGGCGTTGCCCGAAACCTGGCCTTTCGGAGCATTCGCATTGGCCGCGTTGAGCGCGTTGCGGACCGTGTCGAGCCCGACTCCCAACTTGTTCAGGAGCATCGGATTCACGTCGACGCGCACGGCAGGCTGCGACGAGCCCCACACAAAGACCTGCCCGACCCCGCTCACCTGAGCCAGTTTCTGCGACAGAATAGAGTCGGCCGTGTCGTACATAGTCGCCACGGTCGCGGTGTCAGACGAGAGCGCCAAGATCAGGATCGGTGAATCGGCGGGATTTACCTTACGGTACGTCGGATTGTTCGGCAGGTTCGTGGGGAGCTGGCCGCGCGCTGCATTGATAGACGCCTGCGTGTCCCGGGCCGCAGCGTCAATGTTGCGGTTCAAATCGAATTGCATGGTAATGCTGGTCGAGCCCAGCTGACTGGAGGAAGTCATCTGATTCACGGCCGCAATGCGTCCGAACTGGCGTTCCAGCGGCGTGGCCACTGCGGAAGCCATGGTCTGCGGGTCAGCTCCGGGCAAGCTCGCACCCACGCTGATCACGGGAAAGTCGACGGTCGGCAGCGAAGCCACCGGCAGGAAATTAAAGGCGAGAATTCCAGACAGCAGCAATGCCGCTGCCAGCAGCGAAGTGCCGATCGGACGCCGGATGAATGGAGACGAGATACTCATGCTTCAATAATCATCTTCAGCGTTCGCACTTCAGAGCTCATGCTTCAGATGTCAGTGTTCAACGGCCTGTATCAATCCGCCGGCATAGCTTCCCGCGGAATAGGATTGCCGATCCGGTAGCGCGAGAACCTGTGGGCCAGCCGGTCAAACCACAAATACACCACCGGCGTCGTGTACAGCGTGAGCAACTGGCTGAGCAGCAGTCCGCCGACAATGGTGATGCCGAGGGGGCGGCGCAACTCCGCACCCGTGCCCGATCCCAGCGCCAACGGCAAACCGCCCAGCAGCGCCGCCATGGTCGTCATCATGATGGGCCGGAAACGCAGCAGGCAGGCCTGAAAAATCGCTTCCTCCGGCGGCTTGTGCTCTTCCCGTTCCGCCTCGAGCGCGAAGTCAATCATCATGATGGCGTTCTTCTTCACAATGCCGATCAGAAGTATGATGCCGATCAGCGCCACCACGGTTAAGTCATTCCCCGTGACCATCAGAGCCAGAATCGCGCCCACGCCCGCGGATGGCAGCGTCGAGAGAATGGTGACAGGATGGATGTAGCTCTCGTACAAGACTCCCAGCACAATGTAGACCGTGATCACGGCTGCCAGAATCAGGTAGGGCTCCGACGACAGCGAGTTCTGAAACGCCGCGGCGGTTCCCTGAAACGCCGCGTGGATGCTCAGCGGCAACTGAATGTCTTTCTCCGCCTGCTGGATTTGCTTGGTCGCATCGCCCAGCGAGGCTCCCGGTGCAAGATTGAACGAGAGCGTAACCACGGGGAACTGTCCCTGATGGTTATTGGCCAGCGAAGCGCTGCTCGACTTCATCCGCGTGAACGTCGAGATTGGAACCGGAGCGCCGCTGGTGGTCACCGACGCACCGTTGGCCGAGGGCGCACCCGTATTCGCCGCCGTCGTGCTGGGGCGGATGTAGATATCCTTGAGCGCGTCGGGCGTTTTCGCGAATTCCGGAAGCACTTCAAGAATCACGTGATACTGGTTCAACTGGGTGAAGATGATGGAAACCTGCCGCTGCCCGAAAGCGTCATACAAAGTGTTATCGATGGCTTGCGGAAAAATTCCCAGCCGCGACGCCGTGTCCCGGTCAATTTCAACGTTGGTCTTCAGCCCGTTGTTAAGCTGGTCGGTGGCCACATCGCGCAGGGCGGGCAATTCCTTCATCTTGGCGACCAGCTTGGGAGTCCACTCCGCCAGTTCCTGCGCGTCGGCGTCTTCAATGGAATACTGAAACTGAGTGCGGCTCACGCGGTCTTCCACCGTGAGATCCTGCACCGGTTGCATGTAGAGCGTGATGCCTTCCACCTTTTCCAGTTGTGGCTGCAGTCGCCGAATGATGGCGGAAGCGTCGTCGGCCCGCTCGTCACGCGGCTTCAGGTTGATCTGAATGCGCCCCTGATTTGGCGTGGTATTCGTGCCATCGACGCCGATGAACGACGACAGGCTGTCCACGGCCTTGTCCTGCAGAATGATCTTCGCGAGTTCCTGCTGCCGCTTCGCCAGAGCGTCAAACGAAACGAAATCCGGCGCCTCCGACACGCCCAGAATCACTCCCGTATCCTGCACCGGGAAAAACCCCTTGGGCACAATCACGTATAGAAAGAGGGTTAGAACCAGCGTTCCGAACGTGACCAGCAATGTCGCCGTCTGGTGCCTCAGAACAATTTTTACGGTGCGTCCGTAAAACGCGATGATGCGGTTGTAGTAATCCTCGGTGACTTCGTAGAAGCGGCCCTTCTCGCCTTCTTTGCGATGCTTGAGAAGTTTGGCGCACATCATCGGCGTGAGCGACAGCGAAACGCCCGCCGAAACCAGAATCGTCACCGCTAGCGTCACCGCAAACTCGCGGAACAACCTACCCACAATGTCGCCCATGAACAACAGCGGGATCAGCACTGCGATCAGCGATACGGTCAGCGAAACAATCGTGAACCCGATCTGCCCCGCGCCTTTCAGTGCGGCATCGAGCGGAGAGTCTCCCTGCTCCAGATAGCGGTCGATGTTCTCAATCATGACGATGGCATCGTCCACCACGAATCCGGTAGATATGGTCAGCGCCATCAGCGTCAAGTTGTTCAGGCTGTAACCCAGCAGGTACATCACGCCAAAGGTTCCGATCAGCGAAAGCGGCACGGCGACGCTGGGAATCGCGGTCGCAGCCAAATTCCGCAGGAACAAGAAGACCACCAGAATGACCAGCGCAATTGCCAGCCCCAGCTCAAAATACACATCCCTGACGGAGGCGCGGATGGTAAGTGTCCGGTCGGTGAGAATCTGCACCTTCACGGCCGAGGGTAGCGACGCCTGTAACTGAGGCAACAACTTCTTGATCCTATCGACCACGCCGATAATGTTGGCGCCCGGCTGGCGCTGAATATTGACGATCACCGCCGGCGTCAGATTCATCCACGCGGCCAGCCGCGTATTCTCGGTGCCATCGATGACGGTCGCGACGTCGCTGACTCTGACCGGCGCTCCGTTGTGATAGGCGATGACGATGGGCTTGTACTGATCGCTGCCGAAAAGCTGATCATTGGCGCCGATCGTGTAAGACTGCCGCACGCCGTCGATCACACCCTTGGCTTGATCCACGTTGGCCTGGATCAGCGCGGCCCGCAGATCTTCCAGACTCAGGCCGTAGGAAGCCAGCGCCGTCGGGTTGGCCTGAATACGCACCGCCGGCTTCTGCCCGCCGCTGATTGAAACCAGCCCGACGCCGGGCAGTTGGGAAATTTTCTGCGCCAGCGAAGTATCCGCGAGATCCTCCACTTTCGATAACGGCAACGAATCCGCAGTCAGTGCCAGGGTCAGAATGGGTGCGTCGGCCGGATTCACCTTGGCGTAAATGGGCGGATTGGGCAAATCCGCCGGGAGGTACGTCGACCCAGCATTGATCGCCGCCTGCACCTGCTGTTCTTCCACGTCAATGTTCTGATCGAGGCCGAACTGCAGCGTGATGACGGAACTGCCAAACGAACTGGTCGAGGTCATCTGGGTCAGGCCGGGTACCTGGCCGAACTGCCTTTCCAGCGGAGACGTCACCGAGGAAGCCATCACGTCGGGATCGGCTCCCGGATAGAACGTAACCACCTGGATTGTGGGATAGTCGACCTCGGGCAGAGCCGAGACCGGCAACTGGCTGTATGCCACCACGCCCACAAGCACCACGCCGACCATGAGCAGCGTGGTCGCGACCGGCCGGAGAATGAATAAGCGTGAGGGACTCATGAACCTGGTGTTACTGACCTGACGTCACTGACCTGGTGTTGAACCTTGGCTTTCAGTTCTATTCACCGATGCCGCACCCTTACCGCCTGGACCGGTGGACCGCGGCTCTATGCGGCTGCCGCGCTGTAGTTTGTCCTGACCGTCTGTCACCACCACATCGCCTGGATTCAGTCCGGCGGTGATCAGTGTCGTATCCCCCTGCTGAAGCGACACGGTGACCGGGCGGTCCTCGACCGTCTTGTCGGGATTGACTACATAAACGAACGTACCCTGTGGGCCGCGCAGAATCGCTGCTGTAGGCAGCACCGTGCTGTTCTTCCGCGTCTCCAGCAGCAGGTGCACGTTCACGAACTGATTAGGCCAGAGCTGGCTATCCTTGTTGTCGAACACGGCTTTCAGCTTCGCCGTGGCCGTCGTCGGATCGATTTCGTTATCAATGGTCTGGAGTTTGCCAGTCGCCAGTTTGACCGTATTATCCCAGTTATAAGCGTCCACTTGCAGCGTAGAAGTCTTCATTTGCTGCACCACCGTCGGCAACTGATTTTCGGGCACAGGGAAGGTCACGGCAATGGGCTGCAGCTGCGTCAAAATCAGCATGGGATTCGTATCCGTGGCATGAATGATGTTGCCCGGATCGACTTGCCGCAGGCCGACGCGTCCGCCGAACGGCGCCGTAATGTGGCAGTAAACGATGTTCAATTTCGCGGTCTCTATCTGGGCCTGATCCGTGCGCACGGTTCCATCCAACTGGTCCACCAGTGCCTTCTGCGTGTCGACTTGCTGCTGCGAAATGCTGCCTGAGGGAATCAGCGTGACATAACGGTCGTAATTCAGTTTCGCGTCGCGCAGCTGCGCCTGATCGCGAAACAGCTGCGCCTGCATCTGATCCAGTGCCGCCTGGTAGGGGCGAGGGTCAATCTCGATGAGGAGATCCCCCTCTTTAACGTTCTGCCCCTCCTGAAAGTTCACGCGCATGATCTGCCCGTCAACCCGGCTTTTTACGTTCTCGGTGTAGAAGGCGTTTACCGTTCCTAATAAGCCGGTGATATACACCGGCATATCTCTCTGCTGCACCTGCGCGATTGCCACCGAAACGGCGCGGGGCGCGGCCGCCTGCGCCTTTTGCTTGGCGTCTGAACTGCTGCAACCGGAGAGTAAAGCGCTCACCGCGATAATCGCGAGGAGAGTCATGACGCGCGACACGAGAACTGTGCTTGTGCGCATTTTGTTTTCTACGAGGTCATTCATAGCCAGATCATTCGTTGCCCGGTCATTCATAGAAAGATCGATCCTATTGGAGCTCGGCTGCCCCAGCTGTCCTCCGAAACGAGCTCGTGCATGCCATGCAACTATTAGACGTAACATTGTAGGCTCGGTTTCGGCGACCTGAAGGGTGGCATGAAGTTTTCTATGCCAACAGGGCCTCCTGTGGGATGGCTCAGGCAGGAACCAGGAATGCAGTCGCACCAGCAAAACCGCGCCTATCCAGCATCAACCGCGACCCGGCAGCAGGTCAAGTGCGTGGCGAAGGTTTTACAAAGTTTTACTCGCGGGGCGTACTGGCTATGCAGACGTTACCGGCCGGTTACGGTCAGGACTGCCTAGCCCGGCCGGAGCAGGATGCCGGGATTCATACTCTGCAATCTCGGTCTCATGCTGCAAGGTTAGGCCAATATCATCCAAGCCATGCAGCAGACAGTGCCGGACGAACTCGTCAATGGAAAACTTCGCGCGGAACTCTTGCTCGTCCCGTACTTCGCATTGCTCCAGATCGATGACGATCTGGTAATCGTCAACGTCCTGCGCGCGTTGCATGAGCTGCGCGACTGCGTCTTCGCCGAGTTGGACGGTGAGAAATCCATTCTTCGTGCTGTTGTTGGCGAAAATGTCGGCGAAGGACGATGCGATCACCGCTCGAAAGCCGAAGTCGGCCAGCGCCCAAACCGCATGCTCGCGCGACGATCCGCAGCCAAAATTCTTCCCCGCGACCAGGATGCTCGCGCCTTCGTAGCGCGGCTCATCCAGCACAAAGTCAGCGCTCTTCTTTCCGTCTGCGCCGAACCGCCAGTCGTAAAACAGGAACTGGCCAAAGCCCGTGCGCTCAATCCGCTTTAAGAACTGCTTGGGGATGATCTGGTCGGTGTCGACATTGATCCGGTCGAGCGGCGCTACGCGGCCGCGATGTACGGTGAATGATTTCATTGCAGGATCCTCGTCATGAAGAGGCCAGTGATGCTCACTGAAACTTCCAATTCCGAATGTCGGTGAAGTGCCCGGCAATCGCCGCCGCCGCCGCCATCATCGGGCTCACCAGATGCGTGCGCCCTCCGCGTCCCTGCCGTCCTTCAAAATTTCGATTGCTGGTTGAGGCGCAGCGCTCGCCCGGCTGCAAAATGTCAGGATTCATTCCCAGGCACATCGAGCATCCCGACTCGCGCCATTCAAAACCGGCTTCCTGAAAAATTCGGTGCAGTCCTTCCTGCTCGGCCGCGCGCTTCACCGTCTGCGAACCCGGCACGACCATCGCCCGCACCTTCGCGCTGACGCGATGCCCCTTCGCCACCCGCGCCGCCGCGCGCAAGTCTTCAATGCGTGAGTTCGTGCAAGACCCGATGAAGACGCGATCGATGCCGATGTCTTCGATTTTCTTCCCCGGCTCCAATCCCATGTATTGCAGCGCCAGTTCGGTGGCACGCCGGTCCGATTCCTGCAAACCTTTCACCTCGGGGATGCGCCCAGTGATCGGAGCAACCATCCCCGGATTCGTGCCCCAGGTCACAAACGGGCAGAGCTGCGCTCCGTCAATTTCCACGACTTTGTCGAAACTCGCGCCCTCATCGCTAGGCAGGCTTCGCCAATTCGCGACCGCCTTCTCCCAATTCGCATCACGCGGAGCGAAACGCCTTCCCTTCACATACGCGATAGTCGTTTCGTCGGGCGCAACCATCCCCGCGCGCGCACCGGCTTCGATACTCATATTGCACAGCGTCATTCGGCCTTCCATCGAAAGCGCACGCACCGCCGGCCCCGCATATTCGATCACGTGCCCGGTCGCGCCGTCCGTTCCGATCTGCCCGATAATGCCCAGCGCCAGATCCTTCGCCGTCACGCCCTCGGCTAGCCGTCCCCGCACCTCGATTCTCATCGTCTTCGGGGTTTGCTGCGCCAAACACTGTGTCGCCAAAACGTGCTCCACTTCCGACGTTCCAATCCCGAAAGCCAGTGAACCAAATGCCCCGTGTGTGCTGGTGTGACTGTCGCCGCACACAATCGTCATCCCCGGCTGCGTCAGCCCCAGTTCCGGACCTATCACATGCACGATCCCTTGCTCCGGCGAATCCATGTCGAATAGCCAGATGCCGAACTCCTTGCAGTTCTGCTGCAGCGCCGCAATCTGTTTCGCGGCAATCAGATCCGTGATGGGAGTCCCACGCGGCTCGGTGGGAATGTTATGGTCCACCGTCGCGACGGTGCGGGCCGGTTGTCGCACCTTCCGTCCCGCAACTCGCAGCCCGTCAAATGCCTGTGGAGACGTCACCTCGTGCACGAGATGCAAGTCGATATACAGAATGGGCGATCGCCCGGCAGGCTGGGCCACCAAGTGAGCGTTCCAAATTTTCTCGAATAATGTGCGCTTCGGCGTCATGGGCAAGATTCAGGAAGACTGTCTCTTTCAGTTTTTCACAGAGCATCGTCGCTGAGCAAGGCACGTTCCCCTCCGTTCGGAAATCAGCCGCTGCCGTCGCAATCCGAGGGTCAAAGCCGAACTGCAGAGCGACCGCGGGGAAGTCTTTCATCCCAACCAAGTCGTCCCGACCGAATAAGAGACTTCTAACCCGCAGTTGGTCGCCTGCGTGCTTCGCAGGATTACGCTGCTCGGTGGCTTTTTAACCCAGGCGCCCGTCAAGCGCGGAAGCGAAGGGTCCACCTAACAACGGCAGGATAAGTGTTTCTCCAACTTCGAAAGGATTTCGTGATGCGTATTCTTGCCCCGGGCTGTTTCTTGACCTTCTTGCTGGCCGTTTCGATCCCCGGCGCGGCCGCGCAGTCTGCCCCGACCTACGATCCGGCGACTCTGAGCCAACCCGTTGTGGTCGCTCCGGCGACTGCCACATCGCCAAAATCCGCTCCGGCCTCATTCGAGGAGGCCATCGATCGCGTGGTGGACCGGGAACATCTGATGCTGGCCCAGTTGCGCAATCTGCAACCCGTGGTGGAAACCTATCTGCAGAATCTGAAGTCAGATGCCGACGGAAACGCCTTTCCGGTGAACGACCAATATTTTCTCGGCCGCCTCGATATAAGCTCCGGTCCGGAAGGCATTTCGTTTGTGGGACAGCGGGAACCGGGCAGGAGCCGGTTGAACAAACTGACGGGCATCTTCTCCCTGCGCTTTCAGCCCCTAGGTTTTGCCCAGATGATCGTGCCCGATATCGATTTCGACAAAACCAACTACAACTTCAGTTTTGTGCGCCGGGAATTTCTGGGTGAAGTGCGCTGCCTGGTGATCGATGTCCAGCCCAAACCGGAGGCGCCCGCCGGCCGCTTCCAGGGACGAATCTGGGTGGAAGACAACGAGTACAGCATTGTCCGTTTCAACGGCACCTACTCCCGCGCCCCTCGGAACAATTTCTATTTGCATTTCGATAGCTGGCGGCTGAATCTGAAGCCCGGCCTTTGGTTGCCCGCCTACATTTACAGCGAGGGGTCCGATCTGGAGGGCAGTGCCGCCCACGTTCACCTCAAAGCCCAGACTCGCCTGTGGGGTTATGACCTCAAGTCTGCCGGGAAAGATAGCATTTCCGAGTTCACCAAAGTTGTGGTGGAGTCGCAACAGCCGGTGGATGATCAGACGGGTGCCGGCGCGGACGCGACCCCGGTGGCAGCGGAACGATTGTGGCAGCGCCAGGCGGAGAACAACATCATCGAGCGCCTGCAAAAGATTGGCATGCTGGCCCCGGCGGGCGCGGTTAACAAAGTGCTCGAGACGGTCATCAACAATCTGTTGCTCAGCAACAACATCAATCTTGTCTCCGAAGTGCATTGCCGGATTCTGCTCACGGCCCCGTTGGAATCGTTTTCCATCGGCAATACGATTGTGCTGAGCCGGGGATTGCTGGATGTGTTGCCCGACGAAGCCTCTCTTGCCATGGTGCTGGCACATGAACTCAGCCACATTGTGCTTGGCCATCCTTTCGACTCCAAGATGGCCTTCAATGACCGCATGTTTTTCCCCGACGAACAATCGTTTCAGCGCCTGGACTTCAAGCGCCGGCCCGTCGACGAAGAGGCCGCGGATGTCAAAGCTCTGGAGTTGCTGAAAAATTCTCCCTACAAAGAAAAAATGGGAACGGCCGGTTTGTTCCTGAAGGCGCTGCAAGAGCGTGCTCCGGAATTACCCAACCTGATCCGCCCCCATCTCGGAAACGGTCTGGCTGCGGGCCAGAGCATTCGCATGTCCGCGCTGCTAGCCAGCGCACCATCGCTGGACCAGCACCGCATCGACCAGATCGCCGCTCTTCCCCTGGGAGGCCGCATCAAACTTGATCCCTGGAGCGACCGGGTCGAACTCACAAAAGCGCACTCCATGACCCTGGCGACCTCTCGGGAGAAGATGCCTTTCGAGGTCACTCCGTTTTTTCCCTATCTGATCCGCCTGGGGACTGAGAGCAGCGACAAAACAACGCTGGCGGGCTCAGGGTCGAAGTAAATCAGGGCACGGATCAGTGGTCAGTGGGCCAGTAGCATTAATTGTGTCACTCCGAACCGGGCGGAAAAGCCCGGTGAGGAACCCGCTGTTTCGCTGGGCGGGCACCGACTCACCGTGGTCGTGTGATTGCGCCTTGCGAAGCCGACGACACCAGCGCCGCGTATTTCGCGAACACGCCCGTGGGATATCGCGGCTGCGGCGCTTTCCACTGGGCCATGCGCTGGCGCAATACTTCGTCGCTTATTTCGACTTCCAGCACACGCCGGTTTACGTCGAAGCGAATCATGTCGCCGTCGCGTACGGCGGCGATCGGACCTCCCAGCGCGGCTTCCGGCGAAACGTGTCCGGCCATCAGCCCGCGGGTCGCGCCACTGAAGCGGCCATCGGTCAGCAGGGCCACCGAACCGCCCAGTCCTTCGCCCACAATCGCCGCTGTCACACCCAGCATCTCGCGCATGCCAGGACCGCCCTTGGGACCTTCGTTGCGAATCACCACGATGTCTCCAGCCTGAATTTTCTTCGCAGTCACGGCGGCCATCGCGCCTTCTTCGGATTCAAACACGCGCGCCGGGCCGCGCTGCTCCAGGCGCTCGTGCCCGCTGATCTTGGCCACGCAGCCCTCGGGCGCAAGATTCCCCTTGAGAATCACCAGACCGCCTGTCGCCTTCAGGGGCTGCTCCAATGGGACGATGACTTCCTGTCCCGGAGTTTCGACGGCGCTCTCGGTTTCAGCGCCAATATTCAGCCCGGTAACGGTCTTGGCCGACGCATGCAGATAGTTGCCGTGCAGCAAACGTCGAGCCAGTAGACGAATACCGCCTGCACGATGCATATCCGAAGCCACAAACCGCCCCGAAGGTTTAAGGTCGGCAAGCAGAGGAGTGCGCGCGCTCACGGTTTGAAAATCTTCAATATCGAGTTCAACGCCCGCCTCGCGCGCAATCGCCAGCAGGTGGAGGACTGCGTTGGTGGATCCGCCGGTGGCCGCGACTGAAGCAATCGCATTCTCGAACGCGTCTCGCGTCAGAATGTCGCGAGGCTTGATTCCGTTTTGCAGCACGTTCATCACGACCTTGCCGCAGTCAAACGAGACCTGATCTTTATGGGGATCCATCGCGGGCACGCTGTTGAAACCCATCGGCGAAAGGCCAATCATCTCCATCACCGTCGACATGGTGTTGGCCGTGTACTGTCCGCCGCACGCGCCTGCGGCCGGACACGCCACATTTTCCAGTTCGCGGAGGTCCGCGTCACTCATCTTTCCCGCCATGTTCGCGCCGATGGCTTCATACACATCCTGAATGGTCACATCTTTTCCGCGATAGCTGCCCGGCGCAATCGTCCCGCCATAAAGCACCAAGCCCGGCAGATTCATGCGCGCCAGCGCCATAGCCGCCGCGGGAATTGTCTTGTCACAACCCACCACGCACACCACCGCGTCAAACATTTGTCCTCGACACACCAGTTCAATCGAATCGGCAATCAGTTCGCGGCTCACCAGTGATGCCCGCATCCCTTCGGTGCCCATCGTCTCGCCGTCGGAAATCGCGATCGTATTAAATTCCATCGGCGTGCCGCCGGCTGCGCGAATGCCTTCTTTCACCTTGGCCGACAAACGGCGCAGATGAAAATTGCACGGCATGGTTTCGATCCACGTATTGGCCACGCCGATCAGAGGACGCGCCAGATCGGCGTCCGTGAATCCAACGGCCTTGAACATGGAGCGCGCTCCGGCCCGGTCGCGCCCTTCGGTAATTCCGCGGCTAATGTGCTTGAGATCCATAGTCAGAGATTACAGGACTTCCTCCAAAGATGTGAACCGGAGAAGATGTGAGACGGGAAGCCTCCGCAGAAAAACGGGGAACCTGCCAAGCAGCAAGCTCCCCCAAGTTGCATGACGCTGCCCAAAAGGCCGTCATGCTTGCCCAGCTATTCCAAACTCGAACCTACGCCCGCGCCGCAGAGCGCGAATCTTCGATGGCCACGCCTGCCGGAGGGTGGGGTGCAGTCCACTGCGCCGCGTGCGCTACACCAGAGCTGACTTTAATGACGTCCGCAATTCCGTACCACTCGCGGTAGAGTTGGCCCACCTGCTTCTGATTTACGTCGAGCGCCAGCGTCACCTGATGATCATGCTCGGCCGGTTCGGCCTGCACCACGGGTAGATCGAGCGCGCGCCGCGACGCCGCGTTCAGAATGCGCATCAACGTGCCCTGCGTATTGCGATAGCGAATGTGAAAAGTCTGCATGAACTCGCTCTCCTATTGCGTTGGTTCTTCTTCCAGCAACATTTCCGAAAGCGCTGCGCCCGAGGGAACCATCGGAAACACGTTGGCCTCCGGAGCGCAATCAAACACCAGTAATTCGGGCTCCGGCGATCGCAGGAACCGGTCAATCTGGTCTCCGGTTTCGCGCGACACCGGAAATTCCCGCATGGCGTCTTCGTTCAACCGGAAGCTGTGAATCTTGTAGGCCTTGGCAATCTCGACAAAATCCGGATTGTCGCTCAAGTCTGTCTCGGCATAGTTGCGCTCGTAAAAGAGCTGCTGCCATTGCCGCACCATGCCCAGATACTTGTTGTCGACGATGACCATTTTTACCGGCAGCCCCAGGCGATGCACTGTGGCCAGTTCCTGAATGTTCATCTGAAATCCGCCATCGCCGGAAACACAAAGCACGCAAGTGCCGGGCTTCGCCAGCTGTACGCCCACCGCAGCCGGCAAAGCGAAGCCCATCGCTCCGAGGCCGCCCGATGTAATGAATCCACGCGGAGACGAAGACCTGTACCGCTGTGCGGCCCACATCTGGTGCTGGCCCACGTCGGCCAGAATCACGCTATCCTGCGGCAAGCGGCTGAAGAGTTCATCGAGAAAGCGGATGGTCGGCTGCGCTAGCCCGCGCGGATCGAGCTCAGCCCGCTCCGCTCCGCACGCGACCGCTCGCCATGCAGAAAAATCTGGAAGCGAATGCCGACGCAATTCCACCTGGAACGCGGGAATGGTATCCGCCAGATTGCCAATCACTGGCAGTTCGCATGGACGCACGCGATCCAGCTGAGCGGGATCGATTTCGAAGTGAACAATCTTGGCGTGCGGCGCAAAGCGCGTCGGATCGCCCGTCACGCGATCATCGAGCCGCGCGCCAAACACTATCAGCAAATCCGTCTCGTGCAGGGCCGTGTTGGCCGCACGAGTTCCGTGCATGCCAACCATGCCGAGGTAATACGGCGCCTGCGGCGGGACCGCGCCCAGCCCATGCACCGTGGCAAATGTCGGCACATTCAACTGGTCGAGCAGGCTCCGCAACTCCGGGATTGCTCCCGAGAGTTTCGCTCCCGCACCTACCAGGGCGACCGGCTTTGCCGACTGCTGCAGCATCGCGACAATCGTGTCGGTGAATCCGCCGTCGGCCTTGGCGTCGGCAGGCCGTGCGTGTGGAGTGAACTTCGCCGGCCCAGAGAATTCATTCTTCGCCTTCAGCAGGTCGGTGGGAATGTCGATGACCACCGGTCCCGGACGTCCGCTGCGCGCCCAGTAGAATCCTTCGGCGATCGCTTCGGGAATCTCATCGATCGTCCGTACCAGCCGGCTCCACTTGGTCAGCGAAAGTGTCACACCGAAAACATCTGTCTCCTGAAACGCATCCGTCCCGATCAACGCGCTGCGCACTTGACCCGTGATGCAGACCAGAGGAACCGAATCCATCTTCGCGTCGGCAATGCCCGTAACCAGATTCGTCGCGCCCGGCCCGCTCGTCGCCATTGCTACACCGACTTTGCCTGTGACGCGCGCGTAGCCCTCCGCCGCGAAAACTGCGCCCTGCTCATGCCGCGTCAGGATGTGCCGCACACCGCTGCCTTCGAGCGCGTCATACAGCGGCATGATCGCGCCGCCGGGATAGCCAAACACCAACTCCACCCCTTCGGCACGCAGGCACTGCAGAACGATGTCGGCTCCCTTATGCATTCACCACCTGTTTGGGTGCGGGGGCTTCCGCCGGCTTCTTGCCATCCTTGGGCAGCCAGCTCATCATGCCGCGCAGTTGCGCGCCCACGATTTCGATTGGATGTTGTTTTTCTTTTTCACGCAGCTTGTTGAAGTTCGGGCAGCCAGCCTTGTTCTCGGCAATCCATTCGCGCGCGAACTCTCCGCTCTGAATGTCGGCCAGCGTCTTCTTCATCGCCGCCCGCGTGGCATCGCCGACAACTTGCTCGCCGCGCGTCAGATCTCCGTATTCCGCCGTATTCGAGATTGAATAACGCATACGGCTCAATCCGCCTTCATAAATCAGATCGACGATCAGCTTCACTTCGTGCAAGCACTCGAAGTAGGCAATCTCTGGCGCGTAGCCGGCCTCGACCAGCGTTTCGAATCCTTTCTTGATCAGCGATGTCAGTCCGCCGCACAGCACGGCCTGCTCGCCGAACAAGTCGCTCTCAGTTTCTTCCCGGAAGGTTGTTTGCAGAACACCCGCGCGCGTCGACCCAATGCCGTGAGCATAGGCCAGCGCAAGGTCATGCGCGTGGCCGCTGGCATCCTGGTGGATCGCGATCAGCGACGGCACTCCGCGGCCTTCGGTATAGACGCGCCGCACCAAGTGTCCGGGGCTTTTGGGCGCGATCATCACCACATCAACGTCAGTCGGCGGGACGATCGTTTTGAAATGAATACTGAAGCCGTGCGAAACGCCGAGGACTTTGCCGGGATGCAGATACGGCTTGATGAGCTTTTCGTAAAGCTCGCCCTGAGTCTCATCGGGAGTGAGCAGGTGGATCCAGTCGGCGCGCTTGGCGGCCTCATCCGGCGCCACCACGACCATGCCGTCGGCCCGCGCCTGGGCGGCACTGGGACGGTTGGGGTCGAGTCCGACGATCACTTTGTGTCCGCTGTCGCGGAGATTCTGCGCCTGGGCGTGCCCCTGGCTGCCGTAACCGATAATGGCGATCGTCTTGCCCTTCAATACCTCGGGCTTGGCGTCGCGTTCATAAAGAATAGTAACCACCGGGTGCTCCTCTCGATCGCATATTGCGTCGCAATGTTGCGCTACAAATATTACGTTACAAGTATTGCGTTACCCAAGGGAGGAAAGAAGCCCTTGCCTCAGAAAAAGCCCTCTTTGACCGCAATACCGACCGGTCGGTCGGTATCTGGAAATGCTACCTGCCCCTCCCCTGGCGTGTCAAGGCCGAACTCTGGTTCCTGCCGCGACTATGAAACAAGTCCTGATCTGCTGGCATTCCAGCCCACAACTGTTTACCATGTCCCGCGATGGCGCGCGAAACTCAGCTTGATTCCCGGCAGGAAATTCTGCGTACGGCCGCCCGCCTGTTTCAGCAGCGCGGCTACGATGCGACCTCGATGAACGATGTCGCCGCGGCACTCAAGCTCAGCAAAGGCGGGCTTTACCATCACTTTCAAAGCAAAGACCAGATCCTGTTCGAAATCATGAATCATGCAATGGAGATCACGGAGGAGCGCGTGCTCGCGCCCGTGCGCGCCATCTCTGGTGCCGAAGCGCAACTGCGCGCCCTGATCCGCCTGCACATGGAAGTCGTGCTCAGTCCGCGTGACCGCGAGATTACGGTCATGCTGCACGAGAACCATCCTCTGCCGCCCGGCCTGCGCAAGCGCATCAACCACCGCAAGAAGGACTACGTGCACTTCGTCGAGAAACTGATCGCCGAAGTTCAAAAAGAAGTTCAAAAAGAAGCTCAGCCCGCGCGGACTGTCAAGAGCGCCGTTACTCCGCGCGCCGCCGCCTTCGCCCTGCTCGGCATGATCAACTGGATTTACCAGTGGTACAAGCCCGAAGGCGAGTTGCAGGCAAACAACCTGATTCCGCAATTCACCGATCTCGTGTTTGGAGGAATTCTCGCGTGAAGGGCCGCACTACTTGTGCGGCGGGATCCAATAAACCTCTTCCTTCACGGCTCCTTTGTCGGTGAACCCGCGCCGCTTCAGAATAGCCTTGCTGTGCTCGATCATGTCGGGATGGCCGCATAGATAGACCAGCGTGTTGCTCGGTTCCAGTTCCCAATGATCGGCATACTTCCGCAGAATGTCATCCGCGCGCCCGATTTCTCCCGACCAGTCTTCGTGATCCCACGGACGGCTGACCGTCGGAACATACTTGAAAAACGGCAACTCTTTATCGAAGTGGTTCAGTTCGTCGAGGTATCCAAATTCCCACGGACGGCTCGCACCATTCAGCAAGTACAGTTTGTGAGTGCCGTCGAATCGGCCTTCTTTCCATTCTTTATGCAGCGTGCGCACGTAGCTGACAAACGGAGCCACGCCCGTCACCGTCGAGATCAGTAGATGGTTGGTCTTGCCAGTCTGCAGGTCGAGCGAGAATTTTCCCTTGGGAACTTTGCGCATCAGCAAACGGTCGCCGGGTTGCAGTTTGTGCAGCAGCGGCGTGAGTGCGCCTTCCGGGACAAGTTCAAAGAAAAACTCCAACTCGTCCTCGACTGGTGAGGATGCAATCGAATACGGCCGTTCGACCCGCTTCCCGCCTTCAGGTTCGACACCCAGCGTCGCGTACTGACCCGGCACAAAATGGAATTCGCCGCCACTGCGGATGCGGAACATCCACAGGTCGGGAGCGAAGTCGACGCGCCGGGTTACTTCCGCGTGATAGAACTTTTCGTCGCTATGTGGTTCGCCGGAAATCGTCATTGCACCTGTTCTTAACCCTTGATCCCCGGTTTCAAGAATTCCAAAGACGTCCGGAGAAACTGGACGCCCGCGGCTCTCGATGCGGAGGGATTGGTTTGCTGAATCGTATCCCCGGCCGTCGCGGTTACCAACACTTCCTACCGAACGGTCGTACGGCCCACTTGAGTTGCGATATACTACCCGGAATTATCGGTTTTGTGAAGTGCCATTCCTGACCGTGTCGGTAGCACATGATATGTCCGGTTGAGATAGCACATGATATGTCCGCTTTGCGGGCGGTGAGGATGGGAGACCATGCGGAGCATGGAAGCTTATCCGAGGGCCGCGATGGAGCGGGCGATGAAAGTACAGGACGTGCTGTTGCAGGCGATGGCGAAGAAGATCACGTGGTGGCAGGCAGCGGAGATTCTGGGCATCAGCGACCGGCACATGCGTCGGTGGCGGGAGCGTTACGTCGAAGAGGGCTACAACGGGTTGCTGGACCGGCGGCGGGGCAAGCCCTCGCGGCGGCGGGTGCCGGTGGCGACGGTGGAGAGAGTGTTCGCCTTGTACCGGGAAAAGTATTTCGATCTGAACGTGCAGCATTTTCACGAGAAGTTGCAGGCCGAGCACGGGATCGAACTGAGCTACACCTGGGTGAAGCAGGCGTTGCAGGGAGCGGGCCTGGTGGCGCGCGGACGCAAGCGCGGAGCGCATCGCAAGCGGCGCGAGCGGCGGCCGCTGCCCGGGATGCTGTTGCATATCGACGGCAGCCGCCACCAGTGGTTTCAGGACGAACGCTGGTACGACCTGATTGTGATTCTGGACGATGCCACGAGCGAGATTTACTACGCCCAGCTGGTGGAGGAGGAATCGACGGCGACGGTGATGGCCGGACTGAGGGAAGTGATCGAGCGCAAAGGCGTGTTCTGCGCGCTGTACAGCGATCGGGGAAGCCATTTCTGGCTGACGCCGAAGGTGGGCGGCAAGGTGGACTACCATCGCCGCACGCAGGTGGGACGGGCGTTGCACGAGTTGGGAGTGCAAATGATCCCGGCCTACTCGCCGGAAGCTCGTGGGCGCAGCGAGCGCAACTTCTCGACCTGGCAGGGCCGCTTGCCGCAGGAGTTGCGGCTGCGCCAACTCAGAACGCTGGAGGCGGCGAACCGGTTTCTGCGGGAAGAGTACATTGCCGAGTTCAATCGCCGTTTTCAGGTCGCGTCCAGGCAGCGGGGCCATGCTTTTGTGCCCTGCCGGAATCGTGACTTGGAAGGGATTTTCTCGCTGCAGTTCGAACGCAGCGTGAACCGCGACAACACGGTGAGCTTTCAGAACCTGAGCTTGCAGATTGAGCGGGTGCGCTGGCGGGCGACGTTGGCCGGTTGCCAGGTGGTGGTGCACCAACACTTGAATGGAACCTTGAGTCTCAGCTACGGACCCCATGGTCTCGGTCGCTACGACGCCACCGGCGCACCCCTTCCGACCGCAGCTTCTACAGCGCTGAGCAGGGGAAGGGGAACTGCCCCCTTCCCCTGCAACCCCATCCCCAAAATCAACCCAACCCAATCGGCGAGGGTACAACTTTGAAACCGGACATTTCACTTGCTACAAAAACCGGACATTTTAACTTGCTACCGACAGTGCCATTCCTGACCGCGTATTTGGGGTGCATATGGAAAGACCGGGCCGGCGCGAATCTACTATCGCAAGAAAACCCTGCCCGTTAACCGAGCAGGGCAGGGCTCTCTTCGATCCATGTTCGATCGATGGAATCGTAACTACTTTCCTACCACCACGACGACAAAGCTGTCCGGAACAATCGTCGGCCGCGGATGCGGATTATCCGCCGTGGGCTCGGGCCTGGGGCCGAATTGCGCCGTCACCACGAACACGTTGTGCGTCTTGGCATCGAGCGCCAGCGTGCGCGCGCCTTTCTGTGTCGGAACATTCTCGGCGGTAAATTTTCCCGGCGATTCTTCCTTCACCACTGTGAGCACTCCGTCCGCGCCGCAGGAGGCGAAAGCCAGCCCAGTCTCGGGATCGAAGGTGGTTGCGTCCACGCCGTCGCCGATTGCCGGAGTGGCCAGCACCTTGCCGCTGTCCGCGTCAACCACAGCCATCATCTTGTTGCCGCAACCCACAAACAAGCGACGCTTCTTGCGGTCAATCGAAAGTCCGCTGGGCTCCTCGCAGGGCGCCAAAGGCCATTTCGCCTTCACTTCCAGTTTGTTGGGATCAATCGCCACCAGTTCGCTCTTATCTTCGATGTTGACGAAGATTTCGCCTTTGGCGTCGCTGGCGGCGAACTCCGGTTTGCCGTCAAGCTTGATTGTGCCCAGCACTTTCCCGCTGGCGGCATCAACCGCCGTCGAATCCTGGCTGCGCCCGTTGAACGTAAATACGCGCTTGGTCGCCGGATCATAAAGAATGGCGTCCGGATTGTCGCCGACCTTCACTTTGCTGCTCGTGGCCAGCGTCTTCAGGTCAAAAATGCTGACTGTGCCTTCGCGCCCGTTACTGGTAAACCCGCGCCCGAGTTCCGGCGCCAGCGCGATCCCGTGCACGCCCGGCGTGTCCGCGACGTCGCCCACATTCTTGCCGGAATCCGCATCGACCACCATCACGTGCGTGCCGCGGGAGATGAAGATGTGCCGCGCGTCGGAGTCAGTGGTCAGATAATCCCAACCTCCATCGCCGCCGACCTTGTAAGTCGTAATCACGTGGTATCCCGAGCCTGCGGCCCATGCAGCCGCTCCCAGGGAAACGCTGACCATCAACAGCCACCACTTGGAACGTCCTCGCATCGCTTTTCTCCTCGTTGCATTATTTGATCGCAGAATGTCTGGTTTCAGAATCCATCTCCCCAGCGACTCGTTTTTCCACATTTCAAGCGCACGCGGTGGGATTCGACCCGAAGTAACTTTACCTTATTTCGACGGTGATCCTAGACTTCTATATATGGATGTAGCCGAGCAGCGCTTTTCGGGACAAGCCCCGCAGCCGGAACCCGCGCCAATGCCGGATTCCCGCCTGCGGCCGACGCCGGACTACGGCACGCTTGGTCCGGGCTCGGACATTGTGAGCGACGGACCAATCTCGATTCCAAGTCGCCAGTCCGAGAACATCCGACGCTTCGCTCCAGTCCTGGCCGCTGCGATTGGAGTCCTCTGTGCAGTGCTGGCTGCAACTGCTGGCAGTGCCCACACTGCCTGGTTTCGCTTCACAAATCATTCCAGTCATCTCATCTCGGCGCCTCCCGGCTTGCCAGTTTCCGCGAAGGATCCTGTGCAACTCGATCGCATGAAACCGCAGAAGCAAGCTGAAGCTTTGCTCGAGCTTGCCGTGGGCCGCAGCGACGGCGCTGCCGATCAGATTTCATCCCGGGTCGATCGCTGGCAGGGAAAAGTAGAGTGGAATCCGCAGATCGCCAGGCTCACCACGGCCGCTCTGAACTCCAGTGACATGCGCGTGCGGGAGTCGGGGATTGAAGTCGAACTCGCGGCCTATGGACTGGCCAAAAACTCTGCCAGCCTTAACTATCTGCTAGTAACCGCAGAGTCCACCGACCACGCACAAAAAATCTGGGCGCTGTGGGCGCTGGGCCTGATGGGAAACCGCGGCGTCGAAGCCGGCCGCGTAGTGCAGGTCCTCGCGGCTCACCTGAACGATACCGACGAAGATTCGCGGCGCTGGGCCGTGGAAGGCCTCGCGCTGACCGGTTCCGATCAAGCCATCCAGCCTCTGTTGAAGATCATGCATGACGATCCCGCGCCCAGCGTGCGCGAACGGGCCGCGTGCAGTCTTGCCGAGTCTGGCATGTTTACACCCGAGCAGCGCTTTACCGCCGTTCCGCAGCTATTGAACTACAGCGACGATCCGGCGCTCGATGCGCAAACTCATACCTGGGCCTTTCAGGCGCTGAGCGACATTACCCGGCAGCGCTTGCCGAACGACTCTTCCGCTTGGCGAAGCTGGTACGCTTCCACCCAAGGCAACTGATTCGCCAGAATCGCTCAGTTTGGTTCGCAACCAGAGGAATTCTGTGTAATCGCTCTTGCTCTGTGCAACAATCCAGCCTCAGGGAACTCCCCGTCGAGACCCCATGGACAAACTGAACGTAGTGATTGGCCTTACTACCAGAGAGAACGATTACCAGGCCGAACAGGCAGCCGCAGTCACCGAGATGGCCGCACGGCTCGGCGTCAAGATTCAAATCATCTACGCCGACAACGACGCCGTTAATCAGACCCAGCAACTCATCAAGCTCATTCAGGATCCGGCGCACCGGCCCACTGCCATTCTGGTAGAGCCAGTCGGGACGGGGATGCCGCAGGTTGCCAAAGCTGCAGTCGCGGCCGGCATCGGATGGGGAATCATCAACAGCGATCCCGACTACATTGACGAACTTCGTCGGGGCGGCGCAGTTCCCGTCTTCTCGGTCAGCACTGACCAAGCTGAAGTCGGCCGCATTCAAGGCCAGCAGATTGCCGCGCTGATCCCCGACGGAAATATTCTCTATATCGAGGGTCCATTCAACAGCACGGCGGCTCAACAGCGCACCAAAGGGATGCACTCCACCAAACCAGCAGCAGTCCAACTAAAAACGCTGAAGGGCGATTGGACCGAGCGCAGCGCGCACAACGCGACCAAGTCCTGGCTGGCCCTGGGGTCGTCGCGCGAGCTTCAAATTCGGGGCGTCATCTGTCAGAACGATGCCATGGCCATGGGCGCGCGAAAGGCCGTGGTCGACCTCATGGAGAAAGATCGCGAACAGTGGTTGAGCATTCCTTTCACCGGATGCGACGGTGTGACCAAAACTGGCCAGGAATGGGTGCGCCGCGGCCTGCTTAAGGCCACTATTATTACCGCCCCCGCGGCGGGAACCGCACTCGAAATTCTTGCCAAGGCGGTCAACGCGGGCTCCATGCCGCCAGATCGCACGCTGATTCCGCCAAGATCCTTCCCGGCAATGGAAGAACCGTGCAGAAAGAAATGAAGTGGCTAGTGGCCAGTGATTCGATGGCAGGCTTCGCTAATCACTAGCCCCTAATCACTAGCCACAGTTTTTTCACTCGGCCATTTTCGCCACGTGTACGTCGAATCCCGTCTTCGGCAGAAGTGACGTCAGCGCGAACGCTTTGAATCCGTCGCCGCTCGCTTCCGTATGCCGGTAGATTCCGGGCTCGGTCTCGATCGTCTCGCGGCGTCCGTCCATGTCGCCGAGAAAGGCTTGCGCCTGGCCCACGCCGACTTCCATTTCTTTGGCGCTCGTCACCACTGCCTCGGAGGCATACGAGCGCACCAGCTTCGGCCAATATTTTTCCAGCAGATCCGTACTGGCAAAAACGTCCGCCCAAATGATGCGCCCGTTCACCGCAACCACCACCCCGACTGCATTTCGATCGCGCAACTGCCGGATCAGGCTCTGATAGTTCTGCTCGATCGGCTTGGCGACAGCGTCCACCTGCTTCCTGACCTCGGCGTTTTCGTTCACTTTCGCATACGAAGACGTGCTCGCAATCTCCGTGGCCACTGGAGCCGCACCAGCCGATACTTCCACCGTCTCCATCGCCGACTGCTGCTTACGGACCTCCGCCCAAACCTGGCTCTGGTCCTTGTCGGCCATGGCCTTGGCGCGCACCGAGGGTTGCGCCATCATCGCCATGGGGACGCGCGCGGTTGCGACTGGACCGCCGACGTTGTGGCCATACATCGCCTCGGAAGCTCCAAAGTTCTGGCTGGTCGCGACCCACCGCCCTGGCTCGACGCAGAACACGCTCAGGTCCACCGGATCGCTCTCCGGCGGTACAATGCGGTCTTTACCGATCACGCGGTCTTGTTTGCCTCCGCTGACAATCTCACCCGCCAGCAGCAGCAGCGGCCGCTTGGAATTGTTCACCAGCACCAGCCGGTTGACCTGCGCTCCGCCGCCATCATTCCGAATGACTGCCATCGTGTGCCTCCGAATCAGCCCCTGCACGTTGCCCGCTTCGGTCACGACGACGTCTCCCGACCGCAGCCCTTCATCCAGTGTCAGAAACTCACCCGTCGGATAACTCTTCGCCGCGACCACCGGAAACACTGTCAAATTCCCATGCCGGATCGGCTCCAGCACCTTGTATCCAGGAGGCGGAGTGACCTCACCCGCCTTAGCATTATGCTGGTCCACCAGCACGATTCCGGACGCTATCATCAACACGGCCAACACCAGAAAAATCTTCGGACTCACATTCGAATTCATAAGACGCTCCCCCCGGTTTGGGCGTGCGTGCACCACCAGAATGGGGTGCCCCATTTCTCGCGTCTTTTGCGAGAAGTCGGAATTTCGGCACCTGCAGCGCCCATCCTCAGCTCCGCAGAAAGAACGAAAACGTCCGCCCGGCTTGCGGGCAAAATTCTCAGTCGACCTTGCACTCGTGCTCTAATCCCGCCCGCCGCCATTCCCTTGTAAAATCGAGAGAGCGATTTCCGGAGCCACTTCCGCATTGTCTTTTCTCGACCAACTTAATCCGCAGCAGCGCGAAGCCGTCGAAACTACCGAAGGCCCGGTGCTGATCCTCGCCGGCGCAGGCAGCGGTAAGACCCGCGTCATCACCTACCGCATCGCTTATCTGATCGAACACAAAGGCGTGATGCCCGAATCGATTCTGGCGATGACCTTCACCAACAAGGCCGCCGCTGAAATGGGCGAGCGCGTCGAAAAGCTTGTCGGCGGACTCAGCATCGCCAAGCCTGTGATCTCAACGTTTCATTCGTTCTGCGTGCGGGTGTTGCGCCGCGACATTGAAGCCCTGCGCATTCCGTCGACTGTCCCCGGGCAACCGCCAGTTGGTCACACGAAGAACTTCGTCATCTACGACGAGAGCGACCAGCAGTCCGTAGTCAAGTCGGTGATGAAGCGTCTCGGCCTCGACGACAAGCAGCTCACGCCGCGCACCGTTCTTGGCCGAATCTCCTGGGCGAAGAACCACATGCTCGATCCCCAGGAACTTTACCTGCAGTCCGGCGATCCCAAGACCGAGAAGATTGCTCACCTCTACGAGGAGTACCGAAAAGAACTACGTAAAGCCAACGCCCTCGATTTCGACGATCTGCTTCTCGAAGCCGTGCGCCTGCTGAAATCCGCGGCGCAGGTGCGCGAGTACTACAACCGCCGGTTCCAATATCTGCTCATCGACGAATATCAGGATACGAACCGTCCGCAGTACGAACTCATGCGCATGCTGGCTGGAGACCGCCACAACGTTTGCGCCGTGGGCGATGAAGACCAGTCGATTTATTCCTGGCGTGGCGCCGACATCCGCAACATTCTCGAGTTCGAACAGGATTTTCCCGAGGCCAAGATCGTCCGCCTCGAGCAGAATTACCGCTCCACGCAAAACATTCTGCAGGCCGCGTCAGCCGTGGTTGCGAACAACATTCGCCGCAAGGGCAAGAATTTATGGACCGCGCGCCAGGGCGGCACCAAGATCGGCTACTACGAGGCGCCCGACGGCGAGAACGAAGCTCTGTTCGCCGCCGACCACATCGCAAAATACCTGCGCGCCGCCGCAGATCACGCGAGCAACGAACGCGGCGAAACTCCGCGCGCCGCCGTGCTCTACCGCACTAACTCGCAGTCGCGATTGTTTGAAGAAGCCATGCGCCGCTACGGCTTGAAATATCACATCGTCGGCGGATTCTCGTTCTACGACCGCTCCGAGATCAAAGATATGATCTCGTACCTGAAAGTCATTCTGAATCCTGACGACTCGATCTCGCTGCTGCGCGTCATTAACACGCCCACGCGCGGCATCGGCAAAGGCACCATCGACACCCTGGAGAATCTGGCACTGGAAACCGGCCTGTCGCTTTGGGGCGCGGTCGGAGAAGCCATCCGCCGCCAACTCCTGCCGCAGCGCGCCCTGCTGTCGCTAAAGAATTTCCAGCAGCTCATCGAAGACGGACGGGCCATGCTCGCGGGAACTTTCGAAGAGCAACTTCAGGAGAATGTGGCGCGGGCGCCCGCGAATGCTGGAGGCGTTGCAGATGCAGTCGAGCACCCTGAAGCCGAAAACTCCAGTACCGCACCATCCGAAGACGCCACCACCTTCGACCCCACCGAGTTTGGTAATTTTTCTTTCGACTTCGGCGCTGCTGAAGCTAGCGGCGTCGACGTCTCGCCGGCCGAGCTATCGGAAACGGAAAAAGCGAGACCGCCGAACCCAGAAATTGGCTTAACGCCTGATTCCTTCCCAGCCCCCACTGTCAACGTCGCGGACCTGCTGAAGTTCCTCATCGACCGCACCAGCTACATCAGGCTGCTCGAAGAGGAAGACACGCCCGAAGCTTTCTCTCGCATCGAAAACCTGCGCGAACTGGTCAACGCCGCCATGGACTCTCGTGACCGCGCCGAAACTCTCGACCAGTTCCTCGATCACGCCGCCCTCGTCGCCGACGCCGATGATTATGATGCCCGTGCCCAGATCACACTGATGAGCCTGCACGCCGCGAAGGGCCTTGAGTTTCCGCTGGTCTTTCTTAGCGGCCTCGAAGAGGGACTTTTCCCGCACTCCCGCACCATGCTCGTTCCCGAGGATGTCGAAGAAGAGCGCCGCCTGTGCTACGTCGGCATGACCCGCGCCATGGATCAACTGATTCTGACCCGCGCCGTCTACCGCCGCCGCTACGGCACCGATCTGCCCGAAGCCAGCGTCCCCTCGCGATTCTTGGAAGAGGTCCCCGCGCCGCTGCTGGAAGAATTAGGAACGCGCCGCGCGGCCAGCGTGGGCAGAAATTATACGGGAACGTCCGCCCCGGGCCGACAAGCGGGGCGAAGTCCCGCCTATGAAGCAGAGTCCACCCACTACTCGTACGAAGACGAAGATCAAAGTGCATCGTGGCATGGCGGAGATGCCGCCCGGACCAACGCGCGCGCCTCGAAGCCTACATCCCCGGCCCGTCCTTACAACTCCATCGAGAACATTGCCGAGTTCTTCGCCAGCCGTGGCAAGAAGTTTTCAGTGCCGAAAATGCCTGTCGAAGAGCCGACTGGGAAGCGCGGATTCCGCCCCGGTCAGAAGGTTCGCCATCCCAAATATGGCGAAGGCACCGTGTATTTGCGCGAAGGAGAAGGCGAAGAAGCCAAGATTACGGTACAATTTCCTCGCTTCGGCTTGAAGAAGCTAGTGGAGAAGTATGCCCAGCTGGAACGAGCCTGAAGGTGGGATGGTAATTCTGTAATCGGGTAATTTTGTAATTTCCCTCCCAGCAGGGATCTGAAATCACAAAATTCCTCAATTACCAAATTACTCAATTCAAAAGGATTCATGGCAAACACATCAAAGCTGACCAAAGAAGAACGCAAGAAATCCAAACGCGCCGCCCGCAAGAAACGCAAGGCGGAAAAACCGCTCAAGCCCCGCGACTACGCGCGCGGATCGAAAAAGCCCAAGGTCAAGAAACTGGCTCGCGGCCAGGCGAAGCGGTAAAAACAGCGGCGGAACTCGTGTGGGAGCGGGCGCATTCGCCCGCTCCGTCGCGAAGCGACGCAGGCTTTGAGCTAAAGGCTAAGAGCTAATAGCCAAAAGCTGATTTTCAGGAGACCCCAATCGCTTGTCACAACCCACGGAACCCGCCGCCGTCATCCGTACCTCCGACAACCAGCTTTTCTGCTGCAAGTCGATCGACAAGCTGATCTCCGAGTCCGAGAATCCGGAAAACCGGTTGAGCAAGTCGCTGGGTCCGTGGTCCCTGACCGCGCTCGGCATCGGCGCCATTATTGGCTCTGGAATCTTCATCCTTACCGGCACTGCTGCCGCCGGCGAGTATTTCCAGGTTCCATCTCTTCTGCACGCGCAGGCGCTCGACGTCGTCATCAATTTCCTGCGCACCGGCAGCACGGCGGGAGCGCTTATGCACGGCCGTCCACCGGCCGGGCCGTCGATTGCAATTTCGTTTTTCCTAGTGGCAATTGCCTGCAGTTTCGCGGGATTGTGCTACGCCGAACTCGCCTCGATGATCCCCATCGCAGGCAGCGCTTATACGTACTCTTACGCCACGCTCGGTGAAATTTTCGCCTGGATCATCGGCTGGGACCTGATTCTCGAATACGTAGTATCGAACGTTGCGGTCGCGGTCGGCTTTGCCGGTTATACGAAAGCGCAACTCGCCGTGTTCGGCCTCAACTTGCCGGACAAATGGGCTAGTCCGGTCTGGGCCGGAGGGCAGTGGACGGGCGCTTATTTCAATCTTCCCGGCTTCCTGATTGTCTTCGTTCTCACGTTGTTGCTGGTGCGCGGCGTGAAGGAATCGGCCGAGACCAACAACATTATGGTCGCGGTCAAGATCGGCGCCATCCTGACATTTCTGGTCGTCGGTGGAATGCTGGTGAAACCCGCCAACTGGGTGCCCTTCGCGCCTTCTGGCTTTGCGGGAATCGTCACCGGGGGGGCCATCGTTTTCTTTACCTACATCGGATTCGATTCAGTCTCCACGGCCGCCGAAGAATCGCGCAATCCGCAAAAAGATCTACCCTTCGGCATCATCATGTCGCTGGTGGTCTGCACGCTGCTTTATGTGGGCGTCGCCGTCGTACTGCTCGGCATGATGAAGTACACCACTTTCGTCTCCGGAGAAGCCGCCGAGGCGCCCGTGGCCTACGCCATGAAATATTTGGGCGTGCACCCGCTGTTCCGCTCGGTCATTGTGATCGGAGCGCTGACCGGCATGATCTCGTCGTTACTCGTGTTTCAGTACGGGCAGGCGCGCATCTGGTACGCCATGTCCCGCGACGGATTGTTGCCGAAGCTATTCTCCGCGGTGCATCCGAAATTCAAGACGCCCTACTGGTCTACCTGGATCGCCTGTTTCGCAGTAGGAATTCCAGCCGGACTGGTCGACATCGGGGACGCCGCCGACCTCGCCAACATCGGCACGCTGTTTGCTTTTGTTCTGGTTTCGCTGGGAGTGATCCTGTTACGCCGCCGGCAACCGGACCGCAAGCGCGCCTTCCGAGTCCCGTTTGTGCCGTGGTTCCCCTTGATTTCAGTGCTGCTCTGCCTTGGCTTGATGATGGGCCTTACTGTCATCACTTGGCTGCGCTTTGTGATCTGGCTGGCGCTTGGATTGTTGATCTACGTCTTCTATAGCAGGCACCGCAGCGAGTTCGCCAAGAAGTAGCGAGCTCTAAGCTGTCAGCTATCAGCTCTCAGCAAAAACGCGCTGTCATCCTGAACGAAGACGACCGATGAGTGCACCGAATCGGCCTGCGCAGCGAAGGATCCCTGCACCGTCATTCGCAGCCGATGGCCTGAAAGCGAGTTCTCCAGGGAAAGCCGACCGCTCTACTTCTCCCAAGCCCCCGCCAGAAACAAATACCGCTCCCGCAACTCATCTTTGTGCGCCGCAGACTTCGCGTCCAGAAACATCACCGGCCATCCGTCCTTGGCCGAATAAACCGGCCACTTCGGCAAGCCCGGCCCATTCGGATCACCGCTGCGGGCGAAGTTCGCCCAATATTTCTGCATCTCTTCACTGAGTTCGCGGTGTTCCGGTTTCCACGCGACCCCGGCTTTGGAATCGAGCTGCCCAAACACGTACTCAATCTCTGCTGAGTGAAACGCTCCCAACTGCGGCCCCTTGGGATCGGCGGGCGGCCCCAGGTCGAACCGGTAACGATAGACTGGCTGCTTGCCGGTCTTAGTCTGAGCTTCAAGCCAAGCCCACGTGGAGAAGGCAATAAAGCGATCTCCCGCGAAATCCTCGGCGGAACGCAGCGCCTGCTCAGGCGTATCGGAAGGATAGAGCTTCAAAAACTCCCCCGCCTTGTCGCCAAAGTCTTTCTGAGCGTTGGCCTTCAGCGTGTCCGCCGTTGGCTTCTGCGGAGAGAAGGCGATTTCGAAACTGCCTTCGTCGTGGTTCCATCCTGCCAGCAGGGGCACGTCATTCTGTTTGCCGGCGGCAAAAATGGCGGGCACCGGTTCCGGCAGAAAATATCCGTCCACATCGGCGCCAAAATCAAAACCCCGGGACTGTGGCGGTGCGAACGCTTCGAGCAGTTTCTGTGCCGGGATCGCCCGCAATTCAGCCAGCATGCTCTCGCCCAGCTTGGTGCTCACGATCTTCACGTCTTTTTCTTCCCGCACCGATCGCGGCTCGAACGACAGGCCTCCGCTGTAAAACGCTCCGCCGCTCTCGCCAATCGCTTTGTGGAATAGCCCCTTAGCCAGTGGCGAAGCCATCTGCGCGCTCACCGAAAATGAGCCGGCGCTCTCGCCAAAGATAGTCACATTCCCTGGATCGCCGCCGAATGCCGCAATGTTGTCACGCACCCACCGCAGTGCCTCGACCTGATCGAGCAATCCATAATTTCCAGCTGCGTTGTGCCCGGACTCCTTCGTCAACTCCGGATGCACAAAAAAACCAAATATGCCCAGCCGGTAATTCATGCTGACGACGATCACGCCTTGCTGCGCCAGGTGCGTGCCATCCTGCCGAGCCTCAGAGGTCGTACCGGCGACGAACCCTCCGCCATAAATCCATACCATCACCGGCAGCTTCGCTCTTGCAGGTTTCGCCGGAACCCACACGTTCAGAGTCAGACAGTCTTCGCTGCCGCCGGGATCGCGAAAGTTCATGTCGCCAAAAACCTTTCCCTGCATGCAGTGCGAGCCAAACTCCGTGGCCTTGCGTACGCCGGTCCATTTCGCCGCAGCCACAGGCGGCTTCCAGCGCGAATCTCCCACCGGAGGCGCAGCATAAGGAATTCCAAGAAACGCGCGGACCGTACCATCGTCTTTACCTTCGACCACGCCCGACACGGTTTTCACCTGGGGCGCCGAAGAGTCCCCAAACAAAGCCAGCGGCACGGCCAGCGTCGCATATGCCACCAGCAGTCGAAGCACGATTTTCTCGTTCATGCTTTCTCCTTTGAAAGCCTCACAGTTTACGAACACCGGATTGTAACGGAAAGCAATCGCTGCAAGCAGATCGCCGTTCCCTCACTCGTCGCACTCCTCGCAAATCCTCGGTGAAGAATCTACAATCGATCTACAATCAAAGAGATGAGTGCAGAGCCGGTCCGTCCGCCCAACGCTTTTATTCGCCAACTTCCCAAGGCGGAGCTGCACTTGCACTTGGAAGGCGCGGTCGAGCCCGCGACTCTTCTCGAACTGCGCAGGCTCCACGGAGATCACGCCACGCTGGCCGACGTCGAAGCTCTCTACGGCTACACGGATTTCCAAAGTTTTCTAATGGCCTTCAAGGCCGTCAGCGCCCACCTGCGCGGCCCCGACGATTACGAACTCATCACCTACCGGCTCATGCAGCGCCTGAAGGAAGAGGCCGTACTGCACGCCGAAGTGTACGTTGCGGTCGGGGTCTGCCTTTTCCGCAAGCAGGATTTCGCGGCTATCTTCGAAGGCCTCGAACGTGGACGCGCCCGCGGCGCACGCGATTTCGGCGTCTCGCTGCTCTGGATTTTCGACGCCACACGCCACTTCGGCGTAGAAGAAGCACAAAAGGTCTTTGAACTGGCGGTGCGCTATCAGGACCGTAACGTCATCGGCATTGGCATCGGCGGTGACGAAGTAAAAGCTCCGCCGGAACTTTTCCGCAGCGTCTACGCCTATGCTGCCGAGCATGGCCTTCGCCTCACGGCCCACGCCGGCGAGACCGGACCGCCCGAATCCATCTGGGGAGCGCTTAACCTGCGCGCCGAGCGCATAGGGCACGGCTTCACCGCCAGCCAGGACGTCGATCTGATCGAAGAGCTCGCGCAGCGCCAGATTCCGGTCGAGCTCTGCATCACCAGCAATCTCCGCACCGGAGTCTGCAAGGCGGTTGCGGAGCATCCCACGAAGAATTATTTCGATCAGGGCGTGATGATCACGCTGAACACCGACGACCCGGCCCTGTTCGGCACCACGCTTTCGCGGGAATACCAGCTCGCCCAGGAAACTTTCGGATTCACTGACGAACATCTTCGGGAACTGGCGCGCAACTCGTTCGAAGCATCTTTTCTGCCAGCGGAGAAGAAAGTCGAATTTCTGGGCCTGTTCGACGCCGCCGCGGCGCGGTAGTTCTATCGGAATATGAGGACTCTGAAGATCAGCGTGGTGGCAACGCTCGCAGCTATGCTGGCATGGTGGCTTCGCCTCCCGCACCACCTCTGGCCTTCCCATCCTCAGCTAGCGGATTTTATGATGGCACTGGTTCTCTGCATCGTCCTTCAGCTGGTCTGGACAGATGCGAAGCCTGCTCCTAGGAGTTAAAGAGTAGAGTTACGAGCTGAGCACTGACATGCCGGTTCGCCCCATCCTCCAACTCGGCGACCCGCTCCTGCGGCAGAAGGCGGCGCGGGTAGAAGATCCCACGACGCACGAGGTCCGCGACCTGGTTCGAGATCTCGCCGACACGCTCGCCCACTGGCGCTCCACCACCGGCTACGGGCGCGGCATCGCCGCTCCTCAACTCGGAGTGTTGCAGCGTGTCATATTCCTAAAGCTCCCCGGCGTCGAGCCCTGGCCCATCATCAATCCCGAGGTTGTCTACGTCACGGAAGAAAAAATCGTCGTCTGGGACGGTTGCCTGAGTTTCCTTTCGATCTTCATGCAGGTTGAGCGCTACCGCCAGATCACAGTCCGCTACCAGAACCTGCACGGCGAGCTTCTCGAATTTGAAGCCGGCGATGACCGCAATCTTTCCGAACTCCTGCAGCATGAGATCGACCACCTCGACGGCATTCTGGCCATCGACCGCGTGTTTGATCCCAAGACCATCTGCACCCGGGAAGAATTCGAAAAGCGCTACCGCGCCGACAGCCCGTACACCGTCGCTCCAGCTACAATCAAAAGCTGAAAAGTGGGGCTGGGCCTTTTGCCCTGATTGAAAGAAACTAGCCGCTAGCCACTAATCACTAACCACTAATGTTACACATCGGCATCGTCGCATCCAGCGCGGAGGGCGCCGCGCTCTGTTACCGCACCATCTGCGTCGAGGGTGCGGACTTGCTCGGCCCCTACAATCATCCTGAAGTGTCGATGCACGGCCACCCCTTCATCCTGTACAAGAATTGCATCGACGCCAATGATTGGGCCGGCGTGGCCGAACTCATGCTCTCTTCCGCCGAGAAGCTCGCCAGGATCGGCGCCGATTTCCTGATCGCGCCCGTCAACACTGTGCATCAGGCCTTCGACCTGGTCGCACACCGTTCGCCGCGCCCCTGGCTGCACATCGCGGTCGAGGTCGCGAACGAAGCCAAGCGCCACGGCTACAAACGCCTCGGAATCCTCGGCACCCGCTCGCTGATGGCCGGTCCCGTCTACCGCGAGACTTTGACCTCGGCCGGCATCGAGTACCGCGTCCCCGGCGCCGAGCAGCGCGAGCAAATCCACAAAATCATTTTCGAAAAATTAGTGCAGGGAAAATTCCTGCCACGCACCCAGGCCTATTTCACCGAAATGATTCGCGGTCTGAAAGATGAAGGCTGCGACGCCGTCGCCCTCGGCTGCACAGAGATTCCACTGCTGATGACGCCAGAGCAATCTCCGCTGCCCATGCTGGATTCGACCCGCATCCTGGCCCGAGCCGCCCTGCGCAAGGCTGTGGAGGGCTAAGACGCTCCATGGAAAAATACCAACTCAAATTCCGCCAACTCCCCGGCCTCCACGCCATCGTGCGCCTGGGGCCCGACGCGCCCGTCCCGGCTTGGGCGCCCACAGGCGACTTCACTTCAATCACGCGCACCGGCGACGAACTATCCATCGTCTGCCCCGCCGCCAATCTTCCGCTGGACGTGCGCTCCCCGCACCACTGGATATGCCTGAAACTCGAAGGCCCGTTCCCCTTCTCCCAAACCGGAGTGCTGCTGTCGTTTATCGAGCCGCTGTCGAGCAACGACATCCCCATCTTCGCCATCTCGACCTACGACACGGATTACGTGTTATTTCCGGAAGAACACGGACGAGCGCTCGATATCCTGCGCCTGGCCGGACACCAGTTGATCTCTTGACAGCGGAAAAACTTGGCGCACACTGAATTTCACCGGGGTGCTAAAAGGAGGCAACGTGAACGCTGCGGCTCTACTCTCGATCGGCCTGCTTCTTCAAGCGCTTGCTCCGGCTCACGCGCCAAAAATCACCGAAGAAATGATCAAGAGTTACCTGGCCACGCAATACGACTGCAAGGCGGAAGACATCTACATCGACAAGATGGAATACTTCAACTTCACTGGGCATGAATACAGCGACGTAATGGTTGTCGCCTCGACCTGCGCAACGGGAACCGCGGGCCCTGACGTCCACTCGGTTTTTTCCTGGGCTGACGAGGACCAACTTGGAGAGCTTGAAATCGAAGAGGTGAATCCCAAGCTCTATCAGGTTCTATTTGGCAATCGCAATTTCGACCTGACCGCCCGGAAAGATGACGGCGAACTCATCGAAACTTTCACCGATACTTCAGAACGCGTTGCACCCCTGGTCCTGTCTTTCCGATGGGATGGCAAGCAACACAAATTCCTTCTCGCCTCCGCTCAGTCCGCTCCGATGTACAAGACCAGCTACGACTGCTCCAAGGCGCAAAAAGATGTCGACCAAGCCATCTGCTACGTGGAATCGCTGGCCAAACTCGATGTCGAGCTGAACACAGCCTACTCCTCGCTCCGAGCAGCCTTGTCTCCCGAGGCGCGCAAATCTCTGATCCAGGAGCAGCGGAACTGGCTCTCGGAGCGCGACTGCGCCTGCGCCATCTACAAAGGCTGGGTCGGTTGCCTGAGCGAAAAATACGACGGCAGAATCACCGAGCTGAAAAAACGGATTTCTGACGCCATGCACTGATTTCGTCCAGCTTCTCAACGTCACCGTTGGCACTGAGAATTCCACCAAACACTGCTCCCCCGCATGCGCCAAAGCCCCAGCCTGTGCTGTAATAGAAAGAACTCATCTCATGCCATCCGTAATTACAACCCTGCGCCGCCGCGCCAAAGCTCTGCACCGCAATATCCGCGGAGCTAAGATGGCCGCGCATGCGCTCGCCTCGACCGACCACCCGCTGCTGGCGCACATCATCCCCATGCGGCGCTGCAATCTGGCCTGCACCTATTGCAACGAGTTCGACGATTTTTCCAAGCCCGTGCCGATCGACGAAATGTACCGCCGCATCGACAAGCTGGGTTCACTCGGCACAGCAGTCGTCACCATATCCGGCGGCGAGCCGCTCATGCATCCTGAGCTCGATGACGTCATCCGCCGCATCCGCGCCAACGGCATGATCGCCGGGCTTATTACGAACGGCTACTTATTAGTCGCCGACCGCATCCAGCGGCTCAACCGCGCCGGACTCGAATGGCTGCAGATTTCCATCGACAACGTGAATCCCGACGAAGTTTCGAAGAAGAGCCTGAAAGTCCTCGACAAGAAGTTGCAGTTGCTGGCCGAGCACGCCGATTTTCACGTGAACATTAATTCCGTGGTCGGCGGCGGCATTGCCCATCCGCAGGATGCCTTGGTCATCGGCAAGCGCGCGATTGAACTGGGATTCACTTCGACCATCGGCATCATTCACGACGGCAGCGGCCAGTTGCAGCCGCTGAACGACGAAGAGCGACGCATCTACCACGAAATGCAGGCTCTCGAAAAGAGCAGCTTCACGCGCATTCACGCTTTTCAAGACAACATCGCCAAAGGCATGCCGAATGACTGGCGGTGCCGCGCCGGTGGCCGTTATCTCTACATTTGCGAAGACGGGCTGGTGCATTACTGCTCGCAACAACGCGGCTATCCCGGCGTCCCACTCGCCACTTACACGCGCGACGACCTGCGCCGCGAATATCTCACCGAGAAATCGTGCGCCCCGCACTGCACGGTTTCCTGCGTACACCAGGTTTCCATCTTCGATTCCTGGCGAAGCCCGCAGCATCCCGCCGAAACGAATCCCGCTTCGCATTCTGCTGATGAACTCGTGCAGATTGAGTAGCAGTCGCTATTGACCAAAGGCGAGGAAGTGGTCAATCAGGTCAACGTGGTTGCCCCATCCTTTCGCGTTCTATGCGAAAGTGTGGGAATCCGCGAAGCCGACACCAACGGTCTTTCGAGCCGAACAGAGAGGCTAGCTTCGAACCACTGAGATACCCACCCTAGCCGTAAAGAGCGCGGCTAGAGTGGGGCACCTGCTGTTCTGAAAACTGGAAACCAGAAACTGGAAACTGATCTCCTACTTCTTCGGTTGTGCGCTCGGCGGCAGAATTCCATTCAGCCGCAGATACATGGCAGCCGCCCCGTAGTGGTCGGCCCAGCTGCTGGCCAGTCCTAACGCTGCCACAGCCCGAGGAAGCTGCCGTCCAAAAAGCTCCACTGTGTCGCCCAGCTTCGAGTCATCCATCTTGCTCAACGCGTCGCCGCAGAAAGCGTACGAGGCCTTCACCGCGGCCACCAACTGCTCTTTCGAATCGGTGTCCTTGGCCTCATCCACCTTGGGAGCAGGAACATCCGCCGCTTTCGCGCAAAGAAAATTGTTCGACCCCGCGATGTGCGCCGCCAGGTGCGCAAACGTGATCTGGTCGGCTGTGGGCTTGTAGGAAAATTTGTCGGCGGGCATAGCGTCGATCGCCCCGACAGTATTGTTTTGCGATCGCTGCAGCAGCAGGCGCAGCGAGGTAGCAACCGGATCCTTAATCGGCGCCGCCGGGGCTTGAGACGCGGCGGGCGCAGCTGGGGCTTGGGCAAAAGCGAGCGAAGCGCAGACAACCAGACAGATGATCACAAAAGCGAATTTCACGGGAGCCTCCTGAGGCAATCAGCATATACCGGCGACGAACGGTCAGTCATCTCTCGAAACAGAAACACTGATTAGATGTGAAGGGCGTCTCTCTATGTTCGCGCCATGTGTTCGCGCTCTGTTCGCGGTGGGCCCATTTTCGCCGGTCTCTGCGGCTCCACACTTTCATGAAACAATGACGCGATGTCCTCAGCCCCCACATTCCTTTACGGCACTGCCTGGAAGGAAGACCGCACCGCAGCCCTTACCGAGCTTGCGCTACGTACCGGCTTTCGCGCCATCGACACGGCCAACCAGCGGCGGCATTATTTTGAATCCGGAGTCGGCGAGGGCCTGGCCGTAGCCTATCGCGCCGGCATTGTGACCCGCGCCCATCTTTTTCTGCAGACGAAATTCACCTACCCGCGTGGCCAGGACCATCGCCTGCCCTACGATCCCGCGGCGCGACCAGCGGTGCAAGTCGCTCAGTCTCTGGCCAGTTCGCTCGAGCATCTTGGCACCGACTACGTCGACAGTTTCGTACTGCACGGCCCTTCCTCTGCTTACGACTGGACTGATGGGGACTCCGAAGTCTGGGAGGCTATGCGGAAGGAGCGCGACGCTGGACGCACTCACCTGCTGGGCGTGAGCAACGTCTCGCTGCAGCAACTCGAACAAATGGAGTCTGCTAGCTCGGAACTGCCGGCCTTCGTGCAGAACCGCTGCTTTGCCCGTCTCGGTTGGGATCGCGAAGTGCGCTCGTACTGCAATGAACGCAAGATTACCTATCAGGGATTCTCACTGCTCACCGCGAATCCAAAAGTGCTGCAGCATCCGCCGTTGATCGCGCTCGCGACGCAGATGAACGCAACTCCCGCGCAGATTGTATTCAGCTTCGCGCGCGCCGTTGGCATGCTGCCGTTGACCGGCACGACGAACATCCAGCACATGAAGGAAGATCTCGCCAGCCTCGAACTGGTGCTCCCGCCCGAACTGGTGCAGGCGATCGAATCCATGGCGGGTTGATCGGGATCAGAGCCACGTCTGCGCCAGCTCACCAGGACATCCCTACACGAAGAGATGTCGCTTCGTCTCTAAGAAAAGATTGCTGCGAACGTCAACGTGAGCACAACCCACCAACCAAACACGATGGCAAACGCAGCTCCCGTTTTCACCTTGCCGGTGACCGCAAAACCGATCGCGGTCAACGTCAGAGACCACAGCACGAAGATGTCGGTCTGCGACGCGATGAAATACCAGAACGGACTGTCGGCCGGATTCATGATATATCCCGGATTCGTCGCGACCGGGTTACTCAGCGTGAACCCGTCCGGGTTTACACCGGCGAGCACCGAGACCATCGCTAAAAGACTTCTGACCGCTATCGGCAATCCTGCGTAGACGAGCACCGCGAGCGTCTGGCCGTACGAAATATCGGCGACAGCCACGAACTTGAGCGTGCCCAACTGCAATCCAGACATGATCAGCCATATCAGTAATGTCATCACGGGAATCGCGACGTAATAGATGATGCCCGTGATCTTCACTTGCGCTTCGCGCTGCGCCGGGGGCGCCTTCTCGTATTGCGCCTCCTGCTTGGGCCGCGCGTGCAAGTCATTTTCAAACATCTTCTGCACGCCAATCTTTTGCTCTGCAACAAAAACCAGGCCCCAGCCCGTGATCGTTATCAACAGAAACGGAAGCCACCACTGCGCGCTGCGACGCAAGTCCGCAAACGTTTTCGAGGGCGAGATGAAAGTGTCAACGATGCGCGCGCCTTGCGAAAGCGGCGCGGGTTCGGGCGTGGGAGCGGGCGATGCGGGCAGGACCGGAGCGGCGGCCATGAGTGCCTCCTAAGAATGACTCGACGGAATTCTAGCCCGGAGTAAGCCGCGACACAAGCACGCGACTCTCCGTCAATTGTCTGCCAGCGGATCCGTCCCGATTAAGATAATCACCTATGTCGAATGCAACACCGGTTGCGATTGCCGTACTGTTAGCGGAACTTGTTCCGGCAGTGGCTTTCGGATTTGCCACCGAGCGTGTAGTGCGCGCCGTCGCCCGCTGGCCGTTCGCGGTGCGCATCGCAGTCCCTGCGCTGCTGGTTGTACCCTACGCCGTCATCGCCATCACGCAACACTTGTTTCGCTGGCAGTGGTTTGTACTGTACGCCGCGCTGCCGGTGGTGATGGCTTGGCTGCTGGCGCGGGCTGCCGTCGCTGATCCTCAGCAGCGCGGTAACTGGCGCGATGCCGTGATTCTGCTCACGCTTGGTCTGGCCGTCGATCTGCGCTGGTTCGACGTAGCCTGGCCCGCGGGCCTGCGCGGCTTGGCCAAGCTGCTGCTGGTGGATGCTGGCCTGTACGGATTCCTCGCCATCCGCCGCTTGAGCGGAACCGGCTTTGATTTCCGCCTGCGCTGGAGTGAATGGAAGACCGATTGGAAAACAGGCCTGCGTGAGCTACTATTCTTCGCTCCCGCAGTGCTCGTGCTGGGACTGGCGCTCGGCTTTATCCATCCCCATGCCAACCTGCCCGCGGCGGGCAAGGCCGTGCTCACCTGGGCTGGAATTTTTGTTTTTGTAGCCTTGCCGGAAGAGCTTTTCTTTCGCGCCTGGGTGCAAAATCTGCTGGAGCGGCGAGTCGGCCGCCGCGCTGCTCTGGTGATCGCGTCCGTTCTGTTCGGCCTGTCGCACTTCAATAAACGGTCCGCACACTTCAACTGGCGCTATGTTCTGCTGGCCACCATCGCTGGCGTCTTTTACGGCCGCGCGTGGCGGGAGCATCGCCGCGTGCCCGCGTCGACGATCACCCACACGTGTGTCGATTGGCTGTGGTCGTGGTGGTTCTGAGTCCTCACCGCGGATACCTCAAGTATCCCAGCCCCACCCGCAAGTGGTGATGCAGCGCATCCGGAACGCAGACAGCAAAGCACAGCCCCAGCAATCCCTGGGCAAGGCCGAGGGCATAAATATTTTGATAACGCCGGAACAGCGCACACGAGATCGCACCCCACACCAGTGTTGCGGCCGTGAGCGGAAGATTCGGCAAGTGCGCTGCCGCGAACAGCACAGCCGCCAGACCAATAGCGGCATTTTCGTTTCCGAGCAGCCGTGTCAGGCGCGGCAGGAACAGGTCGTTCATCAGAAACTGTTGGTAGAGCGTCCACGCCACATAACCCGCAACGTGCTTGAAGTCGCCCTTATACAGCGAATGCAGTGTCCCGATCTGTTTCGCCACGAGCACGCTTGCGATCGAGAGCACGATAGCCGCAGGAAGAATCCAGAGAGACGGCAGGAGCCCTCGCCAGCCCACGCCGAGATCGTCCACGCTAGGGTGCCGCGCCAGCACGATCGCCAGCGTCACCACGAGCGCCACCGGAGAAAGGATGCGCTGCGGAAACTCCGGCATCCACAGCACGAACAGGATCACTCCATAGCCGAGGAGCAACTCGACCAGATCGCGAGTGGAACCAGGCCGGACGCGAGACAGCATGGCGCGGGATTGCATCAAACGAGTATTGCATGCGGCTCGCGCGCTGCGCTTCGTGGGACAAGTGACGGCACTCTACGCCAGCAATTCCGGAGTGGCTTCAAGCAGGCTGCGGGTGTAAGCGTGCGCGGGACGTTCCGTGATTTGCGCGGCGTCGCCGATCTCGACGATTTTTCCCCGGTACATCACGGCAATGCGCGTCGAGAGGTAACGCACCACCGGCATGGAATGAGAGATGAACAGGTAAGTGAGACCGAAATCGCGCTGCAGTTGCGCCAGCAGGTTCACGATCTGCGCGCCCACGCTGACGTCGAGCGCCGAAACCGGCTCGTCGCACACGATGAACTTCGGCCGCAGGGCCAGAGCACGCGCAATTCCGATCCGCTGGCGCTGTCCTCCGGAGAACTCGTGCGGGTAGCGTGTGCGCGCGGATTCATCGAGGCCGACCGCCCGCAGCAGTTCCGCGACTCGGGCATGAAGATCGAGCTTGGTTCGGTCAAGTTTGGTTCGGGTGTCTCGACCTGCGTTTCCGCGAATGTTCTTGCGATGAATAATCAGCGGTTCGGCGATGACATCTTCCACGCGAAAGCGCGGATCGAGCGAGGCAAACGGATCCTGAAAAATGATCTGCAGTTCGCGACGCAAGCTGCGCATTTCACCCCGGCCGGCTGCCAGAAGATCACGACCTTCGAAGTGCACTGCGCCGGCTGTCGGCTCGATCAGGCGAAGGATGAGGCGTCCCAACGTGCTCTTACCCGATCCGGACTCGCCCACCAGGCCGAGCGTCTCCCCGGCATGAATGTCGAGCGAAACGTCGTCGACCGCCCGCACTTCACCGCGAGACTTCCCGCCAAACGGCGATTCGCCGTGCGGAAACACCTTCGTCAAGTTGCGAATTTCAAGAAACGGCATCGGCTATCGATTGATTCGGACATCTATGAATATAGTCAATATGCTCCATATTCCAGAATAAGGAATGCCACGTACCCAAGCACCTACCCCGCCGCGATCATCGGCACCGCCGCCAGCGCCGCCAGCAGTCCAATGAATCTCCACAGACTGAAATGTTCTTTCAGGACGAAACGCGCCAGCAGCACGGTCACGGCCGGGTACAAGGACGTGATTACGACAGCTTCGTCCAATCGGCCGTGCTGGCTGGCAAAGATGAACAAGGCGCTGGCCACGATGTCGAAGAATCCCGCCAGCATGCCGAGCGCTGCGCGCGGGCGATCAAGTGCAAGCGGCGCGCGGGTTGCGATGACTGCGATGGCGGTAGCCGTGAACGACCCGACGCGGGCAATGCAGGCGATCCATGACGGAGAACCGCTGGCCTGGTGAATGCACAGATAAAATCCCGCGAATCCCACGCCGGCAAGCGCGGCCATGGCAACGCCAGCGGGCCGCCCTGAGCCGTCTTCACTCGGCAGTTCGGAGCTCCCCGGTTCCGGTCGCGTGATCAGCCAAATCGCGAGTATCGCGATCCCGAAGCCGCCAATGGTCCAGCGGCTGGGCGCGCCTTCGAGCGCGATGTCAACCATGGTAGGGATGGCTGCTCCCAGCAAAGCGGCAATCGGCGCCGTCAGGCCCATCTGCCCCAAGGCCAGCGCGCGATAGAAAATGGCCAGCGAAAATCCGCCCACTGCTCCTGCGAGCAATGCCCAGACGATGCTCGCGCCCGCCGGAAAGGCACCGTGCTGTGTCAGCGCAATCGCCAGCATCAGCCCAAACGCGCAAACGTGCGAGAACGCCGTGAGCACGAAGGCGTTGGCGCGTCGCGATCCGTATCCTCCCGCGAAGTCGGCCGTGCCCCACAGGAATACCGCGATGACGCTGTAGACCGCGGGCGCGAATTGGGTCAACGAGGTCACGCCGGACGAGGGTAACACGCGCCACAACGCACACCGGTCAAACGCAAGCACTCTCGCTTAAGCGACGGCTTGCTATAGTTGTTGCGGCGCGAACAGAAGCGCGCAGACGACCCTTACCGCTGTTCATTCTGAATTAGGATCGGCCAGCCTTGAGATCTGGAACTACATCTGGAAAGACATCTGGAACGTGGGTCATTTATTCGCTGATGGTTGCCGCGATGGCGGCGGCCGGCCAAACTCCGGTCGCACAAACTCCGTCTGTACCAGATTCTGCACAGCACATCACAGGTGCGAACGCGCCGCCGTCAAACGAACCGCTGCCGTACTGGGCGTATGCCATCAATCTTCCATCGGATGCAGCCGCTGCCCCAGCGAAAACGCCCGACACCACTCTGCGGCACGTGCCTGGCAGCACAGCCACCTTCACCGATGCGCAGGTTAGTGATATGTTCCGCCCGCCCGATTGGCACTCCGCCGATCATCCGCCGATGCCGGAGATCGTCTCGCGCGGCCGCACTCCAGACGTTTTTGCCTGTGGCTATTGCCACCTGCCCAACGGGCAAGGCCGGCCCGAGAATTCCAGCCTGGCGGGCCTTTCCGAGGCCTACATCGTGCAACAATTGGCCGACTTCAAGAGCGGGCTGCGCAAGAGTTCCGAACCCCGGCACGCGCCCACCAGCGCGATGATCACTTATGAAACCAAAGCCAACCAGAAAGAGATTCAGGCGGCAGCCGAGTATTTTTCCACGCTGAATCCGCGGCCGTGGATTCGCGTAGTCGAAACCGATACTGTTCCCCGCACCCACGTTTCCGGCTGGATGCTGGTTGCCGACGACTCAACCAAGAATGACGGAGGCGGGACCGAACCGATCGGCGCGCGCATCGTCGAGACGCCGGAAAACCTGGAGCGCACCGAACTGCGCGACGACCATTCTGGCTTCATCGCCTACGTGCCCGTGGGCAGCATCCGCAAAGGCGAAGCGCTGGTCAGCGGAAACTCCAGCAAGACCCTGCAATGCGCCACTTGCCACGGCCGCGACCTGAAAGGTAAAGGCAAAGCTCCGCGGCTGGCCGGACGCTCTCCCAGCTACATCGTTCGCCAGCTTTACGATATTCAGCACGGCGCCCGCGCGGGGGTCGCCGTTCGCCAGATGAAGCCTGCCATCGCGGGTCTCACGGTCGACGACATGGCGGCCATCGCGGCGTATATTGCCTCGTTGAACCCGTGAAATCCGATCCCGATCCGATGCAATTCCCGGCAGTTCGCGGGCAGAGCCTAGCGCTGAGCGCAGTCGAAGCGAGTGTCCGCCCCACACCGGCCCGCGTGATAGAATTTCGGACACGTTGTTTTCCGTGCGCCAGAAGCGGTTCTGACGACATCAGGTTCTGAGAGTGCAGGTTTGATCGAACTGGCACCGTCGATTCTTTCGGCTGATTTTGCACGGCTGGGCGAGCAGGTGCGCGCCGCCGGTGAGGGCGGCGGAAGTGTCATTCATGTCGATATCATGGACGGCCACTTCGTCCCCAACCTCACCATCGGTCCGCCAGTGGTGAAGTCGCTGCGCAAGGCGACCAAGTTGCCGCTCGACTGCCATCTGATGATCGAGAATCCTGATGAATTCATTCCCGCGTTTGCCGATGCGGGCGCGGACTGGATTTCGGTGCACCAGGAAGCCGTTCGTCATCTGGACCGTACTCTGCATCTCATTAAGAGTCACGACTGCCTGGCTGGCGTGGTGATCAATCCGGCAACGCCGGTCGAGATGCTCACCGAAGTGCTCGACATTGTGGACTATGTGCTCGTCATGTCGGTGAATCCGGGTTTTGGGGCACAGAAGTTCATTCCGTCCACGCTGCACAAAATGCGGCGGTTAGCTGAGATTCGCGGCGAGCGCGGGCTGCACTACCGCATCGAAGTGGATGGCGGCGTGGCGCTCGACACGGTCGCCGATGTGGTACGCGCCGGCGCAGAAATTTTGGTGGCAGGCAACGCCGTGTTCGGCAATGGTGATCCAAAGAAGAATGCTGAGGCTCTGCTGAGAGCAGCGACCGAAGCTGCGCTGCAGAAAGTTTAGATCGCGGAATATGCAAAAGCCGAGCTGCGCTCGGCGGACAGCCGAGGGCGGCTGTCCCCACATAAACTTGAAGTCTGAGGTCTTATGTCACGTCGAAATCCGTTAATGGTTGTCTTGGGCTTGCTGCTGGTCATCACCATCGGCTGCACCAACAAGAAGTCGGTAAACCCGCTGGCCAATGTCGGCTCCAAGCAGCCGGATAAAGTTCTGTTCGACAAAGCCATGGACGCCATGCGGCACAACCGGTTCGACGTCGCTCGCCTAACCTTGCAGACCCTGATCAACACGTACCCTGATTCGGAATTCATCGCGCGCGCCAAGCTGGCCGTCGGCGATTCCTGGTACGCCGAGGGCGGAACCGCTGCCCTGGCACAGGCCGAGCAGGAGTACAGCGATTTCCAGATCTTTTTCCCCAACATGCCGGAAGCGGCCGAAGCCCAGCTGAAAATCGCTAACATCCATTACCAGCAGATGGAGAAAGCCGATCGCGACTTCACCAACGCCAAGCGCGCCGAGGATGAATACCGCAAGCTGATTCTGCAATATCCCGAAAACAAGCTCGTGCCTGAAGCCAAGCTGCGCCTGCTGGAAGTGCAGGAAGTGCTGGCCGAGCGCCAGTTTGAGGTAGGCCGCTTCTACTACTTGCGCGGCTCCTTCCCGGCGTCGATCGCGCGCCTGCAGTCGCTGGTGGATCAGTACCCGCTGTACAGCCGCGCCGACGAAGCGCTCTACCTGCTGGGGCAGAACTACGAAGGCCAGATCGCCCGGCTGCGGGCTACGCCAACCTGCGACGTGCATAACCTGCCGCGCGGTTGCGCGACCGAAGCAACCAAGTCAGCCTTCATCGCGAAACTGGCTCAACACGCAGCAGATCAGTATTCAAGAATTCTTACCCGCTATCCGCTGATGGATCGTTCCGACGATGCCAAGAAACGCCTGGCAGCTCTGCATCAGCCAATTCCCCGTCCGACTAAGGGTGACGTGGCGCGCAACAAAGCCGAAATTGCCAGCCGCACCGAGAGCACCCCGATCCAGAAATTGATGGGGTTGGTTAAGAAAGGCCCGGATATGGCTTCGGCCTCAACCGTGGGCGAACCGGCCATGGTGGACCTCGACCCGGTGCGTACCTCCGAAGTCATTCGCGGAGAGTTCGCGCCTCCGCCCGGTCCGAGCGGAAAAGGCAACGGCAGTGTCGGAATCGAAATTCTCAACAAGCCAGACCAGCCAGCCGTCACACCTGCGCCGGAGGCCGCTCCGCTCGGCGCATCGCCGTTTGGACGCCCTGCCGCGGGAACTGGTCCGGCAACCGGATCCGATCCCAACGAGCTAAAACCGAATGCGCCCGCCGCCGATCCCAACGAGCTGAAGCCGATCGACAGCGGATCAGGCCAGGCTCTGCCCCCTCCGCCGCAGGTCAATGAGATTCAGCAGGGTCAGTCGTCGTCATCCGCCACGGCAAAGTCCGACGATTCCGCTCCCGCCAGCGACTCCGACCTTTCCAGCAGCAAGAAAAAGAAAAAGACCGGACTGAAGAAGATCATTCCGTTCTAAAGGCGGACCTCAGACTTCAGACCTCCGACCGTTCACTTCCGGTCCTGGCTCAGTCCGGAGTCTGACGTCCGAGGTCGGTTCACTCACTAGGTGTTGGCCACTGGTAACCGGTTACTTCCCTTCTGCATCATTGACTTAGGTTGTGGCTCGGGTTACCTTCGGGCTATCTCCCCTCATTCGAGGACAACCTTTGGCCCGGAAGATACTGCTCGCCGATGACAGCGTTACCGCTCAGAATATGGGGCGGAAGATCCTTGCCGACGCGGGATACGAAGTCATCACGGTCAACAACGGTTCGGCGGCTCTCAAGAAGATCGCCGAGCACCGGCCTGACGTGATTATCCTCGATGTCTACATGCCCGGCTATAGCGGCCTGGAAGTGTGCCAGCGCCTCAAGGAAGCGCAGGAAACCTCGCGCATCCCGGTGCTGCTGACCGTGGGCAAGCTGGAGCCTTTCAAGCCGGAAGAAGCCAAACGCGCCCGCGCCGACGCGTTCATCGTAAAGCCCTTTGAAGCCAGCGAGTTGCTGAGCGCCTTGAGCAAGCTCGAAGACAAGATTGTGCCCCGTGCGGAAACCGCCAAGCCGGGCCGCTTCGCCCGCGTAACGGCCGCCCTCGAAGAAGCCAAGTACGACAAGACCATGGCGATCGAGGAAGATTCCGGCTGGAAGGACCGCATCGGCTTTCCCCATAAGAAAACGAAAGAAGATCTGGCAGCAGAGCAGAGCGACGATTCTTCCATTTACAACCCCATGAACAATGACTTGCGCACGGTCGTTGAGCGCAAGCCGCACCCGCTCAGGGAAGAGTCCAAGGCCGAGGTGGCAAAAGTCGATCTGGGAGCCCTGGCGCCTGAGGGCTTACCCAAGGATGTGACACCCGAGGAAATCGCTGCGCTGGCCGCGGCCGCGGCCCAGGTTGCCGCAGCTCAGGTTAAGGGCACGATTGCCGAAGTTAAGGCCGAAGCGGACGCCGAGCACAAGATCGCCGAGGCAAGAACTCTCGAACCAGCGACAGAAGCCGCTCCCGTCGAAGTGCGACAGCAAGCCCCGCATGAAATCAAGGCGGAAGTTCGTCCAGTCGCGACGGCTGCCGAACACAAATCGGAAGAAAAGTCCGAGCAGAAGAGCGAAGAGAAGATCGAAGCAAAAGTCGAACAGAAGATCGAAGAAAAGCTCGAAGCGGCCGCGAAACAATCCGGCGAAGAGTCGAAAGACGCCGAATCCAGTGGCGGCAGTCCAAGCCCTTTCAGCCCCAGCCCCGCCGACGTCATGGCAGCGATTGCCGGCCTGGAGCCGGAGCCCGCCACCTCGGCCAGTGCAAATTCCGGGAATGGGTCTTGGTCGCACAGCGCCGCCGAACCGGCTTCCCAGTACACCGCCGACGAGCCCGTAACCATGGCGGTGGCGGCGTCAGCCGAGTCCGCTGCGGCGACATCGCGCTGGACCGCCGTCGCCGTGGCGCTGGCTCCCGAGGAGTCTGCGATCTCTCTCGAGCAGGAGATGCAGAAGGCCTACGCCGCAGCTGAGACCGCTCATGCCCAAGTTGCGGCTGTCGCGGAGCCCCCAGCCTCGGTTGAACCCGCGATTGAATCAGCCTCGAACGAATCGGCCTCGATTGAGCCGATCTCGGTTGCCGCAGCCCAAGTTGAGTCAACCCCGGTTGAGTCAGCAAAGTCAGAGCATGTTTCCCTGGCTCCGTCGGCGCCGTCTGAGATGGCAGCGCCGGTCGCCTCCGAGCTTGCGCCCGCTGCTCCTGCCGCGGAAACGGCCGCGACCTTCGATACCATTTCCACCGCTGCCGCTGACGCCATTACCGAGGCAGTAAAAGAACTCGAAGCCGTGGCCGCGTCCTATGTGGCGCAGAACGTGGCACAGAATACCGTCGAGCAGACTGCCCCGGTTCCCGAGCCGCCTCCGGCAGAGCAGGTCGCACCGCCGAGCGCTCTTGCTCCCGAGCCGTCGATCATGACTTCCGCCCCAGAGACATCGTCCGCCAACGCCGCGAGTGTTGAGAGTGCTCTCTCAGCTGCGGCGGCAGAGCCGGTGCCTGAGACTGCGAAAGCGGAAGCCACAAAGGCAGACTCGCTGGAAATCCAGAACGCCGAAGCAAAAGAAGAACTGCAAAAGGAAGAACCCGAAGCTGACGCCGCATTCTCCGCAGCTGTTTCCACGCCAGCCACAATGACGGCGGACACCACGAACACGGCCGAGGCGAAGACGGTCGAAACGATGCCGGTCGAAACAAGGACGGCTGAGACCGAGGCTCCAGTCGCCACGCTTCCGGAACCAGTTTTCGGCAGCCCGTCTTCAGAAAGCAATTTTTCAGGAAGCCAGGTTTCTCTGCGCGGAGCATCAGTAAAACCGTTTTCAGACTTTGCAGCGGCCAACTACACGGCTGCAGGAGGCATAGACGAGATGGCAAAAAAAGAATCCGAAGCAGCCGCGGCGTGGGCCAGCTTTCGCCGCATTCGTGAGACCGGCGACGCCAAGTCCGCCGCCCCGGACGCAACCAAGGAAGCGTCCGCGCCTCAAGATGAAGCAGCCATGGCCGTTGCCGCCGGCGCCGAGAAGGCTCCAGAAGAGGCATCCGCGCCCGCCGAATCCGACGAAATTGCCAGCATCGTCGACAGCGTCCTCGCCGACTTGCGCCCCAAAATCGTCGAAGAGATCTCGCGCAAAATGGGCAAAAAGAAGTAAGAAACTCCATTTCAATTCCAGTCCGACCTCACGTTTTTCCCGGCGTTCGCCTACTTACGCCCGCATGCCGTGCGGTTTTCCCCCGGGGATGATACTCTGGCCCACGCATGAACCTCACCCCGGGCACCAAACTTGGGCCGTACGAGATTGTCTCTCTGCTGGGCGCCGGAGGTATGGGCGAGGTTTATCGCGCTCGTGACTCTCGACTCAAACGTGAAGTCGCGATCAAGGTCTTGCCGCACACGCTCTCGCTCGACTCCGACCGCCTGCGCCGGTTTGAGCAGGAAGCCCTCGCCACTGCTGCCCTGAACCATCCCAACATTCTGGCCGTATTTGATATTGGCACGCACGAAGGCGCGCCTTACGTGGTTTCGGAATTGCTCGAAGGCGAGACCCTGCGCGAGCGCGTGCGCGGCGGGCCGGTGGTAGTACGCAAGGCTCTGGATTACGCCCTGCAGATCGCGCATGGCCTGGCCGCGGCCCATGAAAAAGGAATCATTCATCGCGACCTCAAGCCGGAAAACTTATTTATTACCAAAGACGGGCGCGTCAAGATTCTCGATTTCGGCCTCGCCAAACTGATCCAGCCAGAACCTGGGGCGCACACCTCTCTGGCCACCGCCACGCAAGCCACTGAAGCGGGCGTGGTGATGGGCACTGCCGGGTACATGTCGCCTGAACAGGTGCGCGGCGTTGCCGTCGATCCGCGCTCCGACATTTTCAGCTTCGGCGCGATTCTTTACGAAATGCTCTCCGGCAAGCGCGCCTTTCATGGCGAAACTCCTGCCGACACGATGAGCGCGATCTTGAAGGAAGAGCCGCCCGACCTGAGCGAAACCGGCCGCAACGTTTCTCCGGCTCTGGAGCGGATCGTGCAGCATTGTCTGGAGAAAAATCCGGAGTCGCGCTTCCATTCCGCCAGCGACATTGCATTTGACCTCGAACATCTATCCGGACTTTCCGGCGCTTCGGCTCGCGTCGCTCCCCTGGCGGCCACTCCGCCGCGGGGCAAACTCCTGCTGGTGCTCGCGGCAGGCCTGGTCATCGCAGTGGCTATGCTGGGCCTGGGCTGGTGGCTGGGCCGGGGCAGCGGCGCCACTCCCCTAGCCGAATATAAGCAGATCACGTTTCGCACCGGATCGATCGGCAATGCCCGCTTTGCGCCCGATGGAAGCATCGTGTACAGCGCATCGTGGGATGGCGGAGAAGAACAGATTTACATGTCGCGCATGGACGATCCCGGCGCCCGCGAACTGGGGCTGAAAGATGCCGAACTGCTGGCGATCTCGAAAAGCGGAGAGCTAGCGATTCGCCTCAATACAGTACGCTACGGCGGCTACGCCCGCAGCGGCACACTGGCGCGCGTGCCGCTCAGCGGAGGAACGCCGCGCGAAGTGCTGGAGAACGTGCAGGACGCGGACTGGGCTCCGGACGGCCAGAGCCTGGCAGCGGTCCGCTACGTTCCCGAGAATCAACACTGGCGTTTGGAATATCCCGTCGGCAAGGTGTTGTTCGACAGCATCAACTGGATCAGCCACCCCAAGATTTCGCCCGACGGAAAGTGGATTGCCTTCGGCGACCATGAAAATCCCGGAGGCGACGACGAGGGCTCCGTCGCTGTCATCGGCGCCGACGGCAAGGAACCGGAGAAGAAGCTCTCCTCGGGTTGGGAGTCGATCGAAGGAATTGTCTGGTCGCCGGCTGGCGATGAAGTGTGGTTCGCGTGCAGCAACAGCGGCAGCGCCGAGAACCCGCACGCGGCAACACTCTCGGGCAGGCAGCGCACCATCACCAACGTGCCCGGTGGCATGTGGCTGCAGGATATGCGGAACGGTGCGGCGCTCATGGTGACGCACCAGGAGCGCATTGGGATTCGAGGCATGGCGCCGGGAGAAAAAGAGGAGCACGAATTGGGATGGTTTGGCTGGTCGATCGTGCGCGACATCAGCCACGACGGCCACAAGATCGCGTTCGAAGAGGAAGGCAACGGAGGCGGTCCCAATTACACCGTTTTCTTGCGCGATACCGATGGTTCACCTCCGGCACGCATTGGCGAAGGCCAGCCGTTGGCGATCTCCCCGGATACAAAATGGGTGGTCACGAAATCCGCGAAGGGCGGACCGCTGAGCATGGTGCCGACGGGAGCAGGTGAATCCCGCCAACTGACCCACGATGCCATCAGTTACGGCAGCGCCCGTTTCCTGCCCGATGGCAAGCGCTTGCTCGCTTCCGGCGTCGAATCCGGGCACGGGGCGCGCGACTACCTGATTGATCTCAACAGCGGCGACTCCAAGCCGATCACACCGGAAGGCGTTTCTGGTGTGCGCTTGTCGCCGGACGGCCGCAGCACGACCGTGCTGGGGCCCGACGGAAAATGGGGAATCTGGCCGCTCGACGGAAGCGGCATTCGTCTGATTCCAGGCCTGGACGGGAAATACTATGTCACCGGTTGGTCGCCGGACGGGAAGTCGGTGTACGTGGCCTCCAGCCGCAGTCAGCAGATTGCCAAGGTCAACAAGGTCGACGTGGCAACTGGGAAAATGGAGCCGTGGAAAACTTACGGCGTCGCTGTGGGCGCCGGAGTAACCGAAACTGGAGCGCCCATCCTTTCCAGCGACGGCAGCGGCTACGCCTACGTCTACGCGCAGATTCTTTCCAATGCCTATGTGGCTACAGGACTGAAGTAGGAAATATCCCTCCAGAAATATCGGCTGCATGTAACTACTTATTGCGCCTCTCCGCTTGACTTGAGTACCATGCCACCTATCGCAGTGCCGGAGTTGCGCGCCCATGGACGACCACATTGTTCCGCAGATCGTCTCGCACTATCGCATTCACGAGAAACTGGGTGCGGGCGGCATGGGCGTCGTCTATAGAGCCGAGGACATTCGCCTTGGCCGCATGGTTGCTCTGAAGTTTCTGCCGGACCACTCGGTCCGCGATCCGCGCGCCCTGGAACGCTTCAAGCGCGAAGCCCGCACCGCGTCCGCTCTCGATCATCCCAACATCTGCACCATCTACGAAATCGACGACGATCAGGGCCGGCCTTTTATCGCCATGCAATTGCTCGAAGGCCAGACGCTGCGCGAGCGCATCGGCGACAAGCCGGTCCCTCTGGGCACGCTGCTCGATTGGGCCTTGCAGATCAGCGACGCCCTGCAGGCTGCTCACGCCAAGGGCATCATGCATCGCGACATCAAGCCCGCAAACGTCTTCATCACCGAGCGCGGGCAGGCAAAGATTCTCGACTTCGGTCTGGCCAAGTTGACCGCTGTGGATCTTACCGGTACCGGCGAAGCCACTTTGTCGGCGACCGGGCCGCTGACCCACACCGGCGCGGCGATCGGCACAGTCGCTTACATGTCGCCGGAGCAGGCGCGGGGCGAACCGCTCGATGCTCGCACCGATCTTTTTTCTTTCGGCGTACTGCTGTACGAAATGGCGACGGGCAGGCAAGCATTCTCCGGGCCCACCTGGGCCGTTACGGTTTACGCCATTCTCGGTCAGGCCCCGATGTCGCTCAACGAGTCCATGCCCGGGCTGCCGCAGCGTCTGCAGGAAATCATCGACAAGTGCCTGATCAAGAATCGCGATCTGCGGTACCAGAGCGCAGCGGAGATTCATCGCGACCTGCTGAAACTGAAGAAGGACTTCGAATCCGGCAAATCGCTGAAGTCGGTGCGGGTCGCGACCACCTGGTCTCCGAAAAGGAAACTGCGGCTGGCGATTGCCACTGCCGTCGTGGCCGTGCTCATAGCCGGAGGCGTGTGGGGCCCGGGAGTCCTGCGTCGTTGGGCAGCATCCACAGTCGCGCCGGCGGCCCAGTCCGCTTCTCTCGTCCCCGCCCGCAAAAGCATCGCCGTGCTTCCGTTCGCTGATTCTACGGGCGACCCGAAGATGACCGCCTTCGGCAAAGGCTTGCTGGAGGATGTAGCCGCGAAACTTTCGCAGTTGAGCGCCAGCCATGATGTCGAGGTGGTGCCCGCGCGTACGCTCACCGACAAGAAAGCTGCAACCCTCGCGGACGCAAAGAAGGAATTTGGCGTCAGCCTGGGGCTGGCAGTTTCGCTCGAGCAGGCCAACGATCTTTTCCGCGCGTCCTACAGCTTGACGGATGCTCGGAGCGGCAAGAATCTCGCGGGCGCAGAGATCACCGCTCCGGTCTCGGATCTATTCATCATTGAAGATCAAATCGCGAACGGCGTGGCCGCCGCCTTGCAGATTTCACTGCGCGGCGAAGAGAAGAAAGCGTTAGGCGCGCACTCCACCAGCCTGCCCGAGGCGTACCAGTATTTCGTTCAGGGTCGCGGCTACTTGCAGGAATCGCGTAAGCCCGAGAACTTGACCAGCGCCGAAATCGTTTTCAGGCAGGCGCTGAAGGTCGACCCTAACTTCGGGCAAGCCGAAGCCGGACTAGGTGAGACTTACTGGCTGAAGTATCAGTTATTCAAGCAGAAGCAGTGGATCGCTCCCGCGCAGCAAGCCTGCACCAAAGCGGTCGACTTAGGCAATGCCGGTGCTGAAGGCCACATGTGCCTGGGCATGCTCGAAGATGGCACGGGCGAATACGAGAAGGCCGCGGAGCAATTCCAGCAGGCCGTGCAACTCGAACCCGCCAACGACCGGGCCTACATCAACCTCGCGTCAAGCTACCAGCACCTGAATCAGCCCGACAAGGCCGAAGAGACTTACAGGCGCGCGATTGCCGTGCGCCCGCAATATTGGCGGGACTATGCGCTGCTCGGCGTTGCCTATCTGAATCAGGCGGATTACGAACAAGCTGCCACTGCGTTTCGCCGCGCCACCGAACTCGATCCCGACAGCTACGTCGCGTTCAACTCCCTCGGCGGAGCCCTGCTCTATCAGGGCAAAGACGACGAAGCTGTGCAGGCCTTTGAAAAATCCATTGCCATTCGTCCCACTCGTGATGCTTACAGCAACATCGCCGTGGCGCAATTCCGCTTGCGCCGTTTCAAAGTCGCGGTGGCCAGCTTCAAAGAGGCTCTAAAGCTCGAAGACAACAGCTATCAGGGCTGGGGCAATCTGGGCGACGCGTACTTCTACGGCGGAGACACCGCTTCTGCCATCGAGGCTTACCGCAAGGCCATCACTCTCGGCGAACAGCAACTCAAGGTTAATCCCAAAGACGCTGACATACTAAGTGACTTAGCCAGCTATTACTCAATGCTGGGCGACCGAAAGCAGGCTTTGACCTATCTCGACCGCTCGCTGCAACTGGACCCCAGCAACAAGCAGTTGCTTTTCAATGCAGCGGAGGTGTACAACCAGTTGCACGAAACTGGGGTTGCGCTGGAGTGGCTGGGGAAGGCCTTGGCCGCCGGCTATTCGCGCTCTGTGGTTGCCACCACTGCGGCCCTCGACAATCTTCATGGGAACCCGCGTTACCAGGCTCTGATGCAACAAAAGTAATCCCCATCAATATCACAAGGAGGATCATATGGGACTCGAAGTCAGTATCCAGAATGGCAGCGTTTCGCCCTCAGGCGACAGCCTCACCTACGGGTGCGACTTTTCCTGGGCCAATCCCACAAACAAGAAGGTTAAGCTGTCGGGCTGCGGCGGTTTCTGCACCGCGGACGAATATGAAGTTCCGGCCGGAACCGCATCCAACCCCGGCCTGGCAGCGGCGCAGATCCTGACAGATCCCCCCGGCCCCTTCACTTTCTCAGAAGACCCCAATGAATGGAATGCTCCCGGGACGCCGCGCATCTCTGTCAATCCGTTCCCGGGCAATCAGAGAAGAGAAGTAGCGTAAGCTTCGAGGGTCGAAGTCAGGCATGGCTCGCAGTAGTCCGAGGTTCTCAGGCATAAGTGTGTTCGGCGTTGCAATCCGCTTGGATTTCACGCGGCCTCGCCCCGAGGCCGCTTTTCGCTCTCCCCGGTTTAAAGATCGGGAAGCAAAATCTCGATGTTCGGATTTCGTAACAGGGCGCCGTTTTCATTATTGGTACTGTGCCGCGCGGAGTATATTGCACAGTTCTAATCGAAGTCGGAGGGAGAGTGTCCAAGGGCGGCGGAAAATGAGAGACATTCTGGTCAGGATTGTCGGAAGTCCCGCCGCGTTGGTCGGGTTGAGCGCCTTCTTGGCAACGTTCGTGGCTTCAGTGATGGCCGATGAGCAGAACGATCGGCTTCGCCAAGGCACGTTTGGAGCGATTGCCGGCGGAGCTGTGGGCGGCTTCGCTGCGATCATACAAAAAGACGGTACGCTCCTGCTTGTGGGGGTTTTCGGGTCGGCTTCCGGCGCGATTGTCGGATGGATCGTCTACCTGGGTCTTTCGGTGCTGGCCAGCCGGAAGTGGGCTCGGACCTTGATCGAATATCAGGTAACAGGGCTGAAGGGGGTGCGGACGCGCATCGATCTGGAGGACCAGCGCTTGCTGCTGAAGGCGCTTACCTTGTGGAGCCAGAACTTCCGTGGCATGGTACTGCGGGAAACCCAGGTGATTCTCGCGAACTCAGCGTCGCCCGACTTCCACAAGTGGGTCACGGTAACGCTTCGTGACTGGCTGACGTCGCTGGTGGACGCATTCAACTTAGTGCTGGACGCGTTGGCGGAGAAGGCCGAATACCGGTCTAGAATCACGATCATCGTTTTCGGACTTCGCGAGGACGGAGACGTTGTAGGGAGACATTGGCTTTCATATGCCGGTGACCGCCAGGGCCATAGGAGGAGCGACTTTGACCGGAAGTCTATTGCGTGCCAAGTCGTTTTGGGTGAAAAGAATTCACCATTCTTTACCACGCTTGAAAGCGCAAATCAACAGGGTCAGGATCGGGGAGACAAGTCCTACAGTTCGTTCTACGTCTTTCGCCTAAATGACCATGCGGCCCTGTCTCTCGATTGGCCGAAGAAGATCGAAGAGGACGACGATTACATCAGCATCGCCCGCCGCTTGCTATATCTGGATGTGGCGCCCGCGATTGGCAAGCTTCTGGATGCGTGCAGTACGTCGCTTGCCGGAGAAGTAGGGCTGAAGGAGTTGCCGAGAGGCCGCGACGGCGCTACGGCACACACGACCCACCTGGTGCCCGTCGTTGCTTCGTCTTCGACGAAAGAGCGGTCCCACGAGGACCATTCTCACACAGAATCCGGCAAGTCTATTCCGCGAGTCCATGCCTAACCTGCTGGGCGGCACTTCGCCCGTTTGACCGTTCTTTTCTCGCGCCTATAAGATCAGAACTTACTCTTCCGCTGGCGGATTCTCCTGTGCCGAATCCCGTCATCGCTGACCAAGATGCCTCACGAACTGCCCAAAGCCTACGAGCCGGGCGCGATTGAAACGCGCTGGGCCGACTACTGGATCAAAGAAAAACTCTTCTCCGTCCAGACGCCTCCGCCGGGTGAAACAAGGCCCGTCTTCACCTTGCTGCTGCCGCCGCCGAACGTGACCGGACGCCTGCACATGGGCCACATGCTCAACCAGACGCAGATGGACATCATCGTGCGCTGGCATCGCATGCGCGGCTTCATCACCTTGTGGCTGCCCGGCACCGATCACGCCGGCATCGCCACGCAGATGATGGTTGAGCGTGATCTCGCCAAAGAGGGCAAGAAGCGCCGCGACCTGGGCCGCGAAAAATTCATTGAGCGAGTCTGGGAATGGAAAAAGCTCTACGGCGGCGCCATCCTCGACCAGATGAAGCGCCTCGGCGCCTCGGTCGACTGGGACCGCGAATATTTCACCATGGACGAAAATCTTTCGCACGCCGTGCGCGAGGTGTTCGTCCGTCTCTACGAAGAAGGTCTCATCTATCGCGGGAAGTACATCGTGAACTGGTGCCCGCGCTGCGAGACCGCCATCTCCGATCTCGAAGTGAAGCACGAAGACGTGACCGGAAAGCTATGGGAAATTCGTTACCCCGTCATCGGCACCAACGAATTTATTACCGTAGCGACCACGCGCCCCGAAACTATGCTCGGCGATACTGCGATCGCCGTGAACGCGAAAGACGAGCGCTACACCCATCTGCACGGCAAGCATGTTCTGCTGCCGCTGATGAATCGCGAGATTCCCATCATCACCGACGAACTGGCTCAGCCGGAGTTTGGCACGGGTGCGGTGAAAGTCACTCCGGCGCACGATCCTAACGACTTTCAGGCCGGCCTGCGTCACAACCTGCCCCAGATCGACGTGATGGACGAACACGCGCACATGAACCAGAATGCAGGTCGCTTCAAGGGTTTAGATAGATATGAAGCGCGTAAGCGCGTGCTCGCCGATTTACAGGAGCAGGGATTTCTGGTTGGTGAAAAAGATCACGCGCTCTCCATCGGCAAGTGCGAGCGTTGCGGAACCGTGGTCGAGCCCCGCCTGTCGGAGCAGTGGTTCATCAAAATCAAGCCGCTGGCCGATCGCGCCAAAGAGGCCGTCGAAAGCGGCGAGATCGCGATTGTTCCTGACAATTACCGCCAGATTTATCTGAACTGGATGAACAACATCCACGACTGGTGCGTGTCGCGCCAGTTGTGGTGGGGACATCGCATCCCGGCGTGGACCTGCGATGGTTGCAAAGAAATCATCGTCGCCCGCGAGGCTCCGGCTACCTGCACAAAATGCGGCGGCGCCAGACTTGAGCAGGTTTCTGATGTGCTCGACACGTGGTTCTCGTCCGGCCTGTTGCCGTTCACCACGCTGGGCTGGCCCGACAAAACGCGTGATCAGGCCGTGTTCTATCCCACCACGCTGCTGATCACCGCATACGAAATCCTTTTCTTCTGGGTGGCACGCATGGTCATGTTCGGCTGCCACTTCATGCAGGGTCACGAACAGGATGCAGCCATCAAGAAGGCCAGTGGCTGGGCAGACAAGAAGAATGACAGCGTTCCTTTCCGCCAAGTCTACATTCACTCCCTAGTGCGCGATGCCGACCGGCAGAAAATGTCGAAGACCAAGGGCAACGTGATCGATCCGCTGGAGATCATCGAGCGCTTTGGCACCGATGCCACGCGCTTCACGCTCGCGGCCATGGCCGCGCCCGGCACCGACATCGCCTTCAGCGAGAGCCGCACAGACGGCTACCGTGCCTTCGCCAACAAAATCTGGAACGCCGCCCGCTTCATGTTCATGAACGTGGACCGCATCGGTTTTGTGTGGGATGTGGCGCGGGCGCCCTCGCCCGCTCAAGGCTCGACCCACGCCGGCGTTCCCAGTTTCCAGCCTATGACTCTTGAAGACCGCTGGATTCTCTCCCGCTTCAACCGCGTTGCCGCCGACGTGAACGATGCGCTGGCAACTTACCGCTTCCACGAAGCGGCCAATCGTATCTACGATTTCTTCTGGGGCGAATTCTGCGACTGGTATCTCGAACTGATCAAGCCGCGCCTGAACTTCGAGGAAGGCGCCGACAAGACCGCGGCCCAAGCGGCCTGCGCCAACCTCGTCAGTCTGTTCGATGCGTCGCTGCGCCTGCTGCATCCCGTGATGCCGTTTATCACCGAGGAAATCTGGCACGCGATCTACGAAGGCAAGCCTCCGCTCAAGTCGATCGCCTTGGCAGAATATCCGCAGGCCGACGAGAAGCAGTTTAACCTCTCTGCCGAGACCGAGATGGCGATCCTGCAGGACTTGATCGTCAGCGTGCGCAATCTGCGCGCCGAATTGAAGGTCGAACCTAAGCTGAAAGTTCCCATCGAAGTTTTCGCGCATGAGCCAGGCATTCGCAAAATGATCGAGCAGAATCGCGGAGCGGTGGAGCGCCTGGGCAACGTTGAGAAGATTACCTTCGTAGAGAGTTCTCTCGCCAATCGCGCCGGCGCCCGCGGCACCGCACGCTTCGATGTTCACGTGATCTACGAACGCAAGGTTGACGTCGCCGCCGAGAGCGATCGCCTGAAAAAGGAACTGGAGAAGATCGAAAAGGACCTGGCCAACAATCAGAAGCAACTGGGGAACGAGCAGTTCCTGGCCAAGGCCCCTGAGAAAGTAGTGGAAGGTCTGCGCCGCCGGGGACAGGAACTCCTCGTCCTGCAGGACAAGACAAAGAGTAAGCTGAAGGAATTAGGGTGCGGGTAATCGATGGCCCTTACTGGCAACTAACCACTGGCCACTAGCCACTGCCTTATGGATTGGAATTCTCGACGCCTTACCGCAATTCTGGAAAACGCGTTGCTCGAAGACCGGGCGACGCGCGATGCCACCAGCTACGCCTGCATCGATCCCAGCCAGCTTGCGTTCGCCACCATCATTGCCAAGCAGGACTGCATTCTCGCTGGGATCGGTTGTGTGGCCCGGATTCTCGACGTTTACGCTGCGCTCGATGGAGCCGTGACCGCTCACTACGAAGTCACCACTCATCCTGAGATTTTCGACGGCGTACGCCTGCGGCCTGGACAATCCATCGCCGTGGTCCGCCACAATGCGCGCGTCATTCTTTCCTGTGAGCGCGTCATCCTCAATTTTCTGCAGCGCATGAGCGGCATCGCCACCCTCACCCGCAAATTCGTCGAAGCCGTGCACGGCACTAAGGCGCGCATTCTCGACACGCGCAAGACGGCGCCTGGCCTGCGCGTGATCGACAAGAACGCCGTGCGCTGCGGCGGAGGACAGAATCACCGCCTCGATCTCTCCGACGGCGTGCTCATCAAGAACAATCACATCGCGCTGGCAGGCGGAATCGTTCCCGCACTAGAGCGCGCCGTTCGCAATCGCCGCGGCTCGCAGATCATCGAGGTGGAAGTGCGCTCGCTCGACGAACTCGATCTGGCGCTGGCCCACGGCGGCGAAGCCATTCTTCTCGACAACATGTCGGTTGAAGATGTGCGCATCGCCGTCGAGCGCTGCGCCCAGTCGGATATTGCCCAGTCAAATGTTCAGGCGCATGTCCGCAACATTCCCGTGGAATGCTCCGGCGGAATTCGCCTCGACAATGTCCGCGCCTACGCCGAGGCCGGCGTCGACTTCATCTCTGTCGGTCTGCTCACGCACTCGGTGCAGGCCGTCGATATGAGCATGCGGGTCGTTCCTGCCTAGCCGAGGCGCCGGCGATTGTTGTTTCGCCACAATTCGCGCATAATCTCCGCATCCCCAGGTCGACTACAATTCGTGAGCGCTCCGCGCGGTCCAAAACGCCAGCTGCGCACCAGCCACAGCCCACCGATCTCCGGCTGGGCCACATCGTGCGCTTGCTGATGGAGCACGCCACCGTCGTCGTCAGCGGCACCAAGATCGCGGAGGAAATTTCTTCCAGCCGCTCCGAAGTGTGGCGGTTGATTCAACAATTGCGCGGCTTGGGAGTCGACGTAGCCGGCCACCCCGCCACCGGATATCAACTCCGCTCGTTTCCCGACCTACTCCTGCCGGAGATTCTGCGGCCGCTTCTGCGCAGCACGATCTATGCCGAGCATCTTCACCACTTCTACAAGATCGGATCGACCAACACGGCAGCCATGGCCGCCGCCGCGGACGCCGCTCCCGAAGGCAGCGTCTTTCTTGCCGAAGAACAAACTGCCGGCCGCGGCCGCGGCGCCAATTCGTGGCAGTCTCCGCGCTCCACCGGAATCTATTGTTCAGTCATTGTGCGCCCCGCTCTTCCGCCCTCGGAAGTTCTGGTGCTGTCGCTCGCTGCAGGACTCGCGGTGCAATCGGCCATTCAGCAAGTCGACTCGCGTGTCACGCCCGACCTGAAGTGGCCCAACGACCTTCTCATCGACGGCAAGAAGGTTTGCGGCATTCTCACCGAGATGAATGCCGAGGCTACACGCGTCCGCTACATCGTGGTGGGGGTCGGCATTAATGTGAATCAAGCCAGTTTCCCCAAGGATCTTCCCGCAACGTCGCTGCGCCTGCAAACTGGAAGCGAGTGGTCGCGCGTCGACCTGGTGGCCGCTTTGCTAAAATCACTCGACCGCGAGTATCGCCAGTTGCTGGAAGATCCCAGCGCGCGGGAATCGATTCTGCGGCGTTTTGCCGAGAATTCTTCCTGGGTGCAAGGCAAATCCGTTCGCATCGAAGAGAACGGTTCCAGCTTCGAGGGAACGACCGAAGGCCTGGATCCGCGCGGCTTCTTGCAAGTACGAACCGCGAAGGAATTGCAAGTCGTGTTAAGCGGAACGGTAAGAGAACAGTTAGGAAGATAACGGCGCGGAACTCACGGTTTGGCTAAGAGCCAGGAGCTAAAAGCTAAGAGCTGATTTTCCCATGCTTCTCGTCATCGATGTCGGCAATACGAACACGGTTCTGGGCGTCTTCGCCCGCGTCGCCAAGGTGCCCGCCACCGGCGATGAGGACGAAACGCCCCACGACATTCCAAAATATGACCGCCTCGTGGCCAATTGGCGCGTCGCCACTTCTCGCACCAGCACCGTCGATGAATACGGAGTCCTGTTCCGCAACTTGTTTTCCATGGCGGGCCTGGAGTCGAAGGGAATTCACGGCATTGTGATCTCCTCGGTTGTTCCGCCGCTCGATCCCGTGCTGCGTCAGGTCTGCGAGCGCTATTTCAACTTGCGTCCCCTCTATATCGAGCCCGGCGTGAAGACCGGCATGCCCGTCCACTACGACAATCCGGCCGAAGTGGGCGCCGACCGCATCGTCAACGCCGTCGCCGCCTTCGACAAGTATGGCGGCCCGTGCATTATCGTCGATTTTGGCACCGCCACCACCTTCGACTGCGTGTCGGCAAAGGGCGAGTATCTCGGCGGCGTGATCTGTCCCGGCATCGGCATTTCAGCCGACGCGCTCTTTGAGCGCACCGCTCGCCTGCCCCGCGTTGAGATTCGCAAACCAGCCCGCGTCATCGGCTCGAATACCGTCGGCAGCCTGCAATCCGGCCTCTACTACGGATATCTCGGCCTGGTGGACGGCATTCTCGAACTCCTGCTCGCCGAGTTGGGCGCGGCGACGCAAGTGCTCGCGACTGGCGGCCTCGGTCCCATGATCGGCACCGGCTCGAAATACATTAAGCACGTCGACGATTTCCTGACTCTCGAAGGCCTGCGCATCATTTGGGAACGGAACGGGTCGGCGCGCCGGGATTCCACCTCGCCGAAGCCCGCGCTCGCTGAACCGAAGGCATCCCGGACGAGCTATCCTAAGTCGAAGAATGGTGACCCCGCGCCCACGCCTTCGCGTTCCACCCGCTGACCGACCGTGGAGAATTATTTCAACTACTTCACCGAGATCGAAGACCGCTTCCTGCGCCGCCGCGGCGGCGGCCTGCTGCTCTCCACTCTCGACTGGGCCCTAATCGAAACCTGGAAGGATGCGGGCATTCCGCTCGAGGCCGTGCTGCGCGGCATCGACGAAGCTTTCGACCGTTATGACCAGCGTCCGTCGAAAACCAAGAAGGTAAACAGCCTGGCCTACTGCTCGCAGCTGGTGCTGGCCGCGGCCGAAGACATGAAGGAAGCGGCGGTAGGCGCGGCCAGGGGCGAGCCTGCCAGCCCCGCGAAAACCGGCGCCGGTCAAGGCTTTGAGCCTGAAGCGGTCGCGGCATTCCTGCGCCGCAATGCGGAACTGCTCGACGCCACAAAGTTGCCGCAACCGGGCGGAGTCAACGCGCATACTCTCGAGACGGCCAAGACTCTGCTGCATCTTGCCGAAGAAATTGAAAAACAGCCGGCACGCCTCGAAGATCTCGAACGCCATCTTACCGTGCTGGAAGAAAAACTCTTTGCCGCGCTGCTGGCGTCAACTCCGGACGAGGACATCGTTGCGGTCCGCGCCGAAGCCGACCGCGACCTCGCCCCCTACCGCCGCAAAATGTCCGGGGCGCAGATCGACCAACTGCAGAAACAGTACGTGAACAAACGCCTTCTGGAGAGATACCACCTGCCGCGCCTGAGTCTGTTCTACATGTGAACGGGGCGAAACCCGGTTCTTGGAAGGGCACGACTTTAGTCGCGCCGGAAGTGCAGCGGTCCAAGCGGCTTTAGCCACTGAGGTAAGCTGATCCAACGTGACTCATCATTTCGATGCCCTGATTCTCGGTGGAGGCGCCGCCGGCTTGATGTGTGCCATCGAGGCCGGCAAGCGCGGACGCCGCGTCGCCGTGCTCGAACACGCCGACCGCCTCGGCAAAAAGATTCTCATCTCCGGCGGCGGCCGCTGCAATTTCACCAACCTCCACTGCCAGCCCGAGAATTTCCTCTCGTCCAATCCGCATTTCGCCAAGTCAGCTTTGGCCCGCTATACCCCGGCCGATTTCATTGCACTCGTCCAGAAGCATCGCATTCCATATCACGAAAAAACGCTGGGACAATTGTTCTGCGACCGTTCCTCCCGCGACATTCTCGCAATGCTCGAAGAAGAATGCCGCGCCACCGGCGTGACTATCTTCTTGAACACAAAGATTCGCGAAGTGAGCCGGACCGCACTAGATAACAGTCCCGCCGACTTCGTTGTCCACACCGCGAACGCAGAATTCCGCGCACCCGCGCTGGTCGTCGCCACCGGCGGCCTCTCGATTCCAAAGATCGGCGCAACTTCGTTCGGCTACGACTTGGCCCGGCAGTTCGGTCTGAAGATTCGCCAGCCGCGTCCCGGACTCGTGCCATTTCTGCTCGCGCCGCAAGATCGCTCCGCCTACTGCGATCTGGCGGGCGTTTCCGCCGAAGTGATTGCTTCGTACAACGGCCATCACTTCCGCCAAGAGATGCTGATCACGCATCGCGGGCTCAGTGGCCCTGCAATTCTGCAGATCTCTTCCTATTGGCAAGAATCGCAAAACATCCAGATTGACCTCGCACCCAACCGCGAACTGACCGCAACCTTCCGCGATCCTAAAACGCCGCGCACTCTGACCGCGCTACGTTCGGAACTACGAACCATCCTGCCAACTCGATTCGCCGACCGCTGGATCGATCATCACTCCCCCGCTTCTTGGACGAATATCGCTCTCGCCGATTTCGAGCGGCAAGTCCATTCCTGGACAATCAAACCCGATGGCACCGAAGGCTTCGCGAAAGCTGAAGTGACCTGTGGGGGAATCGACACCGACGAACTCTCGGCCAAAACAATGGAGTGCCGCCAAGTCCCCGGCCTGTTCTTCATCGGCGAAGTCGTCGACGTGACTGGCCACCTCGGCGGCTTCAACTTTCAGTGGGCCTGGTCCTCGGGCGCAGCCGCGGGCAGAGCGTTGTAAACTAGCTCTCCAGAAATCAGGAGGAAGCTTATGCGCGGAACGAAAACCTTATTGCGAGGTGCAGGCTGGCTGCTGATCGCAGTTTCGATCTCTACGGCGGCCTTCGCGCAGGCGCCGTCGTCCACACTGCTGGCGCTATCGAAAGATGACCACACCGTCGCCGTCGTCGATCGCACTACACTGCAGGTTCTGGCGCGCATGCCATCCGGCCCCGATCCTCACGAGATCATCGCGTCCGATGACGGCAAAATCGCTTACATCTCCAACTACGGCGGTTCCGATAGCACCCTGAACACCATCTCGGTCGTCGACCTAGTCGCCCGCAAGGCACTGCCTCACATCGATCTCGGAGCACTACATTCCGCGCACGGACTGGCATTCGCCGGCGGCAAACTTTATTTCACCGCCGAGACCAATAAAATCATCGGCCGCTACGATCCCGCAACCCAGCGAGTCGATTGGATCCTCGGCACCGGCCAGGATCGCACTCACATGATTGACGTTTCGAAGAGCCTCGACCGCATCATTACTTCCAACGTCAACTCCGCGACCATCAGCATCATCGAACAAGTTTCGCAGCTCAACGGAGGCTTTGGTCTGCCGCCCGGTGGTCCTGGAGGCCCACCTCCCGGCGCGCCTCCGCAAGGGCCGGGCCCGCGCACGACTTGGGAAGTGACCAACATCCCGGCTGGCCGCGGAGTGGAAGGCTTTGACTTGTCGCCCGACGGAAAAGAAATCTGGGCGGCCAACGCGCGCGACGCCACCGTCACCATCATTGATATCGCCGCTAAGAATGCCACGCAAACTCTCCCCATCCCCTTGAAAGGTGCCAACCGCCTGAAGTTCACGCCCGACGGCAAACACGTCCTGATCTCAGCTCTGGGCGCGCGCGGCGCCGGCGACAGCAGTCTCGTCGTGCTCGACGCCGCGACTCGCAAAGAAGTAAAGCAACTGAATCTCGGTGGCGGCGCCGCCGGAATCCTCATGGCTCCCGACGGTTCCCGCGCCTACGTCGCCGTCAGTTCGGCCGACAAAATCGCCGTCATCGATTTAAAGACGCTGGAAGTCGTGGGCGAAATCCACGCCGGCAAACAGCCCGACGGATTGGCCTGGGCAGTGCGGAGGTAAAGTCCGAGCAATGCCTGCTCGTGTAACTTATATGTTACAATGGACAAACTGATTGAGCTTCGCCGATATCTTGCTCCTGCCGGGAAAGATGTTTTCGGCGAGTGGCTGGGAAAGCTGAAGGACGTTCGCGCCCAAGCAAAGATAGTGACCCGCCTGGACCGTGTCGCGTTGGGTAACTTCGCCGATTGCAAGCCGGTTCGTGGTGGTTTGTGCGAGCTTCGAATCGACTGGGGCCCGGGCTATCGGGTGTACTACGCGATGATAGGCCGGTCGTGCGTGCTGCTTCTCGGAGGCGGTGACAAACGTAGGCAGTCCTCTGACATCGAACGGGCGCTCGCACACCTCGCGGACTACAAGGAGAGGACCAGAACCGGATGAAACGCAAAGCCAGCATTTTGCACGACGAAGCTGTGATTCGCGAATTGCGCGACAATCCGCGCTTCGCCGTGGAATACCTGAAAACCGCGCTGGAGGAAGACAGCGAGCCTCGCGTTCTGCTGATCGCGCTGCGCCGGGTGGTGCAGGCTCGCGGGATCGCCAAAATCGCTAAGACTGCGGGGGTAGAACGCGAGAGCCTCTATCGTGCTCTCTCGAAGCATGGCAATCCGAGGCTCTCCACGCTAGCGGCAGTGACCAAGGCAGTCGGCTTGAGGCTCACGGTTGAGGCCGCTGGATAGTGCCAAGGATAGTGCCGCAGCGTCTGAGTTCCCTCTCAATGCCGTAGAATCAAGTCTTGCTCCTCACAATCGAAAAGCTGATCTACGGCGGCGACGGCCTGGCCCGTCTGCCTGCCGCTTCGGACACCGCAACCAAAGACGAAGCCCGCAGACGCGGCAAAGCCGTCTTCGTTCCGTTCGTCCTGGCCGATGAAAAAGTTGAGGCGTCCCTCACTGAGCAGAAGCCCGGTTTCGCGCGGGCCCACGCGGAATCAATCATCGAACCTTCCCCGCACCGCATCCCGCCCGGTTGTCCGCACTTCACTCGCTGCGGCGGATGCCACTACCAGCACGCCGCCTACGAGCGCCAGCTCACCATCAAGAAGGAAATCCTGCGCGAAACCCTGCGCCGCATGGCCAAGCTCGACTTGGCGTTCGACATCGCAGTCCATCCCTCGCCGCCCTGGAATTATCGCAACCGCTCGCGCCTGCAGATTCAGGCCGGCGCCGCCTTCTCCGCGGGATATTTCAAGTTCGCCTCGCACGATTTGCTCCCGGTCGAAGATTGTCCCATCAGTTCGCCGCTGATCAACCGTGGCATCGCAGCCCTGTGGCAGAGTGGGCGCACCGGCAAAGTTCCCGCGGGAGTGCTCGAAGTGGAATTCTTCGCCAGCGCCGACGACACGCAGCTTCTTCTGGAAGTCGGCTGTGCCCGTGAAGCTCGCCGCGCCACGGTTCGCGAATGGGCAGAAGAAATTCGCGCCGCCATGCCCGCGATTGCCGGCGTCGTCGCCTTCCGCGAACCCAATCCCGGCGACCGCAAGGCCGGAGCACCGGAAATTCTTGTCACCGACGGTGCCGCGTATCTGACCTATCAGACCCAGCGCGGCTCCTACCGCGTCAGCGCGGGCTCGTTCTTTCAGACCAACCGCCATTTGACCGACGGACTGGTGAGTATCGTCACCGCCGGCCAATCCGGCAAGCTGGCGCTCGATCTCTATGCCGGTGCAGGCCTGTTTTCCACAGCCCTGGCCGGTGACTTTCATCACATCGTTTCTGTTGAGCCGTCACAGACTTCCTCAGCCGACCTTGCCTACAATCAACCCACGAATGGAGAAGCGGTCCAGGCCACGGCGGAGCACTACCTGACCGGTCCGGACCTGGCCCGTGCGGAAAATTCGGGGCGAGCTGGAAAGGGCGCACTTCTTCCTCATATCCCTCATCAGCCCGATCTGGCGGTGGTGGATCCGCCCCGAAGTGGCCTGGGAGAACGCGTGGCGCACTTGCTGGCGAAACTGGCTGCGCCGCGCGTTGTTTATGTGTCGTGCGATCCGGCGACCCTGGCGCGCGATCTCGTGCCCCTGCTCGCCGCCGGTTACCGCGTCGAGCAAGTCCACCTGGTGGATTTGTTCCCGCAAACTTACCACCTGGAAAGCGTGGTGCACCTGGTTCTCTGAAGTCTGGTTCTCTGAAGTCTGGTTCGCCAAAGTCCGTTCTCTGAAAGCTGGCTCGCGGAGGGATTTTATGTGGGGACAGCCACCTCCGGCTGTCCGCCAAGCGCAGCCCGGCGATCTTTGTAAGCGCACCGATCACCGAACGCATCCAGCGCAATGACACACCCGCCTACACCCGCACCTCCTCCCACCTTCCGCTTTAAACCATCCCGCCAGCCCATGCTCTGGGCGGCCGTCGCCTACTCTCTGGGCATCGTCGCTGGTGTCTACGCGTGGCGCCCCACCCTGTGGTGGATCATCGCTGCGTCGGCGTTCGTGCTCGCTGCCGCCTACTTCGCACACCGGCGCGCTCTCCTCGGGAGCGCGCTGGCGCTCGGAGCATTGTTTCTAGCTGGTGCGTTTCATATCCAGATGCGCGCGGGCACGCCGCGCATCGACACCAGCATTCAACCCTACGCCGACCGGCAGGAACTCCAGATCACCGCCCACGTCACCCGCGACGGACGAATCCAGCAGGGAGGCTTCAACGAACTCCGGCAAACGGTCGACCTCGAAACCGAACAAGTGCAGACGATAGATCAAAGCCAACCCAGCCAGAGCGTGCCCATTCATTCCGGCATCCGCCTGAGCATTTACAGCCCACGCCCAAATGACGCGAGTTCCAATGATTCGACCTCGACTGATGCGACCTCCGAAGATAGCCCTGATACCCCCGCCACTGCCGCCGCGATGCCACTCCTGCGCTACGGCGACCGCATCCGCTTCGCCGCCAAGCTCAAGCTGCCGCGCAACTTTCGCAATCCCGGCGCATTCGATTACGAGAGCTATCTCGCCGATCGTGGCATCGCCGCCCTGTGCTCAACCAAAATGGAAAATGTCGCGCGCCTCTCCGGCTTCGCCGGCAGCCGCATGGCCTCCTGGCGCAGCCGCCTGCACCGTGGAGTCGTTGCCAAAGTGCACCAACTCTGGCCTCCACGCGAGGCCGCTCTGATCGATGCCATGGTCATCGGCGAAGAGGCCTTCATCGACCGCGACACGCGCGCCGATTTTCAACGCTCTGGCACCTACCACGTTCTCGTCGTCTCCGGAATGAATGTCAGCATCCTTGCGTTCGTCGTCTTCTGGACGCTGCGCCGCCTGCGCCTCGGCGACATCCCCGCTACTCTGCTGACCGTCGCGCTATGCGTGGCCTACGCGTTCATCACTGAGGTCGGTGCGCCGGTCTGGCGCGCCACTCTGATGTGCGCCATCTACCTTGGGACGCGCCTGCTCTACCGCGGCCGCGCCATGGTCAATGCACTGGGCGCGGCCGCTCTCGCGCTGCTCGTCATCGACCCTCGCCAGCTTTTCACCGCCAGCTTTCAGATGACCTTTATCTGCGTGCTCATCGTGTCGGCCATCGGCATCCCCATTCTGCAGCGCACCTCGCGCCTCTATCGCCAAGCGCTCGCCCACTGGGACTCCATCGACTACGCCGCACAACTCCCGCCGCGGGTGGCACAGTTCCGCGTCGACCTGCAATTTATCGCCGCGCGCGTCGCACTTTTCGTCGGGGAAAGCTGGTCGCGCCGTCTAGTCCGCACCGCCGCAGCCGTCTGCCTCACCGCGTGGGAATTGTTCTTCATCTCCGCCGTCATGCAGATGGGCCTCGCGCTTCCCATGGCGTACTATTTCCACCGCGCCACCACCATCGGATTGCCTTCCAACCTGGTCGTCGTGCCGCTCACGCAGTTGATGATGCCCGCTGCCGCGTCGGCGCTGGCCCTGGGTTGCATCCCTCCCACGTGGGCCGGAGTCTGGCTCGCAAGAATCCCGGTGCTGCTCACCACATTCGCGCTCAATGGCATCACTGGCACAGTGCATGGCTTGGGCGGCCTGAGACTCGGCGTCCTGCGGTTGGCCGACCTTCGCGTCGCCATGCCGTCCGCATTCCTAATTACTTTTGCCGCCGCCGCGCTCGTGCTGGCGATGTGGGCCGCGCGTCGCCGCGCCACCTTCGCCGTTGCCGGTCTCGCCGCAATCCTCGCCGCCGCGTTCGTTCTCGCATTCATCCCCGCCAAGCCGAGCGTCCGCCCGGGAGTTTTGGAAGTAACTTCGATCGACGTCGGCGAGGGCGATTCGACTCTTCTCGTCACTCCGCAAGGCCGCACCCTGCTCATCGATGCTGGAGGTCCGATCGGCCCCGGCGGCTCGCAACTCGACTTCGGCGAAGACGTCGTCTCGCCCTATCTCTGGCAACGAGGCCTCTCACGCCTCGATGCCGTCGCCATCACCCACGGCCATTCCGACCACATCGGCGGCATGATCGCCGTGCTCCAGAATTTCCGGCCAAAGGAACTATGGGTAGGTGTGATCCCGCCGAGTCACGCCCTGCAGAACGTAATCGAAACCGCGCAGGCGCTGGGCGTGAAAATCGTGCGCCGCTGGGAAGGCGACGACTTTACTTTCGGCGGAACCACGGTCGAAGTCCTATTCCCACCGCACGACGCGCACATCGGCTCCAAGCCCGAGAACAATGATTCGCTGGTCCTGCGCGTGAGCTATCAGGATTCGTCGGTTCTGCTCGAAGGAGATGCCGAGAAGCAGGTCGAACGCCGCGTGGCCGCGCTGCATCATCCCAGCGCGAATCTCGTCAAGGTCGGCCACCACGGCAGCAACAACGCCACCACGCCCGAACTGGTCGCCTCGGCCGGGCCACAGTTCGCAGTCATTTCAGTAGGATCGGGGAATTCTTTCGGCCTGCCGCGCCGCGAAGTGCTCGGCCGTCTTTCTGACGCGGGAGCCCGCGTCTACCGCACTGATCTCGAAGGCGCCGTTACTTTCTATCTCGACGGCCACTCCGTCACGCCTTCGGTGGCGGATCTTCAATAATGGCATACTCCGCGGTCGCGTCGTCATCCGGCGACGATCCTGCAGAAAAAGACTTGCGCCCTTCAGCAATCACACGCTGCGCCGCTTCCGCGTCCTCTTCACGCACCGTCAGGATCACTCCGCCCAGCCCCGGAAACGCGTCCTGCAGCAGCGAAGCTGACGCCAGATCGCTGTCGATCCCCGCCGAATCGAGCAACCCCTTCACCACTAACGCCTCCGATTCGTCCTCCGAGTCAAACACCTTCACCAGCTTCTCATTCGGATTAGGATTCGGACGCCGCTCCCCCGCCTGCGCGTCATCAGCTTCTGCCATGACATCTCCAATTCTGAAATCGGCCCCACCGCCGACTCCCGCCTTGCCCGATAAGTCTACTCTTCCCGCGCACCAGACGGCTGGCTGACGCCGGGTGCCCCATTTCTCGCGTTCTTTGCGAGAAGTGGGGATTTTCCTTCCCACGAACCGGAAGGGCACGACCTCCAGCTTTGAACCTGCCCTAAGCGTGGGCAGCGGGTCGTAGGTGCCGACAACACCGCGATTATTCTAGCCAGCCTTCAGCCTCTGAGGCACCTTCGTGCGATTGCATTCTCTTCCAATTGAGAGACAATGCTCTAACCGCGCAACGCCGGGCCGCGTCGCGTCATCAAAAATGTGGGCTGGGGAAAAGGGAAAAAGGGGAAACTATGAACATTCATCAGCAGAGCGAGGACAGGCCGCGCTTTCCCGTGCCGGAAGAATCCCTGCGCGAGCGCGAAGAGGAAGCCCGCAAAATCCGCCGCCTGCAACTGATGATCAGCATGGTCATGTCCGTCATCAGCCAGGACCCCAACCTCACCGTCGAAGAAGCCTCCGAACTGGCCGCCGGAGCCAAACGCGCCGCCCTCGCCATGTTCCCCGACAAAGAACTCGCCTACGACCTTCTCTACAAACCCCGCCTGCAGCGCCTGATGAAGGAAAGATTCCGGCTGCAGTAGGGCGATTGTTGATTGATGATTTTTGATTGTTGATTGCAGAATCTGGTTGTTCAATCAGCAATCATCAATCACCAATCAAAAATAGCTTACTCATCCACCACCGAATTCCGCAGCGTGCCCACTCCCTCCACACTGACCTCGACCACATCCCCCGCCACGAGCGGCCCTACCCCGGCTGGCGTTCCCGTCGGAATCAAGTCCCCGGGAAACAAAGTCATCGCCTGCGCAATATGCCGAATCACCGCATCGAGCTTAAACAGAAAGTCCCGCGTGTTGCCATCCTGCTTGATCTGCCCATTCACCCGCGTCTGCACGCCCACTCCCGCCCCCGCGCCGAAACACGGATCAATCTCATCCGTCACCACCGGCCCCACCGGACAAAACGTGTCGAACCCCTTGGCCCGCGACCACTGCCCGTCTTTATTCTGCAGGTCGCGGGCTGTCACGTCGTTCACGCACGTATAGCCCAAAATGTATTGCCGGATGTCCGCATCCGCCGCCGGCTGGTAGCAGGTCTTGCCAATCACCACGCCCAGTTCGCCCTCGTAATGGACGTTCTGCGAAATCTTGGGACGCCGCACAATCCCGCCCGGCGATAGCAGCGCCGATGTGGCCTTCAAGAAGATCAGCGGCTCAGTCGGAATGTCGTGTCCTAACTCCTGCGCGTGCTCGCGATAGTTCCGCCCTACGCACACAATCTTCGACGGCCGCACCGGGGGCAGCAGCGCCGCCTCCTCCAGCGGAATTGCTTCAATCTTCCGCGTGCGCAAACTTTCCATGTCTCCGTCGGCTTCTTCCGGAGCAGTGACCAGCAAGCGCACAATCGCCTCGCGCCCGCCAACGGACTCGACCAGTCCGTACTCGGCCTGGCCATTGAATTGAAATCGGCAATATTTCATAGCCCTCTATCTAACCATATCCGCGGAATCTGAGACGTAAACAAGTCAAATATTTTCGCGCGCTGAGGTGCTCACGGCACCGTTTCGCCCACTACCTCCGACCGCGCACTCTCGTTCCCGCGCACATCCACGGCAGAAACCGAATAGACATAATGCTTCCCCGAAACCACGTTCATGTCGCGATACGCCGGAGTTTTCACGAGCGCAGCATTGACCTTCACCGCGGCCGCTCCCTCTTCATGCCGATACACGTTGTATCCATCGAGATCAACATCCGTCACCGGCGCCCATACCAGATCGATGAAGGTCTGCTGTCCCGGACCAGAAAACACGGCCTGCAGGCCCGACGGAATTGCCGGCGGGAAAACATCGTGCGTGAAGACTTGAACCTCAGGCGTGTCGTCGCCGTCGAACTGCAGCTCCGGTTGCTTTTCCTGAGTCACCACCGTCACCGTCTCCGCCCGATACTCGTATGTCTTCTCCCACTCGATGCTCGAGTCGGTGAGAGTGAAGCCATGTCCGCTCCCGGCCGGAACCTCGCCCACAAGAATCTTCTCGTCCCTGTTCTTCTCTTCGCTGTTCTTCTCCTGGCTGCCTGTGGGACGCCGGTACACGCGATAGACATAGCGCACGCCCGGCAGGGAACTCGCTGCCGGAAGGTCGCTCGTCCAACTCAGCACCACGCCTTGCCCTGTGACCTGCGCCGCAAAGTTCTCCGGCGGAGGAAGAGTTCGCACCAGTGAGACCTGCACTTGATTCGAAACCCCTGCGCCGCGCCCGTCTGCATTGAGCGCTTCGATGGCATAGGTGATAAAGCCGGAGGCATTGTCGGTCAGAATCGATCCGGGCAGCGTGTCAGTGTAAGACTCGGCAGTCTTCTGTTTGCGAGACTTCGTCGGGCCTGAGGCTGAGCTTGCGGTCGAGCTTGGATTCGGAGTAGCCTGCGCCGCGGCCTCATCCAGCGGAACGCCACACTGCGTCAGCTTGGCTTCCAGCGATCGGCAGATTCGCGTCGGACCCTGGCTTCGAATCGTCTTTCGATCCGTCGTAACGGTGGGAATCGTCCAGGTGAGAATCACGCGATCGCCCTTGCGCGTGGCCCGCAGATCGTTGGGCGGTTTCGGCAGCCACAGCGAAGGCGGCTGCGGCGGACCCACGGTCGCGCACGCGGCAAGCATCCATGTGAAGACCAGCAGCGTACCCAGAGCCGAAAAAAACGTGGACGTAGATCGTCTCATGCGGAAGCAACAGACTACCAGACGCGCGACCGGTCACCGACAACTGACCACTAGCCACTAGTCACTAATAACTAGCCGCGGATTTCCCGCACCGCCTCGCGAAACACCTTCGTATGGCGGTCCACATCTTCCGCTTCCGTCTGCGGCGACATGAGCGCCATATTGTGAAAGGGCGTCAGCAGAATTCCGCGATTCATGGCATAGAGATGCATGAAGCGTTCCAGTTCAAAATCCATAGCGTCGTGGGCCTCGCGCCCATTTTTCGGCGCGTTCGACCCGAACAAATATTCCGCCCGACAGCCCAACCGTGTCACATGCCAGGGCAGTTCGGCGCTCGCAATCGCCTTGGCCACGCCAGCAGTCCAGCGTTCTGCCATCGGAATCATGCGGTCGAATGCCTCCTGCGTAAGCACCTTCGTCAATGTAGCGCGCATCGCCGCCAGCGACAAGGCATTGCCCGCGAGCGTGCCACCTATCCCGCCCACGTCGCAGTTTTCCAGCTCCTGCCTGGCCACAATGCGGTCGGCAACCTCCTGCGAAAATCCATAAGCCGCGCCCGGAATGCCTCCGCCAATCGCCTTGCCGAACACGAGAACGTCGGGCTCAAGACTTTCCGCACGCGTGAGCCCACCGGGCCCGGCGCAGATCGTATGCGTCTCATCAATGATCAGCAGCGTCCCATATTCGCGCGTGAGTTCCCGCAGCGCCTGGTGAAATCCTGCCTGTGGATGCACGATGCCAACATTGGTCATCGCGGGCTCAGCCAGAACGCAAGCTACATCGCCCGAGACCAGCGCCGCCTCCAGCGCATCCACATCGTTAAACTCGACCACTTTCGTCGTGACCGCCGGATCTACTGGCGGCCCAATGTTTCCCGGCCGCGGCCCCGCCTTGCCATCGGAGTCGAGCGTGATGAACGTCTCATCCACCGTGCCGTGATAACACCAGTTGAAAACCAGAATCTTCGGCCGGCCTGTGATCTGCCGCGCCAGCCGGATGGCAAACCGGTTCGCATCCGTGGCCGTCAAGGCGAATTGCCAGTAGGGCAGCAGAAAGCGTTTCTGCAATTCCTCGGCCACAAAAATCGCATCCTCCCCCGGCAGCATTGTGGTGATGCCGCGCCGCGCCTGCTCTTCCATGGCCTTCACCGTGGCATGCGGAGAATGGCCGGTCATCGCTCCCGTATCTCCCAGACAAAAGTCGATGTAGCGATGCCCGTCCACGTCGAAGAAGTGCGCGCCCTGCGCCTCGCGCACAAATGGAGGAAACGCTCCCGCCCACTTCACCATCCAGTTCATGGGCACGCCCGCCAGCAGCGACTTGCTGGCGCGTTCAAACAGCGCCTTCGACTTCGGGCGCTCGTCCACAAACTTCTTCTGCTCGCGTTGCATCAATGACTGCAGCCGGGACCGGTCAATTGTTTTCATGGGTCAAAAAGATAAACCACAGAGGACACAGAGGAACACTGAGGACTCTTGGTTCCTCTGTGATCCTCTGTGGTTAAAAGATTTTCCTACAGAATATACCGCGACAAATCCTGATCCTTCACAATATCGGTCAGCATCTTGCGTACATACTCCGCGTCGATCGTTACGTGCTCGCCTTTTTTCTCCGGAGCATCGAAACTCAACTCGTCGAGCACGCGTTCCATGATGGTGTGCAGCCGCCGCGCGCCGATATTTTCCGTGCTCTCATTCACGCGGAAAGCGAAGTGCGCAATCTCATCGAGAGCTTCTTTCGTGAAGTCCAGTTTCACGCCTTCGGTCTCAAGCAACGCCGTGTACTGTTTCACCAGCGACGATTTCGGCTCGGTCAGAATCCGCACGAAATCATCCATGGTCAGCGATTGCAATTCCACGCGAATCGGAAACCGGCCCTGCAACTCAGGAATCAGGTCGCTGGGCTTCGACACGTGAAACGCGCCTGCTGCAATAAACAAAATGTGGTCGGTGCGCACCATGCCGTAGCGCGTATTCACCGTCGTTCCTTCTACGATCGGCAGAATGTCGCGCTGCACGCCTTCGCGCGAAACGTCCGGACCATGGCCGCCTTCGCGACCGGCAATCTTGTCGATCTCGTCCAGGAACACGATGCCGGAATTCTCCACGCGGTCAATCGCCATGCGCGTGACCTGATCCATATCGATCAGCCGCTGCTCTTCTTCCTGAATCAAATATTCGAAAGCCTCGTTGACCTTCATCTTCCGTTTCTTGGTGCGCTGTCCGAAGATGTTCGGCAACATGTCTTTAATGTTGACGTCCATCTCCTCCACGCCTTGGTTGGTGAGAATTTCAAACGAGGGGAAATTGCGCTCGCGCACGTCAATCTCTACCGTGCGGTCGTCCAGTTTGCCTTCGCGCAGTTGCTGGCGCAGCTTTTCGCGCGTGCGGCTGGAGGACTCCGTCAGAGCCGTGCTGCCATCAATCACCACGCCGCCCGCAGCTGAGGCCTGCTCCGGCCGTGGCGGAGGCGATGGTGGCAACAGAATATCGAGCAGCCGCTCCTCCGCATTCAACTCAGCTTTGTCGGCAACATCCTCGAGTTTTTCTTCGCGCACGTTGTCGATGGCAATCTCCACCAGATCGCGCACCATCGACTCCACGTCGCGCCCCACGTAGCCGACTTCGGTAAACTTTGACGCTTCCACTTTCAGGAACGGAGAATTGGCCAGCTTCGCCAGGCGGCGCGCGATTTCCGTCTTGCCCACGCCCGTGGGCCCAATCATGATGATGTTCTTGGGGATGATTTCTTCGGCGAGTTCCGGAGTGAGTTTCTGCCGCCGCATGCGGTTGCGCAGCGCGATGGCCACGGCGCGCTTGGCGTCCTTCTGGCCGATCACGTGTTTGTCAAGCTCAACCACTATCTCGCGTGGAGTCAGTTCATCCAGCGCAAGCTGTTCTTCTTCGGCAGTTGAGGGAAGGTAGATAGCCATAAAAATCAGTGGTCAGTGGTCAATGCCCAGTGGTCAGAACCAGCTTCGTAGTTCCTGCTGGCCACTGACCACTAGCCACTGATCACTTTCCTACAATTCTTCAATCGTGACCCGGTCGTTGGTATAGATGCACATCTTGCCTGCAATCTTCATGGCTTCTTCGGCAATCTGCCGCGCCGTGAGTTCGGTATGCTCGGCCAGCGCCTGCGCCGCGGCCTGCGCGTAAGGGCCGCCGCTGCCAATGGCCGCAACTGCGCCGTCGGGTTCAATCACATCTCCCTGGCCGCTGAGCAGAAACGTCTGCTCCTTGTCGCTGACCAGCAGCAGGGCTTCCAGATGACGCAGGAACTTGTCAGTACGCCAGTCCTTGGCCAGTTCCACCGCGCCCCGCCCTAAATTTCCGTGATATTGCTCGAGTTTCGCCTCGAAGCGGCTGAACAAAGTGAATGCATCTGCAGTCGATCCCGCGAACCCTGCCACGATCTTGTCGTTGTAAAGCCGCCGGATCTTCTTCGCCGTATGTTTGATCACCGATTCGCCCAGCGTGACCTGGCCGTCGCCGGCGAGCACCACGCTGCCGTTGCGGCGAACCGACAAAACCGTCGTCGATCGAATCAGTCGCTTCGCAGTCATAAGCGCAATTCCCGATTATAACAGCGCCCCAGAAGCCGCGCTCCGCGGTGGATAACGCCAGTATTTTCCGTTAGTTAAAGAGCTCTTCAGTAACCATATCGCCGATTACCGCTGTGACATTTACCCGCCTCGCATGAGCCCGTAGTTTTAGCTCATGCGACAGTCTGCCGCCGTACTGTGCCAGGATAAACGCTCTCTTCAAACCCTCGAAGCCACGCTGGAAGTGCTTGAGATCGACCTTGTCAACTGCCATTCCAGTCAGGAAGCCCTGGAATTGGTGATGACCGGTTGCTCCACTACACTCATCGTCGACTTTGATCTGCCCGGCGCCGAAGAGGTCGTCCGCATGGCGGCGCTGCTGCCACCCGGCCAGAAGCCGGACCTGCTGGCCGTCGCCAGCCGCGCCTGGCCCGGCACGGGACAAGCTTTTCAATCCGGCGCCAACCGCATCCTCTATCGCCCGCTCGATTCCGAACAAGTCATCACCGCCCTGCGGGCCGACAAGAAAGTGAAGAAGTCCCGGCGCAAGTCCGCGCGTTATGAGGTGAAAACTCTGGTCTATCTGGAGTTGGAAGGCGGAACGCAGCCCGCCATGAGCATCGACATCGGGGAGCACGGCCTGGCGATTCAGGCCACCGAAGCCGTGCCCATCTGCTCGAACCTGGCTTTCCGCTGCGTGTTGCCCGGCACCCATGTGACCCTGAACGGCCACGCCGACGTGATCTGGGCCAGCGATCAAGGCCGCGCTGGACTGTTCTTCTCGAAGCTCTCGGCCGCGGCCCGCAAACATCTCAAGCAGTGGCTGCACAAGCGGGCTGCGCACGGCAAAGATAAACACGACGTCCACGCCCTGCTTCCACCCGAGGACGCGCACGTCGAGTACGCCGCCACGGAATAGCGGAGGCGGCAGCGTCGCGATCGGCATGTGACGTTCGGCAACGGTGAAGATCGGCGCTTTAGCGCCGCGTCAAAGCTCCCATGTTTTGTGGGCTTCAGCCCGGGAGCTTCGCTCCCGTCCGCCCGTAAAATTTCTCACCCGCGTCGGCCATGCTTTAGACTCTTCCCATGCTTTAGACTCTTCCCATCTCTTTACCCGAAGGAGCCGCATCTGCCCTCAACCGCTCTGGCCTTCAACGGACACTCCATGGTCGGCACGCTGCAGCGCGTGCTCGTCTGCTCGCCTCGCACTGCGGGATGGGACCAGGCTGACCGCTGGCGCGAGTTCGGCTTTCATCACGCCCCCGACTTTTCGATCGCGCAGGCGCAGCATGAGGCGCTCTGCCGAGAACTCGCAAGCGCGGGCGCGGAAGTGATAGAGCTCCCAACTGCGCCCGGCCTTTCTCTCGACGCCGTTTACACTCACGACGCTTCTCTTGCCACCGATTTCGGCCTGATCCTGATGCGTCCCGGCAAACCCAACCGCGTCGACGAGGCTCAACATCACGGCGCTTCGTTCGCAGCGCACGGCATCCCCACCTTCGGCACGATCGCTGCGCCAGGCACAACTGAAGCCGGCGACATTCTTTGGCTTGATGCGAAGACGCTGCTCATTGGCCTCGGCTATCGCACGAACGCGGCGGGCATCGCGCAGATGCGAGCCCTGCTCGCGCCCAAGAGCGTCGAAGTTCTATCCGCGCCGCTCCCCTACGGTCCCGGACCGTCGGCCTGCCTGCACCTGATGTCGTTGATTAGTCTGCTTGATGAGCGGACTGCGCTGGTCGATCTCCCCTGGCTCGCGGTAGAAACGGTCGAACTGCTGCAGTCGCGGGGATACAAATTTATTCAGATTGACGATTCCGAACGCGACACCCTGGCCTGCAATGTTTTAGCCTTGGGCGGTAAGCGACTACTCGCCATTGAAGAGAATCACAAGACCAACGACCGCCTGCGGGGCGCTGGATTCGACGTCCGCACTTTCCCCGGCAGCGAAATCTGCATCAACGGCAGCGGCGGCCCGACCTGCCTTACCCGCCCGCTATTGCGAAGTTGATACGGCACGATTTATGTGGGGACGGGCGTCTTCGCCCGTCCAGCCGAGCACCGTGAGGCGCAGGCAGTCGCCACTACCGCCGCACCGGAATCAGCGCCTGCAATCTCGCATCCCGCAGGTACAGTCCCACCCACACCACAGCCCCCACAATCAGCGGAAAATAGAATGGTTCACCCACTCTCACGTGAGTAGCGACTGCCCCTCCCAGGTAGCCCGTCAGCAGGATGGCGCCGAGGACCGATGTCTGCGGGATCGCATACAGAATTGCACATGCGACTTCCACGATCGTGATGGGCAGCATTGCACCCTGCGGGTAGCCGAAGTGCGCGGCCCCCTGCATCGCAATGGCAGGCTTGAGTATGCCGAACGTTCCAGTCACCAGAAACAAGAGAACTGGCAGTGCGCTGAGCATGTGCCCGATCCAGATGCGTGACTTTGAAGCAGGTGCAGATTGAGCCAGCGAATTCATTTCTTGCCTCCAGGTTACGATCTTGCAATCATCCTTCAACCGCCCGGGCAGCACCGATTCCACCAACGCAGGCGATCGGTATATCCCCCGGCGACGTTGTACAGCAACGCCACCACCCCAGACCTGAGGATTTTACCCCGGACAACTTCCAGCCTGGGCCGTCCACCGCGTTCCTTGAACAAAGGCCTGCCCACACAAAGAATCACCGGATGAATTCGAGTCACCAGCCAGATTAGATTCCTCATCGCTGATGCTCCATCTTTGCCAGGTGATCACCCAATTTATCGAGGCTCTGCGTCCATCCCATTTCCATTCCTTTAAGATACTGCGGAGCCATCGCCGTTGCTTTGATTACGCGCAGCTGTAGGGTCAGCTTCGTTTTCTCGTGTTGCTCGGCAAACGTCACCGTGGTCAGTACGTCGAACATGGAGTTGTCGTTCGCATCCAGCGCGCTGGCCACAAATACCAGCCGCTGCGGCTCCACCACCTCTTGAAACACACCCTTCATGGGATAGACCATGCCATCCGGAGCTCGCATGTGAATCCGCAATGCGCCGCCGGCCCGCGCATCCATTTCACACACTGGATTGGTAAATCCCTTCGGCCCCCACCACTGCGCCACATGTCTGGTGTCAGTCCACGCCCGGAACACCAGTTCCCGGGGCGCGTCGAACACCCGCGTCATCACCAGATCCCATTGCGAAGACCCCACGGTCGCGGCCGTCTTTTCTGTGCCAGGCGTGCCTGCGCTAATCTTTGCGTTTTGAGCGGACATGCGTCTTCTCCTTCTTCCTTTTTCGCGAATCACTTCGTCCCGAACTCTGCTCCCTGAGTTCCTGCAGATACTCGTCCAGTCGATCGAAGCTTGCCTCCCAGAAACGCCGGTAGTGTTCCACCCACCCCGCCACGTCCTGCAGCGGACCAGCCCGCAGCCGGCAGGGCCGCCACTGCGCTTCGCGGCCGCGCGCAATCAACCCGGCTCGTTCCAGCACTTTCAAGTGTTTGGAGATCGCCGGCATGCTCATGGCAAACGGCCCCGCGAGTTCCGTCACCGAAGCTTCGCCCGATGCCAGCCGCGTCAGAATCGCCCGCCGCGTCGGGTCCGCCAGCGCTCCGAAGGTTGTGCTCAATCGATCCTGCATGAGTTATAGTGAACCACTTAGTTATATAACTATATGGTTAAATACACTTTGCCCGTACCCTTGTCAAGATTTTTCTGGCCGCGACCGCGCTGGGCATGCTTTTCCCAGCTTGTACGCGGAAGCTCTTGCCCAGTCCCACGCCTTTCCGCACCCGCTTCAACTCTGTGCATTCAAACCAATCCACTTGCCCAGTCTCGAATCGCCCGCTCGTTTGGCCGCACACTTGCTCCATTCGACCAGTACGGCGATTCCGGTTCGCCCTAAAGCTCGATGCCGGGAAGCGCCGATAAAGAATTCCGAAACCCGTCACGAGAGGAGACAACGATGTCCGTATCCGGAATTTCCGCCACAGGGTTGGCTGCCGCCGGCAGCCAAGCCACGCCCGGCAAGGGAGCTCAGGTTTACAGCGAGGCCTTGCAACTCGGCAGGGATCTTTATGCCGGCAATCTGTCGGCCGCGCAATCCGACTACGCAACTTTGCAGAAGCTGGTGCCCGACGCAAGCTCCGCCTCGGCGCAAGCCAATAATCCTTACGCGAAAGATCTCACCGAGATTGGTACAGATCTCCAGGCCGGCAACCTGTCGGGCGCGCGCCAGATTTATGCCCAGGTTCGCGACGTGATTCACCCCGAGGCCGTCCACAAACAGTTCCAGCAACTCGGTACGGATTTGCAGTCGGGCAATTTGTCCACGGCGCAAGCCGATTACTCGCAGCTGAAGCAGATTCTGCCCGAAACCAATTCTCCGTCCACGGCGCAAAACCCTGCGCTAGCAGCAGCTTTTAACCAGATCGGTACGGACCTTCAGGCCGGGAACCTGCCAGCGGCGCAGCAGGTCTATGGGCAGATTCAGCAGGCCTTCCAGTTGGAGGGCCAGAGCGTGAGCCTGAATTCGGCGCAGACTACGGCCATCTTGACCGGCGTTTCGGTCGAAGGCTAACCCGCCTCGACGACACCAGGCTGCCCCATCCTAACGTCGCGGAGTTTGCGACGTTAGGATGGGGATCTTGATTTCCCTTGGCCGCGAGACAGCCAATCCCCTCAGGCGAACTCCTGCTAAAATCAAAAAGCATGCTGCTTCCCTTCGTCCGCGAACTCTTCGCGGACGTAGAAATGCTTCCCGCCTTCACGCGCGTAGCCTCCCACCTCCGCGAGGCTACGGGACGCATTCGTGTCTCCGGACTTTCCCCCACGGCAAGAGCCTTGCTGCTCGTGCTGCTGCGCCGCCACGCCGATCGTCCTCTCATCGTCGTCGTCAACGACAATCGTGCCGTCGAAGATCTCGTCCCCATTCTTCGCGGATTCTGCGAGCTCACCACCGCCTGCGATCCCGAGGCGGTCGTCGCTCTGCCAGCCCGCGACGTGCTTCCGTTTCAGAATCTCTCTCCGCATCCCGAGTTACAGGAAGAGCGCGCCACCGCCCTTTGGAAAATCGCTACCGGCAAGGCATCCATTGTGGTCTCTCCGGTCGCCGCGACCGCCATCCTGCTGCGTTCCGCGGATTACTACACCGATCTCGCCCGCGTTCTGCGTCGCGGCGAGTCGCTCGACGTGGAAAAGCTGCTCGCTCATCTGAATACGGTCGGCTACACCGCCGCCGATGTCGTTGAAATGCCCGGCGAGTACGCCCTGCGTGGCGGCATTCTCGACGTTTATTCCCCTGAAGCCGAGCGCCCCGTCCGCATTGAATTTTTCGGCGACGAAGTCGAATCCATCCGCCGCTTCGATCCCACTTCGCAACGATCCTCCAACCCCATGGACGAGGCCCTGCTGCTGCCGCTCACAGAAACTCCGGTCAGCGATCATCTGCTCGGCGCCATTCACACGCGCCTTTCGGGCAAGCGTATCGCAGGTACCGAAGAAATTGTCGAAGCTGTTGTCCGCTCCGGTGGCGTCACTGTTTTTCCTGGCTGGGAGTTCTACGCGCCAGTCGCCGGCGCCGACCGCACCGTTTTCGATTTCCTGCCACACGCCGCGGTTCTGCTCGATGAGCCCGATCTTCTCCGCACCGAATTCGATCGCTTCTGGACTCGCGTCGAAGAAGCCCACGAACGCAGCGGCGTCGGCAATCTCGTCCGTCCCGTCGATCTGTATCTGCCGCCTGACGATTGGTGGAAAAAACTCGCGTCTCTCACCGGAGCCGACGTCGAACATCTCGGCATCACTCGCAGCGCGGAAGCAGAAGAAGACTCCGTCACTTTCCTCACTCAGCCCACTCCCCGCTTCCACGGCGCCGTTCCGGCGATGCTCGAAGAAGTTCAGAAGCTGACGGGCCAGGGCAATCAGGTTCTCTTCTCCGTCCCCAACACCGGCGAGGTCGAACGCCTGGCGGACATCTTCACCGAATACAACGTGAGCTTCCGCCTGGGCAGCCGCACTCGCGGCGGTGAAAGCTACGCGGACGAAACCAGTTACTTCGCCGGAGAAGTCCTCACCACCACGCTCGCCAAAGCCTACGTTCCTGACGGAGTTGTCTTCCCCGACGCCCATCTTGCCATCTTCGGCGCGCGCGATTTGTTTGACGAATCTGACGCAGTCGCGTCGCGCCCGCAGCGCCAGAAATCGAAAGTCTCCGCATTTCTCTCCGACTTCCGCGATCTGCAGGTTGGAGACTACGTCGTCCACGTCGAGCACGGCATCGGCCAGTATCAGGGTCTGAAGGAAATCAATCAGGGCGACGGTAACGCCGAATTCATGTTGCTCGAATACGCCGAGGGCGCGCGTCTCTACGTCCCGCTCACTCGCCTAGACCTGATTCAGAAATACCGCTCATCCGAGGGCGCGAAGCCAGCATTAAGTCATCTGGGCACGCAGTCGTGGTCCAAAACTAAAGCTCGCGTACGCAAGGCCATGAAAGACATGGCCGACGAACTTCTCAAACTTTACGCCGAACGCAAAATGGCCCAAGGCCACGCGTTTCCCGCGGGCAATGATTTCGTGCGCGAATTCGAAGACGCGTTCGAGTTCAACGAAACCGAAGATCAGGCGCAGGCCATCAAAGACGTTACCCGCGACATGGAATCCTCGCAGCCCATGGATCGCCTGCTGTGCGGCGACGTGGGTTACGGCAAGACGGAAGTCGCCATGCGCGCCGCGTTCAAGGCCATCGGTGATAACAAGCAGGTCGCCGTGCTCGCGCCGACCACCGTCCTCGCCTTCCAACACTACGAGACTTTTAAGCAGCGTTTCGGACCGTTCCCCGTCACCATAGAAATGATCAGCCGCTTCCGCAATGCGAAACAACAGAAAGAAATTCTGCAGAAAACCGAAGCCGGCAAAATCGACATCCTCATCGGCACGCACCGCATCCTCTCGAAAGACCTGAAGTTCGCCGATCTCGGCCTGCTCATCGTTGACGAAGAACAACGCTTCGGCGTGCGCCACAAAGAACGCATCAAACAGATGCGCAAGCAGGTCGACGTGCTCACCATGTCGGCTACGCCCATCCCACGCACGCTGCACATGTCGCTGGTCGGCCTGCGTGACATGAGCGTCATTGAAACTCCGCCCAAGGATCGCATGGCGATTCAAACCGTCGTCGCCAGTTGGGACGACAAACTAATTCAATCTTCGATCGAGCAGGAACTCGAGCGCGGCGGCCAGGTTTACTTCGTGCACAACCGCGTCGACACCGTCTGGGAAATCGCGGCCAAGTTGCAGGAATTAATTCCGAAGGCCAAAATCCTCGTCGGCCACGGCCAGATGGGCGAAACGGAACTCGAGAAAGTCATGCTCGGCTTCATGCACCACGAGGCCGACATTCTCGTCGCCACCACCATCATCGAGAACGGCCTCGACATCCCGCTCTGCAACACGATCTTGATTAACCGAGCTGACCGCCTCGGCTTGTCTGAGCTCTACCAGCTCCGTGGACGCGTCGGCCGCTCCAATCGCCGCGCCTACGCATATTTATTGATTCCGAAAGAAGTCGAGCTCACGCCGATCGCGCGGCGTCGCCTAGCAGCCTTGAAAGAATTCTCCGACCTTGGCGCCGGGTTCAAAATCGCCGCACTGGATTTGGAACTACGCGGGGCAGGGAACTTGTTAGGTGGCGAGCAGAGCGGCCACATCGAAGCCATCGGCTTCGAGCTTTACACGCAAATGCTCGAACGTGCCGTCCGCGAAATGAAGGGCGAAGCCGGGCCCGACGAGGCCGAGACGCAACTCAATCTCGGGCTCAACATCCGCATCAACTCGGATTACATTCCGGAAGAAAATCAGCGCCTGCAGATGTACAAGCGCGTGGCCCGCGTTGAGACCGAATCACAACTCGGCGATGTCGCGGCGGAGCTGCAAGACCGTTACGGCCCGCCGCCGGCTCCGGTCCGCAACCTGCTCGACTACGCTTCTTTGAAATTGCTCTGCATGCGCGTCGGCGTGAATGCCATCGAGCGCAAGCGCGACTCGGTGACTTTCAAATTCCGCCAGAACGCCGCCGTCGATCCCGAGCAACTGGCCAGATTCGTCTCATCGCAGCGCGGCGCGCAGTTCACTCCAGACGGCATGTTGAAATTTGTTTTGAAGGCAACGGCTGCCGACGAAGTCCTCCGCGCCCTACGCGCAGTCCTAGAGCAACTAGCGACCATCGACGTGACATCTCTGTTGGACTCAAGTATGAGCGGGAGAAAGCCTCAATGATGTGGAGTGAAAATTACGAACAGGGTGCACTCGTGGCTGTGGCGGCGCGTCCATCTCCCTACCGCTGCGCCACAAACTCCACCGCACGCGCCAGTTCTGGCCTCTGGCTGTGCGCTCCATTCTCCGTCTGCTTCGCCGCGGCCCGATAATACTCGCGAGCCTGCTCCGGCAGCTTCGCCTGCTCCGCCGCGGTTCCCGCGCCCAGCAAGCCATTCAGCCGATTCGGGCTGAGCTTCAGAGCGACGCGATATTCCCCCAGCGCAGCGTCTGGTTTGCCTTCCATCAGCAACAGGTCTCCCAGCATTTCCCGCGCCGGAATGTCCACTTCATTCTGTCCCAGCTTGTCCTGCTGATCGGCCGCCTTGCGCATCGCCTCAACGGCCGCGTCCGGGTGCTTGTCAGCAAATTCTTTCCACGCCACCAACTCCTGCCGCATCACGGTTTTCGCGCTGTAGGAATTCCGCTCCTTCTCAATCGGGCGCAGCGCTTTATCGAAACGCTTCAGCGCCGCCGCTGCCAGCTTCTTATCGCCCAGATGCCCGGCCGCGATGCCTTGTCCCCAATAGGTGAACAGCGGAGCGTAATACTGCGATCCCGGCGCCGGCTCCAGCGTCGCCATCTGCTTCCACTGGTGCATCTCGATGGCATAAATCGCAGTCACTTCGTTGTCGAAGTAATGCCCTGACGCCTTCATGTCGTCCATGCCCGGCATCGCCATGACGTGCTCGCCCACGCTGCGCATGCGAGCGGTCAGTTCATGAGCTTTTTCGTCCTGCCCGGTTTGCAGGTAGGCATAGATCAGGAATTCTTCGGCATGCATCTGGTGGGCGCTGCCCGGTTGCCCCGCAGCCTCCGCCTTTTCTGACGCCGCCACCGACGCCAGGTTGGAATCGATATCTTCCTGCCACATCCCCAGCCGCGCAAAAATGTGGCCCGGCATGTGCGTCGCGTGCGGCGACGACGGCGCGATCTTGGCATATTCCCGCGCCGCGCTCAGGCCATCCGCCGCCAGCGCCGGCGTGTCGCAGGTGTGAATGATGTAATGCGCCAGCCCGGGATGATCCGGATGCGCCGCAAACAGCGGCACCAGAATCGCAAGGGCCGCGTGCTCATGCGACAGCGAAGTATCCTCGGGCGCAACCGATGCCAGCATGGAGAGCGCATCAAACGCCGCGCCTTCCACGTCGTCCGGAAAGCTAGCGTGCAGCGCGTTCATCCTCGCCTCATACGCATCCGCGCGCTGCTGGAACGTCGCATTCTCCGGGTCGTAGAAGGCGCTGAGAGCATCGATATACGCGCGCTCAATGGGCAGCGTCGCCGCGGAAATGGCCGCGCGCGCCTTGGCCACTTCCTCGCGTCCGCGCTTCAGCCCGTCCGCGTCTGGAGGTCCCCACAACTCCCGAAACTGCGTCATCGCGATGCCCCAGTGCGCCATCGCGCACGCTGGATCATCCTTCGCAATCGCCTCAAACTGCATCTGCGCCACGCTGTAGCCGAAGGAATGCAACAGCGCCACTCCGCGCTGCATTTCGTCTTTCGCATGCGCTGCACACGAAGTCGGGAATGAAACTTGTCCCAGCACTTCCGGCGCTTCCGCGCCCTCATGGTGATGGTGTTCCGGCATGGATTGTGCAGCCGCGCCGCCAACGAAGATCGCCGCGCAAGCAACTAAGCTGAGAAGTTTTCGCATAGCCACTGAGGATACGGCCTGAATCGCAGCCGCCGCAACCGGAAGGACATTGGGCCTTGCAGCGCCCCCTGCATGAGCCTCAAGTCGCCAGCCGCAAACGCAACCAGTTACAATTGTCCGTCCGGTGGAAGAGCCGACGACCCCCAATCATGCCCATGAGAGTCCGCAAAGCCGTTTTTCCCGCCGCCGGCCTGGGCACACGTTTTCTGCCCGCCACCAAAGCTCAGCCCAAGGAAATGCTCCCGATCGTCGACAAGCCCATCATCCAATACGGCGTCGAAGAGGCCATGGCTTCCGGCTGCGATCAGATTCTCATCATCACCGGCCGTGGCAAGCAGGCCATCGAAGACCATTTCGACGTCAGCTATGAACTCGAGAGAATGCTTGACGATCGTAAGAAGACCGACCTGCTGAAGATCGTGCGCAACATTTCCGACATGATGCACGTCGCCTACGTCCGCCAGAAAGAAGCGCTGGGCCTCGGCCACGCTGTGCTCATGGCCCGCGAACTCGTCGGCAACGAACCCTTCGCCGTGCTGCTCGCCGACGACGTCATCGACGCGCCCGTCCCCTGCCTTAAACAAATGGTCGACGTCTTCGACCAGAAACAATGCTCCGTTATCGCCGCGCAAGTCGTCGAAGGTAAGATGATTTCTTCCTACGGCGTCTTTGATGCCCAGCCTGCCGAGGGCTTCAACGGCCGCCTCTTCGAAATCCGCAACATGGTGGAAAAGCCCAAGGCCGAGGAAGCTCCGTCGAACCTCGCCATCATCGGCCGCTACATTCTCACCCCCGCAATTTTCGAATGTCTCGCCAAGACTCCCACCGGTGCCGGCGGTGAACTCCAGCTCACCGACGGTATGCGCATGTTGCTCAAGCAGGAAAAAATGTACGCCTACGTCTACGAGGGCAAACGCTACGATACCGGCGACAAGCTCGGCTTCCTCAAAGCGACCGTCGAGTTCGCCCTCAAGCGGAGCGACCTGGGCGCACCGTTCCGCGAGTATCTGAAGGGTTTGCAGCTGTAAATGGCAGCCGTGAGAATCGCAGGGGGCGAGGCTCAACGCTCACAGGCACACCCGGTATCATGCAGGCAAACTTTGGTTGGTTGAAGAGCTTGCCCGCCCCGGCTAGTCTGGATGCTTAGCCTGTTGATCCAGCCTCCTCCGGCCTTGAACGGCAAGAAAGAAGGAGGTTGCACGCACGGATGGGCAGGCGCAGCCAGCCCCGCAAGCCAATCGAAGTCCCGGTCCGTATTTTCGGCACCGACAGCCACGGTCAGGTTTTTTCTGAAAAAGTTACCACCGTCAACGTCAGCCGGAACGGGGCAGAGCTCGCCGGAGTTCGTCCCGACCTCGGCCTGGACGAGATCGTCGGCCTCACCTATGGCAGCAATCGCGTGCACTTCCGCGTGAAGTGGATCGGCGCAGCGGGTACTCCCCACGCCGGTCACGTCGGCTTGCTCAACATCGCACCTGAAAAACCGCTGTGGGACTTCCCGCTCCCCGCCGACGCCAAGGACGACTACGTGGCGGCGACTGTCGAACATCGCAAGCATCCCCGCTTCCGCTGCCAGAACTCGATCGAGATTCACATTCCCGATGGCGCATCTTTTTGGGGCAGGGTCGCCGACCTCAGCCTGAGCGGTTGCTACGTCGAAATTCCCATCCCCTTGGAGCTCGGCAAGAAGTTGAAGGTTGGCATCTGGTTCGGACAAACCAAAGCATGGGCCGAGGCTCGCGTCGCCCATAGAACTCCAGGCGTGGGCGTCGGCCTGTTGTTCACCGAAATCTCTGAGCAAGACCTCGATCAGATTCGCCGCTATCTCGAAACGCTGTCGCCCTTCGCCCGCATCCCGTTCCGAGCCGCCGGCGCAGCACAGAGAAAACTCTAGCACCCGGACAGAATTTCAGATTGTAGATTGCAGATTGCAGATTTCTAAACAGGCTGCTCGGTTTTCAATCTGCAATCTGAAATCAGAAATCTACATTCCCTTAAGTTTCTTCGACTTCTCTTCCACGCCGCGCGCCAGCTTTTCCTTGTGTGCGTCCAGCTTCTTCACCACAGAGGCGTCACCCAGCGCAATCATCTGCGCCGCCAGAATCCCCGCATTGGTCGCGCCCGGTTTCCCGATCGCTACTGTCGCCACCGGAATGCCCGCCGGCATCTGCACCGTGGCCAGCAGCGAATCCATTCCTTGCAGCGAAGTTGACGGGATCGGCACTCCAATCACCGGCAAAGTCGTATGCGCCGCAATCACGCCCGCCAGATGCGCCGCTCCGCCCGCGCCCGCAATAATCACCTGAATCCCGCGCCCCGCGGCCTTGCGCGCAAAGTCCGCGGTCCGGTCCGGCGACCGGTGCGCCGAAGTCACATCGATCTCGTACGCGATTCCAAAATCATCAAGAGCCTTCCCCGCCTCGCGCATGATCTCCAAATCCGAATCGCTGCCCATCACAATCGAAACCAGTGTCTTACTCATCTCTATCCTCTATCCTTAGAAATGTCATCCTGAGCGAAGGAGCTGTTTCGCGATGCGAAGCAACTCCGCAGTCGAAGGATCCTTTTCGCGCCCACGCTCCCTCAGGCTTCGAAGGGAGTCTCCTCCACAGCCCTTACCTCTTCAGCGCTCGCCCCGCAATATCCTTCCGATAGTGGGCGCCCTCGAACGAAATCCTCGCGCAAGCCTCATAAGCCCTGCTCACAGCCGCTTCCAGCGAGCCCGCCCGCGCCGTCACTCCCAGCACGCGCCCGCCAGCCGTGTAATGAATTCCATCCCGCTTCGTCGTGCCCGCATGAAAAACTTTCACGCCCTCAACCGCGCCCGCTTCATCCAGCCCATCAATCCGTTTTCCGACTTCATACGTTCCCGGATACCCTCCCGACGCCATCACCACGCAGACTGACGCATCCTGCGACCACCGGAAATCCCCGTCGCTGACGCGCCCTTCAATCGAAGCCTCGAGTGCCTCGGTCAAATCGCTTTCTAGCCGCATCAGAATGGGCTGCGTTTCCGGATCGCCGAACCGGCAATTGAACTCCAGCACCATGGGCCCGCGCGCCGTCATCATCAGCCCGCAATACAGCACGCCCTTAAACTCCGCACCCTCGGCCTTCATCCCCGCAACCACCGGCTGCGCAATGTGATGCACCAGCCAGTCGCGCATCTGGTCATCCACGATATCGGAGGTTGAGTATGTACCCATCCCGCCTGTGTTCGGCCCCGTGTCCCCGTCGCCCACGCGCTTGTGATCCTGCGCCGCGACCAGTGGAGCCACACGCTCGCCGTCGCTGAACACCAGGAACGAAAGTTCGTCGCCCTGCAAACATTCTTCCAGCACCACGCGCGAGCCTGCTTCGCCCAGCATTTTCCCACTTAGCATTTCCGCTGCCACGCTGGCCGCTTCTTCCTTGCTCTTGGCGATCACCACTCCCTTGCCCGCCGCCAGCCCATCGGCCTTCACCACCACCGGCGCATGGAAATGCGCGAGCGCTGATCGCACCTGTTCAATCGAATCACAAATAGCAAAGGGAGCCGTCGGGATGTGGTGCCGCTGCAGAAATTCCTTGGCGAAACTCTTGCTCGACTCCAGTTGCGCCGCCGCCTTCGTCGGTCCAAACACCGGCCAACCGCGCCGCGTGAATTCATCCACCACGCCCAATGTTAGCGGCAGTTCCGGCCCCACCACTGTCAGCTCCGGCTGCAGGCGCGTTGCGAGCCCGGTGATTGATTCCAGGCTCTTCAGGTCCGCCGCCACACACTCGGCATCATCCGCAATGCCGCCATTCCCCGGCGCGCAATACAACTCTGTAACCCGCGGCGACTGCCGCAGCTTCCACACTAGCGCATGCTCGCGCCCGCCACTTCCAAGGACTAAAACTTTCATAAGCCAGAGAAAATCAAGGTTAGGGGTTCGGCGGGAATGCTGTCAAACCAGATTGTGTGACGCGGGCAGCCCCCGCCCGCGTGCTCGAAGGTTCCACGTGCATCACTTCAAGTACGCTCTCACCAGAGAAATCAAATCCTCCGTCAACTCCTCGGGCGAATCCGGCCCGCGGCCGGGGTGTGTGATGTGCAGACGGATGTGATCTTCCAGAATCTCGGCCATCAGGCTGTTTACCCCGCCGCGAATCGCCGCCAGCAGCATCAGGATGTCCGCGCACTCATCCCCATCGGTCACCGCGCGCTCGACTGCACCGATCTGTCCGCCCAGACGTTTGATCCGGGAAAATAACTTCTGCTTTTCTTTTGAAATTTCCAGCTGCTTGTCTTTCATAATTTCCCCATCGCCCGGAGCCCTTCCTGCCGCTTTTTCGCTTGACACATACCCTAGGGGGGTATGATATAAATCGCTTAGATATCTATGAATACTAGCAGAAAGGAGGAACCCGGCAATGGCCTGCATCGCCCTGTTTGCACCAACCCTGGCGATGGCCACGACCGAGCTCGTGCGCGCAATCCACTACGAAGGTGCTTCTGTCTTTCCGATGGAAGCGAATGTGGACCACAAACCTCTAAGCATGAGCTGGGTCGTGGTCACCGGCAACAACGGCGCGCGTCGGCTTCGCATGCGCTGGGCTTCGGCAGAAGGCTGCTGATGCCGCCCGGCTCGCGAAGGTGCGTTTGTAACACTGCTGTAACCCGGCATGCGTAGTCTCGATGAACCGCGAATCGCGCAATCGAGGCTACATTCGGGAACAAGATAGAAGGATGAGGTGGGTGTGATTGGCGTCACACCCACCCGTGACTCCCTGCACGGAGCAGCACGTACGGCCCAATTAGCGTGAGGATATGAAGTTGAAATTGAAATTCATTTTCAATATTGCAATGGCCGCGAACCGGGCCCTCCCCGTCGCCCATGCCCTCCTTTCGCTCGTCGTCCTCGCTGCCCTGGTTGCACCCGCCCTCTCCCAGCAATCCGCTAATCCCTCTCCTGCGCAGCCAGTCTCTCCCGTTGCTTCCGCATCGGCCGCCGTCGCCGATCCCCCGGATCCTCCCCCCGCTGACGACAGCGCCCAGGCCATGCTCCCGCATTTTAAGAACTCGCGCTTCTGGCTAACCGGTCAGGCCAACTTCGTGTTTCAGGCGCATCCTGACTTCCCCGCGCTGTACAGCGGCCCGCACAGCCTCAGTGATCACTATGAGAAGGCCACATCCCGCGTCATGACTTTCTACGCCGGCGTGCGAGTCAGCAACTCCACCGAATTCCTCGTCGATATTGAGGAAGCGGGTGGCGCAGCCTTGACCCAAGGTTTCGGCCTAGCTGGTAATACCGATCTCGACATCGTCCGCAATCCCCTGCTGAGCAAGAACATCTATCTCGGTCGTGCTATGATTCATACGGTCATCGCGCTCAGCAAAGACAAGATCGAGAACCAGCGCAACTACCTGTCTTTGTTCGACGAACTGCCGCGCCGCCGCCTCGAACTCCGCTTCGGCAAGTTCAGCATGCCTGATTTCTTTGACAACAACTCCGCCGGTTCCGACACCCACTTCCAGTTTCTGAACTGGACCACCGACAACAACGGTGCCTACGACTACGCCGCCGACACACGCGGCTACACGGTCGGCCTGACCGCCGACTTCGAAGATCGCAACTGGGGATTCCGTTTCGCCGAAGCCCTGATGCCGAAGATTGCCAACGGCATCGATCTGGTGTGGCGGCCCTGGCAAGTTCATGCGGAAAACTACGAATACGAACTACGCCGTGGCGTGATTCCGAAGAAAGCTGGCGTCATCCGCCTGCTCACCTACACCAACTACGCCAACATGGGCATCTACCGCGACCAGATCGTCGAGGCCGCAGGGACCGGCACCGCGCCCGTCATCACTGACCACCCTTGGCAGGTCACGCGCAAGTATGGTTTCGGCGTGAACGTTGAACAAAACCTCACGCGTTATATCACCGCCTTCGCGCGTTTCGGTTGGGACAACGGCAAGACAGAATCGTTCGCCTACACGGAAGTGGACCAAACGTTTGCCGAAGGCGTCGGAGCCAGTGGCGTCTGGTGGCATCGCAAACAGGATCGCGCCGGCGTCGCTTTCGTCAGCAACGCCATCAAGAAAGATCACCAGAACTATCTCGCCGCGGGCGGCCTCGGCTTTCTGCTGGGCGATGGCGGACTGAACTACGGCCGCGAGAACATCGTCGAGACTTACTACACCGCGCACATTTGGCGCGGCATCTATCTCGCCCCCGGATTCCAGCACATCGACAATCCCGGCTACAACCGCGACCGAGGCCCCGTCGTCGTCCCCACCTTCCGCGCCCACGTTGAGTTCTAGTGCCACCTGCGGACCCCGCCCGCATGCCTAGGTGCTCCGCTAATCCGCTACAGAAGACCGCCAGTCTGAATCGCCAGATCATTCAGCGCCAACTCCAGCCTGGTAATGGCCGCGCCGATTTCTGGATGCTCGCCGATCTTCTCTTGCAGCGCCCGTAGGATCTTTTGCGCGCTTTGGATATGCGCCGCCGCCTTGGCCGGATCTGATTCGGGGTTGCGTTCGCTCTGCGTTCCCATATTCACTCTTTTCCCTGCCTCTCATTCACCACAGCGTCTCCTCTCATTCTACGCATCCACTCGCGCGGGGGAAGGTAGCCAAGCTCCACAGCTACTTGCGAGATCCCGCCCACCAGTGCTCCATCCACCACGTCATCGATCTCGGCGCGCAGCCAGCGATTTGGGTCGTGCCGTCCTCGCAATCGCAGCTTCAGATAATTGTCAGTCAGCGCTTCGGTGAATTCCCCCGTGCTATCTATTCCCAGCACGCTCAGCGTGATCACATCAAGCGCCCGCCCGACAAAGCCGCGCATGAAAGCCAGTTTCTTCTCGCTCGCCAACTCGCGCAAGATTCGGTTCCGCTCCCGCGCCACCTGCACAGGGACCTGGTTCTTCATCGCCGCCGCGGGAGTTCCGGGCCGCGCCGAGTAGGTAAACACATGTAAATAAGTAAACGGCAATTCTTCAATCATCCGCCGCGTGGCTTCAAACTCCGCGTCGCTCTCGCCCGGAAATCCGACCATCACATCCGCTCCAATCGCGGCCGTCGGCATGGCCGCCCGAATCTTCTCGATCTTTTCCCGGTAATGCCACGGCCGATATTTTCGATGCATGCGCCGCAGCACCGCATCACTGCCGGATTGCATCGGCACATGCGCATGCTTGGCAATCCGTGGCGAGGATGCGACCAGAGCGATGAGTTCATCGGTCCAGTCCATCGGCTCGACCGAAGAAATGCGCAGCTTCTCAATTGCTGTTTCCGCCAGGATGGCTTGTATGAGCGATTCGAAGGTGACCTCGGACCTCGGACCTTGGACCTCGGACGCTGGGCGTTGGCTGAGGTCCGAGGTCTGACGTCTGATGTCAAGGTCCCGTCCCCAGCGCCCCAGATTGATCCCGCTGATCACCACTTCACGATACCCGGACTCGACCAGCCCATTCACTTCGCGCAAGATGCGATCCATCTCGAGCGACCGGCTCTGTCCCCGCACAAACGGAATCACGCAAAATGAGCAGCGGTTATCGCATCCGTCCTGCACTTTCAGATTCGGGCGCGTTCGTTCATTCGCCGCGTCGAATACCGGCGCAGCCAACAGCTCGGTGTGCGCAAAGATGTCAGAGACGAAAATAGAACCTTGCTCGTCGGTCGTTGGTCGAGAATGCGACGCCAGACCTCGAACCTCGGACTTCAGAGTCCCATGCGAGCGTTTGTTTTCTGATCGTGGGTCAGAGCCACGCGAAATCGCACCAAGCATGGCTAGAGGAATGAAAGACGGGTCCGAGGTCTGAGGTCCGAGGCCTGACGTCGGGGTCTGAGCGCCAACAATCTCCGCCAGGCGGTGCTTGTGCGAGTTGCCAACCACCAGGCTGACGCCGGGCAACGCCGCGATCTCCTCGGGCGCACGCTGCGCATAGCATCCCGTCACCACGATGCGCGCGTCAGGATTCTGCCGCCGCACCCGCCGGATCGCGGCCCGTGCGTCCTGATCTGCGCCCGCCGTGACCGTGCAGGTATTCATCACCACCACTGAAGCTTGCGCGGGAGTTTCGGCGCGGTCCAGTCCACGCTCCTCGAACTGGCGTTCGAGAGCGGCACCGTCCGCCTGTGTGGCGCGGCAACCGAAATTCTCTACATAGTATCCGGACACTGCTCTATGGTAACCCAGCTTCGGCAACCCGGCTTCGCGCCGCCCCAGCGCAAAGCGCGAGCAGTGTCCTCAATTCAGTTCAAACCGGATCAGGCCGAAGCCGCAGTGCGCCGCGACATAAAGCATTCGCGGCAGAATACGGGCCGGCCCTGAGTAGGACGGAAAGGCACAGTGGTTTGTTTTCCGCATCCCGAGCAGGTGGCCTGGGTTTCAACCTTGGTATAGCGGTATGACTGTCCAGGCGCCGGGGGAGCACCCAGGACCGATACTCGTTTCGTCTTGCAAGCCTTGCAGCGTTTCGGTTCGTTCTTGAACTGCTTGTCGTGAAAAAACAGCTGTTCCCCGGAAGTGAAAATAAAGTCACTCCCACAGTCGACACACTTCAGCACCTTGTCCTGAAAATCCATCGAGGATGGCTCCCTTCAGCCCGTTTCCGCGCGCCCACCCGCGGGGAAAGAACTGCGGTGGTCACCGAAAGCACAGGTTGTGTACTGCTCCCCCTCTTTACCGCCCCTTGGACTCGGCCCGCCACGCTCCAGGAAGGGCGTGGGTACAAACTATCGTGCTTAGGATGCCGGATGAATGATGTGAATCAAATGTCCCTGCTTGCAACTCACTCCGGTGGGGGCCGGATTTGAGCAGGGCCGCCCCGGGATGGAGCGGCCCTTTATTGCTTTAATCGTGCAGCGTTAGTCTGCTTCCTTGCGCGTTTTCTTGCGGGCACGCTTGCGCGCGAGAGCCGCTTTTACACGCTTTTTCTCGCCCGGTTTCAGGTAGAAGGAGTGGCGCTTGACCTCCTTGATAATGTCTTCCTGTTGCACCTTGCGCTTGAACCGCCGCAATGCATTCTCGAGGGATTCTCCCTCTTGCAGTCGTACTTCTGCCAAACTGACACACCCCCAAACCCGTCCGGATGGACCGAATAGTTATTACAAGGATTTGACCGCAAGTCAAGAGGAAGCGCGATTTATGTACGGTAACGTACAAAAAAGGGAATTGTGCTCATTTTGAGACACTTTGCGCCCAGACTTTGACTTCCCATCCCCAGCTGCGACAATTCCACCCATGTTCCCGCGCTCCCAAGCGCCTCTGTTCCTGATGGCGCTCGCAGTTGCGCTCGCGATCGTCGCGCTGTTCCTGCCGCCCATCCCTCAACCGCTGGCCTACCACAACTTTGCCGACCAGCGGTCTTTCCTCAGCATCCCCAACTTCGGCGACGTTGTCTCCAACCTGCCCTTCGCCATCGTCGGCATCTGCGGCTTGATTTTCCTCTCCAAGCCGCGCCCGGACAAAGTTAACGATGCCCGCGAGCGTGGACTCTACATCTTCATGTTCGCCGGCCTCATTCTCACTGCTTTCGGCTCCGCCTACTATCACCTCGCGCCCGGCAATGCCCGCCTGGTCTGGGATCGCATCCCCATCATGATGGTGTTCATGGCGCTGCTGTCGGCCGTCATCGCCGAGCGCGTCAGCGTCCGCGCCGGACTCGCCCTGTTTCCCCTGCTCGAGTTCGCAGGCATCGCCAGCGTCCTCGTCTGGCGCGCCGGAGAACTGCACGGCCACGGCGACCTCCGCTTCTACGCCGCCGTGCAGGTCTACGCCATTCTCGTTCTGCTGCTCCTGCTCTTATTTCCGGCGAAGTACACGCGCGGATCTGATTTCGCTGTGGTGGTCGGCTTCTACGTCCTCGCCAAGATCCTCGAAGAATCCGACCGCCAGGTCTTCGCCCTCGGCCACCTGGTCAGCGGCCACACTCTGAAACACTTGGCCGCCGCCGCCGCCGGCTACTGGATCTTGAGAATGCTGCAGAAGCGAGAAGTTGTGAGGGGTTGATCCGTGGAAATCCGCGTGAATCCGTGGCGAAGAAGTTGACCTACCCGCGCCGCTTGTAGAGCACGGCAAACTCAAACCCGCTGTTCGGCGGAAACAGCTCCGCCACCTTGCGCAGCCGCTCGGCCAGCGCCGAGGGTGCCAGCAGCGGATAATCCCGCTCCCGCAGATCGTAGTAATCCACGTCCAGATACAGCGAAAGCAGATAAATCGAAATCGTGTCGGAGAACGTGGCGTCCAGATATTCGTTCTTGTAACGCTCCGCATCCGGGCCGCCGGCCGTCGCCAGCTTGCGCGCGTCCCACGCATCCAGAGACGTTTCGCCGCGAATCCCCGCCTCCACCTGGCTCCAGGCCAGTTCACTGAAGTCAGCCGAAACTCCGGCGTGCTCCACCAGCGCATGCCCCACGTTGATGTAAAACTCAAACGCCACGGAAAACTTGTCGTCCATCAAGCGCGTTGAAATGAAAACGCACTGCGAGTCACCCAGGTTCAGATTGCGATGGCACACCGCATTGTCGCTGAGCGCCACGTCATAGCGGTCGGCGATTACCGTCTCGTCGCCCTGGCTTACCGCCAGCGGGACGAAGTAATACGCCTTGCGCTGCAGCGCCGTTGCCACCTTGGTGGGCACGGCCGCAACCATGCGCTCCAGGTCAAATGAATTCACCGCGACCTCGCCCGCCATGGCGTAACAGATCCCATTCGCCGCCTGTGAAACCGGCGTGAGCCGAACCACTTCGGCCGGACTGCGCGTGATTGCTGGAGCCGCCTGCGACATGCCTTTTAAGTTATACACTAGTCAACACTAGGTTTTCGTCGCATCGCATAAGCGCGCGACCCTCCGCCGGAGGAGCCATCATGCAGGATTTTCCCGACTTCATGAAGCATCCCAGCAACCGCATCGCCACTAGCAGTCAGGCCACTCCCGGAGTGGAAGGCTACATCTTCGACGGCGCCGACGGCAGCCAGATGGCCTTCTGGACCTGCCGCGAAACCGCGGCCTCCGCGCCCCACGTCCACGACTTCGACGAATACATGCTGGTGGTTGCCGGCTGCTACACGCTGATCATTCATACGGCGAACGGAAGCGAAGAGAAACTCCCTATCCGCGCGGGAGAAGAATGCTTCATCCCGCGCGGCGTCCTTCACGGCGGCGAAGTCATCGCCGGAACCCGAACCATCCACGCCTTCGCCGCCCACCGCGCCGACCGGGCCAAACTGATTTCAAACCAGTAGAATAATCAGTGGAACTCATGGCCCCCGCACCACCATCCCGAGCGCCCCGCTGGTACACCATCCCCGTCCGCGTCGCGCTCGTCACGTTCATCCTGACGTTGCTGTGTTTCGCGGTCAGCCTGCTGCTCGCCATCCTCGGTACGGTCATTGCCGGCGCGCTGCGCGGTGTGCATCCCGATATGCGCATCGCCTACCGCCATATCGCGCTCCCTCTGGCGCTGATCGCCGGCAGCATCATTTTCCTCCTCACCCTGGTCATGGAAATCCGCCACTACCGCCAGAACAAAGCATTGTCGGCAATCGAGCGCCTGAGCTAGCACTGGTGCGGTTCGTGCCCCGGGCGCTCGCCTTCGGGTTCGCTGGACGGGCGGGGGCGCCCGTCCCCACATGCTCTGTGCCAGCTCTTCGCTACAATCGGAGTCATGCCGCCGCGCATTGCCATCCCGCTTCCGCACTTCTCTGATCCGGACTATGCCGAGCGCGCCATCCCGCAGTATGAACGCGCCGTCACACTCTGTGGAGGCGAACCGGTGCGCATCCCGCTCAACCAATCGCCGGACGAGATCAATCGCCTCATCGAGCAGTGCGACGGAATCGTGCTCCCCGGCAGCAAAGCCGACGTCGATCCCGCCCGCTTCCACGCCAAGCGTTCCCGCCGCACCGCGGCCGCCGATCCGCAGCGCGACGCTGTCGACGATCTCCTGCTCGACGACGCCTACAGAAATCGCAAGCCCGTCCTGGGCATCTGCTACGGGCTGCAGAGCCTCAACGTGTACCGCGCCGGATCGCTTATCCAGCACATTCCCGATTTTCTGCCGCGAGCAACCCGCGCAAAAGTAAATCATGAAGCGGGAAAAAATGTCGCCGTCGCGCACTCCGTCGAGATCGACCCAGCGTCCAAGCTGGCGGAGATCGTCGCGGGGAACATACCAGGGAACAAGGGCGGGGCTGCAGCCCCCGAAGGCAACAGCCCTATCCTCGCCGTGAATTCTTCTCACCATCAATCGGCGGACAAGATCGGCGATGGCCTGCGCATCGTCGCCCGCTGCCTGGAAGATGGCATCATCGAAGCCCTCGAAGGCACAGCCCCCGATCACTTCGTGCTCGCCGTGCAATGGCATCCCGAACGCTCGGTCGAGCAAGACGCTGCTTCCCCCGCCATCTTCCGCGCGTTCATCGAGGCCGCGAAGGCTCGCCAATAGCAACTCGCGTGCAAATTTAAAGGCCGCCAGGAAACAGCACTAAACATCGCTCAGGGATTCGGCGCAGACGCGCTGTCTGACTGGCTCTGCGCGACAATCCACGAAGCAACCTCCACCAGTCTGCGCGGCGAATCCTCCACCGGCGTCAGACAAATCTGCGGCATGTTCAGCTGGCTCTCACAATATACGATCACCTTGGCATGCAGTCGCACCGACAGCGGCAACGGGATCGGGCAATTCACCGACCCGTAGCTGGTCTGGATCGGCCCCGCCGGCGTCTCCCCAAACAATACCTTCGAAACATTGATCTCAACTTCGCGCGGAATCGCAATCGTGCACGCGGGAGTTCCAGTCGGCTCGATCCTCGCGATTTCGCCTTCAAGAATCAGATCACGGCTTGCCTGCAGTGGTGTCGCTTTCTTGATGGCTTTTCTCAGCTGCGCGAAAGCCGCTTCGTCTTCGGGCCGCGTCGCCTCTGCGAGCCATACCCGAAGTGTGTTCACACGCTCCGGCGTGGCCGGCACCGGCTGCAAACAGAAATGGTGATGATGGCAGTAGAGAATCACCGACGCCAGCAGTGCGAACGGAGGCGACGGCAACGGCTGCCGCGTGCAATTCGGGTAGGCGTTCTGAAATGTTTCGCCGGAAAGATCGCCGAGCAGAAGCTCGCTGACCCTGAAGTCGACAGTCTGGTTCACAGCTTGCTTGCACACGCCCTGGAACACCGGGCCCAGGGCTACAATCTCGCCGACAAACAGGAGCGGGCTGGAGAAGGTGCGGGCTCGAATGTCGCCCTTCAGGTATTCGTGGATCTGCGCAAACGCGCGCTCGCTGTCGTCCTGCGCGCGCAGGCTCCCGCATAGGACAAAAGACAGAACGAAGACTGCGAGCAGGCTGCTTCTCATGCTCAACTTTGAATTCTTACCGCCCGCGCTTTTTTCGTACGCCGCGCTTCCTGGCGGCCTTCGTCTTCTCCAGCAACACCACCACATGCGCGATGGCAGCGTTATCGAGATTCAGTCCCTCGGGCGTCTTCGCCTTCAGGCCCACGCAATCGCCGTGCAGGCCCATCAACTCAGCTACGCGCACACGAATCGCCGCCGCATGCGGGCCAATTTTCGGCGCAGCCAGAATCAGGCTGGCATCCAGGTTCGCTACGCCGTAACCCGCGTCCCGCACCCGCTTCAAAGCCTCGCGCAAGAAGATGACCGAATCCGCGCCCTTCCACTTCGCATCCGACGGGGGAAACAGCGCGCCAATGTCGGGCCCGGCGATCGCTCCCAGCAACGCATCGGTAATGGCGTGCAGCAAGACATCGCCGTCAGAATGTCCGCCCAACCCCTTGTCATGCGGCAGCGAGATCCCGCCAATCTTCAACGGAATCCCCGCCCGGAATTCGTGGGAGTCAAACCCGTAGCCGATGCGCGTCGCTGGTCGTTGGTCGTTGGTCGTTGACATGAATTGGTATGGCACGAATCCGCGTGCATCTGCGGCGAAAAGACTCTTATCGCTTTAGATAGAACTCCGCCAGTTCCATATCTCCCGGGTTGGTGATCTTGACATTTCGCGGCGAGCCCATCACGACTGCGACTTCATGTCCGCTGCGCTCGGCCAGTGAGGCCTCGTCCGTACCCATGAATCCGTCCGCGGCGGCTTCGTCGAACGCCTTCTTGAGCACGCTGTAGTGAAACCCCTGCGGAGTCTGCGCCAGCACCACACCGACCCGCGGAATCGTCGCCTTCACAATCGCGCCCTCGGCCGTGCGTTCAACCTGCTTCACCGTATCGACAGCGGGCAGCGCGGCAATCGCCGCGCCATATTTTTCCGCTGCCTCAATCACGTCGTGAATAATCTCCGCCGTCACTAGCGGCCGCACCGCATCGTGCACCAGCACAATGTCATCCGCCGCAGCCGAAACCGCGTTCAGCGCGTGCTCCACCGACTGCTGCCGGTGCTCGCCGCCCACCACCAGTTCGACTTTCTTCTTCAATACGTCGCCAGCTTCCTTCACCAGCGTTTCGCGAAAGCCCACGATTTCATTTTCCCGCAGGGCGATCCAAATTTCGCTGACGGCATCGACCGCCGCAAACTTGCGCAGGGTGTGAATCAGGATGGGCGTGCCCGCCAACTCCGTGAACTGTTTCGAGGGATGCGGCTTCGCCTTCGCGTCCAGGGCACTGGGCATGGGCCCCATGCGCGTACCCAGCCCCGCAGCCGGAATAATCACAATGACCTTCATCGCGGGCTGTAAGTATACGAGTGCTGCAAGGAAGAGTTCAAATCAGGGAAGCTCGGAGCGGTGTCCTATCAATCGAATCAGGAAACGAACAAGCTCGGCGGCCGCAAGGCTCATTTTTCCTTCGGCGGTTCCCACAACTCGATCCGGTTCCCGTCCGGATCAGTGATCCAGGCGAAGCGGCCATAGTCGGCTTCTTCCCGGTGAGGGTCAACCTCAACTCCAGCAGTTTTCAACTCGTCGAGCAGCGCGTCCAGATTGTCGACCCGGTAATTCACCATGAAGCCGGCCTTGCCCGCGCCGAAATATTTCGTAGTGTGGGGGAAAATCGACCACGCGGTCGTCGCGGTTGGCCCGGGTTCGCTTCCGTCCGCCGCCTTCAGTTCCCGCCATTCAAACGAGGCACCTTGCCCGTGCGCGTCCCGCTTGATTCCAAGATGCTTCTCATACCACTGGTAAAGCTGCTCCTGGTTCTCTGACTTGAAGAAAATTCCGCCGATCCCGGTGACCCGTTTCATGCCATCTCCTCCGAAATCCCGGCCCCTCGTCGAGGAGAGTCCGCCAGCGCCGATAGGCCAACCGATGCTATGAACCCGACTTCGTCTCCAACCCGGTTGCCGCGGGCACTGACGCCGGTCCTGGGGGCGCCACCGGCACCGGAACTGCAGTCACAGGAACGGCCTGCGCCTGCCGCGCGTAAGCGCTGCGCTCGTCCCACTTGCCAAAGATCATTTTCCCCGCCGTCGTCTGCAGCACCGACGTCACCGATACGTCGATGGTCTTGCCAATCATTTTCCGCGCATTGTCCACCACCACCATCGTTCCGTCATCCAGATACGCCACACCCTGGTTATATTCCTTGCCTTCTTTCAGGATGAACACGCGCATGGTCTCGCCCGGCAGCACGATCGGCTTCAGCGAATTCGCCAGCTCGTTGATGTTCAGCACCTGCACACCCTGCAGTTGCGCCACTTTATTCAGGTTGAAGTCGTTGGTGATGATCTTGCCCTCATAGAGCTTGGCCAGTTCGATCAGCTTCAGGTCAACTTCGCGCACGGCAGGGAAGTCATCTTCCACAATCTGGATGGTCAGCGTGGCCACTTTCTGTAGCCGCTGCAGAATGTCCAGCCCACGCCTTCCCCGGTTGCGCTTCAACGAATCGGCCGAGTCGGCCACCAGTTGCAACTCGCGCAGCACAAACTGCGGCGTCACGATAATGCCGTCAAGAAATCCCGTCTCAGCAATGTCGGCAATGCGCCCGTCGATGATGACGCTGGTGTCGAGGATCTTGTAGCTTTTCTTGCCTTGCTTCTCGCCGCCAAAGATTCCGCCCAACGCCGCCAGGTTCAGCAGATCGCCCTTGTTCGCGCCCACGATTAGCCCGACGTAGGCCATCAGAAGCATCACCAGAATCTGCAGAAAGCTCTGGGTATTTCCCGTCGGGACAGCGCTGCGGATCACCAAGGAGAAAAGATACGCGCCGCAGATGCCGAGGAAACTTCCGATCGCGGCGCCGATCAGCCGCTTCAGGCTGACCATGCGCAGCTTCCACTCAAACAGAACGATGGCCGCGCCAATCAGCGCGCCCAACCCCGCGTCAATGTTACGCGGCTGCCCGAACGGAGCGATAACAAAGCAGGTAACTGCTACTACAACGACAAAAAGAAGACGTACAAAAATAATATCCACGGTAAACCTCCCCGCGGATGCAGTTTGCCTATATGCCCATACCACCAGGCGATGCACCCGTGCCGCTTCTCCGCCGCCCCCGGCGGGAGTCAGCCTTACGCATGCGGGGCGCGCATGAATTAGGGGAATGAATGAATGTACGCCCCGTTCCGGCCCGCAAGGGGCTTAGCCGGACGACCAGTAATCCAACGCCAAGAGTATATACCTGCCGCGGAGAGGTGGGTAGGGACGCGGGCCTCGGTCGTGGGTGCAGAATTTCGGTCCTTCGGTCTTGCACCCGCCTAGGGTATGGGCTCACTCGTCGGCTACAGGGTTTTCGGTCCGCACTTACAGGAAAGGAGCAGAGCGCAAATTCCTGATCGGGCATCTGATGAGGGCAGTCGCGACACTGCCGCAGCGGGCAGTTCGCCGGCCCATGGTTGTTCAGACATAGTTGTCAGTACCGGTTCGCTCGGAGCCGGCGATCCAGATCGCACGGAGGAAAAGACATGCGAGCTTTCAGGTTATTGAATGTAGCGATTTTCTCGTTTCTGATTGCGGTTTCAGCGGCTGTCTACGCACAGGACGACAAACCTCAGGAGGACAAACCGAAGCCGGAAGAACCCAAGCAACAGGATACGGCTCGACCTGCCGACAAGCAGGATCAGATGAATCCCCGGCAGGACGACGCCAAGCCTGCCAAACCGGACAAGAACGAACAGAAGCAGGAGGAAAAGCGGTCGCGCGACGACATGAAGACGCAGCAACAGGCGCAGCCAGCCGGCCAGGGCGGCCGTATTCCGGACGACAAGTTCCGCGCCCATTTTGGCCGCAGCCACACTTTCCACCCGTCGCGGCCGCGCGTCGTGAACGGCCAGCCGCAGTTCCAGTACGGCGGCTACTCGTTCGTCATGGTCGATGCGTGGCCGGTTGGCTGGGCCTACAGCGACGACTGCTACATCGACTACGTCGACGGGGAGTATTTCCTTTTTGACCTGGTGCATCCCGGCGTGCGCATCGCGCTGACGATGGTGCTGTAGGCCGACTGCGTTGTCGGCATGGTTCCTTGCTTCTGCCCGCAGCCGGGTGTTGGGTGTCTGGTCTCAGGTCTTTTACCTTGATACCTGACACCCAGCCCGCTCGCTTCGCTCTGAGAGTTCGTCGGCCTGCTAAACTTTTTGCATGAAAGCTCTCGTGCTCTCCAGCCTCTCCGGCCCCGGAGCGCTGTCTATTCAAGACATTCCCGACCCCACACCGAAGCCCAACGAGACTCTCGTCCGCGTCGCCGCCGGTGGCTTGAACTTTGCCGACCTCATGACCACCAAAGGCGGCTATCCCGGAACTCCCGCTCCCCCGCTCACCGTCGGCCGCGAATTCTCCGGCGTCGAACTGACTGCTAACGGCGAGACGACCGGACGCCGCGTCATGGGATATACCCAGTGGGCGGCGTTCGCCGAAAAAACTGCTGTCCCCTCCAGCATGCTCTGGCCCGTCCCCGCGAACTTGACGGACGAACAAGCCGCTGCCTTCCCCGTCAACTACTTCACCGCCTACCTCGCCTACTGGCAAGCCGGCATGACGCCAGGAGCTGCGTGGGGACAGCCGCTCTCGCCTGCCCTGAGCGGGACCGAAGGGGCTGTCGAGCGAAGCGCAGCTCCGCCGCGCACTCCCCGCGTCCTCATCCACGCCGTCGCCGGAGGCGTGGGCACCGCCGCCGTTCAGATCGGCCGCCTGCTCGGCGTAGAAATGTACGGCACTTCGTCGTCTCCCGAAAAACTCGAGCGCGTCAAAGCGCTCGGCCTGCAGCACGGCATCAATTACAAACAGCACGACTACGAAGAGGTCGTGAAGAATCTTACGCACGGCGAAGGCGTCGACGCCGTCTTCGAAATGCTCGGAGGAGAACACACCGCCAAAAGCACGCGCTGCCTGCGCGATTTCGGGCGTGTTATCCAATACGGCACCGCCACCGGCAAATCCCCCAAACTCGACCTGCGCGCCATGTACGCCAAATCCGCCTCCGTGCAAGGCCTTTGGCTGACATATCTGTCGCACAACCGCGCCATCATGGACCCAGCCTGGCAACAGCTTTCCGTTTGGATCGCCGAAGGCAAACTAACGCCCCAGATCGGCCAGGTCTTCCCCCTGAGCCAAGCCGCTGAAGCCTACAAGCTGCTGGAAGAAGGAAAGAACTACGGCAAGGTCGTACTGAAGATCGCATAGCTCGTGTGGGGCCGGGTGCCCTTCCTGATGTCGCGTGTTTTGCGACGCAGGGCGGGGATTGTAGGTAATGAACCCTCATCCTCCCGCGAACACCCAAGTCTCACTCACTAGAAAATTCGCTACCGAGCACAAGGCGATCGCAATCGCATTGGCGGCGAGATAGTTCATGTGTCCCTGACCCACCATTACTTTCATCAATGCAAGGTTGCCGAGAATCGAGACCGCGCCGTTGCTCAGATGAAAACGCAGCAGGTGCCTCAGGCTCGCCCGATATAGCTCAGGGGCGCCACCGTTCTTCGTTCCATCCAGCCTCGTCTGGTCAGGCTTCGCGCGATCGGCCCAGGTGAACTGTTCATGCCAGACGAAGTTGTGCATCACGGCAGCTTCCACGGCGACTGCGGTTGCGGCCAGATAATTGAAGTGCAAAATGCTCTTCAAGAAGAACAGCGCGGCGATTTGCACGCCGATACCGATTCCGCCCACGAGGTTGAATTTGCACCATCGCACTAGCGTGGAGCGAACGCGGGACCTGCACAAACCTTCCGCCGTTGTCATTGTCATTGCGCAATCCTCTCCTCGCGATACAGCCGCGCCGTGTTTTGCGCCGTGAAGACGATCGCCATCAACGTCATTCCGGCGAGCCCGATTCCTCCTCCCACATCGAACAATCGATATTGCCCACCGAACAAATGCACCACCGGTTTCCAGAACAAGGCGAGGTTGCCAACCGCCAGCAGCAACCGCAGCTCAGTGGGGCCGAAGCGCCAGAACGAAATGCGGAACTCCCCCAGAGCGTGCGTCGCCAGATACGACTGGATGGAAAGCACCAGAAAAGCAATCAGCAAACCAATCGCGATCCAGGGCTGCATGTAGCCAGACAGCGCGAGGCCTCCCATCAGGGCTAGCGCGCCGAAGCTATCGACCATGTGGTCGACATAGAATCCATAGCGCGGACGCTGGCGCTGGCGCACGCGGGCGAGTGTTCCGTCGAGCGAATCGCCCAGCCAGTTCACAGCGAGGCAGGCGATTACCGCCAGCAGTGCGTAGCGATGAAATGCGGCGAGCGCGTAGAACACTCCCGCGCCGATCTGCGCCAGCAGACCTAATACAGTGAGGTGGTCAGGGCCAATGCCGTCCGGGACGCGCGCCGCCAGCCAGAGCAGAACGCGTTTTTCGCCCACGGCCAGCCAGCTTTCCTGCAATCGCAACATGTCAGGCGCCGGACGCATGCGCCGCGCCCGTTCGTCTACTGCCAGATCGCGCAACGCCCGCAGCACGCGCGGGTCAACCTGCTCGCACAATTCCGTCATAGTTTGAGTTGGACTTACCATCGTTGCCTCCGTGTTTCGTTTATGCTTCCTAATCGTTCCGCGCCCCGCAGGGCTCGATCGCCACTTTGACGCACCTAACGGCGAGCGGCAATGCACCCGCCATCATTCCCGCCTCAACTCTTGCTCCTCTCCCAAGCCTTGTCGATTGATCGACTTACAGCCATAGATCATCCTTCCAGCCGGGCCTCTTGCTCTGCCCGGCAGCGATGTGTTTTGATTCCCATGCCAGTTACGGTCAGCGCTTGCCAATCCATCCATCCGCAAAAACATTCCGCGCAGCATTCCTCTCGCTCTTCCTGGTCTCGGGTTTCTGCAGCGTCCTTTATGAACTGGTCTGGCTGCGCCTGGCCATGGCGCAGTTCGGGGTCACGACCGCGATGGTTTCCATCGTGCTCTCGGTATTCATGGCCGGCTTGGGACTGGGTTCTTGGGCGAGTGGAGAATTGCTGCACCAGCGCGGCGACAGCCTCCGCATTCCCGCGCTGCGTCTCTATGCCCTGATCGAACTGCTGATTGGAGTGTCGGGCATCGCGGTGCCTTCTGAACTGGGATGGGGCCGCAGCGTGCTTGAACGCCTCGACCTGTCTTCGTCCTTGGCCTATTACTCCGCCTCCGGCCTCTGGGTCGCTTGCACGCTGATTCCGTGGTGCGTGCTGATGGGAGCGACCATCCCGGTCGGCATGCGTGCGATCCGGCAGACGCAACCCCGCGAGGCCGGACGCTCGTTCAGCTCTCTCTACACTGCCAACGTTGCCGGTGCGGTTGTGGGCACGGAACTGCCTCTGATGCTCATCGAACTGCTTGGCTTCCGCGGAACGCTGCGCGTCGGAGCCGTGTGCAACGTTGCGATTGCGGCGGCGGCGGTGCTGTTGTCGCTGAACTCTCCCAGAGAATCCGCAGTCGAGGACGGCGAGGGATCCTCACAACGGAATGCAAATGCCGCCAGCGGCAGCGGAATTGTCGCTCTCCTGTTTCTGACGGGCCTCACCAGCATGGGGATGGAAGTGGTCTGGGTGCGCCAGTTCACGCCCTATGTCGGAACCGTGGTCTACGCTTTCGCCGGCATCCTGGCCGTGTATCTGGCCGCGACGTTTGTGGGATCTCGCATTTACCGCAGCTGGAGCGCGCGGCGCGCGGAATCTTCTTTAAGAACAGGTCCTCATAAAGAGACGCCCATCCTATGGACGTTGCTGGCGCTAGCCGCCCTCTTTCCGCTGGTGACGGCGAGCCCGAGCGTTCACCTCGTCAAGGGCCTGCGCACGATGCTCGGCATTGCTCCCTTCACTGGGCTGCTGGGCTTTCTCACGCCTATGCTTGTCGACCGCCGATCGGACGGCGATCCCGGCAAGGCGGGCAGTGCCTACGCCATCAACGTGCTGGGATGCATTCTGGGGCCACTGTTGGCGGGCTTTCTGCTGCTGCCGTATCTGAGTGAACGCTGGTCACTGATCGTGCTGGCTTTGCCGTGGCTGATTTTCGGTTTGCGAGCTTTGCGTCCGGCGCTAGTCGCGACTCCCGCCGCGCGCGCCGCGGCGTATGCACTGCTGCCGCTGGCGGCCGTTCTTGTTTTCACCGGCAAAGGCTATGACGAGAGCTATCCGCAACAGCAGGTGCTGCGCGATTCGACCGCCACGGTCATTGCCAGCGGAACCGGCATGGACAAAAAGTTACTCGTGAACGGATACGGCATGACCAACCTGACTCCGATCACGAAAATGATGGCGCATCTGCCGCTGGCGTTTCTCGACCGCCCGCCGCAGGACGCGCTCGACATCTGCTTCGGCATGGGCACTACCTTTCGCTCGCTGCTCAGCTGGAAGATTCGCGCCACGGCGGTCGAGCTGGTGGCGAGCGTACCTCGCCTGTTCAGCTATTTTCACAGCGATGGGGACGAGTTGCTCAAGTCTCCTCGTGCGCGAGTAGTGATCGACGACGGCCGGCGTTACCTGGAACGCACGACGCAGCAGTATGACCTGATCACCATCGATCCTCCGCCGCCGGTGGAAGCGGCGGGATCGAGCATGCTGTATTCCAAGGAATTTTATGCGGCGGCGCGGAAGCGGCTGCGTCCCGGCGGGATTCTGGCGCAGTGGCTGCCCGGCGGCGACGACGAGGATTTCGCATCAGTTGCGCGATCGCTGCACGAGTCGTTTCCCTACGTGCGCGTGTTCGGCGGCGTCGAGGGCTGGGGCTATCACTTTCTGGCCAGCGAACAGCCGCTTCCGCAGTTGAGCGCGGCAGACTTGCAGCGCAAGATTCCGGCGGATGCTGCCGCCGATCTCACGGAGTGGGATCCCCTGTCTGCGGGGAGCGCTGCGGATGAGAGTGCGGCGGTGACTCTCGCGCTTGATAAGTTCTTGAAAAATGAAGTACCGATCGAAGCCCTGATCGCCAAGAGTCCATCCACCCCCGCGCTGACTGATGATCGCCCGATCAACGAGTACTATGCGCTGCGCCGCCGCGTGCGACACTGGCGACAACGACACATTCTGCCTTCAAAGTGACGTAGCTGCCTCCCGAATAGATGCTCGCAGTTGATCGGTTGACCAGGAGATTTGTTCAGGCGTGATGACTGCAGGAGGCGCGAGCAGAAGGTGGTCGCCGCTGATGCCGTCGACGCTGCCTTGCATGGGATAGACGAGCACGCCGCGTTTCAACGCCGCCGCGCCGACCCGTGACGAGAAAGTTTTTTCGGGCGCGAACGGACGCGTGCTGGACTTGTCGGCAACGAATTCCACCGCCCAGAGCAAGCCAATGCCGCGAACGTCTCCCACTGTTTCTTCGTCGCCTAGCGTTTCGAGCGCGTGTTTGAATTCCTCCGCGGGCGTACCCACACGCGAAGAATCCGCAGCTTCGACCAATTGTTTTTCCCGCAGATATCGCAGCACGGCGCGTCCGGCGGCCAGCGAAATGGGATGCGCGTTGTAGGTGAAGCCGTGCAGGAATGCACCGGAACCGTTAGCGATGGCGTCGACGACTTTCCCGCTGGCGAGGACGGCGCCGAGCGGCGCATATCCGCTGGAAAGTCCTTTGGCGGTGACCAGAATATCGGGAGTGACGCCGGAATGCTCGACAGCGAAATTGAGCCCAGTGCGGCCCATGCCTGTCATGACTTCGTCGGCGATAAGCAGCACGCCGCGGCGGCGGCAGATTTCCGCCACCGACTGCAGGTATCCCGGCGGAGGGACAACCGCGCCCAGCGTAGCTCCGCTAACCGGCTCGAAGATAAAGGCGGCAGCTTGACCGTTGCTGTCTTCGATGGCGCGCTCCAGTTCCGCGGCATATTGCTGGCCGCAGTTGCGGCAGCCATCGCTGCAATCGAAATCGCACCGGTAGCAGTAGGACATGCCGACGTGCGCGAACTCCTTCACCATGGGCAAATACATTTCGCGGCGGCGGCGGTTGCCCGACACCGATAATGCGCCCAGGGTTGAGCCGTGATAGCTCTGCTGTCGGCTGAGAATCTGATAGCGCGACGTCTGTCCGATTTCCACTTGATACTGGCGGGCGAGCTTCAGCGCGGTCTCAATCGATTCCGAGCCACCGCAGGTGAAGTAGACGGCGCCGCCGCTAAAGTTCGATCCCGCGAACGCCAGCAGTTCCTCCGCATAGGCTTCGGCCACCGGAGTGGTGAACTGGCTGGTGTGGACGAACTCGAGTTGCGCAGTCTGCTCGGCGATAGCGGCGGAGATTTCCGGCACGCCGTGTCCGATGAAATTGACGGCAGCGGAGCCTGAGAGGTCGAGATAGCGGTTGCCGTCGGAATCCCAGACGTAAACGCCTTCCCCACGCACGGCCGCGGGGAAAGACTTGCGGAAGGATCGGCGGAGAACGGCAGAGCGGAGAGTCGACGGGGAAGTGGGCACGGGGAGATTATCGCATTTGATTTCGCGGGGGCGAGCGCTGCCTGGTTCCATCCTTCGGGTTGACCGAAACATCTAATAGTCAGAAGGGTTTAGAGGTTGTAGACGCAGGTTTGGAACGGAGTGTCTCTTGGAAGGAGCCAACATGAATAAATCTGGTTTTATGGCGAATGCGCTATCGAGTGCGCTATTGGGTGTTGCTGTGTGCGTCTGCGGAGCGGGAACGCTCTCGGCGCAGACGTCATCCGACGACGGTATTCCGGTGCACATGCTGGTCACCGTCGAGCCGCATCACGGGACTGACGTACCAGCCGTGAACCGCGAAGATGTGCTGGTATTTGAGGGTAAGACCCGCGATAAGGTGACCGAGTGGATTCCGGCGCAGGGCGATCGCGCCCCCCTGGAACTTTATGTTCTGCTCGACGACGGATCGAGCGCCAGCCTGGGCAACCAGCTCGACGAGATCCGGCAGTTCATCAACGCGCAGCCGGACTCGGTCAAAATTGGCGTGGCCTACATGCAGGAGGGCACCGCGAAGATCGTGCAGAACCTGACCAGCGATCATGCGCTGGCGGCGAAAGCACTACGCCTTCCCATGGGGATGCGCGGAACCAACGGCAGCCCTTATTTTTCGCTCGACGATCTGATCAAACACTGGCCAGCCAGTACTGCGCGCCGCGAGGTCATCATGGCCACGGATGGGATCGACCTGTATTACGAGGGCCGGGACGTAAATGATCCGTATCTGGAGAAGGCGGTCGACGATGCGCAACGCGCAGGCGTGGTCGTGTCGGCGATCTATACGCCGGGGAGCGGGCACTTCGGGCACAGCTACTGGCAAACCTATTGGGGACAGCTTTATTTGTCGCAGGTTGCGGACAAAACCGGAGGCGAAGCCTATGGCATCGGGTTCAACGGAACGCCCGTGTCGTTCGCGCCGTATCTCGAAGACTTCACGCGCCGGCTGGGTCACCAGTATTTCCTGACATTTATGGCCAAGCCTCCGAAGAAAGCGGGATGGCAGTCGGTAAAGCTGCGCTCGGAAGTGTCGAGCGTGGACCTGGTGTCGGCAGACAAGGTTTGGGTTTCGCCGGAAGGAAAGTAAGTCACAGCTTGGTCTTTCGGATGTGCCCGGTGCGCAACTGTCTGCTGGATTGAGATTCCGATAAGATCGTCTAAGATTGAGCCTCGGGTCTCAATGAAGAAACTTCTGCGTTTTTTCCGGCCGTCGCACCAGCACACGGCATTTTCGGCGACCATGCTGCTGATCTCGGCGGTCATGCTGTCGCGCGTGATCGGCTACGCGCGCGACTGGTACATCATTCGGACGTACGGAGCCACCGGACAAACCGATGCCTACGTGGCTGCGTTCACCCTGCCCGACTTCCTGAATTACATTGTGGCCGGGGGCGCGGCCTCGATTACCTTTATTTCTATCTACACGCGCTTCCTCGCGGAGAAGCGCGACGCCGACGCGCAGAAGACCTTTTCCATCATCATCACAGTCATGACCGCGGTCATGCTGGTGGGCACGGTTGTGGCAGAGATTTTCGCGCCGCAATTTGTGCGCTGGTTCGTCAAAGGATTCTCGCCCGACAAAATCGACCTGTGCGTCCATCTCACCCGCATTCTCTTGCCGGCGCAGATCTTCTTCTACGTCGGCGGAGTGGTTTCGGCGGTGCTGCTCTCGCACCGGTTGTTTTTGTTCCCCGCGTTCGGGCCGCTGCTCTACAACGTGTTCATCATTCTGGGAGGCGTGGTCGGCGGAAAACATTTCGGCATCGCATCCCTGGCCTACGGGGCGCTGATTGGCAGCTTCGCCGGACCGTTTCTGGCCAGCGTGATTGGCGCCGCAAAAATTGGCACGGGATACCGGCCGTCATTTGATGTGATGAATCCGGCGTTTCGCGAATGGGTGAAACTGTCGGTACCGCTGATGCTGGGCGTGTCGCTGGTAACCGCGGATGATTGGATTCTGCGGCACTACGCGGCCAGCGGCGTGGGCGACATTTCACGCCTCACCTATGCGAAACGCTTGTTCGCCGTGCCGATTGCGGTACTGGGACAAGCTACCGGTCAGGCCTCCCTGCCGTTTTTTGCCCGCTTGTTCAACGAGAAAAAGCTCGCCGAATTCGCCCAAACGGTGAACGATTCGGTCTACCGCGTCTCCGGCGCGTCGTTTCTGGCTACTGCCTGGATGATGGCTGCCGCGCTCCCCCTGACCGACCTGGTCTACCGCTGGGGCAAGTTTCTGTTCTCTGACGCGCAGACCAGCGCGCTTTACTTTTTCTGGTTTTCGCTGTCGCTGGCCTTGTGGTCGGCGCAAGGATTGTATGCGCGTGCGTTCTACGCGGCCGGAGACACGCTCACGCCCATGCTTGCCGTCAGCCTGATTACCGCAGCGTCCCTGCCCATTTACTCCGCGATGTTTCACGCCTTCGGAGTACTGGGACTCGCGTGGGCCTCCAACATTGGCATTGGACTGAACCTGCTCGCCCTCGCCGGACTGCTGAGCTACAAGAAACTGGTTCCGCTGCGCGAGTTTCGATGGAAAGAATTAGGCAAGGCAGCCTTGGTTGCGGTCGTGGCAGGAGGCATCAGCTTTGAAGTCGCGAAGGCCGTGCCGCTCACGGGCGCCGCCCATGGCAGCCGTCTGGCAGATGTTTCCCGACTGGCGCTGGTGTCGATTACCTGGCTCGCCGCCGTGGCGGCGGGTTTGTGGCTGCTGCGCTCGGAATTGCCTGGTGACTTGCGCCGCCGCAAGGGAGCCGTCTATCCTGCGGTCGCACAGAGCGGGAGCAAGGAAATCTTGGAAGCCGGGACGCAGCCGTAGTTGGCATCAGGTCTTAGGTCTTGGGCTATACTTCTTCATCGGAGCCACCGATGCCCACCGCGGTAAAGCCCGTTCCCATCCAGACCCTGGTTGAGGGCCTGCGCCAGCTGCCTGAGTCGGCGTTCGACGGCACCGAAACGGTTCGCCGCTTTCTGCGCGACACGCCGGTTGGCGCCGAATCGCTCGCGCCCTATCTGACCTGGGACCGGCAGCATTACACCCGCAATCTCATCGACCGCACCACGCTCTATGAGTTGATGGCCATCTGCTGGGAAGTTGGGCAGGCGAGTTCGGTGCACAATCATCGCGACCAGAACTGCTGGATGGCCGTTCCCATCGGGCGCCTGCAGGTGGAGAATTTTCATCTGGTTCATCAGGACCTGCAGACGGGGCGCAGCAGCCTCGAACCAACCAACACAGTCGAGATGAATATCGCGGAGCCGTGCGCGGTCGATCCCGCCGATCCCGTGCATCGCGTGGTGAATCCCCGGGAATTCAACCAACGCGCAGTCAGCCTGCATGTCTACTCGCGCCCCTTCGATACCTGCGTGGTGTACTCGCCGGAGCAGGGCACGTGCGGCGAAATTCAGCTGCACTTCAACACCGAATACGGCCAACCGATACCCGGGAAGACCGTGGGGCACTGATGACGACGCTGCGTTTGGGGTGTCTGGCGGCTGCGATCGGGGCTCTCCTGCTGTTCCCATCCGCCTGCACGAAAGCACCGCCACCGCAGCAGCCGAAGAACGATGCGCCGGAGCTGCCACTGGTGCGTCCGCCGGCCGCGACGACGCAAACGGTCCTGCAGAAGACGTTCCACCTCAAGGGCTCGGCGACGTTTCCCTTCGAGATTCCCGCTCATGAAGTGCAACCGCACCTGCACGGAATTTTCGAATCGTTCGCCGGGCAAACCCACGGTCCATCCGACGACGCCACAAACATCAGCTTCCTCATCCTCAATGAAGAACAGCACGCCGAGTTTGCCGGCGGCCGTCCCGGCGAAGCTTTGTTCTCGGTGGACTCGGCTCACAATCAGGCAGTCAATTTCGACCTGCCGCCCTCGATGAATCAGAGCGTGAAGTACTACCTGGTCTTCCAGAATTCCGCGGGCAACAAAGGTGATCTGGTGGTCGAAGCAAATTTTCGCCTGGATTTCTAGAGTTCGACTTCTAGAGTTCGATTTCCAGATTTTGCTTTCTAGCGCTCGACTTCCAGTGCCAGGTTTCTTCCCGCGACCTGCGCTACACTAGCCGGGTTGCCCCCGCGAAAGAAATCATCGGACTCCTCCCCACCCGCAGCGTCGACCGACGCCAAAGCCGCGCCCGGCCGAATCTATCTCATCGACACCATGTCGTTCATTTTCCGCGCCTATCATGCCATGGCGCGGCAGCGGCCCATGACCACTCGCACCGGCCTGCCCACGGCGGCGACTTACGTCTTCGTGAACATGCTGCGCAAACTGCGCGAGGATTTTTCTCCCGAATATCTCGCCGCAGTCTTCGACGTCGCCGGGCCTACATTTCGCGACGAGCAGGCCGAGGCCGTCACCACCATCAAGAAGTTCGACATCAAGACGCAGACTTTCACCGAAGTGGAATACAAGGGCTACAAGGCCAACCGCGCGGCCATGCCCGAAGATCTGGTGCAGCAGGTGCCTTACATTCGGCGCGCGCTGGAAGCCTACCGTATTCCGATTCTCGAGGTTGTCCGCTTCGAGGCCGATGATGTGATCGGTACGCTGGCGCGCAAGGCCGCCGAAGCTTCGCATCCCGTGTACGTCGTCTCCAGCGACAAGGACATGATGCAGCTGGTAAATGACCAAGTGCAGATTCTGAATCCGCCGAAGGATAATTTGATTTGCGATGCAGCCAAAGTGGAAGAAATCCTCGGCGTGCCTCCCGAGCGCGTGGTCGACGTGATGGCGCTGCGGGGCGACGCGATTGACAACATTCCCGGCGCACCCGGCATCGGCGAAAAAGGATCGGTCGAAATCATCAAGCGCTTTGGCACGGTCGAGCAAGCGCTGGAGCGCGCGGCCGAAGTGGAAAAGAAAACTTACCGCGAGTCGCTGCAGAACAATCGCGAGGCAGTTTTGTTCAGCAAGAGCATGGCGACCATCGATACGAATGTTCCCATTGAGCTGGATGTGACCGCGATGCGCGCCGGTGAGCCCAACGTGGACGAGCTCCGCGCGCTGTTTACTGAGCTGGAATTCAGCTCGCTGCTGAAAGAGTTGCTGCCGGTAGTTGAGGTCAACGAGACGCATTATGCAGAGGCGAAATCTGCCGCAGACGTCGAGAGTGTTTTGAAAGCGGTTGCGCCTGGCGGCGCGCTCGCAGTTGCCATCGAGCGGGAAGGTGCGACGGCCGCGCCCGAGGAAGAAGAGGAAAAGGAAGGGGCGACGCAGAAAGAAGATGCGCAGATGTCGTTGATGGGCGGCCTGAGCGATGCGTCGCTGGCATCAGCGGCCGCAGCGCCCGAGCCCGTGGACCGCCGCGTGGCCATCTCAGCGGCAGCCGGGTCGGCGATCGTCGTTAAACTTGAGTCCGTCAATCTCGACTCCGGCGGCGCCGCAGACAAGCTGCGCTCTGTGCTGGCCGACGCGAGCGTCGCCAAGACCATCCACGATTACAAGGCGGCAATCCACGCGCTCAGTTCCCAAAGGCTCCCTCAGCACGAAAACTCCAAGCAGGAAGTTTCCTTGGCCGGAGTGCGCCACGATCCTATGCTGTATTCGTACTTGCTCGATCCCACGTGGTCGTCGCACCGGCTGGCCGACGTGGCTCTGCGGCGTTTCAATCTCAAGCTCGGCGGAGAACTAGCAGAGAGTGCCGACATTGCAGGACGGCTGGCAGCCGCGCTGCGCGGCGAAGTCGAGCAAGCCGGACTCACCAATCTCTATGAAGGCATGGATTTGCCGCTCGTGCCCGTGCTGGCGCGCATGGAGCAAGCGGGAGTGAAAATCGACACGGCCGCGCTTTCGCAGATGTCGAGCGAACTGGAACGCGAGATTTCGGTCAAATCAAAGGAAATTTACGAAGTTGCCGGAACGGAATTCAACGTGGGTTCACCCAAACAGCTGGGCGACGTGCTGTTCAATCGCATGAACCTGCCCAAGCCGGTGAAATACGGCAAGGGACGCACAATATCGACGGCCGTCGATGTCCTGGAAGAACTGGCGGAGAATCATCCCATCGCGCGCATGGTGCTCGACTACCGGCAGCTCACCAAGCTGAAATCCACATATGTCGATGCGCTGCCGGCGCTCATCAATCCCGCGACCGGACGTCTGCATACCACGTTCGGACAGACGGGAACGGCCACGGGACGCCTGTCTTCTGCCAATCCGAATCTGCAGAATATTCCGATTCGCACCGAGCTGGGGCGTGGCATCCGTGCCGCGTTTACGGCCGAACCCGGCCACGTCTTGCTCACCGCTGACTATTCGCAAATCGAGTTGCGGCTGCTCGCGCATTTTTCGCGCGATCCGCTGCTCGTCGAAGCCTATCGGCGCGGCGACGACATTCATACGCTGACGGCTTCGCAGGTGTTCGGCGTGCCTCCGCTCATGGTCACGCCCGACCATCGCCGCCAGGCCAAGGTCGTGAACTTCGGCATCGTCTATGGGCTGTCGGCGTTTGGACTGTCGCAGCAGCTGGGCATCGCGCCCAGCGAAGCCAAACAATTCATTACCGCTTATTTTGAAAAGTACAGCGGCGTGCGCGCCTTTATCGACAAGACTCTCGAAGAAGCGCGGCGCGACATGAAAGTGAAAACTCTGTTCGGACGCGTCCGTCCCATCCCCGACATCAACAGCAAGAACGCCAACCAGCGTGGCTTCGCCGAGCGCACCGCCGTCAACACCCCGCTGCAAGGCACGGCCGCCGACCTGATCAAGATTGCCATGATCCGCATCGATGCCGCCCTGCGCGAGCGCGACATGAAATCGAGAATGACGCTGCAGGTGCACGACGAACTGGTGTTCGAAGTCCCAGAGAACGAAGTCGAAGCCATGCAGCCCCTGGTCCGCGAGCATATGGAGAAAGTCCACGCCCTGGCCGTGCCGCTGCAAGCGGATATGGGCGTAGGGGCTAACTGGAGAGACCTAGAGTAGGTGCGGCAGCGCGCTAAGGGCCGACCGTAGTGTAGAATTACTTCGTGAACCCCTCCGCTAGAGGCTAGCGGTTCGCCTGACGGCGGCTGCGGCATCGGTGGAATCCTTCCTCGTCGGGACGTGGCTCAGCCTGGTAGAGCACTCGCTTGGGGTGCGAGGGGTCGGCAGTTCAAATCTGCCCGTCCCGACCATTCAATTCAGCGGCTAGGCGTCAGCTCTCAGCTAAAACGCGGCTCACTCAGCCGCTTCCATTTCTTCCGCGATGGCCAGCAGTTTGTTGACTGTGTTCCAGTTGCGCGCGGTGCCGGCGACTTTCAGCAGTCTCTCCACCTGCGACCACGGGAGCTTGGTCTTGCCCGCGCCGTTGGGGAAATAGATGTAGAGTTCGCGGCCCTTCAGATGCAATTCCTCGGGATGATGCTTGAGGGCATCGAGCGTAGCGTGTGCTTCCTTGGCGGGCTCAGCCTTAAGGAACGTTACCAGGATTTTTCCCGGCTCCAGGTTCCGGCTGGCGGGGAACGGAGTGGCCGCGATGGCTTTTCTCAGTTCACTCGGCGTGCGGAAGATGACTTCGGGGCCGAACCCAAATTCGCGCTCGATGGCGTCCTGAATTTTCTTTGCCAGTGCCGCGGAGTTGCTGGCGCTGATCGTGCCCTTCGTCCGGAAGACGACGTTGCCGCTCTGAATATAAGTGCGCGGGGAATCGAACTTCAAAGATTCATACAACAAGCGCAGGGCGTCCATCTTGATTTGGTTGCGGCCAACCACGTTCACGCCGCGCAGCATGGAGATCACAACGGCCATCGGTTTATGCGGTTCCGGCGTTGGTAAAGGCCTCGAGCGCGTCGGTGAGCGTGGGAAACATCAGAAACACCTGTTCGACCCGCGTAATCTCAAACACTTTCAGCACCCGCTTGTTCACGCCTGTGAGTGCGATCCGGCGTCCCGCCTTGGTGCAGGTGGTGCAGGCGCTGACCAGCGATCCCAGGCCAGAAGAATCGAGATAGGGAACGTTGGTGAAATCCAGAATCATGGTGGGCGCGTCTTCGCGGCGCACCGCGTTGAGAAATGGAGACACGTTCTCCATGGTCAACGGGCCGCGCAAACTCAGCACTCCCCGGTCCAGACGCTCGATCTCCAGTGGCTCCGATGCCATCGCGCAGCGATTCTAGGCCAGATGGCGAGCCGGGTTCAAGTGCACCCCTCGCACGCCCTTTCACCGCCGAGCACGCAAAGCACGCAGAGAAAGTTCGAGGGGCTTTGCTGGTACTGATTTTCTCGGCGCTCTCTGCGTACTCGGCGGTGCATAGGTTGAATCAGCAGCAGTACGGCGGTTGCGTCCGGTTACCTTTGGTCAGCGTCCTGCCTTTGTAATCTTTTTGTGTTTTCTTTCCCCGAGCCGCTTCACTGTGGGTGGGCGCGATTACGATTGCAGTAACGGCAAGTGGGGAGAAACGGATGATGAAACAAATTGGAACTTCATACCAGCGATGTTGCAAACAGCACTCATAACGTTCTACACGGCACTCACTCCGGAACTTTCGAGAAGCATCCCAAAGGATCCCAGGCTCGCATTCTCCTGAGCTCGGTTTTCGGACCGTACGCCCAAGACGACGAATTCGGCAGCCGCTCCATCAACCCGATGGAGCTCTATCACAATCAGGTCACGCGCGCCCAGGGCAGCTTCTCGCTGCGCATGTTTCATCGCTCCTGGGGCATCATGATGATCAAGGAGAACATTTCCGCGCCCTGCGCGCTGCTCGACTTTCCCACCCGCGACGACTTCGCCCGCGAACTGAAAAACAATCAGTACGACGTGGTCGGCATCACGGGAATCATCGTGAACGTGGCCAAGGTCCGCGAAATGTGCCGCATGACGCGCGAACTCTCGCCTCAGTCGGTCATCATAGTCGGCGGCCATGTCGCCGCCATCCCCGGCATCGAAAACATGATTGATGCCGATCACATCGTGAAGGGCGAAGGCATCGCCTGGATGCGGCGCTACCTGGGCGAAGACGAGAACGCGCCCATCCGCCATCCCGCGATTGTTTCCGGCATGCGCACGCGCATCATGGGCATTCGCCTTCCCGAGCGCAAGGGCGCGACCGCCGCGACGATCATTCCTTCCGTCGGCTGCCCCATGGGATGCAATTTCTGCACCACCTCGGCATTTTTTGGCGGTAAGGGAAAGTTCGTCAACTTCTTCGAGACCGGCGATGAGCTCTTCGACGTCATGAGCCGCATGGAAGACGAACTGAAAGTGAAATCGTTCTTCGTAATGGACGAAAACTTCCTGCTGCATCGCGAACGCGCCATGCGCCTGCTCGAACGCATGAAAGAAGCGCACAAGAGCTGGGCGCTCTCAGTATTCGCGTCGGCCAACGCGATCCGCAAATACACCATGCAGGAACTGGTGGAACTCGGCGTCTCGTGGCTGTGGATGGGACTGGAATCCCCCAAAGCGGGCTACAGCAAGCTGCAGGGTTCGGACACGCGCGAACTCACGCGCGAATTGCGCGAGCATGGCATTCGCGTGCAGGGCTCGACCATCATCGGCCTCGAGCATCACACGCCCGACAACATCATGGCTGAAATCGAGCATGCCGTTTCGCACGATACTGACTTCCACCAGTTCATGCTCTACACGCCGGTCCCGGGAACGCCGCTCTATCAGCAGATGGCGGAAGAGGGCCGCTTGCTGCGCGATGTGGACTACGCCGACGTGCACGGCCAGTTCAAATTCAACTTCAAGCATGCCGCAATTTCACGCGACGATTCCAAGCGCTATCTCGATTGGGCCTTCTGGCGCGACTTCCAGCTCAACGGGCCCAGCCTGTATCGCATTTCGCGCACTCTGCTGGCGGGATTCCAGCGCTACAAAGACTATCCCGACGCGCGCGTCCGCGAACGTTTTACCCGCGAAATGGGGCGGCTGAGCGGCGTCTACAGTTCGGCGTTGTGGGCGATGGAGCACCAGTTCAGAAAAGTCGACCGCAACGTCAGCGAGAAGATTCGCGCTCTGCGCCACGAGTTCCGCCAGGAATCCGGAACCCTCTCGCGAATGCTCCCGGCCTTGCTCGGCCCTGTCCTGCTATGGACGACACGCCGCGAAGAACGCCGCCTGGCACGTGGCAAAACCTACGAACCGCCCACCATTCTGGAGCGCAGCAACTGGGTAGAAGCGTAAACTGAGTCCAGAATCGATTCGAGGTGAGATGTATGCCCAGGCGCATTCTCGCGTCCTCAGCTCTTCTGTTTTTACTCATATGCAGGACGCTGTCTGGCCAGACCAACCCTGCCGCCGCGGGAGACGCCGCGGGCGAAAAAGAAAAAGCTCCCGTGATCCGCACCACCTCACGAGAGGTGCTGCTCGATCTGGTGGTCCGGGACAAGCATAACCATCCCATTGCCAATCTTCGTCCCGAAGAGATCGAAGTCTATGAAGATGGCGTGCGGCAACAGATCAAAGCCTTCCGCGACGTGGAAGGCAAAGAACAGCTGCAGGCCGAACAACGGGTCGCGGCATCCGAAGCGTCGGGTCAAGCACCGGCGCAGCCGCAGAAAACTTTGCGGCAGGTGAATTTTGTCTCCATCGTGTTTGCCCGGATCGCGCCCTTGAACCTGGAATTCGCTCATCAGGCCGTCCTCGAGTTCCTGAAAAGCGACAATCTTCCGAATACCTTTGTCACCATTTATAGTCTGAGCCGGAATCTCGAACTCAAGCAGCCCTACACCAACGACAAAGACGCTCTGCTGAAAGCTGCCGACACGGCCGCCAAAGGCCTCTCCACCAACGCCGGCCTAGATGTAACCACATCCCTGGCCAACAGTGCCATCCAGTCGGCACTGGGAAGTCTCGCACTGCAGCCCCAGGGGCCAGGCTCCCAGGGCGATCCTAATCTGAACCTCAACGTGGGGGCTCTGGCGACGAGTTCGCTGTTAGCGAGGAATAGCTCGGGGGAAGATGCGTCGTTCACTCTGGGATCTGCGCTGGAGGCCCAGGGTGCGTTGTACGAGCAACTCCGCTTCGTAGGCAGCTACGTCGACGGCATGGCTGCAATGGATTCCCTGCACGAACTGGTGCGTAGTCAGGAAAAGCTGCCCGGCCGCAAGATTATTCTCTATTTATCAGACGGATTAGCGTTTCCCGTCGATCGGCGCGACGTCGTCGACAACCTGATCAGCTTTGCCAACCGCTCCGGCGTGACCTTCTATACGGTCAACACCCAGGGATTGAGCGTGAGTAGTCCCATGACAGGGTCTCTGGCCGCGCAGGATCGCACCAACACCGAGAGTGGACTGTCGCGGGCGATGGGAAATTCTTCTTCTCCGTCGGGACATGACATCGGCGACGAACTCCAGCTCACGGCCGCATCCAATACCCAACTCAACCAACGGGAGTTGGCCGAGGCCACCGGCGGCTTCGCCGTCGAAAACACCAACGAGATCGCTCTGCCCATGCAGCGCATGATGGAGGACATTCGCAACCATTACGAGCTGGCTTATACCCCTAGCTCCACAATTTATGATGGCCACTTTCGCAAGATTGAAGTCAAGATTGCCCGCCCCAAAGTGACGGTAGAAACGCGCAATGGCTACTTCGCGCTACCCGAGCTGCGTGGAGAGCCTCTGCAACCCTATGAGGCGGTCGCCTTGCGGGCCATCAATACGCAACCGGCTCCCATCGGGTTTCCCTATCAGGTTGCTCTCATAAAACTTCGCCCCAAACCGGAAACGGTCACCTATCAGATGGCATTCGAAGTTCCGCTTGCGTCGCTGAAAGTCATCCCCGACCCGAAAACCGGAAAGAATTACGCTCGTGTCTCTCTGGTCGCGCTGTTTCATGATGCCAGTGGTGAAGTGATTGGCAAGGTCAGCCGCGAGCTGGTCCGCGAAGTATCGAACCAGAACACGCCGGGGACCGATCGAATCCTTTATGCCGAACCTTTGGATCTCCCCGCCGGACATTTTGGAGTTGAGACCGCAGTCACCGACGAGCAGGCGGCGAGCACGGCAGTCCGGCGCTTGTCCGCCTTCGTCGATCCCGGCAAGGATCTGGGCTTGAGTTCGCTCGAACTTGTTGGCCGCGTCGAACCCGCGCACGGACCACGCAATCTGCTGGATCCCTTCGATCTCGGCACTGGAAGAATTCTGCCCACGCTCGCCGACTCCTTGCCTTCGACCCAGCCCGTGGGACTTTTTTTCATTGTCTATCCGGCCAAGGGCGAAGATCCCAAGGTCACCCTGCAGCTGATCCGCGACGGCAAGGAAGTCGCTCGCAAACCCCTCGGCCTGCCCAAGCCGGAAAGCGATGGCTCATTTCCTGTCTTGGTCGAGCTGAGCCCAGGCCTTGGCCAATGGGACATCATCGTTACCGCCCAGCAGGGCAATCTGGTCGCACAGTCGGTCCGCTCGTTGAAGATGGAGTGAGGGCTCAGCGACGATCCCGCGGCGCTGCAACTCTGCCGTGTAACCAAGACGAGCATCCTCTCTGCGGATGGTCACCGACGTATACTACGGTTCGTCTCTGTTCAGCAGCCCGAACGCAGCCATGAACCGTGCCAGACTCGCCATCGCCGTCTCTATTTGCCTGCTCGCGCTGGCCAGCGCCTTCGCCCAGACGCAGCAGCCGCAAGCTTCCGACACCCCCGCCGCTCAAATTGCGGACGAGCTCGGCACCCTCGCCAGCGACGCCATGCAAGGCCGCGGCAGCGGCACTGCCGACGAACTGCGGGCAGCGGTCTATCTGGCCGCAGAACTGCGCCAGATCGGAATCGCTCCGCTGGGCGACCACGGCGACTACATTCAGGATGTTTCCACCACGGCTAACTTTCGCAGCGGCCCTCGCGAATGGCACACCCGCAATGTGATCGGCGTCCTCGCCGGCAGTGATACCAAATTAAAAGACCAGGTCATCCTGCTTACCGCTCACATGGATCATCTGGGTGTCGGCAGGCCGGTAAACGGCGACAGCATCTACAACGGCGCCGACGATGACGCTTCGGGTTGCGTTGCGGTGCTGCAACTGGCGCGGGCTCTGGCCGCTGGCCCGCGTCCAAAACGTACAGTGCTGTTTGTTTTTTTCGGCAGCGAAGAGACCGGCGGACAAGGCAACCAATATTTCCTCGCCCACCCGCCGCTGCCTCTGGATCACATTGTCGCCAATCTCGAGTTTGAGATGATCGGCCGGCCCGACGCCGCGGTCAAGCCCGACGAACTTTGGCTCACCGGCTACGAGCGCAGCAACCTCGGCCCCGAGCTAGCCCGCCGCGGCGCAAAATTAGTCGCCGATCCGCATCCCGCGCAGCAGTTTTTTCAGCGCTCCGATAATTTTGCTCTGGCCAAGCGTGGTATCGTCGCCCAAACGGTTTCGAGCTACGGCCTGCACAGCGATTATCATCGCCCCAGCGATGACATGGCCCACATTGATCTGAAACACATGGAGCAGGCCATCACCTCCATGGTCGATCCCGTGGAATGGCTGGCCAATTCAGATTTCAAGGCGGAGTGGGTGCCTGGGAAGAAGCCGTAACCGAATCGCGCGCGGAGGTTATCCCGTTCTGCGCGCCGACAGCAAATTCAAAATCTCCCGCAGCCCCTGGCGGATGTGCTGCAGTTCGGGCGCCGACTGGGACGGAAACGGAATGGCAGCCTGCCCCTTGTCGGATTTGCTTTCCGCACGCAGGTGCTGGCGCGCCCCTGCAATGGTGAATCCTTCGTCGTAGAGCAGTTGCTTGATGCGCAACACGCTCTCCACGTCCCGCCGCCGGTACATGCGCTGTCCCGTGCTGCTCTTGACCGGCTTCAGTTGCGGAAACTCGGACTCCCAGAAACGCAGCACGTACGCCGGCAGATGGCACAGCGTGGCCACTTCCCCAATGCGAAAATAAAGCTTGTCCGGGATGAGCACTTCATCCGCCTTGTGCTTCGCCGTGCTCTTCTTGCGCGGGGCCATAGTTTCGATCATGCGGCAAAGGCCTCATGGGTCGGCCTATTCTGGTCTGCCTATTGTGACACAGGTAGGCCGCCGAACATGCGGAATTTTGGCAGCTTCGAGCTCTGAGTTCGAGCGAAACCGCCGAGTTACACGCAGCTCGCAACTCACAGCTCGAAGCTCTAACGGAAAAGCCCCCTAAGAGGTGCTTCTCTTAAGAGGCCAGTGAGAAATCGGTGTAAGCGAGTTATCCCTCGCTGACGGTTAGTGTTTCTTCTTTTTTGCCTTCTTTTTCGTTGCCATGAAGGTTCCTCCGTTGAACGATTTTCCCTTGCAAAGGTTTACAACCGGGCCCTTGTTTCGAAAGACCGTACTCGAAAGACCAACCCCACTTGTAGTGTAGGAAGGTCCTATATCACAAGATATTGCGGCACTGTGAATAAAGTGTCAACACAATTCTGCGGTCTTGCGCTGATTTCTTCGTGCAGTCACTGATCCTTGACCGGCGTCGTTCGTCGCCATCACGAAAGCGCGGCCGGCGATGCTGGAGATTTCGCTAACGACAAACGACCATCGACCAACGACCGTAGTACACTGCGCCTCATGTCGAGGAGTGCGCAGCGCGATCCCGTCGAGCTTGAAATCTTCAAGAATCTCTATCACTCCATCGCCGAGGAAATGGGCGCAGCTCTGCGCCGCACCGCATTTTCGCCCAACATCAAGGAGCGCCGCGATTATTCCTGCGCGGTGTTTGACGGCGCTGGCGAGGTCATCGCCATGGGCGACCACATGCCGGTCCACCTTGGTTCGATGCCCATGTCGGTGCGGGCCGCGATCGACGCTTGCGCAGCAGGTCGGGAAGCAATGCAACCCGGTGACGTGGTCATGCTGAACGATCCCTTCCGCGGCGGCACGCACCTGCCCGACATCACGCTGGTCGCGCCAGTCTACGTGGCTCGTGTGAGCGCGGCTCGTGTGGCGCGGCCACTCATGCCCGCGACAGCCGGAACCAAAAAGAAGTCTGCAGGTCCGCCCGGTCCCGATTTTTACGTTGCCTCCCGCGCCCATCATGCCGACGTAGGCGGCGCCTACCCCGGCTCGATGGGTTTGTGCCGCGAAATCTATCAAGAGGGCGTGCGCATTCCTCCGGTGAAGCTGATGCGGGGCGGCACGATGAATGCCGATGTGATCGCAATGCTGCTCAATAACGTGCGGACGCCACGGGAACGCGAAGGCGACTTGAGCGCCCAACTCGCAGCTTGCCATACCGGCGCCGAACGCCTGCGCGAAGTCTGCGCGCGTTACGGCGTCGAGCGGGCGCGGCGTGCCGCCGCCGACCTGCTGGAATATTCCGAGGAATTGATGCGCGCATTCCTGCAGTGCGTGCCGGCGGGAGAATACCGCGCCGAAGATTTTCTCGATGGCGATGGAATCACCGACCGCCCAATCAGGATCGCAGTAGCGATAAAGGTGTGGGACCGCACTACTGCAATGTGGGGACAGCCGCCCAAGCCTGCCCTGAGCGAAGTCGAAGGGGCTGTCCGTCGGGCGCGGGTGGACCTGGCAGCGCCAAAGAAGCGGATGACTGTCCCCATCGTCACCGTCGATTTCACCGGCAGCGATCCGCAGGTAGAAGGCAGTGTCAACGCAGTCGCGGCCATCACCCAGTCGGCCTGCTTCTACGTATTCCGGTGCCTGCTGGCTGAGGACGTTCCCGCCGCAGCCGGCCTAATGCGCCCCATCCACGTCATCGCGCCCGAAGGAACCATCGTCAACGCTCGCCCTCCCGCAGCGGTTGCCGGCGGAAATGTTGAGACCTCGCAGCGCATCGTCGACGTTCTGCTCCGCGCACTCGCGCAAGCCATTCCAGATCGCATTCCCGCCGCGGCTTCCGGCACGATGAACAATCTGACCATCGGCGGCCTGCATCCACACACACGCGAGCCGTTCGCCTACTACGAGACAGTGGCCGGCGGCATGGGCGCTCGCCCCGGCAAGCCCGGCGTCTCCGGCGTGCACACCCACATGACGAACTCGCTGAACACCCCGGCCGAGGCACTGGAGTACGCCTATCCGCTGCGCGTGCGCCGATATTCGCTGCGGCCAGGCAGCGGCGGCAAGGGAAAGTTTTCAGGCGGCGACGGCATCATTCGCGAGATCGAAGTACTCACCGACTGCGAAGTAACTCTGCTGGCTGACCGCCGCTCGCGCGGACCCTGGGGACTCGCCGGAGGATTAGACGGCGCTCCCGGAAAAACTCTCATCACGCGCAGCGATGGCTCAATCGAAACCATGCCCGCAAAGTTCAGTACTCGCCTGCGCCAAGGCGAACGCATTACGATTGAAACTCCCGGCGGCGGCGGCTGGGGCCGCGCCTGATCATTCGCCGCCAATCGTTCGGAGGAACGTCAGCGTCATGTTAATCGATCTCGCAGCCCACTATCTCGAAGAAGCCCGCCGCCAGATGCGTGGCCACAAACGCATGGGCGAAGCCGCCATGGCGCAACTGCGCGACGACGATTTCTTCGTCACGCTCGACCCGGAGTCGAACTCCGTCGCCACCCTGGTGAAACATCTGGACGGCAACATGCGCTCACGCTTCACCGACTTCCTCACCTCCGACGGCGAAAAGCCAGACCGCTTTCGCGATCGCGAGTTTGAAATCACCGGAACGACGACGCGAGCCGAAGTGATGCGCTGGTGGGATGAAGGTTGGACCTGCGTCATGGGCGCAATCGAAGCGCTGAAGCCGGAAGATGTGACCCGCTCGGTCACGATTCGCAACGAACCCCACACGGTGCTGCAGGCCATCAACCGCCAGATCGCCCACTACGCGCAGCACATCGGGCAGATCGTGTTTCTCTCCAAGCACCTGCGCTCGACCGAGTGGAAGACGCTGAGCATTCCACGCGGCAAGTCAGAGGAGTTCAAGACAGTCGCGCCGAAAGCCCACAGGTCGTGAATTAAAATGCTTTCTCCGAGGATCCGGGCCCCGCCCGGCGGACAACTGGGGGCGGCTGTCCCCACATAAACCTACCCTCGCGGCCCGAAGTACCGATAGTGTCCCGTAATCTTCCAATTGAAAAGCACGTCCTCCATCTTCGGCCCCTGGCCAATGTTGTGAACCACCATGTAGCGCCCGCTCCAGTGATCCTTCTGATCAACCACGATGCCGATGTGCGGCACGTTCCCGCCCAAATCCCAAGTCACGAGATCGCCGGGCGCATAGTCTTCCCCGCGGCTAGTGATCGGCAGGCTCTCTCCCTTGCGCTGAAAGAAAACCATCAGATTCGGCACGCGGCGATGGTCAATATTCGCGTCCGGATGCGCCAGCAGCCAGCGTCTCTTATTTGGATAGGCCGAGAAATTCTGCACCATGTCCTCGTGGACTTCCTTCTGCAGGTCGACGCCCACCGCACGGTAACTGCGAATAATCTCGTCCGTGCAAACGCCCGTGTCAGCAGGAACGTCGCCGCCGGGATACGGAATGCGAACGTATTCCGAAACGTAGCGTACGGAGTGGTGTGTCCGCTCAATCGCTGCTGCAACCAGCCGGCGGGTGAATTCCTGGTGCGATCCTGGCGCAGCGGTCTGCCCTGAAGCCAGACTCGACAACGCGCATGCGGAGAAGACCAGCAACGGGACCCAACCAGACTTCGCGGACCGCAACGTTGGCATGGCCCGATTGTACCGTCCGTCGCGGAGGCGGAGAATAGATGTAGCCGCTCCAGACGGATGGTTCCGCGGTGCTAGAATCATACGTTTTGTGTTTGAGCCGTTTTTTTCGATGCAGGATTTATAGGTGGCAATCATGTCTGAGACAACAACCATGCTGGCAGTGGTCAAGCCCCAAGCTGCGGCAGGCGCGGAGATTCGCCAGGTCAAGATTCCCGCGTTCGGACGTACCGATGTGCTCGTCAAGGTGAAGGTGGCGTCGATCTGCGGCACCGACCTCCACATCTACAACTGGGACCGCTGGGCCCAGAACCGCATTCATCCCCCGCTCATCCCAGGTCACGAATTCTGCGGCGAAGTGGCCGCGTTCGGCGACGAGGTCACCAGCGTGATGGAAGGCGATTTCGTTTCCGCCGAGATGCACGTGGCCTGCGGCAAGTGCCTGCAGTGCCGCACCGGCGAAGCCCACATCTGCCAGAAAGTAAAAATCATTGGCGTCGACGCCGACGGCGCCTTCGCCGAGTATGTGGTCATTCCCGAGTCGAATATCTGGAAGCTCGATCCCGCCATCCCGCACGACTATGCGTCGATTCTCGATCCTCTGGGCAACGCCGTGCACACCGTGCTGGCCGGGGAGATTGCCGCCAAAACCGTGGCCATCACCGGCTGCGGCCCGATCGGATTATTTTCCATCGCCGTGGCTAAAGCCGTGGGTGCAACTTCAGTGTTCGCGATTGAAGTGAACGAGCACCGCGCCAAGATTGCACGCGAAATGAAGGCTGACTACGTTCTCAATCCCGCCAAAGAAAATGTTCACGACATCATCATGGAAAAAACCGGCGGCCTCGGCGTCGACGTCGTCCTCGAAATGGCGGGCCATCCCGATTCGATTCGCACCGCCTTCGACATCGTCCGCCGCGGCGGAAGAATTTCGCTTCTCGGCCTGACCTCCAAGCCCATCTCCGTTAACTTTTCCGAGGACATCATTTTCAAAGGCATCACCGTGCAGGGCATCAACGGCCGCCGCATGTACCAAACCTGGTATCAGATGACCGCGCTGCTGAAAGCGGGCAAACTCAACCTGCATCCCGTCATCACCGACCGCATCCCCATGAAAGATTTCTCGAAAGCCATGGAGCGCCTGAAAACCGGCGAAGCCAGCAAGATTCTCGTGTATCCGAATGGGGTACGCTAACTTCTTGGCCACGGATAAACGCGGATTAATGGGGTAGGTGTTTATGATTCTTTGCGCAAAACGGTTTGCGACGTGTGCCGCCGCAATCGTACTTCTCAGTGCACCAACGCTGCTAGGCCGGCAAACCCAGAAGTCGAATTATCCGGACCACGCCTGCGACGATGCGAAGAGCCAGTCGGAGCTCACTCAGTGCGCGGGCGAGCAGTATCACAAGGCCGACGCACGGCTGAACTCGATTTATCGAAAGGCCCTCGAGACCATGCTGAAGGACCTCTCGGACGCACAGGACCACAAGGACCCCGACCTGATCAACTACAGCCAACAGGCTATCGAAAAGTTAAAGGCGGCAGAAAGGGCGTGGATTCAGTACCGCGACCTTCACTGCGAAGCCGCTCGACACCAGTTCGAAGGCGGCAGCATGAGTCCGATGATATGGGGCTTCTGCATGGCTCAGACAACCCTGGATCGCATCGACGAATTGAAGTCGGCGTACGAGGACGGCGATCGAAAACTCGAATAGGCTCGATGAGCATTTGAGTTCGCGTTCATCCGCGCAAATCCGCGGCGAAAAGATTTCGAGGTTCCCATGACCACCGTAACCCGCACCAACCCGCTCTCCTACCTCACCGACCAGCTCAACGAACTCAAAGCCAAAGGCACGCACTTCAAGCTCCGCGTGCTCGACGACGAGCAGGCCCCCGTCTGCACTTTCGACGGCAAGCGGGTCACCAACCTGGCCTCGAACAATTATCTCGGCCTGACCACGCATCCTAAGCTGCGCGAAGCCGCACTCGAAGCCACCCGCAAATTCGGCGTCGGCTCCGGCGCAGTCCGCACCATTGCCGGAACGATGAAGATTCACATGGAGCTCGAAGAAAAGATCGCGCGCTTCAAGAACGTCGAAGCCTGCGTCGTTTTTCAGTCGGGCTTCGCCGCGAACGCAGGCACGGTCTCCGCCGTGCTCGGCAAAGACGATTTCATCATCTCCGACGCCCTGAACCACGCTTCAATCATCGACGGCGCGCGCCTCTCGAAAGCGAAGATTCTCGTCTTCCGCCACAAAGACATCGCCCACGCGGAAGAACAACTCGCCAGCATCAAGGACGAACCCGGCAAGAAGCTGCTGATCACCGACGGCGTCTTCTCCATGGACGGCGACATCGGCCCCCTGCCCGCGCTGTGCGACCTTGCCGAAAAATACGGCGCCATCATGATGGTCGACGATGCGCACGCTTCCGGCGTGCTCGGTCGCAACGGCCGCGGCACCATCGATCATTTCAACGTGCATGGCCGCGTCGATATTCAGGTCGGAACATTATCGAAAGCGATTGGCGCGCTGGGCGGATACGTTTGCGGCACCCGCGATCTCATCGATTTCCTCTATCACCGCGCGCGTCCGTTCTTGTTCTCGACATCTCATCCGCCGTCCGTCGCAGCCACTTGCATCGCGGCCTTTGACGTTCTCGAGAACGAGCCCGAGCGCATGGAAAAACTCTGGGAGAACACGCGCTTCTGGAAGAAAGAGCTCGGCCTGCTCGGCTTCGACATCGGCGGACGCGCCACTCCCGCCAGCGAAACTCCCATCACCCCCATCATCATCGGCGACGGCAAGCTCACTATGGACTTCTCCCGCGAACTTTTCAAAGAAGGCGTCCTCGGCACCGGCATCGCCTTCCCCACGGTCCCCGAAGGCAAGGCCCGCATCCGCACCATCATGACCGCCACGCACACGAAAGAAGAGTTGGAGCAAGCGCTGGGAGTGCTGAAAAGCGTGGGAAAGAAAATGGGGATTCTGGGGAACTGACGAATCAGCGAGGACGCCCGCCACCGCCACTTTAGTCGGCGCGATAGACGATCTTCCCGCCCACAACCGTCGCCACAACTTTCCCCGTAAACTGCCAGCCATCGAACGGAGTGTTGCGTGAGAGTGAGCGCGACTTCGCGGCCTCGAACGTCCAGCGCTTCTTGGCATCGAAGATGGTCACGTCGGCGTGGCTGCCGCGCACCAGCGATCCGCGGCCAGAGAGATCGAAAACTCGCGCCGGTCCGGCGGTGAATAGTTCGACGATGCGCGTCAGCGGTACCTTGTGCTCGCGATGAAGTTTCGTGATTGCCAGCGCCAGCGCCGTTTCGAGGCCGGTGATCCCGAAAGATGCGCGCTCGAATTCCACCTGCTTCTCGTGCAGCGCATGCGGAGCGTGGTCGGTGGCGATCGCGTCCACGGTCCCGTCAGAGAGCGCAACAATGATCGCCTCAATGTCAACCGCAGTGCGCAGCGGCGGATTCATCTTGAAATTCGTGTCGTACTCGCCGACGTTTTCGTCGATCAAAGTGAAGTGGTGCGGCGTGACCTCACAAGTCACACGCGCCTTGGCGCGCTTGCCGCGGCGCACCGCCTTGAGCGCATCGGTGGTGGAAAGATGCGCTACATGCAGCCGCGATTCGCGAATCTGTTGTGCCAGCGCGACATCGCGGTCCACGATCCCCGCTTCGGCAGCCGCCGGCATACCGCGCAAGCCCAGGCGAAAGCTGGTCGGCCCCGCGTGCATCGAACAATTTTCGGTGTGCCGCGTATCTTCCGCGTGCTGCACCACCGGGAAATTTAATTCCGCGCCCAGCCGCAACGCCATGCGCATGATCTCGTCTTCGAGAATCGGCTTACCATCATCGGTCACGGCGACGGCTCCGGCTCGCTGCAGAGCGCTGAAGTCGGTGAGCGTCGCGCCTTTGCTGGCACGCGTCGCAGCGGCGATGGGAAACACATTCACCACCGCCCCGCGTTCCGGACTCCGCAGCCACGCCACCCACTCCGCCGTATCGACGACCGGCGCGGTATTCGGCATGGTGCAGACTGAAGTGAATCCTCCGGCCGCAGCCGCGGCGGTTCCGCTGGCGATCGTCTCTTTGTAGCTCTGCCCAGGCTCGCGCAGGTGCACATGCAGGTCGATAAATCCGGGTGCAACGATGAGCCCACGCGCGTCAAACTTTTCCTCGGCCGAACCCCGAATTTTATTGGGCAACGCAACTTCGGCCACGCGGCCATCGCGCAGCAGAATGTCCATCGGCGCGTTGATCTTCGCCGCCGGATCGATCAAATGACCGCCTTTGATCAGCAGGCTCTTTTTCTCTGGGTGGCTCATTTCGCCTTCCCCAGCGCCCGCGCCAGCACGGCCATGCGCGTCGGAACGCTGTTGCGCACTTCGTCGACAATCACCGACTGCGGGCCGTCGGCCACTTCCGCCGTCAGTTCGAGCCCGCGGATGATCGGCCCGGGATGCATCACAATCGCGTCACGCTTGGCCAGCTTCAGGCGCGCCGAGTTCATCTGATAACGCGAGATGTAATCCTGCAGCCGGATCTTCTGCCCAGCCAGGCGCTCTTTCTGCACTCGCAGCAGCATGATCACATCGCTGCCGCGCAGCGCGTCTTCCACATAGCGGGTCACGCGCAGGCCGGGCGCCAGCGTCGTCGCTACGTCGGGCACGAACTCGGGCGGCCCGCACAGCGTCAGCTTCACTCCGAACTTCGTGAGCAGATGGCAGGCGCTGCGGGCCACCCGGCTGTGATAAATGTCCCCGACGATGGTCGCATTCAATCCCTTGAACGACTTCTTGTGTTTCAGAATGGTGAAGGCGTCGAGCAAAGCCTGTGACGGATGCTCGTGCATGCCGTCGCCCGCGTTGATCACCGGGATGTCGAGATGCTGCGCCATCAGCAGCGGCGCGCCCGCCGAAGGATGCCGCATCACGATGCAGTCGGCGCCCACCGCACGTAGCGTGTAGCCGGTGTCGAGCACGGACTCGCCTTTTTCAATGCTCGATCCCGTGGACTGCACCAGCGTAGTTATCGCGCCCAGCGATTTCGCGGCGATTTCGAACGAAGACCGGGTGCGCGTCGACGATTCATAAAACAGAAGCACCACGCGCTTGCCGCGGAGCAGCGGCCGGGGCTTCAGCGGATTCATGCGGCGGGCCAGCTTGAGCAGGCCGAGGATGTCCTTCGCGTCGAGGTGTTCGATCCCCAGCAGCGAACCGCGTGCGGGCTTATTCATTGGAAAATATGCAAACGGTGCATCATACGCGGCAGCCGCGGCCACTGCAAGAGCGTTGATAAGACTTACGGCAGACCCGCATGGACAGGCGATAGGCTAGGGCCGGTCGCGGCGGCCGAAGATGAATCCACCCAGCGCGCCACCGAGGCCGCCGAGAACGATGGAAAACAGGAAGAAGAGGACGCCTAGCGCGACCAACATACCAACGAAACCGTCAGGCGTCTTAAGCTGGTCAAGAAGCGACTGGATCTGCGGATCGCCCGGGCGCGACGCGGCCACATTCTTGACATATTCGATGATTTGTTCCCGTATGTTCGCCCTGACTTCTGGAACAGCGGCTCCCAATGCGGCCAGCAGGGATGTCAAGACGAAAAATAGAAAACCGCCCAGTGCGCCAAGCCGCAACCCTGAAAGCACTTTTATAGGGCCACTGGCTCGAGCCTGGCGATAGAAAATCACCGCCAGAAATCCCGCACTCAACATCACCACCAAGGGATACAGATGCAGGAGCCCTAGTACGGTCGCTGCCAGGGCCGCCAGCGCGCACGGTTTCAGCGCCTGCGACCACCGCACAGGGACGGCCAGCACGGGAACGGTCTGCGATGCCGGGAGTCCTTCCGAATCTTCCGTGGCAGCGGCACCGGTAAAAGCCAGCGGCTGCGGCGCTGGCTCCGCCATCACGACACGAATTTGGGGCGCCGAGCAGTGCGGGCAGAACGCTACGCCTTCTTCCACCGTCTGTCCGCATTTGTAGCAGGGCTGTTCCATGAGGGATCGAGCAGGACTTGTCAGGAAAAGTATCGCAGAAAACATCGCGCCGCGGCGGGCGCAGGCGGGAAACAGGCCGCGCCCAACGGGCGCGGCCTCCAGATCTTCAGTCTTTCACGGGCAGAGTCAACGGCCTAAATATCATCGCGCTTGCCGCGGTTATAGACGTAGACCAGAGCGAATGTCGATCCCTTGCTCGCTTCGCCGGGCTGGATGGCTACGATGTGCTGGTTCTCCTTGGTTCCCACTTTAAGCTCAGTGACCGGACCGGAGTTCTCCTCGCACTTCAGTTCCTTATCCTTGTCCTTGTCCTTACTCTGGTCGTTCTTGCTGTCGTCGGAGTCCTTGTCGTCGCCGTGTACATCCAGGTCACCGCCAAGATTGTGTGAGTGACACTCCAGAACCTTGCCGAACTTCTTCAGCTTGTCGCGATAAAAGTCGATGATCTTGGCAGGCGCATCGTCCGAGTCGTATTTTGCGACCATCAGTTTCAGCCCAAAGCTCTCGGTCAGGATTCCGAAATTGATCGACTCATTGTCTTTATCCTGCTTAGGGTGAGCCCCGGGATACAGCGGCAGTCCCTGCTTCGCGGCATCGGCATCCTTGCCCACGTGCATATCGCCAATCGAACTGCGAACGTCGAAGGGCTTATCCTGCGAGTCAGATTGCTGCGCTAACATCGGCAGCGTGCAGGCTGCAAACCCAGCCAGCGCGAGTGCGAAACTACGGAACCCTGCGGAATGAAACATAATGCTCCTCCTTGAATGCCAACACGCGGCCAGCTCCGTCTCTACCGGCAATTGCTGCTCCTCCGGATGCTAGATTTCCGCGTCCTTGCCGTGTGTTCTTACGTACACCAGCGAAAAGCTTGACCCTTTTCCCTCGGGCTCGACCGCGACAATATGCTGGTTCTCTCTAGTGCCGACTTTCAGTTCAACGTTGCTGCCGCTCCCTCCCTGGCAAGTGAGTTCATTCGATCTGTCATCCGATCCTTTGATATCTGTGTCCACATCAAGGTGAGCGGTGCGGCATTCCAGCACGTGGCCATACTTTTGCAACTGGTCCCTATAGTAAGCGACCAGCTTGGCCGGAGGATCGTCAGACTCGTATTCGAGCGCTACGACTTTCACGCCGTAGCCGAAGCTGGAAATATTCACGTTGGCGCTCTTGTCGTCGCCGCTGGAATCTTTCGGCTTGAGCCGCGCCCCGGGATAGACCGCCAGCCCAACGTCCGCGGCATTGGCGTCTTTGCTGACGTGAATGCCGCCCAACGGTGTGGTGATGTCCACCTGCTTGTCGGCGCCACTCTGCTCCTTCTTTACATTCACGCTGCACGCCTGCAGCAGCAGCGCGGCCAGCGTGGCCAAGCCCAAAGTCAACGCGCCAAGCATTCGAAGATTAGTTCTGCGCATGTGCAGACCCTCCCTTGCCGCCTTGCGCCGGACGCTCAATTCCCGCGCCGCGCTGGGCAACATTCGGAATCGTAACCGGCAGGTGTCCGCGAATCGGAATTTCGCCAAACAGGGCCTTGATCGCGGCCACTTCCGACACAGTCGCGTTCGAAAATGTGCACAGGTAATTCTCGATCTTCGGAAAATCGCTGGCCAAATACGGATTCCCCATGGCAACCACTGCCGTCTTCTCCGCCGCATGATCCAGCACCTGCTGCAGCAGCGTGCCGGTTGCGTCGGCCATGGCCACCGAGTTGCCCACCTTGCCCGCCGTCGGAATCACATACACTGCTGCAACCACGGTTTGCGCCTCGTCCACTGCCTTCAACACTTCATCGCTCATCCCACCGGCGATGCGAGGATCCACATAAATCACGCGCGCATCCGGAATGCGGCCGCGAAACTCGCGTCCAAAAGCCCGGCCGGAATCGGTGCGGACATCATCACTGAAAAGCACGGCCACGACCTGGTTATGCGTCTCCTCCCTGCTCATATACGGCAGGCCAGCCTTGGCGGTTCCCTTTGATTTCAGGGGCAACACTTTTCCGTTATCGCGCACCAGCGTGATCGCCGAGTCAGCGACCTGCTGCCCGAATGTTATGTTTTCCGGCTTGCCCACGGCGCTGGCAATGGCCCCGAGATCGACCGTGCGGTCCGTATTAAGTCCAAGACGGCCCTTTACTTTCAGGATCTTGAGCACCGAGTGGTCAAGCCGCGCCCGCGAAATCTCACCCGATCGAACCGCCTTCACCATCGCCTCATACGATGCCCCCAGGTCGGCGGGAATCAGCAGCACGTCGTTGCCTGCCTTGAAGGCCTCGACCGCCGCTCGTCCAATGTCGTTGGCAAAAAGATGCGTCAGCCCGGCCATGTCGAGCGCATCGGTCACAATCAGACCTTTGAATCCCATCTGCTTTTCCAGCAGATCGGAAACCACCGCCGTCGAAATCGTGGCCACGTGATTCGGGTCAGCATCCAGCGCCGGAACCGTAACATGCGCCACCATCACTGAATCGACGCCCGCCGCGATCGCCTGCCGAAACGGCGGCAGCTCAATCGAATCCAGATGCGCCCGGTCAGCATTCACGCTGGCCACTCCCAGATGCGAATCGGTCGCGGTGTCGCCATGGCCGGGGAAATGTTTCACCGTGGTCAGCATTCCAGCCTCCCGCGCGCCCTTGATGTACGCCGTTACCAGATCGCCCACCTGCTTGGGATCTTCCCCAAACGACCGCGTGTTGATGATGGGATTCGCCGGATTCGAATTCACATCGGCATCCGGAAAAAAATTCCAATGCACTCCGACCGCACGTGCCTCCTGAGCCGTAATGCGTCCGAAAGTTTCCGCATCTTCCAGGCTGCCGTCGGCCCCGAAAGCCATGGCGTGCGGAAAGTTCGTCGTGCCCATCAGCCGAGTCGCCACGCCGCGCTCAAAGTCCGCCGCAAACATCAGTGGCAGCTTCGATTGCTTCTGCAGCCGGTTCAGCAGTTCCGCCGCTTCGTAAGGCTCACTACGCAGCAGAAACGGCCCGTCCACGTGCACCGACATAGCGAACCCGCCCACGTGATATTTCCGCATGTCTTCGAGCCATTGCAGATACTCGGGGCTCTCCAGGTTGAGGAAGCTGGCCCGGCACCAGATCATGAAGACCTGCCCGACTTTTTCTTCCACGCTCATCGAGCGCAGCGTCTTCTCCGCCCGCCGGTCGCCATGCGCGCCATTGACGGGACCAGGACGCGCGGACTTCTTGGCGAACACGGGAACGGTTAACGTCAAGGAAAGAAAACAAGCGAAGAAGATTCGCGGCATGCAGAAACGATAGCAGAAGAGAAGGTCAAGGTCGCGGATGCTCTCAGCTTCGATGCGCAACAAAACCGACCGAGCAGCAAGAAGGTTTATCTGGGGACAGCCGCCCCGGCCGTCCTCGGGCCGAAGGCCCGATGCTTCTCGTCGTAAACCTACAACGCTGCCGCGACGCGAGCAGTGGCATCAGCCTGAATCCGCTCCTCATCCCCAAATCCCTTCAGCCAGTGCACGTCCGGCTCTCGCCGAAACCAGGTTATCTGCCGCTTGGCGTAATTGCGGTGCGCCTGCTGAGCGGCCTGAATCGCCTGCTCGCGAGTGATTTCGCCATTCAGCAGCTGAACCGCTTGTTTGTATCCCAGAGAGCTCAGCGGCCGCGACGCCACGCCATATTTTTCGAGCAGGTTCTTCGTCTCTTCGATCAACCCGGCTTCGAACATGTGGCTCGCACGCCGGTTGATGCGGTCATACAGCGTGCTCCGGTCCGGATCGAGTCCCAGCCGCAGGATGCGAAACCCCTGTAGCGGATCGCGCCCCTGCCGCCACAGCTCTGACATCTTTTCGCGCGAACCGCCCGCCCTCGGTTCATTCTGCGAATCATTCCGCGATTCGCTCGTTCGCGCCAACAGGCAAACTTCAATCGCGCGAATCAGCTTGGGAACATCATTGGCATGAATCTTCTCTGCAGCGGCGCGATCCAGCCGCCGCAATATCCGATGCAGATGATCGGGACCGTGACTGGCCGCACTTTCGCGCAGCCGCTCGCGCAATTCTTCCGAGCGCTGCGGACCCGGGAACAATCCCTCCAGCAGAGCTCTCAAATACAATCCCGTGCCCCCGACCACAATCGGCAAATGACCGCGCCCGCTGATTTCCCCCAGCACCTGCCGCGCCTGCCGCGCATATTCCCCCGCAGTCACATACGCGGTCGGTTCTACAAAATCGAAAAGATGGTGCGGCGCGCGGCTGCGCTCTTCCGCGCTCGGCTTGGCCGTGCCAATGTCGAACTCGCGGTACATGGCCACCGAATCGCAATTGACAATCTCGCCGCTAAACCTAAGTGCCTGCGCCAATGACGATGGCGATGACAAAGATAAAGATAAAGACAGCGCCGTCTTTCCGCTGCCCGTCGGCCCGAGAATCACCACCAGCAGCGGCTGTGGCGCTGCCATCTCGCGACGCTCCTCGTGCGGCGAGTCCACGCTCAGCGCAGGCTCCAGTGAATGTCATGCCAGTAGCGCACCAGCGTCAGCACCAGCAGCAGCAACGCAATCAGCAGCAGCCCCGTCGTCTCCGACGCGTAGACCGCGTGCCGGCGGTGCCTGTGATCGTCCTCAGGAGTGGGAGACACGCGAATATTGTAGCGCCGCGCCGAGTCCGGGTCTTAAGTCCGAGGTCCGAGGTCCGAGGTCTGACGCCGGAGGTCTTGGCTACTAGGCCTCGCCACCAGACCTAACACCCAACGCCCTGCTACACTACGGCGTCGTGCCCGAAGACGTGCCCCAAAACGCATTCCCAGATCGCCGCCGCGTCGCGCGCTTTGGAGTCTTCGAGCTCGATCTCAACGCCGGAGAACTCCGCAAGAGCGGCGTCAAACTTCGCCTGCAAGGCCAGCCCTTCCAGGTGCTGGCTCTGCTGCTGGAGCGCGCCGGTGACGTAGTCACGCGCGAAGAACTCCAGCAGAAGCTCTGGCCCTCCGACACTTTCGTCGACTTCGACCACAGCCTGAACACTGCCATCAACAAGGTGCGCGAGGCCCTGGGCGATTCCGCTTCCAGCCCGCGCTACGTCGAAACCCTGGCCCGCCGCGGCTACCGCTTCATCGCCCCCATCCAAGCTCCCCTTCCATCGGACGCGCCAAAAGAAGTTTCGTCCGCCGCTGACCACGCCGTCGCTAACCAGCCGGCCTCCGCTTCAGCCTCGCTCGTGTCACCGGCTGCGCTCCATCCTGAGCTCGAAGTCCCCATCCCACGCCGCGCCCTCACCCGCAGCCTCTTCGCCCTGATCCAAGTCATGTATCTCTGTTTCTATCTCTCGGCGTTATTCCTCCTGCGCTACGTGCAGGAGATTGGCGACTCGTTTCGCAGCCCCTTTGGAGCAACGGGCGCAACCCTGCTCGCCGGTGCCGTCATGATCACCGCCGGCATCGGCATCCCGTTGCGCCTGTATCTGCTCTCTGCCGTGGGCTTCGACCACCAGCGTCTCGGCGAAAAATTCCGCCAGATGTTTCCTTTCATCCTCGCGCTCGACCAGCTTTGGGCCATCGCCCCATTCCTGCTGATTCCGCAAATCGGCCTGGGTGCGGCCTTCGCCCTCAGCGCCGCGCTGCTCTACCTGCCATTCTCCGAACGCACCCTGATTCGCATGGCCTATCTGGCCCCGCGCCCGCGCTAAGCTTTTCGCAGTGGCGCACTTTGAGTTTTCCGGTCGTCCTCCGTCGCAGGGGTCATCCCGACCGGAACCGCTCTTCAGGCGGAGGGAGGGATCTTGCGCGGACCGTCAACTCCGTCGGGACCAAGCTCCGAGATCGCCTCGGTTTTTCCATGGAACCAACCTCACCGATCCACCGTACCCACGTCTAACAGGCGGGGCGCAGCTCCGCCCGCCCGAGATCTCATGCCCAGATTCTTATACCGAGCTCCATTTAAAGAGGATCTTATGAAACTTTCTGCCATGCAGCGCCTGTCACTAGCCGTGGTGGCCATTGCCGTCATCTCCGTATTACCCGCCCACGCCGACGAATGGTCGAAAACCTACCAACTCACCGGCAAGCCCGAACTGCGCATCGAAACCTCCGACGCCAACATCAAGGTCACTACCTGGGACCAGAACACCATTGAAGCCAAGGTCATCACCCAGCGCTACAAGATCGGCGAAGGCGGCATCCGCGTCGAAGAACATCAGAGCGGCGATTTGGTCGAGATTGACGTCCGCTATCCTCACCACACTGTCACCGTCGAATGGGGCCAGCATCGCGTCGACATCCTCATCCAGATGCCGCGCGAAGGCCGCGTTCACCTTGAAACCGGCGACGGCAAGATTGAGCTCTCCGGACTCAAAGGTGACATGGAGCTGCATAGCGGCGACGGTTCCGAAACTCTCGATGCCGTCGACGGCAAGCTGCACGCCACTACTGGCGACGGACACATCACCGCCCACGGCCGCTTCGATGCTCTCGATCTGAAGACCGGCGATGGACACGTCGAAGTGCGCGCCACGGCCGGCTCGACCCTGGCCACGGGCTGGCGCCTCGAAACCGGAGACGGCAACGTGTCCCTGGAAATCCCCGGCGAACTCGCGGCCGACGTCGATCTGCACACCAGCGACGGCCACATCGATCTCGACCTGCCGATCACCACCGAAGGCAAAATTCGCGAAGGCGAAATTCACGGCAAACTTAACGGCGGCGGCAGCGCCCTCAGAATCAGCACCGGCGACGGATCGATTCACTTGCGCAAGGGCTAAGGGTGTCTGTCAGACACTTGTGTTATAATGTCTGACATCATGGCTTCGCACCGCATTACCGTCCGCGTCCCTAAGACCCTCGGGGCCCTCCTTCGGGATCGCTCTCGGGCCAAGGGACAGACTCCGTCCGACCTTGTGCGCACTGCTCTGGAAACTTATCTCGGCCGGGGAGTCGGAACGCACTCCGCGTATGAACTCGCGAAGGAAGCAGGATTGATCGGCTGTGCAGGTCGCGCGCCGAAGGACCTTAGCACGAATCGCCGTCACTTCGAGGGCTTTGGAAAAGGCAAATGAAGCGCATCTTGACGGACACCGGTCCGCTAGTTGCCATTCTTTCGCGCCAAGACGAGCATCACTCTGCTTGCGTCAACGCGCTCCGGGACATGCCCGGCCCACTTCTTTCCTGCTGGCCGGTTATCACAGAGGCGGCCTGGCTTCTACGAAAGTCTCCGCAAGCGGTTCAGCAACTGTTGCTCAGCATCGATGGCAGCTTTCTCGAATTGTTGCCTCTGTCGGGAGCGGAGGCTGAAGCAATCGCGGCCCTTATGAAACGATACGATGACATCCACCCTCAACTTGCCGATGTGGCCTTGGTGTATCTCGCCAATCGCGAGAAGATCGAAACAATTTTTACGCTGGACCAGCGTGATTTTTCTATTTACAGATCTGGACGCAGGAGTACCTTCCGGATTGTTCCGGAAATGCAATAGACTGTTACGCTGAATTTTTCGCCCCTCAGGATGAATGGAAGGAGATCTCATGCCAGTCAAGCACGCCTGCCTTTTCGCGATCATAGTTGCATGTCTTCCTACTCTAGCGATCGCCCAGCAGCCCACCGCAACCTACACTCCCGCCCTCGATACTTCCGCGATGGACCGCACTCTCGACCCCTGCGTGGATTTCTTCGCCTATTCCTGCGGCGGCTGGATCAAGAAAAATCCCATCCCTCCCGACCAGTCCTCATGGGACACCTACTCCAAAATGCAGGATGAGAATCTCGCGCAGTTGCGCGGCATTCTAGAGGCCGCGTCTGCGCCCGACCCGAAGCGCAACGCCGTCGACCAGAAGATTGGCGACTACTACGCCTCCTGCACCGACGAGAAGGCGATCGATGCCAAGGGATCCGAGCCTCTCCACCCCTCGCTCGACCGAATCGCCAAGCTCAATTCAACCACGGAACTTGCCGATGTCGCCGCGGCCATGATTGATGACAACGTGCTCTTCCGCTTTGGGTCCACTCAGGATCTGCGCGATGCCAATCAGGTGATCGCCGAAACCGACCAAGGCGGACTCGGCCTGCCCGACCGTGACTACTACCTTAAAGACGACGCCAAGTCGGTCGACCTGCGCAAGGCCTACCTCGCGCACGTGCAGAAAATGTTCGAACTCCTCGGCGACCCGGCCGCAATCGCCGCCGCCGAAGCCCAGACCGTCATGCGCATCGAAACCGAACTGGCCAAAGGCTCGATGACGCGCGTCGAACGCCGCGATCCCAAGGCTCTCGACCACAAGATGACCACCGCGGAGCTGGAAAAACTTTCTCCCGCGTTTCAATGGAAAGTATATTTCGCCAAGGTCGGCATGCCCTCGCTGTCCTCGCTAAACGTCGCCTCGCCGAACTTTTTCAAAGCGCTGAACGCAGAGCTGCAAAAAGAAAGCCTGGCCGACTGGAAAATCTACCTGCGCTGGCACCTGGTGCACGCCGACGCCTCCCATCTTTCCGCGCCCTTTCTGAATGAAAATTTCGCCTTCTACGGAAAAACTCTGCGCGGCCAGCAGGAGCTGCAGGCCCGCTGGAAGCGCTGTTCCGAAGCCGTCGACAGCTATCTCGGCGAGGCCCTCGGCCAGGCTTATGTCGAAAAATATTTCAGTCCCGAAGCCAAACAGCAGGCGCAGAAAATCGTGAAGGAAATTGAAACCGCGATGGAAGAGGACATCAGCGGCCTGCCTTGGATGTCAGCCGCCACCAAGCAACAAGCCCTGGTCAAGCTGCACGGCATGGCCAACAAGATCGGCTATCCCGACAAGTGGCGCGACTACTCCAAACTCGAAATCATCCGTGGCGACGAACTCGGCAACGTCGAGCGCGCGCGCAAATTTGAATTCGATCGCCAGCTCGCCAAAATCGGCAAGCCCGTCGATCGCGGCGAGTGGGGCATGACTCCGCCCACGGTCAACGCCTATTACGATCCCCAGATGAACGACATCAACTTTCCCGCCGGCGTGTTGCAGCCTCCGGCATTCGATCCGAAGTCAGACGCCGCTCCCAACTATGGCGACACTGGCGGCACCGTCGGCCACGAACTCACGCACGGCTTCGACGATGAAGGCCGCCAGTTCGATGCCCACGGCAACCTGCGCGACTGGTGGACTCCCGAGGACGCGAAAGAATTCGAGAAGCGCGCCAGTTGCATCTCCGATCAATATTCCAGCTACACGATCATCGACGACATCAAGATCAATGGCAAGCTGACTCTGGGTGAAGACACCGCCGACCTCGGCGGATTGCTTCTCGCCTACATGGCGTGGAAGGCCGACACCAAAGGCCAGACGCTCGATCCCATCGACGGTCTCACGCCCGAGCAGCGCTTCTTCGTCGGCTACGGCCAGAGCTGGTGCGGCCAGACGCGCGACGAAACCAAGCGTCTGCGCGCCACCGTCGACCCGCACTCGCCGGAAAAATATCGCACCAACGGGGTAGTCTCAAACATGCCGGAATTCCAGCAGGCGTTCCACTGCAAAGCCGGTGCACCCATGGTGAACGAAAACCGCTGCCGAGTTTGGTAACGCGGACAAAGTTTGTGTGAAAGCGTAACCGCTGTTGAAACAGTTACAGCTCATCTGGGGACGGCCGCCGAAGCCTGCCCTGAGCGAAGTCGAAGGGGCCGTCCGGCAAAACGAAGCGAGCGGTGAGCTGTGGAAGTATCGTGGAAGAGCAGCCCTTTAGGGCCGCGTTAGAGCGTCAAATTAAGAGCGGGCTTTAGCCCCTGTGTATCAGCGCCTGCTCGCCCTACACATCGAGCCCAATCGACCGCATCAACTCGATCCCATTACTCTTCGTCACGACGCCATCGCGCAACTTGTAATCAAACGTCATCCGTCCATTCGCCAGCTCATCTTGAAAATGGACATTCCGCAAATGTCCCGCCCCGCCAATATCGGTAAGCGCCAGGTCATGCGTACTCACCAACCCGATCGCGCCCCGCCCAACCAGCGCGCGCACGATTCCCTCCGCGCCGGTGCGCCGATCTTTCGAGTTCGTCCCCTGCAACAACTCATCCAGCAGAAAAATCAGCGCCAACTCTCCACCTGCCAAATCGACAATCTGCCGCAGTCGCGTAATTTCCGCATAAAACCGCGAGCTGCCTTCCTGCAGCGAATCATTCACCCGAATGCTCGCTCCCACCTGCAGCGGAGTCAGCCGCAGCCGCCGCGCTCGTACCGGCGCGCCCGCCATGGCCAGCACCACATTCATCCCCACCGCGCGCAGCAGCGTACTCTTGCCCGACATGTTCGAGCCGCTCACCAGCAGCACCCGCGTCTCGCCACAAATGCTGACGTCATTGCGCACGCAAATCGCCGCCGGCACCAGCGGATGCCCCAGTCCCTCCGCCTCAAACGAAGCCGCGCCATCAACGAATTCAGGAAAACCATCGGCAGGATGTTCGTAACTATAAGAAGCGACCGACAGCAGCGCCTCGATCTGGCCGACCACGTCGATCCACCCGCGCAGCGCGCTCCCATGAGCCTGGCGCCATCGTTCTGCCGCAAATGCCACTTGCACCGAGTACATCAGCGGCGCGTCAATGATACGCACAAACATGTTGTGCCGCGCGTTGCTCCGGTCAACCAACTTCCGCAGCCGCGCAATCGCAACCGACGCCTGTAAGAACTCCGCCCCGCCGCTCGCCAGCAGCTCCCGCTGCAGCGCCTGCAGCCGCGGCGCTTCGAACTTCTGCGCCTCGATGCGCGCCAGCACTCCCGAAAGCAAGTTCAGATCGCGAAACGCAAATTCCGTTCCATGTAGCACGTCCTCCAGCGCCCGCTTCAGGCTATAAGTAATGACCGCTTCGATCACCACAATTGCCACAAACGGCGTCGCCACATTCCACACGGCCCACGCCACCGCCCCAGCAACCGCCAGCGCTGCCAGAACCAGCGCGAACCAGCGCATCCACAACGGCTTCATCCGGTTCGGCGATTCCGCCCACTTCGCCAACTCTTCCGGATGCACGCCCACGCCAATATCTTCGCCCAGCACCGCCAGTTCCTCGCGCAGATCGAGTTGCCCGCGCAGCTCCTCCACCGCAGCATGCCGCTCGCGAATCTCCTCTACTCTTGCCGGAGCTAGCAACCACTTCGCCAGCGTGTCTTCACCCATGCGCGTGCGCGCCGTCGACAGCAGCTGAAACAAGCTGCCCAAGCCGAACAAATCCAGATCCGCGGCATACACATGATGCGGGTCCTCAAAGCGCGCGCCGTTTTCTCCCGCGCCCGACCAGCGATCCTCCACCCGCGCCAGCCCGCGTTCATAAAACGCGACGGCACGCCCAGCCATCTCCTGCGCCCGCAGCACTCGCGAGTGATACGCCGCGACACCCACAAACACCGCCACCGGCGCAGTCAGCCACCAGGGCGACAGCGAATGCGCCCACAACGCAGCCCACGCGATGATCGCCGCCAGCACGAACAAGAACAGCCGGACGTTCCCTAATCGGATATGAATTTTCTCGTAGTGCGCCACCCGCGACTGGCGCGCGTCTCGACGCTGCACGTATTCTTCGGAAGGAGACACTGGCTCAAAATGTAGCAGGTACGCGCAGCGCGAGGAAGTGCGCGAGCTACGCCTGAGATGGCCCGAGGCTTGAGCCATTTTATGAATGCGTCATCCCGACCGGAGCCGTTCTTCCGGCGAAGGGAGGGACCTCGCGTGGAAGCTTAACGGGACGCGCCACTCGCGCCGCCCAATAAAATCATCCGCATCGAAATACTCCCAAAATCAAATCCCTCATACGGATACGTCACCGCATCCCGTTCATCCGTGCTCCCGATGCAGTACAGCAGCGGCAAATAATGTTCCACCGTAGGATGCGCGGTGGCCAGCAGCGCTTCACCCCATTTCTGCGGCTGCGCCAGAGCGCTTGCATCGTGCGCATCGACCGCGCTCTTCACTCGCGCGTCAAATTCCACCGCCCAGTCGTACGCTCCGTGCGGAGCCTCCCAATCGATGCGGCGCAAATTATGCACCACATTGCCGCTACCGAGAATCAACACTCCGCGCTCGCGCAGCTCACGAATCTCTCGTCCCAGTTCCAGATGCTCTTTGAAACTCCGGCGCAAATCCAGACTCAACTGAAACGCCGGCACGTCCGCCTCTGGATACATGTGCCGCAACACGCTCCACGACCCGTGGTCGAGTCCCCACTGTTCATCCAACGCAATGCCGGGCACAATCTCCGGATCGCTGGCCAGCTTCTTAGCCTCCTCCGGCGCGCCGGGCGCGGGATACTCCACTTCATACAGCGGCTGCGGGAAGCCCGAAAAATCATGAATCGTCTTCGGATGCTTCGACGCCACCACCTGCGCCCCCGCCGTCACCCAATGCGCCGACACCACGCAGACCGCCCTGGGCTTGGGCAGCTGCGCTCTCAGGTCGTGCAGCGCCGCGGTAAACGCATTGTGTTCAATCGCGTTCATCGGCGATCCATGGCCGACGAACAAAACCGGCATCTTTTCCAACGCAACCTCTCTCCGCCGAAGCCAAGAAATCAGCCACTCCAGCGCACACTCATCCTATTAACTATCTGATTATCTTATCTATTTAATTATCCAGCAGAAGAAAACGATTCGCCGGGCGCGAAGCCTCGCTATTCCAGATCAGCCTTATCCGGGTTGTAGTAGAAGCGAAAGCGCAGCTCAAGAAATGGTCCTTTGAATTCGCCCGGCAACGGCGGAAACGGATCTGATCCCGTAATACTTCCCCACGCCGGCCGGTCCAGCGCCACGTCGCCGGAAGACGCTCGCAGGGTCAGTCCCTGCACGTGTCCGTCGGGCATGATTTCAAAGTCCAGCGCCAGCTTGCCCTTCTTCATCTCCGCCGACTCGGGAATCAACTCGTACCAGTGCTCCTTCACTTCCTGCAAAACGCGCTGCAGGTAGGGCGCGAAATCCACGCCCTGCGTGTCGCTGAGAATCTCGAGATTGCCATACTGCCGGCCATGCGCCGGGTTGTCGACCCCGAACCCGCCTTCCTGCCCTTGCGCACGATTTGCCGCCGCTCCTGCCGCCGCGGCCTGAATCGCCTGCCCCGGCGTTACCCCATTCATATATTTGCTGAAAGAATTGTTAGGCTTAGCCGGTGCTTGCAACTGGGCCTGCTGATCGCTCTGAAACTGCGGACGCGGCGACTGCTGCTGCGGCGGTGGCTGCCCCGGCGGCAGATTCTGCGGCTGGTTCTGCGCCAAAGGCTGAGGCGGCTGTTGCTGCCCACGCATGCCCGGCGCGCCCGGCGGAGGACTCACCAGACTCTTCTGCAAATCTTTCGGGTCCAGTTCCGGATGCCGCGTCATCGCAATGCGGTCTTTATCCGATGCAATGTTCGTATTCGGCTTGCGCGTCAGCTTCTGCGCGTCCGGCGGCAGCGTCAGCATGGTCAGGTTCTGGCCCTGCGTCGAATCCACCGGAATCACCACCCCGTGATGCCACACATTCTTCTGGATCCACGGCAGGTAGACGATCAACATGAAGGCGAGCAGGTGAACAATAACCGAAATCCATGCCGCTTCCCGCTTGCGCGACCGCTGCAAGTCGTCCTGCAACTGGATCAGCAGATGCGGCACGCGGTTGTCCAGGTCGCGGTACGCGCTCTCCCAATCCTGACTGTCGTAGAGCCCCAGCTGTTCCGGCTGCGTCTTCTCGGGTGCCACCGGATCCTGGAATGGAATTTGCGTGATGGGCATGCGCTGGGTCTGACTATAAAAGCTCTGCTGCTACGAGCTTAGATGCATCCGAATGTCGTTAAGTAATTAAGTTGAGAAGCAGATTACAAAGCACGTCAAGAAGTCCGTTAGACACCGAATCCACTGGCGCCGTTGCCCCGGCCTTCAGCAGGGAGTACAGTCGGCGCGCCGCTCACTGCATCCAGGTTCCTTCTATTTTCGCATCTTTCCCGCGATTCCGCTCACCCTAAACAGGCCCTGACTTAGGTGTGTAAACATATGTAAATGCAGGCTGTGAGCGGAAGCGCGTTAGACCATGGGATTTTCTGTGGGGATTATTGGCCACCGTAAAACCGATTCCTCTATCTTGGCTGCCGCTGTGCTGCAGGCGGTAACGTGGAAGAGCGGCCCTTCAGGGCCTGCCCTGAGCGAAGTCGAAGGGGCCGCGTAAAGCAGATCCGAGATGTAGGGCTTTAGCCCCTGCGGGTCGTCCTAATCAAGCCCCAGACGGGCGAAAAAATGCGGCCCCAGTTTCACCCCTTCGCCAGCCCGCCCAAATCCACTTTCTTCCCATGCTCGCGAATGGCCGCAACAATCTCCAGCGCCAGCCCGAGCGCGCGTCGCCCATCCTCCAGCGGAACCACCGGCGTCGAACGCTCGCGCACCGCGCGCAGAAACGATTTGATCTCGGCGTGCAACGGCTCTTCCGATGCCACCGGAGGCTTGGCCACCCCAATCTCAGGATTTACCGTCGGGCTCCCCGCCGCGGCGTCGTGACCCACCGTGAACACCAGCACTTCCTGCCGCCCGTAATCGAGCGATACATACTGCCGCGGCTGGAAGAAGCGCACCTTGCGCACGCGTTCCGTGGAAACCCGGCTGGCCGTAAGGTTCGCGACACATCCCGATTCGAATTCCAGCCGCACGTTGGCTATATCCACTTTCCCCGACAAAATCGGCAGCCCCACCGCGCGCACTTCTTTCACCTTGGATTTGGCGAAGGCCAGCACAATGTCGAGATCGTGAATCATCAGGTCAAGCACCACATCCACGTCGAGCGATCGCGGCGTAAACACGCTCAACCGGTGAACTTCAAAAAACATGGGCTTCGTCAACAAAGGAACCGTCGCTCGCACCGCCGGATTAAACCGTTCGAGATGTCCCACCTGCGCGATGCGTTTATTCTTGGCCGCGATCGCCACCAGTTCATCGGCCTCCGCCAGCGTCACCGCCAGCGGCTTTTCGATCAGCACATCCACGCCGGCCCGCATCAATTCAGCCGCCACGCTCAGGTGATGCACCGTAGGCGCCGCCACTGATGCCGCTTGCAGCTCGCTGTGCGTGGTCAGCATCTGCTGCACCGAGCCAAACCCCTTGCACCCAAACTCGCTGGCCACGCCGTCAGCGCGATTCAGGTCGGGGTCGACCACCCCCAGCAGTCGCACCGGCTCGCCCTGCTGTTCGAGTTCTTTATAGACGCGCGCGTGGTTGCGCCCAAAAACTCCCACTCCCACCACGGCGACAGAAATCGGATTTTGCGCTGGCAGAAAAATTCTCGTGTGGCCGGTTGCCGAAAACAAATTGTAAACGTTAGCGCCCCAAAGAGCATCTGCATTAAGCGACAGTGGAAGAGCGGCGCTTTAGCGCCGCGTAAAGCGCACAAAAACATGTCAGGGCTTCAGCCACTGAGCGACGCTTTCTCCAGCCGCGAAGCGGCGACAGAATGCAGCCCACAGCGCAAGCTGTGGGTTACCAGCAGCAGGAAAGAACAAGCCCCAAAGGGGCGAAAGAAAAAACGGCCACGGCGGTGGCCTCGTCGGAAACCTCTGCACGACCGTGGAACGCGGCGCTTCAGCGCCGCGTAAATCGTACAAAATATATTAGGGCTTTAGCCCCGGTGGACCGTTTTCTCTAGCCGCGGAGCAGCGTAAGAACAGAGAGCACGGCAAGCCGTGGCTCACCGCGCAAGAAAAAAGACCAAGCCCCGAAGGGGCGACAGAAACCATCGCCGTGAAAGGACTCCATGCGAACCATCGCCCTCCTCACCATTTCCAACATCTTCATGACCTTCGCCTGGTATGGACACCTGAAATATCGCGAAGTCCCCCTCTACAAAGTCATCCTCGTCAGCTGGCTGATTGCCTTCTTCGAATACTGCTTCCAGGTTCCGGCCAACCGCATCGGCTCCTACGAATTCACCGCGGCGCAGCTCAAGACCATCCAGGAAGTCATCACCCTCACCGTCTTCGCCGCCTTCTCGGTCCTCTACCTGAAGCAGCCCCTGCGCTGGAATTACCTCGCCGGCTTCGCTCTCATCGTCGCCGCCGTCGCCGTGATCTTCAAGAAGTGGTGAGGAAGAAATTGTGAGAGATGGAGGGTCGCGAACTGATCGGATGTTGCCCGGGCGCATCGCCCGCAATCGTTGGAAAGGCGTAAGGCTTTTAATCTGCTTCGAAAGGGCGCCGCTTCAAGCCGCCACACGGCTCCGGCCTCTTCCGAAGCCCCTGCGCAACCGTGGAAGAGCGGCCCTTCAGAGCCTGCCCTGAGCTTGCCGAAGGGGCCGCGTCAAGCGCCCAAAATATGTTGGGGCTTTAGCCCCCGTGGACCGCCTTCTTCAACACCGCAATCTGCCCCGCATGATAAAGCTCATGCTGCGCGATCCCATGCAGCAAATGATAAAAGTCATACCGCTTCCCCGGAACCCGCTCCCGCAACCGCGCCTCCGGCAGCCCCGCCACGGTCTTCACCAGCAAATCGTGCGTCCGCTTCGTCGCCCCGACGGCCTTGCGCCACTCCGCTTCCGTCGGCTTATTCACCCGCGGAAAATTCGCCGTCCCCTTCGGCTGATATTTCTCTCCGCTAAGCCGTCGCAGCCCAGCACCATCCCACGCCGCAATGTGCAGCACCAATTCCCAAATGCTGTGGACGTTCGCCAGCGGCCTGGCCGCCGCCGTCGCCGCATCCACATCCGCCAGCAATTCCAGCAGCGCCGGACCATGCCACGCGCTCCCATCAAACGCCCGCCGCAGTTGATCCGCAATGCGCTCAGCCTCAAACATTGGAGAAGGACCTCCTTGCGTGCTCAATTCGCAACGAAGCGAATGTCCGTGTAGACAACAAACATAAACCCGTTCTTGCTGGGACAGCGATACGCTCCCTTGGCATTCAAAATGGCAACAGACACTGCCGCCATTTCCCAGCCATCAGCCTCAACACCTGTCCATTTCGACTCAGTGAGCTTGGCAATTCCGTGCTTAATCCCGAAATCCCGCACACGAAGAATCTGGTCGCACGCGGTCTCCAGAATGTAAGCGTTCGCCCAAGCCCAGAGCCACGTCTTGGCCTCGCTCGAAATGGATCCCACGACCTGAAACCTCGCGATCACCTTTGGAACGCCTTGATCGGAAAACACGAAATCGCCCGTGTTCTGATCGTAGTCATAGCGTTCATAGGTTGTAAGCTTGTACTTCTGTTTCAGCCCTTCGTTCAATTCAACCAGGCGCAGAAAAGCGTCGCGTTCGAATTTCAGGTACTCGTGCTCATTCACGAGGATTGCTCCGCCACCATCGCAATCCCCGCCGCGTCAGCCGCGTCCACCACCTTCTGCCCATCCAGCAGCAAACACTTCCCCGCATCCAGCGCCAGACACGAAGCCCCCGCCGCCTGCATCACTTCAATCGTCTTCACTCCAATCACCGGGACATCGAACCGCATATCCTGATTCGGTTTGGCAATCTTCACCACGGTCAACTCACGGCTAAGAGTGGAAGCATCGCCGTGTAGCGACCGCATAATCTGCCCCGCCCGCTCAATCGTCGCGTCCGTCCCCTCCATCGCTTCCACCGCCACGCACGCCGATTCCGCAATCACCACCGTCTGCCCAATATCATCTTCCGCAATTCGCCGCGCCACTCCGCGCCCGTACTCAATATTCTTGCGCTCCTGCTCCGTCGGCGCGCGCCGAGTCAGCACGCCTGCCTTCACCAGCAACGGCTCCAGCAGCCACGTCGATTTCTCCAGCGTGATCCCTTCCTCGCCCAGCACCTTCGCAATCGCGCCCAGCAGCGAATCCGTATTGCGCGTCGCCAGCGACAGCAAAAGCTTCGCCAGTCGCCAGTCCGGCCGGATGCTGGAAAAAATCTGCTTGTGCCGCACCTGCCCCGCCATCACCGCGCGCCGCACGCCTTCCCGCTGAAACGTCTCAATCAGCTTCGACAGTTCCCCCAGCGAAAGCCAGTGCACCGCCGCCGCGCCGCAAGCGTCAATCTCCGGAAAAGTTTCCTCCTTGATCGCCGCCACCACCACGTCATACCCCTGCGCCCGCGCCGCCTCCAGCACCAGAAAAGGAAACTTCCCGTTCCCCGCAATCAGCCCGAGTTTTTCCTTCTGTGAGGCCATGGAGAAAGCGCCAGCGCGCGGAGTCAGTCTAGCACTTGGCGTAGTAGCCGGAATGCCGCTACCAGCAATTGGACTCTTACATCACTTGAGCGTAAGGTTGGGAGACTGGAACAATCGAAACAATTAGGAAGGGCCGTCCCCAGATATGAAAGAGGCTCGACTGTTTCTCCTCGCTGGCAACCTTCTGCTTCTCGCCGCAGGGGTCTTTGTTGTTTCATGCATTCAGCAACTCATGAAGGTCATGAGGGCCGACGTTGATGCGCAAGGCGGCAAGAAATTGCCGAAGTATCAATACGTTTGGACGCTCTGGCCAGCACACAGAGCCGCATTTCCGATGAGCAGACTACGCAAGGTCCATGGACTGCTTATCATAGGGACTGTATCAATCTTCTTCAGTTACCTTTGCCTGGTTTTGGTGGGATCCTATCTGGGCGATCTCGTGCGCTGGTATCGCTAATCCCGCCCCATCACTTCTTAACCCCCACCGCCCCATACCCCTCCCACACATACTCCAGCGCCTCGCCCAGCGTTTGCTGTTTCACTGCCCGGTCCACGTGCCCCGCATTGCGCGCAAACACAAACTGGTAGTGATATCCCTTGGCCGCCAGCACTTTCGCCATCTGCTCATTGGCCAGCACCCAGTCGTGCATGCCGTCGCGCATCGCATTGGGATTGAACAAATCCCGGTCGCCCACTTCCATCCAGATTCTCAGCGGCTTCACGGGGTTCTGCGAAATAAGATGCTCGTGAAACTCCCACGCCCCATGCGGCGTCTGCGGATTCCACGGCCACTGCTGGTTGATAAACGTTCCCGAATACGTCAGCACCCGGTGATACCACTCCGGGTGGTACCACGCCATGATCAACGCGCACGACCCGCCGGAACTGCCGCCCATCGTCGCCCGCCCCTCAGGATCCTTTGTGAGCTTCACGTGCGCCTGCGCCTCCACCAGTGGCAGAACTTCCTTCTCCACAAACTCGGCGTACACGCCCGACATCGTGTCATACTCCAGCCCGCGCTCGCTGCCCTGCGCGTCCCCGCTCCCGTTGCCAATCGAAATCGCAATCATCGCCGGAACCTTATGCTGCGCAATCAAAACATCCAGCGTCGAAAACAACATCTGATCCGGCCCATCCGCTCCCACAATAAAAGGCGCAACCGTCCCCGCAACATACTGCTTCGGCACATACACCGCCACCTTCCGCGTATACGACGCAGGATGACTCGTCGTCACCACCAGCTTCGCCGGGTCCGCCGGATCCGGCGTCCCATGCGTCCCCGCATCCCGCGCAATCCCCGGATAAATCTTGCTGTCGGCGGAGCTCATGGTGAACTCGATCACCGTCCCCACTAGCGCAGGCACGTCAACAGCGCCCCCATAAGTCGGCCCAATAATAAAATTCCCATCCTCATCCGCCGGCGGGTTCGTCCCGTCAGCTAATTCCTTCGCCGCCACGTACCCCGGCGTCTTCGCATCCCGCGTCGGCGGCGCTGGGCGTACCACCGTCTGCGCGGCCGGCGCAGTCTGTCCCGAAACTGCGTTGCCAATCGCGATAAAAACAGCTAACAAGGAACTGCTCAGACAGCGCCGGGATAAGGTCATGCATGCCATTCTGCACCATTTTCGAGCCCCATGAACCAGGGGTTCGTTCCCCAGCACGAGAAAAGGAAACTTGCCGTCCCCGGGCTTCCAGAAAGGTAAAATGGCCTGCCTGAAACCTGCAAGGAGACTGCAATGAACCTGCCGTCGAAAGTTGCCAGCGTTTGTCTGTTCTTCCCGGTCTTTTCTGCTCTGGCATCGGCCCAACTATCCCTTGATTCAGGCCAAACCACCGCGAACGTTTTCGAATCCACTTATTTTCACTTCCGCTACGAAGCGCCAAAGGGATGGTTCGCACTGGATGACACAACTCGTCTCGCGGACAATAAGAGTCGCTATGAAGCGCAGTTAGCAGATGCCCTGAAGAAAAATGGGCCAAACACTCCCGCAAGATTCACCGAAGTCTTCCCGCCGTACGATCTACTGATCGCGAGCCCAACGCCGGTGACCTCGAGCCACACGGAACAACTACCTCGCGTGCAAGTTCAGGCGATGAATCGGGGGGCTACGATGAAGGAGGCCGGAGACCCTGCAAAGCTAATCTCCCGAATCCCAAAAATCAAAATCCTGCGACGCACTCAGCCCGTCGTTCTAGCGGGCCATAAGTTTGTCCGAACCGATTTTCAATTCAGCTCCGGTTCATTCCTGTCGAAGTTCACGAGTGTTGACGGGGACTATCTTGTTTGGTTCGACCTGCGCGCCGACAACGAAAAGGATTTACTGGATCTCGTCAACACGATGCAGACTCTGCAGTTCTCCGACCATTGAGGGCCAGGGCAATCCCGTCACTTAATCACCCCGCGCTCCGACGCCTCGATAAACCGGATCAGCATCTCTACATCTTCCCCGCGATCCGCTTCGGCCTTCAGCTTCTCCAGCGCCTGCGACGTATTCATCTTCGAAGCAAGCAGAATCTTGTAAGCGTGATGAATCTTCGCAATCCGCTCTTTCGAAAACCCGCGCCGCTGCAGCCCGACTTTATTCATCAGATACGCATGCGTCTCCCGCGCCGCCGACGTCATCGAATACGGCAGCACATCCTGCGTGATCGTCGTCCCGCCGCCAATATAGGAATGCGCGCCAATCCTCACGAACTGGTGCACCGGGCACAGCGCGCCCACCACCGCCCATTCCTCCACCGTCACATGCCCGCCCAGGGTCGCGCCGTTCACCAGCATGGCATGGTCGCCAATCACGCAATCGTGCCCAATGTGCGTGTACGCCATGATCAGCAGATGGCTTCCAACCTTGGTCAGCCCTCCACCCTTCACCGTCCCGCGATTGATGGTGACGTACTCGCGAATTTCATTGTGATCGCCGATTTCCAGCCGCGTCGGCTCGCCCCGGTAAGTAACGTCCTGCGGCCCCATCCCGATCGCGCAGAAGGGGAAGAAGGTATTGTCGCTGCCGATCTTCGTCGGCCCTTCCATCGCCACATGCGACGCCAGCCGGCAATTCTCGCCCAACTCCACGTCCGCGCCAATCACGCAGTACGCCCCCACCGCGCACGACGCCGGAACCTTCGCTCGCGGATCAACAATGGCTGTGGGATGAATATTCATTGAAAGAGATAGCGTTGCAGAGATTTATGTGGGGACAGCCACCCAAGCCTGCCCTGAGCGAAGCCGAAGGGGATGTCCGGTCGAGCAACGCTCGACCGGAACCGCAGCCAGCAGCCTAACCCTCGCTCGATCCCCGCCCGCGCGCGTTATCAATTAGCTGGCACGACACTGCCGCCTCGGCCACGCGTTTCTCGCCCACATACGCGTACCCCTGCATCTTCGCGGCCGTCATGCCCGGCACCGATCGCCAACCCTTCACTTCCACTTCCAGCCGCAGTTGGTCGCCCGGACTCACCGGCTTGCGAAACTTGGCGCGCTCAATCCCGGTAAACACCATGACCTTGTCGCTGCGGTCTTCAATCTCGGTCAGCAGCAGCGCACCGCCCGCCTGCGCAATCGCTTCCACGATCAGCACTCCGGGCATAATCGGCAGCCCGGGAAAGTGCCCCACAAAGAACGGCTCGTTGATGGTCACATTCTTAATGGCCACGATGCGCTCTTTGCGCTTCAGCTCAAGCACCCGGTCGATCAGCAAAAACGGATACCGGTGCGGCAGAATCTTAAGAATCTCGTGGATGTCGAGTGCGGTCTTGGTCGCGCCGGCCGCAGCTTCCGGCACAGGGTTGCTCTCATTCATATTCGTCTCAAAACGGCCTGAAGATTATACTGTACGGCTCATGCCCGGGAGCAGCCACCGCTTGTACTCATCCACTCTCCCTTGAGACGCGGCATCCCGAGTGGAGCCGTTCTTCCGGCGAAGCGAGGGGATCTCCCGCGAAGCGAGGTCGTGGGGGATATCGCATGAGCGTTTCAGCAGCCACCATCGCACCCAGGGAGTATTGACGAAGATGCCGAGTAAGAAAAGTACCCGCTCGAAGCCGAACCAACTCGACCCCCTCTGGGCCGAGCGCCTCCGCTACTTCGAATCCCGCCAGGAAAAAATCGTTCAGACCATCCGCGAATTCGCCGAGATCGAATCGCCCAGCGACCACAAGCCTTCCGCCGACCGCATGGGCGCGTTCCTCGCCGGGTGCTTCGAGGCCGTGGGCGGACGCGCTCGCGTTCATCCCGCCACCAACTTCGGCGACAACCTGCAGATCGATTTTCCCGCAGCCGATCAACGATCCGAGATTCAAGGACGCGAGAGCCGGAAGCCTGTTCTCCTCCTCGGCCACTTCGACACCGTCTATCCTCTCGGCACGCTCGCCACCATGCCCTGCCACGTCGCCGACGACCGCCTCCACGGCCCCGGCGTGCTCGACATGAAGTCCGGCATCGCGCTCATGCTCTACGCCATCGCCGCACTGCAAGCCTGGCACTCCGGGATGCCGCGCCCCGTCACCGTCTTCCTCGTTTCCGACGAAGAAGTCGGCAGCTACTCTTCCCGCAAAATTACCGAAGCGCTCGCCAAGGAATCCGCCGCCGTGCTCGTGCTCGAACCCGCCGCCCCGCGCGGCGCCGTCAAGACTGCGCGCAAAGGCGTCGGCGAATACACGCTCACGGTAAAAGGAGTGGCTTCGCACGCCGGACTCGATCCCGCCAAAGGCCACAGCGCCATCCTCGAACTCGCCCGCCAGATCATCGCCGTCTCCAAGCTGAATAATTTGCCGCAAGGCCTGTCCGTCAATCCCGGCGTGATTCGCGGCGGAACTCGCACCAACGTCATCGCCGCCGAAGCCACTGTCGAAATCGATGTCCGCATCGCTCACGCCAAACAAGCCGCCACGCTCGACCGCAAACTCCGCGCCCTGCGCCCCGTCGACAAACATTGCAAACTCTCCGTCGCAGGCGTCATCAACCGCATGCCCATGGAGCGCACCCCGGGCGTCGCCGCGCTCTACAAAAAAGCCCAGGCAATCGCCAAACAAATCAACTGGAAACTCGAAGAAGCCGCCGTCGGCGGAGGCTCCGACGGAAACTTCACCGCCGCCCTCGGCATCCCCACGCTCGACGGCCTCGGCGGCACAGGCGCCGGCGCCCACGCCATCCACGAACACGTCCTCGTCTCCGACTTGCCCCGCCGCGCCCTCCTCCTCGCCGCCATGATCGAAAGCGCATGACTGAAGGCACATGATCGATAACGTCCGATCTCTCAGTTCGTGGAACGGATGTTGCAGATTGCGCACCGTACTGATTGCGCAACCGTGGAAGAGCGGCGCTTCAGCGCCGCATCCTAGCGTTAAGAATTAAGAACCTAGGGATCAGAAGACCGCTGTCATCCCGCAGGAGCGCGCCGAGCGCGCCGGAGGGACCTTACGAAACCCATGCATTCGGTTGTGTCGATGCGAGGAGCGCCCGGCGACTGCCTAGAGCGGAGGCACTCCCGTCACCGCATCAACAGCATCAGCCAGCGTAAGATCCATCGCCCAGCTGTCGCGCCGCGCTCAGAATTCATCGAGAATAATTTCCGAGATTTAGCCACTACCTGCCACCTCTCTTTGACTCCTCCCCTGCCCTGGCCTAAACTTCCACCAGGGACTTCCTCTTCCGCGCCATCACAGCGCCCGTCCCCCTGGAGGATTCATGGGTGAGTTTTCTCTTTGGCACTGGCTGCTGGTAATCGCAATCGTCTTCCTGCTATTCGGCACCAGCAAGCTTGGCGACCTCGGCAAAGGGCTTGGCGAAGGCATTCGCAACTTCAAAGCTGGAATGGCCGGAATCAAAGATCCCGAGCCCGAGAAGAAGGATGCCGCTCAACCGCAGGACGCAAAGAAAGAAGAAACCCCTAAACCCTAGCCCTTCGCTCGCCGCCCGCGCAGCATCGCGTACACCAGCGCCACCGGCAGCCCCACTACGTTGCTGTAATCGCCCTCAATCCGCGGAATCCAGCGCGCTGCCCGCCCCTGAATCGCATACGCGCCCGCCTTATCCATCGGCTCCCCGGTCGCAACATAGTCGCGAATCTCTTCGTCAGAGATTTCACTCATGGTGACGAGCGTAGTCTCGGAAGCAGTCGTCAGTGGCCAGTGCTCAGCGGCCAGTTCTTCGTTGATGCGTCCCGGCACAGGCTGCGCTTCTGTCTGACCGGAAGCAGTAAACTGGAAACCCGAAACTTCGGCTTTACTGGCCACCAACCCCTGACCACTGGCCACTGCTCCGACCACTGCTACGCCAGTAATCACCTGATGCACCCGCCCCGACAGCATCCGCAGGGTGCGTGCCGCATCCTCAGCGTCCGCGGGTTTGCCCAAAATCGTGTCATCCAGCACCACAATCGTGTCCGCCCCCAGCACAACATCGTTCGCCCGCGCGTCTAAGCTTCTTCCGCGCCACACCGCCAGCGCCTTCTCCCGCGCCAGCCGTTCCGCACACGCGCGCGGAGCTTCGCCCGCCAGAGGAGTCTCATCGATATCCGCAGCCTGCACCACAAATTCAATTCCCGCCGAGCGCAAGAGTTCCTGTCGTCGCGGCGATGCCGAAGCCAGCACTATCATGCGATTTTGACTTTCCTGACCACTGGCCACTGCCCACTGGCCACTGATTTTCTGGCCACTGACTCTACCGAATCCCCACCAGCCCCCGCACCGACTCAATCAATTTCGCCGAATCATACCCCACTCCATCCTTAAACACGATCTCAGTGTTCTCAATGTCTTCAACCTTCTTCGACGGATCGCCTTTCATCACCACCAGGTCCGCCTGCTTGCCCGCCGCAATCGTCCCAATGCGCTCAAGCTCCCCCAGATACTGCGCCCCGTTGTAAGTCGCAATGTGGATCGCTTCCAGCGGCGTGAATCCCGCCTCTACCAGCAACTCCAGTTCCCGCTGATCGCCAAATCCCGCCAGGTCGCCGCCGATCCCAGTCGGGTCTTCTCCCGCCAACAGCTGCCCGCCCGCCTTCACAAATGCTCGCTCGAATTCCATCTCCTGCTTAAACATCTGCGCCCACGGAGTCGCAATCACCTCGCCCGTTTTCCGATTCCGCAACGGAAGATCCAACGCCACTCTTGTCTGCAGATATTGGTCGCGCGCCTCCTGCGACATCGCCTGCAAAACTCTCGGCTGCAGTGGCGTCTTGTCCGCCACGAACAGTTCAAACACCGGCAGCGTCGACGTGACCGCCACGTGATGCTCCACCAGATCGCGAATCATCTCTTGAATAGGCGCGTCATTCACGCTCATCTTCGTTAGATCCGCAGCCACCTTCATCATTCCCTGGAAGTCGGCGGCTGGGCACTCATCCGGCTTCTTGCCGGAGAAAAATTCCATGTCCACCGTGATCCCATGTTCCAGATCGTCAATGCCCAGCGCCGCCGCCTCCTTGAAGCCGACGGAACAAAGATGTCCCGTCACCTTCAGCCCGCGCTTATGTGCCGCGTCAATCGCCGCCTTTAGCTCGGCGCGCGTGATGAAGTTGTAAGCCTTGAAATTATCGACTCCACGGTCGGCCCAGAAGTTCACCGTCGCGACCGCTTCCTCCGGCGTCTTCAACGCCGTCATCTGCGGAGCCCAGCTCCCCACTCCCTCGAGATATGGTCCCGTCACGTGAATATGCGGCCCCGCCGCCTCACCGCCGTCAATCTCCCGCTTCAGCGCCAAATCCATATACGGCTCAATGCTTCCCGCCGTCCGCGCCGTAGTCACCCCCGCCGCCAGATACAGCCGCGGAAAACTCACCGCCATCTCATGAAAAATCGCGTCCCCCGCCGGATAAAACATATGCTCATGCATCCCCACCAGCCCCGGCATCAGGCTATACCCATGCAGATCGAGCACCTGCGCATCCTTCGGCACGTTCGCAGTCGAAGCATCGCCCACGGACGCAATCTTTCCATGGTCGAGAACCACAGTCTGATCCTCGCGCGCCGCCGCCCCCGTCCCATCAATCACGCGCACATGCGTCAGCGCGACGACGGGAGCATCGACCTTCACGAAACTCTTAACCTGAGGAGAAACCGTCTGAGCCGTAGCCAGCGAGCAGAAGCCCAGAATGACCAGAGCCAAGATGACCGCAGACAATGTCTTGCGCATGAATTCCTCCGTCGATGCCAGAGGAGAGTACATCAGGAACGATCGCGCCGCAAACCTGCAAAAGCAAAAAGCCTCGACACGACTGTGGAAGAGCGGCCCTTCAAGAGCCGCGATAAGTCGTAAATGAATAAACTGGGCTTCAGCCCCTGTGGGTGCGCACAGCCTGAATCATTGCGCCGCCGCAATCAACTCAATCCGGTTTCCAAACGGATCACAAATGTGGCACCGCCGAACCCCTGGGATGCCGTCTACCAGCACCTCGACTCCACCCATACGCAGACGAGCCGTCAGCGCATCATAATCTCGACAGCGCAGAGCCGGGTGCGCCTTCTTCGCCGGCCGAAAATCTGCCTCGACCCCCAGATGGAGCTGCACCCCTCCACTCTCAAACCAGCATCCCCCGCGCTTCGCCAGCTCCGCAGGCTTCGCAACTTCGCTCATCCCCAACACTCCGCCGTAGAACGCGCGTGCCCGCTCCTCTTCACCCGCCGGCATCGCCAGCTGCACATGATCGATGAGGGTGAAAGAGGCTTCAGGCATGCTCACCGGCTTTCTGCGAGCTGAATCGTAAGTCACCGCCCCTGTTAGAATCAACATTTACCGTTCATTCCATGGATTCCTCTCACATCCGCAACTTCGCGATCATCGCGCATATCGACCACGGCAAATCCACGCTCGCCGACCGCCTGCTCGAACTTACCGGCTCCCTCACCGCCCGCGAAATGCAGGCCCAGGTTCTCGATTCCATGGACCTCGAACGCGAGCGCGGCATCACCATCAAAGCCCACGCCGTCCGCATGATGTATACCGCGCACGACGGCCAGACCTACCAGCTCAATCTCATCGACACTCCCGGTCACGTTGATTTTTCCTACGAAGTCTCGCGCTCCCTCGCCTCCTGCGAAGGCGCGCTCCTCGTCGTCGACGCCTCGCAAGGAGTCGAAGCCCAGACCCTCGCCAACTCCTACCTCGCCATCAATCACGGCCTCGAAATTATTCCCGTCATCAACAAAATCGATCTGCAGTCCGCCGACATTCCCCGCACCAAAGAAATGATCGAATCCGCTGTCGGCCTCGACGCCACTGACGCCGTCCTCATCAGCGCCAAAACCGGCCAGGGCGTCCCCGACGTCCTGGAAGCCATCGTCAAACGCGTGCCTCCACCCAAAGGCTCGCCCGACAACCGGCTCCAGGCGCTGGTTTTCGACTCCTGGTTCGATCCCTACCGCGGCGTCATCGTGCTTACCCGCGTCTTCCAGGGCACTCTGAAAAAGAATGACCGCATCCGCCTCTGGTGGAACGGCACCACTTTCGACGCCGAAACTCTCGGCGTCCTCACTCCCAAGCCGGTCGAAGTCGATCAGCTCGTCGCCGGCGAAGTCGGCTTCATCATCGCCAACATCAAGAATGTCGCCGACACCAAAATCGGCGACACCATCACCCACGACGCTAATCCCGCCCTCGAAGCCCTCCCCGGTTTCGAAGAAATCAAGCCCATGGTGTTCGCTGGCCTCTACACCATCGACGCCCACGCTCACACCCAACTGCGCGAGGCCCTGGAAAAACTTCGCCTGAACGATTCCTCATTCTTCTTCGAACCCGAAAGCAGCGTAGCCCTCGGCTTCGGTTTCCGCTGCGGCTTCCTCGGCCTGCTCCACATGGAAATCATTCAGGAGCGCCTCGAGCGCGAGTTCAATCTCGACCTCATCACCACCGCCCCCGGCGTGCGTTACAAAATCTACAAAACCGACGGCACCATGGTCGAAATCGACAACCCTTCCCGCTGGCTCGATCCCAGTGAAATCGAAAAAATCGAAGAGCCCGTCATCCTCGCCACCATTCTCACCAACGAAGAATATGTCGGCGGAATTCTCGCCCTCGTCGAAGAAAAACGCGGCAAGCAAAAAACCTTCGAATACGTCAGCTCGTCCCGCGTCATGTTGCACTATGAGTTACCTCTGAACGAAATCGTTCTCGACTTTTACGACCGCCTCAAATCCGTTTCCCGAGGCTACGCGTCCCTCGACTACCACCTCGCCGACTACTGGGAATCGCCCATGGTCAAGCTCGACATCCTGGTCGCCGGAGAGCCCGTCGACGCCCTTTCCATCATCGTGCACCGCGACTTCGCCTACGAACGCGGCAAACTCCTGGTTTCGAAAATGCGCGAACTCATTCCCCGCCAGATGTTCGAGGTCCCCATCCAGGCCTCCATCGGCGCAAAAATCATCGCCCGCGAAACCGTGCACGCCATGCGCAAGAACGTAATCGCCAAATGCTACGGCGGCGATATTTCCCGCAAACGCAAATTGCTGGAGAAGCAAAAAGAAGGCAAGAAACGCATGAAGCGCATCGGCCGCGTCGATATCCCCCAGGAAGCCTTCCTCGCCGTCCTCAAAGTCGGCGATAGCAGCAACTGACTCACGTAGCGACGGACGCATTCGTCCGTCCCGCATTTGCCTTGAAAGCCTTGCGTTGTTCTTGAAAGGACGCGGCTTCAAGCCGCGTCGCTAAAATGTAGTGCCCGATTCACCCGTTGGAAAAGCGGCCGCGAAAGAATGGGCGCGGAGGAATGACCGTGCAGGAATGCCGCGAAAGAATGACCGAGCAGGAATGCCGTGGAGGAATGCCGCGAAAGAATGACGCGGACGAATGACGTGACGTGCAGGAATGACCGTGGAAGAGCGGCCCTTTAGGGCCGCGTTAAGCGCTCTTTCATTCGGGGCTTTAGCCCCTGAGGACCCGAGCTCTGCGAGCTTCAGCCCGCCCCCCAACCGCGTTGGCGAAACCATCAACTACACTGTTCGGTTTTCGTAACACGCTCGCCCGCAGACATCGCAAAATCGATACAACACATCAGCCTTTTCGCTCCAACCCAACCACAACCCGAACTCGAAAACCCGCGAAAATCGCCCATAAAACGAAAGTACACTGACCCCAAATTGTGCAAATCTCAAAACCGGAAAGAAATCAACTCTCCCTAGCCCTCGGTCATGTTAATGCCGGATGAATTGCATAACTGGTTACTATTCATGGCTTTGAAGGCCCGCCACAAGCCTTCCCAAAACCGAACCGTCGCCCTTTACCACCAGAGATTTCGAACATGGTTTTCAATTCCACAAGCTTTTCCACAGGCCAGCCCCATTCTGCCCCCACCCCCGCAAGCCCAACTTCCTAAGGCACTTACCCGAGCTCATCTGCAGTCTTTCCTGTATCCGCTGCAACCACGATTCCTTGACCCATCACTCGCGAACCCAATCTCGCGAAGCCAATCAATGACCAACGAATTCCTTCGTGAACCTTCGTGCCCTTCGTGGTGAAGGCTTTTCTGTCTCAGCCTTCCTCGTCCCCCCTCCCACCCTCCGCCAGCGACTCAAATCTCGTGCTGTTTTTCAAGAACGCCATCCGCACTTTCCCAATCGGTCCGTTCCTCTGTTTCGCAATAATGATCTCGGCCTTCCCCTGCAACTCCGGATCGTCCTGCTTATAAATCTCTTCGCGAAAAATAAACATCACCAGATCCGCGTCCTGCTCAATCGATCCTGACTCTCTCAAATCCGCCAGCTGCGGACGATGATCCCCGCCCCGGCTCTCCGGCGCGCGGCTCAACTGCGACAGCGCAATCACCGGCACCTGCAACTCCTTGGCCAGCGCCTTCAGCCCGCGCGAAATCGCCGAAACTTCCTGCGTCCGATTCTCAAACCGCTTCCCGCCACCCGACATCAACTGCAGATAATCCACAATAATCAGGTCGAGCTTGCCCTGCGCCTGCTTCAGCCGCCGCGCCTTGGCCCGCATCTCGCTCAACGAAATTCCCGGCGTGTCGTCAATAAATATCGGAGCATGCGCCAGTTGCTCCATCGCCCGCACCACTTTCCGCGTATCGTCTTGCCACAAGGAGCCCGTCCGCATCTTGTGCGCATCCACCCGCGCCTGCGAACACAACAACCTCATCAGCAGAGCCTCGCGCGACATTTCCAGCGAGAACACACCGACAACCTGCTGATCTTCAATCGCCGCATTCTCCGCAATGTTCATCACAAACGCCGTCTTGCCCATCGACGGCCGCGCCGCAATAATCACCAGGTCGGAGCGCTGCAATCCCGAAGTCATCTCATCCAGATCCGTATAGTGCGTCGCCAGTCCCGTAATCCGCTGCCCGCGTTGCAGCAGCGCATCCACCGACCCAAACGACTCCTTCACGATTTCCTGGATGCCCATGAACCCGCGCCCAATGCGCTTTTCCGACAACTGGAAAATCGCCGCCTCCGCGTCGCTGAGCACATCCTCGGCTAAATCCGACTGGTCCGAAGCCCGCGCAATCGCCGTATTCGCCGCCGATATCAGCCCGCGCAGCAGCGCCTTGTCGCGCACAATCTTTACGTAGTGCTCAATGCTCGGCCGCTCCGGCACGCCATCCACCAGGCTCGACACATATGCCACATCGCCAATCGGCTGCAGATCTTTGTGCCGGTCCAGTTCCTCGATCAGCGTGATCATGTCAATCGGCCGCGACGACTCCGCCAGGTCCACCATGCGCGCATAAATCCTCCGGTGCGAATCCAGAGAAAAATCTTCGGTCTTTAAATGTTCCGCCGCCTGGTTGTAAGCAAAGTTGTCCAGCAGAATCGCCCCCAATATCGAGCGCTCCGCCTCAACATTCGCCGGAAGCGTGCTAATGCTGTAATCAGTAGTCGCCATTGCCCGGTTCAAACTCCTCGCCCTATCGTGATTGCATTATCGCTCAGGCGAATACAAAGCGAAATATCGATTTTTCGGATGGCTCTTTCGCCACTCAGTTCGCCCTGAGATGTTCCACACCAAACACTCACGCACTTATAGGCGAATGTGGGGCGAAGGGCTGTGCAGAAGGTGTGCAAGCGCAGCGTTTTCTGTGGAACGCCCGCGAAAACCCGTCCCATACTCGCGTGCGAATCCTGCACAGATGTCAACCTCCCCAAATGCGTCATCCCGAGCGCAGCCGTTCTTCGGGCGGAGCGAGGGATCTCCCTCGCAACAGCATCTCGCGATCAAGCTTAGCTGATTAAGCAACGTGGAAGAGCGGCGCTTCAGCGCCGCGTCCAGCGCGAAAAAGTCGCGGGCTTCAGCCCCTGGGGGTTGCCTTTCGGTAGCGCGAATCGAAACCACCGCCGTTTGACTCACCGCCCCCTTTGATTTCCAATTGCCCCACGTCATGCCCTTCGCCCCTCCCCGCGCCCGCCTGCTCGTCTCGCTCGCGATCGCACTCATCTCCATCGTCTACCTCGCGCAAATCGCCACCCCCCTCCGCCTGGTCAACGACGGAGTCGACTACCTCCTCCAAGCCAGCTCCGCCATCGACGGCCACGGATTCCTCGTCCACGGCGTCCGTTCCATGCGCCCCCCCGGCTATCCCGCGCTGATCTGGACGCTCGCGCAAGCCGGCATCGCGAATTCCTGGACCATCGTCGCCCTGAACTGCCTCCTGCTCTCGATCGGCTGTTGCGCCAGCTACTACTTACTGCGCGATTCACTCGGCCTGTCTCCCAACGCCGCGCAATTCCTCTGCCTCTTAACTCTCGCCTCCATGCTGACGGTCCGCAACGTCACCTACCCCCTCAGCGACATCTGCTTCTTCGGCACGTCCGTCCCCTGCGTCCTGCTCCTGACCAAAGCCGAAGCCAGCTCAGGCGTGCGCCGATTCGCGCAACTCGCCGTCGTAATCCCCCTAATAATTCTCTCCCTCGAGATCCGCACCATCGGAATCGTCCTGCTCCCCGCGTTCGCCTGGGCAGTCATCGGAGGCCTCGCCGGCCTCAGAAAAATCCAGCCGATCCTCCACCGCTATCGCTTCCTCGTCATCGCCGTCTCGCTGGTCGCACTAGGAACCACAGCCACAATCTTTTTCCGCTCCCGCTATTGGCAATTCAACGTCCCCATCTTCCGCCACCGCGGCCTAGCACACAGCATCATCGCCAACATCGCCCTGCACACCTCCGAGTGGGGCGAGATCACCGTCAACGCCCCGCTCTCCAAACTCCCGCACATCCTCGCGCCCGCTCTGCAGATCGGTGCCGCGCAGATCATTCTCCAGATAATCGGCGCCGCCGCGATCCTCGCCTGCCTAATCGGCCTGTGGACGAAACTCCGCGCGCCCGACTCTCTCTTCATCTACCTGCTCGGCTTCGGCGCCATCGTCTTCGTCTACCCCTGGGCGGACGCCCGCCTCTGGCTCCCCATCCTGCCGTTCCTGATTGGCTACACGTTCCTCGGCCTGCGCCACATAATCGCGCCCGCCATTTTGCGCCCCGTATCCATCATCTACTGCGCTTTATTCTGCCTGCTCGGAATCGCGGCTCTCGCCTATAGCACCCGACTCACCTTCGCCGGCCCCCGCTTCCCCGACCTCTACGGCGACGGCAACTTCCGCGCCACCTACAAACTCGTGCTCCTGAATGAGCAGCCCATCAACCCCGCCGACATCGACCCCGACGCCCTCTACCTCCTCCACCGCTACGACCGCCGCGCCTCCACCGAAAGATAACTCAGCACGCCGCAAATCTCCGGGCATGTGGGTGCCCCATTTCTCGCGCCCTTTGCGAGAAAACCTGCCCTGAGCGGAGCCACCATAAGGGTGGCGATTTCCCTCATGCAAATCTATAAGTTAGGATCCTGCCGCAGATTTTCCGGCCAAAAAAGCAAATGCGGCCGAGGGCCAGCCACCCTCGACCGCATTCGTACGTGGATTCCCGCGCTGCCTTATCACCGCATGGCGGCGGAATGAACGCTTCAGCTCGGCAACGCTCCCGCTCTTGCAAGCAAGATCGAAGAGCGCCGCGTTGGCCAAAGCCAATTGCCGATTCGCCATCTTACGATGGTGAAGATGCAACCGTTGCGCTGGCCAGCGGTTCCTTTCCTGCACATGCTCCCCGCTCCGAAGAGCAAGGCGCACCCGCAAGTTGGGGGAGGAGGCCGCAAATGCCCGGGCAACCAGTCGCGCTCGCGCGCGTTTCTGGAACGTCCCCCGGCGATCGGCTTTCGCCCGTCACCGGCTCCGCTGGCTCTGCCGCAATCATCCGGCGAGCTCAGGAACTCTCACGTTTCGCTGAACCCACTTTCCGCCAGATTGTTGCGCCTCGCAACACAAAAACCCCGCCCCCTTGTGCAGAAACTGTGGACGTTGCGTCTTCCCTGTGGAAGCCCGAGGAAAACTTGAGGCAAATTGCGGGCGTGACCCTGAGGGAGCGAAGGGGTAACCCCGCAGCCGAAATCCTGAGCGCATGCGAAGGATCTCTCCGCCACCTGCCCTCCCAGTTTTTTCAATCACTTGCCGCCGTGAGAGCATCGGGTGATTCGATTATGTGGAGCGGACACTCCTGTCCGCTGCCGTTGACGTTGTTCCGGCCCGAAAGTGCCGATCATTCTGCCCAACCTCCTACCGACCCTCGCCATCCTTCTGAGCCCGCGGGTACCCGCCTTCAAGATAACGCCGCACATACTTTTCCACGCTCTGCATCCGCCCCATAGCATTGGTAGGAAATCTGCTCGCAGCCACCGTCTCTGCACCCGGCCCGCTCGTACCCGATTCACTGCCGTCCGATTCACGCTTCGCCAACTCACTCGCGCCAAGCCTCGCACCGGATTCCGCATCACCAACCTCAGCCACGCCCTCCGGCTCCTCATCCAGCTCCACGGCCTCCCGCAACAGATGCCACGCCTCGCGGTACTTCTCGTACTTGCCTCCCTTCGTAAACAAGCTGATCGACTTCATTCCCCGAATTTTTTTCGCCGGAATGATGTACCACGCATCTTCCAGAACCACATACGCTGCCAGAAAATCGAACGATCCTGCCCGATACGGCTTCCCGCTGCTGCACGTCGAGCACGCATAGCCTCGGCCATTCTTCAGCTCCGCAATCGTGCACTTCACCTGCACCGCCACAAACTTCCCCGGCCGTCCCACCACGCAATCGAAGCTCTCCGAATCTCCACACGGCTTGCTCACCGGCAAACCGTGCTCGCTCGCCCGCCCCACAAACACCGACTCCGCCCACTCCCCGCGCATCTTCTTGTCTTTGATAATTCTCGGCTTCCGCTTCTTCATTCGCCCGCCTCAAAGCAAAAGAGGCAACATCCGTAAAACTCGCGAATGCCGCCTTATCCTTCGATTCGATAAGAATGGAAAGCCAGAGGCAAGAGAATTGGGAGAAAAATTGGAACCGATTCCCGAAATGGGAAAACGCAGCGTAGCCATGTGGAGCGGACACTCCTGTCCGCTGCCTTTGACTTTCCTCGAAGGCGAAACAATTCTTAGCCGCACCACGACCGGAAAGGGCACGACTTCAGTCGTGCCCCAAAAGACTCACTCAAACCACCCAGCTTCAGCCGCTGAGAGCCAAGTGTGAGGGCCAAGTGGAAGAGCCAAGTGGAAGAGCGGCGCTTCAGCGCCGCGTAAGCAGCCTATGGAATCAACATAGACGTCAATACGAAGCACCCTACTACAACTGGGTGCCCCATCCTTGCGTCCTTTGCAAGGGTGGGATGCGATGCTGCCGACAGAAAATTTCGCTGGTCCCCAAACACCACGTGCACGCCTTCGTGGTTCCCACCCTTCGCAAAGTGCGCGAAGAATGGGGCACCCATTGTGTCATTAGCGTCAGCGAAACCGAAGGCCGACCTATCCTTTCCCTGGAGTAAGCTGACATCCATCCATGGTAGGAACGTCGGGGGCGTCGATGCATTTCACGTCGATGGGGAGGTGCCGGGTTGCGGGCTTGGTGGATGTGTCGGCGGCCGGGGCGTTGAAGCGCCAGCGCTGGACCTGGTCCTCGATGAGGGCGCCGAGCGGGCCTTCGGGCGCGCCGTCCTCGTAGAGATTCGTCACTGCGCCCTGAGGGCCAAGGTCGAAGCTGACGAGCACGCGTCCCTGCCAGTTTTTCCCGGGGTCGAGGCGAATCACTTTCACGCCGCAGGTGACGCAATCGTCGGCGAAGGGAAGATTCGTTATTTTGTATGGCTGTCCGGCGGATCGAGGCAAATTTCGTTGACGAGGCTGCGGCTGGTCGGCGGGGATCGCCGGGCCGCACTCGATCGTCGTATCGACGGTGCATGCGCGGTTGCCCGCGATCGCCCAGGTGGCGCTCAAGGAGCCATCCTGCGGCAGCGTCCAATACTGCTCGTGCGCTCCATACAATGCCTCCACGGTGCCATCCCAGAGATAGCAGCCCTGAGAATTGCAGCCGCCCATATCCGAAGCCGCGCTGATCCCCGCTGTCCACGTTTCACCATCCTTCGAATGGCGCGTCATCGACGCCATGCCGCCGCCATGGCTCTCACGATTCAACAGCTGCGTACCAAACGCCCAATACTCCCCGCCGTGCACGAAAATGCGTTTGGCAAACTCGCGGTTTGTAGGGTCGCTTCGCTGGTGGACTAACTTCCAGGACTTGCCGGCGTCTTGCGTCACAACGAAGGCGTCTTCAACGATTCCCTCGTTGCGGATCATCAGGTAGTGCGAAGCATCGAGCGCCGCCACGGCCACGACGCGGGCGAACGGTTTCAACTCATCAGAGTTCAGGGCCGGAATATCATCCCAGTGTTCGCCTCCGTCATGGGTCAGCTTCACTGTACCTTCCATCGGAGTAAGGTGGTAGCCATAGAGGGGGGAACTGCCAGATCGGTTGATGTCGCCCTCGGGTGCGATCACCGCAATCCCATTTTTCGCGTCGGCGAATGAGAAGGCTTGCACATCGTCGCCGGCATTGTGCGCCATCCAGGTCTCGCCGCCATCGGTGGTCGAGAGCAGGATGCCGCCTTTACCCGCGGCATGGCCGATCTTGTCATTGACGAAGGCAATGTGCATCAGGATTTTGCCGTTGGGGGTCTGGTGCTTGAGTTGCCATGTGTTTCCGCCGTCGGAAGAGGACGCGATCATCTCGTTGACGCCGCAAACCCAGAAAGCATTTCCGACCGCGGTGATATCGACTGCGGGAAATGGAGTGGAGACTTCGGTCCATGCGAGCGGCATGGGCGCCAGCGAGCCTGCAGGCGGCGGAGTCGTGGACTGAGCGACGGCAGTTTTCATGACTGCCGATGAGCAGACCAGACTGATCATGAGTATTGCGGCGGGCAGCTTAGGCCGGAAACTCCGGGGACGGGCAAGGAGCGTCACTGTGCAAACCTCGACGTGGACGAAGTGTCGGGCGAAAGTATACTCCCACGAGTACGGCCTGGCCGGAAGAAAATGAGGAGAGGCTCGAGGCGGCTCCACCACGGCCGAGGCTGCCCGATCCGTCGCGGTGTTCGACGGATGGGAAGGGCGAACGCTGACACAATGTCGGGCTAAAAGCCAAAGCCCCGAGAGTCACTCGGGGCTTGAGATGTAGTACCGAACGCTGTCCGTCAATATCTATGATAGTCCTCGATCATGACGTGTCAAGCAATTTTGGGATGGTCGAGTGACATCACAGGGCGAGGGAGTCGAACCCTAGTGGCTGAAAGCCACTCGACTGTTTGACGGACAGCGTCCAGTACCCACTGGCAACACCCTCTAGACGTCTGCCCGCTGCGAGATCGATTGTATGGCCCTGTCGTACGAATACGAGGATTTGGTTCTTCAATATTTTGAATCGGATTCCAATTTGGGATGGACCTTGACTCCTCTGTGTCTCTGTGGTGATGTCGGCCTTTGGCGGACAGGAGTGTCCGCCCCACACAAACCTAGTCCCTTACTCCATCCATGAACGCGCGCAGTTTGCGCGACCTTGACGGGTGCCGCAGTTTGCGGAGGGCTTTGGCTTCGATCTGGCGGATGCGTTCGCGGGTTACGGCGAAGCTTTGGCCGACTTCTTCCAGGGTGTGTTCGCTGCCGTCTTCCAGGCCGAAGCGCATCTTGATTACTTTTTCTTCGCGCGGGGTCAGCGTGCGCAGGACCTGTCCAGTCTGGTCCTTGAGGTTGACGTTGATGACGGCCTCGGCGGGAGAAACCACGCCTCGGTCTTCGATGAAGTCGCCGAGATGGGAATCCTCCTCCTCGCCGATGGGGGTTTCGAGAGAGATGGGCTCCTGCGCGATCTTGAGGACTTTGCGAACTTTGGCGACGGGAATGTCCATTCTCTTGGCGATTTCTTCGGACGTTGGTTCGCGGCCAAGTTCCTGCACCAACTGGCGCGAGGTGCGGATGAGCTTGTTGATGGTTTCGATCATGTGCACCGGGATGCGGATGGTGCGGGCCTGATCGGCGATGGCGCGGGTGATGGCCTGGCGAATCCACCAGGTGGCGTAGGTCGAAAATTTGTAGCCGCGGCGGTATTCGAATTTGTCGACGGCCTTCATCAGGCCGATGTTGCCTTCCTGGATGAGGTCGAGAAATTGCAGGCCGCGGTTGGTGTATTTTTTGGCGATCGAAACCACCAGGCGCAGGTTGGCCTCGATGAGCTCGCGCTTGGCCTGCTCGGCGTCCATGTCGCCCTGGATGATCTCGCGCTGCGTGCGCTTGAGCTCCTGGAACGAGACGCCGGTTTCGAGTTCGAGTTTTTCTACCTCTCCGCGAATCGCCCGGGCCTGGCGGCGATATTCTTTTTTCTGCTCTTCGCTGCGCGTGGCTTCCGCTTTGCGTTCGAGGTTCTGGGTCTGGCGGTCGAGCGAGCGCATGCCGTCGACGGTTTTGTTGAGGCGTTCAATCAGCCGCTTACGCTCGGCGTTGGTGAAGCCCAGCTTGCGCATGGCCAGCGACGTGGCCACGATGGCGCGAGCCAGCTTGCGGCGGGCGCGGCGATGATCTTTGGGCTTCTTGGTTTTCGAAACTTCGAGATACTTCTCTTCGAGCAACTGGGCCTTTTTGTACAGCTTGGCCATGTCGTCGATTTTTCCGGTGAAATCGTTCAGGCGGTTTTGAAGAATCTCGTCGGTGATTTCTTCTTCGTCGAAGGTGACGACTTCCTTGATGGAGCGAACGCCTTTTTTCAGGTCTTCGCCCATGGCCAGCAGTTCGCGGATCACGATGGGCGAACGGGACAGCGCCTTGAGCACGCGCAGCTGGCCGCGCTCGATGCGTTTCGCGATTTCAACTTCGCCTTCGCGGGTGAGCAGCGGCACGGTGCCCATCTCGCGCAGGTACATGCGGACGGGATCGTTGGTTTTTTCCAGTGCGCCGGGCGTCAGATCGAGCTCGACGTCCTCGCCTTCTTCCGATTCGTCGAATTTCTTGTCGAGCGTGGCCGAAGGCAGCTTGGGGCCTTCCAGCACGTCGATGCCTTGCGTACCGATGGTGGTCAGCAGATCGTCCAGGTCTTCGGGAGAATGCACGTCGTGCGGGATGAGATCGTTCACCTGGTCGTAGGTGAGATATCCCTTCTCTTTGCCGGTGTCGATCAGCTTTTTGATGTCGTCAAATTTGTCGTCAAGAGCCAAAAAGTGTGTCCTCGAAACTGCTTAATTCCGCTCCACAGGAGCTGGTGATAATGTTCCTTGAAGGTGGGAATATGGGTCGAGCGGGGCCGCGCATACCGCACAAACCTATAGATTTTAGCAAACAAGTTCTGCACCGTCTATTGGTTGACCACCCTATCGTCGGCGCTCGCCGGCGTCTTCTTTGTGTCTAGTCTTGTGTCTCGTGCGTTATGTTCAATCCCTTCAATGGTTAGATGGCGGTGAAGGGCTTTTTGTTTCAGGCGCTTTTCCGGTTTCCGGGGCCTTTTAGGCCGTCTTCCGCGAGACCGCTTTCTGCCAGGCTGGGATCGCGGAGGGCGCGGGTGATGCGTTCTAGTTCGGTGAGGAGCTCGCGCAGGCGGGTGTTTCCCGTACCAGTCTTATCCGAACCAGTCTTATCCGAACCGAGGTCGGCGGCGAGGCCGGGCTGCTTGAGTTGCTGCTGAACTTCCTCCTGGCGGCGGCGCAGGTGAATGCGGCGCAGGGCGCGGACCGCGGCTTCCAGAACTTCGGCGGTGAGTTCTTCGTCCTCTTTGAGCAGAATTGAAGCCAGCATGCGGCGATCGGATTCGGTTGCGGGCAGGTCCAGTACATCGGCAGATTCGCGGCCGACGTGGAGCAAAGACTCGGCGAGGGATTCGGTGGCGAAGCCACGATGAAGGGCTTCGTTTTGCAATACGAACCTCGCCTGGCGAGCCGGGTCGAATTCTTCTTCTGCCCCGTCGCGGGCGGAGAGATGGTCGTCGCCGGGATGGATTTGGCGGGCGGAGGCCAGAGCGCGGATGAGAACTTTTTCCGCTTCGGTAACCTGGGCTTCGGCGGGGGCTTTGACGGCGGAGGTTTCGCGGGTGGCGGCGGCGTGGCGGAGTTCCTGGCGCAGGACGGCGGAATCGATGGAGAGCTTCTGCGAGATCTCGTGGGCCAGCTCGTCGCGCATGATGCGGCTGGGCACGCGCTGGATGTGAGGCAGGAGATAGTTGACGGCCTTCTGTTTGCCTTCGCCGCTGCGGATGGGGAATTGCGCGCGGGCGCGTTCGATGAGGTAATCGAAATATTTTTGTGAAGTCTTGAGCGCGGCTCCGTAGGCTTCGCGGCCTTTGCGGCGGATGTAGAGATCGGGATCGAAGCCTTGTTCGAGGGTGAGGACTTTGATTTGAAATTCTTCTTCGACCAGCAGGCCGATGGTGCGTTCAGCGGCTTTGGCTCCGGCGGTATCGGGATCGAAGTTGACGACTACGTTCTTGCTGAAGCGGCCGAGCAGTTTGGCTTGCAGCTCAGTGAAGGCGGTGCCGGAGCTGGCGATGACGTTGTGGAATCCGGCGGCGTAGACGGAGATGCAATCCATTTGGCCTTCGACCAGGATGGCGTAGTCGAACTTCTTGATCCATTCTTTGGCGATGTCGAGATTGAACAGGACTTTGCCTTTGGAGTAGATCGGAGTTTCGGGGGAGTTTAGATATTTGGGGCCGGATTTTTCGTCGGTGGCGAGAGTGCGTCCGGTGAAGGCGATGACTTTGCCGGCTTCGCTGGAGATGGGGAACATGACGCGGTTGCGGAACTTGGAGTACATGGAAGCGGCTTCCGGCTTTCGGCTTCCGGCCGAGGTAACAACAGGTCCCTCGACTGTGGTGGATCGCTCGCTGGCTCGCGTTCCACCTTCGCTCGGGATGTCAGCAGAGGAGGGATTGTTGTCGTCTTGCTTCCAGGAGAAGAGGCCGGATTCTCGGAGGACTTCTTCGGGGAATTCGGATTTCAGGCGGTCGCGGAGGAGGAAACCGGAATCGGGGGCGAAGCCGATGCGGAAGCGAGCAATCATTTCTTCGTTTAACCCACGACCCGTCAGATATTCGCGGGCGCGGGCGCCTTCGGGACGGCGGAGACATTCCTGGAAAAATGCGACGGCGCGTTCGTGGACATCGAGGAGCTGGCCGCGGAGGCGGGCCTCTTTGGCTTCGCCGGGCGTGGAGTAGCTGGCTTTGGGCAGCGGGATGCCGAGTTTTTGTGCAACCAGGCGGACGGCTTCGGGGAAAGTGATGTTCTCGATTTTCTGGATGAAGCTGAAGACGTCGCCTTTTTCCTGGCATCCGAAGCAGTAGTAGAACTGCTTGGTGGCGTGGACGGAAAAGGACGGAGTTTTTTCGCCGTGAAAGGGGCAGAGGCCGGAGTAGTTTTGCGCGCCGGTTTTTTTGAGCTTGATGTAGTCGCCGACGATGCGGACGATGTCCGCCTGCTGCTTGAGGGTGTAGGCGAAGTCGCCGGGGTTGGCCATTTCGAGGCAGAGCTCTCCGTTGGAATTGTCAGGGAAAAAGGGGCTGAAGGGAATATAGCGGACGGACGGATCTGCGGAAAAGTTGTGGGAATCGAGGGTTAGCGGTTGAAAGGGTGCGGAAAACGGGGTCGGATCGACTAGCGATAGGACACCTTGGGTTTCCAGGTGCCAGGGTGAAGAACCCTGACCGGCAACCCGGTGCGAAGCTTGATTTCTTCCTCGAAGCGGGTCCGGTCAAGATGAAATCCGGAGTGACAGATCCTGGCGCCATTCTTTCCGATCACCATGTGTTCTTGTTTCCGGTATTAAATTCCAGAGCGGCGACATCGTTCCACGCCAGTGCAGCTCTGCGCCCCCAGGTCGAAGCTCCCGAGATTCCGTCGCGGTTGATTACAATTGGGTCAACGCGGGCAAAGATGGCTAACGTCGCGAAGCCCGCCGAAATCAATGTTGCCAAAAGACTCCTATCGTAAGTCCAGGATGCGAACGCCAAGACTGAAAAAAACAACAACCCACCCCAGTGGATGATTGGAACGACTTTCGAGCCGGGAAAAACGATGGAGTCGTGTCCCACAATCGCCCTGCCCGCTGCCGACCGCGTATAGATCCACCGCAGGACGGCGGGGACAGTAGTGGAGATGACAAACGGGCTAAAGTTCGACACAGACAAGGTCCTTCTGCGGAAATACTAACACTCGTTTTCTTTCGCCCCTTCGGGGCTGGCTCGTTTTTCTCTGGCTGACCCATGGCTTGCGCCGTGGGCTGTAATCTTTCGCCGCTTCGCGGCTGGGGCGGCGATGGGCTTGAGAGTCAAAATTGCACGCGCCAAGGTCGAAGATCGACATCGAAAGTCAAAGTCCCCACCCTCTCGCAAAATGCGCGAGAAGGGTGGGGCACCCGCTCGGCTCCCGCTCAACTTCCTTTCAACTCTCCGGCTCAACTCTTGGGCTGATGTGCCGATAGAGTTTCAGGAGGGAAGGTTCGCCTTGATCACCACTGAGCAATATGCGGCGTCGATTGTGGAGAAGTACCGGATTGTTCCGGACACGAACTCGGCGTCGCACCGGGCGGCCGATGCGGTGATTCCGGTGCTGAAGCAGTGGGGTAAGCAGCATTTGCTGGGGATCACGCTGTCGGGGGCGTATGCCAAGAACACGGCGATCAGCCTTTCGGCGCAGGTGGACGTACTGGTGGCGCTGGGGCCGGTGCCGGGGATGGACATGAAGGGGATTTACTGGAACCTGTTCAAACATTTGAGCGATCAGGAACTGCGGCCGCACACGCGGGAAGTTTCGATTCGGCTGCAGGCCGGGGGCGCGGATGTGGACGTGATTCCGGCGTGCCGCGACCATGAAACCTCGGGCGTGATGCTGTTCAACAAGCGATCGGGCTCGGTGGTGCATACCGACCTGGGGCGGCACGTGCATCTGGTGGCGAATTCGGGACGGCAGCAGGAGATTTGCGCGCTGAAGATCTGGCGCGAACGGATGTCGCTGGACTTTCCGTCGCTGTACTTGGAATGCACGGTGCTGCAGGCGCTGGGCAGCGAGCGCTTTGGACAGCTGGCGGACAACGTGTTGGCAGTGCTGCGCTATCTTTCGAATCGCTTTGAGAAGGCTGAGGTGAAGGATCCGGCGAACGCGAGCAATGTGCTTTCGAATGATTTATCGGCGAGCGACAAGAAGGCGATTGCGGCGGCGGCGCGGGCGTGTATGTATGACGAGAATTGGGGGAAGATTTTGTGGTAGGGGTTCCCGATGGCGGACCCGCAGGGAGTGGCGGAAACTCCCTTGGAAGTCGGTGGTAGCGCGGAGTTGCAAGGGGTCCTTCGCTTCGCTCAGGATGACAGGGCAGGGGTCATACGTTTAGTTCCACTAGCGTGGCGCCGCCTCCGCCTTCGTTTTGCGGGGCTTCGGTGACGGCGGATACGTGGGGATGCTGCTGCAACAACTGGCGCAGGGCTTTGCGGAGGATGCCCATGCCGCTGCCGTGCACGACGCGGACGCGCGGGAGCCCGGCGAGAAAGGCGCGGTCGATAAACTTTTCGACTTCGCGGGAAGCGGTGTCGACGGTCTGGCCGATGACGTTGATCTCGGTGGGAACGTTGGCGCCTTCGCTTTCGTTGTTGAGCGAGACCGTGATGCCGCGGGCGCGGGCGGCTTGGACGGGAGTTTCGGCGACGCGGGCGGGAGTGAGGACTTCGGCAATATCGTCGCGCGCGATTTTCATTTTCATCGCGCCCATCTGCACTTCGAAATGATTGTCATCGACCTTGCGCACGACTTGCGCGGAGCGGCCGGTTGATTTCAATTTCACCGTATCGCCTTCAGAAACGTGCTTGACCAGTTGCGGCTGGGCGTGGGGATCGTTCTTGTCTGCGCCGGTGGAGTGGGCGACGACGGTGGAATCGAATTGCTCGCGGAATTCGCGGCGGAGTTTGGCGATTCTTCTCTCGGCGTCTTTAGACAGCTTCTGGGCGGCGGCGCGATCCTGCACGGCGCTGACGGCTTCGCGGGCGTGATACTCGAAATCGCGGAGGAGGGTTTCGAGTTTCTTTTCCATCTCGCGGATTTTCGATTGTTGTTCTTTTTTTCCTTCGGCCGCTAAACGATTTTTCTCGTCGTCCAATTCTTTTTCGCGGGATTGCAGGCGCAGGCGTTCTTGTTCGGCGGCGCGGAGATCGGCGTGGAGCTTGTCGAGGAAATGGCCGACGTCGCGAGCCTGGGTGCCGAGACGAGAGCGGGCGCTGGTGATGATGGCGGGATTCAGGCCGAGGCGCTGCGCGATGTTGATGCCCGCGGAAGCGCCAGGGACGCCGACTTTCAGCTCATAGGTAGGCTGGAGCGTGGCTTCGTCGAAACCGACGGAGGCGTTGAGGACTCCGGGGGTGTTGGCGGCGTAGACCTTGAGAGAAGTGTGATGCGTGGAAATGATAGTGAGGCAGCCGATGGCGCCGAAATGGCTGGCGATAGCGACGGCGAGAGCTGCGCCTTCTTCGGGATCGGTGGCGGAGCCGAGTTCGTCGAGCAGGACGAGGGAGTTGGCGGTGGCGGTGCGGGAGATGAAATCGATGTTGGTGACGTGGGCGGAGAAGGTGGAAAGATTTTGCTCGATGGATTGGTAGTCGCCGATGTCGGCGAGCACAGCGTCGAAGACAGGAAGCTCGGCGCGATCGGCGGGGACGGGCAGGCCGGACTGGGCCATGAGGGCGAGGAGGCCGACGGTTTTCAGGGTGACGGTTTTGCCTCCGGTGTTGGGGCCGGTGATGATGAGCTGGCGACGAGCGCCTTCGAGTTCGACGGTGATGGGGACTACCGCTAATCCTTTCGGCTTTAGATTGTGCTCCAGGAGCGGGTGGCGCGCGTTATGCAGCAGGAGGCGAGCTGGATTTTCGGCTTCCGGCTTCCGGCTCCCGGCTTCCGGAAGGCGGGAGCCGGAAGCCGGGAGCCCTGTGAGCTGCACGGCTACGCAGTTGTAGTCTTCGGCGAATTTGGCTTTGGCGAATTGGAGTTCGAGTTCGGCGAGGGTGGCAACGGCGGCGAGAATTTCTGCGGACTTTGCGCCGATGCGCTGGGTCATCTCGAGGAGGATGCGGTGAATCTCCGACAATTCTTCTTCGAGCAGGCGGACTAGTTCGTTATTCTGTTCGATGGTTTCGAGGGGCTCGACGAAGACGGTTTGTCCGCTGGAACTGGCGCCGTGGACGACGCCCTGGACGCGGCGTTTCTGCTCGACTTTGACGGGGATGACGAAGCGCTCGCCGCGGATGGTGACGAGTTCGTCCTGCACGGTGCCGCCTTCGGAGAGGCGGCGCAGGTATCCGCGGAGAGATTCCTGGATGGAGCGGCGCTGGCGTTCGATTTCGCGGCGAATGCGGGCGAGCTCGGGGGAAGCTTTGTCTTCGAGGGTGCCATCGGGTTGAATCTTGTTGCGGAAGAAGCGGAGAAAGTCGGTGCAGTCGGCGATCTGGGCGGAGAGGGCGTGGACTTGCTGCCAGTCGGACTTCATGCTGGCGGGCGGGTGGAGGACGATTTCGCGCCATTCGGCGGCGCGATCGACGACGAGGATGACGTCGCGAATTTCGGTAGTTTCGAGGGCGGCGCCGGCGATGCGGGATTCCTGGACGAGGAGGGTGATGTCGAGGAGGGCGGAGAAATCGAAGCGTCCGCCGACGCGGCGGAATTCACGAATCTCTGCGGCGAGTTCCTGCTGGGTGGTGATCCAGTTGGGGTCGGTGGAGGGCGTGAGGAGATCGATGCGCTCGTGGCCGAGGGGTGAGGAGGCGTAGACGCGCAGGAGTTGGCGGAGAGCGTCGAATTCGAGCACGCGCGCGGAGTTGTGGAGCAGGGCGGGCATCGGGTTTATGGTAGCAGGCGGGGGATTTCCAAGGCGGCGCGGTTCGGAATGACAAACTGAATTTTGCCCGAAGCCCGGCACGCGAATACTTCGCCACTTCAACGCAGCGCTAAAGCGCCGCTCTTCCACCTTTGCTTTAGTCGGTGCCGGCGCCGGCTACTTGGGCGGCGGGTTGGAGGGCAGAGGGGATTCTGACGATGAAGAGGGCGCCGCCTTCGGGCTTGTTCTGGCAGGTGATCTGGCCGTTGTGATCCTGGATGACGCCGTAGACGGCGCTGAGTCCGAGGCCGGTGCCTTTGCCGACGGGCTTGGTGGTATAGAAGGGATCGAAGACGCGGAGAGGATCGCGAATGCCGGGGCCGGAATCGGAAAACTGGAGCATGGCTTCTTCGCCGAGGCGGTGAGCGGTGATATCGAGCGAGCCTCCGCCGACTTCTGCCAGGGCGTCCATGGCATTCTCGATGAGTTCGACGAACACCTGGAAGAGCTGGTTGGCGTTGCCCAGCACGCGGGGAAAATTGGAAGCAATAGTGACGCTGACGCGGACCTTGCTGCCGGGATTGCGCAGTTCGAGCGTCTGAGTGGCGCGCTGCAGAAGCGTGGCCAGGTCGACGGGAGTTTTTTCTCCGGGCGATTGCTGGGCGAAGCGCAGCAGGTCGGCTACGAGATCGCGAGTGCGGCGGGCCTGGTTCACTATTTTGCGCAACAGCGATTTCTGTTCGTCGGTGAGGCGCTCGCGGGCCCAGAGCTGCTCGGAATAATTCATGACGGCGGTGACGGGATGGTCAATCTCGTGGGCAGCGCCTGCGATCAGGTTGCCGAGCGATGCGAGCTTCTCTTTTTGCACGAGTTGACTTTGCAGACGCTCCTGGCTGGCGTATCCGCGGCGAGACTCCTGCAGCAGGGACAACAGGGCTTGGTCCTGGAAGTACTGGCGCAGGAAGACGAAGCCGCCCAGGCCCAGCATGGCGGCCAGGACGGTGAAAAGGCGGAGGACGCGCACGGGCGCGGGAGAGTGATCGAACAGAACGGTCCAGACGCCGAGCACGGGCAGAGAGAGGATGGCCAGCATGGCGAGCTGGGGAATGAGTTTTTTCCAGCGCGGGTTCAGGTTGAAATCCTGGCTTTGGAGATCCCATTCGCGAGCGGAGAGAGCGGTCGCGGCCATCCAGGCAACGGTGGCGATGAGCGGGACGTCGAGCAGACTGCCGGAGTAGTAGGTATTGTCGGCAGCGGCACGGTCGAGGAATTGCGAGTTGACGCCGTAGACGACGCTGGCGGCGAGCAGATTCAGGTAAAAGCGGCGCCAGGCGCCCGAACCGGTCCAAGCGGAGAGCGCTAGCACGGCGACCAGCATCACGTTGGCCAGCCCGTAGAGCCGGTCATAGTAGACGCTGTAAAGCGGCGAATGAAGCACGACGTACTGGTGGGGAAACACGATGAAGGCGTAGAGGAAGACCCACCAGCCCAGCAGCATGAGGAAATTCAGGGCACTGAAATGGACTGCCTTTTCCTTTTTTCGCAGGTCAGGGCGCCAGGCGACGGCTGCAATGATGGGCAGGGTATGAAAGAACAGGACGATATCGAAGAGAAATGGATCAGGGATGGGCCGGCGAAGCAGGACCTCGAGGTAGCTCCATGCCGCCTGATTGGCGGACCACAGCGAGAACCCGAGAGTCATCAACAGCCAAAAGCTGCGCTCCTGAGCCGGGCGCGTGAGGGCGTTGGACAGGGTGATGCCGAGTGCGGCCAGCATAAGAGCCAGGCCGACCAGATCAGCAAATGCGGTCAGGGCGAGGCTGCGGTGCCCGAGCAGGCAGACGGCGGCAAAGACCAGAGTGATTCCGGCCGCTGCGGCGAACCAGCGGTGGCGTTGAAGCAGGCTCATCCGAGGTTAATTCTATGGGAGCGAATCGGGGATAACGAGGATCGATTGTGGGGGGAAAGGTTACTTCCGTTACACCTGGGCTAAAGCCCAGTTCCTTTTTTGCGCGTCCAACGCGGCCCTAAAGGGCCGCTCTTCCACGGTTGCGCCAGCAGAGATGTTTTGGACTCAGATGTTCTAGAATTGAACACGGAAGGCGGATTGGTTTTTACTTGTACTTGTATTCGTAGTCGTGTTCGTATCCGCGTACTTCCCTGGTGACCTGCCCATGGCATTTCCTGTGACTCGACTACGCCGGCTGCGCCGCACGGCGGAGCTGCGCAACCTGGTGTGTGAAACGCGCCTTACGCCCGACGCATTTGTCTATCCCATGTTTGTGTGCCCCGGAGAAGGAGTGCGCAAGGCGGTGGGCTCGATGCCGGGGGTGTTCAACTTGTCGGTGGACGAGGCGGTGAAAGAGGCGCGGGAAGTGCATGCGCTGGGCGTGCCGTCGGTAATTTTGTTTGGGCTGCCCGATAAGAAGGACGAGGTCGCGACGGGCGCGTGGGCGGACGACGGCATTGTGCAACAGGCGACGCGGGCGATCAAGCGGGAGGTTCCGGGACTGATCGTGATGGGGGATGTATGTTTGTGCGAGTACATGTCGCACGGGCATTGCGGGATCGTGAAATCGACGGCAACGCCGCAATCGCTGGGAGCGGCGGTGCGGGATACGATGACGCCGTCGCAGCGCGTGCTCACGGTGAGGGGCAAGAGCAAGGACGAGAAAGATAAGGCGATCAAGGCCGCGGCAGATCGGGTGGAGAAGGCGGTGCTGTCGAGTTTCGAAATCGTGAATGACGCTTCGCTGGAATTGCTGGCGCGGACTTCGGTGTCGCTGGCCAAGGCGGGGATCGACATTATTGCGCCGTCGGACATGATGGATGGGCGGGTGGGCGCGATCCGGCGGGCGCTGGACGAGGCCGGTTTCATCAACACGCCGATTCTTTCGTATGCGGCGAAGTTTGCATCGGGATTTTATGGACCATTTCGCGAGGCGGCCGACTCGGCGCCGCAATTCGGCGACCGGCGGTCGTATCAGATGGATGGGGCGAATATTCGCGAGGCGATGCGGGAGATTGAAGCGGACATTGAAGAAGGCGCGGACATGATCATGGTGAAACCGGCGATGCCGTATCTGGATGTGATTGCGGCGGCGCGAGAGCGGTTTGAGTTGCCGCTGGCGGCGTATCAGGTATCGGGCGAATACGCGATGATTGAGGCGGCGGCGAGGAACGGATGGATCGAGCGCGACCGCGTCATGATGGAATCGCTGCTGAGCATCCGGCGGGCGGGGGCGAGCATAATTCTGACTTATTATGCGAAGGATGCGGCGCGGATGCTGGGGTGAGGCAAGAATCAAAGGCAGCGGGCAGGAGTGCCCGCTCCACACAAGCAATAGAACCTGCTAGGCGCCGGAGGTTTGGCTGGCGGCGAATTTTACTTCGACCAGTTTGCGGTCTTCGTCGGAGACTTTGAAGAAGGCGCGCGGCTTGAGGCTGAGGAAACTGGCGACGAAGACGTCGGGGATTTGAGCGATGCGGGTGTTGTAGGTATTGACGTCGTCGTTGAAAAATTCGCGGCGGTCGGCGATGCGCTCTTCGAGTTCGCTGATGCGGCTTTGCAGCTTGAGAAAGTTTTCGTTGGCCTTGAGCTGGGGATAATTTTCGGCGACGGCGAACAGGCCGCGCAGAGCGTTGGCCATTCTGAGATCGGCCACGGCTTTCTGGCCGATGCTGCCTGCGTTCATGGATGCGGCGCGCGCCTGGGTGACGGCGAGCAGAGTCTGCTGCTCGTGCTGCATGTAGCCCTTCACCGTTTCGACCAGGTTGGGGATTTCGTCGTGACGCTGCTTGAGCAGCACGTCGATGTTGGCCCACGCGCGGTCGTTCTCATTGCGCAAGCGGACCAGGCCGTTGTAGAGGATGATGGTGTAGGTGAGCGCTCCCGCCAGGAACAGGAAGAACGCCGCGCTGGTGATGATGCCGCTATCCATTGCTTCTCGCCTTATGAGCCTCGCCTTACAGTTTAAGGTGCCAGTTGAGCGGAGTGGGGACAAGTGCCGAAAGGGTTGCGCCGGGTGGGGGCAGACCGGGGCTGAAGCCCACGGATTTTTGGGCTTGGACGCGGCGCTAAAGCGCCGCTCTTCCACGTTGTCCAATCGCCGGCGCTCGATGGCGAGATTGTGTTGCGAGGGAGATCCCTCGCTCCGCCTGAAGAACGGCTCTGCTCGGGATGACGGCATCGTCGATGAATCCGCGGCTGGCTGGCAAAGCACAAGCTGTCGGCTGCAGGGAAGAATTCCGCTGGGCTTCGCCCGCGGGGGACGGGCGAAGGCGCCCGTCTCCACATGGGCATCGGTACTCCTCAGTCTTGCTCGGCCCTAGGTCTTTAGTCTTGGCCAAGGTGGTGCGGGGTCAGGTCGCAGGACTTTTTGACTTCGTCGAGATTCACACCCGCGGGGGAGAATTCGGCGATGGCGAAGCCGGTGCGGGTTCGGACTTCGACGTTAAAGACCTGGGCTCCGAGGGCGCTGCGAACGGTGCCTTTGTCCATGGACAGGTAGCGGCCACCCAGCCAGTTCCAGCCGCGGTGGCTGTGGTCGCCGTCGGCGCGGACCATGACTTCCATTTTCGGCTGTCCCCAGAAGCCGGGATAATCGGGGCGGCCGAGGCGAGCGCCGGGATCGAAGTTGGCGTGCTCGTACTTGCCATTGGTGCAGACCAGTTCGACCCGGGGCTTGTAGTCGGGGTCTTCCTTGAAATAGTTGTTGGCGACGAGTTCGAAGCGGACTTTGTGGGCGCCGGTCATCTTATCTTCCGACTGAAATTCCATCCACTTGCCGCCGACGCTGACGCCGTCCTTTTCACCCTGATTGGGGCTCATTGCGCCTTGAGCAAAGGCGGATGCGGCGCAGAGCAGCGTAACGCAGGCCAGAAAGGCTTTCGCGGCCAGGGCGGTGCGATTCGGTGTATGAGAAACATGCAATCCGTTCACGGTATCCTCCAGACAGGTATCCCTATGTATATTGAACCCCGGAGGGGGTAGAAAAGTTGCATGAAAAGGTACGTGGGGTTACCGAGGGAACTAGCGAGGGGCAGGGGCTGAAGCCCCACTGATCTTTGGGCTGGGACGCGGCGCTGAAGCGCCGCTCTTCCACCGGCGTTATTGGGATCGCCAGCGTTAGAGGGATCCGCTGGCGCTGCGGGGATCCTCAAGCGTTCCGGGAAATCCGCCGACATTATTTGGGGTCGATACGGAGGTCGAGGTAGACCTGGGAGCGGTCGTCGAACTGGCTGACGGACTTGGTGTCGCTTTTGTGGGTCTTGAACTGGGCATAGACCTCGTAGTCGACGGCGGTGGAAAGGGCGGGGAAACGGTAGGTGCCGTCGGGGCCGACGATATAGGTCTTGACGGCGCGGGTGCGGGTGTTGGTCACGTAGACGACGGCGTCGGGCAGAGGGTTATCTTGGGGATCGAGCACCTTGCCGAAGAGCAGGCGGCCGACGGACTTATCTTTTTTGTCGGGCGGAGCAGCGGGCGATGCGATGGAAACGGCACAGAGGGCCAGCAGCAGGGAGCAGACGACGGCGATGGCCGCGATGCGGTCACTACGAAGAATCTGCGCGCGGAGAACCAGCGAATGGTTGCGATTCATGCTGGAGCTATTGTCTCACGGTCGCGGTCCCGCGGCGCCAGCATCGTCGACGGTTAGATGCAATCCGGTGTCTTCGCGTTCATCGTTATACACGTGGACGGTAACTTCTTTGACCAGGCGGAGCGGCTTGCCGTCGGGGGTCTTGAGGCCTTTGAGGTCGGCAGTGAGGATGTAGTCGGCGTCACCGGTGGGAACGCGCTGGGCAAACTCTCCGTGGTGATCGGAGTAAATCTCCCATTTGGGCTTTTTGTCCTTGGCGCGGCGGATTTTGACAAGAATGCCGTAGACGGGACGATCGTCGGGGCCCCAGACGGTGCCGGCGATGAGAGCGTAGTTCTGCTTTTGATGACTCTGGGATGGGGGATTCGAGGCGGCGAAGATGGTGGACTGTCGGGCAAAAATCAGCGCGAGAAAAACGATCAGGACGAGGCTCAGGATGGAAGCGAGGGGGAATGAGCGGGCGAAAAACCGGCGCGGGGAAGGTTCAGGAGAAATCACCGTCTTCGCTCTCCTCGACTTCTTCTTCGTCCTCTTCGACGTAGCCGGCTTCGACGGGCTTGAGTTCAAGCGGACTGGTGGTGATGACCTCGAAGTCGGTGCCGCATTCGGGGCAGGAAATCATCTCGCCTTCGTCGAGCCCATCTTCATCGACATCCAGATTAGTTTCGCATTCGGGGCACAGAACCATAAAGCCTCCCTCGCCGATTAGAGCCTCCTGATAATATTTAGATTCTCCGCGGCTGTTCGGTCAAGGGGAGAAGCCTGCAGGCGCGAGAATTTCCCGCAAACGGTATTGCGAGCCGTGGGGGGAATCTTCTGGACGGAGACCATCGAGGCATGCTCCATTTCAAGACAATCGGGCCGAAGGCTGCAACGGCGGCGGTGCTGGTGGCGACGGTTTACAGTCTGTTGTTTGGCGCTTTGCGGCCGCGCTTCGCGCTGGCCGGACCCTTCGGCTTCGCTCAGGGCAGGCTCGCGAAGGCGTCCGTCTCCACATGGCCTGCCTTGGCTTCGACGCCATCTTCTTCTGAGGCGGCGCCTGCCGTCGATTCTAAGAGCGCTGATCCACAAATCGCGGCGGCGTTGCGGGAGATTTCCGCGCGGCGCATTCAGGCGAACATTGAAAAGCTGGTGAGCTTTGGAACACGGTCGACGCTGTCGGCGCAGGATCCGGCATCGATTGCAGCGGGGCACGGAATTGGCGCGGCGCGGGAGTGGATCAAGGCGGAGTTCGAGCGCTATTCCAAAGATTGCGGCGGATGTTTGGAAGTGAAGACCGACGAATTCACGGAAGAGCCCAAGGGGCGCATCCCGAAGCCCACCGAAATCACCAATGTTTATGCGGTTCTGAAGGGCATGGACGCGGAGAATGCGAAACGCATTGTACTGGTGACCGGGCACTATGATTCGCGCAACAGCGACATCCTGGATGTGAGTGGCGATGCTCCCGGGGCGAATGACGACGGCAGCGGAACGGCGGTGAGCCTGGAATGCGCGCGCGTGCTGAGCAAGATGAAGTTTCCGGCGACGATTGTTTTTCTGACGGTCGCGGGTGAGGAGCAGGGACTGAACGGCAGCCACCATTTCGCAAGGATGACAAAGGAGCAGGGGTGGAATCTGGAGGCGGTGCTCAATAACGACATTGTGGGTGGAGATAAAAGTCCCGAGCAAGACCATTCGGTAGTGCGAGTGTTTTCCGAAGGCGTGCCGGCAGCGGCAAGTGAGCAGGATTTGCGGCGGATTCGCGGGCTCGGCGGAGAAAGCGATTCTGGATCGCGCGAGTTGGCGCGGTATATCGCCGAGGTTGGCCGGACCTACGGCGCAGGAGTGCAGCCGATGATGGTGTTCCGGCTGGATCGTTATTTGCGCGGCGGCGATCATTATTCGTTTAATCAGGAAGGGTTCGCGGCGGTGCGGTTTACGGAGTATCGCGAAGACTTTCATCATCAGCATCAGAATGTGCGGGTGGAGAACGGCGTGGAGTATGGAGATACGCTGAAGTTTGTAGACTACGACTATGTGGCGCGGGTGGCGCGGCTGAATGCGGCGACACTGGCAGAGTTGGCGGCGGGGCCGGCGCCTCCGGCGAATGTGCATTTGCTGGCCAAAGATTTGGAGAATGATTCGACGCTGACGTGGGAGGCTTCTCCAGGCGGGCTGGCGGCGGGATATGAAGTGTTGTGGCGGGCGACGAGCAGTCCGGATTGGGAACACGCGCAAAATGTTGGCGGCGGGACCCGCGCCGCGCTGAAGATTTCGAAGGATAATGTGATCTTCGCGGTGCGAGCCGTGGACAAGGCTGGGCATCGCAGCCTGGCGGTGGTGCCGGTTCCGGAGCAGTGAGTGGATTCGGAAACAAGTCCCATGTCTCGCAAAATCGGCGAGACATGGGGCACCCACAGTACGAGTAGAATTGCATAAGAGGTAATTTCGTGCGGCGAACTGGCGAACCGATGACGTTGAGCCTGCCCCCGTTTACGCGGGCGGTGGTGTGGCTGCTGGGGATTAACACGGGCGTTTTTCTGCTCGTGCTGATTCTGCCCATGCTGCACCTGGGCATCGTAGCGGCATACATCGGGTACTACGGCGCGTTGACGCCGGCCGACGTGGTGGCCCATGGACGAATCTGGCAGCTGGTAACGTATAGCGTGCTGCACGAAGGCCTCTGGCACCTGCTGGGCAACATGTTCGGCCTTTGGATGTTCGGCTCGGCGATTGAGGGCGCGTGGGGCACGCGGCGCTTTCTGGAACTGTACTGGATCGGCGTAATCGGCGCGGCGATCACGACGGTTGCACTTTCATATACGCATCTGCTGGGAAACCCGAACGTTCACACGATTGGGGCTTCGGGCGGCGTGTTCGCCATTCTGATCGCGTTTGGGATTTTGTTCGCCGACAGTGAGATCCTGCTGATACCGTTCCCGTTCGCCATCAAGGGCAAGTATTTCATCGGCATTCTGATCGTGGTGGAATTGGCGTTGTCCATTTCGGGGGGCGGCAATGTGGCGTATGTGGCGCACCTGGGCGGGCTGCTGTTTGGCTGGCTGTATGTGCGGCGCGGGCCGAAACCGGCGCTGGTAAATGTTGGGTTCGCGGAACGCTACTACGGGATGCGGAATTCATATTACCGCTGGAAACGGCGGCGGGCGGCGAAGAAATTTGAAGTCTACATGTCGAAGCATGATCGCCAGGTACACTTCGACGAGCACGGGAATTACATTCCTCCGGATGACGACACGCGCAAGGGGAATGGGGGCGGGAAGTCGGGGTGGGTGAATTAGGGCTGCGCCACGGATCTCACGGATTTTCACGGATCAATTCTTAGACAATTAATTTATGTTTCGCCGCCGGCGGTGCTAGTGCTGGCGAGGGAGACGTTGCAAGCAACCTCTCTACGAAGCGAGTTACTTCGGCGGATGTTTTTCCATGCGTCTCTTGAACAGCAACAGGACACCGGGACCGAAGGAGAGCAGCATGATAGCGATGCCGGTGCCGATGCCGAAGCTGTTGACCGCTGGGGCGGAACAATCGTGGCGGCGGCGCATGATGACGTGGGCGGGAACTGCGATGAGGAGTTCGAGTACGCTTCCGCGCAACAGCCAGGCAATGGTGCGGGTGGCTGCGTCGCTGGAGTTGCGGGTGAGGCGATAGAAGAGAATTGCCCAGAACAGCCATGGAACCGCAAAAACGGAGATGATGGCGGCAACACCGGGATCGTCATTGGGGAAGAGTTTGTCGCCCCAGAATGCGAAACCAAGAGCTAAGGCGATCGCGACGGTCAGAATCGCGGTGAGCAGGCCCGTCATCAAGGCAGAGACCAGGATGTGGGTTCGCGGCTCAAGGCGTTTCTGGGTGGTGTCGGCACTGAGCCAGAGGAGAAGAGCGGCTCCGAGCATAAGGACGATGGCGCAGATCCACGGCGCTCCGCTGGCGTAAGCCTCTTTGAAACCTGCCACGCTGGGGAAAGAATCGGAAGCGAGAATCAGCGTAACGGGCGCGAGCAGCGCTACGACAATCAAGCCGTAGAAAAGGGTTACGACCAGGCCCCATTTCTTCATAGGAGCACCTCTGTCCCTCATCTTCTGTTCCTCATCCATGGAACCGCGGCTGCGAGTATACGCTGGTTCTTGGCGGCTCGCAGTGCGCGAGAGGAATTCGTAGGTCCTTCGTTTGACTCAGGATGGCAATGCTTATTCGTTCGATAGGAACCTGGTGAGTTCAGAAAAGACTTGTCTCGGAAGTTCTTCGCTTCTGCTTCTCCCTTTGAATCCCAGGTCGTGACCGGCGCCTTCGATGGCCAGCAGCTTTGTCTTTGCGGGGATCATCTTTATCGCCTGCTCCAGTTCGGCGATAGTGCCGAGGGGGTCGCGGGTGCCGTGAACGAACAGCGTGGGAGTGTGCAGGTCGGGGAGATGCTGGGTGCGTTGCTGCTCGGGCTTGCGCGGGGGATGCAGCGGATAGGAGAGCAGGAGCAGGGCGGCGACGAGCGCAGTTTCGTTTGGAGCTTCCTTTGCGAGTTCGGCGCAGAGCATGCTGCACTGGCGTCCTCCGTAGGAGTGTCCGCCGAGGAAGATCCGGCCTTTCGACTCGCCGCGCTCGCTCTGGGGAGAATCTGCCGCTGCGGCTGTATGAAAGTCAAAATCCCCACCCTGTCCCACCAAAGAACGGCGGGACAAGGATGGGGCACCCAGATCTCTTTTGAGGACTGCGATGGCGTTTTTCAGGCCAGCGCGGTCGCGGGCGGCGTCGGCAGGGCCGGGTGGGCCGAAGGATCGCATCTGGCGATAAGGAAGGTCGCAGCGCAGGACGGTGAATCCGGCGGCGGAGAATGTTTCGGCGAGAGCGACGAGGAGCGGGGCTTGGGCGTTCGATCCCGCGCCGTGGGTCAGGACGAGGCCGTCGTTATTCGGAGTGGCGGGAAGATGCAGATGGCCGCGAACTTTTGGGTCGACGGCGTCGTCAGCGAAGGCGCGGATGGAAGCGGGCATATCTCCGCTAGTTTAAATCCATGACTTCTCGCAACGTGCGCGAGAAATGGGGCACCCGGCAGGAAGTGTACATGATATCGTTCTAGCGCTTAGCGTCTAACCAGTAACCGTTAAGGAGAACCGGTATGCGCGCTCCAAGACAGGTCATCACGGTCGGGGCTCTTGTCTGTGCCCTGGCTGCAATTGCGGCAATCGCCTCCGACGGGCCGCCTTTCTCTTACGGGACTATGCAAGGCTCCTGTGCGCCATGGGATGGGCCGGCGATTGAGATGAGGCTGACCACGCAGCCAGCGGAGTGCAAAAGAGTCAGCGAGCCCTACATCTCGATTGCGATCTGGCGGGGCCTGCCTCTCCATGAAGGCCAGGTCGTCAAGCTCGGTGGAGGTTCGGATGCTGGTTCGGCGGCACGCTGCGTCAAGGAAGGCGACTGCAAACTGGCGCAATCCGCCACGATCGTTTTCGACAAGTATCACGAACGCTCCGGCGCATCCGGACACTACGAACTGCAATTAAAGGGGGGCGAAACCCTGAAAGGAACGTTCGAAGTGAAATGGTGCGAGGAGCGCGTGTTCTGCGGATGAACAGCAAGACTACTTCGGAATGTCGATGGGAACTTCGGTGAGAGTTTCATAGACTTTCACGATTTGGATTTCGTTGCCCAGGCGCGCCCAGCAGCGTTGCATAGCGGGATCTTCGAGCGCGGCCTTACGGGCCTCTTCGGACTTCCAATAACGCAGGAGAACATAGTGCGCCTCGCGGTCGCGGTAAAGCAGGTCACGGCCGTAGCCTTTGGAGGCGAGGATGGCGCTGAGTTCGCGGAGGGTAGCGAGCGACGCGGATTCGTGATCGGGAACAGGTTCCCAGACAGCCACTGAAAGTATCTCTGGCGGCATAAGGGGGGATTATAGCGTTAGGCGGTGAAAAATCCCCACTTCTCGCGCAAAGAGCTCGCGAGAAATGGGGCACCCCAGCCACATTAATGTTTCCTGGACTTCTTTCGATTTGGCGCGGTTGGATGAACGATGCGCTCGGCTTCTTCGCTGGTGACTACGTGCAGGCGCATGAGGTTGGTGGAACCGGAAGCCTGGCGGGTGCCGGCAACAACGCCGAGAACGTCGCCGGGTTTGAGCAGGCCGCGGCAGACGAGATCCTGCTCGGCCATGGTGACCATTTGTTCGGCGGAGCGCGCCTGACGGCAGCGGACGGGATGCACTCCCCAGTAAAGGTTCATGCGATTCACGATCGGTTCGGCGTGGGTGAAAGCAAAGATGGGAACCTTGGGACGATATTTCGAAATCATGCGGGCGGTGTTGCCGGTCTCGGTGAAGACGGCGATGGCGCCCATGGGTAAATCTTCGGCGGCGTGAGCGATGGATTCGCAGATAGTTTCGGCGACGGAGAGTCCGCGATGATCGCGGCGGCGGCGGTATTGCACGAAGTCGGCCATGTTGCATTCGGCTTCGACGACGATGCGAGACATGATGGAAACGGATTCGCGGGGATAGGAGCCGCTGGCGGTTTCGGCGGAGAGCATAACGGCGTCGGTGCCGTCGAAAATGGCGTTGGCGACATCGCTAGCTTCGGCGCGCGTGGGGCGCGGGTTTTCGATCATCGACTCCAGCATCTGGGTGGCGGTGATGACGGGCTTGCGCCAGGCGGAGGCGCGGCGAATGACGTGCTTCTGAATGACGGGAACTTTTTCCGGCGCCATCTCGACGCCGAGATCGCCTCGGGCCACCATGACGCCGTCGGCGGCTTCAAGAATTTCTTCCAGATGATCGATGGCTTGCGGCTTTTCCAGCTTGGCGATGACGGGGACGTCGCCGCCGTGCGCGGCAATGATCTGCTTCGCTTCCTTGATGTCAGCCGCGGTGCGGACGAATGAGAGGGCAATCGCGTCGACGCCGTGCTCGAGGCCAAACTCAAGATCCTTGCGGTCTTTTTCTGTAAGAGCGGGAATCGACAAGGCGACGCCGGGAAGATTGATGCCTTTGTGTTCGCCCAGCAAGCCGCCGTTGAGGACGTCGCAGAGCACGTCTTTGCCGCGCACGGATTTTACGCGGAGCTCGATCAAACCGTCGCTGAGCAGAATCTGGGCGCCGGGCTGAAGCTCGCGGGCGAGATCAGGGAATGTGGTGGAGATGCGCGTGGCATGGCCAGGTATGTTTTGCGGCGTGATAGTTACGACGGAGCCGGTCTTCAGAAGAACCGGTTCGTGGCCCTCTAACGGTCCAGTGCGAATCTTCGGGCCTTGCAAGTCTTGCAGGATGCAGACGGTGCGGGACTCGCGGGCGGCGGCGCGGCGCAGGCGCTGGATGTTGTGGGCGTGATCTTCGTGCGTGCCGTGAGAGAAGTTGAGGCGGGCAATGTCCATGCCGAGGCGAAGCAGTTCGCGCATGGCCGCTTCATTGTTGCAGGCGGGTCCGATGGTGCAGATGATTTTCGCGCGGCGGGGAGCGCTGCCCGGTGCGTGGTGGGGTTCTTTCTCGATAGTTATCGGCATATGGGCTGTTTCTGCTGCGGCTGGCGCACGGCGATTCTTAGGTCGTTAGCTTTAAGCCCCTCTCCTTGGGGTTAAATCCTTTTGGGAAGATCGTATCTGAGTCATAAAGTGCCCCCGTGAAATCGGCCCCGTCTAAATTGGCCTTCGAAAAATCGACGGCACGAAGGACCAATGCTCCGCCCATCTCGTTCAAAGAAAATCGGGCACCCCGCATGTCTGCATTGCGAAAACTGACCCTGAACATAAACGAACATCTCAGATCCGCTCGGACGAACAGGCATGAATCAAAACTGGAATCAGAGAGAATTGCTCCATAGAGATCCGCCCCACTGAAGTCCGATCCCTGCAAGTCGGAGCCGTCGAGAGAAATACGTTCCAGCTCATGATCTGCCAACATGGCATTGTGAATGACCATATTGTCAAAAATGCGCGTGTCTGGGGGATTCGAGGTGGCGATCAACTTTCCAGTTTTGTCGAAAATCTCCACAGTCCTCGACTCCGATTATTTTTCCTTGGGAAAGTTCAGGGACAGCGCCACGGCTTACTGCCGTGCAAAAGTTAGATTATCATTGTCCGCGCTAGCATCATTATTCGCTGGAAACTTAGGCGAGCGGGAGATCCTTCGCTTCGCCTGAAAGGCGGCTACGCTCAGGATCACATCATCATTGGTCATTGCGATGGTCATTAGGACTTCGCCGTATTGATGGCCGTGAGTTCTTTGCCCAGCATGGCTCGGGGGAACAGCAGGGCATTGAATTCTGCGCCCACCAGGATCACCAGGGAAATCAGGTACATCCATACCAGCAGCGCCATGGCTGCGCCGAGCGAACCGTAGATGTTGGCGAAGTTGCCGAAGTGCTGCAGATAGGCGCGAAAGCCGACTGTGGTGGAAAACCAGAGCACGGTCGCGAGCATGGCGCCCGGCATGACGCTGTGCCAGGGCTGAGTGCGCGGGACGGCGTGATGGTAGATGAGGGCAATGACGGCGATGCTGGTGAGCGTGGCGATGAGCCAACGCATCATGCCCCAGAGCAGGAAAACATAGAGGCTGAAATCGGGATCAACGTAAGGCAGAAGGCGCGCCTCGAATTTGCTGCCCACGGCGACCAGCAGGGTGGAGAACGTCATGGGGATGAGCGCGAAAATTACCAGCTGGAAAGCGATGAGGCGCTCTTTCACGAGTCCCCAGGTTTTGGGCAGTTCATAGCAGCGGCGGAAACCGTCCATCCAGGAAATCATGACGCCGGACGCGGTCCACAGGGTGATGACTGAGGTGGTGGTGACTACGCCGACGGGATGCTGCGCCGCGCCTTTCAAGAAAAGCAAGGCGGTGCTGCCGCCGGTGGGCAGGATGCTGCCGAGAGCGTAGGAAATTTCGCGGAGGTAGGGTGCGCCTTTGCGCCAGTTGGCCAGAGTCGAGCCGATGATGAGCAGGACCGGGAAGAAAGTAAAGATCATGGAATAGGCCGAAGCTTTGGCCGTGGCGAACGCGTCGTGGACGAAAGCCCGCCAGAAGGCGAGCCGCAAGAGGCGGAAGAAGCGCAGCATGCTCTGCTCTAGCTTAGGGCCGGGAGGGGCGGGACGCAAAGAAGGAAGTGGAGGGGGCTCGTTATCTTCAAGGCGCAATCGCTGGGGGGTAGCGTGCATTTGTAGTTAAGAACCGCCAGAAGCAGGTGCGGGGGCGAAATGAATCGCCCCCGGCACTGGCTTCCGATTTAGTTACTCTACCGCGGGGAGTTCCGCGGGCAGATCGTCGGTTTCGCCCTCGTGACGCATCATTTCGAGGGCGCGCTCGGCTTCTTCGTAAGCAGCCGAAACTTCCGCCTGGACTTTCGCAGCGGCCTCTTCCATTTCCGGTGAGAGGCGCACGTTGCGGTAGTACTCCATGCCGGTACCGGCAGGGATGAGGCGGCCGACGATAACGTTTTCTTTCAGGCCGCGCAGGTGATCGACCTTGCCGTTGATGCTGGCTTCGGTGAGCACGCGCGTGGTTTCCTGGAACGACGCCGCCGAGATGAAGGAGTCGGTAGAGAGCGAAGCCTTCGTGATGCCCAGCAGCAGCGGACGGCCGGTAGCCGGTTTGCCGCCCTGCGCAATCACGCGCTCGTTCTCTTCGCGGAAAGCGAACTTGTCGGTCTGCTCTTCGAGCAGGAACCGGGTATCGCCCACGTCCTCGACCTTCACCCAACGCATCATCTGGCGGACAATCACTTCGATGTGCTTGTCGGAGATGTTGACGCCCTGCAGACGGTAGACTTCCTGGATCTCGTTCACCAGATAAGCCTGCAGTTCTTTTTCTCCAAGCACAGCCAGGATGTCGTGCGGGTTGAGCGGGCCGTCCATCAAAGGCTCGCCGGCCTTGACGCGCTCGCCTTCCTGCACGTTGATGTGAACGCCGCGCGGAACCGAATATTCCTTTTCGGTGCCGTTGTCGGCGACGACGTAAATCTTGCGCTGGCCTTTCGAGACCTCGCCGAATTTGACCGTGCCATCGATTTCGCTGATGACCGCGGTTTCATGCGGCTTGCGGGCCTCGAACAGCTCGACGACGCGCGGCAGACCACCGGTGATGTCCTTGGTCTTAGTCGTTTCGCGCGGAATCTTTGCGAGCACGTCGCCCGGCGTAACGGTGTCTCCGTCTTGAATCATCAGGTGGGCTCGCGAAGGCATGAGGTAACGCTTGCTCGCCTTGCCCTTGATGACAATGGCGGGCTGGCGCTTCTCGTCCGGCGAATCGCCGACCACGTGACGCGACAGGCCGGTGACTTCGTCGACTTCTTCGTGCAGAGTGACACCTTCCTGCAAGTCCTTGAACTGCACGGTGCCGCCGATTTCGGTCAGGATGGCGAAGGTGTAAGGATCCCACTCGACCATGACCTGGCCGAGTTTGACCGGATCGCCGTCGTTGACCAGCAACTTGGCGCCGTACACCACCGAGTAACGCTCGCGTTCGCGATTCTTTTCGTCGACGACCGCGATTGAACCCTGGCGGTTCATGACGACCAGGTTGCCTGACTTGGCTTTGACCGTCTGGAGGCCGATGAAGCGCACGTTGCCGTTGTTCTTGGCATCGAGGCGCGACTGCTCGGAGACTCGCGATGCGGTACCACCGATGTGGAAGGTACGCATGGTGAGCTGGGTTCCAGGTTCGCCGATGGACTGCGCCGCGATGACGCCGGTAGCTTCGCCGAGTTCGACGAGGCGTCCGGAAGCCAGGTTGCGGCCGTAGCACATGACGCAGACTCCGCGTTTGGATTCGCAGGTCAGCACAGAGCGGATTTTCACGCGCTCGATGCCGGCTGCCTGAATCGCTCCAGCGAGGTCTTCGGTGATTTCCTGATTGATGTCGACAATGACGTTGCCGTCATAGTCTTTGATTTTTTCGAGCGACACGCGGCCGATGATGCGGTCGCGCAAGGCTTCGATGATTTCGCCGGCTTCGACAATGCCCTGCACGTAGATGCCGTCGACCGTGCCGCAGTCGTACTCGCTGATGATGACGTCTTGCGCGACATCGACCAGGCGGCGGGTGAGGTAGCCGGAATCGGCCGTCTTGAGCGCCGTGTCTGCCAGTCCCTTGCGGGCGCCGTGGGTCGAGACGAAATATTCCAGCACGGTGAGACCTTCACGGAAGTTAGCCGTGATGGGTGACTCGATGATTTCGCCGGAAGGCTTGGCCATCAATCCACGCATGCCGGAGAGCTGGCGAATCTGCTGTTTCGATCCGCGAGCGCCGGAGTCGGCCATGACGTAGATGGGATTCATCTCGCCGGCTTTGTCGCGCCGTTGCATCTCTCCGAACATTTCGTCGGCAACTTTTTCCGTGATACCCGACCAGATTTCGATGACCTTGTTGTAGCGCTCGCCGTTGGTAATGGCGCCGTCTAAATACTGCTGTTGCACGGCGACGACTTGCTTCTCGGCATCCTTGACCAGTGTTTTCTTGCTGTCAGGGATGACCATGTCGTCGATGCCGATGGAGAGGCCGGCGCGGGTGGCGAACTTGAAGCCCAGCGTCTTAACCTCGTCGAGCATCTTGACTGTGGTCTCGAGAGCGAAGCGCAGGTAGCAATAATTCACCAGCGCGCCAATACCCTTTTTCTTGAGCAGCCCGTTGATGAAGGGCATGCCCTCGGGCAGTTGGTCGTTCAGAATCGCGCGGCCGACGGTAGTGTTGATGAAGGCGCGCTCGATCTGTACCGGCTCGGTGTGGATGATGTCCTGATCGTCGTAGGCGGTGGTCAGGTCGATCAATTCGCCCGAGTAACGGAGACGGATCGGCGAGAGCGTTTCCACCGCTCCGGCGTCGAGCGCCATCAGTACTTCTTCAATGTTGGCAAAAGCGCGGCCTTCGCCCTTGGCTCCGGGCTTGGCTTTGGTCAGGTAATAGAGGCCGAGCACCATGTCCTGCGTGGGCACGGTGATGGGGTGACCGGAAGCGGGCGAAAGAATGTTGTGCGAGGCCAGCATCAAGACGCTGGCTTCGACCTGGGCTTCGGGAGACAGCGGAATGTGAACCGCCATCTGATCGCCGTCGAAGTCGGCGTTGAATGCGGTGCAGACCAGGGGGTGAATCTTGATGGCCTTGCCTTCGACAAGCACCGGCTCGAACGCCTGAATGCCGAGGCGGTGGAGCGTAGGTGCGCGGTTCAGCAGCACGGGATGGTCTTTGATGACTTCTTCCAGGATGTCCCAGACGATGGGCTCCTGCTGCTCGACCATTTCCTTGGCCTGCTTGATGGTGGTGACGTTGCCGGTCTGTTCGAGCCGGTGATAGATGAAGGGCTTGAACAGCTCGAGAGCCATCTTCTTGGGCAGGCCGCACTGGTGCAGCTTGAGTTCGGGACCGACCACGATGACGGAACGTCCGGAGTAGTCGACGCGCTTGCCGAGCAGGTTCTGGCGGAAGCGGCCCTGCTTGCCTTTCAGCGTGTCGGACAAAGATTTCAGCGGACGGTTATTGGCGCCACGCAGCACGCGGCCACGGCGTCCGTTGTCGAACAGGGCGTCGACGGCTTCCTGCAGCATGCGCTTTTCGTTGCGCACGATGACTTCAGGAGCGTGCAGGTCCATCAGCTTCTTCAACCGGTTGTTGCGGTTGATGACGCGGCGGTACAGGTCGTTCAGGTCGGAGGTAGCGAAGCGGCCGCCATCGAGTGGAACCAGGGGGCGCAGCTCCGGCGGAATGACCGGGATGACGTCGAGGATCATCCAGTGCGGCTTGTTGCCGCTTTTGCGGAAGGCTTCGACGACTTTCAGGCGCTTGGCGTACTTGAGCCGCTTTTGCAGCGAGCTCTCGTTCTTCATTTTCTCGCGCAGCTCGACGGAAAGGCCGTCGGTATCGACGCGCTTGAGCAATTCTTTGATTGCTTCCGCGCCCATCATTGCTTTGAAGCCGGCGGGGCGATACTGCTGGTCGAGTTCGCGGAACTTGGCTTCGTCTTTGATGACTTCGCGCTCTTTGACCGGAGCGTCGCCGGGCTCGACCACGACGTAGGCCTCGAAGTAGAGAACGGATTCGAGGTCACGCAGAGAGATGTCGAGCAGGTGCCCGATGCGGCTGGGCAGTCCTTTGAAGAACCACACATGCGAGCAGGGCGAGGCCAGCTCGATGTGGCCCAGGCGTTCGCGGCGGACTTTGGAAAGCGTAACTTCCACGCCGCACTTGTCGCAGATGACGCCGCGATGCTTCATGCGCTTGTACTTGCCGCAGAGGCACTCCCAGTCGGTGACCGGGCCAAAGATGCGGGCGCAGAACAGTCCGTCGCGCTCCGGTTTGAAGGTGCGGTAGTTGATGGTCTCGGGCTTGGTGACTTCGCCGTGCGACCAGCTCCGGATTTTTTCCGGAGAGGCCAGCGAGATACGGATGGCGTCGAAGTCCGCGATCACATTTGCCATTTCGAAAGGGCTCGAACGAAACAAGGTGGTCCTCCGCTTCCTGCTCTCGCAGTGGCCAGTGATCAGTGATCAGTAGCCAGTGTTTTATGTTTCGCGGTGGCCGAGAGCTCTTGCCCCGCGGAACGTTTCTTCAAAACTTTCGCTATGGTCGCAGCCAGTGTCAGTGTGTGTTGCTGGCCACTGACCACTGGCCACTGACCCCTAGCTCTTAATCTGCTGCGGCGCTGGCCGTGGGCTTTTTCTCGCCTGCCTTGATCAATTCGACATCGAGGCAGAGCGATTGCAGCTCGCGGATCAGCACGTTGAACGATTCCGGTACACCGGGCTCCATGGCGGCTTCGCCCTTGACGATGGCCTCGTAAATCTTTGTGCGGCCGTATACGTCGTCGGACTTCGCCGTCAAAAGCTCCTGCAGGATGAAGGCTGCGCCGTAAGCTTCAAGGGCCCAGACTTCCATTTCTCCGAAGCGCTGTCCGCCGAACTGCGCTTTGCCGCCCAGCGGCTGCTGGGTGATCAAAGAGTACGGTCCGATGGAGCGGGCGTGAATCTTGTCGTCCACCAGGTGCGACAGCTTCAGCATGTAGATGTAACCCACGGTGACGGGCTGTTCGAACTCGTCGCCTGTCATGCCGTCGTGCAGAGTGGTTTTACCCGAGGTCGGCAGACCGGCGTGCTCGAGCAGCGCTTTGATCTCGCCTTCCTTGGCGCCATCGAATACCGGCGATCCCATGAAGACGCCCTTGGCGAGGGTTGGCGCTACTGCTTCCAATTCGTCGTCGGACATGTCCGAGATGATGTCCGCCAGCTGCGAGTCTTTGAACAGCACTTTCAACTCGCGGCGGATGGCTTCGGTGCGCGTGTTCTCCTTGAGAAGATTCGTGATCTTCTCGCCAAGCACGAATCCGGCCCATCCCAGATGGGTTTCGAGAATCTGGCCGACGTTCATACGAGAAGGCACACCGAGCGGATTCAGAACGATTTCCACGGGCGTTCCGTCTTCGAGGTAGGGCATATCTTCCTCGGGCAGAATGCGGGCAATCACGCCCTTGTTGCCGTGGCGGCCTGCCATCTTGTCACCCACACTCAGCTTGCGCTTCATGGCGATGTAGACCTTGACCAGCTTGATGACTCCGGGCGGCAACTCGTCGCCCTTGGTGAGTTTTTCTTTCTTCTCGTTGACGATCTTTTTCAGAACGTCGATCTGGCGAGACGTCATTTCTTCGATCTCGTCGATCTGCTCGTTCACCCTGGGATCCTTGTCCGCGTATTTAATGCGCTTCAGGTTGCGGGTGGAGATGCGCTCGATTTCATCCCGCGTGAGGATGTTGCCCTTGGTCAGCAGGCGCTTGTTGGTGCGCTCGTCGTGCAGGTCGGCCTGGACCTCTTTGCCGCCCAGAATGTTTTCCAGGCGCTTGAGGCGCTCGTCAGTGAGAATGCGGATTTCGTCCGAGAGGTTCTTTTCAAGCTTTGCGATCTGCGTGGCTTCGATGGCTTTCGCGCGCTCGTCTTTTTCCTGGCCCTTGCGCGAGAAGATCTTCACATCGACGATGACGCCTTCAATGCCCGGCGGGCAGTAGAGGGACGCGTCGCGCACGTCTCCGGCCTTTTCGCCGAAGATGGCACGCAGCAGTTTTTCTTCCGGCGTGAGCTGAGTTTCGCCCTTCGGCGTAACTTTGCCGACGAGGATGTCGCCCTGCTTAATGCTGGCACCGATGCGAATCACGCCCGCTTCGTCCAGATTGCGCAGCATGGACTCGCTGACGTTGGGAATGTCACGCGTAACTTCTTCGGGACCGAGCTTGGTGTCGCGGGCTTCGATCTCGTATTCCTCGATGTGGAGAGAGGTGTAGTAATCCTCTTTCACCATCTTTTCGGAGACGAGAATTGCGTCTTCGAAGTTGTAACCGCGCCACGGCATGAAGGCGACCAGGACGTTTCGTCCCAGGGCCAGCTCGCCGTGATCGGTGCACGGACCGTCCGCGATGATCTCGCCTTTCAGTACGCGCTGGCCTTTTTTCACGACCGGCTTCTGGTTGATGCAAGTGTTCTGGTTGGAACGCTTGAATTTCGTCAGCTGGTAGATGTCGCTGCCTACTTCACGCGACAGCTGCGTGGGATGGTGCTCGCCTTCGACGCGAACAATGATGCGTTCGGAGTCGACCGAATCGATGATGCCGTTGCGGCGAGCGAGAACGACTGCGCCGGAATCGCGGGCCGTGACGCCTTCCATTCCAGTGCCGACGATCGGAGCCTGGGCTCGCAACAGCGGAACGGATTGGCGTTGCATGTTGGCGCCCATCAGCGCGCGGTTGGCGTCATCGTGCTCGAGGAACGGAACCAGCGAGGCAGCGACGGAAACGAGTTGCTTGGGGCTGACGTCGACGTAATCGACTTCGTCGCGGCTGACCAGGACGAAGTTGCCGGCCTTGCGGGCGTTGACCAGTTCGGCAACGATTTTGCCTTTGTCGTCGAGTTCCACGTTAGCCTGCGCGATGGTGTGACGATCTTCTTCCCATGCGGAAAGATAGAAAGAGAACGGCTCAATGGTCGCGGGCTTCTTGCGCTTTTCTTTCAGCTCATTGTTGATCTTCTCGATCTCATGTTTTTCCATGTGATCGCCGACCTTGTGGTCACTGTCGCCGACGTTGACCACGGTGACGTAGTCGATAACGCGTCCGCCCTTGATTTTGCGGTAGGGCGACTCGATGAAACCGTAGTCGTTGATGCGGGCGTAGCAGCTCAACGACGAGATCAGGCCGATGTTCGGACCTTCCGGCGTCTCAATCGGGCAAATGCGGCCGTAGTGCGTAGGGTGAACGTCGCGGACTTCAAATCCGGCGCGTTCACGGGAGAGACCACCCGGCCCAAGGGCCGAGAGTCTCCGCTTGTGCGTGATCTCGGAGAGCGGGTTGGTCTGATCCATGAACTGCGAGAGCTGCGACGATCCGAAGAATTCGCGGATCGCGGCCATCACAGGTTTCGCGTTAACCAGGTCGTGCGGCATGGCCGTGGACATTTCCTGGTAGACCGACATTTTTTCTTTGATGGCGCGCTCCATGCGGACCAAGCCGATGCGGAACTGGTTCTCCATCAATTCGCCGACCGCGCGCACACGGCGGTTGCCGAGATGATCGATGTCGTCGACCGCGCCAATGCTCTTGCGCAACTTCAGCAGGTACGCGATGGTGGCGTAGAAGTCGTCGGGATCAAGCGTGCGCTTGTCGAGCGAGGTGAAGTCCTGGTTCTCGTGCAGCTTGATGTTGAACTTCAAGCGGCCCACGCGCGAGAAATCATACTTGCGCGGATCGAAGAACATGCCGTGAAACAGGGCCGTCGCGGTGTCGAGCGTCGGCGGATCGCCGGGACGCAGTTTGCGGTAGATTTCGATCAGCGCTTCCTGTGGCGTCTTGACCGCGTCGCGCTTCAGAGTCTGGCTGATGACGGTGCCCACATCGTCGCGCTCGGGGAAGAAGAGCGCCATTTCGACCACGCCGGAATCGAGGATCTTCGAAACCTTGTCGGCCGTGAGTTCGGAGTTGGCTTCGAGCATGACTTCGCCGGTGGTGGTGTCGACGATGTCGCCAGCCGTCCACGCACCTTCAAGGTCAGTAATGTCGACTTCGATCTCGGTGATCTTCGCCTTCTGAATGTCCTTGAGAATCTGGGCATTGATCTTGCGGCCGGAGTGCGCGATTTCGTCGCCCGACTTGTTCTTGATGCTGTGGGCAAGCTTCATGCCGAGAAGGTTGGTGGGCTTCTCGCTGGCCGGATCGAGCGTCCAGTAAAGTTTCTTATCGCGGACCGCAATGCGGTCGGTGGTGTAGAAGGCCTTCAGAATATCCTCACCGGAACGCAGGCCGAGAGCGCGCAGGAAAATCGTGCCCAGGAATTTGCGCTTGCGGTCGATGCGGACATAGAGCACGTTCTTCTGGTCGTACTCGAATTCTACCCACGATCCGCGGTAAGGAATGATCTTGCCGAGGAAGTAGGTGCGGTTGTTAGCAGTTTCGAAGAACACTCCGGGCGAACGGTGCAGCTGGCTGACAATGACGCGCTCTGTTCCATTGATAATGAAAGTCCCGTTCTGCGTCATCAGCGGAACGTCGCCGAAGAAAACTTCCTGCTCTTTAATGTCGCGGATGGAACGGTTGCCGGTCTCCGCGTCCTTGTCGAAGATGGTCAGACGCATGGTGACTTTGAGCGGCGCGGAATAGGTCATGCCGCGCTCTTCGCACTCAGCCACGTCGTACTTCAGTTGCAGACCGACGGGGTCGCCGCACTTGTTGCAGAAGTCGGGCGTGTTGGCGTTGTAGGTGCCGCACTTGCCGCACAGGACCTCGCCGGGATGAAATGGATCGGTGATAACCGTGGATCCGCAGTTTTTGCAAGTGGTCCGAAGGTGGTGCAGGCCTTTCAGGTGGCCGCACTTGCACTCCCAGTTACCAATGGCGTAATCCACAAACTCAAGTTGTGATACGTTTCGGAAGTCGGTGATCGGGAACACGGACTGAAACACCGCCTGCAAGCCGCCGTCTTCGCGCTCGCTGGGCAGCTTGTCCATCTGCAGGAAGCGGTCGTAAGAGCGCTTCTGAACCTCGATCAGGTTCGGGATCTGGATGGTGGCTGGAATCTTGGAAAAATCGAAACGTTTGCGGAAGGCATTTTTCATCGTCAGAAACTCCCAATCTCACGCGCGGCCGAAGGCCACGCTAGAACTGCGGAATGTGGGGCGCGCCGTTAGTCTGCGCGCCGCGGGAATTACTCGTGCAACACCGTGTGTCGAACCGGGAAAACCATGAAGCTTAAGACCTGGAACCTAAAAGACAGCGGGGCGCCCGCAGGGACAGTCGTTCCCGCAGACGCCAACCAAGGCGTTTCGCCCTTCTTGATTTGAAATCTTTCGCGCCAGTTCTGCCTGTTTCCGCCCCGCCTGCCTGCGGAGCAGCGTGCCCAAAACTTCTCTCGCGAGACCCGCTCGCGCTCGAGTGAGTCCCGGGGAAGGCGACGTTATATAGATGCTAACATCGCCGCCCGGGGTTCACAAGTAGGAACGTGCAACATAATCGATTTTGCACCGATGTCGGTGCGGAATCGACTAGAACGGGGCTTGGGCAGCCTGAGATCCCTCGCGAAGAACGCTCGGAATAGCGGCTGCGGGCTCCCGCTTCGCTCACGCCCGCAAAACGCTGCTACTTCACTTCGACAACAGCGCCGGCTTCGGTGAACTTCTTCTTGATGGTCTCAGCTTCGTCCTTGGAGACACCCTCTTTGATGTTCTTGGGAGCTCCGTCGACCAGTTCCTTGGCTTCTTTCAAGCCCAGGCTGGTGACTTCGCGGACGGCCTTGATCACGTTGATTTTGTTGGCGCCGACTTCCTTGAGGACGACGGTGAATTCGGTCTTCTCTTCGGCCGGAGCTGCTGCTGCCGCTCCGCCGCCGCCAGCCACCATGACCGGGGCCGCTGCCGCCGCGGAAACGCCCAGACGCGATTCCAGCTTCTTGACCAGTTCCGCCGCTTCCAGAAGCGACAGGCCTACGATTGATTCTTCGATTTGTGCCAGATCTGCCATGTTAGTTCTCCAGTGTGTTTGAATTCTTTGTCTTTACCTTTTCGTCTTGCTTTCGTCATCCGCAAATCAGGTTTCCAGTGCGTCCAGGTCCTCAAATTCCTCGCGCCAGACAACGCTTGGAATCGACCGCGCAACCCCTGAGTTTTGGACAACCAAACCTTTTGCTGCCTGCCAGCTTCTTCGACTCTGCCGGCAACAACCACGCTCGCTGCGCTCGCGGAACGGACGAATGCGTCCGTCCCCACACGAACTACACTTCTTTGAACTTCTTCTGCTGCACGCCCTGATCGACCACGACGGCCAGGTTGCGGCCAACCGCGCCCATGGCGGTGACCAGACGCTGCGCCGGCGCGCTCAACAGGAACAGGAGCTTGGAATACAGCTCTTCCTTCGACGGCATGGTCGCCAGCGCTTCAATCTCTTTAATGTTGATGACCTTGCCTTCGACCACGCCGATCTTGAAGGTGAACTCGGGCATGTCTTTGGCGTACTTGGTCAGCGCTTTGGCCATCGCGACCGGATCGCCGGTGGTGTAGGCAATCGAGGTCACGCCAGCGAGGTCTTTCAATGCGCCCTCAACCTTGGTGCCCTTGGCGGCCTTTTCGGCCAGCGTGTTCTTGACGACCTGGTACTTCGCGCCCGCGCCGCGCAGAACCTTGCGCAGTTCGTAGTCCTGGGGTACGGTCATCTTGGTGTAAGTCGCGACCACGATGTTTGAGACGTTCTTCAGGTCTTTGCTCAGCTTCTCGACCTGCGCTGTTTTCTTTGCTCTAGTAACCGCCATTGTCGAATCCTCGTAAATGATCTCTGAGCGCTGAAGCGCTCGGACGGCCGAATGCGGCCGTCCCCACACAAAATTAAGCCTTCGCGGCCGTCTCGATCGGAGTCACGTCCAGAGAAATCCCCGGACCCATGGTCGAACTCAGGAAGCAGCCCTTGATGTATTTGCCTTTGGCAACCGACGGCTTGGCCTTGATGACGCTGGTGATGACCGTGGTCGCGTTCTCGATCAGCTTTTGCGCCGGGAACGAAATCTTGCCGACCGGACAGTGCACGAGCGCCGTCTTGTCGGTGCGGAATTCGACCTTGCCGGCCTTCACTTCCTGCACGGCCTTGCCGACGTCGAAGGTGACGGTGCCGGTCTTGGGATTGGGCATCAGGCCCTTGGGACCGAGAACTTTACCCAGACGTCCGACGGATTTCATCACGTCCGGCGTGGCGATGAGGGCGTCGAAGTCCGTCCAATTCTCTTTGGTGATCTTCTCGACCATCTCTTCGCCGCCGAAGAAATCGGCTCCGGCCGCTTCCGCTTCTTTAATCTTGTCGCCGGTGGCAATAACCAGGACCTTTTTCGATTTGCCCAGGCCGTGCGGCAGGACGACTGTGCCGCGGACCATCTGGTCGGCATGCTTGGGATCGACTCCCAGGCGCAGGGTGACTTCAACGGTTTCGTCGAACTTGGCGAACTTGACTTTCTGCAGGAGAGGAACGGCGTCCTGCAGAATGTAGGGGCGCTTCTCGACTGCGGAGTGCGCCTTGGCGATGTTCTTTCCTTCTTTTTTGCTCATTGCTTTTTCCTTGTCTCCCACCGCCCTCAGTGCTCCGGGAGCCGTGGTGGTTTCGACAGAGACGCAGCAAGCTGCGTCTCTACAAAATTGATCTATCCAACGACTTCGATGCCCATCGAACGTGCGGTGCCACGAATGCTCTTGATCGCGGTCTCGACCGAGGCGGCGTTCAGGTCGGGCATCTTTTGTTTTGCGATGTCCTCGATCTGGCGGGCCGTGACTTTGCCGACCTTGTCTTTGTTCGGCACACCCGATCCCTTGGCGATACCGGCGGCGCGCTTCAACAGGATCGAGGCCGGAGGCGTCTTGGTGATGAAGGTGAAGGAACGGTCGCTGTAGACCGAGACCACGACCGGAATGATCAGGCCCTCCATTTCCTTCTGGTTGGTTCTGGCGTTGAACTGCTTGCAGAACTCCATGATGTTGATCTGGGCCTGGCCGAGCGCGGGACCGACCGGAGGCGCCGGAGTCGCCTTGCCGGCGGCGATCTGCAGCTTTACGTAACCTGTAACTTTCTTTGCCATGATCTCTCTTCCGTCGGCAGCGTGAGTCTAGGTTTTTCGGCTCAACGATCTGCGGACTTTTTTGCTTCTTAAAACTCCAGGGGCTAACGCCCCCGTTTCGCGATGGCTTCTTACGGCACGGCTAAAGCCGCGCCCTTCCACAAAACCTACGCTACCTTTTCCACCTGGTTGAACTCGAGTTCGACCGGGGTGGAGCGGCCGAAAATTGTCACCATGACTTTCAAGGTTTCGCGATCTTCGTTCACTTCGTCCACGATGCCGGTGAAGCTGGCGAACGGGCCTTCGGTGATGCGGACCGATTCGTTTTTCTCAAACTTAACCTTGAGCTTCGGCTTCTCGCGGCTGTCGGCGACTTTATAGACAATGTGCTGGACTTCTTCCTCGGACAGCGGCGTGGGCTGCTGGCCGGTGCCGACGAATCCGGTAACGCGCGGCGTCGATTTGACGACGTGCCAGACGTGATCGTCCATGTCCATTTCAACCAGCACGTAGCCGGGATAGAACATGCGCTCGGAGGTGTACTTCTTGCCGCCGCGCACTTCGGTAACTGACTCGGTGGGGATCAGCACTTTGCCGATCTTGTCTTGCAGCCCGAAGGCCGCGACCCGCGACTCCAGCGACTCTTTCACCTTGCGCTCAAAGCCCGAGTAGGAGTGGATGATGTACCACTTCATGTTCGGGTTCTTGGGCGCCTCGGCGGTGGCCGTGGTGGCACTGTCGGCGGCGGGAGAATGCTGCTCGGCTTCTCCGCTTGCGACTGCTTCGATTTTTTCTTCGTCCTGCATAGTTGAGTGCTTCTTCCCGGCCAGCCGTTTCTTCTGGCTCAGCGGCTCGTCTGTGAGCGCGTCAGCCAGCCCTGAAAGCCTTAAACAGAGCCGTAACGCCGCGCTGAATCACGAAGTCGATCACGGCGAAGTACAGCGCGAAAATGAAAACCGTGATGACGACCACCGTGGTGGTGGCGCGAACCTCTTTCCAGGTGGGCGCAGTGACCTTGCGCATTTCGGTGCGCACGTCGTTATAGAACGTCTTAATGCGCTCCGGCCAGGACTTGATCTGGTCGCCAAAGCTTCCACCGGCTGCCATAATTGAGTTCGACCTTTCCTTCGTTTCGACTGACATCACTGCTCCTGGCTTCCTGCTTACAGCTGGCTTCCCGCTTGCTCTCTCCAAAAACTCTGGCAGGGGCGGAGGGATTCGAACCCCCAAGTTCGGTTTTGGAGACCGACAGTTTAACCGTTGAGCTTACGCCCCTGTTGCATTGTTGATTTTGTGATTGATGATTGTTGATTGAAAAACCGCGCCTCAATCAACAATCAAAAATCAGCAATCAACAATTATTTCACTTCTTTATGCGGCGTGTGCTTGCGGCAACGGCGGCAGAATTTCTTGAATTCCAGCCGCTCGGTCGTCGTCTTGCGGTTCTTGGTCGTCGAATAGTTCCGCTCTTTGCAGTCACCGCATTGTAATGTCACAATTTCTCGGGGCATGAAACAGCTCCTAGCTTCTAGCTCTTAGCTTAAAATCCTTACTGCACAATCTCCGCAATCGTTCCGGCGCCGACCGTATGGCCGCCTTCGCGGATCGCGAAGCGTAATCCCTTTTCCATGGCCACCGGCGTGATCAGTTCAATCACCAGGCTGACGTTGTCTCCCGGCATCACCATCTCGGTGCCCGCCGGAAGTTCCGCCACGCCCGTCACGTCCGTCGTGCGCAGATAAAACTGCGGACGATAGCCCTTGAAGAATGGCGTATGCCGTCCGCCTTCTTCTTTGGTCAGAATGTAAACTTCGGCCTTGAACTTGGTGTGCGGCGTAATCGACCCGCCCTTGGCCAAGACCATGCCGCGCTCGACATCTTCTTTCGCGATGCCGCGCAAGAGCAGCCCAGCGTTGTCGCCCGCCATGCCTTCATCCAATTGCTTCTTGAACATTTCGACGCCCGTCACCACCGTCTTGCGGGTCTCGCGGAAGCCGACGATTTCTACTTCTTCGCCCACTTTCACTTTGCCACGCTCGATACGTCCGGTAACGACGGTGCCGCGGCCTGAGATCGAGAAAATATCTTCGATCGGCATCAGGAACGGCTTGTCCAGTTCGCGCGCCGGCTGCGGCACGCTCTTGTCCACCGCCTCCATCAGCGCATCAATCTGCTTCTCCCACTTTTCTTCCCCGTTCAACGCGCCCAGCGCAGACAGCCGAATCACCGGCACATCGTCGCCCGGGAATTTGTAGCTCTTCAGCAGTTCGCGCACTTCCAGTTCAACCAGGTCGAGCAACTCGGGATCGTCCACCGCATCGCACTTGTTCAGCGCGACCACAATGTAAGGCACACCGACCTGGCGCGCCAGCAGCACGTGCTCGCGGGTCTGCGGCATCGGACCATCCGTCGCCGCGACGACCAGAATCGCGCCATCCATCTGCGCCGCACCCGTGATCATGTTCTTGATGTAGTCGGCGTGGCCCGGGCAATCGACGTGCGCGTAGTGCCGGTTCGCCGTCTCATACTCCACGTGCGCCGTCGCGATCGTGATGCCGCGCGCCTTCTCTTCCGGCGCGTTATCGATCGAGTCAAACGACCGGAACACGATCTTCGGATTATGTTTCTGCAGCACCTTGGTGATGGCCGCCGTCAACGTCGTCTTGCCGTGATCGATGTGACCAATCGTCCCAACATTGCAGTGCGGCTTATTGCGATCAAATTTTTCTTTCGCCATAACTCAGCTCTTAGCTCCTAGCTCTTAAGCTTCTAGCTAAACCCTTGTCATCAAGCATCAGTAGTACTGGTACAGCTTCTTAAACTTGTGCCGCAGCGCCTGATCTACCGTCTCCAGCTTCGACAGGTACAACTCGCGCATCTGCGCCTGGTCGGACACGGGCAACGACGCATACAGCCCACGCGCGTCTAGTTTCGCTCCATCCGATCCGGCTTCGGCGAAACCTTCGAGCACTCGCTGGGCCAGCACCGCGTCAAAATCCCGGACGCGAATTCCCTTGCGGTCCAGCTGCTTCAGGAACTTCTCCGCTTGCTCCGGCAAGAACGCGTGCTCGACCGCCTTTTGCAGCGCGGCGAACTCTTGCGCCTTCTCAATCTTGATCGGAGCGCGCTCGAATGCCACCGTCATCCTCGAACCCTGCCTTAACTTCTCGCTTCTAAAACAATCCGATGGAGCGGGAGACGGGAATCGAACCCGCGACCAACAGCTTGGAAGGCTGTGACTCTACCACTGAGTTACTCCCGCTTAAAACCAGCTCTCAGCTATCCGCCGTCAGCTCTCAGCTAAAACCGCGATGACACGGCTACAGCCCGCCCTTCCACACGACAATCTGGAGCCGATGACCAGGATTGAACTGGTGACCTCTCCCTTACCAAGGGAGTGCTCTACCAACTGAGCTACATCGGCCTTGAAACCCAGCTGTCAGCTCTCAGCTGCCAGCTCTCAGCAAACCCTAGTCCGCATCGCTGCCTTTGTCGGCGTGCAGAACTTCTTTGCGGCGCAGTACCGACTTCAGGGCAAACAGCGCCAGGATCAACCACGTTCCCGCCCGGATCTTCGGGTCGGTAATCGTCGCCCAGGTCAGCGCACCCAGCACGGCGTAGCAGAGCAGCGCGATGGACAGGCGATTCACAAAATCAAATGGTGCACAGGGAAGGATTCGAACCTTCGTACCTCGCTAGGAGGGACAGATTTACAGTCTGTTGGCTTTAACCACTCACCCACCTGTGCAAACTTTCGGGCGATGCGGCCGTCGCGCTCCCGTCCAGCAGACCACCCTGCAGGGCCGCCGGAAAAGTTCACGGAAACCCGCAGACCAAGTCACCATCCACTTTTCGCAACACAGGGAAACCAAGGATCGCGCCAGAAACCGCGAAGATCACGATGCACGCCGGAAAAGTACCGATATGGAGTGCGTTGGAAAAACCTGTTGCGCCGCTACTGCTGAATCCGCCGCCTGCCGGAAAATCTCTGTCTCTTCAGCTCGCTCTTTAGTACTCGAGAAGAGTTCGTTGTCTGGAGCTGGCGAAGGGATTTGAACCCCCGACCCTCTGATTACAAATCAGATGCTCTACCGACTGAGCTACGCCAGCAAATCCTGGGGAAAGACGCGCCGTCGCGCAAACTTATCCCTCTGATCCCTGCCAGATGTCCGGGACAATTATTTAAGGTATCACAAGGGGAAGTTTGGGCGCAACCGGCGGTTTTCTGTTCCCGCCGGCAAGGCTCGCCGTGGAGTCGCGCTCGGATCGAACTATGATCGAACTATGATCGAACTTATGATGCGATGTCATCCTGAGTGGCGGCGAAGCCGGCGCGAGGGACCTTACGTCGGCAGGCAGAGTCGGTGCTGTCGGCGAGCGTTTGTATGGTAGGCGATTAGTCGATCTTTTCCACTGCATCGTGGCTGACACTGTCGTACGGTCCCTCACCGCGGCTTCGCCACGGTTCAGGATGACAGGGCACGCTTACTCTTACTCTTCCCGCAGCGCGACCATGGGATCGACGCGGGCGGCGCGGCGGGCGGGGATGATGCAGGCGGCGAGTGCGACCAGGGTCAAGGCGAACGCGACCAGAGTGAAGGTTGCCGGGTCGCGGACCGGCACGCCGAACACCAGGCTGGAGACGGCGCGGCCGAGAGCCAGTCCGCCGACCAGACCGAGGCCGACACCGATCAGCGCTACCTTCATCCCTTGGCCGACGATCAGCTGCAAAACGCTGCGCGGCGTTGCACCTAGAGCGACCCGCAGACCGATCTCACGCGTGCGCAGGTTTACCGAATAGGCGAGCACGCCGTAGATTCCGATGGCCGCAATCAGCAGCGCCACGGCGGCGAAGGCCGCGAGCAGCACGGTGTTGAGCCGGGGCTGAGCGGCGCTGTTCGAGAGTAATTGATCCATCGAGTTGACGTTGGCCAGGGCGAGGCCGGCATCCATGTCGTGAATGCGCTGGCGAATCGACGGCATCAGCGCGGCTGGGTCGGGGCGGGCGCTGCTGCCAACTTCGGCACGAACGACAATATCCATGAGCGGCCAGGAGCCGCGCTGCGGGATCGCATAGTAAAGCGTTGGGGTCTGTTGGTTCAGGGCCTCGTCGCGGACGTCGCCGACGACTCCGATGATGGTGTAGGCGATTTCCGGCTTGGCGCTGGGGCGCAGGGATCGGCCGAGCGGGTTGGCATCGCCAAAGAATCTCTGGGCGGTCGATTGGCTGACGATCATGACCAGCTGCGAGGTACGGACATCAGCATCTGTGAAGGTGCGGCCACGCAGCAGCGGAATGTGCATGGTATCGAAATAACCGGGGCTGATGCTGGTCCAGTCAACGGGAACGGCCGTTCCTGGAGGCAACACGGAGGCGTCGGTGGTGATCATAGGATGCCGGGCGCGATTTCCGGCGCCGAAGGGAATACCGCTGCATACAGCGGCACCGCTTACTCCGGGGATGGAATTCAGATTCTCGATCAGCGAGTGATAAAGTGCTGGGCCTTTGTCGGCCAGCGGATATTGCGCGACGGGCGGGGCGAGCTGAAAAGTCATCAGTCCCTGAGGATCGAAGCCGAGGGGCACGCGTTGCAGGTTGGCGAGACTTTGGATCAGCAAGCCTGCGCCAATCAGCAGAACGGCGGCTAGCGCGATTTCGGCCGCGGCCAGGCTGTCGCGCAGCCAGCTGCGGATACCGCCGGTTGAGCCTCGGCCTGCCTCTTTCAGCATGTCGTTGGCTTTGACCGTGGCGACGCGCCAGGCCGGTGCGAAGCCAAACAGCAGGCCGGTGGCAATGGTCAGCGCGAAGCTGAACCACAATACGCGGGAGTCGACGGCGATATCGGGGATGGGCAAGGTTCCCGCGGGCAAGGAGCGCATGAGCAGGCGGACGGCGCCCACAGCGGCCAGCAAGCCAGCCGTGCCGCCGAGGACGGCAAGCGCGACGCTCTCCACCAGAAGCTGACGAATGAGTTGACCGCGCGTGGCGCCCAGCGCGGTGCGCACGGCCATTTCCTTCTGGCGCGTGGCGGCACGCGCCAGCAGCAAGTTCGCAATGTTGGCACAGGCAATCAGCAGCACAAACACAACGGCGACTTGCAAAACTAGTAATCCGGTTTTCAGATCCGGGGTGACGAAGGTATCGAACAAGCTGATGAGATGAATGCCCCAATAGCGGACTTCCGGATATTGCCTGCCGACGCTGGCGGAAATCGTATCCATCTCCGCCTGCGCCTGCTGCGGCGACACGCCGGGCCGCAGCTTGCCGAAAACGATGATCACGTGGTTCAGGCGAAGCTGTTTGGCGGGATCGATGATGAGCGGGGTATAGATATCGCCGCCGGCAATGAGTTTCACAGAGTCGGGCGCGATGCCGACGACGGTGGTGGGCGCTCCGTCGAGCGAAATGGTGCGGCCGACGAGATTGGGGTCGGAGGCAAAGCGGCGCTTCCACAGTCCCTCGCCGATCATGGCGACGGTTGGGCCGCCGGGCTTTTCCTCGTCCGCGGTGAAGTTTCGTCCCGCGAGCGGGCGGGTTCCGAGCACCTGGGCCAGCGCCGGGCTGATGGTGTTGCCGGTGAGTTGTTCGGGCTCGCCGGATCCGCTGAGCGTGAAGGTGGCGTAGCCGACTCCGGCAAGTTGCTCGAACGACTGCGTCTGCTCGCGCCAGGAAAGAAAATTCAGTATGGAGGCGGAGAATGTCGGCAGGTTGAGCTTCTCGTTTTTTTCGGCCACCTGCATGATCCGGTTGGGTTCGTCGAAGGGCAGCGCGCGGATCATGACCGCGTTCACTACGGTGAAGATGGTGGCATTAGCGGCAATGGCGATCGCGACCGTGAGAACCACCGTGGCCGTAAACAGAGGCGTACGGCCCATGACGCGGAAGGCGTAGCGAATATCTCCCCAGATGGCGTGGCGCTGAAACATAGGCGTTTAGACGGATGGAAAGGCGAAATGATATTAAGCCATTTCGATCCGGACGATTCTAATACTGTTCCGACGGGCGTCGCGTCACTGCACCCTGAAAACTGGCGAACTGCCGTTCCCTGAGTAAGTGCTATCATTTCATCCCTGACCCGCAATTCATGCGAATAAGGCGCACTCTCCCCATTGTTCTGGCGGTTGTAGCCGTAGCCGCTGCGCTGACGCTTGCCGTCCAACTGCGCAAGGCCGCTCCGCCGGAACCGGCGCGGCTGCTGCCCGGCGCCGACGCATTTCTGTACGCCAACCTGGGCTGGGCGCGGACGGCGAACGGCGGCAAACCGCTGTTCTTGGGTTCGAATGATCCGATCGCGCATGACGCGGATTACGAACGCTTCATTCAGGAAACTGGCTTTGATTGGGAGCGTGACCTGGACGAGGTGGCCTTTGCCATTCATTACCCGCAGAATTGGCCGGGCGGAGGCACGGGCAGCGCAGCGCCCGAGCCGCGGTTTTCTGAAGTCTTCCGCGGAAGGTTTGACGGCGGCAAGTGTGTGGCTTACCTGAAGCGGACGGCGCAGTCGGTGGAGAATTACAACTCGATCGACATCTACACGATTCCAATCTACGGGCGCACGTTCCGCATCGCGATTCTGGGCGTGGACACGGTGGCGGCTTCCAATCACGAGGACCCTGCGGTGATCCGCGGGATGGTGGACCGGTCGCGGCGGCTGGCGTCGCCGTTTGGGGGCCCGGCGTTGCTGCGTCGGTATTACAAACGGGTGCAGTTGGCCAGTCCGGTATGGGCGGTGACGCATGTGGAGCCTGCGGCGCCGGGTTTTGGGATGTGGTTGGCGATTTTTCCCAAAGCGGCCGACCTGGTGGTTTCCGTCAGCTACAACCCGCTGCACCTGCCGCTGCGAACCGACGCGCTGCACCTGCGGGCGGAGGCGTCTGCCGCCAGCGAGGAGGACGCGCGCACCATTACCGACAAGGCGAACACGGTTCTGGCCATGCTGCGCAGCGCGGAGATTTCGGTGGGCTCGGGCAGTGGTAATGACTCGGATGTAAAAATTTTTTTTGACAGCCTGCAGGTACGGCAGGAAGGTAACCGTGCCGTGCTGGTAGCGACAGTTCCGAAGGAAGTGTTTCACAAGCTGGCGGAAGCCCCTGAGGCGATGCCGCAACCGGCAGCGCAGCCGCCAGCAGCCCAGCCCGCGAAGAAACGCAAATAGCGCTGTGCACTTCTTGCAACTAAATGCTGCGCCGCGCGTCTGATTGGTAGCAGCAGCGGTTTAGTCATGTCCAAGATGGCGCTCCGCGCGAGATGACGCAGACGCGATTTTGCAGGTCTGACTTCAAGGTGCACAGCTGCAGGTACAATTAAGATCTCATGTCCAGCCTTCCGCTTCCTATTGCCGCGTTCTTCGCCGGGCTGATCTCATTCCTTTCGCCGTGCGTGCTGCCGCTGGTACCGGGCTACGTTTCGCTGATTTCAGGTGCGGGGGTGGAGGAACTGAAGTCGCCGCAGGGTCACCTGATGCGGCGGGTGATGGTGAACTCGATTGGCTTCATCCTGGGGTTCAGCGTGGTGTTCATCGCGCTGGGGGCGGCAGCGACTGAGGTCGGGCAGGTGCTTGGGATTTACAAGCACACGCTGGCCCGGGTGGCGGGCGTGGTTATCATTATCTTTGGACTGCACCTGACCGGGATCTTTAAAATCACGGCGCTCTATACCGACGCGCGACTGCACGGCCTGAAGGGCAGCAGCACCCCGATTGGCGCGTTCGTCATCGGATTCGCTTTCGCTTTCGGTTGGACGCCGTGTCTGGGGCCAATCCTGACGGTGCTTCTCACTCTGGCGGGAGAGCAGGACACGCTGGTAAAGGGTGTTCTGCTGTTGGCGGTTTATTCGCTGGGGCTGGCCGTTCCGTTTCTGCTGACCTCGCTGCTGATGGAGCGCTTTCTGAAGTTCTACAGCCGCTTCCGGTCGCACATGCACGCGATCGAGGTGGCTTCGGGCGGATTGCTGATCGCGCTGGGTGTGTTGCTGGTGATTGGTCGTTTTACGCTGATCTTGAGCTGGCTGTCGTTTCTGAATCGTTTTGCGTTGTAGCGGGAGGGATTTGGTTTGCGAATTGAAGAGTTTCAGTTTTGTCCAAAATGCGGAGCGGCGTTGAACCAGAGCGCCGGGGTCGCGCCGGAGGGTGCGGCAGCAGGGATCACTTGCGCGGCCTGCGGAACGTTATTTCAGAATTCAGACTTCGCCGTTAATTTTGCGGGGAGCGCGGCTGCGCCACCGGTGAGCGGCGCAGGGAATCGCAGTCCGCTGGTGCTGCTGGTGCTGGCCGTGGTGGTGGCGGGCATGCTGTATATGGGGATGCACATGTCGCGCCGCGGACAGGGCCCGCGCGTGGCGAACCCGTCGGAGGCACCGGATTTCAGTCTGGAAGCGCTGGACGGCAAGAGCATGCGCTTGTCGGACCTGCGCGGCAAAGCCGTGCTGCTGAACTTCTGGGCGACCTGGTGCGGCCCGTGCAAAATCGAAACGCCGTGGCTGGTGGATTTGCAGAACCAGTACGGTCACGATGGTCTGCAGGTGGTTGGAGTCGAGATGGGAGATGACGGCAAAGACGAAATTACGAAGTTCGTCAAAGATATGGGCGTGAATTATCCCATCCTGATTGGCAAAGAGGCGGTGGGCGACGCGTACGGCGGCGTTCCCGCGCTGCCGGAAACTTTTTTCATTGGCCGCGACGGAAAAGTTGTGGACAAGATTATCGGGCTGAAGGGCAAGGCCGAGATCGAAGACTCCATCAAGAAGGCGCTGGATACGCCAGCGGGCAATTCGCAGGCCGCCGCCGCGCCCGCCGCGGCGTTGCAGGCTCAGAAGTGACACTAGAAACGGAGCCGCAGCCGTTCTACTATCACGAGCACCGGCAATGATCTGGGCTGAGTACAAATCGAGACTGGTATGCCTGCTCGCGCTGTGGGCTGCGGCGTCGCTGGTACAAGCGGGAGTGGCGCAAACCACGCAGGGGCAAGCGCCGCCGGCGGCGTCCCAAGGGCAAGCCGCGCAAGAGCCGACAGTGACGTATACGCCGATCACGCCGCCCAGCACCGCCGGGAAAGCGCCGTCGGTGACGTTGGCTCCGGTGCCGCTGGTGACCGCTCCGCGGGCCACGCAGACGCCGGTGAACTTGAATTTCCGGGTGGCGCGCGGATTTCATGTGAACTCCAACACACCGAAGTCGGAATATCTGATTCCGACGGCGCTGAAGATGGACCTGCCGACTGACATTGTTCTGGGAAAGATTGAATATCCGGCGGGCGAGGAGCTGGCCTTCCCTTTTTCGCCGGATGAGAAAATGAGCGTGTATAGCGGAGACTTCACCGTCGCCGTGGCGGTGCATCCCCTGACCTCGGTGGTGCCGGGGAATTATGTGATGCACGGCGTGCTGCGCTACCAGGCCTGCGATAACGCGCAGTGCTTCCCACCGAAAACCGTGCCGGTCAGCTTTAATATCAAGGTCGTGAAAGGACCGACGACGCATCACGCCAATCCGGCGCAGAGCCCGCACGCGCGGAATTAGAGCAGCATCAGCCATCAGCTCTCAGCAGACGGGTGGTACGTAAGGCGGGCGCGCCCGGAAGCAGCTAAAGTTGGCTGTTCTGGACGCCGATGACTCTCCCGTAGCTGGACAGGCTTACGCGCCCCGAGCTGAAGACCGCTCGGGGTTTCGCTTTGGGGTGATGAATCGGGGGTGATGAATCGCGCCGGCACGTCTTAATCGGCGCTGGGCGTCGCCCGGGCTAGCGCCAGGATCGCTCCGGCAAATAGCAGCGTGTCGAAGAAGTAGTTGATGCCTTCCATTTTGGCGTCGGGGCTCGGGTCGGCCAGCGCCGCGATCAGAATCGGTCCGTAGATGAAGATGACCAGCAGCACAATCCACGTACCGAGATAGGTTGAGGCGGCGCGCGTCTTCTTGTCCAACAGGATGGCGATCCCGGCGGCGAAGAGTATTGCGCCAGTCAGCCAGCCGATGAGCTGGTGTGCGGGAATCCACGCGGGCAGCAGTTTTTCGAGCGGAACGCCGGGAACGTTGGCGGTGTGCAGGAAGTTCTCCACCCCATAGAAAATGGCGGCGATCGCGATTAACACCCGGCCGACGGCGATGAGTTTGCCCGCGGCTTTCCCGCGACCTTGCTCGACACTTTGCCCGTGCAGGGTGCGTCCTGCACGAATCGCGCTGCCGGCAAGCAACCACCCTCCGGCTCCGAATGACATTTCGCGGACCGTCAAAATCCACGAAAACCTGTTCTTGGGGTCGGCGAGAGTGCCTGGGATGTCCATCATCGCCACAAAAAGAAACATCAGATGCCGAACAGCAGGCCGGACCAGCGCACCTGAATTCTTGTGGCGATGCTCAACGAAGCGGCGAGCAACGTCAGGCCCACGAAGTACGTCCAGAATAAAGGCCAGGGCACGAACGAGGGCACGAGGCCCTTGATGGATTGAGTGTCGGTGAAATGCTCCGCGCCGAAAACGGCCAAGGGAACGGCGAAACACAAGTTGCTCAAGGCTACGAGTTTGTCGAGGCCGCGGGCCTGCGCGATGTCGGCTTTGGCCGCCCACAGCGCGATCAGGAAAAGCAGGATGGCAGCGCCGCACAACACCGGCGCGCGGGAGAGCTCGAAAAATGCGAGCAAGGTAGTTGGGTGCATGTGGATAAACGGCGAGGCCTCGCGGTGGATCCAGACCACGGCTTCCCAGCTTAGTACAGAGCTCCGAATTGTACGACTAGGAACAGGGGGCGAAGTTCGTTTGTGACAGACTCACGCGCGGTGGTGAAGAACGTACGGGTTTCGCTGTTCGGCGTACATTGCCCACCAGGTGCAATTCCCGAATTGGACCCTGCTATCGAAATATGTGAGCGGGAAGCGGTCGAGCGCCGGAGGAGGACGTAATCTGTTTCTGGGCCCGTGGTGCAACTGGCAGCATATCAGCCTGTCAAGCGAGAAGGTGCGGGTTCGACTCCCGTCGGGTCCACAGCATTCCCTGGTTTGGTAGGGGAATCTGACGAGGAGTCTCCGACAGGCGGACTCCTCAAGTAATCTTGACTTCCGATTCGTGCCCTTTGATAATCATATTGAGCTTGACAGGCTGATGTGCAGACCCCGAGTGGAAGACGCGCTCGGGGTTTCGCTTTTCTGCGATCTCACAAGGCCACAAACAGCTCCTGCCGTAATCTCTCCACAGGTTCCTTGTAACCTCGTTTCCAATCCTGAAAGGGTTGCCAGAAACGAAAGCGCTTCGCGCGAGCGAACGGCCGAAAGACAATTACCAGCGGGTTGAATTCGCGCCTTCCTCCGAACGAATGGAATACTTGAACCGCCAACGATAACCGCGGCCATCGCTTACGTTCCGACCAATTCAAGACAACGGCTCGCTCTTGCACAAGCGGCAGGACCTGCGTCGTCATGTATTCCTGCCAGATCGGGCTGTCGGAGTAGACAAGCAAAGTATCTCTTCGTCTGGGCAGCCACAACACCCAGACGAGCGCGTAAAGAGCTATACGGTGTGCTAGACCGAGGATCAACGCGATCAGAGCCAACGGCAGGATGACGGGTAGTAGTGCTACAACACCGAGTGCCCGCAAAATTGATCGTGAGGACTTATCTCTTTGCGCCATTGCTGCCCGTTCCTCGCCAGCTTAGGTTTTTTGCTTTTTCTCCACTCGCGCCCAAGCGTCCTTCAGCGCCACCGTGCGATTGAAAACCGGCTTGCCCGGCTTGGAGTCGGGGTCGACGCAGAAATATCCCAGGCGCTCGAATTGATAGCGGGTTCCTGCGACAGCGTTGGCTAGTGAAGGTTCGACCTTCGCGTCGGCGATGATTTCCAGCGAATTTGGATTGAGATTGTCCAGCACGTCTTTGCCTTCTTCCACATCGCTGGGATTCTCTTTGAGGAACAGGTTTTCGTAGATTCGCACCTCGGCATTGAGGGAGTCCGCGTGCGCGGCCGAGACCCAGTGAATGGTCGCCTTCACCTTGCGGCCATCGGGCGTATTGCCGCCGCGCGTGGCGGGATCGTAGGTGCAGTGCACTTCGACGACTTCGCCCTGCGCGTTTTTCACGACACTCGTACAGGTGACGAGGTAGCCGTAGCGCAGGCGAACTTCGCGACCTGGCGTGAGCCGAAAATACTTGGGCGGAGGGACTTCGCGAAAATCGTCCTGCTCGATGTAGAGCACGCGCGAGAATGGGACTTTCCTCGAGCCCGCGGTCGCGTCTTCGGGATTATTGACCGCGTCCATTTCTTCGACTTGATTCTCGGGATAATTGTCGATCACGACTTTCAGCGGGCGCAGCACGGCCATCACCCGAAGTGCGCGTTTGTTCAGATCTTCGCGCACGAAATGTTCGAGCATGGCCAGCTCGATCGATCCCGTGGTTTTCGAGACGCCGATGGACGCGCAAAAATTGCGGATTGCTTCCGGCGTGTAGCCGCGGCGGCGAATGCCGCTCAGCGTAGGCATGCGGGGATCGTCCCAGCCGCGTACTTTACCCTCTTGAACCAACTGCAGTAATTTGCGCTTGCTCAGCAGCGTGTGGGTCAGGTTGAGGCGGTCGAACTCGATTTGCTGCGACGGGAAAATGCCGAGCTGCTGAATGAACCAGTTGTAGAGCGGGCGATGATCTTCAAACTCCAGGGTGCACATGGAGTGCGTAACTTTTTCGAGCGAATCGGACTGGCCGTGGGCGTAGTCGTACATCGGATAAATGCACCACTTGTTGCCGGTGCGGTGATGCTCGGCGTGCAGGATGCGGTACATGACCGGATCGCGCATATTCAGATTGGGCGAGGCCATGTCGACCTTGGCGCGCAGCACGCGCGAGCCGTCGGGAAATTCTCCCGCCTTCATGCGCTCGAACAGATTCAGATTTTCTTCGACCGATCGATTGCGATGCGGGCTGTCTTTGCCGGGCTCGGTGAGAGTGCCGCGATGTTTGCGGATTTCTTCGGCGGAGAGGTCGTCGACGTAAGCCTTGCCGTCGCGAATCAGTTTCAGCGCCCACTCATAGAGCTGGTCAAAATAATCCGATGCATAGAAAAGGCTGTCCCACTTGAAGCCGAGCCATTGCACGTCGGCTTTGATCGATTCGACGTATTCCGTGTCTTCCTTTTCGGGATTGGTGTCGTCGAAGCGCAGGTTCGTGTGTCCGCTGAACTCGTCGGCGAGCCCGAAGTCGAGGCAGATGGCCTTGGCGTGGCCGATGTGGAGATATCCGTTGGGCTCGGGAGGAAAGCGGGTTTGCACGCGGCCGTTATATTTATTGGTCTTGAGGTCGTCGATAAAGATATCGCGAATGAAATTGGAGGGGCGAGATTCGGGGGCGGCGTGGTCGCCGGTCTCGGCCTCGGGACTGGACGTTTTCATGACTCTGATCTTACCGCAAAGATCGGGGGCAAAAGAAAAGCCAGGGAACTCTGCCGCGACATGTGGGACCGATTTAAAATTGAAAGTTTTTCAATCCGATCCCTTTTTCAATGCACTCCGGAGGATGCGGCCTGCGGCGCCCCGGTAGTTCGTTTATGCAGATATCTCATGAATTGCCAGGTCTGGATGATCGCGGCAATGCAGAGTCCAAACCAGGCGCCGGCAACGCTGACGAGAATGGATACGTTCACGATGGCGGCGATCTTGATGTACTTTGGCGAATCCCGCACCGCATCCTGTAAGACCACGAAGGGGTAGGGGCTGGGCGTTTTGGTGATGGCCTCGATCATGAAGTTCAACACGATCAGCGTAATCACGGAATTCGCCAGCTGGCTCAAAAGCGGAAACCACGCCCACTGCGGCTTTGCCAGGGTGATGCCGGAGCGCAGCAGGCCGACGACGCTGAGCAACACAATCGGCAGGTAGAACGAGTGCATCAGCGGCGAGGCTTTCAGAAACGCCGCTGCCGGGCCGAGAATTATGAAAGGGTAGCCCGGCACGAGCAATATCCAGATCAGTCCAAAACAGCCAAACCCGAGTTCGCAAACCGCTTTCAGCACAGTTGGTTTGCGCTCTTCTTCATTCCTGCGCACGGGCGGCAACTTCAGGGGATCCCATTTGAGTTCGCTGCCAAGGCAGTTGTGGGTGCGCTCGATAATGGCGAAGACGAGGGTGATAGTTCCAGCCGCGGTGAACAGGGCGGTCCACAGATTGCCGAAAGTCTTGAGGATGCCCAACGGCCAGTTGCCTCCGCCTTCGGCCAGATTCACCGGCCCGACGATGAAAATGAAGACTGGAACCAGAATCCACAGCAGGACCATCTTCAAGACGAATCCGTAGATAGGAAACAGAGCTGGCCCGATGAGATGCCGCTGTGGTCCGAGCCGGCCGGCGACCATCATGGGACTGCCGCAACGCTTGAGGATCGCCGCGATCTCTTCCTTGTCGAGGGGATGGCCGAGTTCGGCTTCCTTCGCTTCGATCTGTGAGCGCAGGTCCTCGCCGAGCTCGGCGATCAGGTCCTCTTGCCGGCTCGACTTGGGCAGCCAGAAGCGGACGGCTTGTAAATAACGGTCGAGAAGTTCCATGGGATGTTGCACCGATCTGTTCAGAAACGATTTGTTCATAAGCGGCCTGCCGGTTCGAGAATTCGATCGAGTGACGTGTTGATGTTTTTCCATTCGTTCAGCAGCTGGTTCAGAATTTGCTCGCCCGCCGGGGAGAGTCGGTAGAAACGCTTGTTGCGCTTGTCCTCTTCCCGCCACTGGCTGACCAGCAGGCCTTGGGTTTCGAGGCGCCGCAGCAGCGGGTAGAGCGTGCCTTCGTCGATGGCCAGGCCATCGTCGGCCAATGCCTTGCGCAGGGTGTAGCCGTATTGCTCGATCCGAAGCTGGGCGAGGACGGCGACGATTAGGCATCCCCGGCGCAGCTCCAGCTTTAGGTTTTCGAGGATCTCAGGGCTGCCTTGGGTACCGTTCGTCATATAGTATGCGACACACACTGTATGCTACACAGTATAAGTTGTCAAGGGGGTTTTTGGGGCTCATACGTTCCTGAGGCGTTTCAGAGATGTCCCCCGCCGGAGCGTGGCGGGGAGTGGCAGAGGAAGGCAACGTCAAAGGCAGCGGACAGGAGTGTCCGCTCCACACATAACAGGCTCCGCCACTATGACTTGGCTACCGAAGCGGCAGCCAGGCGCGGCATTCGGCGGCGTCGACGCGGGCGGTCAGCGGATCGCCGACTTTGTAGTGGATGACTCCGTCGGAGGTCGAGCAGAAACTTCTGGCTCCCGTGCTGGTGCTCACGGGCGTGGCCACGACTACGTAGCTCTGGCAGCGCCCGAACCCGCAGTTGGCGGCAATGCGGAACTGGTAGCCGGATTTGGTGCACCAGGATCCAGCGGTGCAAGTGGCGCCGGCGAGCGTTGCGTCGAGCAGACCCGCGTGCTCCGGCCCAGCGGCATTCCCTCCTCGCGGATCAGGACCGAGCGCTGCCAGGTCGGGTGCGTAGCCCTTCTCGCGATACATCCTCATATAGACGACCTGCGCAGTGTTCACCGAACGGACGCTGGCCACGGCAGAAGACTCGTTGGCCGCGGTGCGCGCGCGCAGCAAGTTGGGAATCGCGATGGCGGCAATGACCAGAGCGGCACCGGCGTCGACGCCACCACTGCGGCTGGATTCGCGAATCGCGCTTTCTTCGCCATACGCTGAGACCACGGCAGGCGGAGTTTCGCCGGGCTTTTGCGAGAATAACGCCGCCAGCTCCGGCGATGCCTGGCCCAGGGCCATAGCACCGAAGGCGACCGGGTCTTCGTAGAATAGCGCCGAAACTTGGGATGAATTTGCCGGCGGCAATGACGCCAGAAACTTCTGCGACTTGGCCAGCGACTCGCCGCTGCGATGCAGGCGAATAGACTCAGCCAGGGCTTCGCGGCTGGAACCGATCAGCAGATAGCCGTCGACAAAGGCATAGACAATGTCTTTGGTCTTGGGGCCGGAGGGAATCTGGAAGGTGTGGTAAGTGACGCCGCCTTCTTCAGACTGGATCGCGGTCATCTTAGCGACAGCCAGCAAGGTCGTAAAAGTGGTTTGCAGGTGGTCGGGCTCGCTCACTTTCAGGATGGCACGCCAGGCGGCTTCCTTGTCGATGAGTCCGTCGGATTCAAAGGTCATCTCTCCACTGAGATAACGGAGCAGGTCGTTCTTCAAACTGATGTTGAGTCCCTGTTCCATCATGCCGAGTTGCAACAGGGCTTTGGGATTGGAAGCCGAGGCAATTTCGGTGATGTCGTCGAGAATCTCGGCGGGACTCTTGAGCCGGATGCTGGCCGACATGACTGCCTTGGGCGAAACAAAATCTAGGCTGCCCAGAGGGCCGGGCGCGGCCAGCCAGGATGCGACTCCATGGCGCGGGCCCGTGAAGCTCAACTCCAGTTGACTGGATTCGTGGCCGGCCACACTCTTGTGCTCCCAAACGGCATACTTGACGTCGGCAAAACCGGTGCGCTGAAACAGCTTCTGGCTCTGCTCGGAGCTAATGGGGATCAGTTTCACGATGGCCTGCAAGTCGGCGCCGGCCACCACCGTGGTTCCGCCTTCGTAAGCTTGCGTCATGCGCTGGCCAAACGGAGTCGCGGCAAATTCATGATTGTTCTTGTCGAGCCGGGCATTGAAGCTGCGCAGATCGGCGAGGTCGAAGGCTCCGATGACGTAGTCGGGGCGCACCAGGATCAGGAGCTTATCGTTATTTTTTCCGTCTTTGCTCTCGCCTCTAATCTCGTCTTTGGTAGCGGCGAGTTCCTGCAGGTCGAAGATGCGAACGGACGCCGGAGATTTGGGAGAGAGTTCTTTCTCCATCTGCAGAAGAAAATCCTTCAGGCCGGGTTTGCGGACTTCCGCCAGAAACAGCACTTTCGGATCCTTGCCGCCTGCGGGCGCGCCGCCCGACACAACAATTTCGTCACCCAGGTATAGCGAGAGCTGGTAAAGCTTCTCGAACACGTCCTCGGCTTTGGGCGCGTCGGCGGACGACTGGCCTTGCCCCGACTGAACATGCTCCCACCAGGCGCGCAGCTCGGGGTTGTCTTTTTCCTCCTGATGAAAAATAGCGAGGGCTTGATGGGCAGGCTCGCCATAGTTGGGGAACGCGGCGTAAACCAGGGTCGATTCCGGCAGCAGGGGTAACAGGGAGCTGTGCGCACGCGGCGGCGGAAGCTGGATGCCGGCCTGCATCTTCTTCATCAGCTGGCCGAACTCGGTCAGCAATCCGGGATATTTTTTCAGGTCGTCGAACGGATTCGGCGTGGGGCCCGTGGTGGTGGCCTGCGCCGCTGCGGCCGCCGCCAACGAAACGATCACGGCCATGACGGCCATGCATTGGAAGAAAATGCCGAGACGCTGCCGGCGGAGAGCTTGTGCGTTTCCCATCCCTGGGCCTCCGTGTGGAAAGCTCATCATAGCGTTTTCCCCGCTGTTCGCCATACGTTACGAGGGTCACGCTTTTGCGAAACGCAATATGCAATTCACACTCGCGCCGAGAAGCGCGGCGCTGGCCTGAATTCATACCGAGGCCGTACCCGTGCAATCGAGCCTGTGGATTAATTTTCACGAAGAATTTAACTTGCCGTAACTTTCGACTCGCGAGGCGTTTCATACCATTTCCGCCAGAGGTCCCTATGACTATGAAAAAGACACTGGCTTTGCTCTCCCTCGCAGCGATCTGTTCTGTCGGCACTGCAATCGCCCAGAACAACACCCCAAAAACCAATATCAAGCGCGTTTTGCTCATCAGCGTCGACGGCATGCACGCAGTGGATTATCTGAACTGCGCCAACGGCGTCAGCACGGTGAACAATGGCAAACCGTATTGCCCGGCGCTGGCGGCTCTGGGCAAGACTGCTGTGAACTATGTTGCCGCCAGCACCACCAAGACTTCGGATTCCTTTCCCGGCCTGATAGGGATCGTTACCGGCGGCAGCCCCGCGTATACCGGCATCTATTACGACGTGGCTTATGACCGGAGTTTGGACGCGCCCGCCGTGACCACCGGCAACGGCCTGGGAGCGGGTCCGTGCACTCCCTTCGCAGCGCCGACGGGCACCACGTCGGAATACGAAGAAGGCATTGACCGCGATCAGACGAAGTTGAACGGCGGGGCGCCGGGCGCCTCCCTGACCGACGGCGGCATCGCGTCGATCGACCCGAAGCGGCTGATTCGCGACCCCAACAATGGCTGCAATCCGGTTTGGCCCTGGGATTTCGTCCGCGCTAACACGATCTTCAGCGTCATTTCCCAGAATGGCGGCTACACAGCGTGGTCCGACAAGCACCCGGCGTATTCCGCGGTGGCAGCTGGTCTGGGGCCGGTTGCGCTCAACGACTTCTATGGACCGGAAATCAACTCCAACGTAATCGCTCTGCCGCATGTGGTCACGCCTCTCGGCGTAGCCTGCGACCCAATCCTCGATAACGGCGCCGACTTGACGGCCTGGACCAACAGCTTCCAGAACATTCAGTGCTACGACACTCTGAAAGTGGATGCGGTGCTCAACTGGATCGATGGCAAGAACCATCTCGGCACCGCGCAGACGCAGGTTCCGACCATCTTCGGCATGAACTTTCAAGCGCTGAGCGTGGGCCAGAAGCTGATTGAGAAGAGCAACGCCACCACCGGCGGATATCTGGATGCGGCGGCCACGCCCGGCGCGGCGCTGCTGACCGAGTTCCAGTTTGTCGACGCCTCGATCGGGGCATTCGTCAACGAACTGAAGAAGCAGGGCCTGTACGATTCGACTCTGATCGTGATCACAGCCAAGCACGGCCAGTCGCCGATCGACCCCAGCCGCTATGTCTCTCAGCTGATCAATGGCACATCGCCGGTCACTCTGCTCTCCAATGCGGGCTATATTCCATGGTCCGAATCCACCAATAACCCTACCGGCATTGGGCCGACGGAAGACGACGTCTCGCTGGTATGGCTATCGAATTCTTCCGATACGCTGGCCGCCGTCGGCATCCTCGAAGCGAATGCCACATCGGCCGGAATCGAGCTCGGACAGATTTATTACGGCCCGTCGCTCTCGCTGAACTACAACGAACCAACCCAGGATCCGCGCACGCCGGACATTATTGTGACTCCGAACGTCGGCGTGACCTACTCGGGCAGCACCAAGAAACTCGCCGAGCACGGCGGGTTCGCTCACGACGACACGAACGTGATTCTGCTCTTGTCGAATCCTGCGTTCCAACCCCAGACGGTTCGCGAGGGCGTAGGCACCGTGCAGGTCGCGCCTACCATCCTGCAAGCCCTGGGTATCAATCCTTCGTCTCTCAGCGCCGTGGTGGCTGAGGGAACCAGCGTGTTGCCGACGGTGCAGCTCACGCCGGCTAAGGCTAAGTAGACCGGCTTCAGTCGGAGAAACTGACGGCGGACGTCCCTCGCGGACGTCCGCCGTTTTCTTTGGTTCAAGAATTTGTATAGAGAAGCTCCACGTGCGTCAGGACTCCACGCGACGGCGAGTTTACGTGCGCGTCACACTCCTGCTGACACGACTTGGCCGGGTGCTGCGCTTCGTGAATCTTGCCGAGCGAGCCGTCGTCGGTAGTGGACGTGGCGCCAGCGCGTCATCTCAACCAGCGGCTTCCACACGGGGTTGACCAGGTCGTGCTTGATCAGCAAGTGCCAGAAGCGGTTGGAGCGTTTGTAGAGATACGACATGGCGAGGTAGAGCGGGATGGCCTGCAGTTGTTGTGGCCGACGCCGCCAGATGGAGGCGTGTGAGAAGAGGCGATGGTAGATCCAGGCATAGCCCCGTTCGAGTTCTTCGGGTGTCATGTGCTTGGGCTGGAAGACGGCGTGGCCGGTGTCATAGAGCGTCCAGTCACGGTGCAGGATGCGGCCCTGCGCTTCCATCTGGCGAAACAGCGGCGTCGCGGGATATGGCGTGAGGATGTGAAACGTGGCGCACTCCAGGCGGTTTTCTTCGATCCATTCGGCGGTGCGGGCGAAGACGTCTTTGCGGTCGTGATCGAAGCCGAGAACAAACGATCCATTCACCTGGATGCCGTAGTCGTGCAGGATGCGGACGCGGCGGGCGTAGTCGGAAGTCTTGGGCGTCTTCTTGTGCGAGGCGGCGAGGTTGTCGTCGGAGAGCGATTCGAAGCCGATGAAAACTCCGGTGCATCCGGCGAGTGCCATGTGGCGAATCAGGCTGGGATCGTCGGTGACGTCGATGGTGACGGGCGCTCCAGATTTTGTTGAGCGGGCGCAGGGCCGCACAGAGCGAGTGCAGATAGTCGGGGCGCGAGCCGAGATTATTGTCGATGAAGACGGCGTAAGGCTGGCCGTTTTCCTGAAACTCGGAGGCGATTTGTTCGGGACGCTTCATGCGGTAGGGCATGCGCAGGCCGTCGGTCGCGAGATAACAGAAGCCGCAGCGGTTGTGGCATCCGCGAGTGGCGATCAGGCTGGTCGTGGTGAGGAAGCTGCGGCGAGGAAGAATGGAACGGCGGGGCGCGGGATCGTCACAGTAGTCATTTTCATAGGTAGCGGCGTAGCGTGGCTGCAGCGTTCCCGCTTCCACGTCACGCAGGATGCGTGGCCAGAGTTGCACGCCATCGCCGAGGGCGAGCGCGTCGGCGTGGGGAGCACATTCGTCAGGGCACGAGAGCACGTGCAGGCCACCGAAAATTACTTTCGATCCTCGGGCGCGATACCAGTCGGCGAGCTCGAAGGCTCGCTGGGCGAAAGTGAGATGCACCGTGATACCTACGATCTGCGGGATAGGACTTCGCGGCGGGCGGCCATGCAGCAGGTTTTCGTCCCAGTACTCGATGCGCCAGTGCGCGGGCGTGGTCGCGGCGAAGCTGGTCAGGGCGAGCGTGGGGGTGAGCACATGCTTGCCAAAGCTAGCGTGCGCGTCCTTGGGATAGAAAGGATTGATCAGGAGCGCATAGTGCTGCTCAACGTTCGGCTGGACGCCCGGCTCGACTGGGCTGGCAGTGGTGCCACTGCCCGGGCGAACGGGGGCATCCGCCCCTCCATGTTCCGTGACCCCATGTTCCGTCGCTCCATGTTCTTCGGGGTCGAGCACGGGGGCGGTGGTCATTTCGAGGGGGATCCAGCGCTTGGGGATGGGGTGAAGGAAAGGTTCGTCCGGTGCGATCATGAATGTACTTTATGTTACAAAGTACATTGCGTCAAGCGAAAGACGCCCCTGGTTATTCTGTCTGCGGAATCTCGATCTCTACCCCTCCCGGCAAACCCATAGTAAAATGGGATGTTTGGGGCCCGGATTCTCCGCTTTCTTGGAGGCTCTTGTGAAATTCTTCACGCGGTCCATTCTCATTCTCCTCGCCCTCTATGGCCTGCTGTTCGCGGTCGGAGATCTTTACCTGGCGCGGATTGGGATTCCGATTTGGGGCGCGGTTGCGTTCGCAATCGTGTTCGTGGGTTTCCAATATCTGATCGGTCCGTGGCTGATCGAGATGGTCGTTTCGATCCATTGGGACGATCTTTATCCGGCTCTGCCGTCGCGCAACCGTGAGTTTATTGAAAGACTGTGCGCAGAACGCGGATTGAAGGTTCCCCGCATCGGCGTGATTCCCAGCGGGACTCCCAACGCATTCTCATTCGGCCACACGCCGGGCGACTCCAGGGTGGTGGTGACTCAAGGCCTGCTGGACGTCCTCACCGTCGATGAGGCCAATTCGGTTCTAGCCCACGAAATCGGGCACATCGAACATTGGGATTTCGTGGTCATGACGATCGCGGCCCTGGTTCCGCTGTTGCTCTACCAGATCTACGCCTTCAGCCGGAATATCAGCAACTTTCGCGCGCTGGCCTACGGCGCATATGTCTGCTACTGGGTGAGCCAGTTCGTGGTTCTCTTGTTGAACCGCACCCGCGAGTACTTTGCCGATCACTATGCAGCCGAGGTCACGCATACGCCGGAGGCGTTGTCTTCGGCTCTCATCAAGATTGCCTACGGCATGGTCAAGGCGGATGGCCAGTACAAAGAGGCGCTGCATCGCAAAACCGCCGACACTAAAATGCACCGCGAATACCGTATTGCGGGCTCGATGGCGGTCATGGGAATCTCGAACCTTCATTCCGGAGCCGCGTTCGCTCTGAGCGGGGCCGATCCCGCCAGCGCATCTGCGATCATGCGCTGGGATCTGGTCAATCCGTGGGCCCGCTTCTACGAACTCAACTCCACGCATCCGCTGACGGCTTTCAGAGTGCGCGCCCTGAACGAGCAGGCGGAGAAATCTCACCAGGCAATTCAATATCCGCTGCCCGCCGATCAACGCGTGCATTGGGGAACGTTTCCGATTGAATTATTGGTCTGGGGATTGCCGGTCGTCAGCATCGGCCTTTTGCTCTTCGGAAAATGGATACCGGAATGGCTTGCCTATTTCGGCCTTACACTCACGCTGCCGCCGAACACATTCCCGTTTCTTCTCATGGTCAGCGGGATCGGATGGCTGCTGCGAGTGGCCTATCGATATCGCGGCGAATTTCAGGCCGCATCGGTGGCGGCGCTGCTGGAGGACACCGAGGTATCCCAGATGCGTCCGCGGGCCGTACGACTCCAGGGCGAGATCGTGGGACGCGGCGTGCCCGGCGTTTTCTGGAGTCCGGACCTGGTTTTGCGCGATGCCTCCGGAATGATTTTCATGCTCTACCGCCAGACGGTTCCGTTCGCGCGCTTTCTTTTTGCGATCGGAACGGCCGACTCGCTCATCGGCCAGACGGTCGAGGTTGAGGGCTGGTTCCGGCGTGGGCTAAGGCCCTACGTTGAGCTGTCACGCTTGACCGGGGAAGACGGGTCCGTGCACAGAACCTATTCTCGCTGGGTGCAGTGCGTGCTAGCAGTAGCGGCAGTTCTCGCTGGCTGGTACTGGCTGATGAGCTAAAGGGCGAAACCGAATTCTGCTACCGATCAACCAGCTTTCTGAATCGCCTTTTCGATTCGCTGCAGCGTGGTTTCTTTCCCCAACACTTCCAGGGTTTCAAACAGCGGCGGGGCATTCTTGCGGCCGCAGACGGCGACGCGAATCGGCTGGAACATCTGTCCGGCTTTTACGCCGAGTTCCTGAGCAGCGGCGCGCAGCGCCTGATCGAGCGGATCGTGTTTGAATTCGACGTTGGGTAGGACTTCCTTCGCCCGCGTCAAAACTTTCAGCGCCATAGCCGCATCGCCCTTCTGCGGGATTAGTTCGGCTGGGTCGTAGGGCGGCAGTCGGTCGATGAAGAAAAAGTCAGCGGCCGTCAGCACGTCGCGCAGCAGCTTGATACGCTCGCGGATGAGCGGCGTGATGCGCAGCATTCTTTCCGGTGCAATGTTGAAACCGGCTTCTTGGACAATCGGCAGTAGGCGTGCGCTCAAGTCTTCGATGGCCAGGCCGCGAATGTGCTCGGCGTTCAACCATACCGCTTTGGGATCGAAGGTTTCTTCGGGCGTGGTGGCGGGCTCCTTGAAATTCACCACGGCGTTGGCGCGGTTGATTCCTTCCAGCGAGAAGGCGTCGATCAGTTCCTGGCGGCTCATCTGCTCGCGATCGTTTTTCGGCGACCAGCCCAGCAGGCACAGAAAGTTGATGAAGGCCTCGGGCAGGAATCCGGCATCGCGATAGGTGGTGACGCTCACGACCGGGCCGTGGCGGCGCTTGGAGAGCTTGGTCCCATCGGGCGCGACCAGCAGCGGAAGGTGGGCGAACTGCGGCGGGGTAAAACCGGCAGCCTCGAAGATCAAGACATGTTTGTAAGTATTCGAAAGATGATCCTGGCCGCGAATGATGTGGCTGATGCGCAGGTCGGCGTCATCGGCGCACGACGCCAGGTGATAGGTGGGCATGCCGTCGGAGCGCAATAGGGCAAAGTCTTCAATGTCGGCGCCGGCCTTTTCCTGGAATCCGTAAACGGCATCGGTGAAGCGCACAGTCTTCCCGCTGTCGCGGGGCACGCGAAAGCGCAAGGCAAAACGTTCTCCGGCAGCGGCACGGCGGTCGCTCTCCGCGCGCGAGAGTTCGCGCATGCCGGGATTGAATAACCATGTGCCCTGTGCGCCGGAGCGCTCGCTGTCGCCGGTGTGCGCCGGAGTGAAGTCGCGGTAGGCGAGTCCTTTTTGAAAAATGGCATCGGCCATCTGCCGGTGCAGGTCGCCGCGGTCGGACTGCTTGTATTCCTCGTCCCAGTTCAGGCCAAGCCATTTCAGCCCGTCGAAAATTGAGTTAACCGAGGCGTCGGTATTGCGTTCCACGTCGGTATCGTCGAGGCGCAGGATCATGGTGCCGCCGTTGCGGCGGGCATACAGCCAGTTGAAAATAAATGTGCGGGCGCTGCCAACGTGTAGAAATCCGGTGGGCGACGGCGCAAAGCGCACGCGCGGCTGGTTTAGCGAAGATTGGTTCAGCAAAGAAGAAGTCAGTAAATCGGGCATAAGGTCAGAGTTGGTTCATGGGTTCAGAAGAAAGGGCGCATCGAAAACTGGCGGCCTGGTCGAGCCCTCGATGAACTTCGATGGTACGGGCGTGGAAAAATGCCGTCAAGCCGGAGATGCCGAACTATTTTGTTTGCAAACTTCTGATTCCAAAAGGTCGTCTAAGTAGGCCAATGTACTTAAATTCTGTTGTGTCGGAGGGACCGGTTATGAAAGCATTAAAGCACCGTTCCCCTCCGAGAGCTGGGCCAGAATTTATGGCCGGACCTCTTCGCCAACCGCGTGAATTATGAATAGTGTTTTCATCACGACGGTCTTGATCCCGGGATTTGTCTCGGTTCTGCTGTTCCTCGTCTTTACTTATCTGCACGAACAGAGCCGGCAGCCTTACTTCCGAGCGTGGCAGTTGGCCTGGGCGGCCTACTCTCTGCATTACGTTCTGGATACATTCCCGGGATCGGCGGCCGCCTTTTTGATCAGCGAACTTTTCCTGGTCGCGATGGCGCTGTGCATTTTTGTGTCGACGCGGCTGATGCGCGGCTCCTATCGCTTCCGCTGGTATGACGGCGTCGTGGCAGCGGTTGGCGTTACACTCGCGCTGCTCACTCTAAAGGGACACCTGGTGAACGGTGTTTTCCTGCCCGAGGTGCATCCCACGATTCGTTTGGGCTTGGGGCTGGCTGCCATCCTGCTTTATTGCTCCGCCGTTTTTTACTTCAACGGCCAACGGCGCGGCTCGCTGGCCTTTCAGGTGCTCGCTATCTCGCTGGCGCTGTGGGCCGTGCTCATGGCGATGGGGCAGTTGCAGAGTCCGTTGGGCGAATCGTTTGTCAACGCCAACCGTCTGTTTGGCCCGGTGCCGCAGATGCTGCTGGGCATTGCCATGGTGATGGTGCTGTTTGAAAACCAGCGCAATGCCGTGCAGGAAAATACTCTGGCGCTATCGACTCTGGGCGTGGACGCGCGGCGTCTGCTGTTCGCCGAGGATCTGGTGCCCAACATGCAAGCCGCGCTGGAGCGTTTGCGCAGCGCTCTGCCTATGGAACGCACCGCCATCGTCATTACCGAACGCTGGCGCGGTTTGTTGCCTTCAGTGCAGCAGGGCTTCTCGCCTGCCTTCCTGGACGCGCTCGAGAGCAGCGGGGCGGGCGACTACATCTGCGATCTGGCCTACCGGCACAACGGAATTTTCACCGTGCAGGATCTCGCCGAGATGACGGAACCGCTCCCCCTGGCAACCGTGGGCACCTACGCGGAGTTCAAGAAGATTCTCACGGAAGCGGAAGTTCGCCATTTAACTGCAGTGAACCTGCAGACGCGCGAACATAACTTCGGCGTGATTCTCTTTCCTCATGCCGAGCGCCGCGCCTTCGGATCGTCTGGCCCGCGGCTGATGGTGGGTCTGTCGCTGCAGCTTGGCCTGACTCTGGAAAACTATGTAGTCAGTCACGACGCGCATCGCCGCACCAAAGAATACGAACTGCTCACCGACATCGGTAAGGCGATCAGTTCGCGGCTCGATCAGGACGAAATCCTACGCACGATTCAAGTCGAGCTGGGGCAGATCTTCGATACCACCCACTTCTACATCGCATTTCAGGAGTCGGAGCAGATCCGCTTCGAGCTGGAGGTCAGAGACAATCGCGTTCTGCCCAAGCGCAGCCGCGAACTGCGGAATGCGTTCACCGAATTTGTCATTCGCAACGGCGAGCCCCTGCTGATCCGATCCGATCTCGAAAACACGCGCAAAGATCTAGGCATCAGCCACGTGCCGCAGCGCCCCGCCAAATGCCTGATCGCCGCTCCGATTCTTCTGGGCAACAAGTCCTGCGGAATCATGGTCGCCATGAATCCCGACCGCGAGTTCGTTTTCGAGCAACGCGATCTCGATGTACTGGTCACGGCTGCGGGACAGGTTTCGGTCGCGGTGGAGAATGCCCGCCTGTTTGCCGACGAGCAGCGGCGGTCGCGGCAACTGGCGTTTCTGAATAATGTGTCCCGCACTGCGATCTCCAGCGACGATCCCGTCCACATGCTAGGCGAAATCGCGGACGAGATTCAGAAGAATTTCAGTTTCGATCACATCGGCATTGGCCTGCTCGACTATGGAACCAAAGAGATCGAGATCAAGGCCGAGGCCGGCGTAACTGCGCACGCCACAGGGCGGCGTATCCCGCTCGGGACCGGCATTCTCGGCCGCGTGGCCCGCACGGGCGAGCGTGCCCTGGTGCAGAACGCGTTGCCTGGCAATCTCACGGGAATTCTGCCGGACTCGCGCGCCGTGCTTTGCATTCCCATCACTTACGGAGAATCACTGCTGGGCGTGCTCAACATTGAGAGCCGCGGCGAGAATGCATTTTCCCCGCAGGATGTTCTGATTCTCAATACGCTGGCTGACCTGCTCGCCACCGCGCTCCATAACGCGTTCGTGTTTCAGAAGCTGCAACAGCAGTCCATTACCGACGGCCTGACGGGAATCAAGACTCGCCGCTTTTTCTGGGAAGCTTTGTCGGCGGAGTGGAAACGGGCTTCGCGATCCGGCAGGCCGTTCTCGGTGGTGCTGATCGATCTGGACAAATTCAAACAGGTCAATGACACCATGGGCCACTTCGAGGGCGATTTGGTGCTGGCCCGCGTGGGCCGGCTGCTCGAACAGAAATCGCGCCAGTCGAACGTGGTGGCCCGCTACGGCGGCGACGAATTCATCGTCCTGATGCCCGAGACCGGCTCGGAACAGGCCCAGGTGCTGGCCGAGCGCCTGCGCCAGTGGCTGGCTAGCGATCCCATGCTCGCCGAACATCACGTAACGGGCAGCTTCGGAGTCGCGAGTTTTCCCATGCACGGCTTCAGCATCGAAGACATCATCCGCGTGGCCGATGCCGGCATGTACGTCTCCAAGCGCTCGGGAGGCAATTCGGTTTCGACGGCGCAGGAATTTGTCGAAGGCCAGGATTTCGCGCGCCAGCGCCAGCAGATTTCGGCCTATATCGAGGGCTTCCTACAGCGCGAACACACTGGACCGGAACACCTCGAGGAACTGACGTCGACGCTCTACAAGCTTTGCGGCGGCGACGAAGACTGCAATGTGCCCCTGTTGAAAGAAGCCATCGAGTCGCTCAGCCGGGCGGCCGAGTCCCGCGAGTTGCAAACCGCCGGCCACGGCGATCTGGTGGCACGCTATACCGAAGTGATTGCCCGCGGCCTGGGGCTGTCGGCGGAAGAAACTACCGACCTGGTTTACGCCGCCCGGGTGCACGACGTGGGCAAGATTTTCGTTGCCGAGCGCGTGCTCAACAAGCCGGGTCCGCTCGGCGAAGAGGAATTTCTCCAGGTGAGAATGCACGCCCACGTGGGCGCGGAGATTGTGGGCAGCATCCCGCACAGCCGCATGATGCGCGAGGCGATCGAACATCATCACCAGCGCTTCGACGGCTCAGGCTATCCTGACGGCCTGCGCGGCGAGGAGATTCCGCTGTGGGCGCGCATCATCGCGTTGACCGATGCTTACGCCAACATGGTAACCGAGCAGTCGTTCTCGGCGGCGCGTACGCCGGAGCAGGCTCTCGACGAACTCTCGAAGATGAGCGGCACGCGCTTTGACGGCATGCTGGTGCGCCTGCTGCTGCGCGGCCTGAAGTCGGAGCGCGCGCCGTCCTCAGGAAGCTGACCCAGCCCAGCGTGATCCCGCCGCTTGCCACGGCCCACCGGAAACTGGAAAACTAGCCTGCTATGTCCATCCCTCTTTCTCTCTCCGGTAAAGTTGCTCTCATTTCTGGCGGATCGCGCGGCATTGGCGCAGCCACGGTGCGGATGTTTACGGCCGCGGGCGCCAAAGTCGCTTTCAGTTATCGCAGCGCTCGCGCGCAGGCGGATGCTCTGGCCAAAGAATGCGGGGCTGACGTTTGTTATCCCATCGCGTCAGACTTGGATAACCCCGAAGCCGCCCGCGCGCTGGTGGCCGAGACCGTGCGGCATTTTGGACGGGTCGACATTCTGGTCGCCAACCACGGTGTGTGGCCGGAGCAGGACGTGGCCATCGATCGCATGCCGGACGAGCAATGGCGCTCCACGCTGGCCATTAATCTCGATGGCGTGTTCGGACTGGTGAAATACGCAGTCTTTCAGATGAAGGCGCAGATCAAAGCTCAAACGAAGTCGCAGCCTGGCGGCGCGCCTGCGGGACACATCGTCCTGATCAGCTCCACCAGCGGGCAGCGCGGCGAGGCGTTTCATTGCGATTATGCGGCGACGAAGGGCGCAATCATCAGCCTGACCAAGAGCTTGTCGAGCGAACTGGCGCCGGAGGGCATCTATGTAAATTGCGTCGCGCCAGGCTGGGTCGATACCGATATGAGCGCCGGAGCACTCGCCGATCCGACGACCGGGGAGAAGATTCGCAGCACGATCCCGCTGTGCCGCGTAGGGCGCCCCGAGGAGATTGCCGCGCCGGTGCTGTTTTTGTGTACTGAGCATGCGGGGTTCATCAGCGGGGAAGTGTTTAATGTGAATGGCGGCGCGGTGCTGGCGGGGTGAGGTCACGCGAAAAACTCCCGCCCCCCCGGCTTGCATTCCGGTCGATTCCTGCATCTAAGACTGGCAAGGACCTTTCACAGCCGCAGGCGGAAAGTCCACAAGAAACGCTACAATTCTGATTGAACGCGATCACTCCCTCAGGTGGAATGAAACAGCTTTTCCCGATTCTGGTTTTGGTGTGTTCAGCCTGGCTGCAGGCGGGCGAAGAGCCTCGCCCACCGGCGCAGTCTCTTCAGATGACCTCGCAGCAGCCGGCTTCACCGCAAGCTGGACAGCAAGGGGCCGGCTCGGCTTCAACCAATTCAGGGCAAGCCAACCCCGCGCCCGTTCCCGCCGATCAGGATAACGCCCGCAAAGCCAAGGCTATTCTCGAGCAGGCCATTCAGGCGCTGGGCGGGCAGAATTATCTCAACCTGCGAGACCGCGAACAGCAGGGCCGCATCTACGGATTCCATCATGGGCGGGCAACCGGCGCCGGCGGCGTGTTCTGGGGCTTCTACGAATTCCCTGACAAGGAGCGCCTCGAACTTACCAAAGAGCGCGACATCGCCGAACTCTACGTCGGCAACAGGGCTTGGGAGCTCACGTACAAGGGCGCGCATCCGTTAGAGAAAAAGGATCTCGAAGACTACCTGCGCCGCCGCAAGTTCTCGCTCGACATCGTGCTGCGCACCTGGGTGAACGACCCCAGCGTGGTGCTGCTGTCAGAGGGATTCGCCATCGCGGCGCAGCATCCTTCGCAGCAGGTCACTCTGATCAACGCGCACGATGAAGCCGTCACCCTCTACTTCGACAACGACACGCATCTTCCGGTCAAGAAGTCGTTCACCTGGCGCGATCCGGTGGACAAACAGAAGAATCTGGAAGAAGAAGTCTATGAGAATTACCGCTCGGCTTCCGGCGTGATGGTGCCTTACAGCTTTACCCGCTTTTTCAACGGAGACATGGCCAGCCAGCGCTTCCTAAACTCCGTCACCATCAATCAACCGCTCGACCCCGCCATGTTCGACCCGAACTCCGGCTACAACCCAAATAAGCCAGTGGGCAAGCAGGACAAGAAGCACTAAAAAAGAACTTGCCTGCTCCCGAGGCGCGCGAATAGAAGTGCGCTACTAGCCATCCCATAGATGTCGACGTCGCCGCCCGCTTTCCCTCATCATTTCGCTGCGATTCACGGCTGCGTCGCAGGCTTCGCGCTGAAGATGCCCTTGAAGCTTTGGCGGTACTGAAGGAAGACCAGCACCCACAGAACACCGGCCACCAGAGCCGGAGGAATGCTCGCCGGCGCAAGCGTCAGGTGAAACGCAAGGATGTTGTAGAGCTCCGCCGCCAGCAGCGTCAGCGCCAGTGGCACGAAGTAGCCGGAGAGCAGCAGCAGTCCGCCAAGAACCTGCACAGCGAAAAAGAAGGCGGCAAAGTGCGATGTGCTGACGGCAACAAAGAACTGCATTGCCAGTGGATTCGCCGGGGGCGGCTGGTGGATGAAGTTGACAAATCCATTCAGCCCAAAGACCGTAAAGGTTAGGCCCAGTAGGTAGCGAGCAACAATTGACGTAATTCTCATGCGTGTCCTCTCTGGAATGTCTACGGCGGGTACCCCGCCCGACCTATTATCTTTTTAGTATCATAAAGCGCGATGGGCATCGGCGAATGGAGCAATTTCTTCGTTATGGTGGGAGGCGGAGCGGCAGCGCTTGCGGGCCTGGTGTTTATCGCCATGTCGATGAACCTTCCGATCATCACTCGGGATGCAACCCACAAAAATCGTGCCATCGCAACCTTAACGGGCTTCACCGCCGTCTTCATGATCTGTGCATTGGCCCTCATTGGAAATCAAAGCTATCAATGGATCGGCGCTGAATGGTTAGTGGTTACGCTGGTTCCGACGGTCACTTACATACGGGTATACGTCCAGGCCACAAAGATAGGCCGAAGCTCAGTGGGGCTCAGCATTGGTCGCTTCATTGTGGGCACAGGTTGTTACTTAGCTCAGATCATAGGTTCGGTCTTATTTATATCGGGGCATGTTGCGGGACTTTACGTGGCCTCCGTAGCGATGGTGCTCTCCTTCGCCTTTTTCATTTCAGCCGCGTGGCTCCTCATCACTGGCGTTCAGGAGAACAAGGGCTAAAATTGGGAACATTCCCGTCTGTCCGCAGTTTCGCCTCAGCGGAACGCCCCACTCAAGTCAAAGGGCGGCTTGCATGGGCCACCCGCCAGCAGCGCGGCTTTCGCAGATTTCCCTGTCACTGCTTCAAGTAACGAAGCGCAACACTTCCCGATTTAAAAGTCTTCGACTCAACCAGTTTTAACCGGCGCTTTTCCGGCAGGCTGACACCTTCGAACAACCGTCTCCCTTTCCCAATAATGATTGGCGCAACGACAAAACGAAATTCATCAATCAGACCAAGCTCGATAAGCTGTGAAGGAACATCTACACCGCCGACCAAAATACTTTTGCCTGGTTTTTGTTTCAATTTAAGTATTTCGTCGCGAAGGTTTGAGCGAACAATTCTCGTCTTTTTATCTTCAGCGCTGCCCAAGGATCGTGAAAAAACAATCTTGTTGAGGGAATCAAATGCTTGAGCAAATTCGATATCCGCTTTGGTCTCGGACTGGCTTTTCGCGATATCAGGCCAATAAGGAACCATCAATTGGTAGGTTTTACGCCCGTAGACGAGCACGCCGGCATCATCTCGCAAAAGCTGCGTGTAATGTTCAAGTAAGTCGTCATCGGGATTGAATTTGGTATGGTCGCAGCAGCCATCCAGCGTAAGGTTGATGGCGTAGATTACATTTCTCATTGGATCCTCTCTAAATTTTATCGGCCACGCGCAATCGCGGCGGGGGACCAGTCTTTTAACGATTCTCGCGTACACCATTCCCGCGAAGGGGGCCCCCTCCTTGCGCTCTTTGCAAGGGTGGGCGGCGATGCTGATGCTAATACTTAATGATGATGCCCGGCGGTTTCGCCGGCTTCGGTTCCATCTGACCAGCGTTGCACGGGAATCACGAACTGCGTCAGGTGCTCCACAGGGTCGCTCATAGCCACGACGGGAGAGCCCGGCAGATTCGCTCCCCAAATTGCGGGGTCGGTGTCCGAATAGAAAAACATGAGGTGAGGCGGCCAGTGGGGGACGGTCGCGCCGCCGTAGCCTTGCTTCGACAGCATGTAGCACATCGCCCCGGATTCCATCGTCGGCAGTTCTTTCTTGGCGAGGGCAGCGGTGACGGACTCGGTGATCTGAGCGGGCGTACGCCCCGCCAGTCCCCACTCGGTCTCTTTGGCGACTCGCAGAAGGTAGGTGTGCGCGCCTGCCGCGTTCACGCACATGGGCACCCGCACTTTCGGATCCCAAAAGTCAGCATCCGCCGCAGATGTCCACGAACGTCCCACGATACACACGAAACCGTTCTTGCCTTTGACCGCCGTTTCAAAACCATGCCGTCCAAGAACCAGCACTTCGGCATCACGTGCAATGGACTCCGGCGCAGCACTTCGCGCCAGGGCGATTTCAGCAGCTTGGTCGGCCATGAGGTATTGTTCGATCGGGGCCATCTTCGTGTGCGTCGTGGTAGTAGGCGGTGTCATGGCATCCTGCGCCATCGCCTGACTCGCCGTGCCAAAGTACATCGAACCGAGCACAGCCAGCAGCGCGAAGCTTCTGATTGCGATTGTGCCAACTTTATTTTTCCGCATTGTTTTTCTTCCTGTTTCAGCGTGCGGTGTTCTGTCTCCGTCGCTGCACGCTTGCCTTCATGATTTCGTTCATGTCCCCGGCTGGCCGAATCTCGAAAATGTTGCCGTACGTCAGACCCGGATGCTGGCCGATGAGCTGCACAGCATGATTCATGTCCCGCGCCTCGAGGACGAGAATGCCGCCGAGTTGTTCTTTGGTTTCGGCATAGGGGCCGTCGGTCGTGGCCACCTTGCCGTTTTTCCAATACAGGGTCAGGGCGGTCTCCGGCCCCTGAAGCGCTTCTCCGCCGGCCCAGTTCCCGCTGGCGCGAAGATGGTCGTCATATTCAAAGCATGTATCGAAAATGGTGTTTCGCTCAGCCTCACTCATGCCGTCAAATTTGCCTTTGTCGTAGTAGCCAAAACAAACGTATTTCATTGTGCTTCTCCTCTTCGTTCCGGGCGGCGCGGCTGCCGTGCCTTCACCATATAGTCGAACGACCGCACCCGAATTCGACAAACCGTCCAGGAAATGTTTCTCGCTGCCCCGCGCTTTGCCCCGCACTCTGCCGCGACAAACTTTCAGCTCTGCTAAACAGCTTTACCAGTGGCGAATGCCTTGCGCAGCGCAGACTTCCAGCTCGCGCTGAATTGTTTGGAGGCTTCGGCATCCGGCACGAGAAGATCAAATCCGTGAAAGGCGCCACGCACGACCAGGAGTTCGGTGGCGACTCCGGCATGGACGAGCCGGCGCGCATACTCCATGTCTTCTTCGACGAACAGGTCGATGGAACCGACGCCGATCCACGCAGGCGGCAGGCCGGTGACGCTGGCTACGCGGGCAGGTGCGGCTGCTACCGGCACCTTCGACGAACCCGCCGGAACGCCGAGCAGCGAGCTCCAGGCCAAGCGATTCGCACTCGCAGTCCACATAAAGCGGCCAATGGCGGGCGGCGCTGGGTTGGAGCTGCCCGTTCGGTCGTCCAGCTGCGGGTAGATGAGTAGCTGGAAGCAGATGGGAACGTCATCTTCGCTGTGATCGAGTTTCTTGCGGTCGCGCGCGTGAATCGCCAGGCTGGCTGCGTGGCCGCCGCCCGCGCTCTCACCGCCCACGGCAATCCTGGAGCGATCAATGCCGAGCTCCTCCGCATGGGCATGAACCCATTTCAGCGCCGCGTAATTATCCTCCAGCGCGCCCGGATAGCGCGTCTCCGGAGCCAGCCGGTAGTCGACCGAGACGACGACGCAATGGCAATCCGTCGCGATCTCCTGCAGCCGGGGCATCAAATTCGGATCGGTCATCATGAATCCGCCGCCATGCATGTGGAGCAACAACGGCTTGCCCTTCTCCGACGGCGCAGGATCAAGAACCCACACGCGAACCTCGGGTGCTCCCGGCGCCCCGGGGATATGCCGCTCCACGGGCTGCGGTGCAGGAGCAGGTAACGCGGGCAGGCCGGGCATTTGCCGGAACTGGCGGACCATCTCCGCTGTGATGTCAAAGGCGGGGAATTGCTTGAGCACAGGAAGAAGTTCTGGATCGACGAGGGAATATGGGTCAAGGAAATTTGGGTTCGCGACAGCCGGCGAAATTTCTGCGCGCGAGGCTTGCTGAGCCTCCGCCAGCGCGGCAGCAGGCACGAGTCCCATAGCCAGACCAAAGCCGGCGGTGCGGATAGCGAAGTCGCGACGAGTAAGTTGATTGCTCATTGGAGTAGAAGTTGACTCGCGTTGCATCGCTTCGCCCTCGACAGACGCGTCGTAGCTGTTGGGGTGGTGAATCGCATCCAGGTGCTGCGCCATAATTTCTCCTTATTACTTTGGAACATTACTTTGCAACGAGATGTTCGAGCGGAAAAACGGGCGTACTTCGACCGGCGCCCGGCAGGCGACGACAGCCTTGCGTCCCCACGCCAGTGCCTCGTCCAGGTCAGCGGTTTCCAGTATCCAAAAACCGCCGACGTGCTCCTTGGTCTCAAGGTACGGCCCGTCGGTAATCAGCACCTTGCCACCGGGCTGCGCCCGCAGCGACTTCGCGTTGCCAGCCGAAGTGAGACCACCAGCGAAAATCCTGACGCCGGCAGCGATCATCTCGCGGTTGAGCGCGTGGATCTCCTCCCTCATCGCTTCGGTTTCGACGGACGGGTCGTAATTGTCGGGGTGGTGAATCGCAACTAGAAATTGAGGCATGATTTCTCCATTCTTTTGTAACGTTCTTTATCTCGTTGGTCTTTGTACGGGCCGATTGCCCTGCCTTCACCGTATAGTCGAACGGCCAACCCGGAATTCGACAAATCGTCCAAGAAATTCTATTGGGTGCCCGATCCTTGCGTTTTTGCAAGGGTGGGCAGTGATGCTGCGTGTGCTACTTGATTTCGTTGTGGACCCTTGATCAAAACCCATCGGCGCCCGCAATCCGCCATCAGGATTTCTAACAATGGCTTTACATGCTCGTGACAACCGATTGAGTCTCACTCGCTATTTTGGAGCGTCCGGCAGTTACGTTTTTCCTTGGAGGGTAGGAACAATGAACAAACGCATGATTCTTTTCCTGGCAATCACGTTGGCGGCTTTTGCGCTGACGTGCAACGCTGCCATGGCACAGAGCTATACCGGCAGTTTCCCGGTCAACGTAACTCTTCCGCCCCAGTTCGCGCACACGGCATGCCTCTCGCTGGTCGATAGTGGCACGAACGGGCAGCACAGCGGCTCGGTCTCGCTATCCGGCCCGATGGTCGGCACCACTACGCTCACCGGTACTTTTCAAGTAACCAACCATCTCCTCGTGGCGACCGTTCAAACCGGAAGTGATACCGGTGAAGTTGTTTACATGCTGTTCATCGCTCCCGCCGCCGACGGCGACCTCGCCAAGGGCGTTTATGAGGAACCCGGTTTCCTGTCGGGAGCCGCGACCTTCGGCGCCAAGGGCGGCTGCTCAACTAAGTAAACGAGTAAGTAATTAAGACAGCGCAACTCTCCAGCATCGGCGTCTCCGTCTCAGCCGGGCGCCCCATTTCTCGCGTTCTTTGCGAGAAGTGGGGCTTTTCAGTGCACTATTCCGACTGCGGGTGCCCCATCCTTGCGTTTTTTGCAAGAGCCTGCCCTGAGCTTGCCGAAGGGGTGGGCGGCGATGCTGCATGTGCTATTTGATTTCGTTGTGGGCGCGTGACCAGAACCACTTGGCGCCCGAATTCCCGACTCACCCTCTTCGCAAAAAACGCGAAGGATGGGCACCCGCTTCCTTCCTACTGCTTCATCTCGGCGGCCACGTCGTCGCCGAACTTCTCTTGGATATACTTCTGCGTCTCAGAATCGAAGTCGGTCATGTCAAACAGCCGGCGAACCTCGACCATTTCGTTATCCCCTCCAGGGATGCGCGAGGCCCACTCCAGCGCCTCTTCGCGCGACTTCACCTGGATAATCCAGAAGCCGCCGACCACTTCCTTCGCTTCGGTAAACGGACCGTCGGTAACTTTCGATTTTCCGCCTTTGAAGGTGACCCGCGCGCTCATCGTCGCGGGCGGGGTCAGCCCGTCGAGCGCCAGCAGCACGCCGGCTTTCCCCAGTTCCTCGTTGTACTTGCCCATCGCCTCCATGCTTTTGAGGTCAGGCGCCCAGCCGGCTTTTGCGGTTACATAGTCTTTCGGAAACATGATCATCATGAAGCGCATAGTGTTCTCCTTGTGTAGAGTAACGAGCATCGAGCATTGAGTGTTGTGCGGACACCGAATCAGGGCCGCTACTTTTATATAAAAGCTTGCACCGCGCTGGGCACAGAAAGTCGCGGGCTGCGAGTTGCCACGCGCCCAGTGCGCAGTGCGGCTCCACCCACTAGTCGAACGGGCTGCCGGGAAATCGACACGCGCTTTGCAGATTTTTCGCGTAGCGTATCACCCGGGAAACACTTTCTGGGCGGATGGCTGATCTTTTAACGATCTTTGCGTACACCATTCGCACTGGGGGTGCCCCATCCTTGCGTTTTTTGCAAGGGTGGGCGGCGATGCTGCGTGTGCTATTTGATTTGGTTGTGGACGCGTGACCAAACCCACTTGGTGCCGGCATTTCCGAGTCCCGCCCTTCGCAAAAAACGCGAAGGACGGGCACCCGGGCCTGCGATAGAATGAAGCAAATCGGGAGACGGGTAATGCTCTGCGAATGTGGTTGCGGCGAACCTGCAGTTGTTGGCTCATTCAAGCCCGGGCATGACCAGAAGCTCCGTACCGACCTCGAGAGACGCGTTGGCGGTCTTTTGGCATTGCGCTCGCTAGTGGAGACGGCAGAAGCCTTCGCTGCTGGCCTATCCCAGTCCGACGCGCTCGCGCAGAGTGTTCGCACCATCTTCGAGCAGCGAGGCGGCAAACATGCTCGCGGCCACTGAAGAAGAGACAAACCACGTCCGAAATTACATGGCATCCGAGGCGCCTGATCTGAGCGTGCTGATGATGCAGAAGGTGTATTCGGAGAACATCCTGAGCGTGCGTCACGACGTGTGGGACGTGCACACCGATGTCGACCGATGGTGGGTTATCACAGAGCCCATGAATCTGTACTCGCAGGACCAGTTTCCGAATATGGACTTGGCGGTGACCTTTCACGTCGGGCTCTGCCTGCGCATCCCACGTAGCGCTCGGCAGAAGCTGTCCGAACTTCCGATCGAGCCTTTCGCCGAATGCTACCGCTCGATGCAGGACGCGTCGGAGGCGCTCGAGCAGGCTGATGAGGTGGCAGACTACCAGACCGTCGGAGTGCGGTGTCGCGAATCTCTGCTGAGTTTTGTGGGCGCAGCGCAGCGCGTGCTTCCGTGGACGGCAAAGGAAGAACCGCCCAAGAAAGCTGATCTCCGTGCTTGGACTGACCACATCTGCAGCGTTGTCTTGCCGGGAGCCACAAACGAATACAGGCGGGCGCTGTTTAAGTCGACCATGGAAAACGCTTGGAAGTTCGTCAACTGGCTAACCCACAGCAAAACGTCGAATTGGAACGACGCAGAAGCGGCGTCGGCAGTCACCGAAATGGCCATAACGATGTGCACCTCGGCGGTCATTCTCCACATGCGCGGCGTGCCCCCGCAATGCCCAGCGTGTGGCTCGCGCCGGCTGTCGCCGCAGCGTGGCCACCACTCAGGCACTCCCGATGTCGAGTTTGAGCGGCCGACTTGCGACAAGTGCGGCTGGGCCGGCGACCCAGTGCCAATAACTGATGTCCCGAAAGACCCCGATCCACTTTCGACAAAGGTGCCCGACGGAGATTGCGTAATTATGAGTTCACCGCTACGGGCGCTCAGACGCCCAAGCCGAAACCCGAGCGAAGACAAACCCCAATAATTCCCTTAGAAAAACTAGGGACAAGAGAGACTCCCTGAACCATTGGTGTCCAATGGCATACAATTCCGATTGACCGATGGTGTCCAATGGAGTACAAGAGAATTGTGCAGACGGTTGTCGAGACGCCTACTTACCTCGCCATTGCCAACAAGCTCTTTAGCGAGGAGGAACGTGCGGACATCGTGGCACTGGTTGCGGCTGACCCGGAATGTGGAGAGTTGATTCGTGGAACAGGCGGATTTCGAAAAGTCCGGGTCGCACGCAAAGGAATGGGGAAAAGCGGCGGGGCCCGGGTTGTGTATATCTGGCGCAACCAGAGATTTCCGGTTTTTCTTATTGCGGTTTTTCCGAAGAATGAGAAAGAAAACCTGTCCATGGCAGAGCGCAACGCGCTGAGGACACGGGCCAATCGTATTTTCGAGGGCATTTTTTAGACTCATGGGAGATAACATGAAAACGCAATTCGAGCAGATGATGGATGGCTTGAGCGACGTTGAGGCTTTTCTTGCCGGGGAGCAAGAAGGATTCAAGGCACATGTGCCCCAGGAAGTTGACGTGAAAGGAATCCGAAATCGACTTGGCATGACACAAGCCAGATTCTCGAACACGTTCGGGTTCAGCCTGGACGCTATCAAACACTGGGAGGGCGGGCGGAGGATCCCAGAAGCGCCGGCTCGCACTTTGCTCACTGTCATCGACAAGAATCCCGCCGCCGTACTTACCGCGCTGAATCCGGCCGCGTTCGGCGCCACTGTTGGCTCCTCTAAACCCACCACAGCCCGCGTCAGGGGCCATAGAAAGCGCCAGACCTCGAGTAGCGTCAAACGGAAGACGCATTCTGCGGGAGGTGGGAAGAGAACCGCGAGGTGAAGTCCCGCCGCTCGGCGGAGTTGATCCCCTACCCCTACCCCGCCCGCTTCTTATCCTCCATCATTACTCTTCTCAATATCCGGTTGATTCGCGTCTGGTAACCCGGGCCTTTGGACCTGAACCATTCGACCACTTCGGTATCCACGCGCAACGAGATCCTCCGCTTGCGTGGACGGTTCCAGCGTGACTCCGCGCCCCCCTCCTCCTCCGCCAGCGACAACAGGTCATCCTCAACCGATGCCTGCAGCTCGATAACTTTCCCACGCTGCGACCGCGCCTTTCGCCGCTTTGCTTTCTTGGCCTTAACTGTCATGACACAATCGTATACCCTTTACCGTCATGACATTACGTTCCTGCAGGAACATTGCGACAGCACAGGCGAAATACCCTTACTTCAATTCCTCGAGCCGCTTCGCCAGGAATTGCCGCTCCGGTTCCTGTTGGGTCAGGGCCAGCGCCTTCTCATAAGACGCCCGAGCCTCAGCTGTCCTGCCCAGCCTGCGGCACATATCGGCACGAGCGGAATGCGCCAGATAATAATTGGCCAGTTCGCCATCTGCCAACACGGCATCGATATGCGCCAGACCAGCCTCTGGACCGTCTCGCATGGCAATGGCCACTGCACGATTGAGCTCGACAACTGGCGAAGGCTGAATTCGTACCAGTTGGTCGTAAAGCGCAACAATCTGCCGCCAGTCGGTCGCGGCTACCGATTCCGCCTCGGCATGAACGGCCGCAATCGCAGCCTGCAGTGTGTAGGAACCGAAGCGGCGCGACCTCTGCTCATGCCCCAGAGCTTTCTCCAGCAACGCCACACCCTCGGCGATCTGATCCTTGTTCCAGAGCGAGCGATCTTGATGCTCCAGCAAAATCAGCTCACCGGTTGGCGAGGTTCTCGCAGCGCGCCGGGATTCCTGCAGCAACATCAGGGCAAGCAGGCCCATCACCTCCGGCTCCGGCTGAAGTTCCATCAGCAAGCGGCCCAGTCGAATGGCCTCGCCGGTCAGCTCGGCCCGCGTTACATTCGCTCCCGCGGCAGCCGAGTAGCCCTCGTTGAAGACGAGATAGATGACTTGAAGCACTGCGCCCAGCCGCTCCGGCAATTCCTGCGGCGTCGGCACCTCGTAGGGAATCCGATCCTCGCGAATCTTCGCCTTGGCGCGCACAATGCGCTGCGCCAGCGTACGCGGAGTGGTGAGGAAAGCCTTGGCGATCTCCTCGGTGGTCAGCCCGCACACCTCGCGCAGGGTGAGCGCAACGCGCGCTTCCGGCGCCAGAGAAGGATGACAGCAGGTAAAAATCAGCCTCAGGCGGTCGTCTTCGAGAGAATCGTTCTCAAGATAGTCTGGTTCGTTGGATCGTCCCGCCGAACTCGATTGCGTTTCGAGATGGTGCACCAGCTGGTCTTGCGACGCATCAAATCTCGCGCGCCGCCGCAGAGTATCTATGGCTTTGAAGCGGGCGGTCGAAATCAGCCAGGGTCGCGGGTTGCCGGGTACTCCCGTCGTCGGCCACAGGCTCAGCGCAGCGGCAAAGGCTTCGTGCATCGCCTCCTCGGCCAGATCAAAATCACCGAGCAAGCGGATCAGCGTGGCCAGGATTCGTCCCGAATCCACGCGATAAAGCGAGTCGAGCAATTCGCGTATCTGGTCGCGTATCTGATCGGGGAAAGGCTCGGACATAGCACGCTCGGACATGGCACGACCTTAGCAAACCGGCTACTCCGAATCAATTTGGCAAACGGTGGGTCGCTAAGAAGACCCCAAGGTCGTGATTCTTTCGGGGACCCTAGGCATTTATGGGATGGATTGCACTGTCTTGTCGATCAGCACGTGATATTCGAGTAACTCATTGATTTACAATTATTTGCCTAGACTTCCCGGCGGTCTTGGAACTGGGAGCGGTCTCCAGTCTCATACCACGGACTGTGGCTAATCTGCCACAGACAACTTTATTCACACAGGCGTAATCTACTGCATTCATTGCAAACATCTCATCCCCCTTCTTGACTCACGAGCAGACAATCCGCACCGCGGTGGAATGCAGCGGCGTGGGGCTGCATAGCGGTGCGCCGGTCGCGATGCGCATTCTGCCGGCAGCGTCGGACACGGGCATTGTGTTTCGCCGCACCGATCTGGATGGGTTCGAGATTGAAGCGGTCAGCCGCAATGTGGCGCGCGTGAGTTACGCCACCAGCCTGATGAAAAAGGGCGTGCTCATTTCCACCACCGAGCACGTGCTCTCGGCGTTCATTGGGATGGGCATTGATAATGCCATCGTCGAACTCGACAACCTGGAGTTGCCCATTCTGGACGGCAGCTCGCGGCCGTTTGTGGAGATGATTCGCAAGGCGGGCATCCGGCGGCAGCGGCGGGCGCGCAAGTATTTGAAGATTCGCCGCGAAGTCGAGATGCGCGAGGGCAACAAGTTTATTGCCGTGTATCCGGCAGACACGTATTCGGTTTCGTACTCGATCAACTTTCCGCATCCGCTCATCGGCAAAGAAACTTTTCAGGTGGAACTGACCAACGGAAGTTATCTGAAGCACATTGCGGCCGCGCGTACTTTCGGCTCACGGGAAGACGAGCAGGCCATGCGCAACATGGGACTGATTCGTGGCGCGTCGAGTGAGAACTGCATTGTGTTGACGCGCGATGGCGTGGAGAACGGTCCGCTGCGCTTTCCTGACGAATTCGTGCGCCATAAAGTTTTAGATCTGGTGGGCGACCTGGCGCTGCTGGGCAAGCAAATACTCGGCAAGGTGGTCGCCGACCGCGCCGGTCATGCCATGCATACCGCGCTGGTCTCGCGCATCCTGCGCGATAAGACGTTGTGGGAGGAAGTGACCTTCCCAGAGGAGCGTGCCAGCAGCGCCCGGCCTAGCGTCGAGGCGGCAGCTGGATCGGCGTTGTAGCTGCATTTCCGACCGCAACAAACTAAAACTGCAACGAAAAAGCAGGTTCCTCCACTGCGCCGTCGCTGGCGCTCCGGCTCCGGTCGGAATGACAAATCAAATTTGACTCGCGAGTGCAGCCGGGCGGTTTAATCCGCGGGCTGGCAGTGCACTTCGCTGGGGTCGTGCATGTCGTGCTCCACGCGTTGCGCCTGCTCTTGCAGCAGCCGGGCGAGCTCGGCCCGGGTCTGATCAATCACGGCCGCGGCGAACTGGCGCGCCGATTCCTGCCGCTCTTTCGACAGCTCTTTCACCCGCATGTTGAGCAGGGGAATATCGTCTTCAAACCAGCGCAGTGTTCTCTGCACTTTGGCAATGCGGAAGTCGTTGGTCAACATTTCTGTCTCTCCCATGGATCCCTGGATTCGATCTTTGAGCCGTGAACAACGAGTGCTGATCTTCTTTAACGTAAGACACCAGATTGCCACGGGCAGGGCAGGGCGCAAGTCTAAAGAGAGGTACCCCTAAGCGCACGGGAGTGGGACGGATGGGAGCTGCGATCGAATTGCAGCCAGGCGAGAAAACGAGACATGGAACTGAGACTTACTGCTTGATGCCGGATTCGGCGGCGGCGACGCGCTCTTTGGTTCCGGGAAACTCGCGCTCGATCTGCTCGTCGAGCCAGCGTTCTAGCTGTTCCTGAGAGGACTTAGGAACGTTGTGGAAGCGGAACCCGGCCAGGCCTTTGACGTCGACCCAGGCCACTTCGGCCTCAATTTCCATCGCGATGTTGGTTTCCGGCAGTGAGAATTTGAGGTGAGGCGACGCGCCTTTCGGCGGAGCTTCGCGTAGTTGCAGCGCCATGCCGCCTTCGCTGATGTTGGTGCTGATGCCTTTCAGGGTTTTGCCTTCGTATACGACTTGGACTTGCATCTTGACCGGCTGCCGGAAGTAGCGCCGGCGTTCCTTGATCATGAAATTCAGGGCGGCATGAAAGCAGCGCGATGCGTTGAGTGCGCTGATCGGCTTCTGTAACACGAAGTTGGCGCCCATGCCGAAGGCTTCCTGCGTGGTCGTTCTTTTTCCGTTGAGAATGGCGAAGGCAACCGAGTTCCGGTTGCTGGGAGTGTTGCGCAGGCCCTGCAGCACGGCGAGGCCGCCGCTCAGGTCGTCGCAATCGACGATCACGGCGTCGAATTTGTCGGAGATGAGAATGTCGGCCCCGATGCGGGCTTCGTGGCACACTTCCACTTCAATCGACAATTTCTCCAGCGTGGGCCGGATCACACGCACCAATTCCGGATCCTGGCTCAGCAGCAACGAATCCAACGTCATGGTGGGATTGTAAGGTCGCCCGGAAGGCCGGCGATAGTCACCAAGGTCATTGGCCTTCTGCCGCGGAAAGAACCTGAAGCCGCCTGCGGATTCAAAAGTTTTGACTCGGAGCGCGAGCGCGCAAGGATTGTGCTGCGCGATTTGGCAGAGTACATTCCCAGAGGGCGCTCGCGAAGCACCATTCAAAGTGCGCCACGGAACTCACAAAAACGAATGGGCCACCTTGTCTATCTTTCGCTCGGATCGAACGTAGGAGACCGCGAGAAGCATTTGCGCGATGCCATCTCACGGCTGGAGGGGCGCGGCCGTGTGCTCTCCGTTTCGTCGTTCTACGAGACGGAACCGGTGGACTTCACCGACCAGGCTTGGTTCATGAACTGCGCTCTTGCTCTTGAGACGGCAGACGCTCCCGAGCAACTGATGACGGAACTGCTGCGCATTGAACAGCAGATGGGACGGCGGCGCACCCAGGAAAAAGGCCCGCGCGTGATTGACCTCGACATCCTCTTATTTGACGACGTCGTCCTCGACTCGCCCGAGTTGACTGTTCCCCATCCCGCCATGCCCGCGCGGCGCTTCGTGCTGGAACCTTTGGCGGAAATCGCGCCTGAAGCGCCGCATCCGGTGTTGAAGAAAACAGTGCGTCAACTGCTGGCTGCGCTGCCGGACGGACCGGCCGTGCGAAAATTCCAAAACACTTAGCCACGGATCAACACGGATCTCCACGGATCAGAAGGAAAGAAAGGATTTCAGATCCGTGGGAATCCGTGTGAATCTGTGGCTGATTCTTACGGAAGGATGATGCGGCTGCCAGCTTCTGGTGAAGCCCCGGCGGCCGACTCTTTCTCGGGAAACTGGGCGAATAGGAATTCCACGAGGGCCCGCGACTTGGGCCGCCCGTTGGTTCGCCCGTGCGCCAGCCGCAGCAGAAATACGAGGGCCTTCAGCGCATCGGAATCGCGCAGGGTTGAGTAGCCAGCGTGCTTTTGCTCGGCCTCGCGGTACTCCTTCACCATGGTTTCGACCTCGACGGCGACGCGGCGCTGCGGCTCGCTGGTTAACGGCTGCTCGTAGTGCAGGCCGGAGTTCACCCGTCGCTCGTAACTTTGCGCCAGCACGGAAAGCGCGGAGATCAAATCCTGATCGTGCAGGCTGCGGTCGGCATGGGCCGCCTTGGCCATCGCATAGCTCAGGCCCATGAGCAGATGCTCCTTCTCATACATGAACTGGTCGGAGACTTCGATCTGCAGAAACAATCCGGCCGAGTCGATCTGGTCGGCCGGACGGGGCTTCTCATGCTCGCGCGCCTGCAGCAGATAAGTGCAATCGCTGGGACAATCAAGCGTGACTTCGCGCTGTTCGCCGCAGCACTGCGGGCAAATGCGCCCATGGACGGCGGGGCAAAAGCGTTTCTCCTTGCGGATTTCGCAGATGGCACAGCTCAAGATGGGCTCCCTGCAAGCATTATGGCATCCCCTCGCGCGATTTCACCACGGAGACATAGCGAGCGATTTCAGATTGCAGATTTTAGATTGCAGATTAAGAGCCAGGCGTCAGAACCATGGGCACTGCAATCTGCAATCTAAAATCATCAATCTGAAATCCCGCCGGTTACCACGCTGGTACGCATGGCAGGCTTTCCCGCAGATCGGCAGGTGCGGGAAGCCCTGTAAACATGGCCCATCCCGCGTTCCTGAATTAGAAAACCCTTGTAAAATAAGGTGTTTTCCACAGCCCGCAGGGTATAAGATAAGCCCCGCTGGTATTAAACCGATTTTTTACAAGGAGAACACACATGGCAGCAGGTTTGACCAAGACCCAACTCATCCGGCATCTGGCCGAGAAGACTGAGCTTCCCAACAAAACCGCGGCGGCGTTTCTGGAGCACCTGGCCGACACCGCAATCAAAGAGACCAAGAAGAACGGCATTTTCGTTGTGCCCGGCCTGGGCCGTCTGGTGAAGGCGCACCGCAAGGCTCGCGTGGGACGCAACCCGCAGACCGGCGAACCCATCCAGATCAAGGCTAAGACCGTCGTGAAGTTCCGCGTGGCCAAGGCCGCGAAAGACGCGATCGCCCCCAAGAAGTAGTTCTTGGTTTCCAGATCGAATTCGAAGGCCGGCTGAGGCCGGCCTTTTGATTTTTTCCCGATGCACAGGGAGCGGCGGACGCCCTCGCCCGCCGGGTTTTGCAAGCTCAGGGAAAGCTCTATGCTCAACTGGATCGTCATCGGAATCGGCGACATCGCGACGCGACGCGTCATCCCAGCGATTCAGGCCGAGCCGCGCAGCCGACTCTATGGCCTCGTCACGCGCGATCCGGCGAAGGCCGCGCCTTACGGTTCGCGCGCGTTCGCAACGCTCGACGAAGCTCTCACTGATCCCGAGGTACAGAAGGAAGTTCACGCCATCTATGTTGGCACGCCCGTGTTCCTGCACGCGCCGCAGACGATTCAGTCTTTGCGCGCGGGTAAGCACGTCATCTGCGAAAAGCCTATGGCCATGAATGAGGTCGAAGCCCGCATCATGCTGCAAGCCGCAGAGGAGACCGGCAAGACCTTTGGTGTGGCCTACTATCGCCGCTGCTATCCCAAGGTGCAGCGCGCGAAACAGTTGCTGGAAGCTGGAGCGATCGGCAAGCCTGTGATTGCCGAACTCACCTGCCACAATTGGTTTGACGGCACGGGCAGCCGCAGTTGGCTGGTCGATCCTGCGAAGGCCGGGGGCGGACCGCTGTTCGATATCGCATCGCACCGCATCGACGTGCTGAATTTTCTATTCGGCCAGCCGCGGCGCGTGACTGCCCAGCTCTCGAACGTGGTGCATCACTGCGCGGTAGAAGACAACGCGACCGTGATGATCGAATATGCCGGCGGAGTTCGCGGGGTGGTCGACGTGCGCTGGCACTCCAAGGTCAGCCGCGACGAATGCCGCATCCGCGGAACCGACGGCGAAATGGAGTTGTCGCCGCTGAATGGACCTGAGCTCATCTATACCGTTGCCGACAAGCCCGGCGCTCGCGAGAATCTCCCGCCGCACGCCAACCTTCACTATCCCATGCTGGAAAACTTCGTCGACGCGGTAGAAGGGAAAGCGCCGCTGCTATCCAGCGGAGCTTCGTCATACTGGACGGACTGGGTCACTGAGCAGGCGAGCAAGAGCCACCGTAAGACCTAGCCTGCTCGTTCTTCACAACTGCCGTAGAAATCTCTTCACCGCCTGCGCGAAGCCCGCGGGATTGTCCATGTGAACAACGTGGCCGCCATCCAAAACATCAAGCCGAGTATTCGCACGACGCGAGGCCATCTGCTCCATGTGGGGCTGCGTGGTCACGCGACTATCTTTCCCTCGGATGAGCAACGCAGGACAATTGCTGGCCAGCCAGTCCGTCCAGTGGTCTCCATTGAGAAAGTTCTGGGACGCCAGCGTGTCTCTCGGATCGAAGGCGAGCCGCCATCCTTCGGGCGTCTGGCGGAACGACGGTTCGAGATAGGGCAGAAAACGCGCGCCAACGCGCTGCGCGAGCGCCTCGCGAGTTTCCGAGAAACCTCCCCACGCAAGCGCAAAGCCGGTGTCATCTCCTATCACAGCACCGATGTCCTCGATGACCAGTGCGCGCACCCGGTCCGGATGGCGCGCCGCAAACTGGTATGCGTTCACGCCGCCCAGCGAGTTGCCCAGCAGCACTGCCGGTTCTTTCAGAGCGAGATGGGCCAATAGGCCCTCGAGATCGCGCAGATAGTTATCCCGCGTATAGGTCTTCGCGTGGTCCGAGTCTCCATGGCCACGTTGATCCAACGCGATCACACGCCAGTCGGGCTCCAAGGCCGCGGCGAGGGGTGCGAACGTGCCGCCTTCCATCCAGTGCGCATGGAGGGCGACGACAACGCGGCCATCACCCCCGGCATCGAGATAAGAAAGTGTCAACCCGTCGAGCTGAAATTTGTGTCTCTGCACTGCGGCGGCTTTACCTTTGGATATTTTACCTTCCGTAATCGTTCTTCACCACCTCGCCGCCCTTCATCACAAACTTCACGCGCTCGAGCGTGGTCACGTCATGCACCGGGTCGCCATCCACTGCGACGATGTCGGCCCACGCTCCCGGTTCCAGGCTGCCGACCTTGCCTGCCCAGCCCAGCAAATCGGCAGCATTGATGGTCGCGGCCTGAATCGCCTGCAGCGGTGTCAGCCCGAGCTTCACCATCACCGCAAACTCGCGCGCGTTCAAGCCATGCGGATAGACGGCAGCATCCGTGCCGAAAGCCACTTTCACTCCGCTGGCAAACGCGTGCGCGATGTTCTTGCGCGCCACCGGCATCACGGCCCTGCCCTTGGCCAGATAAAATTCGGGTACGTGATTTTTCTCGGCATTTTCCAGGAACCAATCTCCCAGATACAGCGTGGGGACAAGATAGGTGCCGTTCTTCTTCATTTCGGCGATGGCCGCATCGTCGATGTAGGAACCGTGCTCGATCGAATCTACTCCCGCTTCTGACGCCCAGAGAATGCCCTGCGCGCCGTGGGCGTGCGCAGCGACTCTTCGTCCCAAGCGATGAGCGTCGGCCACAATGGCCTTCATTTCTTCCAGCGTGTACTGCGAGGCCTGCGGATCGTCCCCCTTGGAGAGCACTCCGCCGGTCGCGCAGATCTTGATCAGATCGGCGCCGTACTTAATGTTTTCGCGAACCTTGTGCTGCACGGCTGCGATGCCGTCGGCCACGCCATCGCCCACGGCGTGATATTCGTAGGGCAGCAGATTGTTGTCGCAATGCCCGCCGGTGATGCCCATGGCCGGCCCACTAACCAGCATGCGCGGTCCCGCCACGTCGCCGGCATTGATGGCGTCGCGCAGAGCCACGTCGGTGTATCCGTCCGCGCCGACGTTGCGCACGGTGGTGAAGCCGGCCAGCAGAGTGAGCCGCGCATTCTTGGCGCCGGTGAGCGCTTCTCGCGGGATGGAAATTCCCAGCTCCTGGTAGCCGAAGTTCGGATCGAAGGTCAGGTGGGTGTGCGCGTCAATCAATCCCGGCAGCACGGTTGCGTTGGGCAAGTCGACGCGCACTGCGTCCGCGGGAACCTTCACTTCCGCCGCCGCGCCACTGCTGATGATGCGTCCGTCCTCGATTACCAGCGTCTGGTCGGCGAGCAACTTGCCACTTTTCACATCGAGTAAATGCCCGGCGTGAACGGCGACGCGCCGCGGCGTTTGCGCCATCCCGATTTGGGTGAGCCCCAGAGTCCCCAGGCACAGCAAAGCAACTGCCAAAACAGCAGTGCAGATCTTCCTCATCAATTTCCCTCTCCCCAGATTGTTTTAATTGAAACTGCGACTAACCGCGACTGGCTTGCTACCGTGTCGAGGCCCCAGAATCGTTCGGCGTCAGCCGCGAAGAACGATGATGAATAGCAGTAGTTGGGCAGAAGATCAAGTGCCTCGCCGGATGGGGCAGGGTTCCAAAGGCGCGCTGAAACGAGGAGCAGACTTAGGGCTTCGTCCAGGCGTTCTTACCAAAAGATTTCTCAATACTGGCTGCTAGTTCGGGCTGCGATGTTCTGAAGGCACTCTCGCAATCCAGCCGCGCCTGCTTTCTTTCTTTCCTCGGCCTGTGATTGGCACCCTCGTAGCACGTCCCAAAAGTCACCCACGCCAACTTCTTGTCCAGCAGTTTCTGAGCCTCGACACCCGAGATCGTGCCTACGCTTGTCTGGCCGTAACCGACATATTGACGCTGATAGGTCACATTTCCATTGATCGTGACTATGCACACTGTGTCCAGCTTGGACGGGTCGGGAGTTGTTTCCACCTTGACGTCGGTGCAATTCGTGCTGAACTGCTGACCGTGCGCCAGTGCGAAGCCGAGGGCAACAAAATTAAAAACGTATTTCACAGGAGTGGATTTCATGGGAGAACCTCGTTCGAGCCGCGCGTGGCGCCCGCGCGGCCGTGCGATAGGGCGTCGTCGAGCAGACCAGTTCACGCAAGCCAGCGTTCGCTTCCTAGCCTCCCGGCCCATCATTGGAAACATATTGCTCGAGCGAATCCAGTTCGTGGCTGAGGTCGTCGACGCGCCACTCCAGTAGATTGCGGATGGAGAGAATGCCCAGCAGCTTGCCATTGTCGTCGGCCACGGGCAGATGGCGGAAGTGCCGCTCCAGCATGATGCTCAGAGCCTCGCCCGCGCCCGTGCCCCGCGTGGCCATTTCAACCGGCGTGGTCATGAGTTCGCGCACCGAGGTGGTTCGTGGATCCACGTGGCTGAGCGCCATTTTCCGCAACACATCGCGCTCGGTGAAAATTCCCGCGACACGATATTCGCTGTCGACCACGGCCACCGCGCCCACATGATGATCGAGCATTTTATGAATCGCATCGGCGACGCTGGCTTCCATCCCCACCGCGGCAATTTCCCTGTCACAAAGGTCCAGCACGCTCATACAACCTCCTCCGGCGACCTGGAACGAATTCCGCCGACTGAAAGCAGATTGACGCATTATGACCACGGCGGAGCGCTTGTCAAGAAGTTTTACGAAAAGATGCCTCTTCGAGGCCCGAATTGAGATCTCACGCTTCCGATCACCAGATGTACCCGCCTGTCGAAAACCGCGGACCGGCGGGGCAGCCTGTTCCGTCTATTCGCCGATGTATGCGTCGGCTTCGATTTCGACCAGAATCTCCGGCGAGATCAACGCGCTCACCTGCACCATCGAAGTCGCCGGGCGAATGTCGTGGAAGAATTCCCCGTGCGCCTTGCCAACCTGTTTCCATTCCGCAATGTTGGTGACATACATGCGGGTGCGCACTACGTCTTTCATGGTCGCGCCGGCCTTCTCCAGAGCACTCTGGATGTTTTTCAAGGTCTGCACGGCCTGCGCGTACACGTCTCCGATGCCGACGATCGTGCCGCCCGGGCCCGTCGCCGTGGTGCCGGAAACATGCACATACGAGCCGATTTTCACCGCACGAGAGTAACCAACTATGGGCTCCCACGCCGTGCCACTGGAAATGTTCTTGCGTTGCCGAGTTGGCGATTCCGCTCTCTGCCGCTTCCCAGTTTTACGAATCATGCTGTCGATCTCCTCCGTGACCCTCAGTTTATATCGCAAAACAGGCTTCAAATGGCGACTTTTGGCAGCCGTGCATTCCGACTGCCAACAGAAATCGCGCGGCAACTCGATCACCAACTCCATCTTCTAATGGATTGGAAAAACAAGTTATGCCGAGAAACAAAAGTCATTTGCGTTTTCACATCGAACTGGAGTATCAACACAGGCATGTGGCTGAAACTCCGTGCCGAGCGCGGAGTTCAGGGGGCTCAAAATGATTCCGGAAGCGCATCCGTTACAGCAGTTGTTTCAGGACCTCGTGGGACGGCACTATGCGGAGGAGATCGGCATTCGCGATCCGCAGATTGTGGCCTACGTATCTCATCTGCTGGCGGAGTTCTGCGAAGCCGATCAGCTCTTCAAAATTCACGACGCAACCGATCGTCCGCTGGCCGACGTGGGTGAGATGTTGGTGGAATCGGATCCGGTCTACGGTCCCGCGCCTTCGTTTGACCGCGAGCGCCAGGTGCGCAAACACATTGGCGACTACACTCTTTTTCTCGCGGGCATGTTTCCCGAAAGCATTAATCATTACCGCTTGCGCCGCCAGCGTCTGGAAAATTTCGTCGAGTGGGTGAAGGCCGGAAAAGAAAGCTACTACATCGTTTCCAAGTTCGAAGACTTCGAGTACGCCAAGGTCGCGCCCCTGTTTGCCAGCCTCTCGCGGAATTTCGAAGGCTGCGTCTACGGGCTGAACATGGTGAAGAACGATCTGGAAGAAATGCAGCACCCGATCGTTCGCCGTCCCAACGAACTGATCATGTAAGGACTCGTCCTCTAAGGGCAGTGCCGCTGCCCGGCAGAAGTACGCCCTTCACACCCTCAAGTCTCCCGCGCTCCCCATACGATAGAAGCTCAGCGCAGCACTGCCCTGCGCCAGTTTGCGGAAGCGGCGCAGGGGCCCAAATTCTTCTCCCGGATCGAATCTCTTTTCATGCTCGGCGATCACCACCGACATCGCCCACACCAGCGAGGAATCCGCCAGCGCGTTCAGCGTCTTCATGTAAGCGTCCTGCAGGCGGTAGGGCGGATCGATGAACACGACGTCAGCCGCGACATGTTGCCGCTCCATGCGCCAGAAGGCGCGCGGCAATTCTTCCTGCAGAATCTTGAAGCCGTCGGCGATGCCCAGGCTCTTCAGATTGTCGCGGATGGCGTCGGCCGCCGGCGCCGAGTGCTCCACGAAGTGCACTTCCTTAGCACCCCGGCTCAGAGCTTCGATACCCACCGCTCCTGTTCCGGCGAACAGATCGAGCCAAACGCTGCCCTCCAGCGCTGCCGGATTCCCCGCCGTCAGCACGTTGAACAGCGTTTCCCGCAGCCGGTCTGAGGTGGGACGCACGTCCATCCCGCGTAGCGCACGCAGCGGCCGGCTTCGATATTTCCCCGCAATCACTCGCATGATTCTGTAATCTTCCCTCGGAACTCATGACCCTGAACTGACGGCTCCCGCACCCACTATATCCATCCATGTAGAATAAAAGTAGCAGAGCATATGCGAAGCAGTTGGTCCATTCCGATAGGCCGCCTGTTCGGGGTTGACATCCGCATTCACCTGACGTTCTTCATCCTCGCCATGTTTGTTTTCTGGACGGATTATGCGGCGCATCCGGGCGCTTCCACGGGACCGCGCGATCTGGCGATGGTGGCGATCCTGCTGGCGTGTGTCGCCGCCCATGAATGCGGACATATGCTGGCCGCGCGCCGGGTTGGCCTCATTCCCAAGGCGGTCATTCTTCTGCCGTTGACCGGCGTCGCACTTTACGACGAGCCCCGCACCGAGAAACCGCTACCTCCGGCTCTGCTGTGGCAGCGGGAGATCCGCCTGGCACTGATCGGGCCGCTGGTCAGCCTGGCGCTGGCCTGCCTGTCTGCCGCCGTCGTTATTAGTGCAGGCCGCGGCGCTGATCTTTGGAAATTTCCAGGGCTCCAGGCAGGCAACCTGCCGAAAAGTCTGGTATGGGCGAACTTCTATGTCGCCGTATTAAATCTCATGCCCACCTATCCGCTCGATGGCGGACGGATTCTGCGCGCGTTCTTCGCTCGCACGCTCGATGCTTCGTCCGCCACGCGGCGCGCGGTCTCGATCAGCAACGCCATCGCTATGGTGCTGATGCTGGCGGGCCTGTTCAGCGATAACTGGCTGACTATGGTGGGCGTCATCGTTTTCTCCGCGGCCCAATTGGAGGAGCGCGCGCTCGTATTCCAATCCGTGCTCGACAATGTTCGTCTTGAAGAAGTCATGCTCACCGACTTCGCCACGCTCTCTCCTGCCGACACACTGGAAGACGCGCTGGAAAAAGCGGTTCATTCCCTGCAGGATGATTTTCCCGTGGTTCGCGGCAGCGACATGGTGGGCGTGATTTCGAAGCAGCGCATTCTCGACGCCTTGCGCGCCGAAGGCAATGGCTATGTGCAGGCCGTGATGAACAAGATATTTGAGGTTTCGCTGCGCCAGGACTCCCTGGGCTCGGCGTTTCGCAAACTCACCGCCCGAAATTCCAGCATCATCCCCGTGGTCGAAGACCAGCGCCTGATCGGCATTGTGACGCTGCAGAACCTGATGCACTCCATGTCGCTGCTGGCCGAAACCCGCAAGCTGCGGCGGGAAGAATCGGAATCGTGAGAACATTTCAGATTGAAGATTTTAGATTTCAGATTACTGGCGCGGTAGTTCACAGGTGTGAGTCTGGAAATCTTCGCTTCGCGCTTCAATCTGCAATCTAAAATCTACAATCTGAAATCGCTTAGAACAGCCGCACTGCCTTCGCCTTCTGCACTGCCGGAATCGTTCGCAGCTTGGTCAACACCGCTTCAGTAACAGTCCCGTCAACATGCACGACGGCAATCGCTTCGCGCGGCTGTTCGGAGTCTTTCTCCGCGGCGCGCCGTCCCAGCGAGAAGTCGGCGATGTTGATCGATTCTTCCCCGAGAATGGTCCCCACTTTGCCGATCACACCGGGCACGTCGCGGTTGCGGAGATATATCAAATTGCGTTCCAGCGGAGCCTCCACGTCGATGCCGTCCACATGCAGCAGGCGCGGCGCATCGCCGTGCAACACGGCTCCCTTCACCATGTGCTCCTCGGTGGAGCTCTTCAGGAAGATCGACAACACGCTGCCCGCGCCTCCGGTGGACGATTTCGGCTTGTGCGACTCCAGCACCCGCAGCCCGCGCTCTTCGGCGATGGTGGCGGCATTCACCAGATTCGCCTTTTCCTCCAGGGCTTCGTTCAGAATTCCTTTGATCGCCCCGTTGCGAATCAGTTCCGTCTTCCACTCCGCGATGTGCCCGCCGTAGCGAATCGAAATCTCTTCGATGCTACCTTCCGACACTTGCGCCAGAAATGCGCCCATGCGCTCCGCCAGCACAATGTAGGGCTGCATGGTGGCATATTCTTCCGCCGAGACCGACGGCACATTTACCGCGTTCTGAATCACGCCGTGCTTCAGATATTCCTTCACCTGCTGCGCGATCTGCACGCCCACTGCTTCCTGCGCCTCGAACGTCGATCCGCCCACATGCGGCGTAAGCAGAACATTTTCCAGCGCCAGCAAAGGCGAGTTCTTCGGAGGCTCTTCGGCGAAGACATCGATGGCCGCGGCCGCGACCTGCTTGGTCTTCAGCGCCGCCGCCAGGTCCGCTTCGTTCACCAGTTCTCCGCGCGCGCAATTCACCAACCGCACGCCCTTTTTCATTTTCGCGATCGAACCTTCGTTGATCATGCCCGTGGTCTGCGGCGTCAGCCCCACGTGAAGCGTGATGTAGTCGGCCGCAGCATACAGTTCATCGAGCGCGGCCAGCCGGATCCCCTGCTCCTTCGCCACGGCAACTGAGACAAAGGGATCGTGTCCGACCAGTTCCATGCCAAACGCGCGCGCCCGCCGCGCCACTTCCATGCCGATGCGTCCCAGCCCGATAATGCCCAGCGTCTTGGCGCGCAGTTCGGTTCCCTGCAGCGATTTCTTTTCCCACTTGCCCGCGTGCATCAACACATCGGCGCGGCATAAATGACGCGCCATGGCCAGCATCATTCCCAGCGTCTGCTCCGCCACGGCGACCGCGTTGGCGCCCGGTGTATTCATCACGGCTATGCCTTTGTGCGTGGCCGCTTCCAGATCGATGTTGTCCACGCCCACGCCGGCGCGACCGATCACGCGCAACTTCTTCGCGTGCTCCAGCAGCTTGGCATCGGCCTGCACCGCCGAGCGGACGATGAGCGCATCCGCAGTCTCAAGCTGTTCTTCCAGCTTGCCTTCCAGTTGATCGGCAGTCAGGACAGTCCAGCCCGGCTCCTGCAATTGCGCCACGGCCGAGGCTGAGATTTTTTCCGCTACGATGATTTTCACGAATGATTCCTTTGAATGAATAGTTTTTCTGGAACTGCGCCTGCAAACTTGCCGTCTAGAATGACCGGAACATGACCGAAAAGTGACGGGAAAATGACGCCCTTCTGACACTTCCCTCGACTGAACTTCCTAGACTCGTTCTCACTGGGCCGTCGCCCTTGGGAGAACACTCATGAAACCTTTTCAACCACTGAAGCCAGTCAGAGCAGCTTTGCTCGCGACCTTAACCGTTACCTTGCTCGCACTCACCGTCGCCTGCGGATACAGTTCCAAGGCCACCACGCCGCCGGTCGCCGGAACCACACCCACCATCGCCGAACTCGCGCCCACCAGCGCCACCGCCGGAGGCGCAGCCTTCACGCTCACTGTGAACGGCACCAACTTCGGCGTAAAGGCTGTGGTGAACTGGAACGGCGTCGCGCAAACCGCCACCACTTACGTGAGCGGCAATCAGCTCATGGTGGCCGTTCCGGCCGCGGCCATCGCGACTTCCGGCACCGTTACGGTTACCGTGACCAACCCTGCCACCGCGGGTACGGGTCCGTACGGCAGCGGCGGGACGTTGGCCGAAACCTCGACTCCAATGAACTTCACCATTAACTAGACGGCGGCAACCAGACGACAGCTAGACCGCAGGCTCGGCGCAGCCCTTAGGCGCCAACCAGCTGCCGCTTTCCGGACTGGGTGCGGGCATAGACTTCCTGTGCTGCCCGCACCGCCGCGCCATATTCCACGGTCTTGTCGGTGACCTTGGCCAGCACATGTTCGAGCGCGCCCAGAATGCCGACGGTGTCGAGATAGTCGTAATACCCGATGTGCGCGATGCGGAACAGCTTGCCCTTCATCTCGCCCTGTCCGTTCGCCACCACGGCGTCAAACGTCTCGCGGAATTCTTTCACGATCTTGCCCGAGTCGAGTCCGTCGGGCGCGCAGATTGCGGTCAGCGCCGCCGCTGGAGACGCCGCATACAGCTTTAAGCCGAGCGCCTTCGCGCCGGCCCGCGTCATCTCGGCACATAATTCAGCGTTGTTGACCAGCTCTTCCCGACCCTTCGCCAGATCGCCCTTACCCATGCCGCGTACGAACTCCAGCGCCGCACCCAGCGCCGCGAATAACGAAGTCGCCGGAGTGTAGGCCGTCTCGCCCTTGGCCGCCGACTTGCGCTCCTTGCGCAGATCGAAGTAATAGCGTGGCGAGGTCGTCGTATCCATGCGCTTCCATGCCCGCTCGCTGACGGCGCAATAGGCCAGCCCCGGCGGCATCATCAGCGCCTTCTGCGATCCGCCGATGATCACGTCTACGCCCCAGCCGTCGACATCGAGATGGGTCGTGCCCAGGCCGGTGATCGCATCCACAACCAGCAGAGTCTCACCCTGAGCGCGAACGATTTTCGCGATTCCCTGAATGTCATGCCGCGCGCCGGTGGAGCTTTCCGTAGCCTGCACATACACCGCGCGCAAATCGGGAGTCACCCGCGCCCGAACGTCATCCAGTGAAAACGTCTGGCCGTAGGGAACCTCCAGCACTTCAACTTGGCAGCCGAAGGCTTTGGCCAGCCCCGTCCAGCGCTCGCCGAATTTTCCGGCAGTCAGCACCAGCACCTTGTCGCCTGGCGATGTCAGGTTCGACACCGACGCTTCCATCACGCCCGTGCCCGACGAAGCCAGCACCAGCACGTCGTTCTTGGTGCCGATAAATTCCTTCATGTCGGCCAGCACGCGCTGAAACAGCGCCTTGAAGTCGGCTGTGCGATGATGCGCCGTAAACGATGCCATGGCCGTCTGCGCCGCGGGCAGCAGGGGCGTTGGGCCGGGAGTAAAAAGACGATTCTTATGCAACATAGTGAGAGTCCTTATGAGAGGGATAGTCTTTTAGTTTACCGGAAGTTCGCCAGAACTGTGCCGTGATCCACGTCACAGGCGACAACGAATTCCGAGGGTGCCCCATCCTAGCCGCGCCCTTTGCGGCTAGGGTGGGGATATTGACTTTCTGCGACCGCACCGTCACTTGGCTCACCCGTCTATAATCCCCTCATGAGTCTGACCGAACAGATCCAAAAAGACATCGTCACCGCCATGAAGGCCAAGGCCGAAGCCCGCCTCTCCACCCTGCGCATGGTCAAAAGCGCGCTGCAACTCAAGCAGGTCGAAAAAATGGCTCCGCTCGACGAAAAAGAATCCCAGGCCGTGCTGGCCATGCTAATCAAGCAGCGCAAAGATTCCGTCGAGCAGTTCACCAAGGGCGGACGCCAGGAAATGGCCGACAAAGAAGCCGCCGAAATCGTCGTCATCGAAAGCTACATGCCCAAAGCCGCCGGAGAAGCGGAAATCGTTGCCGGAGTAAAAGCCGCCATCGCCGAAATGGGCGCGCCCACCATCAAAGAAATGGGCACCGTCATGAAGAATGCCATGGAAAAATTCAACGCCGCCGGCCTGCGCGTGGATGGGAAGATGGTCAGCGAGATTGTGAAGCGGGAGTTGGCGGGGAAGTAGTACCAATCGTCAGAGATTGCTTGAAGCAGTGTAGGAGTGAGTTATGTTGGAGAAAACCCATTGTCTGGCACTACTTCTTTTGGCTTCGACGACAGCGTTGTGTCAGAGTGCCGACCGCGGGACCTGCACTTTGCCGACTTCGTCAAGTGAGGACGCTACAACACTCCACGGGAAGATCGCAGACGGTGCGCATGACATGTTGTTGATCGTGCCCCACTGCGACGAGGCTGTTGTGCTCGTCTACGCGGGTGATTCTGACACTAAAATTCCATTTGTGAGACTTGCCGCCGACGAGAACCTCAAACGCTTCCGCAAATACACAGAAGCCACGTATGGGCGGATCGGCCGAGGAATCTGCATGCAATGCCCCAAATACGAAGTCGAAGCCAGCCTAACAGGCCGACTGGAAGTCGCCACGACGCCCGACGGCTTGAGACGCGACAATATCGGTTTCCTCTGGGACGCGTCGGGCAAACTACAGGGGACATCCGGCTTTGGGCATCCGAACCGCCCTTACAAATACCGACTGGTGATCGAGTCGGTGTCTGACGTCATCGCTCATAAACGGGCCAAACCGGGATCATAAGGCCCGTCTCACTTACTCCTCTGCAACTCTCTATACGCCTCGCTCTTCGAAACTCCCCGCTCCTTCGCTACTTTTTTCAGCGCGGCTTTCTCGTCGACTTTCTCTTCGGCCATGATCTGCTCTACGCGCTGGCGAATGGAAACCCGGGTGGACGAGGCGTCCGCCGCTCCACGATCATCGCCTTCTTCCGCCTTGCCGATCAGCAGCGTGATCTCGCCCTTCACCGTCTCGCGCGCCTTCAGGTTGTCCAGGACTTCGCCCGCGCGGCCGCGCAGGAATTCTTCGTGCAGCTTGGTTACTTCGCGCGCGACTACCACATGCCGCGCTTCTCCCAGAACCTCGACAACATCCGTCAGCGTCTCGACAATCCGGTGCGGGGCTTCATAAAACACCTGCATCCGCGGAGAACTCTTCACCGCCTCAAGCGCCGCCCGCCGCTCGCCACGCTTTGCCGGAAGGAATCCGCTGAAGCGGAATGAATCGGTGGGCAGGCCGCTCGCCACCAGCGCGGCCAGAAACGCCGACGCGCCCGGAATCGGCACCACCGGCACATGATGCCGAATGGCCAGCGCAATCAGCCGGTATCCCGGATCGGAAATCCCCGGCATGCCCGCATCCGTCACGAGCGCCACGCTCGCGCCCTCCTGCATTTCTTTCACCAGTTCCGCCGACTTCGTCATCTCGTTGTGTTCGTGATAACTGGTCGTGCGGGTCGCGATCGCATAATGATTGAGCAGCTTCTGCGTCTGCCGCGTGTCTTCGCAGGCAATCACGTCGACTTCCTTCAGCACGCGCACGGCGCGCAACGTGATGTCCTCAAGATTCCCGATCGGCGTTCCGACCAGATAAAGCGATGGATTGGCGGCCTGCTGCTCTCCGTCGTTCATGGCGGGAAGTCTACCACCGCCGGCTCTCCCAGTTTCCTCCACACAAAGGAAGGAGGCGTCATCCCGAAGACCCGCGCTTTCACCAGCGGGGCGAGGGATCTCGCGCGGGGCGAGTCGCCGCTGTACACGCGAGATCCCTCTCTTCGCCTGAAGAACGGCTCCGCTCGGGGATAACGCCAGAGAAGTCCTGACGGCGCCGCCGAATATCCGGTCCCTGCACGTCCGTAACCTCCCTGTAAGGCGAATTCTGCATCACACTGTGGACTATGCACACTCCGGCAAAACCCGTGATCGTCGCCCTGCTTTGCGGGCTTGCTCTCTGCGTGTGCTCTGCGGGGCAGGCGCCTGGCCAGACCGCGACTTCAACCACGCACCAGAACGCGCCGGAGGACCACGGGCGAAAAACGAATCGAACGCCTACGCTTACTCCCGACGACGGCCTGGGCGTGATCTCGGCGGCGCTCGATCCGAAAGTGCGTCGCTATGCCGGACACGACTGTTCGCATCTGGTTCATGCCATCTACGAACGGGCTGGCTTCCCCTACACCTACGCGAGTTCCGACGATCTGTACGACGGAGTCCAGGGCTTTCAGCGGATCACGCAGCCTCAACCCGGCGACTTGATCGTGTGGCACGGGCATGTAGGAATCGTCGTCAGACCGTCGAAGCATGTCTTTTTCAGTTTCATGAGCGCAGGCCCTGGGATTTCCGACTACGATGCTCCCTATTGGGTCAGTCGGGGCCAGGCTCGGTTCTATCGTTACGTCAAGAACAATGCTTGCGCGGGATGCACCGCAGTCAGTACGACCTTTCGGCACACCCGTCCAAATTGACGACACCCTGCAGCCGCACCTAGAATCAAGCTGACGCCGTTGGCCCTCACAACCGTCTCACACTCATGCCACTTTACGAATACGAATGCAAGAAGTGCGGTCACCGCTTCGAAAAAATCCAGAAGTTTTCCGACAGGATGGTCAAGAAGTGCCCGGAGTGCGGCGGCCAGGTCGAGCAGATGATCTCCGCTCCCGCCGTCCAGTTCAAAGGCACGGGCTGGTATGTCACCGACTACGCCAAGAAATCGTCGTCCCCGGGCAGCAGCGGAGATTCGTCGGCGCGCGATTCTTCGGCGAAAGATAAAGACAAGAAGGAATCCAAGTCAGACAGCGGGTCGAAGGATAGCTCCTCCAAAGAGAGCTCGTCGAAGGACAGTTCATCCAAAGATTCGTCGTCCAAGGAAAACTCCTCGAAAGAGAGCTCCTCAAAAGAAACTCCGCGCAAAGGTTCCGGCAGACGAAAATAAAGCGGCTCCAGTGGAAACCGAAGCCGCTGAAATCTTCCGATCTTCGCTAACCACTAACCACTAATCCCTAGCCACTGCCCTACTTCAACTCCCGCTCAAAGTGATCCGCAATCATGTTGAACAGGTGAATACGCGCGTCTTTCCCCGCGATGCTGTGCGTCTTGTTGGGATAGATCATCAGCCGGAACTGCTTGCCCGCGCTGATCAGCGCGTTGATCATCTGAATGCTGTTCTGGAAGTGCACATTGTCGTCGCTCGTGCCGTGCACCAGCAGCAGCACCCCGTGCAGCTTGTCGGCCGCCTGCGTTACGTCCGACATTTCGTACCCGGCCTTGTCGTCGTTCAGTAGACCAAAGTAGCGCTCCATATAAATGGAGTCATAGTTGCGTGCGTCGGTCACCGGAGCCACGGCCACGCCCGCGCGAAAACGGTCAGAGTGCGTCATCGCATAGAGCGTCATCGATCCGCCATTCGACCAGCCCCAGATCCCGGTGCGATCCTTATCGAGCTGCGGATACTGCGTGTAGAGTTGATCGAGCGCGGTCAGCTGATCCTTCAACTCAATCGCGCCAAACTCGTGCCGGATCGCCGTCTGGAACTTGCGATCGCGCCCCGGCGTGCCGCGATTGTCAACTGAGAAAATCGCGAATCCCTTGCGCGCCAGAATTTCATCAAACGCGTCTGGCATCGACTTCCGTACCGTCTGCCCAGCCGGCCCGCCGTAAATGTTCACGATCAACGGGACCTTCCCGCTGGCCGTGCCTTCCGGAGGCAGCAGCAATCGCCCGTAGAGCGTGGTGCCATCTTCCGCCTTGAACTCCAGATACTTCGGCGCACGCAGTCCGTATTCGGCGATCGAGTTTTTTGCCTGCCACACCGGGTTGCACCCGCCTCCCACCGCACACAAAGTCAGGCTGGACGCCGCCTGCGGACCAAAATACATGTGGGTATAGTGCTTGGCGTCGTCGCTGAAGTCCCCGAAGTGCATCCCTTCTTCGGTGGTCAGCGCCTTGAATCCTGATCCATCCAGCTGCACCGAGAAAATATGCACCTGCCGCGGATCATCTTTATTCGCCGAGAAGAACACCGTCCCGGCCGCCTCGTCCACGCCCGCGATTCCCAACACTTCGTAATCGCCCTTCTCCAGTTGCCGCTCCAGCTTGGCATCTGCGGCCATCGGATCCTGCTTGTCAAAGCTGTAGAGATAGATGTGCGTATGGCCGTCGCGCCAGCTGGGCCAGAGAAAGCCGCCGCTGGTTTTCAGAAACGGAATCTCGATATGCTCAAAATCCATCCATGAGTCGGGCGTGGTTTCGCTGAACACCATCCTCGACTTACCGGTCTTCGCGTCGACGAAGAACAACTCTGTCTTGTCTTGCGCCCGATTCTGCACCGCTGCCCAGATCACTCCCTCTTTGACCCAGCCAAACCGCGGGATGTAGGAATCCGCATCGCTGGTGACCGAAATCCAGCGCGTTTTCCCTTTCTCGATGTCGACCACGCCCAGCTTCACCACCGGATTCGGATCCCCCACCTTCGGGTATTTCTCGGGATCGACCGTGGGGTGCGTCGGCATCCAGTCGGTGATGGGATAAGTCGGCACCTTGGTTTCGTCCATGTGCAGGTAGACGATCTCTTTGCCCGCGGGCGACCAGAAATAATTGCTGCGTACACCCAGTTCCTCGGCATACACCCAATCGATGTCGCCGTTGAACAGATCATCGCCCGTGTCTTTGGTCAGCTGCTTTTCATCCGCGCCGTTCACGGGACGAACATAAAGATTATGTTTACGCGTGTAGGCCACGTGGCTGCCGTCGGGCGAAAACTTCGGATCTCCGCTGGGATCGGCAGCCGACGTAAACTGCACCCCCGTCTGCGTTCCCAGGTCGTACAGCCAGAGCTGCCCCTGCGAATCAAAAATCAGGTGCTTCGAGTCCGGCGCCCACAAGTATGCCGCCACGTGATAACGCGTCCGCCGCTCTTTCTCGCGTTCGTTCTTCACCTTGTTCACGTCCGGATCGAGCGACGCCAGCTTGGCCGCGCTCACCAGCACCTTCTTCTCGCCGGTCGCAGCGTCCACGTACCACAGCTCGCCGCTCTCTGCTTTCTCGTCGCGCTGCACAAACGTCAGCTTGGTTCCGTCCGGACTCCACTCCATGGTTTCCGGCCCGCGCCCGCCCAGACCTCCGGACTGATACATGGTTTCAATGGTCAGCGGCTTGGTGGGCGTGGTCTGCGCCCCGGCTGGCGAGGAGAGGGTAAAGCCAAGAATGATTGCGAACAGCGCGCAGCAGGCAACGAGCAGAGTCTGTCGTTTCACGAAGTAACCTCGTGGAAGAGAAGTGACTGCAGATGCACAATCAGGCGAAGCAAAGAGTGTACACCGCGCAGGCCCGCGGCCGCATGGCAGCCTGTGGTGTTCCCCCGTGAAACCCTGTGGCCTCTGTGGTTAAGGATTTCGACCCGAATGAACTCCCTTACCCCATGCTAGAATCAATAGAGTCCAATGCCGAATGCTTCCTGACATCGAAAATCTGCTGAAACTGCAGGACACGGACAGGGAAATCCGCCGCCTGCAGGACGAAGTCGCCGAATTCCCCAAGCGCGTGGCCGTCATTGAGCAGAAGCTGGCCGGCACCAAGGCGCAACTCGAAAAGGCTCAAGCTGCCGTCAAGGCCGACGAAGCCAACCGCCGCAAGTACGACACTGCCATCTCCGATCTCCGCGGCAAGATTTCCAAGTATCGCGACCAGTCTCTCGACGTTAAAACCAACGACCAATATAAGGCGCTGCTGCACGAAATCCAGTTTGCGGAAAAGGAAATCACCGCCAACGAGGACAAGATTCTCGAGCTGATGGTCAACGCCGATGCGCGCGATAAAGAAGTCAAAGCCGCGCAGGCCGAACTGAAAGCCGAAACCGCCGAGATCGAAAAAGAGAAAGAAGAAGCCCGCCAGCTCACCGCCAAGGACGAAGCTCTTCTGGCCGAGTGGCGCGCCAAGCGCGATCAGATTCGCACCAGCGTCGCCGAAGACCTGCTCCGCCACTACGAACGCGTCTCGAAATTTCGCGGCAGCGGCCTCTCCGAAGTTCGCGACCAGAAATGTATGGCCTGCCGCGTGATGCTTCGGCCGCAGACTTATAACGAAGTCCGCTCGGGCACGCAGACCATCGTTTGCGATTCCTGCCAGCGCATTCTCTACTTCAACCCCGCCGATGAGATGGCGGATGTAAAGCCCTCGACCACGCGCGCCAAAAGGCATCACCCGAAAATCGACGCGCCGCAGGCCTGGTATTATCGCGCGGAATTCAACGGAATCGGCGAAGTCTTCCTCTGTCTCACCACCGCCCGCGGCCAGTCCAGCCGCCGCGTCTACGACGTGCACACCGGACGCCTCATCGGCGATATCCTTATCCGCGAAGGCGATTATCGCCAGGCCTTCCCCGAAGACATCACCGGCGCGATGCGCTTGAACGGCGGCTGGAGCGAAGACGAACTCGACGCCTTCGGCAACGAACTCCCCATGGTCGCCCTCGATTCTCTGCGGTTCGATCTCGATTTAGCCCGCCACGAGGCCGCCCAAGGCTCGCACGTGAAGCAGCAGTCACCCGCAGCTCCCACCGAACAAGCTGCCAGCTAGAGGTTAACGCGACCGTATTCATTTGAAATGTCACGGAGTCTTTGGAACAACATACTCATCCAGATACCGCCGGAGTATGTCGCGGTGCGCGTCCCGATAGGCGGGATAGTCCTTCGCGATTCCAGCGTCAGCACGATTGAAAAGCACGAAGGGCTCTAGCAGCCCCGCATGATCGAGTTGAACCAGCGCCAGAAGAGACGGGTCCACGTTCTTCGCTTTCTTTGCGGACTTCGCGTCTTCACCGATCACGGCCACCATCGTATCCAGTGCCTCCGCCTCTTCCTTTAGCGAGCGGCGATATGCAGGCTCGTTTGGAAATTCTTTCTTGAACTTCTCCTGCTGCCATGACAGACGGGTCCCGCTATAGACCAGCCAGGCCGCCGTCCCGGCGCTGTCTCCATTCAAGATGCTCGCGTCGAGCGTGATTGTGCCGTTACTGCCATTGGCCTGCGCCGCCGATTTGTCCTTAAGCACCAGAACGTTGAGTTTCACCTTATTCCGGTCCACCCATTGCCGAAGCCCCATCCAGGCTTTGTTGCTGTAAGGTTCCGCGATCACGGCGTCGATAAATTTTCCTCGTGCTTCATCATTCTTCGAAGCAGCTGTCAGCGCATCGCCCCAGTAGCGGTAAGCCGTTTCACGGTTCGGGTTAATCTGGATGGCGCGCGCGAACCACTCCCCGGCCTGACTATAGGCATGTTGTTTGAAGAGAACGTCGCCGGTAAAAAGGGCAGCGTCGTAGTTGCCTGGATCAAGAAGGAGCACCTGCTGATACCCTTCTCGGGCCTTGTCGAGGTCGCCCCGGCCGAAGTCGGACTCTGCGGCCTTCATAGCGTCGTCTACTTCCTTCCGGTCTGAGAACGACGGCTCCGATCGTCTTCCGGGAGAAGCAGCATCATCTGCAGCAGATTGCTATTGTCGCCCGCTTCTTTCAACTGGACGGCGAGAGCCCTGGCGCGGGCTCGCACTTTCTTCCGCTCCGCCGGATCGGAAAGTGTTGCCGCATATCCGATCATCGAGAAGGCCCAGCGCACCTTGGCAACACTGTCCGCGGGATGATCGGTGACGACTTTCTCCAAGAGGGGCAGTGCGTCTACGTATTTACCCGCGTCGAAGAGCTGGAAGGCTTCCCTGCGTGCCGGATCGTCGAGCGATGGATTGGGCGCTTGAGCTATTGCTGATGCGGAAACCTGCAGCGTGAGGATTACGGTCACTGCAATCCTGGTCAGTTCGAGTGTGCGGGACATGCTACCTCCTCTGACGCGCGCCAAACTGGAGAGCATATCCGAACGACGGCGTCTTCGCCATAGCGCGCTTTCCGTTAAGATTTCGAGATGCCTCAATCAGCGCACGCCGTACTCACGGTCAAGGTTTCCCCCCGCGGAGCCACGCGCCTCAAAGCCGGCCACGTCTGGGTTTACCGTTCTGACATCGTCTCCGCCGATGGCGTCCTGCCCGGCTCCCTGGTTCGCGTCGTCGATCATCGCGGCAAGCCGCTCGGGACGGCCCTCTACTCCAGTTCGTCGCAAATCGCGATTCGCATGCTTTCCCCCGATGCCATCGCGGATTTTCCCGCGTTGCTTCGCCAACGTATCGCCGATGCCATTGCCTACCGAGAGCCTCTAGTCCGCGACACCGAGGCCTACCGCGTGGTCTTCAGCGAAGCCGACTTTCTCCCTGGCTTGATCGTCGATCGATACGACGACATTCTTTCCCTGCAACTCCTCACCCAAGCAATGGACGCCGAACCCGTCCGTCAAGCCATCCTCACGGAACTCACGGCCCGTCTGCACCCGGCATCGATCATCGAGCGCGTCGACCCCCGCGTGCGCGAACTGGAATCGCTCCCGCCGCGCTCGTCCCGCCTGTTGCTGGGCGAGAAGACTTCCACCACGTTTACCATGAACGGCGTCCATTTCCGCTTCGACGCTCTCGAAGGCCAGAAGACCGGAGCCTTCCTCGACCAGCGCGAGAACTACGCCGCTGCCGCGCAGTACGCCCACGGCGACACCCTCGACGTCTTCTGCTACCAGGGCGGTTTCGCCCTGCATCTCGCGCCGCGCTGCTCGCACGTAACGGGCGTCGACAGCTCCCGCCCCGCCCTCGAAATCGCTGACCAGAATGCCGCGCTGAACGAGGAGTTGTTGGGTCAAAACGAACTTGAGTGGATCGAGGCCAACGCCTTCGATCTGCTCAAGGACTATGCTTCGCCAGCTCGTCCGCAAGAGGCTCGCCGCTACGACACAATCGTTCTCGACCCGCCCGCCTTTGCTAAGTCCAAGCGCGATCTCGACGCGGCCCTGCGCGGCTACAAGGAACTCAATCTTCGCGCCCTCAAGATGCTTCGCCCTGGCGGCATCCTCGTCACCTGCTCCTGCTCCTACCACGTCAGCCAGTCGGACTTCCTCGAGATGCTCGGTTCGGCCGCTCTCGATGCCCACCGCACCCTGCGCCTGATCGAAGTCCGAGGACAAGCCAAAGACCACCCAGTTCTCCTGAACATCCCCGAAACTTCCTACCTGAAGTGCGTCATAGCGTCGGTAAGTGAATGAAAATAAGCATACTATTGTAGTTGACAATGATACGCTCAACTTTTATGCGTCTTTTGCGCTAACTAGGCGTCTAATGAAAGTGACCGCAGCCCTGAAGCAGTTCTCCAGAGCCGGTCCTGGAAACGCTTGAACCAGAAATTCTGAAACCAATCGAATCACCAAAATCTGAAGGAGGATTTACCCATGACCGTATTAACCCGCTTTGAACCGTTCCGTGAGTTTTCCACCCTGCAGGACCGCATCAACCGCGTGTTCCGCGAGTCCTACCGTGGCGCTGAAGGCGACGAATCTCTGACCACCTCGAGCTTTGCCCCCGCCGTCGACGTCTACGAAGACGAGCACAAAGTCACGCTGAAGATCGAAGTCCCGGGAATCGAGGAGAAAGACATCGACGTCCAGATCGAGAACAACGTTCTGACCGTGCACGGCGAGCGCAAGATCGAAAAAGAAGAGAAAGAAGAGAACTACCGCCGCGTGGAGCGCCAGTACGGCAGCTTCACCCGCACCTTCACTCTGCCCACCACGGTCGACACCGAGTCCGTTTCGGCGACCTACGACAAGGGCGTGCTGAAGATCGCCCTGCCCAAGAAAGCCGAAGCCAAGCCCAAGCAGATCAAGGTCAACGTGGGCTCGGAAAAGCCGGGCACCGAAAAGCAGATCGAAAGCAAGGGCCCCAGCAAAGCCGCGTAATCAGCTCATGTGGGGCGGACAGTCCTGTCCGCCTCCGCGCGAAGCGCGGAAGGTTTTTCGTGAAAGAGCGGCGCTTCAGCACCGCGCTAGAGCGAAAGAAGAATCTGGGCTTTAGCCCCTGAGGCCAGCGGGAGGCGGCAGAAATGTCCGTCTCCCGTTGTTTTTTGAACATCCAAATATCATTGTATTCCTGAGCGAAGCACCTCTGCACTTTTCTACTGCTGGCACATTTGCACAGGTTCTTCCCTTCGCTGAGAATGACAGAAAGAAAGTAGAGAAACTTCCATGCCGATCCGTTGGGACAAATTCACCGTCAAAGCGCAGGAAGCTGTGCAGCGCGCGAACCAGCTCGCCTCCGAGCACGGCAATCCCGAACTGCGCCCCATTCACCTGCTGGCCGCGCTGCTCGAAGACAAAGAAGGCATTGTCCCGCCGGTGCTGGAAAAGATCGGCATCGGCCCGCAAGCCGTCTTGTCGGAAATCTACAAAGAGATTGAAAAACTTCCCAAAGTTTCTGGAGAAGCCGCGCAACCCGCGCCCTCCAACGAAGTCAACAAGCTACTCGAGCAGGCTTTCAAAGAAGCCTCGAATTTCAAAGACGAATACGTCTCCACCGAGCACCTGCTGCTGGCCATTACAGGCCTCAAGCGCGATCCCGGCCAGCAGATCCTCGCGGCCCACGGCGCCACCAACGACGCGATTTTGAAAGCGCTCGCCGTCGTCCGCGGATCACAAAAAGTTACCGACCAGAATCCTGAGGCTAAGTTCCAGGCTCTCGACAAATACGCTCGCGACTTGACCGAGCAGGCGCGCCGCGGCAAGCTCGATCCCGTCATTGGGCGCGATGAAGAAATCCGCCGCGTCATCCAGGTGCTCTCGCGCCGCACGAAAAATAATCCCGTGCTTATCGGCGAACCCGGCGTCGGCAAGACCGCCATCGTCGAAGGTCTCGCCCAGCGCATCATTTCCGGTGACGTGCCCGAAGCACTTAAGAACAAGCGCGTGGTCGGGCTCGATCTCGGAGCGATGCTGGCCGGAGCGAAATATCGCGGTGAGTTTGAAGACCGCTTGAAAGCCGTCCTCAAAGAAATTGAAGACTCACAGGGCCAGATCATTCTCTTCATCGACGAACTGCACACGTTGGTCGGCGCCGGAGCCGCCGAAGGCGCCATCGACGCCTCCAACATGCTGAAACCAGCGCTGGCTCGCGGCGAACTGCGCGCCGTCGGCGCCACCACGCTCAACGAATATCGCAAGTACATCGAAAAAGATACGGCCCTCGAACGCCGCTTCCAGATCGTCTTTGTCGGCGAGCCCAACGTTGAAGACACCATCTCGATCCTTCGCGGCCTGAAAGAAAAATACGAAGTACATCATGGGGTTCGCATTAAAGATTCGGCCATCGTTGCAGCGGCCACGCTCTCACACCGCTACATCAGCGACCGTTTCCTCCCCGACAAGGCCATCGATCTAATCGACGAAGCCGCGTCTTCGCTGCGCATACAGATCGATTCCTTGCCCACCGACATCGATCAGCTCGACCGCAAAGCCACCCAGCTGGAAATCGAGAAGCAAGCGCTCAAGAAAGAAGACGATGCGAACTCTCGCGATCGCCTCGCAGTGATCGAGAAAGAACTCGCCGAAATCCGCGAGCGCTCCAACACGCTCAAAGCCAACTGGAAAAAAGAGAAAGACCTCATCGCCCGCATTCGCGCCCTCAAAGAGCAGATCGAAAAACTGAAAGCGGAAAACCAAGCCGAGACGCGCTCGGGAAATCTTCAACGCGCATCTGAAATTCAATACGGTCTGATCCCTCGAGCCGAAGATGAACTCGCCAAACTCAGCAAGCAAATGGAGAACCAGGGCGGCATCCGCATGCTCAAGGAGGAAGTCGACGAAGAAGATGTCGCCGGCATCGTCTCCAAGTGGACCGGAATTCCGGTCTCAAAGATGCTCGAAGGCGAAGTCAAGAAGCTGGTCACCATGGAAGAACGCCTGCGCCTGCGCGTCATCGGCCAGGACCCGGCGCTCGAACGCGTGGCCAACGCGATTCGCCGTTCGCGCGCGGGGTTGAGCGATCCCAAGCGTCCCATCGGCTCGTTCATCCTCTTAGGCCCGACCGGAGTCGGCAAGACCGAACTCGCGCGCGCGCTTGCTGAATTTCTATTCGACGACGAACACGCTCTGCTCCGCATCGACATGTCCGAATACATGGAGAAGCATTCCGTCGCCCGCCTCATCGGCGCGCCTCCGGGCTATGTCGGCTATGAAGAGGGCGGCCAGCTCACCGAACTGGTTCGCCGCCGTCCCTACGCAGTCGTGCTGTTCGACGAAATCGAGAAGGCGCATCCCGACGTGTTCAACATTCTTTTGCAGATCATGGACGACGGCCGCCTCACCGACGGCAAGGGCCGCGTCGTCGATTTCAAAAACACGATTCTGATTATGACCTCGAACATCGGGTCATCATTCTTACAGGCGGAAGCTCCGCGCTCCGAGGCAGAGTTCGAAAAGGCCTCGCAGCAGGTGATGACCGCCCTGCACGCGCACTTCAAACCCGAGTTCCTGAACCGCGTCGACGACATCATCGTCTTCCGTCCGCTCGGCAAAGAACAGCTGGTCAAGATCATCGAGCTGCGCCTGGAAGATGTGCGCCGCCTGCTCGCCGATCGCAAGATTTCGCTGGAGCTGACGGATGGCGCCAAAGAACTTCTCTTCGCGCAAGGCTATGACCCGAACTTCGGCGCACGCCCCCTGAAGCGCTCGATTCAAAAGCTGGTACAGGATCCGCTCGCGCTGAAGATTCTCGACGGCGAGATCCTGCACGGCGACCACATCATCGTCGACGCCGACAAAGCCGCCGGCAAGATGAAGTTCGAGGTGAGCCCGCGCGTCGGGGCGTCCGCGAAGGCGAAACGGTAGTCTCCGGTTTAACGACGTAGAGCTGGTTCCGAGCGTTTCACTATGAACGCGTCGAGCACCGATGGGCTTAGGAGGTACGCAATCGCAGCGACTCTTACTACAATCTCCGGAACGGCAATTAGGATCTGGAGATAAGAGTGCCTCGCCAGCAAGAATGTCGGCAGCGCCCAGGCTACCCCGATTCCCAGAATTATGGTTGCTGCGAAGCGGGCCCAGTCACGCATCCGAAAGAGTCCCCACGCGACCAAAGCCCATGCGGCCCCGATCGCCAATGCGAAATATGGATTCATCAACTTGAGCGCATGGAGAAATGGCAGTGCGCTGAGACTTAGAGCTGCGGCCGGTGCAAAGACTATCAGCGCGGAAACGGAGCAGAAGTAGACTCCGGCCAGCAGGCACCAACACCCGATCGCGCTGACTCCAACAGGACGAGCCATGGCGAAAAGAATATCCTATTCCTAAGCCCAAGACCGCGTCACTTCTTCGCAAATGTGTCGATCACCGCCGGCGCCTGCGCCAAATACCATGCGGCCGCGACGCGCAACGCAATCTGCAGCCCGTACCAAAAGACAGCACCACCCAGCACTGCCATGGAGATGGTTGGCACCAGTGACGCGACCCCAAGCACCGTCACCGCCATCGCCGCCCAGCGCGCCCAACGGCGCAGGCGAAGCAATCCCCAGCCCACCAGCGCATAGCCAGTTCCGACCAAGAGCGCCATATACGGTCCAGCTAATTCCAATCCATACATGAGCGGCGCTCCGCGCATCAGCGAGATCGCCTCAGGCGCAAGCAGCTTCAGCACTCCGATCGTCCACAGATAAATCGCGGCCAGAAAGAACAGAACCGCGATCCCCGTGACGCCCGCCGGACGCTCCATAGTTAGAGACTAGCAAAGCCACAGCCACAGATCTCGCAGATCAAGGATCGTCACGGACAAGCCATTCAAGATTTATCCGTGTCGATCCGCGCAAATCCGCGGCGAATTGAAGTTGTGGCACACTGAACGTATGCACCGGCTCACCCTTGGCGATTTCGAACTCAGCATTTTCTCTGACGGCACCTACCCGCTCGACGGCGGGGCATTCTTTGGCGTCGTACCGAAAGTCATGTGGTCGCGCAAGGTCGCAGCCGACGACAAAAATTACGTCGCCGCCGGACTCAACTCGCTCGTCATCCGCATGGACGGGCCGCGCTCCACCAAACATACCGTGCTGGTCGAAACCGGCATGGGCAACAAGCTTTCCGAGCGCATGGTCAAGTTCTACGGCCAGCCCGCGCGGTTGCTCAAGAATCTCGCCGCCAGCGGCATCGCACCCGAAGACGTCGACATCGTCATCAATTCCCATCTGCACTTCGACCACTGCGGATGGAACACAATCCGCGACAAGAACGGCAAGTACGTGGCCACATTCCCCCGCGCCAAATATTATGCGCCGGAGGGCGAGTGGCAATATGCGCGCCGTCCCAGCGAACGCGACGCCATCAGCTACATCTCGGAAAACTACGACCCCCTGGTCGAAAGCGGCCAGATGACGCTGCTCAAAAGCGGCGAAGAAATCCTGCCCGGCTTATCGGTGCAGACCTTCCCCGGCCACACCGCCCACATGCAAGCCGTAGTCATCCGAAGCGCAGGTTCGAAGTCCGCGCAGGACGGCACCAACGGGAAGGGCACGACTTCAGTCGTGCCGTTAAACGCAAGAGATGCCGGGGCTTTAGCCTCTGAGGGAACCACCGCCTGCTATATCTCCGATCTCATTCCCACGACCGCGCACATCGACATCACCTGGGGCATGGGCTTCGACCTCTACCCGCTGCAAACTATCGAGAGCAAGAAGCAGTATTACGCGCAGTCCATCCCGGAGAAATGGCTGACGGTTTTCACCCACGATCCGCAAACTCCCTGGGCCTATGTGGAAAAAGACGAGTCGGGTAAGATGATGGCCAAAGGAGTGTGAGTCGAATGTCCCAGAACAAGATTGCCAGGATTGCTCGGTTTTTCACGGCCGAACGCCATGTCATAACACTCTCAACGCTCGCATGCCTCATGCTCGCACTCTGTTGCGTAGCGCAAGCCCAGCCGGACCAAGCTCAACAGGATAAGAGCGCACCCGCCAAGGCGTCTTTGAGCGGCCACTATGAGGGCTCCGCCAAGAATAAGGCGGAAGAGGTCATCCCGGTGAGCATTGACGTGGAGGAAAAGGATGGCGCGCTCTCCGGCATGATCCACTCCACGCATGGAGATTTTCCCATCACCGGCGGTTCCCGCAAAGGCGATACGGTCACGATCGAGTTCGATGCCGGCGGCCCCGGCACCATCGCCGCGCACTTCGCCGACGACAAGTTAGTCGGGTCGTGGACCGTAGGAGACGACGGCGGCTCGCTCGACTTGAAGAAGTCCGCGCCCGAGGACGCGCCCAAAGGCAAGTCGTAGGCGGCTGTTCGTGAGCGATTTTGAGCGGATGAATCGGAGATTTCAATTCGATCTCTTTGCCGACTACTTCCAGTTCTATCTGCAGGACGAGACCGTGAAGGGCGATCTCTCCGAAAGTTGGACGCCGGAAGCGGCGCATCGCATGTTGGCGACTGCCCCCGGAACAATAGGGGTTGGGACGGTTCGAAACATGATTGTTCCGGTCACTGTGGAGATCGCAGACGCCGCCCCCGACGACGACACCAGTGCGTGGGATCAGGTGAACGAATGCACGCTCGATGCACCGTCCGGGCGAGTCGTAATCGCCGGGTGCACTGACTACTTTCCAGACGCTGAGCGGATTGAGTTACCGCCCGGGCCCTGTCGCGCTCGCATCTACTATGGGCGCCTGAATGCCCTCAGCGCCGATGGTCTGCAGGGGGACGATCATTACAAAATTGTTCTGTGGAGTGCGGCTCCGGAACCCGTTCGGGTGATAAAGCAACGGGCTCAGGCGAGTTCTGAAGCTCGTCCCTAAATGTGATCTAGCCGCGGGCGTGGGCGCCCGCGGCACATAGTCGAGCTTCGAAGAATTCTTCCACCCGTGCCAGAATCTCCGGCGCGCTCTTCGCTTCGTAGATTGCCTTGCGCAATCCCGCTCCGCCGGGCACGCCATGCGTAAACCACGACGCGAACTGCTTCATCTTGCCGACCGCGTCAGGCAGTTCTTCCTCGATCAGCATTTGAAAGTAAGTGCGAATCATCTGATACCGGTCCGCTTCGCTGGGATGATCGTAAGCCTGAGACTTGGCGCCTGTCCCCACGTGGCCATTGCTGGTCCCTGCGCAGTACTGCTGAATCTGCCGGAAGATCCACGGATTCGACGGCGCAGTCCGCCCGATCATCACCGCATCGCATCCCGTCTGCGTCACCATCGCGCACGCATCTTCCGGGCTGCGAATATCGCCGTTCCCAATCACCGGAATCTTCACTGCATCCTTGACCGCCGCGATCCACTCCCACCGCGCCTGACCGCTGTAGCCCATCTCGCGCGTGCGGGCATGCAGCGCCACCGCAGCGAGCCCGCACGATTCCGCCATGCGCGCCAGTTCCACGCACACGATTTCCTCGTCGTTCCATCCCGCGCGGAACTTCACCGTAAAAGGAATCTTCACCGCCGCGCGCACCGCCTCGAAAATCCTGCCAATCGCCGGCAGATCGCGCAGCAGCCCTGACCCTCCGTTGCACTTAACGACTTTTTTCGCCGGGCACCCAAGGTTGAGGTCAACCAGATCGAAACCCAACCCCTCGACCATGCGCGCCGCCTCGGCCATCACCTGCGGATCGCTGCCAAAAAGCTGCGCGGATATCGGGTGCTCGTCTTCGTAGAAATGCAGATAGCGCTTCGCCTTCTGATCCTTCTTTCGGAGCACGCCGTCCGCCGACGTGAACTCGGTCATGATGAGCCCACATCCGCCCAGATTGCGAATGAACCGCCGAAACACCGTGTCAGTGACGCCGGCCATCGGCGCCAGCACGGTCGCAGGAGCGACCGCGACGCTGCCGATCGAGAGGGAACCCGGCACAACTCGTGCGGCGCGGGCGCCCCCGCCCGCGTCTACCGTCAGCAAATCCGCCCCCGCCGAGTTGTCCCAGAACTTCTTCACCGTCTTATTCTATCTGCCGCGCAAAAGCGGCTGAAAAACGAAGCCCCCGCCAGAGCGAGGGCTGAATGCCTTGTTGATCCGCGCGAAATCCGTGGCCAGAAAACCTATTTCGCCGGGGTCGCGGGTGTCTCTTTCTTGGCGTACTTGCGGCGGAAGCGCTCCACGCGGCCCGCGGTATCCATCAGTTTCTGCTTGCCGGTAAAGAACGGATGGCAGTTCGAGCAAATTTCCACGCTGATGTCGCCCTTATGAGTCGACCGCGTCACAAATGCGTTGCCGCACGCGCAATGCACGCGCACTTCGTTGTATGCCGGATGAATGGCTGCTTTCATAGCTGTCCCTAACCTCGTTTCAGATCATTAGATTCTACCGGATATCCACAGGATTCGGCAAACCCACAGAAGCTCTCAGCCATCAGCTTTCAGCTCTCAGCAAAACCCTCGGAATCAGGCACTTCCAAGCTAAGGGCTGACGGCTGATAGCTGAGAACCGTCCTCAGAACCTGAACAAATAGCTCACCTTCACGAAAAACTGCCGGCTGTCGTTGATGTATCCCTTCGCCGTCGCGAACACTCCGCCCGGCAAGGTCGGCGTCTCCTGTTCTACGTTCAGGTTCTGCAGGTCGCTGTTATAGCCCACGTAGATCGCTGTCCCCGGATGCACCAGGTAGGTGACGAGAAAGTCGGCATTGAACTCCTTCTGCGTCGGCAGATAGGTATTCGGAGATCCCACCCCCGGCGTCCCGGCCAGCAGCCCGTTGTACTGCAGAATCACGCGCGCCGAAAGTTGCGGCGTGAACTGCCAGTTCCACTTGCTGCGCGCGATGTGATCATTAAAGATTCCCCGGCCCGCACCGGGATACTGCGGCAGCTCAAAAAGATAACTGCCGTTCGTAGCCCGCAGGCGCTCAAAAAGATAAGTGTTCTCAATCTTCAGCGGTTTCACGGGACGGAATGTCAAATTAGCCGCGCCCGTATTCAACCGCCCCAGCAGCCATTGCGGAGCCGCGTTGAACGCCGGCACAAAGTTCGGTCCGTCTCCCCAGTAATAACTCGCCCCCAACGTGACCTTAGGGAAATACCCTGTCTGGAACGAAGCTCCGCTGCGGTGCTCGTGATAGTCCTGATCTTGCGTCACCCCCAGCAAGCCCAGAAACGCGAAATCCTGCGGCCGCAAACGTTCGCGCGACTCCTCGTAAGGCAGGAGCCGCACCGTGGTCTGCCCTCGCCCCTGAATAAAAAAGTAGGGCGTGTAGTCGGTGTCGAGCCGTGTTCCCGCGTGATCAAACGCGTAGTGGCTGTAGAATGCCGGCCCCCAGGCGACCACCCAGCCCTGCTTGGGACGAAAAATGTATCCCGCATGCTGCTCGCTGTCGCGAATGTCGACCCTGTTCACGAATCCCGGCACCGTCACAAAACCGGGCGTAAGGTCCTGGTAAGAACCGCTGTAAATCAGGTGCAGCCCGTTGTGCTTCAGATCAACCCGGTCGGCCGCACCCGCATAGTAGGTGCCGTTTCCGGCATTGCCCGAGTCGAAAGGGAACAGCGCAGCCTCGCAGGTATTCTGCAGGTTAGCGGCGAGCAATCCCGGGCCGGACAATCCCAGCAGGTTGCTCGAACTCACCACCGCCTGCCCTTCCATGATCCAGTTGGCGTTGAATTTCAAGCGCGTGTCGACGCCGCCCACGCGATTGAATTCTCCCGTCGACGGGCATTGCCAATTCGTATAGATCGCGCCCACACTCGACTGTTTGAAAATGTCGCGGTTAACGCGCGCGACCGCAAAGTATGACCGGACACCGAACAGATCGCTCGAACACACCGGCGATGTTGGCGGACAGTAGCTCGGCACGGCTAATCCCGGACTCCTGTCGTCGGTCGCCATCAGCCCAACCGAGTACGGTCCTTCCTTGCCGGTCAGCCGGATTCCCGCCGACGGGTCCTGAATATTTCGCGTGAAAAATAAATCGAACGGCGTGCGGAAATAATCTTCGTTCTCCAGAAAAAATGGCCGCTTCTCCGGAAAATACACTTCGAATCTCTGGTTCACCGTGATCTGCGGATCCTCCGATTCCACCTGGCTGAAGTCCGGATTCGCCGTCATATCGAGCACAAAGTGGTCTTTGATCACGAACTTGGCGTCCATGCCCGGCTGCCCCTGCACATTCGCGCTCTGAAAAAACGGATTGTAGGGATCGCGCGTGTCCAGCGCCCGAAAGCCGCGCATGATCCCGTAAGGAATCAGCTCAATATCGCGTCCCGGAGAAATTCCCTCCAGCCCGTTCAGCGTCGCTTCCTGCCCCAACCGTCCTTCCACCTTCCGCGAAATCCGCGGCCAGAACGAGTCCTCATTCTTGCGATAGATTCCGCGATACAGAATGATTCCCCACTCCTGCAGTTTCGTCGCCGGAAAACGCAGGCTCTTGAACGGAATCGCCATCCATACCACATAACCGCGGCTGGTAACTTTGCCCCGCGAATCCCACACCGTGTCGAACGACGTATCCCAATTGCCGTTTACTTCCGCCCGCGACGCTTCCGTCCAGATCGCGTCCCACTGCACCCCCAGCGGCGTGGTTTGAAACGCATAGGCGCGCCGACGGTCGTGAAACGTATCGAGAATGATCTCCACCTGATCGTCGTCGTAAATATCTTCCCGCACCGACATGCGCGCACGAACCTTCTTCGGATCGTCGAAACACACGAACACCACGTACAGGTTCTTCTGGTCATAGCCCAGGTAAGCCTCAGTACGCTCGGAAACGCTCTCGCCATCGTGCGGATTCCGCTGCGTGAAGCCCGTGACCTTCGCCATGGCGTGCGCGATTTCTCCCTGCGGTTCCATGCCGAGGAAATCTTCCAGCGAAGGCGCACGCTGCAACCGCGGAATCGTCAACGCCGGCAGTCCGGGCGGCGGACTCTGTGTCTGCGTGCCTGTTTGCGGTGCGGGGACCGAATTCTGTCCCGCCGCCGGCCAGGCACACATCAAGCCCGCAGCCACGATCAGAGCCGCGGCGGCCCGCTGCTTCCACCTCCTTTGAATTGAAATTTCAGGTCCCGCTTTCGCCCGCACGCGCCCCCGCCACTCTCGTCACGCGAGAGAAGGAACTCAGCACGATACACCACCGGAAGGCCCACAGAACAGGAAAAGGATGTTTGTGAGCTTTGCCGAACAGGGCACTCTGGCGGCTTGGCGCGGCTTACGCCTCGAACAGGGACCGAGGCAGCTGGCACTGCCGAATGATTGACATTAACGTTCCAGTCTTCAGTTCCGAATGATTCAGGACGGGAACCGTGATTGTGGAGCCTTCGCTCCGCTTCTGCATCACGACATGACTGCCACGCTGCCGGACCTCGAGGAATCCATGCCGCGCGAGGATGGCGCAAACCTCGCGTCCGGAAAGAACGCGCAGCTTACCCAACCTCGACCTCAAGTCGCGTCACAAATACCTCGGAGTGACGCCTTCGTTCAATCTCAGTCGGGTCAGCCGTCTCGAAAAAGAGCTCAACCGCCTCCTGCAAATTAGCGCGAGCGCCCTCGATCGTTTCGCCCTGACTTGCGATATCAAGCTCGGGACAAAGTCCCACGTATCCGTCGCCCTCGCGCTCAATAATGGCCGTAAGTTGTCGGGTGTGTTTCATGGATCGCAGCCCCCACCTCATTCTAGAACAGCATTCTAGAACGGGGTTCTAGAACAACGAGCTCTGCCGCCGCGTCGGCGTAATCCCGAAATACTCATACGCCAGCTGCGTGGCCACGCGCCCGCGCGGCGTGCGGTTCAGAAATCCGGCCTGCATCAGAAATGGTTCGTAAATCTCTTCGATCGCGTCCGGCTCTTCCGCCAGCACCGCGGCCAGCGTGTTCACCCCCACCGGACCACCCTGATATTTCTCGATGATGGTCATCAGCAGCCGCCGGTCGACTTCATCGAACCCGTAGCGATCAACTTCCAGCATTTCCAGCGCAGCCTTCGCCGTAGGCTCATCGATGTTTCCCGCGCCGCGCACCTGCGCATAATCGCGCACCCGCCGCAACAGCCGGTTCGCAATTCTCGGCGTGCCCCGCGACCGTCCTGCAATCTCTTTCGCGCCCGCGTCATCAACCGCAACTCCGAGAATCTCCGCCGACCGCTCCACAATCACCTGCAAATCCGCCGGCGTATAAAACTCCAGCCGCAGCACAATCCCAAACCGTGACCGCAGCGGCGCCGAAATCAGTCCCGCCCGCGTCGTCGCTCCCACAAACGTGAAGGGCTTCACCTCCAGCGTATGCGTCCGCGCCGACGGCCCCTGCCCAATAATAATATCGAGCTTGTAATCCTCCAGCGCGGAGTAGAGCAGCTCTTCCAGCACCGGCTGCAGGCGATGAATCTCATCGATGAACAGCACCTGCTTGTCCTGCATGTTGGTAATAATCGCCGTCAGGTCGCCCTTGATCTGCAGCAGCGGCGCGGCCGTCGGCTGAAAGTGCACTCCCAGTTCGTTGGCAATAATGTTGGCCAGCGTCGTCTTGCCCAGCCCCGGAGGCCCGTACAGCAGCACATGGTCCATGGCCTCGCCGCGCGACCGCGCCGCCTCAATCGCCACCGCCAGATTTTCTTTAACCTTTTTCTGCCCGATGAACTCCGCCAGCCGCTGCGGCCGCAGCTTCAGCTCAAACGAGGAATCGTCCTCCACCGGCGCCGCCGACACCAGCCGCTCCCGGTTCGCGTTCAGATTCAGATTGTCTTTTGCCGTAGCCACTGGCCGGATGTTACCACGAAAAAAGTCGAGATATTCGGAGCCGAGAAAAACCCTGTCATCTCGAGCGCAGTGAGGCGATAGCCGAACGCAGTCGAGAGACCCGCTGTCCTAGGTGGTAAAACGCAGCTCTGCCGCGGATGGTTATTTCGGATACCACTCCAGAATCCGCACCTCAATCCCCGTCCCTTCCAGAGCCTTCTGAAACACCGTCAGATCCGATCCGCGATAGTGGTACGGAATCACAATCTTCGGATGAAACGCCTTCACCGCATCCGCCGCCTCTTCCGGCGGCATGGTGTAAGGCAGATTCATGCACACAAACGCCACATCAATGTTCTTTAGCGCGCGCATCTCCGGAACGCCTTCCGTGTCGCCGGAGAAATAAAATCGCTTGCCGCCATAGGTCAGCACATATCCATTGCCGCGTCCCTTATCGTGAAAAAGCTTGCCCTCAGCCGGCCCGCGTTTCAAGTTGTAAGCCGCGATCGCCTCAATCGTCCACGCGCCCCAGGTCTTTGTTTCGCCGTTGGCGATCGGCTTGCCGTTGGTCACGGTCTGAACCACCGCCGGCGCCGCGAAAATCTCCGTGTCCGCTTTGCTGATTTCCTTGATCGAATCCGGGTCCATGTGGTCCCCATGAATGTCGGTAATCAGAATCAGGTCAGCCTTCGGCAACCCTCCCAACTTCGCCGGCTTGGCGGGATCGAGATAAATCGTCTTCCCGCCCGCCTCAATCAGTGTGCTGGCATGGTTCAGCGGGGTGATCTTGACCGGCCCCGCTGACGTAGAAAATGTCTGCGTCTGAGCAGCGGACAAAACAGCCGCCAGTAGAAGAAGGGTAAAAGCAGAAAACGCGGCAAGTAAACTAGCTTTCATGGCGATCCTCTCTGATATTTCCGAAGTGTCATCCTGAGCGCAGCATGAGCGACTGAAAGGCGATCATGCGCAGTCGAAGAGCCTGCCCTGAGCCTGTCGAAGGGATCCCTGCCTGATCACCGTAACGACTTCCATATTAAACGTGACGCGGAGAAAACGAGAACGGCACAACGCAGTCACAAGCTAACCTACCCTTATTCCACGAGCCGCCCATCCCGGAACGAGAACTCTTTCTTTTCTCCCGAAGGCAGAGTAACCGTGGTCCGCAGAACCTCGCGCCCCCGCACGTCGTAGTCAAAGTGAAAAACTTCTCCGTCTCCCAGCACTTGTTCCGTAACTCTTCCATTCACGAACTTATTTCGCACCAGCACATTCCAATCCCCGTCCAGCACCGCCGTCATCAGCCACGGATCATTCTCCGGCCCCCGCATCAGCAGTTGGTATTCGAAGCGGTACAGCACTCGCTCCCCATCGGTAACGCCGTCCAGATGGCCATTCTGATTATAGAAATACTTGCGCGTGTGGCCCGCGTCGTCATGCGCCTCGACAATCCGATCGCTGGAATCATATTGCAAGCTGATCGTATGTCCGCTCGGAGAGATGATCTCTTCCAGGTCGCGCACCTTATTTCTCTTCAGCTGCACGCGCTGCCCCGCAACATCCACCATTTCCGTCGCAGCGCCCTGGGCAAAGTTCTTCGCGTAGTAGGCCTCGGGAAAATAAATCTTGCGCCCATCGCGGAAAGTCATCGTCCAACCGTTTCCGTTCCACGCCATCATCGCTCCATAGAACTCCGAGTTCGACAGCGCATGCCGGAACACCGCATCCGCGTACCCAGTCCCTTTGGAAACCCGCGGCATGTAAACCTCGTACCCGTCTTCCAGGTTCAGGTTCTCGTACGTATAAGGAAATCTCGTTCCTGTCGGGCAGATGTCATACGGATGATTCATCCCCACTCCAAACGCCCGGCTGTAAGGATTCCACGCGAAGTACGTTCGGGTAAGAGCCAGCGGCACCACGTCCGGGACAAAAAGATCCGTCTGTCGCAGTTTGAAATTTCCGTTGCGCAGGTTGACCACAAAGTCGTTCACCGGCGCATCATGCCGCACCGTCGGCTTCACCAGAGAAATGGAACTCGCGAACCGGATCGGACTCGATCCCGGAATCGGCAAAACCATCAACCACGGCTGCGACCCATCCCACAGGGGAGGCGAATCCAAGAACGGCAGCAACTCCACTTTCACTGGACCAGTCGGCCGCTTCCACAAAAACAGGAACCAAGCACACCCCAGCAGCCCCAGCACCAGCGCCCACTTCCACAACGGCGGGCGCCAGAAGTCTTTCTTTCTCGCAGCCGATTCCACAACGCTCTCCGCAGGTCAGTCTCAGCATCCTGAAAAACAAAAGGCGGCGCAACCGCCGCCCACCAAAAGTCTGTCATCCTGAGCGAAGCATGAACGCCTGAAAGGCGATCATGCGAAGTCGAAGGATCCCTGCAAGCGCACCGCTCGCGACTCGCGACTCGCGACTCGCAACTCGGGACTCGGGACTCGAAGCTACTCTTCCTCTTCCTTCACCTCGCCCCGTTCCGCTTTCGCCTTCTCAATAATCTTCTCCTGCAGCTGTCCCGGCACCACGTCATAGTGATGCATTTCCATATTGAAACTTCCACGCCCCTGCGTCATCGACGTCAGCTCCACCCCATAGGTCAGCATCTCGGCCATCGGCACTTCGGCCTTCACCACGGTGTTGCCGCCCTTATTGTCCATGCCCTGGATGCGCCCGCGGCGGCTGTTCAAGTCGCCCATGATCGATCCCGCAAAGTCGTCCGGCACCGTGATCTCGACCGCCATCACCGGCTCCAGCAGCGTAGGCTTCGCCACTTCCATCGCTTTCTTGAACGCGATGCGCCCCGCCATCTGAAACGACAGATCGTTCGAGTCCACATCGTGATACGACCCGTCATACAGCACCACGCGAAAATCCACCACCGGAAATCCCGCCAGATAGCCGCGGGCGGCCGCGTCGCGAATTCCTTTTTCCACCGGAGGAATATAGTTCTTCGGAATCGCGCCTCCAAAAATATCGTTCACAAATTCAAACTCGCCGCCGCGCGGCAGCGGCTCCATCCGGATCTTGCAATCGCCGTACTGCCCATGCCCGCCAGTCTGCTTCTTGTGCCGTCCCTGCACGTCGGCCTTGCCGCGAATCGTTTCGCGGTAGGGAACTTTCGGCGCCTTCAGAACCACTTCCGTGTGATATCGCTTCTTCAGCTTCGCCACCGTCACTTCAATGTGCTGCTGTCCCGTGCCCGCAATCAGAAATTCTTTGGTCTGCGGATCGCGGAAGAACCGCAGCATCGCATCTTCTTCCATCAACTTGTGAATCCCCGGCCCCAGCTTGTCTTCATCCGCGCGGCTCTTGGGCTCAATCGCAAATGTAATCGCCGGCTCCGGCAGCTTCACCCGCGGATACTGTATCGGCGCCGCCTTATCTCCCAGCGTATCGCCCGTCAGCGTGTCTTTCAGCTTTGCCACGGCGCCAATGTCGCCCGCATGCAGCTCAGGCACCGGAATCCCCGTCTTCCCCTGCATCGCCTGGATGTGCGCAAACTTCTCCTGTACGCCGCGGCTGAAGTTTTGCAACGTGGCATCATTCTTCAAGACGCCGGAAAAAACTTTGAAATACGAAATCCGTCCCGCAAACGCATCCGACACCGTGCGGAACACATACAACGACACCGGCTCTTCATCCGACTCGTGCCGCTTGGGCGCGTCGCCATTTCCGCCCGCCTCGCCCTGCACCCACTCGTGTTCCGACGGCGCCGGCGTGTAGTCGACAATAAAATCCATCACGCGATCCGCGCCAATGTTCCCCAGCCCCGAACTGAAAATCACAGGAAAAATCTTGTCTTCACGAATCGCATTGTGCAGCGCCGGAATCAGATCTTCTTCGCCCAGCGTCCCCGCTTCGAAAAATTTCTCCATCAACTTGTCATCGCCCTCAGCCACCAGTTCTACCAGCATCTCGTGCGCTTCCTGCACCTGCGCCCGCATACTCGCCGGAATCTCCGTCTCTTTCCCCTTGCCGTTCCCGCCCAGTTCGTAGGTATAAGCCTTCATGCGCACCAGGTCGACCACGCCCGTCAAACTCTTCTCCGCGCCAATCGGCAGCTCAATCGGAATCACGTCCCGCCCGAACGCATTCACCAGCGACTCCAGCACCCGCTCCGCATTCGCCCGGTCGCGATCCATGCGGTTCACCACAATCAACCGCGGCGTCTTATATTCTTCGCAGTAATTCCACACCCGCTGCGTGACCACTTCCACGCCCGCCACGCCATCCACCACCACGATCGCCGCGTCCACCACCGGCAGCACCATCTTGGCCTCGTGCACGAACATGCTGAACCCGGGCGTGTCGAGAATATTGATCTTCGTCGTAGCCCCAGTCGTGCTCCCGGTCGTGCTTGAAGAAGCCGCCCACTCCACCACCGCGGCGCCGGTTGAAATCGACATCTTGCGCGCGATCTCTTCTTCATCGTGATCGGTAGTCGCCGATCCGTCGTCCACGCGTCCCAGGCGCTGCGTTGCGCCCGCCGTATAGAGCATGGCCGATACGAGCGAGGTTTTGCCCGCATGGCCATGACCCACCATCGCGACATTCCTGATGTTTGCTCCCGAATAGACTTTCAAGTTGGGCTCCTCCGGCAGGCAACGGGAGAGATGAGGCCCCTGGAAGTATTAGGACAGAAACAGGCCAGCCCGACTCCTGCCAAAACCTAGGATGCTACCACGCGCGGAGCCAGGCCTCAACCGGATGCGGGCCAGCGCGCTGAGGAAGGTCTGGGTGCCCCACCCTTCTCGCCTGTTTTCGCGAGAGGGTCGGAACTTTGACTTTCCATCCTCAACGCAACTCGTAGTATCATCCCCAAGCGATGCTAGGTAACCGCAGCAGCGACCAGTGGATCGCGCAATACGCCACCAGCCATCAGCATCCCATCAACCGCCTCTGCCACACCTTCGGCATCCCCACCATCCTGCTCTCGCTCGCCGTTGCCGTCGCCGGATTCTTCTTCCATCGCCTCTGGTACCTCGCCGCCGCACTGTTCGTCCTCGGATGGATTCTCCAGTTCATCGGCCACGCCTTCGAAGGCAAGCCCCCCGAATTCTTCAGCGACTGGCGATTCCTCTTCGTCGGCGTCCGCTGGTGGTGGGCCAAAATCAACGGCAAAGCCTGATCCATGTGGGGCGGGCGCCCCCGCCCGCCGGGTGCCCCATTTCTCGCGCGCCTTTTGCGCGAGAAGTGGGAGTTTGGACAGTGTCGCAAAGCCCCGCTTGCGCCCCTGCGCGATTCTGTTCTATGCTGGCCCCACGCTGGGGTTCCGTTTCACCACAAAACATGCAGCGCCTGACCGCCAGATTTCTGCTTCTGTTCGCGCTTGTCGGAACGTTTGCTCCGCTCGCGCTGGCGGCCACGCCTGCCCCGCCCCACACCTGCTGCCTGCGCAAGGGCATTCACCAGTGCCACAGCGCCGCACCGGAATCTGACCAGCGCTCCATCCGCGATACCAGCTGCTGCAACCACGACTGCTGCCGCGCCGTCACCACCTCGCAGTGGGCGCATACCCAGCCGCGGATGACGCCAGATTTCACTCAGATCATCAAGGCTCGCATCGCCGATTCGCGCTCCGATTCTCCCACCACGAACCTGCTCTCCTCCCAATCCACCCGCGCCCCGCCGCAAATCTCCCTCGCCTGATATCGCACAAAATCCTCGCACTCATCAGTGAACGTGTGGGACCGGGTCTCTGACCCGGTCGCCGAACGAAGTTCGGCAGGTTTTTGCCGCCGCACCCAACCGGTCTTCGGAGATTTCCATGCGCCTCAGTCACATCTCGCTATCGCTCGTATTCTTACTGGCAACAGGCCTCGCTGCCTTCGCCACCATCTTCGGCTCCGTTCGCGGCGTCGTTCACGATCCCCAGCATCGCCCCGTTCAAGGGGCCATGATCATGTTGAAGGCGCAAAACTCCGACTGGTCCAAGTCGCTGGACTCCAACGACCGCGGCGAATTTGATTTCACTTCCGTGCCCATCGGCAATTACACCGTCACCGTCTCGGGGAAAGGTTTTCAGCAAACCCAACAGACGGTGGTGGTTCAGTCCGACACCAGTCCGATCCTGCATTTCCAGCTGGCGGTCGCGGGCGCGAAGGAGAGCGTTGAAGTCTCCGAGATTCCCATCGAAGCCACCACCGAAACCATCACGCCGACCACCATGGTGAGCCGCATTGATATTCAGCAAACTCCCGGCGCCGACCGCACCAACGGCATGGAGATGATCACCGACTACGTCCCCGCCGCCTATGTAACGCATGACATGCTGCACATGCGGGGCGGCCATCAGGTCGAGTGGCTGATTGACGGCGTTCCCATCCCCAACACCAACATCGCCAACAACCTGGGCCCGCAAATCAACCCCAAGGACATTGACTATCTGGAAGTGCAGCGCGGTAGCTACGACGCCGACTACGGCGACCGCACGTATGGAATTTTCAACGTCGTGCCCCGAACCGGATTTGAACGCGATCGCGATTGTGACTTGGTCATCACGGCCGGAAACTTCTATCAGACCGACGATCAGATCAGTTGCGGAGGACACACTGCCCGCTCCGCCTACTACGCCAGCCTGAACGGCAATCGCAGCAATTACGGCCTGCAGACCCCGGTCCCGCAAGTCGTCAACGATGCCGCCAACGGCTATGGAGGTTTCGCTTCCTTCATCTTCAACTCCGATCCGAAAAATCAGTTCCGCGCAGTCGGATCGTTGCGCCAGGACTATTACCAGATTCCCATCGACCCCGATCCCAACTCGATCGGAAACGCCAATTATCCCAGCTCCGGCCTGCACGATTCCGAGCGCGAGCCCGACGGTTACGCCACCTTCTCCTGGGTGCACACCTTCGATCCCAACACGCTCCTCACCGTTTCTCCCTTCTATCACTACAACGGCGCCGATTATAACGGCGGCCCCAACGACTTCCCGGTCATCTCAACCGTCACGCAGACCGCCCAGTATGTCGGCGCGCAAGCGGCGCTGAACACCAACTTCAAGCGAAATGACCTCCAGGCCGGCGTCTACGGATTCTTCCAGCACCAGTACAACTACTTTTTCAACGATTTCACCGACGGCACGCCCAATGTCTCTCCATCTTCGATCGGAGTCAACGGAGGCGTAGCTGCTTTCTTTATCAACGACAAATTCAAAGTTACGCCCTGGCTGACTTTGATCGCCGGCCTGCGAGAAACGCAATTCAATTCCTCCCCGCCCGCATCATCAACTTTGCCATCGGTCTCCGAGCACGCCACCGATCCGCGCCTCGGCGCCGCCATTCGCATTCCTCATCTCAACTGGACAGTCCGCGGGTTCTATGGCTACTTCTACCAGGCGCCGCCGCTTTCCACAGCGACGGGGCAACTGCAGACTCTGGCTACTGGTCAGGGTTTCGCTTTCGCTCCGCTGAGCGGCGAACGCGATATCGAATGGCAGGTTGGCGTCACGATTCCGCTAAAGGGCTGGATGCTCAGCGCGGACAACTATGAAACCCGCGCCCACAACTGGCTCGACCACAACAACATCGGCGAGTCGAATATTTTTTGGCCCATCACCTGGTCTTACGCCATGATCCAGGGCTGGGAACTTACGCTGCGTTCGCCGAATATCTGGCATCACGGCCAGCTTCATCTCGCCTACGCCAACCAAATCGCCCAGGCAACTTCACCCATCACCGGCGGCCTCATCTTCCAGATTCCACCGGGGCTTGCGCCCGTCGATCACGACCAGCGCAACACTCTCAACCTTGGCTACAACACCAGCTTGCCCTGGCACACCTACGCCTCAACCAACGTCTACTACGGTTCCGGATTCACCAATGGCTTGCCCGGCGTGCAGTATCCCGGCAACAATCTACCCCCCCACACCTCATTCGATCTGTCTCTCGGCAAAACGTTCGCCGAAAGATATACCGTTTCCCTGACCGCTTTGAATGTGGCCAACCGCCGCGTGCAGCTCGATAACAGCCTCACCTTCGGCGGATTTCACTGGAACGATCCTCGCGAAATCTACGTGGAGTTCCGCTATCGCTTTCACTACTAACGGAAATCCGGTAATGCCTCAGTTTTCAAACTGGGGCATCACCGGAAATTGCGGATTGCCGCGTCGTCGAGGCCCGGAGCCTCTTCCGCCGTAACTGCCGCGAGTGACCAACGTTCATTGAGCTTTTCGTTTACGTCGTCTACATTAAGGCCTCGCTCGCCCGTGACCGATCAACTAGCGACCGATCAATTCATGACTTATCAATTTGAATTCAACGCTCAACATAAAATCCTGCTCCTCCGGTCTGAGGGGCGGCTTACCGATTCGCTCCTGTCTGAGCTTTACTGGTTGGTGAAGAGGTATTCGATCGCCACTGACGCAGCCGCCGGCATTTGGGACATGTCCGCCGTTACCCGGTTCGACGTGTCCCCTGAATTTCTTCGTCACGTGGTCGATCGCGGACCGGCCATGCCCGACCCCACCCGGCGCCCCCGCTTCATAGTCGCGCCGGCGGCGCTAGGGCTCGCGATCTCCCATCTGATTGAGATCGCGTCCGCGCAGAACAACCCCCTGCTGAAAATCGTCCTCTCCCGCGACGAGGCATTAGCCGCGCTCGGCGTTCAATCTCCGCACTTCGAACCTCTCGCATAATCGCGAACTCACGTGAGAAATCTGGGTGCCCCATTTCTCGCGCGTCTTCTTGCGCGAGAAGTGGGGGTTTAGGAAAGACCCACCTCATCTCTGCCCCAGCCCCTCCCGCACCATCTCCTCCACGTCTCCAATCTTTTCTCCCAGCACGTTCAGCTTGCGCGCCAGCCCCTGAATCTCAGCCTCAGCTCGCCGGTTCACGTCATAATCGAGTTCACCGCGCAGCCGGTCTTTCGTATCCTGCCGGTTCTGGCTCATCATGATGATCGGTGCCTGCACCGCTGCCAGCATCGACAGAAACAAATTCAACAAAATATACGGATACGGATCCCACGCCTTCCTGCCCAGCGACGCGTCGATCGCCATATAAACCGCCAGCGCGATGCTGAACGCAATAATAAAAGTCCACGATCCGCCAAAACCCGCCACCACGTCGGCAATGCGCTCCCCGAACGTCGCGTCTTTTTCAATCACATCATTGGGATGCCGGTTCGCCCGCAGCCGCACCAGTTGCTGCGACGCGTGAAACTGCCGTCCCAGCACGCGCAGCATGTCCATCCCCGCCAGCGGCTTGCGCTGCAACAGCACCGCAATATCTTTTTGATCGACTTCCAGACACACCGCCTCCTCGATCGCAGTCGCCTCGGTCTGATGCGGCGTCTGCTCCAGCATCGATGCAAACCCGAAAAACTCTCCGTGCGACGGCTCATCCACCACCACTTCCTGCTGATCCTGGTCCACCGTCGCCACCCGCACCCGCCCCGACACCACTACATAAGCCTGCCCGCTGGAATCGCCGATTTTGTAAATCCTCTGCCGCGGCGCAAACGTTTTCAGCCGCACCTGTGCCGCCAGCACCGCCGTTTCTTCTTCATCCAGCGACGCAAACAGAGGAACATGTTTCAACACTTCAGGATTGCACGCCATTGAAACCCCTCGCCCCGTGAAATCTCGACCACGCCAATCGCCCTGAGGATTTCACAAAGCAAGGACCGCAAACAACCTTCCGCCGACAGGTTTATGTGGAAACAGCCGCACCCGGCTGTCTGCCGAGCGCAGCTCCGCGCTTTCGGCCATCCGTGCAACCGAACCCTCCTCGGAGTTAAAGTGTCTACAACGTGAACAACCATACTCGCCGCATCTTCCCCATCGCTCTCATCCTGGCCGGCGCATTTCTTTTTTCTTCGTGCCACCGTTCCAAACCACCGGCCGCAAAGCGCTATCCCTTCACCGGCCGCGTCGTCTCTATCGACACGCAGGCTTCATCCGCCATCATCAACGGCGACGCCATCCCCGGCTTCATGGACGCCATGGCTATGCCGTACAAGGTCCAACCGCCCGAGATGCTGACCCACCTGATTCCTGGCGATTCCATTTCCGCCGAAGTGGTGGTCGTCCAGCCCAAAAGTGACGACGCCGCGCCCGACTACTGGCTCGAGAACGTCAAAGTCACCGCCCACAGCGACGCCGGACCCGCGGCCACCTCCACGCTGCACATGCCCGCCCCCGGTGAAGACGTCCCCGATTTTTCTTTCACCAATCAGTCCGGCAAGCGCATCTCTCTCCAGCAATATCGCGGCAGCGTTCTGCTCGTCACCTTCATCTACACGCGCTGCCCCTTCCCCGATTTCTGCCCGCGCATGAGCAGCAACTTCGCCGAAATCTATGCCGAAATCTACGGGCCACGCGGCAAAAGTCCGCAACTGGCCGGAACGCGCCTCTTGACCATCAGCTTCGATCCCGAGCACGACACTCCCAAGGTTCTGCGCGATTACGGATTCTCCGTGGCTCACACCCACGAGCCAGCGCTCTTCAACCGCTGGGAATTCGCCGCACCCCCCGCCGCGGACCTGCCCAAACTCGCCGATTTCTTCGCCCTCACCATGAAACCCGAAGGTGGACTCATCACCCACAATCTCAGCACCGCCGTCATCGGCTACGACGGTAAGATCGTGAAGTGGTACCACGGCGGCGATTGGCAGGTTTCTGATTTAATAAAGGACGTAACTGCGGCGAGCACGCATTAAGGCTCGTGAGCACCTTGGCCGCCCGACCGCGGATATGTGTTGCGGGAAAGAACGGCTCTACAGCGGAAGCGCGGCACTACGCGGAAGCGGGTGCCACGCGGAGGACGGGCGCTATCTGAAGCGCCGGCGCTACGTGGAAGAGCGGCGCTTCAGCGCCGCGTTAAAGACGATAAAATTGCAAGGGCTTTAGCCACCGTGGAAAACATATGAAATATCTGCTTCTAATTCTCGCCCTACTCGGCATCGCCGTTTCTTCTCTTGCCCTGCGCGAACACTACCGCACCGAGGGCGATTCGCCCTGCAGCATTAACGATCGCTGGGACTGTGGCGTCGTCAACCATAGCCCCTACGCCATGATGGCCGGAATCCCCGTCGCCGTCTTCGGCATCGCCGGCTACCTTCTCATGGGCGCGCTCGCCTTCCTGCGCTCCTACCGCCTGCTGCTCGTTCCCACCTTCGCCGGACTCGCCTTCTCGCTCTACCTCGCGCACATCGAAAAAGATGTCCTCGGCGTATGGTGCATCTACTGTGTGATTTCCTTGGGCGTCGTCTCCCTGATGTCCCTGCTCACCCTCGGCACAGTAGTGTCGCAATTCGTCCGCAAACCGGCTCCAGCGTGATTCGGACGAGTAGGGCCGCGTAAAGTCCGACCAGAGGATTGGGGCTTTAGCCCCGTGGTCGCATCGTTCCACTCACTTCCTCCTCACCCAAATCTTCCGGTTGATCTCCGTCGAAAATTCAATGAAGAAATTCAGAGCCGCCCCAAACCCCGCCTGCTCCGCCATGGCGATCCCACCCTCGGCAAATGCGTTGCGCGAATGCGGCTTCCATGCGGTCGCAATCATTCCCCCGCCAAACGCCCCGCCATACAACCCCCACTGCGGACGCAACTCCTGCTCGCTTCGATCGTAAGTTAGAAAGTTGCGCACGATGGCGTGCCGCGTCCTCGGCCAGAATCCGCTGCACCGGCACTGATCGTAGCGCGGCTCGTAGTGCAGTGCCGCATTTCCCAGCGCCGCCAGGCTATTCGCCGCGATGAACTGTCCTTCGCGCGACGCAAACCGCTCCCCGTATGCAGTCCACCCGTCGCCCCACTGCAGCGGCGATTCACGCCACTGATCGATGCCCGCATCGAACATCCGTTTCAAATACGCTCCCGGAGTCGCCAGGGTCTGCTGCAGATAAATCTCCCGCCGCTGCCGCGCCGTCATGGGAACCAGCACCCGGCCCTTTTCCACGTACACCCCGACGAACCATCCCCGCTCCCAATCCCGCGCCGCCACCAGCGCCTGCTCTCCCAGTTTCTTCGTAGCTTCCGCAGCCTCCTCGGGAAAGTCCTTCTGCTGCTCAGGCGCACCCTGAGCAGTATTCGCACTTCCGCTCCTCTTCTCGTCAGTAGGCTTCGGCTTGTCCGGCGTCTGATTCTGCGGAGTTTGATCTTGCCCAGTTTGTTGCGCCTGGGAATTTCCGGGCGGCGGCGGTCCGGGAGCTTCCTGCGCCAGAACTCCACCACCGGTCGCGAGGAAACCGGCGAACAATACAATGCGGAGCCAGCCCCACTCCCGGATCACTTTCCTCAACAATCTCCCCCTCGCACCCGCTTCGCAGTGTCAGCAGCCCGCACGGTCAAGCTTTGCCCGCCTCTTCACAACCCGCTAAACTCCATTCGATGCACTCCCTCTACAACCGCGTTGCAGGAAAAAGCGTTGAGCGCCTCGCCGCCCTCAGCGACGGCATCTTCGCCGTGGCCATGACCCTGCTCGTGCTCGATCTGCGCGTTCCCGCCGCCGCAGCCATTCACTCCGAGCGCGATCTCTGGCAAGCCCTGGTCATGCTCTCGCCGCGTCTTCTCATATTCTTGATGAGCGTGATGACCATTGGCATCTTCTGGGTCGGCCAGCAAACTCAGTTCAACCACTTCGCCCGCTCAGACCGCAATCTCGCCTGGATTCACATCGCCTTCCTCTGTGCCGTCTCGCTCACGCCGTTCACCACCTCACTGCTCGCCGAGTTCATCCACTACCGCATCGCACTCCTGGTCTACTGGTTCAACATTCTGCTGCTCGGCCTGATGCTTCTCTGGAGCTGGAGCTACGCCAGTCGCGCGCATCTTCTCGCCGATGACGTTCCCGCTGAAATTCATTCCGCCGTCGTCCGCCGCATCGTGATCGCGCAATCCCTCTACGCCGCCGGCGCCGCGCTCTGCCTTCTCAACACGTACTACAGCATCGCCGCAATCGTCCTGGTGCAGGTAAACTACGCCATCGCCCCCAGATTCTGCTGGGGATTATTCTCGAAGAAGTCGGCGGGAGAATAAGCAACCTGGAAGAATGGTCAAGCTGGGAATAATCAAGGTGGAAGAATATGCAACCAAGGTGGAACAATAAGCAACGTGGAAGAGCGGCCCTTTAGGGCCGCGTCAAGGTGCAAAGAACTCGCGGGGCTTTAGCCCCTGAGGAATAATCCAAGAAAGGTTTATCCGCGTTGATCCGCGGCGAAAGAAGTTTCCTACCCTCTTTCAAACGCGTGCTTCTTCTCCAACTCGTCCACCGCCACACGCCGCGCGTTCTCAAAGCGCTCCGCCTGTCCCATCAGCCCCGGCGTTGCTTCCGCCCACTCGCCATCGATCCGCAACAGCCCCTGCGCCGCCACCAGCCGCCCCGCGACCTCCAACAGATTCGCCGGCGTGGTCTGCAAGTACTGCGCTTCCGTCGGATCCCCAATCCAAACGCGACCACCGGACGAAGTGGGTGCCCCATCCTTCTCGCGTTCTGTGCGAGAGGGTGGGGATTTTGACTCTGACCTCAGCTTCGTCTCCCAATAAACTTTCCGCTCAATAAACTCCGCCATCACTTCATCACTGGCCTTGCCAAACACCCACTGCCCCCGCTTGAAGTCGTAGTGCCGGCTGGAAAATGGCAGGGGCACCAATTTCCCCGACTTCACAAACTCGATCTGCCGCCGGTCCACTTCTTTCCGCAGCGCGTTGATCACCGGAGCCTCCGCATCTTTCGGCTCCAGCGACGGCATCACCTCGCGCACCGTCTGCGAAAGATTCACCGCCACCGGCGCGTGCAGCCCATCCGACCCTTCGAGCCGGATGTCTCCATGCAAAACAAAAAAATCCGCCCCCGAGGTCGACGAATGAAACGGCCACTCCAGCCGAATCGTCAACGGCAGGCCCTTGAGCGTCACCCAGATTTTCGATCCGCCCACCGCGCCCCCTTCGCCCACTATCCCACCACTCTCCTGCAACTTAGTCATAAGCCAGTATCCCTTTTCCGAGGAAGACATCGCTCTGGAATTCAATCTGAAATCAACAATCACAGATTCTACTGGCTCCCGCCACTACCCATCCAGTCGAGCCAGGGCAAGACCCTACTGCCCACTGGCCACTGACCCCTGACCACTGTTTTTCTCCACCAGCCATCCCAGAAGCCCCATCAAACAAAATCCCACGGCGTTCAGGATGCCGTGCGTCCGCGCCATCTGCGGGATGGTCAGCGCATCGCTTCCCACATAATCCGCCACCACGTAAGCCGCCGCGAGCACCATCCCCGCGAAAATCGCTCCCGCCGCAATTTGTAACAGGACCCGCGCCGTACTATCTTTCGCCTTCCGCCCCCACGCTCGCACCGCAACCGCCAACCCCGCCACGCTCACCGAAAACAGCAGCGCCGCCGCCATCTTCATCACCGGAGAAATCACAAACCCCGCCGCCACCACAATCGGCAGCCCGGCCACCGCCCAAACCAGCCACCGCAACCACCGCGCGTCCCCGCGCCGCCCGGCAAACTGAAGCGTCGCTGCCGCAATCGTCGCCGTGGCGAATCCCGCAAAATGAAAATGCACCGCCGTCAGCAATCCAATCGGTTCCTGAATCCCCATCGGCCGCATTCCCAACCGCGACGCCACCAGCCACGCCCCACCCACCGCCAGATCCATCCGTGCGACCGCCAGGGTGACGAGAACAGGTCGTGTGGCGCGGACACTCCTGTCCGCGTCTGGCCACATCGCCCGAACAAATTCGACCACCCCGCCTCCAGCCATCAAGGCACAAATCACAAACCATCCGAGTGCGAATCCCGCAGCCGTCCTCCCCGGAGCCATCCACATCGCCACCACCGCCATCCCCGCCCCGAAGGGTTGCAGCCGCCGGGCCAGCAACTCAAGCCGGCCCTCGCCCCCGATCACCCGCCCCAATTCCATCCCCAACGGAACAATCACCAGCGGTGCAAACAAAAACAGCAACTCGATCGCCCCCACCCGCGCAATCCCCATCCGCGCCAACACCGCCATCCCCGCCCAAACCACCGCTCCCAAGGTTGCGCAACCACGAGCCCACTCGAGAGATGCTTTGTCATTCCGGCCAAAGGGAGGAACCTGCTTTTCTTGGCGTAACTCCAATGTCGCTTTCATCACAATCCTCCCGGGTGCCCCATCCTTCTCGCGTTCTTCGCGAGAGGGTGGGGATTTTGACTTTCGTTACCCCACCGGCTTGATTGCCGCAACCCCAAACACCGCGACCAGCACAATCAACGACCCCACATACATCCAATCAAGCACCCAGTTCTCCCGCCGAATCTCGCGGTCGTAATAGAAAATCTGCAGCACAATCCGCAGCAGCCAGAATCCCGCCATAAAGCCGCTCAGAAACCTTCCCAGCGCGCTCGCCCCCGCCAGTTCCGGCGCGAACCCAAAGCACAGCGCCGCAAACAGCCCCAGCACAATCACGATATAAATCCAATGTACGTAGAAAATCTGCTTGATGAAGTTCGGCACCCCCACCAACCGTTCCCGCACTCTCAATCTTCCCGGCAGAGGAATATTCGCCCCCATGATCCCCACATGCACCACCCCCGCCGCCCAGATCCCACGAATCATCCAACTCGCATTCATGATCGAAGTTAGGTTCATGACCAACCTCCGCGATTTCTCCGTGAAACCCTGTGCCCTCTGTGGTTCAAGTTCTTGATTCTGTAAAGTGCCGCGCCACTTCCGACGCATAGTTCCTGCCCACTCGCTCGGAATTTTCCGCAAGCCATAAGCTCAAGCGCGTCTGTCCGGCAGCCGGCCCATCCGGCGCCAGCAGGTTACCCATCAGCCCCTTATATTCTTCCCAGGTAAGCACGACATCTCCGACCATCCAGCCAGTCACGATCGTCGAGGCGTAAGCGAACGCCGTTGGCAAGTGAATCAGCTGGATCGATCGCCCAACGCGCTCCGCAATCAGCATCACCAGCCCCTCGAAGCTGAAAGTTTCGGGCCCCACCGCATCGATCACCGAATTCCCCTGCCGCTCCCCCGCGTCAACCAGCAATCGCGCCATGTCCTCGACGTAGATCGGCCGAATCCCGTAGCGCCCGTCCCCAGGAATCCCGAACACCGGAAGATGCCGCACGAACCACGCAATATTGTTGATGAGAATGTCTTCCTCGCCGAAGATAACCGTCGGCCGCAGGATGGCATAGGACAGGCCGGACTCGACAATCGCGCGTTCCACCTGCGCCTTGCCCCTGTAATAACCAAGCGGCGAGTCGATCGACGGATTGGCGATGCTGACATGCACAATCCGTCCTACTCTCGCGGCCTTAGCCGCCTCGATCAGGGTTCGTGTGTTTCGAACGGCTGTCTCGAAGTCCGTCTGGCCGTGCGGGAATCGAATCCAGTAGGTATTGATTAGGACGGACGCTCCCTCCAGGCTGCGGCGTAGTTCGCTGGGATGGTCGAAGTTATAGGGCAGGACCGTCACGCGGTCGCCAAACGGGTTCTCCCGGCTGGCGTGCTCGGCCGGGTTATGGTTCGTGAGCGTACGAACTTCATATCCCCGCCCGAGCAGAATCCGCGTCGCATACTTTCCCGTGTAGCTGAACGCCCCGGTAATGACCACTGTCGCAGCCATCGATCCTCCCCGTGACCTTCCCCTGAGCCTTGTCATGCTGAGCGGAGCCAAGTAGGAGCGCGCAGCGATCCTGCTTGCGCAGTCGAAGCATCCCTAGCCGCCCAGCGACCTCACATGTCTGACAGTTCTGTATAAACAGAACATACAGAGCAAAAAAGGGGGTTACCCCGCCTTCCTCCGCACTTTCGTCCCCATGCGCAACAATTTCCGCACCGTCCCCGTCGGCAGCCGTTTCATCTGGTCGTAGAGTTCCGTCACCGCCTCAAAGAATCCCGCCATCGCCGCCAGCCGCTCCCTCGTATAGTCCGCTCCCGGCTCTTTCGGATCCAGATCGGCCAGGCATGTCCGCAAAATCTCCCGCGTCGGGTCAATCTCTCGCCGCTTCCGCTGCTCAATCACCAGCCGGAACATCTCCCACACATCCTTCATCGATTCATAATGTTCCCGCCGGTCGCCCAACACGTGCACCGCCCGCACGATCCCCCAGGTCTCCAGCTCCCGGATCGACGTCGACACGTTCGACCGCGCCACGCTCAGCGTCTCCGCAATCTCCTCCGCCGGCAGCGCCTTGGGCGACAAAAACAGCAGCGCATGAATCTGCGCCACCGTCCGGTTGATCCCCCACCGCGTCCCCATCTCGCCCCAGTGAAGGATGTACTGCTTCTGCACTCCAGTAAGTTCACTCATAAAGTTCGCTCATAACGTTTATTTCAGTACAAACTGAATATACAGAATCATCCACCCGTTGTCAAGAGGGAAGAGGCAAGAGGGAAAAGAGAAGAGGGGAGTCGAATGCGGGTGCCCCATCCTTGTCGCGTTCTTTGCGACAGGGTGGGGACTCTGACTTTCAGATCGACCTTCAGATGTTCGACTGGAATTAAGACGCACTCGCTATAATTCCCCATCATCCCCCAACCTCATCCCGCGGCCATCTTCCCTTACTATCTCCACTTCGGCCCGTATACCGTCCATCCCCACTTCTTCTTCGAATCTCTCTCCTATATCATCGCGTTCTCGGTCTACTTCGCCCTCCGCCGCCGTTTCGGAGACCCCATCCTCACGCCCCTCCGCTGGGCCGTCGTAGCCGCCGCCGTCGCCGGAGCCGCCTTCGGCGCCAAGCTCCTCTACTGGCTCGAAGACCCGCAACTCACCCGGCACAACCTGCACAACCCCGCCTACTTCGTCGGCGGCAAAACCATCGTCGGCGCACTCGCCGGAGGCCTCATCACCGTCGAACTCGCCAAACGTTACATCGGACTCCGCGATTCCACCGGAGACCTCTACGCCATCCCGCTCGCCCTCGGCATCGCCATCGGACGCATCGGATGCTTCCTCACCGGCCTCGCCGACAACACCTACGGCACGCCCACCAATCTCCCCTGGGCCATCAACTTCGGCGACGGCATCCCCCGCCACCCCACCCAGCTCTACGAAATCGCCTACCTGCTGCTCCTGATCCCAGTCCTCTACTTCGTCTTAAAGAAGATTGTCATCCTGAGCGAAGCATCCTCTTCGCGAAGCGAAGCGGATGCGCAGTCGAAGGACCCCTCCCCCAACACCGCCACCGGCCAAGCTGGGAGTTCTCACCGTTGGCAACCCGGCGACGCCTTCAAATTCTTCATGGTCGCCTACATGTCCTTCCGCCTGCTCTGCGACTTCATCAAGCCTTATCCCCGCATCTTCCTCGGTCTCGGAGGAATTCAGTGGGCCTGCATCCTCATCCTGCTTTACTATTCTCGCGACGTCCTTCGCTGGGTTCGGTACAGATAAGCTTCCCATGGATGGCTTCGCCAACAATACGCTGCGCACTCTCGGCATCATTCTCACTTCCATCTTCGTCATCCTGGGATGTCTCGTCCTCCTCCTGCTCGCTCTCTGCTTCGGCATCCTTTCCAATGTCGGGGGCTCCGGTCAGGCCAACGGCCAAACCGCCGGCCTCGCTGCCGCAGCTCTCGTAGCCTGCGCCGTCCTCATCGTGGGTGGCGTTTCGGTGGTTAGCACCTTGGCCAAAGGCATAGTTCGGGGCCGCAGCGAGCAAGCCAGCACCTTCCCGCCCACCCCACCCTATACGCTCATCCCGCCCGGCTCCCATCCCGCACCCAAAGCACCATATCAACCGCCTATCCCACCCGTATCCGACGAAGCCAAGCTCGATCAAGCCCTGGCCAGGTATGAAACCATGGCCACCGGCCGTGCCGAGCCGCCGCACAAAATCGCTCCAATTCCAGGCGCGCCATCTCAGCCCGCGCCCGCTTCACCCACTCCGACCGACGTTCCCGCGCGCGAACCGTCATCCTCCCGTGCGGTCGCAACATCCGCCGCCGCTCGCCCCATCGCCGCTCGCCCCATCGACGTCCGCCACCTCTCGCCCGCCAGCCGTACCGCCATCGCTCAACTGGCCTACGCCATCGTCGCCAAAATCGCCGCCGAAGTCCTCCTCGGCATCGTCGGCTGGTACAACGCCGGTTGGTACAACGCAGGCTCGTATGACGCCGGACGCTACGGCACGATCCCCATCCTCCGCGCCCCGTTCCCCGTCTACCGCTTCGGCTTCATGGCCTGGGGGCTCGCCGCCATCGCTCCTCACCTCGTCCTGCTCTACGCTCTCGCCCGTCGCCCCGGACCGCGCGCCTTCGCCTACTCTCTCGTCATTCCGTCGCTGCAGCTTCTGTTCGGGATCTTCGGCCACTCCGCCTTCCTGGTCTACATTCTCCGCGCCGGACAATCCACCACCCCGCTTCTCACCATCATCCCCCTGCTCCTCGACGTCCTCATTCTTTATCTCGCCTGGAAAGCCATCCGCCTCACCGGCATCGAACCCAGCCCCACCCGCCTCGTCGTCGCCTCCGCCGTCATCCTTCTCTACACTTCCCTCATGCCAGTTCTAGTAATGTTCCTGCAATACGCCCGCTTCTGAAAAGCCAAGAAGCCCTGTCATCCTGAGCGAGCAATGCGCGCCTGAAAGGCGGTCATGCACAGTCGAAGGACCCCATGCACCTACACGCCAGCACTGCCCCATCAGGGAGTTCTCTCCTGCCTCCCAATCCCTGTCATTTCGAGCAAGCCGGAGCGCACGCGACGGCGCGTCGAGAAACCCGCTGTTTTCCCCACCACCCACGCTGCTACCATGCTCCTGACCGGGTGCCCCATTTCTCGCGCGCACTTTGCGCGAGAAGTGGGAACTCTCTCCCCCGCGAGGCAACCCCATGGCCAAAACCCGCCCCTACCTCTTCTACGACGTCGCCATCTCGATCTGCTCCACCTGCTATCGCCGCGTCGACGCCAAAACCGTCTTCCAGGACGGCAACGTTTACCTGCTCAAACGCTGCCCCCAGCACGGCTCCGAAAAAGTTCTCATCGCCGACGACATCGATTACTACCGCCGCTCCCGCGAAGTCTTTATCAAACCCCCGGAGATGCCTCTCGTCTACAACACTCCCGTCAAGTGGGGATGCCCCTACGACTGCGGCCTCTGCACCGATCACGAGCAGCACTCCTGCCTGACGCTGGTTGAAATCTGCGACTACTGCAACCTGCGCTGCCCCGTCTGCTACGCCGCCAGCGGCCCCGAGCGCCAGCAATTCCGCACCCTCGCGCAAATCGAAAAAATGTTAGACGCAGTCGTACGCAACGAAGGCCATCCCGACGTAGTCCAGCTCTCCGGCGGAGAGCCCACTGTCCATCCCGATTTTTTCAAGATTGTCGAAATGGCCAAGGCTCGCCCCATCCGCCATCTCATGGTCAACACCAACGGCGTCCGCATCGCCGAGGACGAAGATTTCGTCAAACGCCTGGCCGACTACAAAGAAGATTTCGAAGTCTATCTGCAGTTCGATTCCTTCGAGCGCGAGCCCTTGATGCAGCTCCGCGGCGCCGACCTCCGTAGAATCCGCATCGACGCGCTGGAAAAGTTAAACCGCTACAACATCGCGACGAACTTAGTCGTCACTCTGAAGAAAGGTCTGAACGACCACGAAATCGGCAAAACCATCGACTATGCCCTCCAGCAACCCTGCGTAAGAGGCGTAACTTTCCAACCCATCCAGGACGCCGGCCGCCTGGAAAACTTCAACCCCGCCACCGACCGCCTCACCCTCACCGAAGTCCGCCGCAAAATCCTCGAGCAGACAAAAGTCTTCCGCCCCGAAGACATCATCCCCGTCCCCTGTCACCCCGATTCCCTCGCCATGGCCTATGCCCTGAAACTCAACGGCAAAGTCACGCCCCTCACCAGCATGATCCCTCCCGAAGTCCTCATCAACGGCGCCGCGAATACGATTCTCTATGAACAAGATCCAGCCGTCCGCGACGGCCTTTTCAAGCTCTTCGCCACCAATCATTCCCCGGAAAGCAGCGCCGGCACGTTGCGCGAGTTACTCTGCTGTCTCCCCCAGGTTCTCGTTCCCGACGCCATCATCTACGACAACATCTTCCGCATCATCATCATGCAGTTCATCGACGCCCACTCCTTCGACGTCCGCAGCGTCAAAAAAACCTGCGTCCACATCGTCCACCCCGACGGCCGCCTAATCCCCTTCGACACCTACAACCTCTTCTACCGCGACAGTCTGGAACAAACCCGCCTCGACCCTTTACGGAGGAATGCGGAAATGGCTCTGGCCGCGATCTAAGGGGTCTGGGACCGAGCACGAACGCTGTCGGGACGGCAAGCACGCCTGAGCCACCAACGGTAGGGACCAAGAAAGTAAACACGGAAGGCACGATCGGCATCCATCTCCCACTAAGGGACCAAGTTCTCGATCGAATAGCCGTGTCCGTCAAGCAAAGCAGCCCAAAGCAAGCTCTGCTAGACCACCCCCATTAACGATCTTGATTCCCGGGTGCCCCATTTCTCGCGCGTCCTTTGCGCGAGAAGTGGGTGCTGACAAAAAGAAAAGGCGGCCGTCAGGCCGCCCGAAAAAGCCAAGAGCTAAGAGCCAAAAGCTAAGAGCTAAGAGCTGCCCTTCCCCCTGATCATCTCCACCACCCGCTCATAATCATCCACCGTGTGATACTCAATCACGATCCGGCCCTTACCCTTCCGATCCCGAATCCTCACCCTCACTCCCAACAACCGTTCCAGGTCGGTCTGCGCCGCCCGTACATTTGGATCCACCCACCGCGCCCCGCTCTTCTTCACCACTTGCCCCGGCATCCCCGGAAACGGAGCCAGATCCCCATTCATCGACAGCACCAGCCGCTCAATCTGTTCGATCGTCAGTCCCTTCTTCACCGCATACAGCGCCGCCTTTGAAATCTGGTCGTCGTTCTCCAGCGACAGCAACTCCCTGGCCTCGCCGAACGTGAGCTTCTTCTCCGCCAGCAGCTGCATCACTTCCCGCGGCAACTTCAGCAGCCTCATATAATTCGTCACCGACGCCCGCGACAGCCCCACCCGCTGCCCAATCTGCTCCTGCGTCAGCTTGAATTCCCGGCTCAACACGCGAAACGCCTCCGCCTGTTCCAGAGCGCTCAAGTCCTCGCGCTGCAGGTTCTCAATAATCGTCATCTCCGCCGCCTGCTGCAGCGACACCCTCCGCACCAGCGCCGGAATGTGCGTCTTCCCCGCCTTCTTCGAAGCATGCAGCCGCCGTTCGCCAAGAATCAATATGTAGCGCCCCTCATCCTCCGACGGACGCACCATAATCGGCTGCACCACTCCATTCGCCTTGATCGAATCCGCCAGCTCCTCCAGCGCGTCGTCATCCTCCACATAACGCGTCTGAAACGGATTCTTATCAATATCCGCAATCGCCAGATTCACCACCAAATTCCCCGGCACCCGAGTCTCCGCCTGCGCATAAATCGTGAACGTCTCCTCAGCGTCGGTTTCCCCAGAACTGGGTGCCCCATCCTTCTCGCGTTCTTCGCGAGAGGGTGGGGAAGTTGACTCGACTACGTGCTGAGGCACGGGAAATGTGGGGACCGCCGCCCCCGGCTGTCCAGCCGAGCGCAGCTCGGCCACTACCCCGGAATCCGCCTGAGCCTCCGCCGCCTCATCCACCACCGCTTGAATGATCGGGATTACCGCTTCCCCCTCATTCTTGTTGTTGTCATTCCGAACCGGGCTGAAAGCCCGGTGAGGAACCTGCTCTCCGCCCGCACGACCAGCGCCCTCAGCAGGCACCACCCGCGGCCCCGGCAACAACGACTCCAACCCCCGCCCCAAAGCCCGCCGCTTCTCCACCTTCTCTTTTTCCGAGCGTTGTCCCGCCAAATTCTCCGCCACCGTTGTCATGTTCTCTCCGTCTTCTATTCGTACTCCCACTCACTGTCATCCTGAGCGAAGTGGCTGCTTCGCTTCGCGAAACAGCCACGCAGTCGAAGGACCCCTTTCACCCCGGCGCTGCCGATGGCCGGGAAAGGAGTTCCCGCGTGGTCTCGTCGTTTAGATCGACGCTCATCAATCTAATACATCGATGGATATCGATATATCAATAACCCCGACAACTAGCCTCATGCCGTCTTATCCATCTCCGCCGCAATCTCTTCCACTGCGCCGTCACCCGCGTGTTCCTCTGTGCTGGGAACTTGCGAAGCTGACGGCCGAGAGCTGACAGCTGCAGGCTGCCTCTCAATCATTTCCTTCGCCAGCTTGATGTAGCTCTCCGCGCCCTTCGATCGCGGATCGTACACCAGCGCCGGCTTGCCATGGCTGGGCGCTTCCGCCAGACGTATGTTCCGCGGGATCGTAGTCTGGCACAGCTTGTCGCCAAAATAATTCTTCAGCTCAGTCATCACCTGCTGCGCCAGGTTGGTGCGGTCGTCAAACATCGTCAGCACCACGCCCTCAATTGCCAGCGTAGGATTCAACGACACACGAATGCGTTCAATCGTATCCAACAGCTCGCTGATGCCTTCCAGCGCAAAGTACTCGCCCTGCATCGGAATCAGCACCGCATCAGCCGCGACCAGTGCGTTCAGCGTGAGCAGATCAAGCGCTGGTGGACAGTCCAGCACGATGAACTGAAACCGATCGCGCAATGGCGCGAGCGCTTCACGCATGCGAAACTCACGCCCCTCAGCATCGACCAGCTCAAGGTTCGCGCCGATCAGGTTCTTGTGCGCAGGAATCAGCCACAACTGTTCGAGTTCAGTCGTGAGCAGCGCCTCTTCTGCTGTGGCCGCGCCCATCAGCATGTGATAGGAGTTCACGCGGTCAGGATCCTTCACGAATCCCAGGCCGCTGGTGGCGTTCGACTGCGGATCGCAATCGACCAGCAGCGTGTTCACTTCTGCAGCCGCAAACGACGCGGCCAGGTTGATGGCAGTCGTAGTCTTGCCCACGCCGCCCTTCTGATTGGCAACCGCGATTACACGTCCCATGAGTTTGTCAGGAGAAACCAGAGCTACAAGGCAGAATATTCTTCGCGGCAACACAACGCAACGACGATCTGCTTGTGCAAGCGGTGAATTTGTGTGCAAAACGCGTCCAATGTTCCTGCAGGAACATTTTTGGGCCGCCGCATCGGCGAGCAAGCTGCACGGAATGCAAAGCTGAGATATGTTCCCACAGGAACATTCCCCAGACGGAAGAGCGTCCAGACCGTAGCGCTATGGCTTGCCACCTCAGCGGCTAAGTACCCCATCTAGTACTGGGGAAGGCTGCCTGGCATTCGCTAACTCACGATATGTTCCTGCAGGAACATTGCGGATAACTTGCGTGCTCCGTAGGCAGCGCCGCGACGCAGCCGACCCGTCGGACTATATATTTTATCCCACTTGACCCTCTATTCTCGTACCAATCATGGCGAGCCATAATCCATACTGGTACGAATATGTACAGCACATTCCACTTCTTACTTTGTTGGTTCGGCTGCTCTTCGCTTCCGCGGTTCCCGGCGGGCTGGGCTGGCTATTCCTGAGGGGGATGGGACTCCGGTCGGCATTTATGATGCTAATTGTCAAGTATTTCCCACTTTCGCCCGCAATGTAGCCTTAGTTCGGCTAGTGCAGCTTAGGATACCTTAACGGACAAGGTGTCCGCTCCACTTGTTGCGCTCCTTGGTTCCTGGCTAGCCTTCAATCCTGGAACACCTCCGGCTTGGTTCCGACCAGCAGGACCCTGGATCTCGAGTTCGGGATTGCGGCTGGCGCCAGCCAGGTGAAATGCGGGGGGATCGTGCGAGCCTCGTCCTGCTGCGGTGCGCCGACTAGGAGGGCGAGGCGGCCAGCGGGGGCGACCAGGGACGCAGCCACGGGAAGGATGATGGCGAAGCGCTCGACGGCGCGGAGGGTGACCAGACTGAACGTGGCTGGCGGGAGCGATTCGGCACGGGCGTTTTGTATATTGACGTCGGTCAATGTAAGAGCGCGAGCGACTTCGCGGAGGAAGGCGGCCTTTTTGTGGTTGGATTCGATCAGGGTCAGGGAGATGTGCGGAGCCCACAGTTTTAGGGGAAGGCCAGGGAATCCGGCGCCGGAGCCGATGTCGGCGACGGTGAGGCGGTCGTTGGTCTCTTGTCGTTGGTCGTTGTCCTTGGCCTCAGGGGCTAAAGCCCCAATCTTCTCCTGTGCGCTAACGCGGCCCTGAAGGGCCGCTCTTCCACCAACTGCGAGCCGGCCACCTGGAAACAGATGGCGGGCGGCGAAGAGGCTCTCGCCGAAGTGGCGGGCAACGATGTCTTCGGGATCGCGGATGGCGGTGAGATTGATGCGGGCATTCCAGCGGAGGAGTATATCGATGTACGTCGATATATGCTGCAGTAGAATCGGGGACAGGACAGCAGGTTCCTCACCGGGCTTTTGGCCCGGTTCGGAATGAAAAGGGTTTGGGGTGGAGGCCTGGCCAAGAAAGGGTTTCAGCAGTTCGGCGATGCGGGCGGTATTCATGCGTTGCAAGCTATTCAGTTTTTGCTACTCGCACTTCGATTGGGCACTGAGCACTGACAGGCGATTGTAGTAGCGGTCGCGCAATTTCGGAAAACGGATAACACCCATGCCCACGTTCAGGATCAGAACCAAGGCTTTGCCAAAATGGGAACGCATGGAAAAAGTTCGGCTCTTCTGCCGGAATTTCAGCATCCAATACAGGATGACGGCCAACAGTGGGGAACTGTTCGACGAGAAATACAGAGTGGTTGCAGTCGAGAGCCAGTGCCTCGTCATTCGCGGGGTTCGCAGCGGGAGAGTACTGACGATCATGAATCCGGACCCGGAAACTCCGCTGACGCTGGCCGATTATCCGCCGGGGAAGTTGATTGCGCTGAGCGATCCTTCGCGCGCGCCGTTGAACTGATTTACCTGCATCGAGTCTACCCTTCCTAAGGGAAGCTCTGATTAGGGTCCCGACAGGAAGCTCAAACCACGAGGGACACAGAGTCGCACGGGGGAACTCGGAGGTGTAGTCAGGGCCATCCACGGCTTGCGCCGTGGGTTTTATTCTTTTGCCGCTCCGCGGCTGGGGCGGGAAACTCGAAAGTTGCAAAAGTCAAACTCCCCACCCTCTCGCAGAATCCGCGAGAAGGGTGGGGCACCCCAAGTCGGGACTCCGCAGTCTTTAAATCCTGTACTCACTTTGCTCCCCTTTGTCTTAAGAGAGCTGCAACCTTGTCGTAACCGATGGTTGAGTCGCCGTGGGCGGCGGACCAGAGAGCTTGGCCGAGGGGCGTGGCGCCGTAGGAATTCGTAGCTTCGAGTGGAGCGCCGCGGTCGAGAAGCAGCGTAATGGTGTCGAGGCGTCCGCCGATGACGGCCCAATGGAGAGCAGTCTGACCGGTATCGGCTTGCGCGTCGAGCGTAGCGCCGCGCGGCAGAAGAAATTCGATGACATCGTTTCGTCCGTATTCACAGGCCCACAGAAAACCGCGCTCCATCTGCACTTTGTTCGCGGCAGACTTCAGAGAGCCCGCATCATCAAAATAATTTGCGACGAGATCCAGCCGGCCGACGCCTGCGGCGGCCTCCAGGTCTAGCACGGCGCCGTGCCGGGCGAGGAATTCGCCGGCGCGGCTGCGGCCGTTGGCAAGGCAGATGTTGACGAGGAGTGGTGAGGAATCGGCCGAGACGTTCTTGGCAGAATCGTTCTTGACTCGATCGTTCTTGGCTAAATCATTCTTGACCCGATCGATCACTGCACGGCGCGCGAGCAGGAGCCCGAGCATTTCTTCCTGTACGCCGGCGCGTTCGGGATGGACGCTGGTAGCGACCAGAGCGAGGGTTGTGCTTCCGCCGTAGAGGTCGGCGACAGAGTTCACATCCGCTCCAGCGTCGAGAAGCAGGCGAGCGACTTCGACTACGTTCACTGCCGTTTTCTGGCGATAGCCTTCGACTCCGTTGGCCCCGACGTAGTGCAGAAGAGCCGCGTGGTGGCGGCGCGTCGAGCGGGCGCGGACCAAACCTGGAGACTGGCGGAGCAGTCGTTCGAGAACAGCTGCGTCGCCGGTAACGATGGCGTCGGCGGCCTGTTCAAAATGGTTGACTGCGGAATCGGCTCGGGTGCTGGATTCGATGTGCGCCGCGAGTTTCGGCCAGCTCTCAAAACCATGGGCGCGGGCGATCACGAACTGGGCCGCGGTGAGACTGCGGGCTTCGGAGAATTTCTGGCGCGCGAACCTTTCGAGCTGATCGGCGGCAGATGACAGCAGGTCCCTCGACTGCGTGGCCTTGTCGCCTTGCGACAAGGCCACTTCGCTCGGGATGACAGAGCTTTCTTGGCTGCGACTCGAAAGTCGGACGAGCGAATCGATCCATGCGGCGCACCAGGCGCGGAGGGCAGCGGGATCGGAGGACTTGCCTGCTTTCAGCAGCTCTTTGCTGAGCTTCTTGTATTGCTCAAGATTGGGGCGCGGGGGAAGCGGGAGCGCGTCGTGCGGATTGGGGAACATACGAAACTCCTTTCAATGGGCCTGGAGTCCGCACTCGGGCAGGCTGAAAGAAGGTTCGCGGCCTTCGTGAATTGTGGAACAGGTGGGCACGGCCCTTTCCGCGGACTGGAGGCGCCCTTCGCGCTCAGTGGGTAGCATAGGGGAGGGTTGGGAGGGAGTCAAATACCACGAGTTCCAGGTAGTGCTGCGGTTTGGCTTGCGCAGTAGGCCGGTCAAGGGGGAGATCCTTCGCTACGCCTGAAAACCGGCTACGCTCAGGATGACAAAGTCGTCGAAAGATCAAACTGCACCACTACAGATTCTGAGTTCAGGGCCGATTCTCTTCAGAGAATTCCTTTCTGAGCGGGTAGAACTGCATGTGTGCAAGGGGTCCTTCGACTGCGCGGCGGCGCTGCTTCGCTGCGCCGCCACTTCGCTCAGGATGACAGAGCTTTTGTGGTTTCGCTCTGCTTGCATCTCGGCTTCGTTCTTCTTTCTTGCGACGTTGCTTTTCGGGCTGGGCGCGGAGTATTGTGCTGGATTGCGGGCAACTTCCCCGCTTCTCGCGCAAGGAGCGCGCGAGAAATGGGGCACCCGGGCGGGATTCCTCGTAACCACATTTCTCATTTCACTTCTGGAGAGCCTTATGAATCGTTTACTGCGTCGGATTCAGGTTGTTGGGTTGGTGCTGGGATCGGTGCTGGTGCTGGCGGCGGATACTGCGCCGCTGCCCAAGCCGCCAGTCGCGACAATTGTTCCCCATGTGACCGAGGTGAACGGGCACAAGATGGTGGACAACTATTTCTGGCTGCGGGATAAACCGAATCCTGAGGTGCGGGCGTACCTGGAAGCGGAGAACACCTATACGGATGCGGTGATGAAGCCGACGGAGGCATTTCAGACCAAACTGTATGGCGAGATGCTGGGGCGGGTGAAGGAGACCGACGTAGAAGTTCCGTTCCGCCAGGGTGACTATTTTTATTATGTGCGCGAAGAGGAAGGGAAGCAGTATCCGATTCGCTGCCGCAGGAAAGGCAGCATGGATGCGCCGGAAGAAGTGATCCTCGACCAGAATGAACTGGCCAAAGGGCAGGCGTTCATGTCGGTGGGGGAAACGATGGTGAGTCCGGATGGGAATATCCTCGCGTACACATTCGACAACACGGGATTCCGGCAGTACACGCTGGCGGTGAAGGATCTGCGGACGGGGAAAACTTTGGCGGATCATGCCGAGCGGGTCGGGTCGGTGGTATGGGCGAACGATAACGCGACGATTTTTTATACGCAGGAAGATGCAGTGTCGAAGCGGCAGTACCGGCTGTACCGGCACACGGCGGGAACGGCGGGGCCGGATGATTTGGTTTACGAGGAGAAAGATGAGCGCTTCGATCTGTATGCGGCAAAGACGCGGAGCGAGAAATATATTTTCCTGATTGCGGCGAGCCACACGACGACGGAAGCGCGGTATATTCCGGCCATCGATCCGACGGCGGACTGGAAGGTGCTGGAGCCGCGGAAACAGGGTGTGGAATATTATCCCGACCACAATGGCGATTCTTTCTACATTCGCGTCAATGATACGGGGAGGAATTTCCGGCTGGTGCGGGCTCCGATAACGGATCCGGGCAGCGCGAACTGGCAGGAGGTGCTGGCGCAGAATCCGGGGATCATGCTGGACGATACGGATTTCTTCAAGAATTTTTGCGTGCTCTATCAGCGCGAGAATGGACTGCCGCAGATTCGGGTAATCGATTTGCGCAACTCGCAGTCGAAGAAGATCGAATTTCCGGAGCCCGCGTATGCAGCGTATTCGTATGTGAACCGGGTATACGACACGACGGAGTTTCGCTATGGCTACCAGTCGGCGATTACTCCGGCGTCAGTGTTTGCCTATGACATGGAGAAAGGGACGTCGACGCTGCTGAAGCAGAAGGAGGTCCCGGGCGGATATGACCGGACGAAGTATCAGGTGGAGCAGATTTATACGACGGCTGCGGATGGGGTGAAGATTCCGGTGTCAGTGCTGTATTTGAAGGGAACGAAGCTCGACGGGAAAGAACCGCTCTATCTGTATGGCTACGGGTCGTACGGGATTTCGATTGACATGTTTTTCAATTCGAACATTTTCAGCATGGTCGATCGGGGAGTGGTAACGGCGGTGGCGCACATCCGCGGCGGGGGTGAGATGGGAAAGGCGTGGCACGACGCGGGGCGCATGATGAATAAGCGGACAACGTTTACGGATTTTATTGCCTGTGCGGAAGATTTGACGAAGCGCGGTTATGGGTCGAAGGACCGGCTGGTGATTGAAGGGCGATCGGCGGGCGGGCTGCTGATGGGGGCGGTGCTGAATCTGCGTCCGGATTTGTTTCATGCGGCGATTGTGGGAGTGCCGTTTGTGGATGTGATGAATACGATGCTGGATGAATCACTGCCGCTGACGGTGGGCGAGTTTGAGGAGTGGGGCAATCCCAAGGAGAAGGCGGCGTTTGATTACATGATTACTTATTCGCCGTATGACAATGTCGAGGCGAAGAATTATCCGGACATGCTGGTGAAGACGTCGTTCAACGACAGCCAGGTGATGTATTGGGAGCCGGCGAAATATGTGGCGAAGATGCGGGCGCTGCGGACGGATCACAATATTTTGATTCTGAAAACGAACTTGAGTCCGGCGGGACATGGCGGGGCTTCGGGGAGATACGACCGGCTGCATGAGGCGGCGTTTGATTACGCATATATCTTGCGCGAGATGGGGATTGAGAACTGATTGCTGATTTCTGATTGTTGATTGGAACGCGGCGACGAACTGGGCATCGAAACGGCTAGAGATCCTTCGACTGCGTGGCGGCTGCGCTGCGCTTGCCGCCACTTCGCTCAGGATGACGACGAATCTGCTCTGCCGGAATGCTCTTAGATCAGGCCAGCGCGGACGCGGCGCAGGAAGTCTTCGGCGTCGGCTTTGGCCTGGGCCAGGACCTTGGGATCGTTGCGATACTCGAGGGCTACTTCCTGCAGGAAAAGCTCGACCGCATCTTTTGGTTTGAAACCCTGGTGGACGAGTTTGCGGATGCGGGGAGTGAAGCTGTCGCTGTCGTCGGAAGAGCCGAGGCGTGAGAGGTGTTCGGCGCATTTGTGGTCGCGGAACTTGGCGGCGGCCAGGCGATCATACGCGGTGCGGGCTTCAGGGTCAGTCAGCAGCGTGGGGATGGGGGAATTCCATTCACATTGCGAGCAGGTCCATCCATGAAAAGAGCGGTTGGATGTCCAGACGAGTTCTCTGCTCTTCGGTTGCAGACTGCGGTGATCGGTGGTGCTGTCCATGAGCTGCGCGACTCTCCTGACCGCAACTGGCGTGGCCCATGCCGCCTTTCGAAATGATACTCGGGATTAGAGAGGCTTGCGCGTGCCTAGCGCGATTCCGGCCAATCGAGCACGGAACAAGCGAACAGCGGAGAGCGTGACCGGCTCTCCGCTGTTCTTTTTTTGGACGTTGATAGGAGCGTCGGGAACTTCCCTTACAACGAGCGCAGGAAGTTCAGCAGGTCCTGGATATTCGCCGGTGAGAGAGCATTGAACTTGCGGATCACAGAGTGGCCTCGGATCCGCTGCTGGAGTGGGCCTGAATGGCCTCGATGAGGTCGCTGGTGCGGCCATCGTGAAGAAAGAAGAGCCGCTGGCCCAGGCCCCAGAGCGGGGCCGTGCGGAATTGGTTGGCACCGGCCGCGCCCTGATGAATGCCATCGGCCAATCCGGTTCCCATGCTGTGCAGAGCAAAATCGGAATACGGATTGTAGGTGACATTGGACATGCCGGTGAAGATTGAAGGTCCAGTGGTGAGGCTGGGTGAATGGCAGAGATTGCAGCCAATGGTGTTGAACTGATTGGCTCCATTCAGCGTGGATGCAGTTGACGGAGCCGGCGCGGCGGGAGCCGAGAGGCGAATGAACGCGGCGAAATTCACCACGTCCGAAGACATTTCCGATTCGGTGCCAATGCCGGTACCGAAGTTGGGGCTGCTGGCATTCTGGTTCAGCAGATTGGTGGAATCCTCCGGAGACCCGTTAAACACGCATCCCGCGACGGCGCTGCGCTCGTTGGGAAAACTCTCGTTCGATACTCCCTGCTCGACGTTGTAAGCCTCTCCTGCAAAAATCAGGAGCGACTTGTTCTGCGCTTTCCAGCCGAAGCGGGTGATGGTGCCGTCATTGCCGCTGGTGTTGAAGACTCCGCCAATTTTCAGCGCCGCTCGGGCCGATGCCGTGGCGGCAAGGTTAGCTTGCAGAGTAGCGTCGGGCGTGGCCTCCACCAGGCCAAGACCAAACAACGGAGTAGGGGTGCGGAAAATCACGTTGCTGGTGGAAAGCGCGGTGGCAAAATTGGGCTGCGCCAGGGTGCAGCCCGGGGCATCGGACCGGCCGGCAATCGTAAACAGGTCGTGGACGCCGCCGTCGAGTGCGCCGGTGGAAGTCTTAATGAAGCGGGCTTCGAGCACGGGGCCATTCGCCGTGATAAATGAGGGAACCGCGTTGGTCGCGCCGTCGAGCGTGGCCAGCGCAACCTGCGGATTCGGAATCGAGTTTTGTGGACTGATGAGACCCGGGCTGGCGCCGCCGATGGTGGGCTGAGCATGGCACTGGGCACAGCTATTGCCATTGAAAGTTGGACCGAGGCCGGATCCGGATTCGATGGTGCCGGAAACCGAATCCACTTCCTGGAAGCGAAGCTGGGCCTGGTTGAAGAAAGACTGTTCGTTGGAGTTCAGCGTGGGATAAAAGCTTCCCGCCGCCGCCTGGCCGGGACGAGGGCCGGGATCGGTTTGGGCGAGGACAGGCGATGCGGCGATGGCCGAGGTGATGACGGCGACCAATGCCAGACAGATAACAGGGACGGTGAAACGATAACTCTTCATTGTGCACCTCCGTGCAGGGTGAGACACACTTCGAGTTCGGTTTTGATGATTTGGCGAAGGGCAACAGGCGACGGGCGACGCGCGGGTTGGTCTTAGCTGTTCAGCTAAGCTACGGGCCGGCGACGAAAGCCGGTGCCGCGCCTACCGCGAACGGAACAGCACTATGGGAGCGGATTCCCACCAGGGTTTTCTTTCCTCAGGCGAGGAAAGAGGGTCGAACATTGCAGAGCACTCTAGGATGAATGCGGAATTCGGTCAATGGCTCGGAAGTACATTTCCATAGCAAATATGAGGTGGAACGGGCTTCGCGGATGATCGTCCAAGATCGACCTCAAGCAAAGGCAAGATCAAAGTCAAAGGCAGCTGGCAGGAGTGCCCGCTCCACACAGGCTTTGCCACACAGGCCTTGCCACAATCTATTTGGCGAAGAAGTAGTCGAAGGATCGTACGGCGGTGAATTCGTCGTCCTTGATGTCGAACACGGTATAGAGCTTGGTGACGTAGAGGACGTCCTGGACCTTCTGGGTGAGGTTGAGCAGCTTGAGTTCGCCGCCGGCATTGCGGACGGTGGTGAAGCTGCCCACGAGTTCTCCGACGCCGGAGCTGTCGATGTAGTCGACGCCCTGGAGGTTGAGGATGATTTTTTTCTTGCCCTGGGCGATGAGGTCGCGGACGGCGTCGCGGAGGTCGCCGATCTCGTCGCCGAGGACGATGCGGCCGGTAATGTCGAGAATGATGACGTGAGCGACTTCGCGCGTTGCAATGGTCAGGGACATGGTTCGACCGCGTTCGGGCGGATGGCCGGAATGGTAGTGGGTGCGGCGGGGCAAGTCAATGGGGAGCGGGGTTCGATTTTCCCACTTCTCGCAAAAGACGCGAGAAATGGGGCACCCCCTTTGATGGATTTCTCGGCAGGGGCAACCCCGGCACTGGGACCGGAATCTGGAAAGATGATCCCTGGGAAACTGAGATTTGAGGAGGGTCGCGATGCGGAGTCAGCAGCTTCGAGTGCTCATTGCGTTGGTCTGCCTGACCGGCTGGATGCAGGGCCAGTGCGGCAAGGATCATCGGGACAACAAGAACGGTGGAATCCTCGTGACGGATTTTACGATCACCGGCACGCGCACCATTAGCGCAACGGAGCTCGCAGAGATGACCGGCGGGCTGACCGGGGAATGTTTTAGCGAGGACTCGGAGGAGATGGAAGAGCGGGTTCGGGCTCTGTTTCAGGATCGAGGGTACTTCGCCGTTGAAGTGAAAAGCGTGAAGTTCAAGGCGGGTGATCCGCTGGGTATTCCAAAGCCGGTAACGATGGAGGCTGACGTAGTGGAGGGTCCGCAATACAAGGTCGGGAAAATTACGTTCGTGGGGAATCGTGCCTTCGACGCGGCCAGGCTGAGGGAGGAATTTCCGCTGAAAGTGGGAGCAGTGTTTGAGCGCGGCAAGGTGGCGAGCGGCCTCGAAAACTTGCGCAAGCTTTATGGGACGAACGGGTACTTGGAAATGATGTCCATTCCCGATACGACGGCGGGATCAAACGCGACCATGGCCCTAAACCTTACGATCGAGGAAGGGCCGCAGTATCGGCTGGATAAAGTTGAATTCGTGGGGAAGAAGGAATCGACTGAGCGGTTGCAGGTGGAATGGAAGCTGGTGGCGGGGGCGGTGTACGACATGACTTACCCGGCTCAGTTCATCGAAGAGAATCAGGACTTGTTGCCTTTGGGATTCGGACAGCATGATGTGCAGATCGCGAAGGATTGTCCGAAGGCTCTAGTCGGGGTGCGATTAGTGGTCGACCCGGCAGAGGATTCGTCGCAATCGCAGCCTAAAGATATCCCGTGCGAAGACAATCATGAGAAGGCGAAGTAGCTGTTTGACGCCTGGCGCGGAGATGGTGCGGGCAAAGTACAGAGGTCCTTCGCTTTGCTCAGGATGACAAGGACGGTGGAGATGGAAATTTACGAGTGTGCGCCGTGGGGGCGGACATCGAGCTCGAGCGGGGCGAGTGAGCGGTCGCGAACTGCATTGTCGCGAATTTCCTGGATGGGCGAGGTGATGATGGGAGTGGGGTAGAGCGGGTGACGGAACTCGAGGTGCATGCCGCGGCCGACGTATTGCAGCTTGAGCATGGAGCCTCCCCAGGTGGAACCGGCGATGGCCACCTGAACCGGCTTGGGGCAGAATTCGGGATGGCCGGAGAGCATGGCTTCACTGCCCCCGAGCAGGACGGCGGTGTAACGGTGGTGCATGGTCTGGATTTCAAGAACGGTCGAGGGCGGAAGGTCGTTGAGAAAAACGCCGCCTTCGATTTCCGACTGAATGATGCCGCGGTTCACTTCGTCGGCCAGATTGGGATGCGGATTAAACATAAAAACGACCGACACCAAGCCTATCCGGTTTTCGGGGTGGGTACAAGAGTCCTTTAGGGCGGGGGTGGGAGCGGAGGAGCATGCCCTTTAGAGGAGGGGCCGGGCGCTCGGGTTCCAGAGAGTTTTGCAGAGGCAGCCTAGTCAGAGCCTGCCGAGCTGCGCTCGGGGGACAGCCGGGGCGGCTGTCCCCACATAAAACCCTAGTGTTCGGGGTGGTCCCGGGGCAGGGCGGCGGGGGCGCGATCCTGTTAAAATAGTGGGACAAGGGGTTCCTCAACTTCATGCCAGTTCCTGTGTCACAAATGTGGACGGTGACGAGCTATGTGCTGCGGCAGAAGCTCGCCGGACGGAAGCAGTATCCGCTGGTGCTGATGCTGGAGCCGCTCTTCCGCTGCAATCTGGCCTGCGCGGGATGCGGGAAGATCCAGTATCCGGCACACATTCTGAAGAAAGACCTGTCGCCCGAGGAGTGTTTCCGGGCGGTGGACGAGTGCGGCGCGCCCATGGTGTCGATCCCGGGCGGTGAGCCGCTGATGCATCCCCAGATCGGGGAGATTATCGAGGGGCTGGTCGAGCGGAAGAAATACATCTACCTGTGCACCAACGCGCTGCTGCTGAAAGAAAAGATCGATCTGTTCAAGCCCAGCAAGTATTTGACCTTCAGCGTACACCTTGATGGCCAGCGCGAAGAGCACGACTTGGCGGTGTGCCGCGAAGGTGGCTACGACATTGCCGTGGATGCAGTGAAGGAAGCTCTGCGGCGCGGGTTCCGCGTGACCACGAATACCACGCTGTTCGATGGGGCGAATCCGAAGTCGGTGCGGGCGTTTTTTGACGAGATGATGGCGCTGGGTGTGGAGGGCATGATGCTCTCGCCCGGGTACTCGTATGACAAAGCTCCGGATCAGAAACATTTTCTGGGACGGGCGCGAACACGGCGCATGTTCCGGGCGATTTTGTCGAACCGTAAAAAAGAGTGGCAATTTAATTTGTCGCCTCTGTTCCTGGAATTTCTGATGGGGAAGCGGACATATCCCTGCACGCCCTGGGGCATGCCGACCTATAACGTGTTTGGCTGGCAGAAGCCGTGCTATCTGCTGCAGGATGGGTATGCCGAGACATTTTCCGAACTGCTGGCCACGACCGAGTGGTCGAAGTATGGAACGGAATCGGGCAATCCAGCGTGTGCAAATTGCATGGTGCATAGTGGATATGAGGCTTCGGCAGTCGACGCCATTTACAGCTCGTTCGGCGGATTTCTGGCCACGGTGAAGGCGACTCTGTTCTCGCGCTATCGCGATGACGAGGCGCTGCGCATGCTGGATGAGCCGGTAGCGGCGGTGCATCCGCTGGTGCAGATTGAAGTGCCGCGCGAGACGCTGCACGAGACGCAGGTGTAGGGGCAGGAGGCTGGCGGAAATTCCTCGCCGGGCTTTCGGTCGTGATGCAGGCACGGGCTCCTTCGACTGCGGTTTTTGTTTCGCATGCGCGAAGCAAAATCCTCGTTCAGGATGACAACTCTTACATAGATTCCAGAGAGCATTTATGACCGGTAAAGAGGGCGGACATATCGACCATGCTGCGGCGGGAGCGATTCCTCCGCATGCGAACGCGATGAATCCAGATGCGCTGGAAGTGGCGCCGGGGACGGCGCATGAGCGGCTCGAAGGATGGATCCCTGAGCTCGCCGGCGAAGAGGAACTTCGCGCGGCCCTGGAGAAGGCGTTCGACTATCGTGGCGACGTGACCATCACCCGCAAGGATGGGTCAAAGATCGAAGGTTATTTGTTCGACCGGCGCACGGGAGCGACGCTGAAAGAATCCGTTGTCCGGCTTTTTCCCAGAAATTCGAATGAGAAGGTCGCGGTGTCGTATGCCGAGATTGCGGCGTTGGCCTTTTCAGGACGCGACACGGCGGCGGGAAAAAGTTGGGAAGCCTGGATGAAGAAGTACACCGAGAAGAAAGCCGCCGGAGAGAAAGATTTGAGTTTGCATCCCGAGCCGTTGGAGTAGCTTTCATCATTCCGTCGAACTCACCGACGGTAACCGAGCTTCGCTCGGCCTGCCCTGGTCCGAGACCCGGACTCACACAAAACATGGTTTCTCCAACCTGTTCCCTTACCCACGCACCAATTTCCCTTGAATCCTTTTTCTTCGGCTGTCGCTCTTCCCTAGTGTAGGAGGGAATTTGAGTTCGACCATCAGCATCTCTGAACTGCAGCAGCAAGTTTCTCGGTCTGCCCAGCTGGTCGACGTTCGCTCTGCGTCGGAATTTGCTTCCGGGCACATCCCGGGCGCGGTCAATATTCCGATGGACCAGATCGAGGCGCGTCTCGACGACTTGCGCCCTGGCGTCCCCATCGTACTGATCTGCCAGACTGGCAAGCGGGCCCGTATGACGGCTGGGATGTTGGACCCCTGCCGACTACAGATTTCTGTTCTGGACGGCGGAACCAGCGCCTGGATTCAAGCCGGACTCCCCGTTGTCACCTGTGTGAAGACGCGCTGGTCGCTGGAGCGGCAAGTGCGTCTCGGAGCGGGGTTGCTGGTGCTGGCCGGCGCCCTACTGGCCTTGACGGTTGATCTGAAATGGATCTTCCTTTCAGCGTTTGCCGGCGGAGGGCTGACCTTTGCCGGCCTTACTGACATCTGCCCCATGGCGGAAATTCTTGAAGAAGATGCCGTGGAACAGGCGCAGCCAATGCAAAGTGCCTCGAACCAATGTGGAACCTTCAAACGTCGGCTCGTGAGTGTGAACACAGGTGGGCGCTGCGAATCGTGACAGAATGCTGGAATGGATCAGGAAAATAAGAGCCCGGAGGCGCCCGACTTTGACGCGCTGACGCGGCAGCACCAGGATTCCGTCTATCGGCAGATGGTCCGGGTTTGCGGCAACCACGAAGACGCCGAAGATGTGCTGGTGGAAGCGCTGCTGAAGGCCTACCGGCATTTGACGCAACTGCGGGATTCGACCGCGTTCCGGGCCTGGCTGGCGCAGATTGCGAAAAGGGTTTGCTGGCAGCTGAAGGAGCGTGAAGCGCTGTTGCCGCTGCTGCAGCTCTCAACCCTGGAAGACGAAGGGCGCGAGATTGCCGGCGGAGAGCTTACTCCCGAGGCCCAGATGGCGCGCCGGCAGATGAAACAACTGCTCGACGATGCCATCGAAGCGCTGCCCGCGCTCTACCGGCCGGTGTACCAGCTGCGCGACATTGAAGACCAGCCCGGAGACGAAGTCGCAAAGAACTTGGGGATTTCACGGACGGCAATGAAGTCCAGACTGCATCGGGCGCGGGATTTGGTGAGGGCTCATCTGGACGCGGCTTTAACAAGGGACGGATAAGAGTTTGAAATTCTGCTAGGAGGCACTCATGGAAGTCACAGTCGAACACCTGGGAGCGGTGCAGTTTGAAATCCACGCGCGGCAGCACACAATTTCATGCGACCAGCCGCCGGAGAATGGCGGGTACGACGAAGGCATGACTCCACCGGAACTGCTGCTGGCTTCGCTGGGATCGTGCGCTGGTTTTTATGCGGCGCAGTATCTGCGCAAGTACAAGCTGGCAACGGAAGGCACGCGAGTACGGATTACAGCGGAAAAAGTGAAGGATCCGGCCAGGGTCGACAACTTTCGGATTGAGATTGAAAGTCCGGTCGAGCTGAGTGAGCAGCATCGTGCAGGGGTGGAGAAGGCGGTGCATCATTGCCTGATTCACAACACGCTGCTGCATCCCCCGCAGATGAAAATCGAAATCAAGCAGGCCGTGGCGGCGGTTTCCAGCGCGGTGTAAGACCGCATTCTGGTCGCCAGGCCGCTTCACTTTCCGGCTGGGGTGAACGTCAGGCCATCGATCAGGTCTTCTACTTCGTCGTCTGTGCCGGCGATTACCGTGATGGAGATGACGTAGCCGTGGGAGAGCAGCACCAGGGTGGACTGGCGCATGACGCGGCTGCCAACGTCTTTGTGAAAGTCGGCGCGGGCTACGGTTTTTGGGCCGATGGCAATTTCGTAGGGATCTTCGTTCAGGGTGAAGCCTTGGGCTTTGGCGACTTCGGTGAGCGGAAAGAAATATTGGGCGGCTTCCGTCAGTCCGGGATAGGAAGCAGCGCTCTCGGCGGCGATGAGAATCGAAGCGTTCACGTCGGCCGCGCGTGCTTCGGGCGGTCGCGAGAACGCGGCCAACAGCACCTTAGCGCTGGAGGCACCGCGATTGCTCTGGCCTGGTTGCGGCGCTTGCGCGCTTTTCTTTTCTCCTTCGTTATTGTCCCCTGCGTTGCCGCCTTCCTCTTTCTTTTCCTCTTCTTTCTTATCCTCGCGCGCGTTCAGTTCATCGGTGCGCAGGACCCAGCCGGGCGGGATTTTGCACGAGAGCGCAACCGTCTTGTTCCGGTAGACGCCGTCCGCAATGGCGCCGGGATCGAGAACGGAGTCACTGACGGCGGGCTTGCTGACAGGCTTAGCGGAGGATGAGGACTTGGACGATGAGGATTGAGCTGGAGTCTGCGCGAGAAGCGCGACTGACGGGAATGCCAGGCAGATTAAGAGTAGGCTATGCCGGGACCGGCGGGGAATCATTGATCCATGGTACGCGAATAGAGCGGGACGACGACACAACTTTGGAAATCAAATACCCCACCCTGTCGCAAAGAACGCGACAAGGGTGGGGCACCCATCTTTTCCATTAAGGAATCTGGATCTGTCTACGCGGCCTTGCCCAGCACTGGTTGCGCGCAATGCGCGCAGCGGCGGGCATCGATGGGAATCTCGCTCAGGCACTCCGGACATTTCTTCGTCGTGGGATCGGCTGGAGCAGGATCTTTGCGCATGCGCGCCACCAGTGCGTTGATGGGCGTGACCACGAAGAAGTAGACCGCGGCGGCCGTCAGCAGAAACGAAATCGTGGCGTTGATGAACTCGCCATACAGAAACTTGCTGCCGTTGAGGGTAAAAAAGAGTCCCGAGAAGTCCGGCGCTTTGACGATAGCCGCTATGAGAGGCGTTAGCAGGCCCTTGGTGAGTGTTCCAACCACGCCCGCGAATGCCGCGCCGATGACGACGCCGACCGCCATATCCACAACATTTCCACGCAGGATGAATTTCTTGAAGCCGGATAGCATGATGGTAATCCTCCCGAAAACTTGAGTGCGGCCAATGTAAGGCAGAGCGGGGTAGAGGTCAAGCCCGGAGGGCCGTCAGGGGCTAAAGCCCAGTGCAGATTGGAGGCTCTAACGCGGCGCTAAAGCGCCGCTCTTCCACGAAACCCTCGTCAAATCCGCATGGGCATGACGATGTAGCGGTACTTGTAGTCGTCGCCTTCGGCGGGGCGGAACTGGCCGGCGGACTGAGAATCTTTTAGTTCGAGGCGGACTTCGCTGGTGCCGGCGGCTTTCAGGAAATCGACTAAGTATTGCGCGTTGAAGCCGATGGTAAGCGGTTCTCCGGTGTAGGGAGCTTCGATGGAATCTTCGGACTCGCCAGCCTCGGTGGAAGATGCGGAAAGTTTCAGCTCGCCTTTTTCCAGCTTCAGGCGGACGGCGCGCGAACGCTCGTCGGCGAACTGGGCCACACGAAGGATGGCAGAGTTAAGTTCGTCGGAGTTCAGCGGAACAACTTTCGAATTGTCTTTCGGCAGCACGGCTTCGAAGTTGGGGAATTGTCCGGTGAGTTGGCGCGAGGTCAGCAGTCGCGAGCCTATGCGGAAGAACAGCGTGGAGTCGTCTTTGGCGAATTCGATGGTTTCAGCGTCAGTGGAGTCGAGCAGGGACTTTAGTTCGTCCATCGCTTTTTTCGGGACGAGAGTTTTCAGCTCGCCGGAGACGCCCTCGAATTTTTCGCCGGGGCGTTCACAGTGGGCGAGGCGATGTCCGTCGGTGGCGACCATGGTGATGGACTCGGGCTTCAGCAGCATCAGCGCGCCGTTCAGCGTGTAGCGCGATTCTTCGTTAGAAATCGCGAAGCCGGTGCGCGCGATCAGGCCACGCAGAACCTGGGCAGGAATCGTGATGACGACGGCAGTGGGAAAAGCGGGCAGGCTGGGAAAATTCGACTTCGCCATGCCGACCATCTTGGTATTGGACCGGCCACAGCGAATGCTGACCCAATGATTTTCCAGCAGCTTGATGGTGATGTCGGCGTCAGGAAGAAGTTTTACGTAGTCGTGAAGCTTGCGGGCAGGGATGGTGCAGGAGCCCTCTTTTTTGACCTTTGCATTACACGACGTGCGCAGGCTGAGATCGAGATCGGTGGCCGTAATCGACAACCGGTCGCCGGTCGCCTCGAATAAATAGTTGGACAGGATAGGAATTGTGGTCTTGCGCTCAACCACACCCTGCGTGGCGCTTAATTCCCGCAGCAGTTCGAACTTGCTGACCGTGATCTCCATCGTTCCCGTGGCAACGGCGGCTTCCACCGGCATAAAATACGTCTCCTCAATACTGGCTTGCTTGCCGTGCTACTTCTAGTACTACCCTTATATCAAATGCAAAAGCTATAAAACCAGCAGTAACAGTAGGTGGTTCGCAGAAGTGGAAAACCGGAGCAACTCGCCTGTTGTCACCGGGTTCCCGCTACACCCTTGATGTTAGAAATCGGTCCCAAACTCTTCGGAGACGGCAGTGTATCTGGAACCTACTCCCGATTTCTTCCCTGCCTTGCACAACTTCCACATCGCATTCACAGGCATCTCGAAGGAAGACTGGAGTGGTGAGTGGAAAAGTTATCGATCACTGCGATTCAACCGCCTAATTGCTCAGTGAGTTTATTGATGAGCCTGTTCAAATCTTTGTCGTTCTTGCGGAGCTCTTCGATCTTTTCGACCGAGTGCAGCACCGTGGTGTGATGTTTACCGCCGAACTGACGCCCGATTTCCGGCAGCGAAGCTTCGGTCATGTGCTTCGCCAAATACATGGCAACCTGACGCGGGTAAACGATGGCGCGAGAATTATTCTTGGCTTTGATTTCGACCAGGCGCAGTCCGAATTGTTCCGCGACCATTTTCTGGATCGACTCGATGGTGACTTTGCGGGCTTGCGAGTCGATGAAGTTCTTCAGCACCTGCTGGGCGTACGGCAGCGTGATCTCGGCGCCAATCAGCGATGAGTGCGCGACCAGACGAATCAGTGCGCCTTCCAACTCGCGAACGTTGGAGCGAATGTTGGAAGCGACGTAGAGGGCCACGTCGGTGGGCAGAGTTACTTTTTCCTGCTCGGCTTTCTTCTGCAGAATCGCGACCTTGGTTTCGAGATCGGGCGGCTGAATGTCGGCGATCAGGCCCCACTCGAAGCGGCTGCGCAGGCGGTCTTCGATCTCGGCGAGTTCCTTGGGCGAGCGATCGCTGGCAATGACGATCTGCTTCATCGACTCGTGCAGCGCGTTGAAGGTGTGGAAGAACTCTTCCTGCGTGCGCTCTTTGCCGGTGAGGAACTGGATATCGTCGATGAGCAGGACGTCGACGTTGCGGAACTTGTCGCGGAACGTCGTCATCTTGTCATAACGCAGCGAGTTGATCATGTCGTTGGTGAACTTCTCGCTGGAGGTGTAGCAGATGGCGGCCTGCGGCATGCGGCGTTTGATCTCATGTCCAATGGCCTGCATCAGGTGCGTCTTGCCCATGCCAACTCCGCCATAGAGGAACAGCGGGTTGTAGGCCTTGGAGGGACGCTCGGCGACGGCCTGGCAGGCGGCGTGGGCGAACTGGTTGCCGCTGCCGATGACAAAGGCGTCAAAGGTATAGCGCGGATTCAGTTGCGCGGCCCCATCCCAGTCGAAGCGCGACTGCGACGGACCTGCGGTTGCAGGCGCGGCGGTGAGGCCGCCGTCGTGGCGGACGGGAGTTGCAGCCGGATCGTCCTCAGGCGTGACGAACTTTACATCGTTGAAACCGAGGCCGAGATTGTCGATGGCTTCCTGAATCAGGTCGGCGTACTTGTCGCCGGCGTGGCGGAACTCGACGGTCGGAACCCGGACGAACAGAATGCCTCCGCTAGCGTGGCTGTAGCGCGTGGGTTTGAGCCAGGTGTCGTAGGAATGGCGGTTGATTTTCTTTTCCAGCGCATCGAGGATGCGCGCCCACGGATTCGGGGAGAGAGTTGTGCTGGGAACTGACATAATATGAAATATTCACCGCGGCGCTCCAGCGGCTGGTAGAGAGCGCCTGTCTAAAACTGCTGTTTAACGAAGGTAGCTGGAACCGTTCATTGTACTGCGGAATGCGTTCGAATCTCCGTGCGCCGCTGACCAAGCAAAACGAACTTCGAAAGCAAGATCAGATCGGCATACTAGCACAAAGTATTTTGTTGTGTGGAAAACTTTGGCGCGAAATTTTCCGCGAACGCCTATTCAGAACCCGCGACCGGCGCGCTGTCAAGTAGCGCGATGGTAACTGCCGCAGAGACGGTGCAGAAATTCCGTTCTGCTCGGGAAATCTTTACTCAATTAAGTTTTCTTGACGACTCCTGATGGCGAGATTCGCGACCATGGAACGTGCCAGGAACCATGTGCGCAGGAACATTGACCCGCGGTAGGCCCCATGCTAGGCTCCACTTACTGACCGCACCTTCCTGCCGAGGAGGCTTATTATGATTCGGCCCATCCGCTCCGCATCACTGCTTGCACTCGCGTTCATCACAATGTTGCTCGTGTTCGCTACAGGTTGTGGCAGTTCCAGTCAAAACAGTCAGAGCCTTTCGCAGGCGCAGGCCCAGGCGGTCTCGCAACAAGTTGAGACGGCACTGCAAACCGCCCTGAACGGATCTTTTTTCCCCGGGCTGCCGGCCGAGCGGCACCACAGTCTGGCAGCGACCTTAGGGGAATTAAGTCCCGATCAATCGTCGGGTTGCACGTCGAGTCCCAGCGGAATGACCTGCAACATTCCGGTGAGCGAAAGCACCTCTTGCCCCGGCGGAGGCACAATGGCAGTGGCCGGAGATTTTGACTTCACTCTGAACAGTTCGGGCGATGGATCGGACAGTTCTTCGCTGACCATTACGCCCACTAATTGCTCGGTGTCGAATCTCACCATCAACGGCGATCCGAACATCACCGTCACCACGCAAATGAACTTTACCAACAATGCACCGGCGTATCCCATCACGCTGACCGAGACCGGCGGTATTTCCTACGGGCCGAACCCGTCCGGCAGCTGTACCGTGAACGCAACCATGTCGATCAACTCCTTGACCAGTTGCACCATGACTGGCACGATTTGCGGGCAAAGCGTGAACGGGAGCTGCTAAGGACGCGGTCTTAAATAGAGCCCCGACGCGGCGCTAAATTCATTCTGTCATTCAGAACCTGGCTGAAAGCTCGGTGAGGAACCTGCTGTTCCCGGGGCAAACAGCAAATCGACCTCAAACCGACCCACGGTTCAATCACGCGGCAGGGGCTGAATTTGAGATTGAGCGCTTACGGATTCACCGATCGATGTCATCCCGCAGGAGCGCGCCAAGCGCTCCGGAGGGACCTTACGAAACCCAGACATCGGTTGTACTGAATGCGAGGAGCGCCTGCACTGCAGGAAGCGAAGGCACTCCCATCCGCGGCATACCCTGTGTCGGTTGTCGTAGGGTCCCTCGCCCGGCTCTCGCCGGCTCAGGATGACATCGGGCGGAGATCGTTTTGAAATTAAGCCACTACCAATCACGCTACCGGTTTGGCACCTACCCGCTTTGTGCTTTATACTTATCGTTTGCCCTAAGACCGTCGAACCAATCAGGAGCAAGTACTTTTCATGCCCAAGCGTACATTCCAACCCAACCGGCGCAAGCGATCGAAGACACACGGATTTCGCAAGCGCATGAAGACCCAAGGCGGCAAGAAGGTAATTTCCCGCCGGCGCGCCAAGGGGCGCAAACGGGTTTCGGTGAAACCAGGATTCCGCGATTAGTCCAGTGGCGCGGACCGGATTCAGGTCCGTGCGCCCGCTGTTCCGCCAGTCATTCTGCTTTGAGACCGTCTGTTTGAGACCGTTTCAGATAACTGGAAATAGCGATCTGGAACATAGAGCCCCTGTGACCGCCAGTGTGCCTGGAGAATCGAACCGTCCGGCTGTGTCGCGGGGAGTCAAGCCGCGAGCCGGCAAGAGCGCCTTTCCCCGCAGCGCGCGGTTATTGCGGCACGCCGACTTCGAGCGCGTGTACAAGCAAGGGCGGCGTCATTTTTCGGCGTCGATGACCGTGTTCTACTGGCAAAGGCCAAAGGCCGGCAGCGACGCGGCGCAGCCGCAGATTTCCGGGGCTCCGAGCGGCAAGGTTTCGGTAGTCAAGCCGGTGGCGCCAGGACTGCGCATCGGCTTCACGGTGAGCCGCGCGCTGGGCGGTGCCGTGCAGCGCAACCGGATGAAGCGGCGCTTGCGCGAGGCCGTGCGGCTGACATGGCCGCGGGCGGGCCCGAATGCGGACGTGGTAATTAATCCGAAGAAGTCGCTGCTGACTGTGGATTTCGCCGCGATCGTGAACGAAGTGAGCCGCGCTTTCGTAGTTATAGAACAGAAGCTTGCGGGGCCAGAGCGAGGTTCCGGAAGCCGGAAGCCGGGAGCCTGAAAGCGAATCGAATGCGCAATGCCGCCAAATTCGTTGTCTTGCAGCTGCTGCGAGCCTACAAGTGGGCGATCTCGCCCATGTTTCTGCCGGCATGCCGCTATGTTCCCAGCTGCTCGGAGTATGCGATGGAAGCCGTGGAACGGTATGGGGCGCTGCGCGGCGGGCTGATGGGTTTGATGCGGTTGCTTCGCTGCCATCCGCTGGCGCGTGGCGGTTACGATCCGGTGGTGCGGCACAGCGAACATTTCCAGATCTCGCAAAACCCGCGAGACATGGGTCACCCGGCTGGTCTCTAAGGAAGCGGTCACTTTGCCAGACATTCAAAATCCACAACACGAACCGGGCAGCGAAAAGCGGCTGATGCTGATTTTTCTGCTGACGTTCATCGTGATGCTGGCATTCCAGCCGCTGCTCAAGAAATATTTCCCGTCAACGGCTACGCCGACTCCGCAGCAGCAAACCCAGTCTGCTCAGCCGCAGACTGCGGCCACTCCTGCAGCTGCTCCTGCCTCAGCAACCGCGACGCCGACGCCGGCCGCGCCGGCCAACGTGGTGACCAAGCAGGCGGCGAACGAATCCGAAACTGTTATTGAGAACGATCTTTACCGGATTACCTTCACCAACCGCGGAGCGCAGGTGAAATCGTGGATCCTGAAAAAGTTCGACAACGACGCGCAGAACGGCCCGCTCGATCTGGTCAACGACAAGGCCGCCCCGCTCTATGGCTATCCGCTGTCGCTGTTTACTTACGACGAAGGGCTGCGCGGCAAGCTCAGTTCTGTGCTGTATGTAGGTTCGCGCGAAGGCAAATTGACATCGCCGGCCACGATCTCCTTCGAATACGCCGACCAGGATCTCACTGTAAATAAAAAGTTCACCTTCGATGACAGCTACATCGTCACCATCGACACCAACGTGACCTACAAAGGCAGCCCGGTGGCGGCGCTGCCCGCCTGGCCTTCGGGATTTGGCAGCCAGACTACGCCCGCGTTCTACGCGTCGGCCTTCATCGACTACCAGTTCAATAAGGATATCGCGCGCCTGCCCATCCGCTGCGGATTTTCGCTGATCTCGAAGTGCACCGACATCAGCGGCGGCAAGACGATCGCGGGACCATTCCACTGGGCGGGGCCGACGGACCAGTATTTCGCGGCGGTGTTTATTCCGGATGATCCGAACACGGCGGCGATGGTCACGCTGCGCAACACCATGCCGGTGGCGAAAGATCCGCAGAAGCCAGACTCAAAAGAAGTTGTTAACGTGGATGTGCTGGGTTCCGCGGTGGGCAACCTGCGCGGCGCGACGGCGGAACGAATTTTTGTTGGGCCGAAGGAACTCGAAGTTCTGCAGAAGGTTCCGGTACCGGGAGTCTCGGACAACGATCTGAACGGGCTCGTCGATTTTGGATTCTTTGGCATCATCACCAAGTTCCTGTTCCTGTGGCTGAAGTGGACGTATTCTCACTTGGTCCCGAACTGGGGATGGGCGATTGTGTTGCAGACGCTGATCGTGAGTCTGCTGCTGCTGCCGCTGCGCATCACGCAGATGAAGTCGATGCTGAAGATGCAGCGCGTAGCACCGCAGATCAAAGCCATCCAGGAGAAATATAAGAAGTACAGTCTGCGCGATCCGCGCAAAGCGCCGATGAACGAGGAGATCAGCGCGCTCTATAAGAAAGAAGGAGTGAATCCGGCGGGCGGATGCCTGCCGATGCTGATCCAGTTGCCGTTTCTGTGGGCGTATTACAAGATGCTGTCGATCGCGCTTGACCTGCGGCACGCGCACTGGCTCTGGATTCACGACTTGTCGGCCGCCGACCCGCTGCTGCTGTTGCCGATTTTCATGGTAGTGAGCATGCTCGTGGTGTCGAAGATGACGCCGCAGGCGGGCATGGATCCGGCGCAACAGAGAATGATGACCGTGATGATGCCGCTGATGATGGGATTTTTCTTCTTCCGGCTGCCGGCGGGATTGAATCTGTATTATGCCGAGGCCAACCTGATCCAGGTGGCGCAACAGGCGGTGATGAACCGCACGCGCCTGGGCCAGGAAATGCGCGAGATGATGGCCAAGCGTGCGCGGAAGAAAGATAAGTAGCGCTTTTGGCCATTGGCTTTTGGCTCTTAGCTTTTTCGCCTCAGCGCTGGGCCAATGGATGAAAATTTTAGGTTGATTCGAGCAGTAAGAACTGAAAGTTACACGGCAATCGTACTGCTGAACCGATAGGATTTAAGCTAAGAGCCGAGAGCTGAACCCCATGTCAATACCCGACAAACTCGCCGCCGCAAAGAAGATCAATGAATTTCTACAGGCCGTGGTCACCCACGGCGGACTTCGCCTGAAGTACCGCATCATTGTCGATCCGCCGCTGCCGGAGAACCGCGACTGGGAGAAGCCCGACATCCTGGTCGATTTCGCCGGCCCCGACTCGGCGCTGCTGCTCGACCGCGGCGGAGAACTGCTTCGGGCGCTCGAACTGTTGGCTCTGGAAATGTTGCGGCTGCCTTCGGGCGAGCACGAGAAGATTTCCTTCGATTGTCAGAATCACCGCTCCTTGCGGATTCAGGAATTGAAGACGGCCGCGAACGTGGCGGCGGAGAAAGTCAGGAAGACCGGAACGCCCTACCAGTTCAGTCCCATGTCGTCGCGGGAGCGGCGGATCGTGCATCTGGCGTTGCGCGATGAGGCCGACCTGCTCACTGAGAGCGAAGGCGAGGGCATGCGGCGCTGTCTCGTGGTCTATCCCAAAGACTACAAGGCCGCAGGCAAGCCGGCGACGCGGACCATGCCGTAGTTTTCCCACTTGGGCGGAATTTTCGAGAGCGGGCGTTAGCATTTTTCGTTGACAGCGACGCCGGCGTCCCACTGTTACCACTCTGGTACACGTCGGCATGATTCTCTTGCGCTCCTGTCGCTACAGGGCTGAAGCTCTTCTCTGCGGAATCCGGTCTTCGAAATCCGGGTTTTGTGGAGCAAGACTTTTTCCTCGCCCGATTCCCACTTTCCTCTGTCTGCCAGCTGAAAATCGAACACGCCAGCCTCGCGCAGCGCAGACGCTTCCCACCTGTTAACCACCTTGATTCGCGCTCATGATGGCTGGTCAGCGCGCAAGAAGAAAGCGTACAAAAAGAAAAAGGCGGCCCGAATAGGACCGCCTTTTTCAAGATTGTCACCTCGTCGCAAGGCAAACCGCTTCGGCTAGCGTCCGGCCGCAGCTCCTGCTGCCGCTGGAATCGTGCCCGCGACCTTCATCGACTCGATGCGGTTCAGGACCGACTCCAGGCTGGCTCCGGTATCAGTGCAGGCGTCAACATAAGGATGGCGGCTGCCGTCGGCGTGCATCACCAGCACGCTGGTCTCGGAGCTCGCCTTTTTCACCATGTAGGGCAGGTGATGACGATCGTTGCGCGTGAGAGTTGCACCCAGCACCACCAGGTCAAACTGGCTCTTCTTGAGGGCTTCGTCCACGGATCTCCGGCCGACGGCTTGGGCAACGATGTGGCCGGCCTTTTCCATGGCGGCGGCTTGCGCCGCCAGAATTTCGCTATCGCCTTCACCATAAAGAATTCTTAATTTCGATTTCGCCATTGCTTGCCCTCTCTAGGATTCGTCTTTCGTCTGGCACCTGTACGCACCGGTGCCTGCAAGAGAAGGTAGCAACCAGCGGGGCCGGGGGAAACGTCACCGAAGACGCACGACGAAAGGCAGTGGTCAGGGGCCAGTGGAAAGTGATCAGAACTGGCATGCGGCCGTGATGCTCGAGGAGAGAGGCACGGCCCTCAGGGGCTGAAGCCCTTTTAGATCCGGGTGACTGGACGCGGCGCTAAAGCGCCGCTCTTCCACGTTACCGATCTTCGACGGTGCGCCGCTCGTCTATCCGGTGCTGCTCTTCCGCGGCACGCTGCTTCGGCGGTCCGGTGGTCAGAGCCTTGAAAAACTAGCCACTAACCCCTAGCCACTGGCCACCGCCTAGCGCTACACTTCTGCGCGGAGGCTTTCCAACCATGTCGGCGACACTCGTCTGGAGAGCTGTACTCGTATCGTTATTGTGCACGTCATTATTTGTACCCATGCTGGCCGCGCAATCGGGCGGCGCTCCCACCTCTACCACGTCGTGCAATCTGGATGACGGACGCCAGGTTTACGTGCGATACAACGCGGTTTCGAGCAAAGAGAAACCCGCCAATGGCAAGCCCTGGGCGCCCGGCGGCCAGCCCATGACGCTGTTTACTGAAGCGCAGCTCACGCTGGGAAGCTCGGCGATTCCGATCGGCGCTTACTCGGTGTATGCCATTCCTGCGAAAGATCACTGGACGCTGGTGGTGAACCGGAACGTCACCCCGGGCGCCGCCTATGACGAAAAGCAGGACATTGCGCGGGCGCAGATGGAGACGGAGCAGATCGATCAGGCCTCGGAGGGGCTGGAAGTTGCTTTCGCCCACGTGGGCGCGCGCTGCACGCTGCGCATTTATATGGGAAAGGCCGCGTCGTTCGCCGACTTCACGGCGAAGTGAGATGCCGAGATTCCGGGCGCTGCAATTTCGGCGGAACAATTCCAGCGCTACAATCTCGGCAGTACAATCTCTGCATGCGCCGCTTCCTGATCCTCTGCGTTGTCGTTCTCATGCTGCCGGCGGCGGCGGTTTCCGAGCAAGCTGACGCCCAAGTCCAGATTTCGAATACCACCGAAGGTCTGCGCGGAGTGAACGCCGTGTCGCGCCAAATTGCCTGGGCGAGCGGCACGCACGGAACCTATCTTCGAACCACCGATGGCGGACGCACCTGGGTTCCCGCGCAGGTGCCGGATGCTGGCGCACTGGATTTTCGGGCGGTGGCCGCGTTCTCGGCTGACGAAGCATTTCTAATGTCAGCGGGACCGGGCGAGCAGTCGCGGATTTATCACACCGGCGACGGCGGCAAACACTGGGAACTTCAGCTCACCAATACCAATCCCAAGGGATTTTTCGACTCGATGGTGTTCTGGGACGCGACCCACGGAATCGTGCTCGGCGATCCGATCCCGGACGAGTCAGGGAAACTCAAGTTCGAGATATTGATGACCGACGATGGCCAGAACTGGCACGTGATTCCCTCCGGCCGACTGCCGGACGCGATGGCTGGCGAAGGCGCGTTTGCGGCATCGAATACTTGCCTCGCAATCGTCAGCGGAGGGTCGGAGCAGAACATCTGGTTTGGCACCGGAGGAAAAGTTGCTCGGGTGTTTCACTCGTCCGATCACGGGTTGACTTGGGAGGTTTTCGATACTCCCATGCTGCACGGGCCGGACTCAGCCGGAATTTTTTCCATCGCATTCCGCAACGCCATGCACGGCGTGATTGCCGGCGGAGACTATAAGCATCCCAATGACGACGGGCCGAATCTGGCGTTCACCGACGATGGCGGGAAGACCTGGACGCTCTCGGCGCTGCGTCCGCTGGCGTATTTTTCGGCGGTGGCCTATGACCGGAAGATCAACGAGCAGGCTCTGCGCGAGGCTGAAGTTGAGAAAGAAATGCGCGTGAAAGGCGTCGCGCCTCAACGACTTTTTATCGTTGGCCAGGATTTTGTGTTCGACTTCCGCTCGCCGCACAATCCGCGCCGGATCAGCGGGAAAAAGCGGCTCGGCATTCAGTTCAATGCGGTCAGCGTGTATCCCGAAGGCGGCGCGCTGGTGGTGGGGCCGAAGGGCGCGGTCGCATTTATCCCCTAGAGTACGTCCACGGGGCTGAGGCCCGCATTAAATCCGCCCAGTACGCGGCGCTGAAGCGCCGCTCTTCCGCGGCTCTGCAGGCTTTTCCTCACCAACTATCCAAGTGACTAAAGGGCTAACCCTTCTTGTTCTTTGCATTCTGCGGGGTATCGACGAACATTAAGAGGATTAAATAGTTCTTAACTCCCCCAGATCGAGAACACTGTGAAAAACGTAACTCTGGCCACTCTTGTCTTCATTTCTGCGTCTGCAATTCTTTCATTCGGGCAGGCGCCCACCGACGCCGCTACCGTCTCGCGCACCACCAAAGCTGTTCATTACCGCCTGCAAGGTGGGACGACGAAGGTGGACTTCCGCGGCACCGATCTGCTGCAGCGCGCCTCGGGCGAAGCGCGGGTCGAAGGCAAGAAGACGAACTTCGAGATCGACGCGAAATTTGAAGGCATGGAAGACGCCACGAAGTTTGGCCTGGAATTCCTCACCTACGTGGCGTGGGCAGTTTCGCCGCAGGGTCGGCCGGTAAGCCTCGGTGAACTCTCGCTCGACCACAACGGCAGCGCGCATATCAAGGCATATACCGACTTGCAGACCTTCGGCATGATCGTGACCGCGGAGCCGTATTTTGCGGTGACGCAGCCGGGCAACATGGTGGTGATGGAAAGCTCTGCCGTCAACGGCGGCGGCGGGCAGGACATTGACGCCAAGTACGAACTGGTCACGCGCGGCACGTACTCCTCGACCAACACCCACATTCAGGACGCGATTTTCGGAATCGACAGCAAGACTCCGCTGGAACTTTTTGAAGCGCGCAACGCGGTGCGCATCGCGCATATCGCCGCAGCCGATAAATACGCGGCATCGATCTTGTCGAAGGCCGGCCAGCAACTATTGCATGCGGAAGAAATCTACCGGCAGAAACAAAACAAGGCCGCAGTGGAAGCTGCAGCCAAGGAAGCCACCGAGACGGCCGAAGAAGCTCGCTTGATGGCGGTAAAACAGAAAGCGGAAGACGAAGCGCAGGCTGAAGCCGCGGCCCGCGAAGCCAAAGCCCGCGCCGATGCGGCAGCGGAAGCCAAGCGTCGCGCCGATGCAGAAGCCGCTCAGGCGCAGGCGGAACAGGCTCGCGCCGCCGCCGAGCAGGCCAAGGCGGAAGCTGAGCGCATGAAGGAAGAAGCGGAAAAGGCCAAGGCCGAAGCCGTGGCCCAGCAGCAATTGCTGGCGGCTGAAACCGAAAAAGCGCATGCCGCGGCCGCGCAATCGGAAAGTCTGCGGCAGCAGGCGGAAACTCTCCGCCTACAGGCAGAAAAAGAAAAACAGGAGCTGCGCGCCCGGCTGCTGCAGCAACTCAATTCCATTCTGGCGACGCGCGACTCGGCCCGTGGATTGATCGCCAATATGTCGGACGTGCTGTTCCGCAGTGGAAGTTTCGAGCTGCTGCCCGGAGCGCGCGAGCGCTTAGCGAAGGTATCAGGCATCGTGCTGGCATATCCCAGCCTGCATGTCGCGATCGAGGGACACACCGACAGCGTGGGCAGCGATCAGTACAATCAGGACTTGTCGGAGCGCCGCGCGCAAGCCGTGCGTGATTATTTTGTGCAGCAAGGCATCGCGGCGAGCGCGGTCGAAGCGCACGGTTTCGGCAAGAACGAGCCCATCGCATCGAACGACACGCCTGAGGGACGGCAGCAAAACCGGCGCGTGGAACTGGTACTCTCCGGCGACGCCATCGGCGGAGCGATTGACGGAACGCCCTCGCAAACGGTGGCCGCGCAGAATAAGTAGGGCGGCGCTCTGGTCGGGATCAATAACGGTTCACCGGGGCTGAAGCCCTCATCAATTCTGGTTCTGGACGCGGCGCCAAAGCGCCGCTCTTCCACGGTTGCACCCGCTCAATTAAAAATCCCAAAAGACTTGACTGGTGCGCGCGGCGGTAAACTGGAGTGTGCCGTAAGCGGAGGAGTGGGATGACCAAGGACCACGAGAAGTCTCTGCGCAAGCATCTGCATGAGCTCCTGGAGGGTGGAAGTGCTCATGCCAAATTTGACGATGTCATAAAGAACTTGCCGGCGAAGTTGCGCGCGACCAAGCCCGCAAACTTTCCGCACTCTCCATGGATGCTGCTCGAGCACATGCGCCTGGCGCAGTGGGACATCCTGGAGTTCAGCCGCAATGCGAAGCATGTTTCTCCGCCGTGGCCGAGCGGATATTGGCCGAAGACGGAAGGTCCGCTGAATGCTGCGAGCTGGGACAAGAGCGTGCAGCAGTTTCGGCGCGACTTGAAGGCCATGCAGAATCTGGTGATGAATCCGAAGACGGATTTGTTCGCGCGGATCCCGTGGGGCGACGGGCAAACAATTCTGCGGGAGGCGCTGCTGGTGGCCGATCATAATGCGTACCACCTGGGGCAACTAATGGATGTTCGCCGCTTGTTAGGAAGTTGGAACTGATGATGGATTGAGCTGTTCGGGATCGGCGAGCAGAGAAAGACCGATGAAAAGCGGCGGATCAACCGTGGCGGTCGCCAGGGCCGCGACTAGATTCACAGCCCAACCATACCAGAGCGTGTATCTTAAGTGGCTCGGAACCACAGTATGCAAGACATAGAAGGTCCCGTACACCGCGACGAAGGTTCCCGCTAGCGATTCAACCACCAGCAGCGACAAAGCGCCCTCATAGCCGCTGCTGAGTTCCACGCTTTGCTTGAGGGCTGTCCGAAGCTTCGTGCCGCGAACGACAAGCGGAATCGATGCCCCCAGCCAAGTGACCAGGCTGGCAACTGCGACGACGGCGATGAGCCCGACGACGTACGAGAATCGGGAGAAGCGGGGCCAGCCCACTACCCGGACGGCAGCATCTTGAACAAACTCAGATACGGCCATCCCCGCCAGGAACGCGCAAAAGGTAATCAAAGCGGCCAAAAACACGCCACCTAAATGTTCCCTTGCCCGCTGATGGCGGTCGGGAATCCAGGCTGCTGCTTCGCCGTCTTCTTCGAACCGGTTGACCACCGAAGCAACCGACGCCAAGGCAAAGCAGCCGAGAAACCATGCCACGAAGAAGCTGCCGAAACGTAACAAGGTCGCTTGTACGACCTTGTCCCAATGATGGGGAATCTCGAAGAGGGGAATGCCTCTCAATATTGCTTTGACTTGTCGATCGGCCCACAACAGGACAAAGCCGGCGAACACTGAGGTAGGCGCCATGATGCCAAACCAAGTCCAGAACCGGCTTCTGTACAGAAGGTGGACCTGCTCAAGAAGAAATCGGGGACGAGGCGGGGCATCAGCTTCAGCTTGCAATGCGGACGGGCAGCTCGATTCCACGCTTAACCTCAGGGCGTTTCCGGAAGACGACTTTTACTCCTTCGCGCCAGCGCTCGTCAATCCCCACGAATTCCCATTCGACTTCCGGCGAAAGATAACGCAGCAGCACGTCGGTGGCGGGATGAACGTGCAGAGCCGGTGCGACCAGGTACAGCAGCGGTTTTTCCGGCGACAGCTCCTGATCAGGAAAATATCCAAAGCGCGGAAACTCCTGGCGCCCGTGGTGCCACGCCACTCTGCACCAGTAATCCAGTCCCTGCAGCGGCAGGTGAATGTCTTCGTCGGCCTTAAGTTCGACCACGGCGAGCCGGCCGTCGCGCGTCGCAGTCAGCACGTCGAGCATGGCGCGGTCCGCCGCCGAAAACGCCGGTACCTGCGAATAGATCGGACGCGGCTGCAGCCGCTCGTCGACCACGCTGACATCATCAACGACCAGGGATTCCAGCCAGCGTTCCGAATGCAACCGGAATAAAGGGTGCTGCCGCAGGCCATAGGGATGGCGAGTGTCGCGCAGCGCGGTCAGCAGCTGCAGGAAGAACGGGAAGTTGCTGTCTTCAAGTACGCGCTCTTCTGCGCCCACGCCGAACACGATTTCCTGTTTGCTGCGGAACGTTGCAGCCTCGGCAACCATGCGGGCTCGGGCAAATTCCAGGCCGCGCCAGCGGAAAGCAAGCCCTGCCGCCGAAAGGACGGCGACTTCACAGTTGGGCAGCAGCAAATTGATTCGCGCGATGGAGTCGGCGAACCGCTCGTGCGCGGTCGATTCGTTGGCGGCGTGAACCAGTCGCGTGGCCACGTTGCCGCGATCGGTGCAGTCGATTTCCACCAGAGCGTCGTGGCGCTCGTCCAGTTCAAACAGACTCCACTTGGCGGCGGCAGAATTCAGGTTCGCCATGCGCTCGCGGACGAGTGCGGAACATCCCTGCGGCACGAACATATGTAACCCCTCAACTAGAAACTTCCCGCCCGACTTACCGGACGAGCTGCCGGACGAACTGCCGGACGAAGACAGGCGGCAGGCTTCGAGCCAAAGAATCCCGAAGGTCAGGGAAGCGTCGATGGAAGCCTGCGTTTCCGAGGCATTCACTCCCAGCACAGCGAACGCCGACTGGCCGTGGCGCAGCAGTCCGCGGGCGTAAATGGGGCCGAAAGACTTTTCCAGATCGACCGCGGTCGTGAGACGTGTGATTGCAAAGCCAGGGAAGTGGCGCTCGAGCGTGTGGCGAAGCTTTTGCTCGTAACTGGCGCGAGCTGCCTTCTTGGCGGAGGGCGAGCGGCGATCGCGCTCGCGGCAGATCTCCAGCTTCGTGGGCCGCGACTGGCCAAGGCGCTGCACAGCGAGCCTCAGCGTTCCGTTCTTCACCTCGGCATCGAGCACGCGCCGCACCGTGTTGCGCTCGGCCGACCACAGATGCAGCAGACATTTGTTGTACTCGCCGGAAATTGAGTACTTAGCGCGGCCCAGGTCGAAGGCCACGGCGCCGTCTTCGAGCACGACTGCGCCCGAGGCCTGGCTGAGAAAATCCTGCAGTGTGAGGGCAAGAGCGTCTGGGGTCACCCACGCATTGTCCATATTCGGCGAAGCGGCGTCTGTGACCGGTGACCATCGTCATGGGCGCAGCCTGTGCAAGAGTGGCCCCAGCCGCGGCGGGCAGGATTCGGTATGGGATAATAAAAGGATTGACGCGCCTGCCGAGTCCCTGAGTAAGCCGGGAGCATCTAACACTTCGCGGGAATGAGAGTTAAATGAATAATCTGAATAAGCAAAGTCTGGACAAAACATCTTTGGGCAAGAACACTTCCGACCGGCAGCGGTTTTTCTTCGAGCACTACGGCCTGACCGAGCACGATCTGGAACGCTACCTGGGTGCCGCGCTCTCGGCCGGCGGCGATTACGCCGACCTCTACTTCGAATATCTTTCCTCGACTTCGCTGATGGTGGATGAGTCGATGGTCAAGTCCGCGTCGCAGGGAATCTCCGCGGGCTGCGGAGTGCGCGTGGTTTCGGGCGAGCGCACGGGCTACGCCTATACCGACGATCTGTCCTCCGACCGCATCTTGCACGCCGCACGCACGGCGGCGTTGATTGCCAGCGCTCCGGCGAAAGCCACGGTAGCGGGATTCCAGAAAGCGGCAGCGCGGAGTTTGTATCCAGTATCGCTGCCCTCGGTGGACGCCGAGATCAGCGCCAAGGTCGAACTGGTGATGCGTGCCGATAAAGCGGCGCGAGCTTTTGATCCACGCATTCAGGAAGTGCGCGCCAGCTACGCCGATGAACTCCGCAACATTCTGGTCGTCGGGTCAGATGGAACGTTTGCCGAAGATTCGCAGCCCCTGGCCCGCATGAATGTTTCGTGCATCGCTAAGACCGAAGGAAACTCGGCGCGAGGAACCTCCGGTGGCGGAGGACGCGTCGCGCTTGATTTCTTTTTCGGCGAGAAGACTCCGGAATATTTTGCGAAAGAGTCGGCGCGGCAGGCGATTCTGCAACTCGATGCCCGCGAAGCTCCGGCGGGCGAAATGGAAGTTGTGCTCGGCCCGGGATGGCCGGGAGTTCTACTGCATGAGGCCGTCGGACACGGGCTGGAAGCCGACTTCAATCGCAAGAAAACCTCCGCATTTGCCGGCCTCGTGGGCAAGCGCGTGGCCAGCGAGAAGTGCACGGTCGTTGACAACGGCACCATGCCGTGGCGGCGCGGGTCGCTCAACGTCGACGATGAAGGCGAGCCCACTCAGGAAACTGTGCTCATCGAAAACGGAATTCTCAAGGGATATCTAAGCGACAAACTTTCGTCGCGCCTGATGGGAATTTCCGATACAGGCAACGGCCGCCGCGAGAGTTATGAGCACATCCCCATGCCGCGCATGACCAACACCTACATGCTAGCCGGGCAGGACGATCCCGGAGATATTATCCGCTCGGTGAAGCACGGGGTTTATGCCGTGAACTTTGGCGGTGGACAGGTCGACATCACGAACGGGAAGTTCGTGTTCTCGGCGTCGGAAGCCTACATGATCGAAGACGGGAAGATCACGGCTCCGATCAAAGGCGCGACCTTGATCGGCAACGGCCCCGATGTGCTGACGCGAGTGTCGATGGTCGGCAACGACTTGAAACTCGATGAGGGTGTTGGCACCTGCGGCAAAGATGGACAAGCCGTGCCAGTGGGCGTGGGCATCCCCACGCTGAAGATCGATCGCCTGACAGTCGGCGGAACGGCCAGGAAAGATCCCGGCGGATTCATGCAGTAAAGGATTCTCACCACGGAGACACGGAGTCCCGGAGAAGGCCAAATCAATCTCCCAAATTCCTCCGAGAGTTTTTCTTCGTGGTTCAGGATCTCTCTGTGCCTCTGTGTCTCCGTGGTGAATGGAATCTATGTCTTCTACTGAAGTCGTAACGGGAAATCCGAAAGCCACCACCGATCTCCGCGAGATCGCGCAGGACATTGTCCGCCGCGCCATGGCTGGCGGCGCCACTGCTGCCGAATGCGTCGTCCGCGAGGGCGATGAATTTTCCACCCTCGTCCGCCTCGGGCAAGTCGAAACCCTGAAAGAGTCCGGCTCGAAGTCGATCGGCGTGCGCGTATTCTTCGGCCAGCGCGCGGCCAGCACCTACTCCAGCGATTTTTCGCGGGCCGGACTCGACCGGATGGTGACGTCGGCTTTAGCGCTGGCAAAAATCACCTCGGAAGATCCGTTCGGCGGCATTCCTGCGGCTGAACAATTAGGCCAGCTCTCCGGCAATTTGGATCTCTATCACGAAGACGTGTATTCGCTGCCCGGGCCGGATCGCATTGACTACGCGCGGCGCGCGGAAAAAGCGGCTCTCGATTTCGATCCCCGCATAAAGAACTCCGAAGGCGGGTCGTTCGACGCCGCCACCGGCCACAAAGTTCTGGCCAACTCGCATGGCTTTGTCGGCGAGTACAAGCGGTCTTACTGTTCAGTGGCTGCCGTGCCCATTGCGCAGACTGAATCTGGGGCGATGCAGCGCGATTACTGGTACTCCGTAGCGCGCACCTTGGCCAAGCTCGATGCGCCGGAAAAGGTTGGCAAGATCGCGGCGGAACGGACGCTGCGCCGCCTGGGCGCGCGCAAGGCCAAGACTGCGCAGGTGCCGATCATTTTCGATCCCATGGTTTCGACTTCCATCCTGGAACATATTTTCGAAGGCGTGAACGGAGATTCGGTTTACCGTGGGGCATCGTTTCTTGCCGGCAAGCTGGGGCAGAAAATTGCCGGCGACAACGTCAACATCATCGACGATGGCACGATTGTCGGCGGCTTCGGAACCAGCCCGTTCGATGGCGAGGGCGTCCCCACGCGGCGCACCGTCGTGATCGAGAACGGCGTGCTGAAGTCATATTTGCTTAACACCTACACCGCCAAGAAGCTTGGGCTGCAGACCACAGGGAACGCCTCCCGCGGGCTAGCGGGCACGCCCGGCATTGGGCCGGGAAATTATTTTTTGCAGGCTGGGGCGAGAACGCCGAAGGACTTGATTGCCGACGTGAAGGAAGGACTCTACGTCACGGAATTTCTGGGCCAGGGCGTGAACCTGGTGACCGGCGATTATTCCCGCGGCGCGTCGGGCATGTGGATTTCCGGCGGAGAGTTCGCCTATCCGGTGGAAGAAATTACGGTGGCCGGCAATCTGAAGGATCTGTTCTTCAACATTTCCGAGATCGCCAATGATCTGGAGTTTCGCGGTTCGGTTGCAGCGCCAACCATCCGCATCGACGGCCTAACCGTTGGCGGCGAGTAGAGCGACTCTGTGTGGGGTGGACACTCCTGTCCGCCGCTCTCGATAAGTTCCCGCTGGCAGGAGGAGGCCCAATGAAATTCGCCAAAGTAGTTTTCTGGCTTGCCGGCATCTGGGGCGTTCTCATTCTCACGCCTCTTTATTTCATGTTCGATGCCATCGGGCGCCAGGATCCTCCCGCCATCACCCATCCCGCGTTTTACTACGGATTTGTCGCCGTCGGGTTAGTCTGGCAGATCGCGTTCTTCTTCATCGCGCACGACCCGGTGCGCTTGCGGCCCATGATGATTCCGTCCATGATTGAAAAGTTCGCGTACGGGGCTTCCCTGCTCGCTCTGTATCTGCAGCATCGCCTACATGGGGCGGATGTGGCGTTGGGCGGAATCGATATGCTGTTCGGCGTGCTCTTTCTGCTTGCCTTCTTGCGAACTTCCGCTTAGACATTCCTGTGCGGCAACATCGATCGCACGGGGAGACTCCATGAATCCTAGCTCGTCGAATCAAAGATCGTTCAGTCGAAGATCATTCTTGAAGTGGGCCGAGTTGGCCGGACTGGCAGCTGCGCTGCCTTCTGCCTCGGCCCTTGCGGCTTCGGAAAACGCGAAACCCGGTTCGCGCGCCAATGCGTCGCCCGCGAAAGCGCCCGCCTCTCCCGAAACCATTCTGCTGAAGGACTACCGCCCGAAATCCATCTACAAGATTCCCGTCACCCAAATTGCTAAAGCCAAGTTCCCCATCATCGACATGCACTCGCATCCCTACGCCAAGACGGAGCGCGAGATCGACGAATGGGTCAGGAACATGGACGACGTTGGAGTGGAGAAAACCGTCATCCTGGCGATGGCCACCGGCGCGGAGTTTGACGGCATTTACAAAAAGTACTCGAAGCATCCGGAGCGCTTTGAGATGTGGTGCGGCCTGGATTTCTCCGGCTACGACAAGCCTGGGTTCGCAGCGGCCGCCGTGCAGGAACTCGAACGCTGCCACCATGCGGGCGCGCGCGGCGTGGGCGAGATTCACGACAAGGGCAAGGGATTGCGCTCAGGAAAATCGAATGCCCCTGGGATGCATCCCGATGATGCGCGCATGGATGCGCTCTGGCAGAAATGCGGCGCACTTGGAATGCCGGTGAGCCTGCACGTGGCCGACCCCATCTGGATGTACGAGAAGATGGACCGGCACAACGACGGCCTGATGAATGCGTGGGAGTGGCGGCTCGATAATCAGCCGGGAATCGTGAAGCTGTCGGGAATGATCGACATTCTGGAACGGACGCTGGCACGGCATCGGCAGACGACTTTCATCGCTTGTCACTTCGCCAATCTGGATTACGATCTGGCGCGGCTGGGTGAGGTGCTCGAGAGGAATCCGAATCTGTATGCCGATATTTCCGCGCGCTATGCCGAGACGGCGCCTATCCCGCGCTTCGCGGCGGAGTTCTATGGCAAGCATGCGGATCGGCTGGTCTACGGGACTGACATGGGAGTCGACCCGGCGATGTACCGGACCACGTTCAGAATTCTGGAATCGCTGGACGAGCACTTTTATGAGATCGATCAGTTCGGCTACCACTGGGCGCTGAACGGCCTCGGTCTCAACGATACGATTCTGCAGCAGGTATATCGCGAGAACGCGGCGAAACTGCTGGCGGCCCGAAAAACTTGATAACCGCGTTGTCATCCTGAGATCCGCGTTGTTTGCGGGCCGAAGGATCTGTGTACTCTTTGGCAGAGCCCGCGCCACCAGCGAAGTACATCGATCCTTCGCGCCAAGGACGCGCTCAGGATGACAAGGATCGGTTGGATAATCGACAAGCAAAAAACAACAGCCTACAATTCCTGCATGGGCAGCCCGGGACAAGACAATTTGGGACAAGACAATCTAGGACAGCCAACTGCCGCCGTTGAGCAAGAGGAGCGCAACCAAAGCCGGTTGATTATTGCCATTGCCATGGCGGTGGTGATTGGCGGCGCGCTGGCCGTCGCGTTCTTGATGCGGCAGCCGGAGAAGGTTGCAAAGCCGGTCTCGCCTTATCTCACCAGCCTGAAACTTTCCGACTTCAAGATGAGCGCGGCGGAGAATTTCATTGGGCATACCGTCAGCTATATCGACGGGACGGTGACCAACTCTGGCAACAAGACCGTGACCCACGTTGTGGTGGAGGTCACGTTTAAGGACGAGCTGGGCCAGGTTGCGCAGCAGGATCCCGATTTGCCGCTGCAGGTGATCCGAACGAATGGGGCGTATCCGGAACCGGTCGACCTCAGCGCCTCTCCGCTCGGCCCGGGACAAACGCAGCCCTTCCGGCTGACGTTCGACAGCATTTCGGCGCAGTGGAACCGGCAGTATCCGGAGATTCGGGTTACGGATGTGACGGTGAAATAGGATTGGATTGCAGATTTTAGATTGCAGATTGAAACCCTTGCTCGCCGCAATCGTCCAGTGGCACCCCGCCACGTAACTCTCAGATCCGAAATCTGAAATCTCAAATCAGCAAGCTGCAATCGTCACCCGGTCCTCCGCTACAATTGCCTCGTGCCAGAAACAAAGCCATTTCGGTTGACGGAGTCGGTGAAAGCTGCGGGTTGAGCTTCCAAGCTGAGTCCGGCGGCGCTGGACACGGTGCTTGGGAAATTAGCCCGGCAACACGACCCGAACGTTCTGGTCGGCTTCGATCATGCCGACGACGCCGGAGTGTATCTGATCGCACCCGACCAGGCACTGGTGCAGACGGTCGATTTCTTCACGCCGGTCGTCGACGACCCCTACACGTTTGGGCAGATCGCGGCGACCAACGCGCTCAGCGATGTCTACGCCATGGGTGGTAAGCCGCTGACGTCGCTGGCGCTGGTGTGCTTTCCCGACAAGGCTGATCTTGCAATCCTGGAGCGCATTCTCGCCGGCGGCTTGTCGAAGATGATCGAAGCCGGATGCACCGTGATTGGCGGCCACAGCATTCGCGACGAGGAAACCAAGTTTGGCTATTCCGTGACCGGAGTTGTGCATCCCAAGAAGATCCTGGCGAATGCAGGCGCCAAGCCAGGAGATTCTCTCGTTTTCACCAAGGCGCTCGGAACGGGCGTGATCTCAACTGCGATCAAGAAAGGCAAAGCCGAGCCTGCGTGGATCGATGCAGCAATAAGTTCGATGACCACACTGAACAAGAGAGCAGCCGAAGTAATCGTCGGTGCCAGCATAGCCACTGCTCATGTGGGACCGGGTCTCAGACCCGGTCAGGTCGAGCAACGCTCGACAGCCGCGCCACAGCAACCGGTAAGCGGCCGGCCGTTCACTGTTAACGCCATGACCGATGTGACCGGCTTCGGTCTGATCGGACACGCGCGCGAAATGCTGCTGGCATCGAATGTGTCGATCTGCATTTCTGCAGCAAAGGTTCCGCTGCTTTCGGGAGCATTGGAGTGCGTGCGCGCGGGATACATCCCCGGAGGACTCAAGAACAACCGTGACTTTGCGGAGTGTCTGGTCGAGTACGACGACGGAGTTGCCGAAGACGTGAAGGCTCTGCTGTTTGATCCGCAAACTGCGGGTGGATTGCTGATTTCGACGCCGGACGGATTGTCTCTGACCAAGGCCCTTCGCGATGCGGGAATCGCCGCAGTCGAGATCGGACAAGTCTTGCCCCAAAGCAAACGGCGAATCCGGGTTTCGCGCTAATCAAAGCGGAGATCGCCGCATCCTGGTGACGATTCCTGACATCTTTATATTCCAAGGAGCAATCATGCAGATTCGTGAACTTGGTCGCAGTGGTCTGAAAGTTTCGGCGCAGGGCCTGGGATGTATGGGCATGTCGGAGTTTTACACCGGCTTCGATGACGTTGAATCGATCGCCACGATTCACCGCGCGCTGGAACTCGGCATCAACTTTCTCGACACCGCCGATGTTTACGGGCCGCATAAGAATGAAGAACTCGTTGGCCGCGCGATCAAGGGCAAGCGCGACCAGATCGTGCTGGCGACGAAGTTCGGAATCGTCCGCGACCCGGCGAATCCCAATGTTCGCGGCGTGAACGGCACTCCCGATTATGTTCGCAAGTCGTGCGAGGCCAGCCTGCGGCGGCTCGGAGTGGAGACGATTGATCTGTATTATCAGCACCGCGTCGATCCCGCGACGCCGATCGAAGAAACCGTCGGAGCGATGGCCGAGCTGGTGAAGGAAGGCAAGGTACGGCATCTCGGGCTGTCCGAGGCTTCAGTCGCAACGCTGCGGCGCGCCGTGAAAGTGCATCCGATTGCCGCGCTGCAGACGGAATATTCCTTGTGGACGCGCGATCCGGAGGGCGGCATTTTAGCCGCGTGCCGCGAACTGGGAATTGGATTTGTTGCGTACAGTCCGCTGGGGCGCGGCTTTTTGACGGGACAGTTCAAGAAGTTCGAAGATCTGCCGGCGGACGATTATCGGCGCAATTCGCCGCGCTTTCAGGGTGACAATTTTCAGAAAAATCTCGACCTGGTGCGCCGCGTAGAGGAGATCGCCCGTGAGAAAGGCTGCACCGCATCGCAACTGGCGCTGGCCTGGGTGCTGGCGCAGGGCAACGACGTTGTTCCGATTCCCGGGACGAAGCGGCGCAAGTACTTGGAAGAGAATGTCGCGGCGCAGTCAGTTGGGCTAACCGATAAAGACCTGCGGCGGATTGACGAGGTTTTTCCCGCCGACGCGGCGGCGGGCGGAAGATATCCCGAACACATGATGGCGCTGGTGAATGGCTGATCGCGCTAGGCATCGGGCGTTCACCGCGGCAACCGGCGTCGCCCTCCAACTCGTGTCCGCGCTCGCCGTCGTTCTAGCCTCCGCGTCATTCGCTCAAACTTCCTCGGCGCAAACCTCCGCTCCGGTCAGCTCGTCTTCCGTCAGCTCGCCTCCTGTCGATTCATCGATGCTCACCGTATCGCGGCTGCAGTCGCCGGGCTGGTGGCCTACCAAAGGCGCCACCGCACGCGACAGTTACGCCGGCACCGCAACCTGCGCCAGATGTCATGCGTCCAAGGTCGCGACCCAGCAACAACACGCCATGGCTCGCACCGGAGTTCGCGCCGCCGCCGCCGACATCCTTCGCCAGCACGACCATCTCAGTTTTCGCTTCGGCCCCTACCGCGAGCAGATCATCACCAAAGCTGGAAAAAGCGTCTTAAGCGTCACCGCCAGCGGCGCCGCGCCTCTCTCCATCGACCTGCAGTGGGCCTTTGGCGCCGGTCGCATGGGACAAACTTATGTCTACGAGAAAAACGGCAGCTACTACGAAAGTCATCTCACTTTTTTCGCGGTCTCGCAGGATCTGAATATCACTCCCGGCCAATCTCCGCTCACGCCCCGCAATCTTGAAGACGCTGCCGGACGCCGCATGCCCCCCGCCGAGAGCCGCGCCTGTTTTGGCTGTCACACCACCGCCTCAATCACCAACAATCAACTGGACGGAAATCGCGCCGTACCGGGCATCACCTGCGAAGCCTGCCACGGGCCAGGCGCCAGCCATGTCGTCGCCATGAATTCCGCACAGCCCGATCAAGCCGCGACTCTGATCATGAATCCCGCCCGCCTCGATCCCGTCGCGTCCGTAGATTTCTGCGGCGCCTGCCACCGCACCTGGCAGGATGTTGTCACCAACTTTGGCCTCGTCGACGCCAACGTCCGCTTCGCCCCCTACCGCCTCGAAAACAGCAAGTGTTGGACGAAGCCCGACGCGCGCCTCACCTGCGTTGCCTGCCACGATCCTCATCAACCTCTCGATCACGATCCCGCCGCCTACGATTCCCGCTGCCTCGCATGTCACGTCAATCAGCCCGGCGCAAAAACTACCGCCGCCGCCCGAATCTCGGATCAGCTGCCCCCCGATCATCCAGGCGCGGCCTGCCCCGTCAGCACCAAAAACTGCACGACCTGCCACATGCCGAGAATCGTGTCTCCCCTGCAGAACTCAACCTTCACCGACCACTGGATCAGCAAACCCGCCAGATGACCGATCATCCCTGGCCGCTCCGCGCCGCCGCGAGCGAACGTACATAAGCTAGGTAGCGTACACTGGAGACTCTGGCCAAATGTCCGAGCTCTACAGGCACACATAACTGTGCCAGACAGGTGGTTTTGCATGAAAACTTTCGCTACACGTTTCCTCTCCACAGCTCTCATCGTAGGAGTGCTGGCTGCCATGTCGAGCATGGCCCTCGCGCAGATCTCCATCGGCATCAACATCAATATCGAACCACCCGCGATTCCGGTCTACGTTCAACCTCCCTGCCCTCAACCCAACTTCATGTGGACCCCCGGCTACTGGGCCTGGGACGGCGTCGGCGACTATTACTGGGTTCCTGGAACCTGGGTCGAAGCGCCTCAACCGGGCTATCTTTGGACGCCGGGTTATTGGGGCTGGGGAGACGGCGGAGTTTATGTCTTCCACGGCGGCTATTGGGGGACGCAAGTCGGCTTCTACGGCGGCGTGAACTACGGCTTCGGTTATGGCGGCGGCGGTTTCGCCGGCGGTGAATGGCGCGGCGGCAGCTTCGCTTACAACACGGCAGTCGTGTCGGTGAACACAACCGTGATTCACACGACGTATGTGAATACCACCATCGTCACCAACACCACCATCGTCAACAACTCTCACTCCAGCTTCAACGGCGGGCCGAACGGAATTGCCGTGAAACCGACTCCGGAACAGGAAACCTTCGCCAAACAGCCTCACCTTCCGGCGACCGCGGCCCAAACCCAACATGAGCAGGTCGCGAAACAGGACAAGTCCAATTTTGCTTCCGCGAATCATGGTGTTCCCGCCCACGCCGCGATCGCGCGTCCGGCTACCAGCGTAGCGGAACTGCAAAAAAATGCCGTAGTCGCCAAAGCCGCCCCGGGGGCAAAGCCGTATGTTGCGCGTCCCGCCGCGGCCGCCGCCAAGCCAGCTGAAGCGGCGCATGCGGCGCCAAAAACGCAACCCGCTGCTCACGCGCAGCCAGCGGCGAAACCGGTCCCGGCTCCCGCCAAAGCCGCTCCCGCTAAAACGGAGGCCGCGCCTCGACCCGAAAAACCTGCTGCGCACCCTGCAGCCGCGCCGAAAGCTGCCGCACCCAAACCCGCTGCAGAGAAGCCGGCCGCAAAACCAGCTCCACACACTGAGGCCGCGCCGAAAGCCGCTGCACCGAAGCCCGCTGCCCCAAAACCTGCACCGAAGCCGGCTCCGGCAAAGAAAGAGCCAGAACATAAGAACTAAGCCGGGCGGAGGCGGCAGCGCGGAAAAACCAGGGCGCAGCCTCCGTCAGCCAAATCTTGTCAATAGGCAGAAATTACGCGATCGGGCCTAACGTGTACGAAACGAGCCAAATATAAAGGCGGGTTCCATGTCCACTTTGCCCCACCCAATTTGATATTCTGGATATAGAGAGATTTTTTCAGCGAAGGCGCGGCCCACCGGTCGCGCCTTTTTCATTGGGCAGAGTTAGCGGGCAGAGTTATTGGGCGAGGCACGGGCCAAAACCGGCCCTCGCAGCGGCGGACGCAGCTTGCCCTGAGCAACGCCGAAGGCTCCGCCCGCCAGAGAGAGAGAAAGACAAGCAGTGGGGATGAACACATGGGACAAGCACAGCGATGAGTACACGCAGAAGCAGCAAACGCAGCAACAACGACTGTTACCACTTCAGCACTTTCAAACAGCGCGGCGAATGGGTCGAACTGCTCTTCATGGCAATGGCCGCGCGGCACGGTCTCATCATCAGCAGGCCCTGGGGAATTCAGGCCTACGATGTCGGCATCGAACACAAATCGACCTTTCTTCGCGTGCAGGTCAAGTCCACCACCCATCGCTCCGGCGGCGGATATCGCTGCATGTTCCGGCCCAGGCACCGCCTCACCCAGACCTACACTCTCAACCAGCTTGACCTCTTCGCCGCCTACGTCATTCCGCTCGACGCCTGGTATCTGATCCCGGCAGCGCTCTTGGTCGGCGGAGATTCCATCTCCGACATCATGCTCTGCCCCATCGGCCCTCCCGTGAAAAAGGCCAGCTACCGCTACGAATGCTACCGCGAAGCCTGGGGCCTCTTAACCAAGAGCCGCACCGAGTTGGCGAAGCGCACACGCTAACCTTAAACCTGCGTCGCCTCGAAGCCCCGTAGGGCCGGCATACGTCAGCCCAGAGCCTGCCCTGAGCGAAGTCGAAGGGACGTCAGTCCTGGGTAAGCGCAAAAGAAAATGAAACAAGTCCCGTAGGGACGACAGAAACCCTCACATCGCTCCATATCGGCATGGAGCATGCTGGAGAGGGTCGACGGGGCAACAAAAGCTAACGTATTCCCAGCCTTCGAAAATAACGAAAAACGAAAGCTGGGGCAGCCGGTTTCTCGTTACGATAGAAAAGTGCAAAGGTGGGTGAGCCCCGGGACGGGTCGCAATGAATTGTGCTGTCCTCCCCGCAATTCAGGCCAGCGACTGGCCAGTTTTCGACTCTCGACATGGAAAAACGAGAGGCGAGCGTGAAGAACACCCGCCCGAGGCCAGTTGCAAGACGTACCGAATCGGGTCTAGTAAAGTGCCAACACTGCTGCTACGCAGCCTTTGTCCTTAAGACATTCAGTCCCACTAATTCGTTGAATCCACCCCGAATCTGATCCTGTGAAAAGTGAGGCTTTACAAGCTCAACCTGCTCAATGAGCTTATCGACGGTTTTTGGATTCTGATATTTGGCAATGTATAGAATCGTACTTAGGAGCTCCAACTCGGCTGCGGTTTTGTGCGAAAAGTGATCGAGAGCCCATTTGATATCCCCCTGATGAGCTTTGACAAAATCTTCAGCCAAACCCGCAAGGCTGTCTGCGTCAGCGCCGCGAGAATACTCGTAGCCGATCCCAGATGGGTAATAGACTGTGGTGGATTTCAGAACGTTGAGTCGTTCCGCCGAGGAAATATCTGATAGCACGTCAGAATCAAACGGGCCATAAGAATACAGCGAGAACTGGTAATTCAGAGGAACTCCGCGGCTCTCTTGGAGAAAGAACAAAATCTTCATAAGTGCTGTCCTTCCTAAACGAGCTTGACGAACAAGCTCCGCCAACAGTCCTAAGCGCTCAAAAATGATTTCAGACGGCATTGGTATTTCCTCCTTTCTGCAGTGTTGTCTCGCTTCGAACCGGTTTTCCGTTGCCCAGCGGAGGCTCCAGTCTCATCTGCAAATCTTTCCCGGGCTCTCCCGCAGCAGAATTAAGAGAACCAGGCTCAGGCTGAGCCTCAACCGCTTTCTCAGCGGATGCGGCCTTGGCGACGGACTCCCTCTTCAAGAACTCCTTATACACCGACCTTGCCTTTTCAGCGTCGCCTTTATCTACGTATATAAACCGGGGGTATCCAATATTGATCGACTTCATCAATGCCGAATGCTTAGATAGCAGCCCAATTTCAGTGTTTCGATCGTTGTCTACTACCAGCAATTCAAGCGCAGGATCTTCCGTCTTGTACCAGGAAACCTTCCCCGGACTGAAGTCGTACTTCACCATCGAGCCCAATTCGGCAACGATAGCATCGTTCCTCTTTTTCGAGTTCGACAACTCGTCAACGCTGGCATCGGAGACTTCCAACTCACAAACGAGGCGATAATGATTGCGGGTCATGAGGCGGCTACCGTGCTCTCCGCCTCTTCCTTCGACCAGCAACTCCATGACCCGGTAATCATCCCACTTCAAATATTTCTCCAATTCTTCATTGCTGTCTGGCCTGGGGAAGTACCCGATTTCGGTGGGAGGCTCCGTCCCGGAAGCGAGAATTTTCCCAATCGCTTGTCCGATGTGGTGGTCGCAAGCAAGGCGAGTCTTGTGAAAGTAGACCTGCTTAGTGATCCAATAGCGAGCGACAATGAGCGCCTCAGCCGCGTACATGCCGCCTTTCATAATCGCGATTTTAGGTTCGGAAGATTCCTCTTTGCGTCGACGAACGGCGCAGATAGAGGAAACAATTCGATCGTGGTCATATCTTCCATACGAAACTCCTGCATGCAGCGAGTCCCGCAACAGATAATCCATGCGATCTGCATCAAGCTGCCCGCTAATTATGTCCTTCCAAAACAAGGTGGTGCTGCCCGCAGTCGTCCGCTTCGAGATTAAGGAGGTGATCTCTTCCGTCGTTATCCTGTAATTTCGGCGGTTGCAGGGATGCTCCTCGATAAGGTCCTTCAGCCTTTTCTCAATGATTTCAACAGAATAATCTTCGTGCCCGTACTGCTCGACTGACGGCTTTGATCCTGATCCGGCAACTAGAGAAGAGCCCTTCGACTCCTTCATTGGTAACAGCATTTCTGCTGCGTGCGAAAACGGCGGGTGGCCGACGTCGTGCAACAGTGCCGCTAGCCTCACGATCTGCCAGTCACGGGCGAGGCCAGCATCGGTGTACTTGAAGCCTTCTTTCAGCGTATCTTCCGATGATTGAACTACTGCTTCGTACAGCCGAGAAGCCAGGTGCATTACTCCGAGCGAGTGCTCAAATCGTGTATGGGATGCACCTGGATAGATGTAATCTGTCCAACCCAACTGTTTTATCCGTCGAAGGCGCTGAAAAGCCGAATGGTTGATGATGTCGCGTTCGATCTCGGTTAGTCCTATGAACCCGTGAACCGGGCAACGAATTTCACACACAAATTGGTCGTGGTTCATCGGCCGAACCTCAAAAGGCGAATATATGGCGAAAGTCTTGCTTGCGCAAGCAAATTCTAGTTTATCCGAAAAAGCTGTTGATTTTTGGGTGATTTAGCGGCTTGTTCTTATCCACCGGTAACGAGATGGATGCGTCGATTCTATACCTGGATGGAGTCTGGAGTGAAGCCTTGCAGCCGGGTGCCCGATCCTTGCGCGTTCTTTGCACAAGGATGAGTTTCCACGGGCCCAAACCTGAGATCGTCGATCCGCGATCACTGCCGGCGCTTTCGCGCCGGGGGCGGACGAACGCGTCCGCCCCACACGAGCAACTACTGCAGCAGCGTCCCCCCGTTACCATTAGCGGGCTCCGCATCCGGCGCAATCACCACGGCCGCGGCTACGCGGTCCCCTGGTTCCATGTTCAGCAGCCGCACGCCCTGGGCGTTGCGGCCGGATTCGCGGATTGTGGTCGAGTCCATGCGGATGATTTTGCCGTAGTGGCTGATCAGCATGACCTCGCTGGTTTCGTCGACCTGCGCGATGGCGACGACTTTGCCGACGCGCTCGGTGGTCTTCACGTTGATCACGCCTTTGCCGCCGCGGTTGGTCAGGCGATATTCGTCGGCGGGCGTTCGCTTGCCGTATCCGTTTTCGGTGACGGAAAGAATCAGCGTGCCTTTCACAGCGACGTCAATGGCCTCGGGTTCGCCTTCCACTTTTTCCTTGGCATGCGCGGGAGCGTCCGGCTTGGTGGTGGTCGCCATGCCGACAACGTAGTCTTTTTCTTCCAGGTCGATGCCCCAGACGCCGTAAGCAGCGCGGCCCATGGGGCGGACGTGGCTTTCGTCGAAGCGTACGGCCATGCCTTCATGGCTGGCGAGAAACACGATCTGATTGCCGTCGGTAATGCGCACGGCGACGAGTTCGTCGCCGTCTTCAATGGCGATGGCGTTGATGCCGTTGGAGCGCACGTGCATGAACTCGCGCAATTCCGACTTCTTCACCAGGCCCTTGCGCGTGGCGAAGAAGACGAATTTGTTTTCTTCTTCCAGGTTACGCACGGCCACCATGGTCTTGACGGTTTCGCCGGGTTGCAGTCCGACCAGGTTGCCGATGTGCTTGCCCTTGCCGGCGGCGCTGACGTCGGGAATTTCGTAGACCTTCAGCCAGTAGACGCGGCCCTTGTTGGTGAAGATGAGAATGTAGGCGTGCGTCGACGCAATGAAGAGATGCTCGACGAAATCTTCGTCGCGCGTCTTCATGCCGGTGCGGCCCGTGCCTCCGCGGCGCTGCATGCGGTAGGTGGAAATGGGCGTGCGCTTCATGTAGCCGGAGTGGCTGACGGTGACGGCAACCTGCTCGTCGGCGATGAGATCTTCGAGGACGATCTCGGCAGCTTCGTCTTCAATGCGCGTGCGCCGGTCATCTCCGTATAACTTCTTAACCTCCTCAAGCTCTTTGATGATGACTTTGCGCAGCTTCGATTCGGAGCCGAGGATGGATTCGAATTCGGCGATGTTGTCGCGAACTTCTTTTAATTCGTTCGAGATTTCATCGATCGAAAGTTTGGTCAGGCGATGCAACTGCAATTCGAGAATGGCGTCGGCTTGGCGCGCGGTGAACGGCTTTTCAGCGTCGAGCTTGGGCGCGCGGCCGGTGGTGTTGATGTCGATCTTCTTGCCGCCGAAGTAGAGCACCAAATGTTCGCGGGCGTCGGCGCGGTTGGCGCTGCCGCGAATAATGGTGATGACGTTGTCGAGATGATCGAGGGCGGTCAGGTAGCCTTCGAGAATGTGCTCGCGGTCTTTCGCCTTCTGCAGCAGGTAAGCGGTGCGGCGGCGGACCACGTCGACGCGGTGCTCGATGAAATATTTGATGGTCTGGATCAGGCCCATTTCGCGGGGCTGTCCGTTCACGACCGCGAGCAGGATCATGGAGAAACTTTCCTGCATCTGGGTGTGCTTGAAAAGCTGGTTCAAAACAATTTGCGGTTCTGCCGCGCGCTTCAATTCGACGACGATGCGCATGCCGTCGCGGTCGCTTTCGTCGCGGATGTCGGAAATGTCTTCGATGTCTTTGTCGTTCACCAACTGCGCGATGCGCTCGACCAGGCGGGCCTTGTTCACCTGATAGGGAATCTCGGTGACGATGATGGCCTGGCGATCTTTGCTGACGTTCTCGATCAAAGCTTTGGCGCGCATCATGAAGCGGCCGCGGCCGGTGCGGTAGGCTTCGAAAATTCCGGCGCGGCCGTGGATGATGCCGGCGGTAGGAAAGTCGGGGCCCTGTACGAACTTCAAAATCTCGGCGAGCTGGGCGTTCGGATTGTTGACCAGCGTGATGGTCGCGTCGACGATCTCGGTGAGATTGTGCGGCGGAATTTTTGTGGCCATGCCCACAGCGATTCCGTCGGAGCCATTGACCAGCAGATTCGGAATGCGCGCGGGAAGAACGTCGGGCTCGACTTCGCTGCCGTCGTAGTTGTCGTGAAAATCGACCGTGTCTTTGTCGAGGTCTTCCAGTAATGCGGTGGAAACGGGCGCGAGCTTGGCTTCAGTGTAACGATCGGCCGCGGGCGGATCGCCATCGACCGAGCCGAAGTTGCCCTGACCAAAAATCAGCGGATAACGCATGCTCCAGGTCTGCGCCAGGCGAACCAAAGCGTCGTACACAGCAAGATTTCCATGGGGATGGTACTTGCCCATAACGTCGCCGACGATGCGCGCGCATTTGCGCGTGGCCTTATTCGGCTGCAGCCCCATCTGGGCCATCGTGTACAAAATTCTGCGATGGACGGGTTTGAGGCCGTCGCGGACGTCGGGGAGGGCGCGGCCGATGATCACCGACATGGAGTAGTCGAGATACGACCGCTTCATCTCCTCTTCAATGTTGACGGGTTGAATGCTCAACGCGCCGGGGCCGGTGCCATCGCCGCCGGGAGGAGGAGTCAGGGGAAGTTCGGGGTTTTGATCGTCAGCCATGAATCGCTCTTAGCCTTTAGCTCTTGGCTTTTAGCCACAACTTACGCGGCGCGAAGTCGCGTGCACGGTTCGCCAAGAATCTTGTAACTGCTTGTATTTACAGGATGTTATGTGCCCTGGGAACTGCAACCATTATAGCATGACTGCCGTCGTCGAAAAGTGACTACGAAGTCTCCACTTCTCGCAAAAGACGCGAGAAATGGGCACCCCATTCGTTCCGAGATGGGAAGCGTAAGGAAAACATTTGAGACAGTTTGGTTGGATGTCACTGAGATTCACTGCCGCCGGTTGATAGGCTGCGCGGGATGACACAGATCTCTTCACGCATGCCGGTGCGCATTCCGTCGCTGGATGGGTTGCGCGCGCTTTCGATTTCGCTCGTTGTCGTGGGGCATGGGATGGAGTTGCGATATCACTCTCTGCCGGGCTCTTCGACGGCGGGCGATGTGGCGGGGGCGTTTGCGAATCTGGGAGTAAGATCTTTTTTATTATTTCGGGATATCTGATTACGACCCTGCTGCTGAAGGAGCATGCGAAGACTTCGACGATCGGGTTGCGGGAGTTTTATGTGCGGAGGGCGTACCGGATTTTGCCGGCGGCGATGGTGTTCATGGTTCCGGTGTTTGTGATTTTCCGGCATGAGTTGCGCTGGTATCACATGGTGGCGGCAGCGCTGTACCTGGCGAATTTTGACTTTTCGCATCCGTGGTTTTTGGGGCATTTGTGGTCGCTGAGCGTGGAGGAGCAGTTTTATTTATTGTGGCCGGGGGTGTTGAAGAAGTGGTATCGGCATCGGGTGGCGATTCTGCTGGGCGTGGTTGGGTTTGCGCCGGTGTACCGGGTGGCGTGCCATTTTATGGGGCTGCATGGGCGGGCGGACGAGACGTTTCCGGCGGTGGCGGACGTGCTGGCGTTTGGATGTCTGCTGGCAATTTTCGCCGCGCGGTTGCCGGGAATCAAAGAAGCGTGGGCTGCGCTGATGGTTGTGCCGGTGGTGCTGGTTCCGGTGTATTTGGGCGCGATGCGATTCCACGTAACGGCGGTTTTGTTGCTTGTGCTGTGGCCGTTGATGCACCTTTCGATTGCGGGATTGCTGCTGCATGTGGTGCAGCGGCCGTATTGGATTTTGAATGTGCGGCCGGTCGAGTGGCTGGGGAAGATCAGCTACAGCCTCTATTTGTGGCAGCAGTTGTTTGTGTACGGAGAGCACCCCAAGCCGTGGTATTTCGTGGGGTTTGCGATTGGGCTGGCGGGCGCGTCCTATTACTTGGTGGAGCAACCGTTGTTGAGAGTGCGAGAGAGAAGGGCGGCGAGGGAACGGGAAGAGATGTTGGCGAGTGCGGCTTGAGCTGGTGCGGCGGTCGCGGGGCTCATTTCTTGAGTTGCTGGGACCAGTTGGTCAGCAGAGTGACAAACGTGGATTTGGTGTGGTCGGTGGTTTGGACCACGAACTGTTTGCCGTCGGGACTAACGTCGTAGCTGATTCCGGTAAAGTTTGGCAGATCGAGCTGGAATAGAGATTCGATGGAGTCGACGTGGAACCCGGCTTGCGTTGCAAAGTGAGCGGCCATCAAGCGGTTTCCCATGGAAACGAAGAAAAGTTCGTGGCCGCGGCTGAAGATAGTGTTCCATCCCCCGGTGGTGGAGACCTGGGTTTTGGCGCCGGCTGCAAAGGGCACGACGTAGACTTCGGGCCGGCCGGTTTCGTAGGAGAAATAAGCCAGCCAGCGGCCATCGGACGAGAAGCGGCCGTCGTACTGGCTGGCCGTCATGTGGGCGGCGGGCGGCTGGAAGATCTTGCGGCCGGCGACCTTGTCGCCGACGGTTAAGGGCAGAATCCAATTCGAGAAGATTCCGTCTTTTGATTCCAGATCGAGGGAAAGATAGTTGCCGTCTGGCGACCAGTCGATGGGCGAGCCATTGATATAAGCGTCGTCTTGATAGAGAACTTCTTCGGGTCGGCTACCGTCGAGAGAGCGTCGGCGGATCGAGGTCTTACCATTTTCACGGACGGCGTAGGCTAGTTGCTTTCCATCGGGCGACCATACCGGCCAAAAATCATCGGGCCCGAAAGTGATGCGGGTGGGCTGGCCACCGGCGACGGGCAATACCCAGATGTCGTCAGCGGCGGATCGCGGGTCCGCGATGGTAACGGCGATGGATTTGCCGTCGGGAGAAAAACGCGGATCGGAGTAAACCGCCTGCGGACCGGGCGTACCCATCAGGTTTCCGCTGCGATCAAATAACTTGAGCTCGGACTCGGCGGAACTTTCGTGGTAGGCGAGAACGCCGTTTTGCGAGACCGAGAAAGTGCGGGCTTCGCCGATGGTTTGAGGATCGCCGGAAAGTTTAAAGCTACGCGGATTGAAGAGCTGGACCTGAATATGCCCGGCGCGGACAAATAAGAGATGATCGGAGGCAAACGCCGCATGACTGCCTGGGGCAATGTCGATTCCGTCTTGTTCGGGTTTGCCGAGCACTCCCAGTTTGATTCGGCTTGGTTGAGATATCTGACGGGAAACGTAGAGAAAATGTTTGCCGTCGGGCAGGAAATATGGATCTTCGTTCGCAGCTTCGTTCTTGTCGAGACGAGTGGCTGGCGAGATCGGGCCACCCGAAGCTGAGATCTGCGAGATCGGCCCGAAGTTTTGTTTGCAGAAAAGAATGATGCCGTCGAGACTCCAATCGCCGCACCCGCTGTAAACGCTGTCATCACCGGTGAGGGTTTGAGCATCTCCTCCGGAGACGCTGATGGTTTTTAGTTTTCGGTCGGCAACGAAGGCGAGGTAATGGCTGTCGGGAGACCAGAAGGGCGTGGCAGCGTCTTCGGTACTGGGAAGCATGGTGGCTTGCTGCGCGTCGAGCGGGCGGAGCCAGAGGTTGGTGTGTCCCTTGTCGTCGACGGCGGCGAAGGCGAGAGTTTTGCCGTCAGGCGAGACGACGACTGGGCCAGCGTCGAATCCGGAGGCGCGAAATGTGGTTTGCGGCGGAGGTGGAATATAGGCGCGCACGGAGAGCGTGGGAGCGTTGGCGCGTTGCGAAAGATAGAAGAGGATTCCCGTGGCGACAAGGAGAAGAGCGGCCACAGCCAGGATTGCGCGCGGAAGGAATGCGCGTGGGGGATCTGCCGGCTCGACTGCAGAAGGAATTTGCGGAAATTGCGAAATGGCTCTGAGCTGCAGGCGCACGTCGTGGGCGGACTGAAAACGATCTTCGCGATCTTTCGCGAGGCAGGCGGCGACGAGATAATCAAAGGCCGCCGGCGTGGAAGGCTGAGAAACGCTGATGGGTTCTGGGTCTTTTTCCAGAATGGAAGAGGCTACGCTGATCTGGCTCTTGCCTTCGAATGCGCGCTTGCCCATGGCCATTTCGTAGAGGACGGCGCCGAAGGCAAAGATGTCGGAGCGGGCGTCGGCCTCTTTGCCTTCGATTTGCTCGGGAGACATGTACTGGATGGTGCCGACGATGCTGCCGGCGGTGGTGATCGGGCTGGCGGGAGTGGGCCCGGACATTGTTCGTGCGGCGGATAGGAGAGGAGCCGATCCGGAGCCGGCTGCGCCGAGACGGGCGGGCTTCGCCAAGCCAAAATCCATGAGCTTGGTTCCGGACTTGGTCAGCATGATGTTGCCCGGCTTGAAGTCGCGATGCACGATGCCGGCGCGATGGGCTACCTCCAAGGCTTCGGCGACTTCGATTCCAATCCTCAGTAGTTCGGTGAAAGGCAGCGCGCCACGGCGCAAGCGATCGGCCAGGGTCTCGCCGTCGAGGAACTCCATGACCAGGAAATCGGTGCCGTCCTGCGACCCGACGTCGTAGAGATGGCAGATGTGCGGATGATTCAGGGACGAAACGGTACGAGCCTCGCGTTCGAAGCGCTGCTTGAATTCGGGATTGGCGGAAAGATGAGTGGGAAGAATCTTGATGGCAACGGTACGATCAAGACGCGTATCTTTCGCGCGGTAGACCTCGCCCATGCCCCCGGCACCGAGTGGGGACTGAATTTCATAAGGGCCGAGCTTTGTACCAGAGCTTAGGGCCATGAGTAGGCGGAATTATAGCTTGTGCGGCACGTGAGGAGGGTGCGAGCAAATACTGCAGCCGAGCTTTACTCGGCTTGTCCGGGCTCCTTCGGCTTCGCTCAGGACAGGCGCCGACCCGGACCCACACAAGAAACGTCGAGGAAGTTTTCTGGCGCTGACAGGAAATGTGCAAATTCATGACACGGCGGTGACAACGGGAGAGTAAGCCAGAAATAGCATTCGTGGCGGATTCGCGGCGGGCAGGCCGGGGACTTCTATCCGAACCTGCGCGGGGAAGTTTGGAAGTTCCCGTCTGCTTGCTGAGTCTGTCGATCGGTCCCAGGAGCCCCTAATCGCTCGTCATAAAGGAGAATTTGCATGTTCAGTGTGGTTCGTAGTGTGGTTCGTCGCATGACTACTCTTGCCGCTTGCTGCGGGCTCGGGCTGATGTTATCGGGCCGGGCCGTGGCACAGCATTACACCATCACTCCGCTGGATACCGACATCACGGGAAAAGCCAAGAATATAGATCCTCTGCTGAAGAATGCGTGGGGGCTGGCTTATGCTCCGACGGGCGCGTTCTGGGTGAGCGATGAAGCATCCGGATGGTCGACGCTGTACGACGGAAGCGGGAATATCCAGTCTTTGAAGGTTGTTGTTCCGCCGACGTCGGGTACAGGGGCGGGGTCGCCAACGGGGATTGTTTACAACGGGTCGACGGAGTTCGCGATTGACAGCTGGACTTCAGTATTTTTGTTCGCGACGCTGGATGGAACTATTAGTGGGTGGTCGGGTTTCGATCCGAGCACGGCGCTGATCGCGGTACGGCAGACGGGTGCGGTGTATACGGGACTGGCGATTACGAATTATGGGTCGGGGAATTCTTTGTTTGCGGCCGACAGCGCCAACAACAAAGTGGATGTCTATGACGGCAGCTTCAACCTGGTGAATTCGTTCACCGACAGCACGATTCCGTCCGGGTTCACGCCGTTCGGGATCCAGGATATCGCGGGACAAGTGTATGTGGCGTATGCGGCCACGAACGGCGGGCCGGGAGGATACATCGACATTTTCACGGAAGCCGGAGTGTTCGTGAAGCGATTTGCGCAGGGCAGCCCGTTGAACCAGCCATGGGGGCTGGCGGTAGCTCCGTCGACGTTCGGGGCGCTGAGCGGGACGCTGCTGGTTTCGAATAACGCGACCAATGGCTACATCGTGGGATACAACCAGACCACGGGGAAACTGGTGGGAGCGGTGACGAACTCGGCGGGGAAGACGATTATCATTCCGGGACTGTGGGGAATTGAGTTCGGCGGCGGCTCGAGTTTGAACGGCAAGACGAACCAGTTGTTCTTTACGGCCGGGCCGGATGATAAGTATGGGTTCTTTGGGGTGATCAACTTCGTTCAGTAAGGACGAGGGTCTCACGGGAAGGCCGCCTGCGAGGGCGGCCTTTTTTCTTGCTTCTCCCCTTGCGTGACGGTTTACACCGGGGCTAAAGCCCCCTTCACGCTGATGCTTTACGCGGCGCTGAAGCGCCGCTCTTCCACGGTATCCCTCACAGCATCGCGTCCGGCCTCATCTTGTCCATCGTCGTGCCTCGTCGTGCCCATCCTCATCGCGTTCCATCGCATCGTCCGTCGCGTTCGCAGGGGTCGCGGCTCGCGGCTGCATGCGCGGGCCTTCCCTTGACCTGGGACACGTCGAAAAAAGCGTGCGGGCTATAATTCTGCTGAACGGTTTCTGCAGGGCTTAGAGACTGGGCTTATACAGAGATGAGATCTGCGCTTCGATTTGCGATGCTGGGGCTGGTGCTGGTGATTGTGGCGATGGTGTCGGCGCTGACGGCGATGCGGTTTGCCATTCATGGGCAGGAAGTGGCGGTGCCGGCGCTGGTGGGGCTGGCTCCGGGGGAAGCGGAGCGGGCGGCGGCAGGACTGGGATTGCAGATGTCGATCGAGCGGCAGTACTACAGCCCGCAGATTCCCGAGGGCAAAATCATGTCGCAGCTGCCGCTGCCGGGGACGAAGGTGCGGCGCGGCTGGCAGTTGCGGGTGGCGGTGAGTTTGGGAAAGACGCGGGTGACGATTCCGGATGTGACGGGACAGAGCGAGCACGCGGCGGAATTGAATATCCGGCGGCGCGGGCTGGATGTGTCATCGATGGCGACGGTCGAGGCACTGGGGATTCCGGCGGATCAAGTGTTGGCGCAGAGTCCGACGGCGAATGAGACGCAGGTAGCGGCGCCGAAGATCAGCTTGCTGGTGTCGGCGGCGGCCGAGCCACAGGCGTTTGTGATGCCGAGCTTTGTGGGACAGCCCCTGGGCAGCGCGAGCCGGAGCTTGCAGGACGCGGGGTTCAGGCTGGGGAATGTGAATGTGGTGGTTGCCGCGAGCCCTGCGGACGCCACGGCTCCAGTGGTGCCTGCGGCGCAGGGCGCGGCTCCAGCCCAGGCTTCGCCTGCGAGCATTATTGTGGCGCAGGCGCCGGCGGCGGGACAGAAAGTGGTTGCGGGGGCGGCGGTGAATTTTGATGTGCGGTAAACGCGGAAGCCTATTGCCGCGGATCTGCGCGGACCTTCACGGATAAAACCAAAACAATTCTCTAGGACCTTTTCAGGATTGCGGCGAAGAATCCGTCGCAGGGGTGTGCGCCTGGAATCGTGCGGAGGTAGGGGCCGCTGGTGAGTGTTGTTAGGTCGGGCCAGGTGAGCTCGCCAGATTCTTTCAGGAGATTGAGTTCATCGCGGCAGTCGAGCAGGCGGAAGGATTTGTTTATAGACAAAGCTTGCTCGACGACGTTTTCATTTTCTTCTTTTTCCAGCGAACAAGTGGAGTAGATGAGGCGTCCTCCGGGTGCGACGTGGGCCAGGGCGGAGCGCAGGATTGCGAGCTGGCGCTGCGGCAGCTGGGTTAGATCGTCTTCGTTCAGATCCTGGAGGGTGAGGCGCCATTTGATCTCGGGATTGCGGGCGAGCGTGCCGGTGCCGGAGCAGGGGACATCGGCGAGGACGCGGTCGAACTGGCGCGTGAACGGGAGATGCCGCGCGTCGGCGGCGACGATTTGGATTTGTTGGGTCGTTGAAGAATGCGCGCGCAGCAACTTTTGCAGCAGGCGGGCGCGGTGAGGATGAAGTTCGATGGCGAGGATTGTGGCGGCGGGATTGTGATCGGCGAGGGCCAGCGTCTTGCCGCCGGGAGCGGCGCAGCAGTCCAGTATGCGGGATTCGGCTTTGAGAACGGCGGGGCTCACGAGGGCGGCGACGAGTTGCGAGGCTTCATCCTGAATGACGATCTGGCCGGTGCGGAAGGCTTGAGTTTTCGTGATGTCGCCGGATTGGACGCGGCGGGCGGAGGCTAGAAGCGCGCCGGGGGTGAGAGTGATCCCTTCTTCGCGGAGTTGCTGTTCTGCAGTGAGAGTGCGCAGGCGGATTGCTGTGGAGGGGATGGATTGATTGTGCTGGCAGATCTGGTAGGTGGCGGCGCGGCCGTAGGCGCGGGTCCAGCACTCGACCAGCCAGAGCGGATGCGCGCGGTTGCGGGCGAGGGATTCGGGCGCGTCGTTCTCGGCGGCGGCAATGGTGTCGTTTCGCGGCGCGGTCGAGAACTGGGACGACAGTTTGCGCAGGACGGCGTTCACGAAGGGCGCGGCGGAGCGCTTGCGGGCGCGTTTTACGAGTTCAACACTTTCGTGGAGGGCGGCGCGTTGCGGAATACGATCGAGCCAGCGGAATTGATAGAGAGCGAGGCGAAGCGCGACGAGAATTTCGGCGTCGAGTTTGGCGAGTGGCTGCGAGGAGGCGGTGGTGATTTCGGCGTCCAGGAGCGAACGCCAGCGGAGCACGCCCATGACGAGTTCGGTGGCGAGGGAATGGTCGGCGGTGGAAAGCTGCGCGTGAGCGGGTGAGTGCAGGAGGTCAGAGGCGTAGGAGGATTCGCGATCCACGCGGAGGAGAATGTCGAAAGCGGCGGCGCGGGCGGGGGAGACGGGCACGGTTCGATTGTAGGCTCTCGCGAGAGAGAAAACGCTTTAACCACAGAGGACACAGAGGAACACTGAGGCATGCGAAAATGACGGCTGAAGCCGTGCCCTTTCCAACCCATCTAGGACAGCCCAAGTTTTTCGCCCGGGTTCGGACGATAGCCGCGGAGGAAATCTGCGGCGGGGGTGCGTTTCTTGCCTTCGAGCTGGAGTTCTTCAAGCTCTAGTGAAGTGTTGTGGCCGCAGCCGACTACGAGGCGGTGGGAAATGGTATGCAGTTCGGCTTGCGGCACGGCGTTGGGTGACGGGTAAGCTTTGATGATCTGCAGAGTTTTGCCGCGGAATTTTGTGTAGGCTCCGGGCCAGGGTTGGAAGCCCCGGATGCGGTTGAAGATTTCGACGGCGGTGCGGGAGAAATCGACGAGGCCGACTTCCTTTTTCAGGATCGGGGCGAGGCTGGCTTGGGAGTTATCTTGCGGGCGCGGGTGAATGGTTCCGGCTTGCAGGGCGCGGAGAGTCTCGACCATGAGATCGGCGCCGATGGCGGCCAGGGGCGGGGCGAGAGTTTCGGCGGTGTCGGCGGGAGAGATTGCGAGTTCTTTTTGTTGGAGGATGTCGCCGGTGTCGAGGCCGGCGTCGATGCGCATGGTGGTCACGCCGGTGACGGTTTCGCCGTTGGCGATGGCCCACTGGATGGGCGCGGCTCCGCGATATTTCGGGAGTAGCGAGGCGTGCAGGTTGAGGTTGCCGAGGCGTGGGAGATCGAGCATCCATTGGGGAATGATGCGGCCGTAGCCGACGACGATGATGGCGTCGGGTTTAAGAGAGGTGAGCTGGGCGCGGAATTCTTCGTTGGTCTTGATGCGGTCGGGCTGGGTGACGGGAAGATTCAGTTTCAGCGCGGACTCTTTGACTGCCGATGCGACGAGTTCGAGGCCGCGTCCCTTGGGGCGATCGGGCTGGGTGACGACGAGATGGACGCGGAAGCCGGTGGAGACGAGTTTCTCCAGCGTGGGGACGGCGAAGCGCGGCGTGCCGCAGAAGATGAGATCGAGAGACATTGGGTGATTGGGAAATCTAGTAATCGGACTGACTGCGCGTGCACAGCCCAGAAAGCTACGAGCTACTTACTGTCCGCATAAGACTCGCACTGAGTTGCCGGTAACGGATTCCGCACATCCTTAACAGGAAGCGCAAACTTTGGCCTCTGTTCGATTCGTTTGATAGCGGCCACAAGGTGCTCCTGCGTCCATGTACCGCCGAGTGGAGGCTCGACAAAGTCGAAGCCCTCTATGCCATCCTTAGATCTGACAAACTTGGCGTTGTTCTGAATGTTGAAGACCGGACGCTGGTCATGATGCTCTAAGAAGACCGTAAACACGAAGCCCTCAGAACGCCCCGGGCCAGTGTAGGAGACGACATAGAGGACTCTCTCGCCTGGATAGGACTTTGTATCAACCCAGAAGCCCAGGCTTAGAGCAGTTGCCTTGGTTTTCGCTAAATCCAGCAAATCATTCTTGATTGCGAGGCAGTGCGCTGCTTCGCGTAAGAGAGTAGGGGCTGACTCCTGGCAGCAGACGGCGCTGCTCGAGCAGATTGAAAACAGGAACAGAGCTATCCACTTGTGCATGATCGATGCCCCTTCATCTTTACCACTCTCCCGCTTTCATCAACTTGCGGATCTTGCGTTTCATGAGGTCGCGCTTGAGGGCGCTGATGTGGCTGATGTAGAGCTTGCCGTTCAGGTGATCGGTCTCGTGGAGAAAAGCACGGGCGAGGAGATCTTCTCCGGTTTTTTCGTAGACCTTGCCGTGAACATCCTGGGCGCGGATGGTGACTTTTTTGGGGCGCGAAACATTTTCGCGGAAGTCGGGGATGCTGAGGCAACCTTCGCTCTGGGTGTGGCGGCCCTCGGTGTGAATGATTTCAGGATTGATCAGGACGAGCTTGGCGCTGGGATCTTCCTTGAAGGTGATGTCGATGACGGCGATGCGGCGGCCAATGCCGATTTGCGGGGCGGCCAGGCCGACGCCGTGAGCGACGTACATGGACTCGAACATATCTTCGGTGAGCTTTTGCAGTTCTTCGTCGAAGACAGTGACGGTTTCGGAAGGCTTCTCGAGGACCGGGTTGCCGAATTTTACGATGGGATAGATCATGTCGTCGCTAGCTTCTAGCTCCTAGCTCTTAGCTCCTAGCTCTTAGCTCCTGGCTAAACCTTCTCTGCTGACCTGCGCTGGTGTTCCAGCCGTCATCCGTGCTTCGTCTGAGTCTATTAATAGTTTTTCAGTTGCTGGCAGTAACCCTGAAAATTCCTGAGAGTCTCGGTCATGGAATCGCCGCCGAATTTTCCCAGAGCGCAGCGGGCTAGGGTTAATGCCACCATGGCTTCGGCGGCTACGCCGGCTGCGGGTACGACGCAAACGTCGGAGCGTTCGTACGCGGCCTTGACGGGCTCGCGGGTGGAAAAATCCACGGACTGCAGCGGGCGGCGAAGGGTGGAAATTGGTTTGAGGTAGCCGCGCACGCGGATTTCCTCACCGTTCGAGACGCCGCCTTCGATGCCGCCAGCGTTGTTGCGGGTGCGAGAGAACGCGGTGAAACCGGAAGCGGCGGTGTAGCCGATCTCGTCGTGCACGGCGGAGCCGGGAGCAAAAGCGGCGGCGACGCCGGAACCGATCTCAACCGCCTTGACGGCTTGCAGGGACATGACGGCGGCGGCGAGCATGGCGTCGAGACGCTCGTCCCATTGAACGTAGGTGCCGAGACCGGGGGGAACATCGTGAGCCACGACTTCAAAGACGCCGCCGAGGGAGTCGCCGGTTTTGAGAACCTTGTCGACTTCTTCTTTCATGCGCTGCTCGGTTTCGGGGTCGGCGCAGTTGAGCAGCACTTCTTCTTTAGCATGGAGGGCACGAATTTTGTCCCACTCAACTTGGCCGGCCAAGGAAATGTTGCCGGTAGTGACCACGTGGCTGAGAACTTCGATGCCGAGTTCGCGCAGGAAAAGTTTGGCGATTGCGCCGATGGCTACGCGGGCGGCCGATTCGCGGGCGGAGGCGCGTTCGAGCACGTAGCGGGCTTCAGGGAAGTTATATTTCAGAGCTCCGGCGAGATCGGCGTGGCCGGGGCGAGGAGAAGCGACGCGCTTGTGCTTGGCGGGATCGCCTTCGCCGACGGGTAGAGATTCCTGCCAGTTTTTCCAGTCGCGATTTTCGAGCAGTACGGAGATGGGCGAGCCGATGGTCATGCCCTGGCGTACGCCGGACAGAATGTGGGCGGTGTCGCGCTCGATCTTCATGCGCCCGCCGCGGCCGTAGCCCTGCTGGCGGCGCCAGAGCTCGCGGTCGAGGAAGGACTGATCGATTTTCAATCCGGCGGGCAGGCCGGAAAGGAAGGCGACCAGAGCTTCGCCATGGGATTCTCCGGCAGTGAAATATCGCAGCATAAACGGTCGATTGTACCTGATTGCGGGAAGGGATAAGAGCTTCGGAGCGGGAAACGGAGAATGGGCAGCGCAAAGAAAAGTGAGCGGGAGCGGATTTTCACCGAGTGGATTGGCGGAAACCGGGGTTAGAATCAGGTAACGCCTACCGTCTGGGTTCCCCCGGGGAACCGCGTCGCATCGCAAATTTCTCTGGCCGCCATAAGGAGTTGACCTGTGTGCCCCCACGCACAGATACGCCGCGAAGTTCCGGACGCGAAGAGCATCCGTTGCCTGCTGGTACACGACCACGTTCTGCTGCGCCAGGGACTGCGGCGCTTGCTGGAAGACGAACCGGACATGGAAGTCGTGGCCGAGGCGGGCAATACCGCGGAAGCGCTGCGGAAGGTTTTTGAGTACCGGCCAGCGGTGGTGATTGTGGGCGTGCATATGTTTGAGTGCACGGCCGATCAGACGGAGTGGCTGATTCTGCAAAAGTCGAGTTCGAGCAAAGTACTATTCCTGACGGCGCACGAAGGTGATGAACTGCCGCAGGAAGCGTGCGGCGAAGCGGCCGGTTGCGCGGTGCGGCGGACTTCTGCGGCAGAGCTGGTGGAGATGGTGAGACGGACGAACACCGCCAAGAAAAACGTGGTACAGGAAATGCCGGCGCGGGATTGGCCGCCGGAGGAATCGCTTCCGCGAAAGCGCGGTTTGACCACACGTGAGCGCGAGGTATTGAAGCTGCTGGCCGAGGGCAGGACGGTGCGATCGGCGGCGGACGTTCTGGGCGTGAGCGCCAAGACGGTAGACGCGCACAAATTCAACCTGATGCGGAAGCTGGGGATTCACAACAAAGCGGAGCTGGTGATGTGGGCGATTCAGAAGAGAGTGGTGAAGCTGCCGGCGAATTTCTAGGGCTTCGCCTGTCTTGTCTCTGCGTGGGGAATCAGATACCCACCGCCCGCCAATCCAATGCCTTCGCCGTCAGCAAATGAGTAGTGAAGCTCGCTGTCGGTCGCTCCTCTTACCGATCCTTTCAGCTCGAACGTCCCCTTCATCCACACGTCGCCTGTGCCGTCGTTGTATACGGTGCAGTCATCTAAGCCATCCCTCCTGACGCGGCAGTCTATAAATGCACCGCCATCGGCACCGCCTGCCCAGACGGCAGACGGGGGGACGCTGGTGGGGCGAACCGGCGGCTTCGCATGCGACGTGCAGGTGGTCAGCCAAAGCGTCGCGGCAATGCAGACGAGACAACTGAGCAACCTGCTCGCAATCATGGCCTGAACATTACGCCGAAATGGCCGGACAGGTCCACTCAGTCATTCTTGGTTGCGGCCGCGGCGAGTTCTGCGAGGCTGGTGACTGTGAGGTCGGGCGTGGCCGCGGCGGATTTCACGGCACCGACGCCGGGGCGGGCCGAGGGGCGGTTCACCCATACTGTGGCGAGTCCGAGCGACTGCGCGGGGATTACGTCGTGATAGATGCTTTGACCAACGTGCAGCACGCGATGGGCGGGAGCGTGGATGCGGCTCAAGGCGAGCTCAAAGATTTTTAGCGAAGGTTTGTAGGCTTGGGCCTGTTGGGCGGTGATGACTTCATCGAAGTCAATTTCGAGCTGAGGGCGCGTGTGAGCGAAGAGATCGTCGTCGACGTTGGACAGAATGGCGAGGCGGAAGCGCGATTTTAACTGGCGAAGAGCGGCGACAGTATCGGGCCAGGGTTTCCAGGTGCGGAGAGAATCGGGGAGTGAGTGTACTTCTGCGGCGCTGGGAGTGAATTGAAGGTTGGCACCAAACTGGCGGACGACGGATTCGAGAACTTCGCGATACGGGCGAAATGTGCCTTGCTCGGAGAGGTGCTCGAAATCTCCGTAGAGTTTCAGGAGGGCAGCATCATCTATCTGCTTTTTGTGGGCGCTGAGAATGCGGTGAAGAGCCGCGAGAATTCCGGTCTCCCAGTCGATGAGGGTGCCGTAGCAATCGAAGGTGAGGATTTCGTAGCGGGAGAAGTCGAGCATGGGGAGGTGTGTCCGTTCAGGCGGTGGCCGTTTCGAATTGCCAGCGGGTGGCGTTGTTGGGGAAATCCTTTTCGGTCCAGGCCAGCACGACGCGAGGGCGGACGGAATAGAGGACGTTTTCCGGCCCGAGCACCAGCGGCATTTCGTATTTGGCGCGGGAGGCGGCGTCGAGTTTCTTGAGCAGGGATTTGTCGGAAAGATCAATCTCGACGGCGGTACCTTCGAGGATGACTACATCGTCGCCGGAATCGAGATGGATGGAGATGGCGGCATTGTGAGCCAGGTTGCGGGCTTTGCGGGAAGCGCGTCCGGTGCCGAAGTAGAGGGCGCCGTCGATCCAGAATCCCCAGACGGGGATGGAGTGGGGGCGGCCGTCGGGGCGGGTGGTGCAGATCCAATAGTTGCGGGACTTGGTGAGCCGTTGTTCGGCGTGGCTGAAGGAGAGATATTGTTTGCGAGGCTTCAAGCCATAATCCGCGGGGATGTGGGGAAGGCCGGCTTGGCAGCCGGGGGGATCAGGGACTTGCTTTTTGGGCGCGGATTTTTTCGGGGTTTTGAGTTTGGGCATTGGGATCAACCTCTGGAGGGCTTCCCACTTCTCGCGCAAAGAGCGCGCGAGAAATGGGGCACCCGCCGTGCGATCGACTTCACAGGATCAAATTCAAGAGCAGCGGGCAGGAGTGCCCGCTCCACACTTTGGCTCCTCCACAATTTAGCGCCGGGGGGCGAGGCCGGGCAAGGTGGGAGTGGGATCGGGGGATTCGTCGAGTTCGGGGTCGATGGCTGCGACGTCTTCGGGCGGCGCGGACTTTTTCGGAGCGAGGAATTTTTCGGTGTTGAGGAGCGGGCGAGCGAGGGCGGAGTTGTAGCTGGTCCAGGGCGAATCGAGGCCGGCCTCGCGCTCGAACTGGGCGCGCATGGCTTCCATTTTGGAGTCGAGGTCGTCGAGATAGTGGAGCATGAGAGCTTCGGGAAACATGGGCAGCTTGGGCGAGCCGAAATCGTACTGGCCGTGATGGCTGATGATGAGGTGCTCAATCATGGTCTTGAGTTCGCTGGGAAAATCGGGCTGGAGTGCGAGCTTAGCCTGCAACATTTCCAGTTCGATGATCATGTGGCCGAGAAGTTGGCCCTTGGTGGTATAGGAGAACGAGCGGTTGTAGGTGAGTTCGTGAATTTTTCCGATGTCGTGCAGGAACGCGCCGGTGAAAAGCAGGTCCCGATTGATCTGCGGATAGTTCTGGCACATCAGATCGCAGGAGCGAAACAGAGAGACGACGTGATCGAGCAGTCCGCCGATGTAGGCGTGATGCAGGGTCTTGGCCGCGGGAGCGTTGCGGTATGCGGGCGCGATTTCAGGGTCGGCCATGAAGGCCTGGATGAGCGACTTGAGATGCGGATTCTGGATCGATGAAACGAAATTCGTGAGGGTCTGCCAGAGTTCGGCGACGTTCTTGGTGGTCTTGGGAAGGTAGTCGGCGAAATCGATTTCCGATTCGCCCAGCTTGCGCAGTTTGTGGACGGTGAGCTGAAAACGGTTTTTGTATTTGTTGATGAGGCCTTTGATTTTGAGGAAGTCGTCCTGCTCGAAGGCGTCGAGAACTTCTTCGACGTTATCCCACATTTTGGCTTCGAGCTGGCCGCTGCGGTCGCCGAGAGTGAGGGCGAGGTAAGGCTCTCCGGTTTTCTTGGGCTTGATCTGCTTGCCGACGACGACGAAGCTCGAGGTGATGATCTTGTTCTCGTGGCGGGCGCAATCGCCGATGTAGAAATCTTTCACAGGAGTATATTGCCCCGAATATGGGCCGTGCTGAGTATAAAGCACGGGGCGCGGCAGGATCGCCGCCGGCAAAGATTAAAGATCGAAACAATCAAAACTTAGAGGAAGCCCAGCTTCTTATGTTTCTTTCGGCCCTTCTTGGCGTCGGTTTGAGCGGAGGCAGTTTCGACCGGCGCGGTCTGGTTGGGGCTGGCTCCGGTGTCGACATAGCCCGTCGCGTATTTCACGTAGGCGTCTTCGCGCAGCTTGGTGAGGTAGGCGCGGAGGGCGGGCTGCAACTTCTGGTAGTAAAGAGCGTCCTGAATTTTGGGAAGGACGTCCTTCATAGGAGGGATGCCGGCCTGCTGGTGATCTTCGACCTTCAGGATCACATAGCCCTGCTTGGTGCGGATCACGTCGGTGACTTCGCCGGTTTTCATGGCGAAAGTTTTGTCCTCGAGTTCTTTGGCGAGCTGGCCGCGCTTGAACATGCCGAGCGCGCCGCCATCGGCGGCTGAAGGGCCATCAGAGGATTTCTTGGCAATGTCTTCGAAGCTGGCGCCGTCGTGAATCTGCTTGAGCAGGTCGTTGGCCTTGGCTTCGGCCGCGGCGAGGGCGGCATCGTCAACGACGGGCTGCGCACCTGCGGCGGGTGCCGGTGCGTTAGGGTCGCTAACTGCGGGCGGGGCTGCCGGAGCGGCTGCGGAAGGTTTGGGTGCGACCAGAATCTCGCTTAGGCGGATGAACTCTGGGCCCTCCATCTCGCTCTTGTGTTCGTCATAGAACTTCTGTTCTTCGTCTTTGCTGACGCTGAGGTGGCTGCTGACTTCCTCGCCGATAACTTTTTGAGTGATGATGCGGTTGCGCTGAGTCTGCTTGAAATCTTCCCAGGAGATGCCCTGCTTGACGGCCTCTTTTTCGAGGTCTTCCATGGAATCGAGTTTCATTTCCTTGCGCATCTGATCGAGCTGCTTGATCAGGTCGGTGTCGCCAGTGATGCTGAGATCTTTGCCCTTGTCGAGAAGGAGTTGCTGGTCGACGAGATCGCGGAGAACGTCTTTTTCGCGGTCGGCATAGGTTTTATCGGGATCGGCGGGATTCTGCTGCTTAACCTCGTCGCGGAGCTGATCCTTACTGTGCTCATATTCGGAGCGGGTAATGATCTGGTTGTTGACGCGGGTGACGATTTCTTCGACAACTTGTCCGGAAGGCTGCGCGGGAACCTGAGCGGCGGCCGGGGCGGCGGGCTGGGTCGCGGGTGGAGCAGCCGATGAAGCGGCCGGTGGCGCAGCAGTTTGTCCGGCGGCGAGCGCCGTCAGTCCCGCAACGGCTGTCAGAACCAGACCAGCGTGAAGCAGACTAATACGAAGTAGACAAAGTTTCTTCATAGGATGCATTGGGCCGCCATGCTTTCCGGGCTTGCGGGCAAAGGGCGGGCTCAGGCCGATGAGATATTCTACCCCATCGGAGCGAAGCCCGGGATAGCCTCATCGATTGGACGCGGGAAAGGCCAGGAAAGTTGGCCAGGGCCGCCCGCGGACGAGACGCTCACGGGTAAACGGGTCAGGTTGTGCGCACGAGGGCCATGGCGGTACGGTCATCGCGAGGGGGCTCTTCACAGCTGAAGGCCCCGGCGCCCTGCAAGATGGAGGTGCAGAGGGCTTGCGCCCCGGCGGCGGGGGCAGACTGAAAGAGCTGCTTGACGCGTTCCAGGCCGAATTCGTCGTCGGAGCGGTCATCGGAGTGGCCATCAGAGGGGTCGTCCGAGCGGTCACCCGAGCGGTCGTGGTTGCCCTCGCAGGTGACCACGCCGCGAGAGACCAGCAGCAGCGAGGCGCCTTTGGCGAGGCCCACCGTGGGAGCATCGGAAGTGGCGTGGGAAAACAGGCCCAGAGGCAGGCCAGTCGAAGGCAGTTCGGTAATGCCAGTGCTGTCGCGGAGCAGGCCGGGGGTGTGACCGGCATTGGTGTAGCAGAGGGTGCCGAACTTTTCGTGGTAGCAGGCGATAAACGCCGGGCAAGAGTGTACGCCGCTGGAGTGTTCGATGAGGCCGCGATTGATGCGAAGGTTGAGTTCGGTCATGGCCTCGGATTCGTTAATGTCCGGGCGGGAGAACAGTTCGGTTCCGAAGGTGCGGAAGATTTCCTGCGCGGACGTGAGAAGACCGCGGTTCTGGTCGCGGCGGCCGGCAACGTCGAGCAGGCCGAAGAGGACGCGCTCGGGGCTGACGCGAATGGAATCGTAGAAATCTCCGGCAACGCGCTGGCCTACGAAGACGGCTGCAATGTCCGCGCCCTCGATCTTGGGAAAGGTGGTTGGGACAGGCTCGATGACGGGTTTATCGTCGGGACCTCGAGAGTGAAAAAGCAATCGCATGGCTGGCGGACCTAGAGGGGAAGCTAGCACAGGAAACGGAGGCGGGCAAACGCCAAGAGGACGTGGATGGGGCGGCGGGCTAGTCGCCGTACTTGTCAGCGAGATACTTTGCCAGGTCGGATTCGAACTGGCCGTAGTCGGAATGGATGGTGGCGCGCAGGGCGGCTTCGGTGGAATTGCCCTGGCTGAGGCGCTTGAGGATGCGCTGAATGTCGCTCATGCCGTAGGAGTCGTTGATGTAGGAAACGGCCGCGAGCGATTCGGCGTAGGCGAGGTAGGCCTGCGCACCCGAGAAATTCTGGAAGCTGCCTTCGAGAGCGTTCAGCGGAATATTCTGTTGCGCTTTAAAGAGTAATGCGAGCTGATGCCCGTTGCCGCCCAGGCTCTTGGGTTCGAGGAACTGCGCGATGCCTTCGTGCAGCCAGGGCGGGCATCGTCCGCCAGAAAGCTGGGTGATAAACGAGTGCGCCAGTTCGTGCTTGAGAACGTGCGCCAGTTCCGGCGTCATGGAATTCAGGCCGCTGACCGGGATGCGCAGCTTGCCGTCATTGATGGCTCCAGACCAGGTTGGTGCCTGGGTGACGTCGAAGAACGCCTGCTCGGTGTAGAGAGTGACGACGATATTGTCGCGGGGCGGGTTGCCGAGATTGCGCGCCAGATCGTCGTAGTCGGATTCGAGGGTGGCGACGATTTGTCCGCGGAACGATTCGGAAGTCTGTTTGCCTTCGTAGTGAAGGGTGAAATGACTGCTCTCGCCCTGCGCGAAGTCGGATTCAACGGTTTGTTCGCGCTGGGCCTTGGCCAGGAGTTGCTGGACGGCCGAATCGGGACGTAATTCGAGCGAGCGTTTCCAGGAGGCGACTGCATCTTTGGTGTGGTCGGAGGCGAACTGGGCGTAGCCGAGCATGGTGTAAGCGTCGGGCGAAGTGGGTGCGGTCCGAACGGCGCGCTCGGCGTAGGGCAGCGCTGCCGCTGCGTTTCCGGTGCGGACCAGCAAGGCGGCGTAATAGACAAGGATGGTCGAATTATTCGGTTGGAAGCGCAGGGCGCTTTCGAAATATTGCCGGGACTGGGCGATGTTGCCGTGTTCGAACTCAAATTTTCCGGCGATGAAATCGGCGGTCGCGCTTAATTCGGCGTTGCCTTTGGCTTCGAGGCTGGCCAGAGCGTCGGGGTTGACCTTGCCTTCCTGGACTATTTTGCCGACGAGGTCGCCTTCATTGGCCAGACTGTCGTTGGGAGTGAAGGCGGGCAGGTCGGCGACTTTCGCCGCGCTGGAGGAGGATTGCGCAGGCATGCCTCCTGCGTCGATGTGATCCACGGATGATTTGAGGATGGCGTAGGAATCGTCGCCGATGTCATATTCGTAATGGCTGCCGTTTTCGCGAACGTGATCGGCTACGATGGTGCGTCCATTCTTGAGATGGATGGTGTCAGCCCACGCACCCGCGCCGGCCAGCAGCGCGAGCAAAAGCAACTGCCCGGAAAACCGAAAAGTGACACGCAGACGCATTCAGGCGCATTCTAACAACTGAGGAAGGCGCGACCACGTGACGAAGGTACTACGCAAAATGCGGCGGGTCGGGGTCGTGGCGGCGATCTGGATTTCAGTTTGCGGGCTAGCGGTGGGGTTCGCTGTTTCCGGCAAAACGGTTCCCGAAAAAGCCGCGCCCGAGAGTCCCTCAAGCAAGCCGGCGGAGGCGCTCTATCTGCAGCTTGGGAAAGTGGGGCTGGATTCGGCGCGAGTATATAAGGTGCGGGGCGCGGCGCTGGACCGGTCGGCCGTCCACATTACGCTGGAGGATGGGACGATCGGCTTTACCGAAGATGTGATGGGCCGGATCACGGGAGCTTTTTTTGAGGGCGATGGCGAGGTGCTGCTGACGCCTCCGAATACGGTGGAGCGGAAATCCTTGAGCCTGTTTACGGGCATGGCCATTCTGGAAGAACACTTTGCCAGCGCCTATTTTCGATTCAACGATGATGCGGCGGCCGAACTGCGACCTGACTTGCGGGCGCCGGAGAACCCGGAGGAGTTCGTCGAACGCTGGGGCGCGACCGTGCGGAATCTGGCGAGCCCGGATGCCATGCGATTGTTGCTGACCTTCAGCCGGATGCTTCCGGGAACTGGCGCGACGGCGGGGCAGGCGGCAGAGAACACTGGCGACCGGTTCCTGCACGCGCGGCTACAAGGCACGAAGCTGGGTGTGTTTGATGTTTACTTTGATTCGACGGCGGCGGAGCAGGTGCAGGCGGGGCAGGCGAAAGCATCGGCGCAGGGCGATCTTTACTACGATGTGTGGACGTCGTTTTCGCCGGTGAATCTTGCAGCGGAAAAGCGAAATGCGACGCCGGCCGCTGACGACAAGGAGGACAAGGACGACAAGAAAGATCATGAGTCGCGGATTGGCCGCCGCCGCTATACGATCGCCACCGAAGTGCAGCCGCCGAAGCGGATTCATGCTCGAGCGCGGGTGCAGTTTGAGATGAGGGTGAGCGGACCGCGCGCGTTGTTGTTCGAGTTGTCGCGATTTCTGCAGGTGGAAAGCGTCAAGCTCGAGGGCCGGCCGGTGGAGTTCATTCACAACCCGGCGGTGGAAGGGACGCAGGTTTCGCGGCGAGGCAACGACCTGGTGGCGGTGATACTGCCGGAAGCGGCGCAGGCCGGGCAGAAGATTGATCTTGAATTTATTTACGGCGGCGAGGTTCTGGCGGAAGCGGGCAGCGGCTTGCTGTATGTGGGGGCGCGCGGGACGTGGTATCCGAATGCCGGGCTGACTATGGCTGACTTCGATCTGGAGTTCAAGTATCCGCAGGGTTGGACGCTGGTGGCCACGGGAAAGCCCACACCGGCTGCGGTTGCGGGAACGACGGCGGGTGAGCAGACCGCGCACTTCGTATCGGAGCGGTCGATTCCTCTGGCTGGATTTAACCTGGGAAAGTACAAAGAAGTTACGGTACAGGCTGGGAATGTTCGCGTGGAAACGTATGCCACCGCGGGGGTGGAGAAAGATTTTCCGAGCGCGAGCGTGCAAGTGATTGAGCCGAGTCCGACCGATCCGGATAGCCGGGGCCGGCAGATCATTGCGCCCAGTCGTCCTTCTCCTGTGCAGAATGAAGTGGCGGTGGCCGAGGCGGCGGCGCGGGCGATTCAGTACTACGCCGAACGGTTTGGACCGTATCCGTACAGTCAGCTGGCGCTGACGCAGATGCCGGGGCGCGACAGTCAGGGATGGCCCGGGCTGGTGTTTCTTTCGTCCTATGCGTTTCTCGATCAGCAGGAACGCGAACAACTGCACTTCGAGCCCTACCGGATTCTGATCCAGCAGATGATTCCTGCGCACGAGACCGCACATCAATGGTGGGGCGATCTCATCACATGGAAGAGCTATCGGGATCAATGGCTTTCCGAAGGTCTGGCGAATTACTGCGCCCTGATGATGCTGCAGGAAAAAGATCCGGCAGGCTTTCGGCAGGTCATGGAGAAGTACCGCCGCGATCTGCTCGAAAAAGATAAAGACGGGATGGCCCCGATGGACGCCGGGCCGGTGACGCTGGGCAGCCGGCTGGAGTCGTCGCGCTTTCCGGAGGGCTATGAAGCGATTCTGTATGGCCGGGGGACGTGGCTGTTCCACATGCTGCGGAGCATGTTGCGCGATGCTGCGTTGAAAGATGCGACGCTAAGAGATGCGGGACCGAAAGAAACGGGTGCGCGAGAAAACGGGCGCAGGGGGAACATCGGCGGCCCCGACGAACCTTTTGTGCGGGCGCTGCGGAAAGTCCGGCAGAGATATGAAGGGCGATCGATCAGCACGAGCGAGTTGATGGACGTTTTCGCGGAAGAGCTTCCGCCCTCGCTGCGTTACGAGGGCAAGAATTCGCTGGACTGGTTCCTGGAGGGGTGGATCAACGGCACAGCGCTGCCCAAGCTGGAACTCAAGGCGGTGAAGTTTACTCCGAAGGGCGCGGGCCTGGTGGTAAGCGGAACGATATTTCAAAAAGATGCATCGCAAAGCGAGCCTCTGGATCTGGTGACGTCGGTTCCGTTGTATGCGGTGATTGCGGGCAAGGCGCCGGTGCTGTTGGGGCGGGTGTTCGCGGATGGAGAGGAGAGCACGTTCCGGTTGGTGGCTCCGGCAGGGACGCACAAGATTGTGCTCGATCCTAATGAGACGGTACTTACCAGTCCGAAGTAAGAGATGTGTAACGAATATGCGGCGTGTGCCGTACCGAATTGGGCCGTGGTTCCCGAGGCAATTCCCGAAATAGTCCCGAAATAAAGATCCGAACGCTGCGCACTATATGTTTAGCCGGCTCCCACCTCGTGTGCGCACCTAAGTGCCGCATTTCCCTCAGCAACTCGGACCATTGGTTCCCGAGGCCGCGGTGGCATTCCATCTGCTCGTAGGGAGGATGCAAGTCGAGACGTGAATTCGAGGGAAGCGGCTATGTGGGTACAGACAGCATTGGAACAGACAACATTGGAACAGACCACGGGGATCGGGGACGAGACACTCAGCTGGAGTCGCGGTGCAGACGCGGGAAAGCTGGCGGAGGCGGAGACGATCCTGCTGGTGGAAGATGAGGGGTTTGTGCGGGAAGTGACGGGAGAGGTGCTGCGCGCCGCGGGATACCGGGTTCTGGCGGCGGCGAATGGGGCGGAAGCGGCGCGAATGTACGCCGAGCGGCGCGGAGAAGTGGATCTGTTGCTTACCGATGTGGTGTTACCGGGAGAGACTGGACGCGCGTTGGCGGGGCGACTGCGGCGAGAAGATCCGAAGCTCAAAGTGCTGGTGGTGACCGGGTATGCGGAGCAGATGAAAGGGCGCGAGGCCGTGCAGGAGGAGTTGTTGGCCAAACCGTTTTCGACCGCTGTGTTGCTGGGTAGAGTGCGGGAAGTGCTGCGTGGCGAGGCGGCACAGAGGGGGAACGACCATTTGCTCAGGCGCGCTTGCGGTAGCGCGTAGCGCTGAGAATCTGGGCAGGGATTTCGTAGAGCGGGACCAGGCGGGAGAGGATGCCGAGTTCAGCGCAGGCTCGCGGCATGCCATAGACAGTGCAGGTGGCTTCGTCCTGACCGATGGTGAGACCGCCCTGCAGGTGAATGGCGTGCATCCCCTGGGCGCCGTCGTAGCCCATGCCTGTCATGATGACTCCGAGGGCGAGGTTCTTGTAGGCTTCGGCCACTGAGGTCATCAGGACGTCGACCGAGGGAATGTGCAGGCAGTCTTCGGGATGAGGGCTGAGGCAGATGGTGGCGCGGAAATCGCTGGGGCGGCGCACGGTCATGTGCAATCCCGCGGGTGCGATGTAGACGACGCCGGGGCGAATGGGTTCGCCGTGAGTGGCCTCGCGCACGGCAAGGGCGCACATTGTGTTCAAGCGTTCGGCGAAGGGCGCGGTGAAGCCAGGGGGCATGTGCTGCACGATGAGAATGGGGACAGAAAAGTCGGCGGGAAAGAGCGGCAAAATCTCCTGCAGCGCTTTCGGGCCGCCGGTGGAGATTCCCAGGGCGACGATCGCCGGGAGGACCGCGGGAACGGTTTCGGAGTTTTCCCCGGAAAAGGACTGCGGCGGTTTCTTCCCCAGGACGCCGTCGGAACGCAGCTTGCGGGACTGGGCGGCAGCGCGAATTTTTGTGATGAGATCCTGCCGAATGTGGGAGATCTCGAGCGAACTGGACGACAGACTCTTGGGAACGTAGTCAAAGGCCCCGGCGGCGAGAGCGGTGAAGGTATTGTCCGCGTCTTTCTCGGTCACGGAGCTGACCATGATGACGGGCCGGGGAAACCGCGCCATGATGCGATGCAGAGTCTGCAAGCCATCGAGTCCGGGCATTTCGACATCGAGGGTGATCACGTCGGGATTGAGCGCGGCGATTTTTTCCAGCGCTTCGGCTCCGCTGCAAGCGGTGGCAGCGACCTCCAGGCCAGATTCGGAGGTGATCATGCGGGAGAGAGCGGTGCGCATGAAAGCGCTGTCATCGACCACAAGCACGCGGATGGGCCGGGTTGTGGCGCTCTGGATCATTTTCGGTAGATGGTGCGGACGAGCGAGTGCACCTCGTCCATGTAGGAATCCATTTCGAAGGTGAGCCGGGCCCAGTCAAAATCCTTCAAGCCCTTGCATTGCTGGGAGAGGACAGCGAAGCCGGTCTGATCGAGCAGGTTCACCTGGCGGTTTTCGACGTAGCCGTGATTCAGTCCGCTCATGCGGCAGAGCAGATCGCTGAGTTCGACGATAGCGACGAGTCCGGCGTGCTCGCGCGATTCCTCGAGAGTGTGGTGCATCGAGACGACCTCTTTCAGGTCGGCCGAGAGTTCCCATTTATCGGCCAATAGACGCCCACTGTCGCAGTGGTTAAATCCCATGACGATCTGTTCGGCTTCGTGGAGGGGGATTCCCTGGACGCGGCCAAGTTCCACGGCTTCGCAGAACTCCTGGGGAACGACCCACAGATTGACGATGATGCCGAGATCGTGAAGCAGTCCGGCGAGGTAGGCCTTGCTGGGATCGGGATAGGAAATCTGGCGGGCAAACTGGCGGCAGACCAGGGCGCATCCTAGAGAGTGCTCCCAAAAGACGACGGGATCGATGTGGCTGCCGTTCTTGGGCATCACGTTGAGCAGGCTGCAGGACATGGCGATGTCGCTGACCCGGTGAAATCCGAGTCCGACGATGGCGCCGCGCAACGAATCGACTTTTTGCCAGCGCCCAAACAGAGGGCTGTTGGCCATTTGCAGACACTGGGCGGCGAGAGACTTGTCCTGGGCGATCAGGTCGGTGACCTTCTGGACGTCGAGCTGCTCGATGGGCTGTTGCATGTAGCGCAGCAGTGGTGCCAGCACCGCCGGAATAGTCGGGATGTGATCGAGCCCTTCGATCCGGCTCAGCAGGGTTGCTTTGGTTGCCGCCATGTTCATATCCGCCTACTTTCCCGCCGGCTTGCGTTCGCCTTTGATGTACGCCGTGGATCCTGGCAAATGGACCAGGTGGAAGTCGTCTGACACTCCGTAGAGCGACTCCGAATGCCCCAGGAAGAGATATCCGTGGGGCAGGAGATTGTTGTAGAAGTGCTGAAACACCCGCCGCTTGGAAGCCAGATCGAAATAGATAAGGACGTTGCAGCAGAAAATGATGTCCATGCCTTTCATGAAGGTCATGCGGCCGTCATCGGATAGATTCAGACGGCTGAAGGTGATGAGGTTGCGCACGACCGGCTGCACCTGCAAGAGCTCGCCGGCGGGCAGGAAATATTTTTGGCTGAAATATGGCGTGAGGTTGCGGGTGCTATAGGTGCCATAGATGGCATTCTTTGCGTGCGCCAGGGAACGTTCGTTGAGGTCGGTGGCGAGAATTTCGATGCTCCAATCCTTGAGGCGTCCGTGGGATTCCTCGAGCAGCAGCATAGCGAGGGTGTGCGGCTCTTCGCCGGTGGAGCATCCGGCACTCCAGATGCGCAGGCGGCGGATCGGAAGCTTGGCTTTGGCTTCCACGATTCTTGGAATGACGACCTGACGCAGCGCGTCCAACTGGGGCTGATTGCGAAAGAAACAGGTTTCGCCGATGGTGATTTCGTTTAGCAGCGCCACCAGTTCGGCCTGCCGCGTGGCTCTGACGGTGAGGCACTCCAGATATTCGCGCAGGCTGGTGGTTTTCAGTTCTTTCATCCGCCGGCCACAGCGGTCGAACAGCAGGCGCAGCTTGTTGTTGGGATGGAAGATGCCGGCGACTTGATAAACGACGTCGCGAATGCGCACCAGATCAGGATCAGGCGGTCCCTCCACAGCGATGGCAGGTTGCAACGCAGCACTGATCATGCCGGAATCTTTCGGGCTGCACCCTCTTGGGCGGCAGCAGCGAGGGGGGAGCCAAAATCCACAGCCAACGTTCTTAAGGGTGTGTGGCGCAACTCGTGGGCTCGCAATGCAACGAATCCTTTTTCAACGAATTCTGATGTAACGAATTCTGGAGTAACGAATTTTCGGTGCAAAGAATTTTCGTGCAACGAGAGCCGGTCGGGTTCCCGTCACGTGACTACCAATTCATCGGCGAAGCTGGGCCAAACTTTAGAGGGGCCAGACGCTAGGGAAGCGCGGGAGACGGCTTGGCGGGAGCGGTGTCGGCGAGCAGATTACCGCTGACCGTGCGCTGGGAGACGATCACGAGGTCGACCCGGCGATTTTGGGCTCGGCCTTGAGCCGTGAGGTTGCTGGCAATGGGGTGATATTCGGCGTATCCGGCGGCCGATAAACGGTCGGGAGAGAAGCGGTAACGCAGGATCAGAAGGCGGACCAACTCGGTGGACCGGGCGGTGGAGAGTTCCCAGTTGGACTGCATGTGCAGGGTATGGATGGGAATGTTGTCGGTGTGCCCTTCGATGCGCAGGCGGCAGTTGCGGAGGGACAGGATGGATGCGATGCGATCGAGTGCGGGCAGGGCAGAAGTCTTCAAGGCGGCGGATCCGCTGTCAAAGAAACCGAACTCCCGCAAGCTGATCACCAGGCCTTCGGTCTCGCGATGCAAAGCGACGGAATGCTGGGCGATTTCCTGGCGAAGAGCCTGCTGCAGTTCGGATTGCAGAGTAGTGAGATTGGCCTCCTCGGCCGCGGCCGCGGTGACATCTTCCGGCGGAGGGGAGACGTGGCTGAGATCGGTAGTGTGTTTGACGTTTTCGATGGCTTGCACGGTGCTGAACGGCATGGGCTCGTTCATGTCGAGCGGAACCATCGTGGTGGAAGCGGGAAACACGCCGAGCTCCTGAAAAGCTACCTGGATGGCCATTGCCAGCCTGCCGACTTTGCGATGGTCGACTTGCGAGGAAGCGTACAGAACCACGAAGAAGGCGAATAGAAGAGTGATGAAGTCGGCGTAGGAAACCAGCCAGCGCTCGTGGTTGGCATGGGGCTGCTCGCGTTTGCGGCGGCTCATAGAGTGTTCTCCTCGGCGGGCGGCTCGGGCAGCTTCGAGCCGGGTGTGCCGGAGTCGACCAGGAAGCCGAGCAGCTTGGTTTCGAGCATGCGGGGGTTCATGCCTTCGAGAATCGAGGCCACACCTTCCAGTTTCATTTCGCGGGTGATCTGCTCTTCGCGGATGCGCAGCTTCAGCTTTCCGGCGACCGGCAGATATAAGAGGTTGGCGGAGCCGACGCCGTAGATGGTGGCCACGAAGGCGACGGCGATGCCGCGGCCGACTTCGTCGATTTTGTCGAGATGCTGCATCACCTGGATGAGTCCGAGGACGGCTCCGATGATGCCGATGGTGGGCGCGAAACCGCCGGCCGATTCAAATACCTGAGGAACCTGCTCTTCGTACTCGGCTTGATTGTCGAGTTCCAGTTCCATGATCTTGCGCAATTCTTCGGGCTCGGTTCCGTCGACTGCCAGCATGAGCGTTTTTTTGAGGAACGGATCTTCGATGTGAGCCAGCTCGGCGTCGAGCGACACGATGCCTTCCTTGCGGGCCTTCTGCGCATACTGCACGAGTTGATGAATGGTGCCCTGGGGATTCTCCTTGGGACTGACAAAGACCGAACCGAAGCGGCGCATGGCCTGCAGGACGACGGGAAGCGGAAACTGCAGCATCACCGCGCCCAAGGTGCCGCCAAAGACGATCATGGCCGCGGTGGGCTGCAGGATCTGGCTGAGGCTGCCGCCTTCGAGCAGGAGGCCTGCGAGGATTCCACCGAGAGCGAGAATGATCCCGGCAAGACTGGACTTGTCCACACTTACCTCTCGGGCTCATGGTCCCCGGGAGCGGGCGACCTGGCGGGCGATGACCTGGAGATCAGTGCGTGCACGGAAGAAGGATCCCAGGACAGCGGAAGCCCCTCGAGTACGGAGCGCCGGAAGCCGATGATCCGGGTGATGACCTCGGCCACTTTTTCGAGCACCACGATTTTTTCCCCGGTGATTAAGGTGACGAGTGTGTCGGGGGACTGCTCGACGAACTTGATCAGGTCGGCGTTGACGGTGAGAGGTTTGTTGTTAAGACGTGTCAGTTGAATCATGGTTGCCCGCCTTCCCTGATCTGAGGTGCGTGAGGCGGATGGACGGCCCCCTCAGGGGTAGATCGGCGCGGGGGAGAGATGGTTTAGGGCGGGAGCGGAGGCGGAGAGTTACCTCGGGTGACGGCCGGCTGAGACGGAAGTGGGCCGAGCACTAAAGTGGCACAGGAAGTTGCCGATGGACAAATAGGAAATTCGGGGTTCCGCGGGCGACCGAGAGCACGAAAGACTCGCAGAACATTCTGAGAGAAGACTCAGGACAACCGAACAAACTTTAACGCAGAGGGAGCGTCACAATGCCTATCGGAATTCTGAACAACATCGCTTCGTTAGCCGCGGAGAACCAGCTGACGATCACCAACAACAACCTCAACAACACACTTCTGCAACTGTCGTCTGGATCGCGCATCAACAGCGGTGCAGACGATGCCGCCGGACTGGCGATTGCCAACGGGTTGCAGGCCAACATCAGCGCGCTGACCCAGTCGGCCAACAATGCGAGTGACGGTATCGGCGCTCTGCAGGTGGCTGATGGATCGCTGGCGCAGGTGACCACACTGCTCAACCGCTCTGTCACGCTGGCTACCGAGTCGGCCAACGGCACGGTATCGACGCAGCAGCGCCAGGCGCTGGATGCTGAGTACCAGCAGATCCAGACCGAAATCAACCAGATCGGGTCTAACACCACGTTCAACGGAACGCAGGTATTTACTCCGAACCCGACCTCCGTTTACGTCAGCGACGGAACGGGAAACACGGCGCAGGCCAGCAACTTCATTACGGCCAACGTCGGAACTCTGACCGCCCAAGGGCTGTTGGGAGCCGGTGCGGGCGCAACTCTGGCGGCCAACGGCGCGGTCACGGCGGGTGACAACGTCACCATCGGAGGCACGACATACACCTTCGAGACAGCGGCCTCTTTGGCGGCTACTCCAGCAGGGGCGACGCAGGCTGCAGTTAAGGTGGCCATCGACGGCAGCGCAAACCCGGTCACGGCCCTGCAGAACACGCTGGCCAATCTGGCGGCAGCGGTGAACGGCGGAACCGGCGCCGGCACGGTCTATCAGGGCGATGCCACGCTATCAGGCCCGAACTCCAACCCAGACGCGAGTGCGACCGCTGAAGGCAACACCATCACCTTCACCGCAACCGCAGCGGGCGAGGCTCTGGGCGGCGCCCACATTGCCAGCACGGTAGGAACGGGCGCTGAATTTGCGTTCCTGCAAGCCAGCGGCACGACCTTTACCACCGGCACCAACTCAGATCTGTTGACCGCCTCCGACGCGGAAGCGGCTCTGGCCAACATTAACAGCGCGATCGCGCAGGTGGCAGCCACCCGCGGCCAGATTGGCGCAGTAGTCAACCGGCTGCAGAGCGCCAGCAACGTGATCAACAACCAGGTCACGAACCTGACGTCAGCCGAAAACAACATCACCGCAGCGGATATTCCGACGGCTGTGGCGAACCTGACCAGCTATTCCATTCTGGAACAGACCGGCATTTCCGCTCTGGCCCAGGCCAACCAGCAACAGCAACTTGTTTTGAAACTGTTGCAGTAAGCATGCATAGGCAGCGGAGACGGCGAACCGCCTCCGCTGCATTTTCTCCGGAGCTCTTTATGAGCATCAGTCCGGTACCCAACTTCGATCAAGAAGCCGCAGCATCGGTTGCCGAGGCGAACCCGCGCCGGCGTCCGTCCCCAACCCCTGAGGAGAACGTGGTTCCGCCCGATCAAGGAACATCCCCAAAACCGGAAGCCCGATCGGTCCAGTCTGCGGCCGCCTCCACCGAATTGCCGGAAGATGAAGTCCAAGTGCAGCGCGAAACGGGCGGTGACGAAATCGTTGTCCGGTACATGGACCATGCGGGAAACCTGGTGTTGCAGGTTCCCAGCAGCCAGGTGCTGGACCTAGCGAAAGCCATCAGCCAAGACCTTGAAAAACAAGCGCAGGCCCGGGTGGACCGGGAGGCGAATCCGGGTCAAGGAGAGCAAACTCATGGGCATTAGTCTGAATCCATCGGCAATCTTGAACGGGCAAGGCATCGACGTCAGTTCCCTGGTGCAACAGGTGTTAAGCGAAAGCAGCGGCCAGCTGACGCTGTGGCAGGATCAGCAATCCACGCTGCAGTCGCAGGCCAGCGACCTCACTACCATTAACAGTGACCTGAACACTCTGGCCACGGCCGTACAGGCGCTGGCGGATCCGCTGGGCGCGCTGACGTCGCTGAGCGCAACCTCTTCTGACACGAGCGTCCTGAATGCGAGCGCCAGCACTTCGGCCACGGCGGGAACGAACCAGATTGTGGTCAGCACCCTGGCCACGGCGGGAACGGTCTATACCGACGACTTCGCGGGCGGAGCCAATGCGTCATTTCTGCCGAGCGGGCAAACCACTGGCGAGATTGATCTGCAAATCGGAGGCAGCGGCAGTACGCCCACTCCCATCACCATCACCGCTGGCACGAACGATACGCTGAGCACGCTGGCCAGCTACATCAACACCCAGAATCTCGGAGTCACAGCCAGCGTTGTGACCGATGCCAATGGCTCGCGTCTCGCTCTGGTCAGCCAATCTACGGGCACTCCCTCGGCTCTGGCCATCACCGGCAACACCACGAATCTGAATTTCGATACCCCCAGCGGGGGAACGAATGCATCGCTGACTTTGAATGGTATCCCGTACAGCAGCACGAGCAACACCATTACCGGAGCCATCCCGGGAGTCACCCTGAACCTGGCCAATGCCTCGCCGAACGAAGCCGTACAAGTGACGGTGGGCACGGACACCGGCCAGATCACCAACGCCATCAACAATTTTGTTTCTGCCTATAACCAGGTGATAGGCGACATCAACCAGGAAGTCACGATTAATCCCAACACCAACGCCCAGGGCCCTTTGGGAACGGATAGCTCGGTGACGAACTTGCAGTCGAGCCTGCTGACCGACGCAGCTTTTTCCGTCTCCGGCAACAGCGGATACGTTAACCTGGCCTCGCTCGGCATCAACACCAACAACGATGGCACGCTCACCGTCGATTCCAGCCAACTGGCCAGCGAGCTTTCTACGAATCCGGCAGCGGTCCAAAACTTTTTTCAGAACACTGCGAGCACCGGATTCGCCAACAACTTCAACACCGACCTGACCAACTTGACCAATCCGACCACGGGTCCGTTGAACACCGATCTCACGCAAAACAGCGCCGAGCAGGCGGATCTGACCAACAGCATCAACAATTTTGAAACCCAGCTGACCGCACAACAGACCGCGTTGACCGCTGAGTACGACCAGGTGAACGCAACTCTGCAGGCCTATCCGATTCTGCTGCAGGAAATGACGGAAACTCTGGCTACGCTGGGCACGAGTAGCACCGGCACTACCACGTCGGCGTCCCCGACTCTGACTTCGGGTTTGTAGTCCGGCGCCTGCAGTCCCGGTAATTTTATGAATGCTCAATTGTCCTATCGCGAAGCGGCGGTGCAGGGCGCAAGCCCGGTGCGGCTGGTGATTCTGCTCTACGAGCAGGCGGTCGAAGACTTGCGGCGCGCCCTGGCTGCGCTTCGTGAGAACGACATCGAAGGTCGGACCCGCCACATCAACCACGCGCTACTGGTGCTGGGACACCTCGAGGCCACGCTCGACAAGAAGCAGGGGGGGCCGGTGGCGCTCGATCTGCAGCGCTTTTATGCTCAGCTGCGCGTCGGATTGATGGAAGCCCAGGGCCGGCAGTCGGCGGCCCTACTCGAAGACCAGATTTCTCATCTCATGCAGGTGCTCGGGGCGTGGTGCGAGGTGGAACGGCGCCATCCGGCCCCCGCCGGCACTGGAAGCGTAAGCGAACCGCAGCCGGAGCGCAGTCCCGGCTCCTCAGAATGGAACGCCTGATGCTGCTACTGGCCCCCACCGAACAGGCTCAAAGTCTTAGCGAAACCAATGCCCGGCTGCGCTTCTGGCTCGACAGTCTCGCCCGCAACCCTGCGCCAGGCGAGGGTCGGGCGCGCGTCGCTACTCCTCAACAAATGGCCGGGCTGCTGTCGGAACTGATGCGCGCCGGGCAGTGGCTGCGGGCGCTGCCCAGCCAGGACGATCCGGCTCTGGCGGGGGAGTTGGGTGAGTACCGCAGGAATGTCGAACGGCTGCGGGCGCTGATGCCATCCATTCACGACACGCTGCTGGCCGAGCGGGCGCGCCTCGAACGGGAGCGGGCGAGCGTGGCAGCGGCTGCGGAGTGGGCTCACAGTTCGCGTCAGACTCTCTAGCAGTTCGCACCTCAGAAGTACGCATCTCGGCCGTCCAGACTTAGGGGCGCAGATTCGCGATTTCTGCACCAGTTCATCCCCGGCTTTCATCCTCCGCAGTTCATGCTCGGGACGTATATTTCCGGTGGTTCACCCTGCGGAGTTTATCCCTTGAGATAGCTGAACAGATTGTTTTGTGTGGTGGCAGCCACGGCTTCCAGCGTCGCCTGGCGCGAGGTTTCTTCGCTGGTCAAGTCGGTGATGACGGCGGGGAGGTTGGCGGCGCCGAGCGTGTTCTGCTGTTGGGCGAGTTGGGTGGTGTCGCTGTTCAGGTAGGTTTGCTGGGTGTTGAGCTGGTTTTCCGCGTTGCCGTAAAACGTGCGCTGCGAATCGATGTAGCTGGAGGCAGTATCCACTTCGCCCACGGCGGCGGCGATTCCGGTGCCACTCTGCAGGCTGGTAATCAAATCCTGAATGGACTGAAACATGTCGCTGCCAGAGGCGGAGAACAGCTGCGATCCCGGCAGGTTGGTCTGCAAAGTGAAATGATTTCCCAGAGTGACGCTGTTGGTGCCGGCGTTGCCGACATAGGTGACGGCCGAGCCGTTGAGCACGTAGGGCGCGGTCTGGTTAGCGGTCCCGGCAAAAACATAAGTGCCTTGGTAGGAAAGATTGGCCAAACTGACCAGCTGAGACTGGATACCCTGCACCTCGGTGGCAATGGCGGCGCGGTCGGCGTCGTTGAGGGTTCCATTGGCGCCTTCGACGCCCAGAGTGATGGCCTGCTGCAGCGCCGTAATGACCGAGTTGAGAGTGGAGTCGGCGTTCGAGACTTCGCCCTGGATGCTGCCAATGCTGCGCAGGAACTGGTCGGCGGAGGAGGTTTGGGCGGCGTTTTGAACCAGCTCGGCCGCCGAAGCCGGGTCGTCGGAAGGAACGGCGACACTGGTTCCGGAACTGATCTGGTTCAGGTCGGTGTTGATTTGCTGCTGGGTCTGGCCCAGGGCGGCAATCAGGTCGGGCAGCGGATTGGGATTCACGCGCATGTTTATTTTTCGGTTACTGTTTAAGTGGTTAAGGTCGACATGTTGATCGTGGTGTACATCATGTCATTGATCGCGGTGACGACCTGCGCCGAGGCCGCATAGGCGTTCTGATACTGGACCATGTTGGCGGCCTCCTCGTCGAGCGACACTCCGGAAACCGAAGCCCGCTGATCGTTGAGCTGCTGCAGGGTCAGGCTGGAAGCACTCTGTTCGGCCGCGGCATTGGCGGTGGCGTTGCCCACGTTGAAGACGATGCCGGAGTAGTACGCGGTGGGACTCTGGTTGTTGATGACGGCTTCGGTACTCAAGTTGTACATGGCTTCCGCATTGCCATTGCTGCCTTGCGTGCCGTCGGAGCTGGCGGCAATCAGGGAAGGATCGGTGATAGCGACGGAAAGATTCGCGGCCGAGGCGGCGGCCGTCGGAGCATTGAACAGGTCCGTGCCCAGGTTCCCGTGCAGGTCGTAGCCTGCGGTCTGCACGCCGTTTACCGCACTGGCCAGGCCGGTGGCCAGTGTATTGAGCTCGGTCTGGATCGACGGAATCTGCTGATCGCGGGCCTGCAACGTTCCGCCCAACTGCCCGGAAGTAAGCTCGCTGGTAATGTCGGCACCCTGCTGCGAATAGACGTCGTGCAGTCCTGCCGCATTGAGCTGGGTCGTAAGCTGGAAGCTCTGCTGTCCCATCACCAGCGGCGTGCCGTTGGCCGTGGTCAGGGTCAAGGAGTTATCGCTGGGGATGACCGACACATTTACTAAGGATGAAAGCTGGTCGATGGCCAACTGGCGCTGGTCGATAAAGCTGCCAGCGCTTTGGCCCACGTTTTCGAGATTGCTGATCTGGCCGTTGAGCCCGGCAATCTGCTGGCTGAGCTGGTTGATCTGGCCGACGGTCTGCACCACGCTCAGGTCCAGACTCGACTGCTGCTGGGTCAGGTTGTTGGCGGTGGAGTTGAAGCTGGTGGCCAGGTTCGAAGCTGCGGTCAGCACACCCTGGCGGACGGAAAGATCGGCGGGGCTGGTCGAGAGCTGGTTGATGCTGTCAAAGAAATTGGAGATTTCGGTGCCAATATCGCTCGAGCTGGTGGTGAAGTTGGTTTGAGTCTGCTGCAGAGCGGAAGCCAGCGTGCTGAACTGGTTCTCGGTCTGGGTCTCCTGCTGGATCTGCGATTCGAGGATGGGATCGCGAATGCTCTCAATGTTCTGCAGTGTGACTCCGGTGCCCAGGGTGAGGGGATCGACCACGATGGGGTCGCTCGAAACCAGGTTGGGTACTTCGCGGGAATAACCGGGAGTGTTGACGTTGGCGACGTTGTTGGTGGTGGCTTCGAGCGCTCCCTGCTCGGCGCTGAGCCCGCTCACGGCAATGGCCAGACTGGCATTCAGGCTCGACATGAGGGGCCTCCGGCTGGGGAAGCGGCGGGGATGTGGCGTCGTGCGGGCGGCGCGTAACTCCGAGCGAGGCCGGCCTGCAGGTTCTCAATCATGCACAACCGCCGCTCGGCCCGCCGCAGAAGAGCAACCTGCACTCGACCAAGGTGCAACACGCGCTGGGCGCAGGCGTGCCGCTCGGCGGCGCATCCGGTCTGGGGCGGCGGATGAGTTGAGGAATCCGGCGGCCAGCCCAGGCTCGCGAGCGCCCGGCACAGCCGAGCCTGCTCCTCCGTGTGGTGCTCGAGGGCCGAGACATCGCCCGAGAGCAAAGCCTGCTGGCTGGCCTCAAGGCTGACTTCGATTGCAGACAAGAGCCACAAATCAGGCTGTGAAATCTCCTCACCGCCGTTTTCTCTGTTGTCCAGAGCGTGAATGTCCAGGGCCCGACTGTCCGAGGCGCGACTGTGCGATGGCGGTTCCGAGGCTAGCGCTTTGCGATCCGGTTGAGTCATGATTCACGCGAAAAGGCTTTAGGCCATACCATCGAACTGGTGCGCCTGCTGATCAGCCTCGGAGGATGCGAGAAGGTTCGCATTATTGTCCGCCTCATCGCCGACATCCCGGCGGGCCCGCCGCCGGGCTTTGCCCGCCGAGTCCGGATGAGCTCCCTGCTCTGAGACCGCGCGCACCGCAGAGGCGGCCGACGTCAAGATTCCCGCTGATAGGTCCGTCGATAGCTCGCTGCTATTCATACTGTCGACTCTCCGCTGATCACTCCCCGATGTCCCCTGCTCCCATTTCCAAGCTCGCCGCCCTGATGATTCTGATCCAGCCATTGCCGGCGATCGTCCGGTCTAGGCGGCGGTGCCGGCAATCATGTGCGTGAAGATTGCCCCGGCTACCTGCTCCGGGCTCGACTGGTAGCGCCCGCTCACGACGGCCTGCCGCAGAGCCTGCACGCGTTCCTGGCGCACTTCGGGAAGCTGCGCCGCCTGGGCCACCAGCGCCTGTACTTGGACGTGCGCGGAGGAAAGTTCGGCCTGGTCTTCTCCGCCGAGGTTGCTGGCACTGGAACTGCCGCTGGCGCTGTTGGCAGCATTGCTTCGATTCGACTCAGTCGATGCTTGCGGTGGTTGGTTGAGATCAATTCTCATGGTGGTTTACCTCGCCTTGAATTTCCCTTGCAATTCAAGTATCGGCGGCGCGTTAAAAAGCTTTAATTCTGGTCTGCGGCGGCTTTCCGCCGAGTGGCTTTGGTACCTTCCATCTCATTCTATCGGCGGGAGTTGGGAAAACTTTAGCCGGCCCGGGGCACGCCTTTCCGCGCACCGGATAATCGCCCTACCCCTTACCTTCGTGCGGCAGATGCCGGGAAATCATGGCTGCGATGCCGAAGCCTCCGCGATCCGCCAAACCTTGAGCCAGCGCCTGGGTGCCGAGGTAGTTGTAATCGTCGGCGCCGGAGACCTTGTTTTCGCCCGGCAGGGCGGCAAAGGTCTTCTCCATGGACTCGAGCAGGGATCCGATCAGGCTGGCTTCAAACTCGCGGGCAGCCTTCGGTCCGCGGCCCGGCATTTTTGCCGGCGTGGCCAGAGTGGGGGACAAACCGGGCAGCGGATGAGCAGCCATGGGATTCAGCGTCACGAAAGAACCTCCAGACTAGCGAACCTCACTAGAGAGCGTGGCATAGAGAACTTCACTCAGAGAACTTCGAGTTCGGCGTCCAGCGCTCCGGCCGCCTTAATGGCCTGAAGGATCGAAACCACGTCGCGCGCCGTTGCCCCAATCGCCTGCAAGCGGATGACCAGTTGTTCGACGCTGGCGCCTTCTTCGAGTTCAACGTTGCGCGCCGGAGCCTCGCTCACCGTCACCCGGGTTTGAGGGACTAACGCCTGCGGGACCACAGTTGGAGCAATGCCGGTCTGGGGAGCGGCGCCCCCAGCCGTGCCTCCACTCGGGACAATGGCGGGCACAGTGGCTGGCACGACGGCGTATGCTGTGGTCACCTCAACCGAGAAATTGCCGTGCAAAATGGATACCGCTCCGAGGTGCACATCTTTACCCAGCACCACCGTCCCGGTGCGCTCGTTGACCACCACTTTGGCACGCCGTCGTACTTCGATTTCCAGATTCTCAATGCGGGCCAGCAGCGCGGGAACTGCCGCGGGCTTGGCCAGCGCAACCTCGACGTCCACCCGGCGGCTGTCGATGACCGTGGCCACGGGTTGCAACCATTCGTGATTGATGACCGCAGCCATATCCTCGGCGGTGGAGAAGCTGGCGTCGTTTAACAGTAACGACACATGATCGAGCCGGGCCAGATCGAGCGCACTGCCGCGCTCGACCAGGGCTCCGCCCGGGATGCGGCCAACCGTGGGATGGTTCAGGACTTTCGAGTTCGTGGCCGAACCCGCCAGGTATCCGCCGAGCACGAGCGGTCCCTGAGCCGAGGCGTAGACCTGTCCGTCGGCGGCGTAGAGCGGAGTCAACAGCAACAGGCCGCCTTCAAGGCTGCGCGCGTCCCCGGCGGAAGATACGGTCACATCGAGGGGCACGCCCGGTCGCGAAAATGGCGGCAGGCTGGCAGTGACGAAGACGGCGGCTACGTTCTTCACCTGCACCGTGGTCTGAATGACCGAGGAAGGAATCTGGACGCCCATGCGTTGCAGAATGCTGGCCAGGGTCTGAATTGTGAAATAGGTTTGCTGCTTGTCGCCGGTGCCCTTCAGCCCGACCACCAGCCCGTATCCGATCAGCGAGTTGTCGCGGATGCCTTCGACGCTGGCGACATCGCGGATCTTTACTTTGTGAGCCGGATCGTCATGGGTGCGATCGCCGGCTGCCGCCCGGCAAAGCAGAAGAGCCCAACCCAGAGCCAGCAACAGTAGCCGGAGGCTTCCCATCGTACTTCCGCGTGATCCCATGTGCTCTGAGGACGCTCTCATTAGAAACCCCTTCATTCGACGTAATCGTTAGAAATCCTGTCGTTAGAAACCAAAGATGCGCAGCATCCATTTCACCAGTAGATTCGGCGGGCGCACGCCTTCGCTGATTACGCCCTTGCCTTTCACTTCCACTTCGAGATCGCCGACACTGTTCGATACCACCGTGTTGGTGGCGTCCAGATCGCCCGGCCGCACCAGGCCGCGAAGGATGACGGTTTCATGCTGGTTGTTCATCATGATCTGGCGTTCGGCCTCGACCACCAGAGTTCCTCCCGGCAGAACGGCGGCCACGCGCCCGGTCAGGGTCGTGCTCAGCGCAGTCGTGGAATCGGCCTGTCCCTTACCGGTGAGCACCTGAGTAGAACTGGGCGAGAACAGGCTGGCGATTCCCGAGGTCTTGAGCTGCCCGGGCAGCGCGGTGATGCCGGAACTGGCGTTGAAAGTTCGATTGGTCGACACATCGGCCGTACTTGTAGCCGAAAGATTCTGCGTCACGTTGATGGTGACCAGATCGCCGACCCGCGATGCTTTGTAATCGGCTACCAGGTTGGCCAGCCGCCCGTTATCGAGCCAGAGACTTCCCGGGGTGGGCAGCACAGGGCCGGAGACCTGGCCCGAGAAGCGCTTAACATAATCCGCCAGCGCGTCGCGCTTGGCGGCGGCGTTCTTGGTTTTCGCCGGCGAAGGCAGCGGAGCCAGCAGCAGCGTGACCATGGCGAGGACGGCCACAGCCAGCCCGGCGACATTTCGATTACGTATGCGTAGCCCGCGAACGTATGCCCCGCGAATGTGCAACATGGGATAAAGGCCTTTCCGCTGCGTCTGTCTTTTCCGCGCCTGTCCTTCAAGGAGCAACGCCAAGGGCCACGCGTTTCAAGGAGCTACGCGCAACTCGCCTGCTCCCATCACCCGGGTGTGGATCAGCCCGGGCGCACCGACGATGCGGGCCCGCACCGGCTCGCCCGACTCGCCCGCATCGAGCGCGACGGCCGGGACCACGACACGAATCCCGTTCTGATCCCAGAGCAGCGTTACCTTCTGACCCGAACGCACCAGTGCTCCGTGGACCGGATCTCTCGAGGCACCCCTCGATTCCGCAGACGACACCCAAGCGGTCTGGTAAGACGCTGACGAGTAGAACGCAGGCTGGTGTGACTCAACCTGGTGTGACCCAACTTGGGGGGACCCAGTCTCGTCGGACACGGCCCGAGCTGGCGCGTCTTGGCGAACCCGCACCAGGAACGGCACACAGTCCGTGGGATGAACACAGCGCGCGCGCACGTCCCAGCTGGCGAGCGCGGCATCCCACACCGGGAGGGCAAACTCGATCGGAGCGTCGCGCGGAATACGGCCGGCAGCGCCACAATCGAAGACCCGGTCCGGGTCCGTGCGCAGCGCCGGCGAGCCCGGAAGCTGGGCGCCGATTTCGGCGCAGGAGGCGCGCGCCCCGGCACGCCGCACCGTGATCCGCTCCGGGATGCGTGCCGCAGCCCACGAAGCTGGAGATGCGCCGCCGTCCGGTTGAGCGCTTCGAGCTATCGTCTGCAGGGCATTCTGTATTTCACTCGCGGCGAGCACGCGCATCGTCCCGGGCAGCGGAGCACTGCCCATGCGGACTCGCGCAGCCGCGCGCCGCAGCGCTGCGCAGCTGCCGGGGGCAAGAAGATCCTCCAGCGAAAACTCACCCGCGGGTACGGTGACGCTGGCCAGCACCGTGACCGGACAAGCCGCCTGGCCATGGGAATCAGGAACCCCCGCTCCAAGGAGAACGCTGGCTATCGAGACGGCGAGCGGAAGCGGTTTCAGGAAAGACAAGCGCATGGTTGAATCCAGGAACGAAACAGCGGCGACTCACCGCGTCGTTCGCTCGCATGGTCGAAACGATTCCGGTTAGCTATTGCGGTTCACTCATACGGTTAACCAATATAGTTAACCACGGTTAACGTCCCAGCTGATTGATGTCCTGCAGCATCTGGTCGGCGGCATTCACCACCCGCGAACTGGCTTCATACGATCGTTGCGCCACGATCATGTTGACGAATTCGTCGACCACGCTGACGTTCGACTGCTCGAGCATGCCCTGCACGATCGAGCCCAGGCCATCGCTGCCGCCCGGCGCGCCGATGATGGGATCGCCCGAGGCGGTAGTGGCGAGCAACAGATTGCCTCCCGTGCTGTTCAGGCCGCCAGGATTATTGAACAGCGCCAGCTGCAGCGTGCCCACCTGCTGCGCTGCCGTCTGCCCGGCCAGGGTTACGCTGACGGTGCCGTCCTGAGCGAACGTGATCGAAGTTGCGCCCTGTGGAATGGCGATGGCAGGCTGCACCGGGTTTCCGTCCTGAGTGACGAGATTGCCGGATGCGTCGGTATGGAAGCTGCCCGAGCGGGTATAGGCCGTCTGCCCGTCGGGCAACAACACTTGAAAGAAGCCCTGACCCTGGATGGTCAAATCGAGCGGGTTGCCGGTCTGGGTAAAGTCCCCTTGAGTCTGAATCACTTCCGAAGCTGCCGAGCGGGTGCCCAGACCAACCTGCAGGCCCGCCACCACGGTGGTCTGCTGCGAGGCCGCGGCCCCGGGCATGATGAGGTTCTGATAGATGAGATCCTCGAACTGCAGCCGCCGGCTGCGGAAACCCGCCGTGCTGGAGTTCGCCAGATTGTTGGCCACGTTGTCGAGGTTCAGTTCCTGCGCCACCATTCCGCTGGCGGCCGTATAAAGAGCGCGAATCATTTTTTGGTTCCCCCGTTATTTCTGCTTCGATCTCCGCGAAACGAATGAGCCGTGAATCGAGGCGCTGCGAATCAGACGCGCGGCAAGTCCTGCGCGGCAGTCTGATTGAACTGGCTGTCAAACAAAGTGAGCGCGCGCTGCATCATCTCGGCATTGCGCTGGACACTGATCAACTGGACCACGCCTTCGACCGGGCTGACGTTGGAATCTTCGATCATGCCCTGGCGAACCGTGGACGATGCGGCGGGCAGCGCCGAACCTGGCGGCGCGCCGTACATGGCGTTGCCCAGTGCCTGCAGGCTGGTCGAGGGCGAGAACTCCGCCAGACGAAATTTCTCGACCACCGCGCCGTCGACCGAAATCGTTCCATCCGAGCTGACCGCGACCGCACCATTGGGCATGCTGATCGGACCCTGCTCGCCCAGAACGGGATCGCCCTGCGCGGTCATGAGTTGACCTGCAGGAGTCAGATGAAAGCCGCCATTGCGCGTGTAAACGATGCCCTGAGGCGACTTCACCATAAAAAACCCGGCGCCTGCGATTGCCATATCCAGGGGATTGCCGGTGGACACCAGACTGCCCGAAGCCATGTCGACGCGGCTGCCGCTGAGCACGCCGAAATCGTTGATGGCAGCGTTCAACGGATTTCCGCTGATCGCTCCGCTGCCCGCGACCAGCGAACGAAAAGTTGCCTGCTCCCCGCGATATCCAGCGGTGCTCAGGTTCGCCAGATTATTGGCGACTAATTCGAGAGCCTGGGTTTGCGCCGCGAATCCCGCGCACGCTGCGTAGTATCCACTGCCCATAAGGTATTCACCTGCGACTGGATCAAAGCACGCGGCATGCCATTGCAGATGAGAGTTCGGAAATTCTCAGGCGAAACGCCACTGATCGGCCAAATCCAAATTCATGTTTGTGTAGATATTCAGTCGCTGAATTCACTTTCTGGTAGATGGACGCTGCCAATCTGCCAATCGAGCTTCGAGTAGGCTCCGGGCGCAAACCCGAATTGTGTTTTCTCGTGGTTTCGGTTTGTAAGTCCGCACCTTGCTCTTGTCGAGACGTAACTCTGATCAACAAAACTGCTCACGATGGTTACGGGACTGCACCGGAAGTGTTCAGAATGCGGAGATAAAACCATGCGATTTGCGAATTCGAAAACACTTTCAGTCCTGGTGTATTTGGTAGCGATCCTCCTGCCCGGCATGTTGCTGGCTCAGAGCACGACGCAGGGGGCGATCAGTGGAACGGTTTCGGACCCGAGCAATGCGGTGTTGCCCGACTTGACCGTCACTTTGAAAAGTCTAGACAAGGGCTTCACGCACGACACTTTGACAAATGCTCAGGGTGTGTTCCAGTTTCCGCTGATCGAACCGGGACAGTATGAGGTGCAGATCGCGGCCACCGGCTTCAAGCAATACACGGTCAAGGCGGCGGTAAACGTGGGGCAAGTGACCATTGTGAATGCGAAGCTGGAAGTGGGCGCGGCCGGAACGACAGTGGAAGTTACTGGCGTCGCGCCCTTGATGAACACAGAATCGGCAGACATGTCCACGTCGTTTGATTCGAATCTGGTGGAGAACCTGCCCAATGGCGGCAACGACTTGACCGCCGTGGCTTACACGGCGCCGGGCGTCATGATGAACAGCGGCGGCATGTATGGGAATTTCACGGCGAACGGTTTGCCCGCCACATCGAACGTGTTTACCGTGGACGGCGAAAATCAGATGGACCCGTTTCTGAATCTCAATAACTCCGGCCCGACTAACCTGATGCTGGGCAAGAACAGCATTGATGAGGCCACAGTCGTCACCAACGCATACTCGGGCCAGTACGGACAGCAAGCCGGGGCTCAGGTGAATCTGGTGAGCAAGGGCGGCACGAATAACTTCCACGGAAACGCGCAGTATCAGTGGACGGGGCGATATCTGGATGCGAACAACTGGTTCAATACTTTCTTTCAGCCGGTGCAGCCTCGTCCTTTCGCCAATAACAACCAGTGGGCCGCATCGTTCGGCGGACCGATCGTAAAGGACAAGACGTTCTTCTTTATCGATACCGAAGGCATTCGCTATATCGTGCCTTCGACCACAACGGTGTATACGCCGACTACGGCTTTTCTCAACGACGCGATCAATGTAGGGTTACCGGCTGCAGGCGCGTCCGCCGCGACCATCGCTGCTTATCAGAAGGCAGCCACGATCTGGCAGGCGGCTCCTGGTTTTTCGACCGGTGTTGCCATTCCGGCGTCGACCAGCTGCGTCGATCCGCTGACCGGCACACAGATTGATAGCGCGGGTACTGCGACGGCCGGCTGCATCCAGTCGTTTACGTCAAGCCCGGCGCTTCCGGCGAAGGAAACTCTGCTGATCGGCCGCTTCGATCAGAACATCGGAGCCCAGGACCGCTTGTTTTTCCGTTTTGATATTGACACCGGCACGCAAGCTACTTACGCGGACCCGATCAGCGGATCGTTTTCCGCGGCGAGCTACCAGCCGGAATACAACAACAGTTTGAACTGGACTCATGCGTTCAGCGGCACCGCGACCAACCAGTTCGTGGCCGCCATCAGCTACTACCGCGCGATTTTTGATGAGAACACGAACAGCTCGACGTCGCCGTTTCCTTATTCGATGTATGTTGGGGCCAACGGCGCCACTTCGAGTCCATTTGGATTGCCCTCGGCGAGCGGCCTGAACGCGCTGAACTTTGAATTTCCTTCGGGCCGGAATGTGACGCAGTACCAGTTCGTCGATGATTTCGCCAAGACCATCGGCCGGCATAGTTTGAAAGTTGGGGTCAACTTTCGTCGCTATGACATCAGCAACTACGATGCTTCGCAGTTAGTGACCCCGCTGGTCTATGCGGGACTCGGCGACTTTTTCAACGGCAGCGCTTCCATCTATGCCCAAAATAATCCCTTGCACGGCTCTGCTCCGATGAACACGGGTGGGCTGGGTATTTATGCACAGGACGAATGGGCCATCACGGCGAAATTCAAGCTGACCGCGGCGTTGCGCGCGGAACACAACTTCAATCCTACTTGCGATACCAACTGTTTCACCATCCTCAATGGAACCTTCGCGCAAATCGAAGCGCAGGGCGCGAGTGCTCCTTATAACCAGGCGCTGCTCACCGGGCGCAAGGACGCCTTCAATGCAGTGGACACAATTAATTGGGCGCCTAGACTTGGGTTCACCTGGTCTCCTCTGGCCAACAGCAAGACGGTGGTGAGCGGCGGGTTGGGATTTTTCTATGACGCCTTCCCGGCGTTCATCACCGACTCATTCGTCAACCTTCCGTATCTGGTGGGAGTGACGCATTTCGGTCCAGATATTACCGGCACCCCGGGAAACGTTGCATGGGGTGATCCGGCCGGAGCTGCAGGCACCGTCAGTACGACTGCAAACACGATTCGCAACGGGAATGCGGCGCTGGGGATTCCTTCGCTAGCGAACGGTCTGACCGAAGCACAACTGCTGGCCGCAGGAGGCGCTCAACCCAGCGTTACTGGATTTCCGGGCAAACTGCGAACGCCGCAATATCAGGAATGGAATCTGCAGGTCGAGCAGGCGCTCGACAGCCGGAGCAGACTCACCCTCGCTTACGTCGGCAATCACGGAATCTTCGAGCCTTACCCGAACAGCACTCTCAACGCAACCAGCCCCAGCGGAGTCTTTGGTTATGCGGCCACAACTCCCGATACGCGTTTCGGCACGGTTACGCAATGGACCTCAGGCGCCATCTCCAATCACAACGCGCTGCTGGCGAGCTACACTCGGCGTCTGACCGCGGGCTTCGTCGTGAATACCAACTACACCTGGTCGCACACGCTGGATGAAATTTCAAATGGATCACTTCTGCCCTCGAGCACTACCGCGGTCCAGGGGCAAATCAATCCCCTGAACTTCAGGTCCAATAACTACGGCAATGCCGACTACGACGTGCGGCACGCGTTTAACGCGAATTATGTCTGGACCGACCCGTATCACTTTCACGGCCGCGCATGGAACGGACTCCTCGGCGGGTGGTTGTTTTCGCAGAGCTTCATCATGCGCGGCGGCCTGCCTTACACCATCACAGACGGCACAGCCTCCACACAAAACGGAGGCACGGCGGTCCCCGTAGAGGTGCTCGGGCCGGCGCAACAAAGCTGTGTGAATGGAACCAGCGCATGCTTCAACGCTGCGCAACTGGCGAGTGCCAACAGTCTCGGGTTCTTTCCCAACGAAATGCGCAACCAGTATCGGGGGCCTGGATTCTTCAACTCGGACTTCACCTTCGGCAAAGATTTCCACGCGACTGAGCGGGTGAAGGTCACTGTGGGCGCGAGCCTGTACAACATCTTCAACCATCCAAACTTTCTGAATCCGAACAAGAACTGGGCTGCTCCCGTGGGCGGCGTTCCGTGCTCGACCGTTTCATCCGGTTCGGTGCAGGCGAGTTGCGGAAACATCACGGGACAGTCCGCTCCTCCGACCGGACCCTACGGTTCGTTCTTCAACGGACTGCCCAGCGGGCGAGTCGGACAGCTGCAGGCGAAGATCGTTTTTTGATGAGGTACGATCGGGACGTGAATAGAAAAGCTGGGACGGAGCCACGCCGCAGTTTGGTGACGGCGCTGGCCCGAGGGTTGAGGTTGGTATTGATGGGCTGGCTCTGTGTCGCGAGTACGATGCAGGGGCAAGTCGATCTGAAGGTGCATGCAGCGCCTGACTTCGGAGCGGGGGACGTCTGGCTTGACCAAAACGCACCCGCTCCGCACCACATTTCCGAATATCGCGGGCGCGTCGTGCTCGTCGAGTTTTGGGAATTTACCTGCATTAACTGCATCCGCGATTTTGCCGTCGTTAAGCGCTGGTACGGAAAATATCACCAGTACGGGCTGGACGTAATCGGGGTGCACTACGGCGAGTTCGCGATCGGATTCAATGTCGACAACGTACGCGCCGCGGCGCAGCAGTTCAAATTACCCTGGCCAGTCGTGGCCGATCAGAAAGGATCCACGTGGAAAGCGTATGTATCCGATGGCTGGCCGAACCGTTATCTCATCGACTCGAGCGGCAACATCGTGATGAAAGTTTTCGGTGAATCCAACAATCGTGAGCTGGAAGTGAAAATCCGCGAACTGCTTGCCGTTGCTCATCCGGAGGTTTTGAAGGTCGAACCGGGCCCCGAGGAAAACGAATTGAAGCCATCTTGCGGGGTGCCGACGCAGGAGACGTTCGTTGGCGAGATCTACGGCCGCAGCGCAATCGAGGACATGGCCGGACACCACATTGGCGATGCCGCAGAATTTCAACCTCCGCATTCGCCTCCCGACGGCGGCGTGATGCTGGTCGGCCGCTGGCGCGTGGAACAGGACGGCGTGGTTTCCGACGGCCGCAGCGCTGGGGCAGAAGTTCGTTACCATGCTCGATCGCTTTATGCCGTTCTCAGCATCGAGGAAAAGAAACCAGTGCGAGTGAATCTATTTCAGGATGGCATGCCCATTCCCAAGGACGGCGCCGGAGCCGATGTGCTGTTCGACGGTAAGGGAGCGCATCTCAACGTCACGGAGTCGCGCATGTATTACCTGGTGCGAAGTCCGGTGTTTACCGCGCATCTTATCTCGCTGCAGCCGGAGAGCGCAGGCCTGGGGCTGCATTCGTTCACTTACGGCAACAATTGCCAACTGGAAGATAGGCCGTGAACGATCGCAATCGTGTGTCACACCTCCGTGTGCATATGCGCGTCACTTCATAGTCATCAGATTTCGCAATTTGTGAACGGCTCGAGGGATCTCAGCCACATCGGTGCTCCCGAAGCCCAATACAAAGCCGGAGCGAGCCGGGTCGGCCACATAGTATTGCGAGAGCGGCCAGAGCCAAAGATTCTGTCGTGCGGCGCGCTCTGCGATGTCGACGTCCCGGCCTCCGTTCTTCGACACATTCTTCGACACACTGCTCAGCGCCTTGTTCAGCACCACGGTCAGATGCATGCCGGCCTCGCCGCCGAAGATCTCGACCCCGCTTCCAATCTCATTATTGAGGCTGTCCACTAATACACGCGCTCGCTCTCCATAAAGAACGCGCATGCGTCGAATGTGCCGGGCGAAATGTCCTTCTTGAATAAACTCCGCCAGCACTTCCTGATGGAAAGTTGACGGGCCGAGATCCATGGCGCGCCGGACCTCGAGGAAACGATCGACCAGGTCGTGCGGAATCACCAGGTATCCAAGACGCAGAGACGGAAACAAAACTTTGCTGAGAGTTCCGATATAGATGACGCGAGCATTGGAGTCCAGACCCTGCAAGGATGCGATCGGCTGGCTCCCGTAGCGAAACTCGCTGTCATAGTCGTCTTCCAGAATCCAGGCCCCCGAGCTTTGGGCCCAGTCCAGCAATTGCAGTCGCCGCGAGGCGCTCATGGTCACGCCCAGCGGATATTGATGCGAGGGAGTGACCAATGCTGCCCGCGCGTTGCGGCACCTCGTGGTGCCTGCAGTTACGTCTAAGCCTTCGTGATCGACGGGCACAGGGACAAGACGGCAGCCCGCCAGCGTGAGCGCGGCTCTAGCCAGCCGGTAGCCGGGATCCTCCACCCATACACGGCTTCCAGGATCGAGCAATACGCGCGCCGAAATCTCCAGAGCCTGCTGCGAACCGCTGACGATCATGACTTGCGCGGCGTCACAATGCAGTGACCGCGCAGTCCTTAGATAGGCCGCAATGGTTTCGCGCAGCTCCCGCGATCCGTTCGGTCCGCCGTAGTGAAAAGACCGGGCATCCATCTTTCTGCATCGGCGCGTGACCAGGTTCGACCAGATGTGAAGTGGAAATTGATCTCCCGCAACTTGGCCGACGCCGAATGCCCCCAGGCCGAGCATCCATGGAGGGCGCTCCAGAGGGGGAAGCATGGAACACCGCTGCGCCACTGGCCGAGGACTAAAGCGAGCAGGCGCGGACGGTCGCGTCCGCAGAGGCACGCCCGGCGTCAGCTCGTCCGGAATCGAGTGGGACACTACTGTGCCCGCCCCGACTCGGCTTTCGAAGTAGCCTTCGGCCAAAAGCTGCGCGTGAGCATTCAGAACGGGGAAACGGGAAACGCCGAGTTCGGAAGCAAGTATCCGGGTGGAGGGAACACGCTGTCCCGGACGCAAACTGCCCTCGACAATCGCCGCGCGGTAGGAGTCGTAGATCTGCCGGTGCAGAGCCTTCGGGCTCTTCCGGCTGATCGAGATGACGGGCACAATGCCGGACGCCACGCGCTTCATAGGCGCCGGATCATAATGGCTATGCAGAACATCCGTCAAGTGGGTATTGTGCACGACCACTTTTACGGTAAATATGGAGGGAACACGGGCCCTTGTTATGAATCAGACAGTACAACCCGACCCTTCCCCTGCGGTTTTCGAACAGGCAGCACCTTTATTCACAGCGTTGCCTAATATGCAGCCGCTGAAACGGCCGTCCCTTAGGATTGCCATCAAGGCAAAAGGGAAAATCCTCTTTATCAATCTGGGGGATGTGGTGGCGGTTCGGGCTGAGGGCAACTATGTGTTGCTGCAGCGCGACTCCAGCGCCTATCTGCTGCGGGAATCCATCTCAGCGGTGGCAGAAAAGCTGGAGCCTTATGGTTTCATTCGGATCCATCGCTCGGTTTTGGTGAACCCGGCGTTTGTGGAGGAAATCCAGCCATACTCGACGGGAGAGTACGGTCTGCGTGTGAAAGGCGGCAAAGAGTACACCGTCACCAGAACCTACAAGAAGAATCTCAAGTGCCTGGCGGAATTCTGGATCGGGGTCAGCGCGTTCTCTTCCGACCGGCAGCCCTGAATCCGCGCAGGACTCACTCCGAATCTGCGACAATCTTCCGGCAGTTATTGCGCGCCGCTGTCCGCTCGGTGAACGGGAAGAGGTTGAGAACCCGCAACGCGGTTTACCGGCCCGAACTCGCGCTGGTTGCAGAGGCCTTGGCTTTGCCGGCACTCTCAATGGCAACTCCCAGCCCTGAGCCAATGGCTTCCACGACGCGCAGGTCGTCGGCGGTGAAGGCATCCTGACTGGCGCGGTACAAAGCCAACACGGCCGTTACGCCGGCGCTGCCTTCAAGGGGCACAGCCAGCGCCGAGCGCAGCGTGCTGTACTTCGTGGGGTCGTTCAAATAGCCGGGTTCGACGGACGGGTTGCCGTTCAAAATGGCTTTGTGGTTCTGTGCGACCCAGCCGGACAATCCCTCGCCATCCGGAATTCGCAGCGAGGAGAAAAGGCGGAAATTATCTCCGCTGACAAACTCTGCGGTGAGCGTTCCATCCTTCGGGCAATAGACGGCCATGGAGTCGTGCGGCACCAGATGCTTCAACCGCACCGCGAGCAGAGAAAAAATGTCTTCGGTGCGCAAGCAGGAATTCGGATGACGGCACAGTTCGATGATTTCTTGGCCTTGCTGCCGAGCCGCAGAAATCCTGAAGCCGATATCCGCAGCCTGCTCTGATACGGTGACCTTCGGCGCACTGGCTTCGGCAAATCCTGCGGCCGGGGCCAATCCGCGCTCAACCTTTATGTCCGTCGACAGTTTCGGCGGAGCCTGCAGGGGCTCGGCGTTCGCCAGCTTTTCCAGTTCAATGTAGCGGCGCTGCAGAATCGCCACCACCTTGGGATCAAAACTCTTGCCGGCATCTGCAGCTACCTTCGCCATGGCCTCATCGAGCGGCAGAGCCTTGCGATATTGCCGGTCTGAGGCCAGAGCATCGAGGCAATCGACGGCGGCGAGAATGCGCGCCCCGATTGGAATTCCTTCTCCGGCCAACCCATTCGGATAGCCGCTGCCATCCCATTTTTCGTGGTGTGCGCGCACGATCGGCACTACAGGATATGGAAAGTCGACCTGCTCCAGAATTTCCGCCCCAACAATGGGATGGATCTTCATCTTCTCGAATTCTTCCGGCGTGAGTCTGCCGGGCTTCGAAATAATGTGCTCGGGCACGGCGAGCTTGCCAATGTCATGCAGCACCGAAGCTGCGCGCAAAGCCTCGGTTTCGTCTTCGTTCAGCCCGAGTTCCTTTGCCAATGCCATGGCATAGACACGCACCCGCTGCAGGTGTTCTCCGGTGGTTTCGTCCTTGGCCTCGATGGCTAGCGCGAGAGCTTCAATCGTTCGCAGATGCAGGCTGGAAACTTGTTCGGCGTGCCGCTTCTCGGTTTCGAGTTTGCCGAGATAGAGACGATACGAGCGGTACATCAGATAAATCGGCGGCAGAATAAGGAGGGACGATTGCCATCCGATGTGTCCGTTCAGGAAGTTGACCAGGCCGGCCGCAGCCGCGCCTACCATGTAATAGGGGAACGACCACAGATAAATCTCGGTCCATACCTTGGCGATGGGCTTATCCTCGGTCAGCCCGATGATGGTCGACATGGCCGCCGTGTTGCAGCCGAAGTGCGTGATGGCCGCCACCAGCAGCGCCAGTGGCCCGGGAGCGTGCAGAACATAAATCGCTACCAGTTTGTAAGCGCCGTAAGCGACCGCGCTCGACACCGTGACCTGCGACAAATTGAAGACCAGCTGAACCAGCTTCACTCGCCGCGCCGGCCGCCAGTAAAACTGCGCCAGTGTGCTGGCGAGTCCGATCGCCAGCGTCTCCGGCAAGCTCAATTCCAAGATGCCGAGCAGCGTGAACAGGAAGTTAACCGAGAGCGTGCCTTCAACCCCGGGCAGAACTACCTTCAGCGATGACGCCAGCAAGGCCGCAATCAGGTAGCAGATGAACTTAACGGGATCGCTCGAGTGCCATTGGAAGCACGCCGGAACGAAGCAGGCGCACGCTGCCAAGGCCATACCGCCAATAAACAGACGAGCGCCAATGGATCGAACCCAAGACATGGCAAGTGCTTAAATTTTCAACAAATTAAGCGAGCCTGTCCGCCCAAAAAGCCTGCTCGTGATTACCATGGTTTTCCATCGGTAAATCAGCAACTTACGTCGTGCCGTGCTGACCCGACCACGAAGAAACTCCGCGCCGAGCTGAGACAACTTGTCCCATCGCGTCCAGGCGGGACAAAGTGCCCGCTGCATTTCACAATAGATCGCTCTAAGTAATTGATAAATAATGGATTGCTGCGACAGCTTTGGACCTGCACCTGCACATCTATAGGTCACTTGGGGTGAAGTTACGCCTGTGAGGGCGCATCTGACGTGGGGGGAATATGAAGAGGTTTTTGCTGCTTTTGCTGATCATCGTGGTGCCTTTTGCCCATGCCCAGAACCCAAAACTTTCGCCCGAGCTACAAAGCTACACATCAACTCAGCCGATCCAGGTGATCGTGCAGTATGCTCCCGGAACACCGGTGACCTGCACAGGACTGCTTGGCCTGGTGGATTGTCTGGTGAATGACGTTGAGAACCTCGGAGGCACGGTTCTGAGCGAGTTGCCGCTGATCAATGGCATTGTTGCGCAGCTCGACGGCAACGCAATTCATAGCCTGTCGAATCAGTCCAACGTGGTCTACATCAGCACCGACCGGCCATTGACGCCCTCGCTCAGCAATGCTGCCGTGGCCGTGAATGCACCTTTTGCATGGCAGTCGGGCTTTACCGGCGCCGGTGTTGGTGTGGCGGTGATTGATAGCGGCGTGAGCAGTCATCCCGATCTCAACCTGGGAATTCTTCCGCTGTCGCGCGTGGTGTATCAGCAGTCTTTTGTGTCGGGGAATTCATCCGCCAGTGATCAGTATGGGCACGGCACTCACGTTGCGGGCCTGATCGCGGGCGACGGCCTCAGCTCCACCGGTCCTCAATACAACAAGCTCTTCAAGGGGATTGCACCCGGTGCCGGCATCATCAACCTGCGCGTGCTGGATCAGAACGGCGAGGGTACTGACAGCCTGGTAATCGCCGCCATCGACCGGGCGATCGCGCTGAAATCGCAGTACAACATTCGCGTAATTAACCTGTCGCTGGGTCGCGCGGTCTACGAGACCTACAAGCTCGATCCGCTGTGCCAGGCGGTTGAGCAGGCCTGGAAGGCTGGCATTGTCGTGGTGGTTGCGGCGGGCAACAACGGCCGCTATCAGCCCACCGATGGTTACGCCACGGTCACCTCTCCGGGAAATGACCCTTATGTGATTACGGTCGGCGACATGAAGCCGATGGGCACGCCCACGCGTGTGGACGATCTGATTGCCAGCTACAGTTCCAAAGGTCCGAGCGTAGTGGACGCGGTGGTGAAGCCCGATCTGGTGGCCCCCGGCAATCTGTTGACCTCACTGGAGGCGCCGAATTCCACTCTCTCCAACGAATATCCGGGCAACCAGGTTCCATACAGCTATTACGTCAACGGAGGCGGGAGCACAATTTCTTGCAGCTATTTCACTCTGAGTGGAACCAGCATGGCGACGGGAATTGTCAGCGGCGTTGTGGCCGACCTGTTGCAGAAGAGTCCCAAACTTACTCCCGATCAGGTGAAGGCTCGTCTGATGCTGACGGCTTACAAGACGTTCCCGCAGTCCAGCAGCACCACCGATCCAACCACTGGAATCACCTACACCGACCAATATGATGTCTTCACGATCGGCGCCGGTTATGTGGATGTCGAAGCTGCTCTGACCAGCACGGCCGTCGCTACCGGAACGGCGATGTCTCCGATCGCGACTTTCAATTCCAGCACCAACAACGTGTATCTCACCGACGATCCGTCCGCGGTGTGGAATACTTCTGCCACCTGGTCGAATGCATCGGTCTGGGGAGCCTCGCAGTTTCTTGCCGGCACCGGTACGGCGAATGTATCGGCAAGTAGTTCAGTCTCGGCCAGCAATGCGCTCTGGGGCAGCAACGCTCTGTGGGGCAGCAATGCCCTCTGGGGATCGAACGCGCTTTGGGGTAGCAACGCCTTGTGGGGCAGTAATGCGCTCTGGGGAAGCAACGCTCTGTGGGGTAGCAATGCACTCTGGGGCAGCAATGCTTCCGCGGGCGAACAATAAAGTTTCCGGGACGCCGAAGTAACGACGCCGGAGCAACGAACTGGAATTACAAAGCCGGAGTGACGGATAGAGCACCTTCCGTCACTCCGGCTCTTAATTTGCGCCCTTGACAATTATCAGTGCCCCGCCGAGGGATCGCCCGACGGCGGTGGAGCGTGATCCACAGCTGCTGGAGATCCCAACAGCTCGGTGAGCACTGGCTTCAATGCATCTGCCCAGATTTGATATGCCTTCAGGGTGGGATGGAGTTTGTCATTTACGTTCATCATTCCATCGCGCAGTATCCCATCGCCGTCGGCCAGTTTGTCGTTAATGTTCAAATATCGAATCTTCTGGCCGTCAGCCAGCTTTGCCAGATTTCGATTGATCGTGTCGATGACCGGCATGAACGTTGTATTGTCGTTTCTGGGAAAAATTCCCATCACGACGATGGTCGCGGCGGGCGCCTTCTCTTGAATCACACGCACAATCGCCTGAACTCCTCGCGCGACGTCGGCTGCTCGTTCATCGACGCTCCCCGCTGCCATCGGATCGCCGACATTGTTTGTACCGGCGAGCAGAACGACGACCTTTGGGTTTACTCCTTCCAATTCGCCGTTTTCTAAACGCCAGAGAATGTTCTGCGTGCGATCGCCGCCCCATCCAAAGTCAGCCGCGTTCCAGCCGAAAAAATTCTGTTTCCAATTGGCGAGCAGCACCGGGTAGTCGACGGCGCCCCACCTCCGCGTGATGGAGTCGCCTTCGAAATAAACGTCGATGCCAGCTTGGGCTGCCTTCGCCAACAGCTGTGCATGAGCCACTAGAGAGTTAGCGTCTGTGCGGAAAACCGGCTGATCGGCGGGAAAGCTCCATGGTGCCGGATGGTATTCAAAAAACATGTCCGCCCACGGGATGAAGTATTTCCAGTTGGGGGCATCAGTGTGGCCCTGGTCATGCTGCCGCCATGCGAGTCGGCCGTCGAGCAGCCCAGAGTTCACTGGCGGCATTTTCGCGCTGTGATAGTCCCCGTTCGCTGCCAGGGTCAGCGGGTCGAGATCTCCCGCACTTAAGCCCCTCGCACCCAATAGCCGGAAGACGCTGTTGGCCGCCACCGTCGCCATGAAGCTGCCCTGGTGGTCCAGCCATTTCGCGTCCCCCTTCTCGGGAATTCCATAACTGATAAAGGTCAAACGCGGCGCGCACAGGGCAATCAATTCGTTGGCATCGACTGGCAAGTCGGTGGCATTCTTGCTGCCGAACGAAGACTCGGCCGTGCCGTACTTCAAGAAATTGCCCGCCATCCAGTGATACTCGCCGGAGCCGGTGAGGTTCTCGACTTCTTCTCCGAAATTGCGCCGGTGCGGTTTCGCTCCACCCTCGCCGGAAGAACCCACCAGCACCACCGCAAAGCGAGTGTCGAAGGCCATCGTCACCAGCGCAGCTTTTCCATAACGCGAGACGCCTTCGATGCCCACGTGCTTTGCATCAACGCTCTTGTCCGTTTCCAGATAGTCGAGCGCGCGCGAGGCACCCCACGCCCACGCCCGCAATGCGCCCCAATCGTCCGGCTTGCGAGGCTGACCTTTATTAGTAAGGCCAATAGTCCCCTTGGTGAGGCCGGCCCCGTTGTCGGCCTGGATGGTACTGCTGTCGAGGAGCGCGTACCCCCAGCCGTTGGCAATGAGCTGTTCTGTCGACGGCGGATCGCTTCCCATCATTTTCTTGAATTCCGGGTGGCTCGCGATGAATTGCCGGATGAACGCGCTGCTGAACATGACCATCACGGGCACGGGGGCTTTCGCGTTCCCCGGCGTGACCAGCGTCATCTCAATGTCTACGTTGATCGCCGGATACCCGGAATTGTCCACGTGTCCGACGAGTTGCTTTTCAACGACAGAGAACACTCCCTCTTTCGAATTGTTCGTGCTCTTCGCGCTCCAGGAAACTTTGGGCACATTCGGCGGGATACGGCCGACGATCTCGCGCTCGAAGTCTTCGACAATTTCCGGGCGTCGCTCATGCCACCATTGTTCCGCCGACGTAACTTTTTGGCCGTTCTTTAACGTGAGTGCATCCGGCAAATCGCCGTATGGATTGGCCTTCGCCTCATCGAAGTTAGCGTGATTGGCGTCTTTTTCATTTCCGCTCGGCCCGGGACGAAGGGCTTTGATCCCGAGCTGATCCATCATGTTCTGATGATCCTGTTCCGCCGTCCAATTCGCTGGCGGGGATTGCTGCCCCACAGACATCTGACAAACGGCGATAGCGAAAACTCCGGCGGCGACAACCCTAGCTAGCGTCTGCTTCGAGCGCGTGGAGAAGGTCATGTGGAACTCACGAAAAGATGTTGTCGAACTTGCGACAGGGAATGCTGCTCGTCGCTAGCACGACGTCTCAATGAGCGAACGCATGAATTCTCTCACGACTTCGAACGGCCAGCTGATTCGTGATGCTCAACAAATGGCTACACCAGCCGAGACGGAACTGACGCATGCGCCGCGGCCCATCAGCTGAGGCCGTTTGCCCTTGGCCTCACGAGTTTAGTGGAGGGAGATTTCGAGTTGCTGCGCCAGATAGGCCGCCATGTCGTGCGCGTTTTCGACGGCGAGCAGGTGACCGCGGAAATCATCATTCATAAGTTTTCGCGCAAGTTTTGAGAACACCTTCATGTGTCTGCTGTTCTGCGATTCGCGCATCGCGATCAGAATAATCATATTGACCGGTTTGGTATCGACCGAACCCCAGTCGATGGCTTGATTCAGCCGGAGCACGCCGATTGAATCGGCGAGGACTGCGTCCGACTTGCAGTGTGGGGCGGCAAAGCCATAACCCAGCCCAGTCGCGTACACGGCTTCGCGGGACCACAGCGCTTCCTCCAGCCGCTGGCGATCTTCGGTGCGGCCGGCAATGTAGAACGCGTCGACAATTTCCTGCATCGCCTCTTCTTTGTTTCTGCTCTCGCTGCCCAGAAGAACTAATTCTTTGCTCAACAAAGGCTGAGCCGACCGCGGCGGTTGAGCCCGCTCCAGCTGTTCCTCTACTTGGGTCTTTTCCCGGCAAGCGACCAGGCGCGTCAGTGATCGCTCGCACTCCGCCGCCGACAATTGCGAAATTGCTCTCTTGACGGCTGGAATGCCCGCAGCGGGAAGGCTGATTTCATCCAATCCCAATCCGATGAGCAAGGGCAGATGCCGAATCTCCGAGGCCATCTCCCCGCACATTCCCACCCACTTTCCCGCGCCGTGAATTTCTTCGACGATCCGTCTGAGAAACCTCAGGAACCCGGGGTGCAATCCATCAGAAAGCTCGGCGGTTTTCGGATTATCCCGATCCGCAGCGAGAAAATACTGGTTGAGATCATTCGTGCCCAGACTGAAAAAATCGACCTCGGAGCACAGTTCATCCAGAATGAAAGCCGCCGACGGCACTTCAATCATGAGGCCGATCCGTAGGTCGGATTGGAAGGCGATCCCCTTGCGGTTCAGCTTGTCCTTTGCTTCTGAGATCGCGGCTTTGAATAGCAAGACTTCTTCGAACGAAGAAATCATGGGCGCCATGACCTGGACCTGGCCGAATGCCGAAGCGCGAAGAATGGCGCGCAGCTGCGCCTGCAGAAGTTCGCGGTGCTCGGCGTAAATGCGCACGCCGCGGTAGCCGAGGAAGGGATTGTCTTCCGGCGGCAGATTCAAATAGGGCGCAGCCTTGTCACCACCCAAATCGAATGTGCGGATAATCACCGGCCGCCCGGCGGCGGCCCGTGCGGCTTCCGCATAAATGGCGAACTGTTCTTCTTCGGAAGGCGGACGCTGGCGTTGCAGGTAGGCCATCTCCGTGCGGAATAATCCGATCCCATCTGCGCCTTTTTCAAAGGCCAACGAGATCTCTTCATAGGAAGAGGCGTTCGCCGCCACTTCCAGAGGGTTGCCGTCGATCGTGATTGCTGGCCCCGTCGTCTGAACGGGTAACAGTTTCTGCCGAAGTTCGAGCGTCTTCAGTTCTCGCTGGTAAAAGTTTCGGACGGCGGGCGAACTGTGAGCGACTACAAATCCCCGCAGGGCATCAACCACTACTTCCTGCCCGGCCAGCAGCAAGCCGCGAGCATTCTTCACGCCGGCCAGCGTCGGAATGCCAAGCGAGCGCGCCAGAATTACGACATGCGAAGTCGCGCCCGAATGTTCCAGAACCAGCGCCTTTAACCACTGCCGCTCGAGCCCAAGAAGTTGCTGCGGAGCCAGGGTTTCTGCCACGACGACCGAGGGCTCGCGCAAATCAATGGCTGCCGTTTGCAAATCAACTCCATAGATCTCCTGCAGCAAGTGCAGGCAAATCTCCTCGATGTCCAACGCGCGCTCGCGAATGTACTCACTCTCCGAATGACGCAAAAGGTTGATGAAGAACTCGCCAGCCTCCATGACCGCCTGGCCCGCGGATTTGCCCTGCGAAACATGTTCCGCAAGTTTCTGAGCGAGCGAGACGTCGCTCGCGATGGCCAGGTCCGCCTGCAGCACCGCCGACTCCGTGGGAGATTGCGGGTGCGTGAGTTTTTCCTGAATTCGTCCGCGGACTGCCGCGATGGCGCGTTTAATCTGAGCCAGTTCGGCCAGTGGGTCCGTTGCGGTGGGGGTCTTCAATTCTCGCGGCAGAGCCATCCCGCTCACGGGTATGACCTTGCCCTGGCCGATGCCGGGGCTCACTGCAGATCCAAACCATCCCTTTACGCCTGCCATCTGCAGAGTGCGGGGAAGCTTGCTGCTTGCAGTGGTCGTATGCAAACTCGCCAGCGGCACATCGCATGTGGGAAGGACCTGCTCCACAAAGCGCAGCAGAGCCGCGTGTGCCGCCAGCTCGTCCGTTCCCCTGACTTGCACAACACAATGGTCGCCCTGCCGAATGTCGAGGGCGAGAATGGCGAGTACGCTTTTCAGGCTGGCAACTGATCCAGTGCGGAGATTGGTTAAGAGACAGTCGGAGGCGAACTCGATCGCGACCTCGGCTAACTGGCTTGCGGGCCGGGCGTGCAAGCCGTCAGACAACGAGCAAACGAAGGCAAACTCCTGAGACGTGCTGCTGCTGCGTTGATTCATATCAGCGTTGGATCTTGGCGAAAATGCTATGGGGATCCTTGAGTGCTTCTTGCAGTGGTACTTGAATGACCTTGACTCCGTTGAATCGTTCGCGTTCCTCCACCGCGATATCGACGGCGAAGATTGCAAACTCAGCCTGGCTGATGTCGTGCTCGGTCAGCTTGTTTTCAATGCCCATGGCGCCCTGGGTCTCGACTTTGATTTCAAAGCCTAGGGTCTTGCCGACTTTTTCCAGGCGCGCGGCGGCCATATAGGTGTGCGCAATGCCGGTTGGGCATGCGGTGACGGCAACAACTTTCATGCGGCTTTTTCCTCCTTTGCGTCAGTCGTCCGCCGGCTTCGTGCTTTCAGTAAGTTGATCGAAACTGCGGTCACGATTGTGCCGGTCACGATCGCCAATGAGTATGCGAGCCGGTGATCGACCGCGAATAAGACGATAGGTCCGCCGTGCGGAGCGTGATCTCCTACTTTGCCGATCATGGCAATCACGGCGGCGATTGCGGAACCGGAAACAATGCAGGGGATGACCCGGACTGGATCCGCGGCCGCAAAAGGAATCGCACCCTCGGTAAGTCCGGTCAGCCCCATGATGATTCCGGCAACGCCGGCCTCGCGCTCCTCGTTATTCCACAGGCCTTTCTGCAACAGCGTGGCCAGACCCATGCCCAGCGGGGGCGTGCAGATGGCTGCGGCACAAGCTCCCATGATTTGCGGGTTGCCCTCGCCGATCATGGCCGCGCCAAAGAAGAACGCAGTCTTGTTGATCGGGCCACCCATATCGAAGGCGATCATGCTGCCGAGGATCAATGCCAGCACAATACTGTTTCCGGTGCTCATCGCTCGCAGCGCATCGTTGGCGTGCGACATCAGGATGGCAATCGGCACGCCCAACACTTTGAGCATCACCACGCCAATGAACGCTCCCGAGACTGTAGGGATCACGAGGATTGGCATGATCGGACGAAAGTGCCGCGAGACCGGAATCTTCTTGAGGAGCTCGACTACATAACCGGCCAGCAAACCGGCCAGGATCGCTCCCAGAAATCCTGCCTTCACCTGATCGGAAAAATATCCACCGAGAAAACCTGGAACAAGGGCCGGCTTACCCGCAATGGAGTACGCGATATAGCCTGCCAAAACCGGCAACATCAACTTGAAAGAGATCGACCCAATGTCATAGATGAGCTTCAGCAAAGGCGCCTGCGAAAAATCCGGTCCAGTGGCCGTCATCGGTGCCAACGCGATGGCGAAGGCAATCAGAATTCCTCCGCACGCGATGAACGGGATGGCAAATGAAACCCCCGTCAACAAATGCTGCCGAAGGCTCTTGAGCAATTCAGGCATTGCAGTCCGTTGTTACAAAAAGATTTTGTGCATTGTAGCTGTAAGAACGGCTTGCCGGCTCGCACATGCAACATTTCCGGCAGCCGATTTACCCCTCCAGCGCACAGCGCAAAGTTCCGCAGACACAGCTTTGTAGTATGTGTGATTAGTCCTAATCCTGAAACAGGAGAGATGGAACGTTTGTTGCACTCAAGTAACCTTTGCTGAAGCGCAGGACCGTTCCAGTATCCGTCATTATCTATCTGCATCTATCTGCGCGACTCGGCCCTTGGAATATCCCCGGCATGCCTCGTAGCAGACCGCAGACGCATTATGCGCCAGGAGTGCTTTCCGTCCGGTACTGAGTCGGTGTGATTTTGCAAGTCTTCTTGAAGACCCGGCCGAAGTACGCCGTATCGTTGTAGCCGCAGTCGAAGGCGATTTCTTTCAAGGTCAAGCGATAGGTCTGCAGCATGAACTTGGCCCTATTTACCCGAACCAGGTTCAGGTAATCGTTGAACCGCATGAAGCCCTCCTTCCGGAACAGGCGCGAAACATGGTTGGGGGCCAAACCAAAGTGTTGCGCGACGCTCTCCCGCGTGATCGCGCTCTGAAAGTTCTCCTGCACGTACAAACAGAGCGACTCGTAGGTTCGGATCGCCTTGCGCGGGGGATGCTTCTGCGGCGATTTCAGCAGCCGGAGGCAGGCGTGCAGCAGGGATTCGGTAAGCAGGCGGGCGAGCGGTCCTTTGGCGTGATCCGCCGCCAACACCATGAGAGCGGCCAGAATGCTGTGGGTGGGCACATCATAACCGCCTTGGACGCTGGTCTTCAAAGCAGTGGAGGGCGACTGTGTTTCCCCTTTGTGACGCACCAGGCTGACGCCGATCTGCTTGGCGCCGAACAGGAAAGTGAGAGCCTCGATATGCGAGGACCAGTCCGGCTTGTTCCATGCGTGATCGGGGACAAACACCGCGTGGCCGCGAACCGGTTTGATTGTCTCCACCCGTCCGCTGTGCGCGATCTCCATGGCGTGACATCCCGTGAGAGGAACCGAAAGCCGAGGAAAATTCGTGACGTAGGCCAGCACGGGCGGAGGTGTGCTGCCATCGCCAAAATGCACCTGCCGGATCCGGGCGCTACGCAGATATTCTTCCAGTTCGCGAATGATAATGCGACTGGGACGAAGGGGTGTATTTTTTGTTCGAGCAGTCAAGAGTTTTAGGAAAGTTACGTTAGTGCAATTAATGTTAAATGTCTACTATATCCTTTCGGCGCCCTCATCCACCATACTTGCCAACCGAATTGGAGACCAGCCACCCGCGAAAACACTGGTTAGGGCAGGGGTCGAGCGATCCAGTGATGTCGCGCAAGAGAACCAGCAACAATATCGTTAATGTGACTTGAAATTGCTCGCGTGGGGAGTTTCGGCCGGCCGGCAGCAAGCCCGAAGGAGACCACAATGAATCGGGAGTTCAGTCCACAGCAGTACGAGGGAAGGGCGCTGGCGGCATGCTGCGAGGGTTCGAGACCTAAGCGCTCCGAGGGGTCCTACAGAGAGTGCGAACCTTCCCTCCTTGCTTCCATCCGAGAACTCCGAGGTGAACAATGAACTGCAGAGTCCCGCTCTCGTGTCTCATCATTATTGCCCTTGCATTTCTTTGCGCGTGCGGAAGCGGCTACGACAACCCTGCCGGCACCTCATCCGGAACTCTGACGGTGCAGATCGTGCAGGCGCCCCCGGCCAGTGTCTTAGCCGGAGGCACCGCGGCCATAGTCGCCAATGTACTTTACGACTCTAAGAACGGCGGAGTGACCTGGAGCTGCGCGCCAGCTGGAGCCTGCGGGTCATTTAATCCGACAACGACGGCGTACAACGTCGGGACCCAGTTCACGGCACCTACGAACGTGAACGGGCCGGTCACACCGAATCTCGGCCACAGCGTCACGATTACGGCAACTTCGGTGACGGACAGTTCGCAAAGCGCCAGCGCGACCGTCTCCATCTCGCAGCAGTACGCGTTCGTGCTTGTGGGCAATGGATCGTTCGGCATGGTGGGCAGCGTCACCCTCGATGGCAACGGAAACATTGTCAGCGGAGAGGCAGACGGCTCCGCCAACGGATTCTACTCGAGCATTCCCTCCATCACTGGCACCTACACTCTCGATGCTACAGGCCACGGAAACATATCGATGAGTCTGAATAACACCAGCTGTTGCGGAACCCTGCAGCAAACGCACGGGATCACAGCCACATCGAACTCACATCTCATCATCGCCGAGGACGATCAGTTCAACGGGCTGACGATTGGGGCAGTCGGAAGCATGGACCTGCAGACCGCGGGCCCGGCCTTCACCGCGTCTCAGGTATCGGGCGGCTACTCGTTCACGCTGGCTGGATACAGCGGCGCGAATAGTTCGAATGCCAGTTGGGGAGGTATTTTCACGGCCGATGGTGTGGGCATCATAAGCGGCGGCATCTTTGATGAGAATTTCGGCGGCGGGACCGGCTATCTATCGCTCCCGAACCTTGCACTTCCTAATCCCGTCTCCGGAACATTTTCAGCGCCTGACGCAAATGGCCGGGGCACGATCAACTTCAGTGCTACGCCGGACACAACCAGCGCCCCGACTGAGTACGCGTACTACCTGGTAACGCCAGAAGTGCTTCGGCTTACCACCGTATCGCCGGTGGGCAGCGCCGGAAATACGGGTTCCGCATTCGGACAGGGATCGGCCCCCACCACGACTGCTGCTCTCAGCGGCAGCTTCATCTTCAGCGATTTCGGTTTCACCAGCGATGCGAACGGTGGAGAGTCTGGGGCGGCGGCGGGACAATTCACAACCGATGGCAACGGAAACATCACGGCTGGAATCATGGACCTGAATGCTTTCGGAGCGCCGTCGACGATTTCTATGGCGGGCTCGACCTACTCCATTGCAGGTAGCCCGCGGGGCACATTAATTGGACCTGCCGGTCAAACTTACAACATCTATTTAACCGATCCCAATCTCAACCTGCTCGATCCTAATAATCCGAGCGGAACGGGTGGTGCTCTGCTTCTTGAAACCGATGTTGCGGACACCATCGGTGTGGTGATTCCTCAGACCGACACGAGCGCAACGCCGGCAGGTGGGAACGCAATTCTGCTTTCGGATCAGGACAATCTGTCTTCCTGTTGCAACTACGACGGCGGTTATACGGGCCAGTTCACCGTCAGCACGACGAACGCGGGAACGTTCACCGGCGAAGGCGACTTCCAGGGTCAGGGCCCCAGCAACGCCACTCCAATTGTGGGGCCGCTGTCCGGAACCTTTACGGCAGATGGCGCCAATCCCGGGCGGTTCATCGGATCGATCACAACGGCGCCTGCTTTTCCGCTCGCGCCGGTCGGGAACACTACACCCGGCACGGAGAATGTCTCTTTCTATCTCGCGAACAGTTCGCAGGGGTTCGTGATTGAAACCGACACCATCGCACCGATTTTCGGGTTGGTCGAGGTGCAAGGGACGATCCAATCCGGCGCGAAGAAACAGCAACACGCCCAGCGGCAAGCGGTCGGCAGTACCCCCGACAACGGCACGACTAAGCACCCTGAAGTTCTGAGGAGGTCTCGATGAAGGTTCTGGCGAGTTTCAGCATTCGTGATCGTCGCGGGATGTACCGGCTCGGGGCGGCGCTCGGCCTGGTGGTGTGCCTCCTGCTGGTCAGTCCGCAGCGCTCGCTGGCTCAGGAATTCCGTGCCACGCTGACGGGAACGGTCACCGACGCCTCCGGGGCGGTGGTGCCAAAGGCCGAAGTCACAGCCACCAACGTCGATACGGGATCGCAGTACACCACCAAGTCCAGCGACGCCGGGGTTTATTACATTCCGTATGTCGTGCCCGGCACTTACACCGTGCAAGCCAGTGCGCAAGGCTTTAAGACTGCGATCCAGGACAAAGTGTTGTTGCTGGCAGGCAAATATTTCGGACAGAATTTCACACTGGAGGTTGGCGCCATCGCCGAGAAGGTGGAGGTGACGGCAGCGCCTCCCATGCTGGAAACGGCCAATGGATCGGGCGGAACTATTCTGGATGAGAAAACTCTGCAGAACGTTCCTGTTGCCGGCCGCCAGGTTTACAACCTCATCGGCACCACGCCGGGCAGCCAATACACGGGCAGTTCGCAGCGCCGAGGCTGGGACAACGACAACGCCTACATCATGGGCGGCGGAGTCGATCCCACAGGACAGGACAACACCGGCAACTCCGGCGGATTTAATCAATTCACTCTGAACGGCACCAACATCACGCAGCAGATCAGCTACGGCAATCAGGGAGCCGGAACCTGGAACGTTTCTCCGACGCTGGACTCGGTGCAGGAAGTTAACGTGATGACCGACACCTACGACGCTCGCTATGGGCGATCGACCGGCGGCACCGTGAATGTGGTGACGAAGAACGGGACTAACGATTTTCACGGCGAGTTGGTGGAGAACTACAAAGACGGCAGCCTGTTTGACGCCAACACGCTGACGAATGTCTTCATTTCAGGCCTTCCCACGCAACAGCAGGTGGAGAACCAGTTTGGCGGGTTAATAGGCGGTCCCATCAAGAAGAACAAGATGTGGTTCTTTTATAGTTTTGAAGGTTACCGCCAGTCGATTGTAGGTACGGTGACCGGCAACGTACCGCCTGCTTATCTGCGCCCCGGCTACGTCTCCTCCGCGTACCCGAACGGCAATCCGGGAGTCGATTTTGGGCTCGTCGCCGGCAATATTTCCAACAGCAACGCTGGAGCTCTCGACCCTGGGTTTAGCAGCGGCGGCGTGCAGGTCGACCCGTATCTCGTGTATGGCCTCACGTTGTACATGCCCGGCGACAGCACCAATCCAAGCAATCCGAACAATGCGGTGTGCGGTCAATTTGCCAAGGCTGGGACGGTTGGACTTCCGGCGAGCGCCTGCGGGAACGGCTCGAACGTTATCAATAACGTAAATACGTTTAACGGAGGGACGAACGGCGGTGCCTTGCTTCCCGCCTCCGACTTCAACAACACAGCTCTGCTCATGCTGAAGGCCGGGTACATTCCGCTGCCCAATATCAAGGGCGCCGAGAACTATATCGGTGGAAAGGGTGAACCTGCCAACTACTTCGCGCCGGCCCCGGATTTCACCACGTACAACCAGCACATGATCCGGGTGGATTACAACACCAGCGAGAAGACCAAGTGGTACAGCTTCTTTGGCATGCAGCGCGGCCACGAAAACCGCAATGAGAATGGCTTGCCAGGGGTTTTGGCGAACGGCGTTTTCTTTGAGCGCGACAGCTATACGGCGACGCAGGACATGACGCACATCTTCTCGCCGACTTTGCTGGGCGACTTCAAACTGTCTCTTAGCCGGCTGCAGAACAGGAACCCGGACGGCATCATCGCGGATGCGATACCGGGAAGCAAGATCGGAATCAACATCGTTCCGCCGCCGGTGACCAATCTACAAGATGTGCCTGAAATTGAGATAGCTGGATTTCCGGATCCGAACCCGGGCAACGGCCTGGGACAGATGTTCGGCAACTCGAACGACAAGGAAGCATCCACAAACTTGGCGCTTGACGCGGATATCACCATGTCGAAGGGGGCTCACAATCTGCACGCCGGCGGCGGCCTCTCCTACTACACCTACGGGAATCCTATCAACGGAACGGTGGCCAACAATGCCAATGGAGAGTTCGAATTCAACGGGCAATGGACACAATTCGATCCGCTGAACGCTAACTGTTATCAGCCCACGAGCCTGGGCCTTACGCCAAGTGCAGCTTGCAGCAGCACCTATGCTCCCAATGGCTTTGGATGGGCGGACTTCCTGCTGGGAGTACCCTCCGAGGGCCATGTCAATTGGAACGATTCGTTGTTTGATTACCAGCCGATCTGGAATCTGTATTTCCAGGATGACTGGAAGATTAACCATCGCCTGACCGTCAATCTTGGCCTGCGCTATGACGTGCAGGTCGGACTGAAGGAGCGCTACAACGAACTGCCACGCGGCTTCTGCGAAACCTGCGTGAACCCCATTACATCGGACGGGGTTTACCAGTCCAACATCGCCAATGCGGGCAACGTTGCCGCCTGGCAAGCAGCCGGAATCAACACCGGCGCTCTGTCGCAGGTTCTAGGCACGATTGCCCCCGCAGGTCAGAACGGACATGCCAAGAGTGCCTACAACACTGACTGGGGCAACATTGCTCCCAGGGTTGGCTTCGCGTATGCGATCGACCCTAACACTGTGGTTCGCGGGGGCTGGGGACTGATGTACGGAGGCGGACTGGAAGGTGGTTCGCCGATCGGATACCAGCAGCAAACAAATTACCTTGCATCCACAAACGGAAGCCCCAATCCGAACCAGGGTGGAGCTGCAGTGGGCACAACTTCCGCCGGGCCGTATGGAGTGGGCACTCCCTTCCCGGCGAGCCCCGGCTATCCATTAGGTCTGCAGGCGCCGGTTGGCGAGGCTGGCCTGGCGCTGGCCGGTGTAGGCGGCGGTGGATTGCAGGTCGACAGTCCGCTGCGAAAAATTCCCCGCACCCAGGTCATGTCGTTCGGCGTGCAACGCGCACTGCCCGGCCAAATCGCGCTCGACGTACATTTTGCCGCAAACTACACCAGCCATTTGCGCGCGACGCTGTGGGATAACGGCACCATCACCTATCCGCAGTTGCAGTACGCGCTGGCGAAGGGCAGTTCGGTTTATAGCGAACAGCTGCCCAATCCTTACTACGGCGTTTATTCGGAGTCGTTTCCCAACGGATGCGGACAGTCGACCACGATTCAGGCGCTGGCTCTGTTGTTGCCCTGGTCGCAGTACTGCGGCTCGGGCGGAAGCGCTCCTCCGGTCGGAATCTACAACGCGCCCATTGGCAAGAACTGGTACAACGGCATGGAGGCAAAACTCACCAAGCACACGTCCCACGGGCTGACCGTGAACCTGTCCTACACGTGGTCGAAGAACATCGACGGCAGCGGTTACCAGAACGGCTACCCGTACCAGGACGCCAACGAAGTTCACTGGATTTCGCAGTTTGACCGGACGAACGTGCTGGCTATAACTGGGGTTTACGATTTGCCGGTCGGGACCGGCAGGACTTTCCTTTCAAACTCCCCGAGAGTGTTGGACTACGCGCTCGGTGGCTGGACACTGGGCTGGTCTTTCGCAGCTCAAAGTGGCTCGCCGCTCAACATTAACAACGGCTTCAATTACACCTGCCCGTTCGCATCGCCCTCCGGAACTTCGGTGAAGCAATGGCTCAACCCTGCGCTTGCGACACCGGCTTGCTTTAGCAGCGTGCCCCATATCGGAGGCTCCGGATATACCTATAACACCACTCCCGGCTATACCACCGCGGTGCGCAACCCCACAGTGCCAAATCTGGATCTCTCGCTGCAGAAGACTTTCAAGGTCACCGAAAGAATCAGCTTCTCGCTGCGCGGGGAGGCGTTCAACTCGCTCAACTCCGTGTTGCTGGGAGGGCCGGACAATTCGCCCACCGATGGAGCAGCCAGTACGTTTACTAACGGCACGACCGGCAAGACTTACTGGACGGGCTTCGGCACCATCAGCCCGAACCAGGATAATTACCCGAGGAACCTGCGGGTATCAGGAAAGATCATTTTCTAGCAGCGGCTTCTAGCAGCGGCCAGTCACGAATGGAGAGTTCGATTATGCGCGACTTACACCTTCGAGCGAAGCAGGAGGAGAGAAGCATGAATCCAAGAGAAGGCGTTTGTTTCGGTTTGCTTCTGCCGGTGGCGGCGCTGCTTCTGATGCTGTTCTTCGCGCCGGGACTGGCGCGTGCGCAGAATGTGCAGGTCGATTTGTCCTCTACCTCAGCCCTCTGTGGCGGAGAGCAATGCTTCAATACAGCGGGTCTGTTTAACACGGGAGTACAGTTTCTGGGAACGGCCGGAATGGACAACGGCAACAATTGCACTCCAACCGCGCCGTACACGAACTGCCCGGACGCGTATTCCGCGACTCAGCTTGGATTGTCGACGAGCACGCCTCCGACGCTGACGCCGCCTTCGCTGAACGTGCCGTTCAACTTTGGAACGGTAAACACGGCCAGCTGCGGCCCCTCAACCTCGGCTTCCTGCATTATCGACGTGGTGAACTACACTGCGGCGGGAGTGGCAATCACCCTTCCTGTGGCGCAACAATCGATTTACTCGACCGTAATTGTTCTAGGGACTGCGGTGAATGGTCACCACGCGGGGTCGGTGACCGCGAGCTACTCGGACGGAACCAGCACGGTGTTCAGTCAGACCTTGAGCGACTGGTGCGGATTTGGAGGGAATCAGTATGAGTCCGTCGCAGTCGGCGGCATCAATCGCATCAATTCCGACGGCACGCTCAACGGCGCGAGTTGCAATCTGTACGCGTATACCTATCCGGTAGATTTCACCAAGACTTTGACCGGGATCACGCTCACGGACCTGGATGGTTCGGGAGCGATGTTTGCCATGGCAATTACGCTGAAGCCGCCGACCTATACGATCGACGGAGGAACGGCAAATCCAACATCCATCACCGCAGGGAGCTCGACCACGGCTACGGTTACCGTGAACCCGCAGCCCGGCTACACAGGAACGATTCAACTCTCGTGTTCGATATCGCCGACGATTACGTCTTCGGCAGCGGCGACTGCGCCAACTTGCAGCCTGAGCCCGACGTCGGTGCAGGTGACCGCCGGCGAAACCTCTCCGCCCACCACGACATTAACTTTCACGTCCTCCAAAGCAGCGAGTGCAGCCTTGCAGTCGCCTAGGAACATCTTCTATGCATTATGGCTCCCGGTTCCGGGGCTCGCGCTGATTGGAGTTGGGCTCAAGTCTCGAGCTTCCCGCCGAAGGCGTGTGTTGGGATTTCTGCTCCTCGGATTGTTGCTGATGGGGCTGGTCGCTGCTCCCGCTTGCGTGAGCTATACGCATCTCGGCAACGTTGGAACCCCTCCGGGGCAGTACACAATTTCGACTACCGGACTCGACTCCAACGGACTGAGTCAGGCCAGTAATCCCTCGGGCACAAGCAACACGGTTACCGTGACGGTAACGGACAACTAAGTTCTCTCTCTTCATTTCTAGGGAGTGCGCTCCGGAGACTGGAAACCATGAACCGTTCCGCTAGATTTCTGGCATTCGTGTGGACTTGGAGTGTCCTGCTGATCTTGTTCCTTGTTGCGCCCACGGCGCAGGCGCAGGAACGGCAAGTGCTGCAGACGCATGTATCGGCGACGGCCGGAGCAAAATTGATTGGCCGGATGCCGGGCTCGCAGCGGTTGAGCCTGGCGATCACGCTGCCGCTGAATAATGAAGAGCAGCTCGATGCTCTGCTGCAGCAGCTCTACGATCCAGCCAGCCCAAAGTATCGTCAGTTCCTGACGGTGCAACAGTTCACCGATCAGTTTGGTCCCACCGTGGTGGACTATCAGCGCGTCATCGGCTACATGCAGTCGTACGGCTTGACCGTGATCAACACGACTCCCAATCGCGTGGTTGTCGATGTGAACGGAACCGTCGCCAACATCGAGAAAGCCTTCCACGTGAACATGCAGATCTACCAGCATCCGACGGAAAATCGCACCTACTACGCGCCGGATGTCGAACCTTCGGTGGAGTCTGGTTTTCCGGTGCTGGGAATCAACGGCCTCAATAGTTTCGCGCCGCCGCGCCCCAGGACTTTGAAGCGGGATCTAAAGAAGCTGCACACCAACACGACCGGCTCAGGACCGGGCGGAGTGTTTCTCGGAAGTGATCGGCGCGCAGCGTACTACGGCGGGACCGCGCTCACCGGGGCTGGGCAAGTGGTTGGGCTGTTTGGCTTGAACTTCAGAATGACCGACGTTGCCGCCTACTTCAACAACAGCGCCGTGAATCAGCCGCTCCAGGTTCCCGTCGTCACGGTTGAGATCGCCGGCGTCGACACCTCTTGCGGGCTGGGTTGCGACGATGGCGAACCGGTCATCGACATCACAGAGGCGGTTTCCATGGCGCCCGGCCTGGGCGCGGTGATTGAGTACGGTGCGTCACAGGACGATACCGATACGTTTAACCGCATGGCCAGCGACAATATTGCCAAGTCTTTGAGCGCATCTGTCGGCTGGTTGCCCGCCGACCCTTCGTCGGACGAGCCGATCTTCAAGGAATTCGCTTTGCAAGGGCAGAATCTGTTCGTGGCGACTGGCGATAGCGGCGCGTTTACGCCTCCCAGTTGTACTGGCTCCGATTGCAATCCGGTGTTCTATCCGGCGGACGATCCTTATATAACAGGCGCTGGCGGAACCGATCTGACCACAGTGAGTGCCGGGGGCGCGTGGTCCTCGGAAACGGCTTGGAGCGGCAGCAGCGGCGGTTACAGTACAAACGGATTGCTCATTCCCAATTGGCAGACGCCCGTCATCAACGGCTCGAATGAGGGTTCGACCACGCTGCGCAACATGCCCGACGTTGCTTCGGAAGCGAACACTGACAATTTTTATTGTGCCAATGGTTCGTGTCAGGGGGGAATCGGCGGAACCAGCCTTTCGGCGCCGACTTGGGGTGGTTATCTGGCGCTGGTGAACGAGCAGGCCGCCCAGAATGCCACGGCCTCGGGCAGTTCCGTAGTTGGCTTTATTAATCCACCCATTTATACGATTGGCCAGGGAAGCAGTTACGACAGTGATTTCCACGACATCACCAGCGGCAGCGATCCTTGTGACGCGAACCCTGTTTGTTCGGGCAGCAGTTATACCGCGGTGACCGGCTACGATCTGGTGACCGGATGGGGCAGCCCGAATGGCCAGAGCCTGATCAATGCTCTCGCTCCAACATCGACAAACCCTAACTTTTCGCTGTCGGCTACGCCCAGCGTTCTGCCGCTCATCCCCGGAGGTGCGCCCGGAAACAGTTCGATCGCAGTGAGCGCTTTGAATGGCTTCAGCGCTGCAACCGATTTGACGGCGACTGTCGTGGGTTCGCCGGTTGGCGTGAACGCCGGTGTGGAACAGGGCATCACGGTCGGCTTGAGTGCATCGACCATTCCAGCCGGCGGCACTCCGGTCACGTTGACCGTTTCGACAACCAGCGCAACCCTCGGTGGAAACTACGTGGTAGCGATTACTGGCACCAGCGGAGGGCTGACCCAAACGGCTTTTGTCACGCTCGCAATACCTTTCTTTGGGCTGACGACGACCCCCGTCGCCGGGACGTCGGTGAACCAGGCTGGAACCTCCACCGGCACGGTCACCGTCGTCCCGTTTAACAACTTCAATGGCGCAGTCAACCTGACAGCACCATCCGGATTGCCGAGCGGAGTCACTGCTTCGTTCACCTCCACAAGCGCTACCACCAGCACCGCAACGTTCACCGCAAGCACCTCAGCGACCCTTACAGGTTCGGCGAGCCCGGCAGGGGTGACCATCACAGGAGCGGCGACAGGCGTTGCGCCACAACCAACTGGCCTCGATGTTTTTGTGAACCCGCCGGTTGCAGGTGGATCCGGGACAGTGGTCGATCTGACTTCGGCATTTAACCTGAATGCGATCTACACCGACGCCGACGAGGGCGCGATCACCAGCGGCCTTGACGGTGTAGGCTACGCGTATTCGGCGAACATTCTGAATGCAGGGTTGGACTTCAACGGCGTGCAGTTCACGTATGGTCCGGCGAATCAACCGGACGCGGTCTATGGGACGGGCATTCCTATCGCACTCCCTGCGGGCAACTACGGCACTCTCCAGTTGCTGGCCACTGGAATCGAGGGGAACCAGCCATCGCAGACCCTCACCGTAACTTACAGCGATAACTCGGCCTCCACGTTCACGCAGAGCTTCAGCGATTGGTGCAGCCATCTCAACGGTGGAGGCTGCATCAGCACCGGGGGCAATTCCGGCGAGTCAGTCGCTGTGGCCATGCCTTATCGCGACAGCGGGGACGGCCCGGATGATCGCGTCTTCTACCTCTATCATTATTCTTTCGCGCTTAACGCCAGCAAGACCGTGCAGAGCGTGACCTTACCCAACAACCGGGACGTGGTTGTACTGGCGGCAACGTTGACCGCTGCACCGCCGAGCTATTCTCTATCGGCGGGAACGGCCAGTCCCTCATCCGTTAGTCCGGGTAGTTCGTCCACGGCAAGCGTGACGGTGACTCCGGCCGGCGGCTACACGGGAAGTGTCACGCTGTCGTGCAGCATTTCTCCCGTCGTCAGCGGAACTGGAGCGCCGAGTTGCTCGTTTGGAAACACGAGTCCGGTGTCCATCACCGGCAACATGGCCGTGAATGCGACGCTGACGTTTTCAACCGTGGCGCCTGCCGGCAAAGCTGTTGTTCATCGCGCAGCTAATCTTCCAGTGCCAACTCTTTCCTCGCCACCAAACCCTCGCAACTTGAGCCCGCTCTATGCCTCGTGGATCATTGTTCCAGGGCTGGCGCTGATCGGCCTGGGTCTCACTTCGCGAAGATCTCGGCGGAACATGTTGGGCTTCTCGCTCGTTTGGATTGTTTCGGCATGTCTGATTATTCTGCCAGCTTGTGGAGGAGGATCCAGCAGCAGTGGCGGCGGTGGGTGTGCGTCCGCGCCCAGCGTTCCGACGGGATTAGCAGCCTCGGGCACAACCAGTTCAGGCACAACTTTGAACTGGACGGCCTCCACTGCGACCTCAGGATGCAGCGTGACTGGCTACACCGTGTATCAGAACGGCACTTCGATCGCTACTACAACGAGCCCGACTTATGCCGTCAGCGGCCTGACTGCAGCGACGCAGTACAGTTTTTCAGTGTCGGCAACGGACTCGGCTGGAGCGTCTGCCCAGAGTTCGGCGATCAACGTCACGACACTCTCTAATGGCACTCCATCAGGCACCTACACCATCACAATCGCCGGCAAGGACGCGAACGGTGTGGCCCAATCCGGCACTGCATCCAGTGTGAGCGTCACTGTCAACTGAGGAGTTTCCGTAAAGCGCTCTCTGCCGACGCGGGGCTCCTCAATGAGCACGCAAATACAAGTTCTAACATTTATTATTCACGCAGCAATTTCCAGAACTCATCGGGAGACTCGTATGCTGAGAAGATGTACGGCTTTGTGGTTCCTCGCCTTCGCCAGCCTCGTATTCCTCGCTTCTGCTGTCGCGCAAACCGGCGAAAGGCCCGATCTCAGCAAGCAGTCGACCCTATATGTCGTCGGCTATGCGCACCTCGATACCGAGTGGCGGTGGGAGTATCCCCAGGTCATCGACGAGTACATTCGCAAGACGATGGAGGACAACTTCAAACTGCTCGACAAGTATCCGCACTACGTTTTCAACTTCAGCGGCTCCAATCGTTACCGCTTCATGAAGGAATATTTCCCCGCCGACTTCACACAGGTGAAGAAGTATGTCGATGAGGGAAGATGGTTTCCGGCGGGATCATCGGTGGAAGAGGGAGACGTGAACGCGCCCAGCGCCGAGGGCATCATTCGGCAGATCCTTTATGGCAATGACTGGTTTCGAAAGGAGCTGGGAAGATCCAGCGCGGAATACATGCTGCCCGACTGTTTCGGATTTCCGGCTTCGTTGCCCACCATTCTCGCGCATTCCGGGGTGAAGGGATTCTCGACGCAGAAATTGGTGTGGGGATCATCCGCTCCCGTCGGCGGTCCGGAGTCGCTGGAGAATACACCGGAAGGCACGCCGTTCAATGTGGGGGTGTGGGTTGGGCCGGATGGCGAGAGCGTGCTCGCCGGTTTGAATCCGGGAGCGTATGACGGCAGCATCGATACCGACCTCAGCAAACCGCTGCCTCCAATGCCGCCCGACCAGGCGCTGCGCGACGTTCAACAGAAGATGCAGGCACTGCGCGCGAAGCTGGATCAGGAACAGCGCGGCGGTCATGCGTCGGATCCGAACGACATTGAAGAATCGATTCACCTGCGCAGCGAACAAGCTGCCTTTGCCCGGATCGATCACGATCGTGCACTAGAACAACATCAAATCGATTGGGCGGCGCGGGTTGCGCTGAACGGAAAAATCAGCGGCGTGTTTACCGACTATCACTATTACGGCACGGGCGACATCGGCGGCGCTCCGCGGGAGGAATCCGTGAAGCGGCTGGAAGCGATCATTACACACGGCACGACGAGCCTGCCGCCGGTAGGCCGGTTCTTCCGTGATAGTGAGGCGCATTCCGACGAGCCGCCCATGAAAGTTGGTGATGGCCCAGTGCACGTGATCTCTGCCAATGCGGAGCAGATGTTTCTGGACATCACGCCCTCGGAAGCGGCCGGACTTCCGCGTTACACCGGAGAAATGGAGCTGACCAATCATTCTGCCGGTTCGCTCACCTCGCAGGCTTACCAGAAGCGTTGGATCCGCAAAGAAGAATTGCTGGCCGATGCCGCGGAGAAGGCTTCGATTGCCGCGGCATGGCTGGGCGCGCGGCCGTATCCGCTGGAGCGCCTGAACGCCGCGTGGACGCTCGCTATGGGCGCACATTTTCACGATATCGCCGCCGGCACTGCTACTCCCAGGTCTTACGAGTTTGCCTGGAACGATGACGTCATCGCGATGAACCAGTTCGCGGGAGTCCTTAACAACGCCACCGAAGCCGTGGCTGCGGCCCTGAACACCGAGACCAAGGGCATCCCTCTCGTTGTATTCAATCCTTTGAACATCGCGCGCGAAGACCTTGTCGAGGCCAGCGTCAATTTTCCCGGCGGCATGCCGAAGACCGTGCGCGTGACCGGCCCGGATGATAAGGAGGTTCCAGCGCAGATTTCGAACGGCAAAGTGATCTTCTTGGCCAAGGTGCCTTCGGTCGGCTACGCGGTTTACGACGCGCGGCCGGGTGAGGGCGCGGCAGACGCTGTGACGCTGCAGGTTTCGGAGAACTCACTCGAGAATCAGTACTACCGCGTCAAGTTAAATTCCGACGGCGATGTCGCCAGCATCTTCGACAAATCGACTGGCAAAGAACTGCTGGCTTCGCCGGCACGGCTTGCCATTTCGTACGACAACCCTCGGCAATGGCCAGCCTGGAACATGGATTGGGATCAGGAGCAGGCTGCGCCAAGAACATACGTGAGCGGCCCCGCGAAGATTCGCGTGGTGGAAAGCGGTCCGGCACGCGTAGCCGTGGAAATCTCGCGAGAGACTGCGGGCTCGAAGTTCGTGCAAACGATTCGGCTGTCGACGGGGGATGCGGGAAAGCGAGTGGAGTTCGGCAACGCAGTTGACTGGAACACGAAAGAGTCGAATTTGAAAGCGACTTTTCCGCTGATGGCTTCGAACGAAATGGCCACCTACAACTGGGACATTGGCACGATCGAGCGCCCCACCGCTCAGCCAAAGAAGTTCGAAGTGCCGTCGCACCAGTGGATCGACTTGACCGATATGAGCGGTGAGTTCGGCGCGACGATTTTGACCGACTGCAAGAACGGATCAGACAAGCCGAACGATCACACGATTCGCCTTACGCTGATCCGTACGCCGGGCACGCGCGCCGGCTATGCCGACCAGGGCACACAAGATATCGGACATCACGAGTTCGTCTACGGCATCGCCGGGCACGCGTCCGACTGGCGCCACAGCCAGACGGATTGGCAGGCGCAGCGCCTGAACGATCCGCTCATTGCTTTTGAAGCGCCGAAACATGCGGGCGCTCTGGGGCGGGAGTTCTCGTTGCTGAAAGTCAGCAACCCTCGGGTCAGGGTGTTGGCGCTCAAGAAGGCTGAGCGGAACGATGAGATCATCGTGCGCCTGGTGGAACTGGATGGCGCGCCGCAAGCTGACGTTAGAATCTCTTTCGGCGCCCCCGTAACCGCTGCACGCGAGGTCAACGGCCAGGAACAACCAGTGGGATCGGCGACCGTGACCGAGGGTGCTCTGGTCACGTCGTTCTCTGCGTATCAGCCGCGCACGTTCGCCGTTCGGCTGTCTGCACCGCCAGCCAAGCTTGAGCCGGTGCATTCCGAGCCTGTCGCGCTGGACTACGACTTGGCAACTGCCAGTAACGACGGAACTCGCGCGGCCGGGGGATTCGACCGCGAGGGCAATTCGCTGCCCGCAGAAATGCTGCCAGCACAAATTACGTTCAATGACGTGCAATTCAAACTTGCATCAGCGAAGACGGGCGTGCCCAACGCGGTCGTCGCCAAGGGACAGACTATTGACTTGCCGACGGGTGGTCTTCCTGCCGGCCAGCACAATCGACTCTACGTTCTCGCGGCCTCGGCGGAAGGCGACCAGAAAGCTGCATTCAGAGTCGGCGGCAAGAACGTCGAGCTGAACATTCAGGACTGGGGCGGATTTATCGGACAGTGGGACGATCGTCAATGGAGTTCCGGCGACACATCAGGGGACAACTACGGCAAGATGATTGGCCTCACTCCGGCTTACATCAAGCGCGCCGACCTGGCGTGGTATTGCTCGCATCACCACAACGCCGCCGGCGAGAATATTTCTTACAGCTACTCCTATCTTTTCGCGTATCCCATCGATTTGCCAGCGGGAACTCGAACCATCACGTTCCCCAACAACGACAAGATCCGAGTCCTGGCTATGTCGGTGGCCGCCGAGAATCCAGAAGTGAAACCAGCACAGTCGCTTTACGATCCGATCGTCGCGCCGCCCTCCGGTGCCGACGACTTTGCGCTCACCACCAGTGCGGAGAGCATTTCCGTCCCCAAGGGAAGAAGTGGGACGACGACGGTCGCGATCACTCGCAGAGGCAATTTCAGAGGGAGCGTAGCCCTGAGTGTCGCTGGACTGCCGGCGGGAGTGACCGCGTCCTTCAGCCCGGCCAGCACTACACGAGCCAGCAAGATGATTCTGACCGCGAAGGACTCGTCGAAGCTTGCGACTTCGACAATCACAATCACCGGAGTCTCGGGCGCCCTGTCACATAAGGTTACCACCGCTCTCACGGTCAATGCCGTCAGAACTGGAACCGTCGCGGTTGATCTCTCTTCGACCTACAACGCGACGGCCATCCATACCGACGGCGCAGAATTCTCTCCCGCAGCCAGTGCAGACGGCGAAGGCTTCGCCTATTCGAAAGAGGCTCTGGGTTCATCCCAGTTGTGGGATGGCGTTTTGTTCAATCTTGGACCGGCGGACGCACCCGACGCGGTCACGAGCAAAACCGTCGCGCTTCCAGCGGGAAAATTCAGTAGTCTCGATCTGATCGCCACAGGTGTGGAAGGTGGGCAGGACGCGCAGGTGTTTACGATTGTCTACGCTGATGGAACAACAACATCGATCACGCAGAGCCTGAGTGACTGGTATGAGTCCAGCGGTTTCCAGGGCGAGTCTGAGGCCGTGGTCGTGCCCTACCGCCTCGTGGGGGATGGCGCAAAGGACAATCGCGACTTTCGTCTCTACGGTTATTCCTTTCAGTTGGACGGCACCAAAGTAGTGCGCAGCATCACTTTGCCGGAGAACGAACATGTGCTGGTCTTTGCTATGACTCTCGTCCCACGCTGACGGCTGGAGTCGAATTACAACTCACGACGTCTCCGATTTGCCCGCAGTCGCAGCAGAGCCGCGACCAGCGCATTCCTAGGTAATAGGGTCTCACCTGCTATAATCATTACTGAGGTGGTTACGCTTTTCTCCTCTTTCAGGTCTTCTGACCTAAGCCAGTCCATCTGAAGTTCTCTCACCTTAGGCTTTTCAGCGAGTGCACCGTAGTCCAACTTCTGTCCGCAGCGATCTTGCGCAACTGGTAAGGTCGATGCAGAGCTCGCCAAAGAAAGGTCGCTCTCTGTGAACGCAACTTACATTTCCTTCGGTCTGCTGGCCCTGCTCTGCATGACACTGCTGTTCCGATGGATGCGCAAAGTGATACCACATATCACCGGGGGCCAAACCCAAAGGATGTGCCCAGCTTGCGGACTGATCACATCACTGAAATTCCGCTGCCTGGAGTGCGGCGTGGCTACGGTCTCAACGCGTTAGCCGTGACACTGAGAGTAGTGTGACGTTGTAGAAATGAATTGCGCCGCCCGCAAAGTTCTCCCACCCTTTGCTAAGGAAGGACACAAGACACATGAAAAACGTCAGATTTGTCGTGAAAGTGAACCGTGGCACTCGCGTTACCTCGTACGTGCAGCGCGTTGATCCCGCTCCAATCCAAATGACAACCAACCGTAAGCTGGCACTGCTCATGGGAAAATTCACGGCGGAAGATGCGGTAAAGTCACTGCAAAACTCTCAGTGCAACCCGGAATTGGAGTCCGTACGAGACCGTGTTTGAAGATAGAAGGCCTCGTCATGAAGACCTTCAAAGGGAGCTAGCCTCTGCGAGGTCTGCGCTTGCCGCGAAGCTGCCGCCTGAGTTCTTCGGGTTCGGCGGCCGGCGAATCGCCACACGCGTCCCGAACTCGGCGACGTCTTGCTCTCGACTCGGTTCAAATTCAAGGATCTAGTCGGGGCCCTGAACACTTACGATTTCGTCAGGGACACGCTCTCCAGAATTGGATGGACGCCCGAAAAGACGGCCCACAATCTGCCCCTGGTGCCGAAGGCATTTCCCCATGACCCAACCCACCAGGCCACAAATATCCGTCGGAGAGTCGTGGAGGCCTGCCTCGATCTCCGAGTAAACTGCAGCGCGTCAGGATAACCCTCAGTGACCGTGTCAGCGCTACGATGTGTGGCGCATCAAATTCACGGAAATACAGAACACCGGCAACTCCCTCGGTCTCCATGTTCAAGGTCTACGCGCCGCGAACAGTTTCGACTGTCCATGAACGTGCTTCCCAACAGAGATACAACGGGATCGCCCCATAGCAAGGTCTACACCGGCTGCCATCGGCACGTAAATGTAGCTGACTGAAGTGGTCTGAGCCCTCATCTCAAACGTGGTAAACTGTAGCTCCGCACGCCGGAGAGGTGGCAGAGTGGCCGAATGCGGCGGTTTGCTAATCTCCTAAACCACTGAAACTACAGGCTTTACCTTCCAATAGGGTCACCACAGACCTACCATTTACGCGGGTTTCCGATACATCCGATATGGCCGATGGGATGGATGTGGGATGAAAAATTCCAGCCTCAGCGCGTCGCCTTGTTGCTTAATACGGCGGTCAATTGAACCACCGTATTCGTTTTTTGTTCGCATTTCTTCAACGTTGGGTTGATAATCAACAGGAGGTGAAGCAACATGGCGAAGTTTGGATTATATAACCAAGACAGTGAGAAACCCTTGCAAGAATATGAAGGTCAGTGGCTCTTTGCAAGGGATGTGTTTGCCGACCTTCGCAATGGTCGCACATACAACGTGCTCACCATCTCGAAAGTGAAAGAACCTAGCCCTTTCAAATATGTTCCTAAAGAGGTGATGCAAACGTCCGATGCAAAGCCTCTTGCTGAGGAAGAACTAGCAACCTTGCGGAATGTACACAAAGCCGATGAAGACCCGGACTGGCCATACCTCATCTTGCCTTAATCACTTGCTGAGGGTCTTCGCTTCCAACTGTTTCATCGGGCCAAGTACAACCTCGGGTGAACGATCTTCATAGTGCCCCTCGGTGACCTGTGTGGTCGCGTGGCCTAGTAGATCGCGGCCCGCTGTGCTGTTGCCGGTGATGCCGCGCAACTCTGTACCAACTCCGCGTCTTCCTGCGTGAAAGGCTTTCCACTCAATACCAGCTTTCTTCAACGTGGGCCGGATCACCTCTCGGGCGAACTGATCCATGTTCATTGCTCCCCCCTCGGTGTTGGTGAACAACCAAACCCCATCACCGGCTTTAGCTCGCCACAACTTCAACAGGCCACGCACAGGTTGAATGATGGGAACACTTCGCAACGCTCGCTTGCTCTTTGGTGTACCAACAACACCACGACTGAAGGCACGGCGCACATGAATGAAATCCCCATCAATGTCTGAGTGCTGAAGACCTTGAATCTCGCCTTTGCGAAGGCCAGCGAAGAACGACAGAGCCATCACAAGTTGAGCATCAACCCGGTGAACCAACGCGGTGATGACGTTCTCAATCTCTTCTAACGTATACACCTTCGTGTCACCGTGCCCTAACGTCTTGCCGAGCACTCGCGCATCTCTGATGGGGTTGTTTTCGCACTTGCCGGTTGCAACAGCGTGGGCAAAGATTGCCGAGGCCAACCACTTGATGCAGTTCAACGTGCGCGGCCTCAACGTCTTTGCCAGTGACGTGAGGAAGTTTGACATCATCGGGGTCTTGTAGTCGCTCAGGTTGAGTGTGCCGAAGTGCAACTTGAGGTGCTGATTCCACACCTGTTTGTAACCATGCACGGTGCTCGGCTTCAGGTTGTTGTTGGCTTCGATGAAGGGTAGGTAGATGGAATCCCAGAAATCAACCACCCCCATCGGGCCTTCGTTATTCACTCCGATGTTGACCTGCGTTTCCAGAAAATCATTGCGGAGTTGTTTGACGTGAGACTTGGTTTGTTGATCGTCGCAGAGCCGGTGAGATTTTTGCTTGCGGACACCGTTCTCCGTGACATAATAGCGGACATGCCATCCACCGAAACGCTTAACGAGGTGACCATCTTGGTAGCGAGCCATCGTGGTGTCTCCTTAAGCAACATCTTAGCAACAATGGGATGCGGTGGGATAGATGACGTTGGTAACTTGTTGTAAACAAAGCCGGAGAGGTGGCAGAGTGGCCGAATGCGGCGGTTTGCTAAACCGTTGTACGGGCTAACACCTGTACCGAGGGTTCGAATCCCTCCCTCTCCGCCATATTTTCAAGCACTTACGGTGAATCAAATCAGCCCGCAAATCACTTAGGCCCGTGGAAGTGCGAGTCTAACGATTTTCGTGTGTGCCTGTCGCATATCCGCCGAGGCCGCCGTGCCGTACACGTTCATCGTGGTTCTGATGTCCGTGTGCCGCATCAACCGTTGCTGGACACCAACCGGAGTACCTACCGCGTCGAGCCACGAGCGGTGAGTGTGCCGGAAGGTATGCGAGCTGATGTGGCCGATGCCAGCTTTGATCGCTGATCTGCGAAGTGCCCGCCAAACTCCTGCGTAGGAGAATGGCAAGCGCCCGATTTTCACCGGAGATGCAAACACCCAATCATCCGATGCGGAGAATTGGGTTAGCTGTTTCCACATCTTGAGCACGTCCGTGATCGCAGCATCGATGTACATCGTCCGTTGTGACTCAGGCGTTTTCACGTCATCGACTACCTGATGCACAATGCCACGCTCAACGCACAGCGTACCGTTGAGCCAGTCCACATCGGACCAGCGCAAGGCAAGACACTCGCTAATGCGAAGTCCCAAGCAAGCGCAGACTAAGGCCATCGTGCGGAAGGGTTCCTCCAGTTGTTCGACAAGTTTCTGGAACTCTTCGACAGTCAAGCTACGTGTTATCTTCACCCGTTTGGTTGCGCCCTTGATCGTGACCAGCTCCATAGGATTGCGTTGCGTAGCCACGTCACCGCGCCACATCGCAAATTCCCACAGAGCCCGGACCAGTCCGCGAATGTGAACCTTGCTCTTTGGTGCCAAGGCGAGAGATTGCAGCCACAAGTCAATGGGACGCGCTTGCAGCTCTTGAAGCGTACAGTCACCCCACTTCGGAATGATGTACTGATTCAACCATGTGTTGTAGCCCTGCCTGGTCATCGCTCTCCGTGGCATTTTCTCGGTGCGGTACTCTTCCACCAAAACCCGCACCGAGGGTACTCGCTGATCGCTTCTTTCCGACTGTTCTAGCGGTTTGCGCAACGGTTCTGTTGCGCGCCATGCAGATGCTTTGGTCGGAAACTCCTGTGCTGTGCCAATCACCTTCGAACGCCGGTGACCGTTCTCACACCACAGAAAGTTCCAGGTTCCATAGCGCCTGTTAAAAACAAGACTTCCTTGGTTTACCCGTGCTGCTCTTTTCAAGAAATCCCCCTTTCAGAGCGCACGGACAGCGGAATGGATGGTAGCACGGACAGTTCCACCATAGCGGCGTCCAAGTCACTGTGACGGAAGCGCCAGACGCGACGTTTCGTGCCGGAAAGTGCAAAGGCTTTCACTTTCCCCTGGCGGACCCAGAGCAGGAGCGTGCGCACCTTCACTTTGAGGTATTGGGCAGCCTCATCAGCCGTCAGCCATTCGTTATGCTTGATTTGGTTGGTCATCGCCTTTTCCGTCTTCGTTCGAGCCCTGTTCCAAGATGTGCACCACAAGCGCGAGCAACAAGACGCCGCCCATCACGACCAGGACTCCCACAACCGTGATCTTCATTTCGCCTCCTCATTCCAGAGCGCAACTCCGTCACAGCCTCGTTCGGGGCAGCGAAAGCCCTTCACGGTGCCGTCAAACATACTGGTCTTAATCAGCTTGGGAGTGATCCAGAACTTGTGTCCGCAGTCCGGGCATGTGAGGCGGTATCGTTTCTCCATGTGAGTGAGTCTCGCCAGCAGCGGTTCGTCGCTTGTGCTTTGGAGCAACCGGCTGAACTCCTTAATTCCGGCAGGCCCGCGAACAAAGACCTGGACCCCGCACGGATCACAGGTCAAGTATGGCTTGTCTTTCTTCGTCAGCAGGACTTCTCTCGGGCCCGTACATACGGGACATGGGAACATTTGTTTTCCGCTCATCGTCGCCGACCTCCAGGTGACTCCACAGAATCGACACTCGTGAGAATCGCCATCTGGCGCTTAGTTTAAGGCCACTTTTTGAGAAGACTCACTCTTGCGGGTCAGGGGCGAAGCATAGTGGAGAGGCGATCTTCCGCTTAATTCAGAAGCATTTCTCGGGGACTTTCCGTAAAATTCAGCATCACAGTATGGCGAGAACTTCCGCAAAAGTCGCCAAGCAGGAAAGAGTCCGAAAAAAAAACGAACTGCCTATTGACAGCTTTTCGGAAAAACAGGCCCGAGGTCGTCCCCGGAAGATTCAGCCGAGGTGGGTGCGTGGACGAGCGGACAACTATCGCTGGATTTTCGATCTGTTTTGGCAACATGTCTGGCCGGACCTATCTAAGGCCACAACCCAGCAAGACGTAATACAGTCGTTTGCGCGTCCAGAGGTCGGACCGTACGCGCTAGACCTTATCAGGCAGGCCGACCTGATTCTTCGGGTCGTGCAGGACCCAAACTTTCCCAAGCGTAAGCGCAAAGCACAAATTAATTTTCTGGCTGACTCAATTGCTGCTTACGGCGTGGTTACGCCGCGATCCTCACGTGACATCTGCGAAAAAGAACGCGCACGAGTCAAGCGGGTTCATCGCATCCTTTGTTATGAGCTCTACATTGAATGTTCCTGCGGCTACAAAGGCAATTCTCGCAATCATGCTTGTCCTACATGTGAAGCCGAAATTCACTTCAAGACAGATTCACCCTTCGACTCAGACCTCGATGATTAGTGATTCTCCGTGGGCACGTAACGTACGTACGTAACGTTAAGAATGGCATTGCGGTCCCGTGGGGCATGTTCTTGCTTGAAACAAACAGGATCATTAGGCTTTAGCTCAAATCGAGACGCCGGTCGCGTCGGCGGCGCGAGGCGTACCGAGATGTGCTTGCCGTCACTGGCGTGAGTGATTTCGCGACCGCCAGTTCGGTTTCTTGTTGACTTCCACAGTCTCTTGCAATTACTCTGCTGCGCAAACCAGCGAACAGGATGCGCCAGTTAAGAGCGGCGGATTCTCAGTTCCGTTACAAATCCTTCGTCGCTGCTTCCCCTGAAGTGTAGAGGCGATTGCGTGATTGGCATAGCTTTTCGCCTGTGCCGTCGCGATGCGGATTGGTTACAAGCATCCGGACTGCCTAAACCTCGCAGTTCGACGAATCGTGTGACTCAGGAGGAAGTGGAATGTCCGCCATTCGAAGTATTCAGGTCTCTGTCGCTTTCCTAGTGATCTTTTCCTTCTTATGCCTCGCAGTTCTACTCTGCGCGTCTTGCACGGCTCAGGTGCAGGACGTTAACGACTCGACAGCAACGCCGGTCGGGGGCGTCGGCCACGATTACATCGGAATGTTAAACGAGACGGTCAATCCTGCCACTGGCTCTCTATCTGTTCGGATTCATCTGCCTATTCCTAAGGGACGAAAGCTCTCGATGCCCTTTGCGTTTGCCTACGATTCTGCGGCTGCTTGGCACTTGTCCGTTGGGTCCACTCAGGGTCCACCACCAGCCAACCCACCGGGCGGCTGGTCCTATAACACTTCTAATATTGGTCTCATGGCTTATGACGGATGGTCGGCGGCTGTTCCGCAGTTGACTGCTCAAGAATACAAATGGGTCCCCAATCATCCCGTAACCGACGGTTCCGTAGCTTGTGATGTCATGGCCTCATTCGTCTTTGCCGATCCAGCAGGAGGAATGCACCAGCTCAAGCTCGTAAACATTGTGAATTCGGGTGCTCAAGCGTGTCAGCAGGTTCCAGCATTCGAAACTGACACAGGCGGGGACGGAATTTACCAGGCTACTATCGGTCTTGGAGATGTGCGGGTCGCGAGTCCCGATGGAACAGTTTACAACTTCCCCTACGGAGGCATCGGTAATTGTCCTAGTGGCAATGGCGCATTCTGTGAACTCCCGTCATGGATCGAAGATCGCAATGGCAACGTTTTGACGGTGGGTGGTTCCGGCGGCTCTCCCAGTGTCACTGACGATGCTGGCAGGGCTGCGCTCACCGTTAGTAATTTTCTTGGAGCAGGGGGGCAGTCAGGGTCTGGATCAGTCTCGGTTTCGGGTCTCGCAAACCCTTACACCATCAACTGGGAGGGAATTCCGGCAACTGGCTTTGGGATTTCCGTCACGTCGCTTCACTCCGGGGACTCCTATTGCTTAGCTCCTCCAAAGCTAGTGGGTTTGGTGGAACCCCCCGCGGGGAAGCTCGGCGGGGGGGGCCGTTCAAAACATCGTGCTACCCAATGGAACTTCTGAGTATCAATTTACCTACGATTCGGTCACGGGTTTTCTAAACAAAATCACTTACCCTGACGGAGGGTACGTCAGCTATACGTGGGGAACAAATCCACAATCCTCAGGAATAGGCTACAACGACAGTCAGGGAAACGGCGCGGCTTGCGGTTACTTGTACGACACCCCTGCTGTAACGCAGCGTACCGTGAGCTTCGATGGATCCACACCTGCATTGCAGCAAACCTTCTCCTATCAAACACACTGGTCCACCTACACAGGGACCACTGTGGGCGGCAACTGGACCACAAAGACGACAACCGTCACGACCCAAGACAACATAGCTGGGACTACTTCACAAGTGGTTTACACCTACGGGTATCAAGCCTTGACCCCACCCCCGGCTTTTAATCCTGCAATGGAAACAGGGTTCATCGACCAGGGCTCTGTGGAAACATCAATTGCATATAACGGCTACGGCAACGGTGCAACGTATCCCTTGCTTAGAACCGAGAGCAAAGGCGTCGGTTACGATCCGCCTCTGCTCGGTTGTGATTTAGTCACCCTCCCCAATGGCTCCGTTTCAGGTGCACTTTATTCCTACGGCGCGGGCGGCCAGCTTACGGACAAGAAAGAGTATGACTACGGTGTACTCCCTTCTGGCAGCACTTGCCAGAATCTCCCGAGTGCTCCGACTCCGACCCGCGAGACGAAAACGACCTACCAAAGTTTCGCCGCGATACCGCTGTTTCCCAGTGGTCCTTCCATTTTCGACCGCCCTTCTGCTGTTCAAGTATATGCAGGCTCTACGCTAATGGCAGAAACGGACTACGCTTACGATGGCTACGGCACAAATGGCATCACACCAGTCACCGCAACAGGTCACGACAATACATACTATCTTCCTAGCTATACCAATGATTTCGCTATTCTGATTTGGCCCACGCGTGCTCAACCCATTTGGCCCACCTTCACTCGCTAATTGGCTACCCTGTCGGCGAAGCCGACAGGGAGGCCGATGGACAGGAGAACGAAGGTGGAACTGTTCGAGCAGATCCGACGGGAGTACACACACGGTGAAGGAACGATCCTGGGCGCAGCGCGGAAACTGGGGGTTCATCGGCGGATGGTGCGCCAAGCCTTGGCGAGTGCGGTTCCGCCGGAACGCAAGCACGCGGTTCGCAGCAAGCCGAGTCTGGGGCCGGTGATCGAGTTCATCGATGCGATTCTGCGGGCCGATGAACAGGCTCCGAAGAAGCAACGGCACACGGCGCGGCGGATCTGGCTGAGGATTGGCGAGGAGCGCCCGGAAGCGAACGTGGGCGAGGCCACGGTGCGCCGCTACGTTCATCGGCGCAAACAGGAACTGGGACAGACGCGGCGGGAGACTTTCGTTCCGCAGGTCTACGACTGGGGCGGCGAAGCGCAGGTGGATTGGTACGAGGCGATGGCCGAAGTGGCGGACGAGAGGCGCAAGGTCTACATATTCTCCATGCGCTCGATGGCCAGCGGCGGAGCCTTTCATGTGGCCTACTATCACGCCACGCAGCAGGCTTTTCTGGAAGCGCACGAGTTGGCGTTCGGCTACTTCGGAGGCGTCTTTAAGCTGTTGCGCTACGACAACCTGAAGAGCGCGGTGAAGAAGATTCTGCGCGGACATCAGCGGGAAGAGACGGAACGGCTGATCTCGTTCCGTTCGCACTGGGGTTTTCAGACGGAGTTCTGCAATCCGGCACGGGGCAATGAGAAGGGCGGCGTGGAAGGCGAAGTGGGCTACTTCCGGCGCAATCATCTGGTGCCGGTTCCGCGGGTCGCGAACTTGGCGGAGTTGAACGTGTTGTTACTGGGCGGTTGCGAGCACGATCGGCAGCGGAGGATCGCAGGCAAGCCGATGGCGGTGGGCGAAGCGATGGAGATCGAGCGCGAACACCTGCTGCCGCTGGCGGACGAAGGCTTCGAGTTGGCCGAGACCAGTTTCCCGACGGTCGATGGCAAGAGTTGCGTGAAGGTGCGCACGAACTGGTACTCGACGCCGGTCCAACCGGGGATGCGCGTGCGAGCACGTTTGCTGCCGGCTTATGTTGAGATCTGGCAGGAGCGGGAGTTAGTCGCACGGCATGAGCGCAGCTTCGAACGCTATCGGCAGGTGCTCGACTTAGAGCACTATCTGGATGTGTTGGAGCGCAAGCCGGGAGCTTTGGCGGGATCGCGGCCGTTGCAGCAGTGGCGTGAGAGCGGGCGCTGGCCGGAAAGTTTCGACCGCTTGTGGCAGAGTCTGGAACAGCGCGAGGGCAAGCAGACGGGTACACGAACCATGATCGAGTTGTTACAGCAAGGTAGCAAGCATGGCTGGGAACGATTGCAGCAAGCCGTCGAGCAGGCGCTGGAGTTGGGCTGCACGGACGCGGCGGCAGTGCGGCATCTGCTGGTCTTCGGAGAACTGGGGCATGCGCCGGTGGAGCGATTCGCGTTGCATGGCCTGGAGCGCTACGAGCGTCCGCTGCCGGTGATGAGCGAGTACGATTTGTTGCTCGCTGAAGTGACGGAGGTGGCGCGATGAATCCAGCCACCGAGGTTTTGGAACATGCCAGCGTGAAACAGTATTGCAAGGCACTACGGGTTCCGGTGATCGGCGCGAACTTCGTCTCGCTTGCCGAACAGGCCGTGAAGGAAAAGCGCAACCACATCGGCTACCTGGAGGCGCTGCTGACGATGGAAGCCGAAGAGCGCGACCGGCACGCGATTCAGAAGCGCCTGCACGATGCGCACTTGCCGCGGATGAAGACGCTGGAGGAGTTTGACTTCAACCAGGCGTCGCAGATTCCAGCGGCGAAGATTCGTGAGTTGGCCGAAGGCGGCTACATCGAACGCGCCGAACCGGTGGTGTTGATGGGCGAGTGCGGTACGGGCAAGACGCACCTGGCCACGGGATTGTGTGTGGCGGCGTGTCGGCAGAAACGGCGAGTGCGTTTCACCACGGCGGCGAACTTGGTCAACGAACTGGTCGAAGCCCAGCAGCACAACGGCGTGCGTCGCGTGCTGGCGCGATGGATGCGCTACGACGTGATCGCGCTCGATGAAGTCGGCTACGTGCCGCTGGCCGAGATCGGCGCCGAGTTTTTGTTTCAGGTCATCGCCGAAAGGGCCGAACGCGCCAGCCTGATCGTGACCACGAATCTGCCGTTCTCGGAGTGGACGCAAGTATTTCCGAACCCGAGGCTATGCAAGGCGTTGTTGGATCGGATCACGGATCGCGCCCACATCATCGAGACCGGCACGGACTCGTATCGTTTCCGCCGAACCTTGGAGGTGCGCAACAAGAAGAAAGCGGCCAGAAGCGGCGGCAGCGTCGTTACTGCCTCCGCTACGACCTAAACGCGCTGTCCTTCGGACAGCGCAGGTCTCCGCTCCGGCAGCAACGACGCTGAATGGTGCCGGGCAGAGAATCAACATCAACGGAAGGTGGGCCAAATGAGATGAGCACAGGTGGGCCAAGTCAGGTTGTCAAAAGCAACCAATCGCGGAAATGCCACCGCTAAGACGGTCAAATGCCTGCAATCAGGTTGCGCGAACGCGGTCACTACGTATACTTACGACGAAACCGGCCAGGTGACCTCAATGACGGACCCCTGTGGCAATGGAACATGCAGCGACATGTCCGGATCGAATCACACTACAATGTATTCCTATGCTGACAGCTACACGGTGTTATCAGGTGGCTCGAACACCAGCTACACTCCCAGCAACGGTGCGACCAACGCGTATCTCACGAAAGTGACAGACCCTCTCTTGCACATTGAGACCTTCAAGTACGACTATAACAGTGGGCAACTGACGCAGTTTACGGACCCGAACGGTCAGACCAGCGGCCTTAGCACCACCGACATCTACAACGACCTGCTTGACCGTCCCACTCTGATCAACTATCCGGACGGCGGCCAAACTCAGTACGCGTACAACGACTCGCCGCCATCTCCGACCGTCACAACTTGCCAACTGATAAACGGCACGGCAGGAGCGACATGCGGCCCGGTCACAAATGGCTGGAAGACGAGCGTTGCGACAATGGACGGTGTGGGACATACCGTGGAGACTGAGCTTGTGTCTGATCCGGATGGAGCCACGTTTACGGCTACCAGTTACGACGGACTTGGTCGCGTTTTAACGCAGTCCAACCCTTACCGGAGCACATCTGATCCGACGTACGGCATTACGACTAACAGCTACGACGCTTTGGGAAGAACAACGGGTATCAAGCGGCCCGATGGCTCATCGGTGCAGAAAGCTTATGATCAGACCTGCGTAGTGAGCACAAACGGGATCGGAACAACGGTCATCGACGAAACAGGGAAACTGCGCGAGTCATGTTCTGACGGTCTGGGCCGGTTGATCGAGGTAGACGAACCGGGCGCCGGAATCGTTGATACAGCAGGGTCGGGCACGGTTACGATTGGAGGCGCAGAACAGTACGCCTCGGGTTGGCCTGCCCCCAATTTTCGTTCACGTAAGAATACGACAACTTTGATCAACTCCCTCTCCGGTTTGAGCCGGGATGGGGGAGCGCGAGGGGCAAGGGACGGCGTTTGAGTCCCTTGCCTCTCGCTCAGCTGTGTAGAAGCCTGCTGCTTGCGCCGCCGCAAACTCTTTCGGGGTTTGATAACCCAGGCTGCTGTGCGGCCGCTCTTCGTTGTACTCGATCCTCCATGCCGCGATCTTCCGCCGCGCATCGAACAGATTCTGAAACCAACTTACCGACAAACACTCATCCCGCAGCCGTCCGTGAAAACTTTCCACCCGCGCATTCTGCGTCGGCTTGCCCGGCTGGATGTGCAGCAACTCGATCTTTCTCTCCACGCACCACGCCAGAAAATGCCGGCTCGTCAACTCCGGCCCGTTGTCGCAGCGGATCGTTTGCGGCTGTCCGCGCTCCGCCACGATCGCATCCAACACTCGCGTCACTCTCCGACTGGCGAAACTGGTATCCACTTCCAACGCCAAACACTCGCGCGTGTACGCATCCACCACGCTCAGCACCCGGATCGTTCGTCCACACTCCACCGCATCGTGCACAAAATCCAGCGCCCACTCCTGGTTGGCCGAAGTCCGCGCCAGCAGCGGCTTTCCTTCGCGCACGCAATGCTTCCGCTTCTTCCGCCGAATCATCAATCCCGCCGCCTGATACACGCGATGCACGCGCTTGTGGTTCACACGCTCTCCCGCGCGGCCCAACAGAACATGCAGCCGCCGATACCCGAAACGCGGCTTCTCCCGCGCCAACTCCACCAACCTCGTCCGCAGCGGCTCATCGCTGCGCTGGCTCCGGTAGCGATAACTCGCTACCACCATTCCCGTCAGCCCGCAAACCCGGCGCTCGCTGACGGCGTATCTCACTCGCAGCCAGTCCGCGTCCGCCCGCTGGTCTACGAGCTCCATCCGTTTTTTGCGATCAGCGCCTTCAGCATCTCTTTGTCCAGACTGAGATCCACCACCAGCTTTTTCAGCTTCGTGTTCTCATCCCGCAACTGCTTCGCTTCCTGTGCCTCGCTCACATCCATCCCGCCGTACTTCGCCTTCCAAGCATAGATCGTGTGCTTCGACACCCCCACTTCCCGCGCCACGTCCTCCGCCTTGCGACCCGCTTCCAACTGTTTCAGCGCCCCGATCATCTGCGCCTCCGTGTGATTGCTCCTCGACATGCTTCTTTCCCCTTTCCTTCGACGAAATCATACTCAGATTCGTGTGGAAAATGGGGAGCA
>CAWIQL010000002.1:0-281690 GCA_963838255.1 uncultured Acidobacteriota bacterium | reverse complement strand
CATCGTGCAAGAAGTTCTACATCTCACTGTTCGGTTTGTACATGCTCAGACAGCACAAGTGCAGGGTTACATCAACGGCAGCCGTGCAGAATTTCAGAACGTCAATACTGTCGCAAACGTTCAAGCTGAACTGGACGAGTGGTTTGCAAAGATGGCTATCGAAGCCGCCAAGCAAAGCACTCCAGAGGATGCAAGTCCCTGTCCGAGGTCGGTGCAGTAGCCGTAAAGCACGGGCAATTTCTTGGCAGTGCGTCTCGCACTGCTGTGGAAACAAACGGTAAGAAGAACGGGCAGCACGCAGAATTTCGTCTCAGTACAGCATTGAGTGGTGGTGATCTTGATGGTGTGACCATTTACACCACATTAGAGCCTTGCCTCAATCGCAGCGATCCGAAAGTGTCATGCGTGGATCGATTGATTTCAGTCAAAGTGGCGCGTGTTGTAATCGGCGCTCTTGATCCTGACCATCGGGGAAACGGGCTTAGAAAACTCGCCTATTCACCTACGATTGAAGTCGCATTATTCCCAGCTTCGTTAAGATCAGACGCACTTAAGTTGATTCAAGAATGGAAAGAGTTCAGCGAAAAGCAACAGAGCAAAGAGGCTTCCATCAACCCAGCTGTAAAGGCACTGCGGGAACGTATCCTAGAACATAAAAATGAAGAAGTGTTGTGGCACAACAAGAGGAGCGATAGTGGTTCCAGAGGAACTATCGTGGACTGTGACGAAGAAGTTGCAGTGCTCAAGAGCGGCGACCATGTCTTTACATACCCGCTCGTCGATCTCGACACCACAAAGAAACACGTGAACGGGCGGATGCAGTTCGTGCTGGTTTTTAAGGACAGATAAAGCAAAAGGGCTATTTAATCTCTGCGACCCATTCACCTTTGTCGAGATGAATCGCCCCTACCGTCTGTTGAGATGTTCCCACCCAATTTATGAAGGTCACGTAGTCCTTGTTGTGGTCCATCTTTTCCGCCTCGAACTCTCGGATCAGTTCCGGCTGCTGCGCGACACCCTTGCTTTGCCTGTAATAGCCGAACTTTTTCTTTTCCATGCTCCACTCCGTGTCCAGATCATACATTACGATGGGGATGGTGGATGCAACCGATGACTCGCCTCGAAAAACGGAAAGAGATTGATAAGGTAAGCCGCTTCGTTCGAGCGGCTGAAAAGGGAGATCAACGCGATGGGAATTCTACCGCGTGAACCTCAAATTTCCGTTTGATATTGTCGGACCCGCTGCCGTGTCAAAACCCTTTGCTCTGGCGAAAGCATGCATCAATTTTCTGCGTTCGATCTGCCAGACGAAGCCTTCGGGCTTAGGGCGTTCCATTGTTGAATGTGCCAACAACTTGCGGTACATGACTGAAAAGCGGGATGCTCAAGATCAGCGAGTTCGTGATTATGTAAATCAGTACAAAGCGGATAAAGCGTTTTGGGCGCACTACTGTCTTGAACTCTTCGCCGGACGACCGGAAGAAGAAAAAGATATTCGAGAATTCATGGAACAGGAAGGAATCACACCGGATACGAAACCCGCCAGCAACCACTGGTCGGGCGAAAGGGGATTTGTTTGGAAAACGATGACTAAAGAGCATCCACCCGACGGTCCGGTGACGGAGAAGCATAAGAAAATTTCTCATGCGGCTGATTATTTCCAAACTTCTACATTCGTTCATTGTTCTCTGCCAGCGATTGACAATCACGCTGTTGAAGAAGGGCGACCGTTTAAGGTCTCAACGACATCGGGTCTGCACGAGACCACACAATCAACGCTGTTCACCGTCCTTCTGTACCTTCACAGCACGATTGCCTATGCCATGTTCGGAATGAATTCGGAGTCGCCAAACATAATTGCAATGTTTCAGCGGACTCTGAATTCGATGACGCCTGTCGAACGTCGTTACGGCAAAACAAAGCACCGACTCTAACGTCTCCTACTGCGGCGGTCCTTCACTCCAATGAGGGCCGCCGCTTCTTTTGGTTTTCAGGTACTTCATTCTGTCTATTACTCACTTTCAGAGTTTCGCTGCGCCGGGGATGTTCCGCAACCTTCCACCTCAAAGCACTGCGGAGCAGGCGCTTGGTGCGGCGATCTCCGGCGAAATGTACATAGCGATGCTTGCCGCCCTCTTTCTCAAAGGTGCAGCCCTGTTCGACCAACAATCTGCGTTGCTCGGCGCGAGTTCTCGTGTAGTTCAGTTCTCCGTTCCGGCGATCCCGCGTTAAACCGTGGATTTGGCGAGCGTTATGGAGCTTGCCGTCCGGGTCTCTGTAGCTCTGTGACCCGCTCGTCATGCCCGTATAGAGAAAGTTACAACTTTGGTAGATGGTTCCTTTTTCGTTTCCAGCGGGATCGCTGTAAGCGACGATGATGGGCTTTCCCTTCGCTGCCATCATGTCGCTGGCTTTGGCGATTAGGTGCGATGCCGCCGAACCCGTGTGTGTCCTGCCGTCAGCCGAGGTTCTAACGGGATCAGCCGAAGACTCGGTTGCCCCACGGACCAAGACAGTAACTCTGCCCGCTTGCTCCGGGCCGCAAACAGACGCGGCTACCTTATTGCCTGCGGTCGATCCGAAGACCACAACGGAACCAAGATGCTCGCCGAAGTAGAGACCGAAGCAGTTTGTTACGCCTCCCGGCATCGTGCCGAGGTATTCGTTCGGCAAAACGATGTTTTTGGCAACGTCGTCTGAGATTTCCTTGACTGTGGCATTTTTGAAATCAGCCGCCGCCTTTCGCTTGTCTTCGAGCAGCGGGTCGGGGAGTTTCGCCCGTTGCTCCCTGACAAGGCGCTGAAGAGCTTTTCCCGTACCGGTTTTTAGCGGCTTGAACCCTTTCTCCAACTTGGCGATGAGTGCCAATTTCTTTTTGACGTCGGCTTTCAGGGCGCGAATGAGGTCTGCATGGATCGCTGGGTTTAGCTGCTTGCGTTCTTTGACAACGGACTCCAGCTTTTCCGCCTGCTTCTTTGAATCGACGTTGCGGATGGATTCTTTCGCAGTGACATTGACATCCGGCGCAGGCGGCTCTTCCATCTCCGCTTCGCGGTACTGCTTAAGCCATCGCTGGACTTGCCGCAGGCTGATGTCGAGATGCAGCCGCCTCTCGAAATCCTCGAACCACTCTTCCCATGTCTGGACTCCGGCAGTGTTCAGCAGCTTGCGCAGTCTCCCGCGCTTGCTGAGCATGGATTGCATTTGATCCAGCAACGGCAGGATCAGGGTCTTGAACTCTTCGGTGGCGTCAACGATCTTCCCGACAAAGGCGTCGAGATGGGCCGTGATTTGCCCGTTTAGGTTTAGGTATTCGGCATGAACCTCGCCGGGCGTGAGTTCGGGTTCACGACAGATGTCGCGAATCTCCTCAGGCGTAGTTGCTGGCGGTAGTTCAGGGAAACTGTTGGTTGGGTTCGGGGTGATAGACACTTAGGCACGTCCTTAGAGCAAGACGTACCGTGTCTAGCCGCCTCGATCCCGGTATTCGCTTATTAGGCTACGGCTCAAGCGCATGCTCCCTTCTTGTTTCACTGCGAATGAAACAGGAGGGAAGCATGCTCACGTAGATACTGCCCCGGTCGCTGCGACTCGTCTTCTGGCTGCGTGTCGGTCAGTGTTGGTGTGTTTCTGATCCCTTCTCGTTTCACTTTCTCTGAATGAAACGAGAGGGAATCAGAACAGAGCCACTTTGCACCGCCGATCACCACAGTGCTACCTTCAAAACCTTCGATGCAGGGCAACGGGGAAATGATTCACCAAACGCCGCTCTGGTCAAGCGTTTCGGGCTGGTCGTCTTATTTGAGGTTGTTCAGCCTCAGTTGTGTTACTTGAAGTTTTCTGAGGCTCCGTTGCGTAATTCAAGCGGGCCGCGCAGCCGTGATGGGGCGTTTTGCAACGCCAGAACTGAAAAATGGCAGTATTAGGTCTGAGTAATCGAATTCAACGCGGGCGGTTTGTTCCCCCTTGGTGATGCCGGATTGCTGCATCGCCGAGGAGTTTTTTGTTCGTGGATCGCCCCAATTTTCTGCCGGATTCCGGCACGCCCACAGCGGTAAGTCAACCGCTCTGGGACATCAGCCAAGCCGCAGAGTACCTTAAGGTCTCCGAATCGTGGGTTCGGCGGCACCTTGCCGAATTGCCTCACAGTCGCCACGGTCGCCTGATTCGCTTTGATCCTGAAGGGTTGAAGCGTACAGTTGTGGGCCGGAAGTCGCTGGAACCGAAGGAGCTAGTCATGGTCAATCGGTTTCAACGAGGTATGGTGTATTTGCGAGGCAAGAAGAAGATGTGGTACGGGAGATTTCGGTTGGAGACGCTGAATGCCAAAGGGGACCGGGAAATTTGGAACTGTCCTCTGGGCCTCAAGACTGAGCTTCCAACGAAATTCAAAGCGGAAGAGAAACTGCGGGAAATCATGGATGGTGTGTTGAAGTCTGGTATCTCCACCAAAGTCAAACTGTACTCGACACTGGTAGAGGAGTGGAAGGCGACGGAGGGAATGACGTTGGATGAAGGCTCATTGAACAACTACAGCAACACGCTGCGGGCTTGCGTTCTGCCGACCTTCGCCAACACCGACGTTCGGACTATCACTCGAAAATCCATTCAGGATTTCCTAACCAAGCAAGCGAAAAAGTACAGCAAGTCTTATGTCAAAAGCATGAGGGTAACGCTGTGCATGACGCTGGCGTGGGCTGAGCAGAACGGCTACCTGCAGCAGCCGAATGGTTGGCTGGAAGGTATTCGTCTTCCGAGGGCGTTCGGCGGTCGCAAGGTTGTGCGAACTGAACTGCTTCCGGAACAGACCGATCAATTCGTCTCTCGTCTGAAGGAGCCTTATTCCACACTGGTGCTGTTATTGGCATCTGTGGGAATCAGGGGTGAGGCGGCGATTGGGCTGCAACCCGCCGATCTTGATGCCAAGAACGTGTTGCATGTGCGGCGAGTGATCTACGGCACTGGTACCCACAAACGGGTGATACCTCTTACAGATTCCGAGGGCAGGGAAAAAGAAGAGATTTACCCTTTGGATGCTTTGGTGCACGTTGAACTGTTGCAACGTTTGCGGACATTGGGAGCGGGAGCCGAGTGGATTCTGCATGGGCGAACGGGTGAGCCAGTGGATTTGGGGAACGCCCGCAAGCGTTGGCTACATCCTACAGCGGCTCTCATCGGCGTCAAGGTTGGTGGATGGCACGATTTCCGCCACACCTTGAAACGGCAGATGCGACGAGCCAAAGAAGACCCTGTTGTCGTCCGCGATACCTTGGGACATTCACGGGTGGAACAACAGGAAGTCTACGATGAGGCACGGCGCACTGAAGTGGGTGAGGCTTTGCGGCGTGTTGGTTTGCTCCTGCAAAGTGGCAGACAGTTGGTACCAAGCGTGGAACCAAATCCATCCATCCAGTGAAAATTTGTCAACTGTATGCGAGATGGTGAGCGCGGTAGGAATCGAACCTACAACCTACTGATTAAGAGTCAGTTGCTCTGCCAATTGAGCTACGCGCCCACGGTGGGGATTTGGCTGGTAGGACGAACAAAAAATTATAGCATCCGGCAGCTGCTTTCGGCTGGCAGACGCACGACTGAAAAAAAATCACAGGATGAAGGGGGCCGAGAGAGATCGCGGAGTCAGATCACGAAATAAACGTCGTCGACTGAGATCGCGGAGCACGACGGTCGAACCGACATGGTCGAGTGCGATCCGTGAGTAACACCGGCGAGCGTGAGCACAGAGTGGGATCGCAGAGTTGAGATCGTGGGAGTCAAATCGCGGAATACGCAATCGCTTCGACAGCACGCGCACAGCTGTGCAATTTTACGGCGGCGCGGCCGCGCGGGCGTATCACCTCGTAGCGTGGTGTGAAGCTAGGAGCGCTGGCGAACTTCCGCGGGCAAGCCAGCCGGTTCGCTCGCCACTGGACGCCGCGGAGGTAACTGGTCTGCCCCGATCTGCGGGCGATGTTCCACGGTACCGATTACCGGCGCCTCATCCATGTGGTCGACGTAAGCCATCGACGCGAAGCGCTGCTCGGTGCACATGCGATCAATCATGCGCTGCTGCCGTCCGTTGAGCACGGCGTGCGGAAGAATGTGAAAATTGCGGAACATCCACACCAGATAAACGCGCTGGAGGAATGAAGGCATCACGTAACGCGGACCAATGGGTGTTTGCACTTGCACCACCCCAGCCGCGAGCTTGTCGATCAACATACCTTGGGCCCACCTGGAACCTGAATTGGCCAGAGCAATTCTAGGGCCGCCATTATTGCACCATCTCCAATGCAATGGGAAGCCCTTTTTTACAATTTTGTGGATATTTTCAGCGGATCGCAAGTCTCGCCTTGGCGGGGAGTCCACCTTCGGGAAAAATTCTCTGGGAAGCCGTCCTCAAACGGCACCGGCTAGGCCGTCGCTTCGGGCAGGATGTCCATGCGGCGAATCTGCGCCGCCACGCCGAATTCTGATCCTTCTTCTTCGACTCGCACAATCGTAGCCTGGCAGCACACCCAGCACTTTTCGCCGGAGGTGAGTTCGGGGGGCAGGATCAGCACCAGTTCGACCTCGGCGCCCTTTTCCATGCGGGACTTGCTATAGAGGAAGACTCCGTTGGCGCTGACGTCGCGGGTCTGGGCGGTTTGCGGAGTTTGATCCGCGCCATGAACCGATCGCACCCGCGTGGGAACCCGAGCGGGGATTCGTCTTCCGGAGCGGCGTTCGGTGTCAGCTTTCATACCCGGCCTTCGTACCCAAGGCCAACCCACTGTACACCAATGCCAGGAATTGGGCGAGGAGTTCCGGGACCACGAACGCGGCTTCCGGCTCGCGGTTTCCTGAAGCCGGACGGCGGATGCCCGGTTTGGAACTAGCTGGTAGGCTTCCGCGCACGGGCTGCAGGCACGACCAGGGCTTGCTCCATGGTCGGCACATTCGTGCCGCGGAGCCGGACCTCCACCTCGTGTAGCTTGTCGGGCTGGTAGGTCTGGTAGTAGGCCTGCACCAGCAATTCCAAGGTAAAGGGATTGTCCTGATCTTCCTCCAGGTGGGCGATGGCGTCTGCGTACTTCTTCTCGTCCATGTCCTTCTGGTTCATCAGCAGCGCTCCGGCTGCACCATGATACGACGCCTGAATCACGCGGTTGCGGCTGCCGTTGGCGAGGGCCTCGAGCTGGTGCAAGGTCTGGTCGGCGAGAGGCTGGTTGCCCGCGCGCGAACCCCGCACGGCGCGAACCCGCAGGATGCGCGACAACTCTTCGTCACGATCCGTAGCTGTAATATTCGAGCGATGGCTGAGAGATTCTTCCGCCAGCTTAAGGTGCTTTAGCGCAGTATTGTCGTCCGTCTGGTATTCCGCCATGCTGCGCAGGGCCTGCGCTTCCTGCAGGTCCTGATCCTTGGCATGAGCGGTTGTGGCAATCTCCTGGTATTGCTTGTCGGCTTCGGCGAAGTTGCCCTCGCGCACGTAGGTCATGGCCTTCTGCATTCCATAGCTCAGCCGGTCGGCCTCGGTGTGGGCGAAATTGATGGCCTTGTCGTATTCCACGCGGGCCTGCTCTTGATTGCCCATGAGCGCGTAGGTATCGGCAATACCCACTTGCGAGGTTATGAAGTCAGGATCAATCTTGAGCGCGGCGCGATAGTGCAGCAGCGAGCCCTGGAAGTCACCCGTCATGCGCAGCAGCTCTCCATAGGAATCCTGCGGATTCGGCTCCTTGGGCAGCAGTGCTACATAGCGGTCCATGGCGGCTAGAGCTTTGTCGAACTTGCGGTCGCGAGCATCGACATAGGCAAGATCGTTCAGCGCCGGTGGGAAATTCTTGTCGATGGCCAGCACCTTCTCCATGATCCGACGCGCCTGATCGTCGCCATTCTCCAGCAGCATCCAGTTGCCTGCGAGATATAGCAGATGCTTGTCGCGGGGATACATCTCCAGCATGTCGTTCATGGCGGTGATGCCGCCCAGGTAGTCGCCTTCCTGCACTTTGGAAATCCAGGCAATCATCAGCTGCTCGCCGGGAGTCAGCTTGGGCGCGAGCGCCTTGGCCTGAGCCCGAGCCGCACTGACTTCCTCGGGATTGCTGCTGTTGAAGGCGATCCACGCCCAGGCCAGAGCCAGGCCCGGATCCTCTTTCACGGCCGCGCGCCAGTCGTCATTGCAGCGCTCCAGATAGAGGTTCTCGTAGTCGGACATGCCCTTTTCATAAAGTTCCCGGGCCTTGGCCGACGAGGTCGAAAGCGGCAGCGTCGTGGAATCGCCCTTCTTGAGGTGGTGCGCATACAACGGCGTGGTGAGGCCCAAACTCGCGAGAGAAAGACTGCCGAAAGAAAGACTCGCAAGACAGAGCGCGAGAACCAAAACGGGAAAGCGTTTCCCAGAAACGGCAGGGCCCTTCATAAAAGAAGTGCGGCGCATCGGTATCTCCGGAACAGAGCTGTGTGGGGAGGGGACGACGAGAAAAGGGTAACATCGGCGTAATCAGGCGGCGAGGTGACGAAAGACGTAGGCCGGATGCGAGGCCTGAGGCGTCCCTCCGGCCAAGAAGGGTGTGTCATGCTTCAAGTCGGCAGAAAAAAGCCCCTGCCGAAGCAGGGGCTTGGGATGGAGACCCGGTCGAGTTAGAAGGTGAACTTGGCCGCGAGCTGGATACCGCGCGGTCCGCCTCCGCCAAGGAACGGGTTGCCGATACCTACATCGCCGGTTGCAGTGATCGGATAGAAACCCTGGCCCACTTCGCGGGTTCCGCTGGAGCTCAGGGCGAGCCCGTTGAAGGCGGGATCAGCAATAAACGCCGGCAGGAACGGATTAGCGAAGTTGGGATGGTTGGGGATGTTGAAGAAATCGGCGCGCAGTTGCAGGGCCACACGCTCGCTCAGGTTGGTGTTCTTGTAGATCGCAAAATCAAATTGCCGGAAGTTAGGTCCGCGGAACTCGTCGCGGGTCTCATTACCGTAATGTCGCGTTCCGATCACGCAGTCGGACGCGGCCCCAGTCGCAGTCGTTACCGTGCAAGGAATCGCGAATGAGCTCAGGGGCATGAACTGGTACGGGTTGTGGTTATTTTGCGTGACTGGCCCTACGACATCAGGCCTGTCGTAGCAATCGCCGCCGCCGCTGAAGTCGTCTTCGCAATTGTAGTTGAACTGGAACGGCTGCCCGGTTTGGACGGTCAGCGTGCTGTTGATTCCCCAACCGTTCTTCAGCTTCTGCATGCCGCCGCCCATCTTTGGTATGTCATAGGCGAGAATCCAGGATAGACGGCGCGGCAGGTCGAAGTTTGACGGGCCGTATTCCAGCTGAGGATTGTTGCTGTCCTGCGGCTGGGCTGCGTTCGGTTCGAAGTCTTCGCCGTCGCTGGAGTTATCCAGAGACTTTGACCACACGTAATTTAGAACCGACGTGAGACCGTGCCAGCCGGTGATACGAAAACTGCCTTGGAAAGCGTTGTAGTTCGACTTCCCGGTGGAATTTTCGTTCATCACGTAGTACGAGCAATAAATGTTCCCGGTGCAGTACCCGCCAAAGGGGCGTGCCGCGCTGCCGAAATCCTGGAAGCCGACGGTTTCATCCACCTGGTTAATGGTCTGCGTGCTGGGTTGATTGATATCGAAGAAACGCCACAAGCGATGCCCCTGGGACCCTACGTAGCCGACTTGCAGCATCATTTTGGGGCCGAGCTGCTGCTGGAGGTTGAGATTGTAGTTCTCCATGTAAGGGGTTTTGATGTTGCGATCGAAGGCGAAGCTATCGCATTCCAGGCTGCCGCAACTGGGCGCGCCGTAAACCGGAACGTTGGGGACAATGGATCCCGTGGCCACGGCAGAAATAATCTGATCCTGTGCCGGACCGACGGGGTTGTAAGCCGGGCCGGGATCAAAGTACGGCGGGTAGGGCAAATGGCCCATGACCATGTCCTGAGAGAAGGCGTCGAAGAAAATGCCATAGCCGACGCGGACCACCGTCTTGCCCTTGCCGGTCAAGTCATAGGCGGCGCTGACGCGCGGAGCAAAATTCGTGCGGTCGGGATTATACAAACCGCTTAGACCCGGCTGGCCCACCTGCGTAAGCGTGAACGTGCCCGTGCCAGTGGCAGGCGACTCGCTGGTGATGTTGCTCAACAGATTGTTCTTCTCGCCAACCACGCCGGCATAGTCCCAACGCAGGCCGTAGTTCAGGGTTAAGCGTGAAGTTGCGCGGAAGCTGTCCTGAACAAACAGGCCAAAGTTATTTTCGAACGTGTGGCGCGAGGTATCGCCCGAGTACTGGAGTCCGCTATCTACGTCGCCGGCGAGGAAGTCTCCGATGGCAGTTCCCGTGACTCCTCCGGTAAATTTCAACCTGCCACGGAACCAGTGGCCGTCAGGATTCTGCGCAACCGTGGTGCGGTGAAAATCAAAACCGAGCTTGATGTCGTGCTTGTTGACCTTCCATGAAAAATCGTCGATGAACTGCTTGTTGCTGTCAACGCGGTGGCGAGGATCGCTGGAGCTGGCTCCAAGTTGGGACACGCCGCTGACCAGAATAATGGGAAGGCCGGAATCGGAAAAGCCAGAACCGGAGCATCCTGCAGTCGTACTGGCCCCGCAGAGGCCGATCGAGCTGGGATGGAAACCCTGGTCTGCCGGGTAGAAGCCTTCGGCGAAGCGATTCCATCCGTAGCGGATTTCGTTGACCTTGTTTCCGCCAAAAGTACGCACGTAGGACAACGAAACCAGTTGCACTCGTGTGGGGGTGTAGGTGTTGAAGCCGGGCAACTGACCTCCACTCGCGGTCAAAGCCAGCGGAAACGACTGCACGCTGTCGCCGAAAAAGTAGCGGCCAGTGAGCAAGTTGTTGGGGTCGAAGCTGTGATCAATCTTGGCGATGAGGCTGGTCAGGTTGTTATAAGAGGGAGAGACTACTGAAGCCGAGCCACCATTGGAGACGGCGCCCGGAGTGGGATCAGCCAAGTTCGGAGCCGGCCAGGGATGGCGGGACAGAAGAGAGGAAATGACCGAGTTGCTGGCATCAGTCGGGCTCAGCGAGCCATCGGCTGCGGTACCGGTAGGAACGGCAGCGACGGTGACTACCCCCACCGGTTCCCGCTGGCCTTCATAGTCAAAGAAGAAGAAGGTCTTGTCCTTGATAATCGGGCCACCGAAAGAAACGCCATATTGATTGTTGTGGAACGGCGCCTTCGGATTCGGAACCAGGGTGCCTGTAAGCGGGTCCGTAACTTGAACCGGGTTGAAATAATTGCGTGCATCGAGGGCATCGTTGCGGAAGTAATCGGCTGCACTGCCGTGCAGACCGTTGGTTCCGCTCTTGGTCACGATGTTCACTACGCCGCCGGCATTGCGCCCGTATTCCGGCTGAAAGTTCGAGATCACGTGAACTTCGGCAACGGCATCCAACGGAAGAATGGTAGCGGGAGTACCGAAGACGCCGGCCTCGTTGATCGCGGGGTCGTTGCGGAAACCGTCGTTCATGTCGGTACCGTCGAGCAGATAGTTGTTGGACCGGCCGCGCGCGCCGTTCATCGAGAACTCGCCGAACGATCCGGGAGAATCGGAAATCTCGTCCGGAGAACCAGCCACTCCGGGGTTCAAATAAATCAACTTAGTATAGTCACGGCCGTTGACCGGAAGATCTTTGACCGTCTCCTGGGTAATCACGCCACCCAGGTCGTTGGTGGTGGTTTCCACCTGCGGCAGCAAGTCGCCCTCAACTTCGACGCGAGTTGAAATCTCACCCGCCTTCATTGCAGCGTCCACGCGGCGCTCGCCAGCTACGTCGACCGTCACGCCCGTGGCGACGAAGGTCTTGAAGCCGGTCTGGGTCGCGGTCACGGTGTAGGTTCCGATGGGCAATTCGGAGAGGCGGTAGCTGCCGTCGGCGCTGGTTTCGGTGGAGCGCTCCAGTCCGGTGCCTGTGTTTTTCACCGTCACCTTCGCCCCCGGAATGACGGCGCCGGAAGGATCGGTCACGGTTCCGAGGATGGTTCCGCGGAAGGTCTGGGCCGACAGGCTGGCTGCGGCCAGAAGAATAAACAGGCTGATCGACACCAGACTGATCGACATCGGTTTGATCGACTTCGACCTGATCGACATCGGGAAGATGCGCGCTCTCATGTGGTCTCCTTGAAACAGATCTTTTATTGGGGGGAGTGAATCACGCTTCGCGGGGGTTGCGGTCATATTTCCGCCGCTGCAAGAAGGTTCGCAATTCCTTGCATACTAACAAGATGCGCCGTCCCGCCCCGAATTCAGCTGAGGAACTTTATCCAAACCTGTCCCTCACAGTCAACCAAGTAGTTATGAATAAGGGCGATAGATTTTACGAATGGGCGAGGGCGGCCGAGAGCACTCAGCAGTCGGAATTCGGCCAGTCCGGGGTGTGGCGCTGTGTAGGGCTGGGCGCTGGAAGAGGTTCGTGGGACCAGCAACGTTGGGACGGATTCGGAAGATTCTTCTCAGGTGCAGGGCTGAGTGCTGAATGCTGAGTGCCGAGTGCGCGGCCTCCTTAGAAATTGAAGGATAGACCGCCGCGGACGGAGCGGGCGGTTTGCACCAGGTAGACGGTCTGGCCATCCTGGCCGAGGACGGGAACATAACCCTGCGCCAGCAGGTTGCGCAAATCGATGATGGCTTCCATGTGGCCGCCGAGCGGCTGCCGGACGAAGAAGTTCAGGAATGGGTCGCTTTGGCCGCTGGAGGCGTTGAACATGTCAACCGGCGTGACTGCGGAACCGTTCACCCAGCGGTAGGATGCGATCCAGCGGGTGTGGGTGCGCGGCATGGTTCCACTCAGCTTGGCGGCCACGGCATGGCGGCGTTGCGTGCTCATGGCTTGCTGGGCATTCGCAAGCAGCGCGTCGGGCGTGACGTCGAGGACGCCGCCAAACGCGTAGTCGAGCGTGGCGCTCAAGTCGCTCCCGAACTTGTGGCGCAGTACGGCGCGCAAGCCGTTCGTGTTGAGAGTCTTGCCCGCGTAGCTGAATGTCCCCGAGGAAATGTCGGGCAGAAGGTAGCCGCCAGCCGTCGTGGTCTGGCCCGTGCCGGTGAGGGCAGGATCGCCGATGCGGTCAGTAAATGCGGCAACCTGAAAACTGGTTGCACCGAGACGCCGTGACAGGCTGATCTCCTGATGGTGCGCGCTCTCCAGTTCCGGAGAAAATCCGATCAGGCTGACCCGCGGATCGGCTTCGCTCAGATCGTTGGGAGCAGAATCGAAGCCCTTCTCAGCGCGCAAGTCCGGCCGCGAAGTCGTGTAGGCGTATTCCAGAAGCGTATTCGGCGAAAGACGAATTCCAGCGGAACCGTAGGGACGGAACGCCGACACGTGGCCCAGGAACTGGATGGTCTGCAGTTCGCTGCCGAACTTCAACTCCAGAACTTCGCCCAAAGAAAAGTCATCATTCGCAGACAGCGCCAGAGCCTGCAAGGCGGCGCTGTGCAGGCTGGGGTCGGTCGCGGCAAAACGACGAACCGTCAACGCCATCGACGGCTCAGAACCATCCAACATCTGGTGCGAGTAGCTGGCGCGGAGCACGCCCGCCGGCAAGCCGTAGCCGTAGGCTACGTCTCCGCCGACCGCCATTTTTCCGTCGGAGAAAATCGAACGCTCGAGGGTAAAGCCCGTGCTCTCCGATTCGCCGGTGCCGCTGGCGACTGAGCCCGTCAGGAATGAGACCGTGCCAGTCACATCGTGACTGGACTTGTCTGTCTCGGAACCACCCACGCTGGGATCGTCAAACACACGCAGAATGGGCCGGTTGGCCACCGAACGCAGCGTCCACTTCCAATCATCGTCGTCAGGAAGGCTGCGGATGGGACCGAGTTGCATCACGTTCAGCAACGTGCTTAGCGTGACGTTTACGTTCACGCTGCCCCCGGAACGGAGGCCGACCTTTTCCCGCAATGCTGGGAGGAACGAAGGAGCGGTAACTTTTAGAGTGTAGAGACCGGGAAGCAGGCCGGTGGCGGCGTAGTAGCCCGCGCCATCAGTAAATACGGTGAGTGTGCGATTGGCGGCGCCGAGGATCTCTACCACGGCACCCATCTGGGGCACACCGGATACACTGCGTACGTATCCCGAGATCGCTCCGGGCTGGTCGGCAGCCCAAACGGGAAGCGCCATCCCTAATACGAAAGCCGAGATTCCGAGCTTTGTCCCGAGCGCACGCAGTCTCAATTAGCCCCACCCCCTGTGGGGGAAAAATTTCAGGGAGTTACTCTACGGCAAACACCGCCGACGGATCAATGGTTTGTTTGGAAATGTTGTCGTTCACCTTGATCTCGATTTTGTAAGTGCCGGGTTGCAGGTTGGCGGCCACGATCGATTTCTGCAGCGTCACCTGCTCGCCCAGGTTGCCCATAGTGTCGGTGCTTTCAGTTTTCTGCACCACCTGCTTGTTGGTAGCGAGATTCGTGATGTTGTATTCGAACGTGGCGGAAGGTTTGTGCGTCTTCTCGTCCACGCCGAGATTGTAGACCTGCATCCAGAAATTCAGTTTCTGATCTTTGTCGCGTTTGAACAGGGCCGGCTTGCCGTCGGCCGGAGCCACGCGCGGCCGCACCTTGGTGGTTCCGATCACGAACATGCCAGTGCCAATCGCCTTGGTGGGAACCGGCTCCATGTCGTCGGCCACAATCAGAGTGGAAGTCGCCAGCTTGTCGTCGGAAAATTCCGGCACCACAATGCTGCGGCTCCAGATGCCCTTGCGGTCGCCGTTCACATCTTTCACCGCGACATACAGTTTGTAACGGCCGGCGCGCAACGGCAGCGCCTTCCAGTAGACCGAAGCGTTCTCCGCGGTACGGGGCAGAAGTTCGGCCGGTACGTCGACCTGCACGGTGTCTTCAAACGTCTGCACCACTTTGCCCGTCAGCGTGGTCAAGCGCGCGAAAATGTTGACCGTGCCGCGCTGAATGCCGTCTTTATTGACGAACGTGATGTCGCGATTCTTCATCTGGATCGTGACCGGCACCAAGACCGTATCGCTGGTGACTTTCACAAAATCCGAGCGCACATCAAACGGCATCGGGTTGAGGATGACTTTCGAATTCACTTCTTCGGTCAGGTCGGCAAACTTGACTGCGGGCGCGGCTTGCAGCTTGGCGAACTGCTCCAGGCGATCGAACTCCTTTGCCTGAACCATCGAACTGTCGGGACCGGCTCCGAGGCGCTCCAAGCCATTACCCTGGAAGCGGGCTGCCTTGTTCGACATGCCCATCTGCTCGTAGAGCGTGAGGCCCGCGTTCGGAGTCATGAGCAGGGCATCTTTTTCGGAGCGGTCCAGGGTCATGTGAAATTCGCCACACATGCAAGGGTCGACGAACTCAATAATGACTTCCTGGCCGATGCCTTCAATGTAGCGGTAGCGCCAGTCTTCGAAGGGGAAGGTGGAAGTTTCGCCGCCGCCCTCTTCAATGGGGCGCTCGTAGGTTCCGCCCGAGGGATGCGACTCGATTTCGTCAGGCTTGCCGAACACGATATAAATGCGGCCGCGATCGGTCTTCCATCCCGGCACGCCCGCCGCGAAATGCTCGTTGGCATAGGCGATGCGTTGGTAGTGCTCTTCCTTATATTCGTTTTCTTCGGTGTCAGGCGTGGGATCGCGGCGCTGCCAGAAGGCCTCAATGAAGTTGTCGCGCTCTTCGTCGTTGGAGAGCTGCTTGAAGGCCTGACGCTCTTCGTCGGTGATGATGTAAACGACGTCCTCTTCCAGCCACTTCTTGTAAGTCTTGCCCAATTCCTGCTTCAGGCCGCGCTCGTTTTTCTTGCGCTGCTTTTCCGTGGTCTGGCGCTTGAGCGGATCTTCCGCAGCGGCGGCCTGAGCCGAAGCCGGCGTCTGTGCCGCAGCGGCCGCGTCACTGGCGGGCTGGGCGGCGGCTTTCTGGTCGCCCTCATTCTGATTCGCTGGATTCTGAGCGGCTTGGCCCTGGGTAAACGCGGCGCAGGCCAGCAGGCCTACGGAAACGAGCAAAGTTCGGAGAACAGCTTGATAAGAAGAAACCCGGAACATGAGAGGGACTCCTGCCAGACAACTCTTGCCAGATAACCCCGGCCAGATAACCCTGGCCAGATCATTCCGGCCAGACAACCGTCTACCTATTTTAGGCTCGTTCGCCGTGTGAAAGCAAGGTTAAGTCGTGCCCCGAGAACCGAATAAACCGAACGCCAATCCAAAACTGCACCTGCCCAATTTAGAAGCGAGGGGGGTAGCCCGAGTTGCCTGAGGGCTCGGATCAATTCTCCCTGCCCTGCCGTCCACTGGCGGGTATAATTATCCGTTCCGGGGGCGGTAGCTATCACTTCCCACGCGTAACGGGTCTCGGTCACTTCCTGAAACATTCCTGCTCGGAACTTTTTCGGCGCCAGGATCGTAACAGAGGATGTGTATCCGTCACCCGCAGCGAGGCAGGAAGAGGGTGGTCTTGTGCAAATGCAGGCTGGTGCAGGACTTGACCTCTGTAAGCGATAAATCACCCGGATAGTGACGTGCCATCATGAAAGCTTGGAAAAAAATAGTAATCGGAGTCGGCGTTGCGGTTTTGCTCGCAATCATCGTAGGTTTCACCGTTCATCAGAGCAGCAAGAACGTCGCGACCGTACAGACCGGGAAAGTGCAGCGCCAGGATCTGGCCACCGTGGTGAGCGCTTCGGGTGAAATCAGACCCAAGACCTACGTGAACATCGGCGCCAACGCTTACGGCAAGATCACCCACCTGTATGTGAAGGAAGGCGAACAGGTCAAGAAGGGTCAATTGCTGGCGCAACTGGAGAACGTGCAATCCGCGGCAGACGTGACGGCCAATCAGGCTTCCGTGCAGGCGGCGGAAACCGACGCGGTCGCGGCCGACGCGGCGCTGAAAACTTCGGCGGCTGATCTGGTGCGTGCGCAAGCCGATTATGACCGCAACAAGCTGGACTGGGAGCGCGCCCAAAGTTTGTTCAAAGACGGCCTGATCGCCAAGTCGGATTTCGACAGCCGTAAGAACGCGTGGGCTACCGCCGACGCCGGACTGGTGCAGGCCCAGGCGCGCGTGGCTCAGGCCAGAGCCCAGAACGACTCGGCGAACAAACATGTGGCGCAGGCCCGGGCCAATCTAACGCGAGTTAACGACGTTCTGCAGAAAACGACGTACAGCGCTCCCTATGATGGCGTGGTCACCAGCCTGCCCGTACGCGAAGGTGAGTCGGTCGTTGTCGGAATTCAGAACGCCCTGGGCAGCACGCTGATGACGATTGCCGACATGTCGATCATCACCGCCGAAGTGAAAGTGGATGAAACCGACATCGTGAACGTGCATCTGGGGCAGCCGGCCGAAGTCACCATTGACGCCATTCCGAAGAAGATTTTTCACGGCACGGTTTCTGAAATTGGCGATAACGCGATGGTGCGTTCCAGCGGCGTTTCCACCTCGCAATCGACCTCGGCCAGTGAAGAGGCCAAGGATTTCAAGGTAGTGGTCACGCTGAGCGATCCCCCGAAAGATCTTCGTCCGGGGCTTTCCACCACGGCCAAAATCACGACCGCAAGCCGCAGCAACGCGCTCGCTCTGCCCATCCAGGCGCTGACCCTGCGTACCAAGGACCAGATCGAGCAACAGAATAATGCGCCCGGCTCGGTGCATGCCGCGGCACCTGCTTCACCCGATGCTGCATCCAAGACCAAGAAAGAAGACGCGGTCCAGGGCGTATTCGTCATCCGTAACAAGAAGGCCATGTTCGTTCCGGTCACCACGGGAATCACGGGCACGACGGACATTGAGGTGATCGACGGCCTGAAAGAGGGCGACGAAGTGATTACGGGGAGCTACAAGATCCTGCGGACGCTGCGTCCAGGCACGGGTGTGAAGGTCGACAATTCGGCTCCGAAGAAAGAAGAAGAAGGGACATAACCTTAGGCTGAGTGGCACGTCCAAACAGGGATTAGGCACAAGACGCGGGATTTCGGGGTTCTAGTCCCGGTCCTTAGCTCCTAAGCCCTGATTGAAAAGAACGGAGAGGTCTCATTGGCACCGGACAAAGTGAGCGAAGACCAGGAGAAGAAAATGGCAACCGCCGAAGTCATTAGTATGAGTATGCCGACCAGCACGCCCACGACCGCCAACCTAGCAGCGCCCGAATCGTGCATGATTGCTGCCGAAGATCTCTGGAAGACGTACGACATGGGGTCCGAGCAGCAGGTCCATGCCCTGCGCGGCATCAATCTGCGCATCCAGCGCAACGAATATGTCGCCATCATGGGACCATCGGGTTCGGGCAAATCGACGCTGATGAATCTGATTGGCTGCCTCGACACTCCGTCCAAGGGCAAGTACTGGCTCAATAGCCAGCTGGTCAGCGAACTGGACGACGACGAACTGGCGCGCATCCGCAACAAGGAAATTGGATTCGTCTTCCAGACCTTCAACCTGCTGGCCCGGGCCACGGCGCTGCACAACGTCGAGCTGCCGCTGATCTATGCCGGCGTTCCCACCGACGAGCGCATGGAGCGCGCCAAAGCCGCACTGGCCGCAGTAGGCATGGAAGCCCGCATGAGCCATAAGCCGAATGAACTCTCCGGCGGCCAGCGGCAGCGCGTCGCCATTGCCCGCGCCCTGGTTAATAAACCCTCAATCATTCTGGCGGACGAACCCACCGGAAACCTGGATTCGCAGACTGGTGTTGAAATCATGGCGGTGTTCGACCGGCTACACGCGGAAGGTAATACCATCATTCTGGTCACGCACGAAGGCGATATCGCCGAGTATGCCCACCGCGTCATCCACATCAAAGATGGCGTCATCGCCAGCGACATGAGTAAGGGGCCTGGACAACGCAGTTGAATTGCGGGGCTTAGTTAGGTTTCGTGTGGGGCGGGCACTCTTGCCCGCTGCTTTTGAGGTTCTGCAGGCAAGCGGGCAGCAGTACCCGCTCCACCCAGACAAACCCGAGGATCACGCCCAGCCCACAGGCTGGGCGTTTTGCTGTGGCAAGGGCTTCAGGGATTCATCCCCCGACGGCAGTCGTCTGCGCCTCCGCGGCGGGCAGCGGATCGGCGTTCACCACGCGGTCTCGGCCCTCGCGCTTGGCGCGGTAGAGCGCGGCGTCGGCGGCTTCAATCAACTCCTTGGCCGACGTGCCGTGTTCCGGCAGCGCGGCCACGCCCACCGAAATGGTGATCATGCCCAAGGACTGGCCCTGATGCAGAACTGTCATCTCGCGGAGTTTGGAACGGATGCGCTCGGCCCGGGCGTGCGCGGCATTCAAGTCCGCCGTGGGAAGAATCACGACAAACTCTTCGCCTCCGAAACGGCACGCGATGTCTTCCACCCTAATGCTCTTGCCCAGGAACGACGCGGTTTCGCGCAGCACGGTGTCCCCTGCTTCGTGCCCATAGGTGTCGTTGAAGTTCTTAAAGTGGTCGAGATCGAGCATGAGGATGCCCAGCGATTGTTCGGCGCGCACTGCCCGCCGGATCTCGCGATCGAGGATTTCGGTCAGGTAGCGGCGGTTGTACAGGCCGGTCAATGGATCCCGGATGGACTGGGAGCGCAAGGCTTCGCGCAGCCGGATGTTCGCGATCGACAGTCCCACCTGCCCGGCGAAAGTGGTTTTCAGCGAGAGTTCCGCGTCGGCCAGAGCGGGCGCGTCGTCGGTGGCCTGAAAGTGCAGAATACCCAGCGCCTCGCCTTGGGCCAGGATGGGGATGCACAGGTAAGTGTTCTTCACACCAGCGGCATGCCCGCATGGCGCGGTCGTGTCGCCTTCCACCACCAGGTGCGGATGTCCCGTGCGCAGAGCCCAGCACGACGTGGATTCGAACACCGGCGACGGCAGCCAGCAATCCTGCCACGATCCAATCACTTCCGCCAGGCTGCGCTCGGGATTGAGCAAGGCGACGGCCCCGCGGCTGGTGGGAAAAATCCTGGGCGCGAAGCCCAGTGCCGCGGCGAACACCTCGTCTTTGTTCGTACAACTCTGCAGCAACTCACCCATCTTGGCCAGCAACGTGGCGCGCTGCGAACGCTCAGTCAGGTCACGCACCATCTTCTCGTTCTGTTCATCGAGCCGGCGCCGAGCCAGGTCCTTTTCCCACATCTCTTCCTGCAGCCGTGTATTGGCGTCCGCCAGTTCCACGGTGCGCTCTCTAATCTGCTCTTCCAGCACTCCTTGCGTGTGCCTCTGGTCGTCAATGTCGGCACAGGCCCCAAACCACTTCACGATGGTTCCGGAGGCGTCCCGCATGGGAGTGGCACGGACCAACTGCCAGCGAAAATTTCCGTCAGCCGTGCGCAGGCGGTATTCCATCTCGAAAGGCTCGCCACTGGCTTGGCAGTTCTTCCAATTCTGTTGGGCCACGGGGGCATCGTCGGGATGCAGCGCTTGCGCCCAGCCCGAGCCTAAAGATTGCTCCACCGTCAGTCCCGTGAGCTCGAACAAGCGGCCGTTGCAGTAATCCACACCGCCATCGGGATTGGCCGTCCAGACGATCTGCGGAATGGCCTCGGCCAGCATGCGGAAACGAATCTCGCCGTCGTGAAGATAGCTCGCCGCCGCCCGCTGGGGCAGCAGGGCATGCAGCCACACACCTGGCCAACGACTGAGGCCCATCCAGCGTGGATCGACGGCCATTAGAGTGACCGCGAAGACCGCGACCGCTGCCAGCGCAATCGACAGCGCCGTCAGACCGTAGCCGCCGAAAAAGACGATTGCCCCTAACGTATTGCCCTCCCGAACACACCGCGCTCAAACAGCGCACAGTTCGGCACAGAGTTTTTGCGCGCGCTCCGACCTGCTGGATTACACATCGGCAATGCGGGTTTCTTGCCGAATTAGAAGTTGTTAAGGATTTCGGGCCGAGCGAACGGCGAGGGATTGGACCATCAACAAGAAAAGAGACGTAGCGGAGCTACGTCTCTCCCAGAAAGATGGCGAAGAAATCTACGGAGTGGTATTGACCGTCTTCACCGCGCGGCGGTGTCGGCAGGTGCGGCCGGGCCGGCGATGAAGAAATTATGGTCGTACATGTTGCGATACATACGTCCGGCAATCTCGGCAGCCTTAGGGCCGAAGGTGGGGCGCCCGCCCTCGAGGAAAATCACGACGACGACGCGGCCAACGCTGGTGTTCGCGTAAGAGGCAAACCAGCCAAAGCGCGTTCCGGCATGCGAGCAGGTTCCGGTCTTGCCCAGGATTTCTTCTTCGTTAAAGTTCACGCGCAGGCTGCGAGCAGTGCCATATTGCACCGCGCCTGCCATGCCGTCAGACAGTTCGGGAATCACCGGAGCGATGTCGAGCTGGCGCTTTACGCGGGGCTGAAAGCCGACAACCTCTTCTGGGGTTGTGGGGTGCTGCAGATAATAGAGCGTTCCGCCGTTGGCAATGGCCGAAACCATCGCGCCCAGTTGCAGCGGGGTCATGGAAACGCCTTCGCCGTAGGAGCACATCTTGCCCACGCCGCCGAGTTTGGCGGGAATCGGTTCATCGGGATAGCTGCCGAGCTGTTCGCCCGCAATATCGTATCCGGCAAGTTCGCCGAGCCCGTACTGATGCGCGTAGTAGGCGACTTTTTCAAATCCGAGCTTGCGGCCCACGGCCTCAAAATAAGCGTTGTTGGAATGCGCGATCGCAGTGGTCAGGTTCATGCGGCTGCGGCCGCCGAGGGCGACTTGGGTTTCTTTGGAAATCAACCCTTCGCTCAAGCCCGCCAGCGCGACCGAAAGTTTAATCGTCGAGCAAGGCTGCGCGCCGCTCGACAAAGCCAGCTTCTGGTTCACCATGGCGAGGACGCGTCCGCTGGTGGGCTCGATGGCAACAACCGTCCCGTTCATGTTGCCCAGCGCGTCGATGGCGGCCTGGCGCACGACTGGATCTTCGCCCGTGGTGATGTCACCGGCGGTAATGTCTTCGGCGAACGAGCTCATGCTGAAGCGCTCGTGATAGCGGCGGCGGCGCGTGGTTGCGGAAACCTTGGTCACGCCAGCCGTAGTGACGGGCGTAGCGCTTCGCGCGTGCGCCAGATGGTGCAGGCGGCGCCGCGTGTGCTGGCTCTCACTGATCTTTCCCTGCGTCTTGGACTTGGCCGGGGGATGCGTGCTGATGTGGGCGGCCCAACTCACGCCCGCTAGAGGCAGAGCGAACAGGCAGGCTGCGCAAAAGCTGAAAAATAGACGAAAATGGCTCGTTCTCTTAGACATCTTGTTGGTTTCACTCCCCGGAATCTTGCACTTCGACTCTTGCCCTACAGCTCTTACCCTACTTAGATGCACGCAGGGCACCATCCCACAGTAACCCGGCCAGATCGTGCAACTGCGCTGATAGTACGAGACTTAGCCCAATTCTGGCAACGGAAAAGTTTCGATGCCAGCCAACGCTAATTTCGATTTAACCTGCTGCAATAAAAGGACTTGCGCGACGATTACCGACGGTCAGACCCCTTCAGTAACGGGTTACTGGTTACTGGAAAGGTACTGCCGCCTGCGCAAAGCTTTGCCCATCGGTGGGGGATTTAACTCAGGTTGTTTTCCGCTCTGCATCACTTCATTCGCTTGCACAGCAACACCGGCACGTCGAGGTCGCCCGCTCGATTTTACTGCCACTGATCACTGCTCACTAGCCACTGCTTCACATCACTTCGTTGCGCTTGCGCAGAAACGCGGGAACGTCGAGATCGTCCTGCTCGAAGTTGCCCGTCATGCTGGTAAGCACACCGCTGCGCATGCTGTCGCGCATCGAATCGAGTGAAACCACTTCGGCGGCGCGGTCGGACGCCTGCGATACAGGCAGCGGAATGGCATCTTCTACGTAGCTGCAGTCATTCGACGTGCTGCCTTCGAAGCTGCTCGACTCCGAGGACATGATCATCTCGGGATCGTTGATCGCACTGCGCGGGCCGGAGCCGCTGGGAAAATCCATGTCATCCAGCGCGGAGCGAGTTTGCGGACCAGGTTGCGGACTGGTTTGCGGAAAAGACGTGTGCGTTTCGTACGAACGGTGAGTGGCCGAGCGGACTTCGCGGAAACCCGTGGCAATCACGGTGATCTTGACCGCGTCTTTCATTTTCTCGTCCATCACGGCGCCGAAAATAATGTTGGCATCTTCGTGCGCCGCGCTCTGAATGATCGAGCACGCTTGCTGCACTTCCGCCAGCTTCAGCGACGACGATCCAGTGATGTTAATGAGGATGCCGCGCGCGCCGTCGATGGCCCCAGCTTCGAGCAGCGGCGAGGCAATCGCCTTCTGTGCGGCCTCAATCGTACGCTGGGCTCCGCTGGCCGACGCCGTGCCCATCACGGCGTAACCCATGCCGGCCATGATCGTCTTCACGTCGGCAAAGTCGCGGTTGATGATGCCGGGGATGGTGATGATGTCGGAAATTCCCTGCACGCCCTGGCGAAGAATGTCATCCGCAATTCTGAAAGACTCGAAGAAGCCGGCGTCTTCGGCAACCGCCAGCAGTTTTTCATTCGGGATCACGATCGTGGTGTCGACCGACTCCATCAGTTCGGCGACGCCGCGCTCGGCCTGCGCCATGCGGCGTTTGCCTTCGAACGAAAATGGTTTGGTCACGACCGCAACCGTAAGCGCGCCCATCTCAACCGCCAGCGACGCGATGATGGGCGCGGCTCCCGTGCCCGTGCCGCCGCCCAGTCCGGTGGTGACGAACACCATGTCAGCGCCTTCCAGCACTTCGATAATCTTGTCGGAGTCTTCGAGCGCAGCCTTGCGGCCGACCTCAGGATTCGCGCCCGCGCCCAGGCCGTTCGTCAGCTTCACGCCGAGTTGCAGCTTCACCGGCGCGTGCGACATGCGCAGGGCTTGCAAATCGGTGTTGGCAACGATAAATTCGATGCCCTCGACCCCGGCATCAATCATGCGGTTGACCGCGTTGCCGCCGCCGCCCCCGACTCCAATGACTTTAATCTTGGCGTCGTTGCGCGTGTCTTCGTTGAAGCTGATGCGAATGTCGCTGCTCATGTGCTTACTCCTTGTTGAATTTCTCGGTGCTAGTTGCTTCGGTGCTTTGGTTAAGAAGGGGTCAGTGGCTAGTGGTCAGTGGTCAGTAAAAGCTAAATCGAAATGCGATTCGGATTTTACTGGCCACTGGCCCCTGATCACCGACCACTGCCGTTACGCTCCTTTTCCCACCAATAGCGCCTTCAATCTCGAGCCCCAGCGGTCTTCCTGCAGGCCGCGGGCGGTGCGGGCGCGCTGGCCGTAATTCACCATGCCCAGCACGGTTGCGAACTCAGGCTCGGATAACGTTGACGGCATCTTGGCCAGTGGAGCCGGCCAAGACAGCCGGACCGAGCGCCGCAACACCGATTCTGCTACATCGAAAATACCGGGCAGCCGCGACGCGCCTCCTGTGAGCACCACACCGGCGATGCAGACGTCGTACATGCCGCTCTGGCGCAGGGCTTCGCGCATCATTTCGAACAGTTCGCGGGCGCGAGGCTCGAGGATCTCCGCCACCAGACGCTGCGGCAGCAAGCGTGATGGACGGTCCCCCACCGACGGCACTTCCACTTCGTTGCCCTCGGGAATCAGCGTGACAATCGCGTTGCCGTAGATCTTCTTGATGGTCTCGGCCTCGGCCAGCGCTGTACACAGCCCGACTGACAAATCGCTGGTGAAGTGGTCGCCGCCCACGGGAATCACTCCCGTATATGCGACAGCGCCTTGCTGAAACACAATCATCTCGGTAGAACCGGCGCCGATGTCGGCCAGGCACACGCCCAGTTCGCGCTCGTCGTTGCGCAAAACCGAGTCGGCGGCGGCCAGCGGCTCGAAGACCGTGTCGTCGACATGCACTCCGGCGCGGTTGACCGCGGTGATTACGTTCTGAGTGGCGCTGGTCGCGGCCGTCACCATGTGCACCCGCACTTCCAGGCGCGCGGCCATCATGCCCAGCGGATCGTGGACTCCAGCTTGCTCGTCGAGTATGAATTCCTGCGGCAGCAGATGAAGAATTTCGCGGTCGGCGGGCAGCGGGATGGCGCGGGCGCGGTCGACCGCCTGCTTGATTTCATCACGCCCAATTTCGCGCGGACGTGTTCCCAGACTGATGCCGCCGTGGCTATTCACGCCGCGCACGTGCGCTCCGCCGATGCCCACGATGGCATGCTCGACCGGCGCTCCGGCCACGTCTTCCGCGGCCTCAACGGCTTTCTGAATCGCCGCCACCGCCTTGTCGAGTTCCACGATCACGCCCTTGCGCGAGCCGCGCGATTCCGCCACACCGTGCCCGCGATAGCGCAGGCCAGCGTCAGTCAGCTCCGCCATCAGCGCGCAGGTCTTGGCGCTGCCCACGTCAATTGCGGTAAGAAAATGCCCCTGCTGGTTCGCCATGCTTGATGAATTCCTCAAAATGCAATCGCTGAAAATCTCGATCAATTTGAACTTGTGCTGCTCGCACTCGTGTTCGTTGCGCTCGTACCCGCCGGCGGCTTCGCAATTGCCGCACTCGGCTTCGGGCTTGAGATATGCACCACCGCAGACGAGGTGCTGGGCGCAGGTTTCGCGGCTTCTTGCCTCTGCGAGGACGCCAGCGTGGTCGCAGATCCCGACTTCGCGGTCGCTGTCTTGGCAACTCCAGGTTTGGCAGCCCCAGTCTTGGCCGCACCCGTTTTCGCGGTTCCCGTCTTCGCGACTCCAGCTCTCGGCTCCGAAGCCGAGCTTTTCGCTGCAACTTTCTTCACACTCGAACTGTTACCAGCTTTCGCCTTGCCGATTGCCTTCTTGGCCTTTGCTTTGAGCGCCGGCTTTTTCGCAGCAGCCGATTTCGGGTCCAGCGTTTTCTCGGTCAGCTCAAATGCCGGCTTGGGCAGGGTGCCATGCGGTACCGAACTTGCCGGAGTCACATTTTTCGAGCTGAGCCGCGTGGTCAGCGCCGCCGGCTTCACGCCCGCGGCCACAGCCATCTTCGCCGCCGAGGCTGCCAGCGCGGACTGCTTCGCCCCGCCTTGCATCTCAGGATCGACGATGACCTGATTGTCGTACCGCAGGTTCACCGATTCCAGCTTCTGAAATTGCTGCCGCCACTGCTGCACGTGGCTCACATAGGTCTGGTAGCGCTTCAGATAATCGCTTGCGCCCAGCTCGATCAGCACATCGCCCGCCGGATCGTTCGTCCGCACTTTCAGGTTTTCGAGATCGGAAAGATCCACCTCGCTCAAATCCTGCGAAAAGCGCGCGCCGCTGGAATCAAGCTCCTGTACCAGTTCGTTGTAAGCCTTCATGCGCGGAGCGCGCGTGGAGAGCGGCTCGCCGGGATTCATCCCAAGAATGACCGGGAAGGAATATTTATGTTTCGGCGGCAGGTCCATCAGAGTTCCGCCGGCATCGATCAGCGCAATGCGCGGGCCCACGCGGGCGAAGGCCACCGGCGTGCGCTCGTGAATTTCAACTTTCAAGCGGTTGGGTACGAAGCGCATCACGCTGGCCGATTCGATCCAGGGAATCTGTTCGAGCTGCGCTTTCTGCTGGGCCAGCGGGATAAAGAAAATGTTGCGGCCAATGTCAGCGCCCATCACTTCCATGATCTGCGCTTTGGTCACGTTCTCAACGCCGGTCACATCAATGTTGTCGCTGGAGTCCACGCGAAAGCGCCACGAGCGCTCGCCATATTCGTACAACGTAGCGGCAGCAATTGCAGCGATGCACAGAATTGCGGCTGCGATCGATGCCCACAAGAGGCGGCTGGCGGTTTTCCGGGGAATCGAACTGCGGCGGGCAGAGACACGCTTTTGCCCGCGCAGGAAGGGCGATTCCTCGTCCGCATCCAGATCGACCAGGCGCGCGTCGTCCATCACCTCGCGCGGGGATTCATCGTGCGCGGACTGAACGTGAGAATGCGCAGCGCCGGCTGGGTACAGCTCTTCCTGCAAGATGGTGCCGCTGGATTTCCGCGCCATCAGTTCAGGTCAGTTGTCGTGAGGAATCGCTGAGCGTTCTTACTATAACGTCATTTCTGGAATCGAGATAGATGGAAAATTCGCTCTTTTGCACAGGCGGGAACCGGATTGGGTACGAGCACGATCGTGCCAGACGGAGGTCGATGAGCAATGGCGATGTTATGACAGTTGACGTGCTAGTCTTCCCTCATGAACCCAAGGCAGATCGTTGTCCTCGTGGCTGCGCTGCTTTTCCTTACAATCACGGGATGTGCCACGCGTGGAGGACTCTATCGAGTCCAGGTTCCCGGAGCAGCTGTCACCGTTCCAACCGTTCCTGCTGCCACTGTGAAGGTCAAGCCGGCGCCCACATTCCTGACTTGGCCGACCATTTCCGTTGTGTTCGAGAACGGGGAGAAATTCAACGGAGGCCTGTTCCCCACGTCTATTAGTTCCGCTCGAAAGGGCGTGCAATATTCCCAGTCTGCGTTGCCTCCGCATCCCAATTTGGCAGACGATTGGGACGCAATCTATGGCAAGGAATTCTTTCAGTCGCATTACGGGAATCCCAAGCCGCACGGTGTGGGCCCTTTTTACGATGGGCTTTTTTTCCAGGCCATTCTTACAGGGAGTCACGGAACCGTTCTGCAGATCGAAATCGGAGGTCAAAGCTATTGCTCTCCGAATGAAGCGGATTCGAAAGATCCAATGGGCGAGACTTGCACCTGGCAATTCAACGGAACCGGCGTTGCAGCCGACAATAAGGGCAATGTCTACAAATATCTGGACCGCTATCTCATGGCCCACCCAGGCAAAACAAGCGATTGACCTGCCAGAATTGTTCCATCTCGGAGGGCAAAACACTGTCGGGGTACAGCTATGGATGACTGTTGTTAACAGGCAATTTCACTCAAAACCCCCGCCAGGGGCATGATGGGTGCAATGCAGATTTTTCACCGACTGAGGAGCAGTCTTCGGGTTGCCAACGATCCGGGAGTAAGCCCGTCCATCACCGCAAGCGCGCTTCTCAGGACTGAAGAGCTCGCCCTGGGCGGGGTTGGGCCCAACGTTTGAGCATTACAAACACTCCGTAGCCGAGCATGACGCCGAATGCGTTCAAAATAATGTCGTCAACGTCGAAGATGCCTACACGGAAGACAACCTCCATCACCTCGCAGGTCAGCCCGCTGGCTACTCCGAGCACGAGCGCCTTCTGCCATGAGATGGATCGAACGACGAGCGGAGCGAGAAATCCGATCGGCATAAACGGGATGATGTTTCCGAACAAGTTGACCATGGCGATCAACTGATTCCCCTGACCACTGAGTAGGGGAACAATGCTCTTGAAGGGGACGAAGTTGCCGGGACCTGTGTGAGTACCGGCAAACCTGAACCTCATGTGTCCTATATGAATGACAGGAATGGCCTTGAAGACCACGAGCCTGATCAGAAGTGCGCCGTATGCGGTGAGAGCACACGCTGCCAGCCAACGCGTTCGTTTCGCCGTCATGCCATTCCCCCGAACAGACGCTGGTAATTCTCGGAATGATCGTTCCCGTCGAACGATCGGCGCCGAACTAAAGAGCCTCCCGCTCTTTGAGCTTGTCCAGAATCATCGGCCCGAATTGTGAGATGCTGCCCGCGCCCAGGGTCAGGATCATGTCGCCGTCGCGGGCGGCTTGTGCGGCAGCCGTCACCGCGTCGGCAGCGGAACTCGCGTACTGGACATTCTTCCCGCTTTTCTCGGCGATGCGCTGCGCTAGGATTTCTCCTGTGATGCCTTCGATCGGCTTCTCACTGGCGGCGTAGATGTCAAGCACGAACAGCGAATCGGCGTCGGCGAAGGCGGTCGAGAATTCTTCCATCAGGTCGCGGGTGCGGGTGTAACGGTGCGGCTGGAAGATGACGTGAATCCTGCCGAAGTCGCACTGCCGCGCCGCCGCCAGCGTGGCCTTGATCTCGGTGGGATGGTGGCCGTAGTCGTCGATCACGCTCACGCCCGCCGCCCGTCCGCGCAACTGAAAGCGCCGGTCGACGCCGCGGAACTGGTCGAGAGCCGTGCGGATCGCCTCCACTCCAACATCGAGGCCAACGCCCACGGCAATCGCCGCCGTCGCGTTGAGCACGTTGTGCACGCCGGGCACGTGCAGCGTGAACTCGCCAAGGTCTTGCTTGCGATAGCTCACGCGAAATCTGTTCAGAGGCGGGGGATTTTGATCTTTGCCGGCGGACTCCGACAGCTTGATCCAGAAATCCGATCCGCGCTTGGTTCCATACGTCACAGTCCTCCGCTGCACTTCCGGCAACAACCGACGCAGCAGCGGATCATCATTGCAGGCCACAATCATCCCGTAAAACGGAACGCGGTCCATGAAATCGAGAAACGTCTTCTTCACGTCGCGCATGTTGCGGTAGCAATCCATGTGCTCGCGGTCGATGTTGGTCACCACAGAAAGTATTGGGGATAACTTAAGAAAGCTGCGGTCGCTCTCGTCGGCTTCCGCCACCAGATATTGCGACTTGCCTAGCCGCGCATTCGATCCCATAGCATCGACGCGCCCACCAACCACCACGGTCGGATCAAGTCCGCCCGCCGCCAGCACGGCCGCAACCATGGAAGTTGTCGTGGTTTTGCCATGCATGCCGGCGATGGCAATGCCGTACTTCAGGCGCATCAACTCGGCCAGCATCTCGGCTCGCTGAATCACCGGGATATGCAGCTTGTGCGCTTCGGTAACTTCAGGATTCTCTGTGGCGATGGCTGAACTGGTGACGACGACTTCCGCGCCGAAAATATTCTCCGCGCGATGTCCTTCGAACACCGCCGCTCCCAGCCCAGCCAGTCGCTCAGTGACCGCAGATTTCTTCAGGTCTGACCCGGAAACTTTGTAGCCGAGATTCAACAGCACCTCGGCAATTCCACTCATGCCGATGCCGCCGATCCCTACGAAATGTATGCGCTGAATTTTGGCGAACATAAAATCAACTTCTTGGCCACGGATTTACGCGGATTCACACGGATGAAGCCAAATCAAGAACGATAAAGAAGTATCCGTGAAAATCCGTGTCAATCCGTGGCTGGTTCTTCAAGCCCAGCTACCCGCGCGGCCATCCGCGCAATATCGCGCGCAGCGTTAGGATGGGCCAATTCCCGCGCAGCGTGGCTCATGTGCTCCAGGCGACGCGAATCCTGCAGGAGGGCCGCGATGGTCTCGGCCAGCCACACGCCTTCCAGCTTCGACTCCTCCACCACCACCGCGGCTCCGTGGCGCGCCAGAACCTCGGCGTTGATGCGTTGATGATCGTCGGCCGCGCGCGGAAACGGCACAAACACTGCCGGCTTGCCTGCCGCTGCGATTTCCGCGACCGTGCTCGCGCCCGAGCGGCAGACGACCAGATCGGCCCGCTCAAAAGCCGCCGGCATGTCCTCGATAAACTTGAACACTTCAAACGTAAGGCCAGGGGCTGCCGAAGGCGCAGCCGCAGTCAGGTTGTCGTATCCGGCCAGCGCGTCATTATAGTCACGCTCCCCCGTCTGGTGAATGATGTGAATGCCCGGCGCCTCGCGCTGGAGCACCGCCAAGCAGCGGATCATGGCGTCGTTGATGGCATGCGCGCCCTGGCTTCCCCCGAACACCAGCAGAGTCGGAGTGCCCGCGCGCTTGGGTGCGATCTCAAAAAACGCCTGCCGCACCGGCACGCCCGTGACTTCGGCATGCCGAAAATATTTTGCCGTCTCTTCGAAGTGCACCGCCGCGCCCGAAACAAATCGCGCGACCACGCGATTGGCGAACCCCGGCACCACGTTCGGCTCGAAGGCCAGTGTCGGAATGTGCTTCACGACCGCGGCCAGCATCGCCGGACCAGAAGCGTATCCGCCCACGCCGACGACCACGTCGGGCGCGAACTCGTTGAGCATGCGGCTCGCATCCCACACCGCGCGCGGCAGGTCGAAAGCCGTCTTCAGCCTCGTAGTCAGGCTGACATTTTTTAGTGCGCCCACGCGCACCAGTTGCAGAGGGTATCCCGCGGCGGGAACCAGCCGGTTCTCAATACCGCGCGCCGTGCCGATGAACAGGCATTCGGCGCCGTAACTTTTCTTGAGTTCGTTGGCGATGGCCAGCGCGGGAATCACATGACCACCCGTTCCGCCGCCCGCCAGGATTGCACGCATGTGGTGACTATAAACCAGAAACAAAATGCGCCACGGATCGACGCGGCTTCACACGGATAAGAACAAGAGCTCTGCGAGAATGATTCGCGATCACAGCTAAGGAAACAGCAATCGTCCGCAAATTGCTATTACTTCGCCAGGCTCGCGGGCAGAGGGTTGTCCGGCCGCTCCGAGTCCCAGAAAATCGAGACCACTCACCAGCGCTTGCCGTCGTTCAACACCTGAAATGAATTCACGCCTCGCTCAAATGGCTTATCGCCCGGACCGCGGTGCGACTCGTAGCTGCTCAGCACCTGAGTCATGTTTCCATAGCTCTGCGGCTGGTTCACGATCGCGTTTTCATAGAACGGATCTTTCGCGAACACTGCTCCTGCGTCCCGAATGAATTCGTCGACGCTCCAGGAGATGACGAATCCCGCGCCATCCGGCCCCTTACCCACCTGCGTGAACCGGGCTTGCGGTAGAAAGATCGAGCGGAAGCGGTTCCAGTCGCGCGCACCGGCAGGGCCCGAGATCACATCGTAGGCGGCGTGGATGATAGCCTCGACAGACTTGACATCGTCAGGCCTGGGGGCTGGGACCTTAGCCGCAAGGTCGGCCGCGGAAAAAATCGGCAGGGACGGCGGCACTTGCGCGGGTTGCACCGGAGTCTTCTGGGCGACGGCAAACCCGCTCGCCAGCATGCAGCACAAGACACTCCGCGTGAATACGCGAGATTTATTGCTCATATCGAATCCACCTCATTCCGCCTGCTTCGTGATATTCAGCAGCACGCCCACGCATGCCAGCGTGACAAACAATGACGACCCTCCATACGACACCAGCGGCAGCGGAATCCCTTTGGTCGGCATCATGCCGAGCACCACGCTGATGTTGATGAACGCCTGCAGCACCACCATGCAGGTGATGCCAACAGCCAAATAGCGGCCGAAAAGGTCTTCTGTGCGCCAGGAAGCGCGCATGCCGCGCCACAGAAAGATGGCGAACAGCGTGACGACAAACACGGCCCCAACCAGTCCAAGCTCCTCGGCGGTCACCGCAAAAATAAAATCCGTGTGCGGCTCGGGCAGATAAAACAATTTCTGTTTGCCTTCCATCAGTCCCGTGCCGGTCACGCCGCCCGTGCCGACGGCGATCAGCGACTGAATGATATGGAAGCCGGTCTTCTGGCTGTCGGCGTAAGGATTCAGAAATGCCAGAATGCGGGCGCGACGAAATGCCACGTGAAAAATCAGAAAGTACAACGGCAGCAGCGACGCCCCAAACGCGAAGGCGAAGTAACGCAGTCGCATGCCCGCCACATACAAGATGCAGGCAGCAATTCCAGCACATGCAATCGCCGTGCCCAGATCCGGTTCAAGCACGATCAACCCCAGACAAACAACGACCGGCGCAGCCGCGGGCAGCAGCGTGTTGCGCACGTCGTCAATCGTCTTGGCGCGACTCTCTAAAAAGTAAGCAAGGAAAATGATCAGGACTGGCTTAGCCAGTTCCGACGGTTGCAACGAAAACCCGCCGGCATGAATCCAGCGATGCGTGTTGTGCGAGCGATCAAGAAAAAAAACTGAGATCAGCAGCAGCGTGGTGAACCCCATCAGCGAAAACACCAGCGCCGGATGCTGGTAGCGGCGATAGTCCACGCGCATGGTCACGACCATAGCGGCCAGCCCGGCCACGGCCCAGATCAACTGCTTCGACAGAAACGCATATTCCGACCCGAAGCGCTCGCGCGCCATCACCGCCGACGCCGAAAAGACCATCACCAGCCCGACAAACACCAGCAGCATGGTCACGGTAAACAACCAGCGATCGACACTTACACGCTTTGCCATGGGAAACTCATTTCACCACGGCGTGAGGCGGGATTGCTGATTGTTGAATTTTGAGTGTTGATTGTTTTGGTTCGTGCTCCCGCCTACAATAGCTGGATGGAAATCTCCCTAGCCCCTGAGCTCGAAGCAAAGATCCACCAGCTCGCCTCGCAAACCGGCAAGGCGCCAAACCAGATCGTACAGGAACTGGTTGCGAGTCATCTCGACCACGACGAATGGTTCAGACAAGAGGTCGGAAAAGGCCTCGCGTCGTTGGACAGGGGCGAGTCTGTTTCGCACGAGGAAGTACGCCACCGGATGGAGCGCATCCTGGGCTCCTGATCGGCGACCTCATGAACATTCGCTGGTCGCCCGAAGCCGCAATTGACTTTGCGGGAATCGTCGAGTACATCCGGACTCAAAATCCTTCCGCCGCCGACCGCATAGCGCGATCGATCTACGACAGTGTCACCTCGCTCGAATCATTCCCTCAGCGCGGCCGCCCGGGCAGGGTCGAGGGCACCCGCGAACTCATACTCGCGCCACTCCCGTTCATCGTTGTCTACCGGATCAAGCAGAATTGTATAGAGGCCGCACGAGTGCTGCACGGCTCGCAACGCTGGCCTTAGGGGGAAGCACGCCCCAAGGCCACTAGGGCTCTCCGGCTAGTCCTGCCACAATCTCTTTGAACACCTTCCCGCGGTGCTCGTAGCTCTTGAACTGATCGAAGCTGGCGCAGGCCGGGGCCAGCAGGACGACGTCGCCAGATTGGGCCACAGCATGGGCCTTGCGGATAGCGTTCTCAAGGGTTTCGGCGTGCACGAGTTCAGGCCCGCCATTTTTCCCGTGGGTTCCCGAAGAGGAGACGATTTGCGATTCGATTTTCGCCGCCGCCGCGCCGATCGTGTACACGCGTTTCACGCGCTGGCGCAGCAGGTCGTTCAGCACCGTGTAGTCGCTGCCTTTATCTTTGCCGCCGAGGATCAGGTGGATGTTCGCTGGGAATGATTCGAGAGCTTTGATGGTCGCATCCACGTTGGTGGCTTTGGAATCGTTGTAGTAATCCACACCGCGAATCGTGGCTACGAATTCCAGCCGGTGCTCCACCGCCTTGAAGTCGCGCACAGCCTGGCGGATCTTCTCGGGAGCGCAGCCCATCAGCACGCCCGTGCAGACCGCGGCCAGCACGTTCTCCAGATTGTGCGCCCCCTTCAACGGAATCTCAGAGACTTGCATGATCTCGCGCTGGCTTCCCGCAGTATCGCGGAACACGATGTTGCCGTCGCGCACCCACGCGCCGTGCTGCACTTCTTTCTGCCGGCTGAACCAGAAAACTTGCGCGCGGGTTCGCGCAGCCATGGTCACGCACGTCGGGTCGTCGGCGTTGAGCACGGCGAAGTCGCTGGCCTGCTGGTTCTCGAAAATGCGCGCCTTGGCATCAACGTAGACTTCAAATGTCCGATGGCGGTCGAGGTGATCGGGCGTGACATTCAGCACCACCGAAACTTTCGGGCGAAAGGTCTGAATCGTTTCCAGTTGAAAGCTCGATACTTCCAGCACGATCACGGTTTCCGGCTGAGCGCGCTCGGCCAGCGAAATCGCGGGCGTGCCGATGTTGCCGCCAACCAGCGCCGGAAAGCCCGCAGCCGTCATGATTTCGCCCACAAGCGTGGTCGTCGTGGTTTTGCCGTTCGATCCCGTGATGGCGACGATGGGCCCGGACAGAAACTGCGCCGCCAGTTCAATCTCTCCAATCACGGTCTCGCCGAGGGCCCGCGCCTGCACCAGCAAAGGCGCGTCCACCGGGACGCCGGGGCTGACCACGATCAGGTCCTGGCCGCGAAACGTGCGGTCGCCGTGGCCTCCGGTTTCGACGGTGATGCCGTGATCGAGCAGCACGGGGATTTCGTTGCGCAGTTCGTCCCCGCTTTTCGTATCGGATACCGTCACCCGCGCACCATGCGCCTTCAAGAACAGCGCCGACGCCACGCCCGACTTCCCGAGGCCAACCACCAGCACGCGTTTGTTGTTCAGTTCCATCATTCGATCAGTTCCGAAAAAAGTGGTCAGTGGCTAGTGACCAGTGGCCAGAAAAACCAAAATGAATTCAAATCGCTCGTTCTTCGCTGACCACTGGCCACTGATCACTGGCGACTGCTCTACCTCAGTTTCAGCGTGGTCAGCGCGAACAGCGCGAAGACCAGCGACGCGATCCAGAAGCGCACTATAATCTTCGACTCCGACCAGCCCAGCAGTTCGAAGTGATGATGCAGCGGCGCCATTTTGAAGATGCGCTTCTTGCGCAGCTTGTAGGAGCCGACCTGCAGGATCACCGATACCGCTTCGATCACGAACACGCCGCCGATGAAGGGCAACAGAAGCTCCTGTTTAATAATGACGGCGATGGTGCCAATCGCGCCACCCAGAGCCAGCGATCCCACGTCGCCCATGAAAACTTCCGCCGGATGCGCGTTGTACCAGAGAAATCCAATCGACGATCCGACCATGGCTCCGCAAAAAATTGTAAGTTCCGCCACTTGCGGCATGCGCGGCATCTCCAGATACGTGGCGAAGGTCGCGTGCCCACTGATATAGGTGAGCACGGTCAACGCTCCCGCCGCGATCACAGTACAGCCGATCGCCAGTCCGTCGAGGCCGTCGGTGAGATTGACTGCGTTGCTCGAACCTACGATTACGAACGCCACGAAGGCCATGAACGGAAGAAACGCCAACGGCCACAGATGCGGATTGTGCACCAGGCTTTCGATCACCAGATCTGGCTGGAACTGCTTGAAGAACGGCACAATGAGCCGCGTCGAATACATGCCGTAAGCCTGCATGGCGATCAGCATGGAGGCGATGACGATGCTGACCGCGACCTGCAGCGCCAGCTTGGCGCGGCTGGTCAGGCCCAGGTTGCGGCGATGCGCCACCTTGCTGTAATCGTCGGCGAAGCCAATGGCCGCGTAGGCCAGGCTCGAGAACACGGCGATCCATATAAAGCGGTTGCTCAGGTCCGCCCACAGCAGCGTGGGCACGACGATGGCAATGACGATCAGCAGTCCGCCCATGGTGGGCGTGCCGGCTTTTTTCTGGTGAGCCTTCGGGCCCTCTTCGCGAATGTACTGTCCAATCTGAAACTCGCGCAGCCGGCCGATCACCAGCGGCCCTACGATCAGCGCGGTAAACAGAGCGGTCAAGCTGGCAAACGCCGTGCGGAACGTAACATAACGAAAGATGCGGAACGGCGCGACGGAATGTTGCAGCTTGACGAACAACAGCCAGTAGAGCAATCAGCCTCCGAACAGGAAACATTGTTGATTTTGTGATTGTTGATTGCTGATTCAAAATCCAAAGAACGCTCGGCGCCGTGTCTTTTCAGTCAACAATCAAAAATCATCAATCAACAATTCCTTTCCTCGTCTTCCACGTCTCCAGCGCCTTCTCCAGCTTCACGCCGCGTGACGCCTTCAACAGCACCACGTCGCCATCCTTCGTTTCGCGGGCCAGCCATTCGCCGGCTTCCTCGGGCGTCGCCACAAACTCAGCCCGCGCTCCCGCCTGCCGCGCGCCCTCGACCATATTTTGTGCCAGTCCGCGCACGCCCAGCAGAATGTCGATCTTCTTCTCGCCGATGTGCGCACCCGCGGCCCGATGCAACTCCGCGCCCGCCGGACCAAGCTCGAGCATTTCTCCCGCGATCACAATGCGCCTTCCGGCCTTCATCGCGGCCAGCGCATCGACCATGGCGGATAGCGCCTTCGGATTGGAATTGTAACAATCGTTGATGACCGTGGTGTTACCCAGTTGGAGAACCTGCCCGCGCTTATCGGGCGGCGCGAGAGTGGCCAACGCACCGACGGCTTCCTTCAGTTTCAATCCGCGGGCCAACCCCACGGCCACCGCAGCCAGCGCGTTCAGAATGTTGTGCTCACCCACCAGCGGCAAACGCGCGGGTTCGCGCTCACCGGCCACGACCACATCAAACTCCGAACCTTCTGCGCCCCGCGCCTGCACCTTCTCGCAGCGCACGTCGGCCGTCGCGCGCGTCCCGTAGAGGATTACTTTGCCCTTGAAATCACGCCCGAACTGCGAAACATATTCGTCGTCGGCGTTCAGCACCGCCGTTCCACTCGTCGGCAGCGATTCGATCAATTCGTACTTCGCCCGCGCGATGCCGGCGATCGAATCGAAAAACTCCAGATGCACGGGCGCAACGTTTGTCACTACACCGATTTCCGGCTGCGCGATTTTCGCCAGCGCACGAATCTCGCCCGCATGCGACATCCCCATTTCAATCACGGCAACATCGTGCTCCGGTTCGAGCTTCAAAAGCATCAGCGGCAAGCCGAAATGATTATTGAAGTTGCCTTCCGACTTGAGCACGCGAAAGCGCGCGCTGAGAACATGCGCAATGGCCTCTTTGGTCGTCGTCTTCCCTGCCGAACCCGTGACGCCCACCAGCGGTTTGCCCCACAGCTTGCGCACCGCGGTGGCCAGAGTTTGCAGGGCGACCAGCGTGTCGTCCACGGCCAGCAGTTTGGTCTTGTCAGGATAACGTTGCACCTGATCTTTGCGCACGACGGCCGCAGCCGCTCCTTTTTCCAGAGCTGCGCCGACATAGTCATGGCCGTCGAGCCGTTCGCCTTTCACGGCGAAGAAGAGTTCTGCTCGTCCCACCGTGCGCGAGTCGATGGAATATCCCTGCGCAACTTCTTCGCGCGGGAATTCGCCCGCGGCGGAAGTAAACTCAGCGATCTTCGACAACGTCAGCTTCATGCCTGATTCCCGAACAAAGCCAAATCTCTACACGGCCGGCGGTTCACATTCGAACCCATTCGCGCGCAACGCCTCCCGAGCCACTTCCACATCGTCGAAGGGATGCGAGCCTTCGCGCGTGACCTGCGTCTTCTCGTGGCCTTTCCCCGCCAGCAGAACAATGTCCCCGGGACGCGCAGCCGCAATCGCCAGTGCAATCGCCTTGTGGCGATCAGCTTCGACCGTGTACTTCGCGCCGGTTCTCTGCAGGCCCACCAGCGCGTCGTTGATGATAGCCAGCGGATCTTCGCTGCGTGGATTGTCGGAAGTGAGCACCACAAAATCGCTGCCCCGCCCCGCAGCTTCGCCCATCAGCGGACGCTTGGCGCGGTCGCGATCGCCGCCGCAGCCGAACACCGTGAGCACCTTGGCGGTCCCGGCGTCGCGCGACACGAACTCGCGGGCCAGCGCCGTAAGATTTCGCAAGGCATCGTCGGTGTGCGCGTAGTCGACCACTACCGTGAACGGCTGGCCGCAATCGACGCGCTCGAATCTTCCCGGCACGTGAGTGAGTGCCTCGACGCCCCGGGAAATCGCGCTGGCATCGCAGCCGCGCGCATACGCCGCGCTGGCCGCAGCCAGAATGTTGTACACATTCACGCGTCCGATCAGCGGCGAGAAGACAGGAACCTTGTCCTGTGGCGTGGCCATGTCGAAGCGCGTACCCCGCGGCTGGATGTCCACGTTCTCGGCATGAAAATCACCGCGCTCCCACCCATAGGTCAGCACCACCGCGCTGCGCTTGCGGCTGAATTCCACCGACTTCGCGCCATATTCGTCATCCAGATTGGTCACCGCGGCGCGAGGCGGGTCCGTGCCGCAGCCTTCGAAGAGCACGCGCTTGGCCGCGAAGTATTCGTCCATCGTCTTGTGATAATCGAGGTGATCGCGCGTGAGGTTGGTGAACACCGCAACATCAAAGGGCACGCCGAACACGCGCTCCTGCGCCAGGGCGTGCGAGGAAACTTCCATGACCGCGTCCGTCGCGCCCAGACCGAGCGCCTCATTGAAAAGCCGCGCCAGTTCAAGCGCTTCCGGCGTGGTATGCGGCGCAGGATAGACCTTGCCCGCCACGTGATATTCAATCGTCCCAATCAGCGCGCTCTTGCGGCCCGCCGCAGTCAGAATCGATTCCATCAGAAACGCCGTCGTACTCTTCCCGTTCGTCCCGGTAATTCCCGTCACCGCAATCCGCTCGGCCGGACGCTTGTAGAAGTTCGCGCTGACCCGGGCCAGGGCCCGCCGTCCATGCGGCACCACCGCCCAGGCCACTGCTTCGCGCGGTTTCTCCGCGGCAGAATCGGTGACCACCGCTACCGCGCCCGCCTGAATCGCCTGATCGATGAAGCGGTTCCCGTCGGAGCTTTCCCCTCGCATGGCCACGAATACGCATCCCGGCTTGACCTGTCGCGAGTCGTATTCCACACCACTGACACTGGGGTCTCCGCGCTGGGCGAGAACCTCCGCGCCATCCAGCAGATGTTGGAAGGTCATTGCTGGAAATTATAGGGCACGCGCGGGAAAGAAATTGTTGATTGTTGATTTCTGATTGTTGACTGAACAACCCGAGGGCAATCGTGCGCGACGCTTTTCAATCAGCAATCAAAAATCAACGATCAACAATGGTTCTGATTACCTCGGTCACGTTCCAGCCCTCGCTTTCCTGCGCTACATTTTGAGCATGAGCTACGGAACCGGGTCCGCCAAGACCAAATGTGCACAGTGCGAGCAGCCTGAAAATGCCTGTGAATGCGATAAATTTTGCGTCCTCTGCCAGTCCACGCTCGACATTCGCATCTGCACCGACGGACTGATGTACTGCGAACCTTGCCGCTCAGCCTGCGACTACAAGACCTCGGACTAGCGGGTTCCCTCGCGCCGGGCGCTGGCGTCATCGCGAGCGGGGCCGTCCTTCAAGCGAAAAGGGAGTTCCCTCACCTGCCTGAACGGCGCCACTACCATCCCTCACAATAATTTGGCAGCCCGAGCCCTTTTGAGGCAGAATAGTGCGTTTGACTTTTTACGGCTGTTTTCTGCCCTACTAACGCTTTGCCCTGTTTTAGAGGAGACCCCATGGCTACCACAGTGCACGTCAGCGACGTTGCCGAGTTGCTGAGCGAAGGCCGGACGCATTTCAATCTTTCCCCGGCAGTGCTGGTGGAGCACTCCATCCGGCGCAATGAAGCCAAACTGGCGGCCAACGGGGCCATTGTCGGATATACCAATCGCACCGGCCGTTCGCCCAAAGACAAATTCATCGTCAAGGACGAGACCACAGCCCACACCGTCGCCTGGGGCGGAGTCAACACTCCATTCGAGCCGGAAAAGTTTGATGCGCTCTACGCGCGCGTGATGGAGCATCTGCGCGGGCGCGAGCTTTTTGTGCAGGATCTTTTCTGCGGCGCCGATCCCGCCTATCGCCTGCCCGTTCGCATCGTGAACGAATATGCCTGGCACAACTTATTCGTGCACCAGTTATTCCTGCGCCCCACGGCGGATGAACTCAAGCATCATCATCCCGAGTTCACGGTTATCTCGGCGCCGGAATTCAAGGCCGACCCCAAACGCGATGGCGTGACGTCGGAAGTTTTCATTGTGCTCAATTTCACCCGCCGCACCGTGCTCATCGGCGGAACTTCCTATGCCGGCGAGATGAAGAAATCCATCTTCAGCATCATGAATTTCCTGCTGCCCCCGCGCAACGTTTTCCCCATGCACTGCTCGGCCAACGTCGGACATGACGGCGTGAGCGCGTTGTTCTTCGGACTCTCGGGCACGGGCAAAACAACGCTGTCGGCAGACCCTTCCCGCGACCTGATCGGCGACGACGAGCACGGCTGGAGCGCCGACGGCGTGTTCAACTTCGAAGGCGGATGCTACGCCAAGTGCATCAAACTCTCCAAGAAAAACGAACCCCAGATCTGGAATGCGCTGCGCTTCGGCTGCGTGCTCGAGAACGTCACGCTCGATCCGCTCACGCGCATCCCCGACTACAACGACGACAGCAAAACCGAAAATACCCGCGCCGCTTATCCCGTCGACTTCATCGAGAATGCCTTGATCCCGGGCATTGGCGGGCATCCGAAAAACGTAGTTTTTCTTACCGCGGATGCCTTCGGCGTTCTGCCGCCGATTTCCAAGCTGACGCCCGAGCAGGCCATGTATCACTTCCTGTCGGGTTACACGGCAAAAGTCGCGGGCACCGAAGCCGGCGTGAAAGAACCTTCGGCAACATTCTCGACGTGCTTCGGATCGCCGTTCCTTCCGCTGCCCCCGAAAACTTATGCCGAAATGCTGGGCCGCCGTTTGCGCGAACATCACGCGCAATGCTGGCTGGTCAACACTGGTTGGCAGGGCGGTCCCTACGGCGTCGGCAAGCGCATGGATATTCCTCACACCCGCGCCATGGTCGACGCCGCCGTCGAAGGCGAACTGATCAAAGAGGAGTTCGAGATCGAGCCGACCTTCGGATTCGCAATTCCGAAACGCTGCCACGGCGTGCCGCCGCAGGTGCTGAACCCGCGCAACGCCTGGCCCGATAAAGCCGCCTACGACAAAGCCGCCGACGACCTGCGTAACCGCTTCGCTAAAAACTTCGAGAACTTCGACGCCCCGCCCGAAGTAAAAGCGGCCGGGCCGAAAGCACAGCGATAAACCAACTGTTGATTTTTGATCGTTGATTGCTGATTGAACCCCAGGAGCCCACTCGGCGCTTTCAAGGGTTTTCAATCAACAATCAGAAATCATCAATCAACAATTGCTTCTACAGCGTCGCCTCCATCTGCAGCGCTTCGATCATTCCATTGAGCGCGCTCTGGGCTGCGTCGCGCTTCGCCTGCGTCTCGCTGATCTCGCGCCGCAGAGACTGCACGCGATCTTCCTGCTCGTTCAACTCTTTAACGTAGCGCTCGACCAGCGCCTTCTCTTCGGCGCTGCCCTTCAGCGCCTTCATGTTCTCGCGCACCCGCTGCTGATCGTCGGAAATGCTCTTCACCTGGACGCCCCGGCCGGCGATCATCGCGTCCAGTCCGGCGATGTCGTTCTTCTGGGCCACGATGCGCCGCAGCGCTTTTTCTACATCGGCATTAATCATCTTCTGGTCGAGAAAAAACTTGATCTGGTTGTCGGTCACGTTGGTCAGCGCATAGCTGTTCATGATCGGCCGGTATTCCTTCACCAGCAGAGTCGTGGTTTTCTTCGGCTCTACGGCAAGGCGAAAGCGGTGAAACGACGCGGAACTCTCCGCCGGCTTCTCATCGTCGTCGGTAAGTTTCCATCCCGAGCGCGCCGGATGCTCAATCACCACCGTCCGCGTCGAAGTGTCGCGGTTGCGAATCGTATAAGTATTTTCCTGGCGCTCTTGTGTCGATTGGGTCATGGTGCCGTGCGCGATCACGACTTTCGTCACGCGCTGGTTGTCGTTTTTCTGCTTGGCGTCGACCAGCACGCCGAGATCGGCCGCGTACGACAGGATTCGTTTCTCACCCGGCTTGATCGCATCCATCAACCCCTCGCCGGCAAAGGCGTCGCCCTCGAGCACATTGAAGCTGCCGCCGTCGAGCGTGAGATCGCTGGTATTGTTCACCCAGAGCGCCCGCAGGACGGAACTTTCCGACGGATTCCACACCGAAACTTTCTCGGCATCAATGCGCGACTGCAGGATAGGCACCAGCGCCGACTGGTTCTTCTTGATGGTGACGCGATCGGCCAACTTGTACTCGAACAGGTCGCCGAGTTCTTGAGTCTGGGCAACTTTGGTCTCGCTCTCGATGTACGCAACATCTTCGTCGAGCCATCTCTTGTAAGTTCCCCCACCGGTACCACCCCCAGTGATTGGGCCCACTCCACCCGCAACCCCGCCGCCGCTGCCCGTCCCTGAGAATCTGGAGGCCTTTGACGACATCCCCATCTGCTCATACGTGGTGAGCCCGGCATTCGGACGTAGCAGAGCGGCATTGGAGTCCTTCGGAGACGCAGGTGGCGGTGGAGCCGGAGCCGCTTCCTCCATCGTCGCTTCATGCGTCTGCGGCGTCAGCATCGCATTCTCCGGCAGCGCCACTACCGGGCGCCGCGTGTAATACGGCTGCGAAAGTTCCTGCACGAACGACTGCGGAGCGCCCGCCACCAGCGACAGCTCCACATCTTTCCAGTCTTCGCCCACCGTGTTATCGACGATGGCCCAGCCCTGCAGCAGCGGCTTGCCCTGGTTCGGAATCACGATGCGATATGTGCTCTTCCACACCGGCACTTCGCTGATGTAGCTGACCAGCAGATTGCGCTCGCCTTCACCGGCCGTAGAAATCGTCATGCGCCGCAAATCCTGATCCCGCGTCGAGGCCACGAGCCCGAGGTATTTCCCCACTTCGTCGTTCACTTCTTTTTCGGTGACGCGAACGCTGGTGCTGGGCGTCAGATCAAACAGGCGCACTTCGCCACTGTCGCTCACCAGCGAAACTTGCGTCAGCCCAATCCTGCCTTTCTCGTCGTCGCCGTCTCCCTTCGGCGCGTCGTGCCCGGTCAAGACTTCGCGCTCTTCAATGCTCAACAGACGTCCGGACGCCGACATCGACCCGCTGTGGATCTCCACCCGCGCCCCGCGCAGCGCATCCAGAAACTGCGCCGTCGTCGGATTGTCGCCCACCGGCAGGCGCAGCGAGCCCAGCCGCTTCTCCAGCGGCGCGGCCGAGTTGTAGCTGACTCCTGTGATGCGCCCCTTGCCCAGATCGAGTACGGTCAGCGATTTCAGCACGTCGTTCAACTGCGCCGTGGTGAAGTCGACATTCACATCCTGACTGCCGCGCACGTGTCCGGCATGCTCGAAGTAGCCGACGCCATTCTTGTAGAGAATCACGCGGGTCACGGGCAGCCGCGCAGCCGAGTCGGCCGGATTGGCCGTTGGAGTAGAAGTTGAAGACTGGCCAGATGCAACCACGACCAGCGCCAAGCACAGCGCCAGCCCAAGAAGTGCAGCTTTCAAGAAATGCATGTTCCCTCCGTCGAAGCGGCGTCCCTGAGATCAGGCAGGTCGATCATGCGTCCATGCACGATCCAGGCACGCACGAACAAAGAACGCTGAGCACCCGCGTTATTGCGCGCCGGGTCCGACCTACTCAGGCCGACCGACTAAGACTGACCTACCCAGATTTAGACACCGAGAGTGGACGCCTGAGCGGAGGCATCTGCAGGCGTGGATGCAACTGCCATGTTTTGAGATGGCTGAACCCGTGGCCGGGCCCGCTGTTTCCCGCGGTTTAGACTTATGCCTTGACCTTCTTGATCACGCCTTCTTGATCATGCGGCTGATCCAGATCAGGAATACGGCTCCGATAATGGCGACAATGATAGTACCGATGATGCCTCCGGCATGAATGCCGACGATGCTCATCAGCCACCCGCCCACCACCGCGCCCACGATCCCGAGGACAATATCCATCAAGGCGCCATAGCCGCCGCCTCTCATGATTTTGCCCGCAGCCCATCCCGCGATGAGTCCGACCACCACCCAATAAATCAGATTCGTAATCATCGGAACCTCCTCTGTGGAATTGGAGGAGACTACGGCGGAAGAGGACGATCTGTCAATCGCATGGGCTAGGGACGGACTAGGGGTTAGGGACTAGGGGGCAGGGACCAGCGAAGAGTGAACTACAGCCTCTGACCTCGGGCCTTCTAGCCCCTGCCCCCAAATCCCTAGCCCCTGTGTTTAAATCAACTTATGTTCGCCCGCAAGATTCGCGTGCAGTACGAAGCCGACGGCCGCACGCTTGCCTGCCCGCTCAAGTGGCTCGACAGTTTCTCCATGCGCAACTTCACCAACGCCACCGTTTTCGACGACACGCTTCCACTCGCCGACGGCCGGATGGAGATCGGCTCCCATGTCCCTCTCGATCAGCTCAAAGCTGCCATGGAGGACTGGTTTCAGCGCAAGGGCTACCTGACCAAGGAGTCGCAGTTGTCACTGGCGGAGGAATAAAGAGCGGATCACACTACCCTCGCAGCTGTCGTTTTTCTTGTCAGAAGCAGATTTTGTCGGCGGTTGCGAAACTCTTGGCGGGAGTACGGGTTTTGGCAAATAGCGGGAAATCGCGCACAAAATGCCAGGATTTGTCGGCGAATTGACGCGCATCCCGGCGGCACGGCAACCGTCCTGCCGCCTTCGGACTCATATTTTCAGCAACTTGGACCAGGTTGCAGAATTGGCAGCCGAGTTGCCAAGGGAAACGAGGAGGTGCTCCATGAGCAGCAGAATATTGCAGCTGTCCCCCCGGGCAAGCACCCGCACCACCCGCCACCGAGTATCCGTGCAGAGCCGCCGCAACCGCAATGCTCTGGATTTGGTTGCTCCGGAGATAGGGTTTCTACAGTCGTGGTTTGCCTACGACCCTGACCTGGATGCAGGAGCCACGGGCATCAACTGGGGCGCGATTTCAGGATTGGCGCTCTCACTCGCGATCAGCGTGAGTTGCTGGGCGGGAGTGGCCTGGATGTTCTCCCGCGTGTGGAGGTAGCACGGATTTGCTCTATGGTCACGAGCACTGTTCGTGACCATGAAAGCTCGCAGCCAAGCTCTCGACCATGACAAATGAATGGGGCCGTGCGCCAAGCAGCGCCGGCCCCGTTCTCATTCTCAATTCCGCTTTCTACTGGTCTATTACTTGTCGTACTGCAGCAGCGACATCACTTCGTATTCTTTCAGCTTCTCGCGGCCCTTCAGGAATTCCAGCTCCACCACAAATCCCAGGCCGACGATCTTCGCTCCCAGCGTCGCCGCCAGTTTCGCCGTAGCCTCAGCCGTCCCTCCTGTGGCCAGCAGATCGTCCACAATGAGCACGCGCTGGCCCTTCTGGATCGCGTCCTTATGGATCTCCAGCGAATTCGTGCCGTACTCCAGCGCGTAATCGTATTTCACCGTGTCCGCCGGAAGCTTGCCTGGCTTGCGCACAGGTACGAATCCGGCATTCAACCGGTAGGCTAGCGCCGGAGCGAAAATAAATCCGCGCGCTTCCATGCCCAGCACCAGATCGACGTCCTGCGCAATGTAATGCTCGGCCAGCTTGTCGATCAGCGTGGCGAAGCCGGTCTTATCCTTCAACAGCGTGGTGATGTCGTAGAAGAGAATCCCCGGCTTGGGAAAATCCGGGATCTCGCGAATCAGATGTTTCAGCTGGTCGGCATTCATAGAAGACGACATTACACCGGGCTCCTTTGGCGTATTCTTGATTCTTGATTGCTGATTGTTGATTGAAAATCTCATTCGGGCCGGGTTTTGTTTTTCAATCGACAATCAAAAATCGGCAATCAACAATTGGGGGTTCTATCACCACGCTCCTTCAATGCGAAATGTAGTGAGCCCGGCGACCGGACTCGCTTCCAATACTTCCACCACATCCACGCGAGCCGCCCGCGGACCTTCGCGCAGACGCCCATGCAATCCAGTGAGCTGATCGCGCGTGCCGTGGGCCAGAACCTCCACGCTGCCGTCGTGATTGTTGCGCACCCATCCGGCGATGCCCAGGATGTGCGCCTCGCGCTCCACGAACCAGCGGAAGCCGACCCCCTGCACGCGTCCGCGCACAAAGAACCGCCGCGCCTCGATTGGCTTTTCAGTGGAAGTCATATCTCACCATGTTGTCATCCTGAGCGCAGAATCAGCATCGCGAACGCGAGGCTGATTTGCAGTCGAAGGCCCCCTAACTGCGGCCACTCAATGCGGGCGTCGCAAGGCTCTCTTACAACGCTGCCGAGGATTCGTAGTGGGAACTCCCTGACACGCCACTGCCAAAATCAAGTTGCTAGGGATCCTTCGACTGCGTTGCCACCCGCTTCGCGGGCGGCAACTTCGCTCAGGATGACAACGAAACTTTTACGCCCTCGACAAATACGCGCCTTCCGACGTATCGACCTTAATCTTCTCGCCTTCGTTAATGAACGGCGGAACCTGCACCACCAGCCCCGTCTCGGTCTTCGCCGCCTTGGTTACGCTGGAAGCGGTCGCGCTCTTCAGCCCGGGCTCGGTCTCAATCACGGTCAGGATCACCGTCTGCGGCAACTCAATGCCGACCGCTTTGCCGTCAAAAAACTCTACCTTGATCTCGAGATTCGGAATCAGGTAATCGACCGCATCGCCCAGGATTTCCTTGCTCAGATGAGTCTGCTCGTAATTCGCCGTGTCCATGAAGTAGTAGCTGTCGCCGTCGGCGTACAGGAACTGCATGTCGACTTCGTCCACGTTGATCTTCTCGATCGGGTCGGGCGAGCGGAAGCGGTGTTCAAACATGGCGCCGGTGCGCAGGTTGCGCAGCTTGGCCTGAATAAAGGCGCGCAGGTTGCCGGGCGTGCGGTGTTCCACGCTGAATACAGAATGCAGATCATTGTTGTGCTTGATGATCATGCCGGGACGAAGCTGGGTGGCAGGGATCGACATCGCTTGAAAAATCTCCTTATACGATTGCGGATTGCGCAGCCGGCAGAAGAGCTTGTCCCGAGCAAGTGAAGCGCGAAGGACGGGCAGGCCACAAATTCCACCGACGGCTCATAATGCACCGAGCGGCGATGGCTAAAGCATTATTTTACACTGACGTACGCCGGAAAAGAAACCTTCCCCCAACTGAACTCATCGAAGTGCTGCGAGGTAAGCTCATCCGCTTTGGTTTCGCCACGTCTCTGAAGTTAGGACTAGAATTGATTGTGGCCGGAATCCCGGCATAGCCTTCGCGAACCATGCCCGGACGTACTCCGGGCGGAAAATTGAGGTCTTCATCATGCGAATCGGACGTTATGAATCTTCAGAAAGCAGCAATGTGGGCACGGCAATCACTTTCCTTCTGATCGGGCTGGGCGCTGGAGCCCTGGCCGGCCTGCTGCTCGCCCCCAAATCCGGCAAGGAGACGCGCAAGGATCTGCGTCGCGGCTTCGACGATGCCAAAGATACTCTGGGAGATTGGGCCGAGGAAGCGAAAGACCGCGTGCGCGATGTCGGCGACCGGGTCCGCGATGTGGGCGAGCGCGTCCGCGACGTAGCCAGCCGCGGCGTGGATCTAGCCGATGACCTGCGCGAGGCCGCCCGCGAAAAAGTCGAGCCCCTGCGCCGCGCCATCAATCGCAGCTAATATCTAGTGGTCAGTGGACAGTGGACAATGATCAGTGGTCAGTCAAGACAAAGCTGATCCGCTGGCCACTGACCACTGACCCCTCAGTACAAATGAAAGTCCACCTGCACCGCGATCTGAGTGGCCACCGGCTGGCCATTCAGCGTGGCCGGCCGGAAGCGCCAGCGGTTCACGGCTGTGATGGCCTGCTCGTCTAATCCCATGCCCAGGCTCTGCCCGACACGAATGTCGTAGGGGCGACCGTCCTTCCCGACCACCAGCATCAGCATCACGATTCCCTGCACCTTCGCCTTGCGAGCCTCCTCGGAAAAGCTCGGCTCGGGATTGAAGATGACCTGCGGCACGGTCACGCCCATCTTGCCCGCAGGATAAATTCCCGGCGGCCCATCACCAACGTGAGGCCCGGTTGAGTCCCCGATGCCGTCGCAACAGCCTTTCCCGATCCCGCCCGGTCCCCCCGGTCCATTCGACAAAATGGAAGACTTCGACATCATGTCGCCGATCTGTCCGCCCTGCGGCAACGGAACTTCCGGAGCCACCACCACGGTCTCCGGCACGGCAAGCTTCGGCATTTCCTGCGGCATCATCACGGTCGGCGGCGCCAGTTGCGGATCGAGCGAGGCCGGAGGAGGATTCCCATGCGACGCCGGCACAGGATCATGATTCCCGCCTCCGCCACCGTTGTTCCCCGCGAACACCAGCGGCAGCTCGATGAACCTGGGCAGTTGTCCAACGAGCGGCGGCGTGCTGCGGATGACGCAGCTGGTGAAATAAATAATCAGCCCTAAAATCGCAGCTTGTCCCAGCATCGAGAACACGAAAGTCTCGCGCCGGGCACGATAAAGCCCGTCGTTTTCCCCAGAGAGCAGTGAAAATATATTCGGTTCCGATCCGCGACTTGCAGCGGTCATGGCGCGCTCCTGCCGGCAATTGTTCGCCGGCCATCTCAGTCCAACGTGCCGTAAGACGCAAGACGGTGCGAAAAGGATTTCCAGTCAGGAAAAAAGTAGCGCAGACGAGCGCGGAAGTGTCGCGAGGCGGTTCACTAGCCACTAACCACTAATCACTAGCCGCTGGTTACTTAAAGATCGCCCGGAAGAATGCTCCCACCCGCCGGAAGAAGCCGCGGTGCTCAGGCTTCGGAGGCAGAGGCGACTGGATCACAGTATCAAGACGAACTTGCCGCGCCGGGGATTCCGTCAGCGGCAAATCCTTTACGGCCTGCACTGGGGCAGGCGCCACGTTGGCAGCGCGCTTTTTCGCCGGCGTAAATACTAGCGGCGCTTCCACCCGCACATGAGCCTCGCTGGCTTGCGCCGGCGTCAGTGGCATCGTCTCCGGACCATTGGTCAGCGGCGTGTTCGCCGCGGCCGCTTGCGAGTTTCCCGCAGCGGTTGCCGAAGTCTGCACCGGCGTCGCGCTCCCGCCGATGGCCACTTTCTCCGGCAACTCCGAGTCCGGCACGTTCGGAGCATATGCAGCCTCCGCCCGCATCTGCGGCGATGGCGCAGGGCATCCGCACTCCAGCGGAACCTCGTTGTCCACTTTGTCGATCTGTCCCGAACGAAACACCGCCTGCTCGCTCGGCCTGACCTGATAAATCCGGTCGCCCATCAGTTCCGATACGATCGCCGACGAGGTGTTGCCCTTGAGCGCGCGCACACAGGTATTGCCGTGCGCGTCGGCGCTGATAGCAAAATGAAACTCTCCCGGCCCTGCAAACAGGATGCGGAAATCCGGCGTCAGCACCGTGTCGGCCGAGGCCCGCAACGTGTAGTGCGCCTCCATCGCGCCCGTGCTCAGGCCCAGCATCAGGTCGCGCTTGTTCTGCGAGGTCGCAACCGAGACCGTGCTCCCCGGACACACCCGAACTTCTCCCCCACCCGCCAAGCGAAGCACTGCCGTCTCCGTACCAGCCGTTACCGATGCGCCTGACCCGATGCGGCTTCGCGCCGACACGATGGCTCCCGATCCGCCCGTAACCGGGACCACCGCCGCTTCAGCGCCCAGCGAGATTCCCGGCGCGGCTGGAGGCTCGGGCTGCGATGACTTCTTGCCGACAGTCAAATCTTCCGCGGGCTTCAGACGCACCACCAGCCGATGCCCCGCGCCCTCCCACGAGTAGCCGTACGGGGCCTGCAGGTCGAGTACGATGCGCGTGATCGGCGGCTTCTGCTGGTATTGATCGACGCGAATCGCGAGAATATTTTCCTTTTGCACTGGAATTCGCCGCTGCGCCAATCCCAACCGTGAATTGGGCAGATCGATAACCAGCCGCGGCGGCGATTCCAGCAATTGAATCTCGGGAATAACCGGACCGCCGCTCGACAGAATCTCGACCGCCGGCGCCCCGTGTTCGTGCACGCCTTTTTCATGAATGATGCGCACGCTAGTGATCAGCGGCGGCGGACCAAAGGTCTGCGCCTCAGCACCGGCAGCCAACAGCGCAGCCGCCATGATTCCGGACAACATGCCAGAGAACATGATCGACAAAATCACGCGCGCAGATGGAAGCGCAGTTCGCGGCAAGAGATTTCCCTCGTTTGGAAGCTTGCAGGAAACATATCACTTGCAGAGAGGAGAGAGAAGGGCGGAAGAAAGTGTTCAGTGATCAGTCACCAGTGGCCAGTGGCTATCTCATGGATAGATTTCGCGAGATGCTCTCCAGCGGCCAGCCTCACGACTCGGCGGCGTCTTTCTGGCCACTAACCACTAGCGACTAGCCACTGCTCTTACGCTTCCGGCAGAAACTCGTACTCTTCGATCACGGCAGCCACGGCCAGCTTGCCGTCGGCTCGTCCGTCTTCGACCCGCACCACGCGGCCCTTGCACTGCACCCGGATGCTCTCCGTCAAAGTGATTTCTGGCGGCAGAGTGAGCGTGAAGCCGATGGCCGATCCCTGGGCCACGGCGGACTCCAGATAAAAACAAATGCCGCGCGCGCTGACGTCGCGCAGCTGCGCGGGTTGCGCCGCGTGACCGTGATCGACCGTAACCGGCACGTGCAGTGGGAAGCGTCGCGCTCCCCTCTTCTCTTCCTGGGGCTCGGCCATACACCCTCCAAAGTGACGCAGAAGTGCACCTAACTAATCTTTAGCTAAGCAATCTTTGAGCGTATGTAATGAGCATGCGCCGCCCCAGCCCCCCGGTCAATACCACCCTTGGGTCAGCAGATGGCCCTTTCAGGCGGAAAACAGTGGTCAGTGGCCAGGGGTCAGGTGGCCAGTACTCGATCGCCGGCAGTCTGCAATGGGTAAGCCTGATGCACAGTCACAACGAAGCGCCGAAGATTCTAAGGCGAGTGTTTTACTGGCCACTGATCACTGGCCACTGACTCCTGGTGTAAGCTTCTATCAGGAGCGCAGCGCGTGATCTTCGTTCTCGACAACTACGATTCGTTCACCTACAACCTGGTGCAGTACATCGGCGAACTGGGTGCGGAAGCCGGGGGTGGGCGAATTGACGCTCAACGAATTGAAGTTCGCCGCAATGATCAGGTCACCGTAAGCGAAGTCGAGGACATGCATCCAGAAAGAATTGTGATTTCGCCCGGCCCCTGCACGCCGCACGAAGCGGGCATCAGCATCGCGCTCATCCGCCACTTCGCCGGAAAAGTTCCCGTGCTCGGAGTCTGCCTTGGCCATCAGGCAATCGGCGAAGCCTTCGGCGGCCGCGTGGTGCGCGCCCCGCATCTCATGCACGGCAAAACCAGCCCCGTCATGCACGACAACCGCACCGTCTTTCAAGGCCTGCCCATGCCCATGACGGCCACGCGCTACCACTCACTCATCGTGGAAGAAAAGGATTTGCCCGCCAACCTGGAAGTCAGCGCCTGGACCACCGAAATAGACGGCACCCGCACCATCATGGGCCTGCGCCACCGCCGCCACGCCGTCGAGGGAGTGCAGTTCCATCCCGAAAGCGTGCTCACCGATGCGGGGAAAAAGCTGGTGGAAAATTTCCTTGGATTGTAGCCGCTCGAAAAGATAGCGTGGGAATCAGATGCACAGGCTCAGTGAAGCATTCCAACTGCATGGATTCTGGTGGCCGCCCGGTCAGACAGACCTACGGGTGCGGGGTGTCTTTGACTTCGTGCCGGGCAGGGGCATTAGGCTTTTGCTGAAGGGCAATTTCTTCCCCGGTGACCCACTTCATGGTTTTGCCAAGCTCACAAGCGGGATGTCTCAGCGGACGCGGAAACCATCCATCATTTTGGGAACAACTGACAAAGGTCTTCGGTGCACCATAGCTGACGCTGTGCCGTTCGTGCTCGGTTCTGAAACGGAATATTTTGCAAATTGTGCGCTTCTCGGAGACCATTTCAACTCCGAGTCCGAGATGGACTTTGCAGGGGCATCAGCAATGTTCACCCATCTTGAAGAGTGGATTATGCCGGGAGCTATAAGGAGGCCCGGGGCCAAGTTCGTCAAGATCGCGTTCTCCGACCGCAAGGTGGTAACCGCACGAATAACCCATCCCCCGGGCACGATTTCCATTCGATCGCAGGTGTCGCCCCACTTCGGCTCACACGACTTCAAGCTTGTACATCGGGCCACGTTGAATCTGACCCTTTCTGTGCCCTCGGGGAACGGCGTAATCCTCGATGTCCTCAGCGAGTTCCAAGGGCTGCTGGCGCTGCTTACGGGCCTTTGGGTTCAGCCGACCATGATTCGACTCGACAAGCCGGAAGTCGTCGCGACGCCTCCAGGGTCCATCCCTGCTCCGGCATCCTTCGCGGATATCGTTTCTTATCGCCAGTTGCCCAAACTGGAAGCCCATACGCATGAAATGATGCTGTCTCTGAAAGACCTTCAAGGTGCCATCCAGACGGTAATCGAGAGTTGGTTCGCGAAACGAGATCAACTGCGACCATCCGTCGAGATGCTTTTGAGTTCGATAAACAGCACCGATCGCTTTGCACGTGTCGAATACCTAGATCTCGTGAGTGGGTTGGAAAGCTTCCACAGGCAAATCATTGGTGGCAGCCAGACGAAGCTTCGCACACGGCTCGTGACTCTCCTCGAAAAGAAGCTGCAACCCGGGGTAATCCAACCCTTCGCCGCGGATAAGAAATCCTTCGCGGACCGGGTAGTCAACACTCGTGACTTTCTCGCCCACCATTCAGAGCGGCTTAAACCGTTGGCGATCACGGAGCCAGAAGATCTCTCCAACATTAACCTGAGGCTGAGGCAGATCCTCGTTTGCCTCGTCCTCCAAGAAATAGGCCTCTCGTCCGGGCAGGCTTGGCACGCTGCCTTGCGCATCCCGTATATAGCGCGGCGAGATTAGAACCGCCGATCACGACCGATTCCTCGCCTTTTCCACTGCCCTCACCACCGCCTGCGCCTTATTCAGCGACTCCTGAAACTCGCTCGCCGGATCCGAGTCCGCCACGATCCCCGCTCCCGCCTGCAGGTATGCTTTCTTGCCCTGCATCAGCAGCGTGCGAATGCCGATGCACGAATCCAGATTTCCCGCGAAGTCGGCATACAGTACCGACCCGCCATAGATTCCGCGCCGCGTCGGTTCCAGTTCTTCGATGATCTGCATGGCTCGCACTTTCGGGGCGCCGCTCAGCGTCCCCGCCGGGAAGCATGCGGCGAAAGCATCCAGCGCATCGAGATCCTTGCGCAGCGTGCCTTCCAGCGCTGACACCAGATGCATCACATGCGAATAGCGCTCCACGTACATCAGATCCTTTACTTTGACTGACCCATACTCGCTCACGCGTCCCAAGTCGTTGCGGCCGAGGTCGACCAGCATCACATGCTCGGCGCGTTCCTTTTCGTCGGTGCGCATCTTCTGTTCGAGCTGCAAATCTTCCGCTTCATCGCGCCCCCGCGGATGCGTCCCCGCGATCGGCCGGTATTCCAGTTTGCGTCCCGTGACCCGCACCAGCATTTCCGGCGAGGAGCCGAGAATGTGCGTATCCCCTGACCGCAGAAAATAAAGATACGGCGACGGATTCACCTGCCGCAGCGCGCGATACAAATCAAACGGCGCAACTTCCGGAGTAAAGTCGAGCCGCTGCGACAGCACGACCTGAAAAATATCGCCCGCAGCAATGTATCCCTTGCAGCGCTTTACATTTTTCAAAAAGGTGTCACGCGGCGTGCCCGCATGCACCTTGAGTTTTCCAGCTTTAGCCTTGCTCGACTTGCGCCACAGCGCCGGACTCAGCCCCGCCGCCAGCTTTCTCTCCAGTGCGGCAATATCGCGTAGCGCCCGGTCATAGGCGCGCCGCGGACTTTCCCGCTTCACGTCCGCCGCTGCCATAATGTGGATCTGGTGCCGCAGATGGTCAAAGGCCAGCAGCCGGTCGAAGAACATCAGTTCAGCGTCGGGCAGTTTCAGATCATCTTTGGCGTGGTTGCCAATTCTTTCCAGCTGCCGCACCACGTCGTAAGCGAAATATCCCACCGCTCCCGCGGTGAACGGAGGCAGTCCGGCAATGCTGGCTGGCTGATGCTCGCGCAGCAAGCGCTTCACCACCTGAAAAATATTCTCCTTGTCCGGGTGCCCCATTTCTCGCGCGCCCTTTGCGCGAGAAAGCCTGCCCTGAGCCTGTCGAACGGTGGGGGTGTTCCGTCCGCGCTCAATCTCGACCTTGCCCGCCTGCGCCTTGACCCGCATGTAAGGCCGCGCACCCAGAAACGTGTAGCGCCCGATTTGCTCGCCCCGCTCCACGGACTCCAGCAGGAAGGCGTGCGGCTCTTTATCGGCGATCGCCAGAAACGCCGACACCGGCGTCAGCAAGTCGGCGCTCACCGATTTCACTACCGGGACGAGGGTCGACTCTCGGGCCAGCCGGGAAAATTCTTTGAAGTCAGGTTGCAGCATCGTGGGCAATCCAACCGCCGCGGTCGGCGGGATTTTTATTATAGGCGACGCCCGCGTGCTTCAGCGCTGGGTCAAACTCATTGCACGCGAGAGTAAACCTGTGCTGCAATCACTGCGGGTGCAAACGCAATCATGAATCGCCGAAAGTTTATTCGCCTCTCTGCCGCGGCTTCCGCGGCTGTTCTCTCCCATCCGCTCAGCTTTGCGGAAACCAGCCCGAGTGCCTCCGTCCGGCTGACTCTTCGTCCCGACCGCCTGGGCAACAAGATCGCCGACGACTTCACCGGCCTGAGTTACGAATCGGCGCAACTCGGCAATCCTCATTTCTTTTCGGGAGCGAATACCGAACTGGCGGGATTCGTGCGGCGCTTAGGCGCCTCCGGCGTTCTGCGCATTGGAGGCAATACCAGCGAGTATTGCTATTGGACTCCGGATCCCACAAAACCTGCGAACGTACAGAACCCCCAAAATCCAGACAACATCCGCACTGGAGACAAAGCGAATCCCGCGGCCTTCGGCATGGCCGTCGGTCCCGACACCGGCCACAAAGCTCCTGCGCCCGTGAATATTACACCGGAAGCGATTCGCAACCTGCGCGAGTTCCTCGACGCCTGCGGCTGGAAGCTGATCTATGGCCTCAACCTGGGCACCGGCACGGCCGAAGATGCCGCCGACGAGGCTGCCCGCGTAATGGATGCGGCCGGCTCGAAGCTGATCGCCTTCCAACTCTGCAACGAGCCCGATCTTTTCTTTCGCAACGGAATTCGCAAATCCGACTACGCCTTCAAACAATTCGCCGTCGAGTGGCAGCGCTTCTACCAGGTGATTAAGGCGCGTCTTCCGAACGCGCCCTTCGCCGGACCCGACACCGCATACAACAATGAGTGGCTCGTGCCTTTCGCCCGGCAATTCAAACGCGAGGCCGTGTTTCTTTCGCAGCATTATTATGCCGAGGGACCGCCGACCGATCCTTCGATGACGATCGAGCGCCTGCTCCGGCCCAACCCCAAACTGCGGGAAGAATTCGAAGGCATGAAGACCACCATGCAGGAATCTGGCCTGCCCTTCCGGCTGGCGGAAACCAACTCTTGCTATCAGGGCGGCAAGCCGGGCGTCAGCGATACCTTTGCCTCCGCGCTCTGGAGTGCCGACCTCATGTATCAGCTCGCCTCGGCCGGCGGTATGGGCATCAACTTTCACGGCGGCGGTTACGGCTGGTACACGCCGATTGCCGGCACCCAGGAAAATGGATTCCTGGCGCGCCCGATTTTCTACGGCATGTTGCTGTTCGCCGAGGCCGGCCCCGGGCAACTCGTGGAAACGAAGTTGGATCAGTTAGATCAGGCGCCTCTGCTCACCGCTTATGCCCTTCGCGCCAACACAGGATCAATCAAGGTCGCCGCGGTCAACAAGAACCTAGACCGAGCGGTTCGCCTCACCGTCGATTCCGGTCAACCCGCACCGCATGCAAAAGCATTGCGGCTGCGCGCCCCGCGCGTGGATGACACTACCGACACCACCTTTGGCGGAGCGCCCGTAGGCGCAAGCGGCGCCTGGTCCCCCGCGCGGCAGGAAACGCTGCCCGTCGAGAACGGCGCCGCGGTCATCGATCTGCCGCCGGCGAGCGCGGCCTTAATCACCTTCGCGAGCGAGTAGCCAGCGCCAGTAGCCAACGGATGCCCGCAGAAGCAGCGAATGACGGCACCCTGAACCGTCAGTGGTCTGCGGCTACGCGAATTCGCCAACCAACCGCCGAAACTTTAGTCACTTGTTGGCCTCTCGACAGCGGCTAGAATCTTAATTATCCCGCGTACTATGAACATTTTGAGCTTGCGGCAAGCTCAGGTGTTACTTCGTCCACGGAGAACCATCGAAGAGGGACCAGCAATCGAATTGACGGGAAGTCTCCGGCAGTCGAAGATTACGGATTAAGCAGCCACATATGCGAGTCAAGTTTTGGGGCGTACGCGGTTCCACGCCCACGCCACAGCCCGAGAACCTGCGCTACGGAGGCAACACCTCCTGCGTCGAGGTGCGTGTGGGCGACCAGATTTACATCTTCGACTGCGGCACCGGATTTCGCGTCCTCGGCAGCGAACTGAAACGCGAGTTCGGCGAGCGCCCGTTCGCCGCTCACGTTTTCGTTTCCCATTTCCACTGGGACCACATTCAGGGCATGCCCTTTTTCCGCCCCTTGTACGACAATCCCAACAGCCGGTTCGTCTTTCACTCCTCCAGCCGCACTCGCCGGCTGGAACAGGTCATGGCCGAGCAGATGGCTCCGCCTTATTTTCCCGTCGATCTTGACCAGATGAAAGCGAAGCTCAACTTCTACAACATCGACAATGGATGCCTGCCCATGGCCGACGGTGATTGCATTAAAACCGCGTGGCTGAACCATCCCCAGGGCTGCATGGGATTTCGTCTGGAGACTAAAGAAGGTGTGCTGGTCTACGCCACCGATAACGAACCCGGCGACGCCACTTTTGACAAGGCCGTGCGCAAGCTGGCCGAAGGCGCCGACATCCTCATCTATGACGCCCAATATCTACCCGAAGAGTACGCCGCCCGCCGCCGCGGCTGGGGACACAGCCACTGGCGCGAAGCCGTCAACGTCGTCATGGAAAGCGGCGCCAAAGAATTGATCCTCTACCATCACGACCCCGACCACACCGACGCCATCGTCGACAAAGTGGTGAAAGACGCCCTCAACTACTACCCCAAAGTCCGCGCCGCCGCCGAAGGCATGGAAATCAAACTGTAGCCGTCGCGGGCAGTGACTCAATTTCAAGATCATTCAGTGCGGTGTCATTCTGAGCGCGGCGACAGCCGGGCGAGGAACCCTCCGACAGCCGACGCTGTTGATGCCGGGGATGGGAGCGCCTGCGCCTCATAATGTGTAGCCGCCCCTCGCATCAGTACAACCAGTGTCCAGGTTTCGTAAGATCCCTCCAGAGCGCTTGGCGCGCTCCTGCGGGAAGACATCGGTCACTGACTCCGCGGGAGTCGCCTTGTTCGGCTTTCGTAACGAAACATGCCTCACAACCGTTTGTTTCCCTTTATTCTTGACACCCCTCCGCTCTTCCCCGAATACTGGCTGGGCTTTTCGTAAGTGGGAAAGAGATTTCGCCGGGACGGCGGCGGACTCTCGCGTCCGATCCAACGTAGTTGACGATTTAAAAACTCTCAGGAGGAAGAACATAGTGAATCGTAGACTGTGTGTATCGCTACTATCCATCGCAGCGTTCGTCTCAGCCGGAGCCACTCTGGTCCGCGCTGAATCGCTGATGACCCGCCATGTACGCGAAGCAACACTCAACGGCCAGGCCAAACTGCTCGGTCATCTTCCCGCCACTCAAGTCCTGCAGTTAGATGTGGTTCTGCCAGTGCGCGATCAGGCTGGCCTGGACTCATTCCTGGCCGATCTCTACAGCTCGACTGTTCCCAACCACCGCCACTTCCTCACCCCGGCCGAGTTCACCGAGAAGTTTGGCCCCACGCAGGCCGATTATGACTCGGTCGTGCGCTACGCCCTCGAACACTTCCTGGCCGTGGTTGGCGGTTCGCGCGACGGCATGGAAGTCCAGGTGAAAGGCCCGGTCTCAGCCATCGAAACCGCCTTCCATGTGAGTATGCTCGCCTACCAGCATCCCACTGAGAATCGCATCTTCTACGCACCGGATCGTGAACCCACCGTCGACCTGCCCTTCCAGCTCTGGCACATCTCAGGCCTGGATAACTTCTCCATTCCCCACCCCATGTTCGTGAAGAAGAGCGACTACGCCAAGGCGCACGGCATCAGCCCTGACAAAGTTGTCAGCCACGCCACCACCGGTTCCGGACCCTCGGCTTCGTTCCTGGGCAGCGACATGCGCGCGGCCTACTACGGCGGCTCAGCTCTGACCGGCGCTGGTGAGAACCTCGGCCTGTTCGAATACCTGGGCACCGATCTGGCTGATCTGACCACCTATTACAAGAATGTTGGTCAGACCAACAGCGTTCCGATCACCCTATTGTCGACTGACGGAACCAGCACCAGTTGCGTCTATTCCCGCGCCGGCGGCGATTGCGATGACACCGAGCAGACGCTGGACATGACCCAGGCCATCGGCATGGCTCCCGGCCTCGCCAGCCTGGTCATGTACATCGGCTCAACCGACACGGCCATCATTAGCGCCATGACCACCCACAGCCCGCTGCCCACCACCATCGGCTGCTCCTGGGGATGGACGCCGGCCGATCCCTCCACCCTCGACCCCTACTTCGAAAAGATGGCCGCGCAAGGCCAGAATTTCTTCGCGGCTTCAGGTGACAGCTCGACCTGGTCGCGCAGAAATGAAGCCTGGCCGGCGGACGATGCCAACGTCGTTTCCGTCGGCGGCACCGACCTCGTCACCGCCAGCGCTGCTGGTCCCTGGAAGTCGGAAACGGCCTGGGTCGATAGCGGCGGCGGCATCTCGCCCGACAAGATCGCGATTCCTGCATGGCAGAAGCTTGCGGGCGTGATCAACTCCAGCAACAAGGGCTCAACCACCTACCGTAACGGCCCCGATGTCTCGGCCAACGCCAACTTCACGTTCTACGTGTGCGCTGACCAGACCACCTGCACCGCCAACGACTACGGCGGCACCAGCTTCGCCACACCGATGTGGGCCGGCTACATTGCCCTCGTCAACCAGCAACTGAAGGCCAATGGATACTCCACCATCGGCTTCATCAACCCCTATCTCTACGCCTTCGGTGTGAGTTCCAGCTACGGCACGGACTTCCACGACATCACCAGCGGCAAGTCCGGCAGCTACTCGGCCGTCACCGGCTACGATCTGGTCACCGGATGGGGCAGCCCCAACGGCACCGGCCTGCTCAACGCCCTGGTCGGCGAAGACTAAACGCGCTGTCGTTTATCGGTCAGGCCCGGACCCAAAAAGTCCGGGCCTGATTTTTTCTTGAAAGTGGGGCCCTGAAGTGGGGTGCCGAAGGTGGGGTGCCCCAGGTCTCGCTGGTTTTGCGAGACCTGGGATTCCCGGACATGGGATCCCCAGACCGAGGATTCTCACACCCGCAATTCTCCTCGAATGTTCACTCGTCACAGACAGGTCTTCCGAATTCTCCCTATTCTTCACAACATGACCGAAGGTCTCCACCGATTTTATGGCGGTAACGACCTGCACTTTCTGACTTTCAGTTGTTACCGCCGCCAACCGTTTTTCAGAAACGAAAGCTTCTGTGATCTCTTCCTGAAGATTCTGGACCGCGTTCGCCGACGTTACCGGCTCGTAGTCGTAGGCTACGTCGTCATGCCGGAACACGTTCATCTGCTGGTGAGCGAGCCTCAGCGGGCCACGCTGTCGACTGTAGTACAGGCGTTGAAACTAGGCGTGGTTCGCAGTTTGCCGGGCCATCGCCGTCCCATGTCTCGCAGTCCCAGGTCTCGCAAGAACAGCGAGACATGGGGCACCCCAGTTCCGGGTAATGACGGAACACGAAAACCTGCGAGTCCACAACGTTTCTGGCAGGCGCGGTTTTATGACTTCAATGTTTGGACCGAGCAGAAGCGAATCGAAAAACTGCGCTACATCCATCGCAATCCGGTAGCAGGTGGATTGGTAGCCTCACCCGAACAGTGGCCCTGGAGCAGCTTCCGCTGGTACCTGCTCGGAGAGCCAGGCCCCGTGCAGATAAACGATACGACTATCCTGGTAATGAAAATCCGCCCCCCAGCCGCCTGATCGCACCATGAACGAATCCTAGATAAGTAAACAAAGGTGGGGTGCCGGGGTGCCTCATGTCTCGCAGCCTTTGCGAGACATGGGAAGACCGACCCGGTGCTGCTGCCGTGGCAACAAACGAAGGAAAAGGGACAAAACTGCGGGGAGACGAGAGGGTTGTCTCGCCTCTCCCATGTCTCGCAAAACCAGCGAGACATGGGGCACCCAATCTTGGTTCCACTCCATCGACGACGCTCCCTCTAACTTGCTTCCCCCCCATCCCCCCTCATATACTCGGAACGTTTGCCTGCCCACGACCGGGAATTGTCCGGCGGCGGCCGGCATGTCGCCGCAAATTCCAACCTGCCATCATTCCGGAGACCACTTCTATGACGACGATTGCTACGCCCCCGCACGTGGACAAAGAATCCAACCCGTGGGAGTCGCAGCGCGCGCGCTTCGACCTGGCCGCGCAGAAGCTCAATCTTGACGAAGGCCTGTGGCGCGTTCTGCGCTATCCCAACCGCGAGCTCACGGTCTACATTCCCGTACAGATGGACGACGGCCATCTCGAAGTCTTCACCGGATTCCGCGTGCAGCACTCCATCGCCCGCGGCCCGGCCAAGGGCGGCATCCGCTACGCCCCCGACGTCACGCTCGATGAAGTTCGCGCTCTCGCCAGCTGGATGACATGGAAGTGCGCCGTGGTCAACATTCCTTTCGGCGGAGCCAAGGGTGGCGTCATCTGCGATCCCCACAAAATGTCGATGGGTGAGGTCGAACGCATGACCCGCCGCTACACTTCCGAACTCATCGAATTCATCGGCCCCGAAAAAGATGTTCCCGCCCCCGACGTCAACACCAACGAACAAATCATGGCCTGGATGATGGACACCTACTCCATGCACATGCGCCAGACCGTGACCGCCGTCGTGACCGGCAAGCCGATTAATATTGGCGGATCGCGCGGACGTCGCGAAGCCACCGGCCGCGGCGTGATGGTTGTCTGCGATGAAGCCTGTGCGAAGCTTGGCCTGGCCCGCGAAAGCACCCGCGTCATCGTGCAAGGCTTCGGCAACGTCGGGTCCAATGCCGCGCTGCTCATGCATCAGGCCGGCTACAAAATCATTGGCATCGGCGAAGTGGGCGGCGGCCTGCACAACAAGAACGGCATCGACCTGAAGGCCCTCGTCGATTTCCGCCAGAAAAACGGCACCGTGCACGGCTTCCCCGGCGCGGAAAAAGCCGAGACCGCCGACCTGCTGGTCGAAGATTGCGAGATTCTCATTCCCGCCGCCACCGAGAACGTCATCACCAGCCGCAACGCCAGCCGCGTGAAGTGCCGCATCCTGGCCGAAGGCGCGAACGGTCCGACCACTTCCGCAGCCGACGACATCCTCACCGACAAGGGCGTCTTCGTCATCCCCGACATTCTGGCCAACGCCGGCGGCGTCACCACTTCCTATTTCGAGTGGGTGCAGGACCGCCAGGGCTATTTCTGGAAAGAATCGGTCGTCAACGAGCAACTGGACGAAATCATGAAGTCTTCGTTCCAAGACGTCGTCCGCTACGCCGAGACTCACCACGTGAACAACCGCATCGCCGCCTACATGTTGGCGATCGACCGCGTGGCCTACACAATTCGCCAGCGCGGCATTTACGCGTAGCGGAAGCATTTTGGGAAGGGCGCGGCTTTAGCCGCGTCGTAGCGTCTGGTTTTTGAAAGGGCGCGGCTTCAGCTGCGCCGATTAGGCAACGTCGGGCAATCGCGCCGATTAAGCAACGTGGAAGAGCGGCGGTTTAGCGCCGCGTCCATGCGAAAAGAATTCGCGGGCTTTAGCCCCTGTGGTCCACAAAGGAGGATCAATGAAATCAATCGAACGAAAACTGATGGCGCAGATCGCGGTCTTGATCTTCGCACTTTCGCTTGTGAACAGCATGGCAGTCGGCCAGGCCGCATCGAATGGCTCGGCCATGGCCGCTCCCGCGCAGACCGCCAAGCCCGAAGCCGACAAGCTCGACATCAACACCGCCACCAAGGATCAGCTCAAGGCCCTGCCCGGCATCGGCGACGCCTACTCGCAGAAGATCATCGACGGCCGCCCCTACCGCACCAAGCTGGTCCTCGTACAAAAGAAAATCATCCCCCAAGCCACCTACGACAAAATCAAAGATCTGATCATTGCCAAGCAGGCGAAGGCAGCGGCGACGGCGCCAGCCACGTCGAAATAATTCGTAGAGACGTTGCTTGCAACGTCTCTCTCGCCATCACCCAACGTGCCGCCGGCAGAGACGTAGCCAGCTACGTCTCTAAGAACACCCTACGTAACTTCCCTTCCATTGCGTTCCCTTCCCGCGTGGAGGATAATCAATCAGGATTCCGGTCGGCCTCCGGAACCATCCCAGTCGTGTGAATCTGCCTAACTCCATCACGCTCATCCGCATCGCCAGCATTCCTTTGCTGATGTGGATCCTGTTGAGCCCGCGCTTCAACGGCATCAATGGCGAAAGAGAGCTGCTGGCATCGGCAATCTTCATCGCCGCTTCGGCCACCGACGGAATCGACGGCTACCTCGCTCGCAAGCGCGGTCAAGTCACCACCATGGGAATCCTGCTCGATCCTTTGGCCGACAAGCTTCTCATCGCCGCCGCCTTCGTTACGCTGGTGCAACTGAATCCCAGCCTGGTTCCCGCGTGGATTGCCGTAGTCGTCATCGGCCGCGAGTTCCTGGTGAGCGGCCTGCGTTCCATCGCCGCTTCGGAAGGTTTCACTATCGAAGCCAGCGAACTCGGCAAGCTCAAAATGGTGGTGCAGATCGTTTCTGTAGTGGCCGTTATCCTCGACCATCGCTGGAAAGAGTGGACGATTTACAGCCACTACATTTTCCCCATCCACTGGATCGCCTACCTCGCGATCTGGTTCATGGTATGTGTGTCGCTGGTGTCGGCGATCGACTACTTTGTCGCCTTCTGGTCGAAGATTGACCAGCGCGGAGTGAAGCGCCGCCGCCGCGCCTTCATCCTCAGCCGGCGCGCCAAGCCGGTCACGCCGCCGCAGGCCGAACGCGATGTCGCTGCAACCTAGTCCCGAACTTAGTCCCGTCGCCGTGGAAACTGGCGAGTTCTCACCCAGCGAGCGCTCTCTGCTGCTTCGCCTCGCCCACGAGTCGATTCTCTCCGCACTGGGACATCGCACTATGGGACATCGCGATACGGAACACCGCGAGATTCCCCTCGACCCGCCCAGCACTCATCTCGCCGAACCCCGCGGCGTCTTCACCTCGCTTTACCTGCGCGGCGAATTGCGCGGATGCGTCGGCTACGCTCTCCCCATCAGCTCGGTCTATCGTGCGGTCGCAGACACCGCCCGCGCCGCCGCTTTCGAAGACACGCGCTTCCCTCCCGTAACCTTGCCCGAAGCCCGTGAACTGCAAATCGAACTCAGCATCCTGTCGGTGCCGCAACCCATTTCGCCTGACGCCATTGAGATCGGCCGCCACGGCCTGCTCATCAGCCTCGCCGGACGTCGCGGCCTGCTCCTGCCGCAAGTGCCCACCGAGCACCACTGGGACCGCGCCACCTTCCTCGCCCAAACCTGCCGCAAAGCCGGCCTGCCCCTCGATACCTGGAAAGACGCCTGGCAAAAAGGCGCGACCATCGAAGCCTTCACCGCAGAAATTTTCGGCGACAAGCACTGAACCCAGCCCGGTCTAATCTCAAAAGGTCGACCGTTCCCTAGGCCGCGAGTTTCATGACATCCGGATCCCACTTCACGACGGCGCCACGCTCGATGCTAAGGTTGCTGAGCAGGGCGGCTCCCGCAGCCCGGTAGCCGAAGACGGCATCTTCAACCACAGGCTGGCGGGAGCGCACGGCCGCGAAAAAGTTGGTGAAGTGGTCGTAGCTGTCCCGGTAGTGCTCGGGTGCGACGTATTTTTCATAGCGCGCCGCCGGCGGGCCGGCGGGATGCGGGAGCGGATACTTCTGGTGGTACTCGGCCGTCATTCGCTTCTGCATGGACTCCGCGAAGCTGTCGATGAACAAACCGGGCTCGGTTTCCCGCGGCGTACGGCTAAGGGTGAGAGTGTTCCCCTCAATCTCCATGGTGCCTTCCGAGCCGATAAAGGTGAGGCCTTCGCTCTCTTCGCCGCCGTCCACGAAGTTGACGCGCAGGCTCAAGTTGAATCCTTCGCGGTAGTCGAACAGGCCCATCACGACGTCGTAGGCGTCGCGGCCATCTTTCCAAAAACGCAGGCCGCCGGTGGCCATCGCGCGGGTCGGACCGTTGCTGCCGGTGATGAAGTGCGTGCCCGAGAACAGGTGAACGAAAAGATCTCCTGCCACCCCGGTGCCGTAGGCCTTCCATTTGCGCCACTGGAAGAAGTGCTCGGCATTGAAAGGAATATTCGGAGCCGTGCCCAGGAAGCGTGGCCAGTCGCAGGATTCGGGTGACGCATCGAGCGGGACGGTGTAGCTCCAGGCCCCCATGGTGGAATTGCGATCCCAGTGTGCGCTGACCATGTTGAGTTGGCCAATGGAGCCCGCCGCGAGCAGTTCCTTGGCCTTGGCATAAATAATAGAACTCACGCGCTGGCTGCCCAGTTGAAGAATCTTCCGGGTAGCCTGAGAGGTCTCGATCATGCCAGGCCCGTCTGCGTGCGTGTGGACCATGGGCTTCTCGCAGTACACATCCTTGCCGGCATTCATGGCGTCGATGGAGATCTGCTTATGCCAGTGATCGGGCGCGCCAACGATCACGGCGTCGATGTCGGGGCGAGCCAGAATTTCCTTGTAGTCGCGGGTAGTAAAGACGTCGTTGCCCCAGAGTTCCTTGCAGTGCTGCAGGCGTCCGTCATAACAATCGGCTGCGGCGACGAGTTTTACGCCGGGGACCTGAACGGCGACCCTGGTGTCTCCCTGGCCCTGGCCGCCGGCACCAATGAGGGCGATTTGGATGTGATCGTTGGCGGCGAAGGTAGGAGCAGGAGGATTGTCGGATGCGAGCGCGATCACTTTGGGGCCGAGCCAGTTTGCGACCGACGCGGAGCCGGCGACGCGAAGGAAATTCCTGCGATTGAGCACGTGGAGTTCTCCCTTGCAACGGAAGTTCATTGCGACGAGAAAATCTTGGAGCGGAACAGTCTACCGCTGGCAGAAGTCGGAGTCGAGTCGGCCTTCCCAGAAGAACGCGCCACCGGCCTCGGTTTGGCCGATTGCTAAAACCAGCGTAGGGGCGCGTGCTGCGCCCCCACAAGCCAGGAAAAGCGCCAGGTTTTTCGCCGACCTCAGGCCAGGTCGTAACGGTCCAAGTTCATCACCTTGTTCCACGCCGCCGCGAAGTCCTTCACGAACGCCTCTTTCGAGTCGTTAGAGCCATAGACTTCCGCCAGTGCCCGAAGCTGTGAGTTCGAACCGAAGACCAGATCGACGCGCGTGCCCGTCCACTTGACCTTGCCGGTCGCGCGGTCGCGCCCCTCATACACGCCTTCAGTCGATGACGGCTCCCACTTCGTATTCATATCGAGCAGGTTGACGAAGAAATCATTCGTCAGCGTCTCCGGCCGCTTGGTGAAGACGCCGTGCTTGGTCTGCCCGACATTCGTATTCAGCACGCGCATGCCACCGACCAGAACCGTCATCTCGGGGGCGGTCAGAGTGAGCAACTGCGCCCGATCCACCAGCCACTCCTCAGCTGACAGGCGCTGTCCGCCGCGCAGATAGTTGCGGAACCCATCCGCCGTGTGCTCCATCACGGCGAAGGATTGCACGTCCGTCTGCTCCTGCAAAGCATCCGTGCGTCCTGGCGTGAAGGGAATGCTCACTTTGTGCCCGGCCTTTTTCGCCGCTTCCTCAACGGCTGCGCAGCCGCCCAGAATAATCAGGTCGGCAAGCGAGACCTTTTTCCCAGCTGGCTTCTTCCCGCCAGACGGCGAGCCGTTGAACTCCTTCTGAATCGCCTCCATTTTCTTGAGAACTTTCGCCAGTGCGGCCGGCTGGTTCACTTCCCAATCCTTCTGCGGCGCCAGACGAATGCGTGCCCCGTTCGCCCCACCCCGCTTGTCGGAGCCGCGGAACGACGCTGCCGACGCCCACGCCGTCGTCACCAGCTGCGAGATCGACAATCCGGATTTGAGAATCTTCGCCTTCAACGCTGCAATTTCCTTCTCCCCGATCAATTTATGATCCACGGCGGGAACCGGATCTTGCCAGATGAGCGTCTCCTTCGGAACCAGCGGGCCCAAATAGCGCGAAATCGGCCCCATGTCGCGGTGCGTCAGCTTGAACCACGCTCGCGCAAACGCATCGGCGAATTGATCTGGATGCTCGTAGAAGCGCCGCGAAATCTTTTCGTACGCCGGGTCGAGCCGCAACGCCAGGTCCGTGGTCAGCATCGATGGCGAATGATGCTTTGACGGATCTTGCGGATCGGGCACCGTGCCGGCGCCAGCTCCATTTTTCGGCGTCCACTGGTTCGCCCCCGCCGGACTCTTCGTCAGTTCCCATTCGTAGCTGAACAAGTTGGTGAAGAAATTGTTGCTCCACTTCGTCGGCGTCGTGGTCCAAATCACTTCCAGGCCGCTGCCGATTGTGTCATCGCCACTGCCCGTGCCAAATTTATTCTTCCACCCGAAGCCCTGCTCTTCGATGGGAGCGCCCTCAGGTTCGGGCCCGACATATTTGTTCGGATCGGCCGCGCCATGCGTCTTGCCGAAGGTGTGACCGCCGGCAATCAACGCCACCGTCTCCTCGTCATTCATCGCCATGCGGGCGAAGGTCTCGCGGATATCCCGCGCCGCCGCGATCGGATCCGGCTTGCCATTCGGCCCTTCCGGATTCACGTAGATCAAGCCCATCTGCACGGCCGCTAGCGGATTCGACAGATCACGATCACCCGAGTAGCGCTCATCCGCCAGCCACTTGCCTTCCGGACCCCAGAAAATATCTTCTTCGGGTTCCCAAGTGTCGGGGCGTCCGCCGCCGAAACCGAACGTCTTGAAGCCCATCGATTCGAGCGCGACGTTGCCCGCCAGAATCATCAGGTCGGCCCACGAGATTTTCTTCCCATACTTCTGCTTGACCGGCCACAACAGCCGGCGCGCCTTGTCGAGATTCACGTTGTCGGGCCAGCTATTGAGCGGCGCGAAACGCTGCTGCCCCGCTCCCGCTCCGCCGCGGCCGTCGCCAATGCGGTAGGTTCCCGCACTGTGCCACGCCATGCGAATAAACAGCGGACCATAGTGGCCAAAGTCGGCCGGCCACCACGCCTGCGAATCCGTCATCACGGCATGCAGGTCTTTGATCACGGCCTTCAGGTCGAGACTTTTGAATTCTTTTGCGTAGTTGAACTTCTTGTCCATCGGATTGGACAGCGGAGAATGCTGGTGCAGGATTTTCAGATTCAGCTGATTCGGCCACCAGTCGGCATTCGCCGTGGCCCCGGCTGCGGTGTGTACGAACGGGCACTTCGCTTCGGTTGACATGATTGCTCCTTCTTTCAGGAAAAATGTGACAAACGGAGAGCGCTGGCTCTACGATATTTTTACTTCAGGTTTTTGCCCGGCAGCGGCGGCAGAGGCCAAAGACCTCGACCAGCGGCTGCGTCAGATCAAAGCCGTTCGGCGCGTGCCGTGACAGCCGTTTGAAATCGATGAACTCTCCCTCAATGTCCTGCACCGACTTGCAGCGGGAACACACCAAATGGTGATGAGGTTCGAGATTGCCGTCCACCCGCAAAGTGGAGGCATGCGGACTCACCTCGCGCAGCAGCCCGCACTCGATGAAAAGCTTCAGATTGTTGTAAACCGTGGCGAGAGAAATCGACGGAATGCGGCGCCGGACGGCGGCGTAAATATCTTCCGGAGAATAGTGCCCATGCGCGGCCACAACAGCCTCATAGACCACCTGGCGCTGGTGCGTGACCGTCAATCCGTGCTTCGCGGCCCGCTCGCGGAACTCTGCATGGGTAAGACGCATGTTTATCGACGCAGGATTATCAAACGAGAATGATTATAAAACGACAGGGACTCGTGTCAACCGGAATCTTTCCCCGGAAGCGGGCCGATTCGAGCAAGGTTCATTGCGGAACAAGGTAATTTCGAGAAAGTTAATCTTCTCATTCCGAACCGGGCTGAAAGCGCGGTGAGGAACCTGCTGCTCGCCGGGCAAGAGCACGCTATTTCTTCAACTCCCCACGCCAGTTCGTGACCAACTGCAGCGGTCCCTGGGCTTCTTCTTCGGAGTGGTTCACCAGCACCCGCTTTCCATCCGAGGAGACGTCAAAGGCTACGCCGATCCCAGGCGATGCGGCATGAAACAATTTTTGCGGCGTGCCCACTTCGATCTCCGATCCCTTCGGCGTCACCGTGCAAACTAAAATGTCGTCCGTCAGATTCTTGAAGAACAGCTCTTTGCCATTTCCACTCCACGCAGGATATGCGCCGCTATTGGTCGAGACCCGCCACTTCCCCTTGCCCTCCGGAAAACTCGTGACGTAAATCTCCTGCTGCCCCGATTCGTCGGAGGCATAGGCCACCCAGTGACTGTCGGGAGAAATGCGATACGAAGTCAGGTTCGATTGCGTCGAAGGCGGCTGCACGGCCGCGACCGGCTTGCCGTCACCGTTTGCCGGCCGTATCCAGAGCGAAACACTTCTCTCGCCCTCGCCCCAAAGATACGTTACGTATTTTCCATCGGGCGACCAGCCGGGGAAATGGTAGTTATTGTTCTCGGGGAAAACCAGCTTCTCGGCGCCACTGCCGTCCGCGGCCTTGGAGCGGATTTCCACGTTGCCGCCGCCGGTGGTGAGTTGCGCCGAAAAAATCAGCGTCTTGCTGTCCGGAGACCACGACGGTTCCTGGATCACCAGATCATCGAATGTGATGCGCGTCTTGGTCTTGCGCTCCAGGTCGAGCGTCCATATGCCATTCCCGGCAACATAGGCCACTCGCTTGTTGTCGGGCGAGAGCCGAACATCTCTCACGCCGAGCAAATTGCGCAGATTCCCCCCGGAAGTCTCCTGCGGGTCATAATCCGCGAGCGACTTGCCACCGCGGTCGAACATGACCAGATGGCTTTTGGCCGAATCGTTACTGCCAATTTGGTAGATCAACAGTCCATTCTGCGAAACCGAGAAAATGCTGCGCCACACGCCCACGTCATCCCGCAGATTCGTCACCAGCGGCAGGGGCGATCCCGACAGAACGCCTTTCTCGGGATCAAAGGGCTGCGCCACCAGCGCCGTGTTGAGCCGATAAAGAAGATAGCCGGAGGCATACTGCGCCGCCGAATCTGTCGCCAGGACCAGATGACTCTGCGTGCCGTCGCTTTTACCATCCAACGACGCAAAGTAAATTCCGTTCTGCTTCGGGTCGCCTCCTGTATGGCTGGTGGCGAGGTAGATAAAATGTCTGCCGTCGGGTAAGCACCACGGCCAGCGATGCGTGGTGTGCTTGCTGCGATCGATGACCGTCGCCGGCTCCGCCGTGCCCCCCTGCGCGCTCACTTTCGCCAAGCGGCCGATGAAATCCGGCGCGAACACAATCACATCATTGGCGCTCCAGCTTCCGCCGCGGGTATTCGGAGCATCAGTAATGGTCGCTGCCGGGCCGCCCGTGGCGGCGATCTTCATCAACTTGCCACCCGCAAAGTAAGCGATGTAGTGCCCATCCGGCGACCAGAAAGGATGCGCCGCACCCGCGGTGCCGTCGAGCGGCTGCGCCGAATCACTGCTCAGCGAGCGCACCCACAATAACTTCGTTTCACCCGCGTGCGCCACGAAAGCAATCTTGTCGCCTTGCGGAGAAAGCACCGGCATCCCGCCCGTGTCGCCCGTCGTGTCGAGAAAAAACTTGTCGGGCGGCGGAATTTCCGCGTGAATTGATAGCTCCTCCTGCGAGGCTCGTGCCCAACGGTACCCGGCGAATCCGGCCACTGCGACCAAAGCAAGCGCGAGCACGGCCAATCCCGCCACCCACGATGTAGTGAACTGCGCAGACGCCTTTACCGGTTCGACTGCCTCGGCGTCCGCCATCCAGCGCAAGTCCATCGCAACATCGTGCGCCGATTGAAAACGCTCCGCCGGATCCTTCGCGATGCATGCCCGCACCACGCGGTCGAGCATCGCCGGCGCCAGCGGCTGGCTGGCCGTGATCGGGTCCGGATCTTTTTCCAGAATCGCGGTGAACACACTCAGTTGCGATTTGCCTTCAAAAGCGCGGCGGCCAGTAACCATTTCGTAGAGCACGCATCCGAAGCTGAACAGGTCGCTGCGCGCGTCAGCTTCTGCGCCTTGCAGAAGTTCCGGCGCCATGTATTGAAACGTGCCTACGATCGAACCCTTCTGCGTGAGCGGCGACGCGGCCGAAGTCAGCGACGCCAGATTCATGGTCGGCGTCGACGGAGTGAACGGGCCCATGGCCTGCGCGGGCGTCAGCATTCCCGGTCTCGCCAATCCTGAACTCGCCAGTCCCGGCGCAGCCAGCCCCGGTTTCGCCAAACCAAAATCCATCAGCTTCGCGCCCGCCTTGGTCAGCATGATGTTCGCCGGCTTCAGGTCGCGATGGATAATGCCTTGCGAGTGCGCCTTCTCCAGCGCCTGCGCGATTTCCGTTCCGATCTTCAAGACTTGATCCAGCGGCAGCGCGCCCTTCGCCAGCCGCTCGGCCAGAGTCTGGCCTTCGAGATATTCCATCACCAGGAAGCCGGTGCCGTCCTGCGAGCCGATGTCGAACAGCGTGCAGATATTAGGATGCTGCAGCGCGGAAATGGCCTTGGCCTCGCGCTCCATGCGTTGCTTCAGTTGCGGGTCAGCGGAAAGGTGCGCAGGCAGCACCTTGATGGCGACTGTGCGGTCGAGGCGCGTGTCCTTGGCGCGATACACCTCACCCATCCCACCCGCGCCCAGCGGCGATTGGATTTCGTAAGGACCGAGTTTTGTTCCCGAAGTAAGCGCCATGCGTGCGCGCAATTATAGCTTGCGCACCCATTGCGCGGATGCGGCGATATCTTCCGTCATGTCTAGTAAATGGCTCGTGTTTCTAGTAGACTGGCACCTTTCTTTGGGGATGCCTGCCGACGGGGTGCCGGAGTGATTTTCGCGTACAGGCATGAAACGGGAGCCTCGCCCAGGTTCCTTAGCGGCCTGCGCTCCAACGATTTCGTTCAGAGTCATCGCTCAGTCAGAAACTCATTAAGAAGGAGACGTTGCATGTCGGATCAAACACCAACCTACCGGCTGGGCACGCAGGCGCTGCATGCCGGGCAGTCGCCGGATTCAGCGACCAACGCCCGCGCTGTGCCCATCTACTCCACCACCAGCTACGTATTCAACAGTACCGAGCACGCCGCCAATCTGTTTGCCCTGAAAGAGTTTGGCTTCATCTACACCCGCCTGATGAACCCCACCACCGACGTGCTCGAGAAGCGCCTGGCGGCGCTCGACGGCGGCGCAGCCGGCCTCGCATTCGCCAGCGGACAGGCGGCGATCACTGCTTCTCTGCTCACCATCGTGCACTCCGGCCAGAATTTTATTTCCGCCAACAGCCTTTACGGCGGCACCTGGACTCTGTTCTCGCAGACTTTCCAAAAGCTGGGAATCGAAGTTCGCTTCTTCGATCCGGCGCATCCGGAACAGATCAGCAAACTCGTCGACAAGAACACGCGCGCGGTCTACCTGGAGACGCCGGGCAACCCCAAGAACGATGTCCCCGACTACCGCGCCATCACCGATCTTGCTCACCAGCACGGATTGCCCGCCATCATCGACAACACTACCCTGACCCCGGCGCTGTTCCGGCCCATTGAACACGGATTCGATATCGTGGTTTATTCGACCACCAAGTTCATCGCCGGCCACGGAGTTCATGTTGGTGGCGCAGTCGTCGATAGCGGTAAGTTCCTCTGGGCCAAGGATCCGCAGAAATGGCCGGAATTCACAGCTCCGGATCCCGCCTATCACGGGATGGTGTTCGAGGAAGCCCTGCGTCCGATCGGGAACATTGCCTACATCATCCACGTTCGCACCCACTGGTTGCGCGACACCGGAGCCTCGCAGAGTCCCTGGGGTTCGTTCCTGACGCTGCTGGGTCTGGAAACGCTCCACTTGCGTCTGGAACGGCACTCTCGGAATGCTCAGGCCGTGGCGGAGTTTCTCGCGAAACACCCGGCCGTGCTGTGGGTAAATTATCCTGGGTTGCCGAACCACCCCGATCATGCCAACGTGAAGAAGTATCTTCCGGATGGACAGGGAGGAATCGTCGGCTTTGGCATCAAGGGCGGAAAAGCGGCAGGCCAGAAACTGATCGACAGCGTCAAACTGTTCAGCCACCTGGCCAACATCGGCGATGCGAAGTCGTTGATCATTCACCCGGCGACCACGACACACTCCCAACTCACGCCGGAGGAACAGGCGCAAACCGGCACGAGCCCTGAGTATGTCCGGCTATCGGTGGGGATCGAGGACGTGCGCGACATCATCGCCGACCTCGACCAGGCACTGCGCGCGTCGCAAAAGTAGGAACCAGAATGGCTGTGCCGAACGCTTTGCCGAACGCTTTGCCGAACGACAGGATCGATCAGGGAGATCTTCAGGATCAGAAGATCTCCTCGTATCGATCCCCGCTGGGCGTGACTCACACCCAGACCGCCACGATCGAGGGTTTTACCACCGAGTCGGGCTTCCGGTTCGATCAGCTGGATGTTTCCTACCAGACTCTGGGGACGCTGTCACCGGCTCGCGATAACGCCATTCTGATTTGCCATGCCTTGTCCGGCGATGCCCACGTTGCCGGAATGAATCCGAAGACGAACCGCCCCGGCTGGTGGGACTATCACGTGGGACCGGGCAAGGGAATTGATACGGACAAATTCTTTGTGATTTGCAGCAATGCGCTGGGCGGTTGCGCAGGCACGACGGGCCCGGCTTCGTCGCGTCCAGATACGGGGAAACCCTACGCCATGAGCTTTCCTGCGATCACCATCCGCGACATGGTTGCGGTGCAGACCAGATTGATCGAACAGCTGGGAATCTCGCAGTTGTTTGGCGTGACGGGTGCGTCCATGGGCGGCATGCAGGCACTGGTCTGGGCCGCGGTATATCCGGAACGGGTTCGCGTCTGTGTGCCGCTGGCGACCTGCACCTCGCACAGCGCCATGCAGATTGCCTTCAATGAAATCGGACGCCGCGCGATTCGCAGCGACCCTCATTGGAACCAGGGCAGCTACTTCGAAGGTCCGCGGCCCGCCCATGGCCTGGCGGTGGCGCGCATGGTGGGGCATGTCACGTATCTGAGCGCGTTCTCCATGACGCACAAGTTCGGGCGTAAACGGCAGGCGCCGAGCGTCTCTCGGGTGGAAGATGCAGAAATGTTCGCCGTCGAGAGCTATCTGGAACATCAGGGCGAAAGCTTCGTCAAGCGTTTCGACCCAAACTCCTACCTTTACCTGACGCGCGCGCTGGATGATTTCGATCTGTTCGACAAGGGCGAAGTGGCCGAAATTGTCCGCCGCATCCGTGCCCGTTTTCTGGTGATTTCCTTTGAGTCCGACTGGCTGTATCCGCCCGCCCAGTCGCGCGACCTGGTGCGCTTGCTCAAACGCGGGAACGTGGCCGTCACCTACATCAATCTGGACACGCCGTATGGGCACGATTCGTTCCTGATTGACAACCCTCCCTTCGCGCGGGTCCTGGGACATTATCTCGATCACGAATACCGGCGGACCAATTCCTGATTTATGAATCCGCATATCTACCAGACCGTTCTGGACTGGATCCCTGAAAAATCCAGCGTGCTCGACCTAGGCACCGGGGACGGAGCATTTTTAGAGCGGCTGGTGCACCGCAAACAGATCAGGGGCGAGGGCGTCGAGAAGGATGCCGCCCTGGTCGCTCGCTGTGTGGAACGTGGCCTGGTCGTGCATCAGGGCGACATTGCGGACGGTCTGGATCAATACAGCTCCGGGGCGTTCGATTACATTCTGCTGCTCGGTACTTTGCAGGAAATGGTGTTCCCGCTGGAGATTATTCGCGAGGCATTTCGTGTAGGCCGCGAAGTGATTGTTTCCTACGTGAACTTCGCGCACCTGTCCGTCCGCCTGCAGGTTTTGTTGCGCGGCCGGACGCCGATGACGCCATCCCTGCCCTTCCCCTGGTATCGCACCCGCAATCTGCACTTCCTGTCGTTGCTCGACTTTCAGGACTTCTGCCGGGAAGCCGGCGTTCGCGAAGTCAAACGTGCCTGCTTCAACGCAAGCGGCGCCGTCCGTCTGATTCCCAACTTGCGCGCCGAGGAAGTCGTCACGCTCCTGCAGGACAGCAGGCAGGCAGAACCCGGGAAGGCCTGAAGCTCTCGCGAGTCAATTTGAAATGCGACCGCCGAAACCGGAAGCGGCCATTATCGTGAACTGGGACTTGGCGAGGTTCAGCACGCAGGCATAGGGCTAGGGATTCTGAATGTGAAGGCCTGGTTTCAACAGCTGTGAATCGCTCCATGTGCGCATCATCACCGCGGGCCACTGGCGAAAGCGGGAAAATGCGAACGTTACCTCTGTAGCCATGGAGGCGAATGATGACCTCACTGTACAGTTGGACGTTATTCTGGGCGCCGCGCGTATTGTCGATTGCCTACATCGCCTTTCTTAGCCTGTTTGCCCTCGACGTTTTTGGGGAAGAGCATGGCTTCTGGCGGATACTCCTCGCACTCACCATGCATCTCATCCCGACTTTTGTCCTCATCGTCGCTCTGCTCTTGGCGTGGCGGTGGGAATGGGTGGGCGCGATTCTCTATGGTGGTGCGGGGATGCTGTATGTCATCTGGGTATTGCATCGCCCACTTTCCCCCGCGCTAAGACTGACCTGGATTCTTACGATCGCAGGGCCTGCTTTCGTAGTCGCCGCATTGTTTCTTGCTAACTGGCTAAAACACGGAGAGCTTCACGCCAAGCACCCGTAGGCGCAGCGGACCGATCTGCTGGGTAGGTTTGATCTTCGCCGCGCTGGTGAGGAAGCGGCGGGCGGGCATAACTGTTGATAAATCCCCATTCCGCGCATTACCCAGCATCATCCCCGCAAAAACAAAGCCGGGGACGGTTTCCCGTCCCCGGCTTCAAAGCCTTTCTCTAAGTCTTACTGCTGCACGGCATCCGCTTCCACCGTGTCCCCGGCATGCACATCTTCCAAAGAGAAGACGACCATACCGGTCGCTGTGGTGTTGGTCACGCCAATGATCACGATCTCGCCCACGGCTCGCCGCGGCAGGTCGCGTACGTGAATCACCGGACCGTTGCCCTTGGTGAACATGGCCGGATCCACGGACGGCGTCTTCAGTTGCGTGTCCTCGGCAATCGCCGCCTTGAACGAGAGTGAATCGACGGGATCGTCCAGATCCGCGGTATAGGAGCGGACCGCCCGGAAGAAGTCGCCTATCTTCACACCCTGGTTCGCGCCGACATTCAGATAAACCTTGTGGCCGGTGCCGAGTACAGAATCAAAATCCTTGCCCATCACGATGCGGCCCGTGAGCTTGCTGCTCGACTGCAGGAAACGATCGAAACGGATCGGCGCATGGAACGTCACCGCCTGCTTTTCGGCAAACGGAATCGCTGTATCGCCAGGGTTGACCCCGTCGCACGCGTATTCGATCTGCGCGATCGCCGTCTTGCTGCGCGTGTCCACCACCTTCACCCGTCCCACTTCTTCATAGGGCTGGCCGGTGGCTTTCAGCAGCTTTTTCTGTCCGGGATACATTTCATATTCGTTTACATCGCGCAGCGCCCGCACGATTTCATACTCGGCGCCCGCGCTGTAGCCGCGTCCCTGGAGATACACCAGGTCGCCGCGCGTAAATTTCGTCGTGGTTGGCGTTTGCAGTCCGCCCGCCACAAAGTTGGCATCCGGCAGGGTCTGTTTGCTGATGAATCCGGCGCAATAAAGGTCGGCGTAGGTGGGGGTCTGCACCCGCTGGGTGGGAAAGCTGGCGGTGGTTGGCGCGGTTCCCTGCGGCGCCTCAGCGGCGGCATTGCCGTCCGCCCCGTCTTGCGCCCAAGCCGCCGTCGCGAGCGTCGTCGCGAGGAACAACACAAACAGTCCTGTTTTCTTCATGTTACCTCCGGGGAAGGACGGACCTCCGTCCCCCTCCCTATTCAAATGTCAGAAAAGAAAGGCTTCAGCCGGAAGGTAACAAGCTAGTAAGGGTGGGTCAAGGTTACGAGGGTGTTGGGCACCCTGGGGCATGGTTTTTCCATTTTTCTAGCCAGGTTTTCGGTTTTTCTGGCAAAGACTAGCAATCCGTTGTTGCATAACTAATTAATCCCCTGTAATAATGCGCCGTCATTCTAGTGTATGGTCTGTCAGAGGTTTCCGGCTCAGGCAAGATGAACTCCGCCCCTTACGCGCCCCGTCTTCTTCCCCTGCGATTGCCGCGTGTTTGTGTGGCCGTCATCGGCTCCGACCCCAATGAAATGGTCGAGAAGGCCGAGGCTCTGGTCCGCGATAACCCCTTTCTGGAGTTCAGGTTGGACTACCTTTCCAAGCCCGGCCTGGCCCTGCCCAGAATCAAGCGCTTCATGGAGTCCCACCCCGGCACAGTCGTCATCGCCACCTGCCGCCGCGTGGCTAGCGGAGGCAAGTTCAAAGGCTCCATCGCTTCCCAGCTGGATATCCTCGGTAAAGCCGCGGCCTCGGGCTGCCAGCTGGTCGACGTCGAACTGCAAACCGCGAGCAAGTGCAAGCCCGATCATCTGCAAAAGCTGCGTACCCGCGCCGCGCTCATTCTCTCTTTCCATGATTTTCGCGCCACCAAGAAACTCGACGAAACTCTGGAGAAGATGCTCGCCTACCCGGCCGACTTCTACAAAGTCGTCAGCACGGCCACCACGCTCTCCGACAACGTCACCATGATCAAGTTTCTGGCGCGCGAAGGCGACCGCCATTCCTTGATCGGCATGTGCATGGGCGAGCAGGGCATCATCAGCCGCGTGCTGGGCGTGCGCGCCGGCAGCGTCTTCACTTTCGCTTCCGCCATTGCCGGAGAAGAAACCGCACCCGGCCAGGTCACCGCGCAGGATTTGCGCAATGTCTATCGCATCGATCGTGTCGACGTGGCCACGCGCGTCTACGGCGTCGTCGGCGACCCCATTGGGCACTCGCTCTCCCCGGCCATCATGAATGCAGCCTTCCGCCGGGAGAACGTCAACGCCGTCTACCTCGCTCTCCATGCGAAAACTTTGAAAGATCTGCTGACCTGCGTGCGCGAGATTCCCATTCACGGCATCAGCGTGACCATGCCGTACAAAGAAGCCATCCTGCCGCATCTCGATAACACCGATTCGCACACCACGAAAATCGGCGCCTGCAACACCGTCGTCCGTGCCCAGGACGGCAAGCTCTACGGCTTCAACACTGACGCTTCCGGCATCGTGCGCCCGCTGGAGCGCCGCCTGAATACGCTCGAAAATGCCCGCATCTTAGTCATCGGAGCCGGAGGCGCAGCCCGCGCCGCAGTCTTTGGCCTCAAAGAACGCGGCGCCGAAGTCTACATTCTGAACCGCACCGCCGCTCCCGCCAAGAAGCTCGCTCATCAGGCTCGCGCCCGCCTCATCAAACGCGCCGATCTGAAAAAGCAGGCCTTCGACGTCATCATCAACGCCACTCCAGTCGGCATGGGCAACACCCGCGAAACTCCACTGCAGGAAAAAGAAATCAACGCCCGCTATGTCTTCGATATGGTCTATGATCCCGCTGAAACCCGCCTCCTGAAACTAGCGAAAGAACGCGGAGCTCAGATCATCCCCGGCATCGAAATGTTCGCTCACCAGGCCGCCCGCCAGTTCGAAATCTGGACCGGCAAACCCGCCCCCTGGGACGAAATGCTGCGCGTAGTCCTCCTAGCCCTGCAAGACCGCACGAACCGCTCCGCCGCCGGAAAATAATAGCTTTACCTTTGTCGTTACCACGACAAAGGCTGCCCCACCCTTCGCGTTTTTCGATGGGTGGGCGCCACGAACGATTACATCAATCGAACTCTGTCACAGGCGCGCTAGTGCATCAGGCGATCCATTTCCTCCCGCAAGCGCGGCGCCAGCCGGATTGCCAGAGCCTCGCCCATGTGACTGCTGTCGCGATACGCCACCACGTTGTCAACCACCGGCTGACAATCGGACCTAGTGCAGAAAAGGTCGGCAAAATCTACCCACCGCGCATGGCCATCACCGCTGACCACGGCCCGCTCTTGATCCCGAACCGGCTCATTCAATGCGTTCGCCCTGCTTGTCACACAAGCTCTCGCACCCCATTTTCCGGCGCTCGCCCGCGACAAGCACACCGGCACGTCGAACGAAGACGACGGAATGTCAGCCATCACCAGCGTCTTGGTTCCAATCGCGTCCAGTTTCATCAGAGCAGCGCGCAAGCCGTCTCCCCACCGCTGTGGAGTTACTGGCCGCCCACTCGCGACCCAATTCGAAGACTCTCCCAACACCACCAAGGCAGGACGAAGCGCCGCAATCCGTGCCAACGCCCGTTCGCGCCAAGCCTCGCAGCGCGCATAGCGAAATCGGCCGTCGGATGTTTTCTCCAGGGCTGCAACTTGGCAGTTTCCCTTGAGCAGCGTCACCAGCCGCCAGTGTCTCTCCACGGCAATCGAATTCACCGCCGAAAACCATTGCGCCGCATGGGAGTCGCCCAGCAGAACTACATTCGTCGTGGACTGCGCATCTCCGAACACGCATTCCGTGAAGCTCGACGCGTCGGTAGGCTCCAGACAGTCGCGCCACGGACCAATCCCAGTGGCGGCCTCAATCTGGCGTTGCTCTCCGCTGGCCAGACCCGTGGAAGCATCATGACGCGCGCCGAGCGCCGCAGCGATTCCAACCGCCGGAATCAGCGCCGCCAATCCTAGCGATAGCGCAGGCTTCGCCACCAGGAAAGGATTAAATCGAACCGGATTCTCCACCAGCCAATAGGTGAGCTGCGCCATCAACAGCGCGCCGCCCGCCACCAGCAGCCGCCCATACCAGCGCAGCCCCGGCGCACAAGCTTTGGCATAGATCAAAAACGGCCAATGCCACAAATACCAGGAGTAGGAGAGCCTTCCCAGCCACTGCATCACCGGCAAGGCCAACAGCTTCTGCAGCATCGATCTTTGCGGATTCGACCGATTCCCCGCAGCCCCTTCCAGCAACACAGCCAAAGTTCCGCCCACCGGAAGAAGTGCAACGTATCCGGGAAAGACCAGCTTTACCGCGTCGAAAAAATGCGCCGCTCCGAGCACTCCGGCGAGTCCCGCCCAGCCCAAGACCTTCAGCCACTTTTCCCTTCCAGCCCAGACTTTTCCAGACAAGCCTGGTCCAGATCGAGCTTGGCTTGGCCACAGGCACGCCAACCCGCCCGCTCCAAATTCCCAGGCCCGCGTGGGCAGGCTGTAAAAGGCCCAGGGCTGCCGCATATGAGTGACCCAGATGCAGGCGCCGAGCGACAACGCGGTCACAGCGAACAGCGCGACCACCAGTCTTCGCCGCGACCGCGCGCCCAGGAAAACCAAAGCAATCAAAGCCGGCCAGAGCAGGTAAAACTGTTCCTCAACCGCCAGCGACCACGTATGCAGGAAGGGATTGTCGGTAACCGCTCCGAGAAAGTAATTTCCGGCTTCCCGCATGAACATCAGGTTGCTGACATAGGCCGACGTGTATGCGCCCCAAATCGCGTACCGCGAAAGCTCCAGCGGCGAGTACAGAACCATGCCTGCCAGCAGTATCCCCACGACCATCAGGCCTGAAGCCGGCAGCAGGCGCCGTACCCGGCGGGCATAAAAATTCCTAAAGCTGAACGCCCCCGTCTTCTCGATCTCCGCAACAATCAGTCCTGTAATGAGATAGCCCGAGAGCGCGAAGAATACATCCACTCCGATGTATCCTCCGCGAAAGCCGGGCAAGCCGGTGTGAAACAGCACGACCACCAGCACCGCAATCCCCCGCAATCCTTCAATATCGGGGCGAAAACTGCCTCGCGAGTGCTGGGACGGCTGATTCATCAGCAGGCATGCTAGCACACTGGAATTTGAGCTAAGTCACCGCAAAACCGATGACTTACACGGTGAGTCAGGGATAGGAAAGATAGGAGGGTGGCCCATTCAAGCCGCCCTTTGGCTTGAGTGGGGCAGCTCTATAATATGCAGTTCTATAGGTACCGGAGAGGCAACCAACGCTGCGCACCCCGTCAAATGAAGCTTTCCGATGCCTTTCGCAAAGAAAAAGTTGCTTTTTAGTAGATGCCCAAAGTAATATGCAGTTAGGAAGCGCGACTGTAAAGCACTTCCGGGTCGCAGCCCTGTACCGCCCGTTTTCCACAACTTCCAAAATCGCTGTACAAGCTTTGGCGAAAAACTCGACGTGAGAGGCGGCCCGGCTCGCCTCCATCCCGGTTCGGAGAGTTCAACATGGCGTGGTACGCGTACTGTCTTACCGAGCATCAAACCCTCCCAAATGGAACCCGCACTCGCCGCCCTTTCCTGTTAGAGGGCGTTCAAGGAGTGAACGGCGCTGCGGTTCTCAGCTATCCCAGTGGTGAATTCGCCGTCATTGTCAGCGAATACGACCACGCAGCCAGTGAATTGGACCACAAATCGGCCATCGACCACGCCCGCGTGGTCAGCAACTGCTTCCGCAACTCCACCGTCCTGCCCTTCAAGTTCGGCACCATCTTCGACAGCGATGACGCCCTCCGCCAGGCCGTCCGGGTCAACCGGCGCGCCTTCGGCCTGAGCGTCGCCAAACTGCGCGGCAAGTCCGAAATGCACATCAAACTGATCGTGCGCGACGGCTCCCTGCGCGAGGCCATGATCGATATCGAACTGCCCGACACCGTCGGCGGCGACTATCTGTCGAAGCTCAAGGTGAAGGCCTCCCGCGAGCGCGAACGCCAGACCAAGGCCCGCGCCCTGTCGGTCCAGGTACACAAGCTGTTCAGCCCGCTAGAGGAAGAAGTCAGCTGCAAGAAAGTCGCTCCCGAGGGCATGTTGATCGACATCGCCCACCTGATCGACTCCAAGAGCGTGGAAAAGTACCAGAACCGCTACTCCACCGCCGCCAAGCAGTTGAAAAACTGCGAAGTCGCGATCAGCGGTCCCTGGCCGCCCTATCATTTTCTGCCCGGCAAACTGCGCACCGTAGCCGGCAACAGCTAGTCCGTTAATCTTGTTTCACCCGCGCCCATGGCTGGCCCAAAACCCGCCATGGGCTTGGCATTTAGGGCGTTTTCCACGGGGCCTTGGTAGCCGCGTGCACGGAATATGCATTGTTCTGCACTTCCGATTTTCCCAGGTTTCCCTCCGCCGCCTGGCCCGTCTGCTCCGTTGCTCAGCTAAGTCCTTACTCGTCTTCTGTTTATGTCCCCGGGTCATTGCCAGCCCGAAGTTTCCCGTTTTGGCGCGGCAAGTGCTTCTGTCCTAGGCAACAAAGAGGCCGCAAACTCTAGCATGACCTACACTCTCTTCGAATCTCCGCGTCACTACCCGAACCGTTCCGGCTGGCGGAACGGAGTCTTGCATCGCCTTTCCTGACATTGCCCACCAAATCCGTAGCCTCTTGAAACGTGGCCCCAGCAATGGGGCCATTTTTTATTTCTGCTTTCAGTCCCTTTAAGGATTGTCATCCCGACCGAAGCCGGAGCAACGCGACGGCGCAGTGGAGAGACCTGCTGTTTCTTGCCTTTTTGCTCGCGACCGTCGCCAATGTTATCGTGGGTGACCAATTCCGGAAGCGCACACTCCCTCATGAACATCCTCGATCTCGTTGTCGGCAAGCCGATCAAAACCAGTGACGAGCGCGCTGAGCAGATCGGTCCCGCGCAGGGCATTCCGATCTTCGGTCTCGACGGCCTCAGCAGCGCCGCCTACGGCCCCGAAGCCGCCCTCAGCCTTCTCATCCCGCTCGGCCTGCTGGGCGTTCGCTATATCGTCCCCGTCAGCGCCGCCATCATCACGCTGCTCATCATCGTTTATTTTTCGTATCGCCAGACCATCGCGGCCTATCCTTCCGGCGGCGGATCATACACCGTGGCGCGTTTCAACCTGGGCGCACCCGCCGGCCTGCTGGCCGCCGCCGCCCTGCTCGCCGACTACATTCTTACCGCTGCCGTCGGCATTTCCGCAGGCGTCGGCGCACTAGTCTCGGCCGTTCCGTCCTTGCTGCCGCACATGGTTCCGCTGTGCGTGGGAATTCTGATCATCATTACCATCTTCAATCTGCGAGGCGTGCGCGAGGCCGGCTCCGCCTTCGCCATCCCGACATACTTATTCGTCGGCACGCTGCTCATCACCATCATCGCCGGCGTGATACGCGTTCTGCTCAGCGGAGGCCATCCCACGCCCGTGGTCGCGCTTCCGCCTCCGCCGCCCATGACGACCGCCGTCACCTACTGGCTGCTGCTCAAGGTATTCGCCAGCGGCTGCACCGCCCTGACTGGCGTCGAAGCCGTCAGCAACGGCGTGAAGGCCTTTCGTGAGCCCGCCGTCAAGAACGCCCAGCGCAGCCTTACCGCAATCATCTTTCTGCTGGCGGTGCTGCTCGCGGGCATTTCCTATCTCGTCAAGGTATACGGAATCGCCGCCACCGATCCCGGCGCCGCCGGCTACCAGAGCGTGCTCTCCATGCTCACCTCTGCGGTCTTTGGCAAAGGAGCTTTCTACTATCTAACGATCGGCTCGATTCTCTTCGTTCTGTCTTTGTCCGCCAACACCGCCTTCGCCGATTTCCCCCGTCTCTGCCGCGCCATCGCCCAGAACAATTACCTGCCCCACGTCTTCGGCTATCGCGGACGCCGCCTCGTCTATACCTACGGCATCGTCGTGCTGGCCGTGCTCTGCGGCGGCGTGCTGATTCTTTTCGGCGGCATCACCGACCGCCTCATCCCGCTCTATGCGGTTGGAGCGTTTCTGGCCTTCACGCTCTCGCAAGCGGGCATGGTCATGCACTGGCGCAAAAAACGCGGCCCGGGCTGGGTGAAGAGCGCTCTGGTCAATGGACTCGGCGCATTCGTCACCGGGACCACTACCGTGGTTGTGTGGCCAAGTTCGCAGAAGGCGCGTGGATCACGCTGCTTTTCATTCCGCTGGTAATTCTTTTATTCGTCGTGGTCCGCCGCCACTACCACTTCGTGAAGATGATTACCTCCTGCAGAAATCCGATCGACGCTGCCGGTCTCAGCCAGCATCCCATCGCCGTAATCACCATCGACCGCTGGAGCAACATGACCCGCCAGGGAATCGAATTCGCCGCCCGGCTTTCCCCGGAAGTCATCGCCCTGCACGTCGAACCCACCGAACATTCCGAATTGCTTCAGGACGACTGGGAACAATATGTCGAGCGCCCGTTTCGCGCCGAAGGCAAGCAACCTCCCGAACTCCACATTCTGCCGTCGCCTTACCGCTTTGTCATCCTGCCCGTGGTGCAGTTCGTACTCGATCTTTCGAAGAAAAATCCCGGCCGCAGCATCGTGGTCGTCATCCCTGAACTGGTTGAGGACCGCTGGTACGAATATTTCCTGCACAACCAGCGCGGCCGCCTGCTCGAATGGGTCCTGCTCGCCCGCGGCAACGAACGCATCTTCACCGTCAGCGCCCCCTGGTACATCCGCAAACAGCACTGATTCTTTCGAGCGCAGGCGCGCATGCCTCTTAACGAGAAACGCAGACCGTAGTGGCTCAATTCCACAACGATCTCAGCCCGCTGTCATCCTGAGCGCGGCGAAAGCCGGGCGAGGGACCTTACAACAGCTGGCTCTGTCGATGCCCTCGACGGGGCTGCCTGCGCTTCCCGCAGTGCAGGCACTCCTCGCAACGGCACAACTGATGTTTGGGCTCCGTAAGGTCCCTCCGGAGCGCTTGGCGCGCTCCTGCGGGATGACATCGGTCGTTGAATTCGGAAGAGCCTGAATTCGTAACGTTCAACTTCAAATTGAACCACTTGCACACGGACTCACTGTTTCGTTCTAACGCCATCCTCAGCTACACTGACCAACGACCATGACTCAACCCCAACCCTCCCGCAAACTTCCTCCGGCACAATTTTGCCTTACAATCCTGGCGGCCTGTCTCTCTGCCAGCGCCCAGCAGCCCAACAACCGCTCCGCCCCGTTCGCATCTCCCGCGCCCGCATCCCAGGCCCAGCAGGATAACTTCCCTGCCGCACTGCTCCAGCAGCTCGAAACCATCAAGACCACCGCGCTCGCCGACGACTACGCCTATCGCCAACTCGCCCACCTCACCGAGAACATCGGCCCGCGCCCCAGCGGATCGGCGCAAGCCGCGGCCGCCGTCGAGTACGTCGCCGCGGAGTTACGCCAGTTCGGCCTCGAAGTTCACCTTGAAGAAACCAAAGTCCCGCACTGGGTGCGGGGAGCCGAAACTGCCGAACTAGTCGAATACTCCGGCCAGGCCTCCGGCACTGCGCAGAAAGTAGTGCTCACGGCGCTGGGCGGCAGTACATCCACGCCCGCCGAAGGCCTCACCGCCGGCGTGGTCGTGGTCAACAATTTCGCCGAACTGAAAGCCCTCGGCCGCGACCAGGTCGTGGGCCGCATAGTCCTATTCAACGAGCCCTTCGATAAACAGAAAGCCGCTGCTGGCATGTCCTTCGCATCCTACGGCGAGGCGGTGCGCTATCGCGCCGCCGGACCGAAAGCCGCAGCCGATCTCGGCGCTGTCGCCGCTCTAGTCCGTTCCGTCGGCAACGCCGACTATCGCCTGCCCCACACCGGATTCTCCATCCCCGCCGGCATTCCCGCCGCCGCCGTCACCGCCGAAGATGCCGACCTGATCGCGCATCTCGCCGCGCAGGGCAAAGTCCGTATGCACCTTACTCTGACTCCTCAGAAACTTCCCGACGCCACCAGCTACAACGTTATCGCCGACCTCAAGGGCAGCGAGCATCCCGAACAATTCGTCGTCGTCTCCGGACATCTCGACTCCTGGGACCTCGGCACCGGAGCCATCGACGACGGCGCCGGAGTCGCCGTCGCCATGGAAGCTGCCGAAATCTTGCAGAAGCTGCATCTCCACCCCCGGCGCACCCTGCGCGTAATCGCCTGGATGGACGAAGAAAATGGCGGCGCCGGCAGCCAGACCTACACCAAAGATTATTCCGCTCAGTTCATTCACACCGTGGCCGCCATCGAAAGCGATTCCGGCGCAGCTCATCCGCTCGGCTTCGACGTCAAGATGACTACGCAGGCTGCCGACTTGCTTCGCCCCGTGCAGGAAATTCTGCAGAGCTTCGGAGCCAACCTCCTGCAGCCCACCAGCTATCCGCCCGGAGCCGACATCGCCGCCATGTCCGACTCCGGCGTGCCCGCGCTCGGCGAGTTGCAGGATGGCCGAAGCTACTTCAACTACCACCACACCGCCGCCGACACGCTGGACAAAGTCGTCCCCGCCGAACTGCGCGAGAACGCCGCCGCCATGGCCGTCATGGCCTACGCCCTGGCCAGCATGAGAGACCCGCTGCCGAGATAGTGGCCAGTGATCGGTGGCCAGTGAAAAAACGAACCGTGCCGCGTTTTACTGGCCACTGACCACTGGCCACTGACCACTGCGGTTGACGCATCTTAATTCACGCGCTTATCATCTTCGTTTGGCCTGAAGTGACCTATGGATAAGAAGAAGTTGGAAGCCTTCAAGAAACGTTTAGAGACCCGGCAACAGGAGTTGCGCCGCACCGTCAACCGCAACCAGGCTGACGGCCGCTCCGCCGACGAAGATACCGCCCAGGACATCGCCGATCGCGCCGCCAGTTCCTACACCAAGGAATTCCTGTTCAGCCAGAGCAACAACGACCGCGCCACTCTGCAGATGGTCGACAAGGCCCTGGCCCGCATCCGCGAAGGCAGCTTCGGCGAATGCATCCACTGCGGCAAAGAAATCAACGCCAAGCGCCTGGAAGCCGTTCCCTGGACCCGCCACTGCATCGAATGCCAGGAAAAGCTGGAGCAAGGCATCCTGGAAGAAGCCCCTCACTAAGAAAGAGGAGATTCGCGAATTAGAAAGATTGGCAGCAAAAGAAAACGCCACCGAGCAATCGGTGGCGTTCACGTTAGTAGCGCCGCCGTCCCGGCGGCTGTCGCGTGGGCGTCCCGCCCGCGCCTGCGTGCGTAGGCAAGATGCCAGCGGGACGCCAGCGCTACTCTCTAATTCGCGCCCTCCGCCCCCGGCATCACATTCTTCAGCGGAGCCTTCCTCTGCTCCTCCAATTCCGGATGCGGCAGTGGCTTGCGCGGCAGCATCTGGTCGCGCATCGCCGTGTTGTAAACAAAAATCGCCTCCACCACCGCCGCTTGCGCCAGATCCTCGGGCTGCAGTCTCTCGTAAACATCCATATTCGAGTGGTGCGTCCGCGCCCCGTAGTCCAGAGAATCCTGAATGAACTGGAATCCCGGGACGCCCACTGAATCGAACGCTTCGTGGTCAGTCCCGCCCGTATTGCGCATCGTAATCGTCGTCACGCCCAGATCGCTCAGCGGCGCCATCCACTGCTGAAAAATCGGACCGACGGCCGCATTCTCCTGCAAATAAATCCCGCGCACTTTTCCCGTACCGTTATCCAGATTGAAATATCCAGAGATTTTCTGCTGTTCCGGTTTCAGCTCAATCGGCCCCGCCGGCTTTTTCAGAAAGTCCGGCAGCTTCACCTGATCGGGCGCAGTCGAAAGCGGGACATATCCGAAATGCTGCTTGACGTATCCGTACGACCCAAACTCGCCTTCCTCTTCACCCGTCCACAGTCCCACGCGGATCGTCCGCCGCGGCTGCACATGCAGCGTGTTCAGAATGCGCATCACTTCCATCGCCACAATCGTGCCCGCGCCATTATCTGTCGCGCCCGTGCCCGACGCCCACGAATCCAAGTGCCCGCCCACCATCACCACTTCATCTTTCAATTTCGGATCAGTCCCCGGAATTTCCGCAATCGTGTCGAACCCGTGCTCGTGATCGCCGGTAAATTCTGTTTCCACATCCATCTCAATCGATACCGGAACATTCGCCTTCAGCAGCCGGTAGACGCGCCCATAATTTTCAATCGCCATCACCACAATCGGAAGCGGCTCGGCGTGTTCGCGCTGATAAGTGAACCAGCCCATCCCGCCACCACCATCGTCAAAAATCGTTCCACCCGAACCGCCATTGTTGCGCCCATCGCGGCTCGGCACGACAATCCCTGCCGCGTGCTCGGCCGCAAAAAATGCTCCCGCCTTCTCGCGAAACTCCAGCCGCTTGATGAACGACGCGAAAAAATCCTCCTGCTCGCCCACGTGCACCGGATATTCCGCCAGCGTCTTCAAATTGGCATCGTCGCGCCGCTCCCACAGCGGTTTGTCGACCGGCTTCACGTCGCGCATGTCGCCAAAGAAAATAATCTTGCCCGCTAGTTTGCCCTTGTACTGTTCCAGATCTTTCTCGTCTTTCGCATTCACCCAAATCGCGCGCCCGCTCACCGCACCATGGCTCGACTCCGACCAGGGCAGCGCCTGCGCAATAAACACCGCGGTATCCGGCGCCGACATGCGCACCCACGTATTCAGCTGCCGCCAGCCCATGCCAAACTCGCCCCAGTCTTCCAGATGCGCGTTGCTGCATCCCATGGCGGCAAACTGATCGCGCGTCCACGCGTTGGCGCGCTTCAGGTTGGGCGACCCCGTCAGCCGCGGACCAATCCCATCGGCCAGCGCCGACCCAAACTCCATCACATGCGAATGCTCAAGCCCCTCCTCGCGAATACGCTGGTACATGGTCAAATCCAGATTCTCCGTAGCCGGCTGCGGCAGTTCATAAGAAGGCTTGGCAGTTTCCTCCGCCTTCGCGTCCTTAGATTTCTTGTCGGCCGCCGAAACAGAAAAGCTAAAGCACAGCAAGAGAGCCAGAGTTGCGAACAGAGTCGTGAACACAACCTTGCGCGACGATGTTTTCATGATTTTCTCCCTCAGAACGGAAAGCGCAGAGTAGCAGAATTTGGCGAGATTGTTCAAAGGGGAACGCGCAATCGGCCGGGTGCCCCATCTTTCGCGTTCGTTGCGAAAGGTGGGATTCCACGAAAGTCGCGACCTTGAGATTTTGATTCTCCACACGGAGCTCAAAATCCCCATCCTCCTTTCGCAAAGAGTGCGAAAAGTAAGGATGGGGCACCCAACCCAGAACGACGGTTCTCGGGCCTCACCTCCAGCCCCCTGCTTTTGACGCCCCGATTCCCCCCTGCTAAACTGCTAGTTTGTCTTAATCATTCAGCTAACCTACCGTACCTACCAGAAGGGAAGTCCGTGCGCGCAGAAACCCGCCATCAACTGAAGCAGGACGCGTTCAGCCGTGTCACCATCGACGCCGCCGAGAAAACCGCCCATTGGACGGTCGAGCACCGCTCCACCCTGACCATCGCCGTGATCGCGGCCGTCGTCGTCATCGCCGCCCTGGTCGGCGGATGGTATTACCTGAACACGCAGGACGAAAAAGCCAGCCTCGAACTCACTCAGGCCGTCCGCACTATGAACGAGCAACTGCGTCCCGTGGGCGCGCCCGAGCAGCCAGACTTTCCGACCTTCACTTCGGCGAAAGATCGCTCACTGGCCGCGCAGAAGAAGTTTCAGGCCATCGTCGATAAATATCCGCACACCCGCACCGCCGACATGGCCCACTATTTTCTGGGAGTGACCGCAGTCAGCCTGTCGGACAACGCCGCCGCCGAACGCGACTTCAAAGATGTAATCTCCTCTGGCAGTCGCGACGTGGCCGCCATCGCCAAGTCGGCGCTGGCCTCGCTGTATGGCCAGACTAACCGCGCGAAAGAAGCCATCGCGCTGGTGCAGGAACTGATCAACAAGCCCTCCCCGTCGGTCAGCAAAGTCACTGCGCAAATGCAGTTGGCCGAACTCTATCAGAGCTCCAACCAGCCGCTCGAAGCCAAGCGCACCTACGAGCAGATCAAGAAAGAAAATCCGGCCACCGAAGCCGGCCAGTTCGCCGGCCAGAAATTGGCGGAGCTGAAGTAGGCGGACCGAAGTAAGACCGGCAAAATCGGCTGCCCCACCCGGTCGCGGTTTTCGACAGAGCCTGCCCTGAGCATGCCGAAGGGTGGGTACCACGAAGGCCGACTTGCTCCTCATTCGAACCCGAACGATCATCCTAGACACCCGCGCGCCAGCCATTTCCCTTTTCCCGCCAGTTGAGTACCATGTTGTCCGACCGTGTTCAGCGAGCTCTCAACTCCATCACGGACCCCAATGGCAGACATCACACTCCGCGTTAACGGTAGTGCAAAGCAAGTCAGCGTCTCTCCCGAAACCCCGCTCCTGTGGGTTCTCCGCGACACTCTCGAACTTACCGGAACCAAGTTCGGCTGCGGCGCGGGCCTGTGCGGCGCATGCACGGTGCACGTCGAGGGCAACCCGATTCGTTCCTGTTCCACTCCGGTGTCGCAAGTCGCGGGCAAGAACGTCACCACCATCGAAGGCCTCAGTGCCAACGGTTTGCATGTGCTGCAGGCGGCGTGGATTGCCGAAGAAGTCCCGCAGTGCGGCTACTGCCAAACCGGCCAGATCATGTCGGCCGCGGCCCTGCTCGCCAAGACTCCGCAGCCCACTGACGAACAGATCACGCAAGCCATGAACGGCAACCTCTGCCGCTGCGGAACCTATGAGCGCATCCGCAAGGCGATTCATCGCGCCGCGGGCGCAATCGAACGACCACGGGAAGTCGCAGAGATTGACGGGGACGAGAAGCATGGCAATGGAGGTGCACGATGAGCCCACTTTCCCGCCGTGAGTTTGTCGCCGCCGGAGTCGCAGCCGGCGCCGGACTGGTCATCGGTTTCTACTTGCCGCACACGAGGTCGTCGAGCAGAGACAGAGACATCGAAGTCTTCTCGCCTAACGCCTACCTGCGCATCACGCCCGACAACAAAGTCACCATCGTGGTCGCGCGCTCCGAGATGGGACAGGGCGTGCGCACCGCGCTGCCCATGATTCTCGCCGAAGAGCTCGATGCCGACTGGAAGCAGATTGAAATCGAGCAGGCCGGAGCCAGCACGCTCTTCGGCGATCAGACCACCGGAGGCAGCGCCAGCATCCGCACCACCTGGGATCCCATGCGCAAAGCGGGAGCGGCGGCACGCGAGATGCTGATCTCTGCCGCCGCCTTAACCTGGAATGTTCCGCGGTCGGCATGCGTGGCGGAAGGCGGACAGATCAAGCACGCCGCAACCAACCGAAGCCTGACTTACGGAGAGCTCGCCGCGAAAGCCGCAACGCTGCCGATTCCAACCGACGTCACACTCAAGCAGAGCAAGGATTATAAAATCGTTGGCCAGCGCCTGGCGCGCGTCGATTCGCCCGCCAAGGTGAAGGGCGAGGCAATTTTCGGCATCGACTTCCGCATGCCGGGGATGAAGTTTGCGTTGTTGTCGCGCAGCCCGGTGATCGGCGGGAAAGTTGCGAGCTTCGATGATAAAGATTCGAAGAAGATTTCCGGCGTCAGTTACGTAGGAAAGATCAGCGACTCGGCCCTCGCGGTGGTTGCCGACAGCGTGTGGAGTGCGATGGAAGGCCGCCGCGTGTTGAACGTCACCTGGGACGACGGCCCGAACAAAGACTTGAACAGCGCCGCGGTGATGGCCTCGCTCAAGGCTGGTGCGTCGAAGAAGGCCGCGAGTTTGTACTCGGCGGGCGATCTCACGAAAGCTGCAGGCCGGCGCATCTCCGCCGAATACACTTTGCCATTCATGGCGCATGCGCCCATGGAGCCGGGCAACTGCACCGCGCATTATCAAGGCACGAAGTGCGAGTTGTGGGCGCCGACGCAAGTTCCGCAGGATTGCCGCGATTCGGTGGCGACCGCCGTCGGTCTCGATCCCGATCAAGTGAAGGTCAACGTCACGCTCATGGGCGGGGGCTTTGGCCGGCGCCTGGAGCACGACTATGCAGTCGAGTCCGCGCTGGTGTCGAAAGCGATCGGCGCCCCAGTGAAAGTGATCTGGACGCGCGAAGATGACATGCGGTTTTCCACTTATCGCCCGGCGAGCCTGCATCAACTCTCGGCAACGCTCGACGGCTCTGGCTTTCCGCTTGCGCTGACGCACCGCATCATCGCGCCGTCCATCAGCGGGCAGAAGGGACAGCCCACTCCAGGCAATGTCGATCCCGATCTTCCCGACGAAGCTGGACCGGTCTATGGAATTCTCAACTACTCTCTTGAATACGTGATGACCGAAACTCCCGTGCCGCTGGGCTGGATGCGCTCGGTGTACGCGCTGCAGGCGGCGTTTGCGCTGGAGAGTTTCATCGATGAATTGGCGGTTGCGGCGGGGAAAGATCCGCTGCAGTATCGTCTGCACCTGCTGGCGAAAGATCAGGATCTGCCCTACTTCACGACCACTTGGAAGACCGCGCGCATGCGGGGAGTGCTGCAACTGGCCGCCCAGAAGGCAGGATGGGACAAGCCCCTGCCCGCCGGCCACTATCGCGGCATCGCCTGCTTCGGCTGCTTCGCCTCGTACATGGCCGAAGTGGTCGAGATCAGCATGGAGAGGGAAAACGACCAGCCGCGGGTGCATCGCGTCGTGGCCGTGGTCGACTGCGGGCAGGTCGTGAACCCGAGCATTCTGGAACAGCAGATTCAGGGCGGAATCGTCTACGGACTGGCCAACGCGCTGCGCGCGAAGATTACGATTGAAAAGGGCCGTGTCGTGCAGGGAAATTTCGACGACTACGCTCCCCTGCGGATGGACGAAGCGCCCACGGTCGAAGTTTATGCCGTGCCCAGCACCGAGACTCCGACGGGAATTGGCGAGCCGTCAGTGCCGCCGATTGCTCCAGCGCTGTGCAACGCGATTTATGCCGCGACCAAGAAGCGGATTCGCGCGCTGCCGATTCTGAACCTGTGACGGCATCTGCCGACTGCCGCATCATTAAATGGCTTGTCATCAAAAGGCTTGTCGTCCTGAGCGAAGCGAAGGATCTATGTAACCTGCTGCCCGTTGCACGGGTCCCTCGCTCCGCGCAGGGCGACAACGCCAAAAGGCTTGCATTCCTAAAGGAGTCGTCAATGATTCGCAAGACGATCGTCGTTTGTTTGTTTCTCACTTCCCTGCCGTTAGCGCAGACTGCCGCACCGTCTTCGGTACCACCCGCGCGACTGGCGCACATTCGCCACGGCATCAACCTGAGCGCGTGGTTCGCCCAGGTTTACGATCCCAAGGGATACACGAAAGAGCATGTGCAGACCTGGACCACGGCGGCCGACATTGCGCTGATCAAATCGGCGGGCTTCGATCACGTGCGCCTCAGCGTGAACCCGCAACCGCTGATGGATGCAGCCCGCCATCACGACAGCAGCAAGGAGGATCTCAGCGATCTCGACGCCGCGGTAAAGATGATTCTGGACGCGGGACTGGCAGTCGAGATCGACATGCATCCCGACTCCGATTTCAAGGCGCGGCTCGCGAAAGAAAATGACTTCGTCGAGCGCTTCGCCGATTTCTGGACCATGATTGCGCAGCGCTACGCGTCATCCTCATACGATCCCGACCGCGTGTTCTTCGAGATTCTCAACGAACCGGAGATGCAGGATGCCTACCGCTGGTACGGCGTGGAAGCTAAGCTGGCGGCGGCCATCCGCCGGGGCGCGCCTTCAAACACGATCATCGCGGCGGGCGCGCGCTGGGACGACGACGACGATCTGGTTTTCCTCGAACCGCTACCCGATCCCAACGTCGTCTACGTATTTCATTTTTACGAGCCGCACATTTTCACCCATCAGGGCGCAACCTGGGGCGCATATTACTGGCACTGGCTCAAGGGATTGCATTATCCTTCGTCGCCGGAGAATGCCGCGCAGGTCGCCACGCTGCTGCCCGAAGCGCACGACCGCTTGCAAGTGATCCGCTACGGGCAGGATCACTGGGACGCCTCGCGCATCGACGCGGAAATCAATCAGGCCGCGGACTGGGGCGCCAAACGCGGTGTGCCGCTGATCTGCAATGAATTCGGCGTGTTCCGCGAGCGCGCGGAACCGCAGGACCGCAACGCCTGGATCCACGATGTGCGCACCGCGCTGGAGCGCCACAACATCGGCTGGGCCATGTGGGATTATTCCGACAATTTCGGCGTGGCCATCAAGAAAGACGGCAAGGCCGCGCTGGATGAGATGACGGTGAAGGCTCTGGGACTAAGAATGCCAGCAGGGCAATGAGTCTGATCGCAGGGGGCGTGGCTCAAAACGAACCCAGCCACTTCACCGGCAGATGCGCGGCGAGGGCGTTGGCCAGCCGCTCGTCGGCGGTGACCAATTCCGACTTGGATTGAACCGCCAAGGCTACATACAAACAATCGTAGACGGCGCGGTCGTGCGAGAAAGCGATCCTCAGAGCTTCCGGCAACAAGACGCTAGACGAGACCGTCGGGAAATCGCGCGCCCGCATGTCGGTTGCGACGTCCTCAGCTTCGTCCTGGCGCCAGCGGCGCTGCCGCGTGCCCTTCCACAGAACGTTGCCGAGTTCAGCCCAGAAAACGTCGGGCACAATGAACTCGATTTCGCCGCTAACGTAGCGCCTCAGCAGACGCAGCGCCTCGTCGGTTAACGGCTCACGCGCCAACGGCATCGCCCACTTAATGGCGACGCTGGCGTCGAGGACCAACTGGTTCAACGCTCGCGGTCCTCGCGAATCATCTCTTCAGCCGAGGGGAACGGACCGGGAGTCAGAGGGGGTTTGGCACGGAGTTCGGTCATCCGGTCGTAAAACTCCTGGCGGCGCTTCAGTTCAGCGGCTGTCGGAATGTTCTGCTGCAAAAGCTCGATCACTTCCGCCGCAATCGACTTGCGGTTGGCGCGGGCGCGCTTGCGGAGAGCCTTGTAAATGTCCTCGGGAACGTTCTCGACATAGAGCGTCGGCATAGGGAACTCCTAGGAATAGTCTAGCACTATCCAAGGGATGCGATCCAGCTGATTCTCTTGACACTCCAGCCTCTTCGCCTTTATCCTAAGTCTTGCTCCTTGCGGTACTTACGCCTCTTGGCGTGCTTCCGCGGGCCGGGGTTGGCGCAGGTAAGTTAGCCCGACTGGGTGGTCGTTGACGCGGAGGTTCGCAATGTTTCTCGACATCAAAGAATTGGAACTTCATCCTCTGGATTTTGAGGAGGAGTTTCAGCCCGATGTCATCGACCTGGGCGGCGAAGCCCGCCAGCGCACACCGCTAAAGGCCAGCGGGCGCGCCGAGGTGGTCGAAGAGCATCACGGCAAGCACGAAGTCATCAAAGATATTCGCCTGCGTGGGCGGCTGACCGCAGGTTTGGAATTGCAGTGCGCGCGCTGCGTGGAGCCGGTTGCTCAGGACATTGTCCGCGAGTTTGAACTGCTCTACCGCCCGCTGGGCGCGGATGTAGGCCGCGACGAGCTTTCAGTGACCGATGCGGAAGCCGAGATCGGCTATTATCAAGGTGACGGCCTGCTGCTGGAAGACGTTTTGCGCGAGCAGGTGCTGCTGGCGCTGCCGCTCAAAGTCACCTGCCGCGAAGACTGCAAAGGCTTGTGCCTGCATTGCGGCAAGAATTTGAACGAAGAACAGTGTTCCTGCACGGTTGCGATCGAAGATCCGCGCTGGACGGCGCTGCGGGAAATTCGCAGCAAGCTGGAACACTGAAGACCGCTGTCAGCCGTCAGCTTTCAGCCGCGAGCGCGGCGCAAGTGATCGGTAGTCATTATTAGGTTCAAGCTGAGAGCTGAGAGCTAACAGCTTTCTTGAGAGGAATTTTACAACCATGCCTAATCCAAAACGGCGACACTCCCAAAAGCGCACCTCAACCCGGCGCGCCCACGACGCACTGAAGGCCCACAGCCTTTCCGAGTGCCCCAACTGTCACGAGAAGAAGATGCCGCACCGCGCCTGCGCCAAGTGCGGCTATTACAAGGGCCGCGAAGTCCTCGACATTAAAGAAGCCAGCTAATTCAAGCCAACATGCCTAGCGTGATCGCGCTGGATGCGATGGGTTCGGACCGCGCGCCCAAGCCCGAGATTGAGGGCGCCCTGCTCGCGGCGCGCCAATACGGCGTGCGCGTGCTGCTGGTCGGGCCGGAAACTGTCGTGAAGCGCGAACTGGACCGCCACTCGGCGGCGGCGCGCTTGCCTATCGAAGTTGTCCACGCCAGCGAAGTCATCACCATGGAAGACAAGGTGGAGGCGATTCGCGCCAAGCGCGATTCCTCCATGCGCGTGGGCCTGCGTCTGGTGCGCGAGGGCCAGGCCGCCGGCTTCGTCACCGCCGGCAACACCGGGGCAGCCATGGCCACGGCGAAAGTCGTGCTCGGCGCGGTGGCCGGCGTGGATCGTCCGGCACTCGCCGCGGTGTTCCCCACCGCTCCCGGCAATCCTGCCATGCTGCTCGACGTCGGCGCGAACGTCGACTGCACCCCGCAGAATCTCGAACAATTTGCGGTGATGGGCGACATTTATTTTCGGGCCATGTTTGGGAAAAGACTGGGGCCGACCGGACCGCGCGTCGGACTGCTCTCCATTGGCGAAGAGGAAACCAAGGGCAACGATCTAACGCGCGAAGCGTTTATTCTGTTGAAGCAGTTGCCGCTGAACTTCGTCGGCAATGTGGAAGGCCGCGACCTGTACAACGGCAAGGTCGACGTGATTGTGGCCGACGGATTTGTAGGCAACGTCGCCCTGAAGATTTCAGAAGGCGTTGCCAACCTGGTGCGCACGGTGTTGAAGGAATCGCTCAAGGCGACCATCACCAGCCAGGTGGGAGCGCTGCTCTCGCGCAGCGCCTTCATCGACTTCAAGAAGCGCCTCGACCACACGGAATACGGCGGCGCACCGCTGCTGGGCGTGAAGGGCGCGTGCATCATCACGCACGGCTCATCGAATGCCAACGCCATTAAGAACGCGGTGCGCGTGGCGGCAGAATTTTCCGAGCGCGGCATCAACGGATCGATCGAGCGCGGCTTGGCGGCCGTGCGGCCGGTGCCGGTCGGCACGGTGTAACGACTTTCGCTTGTCATCCTGAGCGAAGCGAATGACCTATGCAACTGGCCGGCGATTTGCATGCGTCCATCGGCGCAACAACGCGCCTCAGGATGACAAAGCATTCTTAGTGACCTCATGACCAACACGAACACACTCGCATTGTTGTTTCCCGGCCAGGGCTCGCAGGCCGTGGGCATGGGCAAGGATCTGGCCGAGAAATATCCCGTGGCCCGGCAAACCTTCGAAGAGGCCGACGATGCCCTAGGCTATAAGCTTTCCACCGTAGTTTTCGAAGGTCCGGAAGACCAGCTTCGCCTGACCGAGATCACGCAGCCGGCGATTCTGACAGTATCGATCGCCGCGCTACGCGTGCTGGAGACGCGCATTCCCAAGCCCTGCTACGTCGCCGGTCACAGTCTGGGCGAATATTCCGCGCACGTGGCCTCGGGGACGTTCAGCTTTGCCGACGCCGTCCGCACCGTGCGCAACCGCGGCAAGTACATGCAAGAAGCCGTGCCGGTAGGCGTGGGCGCGATGGCCGCTATCCTTGGCATGGACGCGGAGAAGGTCGCAGCCGTTTGCCGCGACTCGGCGCAAGGCGAAGTCTGCGAGCCGGCCAACCTGAATTCGCCGGAGCAGATCGTCATCTCCGGTAACACGGCCGCAGTCGAACGTGCGGCGAAGCTGGCCGACGAACGCGGCGCCAAGCGCGCTAAACTGTTGCCGGTGAGCGCGCCCTTCCACTGTTCGCTCATGAAGCCCGCGCAGGACCGTCTGCAATCCGATCTCGACGTGCTAAAGCTGCAGAAACCGGTCTATCCCGTCGCGTGCAATGTTGATGCCGCGCTCGTTACGGACGATCTGCGCGCCCGCGACACTCTCCTGCGCCAGGTCACTGGATCGGTGAAGTGGGATGCCTGCATGCGCCTGCTGATCGCGCAGGGCGTTCAGACCTTCATCGAAGTTGGTCCTGGAAAAGTCCTATGCGGACTGATGCGGCAGATTGACCGCTCGAAAACAGCGCTCAATGCCGGAGACGAATCCTCGCTCACGAATGTCGTGGATCGCTTGCAGATGGCGGCTTGAAAATGACCGCCCCAGAATGATCGTCTGAAGATGATCGTCTGAGAATTCACTGCTTGCAATGACCGCTTCGGCTCCGCTCACCGGAAAATCAGCTCGCACGGCGGATAGCTGAGCGTGTGATCAGATTTTTCTACCCAGACCTGCGCGTGTTCGGTGCGGTCGTTCACGATCACATCCACCACCACGCCGCTGCCGCCGCCGGGGCAACCGCTCGCGCCGTTCACCTTTTGCGTCTTGATCAGGCCCCACTCCCCGCCCGGGCCCCAGTCCCGATAGAAGTCGGAGTACGGATACTTCGGATGTTGATCCTGATGCTGCTGCCATTGCGGATCGTGCATCCAGATGCCGTAGGCAGTCTTGTAGTCCTGCCGCTGCAGGGCATCGAAGAAATTGCCGACGACATGTTCCTGGGGCCAGTAGCGAAACCACCAGAGCAAGCAGGCCGCGATCAACACGATCACGATCCCCGCAATGATCCGCTGCTTGCGTTTGCGACCTTTTTCCGCGTCGTAGTCTTGAGCGTCCAGAAGTGTCATACCTCTCTAGCATAATGGACACGGCGCACAAGTCAAAAGTTCCCGGAAAACACATTTACCGCCGAGGACGCCGAGAACGTAATCTAGCTTTGGCTTGATTTTCTTCCGGCTTCCTCGGCGCCCTCGGCGTACTCGGCGGTGAGTGCCGTTACAGCGTTCGCTTGAACAACGGAATCGCAATGCCCAGCGTGACAGCGGCGAAGATGGAAAGGAAGAGCATGTCTCCCCAGACGGCGGAAAGCGTCGTTTGCTTGAGCAACAAGCATTTGAAGCCGTCAACCGCATAGGTAAACGGATCGCACTTGGCGATGACCTTCAGCCACGGGGGAAACGCCTGAATGGGATAGACCGAGCCGCTGGGGAAAAACAGCAGCGTGTTCAGGATGCCGAACATCGCTCTCGGCACCAGAGGATCTTCAATGCGCACCATCAGCAGAAACATCATGGTGTTGAAGGCCAGAGATGTAAGCACAATCATGATGAGCAGCCCGAACATGGTCACGGGATTGAAAATCGTGCTGATCCCCGCAATCAACGACCCAATGATCACGATGATCACTCCGGTCATCACGGCCTTAATCGCCCCGGCCAGATTCAGGCCGAGCACGAGTTCCAGCTTCGTAATGGGCGTGACCAGATAGCCCTCGTGTACGCCGCGCGCCTTGTCGTCGATGTAGAGCATGCCCCCGCCGATCATGACCGATACAAACATGGCGAGCGACAACGAGCCCGGCAGCAGATATTTCATGTACTCGATGTAAGGATAAAGTTCGACGACATCGAGCGCCGTCTGCTGCAGGATGCGGGGCTCAACTGTGGGCTGGTTGAGCGCGCTGGTCAGGTCCGACATTTCCGATTCGACGGCCGAGCTCATGAAATTGTCGCTGTTGTCGACCACCAGCGCGATCTGCGGATGGTTCTCTTCGTAGACGCGGCGCGAGAACTCCGGCGGAATAATCACTGCGCCTTCCAGCTTGCCGTTGCGCACGTCTTCCCTGGCCTGCTTCTCGTCGTCGTAAGTGATTGGCACGAAGGTGCGAATATTTGCTCGCACCGAGTCAAACGCCTCACGAACCCGCAGAGCCTGCGGGCCCCCATCCTGATCGACAATGGCGACGCGGGCATCGCGAATTTTTCCGCCGAAAGCACTGCCCAGAATCACCAACTGCACCAGCGGAAAAATCATGGACGCCAGCATCAGCGCCGGCGACCGGAAGAACTTGCGCATTTCGCGCTCGACAATGGCCATCATTCGATTCATAGTTCAGTCCTGAATTCCGAGCTCCGAGCCCCAAGTTCGTTCGTGCTCTTTCAAAAGGCTGACCAGCCCCGCACCCTGGTCCATCGAGTCATTGCGGCCTCGCAACTCGTGGCTCACGACTCGCGACTCTACGGTTGCAACCCCGGCCGTTGCGGCATGACAAACGCATAGGCTTTTTGCAACTCGTCGCGCAGCTGCCTTCCCGTGTAGTGCACGAAAACGTCGTCGAGCGTTGTGTTCTGCACCGACAGCGACTTCACTGCCACTCCCGCCGCAACTGCCATTTCGACCAACTCGGTCGTGGCGCGCGAACCGTTGCCGGTGAGCACGCGAAACATGCCGGCGCCCTCGTGCTGTACGGAAGTGACCTCATTCAGCGTGTGCAGCCGCTGCTCCCAGTCCGCGGGAGGATTTTCGAACTGCGCCTCGATCACATTCGATCCGGGCACGCTTGCTTTGAGGGCGGTTGGTGAATCGAGTGCAACCAGTTTGCCGTGATCGACAATCGCGATGCGGTCGCACAGCCGGTCAGCTTCATCCATGTAGTGCGTCGTGATCAGAATGGTGAGCTGGCGATGCTCCTTGATATTGCCCAGCATCTCCCAGACGGAAACGCGGGAAACCGGATCAAGACCAGTGGTGGGCTCGTCGAGAAAGAATATCTTGGGATGGTGTACCAGGCCGCGCGCGATTTCGAGGCGCCGCCGCATGCCGCCGGAAAGCGTCTTGGTGGCCGCGTCGCGCCACTTCGTCAGATCGACTAACTGCAGAAGCTCATCGATCGATCGCTTGCGCTCTTTCGCCGGAACGTCGTAGAGCTTGGCATAAATATTCATGTTCTCCTCAACCGTAAGGTCAAGGTCACTGGTCAGCGCCTGCGGAATCACGCCTATCATGCGCCGCGCCATGTTCGGTTCACGCGCCACATCGTGGCCGGCGATGCGCGCGTGTCCTGATGTGATCGGGATCAGCGTGGTCATCATGCGAATGAGTGTTGACTTCCCCGCTCCGTTCGGACCGAGCAGCCCGAAAATCTCGCCTTCTTTCACACTGAACGAAACGTCGTCCACGGCGATGAAGTCGCCGTACTTCTTTACGATGTGGTCGACCTCAATCGCGGACGGCGCCGTGGGATCGTAGATCGGCCTCTCCAGGGTTTTTTCCGGAGTTGCGCTGGGCGCGCTCCCCGCTGCAGCATTCGGCTTGGCTTCAGCCATCATCGTTGCTCCGCCGCGGCCGCACGCTGCGTAGGGCTGCCCTTCAATTGTTCCGGCGACACTAGCACTTCCGCGGTCATTCCGGGCACCCACTCGCCCTTAGGATTGTCGAGGCGCACTTTAAGGACAATAGTTCTGATGTCGCGCTTCATCCGGCTCACGTCGCGCTGCGTAGCGAAATCTCCTTCCACTGCTTTGAAGAACACCTTGCCGCTCATGACGGTGCCACCGGGCAGGCGGACGCGCAGCACATCGCCGTAACCAATATGATCGGCGTAGGTTTCGGGGATGGCGGCGCGGGCCCAGGTGTCGCTCAAGTCAACGATGGTCACGATCGGAGCGCCGATGTTGACGACTTCTCCTTGCCGCGCGGCGCGCACCGAAACAGTTCCACTCACGGGCGCGTAAACGTTGGTGTAGCCCAGTCGGACGGCGGCCTGATTTTTCAGCGCGACCGCATTCTTTAGATCAGCTTCCGTTGAAGCCACCGTGCTCTTCGCCGCATTCGCCTGATTGGTGCGCGCAATGGCGGAGTTAAGATCTGCCTCCGCGGCCTTCACCATGTCCTGCTGCGCCTGCACCGTGGCCTGGGCCGCCTGCAAATTGGTCTCGGCCTGCACGCGGTCCTGATCGGAAGCCACGCCCGCCTTGGCCAGCTCAATGGTGCGGCGGCTGTCGCTCTCGGTGCGCTCGAGGGTGGCTTTGGCCTGCAGCAACTGCGCCTTCGCCGACGACAGCTTGGCTTGTGCATTGGCCACGTCGCTCGAAGTGGAACCTGACGTCGACTGCTCGGTGTGCTTCGTCTCGGCGACTTTATGCTGCATGCTGGTCGTCGTCGCCATCGCGGCGGCTTCCTGCGCCTGCAACTCCGAGGGGTCGAGAACCGCGATCAGATCTCCGGCTTTCACCGGAGTGCCCTCATCCACCAGCAGTTTCTGGATGCGCCCTTCGACCTGCGCGCTGACGATCACCTGGTTGGCATCGACCGTACCAATCAGCACCAGGTCGCGCGAGTGATCGGTGGAAAAGTAATAGTAAGTCGCGGCAATCACAAAAATGATGCCGAGAAGAATCATGAAACGATTACGCGCGCTCATGGGCGTGCTCCTTGCGTGGCGTTACGGTGCGCTGTGGCCGGCTTCTCTCCGGATGGCGAATTCCCTCTGGATTGTGGTTACTCTCCGAAGTAAAGAGGGCGGCGGAAATGAAATCCAGCACGGCCGCGCGCCGCTCCGCAATCCGTTCCGGGGTCAGGGGGTTGAACCCGATAATCTTCTGCATCATCGGGGCGCTGCTGAAATAAAAAACAATCATCGCGATCATCGACGGTACGAAGTGGACGGGGTTGACAGGACGAAAGTCCCCGTCCGCGATGCCCTGGCGCATCACTTCGCTCAACCGGGCGAAAATCGGCTGGAAGTAGTTCTTGATTACTTTGTCGATATGGGGCGACTGGCCGTCGCGCGCCCGCATCATCTCGCGCTGCATCAGCCGGGGATAGTGCTGGTTGGAGGCGATGAAATCGAAATATGCGCCGGCATAGGCCATCATCTTTTCGCGCGGCGGCAGGTCGCTGTCGAGCACGCGGAAGACCGTAGCCTTCAGGCCAGAAAATGCCTCGTCGAGCACCGCGCCATGAAGCGTTTCTTTGTCTTCGAAGTAGTAATAGAGCAGAGCTTTGTTCACCCGGGCCTCGCGCGCGATGGCGTCGGTGCGCGCTCCGGCGATGCCGTACTGGGCAAACTCCTGCGCGGCGGCCTGCAGAATGGCGGCGCGGCTCTCCTCCGGCTGGCCGCGCGAACCCATGCGCCCGGACTCGTGCCGACGTTGGCGCCGATGCTCGCGCAGGTCGCGCAGTTCCTGCTTGCGACGATCGCGCAACGCCTGGCGCTGCCGTTTGAGTTCGTCGCGCTGGAGGTGTCGGTCCATGATAAACAGATGTGAAGCAATGGATTAATTAACCAGTTAGTTAGATTATACACAAAGCCAGCGGATTCACAACCTGCTTGCGGGAACAACTTCGCCGGCCGGCCGATTCTGCCTGTGGTGGTTTCGCAGGATCAGGTCTTTGCTTGCTGCCCGGAACCTGCGGCTGCAGGTGTTCGACACGAAGTAAGCTTGCTAAACTTCTAGCGCATGCGGCGAAAGGTCATGGCGGTAGTTATCGGGTTACTGCTTGTCGCAGTGCTTTTTTATTTAGTGCGGCATCGGCTGCGTCCCCCAGGCAACCACGATTCTGGCACTTCACGCCCAATCCCCGTCGCTGCCGAACCTACGTCGTCGGTGCCGAGCGAAGGCTGCAAGCTGGGCGCCTATACCGGCACAATTCCGCTGAACCAGTTGCAGTATTATGTTGCTGGCCAGGAGGATATCCGGGGCGGCTTGACGTGCACCTTCCACATTCATCGCACGCTTCCGCTGTTCGCGTTTCATCTGGCCGGCCGGGACGACAATACTTTCGGCAACCTCGTCATCACATCCGGGACGAACGGTGAAGTGCTTCAAACCATCGAGAACTCCACCGACCCCGATGCCCTCGCGCCGGCAAAGGCCGAGACCGCGCTCACCGTGGTCGACGCCAATTTCGACGGTTATCAGGATCTGCAACTGTTGAGCTTTTGTAGCGCAAAAACCTGTTCCTACAATTTTTATTTATATGATCCAAAGGCGAACCGCTTTGTTCTTGACAAGTTCTTGAGCGGCCTGTCGAGCCCTGCTTTTGATCCGGCGAAGAAGCAAGTGTCGCAGGGCTGGCTCCTCAGCGCCTACGAAGGGGGAAGCGAAACCTACCAATATGGAAATGATGGGCAATACACGCTGATCGGGAAACAGGCGACGACTTGGGATCGAGATGCCCACACCGTCACGCAGAGCACTTATGAACTTCGCAATGGTCAAATGGAACTGGTCGAGTTTAAGACGACGCCGGAATAACTCCGGAGCGGAGTTCTTCGTCCTAAACGTCATCTCGCTTCTTAACGCAAGAAAGGATTCTTACCTCATGAAACCCATCTTATCCGCTGCCCTCTGTGCGCTTTGCTTGTTTTCGATTTCCGGCGAGGCACAAACTCAAAAGCCCGACCGCCAGGTTGCCATCACAATCGACGATCTTCCGGCCGGCATGGCCGACCGCCTGCCCGCGGCCGACATTACGGCAATGACCACGAAGCTGCTCGGCACGCTGCGCGATCAGAAGATTCCCGTGGTCGGCTTCGTCAACGAAAAGAAACTCTACAAGCTGGGCGAAGTCGACGAGCGCATCGCCGTTCTCAAGATGTGGCTCGACTACGGCTTTGAGCTTGGCAACCACACCTTCAGCCACGCGTCGCTGAACCAGGTCGGTCTGAAAGCTTGGGAAGACGAAGTGATTCAGGGTGAAAGCGTCACCAAAATGCTGCTGGCGCAGCGCAAAATGAAGCTGCGCTATTTCCGCCATCCCTATCTCGATACCGGACGCGACCAGATCACCCGCCAACAGGCCGACGCATTTCTGGCCGAGCGCGGCTACCGCATCGCGCCCATCACGCTCGACGGCTGGGACTGGATGTTCGCCGGACTCTACGAAGACGCCAGGAAGCGCAACGACTCAGACCTGCAGCAACGAATCGTGAAAGCGTATCTCGACTATCACGACGCCGCGATCGCCTACGATGAGCAACTGTCCGTCAAGATTGTCGGATACGAGCCGCGCCAGATTCTGCTGCTGCACGCCAGCAACCTCGAGGCCGACCACATCGGCGAATTGCTCGACGTTCTGCGCAAGCGCGGCTACCGCTTCATCACCCTGGAGGACGCCTTGGAAGACTCGGCCTACAGCTTGCCCGACACCTACGTGGGCGGAGGCACGGGCTGGCTCGAGCACTGGGCCATCACGCAGGGCAAGATTCCGCAAGGCGCTCCGGCATTTCCGCAGTGGGTAATCGACCGGACGAAGGAGTTGCACCTCTCGACCGGCACAGTGCCAGCGGAGCCGACGAACTGATTACTCCGCTCCGCCGGCGATCGAAGGTACCAGCAGAACTTCGTCGCCTTCCTGAAAAGCATAAGTCGGTCCGCCGAGGAAGCGGATGTCTTCTTCATTTACATAAATATTCAGGAAGCGGCGCACCTGGCCCTGATCGTCGCGCAGGTGCGGCTTCAGGTCAGGAAACTTTTCGTCAAGTACCGTGAACAGGTCGGCGAGGTTCGCCGCCGCGCATGTAATCGATCCCACGCCCGAAGTATGGCGCCGCAAAGCCGTCGGAATCTGTACGGTGATCGGCATGTTTATTCTCCTACGCCGGGTGCCCCATTTCTCGCGCGTTCTTTGCGCGAGAAGTGGGAATTTTCGACAAAGCGACGTCGAAGGGCCCGCCAAACGAATGCGTCCGGGGTTACGCTCCTACCCCAGCGGCTTCAGCCTCAGCAATCACTCCCGGAACTTCCGCCGCGCTGAGCGTTTGCTGCAGGTAGCGCTCGAACTCCGCCAGCTTCGGTGCGATTGGCCGTTCGGTTTCATACACGCCGGCCAGCACGTCGGTCGTCTTCAGACCGTTGCCCGTGATGCACAGCACCGTGGTTTCTTCCGGCAGGATGCGGTCCTGCCGATACAGCTTGCCCGCCGTTCCCACAGTCACGCCGCCCGCAGTCTCGGTGAACACGCCTTCGGTTTCCGCCAGCAGTTTGATCGAGTCAATTACTTCCGGATCGCTGACGTCCTCGCTCCATCCCCCGCTCGCTTTGATCGTCTTGATCGCATAGTGCCCGTCCGCCGGATTGCCAATCGCCAGCGAGCGCGCGATCGTATTCGGCTTCTGCGGTTCGATCTCAGAGTTGCCGGTTTTCACCGCAGTCGAAATCGGAGAACATCCCGTGGCCTGCGCTCCGAAGAATTTCACTTCCTTGCCTTCGACCAGCCCAAGTTTCACCAGCTCGTCGAACGCCTTCTTGATCTTCACAATCAGCGACCCGCCAGCCATGGGGCAAACCACGTTATCCGGCAGCCGCCAGCCCAGTTGCTCGGCGATTTCAAATCCCACGGTCTTCGATCCCTCGGCATAGTAAGGCCGCAGGTTCACATTGACGAATCCCCAGCGATGTTCGTCGGCAATCTGCGAACACAGCCGGTTGACCTGATCGTAATTTCCGGCGATGCGCACAACTTTCGCGCCGAACACATTCGTGCCCAGAATTTTCGCCGGCTCCAGATCAGACGGAATAAACATCCAGGCCTTTAGTCCTTCGCGCGCAGCATGCGCAGCCACCGCGTTAGCCAGGTTTCCGGTCGAGGAGCACGACACGGTATCGAACCCAAACGCCTTCGCCTGCGACAGCGCCACCGCGACCACGCGATCTTTAAAGCTCAGCGTAGGCAGGCAGACGGCGTCATTCTTGATGTAGAGATTCCGGGCCGCGGCCGCGCCGGACTTTCCAGTTAAGGTTCCCGCTAATTTTTCCGCGAGCCGCGGAGCCTGCAGCAGCGGAGTAAACCCGACCGGCAGCCGCGCTTCAAATCCCTGCGGCAGGGGCAACAGTTCGGAGTAGCGCCACATGTTCGGCGGCCGCTGGGCAATGCTCTCCCGACTGATGGACGCCTTTAGCGCGTCGTAGTCGTAGGCAACTTCCAGAGGAGAGAAACAATCGTCGCAGATGGAGCGCGGCTGGTTTCCCCAGCTCCGTCCGCATTCCCGGCACCGCAGTTCGTAGTGAGACATGTCGCCGCTCGCTTTCTCAAGAGTTTCAAGGTTTCAGAGGTTTCGAAGTTTCAAGGATCCCGCTGTCGGACCTTGCCTCGTTGAAACCTTGAAACCTTGCCACTTTTGAAACCTTGCTCTTGTGCGAGTAGCTGGGGGCGAGCCTCGAAAAAGCGGCCCAAAAAAGCAAAGGCCTCTTTTTCCAGGAAATAGGAAAAGAGGCTATCGGAAAGCGAATAGAAATAAGTCGCGCTTGCCGAATCCCATGTTCCCTGTTTCCAGGAGAGAGTTGGCACCATGCACCCGGGATATATGATCCCGGATCGGTTGCCGTGGCGTCACAGGGCTCGTCCCTCAGCCACTCTGCATGAAATTCAGGTCCGCCCCCATCGAAATGATGAGCGAACTTGTTCTTAGGATGTTACAAAACGCGGCAGGCGGCGTCAAGGACGAACTTTGCCTCTCCGATTTGACGACGATGCTGGCGCGGTTCTGTCGGGCTTCCGTCACGCCTTTGACGGATTCCTATTTTGGTCTGGAAATCGCGCTACGTCCCATCCCAGAGCGCTACGACCCTTTGAGCATCCCGCGAACGATTATGCACAGGATGTTTCTTGACCCCTTTGCTAGACTGCAAATATATGAAGGGCCGAACTGATAACGGAACTCCTTTTTTGGTTGGCCTAGGAATACAGCCCGACAACCCATGGACGACTGGCATGCACCGGCGGCGGCCAAAAGGTAAGAGCGATCTGGTCACGTTGGAACTATGTGCTGGCGCCGGCGGGCAGGCACTCGGACTAGAGAGAGCAGGCATCGATCATGTTGGTCTCGTTGAGATTGACGGGGCCGCCTGTCTTACGTTGCGCCAGAATCGTCCGAAGTGGAATGTGATCGAGCGTGATCTGAACACCTTCGACGCAGGAGCTTACAAGGGAACGGACATCGTTTCTGCCGGCCTACCCTGCCCGCCCTTTTCGGTGGCGGGCAAACAGCTCGGAACCTTGGACGAGCGCAATCTCTTTCCCTCAATGATTAGAGTGGTAGATCAGGTTCGTCCTCGCGCCGTCATGGTTGAGAACGTCCGGGGAATTCTGGACGCGGTCTTTGAGGACTACAGGGAGCATGTCGCCCAGCAGCTGAGAAAGCTGGGCTACCAGCCCGGATGGCACCTGATGAGCGCGTCAGACTTTGGAGTACCTCAACTGCGCCCAAGAGTTGTCTTTGTTGCCGTCCGCAAAGCGCATGCGGAGCACTTCTCTTGGCCAAAGGCATCGCACATCTTGCCCCGCACGGTAGGAGATGTGTTATTCGACCTCATGGCCGCAAACGGGTGGAAGGGTGCGAAGGCATGGCGCATGAAAGCGGACGAGATCGCCCCTACGATTGTAGGCGGGTCCCTGAAGCACGGAGGACCGGACCTCGGCCCTACTCGTGCCAGGCATGCATGGGCGAACCTCGGCGTGGACGGCAGGGGCATCGCGGACGAAGCTCCGGCAAGAGATTTCGTTGGTATGCCGAGGCTGACGGTGCAAATGGTTGCCAGAATACAAGGGTTTCCTGACGAGTGGAAATTCTCCGGACGAAAAACACGAGCATATCGTCAAGTTGGTAACGCGTTTCCGCCGCCCTTCGCTGAAGCAGTCGCCGGAAGCATAAGAGCCTGCCTGGAGACCCGCCGGCTTGTACAAGTAGTCGGCTAGGCTCGTACAATTTTCTAGTGGATACGATCTCGCCGACGCGGCGCAGCGAAAACATGCGCCGAATAAAAAGCAAGGGGATGAAACCCGAGCTTACCGTGCGAACGATGGTGCACGGGATGGGCTATCGTTACCGTCTTCATTCACCAGACCTTCCCGGCAAACCAGATTTAGTTTTCCGTCCCCGCAAGAGAATAATTGAAGTTCGAGGGTGCTTTTGGCATCAGCATCGGGGTTGTCGCGAGGCACACCTTCCGAAATCCCGCACCGACTATTGGCTTCCAAAGCTCGCGCGCAATGCGCGGCGCGATAAAGCAAATTGTAAGCAACTCCGCGCACTTGGCTGGCGCGTACTTGTGGTTTGGGAGTGCGAGGTCGATGACGCAAAACGGTTGTCAACAAAGCTGCGAGAGTTCCTCGGTCCTTAATCATTCTCCGTCGAGTTGCGTTTTTGACGCTGGATCTCGAATCGCCTAATTACGCCGCTAGGATCGTCCGGCCATGTCTTAAAAGTCCTCAAAATGTAGTCACATTGCTTCTTGCCGGATCGCGCTCGGTATAGCTTTGTGTCTATTTCCCATCCAATCACTGGGTACCGCAATTCTCGCAAGCGCTTTTGCCAATCGTCTTGGTCGGCAACGACATCAATTAATTGCGACGAAGTCCGATTGCCGACCCCTACGGCTTTTAGCAGCTCTCCGATTCGTACGTGAACGCTTTTGTGAGCCATTACTGCCTTCATAAGCTCTGCGTCTGCGTGCAGCGACGAGAAATAGGCCTTCTTTCCCGCGTTGCATTCTTCGCAAATCGCCCAGAGATTCTCACGGTCATTCGTCCCATCCCAATCACGGGGTTTCTTGTGGTCGACTACGAGTGCTATGCCGTGCTTGTCGACCGACTTACCGCACATCTGACAACGGCCGTGCGCGCCATGGATAACTTCGGCCCGTTCCTTTAGGCTGACCTGCCCTTGGTCGGCAACGTTCCGCCTCGCGCCCGCATACTTGTAAAGCGTCACCTTTCTGTTCGTGCCGTTCACGATAACGGCGGCTACTTCTTTTCTGATGACAAACCACTTCTTGAGATCTCTTTTTCGCCGATCCAAATGGGTTTGATCACCCGGGTCCAGGCCCTCTTTTTCAAGCTCCTGCCTTATCTGCCCGCCCGAAACGCCCGCGGGGAACCTCTTCATTACTTCAATAATTTGAAGGTGGATTTTGCCGGGCTTGCTCTTGCTAGCCATCGCCATGAGTGCCGCCTAGATTCGCACGAGCGAACTTGGTTCGCCGCTTCCCGGACACAATATCAGAATGCGGGGGAAAACGTCTGGCGGACGCCGCTTCATCCTGCGGCCCTCGGGCGACGCGGGTAGACGGGACGTTTTCTGGGCCCTCCGACGGCCCGTTTTCCACAGCCTTCCACAGAAAGATTCCCCGTTCCTGTGACGAACGACCTTTACTGAGGATTTCAGGAAGCGCACCCTTGCCTCATGCGCGAGGACTCTCCCAACCAGTTCTCTCCGACCGATCTCCTCGACGGCCGGCTTTGCACAGAAAGAGGCTCCCGGTGCCTAGTTCTTGTGCAGGCGAGAGCCTTTTTGTGCAGGTCAGATTTCGGCCCACCTTTGCCGTAAGCACCCAAAGGACTATCCTTCATGGGTCCAAGAATAGAGTCTTGGCTCCGTGGAGGTGTGCACGATGTTCGACATTAGAGTGCCTGACTGGCTGTCTCATTTATTTGTGGCGCAAGACGAGGATGACTCACCTTGGCATAAGAAGCCGCTTAGCGTTTTGGCCCTCTATCTTTTCATCGCAGTTTTGGCGTATTGGGAGAAACACATTCCCTCACCCGGCGAAGCCGTTGCCGCGCTTGGTGTTGCTGCTGCCGCTATGAGTATTCGCGGAGAGATGCAAGGCAAAGAAAAAGTGGCGTGGATGCTGTTGTTGTTCGCATTCTTGTCTTTAGAGCTTACATCGATTAACACTGAGCGCAGGGCGAATGAAGAAATGCAATCTCAGGCTCGCTGGCAAGAAGCGCAGCGATTTCAGAAGATTGGTGATGACATAAGCTCCGGACTCAAAGATGTAGTGGCCCAGAGCGAACAGCAGTTCAAAAAGACCATACAACAGCAATCACGGCAATTTGCTTCAACCATGAAAATTGAACAGCAAAACGTGGACCAGATCACGGGCGGACAAAGCTATGCCATCGTGCTTCCCGATACCACTGATAGCACCGCCAGTGCTCTTCAGATCGGCATAACAATGTGCATAACATGCGAAGAAAGCATTGAGGGTCGCGTATACGTCCAAGAGATCGAATTTGGGAAAGCGATCAATCATAATGACCTAGTTTTTCAAGGACGGATTAATCCTCATTCGATGTTCATGATGGAGAGAAAACTTCCCGTCCTCCAAGATAGAGTAAAGATCTACCAGATCTCAGTTATCGCGAGAAACAAACCGACATTCGAATTTCTAAAAATACGCTTCAACCAGGAAGAGAAGCATTGGGAGTTCTCCTACAGCATCATGAGAGAGGAGAAGCAGTCGCATCTCAACCCTAAAACGCAGATGGCCGAAGGCGAAGTACTAAAAGTTCTAGTGAAAGACACGGGATGGGGTGAGTCAAGGCAACGGCGACGAATCCGGCCACGGTGACGGTACATTAGCTCGCGTTCGCGCTGCTCGGCCAGAAGACAGGATCAATACCAAGTTCGCACATTTCGTGAATGAGCACGACAAGGTTATGACAGAGAATTTTGCAGAGCGATTCGTTGACCATCGCAACGTCAGTTTTACTGCGAAGCGAATCGCCAAACTTACGCTTCATCATGGAGAACGTGGATTCGACGTTAGACCTAAGGTGGTAGTGCTGCAAAAATTCCTGTTTGCGAAAATTGAAGTAGTGGTACATCTCGGCCCACTTTCCACCGCCGATTCCCTTATCAGTTTCTTTCATGGAGATGAACGGAGTAGCGCCGAACTTGGATATGACCTCCGCATTGTTCTTGCTGGAATAGCCCTTGTCAGCGGAAACCTCGTTCATCGTGAAATTAAGCGCGGTCGCTGCGGTAAGAGCCGGAAGGAATTTGGAATCGTTGGCGTGCTGTCCCTCAATTTCGACGGCGGTAACGATATTCGTTTTGACTCCGCACATGAGATGAACCTTCACCCAGTCCTGCTTGGCTCGTTCCTTTCCATACTTCACATCAAACCAACGGGTGAAGCGCGATGTGGTGAAGCCGGAAGAGTCTGCGGCGAAGTTGGTTTCTACGGCTTGCAACGGAACGCTGCTCTTAACAATCAGATCGCGGAGAATGACGGTCAATTCAGGGTCTTCGAGATAGTTGGAAATGCTGTTGAAGTGGGGAACCTTCGTGATGTAACCGCGAGAGTGCGCTTCCCGAAGATCGCTCATAAAACGACGCTGCGAGAATGTGCTGTAAACCTTGAAAGTAACGTTAAAAATGGCATCGGAGAGCGGGAGTCGTGGTCGTCCGGTCCTCGGCTGCTTTGTGGCTATACCAGAGCACAGGTCGGCCAGCAAAGCCAAGAATTTGTCTTGCTCGTTCGTTTGGGCGCGGTTATAGGCGGTCCAATTCTGCGGATAGGTGGTCTTCTCTTCCGCCGCGAACATAACAGTCTTGGTGACCGTGGTGGTTCCGTCCGCATTTTGTTCCTGTTTAATCTGCATAACACACGCCGCGACAATGTGCTTGCAAGCCTGTCCGCGCTTGGCGAAGTCGGCACACTCACACGTCGCAAACTTCTTCGTCAGTTGCACGCGGTACAACTTGCTCCCCGTTTGCGAAGGAACCCACCACCATCCATCGCGCTTGCGAATCGTCCGCGTTTCCGCCAGTTCCATGCCGCGAATCTGCCTCAGGTCCATATTGCTCACCTGAGAAATATATTATTAGATAGGTATATATTTGTCAAGGGTAAAGTGCACCTTGACAATATATTATTGTCTGGTATATTACGAGCATGGCACTGGTTACTCTTAAGAAAAAAGGTTATAAATGCAATCGCTGCTTCCATGAATGGGAGCCGCGAAAGAGTACGGTCGGCGAGCCGGGAGTGTGCCCTGCCTGCAAGTCGCCGTACTGGAACAAGCCGCGCAAATACAAACTCAAGGCGCGGTAATGCTGATCTTTCAAGAGATTTGGCGGAGAGAAAGGGAGTCGAACCCGCAGACGCGCGTACGCCTGCTCGCATCGGAGCTTTGCAGGCTCCTAGCTGCCACCAGCGCGATTCCTCTCCGTTAAATGGTCACGGGTACCAGAGTCGAACTGGCATCTCCGAGGGGCAAACTCGGCGTCCTGCCATTAGACGAACCCGTGGTCTGGGTGCAGGTGGAGAGGACGTGTCCAAACGTTTGGCTCTCCACCTGCACTGCAAAAATCTAAGCCGTCAATTTACGGCTGATTCTGCTTCTACTAGCCTCCACCTCCCATCGCTTTCACGCGCCACTAAATTGTGCTGCGCCATTCCGAGCATGGCGAAGTGGATCACCCGCCCCGGCTGCTTATCTCCAAATGGAACGCCGCGTTCTACTGCGGATTCTTTTAACTCACCGAGCCATGCCACGCCGCCCTTCGATTTCAGCGTATCCAGCAGCACTTGGGAAAGCACTGACCCTTGCGCTTCGCTGCGCTCAAAGAGCGGTGGGCTGATCTTTTCCCACATCGCATCTTCCTCTTCGATTAGCTTATCCAAGGTCTGCTCTTGGACAGCAAGCCTCTCCGCCGCCGCGAGCATAGCTGCTCTCTTGGTCTTGACGGAATCTCTTCGCTCTCTTAGGTCTTGGCGTATATCGCGCATTTTGGCCCTCCACTGCGCCCAGTCTACCAGACACAGACCGACTGGCAAGAGGGGACTGCATATAGTCTGTGGAGAAGCTGTGGAAATCGGTGCAGTCCAGTGGATCGCGGAGGGAAACAGGGGTTCAGTGGGTTTTTGTGCAGGGAGGAAGGTTTATGTGCAGGAAGGGTTTAATGTGCAAAGCCTCGACGGCCTAGCTAACTCCTTATTCCGGAATATTTTACCTGCAAGTCCTTGCGGCTCAAGATTTTGCCCGGATTCTCCCCGGTACCCACCACCCAAACTGTCAAGAATCAATACTTTACGAACCGGCGCAAAAAAAATGTGGAGGCATACTCGAACGGCAGCATGCTATGTCGCCGCTCCAGCTGCGACATCCTTACTCAGCGGAAGAGGCCCCATGAAGCGCCGTGTACAATCTCCTCGCGCGCGCCAGGCCGAACATTCTTGTTCGATCAGGCTTGCTCGACCAAGGCACGCCCGCGGAGCATTCATGAAAGCGCATTTTCGCTGCACACTCATACTTGTTTCTATACTGTTCGCTGCCGCCGCCATCGCAGCCGCCGAAGACTCCTGCCAGAAGCTGAACGCGCTCGCCATTCCCGACGTGAAGATCATCTTCGCGCAACCGGTCAACGCCGGCGACTTCGCCGGGCCTCCAACCCCCAACAGCGGCCGCGATCTGACCGCGCCTTACAAGCATGTTCCCGCATTCTGCCGCGTGGTGGCCGTGGCTAAGCCGACGCCGGACTCCGAAATCCGGCTGGAAGTCTGGATGCCGTTAACGGGCTGGAACGGCAAACTGCAAGGCCTGGGCAATGGCGGGTTCGCTGGACAAATCGAGTTCCTGGCAATGGGCGGTGCGGTGACCATGGGCTACGCCGCGGTCGCGACCGACACCGGACACCAGGGAGGGCCCGCCGACGCCGGCTGGGCGCTGGGACATCCCGAGAAAGTCGCCGACTTCGGCCACCGCGGCATCCACCAAATGACGCTGGTCGCCAAAGCAGCGGTGAATGCGTTCTACGGCAAGAATGCGCAGCACTCTTACTTTGTCGGATGTTCCGATGGCGGCCGCGAGGCGCTAATGGAGGCGCAACGCTATCCCGCGGATTACGATGGCATTCTGGCCGGCGATCCGGCCAACAATTGGACTCCGCTGTTCGCGACCTCCGTGGCCGACACGCAGGCGCTGACCCTTGATGCCGCCAGCTTTATTCCTCCCGCGAAAATTCCTGCGATCTCGGCGGCCGTGTTGAAGGCTTGCGACGAACTGGACGGCGTGCGCGACGGAATCCTGAACGATCCGCGGCAGTGCCACTTCGATCCCACGACAATGCAGTGCAAAGCCGGAGAAGACACCGACCAATGCCTGACCGCTCCCCAATCCGCTGCGTTGAAGAAGATTTATGTCGGCCTGCGCGATGCGAAGGGGCGCGAACTTTTTCCTGGATTCCTGCCGGGCGCGGAAGACGGACCGAGTGGCTGGGGACTGTGGATTACCGGTCCCGCCCCAGGCAAGAGCGTGATGGCGATCCTCGGATCAAGGTTTTTCGCCAACATGGTTTATGAAGATCCCGCCTGGGATTACAAGACGTTTACGGTGGAGGCAGGATTGAAAGCGGAGGAGGAAAAAACCGCGAACGCGACGGATGCGGTCAATGCGAATCTAGGGCCGTTCAAGGCGAGAGGCGGAAAGCTGATTCTGTATCACGGCTGGAATGATCCTGCGATTCCGGCGCTGAGCACAGTTAATTACTACGACAGCGTAGTCGCGCAAATGGGCCGGCGCGACGTCGATTCCTTCCTGCGGCTCTACCTGGTGCCCGGCATGCAACACTGCATTAACGGTCCCGGCGCCGACTCTTTCGGGCAGTTCGGCAGGTTGCCGTTTGACAATCCCCAGCACAGCGCGGATGCCGCTCTGGAGCAGTGGGTGGAGACAGGCACGGCGCCAGGGACGATCATCGCCTCGAAGTATTCACCGGATGATCACCAGCACCCCAAGATGACGCGCCCGCTTTGCGCGTATCCGCAAGCTGCGAAGTACAAAGGCAGCGGCGATACGAATGATGCTGCAAACTTTGCATGTGAGGCACCGAAGAAGTAGAAGTAAAGAAGCGAGGGCTTTCAATCCGCAATCAGAAATCAACAATCTGAAATCGATTCACCGGCTGTACTGATTCTTCTTCTTATCTTCGTGGCGCTCGATGCCGAGCTGAATCAGGCGATCGATCAGGTCGGCGTAGGCCAGGCCTGACGCGGCCCACAGCTTGGGATACATGCTGATGGCGGTGAATCCCGGCATGGTGTTGATCTCGTTCAGGAAGATCTTCCGCGTCTTCGGATCCATCAGGAAATCGACGCGCGCCAGTCCCGAACAATCGACGGCCTGGAATGCGGCCACGGCGAGTTCCTGCACCCTTTTCGTTTCGGCCTTAGTGAGCTTCGCCGGAATGATCAGCTGCGAACCTTCGTCGACATACTTCGCGGTGTAGTCGTAGAACTCCTTGCCGGGAACGATCTCCCCGGGGACCGACGCGACCGGCTCGTCGTTGCCCAACACCGAGCATTCGATCTCGCGGGCTTTTTCTTTCTTGCCGCCCACGCCCTGCTCGATCACGATCTTGCGGTCGAACTTCGCGGCTTCTTCGATTGCAGGCCCCAGTTCCTTGCGATTGTGGGCCTTGCTGATGCCGACCGACGAACCCAGATTCGCCGGCTTCACGAACACTGGATAGATCAGCTTGCTCTCGACCAGCTTCTGGACTTTCTTGGGATCCTTCTCCCACGCCGCGCGCAGGATCGTGACGTGCTTGACGATGGGAATTCCGGCGGCGATGAAGAGAGACTTCATGATGTCCTTGTCCATGCCCGCGGCCGAACCAAGCACGCCCGCACCAACGTATGGAATGTCGGCAAGTTCGAGCAAACCCTGGATGGTGCCGTCTTCGCCGAAGGTGCCGTGCAGCACGGGGAAGATCACGTCGACGTTGATGGCGCGGTCGCTGGCACGCCGCAGCAAGCCGGCATCGGTTTGAAAGGGCACCAGGCCGCTGTGCCGGTGCACGGGCTCGGGCGGTACGACGACAGCTTCGCCGCGGGCGAGCACCGCCGCAGGAGAAGTGGTTTCAGGATCACCGGCGCGCAGGTTGCGCGGCTCGAGCACGAGCTTGCCGGTCAGCAGATTCTCGGCGTGCTCCGCCGTCAGCCAGCGGCCATCTTTGGTGATGCCGATGGGCACGACTTCATACTTGTCTTTGTCGATTGCGTTGAGAACCGACGCGGCCGAGAGCAGCGAAACCTCATGCTCCCCGCTGCGCCCGCCGAACAGGATGCCGACCCGAATCTTTTCCATAGCTTGACCTAAGAGAACCTTCCAGTGTGGACGCAGGTCACCTTACACGTCAATCGCAGGATGGGTACTGCCATTGATACACTCGGGGCGATGGGGGAGACGATCCTCATACCGAAGTCAGGACCTCGAATTGTTTGTGCGTTGTTGGCTGCGGGAATTCTTTTTGTCAGCGGCTGTCGGAAGAGTGCTGACAATGGCCCCGCGTCCAATCCGCGGAACACACCGGCGATGGCGCAAAATGACGCGGCGGATGTGCCGGTCCGAGAGGAACGGCATCACCGTATGTTCGCGAGTGGAATTTCTCCGCTGATCATCAGCATGTCGCCGGATACGATCCCGTTCCACGACGGCCATGCGCCCATGGGACACTATTCGCTCACCTACGAGATCGACAATTCGGAAAAGGCGACGAAGGCGTACATCTCCGTTTATGCGCCGGGCGTGGGCGAGGTGCAACGGTTTGATGTTGACGTGCAGCCGCGCGCGACGATTGAGTTTCTTCTCGACGCCTCGAACTTCGACCTGGGTCCGACGGTGCGGTTCCGCGCGCATTGTCCATACGGCGACACGGATTGGTTTGTGATGGGCAGTAACCCCATGCCCTATCCGCAGATCAATTCGACCTCACAGATTGGAAACGTTGTACCGGCGTATGTTCAGCGGGGACACTCGAACGTCGGCGGAGTTCCGATTACGATCGCGGGCTCGAAGTTCACACGGGAGTGTACCCCCGAAACGCAGGTGGACGGCAGCAATGTGGAATTGCAGAATGTAGTGGCCATTGAAAAGCGCATCAACGGGCTGTTGCCCTACGACGCGTTGCAGGGTCGGCCGGTCGTGGTTCGGCACCTCGAAGTGCAACTTGTAGTGTACGGTCCGGGCTACCATGAACCCACCACGCAGGTCACGTCCCGGGGCGTTTACACGATCGCCAGCTCGGCGGGAACGTCCGAAGACATCTACACCTTAAGTCTCGTGGAGCAGTAATTCTTGGGGACGAGTCCGCCTGTGCGCTTCGCTCGCGACGCCTTACAGAATCTTTTTCCCAAACGCTGACAGCGCCAACTCGACCGCCAGGTCGGCGGTGCGGTTGTGCTCGTCGATGACAGGATTGACTTCGACGATTTCGAAGCTCAGCATGCGGCCGTGGTCGGCGATGATTTCCATGGCCAGGTGAGCCTCGCGATAGGTCGCGCCGCCGCGGACGGGGGTGCCCACGCCGGGCGCGTCCTCGGGATCGACCCAGTCCATATCGAGTGAAATGTGGTAGCCGGCGGTGCCGCGTCCCGCCATGCGCAGGGCTTCTTCCATGACCGTGCGCATGCCACGCTCGTCGATGTCACGCATGGTGAAGACGCCGATGCCGGCGCGGCGCACGTTTTCCTTTTCTACGGCGTCGATGTCGCGCACGCCCACCAGCACGCAGTTTTGCGGCTTCACTTTTGGGGAGAAATCGAAAATGTTTCCCAGCTCCGACGGCCATAGACCCAGGAGCGCAGCCAGCGGCATGCCGTGCACGTTGCCACTGGGAGATGAATCGGGCGTATTGATGTCGGTGTGGGCGTCGATCCAGATCAGGCCAACCGATTGGTTCTGGCGGCGGTAAAATTCGGCCACGCCTGAGACCGTGCCGGCGGCCATGGAATGATCTCCGCCGAGCGCAAGCGGAACTTTGCCGGCTTCGAGCGTCTTGACCACCAACTCGGCATGCTTGGTGCAGGTGGCCGTGATCTCTTTTAAATACTTGGCGTGAGTGTCGCCCTCTTTTTTCTGTTCGGGGATGGCGACGGGCACGTTGCCGCCGTCCTCCACTTCGTGGCCGAGCGCTTCGAGGCGAGCTTCGAGCCCGGCCACGCGCACGGCCGACGGCCCCATGTCGACGCCGCGGCGGGACTGACCTAGGTCGAGCGGCACGCCGATGACGCGAATTTTTCGAGGAGAGATGGTCGAGGAGGATGCAGTTGTCATCATCATAGGGTCGAGGATTGAGTCATTCAGCCATTGAGTCATTTAGTCATTGAATATCCAAAAGCATTGGCTGACGGGGAATGTGCGCGAACTTGATTTTCAATGGCTCAATGACTCAATGATTCAATGACTCAATTCTTTATGGGTAGAGCCGGTACAGCATTCTCGGAAACGGAATGGTTTCGCGCACGTGTTCCAGGCCGCAGATCCAGGCGACGGCGCGCTCAATGCCCATGCCGAAACCGCCGTGGGGAACGCTGCCGAATTTGCGCAGATCGAGATACCACTTGAAAGCTTCTTCCGGCAGGTTATGTTCATGGATGCGCTGCAGCAGCAATTCGTACGAGGCCATGCGCTGCGAGCCGCCGATGATTTCTCCGTAGCCTTCGGGCGCGAGCACGTCGACGCATAAGGCGAGGTCGGGGCGCAGCGGGTCGGGCTCCATGTAAAACGCTTTCACTTTCGCCGGATAGCGATGCACCATCACGGGCTTGTCGAATTGAGCTGACAGATAGGTTTCATCCGGTGAGCCCAGATCGCCGCCCCACTCGAACTTCGATTCCAGCTTTCCGTTGGCGTGGCCTTCCTGCAGATTCTTCACCGCCTCGTCGTAGCTGATACGGGGGAATGGGGCTTCGATTTTTTCGAGCTTCGAGATGTCTCGGCCGATGGTTTGCAGATCGACACGCCGCTTCCCCAGACAGCGCTTCACGATGAAAGTGATGAGGCCCTCGGCCAGTTCCATCACGTCGTCGAGTTCAGCGTAGGCGACTTCGGGTTCGACCATCCAGAACTCGGTGAGATGGCGGCGCGTCTTTGATTTTTCCGCGCGAAAGGTTGGCCCGAACGAATACACCTTGCCCAGCGCCATGGCGGTCGCTTCCACGTAGAGCTGGCCGGACTGGGTAAGAAACGCCTGCTCGTCAAAATAGTCGACGGGGAACAGCGTGCTTGTGCCTTCACACGCGGCGGGAGTGATGATGGGCGGATCGGTCAGCGTGAAGCCGCGCTCGTCAAAGAAATCGCGCGCGGCTTTGATGATCTCGGCGCGAACGCGCAGGATGGCCGCCTGGCGCTGCGAGCGCACCCAGAGATGGCGATGCTCCATCAGGAAGTCGGTGCCGTGCTCTTTCGGCGTAATCGGATACGGAGTGGACTCGGGCACGCGCTGGACAACCTCTACGTTCGCCACGTCGAGTTCGAAACCGCCGTGAGCGCGCTTGTCGGCGCGGACCTTGCCCTCGACGATCACGCTCGACTCTTGCGTGAGCGTCTTGATCGCATCGAACACTTCGGGTGCGACGGCGTTCTTGGGAACAACGCCTTGAATAATGCCCGAGCCGTCGCGAAACTGCGGGAACAGCAACTTCCCGCTTTCGCGCAGGTTGTAGAGCCAGCCGCGGATGGTGACCGTCTGGCCCTCATGCTTGCCGATTTCTGCGATCGTGGTAACAGGGGATGACATAAGTTAGGAATTCATTTACCGCCGAGCCCGCAGAGAGCGCCAAGACAAACAAATTTGTTGCTCCTTGTTTCCTCGGCGTGCTCGGCGATCTCGGCGGTGAAAAATCTTTTCACGCTGTTTCCAGCTTCTCGAATAGCTCCGGCAACTTTTCTAGCGGATTCACTTTCTCATCTTCCGCCAGTTCCAGCAGCAGGGGCGGGGTTTGCGGAGCGGAGCGCAGCAACTCCATGACTTCTTTCCAGTCGATGGTTCCCTGCCCCGGCCACAGGTGCGAATCTTTCAGCTTGTCGTTGTCGTGAATGTGGGTCGAGCAAATGTGGCTGCGCAAAATCTCAAAGCCCTCGCGAACGGAACCGGCCATGTGCGCGTGTCCCACGTCGAAGCATACGCCAACGTCGTCGAAGTGGGCGCCGTGAATCATCTCCACCAGGCGGTCGGGCGTGGAGAGTTCGTTGGGAATGTTTTCCAGCAGGATGCGCACCCCCAGGGGCTTGGCAAACGCTCGCAGATGTTCGATGGAGGTCATCGCAGCCTCGAATTTTTTCTCGCTGTAGTCCTCGTTGGGAGAACCCAAGTGCTGCACCAGAAAACGGAACGGAATCTGCTCGGCGATTTCGAGAGCGCGCTTGATCTCGTCCATGGCCTCGATGCGCCCGGCGCGGTCAGTGGAGGCTATGTTGACGGGCGGAGCGCCGGCGCGGCCCCACTCGTAGTCGGCATACAAAGGCGAGTGCACCGAATGCAGCGGAATCCCGCTGCCATTGAACCATTCGGCGATTTCCTTGACGTGCTGCTTGCGGTTGGCATAATCGATATGCTGCCGCGCGGCAAAGATTTCGACCGCCTGCACTCCGCTGCGGGCCAGTCCATCCAGAATGCCCGGATGCAGCCGCTCTTTCACGAACAGATAGGTTGAAACCGCTCTTAGCATGCGCGTCCCTTAAGAAAACAATTGCAGATTGAAGATTTTAGATTGAAGAGTGAAAAACCGAGAAACCAATCCCGCCCCGTTCTTCAATCTTCAATCTGCCATCTTCAATCTAAAATCCTCTTCAGTATCCCACTGCTTTTCCGCTGCCGCGGGCATCACTGGCGCCCAGCCGGTCGCCGGTTTTGGCATCGACAGCGATGCATTCGCCATCGCTCCAGTAGGGTGCGACCCCTCCACCTTCATGCAGCCCGATGTCCACGGTATATCCCATGTGCCGCAGCAGGTTCACGGTGTCGGGCGAAAACCATTGTTCCACATTGAGCACGTCGGGCATCCATTGATTGTGAAACCGCGGTGCGTTCACTGCCTCCTGGATGTTCATGCCGTAGTCGACCACTCCCATTAGAACATTGGCAACGGTGGTAATGATCTTCGAACTGCCGGGCGAACCCAGCACCATCACGGTCTTGCGGTCGTGTACGACGATGGTTGGCGTCATGGACGACAACGGACGCTTTCCTGGGCCAATGGCATTGGCCGAACCTTGAATCAAGCCGTCAGAGTTCGGCACGCCGGGCTTAGAGGAGAAATCGTCCATCTCATCGTTGAGCAGGAAACCCAGGCCGTCGGCAGTCACACGCGATCCGAACCAGTCGTTGAGGGTAGTGGTCACGGCGACTGCATTGCCCTCCGCATCCATCACAGAATAGTGCGTGGTGTGGTTCGACTCGTGCGGCGGGGTTGCCGGCGGGTGCGTGGAGGCGTACTGTTCGAGTTCGTTGAACACCGCCGGGCGCTTTAAGTCTTTGCTGGGCGTGGCGTGCTCGGGATCGATCGTATCTTCCCACGCCGCGGCATATTTTTTGTCGATGAGCTGAGCCACGGGAATTTTCGCGAAGTCCGGGTCCCCAAGGAACTCGGCGCGATCGAAGAATGCCCGGCGGAAAGCCTCGGTGGTGTAGTGGATCGATTGCGCTGAGCGGTCGCCCATCTTGGCCAGATCGTAGCCTTCCAGAATGTTAAGCGATTCAAGCAGCACGGTTCCACCCGAGGACGGCGGCGGCGCGCTGATGATGTCATATCCGCGATATGTCCCGCGCACCGGTTCGCGCTCCTTTACTTCGTAGTGGGCGAGGTCGTCGACGGTGATCAATCCTCCGCCTTTTTGCATGGCCATGGCCAGTTCGCGGGCCAGCGAGCCATGATAGAAGTCGTCCGGCTTCTCGGCGATGCGCTGCAGGGTTCGAGCCAGGTCGGGTTGGCGAAAAATTTCTCCCGGCTTGTAGTAGTCGCCGTTGCGCTGAAACACGCGCCGCGACTCGGGGAACTTGCCGAGATAGGAATCAAACTGGAAGTCGCGCGCTTCTCCCCAACTCAGCGCGTAGCCCTCGCGCGCCAATCGGATGGCGGGAGCCATCACTTGCTTAAGCGTCAGCTTGCCATATTTCTGCTCGGCGTAAACTATGCCCGCCACCGATCCCGGCACGCCTATCGACTTGTAGCCAATGTCGCTGGCGCCCTCGATGACGTTGCCTTGCGCGTCGAGAAACATGTCACGGGTCGCGGCCGCGGGAGCCTTCTCGCGGTAGTCGAGGAAATGCGTCTGGCCGTCGGCCATGCGGATGAGCATGAAGCCACCGCCGCCAATATTTCCTGCCGGGGAATGCACCACGGCCAGCGCGAATCCGGTGGCGACTGCGGCGTCGATGGCATTACCGCCGGCCTGCATGATCTCCACTCCGGCGCGCGAGGCCAGTTCGTGTGCGCTTACCACGATTCCGTGTGTGGCATGCTCGGGCCGCGTGGAGGCAAACGCGGGCTGCGCCGCGGAAATCGCGAATGCTGCCACGAGCAGCAAAATCAATGCTCTCAGAATGAATGATTTGTGCGGAGATCGCATGCGGGTCGAGGGCATTCGCGGCTCAGGAGGCGAACACTGAGGCTAGCCGACGGCGGCAAGCAGAGTCAAATCGACTAGCGGGCAGCGCTCGGAGTGCAAAGCTAGGGTTTCTTCTTCCGTTGTTTAATCGAGCCAGCAATACTCTTCGCGGCAGTCTTCTTGGCAGATGTCTTCTTGGTATTCTTCTTCCGCGCTCTGGCCTTCCCCGGCGCTTTGGCTGCCACCATTTCATAAGACTGGCGGATCAGGTGCTTCAACTCGTCGTTGCGCAGGGCGTCGAGGCGGTCGAGCATAACCCAGTTGTAGCGAGCCAGGTAGGGCGAAGGGTGAATATCCGGGCGCTCAATCAGCTCGGCAAAAATTTCCGGAGTGCACTTGAAAGTCAGACGCACTCGGTCGAGCCCCAGGACGGCAAACATTTTCGCTCTGACTTTGAAGCACAGGGCGTCGCCCCATTGCAGCTTTTCGGTCGCTTCGGGAAAGGACAGGCAGTAGGCGCGAACTTGATCCACATTCATCGCAATTTCTCTCTTCGAATCGTATTACTTTACTCCGGATTTCAGGCGCAGAGGTACCTCAGCGGCTAAAGCCGACATCGACAGCGGATCACTTTATCGCAGCGCTGAAAGCGCTGCACCACCCAAAGGCGTTCTACGCAACGCCGCCCAGCCTGCCCAAGGCCTGCCAACCATCTGCCCTGCAGCCGATCAACATCACGCGCTCAACTGCTTGATCACCGTCGCCTTGCTGTAGGCGACGCGGAAGCCCAGGCGCTCGGCGTTGCGCTGCGAGGTGGTTCCGCCGTTAGTGACGACCACGGCGAACTCGCATCCGGCCTCGGCTGCGGCTGCCATGCGAGCGCGCAGCATAGCCGTCTGCAGTCCGCGCCCGCGAAACTCGGCGAGCGTGCCTGCGCCGCAAAGCGCAAAAACTTTGTGCTCGGGAATGACCAGACCAGTGCCGCAGGCTACCAGCTTGCCCCCGACGCTGGCCACGAACGCCAGCGCTCCCTCCATCTGGTAGAAGGGCGCGATCAGTCCCTGAAAGGCTTCCGGCGCACCGTCAGGGAAGAATGCGCTTTCCACGATCGCGCCGGCGGCATCGGCTTCCTCCGGGAGACTGCGGCGAATCTCGCACCCATCTGGTGGCGGAGGAAATTTCTCTTCCTCGTGCGCGTCCAGCTTGCGATACAGCACGTTGTTCAGTTCGGCGATCGCGTAGCCGCGCTCTTTGAACAGCTCGAACACCGCGGGCTCGTGCAGGGAACACACATCCACCTGCGAAGGCGCGTGGTGCGCGCGGTAGAACGCTTCCACGCGGTCAAGATCGGCGGCGGTGAATGGACGATCAAGCCCTACGCCGGTTGCGCGTCCAATGGGCGAACCCAGGCCGGCAAAAATCATGTGGCCGCCGCAGATTTCTTCTTCTGCCGCGCCGATTTCGGGCCGCGTCTTCTGAAATGTCCGCGCGTATAACACCTGCGGCATTTCCTCGCACGACTCCAGGCGGCGGGCGAATGCCTTATCCACGAATTGCATGGGAATATCCTTTCTGATTTTGAACAGCTGTAGTGGGACCAGGTGAGGAGCGCCGCGCACACTTCTCTCCGCGCATTTCGCTCAACGTTCCAAGCAGCAGAATTAAAGGACGGCAGTCATAGGCAGGAGGACAGAATACAGCAGAACCCGTTCCTCATGAAAGTGGAGAGTTGGTGAAACTCTGGGAGAAGCTAAGAGCTAAAAGCTAAGAGCTGCTTTCTCACACCTGCTGTCTTGCCTCGCCCAGCGCCACGCTTACTTCCATCTTTTTCTTGTTGCGGTAGATGGTGATTTTCACCGTGTCCCCGGCGCGGTGGTTGTTCATCATCTGCGAAAGGTCCTGTTCGTCCTCCACTTTTTGATCGTCGATGGCCACGATCAAATCGCCGCCCAGCATGATGGGCGTATTGCCTAGATAGGCGCGCTCCTGGCCGGCGTGCAGTCCGGCGAGATCGGCCGAGCCGCCGGGCGTGACCTGGATGATCAGCAGTCCGTAATCGACGGGCAAGCCGATCTCTTCCGCCAGTTCAGGGCTGATGGGAATGGTGCGCACACCCAGCGCGGGACGGCGCACACGGCCCAGCGTCATCAGATCATTCAACACCGCTTTCGCGGTATTGATGGGGATGGCGAAGCCAATGCCCGCGCTCTGGTTCGCATTCGACAGAATCATGGTATTGATGCCGATGACTTCGCCGTGCCAGTTCATCAGCGGTCCGCCGGAGTTGCCCGGGTTGATGGCGGCATCGGTCTGAATGGCCTCGTCGATAGTCGCTCCGTTGGGTTCGCGCACCGGGCGGATCGAACTCACAATGCCGCGCGTCATGGTGCCCGCGAGGCCAAACGGATTGCCGATGGCATACACTTTTTGCCCGACTTGCAGATTCTTCGAATCCCCGAGCACCGCTGGAACCAAGTCGGGGGCTTTGATCTGAATCACGGCCAGATCGTGCGGCGGGTCCGTGCCCACGACCGTCGCTTTGTACTTCTTGCGATTGTGCAGTGTGACTTCAACCTGCCGCGCTTCGGCGATGACGTGATAGTTGGTAAGGATGTGGCCATCCTTGTCGATCACAAACCCCGAGCCTTGCCCATCCTGCGGAACCAGTCCGTAGAAGAAGTCGAAGGTCATGGCGTGCGAGGTGACGTTCACCACCGACGGAATATTTTTCTTGTAGACGGAAATGTTGTTCTGCTCTTCGCTGTCGAGCGGCTCATTGGGCGCGGCCTCGGTGATCTCCACCGACGCGGGTTGGGTCAGCCAGTTCGAGGGATGCGCTGCACCGGCGTGCGAGTTCGAACGCCATGTGGTGAAGTAGAAAAATCCGCCGGCAATCGCCAGGGTCAGGATGAGGGGCCGCATGAGTTTCATAAATCGAACCATCCCAGTTTCCAAATCAACCAGTTTCAAAATCTCAAGGGGATACGAAATGCTGGAGCAGAAAGATCCCAGTCATGATTTTAACCCGCCCGTGCGTATCAGGATTTCTCCGCTTCGGCGTGCAGGATGTTCCAGGCCTGGCGGACTTGCTCGCGGGTTTGATCGAGGGAGCCGGAGTTGTCGATGACGCAATCGGCAGCTTTGATTTTTTCTTCGTCGGGGAGCTGCGCCGCCATGCGGCGGGCGACTTCTTTGCGAGCGGCCTCGAGGTCAATTTTCTGGCGGGCGGCAAAGCGGGCCACGCGCTGCTCAGCCTGACAGGTCACGACAATCATGCGGTCGAAATGGTCGGCTGCGCCGGCTTCGAGCAGCAGCGCCGCTTCGACGATGGCCACGCCCTGCCGGTCCTGTTGAGCCATTGCCTGCAGCCACTCATCCTGGCTGCGAATGACCGCGGGATGCACGATGCGGTTAAGTTCTTCGATGCGGGACGCACGCTTTTGAGCTGGATCTCCCGCCGGGCCGAAAGCCAGCTCGGCCAGCCTGGCACGGTTGACGCTGAGGTCGGGATTGAGAATCTCGCGGCCAAAATGGCGCACAACTTCGTTATAGACGGCCTCGCCTGGCTGCATGAGCGAGTGCGCAATGCGGTCGGCCTGCACCAGATGCGCACCTAGCGCGACAAACATCTCGCCAACTACCGATTTGCCGGAGGCAATGCCGCCGGTTAGGCCAACTTTCAGCATAAGTTCAGTGGCCAGTGATCAGTGTTCAGTGGCCAGTAAAACCACTCCCGATAAATCATGAGATTCTCGACGACTTCCCCACGCACCTTCAGCGACCAGCCACATCGGAACGCTGCCGCGACTCTGACCACTGATCGCTGATCACTGGCCCCTGAATCACTGCCTCCGCATCTTCGCCGCTTTCACGGTATTGAACATCAGCATCGCGATGGTGAGCGGGCCGACTCCTCCGGGGACGGGCGTGAGTGCTCCGGCAATCTCTGCGACTTCGGGATGCACGTCGCCGATCAGCGTCGATCCTCTTTTAGCGAAGCTCTCTTCCCGTTTCGCGTTGCCGGCAAAAAAGCGCTGGAATTCCGCCGCGTCCGTGACCGTGTTCATCCCGACGTCAATGACCGTCGCGCCCGGTTTTACGAAGTCGCGTGTGATCATCCCGGCGCGCCCGATGGCAGCTACCAGGATGTCGGCGCGCCGGCACACTGCCGGCAGTTCATGGGTTTTCGAGTGGCACACCGTGACCGTGGCGTTGGCGTTCAGCAGCAGCATGGCGGCGGGCTTGCCCACAATGTCGCTGCGGCCCACGACAACGGCTTCGCGACCAGCAACGGGAATATTGCTGCGCTTCAAGATTTCCATGACCCCGCCCGGTGTGCACGGCACCAGACCAGGCCGCTGCGTGGACAGGAACCCGACGTTCACGGGATGGAATCCGTCAACGTCCTTGGCAGGGTCGACGGCCATCAGCACTTTTTTCGCGTCCACCTGGGGCGGCAGCGGCAACTGCACCAGAATGCCGTCAATATCGTTACGCCGGTTGAGGCCTTCGATCACGGCCAGCAGTTCGGCGGTCGTGGCGGATTCGGGCGGCGTCAGTTTCTCACTGTGGAGGCCGACTTCTTCACAGGCCTTGACCTTGCCACGCACATAAATTTCCGATGCCGGATTGTGCCCGACCAGCACGACGGCCAGCCCGGGACGCACTCCCGCGGCGGTCATCGTTTTCACTTCCGCGGCCACTTCGGCGCGAATGTCTTGCGCGATCTTGGTTCCGTCAAGGATGGTGGCAGGCATGATTTCGGCTTCCGGCGTCCGGCTTCGAGCTTCCGGCTCTAAATCTTACACTGTCATGATACCGACGACTCCGTGGTGAAGCAGTTGTCGTACAATCCTCGAGTCATGCTTTCCAAGGATCTGCTCGAGATGCTGGTTTGCCCCGCCTGTAAGCAGACGCTCGAGTATCGGGCGCAGCCGGAGAGTCTGAAGTGCACCCAGTGCCGCCGGGTCTACGCCGTTAAGGACGACATCCCCATCATGCTGATCGATGAGGCCACGGTCGAGCCGTAACCGCTGGACAAAGACGTGGTGGTGGCTGAACTTTTCAGCCACCACCAAAGACGTCCTTTAACATGATATTCACATTCCCGTAATAGTATGTGCGGATGCCACAGGAGCCTCTGCAGGTCGAAGACGTCAGCGGAATGCCGGAAGGACAGCGGGTTTTGCGGTTGAGCGGTCCCGTTCTGATCTCCAATTTCTTTCAATTTCAGGCGCTGGTCCGCAGCAGCACCCAGCCCGTCCTGATTCTGGACCTGACTGGGGTTCCCTACATTGACTCGGCGGGGATCGGAGCGCTGGTGGGAGCCTATGTGAACCACCAGAAGGACGGGCGGCGCCTGGCCCTGGTCGGCGTCTGCGAGCGCGTCCGCAACACCATGCAGGTGACGCACGTCGAGCAGTTCTTCCCCTTCTATGACACCCTGGCGGCCGCACAGGCCGCCGTGGCGAAGCCCTGAATCAACTCCGCTTGTAACGACTCACGCATCCCACGACACTATCCCACGACAGTATTGAATAACGCCGTTCTTTGGTGGCGGCGGCTCGGAACCGACACATTGTGTCAGTTTTGAGATTACCGGTTGGGTACCAACGAGACGGCAGAGGCCTCCCGCTGCCCAGGCTGGGATTCGCGCAACTTTCGATATCCACAGGGGTTAAATGAATCCAGAGGGGCTTGGGGACCGTAATAGGAATAGAAGGGCAATTGCGGCAGCAGAATTGCATGCAACTATCACAGCTGCCGATGAGTCTAATACGGCAAAGTCGTGACAGGTCGGAGTCGGAGGTGATGACGGCCATGCTGAACGAGAAAATGATGAACGACAAAGCGGGTATCGATAGGGCGGTGACCGATAAAGATCGGTTCACGCTGACGGAATTGGCAGCTCTGCGCAGCGACCTGCTGCAGGGCGGGATGATCGATTCCTACGAGGCCGCCGAATTGCTCCAGGTATTTCTGATGGGCCGAGGCTATGGGGTTTCGCCCAAGGCAGCGCTCGATGCGGCGGGCCGCGTCGAGATGGCGGGGTGCGCCCTGCCCGTCCTGATGCACGAGCTGGAAAACCTCGCGATGGTGATGTAGCCGCCAGCGCGGGCCGGTGAACCCGCGCGGACGCTGAGACAACGCCAACGGACTTCCGCGGCTGCGAGGAAAATCACGCAGAAGTGGGTCGGATGGCGCTGGATTCGAGCGGGAATCCCAGCATCTGGACATTGAACGTCCGCACATCAGTTGCTGACAATGACATTCTGGTTCGCCGATCGAAATAAGACCGTACGAATCAGTTCCACAGACTGAAACAGCCGGGCCAACCAGCCCGGCTTTGTGGTTTCTTGAGCTTTCCCCTAGCCAGCCGGTCCACCCCTGTCCCGAATCGGTCCAAGAAACACTAAGGTAATCGCCCGGTACCGCCGAAGATATATCTATTCCCGTTCGCTCTTGCTAGAGTTTTGAGGATTTCCCCTCAACCCCAATCAAAAATCTTTAGGAGCGATTCCATGAGACATTTCCCATGTGCACGGCTCTCTGGACTGGTAGCGCGGCTGCTCGCAGGCTTGCTGTTCGCGACCGTCATTATCATTGTCCCACTCGGCGCCCACGCGGCGTCGGTAACCCACCCCTGCCACGGCTTCGGCCCTGCCTATGACGCGACACACGAAATCACACTCGAGGGAACCATTCAACAAGTTGTCACCAAGCACACTCTGGGCAGCCCGGTTGGTATGCATCTTATGGTAAGCGGCCCCAATGGCCTGGTGGATGCTCACGTCGGGGCTTTTCTGAGCAAGGAAACGAAAGCAGCCTTAGTCGCCGGTATGCCGGTGAAGATTGTCGGCGCCAAGGCCATGCTGCACGGCAAGAGCTACCTGCTGGCCCGCGAACTGACCGTCGGCGAAAACACCGTCACCATCCGTAGTGCGCACGGGCTCATCATTCCTCGACACACCGACAGACCACGCGCCCCTCGAACCCGAAAGCCATCGCAGACTGAGTCCAAGGAAGGTGCCCGATGACATTCCGCAAATCCATTCTTCTATTGATCGCGCTGGTCACGATTGCCGGCCTCGTGGGATGCAGCAGTTCCTCCAAGCCGCTTACCGTAACGTTGAGCTCGGTTCCTACGAGCCTGACCGTCAACAGCCAGACTGCCGTTACCGCAACCGTCGCCAATGACAAAGCAAACGGCGGCGTGACCTGGAGTTGCACCCCGGTCGGGGCCTGCGGCACCTTTTCCGCAGCCACGTCCGCCAGTGGGGTTGCCGTAACTTACACCGCGCCTGCGGTAATCACCACCGGCGTCAGCATCATCGCGACCTCGGTGACTAACACGTCGGTCTCAGCCAGCGCCACGGGCATCACCATCGCGGCAGCCACGTTGGCTGACGGCACCTACGTATTCTCGCTGACCGGCCAGGACGACAATGGCTCGAGCGGCTATAGCGGCAATAGTTCCCCGTACTCCGTCGCCGGAGCCTTCACCATATCGGGCGGAGCCGTTACGGGCGGCGAGCAGGACTATGTTGACGCCTCCGTTGCGGGCACAACCGACCTGATCAACCCCACCGGCAGTGCGGTGACCCCGACTGCCGATGGCAACCTGCAGATCACCCTGGTGACGTGCCTTGGAACCGGCGCAAACGCCTGTGCCAGCACCGACTCCAGCCTGCCCTCAGGCGGCACGGAGACTCTCGCTGGCACCATTACACCTCTTAACCCCAACAAGGCCTTGATCACAGAGTTTGACACTACGGCTACCTCGAGCGGAGAACTGAATTTGCAGGCGGCTACGCCGGCAGCGGCACTTCCGGCGGGCGGGTACGCTTTCGAACTCAACGGCCTCGATCCTTCGGATGTAGCGTACATTTCGCTCGGCGGGATCATTGTCGTCGACAACCTCGGCGGAACGACCGGCACCATCTCAGGAGCGGGCAGCGAATTCGACGTGAATGACGCCGACGGCGCTTACGGCCTGACCCAGAGCGAGCCGGTTTCCTCCGGCACCGTTGCTGGTCCGGCCAGCGCGCCCGCGGCTCCCGACGCGTTTGGCCGCGTCACCTTCACTCTCAACACGCCCGACTTTGGCCAGCTTGTCATCGCTGGCTACATCGTCGACTCCACGAAGATACGCCTGGTGGAAAACTACACCGACGACCTCCACAGCACAACTGGCGGCACGGCCTTCAGCCAGCCCGCAGCGATCACTGCGGCTGCCGTCACCGGAAACACCTACGTGGTTGCATTGAACGGCCTCGACATTTTCTACAACGACCAGGTGGCCGGCCAGTTCACTCTGAACGCTGACAATTCCGTCAGTGGTTTCATCAACTACAACGACAACACCGGAACTGCAGCGCAGCCTCCGTCTGCGATTACGGGTGGAACCTGGTCCGTTGATGCCGCTGGAACAGTGAGTCTGACCGGCGTCACCGACGGCACCGCCGACTATGCCCTCCAGTTCTACGTCGACGGAAATGGCCACGTGCTCGCGATCACCCTGGACGATGGCGATGTTCTGGGCGGTCGCGGCGCACAACAGTCCGGCAGCAACTTCACCGCCAGCAACTTCAGCGGCGCCTACAGCTTCGGCACCACTGGCTGGGACTACAACAACGTCGACGAATTCGACGCGGTTGGCCCGGTTACGGCGGATGGAGTTGGCATTGTCGCCGGATTCACCGACTACAACTGGTTTGGTAGCGGTGTGACCTTCCCGAACTCGCCGATGTCCGGTGCGTTCACGTCGGCTTCGAGCGGCGTCTTCACTGGGACCATTACCGGCCTGGATGCTGACACCTGCACCATCTTCGGCATGGGTGGGGGCTGCAATACTGACGCATTCAGCTACTATTTGATCGACGCGGCCGGAGAAAACATCGCGATCGAAACCGACCCCAGCCAGCTAACCCTCGGCGAATTTATTCAACAGTAGCCGAGGTTTGAACAGTACAACTCGCAGATTCACTCCAGTGGCGCACTTCGGTGCGCCACTCTTTTTTGCTTTTTTCTGTCTGGGCCTCCCCGCTCGTGATACGCGCGCCCTTGAACGGGATCGATCGGCCGCTAAGCGACTATCTCCTGCCGCGATCTTCCGGCCACGGCCACGGCAGCCAGCACCACGATCAGCGGATCGACGGGGCGGAAATAATATGTCTCCGGGTGAGAGAAGTAGTAGGTGAGCGGGTAGAAGAAGAGAACGATGGCGAAACGTGCGGCCAGCGCGGGATCGCGCCGGTACACGAGCCACAGGCCCCAGAATCCCAGCAGGCTCATGGTGGTGTTGACGAAAATGTTGGGCGGATCGAGCGGCTCGTCTTTCAGGTAGGCGGCGTCGAAGCTCCAGTAGCCCGTCCACATGTAGACAATGCGGCGCGCCGTCATCCAGGCAAACCACGCCGGATGGCTGCGGATGTAGTCTTTGCCTTGCTGGAGCTTGTGGTCCATGTAGGCGACCTCACCCACGCGCTCGTATTCCGAAAGTTCGGCGTCGTTGTGGTTGGGATGGAGATCGCGGTTCACCCAGTGCTGCGAGTATCCATTGTTGCCGATGTAGAGCTCCAGCCCGAAGCCGCTGCGCACCGGAATGAATTTGTGGAAGAGCATGTAATTGCGCACCAGCCAGGGTGACAGCACGACGAGTCCGGCCACCGCGACGGCGAACATTTGTGCCTTCCAAGGCCGGGCCAGCCGGTAGCGGCGGTAGAGCGTGAAGATGCCGAGCAGCGGCAGAACCGCCAGCACGACCGGTTCGGTGAGCGCGGCCACGCCGGACAGCGCGCCGAAGAGAATCCAGTCGCGCTTGCGCGAGGAATTCTCCAGAATCCAGGCAAACAGAAACAGCCAGCAAAGTTCGAGCGTGACCAGGCAAGTCGACCACGCCCAGTCTGCGCCGTAATACACGCCGTAAGGTGAGAGCGCCCATCCCCAGCCCGCCCATTTGGCCACGCGCTGGCCGAAACCTTGCCGCGCTAAAAGAAAGACAGGCACGCACGCCAGCGCCGAAAACAGGCTGTTCAACGAGAGCGCGGCTAGAACCGAAGTCCGAGTTTCATTCCCGAAGATTTTGAAAATCCCGGCCAGGAGATACGAGTAAACCGGCGGCAGCAGCGCGGACAGTCCGGTGTCGGCGAAGGGGCTGCCGAAGCCATGTCCAGAGGCGATGGAGCGCGCGATCCGGCCGAACGCCCAGTGCTCGAGGACGAAGGGGTCCATCCATTCGTGGTAAACGAAGGGAATGACGGCGAGGCGAACCGCCAGGGCCACGAGCGCCATCAGAACATAGGGTTGGAATCGCGATGGAGAGGGAGATTCGGTTGGCATGAGTTGAGCGAGGACGCCGGCAGCTGCGTTTTCAGTTGCTTCGTCAGTATAAACGGCAGACTTGCAGCTGTGCGTTCTGGTACGGGCAGGTCATGCCGAGTTCGGGCAGATTCTCGTTCGCGATGCTTGACGCAGCCGGACGCAACAGAACCACCCACGAGACTCCGAAATCGCGCTTGAGGCGTTGGAAATCGGTGGCCTGAAAATTCTGCCAGCCAGTCTGCGCCGTCACTTCCTGGAGCCAGCGCGGAGCCAGGTGCGGGACGCGGGCAGCCATGCCTCCGTCTTTTTCATAGTCGGCGAGCACGCTGCGCTCGGCCAGCGCGCGGAACCCGTGATAGTCCTCGCCCGGCAGCGTGACGTAATGCGGGTCAAGCGCAAAAAGGCTATCGACTGGAGTGTTCTGACGGATCCATGCAAACGCCTGCAGCCATGCGTTGCGCGGAGCAATGCCTGGCAGCTCCAGATGCGCGGACGCGGGATACATCTGGCGCTGGGCATAGAACATGCCTGCGCCTAGCGGCACAAATAACAACAGCCAGCGGTAGATTTTACGATCGAGAACGTAGCGGCCCAGCAGCCCTCCCGCGATCAGGAAGAAGAGCAGGTAGAGCAGGTGCAGGTAGCGCATGGGCTCGAACGGCCGCAGGCGCTCGAAGCTGCTCGGAAGCATGATGAGAAGCCCGGCGGCGGTTTGAAAAACGCCGTAGTAGAGCAGACTCGAAACCAGCAACGGCAAGGCGGAGCCGTTATCAGCTTCTTCTCGGCGCGTCCGCAGGAAGCGAAACAAAACGTATAGCAGAATCAGAGGCGCGAATACTCCCAGCCACTCATACCACTCCCAGCGTAGGAGGAAATAAAAACCACGGGTCGCGGCGGCCTGGCGCCAGGCGTCAGAGGCCGGTTCGAAGATCCATCCCAGAGGAAGAAGAAATGCGGCAAGAAGAGCGGCCGGCGGACGCTTCGAAAAACTCGCACGCTGATTCCACAGCAGGAAAGCGCAGAAAGAAATTCCGAAGCTGGCCATGATGGCGTGAATGGAGAACGCGATTGCCAGCAGCAATCCGGCGAGCCACAACCGGCGATCGAGAACAGCGACGATGGCCGCAACAATCGCCGCCGTGGCCAGCGTGCGGGGATGCAGATACTGGTCGGCAAGATTAACGGCAATGCCCGACACCGGCAGCGTGAGCAGTACGGCGACGGTCGTGACGGCGGCCCACTGCGCCGGAGGCTGCGAGAAGCAGCGGCGGGCGATGCGCCAGCAACCGTGCAGCAGCAGAAAAATGGCCGCAAGTTGCCAGAGCAGGCAAGTCCAGTCGAGCGGCAGATGGGTGAGGCGCGCCGAAAATGCGATGAGCTTATCGAAGACGGTGGCCTGAAACTGCAGCCGGAAAAACTCCGAGTCGTGCGGGAACAAAGACGGATTCAGATTCCGCTTAATGGCTGCCAGATAAAAGGCATCGTCCTCAAGGCCCGGATGGTAGCCCATGACAACAAAGGCAAACAGGCTGAGCAGAGCCAGAAGCGAGAGGTTCGCGGCAGAGGAATCTCGCCGGCTTAATGGGCCAGCGGCTGAATTTTGCGCAGCTTGCGACATCAGCTTTACCGACACTCCGGCGCTGAACGTGGTTTGATAGATCCTTCGCTTCGCTCACGATGACAATCCATAAACTCGCTTGGAAATTCAGAACGGAAGTCTAGACCGGGCGCACCGGTTCTGAGCGGGGCACGTAGTAAGTTTCGCTGCCGGCTTCGAGCTTGCGGCCTTTGTCGCTGAAGCGCGGCGCGTGAATCAATCCGGCCTTCTGCAGCGCGAACTGCAGGGTCGTAGCCACCACACCGAAACCGTATTGCACGCTGCGCCGGAAGTTGATCGACGAGGCCTCTTCGAAATATTTCGTGGGACAGGAAACTTCTCCGATGCGGAAGCCGAAGTGCACGCACTGCGCCAGCATCTGGTTGTCGAACACAAAGTCATCGGAATTTTCCAGCAGCGGCAACTCGGTGAGCACCTTGCGGCTGAAGGCGCGATAGCCGGTGTGGTACTCGGAGAGCTTGACCCCGAGAAACAGGTTTTCGAAAGCGGTGAGCAGTCGGTTGGCCACGTACTTGTAAAGCGGCATGCCGCCCCGCAGGGCGCGGCCTCCGATGATGCGCGAGCCGAGCACAACGTCATACACATCGTAGGCGATCATGCTGGCCATCGCCGTGACCAGCAGCGGTGTGTACTGATAGTCGGGATGCAGCATGATAACCACATCCGCGCCGGCGGCCAGCGCCTCGCGATAGCAGGTCTGCTGGTTGCGTCCGTAGCCGTAATTGCGGTCGTGCTGGAAGACCGTCAGGCCCAGTTCACGCGCGACCTCGACGGTGCGGTCGCGGCTGTGGTCGTCGACCAGAATGCGAATGTCGACCAGGTCGGGCAATTCGCCGACCGTGGCGGGCAGCGTCTTCTCCGCGTTGTAGGCGGGCATGACCACCGCGATGTGTTTGCCGTTAATCATTTTGCGGGTACGAAGAATGCGGACATAGATAGTTTACCTGAGACGTCGCGCCCAGCCGGGAACCAAGTCTTTCCCGCAGAGGCGGGCAACATCGGCAGACTCCTGCCGTGACTATGGTAAAGCTGCTCCCGTGCCGAAGATTATGAGCGCTCTCATTGCTCGGTTCTAGCGTCGTCAGGGTCTCCGCTTCGCCGCCGCCACCCTCTTCCATAACACGCTGCCCACCAATAGCGCCTCCACGATCAGCGAGATGCTCCAAAAGATCTTTGGAACTCCAAATGTTCCTAGGGGTAGCACAGATATGAGCACAGCAGTTCCGACGACGTGGAGCGCAAATATCAGCAGCAGATTCTGCCAGAAGCCTGGGCGACGCCAAGCGGCACGCAACGCCATGATTACAATAGCAAACAGCGCGACCGTATAGACAACGGCATCCCCCCACCTCTGGCTCAGGCCGACGACCTCGGTCGTTGCTATTGCAGCGGCAGTTACACCGAACAGAATTGCCCATTCCCACACTGCAAATTCTTTTCCGCCGGCTGTGCGCATATCCTTAAGTCTCCGACGAGGCAGAAGCCGCTGACTGGGAAGGGCGGTTACCCTTCGAATGATCACTCATTGCGTCCACCCCTAGCAGGCTTTGTATTACCCTCATCGTCCCCACAATCGGAAAGACTCGCCCCGGCCGCGTGCGTTTACCACACGTGGCAAGCATTCTCGGCGACCATCGGCTGGCCCGCCTTGCATCCCCACGCCTTCTGGAACTCCGGCATATTCTGCACCACGCCATCCACGCGATATTTTCCCGGTGAGTGCGGATTGGTGCTGACCTGCATGCGCAAATATTCCGGCCGCTGCTTCTCGCACCAGACGCGCCCGAATCCAAGGAAGAACCTCTGCTCGGGAGTGAAGCCGTCGATGCTCTGCCCCTCTTTCCCCGTCTTATCTTCCGCAATCAGCCGCTCGAGCGCCGCTAGAGCGATGCGCGCTCCGCCGTTATCGGCAGTGTTCTCGCCCAGCGTAAGACGTCCGTTCAGCTTCATGTTGTCGACGGCGACGAAGCTTGAATATTCATCTGCCACGCAGCTCACGCGTTTCTCGAACTCCTTGCCATCCTGCTCGGTCCACCAGTCGCGCAGATTGCCCGTCGGATCGAACTTGCGGCCTTGATCGTCGAACCCGTGCGTGAGTTCGTGACCGATCACCAGGCCGATGCCGCCAAAGTTGATGGCATCGTCCATGGTCTTGTCGAAGAACGGAGGCTGCAGAATTCCAGCGGGAAACACAATCTCGTTAAACGACCCGCTGTAGTAGGCATTGACGGTCGGCGGAGTCATGCCCCATTCCTTGCGGTCTACGGGCTTGTCGATCTTCGCCACGTCGCGCTTCGCTTCAAATTCGTCGGCACGCTCCACGTTGCCCAGCAGATCGTCACGCTTAATCGTGACCGAACTGTAGTCGCGGAACACGTCGGGATAACCAATCTTGTTGCGGATGGCCTGCAGCTTGGTCTTCGCCTGCTTCTTGGTTTCGTCGCTCATCCAGGAGAGCGTTTGGATGTCTGCGTCCAGGGATTTTTCCAGCGCGTCCACCATTTTCAGCATGCGCTGCTTGCCTTCGGGCCCGAAAGTGGCCTCAACGTAACGCTGGCCCAGCGCCTCACCCAACTCGCCATCCACCAGATTGACGCAGCGTTTCCAGCGATCCTGAATCTGCTTCTGCCCGGTCAGGGCCTGGCGCAATTTGAAATTGGATTCAACGAATGGCTGCGAAAGCCAAGGTGCCGCTTGATTCAGCGCACGCCAGGCAACGTACGTCTTCAGCGAATCGAGCGGCAGGGCCGCGATCACGGCGTCAACTTGCTTGAAGAAATCTGGGTTGGTGACGTTCAATGCCTTGAACTCTGGCGCGCCGGTGGCGGCGAAATAGCGATTGAGATAGAAGTCCGGCGCCAAGGCGACGACCTCTTCGCGCGACATTTTGTGGTCACGAAGCTTAGGATCGCGCCGCTTGGTGCGGTCCATGGAATCCGCCGCCAGCAGGGTCTCGACCATCAGCACAGTTTCGGCGGAACTAGCCGCCTGTTGCGGGGTTTGGCCGGCGAGCGTAAACACCTGCGTGGCGTATTCAATCAAGTGCTTGCGCATCTCGACTTTGTCGGCATCGTCTTTGATGTAGTAGTCGCGATCGGGCAAACTCAGCCCGCCCTGATCGATGTAAGCGATGACCTGGTCGGCGTTGTGCAGGTCGGCGTTAGAAGAAAAAGAAAACAGCGCGCCGACTCCAACCATGTGCAGGTGCCCGATCTCCTCAAGGAGCGCGCTCTTGTCTTTCACCGCCGCGATGCGGTCCAGTTCAGGCTTGAGAGGCGCGATGCCTTTCGCGTCAACAGTCTTCTCGTCCATGCAAGAGCCGTAAAGATCGCCAATCTTCTGATCGATAGGATTGCGCGCGGCTCCGCCCGCCGCGGCCTTCTTGAGGATTTCGCGCTCGATCGCCAGATTATTTTCGTTGAGCTGAGGAAAGCTTTGCCATGCGGGCCGGTCCGCAGGAATCTCCGCATTCTTGATCCAGTTCCCGCAGGCGTACTGGTAGAAATCCACGCAGGGGTCGACGCTTCTGTCCAGATTGTCGAGGCTGAATCCGGTGCCGGGCTTGGCCGAGGAGGCAGATTGCGAAAAACTGATGGCAGTCAATGCTAAGAGCAGGGCAAGTGTGAACCGGAGGTGACGCATGAGAAAGTCTCCTGGGCAGAGGAATCTTCAGACCGTTGGAGATTCTATGCTTCCCGGTTCGGGTGGAGCAACCTGCGCTCGGGTCCGCGCGCTCATTGGCGGTGCGCCGCGGAAATGTTCAAAGCGCACCGCCAGTGAATGATTCGAACCGAGGATGATCCGCAATTACGTCTGAGCCTCGCAGCCGCCACTCTTTAGCTGTTCCTGAGCTATTCCTGCCGTTCGCAAATCACGAACGCCTAACCGGCCTTCCGCCGTTCGAGTCGCTCCTGCTCCGATAGAGTCTCGCCGACAATACCCTTGGCTTCATTCGTCGTCGCATCATTTTTCTTCGCGTTTGCAATCGAGGACTGCAGCACTTCCTCGCGGCGTTGCCGCAGCGAGTCTTCGAAGGCGCTCCATCGCAGAGTCGGCCCGGCGGTCGACACTTCCATGGTTCCCTCCGTGCGAATGGGCGTGACCTCGGTTTCCGCGTCCAGTTCAGCGGTGTCCGCTTCGTCCGACGAAAGGGTCCCGGATCCCGCTCCCAACTGCTGCTGGGTAGTCGGCGTAATATTGCGGTCGGTGGCCTCGCGATGCATGACCGGGTTCTCGACCCACTTCGGGCGATAGCGCTGCTCGTAGTCAGCCCACTTTTCTTCAGAGGTCAGCGCCTTTCCGTCGTAGGGCGGAAAGCTCTCAATCTGTTCCTTGTTCAGATCGACGAGAAAGTCATCCTCGTGTTGCAGCGATGGCCGGATTTCCTGCGGCGGCACGATGAACTTATTGCTGGAAAGCCATCCGCCGGTGTCGACGACGACAAATACGATTGCCCCCGTCGCCTCATCGAACACGACATCGTTAATTTCACCCAGCTTTTGGTCGCCCGTGCCATAGACCTTCGCGCCGCGAATGTCGTGCGCGGCCTCGTGCGTATCAGTAAAGCGATAGTCCCCTAACGTGCCATATCGCGCCATGGTTTCCTCCTGGAAATTCCGCTCCAGAGACTCGGCCGTTAATAGGACGACAAACTCGGTCGACCCCCGAGAGATCTGGAGCGCTTCTTAAGATGCAAAAAACACGGACAGCGTTTGGCGCTGTAGAAAAGTGTTCTGCCGACCAGACTTTGCCGGCGGGAATCTGCGGACCCCGGAATCGCAGGGGCACAGAGACCGCCATCTACTCGACGCGGTTATAATCGAAACTCACGAAATTCCTAAGAGGCTGATTTCTAAAAGGCTGGTCCGATCATGACTTCGACGAATGGTAACGGCAACGGCAGCAACGGTCACAACGTCCCCCAACCGCGCGCAGAGTGGCTTGCCCGCCGCAAGAAGGAAAACACGACCGGCAACTTCTCACAGATGCATTACGCGCGCCAGGGCGTGATCACGGAAGAAATGGGTTACATCGCCCACAAAGAAAAACTCACGCCCGAACTGGTGCGCGACGAAGTGGCCCGCGGACGCATGATTATCCCGGCCAACATCAACCATCCAGAGCTTGAGCCGATGGCGATCGGCGTGGCGTCGTTGTGCAAAATCAACGCCAACATCGGCAACTCGGCTGTGACTTCGGAAGTGAACGAGGAATTGAAGAAGCTGCACACCGCCGTGCATTATGGCGCAGACACGGTGATGGACCTTTCCACCGGCGGCAACATCCACGAAATTCGCGAGGCTATTCTGCGGAACTCGCCGGTGCCGATCGGCACGGTGCCAATTTATGAGGCGATCGCGCGGGTAAAACGGGTCGAGGATTTGAACGCCGCAGTTATGCTGGAAGTTATTGAAGAACAGGCGGCGCAGGGCGTGGACTACATGACCATCCACGCCGGCGTGTTGATTCAGTATTTGCCGATGATTTCCAAGCGCATTACCGGGATCGTCAGCCGGGGCGGCGCGATTCTTGCGCAGTGGATGGCTTACAACCACAAACAGAATTTTCTTTACGAGCACTTTGATGAGATCGTCAAGATTTTCAAGAAATACGACGTCAGCTTTTCGCTGGGCGACGGCCTGCGCCCCGGCTGCGTGGCCGACGCCAGCGATGAAGCTCAGTTCGCCGAACTGAAGACTCTGGGCGAGTTGACGAAAAGGGCCTGGCAAGAAGACGTGCAGGTCATGATCGAAGGCCCCGGCCACGTCTCCATGGACAAAATCAAGGAGCAGGTGGAAAAGGAAGTCGAGCTCTGCTATGAGGCTCCGTTCTATACCTTGGGCCCGCTCGTCACCGATATAGCTCCGGGCTATGATCACATCACGTCGGCTATCGGTGCGGCCATGATCGGATGGTACGGCGCGGCCATGCTGTGCTACGTCACGCCGAAAGAGCATTTAGGGCTGCCGAACGAAAAAGACGTGAAGGACGGGATCATCGCCTACAAGATTGCCGCCCACGCCGCCGACATAGCCCGCCAGCGCCCCGGCGCCCGCGACCGCGACGACGCCCTCAGCTACGCCCGCTACAAATTCGACTGGGAGAAGCAGTTCGCCCTGTCCCTCGACCCCGAAACCGCGCGCTCGATGCACGACGAAACCCTGCCCGACGATTTCTACAAAGAAGCCGCCTTCTGCTCGATGTGCGGTCCGAAATTCTGCTCGATGAATTATTCGTCCAAGGTCGACGAATACAACAAGCAGGTGCACGGCATCGAGAAGAAGGACTATTCGGAGTTGGTGGAGAAGCTGGTTTCGCTGAAATAGTTCGCGCGTGGAGGAAGCCGATGCGCTTGCGTTCTCTCGGGGCCCTCGTTGAATCGTGCATTTGTCTGGTGCTCTCGCTGACTTTGGCGGGATGCGGAGGTGGCAGTTCATCCGGCGGAGGCGGCAGCACGCCGCCGCCCCCACAAACCTCCGAGTTTTTATTTTCCGACAGCTTTGGCAGCGTGGTTTCCTACAGTGTCAACACCAGCACCGGAGCACTGAGCGAAATGTCGACTGTCCCGGGAAATCACGGCTCCGGTTTCGGGATCGCCGCAAATTCGGCGGGCACATTCCTGTATTCAGACGATGACCTTGCCGACGGGATTGACGCCTTTTCCATAAGTTCGAGCGGCAGCTTAACGGCGGTCAGCGGCTCCCCATTTTCAATGCCATCGGGCTGGACTCCGTTTGAGGTTGACAGCCTTGCCGTTGACCCCGCGGGAAAGTTCCTCTATGCACCCGACGGACCGTCGAACACCGTGGTGGGCTTCACGATTGACGGCGCGACCGGCGCGCTGGGTTCCATTCCAGGCTCGCCATTTGCCACCGGGCCAGGGCCGGCGCAAGTGGTTGTCGATCCGTCGGACCGTTTCGTGTATGTATCCGATTGCGACACCCTAGATCAGCAGGGAGGCATCTCGGCATTTACGATTGACTCCTCCACTGGGGCTCTCACACCCATTCAGGGGTCGCCATTCAACACCGACACAGACGGCCCAGATGGGCTGGTCGTCTCCCCGTCGGGCAAGTTCCTTTTCGCGGCCGTGCCGTTCTACGGCGCTATTGCAGCATTCACGATTGACAGCAGTTCCGGCGCGCTCACGCAGGTGACGGGCTCGCCTTTTGCCGTTGACCCAAACACTGACCCAATTGTGTATTCGATCGCGCTTACGCCCTCGGGAAATTTCCTTTACGCCCTCGGCAGCCTTGATGGCAAAGTCTATGCCTTCGCCGTCGACTCGAGCACCGGCGCTTTAACCCCCGCAGCTGGTTCCCCATTTGAAATCGGTCTCGAACTGTATCTCAGCAACCTCAGGGTCGACCCTTCGGGAAAGTTCCTCTATATTGCAGGCACGGGCACGAACGAGCTCCTGGGTTTCAACATCGATACAGCAACGGGCGCGCTGACGCCTATTTCAGTGTCCCCCTTTTTCTTTCCGTCCGTGAGTGTGACCGTCATCCAGGTGCAGTCACAGAGCGGCAGGTAGCGGCCGCTGCGTCGCCTTTCCCTCATCGAGTCTCTCGGCGCCGACAGGCGGCGGGCAGTAGTGCCCGCCCCACATAACGCCGCGCTTCTTCGCCTCAAACGGAAACTCATTACCGCTTTTCCGCAACGGATTGCGTCCCGGTCATTGCTTCCTAACAAACTCTTCCAAATGCGCTTGAATGGCTGTTGGACCCGTGCTTTACTGGGGGTCCAAAGGCCCGGAGCGTGCTGGGAAATTCCGAGGATTCAGTATGCGTATGCAGTATGAATAGGCTTTCGACATCCCGGTTACTGCGTGCGGTTGCGCTGCTGGCGGGCGTTCTCCCGGCGAGCGTTGTGGCGTCGAGCGGGCTGTCCGCGAATGCACAGGCCCAGGCAGGGACGCAGTATGTCATCACCAATGATGACGCGGCATTTCCGTTTGCTTCGGGCGTGAGCTTTTACTCGGTCGGCGCCAGCGGGATCGTGTTTCAGCAGCAGGTGCAGACCGGAGGGGTCGGCATTGCCGGCGGATATTTTGGGATGAACCGGATCGCCGTGCTCGACACTGCGGGCCAGCAGTGCGTCTACGCCTCGGACGCTGGGAGCGGCGACATCGTGGGAATCGCGGTCAGCAGTTTGACGGTGGCCGGCCGCGCCAGCGGATCGAACACCGACGGCGGTACGTCCAACGGCATCGGCCTGGCGCTCAATAGCACATATTTGTATGCCAGCTTCAGCGACTCCAACACCATCGGGACGTTTGCGCTGCAGTCGGGCTGCGGCCTGGCTTTTATCGGCGACACTGCGGTCGTAGGCACGCAGGGCGGAGTGATCGACGGCATGGCCGTCCACGGCGACATGCTGGTCGCTACTTACACGGATGGCTCAATCGAGTCCTTCGACATTTCGGGCGGCACGCCGCTGCCCAATGGCGACGAGCAGATTTCGTCTGCCACGGTGGGATCGCAGGACGCCACCTATGCTAATTCCGTGGACATCACCAGCGACGGGCACTTCGCGATTTTCGGTGACACGTCTACGTCGCTTGTCGTGGAAATTTCCGACATTTCTTCCGGCAAGTTGGCCAAGACCAAGGTATACCAATCCTCGGCGAGCATTAACTCGAGCAACCTCCGGCTCAGCCCGGATGAAACCATGCTCTACGTGATCAACACGCAAGGCGCGGCGGTGAGCGCTTTGTTCTTCGACAAGAGCACGGGTAGGATTTCCTCCGGTTGTACGTCGGCGCCGCTCAGCGGGCTGGCGGTGAGCTGGTCTTATCTCACGGGGCTGGGCCTGATCAGCCAAACCGGCAACGGCGGCGGAGTCTATGTAGCCGAGTTTGGCCCCACCTCCAGCATCGCGACGGTCGCGCTCAGCGTCTCGGGCCAGACCTGCACGCTGCAGGAGGCGGTGGGATCTCCAGTATCGGACTACAACAGCACGGGGCTGCTCTCGATTGGCACTTTCCCGCCGCGGGCTTTTTAATTTAGAACCATGTAGCTAGTTAGCACCATAGAGCTAGTCAGATCCGAACTCGGGCTGCCTCGCTGCGCAAATGAAGGAGTGGATATGTATTGGTGGTCGCGAACTTCGAGGTGGGCGCTTGCGGCCGTAGTGTGCGGGTTCGCGTTTCTGAAACCTGTAGCGCAAGATTGTCCGGCTCGCCCCAACTCCGGGACGGTGGTGGCCGACCCGTTCAACATCGTTTCGCAGAACGGAGTTCTCAGCGCCAAGTTTGTGATGGGACATTCGGTGGATTCCTCCGGGTACACCCACTATTGCTACAAGTATCAGACGTCGACCGGGACGGTCGAAGCTCCGACCCTGCGCGTGAATCTGGGCGACACCCTGAATCTGAACCTGGTTGACGGCATCACGAACAACGACGCAACGAAAATGAATATGGCCGGGATGAAGATGGACGCGGCATCCGGCCCTGTCTGCGGCGATGGCGGTACGCCGACCATCAATTCGACCAACATGCACTTCCATGGCATGAATGTTCCGACCGTTTGCCATCAGGACGACGTACTCACTACGCTCATTCAGCCTGGGTCGCCTGGATTCCAGTACAGCGTGCAGGTTCCGGCCTTCCAGCCGCCGGGGCTTTATTGGTACCACCCGCACGTGCATGGGTTCACCGAATTTCAAGTGAACGGGGGCGCGGCCGGCGCGATCGTGGTCGGGGGCATGGAGAAAGTTCGGCCTGAGGTTGCGGGCCTGACCGAACGCGTCTTCGTGATTCGCCAGCAATATCTGGTGCCGTGGATTCCCGGGCCGTATCAGTTGACGATCAATTATCAGGTTGCACCGTTTCTCGGGTCGGCGCCGATTATCCAGATGAAGCCGGGGGAAAAGCAGTTCTGGCGAGTGGCCAACGCCACGATTCAGGATTTCCTGCAGCTGCAGATTCAGATGAACGGCACGCAGCAGCCCATGCAAGTGATCGCGCTCGACGGCTATCCGCTGGCGACGACGAGAAACGAAACGACCATTCTGGTTCCTCCGGCGGGACGTGCAGAGTTTATTGTGCAAGCCCCGCCGAGCGGAGGCAGCGCAGTCTTCTTCACCAATGCGTACAATACGGGCCCGACTGGGAACCTCGACTTGTCGCAGACCCTGGCTAACATCCAAACCACCAGCGATGCTGCCTCTTCGCCGATGCCCAAGGCAACGCCTGCGCCGGCCGCCGGGGTCAAGTTTTTCAACCTGGCACAACAGCCCGCGACCGTGCAACGCAAGCTCTATTTCTCAGAAGAATTCGGCGGCACCAACGGGCCTATCCAGTTCTATATCACGGTGGATGGACAAAAGCAGAAAGTGTTCGAACCCAACGAAGCGCCCGCCATCACCACTAAAGTCGGCGCGATTGAAGACTGGACCATCGAAAACCGCGCTCTGGAAACGCATGCCTTCCATATCCACCAGATCCACTTCCGGGTGCTGGAGATCGATGGAAAACCGGCGGCCAATAACGACCTGCGCGACACTATCGAGATTCCCTACTTCGACGGCAAAGGTCCTTACCACAGCGTGAAGATACGCCTGGACTTCAGCGAGCCATCGACCGCAGGCATGTATGTGTTTCACTGCCACATCCTGCTGCACGAAGATCTGGGCATGATGCACAAGATTCTGGTTCAACCTTAAGCTCGATCACTCGTCACTTCCGTTTCACCGCCGAGAGGGATAACAACCAATGCGTCGAAGAATCCTGTTTGTCGCAGGCAGCGTGATTTTGCTGATGAGTGGATATCTGGCACGGGCCCGCAGCTCAACGCAAGTCTACGAGGTCACGCATGGAACCGTGCCGCAATCCTACGGCAGGCTCGCCGCCGCTATCCCGGACAACATCGGCACCGGCCTGGTGTTTGAAGACAAAGACGGCACCATCCGCTTCGTCAGTGTCACCGGCATGAAGGAAGGCGAACTGGCTCGCTACGATCAGGCTCCGGTCAAAGGCGGCATCCCGAAATCATACGGGCACCTCGTAACCGCCGTGGTGAATCACGGACAAACAGGTCTGGTCTTTGAAGACGCCAAAGGAGTGATCCGCTTCGTCACGCTGACCGGCGTGACTGAGGGAGAATTAGAGCGGGAGTGATGCACGACGCTTCCATGCGCCGCGCCGGGGCGCGAGGTCGTCGAAGCGAGGGCCCGGACCAAGGAGCAGTTCTTTGTTGTTTGGCCGGCGTTCGCCTTTCTTCAGCGCCGCATCGAGGAATTCTCTGGAGCGGGCCTTGGCGTCCTGCAACTGCCTTGCGTCCATAGTCGCGTCCTTTCCTTCTTGATTCTATAGTCAATCGCTAAAGAGGCGAATCCAGACCACTACTTCCCTTCCAGATTGATGTCTCCCACTCCGACGTGGGCCCGGAGCTCGTACTTGCCGTCGCCGCGATACTTCAGCGTCTTGCCCAGCCAGCCGCTGGTGTCGCCGTAGCCGTCAGCATTCACATCGCCGATGCCTGTGCTGGCGCTCACCAGGCGGTATCCGGCATGCTCGCTGGACACGCGGATGTCGCCGACACCGAGACTGAGATCCTTGTCGCCTTCAACTTCTTCCACGGTCACGTCGCCGACTTTGGCATGCACGTCGAGATTGGTGTTCTTGGGCACTTCGAGCTCCACATCAAACGAGGTGTTGCCGCTGGAGGGCGCGTGAAATTCGATGGTGGCATCGCTGCCGTGGACGTTGAAGTCCACGGTCGCCGCTTTAAGGTTGCTCTCACGACGGGATTTGATGGTGTACTTCAGGCTGATCTTGTTGGTGTCCCCGCGCCGTACGTGCATGTCGCCCACACTCAGGCGCACGTGGACGAAGCCGCCCGCGGCAAACTCGCGAGCGTCGTTGTGCGTTTCTTCGTAGTCCCAATCATGATTCGAGCGGACGGCCGCATGCAACGGCGCCGCGCAGAGTGGAACCAGAAACAGACATACCAGAGCTGTCTTGTAGAGGGGATTCAAATGGACAAGAGACTTTCCGGGCATGGAGCACCTCTCGGGGGCAAAAGCGCCTGGTTGTGGTACGTGGGGGCGCGGTCAATGGTTCCGGGAAACTTTTCATCTACGGCCGCGGCGGGCAAAGCCTTCCTGAGCGAAGCCGAAAGGAGTGCCCGCCCCACACTAGTTCCGGAAATCGGCCATACCATTCCACACGAGTTGGACGGCGATCGCCAGAATTAGAAAGCCGAAAATCTTGTTGATCGCGCCCACCGCGCCGGGCCCCAGACGCCGCACCAATGGCCCGCCCAGAGCAAAGAAAAGAGTAACGCTCAGCGCAACCGCTGCGACTCCAATGACCATCCCCAGATACGCGGCTGCGTTGTCCACGTGCGCGGCCAGCGCCATCACCACGCCGATTGCGCCCGGTCCCGACATCAGCGGCATGGCCAGCGGAGTCAGCGAGATGTCTTCTTTGCTTTCGGCTTCCTGGGTCTCGGCCGGAGTGATGCGGGCATGGGAAGTGACCATGCCCCACGCGGTGTTGGCCACAATGAGGCCGCCGGCAATTTTGATCACGGGCAGCGAGATGCCGAAGAACAAGAGAACAAAGCGCCCGAAGAAAAGAAACGTCACCAGAATCACGAACACCCACGCCCCGGTCTTGAGCGCAGTGCGGCGGCGGTCCGGCTCGCTCCAGCCGGTAGTCATGCTGAAGAAAATCGGAACGCCGCCAAAGGGGTCGACAATCGGAAACAGTGCCAGAAACGTTGCCGCCGCCGAAGCCGGCAGCGTGCGCAGGAACTCTCCTACGGCGTGAGCGGGCGACATGCTAGCGGTATCCTTCCAGCGTCTTCGCCGCACGCTCCAGCGCCGCCGCGAGAACGGCCAACTGTTGGCGCGCCCGCTCGCTATCGCCCTTGTCGAGAGCCTCATTCACTCCCGGGATCACGACCGCCGCATACCCGGTATATTCGCCGGGCGCATAAATCGTGTGTCGAAACCACGGGCGATGCGGCAATCCCTGCGGCGAGAGCAGCGCCCGCTCCGCGCTGCGCAGCACCAGATTTAAGCGCGCAGCATCCTGCGGGGGATTTTTCTGCCGGGCGAGGATCTTCTCTCCGGCTGTCTCAAAATGCCGAGCCGCATTGTTCACCGCCGTGAAGTCGAGCACGTGATCGCCGAATTTATCTGTCGCCCGACGGCGCGCCCCGTCCAGATAGATGGCAATCTCTTTCGCGTATTCCTCGTAGTCATAAGGCAGGACGTCGGCGTCAGCCATGCGCACGGCTTCCAGTCCGAAGACGCGCGCCATCTGCTGCTCGTAGACGAAATCAGGGTCGGCAAACTTCTTGAACCACGCAAAATTGTCGAACACAGAATGGTACACGCCATACGATCCGCTCGAACTGACGTCGCTCGACGGAACCCCCGCATGTTGCAGGAATGAAGTGTAATCCGAACCGCTGCCCAGGTCGCCGACCGGGACATCCCCCTTCGTTGGCGCGGCGGGAAGTCGCCGGCCGTCTCCCACGGATTCCGCCGGTGGTTGAGTCGAAGCACCATCGGGCTGCGCGGACTTCTGCCAAGCCTCATAGACGGTTCCGCCCTTCGGGCTTGGTACAACTTTCGTTACATCGCGCAGAAACTGTTTGAGACTGGGCACGGCCGACGCGCCGAACTTCGGGCCGGAAACGGCGACGTCCATATTGAAATATGCGGCCGCATTGGCCAATTCACGCTCATGCTGCTCGACCCACTCGGTCGAACCCATCAGGCCTTCTTCTTCTCCGTCCCAACTGCAGAAGATGAGCGTTCGCTTCGGCTTCCAACCGGACTTCAGCAACCCGCCGACACCGTGCACAGCCTCGAGCATGGCCGCCGTGCCGCTGTTAGGATCAACCGCGCCGTACACCCACGCGTCGCGATGATTGCCCGCGAGCACCCATTCCTCGGGCAGTTCACTCCCGCGAACCCGGCCAATCACGTCCCACAGCGTGCGGAACTGGTAGTCCTGTCTGAGGTGCATCTTCAATTTCGCCGGGCCCGGGCCAACGTGATATGTAAATGGCAGCGCACCCTGCCACTCGCGCGGAGAATCTGGTCCGCCGAGATTCTGCAGCACCGGCCACGCGTCGTGATACGAGAGCGGAGTGACCGGGATCTTCGGCATCTGCGCCGATTGCTGCGGAGAAACCCGCTGCGCGTCAGGCAGAGACGGAACTGCGGCGACGCCGGGCGAAGTCGGATCTCCGGGAAACTCGAACATGTATCCCACCGAGCCGCGCTGCACGCCGGTATCCGGCCGCCACGGGCCATCGGGATATTTGTCGCCGCGCTTCCAACCGTCGTCCGCGGGATCGGAATAGATGATTACGCCGGCCGCGCCGTGTTCCTGCGCAACGAAAACTTTGACTCCACGAAAATTCTGCCCATAACGCACCAGCACGATCTTGCCGCGGACATCGACCTTCAGTTTTTCGAGTTTGTCGAAGTCATCGGGCGTGCCGTAGTTGGCGTAGACGACGTCGGCCTCGACGTCACCCGATGGCGACATGCCGTTGAAGGGCATGACCACGCGCGGATCGCCGTCATAGGGATCGCCTTCCACGTGTTCGCGCGTGGGACCGTGCATGGCGACCCCGGCGGGCGCCGTGAGGTCGACGCTGATTTCCGCCGGATAATTCATCCAGACTTTGTACTCGACGATTTCGGTGTCGAGGCCGGCATCGCGAAACTTCTGCGCGACATAATCCGCGGTCGCCTTGTCTTCGATAGTTCCGGCCATGTGCGGAGCCTGGGTGAGGATGCGGAGATGCTCTTCGGCAAGCTTGGCGTCGGGCACGGCAAGAAAGCGCGATTCGATGGCGGACTCGGCCGCGGCGTCGCGAAAGCCGAAGATGACCGGAGTGGTAGGGGAAGATGAAGCCGCATTCCCGCCCGGCAGCGTCGATGATCCGGAGAATAAGATGGCCGACGAAAGAAGTGCTGCGGAATAAAGTTTCATGGGCTCTGAGGTGAAAGTTAGTAAGGTAGCACAGGCCGTATCGGTAGCGCCGGAAGTATTGCGCACCTAGCTCGATGGTCGGGTCTAGGATCGCACCTGCCCGGTCCCAATAACTTCGTACTTCGACGAAGTCAATTCCGCCAGCGCGAAAGGCCCGCGGCAGTGGAGCTTCTGCGTGCTGATACCCATCTCGGCGCCGAAACCGAATTCCGCGCCGTCGGTGAAGCGAGTCGAGGCGTTCCAGTAGACGGCGGCAGAGTCCACGCCGCGCAGAAATTTGCGGGCGTTCGCTTCGTCGCCGGTCACGATGCTGTCGCTGTGTCTGGTCGAGTAGCGATTGATGTGAGCGATGGCGTCGTCTACGTTGGCGACCACGGCCACGGCCATACAGAGCCGCAGATATTCTTCGTACCAATCGTGCTCGGTGGCTGGTCCAACGGGCAATCCGGCAGCCAGCGTGCGGACCTTGCCATCGCCGCGAACCTCGACGCCGGCGTCGATTAACATCTGCACGATGCGTGGGACATATTCTGCTGCAACGCGCTCGTGCAACAACACCTTCTCGGCGGCGTTGCACACCGACGGACGCTGTGTCTTGGCATTGATCACGATGAGGTCGGCCATCTCGAAATCGGCGGACTCATCGATGAAAATGTGGCAGTTCCCTGCTCCGGTTTCAATCACCGGAACGATGGAATTCTCGGTGACGAATGTGATCAGCCCGGCGCCGCCCCGCGGAATGATGACGTCGACCAGGCCACGAGCTTTAATCAGTTCCTGCACAGACTGGCGCGTGCTCGATTCGAGCAGTTCAACCGCACCCTCGGGGATGCCGGGAACGCCGTTCATGATCTCAACCAGCCGCCGGTTGCTCCGCGCCGCTTCTTTTCCACCTCTTAATACGATGGCGTTGCCGCTCTTGAGCGCCAGCACTGCGGTATCCACCGTAACGTTCGGGCGCGACTCGTAAATGATTCCCACCACCCCCAGCGGCACGCGCACTTTGCGGATGCGCAAGCCGTTCGATTTTGTCCATTCCGCCAGAGTTTCGCCGATGGGATCGGGCAGTGCGGCCACATCGCGGACGCCGCGCGCCATTTCCTGAATGCGCGACGAGGTCAGCAGCAGGCGGTCGCGCATGGCGCCTTCGAGGCCGGAAGTCTCCACGTCCTCGCGGTTCGCGGCAAGAATGCTCCCCTCGTGCGCTTCGAGCGCATCGGCAATGGCCAGCAACAGCGGGTTCTTCTCTTCAGTCGTCAGCAAGGCCAACCGCACTGAGGCGGCACGGGCGCGCAACAACTTTTCCTGCGTGGACGCAGACGCAAAGGTTGTAGCGTGGGATGGCATCATCCCTTCTTTCGCGGCGGAAAATAAGTTCCGATTTTCCGTTCCATGGCCGCCGTGATCGCCTGGGGATTCCGTCCGTTCACGATGGCCACGTGGACTCCGCCTTCGCTGGCCAGTCTGGCGGCGCGCAGTTTCGAAATCATGCCGCCGCGGCCCAGTGCACTCTTGCCGCTGCACAGCGCTTCCAGTTCGGGCGTGAGTTTGCGAATCACGCGCTGCAGGCGCCGCTTCTTGCGGCCATTCGGAACCAGGAATCCGTCCACGTTGGTCAGCAGCAGCAGCCAGTCGGCTTTCACGGCCGTGGCCAGCAGCGAACTCAATTCGTCGTTGTCGCCGAACGCGCCCTCCAACTCGCGCACCGACACGCTGTCGTTCTCGTTCACGATCGGCACCACGCCCAGCTTGAGCAACTCGGCCATCGCGTTCTGCAGGTTGCGATACCGGATTGGCGAAGTGAAGTCGTCACTCGAGAGCAGCAACTGCGCTACCACTTTCTTGCCAAAAAACAGGCGTTCGTAGGTGTGCATCAGCTTGCTCTGGCCGACGGCGGCGCAGGCCTGCATGCGCGGGACGCCGCTGGGACGTTGCTTCAGATCCAGTCCCGACATCCCGGCTGCGATCGCGCCCGAAGTTACGATCAGATACTCGTTCTTCGAAAGGTCAAACTGATCAACCAGTCCGCGCAGCAGGTTGACGTCGATCTGCCCGCCAGGAGCAATCAGACTGGTGCCGACTTTGATGACCACGCGCATAATTTGCAGGTTGCGAGCCGGGCGAATTCACCTTTTCTTTCGCTGTCAGGAACTCCGGCCTGAACTACCCGGCAGGCAGATTCGACCGACCCAGCGGGAGGGACAACATCTCTATCGTGCCGTTAGAATGAATTTCTGGCAAGGTGAAAATCCTGCCGGTGAACTTCATTATGCCCGCTTCGAACTCAACCAGCCGATTTTCCGATCGCGTCGAAAACTATGTTCGCTACCGCCCAGGCTATCCCGCAGAGGCCTTGGATGTTCTGAGAAAAGAGTGTGGGCTGACGCCGGCGCACGTGGTAGCCGACATCGCCTCGGGCACAGGGATATGGACTCGGATGCTGCTGGAAAATGGCAACCGCGTGTTCGGAGTCGAGCCGAACGCCGAGATGCGACAAGCCGGAGAGCGGCTGCTGGCAGGCTTTCCGGCATTCACCAGTATTGCGGGCTCGGCGGAGGCAACCCGGCTGGCGTTTCAAGGTGTGGATTTTGTGATGGCGGCACAGGCCGCGCACTGGTTTGATCGCAAGGGGTCGCGGCGCGAGTTCGTCCGCATCTTGAAACCGGCGGGATGGCTGGTGCTGCTGTGGAATGAGCGCGTCACCGATTCGACTCCGTTTCTGCGCGAGTATGAACAACTCCTGCTTGCTTATGGCACAGACTACGCCGACGTACGCCATGAGAAGACGACCGATGAGGTGAATCAGTTCTTCGATCCGGCTCCGTTTGAATCGCGAGTGTTCGAGATGCATCAGAACTTCGACTATGCGGGCATCGAGGGACGGTTGCTCTCATCGTCATATGCACCGGGGCCGGAGCATCCTCGCTACGCGCCAATGCTGCGCGAACTGCGGAAGATTTTCGATGCGCATGCCGTCGGCGGACGGGCGACCTTCGACTATAAGACGCGTGTGTATTTTGGACGACTAACGGAGCAGACATGAGCAGCCAGGATGCGCCAGCATCTTTCAATGATGCGTGCCAACGTTTCTCTCGATTCCTTCGAGAGAATGGATATCCGGAACGGTTGACCTGGGTCGAGCATGCTGACGTTGTCTGGCATCGGCGGCAGCTGTGGGTGCGTGCGCGCCCCCTGCAAACCGTTCTGGACCGCGCCAGCCAAAGGTACGAAGAAGGAGCCAGAAACGGGCACGGCGTGAAACTCCATGCCTTTTCCGAGCTTGGGCAAACGGCCATCGCGGCGATCATTCTGCCGAAAGACGACGACGAAGCAGAGCGGGCGCTGATGCCGCGAGGGTGTCTTAAGTTCAGTGCCGCGACGAAGAAACTGACTGCTCGTCTAGTCACGAATCACTTGACCTGGTTGATTCTGTCGGTGCTTCACAGGGCCGATTCGCGCTCGTTTTGGGGCAGCTATCTAGATCTCTCCTAGCCCGACATCGTGGAGGCATAGTGTCCGACGAAAAATCTTTCCACATGACGCCCGACGAATTCCGCCGCCACGGCCACGCCATGGTCGACTGGATCGCCGACTACCAATCTCGAGTCGAATCGTTTCCCGTGCTTTCAAAGGTGAAGCCGGGAGAGATCCGAGCCGCGCTGCCGCCGAATCCTCCGGCGCACGGCGAACCGTTTGACGCGTTGCTGAAAGACGTGGAGCGGGTGATTCTGCCCGGCGTCACCCACTGGCAATCGCCCAATTTCTTCGCCTACTTTCCTTGCAACGGATCGGGACCGGGTATTCTCGGCGATCTGATCTCTTCCGGTCTGGGCGTGCAAGGCATGCTGTGGTCGACCAGCCCGGCGTGCACCGAACTTGAAACTCATGTCATGGACTGGCTGGTCGCCATGCTCGGGCTGCCGGAGAAGTTCTTGTCGTCAAGCACGGGCGGCGGCGTGATTCAGGACACGGCTTCGAGCGCCGCGCTCTGCGCCCTGCTGGCCGCGCGCGAACGCGCCACAAATTACATCAGCAACAAAAAAGGATGCGACGGACGGCTGGTCGCCTACGCTTCCACGCAGACACATTCCTCGCTGGAAAAAGCTGCAATGATTGCCGGCATCGGCGTCGACAATCTGCGGCTGATCGAAGTCGACCAGAATCTCGCCATGCGGCCCGAAGCTCTGGTGCGGCAGATCGATGCCGACCGGCGCGCCGGGCTGACTCCGTTTTTTGTTTGCGCGACCATCGGCACCACCTCTTCGAATGCCATGGACCCGATCGCTGCCATCGGCCAAGTCTGCCGCCAGCACAATCTCTGGCTGCACGTCGACGCGGCCATGTCGGGTACGGCCATGCTCTGCCCCGAATTCCGCCATCTGCAGAATGGCGTCGAACTCGCCGACAGCTACAATTTCAATCCCCACAAATGGATGTTCACCAGCTTCGACTGTAACTGCTTCTGGGTCGCCGACCGCAAGGTGCTGATTCAAACGCTGAGCATCCTGCCGGAATATTTGCGCAATCAGGCGACGGAGTCAGGTGCCGTCATCGACTACCGTGACTGGCATATCCAGCTGGGGCGCCGCTTCCGCTCTCTGAAGTTGTGGTTCGTCATCCGACATTACGGCGTGGAAGGCTTGCAGCACCACATCCGCCAGCACGTGCAACTGGCGCAGCAATTCGCCGAGTGGGTGCGCAACGACGACCGCTTCGAACTGGCCGCGCCCGCGCCGCTGAACCTGATCTGCTTCCGCCACAAGGCAGGGGATGCCGCGAATCAAGCCATCATGGACCGCCTGAACCGCAGCGGTGACTTGTACCTGACGCACACCAAGCTAAACGGAAAGCTGACGCTACGTCTCTGCGTAGGGCAGACCAACACGCAGGCGCGGCACGTGGAGAATGCGTGGAAGAGGATTCAAGAAGAGGCCGAGATAATCCGGACCTCAAAATAGGTTTCCTTATGCTTCCCAAGGATTCAGAACGGCGACTTGAGCGCTTGCGAAGTCGCTGATGTTGCGGGAAACCATCGTCAGATTGTGGTGAAGCGCGGTCGCGGCGAGAAGGCCATCGATGGCTGGGAGGGGACTGCCCCTTCGCTTGGCCTCGGCTGTCAGCCATCCCCAACGATCTGCGATCGCCCCGTCAATCCCTAGAATTCTTCCCGAAAAGCGAACCTGCAGATCCAACTCCAGCCAGATCTCTAGCTGTGTGCGCCGCTTGCTCTGCGGCAGGAAGGCGGCGCCCTGGCGGATTTCTCCGAGGGTCAGAACGCTCACGTAGAGCAGGCTTTCGTCCGCCGCCCTCAGCCAATCCACCACGCGCGGTTCGGGCCGACTGCGGACCAGCTCGGAAATGCAGTTTGTATCCAGCAGAAAGCCGCTCATAGGTCGATATCGCGCGCTGGGCTGCGATCCCGCTTGAGATCAAGCTTAAGGCCCATCAACGGCGACTTCCGGAAGAAGTCGACGATATTTGCAGGCTGGCGCGCCCTTCCGACCAGGCGCTCGTACTGCTCTTCGGCCACCATCACCACGCCTTCCTTGCCCTGCTTCGTGATCCGCTGCGGCCCTTCCGTTCGCGCCCGCCGGAACACTTCGCTGAACCGGGCTTTCGCGGTCTGAACCTGCCAAACTTCCGCAGCGGTTCTGAGAATCGCGGTGAGGTCAGAGGCTGCTCGGCGATTGGACCCTTTCAGGGATTTTGCCATCAGTGACTCCCTAACTCTGACTAGTCTGACTAGACATATTGTGAGCCTTCGCAGCCTGACCGGTCAAGCGGAATTTCTGATGTGTGGGAAAGGTAGCCGGTTACGGGTTTTCGTCAAACGGGCGACGGCGGGGCAGAACGCCACTCTGCCTCAGTCCGCGGGCACGGACGCCACGCGCGCTGCGCCGCGGCGTTCTACGGCAGGGTAGGTAGCTTCAGCGGGCGTCTCCAGCCACTTGCGGACTTCCGGCAGCGCCTGTCTCATGGCGAGTTCGCCGGCATGCATCAGATCGTCGGCGCGTTTGAAGTCGTCGTAGGCAAATCCGGCAACATCGGGCTCGATGATCAGATCGGCCGATTCCTTCCACAGGCTCGACATCGCATCCTGCGCAATCGCGAACGATTGTCCGATCACGTCGAATAAGTGCCGCGGGGCTCCCCCATCGGTCCACGTCCCTTTCAGGTGCACCGCCAGCACGCGGTCAGCACCCATTTCGCGCAGCGGCCGCGTGGGTACGGGATGCGACAGCATGCCGTCGATCAGGTAGCGGCCGCGAATTTCCACCGGCAGGAACATTCCGGGATAAGCGCAACTGGCGCGCACCGGATCAACGATCGATCCCGAGTGAAACACGACGCCTTCTCCCGAATTGAAGTCAGTTGCGGTCACGCCGAGAGGAATGCGCAGCTCTTCAAAGGTCTTAACCTTCAAGGTGCGATCCAGAAATGAAACCATGCGGTCGTTGGAGGCGAAACCATAGCGCGAGAGCGTCCAGCGGGCGAACGTGGTGAAGCGGGTGTGATGCGCCACATCCTGCATTTCGGCGATGGTCAGCCCGCTGCAGTAGCAGGCGCCTATCAGCGCGCCCACGCTGGTTCCGGTAACGACGCGCACCGGAATGCCTTCTTCTTCGAGGACCTTCAGAACTCCGATGTGCGCGATGCCGCGGGCAAAGCCTCCGCCCAGCGCAAGACCGATGGCGGGAATTCGGGGCGATGCCGCAGGGCCGGTCTTACGGGAAAGCTCCCGCCCAAAGGCCTGCACCGACCGAATAATCTTCCCCAGACTCGTCACTGCGAACCCCAGTTCTCCGGCCCCAGCGGCCAGAGGTGCTACGAATCCCACATGGCCTTTAAGATGCCACATTTGTGCCCAAGGCTGTAAGGGCACAAGGGTGCTACTCGGCATTTGCCAGCTAACTCCAAGGCTCGGTAACAGTTACCCTTGGATCAGCCCTCTTTAGTCCGGAGCGCGCGTGACGAAACTCCCGTATTCCTGCTAAGTTGCGAACTGCGGTGAAAAAACATGGTATGCGAGATCTCAGCCGGCGGCGTGGTCATCCGCAACCGAGATGGCAACTGGTGGATGGCCGCCATTGAACTGCCCTCTAATGAGCTGCCCTCCGGCGCGCCCGACCCCACCCGGCGCGCCGTTCGCCCGAAGACAAAGGCGGTTCTTTGCCTGCCCAAGGGGCTGATCGATCCCGGCGAAAAGCCGCTGGAGGCGGCCTTGCGCGAAGTCCGCGAAGAGACCGGGATCACCGCCGTCCCTATCGCCAAACTCGGCGACAGCAAGTACACCTACGTGCGCTCCTGGGGCGATGGCAAGCGCGTCTTCAAAATTGTCAGCTTCTATCTGCTGCGCTACGCCTCCGGACGCATCGACAACATCGCCGACGAGATGCGCATCGAAGTCGCCCGCGCCAGGTGGGTGCCTTTGAACGATGCGCCCAAACTGCTGGCCTACCGGGGCGAGAAACAAATGGCACGCAAAGCCCTGGAGTATCTCGAAGCCCACGCGGACTCGTGATTTTCGACCGCTAGATAAATTGTCCGAGAAGCGATTACCATATCGAGTTAACAATTCAACTGCAATCCTCTGTGTACTCTGTGTCCGTAGCCTGCCCTGAGCGTAGTCGAAGGGTGGTGAAGATTTTCATGTTCAAGGTTTACTAAATGAAGCGCATTCATAAAGTCGCTATACTCGGCGCCGGAACCATGGGCGCCCGCATTGCCGCGCATTTTGCCAACGCCGGTGTCCCCAGCTACTTGTTCGACATCGTCCCTGCGGACGCCGACGGCCCCTCGCGAAACAAAATCGCCGCCGCGGGACTCGACGCCGCAAAAAAGTCCAAGCCCGCCGCCTTCATGGAGCCGTCGCTCGCCCGCTTCGTCACCGTCGGCAACTTCGACGACGACCTCAAGAAGCTCGCCGAGGTCGACTGGATCGTCGAAGCCGTGGTCGAGAACCTTGATCTGAAACGGGCGCTGTTAAAGAAAGTAGAAGCCATCCGCAAGCCCGGAACCATTATCACCACCAACACCAGCGGCCTGCCCGTCGGCAAAATCGCCGAAGGATTCTCCGACGACTTCCGCCGGTCGTGGTTCGGCACGCATTTCTTCAATCCGCCGCGCTACATGCGCCTGCTCGAACTGATTCCCACGCCGGAGGCTGACCGCACCCTCATCGACTCGGTCTCGCACTTCTGCGATGTGAGTCTCGGCAAAGGTGTCGTACTCGCCAAGGACACGCCAAATTTCATCGGCAACCGCATCGGCACATTTTCGGTATTGAACGTCATGCGACTCATGCAGGAAATGGATCTGACCATCGAAGAGGTCGACGCCCTCACTGGGCAAGCCGTGGGCTGGCCGCGCTCGGCCACGTTCCGCACCATCGATCTGGTCGGCCTCGACATCCTCGGCCACGTAGTCGGCAACATGACGGCAAACGTCAAAGACGAACGCAGCGATCTGCGCTTGCCCGACTTCTTCACTCAGATGCTCGAGCGCAAATGGCTGGGCGACAAAACCAAAGTCGGCTTCTACAAGAAAGCAAAGAGCAGTGCAGGCCACGAGGACGAGCGCCTGGCTCTCGACTGGAAGACGCTCGAATATCATCCCCGCCAGAAGCCGAAGTTTCCCGCGCTCGACATGGCGAAGAATATCGATGACACGGGAACGCGCCTGCGCACGCTGCTCGGCCTCGAGGGCAGCGGCCCGCAGAAGGGCGACAAAGCCGGAGCGTTTCTGTGGGCTGCGCTGTCTGACCTGTGGACTTATTCCGCCAATCGCGTCCCCGAGATTTCAGACTCGATCGTCGAGATCGACCGCGCCATGCGCCTCGGCTTCAACTGGGAACTCGGCCCCTTCGAACTCTGGAACGCCGCCGGCGTCGAAGCCACCGTCGCCCGCATGAAGAAAGAGGGCAAACCAGTCGCGGAGAACGTAGAAAAGCTTCTGGCCGCAGGGCAGAAGTCGTGGTACACCGACGATCCCAAAACAGCCTCAGGCAAGCAGTACTGGAAACTGGACACCGGAAACTGGAAACCCTTGGAAGTCCCCACCGGAGTCTGGTCCACCACGGTCGCGAAGAAATCCAACGGCGTGGTCAAGAAGAATTCTGGCGCATCGCTGATCGATCTCGGCGACGGCGTGGCCTGCCTCGAATTCCACAGCAAGATGAATTCGCTCGGCGCCGACATCATCAGTTTGATTACTCAATCGCTGAAGCCCGGAGGCCCGGGCGACGCTTTCGACGCCTTCGTCATCACCAACGACGCCACCAATTTTTCCGTCGGCGCCAACCTCATGCTTCTCCTCATGAGCGTCCAAGAAGACGAGTGGGACGACGTCGACCTCGCCATCCGCCAGTTTCAAGGAATGACGCACGCCATCAAGTTCTCGCCAAAACCGGTCGTGGCCGCCCCGTTCGGCCTGTGCCTGGGCGGTGGCACGGAAATTTCCCTGCACGCTGCGGCGCGTCAGCCGCATGCCGAGCTTTATGCCGGACTCGTCGAAGTCGGCGTCGGCCTGCTTCCCGGCGGCGGAGGCTGCAAGGAAATGCTGCTGCGCGCCGTCGACAGCGCGGCCACCTCACGCGGCAAAGTTTCCAGCGAAGCGCTAGCCGGCTCCGTCGAAATGATGGAAGCCTTGAAGAAAGCTTTCGAAACCATCGCCACCGCCAAGGTCGCCACCTCGGCGCACGAAGCCCGCAGCTTGGGATTCATCGCAGACAGCGACCGCATCACCATGAACCGCGAGCGCGTGCTCTCCGACGCCAAGGCCCGCGCGCTCGAACTGGCCCGCGCCGGCTACGAGCCGCCCGTGCCGCGCACCGACATTCCGGCCCCCGGCGAAAGTCTGCTGGCCGCGCTCAAGATGGGCGTCTATCTCATGCGCCAGGGCGATTTCATCACCGACTACGAAGTGAAGCTCGGCGGAAAAATCGCCGAAGTCCTCTGCGGCGGCAACGTCACCCCCGGCACTCCGGTGAGCGAGCAATACATTCTCGATCTGGAGCGTGAGGCCTTCAAATCGCTGTGCGGCGAAAAGAAAACCCAGGAAAGAATTCAGTTCACGCTGAAGACGGGAAAGACGCTGAGGAACTAGTTCTTACCATGACGCGACTTGACCTAATCAACGAATTGCTCAGGTACCAGGACATCGAGGGCCTTCTGGCAATGGGCGCCCCCGGTGACGAGTACGAATCGGAAGCACAGATGATCGCGGATCGTGTCGACGACGCGGAGAGGAGAACTCCCGATCACAAGATCGCGCGTGAGGAAGTCGAGACCATTGTTGCAGCAGTTTGGGCGGAGATGTTCGGGCTGTCCGATGAGGACTCACGACGGAGAAAAGACGCTTTCGCCGCGATCGCAACTCGACTGGTCCCGTGCTAGCCCGCTGCCACGTGCGCGAACCTTCGCACTGCCGGTTGCCGAGCTTGCTTCGCCCGCCAGAGGTCGTACTGCGACTGCATATTCATCCATAGCTCCGGCGTTGTGCCCAGGGCCGCTGACAATCGGATTGCCATCGCCGCGGAGATTCCGGCCTTGGCGTTCAGCACGCGCGACAGGGTCACACGCGTGACCCGCAGATGGGCCGCCGCCGTGGACACGGCCAAATCACCGAGATATTCACGGAGAACCAGACCCGGGTGCGGGGGATTGTGCATGCGCATGAACTTGCTCCTGTTATAGGTCCTGCGGACCCTGATTGCCTAACTAGTGATAGTCCTGATAATCAACGAGGACTGCATCCTCGCCTTCAAACTTGAACGTCAGACGCCAGTTCCCACTGACGCTGACCGCCCAGTGACCTTTGAGTTCCCCGCTCAGCGGATGAAGCTTCCATCCTGGAGCGTTCATATCTCCAGCCTGCTTCGCGTTATCAAGCGCAAACAGTTGCAAGCGCAGCCTGTTGGCGTGCTTCGGTTGAATTCCGGCTTTCGATCCGGCGCGGAAGAACTTCTCCACGCCTCGATGCTGGAAGCTTTTGATCACTCGTATAGCGTAACGCTACGCGCTACGACGAGTCAAGCTTTGTGGTGACCGTCACCCCTACGCTACAATCCCCTCATGCGCAGACTTCAAATTGCTGCTGCGGTCGTCCTCTTCTCCATGCTCCTTTCAGCCGTCCGATTCGCCCATGCTCAAGACAAACAAAAGGATACCCCCGCGCCAGAAGTCGCGCCCGACGTCCCCGACACGATCGCCGTTCCCGCTGGCCTCACACCCGTCATCTCCCTGCATGCCAAGGGATCACAGATCTACACCTGCCAGGCTGGCGCGGACGGCAAGTTCGCCTGGACGCTGAAAGGTCCCGAGGCCGAGCTCAGCGACAGGAAGGATAAAGTGATCGGCCAGCATCTCGCCGACCCGACGACGAAGCTACCCACGTGGAAGCTGAAAGACGGCAGCGAAGTCTCGGGCAAGGCTGCGTCTCACGTCGATTCACTCGATCCTGATTCGATTCCGTGGCTTCTGGTGAATGTGGTGAGCAACGCGGGCAAGGGCCAACTGGCGAAGGTAACTACGATTCAGCGCGTCCACACGCACGGCGGCAAGCCCGGTTACGACCCCTGCGATGAATCGCACAAAGACGCAGAAACCAAGAGCGAGTACCGGGCCGATTACTACTTTTTCGCGCCGGCGAAGTGAAGGCGCGCTTGAAGCTGGCGCCGAAAGGCGAGCATCTAAATTAGGCGCCCGTCTAGAACGGAGAAAGATCCATGCGTGAAGTCATCATCGCTTCGTCAGTTCGCACACCCGTGGGGCGCGCCTATAAAGGCACGCTCCGCGCCACGCGTCCCGACGAACTTGGCGCAATCGCCATCAAGGGCGCGCTCGATCGCGTGCCGCAACTCGACGCAAAAGAAATAGAAGACGTCATCCTGGGTTGCGCCATGCCCGAGGCCGAGCAAGGGATGAACGTGGCCCGCATCGCGTCATTACGTGCAGGGTTGCCCGTCGAAGTTTCGGGGCTCACCATCAATCGCTTCTGCTCGTCGGGACTGCAGGCGATCGCCATGGCAGCCGAGCGCATCATGAGCGGCGGCGCGGAAGTGATCGTCGCTGGCGGCACCGAGTCGATGTCGATGATCCCCATGGGCGGCCACAAAATCTCGCCGAATCCATGGCTCGTCGAGCATTATCCCGACGCGTATCTCACCATGGGGCTCACCGCCGAGCGAGTCGCGCAGCGCGCGGGCATCACGCGCGAAGCAGCGGATGAATTTTCGCTGCGCAGCCATCGGAAGGCGCTGGCCGCCATTCAAGCAGGAAAGTTCACTGACGAAATCGTGCCGGTCCCGGTAAGTTTCAGCACGCCGAACGGATCCAAACCGAAGCGCCAGGAAATCGTATTCAAAGTCGACGAAGGCCCGCGCGGCGATACGTCGCTCGAAGCCCTGCTCGCGCTGAAGGCTGCGTTTCATGTGAAAGGCACGGTCACGGCCGGGAATTCGTCGCAAATGTCGGATGGCGCCGCCGCAGCCGTGGTCATGTCGGCCGAGCGGGCCAAGGCGCTGGGCATCCAGCCGCTGGCGCGTTATGTCGCGTTCGCGACCGCGGGATATAAGCCGGAAGAAATGGGACTCGGCCCGGTGTTCGCGATTCCGAAAGCATTGAAGTTGGCTGGGCTGAAGCTCGCAGACATTGACGTGATCGAATTGAACGAAGCCTTCGCGGCGCAATCGCTGGCAGTAATCAAAGAAGCGGGACTCGATCCGGAGAAAGTAAATCCCAACGGTGGCGCGATCGCCCTCGGCCATCCGCTGGGATGCACCGGCGCCAAGCTGACGGCCAGCGTGATCCGCGAACTGAAACGCCGCAACGCCCGCTACGGCATGGTAACCATGTGTGTCGGCGGAGGCATGGGCGCAGCCGGAGTTTTCGAGAATCTGAACTAACAACGGCGCTATAATTCGCCTCAGGAGGGTTCCCATGACTCTCGCTCGTCTTCTCGCCGCCGCGCTGCTGCTTTGCTCTCTGCCTGCACTTGCTCAAGACCAGCAATCGCAACACTCCCGGACCCCGAAACCGCCATGCAGAGGCTTGTGCCTTGTGAACGTCATGCCGAGCAAAGTCTCCTTCTTCTCTGTGGACTGGGTGGGCTACAGCGGTCACTCCTTCGGACCCCTGGGGGATTTTCCCGAATCTGCCGACCGCGGATCAACAAGGAGCGCTCTCGATCAAATGCGCCTTGGCCAGTACGATTTTGGTCAGCTCATACAGGATCCCAAAGAGGGCAAGGATGACTCTGGCCTCTACCCCTTACCGCCGCGCCACCGTTCCGTCACGCTGATTGGTCCAGATGTCCAGCTGCCGGACGACAACACTTGCCTGACCATGCGCAGCTACGTAGTCGCGCGCGACAGCAAAGATTCCGATTCCACGCATCTCGTCAGCTACACCACCTGCCAGCCCTCGGCGCGTTACCGCGTGAAGACTACTGAGATGCGGGTCGTTACGGTAGATCGCTGAGCAGCCGCAAGTAAACAATTCTTTACCCGATTGCTACGCTCTTTGACACGATTCCGAGGTATGCTTTTGCTGCGCGGAAACCCCGAGAGCACTTGGGCCACGATCACGGTTTCCGAGGAAAAGCACGCTGAGTCTGATTCAGCGGGCAAGGTTCGGTTGGCAGGAGGTGCTGTATGCGGCTCTCCACCATTGGTCCGGCGGCGGTTCTTCTATTCTCCACAGCAATCTTTTCCACCGCAGTCCTGGCACAACACGGGGGCGGAGGTGGCGGCAGTAGCGGAAGCTCCTCCAGTTCCTCCAGTTCTGGCTGGTCGGGCGGTGGTGGGGGTGGTGGTGGATCTCACGGCGGCTCATCGGGCGGGTCCAGTGCTTCTGGAAGTTCCGGAGGCAGTCACAGCTCCGGCGGATCGGGTTCGCACGCTTCGAGTACAACTGGCTCGAGCGGTCACGGTTCGAGTGCGCATGCTTCGAACTCTGGGTCGCCCTCCGTTCGGGGCTCAAACTCAGGAACGCGAGCCGCAAATCAAGCAGCTCCGAAAAAGACCTTCTTCTCGATCCTGACCTATCCCTTCCGGAAACCGGCGCCCAAGCCGGAACCCACCACCAAGCCCGTGGCCAACCTGCGCCGTCCGGTATGTGTAAAGGGTCTCTGTGCGGTCTGTCCCACCGGCAAAGCCGGATGTGGCGGAGCGACGGTAACAAGCAACCGCCGCCATACGTGTTCGGCGGGAGAAATCTGGAGCGGGGGCGCTTGCCTGCAGCAGCTTCATTTTCTGGACGAATGCAGCGCCCTGCGGCAGATGCTGGAACAGCAGCGGCAGCGCATGCAGGCAGCGGAAGTGGCGCGGCAAAGTGCTTGCTCGGCGGGTTCATCGCAGGAATGTTCGGAGGAAACGAGCGCGTCGGAGATTGAAGCCGGCCGCTACCAGGATTTGCAGAGCCGTTACGACCAATGCCGGATGCGTTCGCCGACGGCGTATCCCTATAGCGCATCTGCGTTCGCATCCTGGAGATATTCGTCGGGACTGTCGTTTGACCGGCTGCAGGCCGAGGCTAAGCCCACTGAAGTTCGTTGAGGTCGGGACGCATGCGTCCATAGAAACGGACTCCGGGCGCATTTGTTGGACTTGTGTCGAGGAGTTTGCTGGTTTGATCAGGGTCCGATTGGTTCGAGGTGCATGATGCGGCTCTCCAGCCTTTCTCTCGTAGCGGTTCTGCTGTTTTCGTCCGTCGTTCTTGCACAACATAACGCGAGCGCTTCAGCTGCTCCGGCGCCGAGCGCTGCCTCTCCACCACCACCGGCTGCGCCCAGCCCAGCCCCGAGTCAGCCCATCTCACACACTAGCTCGCCGAATACGCCAACGCCGGTCAGCGTTCCGGAAATTCACAGCGTTGCGGCTCCGAGAGCCTCGACTGAGTCGAATACGGGGCGCGCTGTGCAAGCGACCGAAGCGCCGCAATCCGACACGCAAAGGGATGCGCACGGCGTTGTTCCGGACGAGAGGATTTCGGGCGAGAGCAGAATCGTTTCGGTTCCCCGCATCGGAGAGAATCCGCCCGAAAACAAAGACAAGGAAGACGAGGCACAATCCGAATCCGATTTGCGGCAACGGACTTGCCCGGACGGCCCGTGCGAGGAGGGAGCTAAGAAGCCCAAGCCTCCGGAATCCGAACTGCGTCATCATGTTTGCCTGAACGGGCAGTGCGAGTGTCCTGCCGGACAAACCGCCAGCAATGGTGGCTGCGTGAAGGTCGTTAATCCGCCTGCCGGGTGTACGGCGGTTGCGAAGGGCAACGGGTCCGGGTGTGTTGGCAATGCCTCATGCCCAGGGGGCCAGACTTGGAACGGGGCAAGCTGCGTACTGGCCACGCAATGCCAGGCAGGCCAGGTTTGGGACGGAGCACGCTGCTTCAATCCCGCTGAATGTGCAGGCTACGAGAGTCTGGCAGCGCCGCTCATTGCTGACCTGCGCAATCTCAGAACAGAGATTCCGCAGGCCTGCGCGCAGAATCCGCCGGGGCAGACATGCGCCGACGCGCAGCGCAATCAGCAGATCGCACTGGGCCGCTACAACTCGCTATGGACTGGAGCGCCTCCGTTGTGCCGGGATCGATTGCCCGTTCCCGGGTCACTAGACTAGGCCCGGCATTCCAGCGTGAAACACCCGCGAGAGAATGTACTCTCCGCTATCATTCCATTTCTTCCCGCATTAGAATTGAATCTGTTTTCCGCCGCGTCCCGCCCGCGGACCCGGCGGTTTCTTCAGCGAGGGATAGACATGGCAACGACTGAAATTCCTAGGACCAATGCTTCGAAAACCAGGATTTCCGGTGGCAGCTTCCTGCTGGAATCACGGCAGCCCGAAGACATTTTCACGCCGGAAGACTTCTCCGAGCAGCACCAACTCATCGGGCAGACGGCCGAAGAGTTTGCCGTCAACGAGATTCTTCCGCAGGTCGAGAAGATCGAGCACAAGGACTTCGCAGTTTCTCGCGCATTGCTGAGAAAAGCTGGGGAACTCGGACTCACCGGCGTGGAAATTCCCGAAGCCTACGGCGGCCTCGAAATGGACAAGGTCACCGCCGCGATCATTGCCGACCACATCGCACAGTACGCCGGCTTCGCCACCACCTGGGGGGCGCACACCGGCATCGGCATGTTGCCCATCGTTTATTTCGGCACCGAAGAGCAAAAGAACAAGTATCTTCCGCGCCTGGCGGCCGGTGACATTGTTGGTGCTTATGCGCTATCGGAAGCGTCGTCCGGTTCGGATGCGCTGAATTGCCGCGCTCGCGCCGAACTCTCGCCCGACGGCAAGCATTATGTGCTCAACGGCGAAAAAATGTGGATTACCAACGCCGGCTTCGCAGATCTGTTCACGGTCTTCGCCAAGATTGGCGGTGAGAAATTCACGGCTTTCCTGGTGGAACGAACCTTCCCGGGATTCTCGGTCGGCGCTGAGGAACACAAGATGGGGATTCGCGGGTCGTCCACCTGCCCCATCATTCTCAACGATTGCAGGGTTCCCGTGGAAAACTTGCTCGGCGAAATCGGCAAGGGACACGTTATTGCATTCAACATTTTGAACGTAGGCCGCTTCAAGCTGGGCGCGATGTGCGTGGGAGGAGGCCGCGTATCGCTGGGGCAAGCCATCGGCTATGCCAAGCAGCGCAAGGCTTTCAATAAAGTCATTGCTGATTTCGGGCTGGTGCGCGAAAAAATCGCCAACATGGCGACGCTGCTGTATGTTGGCGAATCGCTGGTCTACCGCACTGTCGGCATGATGGACGTGGCTCTGGGTGAAGTCGACAAGTCGGCCGCCGACGCCGCCCGCCAGACATTGAAAGCGATTGAAGAGTACGCGGTCGAGTGCTCGATCATTAAGGTCTGGGGCTCGGAGATGATCGACTACGTCGTCGACGAGACCTTGCAGATTTATGCAGGCTACGGATTTGTGGAAGAGTATCCCGCCGAGCGCGCCTACCGCGACGCCCGCATCAACCGCATCTTCGAAGGCACCAACGAAATCAACCGGCTGATTATCACCGGCTTCCTGCTGAAGCGCGCCATGACCGGGCAGTTGCCGCTGATGCCGGCGATCAAGAAGTTGATGGACGAAGTGCTCTCCGGTCCGTCGATGGCGGAAGAACTCGAAGGCACACTGCCGGAAGAACGGAAACTAGTGGCGCAGGCCAAGAAGCTGGGGCTGTTTGCTTCAGGCGCGGCCACGCAGAAATATATGGCGGCGATTCAGGATCAGCAGGAGATCATGGGCGCCATCGCCGACATGACCATTGAGACCTACGCGATGGAATCAGCCGTTCTGCGCGCGCAGAAAATCGTGGCCGCGAAAGGCGAGGCGGGCGCAGCCTTACCGATCGCCATGACGCGTGTTTATCTGTCGCAGGCCTTGGAGAAAGTCGAGTCGGCGGCGAAGAAAGTAATCGCCGCGGTGGCCGACGGCGACATGCTGCGCACGCAACTGGCCATCCTGCGCCGCCTGGCGAAGCACGAACCGTTCAACACCATCGAACTGCGCCAGCAGATTGCGCAGAAGATGATCGAGCGCGGCAAGTACTCGCTGGCGTAAAGATCACAAGTCTGAAACACAGGGAACACAGAGGTCTCTTGGTTCCTCTGTGCCCCTGTGTCCTCAGTGGTGAGTTTTGGTTTCCTCTGATACAACTATCGCGATGAAAACCTCCGCGCTGTACCTCATCGCCGCCATCGCGATTGCTCCTAGCTTGGCCGCGCAATCCAATCCAGCCGCTCCCCAGGACTCAGCCAGTTTCGATGCTGACGGTACGGCACATATCACGCGCGTCGTGCCCATGCCGGCGACTATCAGCCCGGAGGCGCAGAAGTGGCTGGAGTCGTTCGACCAGCAGAAAGTCGGCCCGCCGGAAACCCTCGCCGAACGCCGCATTCATACCGACGTCTGGCGCAAGATGGATTCCGCCGAGGCGCGCAAATTCTATCCGGTGAATGTGGAAGAGACCACGACGGCAGGCGTGCGCACCGACATCATCACGCCACTGTCTGGGGGCGACAGCAAACGCGTGCTGATCAATCTTCACGGCGGCGGATTCAATTCCGATTCAGGTTCGCTCATTGAAGGCGTCCCCATCGCGAACCTGGCGAAGATTAAAGTCGTTTCCGTTTACTATCGCCTCGCGCCGGAGAATCCGTTTCCCGCTGCTGTCGACGATGTGGTCGCGGTCTACAAGGAACTCCTGAAAGCCTACTCGCCGAACAGCGTTGGAATTTTCGGCACGTCGGCTGGAGCAATTCTCACCTGCGAAGTCGCCGTGCGTCTCAAGCAACTGGGATTGCCGCTGCCCGCCGCGCTCGGAGTTTTCTCTGGCCTTGGCGACTTCAGCCAAGTGGGCGACTCCCGCCAACTGTTCACACTCAACGGTTTTCCTGGGAGACTCGAACCCGTCGATCCCAATCATCTCCCCGACAATGAGTATGTGGGCAAGACCGATCGGAAAGACCCGGTGCTGTCGCCCATCTTCGCCGACCTGCGCGGCATGCCGCCCAGCCTACTGGTCACCAGCACGCGCGATCTTCTGTTGAGCGACACGGCCACGCTGCATCGTGCTTTTCTTCACGCCGACGTCGATGCGAATCTGGTCGTGTTTGAGGCGCTGCCGCACGCCTTCTGGTATCACTTCCAGTTGCCGGAGACCAGAGAGGCGCTCGAACTGATGGCTAAGTTCTTCGACGACAAACTGGCGCGATAAGTCTCTTTACAATGTCCTGTCTGATGACGAAACACTCCGAGGGAGAATCCATGCTGCGAGACATGATTCGAAAACATCTTTATCTGTCTGCCCTGATCGCGATCTTCCTGACAGCGATGGTCGCTTTTTCACTCCCGGTTTACGCCGATGCCAGCCTGCCTGCGCTGCTCGCCGATCATATGGTCATCCAGCGCGGCCTTCCGGTTCACATCTGGGGCATGGCCGCGCCGCATGAGGCGGTCACCGTCACGTTTCGCAGCGAGATGAAATCGGCAACCGCCGACGACGACGGCCGCTGGAGCGTTTACCTGTCTCCTGGAGAAGCTGGCGGTCCCTTTGATCTGAAGGTGAAAGCTACGAACACCATCGTGTTGAGTGACATTCTTGTCGGCGATGTGTGGGTCGCGTCCGGCCAATCAAACATGGAGTTCCCCATGAGTGAACTGGCCAACGCGCAGACCGAAATCGCAGCCGCCGAGTATCCGAAGATTCGTTTCTTTCTGGTGAAACACAAGCCAGCAGACTACCCGCTGGAGGATGTCGAGTCCAAAGGCTGGGCCGCGTGCACTCCGGAAACTGCAGCTGACTCTTCGGCTGTGGCCTATTTTTTTGCGCGCCATCTGCAGCAGAAGTTGGGCGTGCCCATCGGCGTGATCGAGTCGTATTGGGGTGGAACTGCGGCCGAGTCGTGGACTAGCCTGCACGCGCTCTCCGCCGATGCTGCGCTCATGCCAGTTTTTGCGGCCCGCGCGAAAGCCCTCGATGCTCAGCCCACCACGGTCTTACACATGCTAAAGGAAGATCGCGAATACGAGCAGGCCGTCGAGCAAGCCAGGGCAGAGGGTAAGCCGCTGCCTGGGCGGAAATGGCATCCGGATTTCGCGGCCTGGGCGCCGGCTGCGCTCTACAACGGGATGATCGCTCCTCTCACTCCATTCGCCATTCGCGGCATCATCTGGTATCAGGGCGAGTCCAACTCTGGACCGGAGCGTGCTTCGCTCTATGCCCGCCTGTTTCAGACCATGATTCGCGACTGGCGCAACGCCTGGGGCGAAGGCGACTTTCCCTTCCTCTTCGTTCAGATCGCGAACTGGAACGCAGGGCCCGATAGTGAGTGGCCGGAGGTGCGCAACGCACAGCGGCAAACGCTCACGCTCAAGAACACAGGCATGGCGGTTACGATCGACATCGGCGATGCGGTCGACATTCATCCCAAGAACAAACAGGATGTCGGTCTTCGCCTCGCGCTGGCCGCGCGCGCGATTGCTTTCGGCGAAAAACTCGAATGGTCCGGGCCGCTGGTTCGCCAGGTCACGCAGGAGGAACATGCGCTACGCGTGTGGTTCGATCACGCCGGCGGACTGATGGCGAAGGGCACTGCCACTGCCGGCGCAGTGACCGGTTTTGAAGTCGCCGGCGCGGACGGAAAATATTCTCCGGCGGAGGCGAAGATTGAAGGCGAGTCCGTCGTCGTATCGAGTTCCGCGGTGCCGAAGCCAGTTTCCGTTCGCTACGGATGGGCCGCCAATCCGACCTGCAATCTGTTTAACAAGGAAGGCTTGCCCGCGTCGCCGTTTCAGGCGCCGGAGTGAACGATTCCAGAACAGAGTCGGCTATTTACTTTTCTCCTCTGGCGCGAGCACATAGCTGACGAACGCCACCTGCTTGCTGTCGGGCGACCATGACGGGACATTGATCGTTCCCTGCCCGCCGAATAATTTCGCCAGCACGGTAATCTTCTTGTCCGGATCTGCAAGCGACATCAGCCGCAGCATCACGTCTTTGTTCTCGGGATGTCCGTTCACATCGGCTCCATAGGTGAGGAAGACCATCCAGCGACCGTCGGGAGAGATGTGCGGGAACCAGTTGTTCAGGTCGTCGGAGAAGACTTGCTCCTGCTCGCTGCCGTCGGGCTTCATGCGCCAGATCTGCATGTGGCCGGTGCGCTCGGAGTTGAAGTAAATGTACTTTCCATCCGGCGAATACTCCGGGCCGTCGTCGAGTCCCTTGGCGGTAGTCAACCTCGTCTCGTCGCCGCCCGCCGCGGGAATCGTATAAATATCGAAGTCGCCGTCGCGCTGCCCGACGAAAGCCAGCGTCTTGCCGTCGGGCGACCAGCCATGCCAGTACGAGGGAGATTTCTGCGTGATGCGCCGCGGCGTGCCGCCGCCAATGGGCACGAGATAAACCTGCGACTGGTGGTCGCCCTGCGAATTATCGCTGATGGCCAACTGCGTTGCGTCGGGCGAAATGCCGTGATCGTTGTTGCAGAGCGTCGCAAATCCAGTGTCAATCACGACCGGCTTGGCGTTGCCCACCGCAAGGCGTTCAATGTAACCGGCGCGATTGAATAGAAATGCGCCGCCATCGCGCGTCCAGTTGGGCGCTTCGAAGCGACCAGGCGCTAGATAGACGACTCGGCGGTCAGCAGAATCGATGGCGATGGTCTCGAGTGTGCTGTACAGAACGGGTTTACGAGTGTCGGCGGAAGCAGGCTGGGTGAACTCGACGTTCGAAAACAACGCCGTCTCGACGACATCCTTGTCGTGGGAGCACACACCGAGTCCAATGTAGAACGTGCCTTGCAGTGGAATGCGGAGCCAACCCCCGGCAACTTTAGGCTCTCCACCGTCCGCCGCCAGCGACATGTAGACGTAATCGCCGCGCCTGGCGATGCGCAGGCGTTTCGGCGCCGATAGGTTCGATTGAATCTCGCGGGTCACCGCGCCCTTCTCGTCGCGGAATTGCAACGAGGTCAGGCCGCTGGCGTGCAGGGCCACGTCAACATATACAGAATCGGCGTCCAGGCTCTGCCGCAGCATCAGCACGGCTTTCTTATGTTCATTTCCCGTCTTAGTCAGAAAGGAGATATCGGCTGTGAGTGTGACGTCGCCCGACACTTTCTTCCATGCAAACTGAAACGCGTCGGCCGCCAGCCACATATTCTCCCCGCTGCCGCTGATCGTGTACGAATGTTTCATGGCGTCGTAGTCGACCGAGCCTGCGTGAAGAACTGTACCGACATCGCCGTGGCCCTCGAACATTCCCACGGGCGCGGGGGCTATTTGCGCCGCGGCTGCGCCAGTCATTACAGAAGCAAACAAACTCACAATTGCAACCACGGTTAAGGTCCGAAGAGTGCGCATAAGATTCCTCCGATCGCCAACTCGGCATTGTACCCCTATCTTTCGGTACCAATCTCCGCACGCTTCTGGTAAAACGTCTGCATGAAAGCGACACGGGCACTCTCCGTCTCATTCTTCGGCTTCCTGTTTTTCGCTACCACTTTGATCGCGCAACAGAACCCTGCTCCGTCCGCCAATCTGGCACTGACTCCGCCCATGGGCTGGAACTCGTGGAACAAGTTTGCCTGCAACGTCGGTGAAGACATGATCAAGAGTATGGCCGATGCCATGGTGAAGTCGGGCATGAAGGACGCGGGATACGTCTACGTCAACATCGACGATTGCTGGCAGGTGAGCCGCGACCCGCAAGGCAATATTGTTGCCGATCCGCAGCGCTTTCCCCATGGCATGAAGGCCGTCGGCGACTACATTCATTCGCTCGGCCTGAAGTTCGGCGTGTATTCCGACGCCGGATCGAAGACCTGTGCCGGCCGTCCCGGCGGACTCGGCCACGAATATCAAGACGCGTTGCAGTATGCGGCGTGGGGCGTCGACTATTTGAAATACGACTGGTGTAATACAACCTCGCAGGATGCGAAGGCTTCCTACGCCAACATGCGCGCGGCGCTCGACGCCTCCGGACGGGCCATCGTCCTCAGCATTTGCGAATGGGGCACGGCCAAGCCATGGCTCTGGGGCAAGGAAGTCGGCGGGAACCTGTGGCGCACCACCGGCGACATCCAGGATCGCTGGGGCGGACAGGAAAAATGGCCCGACGGTACGTGTTGTTCCAACGGCGTGCTGGCCATTATCGACCAGCAGGTCGGCTTGCAGTCGTACGGCGGGCCCGGGCACTGGAATGATCCTGACATGCTGGAAGTTGGCAACGGCGGTATGACCGACGTGGAGTACCGCTCGCATTTCAGCCTGTGGGCACTGTTCGCTGCGCCGCTGATTGCCGGCAATGACCTGCGCAACATGCGTCCGGAGATTCACGACATTCTCACTAATAAAGAAGTGATCGCGGTAAATCAGGACGCACTCGGACGCGAAGGCGAACGCGTCGCGAAAAATGGCGACCTGGAAGTGTGGGCAAAGCAACTCAAAGACGGCAGCCGCGCGGTAATCCTACTCAATCGCGGCACGGCTGAACAGCAGATTACGGCGAATTGGGAAGATCTCGGGTATCCGAGCACGATCAGCGCCGCGGTACGCGACTTGTGGCAGCACAAGGATCTGGGAAAGGCTACGGGAAAATTCTCAGCCTCGGTTGCGCCGCACGGCGTGGTAATGGCGACCGTAAAGCCCTAGAGGCTTAAACCACGACGGACACGAAGGTTCACGAAGGAAAACCTGATGAATAGGGTTCCTTCGTGTCCTTTGTGGTTACCAGTTTCCGCTATTCTTTCGGAAAGTTCGGGTCGGCTTTTACTTCTTCGATCTGCTCGGTGTGGCGGGCGCTGTGTCCAGAAATCAGGAGCATCCACTGGTAGCCGTCCAGGGTCCCGAACACGGGATGATCGAAGAAATGATCGCGCAGGTCGTCATTCGTGGTTCGGATGTAATCCATCGTGGTCTTGCGGCTGTCCTCAAAGGCCTTCGTCAGATCGGCTTCCGTGGCCCAGCGGCCCGTAGGACGGAGAAACTCGGGCGCCTGCGCTTTGTGGCTGCGATCCGGCAATCTCTCGAGAATCATTTGGTCTTTGCCCTTCACCTGCTCGCGCTTTTCAGGAGCGGCCGGGGACTGCATGATCCTTTGTTGGACGAGCCCGAGCAGCGTCGATTCCGAAACCGCGATATGCTCGGCTACCTCAGCCACCGACCATCGGTCGGGCGCGGGTTTGAACGTCCACTGCTTCTGCGACAAGCCGGCAATCGATTTGAGAAAATTGTCCCGCGTGGTTTGAAACTGCTGCAGCGCGAACTCCCGCTCCTGGGCGGTCAGAGGGGTTGCTGGAGTTTGTGGCGCAGCTTGCGATGAACTCTGGGACGCGGTCTGGGCAACTGCTGCGGTCAGACCCAGACATAACATCAGGGCCGGAATCACCGTGGCCTTTTTACGTTGCATGAATATCCTCCTGGAGATTGGTCTAGAGATGCGACGCAGCGAACCAGCGATACAAAAAACTCTTTACCGCTTGAGTCTTCATTATTCTTTTGCTCTTCCATCGCGATTTTTCAGCTCCTCCATCACACTCTGGATCAATTCCTTCGCATCGGTCAGGCTCTTCATGATGATCTGAATATCCATCACCGGCTTGCCGGGCCAGCGCTGGCTCTGGCAATAGACGCCATGCTGGCCGACCAGTGCCATCGCATCGGTTATGGTGTCCATAGTGACGGCGAGACGGCCGCGAGGCACACCCATCATGGTCTCGTAGTGTTCCAGTTCTTCCTGCTTTTCGTCGAATACCGCCATCGGACGATTGTAACTGCACCCGGGTGGGGCGCATAATGGCTGGGCTGCAACTTATTCTTCACTCGCACGTCAAAACCTTTGCCATTTCGTAGCTCAAAAGGAGAGATCATGCAGAAACAATTTGCACTGCTTGTGTTCGCGATTCTTACTCTAACCCTGTTCGCCTCGGCGCAAGCCAGTCCTCCAGCGTCGGCGTCGTGCGACCAGGGCGGCAAGACCATTAAGACCGCCTACTCCAGTCCGCGCATGAAAGGCCGCAAGATTTATGGCGGCCTCGTGCCCTTCGGCGAAGTCTGGCGCACCGGAGCCAATTCCGCGACCACGTTTGTGACGTCGGCCGACGTGAACATCGGCGGCAAGACCGTGCCCGCCGGCAGCTATACACTCTTCACCGTCCCCACGGCTGACAAGTGGACCCTCATCATCAACAAGAAAACCGGCGAATGGGGCATCCCCTACAAGTATGAAAGCGACGAACTGGCGCGCATCGACATGAAAGTTTCGAAGCTGCCCGCGCCGGTGGAGAACTTCACCATCGGGTACGAAAAGACGGCCATCAACGCCTGCACCATGCATATTGATTGGGAAACAACCCGCGCGTCCGTGGAAATCACGGCTGCGGTCCTTGGCGACGATGTGCGGAAGTAGACACCGGAATTCTCCGCTAAGGCGCCTGAGCCGATTGCTGATTTCCTGATTGTTGATCGAAACACCTCTCGCGTGAGATCGAAAGTGAAGTCGAAGGGGTTCAATCAACAATCAAAAATCAGCAATCAACAATTTCCTGCAGGCGTACAATTCTCCCAACAGCATTCCCACGGGAGGTTTCCCCATGCCCGTTTACGATTACGTTTGCCTCGAGTGTCACAAGCCTTTCGAAACCGTCCTAACCTTGAGCGAGCACGACAAAGAAAATCCCGAGTGCCCGCATTGTGGCAGTAAGAACGTGGAGCAGGAGGCCACCGCATTTTTCGCGGTGACTTCAAGAAAAAGCTAGGGACTGTGCGCCAGGCCGCCAGTGAAGGTCCGGCAGTCTTATCTCTTCGAGTGCCGGAGCACGTCGGCGGCCTGCTGCGCCTCCACGAAATCAGGGGAGATTTTCAGCGCGTGGTCATAAGCCCCGCCGGCCAAGGGGATTTGCCCGGCCTGTTCATATGTTCGGCCGAGTTCAAGCCAGGCTTCGGCGGTCGGTTGCAGATTGATGGATTGGGTTAAATCGTCTATCGCTTCTTGCAGCCTTCCCTGCTTACGCGCCAGCAGGCCGATCCCGAACCAGGAACTGGGCAGCAAGGGGTTCAGGCGCATCGACCTGTCAAAGCTCTTTCGCGCATCGTCGTCTTCTCCCTGGGCGCGCTGGGCCGCGCCCAGGTTTGCATAGGTCTGCGCCAGCATCCCCGGATCGGAGGTCATCTCGATCGCGGCTTCATATTCGGCAATCGCTTCGCGCATCTGCTCGTGATTTTGAAAATAGATTCCGAGATTGGTGTGGCTCATGGGATCTCGCGGATTGATGCGCGCCGCGGCTTCGAAGTGGCCATGCGCTTCTTCCTCACGATCTTCCAGAATCAGCGCTCCTCCCAGATTGTCCTCGGCCACGAAGTTGTTGTCCGTCACCAGGAGTGTGTGCGACCACAGGTCTGTGTTGCTTTGCCAGTATCCGATCTGGCGATGCGTAGTGAATGCAAGCGCGACAAGGATCACCGCCGCAGGAATCGCGGGCCAGAATCCGAGCTGTTTCGATTCAGCCAAGTCGGCCACACCGAACGCGATCATCACAAAGATTCCAATGAGCGGGATGTATGCGTAACGGTCAGCCATCGCGGCTTCTCCCACCTGCACCAGGCCGATTACCGGGACCAGCGTCCCGAGAAACCAGAGCCAGCCTACGAGCAAGTAACGGCGCGCACGGAATCGCCACGCCGCCACCGTAATAGAGATCAGCACCAAGGCTGCAACCAGCACCTGCCAGGCGGCGAGCGAACTTCCTGGATGGGGATACAACGGCGCGAGCCGTGCCGGCCACACCATTTTCCATAAGTACATCGCATAGGCCCAAATCGCAGTCGCAATGCGCGCCCCAAACGAAACTTCGGCGGTTGTACGGATAGCTCCGCCAGCCTGCTGTGCCCGCATCGTGATCGCGGCACTGGCGGCAGAAAGCGCGAGCAGCGGAACCTTCTCGAGCGCGAGTTGCGACCACGAAAACGCAGACTCCATTTTGCTTTTCTCGCCCGCGCCTCGCACTCGCCCGAGCGGCCAGTAGTCGAGCAGCAGCAGCACAAAGGGCAGCGTGATCACCATCGGCTTCGATGCCAGCCCGGCCGCGAATAGTGCGGCCACTGCCAAATACCGCGCCCAGCCCGGCTTTCGCGCATACCAACCGTACGCCCAGAGAGTGAGGAAGAAAAACAATGTGCAGAGGACATTCTTGCGCTCGGCGATCCAAGCCACGGATTCAACCTGGATGGGATGGAGCGCAAACAACGCCGCTACGAACAGACTCGGTCCCAGCCGCTTCGTGGCCCACATTAAGAGCAGAAAAAGCAGAATCACATTCACGATATGCAGCAGGATGCTGGTGAAGTGGTGCCCCACCGGATTCAACCGATACAGAGTGCAATCGAGCGCATGCGACATCCAGGTCAGCGGATGCCAGTTCGCCTGCTCGGTCGCAGTCAGCGCCCAGGTGAAGGTGTCGGCAGTGAGACCTTGCCGAATGTGCGGATTGTTGACGACGTAGCGGTCATCGTCATAGTTCACAAAGGGATGGCGAGTGACCGGGTTGTAAAGCGCGAGCGTGACCACCGCAAGCAGCAGACACACGATGGGACTGCGCTTCTCAGGGGACGCGAACATGCCGCGCGATTCGCTCGCCAGCAGAGTTTTCTTGGTCGGAGGCAATACCAGATTTAACCACAGAGCGCCAAGCTAACACAGGGGAGGAAACAGGGAAGGCACGGGCGCGGGCAATTGCTGATTGATGATTTCTGATTGAAACACTTTCGCTAACCGACAGCCCCGTTTGCGTTTCAATCAACAATCAAAAATCATCAATCAGCAATTCCTGCCTACGAGGCCGGTTTCCACCGCAGCACCGGCTTCCTGGCCGCTGCGGTTTCATCCAGGCGCGAAACTCGCGTGGAGTGCGGGGCATCGAGCACCGTCTGTGGCTCCTGCTCGACTTCCTCGGCGATCGATTTCATTGCCTCAATGAACAGATCCATCTCTTCTCTTGATTCGCTCTCGGTCGGCTCGATCATCAGTGCGCCCGGCACAATCAGCGGAAACGCCGTCGTATAAGGATGGAATCCGTAGTCGATCAGCCGCTTGGCGATGTCCATGGTGCGCACGCCCTTTTTCAGCTGCAACTTGTCGCTGAACACAACCTCGTGCATGGTTGGCGTGGAGTAGGGCAAGTCGTAGGTACCTTCCAGTCCCTTGCGGATGTAGTTAGCGTTAAGAACCGCGTCTTCGGTGGTTTGACGCAGGCCGTCGGGACCGTTCGCCTGAATGTAAGCCAGCGCCCGCACAAACATGCCAAAGTTGCCGTAAAACGCGCGCACACGCCCCACCGACTGCGGACGGTTGTAATCGAAGGCCAGCGTGCCATCCGCCTTCGTGGCGAGAACCGGAGTCGGCAAGAAAGGTTCGAGAGCTCTCTTGATCGCCACTGGGCCAGACCCGGGACCACCGCCGCCATGCGGAGTCGAGAACGTCTTGTGCAGGTTGAGATGCATCACATCGACGCCGAAGTCTCCTGGCCGTGCCTTGCCGACCAGCGCGTTCATGTTGGCACCGTCCATGTAAAGCAACCCGCCCTTGGCGTGCAGAATGTCGGCAATCTTGTGGATGTCCTGCTCAAACACGCCGAGCGTGTTGGGATTGGTCAACATCAGTGCCGCGATGTCTTCATTCATCTGCGCTTCGAGCGCCGCGATGTCGACCATGCCGCGCGAATCCGATTTCAGATTTTCAACCGCGTAGTTCACCATGGCGGCCGTTGCCGGGTTCGTGCCGTGCGCGGAGTCGGGAATCAGAATTTTCTTGCGCGCATTACCTTTCGACTGGTGATAGGCGCGCACCATCAGCAGGCCAGTCATCTCGCCATGCGCGCCGGCCGCGGGTTGTAGCGTGATCGCATCCATGCCGGTGATTTCGATCAGCTGCTCACTCAGCGTCTTGATAATGTGTAACGCGCCCTGGGAAATCCTTTCGGGCTGGTAAGGATGTCCGTTCGCGATCCCCTCGACCCGCACGACGGCCTCGTTGACGCGCGGATTGTACTTCATGGTGCACGAACCCAGCGGATACATGCCAAGATCGATGGCATAGTTCCAGGTGGAGAGCCGCGTGAAGTGGCGGATGATTTCGATCTCGCTCACTTCGGGCAGGTTGCCCAGGTCTTTTCTTTCGGAGGAACCAAGAAGCTCTGCGGTGTCCACTTCCGGCACGTCGAGCGGCGGCAACTTCCATGCAGCCTTCCCTGCCGACGACTTCTCAAAGATCAAGCCTTCGTTCTGATTCACTTGGAGCGACGCTTTGCGAGTCATAGGCTTCATAGTCACTTCTTAAACTCCGAATCTACTGGCTGTTGCACTTTAAGACTTGGTCTCCTGAAACATCACGCCTGCACAGAGTGAGCTTGTGGAGAACGCCTCAGCATCCTGTAAAGAACGTATATGCCAACGACGAGTAACGCCACAACGCTAATCCCGGAAAGCAAAAACTTAGTCACCGTAAAGAAAGACGCAGCCCTCGCCACAGGAACCGATTGCCCAGGAAACACAGCCATCAAACTCAAGAAACATACGTTTTCCAGACAATCGCAACCCGCCGCAGCAAAGCCCATGCCACCGAGCCATCCAGCCCATCGCTTCGAGAAACCTGCCCCCAGCGATACCGACCGCAGCGAAAGAAATAAAAAACTCCCGTAGAGAAAGGGAAAGAGCATATCCAGCGTCAGCAATAGCGTCGCATACGCCCTGCGTCCGGTCGGCCCGTACGCTGTAATAACGTTGTAGGCTTGCGCAGGCGAATAACCGAAAAGCATCTTATCCAGCGCAAACATCGGAACGGCGCCGCGATATCCAAACGCGGTTGCTACAATGTCCTGCACCTTGACGCCATTCAGGAGGAACAGGAACACAGCCACAGTGACGGTGAGCGCCCAGTACTTTGCGCTTGACTTCATCTGTATCGGTCTTTCCACATCTGTCCTCGGCTCTAAGTCCGGCCACTCGACGCAGCCTTAGAAGAACGCCTCCGGAGCCGACACTGGAGCGCGGTTTTCATCGCGCCACCTCTTCAACATCCGCTTCCTGGGAAGCCCGCACCGACCGCTCGCTTTCAGCGACCAGTCCGACGGCCGTGTCGATTGCGCTACGTGTGGTCAGTTCGGTGCAGCACCACAACGCTGCATTCCCCAGTTCCGGGTAAAACTTCTTCAGCGGCAACCCCCCGACCATCTTGTGTCCTAGCAACCTGCTGTTTATCGCGTAAGGATCTTCGCTGGTCTGCACGACGAACTCGTTGAAGCGCGGCGTTCCGGCGAACAGAACCTTGCCGTGCTTCGCGAACTGGCTCGCCGCGTATGCGGTCTTCGCCAGATTCTGTTTGGCCAATTCCTTCAGGCCAATTCTCCCGTACACGGTCATAAAGATGTTGACCATGAGCGCGACCAGCGCCTGATTGGTGCAGATGTTCGAGGTCGCCTTCTCGCGGCGAATGTGCTGCTCGCGCGTAGCCAGCGTCAGCACGAATCCGCGCCGGCCCTGCTTGTCGACGGTTTGGCCGACCAGCCGGCCGGGCATCTGCCGAACATACCTCTCGCGCGTGGCAATCACGCCGCAGTACGGCCCGCCAAATCCGAGGGGTACGCCGAACGATTGCGCCTCCATGGCGATGACGTCGGCCTGACGTGGCGGCTCGACGATCCCGAGTGACACGGCCTCAGCGATCGAGACGACCAGCATCGCCCCGTGCTTATGTGCAATTGTGGCAATGGCCGCTACGTCTTCGATGGTGCCGAAGAAGTTCGGCGACTGCACCAGTACGCATGCCGTCTCGGGCGTAATCGCCTTCTCGAGTTCCTGCAGGTTGAGCCGTCCATCGTCACCGTAACCTGCGACCGACAGCGGCATGCCCTGATGCGTCGCATAGGTCGTCAGCACTTCGCGATACTCCGGATGCAGGCTGCGCGCCACTACCACCGAACGCCGGCCGGTCAGGCGCACCGCCATCATTACGCCTTCGGCCGCAGCCGTGGAGCCGTCATACATCGAAGCGTTCGCCACTTCCATCCCGGTCAACTCACAGATCATGGTCTGGAATTCGAAAATGGATTGCAGCGTGCCCTGCGAAATTTCGGCTTGATAAGGGGTATACGCGGTAAGAAACTCGCCGCGCGAAATCAGCGAATCAATAATGACGGGCCGGTAATGAAAATACGCGCCCGCACCCAGAAAACTGGTGTAACCGTCGCCATTCTCGCGCGAACGCTGGCGGAAGAAGTCGACAATCTCCGACTCGGCCATCTGGCGGGGAATCTTGAGGTCGCGGGTAAGCCGGTACTCGGCAGGGATCGGTGCAAACAGATCGTCGACCGAGCGCAGGCCAATAGCTTTCAGCATGGCTTCGCGGTCGGCGGGAGACTTCGGTAAATAGCGCATAAGAAGTTCTTTAGATGAGTCTCGACGTCATTTGGATTGATGAGGCGCAGGCATGGTTTGAGTCGCACGCAAAATTTAAGCCGAGGAACATTGAAGGCTTCAAAAGGCGGCTTCGGACCTCGGACTTTAGACCTCGGCAAGACACGGCAGAGGTCCGGCGTCTGACGGCTGAGGTCTGACGGCTGAGGTCAGATTCTCTCAGTGTCCCGCCTCCTCCGCCACAAACTTCTCGTAATCCGCGGCCGAGAGCAGACCATCGAGTTCGCCAGGATTCTTCAGCGTCAGCTTCACCATCCAGGAACCGTGGGCATCTGTATTCACCTTCTCGGGCGATGTGGCCAGGTCGGCGTTCACTTCGGTGACGGTACCGGTCGCGGGAGCAAACAAGTCCGAAACGGCTTTCACCGATTCGACTGTACCAAACGTCTTGCCGGCGGTGAGTTCAGCACCCACCTTCGGGGTCTCGACGAAGACGATGTCTCCGAGTGACTGCTGCGCGTAGTCAGTGATGCCAATTGTGGCAGAGTTGCCGTTCACCTGAATCCATTCATGTTCTTTGGTGTATTTGCGATCTGTCGGGTAGGCCATAAAAGCTTCCAGCTCCTAGCTGCTAGCGAATCCTCTGTGCTGCTCTGTGTCCTCTGTGGTTAAGCGCTCTTCTTCGGACGCTTATAGAAAGGAGTCGGAACCACGACCGCCCCTACGCCCTGACCGCGAATCTCTACCTGCACCCCCGCCCCAACCGCCGCGAACTCCGGCGGAACGTATGCCAGCGCGATATTTTTCTTCAAGAACGGCGCCGGCGATCCACTCGTCACATATCCAATTTCGCGACCGGCGTCGAGCACTTTGTATCCATCGCGGGCAATACCGCGCTCCTTCATCTCAAGGCCGACCAGCGTTCGCTTCACGCCAGCCGCTTTCGCTTTTTCCAGAGCGGCCCGGCCGACGAACTCCGGCTTCTCCATTTTGCAGAAGCGGTCGAGGCCGGCTTCCCAGACATTAATCGTATCGGAAATCTCATGACCGTAGAGCGGGAGTTTGCCTTCGAGGCGCAGCGTGTTGCGCGCACCGAGCCCGCAGGGCACAACGCCGAATTCCTTGCCCGCAGCCAGAATTTCATACCATACGCGGGCGCTGGTCGCCTCATCGGCTGGAACATAAATCTCGAAGCCGTCTTCCGCCGTATAACCGGTGCGCCCCATCAGAATATTCGGCATGCCGCACAACTTGCCAAGCGTCACCCAGTAAAACTTCACCGCGCTCAAGTCAGCATCCGTGAGCTTTTGCAGCAGATTGACTCCCTTCGGCCCCTGGATCGCAATCTGCGTGAAGTCGTCCGAAAGATTTTCCACCGTGCAGTCGAACTGGCGGGTGTTGTCGCGTACCCAGTTGAAATCCTTTTCGCGCGTGCCGGCGTTGATGACGAGGAGATATTCGTCTTCGCCTAGGCGATGGACGATCACGTCGTCGACAAACGTTCCCTGGGGATAGAGCAGCGCGGAATATTGCGCCTGTCCGATGGCCAGCCGCGACGCGTCATTCACGGAGATGTGCTGCACAGCGGCCAGCGCCTGCGGTCCGGCCAGGCGGATGTCGCCCATGTGGCTGACGTCAAAAATGCCCACCCCGGTGCGCACGGCCATGTGCTCGGCGATGATACCGCCGCCCATCGACGCGGGATATTCCACGGGCATGTCCCAGCCATTGAACTCGACCATCTTCGCCCCCATCTGGCGATGTACGGCGTTCAGCGCAGTCTTGCGGATGGTCGTTGGGATGCCGGCGGGCGTCGCCTCCACAGAAGACAAAATAAACCTCAATCAGCGAGCAGCGGCTGGACTGCTGGGATAGGTGTGACTGATTACCGTATCACGCGGTTTTTCAGCGGGTCAAACGGGAAGAACTTGAACCACAGAGGACCCCGAGGAACACCGGGGAAATCGGTGTCTCTGTGTTCCCCATGCCATCTGCGGTTCAGATTTACTTGCCGAACTGCACAGTTACCCGCGCCCCGGCAGCCACATGCGTTCCGGCCACGGGAGTCTGCTTACTGGCGAGACCGCTGCCCACGGCGTCAAGTTGCAACCCGGCGTCCTGGGCGGCTTCCACGGCACTGCGAACCGTCTTGCCTGCAAACGACGGCACGACGATTCCGCCTTGCTCCACATCGAGCACGACAGTCCCGGTGGTTGGCAGTTTTGCAGGTTCCGCATGAGCTGCGTCAGTGGTTTTCGCCGGAATTTCGTTCGCGACTGACCCTGTGGCGGCACTCGGCGAAACTGGCTCGCGCATCGCTGCTTGTACAACAATTCCATCACTTCCGGCATTCGCGGGCGTGGGCGCCCGCGCCACATTCGACGCCTTCGCCGCGTCGGACGAGTCTGCATTCACCTCGGCGCTCTCTAGCGGCTCGCCGGGGTGATCCGGAGTTCCTTCTTCCAGATCGTTGTCTTTCGTTTTCGCTTGTGCCAACAGCAACTGATGCTGCGGAGCCAGCGGCAGATCATGGGGAACGTGCAGGTATTCCAGCACCTGCTGCGAGATCCTCCGGAACACGGGCGCCGCGACCTGGCCGCCCTGGTGCGGCCCAACGGCCGAATCCAGAATCACCGCGACCACAATCTGCGGATTATTCACCGGTGCGAGTCCCGCGAACGATCCAACATACTTCGTCTTCGAATACGCGCCCGTCGCGGGATCCACTTTTTGTCCCGTGCCCGTCTTTCCCGCGGACGAATAGCCTTCCAGAATGGCCTTGCGGCCGGTGCCTTCGAGCACGACCTTCTGCATCATCGAGCGCATCTCGGCAGCTGTCTCAGAAGAGATCACGCGATGCGAAGTGCCGGGATGAAACGCCACCGTCTGCGGCGTGCCTTGCGGTTCAACGGTTCCGGTCACGATGCGCGGTGCAATCCAGACGCCGTCATTGGCAAAAGTCGAGATCAGGCTGGATAGCTGAATCGCCGAAATGCCGATTTCCTGCCCGATCGAAATCGCGGCAATCGAAACTTTCGACCAGCGGCTTGGCGGTTTCGTCATACCGCGCGTTTCGCCTGGCAATTCAATACCGGTCTGCTGCCCGAAGCCGAAGGCGCGAATGTATTTGTAGTAGCGCTCTTCGCCCAGGCGCAGGGCAATCTTGATCGATCCTACATCGCTCGACTCGGCCAGCACGCCCCACACCGGCAACAGGCCGTGCGGCTTGGAATCGCGGATGCGCATGCCGTTGTAGACGATCGATCCCATCTGGCAGTCGAACACTTCATTCGGATTGGTGAGTTTCTCTTCGAGCGCGGCCGAAATCGTCACCAGCTTAAAGGTCGACCCGGGCTCATAGATGTAGCTGACCGCGCGGTTGGTCAGTGCAGCGGGCGTTATCTGCTTGCGCTGATTAGGATTGAACGTTGGCCGATTGGCCAGAGCCAGAATCTCTCCCGTGTGCGGGTTCTCGACAATCACCGTGCCGGCAATGGCCTGGGTATCATGAATCGCCTGCTCCAGCTCTTTTTCGGCGATGTACTGAATATTCTTGTCGATGGTCAGAACCAGGTTTTCGCCCGGGTCCGGCTGGGTCTCGACATCGGAGAACCATTGCTTGCGCGCGTCCACCGAGATGAACATCTTTCCCGCGCGTCCGCGCAACTGATCGTCGAACTCATGCTCAATGCCGCTCTGGCCGGAGTCTTCCATCCCCACTGACCCGAGCACCTGCGCCGCCAGATCACGCGCCGGATAAAAACGCTTGGGCTCTTTCTGGAAGTGAATGCCCTGCAGCTTGAGCGAATTAATACGTTCGATGGTTTCGTCGTTGGCCTTGCGCGCCACCCAGCAGAAATTTTTGTGCGCTCGGCAGTCGGCCAGAACGACGTTGTAGTCGTCGCCCGTAATGCGCGTAATTAGAGAGATCGCGGTGGGCAGGTCCTTCACTTCGGTAGGCACGGCGAACGCGGAATCAACTTCCACCGACATGGCCAGCTCGTGCCCGGCGCGGTCGTAGATCACTCCGCGCTTGGCGGCCACGGGAATTGCGCGCTGCTGCTGATGTCCAGCCTGCTTGACGAACCTGCCGTAGCTGAAAATCTGCAAGTAAACCAGGCGCCCACAAATGGCCACACACCACAGCAACATCAGTGCACCCAGCAGGTAGAGCCGGGAGTTCTTGCCGGGGCTGCTTGATTGTTTTCCCATTGAAGTCTGCCTCGGACAGCGTGCTCAGACAAACGTGCTTAGACGAAACATGCTTAGACAAACATGGCGGCCCGCCCGTCAGGCGGACCGCCAGATGAATTCGCGTGGGACGGCCGGCCTGGGCCATCCATTCAAGCAAGGCTCAACAGGGCAACTACTGTCCCGGAATCACCGTCACCGGTTCAACGCTCGCCATCACCGGGCCTTGCGTATCGGCCGCGGCGCTGTCCATGCGAATCACCTGCCCCGGTTGCGGCGGCACCAGGCCCATGCGCCGGGCCAACACATCGATTCTCTCCGGATCGCGCAACGAGGCGTCTTCCAGGCGCAGCGCGTGGTTCATCTCGGTCTTTTCGCTGAGCTCGCGCTTGACCGACTCAATCTGGTAGCCGTACTCGATCGCCTTGAAATGCTGCCAGGCGTAGGTGAACACCAGCAGGAACAGGCAAGCCAGTGCCGTGCCGAATTGCTTCATTTCACGGTTGCGCTGCGGGTCTTCCACCTTCACCAGACGCGAATTGTCGATCGCCTTGGAGAAATAAATCTCCGGCGTCCCGGTCCAGATCGAGCGCCGCTCTGCCGGTACCGCGCTGCGAATTGCCGCCGCTGCCGCCATTTATGCCGCCCCCATGAAAACCTGACTATCCGGTGTGACAGGAATCTGCATGGCGAAGATCGCTCGCAGTTCCTCTTGCTCCGCGGCCTGCTGCTGCCGCACTCTCTGTCCAACGTGCTCGACCGTCGCCATCAGGTCGTTGATCAGTGTTCCCGTGTAGATGGTTCCCGTATGCATCGTGCCCGTGTACATATCCCGCTACCTCAACTGTTGGATTCCTACCACGGAACCCGTTCCTTCCCGCCCCAGCGGACCGTCATTGGAATCTGCGGTCCGCCTTTCCCTGAATCTTGAGGCCCGGCACGCCATTACAGCTGTGCCGGGAACTCCGGGAGGTTTTCCGGAGCTAAACTCTTCAAACCCGACCTCGGACTTCGGACCTCCGATCTTCCGTTCGCTTCCGGCCTCCGTTTTAGCTGAGGTCCGGCGTCCGAGGTCCGTTCTAAACTTTTTCCGCCGCCCGCATCTTGGCGCTGCGGGCCCGCGGATTGCGATCGCTTTCCAATTCAGTTGCTGTAACCGGCTTTTTGGTTAGCACACTGAAGTAACCTTCTCTGCCGCCCTCGCGAAACGCATCTTTCACGATGCGATCCTCCAGCGAGTGAAAGCTGATCACCACCACGCGTCCTCCTGGTTTCAGAATCCGCGGCGCTGCTTGCAGCAGCGCCTGCAGATCGTCCAGTTCCCGGTTTACGAAGATTCGAAGAGCCTGAAAGGTCTTAGTCGCGGGATGAATTCTACGTTCAGCCTGATTCATTGGCCGGGCCGCGGCTGATATGACATCCGCAAGATGTGCGGTAGATCGTATCGGCCGCGACCGGCAAATGGCTCTGGCGATTCTCCGCGACCTCCTTTCCTCTCCGAATTCGTAAATCACATCGGCAAGCTGTCGCTCGTCGAGGTGGTTTACCACTTGTTCGGCGCTACGCTCGCCTTGCGGGTCCATCCGCATGTCGAGCGGCCCATCCGCCTGAAAACTAAATCCGCGCGCCGCATCGTCAAGTTGCAGGCTGCTGACTCCAATGTCGGCCAGGATGCCGTCGACGGTCGCTGGCTTGTGACCCTTTGCAATCTCTGCAAAAGATCGCTGCAGCAACGTGATCTCCGGCCAGTCGGCCTGCGGCGTCAGCCTTTCGCGCGCGATTGCCAACGCTGCAGGATCTTTATCGAGGCCAATCAAATGTCCCGGTGCGCCGAGGCGTTTTGCGATTTCGTAACTGTGTCCGCCCAAGCCCACCGTGGCGTCGATATAGGTCCCACCCCGCCGCACGGCTAAAAAGTCGATCGCTTCTTTTAAAAGAACCGGAACATGATTTGGTGAAGACTGACTCACTCTTCCACCACCATGCCCAACCCCCTGAGGGGTGTCTGTTGATCCCCCGCCCACTAGATGCCCAGTTCGTCGAGCGTCTTCTCATCGTCAGGCGTGAACTTTTCTTCTTCGATCTCTTTCTTGAACAGCTCCAGGTTCCTGACCGTGAGAAACGTCAAATTGCCCAGAACCGCTACCTCGCCCTTAATCTGCCCCGACTCTCGGAGCAACTGCGGCAGTAACAGCCTGCCCTGCCCATCCATCTCGACCTGCTGCCCGTAATAGTTGGTGCGGTCGAGAAACTTTTTCTTCGTGGGATTGAAACTGGAGAGTCCCGCCAACTTCTGCTCGATCCGCTCCCATTCCTCGAAGGGATACACTTGAGCAACCTTCCCATCGAGACTTGTGATGTAGAATTGCAGTCCGTATTTCTCGTCGATCACCCGCTTGAACTCGGCCGGAACCTTTAAACGGCCCTTTTCGTCGACCCGGGTTGGATGATTGCCGCGAAACATGTTGGTAAGCTGCCGCCAGCGCCACGAAAGAGGTCAAAAGCGTGCGAAGTTCGGTCAAAGTCGGGCGATTCGGGCTGTTTATTGTGCTCTTGGGTCGGATTTCCACCGGCTCCTCGTTTTCAGCTCCAGATTCCCACGGACCGTACTCGCTTCGCCACTTTCTACCACTTTGTACCACGATCTTACCCGTAAGTCGTTTATTGTCAAGCAGAAACTTGATGGTGGTAGTCCCACTCGGGCACTGATTCAAGAAAATACGAAGGCTTGTGGTTAACCAGTTGAGCGACCACAAGGGGTTGGGTTTACGCTCTTGGTTCTTTCGCTATTCCTTCGCTAAGATTTTTCTTGATCTCGGCCACTGGCGCGGATTCTGTTGTGGAAAAGAGTGGATGGCGTGCCCGGACCCGCGTGAATTGGACACTGAGTAGGCCTTGTCATCCTGAGCGCGAAGGACCTATGCAACTCCACGCGGATTGCACAGATCCTTCGGTCCGCAAAGAGCGCGGCCCCCAGGATGACAAGGCTGCAGAGAGTTCAACATGCCGCAGCATCTCGAATTCGAGCAGTGGGTTCCCTTCCCGCTCGAGCACGTGTTCGCGTTCTTCTCGAATCCAGAGAACTTGCCGCGCATCATGCCGGCTTCCAGCGGCACCAGGCTCATTGCTCTCAACCGCAAGCCCGCACCCGCGCCTCCGGCAGGCAGTTCCAGCGACGAAGCAGCGGGTGTTGGCTCGACCATCGTCACGTCATTCCGCGTGTTCCCGCCTCTGCCCATTCGCGCGCAGTGGATCGCGCGCATCACCGAATTCGAATGGAATCACCACTTCGCGGACGTACAGGACAAAGGGCCGTTCAAGTCCTGGCATCATCGCCACGAGTTTCGCGTAGAAATGCACGAAGGTGTGACTGGGACGCTGGTCCGCGACGTGATCGAATATGAAATTGGCTTTGGTTTCCTTGGGTTGATCGCGAACTCGTTCATCGTCCGCCGCCAGATGGCAAGCACCTTCTCCCAGCGCCAGCGAACGCTCCTCCAACTCCTCGCGTAGAAGTACCCTCCTGTGGCCTATAGGTGTACACTGCGCGCATGTCATCCCGGAGCTGTTTGGAAGATGATACTGAGGAGGTCGTGCATGGCACTGAATCGAGGCAGGATCTGGTTGGGTGGTCTGGCAGGAGGCGTGGTCTGGAATCTGTGGAGTTTTTTCATATACCACTACATCACCGGTTTCCGCTATGTGATCGCCCAGAACGCGGGCTGGTTCCTGAAAACGCCGCGCTATCCCTACTTCATCGCGCAGTGGACCGTGCTGCTGTTTGTCATGGCGATTGCGGTCGCGCACCTCTATGCCTGGGCGCGTCAAGGCCTGGGACCGGGCCCCGGCACCGCGCTCAAGATCGGTTTTCTGGTGGGCTTCTTCGCGGGCTTCCCGGAAGACTTCGCGCAGGCCTCGTGGTCGGCCGTGGGCCGCGCCCTGCCTTTTGGCTGGATGATCGAGATGTGGCTGGGCGCCATTCTGACCGCGCTGGTCGCGGGCTATCTCTACAAAGAGTGAGCACGTCTCAGAACGCTTAGTGGGCTCTAGCGACCATCTCTATTTCTATTTTGCCGGTTCCACAAACACTGCCGTGCCGTAGGCCAGCACTTCGGTGACGCCCTGCATCACTTCGGTGGCGTCGTAGCGCGCGCCGACGACGGCGTTTCCGCCCAGCTCGGCTGCGTGTTGCAGCATCAGGTCGAAGGCTTCCTGGCGCGTCTTCTCGCATAGGTTGGTCAGCAGCGTGATGTTGCCGCCGACGATTGTCTGCAAGCCCGCGCCGATGGTTCCAAGAATCGATCGCGAGCGCACCACGATGCCGCGCACTACGCCCAGCGTGCGAGTCACGCGGAATCCGTCCAGTTCAAATTGCGTGGTCACCATGTTGTGAGCGACCATCCTGCCAGCGTTGTAGCCGGTTGCCATGGGATGAGTCCTTTCTATAAAGCGCGGAGGCTTTAGCCCGCGACGATGAGCCCACTATAGCGCTTGCACCGGATGACGGCGAGTGCTTCCACCGATTCGGCCTTGATTCATTCCAGTTCGGCAGTGATAAAGAATTCCTGCGACGAGTTGTCGTATTCGATACGCAGAACGTTCGGCTTGCAGCAGACCTGGCAGTCCTCCACGTAGCTCTGGCGGCGTCCGGCGGATTCGTCCACGGAAGTCGTGTTCCATTCCCCGCACGCCTCGCACTGGAAGCCGCATTCCATAGATAGGGAGAGCATACAGCACCCCCGAGGCCCGGCGTCGCAACTCACAAATCCTCCTATAATGGCCGGATTGCATTCCTCAAATTCGCGTTCCTTAGATTCTGGGAGGGGTTCATGATCTCGCGGCGACGGTTTCTCGAAGTGAGCGGCATCACGGCGGGGATGGCAGTGTCGCATCCTCTAGCTGTTGCTACGGCGGAGAGCGACGATGCATCCCTGCCAGCGTCGATCGCGCAATTGAAGTCGCGCAAGAGCGAGGCCACTCCCATCACAAAAAACGAACGTGTCGCTCGCCAGGAACGCGCCCGCCAACTGATGAGCGAGAACGGGCTCGACGCCATCGTGCTGATGGAAGGCACGTCGTTGCGCTATTTCACGGGAGTTCGGTGGTGGGGCGGGGAGCGCACCTTCGCGCTGGTGCTGCCCGCGAAAGGCACAGCGTTTTATGTGTGCCCCGCGTTTGAAGAAGGACGGGCACGCGAGCAGTTGGCAAACTCCCCCGACGGCGAACATGCCGACGTGAGGGTTTGGCAGGAAGATGAGAGCCCATACCAGATCATCGCGCAGGGACTGAAGGAACGCGGCCTCGCCACCGGCAGAGTCGGAATCGAGGAAACGATTCGCTTCGTATTTGCCGACGGCATTGCCAAAGCTGCGCCACAGGCGACCATCACGAGCGCGACTCCGGTCACTGCCGGATGCCGCATGATCAAGAGCGCTCACGAAATCGCGCTGATGCGGCTGGCCGCGCAAGTTACGCTCGCGGCCTACGAGGCGGTGTATCGTGCACTGAAGCCAGGTATGACCCAACAAGATGTTTCTGGTCTGATCGACGCTGCTTACCATAGGCTGGGATTTCCCGGCGACGCCAGCATCATGGTCGACGAAGCCACGTCGTCTCCTCATGGAGTGACCAAGCCGCCGGTGATGCACGAAGGCTCAATCCTCATGATCGACGATGGCTGCACCGTCGAGGGCTACCAATCCGACATCACGCGGACGTTCGTTCTCGGTAAGGCCTCGGGAGCGGTCGGAGACAAGATGAAAAAAGTCTTCGAGATCGTGTTGCGGGCGCAGTCGGCGGCGTTGGCTGCGGCGCGTCCAGGAGTGGAATGCGGGGCAATCGATGCGGTCGCCAGGAAAGTCATCGCCGACTCTGGCTTCGGTCCTGACTACAAGTACTTCACCCACCGTCTGGGCCACGGCCTGGGCATGGACGGTCATGAGTGGCCGTATCTCGTGCGCGGAAATCACACCAAGCTGCAGGCGAACATGACGACCAGCAATGAGCCGGGAATTTATATTCCGGGCGAGTTCGGAGTTCGGATCGAAGACGACATGCACATCACGGAAAACGGCGCGGAACTGTTCACGCCGCAGACGTTGTCGCTGGAAGATCCGTTTGGGAAAGGTTGAGGAAGTTCCCACTTCTCGCAAGGTACGCGAGAAATGGGGCACCTAACTTATAGAGGAGCTCCTGGAGAGCTCCATGTTCCTGCGTTCAGCGAGGCCGCATCGAACGACGCCATTTCGCGTGCAGCCAGCCTAGGATGCCCAAGGCGCAAACCTCAACCGGGCCCGGCGGCATGATCGACATGCGCCAGAGATTGGCATAGTCCACGGTCGCGACGTAGACGGCCCAAATGGTGCCGCCGGCGGCGATCAGGCTGGCGATGCGCTCTTCGGTGCGAATGCTGTCCAGCGCTTTCTGCGCTGCATCCTTCTTGACGTTCTTCGGGATGGCGACGACGGGAACGTACTTGTTGGGCGATTGCACGTAACCTTCACGCCCGGCGTCCCAATCGATATAGTCGCTTGGATCTGGTTTGGCCACACTTCAGAGTGGCATAAAACCGAGCCGAGGGGTCGTTACGGCAGTACGTGTCCGTATAGCAAAAACCCCACTTCTCGCAAAAACGCGAGAAATGGGGCACTCGGATCCGAATACTTGCGCTTCTGAGCTTACCAGCGCAGCTTGTTCAAATAGTCGTAGCTCTTGGCGATGCTGTCGAAGGGCTGCTTCGGGTGATCGTGCTCCACGATGTAGTGTTTGATGCCCGCCTTGTCGGATTGCGCGAAGATCTTCTTCCAGTCGATAACGCCGCTTCCGACTTCCGTCAGGTCGACGGTATCACCGTAATTCTGCGAGCCTCCGGTCGTCACCTTGGGAAGGGTCTTGAGGTCTTTGACATGAACCAGGGGGAAGCGGCCGGGGTAGGCGTTGAAATACTTCAGGGGATCTCCACCCGCGGCGGTGATCCAGCACAAATCCATTTCCATCTTCACCAGATTGGCGTCGCATTCCTTGAGCAGCTCGTCGTAGGGCAGCTTGCCGTTGACGGGAAGAAATTCAAACCAGTGATTGTGATAGGCGAACTGCATGCCAGCCTTCTTGCTCAGCTCGCCGCAGCGGTTGAACTTGGCGGCAGCCTGCTTCCAGATGTCGGGCGACTTGCGGAGTTCCTCTGGGATCCAGGGGCAGACAATGTAGCCCAAGCCGATGGCTTTCGAGGTCTCGACGACGGAGGGAAATTTGTCGTCGAGCTCGTCATATTGCACGTGGGTGGAAATCGGCACGAGGCCGTTCTTGTCGCAGGCAGCGCGGACCTGCTGGCCGGTGCGGCCGAAATATCCGGCGAACTCGACTTCCTTGTAGCCAATCTGCGCCACCTTGGCGATGGTGCCGTCGAAGTCGGACTGCATCAGGTCGCGCACGGTGTAGAGTTGCAGGCCGACCTTATCGATCTTGTGATCGCCGGCGGCCCAGCCCAAGCGGCTGGTCAGCAAGGTGGCGGCGGTGATGGTGGATGCGGATTCGAGAAAAGTGCGACGGCTTATGGCCGAGAAACTCATGATGGCGTTCCTCCGAATGCTGCGATGGAGATGGAAGTCAAATCCGCGAGCATTATACGCGGAAGGACTGCGATGTGGCGCAAGAAAATCGATTTAGCAAGGCCGGGGACGCCTCGGACGCATTCGTCCGGGGCGGATCGTCTGGCTTCGCTGGGCGGACCCTTCGACTTCGCTCAGGGCAGGCTGCGTCCGCCCCTACGTGTTAAGGTTTGGCGACTTGCAGGTTATTGGTCACCGAGAATACGTTGGGAATGCCGTTGGCCCGGATGCCAATGAGATTCTTATCGCCTTCGCTGTCCACCACGCCTTCCAGCGTGACGTGGCCGCCCTTAACGATGATGCGGATTGGCTTCTGCGGCACCATGCGATATCGCTCCAGCGCGGGATAGCCGTAGATAGCGCGGTACAGGCGGCGGCGAATTCCGTCGTCGAAGGGCGACGGGGGCAGGACTTCGATTTGATCGTCAACCTTCTCAACGCCTTCGATGTGCTTGACCGCGCTCTCGGCGTCGGATTTCGTAACCGGCCTCACCACCTGCCCGAGCAAGGTTACAGTGAAACCATCCACTTTGTAGGCCAGGTTATCGAACGGGCCGGTATAGGGGAGCATGCGCAACCGGTGGCCAACCTCTTTAATGATGCGCTCCTGGGCCTTGGCGGAGGCTTGGTCGCGGGGAGCGTCCTGGGCGACGCCGAGAGCGGCGAGCGCGAGCGAACTGGCGATCACGATCAGCAGCCTGGGTTGCATGAGCCTGGGCTTCATGAATCTGGATTTCATGGTGGATTGCTCCTTGCGAATGAGTTTCCCGGAGTCGAGGACGATTCTCTAAGGGGAAGTTTACCGCAGAAGCGGGAGATTTATCGAGGTGGGGGACGTGAGTTCGCCGTAAGGCGAGGCCGAAGAAACCAGCCTCCGCGGGCGAGCATGGCCGGAGGATTTCGCCATGCCCGCCCGCGTGTATGTCGATTCCGAACGCTATGCCGAAACGTTGAGGGCGCTGCCCGACGCGGTGCTGCCGGTGGCGCTGGTGCCGCCGCTGGACGCGCTGTTGAACAGGTTGAGGATGATTTCCTGGTTGCTGTTCTGGTTCAAGTTGAGGGTGATCTGCTCGGGGTTCTGGTTCGGCTGGCTGACGCCGATGGTGACTTGCTCGCCGCCATTGCTCGAGTTGGTCACGCCGATGTTGATCTGCTCACCCGGAGTGATGTTGCCGAGGTTGATCACGATTTCTGATCCGCTGGCCGGCGCGGTCGAGCTTGCGGCTGCGGTCGATGAACCGGTATTGGCCGCTGTGGTGGAGGCTGTGGACGACGCGGCGGTCGCTGCCGCGCTCAGGTTCACCACCACGGGCGGCGGATCGGTCGCCTGCTGGCCCTGGTGCAAGCTGCTTTCCAGTTGGTTGAAGGCCTGCTGCGCTCCGTTTACGTCTCCGTTTTGCAGAGCCTGCCCGATGGCGTTGAAATCCTGCTCCCGCTGGTTGACCGCAAAAGCATTCCCGCTCGAGAACGGGCCGCTCTGGCCCAGAGTCTGGATGGCGTTGAACTCCTGCTGCGCACCGCTTACGTTTCCGCTTTGCAGAGCCTGGCCGAGTTGCTGCAGGTCGGAACCGCGCTGCTGATAGTACGATCGCAGATCCTGATAAACCGAACCTGATGAAACCGCTGCTGTCGACATAAGTCTCTCCTAAGACGCGGCTGCCATGAGCTTGGGCGCAGCTGCATACCAATAACCTGATCGGCTTGGTCGACAGGAACTTTAGAGGGAACGCAGTTTCGGCAGAGAATAGAGCACTGAATGAGCGGCTTCTAACCTGGCGGGCCTTTCATTCAATCTCGAAGGTCAAACTACCGTCAGCCCGGCTATCGAGCAGTCGAAGGTCGGCGCAACTATTCAAGATCCAGTCGGCGCCGGCTTCCCGTAACACAGGTTCCTGCACCGTAGTTTTGAAAGCGATGACTCTCGCGCCTGCGGCCTTGCCCGCGCGGACTCCGGCGGGAACGTCTTCGAGGACGATACATTCTTGGGGCGAAAATCCAAGTACGGACGCACCTTTCAGATAGGGCTCAGGATGCGGCTTGCCGTGTGTGATGTCGTTGGAAGTGATCAGGGTTTTCGGCAGCGGAAGGCCGGTGGCCAGGATGCGAACTTCAGCCAACGGGCGGGTACACGAGGTGACAATGGTCCAGCGATCGCTGGGCAGGCTGGCGAGCAAGCTCAGCGCGCCGGGCAGTGGGATGACGCCTTCCAGGTCCTCGATTTCGCGGCGTTCGACTTCCAGATTCTCGGCCTCGTGATCGGAGTTAGGCAGGTAGTCGCGAACCGTGGCGAGACTGGGACGGCCATGGGCGCGGGTGACGACTTCTTCGGGGTTGAAGCCGTGCTCGATCGCCCAGCGGTACCAGACGCGAGCCACCGCGGGTGTGGAGTTGATGAGAACTCCGTCCAGGTCAAAGAGAAGAGCGGCGCAGCGGACGTGAGTCATAGGGTAGGCAGGCTGCGCGTGGTCATCTGGGTGATTGTAAATGACAGCGCTGTTGAAGTTTCCCCGCGGCGTTACCGATGACCTAACTATGGAAGCCTACGGGCACGCTCGCGAGAATCCAAACGAAACTGCCAAAGAATCTCAAGCCGATGCCGGATCCTTCGCGCAACGGCTCCAGAGGACCACGGAAGAACTGCGCGTACTGGAACAACTTATTGTATCGGGCGATTTTTCACCGCGGATCCTGAGCGAATTCCGCGGTGCGGTTGACAGCATGCGGCAGACGGCGCGGGTTGCCCAGATGTGGGTCGGGCTGCAGCAGGAGCATCGCGATCCCTATGCGGCCGTGACCACGCTGACCAGGGACCGGGTTCGTCGCGCCACCCAGATCGCGAAAGATTTGACCATCGACCTGCAGTCTCTGGAAGTGGATTTCGAAACGGACGGCCTCACCGAGTTATTTCATGCGATCCAGGCGCTGCAGGAACGCCTGGCGCCCCTGTTCGGGGTCGGCAATCACGACCTCTGAATTAGAAGCTTGGCCCTTCTAATTCCCGCCGCCACTGCACTCTGCCACGGTGATGAACGTCACCCTATTTTGTGTTTTCGGTCACCTCATTTCGGGCGGAACCGTCATAGCATTGCGATTGTACGGCTGGCAGGAGTGCGCCATGCTGTCGAAGTGCGCCAACCCCGAATGTTCTGAGAGCTTTCGTTATCTCCACGAGGGGAGAATCTTCCACCTCGCTCCCACCCCTGAAGTCCGCATCACCATGGGCAAGTTCCAGCCGGCGCTCCACGAGCGATTCTGGCTGTGTACCCGATGTTCGCGGGAGATGACCTTGATTTGGGGTGGAACGCAGATAAGGCTGGCGCCGGTTGACAAAGTGGTGAGGCTAGCAGTTCCCCTGCCGAAAACCCAGGGGGAAGACAAGAATGCTCCGAAAAGAAAACGGCTGCGAGCACGGGCCGCATCGGCGGGGCGCGAAGACAAATGAAAATGCGACCGCAAGGGAGGCATGTATGTCAACGGCAGAGCTGAGTATCCCAATCGAAGCACAGAAGTCGAGTGGAGCTTTCCGCCACATCCTGGTCGCCACTGACTTTTCGGAACCATCCCGGCGTGCGCTCTGCGAGGCCCGGTTGGTGGCGGCGGAAAATCATGCGCAGTTATCCATCATTCACATCCTCCACCCTGATCGAAAGTACGCGGCTCTGGAGAATCCTCCCGAACTTGATCTCGAGCGCACTGCCGCCGAGAAGCGACTACAGGCGCTGGCGGAGGAATCCGCGCCGGAGCAGAGGCTCGATGTTACTCTGCTGAAACACGGGCCTGTAGTGGAGCAGGTAAAGTCGGTCATCGAGCGCCAAGCGATCGACCTGCTGGTCATCGGTACACGCGGCCGCGGCGGCTTACCCAAGCTGGCTCTGGGCTCAGTGGCGGAAGAACTGCTGCGCGTGGCACCCTGCCCGGTGATGACGATCGGTCCGCAGGCAGACATAGATATAAAGACTGCAGGCGTTCATGACGCACCTGGCTTTCACACGATCCTGTTGGCCACGGATTTTGGCAAGAGGTCGGCCAAGGCACTCCCGCTTGCGCTGGCGCTGGCCAAAGCGCGGCAAGGCAAACTGATCCTGCTGCACATGATTTCACCCATGCCCACAACTTCGACCAGCCTTTCGGCGTACTCCCCGGCGTCGGCGGCCGCCGACGAGGTTCAGCAATGGGAGAGCGCGTCCCGCAAACAGGCGGTGCAGCAGTTGAAAGCATGTCTGCCTGCGGATCACGGATTAGAGCAAGAGCCGGCTTGTATCGTGGGCACGGAATTCCTGGCGGAGGGAGTCCTGACGGCAAGCGTGAAATATAAAGTCGACTTAATTGTGATGGGAGCGAACCAGAGTTCATCCGCCCGAGTGGCGGCTCATCTACCGTGGACATCAGTCCACGAAGTCATACGCTATGCCCCTTGCCCAGTATTAACGGTTGGAGGATAAAAAGGAGCATTCGCTCGAAGAGAGAGTCTCTCTCGGCGACAAAGGGCAGATCATATTCGTCCAATCAGGACTGGACGATTTTTTCCAGCGCCGCACGGCTGCGGATGACCAGGGTTGACCCTTTGAGCTGCAGCAGCTGTTTTTTCTTGAACTCAGAAAACAGGCGGCTGACCGTTTCGCGGGTGGTCCCAATGATCTCCGCAATCTCCTCATGGGTGAGCGTGAGCTTCACCTGCGCGGAACCGTCGTTCTGCGGCGTCTTGCTCGTCCAGGACAGCAGGAGCTTGGCAAACTTTTCCGAGGGCGAGGTACTCAGACCGAGCGTGCGGATCTCCTCGTACGCGGTGTAGTAGTTGCGGCTCAACTGTTCGGCAACGCGCAAGGCCACTTCCCCGTTTTCCTTCAGAAATTGCAACAAGGAATCGCGGGGAATAAAGTTGGCCTGGCCCGGCTCCATCATCTCGGCCGTCACTTCATACGGACGATTGGAAACCACCGAATTGAGCCCGAGAACATCGCCCGCATCGGAGAGTTTCGTGATGATGGTTTTGCCTTCGCGAGAAGACGTGGAAAGTTTCGCCTTCCCGGCACACAGCACAAAAACGCCACGGGGTTGTTGCCCTTCAATGAAGAGCATTGCTCCCTTGGGATACACAGCGGTGGATTTTATTTCGTTGAGGCGTTGCCCGGCTTGCACAGAAAGATTACAGAATAGATGTTCTTCACGCACCGGACAGGTAATGCAGTTATCAAGAATATTTAGGCCATAAGGGGCGCGCACTGGGCACCTCTTTCTGAGCGAATTGTAGCACCGGAAACATGCCTGTGATCACCGTCACGAGGGCATGTGATTCGACGTATAGTCGATCACAGACGAGCGCAGGAAACTGTGCCATGATGGATGAAGTGTTCATCGGGCCGTCGCGTTTCGTCTCGCTAAGAGTTGTGAAAAAATGGGTGCAGCCGCGTTAGCGGGAGGAATGCTTTGAGCGAAGTGCCCAGCCCCACCGTGGTCTCACCTGTCGGGAAAATCTACACTGCGCCGCCTCCCGTGCGGGCGGGCCTCGATCCGCTTTTTCTGCCGCGCTCGGCGGCTGTGATCGGAGCCACAGATCGCCCCGGAACCGTCGGCCGCAGCGTGCTGGCGAATCTGCTGCAAAGCAAGTTTCCCCTCAAAGTGCATGCCGTGAATCCCGGCCATGACGAAGTGCTGGGAATTAAGACGCACAAAAATATTGGCGATATTGCCGGCGGCGTGGACCTGGCATTGGTGGTAACGCCGGCGCAGACCGTGCCCGAAATTATCGGAGAGTGCGTGGACGCGGGAGTGAAATCAGCGGTGGTGATTTCGGCGGGCTTCCGCGAGCAAGGGCACGACGGAGCCGCGCTGGAAGAAGAAATTAAGAAGCATCTGCAGCGCGCGTCTTCGCTCGGGCCTGGTCATGCAGGTCTGCGATTGATCGGACCCAACTGCATGGGGTTCATGAATCCGACGATTGGGTTGAACGCGACGTTTGCGCAGTCGATGCCGCAGAAAGGCAGCGTCGCATTCCTGAGCCAGAGTGGAGCGCTGCTGACGGCTATTCTCGACTGGAGTCTGCGCGAACATGTGGGATTCAGCGCCTGCGTTTCGACGGGTTCGATGCTCGACGTGGGCTGGGGCGACCTCATCTATCACTTCGGCGACGATCCGCACACCAAGAGCATTCTGCTTTACATGGAGTCGGTGGGCGATGCGCGCTCGTTTCTTTCGGCGGCGCGGGAGATCGGATTGAGCAAGCCGATCATCGTGATCAAGGCCGGCCGGTTCGAAGCGGCGTCGCGCGCGGCCGCGTCGCACACCGGAGCGTTGACCGGAAGCGACGATGTGCTGGAAGCGGCATTCCGCCGCTGCGGTGTGCTGCGCGTGCAAAATATCGCGGACCTCTTTTACATGGCGGAGGTGTTGAGCAAACAGCCGCGGCCGCGCGGCCCACGGCTCACCATAGTTACTAACGCCGGCGGTCCAGGAGTTCTGGCCACCGACTCGCTCATGGCGACCGGAGGAGAACTGACGGTACTCTCCGCAGAATCATTGCATGAACTGGACGGCTTCCTCTCGCCGCACTGGAGTCACAGCAATCCGGTCGACGTGTTGGCGGATGCGGATGCGGAGCGCTTTGTGAGAGCGGTTGAAATCGCATCCAAAGATCCCGCGAGCGATGGATTGCTGGCCATCATCGCGCCGCAGGGACTCGCCCATCCGACGCAGGTAGCGGAGCGCATGAAGCCGCTGGCGCACACCAGCGGCAAGCCGCTGCTGGCCAGTTGGATGGGCGGCGACGGCGTGGAGGAAGGAACCGCCATTCTTAATACAGCCGGCATTCCGACCTTTTCTTATCCCGACACCGCCGCACGTGCCTTCACTTACATGTGGCGCTACACCTACAACCTGCGCGGCCTCTATGAAACTCCGGCACTGGTGGACGCGTCGGAGGCAGCCAGCGCGCGCGTCCAGGTCAGCGAAATGGTGAGGCGGGATCGTGCCGACGGAAGGACGCTACTCAACGAATATGAGGCCAAGCAACTTCTGGCCTACTACGGAATTCCCGTGGTGGAAACGCGCGCGGCAGAAAACGAAGAGCAGGCGGTCGCGTGCGCCGCGGAGATCGGCTATCCGGTGGTGCTGAAGCTGATGTCGAACACGATCGCGCACAAGACCGATGTGGATGGAGTTCGCCTGCGCTTGCAAACGCCGGAAGAAGTTCGCGGCGCTTATCGCGCGATTCAGGCCTCGGTCACAGCGAAAGCTGGATCCGAACATTTTACCGGCGTTACGGTGCAGCCCATGGTGAGGCGCGACGGCTACGAGCTGATTCTGGGCAGCTCCATCGACGCACAGTTTGGACCGGTGATTTTGTTTGGTTCGGGCGGAGTCATGGTCGAGGTTTATCGCGACCGCGCCCTGGCTCTGCCGCCGCTGAACACCACGCTCGCCCAACGCTTGATGGAGCAGACAAAAATCTATGCGGCGCTGCAGGGCGTGCGCGGACGCAAGCCGGTCAACCTGGCAGCGCTCGAGAGCTTGCTGGTGCGATTCAGCCAGCTCGTGATGGAACAACCCTGGATCAAAGAAATCGACATCAATCCGCTGCTGGCTACACCGGAGCAACTGCTGGCGCTTGACGCGCGCGTGGTTCTGCATGATTCCGCCATGCAACCCGCGGAATTGCCGCGAGCCACGATCCGGCCCTACCCGCTGCAATACATCTGGGAGTGGAAACTGAAAGATGGCACACCGGTGACCATCCGTCCGATTCGTCCTGAAGACGAGCCGCTGATTGCGCAATTCCATACCACGCTTTCTGAGCGCAGCGTCTACCTGCGTTATTTCTGTTCGCTGAGCCTGAGCACGCGGGTCGAGCACGAGAGGCTGGTGCGCATCTGCTTCGGCAGCTACGATCGCGGATTCGCGCTGGTGGCGGATCGCAAGAACCCTGAAACGGGGCAGCACGAAGTGCTGGGAGTGGGCCGCTTCAGCGCCATCAATCGCGCGGAAGCCGAGGCGGCTGTGCTGGTGTCCGATCGATGGCATGGACGCGGACTCGGAACCGAGCTTCTCGCGAGTGTCGCAAGAGTTGCGCGCGAAGAAAAGTTCCAGAAGCTGTCAGGGGAAATTCTGCGCGACAACCTGGCCACGCAGGCCATCTTCAAGAAAGTGGGATTCAAGTTGAGCGCGATGGCCGATCCTTCGTCGGTATCCGCAGTGCTGCAACTCTGAGCAAACTCCTCCCACAACTGGTTCAGAAGACCGGCTTCAGGAAGTCGGCTTCAGAAGACCGTCTTCAGGAAGCCGGCTTATTAAGAAACGGACGCCGGCTTGGTGATTTCCAGCTGGGGCTCGAACTTCAAGTTCGTACCGAGCGCGCGCGAAACCAGGCACAACTTCTCGGCTCGTTTCAGCAGATCCAGCGCCCGGTCGCGTTCGCTGGCGGACGCGATCTTCAAGTTCGGACGCACCACGATCTGGGTGAAACTGTAGCCCGAATCCACTTTGCGCACCGTGCCGCTGGCTTCGACCTGCAGATCGGTAAAGTCGAATTGGGCACTGCCCGCGATCGCGCGCAAGGTCGTGGTATAGCAACCAGCTACGGCGGCGAGCAGCAACTCCTCCGGCGTCCAGCGGCCTTCGAGGCCGCCAAATTCGGTGGGAGCCGTAAAGTGGATGGCATTGGGTGCGGAATCGGATTTGGCCAAACCGGTGCGGCCGGAAGTCCACCAGGCTGCGACTCGATATGCGTGCTCTTCACTCATGATGTTGACAACTCCTTCGGGGAAGCTTGTGTTTTTCGCTATGTGAGAAAAATGAAGCGACTGGGCTTTGTGAGTCTGCGCAAATTCAGAGCCGGCGTTTAGGCCACCACTCCCTGCTTCGGTTTGATGCCGCGCTCTTGCTCGATTCTGTCGATCTGGGCTCGCAGCCAGGCGGCCAAGGCCTCTTCCATGTCAGCCTGCGTTCCGGTGCGGTAAAGATCGTCCACCGACTGGCCCTCTTTCGTAAGTTGGATGAAGCGACAAGGCACAGCTTCGGTGCGACGGCTTTCGGGCACAAACTGCTCCAGCAGGCAGCTCTCACAAGGATGCGGCCGGGCCGGGTCGCAGAAATTCGGGCAGATGGGGGAATCTTCAAAAACCGCGGGCGCCCGCCAGGGCGCGTGAGGAGAGCGTCCATAGCCTCCGTCTTGCAGGAAGCTCAGTTCGAACCGGAGAACCTCCAGAACGTCGCGACCGTCTTGAGCCATAAGGCACCTCGATTGCCCGCTAGAATGCCAGAGGCGGTGCGGAAACTCCGTGCATGCGGTCACGTGAACTCGTGATCGCCATCACATTCGAAACGCGAAGCTTCCCGCGCCTACCGGCGAATTTGCTCAATTTTCGGGGATTGCTGCGATAGTTTGTGTGATTTCAATCACACGAGAATGTGATTCCAATGGGAAGAACCGCTGCAGTCGGCGTCGATGGCTCTCTCGCTCTAGTCCGCAGTGGAAAGCCAGTTCTGAGAGATGTGGTTGGCCATGACTCTCGCGAGATATTGACTCGCGAGTTTAATCACACCGTAACGTGATTTCGGTCACCCACGCTGCGGCTCGTAAACGCAAGCGGGGTCGGCGGCGAACAGGTCGCCGGTCATGGCATAGGCGCGGGCGCGCGAACCTCCGCAGACATTGCGGGCCGGGCATTGTCCGCACTTGCCTTTCAACCGCGAACTGTCACGCAGCGACACAAATAATGACGAGTCACGATATACATCCGCCAGCGACTCGGTGGTGACGTTGCCTCCGGAAAGCGGCAGATAGCGGCTAGGATAAACCTCGCCCCGGTGGTTGATGAAAACGAAACCTTTGCCGTCATTCACTCCCTTGGGAGCGTTGGCAGCAGCGTTAAAGGCATCGACCTCGGTCATGCGGCCGCGCGAGGCCCGCGCCCGCTGCTGCAGGACATAACGCTGATAGTGCTGGCCCTCGGTGGTTTTGATCTGGAAACGAACCAGCTTCGAAGCCGCATAAAGCTTGGCGAAGACCTGCTCATGTTCCTCGGCGGTAAGCAATGGGTCCGCCTGTTCCGGGCCGCGCGGGACCGGGCTCCGCGGAACGAAGAAGAAAACGTTCCACATATCCACGTCCAGGCGCGTCAGCAACTCGATCATGGGATCCAGGTCATGCAGGTTGCGGCGCGAGAGGACGGTATTGACCTGTACCGGCAACTGTTCTTCATGACACGACCCGATCGCTGCCAGCGTCCGACGGTGGCACCCGGGCACGGCCCAGTAGGCATCGTCTAACTCGGCGGTCGAACCGTGCACCCAGAAACCGGCGCGCATCAGGCCGCAGGCCTTCAGTTCCGCAATGGCCGCGGCGTCCAGCCGTGGAGTCGACAGCATGGTCAATGAGGTACGGATCGATCGCTGCGAGGCGAACTCAATTACGGGAAACAAGTCGGGGCGCAGCAAAGGATCGCCGCCGGTCAACGCCAGCAGAGGCACGCGCATGGTGGCAACTTCCTCGATCAGATGAAACGCTTCCGCGGTGGAGCAGGGATCGTGCTCGCGGCGGGCACGCGTGGTGCCGCGGACCGGAGCCGACTTCCAGTCACAAGCCTGCGTCATCTCCCAGGTAACCTGTAGCGGACGGCGTTGGAATGACGGCACATTCGAGCGTGAGCCGGATCCGCTCACGCCCGGCGAGGAAGTTTTCCCTGCGACGGACGGAATATCCTGCGGGCGCTGAACTGGCGGTTCGGGCAGAGTAGACATGGCGGCATCCTAGGTTCAGGGGCTGCGCGGTGCAGTGCCGGGTCGCACCCGCCCCCGTGACGAACATCACAACCAGGGCCAAAAGTGCGAGTGATTTCTGTCACAGGGTGAAGTGACTTCCGCCATAGGTTCGCTGAGATGGGCATGTGATCCTACCCCTGCGAGCGAGTTCTCGGAATGAAAGCGCGACCCAATTGCGGAACCCGCTTTCGAGAGATCGTAAGTCGGTCGATGAATGACCCCCGCTCCGTGATATCGTGCAGGCAAATCTTTCTCAGGAGGAAGTAACGTGAAACTTATCTCTGTTCGTGTGGGCCTGGTCACTCTACTGGCAGGCGGAATGATCGCCGTCTGCTCCTCATCGGCGGTCGCGCAGGATGCCGCCGCAACCTTCAAGGCAAAATGCGCGATGTGTCACGGCGCAGACGGCAAGGGCGGCAAGATGGGAACCCGCGACTTCGCATCGCCGGAAGTGAAGGCCGAAACCGATGCGCAGTTGACGGACATCATCAGCAAGGGCAAAGGCAAGATGCCGGCATATACCGGCAAACTAGCGGACGCCGACATCAAAGGTCTGGTCGCCTACATTCGCGGTCTGGCCAAGTAGCTGCAACAAGGGCGGCCTGACAGCCGCCCAACAAAATTCAATTCTATAGAGATTGGCGGGTGAGAGTATGTCCACGCGAACAATATGGAGAATTTTTGCGCCTGGAGTTGCTCTCACCCTGCTGTTGACGGCAGGAACGGTCCTCGCCGCCGGGAAGAGACCCTCCCAAAAAACACCAGCAAAACCAACCGCCGATGAATGCCTGGCCTGCCACAGCGACGCCTCGCTGGCCCACGACGAAAACGGCAAGACTGTCAGTCTGCACGTCGATCCGCAGGGTTTCAAAGATTCCATCCACGGCAGCATGTTCACCTGCGTCGATTGCCATACGGATGTGACCAGTGCCGCGCACGAAACAACGCCTAAGAAAATCAGCTGCGCGACCTGCCACGCCGACGAGCAAGCGGCCTACGATAAGAGTTTCCACGGCAAAGCCGTGCAGGGTGGCAACAGCAAGGCGGCAACCTGCGTCGACTGCCACGGCAGCCCGCATGAACTGCTCCCGGCCAGCGATCCGAAATCGCGAGTTCACCATACCAACATCCCCGGAACTTGCGGCGCCTGTCACAGCCAGCAGCTCGTGATGCAGGACGGCGGGCAGAGCGCGCAGATGGTGGCTTCCTACGCGCAAAGCGTCCACGGACACGCTGTGGCGGCCGGCTCCGAAAAGGCCGCGGTCTGCACCGACTGCCACGGTACGCACGAAATTCTCGACGCCAAGGACGCAAAGTCTCCCATCTTCAAATTCAACGTGCCGCAGACCTGCGGCCAGTGTCACGAAGCGATCTCGAAGGAATACACGCAGAGCATTCACGGGCAAGCCGTGGCCAAGGGCAACTGGCAGGCCCCGGTGTGCACTGACTGCCACGGGATTCACTCCATCACGGCGCACAACGCTCCAAACTCCCCGGTGTCGGCGCAGAACGTGGGCCAGGCGACCTGCGCGCGCTGCCACGAAGGCATGCGGCTGTCGCAGGAATTTGGCATCGAAGGCAGCCGCCAAACCACGTATTTGGCCAGCTATCACGGACTGGCCGCGCGGGGAGGGTCGCAAGTAGTCGCGAACTGCGCCAGTTGTCACGGGACACACAGCATTCTTCCCTCGAGCGATCCGCGGTCGATGATCAACCACGCCAATCTGGCGCGGACTTGCGGTCAGTGCCATCCGGGCGCAACGGAGGAGTTTGCCGCCGCCAAGGTACATGTGGGCGCGCCGCTCTCCGCCGATATGGGCAGCAAGGCGACCCGCTGGATTCGCCGCTTCTATCTGAGCATGATCTTCGCCGTGATCGGCGGCATGCTGCTGCACAACTTCATCATCTGGCGGGCGAAAGTAGTCGCCCTGCGCAAGCAGCAGCACGCCTTCGTCATGCGCATGCCGCTGCGCTTCCGCCTGCAGCACGCTACTCTGCTCACCAGCTTCATCGTGCTGGTGCTGACCGGCTTTGCCCTGAAGTTCCCGGACTCCTGGTTCGCCTCCATGCTCTCGCTGGGCGAGCACCGGCGGCATCTGCTGCACCGCATCGCGGCCGTGGTGCTGATGGGCGTGAGCGTTTACCACATCTTCGACATCGCTTTCAGCCGCGAGGGACGGAAACTGGTACGTGACCTGTTCCCTACGCTGGACGATGCCCGGGGCGCGTGGCAGAATGTCTCCTATTATCTCGGCCTGACGTCACGCAAGCCGGAGTTTGCGCGCTTTAACTACGCCGAAAAAGCCGAATATTGGGCTCTGGTGTGGGGCATGATCGTGATGGCCGTCACCGGAATCATGCTCTGGGCCAAGGTTCTGGTGGGCAACCACATGCCGCGCTGGTGGCTGGATGTCGCCACCGCCATTCACTTCTATGAAGCGGTGCTGGCAACCCTGGCGATTATCGTCTGGCACTTCTACCAGGTATTCTTCGACCCGGACGTTTATCCGATGAACTGGGCGTGGTGGGACGGGAAGATGACTTTGCATCATTACCGCGACGAGCATGGACTGGATAGCGCGGTGATCGAGGAAGCATCTGCCGCGCCAAGTGCCGTTTCAAATGAAGAAGCGGGCACGGTGGAAATCGCGGCCCAGTCCGAAGACGAATCCGAGGTCACAGGGACTAAGCATGGACACTGAACAAACCCCACAACCCCAGGCAGAACCCTGGCACCGTTCGCGCATGCTGCTGCGCAACCCGGTCAGCCTGGCTGGCATGGCGCTGGCGATCGTGAGCCTGGCGAATATTTTTCTATTTGTCCTGATTGATCAAATCGCAACCAAAGCCAGCCCTTACATCGGCATCCTGGCCTACATGGTGTCACCGGCGTTTCTAGTGTTCGGTTTGATCCTAATGCTGGTGGGCGTGCTGCTGGAGCGGCGGAAGAAAGTGGCGCCGACCGCGTTCTATCCCCGCATCGATTTGAATGACCACACGCAGCGCAGCGCGGTGATTTCGTTCATGGCGTTCCTGATCGTGTTCGTCATGGTCAGCGTGGCGGGCAGCTACAAAGCGTATGAGTTCACTGAGTCGGTTTCGTTTTGCGGGCAGCTGTGCCACACGGTGATGAGTCCGGAATACACGGCTTACCAGTTGGGCTCGCACGCCCGCGTGGCTTGCGCGGAGTGTCACGTGGGAGCGGGCGCAACCTGGTTTGTAAAGTCCAAGCTTTCCGGCAGTCGGCAGGTGTATGCCGCCATCTTCAATACTTTCCCGCGGCCCATTCCGACGCCCGTGCACAACTTGCGTCCAGCGCAGGAAACTTGCGAGCAGTGCCACTGGCCGAAGAAATTCTACGGCGGGCAGTTGAAGGTATTCACGCACTACGCCAACGATGAACCGAATACGGTGCGTCAGATCCGCATGATCATCAAGACCGGCGGCGGCGATCCGGCGACCGGCGCACCCGAAGGCATCCACTGGCACATGAACATCGGCAACAAGATTGACTATGTGGCGGCCGACGAAAAGCGCCAGATTGTGCCCTATGTTCACGTGGAAGACCAGCAGGGCCGAGTGACCGAGTATTACGCCAAGGACTCGACCCTCAGCAAGGATCAAATCGCCAAGGCGGACCGGCACCACATGGATTGCGTGGACTGCCACAACCGCCCGGCTCACGTTTATGTTCCCCCGGACCAGGCCGTCGACCAGTCGTTGACGGCTCGCCGCCTGGACGTTTCCCTGCCGTTCATCAAACAGCAATCGGTCACCGTGCTAACCGGAACCTACGCCACGACCGATGCCGCCATGCAGGGCATCGCCAGCGGACTGCAGGACTTCTACGAAAAGAAATACCCGGAGGTTGCCAAGACCAGGCAACTGGAGATTCGCAACGCCGTTGCTGAAGTGCAGGCGATCTTCAAGCGCACTACCTTCCCGGAGATGAAGCTGAACTGGCAGACTCATCCCAACAACTTGGGCCACTACTACTTCAGCGGCTGCTTCCGCTGCCACGACGGCCAGCACGTGAGCGCCGACGGCAAGGTCATCAGCAGGGATTGCAACCAGTGCCACACGCTGTTGGCCGAGACCGAAGGGACGAACAGTCTCGCAGCCACGGCCCTGCCAACTTTCAAGCATCCGGTCGATATCGGGGATCTGACGCAGGTCAGTTGCGCGGACTGCCACAGCGGAGGAGTTGGACCGTAAGATAGGGTCCACGCTGGGCGTGTTGCCCAAGTCGATATTTCAGACGGAAAAGAGTAGTCCGCCCCGCGGGCTGTGAACAGGAATGAAGACCTTGCTGGCAGCGATTGTCGGACTCTGTGCCGTCGTGATCCTCATTCTCCTGCGGCTTCCATGGGGAACTAGAGGCTCTAGAACGCAACCTCCGGCTCAATTCAATTTCTTGCTCGTAGTTGGCGTTGTTGTGATGGCGATACTTCTTTTCGGATTCTGGTTCGCGATGCGGACGCCTTGACCTGATCGACGTGCGAGAACCCTTTTGCGCCGACCCAGGCCGAAATAGGTCGCCCTGCAACGTACAGTCACGAAAGGCCTTCCGGCCCATGTGTGATTCTAATCACACATGGGTGTGAACCTGCGTCCCGACATGCACAGCCCCCTTCCTGCATCCTGAAGACAGAGTGGCGGCCACGCCAGTGGTTCCCACTGATCGGTCCGAAAGGGGATGTAAATGAAGCGCAAATTCAAGACCATGGACGCCAATGAAGCTGTAGCCAATGTCGCTTACCGGGCGAGCGAGGTGATTGCGATTTACCCCATCACCCCTTCGTCGCCAATGGGCGAGTGGGCGGACCAGTGGTCCTCGGAGCATATACCCAATGCCTGGGGCAGCGTGCCCCACGTAATCGAGATGCAGAGTGAAGGCGGAGCGTCCGGGGCGGTACACGGGGCGCTGCAGACGGGATCGCTGTCGACGACGTTTACCGCGTCGCAGGGATTGCTGCTGATGATCCCGAACATGAACAAGATTGCCGGAGAACTGACGCCCACAGCATTCCATGTGACGGCCCGCACTCTGGCCACGCATGCGCTGTCGATTTTCGGCGACCACTCCGACGTGATGGCCTGCCGCACTACGGGCTGGGCCATGTTGTGCTCGAATTCGGTGCAGGAGGCGATGGACTTGGCGCTGATCGCTCATTCCGCCTCACTGGAGACGCGCATCCCCTTCGTGCATTTCTTCGACGGATTCCGCACTTCGCACGAAGTCAACAAAATCGAAATGTTGAATGAAGACGACATGCGGGCCATGTTGAATATGGACCGCATCATCGAGCACCGCCAGCGCGCGCTTTCCCCCGATCATCCGGTGCTCCGCGGGACGGCGCAGAATCCTGATGTGTTTTTCCAGATTCGCGAGAGCGCCAACGCCTACTACGACGCGGCTCCGGCCAAGGTGCAGGCCACAATGGACAAGTTCGCCGGGATCGTCGGCCGCTCCTATCACCTGTTCGATTACGTGGGAGCGCCCGATGCCGAGCGCGTCATCGTGATGATGGGTTCCGGCGCAGAAGCCGCGCACGAGACGGTCGAATATCTCAATGCCCGCGAAGAAAAGATTGGCCTGCTGAAAGTCCGCTTGTACCGGCCCTTCTGCGTGAAGTCGTTCATGGAAGCTCTGCCCGCCAGCGTGCGGCAGATTTCGGTCCTCGATCGCACCAAGGAGTCCGGCGCGATCGGCGAACCGCTCTACCTCGATGTCGTCAACGCGTTGCACGAGGGGCTGAAGCTGGGATACGGGAAACTGAAAAATGCGCCGGGAGTAGTCGGCGGACGGTATGGTCTGTCGTCCAAGGAATTTACTCCAGCGATGGTCAAGTCTGTTTACGACAACTTGAAACAAGCAAACCCGAAAGATCATTTCACCATCGGCATTCAGGACGACGTCAACCACACCAGCCTCGAGTACGATGCCGCGTTCTCGACCGAGCCCGACAGCGTAGTTCGCGCGTTGTTCTATGGCTTGGGCGCGGACGGCACAGTGGGTGCCAATAAGAATTCGATCAAGATCATCGGCGAAAACACCGACAACTACGGCCAGGGATATTTCGTATACGACTCGAAAAAATCAGGAGCGATGACGGTTTCGCACCTGCGTTTCGGGCCGCAACCGATTCATTCCAGCTACCTGGTTTCGAAAGCCAACTTCATCGCCTGCCACCAGTGGATTTTCCTCGAGCGCTACGACATGCTGAGCGCGCTGGTTGACGACGGCGGCGGCGTGTTTCTGGTCAACAGTCCCTTCAGCAAAGATGAAATCTGGGATCATCTGCCGCGCCCAGTGCAGTCTCAACTGATCGCCAAGAAGGCAAAGCTCTACGCCATCGACGCCTACCAGGTTGCGCAGGACGCCGGCATGGGTTCCCGCATGAACGTGATCATGCAGGTCTGCTTCTTCGCGATTTCGAAAGTTCTGCCGCGCGACGAGGCCATCGAGGCCATCCGCGAGTCGATCCGCCACACCTACGGCCGCAAAGGCGAAGACGTGGTCCGGAAGAACATGCTGGCTGTCGACGAGACGCTGTCTCATCTGTTCGAAGTAAAGATTCCAGAGCGCGTCAGCAGCACAACGGAAATTCCCGGAGTGTTTCAGGGAGCGCCGAAATTCGAACGCGAGGTTCTGGGCGCAATCTACGCCGGGCGCGGCGATGAGCTTCCGGTGAGCGCGTTCTCCTGTGATGGCACCTTCCCCACCGGTACGGCGAAATGGGAGAAGCGCAATCTCGCTCTCGAAATTCCCGCGTGGGATTCGAAGATCTGCATCCAGTGCGGCAAGTGCGCGATGGTCTGCCCCCATGCCGTGATCCGCATCAAGGTTTACGACAGCAAGGAACTGGAGCACGCGCCGGCAACGTTCAAGGCGTGCGACGTGCGCGACAAAGAGTGGGCCGGGATGAAATACACGATTCAGGTCGCGCCGGAAGATTGCACGGGATGCGGCGTGTGCGTGGATGTCTGCCCAGTCAAGAACAAGAGTGAAGTCCGGCTGAAGGCCATCAACATGGTGCCGCAGCCTCCGCTGCGCGCGCCGGAGAGCGAGAACTGGGAATTCTTCCTGAAGCTTCCGGAACTCGACCGCAGGAAAATCAAAGTTGGAACGATCCGGCAGCAGCAAGTGCAGGAGCCCCTGTTCGAGTTCTCGGGCGCATGCTCGGGATGCGGCGAAACGCCTTATCTGAAGCTGCTCTCGCAACTATTCGGCGACCGCTCGGTAGTGGCTAACGCTACGGGCTGCTCGTCGATCTACGGCGGCAACCTGCCGACGACGCCGTGGGCCAAGAACGCCGACGGCCGCGGACCAGCGTGGTCGAACTCGCTGTTCGAAGACAACGCCGAGTTTGGACTGGGCTTCCGCGCCTCTATCGACAAGCAGACTGAATTGGCCCATGAACTGCTTCGCCGCGTAGCCGGAACCGTCGGCGATGACCTGGTCTCGGCCCTCCTCAATGCCAAACAGAAGGACGAATCCGACATCTACGAACAACGCCAGCGGGTTGATCTGGTCAAAGAGAAGCTGGCGAAGGTCGATACTCCCGACGCGAAGCAACTTCTTGCTGTCGTCGACATGCTGGTGAAAAAGAGTGTGTGGATCGTAGGCGGCGACGGCTGGGCGTATGACATCGGCTACGGCGGCCTCGATCATGTGCTGGCCAGCGGGCGCAACGTGAATATTCTCGTGCTCGATACCGAGGTGTACTCGAACACGGGCGGTCAGGCTTCGAAGTCTACGCCGCGCGGCGCGGTCGCGAAATTTGCCGCCGGAGGCAAGCTCAGTCCGAAGAAAGATCTCGGACTCATGGCCATGACCTATGGCAACGTCTATGTCGCCAGCGTTGCCATGGGCGCGAAAGATGAACACACGCTGAAGGCGTTTCTGGAAGCCGAAGCTTACGACGGGCCGAGCATCATCATTGCCTATTCCTCGTGCATCGCGCACGGCATCGACATGACCACGGCGATGACCGATCAAAAAGTCATGGTCGAATCTGGTGACTGGCTGTTGTATCGCTTCAACCCGGAACGCGCCGCGGCGGGCGAGAATGCCCTGGTGCTCGATTCCCGCGCTCCTACGCGCAAATTGCAGGATTTCATGCTGCAGCAGACCCGCTTCAAGATGCTCACCAAGAGCAATCCGGAAGAGGCCAAACGCCTGTGGGCGCTGGCGCAGCACGACGTGGAACATCGCTACCGCATGTACGAATACATGGCCAGCCAAAAGACGGAGCCGGCGCCCGCTCCGAAAGAGCCGGCGGAAAAAGCCGCTCCGGAAAAACCGGTGCCGGTTGGGGCAACAAAATGAGGGTGCCCCACCCTTGTCGCGTTTTTCGCGACAGGGTGGGGATTTTGATTTCCTCAGCGCAAGAAAAGAATTAAGGAGAGGAACCATGATCGATCTCAGCACGAACTATCTGGGCCTGAAGCTGCGCTCACCGCTGGTGGTCTCGGCGTCGCCGCTGTCGCGCGATGTGGATGGAATTTGCCGTCTCGAGGATGCTGGCGCTTCGGCCGTGGTGCTCTACTCGCTGTTTGAAGAGCAGTTGCGCCAGGAGGAAGCGGATCTGAATTATCACATGGCCGCGGGAACTGAGAGTTTTGCCGAGTCGCTCACTTACTTTCCGCAGGCCAGCGAGTTTCAAACCGGGCCCGAGGGGTATCTCGATCACATTCGCAAGGCGAAAGCGTCAGTGAACATACCGATCATCGCCAGCCTGAACGGCTCGACCCTGGGCGGCTGGACGAAATTTGCCGCTGAGATCGAACGCGCCGGAGCGGACGCGATCGAATGCAACGTCTACTACATCCCGACAGATCCGAAGCTAACCTCGGCCGATGTTGAAAAAACCTACTTCGACATTCTGCGCGCGGTGAAGAAGACAGTCACCATTCCGGTAGCGATCAAGCTGAGCCCATTCTTCAGCAACATGGCGAATATGGCGCATCGGCTGGACGAGGCGGGAGCGGACGCACTGGTGTTGTTCAATCGCTTCTACCAGCCGGATATTGATCTGGAAGAACTGGAAATTCGGCCGAACGTTCTGCTCAGCACGCCGCAGGCGCTGCGCTTGCCGCTGACCTGGGTCGGAATTTTGTATGGCCGCGTGAAAGCGGGTCTGGCGGCGACGGGTGGAGTGCATGGCGCGGAAGACGTCGTCAAACTGCTGATGGTTGGGGCCAACGTCACCATGATGTGCTCGTCACTGCTGCGCCACGGCGTGAATCATCTGCGGCACGTAGAGCGTGAACTGCGCGAGTGGATGGAAGAACACGAGTACGAATCGGTGGGTCAGATGCAGGGCAGCATGAGCCAGATCAAGTGCGCCGATCCGGGGGCGTTCGAGAGAGCGCAGTACATGCGCGCGGTGAAAGGCATGCAACACATTCACATGGCCGGGTTCCGGTGATGGCAGCGAACGGGTGCCGCATCGAAGTTGGAGGCAGCCGTGTCGCGGTTAGAGACTTGGGAAACGACGACGACGTGGAAAAAGCGCGGCGGGAACGCGCGCGGGCACTGATTCTTCCGCGCGAACACGGGGCATGGGGACTGTTGCTCGTGCCGATGGCGACCGGTGCCGGCATCGCATTCCGTGAAAGCAGCCACATTCTCCCTGCCTTGGTGCTTCTGACGGCCGCACTGGCTCTGTTCTGGTTGCGAACTCCTGTGGAAAGCCTGCTGGGGACTTCTGCCATGCGGGCACAAACCAACAACGAAAAACGAGCCGTCACAATTGTAATTGCTGTGCTGAGCGCGGTCGCGGCCCTGGCTTTGGCATCTCTGCTGTGGGCGTGGCAGAATCCGCTTTTGTGGCTAATTGGTACTGTTGCCGGCGCGGCCTTCGTGGGGCAGGCCCTGCTCAAAAAGCTCGGACGCAGAGCGCGCATGCTCTCAGAAATGGTTGGAACGATCGGGCTGACGGCGTCGGGCCCGGCGGCATATTACGTGATCACGGGAAGGTTTGGCGCCACGGCATGGATGCTGTGGATCGCGAACCTGCTCTTTGCCGGCGACCAGGTTCACTATGTACAGCTCCGAATTCAAACGGCGCGGGTCGAAGGCCTCAAGAAAAAACTGGCACACGGCTGGACGTTTGCGGTGGGACAGTTGGCGATGACTGCGGTGATTACGATTGCCTGCCTGCTTGGCCTGATCCCGGCGGTCGCGTCCCTCGCTTTTTCGCCGCTGCTTTTTCGGGGATGGTACTACTTCATTCAGAAGCCTGCCCCGTTGGCTGTTCGGAAGCTCGGCTGGAGCGAACTGAGCTACGCAGTGGTATTCTGCGTTGGGTTCATCGCGGCCTTCGCCCTGGCAAAGTAAGGTCTGACTCTCCACCAAAGCCGAACTCCGTCCGGAGGACAGCCGGGGCGGCTGTCCTCACATAAACCCTCGACAGCCTGTTTGGTGGCGGCCCTACATCGATGGAACCAGCTCCAGCGTCAGCACCTGAAAGGGCTGCAGGTGAAAGCTATGCTCTTTTTGCGCTGTGATGCTGACGGCCGGTCTTGTACTGTCGTTCTTCCATGGGCTGCGCGCCGTGTACGTCTGGGCGGAACCTGCAGAAAGTTCGAGCAACGTCGACAGGGTCGCGGAAAAATCCTGCGGCTGATCGCTGGGGTTGCGCAGAGTCAGAATCGCCTTTGCCGGCGACCAAGCCGCCCAGCCGTAGACCTCCAACCGCGCCGGGTCACCACCGATCCAGTGGGAATCCTTGAGGGTCTGCGCGTTGTCACGCGACCACTTCGCAGCCTCGGCCAGAACATCCCAATCGTCGGACGAGAGCAGCGCCGGCGTGATGTACATCTCCTGCAGCTGCGTTCCCGTGCCGAAATATGAGTGAACTTCGTCCTTAAAATCGTGGCCCGGATCGCTGCCCAGACGCTCTGCGTAACGCGCAAAAATCAGGCCATGCAGCATGAGCGAATTCAGGGGAAACAGTGGTCCGTCTTCAACCACCCAGCGATAGGTCTGCGAGTCACGAAACGTTATCCAACGCTGGCGGCTGGTACCGACACCCGCAAAGCTGTGGTCGTCGCCGCCGCGCCAGATCGAATCCGCATAGAGCAACCAGAACGGCGACGGGTAGGTTCCGGTGGTAAGGTTCACATACAGGTCAGGCTCTTTCGCGCGCAGGTCGCCGATCAGATGAATGGCGGCGTCAAAGTCGCTGTCGAACTCGCTGCCCTTGATGACTTCGTTGGCGTTCCCGGTGCCATCGAACTTGAACTGATTCACGCCGTATTTCGCGATGAGGTCAAGGCAGGTATCGCGGAAGTAGCGAAAGTATTTTGGCCCGGAGAGCGCGAGTCCGCCTTCGTTGGTTTCATACCCTAGCGCGTGCGCGGAGGCCATGCGCTGCTCTTTCGGTTTGTCGTAGCCGCCCCAGGGAGAGAGCCAGATGCCTGGCGCAGCGCCATAATTGGCGGCGGTTTGCGCAACCTTGGTCATTCCGTCGGGAAAGCCGGGATTGAATTTCCACAGCGTTGTGGGATCGTCCCAGCCATCGTCAAACAGAAAGCTGTCGAGCTTCACGCCGCGCTTGCGGGTCAGTTCCTCGCCGAAACTGCGCACCACATCCAGCGCACTCTGCTCGTCGTAGCGGTCGAAGTAGCCCAAGTCATACCAGGAGTTGTAATGCAAAAACGTGCGATAAGGATGAGCGCGCTCGAGCTCAATGTAGTGCAGGAAGTCGCGGCGCAACTGCCCCGCATGAGTCACGCCGATGACGGACGAGTAGGTCACGCTTTGTCCGGCCTGCAGCGGGAGTTCGCGATCGAGCCAGCAGGAGGCGCGGCCGGCGCGGACGCGACACTCGGAAAGAGGCTGCTCGAAACCCAGGAACCAGGTTGGGGCAGACAAGGTTCCAGCCGTGACAGGCGATCCTTTTACGTGGCCCGAGACTGTGGCGCCGGGCACAGCCGCGTCGATGAGGCCAATCTGCGTGAGCGCCAGGACTTGGTGCGGCGAGCGGATGGTCACTTCCTGGCGTACATAATTCGCTCCATCGCGCAAGATTGCCTTCCAAACAATTTGGATATTTCCGGAAGCATCCTGCAGTTCGGCTCGCCATTCGTGGCCGGACAGGCGACCGACCGCTTGAGACGAGCCGGAGTGGGAAGAATCTGGCGAAGCGGAGATTTCCCGCAGTATAGGCGCGGCCACCAGTTTGAAGTCGGACGAACGCAGAACCCGACCTTCCTTGGGCACCAACTCAAACACACTGCTGTCGAGAGCCAAAGTCTCGCCGGTGAAGTGGTTGGTCAGACCGTACCAACGCAGCGAGCCGCCGCGAATGGACCACGTCGCCGTCATCGCCGCGTTGGAAAGAGTGATGGTGTCGGCTTTGGCCCCGGCTGGCGCAGCGGACGGAGCCTGACCTGCGGCCGAGGGAGACAGAACCGATAACCGCAGCAGCAAAACCAGAGCGCAAGCGACAGGAATACGTGACATTTTCAAAGTCCCCGAGAACAAAGGCGATCAGCAGCCCAACAGAGTACGGTACGAAATGGGATGAAACAAGAAGAAAGCGTTCGTAATCAACAGAATCACGCCGAAAATGCCGCCCGTTTCAAGCCGTCGGCGGCTCCTTGAGGTGAGAGCGATTTCGCTTGACTTTCACCATAAACGAAAATAATAGTTGTAACTCGAAATAATATGAAAGCCGCTGTTAGGAGGCTGCCATGCGTGTATGCGCTCGCCGTTGTAGTTCAGTTGCCGGTCTCATCTTCGTAAAGGGCTTGTTCGTAACGGGTTTGGCCCTTCTGTTCGCCACCGTGGCCTACGGCCAGGGAAGTTACACGGCTCAGATTCGCGGCGTGGTCACCGACCAGAGCGGGGCCCTGGTGGCAAACGCGACCGTCACCATCACCAACGATGGCACCAACATCGCACAGACCACGCATACCGACGAGCATGGACAGTACTTCCTGTCAGGATTGCGGCCATCGGTTTACACCATCAAGGCGCAGGGTGCGGGCTTCCGAATCGCGGAAAAAACCAATGTTGTCCTGGAGGTCGATCAGAAGACCAGCGTCGATTTTGTGCTGCATCCGCTGGGCGTGACCCAGACCATGGAAGTTACGGCCACGGCGCCGCTGATGGACACAGACAACGCAACGCTGGGAACGGAAATCACCCACGAGTACATCAACGAGATCCCGTTGCTGGGCCGCGACTACTTCGGCCTGACGTTCCTGGCGGCAGGCGTCACCGAGGTGGCAGGGTCGGGCACTGGGGATAACTATCCCTCGGGAACAAACTTCACTTCCAACGGGCAGCGCAACGCAACCGCCGAGGTACGGATGGACGGCGCCTTGATCAGCGCGCCGGAACAGGGCGAGGGCGGAAACTCTAACGTGTACTACGAGCCGTTGGTGGATAGCGTGCAGGAATTCAAAGTCGAGAACAACAGCTTCTCGGCGGAGTTCGGCAATAACGGCGGCACCGTGGTAAATATGGTGATGAAGAGCGGCACCAACGCTTTCCATGGCACCGGCTGGTATTTCCTGCAGCGCACACAGATAGACGCTCGCGATTTCTTCAATCCCAAATACTTTGTGGGTGATCCCACTCCCAACCCCAAGCCAGCCAGCAAGCGCGATCAGGGCGGCTTTTCGCTAGGCGGGCCGATCGTGAAGAACAAAACGTTCTTTTTTGTTGACTTCGAGAAGGTGAGAAGCCTGGGCGCGGTCAGCGGGCTTGTGACCGTACCTACCGCCCAGGAGCGACTGGGCAACTTCTCAGGACTTACGAATAACATTTACGACCCGAACGTGAATTGCGGGACTGCGATTAACGTCCTGAGGCCGCAAGTGGGATATGACTGCAGCGGCAACCCGATTCCTGGTGAGACGCCTAATCAAATTCCAACCAACGAAATTGACCCTATCGGATTAGCGGTGCTCAATCTCTACCCGCAGCCCAGCAACTCGAACGAATTCGGCAACTATAACTACACGACGCCAACGAACGCGCCGGATTACCAGTTCGACATCAAAGTGGACCACCAGATCAACGACCGGAACCGGCTCAGCGGGCGCTACAGCCGAGGCTGGAGCAACTTCACCACTCCGACGACCCTGGGCGACGGCTTCGATAATGACGGAATCGCGAGCGGTGTGACCGTGGCGCAAAACGGCTCGTTCGAATACACATGGACCGTGAACCCGCACATCGTTTTGACCAGCCACGCAGCAATCGACCGGGTGCATGAAGTGTCAGTGCCGGGTATCCCCACCATCTCCAGTTTCAACGCTTCCCTGCCGAGCGGGGTCACGGGATTGCCTCCAGTGTTCCAGCAGGCCAACGGGATCGACAAGATGCCGACGTTTATGATGCAGGGGAATCTGCCGTGGAATAACCTCTACGATCAGTGCTGCATCAACACCGTATTTGGGCACACGCTGGTGAGCTACTCGTCGCAGCTGGTGATTTCAAAGGGATCGCACCTGATCAAGCTAGGCGGGGAACAGAGGATTTTCTACAACAATTTCTGGCAGCCGAACTACCCGACCGGCCTGCTGACTTTCACCGATGACGTCACATCGCCGACTCCGAACAGCGACTATGATGGGCTGGGAAATACTTCGGGCAACCCACTGGCTAGCCTGGCATTTGGTTATGCCGACAACGTTAACGCCACGACTCAGCTGGTAGTGACTCCCTCGGTGGCCAACCGGTCGTTGGAGCAGGGGTTTTACGTTCAGGATGACTGGAAAGTAAATTCTAAGCTCACGGTGAATATGGGCCTGCGCTACGAGTGGAGTTCACCCTACACCTCGCGCGGGAACCAGCTCGAATTCAGCAATTTCACAGCTGACAGCGGCGTCAATCTGAATATGAGCAGCGTGCAGGCGGCGCTTACCAATCCAAACGGGGCGAGCGGCAGTGTGAATTTTCCGTCCTCACAAGAGCTTCTCGGCACCACACAGTTCGCAACTTCGAGCATGCGGACGGTTCCGACGTACCGCAAGGACATTGGACCGAGGCTGGGCTTTGCCTATGCGTTCGATTCGAAGACGGTGGTGCGCGGCGGAGCCGGTGTTTATTTTGGAATGAGCCCGGCTACAAACTTCCAGTATCCCGGTTCGGCGTTCCGCAAGACGGCCAACCTGTTTTTTACCAACGACAATTTCGCCACCCAGTCGGCAACTCTGGAAAACCCGTTTCCCAGCGGCTTTAGCGGGCCGCAAAATAGGGAGTATGGCCAGTTTGCGAACTGGGGCTATCCAAACCCGAACGATTTGGGTACGACGGCGGCCCGGGACGCCGACATTTACCAGTGGAATCTCGGCTTCCAGCGGTCATTGCCCAGCGAAATCGTGTTGGGTGTGGACTACGTGGCCAACCGCAGCACTCATCTGCCGTGGTCGGGCACCAACAACCGGGATTTCATTCCGTCGTCTTTGCTGGCGCAGATTGCGACGGTAGTAACCCCCACCGACCCGACCTGCCAGGCAGACAGCTGCGTCAGCAACTTCCTTCAAAGCCAGGTCGGCAATCCGTTTTCCGCGATGTTCAATACGCCTTGCACATCGACCCCTTCCAATCCTTGCTTCAATGAACCCAATTCCAACTACGGTCAATCGACCCTGCCCTTGTCGTATCTGTTGAATAAGTATCCGCAATTCGCCGGTGACTTCGAGGGCCTGATGCTGGAGAGTGCGAATTCCTGGTACAACGCAATGCAGGTTCGCTTCCAGAAGCGCACCACGCACAACATTAGTTTTGAGGGCAGTTACACAATCTCGAAAGAAACCGACTATTCCTCGGCAGGGAGGAACAACTGGGTGGGAGCGCTCAGCGCCGGCCTTCCGCAACAACTGGATAACCTGGCTGCAGAACACAGCATCGGCGCCAGTGACACGCCACAGCGGCTGGCATTCGCCGTGGTGGTGGACCTGCCTTTTGGCCGCAAACAATGGATTGGCGGAGATATGAATCGCGGACTGGACGCCTTCATTGGAGGTTGGTCGATCGCGACCTTGATCACCGAGCAATCGGGGCAACCCATGAACATAGGTTTGGCCGACGCGCGCCTGGCCAACGGCAGCCAGCGTCCTGACGTTGTGTGTCCGCAGCTCAAGAGCGGGATCAGCATGCACGACGTGGCCTTGGATTGGGAGAATGTAGGGTCAGTATCGAATCCAACTTCGTATTTCAATGCGAGCTGCTTTGCCGACCCCGGCGATCAGATGCCGGGCAACGCTCGCCGTTACTTTTCCGGCCTGCGTACTGACGGCATCCACAATGCGGACCTGAATTTTTACAAGTCGTTCGTGCCCAAGGAAGGGATGCGGCTGGAAATACGGGCAGAGATCTTCAACCTGTTTAACCACCCGCGCTTTGGGCAGCCGAATTCGGCTGTGGGAGGTTCGGATTCGGCAAATCCGTTTTTCGGGACGATTACCAGCGACGCTGGAGGGCAATTGCCCCGCTACTACCAGTTTGGAGCGCGGTTCGAGTTCTGAGAATAATCCAGTCAAACAAGCCAGGCGGCCTTCATGAAAACCAGAGTCTCATTCCTCGCCGCACTCGCGCTCAGCGGGTGCGGCTTTTTGCTGCTTGGACAAAGCACACCTTCCAACCCGGGCCTTGTGGTTCAGGATTGGGCGAATTACGTTCGCATCGGCGCTTACGGGTTGAGGGGCGGCGACGCTCAGCGGATTGTCGATCGCGCCCAGGCTGACGGCGTATTTGGGATTGAAGTCGACAATGATATTGAAGGACGCTATGAGAGCTTCCTGCATCCCGAAGAAAAGCTGAAAGCCATTCACGAAGTGGCCGAGGCGGCGCACCACGCGGGCAACTACGCGTTCGTCTACATTGCCGGGACGGAATGCATCACCGCGCATGGCGATCAGGTGGCGCATACTCTGGCGAAGGATCATCCGGACTGGTTGCAGCGCAAGATCACGGGCGAGCCGGCGATTTTTGGTGGAGGCTCGGCGTTCTGGATCAGTCCGGGCGACGAAGACGTCTGGGTCAGCCCCTACGCGCCGGAATGGCGCAGGATTTATATGGAACGCGTCCGGCAGATTGCCGCGACCGGAATTGACGGCATCTACGTGGATATTCCTTACTGGATGACCCACTTCGATGGCTGGGAAAATACCTGGGCCAGTTTTGACGACTACACGGTCGCGGCGTTTAAGCAGCAGACGGGACTGGATGCGAAACACGATGTGAAACTCGGCGATTTTTCCGATCCTGCGTTCCGCAAGTGGGTCACATTCAGAATTCAAACCTTTACCGATTTCATGCACGAGATTGACGTGACGGCGAAGGCGGTGAATCCGAAAATCAAGACCATCCCCGAAATCTATCCGGGAATCGAGGAAGCGGCGGTGCGGGTTGGGGCCGACGTTTACAGCCTGTATGCGGTGGTGGATGCGATTGCTCACGAGTATGAATATGGCGAGGGCGACCACATGGCTGTGTCGCGCACGCCGCTGGACTGGTTCCGCTACCAGGTGGGCATGTATTCGTTTCGCGCGTTCGCGCAGGGCAAGCCGACATGGATTCTGAATTACTCGTGGGACGGCGATAAGAAAAAGGTGGATGAGCGCGAGGCCGCCGTGATTCGCGAGTCGATGGAGAATCTGGCAATGTCGCACATCATGGCGGGTGCGAACTTCTGGGACGCTCCTGGACATTCGATGGCCGGGTCGAACGATCCGCAGACGCGGAGGAAAATCTTCTCGTGGATCAAGGAGCACGAGAAGACGTTCTATCTGCCGCGCGGGCCTCTCGATCCCATCGGCGTGTATTTTTCGCCGGACACGCGCAATTTCTACGCGGACGATTTCATGGCGTCCTATCGCGGGATCCTTATTCTGCTCATGCAGCGGCACATCGAATTTCAGATTGTTACTCCCCGAACGCTCGCGGATTTTCACGGAAAGACGTTGGTCTTACCGGATGTGCGCGTTCTGGGAGAGAACGAGAAGAGTTGGCTGCAGGGATTCACGACGAAGGGAAATCGCCTCGTCGTCACGGGAACCGACGCCACCGCCATTGCAACTTCACAAACAGTCGTCCGGTTTCCGGCGTGCCCGGGAAAGGCTTACAACGCGGCGCTGGAGAAAGACTTTGATAGCGCGTCTCCGAGTTCTCAGCAGGCTTTCTTCGACAGTCTGCAGGGTGGAAGCACAGTACAGATCAAGGCGGGGCCGCAAGTCGCGACGTCGATCGCACGCACGCCGGACGGACATATCAACTGCTTCTTCGCCAACTTTGCCGGGCTGCGCGGAGGTTCGAACCCGGCGCAGACGCCGCAGGCCGGAATCGAAGTGAGCTTGACTTCGAAGAGCGAAGGTAAGGGCATCTTCCTTCCATTTCTTGGAGAGGCGCAGGCGGTCACTGGAGTCCGTCACGGAGACAGCGTCATCTATACGCTGCCTCCGATTACCAAGGGCGGAGTGTTCTGGGTCGAGCCGTGAAACTCGGCACGATTAATCCCCACCCTAGCCGCAAAAAACGCGGCTAGGATGGGCCACCCGAATTCTTGCCGGGCTCCCAGTTCTTCGATCGCGCGACGGCTTCGTTCCAGCGGTTGCGCAACAACCTCGCTTGAGAGCTTGGCATCCGCGGCTCAAAGCGGCGATCCTTGGTCGCGGCCGCTGCGCCGAGATTCGTCTTCTTCCAGAAACCGACTGCCAGGCCTGCCAGATATGCCGCACCCAGGGCCGTCGTTTCGGTCACGGCCGGGCGGACGACTGGAACCGAGAGAATGTCGGCCTGAAATTGCATCAGGCTGTCGTTGGCCGCGGCACCGCCATCGACTCGCAGTTCCTGCACGGCATCGCCGGAGTCGAGACGCATGGCGTCGAGCAAATCGGCAACCTGGTAGGCAGTGCTATCCAGAGCCGCGCGGGCCAAGTGACCGGCAGTGGTGCCGCGGGTGAGTCCGAAAATCGAACCACGGGCGTAGGAATCCCAATGCGGAGCGCCCAGACCAACGAAAGCCGGAACGAAGTAAACGCCGCCGCTATCGGGCACAGAGTTGGCGAGAGCTTCGACTTCCTCGGATTTTCGAATCAAGCCGAGGCCGTCGCGCAGCCACTGCACGACTGCGCCGCCAACAAAGACGCTGCCTTCGAGCGCGTACTCGGTAGCATTACCAATTTTCCAGGCAACGGTCGTCAGCAGGCGATTCGAAGACGGAACGGCGCGGCATCCCGTGTTCTGCAGCATGAAGCAACCTGTGCCATACGTATTCTTGGTGAGGCCGGGGCGGATGCAACGCTGACCGAACAGGGCCGCCTGCTGGTCGCCGGCAATACCTGCGAGCGGAATCTTGGCGAGTCCTGGCACCGCGCTCACTTCTCCGTAGACTTCGCTGGAGGAGCGCACCGCGGGCATCATTGCTATTGGAACGCGGAACAGATCGAGCAGTTCGTGATCCCATGCGCCGGTGTGAATATTGAATAACATGGTGCGCGAGGCATTGCTGGCGTCGGTCGCATGAACGCGTGCGCCGGTCAGTTTCCAGAGGAGCCAGGTATCGACTGTGCCGAACACCAGCTTGCCCGCTTCGGCGAGGCTGCGCGTGCCCGCCACGTTGTCCAATATCCATGAAATCTTGCTGGCCGAAAAATAGGAGTCGATCAGCAGGCCGGTGCGCTGCTGGATAAGCGGACCGTGACCTTCGCTCCTGAGGCGTTCACAGAAATCAGCGGTGCGGCGGTCTTGCCAGACAATGGCGTTATAGACTGGCTCGCCGGTTTCGCGATTCCACACAATCGTGGTCTCACGCTGGTTGGTAATGCCGATCGCTGCAACGTCGGAGGGGCGAACTTCCGCGCGGGTCAAGGCTTCGAGAGCAACTGCAATCTGGGAAGAAGCAATTTGCTCGGGATTGTGCTCGACCCATCCGGGTTGGGGAAAGATCTGATCGAATTCGCGTTGTGCGACCGAACGCACGGTTCCTTCCTGGTCAAACAGAAGAGCTCGCGAGCTGGTCGTGCCTTGGTCGAGTGCCAGAACGTACTGCACAGTTCCTCCTCGAAGAGACTGCCTGCAACGAGTTGGCTAGGACGGGCGCAGGAAGCGCCGGATCCCAAAATCATAGAGCGTCGCGCCCGCAAGGCCTCCGAGCAGCGGGGCGACAACCGGAATCCACCACACGTGAGATCCGTCGGTGAGGCCATTGTTGCGGAATCCGGCAAACACGGTAAAGAGGCGCGGGCCAAAGTCGCGCGCCGGATTGATCGCGTAGCCGTGCATGCCACCGAAGCTCATGCCGATGGCAACCACCACCAAACCGATCAGCACGGGCGAGAGGTTCGCTCCCGGGGGTGCGTTGAATTCGTCGGTGATCGCGAAAATGAGAAGCATCAACAAGCCGGTGCCGATGAATTGATCGAGAAAGCCGGCCTGCGGCGTCGCCGGGAAGGCAGGAAAAGTCGTAAAGACTCCGGCAGTGTGATCGAGTTGCGGATCCGACTGGCGGAAGGCCGGCAGGTAATTCCAATAGACCAGGGCGGCAGCCGCGAACGCTCCTGCGGTTTGGGCGATGGAATAGGGCAGCACTTTGCGCCAGGAGAAGCCGCGAAAGACCGCCAGCGCCAGAGTGACTGCGGGATTCAAGTGGGCTCCCGACACTTTGCCCGCGATGTAGATTCCCATCGTCACCGCGAGTCCCCAACCCAAAGTGATGTTGGTGAAGCCACCATGGATGATTTCGCCTGGACTCTTCGAGGGGAATAGCACGACCATGGCGACGACTCCGGTGCCCAGCAGGATAAGCACAAACGTGCCCAGAAACTCCGCGATCAGCTCCGACGTTAGGGTCGGTTTGGGGTTCATTCGCTTCTCCGGTGCGCGAGTGCAGCCTCCGCGATGGCCGCGAAGTAGTCTACCAAGGGGCGCCCTTTGCCGCAGGCTTTTTCGCTGGCCAGATTTCGACTTCTGCCTCTGATCGCATTCCTCACTGAGGCTACGGAAAGTAACATGGCCGGGCCTTTTTTCTTGACATTTCACAGTGTGACCGTAAGATAGAAGAATCTTTATGCAGCGTTGTGAATAGTTATTCATCATGAATAAAACTTTGCGGCAACGGGCGGTCCTGGATGTGCTGAAGCACGGGTCCATCGCCAGCCAGGAAGACCTGCAGCGGCTGCTGCGCAAGCGCGGGTTCAAGGTCGGGCAGGCGACTTTGTCGCGGGACATCCGCGATCTGAACTTGAGCAAGACTTCCCACGGGTATTCGCTGCCGCAGGGCGAGAGCGGCGCCGGGGTGGCTCTGCCGCCGGTATCGCGGCTGGTTCGTGAGTTCGTTCTGGATATTCGATCGGCGCAGAACCAATTGGTCATCAAGACGATTGTGGGCAGCGCACAGCCGGTGGCCGCAGCTTTGGACGAGGCCGATTGGAGCGAGGTCGTCGGCACAATCGCCGGAGATGACACCATCCTCATTGTTTGTCCTGACAAGGAGGATGCCCGAAAGCTGGCCGGCCGGATCGAGGAAATGCTGAGTTAGGAAGCGACAAGGAATGACCGCGAAACTCCAAACCGCAGTGCTGGGCGCCACCGGATATTCCGGCCTGGAGCTGACGCGGATTCTTCTGCGTCATCCCCGGCTGGCGAAGCCCGTTCTGCTGCGGCGCGCGGCCGGCAACGGGAATACGTCAGACGTTACTCCGGATTTGGCCGAGGTGTTTCCGGTGCTTTCGGGCAATGGCGGTTATCCTCTGCAAGCTCTTTCGTGGCCGGCTGTGAAGCAACAAGGAGTGGAGTTGCTGTTCCTGGCGACGCCGCATGAAGCATCGCGCACGCTTGTGCCCGAAGCGCTGGCGCACGGCCTGCGCGTAGTCGATCTCAGCGGCGCGTGGCGATTGAAGCAGGAACAACACCGGGCGATTTACAACTTTCAGGATTCGGACGCGGTCACGGCCGCCGAACTAACTGAGAGAGCCGTCTATGGGTTGCCGGAGTTGAATGGCGATCGCGTGGCGAATGCCGCACTGGTGGCCAATCCCGGCTGTTATGCAACATCAGTGATTCTTGCGCTCGCGCCGCTGCTCACTGCTGGAGTGGTTGATCGCAACCACGGGATCGTTTCGGATTCGAAGTCCGGCGTTTCAGGAGCAGGCAAGGAACCGACGGCCAAGACGCATTTCGTGTCTGTCGCCGACAACTTGTCTGCGTATTCGGTTTTCAGCCACCGGCATGTGGGCGAGATCGTTGAACAACTTGCGCTCGGCGCGCAGGAGCTCATCTTTACGCCGCACCTGCTGCCCATTCCACGCGGAATTCTGTCGACGATTTATTTGCATCTCAATCGTCAGATGACGCCGCTGGAAGTGGAGTCATGCTTTCGACATTTCTATTCCGGCAAACGCTGGGTGCGGGTGTTTGCCACGCCGAAGCTGCCACAGGTGCAGTTTTCCCTGCAGACAAACTATTGCGATCTGGGATTTTGCTTGGCAGAGGACGGCCGGCGCCTGGTGCTGATTTCCTGCATCGACAATCTGCTGAAAGGCGCGGCGGGACAAGCGGTGCAGAATATGAATCTGATGTATGGGTGGTCGGAAGAAGAGGGGTTGCTGTGATCATTGTGGTCAAAGTCGGAGGAGCTGCGCTCGAAGATGCTCCTACTCTACGCAAGTGCGCCCGTGCGATCGCGGAACTGGCACAGGACGGTCATCGTGTCGTGGTGGTCCACGGCGGCGGCAGTGCGCTAACGCGCGTGCTGAAACAACTCGGCAAGCAGAGCGAATTCATCGGCGGGTTGCGCGTGACCGACGCGGAAACGCGCGACGTTGCGCTCATGGTGCTGGGCGGTATGGTCAATAAGAAACTGGTGGCCGCGATTCAGGCCGCGGGCATGCCTGCTGTCGGATTCTGCGGCGGGGATGGGATGACATTCCGGGCACGGCGCAAGCATATACGCGGCAATGATTTGGGATTCATCGGCGAGATCTGTTTTGCGGAACCGTGCTGGATCGAAGCGCTGTGGCAGCAGGGAGGAATTCCGGTGCTGGCATCGCTCGCTCTGGGAGCGGATGGCGAGTACTACAACGTGAACGCTGACGAGATGGCGGCTGCATGCGCTGCCGCCTGCCACGCGAATGCGCTCATCTTTCTAACCGATGTGCCTGGCGTGAGAGATGCTGAGGGAGTTGTGATTCCGTGGCTGAGCACCAAACAGGCGCAGGACATGGTGGATGGATCGATCGTCAGCGGCGGCATGTTGCCCAAGCTGGAAGCCTGCAGACAAGCGCTTAAGCAGGGCGTGGGCAGGGTACGAATACTGCCTGCCGCTGAAGCAGAAGCTTTGCCGCAGTTCTACCACACGAAATTGAATTGTGGAACGGAAGTCACCTGCGCCTGATCGCAGGAATGAAGTTTTCGAACGAGGAGTCAAAGTTGAACAGTCCATTGCAGAGCAGACTACCGGCACCCGCAACGCCGGAAACATTTCCTGGAACGTTCTGGTGTCCCGACCTGGTTTCGACGCGTGATCTGGGGCCGCAGGGTGTTGAGGCCGTGCTGCATCTGGCGGAACTCATGAAGTCGCGCCCGTCGGTTTTTCAACGGTCACTGGCCGGGAAACAGATGGTGATGTTTTTTGAAAAGCCTTCGCTCAGAACGCGGCTGACGTTTGAGGCCGGGATGACGAGTCTCGGCGGCAACGCGATTTTCGTGGACCAATCGCAGAGCCGTCTGGATGCCCGCGAGTCGTTGAGCGATATCGCGCACAACCTCGAACGCTGGGTTGACGTGATTGTGCTGCGCACGTTCGCGCAGGAAACCATTGCAGGCATGGCTCGCTATGCGGCGGTTCCGGTCATCAACGCGTTGAGCGATCTGGAACATCCATGCCAGGCGCTGGCCGACTACTTCACGCTGCAAGAGCGGTTCGGCAATCTCAAGAACATCTCGCTGGCATACGTCGGCGATGGAAATAACGTTTCCCATTCTCTGATGCTGACTTGTGCATGCCTGGGTTCGTCGATCCGGATCGCGACGCCGAAGGGGTATGGGCCGAATCCGCAGATGGTTGCCGATGCGCGCAAGATCGCGAAGCAGACGGGTGCACAAATCGAGTTGATGACCGATCCGCACGCAGCGGTCGCTGGGGCAGACGCCGTCTACACGGACGCGTGGGCGAGCATGGGCCAGGAACACGAAGCCGCCCAGCGCGCCGAGATCTTCCGGCCGTACCAGGTGAACCGAGAACTTATGGCAGAAGCCGCGCCGCATGCGGCTTTCATGCATTGCTTACCTGCGCATCGCGGCGAGGAAGTCACCGATGAGGTGATGGACTCCGACAACTCTGTCATCTTCGAGCAGGCGGAAAACCGGCTGCACGTTCAAAAATCCATTCTTTATTTATTGCTGGGCGGCGCGGTTCGCCTGCCCGTGAGGAGCGCTCATGCCTGAAAAAGTTGTTCTCGCTTATTCCGGTGGATTGGATACTTCGATCATCATTCCATGGTTGAAGGAAAACTATTCTTACGACGTTATCGCCATGGTCGGCGACGTGGGCCAGGGCGACGACATTGAGGCGGTGGTCGAGAAAGCGTATAAGACCGGCGCCAGCAAAGTGATCGTGGAGGATCTGCGCGAGGAATTTCTGACCGGATATGTGTTCCCTGCCCTCAAGGCCGGAGCGGTATACGAGCACAAGTATCTGCTCGGGACATCGCTGGCTCGTCCGGTGATTGCGAAGCATCAGGTGGAAGTCGCGCTACGAGAGGGAGCGACGGCGGTGTCGCACGGATGCACGGGCAAGGGCAATGATCAGGTTCGGTTCGAACTGACCTACCAGGCGCTCGCTCCGGAGCTGAAGATCATTGCGCCGTGGCGCGAGTGGACATTGAAGTCGCGCGAAGATTGTCTGGATTACGCCGAGCAGCACGGAATTCGCGTTGAGGCCAGCCGCACGAAGATTCACAGCCGCGACCGCAACCTATGGCACATCAGCCACGAAGGCGGCGAGCTGGAAGACGCCGGGAATGCGCCGTTGGCAACTACGTGGCAGATCACGCGCTCGCCGCAGGACGCTCCTGACAAGGAAGAGCAGGTGAGTATCGGCTTCGCGCAGGGCGTTCCAGTTTCAGTGAACGGGATGAAAATGGATCCCGTGTCGCTGGTCGAGTTGCTGAACGAAATTGGCGCACGCAATGCCATCGGACGCATCGACCTGGTCGAGAACCGTTTTGTCGGGATCAAGTCGCGGGGATGCTATGAAACTCCCGGAGGCACGCTGCTGATCGCGGCGCATCGCGAACTGGAAGCACTGTGCCTGGAGCGCGAGGTCGCGCACTTCAAACAGCACATCGGTCTGAAGTATGCGGAGATGGTTTACTTTGGCCTCTGGTTCACCCCGCTGCGGGAAGCTCTCGACGCTTTCGTCGAGAGCACGCAGAAGGAGATGACCGGCAGCGTCACGCTCTCGCTGTACAAAGGAAATGTCTCGGTAGTCAGCCGCGAGTCGGAACACTCGCTCTACCGCACCGACCTTTCGTCATTCACCATGGACGACAGCTACGACCAGAAAGATGCAGCCGGATTCATTCGCATTCTAGGCCTGCCTTCGCGCTCCCGGTCGAAAATGCTGGCCCGGTCTCGCGTGGAGGTCGGCCGATGAAGATGTGGTCGGGAAGGTTCCGGCAGCCGCTGGACCCTGATTTCGAGCGCTGGCAACGGTCGTTCAGTTTCGACCGGCGGTTGCTGAAGTGCGAACTCATGGCCAGCAATGCGCACGCACGCGCGCTGAAGGCCGCGGGAATTCTGTCGTCGGACGAACTGATCGGCATTTTGCAGGGCTTGCGGCAGATCGGCGAGAAAGCGGCGGAGTCGCCTGCATTCCTTGACGACGATGAAGCGGAAGATGTGCATCATTTCGCCGAGAAGCAACTGGTCTCGCTGATTGGCGAAACCGGATACAAGCTGCACAGCGGACGCAGCCGCAACGAGCAGATCGCGACCGATCTGCGGCTTTACGTGCGGGCGACGATCGACCAACTGCGGCAGGAGCTCGCGGAACTGTGCAGTGCGCTGGCGGATCGGGCGGAACAGGCAGCGGATGCCGCCATGCCGGCCTACACGCATCTGCAGAAGGCTGAACCGGTGCTGGTCGGACATTGGCTGCTGGCATACGTCGAAATGTTCTTGCGGGATGCGGAGCGGCTGGCGGATTGCCGTAAGCGGCTGAACGTATGTCCATTGGGATCGGGAGCGGTCGCGGGTGCGACTCTGCCGCTGGACCGGGCTCTTATGGCTAATAGTCTTGGCTTCGACGGCGCGACCGCAAACAGCATCGACGCCACCAGCGACCGCGACTTCGGGCTCGAGTTCGTCAACGTACTATCGCTACTCGCTCTGCACCTCAGCCGTTGGGCAGAGGAGATGATTTTGTTTTCTTCCCAGGAATACGGTTTCCTGGGCTTGCCGGAGGCTTACTCGACCGGCAGCAGCGCGATGCCGCAGAAAAAGAATCCTGACTTGCTCGAGTTAGTGCGGGGCAAGAGCGGGCGACTTCTGGGGAATGCTACGGCGCTAATGGTCGCAGTCAAAGGTCTGCCGCTGGCCTACAACAAAGATCTGCAGGAGACGCAAGAGCCTCTGTTCGACTCGTGCGACACACTGCTGCAGATGCTGCCATTAGTGACCAACTGGATGAAGGCCGTGGAGTTTCATCATGAGCACATGCATCAGGCGGCGCAGTCGGGATTCATGAACGCGTGGGCGGGCGCCACCTATCTGACGAAGCGAGGTGTACCGTCGCGGCTCGCTCACGAGCGGATCGGCAAAGCGGTGCAGATGTGCCTTGAGCGCGGTTGCGAATTGCAGGATCTGCCGCTCTCTGAACTGCAACTGCTGAGCCCGGCTTTCGATCAGGATTTCTACGAATCGCTAAAGCTGGCTTCCGTGCTGACGGTTCACGATGTTCCTGGCGGCACCGCACCCAACCGCGTGCGGCAAGCCATCAGCGTCACAAGGAAGAAGATTGAGTCTGTTCGTGAGGAGGCCCATGCGCACGCGTAAAGCAATCTTGCCCGACGCACAACAGATTCATGACCTCATTGCAGGTTACTCGGGCGACGGCACGTTGCTGCCGCGCACACTGCCGGAGATTTGCGAGAATGTCAGAGACTTCGTCGTGCTCGAAGATGACGGACGCGTTATCGGCTGCGGTGCGCTGCACTTGTATGGCACGCACCTCGCTGAGATTCGCTCGATTACGGTCGCTCCGTGGGCACAGGGCAAAGGCGGAGGCGGACGCCTGGTGAAGGCCCTGCTGGCCGAAGCCAAGCGGCACCGCGTCGATTGCATTTGCCTGTTCACGCGCAAGCCGGATTTTTTTGCGGGGCAGGGATTCTCCGTGGCGCAGCGCGAAGACCTTCCCGACAAGATCTACAAGGATTGCCACGCCTGTCCGCGGTTTCATTGCTGCGATGAAGTAGCGATGGTGCGCGGTGATCTGCCCAAGTTCGCGATTCTTCCCGAACCCGCGAACTGGCTGGTCAAATTGCAGGGATGGTCGCCGAATGTAGGAAGTCAGACTGGGTCTAGTTAAGCTTCCCGGCTCCATCTTCGGCCGCGCAAAGATAGACTTGCGGCTTGATTGCAGTCGCCTTCAGGTAGCGGTCGGCGATTTGCTGCGCGAACTCGTGCGCGGTTTCTTCGCGCACAAGGTTGACGGTGCATCCTCCGAAGCCACCCCCGGTCATGCGTCCACCGATTAAGCCCGGCAGGCCATTCGCAGCTTCAACCATGATGTCGAGTTCCCGGCAACTGACTTCGTAGAGGTCACGCAGGCTATCGTGCGACGCGCGCATCAACTCCCCGACTCGAAGCAAGTCCCCTTCCGTGAGAGCGCGCGCGGTATCGAGCGTTCGCTGATTCTCGCGAACCACGTGAGCGCATCGCTTTCCAATCGTGGAGGGAAGGTCGTGGATGTGCCGTTCGAGGATTTGTTCTGACACGTCGCGTAACGCGCGAACTGCGGGATCCCACTTCGCAAACAACCGCACGCCTTCTTCGCATTCTTCGCGGCGCGTGTTGTAGGCGCCGGTGGCAAGATCGTGCTTCACCATCGTGTTGCAGACTACAAGCCGGAGGTCCGCGGGGATCGGCGCGAACTGAAACTCCAAAGAGCGGCAATCGAGAAGCAGCGCGTGCCCGGCCCTGCCCATGCAGGAGACAAACTGGTCCATGATGCCGACACGGGCGCCGACGAAAGTGTTCTCCGCCTGGCGGCAGAACTTCGCAATCTCGGGGAGCGGAGGATGCGTCTCACTCAAACTCAACAGGGCCAGTGCCGACGAAACCTCAAGAGCCGCCGAGGAACTCAGCCCAGCGCCGATCGGCACTTCCCCGTGCACCAGCAGGTTCGCCCCTCGAAGTTCATGTCCGCTGTGCTGCAGAACGCTCGCCACTCCGAGCACATAATCGCACCAAGCTCCTGTGCGCCGCTCGGGGAGCTTGTCCAGATCGAACTCGAACTTCTGCTGGAACTCCTCGGACTGAATCTCCAGCTTGCGATCAGGGCGCGGGGCGATCGCCACATAGGTTGAGAACCCGAGGGCTGCGGGCATGACAAATCCGTCGTTGTAATCGGTGTGCTCGCCGATCAGGTTGACGCGTCCGGGTGCGCGAAAGATTGCGGGGCGATCGCCGAAACGTTTCTGGAAGCGGAGTGTGAGTTCGCTAACCCTTTCGTGCGTGCTCATCCGCATCGTCAAGATCGAATACCCATGCAGAATGGATCCTGCGGATCCAGCACCAGTTCAGCCTCTGCATTCACAAAAGCGGTTCCTCGAATGCTGGGATAGACCTTCGCCTCCCTCACTACAATGCTGCCTTCGAATACGCTTCCGACAATACTTTCCTGCTTCCACACCTGACCTTCGCGAATTTTCCCGTCGGCATAGAGGCAGGCCAGTTTGGCGCTGGTTCCCGTTCCGCAGGGCGAGCGATCATACGCTTTCCCGGGACAGAGCACAAAATTCTTGCTGTCGACAGAAGGCAGATGGGACGGACCAAACAATTCGATGTGGTCGATTTCCTGATTTTCCGCTCCCGTAATTCCCTGGCGATGAAGCGCTTGCCGGATCGACCAAGTGAACTCGGTCAACTCCTCGACGTGTTTGAGCGAAAGTTCGATTCCCTGCTCACGCGCGTGGTCACGAACCAGAAAAAACCAGTTTCCGCCCCAAGCTACATCGCCGCACACTTTGCCATAACGCGGAACATCGACTTCAACGTTCGCGGCCAGGCGATAGCTCGCTACATTGTTCACCGTAACTTCGCCATTCGCGTGCAGAACGGCACTCACCGTTCCCACCGGAGTCTCGATGTGGCGAACACCGGGCGTTATCCGCTTCATGAAAGCCAGCGTTGCCACCAGTCCGATTGTGCCGTGACCGCACATCCCTAGGTATCCAACGTTATTGAAGAAGATGACACCTGCAGCACATGCAGGATCCACGGGTTCACACAACAGCGCCCCTACCACCACGTCGGAACCGCGAGGCTCGCACACGACTGCAGATCGAAAGTCGTCGTGCTCGCGGCGAAGACGCTCCAATCGCTCGGCCAGCGGGCCGTTGCCCAGATCAGGGCCGCCGCTCACTACCACTCGCGTGGGCTCGCCTCCCGTATGGGAGTCGATAGCTCGGATTCTGCGACTGTTGCCTTCAATCATTTTCTTAGCATCTGCTCCTGGACCTTCGGGAACTGCGCCAGGTCACATAGCGGAAGATCAAGCTTGAGCATTTTATCGGATTTCCGATCTCTACGGTCCGCTCTGAAAAGCGCTATGAATGAATGGAGATCAATCCGACGGCGCCGTGACAAAGAAATGGTTGAGTTTACTTGGCGAGTTCCCCGGTTGACTCAAAACGTGCTCCGGCCAGCGGACTTCCGGAGGCCAGGAGCTCCCGGATGCTACCTCGGTTGGGGCCAGCCTTTTCGATCGCACCAGCCAGGCAGAGCAGAGCCTGCTGAATCGGAGTGCCCTCGGGCAGGCGAAAAATCCAGGGAATGTTGGTCGAGGTGAGCGTGCGGTCGGAAGAGATGGCAACGACAGGTACGAACAATTTCACCGCAATCTGTTCGGCAAGATGACTGGAGGGCCGATCGAACGTGATCAACGCGAGCACGTGATCCTCAAGCACAGCTTTAACGAGATCGTCGGAAGCCTTACCCCACGAACTCTCGGATGGGATTGCAATCAGCGAAAGGTGCGTGCCGGTGGCATTGATTGCGCTCAGCGTGCGAGTGTTTTCGGGGGATCGCACGAATTCGTCGGCATGCGGACCGAAGACTCCGATTTTGAAGTCAGCGACCTTTTGGTCCGGCAATGATGGCCCTGCGTACTGGACGCCATTCTCACCCACGCGGGCGTAGGGCTTCTCCATAGTGATTCTGCGGTACTCAATGGTTCCGTTGTGCACGTGAGCCAGGAAGAGTGGCGCAATGTTCTTACAGTTGGGATCGAAAACCATGTCGCCCGTAACACCTTTGTAGTTCTCGATACCCGTCAATGCATCGCGAATGCGTCCCCGGTTCAAACCCGCGCGACTGATGGCGTCCAGCAGAATCTGCATCTGATCGTAAGCAAGTGCGGCGAAGTGGTCAGGCTTCTCGTGGTAGCGCGCTTCATAGCGTGCGTTGAACTCTAACCAGCGCGGGTCAGAGCGCGTGGGATCGTAGGGAAACACGGCTTCGAAGCCTTCAGCCGCAGGCCCCGCGAGCTTAACGAGTTCATCGCCAATGGTGCGGTGGCTGCCGAATACACGCTGTTTCATTCCTAGCTCCTGCATTTGCTGCAGGATCATCGCCGTTGGGCCGATGTCGGTCCACAGAACGATGGCGTCGACTCGCGAATCTTCGATGACCTGGAGTTGGTGGCGAAAGTCTGTGTCACCGGGCTTGAACTTCTGTTCGATCACGACCGGATGGCCGAGGCGGCGCGATGCGTCACGAAATTTTGGAACTCCGAAGCGGCCGTAACGGTCGTTGACCCGCAAAATGGCGACCCGCTTCAAGCCTAGTTCGTCATAAATGTGGCGCGCCAGCGTGTAGCCCTGCACACGGTCGTCCTGAATGACGGTGAAGTGCCAGGGAATAATGGTTTCGGGAATAGTGGGATCGGTGGACGCACTGTTCACCAGCGGAGTCTCAGCTTTCAGTGTCAGACGAAGGGCGATGTGGGTGGATTCCGAACTAATGGAGCCGAACATGGCCCAAACCTTGTCGTCATAAATCATCCTGACGGCATCGTCGGAGGCAGCGCCCCAAATGGCGGAATCCTTGGCGACGCCGGCAGTAGCAAAGTTACTCATCTGCCAGTTGTCATAGTCGTTGTGGGTGATAATTCGGTAAGGCTTGCCGCAGTAACCTCCGGCGGCGTTAGCCTCGTCAATCGCCATGGTTGCGCCGTTCAGCATGCGATTGCCAAGCACCTGGTCGGGATGGTCGTAGAGTGGAGCGAGAAAGCCGATGCGGATCTCATCGAGAGTGCTGAGGTCGGGGTCGGGAATATCGCGCGCGGCGCCGTTGTATTCGACGAGATCCTGATAGTACTCATAGTAGGGAGTCGTGAACTTGGAAAACGGACGCAAGTCTTCCGGGGCGCCAGTGTAGGGTTTGAGCGAACGGGGCGCAGGCGGACCCGGCGGATTCTTACCGTTCAGACATGGAGCCGATGTTTGGCTCCATGCCGTGGATGCGAACAGAACAGCTACCATCACCGAAACTAACAGTGCACGCATGGCATTACTCCGCAGGTACTTCTCGCCGGAACATGGCAATCGCTTCAATTTCGATTAGCAGATCGGGACGGCAGAGAATCGCCTGAATTCCGGTCGACGCCGGCAAAGGATCGAGTTGCTGTTCTTTGTAGAACGCAGTGCGTTCTTCGTTGAAGGCCTGGTAGTCGCGCTCGATGTCGCGCAAGTAGCACGTGGTACGGACGATGTCATGCCAGGTCGCGCCCTCCGCGGCAAGTAGCTTAGTGATGTTGTCGAAGGTGCGCCGGAGTTGCGCCCGGAGGTCGCCAACGTGGACGGTGAGGCCCGCGTCGTCTATGCTGGCTGTGCCCGAGATGAGCAGAATCGTGAGGCCGTTCAAATCGATCCGCATGCCGCGGGAAAAAGCACTGCCGTAGTCGTAGGCTTCGTTGAGCGCTGCGTGATTGGTGATAGCCCGCTTCACAACGGGCGCTGTGGCTACTTCCGCGAACAATTCCTGAACATTCATTGGCTTGGCTCCTGATGGTTTCATTTCTTATGTGTCGCCTTGGTCGTGATGAGAACTTGTGCGGTTTCAACGGGGTTTTTCTGGCGAATGCCGTGGCTCAGTCCCTTAGCCGTCGCCACCCAGATGTCGTCGCCCTGAAAATCGACGCCGAGAACGTAGTTGTGTGCCGGGGCGCTTTGTACCGGAATTCTCTTGTTGGTGCCGGCCGCGTCGCGCACCAACATTTCCGGCTTGTGCGTGTCCAGCGCAGGACGGTACACCGCCCAGTTTGTACCGTCGTAGTACGCCAACCCCTTGTCGGTGGAGAACCAGGCGTGATTGGCGTCGATGGCCTTTACTTGGTTGAGAAAGTTGCTGGGCAGGCCGCTGTCTTTGGCCAGGAAGTTGTGCCAGTAGCGGCCATCGTAGCGGCTCGCGCCGAAGTAAGTGGCGACCCACAGAATCTTGTCGACGTAACTGACCGAGGTTGTGATCTCGTGAATCAGGCCCTGATCCTTCATCACTACCATTTCGGTCTCGCCGTCGGGATCGTCGTAGTTTTTCCAGCGCTCGGTCTTCACGTCGTATTCGAGCACTCCGCCTCCCCACACCGCGTAATAAACTTTGTCTTCGGCGGGACTCACGGCGTAGGTCCAGATTTCGTACATGGGCGTGTTGCGGTTGTTGAACAACGACCATTGCCCGGTGCGCGTATTCAAGCGGCTGGCGCCGGCAGCCGACGCCGCCCAAACGAAGTCGCCCTGCACCCCAACTCCATACACGATGTTGTTGCTCAAGCCTGAGTTCAATTGAGTAAAGTTGTCGATGCGGCCCGCCGAGACATGGCTCAGTCCGCCCATGGTTCCGGCCCAAACATCACCAGTACGTTTATCGAGCGCAAGCGAAAGCACGGCTTGATGAGCGATGCCCTGTTGTTCTGAATCCTGTTGCCCGGGACTAACCGGGCGAAAGACTTTCCAGATGCCGTTTTCGTAGAGGCCAAGCCCATTTTCTGTGCCCGCCCAGATGCGATTGCCGTCGACGAGCACGCAGAAGACGTGGTTATCGGGCAGGCCGTTGGCGGTGGTAAAGTTCTCCCAACGGAAGAGCGGCATCTCCTGCGCGGTGGCCAATGAGACGGCGAACAGCAGTGCGAGCGTTGCAAACCAGATTCTCGGCTTCATAGCGTTTTCAGGTACTCGATGAGGTCGTTCAATTCGTCTTTAGTGAGATCGTTGGTCACCCCGTGCGTATCTTTCGGGTTGAACACGGTCCATATTTCTTCCAGCGAGCGTGCCGAACCATCGTGCAGGTAGGGCGCGGAGTAGGCAACATCGGAAAGTTGCGGCACATCAATCACGGGCGAGCGGTCTGTGGACTTGCCCGTGCCAACATCAATCTGTTTTTGATTGGTGTACTTGGGGCCGCTGTGGCAATAGCTACACCGATTCATCTCTGGAATCAGCTTGCCATTCTTGGTTCTGCTGCGCTCGAAGATGGCCTTGCCGCGTTCCTGTGCTGGCGTCAGCTCTCCGTTGGCAAGGCGGGAACGATTAGGGCGATAGGGGAGCGAGTAGACGAACGTCACCAGATCAGTAAGCTGCTGCTGATTGAAGCTCTGCGAACGGTAAAAGAACTTTTCAGTGCGCGGCCCGCATTCGGTGGGCATGTCAGGATTGCCGCCGTTCCATTTGAAAGGCTCGGTGCCGGCGAGACTCTCCAGCGAGCGGTTGTCGACGATGTCTTTCCCAAAACCATCGGGTTCAAGATCCCACTGCAGTCCGTCGATGGTTGAATCGAGATGGCAGTTGGCGCAGCCAAACTGGCCTTGAAAAGCGAAGTCGGCGGTGTAGAAGAGGCGTTCGCCGCGGCGGAGCGCGTCGATGTTTCTCGGTCCGCCGAGATCGATGGTCGACACAACTTGGTCCGCGGCCGTATCGATGACAGTTATGTTATCGTCGAGGCGATTCGCAACATACAGTCGCTTGCCGTCCGGCGAGAGCACGACGCCACGCGGATTGTGGCCAACCGGAATTCTTGCCAGCACGTACTCCGCGGACGCCGATAAATCGTTGACGAACGCCTGCCGCCGCGTGTGCACTGTTTTCAGCAAACGAGAAATATCAATGACCGTGACACTCTCGGACCCCGCGGTAGTCAGAAAGATTTTTGACTTGTCGGGCGCGATCGTGACTCCCCACGGCAGGGCGTAGTAGCGGTCGAGTTCATCGATCGGAATCTGGACCGTTCCGCCGATGTCTAGTCCAAACAAAGTGAGAGAATCGCCGAAGGCCCAACCGTGTTCCACATGCGCCAGGGGAATCAGATTCTTGGGCCGGAGTTGCGCGGCTACGCCCAGGCGGCCATCCGCCGAGAGCGCCACATGAAACACGCCCGCCACGTTGTGCAGGGGTTTGCGTTCGACCACCGTCTGTCTTGTAGTATCGATGACTGTGATTTCTGAATTCGGTGGCGTCCGAAAAGTTCCGGGATTCGGATAAATATGGGTGCAATAAATCCACTTTCCATCGGGAGAAAGGGCCAGATAGCTCGCCCCGCGGCCAGCCAGCAACCGCTTGGTTTCCTGGCCGCTTTTCAGATCGATCACGGATACGTCGCCGCTCAGGCGATTGGCAACGTACAGCGTGTTGCCGTCTCTATCAAGAACTAGTCCACTCGGCTCCGGCCCGGTCGGCAAAGTCTGTGAGACTGTCAACGTTGCTGCATCGATGACCGACACGGTATCGGACCAGGCGTTTGTAACGTAGACTTGACGGCCATCAGTCGACAACGCGATTCCTCGCGGCATGTGGCCGACGGAAATTCGATTGACGACTTTGCCGGATTTTATTTCCACAACACGCACTTCGTCGCTGTCCTGGCAAACCACGTAGAGCAGACGGCCGTCCGGGGAAGACGCCATCTCGATCGGCGACAGATAGCGTTCCTTCACATTCCCGGCTGACTGTCGAGCCGCAGGCCGGGCTGCAACCGCCAGCAGTGCGACGGCGAAGATGGCGGCAACATTCACCATCCGCCGAAAGCTCTTGCCGGATATGGCACGCATGGGCATCTACGGCTCCTCCACCGTGAGCACACGATCGACAGAGAGATTCTCCAGAACCTGCACCTGGCCGCTGGGCCAGCGGATAGTAAGTTTGTCCGCCTTGGTCGCGGGGCCAAGGCCGAAGTGGATACGGCCGTCATCTTGAGAGAGGTAGCTCGATCCCGCAGTGCGCTCCGCAATTTGAGTGCGTCCAGCAGCGAGCAACTCCAGGCGTGCTCCAATCCCGTCGCGGTTGCTTTTCTTACCTTGGGAGTTCCCCTGGGAGTTGCCCTTCAGCTTTACCGCGAGCCAGTGGTTGCTGTTCTGGGTCACGTTGTGCAGCAACGTCGCGGGCGCGCCCAGGTTCACGACAAAGGCGTCGATCTTGCCGTCATTGTCATAATCCCCGAAACAGGCTCCGCGCGAGACCGTCTTCACATCGAGAACCGGACCAGCTTCGTGCGATACATCTGCGAATTTGCCGTTTCCCAAGCCGCGAAATAACGACTGCTCCTGCGGAACCAGATGAATCAAGCCGCCATGGAAGACCAGGATGTCGAGCCAGCCATCGTTGTCGAAGTCGTAGATGCCGCTGCCCCAACTCACATACTGCGCCGTCGCCTGCGAGATGCCGGAACTGGGGCCGATGTCTTCGAAACCATTCGGCCCGGCATTGCGCATGAGGCGGTTGTACTTAGAATCCGTCACCCAGAGATCAAGGCGGCCATCGCCATCAATGTCGGCAAAGACCGGACCCATGGCCGAAGTGTTCTCTCCGTTCTGGCCGTAGGCCACGCCTAGTTCGCCAGCGACTTCTTCGAACGTCCCGTCGTGCTTGTTGTGGAATAGAAAATTCTCGGTCTTGTCGTTGGCGACATAGATGTCCGGATAGCCGTCGCCGTCGTAGTCGGCCGCGGTGACGCCCATGGTCCGGCCCTTGTAGGCGCCGATGCCGGATTTATCGGTAACGTCGGTGAAGGTTCCGTCGCAATTGTTGTGATAGAGACGATTGGTGTCGGCGGCGTAATCGAGCGGGCCGGGATAATTGTCGGCGGGGTAGAAGTTGCGGTACTTGGGATCGAACTTCACATAGCGTCCGACAAACAAATCCACGCAGCCGTCGCGATCGTAATCGAGCCACGCGGAGCTGATGGACCATCCGTCGACCTTGATCCCGGCTTTAGCGGTTACATCGGTGAACGTTCCGTTGCCATTGTTGTGGTAGAGAATCGCTTTGCCGTAGCCGGTGACGAAGAGGTCGACAAAGCCGTCGTTGTCGTAGTCGGCGGCAATTGCCGCCATGCCATAAATATTCGCGGCCACACCAGCCTGGTCGGTAACATCGGTGAACGTGCCATCTCCGTTATTACGGTAAAGATGATTGTGCGGCGGAGTCGCAGGCGGCTGTTTGAGCGGATACGGATGCATGCCGTCTTCGAGCGGCTTGCCGCTGGTTACGTAAAGGTCGAGTAATCCGTCGTTGTTGTAATCGAACCAGACGCAGCCGGAGCCGGTACTTTCGAGCAAAGAACCGAGCTCCTGGGCTCCGAAGCTGTGCTTGAACTGAATGCCGGACTTTGCCGTGGCATCTTCGAAGCGGATCCCGCCCGGCGCAGGAGCTAGCGGCGCTTGTGCGAACAGAGATGATGATGAGGACAGAAGAAGGAGTCCAAAAACAATTTGCCTCGTTGCGCTTGGTCTGTGCAAGTTAGTGTCCTCCCGCCGCGGTTGGCGCGGTTGTGCCCGTCATGTCCGCCGGGGTGGTGGACTTCAACAGGATCATCGGGACCGCGTTCTCGGGCGACGTTTCCGGACCCGCATGGCATCCCACGCACGCGCGCTGCTCGCCGCGACGCATCCAGAAGAATCCGGTTTCACGCTTCAAGGTTTTCCCAGCGCCGTCCAGCAACTCGATCTGCAACGCTTGCTCCGTAGGAACCTGCACGAAGAACGACCCATCGCGCTCAACTGGAGCGGTGCCGAGCAGCCGGGGCTTTCCTGACTCGTCGCGGGTGTAGAGCCGCACCGAATGAATGGAGCCCGCAGCAAATTGATATTTCGAGGTGTAGGCGTTCAGGCAAAGCAGGTTGGCATTCGGCCAGTCGTGCAATCCTGAAGGATGACGGTTCGGTACCGCGCGTTGTGCCACCAGCACAGGCTGAACTAGGTCTGCGTTTGGTCCGGCCAACGCGGGCCGCAACGCGGCAGCGCCGGGGGTCCACAGCATCAACTGAAAACGCTCTTTCGCGTCGGCGCGCCAGGGCAGGAGCCAATCGCCCGCGGAGGTCTCGGCGACATCGCCGGCATATTCTCCAGCAGGCGCAGGAATGTGGATTTCCTCTGCCCGCGCCGATGTAAATCGAGCCAGACCGTGGGCGGATGCGAGAACAACATCGCCGGAACTGACTTGCCGGCCAGAGGAGCGCGCCGTGCCGTGATCGCAACGATAGGACTCAACTCCGCTGCCGTCCGAATACACGGTGTAGATTTCCGGGGCAGCATCGGCTCCGAGCGGGTAGCTCGCCTCAAATAGAATTCGTCCATCTCGGAGAACATCTGTCGGAAAAAAGTTTGCTAGGCCGTAGGTCAGAGGCAACGGATTGCCCCAGTCGAGGCTCGCCGCTTCGACGACAAATCGTCCCGCGGTTTTGTGCGCGTATACCACGCGATCGTCCGGCAAATACAGAGGGCGAACGCAATCCTCGGAACCTGTCGCGATGCGTCGCGGCGCTCCTCCTGCCAGCGCAATCTCCCATATCTGCCACGGGTCGTCTACTTTCGATTTCCCGGCGAACAACACGCGTTGCCCATCGAATGAAATGGCGGGGTCGGCAGATGCGGCGAAACCTGGAACCAGCGGATGATTGCCCTTTGCATCGCGCACAAAGATCGTTGAGCCAGAACTGAAGCGGTCCGCGCCGTGGATCCACGCCAGCGGTTCGTAGTGTTTTGCCGTCGTGTAAAGAAATGATGTTGAACCCGGGCCGGGAGCGGCTCTGAGAATTCTCGTGGGCTCCAAGGCAAGCAGCAAGAACAGACAGACTGGAATCACGACTGCCAGGATGAACCGCCGCGCCACTAGTCTGCTCCTCCGACGGCGACGAGCTTGGGACGAAGTTCCCGGCTCTCCTGCTGCAGTTCCAGATAAGGCTGCAGGTCAGTCATCATGTGGCGGAACTCGCCGAAAGTGAGCGATTGATTTCCGTCACTCAAGGCTTGTTCCGGACAAGGATGGACTTCCACAATCAATCCATCCGCACCGACCACCACCGCCGCGCGTGACAACACTGGAACCAGAGATCGAACGCCAGCTGCATGACTTGGATCCACGATGACGGGAAGGTGCGAAACCGCTTTCAGCACCGGGACTGCGGCAATATCCAACGTGTTGCGGGTGGCCGTTTCAAAGGTGCGAATGCCGCGCTCACAGAGAATGACTTGCGGATTGCCCGCGACGGCAATCACTTGCGCAGAACGCAAAAGATCTTCGAGCGTGGCTGTCATGCCTCGTTTCAACAGAACCGGACGGCCGCACTGGCCAAGCGCTTCCAGCAGCGCATAGTTTTCCATGCTGCGCGTTCCGACTTGCATGATGTCGGCATACTCGGCGATCAGGTCGACATCTTCCTCGCTCATCACTTCGGTGACGATGGCAAGTCCGGTCTCTTGGCGCGCCTTGCTCAGGATCTTGAGGCCTTCGACGCCTAGGCCTTGAAATGCATAGGGCGACGAACGGGGCTTGTAGGCTCCGCCGCGGAGAATGCGCGCTCCCGCTTCGGCCACGGCTACTGCGGTTTCAAGCAACTGACTTTCAGACTCGACGGCACACGGTCCGGCCATCACCATGAAGTCGTTTCCACCGATTTCGAGATCGCCTACTCGCACAATCGTGCGGGAATGTTCGCCGGTCTTATCGCCAGTTCTGGCGACCAGATCGAAGCAGGAGAATTGGCCATTCCACTTAGGATTCATACGCGCCGCCATTCTAGTGAGCGGTCAAAAGCCGATCATTACTACGAATCAATTAGCCCCATGAAAATGCACGCTCGAGCAGGGAGAAACGCGCCCGTAAGTCGTTTGTATCGAGAACGAAGCAGGATGCTTGTGATTTCGATCACGCATCAACGCGACGGCACGCACAATTTCGCGCGAGATCGGACCAACAATCCTTCCGACGCGGCTTCTCTGCCATCCGGGACAGAGTTTTCTGATGGTGGCTATAAGAAATTTGTATTGGACTGAGGGCATAGGCGCATTTATCGTCTGCGGATTGATTCTGGCTAGCACGCTACGTGGGGTTGCCGGCGTGGCGCCGGGGGGCGTCACGCCGGAGATCCCAACCGTTAAGAGAAGATCGCGCACCACTCGTACACAGGAGCACTCAAAGATGATGAAGCGAGCAGGGAGACGCTCTCTGCGCCTTTCGTTGGCGAAAGCCAGCGCCACCGCGATTCTCGCCGCCGGAATGCTCTTCGGACTATCCGCTCTGAGTTTTGCGGATGACGGGCCCAAGCCGGATCCGGCTGGCACTGCGACAGGCGACAAAACGACCGCTGTCGATGCGGCCGGCAATCCGTTTGTGGTGGCCGAGCCTACCGACAAAACGGCTCCCGACTACGCCGCGAACAAGAAGGCATTCGACGACTATCAGGCGCAAGCCGCCAAGGAACCGCTGGCAGTAAAACTCGCGGACAGCGTGGGCCACGTTCGCATCGCGACCAACTTCGCGTGGACATTGAACACGGGCTATCTCGTCCTGTTCATGCAAGCCGGGTTCGCGCTGCTCACCTGCGGTCTGGTGCAAAAGAAAAATGCCGCGCATCTCATGATGCTGAACTTCGCGGCCTACGTCTTTGCCTTCCTGGCCTACTACGCGGTGGGGTACGCCTTTCAGTTCGGAGCGGTCGCCATAAATGCTGCGCCCACCAATCTGGGCGGCATACCCACGCTCAATCACTTCCTGATTGGCAGCGGGCAATGGGGATTCGTCGGCGGCAAAGGTTTCTTTCTGATCGGTCCCGCGTATGACAGCGCCAGCAACTGTTTGACGCTGTTTGAAGTCGTGTTCATGGAGACCGCCGGATACATCATCGTCGGCGCCATCTGCGAACGCATCAGCTTCTGGGCGTTCCTGGTCTGCGAGCTGTTTATCGGCGCCATCCTCTATCCGATTTCCGGTTGCTGGACCTGGGGCGGGGGCTGGATGTCGCAGCTCGGCTCTACCATGAACCTCGGCCACGGCTATGTGGACTTTGCCGGTTCGACTGTAGTGCACGCCGTCGGAGGGTTCGCCGCCATGGCTCTCGCGATAGTTCTTGGCCCGCGTCTGGGAAAATTTGGCCCGGGAGGAAAAATCCGCGTCTTCCCGGCGCACAACATTGTTTATGTCGTGACCGGAACGTTCATCCTGCTGTTCGGGTGGATGGGCTTCAATCCAGGCTCGACGCTGGGAGCCACCGACTTTCGCATTTCCGTAGTCGCGGTCAATACCAACCTTGCGGCAGTAGCCGGTTCGGCCGCGGCCATGCTCATCTGGTATTTCCTGTTCGGCAAGCCCGACATCACCATGGCTTGTAACGGAATGCTCGCGGGTCTGGTTGCGATCACAGCGCCTTGCGCGTTCGTGTCTCCAACCGCGTCCGTGATTATCGGCTTGCTTGCGGGATCGCTGGTGTGTGGCGGAGTCCTGTTCAACGAGCGCGTGCTCAAGATCGACGACCCCTGCGGCGCGGTTTCCGTGCATGGATACTGCGGCTGGCTGGGGGCAGTCTGCGTGGGCATTTTCGCAGACGGCACCTACGGTTCCGGCTGGAACGGAGTCGGCGCTGCCAGCTACCTGGGCCATGCCGGTCAGGGCGTCACTGGCTTGATTCACGGCGATATGCGTCAGTTCTGGGTCCAGCTCGGCGGAGCGACGTTGTATGCCGCCTGGGCGTTCGGAGCAACCTTCGGCGTTTTCTGGGTGGTGAACAAAGTGAAGAGCATGCGCGTCCCCCCCGAATCGGAAGAGCAAGGCTTGGATGTTCCAGAGTTTGGCATGCCGGGCTATCCTGAAGATGCAATCGTGACGGCTCCATACTGATCGAGTCAGATCCGGCCGGTCACGATTCCTCAAAGGAATTGCCTATGTCGATTCGTTTTGCCGGCGATCGCCGATCGTTGCCGGTGGCTCTCTGCGTATTGACGCTGGTTAGCGTGGCGGTTCTCATCGCCGGGGACATTTTCCCCGGGCTGTTTCCTTCGCGGGCCCACGAGTTCCTGGCAGCGCTTCCGCTTGCCATGATTGCCTGCGCCTGTCTGGTTTATGAGTCGGTGCGCCGCCCCGCACTTTCTGAACTGGTCAAAGCCGTTCTGCTGGCGTGCGCGTTTCTGTTCTGGGCTGCCAACCAATTCTGGCCAAACCTGCACCAGGCGACTTTGTTCAACGATATCGCTATCGCGCTGTTCGTCTTCGACGTGTTCCTGGCGATGATCGGCCGCCCGGCTCAAATTCCCTGACCTCTAGGCATTCCAAAAGGGGAGAAGAGGCGGAGTTGAATCCCGCGACATTACTCTTCACTCTGCGTTGGACTCAACCCGCACGCCCAGCCACAACAATCCTGCCACGACGGCCAATGCCGCGGTCAGCGTCAACGCCGCTTCCCATCCGATCCGCTGCGCCAGCCAGGGCGTCAGCGCGGGCGAGATCATGCCGCCGAGATTGCTGCCAAAGTTCATGGTGCCACCCGCGATGCCGCTATGCTCGTCGGAAAGCTGGGTCATCGTCGCCCAGAACGGCCCCTCCGTGCACAGCACCAGCACCGTGCACATGGTGAGCGCAGCCACAGCCACCATCGGCTTCGGAGTACGAGCACCAATCGCCAGAAAGACAGCTGCAGCGCATAAGGCGGCGAGTGGAACGCTGCGCCGGCCCCACGTCGCGCCCCAGCGTGTCACCGCCAGGTCCGAGACAACACCGCCCATAGGAATCGCCAGCGTGGTCGCGATCCAGGGCAACGCGGTAAAGCTGGCCGCCTTGAGCACTTCAAAATGACGCACCTGAACCAAATACAAGTAGAACCAGAAAACAAAGATGTATCCCAGATAGCCCTGCAGCAAGTAACTGGCAGAGAGAAACCAGAAGCTCGGCAGGCGCAGCGGCCGAACTGAGCCTTTCTGCAATCCCGCATCGGTGCAACCGCTGGAAGCTGCTTGGAGACTTGATATCGCATGCGAGTGCAGCTCCCGTGGCCCAAACCACGACCACATCAGCCCGGCTGCCGCACTTAAACTCGCCGCCACTCCCAATGCCGTGCGCCATCCATAGTGACTCGTAATCGGCGCCAACAGCAGGGGCGCAACCGCCGATCCCACGCCCACGCTCGCCAGCACCAAGCTGTTTGCCCGGGCTTGCAAGCACGGAGGCATTGTGATGGCGATGGTCCTGCCCGAGGTCGGATAGGTGGGAGCGGCAACCACTCCGAAGACTGCGCGGATAAGCCACAGTTGCGGAATCACCAGGGCCAGTCCAAATCCGTGCCATCCCACCAACGCGGTCAGAACGGTGAGCAGTGTCCATCCGCTGCAAAGAAACAGAAAGATACGGCGCGCACTGACCCGGTCGGCCAGACCTCCCGACGGCACTTGAAACAGCGTGTACCCCACGAGGAAGGCGCTGAATACCGTCCCCATTTGGGTTTGGGTCAGCCCAAATTCCTTCATCATGTTGGGAGCAACCGCGGTCACGGCCACGCGGCATACGTAGCCGGCGGAACTGGCGGCCATCAGCAGCAGGATGAGTCGTCGATTGAGGGAACGGTGCGCGGTCGTCGCCGCAGGAGCCGCCGTCATGGCAGCCTTTTGTGCAGGATCAATTCCGACTGGCCCTTCACTACATAATCCTTGAGTTCACCAACCAACTCATACCCGTGCCGGCGATAGAGTTCCTCGGCTCGATAGTTGAACGACGACACCAGCAAAAACAGGTGCTGCCGGCCGGCAAAGTGCTCCTCGGCAAAGCGCAGAAGTCGCGATCCGACGCCCTGGCCACGCGCTTCCGCCGCGACCGCGATGGAAGCGATATAAGGCGATCCCGCGAGGCCGTAGGGCGCGACCAGAATGAAACCTGCCGGCGCGTCTTGATGGCGGGCAATGAAAAGCTCAGTACCGGGGCGGGCCAACGCGGCACGACAACCTTCAAGATCGCGCTCCAGGGTGATCCAGGGCTCGCTCGCGACCATCACTCGAGCGCACCACTCATCGTCTCCCGGTTCTGCAGCCGCGATGCGGATCGAGGGTCCCATTTCACTTCGAAACGACAGCGATCGTAACAGCCCTCCTGCGGGTTCGCAACGCCAGTAGTCAGCGGATTTGTCGCTCCGCTTCATGATTCTGCCGCCCCTAACCCACCCTGCAACCACGAAAAGGATTTCTTGCGAACCCACTCCTTTTTGTGAACAATATCGTTATGGTTAAGCCTCCCCGCAAGAACCCTACCTCTCTTCTTTTGTTGTTTGTGGCTTCGGCTCTATTCCTGCCGTCCTGCGGAGGATCGGGTTCCGGCGGAGGCGGGCAGCAAGTGACGCCTCCGGCCACGCCCACCGGACTGGCGGCAACCGCCGGGAACGCGCAGGTCAGTCTGACCTGGAACGCCAGCACCGGCGCAACCAGCTATAACGTCCAGCGCGGAACAGTAAGTGGCGGGCCTTATGCCACCAGCTTTTCGACCAGCACAGCCAGCTACATCGACTCCAGCGTGACCAACGGCACAACTTACTATTACGTGGTCGCGGCAGTGAATTCTGCGGGAAGCAGCGCCAACTCCACCCAGGTCTCGGCCACGCCAGTTGCCGCCAACACAACCAACGTCCAGGCCACAATCAACGTTCTCGCCAACCGGCACGCGATCAGCCCGTATATTTATGGTGGTGCATTTCCGCAAGACGCGCCAACTATCACCGACAGCGGCCTGACCGTGGTGCGCTGGGGCGGCAATGGCGCCTCCACCTACAACTGGCAACTCGGGACCACGAATGCCGATAACGATTATTATTTCGAGGACTTCGCCTGGTCGGAGATCGGTGACAGCAGTTCCACTCAGTTCATCGCTGACGTGAAGACCGCTGGCAGCAACCCGCTGATGACTATGGTGATGCTGCCGTGGGTCGCGCAATCTCCGGAAACTTCCACCCAGCAAGGAACCGGCTCGACCAATTACCATTGGAGCTTTCCTAACACCACCTATCCCACACAGTGCAGCTTCGATCAGTTCAACCTGGACGCCGGAGATGGCCTGGAATCCGACTGCGCGACTCACATTAACGGCACCAACGTTGTCAGCACGGCCTACTACCCCCTGCTCGATCAGCCGGGCAACAGCGATCCCGCCAACAGTGTTTACCGCAACCAGTGGGCGGCGGCCCTGGCTACCGCGTTCGGGAGCTCTCCGCATTTTTACAATATGGATAACGAGATCGACATCTGGGGCGGCACGCACTTCGATATTCATCCCCTGCAATCCGGCTACAACGAGTTGCGGAACACGTATTTGCTAGAAGCCGGAAATCTGAAAACATGGGACCCCGCGGCCATTCGCCTCGGTCCCGTCAGTTGCTGCTGGTATTTCTATTGGAATCTTGGTTCCACGACTGACAACAAGTCCACGCACGCGGGCATCGATTTCCTGCCCTGGTGGCTGAATGAGATCGCGTGGGCGGATGCCGTGGCAGGTTCGGGCACACGCTCGCTCGACATATTCGACATCCACGCTTATCCGGATGGTCCGGATACGACGAACTTCTCGCAGGCGCAAAAACAAGCCCTCGCCGCCCGCATCTACCGCGACTGGTGGGATCCGACCTATGAGAGTGAAGCGAGCTACATCCAAGGCAACGGCTTCAGCATAGAGCCCATCGAACCCAATCCGTTCCGCATTCCGCGCATGCGCGCTCTGCTGAACCAGATTTATCCCGGCACTAACTTCAGCATCACGGAATGGAGCGCGGCCTTCGCCGGCGAGACCGATTTCTCAACGGCCATCGGCGACGCCGATGCTTACGGAGTCCTGGGACGCGAGCGTGTCTACCTAAGTACTCGCTGGACTGCACCCGCTCCGACCAACCCCAACTACCAGGCGCTGAAGCTCTACACCAACTACGACGGCAACCACCACGGCTTCGGCACCACCTCGGTTTCCGACACCAACAACGGCAACCCCAGCCTGTTCAGCAGCTACGCTGCGCTTAACTCCACCGGCACTGTGCTCACGATCATGGTGCTGAACAAAGATCCGGCAAACTCGGCACAGGTAGCCTTCACTACCACCGGCTTCACGCCCACAGGTTATACGAGCTACACGCTGTCGCAGTCCTCGCCTTCAGCGATTGTGGCATCGGCGTCGCAGTCGTGGTCGTCCTCGATCACCTTCGCGCCCTACACTGCGACCTTGCTGGTCGTGAATGGCAGCCTCGCCAGCACGCCTGCTTCGGCGTGGGACATCGGTCCTGACGCGATGATGGTAGCCGCTAACGGAACGGTCACCCTGCATCCGATTATCATCACAGGCACCGCCAACGTCACACTCTCGTCGGCGGCTTTCGACAGTTTCGAAGGCGCAACGGCATGCAGTGGGACGATCACGCTGACAACTTCCACGATCACTATCGCTAGTCAGGGTGAGATCACGGTGAACGCAGGCAGCACTCCGGGCTTCTGCCACTTCACTGTAACTGGAACCGACAGCGGTGCGACTCAGACCGAGGGCGGATGGATCGTGGTCGGCAATCCTGCAGCCACGCTGGCCCAGACCAGCGGCAATCAGCAATCGGCGGCCCCTGGCACAGTCCTGCCCAATCCCTTGACCGTAACCTTGACTCCGGGATCGTCGGGCGGCGCCAACCCAAGCGTAGGCGCCAGCATTCTTTTCACAGCTACGGCGGGAACGCTTTCGAACGGCACCACCAGCGGCTCGAAGGTAATCGCGGTTACGAATAGCTCGGGCGTCGCGTCGGTGACGCTCACGCTGCCTTCGACTGCGGGAAATGTCACTGTGACCGCCGAGGGTCCGTACGGATTGGGCCATCCAGTGGCGCCGTCATTTACTGAGACGGCGCAATAAATGGCGAGCCTGACTCGGGCGCCCGCCGGCAGAATCGCAGAATGATGCTTGCTCAACCATGTGCGACCGCTCACGTTCTCGTATCGGCAGAACGTGTTATGCTTCGCGTGCCATTTTGCTAAATCGTTTTCGTGAAGCGTCGCCGAAGCTGTGATAAGACGACGCTGTGACAAGAGGAGGCTGCATGCTTCGGCAGAATCTGCTGCGTTTCACGCTTCTCGGGTTTCTTCTTCCCTGCTGCCTTTCCCAGGATACTCAGCCGGCATACCGCAACCCGAAGCTCACCCCTGAGGAGCGCGCCGCCGACCTGGTCAAGCGTATGACGCTGGAGGAAAAAGTCGATCAACTGGCCGGAGGCCACCGGCGTCAATCCGCAGAGAATCCCGAAGCAAAGCAGGTTTTTGACAAGCTGCGCGCCATGTTTCGCGAGGATTCACAGGTCAGCCCGCACGACGCGGCTGAAGCCCGCAATGCGGTGCAACACTATTTGATGGAAAAAACGCGACTCGGCATTCCCGCGATTTTCCAGGGTGAGGCCTTGCACGGATTCATGGCCTACGGCAGCACCAGCTTTCCGCAAGTGCTCGGCCTGGCCAGCACCTGGGATCCTGAGCTGGTGCAGGAGGCATTCACGGCCGCCGGGGACGAGATGGCATCGTCGGGAGTCAATACAGCCTTCACTCCAGTGCTGGATTTGTCGCGCGACCCGCGCTGGGGAAGAACCGAAGAAACCTACGGCGAAGATCCATACTTGGTCTCGCGCATGGGCGTGGCCGCGATCAACGGGCTGCAAGGCACTTCGTGGATGATTGACCGGCATCACGTCATGGCTACCATGAAACATTTTGCGGCTCATGGCCAGCCGGAAAGCGGCACCAACACAGCGCCGGCGAATTTCTCTGAACGCGACTTGCGCGAAACCTTTCTCGTTCCCTTCCGCGCAGCTGTGCAGGAGGCACACGTGGGCAGCGTGATGGCCTCCTACAACGAGATTGACGGCATTCCGAACCACATTAACCACTGGCTCTTGGACAAGGTGCTGCGCCAGGAGTGGGGCTTCCGCGGCTATGTCACCTCGGACGGCGACGGCCTGCAGATGCTGGTTGCGACACATCATGTCGCTGCCGATTTTGCCGAAGCCGCGCGTAAAGCCCTGGCCGCCGGCGTCGACTACGACTTGTCGGATGGCTCGGTCTACGCCACCTTGCTCGATCAGGTGAAGGCCGGCGAAATTCCGGAGGCTGAACTCGATCAGGCTGTGCAGCGCGTGCTGGCGGCAAAATTCCGCCTCGGCCTGTTCGAGAATCCTTACGTCGACCCCGACTACGCGCAGAAAATCACCAATAGCTCTGAGCATAAGGAACTGGCTCTAAAGGTGGCGCAGAAGTCGATCGTGTTGCTGAAGAATGACAAGAATCTTCTGCCGCTCGATCTGAAGAAACTGAAAACTATCGCCGTCATCGGGCCCAATGCCGCCGACGTTCACCTCGGTGGCTACAGCCGCGACCCCGGCCCGGGCAACCAGATCAGCATTCTCGACGGCATTCGCAAGCGTGCTGGCGACAGTGTCAAGGTGCTCTACGCGGAAGGCTGCAAGATCACGACCGGAAAGCAAGGCTGGTCGGCGTGGTACGAAAACAAAGTCAACCAGCCTGACCCTAAATCTGAAGTCGAAGCTATTCACGCCGCAGTCGCCGTCGCTCGCCAATCGGATGTGGCCATCGTTGTAGTGGGAGAGAATGAAAGCACCAATCGCGAAGCCTGGTCCGAGCAGCATCTCGGTGACCGCGATTCGCTGGATCTGCTGGGCTCGCAGGAAGAGTTAGTCCGGGCCATCGTCGAGACTGGCAAGCCGGTGGTCGTGTTGCTGATCAACGGCCGGCCGCTGTCGATCAACTACGTGAAAGAACATGTTCCCGCAATACTGGAAGGCTGGTATCTCGGCGAGCAAGGCGGAACCGCCGCGACCGGCGTACTATTTGGCGATGTCAATCCTGGCGGCAAGCTGCCCATTAGCTTCCCGCGTTCCGTGGGACAGCTTCCTGATTTCTACGATCACAAGCCTTCGCGTAACCGCAGCTATCTCTTTGACGGACGCGAACCAATCTTTCCCTTCGGTTACGGACTTAGCTATACGCAATTCAGTTTCGACAATGTTCGCGTAGAACCGAAAAGCATCCGCCCCGGCGGCACCGCCAAGGTCTCGGTCGACATTGCCAATACGGGCGATCGCTCGGGAGACGAAGTCGCTCAACTCTACATCCACCAGCGCGTGGCCTCGGTGACTCGTCCCGTCCTGCAGTTGCGCGGCTTTAAGCGCATCAGTCTGCAACCCGGCCAAAAGATGACGGTCGAGTTCACGGTGACTCCCGAAGATTTGGCGCTGATCGATGTGAACATGAACCGTGTGGTCGAGCCGGGTATATTCGACCTGATGGTTGGACCCAGTTCTAACGACACCAGCAGCATCGCCCTGGAAGTGGTTAACCCTTAGCTATAGAAAAGCGGAGACATCCGAAATCCCCCATGAATCCCATGAGCATGAATCGCATAAACATGAATCGCACAAATATGAACGATAGAAAATCACGTCGTTTCGCTTCTTTCCTGGCTGGCCTTGCTCTTTGCCTGGTCTGCGCCACAGTCGCGCAAGCGCAGTGGACCGCCATGAATCCGGTCAAGAAGTTTCAGCAGCAGCCGGATGGCGTTCTCTTCACCATGGGCACCGGTACTTTGAAGGTGCAGGTGTGCTCGGATTCGGTAATCCGCGTCCTTTATTCGGCGACAGACTCGTTTCCCAAGCGCGAAGACTATGTCGTCATCAAACAAGCCTGGCCGTCTACGCAGTGGACCATGCAATCCACCGATGAGGTCGTCACGCTCAGCACTTCCCTGCTGAAAATTATCGTCACCCGCAAAGACGGCGCCATTACGTACGCCGAGTTAAACGGCGGCCCGCTGGTGCAGGAAGCCTCGCGCAAGTTGACTCCCGAGAAAGTAAATGGCGAAGAAACCTACCGCGCCGAATCCATGGTCAGCATCTATGGCTCGCATGAAGCGCTCTACGGATTGGGCCAGCACCAGGCCGGCGTGTGGAACTATCGCGGCGAGTCGGTCGACATTTCGCAGGAGAACAGCAACATCTCCGTGCCCCTGATGCTTTCCAGCAAGGGTTACGGCATTTTTTGGAATAACACTTCCCGCAGCCGCTTCAACAACCGTTTCGCCAATATTCTTTACATCAGTTCCGAAGTCGCCGACGTCGTTGATTACTACTTCCTTTACGGGCCGGACTTCGACAAGATCATCGCCAGCTATCGCGACCTCACCGGGCAGGCGCCGATGTTTGGCAAGTGGGCCTATGGATTCTGGCAATGCAAGAATCGCTATAAGTCGCAGGACGAAATCCTGGGTGTGGCCCGCAAATATCGCGACCTGCACATCCCCGTCGACAACATCGTGCAGGATTGGTTCTGGTGGAATCGCAAGGGCGAATTCGTCTTTAACAAGAATTATCCCGACCCCAAAAGCATGATCGACCAGTTGCACAGGGAAAACTTCCACCTGATGATTTCGATCTGGCCATTCTTCGAGCCCGGCTCGGCGAATTACGATTACATGCAGAGCAAGGGATGGTTCGTCGACAAGTTCAAATATGCGAAGCCGCCCTACCATACCGATGCAATGGCCGTGTATGACGCGACCAGCCCCGAAGCCCGCAAGTTCTACTGGGATGAGGTGAATAAAGGCCTGTTCAGCATTGGCCTCGACGCCTGGTGGATGGATACCACCGAACCGGAAACAGAAGGCCAGGAAGACAACATCTTATTGAATCACAAGCTGGCGGCCGGCAGTGGAAACCGCTACGTTAATGCATTTCCTTTGCTCGACACGCAGGCCGTGTATCAGGGACAACGCAGCGCTTCCGACCGGAAGCGCGTGTTCATATTGTCGCGCTCTGCGTTCGCGGGATCGCAACGGAATGGAGTCACGGCATGGTCCGGCGACATCAATTCAGACTGGTTCAGCTTCCGCCGTCAGGTGCCGGCTGGGTTGAATTTCGCGCTCTCCGGCATTCCTTATTGGACGACGGATGTAGGCGGATTCGTCTTCGGAAGTCCCGCCGATCCGGCTTTCCGCGAACTGTTCGTTCGCTGGTTTCAGTACGCTACATTCAATCCGATTCTGCGGGTTCATGGCACGCGCAATCCCGACGAGAACGAATTGTGGTCTTATGGGCCCGACGCGCAGACCATTCTGGTGAAATTCGATCGCCTGCGCTACCGCATGCTGCCTTACATTTACTCGCTGGCGTGGAAGACAACCAGCGAAAGCTACACGCCGATGCGGCCGCTGGCCATGGACTTTCGCACCGACGTTCGCGCCCAGAATACCGGCGACGAGTTCATGTATGGCCCGGCGTTCCTGGTGAGTCCAGTCACCGAACCCGCTGCCACGACGCGCCAACTCTATCTTCCATCCGCCCTCTGGTATGACTTCTGGACTGGCGTCATAGCCAAAGGTCCGGGCCCGATCACCGCATCCGCTCCGTTGGATAAGTTACCGCTCTATGTGCGCGCAGGCTCCATCGTTCCCCTCGGTCCAGACGAAGAGTGGTCCACGGAAAAGCCCGCCGACCCCATCGAACTCCGTATTTACCGCGGCGCCGACGGCGATTTCACCCTCTACGAAGATGAGAACGACAACTACGATTACGAAAAAGGCGTCCACGCCACGATCCCCTTGCACTGGGACAACGACCGCCAGACTTTGACTATCGGCGATCGCCAAGGACAGTTTCCGGGCATGTTGGAAAACCGAACGTTCCGCGTGGTTTTTGTGAGCCAGAATCACGGCGTGGGAGTGAACCCGGCGGACGAGGCCGACAAAGTCGTGCAGTACTCTGGAGAGCAGATCACGGTCACTCCGTGATATGTTCGTCAACCGCCGTTATTTTCCCGGGCCTTGGGCTTGCTGCTTCGCGGTGAGAGTATCCACAATCTGCCGCTCCCGCGCGCCATCCTCAGGACGATGCAAGCGGTAATACAAAGTCGCCAACTCGACGTGCGGCTCGAGCCAATCCGGATCGTCCTTGACCAGTTGTTCCAATTCCTTGGCTGCGGTTTCGTAATCTCCGGACGTGCTCTTCAGCATCGCCGCTTCATAGCGGGCCATGGAGTCCGTCGGGCGGAGCCGCAGCGCGTGCTCCAGATACCCCTTTGCCTCCTCGACGTCGCGCCGCTTGTAAAGAATAGCTCCAAGATATAGGTTGGCGTCGAAATCGTCGGGGTTGGTTTTGAGCGCCTCGCGAAACGCGGGCTCCGCGTCTTTCACATCGCCCGTCTTGTCTCGGGCAGTCCCAACCAGCGTATAGAGCCCCGGAAGCCGCGGATTCAGGCGCAGAGCTTCTTCTAGGTCTTTGCGTGCCTGCTCGTACTCATTCAACTCCAGCAGGGTCGCCCCGGCGAGGGCGTAGTCGCCAGCTCCGGAGCCAGCCTTGGCAACTTTTTCGATGCGGGCCACGCCTTCCCGCCGCCGGCCTTTCGTCTTGATCAGCGCCGATCCCAACACATATTCGAAATCCATGTTGCTCGCGTACTTGCTTTCGAGGGGTTCCAGCAGAGCAAGTGCGGCATCCGATTTACCGGTTCGCAGATCGCTGTCGCCGAGCAGAATTGCGACCTGCAACGAATTCGGCTGCGCGTCGTGCAGAACCGCGAGCTGCTGGCGGGCGTTCTCGAAATCTCCCTTCGCCCGATATGCGAGGGCCAGGTCGAGCAGAATCGGATTCTTGTCGGCCGCGGAGGTCAGAGCGGAACGGTAACTGGTGATCGCATCGTCGAACTGACCGACGTGAACCAGCGCAGCTCCGAGATTTACTTTGGCCTGAGTATCGCCCGGACGCAATTCCAGCACTTTACGGTAGTCGCGAATCGCAGCGAGGAAATCGCCGTGCTGCTGCGCGTCAATGGCATGCTTGAACAGCTGGTCTGGATTCGCTTCCTGCGCCGCGAGTACCGCCGGAGACAGAGCAAGAAACAGTAGGGCCGCCCTCATGATGAATAGGATAGCTCAGGAAGCGCGCTGGTGGTCCGGCAAATTCCGGGAACATCAACGTTTCCTCCGCCGTACAATATGAATGATGGGAGTGAGGTGTAGCGTGAAAACAAACTCTTGTTCTCTTACGCTTTCATTCTGTTTGCTGTTGCTTCTCACCGCGATGCAAGTCAGGCAAGCCGCGGCCCAAAGAACAGTTACCGGGCCTACGGCTGCCCCAATCTACCGACCGGATTCCATCCAGTACAGCGGGCTGTACGATTACTGGACCATGATGTCGGCCCAGGGCCGCGCTGGCGGAGTGCTTCTCGGCAAGCTGGCGATGGAGGGCGAACCCCTGCCCTGGCAGCCCTTGCTGGTTGCCGTGGACTGCAAGGGCTCCGTCGTGAACTTGACCCAGACCGACCTGCAGGGCAAATACGTGATTACCTTCGTGGAAACGCATGGCCCGCAGGGCATTCCAGCCGATGCCGGGCGGCAGATGGAAGTCAAATATGAGGGTTGCGTGGTGCGGGCTTCGGTGGCTGGCTTCCGTTCCAGTTCCATCACCCTCACCATTCGAAATCTGCGCGATGATCCCAACTTGCCGACCATCACCCTTTCGCCCGAAGGGCGCAGCGGCGGCACTGAAATCAGCACGACCACGCATGCGGCGCCGGCGAGTGCCATGAAGGCCTTCGAAAAGGCACGGGAGGACTGGCTCAACCAGAACCCCGGCGGTGCGGAAAAGAATCTAAAGAAGGCAGTCCAACTCTATCCCGCATTCGCGCAAGCCTGGCTGCAGCTCGGAGAACTTCAGGAAACCTCCGACCCGCAGGCGGCGAAAGATTCTTTTACCAAGGCCATGGCCGCCGACCCACAATTCGTTCTGCCCTATGAACAACTCGCCGGCCTGGCCGCGCAGGCGCAGAACTGGCCAGGAACCCTCGACAACACCAGCCGCGCCCTCGAGCTCGATCCCGATGGCACGCCGCAAGTCTGGTATTACGATGCCCTGGCAAAGTTCCAGATGGGCAAGAGCGACGCGGCCGCAGTGAGCGCCGCCAAGGCCCTGGCCGTCGATCCCCGCCACAGCGTCCAGCAGTCTGAATATCTGCTCGCTGTTGTACTGATCCGCAAGGCGGATTACGCAGCGGCGCTCCAGCACATGAAGAACTACCTGTCCTACATGCCTGCCGGCACCCATGTGGATATGGTGAAGCAGGAGATTGCACAGCTGGAGCGGAAGGTCGCTCCTTCGAAGTAGCGCAGGCACGTTCGGGCACCTGCGGCTCGCCGGCAGGCGCTTGTCGACGGCAGTTCAGGGCGCGGGCTCGGTCACTTTCAGCACCTGGTCCGCGGCAACGTTCTGCAGAGTTTGTACGATTCCCGAGGGCCAGTGAATCTCGACCAGGTCGGCGCGCGTGTCGCCGCCCAAGCCAAAGTGGACTGGCCCATCACTCGACGACGCGTAGCCCACGCTGGTGGTCATGTGGTTGTACTGCGCGCCGCTCTTGGTCACGAGTTTGATGCGAGCGCCAATGCCGTCACGGTTGCTCTTGGTTCCGCGCAGAGCGATGTCGATCCAGTGGCCTGACTTCTCACTGCGGTTCATCCAGATCTCGGCGTCCTTGCCGATCGCGTTTACCACCACATCCACTCGGCCGTCGCCGTCGAAATCACCGAAAGCGCAGCCCCGATGCCGGGCAGGCGGAGCCGCGGCGAATCCGGCTTCTTCGGTCAACGGCGCCCACTTCCCACTCGCGCCCAGATTCCGGAATACTGTGTTCGGTTGATCCACCGGCTGGCCGGGCTGGTCGAGCGACTCGACGTGCCCCCGGCTGACGAATAGATCTTTCCATCCGTCGTTATCAAAGTCGTAGAGTGCCACACCGAAGCCGGACATCTGCCTGCTCGGATCTCGCATTCCCGTCTCCGTCGTCACTTCGCGGAAATCGCCTTTACCGGTATTTTGAAAAAGCGGAAAGGTCTGATTGTTCAACGCGACGAACACAATGTCAGGGTAGCCGTCGTTGTTGAAATCGCGAAAATCCAACCCCATGCCTGAGATAAAGCTGCCATCTTCGGTCAGTGCAACACCTGTCTCGAAGGCGACTTCCTGGAACTTGTTTCCCAGATTATGAAACAGCGAGTTATACGACGCGTCGTTGGTCACGAACAAATCCGGACGCCCGTCGAGATCGTAATCCGCCATGCCGACGCCCATCCCTTTGCCAACGTGGCTGCGGATGCCCCACTCTTTTGAAACTTCCTGGAAGGTGCCGTCGCCCTTATTCAGAAATAACTGGTTCGGCTGGCCCTTGTAAAACTTCGGACTGCAGTAGTCGGCCACGCCTCCAATCGCGCACAGCGGCTTGTCCGAATACTCCCACTGCATGTAATTGACGACGAACAGATCGAGCAGGCCGTCATTGTTCACGTCGACCCACACCGCCGTGATCGCCCACCACGGTCCAAATTCGGCATCAGGACGATTCAAGCTCGCGTCCAGTCCCGACTTCACCGTCACGTCAGTGAACGTGCCGTCCCCGTTGTTGTGGTAGAGCGTGCTGTGGTGCAAACCGGCAACAAACAGATCGGGATGACCGTCATTGTCGTAGTCTGCTACCGCTGCGCCCATGTCGTATTCCGAACCTGCCAGGCCGGCCGCGTCGGTCACATCGGTGAATACGCCGTTGCCGTCATTGCGGAACAGGCGATCGCGATACTTGGGCGAATCTTTCTTCAGCGTGGCAATGTTAGCGCCGTTGGTGAAGAAGATGTCAGGACGACCATCGCCGTTGTAGTCGAACACGGCGACTCCACCGGGCATGGTTTCCGGCGCATTGCGGGCCGGGGTTTCGTCGTTCTCCAGGCGGAATGGTATCTTCTTCCATTCGAACGAAATCGGGCTGGGGACGGGCGCAGAACGCAGCATCCAAACGGCGGCAACTGACAGCAACGCGACCGTTCGACCCACCCACCCGAGAGAAAGCATCATTGTCCTGCACCGCGCTCTCAGACCATTCTGCGAAACGAAAAAAATGGGGTGGCCGGAGCCACCCCATGTTGATTCTAGCCGAACATCTCTAGCCGAACCGGCCTAGAAGTAGTACTTCACGGCGAAGAGCACCTGCCGGCTGCCGGTCTTAAAAGCGGGCTTACCCGTCAGCTGGGGGTTGGTATTAGTCTGCGAAATGCTCGTCACATTGTAGGTGCAGTTCCCAGTAGTTGGGTTAACGGCCGAATTCAGGAACGCGCACTCATTGCCAGCCGCCCCAACCGCCGTGCCCGAAATCGAGTAAGGGTTGTTAGCGGAGAAGCCGAGCGCTTCGTCGCCTGTGCCGGCCAATCCGAACTGACCCAATGGATGGTTCAGCCAGTTGGTCGCCGAAATGCGGAACTGCAGTTTCTGCCGCTCCGTAATCTGGAAGTTCTTGAAGAGCGCCAGATCGCTGTCGAAGTAGTTGGGGTTGCGGATGTAGGGCCATATCAGTGTTCCCTGTTGCCCGTAGGCCGGCATCTGGAAGCAGTTGGGGTTGAAGTACGCTCCCTTTGCGCGGTTGCGAGGATCGCACACCACCTGCGGCAGCAGCAGGTTGTAGGCATTTGTGCCAAACCAAGTGCCAGTGGTGGGTTGGACGCCCAAGGTTCCGTTTGGCAACAGGAAGCTGTAGTTGGGTAGATCCGGCGCACCCAAGGACGGTACCGTGACGCTAGGATAGCCGGCGTTCAAGTTGCCGCCCGTGGTTGGCTGCAGCGGTGCACCACTCTGGAAGGTAGTGTAGGTTGACAGTTGCCAACCGTTCACTCCGCCCTCCAGCACGCGGTTGCCGTGCACGAACTTCGGCATCTGCCACACCGCCGAAACGTTCAGGATGTTGGTGTGGTCGTACTGTAGCTGACCGTAGTTGTTCTTGAGATAGAACGGATCAACTGCAGTGCCGTTGCCGGTCCCATTGTCGGTCTGGCCGTCGCGAATACCCAGAACCTTGCTGAACGAGTAATTCGTAAAGAAGGTAATCGGTCCCGACTGCTTTTGCCACGAGAGCTGCAGCGCGTTGTAGTTCGCGTAGCTTCCGTGCGTGATCAGGTTCACGGCGGTGTAGTTCTTCAGCGGGCGGAAGTGGTTCGGGCTAAAGCCGTTGCCGTTCCCGCCCTCCTCTTCGAGTTGGTAATCCGGGTTCGTAGCGCACAGAGTGGAGTTGTTGTTAGCGTTGCTGTTGTTACAGCCGGGAGGAGCCGGGGAAACGGTGTAACCCAATACCGGATCAGGCAGCCAGAAGGCCCCCGGAGTCACGTTGTTGAGGTTATCGATGTTGCCGTTGCCTCCGTTGATCAATTCATTTGTGCTCTTGTTTCCAACGTAGGAAACCTCGAACACCGAGCGCCACGGCAGAGCCTGGGAGATGGTGATGTTCCAATCCATGACTTCCGGAGTGCGGTTGTCTCCTTGCTGGAACACCGAGATGCCGGCTCCGCCGCCCGTGGCCGATACGTACTGGTTCAGCTGCACTCCGCTTGGCGGCGTGTAGAAGCCAGGCTGATCGATCTGCCCGTATCCTCCCAGTCCCGTCGAGGGGTTCCATTGGCCCATGCCTGGGCTTGAGGCAGTGAACTGGCCCGCTCCCACGCTCGTGGGGCCGCCCACGTCGTTGACCGCAAACTGGTAGCGGAACCAGGCTACGCCGCCGCGGAGCACCGTTTTGCCCGTCCCGAAGATGTCGTAGGCCAGGCCCACGCGCGGTTCATAGTAGAACAATGGCGACTTCATGCCGGACAGCGGAATGCTGCTGTCGATGGAGTGATACAGCAGTCCGGTGTTGGCCGGAGCGGCTGCCGTGTTGTTGTAAGAGGCCCAATCCCACACCGCCATTCCAGCCGAAGGTCCGTACCACTGGCCCACGTGGTCGAAACGCAAACCGTAGTTCAGAGTCAGTTGGCGATTCGCCTTGAACGAGTCCTGGGCGTAGAGCGACCATTGATGGAACTTGATGTCGAAGGTCGGAATCTTGTTCTGTTGCTGGTAGTTGCCAGCGTCGCCGAGCAGGAAGTCAGCCACAACGTTACCACTGCCGTTCGGGCCCCAGCCAAGGTTGTACGCGCCTTGGTCGCCCGTCTGTAAGCCGGCGCTGGACTGCACGTTCTCACTCGTGTCCCAGTAGAAGCCAGCCTTCAGAGTGTGCGAGCCAACGACTTTGGTGAAGTTGTCGTAGAGGGACGGATCCTTCTTAATGCCGCCAAATTCATTCGCGCCACTGAGTGCTCCCTCAAATGAGAACTCGTCGATGTTCGGGAGCGCTCCGCCCCAGGGTCCTTCAACGTTGGGGACTTGCTTGGTAGTCAGGCCGAACAGTCCGGTCGTATTGAATCCCAGCGTGCTGCGGCTGGCCGCAGAGGCATTCGACAGCTGACTCGGATTAATGTACCGGGCGTAGGTGAACACCACTTCGTTGGTGGTGGTCGGGCTGAAGACGTGAGTGTAGTTCGACATGATGTCCTGCGCCGTCGTCGGGGCAGTCACATTCGAGGGGTAAGGCAGAGTCCACGGCGGAGTCCACCAAACGCCGACGGGATGCTGATCGTTTTCGATCTGGCGGGTATAGGAAACCGTCAGCTTGTCATTATCGCTGATCGCGTAATCGACTTTGCCGGTCGCCTCCCAGCGGTTTTGCGGCACGGCAGGCGTGTACTGGTAGTTGTTATAGCCGTTGGAGGCCGCGGGCAGAATATTCGAGTTGGGATAATACGCCAGCAAGCCGTGCTTGCCATCAGGAGTTCCGCCGGTGAGATTCGGATCGAACTGCGACGGCAGGATGCTCTTGCTATTCGGACAGGTTCCGGCGCAGGCCGGCAGGCCGCCGGGAACATAGTATGCGTATTGATAGTTGGGATTATTCAGCAGAGCCTGATACACGGGTGAGTTCGTCGTGCCGCTACCGGTGGTGATGATGCCGGGCTGTCCGTTGACGGTGGTTTCGCTGAAATCACCCGACTTCTGCTCAACGGTCGGTACGTTGTAATCGATCGGCGCGACCGCGGGCAACTGTTTCATGTATTCATAGCCGGCCCAGAAGAACACCTTCTGCTTGCCGTGATTCAGAAATGGAATCGGGCCGCCAATATTGAAGCCCGGATAGTAGAAGTGCGCGGGCGGCTCCAGAGCATTGGAGAACTGGCTGGCGGGCGTTCCCGGGTTGGTGGCGAGGTCGCTCAAGTACTGGTCTTTCGTGTAAGCGTCCCATGAATTGAATACGCTGTTGCGGGCGTAGAAATAGCCCTCACCGTGGAACTGGCTGGTGCCGCTCTTGCTGAATGCCTGGAAGATCACCGGCCCCTTGGCATATTCCGCGCTGTAGGTCGACATCAGTACCTTGACTTCGGAGACCATGTCCTGGTTGATGTTCGCGATCTGGGTTCCAGCGTTGCCCGGATCGACCAGGTTGGCGCCGTCCAGCATGTAGGCCATGGCACCGTTGGGCTGGGTTCCGTTTGCCGAATACGCACCCACTGGGCCGTTGTTCGATCCGACGGTGGTCGGATTGAAGCTCGATCCCTGGGTGCCTCCGTTATTAAGCGCCATGCCGGGCATCAACTTCAGCAACTCGCCGGCGTCGCGACCTACGATCGGAACGTCTTCGACCAAGCCGGTGTTCAGGGTGCTGCTAACCTCGGCGTTGTCGGGGATGACAACGTCGGCGCCCGCCTTGATCTCGACGGTTTCGGTCACTTTGCCGATTTCGAGCTTAATGCTGGGCAGGCTTTTGCTATCGCCCTGGGCGAGATCGATGCCAGCCTGCTGCCAGAGCTTGAAGCCCGCAGCCTCGATGGTTATCGAATATTTGCCGGGCTGGATAGCCGTGATTGTGAAGTATCCCGAGCCATTTGACACCGTCGTGCGGATGTCGCCGGACGCTTCGTTCTTCATCGTCACTTTTGCGTTGGGCACGACCGCGCCCGCCGAATCAGCGACCGTGGCGCTCAACGTAGCGGTTAACTGCTGTCCAAATGAAACCGACGCCAGCAGGATGACTACCAGCAGCAATGCTGCCGCGCTAGTGGCTTTCTTCAACGTCGCGAGTCTAAGAGTGGAAATCATTACCCCTCCCGGAATTTGCCAACCAAATAGGCCTACAACCCCCGTGCCGCCGAGACCTCGTGGCACCCTTACAGGACCGTAAGCGATTACGTAGTGGATTCATACTATTGCCAAGAACGTCGAAAGTTACCGCTGATGAACAACCACTGTCAAGAGAAAAATCGATTTTTTAAGGAAAGCGTGCATATTCGGTCCATCCGGGGTAAACTGTCGGCCTTGACCGGGCCGGAATCGTGGGAAAACCCGCCCTCTGGGGACGCACGGCGGGACCAGTAGTGAGGTGAATCACATGCCTGCGCGGAATCTTCTCCTGTTTGCCCTTAGCTCCTTGTTTCTTCCCCCTGCCTTGCACGCTCAAACCAGCGCTCCGCCTGCAGTTGACCCTGACCGCCAGGTGATTCATACCAGCACGCGGGAGGTGGTTCTCGATCTGGTGGTGCGCGACAAGCACCATCACGCGGTCACGGATTTGCGGCCGGACGAAGTGGAAGTCTACGAAGATGGCGTCCGCCAGACCGTCCGCGTGTTTCGCAACGTGCAGGGCTCCGAACAACTGGAGATCGAACGCACCGCCGCCGGAGCCGCCAAAACCGCGGCGGCGGACAAGAGCGGGCAGGATCAGCACCCGCTGAATTCCATGCGACAGGTGAACTTCGTTTCCGTGGTGTTCGCCGAAATTGCTCCCCTGAACCTGGAGTTCTCGCGGCGAGCCGTGCAGGAGTTCCTGAAGAGCGACAATGTCCCGAACACATTCGTTACGGTCTACAAACTCGATCGCGTTTTGCGTGTGATTCAGCCCTATACCAGCGACAAAGACCTGCTGGCGAAAGCGGTGGATGCAGCTTCCAAGGGATTCGACCCTCGAAGCCACCTTGACGTCTCCGCCTCAGTGGCCGACGCGGGACTGGCAGGCATCCAAGCCAACGCCGCCAATGTCCTGTCTTCGCCCACCACCACCGCGGCCCAGGCCGCAGCAGTCGAGAACGAGTTGTTCACTCCGATCCCGGCTCTGGTGAAAGATCCCCTTTTCTACGCGAACGCATCCGCCCAGGACGCCTCGTTTGTCCTCGGAAACGCTCTTCTCGTGCAGGCCGACTTGGCCAAGGGCCTTCGGCTGTCCAGCAGTTTGTCGAATGGCATGGACTCCATGGACGCGCTGCATGCCCTGGTTCGCAGTCAGGAGAAGCTGCCAGGCCGCAAGGTGGTTCTTTATTTGGCGGATGGACTGGCGTTCCCGGTCAACCGCCGTGACGCCGTCGACAACTTGATCAGCTACGCCAATCGCGCCGGCGTGTCCTTTTACACTCTCGACACTCGCGGCCTCAACGCGGAAGATCCCATGATGCAGGCGCTGGCGGCGCAACACCGCACGGCCGCCGAAAGTTCGGCCCAAGTGAACGACCCGCAGCACGGACATTTCGAAGATGATGACGTTCAACTAACCGCCGTCGCCAGCCCCCAGCTTGCCATGCGCGAATTGGCGGAATCCACTGGAGGCTTCTCGGTCACCAACACCAACGAAATCTCCCTGCCCATGCAAAAAATTATGGAGGACATCCGCACCCACTATGAACTGGCGTATGCTCCCACCTCTACGAATTACGACGGGCACTTCCGCAAAATCGAAGTAAGGATCAGCCGGCCGAAGATTACCCTGCAGACGCGCAAAGGCTACTACGCTCTCCCCGACCTGAATGGAGAATCGCTGCAGCCTTTTGAATTGCTCGCGCTCAACGCCATGAACGCTCCGCCCGCCTCTCCGGGATTTCCCTACCAGGTCTCGGCCATGAAGTTCCGGCCGAAGGACAGCGCGGTCGAGTACGAAGTCGCGTTTGAGGTTCCTCTTTCCGGCATCAAGGCCGTCGCCGATCAGAAGACCGGCGAAGTGCACGCTCGCGCTGCACTGGTCGCTTTCATCCACGATTCCAATGGTGAGATCGTAAAGAAGGTCAGCCGCGAATTGATCCGCAAGGTCTCAGGCTCCGATGTTGCGCGATTGCAAAGCGATCGCATTCTTTATGCCGAACCGGTCGAATTGCAGCCCGGACATTACATGATCGACACGGCCGTCACCGACGAGCAGACCGGTAAGACTTCCACCAAGCGCGTCTCGGTTTTCGTCGATCCGGGAAAGGATCTGTCTCTAAGTTCTCTCGGGTTGGTTCGTCGTTTCGACCCTTTGACGGGCCCCCGCAATCCTCTTAGTCCTTTTGAACTGGAGAGTGGCCGCATCACTCCCACCCTCGCCGACTCCGTATCTCCGGGCAATCCGGTCAGTCTTTATTTCGTCGTTTACCCAGGCAAACCCACTGCGACGGAGCTCCCTAAAGTCACGCTGCAACTCATGCGCGACGGCCGGGAGATCGCGCGCAAGCCCCTCGACCTTGCTCCTCCCGGACCCGATGGTTCGATCCCCATGCTGGTCCAGGTTTCTCCTGGACCAGGACAGTGCGACGTTCTTATCACTGCCAAACAGGGAGCGTCCGTGGCGGAGTCAAGCCTGTCGGTAAGGGTCGAGTGACCAAATTGGGTCTGGTCCTTCGCGGTTCGCGCAATGTTGTGAACTTTTGACATCTCGCACACCAGACCTGGGGTAGAATCGCCCAACGCCACTGGCCGCAGCCGGAGATGTTTTTCCCATGGTTGTATCCATCTTGCTCCGAATCCGGATTCTGCTGGCAGCCACAGTGTTCATGGGCACGGTGAACGCGCAGACAGACGCTGCACCTGCGCCCGTGCCAGCCAGCCCGGATGCTCAGAAGCCCGAAGCCCCCGCGGTAGTTTTTCATCAGAGCGTGCGACGCGTCATTGTCGACGTCGTCGTTTCCGACTCCGACGGTAAACCAGTCTCCGGACTCACCGCCGCCGATTTCGCGATTGCTGAAGATGGCAATCCCCAGCACATTCGCGCCTTCGACATTCACAACTTCGATTCGCTTTCGGACTCTCTTCCCAAACTTCCTGAGTCCCTCCCCACCAATACCTTCTTAAACGTTCCAGCCGAGCCCGAGCGCGGTCCGCTGTATGTTCTGCTGCTCGATCTTCTTAATATGAGTGTCGACGACCAGCCGGTGGCGCGCCAGCAGTTGCTGAAGTTCATCCGAACCAAGCCGCTGGGTACCCGCTTCGCAGTTTTTGTTTTGAGCGACGGCCTTTACCTGGTGCAGGGATTCACCGAAGACCGTAACCGGCTCGGCGACGTACTCGATCCTAAGACTTCCCACGCTCATCTGCCCAAGCTTTTTCTCTACGCCGAGCAATATCAGCCCTACTTTTCTACGACTCGCGCCCTCATCAGAATTGCCGGATTCATGGCGGATCTTCCCGGACGCAAGAATGTAATCTGGCTCTCCGCATCGTTTCCAACCTCGATGCTACCCACTACCGGTGGCAGCGCCGAAGCTTTGACCAGCAGCGAAGAATTAAAGGAAGCAACCGATGCGCTGGCTCGGGGACAGATCGCGGTCTATCCCGTCGACGTTCGTGGCGCGGCAGTGACCCACGTGTCCGCTCGCCCCATGAACGGGTCGATGGCAACCACAAGCGACAGTCCTCAACTGAATGCCAGCTATATGACGGAGGAGGAGATCGCTCACACCACCGGAGGCCGCGCCTTCTACAACTCGAACGATCTTGCCTCGGCACTCACCGAAGCAACGGAAGCCGGCGGCCACTACTACACTCTGACCTATTCTCCGAGCAATCAGAATTACGACGGCCACCTGCGTCGCATTCAGGTTGAGCTGGCCAAGCGCGGCTATCATCTGGAATATCGTCGCTCTTATTACGGAAATCCCAGCTACGGCAATCCGGGTAACAGCAACCCGAGCAACGGCAATCCCAGCCACGGCACCGCGCGTTCAACCGCGACTGTGACCGCGACCGCGCCTGCCAGCGCCCTCCATTTAGCATCTGAATCGGAGACGCATCCGCCCACCAACATTGCCAGTTCTCTCTCGCGCTACCTCCAACACGGCACACCCTTGGCTCACCAACTGCTGTTTCGCGCTCATATCCACACACTGGCGCCGCCCGCGCGGGCTACGCCGGAGCAAATGGCGAAACTAGCCAACCCCGCTCGAGATAGCGGCCCGACTCGGGCCAAAGCCCTGCGCCCCATCCAGCTGCAAAGCTACGAAATCGATTACTCGATCGCGGCTCGCTATCCCGCCCTGGAGATTGCCGCCGCCGCTTTTGATGCAGAGGGGAAAACTGTGAATGCCCAGATCCAGCAGTCCGGGGACGTCGCCGCGAAAACAGCGCCGCAGGAAGACATCTATCACTTCCAGCAACACATAGACCTGCCCACGACCGCAGTGTCAGTACGGCTGGCAGTGCGGGACGTCATTACCGACAACGTCGGCGCTCTGGAAATCAACTTGCCGCTCGCTCCCGAAGCACCCAATGCCTCCGCGCATACTGCCGGCTCGTTCTCTGAACCTGAGGTTCCGTCCGCGCCGCAATAAGCCTTGCGCGCTCCATGGTACGATGATCCTCCAGAAGCAGACTCTCAGACTGAAGAGGTCTTGACGCAGTCTGCCCGCAGTGGGTGCGGCGAACAGAGGATGGGGATCAATCTTCGGCGTTACTGTCTTTGGCGCGCAAAGCCGCAACTCTGGCTCACACTGTCCATATTGTGTCTGGCCCTCTGGCCTGGACTGTGCGCTGCGCAAGCCAACCCCGCCAGTTTCTCTGATGTCGCCGCCAAGGCAACAGCGGCGCGTGACGCCAACGACCTGCCCGGCGCCATCGAACTCTACCAGCAGGCGCTGAAACTCAATTCGCAGTGGCCTGACGGATGGTGGTTCCTCGGCTCTCTGCAATACGCTACCGGTGCTTACCCTGAGGCCCGCGACGCGCTCTCGCATTATCTCGATCTCAGTCCCAATGCAGCTCCGGCTCTGGCCATGCGCGGCCTGTGCGAATTCGAGATCGCCGACTATGGCTTATCCCTGAAAGACATTGAGCGAGCCCTGGCGCTGGGTGCCGCGAACCAGCCGCGCAACGAAAAGATTCTCCGTTACCACGACGCTCTTCTGCTCACCCGCGCCGGAAGGTTTGAAGACGCTCTGCGCAGTTATGCCTTCTTCGCGAGCGATCCCGATCCCAATCCTGAACTCTTGTTAGCGCTCGGCCTGGCTGGCCTGCGCACGCCACTCCTCCCGAAAGAGTTAAAGACCGATCAGCGGGATCTTTACATCGCCGCAGGAAAAGCCACCTTCACCTTTATGAAGCGAGACCTTGACGCGGCGCGCGTCGAGTTTGAGCAACTCCTCGATCGCGTCCCGCCCGTGCCCAACATACATTATCTTTATGGCTATCTTCTCTACGCTACCGATCCCGATCAGGCCATGATCGAGTTCAAAAAGGAGCTGGAAGTAAACCCATCGAATCCCGCCGCCGAGGTCATGTTGGCCTGGATTCCTCTGCTGCAGAATGACGGCTCTCGGGCGCTGCCCCACGCCCGCAAAGCTGTCGAAGAAGACCCCGCGCTTCCTAGCGCGCAACTTGTTCTCGGCCGTGCCCTCTCCGAGACCGGCGATCCTAAAGCCGGCATCGAATATCTGGAACGGACCGTGCTACTTCAACCCGACAACCTTGAGGTTCACCTCGCGCTGGCCAAGGCCTACTCGAAATCCGGCCGCAAAGAAGATGCCCGGCGCGAGCGCTTGCTGTGCCTCGAAATGACGAAGAATGACACGACTCCGTCCACACATCCTTAGCCCGTCTGCGCTGATTCCGCTCGCGGGCATTCTGTTTTGCCTCGCAGCCGCCTCGCCATCTGCTGCTGCACAAGGCCAGACCGAGTCCGCATGCGTATCCTGCCACCGCGCCCGCTCTGAGTCGCAGCCGCGCACTCCCATGGGTCGCGCGCTCGCGTTTCCCGGCGCCAATCCTGTGCTCAAAGACAATCCCACACTCACGGTGCGCAAAGGCCCCTATACCTATACTGTCGAAACCCGCTCCGCCGAAAGCACCTATATCGTCAGCGACGGCACTCGCACCATCTCGATACCCATCCATTGGAATTTCGGCGCGGGCGCGCAGACCTGGGTTCTCGATTACAACGGCCATCGATATGAGAGCGCGGTCAGCTTCTATCCCTCAATTCCCGGCCTCGATTTCACCACCGGCGACGAAGATCTGAAACCGAAAAATCTAGAAGAAGCCATCGGCCGCGAGATTGAACTGCGCGAGACCAAAGTCTGTTTCGGCTGTCACGCCAGCAATGCCGTCACCAACGGCAAGATGACTTACGAGACCCTCCGCACCGGCGTGACCTGTGAGCATTGCCATGCCGGCACAACGATTCACCTGAGCGACGCCCTGAATGGCGATTTCGATTCCGCTCCGCCCGATCTCCGCAAGTGGCCTTCCGAAGACATCTCGAATTTCTGCGGCCAGTGTCATCGCACCTGGGAAACCGTAGTGCGCAATCACTGGCGCGGCGAACTCACCGTCCGCTTTCAGCCTTATCGCCTGGCCAACAGCAAATGCTACGACGGCGCCGATCCGCGCATCAGTTGCGTCGCCTGCCACGATCCTCACCAAGACGTCATTCGCGAGGACTCTTCCTACGACCCCCAATGTCTGGCCTGTCATTCCGTTTCGACCCCAGCTTCGTTCGCTGCCGCTGCTTCTTCAACCCCGGCATCAGCGAAAGCTCTGACCCATGCGAAAACCTGCCCAAGCGCCAAGGCGGACTGCGTCAGCTGTCACATGCCCAAGATAAAGCTCCCCAACGGACACATGACTTTCACCGATCACCAGATTCGAGTGGTAAAGCCCGGCGAACCGTTCCCGAACTGAGGGATGCTGGGCTCAAACGCTCCAGTCGCGCCCGAAATCTGGCGTTGCGACTCTGCCTATCGGATGTAGAATGTGTTGTTTTTCAATTAAGGCAGGCTTTATGAAGCAGTGCAGGATCGTTTTTCTACAGGCCTTTGTCCTCCTCGTCGTCTTCCTCGTCCCGCAGGCGCAGGCTCAAACCACGGCGGCGCAGAACAGTCAGAGTCCAAGCCAAAGCCCGACGATCATCACCACCGTCGACGAAGTCACTCTCGATCTGGTGGTGCGCGACAAGAGGAACAAGCCGGTCCTCAACCTGAAGCCCGCCGATGTCTCGGTGACCGACGGCGGTACGCCCGTAAAGCTCTCCGATCTTCGCCTAGTCACCGGCACCAACGCGGAACATCTGATCACTATGGTGTTCGATCGTCTCGAACCCTCCGCGGCAAAAAATGCGCGTGACATTGCGACCAAGATCCTGAAGATCGTTTCTCCGAGTCAGTTCTCTTTCTCCGTGCTTGACGTTGGCGGACGCCTTCGTTTGATTCAAGGATTCACTTCCGACCCCGCCGCACTAGCCAAGGCGATCGCAGCAGCCACCGAAAACGAGAAAGAAAAGGAAAGAGGGACATCAGCCGCCGAAGATCCCGCCGTTCTGCCGGAGAAAAACCTTATAGCCACCGCCCAGACTGGAAAGGATTCTTCCGGACACGTGGTCAATTCGAAAGAGCGCGACTCGGCCCGAATCATGCTGGCCTCGATTGAAGAATCGCAGCGCATCGTGCAGGACCAGCACTGCCGGCCTGCGCTCGCCGGCTTGCTCGCACTGGCACGCATCCAACGCCAGTTCACCGGCCGAAAAGTAGTGATCTTTTTCGCCCAGGGGCTGAACGGCGATTTGAACACCCGCGACATGGTTCGTTCCATCACCGGAACCGCAAATAAATCCGGGGTCAGCATTTATGCCATCGACGCGAATCCTACCGACGAGAATGCCATCCAGGGACTCATCGCCAGCGTAGCCATCGGAGGAGCAGGGGCCAGCATCAGGGCGAATTCAGTTTCGGGGCCTGCTGGGTCTGGAACGGCCCTGTCGCCGACGCCCCAGCTGCCGGGAGGAATGCAGGCGCAGATCAGCGACACGATCGACCAGGTGGAGGCCGAGGGTCTGTCCGGGTACAAAAGTCCCATGGCGGAACTCGCCGAGAAAAGCGGCGGCGCCTACATCACAGCTACCGACTCTCTAAAGAAGCCGCTGCAACAGATGGTCGAAGACGCGAATACCTTTTACGAGGTTTCCTATGTTCCGCCCATCCAGGAATACGACGGAAAGTTCCGGCCGGTCGCGGTAACCCCAGTGCGTCCGGGTCTCCACATCCGCTCCAAGGCCGGCTATTTTGCCGTGCCTCCCGACGCCGGCTACGGGGTCAAGCCCTTCGAGGCGCCGCTGCTGAAACTCTTCAGTGAATCGCAACTTCCCACCGATTTGAAATTCCAAGCGGCCATTCTTCGCCTGGGAGATCAACCCACCGGCAACGAAAATGCGCTGGTCGTCGAGGTTCCGGTATCCGCACTCGAAACAAGGGACGACCCCAACTCCAACCTCTATTCACTCCACGTCTCGATTCTGGCGCAGGTCAAGAATAAAGCCGGCGAAGTGATCGAACATTTCAGCGAGGATATTCCCCGGCACGGTTCTCTGGACTCCAAAGCGAGTGCGCAATCAGAAGTCATCACCATGCAACGCCATTTCGTTGCCGAGCCCGGCACCTACACATTGGAGACCGCGATTCTCGATCGCAACAACCAGAAAGTTGCAGCCCAGCGCCAGGAATTCGAAATCCCGCCCCCGTCTGCCGGACCATCTCTCAGCGATGTCGCCCTCGTGCAACGCGTGCTCCCGCTGCCTGAGGAGATGGATTCCGTTGAGCCGCTGCAATACGGCAAACACAAAGTCGTTCCGGGAATCTCTGGCCGTGTTCCGCATGGCGCGAAAGAGATTTCTTTCTTCTTCGTCGTTCATCCCGATCCTACGTCGACTGAACAACCAACTTTGGAGATGGAAGTTCTCAAGAACAACGAATCCATCGCACAGGTCCCGCTGAAGCTACGCAAAGCCGATGGGCCGGCCTCCATTCCATATCTGGCATCGGTCCAGGCCGGTTCCCTTCCGGGTGGCGAATACCAGGTGATTGAGAAGCTCACGCAGGGCGGGAAAACTTCCGAACGCAGCCTCACTTTCAGAATCGAAGGCCCTGAGTTGGCCTCCGCAACTACACCAGCGAGCGTAGCCGCAGCCGAAAAGGCCCAAGCGGATGACATCGAGATCTCAGCCGTCTCCGGACCACAGGAGTCCGAACCCAACGGACACAAGGGCCGTCTCGTCATCACCGAACTGCCCGCTGGTTCGGTCCCTGCGCCTTCCGCGGAGCAGATGGACACCATCGTAGCCGGCGCCAGAAAGCGCGCTCTCGATTACGCCAAGGCGCTGCCCAACTTTATTTGCGCCGAAGTCACCAACCGCTCCGTCGACCAGTCCGGCAAGGGCAATTGGAAGCACCGCGACTCGATCGTGGAACTTCTCACTTACCACGACGGCCACCAGACTTTGCAAACCCTCGAGGTGGATGGCAAGCGCAGCAGCCTTAAGCGTGCCGACATGAATTCCCAGTGGCCAATCTCCGTCGGAGAGTTTGGCGCCCTGCTCAACCTGGTTTTTGACCCTGCGTCGAAAACTCAATTTGAATGGAAGGAAGCTGGAACTCTGGGCGACGGCACTGGAGCCCTGCAAATCCTCACGTATCGCGTGGCTCGGGAGAATGCCACGATCGACTTGAATGAGGGCGGCAACCATACCATTGGAGTCGGCTTTCACGGTCTGGTTTACATCGACGCCGCCACCAGCGGAGTCCGCCGCATCACCCTTGAGGCCGACGATCTGCCGCGCGACTTTTCCATGCATGCAGTCGCTATGACTGTCGATTATGACTATGTCGCCATCTCCGGGCGCGACTATCTGTTGCCGGTGCATTCCACCGTGACCCTGCAACGGCATCGCCGTCAAATCGAGATGAATGAAATTGCCTTTCGCAATTACCGGCGCTTCGCCTCTCGCGCGAAAATCAAAATGATTCAGTGAGCGCTCTCGTCCCCATAAATTGCGATGGTATGCGTGCGCACGGTCGGCACCGTCTTCTTTCCATTCGTGTTTGAGAACAGCACTTTGGACTGCCGGAGCGGCATGTGGCAATCGATGCAGTTGCGCGTGATCTGGTCGCCCACCTTGGCAAACTCTCCACACTGCCGCGCTTCATGGCAACTCAGGCAGCGCGGCGAAAACGACGCCGCGTCGGTTTGCGGCTGATGCACATCGTGGCAGGTCGTGCAGGTTAGCGTGGTGCTCGCCTGGAAGCACTTGCTTCTCCGCAACGTCTGCACCTGGCTGCCGTGAACATCGATTGCATCTTCCGGGCCCAGGTACGGGAAGTCGATGTAATCGTCCAATTCATCTCCCGGCAGAAACGACAGAGCGGGCTGGATCGGCGTTCCATTGCCCGAATGGCATAAGCCGCAGACATCGATCTGCCGGTCGCGCGGCAGTTTCTCGGGATTGACGATGGCCTCCGCCATCCCCTCCGGCAGTTTCGGCTTCAACCGGTGGCGGGCCACATGTTCGCGCCCCGGGCCATGACACTTCTCGCAAAAGATTCCCAGCACCAGGCTGGTCTTGCCATATCGATTCACCGGCGGCGGAAGCCAGTCGAAATAACTGGCATGACACTCCAGACAGCGCGGAATGATTGCCTTGTCGAAATGCGGCGAACCGTCAGGATAACTCGGGCTGTTCACCCAACTGTCGGTCGACCTCCAGTACGTCACCGGCAGCTGAAAAAGCTGATCCCCTTTCCAGAAGATGTAGGTCTGCCCGTTGCGTCCAGCACCGGTCACAATGTCAATGCGTTCGGTGCGGGTAATTTTCTTGCTGGGCGAAAGCGCTTCCTCCGCGCTCTGAAAATATCCCTGTGCGTTGACCGTCATCCGGAACGTCAGATAGGGATTGGAGGTCGTCATCACATTGGAGTCCGGACTGAAGCTTCCCTTCATCGTTCGCGGACTGGGCCAACTGCTCGTGAAGTGGTGCGCTGTCTGCTCGTAGGTTTTGTACTTTTCCGCGTGGCAGGAACGGCACGCGTCATCTCCGGCATATTCCCCGCGGGCTGGCGGTTTCTTTTCGGCAGAAAAAGGGGATGTCGAAGCCACCGCCGCACTGTTCACCAGTGTCGTCCGCATCGCCTGCGCTTCACAAAGCGGCAGCCTTAGCAGCAGAACCAGAACCCAGAGCGAACCCGGCAGTCCTCGAACTGGCGGTCTCCGAAACCGAAATTTGGAACCGAACCCCACAGAATGTATCCACTTTATCGCAACTCTTTTCTCTCGCACATACCCCGGTGTTATCGGCTGCGTCTTGAGATGCTTCGAGTCGCTCGAATATACTGGAACTCCTGTTGGCCGCGGATCTCCGCTCTCCGCATGCCACCGCCGATTCCATGGCAATTCACCCGATGTTCTCTAGAGTGATGCTCGCGAAAGCGGGGCTCGCCTTAGCAGCCCTTCTGGCTCTGACCCCGTGCATCCATGCCTGCACCGGCCCTCGCGAACTTGAAGCCAAGCTCAAGGCCCAGCCCGACGCCGACACTTATGCCAAGCTCGGAGACTGGTTTGGTGACCATAACCAACTCAAGTGTGCCCTCGAGGCATTTCAGAACGGCCTGAAGCTCGAACCCGGAAACGCGCAGCTCTACTACCTGATCGGGGTCACTCTTTATTCTGCCGGGCATCCCGATCAGGCACTCCAGCCGCTGGAAAAGTCCATCTATCTCCTGCCCGAGGTCTTGAAACCGCACCTGCTGCTCGCCACCGCGCTCGATCAACTGCAGCGCCATCCGGAGGCTGTCACCGAATGGCAGGCTGCGCTACGCATCGATCACCGTTCCACTGAGGCGCTCGACGGGATGAGCAGATCTTTGATGGCGCAGGACGACTATTTTTCCGTGATCGAACTGCTGCGCGATGCACCTCCCCGCGACGTTTTGGCCATCGATCTGGCTCTGGCCTATGGCCACGTCAAGATGATGAACAAAGCGGAAGAGGTTCTTCGTCAGGCGCTAAAGCGAAATCCGTCGTCCATGACTCTGACGGCTGCGCTGGTCACGGTCTTCGTGAATCAAGTGCATTATGAAAACGCAGTGAAGCTTGCCCTGGAGTCAGTTCACCTCCATCCCGGAAATCTCGAGGCGCAAAAGCTCTACTTGCGCGTCCTTGTGCTCGACGGCGATTTCGCTCCCGCGCGGCCACTGGCGCGCAAGCTGCTTGCCGCCCGTCCACACGATTTCGATTTTCTCTATCTCAGTGGCATCCTAGAAGTTCAAGACGGACAATTTGCCCAAGCCCGTACTCATCTTGAAGAAGCCGTCGCGCTCAATCCCAACTACTACAATGCTCACTTCAATCTCGGCCTGGCGCTCGCCGAACTCAAGGATTTGCCCGGAGCGAAAGAGCACTTTCAGAAAGCGATCGAACTGGGAGCCACGGAGGCGCAAGTCCATTTCAAGCTGGCAGGAGTTCTGCGTTCCCTGGGAGAAAACGAGCAGGCACAAAACGAGCTCAAGATTTATCAGCAGATAAACCAGGCTAAGATTAACCGCACCCTGGCTGCGTCCAAGTCTGCGGAAGCGGAGAAAGAACTTGCGGCCGGCAATGTGCAAAAGGCCGTTGCGCTCTATCGCGAGGCCTATGACGCCACTCCCGATGACGCAGCTCTCGATTACAAGTACGCCCTGGCGCTCGATCGTGCCGGAGACACAGCCACCGAGCGCACGATACTGGAGCACACGGTTCAAATTGATTCCAGTTTCGCTCTGGCGCAAAACCAGCTTGGCTATCTGGAATCGCGAAGCGGCGACTCCGCTTCCGCCGAGGAGCACTTCCGGCTGGCCGTCCGCGCCGCTCCCGGCTATACCCAGGCGTGGATCAGCCTGGCGGCAACTCTCGCCATGGAGTCCCGGATTCCTGAAGCGCAGGAAGCTCTCGCCAGCGCCCTCAAGATTGAGCCGGACAATAGCGAAGCGTTGCAACTCCGCAAGGATCTGAACGCCGCACAAGAACCGCGCTGATCCCTTAGAATCGAAAAGAACCCTAAGGACGAAGTCGGAATGCCTTTCTTGAAACCCGGTGACTGGACACGCCGCCGCCTGCTAAAGACTTTGCCGGCAATGCTAGCGCCCGTACTGATTCCCGCCGAGCTTCGGGGCCTGGCAGGCCCCACGAAACTCGCCCCCTTTTCACGTTTCGTCGACGTCTCTGCGACCGCTGGCCTGACGCAGACCATGTTCTACGGCGACCCCAACCACAACACTTACATTATCGAGGTCAACGGTGCGGGCTGCGCTTTCTTCGACTACGACAATGATGGCTGGATGGACACATTCATCCTCGGCGGCCGCCGTCTGGAAGGCGTCCCGCCCGGCTCCAGCAACCGGCTCTATCACAATAATCGCGACGGCACCTTCACCGACGTCACCGCGAAAGCCGGCCTCATCGATGCCGGTTGGGCTCAGGGAGTTTGTGTAGGCGACTACAACAACGACGGCTTCGAGGATCTCTTCCTCACTTACTACGGGCAGAACAAGCTCTATCGCAACAACGGAGACGGAACCTTCACCGACGTCACGGTGAAAGCTGGCCTGCACGACCCGCGCGACAATCGCTTCGGCTCCGGCTGCACCTTCATCGATTACAACCGAAATGGTTTGCTGGACCTGTTCGTTTCCGACTACGTCGAAATCGACATTGCGACCGCCCCCAAGCCCTCGCTGCAAATTCCCAACTGCAACTTCGAAGGCGTGCCCACCAACTGCGGGCCGGGCGGCCTTCCCATGCCCTATCACTCGCTCTACCGCAACAACGGCGATGGCACCTTTACCGACGTTTCCAAGGAAACCGGCATCGCAGCCTTGCGCGGCTCCTACGGATTCACCGCCGTCGCCTTTGACGCTGACGAAGATGGTTGGACCGACATCCTTGTGGCTTGCGACGCCACCCCCAGCCTGCTTCTCCTGAACAACCACGACGGCACATTTCGCGAGGAAGCCCTGTTTCGCGGCATCGCTCTCAGCACCGAGGGGCAACCCATGGCCGGCATGGGCGTCGGCATCGGCGATTTCGATCTCGACGGCCACCTCGACATCGTGAAGACTCACTTCGTGAACCAGCCCGCCGGCCTCTACCACAACAATGGCAAGGGAGAGTTCGAAGACGTCGCTGCTCGCACCGGCCTCGGTGCCGAGCGCCGTTTTACCAGCTGGGGCACGGGCCTCGTCGATCTCGATAACGACGGCTACCCCGATATTTTCACCGTTGCCGGAACCGTCGCCCCTGAACTCGAAGCGGTCTACACCAAGTATCCCGCGAAGAATCCGCGCATCATCTTCCGCAACCAGGGAAACGGAACTTTCGTGGAACTCGGCGACGAGACCGGACCCGCAATTACGTCACGCCACGTCAGCCGCGGCTGTGCCTTCGGCGACTTCGACAATGACGGCGATCTCGACATTCTCATCATGAACCGCAATGAGCCGCCCACGCTGCTGCGCAACGACGCTCCCGCCGGCAATCATTGGATCAAAGTGCGGCTGGAAGGAACCAAAAGCAATCGCAGCGCCATCGGCGCCCGCGTGCTCGCGCGCTACGCTGGAAGGGTACAGGCACAATGCGTCACCAGCCAGTCCAGCTTTCTTTCTTCTAACGACCCGCGTTTACATTTCGGCTTGGGCGCCGCCACCAAGGCGAGCATCGAGATTCACTGGCCCGTCGGTACCTTCGAAACTTACGCCGACCTTCCCGCCGATCAACTGGTCACCATCCGCGAAGGCCAAGGCATCGCAAAGGGCCGGCCATTCCGCTGAGTGCCTTCAGATTGCGCCCTGGCCGCAGGAGTATACTGCTCGGTTAATTCTTGCCGTTGCCGTCACAGGCAACCATCTATCCGCCGCAGCGGTGTTTATGCGTGCAGCAGTTCGCGCTTCTTGTCTTCGGAACCTGTTCGTAGCCGGTTTCGTTGCTGCAATTTCGCTGATAACCGCCTCAGCAAGCCCAGCATCCCCCTCTGAGAAGACTTCGCCGCCACAAAAAGCGCAGCTAGTCGAGAGCTACGGAAAGCTGCCGCTCAGCTTTGAGGCCAACACCGGACAGGCCCACCCCGGTGTCAAGTTTCTTTCGCGGGGTGTCGGCTATGGACTGTATTTGACTGCCGATGGCGCCAGCTTGACCCTGCGCAAGCCGCTTCGTGCTGCATTCCAACCTGGTTCGCAGCATGGCGTCAGCTCCGTAAGAGAATCTGCCGCATCCGCACCCTCGGATGAGATTCGAATGCAATTGGCCGACGCGAATGGACACGCGGAGATTTCCGGCGAAGACAAATTGCCGGGAACGGCCAACTACTTCATCGGCAAAGATCCCGCGAAATGGCACGCGAATGTTCCCACGTACGCCAGCGTGCGCTACGCAGGCATCTATCCCGGGATTGATCTGCTTTACTACGGCAACCAGCGGCAACTCGAGTATGACTTCGTGGTCACCCCCGGTGCGAACCCCAAGCAAATTCGTTTGCACTTTGCCGGCGCGAAACAGCTGCGACTGTCATCAGATGGAAATCTTGTACTAGCAACCGCGAATGGCGAGCTGGCCTTCCGCAGGCCGTCGATTTATCAGCTGGTGAACGGACACCGCCGCGAAATCGCCGGAGACTTCGCGCGGCTACCGCACCACACCATAGGCTTCCATGTAGGAAACTACAACCGCGCCAAGCCGTTGGTGATCGATCCAGTGCTGGTCTACTCAACATACCTGGGCGGAAGCTTGGGTGATCAGGCCAATGCCATCGCCGTAGATAGTGCTGGCAGTGCATATGTAACTGGCCTGACAAACTCGGTTGACTTTCCGGTCACCACGGGAGCGTTCCAGACTACCAATCATGCGTCCTCGAGCGGCGGTTCCAACGCGTTCGTCACCAAGCTGAACTCGTCTGGCACCGCGTTGGTCTACTCCACCTATCTTGGCGGAAGCGGCAGTCCGAACGGTTCCGACAGTGCAAGCGCTTTAGCTGTCGACAGCTCCGGGAACGCCTACGTCACAGGCCGCACTTACTCCACCGACTTTCCCGTAACCTCCGGCGCCTTCCAGGCGACCAATCATGCTGCGGCGAGTGGCCTGAGCAACGCATTCGTCACCGAACTCAACCCGACCGGAACCGCGCTGGTGTATTCCACCTATCTGGGTGGAAGTGGAGGCACCGATCTCTTCGGAGCATCTGCCGGCGACCAAGGCACCGGGCTTGCGCTCGATAACTCCGGTAACGCCTATGTAACCGGCGAAACGGTGTCATCCGATTTTCCGGTGACCCCGGGAGCCTTGCAGACGACGAACCCAGCACCCAGCCCCGGCCAATCCGCATTTGTCACCAAGCTGAACCCAGCCGGCAGCGCGCTGGCCTATTCCACCTATCTCGGCCCCATCGGCGATAAGTACGGATGGGGCAGCGCAACCTCATTGGCGATAGACGCCTCCGGCAACGCCTACATCGCGGGAGCCACGTCGTTCACAATTTTTCCCGTGACCCCTGGCGTCTTCCAGCCCACAAATAATGCTGCGGCGAATAGCCTGAACAACGTATTCGTCAGCAAGCTCAACCCAGCCGGCAGCGCGCTGGTCTTCTCCACCTTCCTAGGCGGAAGCAGTGACGGCCAATGTTGCGCTGGCGACACCGCCTCCGCCGTCGCTTTGGATAGTTCCGGCAACATATACGTAACCGGAAACGCCCAGTCCGCCGACTTTCCCGTAACCCCAGGCGCATTCCAGACGACGAACCACGGCGCAGCCGGTAAGTATGAAGTCCCCAACGCCTTCGTCAGCAAACTGAATCCGACCGCAACAGCGCTGCTCTATTCCACCTATCTCGGCGGGAGCGGTGGCATCATTAACGTGAGCCCAGGCGCCGGTTTTACCGCCGGCGACCAGGCAAGCGGGCTGGCCATAGACACTTCAGGTAATGCCTATATAACTGGGTTCACCGCCTCTGCAGATTTTCCGGTGACTCCGGGAGCCTACCAGACAATCAATAACGACCAGCCCGGTTGTGTGGGCGGCTGTATCGGCGGCTACAATGCATTCATCACTGAATTGAACGCTACGGCCAGCTCGCTGGTCTACTCCACCTTCCTGGGCGGAAACGGCATCAACCCGTACGACACCCTCGGAATCATAGTTTTCGGATCAGGCGATCAGGCCAACGCGTTGGCCCTGGACAGCTCCGGCGACATTTACGTCACGGGATCAGCGGAATCCTATGATTTTCCGGTCACTTTCGGAGTCTTCCAAGCGACCATTCGCTCGCCCCAAAACGCATTCGTCACCAAGCTGAATATGGGAGCGACCTCCACCGCATCTACGCCAACTCTGACGATCACGCCAGCTTCCACCAGCATCATCTCGGGGCAGATGCTGCCGGTGACGATCACAGTCAGTGGTGGAAGCGGCGGCCCAACCCCGACGGGTGAGGTGATGCTGGCCAGCGGCGGCTATGCCTCCGCGGCAACAACCCTCAGCAGCGGCAGCATCACCATTGATATTCCCGGCGGATCTTTGTCCGGTGAGCCTTATCCCTACAATCTAATCTCGCCTGACTTGCTGACGGCCAAATACATTCCGGATGTGGCCAGTTCTTCCACTTACAACTTCGCGTCCGCGTTCTCGCAGGTTCAAGTGTTGTCGGTAAGTGAGTGGGTCACTCCGTTGTTATCCACCATTAACTTTGAGGAGTCCCAGTCGCAGCCGATATCACTCGCCATCCTGGTCACCAGTGGCCCTGGTTATCCGGTGCCCACCGGCACCGTAACGCTAACCAATGGCAGCTACCACTCAGCCGCAGCTATGCTCAACGGCGGCACCGCGATTATCGCCGTTCCTGCAGGTACTCTGACCACCGGCTTCAACATCAACTTGCTCGCCAACTACTCGGGCGACGCGAACTATGCCGCGGTAAGCCAACCCTCCATGGTCTACGTAAACGCCGCGACATTAACCGTGACCGTGGTGCCATCCTCTACCAGCATCACTGCGGCGCAATCTTTGCCGGTCACAGTTACAGTCAGTGCTGGCAGCGGAAATCCCACGCCCAGCGGCACGGTAACGCTGTTCGGCAACAACTACTACTCCGTCCTCGGCTACAGCTCTCCGCCCACCCCATTGACCGGAGGCCTTGCGACCATTACCATCCCCGCTGGATCACTGCCCTCTGGCACAGACTCTCTGCAGGCCTACTTTGACGACGCCGCTAGTGGCAATGTCGACGCCATAGGCTTGGCGTCTGTAACGGTTGCACCTGCCGGCCCCACCTTCACCATCACCGGCACAGCAGTCAGCCTCGCGCCCGGCGCCACTACCGGCAACGCTTCGACGATCACCGTAACGCCCAGCGGAGGCTTCACCGGCAACGTAACCCTCACCGCCGTCGTCACCTCCAGCCCATCCGGCGCTCAAGACCCACCCACATTCAGCTTTGGCTTGACCAGTCCCGTCCCCATCACTGGCACCGCACCCGCAACAGCTACTCTCACTATCTCGACCACCGCTGCTACCAATGTCTGCTCCTCGGCCAATCGCCAGCATCGCGGAATTCTGTGGAACGCCGCGCAAGCTTCGCTGCCTGCGTGTGTCCTGCTCTTTGTCATCCCCGCGGGACGGACTCGTTGCCACAGCTGGCCGAAGATGCTCGCCCTTCTGATTCTTCTCGCGACTGTCACTCTCACCGGGGGAATGTTGGCGTGCGGCAGTAGCGGCCCCGCTCCGGTTTGCGCCTCCGGCACCACGCCGGGAACTTACTCCATCACCGTCACCGGCACATCCGGTACCACGACGCAGCAGGGCGTGATTACCCTGACCCTCAGTAGCTCGCACGAAGTTGGCGGAAGCCTGTAGCAGCACGGACTCGACGGGAACCGCCGGTTGGCTCAGCGATCTCTGGGAGTACCAGCCGTAATGGCCTCGAACAGCTGCTCCAGGGCCAATGTTGCCGGTGCCGGCCCCGCGCGTATCACAACGCCATTATGTCGAGTACCCCAATCGGCAATAGTATTCGTCGGAAGTTCGATTGGAGCGACATTTTCGAGGAGATGATTCGAGAGTTTCTTAGAAAATCTGGCGGAGAGAGTGGGATTGTGTTCCGCCCAATTTCAGAAATCACAGCAACAATGGAAAAATCGTTCTATCCCTTTGTAATCGCAGATACTTTTAGGATTGCTGCCATGAAGTTCGACGGTGGTTAACGAAGCCCACGACAGCCAAAACTGGACGAATTATACGCGAAAAAAGTAACAAAATAGTAACAAGAACTTCAAAAACTCGATCCACTCACGACGGCGTTTCGCGCTTCAACCCCGCGTCCACCTTCTGCCGGATTCTACGCGCTCTTCTGTGACGAACCGCTCCGGCGATGGAGCCACGCGTTTAGCTCCGGCGAACCCCAGAGGTATCGGCGATGCTTGCCCAGCCTGAAGATCGGGATCGGATCGGCTGTGCGTGAACGTTTGCTCTGGTCAACCACCCAGCTTTCTTTCACCTTAAGCCGCTCGGCAAGTTCCGCTGTGGTTAAAACCTCGTAGGGGAATGGAGACGAAGTCGCTTCGCGACTCCGCTGACGATCACCCATGCTTTCATCCTTTCGTCCGGGCATCAGTTCACCGTCGCC
>CAWIQL010000001.1:270000-4046401 GCA_963838255.1 uncultured Acidobacteriota bacterium | reverse complement strand
AGTGCCATTGGCGAGCGCGCCACTTTCGCGACGACGCGATTCTGATTAGGATGCAACTCGCTCTGCAATTCTAAAAATTAAAAGAAGTGGCGACGCAAGTCCCCCGGTCAGGTCCATGAAGCCCAAGAAAACAATTCTTTGTGTTGACGATAACGAACAGGCATTATCCATTCGCAAAATCATGCTGGAAACGCGCGGCTATCGCGTGATCGCGTGCAACAACGGTGAAGCGGCCATGGAAGCGTTCCGCACCCACAGCGTTGACCTCGTGCTCACCGATCTGATCATGCCTGGGCATCGACGGCGCGCGGGTGATCGAACAGGTGAAAGCGGTTTCGCCACAGACCCCGGCCGTGCTGATCTCCGGCCGTGTGAAGATTTCCGAGCGCGACACTCTCGCCGACGTTTTTCTTTCCAAAGGAATGTATGAACCGGTGGACCTGCTGGAGAAAATCCGGTTGCTGCTGGTGCGCAAGCGTGGACCCAAACGTCCGGGGTACTCACGAGCGCCCGACCGCGCATGCAACGGTAGCCTGAGTCTCAGTGCCTTCTATCCTGTGATATCGTTTTGACTGGATGTCGGCGTTCATCGAAGCGAAGCAACTACGCAAAACCTATCGCATCGGCAAGGTGGATGTGCAGGCGCTGCGCGGAGTGTCGTTCGCGGTGGAGGAAGGCGAGTTCGTCAGCGATCGTCGGCCCCTCCGGCAGCGGCAAGTCAACTCTCTTCTACATGCTGGGCGGGCTGACGCACGCCGACTCAGGGAGCGTGCTCGATCGACGGCGTGGACTTCGCTTCGCTGTCCGATGCCGAGCGCACGCGGTTGCGCAAGCAGCAAAATCGGCTTCGTCTTCCAGAAATTCAACCTGCTGCCCACGCTCACCGCCCGAGCAACATCGAAATCGCGCCTGACATCGCGGGAGCTCGGCACATCCCGATCCGGCGCACCTCAGCGACATCACCGAACTGCTCGGCATCGACAAGCGCCTGGATGCATCGCCCCAACGAACTTAGCGGCGGCGAACAGCAGCGGGTGGCGCTGGCGCGCGCGCTGATCAACAAGCCAGCCATCGTGCTGGCCGACGAACCCACGGGCAACCTTGATTCGAAGAACTCCGCCATCGTGCTCAACATGCTGCGGCAGTCGAACAAGGAGCTGGGGCAGACCGTGCTGATGATCACGCACAATCCGGAGGCCGCCGCGTATGGCGACCGCATCATCCACATGCGCGACGGCGCAGATTGTGACGCCCGATCAGGATCCGCAGTGGAGCCCGCACCTCCCGCGGAGGGATTGCGTCCGGCGTAGGGCCGCGGCGCTGGGCAATTCGGGGTGCCGGGGCACCGGGTTAGAGAATAAACTGAGGAGAACCTCGGTAACGCGGTGACCGGCGACGGACGAAAACTACGTTGCTCGCCGGGATGGCCTCATTTATACTGAAAGAGTTCGAGCGGGAGTAACTCAGTGGTAGAGTGCGACCTTGCCAAGGTCGAAGTCGCGGGTTCAAATCCCGTCTCCCGCTCCAGATTTCATGCGCCTTTCCTCTTGGAAAGGCGTTTTTGCTGTACCCGTTTTTGTACCCGCTTTCGCCCTTTCCTGAACATACGTCCGAGGAACTCTCCCTGCGCCTTTTTCGCCTGACGCCGGGGGTGCGCGTACCTCTGGAGCATCTTCGGATCGCTCCACCTCAGCATCCGCTGAATGATCTTCGGGTCTGTTCCGCGCTCCGCGAGGAACGTGGCCAAGCCGTGGCGCATGTTGTGCAGTCCGAATCGGGGGCACGACTCGTCGATTACCCCAGCTCTGATCGCGCCTGGGCGCACGTAGTCGGTCGAGATCATGCTTTCCGTCCGGGGCTGCGTGCCGTTCTTGCGCTCGCTCGCGAAAATGAAGTCCCCGTCCTTCGCGAACGTCGTCTGCTTCCGCCACCCGAGCAGCACTGCCGCAAGTGCCCTGTGCATCTCCACGTTGCCCCTCGACGCGAGTGACTTCGGATCGCCGAGTTTGCCGTCCACGAATCCGCGCTCAATCCTAATCCTACCGCCGACCCAGTCTATGTCCGACCATCGAAGCGCGATACCTTCACTTGGGCGAATCCCGGTCGCCGACAGCAGGACGACGAGGCACCGCACCAGCGGCGGCTGAATCTGGTCAAGGATCAAGAATGCCTGCTCCGGCGTGACGTCCACGGCTTCGTAGGTACTGATCGACGATGCGCCCACATCCTTCACGGGATCGCACTCCTGCGGGATCAACCCCTCCACTCGGCCCCAGCGGAAGATACTGGACAGTTCGTTGCGGAGCTTCGCCTGCAAGCCCGCGCTCTGCTTCCACAACCATTCCTTTATCTGCTTCGAGGTGATGTCCTTTGCGATGTGGCGGTCGAAGTGAGACAGATGCAGGCGACTGTTGCGTTTCTCAGTATTGAGCGTGCTGTGCGCCTTGGGTCTGCCGCTGACCGTGCGCCCGTCCGCAGTCCACCCCCGACGCAGGTCACCGAAGCGGATGTGATCCACGCTGGGCTTGCCCACGAGCAGGTGGTAGCCCTCGTCGCCGATCTTCTTCCACGCCGCGTCGTCGGTCATTAAAGCAGGCCCCAGACTCTTCGACTTCGTCGCGCCTGTGGAGTCCCGGTAGACGAAGAGGGTCTCATCACGACCGTTCTTCGACCTTCGCTTCAGCCAGCCACTAGCCATTCTTCCTCCGCAGCATCCACGCATGAACCTCAGCGATTAGGAAACGGTGCGTCTTACGCTTATTGCGTCCACGACCGGGGAGAGGGTGGGAGGGGAGAGTCTTGATGTTTGCTAGTTCCAGCACCCTGCGGCGGGTGATCCCCAGATACCGGGCTACCGTCTCTGGGGGCACGAAGTATTCGATGTCCTGCATTCAAACTTTCCATATTTGTTTGGAAATTTGTGCAGGATTGGGGTGCGCATCAATATGATGCCCGCGACATGGTCTTGGTCGCAGCTACATCGAGCGAGCCTTAGCAGCCTTGACCACGGCGCGGCTTGCCCTGTAAGGGAGCTTCCGCACCCTGCCGTCCGGGCCGCGCCAGCCCCGGTGCATGAGCCGCAGGTGGTTCCTCAGCGTGTGGAAGCGGTCGCCGTCGTCCCGGCCCTGGTCAAGCCAGCCTATGCCCACGCCGATCTCAGCGATTTTCTTGCCCTTCGCCCACAGGCTCGCAACGCGCTCGTAGGGAAACCGCCGTCGCTTCATCGATCCTCCTTCGGCTTAGGGTTCGCAGTCGTGATGGTCTTGCCCTTGAGGTGGTCCGTGTTAGTTGGCGCGGCGTAGCTTGCTCACTCTTACCCCCAAAGTACATCGGAACAGGCGCGGGCGGCTAAAAACAAGGCCACACGGACGGGTAGCAAAAGGCCACGAACGTGTCGTTACCAAAGATTTCTCACCACTCTTGAATCTCGATCACCCAATGGAATAGCGGTAAACGAGACAGGAAAGGAAGCAAAATGAGCGAACACTACTGCGAGTACGACCATAACCTTGATGAGCCGTGTGGTAAGCCCGCTGGCCTGAAGTGGGGTTGGCTTTGGCTTTGCGCCGAGCACTACGACGACACGATGAAGATGTTGGCGCGTATGGGAATCGATCCGCTCGAGCCCGGGCTTTCGAGGGAGGAAATCGAGAGGATCGAGAAAGAAGCGAAGCGCGTAGCGAAATTGCCGGCAAGAGCGATTACGCCCGAAGAACTTGATGATCTGTGATCGTGGACGGAGTGATGTAGCCACATCTGATCACTGGGCAGCCGGGGACCAATGACTTTCGCAGAACGGCTGAGTGCTAGGCCACACGGACGCGTGGTTACCAAAGATAGCGCGACGTTTCTTTCTCGGCGGTCATCCCAGAAGTAGAAGGCAGGCGACGTTCGGTCTGCTGCTGAGGAGGCAGAATCGAGAGGGCTTGAGCTATGGCCAGCAAGAAGACGAGTCTTGTGGAAGTGATGCGCCGGGTCCGCCAGGTTCACCGCGACGTGGGTGATAAGAACCTAGCCATGGAGGCGATCCGGGAAATGCGAGAGGAGGTCAGTTTCTGCGGAGCGACGGATTTTTTCGACTGGATTGAGGGAACCAGCGTAGACGCCGCCAGACTGTCGATAGCTGGTGCGAGGAACACTGGCACCCCGCGGCTGATTGCTGGCAGCAATCGGCGCGACGGTATATCGCTCAACTGAAGGAGACCAGATGATGACGGGCGGGCTGGCGCCCTTCCGAAAATCCGATTTCTCTGTCGGCAAACCGACTTCGTGAACCATTCGTGTCGGGATCGTGAAAGCGATTTCAAGCCGGGGCAGGTCGAACCCACACGGTTGCACCGCCTGCCCCACGAAGGCCTCCGGCAAACACCCTTCGACAAGGTGAACGGTGCAACCCGAAAGCGTGCAACTATGACTAGTTCTAACTTCACCTTCGATGTTCGGCTTTCCGCCGAACTACTCTCAACTCCACGAGGGCCACCTGACCCCCGCGATGCTGCTAACGATGTGCATTCTCTACAACTGGGCGAACTGGGATACCGGGCGCGTGAAGAATGTGTCTGCCGGCGGGTTGCATACCTGGACGCGCAAAGCGTACAGCGAGCGGACCTTCTCCGAGGCTCTACGGAAGCTCGAATTGATGGGTTGGATCACGCGACACATGAAGCAGGGCAGCCACAAGTCCTATCCCGTGACGATCCACAACTATAAGGTTATGGACGATGCTGGGAACATTCAGGTGATTAACCCAATGAATATAACCATCTACGAGGAGTTCCCGAGTGGACGCCGCGATGAGTCCTCAGGTGAGACTTCAAGGGAGCATTCAGAGGGGGCTTCAGACGACGGTTCAGACAGAACCATTCTTAAGACCACTCTACAAACCAATCTTAACAACCAGTCTGAAGACGAATCTCAAAACATCCTAAGTAAGAAAGAAAGCAAGCAAGGGTCGCCTCCGTTCGCTACGCTCACTACGGCTCCCTCCGTCGCGGCTCCCGCGTCGCGGGAAGCACAAAGCCAAAACGCTTCAACCCCACACCAACCGCAACAGCGCGACCTTCCCCAAACTCTGCTGGAGTTCTGGGACGGAGAGACCCCTTTCGAGCTCGTGAGTCTTCTCCTCAGGCTCACGCCCAATCCGACCGACAAGGTGATCCAGGATCAGCTTCCGCTGTGTCAACGGATCTTAGAATTCATGCCCGTAGAGAAGGGTTATGAAAGCATCGCCGCCGAGCGGCTGCTCGATTACAACCGGACCCACCGCTCCCACAAATTCGCTACAAAGGAAGACAAGAGGCTATACATTCGCAGCGCAGGCCAATATCTCGCCGCCCTTGAGTCCCCCACCGCCTCGTTGTTGAATGAGTACAGCACTCACGACTTCGAACATTGCAAGATTTGCGAAGACAACGACGTTCTGGACTATCGCCCCCTGATCAAGGAACTGATCGAGGACGAGAGAACTCGCCTTGTAGATAAACAAAACGCCATGAACATGTCGGCGCAGGATTCGAAAACTAGGGATGAAAGCTAAGAGCCTCCCGGCCTTCGTGGCGCTGGAGCACATCGCGGGCCGAGCGCATGACCTGTTATCTTCTCGATCAGCACTATTTTCACTATGCTAGGCCCTTGCAAGATCCGAACTCTTCGGCAGGGGGAATGGACGCTCCGTTGAATCCGCCATTACCGAAATTTGAAGAAGGCGACTACCGTCTCGAATTCGTGCGCTCGCCGAGCGAAGGCTTTTCCGTTTGGTTGTCCTTCCCCGGAAGACTTGCGCCGCTCTATCCCGTGGAGGGATACCCAAAGATTTCGGAATTCAGGACGATCCTAGAACGGCTGGATGTAAGGCGGGTGCTGATCTCCTGGAATGGCCGCTATTTTCTCGCGTACACGGTGGCTGACGAGAAGGACGAAATCGGCGTGAATTTTCGCGCTGGTGACAACGGAATTACGTTTAACTTTCGTGGCGAAGACTGGCAGTCCATCAAGAAGCTGTTTCGACGCGCGTGGCAGGCTCCGCAAGTACGCCGCCTTTGGGACGCGCTGGCTCTTGAGTATGGCGAGTTGTAAGAACGCGGTGCTTCGCACCGGAAGAAGTGTGGACACGTCACCCCCAATTTGGGAACTGCGGAGCGCCAGATAGGCGCTTCGATGTTTACGCAGGTTAACTTTCGCTGCGTCAACAAAATTCGTCAATCTGCCGAGTGACTGAGATATCGAACGATGATGTTTGTTTGCGACAAGGTGGCTCCAGAGCGTCGATCGCGTAAACGCGTTGAAGCGCAAGAGCTTCCTGTGAACCAACAATTACGCAGTTTAATCGCAGCGGAATCAAGCGCAGGAGTGCAACAAGGCGGTTTGTCCAATGAGTAGTCCCCGCGTTCAAGCTAATCCCCAGTCCAGTTTGCCGTTCGGAGAAGAGGCGAAGCCCTGCTTCCGCACCAAGACCGCCGCCACGCGACTGACTCCCGAAGAACTGGCCGAGAATCGAAGCTGCCGCCGAAAGCGCGGGGCAGGCGCTCTCCGAGTGGCTGCGCGGGACCGCTCTGTGCGCTGCGCGACAGCGGCCCGCTGATCCCGCCGAACTGGTATTAGCCGAAGTCTGGGCGGTACGTTACGCGCTCTTGAATCTCTTCCATGCAGCCGCTCGAGGCCGCAACGGAAGGCAGACAATTGTCGCCTGATTCCGTCCTCAAAATTCGCGACCAGGCAGACGCACGAAAGCTTCAGCAGGCACGCAAACTTCTCGAAGAATTCTTTGCCCGCGAGGCTAAGCAAACGGGTGGTATGCCATGAGCGCCATGACTTTGCCCGGAAACTTTTCGCTCTCAACTGCTCTCCTTTGGGTAGGAGCGATGTTCCTTTTGCTACTGGCCGTGCGGAGTGTGTTGCAGAACCGGTCCTCACGTAAATGGCCGGATAGGGAGACGATCGAATGGGGCCGGCCTCGGCCAAGTTTGATCCAGAGATGGAGGATAAAGATGGGCAGAATCCGATTCAGACTGCCGAGATTTGTCGCAGCGGCAGATGCCAGAGATCGCGCCGAAACCAGCGCGCATCAGTGCCCGCGAATGCTCCCGCCGATCCGTTGAAGAAGCCTACCCAGCCGATGCTCGGGCTCTTCGATTCGACGGTCAATGGTTCGACCATCGGTGCGCCCGAGACCAGACCCAAAGAGGCGTTCGCCTGGGAGAAAACGAAGGGAATCGAATGAGAGTCAAATTGCCAAGAACACCACTTGCACGCTTGAGGAACGCTCGCTATGCTTACGATCTCGAAACCGCTGTCAGCCAGCCAGGCGCAGACCTACCATGTGCGGGAGTTTGCCTCGCAGGAACAGAACTACTGGAGCCGCGATCAGCAGGGCCACAGTGAGTGGCAGGGCAGACTCGCCGAGCAGTGGGGGTTGCAAGGTGGCGTTGGTTCCGAACACTTCGCACGACTGAGTGAAGGCCAACATCCGCACACCGAAGAGCAGCTCGTACGGCATCAAGTTTCGAGAACCTATGAAGGCAAATTTGGCAGAGAGGTGACCAGCGCCGAGCATCGCGCCGGGTGGGACGCCACATTCTCTGCGCCGAAGTCGGTATCGCTTACCGCGCTTGTGGGCGGCGATGATCGGGTGCGGGAAGCCCATCGGGAGAGTGTACGCGCGGCACTTCAGGAACTTGAACGATACACGCAGGCGCGGATCGGCAATGTCCATGCCCCGGAGACGACCGGGAAATTCATCGCCGCCACTTTCGAGCACGACACCGCGCGGCCCGTCGATGGCTATGCTGCGCCCCAGCTTCATACCCATGCCGTGATCTTCAACATGACCGAGCGCGAGAACGGTCTCGAAAACGGGAAACAGATGCGAGCTTTGCAGCCGCACGAGATGTTCGTGTCACAGCGCTACGCCACGGCGGTCTACCGATCCGAGTTGGCTCTGCGTCTGGAAAAGCTGGGCTACGAACTGGAGCGCGGCAAGCATGGACAGCCGGAAATAAAAGGCTACACGAAGGAATATCTGGAGGCTTCCAGTCCGCGACGTGAACAGATCAAAGACCATCTCCGGGAACAAGGAATCGACGGAGCCGCGGCGGCACAGATCGCGGCCCACCATACGCGCGACCGCAAGGAACTGCTGTCGCCGGGAGAAGTCTTACAGCGGCACCGCGAGTTGGCCGCACAGTACGGGCATCAGGCGGACCGCGTCGTCGCACAGGCGCGCCAACATGGGCAATACCAGATGCCGGAGCCAGAGGTTCAGGCGAAGCAGGCCGTGACATGGGCGCGCGATCATGTCTTCGAGAGATCGGCAGTGCAGGACCGCCGCGCGATCCTTGAAACAGCGCTGGTGCGCGGCATGGGAGAAACCACCTATGCCCAGGTCCGGCAGGAGTTCGAGCGCCGGATCGAGGCCGGGGAGTTCCGCGAAGTCTCGCACGTTGGCGCTGGCAGACAGTACACAACCGCCGCGATGGTACGCATGGAGCGTGAGATCGTTGGCCGGATGCAGGAAGGCAATCGGCGCGACTACAGCGATCCCATGCTGGTCTCGCCGCAAGTGCGCATCGCCACGGAAGACCGCCACCCGGAGTTGAATACTTCGCAGCGCCAGGCAGTAGACGAAATCTTTCTTTCGCGGGAGAAGGTTGTCGGTTTAGATGGCATCGCAGGCGCGGGCAAGACGACAACTCTCTCCGTGATCCGCGAAGGCGCGGAGGCCGAGGGCTACAGGGTGGAAGGCTTCGCGCCAACGTCCCGCGCGGCGCAGAAGCTCGGGGAAGCAGGCATGGAGACATCCACACTACAGAAGCATCTGGTACGTGGACAGCAGCCGGATACGCGGGGAGAAACGGCTCTATGTGCTCGACGAATCCTCTCTGGCATCGACCAGGCAGGTGCATGAGTTTGTGAACCGGCTCCATCCGAATGACCGTGTGTTGCTCGTCGGCGACCGGCGGCAACATGAGGCGGTTGAGGCCGGGCGGCCCTTCGCGCAGCTCCAGGACGCCGGTATGAAGACGGTAAGCTCGAAGAGATCGTGCGCCAGAAAGACCCAGAACTGAAACAGGTGGTCGAGCAGCTTGCGCGGGGCGAAGTGCGCGAAGCGATCCAGAATCTTGACCGGCAGGGCCGAGTCCATGAGATTCAAGGCCACGACGAGCGCATCGCCGCGATTGCGAAGGAGTACGCAAAATCGCCGGAGAACACGCTGGTGATTTCTCCCGATAATCGCTCTCGCATGGAGATCAACGAGCGCATCCATGCGGAATTGCAGCAGGTTGGCCTCGTCAGCAACGAGGAGCACCGCATCAGGACGCTAGTGCCGCGCCAAGACCTCACCGGCGCGGACCGCACATGGGCCGAGCGCTATGAGGTGGGCGATGTGCTGCGCTATTCGCGCGCATCGAAGGAGACCGGCATCGGGAAAGGCGAGTACGCACAGGTGAAGAGCATCGACGCTCCGAAAAACCGGCTGACAGTCGAGCTGCAGGACGGCACGCAGCGCACCTACGATCCGCGCCGGCAGCAGGGCGTCTCAGTCTTTCGGGAGGAGATGCGGAGTTTTTCAGTAGGCGACCGCATTCCAGTTCACCGCGCCGGCCAACGACCTCAGAGTTGCGAACCGCGAGTTGGGGACCATCGAGAGCATCGACGGAGACGGGCGGCTGCGCTTGAAGATGGACGGTGGCCGCGCGGTCGAACTCGATCCGCGCAAGCATCCGCATCTCGACCACGGTTATGCCATGACCAGCCACTCCAGCCAGGGACAGACTGCCGACCGTGTCCTGATTCACGTGGACACCGAATTGGGCGCTAAGGATCTGCTCAACAGCCGCATGGCCTATGTCTCGGTCTCGCGTGGACGCTATGACGCGCAGATTTATACGAATAATGCGCAGACGCTCGGGCAAGAACTCAGTCGCGATGTGTCCCATTCGCACGCGATTCAGCAAGAGCCAGTAGCGCACAAAATAGAACCACAAACCACGCACACGAATCAGATCAGTCAGGGTTTCGGTCTAGGTCTTTGATGCGGGATTCACGGATGACATTCCCCGGATAGCCAGAGCATAGCCGAGGCCCGGCCAGTGTCAAGGCCGCGCTTCGCGCGCCGCGTTCGCGGTCGAAGAGCCTTGACACTGGCCTTTGCGCCTCGGCTTATTATTCAGCTATCCGGGGGATGTCAGATTTTTACTTGCACGAACCGGGCTCCGCGCCGAGTCGAATCGCTGTCGGAGTAAATCTGGGACTTGAGAAAGACGTGTTCAAACAAGCGTTCTCCTACGAGCATGAGAATCATTGCTTATAGCGATCTGCATCTTGAATTTGGCTCGGGCTGGATGTTGCCACCGGCAGTCAACGGAGATGTCATGATCCTGGCGGGCGATATCGTCACGCTCAGGGATCATGAGCCGCTCGACAAGATTCTGCGGAAGTGGAAGAAACCAGTCCTCTATGTGACGGGAAACCACGAATATTACACGCGGCGGCCAATGAACGAAGAGGACAAAAGATTCAAGGCGTGGCTCGAAGACAGACATCCGCATGTGAAACTGCTGCTTGATGAAGAGGTCAGCATCGGGGGTGTCAATTTCTTCGGCGGCACGATGTGGACGGATTTCAATGGCGGCGATTTGCGCGCCATGGAGACCGCCCGCTCTCAAATGAATGATTACCGCCTCATCTATAACCCTGACGAAACGCCTTTCACGCCAGCGGATTCGATTGCGCTACATAAAAGCTTCGCGTCGAAATTGCTGAACTGGTTTGGCAAGAATCTAAGTGGTCCGCGCGTGGTTATCAGCCATAATGCACCGGTCATCAATCCCAACTCCAAATACGAGGGCGGCCCTCTCACTCCGGCGTTCAATTCCCTGGACATGGTGGAGATCATCGAGACCCGCCAGCCGGCCCTCTGGGTGTATGGCCATACGCATGAATGCGACGACCCGCGCGGGTGTAGGATCCGGTAATGACTCCGCTCAAAGAAGGCCAGCAAGTTCTCATCAAGAATCCGCGCAATCTCGTGAGTACGGTGGTGCAGCAGCGCCCCGGCGACAGAGATTTGCCCGAAAAGAAGCGACGTTATCTTGTGAAGATAGAGGACGAGCTTTACTTCCACCACGACGACATAGAAGCGCTCGCCGAGCCCAGCAAAGACCTCTTGAGGTGCAGCCCTGAGTGGTTGGCGGAATTCCAGCGTTGTCTTGCCGCAGGGCATCGGTTCGTAGCCAACAATAAAGACATGGATGCCCTGCAGGAGTTTTCGGAGGCTGGCACCAAAGTCGGGCTTGTCAAGAAACTGCCAAATGAAATAAAAAGCGCGCCTGACTGTAACTTGAGAAACCGCGGCAGGCAGGAAAGGCCGGAGTGGGCTCGCTGCGTTTGGATAGCATTCGGTTGATTTCAGAAACGTTCCGGCTTGCCTCCGCACAGAGTGATGGCGTACGCCAATGCCTCGGCGAACCTATCCGCAAAGGGATATGCCAGATAGAAGAAGATGGGACGTTCGGGCTGGTAGTGGCTTAGAGGAGTCGCTTTCACCGAAGCCGTATCAAAACGAAACGGTTTGCCTTTGCCTACTATGACCAAGCCCCCTTTCTTCGGGTCTTTAAGGTCTTCGGTTGCGAGGTCTTCTTCCACGGTAACGTGAGGATCGTAATGCTGCAAATCGAATGTCGTGCTCCCATTGAACTTGAATGTCGGGCGCACAGGATCGATGACTCTGCCCCTTGATTCTCGGATTTCGTCGAAATCATCAACAGTCATCGAGCACTTCCCAAATTTCAAGTCATAACTTTTCTCGTCCCATCCATTCGTGGACTTGACCATCCCGTATGTCTACTGCCTTGCCTGCTCCTCCTACGTATATCGCTCCAGAGCAGTTGTCGCAGGCGAAGTACTCCCCATAAATTATCGAATACCCATCTCCAGTTACCGTCACGGCTAAATTTGGCCATCAGTGTTAGATTGACGTTGTCCTTCATCCATTGCTCGGTTTCTTCGAGCGATGGACCAGAACTGTCAGTCGGTGCGGAGGCTTTGGGCGCAACAGCCGCGTTTCTGGTTCATTAGGAAAAGCGAGAAGAGCATGTGCTGGCAACTGGAGCAACCGTTTCGCATCGTTAATCGGAACTGCGAAGTTGAGATTCTCTCCATCTACAAAGGCGGCGCTGGTAATACCAATGACTTCCCCGGCCATGTTGAACAGGGGACCACCGCTGCTGCCATGAGAGATGGGTGCAGTGATCTGCAAAAGAGTGCGTTCCTCGTCACTTCGAATTCCGCTGACGATGCCGTTTGACACGGTTGATTCGAGCGAAAGGGGACTACCTATCGCCACAACGTCGGCTCCGACTTGGAGTCGGTCAGAATTCCCCAAAGTGACTGTCTGAAAGTTGTTCCCATGAGCCTTGATGACGGCGACATCACGCTCCTTGTCGAATGCAAGCACCCCATCGACGGTGAAAAAAGCACCGTCAGGGAGCTTGGCGACGGCAGAGCTACCGTTCTTGATGACATGGTAGTTGGTCACGATTCGGCCATCTCTACTCACCACGAACCCACTGCCTTGGGCAATGGGTTGCCCTCCTTTGTCAGCCATGACGATTGATACGACGGCCCCCTTGGTTTCCTTGGCAATTGTTGCAACGTCCTTTCGAGGGTGCTGAGGCTTTTGTGGAGATTGGCGATCCCGCTGGGATGTACGGCACTCGATCCAGCACCATTAGGAGACGCAGGCTGCTGTCCGAGCAGAGGTGTGACGACTATGAGGAAGCCCAACAGTAAATGTCTTGCCACTGGCAGTCCTGTCGAGAAAAATCGAATTCACAATCCTGGGGATGACGCAAGATCACATGGTGCCATCGGCGTCGCCAGACTGTATAGTATAGTCCTGCCAGAGAACTGACCGGCTCAACGGTACTTCAGTAATGTCGCCCCTCGGCAGTCCTCAACTGTAAGAGTAGAGATCAGGAGGCTGAAGGAAAAATCGAGGACAAAATCCTAAGGGGTTCAGATTCGGGAATGCCCCAACCTCTTGCAAAAAGCGCAAGAGATGGGCTACCCGCGGGAGTGTAAAGGATGTCCCTGGGACGTGTGAAGAAATTGACTTCGCACTTTTCGAGGTGACGAAACACGTATGCCGAGACGCTTTAAATCGCTTATAGGGCATTTAAACGCAAAAGTTTTTTGGCCGGTGAGAATGGCAGGCCAATTTTTCCACAGCTTCATGTCCCCGCGTTTTCCCAGGCGCACGTTCAGCGTTTCTTCAAAGAATTGAGTGCCTTCGACGCCACGAGCACCTTTATCCGGAATTTGACCAACTCTTTCGCACGAGCGAAACGCTTCTTAGCTATTTCCAATTGGACACGGGCTGACTTTAGCTTTGGTGCGTGCATCCGCGCAATCTCAGCGTCTAGACCCTTGGACAGGATCTCGAAATTACTCAATGTTTTCTGCGCGCTGCGTAATTCACGCTCGGCAGCCATTCTGTTTTGCACGATGTTCATGGCTGGTCCCCCTAGTAATGCTACTGCTTAGCGAAGCCAGATGCTCCGTCGGCTTGGCTCCAGATCCAGAGAGTCTTCGTTGAGCCGTCCCCCCAGAGGGTGAGTATGTCAGTGCCATCCGACACAATGGCAGTATTGCCGTTGGTCGTATCCGCACCTGAGTAAGTGCCTGCACCACTCAGGACCGCCGTAACACTGCCCCCATTCTGTGTCACGGACAGGGAGCTTCCTGTGAGATAACCACTGGTGCCGAGGTAGTTGCCCGTCAGCGACACGGTTCCTTGGCTGGCGACGAATGTCCCACTGCCCTGACAAGCAGTTGGGTTTCCGGCACCGGAGCTGTATGTACCACTAAACTGTACACTGCTGGTCCCTTGCCCAGTCACTTGTCCGGTGAGGTTGAACGTCGCACTGCCGTCGGTGAGTGTGCCCGTTACCTGCGAACCATTGGTTGTCAGGGTGAGCGGGTCGTTCTGGTTATCAGTCCAAACGCCTTGGCAATCGTACGGGTAGAAGGTTGGCTGACTTTGGAATAAAATGGCTCCCCCACTAAAGGAACCAACCGGACCTACGTTGCTGCTCACAGAAACGTCAATGACGGAAACGACGCCGGGATTAGTCGTGGATGTGGCAACGATTTCCCATTTGCCCTCTAGGTTTGTGTTTGACGGCGGATTGTTGGCGTTGTTGTTGCTGGCGCTATTGCAGCCGCTGAGAATGACTCCGAGGATTGCGACAAGGACGCTCATACGAGCAGACAAGAGCGATTTCACGGTTTTCTCCATCTTGAATTTCCCACGGAATTTGGGTCTCTCTGCTGACGTTAAATGTTCGACCAGTTCGCAGGTAATGTGACGACGGTCACTTTGCAGTCACTGCGGTAACGTGGGTGAGAGAAAGGCGGCTCCTTATGTTCACGATCTAGATCTCGGCGGGGTTCTATAAAAGGGGATGTCAAGCGATAGAATCGGGCCGGAGGGAAAACGATGAGTGAATACGATGACGCAGTAGTCAGGTCCGCGGAGGCGAACAAGAAGCTCAATAACGCAAGAGCTGCTAAGGAAGACCCGGCCACCGTCAAAAGGCTACAGGATGCAGCCGACGCGCTCGCCAAAGAAGTCGTAGAGCAGGCCGCGAAGAACCATAAAAGTTGAAGCCGAATGAGGGTACATTGTCTGTTGTTGACGCAGCGTAGAATGCCGACGTTATCGCCCACAGGCCCCCATTGAGCAAAGAACAAGCTCAATAGAACAAGGGCGTTATGACAAATGGACGCTACTGGGTGCTGCTGGGATGCACTGCCGTGATACTGCTAAAGCGGCTGAAGTCCGTGACGTTCAGATGTCAGGATATGGCTCACGTCGTGAACGAACATAGCCGCTGCCAATCGCGCATCGTGCACTTGAACGCCCAACACCCCGTGCTGCAAACAATCCGCCGCCATTCTCGATAAACTGCTTCGCTATCCGGCAACAGAGTCATGCCGGCCTCGATTGCCCGCACTTGGCGCTCGGCCTCAGTAATCGTCAAGCCGAGGCCATTACGGGATAGGGCCGAGTCATCGCGTTCCAAAGTTCAGCAATGTTCTGGTGGGTGTAATGGAGGATTGTGCCTTGGAAAGCGAGTCGCGCCAGCGCTGTGTCTACGAGCTGGTGCTGGGGATCCGAGCGGCGTGTCATGCGTAGCAGGATATTGGTATCCACGAGACACGACGCAATAGCCATTTAGTCGTGATCCTGGTAAAGCCACTCGCGCGAAATGGTCTCAGGCAACGGGGGAATCTTGTCCGAGAATTGGGCCAGTGAGTCGAGCCAGATGCGAATCTCCTCTTGGGTACGCGGCTGTCGAGTTTGCTGAGGAGGCGCTAACTGTTGCGCCAAAATCTCTTGGACGTACGCTTCAAGAGACAGGCCAAGTGCCTTGGCCTGGCGCCGCTAGTTCATCGGGAATGTTGACCGTGACCACCATGTCAAAACTTTAGCACGGATTCAATCAAAAGGCTGAAATCCGTGGGCCGTACGGTGTGCCATAAGTGTGCCGTACCGTTCGATCCCATGTGCGCTAACTCGCGTCTTTTCAATACCAGTACAAAGCGCTTCCGTGCGGGCTTGGCTATCGGCAAGTCATTGATTCTTAAGGTGCGAAAGCTGAGCGCTCGACGGTTTCGGATTCGCCGACTCTTAATCAGTAGGTTGTAGGTTCGATTCCTACCGCGCTCACCACGTACCTAATCGGGTGCGGGCTCTCGAGAAACATCCGCCATTCCTCATGGTGTCTGATTCTGTGTCACCAAATTCCTTAAAGGCCGAATCCGACTCAAAACCCCTCGTGACTGTAATTGGGATGCCTCGCGAATTAGCCATCGTGCCTAACAACGGCTGAGACGCTACCAGATTTTCTTACACAACTGAGCAATTGTGAACAGCCCTCGAATCGGTGATGACCGTAAATTGATGCCGATGGAGAGCACGGGAAGACGGATGCGGCCTTCCCCCAATCGTTCGTCGGTTCCAAGAGTGGCGCAGCCTTTGTTGGGGTAGAAAACCCAGAAGGGTAGGAAATAACTCATGAGGTCCCGCAGCATTCGCTGGTTAGCTCTGTCGTTCTTACCGCTCCCGCTGTTGGCACTCAGTGCCTTTGCGAACTCGGGCAACTCTGTCAACCTCGGTACCGCCGGCAGCTATGCCGTGCTGGCTGGCTCGACGGTCACCAATACCGGCCCCAGCGTCCTCAACGGAAACCTCGGAGTGAGCGCAGGTTGTGCATTGACCGGCTTCCCGCCGGGGATGGTCCACGGAGCTGTGAACGCCTGCAACGCGTCCTCAGCACGGGCGGAACGTGATCTGACCACCGCCTACAACACGGCCATGGGCCTTACCCGTACTGCCACACTGACCGGCAAGAACCTGGGTGGGATGACCCTCACGCCGAGGGTATATTTCTTCGCGAGCTCCGCTCAGCTGACCGGAACTCTGACGCTCAACAACTTGGGCAACCCCAATGCGCAGTTCGTTTTTCAGATTGGGAGTACGCTCACCACCGCCAGCAACTCCTCAGTCGTTTTTAGCAACAGCTTGACGGACTCGAATGTGTATTGGCAGGTGGGCAGCTCCGCCACTCTCGGCACTTCGACAACGTTTCAGGGAAACATTCTCGCGCTCACCAGCATCACCATGGACACTGGCGCCAGCATCGGTTGCGGGAGCGCATTAGCGATTAATGGTGCCGTGACTCTGGATAACAATTCCATTGGAGGCGGTTGCAGTGCCAAGACGACGGTTCCAGAACCCGGCAGTCTTGGGTTGCTGGGGACAGGATTGCTAATGCTGGCGGGCGCAGCACGCCGGAGAATGCACGTCTAACGCATCCGCTAGTGTTGACTCTCCGCGCCACTGGCCAAAGATGCGGTGAAAAGTTCCTGACCTCTGTCTTGTACTGCTCATCAGTTTACTTACCGTCCATTGCAAATAGGCCCGATTTCTCTGTCTTCGAGCGCCAATTCTTCGTGGCGCTGAGAAATGCTGACATTCGAGTGTCGGGCGTGATGGGAAATTCATCGAATTTTCATCGGAGGTGGCAGAAATCCCGCTTGAGCCTCTTTAGCCCACTTTGCTATAACTGGCGGACTTATCAGGAGGTTCGACCGTGCAATTCGCCCGCATTGCTGTGCTCTCGCAGAGCCGAGGAAAGTTGAGCTCAACGAAAACCGAGCGGTTCCGGCGAGGGCTGGTCAGCATGATGCTGATCGGCCTTGTGCTCTTGCAGAGCGTGGGCGCGGGAGCGTGGGGGAACGAGGGGCATACCTACATCAACCGCGTGGCGGCGGAGCATATTCCCATCACCATGCCGCGCTTTTTTCGCAGCGCCGTGGCCGAGATCGCGTACCTGGGGCCGGAACCGGACCGCTGGCGTAGTCCCTCGGAGTTTGCCTTGAAGAATGCACAGGAGCCCGACCACTTCATCGACCTGGAACGCGTGGCCTGGCTCGATCCGCTGCCTCCGGGCCGCTATGAGTTCTATCGCAAGCTTTACGAAAAGCGCGCTGCTACGGCCAGCACCGATCACCCCGACGACTACCTGCCGGAACATGTTGGCTTGCAGCCCTACATCGCTATGGAAGTTTACGGGCGGCTGAAGGCGGCGTTCCGCGAGTACCGGCAGCGGCTGGCGGCGCATCAACCAACGGCAGCGGTGCAGCAGGCCATCATCTTTTACGCGGGCTGGCTAGGGCACTATGTGGGCGATGGCTCGCAGCCGCTGCACACTACCATTCAATACAACGGCTGGGTCGGCCCCAATCCTAACGGCTATACCACCGGGCACGGCATCCATGCGCAGTTTGAAACTGCATACGTCGCCGCAAATATTACGGCCAAAGATTTTGCCGGGCTGGTGAAGAGTCCCGAGCGGCTCGATGATCCGTTCGCGCGCTACGTGGCTTATCTCAGGCAGTCGAACGGCATGGTGGAGAACGTTTACGCGCTGGAGAAGGCTGGAGGCTTCACGGGAAAGGGATCTCCGGCAGCTTTCGATTTCACCACGCACCGCCTCGCGGCCGCGTCGCAGATGTTGCTCGACCTCTGGTACACGGCGTGGATGGACAGCGCGCTTCCTGTGCCGGAACATGCGGCTCCGGCTGCGAAATAGCGGGCCGGGCGATTCAGCTCTGAGTTGCTAACGCCGCGCAGAGTTTGCGGACCTGCTCTTCGGAAACGACGAAGCGCTGGTACTCGCGGCCTGCGACCGATCCCATTGAGATCCTCGCGTTGCGATGGAGCATGGGGCTGGGCATGGCGCTACGCAATCCAACGTGCACTTCCGTGACGCCAGTGTGGTCGACGAGGCTGCGCGCGTTCTCTGGTTTGATGCCGCCGCCTGGCATGACAATAATCCTGCCTTGAGCGTGGCGAACGAGCTGCGCGATGATTTCTTGCGCTTGCAGCGAACTTGGTTCTCCGCCAGAAGTCAGAATGCGGTCGACGCCTGCGGCGCAAACGTCCTCAAGCGCGCGAAAAAGGTCCGCGGTCATATCGAACGCGCGGTGGAAAGTGACGCTAAGCGGACGCGCCGCTTCCACGAGCAGGCGAGTGCGGACGACATCGACACTTCCATTCACGTCGAGAATGCCGAAGACGACTCCGTTCGCGCCCATCCGCTGGGCGAGTGCGATATCGCGGCGCATGATTTCGAATTCGTCCGCTTCATAACAGAAGTCGCCGCCGCGCGGGCGAATCATCACATGGAGCGGCACGGAGACGGCCTCACGCGTCATTTCAATCAGGCCGGCGCTGGGGGTTATTCCGCCCTCGATGAGGCTGCCGCAGAGTTCGATGCGGGCGGCTCCGCCCCGCTGCGCTGCGACCGCGGAAGCGACGGAATCAACGCAGACCTCAACCGCTATCGGGGAACTCATGCCTGGAAATGGCCCTCAACCTTTATGGGATGTCGATCTCGCGTCTTCATGCGGTGCCGAGTTGTTTTTGGATTTGTTCGAGCGGAACGCCTTTGGTTTCTGGAACCATCGTTCTTACCCAGATGAGTTGCAGAACCATCATGCCGGCAAAGAACGAGAACACGTAACCGGGCGGAAAGCTGGCGACCACGCGCGGGAAGAAAGTTGTGAGCAGGGCGGCGAAAGTCCAATGAGTGAAACTGCCGAGAGTTTGACCTTCGGCGCGGTGGCGATTGGGAAATATCTCTGAGATAAACACCCAGATGACCGCACCCTGGCCGACGGCATGCGCGGCGATGAACGCGAAGATGCAAACGGGAACGATGGAGTAATGGCCAGTAAAGAAAGCCCAGGCCACCAGACCGAGCGAAGCGATGTAGCCGAAGGATCCGATGTAAAGCAGAGTGCGCCGGCCGAGGCGGTCAATCAGCCAGAGGCCGACAAAAGTGAAAACCAGATTGGTGACGCCGATGCCGACGGATTGTTGCAAGGCAGACTTGAGGGGAAGTCCGGTCAGCTCGAAAATTCGAGGAGCGAAGTACAGGATCGCATTGATGCCGGAAAGCTGGTTGAAGAACGCAATCAGGAAAGCGAGCAGGATGGGCTTGCGCAGACGTTTGGTCCAGAAGTCTCCTGAGGAATCTTGCTGCGAGGATGAGGCGAGGATGGCGTCCGCGTCGGCGGCGATTTCTGCCGGCGAAGCTTCCGGCTCGATGCGCTGCAGAACATCGAGGCCGGCCTTGCGGTCGGCTTTGCGGCTGAGCAGCCAGCGCGGGCTTTCGGGAAGGCCGAAGCAAAATAAAACGTAAAGCAGCGAGGGAAACGCGGCCACGCCCAGCATCCAGCGCCATGCGTTCACGCCGATGCCCGCTAGCAGCGCATTGGAGACATAGGCAATCAGGATGCCGAAAACAATGTTGAACTGGAACATGCCGGCTAGGCGTCCGCGATGGCGGGGCGGCGCGATTTCCGAAATGTACATGGGCGCCACCACGGTCGAGATGCCGATGCCCAAACCGCCGATGACGCGGGCTGCGATGAACATGCCGACGTTGGTTGCCAGACCCGAGCCCACTGCGCCGACAAAGTAAAGAATGCCGATCCAGAGCAGCGTGGCTTTGCGCCCGAAACGATCAGCGGGCCAGCCGCCGAGCAGGGAACCGACGACCGTGCCGTAGAGAGCCGAGGCCATGGCATAGCCGTGCAGATTGGGACTGAGACTCCACAATGCCTGGATAGTTTTTTCGGCGCCGGAAATGACGACAGTATCGAAGCCGAAAAGAAACCCGGCAAGTGCCGACGTCAGCGACCAGAAGAAGATGCGACGATTCATGTTTGGATGGGGCGCGGTTGTTGTTCCGTGACGTTATCCCTTGACGTCATCCCTTGACCAGCGGATATCCTTTCTCTCGCCAGTCGCGAATGCCGCCGTCCATCGAAATTACATTTGTATAGCCCATCTTCTGCAGATTGTCGGCGGCCAGCGCGGAGCGGAATCCACCGCCGCAATAGAGAATCATTTCGGTGTTGAGTTCCGGGACGCGCGCTTCGATGTCGCGTTCAATGATGCCTTTGCCCAGATGGATGGCGCCGGGAAGATGGTCCTTAGCGAACTCGCTCTCTTCTCGCACGTCCACCAGTAGAAATTTGTCACCGTGATCCATCCGGGCTTTTACTGCGTCGACGTTGGTTTCGCGCACACGGGTCTTCGCGTCATCGACAATTTTCAGAAAACGCGGTGGATGTTGGTGGGCCATTAAGACTCCCTATTTCAGGCAGCGATGAACATCCTACCAAGTACTGCAGCGCTGTGCATCCCCGCTGCGGTGCCATTTCCGGAAGGCAGATCCGAGAAGCAGACTGAGCAAACAGATTCTGCGGCATGCGGCGAAGTCGTTTAGCATAAACCCGTGATTCCGAAGATAGCAGCCCGCAAGGTCGGCCTGGCGCGCGCGTTGTCGAAGCTGGGCTATTGTTCGCGATCGCAGGCCGTGGAGTTGATTCGCAGCGGCTTGGTGCGGTTGAACGGAAGCGTGCGGCGCGATCCTGAAACTCCGGTTCGTCTGGAGCGGGACCGGATTGTTGTCGATGGGCAGGCCATCGATGCGCGGCGGAGAATTTATCTCATGATGAACAAGCCGCGTGGTCTGGTGACAACGGCGTCGGACGAGAAAGGACGCGAGACGGTGTATACCGTTTTGCAGAAAGCCGGCGATTCGCTGCCGTGGGTTGCACCCGTAGGGCGGCTCGACAAGGCGAGCGAAGGCCTGCTGCTGCTGACCAATGATTCCGAGTGGGGCGGGCGCATCGCTGCGCCGGAGACTCACTTGGAGAAAACCTATCATGTGCAGATTGGCAAAGTAGTTGGTGAGAAATTCGTGGAGGCCGTGGTGAGTGGCGTGACGGATGCTGGAGAATTTCTGCGTGCCCGGCGAGCCCGCTTGCTGCGTGCGGGAGAGAAGCATTGCTGGGTCGAGATCGTGCTCGACGAAGGCAAGAACCGGCAGATACGGCGCATGCTCAAGGTTCTTGACGTGGAAGTTCTCCGGCTAGTAAGAGTCGGCATTGGGCCGCTGGCGCTGGGAGAACTGGCCAAGGGTGCTTTTCGAAAATTGATCAAAGAAGAGAAGCGTCTGCTGGATGACGCAATGAGGGCGAAGCTGGCATGAGCGACCTGACATTTCTTCCGGCCGTCGAGATGGCCCGGCAGATTCATGAGAAGAAGATATCTCCGGTCGAACTCGCCGATGCGCATCTGGCGAAGATCGAACGACTGAATCCGAAGCTGAACGCATTCGCGCACGTTGACGCGGAGCGCGTGCGCAGCGAAGCCCGCGCCGCCGAGGCTGCGGTGATGAGAGGCGCAACCCTCGGCCCGCTGCATGGAGTTCCCATCAGCATCAAGAGTTCGATCGACGTGGCCGGCATGCGCTGCGAGGCAGGGACGCGCCTGCGCGCGGGAAATGTGGCTAAGCAAGATGCGCCGCTGGTGGCGCGCCTGCGCCAGGCCGGCGCGATTGTGCTCGGTGTGACTAACACGCCGGAGTTGCTGATGGCGTGGGAGACAGACAATCTTCTATATGGCCGCACGAACAGTCCTTGGGATCTTGAACGCACGCCCGGTGGCTCGAGCGGCGGGGAAGCGGCCGCGATCGCGGCGGGAATGTCGGCGGGCGGCGTGGGTAGCGACGGTGGCGGGTCGATTCGGGTGCCGGCGCATTTCAGCGGCATCTGCGGACTGAAGCCAACGCCGGGGAGAGTTCCAGCGACTGGGCACTTTCCCGTGTCCGGCGGCCCGTTTGCGCTGATTGGTGTGGTCGGGCCCATGGCGCGCTCGGTGGCTGATTTGAAAACTCTGTTCGAAGCGATGCAAGGTCCCGACGATGGCGACGCATGCGCGGCGCCGGTGCTGTCGCGCTGGCCGAGCGACGGGGAACTGCGGAAAATGAAAGTTGGTTATTTTGAAGACGACGGCCGCACGCCCGTCGAGCCAGAAATCCGTGCGGCTGTGAGAACCGCGGCAGAGGCCTTGCGGGGCGCTGGATTTCAAGTCGAACGGTTTCTTCCCGAAGGCCTGGAGGAAGCGCGAGTGCCATGGAAGAAGTTCTTCGTCACTGCCGGCGGAATGTTGATTCGCCCGATGTTCCGGCGACGGGAGCACGATTTGAGCCCGATGCTGAAGCAATTTCTGGAGTGGAGCGCGGCAGAGCCGCCGCTCACGGGCGAAACGCTCCTTGAAGCTTGGATCGGCCGCGACCTGTTGCGCGCCAAGTTTCTCGCGCAGATGCGCGAATATCCCATTCTGTTGTGCCCGCCGGCGGCGATTCCAGCCTTTCGCCACGGGGAGCGCAGCTGGCAAATTGAAGGTAAGACTGTCGAGTATCTTGACGCTTGGAGCTATACGGAATGGTTCAATCTTCTGGGAAATCCCGCGGCTGTCGTTCCGGTAAGCCATTCGGGCCAAGGGTTGCCGATCGGCGTGCAAATCGTCGGACGGCCGTGGGAAGAAGAACAGGTGCTGGCGGTCGCAGCTGCGATCGAGAAGGAATGCGCCGCGTGGAGGATCCCTCCGATCAGCTAAACGTCGCCTGAACTCCAGCGCTAGTATTTTTGCATTATTTCTTCACCCGGCTATGTCTGTGTAACCTTGTGCCCGCGCGAGTTTCCGCTACTGTGGGGCTGATCTCGCCGTGTCACCTTCGCACATTACCAACTTCGAGCGTTGCTGACTATGTGGGAAAGTTCTAACTCTGGGGGATTCGTGGGTCGCGTGCTGTCGTGGCTGGTATTTCTGCTCGCCCTCTCAGCTGCTTACCTCTATACGTTTCCGCAGCCGAATGTTTTCTATGCCGGGGTGGTACTGGCGCACGCGTTCGGCGGAGTGCTGGCAGCGATCTTGCTGATTCCAGCTTTTCTCCGCCTTATGCGCGCGGGCAGTTTCTCGTCGCGGGCGGGCTGGCTGCTGTTTGCGCTGGGCGCGGTTCTGGGGCTGATCCTCATCAAGACCGGAACGGCGCGCACGGAGTGGAACAAGCTTTATCTGCACATCGTGATTTCGCTGGCGGGCGTCGGGCTGCTGCTCGCGGGTTGGCTGGGCAGTCGCAGGTCGTCCGATCCTTCACCACTAAGCTCAAGCATGGCCGCAGGCGGGGCGCGGGTTGTGATCTGCCTGGCATTACTTGCGGGTCTCGGCTATGGATCGCGTTATGTGCGCGAAAGTTGGCAGACGCGTAATCGCATTCAGAATCCGGCGCTGCCGCCCGACAACATGAATGGCGAGGGCGATGGGCCGGAAGGATCGTTCTTTCCGAGTTCGGCGCAGGTTTACGGCAAGCAGAAAATTCCCAGCAAGTTTTTCATGGAATCGGATTCCTGCAAGCGCTGTCACGAAGATATCTACAACCAGTGGTTCAGTTCGGCGCATCATTTTTCGTCGTTCAACAATCAGTGGTATCGCAAGTCGATCGAATATATGCAGGATACGATCGGCACGAAGCCCTCGAAGTGGTGCGGGGGATGCCACGATCCGGCGGTGCTCTATGCGGGATTGATGGATACGCCGATCAAGCAGATCGTGCATCGGCCGGAAGCGCAGGCGGGACTGGGCTGCATGATGTGCCACTCCATCGCCAACGTGAAGAGCACGATGGGGCAGGCCGATTTTTATCTGGAATATCCCAAGCTGCATGAACTGGCCGCGACGCAGAATCCTGTGGCGCGGGCGCTGCACGATTTCGTGATCCGGCTCAATCCGGAGCCGCACCGGCGAGTGTTCCTCAAACCATTCATGAAGACGCAGACCGCGGAATTCTGCTCGTCGTGCCATAAGGTGCATCTCGATGTGCCGGTCAACAATTACCGGTGGTTGCGCGGCTTCAACGAATATGACAACTGGCAGGCCAGTGGAGTTTCAGGGCAGGGCGCGCGGTCGTTCTATTATCCGCCGAAACCGCAGCAGTGCGCCGATTGCCACATGCCCGCAGAAGCGTCGAAGGATGCGGGCAACGTCAACGGATTCGTGCACTCGCACCGCTTTCCCGGGGCCAATACCGCGGTGCCAACGGCGAATGAGGATGCGGCGCAGCTGAAACTGACCGAAGACTTCCTGAAAAGTGGCGCGCTGACGGTCGATATTTTTGCGCTGTCTCCGGCGCAGGCTGCGCTCAAGACCGGAGCAATCACTCAGTCGGAGCTTTCGACGACGTTTGCAGTGGGCGAAGAAGCTGAGAGCAAGGCGACGAGTGAGGGTGCCGGAGAAGTTGCGCCGGTGACGGCCCCGCTGAATCTGGTGCAGCCTTCTCTGCGGCGTGGCGATACAGTGCGCGTGGATGTGGTGGTGCGGACGAAAAAAGTGGGCCACTTTTTTCCAGGAGGCACAGTCGACGCCTACGACACGTGGCTCGAACTCAAGGGCACCGACGACAAGGGGCAAACGATTTTCTGGAGCGGTCTGGCTGAGGACAACGGCCATGGTCCAGTGGAAAAAGGCGCGCACTTCTACCGCTCACTGCAGATCGACGCGCACGGCAATCCCATCAACAAACGCAACGCGTGGGCGGCGCGGGCGGTGGTCTATGTGCGGCTGATCCCGCCGGGTGCGGCCGACACCGTGCATTACCGCATGTTGATTCCGGAGAATGCGGGCAACAAAATTACCTTGCATGCGCGCCTGTGCTACCGGAAGTTTTCGTGGTACGGGACGCACGAAGCGTTTGCGGGACAGCCTGATCCAAGCAAGATGAACGCTGTTTCGGCCGATTACGATGACCGACCGACGATTTTCACCGCTTCGTTGAGCGGAGTTTCGGCGAAAGAAGAAAAAATTCCCGACCTGCCGATCGTGGCCATTGCCGAGAACGAAGTCACGCTTCCGGTGGCCGCGCACGACGCACCTGCGGCCGAACCGAAGACGATTGTGAAGAAAGAAGAGTGGCAGCGCTGGAACGACTACGGCATCGGATTGTTTCTGCAGGGCGATTTGAAAGGTGCGGCGGCCGCCTTCCAGAAAGTGACCGAGGCTGATCCGAATAATCCCGACGGCTGGGTGAACATCGGTCGCTGCGCTGTGCAGGAAGGCGACATGCAGCGCGCCCGCGCTGTGCTGGAGAAGGCTCTGGCGCTCTCGCCGAGTCTCGCACGAGCCAATTTCTTTTATGCCAAGGTATTGCGTGCAGACGGCAATTATGCGGGCGCCGCGGAGCGATTGCGCATCGTGCTGGCGCAATATCCGCGGGACCGGGTCGCGATCAACGACCTGGGGCGCATTCTGTTCCTGCAGCGCAAGTACGATGAGGCAGTGAAAACTTTGCAGTCCGTGCTGGCGATCGACCCCGAAGACCTGCAGGCGCACTATAACTTAATGCTATGCTACAGCGGCTTGGGCAACGAAAGACTGGCTAAGGAGCATCAGGCGCGCTACCTGCGGTTCAAAGCCGACGAATCGTCGCAGGCGATCACCGGGCCCTACCGCCAGCTTCATCCCGAAGACAACAACGAGCGGCAGGCGGTGCACGAGCATGTGTCGGTGCCGTTGCCGGCGCTGGGCAACATGCAGAAGTCGAAGATGGTCGCTCGACATGAGAAGGCCGCCGCGACTTCCGCCGGAGCGTCCAGATAATGGATCTTCGCCGAGTGCTATTCGCCACGGACGCACCGAGACACAGAGGAAAATCAAGATTCTTTTCCTTGCGCTTTCTCCGTGCTTCCGTGTCTCCGTGGTTGATGATTTTATTGCTCTCAGCTGTTATCCAAGCCCAGCAGATTCACTTTCGCGACATCACCGCGCAGGCGGGCATTCACTTCACGCACAATAACGGTGCCTTCGGGAAAAAGTGGCTGCCGGAAACCATGGGCCCCGGTTGCGCTTTCATCGATTACGACAATGACGGATATCCTGACGTCATTCTCATCAATGGCGAGGATTTTCCTGGGCACCCACACGGTTCCGGGAAATCAGGTGCGACCACGCTGAAGCTGTACCACAACGATCGCGACGGCACGTTTACTGATGTCACGCGCCAGTCGGGGTTGGCTGTTCCCATGTTCGGGTTTGGCGTTGCCGTCGGCGATTACGATAATGACGGCTTCGACGACATCTTCGTGAGCGCGCTCGGGCAGAGTCATCTGTTTCACAACAACGGCAACGGGACGTTTACCGACGTCACGAAAGTCGCTGGAATGTGGGGGCCGAGCGAATTCTCGACAAGCGCCGCCTGGGTGGATTACGACCGCGACGGCAAACTCGATCTGGTCGTGGCGAATTATGTGCAGTGGAGCGAGCAGGGCGACCTTTACTGCACGCTCGACGGTGCGCACAAATCCTACTGCACGCCGGAGTCGTACAAAGGGACATCGGTGCGACTGTGGCACAACCTGGGTGGTGGCAAGTTTGAAGACGCCACGCAAAAGGCTGGCCTCGGCGATCCAACGTCGAAGAGTCTGGGCATCACGGTTCTCGACTATAACGGCGACGGCTGGCCCGACCTGGTGATCGCCAACGACACCCAACCCAACAAACTTTATCTCAATAAGAAAGATGGCACGTTCGAGGAGCGGGGCGTAGCCGCGGGCATCGGTTTCAGCGAGGATGGCATTGCGCGCGCGGGTATGGGCGTGGATGCGGCCGACTACGATCGCAGCGGTCATGCCAGCCTCATGATCACCAACTTCGCCAATCAGATGGTTTCGCTGTATCACAACGAGGGCAACGGATTGTTTGTCGACGAGGCGCCGCAGTCGGAAGTGGGCCGGGCCACGCTGGTCACACTGGGATTTGGCTGCTTCTTTTTCGATTACGACAACGACGGCTGGCCGGATATTTTTGTTGCCGACGGCCACATTGAAGATGGAATCGAGCGGGTGCAGAAGCGCGTGAGCTACGCCGAGCCCCCGCATCTGTTCCGCAATCTTGGCGGAGGAAAATTCACCGAAGTCACCGCGCAGATGGGGAGCGGGTTCGCAATGCCCAAAGTGGCGCGGGCCGCGGCTTATGGCGATATCGACAACGATGGCTTCCTCGATGTTTTGCTGACTACGAATGCCGGGCCAGCGTACCTGTTTCACAACGAAGGCGGGACGAATCACAGCTTGCGCGTCAAACTCGTAGGCACAAAGTCGAATCGTGACGGCATTGGCGCCGTGGTTCGCGTGAGCGCTGGTGGGGTGACTAATAAAGACGCGCAGTCGAAGATGCTGCGCTCGGGATCGAGTTACCTGGCGCAGAGCGAACTGGTACTGACGTTTGGATTGGGCACGCTCACAAAAGCCGATAGCGTTGAGATTCAGTGGCCCAGCGGGCAGGTAGACAAGCTTTCGAGCATCAACGCCGGACAGACCGTCACGGTGCAGGAACGCAAGGGCGTGATCGCCAGCCGGGCCTACGGAAGGCCTGCGCCGCCGCGCGCGGTCGTGGCCAAAGCCAGCGGAGAATAGTCGAGAGCGCGTGCTCCATTTTTACTCGTGATACAAAAGCGGAGCGACGCTCTGTCCAGTCGTGCTAATCAAACGCTCGCTAATCATTCGCTTCTAACCGCTAAGGTTCACTCTGTGATTAAATCGTAGCGAGATGAATCTTAGGATCTCTACCGCTTTTATCGCTACGCTCCTCGCCGCCTTCGGGCTGCTCAGTTCCGACTCGAAACCCAATCCCATCGAAGCCGCGCGGCTGAACAATCTTGGCGTGGCTTACATGAACCAGCAGCTTTTCGAAAAAGGACTGAAGAATTTCCAACAGGCGGCGGAGGCTGATCCTGGGCTGGCTATCGCACGGCTGAATGTCGGCGTCGCTTATTTGAACTTGCAGAAAGTGGACGAAGCCAAGGCCGCGTTGGAAGCGGCGCTCAAGCAGGATCCGAAAAGTCCGAACGCGTGGTACAGCCTGGGGATGTTGGCCAAGAATACGGGGGACTCGCAGGCCGCGATTGACGCGTTCAAACGCGTGATTGAGATTGACGCAAACGACGCCGACACCTGGTATTTTCTGGGTACGGCGTACGCGCAGGCCAAGCAGTTTCCGCAGGCCATTGAAGCGTTCCAGCACGCGCTGCAGTTGAGTCCGATTCATGCTTCGGCGGAATTTGGATTGTCGCGGGCCTACCAGCAATCCGGCGACGTGGACCACGCCCGCGATCATCTGAAAAAGTTCCAGTACCTCACGCAGAACAAACTCGGCACGCCCATGAGCCTGGCCTACGGCGAGCAGGGCCAGTACTCGCGCGCGGTGGAGTCACCGTCGGCGGTGTTGAAAGCTCCGGCGCCGATCAAAGTGCGGTTTGTGGATGTGACGAAGGAGGCGGGGATTGTGTCGCAGGCACTCGGCCAAATGCACCTGAACGGCAATGAGATCGGCCTAGGTCCTGGCGCTTGTTTCCTCGATTACGACAATGATGGACGTATTGATCTCTTTCTTCCCGAGAACGGTGCACAGGGCGGCATGTCTCTCTATCACAATCTCGGCGGCGGACGGTTTGAGGATGTCACTGTCAAGGCTGGTCTTGATCCCAAGGGTGGGGGAGTTGCTTGTACCGCAGGCGACTATGACAACGATGGCTTCACAGATCTGGTGCTCTCCTCCGGCAACGGTGTGGTTCTGCTGCACAACGAACGTAACGGTGTTTTTAAGGACGTAACCGCGGCTGCAGGTATTACAGGTACAGGTGAAGGTTTCACGTTTGGGCTGGCGTTTGTGGACTATGACCACGACGGCGATCTCGATCTGTTTATTGGCGGGTCAACCGCACTTTGGCGCAACAACGGCAACGGCACCTTCACCTCTGTAACCCGAGAAGTCGTTTTCTCGCGAGAGGGCGCAGTCATGTGCAGTGGCAACACAATTGGCTCGGATGTCAATAACGACCGCGCTGTAGATTTAGTTACGATTTGTCCAGGAGATACTCCTGAGATTCTGCTGAATCCACGTGAGGGGAAATTCGTAGGCCTGCCGTGGCAGTCGATCACACCTAAGTTTGGTCAGGGCGTTGCTGCACTCGATTTCGATCACGATGGCTGGATGGACTTGGCATTCACAAACCTGGGGGCACCAGGCCTAACGCTCTGGCGCAACAATCACGGCAAGACCTTCGAGCAGGTGAAACTGCCGGAGACGAACTGGGTCCGCGCATACGGCGTCGCGGCCTTTGACTATGACAACGACGGCTGGGTTGACCTCGTCGCCGTTGGAGAAACGAAGGACGGCAAGGGCGAAATTAGACTCTTTCGCAATCTCGGGCCCGACGGATTCAAAGACGTCACTGCTGATGTTGGCCTCGACAAGATTCATCTTGAAAGCCCGCGCGCGATTATTACCGGCGACTACGATAACGACGGCGCGACCGATCTGCTGATCACGCAGAATCACGGGCCGGCCGTGCTGCTGCGCAATGAAGGCGGCAATCAGAATCACTGGCTGCGGCTCTCGCTGAAGGGGCTGGCTGACAACAAATCCGCGATCGGCACCAAGGTTGAAGTGTTTTCCGGCGGCAATCGGCAGAAATTTGAGATTGCGGGATCGAACGGATATCTGGGACAGAATTCCACTGACATCGTCGTGGGACTGGGCGATGCCAAGGAAGCCGACATCGTGCGCATGCTGTGGCCGACGGGCGTGCTGGAAGACGAGATCCAGATCGCCGGCGACAGGCAGCAGAATTTTCAGGAGATCGATCGCCGTGGCAGTTCGTGTCCGACGTTGTTTGCGTGGAATGGCGAACGCTACGAATTTGTTGCTGACATGCTCGGTGCGGGCGTAGTGGGACACTGGGTTGGGCCGGGGCAGCGCGACGTGCCGCGGCCGGTGGAGTGGATCAAGATTCCGCGCGATGCGATTCGGGAGAAGGAAGGTCAAAATCCCCACTTCTCGCACAGTGCGCGAGAAATGGTGCCCCCGGCTTCTTCTGAGGTCCAAGGTCCGAAGTCCGACGTGGGTCTGCTGAGTTTCCGATTCATGGAGCCGTTGGAAGAGGCCGTTTATCTCGATCAGGTGCGGCTGTTGGCGATCGATCATCCGGTCGGCGTCGACGTCTATCCCAACGAATATTTTGCATCGAACCCGCCGTATCCTCCGTTCAAGGTGGTGGTGAGCAACAACAAAGATGCGCGCCCGCCGGCCGGGGCGTGGGATGAGCACGGACACGATGTTCTGCCGGATTTGCGGGCGCATCGTTATTTCGGCGATTTCGCGTTGACGCAGTTTCAGGGATTTGCCCAGCCGCACGGTCTGACGCTTGATTTGGGTGAGGGGTACCACGGCGGGCCGTTGTGGCTGCTTCTGCATGGCGAGGTCGAATATTTTTCCGCGAACAGCATGTATGCGGCGTCGCAGGCCGGGGTGCAGGCCATCTCGCCCTACGTCGAGGCACTGATCGGAAATGAAAAAGGCGGGAACTGGAAGCGCGTGATCGACGACATGGGATTTCCCGCCGGCGGTCCGCGAACGATGACCGCGGATCTCACCGGCAAGCTGCCGCCGGGCACGCGCAGGATTCGCATCACGACGAACCTGCAGGTTTATTGGGATAGCATTTTGATTGATCGCACTGAACAATCTGCTGCACGTGAGATCCCTCGCCCCGCTGGAAAAAACGCGGGGCGTCGGGATGACGCCAATCGAGAGGGGATTCGTCTGACGCCAGTTCCATTGCTACGCGCTGATCTTGAATTCCACGGATATCCGTTCAAGATCGAAGGTACGCCGCCGGGCAACGTGCAATACGTTTACGAAAAGGTGAGCGCGACCGGACCATACACGCGTCCGTCGGGAACCTACACGCGCTACGGCGACGTGCTGCCGCTGCTGACGTCGACTGATGACAAGCTGGCGGTGTTTGGCTCGGGCGACGAAGTTCGGCTGGGCTTCGATCCATCGAATCTGCCGGCGCTGCCGAAGGGATGGGTGCGTGATTATTTCTTCGCGGCCAATGGGTACGAGAAAGACATGGACTTTTATGCGGCGGAAGGAAATTACGTGGCGCCGCTGCCGTTCCTCAGCATGGGCGACTATCCCTATCCTGCAACCAAGTCGTTTCCGCTCGATGATGCGCACGTGAACTATCTGCTGGAATACAACACGCGGCACATGTCAGGCAACGAGCAGCGGGGGTACTGGTTCGATTACGGAGAGAGCAGGTAGTTGCAGGATCACAAATCCGGATTATAAAAACGTTTTAACATTGACATTTCCGCCCCTGACATAATTCAATAGGCGGACTCATGGAAAACACTTCCGCGTCCTCATCTGCCCCTCGGCTGCGCCGCACCTTAACTCTTTGGGACCTGATTCTTTACGGCATCATCGTGATTCAGCCGGTCGCGCCCATGTCAGTGTTTGGGGTGCTCAGCGACAGCGGCCATGGACATGTCGTCACCACGCTGCTGATCGCCATGGTCGCCATGCTGTTTACGGCCTTCAGTTATGGCCGGATGGCGCGAGCGTATCCGAGCGCAGGTTCGGCATTTACATACGTCGGGCAGGAGATCAATCCAGCGCTGGGCTACGTCACCGGTTGGAGCATGGTGATGGACTACATCCTCAACCCGATGATCTGCATTATCTGGTGCAGCCAGCAGGCTTTTGTTTTTGCGCCGGGGATTCCTTACTGGGGCTGGGCGCTTTTCTTTGGGGCAGTGTTCACGTTCCTGAATCTGCAGGGCATTAAGACTTCGGCTCGTGTGAATACTTTACTCGCCGCTGGAATGGGCGCGGTCGTGGCGATCTTCTTCATGGTCGCCATTCGATATGTCACGGGACATCCTCACGACGGCTCGTCATTTTTCACTCGTCCTTTCTACGACCCCGCACTCTGGAATTCCAAGGCTGTGCTGGGAGCAACTTCGATCGCGGTTCTGAGCTACATTGGCTTCGACGGCATTTCCACACTCTCGGAAGAAGCGGAGAATCCGCGGCGCAACATTTTGCTCGCCACGGTCCTGACATGCTTCGTCATCGGAGTACTTTCGGCTCTCGAAGTTTATGCCGCACAGTTGATCTGGCCCGCGACTCAGCCGTTTCCCAACAGCGACACTGCGTTTACGTTTGTCGCCGGCCGCGCCTGGAAGCCGATGTTTGCGATTGTCGGTTTCACGTTGCTGGTGGCTAATTTCGGTTCAGGCATGGGAGCGCAGATCGGCGCGGCCCGCTTGCTCTATGGCATGGGACGCAGTAATGCGCTGCCACAGAAGTTCTTCGGCGCCGTCGATGCCAAGCGACACGTACCCCGCAATAATGTCTTGTTTGTCGGCGGCATCGCGTTGGCAGGAGCGCTGCTCGTGAGCTTCAACCTGTTCAGCTATGGGTTGGGCGCAGAGATGCTCAACTTTGGCGCGCTCATAGCATTCATGGGTGTAAACCTCGCCGCGTTTGTGCGCTATTACGTGCGCGAACGGAAAAACAGTGCGGTGCCTCCGCTGCTGCTTACGGCGCTGGTGATCGCACTGGTTCTCTGGCCGGGTTCGGATTGGCACTTGCTGGTTGCCGCGGGAATCGCATTGGCGATTCTTGCAGTATGGACTCCTCCACTGGCAGGATTCACGATTTGTTTCTTTCTCTGGAAGAATTTAAGTTGGAAAGCCTGGATCGTTGGCGGTATCTGGATGATTGCCGGCATCGCCTTCGGAGCCTGGAAAACGAACGGCTTCCGCGGCGACCTGGTGAACTTCGACCTTCCGCCGGAAGAAGAAGCCTGAGGAGAGATAGGTAATCGGATAACTTGATTCCGGAGTCTCTATGTTGGGTTCGATCGATATTGTCGCTTTTGTGCCGACCACCGATGCCGAGAAAGCTCGATCGTTTTACGAGGGCGTGCTGGGGCTGCGCTTCGTCAAGGATGACGGCTTCGCGATGGTGCTGGATGCCAACGGAATCATGATCCGCGTCGTGAAGGCGGGGGAGGATTTTGCTCCCGCGAAGTTCACGATTCTCGGCTGGCAAGTCTCCAATATCGATGAGGTAGTTCGGGCCTTGCAGGCGAAGGGCGTCCACTTCGAGATTTTCGGGTTCTTCAAGCAGGACGAACTCGGAATCTGGACGGCGCCTACTGAAGACAAAGTGGCGTGGTTCAAGGATCCCGACGGGAACGTATTATCAGTTTCGCAACACGTGTAGGGAATGTGTAATTGGGCGATCGAGCGATCGTGCGATTTGAAAACCGCACCCGAGCCGCAGTCTTCAGACCTTTCAAGATCGCCCGAGCCTTAATGATCCAAATGCCCCGATCACCCAATCGCGAAATTCCTCACTGCACGTTCCAGCCGCTGACTTCGACCGCCGGTTTGGCCGCGCCTAATTCGCTGGCGCGGTAGGTTGCGGTTAGCTCGCGCTTCTCGCCGGGCATCAGGGAAATGTAGTTGTCTTCCCAAACCACGGGCAGAATCTCCTCTCCCTTAACACCCTTGTCGACCTTCAGGCGGACGAAGAACGCGAGATTCTGGCTTGGGTTTTCGAGGACCACGTGCGTGATTTCTTCCTCACCCTTGCGCTCGCTGTGGTTGGTGATTTTTAGTTTCACTTTCGGCAGTTGCGAGAGCGCCGTGAAGTCGGCGTAGGACTCCGTCGGAGTCATCCACCAGTTGGACTTGGCCCAGTCGAGAGTTTCGGGTTTGGTGGAGAGCCAGTAGAAGTTTGAGCCGACAAGTTTGCCGGCCGAATCTTCCAGGCGCAGCGCGACGAAATATGTCGGGCTGAGTCCATCAACATCCGGCAGCGTGAAGATTTTCGCCGTACTGTCAGCGGCCGCGTCGAGCGAGTTCGATTGCGTGAACTTCTCGGTCATGTCGAGGTTGTAAATCTTCGTGGTGAGTTTCAATCCCTTGGCATCTTCGTACTGGCTGCTCACCACCCAGATGGCATGGTCGTCGTAGCCGTAGACGGGATGCAGGGCTTCCATGGCGCGCTTGGCGCCGAAGTAGCCGCCGCCGGGACGCAGGTAATAGTCGTAGAGATGCCAGATCATGGAAGGCCAGGCGTTGTTGAGCATCCACTGAATCACGCCGGTGGATACGTATTTGTTGCGGCTGTACGCCTCATACATGGCGCGGACGCCTTCGTAAGTCTGCATCTGCGATTTAGTGGCGAAGTCTTCCACGTTGTCGGATTTGCCATAGCGGTTGGCGAGGGCTTCGGCGAATACTCCGATGGTCTTGAATTCGCCGCCGCCATCGTGATAGTTCCAGGTGTCGTCGATGGGCCACATGTGGTCTTTGCCCACCATCGCGCGAATGCTCTCAACCGGCGGAACGGCCGGTCCCATGCTGGTTTCGGTGTTGAAGGCGTAAGCGCCGCCGCAGCCTCCCTCATTGCAACGTTTGCGTCCGGGCTGGCCGTCGGGCGTGTCGGTCTCCCAATAGCTGGGAGCTATATATTCATACGGACCGCTCATTTTGACGCCGGTGTCGCCGGTGACGCTGGTCTTCTTTCCTGTGGCTGAGGAAACGACGGGGTTGGGCCAGAACAAATCTTTCTCGACGTCGAGGTACATCTGCTCCACGTCCGGCGGCGGAGGGTTGTCGCTGCCGTTCAGCCACATGACGAGGCTGGGATGGCTGCGTAGGCGATAGATCTGATCGCGCAGCGACTGCTTGGCAATTTCAAAATCCTTGGGCTGCCAGCGCGGCCAGCGCTCCCAGAAATCGCAGCAGCACCATCCCGCCATCACCAGAATGCCCTGGTGGTCGGCGAGGTCGAAGAATTCCGGCGTTTCCAGTTTGCCTTCGAGGCGGATGGTGTTGAGTCCCATGTCGCGGACGTAGCGGAATTCGTCGTGCAGGCGCTGCGAATTTTCCCGCAGCATCAGGTCAGGAGTCCAACCGCCACCGCGAATCAGAATGTTCTTGCCGTTGATGTGGAACTGGCGTCCGCCCGTGGCGTTGACTTCGGAAGTGATTTCGCGGATGCCGAACTCGGTTACCGAATGGTCGCTGACCGCACCGTTCACTTCGAACTCCATGTGCAGCGAGTAGAGATTCGGCTTGCCCATCTGCGTCGGCCACCACAGGCGCGGATGCGAAAAGACGAGGCCTGTGAGCTTGTCGGGAGTGAAGGTAACATCCTGGGATTCGTTGGGAGCAAGTTCGACATCTGCCTCGAAGGAGACATTTTCGATTTGACCCTTCAGTTCGCCCTTGACCGGTTTGTCGGTGCCGTTCTTCACTTGCGCCGTGACGGTGAGCTGGGCGCTGTCATTGGCTGGAGAATTCAGCTTCGATACGACGGTGGGATAGCGTAGCGCGACCGGGCCGCTAGACGTCAGATAAACCTCGCGCCACAGTCCCATGTTCTTGTCGGGAGGCGCGGGATTCCAGTCGACGAAAGTGATGGCGAGATCGTGCTCGGTGGGCGCGTAGGCCTGTACCGCGAGCACGTTCTCGGCGCCGGGCTTGGCGGCGTCGGTCACGTTGAATTCATAGGTCCGCCAGGCGCCGGCCACGTCGTCGGACTTGGCGATCTGCTTGCCGTTGAGCCAGATGTTGGCGCGGTAGTTGATGCCCTCGAATTTCAGCCAGACAGTCTTGCCCTTGTACGACGCGGGCACCGTGAACTGCTTGCGATACCACCACGAAACGGTGTAAGGGCTGTCGGGCGCCATCGGGATGTTGGAAAAATTCCCGCCGATGGGATAGTTCATGCCCGCGAAGTCGCGCAGGTTCATGCCGAACAGAGGATCCTTGAATGTCTTGTCCTTGACCAGCGCCGATACCACGGTGGTGGGCACGGTCGCGCTGTGCCATCCCTTGGGAACGAACTTCGGCGTGGAGATGACCTCTCCCTTGGCCTCAACCTTGGCGGAGGTTTGCAGCGTCCAGCCTTCGCGCAGGGTCAGTCTGCCTTCGGCAGCGTGCGCCGGAGCCTCCGCCTGAGCGTGAGTTTTGGCCGCGGACGCCGCCGGCGTTTTGGTTTGAGCGGGCAGGGATGAAACCAGAATGAATTGCGCGAGAACAGAGAGGAAGAGAATGACTGCCAGCCGCTTTCCGGAAGTCCGTTTACTTGAGTTCATGTTGCTCCTGTCGATGATCATGTGAATCGTGGTCATGTGAATCGCCGTTGCTGCGCTCGGTCGCTCGAGCTTAGGGTAATCGGGGTCGATTCGCGAAAACACCCCGGAGAATGGATAACACTTATATTAATTCGTTTCAATAGCGGATTTTTGTAAGAACCACAGAGTACAGGGAAGCACGCCAGAGACCGCGCCACGCGAGATCCCTCCCTTCGCCTGAACTGCGGCTCCGGTCGGGATGACGCAGACGTGATGGGAAGTGGTCCGGCGAATTCGATGCGGCTCGTTTATAATAAGAAATTCGTCTTTCCACTTTCGCCTTTTCAATCCGGAGTGATAAGAAAATGATTCGATTCCTGCAAAAATCCGGCCAGACCACGAAGTACGTCCTCGGAGGTCTGCTCCTGATCATCTGTGCCTCGATGGTAATCACGCTGGTTCCCGGCGGCCTGGGTGGCGACGTGTTTACCGGCGGTACACCCGGCCGGGGCATTGTCGCGAAGGTGGATGGTGGAGACATCAGCGCGGACGACGTGCGCACGACCGCACGGCAATTGGCCCAGCAGCAGGCCCAGCGCTATGGCGAGATGGCGGCGAAGATCATGCCGTTTCTGATTCAGCAGGAAACTCAGCAAGCGGTCGAGCAGTTGATCAGCCGGCAGGCTCTGATGAGCGAAGCCAAGCGCCTGGGTCTGCGTGCCACGCCCGAAGAAATAAAGGACGAACTTCAGCACGGTCGCTATGCGCCCTATTTCTTCCCGGAAGGTAACTTCATCGGCCAGTCGGAATATGAAGATTTTCTGCAGCGCAACAATCTGACCGTCACCAAGTTCGAAGAGTCAGTGGGTAACGAAATTGTGTTGAGCAAACTGCAGGCCCTGATTGCCGGGACGGCCAGCGTGAGCGAATCCGAGGTCCACGCCCAGTTCATGAAGCAGAATGAAAAGGTAAAGTTCGATTACGCTGTTCTGAAGCAGGACGACTTGCGCAAGGGACTGCACCCTACCGATGTCGAGCTGAAAGCGTTTTACGAGAGCCACAAGGCGAGCTACGCCAACTCGATTCCGGAGAAACGAAAAGTCAAATACGCCCTGGTTGAGATCAGCAAGGCGGAGGCCAGCGCGCAAGTCACGCCGGACGATCTGCGGGGCTACTACGATCAGCATCGCGATCAGTACCGTGTGCCCGAACAGGTAAAGGTCAGCCACATCTGGATCAAGATGCCGCTGCCGGGCGCCGATGGCAAGGTCGATGACAAAGCCACGGCTGAGGCGCAGCACCGCGCTGACGATCTGCTGAAGCAGTTGAAGGGCGGAGCCAAGTTCGAGGATTTGGCCAAGAAGTATTCCGAAGATCCGGGAAGCTCGAACGTCGGCGGATCGCTGGGTTGGATCGGAAAAGGCCAGATGACGCCGGAGTTTGAAAAGGCCGCGTTCTCGCTGCCCAAAGGCCAAACCAGCGACGTGGTGAAGAGTTTGGATGGCTTCCACATCATTCGCATCGACGACAAACAGGACGCGCACGTGAAGCCGCTCGATGAGGTGAAGAGCCAGATTGAGCCCATCCTGAAACACCAGAAAGCGCAGGAACTGGCGCAGAAACAGGCGCAGACGCTGCTGACGCAAGCAAAGGCCGAGGGGCTGGATGCGGCGGCGGCCGAGCAGCACGTTGCGGTGATCAATTCGGATTTCTTTGCCCGCAAAGACATGCTGCCGGGACTGGGACCGGCACCGCAGTTCATGGATGCGGTGTTCGCGGCCACCCAAAAAACGCCGCCCGATACCGATATCGCGACGGCTTCGCAGGGTATCGCCGTGTTTCAGTTGCTTGGGATACAGCCAGCTTCGACGCCGACATTTGAAGAGATCCGCAGCAAGGTTGAGGATCAATTCAAGACCGAGCGCTCGTCGACGCTGCTCTCACAGAAGGTTCAGGAATTATCCGACCGCGCCAAGGCTGCGCATGACTTGAAGCGCGCGGCGAAGGAGCTGGGCGCGACGGTGAAGACCAGCGACTTTGTTCTGCCCGACGGCCAGGTTCCCGACATCGGTTCGATGGGTGGTCAGGCCGCCGTGGCTTTCACGCTGAAGCCAGGGGAGATCAGCGGTCCGATCAACGGCGGTGGTGGAAGTGCGGTGGTGCTGGCGGTACTCGAAAACCAGCAGCCCACCGACGCGGACTATGCCGCCAAGCGCGATCAGATTCGCGATCAACTGCTGCTCGAAAAGCAGCAGGAACGCTTCGGCCTTTTCGTTTCCACGCTAGTGGACGAGATGACGAAATCCGGGAAGATCAAGAGAAACCCGGACGAGATTAAGGCGTTGAGTAAGAACGAGCAGGGAATGTAGCCGGCGGTGACATGCAATTTCCGCGCGCCGCAGGCATCCTGTTGCATCCCACCTCGTTGCCTTCGCGCGGCGGGGTTGGCGATTTTGGGCCCGCCGCCTATCAGTTCGTAGATTTTCTCGCATCCGCCCGCCAGGGGCTGTGGCAGGTTCTGCCGCTGGGCCCGCTCGGCTATGGCAATTCGCCGTACTCCTCGACCTCCGCCTTCGCCGGAAATCCGCTGCTGATTAGTCTGGAGCGCCTGGTCGAGCATGGCTGGGTGGACGCGGCCAAGGTTGAATCGGCAAAGCTCGACACGCCCAAACCTGCTTCCGCTCCGGCCGAATACGACCAGGTTTTCGCACAGAAGATGCCGCTGCTGTTTGAGGCGTCGCGCAACTTTGTGCGCAGCGCTTCCGGTGAAGCCCGGCAGCGGTTCGAGAAATTCTGTGCCGCAAATAGCTGGTGGCTGGACGATTTTGTTTTGTTTGATGCGCTGCGCGCCCGCTACAAACTCGAAACCTGGAACCGCTGGCCGCAGGCTCTGGCTCATCGAGAGCCGGTTGCGCTGGAGAAGGCCCGCGAGGAACTGGCCGACGACGTCCAGGTTCGCGCGGCATTGCAGTTCGCTTTCTACGAGCAATGGCGCGCATTGCGACTCTACTGCGCCGAGCGGGCGATCCGCATTGTCGGCGATGTCGCGATCTTCATGAATCATGACAGCGCCGACGTTTGGACCCACCGCGAATTGTTCCGCCTGAACCAGAATCTCGATCCCGAAGTCGTGGCCGGCGTGCCTCCAGACTTCTTCAGTAAGACCGGACAGCGTTGGGGAAACCCGCTCTACCGCTGGGATGTAATGAAGGAGCGCGGCTATGAGTGGTGGGTGCAGCGCCTGCGCTGGGCCACGCAAAACTGCGATTACATCCGGCTGGATCATTTCCGCGGATTCGACCAGTTCTGGGAAATCCCTGCCAGCGATGACACGGCCGTGAATGGCCGCTGGGTCGATGGGCCGCGAGACGATTTGTTCGTGAAAGTTCGCGAAACGCTTGGTGGCTTGCCGTTTTTTGCCGAAGACCTCGGCTACATTACTCCGGAAGTGCATGCGCTGCGGGAGCGCCTACAGATTCCGGGCATGGCCGTTCTACAGTTCGGCTTTGGCGATGAAGGCGCGCACATTTACCTGCCGCATCGCGCCGAGGGCAAGGTCATTTATACCGGAACGCACGACAATGACACGGTCGTGGGCTGGTGGAATTCCGGCGCAGCAGAGCATGAACGCCGCAACGCGGAAGCCTACGTCGGCCGTTGCGAGGATGGCATTCATTGGGCGTTCGTGCGCGCGGCCCAATGTTCCACGGCCAGCCTCAGCATCATTCCGCTGCAGGACGTGCTTGGTCTGGGCAGCGAGGCCCGCATGAATACTCCCAGCCTGCCCGGCGGCAACTGGCGATGGCGTGTCGACCCGAACCGGCTGACCGGCGAGTTAGCCGCGAAGCTCGCGCTGCTCACGCAATTGAGCGATCGTTTGCCCAAGCCGTTCGCGCTGCCGGCCAAGGAAAACTTTGCCGCCTGAGTCGGGGGCGCGCTGATCTTAATTTATGAACCGAGTGTTACAGGAATCGCGCTTTGCGGTTCCGCGCAGTTCGTGTATAGAGGGTAGGGGAGTCTGGGCGTGAGCGAAGCGATCATTGAAGCCGTCGCGATTGAGAAGTCTTATCCGCAGCCGGACGGAACGCGGATTCAGGTCATCGGGCCGACCAATCTGGTTATCGAGCCGGGGAAAATCGTGGCTTTGCTGGGGCCGTCGGGCTGCGGCAAGTCCACGCTGCTGCGCATTCTGACTGGGCTTTCGGAGCCTTCGTCCGGAATGCTTGCCTGGCACGGCAAGCCGCTGGATGGCCAGATGCCGAATGTGGCTATCGTGTTTCAGAGCTTCGCGTTATTTCCCTGGCTCACCGTGCTGGAGAACGTGGAAGCTCCGCTCGAAGCGAAAGGAGTGCCTGCGGTCGAGCGCCACAAGCGCGCCCTGCGCACGCTCGATACGGTTGGCTTGGACGGCTTTGAAACGGCGTATCCCAAGGAACTCTCGGGCGGCATGAAGCAGCGCGTGGGATTCGCGCGTGCTCTGGTCGTCGAACCGGAAGTGCTGTTCATGGACGAACCTTTCTCCGCGCTCGATGTTCTGACCGCGGAAAACCTGCGCGGTGAACTGCTCGAGCTCTGGCTGAACAAGAAGATGACGGCCAGCGCGATTTTCATCGTGACCCACAACATCGAAGAAGCTGTGATGCTGGCCGACCGGGTCATGGTGCTGGGCAGAAATCCGGCGCGCATTCGTTCGGATTTTAATATCCGGCTGCAGCATCCGCGCGACCGCAAGTCGGCGCGTTTTGTGGAACTGGTGGATTACATCTACAAAGTCATGACCGAGCCAGAGGTCGAGCACACATTGCCCGATCCCGAATCGACTGCGGAGATTATTCTGCCCACCGGCGGCCTGACGAAGGACGCGCTGAAGAGGCAGGAAGCTCCCGTGCGCACCACGCGGTACCAGATGCTGCCGCACGCGCGCGTAGGCGGGATTGCCGGTCTGGTGGAGTTGCTGCACGATCGCGGGGGCCGGGAAGACCTGTTCCGCCTGTCCGAAGAATTGGTGATGAACGTTGAGGACTTGCTGCCGATACTTGAGGCTTGCGTTCTGCTGGGGTTCGCCTGGCTGAAAGAGGGCGACGTGCAGATCACCCCGCAGGGAGTGATTTTTGCCGATGCCGATATTCAGCAGCGCAAAGTACTTTTTCGGCAGGCGGCGCTGGATCACGTGACCATCCTGAAGCAGATTGACAGCATTCTCAAACGCAAGTCGGATCACTCCATAGCAGACGAGTTTTTTCACGACATCCTCGATGAACATTTTGCCGAAGACGAAGTGCAGCGCCAGTTCGAGACGGCAATGAACTGGGGGCGCTACGCCGAAATCTTCGATTACGACCGCGAGAAGGGAAGATTGGTGCAGACCGAGGCGCACGCGACCTCAGAGTCTCCGGCGGCGGCCGAGACGCCGCGCCCGGCCTCTGCGCCGAAACCCTGAGGAAGAATTTCCGGGGCGTGTCGTGATCCCATGAACCTGATCCCATGAAGAAATCAGCCAGCATGCGAGGATTTTCGGCGTATCGAATCTGGACGCAACTGCCCAGCCTCGAAATCTCCTACCTGCCCGACCTGTTGATGTTCGGCGCGGGCATCGCTTTGTTCTATGGCGTGCTGGTGGTAGGTCGGCACTGGCTCGGTCCCTTCACGCCGGAAGTGGAGATCTCGCGCAGTCCGTGGGCGCTGGGGGCCTACGCAGGCTATTCGCTGCTGCGGATGACGATTGCGTATCTACTGAGCCTTGTCTTCACGCTCGTGTACGGATATGTAGCGGCCTACAACCCGCGGGCTGAGCGCTTCATGATTCCGCTGCTCGACGTGCTTCAGTCGATCCCAGTGCTCAGCTTTCTGCCGGGAGTGATGCTGGCCATGGTAGCGCTGTTTCCGGGCCGGCAACTCGGCGTGGAAGCTGGCGCGATCCTGCTGATCTTTACCGGGCAGGTGTGGAACATGGCGTTCAGCTTTTACGCTTCGCTGAAGAGCATTCCGAAAGAAATGCGCGAAGCGGCGAAGATTTATCGCTTCAGCTGGTGGCAGCGGTTTATTGAGATGGAGTTGCCGTTCTCGGCTATCGGGCTGGTGTGGAACTCCATGATGTCTGTAGCGGGCGGCTGGTTCTTTCTCATGGCATGCGAGATGTTCGTTCTCGGCGACCGCGATTTTCGTCTGCCTGGCCTGGGATCGTACCTGCAGACGGCGGCCAGCGAGGGTGACACGAAATCCATCTTTTGGGGCGTCGCCACCATGATTGCCGTGATCGTGCTGCTCGATCAGTTTATCTGGCGGCCGGTGATTGCGTGGGCGGAGAAATTCAAGGTAGAGCAGGTGGAGAGTGGCAACGCTCCCCGGTCATGGGTCCTCGACCTGATCACGCATTCGCGCGGTCTTGAGAAAATTCGCACCAGCACCGTGCACCCGCTGACGGAGCGGCTGATGCTTTATTTTTCGCGTGAGCGCTCGAGCGATGAGGCCCAGCAAACCAGTGCGTGGAAAGTCTGGCTCACTCGGGTACTCGGCGTGGCGGCGCTAGCTGCAATGAGTTATGGAGTCGTTCGGGTGGTGATGATCCTGACTGGCCTGGAGAAGGCGGAACTGCAACAGGCCGCTCTGGGATTGGGCGCGACCTTCCTGCGCGTGAATCTCACTCTGCTGCTGGGCGCGTCGTGGACGATTCCCGCCGGGGTGGCCATTGGCTTCAGCCCGCGGCTGGCGCGGATCGCGCAGCCGCTGGCGCAGATTGCCGCTTCCGTTCCTGCCACTGCCTTGTTTCCAGTTGTACTGTTGTTGTTGATTCGAGTGGGCGGAGGAATGGGCATTGCCTCGATCGTCCTGCTTCTGCTGGGAACGCAGTGGTACATCCTGTTCAACGTGATTGCAGGAGCGATGGCGATTCCCACCGATTTAAAGGAGTGCTGCTCGGTGTTTCGCATGCGCGGCATCGAGCGCTGGAAGAAATTAATTCTCCCAGGAATTTTCCCCTACCTCATCACCGGCATGGTCACGGCGTCGGGCGGGGCGTGGAACGCGAGCATTATCGCGGAGTATTACAACTTCAAGGGCCACATCTACACCACGATCGGGTTGGGTGCGACCATTGCGCAGGCGAGCGATGAACGCAATACTCAGCTCTTGCTGGCCGCAACCATGATGATGGCGGCGACGGTGGTCACGATTAACCGGCTGGTCTGGCGCAGGTTGTATGCTCTTGCCGAGACAAGATACCGGCTGGAAACCTGATCTCCGGCGCGATTCTAAGTGGTTACCTCTGGTTACTTTTCCGCTTCCCCGTATTTTCATTTCATCAGCTTTTAACCTGAGCTTCATCTGTGCGCAACGCGATTGTTCTATTGGTATGGAATGCCATCAGACCATTTGCATGCGGCTGAAACGCAGGGCGACGTTTTGTCGCGCGTGGCTGAGTTTCCCGGCCTTGCAGCGAAATTCGCACGCGTCGGTAAAGTGAGAGATTTGTATCGCCGCGTGCGGCGGTCTCCGGACGGATTTCGTCTGGAAACCCTGCTCGCCGAGATGCGAATCGGATTGAGCGTGGGCGCCAACGATCAGGCACGGATTCCGGCAAGCGGCCCGGTAGTGGTGGTGGCGAATCATCCTTACGGTGTTTTGGACGGTGCGATTCTCACTGTGCTGCTGACACGAGTGCGGCCAGACGTGAAGGTGCTGACCAACTTCCTGCTCGCCGATGTGCCGGAGTTGCAGAGGCATTGCATTTTTGTAGACCCGTTTCAGAGCGATCGCTCGGTAGAGTCCAACCGCCGAGCCCTGCGGGAGGCATTGGCCTGGTTGCAGCAAGGCGGCATGCTGGCGATTTTTCCTGCTGGCGAAGTGTCGCAGTGGCAGATGCCGGCGGCGCAGATCGTCGACCCGGCGTGGAATGACACGGCGGTCCGGTTGATTCGCAAGACCGGAGCCACGGCTCTGCCGGTGTATTTCTGTGGGCACAACAGCGTTGGATTTCAGCTGATGGGCATGATTCATCCCAAGCTGCGCGCGGCATTTCTGCTGCAGGAATTTCTTAAGCAGGAGGGTAAGACGGTGGAAGTCCGCGTGGGTAGCGCGATTCCGGCGGACGCACTGGAAGCCATCCGCGTGGAGGGCGAAGCGACCGAGTATTTGCGCTGGCGCACCTATTTGCTGGCGCGGCGGAAAAAGGCAGAGGCGCCGTGGCAGGCGGGTCTGCGATCGAAGTTGGTCTTCAGGATTCAGGAGCCCGTAGCGGCTCCCGCTTCGGCGGAATTGCTGGCGAAAGAAGTGGCGCGACTGCCGGAAGACTGGCGGTTGGCGGAGAGCAGCGAACTTGCCGTTTACCTGGGCACGGCGCAGGAGATTCCCCAACTCCTGCAGGAAGTGGGTCGGTTGCGCGAGGTGACTTTCCGGGCAGCGGGCGAGGGCACGGGCAAGAGCCGGGATCTGGATGCGTTCGACGATTACTATTCGCACATCGTGTTGTGGCACAAGAAGAAGCGAGAGCTGGTCGGAGCTTACCGCGCCGGCAACACGGCGGAGATTATGGCGGAGCGCGGGGTCAGCGGGCTTTACACGAATACGCTGTTTCGCTACGACGAGAGAATCTTTCAAAAGCTCGGCCCGGCGCTGGAATTGGGGCGTTCGTTTGTCAGGCAGGAATATCAACGGCAGTACGCGCCGCTACTGTTGCTGTGGAAGGGCATCGCCCGCATGGTGGCGCGACGGCCGGAGATTCCGGTGTTGTTTGGCGCGGTCAGCATCAGCAATGACTACAGCGAAGCGTCGCGCGAAATGATTTACCGTTTTTTCGAAGCGCACATGGAACAGGACGAACTGGCTGGTTTGATTGAACCGCGACGGCCGTTTCGTTCCGGGTTGGTGCGCCGCTGGGATTGCCGCGGAATGGTGCACGCGCTGCGCGATCTGGATGAGCTCTCCGAGCCGATTACGGATGTCGAAGCTGACGGCAAGGGCCTGCCAATTCTGTTGCGGCAATATGCCAAGATCGGCGGCAAGCTACTGGGCTTTAACGTAGACCGCAAGTTCTCGAATGTTCTCGACAGCCTGGTGGTGGTGGATTTGCGACAGACCGAGCCGGCGGTGCTGGAGCGTTACATGGGGCGGGAAGGCGCAACCCGATTCCGGCACGTACACGCGGCAGCCACAACTTGCTAGCCTGTGCCCAACTCATTCTGCAGAACGCGGGCGGCTGGTATTCGCGGGCAGGCTGCAGGCGTGCGTCGCATCCTTCAGGGCCTCGTCTAGATTTTTTCCCAGCCGCGCGAGCTCCTGTTCACTCATCAGTTCCTGCATGCGCTCAAAGAGCTGACGTTCTTCCTTACGGATGTGCGCGGATAACTGCTGCCCGAACTCACCCAGCTTTGCCGCCGACATCGTGCGTGCATCCGCGGTGGTAAAGAATCCCCGCAGTGCGGCGTGATCGGCCAACAGCTCTTCTACCAACGGATTTAATTCCGGAAAGTTTCGGGCGGCCCCAAACACGACTTGCTCTTCCGCCACGAAGTGAATGCTGATTTCCGTTTGGAAGAGCTGGGTGATCTCCGCCTGCCACGCCGCCAGATCGGCGTCGCCTATCGGCGATGCGCGATCGATGCGAACGCACAACGCAAGCGCGTGCTGGTGCTGGCGAGAAAGCGGAACTAGATTTCTGTCACGCAGCATAATGGCTTCGCAGCCTCAGGAGTTCTCGCGCACGAGTCCGGGTACGGCAGGCTCATCTAAAGTTTCCGCAGGTTCGGCGGCCGGGCGCACAGTCAGCCAGTCGGTGCGGACACGCTGCCACTCCTGGATCAACATCCCGTTGGCTTCGAAGAAGCTGCGAATGCGGTAACGCTCCCAGCCCGCGACTTCTTCGAGAATCGGCGCCAGCACGGCCAGCGCGCTGCTGCTGAGCACGGTGCGTTTCGCAACCTGCGAAACATCCGGCGACTCCGAGACCGCGATGGTGAGCCCGTCGCGCGAGTTGATGTGCAGCATGACATGAATGTCGGAACTGCCGTCGCCGGTGTAAATCACGTGATCAGGGCCAACCACCTGCTCCAGAAGCAACTGGTTCAAAACGGCGACTTTTCCGTAGCCCGCCGTGGCGCGCACGATGGTATCGATCTCGCCCGAGGGCTTGTAGCGAAACTCGGTTCCGAAAATATGATCGGGGGGAACAATGTCTTCCAGCGCCGAGAGAATCACCTCAACCGGGGCGGCCGACAGAACATAAAAGTCGAAGTGATGACCGTCGATGCCCGCCTTGAGCAGCTGGTAAAGCAGTTTGATGTCGCCCTTCAGGCGAATGCGCTTGCCAACCTCGCGCAGGTGTTCCTTCCGCACTTTGGCTTTGAACTCCGGATCATGCAGTAACAAATAGGCAAGCTCCGCACCCTGCTGCACCAGATTGATCTTCGCCATCCCCTTGGCCTTGCGTTCGAACTCCGCGGTGGGAATGCCGACCAGTTCGGCGAGCACGTAACCGGAATCGTTGAAGGTGAGCGTTTGGTCGAAGTCACTGGCGAAAATGTAGCGTTTTAGAGGTGTATCTGCCATATCCATTCGATTCGCGCCACCGTGCAACGCGCCATAAAAAGAATCGATTGCGATTATATGCCCGCGTGGTTAAGTCATTGTGAATTAAGGCGGGGAGCCTGTACCCTCGAGATTGCCGACATACTCACGCCGAAAGCGGCCGGCAGCACCCCGCCTTTACTAAATTCGCAGGCGCGTTGAGAATAGAAGGTTCGGCAGGTGGAACGAGCAGGCTGAACTAAAAGAGGAGCTCTCATGGCAGTAGTGACAGGTGAACTGATCCGAGCGATGAACTACGTCGAAGACATTACGGCGACCTTGCGCCGGATTTGTATTTACATTCCCGGCATGGGCGCGGACGAGCGCAAGCGGCTGGCGGAAAGTCTGCGCGAGGCCGGCGGTGCCATCAACGCGGCCATCGCCGACCTGGAAAAGGCGGAGAAGTAGGTGGACTGCACCCGATGAGCCAAGTCAAGACGATTGCGGTGATCGGCGCCGGCATCATGGGACGGGGCATTGCTCATGCCGCGGCGCTGGGCGGGTACCGGACCATTCTCGAAGACCTGCTGCCCGGGGCTCTGCGCAAGGCAGAGAACGAAATTCGCACCAATCTCGACAAGGCAGTCGAACTCGGCAAGGTCACTGCGCCTGACGCGGATTCCGCGTTCAAGCGGCTGGAGTACGCGGGTTCGGTCGCAGAAGCCGCACGCGAGGCCGACCTGGTGATTGAAGCCGTCCCCGAGGAGATGGAGTCGAAGATCGAAATCTTCACGCTGCTCGACAAAATCTGCCGGCCGACGACCATGCTAGCGTCGAACACGTCGTCGCTCAGCGTGACCGAGATTGCCAGCGTCACCTACCGTGCGAGAAAGTGCGTGGGCATGCATTTCTTCAATCCCGTGCACAAGATGAAGCTGCTCGAAGTGGTGCGCGCGCTTGAGACCGACGACGACACTCTGGCCACCGCGGTCGAAGTGGGCAAGCGCATGGGTAAGGAGGTTGTGGTCATCAAAGAATCACCCGGCTTCATCACCAGCCGCATCAACGCCATGATCGGCAATGAAGCGTTCCTCATGCTGCAGGAAGGGATCGCATCGGCGGCCGATATTGACAAGGCGCTGAAGTTGGGCCTAAACCATCCCATGGGTCCGTTCGAACTTGTCGATCTCGTGGGGCTCGATACGCGGCTGAACATTCTGGAGTATCTGCACAAGTCTCTGGGTGAAAAATATCGTCCCGCGCCTTTGCTGGTGCAGTATGTGAAGGCCGGACGGCTCGGGCGCAAGTCAGGGCGCGGCGTGTATGAGTATCCGGAAGCGGCGGCAGTAAAGCCATGAAGCGCATTCGCCTCGTCATCGCGACTACGATTCTCCTCCAAGCCTTTGCCTGGTCACGGCAGCCTGCTAGCGTTCCGCCCGACAATCTGAGGTTTGATCGAGGCACAATTGCGGGCGGCACCTACACAAACGGATGCCTCGGTCTGACTTTTTCCATACCTGACGGTTGGGATCTGAGCTCGATCCCTGGACTAACCAGCGGGCACGCCTTGCACCTCCCGGGCGGAGGCCTGCGGCTGTTGATTATCGGTCGGCACAGGGAAGACTCCTTCGGCGACCAGATTTCGCTGGATGCGAATGACGCGAGCAAAAATCCAACGTTGACCGCCGAGGCTTTCGTACGCGGTGCGGCACAATCGCTGGTCAACGTCGACCGCGAGAAGAGGGAGATAGTCCACGACGCCTTTGTGACGGAATACGCAGGGAAACAGTTTTATCGGGTAGACTACAAACAATCTATTTCCAACGGCGTGGCCCTGTACATTGGCTATGCGTATACGAAGTTCGGTGGCTATTTCATCGGCGTGACTGTTGCCGCGACTTCGCCCGAAAGATTAAATGAGGCTGCCGATTCACTGAAGGGAATTTCGTTCCAAAGAGATTCGCCAAGCTCCAGTTGTGTGGTTGGTCCGAATGATGGGCCGCTCATGGGAGTGATTGGGTCAGTTCGATCGAGTGCGTCCGGCGCAAGCGCATCGCGCGTGCGGGTTTCCCAGGGAGTCTCTCAGGCGCTCCTGGTCAAGAGAGTAGAGCCCGTATATCCAGAAGCTGCGCGGCAGAGCCACCTTGAGGGGACGGTCGTGTTGGACACCAAGATCGACGTGGATGGCAACGTCGAAGATGTCACCGTGATCTCAGGCCCGCCCCTGCTGGTACCGGCTGCCGTCGACGCCGTGAAACAATGGAAGTACAAACCGTACACTCTCGATGGCAAACCAGCGAAGATCGAGACGCCGACTGTGCTAACGTTCCAGTCGCCACCAAACTAGCGATTCGATCGCAGTCCCTAAGATCGCTTGTTTGAGGCCACCATCTGTTTGCGGCCGAAGCTCAACCCCGCCACGCCAGCGACTTTTGCTTCTTCGATTCCCTTGCTCGCCACCAGCACTTGAAAGCTCTCACCCATGCCCGCTGGCGTGACGAGATGCTTGAGTTGCAGCGCGACTTTGGCGCGCTCCTGCGGCAGGCGGCAATCTTCAAACGCATCGGCAAATTCATTGGCTTCGCCGATGCCCAGCAGGAATTGCGATTGCGTGATCAGCTTCTGCGTCTGCATACCGTATTTTTCTGCGACCGCGGCCAGCGCAGTGAAGTTGACGTCGGCGGTGATGTCCTGCTCGCCCGGAGCTTCGTACGGATTGTCGCTGACCGAGTGTTGCCGAATAGCCTTCAGCGTTCCGCGATGGCGCCCCGCAAGCAGCTCAGCTCGGGTGTAGCCGTAGTCGATCACTATCATGAATCCGCGTTCGAAGTTGGCTGCCGTGCTCATGTAAGTCTGCGCCTGCAGCGGAACTTCTGTGCGCTCACCGGCTTCGGGATGAATCGAGTAACGGTCGAGAAATTCGAGTTCATCCGGCGAAGGCGCGGCCCAGGTATCGACGAAGCGTCCGGAGCTTGTATCAGCATCAACGCGCAGTGCTCCCTCCGCGCTGAGAATCTCGACCGGCAAGGCGTCAAAAAATTCATTGGCGAAGACGATGGCCGACGTGCCGAGATCATGCCGCGCAAACGACACCTTGCCGGATTCGAAGTGACGCTGGAGCGTACTCTCCATGCGCTGGCGTAATGCGGGCGAGCGTTCGTTCAGCACATAGTGCAGCGCACGAAAGAAATCGGGAAACTTCTTTTCTGACCAATCGAGAACGTCCTGGGCGAACAATCCACGTCCGGGCCCCAGTTCTTCCAGAACGATTCGATCGGGCGAACCCAGCGCGCGCCACATCTCGTCGAACTGCCGCGCCAGCAGTCGGCCGAAGACCGCATGCACGTCGCTCGAAGTGTAGAAGTCACCGGCCTTGCCAAACTGCGCCGCGTGGCGCGAGTAATAGCCGAGTTCCGCATCGTAGAGACACAGCTCCATATAGCGCGAGAAGGGAATTGGGCTGCGTTCGCGAATCTCCTGCGCGATCTTTTCGCGGAGAGCGTTCACAGTCCCGTCCGTTGACGGTCGGCGCGGTCCTGCGGCGTGCGGATAAACATTTCGACGAAATAATCGTGCAGGGCATCGTAGAGCTGGCGCTGGAAGCTCCATTCGAACTGTGGATCATCTAGATCGCGCGGGTGCATATCGAAATAGTAAGTGTGCACGGGGACGGAGTCGTCTTTGAACTGGATGATAATCTCAACGCCCTCGCCTTTGGCGCGCGCCGAAAAGTTCAGCAGAGGATGCTCATACAGGCGAAGCTGCGCCAGCACGCGCTCCAGGCGAATCTGGGAAGGCTCCGGCATCAACGGATTGTAAAGCATTGTCAATCGCGAAGGCTGGACCGCCGCATCGCGCAGCATCGTTGCTCGATGATTCGCAGAGCGCGGGAAACGTCAACAAAATGTTTTGTTGGGAGCAATCACCTCGAAGCACCTGCCCGCCGAAAAAATAATGCCCCCACGCCTCCGGGGAGGAGCGTGGGGGCACCCGGGTAACGTTCAGGCGAGGGGTCTCAATCCCGCCCAACATCTGATCAGAGATACGCAGCCGGGTCCGGTAAAGTTCCCTGCTGGCATGGTCACTTAGACCCCGCAAGGGGCAAAAAGGTTAGCCGGAAAGCAACGGGATGTTCGACCATCGATGATCGCACGGGTCTTAACGCCAGCGGTTGCTTAGGGGTTTAGTCGTGCCGGTACGCCAGATTGTCGAACCTGAGCCCGTCGCCGTGCTGCAGGGCGAAAGTCACGCGGGAACAGGTCGTTGCCCACCCCGTCCGCACGCGGCGCAGTTCGCCAGGCTTCAGCCTGATCAGCACATCGGAAGCACCCTCACTGCGGATCGCAAGGGCCGCTTCTGACACTCCGCCGTTGTAGACGTCCACGCCGACAAACAAGCGGGGCGCAGAGAAAGAGAACTTAAGTTGCTCGGCGTTCGGGTCGATCGGCACGAGGTTAAAGGTGCCGAACTTACCACCGGGCGTGCCAATTTTCCATTCGGGCTTCGAATCGCGCAGCGGCCAGTCAATCACTCCAGATGGGTAGGGGCCGGCGAGTTCGGTTCCGGCGGCGAGGTGAGGATTGTCGAACGTGACGTAGAGAGCCGGAGCATTCCCGCCGTTGCCTTGAACATCGATGTCGCGCGCGGCGTCGTGGCGAATGCGCAGCACGCGGGTGGATTCATCAAGAACAAATCCTGGCTGATCGAGAACCTTGCGCCGCCGCAGTGGCCGGCCGTTTGCGGTGACTGAGTCGGGAATGAAATCAAGCCGCAGTACATCGGTCGATGCGTCGTCGAACGTGGAATAGGTCACCGACCCCTCACCGTAACTGATTTTCGTGACAACCGACGACGAGCCCACCAGGTGCGACTCATCGGCTGGCGCCCACTCCGGCACGGCCCAGAAAGCGTCCATCAGCCGCCGCGGACCGTCGGCGAACTCGTCGGTAAACCACCATTGGTTCTCACCCCAGGGCGCGTGTGTATTGGGCAGGCCTTGAAAATAAGTCACCCAGTTGTAAGAGCGGAACGCAGCCTCGCGATATTCAGTGTCTCCGGTCTTTGCATAGTAAAGAGCTTCCACCGCGGCCAGGCGCGAGGTATGGCTGTCGCAGCATTGATTCGGCAGGTTGCAGCAGAAGTGGATGCCGTCCCCTTGCTCGGTGGTCACGGTCGCGCCGTGCACCACATACTTCGGCCACTTCGGAGTGGTCTTGACCCAGGCGATCAACTGCCGCGCGTGCTGCTTCCACTGCGCGTCTTTCTTCGGATGGAGGAGCACATAACGGGCGAATTCCAACGGAATCACCTGGTTCATGTTCTCCATGCTGGGCGCGACGTCTTCGAAATAGCCGACCCACACGTTGTTGGTCAGCGGATACTTCTGGAACCATCGCCAGGCGTTCTGCCGCACGCGGGCGTAGCCGGCCACGTCGCCCTGATGCAGTCGCAGGAGTTCGTCAAAGAGCATGATCGGCTCAATCACGTTGGCCGAGTACTCGCCCATGGGCTTCTCGCCGCGCGTACTGCCGTCTTTCGCGTAGCAGCGCACGGGCCACGGAGAATGCGTTTCGTCTCCTTGCTTGTAATTCTTGACCAGCGCGTCGGCGCATAGGATGGCCGCCTGCAGATACTTTGTGTTGCCCGTCATTTCGTAGAGCCGCAAATAGGCGTAGCCGTCTTCGCCGACCACGTGCGGTTCAACATAATCCTTGCCGTGCGAACTCCAGCCGCTATAGTGGCGAACTCCGGGATCGGCCGACGGATACGGCACTTGCGCCCACGCATAGTCCGCGGGCGTTCGACCGTTGTCCAGTTCGTAGTCGACGAAGTCTTCGAGGAATGTAATCGTCCGGGCATCTCCGGTATATGGATAGAGGCGCTCGACGAAACCCTCCAGCATGGCGCGCAGATATCCTGTCGAGTTCGCCCAGTTCTGGTCGGGAATCAGTTCATAAGTCGTGTGGTCAATATCGAAACAACAATGGAAGTAGTGCAGGCGCTGCCGGTTGTATTGATCCCAAAGGATGGTCCATTGTGAAAGCACATGCGACGAGTAGGAGTAGCCGATGTTGTCGGGCATCGGCCAGGGCAACAGTTTTCCCTGCGCGTCCAGTTCGACCGGTCTGCCCGCAATGCTGGGTGCGTCAACGACGGAAGTGACGGCAAATTTCTCGTCGCCAGATTGGGCAGAGGATTGGATGGCGATCAGCAGGACGAAGCAGAGGCTCAGCGCAGGCATCTTCATGGAGTTCGGGGATGAGGATACCGCAAAAATGCAGTACGCGCTTTCGGGGATAGAGATTTGTCGCCGAGCGTTGTCGTTTGATCTTGAAAACTCGGTTGGGCGGTGGGTTAATGAGCGCGATCCAGAGGTTTAACGTCGCCAAGAGCGAGAGTAGACTTTATTCATGGCCAGGAAGTTAACGTTCGGCATAAAAATAACCGCCGCTCAACGTGAGTATTATCGATACACGGGAGTATCGGAGGAGGTGGAACGTCGCGGACGCGGTTCCAACTCTCATGACTTCACCCACGCTCCCAAAGACGAGCAACAAAAAGACGGAAAGCTGACCTGGGAGAGCGGGAATGTCAATGAGTGAGATGGGGATTTATCGCCAAGAGAGTCGCCCGAAGGGGCACCGCCTTCGCAACGCCAAGAATCTGGTGGGCGTTCGGAAATTCGGTGCAATTCGCGGCGGAGAAATTTCAGTTTGCAGGGTAAGTCATGATATGGGTTGATCTTCGCGAATCGTGACATATTGATCGATCGGGAGATTCGTGATTCTCTGCACCAGGCCACTGGGCTGAGGCCATTTGATTTCGATCCAGTCGATTTTCGTCCGTTGGCCAATTCCCAGCACCAGGCGCGGGTCATGCGATGAGAGGTAGCTGCCACCGCCAACTTTCATGCGGCTGCGCTTCAGGTCCCCTGCCTGATAGGTCACAATCGCGCCGACGGCGTCGATGTTGGCCTTCTTGCCGACCAACTTCACCCCCAGCCAATGGTTCTGCCGTCCGGCATTGTTCCTGAGCAGCAGAGGAGATTCGTTATTGCAGGAGATCAGGACGTCAACCGCGCCATCGTTATTGAAATCGCCGAGGGCGAGTCCGCGGGCCGACATGGGCCGCGTGAAGGCGGGCCCGCTCTCATGACTCACGTTCTTTAGGCCGCTCCCCGTGTTGTGAAACAGCATGAGCGGCTCGCGGTAGAACACGTTGTCATAAATCTTTTCAATCAGGTCGTCAGGATGCCCATTGGCGATGATGAGATCGAGATCACCATCGTTGTCATAGTCTAAGAACTTCACTCCCCAGCCGCTCATCAGCTTGCTGGCATTGGCGATGCCGGAAGCAGCGGCGATGTCGTCAAAGGTCTCGTCTTGCCGGTTCTGATAAAGCCGTCCAATTCGTGGTTCAGGTCGGTCACGAAAAGATCCATCCAGCCATCCTGATTGACGTCGGCAGAATCGACGCCCATCCCTGAACGCGCTTTCCCGCCTTCGCCGAACCCCACGCCGGACGTGAAACCAATTTCTTCGAACTTCTTTCCTCCGCGGTTCACGAATAGAAAATTAGCGACCGTGTCGTTGCCCACAAACAAGTCCATCCAGCCGTCGTTATTAATATCGGTGGCGACAACTCCCCAGGACTTGCCGGGATTATCCGCAATTCCCATTTTCTGGCTGACATCGGTGAAGGTGCCGTCGCCGTTGTTATGAAACAACCAGCTGGCCATGGGCGTATAGATTCGCGGATAACAGTACTCGTTCAACCCTAAGATGCGGGTGCCCCGGCGTCGCCAAGACGGCGACAGGGCACCCGTGCCTTTATTCCACGTTCGCGGTCATGGCGATTGTGGAGGAGATGTTTACACCGGGTGTACTCACTGTCGTTCCCGTCGCTGTAACGGGGCCGGAGTAATATCCGTCGGTGCTGGTTTCGTTGGTGTAGGCAATCGCAGTGCAGCTCTTGCCTGCGGCCAGCGTTGAGGGGCTTACTGGGCAGCCTGCCGTGAGCCCAAGGGGGGCAATTGAACCATTCAGCAGCACGCCAAACTCGCCATTCGATGAGGTAAAGGTACTGCTCGCGAATGACACCGCGTACTGGCTGTTGTTAGTGAGAGTCACATTCTGTGCGAATCCCGAAGGCGCACAACCAGCACCGCAACCGCTCCCTGGTAGGACAACGTTCAGGGCAACGGAAGGCGGAGACAACGAAATGGTCCCCACTGTGCTCAACGTAACCGTCGTGCTGTGTACCAGCGAACGGGCTGTCCCCGTGATTTTCAGAGTGTAGAGCCCTGGCGCGGTTGAAGCAGCCACGGTGACACTGAGTGTAGAGTTTCGCGAAGCCCCGGCAATCGGGTTCGTGCTGAAAGTTCCAGTTACGCCGGACGGTTGACCGCTAAGGGTTAATGTCACGCTACTGGTAAAGCCGTTCTGCGGCGCGACCGACACGGTATAGCTCGTGCTTCCGCTACCTTTGACCGATTGTGAGGATGGTGAAGCACTGATCAGGAAGTTAGGAGGAAGCAGCGCGCTGATCAGCCCGCTGCCGTTCGGACTGCCCCAGCCGGTCACCAGGTCGTATCCGGTGGTTGCGCAATAGCCGCCTGTCTGGCAGCCGCTCGTGATGTCGTGAAAGGCGGTGTCATAGCCCGATCCCAAACCAATCGTATAGAGCGACGGATTGATGAAGCCCAGCGTCTTGTCTCCGTAAGCCACTGCTTGTTGATTGACGAGAGCCAGGTAACCGGCCCACATGGGTGCCGCAAAACTGGTTCCCCCCCAATAGTTTTCAGTACAAGTGGTTTGGTCGGCGCAAACGTAAAAGGTCCAGTTCGCGTTCGCCGAAACATCCGGGCCATTGCGGTAGGTCTTGGAACAGGCCGAGCAGCCGCTGGCCGTGGCGGTCTGCCAGGATGGAATGGCAAAATTGTCGGGCGAGGGCGAAATTCCACCGCCGCTATCTTCCCAGGCGGTTTCCGAACTCCAGGCGCCCCCCGCGCTACCCGTTGTCAAGTCCGTCCCGCCAACCGAGGCAACATATGGATCGTCAGCCGGGTACAGACTGGGAAGATTCTTTGGCGCGCAGCCGTGTTCCAGTACGGCCGTTGTCCACTCCCCGCAGTCCCCAGAGGCTTGGAAAAAACTCTGGCCTTGCGCCGCAAATTCGTTGAAGTACGGATTGTCGGTGCCTGGGTCTGAAGGGTACCAGGTCCAAGAGCTGCTTAACTGGGCGTTCAGCGGATTTGCCGTCGCCATGGCGTTAAGGATGCTAGCATCGTCGCCGGTTGCTCCGATGTACATCACGAGGCTGGAAAGGCCCGGCGCCATACCGAGCGCCTGCGTCATGTCTAGCGTTTGCTCGGTATCGTCGCAGCTTGGCTCGGTGCAACTGGTGCTCTGGCCATCGACGGACTTTAGAGTGATCGGGACGCTGTTCGTTTGGTGGACGTTCGCGTAGTACGTGTTAAGGTCGGCCAGGTCAGTGCCGAGAAACTCCAACAGTCCGAGCGACTGGCCAGCACCGGTAAGAGCGGTTCCACCGTAGTAGGCCGCTCTCATGTCGCTGCCAAGAAAAGAGTCGTCAGGTCCCGACCCGGTGGTGGCGTTGGATCTCACGCCAGCATCTCGGCGCACGAGCGCGGCACGAGGGATCGAATAGTTATCTAAGCCCGCGATGCGCCACAGTTGCACCGCCATATCGATTGTTGGCTCCCGATCTGGCGCAAAGAAAGTCCGATTCTCCGTTGGATGCTGATATACACCCATGGTTAAATGAAACGCTTTTTCGATGCTCGCCACTGATCCCGTGACATCCAGATTCAAACGGTTGCGCGAGGTTCCGACCACCGTAAATCCGTTTGCCTTCGCGAAATCCATTACCGCCTCATAATCCTCGAGGCTGGGGCCAAACCTCTCAGTGAACTGCTCGACGGTGAGGAACTGGCGGTATGACGGGCTTGCAGGGTCGTATAGATCTTTCAGGGACTGGTCGAGTTCTGCCGGGTTTCGGAATGGCAGGACCAGCACCAGGCGCATTGACTGGCCTTGTGGAAGCCGGCCAAGCAAGGGCGCCTGGCCGTTCAGGACGGTTTCGCGCGTATGCCGGGTCATCGGCGATCGCGGCTCGCTTTGTGCATGGGCCATAGCAGATGCGATCAGCATTAGTGACAGACTGATGATCGCAAACGTCGCGAGATGGATGTAATTCTTAGTTCGCATTAGGTTTCCTCCTAAAACTACTGGACCGGAAGTTACAGAACTAATGTCTGTGGAAACCCAATATCTTTGATCCTGTTACAAAAGCAGGACAGCAGACGGTCGAAGCTCTGCTCTTGGAAGGGCCGCTATAGAGAGGGTTTGCGGGCGCGAAGCAACAGTTGAGGGTAATCGCTGATGCGCGGTTGCGCTTGTTGGATGCGCAGTACGGACGTCGTAAATTCGGTTTTCGTAACATCCGCAAGCGGATCGAGGCTTCTGAACTGAAGCCCGGAGACTCGGTTGCGTCGGAACGGGAACTGGCCAGGATTCACAAAGTCAGCCTGATGACTGCGCGCCACGCCCTTGCCGGACTGGAGCGCGAAGGAGTGGTCGAGCGCCGCCGTGGAGCGGGCACATTCGTCGCCACGCCGAAAATCCACTTCAACAAGCTGATGAGCTACTCGGAACACATGTCCAGCCGGGGCCTGACTCCCCGAACCAAGATCCTGGTGTCCAAGATCATCGAGCACGAAGCCGAAGTCGCCGCCGGCTTGGACTACCCGCGACCAGCGCCTTAGTCAAGATTGAACGCCTGCGCCAGACCGGTGACGATCCCTTCGCCCTGGAAACCTGTTATCTCCCAGCCCGCGAGTTCTCTGACCTGGCGCACGCGCCCTTGGCCAGGGCTTCCTTATTTGCCACCCTGGAGCACGACTACGGCGTGGAACTCGCCTATGCTGACGAGGAGGTCGACGCCACCGCGGCGGAGGCCAACGTTGCCGAGTTGCTGGGTTTGCCCCGCGGGGCCTCGGTGCTGCGCATTCGCCAGGTGATCTACTCGACCACCGGGAAGGCCACCATCTACGGTGTGGGCTTCTACCGCTCCGAGCGCCACACGCTATTCATTCGCCGCTTTCGCTAGTCCGCGTTTCTATGCGAAATGTAGGACGCGCACTCGTCCTCTGAAAGATCAGGTTGTGTTTCTTCAGCGGCGCCGACCTTGCTCGATGGATGCAATGGGGGATATTGCGCCATTTGATAACAGTCTGGAAGCCAGAGGCGCTCGCACTCGAACCAAACTATCCGATGCTTCCTTCTAGTGGTAGTGGAGCAGATAGCCGGGTTCGAGGGGAAGCTCTCCGTCGACTTTTACGACGACCACTTCGCTCGTGATGGAGTAAGTATCAACAACTCCGACGGCATTGGGAGTACTGCTGACAAGCCGAATCACTTCTGCGTCGCTGTCGACCACGATAATGTTTCGGTTAGCCACCATCTGACTGAGTCCCTGCGGCGTCTGCGCCAGAAGTTTGCTGCCCACGGACTGAGTTTCGGCCGTATTCAATGGCGTGACGACGAGAACGATTTCCTGGCCGTCCGCTAGTCGGGCAGGGGAGGACTTGAATGCCTTGATGAAAGTAGCGGATTGAACCGCTTTGATCTTGGAGTTTTTTGCAACCACGACCGCCGCGTCTTTGGCAAACGTCAGCGGCGTAACAGCGAGAAGTGCGAGCAGCGCCAGCTTTCGCACCGACAGCCTTAGGCTATGTCCGGTAGCAAAGTTCTGACTCACAGATAAGTCCAACACATTAGAAAATCCTATTCAAGTTACTTTGGCTACTTTTTGGAGTATTAGAACTCTGTTACGTTGACCGGTTATGCAAAAGGTCCGCGTCCTCGTGTGCGGCGTTGTAATGGCACTGATTGTTCCCGCCTTTGCGCAGAGCCCAGCGCATTCGAAATCTCCGCAGGCGTTCCGTCTTTATCAAGAAGGTCTCAGACTGCAGGAAAACCGCCGAAGTTATGAGGCGCTGCAAAAATGGCACGAAGCCACAAAGCTCGACCCGAACCTGGCACTCGCTTGGGCGATGCTTTCAATTGTGGAGACCAGCCCCGATGCCGCACATGAAGCTCGGGAAAAAGCCCGCTATCTAATCGAGCATCAGCCGCAGGGCGACGTTGATGATCTGTTGATTCGCTGGATTGTCAGCCGGTCAGAAACCGAGCTTATGTATTCCATCCAGGTCGCCAATGACCTGGTCTTAAAGCATCCAGACCAGAAACGCATTCTGTGGACGGTTGGGTCCTGGTATGGGTTTCAGATGCACCAGTACGATCGAGACGTCGCTCTGCAAGAGGCGGCTTTGAAGATCGACCCGAACTTCGCTCCTGCTCTCGACGAGCTGGGATTCGCGTACGCCCATCTGCAGCAATTCGACCGGGCTGTCGAAATGATTAAGCGTTACGCGGAGCAGGTGCCGAACGAACCCAATTCAGAGGATTCGTACGGTGAAGTTTTGCGTCTTGCCGGACGTTATGAAGAGTCTCTGGAGCATTACCGCCGGGCGCTGAAGATACTGCCTACGTTTGAATCCTCCCAACTGGGTCTGGGTGACACGTATGCCCTGATGGGCGAAGAGAAGAAGGCGAGAGACGAGTACGACAAGTGCAGCAGCAACGGCCCCGTCAGTGTGCGCCTGGACTGCCGGAAAAATTCAATTTACAGCTACGTGCGCGAAGGGAATGACGAAGAAGCCGCCAAGTTCCTGACCGAATTTACCCAGCAGATGCATTCGGTGAAGCGCATTTCCCTGGAACTGGAGAGTTTGATGGCTCTCGGGTTAATTGCGAAGAACCCCGACGCTGCCTTCGACTATTTTGACCAGGCAATTGCGGCTGCAAAAGCCAGCAAAACCATTCCCCCGTCTGACCGGGAAGAAACCATTGCGCGCGTGATCGCCTACAAGGTTCGTATTGCGAGCGCCAATGGCGAGACTGAGAAAGCGCAGAAGCTACAGGCCGAACTTGAGGCCATGTCATCCACGAAGGACCCCAACGTGTATGCGGCCATGCAGGGCGGAAAAGGCGCGCTGCTCTTTTACGCGGGGAACTATGAGGGTGCCTCAGACGCGCTGCTGGACGATTCCAACGACATGTTCTCTATGGCACTGCTGGTGAGGTGTTACGGGCGCCTTAATGGAAAATCTGCCGCCGAGGTGCTGCAGAAATCGATCGTTGAAGTTCACAACATGGACATCGATCTCGCTCTGGTGCAGCGGGAAATCAAAGACCGGTCGTCCGATTCGGAACCATAGAGATCGGTCTTAGTGAAGTAGTCGATGCAGTGGATGTGCTGGGCAAGGAGCAAGGATGAAACCTCTACCAAGTCGCAGACCACGTCTGGTCTGCGCAACCGCCTCCGTACTGCTATCGATGTTTGCCACCGCCTGGGCGGTTCCTGTTAAGCACAGCGGAGGAGATGCCCAGAAGCCGCAAACTGCACCCGTCTTGTCTGCTGCTGGAGCAACCTATGTCGGCAGCGAACAGTGCAAGATCTGCCATGCGGATCAGGCCCGTATGATGCAGTCGACGCCGCATTTCCGCATTTTTGGCGCGGACAAACAGGCTGGTGCGGAAGGCTGCGAGATTTGCCACGGACCCGGCTCTGCCCACATTGATGGTGGAGGAGATCGCAGCAAGATTTCCCGTTTGGGCGAAGTCAAATCGGGTGAAGTGCTGGGTATCTGCCTGAACTGCCACTCTGAAGGTGCGAACCAGATGCACTTCAATCGCAGCCAGCATGCCAGCGCGGCTATCAGCTGCGGCGATTGTCACCGCGTGCATACTTCCAAGGCGCAGCCGCTGCTCGCCGAAAAGGACCCTGACCTCTGTTTCGGATGCCACAAGGATAAGAAGAGCGACTTTGCCAAGCCCTTTCACCATCGCGTGAACGAGGACCTAGTGCAATGCGACGACTGTCATAACGTTCATGGGACAGCAACAGTGCGGCAAGCACGAAGCCTGCCCAGTGGGGACGCGGTTTGCTACAAGTGCCACGCCGACAAGCAGGGGCCTTTCGCTTATGAACATGTACCGGTGAAGACCGAAGGCTGCACGACCTGCCACACACCCCACGGGTCCACCAATCCTCGGCTCTTGAAAGTGAGCCAGGTGAACGTCCTATGTCTGCAGTGCCATACCTTCCCCACAGTGGGGCCAGCCGGGCCTGTGCACAATCAATCCGCCAAGTACCAGGCCTGCACCATGTGTCACACCCAGATTCATGGATCCAATTTCAGCAGTGTCTTTCTCAAGTGAGGGGAACCGATGCCGGCGCAAAAAAAACTCGTTCTGCGATCCCCATCCGAAGGGGGACGGCGGGCTTCGGTGGAGACGAGCGCCTCGCTCGTCCATGGCCAGCACACGCGGGCCCCGGTGAAGCCACGCTTTGGCTTAACCGGCTGGGGAAGCTTGAAAGTCGCCTATAGCCGTTGGAATTGTAGACTTCTTCCGCACCTGGTCGCTCTCGCTGCCGTCGTCATGGTGTTGTCGCCCAGCTGGGTCTTTGCCCAATCTTCAGGAGCTGGCCAGAATCCCCTCGGCGAACCGGGTATTATCAGCGACGGTTATGTGATTCACTTCTCGGGTGAGCTAGGCTACCGGACCAGCGACATCAGCGACAGTGGCGACATGTACGACACATTGGTGAACTTGGGGACCGGTCCGCGCGTCCTCGACGAGACGCTTTCGATGCAATCGCTGGATCATCAGGGCGTGCTCTTCGACAACCTCTACGTGAACAGCTTTGGATGGGGAGGAGATCCCAACAACGCCCTGCGGATGCGGGTCGACAAGAACAAGTGGTACAGACTTCTGGGCAGTTTCCGCCGCGATCAGAGTTTCTCGGATTTCGACTTGCTCGCCAATCCCCTGAACCCACCGACTTCCACTCCTTCAATCCCGGTGCTGAACTCACCCCACTTATTCGACACGACCCGACGCATGAGCGACGTCGACCTCACCCTGCTGCCGCAGTCGCGAGTGAACTTCCGCCTGGGATTTTCGCACAACAATATGACCGGGCCTTCTTACAGCAGCATCCACGATGGCACGGAAGCTCTGCTCCTCCAGGACTGGAACACGACCGTGAATTCCTACCGTTTCGGAGTGGACTGGAAGATCTTGCCGCGAACCGTACTCGGCTATGACCAGTTCCTGAATTACTACAAGGGAGACACGGATTACCAATTGGCGCCCTTTGCGCCGGCTCTTCTCTCCACAGGAACTCCGGTTGAGTTGGGTTTGTCCATCGATACGGCAAACAAGGAGCCTTGCGCCGTGGTGCCGCCGGCAACCAGCCTGGTGGTCGGCGGAGTTCTGACCAACAACGCCTGCAACGCATACTTCGACTATTCACGCAACCAGCGGATTCGTACTTCCACGCCCACCGAGCGGTTCAACTTGCGCAGCACTGACCTTCCGCGTTTAGACCTGGTCGGCTCTTATTCCTACAGTTCCGCCGAAATGAACACGCCCTTGGACGAGAATTTCGCTGGTCTCATCACGCGTACCAACACGCTCGCTTTCAATGACACTGGCGCCGCGGCGGCGAACCGAATCTCCAACGTGCTCGATCTTGAGACTACGCTGCGCCTGACTCAAAACCTGCGCCTGGTTGAGACATTCTATTTCTGGGCTTACCGCATTCCAGAGAACGGAAATTTCACTGAGATCGACAGTGATTGCATCGCGGCTCCCTGCACGCTCTTGACGCCGTTGAGTGCCACCACGCCGACGATCATCCCCACGCTGACCCAGTCGTCCTTTAACCAGACCTGGAAGAGAAATGAGATCGACCTTGCTTGGGACATCTCGAAAATGGCGGGAGCGCGCGTCGGTTTTCGCTATGGTGACCGGCTGTTCAACCTCTTCAACGATTATTCCGGAGTTGAAACCTTCAACAGTTTTTCAACGACGGGCGAGGATCATTTCCAAGTCAACGAGTACACTGCGATCCTGGCTGCTTGGGCGAGGCCTACCCGCGCCTTGCGGTTGAATTTCGACCTGGAGCACACCAATTACGATAACGTCATCGTTCGCATGGCTCCGCGCAAGGAATCGCGGTACCGGTTTCAGTCGAGCTATACACCCCGGCCATGGGCAGTGTTCGGAGGGTCGATCAACCTTCTCCAGGATGCCAATGCCGATGCCTTAACCCACTACGTAGGACATAACCAAAACTACGGACTCACGGCCTCGCTCGCGCCACGCGAACGCCTGGGACTGGATCTGGCGTACAACTTTAACAGTGCGATCCAAAATGCCCTGATATGCTTCAACGACACGCCGCCCACTGGCGTGATTCTTCCGTTTGTGACCGGCGCCACCACCCCCGTAAATTATTGTGGAAATACTCTAGGTACCGGTGGGGTGGAGGTGCTTTCAGCCAATCCCTTACTGGCCAACTCCTATTACACGAACCATACTCATTTCGGAATGACCGCCATCCGGTTCAAGCCCGCGAAGCGAGTAACCACCAACGTCGGCTATAGCATCACCAGCGTGGACGGCAGTACCCCACAGTTCAACATTCTGCAGCCCCTCGGCTCGTTGGAGTACACGTACTCGCAGCCCGTGGCCAACCTGAGTGTGGACATCGGCCACAAGCTCGCCTACAACATGGGTTGGAATTATTACCAGTATGATGAGGGTTCGTTTGTCGGGCCCACGGCGCCACGCTATTTCCACGCGAACTCGGTGGTCGACTCCCTGCGCTACACATTCTGACGTTGCATTCGGACGTGTGGCATCTGGAGTGATTGCAGAGGCTAGTTCGTGGGTTTTTCTTTCGGTCGCTCGTAGGCTTTCTGCAGATATTTCCGCGCCTCATCGAGTGCGCCGAATGTGTTGTCGTTGGTTTGTGTGGCCTGGCGATATTGGCCGACGGCGCGTTCGCGCTGGCCGGTGATGTCGAAAATCTTGCCCAGTTGAATGTGGCTCCAGACCTCGGTCCAGCGCGGATCGCCGTCGCCATCAAGGGCGGCACGGTAGGCATTGGCGGAAGATTGATAGTTGCGCTGGAAGAAGAAAACTTCGGCGATGCGGTAGTGGGCGAGCGAGCTGTTCTTGTTCAGATCGAGAGCCTTGTTGAACTCGATGAGCGCGGCCGCCAGATCTCCCTGCTGCTGCAAAGCTTGCCCACGCATGATGGCAGAGCGCAACTTCACGTCGGTGGAGTTAGTTAGCACGTGGTGGTCAGGATCGACCGAGATGCGGCGCGGGCGCCCGAACGTCTCAATGGAAAACGGCGAGGTCGTGCCGACGACTTCGATGCGTTGATTTTCGGTCTTGCCGTCGGTATCGATGCGCAAGTCCACGGGCATGCGAAACAGGTCGAGATCCTGCGAGATTTCTCCGGTAACCCGGAAGCCTGGAGTCTTTTCTTCCTTGGGTTTTAGGGCACCCGCACCGCCCAGTCGGTAGGTGGTGTACTTCACCTTGAACTCGGGCGCACCAGTGGAATCGAGCCACTGCGAAAAGAACCAGGTAAGCTGGTCGCCGTAGTTTTTTTCGGCGATGGCCTTGAAGTCGTCCATGCTCGCCGATTTTCCGGCAAACTGCCCGGCAAAATCGCGCATGGTCTTGTTGTACTTGTCCTCGCCCAGCACCCAGCGCAGCATGTGCAGGATCATCGCGCCCTTGTCGGTGGCGAGCGATTGAAATTCCGGCGAGAACAGGTCGAGCTTGCTCGCGCTCGAGAGCGGCACGGTGTCGTAAGCGAGCGCGCCGACCGACATGTCTTTTACGGCTTCTTCCAATCCAGCCTCACCGGCTGCGTTCTCCACGTACATGGCTTCGGAGTAGCGCGAGAAGCCGTCGCTCAGCCACCAATCATCCCTGCTCGCTGGACTCACCGACACGCCCCACCACTGATGCGCGATGGCGTCGGCCAGCAGACGATAGTTGGTCTTCTCGGTGATGGAAGGTCCAGCGATGCCGGCGATTTCCGGCGCCCATGCGTAGGGCAGCGAATCGGCAGGCAATTCTACGACGTTGAGCTTCTGCGAAGGCGGCAGCCCATAGAGCGTGAGAAAGTAAGTGAACTCTTGCACCGCCGTTGTGGTGTACGCCGCGGCCTCGCTCGAATGCGTGGGCTTGAAGTAAACGTGCAGGTCCATCCCGGCATCGTCGCTCTTGTACTCGTGAAACACTCCCGCAATGATCGTCCCGGGAAAGCTGGACTTGGTGGAAACGAAGGTAAAAGTCTTGGTCGGCAGGACGCTGGCGTTGGGCTTGTTCGATGCCGCATGATCGGCGACGGTTTCCGTGCCGCTGCCGATCACAACCATGTGCGCCGGCACGGTTACGCTGATCGTCGAAGTGAACCGGTTCAGGCCAAAGCCGCTGACCGGAAACCAGCGTCCGGAATAGAACAGGAAACTGGTGTCGTCGCCGATGTACGCCAGCTTGAGGCCGGGTACGGGACTATTGTCGGCGTTTTCGAGCGAGCCCTCATACTCGAAGGTCAGCGTAGTGGAGGCATCTTTCGACAAGCCTTGGGGCAGCGGCACGCGCACCGTGGAATCCTGCGTGACGCGCTCGGCGGATAGCGGCTGACCCTTCTCGTCGAGAACCCGGGTTACGCGCAGGTCATTATGCAGTTCGAAGACCGCAACTGCGAGATCCTGCGTGGCCGTGAACTTCACTTTGGCCCGAGCCGTGATCTGGTGGAGATGCGGGTCGAGTTCCGCCTCGATCTGGTAGTCGTCCACGCGCAGGCGCGTCTTCTCGGCGGCCCGCGACGAAGTCGGAGCTCCGAGCAGGGCTATCAACGCGAGAGTCAGGGAACTCGTAAGGACGCTCAGAGCGCGCCGCGGGCGATTCAACATTCAGGAGAGTCTCCGGGAAATGATAACCCATTTCCTATGATGAAGATTCTCCCGCAAAAGATGCTGGGAGCACAAGGTTTAGGGGCGGCTTTGTCAGGATTTTGTCACTTCGAGCGAAGCTGGAATCCCGCTTTTCCTGGGTTTCATAGGTTTGTCATTCCGATTTACCGGAGTTGTCATACCGAGGAGCGACCGCGCCGAGAGCTTGCCCTCAGCGGAGTCGAAGGGAACCCGCTTCCGGCCGCCGCGTCATGAACTTAGCGCGTCGGCAGCAGCGAAAGAATTATTTCGGCAGCCCGGTCGGCTGGGTGCTGAACGGCCCCCGAATCAGCCAGCGGAGCCCGCAGACGCGCTTTTACCCGCGCCAAGCCCTCCAGCATGCGTTCGCGGGCCGGGCCGTCGGGCAGGATTTCCTTCAGCCGGGCGACTACATTGCTGGCAGTGAAATCGTGCTGGACCAGTTCCGGCACGACTTCCTCCCCCGCAATCAGATTGACCATGGCAAATCTTGGGACCTTTACCCGTGGTTTGCCCAGAGCGTAAGTAAGCGGGGAAACGCGGTAGACCATCACGAATGGCGTGTTCATCATGGCGGCTTCGACCGTGGCCGTGCCGCTGGCCACTATTCCAGCACGCGAGTGAAACAGCGCGGGCAGGGCGTCGGGTACGAGCTTGATTTTTGGCTGGCCACGCTTCGCTCTTGCTGAGCTAGGTTCGATCAGGCTCAGCAAAAAGCTTCGGTCGAGCGTAGGCGCGACCGGAAGCAGAAACTCGTAACTCGAGCCCAGCAGCGCCGCCGCCTCCAGGATCGTCGGCAGGTTCATGTGCACTTCTTTGACTCGGCTGCCGGGCATGAGGGTGATCCAGGATTTCGCGGGATCGAGATTGAATTGTCTCGCATAGTCTGCGCGGCTGATCGCCGGGACGGGCAATTCCGCCAGAGGGTGGCCGACGAACGTCGCGTCCACGCCGCGCTCGCGATAGAACTGCTCTTCGAAAGGGAAGATGACCAGCGCCTTGTCGATGTAGTCGCGCAACAGGCGCACGCGTCCTTGCCGCCAGGCCCAGAACTGTGGCGCGACATAATAGACCGTTGGGATGCCGCGCCGCTTCATCTGCCGCGCGACCCGCCAGTTGAATGCCGGAGAATCGATGACGATGGCAAGATCCGGCTTGCGCTTATCAGCCTCCGCAATCAAGTGCCGGTAGCAACCGAGAATTTTCGGCAGACGGCTGAGAATCTCGGTGATGCCGACAACCGCCAGATCCTTGGCGTCGACGACGGTATCGCATCCGGCCGTCCGCATGCGGTCTCCGCCCACGCCGAAGAATTCAAGTGAGCTAGGTCTTTGTGTGGAGCTAGAAGTTTGTGTGGGGACAGCCGCCCCCGGCTGTCCAGCGGAGCGCAGCTCCGCAGGCCTTTGCCCGGTAGCCCGCTGCAGGGCTTCAATCAGCTCTGCCCCATACATCTCCCCCGAAGCTTCGCCCGCTGAGATCAGGATTCGCAAGAGAGCATTGTAAGGCCAGGACGCACCGTAACGCGGCGGTGGCGCAGCTCAGCCGATGGGCTTTGCCATCGTCACGTGCTGCGGATTTCTCGCCAGCCATCGACGGGAGCGATTGAAATAGGATCGAACGTTAGTGGAAAGATGCCTTTCCCATTCAGTTCGGGCTTCTTCGCGCTCGATAACAAATCTTGCCAGGGCATAACCAAAGATTTGCTCAGTCAAGTAACCCAGACGCTGCATCGACCAACCCTGACGGCGGTCGTCCTGCCACCGCCTGAATCGATTTGCGGAATTGGCGTTGAATATACCGAAACCAAGAAAGACCGTCAGCAAGTCCGTCATCGGTTCGTGGTCCGGAGTCTTGGGGGTCATCAGGCCTTGGCCCAACAGAATCACATGGCCGAGTTCGTGTGCCATTGTTGCCACAAGGGACACTGGATCTTTAAGCTGAGAACTCCGGATAGCGACAACAGCGCGCTCGTCGCCTTCTGAAGCTCTCTCCTGCATTGCATGAATATATAGGCCGGCGGCGCCCTTTCCTGAGCTGCCTCGCCAGTGCGGCAGAATCTCGCGGAGCTCTTCAGTTTCGTCAGGGAAGATTTCGAACTCGATGCGGCTGCGGTCAACGCGCATGTACTCGCAGACGCGAACGAAGAGTTTTTCTGCAGAAGCTGTTGAAGTCTTGTCGTAAGGATCAGGAAAATCTTCAGCAGTTGGTGTTATGACTCGCGCCTCAATCATCCGTCGTCGCCCGACAAGTTTTTCCAATCGCCTGAAACCGTCATCGACCCACTGACGTTCTTCGTCGCTGATCGGTAACTTGGGAGAGAAGCCAAACACTAGTCGTCCCCTCTGGCGCTGACCTCGGGCTGCTGAAATCCTTCCGCATTCTCGGGCGACATCTCCCGCGCCACATTTAGCTCCTGATCTTTGTATTGCAGCTGATAAAGCTTGAAGTAAATACCGCGCTGCGCCAGCAATTCCTGGTGCGTTCCCATTTCTCGCAGCTGGCCCTTATGCATGACAATGATCTTGTCGGCGCGCTGCACCGTCGACAACCGGTGGGCGATGATCAGCGAGGTGCGGCCTTCGACCATACGGCTGAGCGCGTCGCGCACTTTGAATTCGGTCTCGGTATCGACGCTTGATGTTGCTTCGTCAAGAATCAGAATTTTCGGCTCGTGCGCCAGGGCGCGCGCGAACGAGATGAGCTGTTTCTGGCCGGTCGACAGCGTCGATCCGCGCTCGCGGACTTCTTCGTCGAATCCCTTGGACAGGCCGCGAACGAAGTCGCCGAGATTCACGTCTTCAGCAGCCTTGGCCACGTGCTCGTCCTGAATACGCTCGGTGCCCAGGCGAATGTTGCCGCCAATCGTTCCAGTAAACAGGAAAGGATCCTGCAGTACGACGCCGAAGCGGCTGCGCAGGTCGGCGAGATCCATTTCTCTCACATCGACGCCGTCGATGCGTACCGCGCCTTTCTGCACATCATAGAAACGCAGCAGCAGCGAGATGAGAGTAGTCTTGCCGGCACCGGTGTGGCCGACGACGGCCACGGTTTCTCCCGGCTCGATGGCAAAGGTCACATCGCGCAGAACCCAGTCGGGAGCTGGAGGATAGCCACTTTCTGGCAAAGAAACCGCCGAGCCTTGATCGGCTTTCCCCACATGTCCCTTGCCCGGTTCGGCTGACCTGCTTTCCTCCGGTACATCTCTGTAGGCGAACCAGACGTGGTCGAACTCAATGCGGCCCGGGCCTTCCGGCTTTTTTGTAACGGCGGGAGAGATAATATCGACCTGGGTGTCGAGCAACTTGAAAATGCGTTCGCTCGACGCCATCGCCGACTGCAGGATGTTGTACTTGTCGCTGAAGTCCATGATGGGGCGGAAAAATCGCTGCCCGTATTGGGTGAACGCCACCACCACGCCCAGCGACGCCGCCGTCGCGACCACATGAAACGACACGAACGTGTGCCGGCTGAACTCGACCGCGATACTGCTGGCCACCACCTTCCGCATCACGTCCTGGCCGCCGAACCAGATCACGCAGGCAATCGCCACCGTCGAAAGAAAATCAACCACGGGATAATAGAGCGCGTAGGCCAGGATCGCGTCTTTGTAGGCGTCCATGTGGCTGCGGTTGATTTCCGAGAACCGGTCGTAGGCCTTGCGCTCGCGGTTGAAAAGCTGCAGCACGACCATGCCGCTCACGTGCTCCTGCAGGTAAGCGTTAATGCGGGCGATGGCGGTGCGAATGCGCCGGTAAGAATCGCGCACCTTGTCGCGGAAAATCTTGGTCGCCACCACAATCAGCGGCAGCACGCCGAATGTGATCAGCGCCAGCTTCCAGTTCATGCACAGCATGATGCCCAGAATTCCCACCAGCACGAACACATCCTCGAAAATAGACACCACGCCGGAAGTAAACATTTCGTTCAGCGCATCCACGTCCGTAGTGACGCGCGTGACCAACCGGCCCACCGGATTCTTGTCGTAGAACCCAACGTGCATGCGCTGCAGGTGGCGAAAAATCTGGCTGCGCAGGTCGAACATCACTTTCTGTCCAGTCCACTGCATGAAGTAAGTCTGCAGGAATTCGAACACGAAAGTGAAAACCAGCAGGCCGAAATAAATGCTAGAAATTTGCGCGATCCCGTGCAGCGGCCGAGGGCTGAGCCAGCTCCACAGGCCCGAAGTCACGCTCGCGGTCGTGCCCCTAATCGGAGCGAGATAGCGGTCCACGGCCACTTTCACCAGGTAAGGTCCCAGCACATCGCAGAAAGACTTAAGAAGAATCGACACCAGGGCAATCGTCACCTGCCAGCGGTAGGGACGCAGGTAGGTGAGCAGCCGCCGCATCAGGCGACCGTCATACGCTTTGCCTAATACTTCTTCTTCCTGGGCCATGAGTTCGTGATAGATCGGGCGGAAGAGCGCGCGATTGGCGTCTCCGCGCCTTCCAACAGGGTACCTCAACTAGATGACGCGGGCACTCAGCAGGATGGAAAAGCTTTGCAGGTGGCGCGGGCGCCCCCGCCCGCAAAAGGATGGGATAATCACAAGAGTGGCCTTGGGAATCTACATTTCCGTACCGTTCTGCCGGACGAAGTGCAGCTACTGCAACTTCGCCTCCGACGTGTTTTCGCGCGCCGTCTTTGAGCGCTATGTGGATCGCGTCTGTGCCGACGTCACCCATTCCCAGCAAATTGCCTCAGAGATGCGCGGGCAATTCGAGCACGAGGTCGACTCCATCTATCTGGGAGGCGGAACCCCCACGGTGCTCGAGGCGGCACAACTTCAGCGCATCTTCGACGCGGTTCGATCCCAGTTTCAAGTGCGCCCCGACGCCGAGGTGACGGTCGAGTGCGCGCCCGGCACTCTTGCGCCAGACGTGCTGCGGGGTTTGCTGCGCTGCGGCGTGAATCGCGTCAGCCTAGGCGTGCAGTCGTTCGTCGATGCCGAGGCTTCGGCGGTGGGGCGGTTGCATAAGAGGGCGACCGTACTCGATGACATTGTTCGTCTGCGCGTAGCGGGGATTAGCAACATCAACATCGATCTGATCGCTGGGCTGCCGCACCAGACCGAAGAATCATGGCAGCAATCGCTGACGGAGACGCTCAGGGCCGGCGCCTCTCATGTGAGCGTCTACATGCTGGAAGTGGACGAGGACTCGCGCTTGGGCCGTGAGGTGATCGCGGGCGGAACCCGTTATCGCGCTCACTTCGTGCCTGACGAAGAGGCCACCGCGGATTTCTATCTGGCAGCGTGCGAACAGTTGAATACGGCCGGCATTGGGCAATATGAGATTTCCAACTTCGCTCGCCTCGGATCAGAATCGCGCCACAACCTGAAATATTGGACGCGCCAGCCGTATCTTGGCTTCGGCGTCGACGCGCATTCCATGCTGCGGTCGGCCACGCCGGAAGCGGAGGCGATCCGCTTCTCTGCCGCCGATGTTCTGGAAAAATATGTTGCGGGATCGCCCCTGCAGAGCACCATCGTTTCGCGCGCGGCCGCTTTGGAAGAGAGCTTCTTTCTCGGATTGCGCCTGAACCGCGGGGTGAACCTGCGAGACATCGCGGCGAGTTTCGGTCAGCCCGCCCTCGAAAGTGTGTCGCCGACAATCGCGGAGTTGGTCAATGACGGGCTCCTGCAGCAGGACGTCGACTTTATCCGCCTTACGCCACGCGGACGATTGCTTTCGAACGAAGTGTTTCAGTTCTTTATTGCCCTGTCCGCTCCATCCCTTCAAGTCTGAGACGCGGTCTCCCAACCCAATTGCCATACCATCCGGTCGGTAGGGACCCCGGTAGCAGTATGCTGAATTGGCAATGTTTATGCGCCCCGTCGTGGCCTCCCGATTCTGTTCCGCAGGTAACTTCTTCCCGTTCCAGAGCTATGTTCTAATCACAATTCAGGCAGTCGATGCCATTTGTTCAATGCAGCACCCGAGTGTTCGGAGGATGTTTTGGATTTCCAACTGAACGATGAGCAATTGCAGCTGAAGAAAAGCGTGCGCGAGTTTGCTGAGCGCGAAATCAAACCCGACGTAATGACGTGGGACGAGGCCGCCGAATTTCCTCTGGCCACAATCAAGGAGCTGGGCAAGCTCGGTTTGCTGGGGATGATTTTTCCCGCCGAGTATGGCGGCGCGGGCATGGGCTACGTCGAGTACGTCACCGCGATCGAGGAACTCTCTCGCGTCGATGGGTCGGTCGGAATCATCGTGGCGGCCCACACGTCGCTGTGTTCGAATCATATTTTTCTCGCCGGCAACGAGGTCCAGAAAAAGAAATACGTCAGCAAACTCGCGACCGGCGAATTCATCGGCGCCTGGGGATTGACCGAGCCATCCTCCGGATCGGATGCAGGCAGCGCGCGCATGACCGCCGTGCGCAGAGGCAACAACTGGGTGCTCAACGGCACCAAGACTTTCTGCACCAACGGACATTACGCGGACGTGATCGTCGTGCTGGCGGTGACCGACCGCGCCGCGCACACTCACGGAATTTCCGCGTTCGTCGTCGAGAAAGACACTAAGGGATTTCGTCCTGGCAAGAAAGAAAACAAACTCGGCCTGCGGGCCAGCGACACGGCTGAGCTGATTTTCGAAGACTGCGTGATTCCCGCCGAGAACCTGCTGGGCGGCGAGGGCCAGGGATTTCCCGACGCCATGCGCGTGCTCGACGGCGGCCGCATCTCCATTGCCGCGCTCTCGCTGGGCATGGCCGAGGGCGCCTACGAAGCGGCGCTGAAATATTCGAAACAGCGCAAACAGTTTGGCAAGGCCATCAGCGACTTTCAGGCCATCCAGTGGAAACTGGCCGACATGGCCACCGAAATCGATGCCGCCCTGCTGCTCACCATGCGCGCCGCGTCCATGAAAGATGCCGGCATGAAGACCACGCAGGAATCTTCCATGGCGAAACTCTATGCCAGCGAAGTCGCCGTGCGCTGCGCCAACGAAGGCGTCCAGATTCACGGCGGCTACGGCTTTATCAAAGATTATCCCGCCGAAAAATTTTACCGCGACGTGAAGCTCTGCACCATCGGCGAAGGCACCAGCGAAATTCAGCGACTGGTGATTGCAAGGCAGTTGCTCAAGGATTAATCTCTCCGTTGATCGCTAGATCTCGCCAGTTGCGAGAGCTTCGGCGGCTGACATGTTCATCATCCACGGCGTCTACCATTTCTGGCCCAAGCGGGTCGCGTTTCGCAATGATTATTGCCTGCGCTGCCAGGCGCAAAGGCGAGCCATTGCAATCCGGACATTCGATGTGGGTCACATATTCTGGATTCCTTTCTTGCCGGTTGGCTCTTGGAAACATTGGAAATGCACCATATGCGGGCATGATCCCCACGTACACGTGAAGACTCGGCGTTCGTTCAAGTGGGCAGGATTGGTCTGCTTGCTCCTCGTGTCAGTTGCCTTCTGGGTAACTCCGATCGAATCCGACCCTTCGATGACGGTTGTCGGCTGGATCTTCCGCGTCGTTGCCCCGCCCGCCGCCGCGCTCCTGCTTCTTCATCTACTCCGTAGTGCCAAGGAGCCATCGCTTCGCCAGCACCTCTCCACAGTCGAGCCCGCGGCGGATGCGGCCTGCCCATTCTGCGGAACGCCTTTAATCGCCGGCTCTGGCGCTCGATGGTCCTGCGTGGGTTGCGGCGTCGTCCGCTACTAGCTACCACGCACGACCACGCAATTCCAAGCGCTGTTTCGCAGACTAAGCTCCTGCTTTACACTGTTCGCTTGGACAATGCTCGATTGGAGACCGCTCAGCTGAATCCCGACGTCCAGTCATCGGTTGCCAAGTCGACGATCGACTCGCTCCGCTCGGGCGACGTGCGCACGCTGGCGCGGGCCATTTCCACCGTCGAGAATCGTGCGCCGGGATGGTCCGACCTGCTGAAGGCGTTGTTTCCGCACAGCGGGCGGGCGCGTGTGATCGGTCTGACGGGCGCGCCCGGAGCAGGGAAGAGCACGCTGGTCGACCAGTTGGCGCGGCTCTATCGAAAGACCAAAAATCCTCACTCAATCCGCCAAGAACGCGGCTTGTATGGGCAACCCTCACGCGACGAGAGTTACACGGTCGGAATCATTGCTGTCGACCCGACCAGCCCCTACACCGGCGGCGCGATTCTCGGCGACCGCATTCGCATGCAGGAACATTTCGCCGACTCGGGAATATATATTCGAAGCATGGCCACGCGCGGGTCGCTGGGCGGCTTGGCACGTACCACCTCCGACGTCACCACGGTGCTCGACGCCTCCGGCCGCGACGTTATCCTGATCGAAACCGTCGGCGTGGGGCAGGATGAAGTCGACATCGTGCGCCTCGCCGACATCACGGTCGTGATTCTTGTCCCCGGCATGGGCGATGATGTGCAGACCATCAAGGCCGGAATCATGGAGATCGCCGACATCTTCGTCATCAACAAAAGCGACCGCGAAGGCGCTGAAAGAGTGGAACGCGAAATTCGCGCCCTGCAGTCGCTCGCCCTGCGTCATGATGGCTGGACACCACCGATCGTGAAGACCGTGGCCAGCGACGGAACGGGAGTCGAAGATCTGGCTGCGGCCATCGCCGCGTACGAGGCTTATCTGCAGAAGGAAAATCTGGCGCTGAAGAAGAGCGTCGAAAACTGGCAGGAGCGGCTGGTGGAAATGTTGCGCGACGCCATGCTCGAAAAAGCCCGCGCGCAATTCGGCGACGGCAATCTGGCCAAGCTCGCGGCCGAAGTCGCCGAGCACAAGCGCGATCCGTATACGCTGGTGGAAGAGATTGCGAAAGGCGATTTCAGATTCTAGATTTCAGATTGCAGATTTACGGGTGGCGGCGTCATTCAATCTGAAATCTACAATCTGAAATCTGAAATTGTTTTCCAGCACAGAGGCAAAGTGGACTTTAGCACGAGCATCGATCATCTCGGCATCGCAGTGAAGTCGCTGGCCTCGGCCAAGGCGATTTACGAAAAGCTCGGCCTCACCGTCTCGCCGGAAGAAACGGTGGAGCAGGAACAAGTCCGTCTCGTGATGGTTCCGGTCGGCGACAGCCGCCTCGAACTGCTTGAAGCCACGTCAGAAGAGTCGACGATCGCGAAGTTCATTGCCAAGCGCGGCGAAGGGCTGCACCACGTATGCCTGAAGGTGCCGGACCTGCCCGCCGCGGTCGAGCGCCTGAAAAAAGATGGCGTCCGCCTGGTTTCGGCGGAGATCAAAGTTGGCGCGGGCGGCCACCAGTACGTTTTCATCCATCCAGCAAGCACCGGCGGAGTGCTGCTGGAACTCGTACAAGGATAAGAATCGTCCGCCACGGATCATCACGGATTTGCACGGATAACCCCAAATGCTCCTTCTCGTCACCGACACTTCCGGCACAAACGGCACCGTCTCTCTCGCGCGAACGGGCGAGCGTGACCTGCACGATGCGGCCGTGATCGAAACCGCCCCGCTGGCAGGCGGCACATTCTCCGCGCAACTGGTGCCGCAGATCGCTGCCCTGCTTCAGAATCACGGTTTCAGCAAAGCCGACATCGACAGCTTCATCGTCGTTTCCGGCCCCGGCTCATTCACCGGCCTGCGCGTGGGCCTGGCCGCCATCAAGGCGTTGGCGGAGATTTTACAAAAGCCCATCGTGCCCGTATCGCTGCTCGAAATGGTAGCCGTCGCCAGCCGCGCTCAAGGTAAGGTTGCGGCAGTATTGGATGCCCGCCGCAGCGAAGTTTATTTCGGAGCCTACGAGATCGTAGGCGAATCCGTTCAGGTTCAGCGCGAGGAACTGTTGCCTCGAACTGAATTCTTATCACTGGCGCGAGAGTCTTCGGTCGCCACTCCGGATGTCGCCCTCGCCGCCGCGGCGCGCGAGGCCGGCCTTCCCGTGGTCGCGGTTGAGCCTCCCAGTCCTGAGATGATCGCTCGCTTGGGATGGAAGAAGTTGCAAGCCGGCGAAACCGTATCGCCCGAGCAGTTGGAAGCAAATTACATGCGCCGCTCGGACGCCGAGATGTTTGTGAAACAAAGCTCCTAGCTGAACAACCAAAAAAAGAGCAGTCCAAACTCCTTTGATCCGCCTCGCCACTGCCGCCGACGTCCGGTCCATGCTGGAACTCGAGCGCTCGTCGTCCACGGCCGCTCGATGGACCGAACCGCAGTACCGGGAATTGTTCGTCAGTGGAGGCGCGGAACGCCTGATCCTGGTCGCCGAGCCGCCAGCGCAGCGCGCGAGCGACGCAGCATCGAGTTCCACCGGCATTCTCGGCTTCCTGGTGGCGCGGCATCTTGCACCCGATTGGGAGTTGGAAAACATTGCCGTATCCTCTTCAGCGCGTCGTCAGGGGATCGGCAAACAACTCCTGCATGCCCTGGTCGCTGCGGCCCGCGAAACCAAGAGTGATTCCGTGTTTCTCGAAGTGCGTCAGTCGAACACCGCCGCGCAAAATCTCTACACGAAGGCGGGTTTCGAGCAAACCGGCCGCCGCAAGTCCTACTACGCCAATCCTATCGAAGACGCAGTTCTTTACCGCCTAACCCTCGACCGAAGCCGCTTCTCACAGTGAGACCACGCCTGCAAACTGCACCACTTTTTTGGCATTGAACCCCCTTTTGCGCTGTGCTAGCCTCAGCTCATATCCCGGTTGGAGGTCTGCTGGATGCTGACTTCGAAGGATCAACTCCTGACCAATCATGAGGAATTCCGCAGATTGGCTCAGGAGCACACGCAGTACTCGCAACGCCTCGATTCACTTACCCAAAAAAGATACCTCAGCGAAGACGAGAAGCTGGAAGAAGTCCGGCTCAAGAAGCTGAAACTTCGCCTGAAGGACCAAATGGAGTCCATCGAGCGCGAGTATCGGCAGCAGTACGGCAGCGTCAACGTAGCCTAATTTCTGGCCAACTCCTCAGCGGCATTGCCGCCAAGGGAAGAACTCATCTTCCGACGGGCGCGATCCAGCGCCTTGTTTTGTTTATACTTACAGTGTTTCAGCCGGATGGGCAACGCTCCCATGGCGTCTATAATGTTGCTTCCCCATGCTTCGTGACAGTTATGGTTCGTGACGGATACCTCTATGCCGCGCCTTTGATTGCCGCCGCTGCTCTGCTCGGCTGGCTGACTAATCCCGCCTGGGCCATCATCCCTGTGCTGCTGGCGTGCTTCTTTCTGTGGTTCTTTCGCGATCCCGAGCGGGCGATTCCGCAGGATGCTGGTGCGGTGGTCTCGCCCGGAGACGGCAAGGTCACCGATGTTTCGACCATCACGGTCGGGAACGAAAAGCTGACCCGTCTGAGCATTTTTCTCAGCGTGTTCAATGTGCATGTGAACCGCGCACCAGTCACGGGTGTGATTCGCGATGTCCGCTACCAGCGCGGCCAGTACCTGAATGCCATGAACCAGGCTTCCGCCGAGTTGAATGAGCAGAATATCGTTACCATGCAGACTGACGGCGATGGCCAGACCGTGGTCTTCAAACAGATTGCCGGCCTGCTGGCGCGGCGCATCGTGTTCTACCCCAAGGTGGGCGACCGCCTGCAGCGCGGCCAGCGCGTCGGTCTGATCAAGTTTGGCTCCCGTGTCGACGTGGTGCTCAGCGCTTCGTCCCGCGTTAACGTGAAAATTGGCGACCGCGTTAAGGGCGGCGCCACCGTCCTGGCCTATCTGCAGCCGCAAGCCCAGAGCCAGTTGACGGCCGCGGGCAGCGCTTCTGCCAGCGAGAGAGCTCACTAATGGCCACATCTTCCCCCAAACCACGGCGCCAGCTCAGCAAAGGGATGTACATCCTCCCGTCGCTGTTTACCACCGCCAATGTGGCGCTGGGATATTACGCCATCATCGAAGTACTGCATGCCACCATCGCCGACTACTGGCATCTCGATAACGCGGCCAAGGCGATCGGCTTCGCGGTGCTGTTCGACGGCCTCGACGGCCGCATCGCGCGCATGACCGGAACCACCAGCGATTTCGGTCGCGAGCTAGACTCGCTCGCCGACGCCATTACCTTTGGCGTCGCGCCCGCTGTGCTCGCCTGGAAGTGGGGATTCTTCCTGATGCCTCCAGTGCTGCTCACCGATTGGCACAACAATTGGCACGTGAAGCTGACGCAGCTGGGAGCGATTGCCAGCTTTCTGTTCCTGATCGCCGGCGTGAGCCGCCTGGCGCGCTTCAACATTACAAGCAACCCGCAACCCTCGAATCCTGGCCGCCCCGGCAAGAAGTATTTTGTCGGCATGCCCATCCCGGCGGGGGCAGGCGTGATCGCGGCCGTGGTGCACTTCGCCGGCGGCGATCCCCTCGAATCGTGGTACACCGCGCTAACCTGGCTCGCCATGGTCACCATGGTCGGCTACCTCATGGTGAGTACCTGGCGCTTCTACAGCTTCAAAGACATTGACTTCCGCTCGCGCCATCCGTTTCAACTGGTGGTCTTTCTGGCGGCTCTGTTTGCCGCGATCTGGTTCTTTTCCCGCCAGATGCTCTTCTTCATTGCTTTGCTCTACATGATCTCCGGCGTCTTCTGGCGGGTTCAGTGGATCTTCCGTCGCAAGCATGACCCTCCGCCGCCGCCCTTCAAGGAGGCTTCGCAGGCTTCATGAGTGATTCCGTCAAGTCGCCGTCAGCCTCGCATCCGGTCGCGGGCCGCGGCAATCTTTACCGCGCCGCCATCGTAGGCGCCGCCTCGCTGCGCGGCAAGGAGGTTGCGGAGATGCTCAACGAGCGCAATTTCCCCGCCGCCGATATTCGCCTGCTCGATGACGATGAATCCCTCGGCCAGCTTGAGGCCATGGGCGACGAGATCAGCTTCATCCAGAGAGTGCGCGCCGAGCAATTCGAGCACGTCGACTTCACCTTCTTCGCCTCGGATGAAGAATGCACGCGCGCCAACTGGAAAGACGCCCAGGACGCGGGCAGCGCCATCATCGATCTCTCCTCCGCTTTGGAAAATGAACCCGGCGCCAGCGTCCGTTCGCTGTGGATCGAGCGCGAGCGCGGACAGATCCCCCCTCCCGAGCTCCAGCCCGGCCCCTGTGTCACCGCGCATCCCGCCGCGGTCACGCTGGCGCTGCTGTTGTTGCGGGCGCGCAAGGCAGGCGCGATCCGGCGCGCTACGGCCACGATTTTCGAACCCGCCTCTGAGCGCGGACAACGCGGCATGGACGAGCTGCACCAGCAGACCGTCAACCTGCTCTCGTTCCAGCCTCTGCCCAAAGATGTCTACGACGCGCAGGTCGCCTTCAACATGCTGGCGCGCCACGGCCTTAAGTCGAAGCCCGCGCTCGATTCCACCGAGGCGCGGATTTCCCGCCACTATCGCAAGATTGCCGGAGACGATGCTCCGCAGCCCGCGCTCCTGCTGCTCCAGGCTCCCATCTTTCACGGTTACGCCATGGCCGTTTTTGTGGAAATGGCGAACGCCGTCGATGTCGAGGCCTTGTCGAAAGCCCTCGCGGGCGACCATGTCGCGATTCCGGGCGCGGACGAGGATTCTCCCAGCAACGTCAGTTCCGCCGGGCAGGCCGACATTCAACTCATGCTCAAGCTCGATCCCGCGCAGCCCAATGGAGTCTGGCTATGGGCCGCCGCCGACAATCTCCGCATCTCCGCCCTCACCGCCGTGGATTGCGCCGAGAGTATGACCGCCACGCGCCCCACGGGGAAAATTCAATGAAGACGCGAGCGGTGAGCCGGTCGGCCCCGCCGCTCCTCGTCTTCTGTTTGCTCAGTTTCTGTTTGCTTAATGCAGGTTGTGGCTACCACACTGCCGGTCATGTAGTGCAGTTGCCCGACACGGTCAAGACCATCGCCGTCCCGGCATTCAAGAACGAGACTCTTACCTACCGCATCGACCAGATGCTTACCGCCTCGGTGGTTCGCGAATTCACTACCCGCACTCGCTACCATATTCTCAACGATGCCGGCGACGACGCTGACGCTACCTTGCGCGGCACCGTGCTCTCCACTTCTGCCACTCCGCTCACTTATGACACGGCCACGGGACGCGCCGCCAGTGTGCTGGTGGTGGTCAGCATGAGGGTTGTTCTTTCCGACCGCAATGGCAAGGTGCTCTACCAGAATCCAGCGTATCTATTCCGCGAGCAGTACGAAGTTTCGCAGGATCTGGGAAGCTTTTTCGAGGAAGATTCACCCGCCTTCCGCCGTCTCTCGCAGGATTTCGCCCGCACCCTGGTCTCCAACATTTTGGAAGGCTTCTGATGATAAAGTTGCAGAACAGTCGTTGGTCGGTAGTCGTTGGTTGTTGGCCGGAATGCTCAAGGACTTTGGCGGCTCACGACAGACTACAAATGGCTAGCGACTAGCGACCAACGACTGCCCCATGAGAGCCTTCGCCCAGGCCGAGCGATTTGTCAGCGAGCTGGAGTCGCGCCAGCTGCGCGCCGCCTACGTCTTCGTGGGCGATGAAGCCTTCTTCCGCAAACGCTTTCGCGACGCCATTCTCCAGCACCTGGTTCCCGCCGATCTGCGTGACTTCAGCTTCTTCGAATTCGATCTCGCCGAAAACGATCTCGCCGAAGTCCTCGACCGCGCCCGCACCCCCTCGCTGATGGCTCCGTTTCAGGTTTTCTTCGTGCGCGGCGTGAAGAATCTTTTCGGCCGCGGATCGAATGAAGAAAAACTCGCCGCCATCGAAGACTATTGCAAAAATCCCAATCCTGACGCGCTCATCGTTTTCGTCGCCGACCACATCAGCATTCCCGCCGACGTTCGCCGCATGGAGATGCAGGACAAGGAACGCTACCAGCGTATCCGCGAAACCATGGGCCAATACTGCGGCATCGTCGAACTGGCGCGCGTGGAAGAGGGCGAAGCCGTCCGCTGGATTTCCGATTACTGCGCCAGCCGCGGAGTAAAGATTGAACCTGACGGCGCCCGCGAGCTGGTCGACGCCCTCGGCGGCGACATGATGATGATCTCTAACGAACTCGAAAAGCTGATCCTCTACGTTGGCGAAAAAAAGCGCATCACCCTGGGCGACGTCGAGACCATGGTGCTGGCCGCCAAGCAGCGGTCGCTCTATGAACTCACCGACTCCATTTCAAGTAAAGACCGCGTACGCGCCCTCGAAATTCTTGATGCGATGCTGCTCTCCGGCGAAGGCGAAGAAGCCGCCATCGGACACATCTACATGCTGGCCAAAACCTTCCGCCAGATGCTGGTGATCCTCGAACGCAACGTCCGCGACCAGCGCATGCTGTGGGCCGCGCTGTGGCAGGGCTTCCGCGTGCCCCCGTTCGCCGCCGACGACATCATCAAGCAGGCCCGCCGCTACAAGAATCGCCGCGAACTCACCCGCGCCATCCGCCTGGTAGCCAAAGCCGACCTCGCCCTGCGCTCCAATCCCGTCAGCAAGCGCATGGTCCTCGAGCGCCTCGTCATGGATCTGACCACCGAGTCCAAACTCGAAACCCCAGGCTGGATGCAGGAACAGCTGCCGGTTTGAAAAAGGCTTGGCTCTTAGCCGTTAGCTCCAAGCTAGACCCTTCCGGATCACGCGCCAGGCTTCAAATGGAAACGGCAGACCATTGAGGTCTGCCGTTTCCATTCTTCGAGCCAAGAGCTAAAGGCCAAGAGCCAAAAGCTACTTTATCGCCGCGACGCGCTTGCCCAGGCGGGACTTGTAGCGCGAGGCGGTGTTCTCGTGCAGCGTGCCCTTCTGAATCGCCTTGTCGAGCGCGGATACGGTTTTGCGGTAAGACAATTCAGCGGCGGCTTTGTCGCCTTTTTCGATGGTCTCGCGCAGGTCGCGCAGTTGAGTACGCAGTGTGGAAGTGTTGGCGCGATTGCGCACGGTGCGGCGTTCGGTTTGGCGCGCACGTTTCAGCGCCGAAGCATGATTTGCCATATCTGGTTCGTTACCTTCGTGTGTCAGAGAGATATTCGGGGTAGGTCCGAATTTAATATTATAGGGGAGCACTCCTGACCGGTCAAACCTTGAAGGGGTATGTGGGACAGCCACCCCGGGCTGTCCATCGAGCGCTGCTCGATTGGCGCAGTCATCGCGTGCGTGGTTTCAAAGATGCCAGACGGACTTGATCGCCTCAAAGTTCTCATCAACTCCTCGACGCCCATCGTGGTGATGGAAACGGCGGAGGAGACGCACGCCGTCAACCTGGTGCGCGCCGCATGCACTGAGCTCAACATGGCCACCTTTGAGTGGACCATTGCCGATGGGTTGCTGCGCTCCGGAACCAACACTCCGCCTGAGCCCCCGAAAATCTCGCTGCAAGCCCGCATCGATCAGAACACCGTGCTAGCCCAGGCCGGACGCGCCTACACCCAGATGCGAACCGTACTCAGCCCGAGCGCGCGAGAAGGCGACCGGTTGGCTTTGGCGATGGCATCGTCTCTGGGCGGCAACGCTGGTGCCGCGGCCGCAGGTACGGCCATCTACAACACCCGCGAACCCGTGCAGGCGCTGGCCAACATGGAGTCGATGACCGTCGAAGCCGTCTTCATCCTCAAGGATTTTCACCGGCACATGGACGACCCAGTTGTAGTTCGCCGGCTCCGCGATGTGGGGCAGAAGTTCGCGACCAACCGGCGCACCGTAATCATCACGGCACCTGAAATAGCCGTGCCTCCCGAGCTGACGAAGCTGGTGGAATATTTCGACCTCCCGCTGCCCGATCGCAAACGCCTGCAGGAAATCATCCATGACACGTTCGCGCGGTTGTCGAAGACTTACACGCTGAAGATGCAACTCGATTCCGCCGGCGTGGACGCCATGTCCGCGAATTTGCGCGGCCTGACCGAGGAAGAAGCCGACCGCGCGATTTCGCAGGCTCTGGTAACCCGCTATGCGCTCTGCCCTGAAAGCGTCACGGATGTGCTCGATGCCAAGAAGCAACTGCTGCGGCATTCCGGCATGCTCGAGTTCGTCGAAGCCCAGGTCAACATGGCGGCTGTGGGTGGCTTGGAAAACCTGAAGCATTGGCTCGGCCAGCGCCGCGGCGCATGGGAAGATTCTGCCCGCGAATTTGGGCTGGAACCGCCGCGCGGCATGATCATTCTCGGTGTGCAAGGGTGCGGCAAGTCACTGTGCGCACGCGCCGTCGCCGGAGAATGGAAGCTGCCGCTGGTCAAATTCGACACCTCGGCGGTCTACGACAAATACATAGGCGAGACCGAGAAGCGTATTCGCAAAGTCTTCCAGGTCGCCGAAGGACTTGCCCCCTGCGTGCTCTGGATTGATGAACTGGAAAAGGTATTTGCCGGCAGCGGGCCCGATTCAGCGTCGGCTGATGCGGGCGTCTCGTCGCGGCTGCTGGCGTCGTTTCTGTCGTGGATGCAGGACCGCAAAGCCGCAGTATTCGTGGCGGCGACCTGCAATAACGTGACCGTGCTGCCGCCGGAGTTGATCCGCAAGGGCCGCTTCGATGAATTGTTCTTTGTCGATCTGCCCAACCTGGCCGAACGCAAGCAGATCTTCTCGATTCAACTCGCAAAACGAAAACGCAATCCCGCGGAGTTTGATCTGGAGAAAGTTGCCGCTGCCGCGAAAGGCTACTCCGGCGCTGAGATCGACGCCGCCGTGCAGGGCGGACTCTACGCGGCGTATTCCGAGAAGAAGCCGCTGACCACGCAGTCGCTGCTCGATGCGCTGGCACAGACCGTGCCGCTTTCGACGACTCGCGCCGAAGAGATCCAGACGCTGCGCGAGTGGGCGCGAACCAGAGCCGTCCCCGCCTCGGCTCGCGAAGACAGTTCCGTCACGACGTGATCGTGCCAGAGTCTTTGTCTTTGCGTTCATGAACTATTTCGAGGTGTTCATCAAACGCCCGTTGCAACTGCTTGGCGTACTCATCCCGGTTTGGTCGATGGCTAGTCGACGCTGCCCGGAACCTCCATCCAGGGCACGATGTGCACTCGATTTCTACCGGAATCTCCCCCAGCCACTGGGTGACCCGCAACCGCGGCTTTTTCATGCTGACAGTTTCCCACAGGCGTCAATTTCCTCCCATTGACTCCCTCTGCGCCGCGGGGTAGGCTTTAACTAATGGTAGTGACTTGCCTTCTGGGCATGCGCATTTCGGCTGGTCCCGTCTCCACGCGAAACCCTGCTTTGTCCGTGCGGTCAGGCAGGCACAAGTGTTCCTCAGCTGCCGGGCGCGGCCCGGCTCGTCAAATTCAGAGATCGGAACCAACCAAATCATGACGCAACCAATCATGATTCATACGGGAGTGAGCGGCATTGCATGAACCTAAAGGCATGAACCCACGCATGAAGAAGAGCATCGGCGTCAGCCCTAATATCGAGACGTTATTCGGCACGCGGGACGAGAATGTGCGCTTGCTGGAAGACGGCCTCAACATCACCATTAATCTGCGGTCGAATGCGATCGAACTGGAGGGCGCAGCCAAGGACGTAGCGCGCGCCGAACAGGTTTTCACTGACTATGAAACGCTGCAACGTTCCGGCCACACCTTCAACAATGGCGACCTCAACAGCATGCTGCGCGTGCTGACCTCCGACCCGAACTCGACGCTGCGCGGATTGGCCGATGCCGGGCGCCAGCGCTCGTTTGGCCGCCGCACCGTGCAACCCAAGAGCAGCAATCAGCGCCGCTATCTCGAGGCCATCGAGAAGCACGACATGGTGTTCGGCATTGGTCCGGCTGGAACGGGCAAGACTTATCTGGCAGTGGCCATGGCGATTTCCGCGCTGCTGGCCAAGCGCGTGAATCGCATCATCCTGGCGCGGCCGGCGGTGGAAGCCGGTGAGCGGCTGGGGTTTCTGCCGGGCACGCTGCAAGACAAAATTGATCCCTACCTGCGCCCCTTGTACGACGCGCTGTATGACATGCTCGATCCGGAGAAGGTTGATCGCTATCTGGAGAAGAACGTCATCGAGATTGCGCCTATCGCCTTCATGCGCGGGCGCACGCTAAACGATTCGTTCGTGATTCTCGACGAAGCGCAGAACACGACTTCCGAGCAGATGAAGATGTTCGTCACGCGCCTCGGGTTCAACTCGAAGGCGGTGATTACCGGCGACATCACGCAGATCGATTTGCCCAACGCCCGCCGCAGCGGCCTGGTTGAGGCCATGGAAGTGCTGAAGAATGTGAACGGCCTGGCGTTCACCCACTTCGACGAAACCGACGTGGTGCGTCACCAACTGGTGCAACGTATCGTGCGCGCCTACGACGAGCACAAGACGCGCGTTGCCGAGCAACAGCTGCTCCTGCTGGCGGACCCTAGAATTGCGGAGATCAGACATACCGACGCCGCAGGCGTGAACGGGAAGCCGCTGGCGATGCCGGCGCGCGAATCGGCGGCTCTCGATGGGGACCCGGCGTCAGCCGAAGCCGAAGGATAAAGAGCGATCATCAATGCAGGAGGGCTGCGACTTCGGCCTTCCTGTTTGCTTTTTATGCTGGCTTGTAGCGTCGCGCAGGAAATCGCGAGTCGGTCAGAGAAAAGAGCCTTGATCATTCTGCAAAAGAAAATCGCGGGGCTAAACGAAGAAGCGCTGCAACGCTTTGTGGTGCGCGCGCGCAAGGCCGCTGGGCTGAGGGGAACAGTCAATGTGCTGGTCACGAACAGCGCGGCGGTGCGGGCGCTGAACCGCCAGTTTCGCGGCAAGAACAAAGCGACCGACGTGTTGTCGTTCGCTGCGCCTACTTCGGAATCCCACGCAACATCTCGCGCCAACTCCCACGCCACTTCCCGCGTCACACCGAAGCTGGCCGGCGATGTCGCCATCTCCGCGGACATTGCGTTTGAGAACGCCATCCGGCTTGGACATGCGGTCGCCCAGGAAATCAAGATTCTGACGCTGCACGGAATCCTTCATCTGGCAGGCTTTGATCACGAGCGCGATAATGGTGCAATGGCGCGCAAGGAAGCGCAGTTGCGCAGCGAATTTCGGCTGCCGCTGGCATTGATTGAGAGAACGAAGCCCGAACGATCCAGTGCCCGGAAAAGACCTGACTCGAAGCTCCGGGGACGGGCGAAACTCGGGGGGAGCCCAGCGTGAACTTCGCCATCGCGATCGCACTGCTTCTCTTGCTGGGACTGCTGACTCTGGTCTCGTACGTAGAGCGCGTCTACCAGGAAGCAGGGAAATTTCTTTCGCGCGAGTTCCAGGACAACATCGACTTCTTCGAACAGAGAGTCGAGCCGGAACTGGAAAAGAAACCGCTGCGCGTCAGCCGTAACCGCGCAGCGCTCTCCATGGCCGTGGTTACGCAGTTGAACATGGCAGCGATTGCAATGCTGATTGCATACCTCGTGTTCAGCGACCAGTCATGGACTATTTATGAAATTCTGCAGGCGACCATCAGCCTGATCCTGATCGTCATCGTCTGCAACCGCTTCCTGCCGTTCGTTTTCTTCTCGCGGACCAAGGGCGAGTGGCTGATTCACTGGACGCTGGTTCTGAAGATTCTGATTTATCTGGTGCTGCCGGTGACGATCGTGCTGGGGTTTATGAAGTCGGTGTCGGCACTGACCAAGCAAGCCAGCAGCGAACCGCCCGAGACCTCGGCAGAAGCGGTGGATGCGCTGATTGAAGCCGGACAGGAAGAGGGCATTATTCAGGAGGGCGACCGCGACCTGATCCAGTCGGTGGTTGAGTTCAGCGGCAAGACGGTGCGCGAAGCCATGAAGCCTCGTCCGCAAATGTTTGCCGTGCCCGCCGATACCACGGTCGAGCAGTTCATCGAAATGCTGCGCATCAAGCATTACGCACGCGTGCCCGTGTTTGAAGGCAGTATCCATAACATTAAAGGGATCGTCTACGCGCAGGATGTGCTGCAGGTGCCCGACAGCGAAGCGCACGTGCGCCGGCTGGATACGATCATGCGGCGCGACGTTTATTTCGTTCCCGAGAGCAAGCTGGGCAGCGACCTGCTGCGCGAGATGCAGAAGCAGAATATCCGCATGGCGATTGTGGTGGACGAATATGGCGGCGTCGCCGGACTGGTTACGATCGAAGATCTGGTGGAGGAGATCGTGGGCGAGATTCGCGACGATCACGACAAGCCGGAAATCGTCCGCGAAGGCGACCGCACGTTCGTTGTGGCCGGTGGTATGGATGTCGATCGTCTCGATGAACTGTTCGGCAGCAAGCCGGAAGGAAAAGAATCGGCCACCATCGCCGGCCTGGTCAGCGAACTCGCCGGACGCATCCCGCGCAAGGGCGAAATAGTGGAAGAAGATGGCCTGCGCTTTGAAGTTCTGGAATCGACTGATCGCAAAGTGGAGCGCGTGCGCGTGACCGCGGTGCAGCCGCGGCAGTTGAAACTGATATAACAGCTGTGAGCCGCGAGTCGTGAGCTTCGAGCAACCCGATTCAATCGAAAGACCTCCAGCTTGTCGCTCATAACTCGTAACTCATTGCTCACAGCTCTTATGCCATTCCGTTCCGGTTTCGTTTGCATTCTCGGGCGCCCCAACGCGGGGAAGTCCACGTTGCTCAATGCCCTGGTAGGCGAAAAGCTGGCGATCATTTCGCCCAAGCCGCAAACCACGCGCAACCGCATTCAGGGCGTCGTCCACGTTCCGCCGAAAAAAGGAAAGCGCAAGAGTAACGACGGTGGGCAGATCGTGCTGGTCGACACTCCTGGGGTCCATCGGCCCGACAGTTCTCTCGGCCGCAAGATGATGGTTGAAGTGCGCGAGGCCCTGGAAGGCTGCGACCTGGTGCTCGTCATCATGGATGTGACGCGCAAGTTCGATCCGCGGGACCAGTTTGCCCTTGACTTGCTGCGGCGCCCCAAAACCAAAGCATTCCTCATCCTCAACAAAGTTGATTTGATTCGTGAGAAGTCGAAGCTGCTGCCGCTGATCGAAGAATACCGCAAGCTCTATAACTTCGCAGAAGTTGTCCCGATTTCAGCGCTGAAGCGCAACGGCCTCGACACTCTGTTGGATATGGTGATCGCGGCTCTGCCCGCTGGTCCGGCCTACTTTCCTGAGGATCAGATTACCGACCAACCGGCCCGCTTCATGGCTGCGGAAATCATCCGCGAACAACTGCTCCTAAATACCAGCGAAGAGCTTCCGTACGCGACCACGGTGATCGTCGATAACTTTGAGGAAGGCGCGAGGCTCACCCGCATCGCGGCCACCATTTATTGCGAGCGCGAGGGCCAGAAGGGAATTCTGGTGGGCAAGGGCGGCTCGATGTTGAAAAAGATTGGAACGTCCGCGCGCTTGCAGATCGAACGCATGATGGGCACGAAAGTCTTTCTCGAACTTTATGTGAAAGCCGAGCCCGGATGGCGCGATTCCCGCCGTTTTGTGGAAGAACTCGACTGGCGCCGGCAACTGGAGCATCGCATGTTCGAACACGGAACGCCGGAACAAAAGCCGGAACAGCGGGCGGAGCCCGTGGCAGCGATGGGCAAGCCCGCAGGCGGCGACACCGAGAAAGACTGAGGCTGTGGTACGGTATCGAGCGCCTCAAATTGGGCGGCCATTGCCCGATCTGCGGCTTGCCGCTAGAATCGAAACAGGCCCTGCTCGCTACTTCCAGGAACAGGCGGACTGGGGACGAACGAGCCAACCATGGAATCTGGGGCTTCTTCCGACGAACAACTTCCGGGGTACGACTTCGATCCAGAAAAGTTGAGCCTGCGCGTGAAGGTCACGCTGGCGGCCGACCGGCGGTCCGTGGACCCGGTTGTGGCGCAGGTCATGGAGTCCGTCCGCCAAATGAAGAACGTCGACGGCAAGGAAGACGCTATCGAACTGGCCTTGCAGGAAGCCTTGGCCAATGCCGTGGTTCATGGCGCCAAGGAAGATCCCACGAAGATTGTCGAGTGCCTGGTGGCCTACGACGAGCAGCGCGGCATTCTCATCATTGTGCGCGATCCCGGGCCAGGCTTCGATCCGCAGGCGATTCCCAGTTGCACCGTCGGCGAGAATCTTTACTCCAACCACGGCCGCGGAATTTTCCTCATCAATCAGCTGATGGATGAAGTACAGTTCCACAAGAACGGGACTGAAATCCACATGGTGAAGCGATAAGCCCTGGGTCCTTTTGCTAATTACCCACCGGCACATCGATATGAATTAGAGCCGTTTTATCGGCCCTCTTCGAAACAACGACTGTCCCGAAGACCGAGCCAAATCCGTCACGCGTCGTCTTGAATCTGTAACTGCCCTGGGGCACGCCAACGATTTTGAAGTTCCCGTCTTCGCTGCTCGTGTCGCGCCTGATTTTCTTCGAGTCACCGGGCCCGATCATTTCGAATAAGACACGCGGCAGAGGCTCCCCAGCATGGTTCTTGAAACTGATTACGCCTCTGACCGAACGAACGGTAAATGGCTGTTCTATTACCACGACCTGGTGTTCGGTCGGTGATTTTGTGAAGCCTGTAAGGTCCGGGAGTTTTGACTCCTGCGCCGTTGTTTCCGCGGCGAGAACTAGGATCAAGACGGAACAGATCAGGCACTTGAGGCTCTTGCGTCGCGACAGCATGTCCTACTCTTTCGCGCTAATCCCCAGGGCTTTCATTTTCCGGTAAAGATGGCTGCGCTCCAGGCCCAGCACTTCGGACGTGCGGCTGACGTTGCCGTGGTTTTGGTCGAGTGTCTTCAGGATGTAGTCGCGCTCATAGGCGTCGCGCGCCTGGTGGAGCGTGGAGAATTCGCTCTTGGGCGCGCGCCGGCTGCCTTCGCGGTACACCAACGGCGGTAAATGTTTGGCGTCAAAGCGGGTGGTGGTTGGGTTCATGATGACGATGCGCTCAATTACGTTGCGCAACTCGCGCACATTGCCTGGCCAGGAGTAGCGCATTAGGATTTCAATGGCGTCATCGGTGATTTCCCGCGGGCGGCGTCCGTAGGTGGCCGCCAGTTCTTTCAGGAAATGCCGCGTGAACAGCGGAATATCTTCTTTCCGTTCACGCAGGGGTGGCACGAAAAATGGAATCACATTGAGCCGGTAGAAAAGGTCTTCGCGAAAGTTGCCTCGCGATATTTCTTCTTCCAGATCTTTATTCGTCGAGGCGATCACGCGGACATCGACCGTGATGGTCTCGTCGCTGCCAACGGGCGTAAAGCGTTGTTCCTCGAGGGTGCGCAATACTTTCGATTGCGTCTTCAGGCTCATATCGCCGACTTCGTCGAGGAAGAGCGTGCCGCCGTTCGCCCGCTGAAACTTGCCTTCCTTGTCGGTCGCCGCGCCGGGGAACGATCCCTTGCAGTGGCCGAATAGTTCGCTCTCGATCAGATCCTCTGGAATCGCGGCACAATTCACCTCAACAAAAGTTTCGTCCTTGCGCAGGCTCTGGGCGTGGATGGCGTGAGCCACGAGCTCCTTGCCCGTTCCGGATTCTCCATAGATCAAGACGCGGCCGTTGGTCGGCGCCATCAGGCCAATTTGCTGGCGCAAGGCCTTCATCGGAATGCTGTCGCCCACTATGATGCTTTTCGACTGCAGCTGTTTTTTCAGGTCAACATTTTCGCGGTGAAGTTTCTTGGACTCGATCGCGTTCTTCACCAAGATGAGAGTTTTTTCCAGAGACAGCGGCTTTTCCAGAAAGTCGTAGGCGCCGAGTTTGGTGGCGCGCACCGCGGTCTCGATGGTTCCGTGGCCGGAAATCATGATCACTTCCGGCGGGTTGTCGAATTCGCGAATCCGCTCCAGGGTTTCCAGCCCGTCAACCCCGGGCAGCCATATATCGAGCAACACCACGTCAAACGCGGACTTGCGCAGCAGGTCGAGGCAGGCCTCGCCGCTCTCGACCGAAGATGCCGCGTAGCCTTCGTCGGCCAGAATGCCAGCCAGAGTGTCGCGAATTCCGGCTTCGTCGTCAACGATGAGGATGTTATGCATGTTGAGGGGCTGCCGCGACAGGAGTGGATTCGGGCACCACCGGAAGCTCGACGATAAAGCGCGCGCCCACGGGATGGTTCTCCTCCACTCGGATTGAGCCATGGTGATCTTCCACGATGCGGCTCACGATCGCCAGACCGAGTCCGGTGCCGCGTTTCTTGGTGGAAAAATATGGCAGGAAGAGCCTTTCTTTGAGTTCGCGGGTGACGCCGTGGCCGCTGTCGGCGACGGTGATCTCCACCGCGTCGCGGCTGGCGACCAGGGAGGTGGAAATTTCAATTTCGCGCACCACGGAATCCTGCGAGGCCTCGGCGGCGTTATCCACCAGGTTGGCTACGGCGCGTTTGATAGCTTCGCTGTCGGCCATTACGCGGGGCAAATCAGAGGCCAGCGAAGTGTGAACGCCAATGCCATCAAGCCTGCCGTTGAACATGGAGAGCGCATTCTCGATGACTTCGTTAATGTCGGCAGGCTGCGGCTTGGCCACGGGAAAGCGGGCGAGCGTGGAGAACTCGTCCACCAGGCGGCGCACGGTTTCGACGGCTCCGGCAATGGTTTCCGCGCAGGAGCGGACCACGCTGAGCGACGCGGGATCCGCCGGCGTGGCGCGATCCAGATGCCGTTGAATGCGCTCCGCCGACAGGGCGATGGGCGTGAGCGGATTTTTGATTTCATGCGCCACCCGCCGCGCCACTTCCCGCCACGCCGCTTGTTTTTGCGCTTTCAGCAGGTCGGAAAGATCTTCGAACACCACCACATAGCCGGAGCGCTCGCCCTGATGCTTCAAGGTCGCGACGGTGACTGCGACATTCAACGAGACTCTCGGCAACTGCATCTCCATCTGGCTGGTGGTCATGCCCATGCGGTCGGCGCGCCGCAGCAGCGGCTCGAAATCCTCCAGAACTTCGGCGGGGAATACATCGGCCAGAGGCGCGCCGCGGAGAATCTGCGGGCTGCTGTCGTGTCCGGCGTCGGGATGAAACATGCGCAACAACGCCTGGTTGCCGTGAGTCACGCGCCGCTCGGCGTCAAGCGAGAGCACGCCCGTTGGGATACTCTCGAGAATGGTTTCCATCTGGCGGCGGCGCTGGTCGAGTTCCGCGTTGGCTGCGCTGAGGTCGCGGCTGGAGGCCTCGATCTGCCGCCGGCTCCCTTCCAACTCTTCCGCCATGCGGTTGAAGGAGCGGACCAGATCGCCGATTTCGTCGTTGGTGCTGACGGGCACGCGATAGTCCAGGCGTCCGCGCGAAATTTCCTCGGTTGCCTCCGCCAGGGCTGACAGCGGGCGGGTCACAATCTTCGAGAGGAACAGTGCCAGCCAGGTGGTGACAAACAGCACGATCATGGTCAGCAGTGACAGCAGGAACATGTAGGTGCGGCGCACCAGCTTCCGCTCGCGAGCCAGGTCGTAGTAGCGTTGCTGGCTGTCCTCAACCTGGCGGACGGTTTCTGAAAACTCGCGCGGCAGCGGAATCGCCACCAGAATCAGGCCTCCACCCGGAACCGAAGCGCTCCCCAGTGTGTAGTCCGTCTGTTGCCAGGTAAAGCGGGCGGGATGTCCGGCGGCAGCTTCGCCCAGCGGCAATCTCGGTTTTAAGATCGCCCAGGGAGCAGGCTCGTTAAAGCTGGCCTCTTCGTCTCCGTCGCGCAACGCCAGAGCGAACCCGCCTTGCAGCGTGGCTTCGTGGCGATGAAACTCGTTGACCACGCCCGCGAACCCGCGGCTGGAGAAGCCATGCTCGATTTCGGGCGAGCCCGCAATGGCGAATGCCTCGGCCCGCGCGTTCTGCATGGCATAGCTCGCCAGAACGGACGCCATGGCGTGGGTATTGGCTCGAACCTCCTCCACCGGCGTGGAAAACCACTTGTCGATCGAACGATTCATCAAGCCGTAGGCGAACCAGTACATCATCACCACGGGAAGGGACGAGAGCAGAAGCGCCCCAGCAACCATGCGGGTGCGAAACTTCGAGCCCAGCACGCCCAGGCGCCGCTCGGCAAAAAGCTTCAGCAGATTGCGCATCAGGACAAACGTCAAGGCGACGAACAGCAGGAAGATCAGCGCCGAGAGAGCGGCGAGCACAACAGTTTCCTGATTATTTCCCGGACGCAGGAGGGTCTGGTCGAAAGCAGTTTGAGAAACCAGCATGGCCAGCAACAGGCAGACAGAAATCGAGAGCAGGATGATGGCCTGCTTGCGGCGCGAGGTCTTCTCGGGCGGAATGGATGCTGGTTGTGCCACGGCGTTTCGCATCCCGGCTCAGGCAACATCTGGAACCGCCTTCCAAGCCAGGACGTGCAACATTATAGATGCATCGCCGCGTTCGGGCTGTTCAGTGCGGGCGATTCTTCGCAGCTGAGATCTCTTCCTGCATGGCATCGTAGGCGGGTTTTGGCGTGTAGGCGCGGTCGAATGGCAACGCCGCGCCGCGCGCACCATGCGAGTGCGAGCCGATCCAGGAGTACTTGTCGGTGAATCCCCAGGTTTGAATCGCCGTACATCCGGGACTTTGCAGGCACGCTCGGACTATGCCGCGATAAATGGTGGCCTGACGAAGCAGATCATCCGGTCTGGCTGGGTAGGGCGCTGGGCCGCTGATGTTCAGTGGTAGCGAGACATCGAGTTCGGTGATGTGAACCTGCAGTCCGAGCGCGGTCAGCCGAGCGATATTCGCTGCTACTGCCCCTGTGTCAACCTCAAGCTGTGGAACATGCATCTGCAGGCCGACGCCGTTGATCGGGACTCCACGGCGCTTGAAATCCTTGACCATGGCGTAGATGGCGTCGGATTTGCGGTTCAGTCCTTCGCCCTCCGCTTCGTTGTAGAAAAGCAGCGCCTGGGGATCGGCCGCGTGCGCCCAGCGGAAAGCCTGCTCGATGTATGCCGGTCCCTTGTCGGCGAGTCCAATGCCCGGCCGGTTGTACCACGGAGAATCTCTGAGGCGCCCATTCTCATCCAGCGCTTCGTTCACCACATCCCAGGCGAAGACTTGGCCGGCGTAATGTTTCACCACCGTCGTGATGTGCTCTTGCAGCAGGCGGGAGAGTTGAGGCGGCGTGAATCCGCCCTGGGCGAGCCATTCGGGATTGTTGTGATCCCAGACCAAACAGTGTCCGCGCACTTTCATGCCGTGCGCTTGCGCGAAGCGGACGACTTCGTCGCCTTCGCGAAAATTGAACGTGCCCGCATTCGGCCGCACCGTCCACCACTTCATGGCATCTTCCGGTTCGACCATATTGAATTCGCGGGAAAGAGTTTCGGAATAGGCAGCTTCGGAAAACAGAGACGGCCTAACGGCCGCGCCCACCAGCAGATGAGCTGGGTCGGCTGCCTGACGCAAGTTGAGGAAAGGCGTCGTCGCAGTCGCGCTCAGAAACAGAATCAGGAATCCGAACTGGCGACACAGGCCCGGCATGGTCTGCCTCCATGGTTGAGAATGGATCGCGCCTATCTGTTCTTATCCATTAACGCTAGGCAGGAAAGTCTGTAAAGGACATCCGTCACATCGAGGCTGTGATTTTCTACAGTAATTCTTGCCCACGCCAACGATCAGCCCGTGCATTTCGTTGTAGACCTGGGCCAGCGGCGTCCGTGCGGCCGTGCTCATGGCTGAGGGCGAGTGAGCGGCACCGCGGAGGCCGGGCTCCAGTTGAGTCCATACAGCCGACTGTGGTGGTTCTTGCGCCTCAGCCAGCGGCGCCAGCGCCCGCTCGAGCAATGCTCGTATCTCCTCGTAATCGGATTTCTCCGGAAGGATTCCATGCCGCTCAAGAATGCGCCGCGTGTAGGCGTCGACTACGAATACGGGATGGTTTCCCGCGTAGAGAGCAATCGAGTCTGCGGTCTCCGGTCCTACGCCGTTCAGACTGAGCAGTACTTCGCGCAGCTGGGCAGTCGGCAGCGCGAAAAGCCGATCCAAAGATCCGTTGTATGCATCGTCGAGAAACTTGATGAACGTCTTCAACCGCTGAGCCTTCTGCCGGAAATAGCCTGAGGGGCGAATCAAGCGCTCAAGCCTGCGGAGAGAGACTCCTCGGATTCCTTCTACGCTGAGCAGGTTCGCAGCGCGCAAGTTCGCCAAGGCGAGCTCCACATTCGTCCACGCTGTGTTCTGGGTAAGGTATGCGCCGACAATGACTTCAAACGGCGTTTCCGCCGGCCACCAGTGCTGCGCGCCCCAGGCGCGATGCAAGGCGCGATAGTACTGCCGCACTTCGTTCTTTTTACTTCCACTTCTTACTCGCATTCTTCTTACTCGCATTTCCTGTGCGGGCTGGCGGCACGGGGGCGCTTTCTTAGTGCGAGTTTAATCGACCGAGCGGCTGGGCGGGGATCGACCTCGGAAGCGAGTACTCAGACTTACCGAAGTTCATGTACTTGGGCTGGCAGACCGCCCATCCACCTGTACAAAACCGCCATTTGGCGTGGAGTTGAGCGCGGGCAACAGTTTGCGGGGGATGCTCTCCGGCAGTCCAAGTACCAAAGTTACTGGTGAAGTAATCCGATAGCGTTGACAATTTGTGTCAACGCGAATGGGCTGCGTCTCTCCCATGTTGGGCAGCCGTTTGCGCTATGCCTGCACGAGTGCAAGGCGTGGTTCCACCCACTTCGGATAGGAGATCTGCGTATGTCTCAACGGCTGGGTGACCTTCTCGTCAAAGAGAAGATCATTACCCCAGAGCAGTTGGAACAAGCGACCAAGGCTCAGAAAGAGCAGAGCTGCCGCCTGGGCTCGGCCCTGGTGAAGCTCGGCTTTTTGACGGACGAAGACGTCACGAATTTCCTTTCCCGGCAGTATGGCGTTCCCGCCATTAATCTTTCCTATTTTGAAATTGATCCTGCAGTCGTCAAGCTGATTCCGTTCGAAACCGCCAAGCGCTACCAGATTCTTCCGTTGAGCCGTGTGGGCGCATCGCTGACCATCGCCATGGTCGATCCCACCAACGTGTTCGCGATGGACGACATCAAGTTCATGACCGGCTTCAACATCGAGCCGGTGGTGGCTTCGGAAAGCTCGATTCTGGCCGGGATTGAAAAGGCGTACGCCTCTGGAGGCAAGGAAGAAGATCTCGAAACCGTAATGCAGTCGATGTCGGAGATGAACGATGAAGACGTCGAACTGAATGATCAAAAGGAACAGGAACTGGGGCTGTCGGAACTGGAAAAAGCCGCCGACGAAGCTCCAGTCGTCAAGTTGGTCAACGTCGTGCTCGGCGACGCGGTCAAGCGCGGAGCCAGCGACATTCATATCGAGCCTTACGAAAAAGAATTCCGCGTCCGCTTCCGTATTGATGGCGTGCTACAGACGATCATGTCTCCGCCGCTGAAGTTGAAGGACGCCATCACCTCCCGTTTGAAGATCATGTCGAAGCTCGACATCAGCGAGAAGCGGTTGCCGCAGGACGGCCGCATCATGCTGAAGATGAACATCCGCGGCCGCAAGAAGCAGCTCGATTTCCGCGTCAGCACCCTGCCCACGTTGTGGGGCGAAAAAATCGTGCTCCGGTTGCTCGACAAAGAAAACCTGCGCCTCGATATGACCAAGCTCGGCTTCGAGCCCGAGTCGCTGGTGAAATTCGAAAAGGCCATTCTGAAGCCGTACGGTATGGTGCTGGTCACGGGGCCGACGGGATCGGGCAAAACCAACACACTGTATTCCGCGATTTCGCGCCTGAACCAGCCCGACACCAACATCATGACTGCCGAAGATCCAGTCGAGTTCCAGTTGGGCGGCGTCAACCAGGTGCAGATGAAGGAACAGATCGGCCTGAACTTCGCCGCCGCACTGCGCTCCTTCCTTCGGCAAGATCCCAACATCATTCTGGTCGGCGAAATCCGCGACTTTGAAACCGCTGAAATTGCCATCAAGGCCTCCCTTACCGGCCACCTTGTGCTCTCCACCCTGCACACCAACGGCGCTCCGGAAACCATTACGCGTCTGATGAACATGGGCATTGAACCCTTTCTGGTGGCGACCTCGGTGCACCTCATCTGCGCCCAGCGTCTGGTCCGGCGCATTTGCAAGGATTGCATCGAGCCCATAGAAGTGCCTCCGCAAACCCTGATTGAGGCCGGCTTCACGCCCGAAGAATCGAAGACGATCAAGATCCAAAAAGGTAAGGGCTGCGGCGTCTGCAACAACACCGGATACAAAGGCCGCTGTGGCTTGTACGAGGTTATGGAGGTCGACGACGAGATCCGGGAACTGGTTCTGGTCGGAGCCTCGGCCGTGGAGTTGAAGAAGAAGGCCATTGAGCGCGGCATGATCACCCTGCGGCGCAGCGGTCTGATCAAGGTTATGGCGGGCATGACCACGCTTGAAGAAGTGTCCCGCGAAACGGCTCACTAGTAAGGCGTCGTTGGCGGTTCGTTGTTAGTCGTTCGCCAACGACCAAGGACTAAGACCAACGACTAGGAATTCACGAAGACGTCAAGAACCGTAACGGAAGGAACTCACCATGGGTTTGTCGTTAAGCGATCTGCTCAAGAGAATGCTGGAGATGAACGGCAGCGACTTGCACATCACCACCAACTCGCCGCCCCAGATTCGCGTGCACGGTCACCTGGTGCCGCTCGACCTGCCGCAGATGACGCCGGCCGAGACCAAGCAACTGGCCTACTCGGTCATGACCGATTCCCAGAAGCACCGCTTCGAAGAAAGCCTCGAGCTCGACTTCTCCTTCGGCCTGAAGGGATTGGCTCGCTTCCGCGCCAACGTTTTCAACCAGCGTGGCGCCACCGCCGCGGTTTTCCGCGTGATTCCTTTTGAGATTAAATCATTCAACCAGCTCGGCCTGGCACCCGTGGTCAGCAAGATGTGCGACAAGCCCCGCGGTCTGGTTCTGGTAACCGGCCCGACCGGATCGGGTAAGTCCACCACGCTTGCGGCCATGATCGACAAGATCAATAGCGAGCGTCACGACCATATTCTCACCATCGAAGACCCGATCGAGTTCGTGCACATGAACAAGAACTGCCTGGTGAACCAGCGCGAACTGCACGCTGACACCAAGAGCTTCACCGACGCCTTGCGCGCCGCCCTTCGTGAAGATCCGGACGTGGTGCTGATCGGCGAAATGCGCGATCTGGAAACCATCGAGTCGGCGCTGCGCATCGCAGAAACCGGTCACTTGACGTTTGGCACGCTGCACACCAACTCGGCCACTTCCACCATCAACCGCATCATCGACGTGTTCCCGGCGCACCAGCAGCCGCAGATTCGCGCCCAGCTTTCGCTGGTGCTCGAAGGCATCATGTGTCAGGCGCTGGTGCCGCGCATCGACGGCAAAGGCCGCGCCATGATCATGGAGATTCTGGTGCCCAACCCGGCCGTGCGCAACCTGATCCGCGAAGACAAGATTCACCAGATCTACTCGTCCATGCAGTCGGGACAGGAAAAATTTGGAATGCAGACGTTCAACCAGTCGCTGGCCACGGCGTACTTCCAGAAACAGATCACCCTGGACACCGCCATGGCACGTTCCAGCAATGTGGATGAACTGCAGGAAATGATCAACCGTGGCGCCACGTTGACCAATCGAGGCAACACGGCAGGAGCAAATCTGGCTAAAGGGGCTGCCCCCTCCAAGCACTAGCTGGAGGAGATTTCCCCTTTGAGTCAGATCAGCAATCAGAAGGCAGCACTGAGGAGAAGCTAAACCATGCCAGTCTTTACATTTTCCGGCAAGGACGCATCCGGACAGAAAATCTCCGGCGAGCGGATGGCGCCCAACAAGCAGTCTCTGCAGCAGGCGTTGCGGCGCGAGCGCATCATCCCCGGCGCGATTCGTGAAAAAGGCAAGGAATTCTCCATGCCCACCTTCGGATCGAGCAAGGTCAAGACCAAGGACATCGCGATCTTCTTTCGCCAGTTCTCGGTCATGATCGATGCCGGCCTGCCGCTGGTGCAGTGTCTGGAAATCCTCGCGGCCAACCAGGAGAATCCGTCGTTCCAGAAGATTCTGACCGGAGTCCGAACCACCGTGGAAGGCGGCGCTACGCTGGCCAACGCCATGCGCCAGTACCCCGTCGTGTTCGATGATCTGACCACCAACATGATCGAGGCCGGTGAAACCGGCGGTATTCTCGACATCATTCTGCAGCGCCTCGCCACCTACGTGGAAAAGGCGGTGCGTCTGAAATCTGCCGTGAAGTCGGCGTTAATTTACCCCGTCGCCGTCGTCGGCATGGCCGGGTTGATTGTCGGCGCCTTGCTCAAGTGGGTGGTGCCGATCTTCGCCAACCTGTTTGCCGGACTGGGCGTGTCCTTGCCGCTTCCCACCCGGATCGTCATCGGAATGAGCGCGTTCATCAACACTTTCTGGTGGATGATTCTCGGGAGCGGGTTCGGTATCTTTTACGGCGTAAAACAGATTCGCAAGCATCCGCGCGGCAAGTACTACTTCGACAAAATGCTGCTCTTCCTGCCGGTCGTCGGGTCGCTGCTGCGCAAGATCGCGGTTGGCCGCTTCACCCGCACACTGGGCACGCTGATCACCTCCGGCGTGCCGATTCTGGAAGGCCTGGGCATCACCGCCCGCACTTCCGGCAACGCCGTTTTGGAAGAGGCGCTGATGAAAGTGCGCAAGGCCATTGAAGAAGGCCGCACCATCGTCGATCCGCTGCGCGAATGCGGCGTGTTTCCCAACATGGTGACGCAGATGATCGGCGTTGGCGAAGCCACCGGCGCCATGGATTCCATGCTGCAGAAAATTGCCGACTTCTACGAAGAAGAAGTCGACGCAGCTACCAAAGACATGCTGGCCATGCTGGAACCGGTCATCATCGGAATATTGGGCGTCAGCGTCGGCGGCATCGTGATCTCGCTCTACATGCCGCTGTTCGCCATGATCGCCAAGCTGGCTGGTTAGAAGAAATCGGTCTTGGGTCTTGGGCGTCAGGTCGTGGATTTCAGAATCTGGAAATTCACGGCCTGACACCTGAGAGCCGGCAAGACTTAAGACCCCAGACCCGAGACCCTCGGCCTAAGACCGAAAACCATGCAATCGACGTTTGATGAGCGCAATTGGCTGGTGTGGCTGGTCCGGGTCCGCATTTTTATCCTGACGCTGCTGCTGGCCATTGAGCTCGCGGTGGCGCAGTTTACTCCCGCGCCGCTGCCCATGCGGCTGTTCATCAGCACCATCCTGTTCTGGTACAGCCTTTCGCTGTTCTATGTGCTGCTGCTTTCCTTCTGGCAGGAACACCGCCTGCAAGCCGCGTTGCAGGTCCTGACCGATCTGTTCCTGGTCAGCTTGGTGATCCACGAGACCGGAGGCTGGGACAGTTCCCTGAACTTCCTCTATCCTCTGGTCATTATTGTTGCTGCCGTGCTGCTGCCGCGGATGTGGGCCCAGCTGGTCGCGGCCCTGGCTTTCATCCTTTACGGCACGGTGCTGGAACTGAACTACTATGGCGTAGTTCCTTCCTACTGCAGCACGCATCCCGGCCCCAAGGCTTTGCAGGCAATTATCTTCGTCAATCTTTTTGCTTTTCTCGCCATCGCCTATCTGGCCGGCCTGCTCACCACGAAACTGCGGCAGGTGCGTGTCCAGTTGAAAGACACCAGCGGCGCTCTGGAGAGCCTGCAGGCACTGCATGAAAATATCATTCACTCCATCAGCAGCGGCCTGATCACCACCGGCCTCGACGGCCGCATTACGCTGGTCAACGCCGCGGCCCAGCGTTTGTTGGAGCGCTCCCCGGCCGAACTCCTGGGCATGCCGGTTCACCAGTTGTTTCTCGATCCTTTGCCCACCGTCGAGTCGCAGCAGACTCACACGCAGAGTCACGGACAGAGTCACGGCGAAGTTCGTTTCGACGCACCCACAAAATTCCGCAAGACGGTCCGCGTTCGCGCGGCCTCACTGACTGTGCCCGAGCGCGGAGAACTGGGCTACGTTTACGTGCTCGATGATCTCACCGAGATTCGCCGCCTGGAGCGCGAAGTCCGCATGCAGGACAAGTTGGCCGCCGTCGGCCGTCTGGCTGCGGCCATCGCGCACGAGATTCGCAATCCGCTGACCTCGATTGCCGGCTCGGTCAGCATGCTCTCCGGCGTGCCGGAAATGAATGACGATCATCGCCGCCTGCTCGACATCGTTACCCGCGAATCGCAGCGGCTGAACAGCATCATCACCGACTTCCTGGCTTACTCGCGCACCAAGCAATATCACTTTGACAAAGTCGACCTGGTGCAGTCGGTCGAAGACACCTTGACTCTCATGGATCACCGCATGACGGCGGAGAAAACCGGCATCTCGATTGAGCGCCAGTTCAAGGTGCGCCCCGCCTGGGTGATCGCCGACGGCGACAAACTCAAGCAGGTGTTCTGGAATCTCTGCGAGAACGCGGTGCGCGCCATGAAAGATGGCGGAACCCTGACCGCCAAAGTGGATTCTCTGGGCGACGACTGGCAAGTCTCGTTCACCGACACAGGGACCGGCATGACGCCGCAGCAAATCGAGAAAATCTTCGAGCCCTTTCAATCCAATTTCGAGGGCGGCACCGGGCTGGGGTTGGCCATCGTTTACCAGATCGTGCAGGCGCATGAAGGCAAAGTCTGGGCGCGATCGAAGCCGGGACAGGGAACCACGTTCGTGATGCGGCTGCGCCGTCTCGATGCCGAGCGGCGGGTTTCTCCCGAAGATACAAAGGAAGAGATCCAGAAGGGTCAGGCGCGGGAACTGGTCGCGGGGCACCCTGCGGTCGCCGCTGCCGCCGCGGCAGCAGGAGGAAGACTGCATGGCTAATATCCTGGTCTGCGACGACGAACGCTCCATCTGCGAGATGCTCGACATTTCCCTGCGCCGCGAGGGACACCGCGTCGAGACCGTGCAATCCGGCCAGAACGCGAAGAGCAAAATTGATGGCGCGCTCTACGACGTCATCATTACCGATATCAAGATGCCGACCATCGACGGCATCGAAGTGCTGCGCCATGCCCACCGCGTCTCGCCCGACTCCGCCGTCATCCTGATCACCGCCGTCGACGATTACGAAGCGGCCGTCGAAGCCGTAAAAGCCGGGGGCGCGACCGACTACATCCGCAAGAGTCCCGGGCTGGTCGACGAGATCAAGCTGGCCATCAACCGCGCGGTCGAAAAACTGAACCTGAGCAAGCAGAATTTCGCCCTGCGCCGCGATGCCGCCACTCGCAACTCGCTCGATAACATCATCGGCTCCAGCGGCGCCATGGAAAAGCTCAAGGCGACTGTGCGCACCGTGGCCTCCACGGCTTCTACCGTTCTGATCCACGGTGAAAGTGGTACGGGTAAAGAACTCGTGGCCCGCGCCGTCCACGTCTGCTCGCCGCGTGCTGCTGACGCATTTGTCTCGGTGAACTGCGGAGCGTTCCCCGAAACGCTGCTCGAAAGCGAACTCTTCGGCTACCTGAAAGGCGCGTTCACCGGCGCGAATCAGAACAAGCGCGGCCTGTTCGAAGTCGCCGACGGCGGCACGATCTTCCTCGACGAAATCAGCGAGATGACCCTGGCTATGCAGGTGAAACTTCTGCGTGTCTTGCAGGAGCGCACGGTGCGCCCGGTGGGCTCCACCAGCGAAATCTCCATCGACGTGCGCGTCATCGCCGCCACCAACCGCGATCTCGACAAGGCGGTCGCCGAGAACGTGTTTCGTGAAGACCTTTACTACCGGCTGAATGTTATCCCCATCCGTGTGCCCCCGCTGCGCGAGCGCCGCGAAGACATTCCGCTGCTGGTGAACCACTTCCTGAAAAAGTATGCCAGCGCCGCCGGACGCAGCATTCTGCGCGTGCATGCGCCGTCTCTCGATTCGTTGTGCGGCTACGAATGGCCGGGCAACGTCCGCCAGCTGGAAAACACGGTCGAGCGCGCCGTTGCCCTGGAAACCACGGACGAGTTACGCGTTGAACTGCCCGCCGAGCGCCCGAAAGCGCGTGCTGCCGCTGCCGGGGCCGGTGGAACTCTGCCGGAAATTGGTGGCGACCTCACCCTTCCTGAAGGCCTGGGAATGGAAGGCTATGTGGCCGGCATCGAGCGTTCGCTGCTGCAGAGTGCGCTCAACCAGTCGAGCGGCGTCCAGACCAAAGCCGCCGATGTCCTCGGCATCTCCTACCGATCGTTCCGCCATTTGATGAAGAAGTACGGGCTGTAGAAAACCGCTCGCTCTTGGCTATTGGCTCTTGGCCTTTAGCTCCCGCGATTCGGTGGCGGCCTTCCTTGGCCGGCGAACGATTGAAGGCTTCAAGCTAAAAGCCAAGAGCTAAGAGCCAAGAGCCAAGAGCTAAGAGCCGCCCTTTCGCAACTGCTGCTTCCACCCCAGCACCCGCGCCTTCGCGCCTTCTGCTTCCGCTTCTGGAATCATCCCTTTCTTTTGGTACAGCAACGACAAACTGGTGTGCGCCAGCACGTCGTCAGGATCGACCTCAGCCAGCCGCTGCGCCACCGCGATGGCCTCATCGTAGCGCCGCAAATCCTGCAACGCCCGCGCCAACCCGTGCATGGCTTCGGTAAATGTCGGATCGGCGGTCAGCGATTCCTGATATGCGGCGACCGCTGCCTCGAGGTGCCCATCCGCCATCAGGTCGAGCGCGGCATAGTAGCGATCTTCCGCTTGCTGGCGGGCTTTTGGGGGGCTGTTGTCGTCAGGCATGCGTGGAGATTCCAAGCGGAGACTGGATTCTAACATGCGCCCACTTTGTAGCTGAATTGAGAACCCTTACCACGAAGGACACGAAGTCACACGAAGGAAACCCTGCCTACGAAGCCTTTGTGATACTTCGTGTCCGTCGTGATTCATGATCTTGTGGCCGTCAGCCTTGACCTAGCAGGTATGATGGCAGCATGCGCTACAAGATCCGTTTTCTGTGGAATGCTACCAAAGGCCATCATCTGGCCCCGTGGCGCAGCCCCTACCTGTTGTGGCGCATTGAGACCTATACGGGCGTGAAAATGACGCAGATCGGCTTCCTGGAATTCTGGGAATTCATGTGGCGCGAGCGCCGCGACCTGTGGCGCTTTCTGAAGTGGACGGGGGAGATGGAGCGCTGGGTCCACCCCAAGCCGAAAAGCAGTGGTTAGTGGCTAGTGCTTAGTTGCTAGTAAAACCAAGTCCCGAACTTCGGCGCGGCAGCCGACGCTAACCACTAACCACTAACCACTAACCACTAACCACTGCTTACGCCCCTTTGCCCGCCGCCGCAGCCTCGCCTAGAAAAATGCTGACTTCGCTGCCTTTGCCGGCGCCGGTGATCTGCGCCGCGGCGGCGCGGTTGGCCACGATTTCGAGGTAGCCCATGCTGCCCAAAATGCCAAAAACTTCTCCTGCCGGGCCGTCGGCATAGGCCTGGCGAATGTTGGTGATCTCGCGGCTTCCCACCACCATCTTGAATGCCACAGGCTTGGCGCCAAACAGCGCGGGCACGTCGGCGGGCGTCACGTTGGTGATGAGGTTGCCGAAGCGGTCGACCTTCAGCACCACGGCGCGCAAGCGGTTCTCGCCCGCGGCCTTCGGCTTGGGCGCGGCGAAGCGGACGTGGTCTTCAATCTCATCGCCGAACTTGTGCGAGTCGACCATCTTTGCCAGATACGCCGCCACCGGCGCAAATATGTCGCGCGCATGAAACGTCTGGCTGACCGGCACGCGGAAATAATGGTCCGAAGTGATGTGCCGCACGTGCATGCGCTCTTCCTTCGCATAGACCATCGAGAGCACGCCGTTATCCGGCGCGACGAAATGGTAGCTGTCACTCGAAGCTATTATCGGCCGCCGCACCGTGCCCACCCCCGGATCGACGACAACCATGTGGACCGTGCCGTTGGGGAAATAGGAATACGCTTGCGAAATGGCCAGCGCGCCATCGAGCACGTCGAAGGCCTGCACGGCGTGAGAAATGTCGATGATCTGCGCGTCCGGCGTGATGTCGAGTATGACGCCCTTCAAGACGCCGACAAAATGATCGTTGGTGCCAAAATCGGTGGTCAGAGTAACAGTCGGACGATGCGGCAACTTTCCCTCGCTGGAAGACAAAATTCCTGAAGACAAAATTCTAGGTACAGCGAGGTTAATTGCACGGGAAATTGCGCGTCAAGGCACGGAGGTAATAGGGGAATTTCGGGTCTGAGGTGAGCCCACGTCGTGACTGCCAAGAACTCTCGCTGGGAGGACTTTCTCCGCTCCATCAGCAGGATCTTTTGCTGCTATGAACGCTCCCCTTCATTGCACATTGGCAGACTTCGGAGAGGGATTGCAGTAACATCAGGGGTTCGACCGTGTCTCCCGGATGAACCATGCTCGATTTCAGTTCCCTAAATCAAGAGAGGTCGAAGGGCCTGGTTCCAGCATTCTTGACCGTGCTGGCTGTGCTGCTGACTTGCGCTCCGTCGTCGCTGAGTCGTCCCTTCCGGTTGCACGGTCCGCACCCGGCGCTCTCGCAGAATTCCGCCGAGCCATTGTGGCCGCTCTCGATTGACTATCCTGAAGACGGCTCCATCTTCCCTCCCGGCATCACGCCGCCAACATTTCTGTGGCGCGATGCGGCCGGAACTTCCTGGCACATCGATATCACATTTGCCGACAACTCGGCCCCACTTCACGTTCAGACTAAGGGCGAACATCTGCAGATAGGCAGCATCGATCCCGATTGCGTCGGTAACCCCGACGACGTCCCAAAGTTAACCCCGCAGCAAGCCGCAACCTTCACTTGGATGCCCGATGCCGCGACTTGGTCCGCCATGCAAGCGCACACGGTCAATGGGCCGGCTGCGGTCACGATAACCGGCTATCGCGACGCTGGCGCGGCAGTCTCGCAGTCGCGCATCACCATCACCACTTCCTCCGATCCTGTCGATGCGCCCATTTTTTACCGCGACGTTCCGTTGATGCCCACCAAAGGCACGAACGGAGTGGTGCAGCCGCTGGCGCCTTCGACCCTCCACCTGATTCGTTGGCGCATGCGCGACATTCGCCGCCCCGAGAGCCACACCGTTCTTGAGAACATGCCCACCTGCGGCAATTGCCATTCCTTCTCCGCCGACGGCAAAACCCTGGGCATGGACATCGACGGTCCCGCAAACGATAAGGGCCTGTACGCCATCGTTCCCGTGCAGCCGCACATGTCGATTCAGAGCAAGGACCTGGTTCACTGGAACACCGACGGCCGCGTCGGTCAGGTCAGAGTTGGATTCATGTCGCAGGTTTCACCGGATGGTCAGAACGTGGTGAGCACTTTCGCCGGCCCGTCGCTGAAGCTGCTCGAGAGCTACTACGTCACTAACTTCATGGACTACCACTTTCTGCAGGTGTTCTATCCCACGCGCGGCATCCTGGAGTGGTACAACCGGGCCACCGGCGTGCGCCAGCCTTTGCCCGGAGCAGACGATCCTCAGTTCGTGCAAACCGACGGCGTGTGGAGTCCGGACGGGAAGTACATTGTGTTTGCCCGCGCGCTGGCGAAAGATCCGCGTGTTAAAGGCGAGGCGCCCGCGTTGCATGCCAACGATCCCCACGAAACTCAAATTCAGTACGATCTTTACCGCATCCCGTTCAATGGCGGGAAAGGCGGCACAGCGGAGCCAATCCTCGGCGCCTCGCACAACGGCATGAGCAACAACTTCCCCAAGGTCTCGCCCGACGGCCGCTGGATCGTCTTTGTGCAGTGCCGCAATGCCCAGCTCATGCGCCCCGACAGTCAACTCTACATCGTTCCATTTGCTGGAGGCGTCGCGCGCCGCATGCGCGCCAACACTCGCTTGATGAATTCCTGGCATAGTTTCTCGCCCAACGGACATTGGCTGGTTTTTTCTTCCAAGAGCCGCTCACCTTATACCCAGATGTATCTCACCCATATCGACGCCGACGGCAACGACAGCCCGGCCATCCTCATCGACAACACCACGGCGGCCAACCGCGCCGTCAATCTTCCCGAATTCGTGAACACGTCCAGTGACGGAATCCAGGACATTGCAGTGCACGTAGCCGATGGCGAAAATCAGGATGTAGCCAAGGATGCTCCCAAGCAGGAGGTCCCTAAGTAGATTGCATGGCATGGCAGCGGGCGATGTGCGTTGTGGCGATGTTCTTCACCGTGTCCGCGCCCATGCTTCGCGCGGATGTGTGCCGCGCACCCGAGTCGATGAAGGCGCGCCTGCAAGGCAACCCCACGGCGGAAGCATTCACCGACCTCGGCATCTGGTTTGGCGAGCACAAACAATACGCCTGCGCCGCCGATGCATTCGGTTCCTCTCTCAGCCTTCAACCTAACTCCGCCAACGTCACTTTCATGTTTGGCGTGAGCCTTTTCCTATCCGGCAACGCCCAGGAAGCGATCGCACCCCTGCAGGTCTCGGAGAAACTCGATCCCCGCAACCCCAAGCTTCATCCCGTGCTCGCTTCGGCTTACGACGAACTGCATCAGACTAGGAAAGCAGAAACCGAATGGCAGGCTGCACTGGAGTTCGATCCTGAATCATCGCCTGCCCTAGATGCCCTTTCGCGCGACCTGATTCTCGACCACGATTACGCCGGCACCATCGCTCTGTTAGAAAATCCCATCGTGAGCGGCCAGAGAACCGCGCTGCAAAGCCTGAACCTGGGATTGGCCTACGCCGGGAACGCCAAGCTCGAAGAGGCGTCAAGAGTTTTGCGCGATGGATTAAACACCACGCCGGATTCGCTCGCGCTCGCCAATCAACTGGCAAGCGTACTCGAGCAACTCGGACGACCCGAAGAGGCCAGCATGGCTCTCAACCTGGCGCTTACCCTGCATCCAGAAGATATTCATTCAGCAGATCTTGATACCGAAGTTCACTATCTGCGAACGCTGGTCGCCACCGGCTCGGAGAAGGCCGCCGCAGTTGGCGAACAGCTATTGACTGCCGCGCCGCACAACTGGGAGGTGCTGTATCTGAACGCAGTGCTTGAAACCAAGGCTGGCAAACTGCAGACGGCGCGCGATCATCTTGAGCAGTCCGTGGAACTCAATGCTGGCTTTGCCTCGAGCCAGGCGGCGCTCGGTCTGGTGCTGGCTCAAATGAACGACCTACACGGCGCCAAAGAGCATCTGGAAAAAGCCGTGGTCCTAGGCGATAACAACCCAGACGTAGAAGCCAATCTCGCCAAGGTGCTGCGGAGTCTCGGTCAGGCCAAATAGAAGACGGCGACTACGTTCTCCTTCAGAGCAGGGAATAATCCTGAGAGGATCCCTACCCTCGTTCCAGCGGACTTTCTCTCTGGCGGGCAAATTCTTTAGATTATCTATGCGCAATCGCGGGCAGAAAGCTGAGGCGAAAGCAGATCACCTGTATCACCGCTGCGAGCGCGAACAAGCCGCTCGCATTTAACGGAGAGAGAGAGGACTTGAACCGGATAAAGCTCGCAATCCCGATTAGCGACGCGGCCCCAACGATAATGGTCATTGCTATCTCGAGGGAAGAGAAGTGCCCGCTGATCAGACTGGAGATGCCGAGCAGGTAGGACCAGATAAGGCCCATCAAGAGCAGCCAGAATAGAAACAGGGGCAGCCCCACCCAGGCAGTGGCGCGGGAGTGGCGAAATCCGAGGACAACGCCCGCCCAGAGCGGTGCCGTCTGGACCAAATGGCGCAGAACCAAGTTGCCGGGGAGGCCCACACCGAGCACCAAGGCACCAATAATCGCGAGACAGCAAATCGCCATGGCCACCGCAGACCCAGGGTCTAATGCGGTCTGCCGTCCTGCACTGTCGGAAACATGAGATACATTTTCAGGGCTCATCGTTCCACCTCATGTGCTACTGCTGATGGAGTAACGACAAGTCGCTAAGAAAAGTTCCAGGGAGACGTCGAAAGATGATCCGAAGAATGTCCATCCAGTGGAGATTTGCTCTGTCTACTCGTAGCGCAGCGCCTCAATCGGATTCAGTCGCGACGCCTTCAGGGCAGGGAAGAATCCCGAGACGATTCCCACCATCGACAAAATGATGAACGAGATGATCATCACTCCCATCGAAGCGTGCAGGAAGATTGCGCCTTCGTGGTCGGCTGTTTTGTAGAACTCATCGTAGAGCGGCATGGGCGGGATCGCCCAGGTGAGAAATTCGGCGACCGCCATTCCGATCAGCCCGCCCACAAAGGTGAGCACCAGCGCCTCCAGAAGAAACTGAATCAGAATGTGACGCGGGCGCGCGCCAATCGCTTTGCGCAGTCCGATTTCGCGCGTCCGCTCGGTCACCGACACCAGCATAATGTTCATCACGCCGATGCCGCCCACGGCCAGCGTGCACACACCGATCAATCCCAGCACGGCCTGCAGTCCGTAGGAAAAGGCGTTGATCATGGTGCGGTCCTCAATGGTGTCCCACTCCGGCGTGGCCTTGTCGTCCTTGGGATCGAAGTGGTGGCGCCGCCCAATCACCTCGCGCACCGCCATGAGCGCTTTCTTGTTCAGCTCGGGCGCGGTCGGTTGAATGATGATTTCGTCGGGATCGCGAATGTTCTTCAGATCGCGCATCAGCGCAAAGGGGATGAACCCATTCTGGTTGTCCGGCCCCTGATACATCGAGTCCTGAATCTTGTTGCGCATGGTGCCGATCACTTCAAAATCGAGGCCGCCGATTTCAACGTGCTGCCCCGCGCCGGGCGCTCCCTGAAAAACTTTCTTCGCCGCCTCATACCCGAGGATCACCACGCGGCGGTGATCGGCAAAATCGCCCTCGTTGAAATAGCGGCCGTCGGCGAGCGTCAGCTTGCGCATCTGCCCATACGGCATGTCCACGCCGCGCACCATGATCGATACCACGCGCGTGCCAATCTTGAATCCGAAGTCGCGGTCGATCTCGCCGCTGACGGCACGAACAATCGGCACTTCGTCGCGAATCGCCTCTACATCTTCAAGTTCGTACTTGATCGCCTTGCCTGCCCGCTGGCCGCCGGCCTGCATGCTGGTCTGCCCCGGCCACAGGACGATCACGTTGTTCCCCATATTCAGAAACGCATTCAGCACGCACCCGCCCAGCCCCTGCCCATAGGCCAGCAGCAGCACCACCGACGCCAGGCCCCACACGATGCCCAGCATGGTAAGTGCCGAGCGCATGCGATCGCGCATCAGAGACTGCCAGCCTTGCGAAATGAGTTCTTTGATGTACATTTCTAAAACCAGGGGCTAGGGGCCAGGGCTTAGAGAATCAAAACCCGGCGACTGGCCCCTGATCCCTAGCCCCTGGCCCCTTCTTTCCTACTCGACGTGAATGTCGCCCGAACCCGTCCGCACGTGCAGCAGCGGTCCCCCGCCACGCACTTTGCCGCGAATCTGCTTGTGCGATTCGCCTACGCGTCCCTGCACCGTCGTCTCTACCGGCGCGCCCAGATCAATCGAGCCCGAACTGGTGGAGATGTCCGCATCAAACGCGGCGTTTCCCGGGACGCGCGCATGCACGTTGCCCGAGCCGGTATGAATTTCCCACGCGCTGCTCAGCGTGCCTTCCACGGTAATGTCGCCGCTGCCGGCTTCGCCGTGGAAACCACTCTGCACCCCGCGCGCGATAATATTTCCCGAGCCGGTATGCAGGTCGATGTCGCCCGGTCCTGTCTCCTCGACCTCGACGTCGCCGCTTCCCGTGCCGCCCTTCACCGCGCCTGAAATCCCGCGCGCGCGCACGTCACCCGACCCGGTCTGCAGTCGAACGTCCCCGGTCAGGTTCGTGAGCTTCACGTCACCCGATCCGGTCTGCAGCTCCGCGCTGCCGTGCGTGCCTTCAATCGTCTGATCGCCCGAGCCGGTGTGCGTACGCACCGTTGTGTCGGTGGGCACGGTGATTTCGTAATCGACCGAGATATTTTTTATTTCCACGTAGTCAATGTGAACGCTGTTGCCCTCCTGCCGAATGGGAGGATGCTGTTCGATCTCGTGCACATCGGCGTCGCGGTTGCCCATCAGCCAGTGATCGCCGACGAAGATCTTGCCGTGGATTTGGATCGTTCCCGACGAACCGGCGCGGATGGTGACGTCGCCGGAATGCGTGAGCACTTCTAGATCGACAGGCCCGCTGACCTGTAGCGTTCTATCGAACGTGCCCTGCGGCATGGAAGAAGCGAGAACCGTAGTAGCAGCAAAAAGCACGACCAGCGCGACCGCAAACATCGCAACCCGGCTGGACACATTGGCTGAGCGGAGAGTGAGTGTCTTATTCATAGCGTAGCGACTCCACAGGTGTCATTTCCGCGGCGCGCTGGGCAGGATACATGCCTGCGGTCACGGTGATTAACGAAAGCGTCAGAATCGAAGCAATAATCGAAATCCAGGAAACAATGGGGTGCGGAACGAAGTCAGGCAGCGGCAAAGCTTCCATCGCGGCGCAAATCCCGATCCCCGCTGATAGTCCGAGAATGCCGCTGACGATTGTCAGCATGGCCGACTCGGCGAAAAACTGCCGCAGGATGTCGCGCTTGGTTGCGCCCATCGCTTTACGCGTGCCGATCTCTCGCGTGCGCTCGGTCACTGAGACCAGCATTATGTTCATCACGCCGATGCCTCCCAGGCACAATGTTACGATGGCGACGCAACCGAAGAAGATCGTGATCACGCCGAAAATCTTGTCCAGCAGCTTGGCGCCTTCCATGGTGTCCCATACGAACAGCGCGTCTTTGTCGCTGCTCTCGAAGTGGTGCACCCGCGCCAGGGTGTTCCGCACCTGCTGCACCGCGGCCTCATGTTCTTCCGGATCGCCGACCTCAAAAACGATGTCATCCAGAAACCCGCGCGTAATGCCCGCCCCGAGCTTGGTTGGCGGAGGAAAATCGCGCGACACCGCGGAGTAAGGCGCAAACAGATAGTCGTTGTCCGGTCCGCTGTAATTCGAATTCTGCTTCTTCTCTTCCAGAACCCCGACCACCAGATACGGAACGCTCTGCACCAGCACGCTCGCGCCGATGGCGGGCTGTCCGGGGAACAGCTGCCGGTAGGCCTTCGAGCCCAGCACCAGCACGCGCCGGCCTTCGCGCTCGTCGTCTTCGCTGATCAACCGGCCTTCCGAAAGTTTCAGCGAGCGGAAGTCCTGGTAGCTCGGCCACATCCCCACCACGCCGCGGCTGGCCAGGTTGTACTGGCTGACTTCCGGAATGCTTCGTCGCAGCTCCGGACTGACGTTCTTGACCAGGTAACACTCGTCGCGAATCAGGTCGGCGTCGTCAACGTGCAACTGAATTTCTCTTCCCGCCGCGCGCCCGCCTGCCTGCGCGCTCGTCCGCCCGCCCCACACGATGACCAGATCCTTGCCCAGCGATTGCATGTTCTTTTTCTGGTCAGCGCTGAAGCCTCGCCCCAGCCCCACCAGAATGATCACCGACGCGATTCCCCACACGATCCCGAACATCGTCAGGAACGTCCGCATCTTGTGAGCCCGAAAGGTGGCAAAGGCCTGGCGCAGAATTTCGGAGAGAGTCATGGTGAACCCTAAAAGGCGTCCGGCTTCCGGCTCTCGGCTTCCGGTGTTACGGATAAGCTCTTCGAACCGGAAGCCGGGTAGCGCAAGCCGAGAGCCGGCCTTACTGCAGTACAACCTGGTCGCCTTCCTTCAGGCCGCTCAGCACTTCGGTCTTGGCGCCGTTGGAGATCCCGATGTTGACGGCAATCTTATCTTTGCCATCCTTGCCCTTCGGATCCGGCACTTCCACCGAGGCCTTCTTATCCTTGTCGTAAAGGATCGCGCCTTCCGGAATCTGCAGCACGTTCTTGTGTTCTTCCAGAATGATTTCCGCGTTGGCGGTCATTTCAGCCTTGAGTTCGCCGCCCGGATTCTGGATCGACACGCGTACTTCAAACGTGGTGACGTTATCTTTCTCCACGCCCATCGGAGAAATCTTCGTCACCTTGCCGTCAAAAGTCTTGTCCTTGAACGACTCCACCTTGATCCGCGCCCGCTGTCCCAGATAAACCTTCCCGATATCGCTCTCGTCGACCTTGCCCTTTACATAGACTTCGCTGGTATCGCCCAGCGTCATCACCAGCGTGGCCGACGAACCCAGCACCAGGATCGAGCTGACCGCGTCGCCCATTTCCACATCGCGCGAGAGCACGATGCCATCGATCGGCGAGATGATGTCGGTGTAGCTGAGCTGTTCGTCGAGCTGCTTGAGGTTGGCCTGGTCCTGCGCTACCTGCGCCCCGGCCTGCGCGATCTTGGCTTTCAGCACAGTAACCTGCGCCTTCGACACGTTCTGTTTGTTCAGCGCCATTTCATAATTCTTCTCGGCATCATCCAGCGCCGACGCGGAAACCACGCCGTCCTTCGCCATTCCAATGGCGCGGTCGTAGGCGCGCTTCAGCACCGGCACATCCGGACCTTCGGCATCGACCTTGGCGCGCTCGAAGTCCGCCTGCGAACTCTTCAGGTTCGCTTGGGCTGCTTCCAGCGCCGCGCTCGACTGCGCCACCTGCGCCTCGATCTCAATCTTGTCGAGCTGGGCCAGGAGTTGCCCCTTCTTGACGTGATCGCCGTAGTCCACCAGCAGCTTCTTCACGATGCCGCTAGCCTTCGACTTCACTTCGACCTTGGTGATGGGCGTGACCTTGCCGGTCGCGACCACGCTCTTGGCCAGGTCGCCCTTTTCCACTTTGGCGAGTTTCGACGGATCGATCTTGGTTCCGCCACGCGTCGCCGCGAAGACTCCGCCCGCGATCAGCAGCACGATGATTCCCACCACACTGCCCCAGATAATCAGTTTGCGACGCTTCTTCTTATTATTTCCGTTACCGTTCACAACTCCTCCTAAAGTAGGTCAAATGGAGATTGGGAGCCGTTCCGCTGCCCTCAATCTGTAATACGGGGGCCGAGTTCCTTTTGTTCCTTATGATTTGACGGTCGCTGATAACGATCCGCGTTCAAGATGCCGGGCCCGAGTCAGATTCCCTGCCGCCTGCCAGTTAGACCAGCGGCTTCTAAAAAGGATAGCGCATCGCCGACTCGAATTTTGTGTCCCCGGGGCACTTGTAGCGCCGCCGTCCCGGCGGCTGTCCGGCGGGCGACCTCGCCCGCGGCGCCTACACGCGCCACTGGACACCAGGCCACCAACTGCTTCCAACTGTTAGAATTACGGTTCCATGATCGCCTTTGTGCTGCTCCGGGTCTTTCTGATCCTGCTCCTGGTGGCGGCCAATGCCTTCTTCGCGGCAGCCGAATTTTCCCTGGTGAGCGTGCGCGATACCCGCATCCAGCAGCTCATTGAGGCCGGACGCATCGGTGCGCGCATCGTGCAGCGCCTGCACCAGCGCCTCGACGAAGTCGTCAACGGCGTTCAACTGGGCATCACCATGGTCAGCCTCACCCTCGGCTGGATCGGCGAACCCATGGTCGCCCGCCTGGTGGAAGGCATGCAGTTTGTGCACCGCGTTCCCCACGCTGCGGTCTACGCCCACGCCATTGCCATCGCCATCGCCTTCACCGTGATCACCTACATGCACGTCATCCTGGGCGAACTGGTGCCAAAAACTCTGGCCCTGCAGCGCGCCGAGCAGGTCGCTCTCGCCGTGGCCGCGCCCATGGAGGCCTTCCTCACTCTCACCCGCCCGGTCCTCTTCTTCATGCGCCGTTCCGGGGGCCTGGTTCTTAGAATGTTTGGCGCCCAGCCCGCCCGCCGCGGCGGGGCGGTCCACTCGCCCGACGAACTCAAGCTCATCGTCACCGCCAGTCGCCAGTTCGGCCAGATCCCCGAATTCCAGGAAGAAATGATTCACTCGGCAATCGAACTCGATAACATTACCGTCCGCGAGGTCATGGTCGCCCGCCCTGACATTTTTTCCTTGCCCTCCGACCTCCAACTCGACGAATCCCTGGCCCGCGTGGTTGAAGGGCAGCATTCGCGCATCCCGGTCTACGACCCGCAGCGCGGCCCCGAGCACATTGTCGGCGTTCTCTACTACAAAGACCTCATGCGCTGGATGCGCCTGCGCCTCAGCAATCTCGGTCAGACGACTTCTACCCGAATTTCACGCATGCAAATCAGCCAAATCATGCACGATGTGCTCGTTGTTCCCGAAACGAAAGTTCTGGCAGAATTGCTGGCGGAATTTAAAGACCGCCGCCGCCATCTCGCTGTCGTGGTCGACGAGTTCGGATCCACCGCCGGTGTGATCACGGTTGAAGATATCCTCGAACAGCTGGTCGGCAACATTGAAGATGAGTTCGACGTTTCCCCGAGCGAGCCCGCGCTCGAAGACGAGTCGGTTCTGCTGTTAGAGGGATCGGTCAACATTCGCGACCTCGAGACCGAGTACGGCCTTACTCTCCCGCGCGACGCTGGATTCGAAACCCTGGCCGGATTTATCCTCGCCCGCCTGCAGCGCATCCCGACTTTGCGAGACCATTTCGAATACGAAGGCCGTCGTTACACCGTCGAAGAGCTGGAAGGTCACCGCATCGCGAGGGTGAGAATCGAGAAGACCGCGAAAGTAGAAGACGAAGCCGAAGCCGCCAAACAAGGCGGAGGCTGACACGGACAAATAAAAGAACAGGGAAGGGCACGACTTTTAGTCGTGCCATCAGGCGCACAGAACACGACCGGCTTTAGCCGCTGAGCGCGGATGCAACGGTGAATCACGAAGAGGAATTGATCAAAGCATTCTTCGTACCGACAAAGCGCGAACGCTATTTGGAAATGATTTCGAACCCGAAAAAGCGTAGGAAATTTCTTCTCGAGTTAGCCCACTTCAAAGCCCTAGACCCGCGCTTTTGCGCCGCAGTTCCCAAAGGCGAGCATAGTCCGGAACAGATTGCCGCTTTCTTGAATCGCATAGGCGCCCCGCAATCGTGTTGGGTCACCTCTGAGGATCCCCGGCTCGACGGGAAAGAGATGCCGCTCTTGGAAGCCCTGCAGAAAGTGATCGGCTACCAGATGGGAACATTTCTTTCCTGTATCCCGGGAAAATTGGCGTACTTTGAAGACGAAGAAGATCGCTGGATTCTGGAGCGTCGCGACTAACCACTGAGAACCGCCAACTGAAACCCGTCTTCCAACGCGTCCTCTACACCCTCCCAGTCATCTGGCTGGTGGTCAGTCTCGTCTTCGTGCTAATCCATCTCGTCCCCGGAGACCCCATCGCGCAGATGCTCGGTGAAGGCGCACCTGCCGCCGACATCGCCGCCACGCGCCATGCCTACGAACTCGACCTCCCGCTCCGTGTGCAATACGTCCACTACTGGAAAGGCGTGCTGCACGGCGACCTCGGCCGCTCCATCCGCCTGAACAAGCGTGTTGCGCTTAGCCTTGCGCAAGCCTATCCCTACACGCTGCGGCTCACACTGGCGTCGCTGTTCGTCGCACTGATTCTGTCGATCCCGGCAGGCGTGCGCTCGGCACAGCGCCGCAACCGTTGGGACGACCGCCTGCTCTCCGTCGTCAGTCTCTTCGGCCTGTCGTTCCCCAACTTCGCCCTCGGCCCCATCCTGATCTTGTTGTTCTCCATTAAACTGGGATGGCTCCCCGTCTCCGGCGCAGGTTCGTTCGCCAACCTCGTTCTGCCCGCTCTGACCATGGGCAGCGCCCTCGCCGCCATTCTTACCCGCATGGTGCGCACGTCAATGTTGGAAGAGTTGAGCCAGGACTACATCCGCACCGCACGCGCCAAAGGCCTGCCCGAACGCACCGTCGTCTACCGCCATGCCCTGCGCAACGCCATGATCCCCGTGCTGACGGTCGTGGGCCTGCAGTTCGGCGCCTTACTGGCCGGCGCCATCGTCACCGAAAAAATCTTCTCCTGGCCCGGCATCGGCCGCTTAACCATCGACGCCATCTCCGCGCGCGACTATTTCCTGGTCCAAGGCTGCATCCTGGCCATCGGCCTAACCTACGTCGCCGTCAACTTCCTCACAGATGTGCTGTACTCGGTGGCCAACCCGAGAATCAGGCAGTGACCACACAATCCCAAATTGGTCACACCAATTAGAAATCATCTCCTTCACATAACAACACTGTCATCCCGAGCGTAGCATTGCGATTGGCCTCATCAATCGCAACGCGCAGTCGAGGGACCTGCTTTCCTTTCCGCACATGAAAGATCACTGTTACACCGTTTACATCATCGCCAGCAAATCGCGCGTGATCTGCATCGGTATGACGAACGATCTCAGTCGGCGAGTGTTTGAGCACAAGAATGGTCTGGTCGAAGGTTTTACCAAGGAGTACCGCTGCCACCGCCTCGTGTACTACGAATCGTTCGATGACGTGACGAAGGCAATCGATCGCGAAAAGCAGATCAAGCGCTGGAGCAGAGTGAAGAAGGTCTGGCTGATCGAGCGCCGAAATCCTACGTGGGAAGACCTGGCGGCTGAATGGTTCACGCGCCACATGTATCAGCCAGAAAAGCAGGTCCCTCCACTCGCCAGTTGACCGCTTCGCAGCTCAACTGACTCGGTCGGGATGACAGATATTTGCCGGTATTCGATCAGTCGGAGGCGTCTGCCCCTTCGCCGCAGACCCCAACCCCGTCATCCCGATCAGGGCGTGGCGACTCGGCCTTTCGAATCTCAACTCCATGCTCATTCCGAGCGGAGCAATGTAAGCCGCTGTGACGCTCTTACACCAACTCAATCACCACCCGCTGCCCCACCAATGCGGGCGCCCGCTTCAAACTCGACAAGCGCAATGTCTGTGCCGTCCCTACTATTGCGGAACAACCGTCACCACCCCAATCGTCCCCAGCCAGGTCTCCACCAGCTTCGGCCACGCCGTAACCGGAAGCTCCGTGCGCCGCAATCCGTAACCATGCCCGCCGTTTGCATAGATGTGCAGCTCCGCCGGAACCTTGGCGTTCTTCAGCGCGAGAAAATACACCGTTGCGTTTTCAACATGCACCGGATCATCCTCCGCCTGCACAATGAACGACGGCGGTGTTTTTTCTGTGACGTGAATCTCGGCATTGGGCGCGAAGTTCTGTTCCGAGAGTGCCAAGTAGCCGGGATACACGATCACCGCGAAATCCGGCCGGCAGCTGACCTGGTCGGCTTCGTCGACCGTCTCATAGAGACGCTGCCCGAAGTGGGTGCTGAGCGCCGCCGAGAGATGCGCCCCCGCAGAGAATCCCAGCACTCCGATGCGCTTTGGGTCAATGTGCCACTCCATTGCGTGCGCGCGGACGATGCCCAGCGCCCGCTGCGCGTCTTGTAAAGCCGCAGATGACTTGGGATACGGACCGGAATCCGGTACGCGATATTTCACCAGAACACAGGTGATCCCGACTGAGTTGAGCCAGTCGCAAACCTCCGTCCCTTCAAGATCGATTGCGAGAATGTGGTAGCCGCCGCCCGGAAAAACGACGACGGCGGCGCCCGTGTTCTTTTGTTTCGGAGCATAAACCGTCAGCGTCGGTACCGAAACATTGCCCAGGCGAATCAGCGGCTTGCCGGCAATCAAGTTGTCTTTGGCAGTAGTGGCGTCGACCTCCGCCGCCAAACTCGGCTGAGCGCCAGGCGCACCCTGCGGCCATAGATTTAAAGTTAGGTGCCCGGGAGTCGGCTGCCAGGCGGGAGCCTGCGCGAAAAAGGCCGCGGAGAGAAGTACGATTGCAACTAGACAGGATAGACGTTCACGCATGATTCGAACCTTTGAACTCGCGATTAGATTCGGGGCGGTAGATGCGAGCGAAATGATGATCGCAGTCGCAAGGCCGATCTGCAAGCCTCCGGCATAAGCCAGCCTCCGGTATAAGATTGAGGGCAAGACGACCAACAATCCATGTCCACCGCCGCCATCTCGCTTCGCCGCCGCATCGCCGGAAACGCCCGCCACAATCCGCTTGCGGCTGCAGGCGTCGTCTTGGTCGTCGTCTTCCTAATCTTTGCCCTGTTCGCCCCTTGGATCGCGCCTCAAGATCCCGCCGCCATCAACTTGCCCGCGCGTCTCGACTCGCCCTCGTCCACGCACTGGTTCGGCACCGACGAACTGGGCCGCGACATTCTCTCGCGCGTGGTTTACGGCGCGCGCATCTCCATGGTAGTCGGTAGTTGCGTCGTTGCCGCCTCGCTCGCCCTCGGACTCCTCATCGGCTCCATCGCTGGATACTACGGAGGCGCCATCGACCGTTTCGTCAACATCGTGCTGATGAACGCTTTTCTCTCGTTCCCCGGGATTCTGCTGGCCATCGCCTTCATCGCCTTTCGCGGCCCCGGCATTTTCAATCTCGTGCTCGCTCTTTCTCTCGGCGGATGGGTGGGCTACGCGCGCCTGGTCCGCGGACAAGTTCTCGCCGCCCGCGAACGCGAGTTCGTCGAAGCGGCTCGCGCCCTCGGCGCCTCCGATTTACGAATCATCGTTCGCCACATTCTGCCCAACATTATTCAGCCAGTCGTCGTGCAGGCCGCCATCGGCATGGCCGGAGCCATCCTCGCCGAAGCCACCATGAGTTTTCTCGGACTCGGCGTCCCTCCGCCAACCGCTAGCTGGGGCGCGATGCTCAACGACGGCCGCGCCCACCTGTTTGACGCTCCGCACCTGGTTCTTTTCCCCGCGCTCGCGGTGATGCTCGCCGTGCTGAGCTTCAACTTCATTGGCGACGCCCTGCGCGATTATCTCGATCCTCGCTCCCGCATCGAAGCCGGACTGTAGAGCTCCGATCCATTGCTAGCGTCGTAGATTTCTGACCTCGGACCTCGGACTTCAGGCCAGACGCCGCTTCCTCCCCGTAACCCGCTGGAACTGCGCCACATACAATTCTTGACATAAATCGCAAATTGCAATATAAATATCTCGTATTGGAATATAGATCAAGGGGCGTGACCGGTGAAGCTGGGCGAGAAAATTCGGTACTTGCGCGAGGTCGAAGGCTCACTGCGCGGTCTGGGCCGTCCCATGACGCAGCTCGAACTGGTGCGCGCCATACGCGAAGAACTGGGGAAAGGACGAGGCAGCGCCAAAGGCGCGTCCATCAGCCAGTCGTATCTCTCGCAGATTGAAAACGGCGCACGCCCGCACATGACGCAGTCGTCGCGCGCCCTGCTGGCCAAGTTTTTCAAGGTGCATCCCGGCTTTCTGGTGGACGACCCTGACGGCTACCACGCCGAACTGACTTCCGATCTACGCACCACGGAAGGCCAGCTCGATGTCTGGCTGCTGCAAGGTTCGGAAAAGTTCGCCAGCGATCCGGAAGTCAGCAACGTGCTGATCAAGGCCGCGCGCGAAAAAGATACGCGCCGCTGTTTCCTGTTGTTGGGCGCGATTCTTGACACGCCAGGCCTGGCCGACCGACTGCTGGAAGCGCTGCGGCCCGAAGCTGCAGCCGGCAATGGCAGCCACGCTGGCGCTCGTGCTCGCGCGGGTCTGGGCGGAGCCGCGAATGAGGAAGGGAGGCGAATCCGATGACCGGAGCCAAACTGGATTGGTCTGATTTTTATTTGATCTGTTTCGCGGTCGGCTTCTGCTTCAGTTTTTTTTCGTTCATCTTTGGCGGATCGCGTTTCGGACGCCTGCACCTGCCGCACTTTCACGGACACGCCGGGCATTTTCCGGCGATGCAGGCTCCGATGGGGCACGCCCCGGTAGCGCATGCTCCAGTTGCGGGCGCGACAGCGCCGGCACATGGACCTGCGACGCCCCACGCGTCAGGCTCGAATGCGGCAGCCCGCAGCAGCAGCGTGTCGCCTTTTAACTTCGTCACGCTCACGGCTTTCCTGGCGTGGTTCGGCGGCACCGGCTACCTGCTGACGCGCTTTTCAACCGTGTGGGTTGGACTGGGACTGCTGTTCTCGGTGATCAGCGGTCTGGCCGGCGGCGGAGTCATTTTTCTGTTCCTGAGCAGAGTGTTGATGTCGGACGAAGAAAACATGGATCCCGCCGACTACGAGATGGTTGGTGTGCTGGGCCGGGTTTCCAGCTCGATCCGCGAGGATGGCACCGGAGAAATCGTTTACTCGCAGGTCGGCACCAGGCGCGTCTGTGGAGCGCGCAGCGAGAACGGAAGCGCCATCGCCAAGGGAACCGAGGTTGTGGTCACGCGCTATGAGAAGGGAATCGCCTACGTCGAGTTGTGGAGCGAGATGTCAGGGGATCAGTAGCGGGGGCCAGTAACAGAGATCAGTAACCAGTCGCAGTCCACTTTGCGTGTTGCCGGGAGATTTTATGAACGGACGTTTCTACAAGACGTTGGTTGCTCTGATGTGGCTGGCTCTGCCCATCACGGCGCTGCACTACTGGCAAAACTGGGACCAGTTGCCGGTGAGGATGGCCGTTCACTTCGACGCCAACTACCAGCCCAACGGCTACACCTCGCGTGAAGGCGCTTTGGAACTGGGCCTCGGCATAATGGCCGTCATGCTCGTCCTGTTCACCGTGGGAGCCTTGACCGCGCGGGCGCTGAAGCCGTCTGCGTCTTGGCCGCTGCTGCTGGGGTTTGGTGTGGTGCTGGGTCTTATCGCCTACGGCAACTTTTCCATTATCCGGTTCAACCTGAATCTGGCTGCGCCGCATCCGCCGCCGGTGAACATGAGTGTTCCCCAGTGACGGAGAAGGCCGACGGAGAAGGCAACATCAACGTTCTTAAACTGAATTCTTAATCGGAGGCGTTATGGGATTGGGACTGTCGTCAGTGGTCACGATCTGGATTTTCGTTGGGCTGGGAGTGATGGTCATCCTGTTCCTGATGAGCGGCATGGCCAGGCTCTATCGCAAAGCGGGGCCGCACGAGGCGCTCATCGTGTACGGCCTGGGCGGAACTCGCGTCGTGCAAGGACATGGCACGCTCGTGTTTCCCATGGTGCAGGTTTGCAAGGATCTTTCCCTGGAACTGATGTCGTTCGACGTGGCGCCGCAACAGGATCTTTATACGAAACAAGGCGTCGCTGTGACGGTCGAAGCCGTAGCCCAGATCAAAGTGAAATCCGATCGCGAATCTGTGCTGACTGCGGCCGAGCAGTTTCTCACCAAGTCTGATCAGGAGCGCGAAGGCCTCATCCGTCTGGTCATGGAAGGTCACCTGCGCGGCATCATCGGCCAGCTCACGGTGGAAGAGATCGTCAAGCAGCCGGAAATGGTTTCCGACCGCATGCGCGGCACCTGCGCCGAAGACATGAACAAGATGGGACTGGAAGTGATCTCGTTCACCATCAAAGAAGTTCGCGACAAGAACGAGTACATCACCAACATGGGCAAGCCGGATGTGGCGCGCATCAAGCGTGACGCCGACGTAGCCACAGCGGAAGCCGATCGGGATACGGCGATCAAACGCGCCGCGCTGACGCGGGAATCGGCCGTGGCGAAAGCGCAAGCCGATCAGGAGCGCGTGCTGGCCGAAACTCTGTCGCTGGCCAAGCAGGCCGAATCGCAGCGCGATCTGGAAATCAAGAAAGCGCAATACCTGGAAGTCACCAAGCGCCAGCAGGCGCAAGCGGATAAGGCCTATGACATCCAGACCAACATCATGCAACAGCAAGTCGTCGCCGAGCAGGTAAAGGTGCAGCAGGTCGAGAAAGAGCAGCAGGTCAAAGTCCAGGAAGCGGAAATCAATCGCCGCGAGAAAGAACTGATCGCAACCGTGTTGAAGGGCGCCGAAATCGAGCGGCAGCGTATCGAGACTCTGGCTGCGGCCGAGAAGCAGCGCCTGATCGCCGAAGCCGAAGGCCAGGCATCTTCGATTCGCGCCCAGGGCGAGGCCGAAGCCGAGATCATTTTCAAGAAAGGCGAAGCCGAAGCCAAGGCGATGAACGTGAAGGCCGAAGCGTTCCAGGAATATAACCAGGCCGCTGTGATCGACCGCCTCTTTGCCAGCATGCCGGAGATCGTGAAGGCTCTGGCGGCTCCGCTGGCCAACGTCGACAAGATCACGATCGTGTCGACTGGGAACGGAGCGGAGTCAGGGATGAACAAAGTCACCGCCGACATCACCAAGATGGCGGCGCAAGTGCCGGCGCTGTTCGAGACGCTCTCAGGCATGCCGCTGGCGGAGTTGTTCAGCAAAGTACGGCAGATCGGCGATAAAGCCCCTAAACCGGGCGATGCGCCGAAGGCATGAAATCGGCGTCCGGCTCCCGGAGTAACGGAACTTTGGGGGGCCGGAAGCCGGGAGCCGGAGGCCGGAGCACTGTTATGACAAACAAATCGAAACACGCGGGATTAGGACTCGCCTTGGGAGCCGGACTGGGCGCGGTGTTCGGAATCGTGGCCGGCCACGTCGGCGTCTGGCTGGCGATCGGAGTAGCGATTGGAATACTGCTCGGCGCCTCGTTCCGCCGCAAGGAAACAGAATGTCCGCAGTGCGCGCAGCTCCATCGCTCGCATGAATTGAGGAGGCAAGCATGACAACCCACAGAAAGCTTGGCATCGCAATCATCCTGATTCCCGCCATCGTCGCGGCAATTGGCGTGGTGGTGGGCTTTGTCAGCATCACGTCGGCGGTCGGCCTCGCGGTCGTCGGCCTTTTGATCGGAACCGGAGTGGCGCAGGGAAGGTTTTCGTCTGCGCCGGATGCAACCAAGAAGAACTAGTCGGCAGCGGTCGGTTTCAAGCTGAGAGCTGACGGCTGATAGCTGATAGCTAAAGAAGGGGGTTCACAATGGCATTACTAGAGCGCGTTTCCACACTGGTCCGGGCCAACCTCAACGACCTCATCGACAAGGCCGAGGAGCCGGAAAAAATGATCAAGCAGGTCATCCTCGACATGCAGAACCAGCTTTTGCAGGTCAAAACGCAGGTTGCGATCGCCATCGCCGACCAGCACCTGCTGGAAAAAAAGCAGAAAGAAAACGAAGAGAAAGTCGCCGAATGGATGCGCAAAGCCGAACTCGCCGTCGACAAAAAAGAAGACGACCTGGCCCGCGCCTCGCTGCTGCGCGTGGAAAGCTATCGCGAACTCAGTGAGAACTTCACGCAGCAGGTGAGTGACCAGAAGGCGCAGGTGGACAACCTGAAGTCCGCGCTGCGCCAACTGGAACAGAAGTTGACCGAGGCCCAGGCTAAAGCCGACGTGCTCATCGCGCAGCATCGCCGCGCCCGCGCCGTGGGCAAGGCCAGCGACGCACGCCTGGCCTCGGGCGACGGCTCCAAGACCGCGGCTTTCGACCGCATGAAGCGCAAGGTCGCGCACTCCGAGGCCGTCAGCCAGGCCAAGTCAGAAATCGCCGGCGACAACCTTGACGACCGTCTGGCCGCGCTCGAAAAAGAAGATCGCATCGAGCAACTGCTGGCCGAGTTGAAAACCAAGCGCGGAGCGTAAGTGCGGTGTGGCGCGGGCACTCCTGCCCGCGTCCCTGTCCGGCACTCGGACGCGGGAAGGCTCAGGGCGCTACGCCCGTGTGCGCGCTCGCGACCGCAGTCGAGAAGTACCAGGGAGGCAGCATGATCCGGCGTAGGAGTTTGCCCACAGCATTCGGTTTGTTGGCCCTCGCGGCCGGTCTGTCGTTGCGGCTCTGGACGGACGGCAGTTTTTCGCACTTCGCCAGCGGCTTCCTGCTGGGCGTGTCGATCGCCCTGCTCATCCTGGGACTGGCGCGGCCGTCGCGCGACATTTCCCGCTAGCGGTTGAATTTGTTGGCTCATCACATTGATGGCTCACATTGTCGGCGGAACAAAGGAGCATTCTCATGATCGCTAAAGTTGCACTAATGGAAACGAAGTTGGCCTCCGTACTCTTCGCACTCTTGCTCTGCACCTCGGCATTCGCTCAGACCCCGCAGAAGCCAGAACAGCTCGCTCAACAATCCGCGGACGCGTGGTTGGCCATTGTCGACTCCAGCAAATACGCGCAGAGCTGGGATGACACTGCGTTGGCGTTCAAGGCCGCCGTCACCAAAGAACAGTGGCAGAGCGCCTTGGACACGAACCGCGCTCCCCAGGGCAAGGTTCTCTCGCGCAAGCTGAAGAGTGCCACCTACACCAAGAATCCACCCAATGCACCGGAAGGGGAATACGTCATCGTTCAGTACGACACTGATTTCGAACACAAAGCGGGCGCCGTGGAGACCGTGGTTCCCATGCTCGACAAAGATGGCAAGTGGCGAGTCTCCGGCTATTTCATCAAGTAGGTAGATGGATCCCCACCGAGCGCGCCGGGCTTTCGACTGATAGCAGCATGGTGTAGTTCTTGATATCGGGGCTCCGGGCGGCGGGTCAGACTAGTTGCCGAGCCCTTACATCCATTGACGACCCTGCCCGCATCTCTCTATTCTGAATAGGGTCATTCTCCGAGGGACACCCCATAGCGGGCCGAATTTAAGGACGGTACATGAAGAAGCTTGCAATCCTGATGCTGCTGGCGCTCGAACTCGCGGTCAGCGGATGTGGCAGCAGCCCCAAATCCACCCAAGCCATCACTACCAACTCCAATTCGTTTTGGGAGGCTACCTTTACTGGGCAAGGTGCGGCCGCCGACACGGCCACTGAACTTACTTTCACTACCCAGTTCCCGGTGTCCGACGTTTTGGGTGCTCAGGAGCCGCTCACCATCACCACTTTGAACTTTATTAATGCCAGCTCCAACAGCTGCTTCAGCGTAGATCGAGATACCTCTACCGCGGGCGGCAATTATCAATTCAATACGAGCACCTCGACCGACCAGGTTACGGGTTCGTTGACCCTCACCGTGACAGCGACGACACCCCCGGGCAATGTCCTAACGCTGAACAGCTATCAGCCGTCAGGCTTTACTGGCATATCGAATGGCAACATCAATGGCACAACCGGAACATTAAGCGACGGTGTTGTAGTGGGCACGTGGACCCTGACTGGATCGGCTTCGTGTGGCGGGAGCACCGGCATCACGGGCACCTTCCTCATGTGCCAGGGCGCCACCACCTGCTCGCCTCCAGCGCCCTAGAATGTGGCGGCGAGCCGAACTCCCAGCACAAATCTTCCCTTTAATCCGTCCGGGCTTCCTTCCTCTTGCCTGCCTGCTATACATTGGAAGGCCATGAAGCGCTCGCTGCAGCAGATCGCCGAAGCCGTCGGAGCCCGCCTGATCGGCGACGGCCATCTCGAAGTGAGCACAGTCGCCAGCACGGAATCGGCGACCCCGAGCGATCTCGTCTTTGTTGAAGATGAGAAGCACCTCGCGGCGGCTCTGCATTCCCGTGCAGGAGCGATCATCGTCGGAGAGTTTGCCGCAGAGTTCGCGCCGAAGCACGCGGCATCCACTCCCATCGTCCGTCCCCTGCTGATCAGCGATCATCCGAAACTTGCGTTCGCCCGCGCCGCGCGTTTGCTCCGCGACCCGTTGGCGCTCGACGGAGCACCGCACCGGAGCAGCGTACACGCAGCCGCGTTCGTTCACTCCTCTGCGCGGTTGGGCCCGGGAGTTTCCGTGGAAGCAACGGCCGTGGTCGCGGAGCACGCGCAAATTGGCGAGAACGCGCGAATCGGCGTAGGCTGCGCGATCGGTGCCGGAGTGCAGGTTGGCCGCGACTGCGAGATTTATCCCAACGTCACCATCTACAGCGGCACCACTCTGGGCGACCGCGTGATCGTGCATGCGGGCGCGGTGCTGGGCAGCGACGGCTTCGGCTACGTTCGCGATCGAAAGTCCGGCCACTATGAAAAATTCCCTCAGGTCGGAAAGCTGGTAATCGAGGATGACGTCGAGATCGGGGCCAATACCACCATCGACCGCGGCGCGCTCGACGAAACTCGCATCCGACGCGGCACAAAGATCGACAACCTGGTCCACATCGGCCACAACTGCCAGATCGGCGAAGACGTCGTCATCGCTGCCCAGACCGGCCTTTCAGGCAGCATCGTCATCGAGAACGGCGTCATTCTCGGCGGCCAGGTCGGCATCGGCGAGCACGCCCGCATTGAAGAAGGAGTCATGCTGGGCGGCCAGGGCGGCGTTCTGCCCAACAAAGTGCTGCGTGGCAAAGGCGTTGCCTTCTGGGGAACTCCCGCGCAACCGTTGCGCGAATATTTGAAGCAACTGGCAACGCTGGCGCGGCTGACGAAAAAGTAAATGACGGCTTCCGGCTTCTGGATTCTGTTTCGGGCCGGCAGCCGAATAGCGGAAGCCGGAAGCGCTTTTGAATCCGGAAGCCGATTCTATGGCAATCATCATCATCGGCGGACATTCGCGCAGCGTGGGCAAGACCAGCGTGGTCGCCGGCCTGATCGCGGCGCTGCCTGAGTTCGATTGGACAGCTGTCAAAATTACGCAGTACGGCCACGGCGTCTGCTCGGCCAATGGCGAGCCTTGCGACTGCGCGACCCCCGACCATTCCTGGGCGATTTCAGAAGAGCGCGACCGCTCTGGCGAATCGGACACCTCCCGTTTTCTCGTGGCCGGAGCCGTGCGGGCGCTATGGGCACGCACCGAACAGGGCCATCTGGCCGAGGCCATGCCCGCCTTGCGTAAGCGCCTCGAAGGCGCACGCAACGTGATCATCGAATCGAACAGCGTCCTGAAGTTTATGCGGCCGGACCTTTATTTGACTGTGCTCGATCCCACGACCGCCGATTTCAAGAATTCCGCCCGCGAATTTCTCGACCGCGCCAGCGCCGTGGTTCTCCATGAAACTCCGGAGAGCATGGCTTGGCAAGCAGTCTCTCTGAAGCCATTATCCGAGCGCCCCGTATTCCGCATCACGCCGCCAGAGTACGTCACCCCAGAAATTGCAGAGTTCGTTCGATGCTCTCTCGCTGAAGGAACCTCCTCGAAACCAACAGCCAAAAGCCAATAGCCAAAAGCCAAGAGCCGCTTTTGTTATTCTTTTTCCGTGCGGCAAATTCACTTCAGTGCGTGGTTGCTCGTCCTCTTATCGGCCATCCTTCAAGTCATCATTTTTCCTCTTCCCGGCATTTATGTTCTTTCCTGGTTCGCGCTGGCCCCACTGATGGTGGCCTTGCTGCAGGCGCGTCCGGCGGGCGAACTCGAGATTGCTGGTTCTGTGCGACTGCGCCCGGCCACGCCCTGGCAGGGATTCCTGCTGGGCTACGCCTGCGGAATTCTTTTTTTCGCGGGCACCTGTTACTGGATCTTCGATACGATGCGACTGTTCGGCGGCCTCAACGCCGCCGAAGCCGTGCTGACTCTTTTCCTCTTCTGCTGCTACCTCGGCCTCTATCACGGTTTCTTCGGTCTGCTCGTCGCGCTGCTGGCCGCTCCGGGCCGCGACTACCGCCGGCCCCTGGTGCTGGCTCCGTTTCTATGGGTCGCGGTGGAGTTGGCGCGCACCCGCGTCACCGGATTTCCCTGGAACCTGCTGGGCATCGCGCAGGTTGATAACGGCCCCCTCAGCCGCATCGCATCCTCGACCGGCGTCTACGGCATCTCGTTTGAGATTGCGCTGGTCAATGTCGCGCTGGCTGCGGCATTTCTGGTTCCGCGCGAGAAGCGTGGCGCCATGCTGGCCGCGGCTTTGGCGGCCGCAGCCGTCCTGCAGGCCGGGAGATTGATCGACGCGCCTCCGGCGCGGGCCGATCGCGAGGCGCTGCTGGTGCAGCAGAACATCCCGGTCGACGCCAACTGGACACCGGCTTATTTTCAACAAACTCTGAATGACCTCACCGACCTTACAAAAACGGAAGCGCAAAGATACGCAGTTGCGGTGGGCCCGGGGAGGGTAATAGCGTCAGATGTGAAACTTATCGTCTGGCCCGAGTCTCCGGCGCCGTTCTTTACCAACGATCCCCGGTTTCGCGATTCACTCAGCGAGACCGCCCGTGCGACCAAGGCTTGGATGGTAGTCGGCTCTATCGGAGTTACGCCCGGACTGCAGCCCGGTAGCGAATCCGTGTTTAATTCCGCGGCGCTCATCAGCCCTGATGTCGGCTGGGTCGCGCGGTACAACAAAGTGCACCTGGTTCCCTTCGGAGAGTACCTGCCGTTTCCCACTCTGTTTTCGTTTGCCGGTGGCTTGACCAAAGAGGTCGGTCAGTTCGAGCACGGCACCGCGCGTGCGTGGTTAAATGCAGGTGACGAAAAGCTCGGCGTTTTCATCTGCTACGAATCCATCTTCCCAGATGAAGTCCGGCAGTTCGCCAACAGCGGCGCGCAAGTGTTCGTGAACATTTCCAATGACGCCTGGTACGGCGACAGCGGCGCCTACGCTCAACACCTGAACCAGACTCGCATGCGCGCCATCGAAAACAACCGCTGGCTGCTGAGCGCCACCGATACCGGTGTCACGGCGTCGATCGATCCCTGGGGACGCGTGGTGGCGCGAGTTCCTCGCAAGCAGAGAACCGCGCTGGTCGCGCCCTACGCCCTTACTTCCGACACTACTTTCTACACCCGCCACGGCGACTGGTTCGCGTGGGGGTGTGCGATAATTTCTATCGGAGCTCTGTTCGCGCGCTTCGCATTTTCAGGAAAGCTCCAACAAACTGCAAGAAAAGGCTGACGCGTCCTCATGAATCAAGAGCTCGTCCTCGAATACGAAAAACTCAGCAAGAAGGTCCACGAACTTCGGGAGTATCTTTGACGCGGAAAAAGTCCGTCCGGAACTAGCCGAAATTGAGAAGCAGTCCGCCGATCCGAACCTGTGGTCGAATCCGCAGCGCTCCCAACAAGTGATGCGCGAAAAGAAGCGGCTCGAGCAGGTGCTCGCCCACGACGCCGATCTGGCGCGCCGCAGCGAAGACATCGCCGCCTACTTCGATCTGTCGAAAGAAGGCGAGAACGTCGACGCCGACCTGCAGCGTGAGATTGGCGCGCTGCGCGAGATGCTCGATCGCCTCGAAACCGAGACCCTGCTCTCCGGCGACAACGACGCGCGCAACGCCATTGTCACCATTCACCCCGGAGCCGGCGGCACCGAATCGCAGGATTGGGCCGATATGCTCTTGCGCATGTACCTGCGCTGGGCCGAGCGACAGAGGTTTGAGACCGTGCTCTACGACTACCAGCCCGGCGAAGAAGCGGGCCTGAAGTCGGCTACGTTCGCGGTGAATGGCGAGTACGCCTTCGGACTTCTGCAAGGCGAAATCGGCGTGCATCGCCTGGTGCGCATTTCGCCGTTCGATCAAGCCAAGCGGCGGCATACCTCCTTTGCCAGCGTTTTCGTTTCGCCGGAAATCGACGACAGCATCGAAATCGTCATCAAGCCGGAAGACATCCGCATCGACACTTACCGCTCCAGCGGCAAGGGCGGACAGCACGTCAACACCACCGATTCCGCCGTGCGCATCACCCACATCGCCACGAATCTGGTGGCCAACTGCCAGAACGAACGTTCCCAGCACAAGAATAAAGAGCGCGCCATGAGCATGCTCCGCTCCAAGCTTTACGAATTCGAGATGGAGAAAAAACGCGCGGCCACCAAGAAAATCGAAGACTCGAAACTCGACATCGAATTCGGATCGCAGATTCGCTCCTACGTGCTGCAGCCCTACCGCATGATCAAAGATCACCGCACCAAGACCGAAGTCGGCGACGTCGACAGAGTCATCGACGGCGATCTGCAGCCGTTCATCCGTGCCTATCTGCTCGCGAGACGGGAAGAGAAGCAGTGAAGCGAACGGCTAAGACAAAACGCTCGACGCAGAGGTCGCGAATTTCGAAGCCGATCAAGCTGACGCTTAAGCGGACGATCAAACTAGGTCCGCTCTTCCTGCAGGCGTTTGTATTCGCGGCGGAAAAGCATAAAGGACAGACCCGCAAAGCTTCCACGATTCCCTACATCGCTCACCTGATGGGTGTCGCGTCTCTGGTCCTCGAAGCCGGAGGCGACGAAGACCTGGCCATCGCCGCGCTGCTGCACGACGTAGTCGAAGATTGCGGCGGAGCTTCGATGCTGAAAGAAGTTCGCCGCCGTTTCGGCGCACGGGTCGCGAAAGTCGTCGACGGCTGCACCGACGCCGATACCGAACCCAAGCCCCCGTGGCGCGAGCGCAAAGAAAAATACATTGCGCGCCTCAAGAAAGAAAACGCCGACACTCGCCTCGTTTCGGCGGCCGACAAGCTCAACAACGTGCGCTCCATCCTCAGCGATTACCGCGCCATCGACGAATCCGTATGGTCACGGTTCAACGGTGGACGCGAGGGCACTCTTTGGTACTATCGGACTTTGCGGGATGTTTTTCTGCAATACAAAAAGAATCGCATCACCGTGGACCTGGAACTGGCCGTGAACGAACTGGAATCTCTGGCCGCCGGGAATGCGGGCTCCGGCCACCAGAATTCTCCACCCGCAGTCGAGGCTTGACGTTATGGCGAGCATGATCGATCAGATTCGCGCGTCGAAGTTGCCCTCCAACATGATGCAGTTTGCCGCGCGCGGCGCCCTGCAAGTCTCATCCGCCGAGAACATTGAGATTCTGGTTTATCTGGCGAAGCATAACCAGGTCTTCGGCGAAGTCGCTCGCATGACCCTGGCCGGGTGGGACGAAAAATCATCCATCGCCGCCGCCGCCAATCCTCAAACTCCGCGCGAAGTGCTCGACTATTTCATTGCGCCCGATAATTTGCGGCCCAAGCTTCTGCCCGCTTTGCTTGAGAATCCTTCTGTTTCCGAGGTCCAGCTGGGAAAGCTGGCCATTGGTGCTGCGCGGGACTCCATCGAAAGCATGCTCAAGAGCGCGCGCGTGCGCTCGCTGAAGACCGTCCTTGAGACGCTCAGGGCAAATCCTTTTTTGAAGAAGGAAGAGTCCGACGAGCTGAAGAAGCTGTTGTCGGTAGCCAGCCCGGTTGCCGCTTCGGCGCAACCGACTGTGCCCGAGCAAGCGACCGCGTCGGCCGTCGCGCATCAAGTGTCGGCGGCAGAAACGCCGTCAGCCGCGGCCACTTCCGACACTCCCCCTGACCCCGCCGACGAAGAGGCTGTCGCAGCTTATCTCAAGGAACATGCGCACGCCATTGCCGCCGAGGGCGACAAGCCGTTCAAGCCGGTCGGCGGGATTGTCGAGCTCTTAGGGGAGGATTATTTCCCGATCCACGAGGAAACGGCCGAGCCCGCGCCAGTCGCGCCTGTTCCGGAAGCATCCAAACCTGCGCTTGTCGCCAAGAAGCCAGCCGTGCCCGTGCGCGAGAATGCGTTGCAAAAAATCGCCCGCCTCGACATCAAAGGGCGAATCCAACTGGCGTTAAAGGGCAACAAGGAAGAGCGCGCGCTTTTGATTCGTGATGGCACGAAGATCGTAGCGCTGGCGGTGCTCGAAGCTCCCAAGCTCTCTGACGGCGAAGTGGAAAAGTTCGCCAGCCAGAAGAACGTGCTCGAGTCCGTGCTGCGCCAGATTCCCTTGAAGCGTAAGTTCATGAAGAATTACAAGGTCGTGCGCAATCTGGTGGCGAACCCGCGCACGCCGCTGGATCTGGCGCTGGGTCTGATGAAACATCTGCTGTCGGCCGACCTGAAAAACGTCGGAACCAACAAAGATGTTCCGGAAACTGTCCGCAAGCTGGCGCTGAAAATGTATAAACAAAAGGAAGAGCAGGCCAGTAAGAAATAGTGCGATCGGTCTTCCCAGCTCCTCAGAGCGTCGCCAAAGATCAAGAATCAAGATCAAGCTTAAATCTCAATGACCGCATCGGATCCCATCGCTGAACTGCTGCAGCGCGCCAAGACCATCGCCGTGGTCGGCCTGTCGTGCAATCCCCTGCGTGCCAGCCACGGGGTCTCGGCCTACATGCAGAGCCACGGATATCGCATCATCCCGGTAAACCCGCAAATCACGGAGTGTCTGGGCGAGAAAGCTTACGCGTCGCTGCTCGATATTCCAACACAGCAGATCGACATCGTGAATATTTTTCGCCGTCCCGAGTTTGTCGAAGAAATTGTCGACCAGGCCATTCGACTCAAAGTTCCGGCCATCTGGATGCAAGAAGACGTCATCCACGAGAAGGCCGCCGAGAAGGCCCGCCAGGCCGGCATCTTCGTGGTCATGGACCGCTGTATTCTAAAAGAACACCGCGCCCGATTCCGCTAGCATTCCGCCCCGTCTCGAATTCAGCGGCACCACCAACTCACGGTAGGCTTGCCCGGCACCGAGACTTCAAGCATTCCGTTCGAATCGGCTGGCGGTGGGTGTGACTCCTCGTAACATGCCTCCGGCCCTTCGAGATCGAATTCGGTCCCGTTACTCGTGAACCTCCAGATTGCATAGGCGCAGGCGCCGGTTCCCTGAAGCTCCCTTTTTCCAACCGCGATCTCTAGATCTGGCTTCTCCGTGAGCGAGTGCGGCTTGGTCCACGCCCGATAGCGCGGCGCGCCGTCGCCCACCGCATCGACGATCACGCGATGTTTATCCGCGTTGCACACGAATTCAACGGTCCGCTCTGGGGGTCTCGCCGCATCGGCGCTTGGCGGAACGTTAACCGTCTCAATGGCGTAGCGCTGGCTCGCGTAGTTTACCCAGACGACGCCATTTCCGTACGAGACTCCGTTGTAATTGCACCACAGTTTTTCCGGCTTCTCTTTCAGAACTGTTTCCCGCACGGCTGGTGTGAAAATCTCCTGAAAACGCAACTGCAAAGATCGAGGGTCATCGAGACGGAAACTTCCCCGGTCATCGCTTACGCGAAGGGAAGGCCTTACCAGAAGCGCCATCACTCCTGCATTCTGGTTTGACAGCGCGTAGCGAAACTCCCGGTCAAATTCGAGGAAGCTCTTGGTCTCCGTGGCTCCAAGCACGGAGAGATTGCAGTCTTCCCCCAGGGCGGCAGTTTGAGGAAAAGCTGGCTTCGGCAGGAGGAACAAGCAGATTAGGGAGACGAGAACCGCTCTTGTGACCATTTTCAATGCCTCCAAGCGACATTGCGAGTGGCAGGCGCTATTTATTATGGCGCTCCGTTCTGATCTTTCTGGTTTCTTCCATGCGCTCGCGAATCCGCTTCTCGATCCCTTCGTTCGTCGGCCGGTAGTAAACACGATCGCGCAGATTGTCGGGCAGGCACTGCATGTCGGCAACTTTGTCTTCGAGATCGTGGGCGTACTGATATCCCTGACCGTAACCTAGCCCCTTCATGAGAGAGGTCGGCGCATTGCGCAAATGCAGCGGCACAGAATCGGCCGCAGTCTGCTCCACATCTTTCAGCACATCACCATACGCTGTGTACAGCGCGTTTGACTTGGGAGCCACGGAAAGATAGACGACCGCCTGCGCGAGCGCGAGATTTCCTTCCGGCATGCCGATGAAGTCAACCGCGTCTCGGGCCGCCATGCACAGCGAGAGCGCATTCGGATCAGCCAGCCCGATGTCTTCGACCGCCATGCGCACCACGCGACGCGCCACATAGAGCGGATCCTCTCCAGCTTCCAGCATGCGTCCCAGCCAATAAAGCGCGGCATCAGGGTCGCTGTTGCGCACCGACTTGTGCAGCGCGGAAATCAGGTTGTAATGTTCTTCGCCCGACTTGTCGTAGAGCAGAATCCGCTTCTGCAGCGCATCGCGGACGATGTCGTCAGTAATCTCATTTGAAGCGGGTGCCCCATCCTTCTCGCGTTCTTTGCGAGAGGGTGGGGACGTTGACTTTGCCAGCCCCGCCGCAACTTCCAAAACGTTGTAAGCGCTGCGCGCGTCCCCGCTGGTGTAGCTGGCAATCTTCTTCAGCACATCGTCAGAAGCAATCAGATTCAGTTCGCCCAGACCGCGCTCCCGGTCGGCGAGCGCACGCCTCAGTAAGAGCACAATCTGTTCTTCCGTCAGCGGTTTCAGCACATAGACGCGGCAGCGTGACAGCAATGCAGAATTAATTTCGAACGACGGATTTTCCGTGGTCGCGCCGATCAGGCGAATGTTGCCTTTCTCCACGTGCGGCAAAAAAGCGTCCTGCTGCGCCTTGTTGAAGCGGTGAATCTCGTCGATGAATACGATGGTCCGCGTGCCGTACTGCCGCGCCCGCTCGGCATCGGCCATGACCTGCTTGATCTCTTTAATCCCGGCCAGCACCGCGGAAAACTCGATGAACTCCGCCTTAGTCAGGGTCGCAATAATCTTTGCCAGTGTGGTCTTGCCCGTGCCCGGAGGTCCCCAGAAAATCAGCGATCCCGTATCGTCGCGATCCACCTGCGTGCGCAGCGGTTTCCCGGGCCCAATCAGGTGTTCCTGCCCAACATACTCGTCGAGCGTGCGCGGACGCATGCGATCCGCCAGCGGCCGCGTCGCGTCGGCCGCACTGCCCGCATTCGGGATGGGCTGAAATAGATTCACAAGGAATGATTACGCAAGCGCGCAGACTTCAGATTAACTCATCGAGAGATTGCTTCAAACCTGTCATCCCGACCGGAGCGTGTCCTTCCGGAAAGGAAGGGCGCGCGGAGTGGAGGGACCTGCTGCATGGCCTGTGTAAGTTCCGCCTTATTGGTAGGCGCTACAGCGCGACGGCCTTCGTCGCGTCCACAAACTGCAGTTCCGGCGCGGCCGGCAGCGCCCCAATCTCCGCCGCGTATTGATAGAAGAGCCGCAGACCCTCCAGGCAGCCCGCATCGAGTTGGTAGTGAATGTTCTGCGTCAGGTAGCTCTTCACATCGGCTTCGCTAATGTCCAGCCGCGGAGCCCATTCGCGGGCAATCTGGTTCAGGCTGGCGGGCTCCAGCCCGTGATCGCGCGAATTCTGAAACACGGCCGCTAAATCGAGCGCTGATTCGCCAAACGACGGATCAGCTTCCGCCAGCGCATCTTTCCGCACCGCCCAGAATGCAAATACAAACGGCTTGCCCGTATGGCGTATCCATTCCTCCGCCAGGTCGAGCGTGTGGTAGCGCTTGCGGTCAATCTTCAGCGCCGGATCTCCAATGAGCAGCCCCGCATCATTGGCCGCCAGCATCGCGTCAACGTCGGGAGCCATCGCCGTGAACGTTCTTCCCCCGCCCAGCCACTTCTCGAACAAAACCTTCGTCAGCGCCACCGAAGTCATCGACGACGTATCCAGCGCGACCGTCTTAATTTGCTCGATCGGAACCTTGCTGACCAGCAAAATCGATCGTACCGCCCGCCGCGAGGCGATCACGACTTCGGGCAAAATCTGCAGCGCAGCTTCACTGGTAGCAGGAATCTCCGCATAGGCCGCCGCCGGAATAATCCCGATGTCCGCCCTCCCCTCCGCCAGCGCCCGCGCGCAAGCCGAGGGCAGCGTATAGGAAATATCGAAGTCGCGGCCGGCGTCATGTCCGGGACCAGGGTGTTCGAAATCCCACATCAGCGGCGCGGTATTCAGGTAGGAAATGGCAGAAATGCGTAAACGTCTCATTTTTTGTGTCGATAGCCCTATTTCGTGCGCTTTCCACAAGTTTAACAAACCCATTGTGACGTATGACCTTGACGCGGTTCTTCGCCGGTGATTACAGTCCGCTCGGAGAAACTTGTGTCCAACGCCGCCGTATCCGCCTCCACCACGCATCTTGATGCTACACATCTCGCCGCTACGCATCTACTCGAGTGGCTCGCCATTTCGCTCACGCCCGGCCTCGGGCCCACCAGAGCGCGTAAACTGGTCGAGCATTTCGGCTCGGCGGAAGCCGTCTTCCGCGCGTCGTTGACCGAACTTGAGAGCACTGGCATTCAAGCCGTTTCCGCCCAATCGCTGGCCACCGGCAAATCGGCCGAACTCGCACGCGAAGAGATTGCGCAGGCCGCGGCCGCCGACATTGCGATGGTCACGCTCGACGATCCCTCCTACCCTCCGCGCCTGAAAGAAATTTACGATCCGCCACTGATTCTCCGCGTGCGCGGCAATCCTGAAGTGCTCACGCGCCCCGGCATCGCCATGGTTGGCACGCGCCATCCCACGCCTTATGGTTCGGGCATGGCCGAGCGCCTGGGCAGCGATCTCGCCGCGCAAGGCCTGGTCATTATTAGTGGCATGGCGCGCGGCGTCGACACCGCCAGCCATCGCGGCGCAATCTCCGCCAAAGGCAAGACGATCGCGGTGTTCGGCACCGGCGTGGATGTGATCTACCCCAAAGAAAACTCGCGGCTCTCCGAGCAGATCCTCGCTCTCGGTGGCGCACTGATCTCCGAGTTTCCTTTGGGAACGTTTGCCGCGCCTCAAAATTTCCCTATCCGCAACCGCATCATCAGCGGGATGTCGGTTGGCGTGCTGGTCGTCGAAGCCGCGGAATATTCCGGCACGCGCATCACCGCACGCTGCGCGCTCGAACAGAATCGCGACGTTTTCGCCGTGCCCGGCAACGTCACCAACAAAAATTCCTGGGGACCGAACACGCTCATCAAACAGGGCGCAAAGCTGGTCGCAACCTGGGAAGACGTGTGGGAAGATCTCCCAACAGAAGTGCGACTTGCGCTGACTCCGCCCGCCTCGCCTGAATCCTCCGGCCATTCCTCCGCATCTCTATTCCCGGATGAAGGGCTCCCTCCTCACGAAAAGCGAATCCTGAGCCTGCTGAAAGCCGACGAAGCCACGCACATCGACGAAATTGTCGAAAAGCTGGAAAACGATTTGTCGTCTTCAGAAATCTTCGCCGCCCTGTTCGAACTGGAACTGGCCGGCAAAGTCAGGCAGATGCCGGGAAAGAATTTTGTTAAGAGCTTCTAGCTTTTGGCTCTTGGCCTTTAGCTCTTGGCTTGAACCGCTCGTGACGGAGGCGATCGATGCGGAACTAAAAGGATTTGCGAGTTTGGGAAGAGGCTCATCGGCTGACATTGGCCGTCTACAAGATTACTCAGGCGTTTCCGAGGAGCGCTTCGGATTGACCAGCCAGATTCGACGATCGTCGGCTTCGATTGCGGCGAATCTGGGCGGAAGGATGCGGAAGACGGTCAGACGGCGAAATGGGCCGGTTCGTTCAGATTGCCATGGGTTCCGGCGCCGAGCTTTCGTATCATCTGCTGCTCGCCAAGGATTTGGGTTTCGTGAATGAAGAAGAATATGTCGATCTGGAGGCAAGCGTGGAAAGAGTTTTGCGAATGCTGTCGGCGCTCTCCGCGAAAGTCAGAAATCCCTCGGCGGCATAGTGCCTTTAAGCCAAGAGCTAAGAGCCAAGAGCCAAGAGCTCACTTCCCGTAACTTGTTGCTTTCCGCCCATTCGTGCTAGCTTCGAAAACGGGACCCAAGGAAAACAGAGGACACATTGTCAAAAGGTTTAGTCATTGTCGAATCGCCGGCCAAGGCGAAAACCATCCAGAAATATCTGGGCAAAGGCTTCACGGTTGAGGCTTCGCTCGGCCACGTGATGGATCTGCCCAAGAGCACGCTGGGTGTGGATGTTCAGAACGACTTCGAAACGGATTACGTCGTCATCCCTGGCAAAGAAAAAGTTGTCGCCAGGTTGAAGAAGCTGGCGGCCACGGCCGACTTTATCTTTCTGGCGCCTGACCCGGACCGCGAAGGCGAAGCCATCGCCGCGCACCTGGCCAGCGAACTCGGCGAAAACGGCAAAGGGAAAAAAGCCAAGAAGCTCAAATTAAAGAAGGGCGAGGAAGCTCCGCCGCCGCGCATCCAGCGCGTCACTTTTAACGAAATCACCAAGCGGGCCGTGCAGGCCGCGTTCGAACATCCCCGCGCCATCGATCAGAATCTGGTCGACGCCCAACAGGCCCGCCGCGTGCTCGACCGCCTCGTGGGATATCAGGTCTCCCCGCTCCTTTGGGATAAAGTCCGCCGCGGTCTTTCCGCCGGCCGCGTGCAGACCGTTGCCCTCCGTCTGATTGTCGAACGCGAACGCGAGATCAAGGCGTTCCAAAAAGTAGAATATTGGACCATTGACGCGACTTTGGCCGGCAGCAAACCACCGGCATTCGACGCCCGTTTTGTCGGCAAGGGCGAAGAGAAGCTCGAAGTCACCAACGGCGAGGACGCGGAAAAGATTCGCGCCGCGCTCGAAAAATCCGATTGGATCGTTCGCTCGGTCGACAAAAAGGAGCGCCGCCGCAACGCCGCGCCTCCGTTCACCACCAGCAAGCTCCAACAGGACTCCTCGCGCAAGCTGCGCTTCAGCGTAAAGCGCACCATGATGATCGCGCAGCGCCTGTATGAAGGCGTCGAACTCGGCGAAGAAGGCCTGGTCGGCCTCATCACCTACATGCGTACCGATTCCACCCGCGTCGCGCCCGAGGCGATCCAGGAAGTGCGCGAATACGTCGGCAAAGAATATGGTCCGACGTACCTGCCCGAGGCGCCAAATACATTCAAAGAGAAAAAGGACTCGCAAGGCGCGCACGAGGCGATTCGTCCCACCTCGGCCATGCGCCATCCCGACCAGATCAAACAGTATCTGAAAGAAGACGAGTTCAAAGTCTACAAGCTGATCTGGCAGCGCTTCGTGGCTTCGCAGATCAACCCGGCAGTCTTCGACCAGACCACGGTCGACATCGACGCGAAAAACGGCAGCGAAGTTTTCTGGTTCCGCGTGACTGGATCGGTGCTCAAGTTCGACGGCTTCCTCCGCGTCTACGAAGAGTCCAAAGACGGCAAGGACGAAGAAGACGAGGAACTCAAGCACAAACTGCCCGCGCTCGAAGCCGGACAGAAACTTACGCTCAAGGAACTAAAGCCCGAGCAGCATTTCACCGAACCGCCGCCGCGCTTCAACGAAGCTTCGCTGGTGAAAGAACTCGAAGAGCGCGGCATCGGCCGCCCATCCACCTACGCCGCTATTCTCACCACCATCCAAGAGCGGCAGTACGTGCAGAAAGTGGGCGGAAAATTTTCTCCCACCGAGATTGGCCTGGTAGTCACCGACTTGCTGGTCGAAAACTTCCGCGACATTTTCGATCTGCAATACACCGCCCGCCTGGAAGAAGAACTCGACGAAATCGAAGAGGGCAAAGAGAAGTGGCAGGACGCTCTCGCCGATTTCTACAAGAAGTTCCTCAAAGATCTCAAATATGCCGAAAAGCATATGGAGAACATCAAGCGGATGGAGAAGCCCACGGACGAGAAGTGCGAGCTCTGTGGCGCGCCGCTAGTGATCAAATGGGGCAAGCATGGGTCCTTCTACGCCTGCAGCACGTACGACAAAGACGATCCCAAGACTTGCAAGTTCACGAAAGAAAATCCCATCAACCTGCCCGATCTCGATTCGGCCGACGTGCAGGAAACCACCCAGGAAGAGTATTGCGAAAACTGCGGCCGCGTGATGGTGCTCAAGCGCGGACGCTTCGGCCAGTTCATGGCCTGCACAGGCTATCCCGACTGCAAGACCACGCGCCGCCTCGATCAGGGCAAGAAGGTTCCCGACATTCCGCTCGACGAACTTTGCCCCAAGTGCGGACGCAACATGATGATCCGCCACGGCCGCTTCGGCGAGTTCACCACCTGCAGCGGTTATCCCGAATGCAAGTACGTCAAGCAGAATTTTATCGGCGTGAAATGCCCGGAGTGTAAAGACGGCGATCTAGTCGAGAAGCGCGCCCGCAAAGGCAACACGTTCTACGGCTGCGGAAATTATCCCAATTGCAAGTTCACTTCCGCACACAAACCGATTGCCGAGAAGTGTCCGGCCTGCGGCAGCGAATATCTGGTCGAGAAAAACCTGAAAGCCGGCCCGGTGATCGCCTGCCCCAATAAGGAATGTGATTTCGAGCGCCCTGCGCCGCCGCCCGCGGAAGCGCCCGCCGCCACGACCACCGCATGAACTAAGAATTACCAAATCAGACTTTGAGGTGTTGCCATGCCGAAGAAACCGACTATCGCCGATGCCCACTTGATTCTGGAACTCTATGATCTGCGCCGCGAGGCGGAGATGCGCAAGGCCCGGAACTGGTGGGCTGCCGAATTCTTTCCCGAGAGTGTCGACGATGTGATGAAAATCGCATTCATCGCGGGCGCGCCGGAAAACAACTGGTTTCGGCAAGTGGCCGGGTATTGGAATATGGCGGCGTCATTTGTTCTGTTAGATACGTTGAATGAAGAACTCTTCCTGCAACCATCGGTCAGTGGCGAGATGTTCCTCATCTTCGCCAAGGTCCATCCTTTCCTGAAAGAACTGCGCGAGAAGGTCGGTGACCCCCATTTCTTTCTCAATATCGAGAAAGTCATCACCAGAACCAAGTGGGGCCGCGATCGCTTGCAGTTCATGCTCAAGCGTGTGGAGGCGTTGCGCCAGAGACGCAAATCCAGTTCCTAGCCCCAGACCGGAGGCTTCTCTTCTGTTATCCTAATCGGCTGTGCGGATGATCTGGTGGTTTCTGATCCTGGGCGTGAGCACGCTGGTCGTAGTGTGCGTGGCCATCGCCCTGTACGTGCACTTGCGGCGCCATCTGCAGAAAGCCCACGCTTCGCGCGAGGGAGCGCTGCATGAAGCCGAACACCCGACCGGACGCGCAGACCGCTGAAATCGGGACTGCTGAAAAGCGACCGCTGAGAAGATGATTGCGAGTTTTGGAGATCCGCCTATGGAAAAATCGGCAATAATTCTAGCCACTCCGCAAGAGCGCACCCTGGAAGCCTCGCGGCAGGTTGCGCTGGTGGTGGGCGCCAGCCTGTTTGTAGCGCTGTGCGCACGCATCACGATTCCTTTGATGCCGCTCACGCCCGTCCCGCTGACCGTGCAGAATCTGGGCGTGCTGCTGGTCGGACTGCTGCTCGGCAGCCGTCGCGGTTTCGCGGCGCTGGTTCTCTACCTCGTCGAAGGCATGGTCGGACTGCCGGTCTTCAGTCCCATGGGCCCTGGCGGAGCGGCGCAACTGTTCGGCATCACCGGAGGATTTCTGTTGGTCTATCCCTTCGTCGCTTTCCTCGCCGGCTACATTTTCGAGCGTGGGACAGATCGAGGTACGACGAGTTTTCTGCGTGCGGCCGTCGCCAGCTTCCTGGCTGAGATCTTGCTGTTCGCCGGCGGTCTCACTTGGCTCTATGTATTCACGCATTCGCTGGCCAAGGCGGCATACCTCGGCCTGTACTGGTTCGTCGCGGCCGAGGTCATTAAGGTTATGCTGGCCGCTGCCATTGCCAATCGCTGGCGGCGCAGTCCCATTCAGCACTAGATTTTCTTGGAGATGAGATGACAGTAGTATCTGAAACCAACGCGCCCGGCAGCAGTGCTTCCGGCCAGGTGCGCGAGATTACGGTGGCCCACAGCCCCGATTCCGACGACGCCTTCATGTTCTACGGACTGGCCACAAACAAAGTTCGCACCCCGGGCCTCCGCTTCAGTCACACTCTGTGCGACATCGAAACCCTGAACCAGAAGGCGCGTGAAGGCGTCTATGATGTCAGCGCGATTTCGTTTCACGCCTATCCCTACGTGCAGGATAAATATGCGCTGATGACTTGCGGCGGCAGCGTTGGTGAAGGTTACGGCCCCATGATCGTATCGCCGCGTCCGTTCACCGCAGCCGAAATCAAGACCAAGCGCATCGCTGTTCCGGGCACGCTCACCACCGCGTATCTGGCGTTGCAGCTTTTTGCTCCCGGAGTCGAAACCGAAGTCGTGCCCTTCGACCAGATTATTCCGCAAGTGCTCGAAGGCAAGTTCGAGGCCGGACTCATCATTCACGAAGGCCAGTTGACCTATGGCAAGTCGGGACTGCAGCGCGTCGTCGATCTCGGCCGCTGGTGGCAGAAGGTGACTGGCCTGCCTCTGCCCCTGGGCGGCAACGCGATTCGCCGCGCCCTCGGTCCGGAGCTCATACCGCTGGTCTCGGCGGCCCTGCGCGAGAGCATCCAGTACGCGCTCGACCACCGCGAAGAAGCGCTCTCCTACGCCATGCAGTTTGCCCGCGATCTCGATGCTTCGTCGGCCGACAAGTTCATCGGCATGTACGTGAACGAGCGCACTCTCGACTACGGCCCCGACGGCCGCGAAGCCGTCCGCCGCCTGCTCGACATGGGCCACAAAGCCGGCATCATCGGCCCCGAAGCGAAAGTCGATTGGGTGTGATAAGACGCTATTAGCTCTTGGCCTTTAGCTCTTAGCTTGAACCCTTCGGCTACCGTCGATTTCTCATCAGATTTTCGTGATTCAAGAGTACTTTCTGTAGGGTTTGCGCGGTCCAACCGGCCGGAAGGCTGGGACTTAAGCTAAGAGCCAAGAGCCAAGAGCCAAGAGCTTGCCCCCCAAACCCTCCTCATCGACGCCGACGACACGCTCTGGGAGAACAACGTCTACTTCGAGCGAGCCATCGCCCGCTTCGTTTCGTTTCTTAATCATCACGAATTCTCCCCCGAGCAGGTGCGTGCGGTTCTCAACGATGTCGAACGCGAATGCATTGTGACTCACGGCTACGGCCTGCATAGCTTTGCGCATGCGCTGGTCTACACATTTGAGCGGCTCAGCGTCGTGCCGGTCACGCCCGCTTTGCACGCCCAGATTCAAGCCTTCGCGCACAGCATCGCCGACCATCCCATCGAACTCCTGCCTGAGGTTCCCGAAACTCTTCAGTATTTATCCGAGCGCCATCGCGTGATCATGGTGACCAAGGGCGCGCTCGCGGAGCAGTCGGGAAAGGTCGAGCGCTCCGGCTTGAAAGAATATTTCGCGGCCATCGAAATCGTCGCCGAGAAGGATCCCGCGGCCTACGCGCGCCTCGTCGTGAAGCACGCCCTCGATCCCGCTTCGACCTGGATGGTCGGCAACAGCCCGAAGTCTGACATCAATCCCGCGCTGGCCGCCGGCCTGCACGCCGTCTTCGTCCCGCACGGCGATACCTGGATCCTCGAACACGAAGAACTCAACCCAGCGCCTCCACAACAAAAGCTGCTCATCGTCGGCCGCTTCGCCGAACTCCGCGAGCATTTCTAGGATCTTCACCACAGAAGGTCACAGAGGAACACAGAGAAAAGGATTGCTCTGTGAAACTCTGTGCCCTCCGTGGTGAAAGCCTTTACGCTGTAAAAGCAACGCCGTCGCGCCCGCCATGGGCCCGCCAGTGGCGGAACCAGCTTCGTTACCGTGTATTCGTTCTCGTCACCACCGCATCAAACTAACCAACAGCCGCTCTCGCGCTCACCATTTCGTTCATGCTACCCTCGTCTTGCTCTGCGATCTGGCTCCCACTTCGTCTGTGGCGATTCAGACAAACAATTTACGGCGGCTGTTGCACACGGTTGAGGCGCTTTCCGAGCTCGGGCCCGCGCTAACGGCGGAGCGCGACTTCTCGGAAACCTCGCGCCTCATGCTGTCTGCCATCATGGAAGCGGCGGGCGCGCGCGAAGGTGCGCTCCTGCTGTTCAATGACAAGCCCGCCATGCTGACCTCCGCTGCGGCCATGGGATTCGCCTTGATGCCGGATCCCGCCTTCATTCCTCTCCTCCCCAAACATGTGCACGCGCTGACCGCGGCGCGTGGCCCCATTGTTCTGAACTCGTCCACGTACTCTGTGTTTCTAAGTTCCAATGGCAACGTCGCGCCGGAACTGTTCAAGTGTCTCGCTCCGCTGCGCGCCGGAGGCCGTCTCGCTGGAGTGGTCGCCCTCGGCCGCCGTCCCGGCGACGCGCTTTACGAAGACAGTGAACTCGACGCTCTGGAACTGCTCTCCAGTTACATCGCGCTGGCGGTGCAGAATCATGCGCTCACCCAAAGCATCGCGCAACGCGTTTCTGAAAACCTGCGCCTGATGGCCTCGCTGCACGGTTTTTACGACAACGCGCTCGAAGCTTTTGCCACTGCCATCGACGTCAAGCACGTCAACATTCATGGCCACTCCCTGCGCGTGGGCCGCTACTCGGCTGCCATCGGCGAGGCCATGGGCATGGAGCCCAGCGACATCGCAGCGCTGCGCAGCGCCGGCTACCTGCACGACATTGGCAAAGTTGCCGTCGATCGCCGACTCTTCGGCAAGGTCGGCGCGCTCGACGCCGAGGAGTTCCGCGAGATGGCCGACCACACCACTGTCGGCCACCAGATTGTCAGCAGCGTGCAGTTCCCGTGGCCAAAGATTCCTGAGACCGTACGCTGGCATCACGAGCGCAGCGACGGTTCCGGATATCCCGACAAGCTCGGGCAAGACGATCTGCCGATGCAGGTGCGCATCGTGGGCCTCGCCGACTCTTTCGATGCCATGACCAGCGCTCGCCCTTATCGCGCACCACTCTCCGTGGGCAGCGCCCTCAGCGACTTGGTGCGCATGGCTCCCGATAAATACGATCCGAATGTCGTTCAGGGACTGCTCATTCAGGTGCGCCGCGACGCCGTCGGCAGCAACCGCACGCCGATGCTCGACGGCATGCAAGTCAACATTGCCGCCGCCGACATCGACCACTTGGCCGCCACGCTGCAGCACAAAGTTTCCCGCGGCAAGGTCTATCTGACGAAAGAAGCCAGTTACTGAAGTGAGTTACTAACGACTCGCCTCCGCCTCGGCCCCGCTCACCTCTGCGAAGTCCTTGTTCTACAATCCCTTCCAACTCCTCCAAGAATCAGGCCAGACAGCAACTTTTTTCGCCGCGAGGGTTCATAATGAGAGAACCCGCTCCGGCCCGGAGTCTTCATGCGATCCAACTTTTCTCGATCCAAATTTGAGAAGTTCGCGCTGTTTCTTCTGTGTCTGAGCCTGACCTCGCTCATCGCGGTGAGCGTCGTTCCGCAAATCGTTCCGCAGGTGCTGGCCAAGAAAAAAGACCCAACCGCCGACGCTGGCCTGACCGAACAGAAGCGGGCGGTGCAGGCGCTGAATCGCCTGGCTTTCGGCCCACGCCCCGGCGATATCCAGCAAGTCACGGCGATGGGCGTCGACAAATGGATCGATCTGCAATTGCATCCAGAAAGAATTCCCGATCACGCCATTGAAGCCCGCCTCGACCAATTCCGCACCCTGCGCATGAGTTCGAAGGAAATCGTCGAGGACTTTCCCGACAATCAAGTCATTAAGCGGGTCATCGACGGCAAGATGTCCATGCCTTCCGATCCCGCCAGGCGCGCGGTCTATCAGGTGCAGATTGCGCGCTATCAGGACAAGCAGGAAAAGAAGGAGCGCAAGCAGGAAGCCGCCGCCGCTCCCGCTCCAACTCCAGTTTCGACCGGACCGGCCGCCAGCGATACCGCCAAGACGGAAGCAGAACTCGCCGCCGCGGCCGCCGCCAGTGCAGAAGCCATGCCCGCAGCCGCAGACGGAAACGGCATGACTCCCGCAGGCATGAATTCGTCGAGCATGAATGCGAGCGTCAATTCGACCGCCGCGTCCGCCAACGAAATGGCGATGACTCCGCCGGCCGATGTAAGGCCCGCGCCCGACGACGCCGAACTCCGCCGACGCGAAGAGCGGCGCGCCGCCGACGCGAAGATTCAAACTCTCATGGATCTCCCTCCCGACCAGCGCTACAAGAAAGTGCTGGCCATGTCGACCGACGAGCAGATCAGCCTGATCAATACGCTGCGCGGCGGCAAGGGAGTGGAATTCGTTGTCGGCATGGACCCCAAGCAGCGCGAAACCTTGCTGGCCATGAACAATCCGCAGAGCGTGGTGGTGGAAGAACTCGTCCAGGCCAAGCTGCTGCGCGCCATCTACAGCGACCGCCAGCTCGAAGAGGTCATGACCGACTTCTGGTTCAACCACTTCAACGTCTTCGCCGGCAAAGGTCCGGAGCGCCTGTTCCTCACCAACTACGAGCAGGAAGTCATCCGCCCGCACGCGCTGGGTAAGTTTGAAGATCTTCTCGTCGCCACGGCCAAGAGTCCGGCCATGTTGTTCTACCTCGACAACTGGATGAGCGAAGGACCCGATTCCATGCAAGCTCTGGGCATTCCCGCGCATCGCAACCCTTATGCGCCGCACTATCCGCCGGGAAGTCCGTACGTGAAGAAGAAACAGAACAGCGGCCTCAACGAAAACTACGGCCGCGAGTTGCTGGAACTGCACACCCTCAGCGTGAACGGCGGCTACTCGCAGCGCGATGTCACCGAAGCCGCGAAGGTCTTCACCGGATGGACTATCGAAAAGCCCTACGAAGGCGGCGGTTTCAAGTTTGAACCCCGAATGCACGAGCCCGGCCCCAAGTTTGTTCTCGGCCACAAGATCAAACCCAAAGGTGAAAGCGAAGGCCTGGAACTTCTGCACATGCTCGCCACCAGCCCGCAGACCGCGCACTTTATCTCGCTGAAGCTGGCGCAGCGTTTCGTCTCCGACGATCCGCCGCCCGCGCTGGTCGATCGCATGGCGAAAACCTTTCAGAAAAAGAAAGGCGACATCCGCGAAGTTCTCTCGACCTTGTTCCACTCGCCCGAATTCTGGGCCACCGACACCTACCGCGCCAAGGTGAAAACGCCGCTCGAGTTTGTGGCCTCGGCCGTACGCGCCACTGGCGCCGACGTCGACGACGCCCTGCCGCTCTCCCGTCAGATCGGCAACATGGGCATGGCCCTCTATTCGGCGCAGCCGCCCACCGGATATTCCATGAAGGCCGACACCTGGGTGAGTTCGTCCGCGCTGCTGACCCGCATGAACTTCGCCTTGGGCCTGACCGCAGGCAAGGTCAAGGGTGTGAAAGTGGATTCCGTGCAGCTCGCCGGAGGACCTCCCGCGCCCGCGGATGCCACCGTGGCGCTCAGCGCGCTGGAAGCGAAGCTGCTCGCCGGTGACGTATCGACACAGACGCACGCCTCGATCATGGCGCAGATTGAAGCTGCACAGAATCAAACCGCGCAGAATCAAGCTGCGGGAAAGAATGCTCCGCCCGCGCAGGATCAGAATAAAGATCAGCAGAATAAAGCCGTGCAAGATAACAAGAAGAATCAGCAGCGCAAGCCCGCAGACGCCGCGCGTCCACCGGATGCCAGCACCATAGCAGGCCTGCTGTTAGGTTCGCCGGAGTTTCAGAAGAGATAGATCGCTCTTGGCCATTGGCTCCTAGCCTCAGGCTTGAGGCGCATGGTTGCTGGCGTCGAACCATAAGCTGAAAGCGAGTCGTCAAAGCCAAGAGCCAATAGCCAAGAGCTAGGAGCCGTAAACCATGTCCCTAACCCGTCGCATCTTCCTTCGCAACAGCGCCCTCGCCGTGGTCGGCACGACCGCGGTTCCAAGCTTTCTCACTCGCGCAGCGTTCGGCGCCGTCGAGAATGGCGGACGCACCAAGCGCCTGGTCGTCATCTTCCAGCGCGGCGCTGCCGATGGACTGAACATCGTCATCCCTCATGCCGAGCCGCAGTATTACGCCATGCGGCCCACCATCAACATTCCACGCAAGTCGGTGATCGATCTCAACGGATTCTTCGGCCTGCATCCGTCGCTCTCGGCCTTTCAACCGTTGTGGCAGCAAGGCCATCTCGCCATTGTCCACGCCGCGGGATCGCCCGACACCACACGCTCCCACTTCGACGCCCAGGATTTTATGGAAACCGGCACGCCCGGCGTGAAGGCCACCGAAGACGGATGGCTCAACCGCTCGCTTCACAACCTTCCCGGCTCCATGCCCGCCCCCGCGCCCGGTGCGCCACCGCAGATTTCCCCATTTCGCGCGATCGCGCTGGGGCCGTCGCTGCCACGCATTCTCGGCGGCGTCGAGCCCGCCGTTGCCATGAATAACATCAACGACTTCTCAGTGGGAGGAAGGAATCCGAAAGCCTCGCCCGCCGCGACCGCATTCGAAGCCATGTATGACCACTCCTCCGACAGCCTGTTGCACGGCACCGGCGAAGAAACGTTCGACGCGGTGAAGATGCTGAAGTCTGCCGACCCAGGGAAATACGCAGCCGATCCCGCCGCGAACTATCCCAAGGGACGCTTGGGCGACAGCATGCGCCAGCTGGCGCAACTCATCAAAGCCAACCTGGGTGTGCAGGTCGCGTTCGCCGACATCGGCGGTTGGGACCACCACGTCAACGAAGGCGCGACCGAAGGCCAGCTCGCGAATGTGCTCACCGAATTCTCGCAATCGATCGCGGCCTTTTGGACCGATCTTGGCGACCTCGGCGAAGACACGGTCATCGTCACCATGTCAGAGTTCGGACGCACCGCGCGCGAAAACGGCAACCGCGGCACCGACCACGGCCATGCCAACGTGATGTTCGTCCTTGGCGGCCCCGTGAAAGGCGGAAAAGTCTATGGACGCTGGCCTGGCCTCGACCAGTCGCAACTCTACGAAGGCCGCGACCTCGCCTTGACCACCGACTTTCGCCAAGTGATTGGCGAGGCCGTCGCCCGCCACATGGGCAACAAAAATCTGGCCAACGTGTTTCCGGGTTACGACAATCAGCCGGGGAAATTCCTGCGCGTGCTGGGATAATCGCCCTCGGGGCTATCCCCGCTCCAGCGGCGCAAGTATGCGGTACCACAACGGAAACCGGCGCACGAGAAATATCACCTGCCCCGGGCTAGGCGTGCGCGGCGAATCGCCCTTCCTGGGATTGCATCGACTCACCACGCCGTGCTGCAGAATATCGACCGTGGCGGCCGTGACCACGTCTTCGCAAAATGAGTCGGGCGCTGCCGAGATGGTGAGCTGCGCGGCTTGCACGTCGGTCAACTGCAGAGTTGCAACCCCATCAGCTCCGGTCTTGTACTGGACGCGCCGCAGCACGTGGCTGCCTGGAGCTTCGTAGTACTGAAGCCACACCACCGCATCGCGGATGCCGCGTCCATTCTTCGCATTCGAAACGACGACGTTGATCGTCTGTCCAAACGACAACGTCGCGACCAGCAGCAGGCTGCACGAGATCAGTCCGCACATCAGTCTGTGAGCTCTCCGGTTCATCGTTGTTTGGCCCCTCCTAATCCCCTTTAACGCCTCGCGGGAAACGGTTGCGCAGGGCCCCAACCAAAGCGGCATCTGCTCTCGCGGAAATCATCTCCAGCGGTGAGAAGGCGCGGCGCCATGCCAACCAGAACGTAATCAGAAGTAACACTATCGTGAGCGCGACATTTGGCCACGCGTTCAAGCCCCACTCGCCATGCCACGCTAACTGCAGCGCCGAAGAAAATGGCGCCAGGTATGGAATGGGCCACTGATAGCCATCCGGCCCGCGCGACCCGAGCACATCCTCGAACAAGTGCAGATGAAAACTTACGAGAGCAAGCAGGCCGGTCTTCCAACGCTGCCGCGCCAGCGCGAATGCGAGAGCGGCAACGACCACGCTGAATGCCAACGTGTGCAACGAGTGGTGATACAGCGTGAACCACAACAAAGGATGGGAAGAGTTGCGCGTCAGTAGTTCAGGAATAATGCCGAGGCCGTCCACGTCCGGCGCGACGCAGGCGAGCGTGACGATCGCGCGGTCTCTCTGTTCCAGCTTCGCGCAATTCGCGAACACCCAGCCGGTAAGAAAGTGAGTGACCGGGCTCATGCGCTAGCTAGATTTCAATCAGCACGTCGCCGTCTTCAATCTTCAGCGGATACACCGCCAACTTCAATTTCGGGTCCTGCACGGCCTCACCTGTCTTAGGATCCCACTGCCAGCCATGCCACGGGCAGACCACCTTGCCGTTCTCGACTTCCCCTTCGCCGAGCGGGCCGCCGCGATGCAGGCAGACGTTGTCCACGGCGCTGTACTCGCCATTCACGTTGGCGACGCAGATCATCTTCCTATCTGCGCCGCAGGGGAACTCCTTGACCTCGTCGGTCGAGGGGAGCTCGGATTGGGTGGTGAGTTTTGTGAATGTCGGCATGTTGACTATCCAGGGGCTAAAGCCCCTCACATGTGATCGCTTTACGCGGCCCTAAAGGGCCGCTCTTCCACCCTTTTCGGACTGCCTGTGGCGCTCTTCCACTGATCCCGATAGCTGATCCCTGACCACTATTTCGGCTGCAGCGTCTGCGCGATCATCACCTGCCGCTTGAAGTTCTCCACCATATTCGGGTCGAGCCGGACTGCGGTCGGATTCTTTGCGATGGTCATGGTGTCGATTTTGTCCTGTAGCTTGAGCAGCGCATAGAAAAGATTTTCCGGACGCGGCGGGCATCCCGTCACATAAACATCGACCGGGACGATTTTGTCCACACCCTGCAGCACGGCGTAGGTATTGAACGGGCCGCCTACTGATGAACAAGCGCCCATCGAGATCACCCACTTCGGGTCGGGCATCTGATCATAGATTCGTTTCACCACCGGCGCCATCTTCAGCGTGACGGTGCCGGCCACGATCATCAAGTCGCTCTGCCGCGGGCTGGGACGAAACACTTCTGACCCGAAGCGCGCAATATCAAAGCGCGACGTCGACGACGCGATCATTTCGATGGCGCAGCAGGCCAGGCCAAACGTCATCGGCCACACCGCCGACTTCCGCGCCCAGTTGAAGACGTAATCAACTGTGCTGATCATGAAATTCTTTTCGAACTTGTTTTGCAGCCAGCCCATGAGTGGTCCCTTCTTTGGATACCCCGCAAGCGCTACACAGGCAGTCTAGGTAAGCCGTTCTGCGGTGTCAAACTTATGTGCGACCGGACCGTAATATTTCTTCCCCTCGCGCGTCTAACGTATTGAGGGTTCACACAGTTGCGCACGCTAAAAGGGTCTGGGTCGGCCAAGATATTGAGCCCATGGAGCTTAGTGCCCAGGAAATCGCGAGCGGGCGCAACCGGTTGGAACTTTGCCGGGTCGATCGACGTATCTACCTGTGTGCATGAGCGTTAGGGTGCCTTTTTGGGCGAAAGCGTTAGGTTCCCGCAGGAAATATGCATCTAAGCCGTAAGAATTCACCAACGAGTTAGCCATGCGAACCGTACTAGACATTTTCGCGCAAATCTTTCGCAATCTCTGGGCGCACAAGCTGCGTTCATTCCTCACCATGTTCGGCATCGCGTGGGGCGTGGGGTCGTTGCTGCTGCTCGTCGGAGTGGGCGAAGGTTTCCGCTCGGGCAACAAGCGCGAGATGGCCGAGTTCGGCAAAGACATCATGTTTCTGTTTCCCGGCCGCGCGCCTGCGGTCTCGGGCAATATGAGTTCGGCGCGCAACTACCTGCTCACCTATCGCGACTACCAGGACATCCGGCAAGCTGGATACGTGCGCAACGCCTGCCCGATCATTTCCCGCAACGATCTGAAAGAAGTGAGTGAATTCGCCACCGGCAGCGGCGAGATTATGGGCACCGAGCCCGAGCTGAATGAGATCAGTTACCTGCCCATTAAGGAAGGCCGCTGGCTCAATGATCTGGATGGCCAGCAGCGGCGCAATGTGATCGTGCTGGGGAACGAACTGCTGAAGGTGTTGTTTCCCGGGCGGCCTGCGCTGGGCGCGTTCGTGCTGTTGAACGGTATCCGCTTTGAAGTGGTGGGAACGCTGCCGCATCTGGGCCGCGGCGACAACATGTGGCTGAACATGCGCGGCTACATTCCGTTCCAGGTGATGGGCGCCAATTTTCCCATCAAAGGCGAAAACCATCAGAACTCGATTTCGTTCATCGAGTACCAGCCGCGGGTGACGGCTGACCACGTGCTGGCGCAGAAGGAAGTCCACCAGATCGTGGGCCGCAATCACCAGTTCGACCCCAATGACGACAACGCGTTCGACGAGTGGGATTCGATTCAGGAATCGAAAATGTTGGGCACGATTTTCGACGTGATGAACCTGTTCCTGGGCGCGGTCGGCATGGTCACGCTGGCCCTGGGCGCCATCGGCGTCATCAACATCATGCTGGTGGCCGTGAGCGAACGCACGCACGAGATTGGACTGCGCAAGGCCTTGGGCGCGACTAACCGCAACATCCTGTTCCACTTTTTTCTGGAAGGCTTGCTGCTGACGCTGGGCAGCGGCCTGCTGGGCCTGGTTTTCGCCGGCGGGTTAATGGGACTGATGGGAGGCATTCAGGGGCCGCAGGGATTTGATCCGCCCAAAATAGTGCCCATGTCGGCCCTGCTTGCGATTTGCAGTCTGACGCTGGCAGGAGTGGTTGCCGGGCTGTATCCCGCGCGCCGTGCGGCCATGCTGCAGCCGGTGGAAGCGCTGCGGCAAGAGTAAATGCGCGAACGAGAAATAACCGAACTGAGGAACTGAATTGAGCCAATATGTTGCGTGATCTGCTCCAGGAAGCTTATGCGGCGATGCAGCACAACCGCCGTCGCACCACGCTCACCATGCTGGGCATGGGATGGGGCATTGCCACGGTCGTAATGCTATTGGCCTATGGCGACGGATTTGGCCAGGCCTGCGCTAACATCTTCGCGAATTTCGGAACCAAGCTGGTGATCGTGGTTCCGGGCAAAACTTCCATGCAGGCGGGCGGCCAGAAATCCGGCGTGCCGATCCGCTTCACCCAGGACGATGTCGACGCCCTCGCCACCAATCTTCCGCAGATCACGCACATCACGCCCAGCGTGGACAAACAAACTAACGTGCAATATGACAACCGGGATTTCACGTTTACCACCAGCGGAAACGATCCCAATGTGTATTCGATTCGTTCGCTGAAGCTGGGCCAGGGTCGCTTCTACAACATGGAGGACCAGGTGCAGCGGGCGCGGGTTGCGGTGATCGGCTCGGAAGCCAAAGAGAAACTGTTTTCCGGGCGCAACGCGCTGGGCGACCACATCCGCATCGACGGTCTCAGCTTCGAAGTCGTCGGTATTTTGAGCGCCAAAATGCAGGAAGGCAACGACGATATCAACCGCACGATTTATATCCCGTTCACCACCATGGGCGACCTGAAAGACACGCATTATCTCGACACCATCTGGTTCAACTACGAAACTCCAGAGTACGATCGCATTGAGCCGGCGGTGCGGACGACTCTGTCGGTCGAGCATAAGTTCAGCGAGACCGACCGCGAGGCCGTGCGCGTCTTCAACCTGATGACCCAGTTGCACCAGTTCCAAATCATTACGCTGGGGCTGAAAATTCTGATGGGCCTCATCGGCACGCTGACCCTCGGCATTGGCGGGGTCGGGCTGATGAACATCATGCTGGTTTCGGTGACGCAGCGCACGCGCGAGATTGGCGTGCAGAAAGCGCTGGGCGCGCCACGCCGTTACATCCTGCTGCAGTTCCTGGCGGAAGCGCTCACCATCACTTTCATCGGCGGCGTCTTTGGAATGATCCTGGCCTACGCGGTCGCGCTCTCGCTGGGCAGGCTAACCTTCTACAGCGCGTTCGCCAAGAACGGAGAAGCGGGCGATATCCGGTTGGTGATTGCTCCGGCAACGCTGATCGCCTCAACGCTTATCCTGGGCGCGGTGGGGCTGATCAGCGGCATGATTCCCGCGTTTCGCGCCTCGCGGTTGAATCCCATCGAAGCTCTACGCCACGAATAGCCGCCGCGCCTTGCTGGTAAAACTCTACTGGTAAATCTCAATCACATACGGGCCACCGGCCAGGATGTCGGCATACAGGTAAGTGCCGGCCGCACCGTTGTTCACGTTGAAATAATCCGTATTGCTCTCAAAGCCGATTCCGGTCGAGCTAGTGGCGGAGCACGAAACGGGGCCGCCCGTGACGTTGTAGGTGACGTCGAACACGTTGCTGCTGCCGACTTGGGTGAAGCTTCCGGTGATGGTGCATCCGTTCGTGTCGACGCCGGTGAAATTCATGCTGGCGCCTGGGTTGGTCGCCGAAAAGGTGAGGGAAAGAGTGTCGGTGATGCCCTGAGGCAATCCCTTGAGAGCGCCGGTCAGAGCCGTCGGTGATCCGCTCAGGGGCGTGAAGGGAATCGCGGCAATGGTGCCCGAGGATGCGCCGCTGAACGTGCCGGTGATCGAAGTGGCGGAGACCACGTTGCCTTGCAGCGTATCGGAGACGGTCGGCGCTTCGCTGCTGGGCAAGGGCGAGGAGACGATGTTTCCGGTGAAATAGCAGGCGCCGGTCAGGGCCGGCAGCTGCAAGGTGCCCCCAGTGTCTCCACTGGCGGCGTCGAAATCAAAAAACACGGCCAGCCCCGCGCTGTCGATCGCGCCATATCCGGTCACGGGCGTAACGCCGCTGGGCGTGACCGTGATCTGCCAGTTGCCCACGATGTCGTAGGGGCCTCCGGTGCAGTTCGGGTTGACGGCGGAGGAACTCGAAGAACTGCTGCAGCTCACCGTCATGGCGCCAATCAGGACGAGCGCGACCAGAGGCAATAACCAGGCAAGTTTACGCAACATCCAGAATTCTCCTTGGGCCTGCGGACACGCTGCGGGCTGACTATTGAAGTATATGAACCGGGGTGCACGCGGGCAAGTTGGTTTCGCGGGGTGGGGGCTTTTGATCTCGCATGGAGCCGAAAATACAGGGGGTGCCCCATCCTTCGCGTCTTTTGCGAAGGGTGGGAACCACAGACCTCGACCTCTTCGCTCCGCTTATCGATAGTCGCACCCGTCCTTAAGCCTGACCTTGGTAACTGGAACTTCCCCGTGCACTGCGCCAGACTCCTGATGTGAACCGGAAGCTGCTCGTTGCCGTGCTAATAGCCGGCGGGAGTATCGGCGTTTGGAGGGCCAGGCAAGAGAGGTACGCGCAGACGCATCCGAACCTCGGGACTACCGAGGCGTTCATCGGGTACGCCTGCCAGCAGGCCGTCGCGGACGCGGCGCAGTACGATCGCATCACACTCGACTACAGCATCGGATCGCTCAAGCAAGTCGACCAGATACTCGGCCGAGTTCACGAGAATTATCTGGAGAATCCTGGTTCGATTAGCCTGCGTGGCCTCTCGGCGGAATACGGTGCTTACGTGGGCGAGGTCATCCGCCGCAACGAACCGAACGCGTATTGGACTCGCGACAGCCAGGTCGCTGGGGAGAAGTCGTATCCGCTGCACTGGAACGCAGGCGAGTCGTATCCCATTGCCTGGTGCGCGCGGCGCATCGCCAACGGTGACGAAGACAGCATCTGGATCAAGTACTCAATCCTGAAAGATCCTCACCGGAAACAACAGTCCTCCGACGTTGCCGCCAAATCGAAGCCTTGATTCCTTGGAGCCAGCCCAGCCTTCTGATTTCGCCAGCCACCAAAAACACAAAGGGTGCCCCATTCTTCGCGTCTTTTGCGAAGGGTGGGAACCACAGACCTCGATCCCTCGGTTCCTCCGTAAATCGCCTCGCCCACCCTTGCAAAGAACGCAAGGATGGGGCACTCTCGGATGAAATGGTGCAAGGGAAAAATCCCTCGAAGGTGGGCCAGTCTCCAGCCGATTTCGTGACGGTGCAAGAGGCGTTCATCCACGCTTTGAGACTTCGCGGCCGCTCCGATAAAATAAGAGCTGTTCTGTGGATTCCCTATGTCCTTGACCAAACAACAAGCGCTGGAGATGTTCGCCTCCGATGATCTGATCGGCATTGGGATGGAGGCTGACGCGGTGCGCCGCAAGCTGCATCCTGAGGGCGTGGTCACCTACATCATCGACCGCAATATTAATTACACCAACTTCTGCACCGAGTACTGCACCTTCTGCGCCTTCTACCGCCCGCTGAAAGGCCCGGCGGCGAAGGAAGGGTACATTCTCGACTTCGACACCATTTACGAAAAGATTCGCGAGACCGTCGAACTCGGCGGCACGGGCGTGCTGATGCAAGGCGGGCTGCATCCGGATCTGAAGATTGACTGGCACGAGAAAATGCTGCGCGGAATTAAAGAACGCTTTCCGCAAGTGCATTTACATTGTTATTCGGCGTCGGAGATTATTGCCATTGCGGAATACAGCGCGCTCTCCATTCGCGACACGATTCTGCGGCTGCGCGACGCCGGCCTCGACTCGATTCCGGGCGGCGGCGCCGAAGTGCTGGATGATGAAGTCCGCTACAAGATCGCGCGCCTGAAATGCCTGACCGACGACTGGCTCAACGTGCATCGCACCGCGCACCAGATCGGCATGCGGACGACTGCCACGATGATGTTTGGCGTGGGCGAGAATTACGAAAACCTGGTCAACCACTTTCAGCGGCTGTATGAATTGCAGGAAGAGACCGGCGGGTTCACGGCGTTTATTCCATGGAGCTTTCAGCCGCAGAACACGGCGCTGGGCGGGCGGCATTGGGACGAGGCTACGGCGGTCGACTACCTGAAAGTGCTGGCCATTTCGCGGCTGTATCTTTCGAACTTTCTCAACGTACAGTCAAGCTGGGTGACCCAAGGATTGAAAGTCTGCCAGATGGGCCTGCGCTTCGGCGGCAACGACGTAGGCTCAGTGATGCTGGAGGAAAACGTGGTCCGTGCCGCAGGCGTGACCAACTGCACCACGGAAGAAGAATTGCGGCGGATTATTCGCGACGCGGGGTTTCGTCCCGCCCAGCGCGATACGCTGTACCGGCAGTATTTCTTGAATTAAGATGGTCGAAGCCGACGTGCAAATGCAAACGGCCCCGGAAGTCCGAGGCCGTTTGCGAGAACCGATAAATCGGTACCCCGCCAAGGTAACAACATCATTATCGAAACAATCGCACCCGAAATCAAGTTACTTTAAGGAGGGTCGAACCCTGCCCTGCGAACCCTCCACTTGTCCTGAGAGACAATCCTTCCGCAAAGAAGGTATGGACCTGGAGGGATTCGAACCCTCACCGTTACCTTGGCAGGGAACTGTGCTGCCATTACACCACAGGCCCACGCCCAAGAGCATATCCCCCGGCGATGCGGAACTATCGTTTCTCAGTTGAAATTCTGGTAATCCGCCTTTCCATTCTGGGAAAATGGCAGCGTTCGCACTAAAATAGAGGTATCCATGCCATCCTTCCCAATCAAAACGTGCGTGGTCTGTAGTGAGGAGTTCGAACTGAGGCCGGGGAAGCCGGGGTTTGCCAACCGGTGTCCGGCGTGCAGCGAAGAAGAGGCCGATGCGAAGGCGAAGCCTGCGGATGTTCTCAAAGGCGACAAGGGAGCGAACGCGGCTCGGCGTGAGGCTATGAAGAATCTGCTTTATCGCAAGGATAGCTGAGGCGGGTCGCAGGGGCTAAAGCCCTGTTCGTTTTAGATCGCCTTACGCGGCCCTAAAGGGCCGCTCTTCCACCAAGCCCTAGCCGCGCTGCGCGCGGCGGAGCCGGCTCTTCTCACCTGAGCCAGAGAAGCCTACTGCTTCAGGATCCAGGTTGACATTTTCTCCAGCGCGACTGGCGAGATGGTTTCTTCGATCTGCGAATATTCTGACGGGCCGCCGGTCTTCGCGGTCTGGAATAAATGATTCAGGCCGGGGAGTTCGTCGATCTCGACATGCGGATTGCCGGATTCGGCAAGCGCTTTGCGAATGGCGGGAAGATTCTGGCTGGGCAGCACCTGCTTGTCGAGCGATCCGTTGAGAACGAGGACCGGGCATGTGACTTTGCGCAGCGCGGTCGCGGGATCGTACGTGAGGAAGTAGCGGAACCAGGGCGAAGTGACCTGCTTGATGGCCATACCGATCTGGCCCTCGGGAACGTCGCCTGCCAGCTTTTCTTTTAGTTCTTTTTCGAGCACGGCTTCATCTTTTTCGGTTTCGACCAGCTTCAGCATGTCTCGCTCTTTGGCTGCTCCCTTGGCGGCTTCTTCGGGACTCTTGCCGTCGGCGATTTCGATGGCCTCGCTTTGCGCCACGATCACTTCGTCGCCGGGGACGCCGCTGCCGGCCATCATCACAATGAAAGCGACATCCTTGTTGCGCGCCGCGATCATGGGCGCGATGACTCCGCCTTCGCTGTGGCCGATAAGGCCGATCTTGCGGGGATTCACTTCGGGCCGCGTTTTCAGGTAGGCGATGCCGGCCTCGGTATCGGTCGCGAAATCCGCGGTGGTGGCGGTCTTGAAATCTCCGGTGGACTTGGCAGTGCCGCGGTCGTCGGCGCGCAGCACGGCGATGCCGTGGCGGGTTAGGTAGTCCGACAGAACCAGGAAAGGTTTGTGGCCCATCAGGCTCTCGTCGCGATCCTGCGGACCGGAGCCGGTGATCAGCACCACCGCGGGGAACGGGCCTTTGCCCTCAGGAATGGTAAGGGTTGCCGCGAGCGTGACGTTCTGCAATTTGTTTTCGTACGAGACATCTTCGTCGTGATAGGGATACGGTTTCACCGGATTCTGCGGGCGCTTCAGTTCGAGTTCAGCCTGATCCTTGACGCGCTTCAACACCAGCGGATGAGTGCCACCCATTTGGGTGAACGTTCCGTCGATGGAAGAAAGATCGGCGGCGATTTTGCCCTCGAAGACTCCGTCAATGGTTTTGATTTCGATTTTCAGCGTAGAGCCATCGCGGGTGATCGAGGTTGTTGGAATATCTTTCGCGCCCTGATCGGGACTATCGAGAGTAGCAGTGAGGCCGTCCCCGGTATTGACGATGTGGAAGACGACGCGCAGCTTGATGCTCAGATCAAGCGTACCGAGCCATGCGCCGTCGATGTCGGAGGGCGGAGCAGGCTTGTGGGCTGACTTGGCGGCGGGTTCAGCTGGCTTCGCTGGTTCGGTCTTGGCTGCATCGGCGCGTTTGAATTCGAGCGGTAAATCCATGCCCTGCGACCACGTTCCGGTGATGGTTTTACCGTCGGCTGCTACTTTGCCTTCGTACGTGCCGTGAACCATGCTTACATCCAGGCTCAGTTTGGAATCCTTCAGCGTGACGGAGTTGACGGGGATGCCGTTGGCCCCTTGGTCCAAACTGTCGAGCGTGGCTTTGAGAGTGTTGTCTGTACCTTTGGTGAGGTGCAGCACAAGGCGCAGATTCTGACCGCCGGCGCTGAGTGTGCCTTGCCAGTCGCCGACAAGATCTTGATTTTGCCCCTGCGCCAGGCAGGAGGCGAAGAGTAACAGAGCGGTGATGGTGATGAATCTTTTCATAACTTCCTCCTGTAATCAGTGTTCAGTGGCCAGTGATCACTGGCCAGCAAAAAAACCGAACCACAGCAGCGTTTTCACTGGCCACTGAACAGCGCCCTACGGTTTCGGCGCTGCCGCCGGTTCGGTCTTTGACGGTTCGGCCTTGGCGCGGGTCAGCCGCAACGGCGTGTCGCCGCCCTGGCTCCAGTCGCCGGAGATGCTGTCGAGAGTTTTGTTGATTTTGCCGGCGTAATAGCCGCTGATCTGTTTCATCTCGATCTTCAGCGACAAGCCTTTGCGGGTGACTTCGGTTGCGGGCATCCCCTTCACTTTCTGGTCGGGGCTGTCCATGGTTGCTTCCAGTCCGTCTTCGGTGTTCATCAGGTGGAAAGTGATGTGCAGCTTGGCGCCGCCCTGGGGAGCATCCAGCGTGCCTTCCCAGGTGCCATCAATATCGGAAGGTGGTGCGGGGTTGTGGTGTGCTTTGACGGGGTTGGTGGTCTTCCTCAAATCCAAGGGCAGCTTCGTTCCCTGCGTCCAGTTGCCGTTGATGGAGTCAGTGCCTTTCAGCGTGCCTTCATAAGTGGCCTTCAAAGGTGCGGAAGAAAAGTGCAGCTTGTTGCCTTCGAGCGTAATGGTGTCGATGGCGATGCCCGCGGCGCCTTGATCGGGACTGTCAACCGTGGCTTTCAGGGTTCCATCCGGATTCTTGGCGACATGCAGCACAAGGCGGAGTTCGCCCATGGCCGTCCGGATAGTGCCTTGCCAGTCTCCGGCAATGTCCTGGGCGTGAGCCGCGCAAGTGAGAGCGGCGGCTAGCGCAAAGAGTGCGAATGCTTCGCTTAGCTTCATTGCGTTGATCTTCATTGCTCTGATCTTCATTGCTTTGATCTGCATGGTTTTGATCTTCGTCATAATCATTTTGATCGTCATGTTTCTCCCGTGGAGGACCTTTCCTTTGCCGGGGAGCATTTCACTTCATAACGCTCCTCGTCGTTCCAGCTGTTTGTAGAACACGAGAGAATAGATGACTGGGATGAACGAGGCAATGAGAATCGCGGTGATCGGAATCCAGAAGGGCGCGCGCAGAAACACAGCGACCAGCCCGAGCAGGCCTCCGGCAAAAAAGTCTTGGCGGCGACGCGGTGAGTGGCGTTCCACACTTGTTCGTTGGCGATGGTCCAGGGAGTGCGAATGCCAATGAAGAAGTTTCGCCGCACTTTGCCCATCACGTTGCCCAGCAAGGCCATCAGCAGACAGACGCAGCCGGCCACGGCGCGATTGGCGTCGATGGGAAGGCCCAGTCCCCACCGCAAGATAAAAATGTTGATGTAGGCGAGCATGCCGACGAGCACGATCATGATGTAGAGATACGTAGCGCGGAAGGAATCTACTTCAAATTTTTTCGGCGACAGCCAGGGCAGCGCGGCAAACAGGGCGACCATCAGCACCATCGCGCCCGGGCCGAAGAGAAACAGTGTCCATTTCGGACTCCACCCATTGACCTCTCCATGCAGGCCCCAGTGGGTTGGAACCTGGTCGGGTAGTTTGGGATAGCCGACGACAAGTCCGGCGAGCGTGGCCAGAATGATTACGGCGGCGGCGAGATAGTAAGCCTGATTGCTGGTGAGTTTCATAGTGCGTCCTTGGAATCGGTCGGAGCTTGGTTTGCGTCGAGCTTAGGTGTTTCTTCTTGGAGCTTGTCGTCGCCGCGATCGTCGCCGCTACGCATCAGGTCCATGGCCCAGGCCATCAAGTCCTGCACCACGGTGGTGTTCAGGCCGTACCAGATCTGCTGGCCGTCGCGGCGGCTGGTGAGCAGATCGGCTTCCTTGAGGACGGCGAAATGGTGCGACATGGTGGGCTTGGTCATGTCGAAACGTTCGGCCAGATCGCCAGCCGTCATCTCCCCGCGGCGAAGCAGGCGGAGAATCTCGCGGCGGGTGGGGTCGGCGATGGCCTTAAAGGCTTGGTTTGAGGACGGGGCCATAGTTAGACCGTCGTGTAATTAGATAGCAATCGAAATATAAGATAAGCGGATTTCGATGTCAAGGCCAATTTGCGGCGAAAACGCTAGTTTCCTCACTCTGAAGCTGGAGCCTGCTAGGCGAGCAGCAGATTCCTCACCGCGCTTTCAGCCCGGTTCGGAATGACAGGATTTATCTGCTGAACCTGTACCACCACTGAGAAGAAAGGCTCCTTGGGCAGGCGAAACTTATGGCGTAAGATGAGGGGGAGTTTAACTGGCCGACCCTCACGGCCTGCGGGGAAGCCGCTCCCGGGCTCTCTACTATTTGCATCCCATGAAGCTGGGTTCGATGAAGTCTATGAGACTGTTTTCCGCATGCCTGACGATTGCTCTGCTCAGCGCCTTGGCCGCGGCCCAGGTTGCGGGCAACGCCGCGGGCGGCGCTGCGGAGAAGCCGGCGGGACGCGCGGTAATCGAGGGCGTGGTCACCAAGGAGCCGGGAAGCGAGCCGGTGAAGAAGGCGCTGATTGAATTGATTGCGGAGAATCAGGCGGAAGGCGGAGACTACACGGCGGTGAGCGGCGCGGATGGCGGGTTTCGCATCGAGGCTATCGTGCCCGGACGCTACCATCTTTTTGCCGAGCGCACCGGATTGCTCGAGGTGGACAAGCACCGGGCGCGCAGAGACGGTCGGATTCTGACGCTGGGCGCGGGGCAGGAACTGAAGGACGTGCGAATTCAGTTGCAGGCTGCGGCGGTGGTGCGGGGACGCGTGACCGACGAAGATGGCGATCCGTTGCCCAACGCGCAGGTCGGAGTGCTGCGGCAGACGTTTGTGGCGGGGCGCAGCCGGTGGGAGCAGGTCGGCGCCGAGCGCACCAACGATCTCGGCGAATATCGAGTGGCGGGACTAGCTGCGGGAAATTATTTTGTGTCGGTGAGTCCGCCGCCGGATTTCAAGAGTTTGATTGAAGCGGCGGGCGTGGCGGCTCAGTCGCGCGAGAAAAACGTGCCAGAGAAAGCCGGGACGTCATACCAGACGACCTACTATCCCGGGACTGCGGATCGCGAGCAGGCGACGCCGATCGAACTGCACGCGGGCGACGATTTTCCCGCGAACTTTTCTCTGACGCCGATGCCGAGCTTGAGCATTCGCGGATCGGTGGTGAACTTGCCGCCGAAGTCTTCGGCGGTGATCATGCTGCAGTCGCGCGATTTCAGCCTGGTGCTGAATGGCGCGGAGATGCATCAGGATGGAAGCTTTGTGATTCGCGATGTGGCGCCGGGAGCGTACACGATTCTGGCGACGGTGGACAATACGCCGGTGCCGATGATGGCGCGCGAATCCCTGCAGGTGGGCTCGAACAGCGTGGAGGGCCTGCGCTTGGCGCCCCAGCCCGGGGGATGGATTCACGGCAGGCTGCGCGTCGAAGCCAAGAATGAAGCCAAGAATGGCGCACGATTCGACCCGAGCCAGATGTTTTTGCAGTTGCGCTCGGCCGACGGCGACGACGAAGCGCTGGGCGGCTTCAGCCTGGGCGACGGTTTTTCACATCTGGCGCATGTGGCGATGGATGGCAGCTTTGAGTGGAAGAGCGTTCCGCCGGGAACTTATTACGTGCAACTCGCGGCCGAGGGTAGCGCGAATGCAGACTGGTTTCTGAAGTCGGCGCTGGCCGGCGGTCGCGATGTGGGCGAGGCGGGCATCAGCGTAAATGGCGGCGCGGTGATGATCGACCTGGTGGCGAGCGCGAATGGCGGCGTCGTCGAGGGCGTGGTCGCTGACAAGAACGGCCAACCGGTGGCGAATGCGGTGATTGTCGCCGTGCCGGAGATGCGATTGCGAGCGCAGGTGGAACGCTATCGCAAGACCGTGAGCGACCAAAGTGGACGGTTCACGCTTCACGGCATTGAGCCGGGGGACTACACGCTGTTCGCGTGGGAAAGCGTGGACGGCGAAGCGTATTACAATCCAGGATTTCTGAAGAGCTATGAGGGGCAGGGAAGCGCGCTCCAGGTGGGCGAAGGCGATCGGAAGACGGTGCGCGTGGAAGTGATTGCGGATGTGGACGAATAGACGGGTGCCCCACCCTTGTCGCGTCTTTTCGCGACAGGGTGGGGTTCTTGACTTCAAGGTTCTGACTTCGAGATTCCGATTTCAAGTTCAAAGCAAAAATCAAAATCCCCACCCTGTCGCACAGAACGCGACAAGGATGGGGCACCCTTCCACTCTTCTATTCCATTTCTTGCCCGCGCTCTTACCAGTGATGAGTTTCCACAACTTGGGAATTGGCGTCGGCGGGTTTGGATTCGTCGGCGTGGATCTTGCCGTCATCCTCGGCATAAAAAGACCGGTGCTGGGCGTCCGCGTTCTTCGGCGTCATGGTTAGGACGAAGCTGGTGGTTTTTCCTTTGAAGGCTGCGGTGTAGTCGCCGCGATCGGGGTTGACCATGCGCTGAGTGAAGTTGCTGGTGTGCACCAGTTGGGTGAGCGACGTAGCGTAGTGGCCGTATTGCTTGTTGAATAACATCTGGGCGCGCATGACGCCGCGCATGTAGGCCAGCGCAGCAAACTCAGAGTCGGAGCGAGCTGGATCGCCGTGGTATTTGGGCGTGTAGGCGGGCGCGCTCGGCGCGGCAGGCGGCGCGGCGGGCGGAGCGTCCTGCGCGAACAGAGTGCAGGCGCCGAGCAAGAAAAAGGCGGCGGTGATGACGAGCAGCGATCTCAGACTTTTCTCGTGCAAACTTCTGCTGCGAACGCGTTTCATATTAACGACCAATCCAGCAATCCTGCGAACCATCATGAGAGCGGCCCTCCCCGGGCTGAGGTTACTTGTGGTGTATTAAAAGATGCTAATGCTGAACGACTTCGAGTGCCAATGCCGCATTCTGCCTGATTTTTCCATGTTACTCCCGTAATTTCACTTCGGTCACGTTCTCTTTGCATCGTGAGGAATTATCACTATGCTGGATACAAGAAATTAACCCTACAGGGAAAACTATGAAAGCAGCAGTCGCCAGAAAACCAGTAATCAAAATCGCGGTGGTGGAAAGCGATCCATTGCGCTTTGTTGGGTTCCGCGCGTTGTTCGATTCTGAGCCCGAATTCGAACTCATCTCCGCGGCACTGCCCGAGATCAGCTTGTTGCAAGGCATCGATCTCATCCTGCTCGGCAACCGGTCCGGACAAAACCTGTTTGACGTGATGGCGAGTTTGAAGGCCACGCGTCCGGATTTGCGCATCATCGTGACCGGATCCGGAATTGACGAAGAAACCATCCTGAAGGCGATTGCGTCGGGAGCCAAGGGATATGTGGACGAAGCCGCCACACCGGCGGAGTTTGCGCAGGCCATTCGCATTGTGAATCAGGGATCGGTCTGGGCTCCGCGGCGCGTGCTGTCGATGTTCATCGAACGCGTTTCGTCTTCGCCGGGCCGGATTTTCCCGGCGGGCCGCGTGACCTTCACCGACCGCGAAAAAGAAGTGCTGGAGATGCTGGTGGCCGGCCGCTCCAATAAAGAGATTGGCGGCCAGTTAGGAATCGAAGAGCGCACCGTAAAAGCGCACGTGGCCAAGTTGATGCGCAAAGTGGGCGTGCAGAACCGCATTGCATTGTCGGTGCATGCCATTACGCATTCGCTGGTGGCGACGAAGTAGGGAAGCTCTTGGCTATTAGCCCTTGGCTTTTGGCCAAGCGCCCGGAGGCTTGCTGGCGGCGTAACTTTGGGCACTTACCTTCGTAATCTTGTCGGGTTTGAGCCCGGGCAGCATACTGGGCTCACCTACCACAGAACCTGGGAGACGGGGTTGAGAGTGGCGATTAGGGTCACTACTTTCAGCCCCGCATTTTTTTTGTCCCGGGATAAAGCCCAACAATTTCTGAACACTTTAACGCGGCCCTGAACGGCCGCTCTTCCACGACCCCTTCCAATTCCAACACCTCTTCGACGACCTCTTCCAACTCCAACCACCTCTTCCACGAGCTCCCCGCGGCCCCTTCGACAACCTCTTCCACTTCCACGACCTCTCCCAACACCTCCTTCACCGCGCTTCATTTACAATCCAAGTACGAAATCCCAGAGAATCTCTGTTTGTGGTGAGGGACTATGAAGAAGCTTGCGTTGCTGTTCGTAGCGGTGTGCTGCGTTTCGTTTTCGGCTGCGTTTGCGGGCACGGGTGCGGGAGACGATCAGGCCAAAGAATCGAAGGCCGTGGACCGGGTGCAAGCGGCGGCCGATGTGCTGAATGAAATCCAGGCGGCGCCGGACTCCGGCATCCCGCAGGAAGTACTGGGCAGAGCGGAGTGCGTGGCGGTAGTGCCTTCGATGCTGAAGGGCGGGTTCGTTTTCGGCGCGAAGTATGGCCGGGGACTGGCGAGTTGCCGGACTCCGAAAGGTTGGAGCACGCCGGCGTTTTTCACCATTGAGGGCGGCAGCTTCGGCTTTCAGATCGGCGGTCAGGCCGTCGACCTGGTGATGCTGATCATGAACAACGACGGCATGCGGCATTTGCTGGCCGACAAGTTTGAGATGGGCGCGGACGCCTCGGTGGCGGCGGGCCCGGTGGGGCGGCACGCGGAAGGCAATACGGATTGGACCATGCGCGCCCAGGTGCTGACGTATTCGCGAGCCCGCGGAGTGTTTGCCGGGGTGAGCTTGAACGGCGCGGTGGTGAAGCAGGATAAAGACAGCACACGCGAATTCTACGGACACATGATGACGACGAAGGCGGCATTGACCGGCGAAGTGGATCCGACGCCGGCGGCAAACGCGTTCCTGACGACGCTGGCGAAGTGGGCACAGGAAGCGGCAAAGTAAGCGAACAGTGGTCAGTGGCTAGTGGTCAGTGACTAGTCTTAGGCGGCCCATCTTCAGTGGCCGCCCTGAAGGGTAGTTACTGACCACTAACCACTAACCACTAACCACTGCTCTGAATGCGGCGAAAACTCGAATACGCGGCGGCGTGGCCGTTCATTAAGATACTGGGCGCGCTGCCGCGTCCTCTTTCACGCGTGTTTGCCATTGGCCTGGCGCAGATGGTGTACCTGCTGCATCCGCGGTTGCGGCGCGTGGGCATGCGCAACCTGGAGATGGCCTTCCCGGAAAAAACTGAAGCGGAGCGGACGCGCATCCTGCGCGGCGAGTTCACTTCGCTGGGTCGGCAATTGGCCGAGGTGTGCCAGTTTCCCCGCTACACGCGCGAGAACATCGAGCAGGTGGTCGTGTATGACGGGCTGGAAAATTACGAGCAGGCGCACGCGCGGGGCAAGGGCTTGCTGTTCCTGACGGCGCACCTGGGGGCGTGGGAGCTTTCGGCGTTCGCCCACTCGCTGCATGGACACTGGCTGCACGTGGTGATGCGGCCGATGGACAACGCCTATCTTGATCGCCTTCTGCAAGGCTACCGCACGATGCACGGCAACAAGGTGGTTGATAAGGATGATTTCGTGCGCGGACTGCTGGCGGCGATGAAGGCCGGCGAAGACGTGGGCATCCTGATGGATACGAACATGACGCCGCCGCAGGGAATTTTTGTAGATTTCTTCGGCATCCCGGCTTGCACGGCGAGCGGTTTGGCGAGGATCGCGCTGCGCACCGATGCGGCGGTCGTTCCGGGGTTCACGATCTGGGATGAGGCGCTGGGCAAGTACCGGCTGCGCTTCGATCCGGCGCTGGAGTTGATTCGTACCGGCGATCAGGAAGCCGACGTCGCCGCGAACACGCAGCGCTTTACCAAGGCCATTGAGGATTATGCGCGGCAGTATCCGGAGCAGTGGCTGTGGGTGCACCGGCGGTGGAAAACGCGGCCGGAGGGGCAGCCGGGACTTTACTAGAATCTGTGGCGCGCAACAGTCTGCTGACTAGTGTGAAAGATTTTGCAGTGTCGCTAGAAAAAAATTCTGCTGAGGTCTTGCGGTTCCGAGCGAACCGGGCTAGCATGCTCTCCACCATTTGAGTGAGCCAGAAGCCGCGCTGCTAGTGGGGTTCCAAAGTTTCACGCGAGTTTTGGTTCGACCTGCGGTTGGAAGTTTCCAATTGCGAATTCAACTCTAGCTTTGATCAACAATTTTTTGATCACCAACTTTGGTCATCTACTTTGATCACTCGCGACGTGGACCGCGCTGTTCTCGTCGCTCATTTCACTCGAAGGTCATCCCAGGAGGACAAGTGAATACATTGAAGAAAGCATTTACAGCCGCGACGGCGAGCCGTCGCGGACAGTCCATTTGGCGGTACGTTATCCTTGCGACCCTAATCGCAGGCGTAACCTTGCCGGCCGGCGCGGCAGCCACCATTGCGCACAACACACCCCGCTATGTATCGACGGCCAAGAATCTGGGCACGGTAGATCCGACCCAGACGCTCGAAGTGAGCATCTGGCTGAACCTGCATAACCGCGCCGAGATGGATGCGTTGGCCGCGCAACTCTACGATCGCACTTCCCCGAACTATCGCCATTTCATGAACCGGGCGCAGTTTGCCGCGCGGTTTGCACCGACCGCAGCCGAAGCGAAGACCGTCCAGGATTTCTTCGAGTCGCATAATCTGAAAGTGGTCACGGTTGGCCCGGACAACATGTTCGTGCGCGCTCGCGGAAAAGTGGCCGACATCCAATCCGCGTTCCACGTGACGCTGAACAATTACGTCGTGGGCGGCAAGACGCTGCGCTCCAACGATCGCGATCCTTTTATCGACCATCCCGCGGCGGAGTTGGTCAGCTCAGTGTCCGGACTAGACTCCGGTGCATTTCAACACCCGGCGATGACGCGGAGCGCGAACCTCTCCAAGGGCGCGGCCAGCGCGGCGCAGGCACCGAAGCAACCTGCCGGCACTCTCGACAGCCTGGGCTACAGCAATGTGTGCTTCGACGGCACGGAGAAAGAATCGTTCTCCACCAACGGCGACGGGCAGCTGCCTATCGGAACCTACCAGGGCAACCACCTGAACCTGTTCACCCTGACCACCAACGGTTGCGGCTATGATCCGTTGATGATCCAGGCTGCCTATAACCTTACGGGCGTGTATGCCGAGGGTTACAACGGCGCGGGCCAGACCATCGGAATTATCGACTGGTGCGGTTCGCCGACCATTCAGAACGATGCCAACGTATTCTCGGCGCAGTTCGGACTGCCGGCGTTGACCTCGTCGAATTTCACCATCACCTATATTCCGACGATGAGCGAGTGCATTTCCGCGGATTCGGTGGAGATCAACATCGACGTGGAGTGGGCGCATGCGATCGCTCCCGGCGCTAACATCAACCTGATCGTTCCGCCCAGCGGATACTTCCAGGACATCGACCAGGCCGAATACATTGCCATTGACAACGGTCTGGCTACGGTCCTTTCCGGCAGCTATGGTTCGGAAGAGATGTACGTGGCTTCCAGCGAACTGCAGAACGGCAACCTGCTTTCCGAAATCGCGTCCATCTTCGGAATCTCCACCAACTTCTCCTCGGGCGACGATGGCAACTTCAGCTTCGGCTTCGGGTTCCCGCCGTCGGTCAGCTATCCCGCGGATTCTCCCTACGCCACGGCTGTGGGCGGAGTCACGTTGTCATTGAATGCGGATAACTCGATTGCATGGCAGGCGGGCTGGGGCAACAGCCAGACCCTGCTGGCAGAAGAGGGCTACGTCTACGATCCTCCGATCGCGTTCGGCTTCACGGGCGGATCGGGTGGTGGCGAGAGCAACTGCGCCTACCAGAACTCCAATGGCTGCGTCGCCGGCTTCGCCAAGCCGTCGTACCAGAAGGGTCTGCCGGGCCAGTATCGCCAGCTTCCGGACATTTCCTGGCTGGCCGATCCCTACACCGGAGCGGTGATCGCAATTACCGTTCCGGGTGAGAGCCCGTCACTGGTCTGGCAGGTTTGGGGAGGCACCAGCGTGGCCTGCCCGATGTTCACCGGACTGTGGGCGATTGCCAACCAGGAAGCTGGATATCCTCTCGGCCAGGCTGCTCCGTACGTCTACACACTGCCCGCGGGCGCGATCTATGACATCGTCCCTGTGACCTCAAAGACCAATGTGGTCGCGGCAATTCAAGAGCCGACGGGCACCAACAAATACACTGCGGCCGAAGTGGCCGGCGTGACCTCAGGTGCGTTCCTCAGCACCATCTGGGATTATCCCGACTACCAGAGCACCGCGTTGGCCGAAGTATTCGGCACCAACCCCGGCCTCTACACCAAAAAGGGCTGGGACAACGAAACCGGCGTAGGAACCCCGAATGCGCAGGCGTTCGCGGATTCCTTCGCACCCGCAGCGACTACCAAGAAGTAAGAGCAGCGTTGATTTAAATCCGGCCCCCGCGCCCGCAAGGGTGCGGGGGCCTTTTCAGTTGCGAAGAGCGATCTAGATTATCGAATTGCTGGCCAGAAGGGAAACGACGGCAGCGCGAGTGCTTAGCTGCGAAACGACAGTTACCCAAACGGAAGGTTTGATACCATCCTCAGACCGGAGGCCATGCATGACCGAAAACAAGACGAAAGCAACCCACGCCAGCGTCGACAGCTTCATCAAGTCGCTTCCCGAGAACCGTCGTGCCGACGCCAAGGCGTTAGTCGAGCTCATGCAATCTGTGTCCGGCGAGCAGCCCAAGGTCTGGGGCTCATCCATCATCGGCTTTGGAAGTTACCACTACCGTTACGACAGCGGCCGCGAAGGCGACATGCCTCTCATCTGTTTTTCGCCGCGCAAGTCCGCAAACGTCGTCTACAACATGGGTTCGGCCGAGAAGTCCCTGCTCGAAAAGCTGGGCAAGCACAAGCTCAGCGGAAGTTGTCTGCACATCGGAAAGCTCTCCGATGTCGATGCCAAGGTTCTGAAGTCACTGGTCGCAAAATCGTGGGCAAAGGCCCGCACGCAAGAAGCGAAGTGACGGCGGCGTTCAGCCCGAAAGCCTCTCGAAAACACAGGCGCGAAAATCTCCAAGAAACTAGTTGGTGATAAGTCCCGATATCACTCATTGACTCTGCTGGGGGTTTGAGTGCTATCGCCAGTTTTGACAGGTGACCATCATCACGGAAAGTGGAGGAGGGCTTGTGCGAGAATCCCGCTGCTTATGAGTTAAGCGACAAGGGGGCGAAAAAGGGGCAGCGCTAATCGTATGAAATGGAATCTTACGGCGTTTTTGATTATGTATGTCATCGCGACGGGTATGGGGTTCGCCACGTACCAATTCTTGGGTCCCGTGGCTATGTGGATCGCCGTCTTTCTGGTCATGCCCATCATTGCAGCACTTTTGATCTATTGGTTTCTTATCAAAATCAAGTGTCCATCCGACCGTACTCTACGTGAGACGCTGGTTCTGATTGTGATCTGGATCGCTCTTTCGTTTAGCTTCGACGCGGTCACTTACATTTTCGTCGTGCCCGCTCTCAGCCACGGTCCCGCGCATTGGACATTTTTTGTGGACCAATCTCCGTGGATATGGATTTCATACGCTGTGCTCACTATTTCCGGGTATGCCGGGCGATGGCTGTACCTCAGACGGTTTTCGCAATAGTTCCTCGCGAAGCCCCCTGCTCGGAAGCTTCGCCTCGAAGATAGTTTCCGCGATAGTTTCCGCGTCCTGCAGGGCGGATCACGACCTCGTGCGGGAGCAGGACGGCTGGCGTAACATCGCGATTCCCCTCACCGACCTCATCCTGAATGTAGCTGCCCGCATCCACAGTTCCTTCCGGTAAAATTGAGTCTTCCTATGAATACCTTCGAACAAATCGCTGAACGTGAGCGGCAATATTTGCTGCAGACTTATAACCGTTATCCCGTGGTGCTTAGCCGGGGCAAGGGAGTATTTCTCTGGGACATCGACGACAAGAAATATCTCGATTTTGTTTCCGGCCTCGGAGTGAATGCGCTGGGGCACGCGCATCCGCGGATCGTGAAGGCGATTCGGGAGCAGGCGGCGAAGATTATTCACGTATCGAATCTTTACTACCACGAATATCAGGGGCCGCTGGCGGAGAAGCTGTGCGGGCTGGCGGCCGGGTCTTCCGGAGAAAAGTTTCGCGCGTTCTTTTCGAACAGCGGAACGGAGGCGATTGAGGGCTCGATCAAACTGGCGCGCTTGGCGGGACATCGCGCCGGTGGCGAGGCGAAATGCCGACTGGTGGCGCTGGAGGGGTCGTACCACGGGCGGACTTTTGGTGCGCTTTCTCTGACCGGACAAGATAAGCACCGCAAGGGATTTGAGCCGCTGCTGGAAGACGTCACGTTCGTGAAGCAGAACGATCTGGACGGGCTGCGCGCCGCGGTGAATGACAATACCTGCGCGATTGTGCTGGAGCCGATTTTTGGCGAAGGCGGAATTTATGAGTGCTCCGTGGAGTTTCTGCGCGAGTGCCGCGCGCTGGCCGACCGCCACAAAGTCGCGCTGATCTTCGACGAGATTCAATGCGGTCTGGGACGCACGGGGACGATTTTTGCGTTTCAAAGTTTTGGCGTGACGCCAGATATCGTCGCGATTGCCAAGCCGATTGCCGCCGGCCTGCCGCTGGGAGCGTTCATCGCCAAAGAAGAATTTGCGACGGCGATTTCGGCGGGGCAGCATGGCACGACGTTTGGCGGTGGTCCGCTGGCGTGTCGCGTGGCGCTGGAATTCCTAGCGATCGTCGAAGATGAAAAGCTGCTCGACAACGTGAATAAAGTTGGCGCGTATCTGCAGCAGGAGTTGAAGGAACTGGTATCGAAGCGCAACGCGGCGATTGGCGTGCGCGGACGGGGATTCATCCAGGGCATTCAACTGGAGATTCCCGCGCGCCCGATTGTGGATGCGGCGCTGGCCGAGGGCGTGCTCTTCAACAGCACGCAGGATACGGTAGTGCGATTTCTGCCGCCGTTTCTGATGGAAGAGAAGCACATCGATAAAGGGATTCGCGTGCTGAAGAAATTGCTGGGGAAGAAGCGGAAATGAAAGTGGTTAGTGGTTAGTTGCTAGTGAATCCAGATTTGCCTTTACTAACCACTAGCCACTAATCACTGGCCGCTGATCCAAAAAAACGGGGAGCCGAAGCTCCCCAAGTGAAGCGTCAGAGGCATTGTTTCACTCTAGATAGAAGGTCGCGGCGGGGAAAGAGTTGTCCTGCGGGCGGAAAGTTTTTCTAGCGTCACCGGGCGTGCGTGACTTTGGAAATGAAAGATGTTTGCGAAATTCCGGCGGCTGCAGCCATCGCCACCGGCGATGGCGTGGAAGAGTGCTGGATGGACTTCGATGGCGCCCGCATGCGCTACCTGCGCGCGGGTTCGGGGCCGGCGCTGATTCTGCTGCACGGGTTGATGGGGTATTCGTTTTCCTGGCGATATGTGATGCCGGCGCTGGCGCCCTACGCGACGGTTTATGCGCCAGATCTCCTGGGAGCGGGGTTCTCTGACCGGCCGCGCGGGCTCGACCACTCGATGCACGCGACGGCGCTGCGCGTACTGCGGTTTGCAGACAAGCTGGGGCTGACTTCGTTTGATCTGCTGGGGACGTCTCGCGGTGGGGCGGTGGCCATGGCGGCCGCAGCGGAGTGCTTGAGCCCGGAATACTCTGGGCCGCGACTGCACAGGTTGGTGCTGGCATGCCCGGTCAATCCATACTCTTCGCATGGCAAGCGGCTGGCGCCATTTTTCGGCACGCGTCTGGGTGCAGCGTTGTTTCGCGCGGCGCTGGCCACGACCCGCGGGCATTTCATGTTCCCTTACTGGCACGGGCGGCTGTACGCCGACAGGAGCAAGATTCCGCCCGGAACGCTGGAGGGCTACAAAGCGCCGATGGCGATTCCCGGATTGTTCGAACACGGGCTGAGTATTGTTCGCACCTGGACGGCCGACCTCCAGGAACTGGAGGCGCTGTTGCCGAAACTGGCGTCGGTGCCCACACTGCTGATGTGGGGCAGCAAAGATCCGGCGGTGTACTTTTCGTCGATGGAACCGTTAGCGCGGCACTTTGCCAATGTGCAGACGGTCGTATTCCCGGCAGTCGGACACCTGCCGTATGAAGAGTGTGCGGAGGAATTCAACCGGGCACTGATTCAGTTCTTGGCAGGCGCTAGCGAACAGGGGCTAGGGATCGGGGACTAGGGTCCAGAGGCCAATGCGATCTCTTCCCCTAGCCCCTAGCTCCTAACCCTGATTCCTGAAGTTTCATTTCAACATGACCCACTCCATTCTCGAGATGCTGCGGAATGCGGTGGTGCACTACGGCTATTGGGCCGTGGGCGGAATCCTGCTGCTGGAGAATGTGGGCCTGCCGGTGCCGGGAGAAACGGTTCTGCTCATGGCGAGTTTTGTCGCCTATTCGGAACACGACCTGCAGCTGCGGTGGATTATTTTGGTGGGGACACTGGTCGCGACCGCGGGCGGAAGTCTGGGCTACGCGCTGGGGCAATATGGCGGACGTCCGCTGCTGGCGCGGTATCAGACGGTCTTCAGAATTCAGGATGCGACGCTGGCGCGGGGCGAAGAACTGCTGGCGCGCTACGGCGCGGGGGCGATTTTTTTCGCGCGCTTCGTGTTCGGCATACGGATTATTGCGGGACCCATGGCGGGAGTGCTGCGCATGCCCTGGCGGAAGTTTCTGGTGTTCAACTTTCTGGGCGCAGGCGCATGGGTGACGGTGATTGCCGGGGCGGGATATCTGTCGGGCCGGCATTGGGTGCGGCTGGAGCGGGATATTAAACGTTTCGACGGGGCGGTCTTAATCGTGGCCCTGGCGGTGGCCGCGTTTTTCTGGTGGCGCAACCGGCGAAAGCGGGACGGAGCATCTGCCGAGTAACCTTTTGCACACCATTGCACAGGGGTGAGGCTTGCACGAGCGACTATACTGTGCGGAAGTCGCGGGCCGATTCTGGAATTTGGGGCAACGTCCGTGGCCTATGAATCACACCGGTTGCGTCCGAGCCGGAATTCGGACGAGGAGGAATATATGAAAAGGATAGGACTTTTGACGCTGCTCATCCTGGGAACGCTTGTGTTTGCGCTAGCCTTCACGGTGGGCGCGTCGGCTCCCTTGTCTCCCCACCCGCGTGTGGATCACGCGATCGAAGCGCTGCACTCTGCTAAGGATCATATGGAACACGCCGAGGGCGAATTCCACGGCCATCGCGCCAAAGCGATCGAGCATATCGATGCGGCCATTCACGAAGCTGAGATTTGCCAGGGCGAGCCGTAGACTCAAAATAGAATCAGCAGAAATCAGGGCAGCGTCAGTGACGCTGCCTTTTTTTCTTTGCCGACGTCTGCGCAAGTGCTTGACCGATGTCATCCCGCAGGAGCGCGTCCAGCGCTCCGGAGGGACCCTGTGAAACCCGTGCATCGGTTGTGCGGAAGCGAGGAGCGCCTGCGCCGCATGAAGTGTGGGCACTCCCGTCCACGCCATCAACTGCGTCGGCCGTCGTACAGTCCCTCGCCCGGCTGGCGCCGCGCACAAGATGACATCGGGCCGGAAAGATTATGAAATTACGCCTCGACCCAAATTTCCTGCGCCCTTGGTTTTAATCGGTGTGGAAGGTGTAGCCAATCGACACGCCGACGCGAAACACGTTATCGGAGTGGAAGTCGCTGGTGTTATTGAAGATGTGGTAGTAGTGAGCCTCGGGGCGGACAAAGAACTGCCGCCAGACGCGGTAGCGGATCTCGGCTGCGCCGTGCAGCAGGAAATGATTGCTGTCGAGATGAGTGGAGCAGCCCTGATAGTTGCAAGTACCGATCGGGCTGGAATAAAACACACTCTCGCCGCCGAAGCCGCCCAGGAAGTCGACCTTGAGTCGCTTCGCCTGACCGGCCGGGAAGACTCCCTTCAGGCGGGGTTCGAACAGGAAATTAACGTCATACAACACGGGGCGATACTTCTGATAGTCGTTGTAAATGCCCTCGTGGTAGCGGTAGGAAAACTCCGCACTGTAGCCGAAGCGATCAAACACACGGTCAATGCTGGCGCCGGGATAGACGCTGCCTCTCTCCGCCGGCGGCAGAAAGGCCTGGGAGGCGGTCGAGTTCCTGCTGGAGTACAACGTGCTGCCGCTGGCGGCGATATCAAATTGCTGGGCGCGGGCGAAATGGGCAGACAGAACGAGCGCACACACGGACATGAGTAACGCGAACTTTCTCAAATACAGCCCCCTTTACGATTTGTCCAGTTCCTTGAAGAGTGTACGCTCGAATGGCGGAGCCCGGCGAAGCAGTCGCGACTACAGGGCCCGCACAAAAAAACTGTGGCGGCCGGAATCGGGCTGGACCCCCGATTCGCGACCGCCGCTTCCCCAGACTCAGTCTGGGCCAATGGTGTAGCCGATCGAGGCCCCGACGCGAATCACGCTGCTGGAATTAAACACGTCAGTGTTGTTGAGGATGTTGTAGTAGTGGGCCTCGGGACGGACGAATACATGTCCCCAAACGTAGTAGCGCAGGCCGCCGCCCACGTCGACCAGGAAATGGTTGGTGCTGGTGTAGCAACCGAAGCCATACACGCACTGGGCGCTGTTGTTGTAGCCGTAGAAGCGGGTGGTCTGCCAGCCAATGCCGCCCATCAGGTCAAGGCCAACCTTCTTCGTGATCCGGGGCTGGTACACGGCATTGAAGTCATAAAGGATGGGCCGGTAGGGCTGGGGCGTGCCTCCGAAGTATCCGTAGCCACCTCTCCAGACAGCGTCAAAGCCGAAGCCGATGCGGTGATGGAAGATGACGTCGGCGCTGATGTTCGGGTACAAGCCACCTTTTTCGGGGCAGGTGAAATCGTTGCAGCCGCCGGTGCCCGGCGACATGATGGTCCCGAAACCGAGCATGGCGTCACCTTGCTGGGCGGAAGCCAGGCTGGCTAGGGCAAAGAAGGCGATTACGGTCGCAAAGAAGGCAAGCTTTCTCAAGAGGAACCTCCTGTGATTGATCGTCCTGTAACGGATCGTTGTTGACGGTTTTGAAAGTAAGATGCGACCGTCAAACCATTTGGATGCAGGCGCATGCGTAACCCATCCATCATATAGTTCAACGGCTGCGGAATTCAAACAGGGTCGCACCCCGGTCATTCGCCTGGTCAATACGCGCATGGTGTGCGGCTCACCAGGCAAACAGACAAGGGCACCGAGATTAAACCCCGGACAGCGCAACAAGTTGCGCACTGGCGACGACGAACCGGGCGGGTATTTTAGCGTCTGGAGGAACCGCCGCCGCCTCCTCGTAGAACGTGGTCCAGGGCGATGGGTCCTCCGCCAAAGAAGATGAGGGCAAAGGCCAGTGTGGCAGCGGCAAGGGCAAATTCATATCCCGGCCGGTCGGGCGAGCCGATCAGCCCGTTGTGCAGGTGCACCTTCCAGATGGCGACGACCAGGTCAATGCAAACGGCGAAAGCAGCGACGCGCGTGAAAAATCCGACGAGGATCAGCAGCCCGCCAAGAAACTCGGCAAGGGAGGAGACATAGCCCAGCCATTGGGGCAGGCCGAGTCCGGCAACCATCTGAACATGGTGATGCAGGCCGCCAAACAGGTTGTGGTAGCCGTGCGTAACCATGATGGCTCCCAGGGCCAGACGCATGAGTAGAAGAGCCAGTGGCTGCAAGCGGTCAAGATAGTGCAATGCGTTCCCTCCGGGACCGACGGAATAGATTACCGCAGTGGGCGGTGAGGTGGAAGACGGAGGATGCCCAGAAAACGATTGCACGGCTTGCCGGGTTTTTGATAACGTTGCTGCGCCGCAAGATGCCAGTTCGGGCAATTCCGATGTGCCGCATTGCGCTCTTGCCGGTCCTCTCCCCCGGGCCCAGAAATAATGATCGGAACGTTCTCGCCGGACCCGTGTTTGTAGGTTCTGTAGTTTAGCCGGTCGGATGAAACTTTGAGTTCAGGAGTCTGTGATGAATTTCATGAAGTATGAAAGTGCCCTGCGGAAATGTGTTCTGCTAACCCTGGTCGCGGCGGTTCCGGCGTTTGCCGCGGACCAGCATAAAGCCAGTGCACCGGCGCCGAAGGCAGCGCCACACGCCAGTGCGCCGCATGCCAGCGCGCCAAGCCACTCCTCTGCGCCTGCGCAGCATTCGACGGCGCCCAGCCATCCGTCGACGGCAACTCACACGGGAACCACGACGCACACCGGCACCACCACGCATGCCGGTGGAACCACGACCCACAGCGGAACTACTACTCACACCGGCACGACGACGCGTCCCAATGGCACGACGGTGACGCACTCCGGAACGACAACGCACACCGGCACGACCACACATGCCGGCGGAACCACGACCCACACCGGCACGACAACCCACGCGGGGACGACGAGCCGCACGCCGCCGGGCCGCACGGTAGCTCTCAAGGGCGGTGGATCGGCCAGCGTGCGTCCGAACGGGCAGATCCGCTCCATCAACCGGAACGGCATGCAGATTAACCACGGGCTGCACGGCGGGCGAACCGTTGTGACCACGCGCAATGGCGCACGCATCGTCACCACCGGGCACGGCGGCTATGTGCAGCGCGCCTATGTCACGCGCGGCGGACGGTCCTATTATTCGCGCACCTACTATTACCACGGCGCGTATCGGACCGGAGTGTATGTAGGCTACGGCTGGGGCGGTTACCACTATTACGGCTACTACAACCCCTATTGGTATCATCCCGGATTTTATGGATGGGCGTATAACCCGTGGGCAACGCCTCTGGTATGGGGCGTAGGAGCCTGGGGTTGGGGCGGAGCACCGTGGTACGGCTACTACGGAGCATATTGGGCTCCGTATCCCTCCTATCCGTCGGCCGCGTTCTGGCTCACGGATTATCTGATCTCAGCCAATCTGCAGGCGGCGTATGCGGCGCGCGCGGAAGCCAACGCGGACGCGTCGGCGGCGGCGGCGGATGATTCCGCGAGCAGCGCGCCGGCTCCGGCAGCGGGCGGCCAAGTGGCGCTCTCGCCCGAGGTGAAGGCGGCGATTGCCGACGAAGTGAAGGCGGAGCTGGCCGCGCAGCAGGCGCAGGCAGCTCAGCCCGCAGCGTCGGGCGGCGCAGCTCCGGCAGCGGCTGCGGTCGAAGGACCTCCTCCGGCGCTTGATCCGGCACACCGCACATTCGTGGTGGCGGATGAGGTTGACACGGTGGCCGACGGCCAGGAATGCGCGCTCACCTCGGGTGACGTACTCACCCGTCTGACCGACACTCCTGACGGCGACCAGAAAGTAAGCGTCAGCATCGCCAGCAGCAAGGCTTCCGATTGTGCATCCGGAAAAACCGTGCTGGTTTCTGTCGACGACCTGCAGGAAATGCACAACCACTTCCTGGAACAGCTGACCGCTGGGATGAAGACACTGGCCGACAAGCAGGGAACCGGAGGGATGCCGAAGGCTCCGGATACCGGCACGACGGCGTCGGCCGTTCCTCCGCCTCCGCCGGACAAGTCGGCCGGTCAGGCGCTGGATGATCAGCAGAAGGCTGCTGACTCGACCGAACAGGATGTGAAGCAGGAAACGGCGTCGGGCGGCGGCGGTTCGCAGTAAGCCGGGCTCGTGCGGTTTCTGACTACGCAGTTTTTTGTAACCTGAACTCAATCATGCCGGAGGGGCGTCACCAAAAAGGTGACGCTCCCCGTTTTTGTTTCACCAAAACCCTGTTGTTTCGCAAGAACCGTTTCAGATTCATTTCCTAATGTGATCCGGCATCAGCGCAGATATTGAGAGGAGATTTGCAGCCATGGGGCAGAAGTTCGACCAGAAGTCTCGACGCAAGCTTGAGAGGATGATTCCTTTCGTTGTGATGGCGTGTGTGGTGATGGTATGCGCCACTATCTTTACCGCAGCCCAGGCCGGCGCGCAGGCCGTGACTTTGCAGGAACAGTTGGTGGCCCAGTACAAGGCGGCGAAGATGGGGTCCGACACCAGCGGGTATTCCGTGGTGGAGGAAGGAACCCTGCTGGCGATCCAGAAGGGCGGCCTGATCGGCGTGCCCTACTCGGATACGAGCGTGCAAAATAACAAGTACGAGAATGGCACGGTGAAGGCTCCGAACGCGCTGCTCTCGAAGGGCATCGGCTTCGGCATGAAGAAGTTCGGCAAGGAACAGACGACCAAGCTGTTCGCCAAGGGCGACAAGGTGTACCCGACCAAAGTCGATGTCAACCTGGAAAAGGACACGGTGACAATGGGCATCGTGGCCTGCGATAAATGCAATAAGACCGATCCCACGACCTACAACAAAGCGAACATCGTGTTTGCGTTTCCCAAGGGAACGCTGGCCAACGCCAGCGCGGGCGACGTAGAGAATACGATTGGGCAGTTGCTGGCCATCAGCGACGATTCGCAGCAGCAGGGCGGCCAAGATCAGCAGCAGGGACAACAGCAGGGACAACAGCAGGGACAACAGCAGGGACAACAGCAGGGACAAGATCAACAGAGTGGAGACCAGCAGGCTGCGCAACCCGCCGCTGCGGCGCCCGCGCAACAGGCCGATCCAGTCAGCATTGAAGTGGGCATGACGCCGGATCAGGTCACGGCTGCGATGGGCAAGCCCGACAAGATTGTTAAACTCACCAGTAAACAGATCTACTACTACAAGGACATGAAAGTTACGTTTGTGAACGGAAAAGTTTCCGACGTTCAGTAGGAACGTTCCAGTAGAGATGTTCAGTAGGAACGAAGTTGAGCGGGCTTCATGGCACTGCGTAGGATGCGACCGTGGATTCCACTGCAGTGTGCCACGCTGCTTGCCGCTGTCGTGGCATTGAGCCTGGGATTGAGCCATTGTTCCGGCGGCGGATCGTCGACAACAACGACGATAACTACAACCTTGCCGGCCGGGCTGGGCGGCTCCGACTACGGCTGGTATTACCTGGCGTCCCCTTGCAACCGCGAGCCCTACGGCGTCGTCTACAACTACAACACAGCGACGGCGACCATCAACCAGCAACTGCAGCAGATGTACGACAACGGCCAGCGGCGGCTGCGCATCCCGATTTATTTTGGCCGAGGCCTCAACAGTGGAACGGTCATGGATTCGACAGGCGGAAACCTGGCGCCACAGTTCCAAGCCAACCTCACCAATTTGCTGGCGGCGATCAAAGCCGCAGGATTTGTCGAGATTGAAGTCAGCTTCAATCCTCAGGGCGGGAATGATCCCACGCAGTGGGCTACCTTCAGCGACGATTACTACCAGGAAAATTGGAGTCTGATTCAGAACCTGCGGCCGCTCATTGCCGGCGCGGGGATTTCCTATCACATCGATCTCACGAACGAAGGCATTCCTCCGCCGGGCTGGGACGCATTTCTGCAGTACAGCCAGGAATTGTGGAATGACTACGTTTCGACTTTCGGCAGCAGCGACACCATCGGCTTTTCCATCATTGCCGACGCGGCGCACGTGAGCCAGGTCAGCACCGTCTATGGGCCGAGTGCGTACGGGAACAATGGTTCGCCGCAGCGCTTCGATGTACACATCTATGACGAAACTCCCGCGAGCTTCAATACCGCGTTCAGCGGGCTGAGCGCTCAGGGTCATCAGAATGTGCCGTGGGTGATCGGCGAAGCGTATTACAACGACGCAGCCGAGGCCGCGTCATTGCGGCAGGCGATCAACAGCAGTGGTCAGACTGTGCTCTATCTGATGCAATGGCCGCTGACTTCCGACCTGACGTGCAGCAACGCGGTGAATGTGGCTCCGCCCGCGGACTTCTCGAACTATCAAGCGCAGAACTTCTAGCGCAGAACTTCTAGCGCAAAACTCTTAGCACGAATTTCTAGCGCAGAACTTCTGATGACGTCGAATTGTGCTCTTGATGCACCGTAAGTACTCAGTTTCAGGAACTGACTAAGGGCAGGCGAGTCAGCAGTTTGGCCCAGCGTCGTAGTACCTCCGTACCGTGCTTAGTACTTCAGTTACCGGACCGCATGTGACCGGGGATGTCCTCTACCCAAAATACCTCTAATAGTGTCTGCTTCGGCGTTGACCACAATATGTAGTAATCGCTCCGATTGTGCCTTTTCTTGATTTCCAGAAAACAGGCCAAAAACCCAATAAAACACTGAGATTCGCTTTGAGCCGGGGTTTTTCAGGGTTGAGATATGCTCGGAACACCGAAAGCCCTCTGAGCCGATATTGAGGGCAGGGCAGTCTCCCAACGAAATCCCGCAGGGGCAGAAGTTGTGGCGGGAAATGAAACGTGGTGGAGAAGGCAAAAGGAAATATGGCCGACTCGCGAGAAGTGATGAACATTCGCCAGGCGTCGCAATATCTGGGCGTGAGTCCGGACACGCTGTACAAGTACGTGGGCGAACAGAGAATTCCGGCATTCAAGCTGGGTAACCGCTGGCGCTTCAAGAAATCACGTTTGGATCAGTGGATGGAAGAGAAGTCGAGCGAGATGGAACCGCAAGGGAAACGTAAACCGAAGGCGGCTTCGAAAGCTGCCGGGGCACAGTAACAAAAACTGAGAGCCGGCGGAACGCCGGCGCTCCAAAGGTGGGCACATGTTTGGAATGGGATCGAAGTCCATTGTTGGCCTGGATGTAGGCTCTTCGAGCATCAAGGCGGTTGAGCTGAAGAAAAAGGGCGGGCAGATCGAAGTGACGCACCTCGGGCTGGAGCCGTTGTCTTCCGACATCGTGGTCGATTCGATGATCGTAGACTCGGGCACGGTTTCGAGCGCCATTTCGAAACTGTTCCTCGACAACCAGATCAAGACCAAGGCGGTGGCCACGGCGGTGAGCGGGCACTCGGTGATCGTGAAGAAGATCTCGCTGCCCTCGATGAGCGACCAGGAACTGGCCGAGACCATCGAGAAGGAAGCGGCGCAGCATATTCCCTTCGATCTGGCCGACGTGAGCCTCGACTACCAGATTCTGTCGGACGAAGTGGGCAGTCCGCAGATGGACGTTCTCCTGGTGGCGGTGAAGAAGGACAAGATTCTGAACTACACCAACGTACTCTCGATGTCGGGCCGCACCCCGGCTATCGTGGACATTGACGCGCTGGCCTTGCAGAACTGCTACGAGTACAACTACCAGCCGGCACCGGGACAAGTCGTCGCGCTGCTGAACCTGGGCGCCAGCGTGATGAACATCAACATTGTGAAAGGCACGACGCCGCTGTTCCCGCGCGACGTCAGCGTAGGCGGACACCAGTACACCGACTCGCTGCAGAAGGAACTGGACCTGAGCTTTGAAGATGCGGAGTCTTTGAAGCTGGGCAACAAGGTGGGCACGGTGAGCGAGGACGCGAAGCAGCCGATCCTGCAGCAGGTGACCGAAATCATCGTGCTGGAAATTCAGAAGACGTTCGATTTCTTCCGGGCCAGCGCGGCCGGAGAGCACATCGAGAAGATTTACCTGGCGGGGGGCTCGTCGAAGGTGCCGGGCCTGGTGGAAGCGTTGCGGCAGGAGTTCTCGATGCCGGTGGAGTTGTTGAATCCGTTCCAGCGGGTAACGCCGCCGACCGAAGGGCCGGGAGCGGAACTGGTGGAGCAGAATCCGGGACAGATGGCAGTAGCGGTGGGTCTGGCCCTGAGGAGCTTTGAATCCCTATGATCAAAATCAACCTGCTCGAAAATGCCAAAGGGAAGAAACGCGGCGGCGGCAGTCCCGCGATGCCCACGATGGAAATGGGCGATATGGGCTCGCCCAAGCTGAAGGTGCTGGCAGTGCTGGTGGTGGCCGGGTTGTTCAACCTGAGCTATTGGTACCGGCTGGATCATCAGACCAAGGCGATTGAAACGCGCATGAAGGTGGCGGAGCAGAAGAACCGCGAGCTGGCCGACGTGAAGGCGAAGTTTATGGACCGCCAGAACCAGGCTAACGCCTACAAGCGCCGGGTGGATGTGATCGACGGGCTGCGCGCCAACCAGACGGGTCCGGTGACCCTGATGGCCATGCTGGGCGAGACGGTGAACAACACCGAAGCGGTGTGGCTGAGCAAGATGGACGATTCGGGGCCGAGCGTGAATCTGGAAGGCACGGCGCTGTCGACCGATGCGGTAGCCAATCTGATTGCGAACCTGCAGAAAACCGGCTTCTTCAAGAACGTCGAGATCAAGGAAACTTTTCAGGACGACACCATCAAGGACATGCAGGCGTTCCAGTTCACGCTGACCTGCGAGAAGGGAAAGTCCTAAGTATCAGGGGCACGAGGCTGACCTATGGCGAACTTTAGCGAACTTTCGGGCATTAAGCAGTGGGGAGCGGTGATTCTGGGCGGAGTGATTGTGACGGCTGCGCTGTATTTTGGCATGTTCAAGGGCCAGAACGACCGCAATGCCACGGCGCAGCATGCCCTCGACGCCAAGATCACGGAAAACAATGAGCTCGAGTCCTATCGGCCCAAGCTGAAGCAGATCGACCAGCAACTGGCCGAACTGAAGCAGCAGCTGGAAATCGAGCAGCGCATCGTGCCCGATGAAAAGAAAGTGGACGACTTCATCACCACGCTGGACGCGGAAGCGCAGAAAGCGAACGTGGAACTGCGGCGCTATATGGCGAAGGACACCAAGGCGCAGCAGTACTACACCGAAGTGCCTTTCGATCTCGAAGCGGACGGACGGTATTACGACGTGGTGGGCTTCTTCGACCGCATCAGCAAGCTGGAACGGATTGTGAACATCAGCAATCTGCTGGTGTCGACCACCAAGAATCCCAGCGGAGCGAAGGTAAAGCATACCTATCAGTACGCGGCCAACGAGAGCATTATTGCGACGTTCACGGCGACCACATACTTCAGTCACGATTTGACACCTTCAGCGGCAGGCGCCGGGACTAAACCGGGAACGCCGGCGGCGAAGTAGGGAACCACTTATGAAGCTGACGATCAAAATAACGACGGGCATTCTGGCAACGGCAATGGTGGTGGGCGGCTCTTGGGCCACGCAGGCTGTGGCGCAGGGCGCGACCGCTATCGACAACGCGCGCAGCACGGCAAAGTCGCTGCAGCAGCAGGCGAACGCAACGCCGGCGAAACCGGCACCGGGCGCTCCGGCACCCGCGGTGAAACCCGCGGCGATACCGGGGGCGAAGCCGGTGGCTGCGAAGCCGGCGGCGTCTTCTGACGGCTCGTCCAACAACCAACTGCGGAAAGTGGACGTGGTTGCGGGCGCGGGCGGACTGCAGATCCAGATCAGCTCCAGCCAGGCGGTGACGCCGCGCGTGAGCAAACTGAAATCGCCGGACCGCGTGGTGGTGGAACTGCCGGAGACGGTGGTGGCCAGCGCGCAGAACAAGATTCCCGTGGGCAGCGCCGGAGTGAAGGGCGTACGCATCGGCATGGACGGCAAGACTCCTCCGACGACCAGCGTGGTGGTCGATCTGGATGCGCCGCTGGCTTATGAGATGACTTCGGGAGCGGACGGCAAACTGCTTTTGACATTGCATACGACGTCGGCTCCGAGCGTGGCGAAGAGCAGTCCTGCGCCCGCGGCGGCTCCGGCCAAGGCAGCTCCCGTAAAGACGGCTCCGGCCGCGGTTGCTTCGACCAAGGCTCCGGCTACATCTGCTCCGGCCCCAGCTGCAGCGGTCAAGACGGTTGCTGTGAAGGCTGATCCTTTTAAGGCTGCTCCGGTGAAAGCCGCTGCGCTGCCGGTCGAGACGAAGGTTGCGGTGGCGAAGGCCCCGGCGGCCCCGGCTGCGAAGCCGGAAGTCGCGAAGCTGGATCCCAAGGAAGCCGTGAAGGTTGCGGTGGCGGCGAAGACGGCGGCTGCGGCGCCCGACGATGCGGCCAAGAGCGCGAAAGCGGATGCTTCCAAGCCCAAGCAGGAAGACAAGAAGTGGTCACTGACCGGCAAACGCGATCCGTTCTTCAGTCCGGTGGTGCAGACCAATGGTTCGGGTTGCTCGACGGGCAAGAAATGCCTGGAGATCAACGCCATCAATCTGCGGGGCGTGGTGAAGTCGGACAACGGCTTTATCGCGGTGGTGACCAACAGCCTGAACAAGGCTTACTTTTTGCGGGAGAACGATCCCGTATTCAACGGATATGTAGTGAAGATCACGGGCGACTCGGTGGTATTCCAGGAGACGGTGCAGGACAAACTGGGCAAGCCGCTGACCCGCGAAGTGACCAAGCGAATCTTCACGCCGGCAGTTTAGACATTCATCAAGCAGGGCGGCGAACCGGCGACGGATCGTCGAAATCAGTTTCAGAAGTGACACGCGGGCCAGGCCCGCGGGTGGGAGAGGCGAAATGCGAAAGCAACATTTGACACTGTTCGTATCGGTGCTGGTCTTAGTGGTGATGGGGGTGACGGCTGCGGCTGCGCAGACCCCAAGCCAGCTCGATCGAGTCAACGTAGTCCGGAGCACGGACGACATCCGGGTTGAGATGAGCTCGAGGGGCACCCTAACGCCCAAGCTCAGTACTCTGGACTCGCCCGCCCGCGTGGTGGTGGATCTGCCGGAAACCGTAATGGCGACCGGACAGACCCACATCGCAGTGGGCGCGGACGGGGTCAAGGGCGTGCGCATCGGCAGCAATGGCCAGGCGCATCCGACCACCCGCATCGTTGTCGATCTCGTCGAGGCTTGCACCTACGATTTGACGACGGGGCCGGCAGGGAAGCTGATTTTGACCCTGCATCCCAATGCTTCGGCCAAGGCTGAGGGCGGCTCACACACAGTGGCGAGCGCGCCGGCGACATCGCCTTTCGCGCCGAAGACTGAGGCTGTGCCTGCGACGATTGCTGCAGCCACACCTGCAGCCACGACCGCAGCGAAGACTGAAGCTTCGCCTTCAGACTTTGTGATGGTCGAGCCCACCTATCAGGCTAAGAGCCAGACGGCGGGCCCAGCAACGACTGACGCTGCGGCGGACGAGCCGGCGGCTCGCGCCCAGGAAGCGGCGGCGCGGTTCTCTGACAAGACTGCCGCGGAACTGCTTCCGGTAAGCGTGCATGCAGCCCAGGCGCAGAGCCAGGCGCAATCCTCCGGCATTACGCCGGCGGTGAATCTGGCCGCCGAGCAGAAAGCGATGGCCGGGCAACAGCCCGCCATGGCCGGGCCGAAGTATACGGGCGAGCCGATTTCGGTGAACCTGAAAGACGTTGACCTGAAAGATTTCTTCCGCCTGATTCACGAAATCAGCGGACTGAACGTGGTGCTCGATCCTAACGTTCACGGAACGCTGACTGTCGTGCTCGATGACGTGCCGTGGGATCAGGCGCTGGACATCGTTCTGAAGAACAACGATCTGGCGCGCGAGCTGGAAGGCAACGTTCTGCGCATCGCGACCGTGGGTACGCTGAAGAACGAAGCCGACGCCCGCCGGGCGCAGATCGACTCAGAAGCTTTGGCCGTGGAAAAAGTCTCGGTCACGCGCTTCCTGAGCTATGCCAAGGCGAAAGACGTTCTGATCACGGTAAAGAAATTCCTGTCGCAGCGCGGCGATGTGGTGGCCGATGACCGCACCAATGCGATCGTGGTCAACGACATTCCGAAAGTGCTGCCCATCATCGACCGGCTGCTGACGCAGCTGGACCGCAAGACGCAGGAAGTTGAAATTGAAGCTCGCGTCGTGGCCGCAACCCGGCAGTTTGCCCGCGACATCGGCACGCAGCTGGGCTTTGGTTGGGGCAACGGGCACAGCGCAGTGGGCGGCGCCCAGGCTGTGGGTTCGTCGCCGACCACGGTGAGCGGACTGAACCCAGGCTACGTCACGGTGCCGGGATCGGGCAGCACGACTGGTTCTTCGATTCCGTTGTTCTCGAACCTGGGATCGACGGCGCCTTCGAGCGGTTTGAGCTTCGTGAACGCCAGCAACAACATCCGGATTGACGCGATCCTGTCGCTGGCGGAATCGCGCGGCCTGCTGAAAGTTCTCTCTCGTCCGCGAATCGTAACCCAGAACAACATTCAAGCTCTGGTGAAGCAGGGCGTGCGCGTGCCCATCGTGACCCAGGCGCAGTTGGGTGGTCCTCCGACCGTAACTTACGTGGACGCTTTCCTGCGGCTCACAGTCACTCCGCAGATCACGTCGGAAAACACCATCTTCCTGAACGTGGACGTGGAAAACACCACGCCGAACTTTGGCCAGGAAGTGCAGGGCAACCCGGAACTGATCACGCAGCAGGCGACCACGCAGGTTCTGGTGACGGACGGCGGCACGGTGGTGATTGGCGGCGTCATTCAGACGCAGAACTCGATCAACATCTCGCAGGTGCCTCTGCTCGGCAACATCCCGTACCTGGGCAACATGTTCAAACACACGCAGGTCAACACCTCAAACCAGGAGCTGATCTTCTTCATCACGCCGCGAATCATTCAGACATAGGCAGTATTCAGTACCTAGTACTCAGTACTCAGTACCGAGCAGCAGCCGCCGCCCTGAAAAAACTGTCAGGGCGGCGGTTTTGTTTTAGTACTCAGTATTCGGTACTCAGTACTCAGTTGGGCAAGAGCATGTTAATGCTGAATACTGCGGACTGAGCGCTGATTCCTGAAACGGGATTGCAAGCTTTCTTATGTGCGGTTGTCGCAGACATGAAAGGAGACCAATGTAAGGATGTGCTAGAGCCAGTGCTGAGCAAGTACTGAGTACTGAGTATTGGCTGAGGAGCATCTATGGCTCAATCGCATAAGCGGCTGATTGCCTGGCGGAAGGCAATGGAGTTTGTGGTGGAGATTTATCATGCGACACGGACCTTCCCGCGGGATGAGATGTATGGGTTGGCAAGCCAGCTGCGCCGGGCGGCGGTTTCCGTCCCGAGCAACATTGCTGAGGGACAGGCACGGTATTCGCATCGAGAGTTTCATCGTTTTCTGACCAATGCGCGAGGCTCCCTGGCGGAAATCGAAACTCAAGTTGCCATCGCAAGCGCGCTGGCCTATTTGCCGTCCGAAACGGCCGACGCCTTGCTCGACCGGGCGGCGGAACTTGGTCGAATCGTGAATGGACTGCTGGCGTCCACGAAGTCTGCGGCGTGAAGCAGTACTCAGTACCCAGCGATCAGTACACCCTGCCCCAGCGTCTGCCGGTCGGCAGAAATCTGGGGCTGGTCTTTTTCTGAGTACTGAGTACTGAGTACTGGGTACTGCTCCTGTTAGACTCACCAGCGATGGACTTCTCGGCGCGGCAGAAGAAATTGCGGGAGCATCTGGCTACCACCCGGTTTGATGGGCTGCTGATCAGCCACCTGCCTAACATTCGATATCTTTGCGGCTTTACCGGGAGCGCTGGATTGCTGCTGGTGGAAGAAGCGGGGAGCGTGTTCTTTACCGACGTCCGCTATGACACGCAGGCGCATGACGAGGTGAAGGCGGCTAAGGTGGTGATTGCGCGCAAGGCGGTGGTGTCGGCTTTGAGCGAATTTCTGGCGGCGCGGCGCAAGCGAGCGCGGGGATGGACGATCGGCATTGAAGCCGAGCACTTCACCGTGGCTGGGAAAAAGGGGCTCACCCGGCTGCTGCCGTCCGGAGTGAGGCTGAAGGATTCGCCTGCGGTGGTGGAGCGGTTCCGCATGGTCAAGGATGAGGACGAACTGAACCGAATTCGCGCGGCCGTCGCGCTGGGGGCGAAGTTGTTTGACCGAGCCCTGGAAGTGATTCGTCCGGGGGTGAAGGAGAGCGAGGTCGCGGCCGACATGGAGCTGGCGGCACGGCGGGGTGGGGCGGAGGAAATGTCGTTTCCGACAATTATTGCTTCGGGTGCGAGGTCGGCGCTGCCGCATGGGCGGGCCTCGAACCAGGCCATTGCCCCGGGAGGGTTCGTGGTCTGCGACTTCGGTGTTATACTCTCAGCTTATTGTTCGGACCAGACCCGCACTGTATGGGTCGGGGCGGTTGCTGAGGATGCCCGCCAGGCTTACGAGGCGGTGAAAGGAGCCCAGCAGGCGGCGATTGAGGCCGTGCGGCCGGGAATCGCGGTGGGCGAGGTAGACGCTGCGGCTCGTAAGGTCTTGCGGAAAGCCGGGTTAGGGCGTTATTTTACGCATTCGACCGGGCACGGGGTGGGGTTGGAGATCCACGAAACCCCGCGCGTGGCGGACGGGCAAAAGGAAGTGTTGCAGCCCGGGATGGTCATCACGATCGAGCCGGGAGTATACTTCCCCGGCAAATGGGGCGTGAGGATCGAGGACATGGTAGCGGTCACGGCCGGCGGTTGTGAGGTAATGACGCCGACCGGTAAAGATTTTTTGGCGGTATAGTCTTCTTTTGCTGGTTTTCAGCAGGACGTATTTTCCAGCCGGGCAGAATCCGCGCCCGGCTTCTTCGCGCGTTCCGCCGTTTACGTGGCTCCGTGGTTTCACGGCTGATGGAGTCATGGGCCGGTTCGCGTGTTTAGTGCGCGGTTTAGTTCGCAATTCGCGGCGAAGGGTCCTACCCAAGACGAATGAATCAAAAAGAGCTGAAAGAACTCATCGAATTCCTGATCGAAAAGGATATTGCCGAGTTTGAACTGGAACGCGGCGATGTCAAAGTCCGGATCAAGCGAGCCGGAGAACATACGGTCGTCCATGGGCTGGGAGAGCCGCGGTATTATGCGGTGCCTCCGGTGCCGCCGGCCGCGCCGGAACTGGGCGCGGTGCCCGTAACGGCAGCGCCCGCAGCGCCGGCCCCGCCAGCACCCGAAGAAGGACTTCACATGGTGAAGTCACCGATTGTGGGGACGTTCTATGAAGCGCCCTCGCCGGGAGCTCCTCCATTTGTGAAGCCGGGGGACATGGTGGAAGTGGGGCAGGTGCTGTGCATTGTGGAGGCCATGAAGCTGCTGAACGAGATTGAGTCGGACGTGGCCGGGGAGATCGTCAAGAAGCTGGCGGTGAACGGACAGCCCATCGAATACGGCCAGGAATTGTTCGTGATCCGGCCGAAGAAGTGAGTCAGTAACCCAATTGTTGATTTTTGATTGATGATTGCTGATTGAAAGCCGCGCATCCGCGGAGGAGTTTTTTCAATCAGCAATCAGCAATCATCAATCAACAATTTTTTTAACGGCCGAAAGCTATTCGTTCTTAAGAAGATATGTTCAAGAAGATTCTCATTGCCAATCGCGGGGAGATTGCGCTGCGCGTGATTTGTGCGTGCAAGGAGCTGGGCATCCGCACGGTCGCCATTTACAGCGAAGCCGACCGCAACTCCCTGCACGTGAAGTTTGCCGACGAGGCCATCTGCATTGGGCCGCCGCGGCTGGCCGAGAGCTATTTGAATATCCCGGCGGTGATCAGCGCGGCGGAAATCGCCAATGTGGAGGCGGTGCATCCCGGCTACGGGCTGCTGGCGGAAAACGCAAATTTTGCTGAAGTGTGCGAGACCAGCGGCATCAAGTTTATTGGCCCGCGGCCGGAAGTGACGCGGCTTATGGGTGAAAAGGAAAAGGCCCGCGCCGCCATGAAGGCGGCAGGTGTGCCGATTCTGCCGGGCTCGGACGGCATTATTGCTTCGGATGGCGAGGCGATCGAATGGGCGCGGCAGGTCGGCTTCCCGGTGATAGTAAAGGCTTCGGCAGGCGGCGGCGGACGCGGCATGCGCATCGTGCGCGACGAACAAGAATTGCCGGGGCTGTTCAAGGCGGCATCGGCGGAAGCGGCGGGTGCGTTCGGCAACGGCGATCTCTACATGGAAAAGTATGTAGAGCATCCGCGGCACATCGAATTTCAGGTGCTGGCCGATGAGCACGGCAGTGTGGTGAGCCTGGGCGAGCGCGAATGCTCGATTCAGCGGCGTCACCAGAAGTTGCTGGAGGAGTCGCCCTCTACTCAGGTAACCCCGGCGCTGCGCGATGAGATTGGCGGGGTGCTGTGCAAGTCGCTGGCGGCGATCGGCTACTGGAACGCAGGCACGATCGAGTTCCTGATGGATCAGGACCGCAAGCTGCACTTCATCGAAATGAATACCCGCATTCAGGTGGAGCATCCGGTGACGGAGATGGTCACTGACGTTGATTTGGTGAAGAGCCAGATCCTGATTGCAGCCGGCGCGCGCATGAGCGAAGTGCTGATGGGACCGATCGTGCATCGCGGACATTCGATCGAGTGCCGCATCAATGCCGAGCATCCCGAGAAATTCACGCCGTCGGCGGGAAAGATTACCGCGTTCCATCCTCCGGGCGGAACGGGGGTGCGGGTTGACACGGCGGCTTATGCGGAGGGCGTGATTCCGCCCTATTACGATTCGCTCATTGCCAAGCTGATCGTGCGCGGCAAAGACCGCAGCGAGGCGGTTTCGCGCATGGCGCGGGCGCTGGAGATGTTTATCGTCGAGGGCATCTACACCACTATCCCGCTGCATAGGAAGATTCTGGCGGATCCGGATTTCCGGGCAGGGAAGTTTGATACGGGGTTCATTGAGAGATTCCTGAAGAAGAATGGGAAGTCAGAGAGCTCATAACAATGACGACCCCCGCAAAAAATCTCTCCGACCTTCCGCACTTCCACGTATCGGAGGTCAGGAAAGGCGAGGCTAGTAAATCGGACCTCGAACTCTCAGGCACGATAGACCGAACGGCCGATGTGCAGGAAGGCCGGTGTTTCCTGCTCCTGCACGGGCAGGACGTCCTGATCGGCTTGGGCGGCGACCTGAAGGTTCTGGATGCGGTCCGGGGCGCAGCTTCGTTTAACACTTGTGACGGGCCAGCGCCAGAAGTGGTCGTGGGTTCAGAGATGGCTTATGTGAGGCTTTGGCAGCCATATCAGGTCTGGATGGTCGTTGAACCGAGATGGAAATGGAATCGGGAGCAGTTTCACGCGACGGACGCGATCGCGAGGGTGGTGGACACTAGCGACGTATCCATCCTTCAAGGGGAAGAAGTAAGGAAATGGGTTGAGATCAGACAGGCGGGCAAGGAGACAGGTTTGGCCAGGTTCTATCCAGTCTTGCCAAGTGGGAAGGCAAAATTGCCCCCTGTCGGTCCCGATAACACCGTCAAGGGAGGGTGGGACCACGCCCACTGCGAGTTGTGTAGCGGTGACATCAACGCCGAAGAATATGGTTACATCGATCTGTCTGAGCACTGGGTGTGTGACGAGTGCTACCACAAGTATGTCGAGAAGCACGATCTGTCGTTTATCCAATGAACCTGCCTCGTCTTTACTGCATTGTTGACGCGGCGCTCTTCCCCGTTACTGCCGATCTCGTCGCATTCGCAGCGGAACTGACGGCTGGTGGTTGCACTCTTCTGCAATATCGCAATAAATCCGGAAATGCGCGGGTGATGCTGGAGCAGGCGCGGGAATTGCGCCGGCTCTTTCCTGCTTACGCTGATGTGGAATCCCATCCTTTCGCAAAAGACGCGAAAGGATGGGGCACCCAAGATCAAAATCCCCACGTCTCGCAAAGGCAGCGAGACGTGGGGCACCCCCTTACGAATAGTTCCGTTCGGTTGATCATGAATGACCGGGCCGATCTTTGTCTGGCGGCTGAGTTTGATGGGGTGCATGTGGGGCAGGAGGATTTGTCGCCGGAAGCGGTGCGCGGGATTATTGGGCCGGAACGCTGGCTGGGGGTTTCGACGCATAATCCCGAGCAACTGCGCGAGGCCGATCTGACTTCGGCCGACTATCTGGCGATTGGGCCGGTGTTTGCGACGTCCAGTAAAGACAAGCCTGATCCTGTCGTGGGACTCGAGGGAGTGCGCCGGGCACGGGCTTTGACGTGTAAGCCGCTGGTTGCGATTGGGGGGATTACGCGAGCGAATGCTGCCTCGGTGATTGAGGCTGGGGCCGATTCCGTGGCGGTGATTTCCGATCTGCTGCGGGAGCCGCGCAAATCAGCAGAGGAATTTTTTCGCATATTGAGGTAAGGTAAAACGTCGTTAGTCGCAGGTCGTTAGTCGTTAGCAAGGGCAGCAGGTCGCCTGCCGCGGTTCCTGCCAACGACTAACGACTGGCGACCAACGACCGGGAGGTTTTCCTGAGCACACCGACAACGCAGCCAGCGGCAGGCAGCGACTGGGACATTCACAGTCATCAAGATAAGGAACTGGTGCAGGGCCTGGGCCTGACCAGCGCCACCATGCTGGTCATGGGGTCGATGATCGGCTCGGGCATCTTTATTGTGTCGGCGGAAATTGGGCGCGAAGTGGATTCGCCGGCCTTGCTGATTGCCGCGTGGGCCGTGGCCGGGTTCATGACGATTGTGGCCGCGCTCAGTTACGGCGAGTTGGCTGCCATGATGCCACGGGCGGGCGGCCAGTACGTTTATCTGCGCGAGGCGCTGGGGCCGCTGTGGGGATTTCTCTACGGCTGGACTTTATTTCTGGTCATTCAGACTGGGACCATCGCCGCGGTGGGCGTGGCGTTCGGCAAATTTCTCGGAGTCTTCTTCCCGGCGATTTCTTCGACAAATTGGATTTGGCATATCTGGAAAGTGCCGCCCATTCCGATTGGGCCCATGGTTCTGGGGAATATGGAAGTCGGGATCAATACGCAGAATCTGGTGGCGATCCTGCTGGTGATTTTTCTTTCGGTGGTGAACATTTTTGGAGTGAAGACCGGCGCCATCATTCAGAACATTTTCACGGCGGCCAAGGTTTCCGCGCTGCTGGGGTTGGCGGTATTCGGGTTCCTGCTGGGACGCAACCCGCAGGCTCTGGCGGCGAATTTTGGCGCGAACTTCTGGCATCACGCGGGATTGGGTGCGCAGCACGCGGTGCAGGTCGGCGTGGGTGGACCGATCGTGATGGTGGGCACGCTCACGATTGTGGCCGTGGCGCAGGTGGGGTCGTTGTTCTCGTCCGACGCGTGGAATAACGTGACCTTTACTGCCGGCGAGGTGAGGAATCCCAGCCGCAACCTGCCGCTCTCGCTGGCTCTGGGCACAGGGGTGGTGATCGCGCTGTACATCGCGTGCAACTTTGTCTATCTCAGCGTCTTGCCGCTGGGCGGCAGCCCTAACGGGATCAGCATCGTCGAGCGGGGCATCAAGTTCGTTGCCGAAGAACGCGTGGGGACGGCGGTGATGACGCAGATGTTGGGCCCGGCGGGCGGCTTGCTGATGGCGGCGGCGATCATGATTTCCGCTTTCGGCTGTGCCAATGGTCTGATCTTGTCGGGCGCGCGCGTTTATTATGCGATGGCCAAAGACGGTTTGTTCTTCCGCAACGTCGCTCGGCTGCATCCTAAGTACAAGACGCCGGCGGTTTCGCTGATGGTGCAGATGGTGTGGGCTTGCCTGCTGTGCGTTTCGGGCAGCTACGGGCAACTGCTCGACTACATTATTTTCGCCGTGCTGGTGTTCTATATTCTGACGATTGTGGGATTGTTCGTGTTGCGGCGGACGCGGCCGGACGCGAACCGGCCCTACCGGGCCGTGGGATATCCGATCCTGCCCATCATTTATATTGTGATGGCTTTATTCATCGATGTCGTACTATTGCGCTACAAACCGCAATACACCTGGCCGGGATTGATTGTGGTGCTGCTGGGGATTCCGGTTTATTATGCGTGGTCGCGGAGCGCGGGCGCCAAGGGCGCAGCGTAGTCATTTAAGGAGAAAGCAAACGGATGGGAAACCTGTTCGCAACCAAGCCGCTGAACCTGCTGATGGAAGAAGCCCGCGAGACGGGCGAGCACAGCTTGAAACGCACGCTGGGAGTTTTTCAGCTGACGGCGCTGGGCGTGGGCGCGATCATCGGCGCCGGCATTTTTGTGATGGTGGGGCTGGGCGCGCACTATGCGGGGCCCGGACTCTCTCTGTCGTTTGTGTTGTCGGGGCTGGGATGCGCGTTTGCGGGACTGTGTTACGCCGAGTTTGCGGCCATGATTCCGCTGGCGGGCAGCGCTTACACCTACGCGTACGCCACGCTCGGTGAATTGTTGGCGTGGATCATCGGCTGGGATCTCACGCTCGAATATGCGATGGGCGCGAGCACGGTTTCTTCCGGATGGTCGAACCACTTCGTCGAACTGTTGAACATTTTTCATATCAAGATGCCGTTGTGGCTGGCCTACGATCATTGGACAGCGCTGAAGACGGCGGAAAATATGGTCGCCCGGCAGATGGCGACAGCGTCCGACACTTCACTGGTGGCCGGATCGCAGGCGTTTCTCGACAAGGTGAGCGCCATCATCGCCGCTCAGTCTCCAGAGTTAATGCAGCGGGCGCATGATCTGTTGGGTGCGCCGCATTTGTTTGGGACGGAAATCGGATTCAATCTTCCTGCCTTCCTGATTGCGCTGGTGATCACGGCGATTCTGGTTGTGGGCATTAAAGAGAGCGCGAGGTTTAACGCTACGATCGTCGTAATCAAAGTGTCGGTCGTGCTGTTCGTGATCGGGTTGGGTGCTCACTATATTGATCGGGCAAATTGGGGTATGGATTGGCACTCCTATGCTCCCCACGGCTTGGGCGGGATCTGGCAGGGTGCGGCTTACATATTTTTCGCCTACATTGGATTCGATGCGGTTTCAACCACGGCGCAGGAAGCGAAAAATCCGCAGCGCGACTTGCCGATCGGCATGATCGCTTCGCTGGCGATCTGTACCGTCTTATATATTGCCGTGGCCGGCGTTCTCACCGGAATGGTGCACTGGCAACAGGTCAACATTGAAGCGCCAGTTGCGGTGGCGTTTCTGGATCGGGGTCTGACCACGGCGGCAAACATTATTACGCTGGGCGCCTTGGCTGGACTGACTAGCGTGATGCTGGTCATGCTGCTGGGGCAAACGCGCGTTCTTTATTCGATGGCCAACGACGGGTTGCTGCCGAAGAAATTCTTCGCCGACGTTCATCCCAAATTTCGCACGCCATGGAAGAATACGATCCTCGTGGGTCTGCTGGCGGCGGTTGTGGGCAGCCTGACTCCCATCGACCAGATTGGCAAGATGGTGAATATTGGAACGCTGCTCGCATTCGTGATCGTGTCGCTTTCCGTGATGGTGTTGCGCTATACGAAACCCGACCAGCCACGGCCGTTCCGCACGCCCTGGGTGCCGTTGGTTCCGATTCTGGGAGTGCTGGCGAACGGTTACATGATGCTCAACCTTGGATTGTGGAACTGGATCCGCCTGGTTGTCTGGCTGGCGATTGGGCTGGTGGTGTACTTCACCTACAGCGTGAAACACAGCAAGGTGCAGGCGATGGCGGCGGGACGCACGCCGGAAGCGTGATTTCGTTTTGACTCTGAGGCCCTCCGCACGGCGCGGAGGGCTTTTTTGTTTTATAGTCGGAGGTCGGCGGCCGTGGCCCGAGTGGCGGCGCCCTCAGCGGCCAAAGCCAAGAGCATTGAAGGCGATCGATCGGCACGACTGGAAGTCGTGCCCTTCCCAAGAAGCCGCCCTGGTTAGGTACCCAGAACCGAATGAAGGCCTTCCGCAATCTTCGCACCATTGGCGCGCTGCTGCTGATCGTGATGGCGGCCGGCACTGCTGGCTATCACTACATCGAAGGCTGGCCGTGGTTTGACGGCTTCTACATGGTGGTGACCACGCTGACCACCATTGGATACCAGGAAGTGCATCCGCTCTCGCAGGCGGGTCGCGTGTTCAACGTGTTTGTGATTTTGTCCGGCGTGTCGCTGTTGGCGTTGGGCGTGGGAGCGCTGAGCCAGGCTTTGCTAGAATTCGAGCTGCAAAGCTTCTTCGGAAGGCGGCGCATGGAGCGCGAAATCGGCCGGCTCGACGGGCACTACATTATCTGCGGCATGGGGCGGGTGGGACGCAGTGTGGCGCGGGAATTGGCGCGCAAGCCGGTGCCTTTCGTCATTCTGGAGAACGCTGAAACCAAGCGCCAGCGCTTTGCCTTAGAAAACTGGCTGGTAATCGCGGGAGACGCCACGCAGGAACAGACGCTGCGCCAGGCGCAGATCGAGCGGGCGCAGGGATTGGTCGCAGCCACGACCACTGACGCCACCAACCTTTACATCGTGCTCACCGCGCGCGGACTGAATCCGCACCTGAAAATTATTGCGCGGGCCAGTGAAGACGCGGCGGAAAAGCATCTGCTGACTGCCGGCGCTGATGCGGTGGTTTCTCCGTACTCATTTGCGGGGCAGCGGATCGCGCAGTCATTGTTGCGGCCGCATGTCGTCTCTTTTCTTGACACCGCGACCACGCACCTCGGCATGGATCTGGAGATCGGCGAGATTCACATTACTTCCGCGTCGGCGTTCGCAGGCAAAACGCTGGAGAGTTCGCGCATCCGGCAGGAGCGGGGAGTGATTGTGCTGGCGATTAAACGCCATGATGGCATGCACTTCAATCCTGCGCCGGACGAGCGGATCGAGGCCAGCGATTGCCTGATCGCCATGGGCGAACCCGCGCAACTACGCCAGCTCGAGCAGACGGCCGCGTCGTCATGAAAACCGGAACCCAATGAAAATCGTTACTGCTGCGGAAATGCGCGCCATTGATCGCGCTACCAGCGAGCGCTTCGGCGTGCCGTCACTCACGCTGATGGAAAACGCCGGGGCCGTTGTGGCGGAGCATATGCTTACCGATTACAGTACGGCGCAACGGATCGTCGTGTTCTGCGGCAAGGGCAATAACGGCGGCGACGGATTTGTAGCGGCTCGGCTGCTGCATGAGAAGGGCAGAACCGTTCAGGTGATTCTGCTGGCGGATCCGGCCGAGTTGCGCGGCGACGCGGCTGGGATGTTCGGCAAGCTGCCTGTGGCCGCGATGGTGGCGAAGACGAGCGAAGAATTGCAGAGTGATCGCGTGCGGGGCGCATTGTCCGCTGATTTGTATCTCGACGCGATCCTGGGTACGGGATTCAAGCCTCCGGTGAGCGGGCTTTACGCCGACGCCATCGCGATTCTGAATGCGAGCCAGGTCCCGGTCGTCGCCGTCGATATTCCTTCCGGTGCGGACGCCGATGCGATGGGCCCGCAGCCCGCCTCACCCGAGAGAATTATTGCCAGAGTGAATTCGATTGTCACGTTCACGGCGCCGCGCCCGGCGCATGTGTTCAGCGGGCTGACAGTGGGGCCAACGTATGTCGCCGGCATCGGCTCGCCGGATGAAGCGATCATGTCGTCGTTGCAGCTCAACGTGATTACTGCGCGCGATTTCGCAAAGATGATCGAGCCGCGTCCCGCGGAATCGAACAAGGGAAGTTACGGCCACGTGCTCTTGGTGGGAGGCGCGGTGGGTAAAGCCGGCTCGGTGGCGATGGCCGGAATGTCGGCGTTGCGGGCGGGTGCCGGGCTCTCGACGGTCGCGACGGCGAAATCGGTTCTGCCCACCGTGGCGGGATTTCATCCGGAGTTGATGACGGAGCCGCTGGCGGAAACAGCTGCAGGGACAATCTGCTCCGAGGCGGGTGATCGGTTGGCGGACATGGCGAAGGGAAAGAGCGTCCTAGCCGTCGGTCCCGGGATTTCGCGCGATGCGGATACGGCAAGCTTGGTACGCCGGCTGGTCACGACCAGCCAAATGCCGATCGTTCTGGACGCCGACGGGCTGAACGCTTTCGAAGGCCGTGCGAGTGAATTGAACGGCCACGGCCGGACGCTGGTGATTACGCCGCATCCGGGGGAGATGGCGCGGCTGTGCGGATGCAGCATCGCCGACGTGCAGAAGGATCGTTTGGGCACGGCGCGCAAATTCGCGCGCGAGCACGAGTTGATCGTCGTGCTCAAAGGGCACCGCACGCTGGTGGTTGAACCTGGCGGCGGGGCGTGGGTGAATACGACAGGCAATCCGGGCATGGCGACTGGCGGGACGGGCGACATTCTGACTGGCATGGTTGCGGGCATGATCGCACAGAGTAATGCCGCGCAGCGTCCGAACGACGTGCTGCTGGCGGTTTGTGCTGCCGTTCATCTGCATGGCCTGGCTGGCGATGTGATGCGCGAGAGCGTCGGCGAACATTCGCTGGTGGCGACGGATTTGCTGAAGGGGCTGCCGGAGGCATTTCGCCGTGCGCAGAAGGCCGCGCGGGAGAAATTCGTGTGCTGGGATGGCTAGTGCATCCCGCGCGGATTGTTCAAGCGATTGGCCAGTAAAAAACCATGTCATCCTGAGCGGAGTGCGGCCCCAGCGAAGCGCAGGCCGCGCGGAGTCGAAGGATCCCTGCAATCTGCCCCGCTTCCGCGGCGACTCAAGGCGTTCGCCCGGAGGCGCATCGTGGGAGCTCCCTGAAACGTATGTGGAGAGCAAGCTCGCGCGGGGTCCTTCGACTCCGCGCACACTTCGCTTCGCGAAGTGTTCACTGCGCTCAGGATGACAGTTTTATTTTGGCGAGCTCGGACGAAGTGGTAAATGAATCGTCGTTCCGGTGGCGGCGGAGCGGCGCGCTGCGTCCAGAATCTCCGTCACCGTTACATTCGTTTCCAGGGAGGACAGCGCGTCCGGCTTCGCGCCGTCTAGGATTACTGCGCGCAGATACGACAGTTCATTGTCGTAGGGCGACGGCACGGGCTTGGCGGCGATTTGTTCTTCGCGGCTGTTGTCACCTCCGTGGCGCACGCGAATGTCGTTGCTCTGGACTGTGATGGCGTATCCCGTCTGGCCGTAGACCTCCATATCTTTGCGGCCGAAGGGCCGGTTCCACGAGGCTTGCACGATGGCTTGCGCGTGCGGATAGGTCAGAATAATCGTAGCTTCGTCATCGACGCGTGTATAGATTTCTGGTTTGAGCTGCTGCGTGACAGCGGTGACGGTCAGCGGGCGTTGGCCGTCCATCAGCCAGGTCATGAGATCGGCGCCGTAACATCCGAAGTCGAACAGAGCGCCGCCGCCATTGAGTTTCGGGTCAGTGAGCCAGGCCAGAAATTCTGGCTCGACGCCGATTTCTTTTGGGCCGTTGTGGCCATCGTGGATCACAACTTTTCTAACGTCGCCGAGGGCGCCCGCATGTACGAGGTCGTAGGCGGCGTGATTGCTGCGATACCAGGACGTTTCGTAGTTCACGAGCACTTGAATCTTGCCGGCGTGCGCGGCCTTCTCGATGGCGAGCGCGTCGTCGAGGCTGACGGCGAGCGGCTTTTCCATCATGACGTGAACGCCGTGCCGGGCGCAGATTTCGACCACGCGGCGATGGTCGTAAGTGCTGGTGTAGACCAGCACAGCCTGGGGATGCGTCTTGGCCAGCATGTCGTCGAGATCGGCGAACAGCAGGGAATGGTCAAATCCGTAGCGCGTTGCGGCCTGCGACAGCAGATGCGAATCAGGTTCGGCGACGCCGACGATTTCGATCTCGGGGCTGTGCAGCGACTGGCCGAGGAATCCGTGGACATGGCCGTGAACCAGGCCGACGATGCCGACGCGCAGCGGTGGGTGCGTCTGCGCAGATGAGGATGGAGCGAATGAAAACGTGCTCGCGAATAACACTGAGAGAACGATGAAGCGCGTAGTCTGCAACATTAAGATTCTCCGAGATTCCAGTCAGGATAGTAAATCTTTCCAACTGGCAGGCAGTTTTAAATCGGTTATTCCGGGGTGCGGTTTTGATCGCGCGGGAGCCTGCCCTGAGCGAACAGCAGGTTCCTCACCGTGCTTTCAGCCCGGTTCGGAATGACAGAACGAACTTGCCCGACGGTCCGTTGGGACATTAATCAACTGGTAACTAACCCTCTAACTGCTTGATAGCGCATGGCTGCGATGTGTCCAGATGCGGCTAGCAGCACGGGAATCCGGACGAGGGGCTTCAGTAATCTTTTGTGCAACGGGGCATAGTGCGATAGTACATCCAGCTTATGACCCAATTCCCCCAACCGCACCCTTCGCGGCGCGCGGCCCGGGTCCAGCTAGGCGATTCGGTCCTGGCTGCGATTCGTTTAGAAGATGGCCGGCGCACTAAAGCGAAACTCCAAACCATTTCCGTGACCGGAGGTCTGCTGCGGCTGGCGCAATCGCTGGCGCAGGGCGACTTTGTCGAAGTCGCTTTTCAGACGCAGGCCGGCCCGGTGCACGGCATGGCCGAAGTGCTCAGCCCGATGCAGCGGCAGGCGAACGAAGTGCTGCAGCCGTTCAAGTTCGTGGCGCTCGAGGACGACGACCATCGCCGCCTGCGGACTTCGCTCGACCACGTAGTCGACCGGAATCTGTTGGGCATGAAGGCCAGCGGGTTCTCGACGTATTAGCCTGCTAGGCCTCAGGGGCTAAAGCCCCAGTGTCTCCGCATCCTAACGCGGCGCTGAAGCGCCGCTCTTCCACGGTACTCCGAAACGTCCATCTCAAACCTTGCGGCGCGACGGCTTGCTTCAGCCGATTCCATCGCGTCCCCTTTATACTTACGATGTGCACGAGCAGATCAAGACGAATGAGACGCTGAGCGAAATCATCACGCACTCGGCTGAGGAGACGATCGCCTTTGGGCGGACGCTGGCTGGGCTGCTTGCACCGCCGAAGTTGGTGCTGCTGCGCGGCGATCTGGGTGCGGGCAAGACCACGCTGGTGAAGGGAATCGCGGCGGCGTTTGAAGCGGCCGCCGAGGAAGACGTCACCAGTCCTACCTTCACGCTGGTGCACGAATATCGCGGGCCGCGCGCCAATCTTTATCACATCGACCTGTATCGCATCGACACGCAGCGCGAATTGGACACGCTCGCCCTGGATGATCTGCGCGCCGACACCAGCATCCTGCTGATCGAGTGGGGAGAGAAGTTTCCGCGGCTGGTGCGGGAGCGGGATGTGGAGATTGCGCTGGAGCGGGAAGGCGAAAATGAGCGGCGGATCAGGGTAAGGGGATAACTCGGGAAGTGGGTTTGAGTGTAGACGCCTCGCTATAACAAGAGTTGCGGCCGTGCATCTGCGGAGCTACATTGTCGGTGTGAAACTCCTCGCTGTGTTGCTGCTCGTGGTGGGGTCTCTCTGTGCGCAGACGGACGGTGCTGACCTCGATGAGGGCTTCGATAAGCCAGTAAAGAAGACTGTTGTAGATCTCGGCCCATCCCCGTATTACAGGCCTACTCAGCACGTTAGAAAAAAGCTGACCTGCTACTACTATTCCACCTTCACCGTGAAGCAGTATGACGAGGGGCAGAAGGGTGCGGAGTGGCTGTCGATCGTTCCGTTGGCCCACGCTCGGTGCACGCAGACGCACATCGAAGGCGAGAAGGTTCTGACATGGCGAGAGTGGAGCGGATATTTCTGGGGCGCAAAGGATAGGTATGCAGTATTTACCGCCGCTGACGGAGAGGACGGAGGGTTGCCGTTCGCCGTCTTCGACGTCAAGACCGGACGAAAGCTGTTTGAGGACGCTTCGTTGCTTGAGTACCACCAGAAAGAACAGCATCTCAAGAACACGTTTCGCGTAACCGGCGAAGCTGACCAAATTATCCGATTGACCTTCCTTCGCGTCGTGCGCGCCGGTTGCAACTTGAAAACAGGACAGGCGGACTGCTGGAACAAAGTAAGGGCCGAGTTCGGTATCAGGCAAACCAACATACCCGTTTGTAGCAGATATGAACAGGCGGCTCGCTGGGAATCAGCGATTGTTTACCCGGTTTCTGTTCTGTTAACGGATTCTCCGCAAATCAAAGCCGTCGACGGCCCTGTTTTCTGTTGGCCGACAGACTAGCTCGGTGGTAATTGTCGAAAAATCCTCATAGCACTCATTGGCTACGACTGAAGACCTGTGTTCGATCGATTACGATTCGCACGCAGGCGGCGGGGGCGCTCCATTCCCGAATCATCGAGAACGGGATGGCGGCGCCGAAGAGGGTGAAGGCGAGGCTTCGGTTGCGCATGGGCGTTATTATCCCACGGTTAGTTATTCCGCGATGAGCATGGGGGGAGGGCCTCGGCGGGTGACGCCGACTTCTTGCCGCGTTCTTTGTAGGCTACCTGTGTTTTCTTTCGCCCCTTCGGGGCTTGTTCCTCTTCTTCCTTACTCCCCCACGGCTTGCGCCGTGGGCTGTATTCTTTCGCCGCTCTGCGGCTCCGCTTGGGGCAGGCTTTTGCGGTGGATGTTTCGGTCTTGGCCTTTCCTCGTTCTGTTTATCTCGTAGCTTTCTCGACCCGGCTCGCGACTCGTAGCTCACGACTCGTGGCTGGGTAAAGCGTGCTCGGTAAAACGTTAGGAGTGATCACTCCCACAGCGGGTGCCAGATCCCGAGCAATTCGGGTTTGCTGTCTGCACCCTGGCTTTCGGATGTCCCTGGCTGTCCCTCACTCACGTGGGGAGGTTGCGGGGGTCGCGAGTTTCCTAGGACTGGCGCGTCGTTGCATCCGGGCCCTACGTTCGCCAGATTGCATCATCTGAAATTCTCGGTAAAGGTTGTTCGTCACAATTGGAAAATAAAGTTCTGTGGAAAACTCCCCGAGGGTATTGGTTTGCCGCGGCTGGTGCGAGGGCGAGATTTGGAATCGGTGGGCGAGAACGGGGCGCGCATCAAGTTAGCAGCTAGGATGGTTCCTTAGCCGGGACGCTTTCCTCGGTTGGCGAAAATAGCCGGGTCAATGACCGCTATGGGGATTTATCGCCAACTGACCAAACCTGCAGTCTGTTAGACTCCCGATGTCTATGATTCACGCACACTCCACGTTTGCTTTTCGATGGCTGCTGCCACTCATTCAACTCGTGCTTTGTGTCGTTGCAATCTGGCCGTTGCGAGCCCTTTTCATTCAGGAGATCAAGGCTTCCATTCGCGCATACCGACCCTTGAAAACGCCTCCGCCGAAACCTCTCGAGAACCAGCAATTCCCGAACTTGGTCATAGATGCGCAGGAACTCCGCACTTTCCAGGCCCTTGAGAGACGGGAATGGATGCCGATGATGTTGAATTTGCCTTCCGGCTTGGTCCAGGTGCCTTATGCAATCTTGAGTCCGGCGAAGCAGGAGTGGGTTCCGAGAGGGATGGTCTTCAAAACGTGGCGAGTAATCAGTTGGCCGCTGATTGGAATTCTCTTCTGGTGGAGCGTAGGCCGCGGCATCGAGGCGCTGCTCGCCGCTCAACGACGGCTGGTGCATCCGCGGATTACGTGGATCGAGACGATTGTTGGGGCGGCATTATGCCTGTTTTGCGCGGTCGCGGCTGTTTGCTTGCCTCTATACGCGGGCGCTGATAGTGAATTCCCCTACAAGCTTTGGATCGCGGGATCGGGCATGTGGTCGGTGCTGGGAGGAATAGTGGTCGCAGCGCGAGTCGCACAATTGCGAATCCGAAGGCGAGCGCGTCTGGCTAACGCCTCTGAGCTGTCCCCGGCATAGCGGCGGAGACTCTATAGACCGTTGTCGAAATCAGGTGTTTACACTCAAAACCCAGGGCAAACGCATATTGGCTGGGCCGGCTCGCCCATGGGTGTCGAATATGTGTGTCGAATAGAAGCTATTTTCAGAACCCCATGATGTTGAATCCGCAGTCGACGTAGATGACTTCGCCGGTGATGCCGCTGCTGGCGTCTGAGGCCAGGAACACTCCGGTGCTGCCGACTTCTTCGACGTCCACGCGGCGGCCGAGGGGGGCACGTTCTTCGTGGCCTTTCAGCATGTCGCCGAAACCGGCGATGCCGCGCGCGGCCAGAGTTTTGATGGGGCCGGCGGAAATGGCGTTCACCCGAATTCTTTCTTTGCCCAGCTCGAAGGCCAGATAGCGGACCGAACATTCGAGTCCCGCCTTGGCCACGGCCATCACGTTGTAGCGGGGGACGACTTTTTCGGATGCGTAGTACGTCATGGTGATGATCGATCCGCCGTCGGTCATGAGCGGGACGGCGGCGCGGGCGACGGCGATCAGCGAATAGACGCTGACATCGAGCGCGATGCGAAAGCCTTCGCGGGTGGTGTTTACGAAGTCGCCTTTCAGTTCGTCGGCGGGGGCGTAGGCGACGGAGTGCACCAAGGTGTGCAGCTTGCCGTGGCGCTCTTTGAGCGTGGCGAAGAGGCCGTCGATCTCTTCGTTCTTGGAGACGTCGCACATGTAAGCTTCGGCGCCGGGCAGCGACAGGATGAGATCCTTGGCTTCCTGCTCCAGGCGCTCATTTTGATAGGTGATGGCGAGTTTCATGCCGGCGGCGTGCAGTCCCTGGGCGATCGACCACGCGATCGAGCGCTTGTTGGCGACTCCGAAAACCACGGCTACCCGGCCTTGTAGATCAGAGAACATGAGTGCTCCTTAGGAATGGGAAAGAATAACAGTTAGAGGTGGTGGCTGACCACGGAGTACGTGCTTAGGCGCGTCGGGAGTCAAAATGCCCACTTCTCGCGCAAAGGGCGCGCGAGAAATGGGGCACCCGCAGCATTTGAGATTCCCATCCTAGCCGCAAAAAGCGCGGCTAGGATGGGGCACCCTCCTCTATGGGAGCTACAGACCCGACCGGCCAACTTGCGGCCACGAACGACAGGCCGTAGACGCAGGCCAGGATGGCGAACGCGGCCACCAGGCTGACTTTATGCGCGACCGCGCCCACGCAGAGGGCTAGCGCGAGTTGCAGGAAGGTTCCGCCAAAGTTGTAGGCATTCTGCACCCGGCCCATCAGGTGTTTTGGGACCATTTCCATCAAGCTGGTATTCATGGCGACGCCGCCGACGCCGCGCGCCGATCCCATGAGGAAATAGACCAGGATCGCGATCTTCAGCAACGGCATAATGGGAGCGCAGACCACGCAGACCGAGAGCAGCGCCATGGAGAATGCAATGGCGCGGCGGCCGCCGAGCCAGGCAATGACTTGAGGCGCATATAGCGCGCTGAGGCAGGCTCCGCCGCCCCAGCCCATGTTGAGCCAGCCGTAGCCGTCGGCTCCGGCGTGAAAGACGCGATCACTCAGGGAGGGCGTGACCACGACGCCGGTGACCATGGCGCCCAGAAACAGCGCCCAGCTGATGCCGAGCAGAATTGCCGCGCGACGGCCGCGGAGAAAGTCGATGCCCTCGCGCATCTCGCGCCAGAAGCGTTCCAGCTGATTTTCCGCGGCTAGAATGTCGGTCTTCAGTTCCTGAGGACTGAGCACGATGTGGCGTCCCTTGCGCACGGCGAAGTAGCACAGAAAAGAAACGACGTAGGTGGAAACGTCGATGGTGAGCACGCCGCCCAGGCCGATGTGGTCGTACATGAAGCCGACGATGGAGCCGGCGATGAGCCATCCGCCTTGCACGCCCGCCATAAGAAATGTGTTGGAGTGAACGAACTCGCCCTCGGGCGTGAGTTCTTGAATCAGCGCGGTGATGGTCGGCCAGAACATCCAGAAGCCGGCGGCGACCAGGGTGTTCATGAGGTAGAGTTCCCAGACCTGCACGCGATGCTTAAAGGCGAGCACGGCGACGACGGCGATGACGATGCCGCGCACGGCGTCGAGCCACATGACCAGGCGGCGGCGGTCTTCGCGGTCAATAATGACGCCGGTGAAGGGCAGCATGAGCATGGCGGGAACGGTTTGCAGAACGGCGAACGTCCCGAGCGCCATTTCGGAGTGCGTGGCCTGAAGGATGTACCAGGCGACGGCGGCCGAGTTCATCCCGCTGCCTAACATGGAGATCACGTTAGCGGCGAAGACGAAGCGCAACGGACGCTGGCCGAGAATGGCGCGCATCTTTCTACTTTAGCAAAGGCGTTTCACCACGGAGTCACGGAGGCGCGGAGGAATTCCATTCCTCTTTTTCTCCGTGGCTCTGTGTCTCCGTGGTCGAAACTTGGCTGCCCGGTGATTCTGACCCTTGCGTGCGGCCGCATTCGGCGCTAGGATTCGCCTGCTCGAAGTTGAAGTGCTGATTCTCGCGGAATTCTCGCGAGCTTTTCTCGCGAGCGTTCCCGACGTACATTCTCGCGTACATTGTCGCGTACATTCTCGTGTAAACCGGAGGCGGGCTATGAAACGCTGCAGCGGTTGGGTACTGCTGGTTGTGCTTTCCTTCACTTTTGCGGTTTCGATTCCTCGGGCCAGAGCGCAGGTCGATAACATCACGTTTGGCGCCGGCACGGATGAAGATAAAGCGCTGCAGGCGATTACGAACGAGGCGGACGCGCAGAAGAAGCTGGCGATGTATCAGGACTTCGTACAGAAGTTCGCGTCGAACCCGGCCGCCGTGGCTTACGGAAACTGGCAGATCTCACAAGATTATCAGGCGACGGGTGACCTGCAGAAGGCGCTCGACTACGGCGACAAGGCGGTGGCCGGATCTCCGCACAACCTCGACATCCTGGTGTCACTGGCGAACATTGCGCAGCAGGCCAAGAACAATGACAAGCTGATGGATTACTGCGCGAAGGGTGGGACGGTGTGCCTTTCGATTGCCAAGCAGCCGAAGCCGGAGGGCATGAGCGACGCGGATTATGCGCAGAAAATAGCCGAGGAAAAAACGGCTGCACAGTCCAACTGCGACTACTTCGAGACTGCCGGGCTGAACGCCATCTCGGCCGAGAACGACCCGAAAGCCCGCATGGCGTACATCGACAAGTATACGGCGGCGTTTCCTGATTCGAAGTTTCAGGAAAACATTTCGAACCTGGCTCTGGATGCCCTGAGCCAATTGAAAGACAACGCGCGACTGGTGGCGTTCGGGGAGAAGCTGTTAGCCGCCAACCCGAATTCGCTGCCGGCGCTGCTGTTGCTGGCCGGCTTCTACAGCGAAGATAGCAAGCCGGGAAGCGCCGCCAAGGCGATTACCTATTCCCAAAAAGTGATTGAGATCGCGAAAGCGGAAGCCCCGGACGCCGATAAATCGCGGAAGATTGAAGCCGGGGCTGCCCACAACACGATCGGTTGGATCTACCTGAAGCAGGAGAAAAACGCGTCGGCCATTACCGAGCTCAAGACGGCCGCGGCGCTGCTCAAAGGCCAGGATGATCAGCAGTATGCGCGCGCGCTGTATGGTGAGGGCTTCATTTACGCCAAGCTGAACAAGTTGACCGAAGCGCGCGATGTGCTGACCGAAGCCGTGAAGATCGCCGGTCCGCTGCAGCCGATGTCGCAGGATTTGTTGACCAAGGTGAATCGGGCGCGGGCGGGCGCGAAGTAGTCTGGCGACAGAGCTAAAAGCTTTAACCACAGAGGGCACGGGGGACCACAGAGGGAAGTCCTCTGTGAAACTCTGTGTCCTCTGTGGTTAAGTCTGCCGTTTATTTTTCGGGCTTGATCAGGTCTTCGGAAAGCAGTTGAGCCTTCCAGGCCAGAGTTCGGGCTCGATCGAGGTCGCCGGCATCTACGGCTGCCTTCGACTGGTCCATGAACTGGCGAATCTGATTGACCATGTCTTGCTGGTTGGCGGTGAGCTCTCGTCCCGCGATCTTCTTCAGGTTGGTTTCGGTCGTTCCCAGCATTTGATTGGCACTGTCGCGCTGGTTCGCCGTCTGGCTGCCCGCCGCGCCCCCGGCCAGTTGCAGGCTGGGGTCGGAGGTTCCTCCTTGCCGCACAATCACTTTCGAGGGCGGGCAGTTCGAGGGAGCGGGTGTGGCTGCGGGCGAAGCTGCGGTCGTGGCTGTGGTCGGAGTTCCTGAGGATGATGCAGGATTTGTTCCGGCGGTCGAACTGGAGGTCTCGGCAGAGTTCGCGCCTGCGGGCGCTGCCGGGGCGGCTGCATTGGAGGCAGTCTGGCTGGCGGTCGTGGGAGCGGTTCCGCAGTTGGGGGGAAGCACTCTGCGCCGGTGGTGCGATCGCGGGGCCGGCTTGGTTTGGGTTGTGGATGGCTTAGTGGGTGTTGCTGAGGACTGAGGTGAGGCCGAAGCCGGTGGACTCTGGGCTGGTGTTGCGTTCTGCGCCGCCGCCATCGATAAAGCCGATGTAGCGCAGAGAAGGCTGACGAAGAAGATTGCGGCGCGAGTCATTCCCGGGTCCCCAAGGCGATGGTGCCGAAGCAATCTGATTCTAACTCTTCTTCCACTTCAATCGCCCGGTTGCGCGGCCACGTCGTTTGCGTGCTCAGGATCCTGTTCGACCGCCGCGCCGGCGGCGGGGATGTGGAAGCGGAAAACCGTCCCGGCTCCGTCGGATTCGAAATCGACTGAGCCGTAGTGCCACTGCAAAACCTGATAGGTCTGGGCCAGGCCGATGCCGCTGCCATCCTTCTTGGTGGTGAAATAGAGCTCGAAAATTTTGTCGTGCACATCTCGCGGAATGCCGCCGCCCTGGTCGCGAACCTCGGCGACGACGGCGTTGCCCTCGCGCTGCGCGGAGATGGTAAGCAGGCCTCCGTTGGGCATGGCCTGCACGCCGTTGAGCACGACGTTGAGAATAGCCTGCTTCATCAGATCGACGTCGACTTTGATGGGCAGGCGCTGCTCCGGCATGTGGCGTTCGATGGTGACTCCGTGCTGCCCGGCGTCAGGCGCGGCGAGTTGGGCCACATCTTCCATCAGGCGGCGCAGGTCGACTTCTTCAAGATGAAGGTCGCGGGGACGGGTGAAGTCGACGAGAGTCTGCACGACGCGATCGAGGCGGCGGATTTCGTCTTCGATAATGTCCATGTGACGGCGCGTGTCGGGCTCCTGCTCGGCGAGTTTGTTGCGCAGCAATTGCAGGTGCAGGACGATGGCGTTGATGGGATTCTTGACTTCGTGGGCCACGCCGCGGGTGAGGCGTCCGCTGGCAGAGAGACGGCGCGACATTTCAATTTCGTCGCCGATGCGGCGCACCGATTCGGGGTCGCGCATGATCAGCAGAGCGCCGATCTGCGAATTCTTTTCCTGCACGAAATCGAGCGAGACCTGGACGTGCTTTCCGCTGGCCGCGACGAACTCGCGCTGCGACAGAGGACGGCGGAACTCAAAGGCCTGGAGCAGGGCGGCGTCGAGAACGGAGTTACGGTTGAATACTTCCTGCACAGTGCGGCCGAGGAGCTCGGCGCGCGGGCGGCCGAGAAAAGATTCCACCGGGGCGCTCACTAATACGATGCGCGAGTCGCGGGCGAACAGCATCAGGCCGTCCTGCAGTTTGGCCATGAGCTGATCGACGTTATCTTTCAAGGCGGAGAAAATCTCGCGGCTGTCGCGAATCTGGCGGCCCAGGTTGGCGATTTTCAAAGAGACGAGGCCGTACTCGTCGTGCTTGGATTCGTCGCCGGAAAGCGCGTCGCCGGCGCTGACGCTATCGAGATTAAGGCTGATTCTTTTCAATGGACCGAGCGCCAGATTCGATATCCCTGCAGCCAGAAATAAGGAACCGAAGATCAACGCGATTGAGATGTAGGCTGCCTTCATCAGCCGGGCCTGCACCTCGCTCTTCAGAAATACTGTCTGCACGCCAATGCGGATAGTGCCGAAGGGCTCGCCGTTCAGAGCCAGCGGATAATTCACGTCATAAACTTCGGCCGGGCTGAAGACGAGGCGAAGCTGATCGAAGAAGCGCGCGCTTACCACTTTTTGGAAGTCGGGGCGCGGAGGCATCACCTTGCCTACCATGCTGGCGTTGGTGTGCAGTAGGGCTTTGCCGCTGACGTCCACGATGGCCACGTCGTAGATAAATCTCCAGTCGCCGGGATCGGACTGGAGCAGATTGTTCAAGGCGACGTCGGTTTGCACATAGTCGGACAAGGCGCGGCGCACCGAGGCGGAGTTGTTGGTGTCGATGGAAGTGCTGCTGAAATCGGGCACGGCGTTCGCGACGGCATAGGCCAGTTGGTGAGTCAGGCTGGTGGCCGTTTCGTTGGCGTTGACGATGCGCAGGCGCAGGATTTGGGAAATGTAGAGATAGGAGAATGCGGAAACCATCGCCGCAACCATGACAGTAATGACCAGCACGATGATGGTCTTTCGTCGCAGCATATATTCGTCGCAGTGTGAAGGAAAAGGGAAGGGCTCGCTCAGCCACGAGGGCGCGAGCAGATTCTAGCTACTGGGGACTTCCTCCTTACCGGGAATTGTTTCGGCGGCGGCGCTGCCGTATTCCTTCAACTTGTTGTGCAGCGTTTTCAGGCTGATGCCGAGGATCTCGGCGGCGCGGGTCTTGTTGTTGCTGGTGGCTTCGAGAGTCTTCAGAATCAGCATCTTCTCGGCTTCTTCTACCGTTGTGCCAACGCCCAGGCGAACCGCATCAGGATCATTGGCTGCGGTGCGCAACGGGGCTTGGCCAAATCCCGGCGGCAAGTGTTTGGTCTCAATCACGCCGGCGTCGCAGACGATAACCGCTCGCTCGATGGTGTTGCGCAACTCGCGCACGTTGCCCGGCCACGAATACGCGTTGAACTGGTTCAGCACGGCCTCACTCACGGCAGCGCCTTTGCGGCCATGTTTGCCGCTCATCTCGGCCAGCAACAGCTGCACCAGAGCGGGAATGTCTTCTTTGTGCTCGCGCAGCGGGGGCATGTGAATGTTGAATACGTTGAGGCGGTAGTAGAGATCGCTGCGCAACTCGCCCCGGGCCACGGCTTCATCGGGAATTTTATTGGTGGCGGCGAGCACCCGGACATCGAACGAGGTTTCCACCTTGCTGCCCAGGCGCCGCAGTTTGCGGTCTTCCAGAACTCGCAGCAGCTTGGCCTGAGTTCCGATCGGCATCTCGCCGATTTCATCCAGCAGAAGCGTGCCGCCTTCGGCGAGTTCGAAGCAGCCGATGCGGCGCTCGAGGGCTCCGGTGAATGCGCCTTTCTCGTGGCCGAAAATTTCGCTTTCCATCAAGGTCTCAGGAATGGCGGCGCAGTTGATGGCGACAAAGGGCCGATCTTTGCGTGGACTCAATTCGTGGATGGTGCGCGCCACCAACTCCTTTCCGGTGCCGCTGGCTCCGGTGATCAGCACCGAGGCCGTGCTGGGCGCGACCATCTCGATGAGCCGGAAGATTTCCTGCATCTTGCGCGAAGCGCCGTTGAGGCGGCCTAGCGAACCTGCATCGCGCAGGCGGCGGCGCGTGGCCTCAAGTTCAGCGCGGGTACCGAGCAGGGCGGAAGCGTTCCCCAGAATTGTGCGCAGGCGGTTGGTGTCGATGGGCTTGGTGATGTAGTCGTAAGCTCCCATGCGCATGGCCTGCACGGCGCTGTCGATGGTCCCCTGAGCGGTGACCAGGATGACGGCGATGGTTGAGGCTTCTTCGGCGAGCCGCCCCAGCAGTTCGATGCCGCCCATGCGCGGCATCTTAAGATCGGTGATGACAATCGCGGGGGACCATTGCGTGGCTTTGTCCAGGCCCTCGGCGCCGTCTCGCGCCGTCTCTACTCGAAATCCCCAGGAAGAGACGAGTTCGGCCAGACCGGATCGTTCGTTCTCCTCATCTTCGACAATCAATACTTTTTCGTGGCTCATCGGCTCGCTTTGGCCCGGTTCGGCTGACGCACGTGGCGGGTCCGTTCTTAGATTCGACCAGTAATGGATTCGACCAACCGGATTCCACCAACACTGCAGTCAACGAATCGTAGGCTGAATCAATCCCAGAATGGATGGCTATTCCAGTCGCATCCCCACGATACGCGGCCAGCTTCCCAACCGGCAAGGTCTGGATTGGCCGCGGCAGGCCAGTTGCCGGGCTGGAATTTCAATTTGAGACGAAATGAGTGGCGGTCGATGCTGGTGTTGGGAATAGTTTTGACGAGGCGCTTCCGCTTTGGGCGCTGCTGAGTTAGAATTTCGGGTTCTCGATTTAGGGCCTCAATTTTCCAGCCAAGTACTGCTGCTGCAATTTTTCTGTTGGTGCCGTTTGCAAAGCGAACGGCGAAGGAGAAACATTTTGGAGGATTCCATGAAAGCTAGCACCACCACCCCTGTGTACCGCTTATTTCTGGCCGTTCTTTCGGTCCTGATCGCAGTGGTAATGATTTCCGCTTCCGCATTCGCGCAGAGTGATTCCGATGGGAAGTGGGATGTGTTTGCCGGGTATCAATACTTGAATCCCGGCGCCACGGTTCCAACCGGGACCGACCCCAACAATCCTATCGCGTTCAAACTGCCCGGCGAGGACCGAGGAATTGGCGGTGCCTTTACCTACCACGTTGATCCACACTGGGGTATGGAAGCCGATGCGGGCTACAACCGGGACACGAACTCAGGCTCGTCAGAATGGACGGTCGGTGCCGGCCCGAAGTTCAGCGTGCGCTCCGAGGATGTCACGGTGTTCCTGCATGCCCTGGCCGCCTTTAACCGCGCGACCTACAATGACGGATTTGCGACCCACAACGGAGTGGGAATCATCGCCGGCGGCGGCATGGATCTTCACATCACGAAAATGTGGTCGTGGCGCATCATTGGAGCGGACTATGTCTGGGCGCAGCATAATTTTGCCAGCGAAGCGGCTCCGGAGTTTCCGTCATTGCGGCGTCCTGGGTTTGAGGGCGCGAGACTGCGCACTGGTGTGGTGATCAGCTTTGGTGGCGCGGAGCCCGTGGCCCCGACGGCTGCCTGCTCGGTGACGCCGACCGAAGTGCTGGTAGGAGAGCCTCTCACCGCCACGGTGACGGCCAGCAATTTCAACCCGAAGCATACCGTCACTTATAGCTGGAGCGGCACCGGCGGCACAGTGACCGGAAAAGATACCGGCGCCAGCATCGACACCAATAACACGGCTCCGGGCAGCTACACCATTACCGCGCATGTGACCGACCCGAAAGCCAACAAGGCCAACGAAGCCAGCTGCTCGGCGAGCTACACGGTGAAACCGTTGCCGCCCAAGAATCCTCCGACCATCTCGCTGTCGGCTAACCCGACGGATCTGGTAACGGGCGGAAGCGTGGCCCTGATGGCGTCCTGCAGCAGCCCCGACGGCGTTTCGGTCTCGGTCGCGAACTGGACTGCGACGGCGGGCAGTGTCTCAGGTAGCGGCAGCTCGGCAACCCTGAACACGGCTGGAGTTCCTCCTGGACCAGTGACGGTCAACGCGACGTGCACCGATGCGCGTGGTCTGACCGCACAGGCTGCCACGCACATTACGCTGGAGACCCCGCCACCACCGCCGGTTGACAAGGCGCTGGAAGCTCGGCTCTCTCTGCACAGCATCTACTTTGTGGTCAACACCCCCCACATCAACGATCCCAATGGCGGTCTGCTGGCCAGTCAACAGAAGACGCTGGTCGCGCTGGCTACGGACTTCAAGAAATATCTTGAAGCCAAGCCGGATGCGCATCTGATTCTTGGAGGCCATGCCGATCATCGTGGCTCTGAGGAATACAACAAGGCGCTGACCGAGCGTCGCGTGGGTAGCACCAAGGCCTTCCTGGTCGCGCAGGGCGTTCCTGAAGCCGACATCGACACCAAAGCATTCGGCAAAGATGAAAACCTGACTAGCGAACAAGTGAAGGATTCGGTGGACAATAACCCCGACCTGAGCAAGGAAGAGAAGGCTCGGATTCTCCGGAACATGGACGTCGTCAGAATGGCGAGCAATCGCCGGGTTGACGTCACCTTGAGCACCACTGGCCAGTCTTCCACTAAGGTGTTCCCGTTCAACTCGACCGATGCCTTGACTCTGATCGGCGGACGGGAAAGCGAGAAGAAGATGGCGCCGAAGAAGATGGCACCGATGAAGAAAGCGATGCCGAAAAAATAACGCCGCTGGAAAGTCTCAGCGAAAGACGAAACGGAGGGCGGATTTACCGCGCTCCGTTTTTTCTTTCTCGGGAGCGTCTGGCGGGCCTTTGACTTCGCAGCCACAAGCATTACCGTCGGTGCCCCGTCCTTGCATTCCTTGCAAGGGCGGGTACCACGAACGCTTGTGGCGACGGCCCCACTAGGCGACCCGATCCCGGAGCGAAATCTTCGTCCAGCCCTCATTCACTCGCACGGGCCCGGCTTCGTCCAAGAAGTAGAAACGGTAACTGCTCCAGCGCCATTGCTCCGGCGAACTCACCAAACCGCGCTTCACGGGATTGCGATGCATGTACCTCAGCTTTTCCACGCGCTTCTGGGTCGTCCACACATTAAAGTCGTAGAAGAGGGCCTGCCAGAAAGGTGTACGCAGATTCACCCCGGCAAACAGGCTGCGCTGGCGCGAGCTACTCCGCTTGCGCTTGGGCAACAGAGCCCGGGCGGTGCGCTGCTTCAGCACCTGCATCACCGTCGACGGAGTCCCCGCCTCCGGTTCGGTGATGAGCAGGTGAACATGTTCCGGCATGACCACGTAGCCCACCGCCGCGAAGCGGTAGCGCACGCGCGTCTGTTCCAGAATCGTCAGGAAAGCATCGCGGCTGCGCGCCGCACGGAGGAAAGGCAGTCGCCTATAGCACGAGCAGGTGATAAAGTGCAGGTGATGAGCGCCGTAAGTGCGATGCAGACCGCTGGGCATGGCAAAGCCATGGTATCGGCAGCATCGCACCCGCCCTTGCAAAAAGCGCAAGGACGGGGCACCCACCGTTCCGGAACGGGACGGAAAACAGCTCCAGAAAGGCTGGGCCACGCGCCGAGGCTGTCTTTATGATTCCCACATCGGGAGGAAATAATTGGGGTACGTCCCGTCTGTCCCCATGTTTGCCATGTTTGTCAATCTCTACAGCTACGTTGAGAACAACCCAACCACACTCGGCGATCCTGACGGGCATACAACCACACTCGGCGATCCTGACGGGCATAACCTGGGGACAGACGGGACGTTCACTAGTTTTTCGCGAAGAGCTAAGCAACCGAGATGAGGCTGGCTTGCCTGTAATCGGCTCCTGGCTTCTTAGGACGCCCGCCCTTTCGCGGAGCGAGCGGACGCGAAGTTAGTTCTTCAAGCTCGGCCACGAAATCCGGACTCCCCAGCGGTCGCCCGGTGTGCGTGAAGTGCCGCAATCGGCTCACCTCGGCTGCCGATTGCACGTCCCCGAGGAAGCCCCGCCACTCCGTAGCCGTCCATCGCTTCCGCCAGCGTTCCATTTCCAGCAGCGGGCCGGGGTCGGTCAGGCCACAGTGCGTCGCGGCGCTCGACCATCTCCATCCCTCTGGCGTCGCCACCATGCCGGCGCGCACTGGATTCAACTCCACGTAGCGCAGCGCCGCCCACAGATGCGACTCATCCAACGGACAGGAATAGAATCGCCCCTGCCATACGTGGCCGCTCGACGATTGCTGGGCGTTCCAGTAAGCCGCGTAGCGCCCATGCGCCTGTTTGAGAGATTGCGCCAGAGCCTGCGGAGTTTGCGGGATCGCGATCAGATGCACGTGATTCGACATGAGGCAATAGCCCAGTAGGGAGAGAGCATAAAGTTGCGAATACTCCCGCAGCAGCTCCAGGTAAGTGACGCGATCCGCATCGCTGGCCAGAATCACTTGTCGCGCATTCCCCCGTTGCGTAACATGATGGGGAACGTCGACGATCACGACACGCGGCAGCCGAGCCACAGGAAGAAACTAACAGGGATAACCCAGTCCACCTACAGCGATCAGGCGAGGCTGTCTTCATGATTCCCAGATCGGGAGGAAATAATTGGGGTACGTCCCGTCTGTCCCCAGGTTTCTTCCGACGTCTCGCTTCCAGCTGGATCAAAGGTGAACGACCAGGTTGTTATTAACCCAAACGCAACTGAGTATGAGAATGGACGTAGGGTTTCGATCACTAGCCTGGCTTTCCACGAACTCGCAGAGGCGTATGCAAAGATAGATGAAGGCAAACCATACTGGGACAGGGATTTCGACGTCGCGCCCAACGGTACAACCATGGTGGTAGGACTCACGCGGCCCGGAGCCCACCAGGAGGCTGTACAAAGGGAGGATAAGCTCCGAGGTCAGAGCCAGAACCCTTCCATCAGGGATAGCGGTAGGGCGGGCGGTAATCTAACGAACCAGGTCATTCGCGACCCCCATAACTAGGAGCATAGAACTTGCGACATCTAATGACCGGAATTATCTGGATGATGTTGGCATCGACTTGTGCTGGCGCGAATATCCATAAGCTGATGGAGTACAAGCCACCGATAAAACGGCTTCACGGACGGGTTATCGATGCTAGTGGGGAAGGGATTCTCCTTGCTCGTATTACTGTCTTCAGTAACCCGGAGGTATGGTCTGACGACTCGCTGTTCTTTGAGCAGAAGCGCGCGAAGCAAATGAGGGTCGCCTCCACTTCGACCGATGAGGACGGGCGGTTTTCACTCAAGAGATTGCCCAGCGGTTCTTACGAGGTCGAGTTCTCGAAGGACGGGTTCAACACCTTCTCGGTGATTGTCCAGGTTGGCCGGCCCTCCAAGTCGGAAAAATTCTGCATTAAGTTGGCGACCAGCGATAGCCCCGAGGAACCCTATTTCCAGCCATGCAAAAGGGGAGTGACCCTGGGCGGGGTGGCCCAGGCTTTTGATCTCGCTGGCATTACCAACATAGTGGGTGCCCCGTCCTTCGCGCAACTTGCGAAGGGCGGGGACTCGAAACCCCGAAACCCGAAACCCGAAACCCGGGGACAGACGGGACGTTCACCAGTTCTTTCGCGAAGAGTCAAGCAACCGGAGTTCCTACTGGTGAAACACGACATTCACAGTCGTCGGGGGATATTCAGGCGGGTAGGTCTCCATCGGCGGGTGGCCCAGCCTTTGACTTCGCAGGCACAATCAAGACGGTGGGTGCCCCGTCCTTCGCGCAGTTTGCGAAGGGCGGGAGTCGGGAATGCTTGCACAACTGGGTTGACCACGCCGCCCGATTCCGAGACGAAATCTCCGTACAGCTCTCCTTAAGGCTACTGGTGAAACACGACATTCACGGTCGTCGGGGGATTTTCAGGCGGGTAGGTCTCCATCGCCAAGCCGAGCTTGCCATTGTTGTTGAGGTCTCCGGCGCGCATTGAGAATGCGCTTGTCCCCGCGGCAAAGTAGGAAAGAGTAAATTGGCCTCCGGGCTGGTTGAAGAACATCGCCACTTCATTGCTGTAGGTTGACACGGCAAGGTCGAGACGACCGTCCCCATTGAAGTCTCCGACCACGAACGAGCTCGCCTGCACCCCGCCTCCGAGGCTTAGCTGCGTAGACTGATAAAACGTGCCGTCGCCGTTGCTGTACCAGATGGAAAGAACGTCGCTGCCATCGCTGAGCACCAGATCATCCTTCCCGTCGCCGTTAAAGTCACCCACTGCAATTAGGTACCCTTGAGGAACATTCGTGGGCACGGCCTGGAAGGTTCGGTTTCCCATGTTCATCAAGACGGAATTTCCGGCGAGGATGTCCTGCAGTCCATTGCCCGCGAAATCGCCTGCGACAACGGCAGCATCGCTCCCCGCCCTTGCAAAGAACGCAAGGACGGGGCACCCACCGTCGCGGTGGTGTCCACCTTCGTGGGCATATCCTGAAAGATCAAAGCCCGCGAATAAGCTGCGCAGGCACGAAGAATCTATACACCTGCCCGAAAGTGCTATCGCCAAGTTGTTGATTTGATGAGACCGTGGTTGGTATTCGGGTTGCCACTTCCAGGTCAAAGAAACGCGGGCGAGGATAATCCTGATGAGCCGGTTCGGTCAACGCCGCAGCCTGACGATTTGGCCGGTAGTGCTGCCCGTGCTGTGGGCGGCGAGTTGCGCCCGTCCGGTCGGAGTGCCCAGCGACACGCGGGCGGCCCAGCATCCGGTTCCGTTTCAGACTTCGGGAGCGCCGTCCGCCCGCCAGGCCGCTGCTGCTACCGCTCCGGACAATTCTGAAACGGGTCTGCCTTTTCACGATCCGCAAAACCTGCCGGCCGGCACGTTGCTCACGGTTCGGTTGAAGAATCCTATCTTTATAGGGAACGACATAGGGAACCCCAGCATAGGGAACCCCAGCACCACGAACCCCAGCACCGCGAATGCTGCCGCCGCCAACCCCAGCGCCAACGGAACCTTTGAGGCGGTGCTGGACGAGCCTGTAGTGATTGAAGGATATAAGCTGGTACCGCGCGGAACGCCCGTCGAGGGCCGAGTGGAGTCGGTGCGCGCCTCCAATGTCGGGCACAATGGTGGCTATGTCCGTCTGGCGCTGGATTCGATGCATGTGGCGGACGCGACTCTGCCGATTCAAACGGCTAGTCTTTTCGTACGCAGCAGCGCCAGCGATCCTCAACTTCCTCCAAGGGGCTCCTCCGTCGCCCAGATCCGGCTCGAAAAGGGGCGGCGCCTCACGTTTCGTCTAACGGAACCGGCCTATGTGGCCGCCCGCCAGAGCAACTCCGTCGACCGTTAGACCTTCCGCCGAGTTTTCCACAGAAATAAATCCCGTTTTGGTGACATCTGCCCTTCGCGTGCACAAGCGACATTTTCTATAGTGGGCTCGAAATGGGATGAACGTGGAGCAACGCACTGCTGCGTTCCCATTTTGGGAAAACGAAAGGCTCGGATGCCCGATTAACCGATTCCTTCCGGGATTGGTTCCGGGCAGAGTAGGGATATGAGCGCTGCCGCCGAAATTCCGTGGATACCGCAAGTTCCGAAAAGCGTCCTGCACACGGTTTTCGGGAACTCTCCCTTTGCGTGGGCGCAATGCCAGCGTGAGGGGAACATCACGGTGCTGAGTCCGGCACTGGAGCAGATGCTCGCAGGCAGGTCGAGGACGGCACGCGCTCTCCGCTTTTCCGATCTGATCCTCCCGCAAGATCGTGCCGAGGGGGAACGGCTGTGGCGGGAACTGTTTGAGCGGCATCGCGACAGCTTTCGAGTGGGCTCTCAGACTGCGGCGGATGGCCAGCCGGTGTGCTGGACCGCATGGCGGGTGCCGGGTGCGAACGGCGAGCCTGACTCTGCGCTGGTTTTGGCAGAAGACACTCTCCGGAACGCCCTTCTGAACTCTTTTCGGAACGCTGTCCGGGATCAGGAGGCCGAGCAGCGGGTGCGGCAGGCCGGGAATCTGGAAGCGGTGGGTCGCCTGGCTGGAGGCGTGGCCCATGACTTCAACAATCTTCTGACCGGAGTGCTGCTGTACTGCGATCTGCTGATGGCGAATCTGGAGCCCTGCCATCGGGTGCGCAAGTACGCCGAGGAGATTCGCAACGCCGGGATGCAGGCGACGGGGCTGGTGCGGCAGTTGCTGGCCGTGGCCCGGCCGACCAATGGTGAGCCGCAATTGCTTTCGCTGAATGAGAGCGCCGAGAGCATGCGCAACCTGCTGGTCCGCCTGATTGGGGAAAACATCGAGCTGCAGTTTCATCTCGATCGCAACCTGGGCCCGGTCAAGATGGATCCCGCGCAATTCCAGCAGATTCTGCTCAATCTGGTGCTCAATGCGAGGGACGCGATGCCCGCGGGCGGCCGGATTACGGTCGAGACCAGCAATTGCAAGGTGCAGGTGTTGGCTCAATCCAGCTCAGAAGCGCGCAGTTCCACCTCGCTGCCTTGCGCGCTGTTCGTGGTGGGCGACAACGGCAGCGGCATGGACGCCGCTACCCGCGCCCGTCTATTCGAAGCCTTCTTTACCACCAAGGCTGCCAACGGCACGGGCCTGGGGCTGGCCACGGTCCACGAGATCGTAACCAGCAACGGCGGCTTGATTCATGTGGAAAGTGCAGTGGCACGCGGCACTCGGGTGAGCGTGCTTCTGCCGCTGGTGCCGGAAGCTGTTTTGCAAGCGCAGAAGAATCAGGATTTTAAACTCGCAGGGACCCCGGGAGAACTCGCATCTGAAAGTTAAAACAAGAAAAGAGAAAAGGAATGAATGCCATGACGTCCGCCGCTTTGAGTCCGATGACTTCTGCCACACCGCAGATTGAGGCCGCCAATTTTCTCAACCTATTAATCGTGGACGATGAACGGTCGATCCGCGAGGCCAGCCGGGAAGTCGCGCAATCGCTCGGCTACACGGCTTATATAGCCGACTCCGCCGAACAGGCCTACCGGCTGCTCGACGCCCAGGCGTTCGACGCCGTTCTGCTCGATTTGAGGCTGCCCGGGGCCGGCGGTCTGGATGCGTTGCGCCGCATCAAGGAACGCCGCCCGGAGTCGGTGGTCATCGTCGTGACCGGCTATGGCACCGTGCAGTCGGCGGTGCAGGCCATGAAGAATGGCGCCTACGACTACGTGACCAAACCTTTCACTCTCGAAGAACTGAAGATGCTGCTGGAGCGGGTAGGCAGCCACTTGAAGCTGAAGTCGGAAAACCGCCTGCTGCGCGAGAAAGTGAAATCCAAACAGGGATTCGGCGGCATTGTCGGCCGCGCGCCCGAAATGGAGAAGCTGTATCGCATCATCGCCAAAGCTGCCAACAGCGTGCATCCGGTGTTGATCCTGGGGGAAAGCGGAACGGGCAAGGAGATGGTGGCGCGCTCCATTCATTACTCCGGGCCGTTTCGCGACAAGCCGTTCATTCCGGTGGACTGCGGATCGCTGGTGCCGACGCTGATCGAGAGCGAACTGTTTGGCTATGTGAAGGGCGCGTTCACCGGCGCCAACCAGTCCAAAGACGGACTCATGGCGATGGCGGAAGGAGGAACCATCTTCCTCGACGAAGTGGGAGAGCTTCCCGTCGACCTGCAGGCCAAGATGTTGCGGGCCTTGCAGGAAAAGGAAATTCGTCCGGTGGGCAGCACGCGCCGGGTTCCTATCAATGTACGGATTCTGGCGGCGACGAACCGGGATCTGGAGCAGGCCGTGATGCAGGGCGAGTTTCGCCGCGATCTATATTTTCGGCTTAATGTTCTCAGCCTGCGCATTCCTGCGCTGCGCGAGCGCCGGCAGGATATTCCATTGCTGATCGCATATTTTCTGGAACGCATGACTCGAACTTCCGGCCAGGACAAGATACTCAGCGACGAAGCTCTGAAAGCTATGCTGGCTTATGATTGGCCGGGGAATGTGCGCGAACTGGAAAACTGCCTGGAGCGAACCTGCGCCTTTACCAGCGGTCCGCTGATTCACACCACAGACCTTCCGCGCGAGGTGGCCAACCTGCCTGCCGGGGAGATCTCAAGCGGGAACGGGAACGGCAACGGTCACGGAAAGATCATTCCCATGGCGCAACTGGAGAAGCAGACGATCCTGAGCGCGATCACGGAACTGCACGGCGACAAGCTGCAAGCGGCCCGTTTGCTGGGCATTGGGAAAACGACCCTGTATCGCAAGCTGAAGGACTATGCGGCGCATGAGTACCAATCATGAGTACCAATCATTGATTACCTATCATGATTGCCAATCTTGAGGGCCAAATTGCGATGCGGATTGAGGACCGATTTGAACCTGCATCCGGGCCTGGAGTACTACATCGGGAAGCTGCTCGGCGGTGGACGCGGCTAACCGTCGCGTTTTCAGCGCGCCGCCGTTGGCGGCAGACGTGCAATGAGAAAGGGCATGATTCTAGTCATTACTCCCTCAGCTAGCGGCCCACAGTGCTGCGATTCCTTGCACGCCGCCACCGGGCAGGAAACGTACTGGGCCAAGACCTTGCAGGAGGCTTCCAGCCGCCTGCGCGAACAAACCTACTCAACTGCCGTTATCGACCAGTTCCTGCTCGAAACCGAGCCTGACGACAGCGATCGGATGATCGAGCACCTGGGCAATGCGTTTCCGGTCTACGTGAACTTCGCGGTCACTGGCATCGACCGCCTGGTGCGCGAAGTGCGCGCGGCCGTGCATCGCCGCAAGCGCGAGGAGGGCGTCGCGCGCCGGGCGGTCGCGGAACAGATGCACAACGAAATGGGAGAAACCCTGACCGCCATGCTGCTTTCCTGCGAGCTGGCCATGTCGGTGCCCAACGTCCCGTATCCCGCAGTGGAAAAAATTCGCACCATCGATAACCTGGCCCGCGAACTGCGGCAGCGGCTGGAGGTGAACTGAACGACCGGAATGGGCTGCGTAGTGCTATTGAGTTCAAATGGAAGTTGGGCGGTACGGATTCGCCGATGACCGATGTCATCCCGCAGGAGCGCGCCCAGCGCTTCGGCGGGACCTTACGAAGCCCGGACATCGGCTGTACTGATGCGCGGAGCGCCTACACAGCATGTAGCGCAGGAGTTCCCATCCACGGCACCAACGGTGGCGGCCGTCGTAAGGTTCCTCGCCCGGCTGTCGCCGCGCTCAGAATGACATCAGGCTGAGAGGTAATTCTTGAATTAAGCCATTTCCCTCCCATGAAATCCCTTCCCGTAACGCCCGATTCACACTAGAATGGACGCGCCTGGAAAGGCGGAATCCAGCGCCCTCGGCGGCATTCCGCAAGTTCCCGGGGAGGTTCTGTGCACGTCCTGGTTACCAGCGACTCGCTCTCCAGTTCATGGACCTACACGCGGGAACTGGTGACCGGTTTGGTCACGCGCGGAGTGCGCGTCACTCTGGTCAGCTTCGGCGAGATTCCGCTTCCCGACCAGACTTCGTGGATGGACCACCTGCATGGTCTGGACTACCGGCCGACCGCATTCCGGTTGGAGTGGATGCAGGAGGCGGAAGAGGACTTGCCCGAATCGTCGGCGTTTCTGGCCGCGCTGGTTCGAGAGATCAGGCCCGATGTTCTCCATCTCAACCAGTTTTGCTACGGCAACCTTCCGGTCGATGTGCCGCGCGTCGTGATGGCCCACGGCGATCTGATTACCTGGAGGCAAGCGGTTCATAGTCAGGCGTCGCGGGCCGAGCGGTCGCTGAACTGGTATCGCAACACGGTGCTGGCCGGGCTGGCGGGTGCGGATGTGGTCTTGGCCCCATCGGCCTGGATGCTCGATCGCATTTCGGCGTGTTATGGCCGGCCGCGGCGTGGGGAAGTGATCTATCCCGGACGCAATCCGATTTTTTTCAATCCCTACGTCAGCAAAGACGATTGCGTGCTGGCCGTTGGCCGGCTGGTTGACGCGGGCAAGCAGGTGTTTCTGCTGACCCAGCAGTCCTATTCGGTTCCGGTCTGCATCGTAGGCGCGGAACACACGGTGCCGATGCCCCGGATTCCCATTCGCGCCGATGTGAAGGTTGACATGGATCAGTCCTCGGTGGCGATTCGCGGACCGCAGACCGAAGCGCAACTGCGCGCTCTATATAGCCGCGCGTCGATCTATGCCGCCACTGCGCGCTATGAACCGCTGGGCATGGCCGCGCTCGAAGCCGCGTTTTCCCGCTGCGCCATCGTGGCCAACGACATTCCGAGCTTCCGCGAGATCTGGGGTGATGCTGCGCTTTACTTTCGTACCAACGACGCGGCCAGCCTCGCTGAAAACATTCGCATGCTCAATGAAGACCGTCCCATGCGCCGCGCCTATGCCGAACTGGCCTACTCTCGCGCCCGCGAGCGTTTCACCACCAAGCGCATGATCGACGACTGCCTGCAGCTGTACCGCAGCTTGGTCCCGGCTCGCTCGGCCGCAGCGTAAAGAGCATAAAGCCCCCTTGTCATCGCGGTCTCGTCGCGCGATGAACCTGCCGTTTGTCCGCGAACAGCAGGTTCCTCACCGCGCTTTCAGCCCGGTTCGGAATGACAAATGAACTTTGCTTATGCCGACTCGCTGCAGTTCGTCCCGATGCTGCGCAACCTCCGCCAGTCGTGGTATCTTCGTATGCTTACTAGAAACCAGTAAGGTTGGAGGAAATCATGGCGCAGGTGAAAATTACGGTAAGACCCAATGGCCCGTTTCGAGTTGAGGCTCCAGAAGGTTCGGTCGAGTTGGTGGACGTCAACGGCACTCCTTACGATTTGACCGGCAAGACTGCATTTTCGCTCTGCCGCTGCGGCGGGTCGGTCAACAAGCCCTTCTGCGACGGAACCCACAGCAAGATCGGATTCCAAGGCGCGGAACTGGCGGTGAAGAAAGCCGAAGGCGGTTCGTAGTCGAGGCGGAGAAGATGGCCAACGATTCACGAGACCACGAACCACGAAGCGGGAATTCACGAAGCCAGCAGTCGCAAGATCGCGACCTGGGAATGCGCCGACGGATCACGCGCCGTGACTTTCTCAACGGCGCAGCAGTCACGGCGGGCGCGGCCCTGATGCCGTGGGAACTCTTCGCAGCTTCCCCGAGTCAGCAGGCTGTCGGTTCCCAGAGTGCCCCCGGCTACTACCCTCCCGCTCTGACCGGCATGCGCGGCAGCCATCCCGGCTCGTTCGAAACTGCCCACAGTCTGCGCGACGGCACGTTCTGGGATTCGGCGGGCAAGCCTGAAGACACCGGAGAAACCTACGACCTGATCGTAGTCGGCGGCGGCATCAGCGGCCTCGCGGCCGCGCACTTCTACCGCAAGGCGAGCGGCGGGAAAGCGCGCATCCTCATCCTCGAGAATCACGACGACTTCGGCGGACACGCCAAGCGCAACGAATTCCGCGCGGGCGATCGCACGCTTATCGGCTACGGGGGGACTTACTCGATCGAGAGTCCGCAGCCGTACAGTGAAGTGGCGAAAGGCGTCATCGAGGAATTGGGAATCGAAGTGAGCAGCTTTCCGAAATATCTTGACCGCGGGCTCTACGGTTCCGGTGGGCGAGTGCCCAAGATCTTTTTCGACAAAGAGACTTTTGGAGTCGACAAGCTGGTCGACGATCCTTGTCCGTTTCCCGGCGGCGAGACGTTTGATCTGGCCGTCGCCGGGCCCGATGCCTGGACGCACTTTATGGCTGAGGCGCCGATCGCGGAACAGGCGCGCAAGGATGTCGCCCGCCTCTGCCGCGAGAAGAAAGACTATCTTCCCGGACTGAACGCCAAACAGAAAGAAGACCGCCTGGCGCGCATCAGCTATGCCAAGTTTCTGACGGAACTGGCGGGCCTGCACGGCGATGTGATCCGCCTCTACCAGACGATTTCGCAAACTCTGTTCGGGGTCGGGATTGAAGCGATTGCCGCGATCGACGCCTCGGAGACAGGCTACCCGGGCTTCAGCGGAATGGGTCTGGAGGCGGAGGGACTCGCCAACGAGCAAAACTATTTTTTCCACTTTCCCGACGGCAATGCCAGCATCGCGCGCCTGCTGGTTCGCAAGCTGATTCCGGCGGCAGTGCCGGGAAGCTCCGCGACGGATGTCGTCACGGCTAGGGCTAACTACGCGAAACTCGATGACGCTGCATCTCCCGTGCGCATTCGTTTGAACAGCACGGTGGTGCGGGTGAAGCATGCCGGCGATCTGGCGCGAGCGACCGAGGTGGAGGTTACCTACGCGCGCGGCGACAAGGTGTATACCGCGAAAGCTGGCCACTGCATTCTCGCCTGCTGGAATATTGTGATTCCCTACATCTGCGAAGAATTGCCCGCTGCGCAAAAAGAAGCGCTGGCCTTGGCGCAGAAAGTCCCGCTGCTCTACAGTAATGTGCTGCTACGGAACTCGACTGCGTTTCAGAAGCTGGGAGTGAATTCCGTGTACGCGCCCGGCGGCTACCATTCCTACGTTGACATGGACCTGCCGGTCAGCATCGGGGACTATCGCTGTCCGCGCGCGCCGGAAGATCCGCTCGTGATTCACATGAGCAAGTCGCCGTGCCATGCGGGCCTTCCACCGCGAGATCAACACATCGCCGGACGCATGGAACTCTACACCACGACGTTTGAAACCATCGAGCGCAAGATTCGCGAGCAGTTGGCGCGCACGCTGGGACCGGGCGGATTCGATCCCGCGCCCGACATTCTGGCGATCACGGCCAACCGCTGGCCGCACGGCTACTCCTACGAGTACAGCAGCCTGTGGGATAAGTTCGTGCTCGAGGGCGGAGAAACGCCGTGCGAAAAGGCGCGCAAGCTGTATGGCCGCATCGCCATCGCGAACTCCGACGCCGGAGCGCTCGCCTATACCGATGAGGCCATCAACCAGGCGTGGCGTGCAGTCGGCGAAATCACGAAGAGTTAGCTTGGAGGCGAAGGTGCACGATTCGGGGAAACCACGCTCACGCGATCGCGAACTGGGAATGCGCCAGAAAATCACGCGCCGCGACTTTCTGAACGGCGCGGCCCTGACGGCAGGCGCGGCCATGATGCCATGGGATCTTTTCGCGGCCGGACTTGGGGAAGGGCAGGCCGCTGCCGGTCCGGAAAATTCTTCCAGCTACTACCCGCCTGCTCTCACGGGCCTGCGCGGCAGCCACGCTGGGTCGTTCGAAACTGCGCACAGCCTGCGCGACGGCACGTTCTGGGATGCGGCGGGCAAGCCGGAAGATACCGGCGAGACCTACGACCTGATAATTGTCGGCGGCGGAATCAGCGGCCTCGCGGCCGCTCACTTCTACCGCAAGGCCACCGGCGGCAAGGCGCGTATCCTCATACTCGACAACCATGACGATTTCGGCGGACACGCCAAGCGCAATGAGTTTCGGGTAAACGGCGCATTCCGCCTGGGCTTCGGCGGCACGTTTTCCATCGAGAGCCCCGCTCCTTATAGCGCCGTTGCCAAAGGAGTGATTGAAGAGCTCGGCATCGAAGTTCTTTCGTACTCCAAGTACGTCGATAAGAACCTGTATCCCGCGGCCGGTCTTCGGCCCAAGATTTTTTTCGACAAAGAAACCTTCGGCGTCGACAAGCTCGTGGTAAATCCTAACCCGCATGGTTGGACCGAGAGCGAAGACGCGCGCGCGTCGTCGGAGCTGCTGCAACAGTTTCTTGCCGACGCTCCGCTCGCCGGCGCGGCCAAACGCGACCTGCAGCGCCTGCGACAAGAGCCGAAAGACTATTATCCCGGCCTGACGTCCGACCAAAAGAAGGCCAAGCTGGCGCGAATCAGTTACGCCAGTTTCCTCAGAGAAGTCGCGGGCGTTCATGAGGACATCATCAAGATGTATCAGGCGCTGCCGCACGGTCTGTTTGGAGTGGGCATCGACGCAGTCGCGGCGCAGGACGCATGGGGATTCGACCTGCCCGGTTTCGATGGTCTGAATCTGGATCCATCGCCGGGCAAGGGAATGAACCGCGACGCCATCCCGAATGAGGAGGCGGAGAAGTACTTCTTCCATTTTCCCGATGGCAACGCGAGTATCGCGCGATTGCTGGTCCGGGGGCTGATTCCGGCGGCAATTCCAGGGAATTCGTGGACGGATGTCGTCCAGGCCCGAGCGAATTATGCGAAACTCGACGACGCGAGTTCGCCGGTGCGTATTCGCCTGAACAGCACGGCCGTGCGGGTGAAGCACCTGGGCGATGCCGCCAGTGCCAAGGAAGTGGAAGTCAGCTATGCCCGCGGCGGCATGGTCTATACCGCCAGGGCGAAAAACTCCATCCTGGCCTGCTGGCACGTCGTGATCCCGTACATCTGCCAGGAACTTCCGGACAAGCAGAAAGAGGCGCTCGCCTCAGCCCAGAAAGTTCCGTTGCTCTATACCAACGTGGCTTTGCGCAACTGGACATCGCTGCAAAAGGTGGGAGCAAGTTCGGTGTACGCCCCCGGGATGTACCACAGCGGCATGAATCTCGATTTGCCGGTAAGCATGGGCGGATACAAGTGCGCGAGTAAACCGGAAGAACCCGTCGTGCTGCACATGATGAAGACGCCATGCCACCCGGGACTTCCGGCGCGCCAACAGCACAGCCGGGGCCGCATGGAACTTTATGCGACCACATTCGAGGAGATCGAGCGCAACATCCGCGACCAACTGGCGCGCACGCTCGGCCCCGGCGGCTTCGATCCCGCCCGCGACATCGCAGCGATTACTGTCAATCGCTGGCCTCACGGCTACGCCTACGAATACAACTCGCTGTTCGATTCGTTCTGGCTGGAAGGCGGTGAAACTCCGTGTGAGGTTGCGCGCAAGCCCCACGGCCGCATCGCCATCGCCAACGCTGACGCCGGAGCTTATGCCTACACGGATGAAGCCATCAACCAGGCTTGGCGCGCGGTGGGGGAGATCACGAAGGGCTAGCGGCCGCGGCCTTCGGCAACGCCAGTCCCGGCAACGCCTGGCATAGGCGATCAGCGCTGCTCGTTTTTCAACTGCGCGGCCTTTGCCGTTGCATCCTGCGCCTGCTGTGTCATGCCTTTGGCCTGGTATGCGTCCGCCAACCCGACTTCTAAGTCAGGTTGGTCTCCGCTGTTTTCCTTTTCCTTCAGGTAGGCCGCGATGGCTTCGTCGTAGAGTGTTAGCTTGAAATAGGCGTGACCCATTTCGTAATAGGCTCCGGCAAATTGCGGACTCAGGCCGGCCGCTTTCTTGAACTCATCGATCGCGGGCTGATACTTTCCTTCATTGGCCAGCACCAGACCCAGGCCGTAGTGGGCATCGGGGCTGCTCGAGTCCTGCGCCAGCAGCTGCGTGAACGCGACTCTCGCGTCCTCGGGGCGTTGCTCGTTCAGCAGCGTGACTCCAAGATTAAAACGAGACTCCGCATCTTGCGGCTGCAATTCAAGCGTGCGTTTAAACTCAGCTTCGGCCTGAGGAAATTGTTCGCGTTGAAAATAGGCTTGCGCCAAGGCGGAGTGCGCTTGCGCCAGGTTGGGCTGCTGCTTGATGATCGCCTGCAGCTGGGCAATCGCGCGATTGGGATCATTCTCAGAGATAGCGGCAAAGGCGCGCGCGGCGCGCATGGGGCCGCCGCGCCAGCGTTCGACTCCCAGACCGCTGAGAACTAGCGCAAGCGCGACCACGCCTACGACGCTTGCCCGGCGGAGCGCGTTTTGCTGCGGCGCGAAGAGCGCGATCAGCGCGCCGAGAATCAATCCGCTGACCAGGCCGCCGATGTGGCAGGCGTTGTCGACGCGCGAAACTGCTCCGCCAACAAATAGGCTGAAGCCGCAAAAGAACAGCAAACTGCTCAGGGTGCCCCTCATCGAAATCCCTGAGAGCGAAAACTCGCCCAGATAAATCGATGCGATCAGCGCCCCGGCCAGACCGAAGATCGCGCCCGACGCTCCGACGCTCAGCACTCGCGGATTCCACGCCACGCTGGCCAAGCCGCCGGCCACGCCCGTCATCAGGTAGATGGCGGCGTAGGTCCAGCGTCCGTAGAGAGATTCGCAAAGCTCGCCCAGATTCCACAGGCACCACATGTTCATGGCGATGTGGAAGATGCCGCCGTGCAGAAACATGTAGGTGACCAGTCGCCAGTAGTCGCCTGACAGCGTGTAGGGACCAAAGTTGGCGCCGAAGACGTCCATCACCTTGTTCGTGAAGTCGAGTGACGGGCCGCTGGCGATGACCATCGCGATGAAGACCATCACGTTGGCGCCGAAGATTATTTTGGTGAGCGAGATGGTCGATTCGCGCTGCACCCAGGGAGCGGCCATGACCGGCTGGACTGCGTCGTCGCCGAGTTCGCCGCGCTGTGCCTTCTCGTGCTGCACACACCACGGGCAGATCTTCTTGAATGAGAATGCCGGCATCTGCCGGCCGCATCGAATGCAGTTCGCCATGTCTTACAAAAGAGTATCAGCAGTTGGCGATGTTTTGCAGCGGAGGGCAACACGAAGCGGCGTACGGGCCACGTGTTGCAAATCAATGAATGGTCTTGGTCTTGCGGGACATGTAATCCATCAGCAGATATTGTCCGAGCGTGTAGGGCGTGGTGAAGTAGGCTTTGCCGCGGCACATCTCGGTGACTTTCTGCACGAACTGCACCAGGCCATAATCTGACGCCAGCATGAACGTGTTGATGAGCACGCCGGCGCGCTTGCACTTCGAAACTTCTTCCAGCGTCTGGCTGACGACCAGTGGATCGAGGCCGAAAGCGTTCTTGTAGATGCGCCCGTCTTCGAGCGTCAGCGCCGAGGGCTTGCCGTCGGTGATCATCACAATCTGCTTCATGTCTTTCCGTTGACGCTGCAGGATTCTCTGCGCCATGCGCAACCCCTCGCGCGTGTTGGTGTAATAAGGCCCGACCTTCACCCTCGCCAGTTGCGACAGAGGAATTTCTTCCGCTGAATCGTGGAAGAGCACCAGCGAGAGCGAGTCGCCGGGATACTGCGTGCGGATGAGATGCGAGAGCGCCATCGCAACTTTCTTCGCCGGAGTGAAGCGGTCTTCGCCGTAGAGAATCATGGAGTGCGAGCAATCGAGCATCAACACCGTCGCGCATGACGACTGGTACTCGCACTGGTGTACCTGCAGATCGCGGTATTCGATGTTGAGCGGCAGCGTGAGGCCCTCGCGCTGGATCGCGCTCGAAAGAGTCGCCGTGATGTCGAGATTCAGCGTGTCGCCAAACTCGTAAGTCTTCGACGATCCACTGGCTTCGATGCCGGTGGCGAGGTCGCGCGTATCGTGACGTCCAAAACTCGATTTACCGAGAGAGCCCAGCAAATTGCGCAGCGATTTGAATCCGAGAAAGTCGAGGCTCTTGTCGGTGATTTCAAACTTGGCCTGCTGGGCCTCCCCGGTCTGACCGCCTACGCTCGATTGCCGCGCCGGGTCGTAGGGCTCGTCGATGGAGATGTAATCTTCCTGCTGCATGCGCTCGATGAGTTTCTCGATCAACTCGTCGAGCTGGCCATCAGCGGCCATCTGTTCGATCTGTTCCCGCAGATTCTCGTCGAACATCTCGCCGTTCATCAGTGCCTGCTCGATGGCGCGTCTGAGTTCGTCGAGCGTCTGCTCGCCCTCGGGCATTTCATACCACATGGAATCCTGAAACCCGCTCTGCAGCAGGTAGTCCGAGAGCGCGCCGAGCAGGTCTTCCATGCTCATCTCGCCCGCGGGATCAGGCACGTATTTGGAGTAGCGGATGCGTTTCATAATGAGCTACGAGTTTTGAGCTACGAGCTTGAAGCTTGGGTCGCTTGCTGTTGACTCGCAGCTCAAAGCTCGAAGCTCGCGACTCAATTAAATTGCCTTCTCTGCCGGTACGGCCGCTCGTCCGGCTCCATCGATTTCTCGCGCACCGGTTCCGGCTTTTTCTCTCCGGCTTTGAACACGCGTTCCTCGTTGCGGCCGATGCGTTTGTGCGCATGCAGGCCTTCGAGGATGAATTCTGCGGCTGATACCTGGCGCTCGGGATCGTCTTTCTGCGAAACGTGCAGCGGGCCAAGTTTGTCGATCAGGCCTTGAATTTCTTTCAGGTTTTCCAGCGCTTCCACGGCCGGCACGGAATCCGACAACTGAATCTCTCCGCCCAAGTCGAACCACTGCACAATCTGCTGAACGTTGGCGCCGGTGTAGTACTCGTCGTAAGTTTTGGCAATCGCGGTGCGGATCAACTCGCGGCCCACGTGGTCCGCGCCCTTCATTTCGCCTTCGTATTCCAGTTCGAGTTTGCCGGTGATCGCCGGCAGAGCGGCGTAGACGTCGCTGATGCGCGGGACGACCACTTTCTCGTCATTGCGAATGGCTCGGCGTTCCGCATTCGAAATCACATTTTCCATCGCCGAGATCGGAAGGCGCTGGCTTACACCCGAGCGCTTGTCGATTTTCTTATCTTCGCGGGCGGCGAAGGCCACGCGCTCTATTACTTCCTGCACATAATTCGGCAGGTGCAGGGTGAACAAAGGCTGGTCTTGGCCGTTGCGCTTGGTCCACGCTTCCTGCGCGGTAATCGCAATTCCTTCTTCGACCGTCGCGGGATAATGCGTGCGAATCTCTGAGCCGATGCGATCTTTGAGGGGCGTAATGATTTTGCCGCGCGCGGTGTAGTCTTCCGGGTTCGCGCTGAACACCAGCGCAACATCGAGCGGCAGGCGGATGGGGTAGCCCTTAATCTGCACGTCGCCTTCCTGCATGATGTTGAACAGGCCGACTTGAATCTTCCCCGCCAGGTCGGGCAGTTCGTTGATGGCGAAGATGCCGCGATTGGCGCGGGGCAGCAAGCCGTAGTGAACCGTGAGTTCGCTCGACAGTTCGTGGCCGCCGCGCGCGGCTTTGATGGGATCGATGTCGCCGATCAGATCCGCGATGGTCACGTCGGGAGTTGCCAGCTTCTCGACGTAGCGGGCATCAGGAGCGAGGTAGGCGATCGGCGATTCGTCGCCAAGGCGCACGACTTCTTCGCGGCAACGGCGGCAGATGGGAGCGTAGGGATTGTCGTGCACTTCGCAGCCCGCAAGATACGGCATGTGGGGATCGAGCAGCGTCGTCAAGGCGCGCAGGATGCGGCTTTTCGCCTGGCCGCGCAGTCCGAGCAGAATAAAATTATGGCGCGAGAGGATCGCGTTGACGATCTGCGGCACGACCGTGTCGTCATAGCCGACGATGCCGGGAAAAATCGGATCATCGCCACTTTTGCGCAGGCGAGTGGTCAGGTTGTCGCGCAGTTCATCTTTAACGTTTCGGGTGCGCAAGCGCTCTTCGGAAAAAACACTACGGCGCAGTTCACCCAGCGTGCGCGGAAGACTCATGAAAGGAACCCCCACAAACAAAACTTTCGAAGATTATACGCGCTGCAGCGATGCCGCGTTTTTGTGCCGCGCACGTTCCCAGTTCTCGCCAAGGAAGCGGGAACTGGGGCACCCCGTTCTCAGCGAGAGTGCCCGTTTCCTCCGGCCTTTTCACGCGCCCGCGCCGCGCGACGAAGATTGGGAAGAATGCTCTCCAAATAGTCCGCGACCGCGCGGACGCGCTCACTCTCCGAGTGCGTGCCCAACAGTTTCTGTTTGAAGTCGAGATCGAGCGGCAGCGACCCCGCCAGATAAAAAGACAACAAGCCTGGGTCGGCCGGCGAAAGATCCTGCACTGCGCCCGCTAGAGAGAGGATCTCCCGGTGAGCTTGAATGGCGCGTGCTTTGTCCTCGGCGGCGGGAGCGCCCGGCTCATCCGGAAGCAGCAATACTTCGGCGCGCAGGAAAGAACGATCGCGGTTCAGTTCCAGAACTTCAAAAGGCTTACGACCCTCCGCGATCAGATCCAAGCGCCCGTCCGGATACTCTTTCGTGACGGTAACGATTTCGGCGGTGCATCCCACCTCGGCAAGTCCCTCATCCAGGGCGCGCACCACGCCGAAGGGCGCGCTGCCGGCCCGACACTCGCCGATCATCTCCTTGTAGCGGGGCTCAAAAATATGCAATGGCAGAGGAGTTCCGGGAAGCAGCACCACGTCGAGCGGGAAGAGAGGAAGAAGGGCCACGAAGTCTCCAAATATGAGGCGCGCAGAAGTGAGTGGGCGTTTCGATTGTACGACAGGGCTTGGCGGCAAGGCTGATGCGGCGCAGTAAGGTAGTGTAATTTGGTCCTGTCTCCGGCGGCGATACGCGCGAGATCCCACACTTCTCCTGAAGAATGTCTCCGTTCGGGATGACGCCAACGATGCTCTATCGCGGCAGAACGCAGCTGCGCCGCGACCCGGCACGGCCGCATCTTGACTTGCCGCGCCGCGGAGTTTACAACGCGAGCATGGAACTGGCGGGGAAAGTGGTTGTGGTTACTGGCGCTTCGATGGGAATCGGCGAGGCGATTGCCAAAATGTTTGCCGAGGCTGGGGCGAGCGTGGTCCTATTGTCGCGCGATGCAGGCAGAGCGGAAGCGGCGCGCGGGCGCATCGGGTTCCCTGACCGCACTATCGCGCTTTCCTGCGATGTCCGCAACTCCGAGGAGATTGATCGCGTCCTGGGGCTAACGCTGCATCATTTCAAGCGCGTCGATGTCTGGATCAACAACGCCGGGCACGGGTTGCTCGATTCCATCGCGCAGACTGACATGCTGGCCTGCCACAGTATGTTCGAGACTAATTTCTTCGGCGCAATGTCGGCTATGCAGGCAGTAATCCCGGTCATGCGGGAGCAGGGTGGCGGCGCCATTATTAACATTTCGAGCGTCGCGGGTCACGTTCCGTTGCCGTTTCACGCTTCCTATAGCGCCACCAAGTTCGCGCTGAACGCCATCGGCAAGGCGGCTGGCGTGGAACTGAAGAAAGACGGCATTCGCGTGCTCACCGTGTGTCCCGGTTACGTGCGGACGGCGTTCGGCGAGAATGCGGTGCGGGGAAATGAACTCAAGAAGGTGCGGCCGGGGTCGGTTCGCGGCATTACTGCCGAGCGCGTGGCCCGCGCCACCCTGCGCGGATACTTGAAGCAGAAGCGGGAAGTCATCGTCCCCTGGACGATGCACATTCCCGTGAAGTTGTATCAGCTGTTTCCCGCGGTGGTGGAGTGGGGGATGGCGCGAATGGCGAAGTGACGACGATTGCAGATTGCAGATTTGAGATTGCAGGTTTCGTCAGCCGATGTCAGATTGATTGCACCATCCCTGCCCTGCACTTGTTTGAAATCTGCAGTCTCAAATCTCAAATCTGCAATCGCCGTTCTCCCCCTATCCCAACTCCGTCAGCATGGCTTCCATCTCCGACTGCGCGTGCAGGTTGCCCGTGCGGCGGGCCGAGGCGATGCCATCCTGCAGCATCTTCTTCGCGTCATCGACTCTTTCCGCCCGCACCAGAGTTTGCGCAGCCATGAAGTAGCCCGCGGTGTATTCGGGATGACCCTCGAGCAGAATCGAGAATTCCGCTAGAGCGCGGTCGAAGTCGCCTTGCTTGGAATATTCCATGGCGAGCCCGTAACGCGCGAACGCGTCTTGCGGATTCTCCGTCAGGATTTCGTTGAGTGCGGCGATGCGATCCATATTTAGCGAATGAAGGTTCTGATGACACTTCGAATGAAAGCGAGGAAAGTCTCGAACGAGCCGTGAAGATCCTCGATGACGAGATTACTACAATTGCTGATTCCAGGCGCAGGCGATGTCAAGGGAATACTGGCGAGAGCTCCACCAACTGATTACAATACCCACACCCAACAATCCAAGTTAGATCAGTACCCAAGAATCTGGAGACCAAAGAATTGGCCTGTCCGTACTTCATGCCGGTAGCGCGAATGGAAAATGGCACGTGGCCGCATCCTGCGAGGCTTCCTCTGGGCAGCGGATGGTGCGGACATTGCACAGCGCCCGGCCATGAGGGCGAGGTTCCGGCGCAAGATGTTTTGGAGGCATTCTGCAATCTGGGCTATGCCACGGGTTGCGCCTGGTCGCCCGCGGATCGGCTGTGGGATGCGGTGCGATTTGCCGTTTCCGCTCCGCAAGGACCGGCTGGCCGCGGAGACGCACAGTCAGCGGTACCGTGCCGCGTGCTCCAACTCCGTTATGTTTGCGAACGAAATAACCGCCCCGTCGAGGATGGCAGTCTGGAGTTCGACTTGTCTCAGGCGAGCTGGCTGCGCGGCCACGAGGACGCGCGCATCCAGAAGATGGCGGAATGTTTTCTGGAGTCGTACCTGGAAAGAAAAGCATAGCCACCGGACTAACAACGGCCAAGGCAGACGGCCGAATCAAGAAAGGAAGACGCCAATGATTGACGACGCGCTAACGCCCCGCCCGGTGCGGGATTCGCAATCCGAGATGGCGGAAATTGTGCTGCCCAACGACGCCAATCCGCTGGCCGCCCTGCTCGGCGGACGGCTCATGCACTGGATCGATCTGGCCGGCGCCATGGCTGCGCATCGCCACTCGCGCAGCTACGTCGTCACCGCTTCTGTCGATCACATCGACTTTCTAGTGCCGGTGCGGGTGGGCGATCTCGTTATTCTGCGCTCGTCGGTGAATCGCGTCTTCCAAACTTCGATGGAGGTGGGCGTGAAAGTTTTCGTCGAGAACTACATTGCCGACACCGCTCAGCACGTGGCCTCGGCTCACCTGACGTTTGTGGCCATCGATGGCGAGGGTAAGCGCCGGAAAATCGCGCCCGTGATTCCCGAGACCGAAGAGCAGCAGCGCCGCTACGACGATGCTGGACGGCGCCGCGAGATCCGGCGCGCAGAATCGGAACGGCGGCGCAAGGCGCGGTAATTTCCACAGGCTGTAGTGATTGGCATCACATATCGCGTTGCCGAAAAAGTTATAGGCTAACGGCGATCCGAGGTTTTTCATGGATAGCGCCCTTTTAGTTCATCGCCTTCACTTCGCGTTTACCGTCACCTTTCACTATCTTTTCCCACAGCTCACCATGGGTCTGGCTCCGCTGATCGTGGTGCTCAAGACGCTGGCCCTGCGCCGCCACGACGAAACTTACAATCAGGCAGCGCGCTTCTGGGCGCGGATTTTCGGCATCAACTTCGTGCTCGGCGTGGTGACCGGCATCCCCATGGAATTTCAGTTCGGCACGAACTGGTCGCACTTCTCTCGTTTTGCTGGAGGCGTGATCGGCCAGACGCTGGGCATGGAAGGCATGTTCGCCTTCTTCCTGGAGTCGGCATTCCTCGGCCTGTTCCTGTATGGCGAGAAACGGCTCAGCCCGCGCGCGCATTGGTGGTCGTCGGTCGCGGTGTGCGCCGGGTCGTGGCTCTCAGGATTCTTTATTGTCGCCACCGATGCCTGGATGCAGCATCCCGTGGGCTACGCCAAGGCTGCAGACGGATCAGTGCAGCTGACCAGCTTTTGGGCGCTGGTTCTGAATCCGTGGGCGTGGTGGCAATACGCGCACAACATGTCTGGAGCCGTGATCACAGGCGCATTCGTGATGGCCTCGGTGGGCGCGTTTTATTTGTTGTGGGGCAAGTTCGAAGCGCATGGCCGCATCTTCGTGCGAGTCGGAGTTGTAGCTGCGCTGATCTTCAGCGTGCTGCAACTGTTTCCCACCGGAGATGGCCAGGGGCGCCTGATCGCCGAGAACCAGCCCGTGACGCTGGCAGCTATGGAGGCCTTGTTTGCCAGCCAGCCGGGAGCGCCGCTGGTGCTGGTCGGCCAGCCTAACGTGGATGAAAAGAAGATCGACAATCCGCTGGTGGTTCCCGACGCGCTGAGTTTTCTGACCTACCGCGCGTGGAAGGCGGAAGTGAAAGGCCTGAACGCTTTCCCCGAAGACCAGTGGCCGTCGAACATCGCGCTGCTGTATTTCAGCTATCACATCATGGTGGGGCTGGGAACGCTCTTCATCGCAATTGCGGTGGTCGCCGCGTTTCTGTTGTGGCGCGGGAAATTGTTTTCCAGTCACTGGATGCTGTGGATTCTGTTGCTGGCCCTGCCGTTCCCCTACATAGCGAACACTGCCGGCTGGATTACGGCCGAACTGGGACGGCAGCCGTGGCTGGTCTTTGGCCTGATGCGGACGGCGGATGGATATTCGAAGACCGTGTCGGCGGGGAACGGGATGTTTACGCTGCTGGGTTTTATGGGCATGTACATGGTGCTCGGAATCCTGTTTCTGTTTCTGGTGAGGCGAGAGATTGAGCAGGGGCCGGAAGCGGAGACAGGGTCGGCACACTAAGGCAGCGCCGGCGGAAAGCAGGTTTCTCGCTCCGCTCGAAATGACAGACATTGGAAGAGGTTCTAGAGAGGTCTCATGGCAACGCTTTGGTTCATGATTGTTGCAGTCATGGTGGCAGCGTACGTGGTGCTCGACGGTTTCGACCTGGGCGCCGGTGTGATCTATCTCGGCGCGGCCCGCACGAGCGAAGAGCGGCGCAGCATAATGCGCGCCATCGGTCCGGTGTGGGACGGCAATGAAGTCTGGCTGCTGGCCGCCGGTGGCACGCTCTATTTCGCGTTTCCTCTGCTCTATGCCTCCAGCTTCAGCGGGTTCTACTTGCCGTTGATGATTGTGCTCTGGCTGCTGATGCTGCGCGGCATTGGCATTGAGCTGCGAGCGCACATGCAGAATCCGGTCTGGCTGGGATTCTTTGACGTCATCTTCTGCGTTTCCAGCCTGCTGCTGACCATCTTCTTCGGCGCGGCGTTGGGCAATGTTGTGCGTGGCGTTCCGCTCGCTGCCGACGGATATTTCTTCGAACCGCTGTGGACCAACTTCCGGACGAACACGGGACAAGGCGGCGCGACTCCCGGCATCCTCGACTGGTACACGGTTCTGACGGGCGTGATGGCGCTGGTGACGCTGACCGCGCACGGGTCGTTGTACGTCGCTGTGAAAACCGAAGGCGACTTGAACCGCCGTGCCCGGACTGTGGCTCAGTGGGCCTGGCCGGTGCAACTTCTTCTGACCGTGGTCGGCTTAATCGCGACCGTTTCCGTCCGCCCGAGCGTGCTGGATAACTACAAACACCACGCCATCGGATTCCTGATCCCCGTGCTGGTATTTGGCGCGCTCGCCGTCATGATGCACGGCATGCTGAAACATGCGGACAAAATGGCCTTCGTCGCCTCGGCTCTTTACATCGTGGGTATGCTGGTGGGAGCGGCGTTCGCGCTGTATCCGGTGGTGCTGCCCTCGAACAACGATCCCGCGCGCAATCTGACCATCTACAACACCGCTGCTGGCGAGCACGGACTCACCGTCGGCCTTACCTGGTGGGTTCTCGGAGTAATTCTCGCGCTCGGCTACTTCACCCTGCTGTTCCGCATGTTCAAGGGCAAGGTGGGCGCGGAGGGGGAAGGGTACTGAAAAAGTGCCACGGATTTCACGGATCGTCATTGATAAGTCGAGGAGAGAGGAATTAATCCGTTAGATCCGTGGCGATGTTTTCAGGCGATGCTGGCGTGGATGCCCAAATTTTCGGCGGCATGGCGGAGGCGCTTATCTCTGGTCCAAAGGAGCGTGGGCGAGTCGATTAATATGGAGGCGATCAGGTGTGCATCGGTCAGACCGATGCCGAGGTTGTACAGTCTGCGGGCCTCAATCATTAAGCGAAGTTCGCTTAGTCGTGCGATCCGCGCTTGCGGCAAGTTGTCGAGCAGGGCAAGCGTTGTTGTTCTATCTTTCAACGATCCTAAAGCCAGTTCCGCGATGATGAAGGGGTGAATGACGATCTGCCCCTGGTCGAGCAACCTGCGCATTTCCTTGTTGCCCGAACGCAGATGATCAATCCAGACTGAGGTATCGGCGAGGATCAATAGGCCCTCGACCGGCGGCGAGGAATGTTTTTCAGGTGTGGCATCGTGCCGCCGAGGGCCGCCAATCTGCGGGCGCTCTCGCGCTCGATGAGAGCTTTGAGGGCCTCGCGCAGCAAAGCCGTTTTCTCCGCTACTCCGGTAAACTCCTGGGCGGTGCGTACGAGATCGTCATCCAGTGCAACTGTGGTTCTCATGGGAAACTCCGATGCACGTATTATAGCATCAGATGATGCCGTAATCCATGCTATACGTGGACGCACCCATCCTCTGGGCCAGCGGCCATGCCTACCCGAGCGAGTCCTGATCCGACTGTATAATCAAAACTTGGGGTTCTGCCTCATCTTCAATTCTGCAATTCCTATCGGGAGTGTGAATCTTTGAGCTCGCATATGCCGCATCAGCATGGACAAGGGGCCGCGCCGCAGGGGCCGCAGCCGTTGCCGGGGGTGGACGCCATCATCGCCGTGGGGTCGGGGAAAGGCGGCGTGGGCAAGACGACGCTGTCGGTGAACCTCGCGGTGGCGCTGGTAAAGATGGGACACAAGGTCGGGCTGCTCGACGCCGACGTGTACGGGCCGAACGTGCCGCTCATGCTAGGGGTGAACGACCAGCCGCGCATGATTGGCGAGAATCGCATTGAGCCGCTGCAGGCGTTTGGATTGAAAGTGATTTCGGTGGGATTCTTGAATCCGGGCGACAAGCCGATTATTTGGCGGGGGCCGATGCTGCACCAGATTATCCGGCAGTTTCTGGGGCTGGTGGAGTGGGGACAGCTGGATTATCTGATTGTCGATCTGCCACCGGGGACGGGGGACATTGCGCTGTCGCTGGTGCAGACGGTGCCGCTGACGGGCGCGGTAGTGGTGTCGACGCCGTCGGATGTGTCGCTGCAGGATGCGCGCAAGGCGATTGAAATGTTTCGCCAGATGAAAGTCGATGTGGTGGGCGTGGTGGAGAACATGAGCTATTTCACTTGTCCGCATTGCTCGCATGAAGTAGATATTTTTTCGCGGGGCGGGGCGGAAAAAATGGCGGAGCGGTTTAGCGTGCCGTTCTTAGGCGCGATTGCGCTGGATCCGGAAGTGCGGAAGTCGGGCGATGGTGGGACTCCGGTGGTGCTGGAGGGCGAGAATTCGCCGCATGCCAAGTCGATTTATGCGTTCGCGAAGAATGTAGTGGCGCGGACAAACGAGATTCGGGCGAACGCGACCGGCAGTGTGATTCAGATTCAGTAGAGTTATCGTGGCGCAGTTTGCTTGTCATCCTGAGCGGCGGCGCAAGCCGGCGTGAGGGATCTTACGTCGATCAGTCGTCACGATGGAGTTGATGAGATCATCCAGTGCTGACGGTGTACTCAGGTCCTCCTGCATTGCTACTGCACGCGCATCGTTGGGTCCCTCACCCCGGCTTCGCCGCGGTTCAGGATGACAGGGCTTTTTAGCGTTGGAATCGTCCCAGCTGGAAGATTGCTTCCGGCTCGCGATCTGCCAGAATCAATTCTGCCATCACCTCTCCGATTGCGGGGCCGTGTTTGAAGCCGTGACCGGAGCCTCCGCCTAACAACCAGACATTTTCTGCGGCCGGATGACGGTCGAGGATGAAATGGCTGTCGGGGGTTTGCTCGTACTGGCAGACGCGCGTCTCGACGAGGGGCGCGTCTTTCAGAGCAGGGAAGCGGAAGGCAATGTATTCGCGAACGTCTTTCAGAGTTTCGGGATTGACTACGCGCTCTCCGTGGGTGGGATCGAAGGCGGGGCCGCGGGTGTCGTCGGCAATTTTGAAGCCGCGGCGGGCGTCGCCGGACGGAGCGCCGGGGATGCCATAGCGAAAGTGCCCGCGATGATCGGCCCAGACTGGGAGATGCGCGTCGGTGAAGCGATGGTCGCCGGCGGGCGTGCCGAAGAAGAAAACATCTTGCTTGGTGGGCTGGATCAGGTTGCCGATGGTCTGCGGGAATAGTTGGCCTAGCCAGGGGCCGCAGGCGAAGACGTAGACATCGGCTTTGAAATCCGAGCCATCCGAAAGCTGCAAGGTGAGTGGCGAGGGCCGGGTGCGGGAGCGGGGACGCTCCCGCGACTGCCGGCGGGACGCCGGCGCTACGTTTTGTTCGCCGATGCTTTCCAGGCCACCGGACAGCACGGCCGATTGCCGGTATTTGCCGCCTGCGACGATGAATGCTTCTACGACGGCCTGGCAGCTGGCGCGGGCATCGAGGTAGCCGCATGCTGGTTCGAAGATGCCCCATTCGATGCCTTCGAAGTTGATCTGGGGCCAGCGCTGGCGCATTTGCGGCGCGGAGAGTTCCTGAAATTTTATTTTTGCGGTGCGCAGCGCTTGCACGGAACCGCGCTCGAAGGCGTCGTCTTTATTGGCGCCCGCCGCCGCCGATGCCATCCAGAGGACGCCGGTGCGATGCAGGAGCTGGCGCTTCCATTTCCGCTCGTACTTTGCCCAGAGCTTGAGGGCGCGGGCGGCCATCTCGGTGTAGGGCTGTTCGGGGCCGTAGGTGCCGCGCATGACGCGGGTCTCGCCGCCGGAGGAGGCGCGGGAGTTGCCTGGTCCCCAGGCGTCCAGCAGAGTGACGCGCGCTCCGCGCTCGAGAAGATGCAGAGCGGTCCAGCCGCCGAAGGATCCGGCGCCGATGACTGCGACGTGGGTTTTTGATTTCATCCGAAGAGATAGAGGATATCAGTAGCTTGGGTTATAAGGTTTCAATGTGTGCGCGCTTCCCAGGGGCTGAGAGGTTATGCTGTGGCCTGATTACAACAGGCGAGGGTTTTCGCCTAGAATCCGTTTAGCTGAGAATTGCATGACCGACAATCCTGATTGGGTTTTCTACCGTGACGACAAAGCGACGGAAGCAGAGATAATGCCCCGGCTCGTCGAGGAGTTTCCGGGATTCCGGCACCGATGGGAGAAGCACCTTGAGTTGTGGAAGGGCGAACCAGCAGGTGGTTACAACGATATCGCGCAGTTTGCCCATTTCATGGTCGAAGAACTTTATCCCAGTGGCCAAACCGAAGAGGTTCAACGTGCGTTTGACCTCATGGAACAGTGGCTCGTCAGTGAAAACCAGAAAGTGCGCGATCTAGTTGTGATTGGATTCCTTGAGGATCTTCAGAATATTGCGTCATGGCAACCCTTCGGCAGAGCGGTATTTATTCCTTTCCTGAGGCCGCAGTCTCGCGATGCTTGGAATGAGATTGAAAGAGTGTGGGCGGGGAAAAGCAGCTTAATGGACGTAGTTCGTGCGGAAGGCAAAACTCAACCGTGATTGGCGTTGAATCGTCGTTGCGCTCGTGGCGGACCGTCTTTTTAACCGTGCGCTTGGATTGACGGTCGATCGAGTCAAGGTATCGCAGCCTACCCCTGAAGCTTTGGTTCCAAACCCAAGCTCCTGCATCTAAGATAGTTAGGTAAAATAGATTTGGATGCAGTTTCTTCCCCTGACTGCCGCCGTTTGGACTGAGACCACTGACATAACTGCCTATGCCTGCTGACCCGAATATTGGGAATCGCGAACGCGAAATTCTGACCGCGCTGGTGGAGACGTTTATCTCCACGGGCGAGCCGGTGGGGTCGCGCACGCTGGCGCGGTCGAACCGCGAAGGGCTGAGTCCGGCGTCGATTCGCAACGTGATGGCCGATTTATCGGACGCGGGTTTTCTGGAGCAGCCGCATGCTTCGGCGGGGCGCGTGCCGACGACTGAGGCATATCGCTATTACGTAGGGCAGATCTCCGGGACGGCGCGGCTGGCGCCGCAGGAAGAGACCATGATCTCGGATTCGCTGGCCGGAATCACCGACGTGCAGGAGTTCATGGAACGGACGTCGCATGTGCTCTCGCTGATCTCGCGCAACGTGGGCGTGACCGTGGCCACGAGCGGTCCGAAGAATGCGCTGGAGCATGTGTATTTTTCGCGGCTCGGCGAACAGAAAGTTCTGGCAGTGCTGGTGACTCGATCGGGATTGGTGCGCGACCGGGTGCTGCGACTGGATCTGGCGCAGCCGGAGCTCGACTTGGCGTCGCGCTATATCAATGAGAATTTCCGCGGCTGGACCATGGAATCGATGCGGGCGGAACTGGCGCGACGGTTGGAGCAGGAGCGCAGCGAGTACGACCAGTTGATGAACTCGCTGGAGCAACTCTATAAGCAAGGCGCGTTGACGGCGGAGCAAGGCTCGCAAGTGGTGTTCGTGGAAGGCGCGGCGAACCTGGTGGCGGGTGAGCAGGACCGAGAGCGCCTGCAGGAGATGCTGAAGACGCTGGAAGAAAAAGAAAAGGTCGTGCAGTTGCTGAGCGCGTATCTGGACGTGAAGCAGGAGGCGGTGCGGGTGGTTATCGGACTCGATCAGGCCCTGCCGTCGATGCAGAATTTCGTGTTGATCGGAGCGCCGGCACACGCCGGCAACGAAGTGATGGGGTCGCTGGCGGTAATTGGCCCGACGCGCATGGATTATCAGCATACGATGACCGCGGTCGCCTATATCGCGCGGTTATTCGACAAGATCCTGAATGAATCGGAGTAGGGCAAGCAGTTATGGGGAAATCCAACGGAAAGTCAAAAGCAGAAACGGCTGCGCTAGATCTGGAACACGAACTTCCTGCCGGGGATGGCGATGAAACTTCGCCGGACGCGGCGGCCAGCGGCGCTTCGGCAGAGGATGCCGGCGCGGGAGCAGAGTTGCAGAAGTTGAAGGCCGAGCGTGACTCGTTGCTCGACCGGTTGGCGCGCGCGCAGGCAGAATTTGAAAATGCCCGCCGCCGCGCCAGCAAAGAACAGCAGGACTTCCGCGACTACGCAGCCGCGGACGCCATCAAGTCGTTGCTGCCGGTCATCGACAGCCTGGAGCGCGCGCTGCAGGTGAAGTCAGAGCCGGCCGACTTTCGCGCTGGCGTCGAACTCATCTACAAGCAATTGCAGGATGTGCTGGCGAAGCTGGGAGTGCGCGCCGTTCCTGCCAAGGGTGAGCCGTTCGATCCGCACGTGCATGAAGCGATCGAGATGGTGGAAACCTCGGACGCGGCCGACCACGAGGTGCTGGAGGAGTTGCAGCGCGGGTACAAATTGAAAGACCGCCTGCTGCGCCCTGCGATGGTGAAGGTCGCAAAGAATTCCGGGAACTAGTCGGCGTACGTCCTGCGGGGTCCAGATAAGTACGAAGGCATGCAAACGATTTTTCCGATTCTTCGCTACAACGACGCGCGCGGTGCGATTCGCTGGCTGTGCGAAGCATTCGGTTTCGTCGAGTTGTTTTCCGTTCCGGAGTCTGGTCCGCATGTCCGCCATGCGCAACTCAAGCTCGGCGCAGATTTGATCATGGTTGGGTCGGTTCGCCAGGACGACGGTATCGTGAGTCCGCAAGTGCTGGGGTCGGCGACACAAATGCTCGCAGTCTATGTCGCAGATCCCGACGCGCACTTCGAACGTGCCCAGGCTGCGGGAGCGAAGATTCTGGCTCCCCCTAATGACACCGACTTTGGTTCGCGCGAGTATCACGTGGCCGATTTGGAAGGGCACCTATGGACGTTTGGAACGTTTCGGCCGACCGCTGATGATGACGCGGGCTAATGATGAATGGATCGAGGAGAGGGACGAGGAACGAATCGGCTGAGGCCTGGAAAACAAGAAAGGTTGATTCTGACAACGAACGCAAAACGCGATTACTACGAAGTGTTGGGAGTGAGCCGCACGGTTACCGAGGTGGAACTGAAGAGCGCGTATCGCAAGCTGGCGCTGCAGTTTCATCCCGACCGCAATCCGAATAATCCTGACGCGGAAGAAAAGTTCAAGGAAGTCAGCGAAGCCTACGCCGTACTCGCAGACGGCGACAAGCGCGCCGTATATGACCGCTACGGACATGCCGGACTGGGCGGCGGCGGCGGGCAGGGCGCGGGGTTTGATCCCACGGTGTTTCAGGACTTCAGCGACATCTTCGGCGAATTTTTCGGTTTCGGCGACATGTTCGGCGGAGGTGGTAGCGGGCGGCGGCGCAGCCGGGTGCAGCGCGGCGCTGATCTGCGCGAAGATCTGACGCTGGAGTTTGAAGAAGCCTTTTTTGGCACCGACGCGCGCGTGACTGTTCGCCGCCACGAGGCTTGCGAGGAATGTCATGGCGCGGGTTCCGCGCCGGGCAAGGGGCCTACGACTTGCCGGTCTTGCAACGGCCGCGGACAAGTACGCTACCAGCAGGGATTCTTCAGCATCGCTCGCACCTGCCCGGCATGCCAGGGTTCGGGCAGCGTGATTACCGATCCTTGCCCGAAGTGCAAGGGTGAAGGCCGCATTCTGCGCCAACGCACGGTGGACGCTAAAGTTCCTGCCGGCGTTGAAGATGGAACGCGAATTCGTTTCTCCGGCGGAGGCGAAGTCGGCCAATTTGGCGGCCCCGCGGGAGACTTGTATGTCGTGCTGCATGTGAAGGAGCATCCTTTCTTCGCGCGCGAGGGAAACGACCTGCACTGCGTAGTCCCGATCTCGGTGGCACAGGCTGCGATGGGCGCTGAGATTCGCGTGCCTACCATGGAAGGTGAGCATGCACTGAAGGTTCCCGATGGCACGCAGCCGGGTGCTACATTCCGCATCCGAAACAAAGGTGTGCCGGTGCTGAATGGACACGGCAAGGGAGATCTGTACGTGCAAGTTCTGGTGCAGATTCCGACCAAGCTGAACAAGCGGCAAAAAGAACTGCTGCAGGAACTGGATGTGCTCTCGAAGGTCGATAACCAGCCGCTGCTGCGTTCGCTGCTGGGCAAGATGAAAGATATGTTTGGATAGCCAGGCGGCACCTCGGCTGAAGCCGGATTTCTCTGGAACGACGTATGGCGCGGCTTGAAGTGGCGCCCTTTCTAGGCACGAGCCGGCCACCTAGGTTTAGTTCTTCCTCTCATGACGCGACGCCGATGGATTGCTGAAGAATTTTCGGGCAACCATGCCGCCCTTACCGGAGGGCATGCCGATCATCTGGTGCGCGTGCTGCGCGCCCGGGTCGGACAGGAATTCGATATCGCTACGGGTTCGGTGGTGCGACAAGGGCGGATCGTCGCCATCCGGAACGGGCGCGTCGAGTTTGAACTGGGGGAAGAGGTAGGCGCAGAAACGATACTGAACCTGACTCTCTTGCTGGCCATTTTCAAGTTCGACCGCATGGAGTGGGCAATCGAGAAATGCACCGAGCTGGGAGTCTCGCGCATCGTGCCTGTGATCGCGCAGCGCACGGACTCGCATCTCGCCACCGCATCAGCGAAGCGAGTGGAACGCTGGCGCAGAATCGCGCTGCAAGCTTCCGAGCAGTCCCGCCGTACGGCCCCGCCTGAGATTGCGGATCCAATCAAATTGCACGACGCGGTGAACCAGTGTGGCAGAGGCGCGCGCATTGTGTTGGCGGAGTCGGAGCAGGAAATCATGCTGCGCGACGTGGTGATCGCCGCGTCGGGTGGGATCAGTCTGGCCGTCGGCCCCGAGGGCGGCTGGACCGAAGACGAGTTGCAGCTTTTCCGGAATGCGGGATGGGTGGCTGCGTCACTGGGCACGACGATTCTGCGCGCGGAAACCGCTGCCATCGCGGCGACGGCGATTGTGGTTTCTGAACTCGGCTAACAGACTCGGCTAGCAAATCGGCGCGCGGCTACTGAGTTCGTCCGCGAGTGATATCCTGCCAGAAATGCCACTACTGAAGTCCAACTCCCGCCCTGCAGGGTTTACTCCTGACGATCGACAGCGTGAAGCCATTGAACACGTGAGCGGACCGCTGCTGGTAATTGCGGGGGCCGGTACGGGTAAGACCTCAGTGCTGACCCAACGCATTGCGCGCCTGGTGCGTGATGGCCACGCTCAACCCGACGAGATTCTGGCGCTGACCTACACCCGGAATGCCGCCAACGAAATGCGCGAGCGCGTGGGCAAGTTGCTGGGTGGAAAGAATGTTAACGCTTACACCTTCCACGACTACTGCCTGGACATGCTCAAGCGCGTGCACCAGGATTTCGGCGTGCTCGACGACAAGGATCTGTGGATCTATTTGCGCCGCCGCATCCGGGAGTTACGGCTGGAGCATTTTACGCGGGCCGCGAATCTGGGCCAGTTCCTGAGTGATCTGCTGAAGTTTGTAGACCGGTGCCATGACGAACTGGTGACGCCGGAAAAGTATGAGCAGTATCTGGAGCGGCTGGAGCGCGGGGAAGTTCCGATCCCTCGGGTTGCGAAATCCAAGAATGTTCTCGACGATGCTGAAGTGCTTGGCCGCTGCCGCGAGATTGCCCGGGTATTCAGCTCGATGGAACGCTGGCTGCGGGAGGAGAATCTCGGCACCTTCAGCCACATGATCACTCGCGCACATGCCTTGCTGCACAACGATGAGAAGGTTTTGGCGGAGGCGCGGGCGCGGGCCCGGTTCATTCTCGCCGATGAATTTCAGGACGCGAACTTCGCCCAGATTCAGATTCTTGCGCGTCTCGCGGGAACGAACGGCAACGTTTTTGCGGTGGGCGACCCCGACCAGTCGATTTACCATTTCCGCGGGGCATCAGGTGCGGCCTTCGAGATATTCGATCGGTACTTTCCTGACGCCAAACGGGTTGTGCTGGAGAAGAACCGCCGATCCACCACGCCGATCCTGCGCAGTGCGTTCGCGCTGATCAACGAAAATCCGCCGGTGTTCGCGAAGCACGCTGACGGCAAACTCGCCTACCGACGCGCACCGCTGCAGTCCGCGCGCGAAGAGGACGCAGCAAAAGCGGGCACGCCGCTCGCTAGCCCGCCGGTTACAGTGGTCGTTTTCACCAACAAAGGCGCGGAGAGCCCCGATCTGGTCGGGTTCATTCGTGACGTGAAGAAGAAATCGAAATGCGGATGGTCTGACTTCGGCATCCTTTACCGATCCCACTACCAGCGCGACGAAGTCGTCGAGGAACTGGCTAGAGTCGGGGTTCCGTTTGTTATCGAGAGCATGGACATCTCCGATACGGCGGAGGTGCGTGACTTGTTGGCCTGCGTGAACGCGGTCGTGGCTATGGGTGACGATGTGAGCCTGTTTCGCGTGGCAGCGCTGCCGTGCTTTCATGTGAATCCGGAGCAGTTGCGCCAGGTGATGCAGGCGGTCGCCCGGGAAAATCGCGAAGCTAAAGTCGTGCCGCTGGCAGCCGCGCTCGACCGGGTCGAGGGTGGAGCGGAAGTGCTTGCGGCGGTGCGGCACACCCGCGAAGAGATCGGCCGCAGGAAAGCGAAGGCACGCGCGGCCATGGACATCATCGTGAAGCAGTTTGCGCTCGACGCATCTTCGCCGAATCTGCAGGCGGCGTTGTGCTGGGTAGAAGAGTGGGAGAAGAAAAAGCTCAACAAAACGATCAATGTGGAGGAACTTGCTGACTACCTCGGATTGTTCCGCGAGGCCGGCGGCGTGATTCCGCTGATTGCGGCGGACTATTCAAACGACGCCGAGAGCGCGCGGGAGTCGGAAGACGCCGTCCGGCTCATGACCGTGCACGGCGTTAAAGGGTTGGAGTTCCCGCACGTGTTTATTCTTCGGGCCAACTCGAACTCGTTCCCCGCTTCCTACAAGGAGACGCTGGTCGCATTCCCGAGAGAATTGCGCGATCCGGATTCGATCACCGCCGCCGACGATAAGGCGCTTCACGACGAGGAGGAGCGCCGGCTGTTCTACGTGGCCATGACGCGTGCGCGAGACTCGCTGCGTATTTATGCGAAACAGGGGACGGGCAAGATCAATAAGACTCCCGCCGGCTTAATGCGGCCTCTGATTGAGAATAAGAGCCTTGCTCCGTGGCTGCAGGCGATTCCGGCGCGGGGTGCGCAGGCGACGCTCGACATTTTTGCGGAAACGTCGCTGGCCTATCCGGCGGAATCGCAGACGAACGCGTGGTTCGAGCTACCAGTTCTTGACGGTCTGCAGGCGCGGCTGAGCGCGTCTGCCGTGGAAGCATACGAGCGCTGCGGATTGCAGTTTAAGCTGGAACGCGACTGGCGGCTCTCCACCAAACCGGCCGCGGCGATGCAGTATGGGGCGGCGATGCATCGCGTGCTGAAGACTTATTTTGATTCGGTGAGTCAAGGCCGCACCAAGACGGATGCCGAGTTGATTGAGGAATTCTGCCGCGAGCTGGACGAAGCCAGGATTCAGGAACCGTATCAGCACGAGCTCTATGAGAAGCAGGGTATTGCCCAGCTGCGCGATTTTCTGGCTACGGCCCGGACTGCGCCGCCAGTGGAGGTTCTTCACACCGAAGAATCTTTTACTATTCGCGTGGGTGAAACCTCGGTGGCGGGGCGAATCGACCGCATCGATCGGAGGCCTGATGGCAGCGTGGCGATCATCGATTACAAAACGGGGAAGGCTCGCGATCAGGAAAATGCCGATGAGAGCCTGCAGCTGTCGCTGTATGCGCTGGCGGTCCGGGAGAAGTGGGGATACACGGTGGGTGCGGTGATGTTTTACAACCTGGAGGAGAACGTCCCGGTCATGAGCACGCGCAGCGAAGCGCAGTTGGTCGCGGCCAGCAGTCGTGTGCAAGAGGCGGCGCAGGGAATTGCCGACGGGATCTTCAAAACGAAAAAGGGTGAGTACTGTAAATTCTGCGCGTATCGAAGTTTGTGCCCGGAGCAGGAGAAGCGGATTCCTCATCGCGTGGAGAGCATTACAGGGCGAGTGAACTAGCCGGACGCCGTCGAATAATTTCTGCTGCAAAAACTTAGGGGACGCTTTTGAGAGCGTCCCCTATTGCCTTGTACAGAAGCTTCTTAATGCTTCTTTTTCTTTTTTGCCTTTTTCTTGGTTGCCATGGTTCCTATTCTCCCTTCCATTTTTCATGGAAAATGTCGCAACGGTCTTCTACTGCGACTAGTTGATGTATAGAGTTAATGAAAAATGAAGTCAAGAAAAAAATGCACGATCGAACGACGCAAGGTCGCGATACCAAAGTCACGCGTAGGAATTCGTGAAGCAAAAGTCAAGAAGAAATTCCAAAGTGCAGCGACGCGCATGCGAGATTTCGTTCGAGGATGAGTTCGCGATTGGAGTTGAGGCGTGTACACGACGACCACGCGCGAGGATGGGCATGAGTCGAAAGGCAACGGTGCGCTCACTCTCCGCGTGACGCATTCCCGTGCGTCTGCATCTATAATGAAGGGCGCGAAAATCTTCGCGGGAGCTTGATTCATGGCCTCTTTTGACGATGCAGTCATTATTTCCGGATGCCGTACGGCTGTCGGAAAATTTCAGGGCAGTCTCTCCGATTTCACGGCCCCGCAACTTGGCGCCATCGCAGTGCGCGAGGCGGTGAAGCGCGCGGGCGTCGAGGTTGCAGCGATTGACGAGTGCATCATGGGCAACGTCGTCTCCGCCGGACTCGGTCAGAATCCCGCGCGACAGGCCGCCATCTTCGGCGGACTCTCGCCCGCGACAGGTGCCATGACAATCAACAAGGTGTGCGGCTCAGGATTGAAATCTGTGGCGCTCGCGGCCCAAGCGGTGCAGACGGGAAACAGTTCCGTGGTCGTTGCGGGCGGCATGGAATCGATGACGAATGCTCCTTATCTTCTGCCGCAGGCGCGCAAGGGATACCGGCTGGGCAACGCGCAGATCGTCGACTCCATGGTGCACGACGGCTTGTGGGACATCTTCAACGACTACCACATGGGCATCACAGGCGAGAATGTGGCGGAGAAATATGGCATCACGCGCGAAGAGCAGGATGAGTTCGCGCTGCACTCGCATCGCAAGGCGCTGGCGGCGATCAAGGAATGCCGCTTCAAGTCGCAGATTGTTCCGGTGGAGATTCCGGCGAAGAAGAAGGGCGCGCCTGCCACAATTTTCGATAAAGACGAGAGTCCCCGCGAAGACACGACCATCGAAGTGCTGCGGGCGCTGAAGCCGGCATTTAAGAAAGATGGCACGGTTACGGCCGGCAACGCGCCAGGCGTCAATGACGGAGCTGCGGCGTTGGTCGTTACCAGTGCTAAGCGTGCGGCAGAGCTTGGAGTGAAGCCGATGGTGCGCATCGTGGCGCAAGCCACCAGTGGAGTCGAACCGAAATGGGTGATGATGGCTCCCGTGGGCGCGGTACGTACGATCTGGGAGAAGACGGGCTGGAAGAATGAAGACGTCGATCTCTATGAACTGAACGAAGCGTTCTCGGTGCAGGCGCTGGGAGTGATGCGCGAACTGGGCCTCGACCCTAATAAGGTCAACGTGAATGGCGGGGCCGTGGCCATCGGTCATCCGATTGGCGCGAGCGGGGCGCGGGTGCTGGTTACGCTGATTTACGAAATGATCCGGCGCGATGTGAAGCGCGGGATTGCCGCATTGTGCCTCGGCGGTGGGAATGCCGTGGCGATGGCGGTGGAGCGGTAGGGGATTCCTTCTAGGAAACCGATTCGTGACGATTGCGCGGAGCTTCGCTCCAGATTGGTTACCCCAGCTTGGACGGCCGAAGGCGGCCGTCGCCACATGAGTTTCTTCTTTGCTTAGCCCGCTGCTGACACGGGCAGCGTCACGGTGAACACGGCGCCCCCATTGGGAGAGTTGGCGGCTTCCACGGTGCCGTTGTGCTCTTTCATGACCGATTTGCAGATGCTCAGGCCCAAGCCGGTTCCGCGGCCGGGGCGCTTCGTCGTATAGAACGGATCGAAGATGCTGGACAAGTTTTCCTTGGGGATTCCCGGTCCGTCATCATGAAAGCTGACCCACACCGAGTTGGTACCCTTGCCTAGCCGAATCCGCAGCGTGCCTTTATCGCGGGCCTCGCGGATGGCCTGCTCGGCATTGACAATCAGATTCAGAAAAACCTGCATCAGCTGGTGCGGATCGCCCAAGGCGTAGGGCACGCCAGCCTCTTTGAGAAAGTCGACGGTGATGTTGTTCTTGCGCAGCGAATAGGCGTGCAGGTTCAGAGTGCGCTCGACAACCTCGGCCAGATTGATGGCGCTCTTGCCGGGGGCGGGCGGACGCGAGAAGTAGGTGAGGTTCTGCACGATCTCGGCCGCGCGGCGCGCCTGTTGTTGCAGCATGGCCAGTTGCTTGCGTGAGGTTTCGTTGGTCTCGGTGTCCTGCAGCAGTTCACTCACGCCCATGATGCTGGTTAAAGGATTGTTGAGCTCATGGGCGACGCCGCCGATCATAGCGCCCATGGCCGCCAGACGCTCGCTCTGGACGATCTGCTGTTCCAGCTTTCGTTCGACGGTAATATCGCGCACTGAAATGATGACGCCGCTGATTTTAGCGTCGGCATCGACCAACTGGCTGCCGGCGGCGCGCAGGGTGAGCCAATTTCCGTCGTGTTCCCGCACTCCGTATTCGGCGGAAGCGAACGCCTGCTTGCCGGAAACGACATCGTGGTAAAGAGCCGCAAGCTCGGGCGAATAATCTGCCATCTCCGAGATCTTGTGGCCCAGCATCTCCTTGGGCTCGCAGCCCAGCAGATCGCGGGCGCGGGAACTGACGAAGGTATAGCGCTCCTCGAGGTCCACCACCAGAATCAGGTCGGGGAAACTTTCCAGCAGGCGGCTGCGGAACTCGTCCTGCTGCGCCAGTTGGCGTTCCATCGCCCGCTGTTCGGTAATGTCGACCAGAGTTCCCTGGTAACGGATGATGTTGCCGGAGGTGTCCCAAACCGCGCGCGAGGAATCGTGAAACATGGCCGGCGTTCCATCTTTACGGCGCAGTTTGATTTCACGGGTGCGCACGCCGCCGCGGTCGTCGACCGCCCGGCCCAGCACAGGTTGCCCGGCATCGAAATTCAAGGCGGCGGGCTTGGCCGCGAGGAGATCTTTCTTTTCCAGGTAGCCCAACATGCTGACCAGCGCGGGATTAGCGTCGAGCAGTTGGCCCTCAGGCGTACTGAAGTAGACGCCCTCCTGCAAGGTTTCAAACAGTTCGGTGAAGCGCAGTTCCTTCTCGCGCTGCTCGGTCACGTCGCGGCCGAGCATGCTGGCGCCGACTACCTCATCGCCTTTGATGATGCCATTGAGGACGCACTCAAAATAGAGAGGCCGGGAACTGGTCTTGAGCCGAATCCGCACCGTGCCCGCCCAGCGCCGCTTTTCCAGGAAGCGTCCCAGGCCGCGCTCGACGTCTTCCTGCGTCGGTTCCTCAATCAAATCGTAGACTTTGCGCCCGATCAGATCGGAGTAAGACATGCCGGTCAACTCGGTAATGCGTTTGTTCACCGTGCGCATGGTTCCGTCGAGCGATAACGCGCACGCGGGATCATCGAAGGAATCGATCAACTCCTTGAAGTTGCGTTGCGAGCGCATGATGACCTGGCTGAGCTGGTCAAGCTGTTCTTCTGAAGGCGCGGCGCCTACGTGCTCCTGCAGGCCGCGCAGCAGAGTTTTAAGCTCGCCGACTTCGCGGCGGCGACCGGCGGCATAAACGAAAAACAGAGCCGAGAGTGCGAGCACTCCGATGGGGATGGCGCGCAGCTCATACGGGATGGTTTCCATCCTTTCCCATAGAAGCGCGGTGAGGGCGACGGCCAGAAGCATCATGAATCCGAGAAGCCAGCGCCACAGTTGAGACTCTTCGCGGTCTAAATTTCCTGGAGGGGGATTGCCTGAAGAGCGAGGGGTGCGCGGGCTGGACGGGTCTGGGGTCATGAGGGAAGCTAAGCGTTCTTGTACACGGTTGTCTTGATTCTATACTGCGATTCTATACGCGCTAGTCCAACAACGCGTCATTGCCCTTCTTGATGCGCGAACTTAAGGTGCTGAAACTAACGGGTCAGACCTCAGGCGCTGAACTGCAATTCGCTGAACCTATTCGTCCGGTTCAGGTGCGGGCTCTGAGGATTCGGGCAATGTTGGGTGATTGGCCACGATGGCCTGCCAGTTGAGCAGGGTGTTCCACAACAGGCGCTGGTCGCCGCGGTTCAAGTCGCGGTGCATGGGATTGAAGTTGAACGAAACGACGTGGCCTTTGCCCACGGGCATGTCAAGGATGGCGGGCCGGCCGATCAGATTGTCTTCTCCCCAGGCCTGGCCGCTGACGAAGGGCTTGGCAGCGGAGTCGGAACCGGCGTCGCCCCACTCCATGACCACGCCGCTGCGATCTTCAGGACCGTCGAGGCAAGTGGTGCAATAGGCCATGCGCAACCAGCGGCGCGGAGTGTTGTAGAGCGGGAAATTCTGCCGGAAGACGTAGGTGTGTGCGGGATAGCCATACGCGATGGGATGATCGGGGTGATCGAAAGTCACCCTAACATGAGCGCCGGGCGTGCGCGTGGCGGCTTGCTGCGAAGCCGCGGAGGATGCGCCTCCGCCGCCTGCGGTGCTGCGCGGGACGCCGCCAGACGACCGCCGCACGAATCGTACCAAGCCGCCTTCGAGCGCCAGCATGCTGCCGCTGCCGAGCGTGACCATCAGGCCACCATCGTCGATGAAGCGCTGGATTTGACCGAGGCCTTGGTAGCCGATGCCTCCCGTAATGTCGTCCGACTCGGCCGGCGTGCCGAAACTTGGTGTCTGCGGCGTCTTCTTGAATGGCATGGGCGACCAGGTTTTGGGCAGGCCTTCGATCTGTTCTGCCAGTTCAAGGTCAACGTGGCCATACAGCAGCACGTCGATGCGCGCTCGCAGGTTTCCGGCGCGAATGTCTTCGTCGCGTAGATAAGTGTAGGGAACTTTGCGCTGATCGAGCGAATACCGGATCCAGGCGATCGAATCGGTGTCGGCCCAGGGGACCCACACGCCGATGCGTGGTGCTTTTGCTGCGTGGCGGGGTACGTCGGGTGCAGAGGCAATCTGGGTGAAGTCCAGGCCTAATTCCTCGGCCGTCGATGCAATGGCTTCGGGCAATCCTGGCTGGGCAGAAACGATCCACGAGCCGGCAGGAAACTTCGCACCACCGACTTCGAACTCATGCTCGGCAATCTGAATTTCAAAATTCGCCAGGCGGTAGCGGGCGGCTAGAAACGATTCCTGCCCAGTGTCCTTCAGCAAGTAGACCGGACCGCTGCCGGTCACGTTTCCCTTGAGATGCGGCACGTCCGTTAACGGTGTGAGCGCGGCGTTGCGGATTGACGCGTCGGCCGTAGGGATCGCATCGAGGTGATAATGCGCGGGAAGCTCCCAGGACACGTCGTCGTATGGGGCTTCGCCATCTTTTGGATAGTGCTGCGGCGTGAGCAGATCAACGGCGTAGTTGCGGTAGGGCTGATCGAGGCGGACCACATAGGTTCCGGCGGGAAAACTGCCTTCCTTGAGCTGAATTGTTGTCGAAGCGCGGCTGACTTCGATGTGCTGGCCCATGAGGCGACCGACCATGGCCGCCACGCGCGCCGGGTCACCTTGATCTTGCGGAATCAGAAACGCATAGGGCGCCTGGGTTAGGCCTTTCTGCCAGGAGTCCCACGACTTCTTGTAGAAGTTGTGCAGCATTTCTTTGGATTCGGTCGCCGTTTCGTCGAGCGCGGCCAGCGCGCCGGTTTCCTGGTAATTGAGATTGTCACGGGCCGACCACGTGACTTCGCGTGGCGCGGGCAGTGGGCGGTACCACTCCATCGAAGCCGCGGAGGGCGAAACTGAACGCTTCTCTGTCTCGGCGCTGCCGTTGCCGAAGGTTTCATAGCCGCGCCCGATGCTGTTGTGATTCATGGCCACGGAATCGAGATAGAGGTGCGCAAAAGCTTCGCCGAAATTCCATGTCGAAACCCCCGGCATGCCCATCGCCGTCATGGCCTCGACTTCATGAAAACTGAGCGCGAGAAACTCGCTGTAGGTAATGGGATCGATGTTCGGGTTATAGGGGCCGGTGCCGTTCCAGGTCATCATGAGCGGCATGCCTTCGTGCAGATCATGAACGACCGTGGGATGCCACTCATGAAACATGCGGTGCACTGCCTTGGTAGTCTCGTGGGTCTGCTGGTGAGTGTCGCGGTTGATGTCGACGAAAGTGTACTTCGACCAGTATGGAGGGGACTGCCGGGGAAGAGTGTTGCGATCGGTCTTGCCCTTGAGATAACGGTAAAACCAATCGACCATTTTGTCGCGACCGTCGGGATTGGAGATGGGATTGATGAGCACGACCACGCGCTCCCGAATGCGCCGGATCATGGGCTGCTCCGATACAGCCAGCCGATAGGCAAGTTCGAGCATGGCTTCGGTTGAGCCGGTCTCGTCGGAATGCAGCGCGGCATTGAAGTAGTAGATGGGGCGAGAGGTGGCGATGAGTTTTTCGGCCTCGGCGGCATCGGTGCGGCGTGGGTCGGCCAGGGCCGCGGTCGCGGCCTTCAGGCGATCGAGATCGCGAATGCCGGCTTCATCGGCAATGGCCAGCATGATAATGTCGCGGCCTTCTTCGCTGTGCCCGATGGTGAACACGCGCACGCGCGGACTGGCCGCTGCCAGTGCTCGAGCATAGGCATAAGTTTTTTCGGTGCCCAGCAATTCTCCGGGGGCGCCCAGAATGCGGCCGAGAAACTTTTCTGGTGAGGGAACGGTTGCCGACTGCGGAATGTATGCGACCCAGGGCGAAATGAAATGCGGGTCGGTCGTGGCCGCCGCAATGGCTTCGGCAGAGCCGGGTTCGGGGACGTCGCCGGGCACATCGCGTCTTTGCGCATTCGCGTTCACGTTCAACCACGCAAAGGACAAGATCCACAGCAGCGCCATTCGGAACATTGCCGGTCGGAACGTCGTCAGTCGGAACATGAGCAGGGCCCCCGGTTTCTGGATGACGTTTCTGGATTGACGCGGAAGTTTAGCACGGGCTGGGCAAGGTGCACGATTTCCACAGGGCAGTGGTGACATCTGTCACAGCCAGCACTGCGCCTGACTCCGTAAGGTGGTAGCTGGCTGATCAGGACTTCGTGTGTCCGGGCCCGGGTGCCCCATTTCTCGCGTCTTTGGCGAGAAGTGGGGATTTCTTTAAGGCAGAATGCTCTATAAGACTCTCAGCGCCGCCGTTTACGGGATCGATGCCAACATTATTCAGGTGGAAGTCGACTGCTCGGGCATCAAGTGCGATCAGGACCACTTCCACACGGTTGGCTTGCCCGACGCTGCGGTGCGGGAGAGCCGCGACCGGGTGCGCGCCGCGCTGAAGAACTGCGGCTACGACATCCCGCCCACGCACATCACCATTAATCTTGCCCCAGCCGACATCAAGAAAGAAGGCTCGGGATTCGATCTGCCCATGGCCCTCGGCATCGTCGGAGCTTACGGCGGCCTGACCAAGAAGGATATGACGGACTGCCTCTTCGTGGGCGAATTGTCGCTGGACGGCGGTGTTCGCGGCGTTCGCGGGGCCCTGCCGATTGCCATTGAAGCGCGCAGCAAGAAAATCGCCCGCATGGTGGTGCCTGAGGCTAATGCCAAAGAGGCCGCAATGGTTTCTGGCGTGGACGTCTACCCTGTGCGCTCGCTGCTCGACGTGATTCATTTCGTGAACTCGGGCAATGGCATTGTTCCGATCAAGGCTGATGGCGATTCGCTGCTGCGCGAGTCGCAGCAGTTTTTCGTCGACTTCAAAGATGTGCGCGGGCAGCAGACTGCCAAACGTGCCATCGAAATTGCCTGCGCCGGAGGGCACAACATTCTCATGATCGGCCCGCCCGGCTCCGGCAAGACCATGCTGGCCAAGCGCATGCCGACGATCCTGCCGCCATTCACATTTGAGGAAGCGCTGGAGACGACCAAGATTCACAGCGTGGCCGGCGTTCTCGACCAGGGCGCGGGGCTGGTGGGAACGCGGCCCTATCGCTCGCCGCACCACACGATTTCTGATGCGGGGCTGATTGGTGGCGGCGCGATTCCGCGGCCGGGCGAAGTTTCGCTGGCGCACAACGGGCTGTTGTTTCTCGACGAACTGCCGGAGTTCCCCCGCAATGTGCTGGAAGTTCTGCGCCAGCCGCTCGAAGACGGCACGGTGTCGATTGCCCGCGCCTCGATGTCGCTGACATTTCCGGCGCGCTTCATGCTGGCTGCCGCCATGAATCCCTGCCCCTGCGGATTTCACAATGACCGCACCCGCGACTGCCAGTGCACTACGCCAATGATCCAGCGCTATGTTTCGAAGATCTCCGGACCACTCATGGACCGCATCGACATTCATATCGATGTGCCGGCGGTGAACTATAAAGAAATGCGTTCGACCCACGAACCGGAGAACTCAGCCACGATTCGCGAGCGTGTGATCCGCGCCCGGCAGAAACAGCTGACGCGCTTTGCGTCATCTCGCGAAAAACTTTACTGCAATGCCCAGATGCACTCCCGCCACATTCGAACCTTCTGCGAGCTGTCCGCCGACTGCGAACGCCTGCTGGAACGCGCCATGACCCAGCAAGGCCTGAGCGCCCGCGCCCATGACCGCATCCTGAAAGTGGCGCGGACCGTCGCCGATCTGGAAGACGCCGCGAATCTCGAGCCCAAACACATAGCGGAGGCGATCCAGTATAGGAGTTTGGATCGGACGTATTGGGCGTGAGAGGGCGCGATAGCATCCCTATTTCTGGTGTAGCCGGTGCGCCCGTGGACGGCACATCGGGTTCCCGCGTGCACTAGCGCATCAGTATTTTATTCTGGATTGGGCACGGAAAAGCCGGTACTCGGAGTACTTGTGGGTTTCCCGCAACGCCCCACCTTCCATTTCAGACTCGACCGTCACCTCGCGTGGCAGCGATAACGGCTTAGCCACTGATTCGATCCGTGTCAGCCCAAACCGGGTGTCGGCGGTCACGCGGTGCAGCGCGACCTCGGGGATGGGCATGAGCAGATCAGTCCGCACACGCAAAATCCGAAAGTCGGAGGGATCAACCCAGGCCACACCTTGCAGGAACATAGGAATATATTTGCCGTGATAAAGGAACATTGCCGGCCGCCTTACGTTTGCCGGGTTTTGCGCAAACGTCAGGACCAGGGTGCGCTGCCCATCCATCTTTTGCTCGCCGATATAGCGATAGGTATTTAGCTTCTGATTGGGCGGATAAAAATGAACCCAAGAGGTGGCGAATCCCTGGGACGCTGGCGTCCCGCCTGAATCCGAAGCGGCGAGTTCCCGGCTGGCGCGTTCCACGCTCTCCCGTGTCTGAGATTCATCTTTCGGGTCCGGATCGGTTTCGAACTTGTAGCCGCTCTTCAGATCCACACGAAACTCGTCGAGGTTCACCATCCTCCCTTCGATTCGAGCCAGGATGAGATAGTCGTAGTCGTGGTGTGTTGCTGTGCCGCCATTTTCTGGCTGCGTGACGGTCTCACGTGAAATCAGGTTGGGGGTGTTACGCGCAATTTCCACTGTCTTGGCTCCGACCTTGTCGAGCAGGGTGCGCAACTTCTCCTGATCGGCCGCCGGCTTAAGACTTTTCAAATCGGGAACGACCAGTTGAATCTCTGCAATTGCGCAAGACGTGAAGTTCGGGAAGTTCACTTCCACGACGCCGGCCGTGTTCGGTGGCGTTGCCGTCCCAGATGGTGGAGCTGCCGCAGGCGTTGGGCCATCCGAAGATGAAGATAGCGGAACGCTTGAGACTTCGCTCCTCGGTGTGGCCGATAACTCGGGAGGTGTGCTTGTTACCGCCGTCGCGCTGCCCTTATTGTCGGAAGCGGCTGGATCAACCTCGATGACCCTGCCTTTTACTTGACGTTCGGCAAATTGCGCGTCATCGATGGGAGCGTTGATTTTCAGCTCGCGCACGGTGGTTACGATTTTGAAGTTTGTGAACTCAGTAACGGTGGTGAACGGGAACCTGATTCCCCCGACCTCCCGATAGTCCGAATAGGTTACCTTCATTCCTTGTTTTTCGTAGCGCAGGAGCAGATGGGTTTCCGCGTCAAAGTAATAAGTCTCGCTCGCCGTCCATCTTGGAGCGTCAGCCTTGATCACCCACGCCGGGTGACCTTCGATCTCTTTCTTGCCGAGAAGCCGAATCTTGACCTTCGGTTCACGCAAGCGCCGGAGCGGCGGTGTAAAGCCTTCCTCGCATCCGCCCGCACTGCCGGGTTTTGGCTTGAACTCGCTCCGCTTCATATCGGGCGAGATGTACCAGCCTACCTTCCCATTGCAGCCGCCGATCGCAATGATTCGCCGCTGATCGGTGACACTGGAACTGAATCGGAGATTTGGACTCTTGAAATAGAACTCATAAGTTCCGTGCTCAGGCTCGCCGGACTGCCGCGTGGCGATCGAGCCCCATCCGAAGCTCGTCAGATTGCCGTAGTTCTCCCCTCTCTCCATGAAGGTGGTGACGGAAGCATAGTGGTCCGCCCCGACTGCCTCCATATATTTCGAAAGGACCTCGCCGGCAGTCATGGGTGGTTGCTGGGCGAATGTTACTTGCGGTAGGAAAAAACAAAGTACACCGAGATGGATCGTAAGGAACAACCGCCTTCGACGGGACACGTTTCCCCCAACGGAACTTTTGCTCGATGAATCTTACACCTTGGTGGATGCCGTGAAGTCAGGAGTGAAGACAGGGCTTAACGATGTAGCGAGCGCTTGTTACCGGCGTGGGCTAATTTCAGTGCAAACCCTTCCTAACCAGGAAAACCTCGTTCGAAAAATCGGTTTCGTGACGACTGAAATGCTTCAGAATCCCTTGGCCTTGAGCATGACGTCCAAATCCTCGGGATGCAGCGCTCGCACCATGGCATCTTCCCGCGTTAAATCATTTTGAAAAACGAGCTGGGCCAACGATTCTTCCAGCGTGAACGACCCCTGCTTGCGGGTGATGGTGATCTCCTGACCGAGATGTTGCAGCGCGTTTTTGCGGATATGCTGGCGCGCACCGTAGCCGACCATCAGGAGTTCTGCGGCCGGGACGCGGCCTCCATTCCGGCGGGGAATCAGGGTTTGGGTCAGCATGGCGGCCAGCGCCATGGCCATCTCGGCGCGCACTGTGTGCTGGCGCTCCTGCGGAAATGAGTCAGCGATGCGCGAAACGGTTGAGGCCGCGTCGGTGGTGTGGAGCGTTGTGAAAACCAGGTGCCCGGTCTCTGCGGCTGAGAGCGCGATTCGCGCCGTTTCCGGGTCGCGCATTTCGCCCACGACGATCACATCCGGAGCCTGGCGCATGGCCGCCCGCAACGCGGTAGGGAAGTCGGGGGCGTCGATGCCGATTTCGACCTGTTCGATGATGCTCAGGTTGTGAGCGTGTTCGTATTCGAGGGGGTCTTCGATGGTGACGATGTGGCGCGCTTCGCGCTGATTGATTTCGTTGATCAGAGCGGCGAGCGTGGTAGTCTTGCCGGAGCCGGTGGCGCCGCCGATGATAACCAGTCCGCGCTGTAACTTGGCCAGCGCAGCGATGCCTGCGGGCAGGCGGAGTTCGGCGAGCGTGGGGATTTTCGTGGGCAGGGCGCGCACGGTGGCGGCGGCACGTCCGCGGTCGCGATGCAGATTGATGCGGAACCGTCCGAGCCCCTCGACTCGATATGACGAATCGGCAATGTGATTTTGCTCATACTCGGCGCGGGCGTGCGGGGCGAGCGCGGGCAACACGGCGCTCTCGATTTCATCGCCGGTGCATTGGCAATGTTGCCCACGCCTGATTGCAGCGGCAGCAGATTTGCCGGCATGCGTCCCTTTTTCACTTCCCAGCTGAGAAACTCGAGAATATGTCCGGCGATTTTCTTCGAGGCCTCGTCCGGAGCCTTGAACGGACTGTTGCGATCGGGCGAGTCGGTCAAAACGATGCCGGCAATTTTCTCCGCGGGAATTCTGAGATAGGGAGTGCCAATCCTCTGTCCGGTTTTGGTCAGCGGAATCGGCTGGCGATTGGGCGGCGGCTCCAGCCCGTAGTAAATGTCATGCATCCCCTCTAAGGCCATGGGCTGCCAGGAATTCACTTCGAGAATCACGCGCTCCGCGCAATCGATCCACGTCTTGTTGTTGCCGATCGAAGAACTCGGCACCACGCGCCCGTCTTCCAGAATCGCGGTGACTTCGATCAGCGCCACATCCATCTTTCCCAGAAATCCGTACTCGACGAACTGGGCGACGTGGCTGAGGTGAATATCCATGTAGTCCATTTCGCCGGCGTTGATGCGCTTGCGCGTCTCGGGGTCGGATTGATAGGGCAGCCGCAGATGAATGCCGCCGGCCATGGCCAGCGCGCCGTCGAGTTCCGGCCCGGTCGATGCCCCGGTAAACACGCTGACCTGAAACTTCTGCCCGTGGAAATGCGCGTCGGCAATGCGATGCGCCAGCTCAATCGGCACCGCCTTGGGGTATCCCGAGCCGGTAAACCCGCTCATGCCAATCTGGTCGCCGGAACGAATGAGAGCAGCCGCTTCTTCGGCGCTCATGATTTTGCTTTCGAGCTTGGAATTCAGAACACGCGCAGTGGACAGGGCAGAAATAGACATGCTTGGGCCTCGCCGGTCGCAACGACCAAGGGGTTGAATACCCTTCAATATAGGCGGAGGGGATGCGGTTCTCTGTGATTTCAGTCACAAGGTTGGGTGCAGAGAATCGCGGCGGATACGCCCGTTTATTGACGGTAAAGCTCGATCTGCCGCTTCACAATTTCGAGGTCGTTTCCCCACAGATCGGCAGGCTCGATGTCGTCGTCGGTATTGGCGTCAAAGCCCTCGTCGGGCGGAACGAATTCGTTAAACTGGTGAATGATCAGAAAGATGGGATCCAGCTGGCGCGCTTCGCTCATGAACGCGTCGAACGTGACATAGCCATCGCTACTAGATCCATCGGGGCCGTAGCGCAGCGAATCATCGGGACAATAGGGCGGTGCATTCGGATTTGGACAGCCCCAGCCTGCCTCTTGCCCCGCAGTCGCAATCGAAGCCGTGAAATTCTCCACTCGCGACCCGGCCTGGTTGCCCCCATCCTTGTTGTACGACGGAAAGTAGGGACAGTAGGGCTGGACCGTGCAAGTCGGATTCAGGCGGTCGACCCAGCTCCAGAAGCCATAGGATGGGCTGATCTCCACCGGGCCGGTAGGCACTCCCTGAGTCTTCCAGAGGCCGGGTTGGCTGTCGAGATATCCCGCCATCAGCTTGAAGGTAAATTGATTGGTGATTTCGGGATGAGCTTTCAGGAAGTTTTCAATCTGAAACCACAGCGGATTGTCGGCACGATTCGGGTCCTGCCCCGCGCCCAGAAAAACCAGCATCAGCGGCTTGCCGTGGTAAAGCACATTGCGGCCGGGGTAGGTGCGCATGCGCGCGCCGAAATACTCGATTTCCTTTTCGAAGGATGTCTTGCCATCGAGGTCCGGGTAAAGAACGTCCTGATCGATTCCGCCCAGCAGCGGAATCAGCTTGAGCCGCGTGCCGAGCGCAGTCCATGCCGGATAGGTGTTGCCCGTGTTATTCCGAATCGTCTGGTTGTACGACCGAAACGACGGCGTGCAGTTGGTCAGGTACTTCTTCGCGAACCACTCGCTATTAAAAATGCAGCTCACGTTGTTGGTGACTTCAATGAGCGCGGCGTCCATGCCCATATATTCAAACCACGCGAGGTGAGTCTTGATCACCGCGGGATCGGCGCTGTCGTAGCCTCCGCCGAAGGCGTGCATGTCAGGTGACTGCAGAAAGGGCATGGCGGCCGTGCCCTGAAAAGTCACGGCATTGGGACCGAACCAGTTCTCGTATTCCATCACGACCACGTGGCTATTCGGATCGACGACCAGGGGGCCCTCGGGTAAGCGCGCTGCCGCTTGCGCTCCGGCGAGCGTCGCGAACGAAAGCACTGCAAGGAGAACGAGGGAGCAAGAGCGGCGAGTCCGTTCGAGTGCGGCAGAAATCAGCTTAAGCATAAGTGCGTCCCTTTATGTGCTAGTCCTTTACGGGCAAGTCAATGTAATCCGCCGCAGTGAGTTGTCTTTTCTGGGCAGGCCGCCGTTTTCCAGGCGCAGGAACGTGTAGTACACATACCAGCTCTTGCCCAATATGCTGGGGTCGTCGCCGAGGCCGACAGCGGTGGGATAAGTCGCAATCGTGCCCGTACCGTTGCCCGGTTCGCCGAAGGCGCCGAGAAAGTATGCGCTCGTCCAACTCAGGCCGTCGACCGATTCGTAATAGGCGAAGCTGGTGTCGTCGGAGGTGATCATTACATAGCGGCCGAGCGCGCTGTCGTAGTGGACATTCAGGTAGCCTCGATACTGGGCCGTGGGATTCAGATCGGTCGACGCTCCACCTATCCCGGGCTGCAGGTTCCAGCTCCCCTGATAGAACTTTTCGAAGGGCACGGTGTGCGGGATGGGAGATGCAAATGCCGCGTCAAGCACCGACTGGACCCGCGCCCGCGCCACCGACATGTTCGTCGTGCTCGTAGCTCCGGCCAGCCAATCGGGAAAATAAAAGTAGAAGTACTTCCGGTCGGGGGAAAGCACAAATGTTCCAGCGCCCATCGGGTCGAATCCCGGAGCAAGCTCCGGAGCCAGCGACTGATTGGGCCGCACCACCTCGCCAAGGTCGGTCCAGTGCAGGCCGTTATCCCAGGAGGCGGCCAACCCGTGAACGGCATAGAGGGTGTTGGTTGGCAGCTCCGCGTGGTAGCCCACGATCAGATTGCCGGCTCCGGTCATGCCTTCAGGAACCTGGAATACCGGGCCGCCGCCAATGTAGCCATAGGACGAATAGTTCGGATTCACCCCGGGATCGGGATTCGGCGAAATCACAACATCATGCGGTGGAGTCGTTCCCAGCGGATTATCGAGCGTGCCCACCGTGGTGGTGACCGAACCGTAATTGTTGTTGCCCACCCAATGGCCATCCCAGATCTGGCGGGGATGGAATGCGCCATCGCTGGTGAAGAACTCATAGCCTTGGGCCGTCTTGATGACGCCCATCTCGGTGTCGGGCCAGGCGAAGCCAAACCCCATGGTGTTAGTCAGCGGCGGCTCAGCCCGCAGGCCGGCATCGATCACTTGATCATGGGTATCGAGAATGATCGGCGCGCTGACCGTGGGCTGGCAGAGCGGAGTGAGAGTCTGAGCGGTACCGGCCTCTGGACGAACGATCAAGATGATGACAAGGCACACGAGAGGGGCGAGCATCGAGCGGAGAAACATGAGTACCTCGAAGGGAGCCTTGGATCCGGGCGTGGCGCCGAAGCGGCGTCTCGTGCCCCACATCATTATGAAACACAGCAGCCCTTCGAATGTAGCGCTTCAAGCGCCGGCGAACTGGTCGCCCCACCCGAAGAGCACGGCCGTGGACGCCAAAGGCCTGGCCAACATCATTGTTTGTAATGGCTTACGAAGAATTGGCGCCGGGCCTCGGTACCAAGTATCCGGCGGGAGCCTTACGACAGAGTTGTATCCCGAAAAGGACACTCATTTGACACGCGTTGACAAATAAATACTTGACCTCTCCTTGGGTTGCGGCTAGAGTAACAAGTTCTAGGACATCCGAAAGCTTCTGGGCATTGATCAACTCTGCGCCCGCGAAGCCAAGCCCAGAAAATCGAGCATCTTCGGAGTCCTGTCACGCATCTATTCAAAAAGTGAGTTTTTACGCTAACTCCTTTACAACCTACTAGGAATCAGTGACTTAGGGCGCTGTCTGGGGTTCCGGTCACCCTCCCTGGCAAAGGACGAATGCGGAAGGCCACAATCATAAAGTAAGGAGAAAGAACGCACATGCGCTCTGATCGTGTGTTTGATGCTTTACAGACGTTGCGGAACCGGTATATGCTTTGTCAGCTTGCCTCCAAGGCCACGCGGAAGTTCCATCGGCCCAGCACCAGAATCCAGGAAACGATGAACGGCGTTTTGGACCGTATCGCCGGCGCGGATCGGCAAGAAGTGTTGTCGGAACCAGAGAATTTTGCTGAGGCACAACGGCGGGCTGCTTAACCCAGCCCCGCCTTCCTGCCTGGTAGTACTTGCGTCTTTCCTGCGTCCCCTCCTTTCGAAAAATCTCCCGTTGACACTAACGATTACGTATAAGTGCACGGGTTCAGGTGAATCATGACCATTGCAGAACTGAAAGAAAAAAACATCACTGAGCTGACCAAGATCGCAAGGACCTTGGATTTGCCCGGTGCCAGCGGTATGCGCAAACAGGACTTGATCTTCAAGATTCTGCAGGCGCAGAGCGAAAAGGAAGGCCACATCTTCGCCGAAGGCGTCCTCGAGATCCTGCCCGACGGCTACGGTTTTCTCCGCTCTCCCGACTACAACTACCTTCCGGGCCCGGACGACATCTACGTCTCGCCCTCACAAATCCGCAAATTCGATCTGAAGACCGGCGACACCATCAGCGGCCAAGTGCGGCCTCCGCATGAGGGCGAAAAATATTTCGCGCTGGTCAAGATTGAAGCCGTCAACTTCGAATCGCCCGATGAAGCGCGCAACAAGATCCTGTTCGACAACCTGACGCCGCTGTATCCGCAGGAGCGCCTGAAGCTTGAAACCACGCGCGAAAACGCCAGCGCCCGCGTCATGGATCTGCTCACGCCTCTCGGCAAAGGCCAGCGCGGCCTGATCGTTTCTCCGCCGCGCGCCGGCAAGACCATGCTGCTGCAGAATGTGGCCAACTCGATCACGGCCAACCATCCCGAAGTCGTGCTGATGGTCCTGCTGATTGACGAGCGCCCGGAAGAAGTTACTGACATGCAGCGGTCGGTTAAAGGCGAAGTGATTTCTTCGACCTTCGACGAGCCCGCCGCCCGCCACGTCCAGGTCGCCGAAATGGTGATCGAAAAGGCGAAGCGCCTGGTCGAGCACAAGCGCGATGTCGTGATCCTGCTCGATTCCATCACGCGTCTGGCGCGCGCCTACAACACCATCGTTCCGCCTTCGGGCAAAGTGCTCTCCGGCGGCGTCGATTCCAACGCCCTGCAGCGTCCGAAGCGCTTCTTCGGTTCGGCCCGCAACATCGAAGAAGGCGGCTCGCTGACCATCATTGCCACGGCCCTGATCGACACCGGCTCCCGTATGGATGACGTGATCTTCGAAGAATTCAAAGGCACGGGCAACAGCGAAATCATCCTCGAACGCAAGCTGGTCGACAAGCGCGTATTCCCGGCCATCGACATTCAGCGTTCGGGCACGCGTAAAGAAGAACTGCTGATCCCGAAAGAAGACCTGCAGCGCATCTGGGTTCTGCGCAAAGTGCTCAATCCGCTGTCTCCGGTGGAAGCCATGGAACTACTGGTCGAGCGCCTTAACAAGACCAAGACCAACGGCGAGTTCCTGGCAAACATGAGTGCCCTGTAACCGCCGACCTTAACTGCACCAAAGCCAGAGCCTGCGCTCTGGCTTTTGTCTTTCCTCTGCGCCCTTAGCGTCCTCTGTAGTGAATCGCCTTTCAGCCCGAAGTATAATTTTGAGCAGAGCAGTGCAGGTTGGCTCTCTCGTGAGGTTTCCGTGCGTACCCGACTTTCTGCATGGATGATGGTTCTTTGCCTCTGTGTCTTCTGCGGCCTTGCGCCCGGCGTGGCGGCGCAGCAACAGCAACAACCTCAACCACCGACTCAACCGATCAGGCCGGACCTCGGTCCACCCCTGGCCGACGCCGATGAGGCTCGCGCCAAAATCGAAAGCGAGATGGCCAAGAAAGCCGCCAAGGAACGCGTCGCCGCCCTCAAGAGCGATACCGACAAACTGCTGAAGTTGTCCGTCGAACTGAAGTCGTATGTGGACAAGTCCGACGAGAACGTGCTGTCCCTCGATGTGATCAAGAAGGCTGAAGAGATCGAGAAGCTGGCCAAGAGCGTCAAAGACAAGATGAAGGGGCCGAACTAGTGGACGTCGAGCCGACGATGAGAAGGGGCAGCGAGGAGGGGACGGACACATGGTTGAACGAAGATCATCACTTCTGTGGATTGCAATTCTAGTTCAGAGTTGCATTGGGGCTTGGATCGTGTGGGTTTTTGCGGCGGCGGTGGAGGTAGGGCACATGGAGATTGACTATTCAGAGAGCCTTGCTGCGCGCCTCCGTAACGCGCTGGCTCTCTTCTTTATCCCAATGTTATGGGCGGCTCTCTCCGTGGCGTGTCTGTATTTCCGCAACAAATACGGTAAATGGATCACCCTGACCCTGGATTTTGCCGTCGGGATATTGATGGCGTATTTCATGCGAGGGGACATAAGCGCCTTCAAAAGTATTGCTTCTCAGTCCGGACTAGCGGCTCTGCAGGAGGACACTCTGGAACATGCTGTCGTTCTTCTTCTCGCCGTTATGGGAATAGCTGTCGTGAATAAGCTCGTTGGACAAGGCAGCGCACAAGGGACGTTGGATTCTAAATGAGCTGGGGCATAAGATACCCAGCGATGTCGGTTCGCTTGTAAAGGGTTGCCTGCCATCTCAATCCGCGGTGCTTCTTCCTGTGCGAAACTCCTGCTGGTCCGGCGGGTTACATTCACTAGCCGCGAGTTGCGGTTGGAGGAAAAAAGATATGAAGCGCACGATTGCTGGGGTTCTGTTGCTGGTTGCGATGAGTGTAGCGCCGGCGTTGGCCTGGGATGGCGACCGCGGGCTGAGGCGCGATATCCGGCACGACGATGCCAGAATCGCGCACGACCGCCGCGCATTGCGCCACGATTTATATGACGGAAACTATGCCGCCGCGCGGCATGAGCGGCGGGAACTGCGCCGCGAGTATCGCGACGTGAATCGCGATCGCCGCGAGTTGGGCTGGCGCTAACCCGTTTCAAAGCCGAGCTCGCGAACGGCACGATTCGGGAAGGGCACGGCTTCCAGTCATGCCGTCACGGGCCACGGTTCGTTCGCCGGCTTTAGCCGCTGAGGGCAGAAGCCCCTTAGCAAATGAAAACGCCGTCCGCATCATGCGGACGGCGTTTTTGTCTTGCGAAGCGTCTTCTACTCCGCGCCCTGCTTGATCCGCATACCGTAGAACGAACGATACACGAACGTAAACGAAACCACGAAGAACGCCGCCGCCAGCACCCGCGTCAGCGTCGTGCCCTGATCCACTGCCAGTTTCACCGCGAGTTCCACCGCCAGCAGGCCGAACAGCGTGGTGAATTTGATGACCGGATTCAGCGCCACCGACGACGTGTCTTTGAACGGATCGCCCACCGTGTCGCCGATCACCGTGGCATCGTGCAGCGGCGTGCCTTTCTGTTTCATCTCGACTTCGACGATTTTCTTGGCGTTGTCCCAGGCTGCGCCCGCGTTGGCCATGAAGATGGCCTGGTAGAGGCCGAAGATCGCAATCGAGATCAGGTAGCCGACGAAGAAGAACGGATCGACGAAGGCGAAGGCCAGCGTGCCGAAGAACACCGCGATAAAGATGTTCAACATGCCCTTCTGCGCGTACTTGGTGCAGATCTCCACCACTTTCTTGCTGTCGGCGATGGAAGCTTTCTCTGCACTTTCGAGTTTGATGTTGGCTTTGATGAACTCGACGGCCCGGTAAGCGCCGGTGGTCACGGCCTGCGTGGAAGCGCCGGTGAACCAGTAGATCATCGCTCCACCGGTGATGAGTCCGAGGAAAAACGGCGCGTTGAGCAGCGAGAGTTTGGCCACACCCTCAGCGTCAGTGAGGCCGTTGGTGAGCGCCATGATGATGGAGAAAATCATGGTGGTGGCGCCGACCACGGCGGTTCCGATCAGCACCGGTTTCGCCGTGGCCTTGAACGTGTTGCCCGCGCCGTCATTGGCTTCGAGCAGATGCTTGGCGCGTTCGAAGTCGACGCTGAGGTTGAAGTCTTTCTTGATCTCCGCCTCAACGTTCGGCACCGCCTCGATCATCGAGAGTTCATAGACCGACTGCGCATTGTCGGTCACCGGACCGTAAGAATCGACGGCGATGGTGACCGGGCCCATGCCGAGAAATCCGAACGCGACCAGGCCGAACGCGAAGACTGCCGGAGCCAGCATGGCAACCGCTCCAGTTCCCATCGTGGCGAGGCCGAGCGTGCTCATGTAATAGGCAATCGACATGAGGAACATCATGGCCAGGCCAAGATAGTAGGCAGAGAAGTTGCCGGCCACGAATCCGGAGAGGATTCCGAGCGATGCTCCGCCCTCCTGCGCCGAAACTACAACTTCTCTCACGTGCCGCGATTCGGTGGAAGTGAAAGCCTTCACCAGTTCGGGGATCAACGCACCGGCCAGAGTGCCGCAAGAAATAATCGTGGCCAGCTTCCACCACTGCGAGCCATCGGCGCCCAGAGTCGGAATGATGAAGTAGGAAATCACGTAGGTGATGGCGATCGAGATGATCGAAGTGAGCCACACCAGCGAAGTCAGCGGCGCCTCAAAGTTCATCTCGGTGGCCGAGCCGTACTTGGCCTTGGCAATCGCGCCGTTGATGAAGTATGACAACGCGCTCGATACCAGCATCATGACGCGCATCACGAAGATCCAAACCAGCAACTGGACTTGCACGCTGGGATCTTTCACGCCCAGAAGAATAAACGTAATCAACGCGACGCCGGTGACGCCGTAAGTTTCGAATCCGTCGGCCGAAGGCCCAACCGAGTCGCCCGCGTTGTCACCGGTGCAATCGGCAATGACGCCAGGATTGCGCGCGTCGTCTTCCTTAATCTTGAATACGATCTTCATCAGGTCGGAGCCGATGTCGGCGATCTTGGTGAAGATGCCGCCCGCAATGCGCAGCGCGGCCGCGCCCAGCGACTCGCCAATAGCGAAGCCGATGAAGCATGGTCCGGCGTAGTCGCCGGGGATGAAGAGCAGAATGAACAGCATGATCAGCAGTTCCACGCTGATCAGCATCATGCCGATGCTCATGCCCGCTTCCAGCGGAATCTGGTACACGGGATACGGTTTGCCGGGCAGGGAAGCGAACGCCGTGCGTGAGTTGGCGAAGGTGTTCACGCGAATGCCGAACCACGCCACGCCGTAGCTGCCCGCGATGCCGACCAGACTGAACGCGAGAATAATCGGAAGCGTCAGACCGACCGATTTTCCTGGCACGGGCGACAGCCAGCCGAAGTAGGCCGCGATAATCACCGCGATAAAGGCCCACAGAAACAGGATGAACTTGCCTTGCGTGACCAGGTAGGTCTTGCAGGTTTCGTAAATCAGTTCGGAGATCTCGCGCATCGAGCGATGCACCGGGAGGTTCTTCAGCCGCACGAAGATCGTCATGCCGAAGGCGAGCCCGAACAGGCAGAATAGGATGCCGATCAGCAGCAACTTGTGACCATCGATGCCGCCATGCAGAAAGCTGACCTGGGAAAGGTCGGGCAGCTTCAGCGCGGCTTCTCCGCCGGCCTCGCCGGATGGTTGGGCGATTGCAGTCGCAGCGCTGACGGTGAGCAGCGCGGCTACTGCGCCAATTCGTGAGACCACGCCGCGCAAGGCGGCAGTGGCGAGCCAGGTACGCATAAGAAGTCCTCCAATAATGTCGGTATTAGGAATTTACAAACGTGTTTAGGTATTGCCTTCCGGAAGTACGGTCCAAAGCTCGCGGCCGCAGTCTGCGCCGCAACCGTCAGCACGCTCATTCGAGCCCTGGACATCGGTTCCCGGAATTCCGAACACGCTTCCACCGCAAACCAGTAAGGAGTGTTGGAGCTTGGCCGCGTCGGAGTTTGCGCTGGATTTGAATTAAGAAAGCTACGCCGCGAAAAATTGACCAGAGAATTAAGGCCCCAGTCCCGGCACACCTGCGCAAAACAGGCGTTTATAACACGTTGAGAAGGGCCGGTCAAACCTAATTCGGGCAACGGCCAAAAGGAGTGGCTCAATTTCAAGATGATTCAGTGCGATGTCATCCTGAGCGCGGCGGCAGCCGGGCGAGGGACCTTACGACAGCCGACGCAATCGATGCCGTGGACGGGAGTGCCTGCGCCTCATGCTGTGCGGCGTTCCTCGCCTCGCTGCCCTCTTCCCGGTGGGTCGGGATCGCGGCACTGGCGTTCAGCCTCAATAGTCCACGGACTGGAAAGTCTCTTCGGGCATAACGCGCCGGGTTCATCTTCTCGACGTCCGTCCGTCCGCTTATTTTGATGTGTTCAGCGACGCACTGTACATCGCATCCAGCAGGTCCTGGGAGTGGCCGTCGTAGTCCTGGTCGAGCGCCCACATAAAAGTTCCACCCAGCCCGCGATCCCAATCGCAATAAAAGACGCGGAAGTACGTCGAGAAGGCATCGTCATAGGTGATGTAGCCATCGCCGCCGTCGACTTTCAGCATGTAGGGAACCAGCGCGTAGGGATCGCGCAGCGTGTGCCAGCCTTTCTGGTTGATCAGCGGCTTGAACTGCATGCCGTAGGTCCCGCTTCCCACGGTGTTGTCGCAATCTTCGTCGGCGGTGAATGCGGCGTTCGGGCAGAACCCGAACAGCTGGTTGATGTTGGTGTAGTAGTAGCCGTAGAAGGGGGTTCCCATGTTGAGCTGCGAAGCGGGCATGGCCTTCAGGAAAATGTTGGCAGCGTTGTAATCGCTGCCACCCGGCTGGCACTCATAGGGGGCGGGATCGTTCGGGTCCCAGAAGATGGGTGCATTGAGCTGGCCGTGTGCGGTCCACGGTCCGGCGCAGTCGTACATCATAATGTTGACGTAGCTAATTGAGAGTTGCAGCGCCGGCAGGTCGTAGGAAGACGCGGTCCAGGGAGCGGCATCGATGGAGAGTACATAGTTCGGGTTCGACTGACGCAGCAGCGAAGACAGCTGGACCAGAAATGCCGTGTCGGCGCTGGTTTCCGGATACTCCCAGTCCAGGTCGACGCCGTCGTAGCCATACTGCTGCTCGAAAGCGTAGATGTTATCCACCAGAACCTGCACCCGTCCGCTGGCTTCGAGTCCCGTGAAGTCCCCGCCCAGCAGCAGCATTACTTTCACGCCCGCGGCATGAGCTCCGCTGATCAGGGCGGGCTCGAGAAATTCGTTGTCCGGTCCGGCAGGAACCGACAAGGTTCCATTGGCGTCAAAGCTGACGCCCGCGTGGTTGATGTGCGTCAGCTTATGAAATGGAATCTGTGCCGCGCCATACGAGGGATCCTGGTACTTGCTCCAATACACGTAGTCGGCGACCACACGCTTCGTAAGATGGTTTGGCAATTGCTCCTGCGCGCTCGCGCTCGGCAGGAAGGTGGCAGCTATCAAACAGATCAGTGCGAGCGACGCCAGGCGCGGGAACATCCGGGAACGAGAGAGCATGGAGTGTGGCCTCCGGGAAGAACTTCGCGGCTGGGATAGCACGTCCAGAGCGGCATCCAGCCGATAGCCCGAGGATTCTACCACGCGTGTGGGCAACCTGCGTTTGCTTATTGTCCTGGCTGCTGGCGGTGTGCTTATATGACCAGAAGTTAGATTGAGGAATTCATGGTGAGGGACATCCCGAGACGAATCAACCCCGCACAATCCCGGCGTCTACCTCTGCATCGATTGCTCCGTGGCTCTCGGTTCGCAATAGCGCGGAGGCCGTCGAATTCTACAAATCCGCCTTCGGAGCGACGGAAGTGTTTCGTTTGGACAGCGACGGAGGTGATGGCGTGGTGGCGCGGCTTTCCGTCGAGGGCGCGGAATTCTGGGTGAGCGACGAGTCACCCGAAAATTTCAACTTCAGCCCGCAGACTCTGAGCGGCAGCACGGTCCGCATCATTCTTACAGTGCCGGATCCTGACGCCGTTTTCGCCCGCGCACTGGCCGCCGGAGCGTCGCAGGTCTATGGCATCGTCGAAGAACACGGCTGGCGGTTGGGTCGCGTGGTGGACCCTTACGGACATCACTGGGAAATCGGGCGTCCACTCAGATAGCCGTCTGCGGGTTTCACTGTCTTTTCGGAGACCGTTTCAGCGCGGAAAGCGGAGGCCCGGCCGCGGCTCGCAGCAGCATTCGCTGGTCGCTCGAGTGCGCGTCGTGACAGTCCACGCAGGTCCCTTTCACCGCTGGCACGTGCTGCCGCAGTTCGGCGGATTTCTCGTGGCAGGCGAAGCAAATCTTTTCCTTCGGCATGGACAGGTTCAAGGTCGTCATATCGCCCTGTGTTATGGCCACGTGGCAGACCGTGCACGGAGTCGACATGGCCGAGTGCACCGACCTCCCGCTGATTTTCTTCACGTGACAAGAGGTGCAGTCGGCGTCGCTGGCGAGCGCGCCCGGATGCTCGACAGCCCAGGCCGGCCACGCCGCCACCATCATCAGCAGAAGAAAGAACGCGAACCGCGTACTCGATGTGCTCGGCATAGGATCGCGTGATTTTAGTCAGCCCCGCCCGCGCGATCATTACTAAGAATCTACTAGCTGCCTCGGATTGTATCCGAAGCAGACTCGCCACTCGCTAGAGCCCGATGCCTAAGTCATTTGGATGGAGCGCGAAACCGAGGCCACGTGATTCCGTTCACGCATGTGTGTGACCGCACGCACGCAGCGCAGGCGGCGCTTCGTTTTGTCGTGCGTGCGTTATCTTCGCCCGCGGCTATCCGGGATACTTGCGAGCCTGGTCGATCCAGGCGGCAATGTCCTTCTCCGACGCGCCAGCCTTCTGCAGATAGCCGCGCATCTCGGTCTCCAGCATGGCTTCCGACGTACTGGTGATGGTGGATTGGCTGAAATCGATGCCGACGACGATGAAGGTCTCGGGCTTGGTGCCTTTAACTTTGATGACTCGGTATTTTGTGGCCATGAGTTCTCCTGCGACTTCCTATGATTGCATACTCGCAAGGTCTATCCCCGGTTTTCCGTCCCAGCTTTCTAGGATCGCACTATCGGGCTACGGCTCCCGAACTTTCGGGCCATTACCGAAGCGCCATGACTGTTCTACAGTAAAGTCCTTCCGGCCCAGGCAAGTTCAGTCGAGTTCCCCCATGCCTCCCCTGCTGGTCCGCCGTCGTTGGCGCGGATGATTAAAGTTTCACTCATGCGCACGACGAGATGCGAGGAGAGCGAGAAAGAATGTCAGAAGAGATGGTGCGCTGCCCCTACTGTGTGATGGACAGCGAATTCCGCCCCATGCTCCGGCGATCAGCACTCGGACAATCGACGCCCCGGAGATCAAAGGGGAAGTGGTTCGTCTGCGTCAGCTGTGGCCACACCGCGACGCCCGATGATCCTTACGCGAAGTGCTCCTGTCCGCGCTGCCGCGAAATGAAGCGCATCGCCAACCGCTGCCGCAGTTCCGAAGACCTGCGCCGCCGCGACACGGTGGACCTTCCGGTTCGACTCTAGGAAACTTTGAGGGGAACGGACTCAATGGATGGGCTACCCACTCTCCTGCCCACTTATGTGCTATTGACTACAGACCAGGCGCAAGTTCAGTATGGCGGGCGTCGCGCAGATCACTCTAGTGAGAGCATCGTGAAGCTAGCCGCCACAAGCCTTGCCATTGCGTTTCTATGCGCTCTGCCGAGTCCAGGGCAGACAATATCCTACCCAATACCAGCCGAGCACGGGATGTATGTAGAGGACTCAGGCCAACTTAGAAAAATCATAGGTCAGATCGCGGAATTTAAGCGAAGTGGAAGTCTGTTCGCAAATGATCTGACACTGGGCATAAAAACGAAGAAAGAGAATATCCAACTCCTGGGACCAACGGCCCAGACCATCGTATCTCCACAACCTGTCTTTTACTTCGTGCCCGCGAAACAGGAGGAAGCCGTTGGCATCAATGCGGGTGACCTGATTCTGATCCGCCTCGAAGAAAAGCCCAATCGCAGGCAGTTTGAGATTGCGGCTAGTGGTGCATGGAGGAGTAGTTCGGGTATAACTCTCACGCACCAAATTCAGCTATTGCGAGATGAAGTCGAACCAGATGTTTACAAAGTTATGCCGGCTGCCGAACTCGCCAAAGGCGAATACGCATTGTTCCTAGCTCGAGGCGAAGGCATGGCTCCGTACGTCTACGACTTCAGTGTGAAACCAATTCGCCCCAGCGCAATCCGCGAAGAAATCCAAGCGCCGACTTTGGCTGCGGCAAGAGTCAAAGAGCCGGTCGATTCTAGGCCACTTCCAACCCCGGCCTCTGAAACGTCGGGTCAAGCGACGATGGGCCTGTTCGCGGAAGGAAACATCAACGTACGGCACGATGGCATAACCTTGACTGCTGTAACCCCTGGCGGCCCCGCTGATCAGGCGGGAATCAGGGCTGGGGACACGATTCTTGCGGTCGACGACCACTACATCTTCACGATCGCAGAACTGAAAGAGGCGATCAGCCGCCTTACGCCGGGGACGAAGGTCATCGTGCGTTATCGCCGCTATTCAGCAATTCTTGACATCTCAGTTTCCGTTGGGGCGATTCAGTAGGGCGGCCTGCCCAGGCTCTTGACCCCGATGGCACTACCAACAAAGGGGGTGCCCCATCCTTTCGCGCTCTTTGCGAAAGGGTGGGAACTACGGACGATGCTACTACGGTTTCACCCCCAACTGCCAAAACAAAAACGAATAAACATCCGTAAACTCCTCGATCTGCTTGGTGACTGGTTTTCCTGCACCGTGCCCCGCCTTCGATTCGATGCGCAATAAAATTGGGCGCGTCCGACTCGCTCCATTTTTCGCTTCGGCTTGCATTTCAGCCGTCATCTTCTTGGCGTGCATCGGGTCGACTCGAGTGTCGGTATCCGCGGTCATGAATAAGACTGCGGGATACTCCGTGCCCGATTTCACATGGTGATACGGCGAGTAAGCGTAGAGCCACTTGAACTGCTCGGGATTTTCCGCGCTGCCGTATTCCGGGATCCACAATTTGGCGATCTGGAAATCCTGATAATGCAGCATGTCGAGCAGCGGGACCTGGCAGACCACGGCGCGGAACAGGTCAGGGCGCTGGGTGAGCATGGCGCCCATGAGCAGGCCTCCGTTGGAGCCGCCCTGGATGGCGAGGTGATTTTTGTCAGTATATTTTTCGGCGATGAGGTGCTCGGCGGCGGCGATCATGTCGTCGAAAACATTTTGTTTCTTGTCGAGCATGCCGGCGCGGTGCCAGTCCTCTCCAAATTCTGCCCCGCCGCGCAGGTTGGCCACGGCATAGACGCCGCCGTGCTCCATCCAAAGATAGGCAGTGCGGCTGAAGCTGGGCGTGAGGCTGACATTGAAGCCTCCGTAGGCGGTGAGCAGCGTGGGATTGTGGCCGTTTTTCGTCAAGCCTTTTTTATGAACGACGAACATCGGCACGCGCGTGCCGTCTTTCGATTTAAACCATTCCTGCGCGACTTCAAAGGCAGAGGGATCGATCGACGGGGCGTCCACTTTGGTCCAGAGGGCGCTGATGAACGCGCTATTTGCCTCACCGCCAGGGACCTTAACGCTGGTCGGCTTCAAGTCGAGAAGGTAGATACTCGGTGGCGTCGTGAACGACTGAAAGCCGAAAAACATTTCGTCGCGATCCCAGCGGCCGCCCGAACCGAAGACGGTGCCAATGGCCGGAAGTTCGATGTCGCTGATCTTCTTGCCGTCGAGATCGAAAAGCTTCAACTGTGACGACGCATTCTGTTCATACTGGGCGAAAAGCTTGCCGCCGAAGATGGCCGTGCCTTGCAGAACTGCGTCGGATTGTGGGATGAGTTCCTTCCAGGCTTGGCGATCATAATTGCCGGCGTCGGCGACGAAGACGCGGTAGTGCGGAGCGTCTTCGTTGGTAGTGATGTAGAGCTTGTCGTTGTAGACCTCGGCGTTGTAGAGAAAATCCTTGCCGGTGGTGATACGCGTGGGCGGCGTGCCTTTCTTCAGGTCCATCAGAAAAAGTTCTGACTTGGTCCAGCCTTCGGAGACGTTGATGAGCAGCCAGCGGCCGTCGTTGGAAAGATGCACGCTGGGCCAGTCTTCGGGGTCGCGGCCTTCGCCGAAGATGGGCTGGTCGTCGTCTTCAGGATGCGAGCCGGGATCGCCGCTGAGTTCGTGATAGAAGACGTGGCGGTTATACATCTCCTGCCCGTCTGGGACATCGCCTTTTTTCGGATAGCGAGTGTAATAGAAGCCGGAGTTGTCGAGTTTCCAGGCGACGGATGCGGCGCGAGTGCGTTCGATGGTGTCAGGAAGAATGGTGCCGGTTTTGGTTTCAATGATGTGCAGCGTGCTCATCTCAGAGCCGCTGGCCGAAGTGCCGTAGGCGACGTACTTTCCATTTTCGCTGGGTTGGAACCAGTCGAGAGCGATGGTGCCGTCGGCAGCAAGTTGATTGGCATCGACTAGGACGCGGTCGGGCCCGTCAAGAACTTCTCGCACATAAAGGATGGGCTGGTTCTGCATGCCCTCGCGGCGCGTGTAGAAATAATGGCGGCCAGCAATAACCGGAGGCGTGACGCTGCCGATGGAGAGCAACTCGGTCAGACGTTTATGAAGCGCGTCGCGTCCGGCGAGGCGGTCGAGCAGGCCGCGGGTGTAAGCCATTTCCTCGGCGACCCACTTCTGCGTTTCAGCGCTCTTGCCGTCCTCGAGCCAGCGGTAGTTATCGACCACGCGAGTGCCGTGAAAGATTTCGGCGATGGGCTTGACCGCAGCCTGAGGAGGAGCCGAAGGAGCAGCGGACGATTTGGAGTCATCGCCGGCAGAAACGGCGGCAGCCAGCAGAAACAGCGAAGAAATAGACCAGAGCAAGCGCAAACCTCCAGACATAATCACCTCGACTCGCACCTCGAACCACGCACCTTGGGCCAACCGGCTAGCGTAACACCTTCGGTGGTTTCCAGAGTGGAAGGTGGAATGCTATGATTATGTCGGCGAACAGATCGAGGCTCAAGCCCGGTCGTCGTTTGGTCATCCACACTCCTCAGTAGCTCAATGGCAGAGCATCCGGCTGTTAACCGGAGGGTTGTAGGTTCGAGTCCTACCTGAGGAGCCATTCTTTTGCCCGCATAAACGCTGGCGACTTCCATTTCAGCCGTCCGATTGTCCTAGATTTGTACTAGGAGCGGGGCGACGCGTCTTCGGGGATTTCTCCTTTTCGCAGTATTTGGGTCATGAGGGCTGAAAAGGAAGAACCCGATGGAAATCACGATTTATCGCCGCCATTCGGCGGACTGCAAGCATAAGAACGACCGCTACCACCCCCGGTGCGGATGCTCACTCTGGTTTCAATTCAACTGGACGCAACCCAAAACAACTTTGGACGGGAATAAGCTGCGTCATGGACAGAACAAGTGTTCTGCTGAGACCCGCATCTGGTCGGAAGCGCAAACGAATATGAAGCGGCTCAAGACTGACCTCGAAGCCCTGCTGGAAGGTAAACCAGTTCGCCGGAACGTCACGGTCAAAGCTGCCGTGAACGAGTGGCTGGAATTCCGTAGCAAGAACGGTCTCACGAGGAATAAAGGCAAGCTCATGGGGGAAAAGCTCGTCGCGTGGTGCGAGAAGAACGATGTGGCTCTTCTCACCGCCATCACCACACAGCGCGTAATGGAGTTCCGTATGAGTCTGCCGTTTCGAACGGGCGACAGCAGCAGCTTGTCGGTTCATTGGGCAGTCATCGGAGGTTTTTTCAATTGGGCTGTCGGTATGGGCTACATCGAGAAAAGCCCAATTCCGAATACCCGGCTCTTTCCTCAGTTCCGCATTAACTACAAACAAAAAGAGGTTGTGCCTCCATCCAAACAAGACGTCGAGAAGGTGCTCAGCGCGGGGACGGGACGGATCGGCATTCTCGCTCGGCTAATGCGTGAGTCCGGCATGGCTCTGGTAGATGCTCAAAAGTTTGGGATGTCCGAGGAAGATGCTAAGAATTGTGGACTTTCGAAGCCCGAACGCCGTCCAGTATTGACGGATAACACGCTCATCCGTGGCAATCGTACGAAAACAGGCGAACGCTACCGTGTTCGTATCAGTAAATCGCTCGCTGAGCAGCTTCAATCGTTCCACTCTCCGGCGTTTCCCGGCACGTACGTGAAGTGGCGTGAAGACATGTACAAGCTGTTTCGCCATGCAGGAGTGAAGATGACACCCCACGGTTTCCGCCACTATCGGATCAGCGAGTGGTGCGCTGCGGGTGTCAGGCCAGAGGACGTAACAGATTTTGTCGGCACATCGCCCGACGAAATCCGCAAGACCTATCGCCATTGGATCAAGGAAGCAGAAGACAGGCTTGACGAGGTTCAGCGTCAAGAATGGCTTGCCCACGGATTAGAGGAGAACGGAAATCCGAAGGCAGATCAGGTTCACTCAAACGAAAATGGCGATTCCAAATCGAATCGCCTTCAGTGATTCTTCTTCACAGCTTGTGCAGTCACGCGCCAGACGGAGACGACGGGCAAGTAGCTCAGTTGACAGTCGCCCCGCCGCAGCACCGCTTGTATTTCTTGCCGGAACCGCAAGGGCACGGATCATTCCGTCCGATCTTGGGACTGCTTCGCCGGGATTCGGGTGCAAGGACGCCGAGATCGCCCTCCCGCTCTTTCCGAAAATACTCGTAGACGTTCATCAACCCCGCTGCCATGAAGGCGATGACCTGCTCGCGCTTGTCCGGCGTAATCGGGTCGGGTCGCATCTCCGGGTCTTCGTCGTGCTCGTGATCGAGCATCATCATCGGGGTCAGGGAGCCGCCATATTTCTCGTCGTTGATAAGCTCAGACCAAGCATCGTGTCTCATGTGCATCCCCCGCATGAACCCGCGTGCCCAGTCGTTACCGTGAAGCTCGCCTTTCTCGTCCTCAAAGATGAACGGAACATGGATTTCGCCCTTGTAGAGCGTTGAGGCAATCTTGTTCCAGTGCCGCATGATCAGATTCAGAGTTTCCTGTGCCTCGTCGAGACCGGAGAACTCTACAACTTCCGACATCTCGCCGCCGAAGACCTCGCGATTGTATTCGGATGGCATCACGGCTTCCGGCCCGGCGATCAGGGCTGCGAAAAATCCGTCGAGTTCTTCGAGGTTCATCGCCCTGCCGCCCTTGCACCTTTTGAGGAAGTCTCCGAGGCGGTCGAGTTCGGCGTCGGTCAAGGGTTCGGGTTGGGTGAAGCTCCTCATAGGGAACTACGTGCCGGATGCATGCGCATCATTTTCACATGCTGCGGTGCCGGGGCATCCCTCGAAAAGGCGATTTTAAGCGATTTGGCTGCCGGAAGGAGTTCGGTCGAGTTACGTCGCTAGAGCACTCGCCGACTTCGCTCAACGTAAGCGTTAAGATCTTGAATATCGAAACGCCACGGACTGGTGCCGCCCCCGTCTTCGATGTATGGAATCAGCCCTTGCTGAACGAGATTGCGGAGCTTCCATTCGCTGATTGCAAGATATCCGGCTGCTTGCTTGGTCTTCACGAGCCTTGGAACGATGGGAGACTGTTTGGTTGATCTATTCATGGGCTAGGATGATACAGAAGTCGCTCGCAGCCTCTTACCCAGCACGCTCGACCATTCCCCGACCTTCGTGACGCGCACGCTCCCGTCCGGTAGTCCGCGCACCGAGACCCTGTCCAATCGCGCCGCCGCGTACAAACCGGATCGGAATCGGTTACGGCTCCTCTCGTCCGTTCCCACGCCGGGAACGTCAAAATGTCCTCCGATCCTCAAGCTGTGGACGTGGTCGGCGATCTTGCGATACGTGCCCGGTTGCTCGACTCGCGGGCGAAGGTATGCGTGCCGCAGCGCGATGCAGCGATTGTTGCCGCACGACGCATCGACAACTTGTCCAGCAGGCACCGTACCGTGGGCGTCAATCCAGTTGCGCCGACGCCGACCAAACGCGGTGGACGTGTTCGCGCGCATCGCAGGAGACTGGCATCGGGAAAGGCGAGTACGCACAGGTAAAGAGCATCGACGCGCCGAGAAACCGGCTGACAGTCGAACTGCAGGATGGCACGCAGCGCACTTACGATCCACGCCGACAGCAGGGCGTGTCGGTCTTTCGGGAGGAGATGCGGAGTTTTTCAGTGGGCGACCGCATCCAATTCACCGCACCGGCCAACGACCTCAGAGTTGCAAACCGCGAGTTGGGGACCATCGAGAGCATCGACGGAGACGGGCGGCTGCGCTTGAAGATCGACGGTGGCCGCAAAGTCGAACTCGACCCGCGCAAGCATCCGCATCTCGATCATGGGTATGCCATGACCAGCCACTCCAGCCAGGGACAGACTGCCGACCGTGTCTTGATTCACGTGGACACCGAACTCGGTGCCAAGGATCTGCTCAACAGCCGCATGGCTTATGTCTCTGTCTCGCGCGGTGCTCACGATGCGCAACTGTTTACGAATGACCGCGAGAAACTGCCCACGGTTCTCGGCCACGAGATTTCAAAGCAGACCGCCAACTCCCCTCAGATCAGCACGGAGCAGACAATTGCGCCGCAGCAAGAAATCTCTAAAGCACCCCAACAAGAGCACGGCATGCGTCTTGGAATCGGCTTTTAGAAACCTGCCTGCCCCGGATAATGGCAGCGTAGCGCGGGCGCAAACTCTGTCAAGGCCGACCGAAGGTCGCCGCTATCGCGGGCACGCGCCTTGACAGAGTTTGCTCAACCCGCGCCAAAATCTCTCCGCCATTCCGGGATAGGCTATTAACAAGGCTAGAGAGCCGTCCACAAACCCACCGACCTCGCGCACAACCAACGTTGCCGGGAGCCACAGCTTGGCATTGCTTCCAGGTCACTCCGAGTGAAGCCGCTGGAAACAAATGGATTCTGCTCAGCTTAATCCGTAAAAAGCGAACTTACTCGCAGCAACGTCTTTCGTTCGATTCTTGTAGGAGCCCTCAAGGAAACGACCGAATTACTCGACTTGCAGCACAAGGCACTTCGGGCCGAAATGGGAATGTGTGACGGGGAAATGCACTCCGTACTGAATCAACTTTTTCGTTCTAATTCTAAGGGACGCGTCGCTATCAATTTACCGTAAAGATCGCGGAACTGATTGCAGTTCCACCCTTGGTCACGACACCGATCGGCCCTGTCTTGGCCCCGGCGGGCACCGTTGCGGTCACTTCCGTATCGGAGTTCACCGTAAATTCAGCTGGCACACTGTCGCCAAAGCCAACGCCCAAGGCTTGCGTGAAACCGATGCCGGTGATCGTTACCTGTGTTCCTACTGAGCCGTTTGGCGGATTGAAGCTCAGAAGCTGCGGCGTCACGCGGAATTCCGGATTGCTGGTCAGCGTGGTCCCGCCAGTGGTTACGGTTACCGGCCCGGTCAGTGCGCCCGCGGGCACTGTGGCTGTGAGGAAGGTTGTTCCAGAGAGTTTGACGCTGGTGGACTGCACTCCGCCGAACTGCACTACTGAGGAACTGGTGAACCCCTGGCCGAAGATGCCGATTGTCGCGCCCTCCTTGGCAGACGAGGGCTGAGTTTTCACGAAAGAGCCAAGCCCCACAGACAGGCTGAAGATTGTGCCATCGCGCCCGGACCCGGCCTGAGAAGTTGTCCCGTAGAAGATCCCGCTTGTGGCTTGAAGCAGCCCAACCGTCGGAAGGGAACCGTCAGCGCAATCAGCCAGAGCGCAGAAGGTATAAAGTGTGGTCAGCGCGCCTTTGGGAGTGATTTCGAAGACCGTGCCGGGGCTAATGTCGCCGCCGTCGGTTGTTCCGTACACATTCCCGTCGCTGCCTTGGAGCAGCGGACCGTTGGGGTAGGCGCCATCCGCACACGTGGTCGTGCAAAACTCGTGGAGCGTTGTCAGCTTGCCCGCCGAGGTCATTTTGAAAACCGTACCGCAGCCTCCGACGCAGTCATGCGGGCCGCTGCTGCCTCCATTGAAAGTAACGCCGTAGAAATCTCCGTTCGCCGCCTCGATCAAACCGCCGGTGGGGTCGGCGCCGTCAGTGCCGTCAAATGTGAACAGCGTGGTCAGCTTGCCCCTTGGGGTAATTTCGAAGATGGTGCCAACTGCGGTTCCCTCCGCCTCGGCGGTTTCCCCATAGAAGTCTCCGTTGGTGGCTTGCACCAGTTCGCTCCTAGGATCGTAGCCGTCAGCGCAGCCAGCTAGAGCGCAGAAGCTATAAAGCGTGGTCAGCTTGCCCACCGGGGCGATTTCGAAGACCGTGCCCGCGCCGTTGGACCCGCCCGAAGCGGTTGTCCCATAGAAGTTCCCGTTCTTGCCTTGCACCAGCCCAGCGAATGGTTCTTCTCCGTCGGCACAACCAGCCAGGACGCAGAAGCTGTAAAGCGTGGTCAGCTTGCCCGCCGGGGTGATTTTGAAAACCGTGCCCCCACCGTGGGCTCCGCCACCTTCGGTCGTTCCGTAGAAGTCTCCGTTGGCACCTTGCACTAGTGAGCCCAATGGGCTGCCCCCGTCTGTACAGTTCGTTTCGGTACAAAAGCTGTACAACGTCGTTAGAGTGCCCGCGGGGGTCACCTTGAAGACCGTGCCACAGCCGAGTGTACAAAGTTCGTTTGCACCGCCTCCATACGTTGTCCCGTAGAAGTTTCCGTCGAAGCCTTGGGTGAGAACCATGGAGGCGTAACTACCGTTAGTCTGGTCGAAATCAACCAGCGTGGTGAGATTGGCCTGTGCCCGCGAGATCACCGCCGCCGCGACACAAAACACAAGAATCATGCACATGGTCTTCGGCAACCTACTTTTCCGCACATCGGTGCCTCCCCGAGTTCGCCTCGCTACGAACGTCAAGAATCCAGGCGTGCGGGTCTTCCTCATTGGTCGTTTTATCATCGGAAACCTTCCCTGGTTCGAATTGAAGGGTTATATTGCTAGCCTCACGAGAAAGACAAGCTCGCAGTCGGCTGAATGCCAAAAGGGGACGGTGGGGCAAGCAGAGCGAACAAGATTATCCCGCCGGCCAGATTGGCTGTCAAGCCGCGAATTCTTGCGCTATTAGGAGCTTCACGAGGGAGATATACTCCAAATGTTCGGTTCTCGATCTCGATTCCACTTTCTTGTTCACATGCGCCGCCATGCGGCTTATGGTTCCTCGCAATCAGCGAATAGGATTGGCCAAGGGGGCGCCGGATTTGTCTGTTCCGGCTTGCAATCCCGATTGCTGCTTTCTCCAAATATAGGAAACGGGCTACCTAAGTTTCAGGCGGTCGTGTATAGGTGTAGACGGATATATTTGGAGTTGATCAATGAACGTGACGGCTTCGCGGCTTCTCCTCCCCCTGGCGGCCATTCTGCTCGGCACATTCGTCAGCCAAGCCCAGACACCGTCAAATGTGCAAGGCTATCCGCAAGTCGGACCTCCCACAGGCGCTTACTCGCCTCTTTTCATCGACGCGTCGCAGTTCTGCACCGGCGGCTTCAGCTTTACGACACGCAGTTGCAACAGCGGAACCATGTGGCAGGCAATCGCATCGGCGGCGCTGGTCCTCAATACAAGCGGCACAGCTTTCGGGGTTATTGACGCGCGAGCCTTCCAGGGCAAGCAGCTTGTTCCTTTCGGCGTAGGAACCACGGCGCTTTACGGAGGAGTGACCGTGGGTTCGCAAGCGATGAATGGGGTACTTTTGCTCGGCAATGTGACCAACTATTGCGACGGGCCTCCAACCGGCACAGCGAGCTACACCGACGGCAACGGTTCCAACTACGGGACGCCTTGCATCATCGTCCCATGGGGTTTTCAAATTATCGGCGCTACGCCACTTGGTTCCACATTCACCGCATGCGCTGGTACAACTCTTCCAGCCCCCTGCACCAACTACTTCCCTAGCCGCTCTTTTCCAATTACCGCTATTTCGGTAGCGAGCACTACGATGACGGTGACCGTCTCAGGCACCCTAACCTATAGCGGCGGGCCCCTCGGCAGCCCTGCCCAAAATATTTATCCCGCCCTGGCTCCCCCCAATCCAACGGACGGCGGAGAACTGGTGGCGATTACCGGCGCGCCGACGGCGGCGTATAACGTTTTGAGGACGGTACAGAACTCCGGGATCTCCGCTACCACATTTACAGTCTCAGTTCCTAGCGGTACTAGCAGTACGGGCTGCAGCAGCGGCTGCGGAACGGCTTACCTAGTGACTCCGTTGATCGGGTTCGGTTATCAGAACAATAGCACAGCGGCGTGCATCCTGCATGCTAGCAATGACAACTGCGCCTACGAACCAGTGCGCGTCGGGGCAAATCAAAGCTTTGGTCCTAGACTTATCAATTTGGCATTCGACCTGAGTGGTTATCCGGGCGCGGTGGCCGTCCAGAATCTAAACGGCGGCGAGCAGTCCGGGATGGACACAATCCACTGCATACATATGTCCATGGGATGTGTGCAGGTGGGCCCCGGAGCTAATGAGAGCGGACCCTATAACAACATTTACGTGCAGACTCTCGTCCCCGGCGGCGCGAGCTACACCTCGCAGAGCACGTTCGGAATTTACAACGGCGCGGCGAACGCTGGTTTCCACCGATTCACCTTCGTGGGGCAATACAACACTACCGAGCCGACGGCGGCCGTCTACGATGACGGCTCGAATGTCGTTTTCGATGGTGAACCACACAACGAAGGGAGTGTAGACACGATTGACGTTGCGCCGGACGGCAACGTTGCGGGGTTGACGATCAATGGAATCGTGGGGCCTCCGAGCGGCAACACAGGCACGAACTTGGTTCACATTCTTAAGAGCGGCAATAGTAGTGGTAGCTACACGGTTTCCGGCACAACAATTAGTAATCTTACCCAACAGGCTGCGGGCAGCACCAATGCCATAGCCGACGACATCCATACCAACAACGTAACGGATCAATTCCTTTCCCGATACGAATTCGACAACAGCGGCAATGTGGTAAGCGGCGCGACCTTGCAGAGCAATAGCGGCATCACGACAATCAACGGGAGCGGCTTGACCTCCGGTGGCCCGGCTAGCGCAACGAACGGCAGTTTGACACTGAATGGCTCTATCAGCGGAAGCGCGGCCATCACGGTCAGCTCTACGGGGACCTTAGCCCTGCCAAGTGGGACGACGGCAAGTAACATGGTCCTGACCACGCCGAACCTTGGCACTCCCTCAGCGGCATTCCTGACGAACGCCACTTTACTGCCGCTCGGTACAGGGCTGACCGCAACCTTTTCACCTCCGTTGAATCTGTCAGTGAACACGCTATCGTGCCCAACGTGTGTGACCTCGGGGAGTGCTCTGACTAACACGGCTATCATGACCGGGGCAGGAGGGTCCCAGGGTTCTCAGACGCCGTCAGCAAGTGCAACGCTTAGCAGTGGCGGAAACATGTCGATACCAGGCACGATTACATCCGGGTCGAGTGTGACCGCTTCTGCTGCAGTCAACGGGAAACGAGTGACGGTGAACCAAGCAAGTGTGCTCGTAGTCGGTGACTTCACACTCACAAATTGGGGCACTGGTGCATCGGTAACAATTACAAACACTACAAGTCACGACCAAGCATTCACCATCACCATAACAACGGGGACGAGCCCTGCGGCGAATCCCACGGCAACGCTTACATTCCATGACGGTGCATGGACCAACATTCCGGTATACCTGTGCAAGAAGGAAGGTGGAACTGGTTCCCTGGCATCCTTCATCGAGCAGCCGGCCACAACCACAACCTTGCCAATTACGTTGGTCGGTACTCCGTCCAGCGGCAACACGTTTATCATTTCCTGTGTCGGCATCGGCACATAGCGCATTGTACCTATCCGCCACAAATCTTAGTCGCGAAGAGTAATCGTGTTCGCTTTGTGTTCGCCAACGAATTATGCTACTCTGATGTGATTGGGAGGCTTTCGATGGCGAATCGCAGAACTCACCGGAGGGCTGGACGAATCAGCGGTGCTGTTTACGCTGCCCACCGAGCAAAGGACCAAGGCGTCCTGCAATGCGCTGCCGAGGTAGCGGGTGGTGCGTTTGGCGGAGAAGTTGGTGCTCTCGTCGCGGACGTTTTAGAACCCGGCATTTCTTCATGGCACCGTGGTCCCGCGCACAGTTGCACCGCTGGCGTGGCGATCTTGTCTTTGGGCGATCTCCTCGGGCAGGCCGAGACCTATTGCCGCCAGCAGGCTGAATGTAAGGCCGAGGAACGCAGAACGCTACAGATGGTCCCTGACTTGATGGAACCGAATTTGTTTGTTCCTGCGCCGAACAGTACCCTTGCGCAACTCTGGCTCATCACCTGTGAATTCTTTTGGCGAGCTTTAGCAGGATTTGCGAATGGATTGGCGGCTGGATATTTGTCGCACTTAGTGCTCGATGCTGGAACCCCGCGATCAATTCCGCTCCTGACCAACGGCTTCTGACAGGAGTACATGCCCGACAAGTTACTCACCGACTACGACAAATCCGCCGTCGCTTCTGCCGAGTCGGTTTTCAAACAAATTTCGGTCTTGCAGGAACGTCAATACTCTGACGAACCACCACCGGACAAGGTTCTGTATCACTACACCTCAGCCGAGGGTTTGAAGGGAATCATCGAGAACAATGAACTATGGGCGACGTCCGCATACTACCTAAATGATTCGGCGGAAATGTTCTATGGGTACAACGTTCTTAGGGAAGTGCTGGATCAGTGGTTCACCAAGAATACGCGGGCAGAGGATTCAATTACTGTTGGTTTGGCTGGCCAACTACGGAGTTCCTTCGAGGATTTGTTCCAAAAGCGTCTGCTGAAGCCCATATACCTGACGTGCTTCTGCGAAGAGGATAACCTTCTCAGTCAATGGCGAGCCTACGGGCAGTCGGGCGGATATTCAATTGGGGTTAGGGTGCTGCCAAAGATCGGCATTTTCGGCGAGAGATTGACACCGGAGCCGAACATTTACACATGTCGATGGATAAAAGTAGAGTACGAGAGAACGAAACAACTTGAGATTTGCCGCAACATTCTCAATCCGATCTTCACGAGTCTTGATCAGCCGGGGACGACGGAAGCTATGAGAGAAGTTTCTGAACATCCGTTCGTGGGTTACCAGCGACTCCTCACGGCAACGATGGACATTCTTCTGGAAGAGATCGTCAGATTCAAGAGTGAGGCGTTCAACGTCGAAAAAGAATGGCGTGCTGTCGTTCGGCAGCGAGAATTTTACAAGCAAGGCACTGATGATGGTGGCAAAACACCTGTACCAGTTTACGTTCGGGTTTCGCGTGGAATGTTGGTTCCCTATGTGAAACTGGTTCCGTGGAAGCGAGAGAAGAAGCTACCTATTCCCTGTATTCGATCCGGCCCGACACTGGACACGACAATGGCAACGGTTGCGATCTGCACGATGCTACAGAAGCACGAGTTTCACGGTGTGAGGGTGCAAGGCTCCAACATAACCGTGCGCCCTTAGCCCGTTCGCCGTAGCCCGTTTTCCTGTTGCCTTGCGCGTCCTTGCAGAGCGAGGCGAGCCTAGATTCGAGCCAATTTGAGCGTTTTTCAGGCTAGAAACGTCAGGCAGGATGCATATCTATATGCAGACCCTGATAATCGCACGCTGTGTAGGCTGTGGGCGACGACAGGTTCGTCTTCTAGGCACCTCACCGGTTTAGTTTCCTACCTGAGGAGCCATTTCTTTTCTGGGGTTTACTCGTCCACCGGAATCCTCATCCTCTGGAAAGACGCCGAGCCCGATATACTCATCGTGAAGCGGGCGAAAGCGGAGTGGGACCGCGTGCGTTGGCGTGGGAACTTCTGTTGCGTCGCTTGAGTTTCTTTGCCAACCATCATGCCTCCAGTTATCCAGGCTTGCTCAATCCGCAAAACTTACGGAACTACGGTGGCGGTTGACGAGGTATCGTTCGAGGTGAACGAAGGCGAGATCTTTGGATTAATTGGGCCGAATGGTGCGGGCAAGACTACTTCGATGGAGTGCATTGAGGGTCTGCGCACGCCCGATCGGGGCAGCATCTCGGTGCTGGGGCTTGATCCCTTCAAGGATGTGTACAAGCTGCAAGCGCGAATCGGAATTCAACTGCAGCAGGCGCAACTGCAGAAGCGGATCAAAGTGTGGGAGGCGGTCGATCTTTGGGCCTCGCTTTACCGGACGACGGCAATCGACGGCGAGCGGTTGCTGGAACAACTTGGCCTGACCGACAAGCGAAACGCCTGGTTTATGACTCTGTCGGGCGGCCAGAAGCAACGGCTGTTCATTGCGCTGGCGCTGATCAACGATCCCGAACTGGTTTTTCTCGACGAGTTGACGACCGGGCTCGATCCACAGGCGCGGCGCGCCATCTGGGAACTGGTGCGAGGCATCCGCGAGCGTGGGAAGACGGTTTTTCTCACTACTCATCTGATGGAGGAGGCGGAACGGTTGTGCGACCGGGTGGCGATCATTGAGCACGGACGCATCATTGATATCGACACGCCGCAGGGACTGGTGAAGCGGCACTGCCCGGAGCGAACCGTGATTCTCGCTACGGACGATGTGAGGGCGGCGCAGTGCTTTCGATCTATCGCCCGTGTCGAGGCCGTACTCGGGAACGACTCGCAGTTTACGATTCGGGGGCAGGGCGACGATTTCGTGACCGACGTGATTCAGTGTCTCTCGGAGAATCGGATTCGGGTTACGGACTTCCGCACGATTTTCCCCAGCCTTGAGGATGTCTTTCTCAAGCTTACCGGCCACTCGATTCGCGACTAGGTGGGATTCATGATGCTGCGTGGACTCTTGAAATTGACGTGGATCGAGATCAAGATTTTCATGCGCGAGCCGCTGGGTGCGTTCGGGACGATCGGCATCCCGGTGTTGGTGTTCGTCGTGGCCGGCCGGATCGTAGGCCACAGCCCGGCGTCGACCTCACCGGCGGCCAGAAATTTTATGATGGCGGGTCTGCCGGTGCTGGCCGCTGTGCTGATTGCCATCAGCGCCGTGCTGTCGCTGGTCAATATTATTTCGATCTATCGTGAAGGGGGAATTCTTAAGCGGCTGCGCGCCACTCCGCTGCGGCCGCAGACGATCCTCACCGCGCACGTGCTGGTCAAACTGCTGCTCACCGCGGCCACGCTGGCCTTAATGGTGCTTGCGGGTAAACGCTACTATCCGGTCGGAATTCATGCTCCGCTGTTCAGCTTTACGATGGCGCTGCTCATCAGCACTTGCAGCATCTTGTCGATCGGCTTTCTCATCGCCAGCATCGTTCCCACGGCGCGTTTTGCGCAGCCCATCGGCTCCGTCATTATGTACCCCATGATGGCGGTTTCAGGACTCTTCGCGCCGGTGGCCTCGCTGCCGCCGGCACTCCAGGCGGTGGCCAAAGTTGTACCGCTAACCTACGCGGTGGCACTGCTCGAAGGAATTTGGAAGGGTGACGCATGGTCGGCGCACGTGGGCGACATAGCGGCGCTGGCCCTGGTGTTTGTCTTGTGTACTGCGCTTTCGGCGAAAGTGTTTCGCTGGGAGTAGCTAGCGCTTATGGAAACTCCTGAAGGCTTCAATGAGGCGGAGAAGAAATATTTTCCTATCGGCTGGTGTGAACGGGGCATGGTAGGATTCCGGCGTGGGGGACTCCGCTAGTATTCCAAGGATTGCGACGGCCGTCGGAAGCGACGGTCCGGTTGCCGCGCCCGCCGTTTTCACTGCGACGGTTCCTGCGCGGCACTCTGCGCTGGTCCGCATCACGCACTGGATTACGGTGATTTGCTTCTTCGCGCTGCTGGTGAGTGGAGTGGAAATCGTGATCTCGCACCCGCGCTTTTATTGGGGCGAAACCGGCAACGATTTGACTCCCACGTTGTTCAAGATCCCGATCCCGGCTTCGAGGAATTTGGTGCCGACTGGCTACGGGTACGTGCTGCCGGACCAGAACGGCTGGAGCCGCTATCTGCATTTTCAATCTGCGTGGCTGGTGATCTTCACCGGGTTGCTGTATGTGCTGTTCAGCTTGTTGAACGGACATTTGCGGAGAGATTTGTTACCGGAGGGGAGCGAGCTAACGTGGAAGGCGTTCTCGAAGTCGCTGGTGAGCCATCTGCGTTTTGAGCGGCCGAGCGCGGCAGAAGCCTGGTCGTATAACGTGCTGCAACGCCTCAGCTACCTGTTCGTGGTTTTCGTTTTGTTCCCGCTGGTAATTTGGACGGGGCTGGCGATGTCTCCTGCATTTGTTTCCGCGGTTCCGGCGGCGGTGAATCTGCTGGGAGGTCAGCAATCGGCGCGCACGCTTCACCTCTTCGTTTCGCTGGCGCTGGTGCTGTTTCTGCTGGCGCACGTGGGGATGGTTTGGTTTGCCGGATTCTGGAGCCGCATGCGGGCCATGATTAGGGGACGCGTTACTGCGTCGAAGGAGCGCACATGAGCGAGTCGTCATCTCGGGAATCGTTACCCAGCGAATCGGCATCTCGCGAATCGTCACGTCGTGTTGTCTCGCGCCGCAAACTGATCACTAGTGGAATCGCGGCGGCGGCGGGGGTTGCGGGACTGGGCGTGGCTGCTCGACTGGCGCAGAAGTATGGACTGATTCCGCCCGATCATGGCGGATTCTACGGTATTGGCGAAACCCTGGACTATGCCGCGCAGCGGTTGCTCACGCGGCATTCGCTGGCGCGGGAGTTCGCTCGGAGCTACATCTCGAAGCCACCTTTTGCGAACGAAATGGCGCCGCCGAATGAGGCCTTCAAGCGGCTTCAGGCCGGAGGATTCGCGGACTGGCGGCTCTCGATCAATGGCATGGTCGCTAAGCCGGGCTCGTTTTCAATGGAGCAACTGAAGAGCTATCCTTCGCGCAGTCAGATCACCATGCTGCAATGTGAAGAGGGCTGGTCGTATATCGCCGAGTGGATCGGCGTGCCGCTCTGGCAGGTCCTGCAAGCGGTTGAGGTGCACCCGCAGGCCAAGTACGTGGTTTATTTTTCGATCGAGCCCGAATGGTGGGACAGTATTGATATGAGCGATGCGCTGCATCCGCAGACGTTTCTAGTCTATGGAATGAACGGCGATACGCTTCCTGTGGGCAACGGCGGGCCGCTTCGGCTGCGGATTCCTCGCCAGGTTGGTTACAAGAGCGTGAAGTTTATTACCCACCTGACAGTCACCGACAATCTGAAAAGTTTCGGGAAGGGGCTGGGATCGGCGAATCCTGAAGGAGGCTATGCCTGGTACGCCGGCATCTGACTGAGTCGCGCTCTGAATGACAACTTTCGTATTCTCGAAAACAGCAGGTTCCTCACCGGGCTTTCAGCCCAGTTCGGATGACAAAATAAACTGAGCAATCGCCGCAAAATAAACTGGGCTCTACCGCAAGATAAACTGGCCAATTCCCGCAAATGAACTGGCCGCTAGGCACAAGATAAACCACCCCAATTCCCGCGTGGAATGGCGCTTTACGGCGGTTCCGGGCTGTGGTAACTTGTTCCGACTCTGGGCCTGCCTGGTTGGCCCATCTTGGTCCATTACCCGTCACCCTCCCCCCGGTGATGACTAGATTACCGTATCGAGGTTGACATGAATCTCCGCTGCCGTTTTTTGCTTTCTGTGTCTGTGCTTTGGCCGGCTTTGTTTGTGCCGTTGGCGAGCTCTCAAGCTCAGCTGCAGCCGGGGATGTTCAGCCATGTCATCATCATCGTGCAGGAGAATCGCACGCCCGACAATATTTTCGGGGTGGGCGCGGCGGGACCTTCGGGATGCACTACGCAGGCACCGTTCATGCCGGGCGTCGACATCGTGAGCGGCGGTCAGGCCATTGTCGCGGGGCAAACGGGGCTGATCTGCAATACATCGTTGCCCATGAACGCCGGGTTTGATCCGAACCATTCGAATACGGGCTTCCAAGAAAACTGGGACAAGGGGAAGATGGACGGCTTCTGCGCTGGGGCGAAGTGGCCAAACTGCCCGGCTTATTCGTACGTTCAGTCGTCGGACGTTCAGCCCTATCTCAACATCGCGGCGACTTACGGTTTTGCGAATTACATGTTCCAGACCAATCAGGGAGCGAGTTTCGCGGCGCATCAATTCCTGTTCACCGGAACTTCGGCTCCGACTGCACCGCACGACGCGAACAATTATTACTGGGATTTTGTCAGAACCAATCCGCCGTTTGACGACAGCGGATGCAACTTGAGCGGCGCGTCCGCCACCTGGGTGACACCCAACGAGAAACCTCTCGCAGCCAAACTGCCGGCGATGTGCTACGCGCACGATAGCCTGGTGACCGGGTCCAATTGCGTGAATGGCGTTTGTGACAAGCCTGTAAGCTGGACTTATTATTCTCCCACCCCGGCGGGGGTGATTTGGAACGCTCCGGCGGTGATTCCTGAAGTTTGCTATGGCGTGAACAGCACGGCTAATGCGGGCAGCGCGTGCGGCAGCGTGGGCGCGGAGTGGGCGCAACACCTGAAGTTCTATTCGATCGAGAACGACACACCCATCTTCAGCGACATTGCCAATTGCCAGTTGCCGCAAATCAGCTGGGTGATTCCGGACATGGCGTGGTCGGATCATCCTGTGGTTCAGGGAGTTGGTACTCCGGCGCTGGGGCCGGGATGGGTCAGCAACATTGTGAATCAGATTGGCGCCAGCTACACGACCAGCAATGGTAAGTGCGATTACTGGGGCACGAACTTGCCGCCGGGTGAAGCGCAGCCCACTGCCATTTTTGTGGTGTGGGATGACTGGGGCGGATTCTACGATCACGTTCCGCCTCCGAATTTGTGGGTGGGAGCTGTGTCTGGCAAGAGCTGGACCTGCCCTGCACCGAATCAGTGGGGTTGCGGCTACACCTATGGGTTTCGCGTTCCCCTGCTCGTGGTTTCGGAATATACCGGAACGTTTGCGAATGGATCGTATAACGGTTACGTTTCAGGAGCATGCGGAGTTGAGGGACAGCCGAACTGCCCAAACAACAAATATCCCTACATCCACGACTTCGGCAGCATTCTGGCGTTTACGGAGTTCAATTTCGATTTGCCGGCGATCGACCTGGCGGACAAGGGATATGCGGACTATAACGCGCTCGATTGGGACGAGGCGCACTCCATTCCACCGCTCTCGGATTTCTTCCAGTTGTACGGAGGATCGGGGTCGGTTGGCCGGCCGTTCGTGCAGATTCCGACGGTGCATCCAGAAAGCATCTTCAGGAATTATTACTCGACGCACCACGCTACCGGGCCAGACACTGACTGACATAGTAGTTCTGGCGGGTGTATAGTCGTCGGTCATGTTGCGTGAATTTCTTGATCGCGTCCGGGAAGCATTGAGGCGGGCGCGTTTTGGCATCGCAACGGTCGCGCTGACCTATGCGATCTCTGTGCTGGCGGGCGGGGCGCTGGTGCATGGGGGAAACAGGTTTGCCCTGGGGTATCGCGACCGGCTTGTCGGCAGGGCTTGGAAAGAGTCCGTGATCATGCGGAATCTGCAGCAGGGCAACCGGCTGCACGCGGCCGCTTTGGATGCAGCCGGGAATGCGTTTGGTGGCGCGGCCAGCTTGCTGGCGGGGTATTTTCCGCCGGCGGGATATCTGGTGACGATGTCGCGGGGATGGATTGGCGGCGTGGTTGCGGTCGACAATGATCATCGCAGCAGGTTGAGCACGCCTCGCGAAGCTTTCTATTACCTCACAACGCTGATTCTGCAATTGATCCCGTACTCGCTGGCCGGTGGGGCGGGCGTCAACCTGGGGCTTGCCTCGTTCAGCAAGCGCGGCCGAGCCGTGTATCAAGGGCGACGCGTGCAGTGGCTGCTGGTCCCGTACCAGGCACTCGGCGATGCGGGATGGATCTATCTGATTTCGCTGCCGCTGTTCGCGGCGGCTTCACTCTTCGAGTTTATGGCTGTGTAAGCGCGGCGTCTCACACAGTGTGGCGACGCTGCGTTCCACTCACACAAGCGAAATCGATAATCGAGCTGGTTCGTTCTCCGGTTACTTGCCCGGTTCTTTCGGCGGTGGATTGTCGATGGGCTTGCGCGGGAGCATTTGATCGCGCATGGCGGCTTCGTAGACGAAGCTGGCGACGATTACTGAGATCTGTTTGAGATCTTCGGGCTGCAGGCGGTCGTAGACATCCATGTTGGAGTGGTGGGTGCGGGATTCGTATTCGATGGGATCCTGGATGAACTGAAATCCGGGGATGCCGACGGCGTCGAAGGATTGGTGGTCAGTGCCTCCGGTATTGCGCATGGTGAGGGTGGTCATGCCGAGGTCTTTGAAGGGGCGCATCCATTGTTCGAAGATGGGTGCGACGGCTGCGTTTTCCTGCAGGTAGATGCCGCGAATTTTTCCGGTGCCGTTGTCGACGTTGAAATAGGCGGAGATTTTCGCCGCTTCCGGCTTCGGAGTGACGGGGCCGGCCTCGCGGCGCAGCAGAGTGGGCATGCCTTTCATGTTCGGGTCGTCCGTGATGGGTGGGCGCGAACCGAAGTGCTGTTCGACGTAGCCTTGCGAGCCGAGCAGGCCTTCCTCTTCGCCGCTCCACAGGCCGATGCGGATGGTGCGGCGCGGCTTGATGCCCCACTGTTTATCCATCTCTTTCAGGATGCGCATGGCTTCCATCATGACAATGGTTCCGGCACCGTTATCGGTGGCGCCGGTGCCGGCGTGCCAGGAATCGAGGTGCGCGCCCAGCATGACGACTTCATCTTTCTTGTCGGTGCCGGGGATTTCGGCGATGGTGTCGTACTGCATGGGGTCGTCATCGTAGAAAGTGTTAGCGACGTTCAGTTCGAGGGTGACGTCTTTTTTGTGATCGAGCAGGCGCGCGATACGCGACCAGTGCTCGGAGGCCATGGTGAGTTGCGGAACGGTCGTGGTTTCGCCGGGCTTAAAGGAACCGCCAGACTGCACGAAGACAGTGCCGCCGCCGGAAGTGCCACGGCTGTGGTCGATGACTGCGAGAACTTTTTCGTCGGCTAAGAACTGGTTGAGATCTTTCACGAACTGACGGCGGCGAGCGAACTCAGCCGTGCGAGCGGCAGGGCGGTCGGCGGGAATCTGATATTCCGCGGTTTTGGCGAGATCGTCGTCGGTGTAACGCTTGTAGGGCGCCTCGGTGATGGGGTTTACTTCGGCGTCGGGGCCGAAAATCACAATCATGCCGGCGAGCTTGCCCTTGTACTTGTCGAAGTCTTCCTTCTTCTCAATGTTCACGCGAATGCACTGTCCGGTGACGACGCCGTTGGTTCCGGGCGTCCAGGCTTTGGCGTAGACGAGGAGCGGCACGATGTCGGGCGCGGTCATGCGGACGTTGATGTATTGGTTAGCCCAGCCGCGGCCGAAGGGGCCCCAAGGCTCGAGGTGAGCGTTGCTCAGGCCCATGGCGGCGAGCTGGTCGCGGGTCCATTCGTTGGCGCGCTTCATGTTCGGGGATCCGGTGAGGCGCTCGCCGATCGTGTCCATGAGGCCGTACGCGTAATCCATGACTTTGGAATTGCGGAAACCCTCGATGCGAATGCGGGAGATGGTTTCAAGATCGATTTTCTCCGGCTTCTCCTGAGACCACAGGGCCGGACTGAAGAAAAGACCAAAGGACAGAATGACGAGGGAACAGACGAGTCGCGCGGACCGTTTCATGATGCGCTCCTGAGCGGGAATCAATCGGGGATTATACAACTGCAAAAGCGGTGCGAGGCGGCGTGAATTGTAAAGATGTTTTGAGGCGCATGGAGCGCGCATGAGCGGTCGAGGAAGGGAATAGTGGCGGCAAGAGACGTAGCAAGCTAGGGCTCTACGGTTTCTTCTCTGGGGGCTTTTCTTGCGGCGCGGAATTGTCGGGCGGGGAGGATTTCTCGCCCTCGGGTTTCGGTTCACCGGCGACTGGTTTGGCAGCGTCATCATCGGCAGTTTTCGTGATGTATTGCACGATGAGCGAGATGCGACGGTTGGCGGGGTCGAGCGGGGCATCCGGCTTGCGCAGGCGCTGGTCCGCAAACCCGCGAACTTGCGTGACCTGGTCGACGCCGATTCCGTTGGCCTGCATGATGCGGCGGGCGGCGTTGGCGCGGTCGGAGGAAAGTTCCCAGTTGCCGTAGGTGGGGGACGTGTAAGGCTGAGAGTCGGTGTGGCCCTCGATGGAGAGTTTGTTGGGGAGCTTGCCCAATTCCTGGGCGAGCGTGATGAGCAGTGCGTTGCCGTCGGCATTGAGCTTGGCGCTGCCGCTGCCGAAAAAAGTGCCGGTCGCCGACTCGGAAAGTTCAATGCGCAGGCCCTCGCCGGTGACCGTCATCTCGATGTGACTTTTCAGTTTTTCGAAATCGGTCATCTTCTTTATGGCTTGCTGCAATTGCTCTTTTAACTTGGGCATGTTGTCGCGAGTCAGAATGAAGTTCTCGCCCGCACCCGCCATGTCAGTTCCGACTTTATTCGACTTGCCGGTGGGATCCTTGAAATATCCGCCTACTGCGACTTGAACTTCCTTGCTGGAACTAAGCAGCCAGAGGACGATGAAGAGGGCCATCATGGCGGTGACGAAGTCGGCATAGGCGACTTTCCACGCGCCGCCGTGATGGCCGCCGTGGCCGGACTTTTTCTTCAGGATGATGATGGGGCGGGTTTTGTCCATGTTGTATGGGCCGGCGTTGTATGTCGCCGGAATGTTTAGGCCGCGCCTCCAGCGGCGGCGGCGGCGGCTCCTCCGCCACGGCAGGCTCGTTCGAGTTCCTTGAATGAGGGGCGGACGGGGCCGGGCACGGCGCGGCGCGCCACTTCCACGGCCATGATGGGCGCGGAGCCTTTCAGAAAAGAGACCATGAGGACTCGCAGCACATAAAGGAAGGCATGCTCTTCTTCGGTGGCCTTGGTCATGTTGGCGGCGATGGGGCCGACCAGTCCGTAACAGAGCAGAATGCCGAGAAAAGTTCCGACTAGAGCGGCGGCGACTTTCTTTCCGATTTCTTCGGGTGGGCCTCCGAGAGCACCCATGGTGATGACGACGCCGAGCACAGCGGCGACAATTCCGAGGCCCGGAAGAGAATCGGCCACGGTGCTGAGCGCGGCGGTAGCCTGCGATGAATCGTGATGGTGAACCTCCATGTCGAGGTCGAGCATCTGGTCGAGATCGAAAGCGTCGACGCCGGTGATTGCCATGCGCAGGGAGTCGCAGACAAAATCGCGGACGTGATGGTTTTTGAGGAAGGCCGGGTTGGTGGAAAAGACCGGGCTCTTGGAAGGTTCTTCGACGTCGGCTTCGAGGGCCATGAGTCCGTCTTTGCGGGCCTTGTTAAGCAGTTCGTACATCATTTTCAAAGTGGTGATGTAGGTTGGCTTGCCGAATTTGGAGCCACCGAAAACGCCGCCGAGGCCGCCCGCGATTTTCTTCAGGATGTGCAGAGGATTGGCGATGAGAAGCGTTCCGAGGGCAGCGCCCCCGATGATGATCAGCTCCGCGGGCTGAACCAGGACGCGCATGTTGCCGTGTTCCATGAGGTAACCGGCGACGATGCAACCGAAGACAACGACAATGCCGATAATCGCAAACATTTATCTAACTCTCCGACTTCTAGCTCCCCGACTGTCTAGCTCCCCGATGCCCCGGTGGAAGTGGAGGCGGCCGGGGTTCGCCAGGCGGAAGCCGCTTCCAGTGATTTCTGCATGCGCTCCATCAGAGAGTCGATGGTGTCGTCGGGCTGGGCGCAGGCTTCGCCGAGCGAGACCGGAAGCGAGCGCCGTTCTCCCCACCACTCAATGCTGTCCCCGTTCAAAATGCGGCGCAGGCATTCGCGCACGGCGGGCAGCGCCTCGGGGCGGCAGCCATTCAGGATGACGAGGAACTGATCGTCGCCCCAACGGCCGATGACGTCGGTTCTCCACAGTGCGTTCTCGACCGAGCGTGCGACCACGCGTAATAAAGAGGAAGCCGCTTCGGGCCCGAGGCTGGCGCGAAAGTGCGGCAAGCCATCGAGTTGCAAGCCGAGCACGCCGAAGGGAACCTGGAACTCGACGAAGGTGGTCAGCGCCTGCAGCACGTGAGAGCGCATCAGCGCGGGGCTGGCCAGTTTGGTCACCTCGTCGATGGAGCCGGGGATTTGAGCGCGGTCGTCACTGTGATCGAGATTGGTTGCGGGCTGCATTTCCTCGAACGTCTCGACGGCGCCGATGATGGAACCATGCTGGTCGTGCACCGGCACGGCGCGGCTGAGAACCGGAACTTCGTATCCCGCTTTGTGGTGCAGAAATCCGATGGCCTCGGCGGGTTGCGAGGTCTTCATGGCACGGGCGACGGGACAGTCCTCGCAGCAAAATTCACATCCCGGCTGATCGCAGTGCAACACGGTTTCCGAGACGCAGGAGTGGCCAATCACTTCGTGACGCTTGTGGCCGGTGATGCGCTCGGCCCCGTCGCTCCAAAAGACAATTTTCTTGTGCAGGTCGACGACGCACATTGCAGTCGGCAGGCTTTCGAGGATGCTGCGGCAGATCTCGGAGTCGTGAAATAAGGACATACGGAATCGAGGCGAGAGTCCTGGCGCACGGGAGTGCTAGCTCGTTGGAAGCTGGCTCGCTGAAATCCGGATCGCTGGAATCATCGACGGTTAGATCATCGGCAAAATCCGCAGAGACTTCATCGGCGAGTGCCTCCGTTAGGTGGAACTCACACCGGGCCCCAGTCGAATAGGGAGAAGTCGCGGGGTTGGGAGGTTATGGCACAAAAGTGCCATAGGCAGGAGAGGCGACACAGTTCTATTTTTTGGGGTGAGCAGTTCTGGGGGAGGGCTGCCCGGGCGTCCTGGACTCGAAAAGAGTTCCGGGATGCCCTTTCTTTTTGGATTTTTGCTTCTCGCTTTTTGCCGGAATTTAGTTGGTGGAGATGGTGAAGTTAACTGTGATTCTGGCCTGGGTTTCGACGGCGTCGGGGCCCTGGAAGTGGGGCTTGAAATGCCACTGCTTCACGGCTTCCTGCGCGGCGCTGGCCAGGATGGGCGGGCCGCTGATGACGCGGAGATCCTGGATTAAGCCATTGCGGCCGATCAGCGCCTGCAGAATCACCGACCCCTGTACTTTCATCTGGCGCGCCAACAAAGGATAGCCAGGCTTAACCGGAGTGCTGACAACCGCGTCGGTGTCGGCGGACATCTGCACGCGTTCGGCGGCGTTACTGAGCGCGCCGGCTGCGGTGTCAGGCGCGGCGCTGGAGGCAGGGGATGGGGCTGTTGCCTCGGCGGGAGTGAGATCGTTCGCCTGAGGCTCGTTCTTCTGAAGATCTTTGTCCTGAAGATCAGTGGGCTGCAAATCGACGTGCACGGAGTTGGCGCCGGGATGGAGAGTGCGGTGAACATTTCCGGCCACGACTTCGACTTCGAGCGGCGGAAGCACGGTGCGGGTCACGCTGATCGGCGGAACGGTTGCAGCGGTTGAAGAAGAATCGGGTGAGGACGCGGGATCAGCTTCGGACGGCGGGCTGGCTTTCGCCTGCGGCTTCGTGGTGTGCGATCTCTTAGAGGACGGCGAGGGCGAGTTCGTGGCGATGCCCTGGGTTGGGGTTGCGCGGGCAGCGGGAGTAGCGGGCTGCGGCTGCGTGTTTGCTTGCGCTTCCTGGGTCTCGGGGAACCAGAAATCGCGATCATGGTACAGCACAAATGCCAGGGCCGCGAGCAGCAGAGCCAGCGCGGTGATCATCATGCGCCGCTGCTTCGGTTCCGGAGAGTGACTGAACCCTGGGCTAGTTGGACGCCGGTCGAGTTTTTCAACGAGTGTCTTGAGCTCGAGCATGAGGGGGTCGGAACCTCTCCCGGAAGATTCTGCCGATAGTATGCCCTGAAAACCAGCGAAAAACCAGCAAAAGCGCTGCCCGGACTCACTCAAATGGGCAGAAGGGGAAAGCCGTTGACCGGGGAGCAGCTTGGCCGTAACTTTGAGGGACTTTCTGAATCCTATGATCGGGACCGCGCATTTAGGGGAGAGATATGGCCGAGAACGATAAACCGAAAAACGATCAACCGGATGCGGACGAGCCCGGAGTTGGCGATCGAAAGCTTGGCGCTGCGAAGGAGGGCGAGCGCGAGGTCACCGAGCCTGAGGTCGCGGTGTCGAAGACGGTGCAGCCGCGAATCGACCCGGCAGAGGTTGTCGAGTCAAAGCTCGTTCATTCGGGGATGAGCGAGCGCAGGTTTGCCCAGGTGTCGCGGCGGGAACTTTTGAAAGTTGTGCCGGTGCTGGCGTTGGGGGCGTTTGCCATTCCGAAATTTCAGGAGTCGCTGCTCAATACGGGGCTGGGGTTCAGCGATTGGATGTCGGCGCGATTGTTCCGGCGCGGGCATATGGCGACGACTTTTGCGGATGCGGAACTGACGCCGTTTGAGAAGTTTCCCATCAACGGGTATGACGTGGACGATCCGGGCGTGATTTTTGAGAACTGGACGTTGACGGTGAGCGGCGCGGTGCAAAAGCCGGGCGACTACAAGCTGGAGCAGATTCAGGCGCTGCCGCGGGTACGGCAGAATACGCGGCATGTCTGCGTGGAGGGCTGGGATGTGATTGGGCGATTCGGGGGAGCGCGGCTGTCGGATTTTCTGACGATGATCGGCGCGGACACTTCGGCACGGTTTCTGACGGTGGCTTGCGCGGACGATTATTACGAATCGCTGGATATGGCGACGGCGCTGCATCCGCAGACGTTGCTTTGTTACGAAATGTATGACCAGCCGCTCACGCGCAAGCATGGCGCGCCGTTGCGGCTGAATATCCCGACGAAAGTGGGATACAAGCAGGCGAAATATCTGACGGATATTAAAGTCACCAATGTTCTGGACAAGGTTGGGTATTGGGAAGATCAGGGGTATTCGGAGTTTTATGGGCTGTGAGCGGGGAAGCGATTGTTGATTTTTGATTGCTGATTGTTGATTGAAAACCCGTTGAGAGTCGTGTGCTTTGATCAGCAATCATCAATCAGCAATCAGCAATCATCAATCAACAATCATCAATCAGCAATTCGATTTGGAGATTCCATGAGCGGTGCGGTGGTTGAGATTACTCGGGCGAAGGGTGAAGAGAGCGAGACGGTGGGGCGTGCGGTGTATGAGCATCCGCTGGCGGTGCGGTTGTGTCACTGGGCGAATGCGATTTCGTTGTTCGTGATGGTGGGCAGCGGACTGCAGATTTTCCGGGCGTTTCCGAGTTTCGGGGCCAAGATTCCGCAGAAGGATTTGTTGAACTGGCCGAAGTCGTTCGCCATCGGGGGATGGCTGGGCGGCGCGCTGCAATGGCATCTGACGTTCATGTGGATTTATATGGCGACCGGGATGATCTATCTCGGGTACCAGATTTTCAGCGGGCACTACCGGCAGGTTTTGTTTACGCACAAAGATATTCCGGGCGTGTGGCCGATGGTGAAGCACTACTTCTTTTTTGGACCGAAGCCGCCGGCCAGCGAAGCATACAACCCGCTGCAGAAGCAGGCCTACACGACGGTGATTGGGCTGGGCGTGCTTTCTGTGCTGACTGGGCTGGCGGTATGGAAGCCGGTGCAGTTTTCCTGGCTGGCGTGGCTGATGGGCGGGTTCCACTGGGCGCGGCTGTGGCATTTTCTGACGATGTGGGCGATTCTGGGATTTGTCTTCGGACATCTGGTGATGGTGATTCTGCACGGCTGGAATAATTTTGTTTCCATGCTGACGGGTTGGAAAAAAGATCCGGAGTACTGATTCGAGGCGGCCGGGGTGATCATTCCTCAGGGGCTAAAGCCCGAGTAATTATTGGTCGGGGCGGCACGGCTTAAGCCGTGCCCTTCCCAAAACGATTTGTTGGATAGCTTGTAGAAGCATACGCACTCGTGCCGGAACCAGGAATGGCTTCGAACATTGTCATCAACAATCCGGAGCAGGCGGGCATGACGCGGGAGCAGGATTTGATCGCGCGGGTGCAGCGCGGGCAGAACGAATTGTTCTATGAGCTGGTGCGACCGTATGAGCGGCGGGTGTACGCGGCGGCGCTGGCGATTCTGCGCAACGAGACTGACGCCGAGGACGTGGCGCAGGAGGCGATGCTGAAGGCGTTTGCCAACATCCGGCAGTTTCGGGCGGAGGCGCGGTTCAGCACCTGGCTGATTCAGATCACGGTGAATGAGGCGCTGATGCGGCGGCGAAGGGAGCGAACAGTGGTTATGGAAGCCATCGACGACCGGCGTGAAGAAGAGAGCGAGTATGCGCCCCGCGATTTCGCCGACTGGCGTGAGATTCCTTCCGAAGCGCTGGAACGCAAGGAGGTGCGGCAACGGCTGGCCGAAGCGCTGGGAACGCTGGACCGCAAGTATCGCGAAGTTTTCGTGCTGCGCGACATGGAGCAGTTGAATATTCAGGAGACGGCCGAGGCGCTGGGGATATCTATCGCATCGGTGAAGACGCGGCTGTTGCGGGCGCGGTTGATGTTACGCGATCTGCTGGCTGCGGGATGGGAGCAGGGCTGGTTCAGCCGGTTGCCATTCGAGAAGGGAAGCAAGCCATGGTAGACAAGGGAGCCGTGAACTGCGAGTTGGTGTGGCAGGAGATTTCGAATTACCTGGAAGGCGAGGTCGACCCCGGGTTGCGCTCGACGCTGGACGAGCACTTTCATACTTGCCAGCGTTGCAGGTCGGTGCTGGAGGGTACGCGGAATGTGATTGCGTTGTACTCCGACGAGCGCTTGATTGACGAGCAGGCGATCGAAGTTCCGGCGGGGTATGGGCGGCGGCTGGAGAGAAGGTTGGCGCAGAATGCGCGGGTGCGCAGTGGGCGGTGGTCAACGTGGTCGGCGTGGCTGCTTCCGGTGGCGGCGCTGGCGTTATTTGCGGGCGGGTTGCATGTGGCGAATTCTCTTTCGACGGCTCCAATCCTCAAAGGGCAACTCGCACAACCGGGCCATGATGTTCCTCCCGATATGCTGGTGCTGGTCTCGGCCGGTACCAAGGTCTTCCATGTGGCCGGATGTCCTTTCATTCACAACAAAGATAAAGTGCGAACGCTGACGGCGAAGGAAGCCATCCAGCAGGGGTACACGCCTTGTCTGCGGTGCATGCGGAAATACCTGGACGTGGCTGAGGCGGGGCAGATCGTGCTGGACTCGGATGAAGACGCGGATTTGGATGCGGATGAGGGAAGCGGTCACGACGGCGGGCAATGAAGCTGGTCTTTGGGAATGATATCGATTGGGACGAAAAAGTTTGGCGCGGGCTGGGAACCCGCGCCCTGAATCCGGGGATGGCCAGCTAGTTCTGCTTCATCTCATCTTTCTTCATGGTGTCGCCCTTCTTCATGTTGTCGTCTTTCGTGCTGTCTTTCTTCATGTCATCCTTCTTCATTGCATCTTTCTTGGCGGCCTTCTTGGGCTTCTTGTCCGTCTTCATCTGATCGTTCTTCATGGCGTCTTGTTTGGTATCGTCTTTTTTCATGGAGTCCTGGCTCATCTGGTCTTGTGCGAAGGCGGCCATGGAAGCGGTCAGGGCAGAGGCGAGCAGCAGGGTGCTGAAAATCTTTTTCATGTGAGATCTCCTTAGGTGAGTTTGGATACTGCCGGCAGGTTCTTTACCTGCGGGCAGAGATGGGATGAGCGGGGTGCGGGGAAGTTACAGCGGCAGGTTAAGAACTTTAACCACAGAGGGCACAGAGGACACGGAGGGACGCGCTCAGCAGGCTAGTTGGTCGCGGGTGATTTTCAGGCCGGGGAGATTTCCCAGGACGGTTACGGCTACGGCTTCGGTCTTGAAGAACTCGTTGGCCAGACTGGTGAGGTCGTCGGCGGTGACGGCTTCTATCTTTTCGATGAGCTCGTCGAGATCGTAGAAGCGGTCGAAATACATTTCCTGGCGCGCGAGGTTCGACATGCGGGCGGTGCTGGATTCGAGCGACAGCATCAGGCTGCCTTTGAGCTGAGCTTTGGAGCGCTTTAATTCTTCTTCGGGGACAGGCTCGGTCTTGAGCTTGCGGAATTCGCTGACTACTGATTGCACGACTTTCGACGCCGAGGCCAGCGATGTGCCGGCGTAGACGGCGAGGCATCCCGTGTCGCGGTAGGGATTGAGGTCGCTGTAAATGGAATAGGCCAGGCCCTGGCGCTCGCGAATGTTCTGGAAAAGGCGGGAACTCATGCCTCCGCCGAGCAGGGTGTTGAGAATGTAACCGGCGTGGCGTTTTTCATGCGCGATGGGATGCGCGGGCACGCCCAGGCAAAGCTGGACCTGCTCGAGAGCTTTCTTATTGCGCAGGATGATGCGGGAGAAGGTTTTCGGAGCGTCGGAATGGAAGCCGTTCTTGACCGGCTTTATGTGCTCGAATTGATTGGTGACCAGTTCGACAAAGCGGTCGTGATCGAGATTGCCGGCGGCGGAAACGATGATGTTGCCGGGCGCGAAGCGGTGCGCGTAGGCCTCCACGACGGGCGGACGCTCGAAGCGCTTGACCGTTTCCTTCGTGCCCAGGATCGGCTTGCCCAGAGGATGATCTTTGAAGAAATTCTGGGTGAAGATTTCGTGGACGAGATAGTCGGGGTTGTCTTCGTCCATTTTGATTTCTTCGAGAATGACGCCGCGTTCGCGGGCGATGTCGGCGGCATCGAAGACGGGATGCAGAACCAGGTCGCTGAGAATATCGAGCGCGGTGGGGACGTGTTCGTCAAGCACCTTGACGTTGAAGCAGATGCATTCCTTGGCGGTGAAGGCGTCCATGTTGCCGCCGATGGAGTCGACCTCGCGAGCGATTTGCTCGGCCGTGCGGTGCTTGGTCCCCTTGAAAACCATGTGTTCGAGGAAGTGGGAGATGCCGTTCCATTCGGCGTCTTCGTCGCGGGAGCCGGTCTGCAGCCAGATGCCGATGGAGGCGGAGCGAATGTGCTGCATCTGCTCGGTGATGATGGTCAAGCCGTTGGGCAGCTTTTGACGACGAATATTGCGGACTTCTTTGGGCATTTTCTGCATTTAAGTAGGACTTGCGAAACCCAGGGACGGGCTGCCGAACTACATTTACTATTCTGACATAGGGGCGCGGGGTGTGCGAGAATAGTTTAGTTATTTAGAATCAGTGGGTTAAGGGAATTCTCCCGTCTGGCTGCGGAGGCTGGTCGGAATGGAAATTATGCCGGATCTATCGAACACGTTGCTGCTGGGCATGGATCGGGCCGAACTCACTACGCTTGTAGCGAGCGTGGGTCAGCCCGCCTATCGCGCCAAGCAGCTTCTGGAAGCGGTGTACCGGCAGCGGGTGGAATCGGTGGAAGAGATCTCGACTTTGTCGCAGCAGCTTCGGTCGAGGTTGGTGGAGCAGGGAGTTTCGATTGGGCTGCCGCGGATTGAGCAGCGGTTTGTGTCGCAGGATGGGACGGTGCGGTATCTGATTGGCTTTGCCGATGGGCAGAGCGTGGAGACTGTTTGGATGCCGGAGGGGGATGGCGGGGAAGCGGGGGATGGGAGCGAGGCGGGAGAACAGGCGGAGCGGTTTGTAGCGCGGGATCCCTCAGGGGCTGAAGCCCAGTTGGAAAATGAGGAGCCAACCGCAGGGCTGAAGCGCAGCGCCACCCAAAGGCAAGGACAGAATCAGGGGCGGTCGACGATTTGTATTTCCAGCCAGGTGGGGTGCGCGGTCGATTGCCAGTTCTGTCTGACTGCGCTGCTGGGGGTGAAGCGCAATCTGACGGCGGGTGAGATTGTGGGGCAGGTGTGCGCGGTGCTGAAAGATCAGGGGGTGTCACCGCCCGACGATCGCATCAATTTAGTTTTCATGGGTATGGGCGAGCCGTTTCTGAATTACGACAATTTTGTGAAGGCGGCGCGGTTGCTGGTGGAGGAAGTGGGGATTGCCGAGCGGAGGATGACCGTGTCGACGGCGGGGCTTGTGCCGCGGATTCATGATTTTGGTGGGGAAAAAATACGCCCGAAGCTGGCGATTTCTTTGAATGCTTCGAACGATGAGCTGCGCACGCGCCTGATGCCGCTGAATAAGAAATGGAATCTGGAAATGCTGATGGCGGCGGCGCGGGCCTACCCGCTCCGGCCGCGGGAGTGGATCACGTTTGAATATGTTCTGCTCGGGGGCGTGAACGATGAGCCGGAGAATGCGCGCGAGGTGGCGGAGTTGCTGCGCGGGATAAAGTGCAAAGTGAATTTGATTGCGCTGAATCCGGGGCCGGGGATTGAGTTTACAACTCCCGCGGCGGAGCGAGTGGCGGTGTTTCAAACGATTCTGCGGGAGGCGGGGATTCCGGCGTTTGTGCGGCGTCCGCGAGGGCGGGATATCTACGCGGCTTGCGGACAGCTCAAGCGTACGGTCGAGATTGCCACAGCACCGGCACCGTAGCTGGCTTGGGCTTGACGGGAGCCGATTCGGTCACGGGCAGTTCCACACGAAGTAGCAAAACGCCATCTTCACGACGCTCGCGCGAGAGTTGGCCGCTGTGCTCCTGCAGGATGCCCTGACATGCGCTCAACCCGAGGTCCTCTTCATGATTTACTTCCGGATCTGCTTCTTGGTTCGCTGCCAAGGCGACGATCGGCCGCGATGGATTGCCGACCTGCTCGGGCGATGTTATGGATTCAGTCGCGATCTGGAGAACGGCCATGCCTCCTTGCCGCTCGGTGCTGACGGTTAAGACGCGGCCGCCACGATCGCTGAGCAGGTGCAGGCAGTTGCCGATGAGCTGCTGACAGACGTGCAGTAGCTGGTTGGAATCCCCTAAAACCTTGGGCAGTGCGGGATCGAAGTGGGTTTGCACCTCGACCTCGAGAATCTCCCATTGCGATTGCGTCAACTTCACGGCGGTGCGCGCCAGGGTGTTGAGATCGACGGGAGTCTTGGGCGCGGGGGCCTGCCGGGCAAAGCTGATGAGGCTGGCGACCAGCGATTTGGTGCGGCGAACATACTGACCGATTTTGGCGGCAAGTTTTTTCTGTTCGGGTGTAAGGGGCGTGCTCAGCAGCATGTCGGAATAGCCGAGCATGGCGGTGATGGGGTTATTGAGTTCGTGCGCCGCGCCGCCGACTAACTGGCCGATGGAAGCGAGTTTTTCCGATTGCAGAACCTGGGCCTGCAGACGATTCAAGTTGGCAAACGATTCCCGCGACTGGTCGAGCAGGCGGAACAGTTCGCGGTCCAGCAAGTGCTGGCGCAGGAAGACCAGGAGTCCGAGGAAAAATGCTGCCGCCAGAGTGAGCGCCAGCCTGAACACGCGGATGCGCGTGGGCAGAGCGCTGTCAGACATGGACCAGGCGGCGAACAGGGGCAGCGAGAAGACGGCGATCATGCTGCAGCGTGCGATCCATACTCCGTAGGCCGTGGAAACCTGATGATCGTTGGCGTCGGGCCCCTCTGCCTTGCAGCGCAGACCGATCCAGGTGAGAAAGGCCATCGGAACGACGAGGGGAATATCGTAGAGGCTGCCGCTGTAGTAGACCTTGCGGGCAAGCGCCCAGTTGGCCACGGTGGAACTGCCGGCGTAACACACGTTCAGGACAAGAAGGCTGCCATATAGATTCTTCCAGGCACCCTTGCTGCGGAACCAGCAAGCGACCAGGCCGGCCAGAAACGCGAGCTTCTCGGCGAGATAGACGGCGTTCAGATTGCGGTCATAGATGGGCACGTTGACCATCACGTACTGCCAGGGAATAACGATCAGGACGTAAAGGTAGAACCACCACGTGAACAGAAGCATGAAATCAAGACGGCCGACCCTGGCGGTATATTCATCCCGCGGAACGTGGGGACGCAGGGCCAGAGCGGCCATCAGAGGAACGATGTGCAAGAACAGAATGACGTCGCCGGCAAACGGGTCAGGGACATCGCGTTGGAGGATGATCTCGTAGAAAGTCCACAGCAGCTGATAGGTGAGCTGGAAGGAAATGCCGAGGGTGATCAGCGACCAGAACAGGCGCATGCGTCCCTGGGAGCGGCGCGCCAGCGGAAAGAAGGCAGCTGCCCCGGAACCTAACAGCAGGCATTGCACGATGTCGCTGAAAGCGGTGAGCTGAAACGATCGGGGCAGCAAGAGCGCAGACAGCACGAAGCTCGCCAACAAAGCGGCGACAGCGGCCACCCACAGTTTGGACCGTTTGCTCAAGACACTCCCCGCTAGTCATTCTAGACGGGATCGTGGGAGTGGGGCTGGTTACTGTAGTAACCTAAGCGGGGACCAGCAAGCGAGCGAATTCCGGCCTGGCGGGATGTACCCCAGAGTCTCACTTGCCCGGTAAGCTTTTCCTATTCAATAATATGCGGCTAAGCCGCCACGTCTTTGGAGATGGAGTCCCTTGAATCGTCGTGTTGATCGCTACCGTCAATCCTGGAGACTGAGAATCCCTGCCGATCCAGGCGAGACCCGCCGGATTGAACGCTGGCTGGCGACGGCTCGCGTGTTTCTGGCGGTTTCGACGCTGGTGGCGATCCGCATGGATCCTACCGAGCTGGGGAATTCGTGGGCGGCTTACGGATTGTTCGTCTTCTATTTGGCGAACGGCATCCTGATCATGATGCTGCTGCGGCGGAGGCAGGTGTCGACGGCGGGTTTTCGCCTGCTGGTTCACGCCGGGGACATCGCATGGCCGGCCTTGATTTCGCTTTTCGCCGAAGGCCCAAGAACTCCATTCTTTCTTTTCTTTTTCTTTGTGCTGGCAGCGGCGGCGTATCGCTGGGGGCTTTGGGAAACTCTGGGCACGGCCGCGGCCGAAGTGGCGCTGCTGTGGATCGAGAGCTTTGTGCTGATTCACTGGTGGCTGGGGCCGCAAGGATCGGCATCGTGGCGGGCGCTGCTCGGCTTGCGCTTGAATGCGGGAACGTTTGAACCGCAGCGCCTGTTCATGCTTTCGATCTATCTGCTGGTGATGGGACTGTTGCTGGGATATCTGGCGGAGCAGCAAAAACATCTGCGGGCGGAGAAGGCGGTGGTGACCGGGACGTTGTCGCGGATACGAGTGGAAGCCGGCCTGACCGGGACGATTGAACAGATCTTTCACGAATTGATGTCGATGTATGGGGCGTCACGAGTGGTGGTGGCGTCACAGGAATCGCACAGCCAGCGGGTATTCGTAGGCGAGCTGAACGAGGCCAAGCTGAATGAGTCGAACCGGCGCGTGCCGTCGGAACTGCGCTGGCTGGAGTCGGCTTCGCGCGATGCGAAAACTTATCTCGATGATTTCCCGGGAGAGGCGTGTTACGCGGCGGTCGATGGCGATCAATGGAAGACGCTGGCCCTGGATGACAGCGGCCGCCCGGTGCCCGTAGAGAATCTGGCGTCAATTTCTCAGCTGCGGCACGTGCAGAGCTTCGACTCGCTGGTGACGGTGGCTTTTCTTTTCGGAAGCGAGTGGCGGGGCAGAGTATTCCTGTTCAACCCGTCGTGGCGGGGCGAGAAGCAGGAGGAGTTGCGGTTTCTGCTGGATCTGGTGCACCAGGTGGGTCCGGCGGTCTACAACGTTTATCTGCTGCATCGCTTGCGGCGCAGGGCGGGGGCGGCGGAGCGCGCGCGCTTTGCGCGGGAACTGCACGATGGCGCGGTGCAGTCGCTGATCGCGGTGGAAATGCAGGTGGACGTGCTGCGCCGGCAGTCGGAAGCGGGCAAGCCGATTGGCTCGGAGTTAGGCCGCATCCAGGGATTGCTGCGCGAGGAAGTGCTGAAGCTGCGCGAACTGATGCAGCAGATGAAGGCGATCGATGTAGACGCGCAACGGCTGCTGGGAGTGCTGAACGATACAGTCGAGCGCTTTCAACGAGAGACCGGGATCAGCGCGCGATTCGTCACCGACCTGGAAGAACTGGATATGCCGCAGCGGGTTTGCCGGGAGATCCTGCGTATCGTGCAGGAGGGCTTAGTGAACGTGAGAAAACATAGCGGGGCGCGTCACGCGCTGGTGCGTTTGGGATTGAGCCAGGAAAAATGGAACCTGAGCCTGGAGGACGACGGCAAGGGGTTTCCTTTCGCCGGGCGCTACAACCATGAGCAGATGGAAGAAGCGGGAAAAGGGCCTATGATCATAAAGGAACGGGTGCGTTTGATTGCCGGTGAACTCACGGTAGAATCAAATCCCGGACAGGGAACGCGTCTGGAGATCAGCGTGCCACGGAACGGGGAAGTGCCTCATGAACTTTAGAAAACCACAATCGGTTCGCCTGGTAATTGCCGACGACCACCCGATCTTCCGCGATGGTCTGCGACGGTTGCTGGAAGCAGAAGCAGACTTGAAGGTTCTGGGGGAAGCCTCGGACGGGGCTGAAGCGGTGAAGCTGGCAAAGCAATTGAAGCCGGACATCCTTCTGCTCGATCTGGCCATGCCCAAGCATCCGGGGCTGGAGGCTCTGCGCGACTTAAGCCTGCCGGCGAACGCGACTCCAGTGCGAGTGATTCTGCTGACGGCGGCGGCGGAAAAGAGCCAGATCGTGGAGGCGCTGCAGTTGGGCGCGCGCGGAGTGGTGCTGAAAGATTCCGCAACGCAATTGTTGTTGAAGGCGATTCATACCGTCATGGCGGGCGAGTATTGGGTGGGACGGGAAAGCGTTTCGAATCTGGTGCAATATCTGCGCACGCTGATGCAGTCTTCGCACGATGAGGCCCGGCAGAAGAAGTTTGGCCTGACGCCGCGCGAACTGGAAATTGTTTCCGCGGTGGTTGCCGGGTACTCTAACAAGGAAATAGCCGAATATTTCAAGATCAGCGAAGATACGGTGAAGCACCACCTTAGTAACATCTTTGACAAGCTGGGAGTGTCTACACGGCTGGAACTAGCTTTGTTTGCCGTGAATCAGGCGCTGCCGCTCAAGAGTATTGCATAGAAGGCGTTTGCCCAAAGGGTGGATGCGGTGGCACTTAGGTGCTATTGGCGAGTGTGGGGCGGAGATACTAGAATTTTGTTACGGACCCCCAGGACACATAGCCGGTAGGGCAGGTGTGAGCCGTGGTGTACCCCTCCGGGTTTCGGGAGGGCGAAGGTCAAACGGAGTCAGAAAGAGGAGCCTCGTGGCAAAACGTTTACAGCAGCTCTGGAACGATGAGCGTGGACAGGACATTGCGGAATACGCGGTGATGTTGGCTGTGATTCTGGTGATCGTCGTGGGCACGATCCGGCTCATCGGATCGAATGCCAACAACGTGTTTTCCCAAGTCGGCAGCGCCATTCAGTAAGCCGCGAATTCGACAATTCGCGCCGAAGCCTGCGGCGAGGGGACCCGGTAGCAATGGGTGATCCCCGCCGTCTTACCTCGTTAACCGCCCTCGTTAACCGGCCCCGGCATCCTGCCCCGCCATCCTGCCGTGAAGGCTTAGATTCGCAACCAGTAATTCCCAGCTATATTTTCCCGCCAGCTATTTTGTTTGCGTGGGCGCAGACGTGGTCAGCGCGACCTTCTCTGCGCCGCCGGAGGACAACCGCGTGAGGTAGGGGAAGAAGGGAGTGATTTCGAACTCCATCTTCTCTTTGACGGAGGTCAGAGCTACGGGCTTGGCTTTGGAGAGTTCCACCTGATCGGTCCAGGGATCGACTTTGATGCGGCCGCCCAAAGGCAGAGCTGCGATCTGGTCGAGGCGTTTCTCGTCGAGCGCCGGCGCGACAGCCAACAGGCTGGCCATGCGAACGTTCTTACCCCCGGCAAAACTGTTTCCCAGGTGCGGACGAATGAGGTGTGTGAGCTCCGGCGCCTTTTGCTGCAGGGCTTTCAGAAACAATCCCGCATTGCCCAGCTTGTCTTTGTATGGGGAATTGTTCAGCAGTTCGATGGCCTTGGTGTCGGCTGCTGCTTCATCGGCTGCGGAGCGTTTGAAGTCGAGGCGCTGAAACGACTGTTCGTCGGGGAAGAACAGCTTGTCGTTGAAGGCGAGCTTGGTATCGAAGTGATGGCCGAGGACGATGTGGCTGAGTTCATGGGCGAGCACCATGGCCAGGGACGCTTCGTCGGGAAGCACGTCGAGCAGGCCGCGGCTGACGACGATGGTGTGGCCGATGGTGAAGGATTCGAGCGGTGCGGTCAACAGAACCCGGCACTGGATGTCTCCCTGCAGGTCAATGTTGTTGGTGATGAGAAGATTGTTGACCACGGTCGACAATAATTTGTCGACATCGCCCGGAGGGGCGAGCAAGCCGATTTTCTGCAGGCGGTCGACGGCGTTTTCTTCGGCCTGCTTTTCCCACATACGCTCGGCGACAACGGGAGTGGCATCGGCTGCGGCCGCGCTCTGGTCGTTTACCGACTGCGGAGAGTCGATCAGAATCTGGGTGAACTCTTCATTCTTGCCCAGACCCTTCAGGTCATATCCCCAGAGCCGAGTCTGCGCCTTGAAATGCAGCGTCTTGGTGAGTCCGGTTTTGAGGTTCGATTCTTCGGTGTAAACGTAGGCGGGCAGCCAGGTTCCGGGGCGCATGTTCAGGCGCCAGCTGTCGAAGTGAAAAAAGAAATTGATCTTGGGCTGAGGATAGTAGCTGCCGTTGAAGCGGACGACGTTGTAGTCCTGGTCTTCAACCCAGATGCGGCCCATGAAGCGCGATTCCTTCTGCCCTTCCTTGGGCTGAACGTCGATGACGAGGCAGCGCACTTCGCCAAGAAATTCGCGGCGCACGAAGCTGAAGTTGTAATACTTTTTCTGGAAGTCGCCGTCGAGCACCACCATCTGGGCGAAGCCCATGGGAAGGTAGTGCAGCGAGTAGATGCCGGTCAGCTTGGCGACCATGCGATGGCCGAAGCCAGGCTGGCCCACGAAAGATGTATCTTCGGGGCCGTCGGTCATGTCGAGGCGGCCGAGGAAATACGCGTCCTTCACGGGCGTGGTGTTGCCGGAACTGTCGTTCTTCAGGTCTTGCAAATAGGTCTCGACCATGGGATGCATGTGACGCATCAGCGCCATGAACAGGTGCTCGCGCTCGACCACGCGGTCGATGACCTGGTTCAGCGTGGCTGCTGCGGGCGGAAGCGATTCAGGGCTTTGCGCGGGCGCTGACACGGGCGCTGACGGTGTAGTCGTGGCGGAGGGCGCGGTCGACGGAGTCAACACCGGTTGAGCGGGCGCAGACGAAGGTTCCTGAGCGTTGGCGGTAAAGACGCCGGCCAATAAAAGAAGAACGACGAAGGAACCCGAACGAACGATTTGCATAAAAACCTTCTGGGAGTTGAATCACGCCAGCTGAAAAACGACGTGTAGAACGGCCGTATAGTCCGAGGGCTGGCCGTCTTTCATGGCTGGCTTGAATTGTATCTGCTCGGCGGCTTGTACCGCCGCTTCATCCAGGCCATGCCCGAGTCCGCGAACTACTCGCAACACGCGCAACTTACCGTTTGCTTCAAAAACCACTTCGAGCAGCACTTCGCCCTCGATGTGTTTGGCTCTGCCTTCTTCACTGTAGACGGGTTTGGGCTTGGCAAGGATGTCCGGCTGAACTATTTTTGCCGCAGTTTGAGCTGCGGGTTTTGCTTGCACGGTCGGAGGAGCGGCAACGTCGGCGTCTCCGAACCCGGCCTGATGAACTTGGCCGCGAGAAGCGTGCGGGTCGCCGGTGGCAACGCCGTTGCCGAAGCCGGTGCTCGCCACTACACCGCGGACTCCGTTGGCTCCGCCGGTGCCGTTACCATTGCCGGGTCCGGTGGGCATGTCGAATCCGCCCGCCGTCGCGATGTTGATGGCTCTGGTCTGCGTGGTCGTCGTTCTTGCAGGGATGCCGTTAGGATCGCCGAAGCCGCCGGTCTGCACTTGCTGCGGAGCTCGTGCAATGGTTTGTGGAGCCGAGCTTCCGGTTGAAAAGCTGTTGAGTACGACTGCCTTGGGAATGACGGGAGCTGACGAAGGTGGCAGATCGAGCTTCTTAGTGGCGACCTTTACTTCAGGAGCGGGCGTGTCTTCAATCTTGACCTTCGGCCTGGGCTGCGAAGCGGGCAAACGCAAAGCGGCTGGCGGAGGATCGAGCTCTGCCACCAGAACCGGTTTGGGCAGTTGCCGCTGTGGTGCGTGATTCACCGGCGCCGGGGTAGGAACCAATGCAATGGCGTTTTCCTTCTTCGGTTCCTCAAGAACTTCAGGATGCAGGACAGGGATCCAGATCAGAATGGCAATCACAACCGCCTGTACGCCATAGCTGAGAAAAAACTCATACCACGGCGCTCTCCACTGCGGGAGCGGGGAGAACAGGTTGGATTCAGTCGAGGGCGACGACATAAGTAATTCTGGCGGTCCGGTACTCAGAGCTTCAGGCGCTGGTGTCTCAAACACCGGACCTCGTCTAAAAGTTTTGCTGCCCTTTCGATCTGCCCTTTCTAACCTGGGAACCCGGGCAGGCAGGGTCTAACAAGAGTGTACTATTCCGTCCTGAGAGTTGCACGATGGAGGCCATTTCATGAGGCGATAGATACCTGGCAAACCATGTTTTATCTATGCTTTGCGAGGCGAGGTTCCAGATCGGGAGTTCTCTGAGGGTGGGGCCATGCAAAAAACTACACCATACTAGGACAGATTTCCTAGTAGGGTCGTAGCGCGTGGGCCCTTGCTCCGGGCTTTCGGTTGGTTCGGTTTGGCTTACGCGTTAGGCCGGTTAAGCGGGAGATCCCTTCGATTAACGTCTCAGGGCAGGCTCTTCGCTACGCCTGAGGAACGGCTACGCTCAGGATGACAAAGTCGTGTAGTCGCCAAACTGCACCACTGCCGGGCTTTTTAGCCGCAACTTCTCAGCAGTGCACAATCTTGGGGCTTTGAATCCCTTTGGTGGCGTTGCGGCTGTCGACGACTAACTGGGCTTGTTGAACGATGTCGCGATAGTTGTAATCGGAGTGGTCGGTGACGATGACGACGCAGTCGTATTGCCCCAGATCTTTCAATTCCGAGCGCTTCATTTGCAGATCATATTTCCGGCCTTTGCCAATGAAGGGGAAGTAAGGGTCGTGGTAGCTGACATGGGCTCCGTCTTTTTGCAGCAGTTCGATGATGGTGAGCGCGGGCGACTCGCGCAGATCGTCAATGTCCTTCTTGTAGGCCACGCCCAGTATGAGGACGCGGGCGCCGTTCACTGACTTCTTGTGCCGGTTGAGCGCGCCGGATACGGAAGAGAGAACATGGTAGGGCATGTTGTTGTTGATCTCTCCGGCGAGTTCGATGAAGCGGGTGTGGAAGTCGAACTCTTTGGCTTTCCAGGAGAGATAGAAGGGGTCAATAGGAATGCAGTGTCCGCCCAGTCCGGGGCCGGGATAGAAGGGATGAAAGCCGAAGGGCTTGGTGGAAGCGGCTGCGATCACTTCCCAGATGTCGATACCCATGCGCAAGCAGAGCAGCTTGAGTTCATTGACCAGTGCGATGTTGACGCAGCGGTAAATATTCTCCAGCAGTTTGGTCATCTCCGCGGCGGCCGGGGAGGAGACGGGCACAGTACGATTGAAAATGGAACCGTACATTGCGCCGGCAAGTTCGGAGGCCTGCGGGTTGAGACCACCGACAACTTTTGGAATGTCTCGGCGGGCGACCGTGGTGTTGCCGGGATCTTCGCGCTCCGGGGAAAACGCCACGAAAAACTCTTTTCCCGTGAGCGGCCCGGTGCGAGCGGCTTTCAGGCCGGCGCGATTTTCCTTTTCGAGGATCGGGATCATCACTTCCTCGGTGGTGCCGGGATAAGTCGTACTTTCCAGAACAACCAATTGTCCGGCGCGCAGGTGCGGAGCGATGGAGTGGGTGGTGTCGGTGATGAAGCTGAGATCGGGTTCGTGATATTCGTTCAGCGGAGTGGGCACGCAGATGATAATCGCGTCCATGGAGTCGATCTGCGAGTAGTCGGAGGTCGCGGTAAACCCGTTCGCCTGGGCGGACTGGATTTCCTCAGCCGCGATGCGATAGATGTAGGAACCGCCTTTGGCCAGGGTATCGATCTTGCGGGCGTCGATGTCGAAGCCCGTCACCTGAAACTTCTGCTCGCTGTAGAGCAAGGCCAAGGGAAGACCAACGTAGCCGAGGCCGATGATTCCAATGCGGGCTTCGTGTTGTTGAATTTTGGTCTTGAGTTGATCGACGGACGAGTCGGCGGAGTAATTCGTCATGAAATTTTCCGGGATGATGCTGGAATGAGAAGCATGAAGACAACCCGATTTTAGCACGCAGAGCGGAGCAGACCTGCGCCTTGCACGCCCCGATCGAGAAGATGAAGAGTCCGAGAAGAGTCCACGAGAATCGTCCTTCATGGTGTCATTGATGAAGATGAGCCGGAAAGCTATGGGTTGGAGTGCTGCCGCCGTACTGATGGTGGTGCTGGCGGCGTTCGCGAGGGATGCGGGGCGGTTGCTGGTGGTGGACGATCCGCAGCCCTCGGACGTGATTCTGGTGCTGGCCGGAGAAACGGATCACCGCCCGGCGCGAGCGCTGCAGTTGCTGGACCAAGGGTATGGCCGGCGGGTGGTGATCGATGTGCCTGCCGATGCCAGGATCTTCGGGGCTAGCGAATTGCAGTTCGCCGAGAAATACATCGCGGGTCTGCCGGAGGCGGCCGCGGTGCGAATCTGTCCGATCACGGGGCTCTCGACGCGGGAGGAATCGCACGACGTGGAACGCTGTCTGGCGAATGAGACAGGCAGACGGATTCTGATCGTGACCTCGGAGTTTCATACGCGGCGCGCTCTGAGCATTTTCCGTCACGAACTTCCCGGCAAGACGTTCTCGGTGGCTATGGCACGCGACGACGCCGAGTTTGGAACACGCTGGTGGACGCATCGAGAGTGGGCTAAAACTTGTGCGGGGGAATGGGAGCGGTTGCTGTGGTGGACTGCCGTGGAACGCTGGCATTGAGCAGAACGCCTTGTCCAGAGCCGATCATGCCGGAAATCGTTCGATAAGTTTTCCACCGGAAAAACCGGCAACTAGCACAAAAGGCATTGACTGACAACAACTAAGGAGGGTACGATTCGGTGCAGGTCACCAAAATAGTTATTAACGGAGTGTGGGAATGGGTAAGTCCGCGTTTCGCGGTATGGTTAGTTGCGTGCTCGTGATTCTGTTCCCCGGTTCGTTGTTTGCGGCCGATTCCAATGCGGCCATGCTTTATACCAACGGTGCCGCGTGGGTGAACGGTGCGCACGTTCCTCGTCCGTCTTCGGCAATTTTCTCCGGTGATCTTCTGCAGACGCGTTCCGATTCGGTGGCAAATATCAATGAGTCTGGTTCCACCATTACGGTTCTGTATGATTCACTGGTTCAGTTCGAAGGGTCTTCAGTCGACATTCAACATGGTGCAGTTACGGTATCGACTTCAAAGGGAATTTCTGCCACCGCTGGAGATGTGAAAGTGATGCCGGCCTCGGATCGGTGGACTGAGTTTAATGTTACTGACGTGAATGGGACGGTCAAGGTTTTCGCAACCAAGGGTGACCTGACCATCGACTATGGCAAGGATGTCTTTCAGGTGCAGCAGGGGGACAGCAAGACGCTGGACGAAACCAACCCCAACCCCGATGCCAAGAAAGATAACAAGAAGAATCGCAAGAGAAGGGAAGCTGGAGCCGCTCCAGCCGCAGGCGGCGGAATCTTGAGTTCTCCGTATGCCATCGGCATCGGTGCGGGAGCCATTGCCGGCATCACTACCTGGGTGCTGGTGAAGAACGACAACCCGGCCAGCCCAACCAAGCCTTAAATTTCCAGAAAATTCTAGCGGGGCCTAAACCACTTCTGAGGCAGGGAGCATTTCTTCCTCGACGGTGGTGGCGGGCCTGCGCTTGCGGGTGGTGCGCTGCAGCAGCGGCGGGGCCGCTGCGATGGTGCAAAACACATAGAAAATGGCGGCATTGGCAGGAATCTGCAGATTGAAGTCGAGCAGGCTGTGGATGAGGATGCCGCTCAGGCCCAACGTACACGCCAGAGTGGTTGCGCCGCTCACATCCGACATCCAGTTGCCGATCTTGGGGAGCGCGTGGCGATACAGGACCACCAGAAACCAAATCATAGTACCGAAACCGAGCAACCCCATCTCAGAGAGCAGTTGCAGATAGTCGTTGTGGGCGGCGTTGACGAAGAAGTTGGTATAGAAAGTACGGAACTCCGGGTAGACGGTGGGGAAGGTGCCCAGGCCCCAGCCGAGCACGGGCTTGTCGCGGAACATGCGCAGGGAATCGCGGTCAATCGAGAGCCGCATGCCTCCGGAAAGTTCGGTGCGGGTTTCGGTGGAAATGCTGGAGACCCGGGACGTCAGCTCTTTGCCGCCCAGCCAGGTCAACAGGCTGACAAGCACCAGCACAAACGCCGCCAAGCTGACGGCAATCTGCAGGCCTTTTTTCTGGCGAACGAACTCCACTCTCTGGCGAAGCAGCAAGACGGCGAGAATGACCAGTTCGATGAAAATGGCGATCATGCCACCGCGGGAGCCGGAGAGGAAAATCGTCACCACCATGATGGCTGCGGCGATGCCAGAGGCGATGCGTTCCTTCTCGCCGGCCAGCCGAGTAAACGATAGAACCAGGGGGATGGGCACCAGGAGTTCCATCAGTCCTGCGTAGTGGTTGTGGTTCACATACGGACCGTAGATTGCGCCGCCGTGGGTCAGAGAGACGACCCAGTAAAGCTTCCCGTTGGAGGAAATTCCCTGTAACAGGGCAAAGGCAGCAATCACAGACCCGTAGATGGCAAAGACCATGGCGAGCGGGCGCGCCTGCGACCCGCGGCGCAAGGTTTGCCCGGCCAGGAAACAGAGCATGCCGTATGCGCAATACAGCAGCGCTCCTGCGATGGTGTCGTGCCGGTAGGCGGTGACGCCGAAGACTACTTGCAGGAAGACCAGGAGGGCGAACGCTCCCATGGGAAGAAACAGCGGGTTCCACTGAAGATTCAACTCGCCGGAGAGGAGTTGTTTGCGCAGCCAGAAAAGGGTGAGGACCGCGGCACCTGCCTCGATGATGAGAATCGACCAGGGTTGAACCGCTCCCAGAGCGACCGGACCGAACATGAGCAATCCGAAGGTTCCGTAGAGCAGGATGGCGTCGCTGTGCGCAGCCAGCCACTCACGGACCTCTTCTGCCGTGGTCTTTCGTGGAGTCGTGTTTCTTCTGCGGTGATGCATTCGGGTCGCTGTGCTTTTCTCCGTCGAACTGCGGCTTAAGACGGCTTCCTGGTGAGGCGAAAATCGTCGATCCAGAGCTTACCACGGATGGGATGGCCCTCCGGAACCCGGCGGACGTGCACCACCACCAGCTTGCAGTCGGCGCCGGTAGTGAATTCTCCGCTCACCGGCTTCCAGAAGCCAGCATCGTTCAAATCGTCAGTCTCGAAATAAATCTTCTGGGTGTACATATCCTGCACGGTGAGATGAGGGCCGCCGGCGCCCTCCTGCTCAGTGTTCTTGTAATAGGCGGAGAAGTCATACGCCGTGCCGGGCTGCACAGCGACGAGTTGGTAGATGCCGGCGTCATTGATTCCAGGGCCGTCAAACGTAATTGTCATGGATGGTCGACCGGCATAAGAGTCGCCCGGAGCATCTTTGGGATCGAGCCTCAGTTTGACGCCCTCCTGCTTCTGGTATTGCCAGTCGAAGCCCGCATTGAGTACAGGAAGAGCGAATCTGGGATTTACCATCAGGTTGCCGGACGACGGCAAGTAAGAAGATAGCCCGAAGAGGTTGGCAGACTGTTGCCAGACCAGAACGGCTTGGTCAACCTGTTTGCGACTGATCAGAAAGCGAAAGTAGTCGGTGGCATAGCGCGGCTCGAAGGTTTGGTGACTCTCTATCAGCGCAGCCCATACCTTGAAGGTCGCTGCCGTTTCATTACTGGCCTTTTCCAGCGCGTTGCGTGCCTGCTCCTGAGACGCGAGGTCAGGTTCGGCCGCTGCTGTGGCCGCATCGTGGAGCAGACGCGCAACCTCGGTTTGGAGCAGGGCGAGGAAGGAAATGTAAGCTGCGCCATTGGGCGGGACCACGTCGCGGAGCAGGATGTCTTCATCCGGTTCAATGCGCCAGCAGGACTTGATAGCGGCATCCGCAAGCGATGGGTCATTGGCGAGCACGACGCGAAACTCGCGCAGAGCCTTGGCATTCTCTCCTTGAACCAGATAGAGGTTGGCGGCGTTCCAGGCCACGTCGGGCCGAGTGGGTTCGACGCGGACGGCGTTGTCCAGAGCCCCGGCCTGATCTGCCGTGTCACCCATAACCAGATAGGCGTTGGCCAGATCGAACCAGTAGTCGGCGGCATGCGGATTGAGATCAAGGGCCGCTCGATATTGTCCAACCGCTGCCGCCGGATCACGCGCGACGAGGTCGAAGTATCGGCCCAAATGATAGCGATACTCGGAATTACCCGGATCGAGCCAGGCCGCTCGTTTGAGGCTGGACAACTCCACGCGGCTTCCCATCCAGGAGGCGGCGAACTGGGTTGCGGCCAGACCGAGGTAGAGGAACGCAAGCGTGCCGGCAATGGCCACGACCAGCCACTTGCGAGCGGGAGTTGGGAAAGGAATCTTCATGACTGTGTGCGCGAGAACTTCTCTCTTCGGTGCTCTCTACGCGCTGCTCGACGAAGGGGAACGCTCTTCCGCGTCGCTCTCTTCTTCGTGCTCGTGTTCGTGCTCGGATGAGTCCTCGTCGCGGTAGTACTGGGCATACTTGCCCTTGTATTCGTAATAGTAATAGTAGTCGGGAGAGGACAGATCCACGGCATTGAGCAGAACTCCCACGACCTTGGCGTTGACCTGAGTGAGAATATCGCGCGAACGGCGCAGCGCCGTTTTAGTGGTTTGGCCAGAACGAATCACCAGGACGACGGCGTCGGCGCGCGGCGAAAGCACGACGGCGTCGGTGACCGATAGCGACGGAGGCGTGTCGATCACGATGTGATCATAGCGCTCGCGCAACTGAGTCAGCAGATCTCGCATGTAGGTCGATGCCAGAAGTTCGGCAGGGTTGGGCGGCGGAGTGCCGGCGGTCAGCACGTCCAGATTGGGCAGAATCGCGGTTCGCGTGATGGACTGGTCCAGTGTGCTGCTGCCGGTGAGCACATTGCTCAACCCGCTGCGCGGCCCGATCCCCAGCGTCTTGTGAATACTGGGCCGGCGCAAGTCGGCGTCAATGAGCAGAACCCGCACGCCTTTCTGCGCGAGCACGATGGCACAATTGATGCTGGTGGTGGTCTTGCCTTCCTGCGGCAATGCGCTGGTCACCATGATGACCTTGGGCGGAGCGCCCAGGTTGGACAGCAGCAGCGAGGTGCGCAGAGCGCGGTACGATTCCGATATCTGCGACTGGGGCCGAACCTGGGTTACCAGTTCCACGGCTTCCTTGGAACTGGCGATGACCAGACGCTTCGGATTAGGACCTTCGCGGGCGGACCTGGAGCCAAGAGGAATCATGCCCAGCGAGGGCAGTCCGGAAATCGCCTGCGCCTGTTCCGTGGTGCGCACGGTGGCGTCCATGCCCTCCAGCAGGAAAGCCAGTCCAACGCCGGATGCCAGGCCGAGGACGGCGGCAAACATCAGGTTGCGGGGAATGTTGGGCTCGATCGGCCCACTGGGTGGCGTGGCTTTGTCGAGAACGCGGAAATTGTTGGTCTTCAACGCCGCCGAGACGCCGGCCTCCTTAAGTTTTTCGAGCAGGCCTTCATAAAGCTGGCGGTTGGTTTCGACCTCGCGTTTAAGCTCGATGTATTTAATGGCGCTTTCGTTGAGCTTGTTGGCTTCCTGCTTTTGCTTTTCGAAGGCTTCCTGCAGCAGGTTTTCGCGCTGCAGGGCTTCGGTGTACTGGCCGCGAACCTTGCTCGCGACCTTTTTCATTTCGGCCTTAATCTGGGAGTCAATTTCCTTCAACTGGTTGTTCAACTGCGTCAGCTTGGGATAGGACGGGCCGAACTGCGTGCTCATATCTGCGGCCTGAATTTTAATGTCAGCCTGTTTGGCGCGCAGGTTTTCGAGCAAGCCGGAAGCCGACTGAGACGTTCCCTCGGCCTCCTCAAGACCGGCACTGGAGGGGACGGCCTCGGGATCGCCCGATTCAACCAGGCGATACAAAGCTTCCTTGTCCATGCGTTCGCTTTCCGCGGAGGTGAGCTGTTTGTTCAGTTCATCCAGCTTGGCCATCGTGATGTTCTGCTTGTCATCGATGCCCAGGATGTCGTGCTCCTTTTGATAGCGCACCAACTCCTGCTGGGAGGATTCCACCTTCATCTGCAGATCAACCAGTTGGCCTTTCAGCCAGTCGGAGGCCGCCATGGTGGAATCGAAATGGGACTGGCGGTTGTTCTCGACGAAAGTCTGCATCAAGGTGTTGACGACCTCGGCGGCCTGCTGAGGGTTTTGGTCTCTATAGCTGACTTCGATGATGCGGGTATTGGGAACGAGAATAATTTTCAGATTTCCCTTGAAGCTGCCCACCATGGCCGCGGCTCGGGAGGGATCGCTCTGCAGCGGATCGGGATTTAGATCGAGGGAGGGTGAGGGCGCCGCCGGCTCCGAGCCGCGGTCAAGATGCAACTCCTGGCTGACCTGGAGAGCCAGAGCGTCACTCTTCAGTTTCTCAATCTCCGTATCCAGTTCGGTGGGGTCGAAAACGTCCACATTAAACGTGGCATTGTTTTGAAAGTTGAGACTGTTGTCGGGCTTGTCGATTTCGACTCTGCCCGCGGCCTGATAAATCTTCGGCATTCTCAAGCTGGCGATCGCGACTACGGAAAAGATGGAGACCAGGCACCCGATGACGTACCACTTGCGCTTCTGCAGAATCCGGAGGGAATCGCCGAGGGCTGATTCCTGCGAGGGAAGTTCAGGGTAGAGGCGGGGCGCGACCGTTCGTGCCACGTCCAAAGCTTGGGCGGGCTGTAGCTCGCGAACGGGGTTACTCGCCGGTACCAGGGGTCCAAAATCCATGCAGGCTCCTCAACGATTTTGTAGCTGCTTCAAAGGCCCGAACAGGGCTACGCCGCACACCAGCAAACGAGTCCCGGTTCGAAGAGGCTGGTCCGTCGCGCAGGGAATTGTATCGCACTGATTGACTGAAGAGTTCGTGGGACATTTTAGCATTGGATGAGCAAAAAACCGCGGTCAATTTTCGGGGAAGGCAAGCGCAGCCGGGAAAGCGACAGGGCGCGATTTCCGGTAAAGTCCGCTATACTAGCGGCACTAGCGACACTAACGAACATGTAAGGCCCAGCCGGAGCAAAACTTATTTGATTTAAGCAGTCACGAGGCAGAAGGAATGAATTGGTCGGAACAGGCAGTTCTGGTGACGGGCGGGACGGGGTCTTTCGGGAAGAAATTCGTCGAGATCATGCTGAAGGAATACCGGCCGAAGCGCCTGGTGATCCTCAGCCGCGATGAACTCAAGCAGCATGACATGCGGGCCTCTGGGCTGGACCATCCGAGCCTGCGGTATTTTCTGGGCGACGTGCGGGACGTTTCCCGGCTGGAGCGGGCTTTCGCGGGGATCACGGTCGTCGTCCACGCGGCCGCACTGAAGCAGGTACCGGCCTGCGAGTACAACCCGTTCGAGGCCATTCAGACCAACATCATGGGCGGGCGCAACGTGATTGATGCCGCCATCAATCAGGGGGTGCGGCGCATTCTGGCGCTGAGCACCGATAAGGCGGTCAATCCGATCAACCTGTATGGCGCGACGAAACTGTGCGCCGAGAAAATGTTTGTGCAGGCCAACGCCTATGCGGGCGCGCAGGAGTCCCGATTCAGTTGCGCGCGCTACGGAAACGTGGTGGGGAGCCGGGGAAGCGTGATCCCGGTGTTTCAGGAACAGAAACTTCGCGGCCGCATCACGCTGACCGATGCGCGCATGACCCGCTTCTGGCTGACTCTGGAGCAAGGCGTCCGCTTCGTGGTGAGCAGCCTGGAGCAGATGCATGGCGGAGAGATTTTCGTCCCGAAGATTCCCAGCATGCGGCTGGTGGACCTGGCGGAGACGATCGCGCCAGGGTGTGAGATTGAGACTATCGGCATTCGTCCGGGCGAGAAGCTGCACGAAGTTCTGGTCTCGGAAGACGAGGCGCGAAATACGCTCGAGTTGGAAGACCGCTATGTCATTCAGCCGTCGCACCCGTGGTGGGAGAGCAAGAACTGGGTGAACGGCAAGCCGTTGCGCGAAGGATTCCGCTATGCCAGCGAGACCAACGATCACTGGCTGACCAACCGCGAATTGCAGGAGTTGATTTCCCCCGCACCCCCAGTTGAGCCCGAGGCGCAGCCAGTTCCGGCGCGGGTTCCAGCCTAGGCCGCCATCATGACAACTACGTCGCCGGTCAGCGCGCAGGCTCTTGCCATCCAAGCTCTTGCCATCAATGGAGGATCGCCGGTGCGCGCTACTTTCCTGCCCTACGGTCGACAGTCAGTGGATGAGGCCGACATTCAGGCGGTCGTCGAAGTCCTGCGCTCGGATTGGCTTACCACCGGACCGAAGGTGGCCGAATTTGAGGAGGCGTTCGCGGCGCGTGTGGGTGCGGCGCATGCCGTGAGTTTTAGTTCGGGCACGGCAGCGTTGCATGCGGCGGCATTCGCGGCGGGACTGAAGCCGGGCGATGAAGCGATTACCACGCCTTTGACGTTCGCGGCCACGGCGAACTGCGTTTTGTATCAGGGCGCGACGCCGGTGTTCGCCGACGTCTGCCGCGATACTCTGAACCTCGATCCTGAACAAATTGAGAAGAAGATTTCGCCCAAGACGCGGGCGATTCTTGCGGTGGACTATGCGGGGCATCCGGCGGATTTGAATCCGATCTTCGACGTCGCTCGGCGGCATGGCCTGATTGTGATCGAAGATGCCTGTCACGCTCTGGGCGCGGAGTACGGCGGGCGGTTCGTGGGCAGTTTCGCCGACATGACTGTGTTCAGCTTTCATCCCGTGAAGCACATCACGACCGGGGAAGGCGGAATGGTCGCGACCCATGATCCCAAGCTGGCGGAGACTCTGCGGCGCTTCCGCAATCACGGTATCTCGAGCGATGCGCGGCAGCGGCAGAGCGCAGGGCAGTGGCATTACGAGATGGTTCTGCTCGGATTTAACTACCGGCTACCCGATATTCTGTGTGCGCTGGGCATTCAGCAGTTGAAGAAACTGGATGCGAATCTGGCGCGGCGGCGAGCGATTGCGGCGACCTACACGGCGGCATTTCGAGAAATGCCTGGAGTAACTCCTCCGGCGGTGCGGGCAGAGGCGAACCCGGCGTGGCATCTGTATCCGATCCGATTGAATCTGGAGAAGCTGACGACCGGCCGCGCAGAAATCTTTCGGGCCCTGCGAGCGGAGAACATCGGCGTGAACGTGCATTACATTCCGGTGCATCTGCATCCGTACTACCGAGATCGTTTCGGATACCAGGGCGGAGAATTTCCGGTGGCCGAGGATGCCTACGAACGGCTGATCAGCCTGCCGATGTTTCATGCCATGTCGAATGGCGATGCGGAGGATGTAATCCGCGCAGTGCATAAGGTTGTGACTGCATTTGGGCGAGAATAGGGCCTTGACTTGGCCGAGCACGATTTCGCCGCTCACGATTTCGCCAACCATGATTTCGCCAACCCCGATTTCGGTACTGGTTAGCCAATCAAGATGAGAACAGTCATCATCATGCAGGCGCGCACTGGCAGCAGCCGCTTGCCGGGAAAGGCGATGTTGCCTGTAGCTGGACACCCTAGCGCTGTGCTGGCTGCGCTGCGGGCGGCGAATTGCGGACTTGAAACTGTAGTGGCTACTTCGGATCAGCCTGCCGATGATTCGCTGGCCGATGTTCTCGGGAAATATGGAATCCGAGTAAACCGCGGACCGCTGAATGATGTGCTTGCCCGTTATGCGCTCGCCGCTAAGGAACTGACTGACGACAGTCTGGTGGTTCGGCTCACCGGCGACAACGTGGTTCCGGATGGCGAATTGGTGCGGGAACTGGTGTCGGCGTTTGCCGGGTCGGGCGTTGACTATCTGGCGCAGAACTGGCCGGAGAGCCGGCTTCCGTATGGATTAGGTGGAGAGGTGTTTACGGTTGCGACTCTGCGGCGGGCGCAGGCGCGGGCCACGAGTGCGCATGATCGTGAGCACGTGACTCCGTGGATCCAGCGCAATTGCAAGGCTAAGATTCATGTGCCGCGGGCTTTGGACCGAGCTGATTTCAGCCACCTGCGTTGCACCATCGATGATCAAGAGGACTATGAACGGATCTGCCGCTTGTTTGCAGCGGTTGACCATCCAGTGCGAGTTGGCTGGTTCGAGCTGACAAGAAAATTGGCGTCGCTTCCGGGCGAACCCGGGTTTCGAGTGCCCTGCCGCACTTCATCGGGGAACGTTCACAGTGAGTTGACGCTGGGCACGGCGCAATTGGGGATGGAATATGGAATTGCGAACCGCGCAGGCCAGCCCCCGCGCGCGCTGGCGATTCGGATGGTGCGACAGGCGATCGCTCACGGAGTGACGGCGCTGGACACGGCTCGCGGCTACGGTGAGGCGGAGGCGGTTCTAGGCGAAGCGCTGGCTGGGGCTTGGCGGTCGCGGGTGGAAGTAATCACCAAGCTCGATCCGCTGGATTCCTTGCCTGCTGATGCGGAAGAGAAATTGGTCCGCGCCGCGGTTGACGAGAGTGTGCGACGTTCGTGTGAGGCGCTGCGAGTGCGGGAGATTTCCACTTTACTATTGCATCGCGCGCAGCATCATCGCGCATGGGGAGGCGCAGCCTGGCTCCGGCTTCTGGAAATGCGCGATGAGGGAACGATCGGGAATTTGGGAGCTTCGGTCTACGAACCTCGGGAAGCGCTTGAGATGTTGCAAGACGCGGCGATCCGGAAGTTGCAGATTCCGATGAACGTTTTGGATTGGCGCTGGAAGGCGAGCGGGGTTGACCGCGCACTGGCGAATCGTCCGGATGTGGTGGTGCATGCCCGCAGCGCTCTGCTGCAGGGATTGCTGGCCAGTGCCGAAGCGCCGGCTGCGCTCGCGTCGTGGCCCACGCCGCTGGAGTACGATGTGTCTTTGTGTCTTCGCCAGTTGCGCGGGCTCGCGGCAAAGTTCGGCAGGGAGAGCGTGGCGGATTTGTGCTTCGCCTACGTGCGCTCGCAGCCCTGGATCACGAGCGTGGTGGTGGGGTGCGAAACGCTGGAGCAGGTGAACGATAACTTGAGATTATTCTGCCTGCCCAAACTTTCGGTGGAGCAGTGTGCGGAACTGGAGAATTCATTGCCGCGTGCACCTGAGAATCTGTTGAATCCATCGCATTGGAAAAAGGTCCATGAGCCATCTGCCAGATAAAGATAGCGAGCGCGATCCATCAACGCTGTTTCGTCTGGACGGTCGAGTGGCCTTTCTGACGGGGGCGACCGGACATCTGGGACGGCCCATGGCGAAGGCGCTGGCCTCCGCGGGCGCTCACGTGGTGCTGAGCGGGCGCAACCAGAATGCCCTCGACGCTTTTGCCGAAGAGTTGAAGAGCGCTGGGTTGAACGCTTCCACAGCCTGTTTTGATCTGACCGACGAAGCCGCGGTGCGACGGCACATCGGCCTGATCGGTGAGAGGCACGGCCGGCTCGATGTGCTGGTGAACAATGCCAGCCCGAGCAAGCCGGGCACGATCGAAAGCGCTACGTCGGCTGACTTCGATCAACTCTACCGCGTGAACGTGGTTGCTGCGTTTGAACTGCTGCAGGCCGCGACTCCGCTACTGAAGGAGGCGGGCTCGCGAACGCCGGGCGGTGCTTCGGTCATCAACATTGCTTCGATGTACGGCACCGTGAGTCCCGATCCATCCATCTACGGGACCAGCGGAGCCAATAACCCGCCGTACTATGGTGCGGCGAAAGCGGCGTTGATTCAATTCACTCGCTATGCAGCTTGTCATCTGGGCACGCAGCGGATTCGGGTGAACTCGATCAGTCCCGGACCTTTTCCGGACGCGAAGTATCTGGAGCGGGATCTGGCGTTTCATGGCCAACTCAAGGCAAAGAATCCGATGCATCGCACTGGCGAGCCTGCTGAACTCAAGGGGCCGCTATTGTTTCTGGCGTCGGATGCTTCTTCCTACGTTACCGGCGTGAACCTGGCGGTGGACGGGGGCTGGACCGCCTGGTAGTGGAGCAATCCGGTTCGCAAATCCCTCGCACCTGAGTGGTTACTGGCGACGAGTGTCCGCTTGGTATGAAGTGGGTACATGCCGGTGATGCGAATCAATAACTACAACGATGCCTATCGAATCAGGGCAGGGCGTGAAGATCTCCACGAGTTAGCGGCGCGGCCTGACAAGCAGGCGGTGACTGAGTTTGTGAATCGCCGCATCTTGGAGTCGCTGGAGTTGGAGCCTGAGGACGTTTTGGTGGACATCGGTTGTGGTGATGCCTCGCTGTTGAGAATGGCCGAAGGGCGAGCCGCGAAGAGTGTCGGCATCGTAGCCACAGTGGAGGAGAAGCGGAGATTGGAGTCGACGTTTCCCGGTTTATCGTTCGTCGCGAGCACTGCGCAGAAACTCCCACTGGAATCCGGCATCGCTTCAAGAGTTGTCTGCAATGCCATGCTGCTCTACCTTCCATCCGAACGCGATGTGCCGGCGGCTCTGCGAGAGATGTCGCGCATCGCCCGGCCCGGGGCCATGATCTGGGTGGGCGAGATGCCGGAGATCGACGAATATCAATACTACGGAATGTATCGCGGCAACTCGATGGTCGCATATCTCTGGTACCTGCTGACTCATGACGGCGTTCGGACATTCCTCGGGATGGTTCGCCGCTGGCTCAAGGCCGCCATCGGAAGAGACCAGATTGTGTTGAACTCTGCCGGCTTGTTCTACGCCGGGCCGGAGAAAATTATTGCGCTGGCGAAGAGCAGCGGCCTGCGGTTGAAAACCTATTTTCGGCACCAGGAAGTGGATGGGGGCCGCAAGGTTGTAGACTCAAATTGCAGGTACGACTACATCTTCACGGTCTGAGCTGCCGCTCCCTGTTGTGATCTCAATGTCGACTGGAGTTCTAATCGTTCGCGCCGACGCAAGCGCTGAGATCGGCGTGGGGCATGTCATGCGCTGTGTAGCGTTGGCGCAGGCGTGGCAAGACCAGGGCGGCAGCGTGCGGTTTGTGCTGGCGCCGGGCGGCGAGGAAATTCACGAACGGCTTCGGTCTGAGAATTTTGAGGTCAGTACGATTTCTGCCGGCACCGGAGGCGCAGAGGATGCCGCGCAAACTGCTGAGCTATGCGCGGGGAGCGGAGCGGGATGGCTGGTTCTGGATGGTTACCATTTTCCCCACGAGTACCGCGATCAAGTCCGAAGAACCGCGCCCAAACTTTTGTTGGTGGACGATCATGGCGAGTTCGCGCCCTATGATTGCGAAGTGGTGCTGAACACGAACGTCTATGCTTCCGACACCATGTATCCTGATCGCCGGCCCGAGACGCAGTTTCTGCTCGGTCCCAAGTATGCTCTGCTACGGCGGGAATTCTTGTCGGTGCGGAGTGAGCGGGCGGATGTTTCCGAACAAGCCTCGCGGTTACTGGTTACATTGGGCGGAGCGGATCCGCATAACGTGACCCTGCAGGTCGTAGAAGCCTTGCAGGAACTGGACGACCTGGGGTTCGAATTAACGGTGGTGCTGGGGGCAAGCAATCGTCATCACGCTTCGGTGGAGCGGGCGCTGAAGCGCTGCCGGCGTCCGGCGCAGTTGCTGCTGAACGTCACGAATATGCCCGAGTTGATGGCGCGATCTGATCTGGCGATTTCCGCCGGAGGAGGAACCTGTGACGAGCTCGCGTTTTTCCGGGTGCCAATGTTTCTGATCACTATCGCGAAGAATCAGGAGCTAGCGGTCGAAGCTTATGGCCGGGGAAAGGCAGCCGTGACGGCTGGATGGTTTACAGTTTTGAATAAGGGCGGGTTGGCGAGGTCGTTGCGGGAGGTCATTGGCAATCGCGCCTTGCGCCAGGAGATTGCGGCGAACGCCGGCGCTATGGTGGACGGACGAGGCGCCCAACGGGTGTTTGAGAGTATGCGCCGCTTGAAAGGGGCCCGTTGATAATGCATCGGTCGATTGTGGCTCTCGCACAAGGACACGATACCGCGGTCGGAAGTGACCATGCGAATTGCGATTAGCCAACCGACATACCTGCCGTGGCTGGGCTACTTTGACCTCATCGATCAGGTGGACGCGTTTGTTGTGCTCGACACGGTGCAGTTCGAAAAGCAGTCGTGGCAGCAGAGAAACCGGATCAAGACGCCAACGGGATTGCAGTGGTTGACGGTGCCGGTGGTGTTTCGCGGGCTGCTGGGACAGAAGATACTGGAAGTGGAGATTCGGGACGCCGAGTTTTGGCGAAAGCATTTGCGCGGAATCGAAGTCAATTATGGGCGAGCGCAATTCTTTGCAGAATATTTTTCTCAGGTGTCGGCGATTCTGCAGAAATGCCGGCCGGGAATGCGTCTGGTCGATTTGAACATGAGTTTTCTGCACTGGTTTATGGAAACGATGGGCCTGCGGACGCCGGTGGTGCTGGCGTCGTCGTTGGCGCAAGAGGGGAAGAGGACCGAGTTGCTGGCCAGGATTTGCCAGAAGTTGGAGGCGACTCAGTACGTTTCGCCGCTGGGCTCGGCGATTTACCTTTTGGAAGAAATGAGCTGCTTCCAGGATTGCGGGATCGAGGTGGTTTTTCAAAACTACACGCATCCCCAGTACACCCAGCTGTTCCCTCCATTTCTGTCACATGCGTCTGCACTGGATTTGGTGTTCAACGAGGGCGCACGTTCACTCGACATCATCCGCAGCGGCCGAGGGCCAGCCTTTTCGCCGGAACACGTAGCCCCGGGAGCGGGAAAGGCGATGGAATCGTGACGGCAGCCGGCTTCCAGATCGGGGCGCGCATTCTCGGCGAAGGCCAGCCGGTTTACATCGTGGCCGAGCTCTCGGCGAATCACCAACAGGATCTCGACCAGGCCGTGAAGATGATCCACGCCGCGAAAGAGGCGGGAGTGGACGCGATCAAGCTGCAAACCTACACCGCCGACACGATTACCATCCAATCGGACCGCGAGTGCTTTCGGATCGGTGGCGGCACGCTGTGGGACGGACGCACGCTCTATGATCTTTATCGCGAGGCTTACACGCCCTGGCAATGGCAGCCTAAGTTGAAAGCGATTGCGAATCAGCTTGGGATGGATTTGTTTTCCAGCGCCTTTGATGCTTCGGCTGTGGATTTTCTGGAGCGGATGAATGTGCCGGTGCATAAACTGGCCTCACCCGAACTGGTTGACATTCCTCTGGTCGAAAAAATGGCGCGCACGGGAAAGCCTCTGATCCTTTCGACTGGAATGGCGACCGTCGAGGAAATTGACGAGGCAGTAAACGCCGCGCGGGCGGCTGGAGCCACGCAGATTGCGCTGCTGCGCTGCACCAGCGCGTATCCGGCGGATCCGGAAGAGATGAATCTGCGGTCGATCCCAGACATGATGGAGCGATTCGGATTGCCAGTGGGCTTGTCGGATCACACTCCTGGAATTGCCGTGCCGGTGGCTGCGGTGGCGCTGGGAGCCGTCCTGATTGAGAAGCACTTAACGATGTCTCGCGCAGCGGGCGGACCGGATAGTGCATTTTCATTGGAGCCGGCAGAGTTCAAGTCATTGGTCGCGGCGGTCCGGTCTGCGGAGAAATCCTTGGGAAGAGTTCACTATGGGGTGAGCCCGCGCGAGGCTCGCACTCGTCCATACCGCCGGTCGTTGTTTGTGGTGAGCGCGGTTAAGAAGGGCGAGGGTTTCACTGAGAAAAATGTGCGATCCATCCGGCCGGCCAATGGATTGCACCCGCGGCATCTGCCGGAAGTGTTGGGCCAGCATGCGGCGTGCGACATCGAAAGCGGGACACCGCTGAGTTGGGACCTGGTGGATCGTGCCTGAGAATCAAGCTATGAGAGTTCTCTTGCTGCATCCCGAAGACGTTCCCGTGCCCGCCGATGGCGCCGACTCGCGCTGGGATCTGATCGTTGATCTGGGGTTTGCGGGAGCGAGCGTCTACGAGAAATGGTCGCGACAAATGGGCTGCAGAGTGATTACGCTGCATCAGTTTGAAGGGCAGGAAGGCTACCGGTGGGTGAAACAAGGCCTGGCGGTGGGCCAGAATCGATTGATGGACCGCATGGGATTGGACTGGTGGGAGATCCTCGCGCCCTGCGGTTATCAGGAACAGCAGGCGCTTTATCTGGTTGAACAACTTCGGCGAGAGCTGAGGCCGGGTCCGGTGGAACTTGTTGCCACGCGTAGTCACTCGCATGTTCGATTGCTGAGTCTGGTGACGGGATGGCCGGTGAGGTTTCTGGCAGCTGGGGCGAGCCGACCCAGTCTGATCTCGCGAATTCTTGCGGCTGCGCAGGACTTGCGCCCCGCGCAGATGGTCGAGATTGCGTTCGACAAGTGGGACACGAGTTATGGATTCAGGAGTCGCGTCACGCGGCATCGGCGGTCACGGTTGAAGGAGTCGGTCATGTTGTTGCCGTCGGCGTACGCCAACGTCACGCGGCTCCAGCTGGCGTATGCAGTGCAGTTGCGGGATCGGCGCTTTCTGCTGGCGACGACGCGGCGCAACGGAGAGTCCGAGGACTTGCCTGACAACGTTGATACGGTTCCGCTCTCGGCGTATGCCGAGACTTCGGCTGAAACGCAGACTGAGACTGCCGAACTGATCAAGGCATGGAGTGCGCTCAAGACTGAGTTGGGTCAGGCCGAGGAACTCCGTCTCGGATTTCGAGCCGGGCTCTGGGATTATTTTGCAGCTCATCTAGAAATCGGCCTGCGGCTGCGGGACGCCTGGCAGGTTCTTATGTCTTCTGAGCCGGTGACGGGAGTACTTTGCGGCGACGATCTAAATTTTCACACGCGTCTGCCACTGATCATGGCCAAGAACCTGGGCTACCGAGCGGTGTACTGTTCTCACGGAGCTCTGGATGGCGGGCTGCTGTTCAAGAAGTCATATGCCGATCTTCACCTGGTGAAAGGCGAAATGGAGCGGGATTACATGCTGCAGGTGAGCAACGTGGCGGCGGAACAAATCGAGATCGCAGCACCGCGGGAAGAGGACGCTCTCGCAGGCGAAGGCCGGTGCGCGAGTTCAGACGAGCTCCCGGTCGGCGAGATTGTCCTGTTCTCTCAGCCCTATGAGGTGAGTGGCGGACGCGCAGGGGAAATCTACCGGGAGATTCTTTTCCCGCTGGTAAAGGTCGCACGGCAGTTGAATCGCAAGATTATCGTGAAGCTCCATCCTTTTGAGAGTGTGAAAGGCCGGACGCGGCTGCTGCGGTCGGTACTGTCGGCGGAGGAGTTGGAACTCGTGGAAATCAGCAGCGCGACTGCTTCCGAGATTTTGCCGCGCACATATTTTGGCATTGGACTGGACTCGAGTGTCGCGGTGGAGTGCGCCCAGCGGGAGATTCCCTATTTCATGTGCGGCTGGCTGGACTTTAACGGATTCGGCTACATGCGGCAGTTCGCGCGCTTTGGTGTGGGCACCATGCTGGACGCGCCCGATCAGATCCTCTCGATTCCGCAACGGCTTGTCGAATATGCGCCGGATCGTTCGACGATTCAACGGCTTTGGAAGTCGACCAGCGATACCCGTCTCGATCAACTGCTGTTCGCTACGCAGGTTCGCACACCAACCAAATGCGCCTGTTAAGTCCCATCCTTCATCGAATGGTTTATCCGGTGCTCGGATCGGTGGGCTATTTTTATTCCCGCGCGGGCGCTCCTGTCACCGCGATTACTTATCATGGCGTTCTGCCAGCTGGATATAAGAGCGAGGATGCGTTCCTCGACAACACACTGGTCACCGAGGAATCGTTTCGCGCGCAACTGCGGCTGCTGAAAAAGCACTACAACGTGATCACTCCGGACGAGTTTCTGCTTTGGCTTCGGCAGGGAACGGGCTTGCCCGAGAAATCCATTCTGCTGACGTGCGACGATGGATTGCTCAACCATCTCAATGTTATGGTCCCGATTCTGCGCGAAGAGGGGTTGAAGTGCCTGTTCTTTGTGACGGGCTCGGGTCTGGATGATGCTCCATCGCTGCTTTGGTATGTCGAGCTGTATTTACTATTGATGCAAGGGCGGGAGTTGGAGGAGTCGATTCGTCTGCAGGGAATCGTCATCCCGCAGGTTACAGCGGATCGCGGGCAGCGCCGCGCTCTTTGGCTGACATTGATGAAAAGCCTGTCCCAGCTCGATTCCCCGACCAGGCGAAGTTTTCTGGACGATGCGGCGGTGCGATTAGGGTTGCAGCCATCATGGAAGCCGCGTTACCTGGATGATCCGCTGCTGCGCGATCGTTTTCAGTTGTTGCGATCGGTAGAAGTGAAACAACTTGCGGATGCAGGAATGACAATTGGTGCGCACACGCAAAGTCATCCGGTTCTGGCAGAGCAGTCGATCGAGATGGCTCGCGTCGAGATTGGTGATTGCCGAAAAACTCTGGAGCAGCGCACGGGGCAGCCGGTATGGGCGATTGCATATCCCTTTGGCGATCCCGGTTCGGTGGGTAGGCGCGAGTTCGAACTGACGCAGGAAGCCGGGTATGAGTGCGGTTTCGTGAATGTGGGAGGAGTTCTGGACCCCGTGTCCGCCAGGTTTGCGCTGCCGCGAGTGCATGTGACTGCGGAGATGTCGCTGCCGGTGTATGAGGCCTATGTTTCCGGATTCCACGATGCTCTTCGCAACTGGCTGGGGCGAGGCGCCTGAGCGGAAAATCTGCGGAAGATTGTGGCCTGCGACCCCGAACCATTGAGGCGGCGGTATTACCATGTATTCTCCAAGTCAGGTTCTATGGGAGACGGTGAGATTTGCGGATTGTAGTGCGCGAGGAAATACCGGAAGACTCGGAACTGCGGCGGGCGTGGAATGAACTGGCCCTGCGCATGGAACGGCCGGAGGTTTTCTACACCTACGAATGGGCCATCACGGTGCAACGTGCCTATTGCGACTCGTTGAAGCTGCTGGCGTTTTTTGGTTATGAGGGCGAGTCGCTGGTGGGTTTGGTTACGCTTGCCCAAAGCGGCTCGTGCGTCAGCTTTCTTACCGCGAACACTGGGGACTATTGTGATTTTCTGAGTGAGCCGGGCCGGCGGCGCGAGTTTGTGGAGGCCGTTTTCTCTGAGTTGAAAAATCGCAATGTCGGAAAACTGGTATTAACGAATCTGCCGGCGGATTCGTGCTCTGTTGCTGCGATTTCCGGTGCAGCCTCGAACTGTGGGCTGCATTTGCATTCCAGGACTGCGTATCTTTGTGCCCGAGTCGTCCCAGGGGCTGGAGAGGAACGCGCGGCGGTGAAACAGGCTGTAGCCAGCAAGAAGCGGTTGCGGCGGAATATCCGTGAGTTAGAAAAGCGAGGCAAGGTGCTGGTCCGGCACGATCGCCAGTGGGAGGAGATCGAGCCGATTCTGCCGTCGTTCAATCGAGCGCACGTAGCCCGGTTTCTTACGACGGGCCGAATCAGCAACCTGACGCGATCCGAACGGCGTGTTTTCCTGCACGAGCTAGCGAAGGAGTTGTCGAGTTCGGGATGGGTGACGGTGAGCCGTCTGCTGGTGGGTGAAAATCCAGCCGCATGGAATTACGGATTCCAGTTTGCGGGAAGCTGGTTCTGGTACCAGCCCACGGTGAACAGCATCTATGAAGAACTTTCTCCGGGGTACTGCCTGCTGGCAAAGATCGTGCAGCTGGCCTGCGACACTCCTGACATCGATGTGGTCGATCTTGGCCTGGGCGCGGAAGATTACAAAGATCGATTTGCCACCGCGAGCCGCCAGACCCTCTACGTAGTATTGAATCGGTCTTTTTCTGGACACATTCGAGCAGTCTTGCGGGACAAAGCCGCCGCGGCCGTAACGGCGTCACCGCAGGTTGAGAGATCAGTTCGATTTGTGATCGCGCAGTTCGGCAAATTGAAGGCTCGTCTTCGCAAATCCGGCTTTTGGGGCATGGCAAAATGGGCCGTTCGACGGACTTGGAATTCGCTGTTTGCTTTCGAGGTTGTGCATTTTTTCGACTGGCCGGCCAGCGAAGAGAGTTCCACGGGGCAAACTGGCTTGAGGTTGCAGCCTCTCAACGACGATATCCTGGGTGGGGCGGCTATCCGTTATGAGGACGATCCATCCACCCTGGAGTACCTCATGCGTTCCGCCAGGAGATTCCGCACGGATGCGGAAGGCGGATTTGCACTGCTCACGGCAGAGGGTGTGCCGGTCCATTTCTGCTGGGTGAAGGATTTCGAAGGTTTTGAAATGGCAGAACTGGGGCGCACTTTGACGGCGCCCCGCGCCAATGCAGTCATGATTTTTGATTGCTATACTCCGGCTTCGGTGCGCGGGCAGGGGTTCTTTGCGGAAGCGATTGCGGCGTTCGCGCGTCAGCTGCACGCCGAAGGCAAAGCGCCCTGGATTTTCGGAGCCGCGACGAACCAGGATTCGCTGAGCGGGATTGAGAAGTCCGGCTTCATACGCAGGTTTTCTCTGGGGCGCCAGCGGGTCCTCTTCGTTGAAACGCAAAAGGGTTCAATCCCCGCGTTGGATCCAGCGGCGATCTCCCGGCCTGTACCATCTCCTTAACAGGAGCTGGCCTGCAGTTACGAGCCGCCAGAACTCATGAAATCTCCGTTGAACGAAGGCGAAGCGTCACCCCTGAGTGTCTCCCCCGAGGCGCCGCAGGAAGTTCTTGGCCTCGAATTCAGTCGAAACCTCGGCCAGATCTCGCGCCACTCCGCCGTATTTTTTCTGGGCACGCTGTTCACGATGGGCGCGGGATATCTGGTCAAGATTTACGTGGCCCGGGTACTGGGCGCGGAGCAACTGGGGCTGTATGCGCTCGGCATGACGCTGGTGAGCCTGGTGCAGATGGCGGGAATGCTGGGATTGCACGGAACCGCTCCACGTTTTGTTGCGGTGTACAACTCGGCGCGCAAGTTCGACCAGTTGCGCGGCTTCCTGACGCGAAGCACCTTCACAATCCTATTTCTGAACATAGTGTTTTCGATCGGCTTGGTGTTGGGTGGGCACTGGATCGCCAAGAATCTCTACCACGCTCCTGCCCTGGCGCAATACATCCCGTTGTTTGCCGTGCTGGCGGTGCTGGGGGCCATCAATGTTTTTTACTGCCAGGTTTTGGCAGGATTCAAAGACATTGCGAAACGCACGGTGATTACGAACTTTGTGGGGAGTCCGCTGGTGATCGCTCTCACCGTGGTGCTGCTCGCGCTGGGAACTGGGATGTGGGGCTATCTGAGCGCGCAAATTATTAGTTCGGTAGTGGTGGTTGCGTTGCTGCTGGTGGCCGTGTGGAGGTTGACTCCGCCAGAGGCTCGCTTCTCGTTGGCGGCTTCGCCGCCGCTGGATGGCGAGGTCAAGTCGATGGCGTTGGCCTTCATGGGCATGGGCGCGCTCGACTTTCTGGTGTCGCAGGCGGACAAGATTCTGCTCGGCCTCTATTTGAATCCGCGGGTGGTGGGAGTCTATGTATTAGCTTCCACACTTTCTTCTTTCATCCCGATCATCCTGCAATCGGTGAATCAGATTTTCGCTCCCGTGATCGCGGATCTGCATGCGCAGGGAAGGCAAGACGTCTTACAGAGACTCTTTCAAACGCTGACCAAGTGGGTGATCGGACTCACATTTCCCCTGGCATGCGTGATGTTTGTGTTTGCCGCCCGTTTGTTGCGAATCTTCGGGCCGGAGTTTGAAAGTGGATGGCCGGTTCTGGTGATCGGAGCGGTGGGACAACTGGTGAACTGCGGCGTGGGCTCGGTCGGGTATCTTCTGCTGATGTCGGGCAACCAGAAGCGGCTGATGAAAGTGCAGTTCGCGATGACCATCGTCTCCGTCGTCACCAACATTACTTTGATTCCAACGCTCGGACTGGTGGGAGCCGCGCTGGCCTCGGCTGGAGTAAATGTAGGCTCAAACCTGTGGAATTTGTATGAAGTGCGCAAGGCGTTGGGAATTTCCCCCTATAATCGAAGTTACTTCGCGCTGTGGATTCCCGTGACGTCCGCCTTGTCGACCGTGTTGCTGATACGGTACTGGGCTGACCGGGGCGGGCATGCCTACGGTAATCCCTGGCTAGCGATCGGGTTGGCGTTGGTGCTGGGCTACACGGTTTTCGGCGGATTCGCGGCGGCCTTTGTGTTCGACCCGGACGATCGAATGATCGCCCGCAGCGCCTGGTCGCAACTGCGCGCGGGAATGCAAAGATTTGGAGTGAAGGCGTAATGACCCCATACCGGACCGTCCAGTTGCCCGAGGAGTTGTGCGGACGAGCTGAAAAATTGCTGGCGGGCAGATTTGAAAGTCTCGAAGCTCTGATCAGTTTTCTGCTCGAGGAAATTGTCAACGACGATGCGGTCAAGTTCGACCAGGCGGAAGAGCAGATGATCGAGCAGCGGCTGAAAGATCTGGGCTACATGTGAGGGCAGCGCGCCAGTTAGATCCTGGGCACGGAGACGATGGCGCGACGGTGCTCTTGATTCATATCCTCTTGATCCGCATTTTGATCCAAATCGCAACGCAATGAAGCAACGTTCGCTGGTACTGGTCACAGTCGATTGCCTGCGAGCCGATCACGTCGGCTTTCTAGGATATTCCCGCCTGGTTACGCCTAACCTGGACGCACTGGCGGAGAACAGCGCTGTTTTTTCAGATGCGATCGTTGCGGGTGCGCCAACGTATTTTTCCTTTCCTGCCATTCTTGCCTCGCGCTATCCGCTGGCTCTGGGCCGCGACGTGCTGGGTATCGCGCCCCACGAGCCGACCCTGGCAACGGCCTTGCAGGACGCGGGTTACGCCACAGCGGCTTTCTTGGCAGGGAATCCATATCTCAGTCCGCGCTTCGGCTATGACCAGGGTTTCGACAGCTTCAACGACTTTCTGGGTGCAGACGCAGGCGTCGAGCAGGCGCCTGAACAGTTCGCGCCGCGAACCAGCTTTTCGAAACTGAATCGATGGATCGAGGCGCTCTCGCGCCGCAATCATCTGTCTGCCAGTGCGTACGATGAACTCTATTTCCGGTATTGCCAGTGGCAATCGGCCCGCGAAAATATTCCGATGGATATGCTGCGACGATATCCCGCCGCGAATGTCATGGTGGATCAGGCACAGTCCTGGTTGAGCAGCGTCGGAGATCGGCCGTTCTTTTTGTGGTTACATTTGATGGATCCGCATCATCCTTACTATCCGCCGGAGGAATCGCTGGAGGCGCTGGGTTTACCCCAGATCACAGCGCGGCGCGCGCGCTATATAAACTCGTTCTGGAACCGGGGAGACATCGGCCCCGAGAGACTCAAGCGGCACCGGGATGAAGTGATTTCGCTTTACGATGCGGGTGTGCACTGGGTCGATAAGCAACTTTCGCGACTGGTGGACGCGCTCAAGAACTCAGGGCGATGGGACGAAACCGTGTTCGCGGTGACCGCGGATCATGGGGAGGCGTTCCTCGAACACAGTGATCGCTATCATTCTCCGACGAGTTTGCCAGCGTCTCTAGTTCGCGTGCCGCTGCTGTTGCGCGCGCCTGGATTGTCGCGGCGGCGTTTCTCGCAGGGCCCCTTCAGTCTGATTCACCTGGCCCCGACTTTATTGCACGCGGTGAACGTGTCCAGGCCCGACAGTTTTCAAGGGCGGAGTGCTTGGGACCAAGTTTCGGCCGGGACATTGCAGAATGAAATTGCGATTACGGAGTGCGTTGACGGGTGTTGCAATCCAATCCAGCCCGCTGAGCGGATGCGTCCTCGATTGATGGCAGTGCGAGACGGGGAGTTCAAACTCGTCATCAATTTTCGCGAAGGGCAGGATTACTTCTACGACCTGAAGAATGATCCGGGAGAAAACTCGCCGTTGCCACCTGAGAATCGGACGCGGGAGCGCGCGCGCCTTTACCGGGCGGCACGCGAACACATCCAACGATCAGATCTCCAACGAGCCGTTCTGCAACGGTCGGCAGACGGGTGGAAGATCGACCTGCGCTGGCGGGCTCTGCTGCATGAGGTTCGCCAGTCGATGAAGGTGACGGGTGCTGACGCGAGTTCCGCGCAGTTGGGAGAAAACGCGGCCGGCATTCATCCCAGGTTGTAGAGCGCCACGCTGTAGAGCACCATGTTGCGGAGCGCAGAGTCGAGGCACTTCCGGATTCCTAAGCCTATGGAGAAACTTCGAGTATTGTTCATGCCAAGCGTGGACGTGGACAATACCAACGCGCAGAGCCTCAATGTTCGAGAGATCGCTCTGCGGCTTGATCCCGAACGGTTCAATTGCACGCTCTGGTATGAACAGGAATCGGATCCGCGTTTGCGGAGTTGCGCTGGAGTGCGCCTCCTGCACCTGCCGTCCCGGATGAAAACTCTGCGGATCCTGCGCGAAATGCTGGCCGGTTATGACATCGTCGGCTATATGGATTACAGCCCAGCGAGTTACATGTTTCTCCGCTTGCCGCGCATAGTGCGACGAGCCAAGGCTGTGTTGCACGTCGAAGCCCCGACGTCACAGTTGGCGAACCCGTCGCCGCAATTGAGGCGCCTGTTTGATGGAGTTCGCGCGCGCTGTGATGCTTACACGGGGATTACAGAATTCATTGCGCAGGAATTTTCGGGTCGTACGAAGAAAAGGGTCAGCTATATCCTTCCGGTCGGCGTCGATACCAAGCTGTTCAGCCCACCGGCGCTGCGAAGGAATGCGACACCAGTCGTTCTTTTTGCAGGAACGCTGATTGAGCGGAAGGGGCCACAATATGTGCTCGATGCCGCGGCGCGGTTTCCAGACGCAAACTTCCGGGTGGTGGGAGCGGGCCGGGAAGGATTTGAGGCAGTCTTGCGGCAGAAGATGGCCCAGGCCGGTCTGACCAATGTAACGCTTGAGGGTCCGAAGTCGCAGTCACAGATGCTTGAGATCATGCGCCAGAGCGACATTTTCTTGCTGCCGTCGCGGCTGGAAGGGATCCCAAAAGTGACGCTGGAAGCGGCGGCGACCGGTCTGCCGTGCATTGTGTTTCGAGACTATGAAACTCCTTCGGTGATTGACGGCATCACCGGCTTTCAGGTTTCAACCGTTGAGGAAATGATGCAAGCTCTGGGAAAACTGCTTGCCGATCGTTCCGTGCGGCAGAGAATGGGCGCCGCCGGGCACCAGCATGTGGCCAATTTTGACTGGGATGTGGTGGCCCGGCAGTGGCAGGATGCCTACCTGGAGATCGCGGCTGCCCGATAGCGAGGCAAGGGGAGCGGGAGTTCAGGTGCAGCTCTTAGGAAACAGCTAATCAGAAGAAATGAGTGTGACCGCCAATTCGTCGAGCATCGGAACGGGACGTGATTTGCACGTGCTGACTCTGACGCCATTTTTCCCCAGCCATCTGGATGCCACGAATGGATGCTTCGTCTCCGAGCCACTGGATTGGCTCGCCAAAGCAGGAGTGAGGAACACGGTGTTGGCCGTGCAACCGCTGTATCGGAGGAGACTTCACGCCAGCAGTTCCGGCATCGCGGCCGAATGGCTGCGTTATTTTTCGTTGCCGCGAGGTTTCGGACTTCCGACGGCCGGAGCGTTTGTCTTTGCCAGTATTGTCGCCAGAGTGCGCGAACTTCACCGAGCGCAGCCGATTGACGTGATTCACGCCCACGCTCCTCTGCCGTGCGGACACGCGGCCATGCTGTTGAGCAAGGAACTGGGATTGCCGTATGTGGTCTCGGTGCATGGTCTCGACGCGTTCTCGACCGAGCAGGTCAAAGGACGCGCGGGGGAATGGTGCCGCAGAATCTCTCAGCGCGTTTACCGGTCTTCGCGCCGTGTGATCTGCGTGAGTGAGCGCGTCCGCGAGCAGGTTCTGGAAGGCACGGGGGTAAGTTGCCGGACTTCGGTGGTGTATAACGGCGTGGATCCGGAGCTGTTCTCTCCGGGTGGTGAAGATTCATCAAGCGGACCGGTGGTCTTGAGTGTGGGGAACCTGATTCCGATCAAGGGGCATGATGTGCTCATTCGCGCAGTCGCTTCTCTGGCTGCTGGTTTTCCTTTGCTGAGGCTGGAAATCATCGGTCGCGGACCGGAACAGTCGCGGCTACAGGCGCTCGCCCAAGAATTGAGAATGAGCGATCGCGTGCGCTTTCTTGGCGTGCAGTCGCGGCAGCAAGTGGCCGAAGCCATGCGGCGGTGCGCGGTATTTGCGCTGCCCAGCCGGTATGAAGGGCTGGGGTGCGTTTACCTTGAGGCCATGTCCACGGGCAAACCGGTGATTGGTTGCCGCGGGCAGGGAATTGCCGAGATTGTGCAGCACGGGTCGAACGGGTTTCTGGTTGGACCTGACAACGAGAAGGAACTGTCTTTGGCACTGGCGATGCTGCTCCGCGACGAAGCGCGCCGCCGCAGCCTGGGCGCGGCCGCGCGAGACACGATCCTCGAACGACTCACGCTGGCGCAACAAGCGGAAACCCTGGCGCGAGTTTATCGGGAGTCGGCGGCATGAAGCGGCGGCTGGTTATTCTGACGGAGATCATCTCGCCCTATCGCATTCCGCTTTTTAATGCGCTGGCGCGGCATGCGGAAATTGATCTCCACGTGATATTCCTGGCCGAAACCGATCCCACGCTGCGGCAATGGCAGGTCTACAAGGAAGAGATTCAGTTTTCCTACCAAGTGCTGGCATCGTGGCGAAGGCGCTTGCGAAAATACAACATGCTGCTGAACCGTGGTGTGTTTCGGGCATTGGATGCGAGTGCGCCCGACGTAATTCTCTGCGGAGGATATAGCTACGTGGCCTCGTGGCAATCTCTGGCCTGGGCGCGGAGGCGCAAAGTTCCATTTTTTCTGTGGTCGGAAAGCAACGCAGAGGATCTGCGCCGCGGCCACGCTATCGTAGAATTCCTGAAGAGCGAGTTTTTGCGTCAGTGCAGCGGATTCGTGGTTTCGGGACGGGCAGCGCAGGAGTACCTCTGCGAGCATAAGAAGGTAAAAGAAGAGATCATCTTTACCGCACCGAATGCGGTCGACAATGATCTGTTTCGCGCGGCGGCGACGGCCGCCCGTAAGAATGCCGCCAAGCGTCGCCGCGAACTGGGTCTGCCGGAGCGCTATTTTCTGTTTGCCGGGCGCCTGGTGCGCGAAAAAGGTGTGTTTGAATTGCTATCGGCTTATGCCAAACTGGAGGAGTCGACGCGCCGTCAAGTGGGCCTGGTGTTGGTGGGCGACGGAGTGTGTAGACAGGAATTGGAAGCGGCCGCATCTTCAGTCTCGCCCGGAGTGATACGATTCGCTGGCTTTGCTCAGCGGGAGCAGTTGGCAATCTACTATGCGCTGGCCGAGATGCTCGTACTGCCGACATATGCTGACACCTGGGGATTGGTTGTGAATGAAGCGATGGCTTGCGGGTTGCCTGTGATTCTCAGCCGGGCGGCGGGATGTGCCTCTGAATTGGTGAAGGAAAACTGGAACGGGCTGCTGGTTCTGCCCAGGGATGTCTCGTCGTTGACCTTGGCGATGCAAACTCTTGCCGCTCAACCCGAGCTTTGTGCGGCGATGGGTGCGAACAGCGCGCAACATATTTTGCAATACTCTCCAGAGGAATGGTCCAGGGGGATCGGACGGATGGTCGAAGCGAGGATGGTCGCAGCCAAGGCAGGTGGACGTGACTGAGCGTATTCCTAAGGGCATCCTCGTAGTCGCATTGTTTCTGGGGCCGTTGTTCTTGGTCTTTGCCTCCTATTCCCGGCCCGGTTACTTCACCAGTCCAACGATTCTGGGTGGAATGGTGCTCGTCGAGTTTCTGCTGGCGTCAATTTTTCTGTACCGGCGGGTGTTCTTTCCTCTGGTCATTCTGGCCTTTCTGCTTGCGGGTGTCGATCTGCCGGTGGGAGCATTCTGGGCGGAGGCACGCTGGGCGTTTCTTGCCGTTGGAGCCGTGACTGGCGCCCTGCTCATGGCCAAGGAGCGCAGCCACCACTTTGGCCTGTTCCATGCCTTGGCAACGTTTACCGTCCTCTCGGCGCTAGTGTCGGCGGCGGTTTCACAATACACCAATGTTGCGTTCTTGAAGGCTCTGAGCTTCGTCTTGTTGTTCGTGTATGGAAGCACGGGAGCGAGGCTTGCCGTGACTGGACGCGAGAACAAATTCTTCTCGGGACTGCTGACAGGATGCGAGATCTTCGTTGCCGCGGTTGCGGGATTCTATGCCCTTGGCATCGAGGCGATGGGCAATCCGAACTCGCTTGGCGCTGTCATGGGAGTGGTGGGGGCGCCCATTTTGCTTTGGGGGGTCATGCTGGATGAAGGCGACATGCTGCGTCGCCGCCGGCTGGTGTTATACGCGATCTGCATGTACTTGGCGTTCCAGAGTCATGCGCGAGCGGGAATGGCCGCGGCCCTAATTTCGTCTGCAGTGTTATGCATCACGTTACGCAAGTACAGGATGGCGTTGAATGGCGCTTCCATCATCCTCGTGGCGATCGCGGCGACTGCGCTGATTCGCCCCCACGACTTTTCCGAGGCGGTTGAATCCCTGGAGTCGTCGGTAATCTACAAAGGCGCAACCCAGGGCGATTTACTGGCTTCACGCGCATCGCCGTGGCGAGCGGCAGTCGACAGCATTAAAGCCCACCCTTGGTTTGGCACCGGGCTGGGGACGGTGGAGAACTCCAACGATCCGACAAAGCGGAACGCGATGTTCGCGTCCAATGCAAAGGTGACGACGGAGAACGGGAGCAGTTACTTGTCGATCCTGTCAGGCGTTGGAGTGCTCGGCACTCTGCCGTTCTCTTTGCTGTTGTTCTTACTCGTGGGAAAAATTGTGCGCACGATTTCATGGCTGGCGAAGACGGGGAATCCATGCCATCCTGCGATACCGTTGGCCTTGGTCTTGATAGCGGGCTTGATTCATGCGGGCTTTGAAGACTGGCTTATCGCTCCCGGCTATTACCTGTGTGTGTGGTTCTGGAGCCTGGCGTTTATCTTCGTGGATGTGGTTCCGCCGAAGGTTACAACCTCGGCCGTCGCTTGGCGTTGGAAGGCGCTGCCGCGGGACTTGAGCGGAGTCGCTTCCAGCCGATGATGCCCTGGGCTACGTCAGGCGCAGGACTCAAAACAGGCGGCCGCTTCGCCTCGCGTTTAGCATGAACTCGTCTCTCCCCGAACTACTCGAGATTATTGTCTGCCCGCGCGACAAGCAGCCCTTGCGTAGCGAGGGCCGCGACTTGGTATGTCCCCAAGCACATCGCTACCGCGTTGTAGAAGGCATCCCGATTCTGCTGGTGTCTGATCAGCCACAGACTCATATCGAAGGCGATCGCGCGCTGCTGGTGGCCGAGGGAGACCTGTCGCACGTACCCCTGTTGAACTTGACTCTGGCTGCGGATGAGATAGACCCGTTCGTGAAGAACAGTATCGGCGCTACCAACGGAAGTCTCTACCAGCAACTGGTAGGCAGTCTCAAGTCGTATCCGATTCCGGATATCCGTATTCCGCCGAGTAACGGCGATACATTTCTCGAAATCGGCTGCAGTTGGGGACGGTGGACCATTGCGGCGGCCCGCAAGGGATATCGCGTGGTCGGCATCGATCCTTCGCTCAAAGGAGTTCTGGCGGCGCGGCGGGTTTGCCGGCAGTTGGGAATCGAAGGTCATTTTCTGGTCGCCGATGGCCGCTTCCTGCCGTTCTCCGACGCTTCATTTTCCCGAGTGTTCTCCTATAGCGTGCTGCAACACCTTTCCAAAGAAAACGTTCAGATCGTACTTCCCGAGATTCGCCGGGTGTTGAAGACCGAAGGAGAAGCTCTGGTACAACTGCCTAATGTTTTTGGAGTGCGCTGCCTCTATCACGAACTGCGCCGGGGATTTCGCGAGCCGCATGATTTCGAGGTGCGTTATTGGACTGTTCCCGAGCTCAAGTCCACCTTCTCGCGCCTGATCGGTCCGGCCAGTGTGACGGTGGACGGCTACTTCTCTCTGAATGCTCAAGTCAGTGACGTCGCGTTCATGCCGCTTCGCTACCGGGCCATCGTCTACACGTCAGAGTGGTTGCGGCGTCTGAGCCTTCGCATTCCGGTCATGAGTTACCTTGCCGATAGCCTTTACGTCAGCGCCTCGCGCCTGGATGGCATTCCAAGCCGATGATGCACTTGTTCATTAATTCCCTGGCGGCGTCAGCAGGTGGAGGACTCACCTACATCCGCAATGTGATTCCGCATCTGGCGGCCACGCCAGAGCTGCGCGTGACTGTGGCGCTGAGTCCGAACTTGCGGCAGGAGTTTGGCGAATCCGGCAACATTGAGTTTCTGGAACTGGAGACTGCACCGGCGAAACGCTTCTGGTTCGAGCAGTCGAAGCTGCCAGAGTTGATTCGCAGGTCTGGTGCGGATGTTCTGCTCTCGACGGGAAACTTCGCGCTGCGAAAGTCGCCCGCTCCGCAGATCCTGCTTTCGCGCAACTCGGTATACACTTCTGCCGATTTCTATCGCGACCTGATGGCCCGTGGTGAGTACCGCACCTGGCTGGACACTCATTTCCGAGCTGTGCTGGCGAAGAGGTCCATCTTCTGGGCGGATTGTACGGTCGCGCCTAGTGAGGCATTTGCCTCTGAACTGCACCAGTGGACGGGCAGAACGGTCCGATCCATTCACCACGGATTCGACCGCGAAACATTTTTTTGCGAATCGAATCCCCTGGCTGGGGAAGTTGACGAGAAACTGAAGCGCGCCGAGGGATCGCTCCGGCTGCTGTTCGTGAGCCACTACAACTATTACCGCAACTTTGAGACGTTGCTTCGCGCGCTGCCGGTGCTGCGGCAGCTTTTGCCGGATCGTCGGGTGACTCTGCTTCTTACTTGCAAATTGAGCGCCGGGCAGAATCCCGGAGCGTATCGTCCAAGAGCAGCGGCGGAATTGGTGAAGGCCCTGAAGCTCGAACAAACCGTGGTCGAACTGGGAGCCATCCCATACGGCCAGTTGCATCTCCTCTACAACCGGGCTGATGTCTACGTGACTCCCGCCTACACAGAAACGTTCGCACATCCGCTGGTCGAGGCCATGGCAAGCGGGCTGCCCGTGATCGCTTCTGATCTGCCGGTGCATCAGGAAATCTGTGGAGAGGCGGGTGCTTATGTTCCGCGCTTCTCGCCAGATGTGCTAGCCCAAACCGTCGCGCAGGTTGCGCAGTCGCCGGAAACAGCGCGCAGAATGGCGGCTGCTGGCATGGAACGCTCCCGCCAATTTTCCTGGAAGACGCACGTGGAGAAGATTCTCGAGTTGTCGCGCGCACTGATTGCTTGCAAGGCTCGCGCGGACAAGATTTAAATCGACGCGCTCTGTTCGGTGCGCAAGCCCGATAGCTCCAACTTGATTCCGTAAAGTAAGACAGAGCTTAGCAGGAGGAGCGCCCAGGTTTCGTGGGGCATGACAACGCAGTTCCACCACCAGGAATTTGTCACCGCCTCCGGCCATTGGCCGCGTACGGCGAGTTGCTGCAACAAGGCTGGCCCAGGAAGCAGGAACGGGGTCATCAAGAGCAAGGTGGTTCTGGCGATCGCCTTCGATGGTCCAGAGGTCTGGGTCATGCACCAGCAGAGCGGCACAACTAAGAGAGCAGCGTCATAGAATCGATGATAGACCGGCAGAAGGCCGATGACCGAGATCGCGCCAAGCGAGAGCAACTCCGGCCCCTGCTGGCTGTTTCTGACAGCCCAATACAGCCAGACGCAAACCAGAAAAATGCCGACGGCGAGCGCCAACAGGTTTGCCGACGAAGAATGGCCGGTGATCGAAAACAGAGGGACTTGCAGGTTGATCAGATTGAAGCGAGCTGGATTTGCCGACGAGAAATCGTCGATGTGGTTCGCCGCGACGAATCCGCGGGCGTTGTGAAGATAATCCTGTAGCCAGAAAACACCTCGCAGCCGCAAATACAGCGCCGCCACCAGGATCAGCCCCACCGTAGTTGAGACCGCCGTCCCGAACAGCTGCCAACGCCGCCGCACCAGATAGTAGAGAACCAGAAAAGCTCCGATTTGTGGCTTGAGGCTGCAAGCCAAGCCGAACAGGACGCCAGCCGCGATCTCGCGACGCTGAGATGCGCACCAGATGGCGATGGCGCATAGTCCGATGACCAGGATAGTCTGGTTTCCACTTGCGATTCCGGTTTGAAAGGGGGCGAGCGCGAGGGAACCGGCAATGAACGCGATGGTTCTCACTTCATTCCCGCGAAAGCCGCCGATTAGCACCAAAGCTAAGACCGTCGCTGCAAACGACGCCAGCAAGACGATCATCCAGAGAACCTTCGCAACCTTCCACGGGAACGCCGCAATCGGCGCCATCACCACCAGTCCCCCCAACGGCGGAGCCAGGTGGGTGCGGATGTCAGTGAGGTCCAACCGGCTGCCGACCTGCTGCTTCCAGAGCGCGACAAAGTTTGCGGGATCGGAGGGATTCTGACCTTGCAGCCAAAGCTTCGATGCGGTGTAGTTCTGGGATAGATCGTTCCACTCCGCGACCCAGCCGAGGTATCTCACTGGCCCGCGCAGGACGAATTCCCCAGCTGCCAGAAGCAGCAGTATCCACAGAATGACTCTTAGACTTGCGGCGGCGCGAGGCGTCGGCGACTGGCGAGCGACGGTGTCCATTCAGCCTTCGTTTCCGATCGAGCAGGCTTGTCGCAGGGAAGTCGCAACCCGGTTCTGCTGTTCTTCCGTCATTTCCGAGAACAGCGGCAGGATTACGCCTTCTCTCTGGGCGCGCTCGCTTTCCGCCAGGTTTGGACAACTTGCTCGGGATTCGCAATCTCTTTGCGCGCAGCGCCAGGACGCAGGGTCGCGGTAAGTGGGTTCGAGGTGCGCGCACATAATCCCGCGGCGCGTCGCGATACCCTCGTCGAGCATCTTCTGCATGACGGTGCGCTGATTTGTTTTTTGCGGCAGGCGCACGCAGTAGCTTTGCCAGTTTGCCCGCGCCCACGTGGGTTCCGCAGGCAGAATGAGCCCTGGAATGTCGGATAGCAGCTGGTGGTAGCGCGCAGCCATCTGCCGCCGCTGCGCGATTGCCTCGGGAAGCCGCTTAAGTTGTTCGCGCCCGATCGCAGCCTGAATGTCGGTGAGACGGTAATTGAAACCAAGTTCCGGATACGATTCAAATACTACTTCCCGCGAAGAATGCCGCACCGTGTCAGGCACGCTCATGCCGTGTTGCCGCCACAGGCGGAACTTGCTATCGATCTCAGCGATTGCGGTGGTCAACATGCCGCCGTCGCCGGTGGTCAGAAGTTTTCGGGGATGAAATGAGAAGCATGCAACATCGCCATGCGGCTTGCCGATCTTATCCCATTGGCCCTGCCACTGAATCTCGCTTCCAATGGCGCATGCCGCATCTTCAACGACGGCGAGCTTGTGTTTTCTCCCAATCTCAAGGATTGCCTCCAGATCGCAGGGCATGCCCATCTGGTGAACGCACAGAATGGCACGCGTTCGTTCACTGAGGGCGGGTAGGATTTTGCGCGGATCGATGTTAAAGGTTGCGGGATCAATATCTACGAAGACTGGTATGGCGCCGCAGTAGCGAATGCTGTTGGCGGTGGCGATGTAGGAATGGCTTACGGTAATAACTTCGTCGCCGGGTCGCACACCCACCGCCAGCAATGCGAGATGGAGTGCAGTCGTGCCGCTCGAAACGGCGCAGGCGTGCGGCGCTCCCACGTACGCGGCAAACTCGCGCTCAAAGGCCGCAACCTCCGGCCCTTGCGTGACCCAGCCTGACAGGATCGCGCGTCCCGCAGCCGATACTTCTTCCTGACCGAGATGTGGGCGCGCCACTGGAATAAAATCTCTAGGCATGGGTGGGGACGTCCCGCGGCTCCCAGTTACGCACGACTTCCTGCTGCAATAATTCTTCCGGCGACTTGCCCTGGCTCGCATACCAGTCGCGAAGTCGTGTGAGTCCTTCGCGCAGAGTGACGGTGGGTTCGAAGTGAAGAAGCCGTTTGGCTTTTGAACTGTCCGCTAGCAGGCGCAACACGTCTCCCGGGCGGGGTTCGACATGGATAATTTCAGCCTGCGGTCGGCCCAGTGCCTGCGCAATTGTTGTGGCCAATTCGCATATCTGAATTTCCTTCCCGCTGCCCAAATTAATGGTCTGTCCGACCGAAGCATCGGAAAGTCCCGCCGCAAGGATGCCGCCAGCCGTATCGCCGACGAACGTGAAATCGCGTGTCTGCGTTCCATCTCCGAAGATGACCATCGGCTTTCCCGCCAGACAGCGCAACAGAAATTTGGGAATCACTTCTCCGCTGTCACCTTCGTGGTGGCAGCGCGGGCCGTAGGCATTAAATGGCCGCAATACGACCGTGGGGTAGCTATAGGTTTCCCAGAACGCGCGCGTATAGGCTTCTCCGGCGAGTTTCGAAGCGCCGTACACGGTCATCGGCAGGGTTGGATGCTCCTCGGTGATGGGTGCGGTTCGCGCTGTTCCATAAACTTCGGAACTGGAAACATAAACGAAGCGCTTGACTGCGTTGGTACGTGCCGCGCTCAGAAGTGCAAGCGTTGCCGAAGCGTTGACTTCGTGATTCTCCAGCGGCGAGTGAATCGAGTGGCGCACGCCGAGGCAGGCCAGATGGAAAACAATCTCCACGTCGCGCAGCTGTGCTGCCATGGATTCTGCGTCGCGAACGTCCGCCATAACAAGTTCGACTTTCGCACCGAGCACGCCGTCCAGATTTTCCTGCCGGCCGTTCACCAGGTTATCGACGACGCGCACGCCGAAGCCGTGCGCAGCTAATTGCCGCACCAACTCCGACCCGATGAATCCGGCGCCGCCCGTCACCAGAACACGCTGGTTTTGCAATCACTTCCCCCGAAACGTCTCGAAAAATCAAAGAATGATTCTATCAAGCTGAAGGAATTAGCTGGACGGAGGAGTCGCGGTCCCGGGTTCACTCTCAAGACGGTTTCTGAGTTGAGCCAGGCTGACGCCTTTGATGGCAAGCAGACAGATGCCCACCACGATGTTCGCCACAAAGACCCAGGCGTGGATCACCAGCGTTAACGCCAAGGCGCTGCTGGCGGCGATTCCAGCCAGCTTGAACGCTTCGGTTCCGAAGAGTTCGTAGGTGCCCAGACCACCGGGCGCGGCGGGAATCATCAGACCCAACCCCAGGACGGCTGAGGCAACGACTGCTGACTTGAAAGATACGGCTAGTCCCAGAGCCGCGGCCAGTCCCCAGATCGTTGCTGCTTCGGTGGTCCAGATGGCCGCTGTCATCAGCAGCAAAGTCAGCATCTGCGCGGCGGAACTGACTGCGCTGAGTCCATCCGCAAACGAAGTGAGCAGGCCGTCGAACTTTTCCTCCAGCGAAGCGAGATGCACGAAGCGGAAACAGCGGCGAACGTAATCGATCAGAGTGCGCGTTTGATAGCGGAGAACTATGAGCAGAAGCAGCGCGCCGCCGAAGATAAACGTCGCCAGTCGCAACAGATCGACCACCCAATGCGGAGGATGCAAGGCCCACACGGCGAACAAAACCATTCCTACCAGGGCCAGCCCATCCAATACTTTCTCGACTGCGAGCGTGGCGAGGGTGCGGCTGCTTTCGTGAAGTGAGCCGTCGCGGCCAACTAAAACGCAGCGAGCCAGATCCCCGGCGCGCCCCGGCAATAGGAAATTTGCCATGTTCCCGATGCCCAGCACCGTCAGGCAGGCTCCGAGCGTGGGACGCTGAGAGGCGGGAAAAATCGATTGCCACCGCCAGGCGCGCAACGGCAGATTCACGAAAAACACTGCGAGCGGAACCAGCAGGAACGGCCCATTCAAGCGGCCGAGCGCGTTCCAGGATTGTTTGAGGTCAATTTGCCGCAGCAGAATGGCAAGACATCCAAGGCCAATGAGAACACCCACCACGGCCGACTGGACGCGAAACCTACGTACCAAAGCGCCGCTCCACTTTTTGCGGTTCCGCAGGGCGCGGCACATCGGCGCCGGCGGACATCTCCGACGAGTCTTCCAGGAAATAAATGGGGCGCTGCCGTGCCGCCTCCAGCGTTCTCCACAGGTATTCGCCGAGGACGCCGAGCATCATCATTTGCACGCCGCCGAGCACGAGCACGACCACAATCAGCGATGACCATCCCTGCACAGGCGTGCGAGTCATGAGGCGCAGGATTACTACGAGGAGCGCATAGCCAAATCCCAAGAAGCTGAACAGCATCCCGAGATAGGACATCGCGCGCAAGGGCGCGTAAGAAAACGATACGAACGCGTCGGCGAACGCCGTCAATTTCTTCTTAAGCGTCCACTTGCTGCCGCCCGCAGCTCGTTTTTCCTTGGTGTACGTAATCTGCGCCGAGGAGAATCCGAGACGGGCGATCTCGCCTCCAATGCTGGGATTGGTCCCGGCGGAGCTTAACAAAGCGTCAATAGCCTTGCGGTCGAGAAGAGAAAAGTCGGAGCCGCGTGGAGGGAGGTTGACTTCTCCCAAGAGGTTCAGCAAGCGATAGAACAAATTCGACAGGAAGAGATCGAATTTCGAGACGCCCTCGCGTTCTTCGCGCACCGCCCAGATCACGTAATGTCCGGCGCGCCATAAGTCGAGCATCTGCAGAATCAGTTCGGGCGGATCCTGCAAATCTGCGGCAAGGAAAACGGCGCATTCGCCGCGCGCCTGCGCTAGCCCGGCGAGGGTCGCCACATGGCTTCCGCAGTTCTTGGCCAGGCGGGCATAGCGGAACCGCGCGTCCCTTTCGCAAACTTCCTTTAGCAGCTGGGGCGAGCAGTCGGCTGAGTGATCGTCGACCAGAATGATTTCTGTAACCAGCGGAGTGAGCCGGTCGGCGAAGGCGCGCAGACGCTGCACCAGTGCTGGAAGCACAGCTTCTTCGTTGAACACCGGAATGACGATGCTGAGTTCGGGACTGCTCATAGGGTCGAGAAACTTGCTTCTAGTGTAATGGAGTCAGGATGAAAACCGTCCGGCATTTCTGAGCAGGCTCTGCGCACATTCTTGCACCCACTGCCGATCCACCGTCGGGTCAACCCAGAGATTGACGATGCGGCGCGCGAATTGGCTGGCATTTGGACAGAGGTCGCTGGGGCGGAAAAAATCGTTCACCGGCCAGTACAAGTTAGACACATGAAAACCGTCGCGGCGCACGGCCTCGCTGAAATCGACCAGCTTCTCAGGAAAATTGACCAACAAGGAATATCGCCAGCACACGCCGCTCTGTTGCCACTGGTCGAGCCGTCGCCAATTGCCTTCCGCCAGAACTTCTTCATACTGCTGTGCGTTGCCATAACGATGCTGGATGATCTTCTGCAATTGCGTCCACACGGCAACGAGCGCGGCCGGATCTTTCATGCGGCGCAGGTAGAGCGCCCGAAATGCAGGCTGCAACTTGAGGAACGCGCTGGAAACTTCTTCGATCGCCTGCGCCCGCAAAAGCCCGACGAGCGAGTGGTGAAGATTGCGATAGCTGAGAGCAAGTGTTCTCGCCTCTTCGTCGCTAATTTCGGGCGGCAAAGGATCAGACTCGGCCAATTCCGCGCAGACTGGTGCGAGTTTCTGGGAGTGAATCAGCAGCGCTCCTCCGCCACACTCCAAAATCTTTGTAGGGTTGAAGCTGTAGACGGACAAATCGCCGACGGAGCCTGCTGCCGCGCCATGTGGCAGTCGCGCGCCCAGGGCCTGAGCTACATCCTCAATGAGCAGAATGTTCTTGGCCTGGCACCATTCGGCCAGCGGACGTATGTCCGCGGTCTGCCCGAATAAGTGAATGAAAACCACGGCGCAGGTTTGCGGCGTCCAGCGTTGCTGAATGCTTTCCAGAGTTGGCATTCCCGAACCTGGATCGACGTCGGCGAATCTTGGAGTAACTCGGGCCAGCAGCGCGGCGTTGGCGGGCGTCGCGCAGGAGATGGAAGGCAGAATTACTTCGGCTTCCTGAGCTTGCCTGCCGGTTAACTTTCTAGCAACGGTGTAAGCACGATAAAGCGCAGTCGCGGCCCGGCCGTACCATTCGATAGCGACGCCGCCGGTATCGCGCAACAGGTCGGTCCCGACTGGATGCAGGATTTCGTTCATCTCCGCTTTTTGCAGCAGGGAAGTCATAATACGGAAGTCATGCGCTCAGCCTTTGCTGGTGCCCTCTCCAGCGTTCTGCGGCAACCGAAACTGTAACCCATTCAAAGTCGTGTCCGATACGGCGCAAGCTCTCCGCCATCGCAATCAGGTTGGTGCACAACGCCCGCGTCGAACGCGAGTAGAGCGCGTCGTTTCCGCGAGTGGCGAGCACTTCGTCGGGATGGAAAATCATGACCCAGACACATAGATCGGCCGATGGAAGTTTGCAAGCATTCTCCCAGTCTTTCAAAGCGCTCGCAAAAAGATGGGGATGCACCGCCGGATTCATATATCTCACTCGCGGTGTGGCATCGTGCGGCGCCTGCAAGTGCCAGGTGTTCATGGGGAGTTCGAGCAGAGAGCGCGCCGAACCGGGCAGGCACAGGTCATTCGAAGCAGGGAAGTACGGCTGGTTCGGAGCGCACGTCCAGTTCATGGGATGCCCGGGGCCTCCGGCGCGTCCGGGAATCGCCGTAGAATCGCAGCGGAATCCCAGACGCTCGACGGTCGCGTAGGTTTCCGGCTTGTGCCAGCCTTCGCCGTTGCGAAAGGCAGTCGGGGTGAGACTCGTTTTCAGAATGCTCCACAATCGCTCGAGTTCATCCTGTGCTTCTACGGGATCGGTGATGATGACGGCGGCATCCTCCGACGTTTCCTGACGATAGAGATGGGGATGCCAGGCCACTTCATCGCCGGCTTTCTTCACCCTCGTCCAGAACGCATCGTAGGTCTCAAGCAGATAGACGGCGCTTCCGAGGATGCTTTCCAATTGACCGTCCGCCCGAACGAACCAGGTCATCGGCACTCGCCCCAGCGTGGCAGACAATTCCTCCGGCAGGCGCTGCACCTGCTCCAGGCCTTCCCATTCGAGGGACTGCCGGTCGGGAATCCTGCCATTCAGGCCGTCGGGATCGGTATCCAGCGTCAAACACAGCAAGTGCCTCTTCACTTAGGCAGCGCCTCCAGACCGAGGAATCTGTTCGTCATGAGTGTGCCAGTTCCCGAAACTCCACCAACTCTGCGGCGTGGCGCGTGCAGCCGTCCGCGTAACGGATCAAAACTTCGCGGCAGCCACGGTCGGCGCGCTCGACGGCCTCGCGCAATGTTTCCCCAACCGCGACCAGAAATCCTGCGCGTTCCGAAGTGCTCCGCAGCGCACGAATTTCGTCGCCGGGTTGCAGGGTGAGGCCTGCATCCAGAACACCGTCGTCCTCCACCAAGGTTGCGTGAATCTCTACGCTTTGCACTACGCCCGGCGGAAATACAAGAAAGCGGTAGTCAGCCCCTCGCCGATGCGTCGGAACGGACTGGAGAGGCAGCAGTCCGCAAGCCATGCGGCAGGCTTCCACGAATTCATTTACGCCGCTGACATGATGCGCAATCTGCGGGGTGTGTCCGCCGCCACAGCGCGCGCCCAGTTCAAACAGCACCGGACCCTGGGCGGTGTATCCGAACTCAACGTGCGCAATTCCTTGCGTTAGTCCGAGAACCTGCACTGCACGGTGGCACATGTCGGTTACGGTCGCCTCCTGCTCTGGTGCGAGTTCGGCTGGATACTGGACGCTGATGTCTACGCGATAAGGAGGCAACGACTTGATCTTCTGGCCGATACAAAGAAGCGAAGTTTTGCCTTGCCAGATGAGAACTTCAGCACTGTGTTCGCTGCCTTCGACGCAGCACTCAATCACGACCTCTGAATTAGGCAACCCGCCGGCCTGAGCCGCCTGGAAAGCGCTGGCGACATCCTCGGATCGCTCGACGCGCGTGACGCCGCGCGACCCGCCAAAGCTTCGGTCGGGCTTGAAGATGAGAGGGAATCGTCCCAGTCTAGTTGCGGCTCGATGGGCCTCATCCGCAGTGGCCACAACTTCGAAATCCGTCGAGTACTTGCCCATGCTTTGCCAGTGGCGGCGCATGGCGGCTTTGCTGGTAGCATTCGCCGCGGCTTCCTCTGAGATCGAAGGTAAGCCGAGGCGAGCTGAAATATGAGCAGCCGCACGGACGCCGACTTCCGCCATGCTGACCACGCCGTGCACTCCTCCGAACTCAGTGACCGCACTGATCAGTGATTTGCAATCGTTCAGATCGATCGGCAGTGCGTGATCGGCCACCTGCAAGCCCGGCGCTGCAGAATTCTTGTCCGCGACCAGAGTGATGAACCCTGCCCCACGAGCCGCCCGAATGGACGGAACGTTATAGCGGCCACCTCCGAGAATAAGGATTCGCTTGGAGTGCATGACAAAAAAGTGTGTTGGATTCAGTCTAACTTGCGTTCGTGCTTGCCATCTGGGGCATAACCAGACGGCGGTTGATCTCAGCCTGCACTCGCCGAACGCGCTCGACATCCTCGCCCTGGAAGCGGAAGCGGACGCCGCCCTGGCCGTCGCAGACGCCAATGACGCGCGTTGGATGATGCGCGCTGTCGACGATTACGTCGCCCGATTTCCCCATGGCCCCGCCGGCAACAACCGGGACGCCGTCGAGCACTTCCCATCCCAGCGCCTCGGTCGTTTCCATCAGCGACTCGTGGGCCGCGGAGAGGCTTCCGGTCAAGGCCGGCCAAATGTTGATCCGCAGCAACAGGCAGCCTCGGCGCTGTGCCTCGGCAATTCCATCCGGCAGGATGGTTCCGATCCCGGCATCCAGCGCGTAGGTGTTGCGCGACAGATGCTGTGCGAATGACTGGCCGAACCAGGCTGCCGCAGCCGGCCACACTACGACCACGCGCGCGAGAGAGAGAGCCTCCAACGCGTCGCGAGTGTTCGGAGCGAAGCAGGATAGTCTCAATTCCTGCCCTTCGAGTGAGAGCGATCGAAGCTGATCTAGCGACGGCGTGTCGGCGGTCTGCCCGGGGTCACGCAGCAGGCTTACTCGCGCACCGCGTTCAGCGAAGCGTAGGGCCAAAAATCGGCTGCGCGGATGGTCGCCGGCGATCACGATCTCAGCTTCATTCAGCACTTCATGCAGAAGCCGGACAACCTGGTCCTCCACGGCCTCGACCCACACGCGGCTGTCGAGGTAGGTGAGCAGCGAAGTTTTCTTCAGAATCGCTCCCGCGGTTTCCGCCGGCTTCATGGGACCGAAGGGCTTGCGGTCTACGTCGAGCAGCAGCACGTCGATTCTGCCGTCGACCGTATGCAACGCAGTTTCGAGTTGAGCGTCAGTCGTCAGAGCCAGCGACCCAACTACGTGCGATTGCGTCGAGTGGATGTTGCCTGAGACGAGGAAGTCGTTGAGCGGCTTCTCTCCGGTAACCACGTTTAGCGCCGAGAATTTTCCCGCTTTCACGGCACGGGCGCGAAGCTCCTTCAACAGCGTGTCTAAGGCTTCCGCCGAAGTTTTCTCCTTGCCCGATTCCACGCGGAATGCGGGAATCGATAGCACGCGCGGCATCTTGAGAGTGGCGAGTTCGTGACTAAGGCGTTCCAGCAATTCATCGGGAGCAGAAACTTGATCCTCCTGGCAAAGGCGCACGATCAGGTCGCGCATGTCAATGTCGTGCTTGCGTGCGTAGCGTTGGACTTTTCCAGTGAACGACGAATGAAATTTGGCGAGGCCGCCGGTCACGGCCATTGGGTCAACTCCGCGTTTTCCGAGAAGCGGCTGAATCAGTCCCTGACCCACGTCCATCGCGGCTTTGAGATCGATGTGCGGCAAGGCTCCGCGCCGCTGCAGAATCGCGACCAATACTTCAGTGACCGTGTTGCCGGCCGAGCGTCCCATGCCCTGCAGAGAAGAATCGACCAGCACGGCTCCCTCTTCGATGGCTCGCAGCGTGTTCGCCATGGCCAGCGAAAGATTGTCGTGCCCGTGATAGCCCAGAGGAGACGCGCTTTGTTCTTTCGCCGCTCGCAAGTATGCCGCGACCGAATCCGGATCCATGCTGCCCGCGGAATCCACAAGACAGGCAATGTCCGCGCCCCAGTTGTGCGCCTGCGCCACGACCGCGCCAAACTCCGTCGGAGTTACCGCGTACGACTTCATCGCGTTGTACGAAACGATGAGCCCAAGTTCTTTGGCCAGTGCAATGTAAGGCTCGGCCTGCGCCGTTTCGGTGACGTTGGTGCCGATGCGGATGAACGACATTCCGTAGCGGGCAGCCAGGCGAACATCTTCTTCACGCCCGATGCCGGGAATAAAGAACATGCCCCACTTCGCGTGCTTAAGGGCCTGGGCCGCAGCTTCCATGTATTCTTCGTCGGTCGCGGCCGCCATGCCTTTTCCCGCCTGCGACGCGTTCAGGCCTAAGCCGTGCCCAACTTCGATCCAGCGGAAACCGATGCTCTCCAGTGCGGCGGCAATCGTCGCCGTATCTTCCGCGGTGAACTGGAAGTCGATGAGGTAGGAGCCATCGCGCAGGGTGACTTCAAGAATGTCGGGAATATTTTCGAAGGTAGTCATGACCAGCCCCCGTCGTGACTCGAATGCAATCAAGATTCAGCGCGATGCTCTGTTTCGCGCGCTGCTTTGGTGCGAAACTTCAGCGCGATACTGCGGTCTGCGTTCTATTGGCGACGGCTTTCTTCACCGCTGCCGCAACTTCCGCGACCGCTTCAGACGAAAGTTCAGGGTACAGGGGCAGCGAGAGAACTTGTTCCGCCGCTGCTTCTGCACGTGGAAAGTCGCCACGCCCATAGCCCAGATCAGCATACGCCGGCTGCAGATGCGCCGGCACGGGATAATGAATGCCCGCCTGGATTCCCTCCGCCTGTAGAGCGCCTTGCAAACCGTCGCGATCGTCGGCGCGCAACGTGTAGACATGATAGACGTGCCGAGCCCATGGCATCTCGGTGGGCGTTTCCACCCCGGAGTCTGCGAGGAGGTTGTCGTAGAGGTTGACAACCGCACGGCGGGCTTCGGTCCAGCGCTCAAGGTGTCTTAGCTTCACGCGCAAAATCGCTCCCTGAAAGCCTTCCATGCGGTAGTTGAATCCGCGCAGCAGGTGATGATACTTGCGATCCTGCCCCCAATCGCGCAGCATACGAATCGTGCGCGCATACTCAGGGTTGCTGGTGGCCACGGCACCACCCTCGCCGTAAGCTCCCAGATTCTTGCCGGGATAAAAACTGAAGCACGCCATATCGCCGATGCTGCCCACGGGACGGCCTTTGTATTTCGCTCCATGCGCCTGGGCGGCGTCTTCGATCACGACCAGCCCATGCCGGCGCGCGATTTCCATGATTGGGTCCATGTCGGCCGGTTGTCCGTACAAATGCACGGGCAGAATCGCCTTGGTGCGGGGCGTGATCGAAGCTTCAATCGCGGCGGGATCCATGGTGAATGATCGGGGATCGATATCCACAAGCACGGGCCGCGCACCGGCGTAGCAGACGGCGGCGACGCTGGCGACAAAAGTAAACGGAACCGTGATTACTTCATCGCCCGGGCCAACTCCTGCGGCCAGCAATGCCAAGTGCAGAGCGCTGGTCCCGGAGTTCAACCCGATGCATTCTGTCGTCCCGCAATAGGCTGCGAAATCCTGTTCGAACCCCGCCACTTCTGCGCCAAGAACAAATTGGCAGTTGTCCAAAACCCGCGCGATGGCCGCATCAATCTCAGGCTTGATGCTCAGGTACTGCGCTTTCAAATCGAGATACAGAACTTTAATGGTTGCCATGAATGTCTTCGAATCGAAATCCTATTTTTCTCAGCCGTTCCAGTCGCAACCTGCCTAAGCAGTTGCCTCAAGTGTGGTCAGCCGCAAATCTACCGGACGGCCGTGTTGCGCCATCGATTGCGATGCCGCCTGCAGAATCTCGACCACGCGCAGTCCGGCGCCACCGCCGGTTTCCGGTTCCTCCTGCTGCTGGATGCAGCGCAGGAAGTGATCGATCTCACGGCGCAGCGCCTCGGTCCCTTCAATCTGTGGCGCCAGCATATCTCCCGTGCGGTAGCCCACCAGCATCTGGTAGAGCTTCTCCGGATTCTGATGATTGTTCAGAGTGATGCCCTTATCGTAGACCTTGATCTTCTCGCTCTGCTCCAGATCGTCGTAGACAATCATCTTGCGGCTGGCGCCAATCAGCGTGCGCCGCAGCTTGACTGGGGCCAGCCAGTTGGCGTGGATGTGCGCGATCTGGCTACCGTCAAAGAACAGCGTGAGGTACGCGATGTTCTCCGTGCTTCCGGGTACGTGACTGAGACCGGTGGCCGATACCGCGCAGGGGCGGAAGGGCAGCACGTAATCCATGATGGACAGGTCGTGTACGGCCAGATCCCACAGCACATTCACATCGTGCTGAAAGAGCCCTAGATTCACCCGGACTGAATCGTAGTAGTAAATCTCGCCCAGGCTGCCGCTGTCGACGAGTTCGCGAATCTTGCGCACGGCCCCGGTGTAGACGAAGGTGTGATCCACCATGAGCACAAGTTTTCGTTTTTGCGCGACATCCATCAGGTGCTGCACCTGGTCGGTATTGGAAGCCAGCGGCTTCTCCACCAGTACGTGCTTGCCCGCCTGCAGCGCGCGCAGAGCCAGGTCGTAGTGCGTGGAAACCGGCGTTGCGATGGCCACCGCGTCGATGGAAGGATCTTCAATCAGCTCCCGAAAATTCTGCGTGGTCCTAATCGTCGGATAGCGGTTGCTGAGCGCGGCCAGCCGGTCGGCTCGCAAATCGCTGACGCAGGCCACCTGCGCGCCCGTGGCCTCAAAACAATTGCGCACCAGGTTCGGACCCCAGTAGCCGTAGCCGATCACGCCAATCCGAATCAAAGATTTCTCCTCGTTAACTCGCCGCTTTGTTGGTGGTCTGCTTCCGTGGGACGCTGCGTCCCAGCCGCGCCGGAACGCCTTTTGCAATCTGATGATCGGGCACATCGCGAGTGACTACGGCTCCTGCCCCGATCAGCGCGCCTTCTCCGATAGTTACGCCCGCCAGAATGACCGCGCCGCTGCCTATGGATGAGCCGCGCTTCACGCGCGTGGGCACGACCTGCCAGTCGGCCTCGGTTTGCAGTCGGCCGTCCTCGGTTGCCCTGGGATAAAGGTCGTTGATGAACATGACTCCGTGGCCGACGAACACTTCGTCTTCGATGGTGACCCCCTCGCAAATAAAAGTGTGCGAAGAAATCTTGCACCGCTTGCCGATACTCGCGCTTTTCTGGACCTCTACGAACGCGCCAATCTTGGTCTCGTCGCCTACCGTGCAGCCGTACAGGTTCACCAAATCAGGCTGGAATATCTTGACTCCGCGGCCCAGGACAACGTTGGCAGAAATTGGCATGAAGATGGTTGTGCTCGGTTCTTCCCCGCAGTTCGCTCGATGAATCGGGAAGTCCGCACGCAGGCGCGTTCCGCCGCGTCTCAAAATGGAGCAAATCGCACGATACAACAGAATGCTGCAGACATCAACTCCCGCCCAAAAGGCTGTCGGTAGCACATGATATGTCCGGTTGAGATAGCACATGATATGTCCGCTTTGCGGGCGGTGAGGATGGGAGACCATGCGGAGCATGGAAGCTTATCCGAGGGCCGCGATGGAGCGGGCGATGAAAGTACAGGACGTGCTGTTGCAGGCGATGGCGAAGAAGATCACGTGGTGGCAGGCAGCGGAGATTCTGGGCATCAGCGACCGGCACATGCGTCGGTGGCGGGAGCGTTACGTCGAAGAGGGCTACAACGGGTTGCTGGACCGGCGGCGGGGCAAGCCCTCGCGGCGGCGGGTGCCGGTGGCGACGGTGGAGAGAGTGTTCGCCTTGTACCGGGAAAAGTATTTCGATCTGAACGTGCAGCATTTTCACGAGAAGTTGCAGGCCGAGCACGGGATCGAACTGAGCTACACCTGGGTGAAGCAGGCGTTGCAGGGAGCGGGCCTGGTGGCGCGCGGACGCAAGCGCGGAGCGCATCGCAAGCGGCGCGAGCGGCGGCCGCTGCCCGGGATGCTGTTGCATATCGACGGCAGCCGCCACCAGTGGTTTCAGGACGAACGCTGGTACGACCTGATTGTGATTCTGGACGATGCCACGAGCGAGATTTACTACGCCCAGCTGGTGGAGGAGGAATCGACGGCGACGGTGATGGCCGGACTGAGGGAAGTGATCGAGCGCAAAGGCGTGTTCTGCGCGCTGTACAGCGATCGGGGAAGCCATTTCTGGCTGACGCCGAAGGTGGGCGGCAAGGTGGACTACCATCGCCGCACGCAGGTGGGACGGGCGTTGCACGAGTTGGGAGTGCAAATGATCCCGGCCTACTCGCCGGAAGCTCGTGGGCGCAGCGAGCGCAACTTCTCGACCTGGCAGGGCCGCTTGCCGCAGGAGTTGCGGCTGCGCCAACTCAGAACGCTGGAGGCGGCGAACCGGTTTCTGCGGGAAGAGTACATTGCCGAGTTCAATCGCCGTTTTCAGGTCGCGTCCAGGCAGCGGGGCCATGCTTTTGTGCCCTGCCGGAATCGTGACTTGGAAGGGATTTTCTCGCTGCAGTTCGAACGCAGCGTGAACCGCGACAACACGGTGAGCTTTCAGAACCTGAGCTTGCAGATTGAGCGGGTGCGCTGGCGGGCGACGTTGGCCGGTTGCCAGGTGGTGGTGCACCAACACTTGAATGGAACCTTGAGTCTCAGCTACGGACCCCATGGTCTCGGTCGCTACGACGCCACCGGCGCACCCCTTCCGACCGCAGCTTCTACAGCGCTGAGCAGGGGAAGGGGAACTGCCCCCTTCCCCTGCAACCCCATCCCCAAAATCAACCCAACCCAATCGGCGAGGGTACAACTTTGAAACCGGACATTTCACTTGCTACAAAAACCGGACATTTTAACTTGCTACCGACAGCCCCGCCCAAAAGGCCCTGTCCGGCGCGCCATTTGGCCGATTCCGCCTGATAATGCTTCGCCTCCGGAACCCTTGACCCGGCGGCGCGGGTTGCAACTGTTATGGTGCAACTGAGCGAGCCTGCGCACCCTTTCTGCCTTAATATGATATCGGCGGTAATGGGTCTTAAATCGTGGCGAAATTCCGGGTGGCTCCCTGAAATGTGTGGAATCTTCGGCATCGTCGCACGCAACGCGCGAATCCCCGACGGCGTGCTGGAGCGCAGTACGCAGTCACTGGCGCATCGCGGGCCTGACGACTCGGGCACGATTCTGCTGCGCGATGCCATCCCCGAGCCGGTTGAAATCGGCCTGGGCAACCGGCGGCTGGCGATTCTCGATCTCTCGCCGCTGGCTCGCCAGCCCATGCACGACGCTGAAACTGGCAACTGGATCGTCTACAACGGCGAGATTTACAACTTCCATGACATTCGCAAGGAACTCGAAGAGGCAGGCACGAGTTTTGTCAGTCGCTCCGACACCGAGGTTCTGCTGAAGGCCTACGCACGCTGGGGCGAGGCATGTCTGGCGAGATTTCGCGGCATGTTCGCTTTCGCGATCTGGGATGCGCGCCGGCACCGGCTGGTCCTCGCTCGCGATCCCATGGGCATCAAGCCGCTCTACTATGCCCAGGCTGGGTCGTATTTTCTATTTGCCTCTGAGGTCCGCACCTTGCTGGGGACTGGCTTGGCTGCGCCCCGCATCGAACCTGCCGGACTGCTGAATTACCTGACTTTCGGATCGTCCTATGATCCGCTGACGTTAGCGGAGGGTGTTCGTGCGCTTCCTCCCGGACACACTCTGACGTGGGATGGCGGAGCCCTGCAACAGTCCTCCTACTGGGATCTGGTGGATGAGTCGGTGACCGCCAGCGGGAATTCGAAATCTTGGTCGGCCGCGGATGAGCAGCAAGCTGCCGTGCGCCTGCAGCCGATTCTGGAAGACGCTGTTCGGTTGCAACTGGTCAGTGACGTACCGGTCGGGGTGTTTCTTTCCGGAGGCATCGATTCGAGCGCGCTGGTCAGCATTCTCAGTCGGAGCGGACTCACCGCCAGCACGTTCTCTATCGTTTTCCGGGAAGCTGATTTTTCCGAAGCCCAACACTCGCGCGCCATCGCGGCCAAGTTTCACACCGACCACCACGAGATCAGCGTTTCACAGTCCGATGTTCTCGCCGCTATTCCTGATGCCTTGAGCGCAATGGACCTGCCCACCATCGACGGCATCAACACCTACTTCGTTTCGCGCGAGACTCGGCGTGCAGGCGTGAAGGTTGCTCTATCCGGTCTGGGCGGGGACGAAGTGTTTGCCGGTTACTCGTCGTTCCGCACGGTTCCGCGGATGGAGCGCTTCGCAAGGTTCTGGAACCATTTTCCCGGCGCGCTTCGATGCCCGGCCGCGTCGGCGTTTGCCGCGTTTGCTCCGACGAGCGACCAGAATCGCAAGCTCGCTTCACTGGCGCGAGACAACGGCCGAGTTCTGCACCCGTACTTCCTCAGCCGCATGCTGTTCACGCCCGGCCAGCGCGATCTTCTCTTGCGTAGCGCGGATGTGTGCAACGAGGCCGCGGCCGAGGTGGCCGTGCAATCGCAACGCGACTGCCTGCAGCGCGCTCTGCCGCTCGATCCCGTCAATCGCGTTTCCTATCTCGAGTCGCGCTGTTATATGCTGAATACACTGTTGCGCGACGCTGATTTTATGAGCATGTCGCAGGGTCTGGAGGTCCGGGTTCCCCTCATCGATCACCAATTAGCTAAGGCCGTTCTGTCTCTTCCGGGCGCGTGGAAGTTGAACGGAACGCCGAAAAGGCTGCTGGTCGCGGCCCTGGCTGCGTCGCTCCCCGACGAAATTGTTCATCGCCCGAAGCGCGGTTTTACGCTGCCTTTCGAGCATTGGATGCGACAGGAACTTCGGTCTGAGATCGAGCCCGTGCTGGCGAAGGCACGGATCAACAACGGTCCTCTGGGCGGACTGCTGGCAGCCGGTCAGGTGGAGCAAGTCTGGAAGGATTTTCTCAGCGGCGAGACTTCGTGGTCCCGTCCGTGGTCTCTATACGTGCTGCAGCGCTGGTGCGAACTGCATCTTTAAATATCGCTTTGAACATGCAAAAAGTCGAAGAACTCGCGAAGGCGCAGCTTGTGACGTCGACGGCGAAGTTGCCGGTCAGCGTGATCGTGGCTGCGCGCAACGAGGAGAAGAATCTTCCCCGCTGCCTGGAAGCGCTGCGCAATGTTGGCGAGGTTTATGTCATCGACTCGCAGAGCACGGACGCGACGCCTGAAATCGCACGTTCGTTCGGCGCCAAGCTGGTGCAGTTCCACTATCAGGGCGGTTGGCCGAAGAAGCGGCAATGGGCCATCGAGAATTTGCCCCTCGAGTTCGACTGGATTCTTCTGATCGACGCCGATGAAGCGCTCACGCCCGAACTGGAAAATGAAATCCGTGCATCGATTCAGAACCCGAACATCAACGGCTACTACGTTTCGCTGCGCATGTACTTTCTGGGCAGGCTACTTCGCCACGGGGGAGCAGGCTTCTGGAAACTGTCGTTGTTTCGCCGCGGCAAAGGCGGCTACGAATGCCGCCTGAAAGATCAGGATTCTTCCATGGCGGACATGGAGGTGCATGAACATGTTGTCGTCGAGGGCGCAACGGCTCGGCTGAAGAATCCGCTGGCTCACCGCAATGTGGAGTCGCTCTCCCGCTACATCCGCAAGCACGATGAATATTCCAACTGGGAAGCCAAGGTGTGGGCAGAGGGCGAAACGAACGGACAACTCGCGCCATCGTTTTTCGGAACGCAGGCGCAGCGCCGCCGCTGGCTGAAGAGCAAATTCCTCGGCCTTCCTGGCGCGCCGCTCTGGTTCTTTCTGTTCAAGTATGTGTTCAGCCTGGGATTTCTGGATGGAGTGCCCGGCCTGATTTATTGCGGGTTCCAGGCGGTACAGGTGTTTCACGTGAAGTCGAAGCTCTACGAGTTGCAGAGGGCGAAAAAGGATGAGGCTGTTCAGCCCTCACGGCGGAATCTGCGATGAGTGGGTTGCCCGAAAGCACGGTAGTTGCCTGGCGTGGCGAAGCTGGAGAATACTCCCAGACGGCCCCGTTCTCGGCCACTCAGCGCTACCCTGAATCTATCTTCGACGACATTTCCGCAGAACCGAATCCAGCCTACGAGGGAGTACGTGGCTGCTTCCACACGGCAGGACTGGATTTCGCTAACTTCGGCACGCCGGAATGGAATCCGCTGCAGGAACTGATTCACCCTGGCGAGACGGTTCTGTTGAAGCCGAATATGGTGCACCAGCGCCATCCGCGGGATCCGCTGGGATGGCGCTATGTCATCACGCACGGCAGCGTCATTCGCGCGGTCGCCGATTACGTATGGAAAGCAGTTGGACCAAAGGGCAAGATCATTCTGGCGGATGCGCCGCAGACGGATGCGTCGTTCTCTGAGATGGTGAAACTTCTCGGTCTTGACGCGATCCGTGACTTCTATCTGGCTCGTGGCTTCGCCTTCGAACTGATTGATCTGCGCCAGGAAGAATGGACGACGCGCGGCGAAGTCGTCGTGGAGCGGCGCAAGCTTGCTCCCAATCCGTACGGCGCCGTCGCCTTCGACTTGGGATCGGCCAGCGAGTTCGCCGACCATACTGGCGCGGGACACTACTATGGAGCGGACTATGACGCCGGCGTCGTCAATCATCACCACAGCGGCGGACGCCATGAATATCTGATCGCCGGGTGCGCCATCAAGTGCGACGTAGTCTTCAGCCTGCCGAAGTGGAAGACCCATAAAAAAGCCGGCATTACTGCCAGCCTCAAGAACCTGGTCGGAGTCAATGCCGACAAGAACTGGCTGCCGCATCACACCGAAGGCGCGCCGGCGCTGGGCGGAGACGAGCATCCCAATCCAGACTTGAAGCACCGCGCCGAGCGCAAAATGGCCGCCGCGATTCGCGGACTCTCGGTTCGTATCCCTGTGGTGGGGCCCTGGGTTCATCAAGTCGCGCGTGGGATTGGCAAGCCAGTGTTCGGCGACACCGAGAACACAGTGCGCAGCGGAAACTGGTTTGGCAACGACACGATTTGGCGGATGTGTCTCGACCTGAACAAGATTGTTTTTTATGGCAACGCCGACGGCTCTCTGCGCGACGCTGGGCAAAAGAGCCGCAAACGTCACTACGTATTGGTCGACGGTATCCTCGCCGGCCAAGGCCGGGGACCGATGAACCCTGATCCGCTCCCTGCGGGAGTTCTGCTGTTTGGTGTGCATCCGCCGAGCGTGGACGCAGCCTGCGCCTACCTGATGGGTTTCGATCCCGATAAAATTCCGATCGTAGCGCGCGCCTTCCAGTGCCGGTGTCTTCCCCTCGCCGATCACGCCTGGCGCGATATTGTTATGCGCAGCAACGATGCGGCATGGAACCGGCGGCTGGTCGAGATTTCCGCCAGAGACACGTTTCACTTCCAGCCGCACTTCGGCTGGAAGGATCACATCGAACAATCGTTCACACCTGAAAGTTCTCCGGAAGTCATTGAGGCGGTCCGGCAGCCATGAGCGATTCCTTTGTCGCCGAGCAAGTCTATCCGCGTCTGCCCGTCTTCCTGCAGAACGCCGCCTGCTGGTATTACGGCAAGAAAGAGGCTCGAGTACGCTTTGGGCCGCTGTTCGATCAGCGTCTACGGGAACTGACCGATTCCGAAAAATGGTCTGCCGCCGAAATCGAGGTCTACCAGAACGACAAGCTGCGAGCGCTCATTCGCCACGCGTACGAAAATGTTCCTTACTATCGAGAATGCTGGAAGGCCCTGAAAATCACTCCCGACGACATAAGAAGCCGCGACGATCTGCACAAGCTGCCGGTACTCACCAAGGAAGAGATTCGTCGGAACGCGGAACGCTTCGTGTCGCAGAAAACCCCGCGGCGCGAATTGCTCTCTCGCCATACCAGCGGCACCACGGGCAAGGCGCTGCATTTTTATATGACCGCAGAAGCGGTAGCTTTTCAGTGGGCCATCTGGTGGCGGCATCGCTTGCGCTTTGGCGCCACGCCTGGAAACTGGCATGCGAACTTTACCGGCCAGCGTGTGGTTCCAATCAAGCAACGCACGCCACCCTACTGGCGCTGGAGTCGTCCCATGCGGCAGGTGCTGATCAATATGCAGAGCCTCACCCCCGGAAAAATCGAGAGCATCGTGGAAATGCTCAACTCGCAACGCTTCGATTTTTATTCCGGATATCCTTCGTTCATTCACATGTTCGCGCTCAACGCGAATGAGGCCGGCCTGCGGCTCACCTCGCCGCCGCGCGTGATCTTTACCGGAGCCGAGAATATGCTCGACTTTCAGCGGCGTGACATTCAGTCATTCACTGGCGCCATCCTCAGCGACCACTACGGTTCGACCGAGGCTTGCGGCAATGCCTCGCGATGTCCCGAGTTCGTTTACCATGAAGACTTCGAGTTTGGCATCATGGAAGGGATTGAACAGACGCCGGGTGATCCAGCCCGCAAGATTGTGTGCACGGGATTCGCCTGTGATGCGTTCCCCTTCATTCGTTACGAGGCTGGGGACACGGCGGTGTGGCAAGACGGTGAGGATTGCAGCTGTGGGCGCCACTCTAACGTGCTGCTTCGGGTGGAAGGCCGTTGCGACGACTATATTGTTACGCCCGAGGGAGCACGCATCGCTCGCCTGGATTATCTGTTCAAGGATGCTCTCAACGTGAAGGAAACGCAGATCATCCAGGAGCGGCTGGGCGAGATCAAGATTCTTTTGGTGCGCCGCGACACTTACGGCACCAAGGACGAGTTGGAGATCCGGCGGGACATCGCAAGCTGGCTGAGTCCGTCGCTGGCGGTGCAATTTGACTATGTTCCGGAAATCCCGCGGGAACGGAACGGAAAATTCCGGGCAGTGCTGTCGCGGTTGCAGTCGCCGACGCATACCCTGGTTGCTGAACAGGTCAATCACTGAAACAAGTTCTCCAAGACGCACGCACCGGTGAAGTCACGGTCGAAGAAGTTCCCCCGCCGCAGTTGCTGCCCGGGTGCGTGCTGGTGCGCATTGCCGCGTCTGTGGTGTCTGCGGGAACCGAGCGCGCCTCCGCGCAATTTGCTCGCAAGAGTCTGCTGCAAAAAGCGCAGTCCCGGCCGGATCTGGTGCGGGAAGTCATCAGCAAAGTGCAGCGCGATGGAATTTTCTCGGCGATTCAGGCGGTGCGCAGCCGTCTCGATCAACCGCAAAGCCCCGGCTACAGCAGCGCCGGAACGGTCATCGCCGTAGGCGAGAGCGTCACCGATCTGCGGCCCGGCGACCGCATTGCCTGTGCCGGCGCTGGATTTGCCGTTCACGCCGAGGTAGCGTGCGTTCCGCGGCTGTTGGTGGCGCGCATTCCCGCGCGCGCGAGTGCAAGCGATTCGATCGTCACGAATGAAGTTCCTTTTGATGAAGCCGCTTTCGCAACCCTCGGCGCGGTGGCTCTCCATGGGATACGAACCTCCGAAGCTAAACTCGGTGACACGATCGCAGTGATTGGCCTGGGTCTGTTGGGGCAACTCACGGTGCAACTGCTGAAGGCCGCGGGCTGCCGCGTTCTAGGGATGGATATTGATGGGTCGCGCGCCGATCTCGCCCGACAGATGGGCGCAGACGCGGCGGCCAGTTCAGCCTCCGCATTCCGTGATCTTTGTTTCGAGATGTCGCGAGGTGCCGGCGTCGACTGCGTCCTCATTACTGCCGAAACTTCGAGCAGCGACCCGGTAAATCTGGCGGGCGCCGTGGCACGCGATCGCGCGGTGGTCGTGGCCGTCGGAACCGTCGGCATGGACATCGAGCGCAAGGCGTACTACGAGAAGGAACTCGACTTTCGCGTGTCGCGCTCCTACGGTCCCGGTCGTTACGATGTAGCTTACGAGCAGAAGGGACGCGACTATCCGATTGGCTACGTGCGCTGGACCGAAACTCGCAACATGGAGGCGTTCGTACAGTTCCTTGCCGAGAAAGAAATCGATGTCGGCGCGCTGATCACACACCGCTTTCCCATCGAACGGGTACAGAGTGCCTACGATTTGATCACCGGCAAATCGCGTGAGCCATTTCTGGGAGTGGTGATTCAGTATTCTTCCAGTGAAGATCACTCTGGCGATCGCTCGACGCCGCTCGTTCTCTCACCTATTCCCCTCACTTCGGTGGCGAGACCCGGTTCCGCTGCTGGCTTTTCGGTCGGCTTGCTGGGTGCCGGAGTTTTTGCGGCGGGCACGCTCGTCCCCGCGATCAAGGCTTCGCCGAACAGCACGCTGGTCGCGGTGTGTGCGGCTACTGGTGCGCACGCGCGGCACGTCGAGCAAAAATTCGGTTTCCGTTATTGCACCACTGATGAATCCCAGCTCATTCAGGATGCCGCCGTCAATACGGTCGTCATCGCCACTCGCCATCATCTGCATGCGAAACAGGTTTTGGCCTCGCTTGCAGCTGGCAAGCATGTCTTCTGCGAGAAACCGCTTTGTCTGTCGGAAGAGGAATTGCATCGGATCGCCGCCGCGTATTTCGCGATCCCATCGTCCGAGCGGCCTTCGTTGATGGTCGGGTTCAACCGCCGCTTCGCACCCATGGCCGCGCGGCTGAAGTCTTTCCTGGCGCCTATTTCCGAGCCGCTGGCGCTGCATTATCGGATTAATGCTGGATATCTACCGCCTGACCATTGGGTGAACGACCGCGAGCAAGGCGGTGGACGCATTCTCGGCGAGGTCTGCCACTTCGTGGACCTGCTGATGTTTTTCGCGGGATCGCCAATCGTGGAGGTCGAAGCCAGAGCTCTTGGCAATTCAGGCCGTTACAGTGGTGACAATGTGCTGGTATCGCTCCGCTTTGAAAACGGTTCCGAAGGAACCATCAGCTATCTCGCCAACGGCGACCGGGCGTTTTCGAAAGAGCGGATCGAAGTATTCGGCGGAGGCAGCACCGCCGTGCTCGAAGATTTTCGCCGCCTCGAACTCGTTCGCAACGGCCGTAAAGAAACCATCCACGCGCGCTGGCGTCAGGAGAAAGGACACCGCGCGGAGTGGGCTGCCTTTGTGCAATCGGTACAGCGTCAGGAAGAGGCGCCGATCCGGTTCGAGGAATTGATCTGCTCGACTCTGGCGACCTTGCGCGTGGATGAATCGGCGGCCACCGGAAAACGGCTTGCCGTGGACACCGCTGCTTTTATCCGTGCAACTCAAAGAGAATCGGGTCTGAAGTCCAGCCCGAACGAATGACCCGATCGACACCCAACGTCACAGGAGACGAACGTAGTTCATGCTGATTCTGGGCCTCAATATGTTTCACGCCGACGCTTCTGCAGCGATCGTGCTCGATGGCGAAGTGAAGTTTGCCATTGCCGAGGAGCGTTTGAACCGCCACAAGCACTTCGGCGGATTTCCCGCGCTGGCGGTCAAGGCATGCCTCGACGCAGTGGGCGCCAAGATTTCTGATGTCGAGCACGTAGCGGTCGGTCAGGATAGCGATGCGAATCTTGCGAAGAAGGTTCGATACGTTCTTGCCAACCCGGCCAAGATTCTGAATTTTATTCGGCTGCGTCAGCGCAAGGAAGGCATGCGAGATGTCCGATCCTTGTTGTCGAAGGCTCTCGACATCGAGCCCTCGCAACTTCGCTTTCAAGAGCACCATCTCGAGCATCACATCGCCCACATCGCCAGCGCGTATTACTGCTCACCCTGGGAAAAAGCCGCCGGCTTCAGCTATGACGGTTCGGGCGACTTCGTTTCCACGATGATGGCGCGCTGCGAAGGCAACGAGATCGAAATCCTCGACCGCGTCTTCCTGCCGCACTCGCTGGGAAGTTTCTATACGATGATCTGCGAGTTCATCGGCTACAGCCGTTACGGCGATGAAGGCAAGGTCATGGGCCTCGCTCCCTATGGAAGAGATACTTATCGCGACGAGATTAGCAAGATTGTCGCGCCCAGGAATGGCGGCTTCCAGCTCGACCTGAGTTATTTCAAGCCGCTCGGCAGCAACCAGGGCATGCAAGTGTTGGCCGATGGCACAGTCAAACTGGCGCGCCATTTCTCCGATCGCATGGAGAAGCTGTTCGGCGAGCCGCGCCGTCCGCACGCTGAGATCATGCAGCGTGACATGGACCTGGCCTTCGCCATGCAGCAGCGTTTTGAAGAAATCTTTTTCCATCTCATCAATCGGCTCCACGAGCGTGTTCCTCTCGACGATCTCGCTATGGCAGGCGGATGCGCATTAAATAGCGTCGCTAACGGCAAGGTATTCGAGTGCACGCCCTTCCGCCGCACCTACATTCAGCCTGCGGCCGGGGACGAAGGTCTGGCGATCGGCGCCGCGCTGCACACCTATCATTCGGTGCTCAAACAGCCGCGCCGGCACGAACTGATGCACTCTTATCTGGGGCCCGAGTTCTCCGAATCGCGCATTCAATCGGCGTTGCAGAGCGCTGGACTGCAGTCTCGCAAGCTAGAACGGGGCGTTCTACTCGATGCTGTCGCAGAGCAGATCGCCAGAGGAAACGTAGTCGGATGGTTTCAAGGCCGCATGGAATGGGGTCCGCGTGCGCTCGGCAACCGCTCCATCGTTGCTCACCCGGGCCTGCCTAACATGAAGGACGTTCTGAATGCCCGCATAAAACATCGCGAATGGTTTCGACCGTTTGCACCGTCGATCCTGGCCGACCGGCAGCATGAATATTTCGAACACGATCATCCCTCGCCATTTATGCTGCACGTGTACAAAATTCGCCCAGAGAAGCGCAAGGAACTATGTGCGGTCAACCATGTGGATGATACCGGGCGCCTGCAGAGTGTGACGCGCGAGGAGAATCCGTTGTACTACGATCTCATATCTGCCTTTCACCGCAAGACCGGGATTCCGGTAATCCTGAACACCAGCTTCAATGAGAACGAGCCCATCGTTTGCACTCCAGAAGAGGCCATCGACTGCTTCCAGCGCACCCGGATGGATGTGCTGGCGATCGGCGCGTTCCTGGTAACGAAGCCCGCGGAGAGCAATGTCGCCGAGGCCGCCGCAGAAAAGCGCAGGTAAGCTTAGCGATTTTGCATCGACCGGAGGGCATGCGGGTGTGCCTTCAGTGCACGAGAAATGCGGTGCTCGCGGTCACCATCCCCACAACTCCCAGAAACATGCCGAGATACCAGAAGAGTCTTCGTCCCGACAGCAGGGTGATCGACGTGATCACCAGTCCCACTTCGAGGAAGACCTCGGCCAGGTCAAATCGATCCGCCCGGTTCCTCTCGTGCGCTACTTCTGCTTCCATTTCGTGCGCCGTGTCCTCGATTCCTTTCTGCTCGTCTTTGTAACGCGCCACTTCGGCTGAATACTTATCGCGCTGTTTGGCGAGTGCAGCAGCGTCCGAGGCCGGTTGAACAGCCGTCATGTCGAGGAAAAGCTCGTCTTGATGCCGTCGAATGTTCTTCGCCTGATAGTAGGCCCACTGATCTGAAGACTTGGCTTGCAGCACAACTTCTTCCGTGTGGGCGCGATGACCAAGCAGAGTCACAATGGCGACCAGTACCGCGAGAATGGCCATGGTTACTGTAACCGGGATCAGCGTGGGATCGTGCTTCGCGTGCTCGGCGTGCTCCTGCAGTTCGTTCAGTTCTTCTGACATAATCTTTATTCCCCCATAACTTTTATGATGACCCGCTTGTCGCGTTGGCCATCGAATTCGGCATAGAAAATCCGCTGCCACGTGCCCAGGTCAAGCTTGCCGGCGGTAATAGGCACGATCACTTCATGATGAATCAGCAGCGCCTTCAGGTGAGAATCGCCGTTATCCTCGCCCGTATCATGATGCTTGTAGTCCTTGCGAAACGGCGCCATATGTTCCAGCCACTGGTCGATGTCTTCGATCAGACCGCTTTCATTGTCGTTGACGTACACGCCCGCCGTAATGTGCATGGCTGAAACCAGCACCATGCCTTCGCGCACTCCGCTCTTTGTCACAATCTGTTCGACCTGTGGCGTGATATGCACGTACGCCCGGTGCGTCTTGGTATGAAACTTCAAATATTCCGTAAGCGTTCTCATCGCGGAGTTCCTGATGCGAGTCCGTTAAGTCTTAGCGCAGTGCTTGCGCTACTTTGCCCGAGGCGATCAGCGCTGCGATGCGTGCGAAATCTTTGTACATCACCCGGTCGTTTTCCATGGTAGGGCACACCGACCGGATCGCAGCATGCGCCGCCTGCCCGCGTTTGGAAGTCTTCAGAGGCGCAAGGAAATCGATCGCTTGGGCGACAGCCATCGCTTCAATCGCGAGCACATTCCGCGTGTTGTCGACAACGCGCTTCAGTTTAGTCGCGGCCGTCATGCCCATGGAGACGTAATCTTCTTTATTGCCAGAAGTGGTGATCGAATCCACCGATGCCGGATGCGCCAACACCTTGTTCTCGCTCACCAGCGCAGCCGCTGTGACCTGCGGCATCATGAAACCTGAATTCAGTCCCGCGCCCGGCGCGAGGAACGGGGGCAAGCCCTCGCTGAGCGCCGGATTGACCAGCCTTTCGATGCGCCGTTCGCTGATGCCCGCGAGCGCGCTCAGCGCGATCGCCAGAAAGTCTAAGGCAAACGCCAGCGGTTCCCCGTGAAAGTTTCCACCAGAAATAACGTCGCCCTCGGAAGTCTTTGGGTCGGTGATGAACACCAGTGGATTGTCCACGGCGGAATTCGCTTCGGTCTCAAACACGCTGCGGCAATGGGTCAGCGTGTCGCGAACCGCTCCGTGGACCTGGGGAATGCAGCGCAGCGAATACGCGTCCTGCACGCGGCCGCAGGCGCGGTGCGACTCCCGGATCTGGCTGCCTTCCAGCATCCGCCGTAGGTTGGCCGCAGTTTTTATTTGTCCCGCATGCGGACGCGCTTTATGAATGCGTTCGTCGAAAGCAGCATCGGTTCCCTTGAGCGCGTCGCAACATAATCCGCCCAACACGTCGGCAGTGTCCACCAGAGTTTGTGCTGCCAGCAGCGCCAGCGTTCCCACCGCCAGCATGGCCTGCGTTCCATTGATCAGCGAAATCGTTTCCTTGGATTCAAGCACCAGCGGCTTGATCTGCGCCCGCTTCAATGCCTCCGCGCTGGGAACGCGTGCGCCTTTTTCATCGAAACACTCGCCTTCACCAATCAAGGCCAAAGCCAGGTGCGCCAGCGGAGCCAGATCGCCGCTTGCGCCTACGCTGCCTTGCGACGGCACAAACGGGGTGACTCCGCGATTGAGCATTTCGCAGAGCGTGTCAATAACGACGGCTCGCACGCCCGAATGGCCCTTGGCCAGCGAATTCGCTCGCAGCAACATCATGGCTCGCGTTTCCTCTGTGGCCAGCGGTTCGCCCACGCCCACTGCATGCGAGCGCACCAGGTTAACCTGCAGCTCACGAATCTGGGCTCCTGCAATGCGTACGTCGCTCAGTTTACCCACGCCCGTGGTGATGGCATAGGCGAGCCTGTTGCTGGAGACGATTTCATCGACCACCGCACGCGCCTGGTTGACAGCTTCTCGCGCATCCGGCGAGAGCAGTGCGGCGCGCCGGGTTTCAGTGCTTGCAACTTCGCCGACCGCTTCGAGGGTCAGTTCGTTTCCGTTGATGTGAAGTGCGTTCAAGAAGGTTCCCCGTGAGACATTACAGGAATTACTGTTGCGAGCATGTGCGAATCCCGGATTCTACTTCCCCATCGCTGCGCGGAATGCCGTCAGATATTGCTCCGGCAGCGTCGCAACTTTCATGTTCGTATCGGTGACAATGTGCGTAGTCTCGCCCTCAGCCAGCAAGGTGCGGTTACTTTCCCGCACCAGTTCGTAGCTGAAAACCACGACCGACTCGCGCACGTTCTTCAGCCGCGTGCGCACCAGGATTTCCTCGTCATAATAAACCGGAGCACGGTAACGGCACGTTGCTTCAGCCACGGCGATGAAGCGCCCGGCATCGCGTTCCATGTCGTGGTAAGAGAATCCTAAGTGCCGCATCAGTTCCACGCGACCCACTTCAAACCAGATCAAGTGGTTCGAGTGGTAGACCACGCCCATCTGGTCGGTCTCGGCGTAGCGCACCCGTAGCCGCGTTTCGTGAAATGCATAATTTGTCTTCGGCCTCATTTCCCCGTCCACACCGGCTTGCGCTTTTCCAGAAACGAGGAAATTCCTTCACGGAAGTCTGCCGTTGTGCGGATCGCCGCATTCTCGCGCACGGCCGCTTCAATCTGAAGGTCGATCTCCGCGCGGGCATGGTCGGTGAGCAATTTCTTGGTCGCGCGTAAGGATGCTGAACTATTCTCCATCAACAGCGCGGCCAGTTGCCGGGCTCGTGCCATCAAATTCTCCGCAGGGACGATTTCGTTGATCAGTCCCATGCGTGCTGCTTCTTCGGCTTCGAAAATTCTCCCTGTCAGCAGAAGATCACGAGCCTGTTTTTCGCCCACCTGCCGCAGGAGGAATGTCGAAACAATCGCAGGCACAAATCCGATGCGCACTTCGGTATAGCCAAACTTCGCGTCCGGAACCGCGAGGGTAAAATCGCACAGCAGCGCTAAGCCGGTTCCGCCCGCGATGGCCGGCCCATTCACGGCGGCAATTGTCACTTTCGGGAATTCATACAGCGAGCGAAACAGCTGGACCATCGTCTGCGAATCTTGCAAGTTCTGTTCCGGAGAACGTCCTAGCAACGCTTTCAGATTGTCCAGATCCATTCCCGAACAAAAAGCCTTGCCGGCTCCGGTGACGATCAGAATAATCGCCTCCGACTTGGCCACATCCGCCAGCGCGCGCAGCAGGTCCTCGATCAGTTCGAAGCTGATGGCGTTACGCTTCTCCGGACGGTTCAGCGTGATCGTGGCCACGCCGCCGTCATACTCGAGTTGTACTGTCCTGTAATTCATGGTGCAAGGTCCCTGGCCAATTCAATCCGCCGCCTGCGCATCAGAGAACCGCGCTCCCATGCCCGCAGTCGCTTTCAGCAGCGAATCCAAAGGCTTCAGCGTGGGCAGTTCCGCGCCCCGCCGCGCGAGCGTCTCGATCACTTTCTCTGTCGGGATGTTACCAACCAAGGCGTCCTGCGCAAAGGGACATCCGCCCAATCCGCCAAGAGCGGAATCAAAGCGCCGGCAGCCTGCATCGTAGGCGGCCAAAATCTTTTCCGCCGCCTGCTCCGGCCGGCTGTGCAGATGCACGCCAATCTCAAGGTAGTCGTACTTCGCCATCACAGCGCCCACTACATCGCTGACCTGCTGCGGGCTCGCCATGCCCACCGTGTCCGCCAGCGAGATCATCCGCAAGTTATCCACTTCCATCAACGAGATCGCTTCGATGACCTCCTCAGGATTCCACAAATCGCCATACGGATTGCCGAACGCCATTGAAATATAGACCACAACGTCCAGCCTGGCGGCGTCCGCCTTGTTCTGAATCTTTTCCAGTTCTTCGAGTGACTGCTCGGGCGATTGGTTCTGATTCTTGCGCAGGAAAGTTTCAGAAATCGAATAAGGAAATCCCAGCGTCGAGACCGCCTGTGTCTTGAGGGCCCGCTGCGCGCCCCGTTCGTTGACCACGATGCCAATGATCTCCACATCATCCGGCGGATCGAGTTGCTTCAGCACTTCTTCGGAATCCGCCATTTGCGGGACGGCGTTCGGCGACACGAACGAAACGGCGTCAATATGCTTGAACCCCACGCTGATCAATGCTTTGAGATAGTCCACCTTCAACTCGGCAGGGATCATCCCCCTCAGCCCCTGCCAGGCATCACGCGGACATTCGATCAATTTGACAAGATCAGACATGAAAGTCGTAGCTATGGGTTAACGCTGATTAGCACCCATCAAGGCTCATACCGGTTTTGTGATCCGCGTTTATCCGCGTAAATCCGCGGCGAAAGAATTTGATCGTCGCGTCACGTCTGCAGCACTCCCACCTTGAACTCTGCCACGTCTGGATTAAGCGCTGCTGCCTCCAGCGCCTCTGTGATCGCATCCCGAGTCTCCATCGGATCAATGATTTTATCGATCCACAGCCGCGCCGCGCCGTAGCGTGGATCGGTCTGCTCGTCGTAGGTGCGCTTCACCGAGTCGTACAGTTCCTTTTTCTCTTCGTCGCTCAGCTTCTTGCCGCCTCGTTCTAGTTGCTTGACCTTAATCTCAACCAGCGTGCCCGCTGCTGAGTCACCGCTCATCACGGCGTAGCGCGCCGTCGGCCAGGCAAATACGAAGCGCGGATCATAAGCCTTCCCGCACATTGCGTAGTGTCCGGCACCAAACGACCCGCCCACGATCACCGTAATCTTCGGCACCACGGAATTCGACACTGCGTTCACCAACTTCGCGCCCGCCTTGATAATCCCGCTCCATTCCGCATCGCGCCCCACCATGAATCCGTTCACGTCATGAAAAAAGACCAGCGGAATCAGATTCTGGTTGCAGTCCATGATGAAGCGCGCGGCCTTCTCGGCAGACTCCGTGTAGATCACGCCCCCAAACTCGACGCGCTTGTTGCCTTCATGATCAGTCTGCTGCGCGTGCAATTTCTGATTAGCGACGATTCCCACGGCGAAGCCGCCGATGCGCCCGTATCCGCAGATGAGAGTCTTGCCATACTCCGGTTTGTATTCGTCAAAGCGGCTGCCATCGAGCACGCGCGCCAGTACTTCCTTCATGTCGTAGGGCCGCGCGGGCGATGAATCGTAAATGCCATACATTTCTTCCGCAGTCAGCTCCGGTTCTACCGGCTTCTTCCGGTCCCACGGCGAGAGCCTCCGGTAGCCCCACTTATCCACGATTGAGCGGATTCGTTCGATGCAGGCTTGATCGTTGGGCTCGCGAAAATCGACTGTCCCGCTGATCGCGGAATGCATAGCGGCCCCACCCAGTTCGTCGGCAGAAACTTTCTGTCCGATCGCCGCCTGAACCAGGGCCGGGCCCGCCAGAAATAATCCACTGCCGTCGGTCATCAATACGTGGTCGCACATCACCGGCAAATACCCGCCGCCCGCCACGCACATGCCCATGATGGCCGCGATTTGCGGAATACCCGTCGCCGACATCACCGCATTATTCCTGAACACACGTCCGAAATCGTCAGTATCGGGAAACACATCTTCCTGCAGCGGCAAGAAGACCCCTGCGGAATCGACGAGGTAGATCGTAGGAATATGGTTCTCAACGGCAATGTTCTGCGCCCGAATCACCTTCTTCGACGTCATCGGGAAAAACGCGCCCGCCTTCACCGTGGCGTCGTTGGCGATGATCATCACCATCCGGCTGTGAACCCGCGCCATACCTGCGATCACGCCCGCGGCCGGGGCGCCACCCCATTCCTCGTACATGCCGTGCGCGGTGTAAATCCCGAGCTCGAAGAATGTCTCGGGATCGGCCAGCAGGGCAATGCGCTCGCGCGCAGTCAAGCGTCCCTTGGCATGCTGGTTCTCAATCGCCTTTGGGCCGCCGCCCTCGGCAATCTTTTCCTCCTCATTGCGGACTTGCGACATGAGGTCGGCCAGAAAGCGCATGTTGGCTTCGTAGCGTGCGGAAGTGGGATCGATTTTCGTCGTCAGCATGTTGTCGGGCGCGGACGAATTGGCAGCAGAAAGCTCGTTACGGTCGGCCATGGGTTACGAAATCTGGGTTACAAAAACTGAGTTACGAAATCTGAGTTGCGGAAACCTGGTCGGCGATGCTTCGCCAAATCTGGTTCACAAAATCAAGATGCGGACTGATTACGGTATACCACGCGGGCCGAGCCGCGCAATGTGGCATAGCCCGAATACTTCTCTCTATGGCGAGTCTCGCGGTTGTCTGTCGCGGACTCTTCTCACCGCTTCCGCTATAGGATCGTCGGCAAGCGCATCCACCAGTCCCATTCCTAGCGCCTGGATAGCCGTGACCTTCTCGGCTGCTGCGAATATTTGCAAGGCTCTTCCTTTGCCGACCAAGCGGGGCAGACGCTGCGTGCCTCCCCATCCTGTGATCAAGCCCAGGGCCGCGCCGCGATGTCCAAACACGGCATGCGGCGCCGCGATCCGGGAGTGGCAAGCCAGCGCCAGGTCGAGCCCGCCTCCCATGCAGTATCCGGAAATGGCGGCGTAGACGGGCGCAGGAAAGCCGTCGATCGCTGCCATCAGAGCCTGCCCCATCTTAGAGAATTCATAAGCGGCCGGACCGTAGAGCCCAGAAATCTCTTCCAGGTCCGCGCCTGCGGAGAAGAACCGGTCATTGCCGGCGAGCACTACAGGCAACTTCTCGCCAGCCAGTTGGCTGACTATCTCCGTAAGCGCACGAACGCACTCGCCCGTGAGACGGTTGGTCCCATCCGAGGATTGAAGGCGCACCCGGAAGACCCGCTCATGCCGCTCCACCGAAAAGAATCGAGAATCCATCCCAGAAACCATCCGAGAAACGATCCGATTCACGAGCAAAAGCCATTTCCTGCAACCGTAGGCCCGAAAGCTCGCACCGTTCCTCACCCCACCTTCAGTAACCGATGCTCGCAGTCTGATTTGACGATAGTCAAACTGGCTGCATGGCACGAGTTCGTCCAGCCAGAGCGGGTCAATGCCTGTACCCCCGGAGAATAAGGATCATGTTACGCGTTTCTAATGCTGCGTTTGCGCTTCTCCTGCTGTCTGCCTCGCTCTGGTCGCAGGGTTCCGCTTTCAATGATCAGAAAACCGATCAGAAAACCAGCGACCAGAAAACGATAGAACTTCTCGTACAGCAAGTGAAAGCTCTGCAGCAGCAGACCAGCGAACTGCAGGAGAAGGTAAAAAAGCTCGAAGCAGACCGCACGCCCGTCCCGGCCCAGGAAACTGCATCAGTGCCCACGCAGGCCTCCCCGGTTACGGCTGAAGCAGCCTCGGCCGAATCCTCGCAAGAACTGTCTGCCATGATTCACCAGATGCATGGTATTGATTGGCGCGGCTTCGGAGAAGTTGATTACAAGGTCCTTAATCAGCGTCAGCCGGAACTCGGCACCTATGGTTTCGTGCCCGGTTCGACAGCCAACTTTTACACCGGAGACTTCGACCTCTTCCTCCATTCGCGGCTGACCGAAAAGACCAGCGTCCTCGCCGACATCACCTTTGAGGAAGCCGACGCTCAGAGCTACAAACTCGACCTGCGCCAGGCCTTGCTCAAATATGAAATGAATGAGCACCTGAAAATCTCTCTGGGCCGTTACCAGACCGACATCGGCTATTACAACTATGCTTTCCGCAGCGCGGCCTGGTTGCAGACCACTGCCGATCGGCCGCTTATCATGGAGTACGCCAGAAACGGCGGCCTGCTTCCGACCCAGGCCGTGGGCATTGTCGCCACCGGAGCCATCCCTTCAGGAAGATTCGGCTTGAACTACGTTGCCGAGTATGGCTCCAGCGATACCATACGGCCCGACATCAACGGTTCGGGGGTGTCGAACGACGAGAACGACGGCAATCACGTGCTCCTGGGTTGGTTTGCCCGCCCGGATTGGGCGCCGGGTCTGCAACTTGGCGGGTCATTCTTTCACGACGAGATCAGCGACTCAGAGGTTTCCTTGCAGGACCGCTTTGGTCAAACCATTCTTAACTCCTATGCCGTCTATGTCGGCCACGGGATTGAATCTCTCAATGAAGTCTTCCTGATGCGCGAAACCCAGCTGTCGTCCGGCGCAGTCTTCAACATGCCGGCTTTCTATTCACAAATCTCCCGGCGTTGGGGACGCGTGCGTCCCTTCGTCCGCTACCAGTACATCAACGCGTCCGAGCGCAATACGCTCTTCGACGACGTAGGCTTGCGGGCTGGCCCCTCATTCGGCGCCCGTTACGATTTCAACGACTACATCGCTTTCAAGGCGCAAGCCGATCACACCCAGCGTGAAGGGTTACCTGACCTGGATGGCCTGCACCTGCAAGTAGCCTTTACGTTCTAATGACACGCGCCTATGAGACGCGACTGCGTGAGACGCGACGGATGAAACGAAATATGAAGCGATCAATCCTGGTTTTGCCGCTCACCTTCCTGGCCAGCCTGGCCTTCATCTCCTCGGCTGCGGCCCAGGGAGATCTTGCAGTCGTCGTCAACTCCGGCAATCCCGCGGCGAACATCAGCCGAGCCGAACTGCGCAAAGTCTTGAGCGGGGATCAGCCTTTCTGGCCGGGTGGTGCACGCGTCAAAATCATGTTGCGTGCCCCGGGCTGTCGCGAACGAACCGCCCTGCTGCAGTTCCTCAGGCTGTCGGAAAGCGAGTTCAAGCAACGCTGCACGGCTCAGGTGGTACGCGGCGAAGTCGACACCGAACCCTTCGTTGCCCCTTCCATTGGCATGGTGCTGGAGGCGGTCAGGGCCCTTCCAGGAGCCGTCAGCCTGGTGTCTGCCGCCGATCTGAAGCCCGGAATGAAAGTGATTAAAGTGGATGGGTTGTTGCCCGGTGCTCCGGGCTATCCACTCCACTGAGCACTCGGCTAGGCAGTTCTCTCCACCCACTCCGCCAAGCGGCAGCCGTCGTCCTCCAGCAGGAACGTCCCCACGCCGAAGCATTCGCCGATGATGCGTTGCGAATCAGGATCGCGGGCGGCCCGCGTGATCCATTGCTGCCCGACTCGATATTGCGAAGCAGTAAACCATTTCTGCGGCAAGACCTCTACCAGCCCTGCCTGCGGGTAGATCACAAACAGGGCAAACGCCGGATCGTCGTTCGACATGGCTTTGTAGCTGGTTGGGATAATCAGTTCGTCGACGGTCGCGAGCTCCGCCGGAGGTTCAATCTTGTGCATGCCCGGACCCAGCGTGAGCGGAACTTCGAAGTCTGCGATCGGCGCGGTCGCTGAGTAAATGCGATCCGCGGATGGCTTGAACCAGCCCGCAACCTCCGCCAGATCGAACGCCTTGAGTTGGTCAGGATCGAAGCAGGCGAGCCGAATGCTGCGCCCCTCCGGGCACCATATGCCGACAGAATGCGGCGGCACCAGAAATGGCCGGCAATAGGTATTGAGCGCCAGACGGGCCTTATCCGGTTCCTGCTCCAGGCCGAGCGTAACCAGGTGAGCGATGGGGCCCTGCTCTCCGTGATGAGTCCACACAAAACTCTGCTGAGAGAAAGACCTAAAAGCAGGAAAGGTCTTCCAATACCACGGCACCGGCCCAACAGTCTTTGCGAGGATTTCGCGGGCACGCGAAACAGTGATCCCAGCCATCAGCCGGCCGCCGGCACGCCGGGTCCCTTCACGTGGGTGCGAATAAATTGAACGATGTCGTCCATGGCCGTTCCGGGCTGGAAGATCGCGGCCACGCCGATCTTTTTGAGCCCTTCAATATCCTGGTTGGGAATGATGCCGCCCACCACCACGATCACGTCGTCCATCTTATTTTGCTTAAGCTGGTCCATCACCCGCGGCACGATGGCGTTGTGCGCCCCGGACAGAATCGACAGCCCGATCACCTGCACGTCCTCCTGGAGCGCGGCCGTGACGATCATCTCAGGAGTCTGCCGCAGGCCCGTATAAATCACTTCCATGCCCGCATCGCGCAGCGCGCGAGCAATTACCTTCGCACCACGGTCATGTCCATCGAGCCCAGGCTTGGCCACCAGCACGCGGATCTTCATGTCAGCCATTGCCAACCATTTAACCACAGAGGGGCAGAGGAGCACAGCGGCAAGCCGGACTTCCCATCACGCTAGATCGTCTTGATGTCCAGACTGCGCCACATATACCAGCACGCCACGCTGCGATAGGGCTCCCAGGCCCGCGCGATCTTTTCCATGTCTTTCGGTTTGGGCAGCTTGCGCTTTTTGTAATGCTTCTTGATGGCCGTCTGTACTCCATAGTCGCCGACAGGCAGCACATTCTGACGCCCCAAAGAAAACATCAGGAACATGTGCGCGGTCCACACGCCGATGCCCTTCACTTGCGTCAGATGCTGGATGACCTCATCATCGGAAAGTTCCGGCAGCCGCGCAAAGTCGAGCAGCCCGGCAGTCGTCTTCGCGGCCAGATCTTTCAGATAAGCCGACTTCTGCTTCGACAAGCCCACACCCCGCAACTGCTCATCGCTCAGCTTGAGAATTCCTTCGGGAGTGAGCGGCTCTCCCGCCAGCTTCGCAAAGCGCTCGAAGATTGTGGCTGCAGCCTTGCCGTTTAGCTGCTGGTAGACGATCGACTCTGCCAGGTTGGCAAAGTCGGCCGCGCTACGCTGCATGCGGCACGGCCCCACGCGCTCGATGATGGCGCACAGGACAGGGTCGGATTTCTTTAAATGATTGACGGCCTTTCGCATGGCAATAGATTTACCACAAAAAAGAGCCAGGGCGAAGAAAAAACGAACTTCGGCCGGCGACTAGTCTGTGCGCTCGGTTTCACGATGTCATTCCGAATCGGGCTGAAAGCCCGGTGAGGAACCTGCTCTTCGCCGGCAAACATCGGGTGTGACTACCGCGTTCACTGCGTCCTCTTCACAGCGATGCCCAGCACCTCATACCTTCCGCCGCGAATCAGTTTGTCCACGCCAACGAACGCCCGCGGCGGATAGTCGCCGTGAAAGTACGTCTTATATACGCCATTGAATGTTTCGTAGAGCTTAAGGTCGGTGCAGAAAATCTGCAGAGACACCACGTCGTCCATGGTCATCCCGGCCGACTCGACCGTTTGCTTCACCCCGTCCATCACCAGTCGCGCCTCATCTTCCGGGCTCGCCGGAGGCAGCCCGGTCTTGGCCTCGAGCCCGATGTGGCCCGCAATATAAAGCGTGTTGCCCACCAGAACCGCATCACTGAAAGGCAGAGCTTTCATATCGCTGGCCCGAGGCTTCACAATGTACTTGCGGTCGGCCGCGCCAGCCGTGACACAAAACACCAATGCCAGAACTGCTACAACGATCTGTCTCATCGATTGCCACATGATCGCTTTCCTCATGATTCGCCTCGTTTCTGGGAGTCGCAGAATTATCATTGGCGGAAAGCCGCCAGCAACAGCCCGGCGATTCCTCCGCCCAAAACCACCCAAGCCGGATTCACTTTCCAGCGCAACAACACCGCCAGAGCCATGACGGCAATCACCCACGCCGGCCAGCCCCGCAGTGCGTCGGCAGCCAACCGGAATGTGACTCCGCCCATCAAGGCCACGGCGCACACATTCACTGAATCCAGAAACGCCGCCATCCACGCGGACTGCCGCAGCCGGAACAACACCGGCGCCAGCAGTGCGACGTACAAAAATGACGGCAGAAAAATTGCCACCGTCGCCACCGCCGCTCCCGGCACGCCTCCCAGGATGTATCCGATGAATGTCGCGGTCGACAGCACCGGCCCCGGCGTGAACTGTCCAATAGCCACCGCATCCAGCAACTGCTGGTGTGTCAGCCAGGCATGTTGCTGCACCAGTCCCTGCTCCAGGAAAGCCAGCAGGACGTATCCGCCGCCATACAGCACCGCGCCCACCTTGAGGAAGAACAGTCCGATCCTGTAAACGGATGGTCGAGTCTCAGCGGCTGCCGATGTCACAACAATCGCTCCAACCAGCACTCGCGAGATCCATGTTCCGTAGATGGAAGTTCCGCCGCTGCGTAGGCCAATGAAGCTTCGCCGCGGAAAGCTAGGCAAGAGTGAGAGAGCCCTGCTTGCCCAAAACTTTGTGGATCGCTGCGCCAACATGCCGAGCACTCCGCCGCCAAACAGAATCACAATCGGATTCACACCCAACAAGAATGCCGACAGCGCCAACCCGCCGAGCACGGCCAGTCCCACATTCTTTACCGCGGTCTTGCCCAGCCGCCAGATCGCAATTGCGATCACGGCAATCACGGCTGCCTTGATTCCCGCGAGTGCCGATGCTGCTTGAGTGAAAGCCCCGAACCGAACATAAGCCCACGCGAAGGCTCCAGTAATGAGAGCGGCGGGAAGAATGAAGCTTGCGCCCGCCACGCACAGGCCCACCCAGCCAGCGCGCACAAAGCCCACGCTGATCGCCATTTCGGTGGACGTTGGCCCGGGAATCAAATTGGCCGCACCCAGCAGGTCGAGAAACTGTTGCTTGGTCAGCCACTGCCGTTTGCGGACGATTTCCGCTTCCATCAGCGCAATGTGCGCCGCGGGTCCACCGAAGCTGATCGTCCCGAGTTTGAGAAAGAGCGCGGCGAGCTCGCGCAGCCGGCCAGAGCTAGCCGTGGCGTGTGGCGGGAGTTCCACCGCAGGCGTGCGCTCGTCGTTCACGCGGCCTTGTGTTCATCCTGGCGGAAGCTCTCGATCAGACGTTCGGAGGTGCGCAGCGAGAACGCCAGAATGCTGATGGTGGTGGTCTTGTCGGTGCAATTCAGAAACACGCTGGCGTCGCAGACGTACAAGTTCGGCACATCGTGCGTCTGCCCGAAGCGATTGGTCACAAAATTCTTCGGATCGTTTCCCATGCGGCAGGTGCCGGTTTCATGCAGGCTCCAGCCCGGAATCTCCGGCGTGTCGCCCGAACCTTCGACCACTCCGCCCGCGGCGCGCAGCACTTCGGCGCACACTTCTTTGGAATGGTCCCACATCTTCAGCACGTTCTCGTCCCACTCAAAGTGCATGCGGGCCACGGGAATGCCGTACGGATCTTTCACCTCCGGATCGAGGTCAACATAATTCGTATCCGAACGCAGCGACGGCGCCTGAATTCCGAAACTCACCGGCGAAGGATAGCGCTGCTTGATCTCGCGTTTGAACGACGATCCGAAGCCGTCGAGGTCGGTGGCGAATCCCGGAAACTCTTCGCATCCGCCGTCGGGATAGACGGAGTATCCGCGAATAAACTTCTCTTCGTGCGGATCTTTCAGATTCTGCCAGCGCGGCATCCACGCGATCGTGCTGTCGCCCACGTGGTCCGGAAAGCTGGGCTGGCCGACCAATTGCGGCAAATATCCGCGCGCCGACTCGCCATAAAGGTGATCGCAAAGGTTGCGCCCGACTTGTCCGCTGGAGTTGGCAATTCCGTTGGGCCAGTAGCGCGATGTCGAATTCAGCATGATGCGCGCCGATTCGATGCACGACGCGGCCACGACCACCGCGCGCCCATACACTTCGACTTCCTGCTTCGTTTTGCGGTCGATGTACGCCACTCCCGCAGCGTGACCGTTGTCATCCACCAGAACATTCTTCGCCAAAGCATCCGTGCGCAGTTCCAGATTCTTGGTCGCTTCGGCTTTGGGCAACAGAAAGTATGGAGTCGAAAAGAATGCGCCTACGTCGCAGCCCGTCGTGCACTCTCCGCAGAAATGGCATGCCGGATGTCCCTCATGCGGCTCGGTAAGCTGCGCGCAGCGGTCCGGCAAGTAGGGCACGCCAATTTTCTTGCAGCCCGCTTCCAGAATGAAATCGAGACAGCGGAAGTTGAATGGCCGCAGGTACGAGCCATCCGGATTGCTCGGCCGGTTCTGCACCGTGCTGGCCACGCCAATCATTTTCTCCACGCGCGTGTAGAACGGGCTGATCTCATCATGCGTGATGGGCCAGTCCACGTCATAGCCGTCGAGCGAGGCCGCCTTGAAGTCGATGTCACCGAAACGCGCCGAACTGCGTCCCCAGAAATTTGTCTTGCCGCCGACCGCCTTGCAGCGCGGCCACATCCATTTTGTTCCCGGCGCCACGGTGAACGGAATCTCGTGATCCCAGGCTTCTTTCGTGTACTCGTTATCCATGTAGCCGAACGATTCCGTGCGCTTGGGATCGTCGAGCCCGCGGAATTTCATGTCCCAGGGCATGCGGTGGTAACGGAAATCTTTCTCCGGATTGAGCCTGCGCCCCGCGTTGAGCGCGCAAACTTTCAGCCCAGCCTCGCACAGCGTCTTGATTGCCATGCCGCCGCCCGCTCCGGTTCCAATCACGATCACATCGTAGATTTGCTTGGCCATGGTTTTCTTGGGTGTTCTCACGTGCTCTCAGGAATGTTGAGGCAGATGCAGATGCAGATGCTCAGGATCGCCTTTGTGCGGACACTCCGGCGATTCGGCGTAGAACTTCAACGCGGGATTATCCAGTTCTTTGAATCCAATCTCGCTGGTATAGAAGCCGGTCACCGTATACTCGCGCATCAGGCGAAAGAAGCGACGTCCCGTTTCTTCGCCCGGCCGCGCCTTGTCTTTGAATCCCAAAGGCTCGAGCAGGGAAGTCTGTTGCCCCGGAGTCAGCTCCACGAATCGCTTTCCAGCCGTCTGCTCCGCATGCGCATTCAGCCACGCCAGGCCCATGCGAAATGGATACTGCGTCTCCGGATCGTTGGCCACCACGAAATCAATGAACTCGGCCACGCCCGCTTCTTTTGCGCCGGGCGTGCCGTCGCTGGGGATGATGATGTCCGTCAACCGCTCGATGGCAGCGTACTCCGCCGCCGTAAAAAACTGCGGATGATAAGACGCAGGTTTAATCTCCAAGGCGGCATTGCCGATGTGCCCGCAGGCGAATCCCCACTTGCTGAAGCCCGGAAACTGAGCCACGGCCGCCGCCGTCCCCAGAATGCGTAGTACGTCACGCCTCTGAACCCCTTGTCCTGCCATACGTTCCCCCACGCGTTTGTCATTCCGAGCGCAGCGAGGAATCTACCGCCCTCGCTTACGAAAGGAACTTCACAGTTGCTTCCACCAATTCCGTCGTCGGTTTATAAGGATCGCCCGGCGCATCGTATTCGATCGAACAATATCCCTTGTACCCATGCTTCTTAAGGACCGCAAACGTTTTCGCCAGATCGACGTGCGAGGCCTTGCCGTCGTCGTCGATCTCGCCATCCTTCACGTGGCAAATTCCATAGGCGTGCGCGAACATGGCTTCCATGGCGCGGTCCTGGAATTCCTGATCGTGCGCGGCCAGCGAGTTGCCAAAATCGGGCAGCGCCCGCAGCCACGGGCTGTTCACCTTATCAATGACCTGCGCGATGAAAAATGGATCTTCGCTGACGGGATTATCGTTTTCAAGATGCACGACCACATTCTTCAGCGCGCCATATTCGGCCACACGTGCCAGAGTGTCGGCCGCGCGCCCTACATCAGGCTTTGAATCCTTGGCGGCGTCGATGTGAGTGCGAATGCTGGGCGAGCCGAGTGCCGCACCAACGTCGACCCAGTGCTTGCTCCCAGTCAGCGATTGCTGGCGCTCGGCGGCGTCCAGCGCATACTGGCTGTGACCGGCGTCGACCGCGATATCGACCACCGCGGAATGAGCTTTCTCCACGGCGGCTCGAAGCTGCTCGAGATACTTCGGGTCGGTGGAAGGAAAGATCGGGCTCCAGGGCTCGATCTTGTGAATGTTGAACTTGTCGACGACGTGCGCCGCAAAGTCCTTGAGTTCGATTTGTTGTGCGAGAGGAACCTTGCTGGGAGAGTTTCCGTCCCACCCTTTCCATCCGACGATGAAGTCGCGAAAGGGATAGGCCGCGACAGCAACCCGGTCCCGCGGTGCGGTAGGGAACTGAACGGTGGGCCCAGAACTAGCTGCTGCTCGCGCAAAGGTAGGAAGAAGCCAGGCGGCCGCGGTCGCGGTGGCACATTGCCCAAGAAATTGTCTTCGATTGGTGGCGTTCATGCGCGCCAGTGTACCAGAGAAGGTTGGCCGTGGTATGTGGCCGCAGACCGGCCCAAGGGCAGTGCCCGGAGACGTGTACGAGAATCATCTAGACACAGCAAATACATTAGCGCTTTAGACGCCTGACGTGCGCTCTCGAGAACGTTTCAAATAAAAGGATCAAAGGCGCTCCTGGAGCGAGGCGGGCAGTTGCATGATTCAATCAGGCACTCACACGAGTGGGTCGAGGATCGATTCCAGAATCACGTAAGGTCGTTCTTCGGCAGAATCTGTGTGCCCTAGCAGACCGCCGATAGCCAAGATGAGGGCCGCTGCTGCAATATGGTGGCGGGCACTTCAGTGCATTTCGGTGTACGCCAACAAATCGAGATTGTCCGGGAGGAGATCATGCGGTCCCATCGACTGTTCTCATCATTTTCATTGATTCGCTGCCTTGCCGCTATTGTGTTGTATCTTTGCGCGTCGTCCACGATGCAAGCTCAGAGCGCCACGGATCCCACCGCTTCTGAGGACCCCGCCAGGATTGATCAGATCTGGCAAAAGGCTAGCAGTAAGTACGACGCCCCGCGAGCATCTCTGCTCAAGCAAGTTGATACCATCGCGAACCAGGGCCCGTTCCGGCCCGATTGGGAGTCACTGCAGAAATATGAGGCTCCTGCTTGGTACCAGGACGCAAAGTTCGGCATTTTCATTCATTGGGGGGTCTATTCGGTTCCGGCTTTTAGCAGCGAATGGTATCCGCGAAATATGTATGAGCCTGGGTTCGACGCATACCAGCACCACATCGCTACCTATGGATCACAGGACAAGTTCGGCTACAAAGATTTCATCCCCATGTTCAAAGCCGAGCGTTTCGATCCTTCCGCGTGGGCCGAGCTGTTCAAGAAAGCGGGCGCAAAGTACGTCGTACCGGTGGCAGAACATCACGATGGTTTTGCCATGTACGATAGCGGACTGAGCGATTGGACGGCTGCAAAGATGGGGCCTCATCGCGATGTCATTGGCGACCTGGCCAAGGCAGTACGCGCACAAGGCCTGCGTTTTGGCCTGTCGTCGCATCGCGTGGAACACGATTTCTTCATGGGTGTAGGCCGCAAGATCCCCTCGGATGTGAACGACCCGCAATATGCCGCCTTTTATGGTCCGGCACAACCAGGCGTGTATCAGTGGGGCACTCCCGTCGGCAATGATTTCACCTATGTTTCGTCGGCGTGGGCCGATGACTGGCTTGCCCGGGGCGCCGAACTCGTCGAGAAATACCATCCCGACATCGTCTACTTCGATTGGTGGATCGGCCAGGCGTCGATCCGGCCGAATCTCGCGCGTTTTGCCGCGTTTTATTACAACCGTTCCCTGAAGTATGGCGATCACGTCGGAGTCATCAACTACAAGGACTACGCTATGCAGGAGCACTCTGGTGTGCTGGATGTAGAACGCGGTCAGCTCGGCGACACGCGCGCGCTCCATTGGCAAACCGATACATCCGTAAGCAACAAGTCTTGGGGCTACATTAAAGACGACACCTTCAAGTCACCGGAATTCGTGGTTCACCAGCTCATTGATATCGTCAGCAAGAACGGAAATCTATTGCTGAACATCGGTCCCCGTTCTGACGGGACCATCCCGGAGGAAGTACAACAGGTACTGCTGGAAGTCGGTTCATGGCTGAATGTCAACGGAGACGCCATCTACGGCACGCGCCCCTGGAGGACCTACGGCGAGGGACCGACGAAGGTTGCAGGTGGTGCGTTCCACGACACTGACACCACTCACTACACGCCCGAAGATTTCCGTTTCACCACCAAAGGCGATGTGCTTTATGTGATCGGACTCGCGTGGCCGCCGAACGGAGAGGCGGTGATCCGTTCGCTCGCAGCGACCGCGGGAAGTCAATCGGTACAGAGCGCGTCGCTGCTGGGAAGCGATGCAAAGCCGAAGTTTCAGCAGCGTCCCGATGGATTGCACGTCCAGCTGCCCGCGCAACCACCGGCCAAGTATGCATACGTACTCCGTTTAACGTTTTGAGAGCGAACTGTGTTGTTGGCATTGTTCGTAAGGAGGGATCCGTGAGATCAGACAATTCTTCATTCTGCTATGTGATGGCTGTCCTTCTGATTGCCTGCAATCCTCTTTGTCTGCAAGGCAAGCTAACCGCACAGGAGGCTCGCATGATGTCCAAGTTGGTCGCACCAACTCCTCCCATGGGATGGAATAGTTGGGACTCCTACGGCTTGCGTATCAACGAACAGCAATTCCGCGAGAATGTCCAGGCCATGGCTTCGAATCTGAAGCCCTTCGGCTTTACCTACGCTGTCATCGACGAGGGCTGGTATATGGTCAACCCTGAGGACAGGCCCAAGCCTGACCTGCTGAAGTATGCGGTGGATGAGAATGGCCGGTTTATTCCGGTGACCGGGCGCTTTCCATCCGCTCTGCAGAGCGGCAGGAACGCGGGTTTCCAGGAGCTCGCGAGGTCGGTACATGCAATGGGCCTCAAGTTCGGTATGCACATTATCCGCGGCATTCCTCGTGAGAGTGTCGTGCGTAATCTGCCAATTGAGGGCTCAGCTTTTAAGGCTCAGGACGCCGCTGACCAGAATGACGCCTGTCCTTGGGATCCTACAAGCTGGGGAGTCAAAGACACCGCCGCCGGCCAGGCCTGGTACGACTCTCTGCTGCGTCAATACGCAACCTGGGGTGTCGATTTCCTGAAGGTGGACTGCATTGCAGACCATCCCTATAAGGTCAGCGAAATTCGGCAGATCAAGCTGGCGATTCAGCATAGCGGCCGGGACATGGTGCTGAGCCTATCGCCGGGACCGACAGCCATCGAGCATCACGCCGAAGTCGCCGATCTCGCCCAAATGTGGCGCATATCGAACGACGTCTGGGACCTCTGGATCGGTAACTCGGACTTCCCAATCGGCATCAAGAACCAATTTGACAACGCTGCACGTTGGGCTCAATACACAAAGCCCGGAAACTGGCCGGACGCGGACATGCTGCCGGTCGGCGAGTTGCGTCCGTCTCCCGATGTCGGCCCCGGACCGCGCCATACCCGCCTGACGCCGGCAGAGCAACAGACGCAGCTAAGCCTTTGGGCCATGGCTCGCAGTCCGCTCATCATCGGCGCCAATCTTACTCTGCTGGATCAGGAAACGCTGCGCCTACTGTGCAATGCCGACATCTTGAAAATCGACCAGACCGCAACCGCGTCGCGGCAAGTGCTGCACGAGAGTGATCTCGTGATCTGGACCGCGGACTTACCGGGAGCGCAGCATGCTATCGCGGCATTTAATCTCGGCGAAAAGGCCATCACGCTCGATCGCCGCTTGTCGGACCTTCTGCTGCCCGCCGGCCAGTACGACATAAGAAATGCCTGGACCGGCGAGCGTTTGCCTGCGGGAGTTCGCGTCACGGCCACGATTGAGCCACACGCCAGCGTTGTTCTGATGCTCGATAAGTAGGGCGGAGCATCTGCTGTGGCAGACTTGATTGTGGGAAACTGAGATCGAGCGCGTGACCGATTGATGATGAAGAGATAGTGGTGGAGGCGGCGGGAGTCGAACTAATCACTATATTGATAACACGTAACTTATTGATTCTAGGAACTGCCACAACGGCTAAAAAGGCCCCATTGCCCGATCCATTGTACGTTTATTGTACGAAAATGTTTTTCGCGCTGGAGTCCCGCTGACACCATATTGCGACACAGTATCCCATAGATTCACAGCGATGGACCGAGAAAAAACACCCAGCTTCCTAGATCGTCAGTCACGAACCTCCTAGAACAGCGTGCCTTGGGGTTGAGCAAGGTTCACAGGTGTCGAGCATTCTGCGTCGTCATTGGCGACGTGGTTGACCCTACTGCTGACGGGATAGGACCGCATCGTCCGGGCGTCGCACGTCTTCAACATTTCTGACACCGCCTCGACATTCATCATCCCCGGATCGAGCCACAGATCGTAATTTTCTGCGCCAAGAATGACGGGCATCCGGTCGTGAACGGATGAGGTAACGGCATTCGGCGTCGTGGTCAGGATCGAACAGGACCTGACCCACTGCCCGCTGAGGTCTTTCCACCGATCCCACAATCCAGCGAACGCGAACAACGCACCGTCATTGACTTCAAAGCAGTATGGCTGCTTCGCTTTGCCCGCCCGCTGCCACTCGTAAAACCCGTCCGCTGGAATCAGGCATCTGCGGGACTTGAGCGCTTCGCGGAATGCAGGCTTTGTCCCTGCCGTTTCCGACCGGGCGTTAATCATCATGGCTGCTCCAGACATATCCTTCGACCACGACGGTATCAATCCCCAACGCATGAAGGACAATTCCCGTCGAGGTTCCTTGGGATTTTGGCGGATGACGGGCACTGGTTGGGTGGGAGCAATGTTGTAGCGAGGCGCCCATTCCGGTTCGTCGGACATGGTGTCGAAGTGTTCCTCGACGATCTGCTTTCTACGTGACAATCGATAGCGCCCGCACATCCGAAAATTATAGGTCCGCCCGATGCCAGATGCGATAAGTTGATCTGGGATTTAAGGCGAAAATCATCACTCCAATTCCGAGGCTATTCCTTCCAGGAATAGCTGTCTGCTGAACATTCATTGGACAGCGTGATTGAGTGCGGTTAGTTTTGCGCCAAAAGCAGCCGCTTTGAGGTACTGCCGGAGGTGCATATGTCACGTTGCTCCCAAATTTATCTCATCCGTCAAATCCGATCGTGTCTTCTGTCAAAATGCGTCCGCCCGACCACCGTTGTTCTTGCCCTGCTTTTTCTCGTGCCCATGGCCGCGATGGCACAGGGTTCGCCGTTCGACACCGGCTTTAACGCCATCCAATCCCTCTTCACTGGCACCATCGCGAAGGTTGCAAGTCTAGTTGCAATCGTGATCGGGGGCTACGGCTTCGCGCACGGCGAACCTGGCGCGAAAAAGGCGCTCGCCGGCGTAGCCGCTGGAACAGGCATAGCAGTTCTAGCGGTGAATGTCCTGAGTTGGCTCTGGGGTGTATAGCGCCCTTCCCAACCACCGTCAACCCGCGCTTAGACGAGGGACTTATGCCAGACAAAGCACAGCAGAAACGCCGCACAAATCGAGTCTTCAAGAGCCTGCACAAGCCGCTCACCTATTTGGGAGTTGAGCGGACGCTCTTCTACTTCGTCTGCGTCGGAGCCGTGGGCGCCTTCAACCTCTTCAATTCCATCCTCGCCGGGATCGCCGTCTTCATTGGCGGCTTTGCCTTCGGCCATTGGGCGACGAACAGCGATCCGGCATTCCTCCGCATCGTCGCAAAATCCGAACGCTACAAGCTGCGCTATGACGCAGCGAAGCAGCAAGTTCCCCGCGTGGAGGTAGTGTGATGCTGCGTCTCGATAAAGTCATCAAGCCATGGAAAGAGAGTGCGGCACTGAACGACCACATCAACCTCTAGGTGCTCAGGGAATTCCACCGCGTCTGGTGACGAACGCCGACGTGACAAGAGGCGAGACGCCGCAGCCGGGCGGCAAGTCCATCCCGCTTGCGGTGTCACGGCCCGCCCTGCAGCGTGGCTACGTCCTTCTTTACCTAGGACCGGAGCAGAGCTATATCGATGCGTCCTTTAGTGCCTACCTCAAGAGTGCGGTCTATGCCGGTGAAAGTCTTTTCGACCTCTACAAGCTTCCACTGCTTTTCGGTCTGGCATCACTGGCCATCCAGCTCCCATTTTCTATCGCCAAGGACGTTCGACGGCGCAGGGAGCTCAGATACGGTCGACGACTGAAAGGTCCCGAGATGATGACGCCGAAGGAGTTCAACAGCAAGGTCGGCGGAGATGGCATAGGCATCAAGACCGACAGGATGAAGGCGATGATCCGCATACCGGAACGAGCCGAGGCACAGCACCTACAGATCATCGGAGATACCGGCGCAGGCAAGACCGCCATCATGCTACAGATCCTTCGACAGATAAAAACTCGCGGCGATTCAGCGATTGTCTATGACCCGGCACGGGAGTTCGTCCAGCGCTTTTACGACCCGAAGAATGGTGACGTGATTCTGAATCCGCTCGATAAGCGGTGCCCTTATTGGGGGCCCGCGGAGGAACTGCGCCGCCGCTCCGAGGCCAAGGCTCTGGCTGTGTCCCTGTTTCAGCCACCGCAGAACCAGAAAGGTGAGTTCTTCATCGAGTCCCCACAGAAGATCTTCGCCTTCCTGATGGCCTATGGCCCAACTCCGGAAGAGCTGGTGAAGTGGATGTCGGACCCGCAGGAAATCGACCGAAGGCTGAAAGGAACAGAACACGCGCATCTGATCGACCCGAAGGCGGAGCATCAGCGTGCTGGTGTTCTTGGCTCGCTTGGATTGGTTGCTGACAGTCTCCGACTTCTCCCCAAGAAGGGCGAGGGCAATGGCGAATGGTCGGCCACGGAGTGGGCCGAGACACGACAGGGATGGATATTCATCACTTCACTCCCAGCAGAACGTGAGGCACTGCGGCCGCTCCAAAGTCTTTGGATCGACCTGCTCGTCTTGCGTCTCCTAAATGAGCCGAAGGACGGACAAAAGAGGGCATGGTTCGTGATCGACGAGTTGGCGAGCTTGCAAAAGCTCCCTCAACTGCACACGGCGATTACGGAAAATCGAAAAAGCAGGAATCCGGTGATTCTGGGTTTCCAGGGTAAGGCTCAATTGGAATACCTCTACGGCCACTTGGCTGAAGTCATGCTTTCCCAACCAGCAACCAGCATTTGGCTGAAGACGAAGGAGCCGAGTGCTGGCGAGTGGGTCAGCGCACGTTCATCCACGACCGCCTCGCGCTCGAAGTTCTTGTCACGAGAAAAGGTCAGAGATTCTCGAACGCGGTCAACCGAGTTGGCAGGCTTCTCCTGATGTTGAGATCGTTCACGCGCTGCGCGTACTACCGCGTCCGCTTGGTGTCCGAAGTCTGCCGCCAGCCTCCGGTGGGCAGCCATTACCTCTCCCGGCGAATGCATTTCCTTGCGGTCACGTGTCGAGTGCGCAGCGATCTCGGCAGCTTCCTTCCCTGAGCGGCCCGTGCGTTCGAGATATTCACGAATTTGTTGGCTCCGGGGGCTGGATGCGTCGAGATACTCCTGTGTGTATCCCTTAATTTCTGGGGCACCGCTCCGTCCTATCGTAATTTCGTAACCAAGTTGGCGGAGGCGGTACGTCAACTCGGATTGGTAGATGGCCGTGGCAAATTGCTGGGAGGCGAAGAGGCTCTGCGGCTGAATCGCGCGCGGCTGGCCATTGTCGCGCTCGGTGACATTGAAAACAACCGCGTGTGTGTGCAGTTGTGGCGCGACGTAGCCATCGACGGGGCGGGCGGTATCATGCTCGAACTTAGCGGCGACAAATGTGCCCGTAGTCTCCGGTGGATGATTGCCGCCGATGCGAGCTTGCGTGTAGTGTTCGAGCTGTTCGAGGGCAACGCGGACGCTTTCCCGATGTGCTTCGCGTACACGCTCATCGCCGCCGACAAGCGCCGTCAGCGAGACAGATTTAGGCGCGGAAAAGGTCGCATCCCACCCGGCTCGGTGCTCCATCGTCTTGATGGTCTTGCCGTCGGCATCCTGATATTCATAGGACGCTCGTTGGCGTACGAGCTGCTCGCCCGTCTGTGGATGCTGGCCCTGGCTGAGTTTCGCGAAGTCCTCTCCGGAGACCATCCCGGCCAGACCGAACTGAGCGGCGAGTCGGCCTTGCCATTCGCCTGCGATGACACCCCGTTGCGACCAATAGTTCTGTTCCTTCGCGGTGAACTCTTTCTGGTGGTAGGTCTGTGCCTGGCCAGCGGAAAGCGGCTTGGAAATGGTCAGCATGGCAGTTGCTATCCCCGAAGATTGAGGCTTTGTTGGGCGTTTACGTTCGTCTCAAGTGCGGTCTCCCGCTCCGGTATCTCCGTAGCCGTCCGGGGCGCTTTTCGCTCCTGCGGCGAGGGCATCTTTGGCTCCGGCTTGATCTCAAGTGGGTGCGCCTGGCACTCAGGCGTTCCGATGTTTTTTGGATCGTAGGGGAGCTTGTCCTCGGGCGTATCGCGGAGATCGAAGTCGCTTGCGACAACCGGCATTTCGAAGTACGGGAACTCACTTTGGTTCAATCGCTGGTCTCAAGGATGGAATTCTCCTGGAAGTCGGCTTCGATCAGACGACCCCGAACCGCGCCGTCACAATTTCCTCTTGGGTCGTCCAGTTCGCCGACGCGAAGGAACTTCAATACACAGACAACCGAGCCCTCTGCATCCCCTGCTATAACCCTGAATACACTTTCGTGGAAAAGGTCCAAGCTGTGGTTCGAAAATACGGTCAGTTCAAAGTGACGGGGAAAGTCCCAACGAACTTCCTCAGGCACTACTATGATATCCACCAACTTCTCGACATCGGAGCCGTGCAGGAATTCATCGGGACTCCGGAATACCTGGCCCACAAAAAGAAGCGTTTCAAATCTTTGGACCAAGACGTTGCAAAAAGCGGAGCCTTCACGATTGAAGGCGTGGACATCCGCAAGCAATTCGAAGCGGAGTATTCAAAGACGGCTCCACTCTACTATCGCGGCCAGATTCCATTGGACAAAATACTCGCCCGCATTCAGCAAGACCTCGCTCGTCTCTAGCCTTGAGGACGGCCATGCGTGGCCCACGGCAATGTGTCGACTTACGGCCGATCAGCCGACCACACCCTTTAGAACACTATGGATCCGTTTTCTGGTATGCCCATGTGCGCCAACTGTGTGCATGATTTTAAGCACACGGGCAAACTGCCGCGAAGCAGTCCCTACCATGAATGATAAAGGACGCCATCGCCAATAGCGCGACAACGGCCACCCGGTACGGGAGATAGGCGACAATGGCGAGGCCCTGCAAAGCTTGCAAAGCGGAGCAGTGAATGTTCTGGGAGGTACTTCGTGGCTCTGGTGCAGAAAGGAATTCAGCGATTCCGTGGATGTTCTTTTTGTGGACGAGGCGGGGCAGATGTCACTCGCCAATGTTCTCGCGTGTGCGCCGGCTGGAAAAAACCTCGTGCTGCTGGGTGACCCTCAACAGTTAGAGCAACCGCAGAAAGGGAGCCATCCAGAGGGTTCGGATATTTCAGCCCTTGCTCATCTGCTTGGTGGCGAGCGAACGATCAATGAGAAACAGGGTCTCTTTCTTGCCGAAACATGCCTGTTGCTTCTTTGCAGTCATTAAAGGTCCTCGACTCTCCGGACATGCTACGGATGGTTGAAGGCCGTTGCAAGCAGCGCGATTGCCGGATAACATCAGGATGAAAACCAACAAGAAAGACTGAGATCCTAGTGGGGCAGAATCCGGCAGCATTGCGATTATCGCGTTCAATTCAGTTTCCGCTGCTGGTGCCGCCGCGGACTTCTCACCTCGCGGCGCTGGAGACCAAAGGCGTCGTCTATACAAAACGATGGGTCGTGGACCTGCTCCTGGACCTTGCTGGCTACAAGCCAGACGCTAATCTTGTCGATGCAATCGCTGTCGAGCCAGCAGCGGGGAACGGTGCTTTTCTGGGCCCCATGATTGAACGGCTGGCGGATTCCTCCCGGCGGCTCGGGCGACCGCTAACGGACTGCGAGAGTGCCCTGATCGCGTATGAGCTCGACGACGCAAGCGCTGAGCGTGCGCGCAGTCTAGCCGCCAATATCCTGACAGAGCGAGGATTAAAGCGTCCATCGGCAGAGCGCCTTGCTAGTGCCTGGGTCAGGACGGGCGATTACCTCTTCGATGCAACGACCTCAGAAGCCGACTTCGTCATCGGCAATCCGCCGTATGTCCGTCTCGAGGATATTCCCGACGAGATCGCCACGTATTACCGTGATGCTTACCCGACGATGCGGGGCCGGGCGGACCTGTACGTCGCCTTTTTCGAGGCAGCTCTGCGGCAATTAAAAGAAGGCGGCACCTGCGCGTTTATTTGCGCCGACCGTTGGATGCGAAACCAGTACGGTGCCGAATTGCGCGAGCTTGTGACCTCCGCATATGCGGTGGATGTCGTCATCGAGATGCACAACGCTGACGCATTCCATGACGAAGTGGACGCCTACCCCGCTATCACTGTTATCCGCTCCCAGAAACAAGGCGGCGCGGTGGTGGCCAGCGCAGGACCGGAGGTCGAGCATCTCCCCCCGAAAGCACTCTCGGCGGCGCTGGAGGCAGCCCGAAATGCAAAGCCAATGGTGGTCGCGGAAGGACTGCGGGTTGCCCGCATAGAGGATTGGTTTCAGGGTGCAGATCCGTGGCCCTGCCATTCGCCTGAGCAGCTTGCGCTTTTACGGCGGTTGGAAGAGAGGTTTCCAACACTCGAGGTCAGCGCGAAGGTGGGAATCGGAGTTGCGACCGGTAACGACAGCGTGTTCATCACCAAGGACGCGCACCTGGTGGAACCGTCGCGGCTCCTGAAACTGGCACTTGTCAGGGATATATGCGACGGCAAGATGGAGTGGTCGGGGCATTATCTTGTGGACCCCTGGAATGCTGAGGGTCTGGTTAGCCTGGATAAATACCCTCGGCTGCAAGCGTACTTCAAAAAGCATGCGGTGGCCCTCAAAAGACGCCACACAGCCACTAAGAATATTCGTGGATGGTACAAAACCATTGACCGCGTAACGCATACCCTCAGCGTCAAGCCTAAACTCTACATCGCAGACATTAAGAATGTCCTCGATCCAGTCCTTGACCCCGGCGAAACCTATCCGCATCACAATCTGTACTTTATTCAGTCGGATGAATGGGATTTAGAGGTACTTGGCGGGTTGCTGATGTCGGCGGTCGGGCAGTTCTTTGTGGAGTCTTACGGCGTGCGCATGCGTGGCGGGTATCTGCGGTTCCAGGCACAGTACCTCCGCCGGATTCGTGTCCCCTCCCCTGCCTCTATATCGAAAGTGCACGCAAAGGAATTGATCAAGGCGTTCCGGGTGCGCGACCGGAAACACGCGGCGCGGTTGGCTCTTGAGATCTACGGGATCAGCGCATTAGAGATGGAGACGGCACTTGGACATCGATAAGAGATTGCAGGAGGCCGTCCAGAGTTACTGGGACGCGCGCGCCAAGAACAAAGAGAAACAGGTACAGTCAGGAAAAATCGATGCCGGCACGCGGGGCGAGGTCACCGGCGGCACGCAAATGGGAGCACTCGAGGTGCTCGTTGCCGACATCCTATGCGATGCTGGGCTGAAGCGGCTCGACATCCGCACACGTACCGCTTTGGAATTGCCGGGATATTTCCGGGCCACCAAGAAGTGGGACCTGATAGTGGTATCCCAGGGCCAGCTGGTCCTCGCGATGGAATTCAAGTCGCAGGCGGGCAAATCCATCGGCAACAACGTAAACAATCGGTCCGAGGAGGCGGTTGGGAGCGCGAAAGACATATGGATAGCGTTCCGGGAGGGCCGGTTTGGGAAAGCCCCTGCCCCATTCCTGGGCTATCTCTTCCTGCTCGAGGATCGCAGCAACGTGAAGACACCTGTGAGCAATAAGGAGCCGTATTTTCCGGTTGACCCGGCATTTCGGGGCGAAGCAAAGAAAGCCGCCAAAGGCGAACAGAAATATCTCGGCGTGTCCTACAGTCAGCGGTACGAATTACTCTGCCGTCGTTTAGTTCTGGAAAGGCTCTACAACTCAGCGTGTTTCTTGATGGCGACGAATGCCAAGCACACGAAGATTACCCAGCCCGCGGACGATCTGACTTTTCAGCGCTTCGCTGCGGCACTGCGCGGCCATGCTGTTACCTTCCTTGGTAGTCAGAAGCAGTAAAGGTCTCTCTGCAAGAAATCGGGCAAGAATCGTTATCGGCGTTGTTAGCTCCCGCCTGGCCTTTTCTGTACGCGCGTCTTCCGAATCACGTGATTAGTTTCCCGCCGGGTGAGGAGGCGGTGCCATTTCTCTTGGAATCTTCGCCAATAGACTTCAAAACCTCAGGTTCTGCCCATAAATTACATGGGGTCTTGCGCGGCTGGTGCATAAGATCACCCCCTGCCTCGCTGCCGCCCTCGTTCGGCGCGGCTACATTCCGCGCGGTGATAAGTGGGTAATCACGTAGCCCTGTCCCACGGCAGCGTTCTATTCGTTCGAATTTCGACTTACTGTCGGTCAGTCGAAAACGCCACGCGCACTGCGTTACGGACCTCAGGGTGGGCCTCCTGTGTGCCGATTCCCAAGACCCAACAACTCCCGTCATTCTCAACGGAAGGCTACGCCGTCTTTTTCCCCACTTCGGCCTCCTCCGGGTGGACGCCGCTTGGCCGCGGCTCGGACGGGCGTTTCGGACCGCGCCGGTTTCGCGCCAAACCATAAACCAAACGCGGTTTGTCACGAACCGCGCTTTCCCTCACGCCCTGCCACCCTCCCCCGGCCTCCGTTCTGCCCTTTGCCCCGTTCCGCCTTGTTTTTTCCCGCTGCCGCTCTAGTGAAGAAAAAAACAAGCCGGAAACGGCGCGAAAGGGAAAAACAATGAAGTTAGAAGAAATCAAGAACAAAACCAAAGACGCGGTCGATTACCTCGTCCAGTCGCTGGAGTCCGGGCACAGCGAAGTGCTCACCCAATACCTCGGAGCCATGGCCCGATTCCATACCTACTCCTTCGGCAATGTGATGTTGATTGCCCGACAAAAACCCGACGCCAGCAACGTTGCCGGGATTCGCACGTGGAACTCGCTTGGCCGCTTCGTCAAACGCGGCGAAAAAGGCATTCTCATTCTGGCTCCCATGGTCGGCAAGAAGCGCACCCAGAACCAAGACACGGAGCAGACCGTGGATGCCAAGGGAACCGAGTCCATCCTGTTTGGATTCCGCGCGGTGTACGTGTTCGACATCAACCAGACCGAAGGCAAGGAGCTGCCCACGCTCACTGAAGTGCAGGGCGACGTGAGTGGCTACCGCGAACGGCTGGTCCAGTTTGTTGCATCGCAAGGCATCGAGCTGAATTATTCCGAGCGGATCGGCCCCGCCAAGGGCTTGTCGCACGGGGGAAAGATCACGCTGCTGCTGGGAATGCAGCCCGCCGAGGAATTTTCCACGCTCGTCCACGAGATCGGCCACGAGATGCTCCATCGCGGCGACCGACGCACCCTCACCACCAAACAAGTGCGCGAAACCGAAGCCGAAGCGGTGGCCTTTGTGGTTTGCCAGTCCGTCGGCCTACAGACCGGAACCAGTTCCACCGACTACATCCAGCTTTGGCACGGAGACGCCAATCTCCTCCGCGAGAGTCTGGAAGCCGTTCAACAGACCGCTGCTGTCATCCTCGGGGGCATTGCCCCCGAGCCAGCGGCGGCGACCGAGTGTATATTCTTGAATGCCAGAATGCCCGAGTAGAATTTCGGGCTTATCCTACCTTTCTGCCGCAACATGGTGGTCGTGTCCTACATCCACGTGCTTTCGGCCGCATTTTTGATGGGATTGGCTGCGGCCGCGCCGATGGGGCCAGTTAACATGCTGGCCATCCGCCGCGGCGTGATCGGCGGTTGGCGCCATACCCTCGCCTGCGGAATCGGCTCCGTCACCGGCGATCTAATCCTCTTCACTATGGTCCTCGTCGGGGGTCATTACCTCTTTTCCGACCTGTCCAACCCGACGCTCCAAACCGTCCTGGCGGCCATCGGCGTAATTGTCCTGCTTCCCCTGGGGATCTACTTCCTTGTCCGCGCCGTCAAGGACCCCCTGCGGGCGTACGCCAGCGCTCGCCACCACTGGGACGAAGGCACCCTCCCCGCGCATCTGGTCGTCGAAGTCGCCGACTGTACCGCTCTAACCATCTTCAACCCCTTAACCATAGTTTACTGGGTTGGTGTAACCTCCAACTGGCTCCCGTTCGCCCATTCAGTCCTGGGCTATAGCGCCCCCGGGTGGGGAATCCTGATGGCCGCCGTCGGCCTGATGACCTGGTTCACCGTGCTGATCTTCCTCGTTCGCTTCATCCCCCAACGCATCGGCCCGTTCTTCTTCCGCCTCGTCAACGCCATTCTCGGCCTTATTCTCCTTGGCTTCGCCACGTTCTGTGCAATAGTTCTGTCCAACCGTTTCCTGCACTGAGACCCAAGGGTTCCCAGCACTTGTAGTTCGCCAGATATCATCGGCTCCGGGGGAGTCTTTGTAGTTTTGCTAAGGACTTAGGCGAGGCGTCGGCGTCCCGTCAGCGCCTCGAAGCCGGAGATCACGTCGAACAACTCTTCATCGATGGATTCCTGGCGAACGCGGCGGAAGGTGCGGTTTAGATCTTCCAAAATGTCTGCGATGTTCTTTTCCGCGCGTTGCATGGCTGCCAGACGGCTGGCGTTTTCGCTAGCAAGGGATTCGGCGCAGGCCTGAAAGAGCAGAACAAAGAGGTATCCTCGGACGAAAGCCCGAAGTGCCGACTCGGCTCCTTGGATGACCTCCGGCAAATTCTTTGTCGGCCACGCCATTGCGGCCAGCTTGTTTTGCCAGATGTGATCCAACGGCACCAGTCGCTCGCTGACCGGCTCGTAAACGGCTCCGAATTTCGGGTGGTTGTGGAAGACATAGACCTCACCGACATTGCCGTGCTCGAGAGCCGCTTCGATTTCGATGAGAATCTGGCCGACTAATGAGGTGATGGCATTCACCGAGGTCGGAACCGATAGCAGGTCGACTGGGGCCACACCGGTGTCCGTCAAGAGCGCGTGAGCGCGATCGCCGACGGCCCAGATTTTCGCTATTTTGCCGGGCAACGTCTTGAGCTCGTGTACGGCGAATTCCACAATTACCTCATTAAACCTGCCGACAAGACCCTGGTCCGAACCGAACACGACCGCGCCGATCTTTCCTTCATGCGGCCGCTCGTGCGGCGGGCGTTTTCCCTCGGCGAGCGAAACCGGGCCGGCCTGATGGAGACACGCGACCAATGCGAGCTCCACGGTACGATAGTAGTCGTCGAGCGATTGAACTGCCTTCTCGTATTGTCCAATGCTGGATGCCGCCAGCGCCTTCATCGAACGAACCACACCTTCGAGATCCCCGGCACCGTCGATTTTTCGACGCAGACTCTCCAATGTGCCGCTCATGGCGAAGCCTTGGCCGCGGGTTTGGGCTTAGCAGCGGATTTCGGCGCGGCGTCGGGTTTGGGTTCGGCTGGTTTCGGTTTAGGAGCGGGCTGGAATGGAGCGAGCGCACGCGTAGCAACCTCCAGAATCGCATTTCGGTCGGCGTCACTCAATTTGTCAGCTGACGTTAGCCGCCCTGCTACGTCTCCCGGGATGTCTGATGTCGATTTCTGTATTGCCTGCTCCGCATCGCTCACCCTTTCGATAGGAACTGGGTCAAAAAGGTTCGCCGTCAAAGCCAGGAGCACGGTGACCTGCTCGATCATCGACACCGGCTGCGATTCCGGCTGTTTGAGGCAAGCCCGAATGCGCTGCCCGTGATCGATGATCTTGCGCGTGGATTCATCGAGACGAGTGCCGAACTTCGCGAACGTTTCCAATTCCTCGAACTGCGAGTAGGCGAGTTTGAGGTTCCCGGCTACGGCGCGATACGCGGCTCGCTGCGCCGCTCCGCCCACACGCGAAACGGACTTGCCGACATCCACCGCGGGAAGGATTCCCAGTTCGAATAAAGTGGGCGAGAGGTAGATTTGACCGTCCGTGATGGAGATCAGATTGGTCGGGATGTAAGCGGAAATGTCCTGCGCCTCGGTCTCGATGATGGGAAGCGCAGTGAGAGAACCACCTCCGCGCTCCTTGCTGAAATGCGTCGCCCGTTCGAGCATTCGCGAATGAATGTAGAAGATGTCGCCGGGAAACGCTTCGCGCCCGGGCGGACGACGGAGCAGCAGGGAAAGTTCGCGATAGGCGCGTGCGTGCTGCGTGAGATCGTCGTAAACGATGAGCACATCGCGGCCCTTTTCCATGAAATATTCGGCGATGCTCGTCGCGGCGTAGGGCGTGATATAGACAAGGCCTGGCGCATCGTTGCCTTCGGCGACGACCACCACGGTGTAATCCATTGCACCTTTTTCGCGGAGGTTGGCCACCACCTTGGCGACGGCAGAAGCGCGCTGACCGATCGCACAATAAACGCAGAGCACATTTTGGCCGCGCTGGTTCAAGATGGCGTCAATCGCAATGGCCGTTTTGCCCGTCTGTCGATCGCCGAGAATCAATTCGCGCTGCCCACGTCCGATAGGGATGAGCGCATCGACAACCTTCAGTCCCGTCTGCAAAGGCACGACTACGGGCGCGCGGTCCATAATGGGCGGCGCCGGGCGCTCGACCGGCAACCGCTGGTCCCCTGCAACCGGGCCTTTGCCATCGAGCGGTTTGCCCAACGGGTCGATCACCCGTCCCAGCAAACTGTCCCCCACCGCTATGTCCATGACCCGCCCGGTGCGTTCGACTTCGTCGCCCGCGTGCAGATCCTGATACTCGCCGAGCAGGATCACACCAATTTCGTCCTCGTCCACGTTGAATGCGATACCCAACAGATCGCCACGGAATTTCACCAACTCCTCATACCCAACGCCGGGAAGGCCTGAAAGCGTGGCGATTCCGGTGGAAACATTCGTGACGATGCCCACTTCGCGCAGCGTGAGTCGCGGCGTGAAGGCTTCGCGCACTTGCCTTATTCCAGCGAACACGCTGTCGAAATCGTGCTGGAGGCTCTCAGGTCCCATGTTCATGCGCTCACAGTTTCGGGCTTAGGTGCTTCCGGCTTCGGCTCGGCTTTCGCTTCCGGCTTCGGCTCCGTTCTTGCCTCTGCCTTGGGCTCAGCTTTCACTTCCTGATCGGTGTCGGGTTTCGTTTCCGGCTTCGGCTCAGCTTTCACTTCTGGCTTCGGTTCGGCCTTTGCTTTCGGCTTTGGTTCGATTTTCGCCTCGGGCTTCGTCTCCGTTTTTGCCTCTGCCTTGGGCTCGGCTTTCACTTTTGGCGTGCGCCCAGCTTTCGCTTCTGCCGCTGCAGCCTGGTCTTTCTTCTTCAGGAGTTCATCGACGCCTTTTCCCAACGAGGCCAGATAATCCGCGATGCTCCACGCCACCTTTTGTCCATTCGTGGTGAGCTCAATGCCGCTGATTAAATCCGGCGAGGTTTCGAACCGGATATGGATTTCCGCCGAGAAGGTTTCGTTGAGCGCATTTTGAATCGCGGCCCTCTGGGCGGCCCCCAGATCAAAGGTGCTCCGCACGACGGCCGGTTCAGACGACGACTTGAGGGCTGCACCGAGCAACGCCTTGGCCTTCCCGTCCATTTCGCGCAAGCGGCGAGTGAACACCTCTCCCATGCGTTCCTCGAGACTGACCGTAGCCAGATCAGCGAGCACCTTTCGCGCGATTCCAAAGACTTCTTGCTTTGTTAGGTTAGTGATCGCAGTGCCCAGCCTCTTTTGGTCATTTCGCAATGCGACCGCTTGCACAGCGCGTAAATTATCCGCATCTCTGTGCGCTTCGTCGAGAAGACGCTCACGCTCGACTGTCGCCTCATCCGCCGCCTTGCTGAGTAGAGCGCTACGCTGTTGATCAAACACGTTGTTCTTGTTTTGAAAGTCGTCGCGCTCCTTTTGTGCCTCGGTCTTCTTCGCATCGGCATCCGCAAGTTCAGCAGAGATGCGCTTTTCCCGCGCGTCGATGGCATTGAGGATGGGCTTGTAGAGGAAGTGCTTCAACAACCACACCAGGATGAGGAAGTTCAGTACCTGTGCCCCGACGGTGAACCAGTCGATGAGCATGGCTCATTTCCCTCCGGTCTGAGCGATGACGTGACTCCAAAACGGGTTTGCGAAAATGAGAATCATCGAGACGACAAAGCAGTAAATTGCTAACGACTCGATCATCGCCAGACCAACGAACAACGTCCGCGTGATCGTGGCCGAGGCGTCGGGTTGCTGTGCCAGCGAAGTCAGGGCGGTGGCGACAGCTCGGCCCTCGCCTAGCGCCGGACACATACAACCGATGCCGGTGGTAATGCCGGCGGTGGCGATTGATACGACTGCGACCACAGTAACGCTATCCATAAGGAGTCCTTCTTGTCGCTAATGTTGCGCTTTCAAATTCTTGGTGTCTGGCGTGGCTTGGACGACAGCCGCCTTCGGCTTCGGTATGCGGGTGGCGGCTGCAATGTAAACTGTGGCCAGAATGCTGAAGATATAGGCTTGCACCATGCCGGTGAGCAGACCGAGCACGGTCATGAAAATCGGAAAGATAAAAGGCGTGATCGTCAGCAAAATGCCGATAATCATCACCCCGCTCATCATGTTGCCGAACAGACGAACGGCCAAGGCCAGAGTGCGTGATACTTCGCTGATGATATTGAATGGCAGCATGATGAACGTGGGCTTCGTGTACGTCTTGAGGTAGGCAACTAAGCCCTGCTCCCTGATGCCAAACAGAGGGACGGCCACAAACACACACAGTGCCAGGGCCGCCGTGGTCGAAAGTGAACCCGTCGGCGGCTTATAACCGGGGATCACCGTGCAGAGGCTGGCCGTCGCAACGAACAGAAAGAGCGTGCCCAGAAAGGAAAGATACTTCGCGGGCTCGCTCAGGCCCACTTCCTTGATCTGCTCTTCCATTCCGGTAACAATGATTTCAAGTGAGCCTTGCCAGCGTGAGATATCGCCTTCAGTCTTGAGCTTGCGTGTGATCAGCTTTGCGCCCAATGACATCACGATCATCGTCGCCCATGTCATGACGATCGTTCCGTTGAGTTTCACAAAGCCGTGCTGCCACAGAATCTGCTGATCGGATGTGAGATTTACCGGCATACTTCACCGACAGTCTGCGCACTCTTTGTCTTTGTAATCGGCACGCGGGTAAGCCAAGTCATCAGGACGCGCGCCAGGATAAATCCGAGCAGGCAAGTAAGCACTCTGCGCCAATCGCCGCGCGCGACAAAATAGAAGCCAGCCAGCGCAATGCCGGTCCGCAGAAAAAGGCTGAAGAAGAACAATACCGCCGGCTGTTTCGACGAGACGCTCCTCCGGATTGTCCACCAAAGGCCGCCAAAGAAAAACACACCGAGCAAAACGCCAGCGAGCAGCGGCAGTACAAGAGCGGAGATGAGAGCCAATGTTTCACTCATTTCTTATCCTCTTTCTTGTCCTCCGATTTGTGTTCCTCTGGTTCGTCGTGCATGGCCTTGTCCTGCTGCGCCACCCAATGCCAGGCATTGGCGCAGCCGATGCACAATCCAGCGATCAGCAACATGAGCGTCCAGGAACGATTTCCCGGATGGCGTCGGTCCAGCCAAAGGCCGAGCATCGCGCCCAGAAGCGTCGGTACCGCGACGGACCAGCCGATGAGTCCGGACATGCCGAGACCAAACCAGACTCCCTGCTTACCCTCCCGTTGCACCCTGAGCTTGCGGGCAGCCTTCGCGGTCACCTGCCGCTCGAATTCCGTCCCCTCGTTCGCGGATTGACCTTTCAGCTCATCGCTCATGTTGAAACTCTGCGAACCGGCCGATAAGGCCACTTTCCATTTTGGCGATCGCAGCGCGAACGTCGCGCTCGCTTTGGTCGAGTGTCAGAAACTCACGTTTCACCGCTTCATGGAGCTGGCCGAGATCCGTTCCGCCGATGGCGTGGCGCACGGAGACGAGCACATCCGCGCCGGCCTTGACCAACACGCCTTCATCGACGGCGAGGTAAACCGTTCCGTCTTCTTTTGTTTCGTAAGTCAATATCCCGGGTGCAAGCGCCGCAACGCAATCGAGGCGGTGAGGCAGGATTCCGAACGATCCCCCGCGGGTCTCGGCAACGATGCACGATACGTCCGTTTTCTCCGCGAAAATCTCGAACGGAAGCAGGATCTTAAGATTCATGTGCCTTCGCTGACTCTGTTGTCGGTTCTGATTTCGGTGCTGTTGTCGTCTCGGGTTTCGCTTCGATTCTCGGGTTTTTTTGTCGATTCCGTTTTCGGTTGCGTATTGGTTTCGGTTTTCGGCTCCGTTTTTGTCGCTTCGCCAATCGCTCCAATCATGTAGAGCGCGCTCTCCGGGTAATCCTTGAACTCGTCTCGCAGAATTCGTTCGCAGCCATCGAGCGAGTCTTTAAGACTGACGAGCTTCCCCTTGATCCCACTAAACTGTTCGGTGGTGAAAAACGGCTGGGTGAGAAAGCGTTCCAGCCGCCGAGCGCGAGCGACGGCGTTACGGTCTTCAGGGGAAAGCTGTTCCAGGCCGAGCATGGCGACGATGTCCTTTAGGGCCTCGTACTGCGCCAGCGTCTTCCGGATTTCTTGTGCCAGTTTGTAGTGCCGGTCACCCACGATGCCGGGCGTCGCCATTTTCGAGCTGGATTGAAGTAGATCAATGGCCGGATAAAGTCCTTCGCTCGCCCGCTTGCGCGAGAGCACGATCGAAGCCGAGAGATGCGAGAACACATGCACCGCCGCCGGGTCGGTCAAATCGTCGGCCGGGACATACACCGCCTGAATGGACGTGATGGCTCCTGCACGGGTGTTGGCGATGCGTTCCTCCAGCCCCGACAACTCTGTACTCATCGTTGGTTGATACCCAAGGCGCGATGGCATCTGGCCCATCAAGCCGGATACTTCCATGCCAGCCTGAATAAAGCGGAAAATATTATCGATCAGCAAGAGAACGTCGCGATGCTCGTCATCGCGGAAATACTCGGCCATCGTCAGCGCCACGTCCCCCACCCGAAACCGGCTGCCCGGCGGCTCATTCATCTGGCCGTACACCATTACCATGTTCTCAAGAACGCCAGCTGCTTTCATGGCGCTGTAGAGCTCTTCGCCTTCACGGCAGCGTTCCCCGATCCCGCAAAAAATGCTCATCCCTTTCTGATGCCCGATCATGTTGTGGATCATCTCAGTGAGCAGCACAGTCTTGCCCACGCCGGCGCCGCCGAATAAGCCCGCCTTGCCGCCGCGCTCCAGCGGCACGAGCACATCGATGGCCTTGATGCCAGTCTCGAAAATCTCGGACTTGGTGGAACGTTCGGACAACGGTGGTGGCGCTCGGTGGACGGTTCTCCATTGCACATCCGCGGGCTCCGGCTGTCGATCGATGGCGTGACCAAACACATCGAACATCCGCGAAATGATCTTCTTACCGACCGGCACCTGCAGGGGGGCGCCCGTGTCCTCGACCGTCATTCCCCGGGCCAAACCTTGCGTAGGCGTCAAGGCGATTCCCCGTATCCGACGGGCATCAAGCTGTGTCATGACTTCGACGACGATCTCTCGCCCCGCTCCAGCGCGCAGCACCGAGAAGATTGGTGGCAAGTGCCGCTCAAACCGCACATCGACGACGCTGCCGCGCACGGAAACGACCGCGCCATGATTCGAAGAGGGTGGTTCATCTCTCATCTGCAGGTCCATGCCGGTCTTGCTTCATGCCCGTTACACCGCAGAACGTCAACCGTAGTACCGGGTAGGCGTTCTCGAATGCAACTTCCATACGCTCGGGATCGGTTACAAAATAGGGCGAGAGATAGCCGCGATCGAACTGCATGCCTTCGACAACTTCGAGCTGGGTCTCCAGAGTTTTCGACTCTTCCACGGTGATGACGCCGTCCTTGCCGACCTTCTTCATTGCGTCCGCGATGATTTGGCCAATCGTCTCATCGTTATTGGCGGAGATACTGCCGACCTGGGCGATCATGTCACCGGTGACCGGCTTTGAGAACTTGTCCAGTTCGCCGTTCTTGCGTTCGCCGGTCTTCGGATCGATGTTGCCGCAAATCGCGTCTATGGCTTTCTCAATCCCACGCTTCATGGCCATGGGATTCGCGCCGGCTGCCACGGTCCTGACGCCCTCACGGTAGATCGCTTGAGCCAAAACGGTCGCGGTTGTCGTACCGTCACCGGCAACGTCGGACGTCTTGCTGGCGACTTCGCGAACCATCTGAGCGCCGATGTTTTCAAGGCCGTCCTGGAGTTCGATCTCTTTCGCAACCGTGACGCCGTCCTTGGTGATCGTAGGAGATCCGAATTTCTTCTCGATGACTACGTTTCGACCTCTGGGGCCGAGAGTCACCTTCACCGCGTCCGCCAACAAGTTCACGCCGCGCAAGATCGCCTGCCGCGACTCTTCTCCGTGTACGATTTGCTTTGCCATGATTCTTTCTCCTTAAAATAATGTCGTTAAGATCTGTTGCTTGATGCTCCGCGCTTTACCCCTTGGCAGTCATCGGCACTATGACCACGCGCAATCGAAACTGCACGCTCGCAGGAGAACAACGGACAGCGATTCCTACTTGCGGGCACCGACGGTCTCGCGAGCGCTGATGCTTTCTTTCTTGGCTGTACCCGTAACAATGCCCAGCACTTCTTCTTCTTTCATGATGAGGAAGTCTTCGCCATCAAGTTTGATTTCGGTGCCGGAGTACTTGCCGAACAGAATGCTGTCGCCATCCTTCACAGCGAGTGGGAACAGTTTGCCTTCCTCGTTGGTCTTGCCCTTCCCAACGGAGATCACCGTGCCCTCCTGCGGTTTGTCTTTTGCGGAATCGGGGATGATGAGTCCTCCCCGCGTAGTTCCCAGCTCTTCTTCTCGGCGCACCAGGATGCGGTCATGCAGTGGAGTAAATTTCGTTGCCATAATTGCCAAACTCCTTTTTATTCACGTGATGATCGAGACATGGGCCCAGACACGGAAGCGAGTAAGCAAGGCGTTCTGAGAGCTGCTGGAACAAGTGTGTGCTCGCTTAAACGTCATTCCTTTTGGTCTCTCGAGGACGCGACGAACTAACCCGATCCGAAAATGTTCTTTACCGAGTATGGTCCGGGTAGTGAAAGGAAACTGATCAAGATTGACCATCGCGCATTCCGCCGCGTTGGAGTTATTGCAGCTTCGGTAGGCAATGCTCACGCACTTGTTCCGAATAGCGATCCCACTCCCGCGGTCACCGCCATCGCGAGAGCTCCCCAGAAAGTGACGCGAAAGGCGCCAACGAACACACCTGCCCCACCCGCGCGTGCCGCCAAGCCACCGAGAAGCGCCAGGAACAGCAACGAACTTCCGGCGACAATCGGTATAACCCTGGTTGGCGAGGCAATAGTCGCGACCAGAAGAGGCATGACTGCCCCTACGGCGAAGCTGCCAGCCGAAGCCAACGCGGCCTGAATGGGACGCGCACGGGAAGCTTCGGAGATGCCGAGTTCGTCGCGGGCATGTGCGCCGATGGCGTCGTGGGCCATCAACTGTTGGGCGACCTGTTCCGCGAGTGCAGGGCTGAGTCCGCGAGCGACGTAGATTGCCGCCAGTTCCTTGTGTTCGCCCTTGTCGTCTGTTTTGAGTTCCGTACGCTCAAGCTTGAGGTCGGCTTTTTCGGTGTCTGCCTGTGAGTGGACAGACACGTACTCGCCCGCTGCCATTGACATGGCCCCGGCTACAAGGCCTGCAACGCCTGCGACCACCACGCTGCTGTGGGTCGCGTGCGCCGCTGCGACACCCAAGACCAGACTAGATGTTGAGAGAATCCCGTCGTTCGCACCCAGCACCGCCGCGCGTAACCAACCGATGCGTGATGTGCGGTGTCGTTCGTTGTTGATTGGCGGCATTCTCGATGACCTTGTGGTCGTGGGAACCATAGTGCTACTGGGGATGAAGACGTAGCCTAGAATCGCTGTTCATTGTTCGTCGTACTCGCGGGGCACATCATCCTGCAGCACTTCTGTAGTTTTGACTTCATGAACATCAGGATCGTCGGCGTCTTCTACGCCGCTAACGGCCGCCGCTTCGAAAGATTGCCCGTCAGCTGCCAGTTCTTCGACGCTTTCACTATTTGCCTGCTCGGCGTTTGACAAACCTTGCGTGTCACCGGACTGCACGTCGGCTTCGCGCAGGCGTTCATTCGCTGTCGCGGTAACAAATTGGTTCATTTTCTCTCTCAAGATCTCCTCCTTGTTCGACTCACGCCTTAATGTCGTGCAGGGTCGTGAACGCTTTGTACAGAACCCGAGGGTCGTACTGGCCTTTGTAGACGGCCGGTGATTTTCGATTCAGCTTGAGCAGGTCGTAGACAGCGGTTTGCGCGGAGCGGATTGAGTATTCGACGGTGAACACCACGTCTTCCGGAAGTTCGCAGAACTGGCCAGTGAAAGCCAGGTTCGACCATCCCTGTGGCACAACCTCGGGGCGATCGCCTTTCTCCCGCCGCAGGAACTGGCTGGTAATGAAAGGCATCATGCACGGAATGCAAATGGAGGTATTCAAGATCTGCGATGCTTCGGATTCGATGTGCAGGAGGCCCAGGATCTCGGTCATGATTTCCCGGCCGGTACACGCGGACATCGGTTTTTTCACGAAATCGCCCGGCTTATCGACAAACAGGCCGTACCCCCAGAACACGTTCACGTCTTCGGGTTGTCCGATAAAGTGCGGCTGATGCGGCAGTACGATCGAGGTCAACCAACTGGAATCCGCGAAGGTGATTAGTCCGCCCTCGCCGGGGACATTGCCCGTGAGGTCGCGAACCAAACGAAAGAAGGCAGGGTCTCGCTGAGTGGTGGTGAACGACACCCATTTGGATTCTTCGATGTGATCGGCAAATACCGATGGTCGACCGAATTCCGGCCTGTCAGCGGCAAGCTTTTCCCAAAGCGTCCAGGCTCCACCATCAGCTTTGCCTTTGAGGACAGGAGCTGCGTCCGTGGCCCCAAGGCTCGAAGCTTCAGTCATCGAGCCCAGAGTGACGATCACGAAATCCTTCTCGCCAACCTCGATATCGCCGGAGACACCGTTCCGCACATATACGACTCGCTGCACGGTCTTGCGGTCTGCCGCTTCTCTCAGGACGAGATCGGTGACGCGAGTGTTCAATTCGAATCGTACTCCGCGCTCTTCGAGCCATTTCTGGAGCGGACGAACCATGGAATCATATTGGTTGTAGAGGGTGCGCATGATCCCCCTGAGATGGTTGAATCCGCCGACCAAGTGCGCAAACCGCCGCAGGTAGCGGCGGAATTCGACAGCGCTATGCCAAGGCTGGAATGCGAACGTCGTGCACCACATCAGCCAGAAATTTGTTTCAAAGAATGAAGCATCAAACTCGTCGGCAATGGTGCTCCTGCCGAGCAATTCTTCCGGCTCCACCGTCAGACGCTCCAGATCCAGAATGTGTCTCTCGCTCAAGCCAAATTCGGGACCATCGATTCTTTGCCCGCGACGAACGAGACGGGACTTCGAGTCGGTCTTGATGATCTGGTTCCAGTCGAAGATTTCCTGCGTGACGCTCTTGCTTCCATCTAGTGTTGGAATCGATGAGAACAGTTCATAAGTGCAAAGGTACTTGCTCTCGATCATCCTTCCGCCGCGAAGCACATAACCGTCCTGCGGGGAACCGGCGCCGTCAAGACTGCCACCTAAGCGATCGAGTTGCTCCAGGATGACGATGTTTTGGCCGAGGATGTGTGCATCCCGGATGAGGAAAGCAGCGGCGGCGAGGGAGGCGATGCCGCCACCGATAAGATAAGTCTTCGTATCGTCTTGCTGGCTAGATCTATAGTCTTCCATAAAAGAGTCCTTTCAATTGCTTTGCCCACCCGGGAGAGGATCTGGTCCGCTTTGCGTGGTTTTCATCAACAAGGACGGATCGTACCCAAGTTCTCGAACTCGGGTAACAATTTGCCCATAGACTGATTCGGTGAGCTGAGAAGAACGGCTGAGGATCCAGAGGTATTTACGATGAGGTTCCCCGACGACGGCGTAGCTGTAATCGGGCGCCAAGTCGATGATCCAGTAGTTTCCCGAGAACGGCCAAAAGAACGTGACCTTGAGCTTGGCATTCGTCCTCTTGTCCACTACGCCAGCCGTCCCCTTTGACCTCTTCACCTGCCCGTCGGCTTTTCGACACTCGTTCAGAACTTCGACCTTGCCGCCGGAAAGCTGAGTGTAGGTTGCGGTCACATCGGACGCGCAGTCCTTTTCGAATCGCGTGGGATACCGTGCGATCTCATACCAGCGGCCAAGATAACGTGTGAGATCGACGTGAGGGACCGTTTGCAGCGATGCCTTCGATTCGGCGAAGGCCACCTTGCCGACGACCGCAGCCACTCCCAAAACGAACAGTGCAGTTATTCGCATAGATGACCGATTCACGCGACAAGTATGATTTTTCCGATGCCACCGTTTTCAGCCATCGGGTCGGCATATCGGATATCTGACAGTTTGAATTCTCGTCGGATGGGAATAGAAAATTTGCCGGCTGCGACCTCGTACGCGAGCTGTTCAAGTCTTGAAGAATCGGGCTGGGCAAAGATCTCCTCAACTCGCAGATCGCGCCCGTTGGCCGCTTCAGGCCTGCCTAAAACGGTTGCCAGTACCCCGTTCTTCTTGATGTGTGGGATGAGTGAGGTGATGACCTCGTGACCAACCGTATCGGCGACGGCGTCGAGTTCCTTTAGGCTGGCGATTTCTGATTTGTTATCCAGGGCCAGTACTCTGTCGGCACCAAGCCCTACTGCCTCCTTCTTTTGCGTGGAGCGCACTCCGGCGATTACATGCGCTCCATGTTGTCGAGCGACATGAACAGCGGTGCGCCCGACTCCTCCTACGGCTCCGGTGATCAAGATTGTTTCTCCCGATCTCGGCCTGATCCCTTTCTCGATGAGCTGAGCGCCGGTAAGCACCACAAGAGGAAGTGCTGCCGCCTGCTCGAAGCTAAGGCCCGAAGGAATGAGAGCCAGATCGCCTGCCTGGCACAGAACGTATTCTGCATACGCATGATTCACGAGACCAAGGACCCGCTCGCCAATCTTTCTGGTTTTGACTCCATCGCCCAGGCCGACGACTTCACCCGCAAGATCACGACCCAGAATTGCCGGGAACTGCAAAGGCATGAACGCCTTCAGATCGCCACGGCGGAGCTTCCAGTCGATGGGGTTAATGCTGGTCGCCACCATTCTGACCAATACCTCTCCCGGTCCCGGTTTAAGGTCAGGTGTATCCCCGTAGGACAACTGGTTCACGTCACCGTAGCCGCGCACTAGAACAGCTTTCATCGGTAGAATTCCTTTTCTTGGAGTTGCCTCGGGCACGTTGCGTTACGGATTGCGGGAGGATCTCCGCTTGTTCGTTCCGGTGGTGCGCACCAAGTTCTCCGCGTCTGTGTCTGCGGTGATCTCTCTCGCTCTGGACACCAACTTCTTGGACTGCTGGACCATCTCTGCTTCCTTCGCGTTCACTCGCTTGGTGATTTCTCGTCTTTCGCCGGTGTTAGGCATGTGCCCCCTTATGAAATAGATGTCGAGCAGTTCGCTCTCCGGGCGTTGGATGCTATTCCCAGTGCTCCAGAAGTTCGACTTGCTTCCTGATGGACGCGGCTCTGTCATCGATGAGCTCGGCGTCCGACTTAAGATCGACAGAAAGGTCGGGCGAGATTCGTCTGAGCTTTTGGGCATGATGTTCAAGCTGATTTGCGTCTCTGCTGAGTACTTCGATGATCGATTTCAGATGTTCTTTCATGATGGCTACTCCAAAGCAACCACTCCAGCCGGCGAGATATGCGCGGCTGGGTGGTATGGATGTACTGGTTGGGTGATTACAGCGTTCCTTTGATGGCTGTCGCGCCCTTTATTCAGGCGACTAGAGCAGGTTGCGCTGTTGGTTGATGTAGGTTGATCTGCTCGGCGCCCGAATTTTGCAGGATGTCCCGGGCGTGCTCGACTTCATTGGCAGTGCCGTGGGCAATCAGCAAGAATTTGCCGGCCTTGACCGAAGCTTCATACTTCAAAATGCTGTCCTTCGGAATGCCCAGGCTGAACAGCCCTGCCCCCAACGCGCTCACTCCACCAACCACCACTGCGCCTTCCAGAGCGGCGATAATCCAAGTAACGACCGGACCGGCCGCGATGATAGGACCTAAACCGGGGATCAGGAAGAACGCCGACCCGAACAGCAGGCCCCAGAGTCCGCCCCAGAAAGCTCCCGTCTTGCCCCAATACATCATCCTGTCGCCCGTGTTGTAGAAACCAACTACATTTTCTTCTGAATGGTAATCGCTTCCGATGATGGACAGCTTCTTGACGTCGAATCCGCCGTCTTTCAATTCTTTTACTGCTTTTTCGGCACCAGAATGCTGGGCGAACACTGCCGCTACGGAGTTGCTCGGATTGCTTGGTGCTGTCGTACGAATCATGATTAGTTCCTTTCAAATGTTGGGTGTGAAGCTCACAACCGCTGAGAGAGACAGAGATCGTTTAGCCTGCCACCACTAAAGATAAGCAGGGCCACGCGAGCCGTCTGATCAATAACGCTCAGTCACTTCGTGTTGCCCCATTTCCAGTTGCGAATCTCCGGCAGATCCTGGCCATGGCGATCGATGTATTGCTTGTGCTCGATAAGTTTGTCCTGCATCTGCTGCTTGAGATAATTTCCCTGTATATCCACCTGAGGCAGACGATCAATCACGTCTTGCACAAGATGAAACCTGTCCAACTTGTTCTGTACTCTCATGTCAAACGCGGTTGTGATGGTGCCTTCCTCTATATATCCCCGTACATGCAGATTCTGGTTGGTCCGGCGATACGTCAACCGATGGATCAACCAGGGGTAGCCGTGGAAGGCAAAAATGATGTGCTTATCCTTGGTGAATAGAGCGTCGTAGTCAGTCTCGCTCAGCCCGTGCGGGTGCTCGCTCTTAGGCTGAAGCTTCATCAGATCGACGACATTGACCACCCTGATCTTCAGTGCGGGTAGAAACTCTCGCAAGATGGACACGGCGGCCAAGACCTCCAGAGTCGGAGTGTCTCCACAGCAGGCCATCACGACATCCGGCTCGCTACCCTGATCATTGCTGGCCCACTGCCAGATGCCAACGCCTTCGGTGCAATGCACGACCGCGGCGTCGATGGTTAGCCATTGCGGCAGCGCATGTTTCCCTGCAATCACAACATTGACGTAGTGCCGGCTGCGCAGGCAGTGATCCATGACGGACAACAGGCAGTTGGCGTCGGGCGGCAGATAGACCCGCGCGATGCTGGCTTTCTTGTTGACGACGTGGTCGATAAAGCCGGGATCCTGGTGGGTGAAGCCATTGTGATCCTGCTGCCAGACGTGTGAGGCCAACAGGTAATTCAGAGACGCAATCTTGCGTCGCCACGGCAGTTGCTGAGTTACCTTCAGCCACTTGGCGTGCTGACTGAACATTGAGTCGATGATCCGAATAAAAGCCTCGTAACTGTTGAAGAGCCCGTGCCGCCCGGTGAGCAGATAGCCTTCCAGCCACCCCTCGCACTGATGCTCGCTGAGCATCGAGTCGAGCACACGCCCTGCGGGCGCAAGGAATTCGTCGTTGCTTTGGCGCCCGGCGTCCCACTGGCGATCCGTCACTTCAAAGACCGCCCCTAACAGATTGGACACAGTTTCATCGGGACCAAAAATCCGAAAATTCCGCTGTTCCTGGTTCGCCTTCGCGACATCGCGCAGAAATCCGCCCAGCACTTGCGTATCTTGCGCCTCGATAGTTCCGGGGCTGGTCACCTGCAGCGCATGATCACGGAAGTCCGGCATGCGCAAGTCACGCAGCAGGATTCCGCCGTTGGCGTGGGGATTGGCGCCCATGCGGTGGTCTCCCTTCGGTGCGAGATCCGCCAATTCTGCCTTGAGACGCCCGCTCTCATCGAACAACTCTTCCGGGCGGTAGCTTTTCATCCAACTTTCGAGCTGCGCGACATGCTCTGGATGCGCGGGATCGACGAGGATCGGCACTTGGTGCGACCGGAACGTTCCTTCAATTTGTAGGCCATCGACCACTTCTGGGCCAGTCCAGCCCTTGGGAGACTTGAGGACGATCATCGGCCAGCGCGGCCGCGTCGTGTCGTTATGGCTACGCGCGTTGCTCTGAATACTCCGTATGTCATCGATCGCTCTGTCTAAGGTCTTAGCCATGGCCTCATGCATCAGACCAGGTTCGTGGCCCTCGACGAAGTAAGGCGTCCAACCGCAGCCGCGCAGGAATTGGTCTAGTTCCTCGTGCTCCATGCGTGCCAGGACGGTCGGATTGCTGATCTTGTAGCCGTTGAGGTGCAGGATTGGTAGCACCGCGCCGTCAGTGATGGGATCGAGAAACTTGTTCGAGTGCCATGCGGTTGCCAGCGGCCCAGTTTCCGCTTCGCCGTCTCCTACCACGCAGGCAACGATCAGTGAGGGATTGTCGAACGCGGCGCCGAAGGCATGGCTGAGCGAATAGCCAAGTTCACCGCCCTCGTGAATCGACCCAGGCGTCTCTGGCGAAACATGGCTGGAAATACCCCCTGGGAAAGAGAACTGCGTGAACAGCTTTTTCAGACCAGCCTCATCTTCGCTGATATTGGGATAGACCTCGCTGTAGGTGCCTTCGAGATACGTATTGCCAACCAGAGCCGCGCCACCGTGCCCAGGACCTGCAATGTAGATCATGTTGAGGTCATGTTCTTTAATGACCCGATTCAAATGCACGTAAATGAAATTCTGCCCTGGAACTGTCCCCCAGTGTCCGACCACAAGTGGCTTCACGTGCGAGAGCTTCAGTGGTTCCCGCAGCAATGGATTGTCGTAGAGATAGATTTGCCCAACTGCCAGGTAATTTGCCGCGCGCCAATAGGCATCCATCTTCCAGAGCAGTACGGGAGTTAGGGTCCCCGTATTCGCGTTGGGGAGTATCGCTGTACTTGATTTCATGTTTCGATTCCTTTCGTCAATGCACCAAGTCCGAGAATGCGACAGACGGACTCTGCAATCATCAGGTCTTCATCCGTGTGAATGACGCGAACGGTAGCCCGGCTGGCCTCCGTCGAAATTACTGCGGCAGACGAGCGATTGCGCGACTCGTCTATTGCAATGCCCAGAAAATCCAATCCCTGGCAAATCCGCGCGCGTACGGGCGGTGCGTTTTCTCCGATGCCCCCGGCAAACACCAACGTGTCCAATCCCGCCAACGCGGCGGCGAAGGCTCCAATCCACTTCTTCGCCTGATAACAAAATAGAGCTACCGCCTCCTTCGCGCGGATATCTTCGTTTTCCCGTGCGAGCAAGTCCCGCATATCCGAACTGGTTTCTGAGACTCCAAGCAATCCCGATTCGTGGTTCGCCATCCGGTCAAATTGCGCTGGCGTCATCTTCTCGCTGCGCGACAAAAAAGAGACCAGCCCAGGATCAATGTCGCCGGAACGAGTGCCCATCACCAACCCTGCTGCGGGCGTAAAGGCCATCGTCGTGTCAATGCTTTGTCCGTCAAGTACTGCTGCCAGGCTAGCGCCGCTTCCCAGATGAGCCAGGATGACGCGGCCCTTCGCCGCCTCTGTACCCGCAACCCGTCCGAGTTCTTGCATCAAATATGCATATGACAAACCGTGGAAACCATAGCGTCGAATCCCTCTGGCATCGTATCGACGTGGGATCGGGAGCAGGCGTGCCACTCGCGGCATGTCGTGATGAAACGCAGTATCGAAGCATGCAATTTGGGTCAGATTCGGAAAGCGGCGATGAAACGCTACTGTCAGAAGGATCTCTTCCGGCAAATGGTCGGGGTCAAAAGGACTGAGCTGCCGCAACTCCTCAATCATTTCCGGAGTAATGCGCTCCGGCTCCCAGTACTTCGGTCCACCATGCACCACTCGATGCCCCACCGCAGTCAAAGGGCTGAGTTCCATTCGTTCCTGGATCCAATCCATCAGCAGGCCCACCGCGATCGAGTGGTCCGGCACTGCCGCGGGCCGTGCGAAGCTCTCGGCCGGGTTCGAACCTTTTACCGTGAAGCTTCCTTTCGCTAATCCCACGCCCTCAATTTCCCCTCCTAATGTCTGAACTAACTGCTCGCCCGCTTCGAACAGGGCAAACTTGATGCTCGACGAACCGCCATTGATCGTCAGGACGCACGGTCGGGGAGATTTCACGAAAGACATACAGCAGTGTCCACCAAATCAAGTCTCGAACCTCATGCCCACGATTGGCTGATCAATTCTGATCAGTATTGCGAGCGAGCTTCGGAGACTCTATAAAAGTGTAGAGGAGACAACATGGCAAGAACTGCAGTAGGTCTGTTTGAGAATTCAGGATCGGCCGACGGGGTCGTTCGCGATCTTACGGCCAAAGGTTTCCTCCAGAAGGACATCCGTATTCTGGGAGAGCCAGTCGAGATGCCGGGCAGCGGCCTCATGAGTACTCCACATACTGATTTCGAGGTCGGCTTGATTCGGGATCTAACGGCGTTTGGAGTCATCAAAGGGGATGCGGAAGCGTATGTCCAAGGCGTGCGCCGTGGAGGTGTCATGGTTTTCGCAACCGGTACCGGCAAGAACGCGGACCAAGCCGCCGAGATTATGAACTGCCACGGCGCCTTAGAGATTGAAAAGATCAGCGCGACACGGCCAGCTCTCCCGAACGCGGACATCGGTGATGAGATTGCCGTTCGAGATCCTTCGACCCAAACTGGCAGGGTGCGTTCCGCCGGGTCCGGTGCTCGCCTATTCGTTTGGTAGTTCCTTTGCGAAACAAGACGTTTGTTAAGTCGCATCCCGAAGAGCAGAGAGGTTCAGCAAGTATGAAGACCGTCGGACGATCTGCAACGATCCCGGAGTTTCGGTTGAGCCAGATTGCTTCAAATGACAATGCTGCGACCAATTTGGAAGAGGTTGAAGAGCAAATTGAAGAAGATAACGTGAAGAAGGCAGCACACGAAAATGCAATCGGCATCCCCGCAATTATGAGAGGCGGCGCAGAGATGACAGCTGTCGACGATGCCGGAGCCGCCGGCGAAGAAGTTCAAGAACAAGTCGAAAGAAAACGCGTGGAGAAGGAAGCGTTTGAGAATCGAATCAGCGTGGCCTCAGCCGAAAAGTGGACTCAACGCGGACGCACCCATGATTAACGAGACTGTGGACGGTCTGCGAGAAACAGAACTTCGGCCATCATCGAGGGACAAGATACAAACAGTTACCTCCAGCAACTTTACCCGGCGCGTTCTCGAGGCAGAGGGACCGATCGTGGTTGAGTTCATGTCTTACGGATGCACACACTGCCGAGCGATCGAGCCGGTTTTGGAGCAGGTGGCAGAAATGGTAAAACCCCAGGAGAAGATATTCAGGGTCAACATTGCAGTCGAACAGGAACTCGCAGACAGCTACCAGATCCAGGGCACGCCAACTCTGATCATGTTTCTAAACCAGAATGAAGTTGGACGAGTCGAGGGACCATCCCCGACAGTATCCAGTGTCCTGACCGCGGTGACGCAGCCCTTTGAATCAGGAGCGGTGGCCAATTGATGGAACCCCAGAAGCAGGCTAAGCCGATCCTCCTCTTTAATGATGAATGCACTGTCTGTCGCCATATCGGGCATTGGGTGCAAAGGTCGGCGCAGAGCAAATCGGGTGAGACGAGCATCCTCGTCCAACCGATTGGTGACGATCCGGAGAGGCTTCGGTCGCTTAATCCTGACCTCGACATCTGGGATGCCTATGAAACGATCCACGTCCTGATGCCCGATGGCTCGATGAAACTGGGAGGGGAAGCCGTCGCGGAGACTCTAAGGAATCTACCCAATACAAAATGGTTCGCGTGGAGTTTTGCCACAACCATATTGGGATTCCGGCCTTTTCAACTCGTGCTCAATGTGGCCTACGCGATCCTCTCAGATGTGCGACCGCTCTTTGGCTGCGAGAGTTGCGGGAAGTCAAGAGTTCTAAGACCGATTCAATGGGTGACCAAATGGGCGAAGAAACTGTTCGGCGGAAGTCCTCACCCGAGCCCGCACTTCAGTTCGCTTCCGGCAGTGAGGCGTCGACCCGGAGCGGTCTCGGTAGACCCACTCCCTCAATCCAGTCACTCCTGAGGTTTCGAAAGTTCAGTGCTTCCGCAGTTGGCTTCTTGGTCCGAGTGAATGAAGTAGCAGGCGGCTTGCTCTGTGACGACAGCTCTCAATCCTGCAGCAGCCGAACCCCGAAATTCTCCCGGCGGTCTATCCTTAGTTAAATTGGCTGATAAATCTGGACTAACGACGCAGGAGGCCCAGAGCCGGCTCGAAGCGGTGGGGCCAAATTCCATGCCCAGCACTGCGCTTCACCCATTGCGCAGAATCATCGACAAATTATGGGCTCCCGTTCCATGGATGCTTGAGGCGGCGATCGTGCTGCAGTTAGTACTGCACAAGGTGACCGAGGCAGCGGTCATAGCGTTCCTGCTATTTTTCAATGCTGCATTGGGCTTCTTTCAGGAAGGAAAAGCGCAAGCAACACTCGCCGCCCTGAAGTCGCGTCTTGCCTTGAATGCGTCGGTGCAGAGGGATGGCCTATGGAAAGTCGTACCGTCCGCGGAGTTGGTGCCGGGTGACTTGGTCAAGCTATCCCTGGGCGCAGTGGTAGCCGCGGATGTGAAGATCGTGGACGGATCCGTTCTCCTCGACCAATCGATGCTCACTGGTGAATCTGTGCCGGTCGAGTCTGGCGCGGGCGTAGAGACTTATGCGGGTGCGCTCGTGCGGCGAGGCGAGGCTACCGCGAAGGTAATTCAGACCGGGCCGCGAACCAAATTCGGGCACACCGCCGAGTTGGTACGCACGGCGCATGTCGTGAGCTCGCAACAGAAGGCTGTCCTTCATGTCGTGCGCAACCTCGCGATTTTCAACGGCTCGATCATCGTTGTATTGATCACCTATGCGACCTTACGGGGTCTGCCTTGGAGCGAGACGATTCCGCTGCTGCTGACCGCAGTTCTCGCAGCCATCCCCGTAGCTCTGCCAGCTACATTTACGCTTGCCACTGCCCTCGGGGCTCGATCCCTTGCGAGTGTGGGAGTTCTTTCGACTCGGCTCTCCGCTGTCGATGAAGCGGCGACCATGGATGTGCTCTGCTCCGATAAGACCGGTACGTTGACCCAGAACCAATTGTCCGTCAACAGCGTCCGTCCGATGCCCGGTGTCAGTGAAGCGCACGTCCTGGCATTGGCCTCGCTGGCGAGTGCCGATGGGGGCCAGGACCCTGTAGACGAAGCCATTCGAGGTGCTGCTAAACAGAAGACCGAGCAGAATCCGCGGAAGCTCGTCAAATTCACACCGTTCGATCCGTCCAGGAAGATGTCGGAGGCGATCACCACCGCAGGAGACGGTCAGAGTTTACGGATCCTGAAGGGGGCGTATGGCACGGTGATCGCACTTGTGCAGCCATCAGCGAACGGGGCGAGTTCCGCAGGAGCGACTGAGGCCGATGAACTTGAGAAGAAAGGTTACAGAGTCCTCGCAGTTGTGGCCGGCGCTCCGAATGCTATGCAACTCATTGGGCTAATCGCGCTCAGTGATCCACCTCGATCCGATGCCGCTGCTCTCATCACCGAGTTAAAAGATCTTGGCGTGCGCATGGTTATGGTGACGGGTGATGCGCCGGCTACAGCCAGCATCGTGGCTCATGCAGTAGGACTGGACGGGCCGATCTGTCCCCCTGGCCCGCTTCCGAAGGATGTGCGCCCGGAACAGTTCGCCGTGTTCGCGGGTGTTTTTCCCGAGGGAAAGTATGACCTGGTGAAGGCGTTCGAGAAGAGTGGTCACACGGTTGGGATGTGCGGAGATGGCGCGAACGATGCCCCCGCTCTACGCCAGGCGCAGATGGGAGTCGCAGTATCCACGGCAACGGACGTAGCGAAGTCGGCCGCAGGAATCGTGTTGACGACAGCCGGACTCGGCGGCATCGTCTTCGCCGTGAAGGAGGGCCGGTCGGCATTCCAGCGCATCCTAACCTACACGCTGAATTCCGTTACCAAGAAGATAGTAAACGTGCTATTCCTCGCCATCGGGCTGATCGTCACCGGTCACGCCATCCTCACGCCCTTACTCATGGTGATCATCATGATCACCGGTGATTTTCTTGGAATGTCGGTCACCGCAGACAACGTCCGGCCGTCGGCAAAGCCCAATCAGTGGCAAATCGGCAAGCTGGTGTTGGCATGCTCCGTCCTCGGAATCTGCCTTCTAGGGTTCTGCACGGGCGCACTTCTGGTAGGCAAGTACCCGCTAAGGCTCGACGTCGGTGCGCTCCAGACCCTCGCGGCGATCACGCTTGTGTTTGGGGGCGAGGCTACCCTCTACGCCATTCGCGAACGCCAACATTTATGGAGCTCTCGCCCAGGTACATGGCTCATTGTTTCGTCGATCGGCGACATCGTGATCATCAGTACTCTGGCGTTGCGCGGTATCGCAATGCAGCCTCTGCCAATTGCAGTCGTCGCTTCTACGCTTTTGGCATCGCTGCTTTTTGCATTCCTATTGGATTTGATCAAGGTACCTGTCTTCCGACGATTCCAGATTGCGTGAGACCGGAATGTTCGCCACAGTCGTGCTGTGAGCGTTATTGCTCAGATTGCGAGCACTCATTCCCATAGGCTTGCATCGATGGCGACGTATTGTTCCTGTCGAGAATACCTGCCGCCGTTTTCACCAAGGAGAGACGCACATGCTGCGACTGGCTAGAGATCTAAAGGGTTACAAACTGAGCGCCCGTGATGGAGACATCGGCAAGGCTGAGGAGTTTTACTTCGATGACCGGAGTTGGGCGGTTCGATATCTCATTGCTGATACAGGTGGCTGGCTGGGCGGCCGGCAGGTCTTGATTTCGCCTTACGCACTGGACCCAGCTCGGAAGGATGACCATGTCATTCCGGTCGATCTGACCAAGAAGCAAATTGAGGACAGTCCATCGTTGGAGACCGACAAACCAGTCTCCCGGCAGTATGAGATTCAGTACTACTCGTTTTATGGTTGGCCAGCATACTGGGACGGCCCTTACATGTGGGGCGGTGCTGCTTACCCTCAGCGACAAGGGCGATGGTCCGCGACCGCTCGTCACAACAAGAGTGATGACCCGCACTTGCGCAGCACGAAAGATGTAACTGGCCGTACGATTCAGGCCCGGGACGGAGAGATCGGTCACGTCTCCGATTTTGTGGTGGATGACGAGGATTGGGCGATTCGTTACTTGGTTGTGGACACCCGCAACTGGTGGCCGGGCAAAAAGGTCCTGATTTCAACCCAATGGATTGAACGGATCAGCTGGGAAGAATCGAAAGTCTTTACTAACCTCACTCGGGAAGCCGTCAAAGGATCTCCGGAATACACCGAAGAAGCTCTCATCACCCGCGGCTACGAAGAGGAATTGCATCGCCACTATCTACGTGACAGGTATTGGCATACCGAGAAGCCCGGCCAGGAGCGAAAAGAACTTGTTGGACATCATTGATTCAGATTCCGAAGTCCCAAAGTAGTTGATCGTTGCGGAGAACAGTTGCTGCGGACACAGAAGGGCGGATGTCGAAAACCGATGGCCACCCGCAGTCTTGTCACCGACCAAACAAAGGCCCATGATCCCAATGAGGTCCATGTCAAACGAACGCATGTAAAACTGAAGCCCGATCCGTCGCGGGTTCTGCTGCGGCCCTTTACTCCCGGGGACCATCAGCGAGTGCAGAGGATCGTCAGTTCGGTCCTGTCAATCTCCGAGAGTGACGTCGGTCCATTGCTTGGTGCGATTTCCTCGAAATTCGCCGCACACCACCAGCAGATCAAAGAGCTTTTCCAGGGACGATTTGAGCACCTGCGCAAGATTGTCTCCGTTGAACACAAACTGTCCGAGCAACGACAACTGTTGATCGGATCGTATTTCCTTTCTGAATTCGCAGTTGAGTCCGCAGCGCTATTCAACCCGTCCATTGTCGCTGATCCAAATCAACAAGGACTGCCCTCTGGCGCGCTGCGTTTTATTTTGAGCTTGCGCGCAACCGGGGATGGCAGCATTTCCTCCATCGTCTTCCGCACCGGCATTATCCATGCCAATCACAGAATCGAGGTCATGGCCGCCACCGGCGATATTGTTGAGCCCAATCAGGTCCCTCACAACGTCTATCACAAGGCTCTCTTCGAACGGACCTGCCTCGAACTTGGATTGGATAACGAGCGCACAAGACGCGTAATGCAACGACTGCCGGATTCGTTCAACTTGAAAGAGCTGCTGGCCGCGGTCGACGCAGAATTAAAGGAAGGCCCGACGCCGGATGGTGAGAAAGCCCGCCAGGACACGTTGGAGCGAATCTCCATGTTGGCCAAGTCTAATTACTCGGTCCAATTCCCACCGGAACAGGGCTTGTCCGAGCGCGTCATTTTCCCCGTGACCCGGTCACAGCGAAACGGCATCGAGGATGCCCGCTTCGTACGATTCCAGAACGACGACGGAACCCACGTCTACTATGCCACCTTCACAGCTTTTAATGGGCAGCTCGGCATTCCGCAATTGCTGGAGACGTCCGACTTCCTTCTTTTTCAGCTCATGACTCTGAATGGTCCAGCGGTCAAGAACAAAGGGATGGCCCTTTTCCCCAGGAAGATCAATGGCTCCTATGCCATGTTGTCCCGGCAGGACTCAGAGAATGTCTATCTCATGTTCTCCGACCATATCCGTTTCTGGTATGAGTCTAAAGTTCTTCTCAAACCCGTTTTTCCCTGGGAACTGGTTCAAATCGGCAACTGCGGCTCGCCGATCGAAACCAAAGCGGGCTGGTTGGTCCTCACCCACGGCGTTGGTCCGGGACGCGTCTACTCCATAGGCGCTTGTCTTCTCGATCTTGAAGATCCGTCCAAGGTGATCGGGAGGCTGCGTGAACCTCTGCTGAAACCAATCCCCAGCGAATGGGAAGGGAATGTTCCAAATGTCGTCTATTCCTGTGGTGCACTGCTCCACGACGACGAGCTGTTTATCCCTTACGGCGTATCCGACTATGCTGCCCGCTTCGCGACGGTCCAGTTGGATGAATTGCTAGCCGCTCTGCAACCGGAAGCGCGCCCATGAGCACACCGAGAATTGATAGATATAGGAGGATTTCGTCATGACGGTGGCGACCCAAACCCATACGCTTCGATCGAGTCTGAAGTACGAACCCAGAGAATTGGAGTTCGGCACCAGCGGACGACGGGGCAAGGTGGTAGACCTCACGCAGTTGGAGGTCTACATCAACGCTCTTGCGGAACTGGAATACTTGCAGTCACTCAGCCCTGCCGAGGGCGGGATCCTGCGCGGCGACGAGTTCTTCTTTGCCCGGGACTTGCGTCTCAGTTCTGACCGTTTTGTGCCCGACGAGGAAGGCCGAGGGGAGATCGCCCAGGCGATAGTGGCTGCGATCCGTGATGCTGGCCTGCATGCGATCAACCTTGGGACCATACCCACTCCCGCGCTCACCTGTTATGCGCTCGCCCGTGGTAAAGGCAGCATGATGATTACCGGCAGCCACATTCCTTTCGACCGCAACGGATACAAGACCAACAGCAGCAAAGGCGAGTTGCGAAAAGAGCAGGAAGCGCCGATCAACGAGCAGGTCCAAAACGAGCGCCAACGGCTATACAGCCAAGATCAAGACGAGTCTCTGTTTGATGACCGTGGCATGTTCCGTGCCGGCCATCAGGATCTTCCCGCGGAGATTCCGGATGCTCGCGCCGCGTGGATCACACGATTTACTACCTTCTTCAAGAACGCATCTCTGCGCGGCAAGCGCGTACTGGTCGACCAACAATCAGCTGTCGGGCGCGATCTCCTCGTGGAAGTCCTGGAACGCTTGAATGCGCAGGTGATCGCGGTCGGACGCAGTGCTACGTTCGTTCCCATCGACACGGAGAACATCGGGGCGGCGCAACTGGCCACGATCCAGGCACTGGTTTCGGAGGCTACGGCGAAGCATGGACCGATCGATGCCATCGTGTCGACGGACGGTGATAGCGACCGGCCTTTGATTCTCGGCGTGGATGCGGCGACTGGCGAAGCGCATTTTTTCGGCGGAGATCTAGTGGGAATGGTCGTAGCTGAGTTTCTAAAAGCCGATGCCGTTGTGGTTCCAATCAGTTGCAATGATGCGGTGGATCGCGGAAATCTAAAATCCGTGGTCGAACCAAAGACGCGCATCGGCTCGCCCTTTGTGATTGCCGGGATGGAGGAAGCACGGCGCGCTGGGAAAAAGCGAGTCTGTGGCTGGGAACCCAATGGGGGCTTCTTGACTGGTTCGGACATCACCCGAGATGGCGCGGTTTTGCCGGCTCTACTCACGAGAGATGCCATCTTGCCGATTCTCGGTGTCCTTTTCGCCGCGGATGAGTCCGAGGTTTCCGTGGTCGATCTGTTTGAGCGACTCCCGAAACGCTTCAGTCGTGCCGCGCTGTTGGAGAGTTTTCCCAAAGCGCTTGGGCTGAAACTCGTGGCGTTCTTTTCACCTAGTGCTGATGGCGCAAACGATCCTGAAAAATCGAGCCTCACTATACTCCGCCAGCGCCTTGCGAAGTTCTTCACTCGGGAAATGGGATTCGGAACGATCTCTCATGTGGACTACACGGACGGTGTGCGCGTCCTATTCGATAACGGCGAGGTAGCGCACGTGCGGCCATCGGGGAACGCCGACGAACTGCGCATCTACGCCGTGGCCGATACGCAGTCGCGCGCTGACGCGATCGCAGCGATGGGAGTCGCGGAGCCGAACGGCTTCCTGCGTTGTATGGAGAGAGCCGTTGCCACCCATACCTGAAATCGGCGTGCTGAGACTGCATGGCGCGGTCCAACATTACGCTTGGGGCGGCTGCGACTTCATTCCGCACCTTTTGGGCATTGCGAACAACGAAAGAAGACCTTTCGCGGAATTATGGATGGGCGCTCATCCTAAGGGGCCGGCAACCGCGAACGTCGCAGGTATTGAGATACCGCTCAACCAGCTCATCGCGGAAGACCCAGAGAAAATTCTTGGTCCAACGACCAGTGCCCGTTTCGGTGGCCGTCTGCCCTATCTGTTCAAAGTATTGGACGTTGCCAACATGCTCTCGATTCAGGCGCATCCCACGAAGAAACAGGCTGAAGAAGGTTTCGCCCGCGAGGACGCGGCGGGAATTGACTTGCAGGCTTCTGGACGGAATTACAAAGATGACAACGATAAGCCAGAGGTGGCCGTAGCCTTAACCGAGTTCTGGATGCTGCACGGCTTCCGTCCACTGGAGCAAATAGCCGAAATGTTCCGCACGGTTCCCGAGCTGCACTCGATCATGCCCGACTTTCCGGAAAAGCTCGGACACACCGAAAATACGGTTCAGGCACGCCGGGCTCTGCTCCAAGATCTCTATCACGCAGTGATGACAACGCCGCAGGACCGCATTGACCTTCTGTTGAATACTCTCATCACGCGCCTTGCCCGGACAGATACTTCTGATAAGAATGATCCGGGTCATTGGGCCGCACGGGCGTCAGAAACATTTTGTCCCGTCGGTGGGCATTGTGATCGAGGCATCTTCTCGATTTATCTGTTGAATCTGGTGCACCTGCGACCAGGACAGGGGACATACCAGCCCGCGGGCACGCTCCATGCTTATCTCGAAGGAGTGACCGTTGAGTTGATGGCAAATTCCGACAACGTCCTACGCGGAGGGTTGACGTCGAAGCACGTTGATGCGCAGGGACTGATGAGAATTCTCTCTTTCGACAGTGGGCTGCCCGTTGTAGTGACCGGTATCCCCGCAGGCGCCTCCGAACGTGTCTACCAGACCTCATCTGATGAGTTTCAATTGAGCAGTATCAATCTTGAGTCGGGCACGCAATACCTGGGAAACGCAGCTCAGGGCCCAGACACGATCATCGTTCTAAGCGGCTGCGCAACTCTGGCAGCGAACGGCTACCGCACCGCACTGACCCGGGGCACCATTATTCTTGTTCCGGCCGGAATGCACTACATGCTCCACGCAAGCAGCGATCAAGCGATGTTATTCAAAGCGTCCGTCCCGCCACGCGCCCAGTGACGAGTGACTCCCCTCCGTCGTAAGTTGTTACCCTGGGACACAAAAATGCCGAACCCCACGGGTTCGGCTTGAAATGTCTGTATGTGCGACTTCCGTAAAGCGGTCGTGAGGGTCTGAATGGCGGGTTATCCACCGCTAACCCATGACCGCGTCTCTAGCTTCAGACTAAGGCAATGTACCTCGTCAACAGTTCCACTGCCTGGTCACTTTTATACAGTTCTAAGAATAAACCTAGCTAATACTAAGATTCGTCGGTTAGTAGAGGCGGTGCCGTATGTCCCTGAGCGAAGTCCTCGTTGCTAATAAAGTATTGCTCGTAGATGACGACGATGCGGTTCGCGAAATGATGAGTGCGACGCTTGAACACAGGGGGTTTGCCGTAGTCGCTGCCGCTAGTGTGACGGAAGCGCTGGGACATATCGCCATGGAGAGCTTCGATGTGCTCATCACAGACTTGCACATGCCCAACCCTGGCGATGGATTTACGGTTGTCACCGCAATGCGCCACTCTCAACCGAACGCACTTACGCTCCTGGTTAGTGGCTACCCGGACGTGCAGAGCGCCATGTCAGCTATCCTTTTGGAAGCGGACGAAATCATGGTGAAACCGTTCGAGGTCGGGAAGCTAGCCGATCTCGTTCGAGAGAAGGTGCTTAACCGCAAACCTGCTGTCCGAGCAGACAAAGAGAGAGTGGGAGTGATCCTGCGACGCTGCATTGCTAGTGTCGTCGAAGACTGGTTAGTACGCGCAAAGCAGAGTAAAGAACTCAACCACTTGTTGCTCAGCGACGACGAGCGTACTGGACATCTCCCTAAGTTGGTCGAGGACCTGATTCTACGCTTGAGCAAGCCCAGTGCCACCACAAAGGACAGCGATGCTGCCTTTTCCGCCGCCGCCGTAGCCCATGGCATGCTGCGATATCTGCAAGGCTACACTCCCGCGATGTTGGTCCACGAATCACGAATATTACAGGTGACTCTGTTTGGAACGTTGCAGAGCAATCTGAGCCGCCTCGATTTCAGTTTGCTATTGCCTGATGTAATGACGATCGCGGACGAAGTGGACGCCCAATTAACCCAGTCGATGGATAGCTACATGACCGCGATGAGGAAATCAGCCGCGGCGTAGCCACCGACACCATCCAACGGAAAAACCGACAATATATCCATATAGTTGGGCACATGGTTCCGATGCAAAGTAGATCGAGACCGGACCCAATCACTTCCCAAGCGCTGCCGAGTGATCAATAGAGAACAGACTCCAGAGGATGGTGTTTGTATTCTTGTTGTCCTTCGTTGAATGCAGCGAGAAGTGTCCAATGTTCTTGAGGCAGCGCCAAGACGAACCGTCAGCGCAAGATGTGATCGTTATAGTGGAATTCGACCTACAGAAGATGCAGGTGCGGTTTCTCTGGTCGCCGGATGCAATCAGAGAACGAATGCTCGAACTGGAACACCCTTTAGCCCCGGGATTGGAAGCTACCGGAGCCACCTAGGGTTTGCGAACAAGTCCGTGCCCTACTGAGGCAGCCTCGGGGCCCAACCCAAGGCCAACCTCCGACAACGGTTTTAAGAGCACACGTTCCTGGCTAAGGTCACCGACTAAATTCCACCAGTGCAGAGGAATCCGCGGACGTTAAGGGAGGACGAAAGACTCCGACCGGTATCTGCTCCCAGCAAATTGAGGCGGCGGACACCGCTTTATATCGACTATTGCTTGTTGTCCTGTCACGGCAGCACCGGGTCGGAACTCTTCCTGGTTTGACGGAGGACCGAGATAGTGAGACGGATACCGAATCAACAATGCCCGAAAACCTCCGCCTGGAGCGGGTTTCAGATGCAAGGTATTTGAAAAATTGTTGGTCCTTGGGAAACTCTTCAACACCGACCGGGTTCTAAGGTCATAAGCACTCGTCGTTTCACGCACAAATGGCAGGGCGAATTCCTGATCTCACCGAACTCTTGGGCGGGGGTTGGAGCAGTGTTTCCCAACGTCGAAGTACGCCACTTGCACGCAGTCATTGCCTTGGGCGAAGAGCTGAACTTCACCAAAGCCGCCCTCAGACTGAACCTGACCCAATCTGCGCTCAGCAGACAAATCACTGAGATCGAAAAGCAGCTTAGATTTCGCCTGTTCACTCGTGATAATCGGCGGGTTGTCCGTGTGGAACTGACCGACGCGGGGCGAGTCTTCGTCGAAGAAGCTCGTTCCTCGATCTCGCACATGGAGCGGGCATTTCATCTTTCTCGCGCCGCCCATGACGGAGCGGGCAACGTTTTGATAGTTGGACACTCGCACGAGGCCGATCAAGCCTGGATTTCTGACCTTCTCGCAGTTCGCCTTCCCCTCTATCCGAAGCTGGCTATTCGACTGATAAGTCAGTTCTCAATCGAGTTGGTCCGGAGTGTTCTAGCGGGAGAACTAAACCTGGCCCTAGTGACAGCGCCGCCGAAAGACTCTCAGATCGAGGCTTCACCATTCGTTCTGACCCCGCTCTATGCGGTTCTTCCGGAAAGGCATGCGGCGGCTGAAAAGGAACCACTCGTGCTTCAAGATCTGTCGAATGATGAATGGATTCTGTTCGCGCATCGAGTTCACCCCGCTGTTCACGACGCAATCATGAATGCGGCTCGGCGTGAGGGAATTGTTCCGAAATGCGCCCACGACATCATTACGCCGCAAGAAGCGGTTCACTTGGTTTCTGAGCACGTCGGCGTGGCCATTCTCACCAAACCTACGGCCCTCGGTTTTCGGGCTGAAGGTGTAGTGGTAAGGCAGCTGTCTGACGCCTCATTGTGCTTCCCAACATGTGTGATTATGAGGAAAGACGAAGATTCTCGATTGACAAACGAGTTCGTCCGGTCATTCCTCCGCAGATATGCAGATCAGCGGCGTCCACCAAAGCCAATCGGATCGCCCGTGTCGACCCAAGTACTCACCATGAAAAAGGCGAATCCGACGGCTCGTGGTTGATGACGACAATCACGGTGTGTTCGTCCAAAGTAATCTCCTGTCGCGACCTTCTTTTTCCGGCTCTTATCGGCGAGACTCTTGCCCAACATCTCGGAACAGCTTGCCAAGACTACCTGGATTAGCACCAACCATGTTGTAATTCAGTTGCGGATTTACCTGCGCCTTCGCACACGATAAGTCCGCATTGGTGGTCTCAATCGCCAACTCAAACAACTCTTGCAAATCGGCTTTGGGAGTGGTTGCTTTCAGCCAGCTATTCCTGTTGGGAATAGCTCTCGCCCGAGAATTCATTGGACAATCAAGGCGTCTGGAATCAAGTTAGTTAACATCCAGCTGCGTTGGGGTCATGCCATGTCGGAATTCGCTCGAAAACCAGCCGAGTCCTCCCACGCCCTCCACACGATTTCCGGCCCTTCCGCTGTGCCGGCGATTGAACTAGCTCGCGAGAAGCATTACTCGATCATCGAGATCGCCAAACTCTGGGCACTCAGCGAGAAGACAGTTCGCAAAATATTTGAAAGGGAACCAGGCGTGATTCACTGGAGCACAGAAGAAAAGTTACACAAGCGCGGATACCGGACGCTCCGAGTGCCTGAGACGGTCCTTCACCGAGTTCATCGAAAGCTACGCAGAGCAAGCTAGAGATCAATTACCGGGCAGAAGACGGGAGCCATCTCCATCAGGCGCTTTTCGCGCGCTTCGGCGATTTGCGTTTTCCCGCTTGGTTGCCCGCATCAAGTACAGTCCAAGACTTTCGGACGTTGACCGCAAGCTGCTCCTGCCTCGCCTTGACCCATGGCGCGTAGTGCTTCTCCGTGATCTTCACGCTTTTATGACCAAGCAACATTGCGACCTGTTCCAGCGGGACTCCGGCGAGCAGCATCTCGACCGCGAATGTGTCCCGGAACATGTGCGGATGGCAACGCTTGGACGATCCGTCGTCGCTGCGCAAGTCTGCGATTTTGAAGAGGCGTCGGAAACTCCGCTGCCAATTACCAACTACCGATTTCGGTGAGCCGTTGCCAGACCAGAAGAAATATCGCGGATTGGGACTGGGGCCTGGTGGAATATTTCTCAATGCCTCCGCCACATCCGGAGGCAGAGGAACGTAAACAGGGCTGCCGGTTTTGGCACGATACAGAAACAATTCGCCATGTTCATTTAGCCGACGCCGTTCCAGGGTGACGGCGTCCCTGATCGCCAGTCCACTCCAGCGCATGAGCAACGTCAGAATCCGCAGCCGTGTTGCTTGGTTCCGGCATTCCACCCAGCCTTTGGGCTGATAGATGTAAGTTGCGTCCATGATCTTGGCGAACTCGGGCGAAGGGAAGTAATCCGTCGGAGGACCATCTGCTCTGATTCGACCCAGCAGAACGGCGGGATTGGACTTGATCCAGCCGAGTCGCAGGCAGTAGTAAAAGAAGCCGATCAACCGCTCCTGTTTCTTTTTCTTCGCAAGAGGGCCATCGGTCCAGGTATCACGAAAGCCTTCCAGGTCGGCAGTCGTGATCTCAGTGATGCGTACGAATCCGTAGGACGTGGCCCACGTGAGGAACTGCTTCTCGAAGATTGTGGTCAGCTTATCGAGAGTCGAGTCGGCCAGATTCTCGTTGCGCTTGCTGTTCAGAAAACGTGACACGGCCTCTTTGACGGTTACGAGAGCAGGCTTCGGCCGGGAGGCCTCTTTAAGTCCTTGCTGCTTCGCCTCATATTCCTCTTCCAGTTTGCGTTTGAAATCCTCAGCCTTTTCCCAACTCCGGGTCTTGGCGCTGCGACGGATGAAGGGGCCATCCGATCCGAGAATGCCATTGATCCACTTCGGGCAGCGGCAACGTTTGTAGTTGATGTCGTCTGAAGGGCAGGGAGGATAGTGGCGGGAGTAAACCGAGAGCATGGAATCAGCACCTTTGCCGAGTCCATTGTACGTTTATTGTACGATTTTTTCTATCGTTTTATAACTACTGTATTATCAATAGCTTATAGTGGTGGAGGCGGCGGGAGTCGAACCCGCGTCCGAAAATGTTACTGGTCAAGAGAACTACATGCTTAGTCGAGTTCATGCCCTCGGCATTACCCGAGGACGTTCGCGGCGCGCGCTCAGAACCGACAAGAAACGCGATCCGCTAGCCTGTGATCTTAGCCTCGCGTCCCAGACGTAGACGCGAAGAGCAGCCCGCTGTGTGACGTCCGTCGGAGGCCCACGGGCGAAGCCTCCTGGGACGGCTGCCTAAACTAGTTAGGCTGCGTATGCCATCTGTTGATTGGCAATTATCATTTTGCCCACGATTACGGGTGTGTGCACCCCGGCATGCCTCTTGGCCGCAAGCATCTCCGTCGAAGCCGTGACGCCCCCACTGGTGGGATTGGCCGATTCAAAGAACAAAGCTCAAAGAGCCACTTCCAGACTAGGTTGCCCGAGTAGGGAAGTCAATTCATTAGATGACGGGCGGGCAGCCGACGGTTCCGGCGGCCGCTTCTGCGGGGTACCCCCCCCTCACATTTTTTTTGCGCACTCCCGTAAGATACTGCGTTTGTTAGGTTTAGCATGGGGGTACCCCGACGATTGTTCGCAAAATATTGTGGAATAAGGAGTTACACGCAAAATATTCCAGAATAAGGAGTTAGCGGTGAAATTGCGCTGGACAGAGCTGGCTGCTGCGCCTGCTCCCGCGCTCGAATATGGAGGGGTTCCTCGCACTCCTGAAGCTTGGCAGAAATCCGCAGTTGGAGTAAAGGTCGTTCGTCACACTCGGTGGCTGTGGAAGGCTGTGGAAAAGATCCGTTGACCGGGAGGTTGGGCCGAAACTTTAGACTGCTTTCAGGACGGTTTCGATGTGGAGTATACTGTGGAATGGAGTCCACATATGGAAATTGTTCAAATCGTGCTGGATAAGAAGCTGTTACAGGCTGCTGACGAGGCCGCCAAGCGGACGAAGCGAAACCGGTCTGCGTTAGTGCGCGACGCTTTGCGGGAACATCTTCGTCGATTGGAACTGCGAGCCAGTGAGGAGCGTGATCGGCATGGCTATTCGCTGCGGCCGCAGGCCGAGGAAGCTCGGGGTTGGGAGTCGGAGGCGACGTGGGCGGAAGAATAGCGCGGGGCGACGTTCGGCTTTATCAGTTCGCCGCGGCGGATAAGAAACGGCCGGTGCTGGTGCTCACCCGCAATAGCGCTATCGATTATTTGTCGACGGTCACGGTTGCGCCGGTCATTTCTACGATTCGCGGCGTGCCGTCGGAGGTGGTTCTGGATGAGGAGGACGGCATGAAGTCCCCGTGCGCGGTGAACCTGCATAATGCGGTTACGGTATCGCAACAGCGCCTGGGGAAACGTGTGGCGCAACTTAGTTCGGCACGGATGAATGAAGTGTGTGCTGCTCTGCGGTTTTCGGTGGGGTGCGATGGGATCTAGTCGGTGGGAACGTTCTGTCTGTTCCCGAATTTCTCATTGGTCAATGCTGGCGCCGGGATCAATCCCGGGCTGACTCTTGTCCTCGCCGGCGGAGTTGCGCTTACCGTTGTCCAGTCCAAAGCGAGCTTCAATCTCGCGGCTGATCCACTCCTGAATTTCAGAGGACGGTGGGCGCCCTAATGCTTGCTCATCAAATTTGTTGAATGACTTGTCCAAGTACTTGGCGGCTAGGTTCAAATTCCAAACGTCGCTCGCCGCCTCGGTGATGCGGGGCATCCAGAGTTGTCCTGTAAGGGGACTTCCCGAGGGGCCTGAGTTGTAGCGGCCGACGTGATACCACGTGCTGTGCGCACACTGGCTGAAAGGAGTGTAGACGTCGTTATAAAAGTCGAGGATTCCGCTTTCTTCCGCCATTGCCCGCGTCGTCTTGCCGGACCACGCACCCACGTTTACCTCGACGAGGAAGTTCCACCTTTGAGTATTCACCCATAATTCGTAGGCGCTAATCATCTGCTTCATTTCTTCTTTGGCGTGCTCGGGCGCGGACTCGAGCTGTTTTTTCCGATGTTCCAGCTCCAGCACCGCTTGGCCCAGGCCGTGGTCAATATACTGTCGCGCTCGTGTTTTCGGGTCGAGAAGAATCCAAGAGAGGATGATGTGGACATCTGTCATCGCACGGAGGAACAATGGTGCCGAATGCCCGTTCCATAGCTGCGGGGCAGATGCTAATTCGATGGCGAGCGTCGCTTGTCTCGCGAGGAGTGCCGTGAGGACATTGAAGATTTCTGGCATTCGGAGGTCGGGTGTGTATGCCTCGCATCGGCGTCGAAGCTCCTGTCGAATCTTCTGCTCAATGGCACGAAAAAGCTCTTCGAGCTTGCCTTCGTCAGTCATGGCTTTTCTAGGGGTCGAAAATCTAGCGGGCGTAAATCAAGACTCCGCCTCCAAAAATACTGCACCCAAGCGTCGTCCGGGTATTTCGGAAGCGTTGTGCCTGCGAGCATGTTCACTGCGGCGCAGATTGATGCTCCCACCGCCAGCGACTTCTCCGTATCGGGGTAATGCTCGACCTCCGGGAAATCGGCTAAGGCCAAGCCTCGTTTCACCTTCAGCCTTCCCAGCACGAAGCCCAAATAGATAGCTTGCGCCTGAATAAGTACTCCGTTCCTCGACCTCTTGTCTCCGACTTCGCGCATTCGCTCCTCAAATCGGAGAAGGTAGCCCACATCGACTGTGCCGTTCGGTCGCGTGCCAATCATCTTGGAGATTGGACATTCTGGATACAGATCTAGGAAGTCTCTTAAACATTCTGTCAGTTGAGATAAGAGGCCGGCTTGTGCGAGATGGTCGCGCAATCCGCGAGCAAGGTCGTCGGAAAGATGGCTGTAGTCGGAGATAAATGCCCACCAATGATCTCGGTGGGTCTTCCCCTTGAAGTACCTCCCGATTTCTTCGGCAACCTTTGCAGCGAATCGGTGGGAGCCCGTGTCGGCCAGAACGTCCCACCAGATTAGCTCGGGCAGGGTTTGGCTCGACCAGCTTATATGGTCCAACTGAAAAGACTGGAGCAGCGGCGGAACGAACTTCGTTCCGACCTTCCGGTAGGAGTTTAGAATTTTGCGTTCTTTCGGATGCGGCTGCTTCTTCATTCTCGCTCTTACTTCGGGGCAATCGGGGATCGGTCGTCTCTTATCGCCGCTTGCCGCGCAACGAAGAATCCCCATTGTAGTCCGCACGCGCGTCGGAGTCATTTCGTCACACTGTGCGGCTCCCGCCGCCTCAATCGGCTTCTACGACGAAGGGGCGACCTGACAGGTTGGCCGTCCTAACTGCGGTGCTGCAATCGTCGGTGGTTCCCGCCCTTCGCAGAGAACGCGAAGGACGGGGCACCCGCTCGCGCCCTTTTCGGTCCCGGACTTTCGAGGCGGCTTCGAAATACATAGATCCTTCGCGCCAGAATCAAGGCGCTCAGGATGACAAACCCAAATCCGGCGGTCGCAGGATGACAAACAGAAATCTGGCCGTCTCACGATGACAAAGAGAAATCTAGCCCTCTCGGGGACCTCCCGCTACTGGGCGGGTGGCCCGCCCTTCCTGTGCTGATTTCTTCCTCTTTCGGAACCCTGGGTGCCCCGTCCTTGCGTTTTTTGCAAGGGCGGGTACGACGCTGCCGACGCACGGGGGCTAAAGCCCGAATCATTCCGCCCGCCTTACGCGGCGCTGAAGCGCCGCTCTTCCACGGTTGTATCGGCAGCTCGGTATCAGCAGATCGAGGGGGCTAGCAGGGTTGTGACGCACACCTGAAAATGTGGGGACGAAAATGTGGGGACAGACGGGGAGTTTCCCGTCGTGTTTTCTTTGGGTTAGCTGTCACGACGATGTCGTCTGCCCCATTCCGTCGTGACGATGTGTTTCTACAGGAACACTCTCCAATCCGTCCCGCGGCCCGACTCGGGATGGGAACAGCAGGTTCCTCACCGGGCTTTCAGCCCGGTTCGGAACGACAAGATGAATATTGCCCCAACTGGTCTGCTACGGCCCTGGGTTCGCGGCTTTGGTGCCGATCATTACTGCGTCTTGCATCTGGTGATAGAGGTCGCTGACGGCGCTGGGGGAGTGCGACATCAGGATGGTGTTGCTGCGGTCGTTGGCGCCGATATCTTTCATGGTGTCGAGATATTGGGTGACCAGGACTAGCATCATCACATCTTTGGGAGTCGAGCCTTCGACGGCTTTGGAGAAGGCTTCCACGGAATCTTTCAGGCCTTCGATGATGGCTTTGCGCTGGTTGGCGATGCCCTGACCCTGGAGGGCCTTGCTCTGGGCTTCGGCTTCGGCCTGCTTTACTTTGAGAATCTTTTCAGCCTCGCCGCGCGCAGAGGCTGCGACTTGCTCGCGCTGGGCGGCGTTGATCTCGTTCATGGCGGCTTTTACTTTGTCGTCGGGCTGGATGTCGGTTACCAGGGCCTGATCGATGGCGTAGCCGTAGGTGCGCATGACGTCGTCGAGGCCTTGCTTGATGGCGACGGCGATGTCGGATTGCTGGAGGAAGGCGTCGTCGAGATTCATCTTGGGGACGTGGCCGAGGATCACGTTGAATACGTAGGAGGAAATCTGCTGGCGCGGATTGGCAAGCTTGTAGAAGGCTTCGTAGACGTGGTCGGGGATGACGTGATACTGCACGGAGACGGGAATCTTGACGAAGACGTTGTCTTTGGTTTTGGTTTCGACGTCGAGGGCGAGTTGCTGGACCCGGAGATCGATGCGTCCGGCAATCTGGTCGAGCCAGGGGAGTTTGAAATTGATGCCGGCGCTGGCCACGCGCTCGAATTTGCCCATGCGCTGAACGACGACGGCCTCGGCGGTGTGGACTTGAAAGAAGCCGCTCAGGATGGTCCCGATCACGAAAATGCCGACGAGTACGGCAATCATCAACGACATGGCTTCCATGCGATGCCTCCCAGCACGGTTTTCTTTCTTCCGGGGACGATTCACGCGGGGAAAATCCCACACGCGGGAATCGAAGGCATCATAGCCCGTCCGGGCGGGTTGTCACAGTGCAGGAGTTGATGCTGCCATGCGGGCTTCGAGGCGAGACTTCACATCGGGCCATTCGTTGTCGAGGATGCTGAAGTAGACAGTGTCGCGGACGCGGCCGGTGTGAGTGAGCAGATGGCGGCGGAGGGTGCCTTCTTCTTTGGCGCCGATGCGGAGGATGGCGTTGCGGGACTTCTGGTTGAGGGCGTCGGTCTTGAGTTCGAGGCGGATGCATTGCCAGACTTCAAAGGCGTGGCGCGCCATTAAATACTTTGCTTCGGTGTTGACGGCGGAGCGCTGCCAGGGAGGAGCGATCCAGGTGGAACCGATCTCGACGCGGCGGTTGACGCGGTCGATGTTCATGAAGCGGGTGCTGCCGATGGCGCGGCCGGAGCTTTTTTCTACGGTGGCGAAGACGACCGATTCGCCGCGCTGCTGCTCTTCAAACGCCTTGTCGATCAGCTTGTGAAAGTCGGCGGACGTTTTCATGGAGTAGGGAATCCAGCGGAAGATGTCGTCGAGGTCGTTCTGGGCTACTTCCCAGAAGAGTTGTGCGTGTTCTCGGTGGATTGGTTCGAGGCGGACTACGGCGCCTTCGAGGGTCAGGGGTAGAACAATATTTAGCGGAGCCGCGTTCATGAATTCCTTTCGACGTTCGGCGTTCGACGCTCAGCGGTCGTTTATTATTCTGCATGGCATTATCTTGCATCTTGAGGGCTTTTCGGGCATCTCTAGTACGACGCGGTTCTGCGGGTGTTGACTGGCAATGATCTCATACGTCCAACGAGCGGTGATGCAGCGGGGAAGCCAGCCGTGTTGCCAGGAGAATTCTTAGTGAAGTCGCATTGTCTGCCGTTCTCCCAGGTGCCGCACACCACGCGTTTGTTCGCTGATTTTCTGGCGTACTCCCCGCAAGTCCAGCCGTTTTATCCAAAGTCGCCGCACTTCCAGGAATGGGTGAAAGAGGAAGCGGGCGCGATTTCCTACGATGATGCGCGTCGCGAGCGGGTGAGCGCGATTCTGGAGCGGCAGAACAAGGCGTGGGGCGCATCGGCGAAAACTCTGGCCAATCTCGAGCGCATGCGCAAGGGCGCGGCTGCCGTGGTTACCGGACAGCAGGTGGGACTGTTCGGCGGACCGATGTTTGCGATCTATAAGGCGCTGACGGCGGTGAAACTGGCGGAGGAAGCGACGGCTGCGGGGGTGGAGGCGGTTCCGGTTTTTTGGCTGGCGACTTACGATCACGATTTGGCCGAGGTGAATCACGTTTCGCTTCCGGGATCGGATGGGGTGCTGCAGGTGCTGAGCACGACGAGCCATGATGTCCCGGGGGCGCCAGTGAGCGCGGTGCGGTTGGGAGAGGAAATTCTTCCGGTTGTCGAACAGGCGGCGCAGTTGCTGGGGGATTCGGAAGCGACGCAGTTTCTGCGGGAGTCTTACGTTCCGGGGGAGTCGCTGGGGACGGCGTTTGCGCGCTTCTATTCTCGGGTGTTTGCTGAGTGGGGCGTGATTTTGCTGGATGCTTCTGACGGCGAACTGGACCGCGTCTCGGAGCCTATTTATCGCGCGTCTATTGAGCGGGCCGAGGAAATCGCCGCGGCGCTGCTGACGCGAGGAGGAGCGCTCGAAGCCGCGGGCTATCACCAGCAGGTGAAGGTGACCGCGTCGTCGGTGTTGCTGTTCACTATGCGGGAGGGCGCGCGTACGCCGATTCATCAGCGCGGCCACGGGGCGAACGCGGAGTTTGTGATTGGGACGGATGCCGCGGCGGAGAAACTGTCGGCCGCTGAACTCATCGCGCGCATCAAGGCTACGCCGGAACAATTCAGTCCGAATGTTTTGTTACGGCCGATCGTTGAGGATTACCTGCTGCCGACGCTGGCTTATACGGGAGGCGCGGCGGAAACGGCTTACTTTGCGCAGGCGGGAGCGGTGTATGAAGCTCTGCTGGGGCGGGTGACACCGATTGTGCCACGGTTCTCGGCCACTATTGTTGAAGCGAAGATGCAGCGCCTACTGGAGCGGCATGGAATCAGCGTAACCGACGTATTTGCGGGGCCGGAGGCGTTGCGCCGGCAACTCGCCGAGCGCGGACTGCCGGAAGACTTGCAAGCTGCATTCGAGGCGGCAAGAAAGTCGCTGGATTCGCACTTGAGCAGCGTGAAAGAAAAACTGTTGAAGCTGGATCGGACTCTGGTGGATGCGGCGGAGACGGCGCGCTCGAAAATCGAGTATCAGCTTGAACGGTTGCACACCCAGGTGGCGCGCGCGGAAGCGCAGAAGAGCGAACTCGTGACCCGGCACGCGGAGTCGCTGAGCCAGGCGCTCTATCCCGATAAGGGATTGCAGGAGCGCGGCATCGGCGGAGCCTACTACCTGGCGCGCTATGGGCTAGAGTTTCTGCAGCAGTTGCACGATGCGATCCAGACTGAGTGTCACGACCACCAGATATTGGAACTGTAGCGGCGGAGTCGCTTCTTGCGGCGGGAACTGCCCCACTCAAGCCGATTATTCTTGCTTCAGCCAATCTCTTATTCTTGCTTCAGCCAATCTTCCAGATCCGTGAGCGATTCTACGCGGGGGAAGTCGCGGTCGCGATAGGCTCCGGCCACATCGAACAATACGGCTTGCATGCCGGCGTTGCGCGCGCCGATGTAGTCGACGGAATAGACGTCGCCTACGTAGAGGCTCTCGGCGGGTTCGGCTTTCATCTCGCGTAGCGCTGTTTCGAAGATGGCGGGATGCGGCTTTTCGTGGCCGACGTTGCCGGAGTCGGTGATGCTGGCAAAACAGTCGGCAATGCCGCAGCGGCGCAGGACGGCGTCAATCCGGCCGTCGGCATTGGAGATTACGGCAATGGCGTAGTCACGCCGAATGCGTTCGAGCGCATCGCGGGTGCCGGGGAGAATCTGATCCCAGTTGGCGGAGTTTTGCGTGTTCTCTACCAGGGCAGCGCGCAGGCTGTCGTGCATAGTTACGTCGAGCGCGTTTATTTGTTGCAGGAGATAGGTGTGAAAAGTCCACCAGAAGCCGTGATCGACTTTGCCCTCGACCATGCCCGCATCAAATTCGTGCTTGGTGCGGCGTTCGAGAGCCTGCCAGGCGGCGAGCGTGGGATGGCGATCTTCGGGCAGGGGCGCCAGCATGCGGGCACGATTGGGGAACAGCAGAGTGTTGCCGACATCGAAGAAAATGAAACGGGGTTTTGGCATGACGGAAATTGCTCACCTAATATTTATCAGCATCCATATTAACTAACCCGTGCGCCGGAAGGGCAAACACTCCTCTCCGCCGGCATCGACTGGGTTCGGCTGTCGTAAGGTCCCTCGCCCGGCTGTCGCCGCGCTCAGGATGACATCGACTGGAAATAGTCTTTTGAATTGAGCTACTACCACCCGGTCTTCTGAGTGAACCGGGCGGGAAAAGAGTGTAATATCCAATACTCGGGTGGGTCCCGGAGTGGATTTCCCGATCCCTGTTGCTTATGGAACTCGCGGCCGTAGTGTCGATGATCGCTGGATTTACGCGCAGCACGCGGGCTGCTCTGGCTGTGTATGCGGTGGCGCGGGCTTACACCGCGATGCTTGTCGGGGTAGCGGTTGCGGTGCTTTACCGGGGGTCGCGGGAGGATGTTTACAACATTCTGTGGGCGGTGGTGTTTGGCTTTGCGACGCTGAACATTCTCAGTCTGGCGGCGCGCCGGCTGGAGCCTACACGCCGCGGGCTGAGCTTCGGCGAACTGATGGCGGTGATGGTCGTGCTGTTGTCGGTTTTTCTGCTGGGGTGGGAGATGCTCAATCTCTTTCATATTTTTCCGATCAAGCTGAAGCACTGAACGTCCGTGTCGAATCTTTCGGCTTCCGGCTTCCGGATCTGGGCTCTCGGCTTCCGGCTTCCGGATCTGGTTGAATGCCGGACACTGACAGTTTGGTTTGCCTTGGCGAACAGCAGGCTCCTCACCGGGCTTTCAGCCCGGTTCGGAATGACAAAATCCATTTTTGCAATGACAAGATGCCTTTTGCTGACACTGACCCGCTACCCCTTCCGGCTAGTTGCATCGCGGCATGTCTTTTTGCGGTATCATTCGCATAGACCGCCGTATGGCCGCGTGAATGTCAAAGAAGCTGCCCAACTTCGATGTGACTTGCCCGTGTTGCAGCGCACTGCTCAAAGTTGACAGCGAGGCGCGAGCCGTCATTGCCCACACTGCGGCGGTGAAGCCGAAAACTTTCAACGACATGGAAGCAGCGGCCAAGGCCATGCGGGAACAGGACAGCCGCCGCGAATCCATTTTTCAGCAGTCGGTGGAAGCCCAGAGGAACGCTTCGTCGCTGCTGGAGAAAAAATTTCAGGAAGCGTTGAAGAAGGCGAAAGAGTCGCCTGACACGGGGAAGCCGATCCGCGATTTCGATCTGGAGTGATTGGCTGCGACGGATTCGGGTCGCATAGTCCTCCACAAACTAAATTCGCACTAACTGATCTCCATACGCTGATTTCCGTAAACTTATTTCGGTAAACATACTTGGTAAACATGGTCTCCTCACTATGAGCCGTCCTGTTCTGCTGGGCCACCGCGGGGCGCGCGCGCTGAAGTCGATTCCGGAAAATACCATCGCGTCGTTCGATCAGGCTCTAGCTGATGGCTGCGACGGATTTGAATTTGATGTGCGGCTCAGCGAAGACGAAGAGGCGGTGGTGTGCCATGACGCGAAGGTTTCGGGGTATGACGTGGCGCGCACGCCAGCGACGCAGTTGTCGCAGTTGCCGCGATTGCGGGATGTGCTGCAGCGCTACCGCGATTCGTTTCTCGATATTGAGTTGAAGGTGAAGGGACTGGAGCGAATTACGCTCGATCTATTCCTGCGGCACAGGCCGCGGCGGGGATTCGTGGTTTCGTCGTTCATCCCGGGAGTGCTCAAGGCGCTGCGGGCGGGCGATGCGACGATTCCGTTGGGCTTGATTTGCGAGTCGCCGACGCAGTTGCGCTACTGGAGCGAGCTGCCGATTCAGTATGTGATTGCGCAGGAGAAACTGGTTGAGCCGGAATTGATCCGCAAGGTAAAGGGCGCGGGAAAGAAAGTTATCGTCTGGACGGTCAATGATGCCGGGGATATGCAGCGCTTCGCGCAGGGCGGAGTGGATGGCATCATCTCTGACGATACGAGCCTGTTATGCCGGACGCTGGGTGAGCAGAAATGATTTCGATGGCGAAGTTGATGAGTGTAAACGCTGGCGAGGTTCGTTGACGGCCATCAATTAGCGATCGTCTAAAGGTTTAAACTGCGGGGATTTCGCGTCGAGTGCCGTGAGCGCTTCGTCGAGGGTGCGCACGACATGCAGCAGAGGCCGGCTGGACTCTCCAACGATCTGGAACATTCGCATCAAGCCGTATACGGCCGTCACGGGAACGACGATGAAGCGGGGACGGAGGGTTAAGCCGGGCGTGACCGGTTTGCGTTTCGCCAAGTTGCGCAAGAAATCGGAGGACACGGTGAAGCCGGTAACGCCGGAAAGGTCCCAGATGCCGGCGAGCGGTGACGTCGCCTTCCAGTTCTCTCCGAGGGAGTCGTGGTATTCCTCAGCCGATTCGTTGGTAAGCTGACCCTCGAACCGGGCGAGCAGGATTTTGTTGACCGGATCGAACTCGAAGCGGGATGCCATCAGGACATTAATTTTAACCGGATCGCGCGGGGCGTTGCTGACGAAACGTCGCCAGTTGGCTGACCGCAATTGGCCAAGCGTGCCGATCCCTAATGCGCCAATCCTCAATGATGTAGTAAGACCTGATTTCAATCATTGAGCCGATGTGACGCTCGTCACGGCAGATTGATCTGATTTGTAGGATAATTGTGACAGGTTTGGTCTCCGCGAAAGTGATAGCGAGAGCAGCTCGTGCTCGCTGATTCGAGGAGGGCGGGACGGCATGACGAGAATTGCAGCCCTAGTTTCGCTCGCAATCCTGATGTTGGCTCCGATCCCTATTGGTCGAGCACAGGGGGTGGGAACGCCTGCAATGGAAGGTCAACAGACCGGCAGAGTTCTCGATGTACGAAAGATGCTCCGCAATCCGTACTTTGTCAGTCGCTATCCGGCGACCCACTACTACCTGCTGTATTTTGCGGTTCGAGTTTCTGACCGAACGTATTGCAGCGAGTACGAAACGCCGGTTCTCGATGAGATTGAGGACGTTTTTTCTGCGAAGGACAAGGATGTGGAGTTCGTCGTCAAGGGCAAAGACTTAAAACTCAGAACACCGCACGGCCGGACGATCAAGGCTCACCTGGTAGAGGGAAAGCAGTGCTAGCCTCAGCACTGTAGCCGTAGGGGGCGCTCAGGCCCTCCTTCATTGTAGCCTCGTCAACGACATCATTAGTGGCGATCAATTTGTGAAACATCCTTGTTGTTGCACTCATTGAATATCGCGGCGCCGGTACGGACCTGGAAGCAGGGCCTTCGTTCCCCAATGACAATGGACCCGCGATCGTTGAGGCGGGAACTGGGAGTCATTCGGCACTGTACTGGATATGGATTCCACGTTTTGACATCTGGTCCAGAAACAGGTCGGCGGGAACATCTCGCTCCTGCAGCACGACACCGCGCTTGCCGATTTCGCCGGAAGCCAGCATTTGTACGACGATCGACGCCGGAAACGCGGTGGTGCGCATCATGGCGCTCATGTCGGTCTTGGAGTCGTAGTGATCGACCATGGTGAAGGTGGCGACGCGGCCTTTGAGGCGTCCGCCGAGCAAGCCGCGCACGCCGGGCGAACGCAGCGACTCATGGGCTTCCAGGCGCATAATGCAAACGTCCGGGCCCTTGCCGGCAAATTTGCCTTCGAAGATTTTCGACATCACGGCGCGGGGAGTAATTTCCGCTCCGTTGATCCGCATTTTGTCGTTGGAGAAAAGGCCGAGCGCCTTGAGCTCACACAGCAGATCGTAATGGCCAGGGTAGCGAAGGGTTTTCTCGAAACACTCGCCCACCCGGCCGGCGAAACTCTCGGGCAAGGTGGAAGTGCCGCCTGAGGTTTGAAAAGCAATGAGGGGAGCAAAACCCGGCATGTGAAATTCCTCGGGTTCGGTGAGCGGCTCGACGGTGATCAGTTTGCCTTTGCGGAGAATACGGGCGGGTTCGACATACTCGTTGATCAGGCCTTCCACCGAAAAAACCAACTGGTAGTGGAAGGGCGGCATAGGTTTTTCGGGGAGCCCGCCGACGTAAAGTTTGAGGGCATCGGCGCGGCCACCGAGGCGGCGGACGAGCTCTCCGCCAAGAATGGAAGCCATGCCGGGAGAAAGGCCGCAGTCGGGAGCGAGGGCGACGCCGCGCTTCTCCGCTTTGTCAGCCAGGGCGAGTTCCTGGCGGACAACAGTGTTGTTGCCGCCCAGGTCGGCAAAGTGGCAGCGCGCCTCGATGGCAGCTTTCGCCAAGCCGAGGTTAAGACGATAAGGAACGGCGGAGAGGGCAGCATCATGGCCGCGCATGAGTTTGGCAGCGGCCCGCTCACTGCCGGCATCGAGCGCGACGGCGCGGACTTTCTTTTCGCCGATGATTCGATTGACGCGGGCGGCGACTTCGCGAGCGCGTTTGTGGTCACTATCGGCAAGTGAGACTGACTCAACCTGAGTTTGGCTCGCCATGTCAAAAGCGGCGGCGGAGCCCATCATCCCGGAACCGATCACCAAGAGCTTCAAGTGTGCACCTCGTGCAAAACCTTCACGATAACTCTACACCTGCGGCGATACGCCGGCGTACTGGCGATGATTCGCGCTTAGTCTCTTTGACCCTGGCCGGGTTCATAACTGAAATCAGTGAGTGGAGAGTTTTTCGCCTAAATCCAAATTCTCGCTGACTCCGTACTTACCGCAGAGCGGGTTGGAAAAACCCTTCTGTGGAGGAAGTCATGAGAATCTCGATCTGCCGGCCAGCGCTGCTGTTGGCCGTGGTTGCCGCAATCGCCGTCGCTGCGTCCGCACAATCCAAACCGAACCAGACTTTGGGTTATGGAGACGGCCAGCTGCTCACTTTTACTTACACGCAGAATTTTGACTGCGTCGATCAGCCCGGAAGCGACCTGAACTTTAACGGAATTCCCTCCGAGAGCGATCCTGGCGAACTGCAAACCCCGATCTGCCAGGCGGGAAACCTGCCCACGATCAACCCTCCGGGAGTCGCGGGGTCGGTGGCGGTTTCGACGGAACCGGTGTATGTGCTGGTGCCGATGTTCTCTGTGAACAACGACCAGAATCCGAACGACGCTATCTCGTGCACGAACGTAGTGGTCGATACGAACTGCGGTCCGGCGCTGGGCAGCACGTTGATTTCTTTGTTCGGGGCGCTTCCGGAGGCGTTCAAGGCGACACCACTGGTCTATACGCAGTGCCCTGGGCCGGGCTCTGTGCCGGGAACGTGCACGATGCATGCGTCGCGAATTGACCTGGGCCCGGTGCTGGTGCAGCTGGGGCTGGTGCCGCCTCCGGTCACCAACATCTTCGTGCCCACGCCCAATCACAGTCATGTCGTAATCAAACAGGACATAAACATCAAGCCCGTCTGGTGGCAGGTCATTCCTGTGCTGGTGCTGGATCAGAACGACTGGCCGAACGAAGCGGGAACGACCGGACTGACCTCCGGTGATGCGATCAAGGCGGCAGTGGCAGCCGGCACCGCCATTCCAGCTCCGTCGAACTTCTTTCTGTTCTTCGGCTCGCACACTAACGTTGCTCAGCACGAGATGGACCACCACAAGATGTAGAAGCGGATCTGCTCCTGAGGGCGAACGCAGGCCGCAAAGCGAACAGGCCCGGCATTGTGCCGGGCCTGCGGCGTTTTCGGTCGATTCTCGATCGGGCTGAACGATGCTGGTACAAGACCGGCTTACCCTTGATCCTCACACTTGAGGATCCCGCCCTTCGCAAAAGTGCGCGAAGAACGGGGCACCCACTGTGTTGGCGCTGCCTTCGCGATCGATTCTGATTTGCTGAGGGCTGGCTACTGCGCGGCAGCTGCGGCTGCGTTTCCTGAGGACATGGCTGCTTTCGCTTCTTTAATGCCGGATTGGATGTGCTGCTCCCAATCGAGGTGCGGGATGGGAGATGCTGCTGCTGTCTGGTAAATAGCCAGCGCGTCCTGCGGGCGGTTCAATTTCTTCAGGCAGAGTCGCGCGGCGCTCAGTTGTGCGGTCAGCGCCTGGCGGTCAGAGGGATAGGCCTTGGCAAGATCCTGATATTCGGCGAGCGCGCGGTCGAATTCCTGCAGTTCCTCCGCGCCCTTGCAAAGTTCGAGCCAGGTTGCGGCCGGCATTTTGCCGCCGCCGGAGTCGATGAACTCGGCGTAATCCTGGAATGCGGCCTCGACTTCGTGCGCTCGGAGATGCAGGGCGCAGGTCTTGACCGTGGCATCGAGGTAGGACTTGTTGTCGTTCTGCCGCTGATAAATTGTCTTCAGCAGGTTCCAGGCGTCGAGCGAGTTGGGCTTGACGGCAACATAATTCGTTAAGACCGTGAGTGCTTCGTCGAGCTGGCCGTGTTCCATCATACTGCTGGCTTGTTCGAGTTCGGCATCATTGGTCCAGGCGAGTTTTTCTTCGATGGCTTTATTGGCTTTGTGTTCGATGCCGGAATACTGGATGGCCAACGCGCCGACGGCTCCGAACAAAAATCCGCCGACGTGGGCCCAGTGGGCGACGCCGCTCGTATTTCCCATGAGCGATCCGTAGAAAATTTCCAGACACAACCACGCGGGGAGCAGCCAGTAGGCGGCTACGTTGAAGCGATAGAACTTGAAGAAGAAAGTCCACAGCATCCCAATCTTCATCTTGGGGAAGCGGACCAAGAATGCGCCCATTAGCGCTGCGACTGCACCGGAGGCGCCGATGGTGGGAGTGACGCTGCCGGCATTTGTCCAGGCATAAAACTGGAGCGCGGCCGCGCCGGCAATCAGGTAGAAAGCCGAATAGAGCCAGCGTCCCCAGGCGTCTTCGAGCACAAATCCGGCGAGCCAGAGGAACCACATGTTACCGATCAGGTGCAGCCAGCCGCCGTGCAGGAAATTCGCAGTGAGATAAGTGATGGCCCGGGGCTGCGCGGGGATGAAGGCATACTGCTCGACGACCGAAGTCTTCGCCAGGGCGACGAGTTGGTCGTTGAGCGAATCCATTTCGCCCTGCAGCTTCGAGGTGTCTTCCATCAATTTGATCTTGGCGTCGTAGGCGTTGATGACATCGCGGTAGGGGTTCTGCACCTGCGACCATTGGTCGGGATGGGTTTTCTTGAATCCGTCGACCAGGCGCTGCGATTGGGGCTGCAGCTTGAGCTCAGGATGCAGCGCGGCCAGAATAAGGATGTGCGATTTTATCTCGCCCAGTTGGGGAGCTTCGTCGTCCATCGCCGACATGGTGAACAGGAAAACGATCACATTGATGGCGATCAATGCGAGCGTAATCACCGGCCAGCGCCGGGCCTCCATGTTCTCGTGCTTGATGGGAATCAACATCAACTATGCCCCGGTGAGCGGAAACTTCCGTCACACCGCGCCAGTGTAGTGCGGAGCAGGTGGCATTCCCAGATGACTTGAGGAGTTGGCCAATCTTTAGTAACCGGTTGGCGGCCTGCGATATACTTTTCAGACCTTTAGCTTGGTCGCGATTGGGGATATTTCTGCATGGCGGTTGGGGTTCGCACGCAGGATTTGCGGAAGGTGTATCAGTCGGCTGCGCCGATGGGCGCGGGCGGGGGCTTTGTCATGCGCGCCGATGCCAAGGGCGCGGCGAAGCAGGCGAAGGCGCAAATTCCGGCGCTGGACGGGCTATCACTTGAGGTGCATCCGGGAGAGATTTTCGGGCTGCTGGGGCCGAACGGCGCGGGCAAATCGACCACTGTTGGAGTCTTGACCACGCGCGTGCGGCCGACTGCTGGCCATGCCTGGATTGGCGAGCACGATGTGTGGAAGGAACAAGCGCAGGTCAAGCATCTGATTGGGGTGGTGCCGCAGCGGGCGAATCTGGATTTTTCGCTGACGGCGCGCGAGATTCTGGTGTTTCACGGCGCGTATTTCGGGCTGGGGTCGAAACTACGGAATGAGCGGGCTGATGCGCTGCTGGAGAAGTTCAAGCTCACCGAGCGGGGCAATCAGATGGTGCGCGGATTTTCGGGCGGGATGATGCAGCGGCTGTCGATTGCGCGCGCCATGATGCACGATCCGCAGGTGCTTTTTCTGGATGAACCCAGCGCGGGGCTCGATCCGCAGACTCGCATTCTGTTGTGGGAGATTATTCGCGAATACCATCAGGCGGGAAAAACCGTTCTGCTGACCACGCATAATATGGAGGAGGCCGACGCGCTGTGCCAGCGCATCGCCATTGTGGACCACGGGCACATGATTGCGCTGGGAACTCCGGTTGAGCTGAAGGCGTCGATTCCGGGAGGATTCCTGCTGCGGTTGCGGTTCGGGAATCAGACTGCGGATTTGCTGCAGCGGTTGCAGGCGCTGGCGGGCGTGCGCGAGGTGCGAACGGCTGACAGTAATGTTGATGTCTACGCCGATCGCGGCGGGTCGTTGATTCCTGAGATTGCGAATGTGGCAGCGAGTGCCGGGGCGGAATTGTCGGACGTGCATATTTCCGAGCCGAGCCTGGAAAATCTTTTTCTGCACCACACGGGAAGGAGCCTGCGCGATTGAACTGGAAAACGTTTTTCGCCTTGCTAGCGCGCGACGCTCATGTGGCGCGGCGGAATGCTTTGCAGTTGTTTCTGCAGACCTTCCTGCAGCCGCTGTTGTTTGTTTTTATTTTTGGCAAGGTAATGGTGGGCAGCGGGTATATGCCGGCCGCGTACAAGAGTTTGCTGCTGCCGGGCATTATTGCGATCAGCATGACCTTTACGGGAGTGTGGGCGGTGGCCATGCCGCTGATTGCGGAGTTTCAGTGGACGCGGGAGATTGAAGACCGGCTGCTGGCGCCGATCAGCGTGGGTTGGATCGCGATTGAGAAAGTGATTGCGGGGATGCTGCAGGCGCTGGTGGCAGGCTTGATGGTGATTCCGCTGGCTTGGCTGGTGCTTCGCCCCGGCGTAGATATCAGTATAGGAACGCCGTTCACCTTTGCGCTGATTATCGTGCTAGTGGCGGGATTTTCTTCGTGCGGAGGGCTGGCGCTGGGCAGTAGCATGGATCAGCAGCATATTGGGCTGATGTTCAGCATGGTGATGACGCCCATGATTTTCTTCGGGTGCACGTATTATCCATGGAGCGCGTTGAATAAGTTCCCCATCCTGCAGAAAGCGGTGCTGGTCAATCCGCTGGTTTATGCAAGCGAAGGGCTGCGGGCTGCGCTGGTGCCGCAGTTTTCACATTTGCCGGTCGCGGCGGTGATTGGGGCGCTGTTCTTTTTTGATGTGTTGCTGCTGGTGGTGGGGTTGCGGCAGTTTGAGAAGAAGGCAGTCACGTAGGGTACCCCAGGGGCTAAAGCCCCGGAATATTTGTGCGCTTTGACGCGGCGCTGAAGCGCCGCTCTTCCACGGTTGCGCAAGCGGCACGGTTGCGCGATCAACACGTTACGCGACGGGCACGTTTGGGGGGGTGCATCTTGTGCAGTGGGTGAACCCTGGGAGAACGGCGCGTACCTCAGGGGCTACCGCTGGGAGTAGGGAATGCTTATCGCAGGGCTGGAAGCCCTGCGCCACCCAAAGGCAAACTCCTAAATGTGATCGGGTCTAGTCGGCGGCGAGTTCGAGGGTGTGGCTGCGGGGTGGTTTGTGCTGGAAGGCGGTGCGTTCGGTTTCGAAGGATTCCAGACTTGCTCCGAGGGTTTGCTCGTTCCAACCCAGCACGGCGCCGATGCGCAGTGCGGCCTCGCGGCTGCAGGATTCTGACCAGCAGGCTCCGAGCGCGACTGGGACGCGGCGCAACAGGGCGTCGCCCAGAGTGACGGCATACTCTTTGCGGAAAGCTTCGACCACTTCGGCCACGATGTGCGAGGTGTGGGGACAGATGGGGGCGCGGAGTTCGGCGCTTACCAGCGCCATGCGGGCGATGTCCATGGCGCGGTTGCCGTGCCACTCCATGATGCCGCGGGCGGTTTCTTCGCTGACTGAGCCGGCGCGGGCGATTTCGAGGACTTCCTGATCGAGCATGGGATCGAGCGAGCGTCCCGGCCCCAAGGCGACCGTGGTCGGTTCAGGGACTGCGATGCCGATGGCGCGAGCGCACTCGCGGGCGAGGGAAGCGGCGGTGGTCAGCTTGCCGCCAATGACTGAGATCAGGCGAGCGGCGCCGTCGGGAGTGTGGTCGTGCAGAAAATGACGCCGCGTAACCGCCGCGGCGGGACTTCCCGGAGAGTTGGGCAGAGGGCGAACACCGGCGAAGGCGTACTTGATGTCGTGCGGGGACAGTTTCGCCTTTGGAAATAGCGTGGTGACCGTCTTCAAGAGATATTCGATTTCTTCGCGCGAAGGCGCGGTGCGCGCAGGATCGCCGGTGTCGGGGATTTCCGTGCTGCCTACCAGAAGTTGCTCGTTCCAGGGCAAGACGAAAACCGGACGGCCATCCGCGGCCTCGGTGTAGAGTGCCGAGCTGGGCGCGCCGGAAAATCTGGGCAGAACAATATGCGATCCGCGCACGCCGCCCAGCATGGGCTGGCTGGTGCGCACCGAGGAGCGCTGGCAGATGCGGTCGGCCCAGGGGCCGGTGCAGTTCAAAATCCATCCTGCTTCGATGCGGCCATCTTTTCCGGAGAGGCGGTCGCGCAACAGGACTCCGCGCGCCCGGCCCTGCACCACGTCAATGGCCAGCACTTCACAATGATTGCGGACGACGGCTCCAGCTTCGGCCGCTTCTGACACCCACTCGGCCACGAGGCGCTCGGGAAATTCGCACTGGGCGTCTTCATAGTTCAGGATGGACCAGTGCTGGCCGGCGTCGAGGGCGCGCTCCACGCGCTTCAGCTCCATCTCGGTCAGGCTGGCGGATTTTTTCCCCGACATGCGCTGGTAGAGCCAAAGGCCGGCGCGGACTTTCATGGCGCTGCGCTGGCTGTGGTCGTTGAGGAGAAACAGAAAGTGAAGCGGATGGACGAGATGCGACCGCTCGCGCAGCAGACGCTCGCGTTCACGCACGGACTCGCGGACCAGGGCGAGTTCTCCGTGTTCGAGGTAACGCAGGCCGCCGTGAATGATGCGAGTGGAGCGGCTGGTGACGCCGGAAGCGAAATCGTTTTGCTCGACCAGGAGTGTGCGCTTGCCGGCGCGGGCACACTCGCGCGCCACGGCTGCGCCGTTAATGCCTCCGCCGATGACTACCACCTGGAAATGCTGGCCTTCCAGGGGTGGTCGGGGTTTGGTCGCTAAACTCATGTTCTTAAAAGAACGCAAATATTAGAAGAGATTATGGGTGGGCTTCGTCACTCGCGCCGACACCCCTAGCTCGCTCTATTGTGCGCCTGTCTGGCAAAGAGATTAAGGTGACGATAGTCCAAGCGGAAGGGTAGCCGATTCCTAGTGAGCAACGGGAGATGCTAGTACTGAAGTAACCACGGTGCTTAGCCGTCCCGGGGCGGGATTTGGTGGCCGCCCCGGGCGGCGATCTAAGTGCAGCGAGGATGCAGGTCAGGCGCGAGCCAGCAAACTCCGATTAGCTACGCCGTATTGCACAGCGCCCCCGATTCTGGCGCGCCGAACAGGCGGATCATCTCACGATTGAATGCCGGGATGTCGTCTGGCTTCCGGCTGGTCACCAAGCCACCGTCGCTGACCACTTCTTTATCGACCCAGGTGGCCCCGGCATTCTTGAGATCGGTCTTGAGTGAAGGCCACGACGTCAGGGTGCGTCCGCGAACCGCACCGGCTTCCAAGAGCGTCCACGGACCGTGGCAGATGGCAGCGACCGGCTTGCCCGCGTCGGTGAAGCTTTTCACGAACGCAACCGCCTTGGGGTTGATGCGAAGCTGGTCGGGATTCATGACACCGCCGGGCAGGAGCAGGGCATCGAAGTCCGCCGCGTTTGCCGAGTCCAAGGCAACGTCGACCGGCACATCGTTTCCCCAATCCTTATGACTCCATCCTCTTACTTTCTCGCCTGCAGGAGAAACCACGAGCGTGGTCGCGCCTGCTTCATCGAGCGCTTTGCGCGGTTCGAGTAACTCTGATTGCTCGAAACCGTCGGTTACAAGAATTGCCACTTTCTTTCCCTTAAGAGTTGCAGTCCCCATTTTCTTTCCTCCTGGACAATTTCTATTTGGATCGTATGTTTTCGAAACGAGCGGAAGGTGATTCGCCGTGGTTAGGATGCCGTTCGATTCCTGACGGTTGGTACCTATGCGCTTCTGGGACGGTGTCTCCGCGCATTGCCTGTGGGCTCGACGGTCAGTTACATTGGTGGACTCATGTCCTCTACCGGAGAACGTTTCGAGCGGGCGGTGGCGATTATGGAACGGCTGCGCGCGCCCGGCGGTTGCCCCTGGGACCGCGAGCAGACGTTCGATTCCATCAAGCCGTACACGCTGGAAGAAACTTACGAAGTGCTGGAAGCCATCGACAACCGCGACTGGCACGAGCTGGCGGGAGAGCTCGGAGACCTGTTGCTGCAGGTGCTTTTTTATTCGGAAATGGCGAAGGAGCAGGCTTCGTTTTCGATTGATGACGTGCTGGACCGGCTCTCGACCAAGCTGGTGAATCGGCATCCGCACGTGTTCGGGGAGGTGAAGGCCGATACTTCCGCAGAGGTGAAACGGAACTGGGAAGCGATCAAAGTAGAAGAGAAAAAGATCGAGGAGAGGAAAAAGCGGGAAGCCGGAGGAGCGGAGGCAGATTCTGGTTCGCCGAAAGATGAGAAGCGGTCCATTCTTGCCGGGGTTTCGTCCGCCATGCCAGCACTGCTCGAAGCCAGCAAACTAAGTTCGCGGGCGGCGCAGGCTGGGTTTGACTGGCCGAATGTTGAGGGGCTGTTTGACAAGCTGAGTGAAGAGACGAATGAACTGCGGGAAGAGCTGAAAGAGTTTCCTGCCCCGGGGCCGCGTCCGCAGGGGCGAGGTGTGGCGGGGTCAGGACGAACGGTTGTTCCTGAGGGGTTGCAGGCGCGGTTGGAAGACGAAGTGGGCGATTTGTTTTTCGTGCTGGTCAACATTGCGCGCTATCTTTCGGTGGATCCGGAATCCGCGCTGCGCAAGACCAACCGCAAATTCAAACGGCGTTTTCAGCGGATGGAAGCGCTGCTGGGCGAATCTGGCCGGTCTGCGGCCGCGGCTTCGATGGAAGAACTGGAGGCGCTCTGGCAACGGGCCAAGGCGGAGGAGAAGCCAGCGTGAGTGCGGACTCGGTGGTTCTGCGACGCTGCCACGGGATTGAGGAATTCCGCGCCTGCGTGGCGCTGCAGAAGGAAGTGTGGAATTTCACGGACGCGGAACTGGTGCCGCTGCGCATGTTCGTGGTCGCCGACAAAGTTGGCGGGCAGGTGATGGGAGCTTTTGACGGTGCCGAGATGGTGGGGTTCGCGCTTTCCGTTCCGGGCACGCGTACCGGACACATCTATTTGCACTCGCATATGCTGGCCGTTAGAAAGGATCATCGTAATGGCGGGCTGGGGCGGCGTTTGAAGCTGATGCAGCGGGAAGATGCGCTGGCCCGCGGGATCGAATTGATCGAGTGGACGTTTGATCCGCTGGAGATTAAGAACGCTTATCTGAATCTCGAAAAATTGGGAGCGATTGCGCGGCGCTACAACATTAACCAGTACGGAATTACGTCGTCGCCGCTGCAGGGGGGATTGCCCAGCGACCGGCTGATTGCGGAGTGGTGGCTGAAATCGAAGCGGGTGGAGACGCTGCTGGCGGCGGGAAAGAATCCAGACTTTGTGAGAGAGTCGAACATCGAGGTGCCGGCGCAGATTTATGAGTGGAAGGCCGCGGCGGAGACTCGCAGTAAGGCGCAGCAGGTGCAGGAGCGAAATCGAGAGCAGTTTCTGCGGGCGTTCTCGCATGGACTCGCCGTGCTGGGGTACGAGCGCGATGCGGACGGCAACGGGAAATTTTTGCTGGGACACTGGGACGAGAAGTGGTCGTACGCGTCGGAAGGATAGCGGCTCGATCGTGGGAGATCTTGCGAGGGCATGTTGATCACGCATGCGCGGGCGAGACGCCCCCGCGACGGCCGGCAAGGTGCCGGCGCTACTGAGATGCGGTCTAGCGCTTAAGAACGCACTATGAAAATTGAAGCCATCACGCTGCGTGAGATTCATATGCCGCTCGTTCATTTTTTTGAGACGAGCTTTGGGCGTACGTATAGCCGCCGGATTCTACTAGTCACCGTGCATAGCGAGGGCGCCGACGGCTGGGGCGAGAGCGTGGTGGGGGAAGATCCGTTTTACAGCAGCGAGTGGATCGACAGCGCGTGGCCGACGTTTACGGAATATCTGATTCCCATGCTGCTGGGGCAACGCATTGAATCCGCGCGCGAGTGTCCGGTGCTGTTTGCGAAAGTGCGCGCGCATCGCATGGCGAAGGCCGGGCTCGAAAACGCTTTGTGGGACGCGGAAGCGCGGCAGAAGCAAGTGCCGTTGTGGAAGTTGCTGGGTGGGACACGTGGCGAGATTCCGTGCGGGGTTTCCATCGGCATTCAGGATTCGGTCGAGCAACTACTCGAAAAAATTCAAGTCGAACTGGCCGCGGGTTACCGGCGCATCAAGGTGAAGGTCAAACCGGGCTGGGACGTGAACGTGCTGGAGAAAATTCGCTCGCGCTGGGCGGACATTACTCTGAGTTGCGACGCCAATTCCGCTTACACGCTCGATCAGGTCGAGCACCTGCGGAGTTTCGATCAGTTCAATCTGCTGATGATCGAGCAGCCGCTGTGGAACGATGACATTTACTATCACGCTCGGCTGCAGAAAGAACTGCGCACCTCGATCTGCCTGGACGAATCCATCGTGAGCGTGCGCAGCGCGGCGTTCGCGGTTGAAACGGGGGCGTGCCGCATCATTAATGTTAAGGTGGGCCGGGTGGGGGGATTCTCAGAGGCGCTGAAGATCCACGACCTGTGCCACGCCCATAAAATTCCGGTGTGGTGCGGCGGCATGCTCGAAACCGGCATTGGACGCGCGCACAACATTGCGCTGTCGACGCTCGAGAATTTCAGCCTGCCGGGGGATGTCTCGGCTTCGAAGCGTTACTGGAAAGAAGACATCGTTGAGCCGGAAGTGGAGGTTTCGCCGCAGGGCATGATTGCGATCAGCGAAAAGGCGGGAACGGGCTACCGCGTCAAGGAAGATCTGATCGAGAAGTTGACCGTGCGAAAAGAAACGCTGCGCGCCCGATAGGGTTACTGCGGCGCTTTCTGCTGTTCTGCGGTTTGTTCCGCCGGCGGATTGGCGTGTTGGTCCTGATGCTGAGGATCTGGGTGTTGGGCATGCGCCAATTTTTCCTGCTCGGTCTTCAATAGTTCCACGCCCTGCGCAAACGTCATGTGGGCTGGCATCTTCCGGAAGTCGCTCAAGGTTTCGTCCGACACCATGTTGAGAGGCTTGAACAGCAGAAGCTTGCCGGTAACGTTCAGGCTGATCTCGGTGATACCCCATGCGCCGTCGCCCAGGCCCAGGTCGGCCTGCTTCACCAAGAAACGCCCGCCTTTGTCGAGACGGCCGAGGATTCCCCAGCCGAATGACACGTCGCGCGCCAGCGTGCCGTCAATTCTCGCAACCCGCTGGGCCTTCGTGTCGATGAGCAGATAGCCTTGCAGGCCGGCGAGTACTTGCTCAACTCGGGAGGGCGGGGAATAATTCGGATTGGGCTTGAAATTCAGCTTCGCCAGTTGATCTCCGGTTTCACCCATGCCGGCCTCGCTCTTCTCTGTGCCCGCATACTCGTAAAGGAAGGCGTCGGGCAGAGCCTTCACGATCTGCAGGGTTCGTGCTTCATCTTCTTTTTCGCGCGCGTGTTTCTTGCGCAGTTGGTCGGGAGTGTTCATCAGCCAGGCCAGGTGGTCGTCTTCGCCCTTCTGTTGTTGCTCAGTCAGCGGCTGGTCATTGACGGCGATGAGCATCGCGGCCAGTGCGTCTGTGGTTTCCACGTAGAGGCGGGTCTGCGAAACCTTCGGAGTCTGTTTGTGGGAACAGAACATGTGCAGAGTCTTGGGGTGGTTCGAGGCTGCAATCTCATTCGCTACCGAAACTCGCACCAGATCGGCGGCGGGCATTTCTGGCTCCTGCGATTCCTGGGCTGACAGCATGGCGGCGGCTGCGGTTAAGGCCGTCATCATGAGGATGCACGCTTGCAGGCAGCGTTCGGCTGGCTGATTTCTCTTCACGTCATCTCCCTGCTATTTAGAGTAACAGGCAACGGGCTGGAGTTGCTGAGTGTTTCGGCGAACGGCGGGATCCTCACCGGGCTTTCGGCCCGGTTCGGAATGACAAGATTAATTTTGCACAAGCGAACAAAATGAAGTCTGCTCAAACTGACAAAATGAACTTTGCTGAGGCGGACGCACTACCGGGAGATGCCCGTGCTTGCCGCGCGCTCTGATAGTTGGGTATAGTCGATGCAAGCGACGCGGCCGTTTCCGGTACCTGCCTTCCCATTATTTTGGTACTGCAGTATTCCGCTTCCTTAAGGAGAACATCCAATGAGTGCTCCGTTGTCGGCAGATTTGGCGCAGATTGGCAAGTCGGTGGTGATCAAGGGCGAATTGTCGGGCAGCGAAGACCTCTACGTCGATGGTCAGGTCGAGGGCAGCATCGCTCTCAAGAACAATAGCTTGACGGTGGGACCGAACGGCTCGGTGAAAGCCACGGTGGAGGCCAAGGCAATTGTGGTGCAGGGCAAGCTCGAGGGCAACGTGCTGGCCAGCGACCGGGTGGAACTGCGCAAGTCGGCGGTGGTGACCGGCGACATTGCCACGCAGCGGATTTCCATTGAAGAAGGCGCATACCTGAAGGGCAAAGTGGACATTCAGGGCAAGACGGAAAAGGCGGCAGGAAAGTAACTTCCTGGTTCAGGCCCCTCGGGTTAAAGTGAATGGCATCAGTCAGCCAGAATTTCATGAAGCTCTTTCGCGGCTCATCGGGCGGGGCAGAGGCGGCGACTCCACCGCCCGCCGAAAAACCGACTCGCCGTTCCAGCGGGCTGGGCGAACTCTCGCGCGTCTGGGAATCGGAGACGCCGCTGACGGTGCTCGATCTGGGTTCGACGTCGCCGTCGAATATCCGGTTCTTCGTCGAGAAGGGCCACAAGATTTATAGCGAAGACCTGCTGGTGGCGTCGACCGAGCCGCACCTGGTCACCAAGGACGAGCAGGGAGCTGTCGTGCTCGACAGTCGCAAATTCCTGGCCGATAACCTGGTGTATCCTGCGGCGCATTTCGATGTGGTGCTGTGCTGGAATCTGCCGGACTATTTGGATGAGAGCCTGGTGCGTCCGGTGATGGGACGGTTGTGGTCGGTGCTGAAGCCGGGAGGGATGTTGCTGGCGTTTTTCCATACTAAAGATGCGGGGCCGGATTCGCCGTGCTACCGCTTTCACATCGTGGGAAAAGATGTGCTGGAGATGCAGCGCATCGTGCTGAAGCGGGAAGCGCGCCGCGGGCCTACGGGGGCCGTTCATACGGCGATCACTGACGGGTTCCGGCTGCAGAGAGTGTTTAATAATCGGCATATTGAGACGCTGTTTCGCGATTTTGCTTCGATCAAGTTCTTCCTTGCGCGGGATAATGTTAGGGAAGTGCTGGTGGTGCGGTGATTGTTGGGTGAGAGCGGGGACAGCCGCCCTTGGCTGTCTGGGTTGAGGCCGCCGTGAGCACTAGAGCCTGTTGACAGGCAGCGCCTGGGTAAAACACTCGTCCAAGGCAGACAACATGAAACTAACAATTGCAACCTTGCTGCTTCTATTCGCCACGAACCTCCAGGCGCGGGATTCAAATAAGCCGAGAATATCGGCGTTCTTCGACCGGATCGATGACGGACCGGCGTTCTTCGTGGAGTGCCGAAACGCGAGCGGCGAGCACGTTTCTTCAGGTGCGGACGTATGGGCAAGTTCGCTTCGCCTCGACGGGACCACTGTGCCCGACGAGTTCCATATGGGTCCGGGGCTTACGACTGACGTTGAACCAGGCCAGTTGTGGCGAGGGATCGTCGCTCTGAGGCAGTCTTCCCGTTCGTTTTTTCCTGCCGTAAAGTTTGGTGCATTGGTGCGTAGCGCACGCGTGCTCCCATTAAGTCAAGGGCGGCATACTATCGCCGTCCAATGCGCGGGAGTATGGTCCGAAGATTTTGAGTTTTACTGGGAAAGTGAAACACAACCTTAGCTTTTGTAGCGTGTCCGCCCCGCTGACTTCCAGACGATTACTCCTACACGAAAAAGGTAATGGCGAGAGATCTCTAGCTGCGAAGCTGAGCCGTTCGGGCTGGCCGGTGCAAGAATCATCCTCATTTCCTCCGGAACATAAGCTCTCTTCACCGACGCGATGCCATCCACGCGCGAGACGTAGCTGCGCATGAGCGGGAAGCCGGCGTAGACCAGCGCCAGGTGCAGGGGATGGCGGATGAGATCGTTGATCAGGACGGCGCAGCGGCTTACACGCAGGGCTTCGACGGCAAAGCGGGAGAGATCTTCCGGTTCGAGGTGATGGGCGAAGAGGCTGCTGCTGACCAGATCGAAACTGCTGTCTGGGAAGGGAAGCGCGAGCGCGTCGGCGACTACGGTCCGGTTTCCGGGAAGCAGATGGTTGCGTGCGCGATCGAGGTGCGTTACTTCCAGCGAGATTCCTTTGCGGGCCAGTTGCTGGGCCGCAGCTCTTGGGACTTCGCCGAAACCTGCGGCAACTTCGAGTAGAGTGAAATGTTTGCGGTTGGTGGCGGAGGCGACGCGTTCGATCATCTTCCGTGTCGTCGTGACGCCGCCGAACCAGCGGTTGATGCGGGATAGATCGTGCAGGGAAGCTTCGACCTCGCGGGGAGGGCATTCGGGTGAGTCGAGGATTTCTGGTGTGTTGATGCGCTGCATGCGAGTGCATAAGTGTAGACGAGCTTGTTCCAGGTATTGTCAGGAAAAGGTAACGGGGGGGGGGTGCTTTGCGAAGAATGCGAGAAGGGTGGGACAACTGCTCTTTCAGAGAGTCCCACTTCTCGCGCACAGAACGCGCGAGAAATGGGGCACCCCAGCTTTTGGTAAGGGGGCGGCTGTCCCCACATGAGTACGGCTTGGCACGGGTTAATCCGCCAACTTCACTTACGCACGCGCACTACGATGGTTTCGGCGATCCGGTCGTGCACAGTTTGCTTATTGGGATGCACGGCATACTGAAAGAATCCGGAACCGGCTTCGAGCAAAGATGCGCCGTAGCCCAGTGCGCGCTCGACCGATTGCCACAGGCTGATGCGTTCATTTCCGAGGGACACGATGCGAATCCCCATGAGCCATTTCCCCAGAGTGAGGCCGTTGGTGCGCCAGACGACCAGTCCACAATAGAGGACAGGTAGGAGCGTGCTGTACCAGTTTTCGAAGGGATTGAAGCTGATGTGCGCGTCAATCTTGCGCTTGATCTCCCACAGCATGATTGGAACCGCGAAGCTGAGAAAGATGACTATGACCGCGGCGAAATCGATCATGAGCGCTCCGGCTCGCCGCCAGAAGGAAGCCAGTTCGACTCCCTCCAGAGACAGGACGCGCTGCGTCTCATGGGGATGAAAATGGCCGCCCTGCCAGCGGCTTACGCGACGTGGGACTTCGAGTGTATCGGACAAAATGGATTCCTCCGGCTGATGATTTCCACGTTGGCTGATTGAAGTGATCGGCGAAAAAGGCGAGCTGCGCTCGACTGGACAGCCGGGGGCGGCTGTCCCCACATAACCCCTGACTGCACACTCAGACTTCGGCCAGTTCTTCTTCCAGCAGTTGTTTGTTATACAGGTCGCTGTAGTAGCCGTTCAAGGCCAGGAGTTCGGTGTGGGTGCCGAGTTCGACGATGCGTCCCGAGTGCAGGACGGCGATGCGGTCGGCATTGCGGACGGTCGACACGCGGTGCGAAATGAAGATGGTGGTGCGGCCGCGCATGACGTCGCGCAGGTGGTTGAGGATTTTGTCTTCGGTGTGAGTGTCGACGCTGGAGAGCGCGTCGTCGAGAATGAGAATTTTGGGGTTGCGAATCAGGGCGCGGGCGATGGCGGTGCGCTGCTTCTGCCCGCCGGAGAGCGTGATGCCGCGTTCGCCGACCATGGTGTCGTAGCCTTCGGGAAAGTTTTCGATGTCGGTGGCGATGTTGGCGGCGTCGGCGGCGTTGTGAATCTCCTCATCGGTGGCGAAGTCGACTCCGAGGGCAATGTTTTCGCGGATGCGGTCGCTGAACAGGAAAGTTTCCTGAGGGACGAAGCCGATGTTCTTGCGCAGCGCGGCCAGCGAATATTCACGAATCGGTCGGCCGTCGATGAGGACTGACCCTGCTTCAGCGTCGTAGATGCGCGGGATCAGACTGACCAGCGTGGTCTTGCCTGAGCCGGTCGGCCCGACGATGGCGAGGCTGCTGCCGGCGGGGATGCGCAGGTTCAGGTCGTGCAAAACCGGCTTGCCATCGTAACTGAAGTTGAGGGCGCGGAACTCGATGTCGCCGGTGATGGCGGCGTTTTCACGGACGCTCTTGGGATCGTTCTTCTGATCGTTCTCACGGCCTGCGACTGCGGGAGCGTCCTTGATATCGGGCTGCTCGAGCATGATCTCGTTGAGCCGCACCAGCGACGCGGTACCGCGCTGGAACAGGTTGATGACATAGCCGAGGGCGATGATGGGCCAGGTCAGTTGCATCATGTAGGTGCTGAAAGAAACGAATTGGCCGACGCTGATTTGGCGGTTCAACACTTCGCGCCCGCCCAGCAATAACACAAGGACCACAGCGCCGCCCATCATCAGTTCGAGGGTGGGCCAGAGCATGCCCATGAGGCGAACCAGCTTGAGGCTGCGGCGAATGTATTCCTGGTTCTCGGCTTCGAAGAGGCGAATTTCGGCGTCTTCCTGCACGTAGGCGCGGATGAGGCGGGCGCCGGAAAAATTCTCCTGGGCGCGGGCGGTGATGTCGGAGAACATGGCCTGAATGCGCTCAAACCGTTCGTGAATACGGCGGCCGAAGTACTGAATCAGAATGCTGGCCGCGGGCAGCGGCAAGAATGTGTAGAGCGTCAGCCGGGGACTGATGGAAATCATGAACGCCAGTGCGCCCGTCATGAGGACGACAGTGTTGGCCGTGTACATAATGGCGGGGCCTAAGAGGTTGCGAACCGCGCTGAGGTCGTTGGTGGCGCGGGCCATGATGTCGCCGGTGCGATGGCGCTGGTAGTAGGAAAACGAGAGGCTTTCGAGCTTCTGAAAAAGATCGTTGCGCAGGTCGAACTCGATGTCGCGGGAGACGCCGATGACGATCCAGCGGGTGAGGAACTGGAAGGTGCCTTTGGTGAGGGCGATGAGGAGCAGGAGTCCGGCGTAGACGAGGAGTTTGTGGCGGGTGACGCTGGCGTTGAGATCGTCGGCGGCTTTGCCGAGCACGAGCGGGAAGAGAATCCAGATGCCGTTGGTCAGGAAGACACAGACTGTGCCCGCGGCGTAGCCCCAGCGGTAGCGTTTCAGGTAGGGCAGGAGCGGGTGCAAACTCTTGGGCAGCATGGGGATTGAATAGATGAAATTTTAACAGGGGTGATGCGAAGTTTTCCTGGTGGCTGTAAGAGTCGCGCCGCGCGCGGCCCTTCGACTTCGCTCCGGCCAAGCTAGCCGGGGGTGGCTGTCCCCACATAAACCCTTGCCCTCAGAAATCTTGCTGTCCTACAAATCTAGCTGGGCTGCAAAATCAAAGGCCCCACCCTGTCGCATAAGGCGCGACAAGGGTGGGGCACCCTCTTTGCTTACTTTATTTATTGTTCAGGCTGCGTGGGCGGGGGGCCGTGGTGGTGGCTCATTTCCTGCTCGACGCGGGCGTCGTGCTGGGCTTCCAGTTGCTTGTATTGGGCCTGCTGGTCGGAGGTCAGCAGCTGATACGCCTGATTGCGAACGCGGGTCTGGGCGATGGTCAGTTCGGTTTCGACCTGGGCTTTCTGTGCGGCCAGGGCGCGAACCTTGGCTTCGTCGTAGGTGCCTTCCACGTACTGGCGGAGTTGCTGATCGAGCTGGTGCTGCTGCTGGAAGAGCGGCTTCATGGCGGGGTGCGCTTTCTGCATGAGAGCCGTCATCTGAGCCCTTTGATCGTCGGTCAGATTCAGGGCTTTGTTGAGAAATCGCATCATGTCCTCGCGGCCGCCATCCATTTCAGGACCGTGCATGGGGCGCGGAGGAGGAGCGTCGGCGTCGGCGGTTTGCGACTTGGCGATGATGCTGCCCAGCACTATGGCGAGGGCGGCGATCAATAAACGAGAGGTGAACGATTTCATGCGTGACTCCTGAGGAGTAGCTAGTTCTCCGGGATGTCCCGGGATTTGTGCGTACCTTTATGAGAACACGGGAGGCAGGGAAAAAGCTTAAGAAATCGGTCAAGGCGAGTAAAGATTTGTCAAAAGGTTCCTGGTAGGAAACTCCCACTTCTTGCAAAAAGACGCGAGAAATGGGCGCCCAAAATCGAAACGAGGATTTGACAATTCTTTACTACGCGGCTTAGTTGAGAGGTGCACAATAGGGCTGCTATGGAACGAATTCTAGTGATTGACGATGATGTGGAACTCTGTCACCTGGTGGGTGAATATTTGCGGGCGGAGGGGTTCACGATTGAGTGCGTGCATGACGGTGAGAGCGGTCTGAAGAAGGCGACCGCGGGAGAATATCTGCTGGTGGTGCTGGATGTGATGCTGCCGGGGATCAATGGATTTGAAGTGTTGCGGCGGATTCGCGCGACTTCGCGGCTGCCGGTGTTGTTGCTGACGGCGCGCGGTGAGGACGTGGACCGGATCGTTGGGCTGGAGATTGGGGCCGACGATTATTTGCCGAAGCCGTTTAATCCGCGGGAACTGGTGGCACGGATTCGAGCGGTGTTGCGGCGGACGCGGGGGGATGGGAGCGGGTCGGCGTCGGCGCCGGATATGGTGAGCGTGGGCGATGTGGAACTGGATCCGGCGACGCGGACGGTGCGGCTGGATGGCAAGCCGGTGGAGTTGACGTCGGTCGAGTTTAATCTGCTTGAAGTATTGTTGCGCGAAGCGGGACGGGTGGTGCCGCGGGAACGGCTGGTGAATGCGGTGTTGAGCCGGAAGTTCTCGCCGTTTGACCGCAGCATCGACATGCACGTGAGCAAGGTGCGGAAGAAGCTGGGCGATACGGACAGCGACGAGCATATTAAGACGGTGCGCGGGGTCGGTTATATTTTTGCGCGTCCGCGGGAGAAGGCGAAGGCGTAGGCGTAGGGCTCCACGGGGGCTAAAGCCCTGATTGATTTTCAGAAGCTTTACGCGGCCCTAAAGGGCCGCTCTTCCACGGTTAGGCGACGCTTGGGGCGAGGGAAGGCTTGATATTCTAGAGTCGGCTTTTCGGCGCGGCTGAGGCCGCGCGCTTTCAAGGCAAGAGCTGAAGGTGACGGCTCAAGGCAAATGACGAGTTGAAGAGTCCACGATGAAAAGTCTTTTCTTGAGAATATTTCTCTCGTTCTGGATAGCGCTGGCGCTGTTTGTGGTGCTGGCGATTCTGGTGACGCTGGCCTTTCGGCCGCGCAGTTCCACGTGGGAGGCGCTGCGCACGACGGTGCTCAACGATGCGGTCACCGCCTACGAAGCGGGCGGTGCACCTCAGCTGCTGCAATACATGGACGATCTGGAGCGGACGCAGCATCTGCGCGCCTATCTTTTCGACGAGCGGGGGATTGAAGTTTCGGGGCGTCCGGCGCCGGATTGGGCGATCCGCGTGGCTTCGGGCGGACCACGCATGCCGAAGGATGGATTTATTTTTCCCGCGCCGCCGATGCCGCGCGACTCGCGGGCTTCTTCCGATGGCAAGCATCGCTACACGCTGGTGCTGGGATTGCCGCCGGGGCCGCGCGTGTTTTTCGGGCCAAGGGGGATGCCGTTCCCGGGGCTGATCATTGCTTTCATTTCTTCCGGCCTGGTTTGTTATCTCCTGTCGTGGTATTTGACCAAGCCCATCGTGCGACTGCGGGCGGCAACACGGCAGTTGGCGGCGGGAGACCTGACGGCGCGCAGCGGCGCTCCCGTAACCAGGAGGAGCGACGAAGTGGCGGGGCTTATGCGGGACTTTGATGCCATGGCGGAACGGTTGGAGATGCTGGTGAAGGCGCAGTCGCGCCTACTGAACGACATTTCGCATGAATTGCGTTCTCCGCTGGCACGACTGAATGTGGCCCTGGGGCTGGCGCGGCAGCGCGGAGGCGTGCAGAGCGCAGAGATGCTGGACCGGATTGAAACGGAAGCCAGCCGGCTGAACGAGTTGATCGGCAGGATTCTGACCTTGGCGCGGCTGGAGGATGGAGAGCAGCGGGTGCCGCAAACTCCGGTGCCGCTGGACGAAGTGGTGGCGACCGTGGCCGAGGACGCGGAGTTTGAAGCGCAGGAACGGCATTGCCATGTGCGCACTGCGATTCCAGAAGGCGACTGGGGAGTGCGGGGCAACGATTCTCTGCTGCACAGTGCGGTGGAGAATGTGGTGCGGAATGCGATCCGCTATACGGCGGAGGGTTCGTCGGTGGAGATTGTGCTGACGAGTGAAGAGAGCGGCGGCTGCGCGGAAGCGGTGCTGCGGGTGAGCGACGCGGGACCGGGAGTTCCCGAGGATTCGTTGGGGAAGATGTTTGAGCCCTTCTACCGGCTGGATGACGCTCGAGGAAGGCTGACGGGCGGGGTGGGACTTGGGCTGGCCATTACGGAACGGGCGGTGCGCTTTCACGGCGGGAAGGTTACGGCCTTCAATCGCGCGGAGGGCGGGCTGATGGTGGAGATTCGGCTGCCGCTGATTCAGCGGATGATCGCGGCTAAGGAGCGGAGCGAGGCGGTGGGGTCGGTGCGGCCGGGGTAGGGGCTTCTGGCCGGGATTGAGAGCCGCGAGACTCATCTCAAAAATTCCAGACCCAAACGGTCGTGATAAAAACTCCTTGAGCGGCCGTCGGAGCTGTCAGCTAGCCCGGGGTCCTTCGACTGCGGTTTTGCTCCGGCAAGCCGGAGCAAAATCCTCGCTCAGGATGACAGGGGCGGAGGGATTCCCACCGTCGGGCAGGTTTCAGGAACATCTTCTATACTTAGAACTGCTGGGAAAGCGGGCAACTCCGTGGCGTTCCCAGGGTTCCAATAGCGGTTGTAGGGGTTTGCTCTTCCCGCGCATTCCTGATACACAAATGGGTTGAGATTTCCCGCGTTAATCTGAGTGCAAGGACCCGGCTGGCGGGGCACCGGGGTGTGTGTGCGCTTCAACCTCACGTAAGCAATGGAGATAAAGCACAGAATGTCGAAACGATTTGGGTGGCTGCTGGGAGTGGTGGGACTGGTTTTAATCGGACTGCTGGTGGCGTGCGGCAGCAGCTACAACTCCTCGTCGGACGGGCTGCTGCTGGTGGGGAGCCAGTACTCGGGGTTGATCGAGACGTTCAGCTTTAATCTGAACGGTGGCAGCGTGTCGGCCATCGGCAATACTCCGCAGGACACTTCGAATGATGTTTGCGTGCTGAACGGGACTCCGACGTCGATCGTGATTGATCCGGCGGGGGTGTATGCCTACACGGTCCTCTATGGGACTCCGTGCACAACCGGCCCGGCTGGCATTCAGGCGTTCAAAATTAATTCGGACGGGACGACATCGCCCGTGGGAAGCCTGGTGCCGTTCACTGCGGAAACGGTCACGGAGTGCTTACCGACCAATCCCCCTTCAGCTTCTTGCACGCCGACCACGACCACCGAGAAGGTACCGGCAGTTCCCGGTGTGATGGTGATGGATACGGCCGGGAAGTTTCTTTTTGTGGGGGATCGAGCAACGACGGATACGAACACTCCGCCGCTGCCCGTGCCCGGGGCAATTTCGGTGTTCGCCATCGGCAGCGGCGGGAGCCTAACGGAAGTTACGGGTTCGCCCTTCTTCACGAACTATCCTGCAACTGCGATGACTCTCCCGCAGGCGGGGCTTGATATTGTTGCGGTCGCGCCGACGCCGACGGTGTTTCCGGCGATCGGCATCAATGGAGTGCAGAATTCAGTGTGTTCGACGCCGGGACTTCCGGCTCCGACCTCGGAATACCTGTATGCCGTCGACGGGCTGGGCTACCAGGTGTTTGAATTTGAAGTGAATATGACGACGGGAGTGTTGACGCCGCCACCACTCATGAGCAACATCCCGGCGATTCCTACCGATAAAGCGCCGCTGGGAGTTGCGGTGGATCCCTGCAACCGGTTCGTCTACGTGGCGGACAGCCTCACGGATAAGGTGAGCGCTTACACGATTTGCAATGGTTCGGTGACGCAGGCGGCGACATGCATGCAGCCGCCGGACGGAAGTCTGGTGCCGGTGGCGGGTTCGCCGTTTAGCTTGGCGGGCAGCCCGATTAATCCGGGGCCGCTGGTGGTGGATCCGTTTGGAAATTATGTGTATGTGCTGGGCACGGGCTCGAATACGATTAATCTGCTGAAAATCACTCCGGCTACGGGGTCGCTGGCGGCGTTGAGTCCGGCGACGGTGGCGACGGGCCGGGGGCCGATTTCGATTGTGATTCGTGGGGATGACAACTGGCTGTTTGTGTCGAACTACGGCACGGGAGCAGGGGGAGGAAATTCGGTGTCAGAATATTCGGTGACGCCGGAGAGTGGCGCGCTGACGGCGCTGCCGGCCATCCCGACGGACAATTATCCGTGGGGGCTGGCGGTGAAGTAGGAGCGGTTAGGGATCAGTGGCCAGTTTGTGTGGGGGCGGTTTCGATCTTTGGGGATCGCCTGATCAATCAGCAGACCGCAGGGGCTGAAGCCCGCGAACTTTTGAGGCCTTGACGCGGCGCTGAAGCGCCGCTCTTCCACGGTTGTTCAATGTTCCATGGCGGCGCGAACCTTCCGCGGCTGCACGATCTTCTAGTCGCGCGATTCCATAGTTGTGAAATCCTTCATGGTCGCGCTCTTCCACGGCTGTGCCGTCTTTTGTAACTCTTGCGACAAGTAAATCCGCGTCCCCTCAAGGGCTGAAGCCCTGATCGATTCTCGACTCTAACGGCACGGCTGAAGCCGTGCCCTTCCTAAAATCCTATCTACTCTTCTCGAACGCTTCTATTCTTCCCCAAAGCCTCTGTTCTTCCCAAAGCTTCATTATCTTCCACAGCCTTCGACCCGTCACACTAACCCCTAACCACTGGTCACTGCTTTCCTACGTGGGGACTTTCAGGACTAGATAGCCGCCGACCAGGATGAAGATCAGGTCGGGGGACCAGGCGGCCAGAGCGGGGGGGAGTTGGTTGAGGTCGCCCATGGCTTCGAACAGGCGCGAGACTACAGTGTAGAACACGGCAATGCCGACGGCCACGGCGACTCCGGTGACCGCGCCTTTCTTTCCGGTGGACAGGGAAAAGGGAATGGCGAGCACGGCCATGATCAGGGTGATTAAGGGATACGAGAGCTTTTTGTTGAGCTGGACGCGCAGGCGAACTACGTCGAATCCGCCCTGCTGCAGATCGCGGATGTAGCGCTCGAGTTCCTGGTAGTTCATCTCGGTGTACTGCTTTACTTCTTTCTTGAAATACGACGGAGTCTCGCTGATTTCAGGGAAGGTGGCGACGTCGAAGGTGTGATAGCCATCGTCGGCGATGGCGGAGCCGTGCAGCCCGCGGTCCCAACCCTGCTCGTAGACCCAGCGGTGAAGATTGTCGGCCCAGTGGGCGCGGTCGGCATGGATGCGGCGCTTGATGGAGAAGCTGGCGCGATCGAGCTCAAAGACCGTGACATTGCCGAACTGATCGCGATCGGGGTCGAAGAACTGGTAGTAGTAGATGTCGTTGTTCTGACCGTAGATCCATTTACGGTCGGGGCGCAGGTAGGTCTGCGGAGGCTTGCCTTTGATCTGGTTATGCAGAGCCTCCTGGCGTTTATTGGTGCGGGGCAGGTAGAACTGGTCGGCGAAGAACAGGCCCACGGCGAGCACGCCCGCGGCTGCGATGACAGGAGTGACGACGCGGTAGATGCTGGTTCCGGTGGCTTTGATGGCGGTGATTTCATTAGAGCGCTGCATGACGCCGAAGGTGACCAGCACGGTGAGCAGCATGACCAGCGGAGCGACGTTGTAGAGCAGATACGGTGTGACGTTGAGCAGGTACTCGGCGACCACGGTGGGAGGAATTTGGTTACGGAGAATATCGCCGAGCAGCTCGAAAAGCGTGAAGACGAGGACGAGGACAAGGAACGTAGAAAGGATCATCCCGAGGTAGAGGAAGAAGTCGCGCAGGATGTAGTCGTCGAGTAGCGTGGGGAAGCTGGCGCTGAACATGCGGCGGCGGGTGGAAGCGCGCTCGAAGGCGTTTTCGCGGCGGCGGGCAGGAGCGGGCTGGGAACCGGAAGCGTCGCGCTTCCAGAAAGCGCGGAATGAGGTCATCTCAAAGGGACGCTTCTCGGAGCGGAACAGCAGGAACAAACCTAAGGCGAGAAAGACAATGTCGGCGAGCCAGGCTCCGAACCAGGCGGAGACATGGCCCTGGCGGGCGAGGGAAACGCCGACCAGGGAAATTACGTAATAGACGAAGACCAGCAGGATGGTTAGCACGAATCCGCCGGACTTGCCGCTCTTCTTCGAGGACAGGCCGAGCGGGATTCCGACCAGCGCGAGAACAAGGCAGGCAGAGGAAAGAGCGAAGCGTTTGTGGAAGGCGATGAGATAGATGCGGGCGGCAGCGGGATCGACGCGGGCAGCCTTCTGCCAGAGAGCTGCGGTAGTCATCACGTCGGCGGGGAGCAGGTCATCGGACTTAGCTTCGGTGGAAGGCAGGTCGAGGGGAATATCGGTCTGCTGGAAAGTGGAAATCTGGTAGTGATTGACGTCTTCGGGATCGGTCTCGTGCTCCGATCCGTCGATCAGGTGGAGGTGCAGGCGGTCCTGACCTTCGCTGACCACGATGGCTTCCTGGGCGAGGGTGATCGACGGATTGGCGGGATCACTGAGGTCGGCCATGAAGACGCCTTTCCATACGGCTGCGCCTTGGGCGCTCTTCACGTCCTGCACGTAGAGAACTTTTTTGGGGAAGCCTTCGTAGAAGACGCGGGGCTGGACTTCGAAGGAAACCTGCGAGCCTTTGAGTCGATCCTCTAAGTGGCCGAGCGCGGCTTGGGCACGGGGGGCGATGTAGAGGCCGTTGAGCAGTGCCAGCGACCAGGCGGCGACGACGAAGAGCGAGAGCGCGCGCAGGAAACTCCAGGTGCCCATGCCGCTGGCGCGCATGGCGGTGATTTCGCTATCGGCGGCGAGACGGCTGAGGCCGATGAGGATGCCGACCAGAACGCTCATAGGGAGCGTGTAGGTGAGTGCGAGCGGGACGGTGAAAAAGAAAATTTCGGCGACGCTGGGCAGGGGAGCGCTGGCGCGGACGACGAGTTCGAGAATGCGTCCGAGGTCGCGGGTGAACAGGACGAAAGTGAAGATGGCCACGCCAATCAGCGCATGGGCCGTCACTTCGCGTAGGATGTAGCGGGTCAGAATCCGCATGAGGCGCGCTAGGGACGAGGATAGCATGGGCGGGGTTGTGGAGGGGCGGTGAGCTGGGGGATTCGGCTTCTGTGGCGACTTGGCGCTCGGCTTCGCCTTCGCTGGACGGGCGAAGGCGCCCGTCGCCACATGAGTTGTGCCACCCGAGTTCTGCCGCCCGAGTCGTGCCACGTGAGCGGCGCCACGCGAGCATCTGCTACATGCGCCTATTGGGCTTTGAAGAAGAGGGCGGCCAGCGGGGGCAGGGTTAGTTTCAGCGAGAAGGGGCGGCCGTGGGTGGGGATTTCTTCGGCTTGGACGCCGCCGAGGTTGCCGAGGCCGCTGCCGGCGTATTCGCGGGCGTCGCTGTTGAGCATTTCGCGCCAGTAGCCGCCGTGGGGGACGCCGACTCGGAATTCTTTTCGCGGTACGGGGGTGAAGTTGCAGACTACCAGTACAGTATCTTGCGGGTTCTCGCTTTTGCGCAACAGCGAGATTGTGCTGGTGGCGTTGTCGTTGGCGTCGACCCACTCGAAACCGGCGGGATCGTTATCGAGCACGTGCATGGCGGGCTCGTTGCGATAGAAGCGGTTGAGTTGTTCCATCCACGCCTGTACTCCGCGGTGAACCTGATATTGCAGGACGTCCCAATCGATGCTGGAGTCGTGGGCCCACTCGCGGACCTGGCCAAATTCACAGCCCATGAAGAGTAGCTTCTTGCCGGACTGGGCATACATGTAGGCGAACAGCAGACGCAGGTTGGCGAAGCGCTGCCATTCGTCGCCGGGCATCTTGCCGATCAGCGAGCCTTTGCCGTGGACAACTTCATCGTGCGAGAGCGGAAGCACGAAATTTTCCTGAAACGAATACAGCATCCGGAAAGTGAGATCGTTGTGGTGATACTTGCGGTGGATGGGATCATTCTGAAAATAGCGGAGCGTGTCGTGCATCCAGCCCATGTCCCACTTCATGCCGAAGCCGAGACCGCCGATGTAGACGGGCTTTGAGACCATGGGCCAGGAAGTGGATTCCTCGGCGGTGGTCTGAATTTCGGGATGCTGGCCGTAGGCTTCCTGATTGAAGCGGCGGAGGAAGTCGATGGCGTCGAGGTTCTCGCGGCCGCCGTACTTATTGGGAATCCATTCGCCCTGTTTGCGCGAGTAGTCGAGATAGAGCATGGAGGCGACCGCATCCACGCGCAGGCCGTCGATGTGATATTTGTCGAGCCAGAACATGGCGCTCGACATGAGGAAGCTGCGGACTTCGGGGCGGCCGTAATTAAAAATGTGCGTCTTCCAGTCGGGATGAAATCCTTGGCGCGAGTCGGCGTGCTCGTAGAGATGCGTGCCATCGAAGTAGGCCAGGCCGTGAGCGTCGGAAGGGAAGTGCGACGGCACCCAGTCGAGAATCACGCCGATGTTGTGCTGGTGCAGGTAGTCGACCAGGTACATGAAGTCCTGCGGTGTGCCGTAGCGCGAGGTGGGCGCGAAGTAGCCGGTGGTCTGGTATCCCCAGGAACCGAAGAAAGGATGCTCCATGACGGGCATGAACTCGACGTGAGTGAAGCCGAGTTGACCAACGTATTCGGCGAGACGAGGTGCAGTCTCGCGGTAGGTGAGCGGGCGGTTGTGCTCTTCGGGGACGCGCATCCAGGAGCCGAGATGGACTTCGTAGATGGACTGAGGCGCACGGAGAGAATTGCGGCCGGCGCGCTTCTGCATCCAGTCGTTGTCGGACCATTGGTAGTCGAGGTCCCAGACGACGGAGGCGGTGCGCGGCGGCTTTTCATGCAGCAGGCCGAGCGGATCGGCTTTATCGACGCGGTAGCCATGCTGCCGGGATTCGATGTGGTACTTGTACAGTGCGCCTTTAGTGACGCCGGGGATGAAACCTTCCCAGATGCCGGAGGAGCCGCGCGGGCGGAGTTGGTGCGTTTTGGAATCCCAGCCATTGAAACTGCCCACAACGGAGACCGAGCGGGCGTTGGGCGCCCACACGCTGAAGACGGCGCCGGGCTGGCTGTTGTGCGTGAAGAGATGGGCACCCATCTTTTCCTGCATGCGGTAGTTGCTGCCCTCGTTGAAGAGGTAGAGATCCTGGTCGGAAAGGAACTGGGGGGTGGCGAGGGTCGGGTCGGGGGTCATGGGCTGGGCGCTATGTGGGTGCGCCTTAGTTTACCGAAGAAGGGGACGGTCAGGCGAACGATGTGCTGGGGGCGTGAAGGCGCACGGGGGCGCAGGCGAGGTGCAAGATATTGCATGTTGACCGCCGAATAGATCAGGAGGAGAATAGTGCGCCTTTGACTGGAAGGAAAATCGCCAGCCCACGCCGCATTACCCCCAGGCGGTCACCAGCGCGATGCTCAGGCTTGCACCTGTAAGGATGGCCAAAGGCCCGTCTCGAAATCCAGGCCGCTCGGGAGAACTTATGAAAAAACTGCGAATTAGCGTTACGAGCCTCGTGCTGGCTGTCGCCGCCTCAGCAACCGCTTCGTACGGGCAGACGCCTGCCGCCGCGCCGAAGGTGCTATATGACTTCGGACATCAAACCGGAGACCCTACGGGCCCGGAGTTTGGCTATTGGGCACAGGGTCGCGATGGAAATCTATACAGCACGGCTCCGACCGGCGGGGCCAATGGCGAGGGCGCGGCGTTTTACTTTTCTCCGGCCGGGTCGCTGACGGTGGTGCATAGCTTTACCGGTAGTGACGGCTCTGCGCCTTATAGCGGATTGACGTTGGGCACGGACGGGAACTTCTATGGCACGACCACCGCGGGCGGGACAAATGGCGCCGGGACCGTTTTCCAGATCAATGGAAGCACATTAGCATTCAAATCGCTGTACAGCTTTACGGGCGGCAGCGATGGCGGTGGTCCCTATGCGCCTCCGGTCGAGGGCGCGAACGGACTTCTCTATGGCACGACCTCGGGAGGGGGCGGCACGGCAAGCTGCGGCACCGTGTACAGCATCACGAGCTCGGGTACGTTGAAGACGCTGCACCAGTTCGCCGGCAGCGCCGGTTCCGACGGCTGCGCTCCGATCGCGCCAGTGGCGCTGGGGAATGACGGCAATCTTTACGGGACTACGAACGTCGGAGGTTCCGCGGATCAGGCGGGCACCGTATTCAAGATGGCTTCGTCCGGTACTCTGACGCTGCTGCACAGCTTTGCGGTCGCGGATGGTTACGAACCGAACGGTTTAGTTCTGGGAACGGATGGGAACTTCTACGGAACTACCGCCGCTGGTGGCACGAGTGGCTATGGTGTGGTTTTCAAGATCACTCCAGCCGGTGCTTTCACATCTCTTTACAGTTTCGCCGGGGGCACAAGCGATGGAGCGCAACCCTACGCGGGGCTGGTGCAAGCCAACAATGGAGAGTTTTTCGGTGTCACTACCAATGGTGGAGTAAACGGAGACGGAACGCTTTTCGGTGGGACTGCGGCCGCTGGTTTCCCCGACCTGTACAACTTCGCGCAGAGCACAACGGGTGAGATTCCGGAAGCGCCGCTTTTCCAGAGCACGAATGGACTGCTGTATGGCGATACGTTTCGCGGCGGGTCCAATGGTGAGGGGACGTTCTTCAGCGCGAATCTTGGCCTGCATCCATTCGTCAGTTTGTCTCCGGCGGTTGGGAAGGTGGGAAACATCATCGGCATTTTCGGGCAAGGGTTCACCGGGACCACAATGGTTTCTTTTGATGGAACCAGCGCTGTTTACAGCATCTTGTCCGGCACGTTTATAGAGGCGTATGTCCCCGCTGGAGCGGAAACGGGTTCCGTGACCGTGACTACGCCAGGGGGAACGCTCACGAGCAACAAAAAATTCCGCGTGACGCCGCAAATTACGGGCTTTGCGCCGCCGAGCGGGGTGGTGGGAACGGCTGTGACGATCACAGGAAACAGTCTTACGCAGACGACAAGAGTCACCTTCGGCGGAATCGCAGCCGCGTTTACGGTGAACTCAGATACCGAGGTGACTGCCACTGTGCCAACGGGGGCAGTCAGCGGAAAGATCGGCATCGTCACACCCGGGGGCAGCGCTGCTAGTGCCACGAGCTTTACCGTGACGCCCTAAGAAGCACGAGCCGCCTCGCGAGGGCGGCTTCTGTGCGCTGCAATCGAAGGCTAGCGGAGCTTCGCTCCGCTGGACAGCCGGGGGCGCCTGTCCCTACATAAGCCTTTCTCTGAATTCCCCATGCTAGACTGACTGATCCAGCCATGCCTGCCTTGCGCGTCATTCTTTTGTGGCACCAGCACCAGCCGTTTTATAAGGATCTGGTCACAGGGGAATATCGTCTGCCGTGGACGCGGCTGCACGCGCTGAAGGATTACTACGGGATGGTGAAGCTGCTGGACGAGTTCCCGAACGTTCATCAGAACTTTAATCTGGTGCCGTCGTTGATGGTGCAGATTCAGGATTATGTTGAGGGGACGGCTGACGATCCATTTCTGCGCGTGGCGGCAATGCCGGCGAAAGATCTGACGGTGGAAGAGCGGCGGTTTGCGCTGCAGTATCTGTTTCAGGCGAATCCACAGAATGTGATTGGGCGCTATCCGCGGTACCGGGAACTGTGGGAGCGGTTCCGCGAGCATGGGGACCATCCGGAGCGGGCGGAGCGATATTTTCAGGCGCAGGATTTCACTGACTTGCAGGTGCTGTCGCAGATTGCGTGGTTTGACGAATTCTTTCTGGAAGAGAAAGACGTCGCGGCGCTGGTGGCCAAGGGGCATGGCTACTCGCTCGACGATCAGAAGTTTGTGATCGCACGCGAGCGGGAGTTGATAGGCCGGGTGCTGCCGGCGCATGCCGAGGCGGCGAAGAAGGGGTCGATTGAGATTTCGGCCACGCCGTTTTATCACCCGATTCTGCCGCTGCTGTGCGATACGAATATGGGAGCAGTGTCGTCACCGGGGTTGCCGCTGCCGCAGAGCCGGTTTCGGCATCCGGAAGACGCCCGCGAACAGCTGACGCGCGGACTCGATCTGCACGAGAAAGTTTTCGGGCTGCGGCCGAAGGGAGTGTGGCCGTCGGAAGGCAGTGTATCGGAAGAGGTGCTGGCCATTGCGCACAGCGTGGGAGTGCAGTGGATGGCGACAGACGAAGAAGTGCTGGGCCGCAGTTTAGGAGTGTTCTTCGGCCGCGACAACAGTGGACGGCTGCCTGCGCATCTCGGCGAGAAGCTCTACAACATCCATCGCTATGAGAATGGTTCGACGGCGATGAACCTGGTGTTTCGCGATCACACGATTTCCGATCTGATCGGGTTCGTGTATTCGGGAATGCCTCCGGCGGACGCGGCCCGGCATTTGATTGGCAACATCAAGGAAGCGGCCCGGCCGGTGCTGGCCAAGGGGCGGGACGCGGTGGTGTCGATCATTCTGGATGGCGAGAATGCGTGGGAGTATTATCCGAAGTCGGGGCGCGAGTTTTTGCGACGGTTCTATGACGGGCTGCAGCGCGAGCCGGGCGTGGAGGCGGTGACGATTTCGGAGGCGATTGCGCGGCACAAGGATTTCGGGAAGATGACGTCGCTGGTGCCGGGGTCGTGGATTGGCGCGAATTTCAATGTATGGATCGGCGCGCCCGAAGACAACCGGGCGTGGGATTATCTGCATCACGCGCGCGAGTTTTATGCGCAGAATGCGGCGCGGGCGAGCGAGGCGCAGCGCAAGCTCGCGTTCGAGGAAATTCTGATCGCCGAGGGCAGCGACTGGAACTGGTGGTACGGGCCGGAACATCATTCGGCCAACGACCGCGATTTCGACGAGCTCTATCGCAAGCATCTTTCGAACGTGTATCAGGCGCTGGGAGCGGTGCCGCCGGATTATCTGGCGCAACCCATCAGCGGGGCGGAGGTGCGGCCGTCGTTTGTGCCGCAGACGGCGTACATTCATCCGCGGGTCGCGGGCGATAAGGTGAGGTATTTCGAGTGGATGGGTGCTGCTGTGTATACGGCCGATCACCGCGCGGGCGCGATGCACGGCAAACAGTTTCTGCTGGACTCGGTGTATGCCGGGATCGACTCCACGCATGTGTACGGGCGGTTGGACTTTACGGGTAAAGTTCCGGAAGAAGATTTCGATCTGGTGGTGAACCTGGAGTCGTGGGCCAGCGGCGAGCCGCGGGCGCGGCGTGTGCTGCGGGTTGAGGCCTCGGTGCACGAGCGCAGGCTGAGCGCGTGGAAGGTGGAGAATGGGTCGGAGGAGAAAGTAAAGGCGTCGTCGACGCAACCGGATGAGCATGTGAAGCTGGCGCTGCTGCGGAATTTTGAATTCAAGCTGCCGCTGGCGTGGCTGCTGGCTACGCCTGCGGCGGCGGAACGAACGCAGGAGAAGAAGGCCAGCGTGGTTGCGGTGGGGGCGACGAGCAAGCTGCGGCTGCGGTTCAGTTTATGGCAGAACCGGCTGCCGGTGGATTCGTTGCCGCTGGAGGGATGGATTGAGCTGCAGGTGGTGAGCGAGGGGGATTTGATTTTCGGGACGTGAGTGGATCCGACGATCCTGCTTACGGAAAATCGATGATCTCGTAGATCTTTGCATTATCAAGATCCAAGGATCCTGGTTTCTCTGACTCGATAATGGGTGGCTTGCGCTTGGGGCGCGACGTCGCGTCTTCTGCGACGCACTTCGGGTTTGCCCTCCTCTTCTGCCTTGAGTGACCCTTGCCCGGAATGTTCAACTTGACTTTCACAGTATTATTCTTTCACAAGACCAAAAAAACGCCGGAAGCTCGCGCTTTCCGGCGTTCAAGAAAAGTTTCTAGATACGATCCGGCTACTTGCTGCCGCCGCTGGCGGGAGCGGTTGCAGCGCCCAGGACCATGGGACGGTTCAATTCCAGCGTGAGTTCGGTGCCGGCGGGCAGGATGGCGGAACGGTGCTTGGTCAGCCAGTGAGTGGTGGTGCCACCGGCGCCGATGACGCCGCCGACCAGGACTCCTACCGGACCTCCGACCAATCCGCCGATGAGCATGCCGCCGGCGGTGCCGCCGCCGACTTCGAGTTGGTCGCGGCGATCGTGGCCTAAGCCTTTGAACTGACCTTCAGTGTTTACGTCAGCGCCGTGGATGTTGGTGTCGACCAGGGTGGCGTCGAGGAAGTAGCGTTCGCCGGTGGGCAGAATCACGGCTTCGGCGAGGATTCCAAGGGTGGGCTTGCCGGCGATGCGGCGCGGCTCACTCACCTTGGTGACGCGGCCTTCGACGGTGGCTCCCACCGGAATCAGAGTATTGCCATTGACCACGACGGGCTGGGTGACTTTTCCCTGGAAGGGGTCGCCAACATGGTTGCTGAAGGTGGCGAGCGTGGTATCGAGCCGGACCATCAGGGCGGTCCCTGCAGGTACGGGAGGGGTCGCCTGGGCGGTGAGCCCGGCTGCCAGAAGCAGCAGACAGGGTAGCACGATCCATTTGGTCGTCTTCTTTGGGTTAATGGCGTTGATGTTCATGGGCGGGGACCTCCTGAGAATCCGAAGCGTTCTATTCACTGTATCTAACCCGGAAGTAGGCCACAATATGCGGTCGGGACAGGGAACCAGAGGAGATAAGGGTGCGGAAGGGGATGGCCGAACTCGTAGAGGCTCGGGTACGCGACGCCCAGGACATTAACGGCGAATGGGGAGACTAGGCCGCGTCTCCCCACTCTTTACTCGATATCGAAAGGGCCTAACAGGGTTTATCGTAGCTGGTGATCTACCGCCAAGTCATTGTCGGTTTTCCCGAATTGCGGCTTCCTTTTTGCTTTCGTCGCCGAACTCAATAGGAATACATCGTACATCGTTTTGTTCACGCGATCGGTGCTCGGCGCTCCATCCGGGTTTGTCCTTCCTTTGTAGCGGAATTGGTTCCCGAAATTATCCGTGTACCTTGAGTCCACGTAGGCCAACGCCAGGGAGTTTACTCCCAGCGACGGCAGCGTGAAAAGCTCATCCGGTTGCGCGATACCGTCATGGTTTTTATCGATCCATATGCGCAGCTTGGGCCACACGGTGTCATGCCAGTCGATGACACCATCCCCGTTGCCGCCGTTCTCGGGCAGGTCGTAGACAGCCAGCGCCAAGAACCCGTTGGGATTTTCCGACGGAGGCTGCGGCGTGAAGTTGCCGAAAAGCTCTTTGCCGGTGGTTACCTTGCCATCGTGCGGCAAGGTGAGCCAGCCGTTAGTCGAACCGGGGGCGGTCCAGGAAATCTTCTGCGGCTTGCCGTTTCCGGTTATATCGAAATTCACTCCGTCCTGGAAGTCGGTGAGATGGAAGCCAGTGCCGGTCGTGTCGATGATGATCGGACTGTCACCTGTATAGCAGTACCAGCCGCTGGGCCCGCACGATGGAGAACCGTATTCCCCCTGGCTGCAAGTGTACTGGCTGGGAGGAGTTTCACATTCAGTTGCGCCATTACAGGTCCATGAGCCGTCCGAGCAGGTCGGGGAGGTTTCTCCTCCATCACCGGCGCCAGTAGCGCAGACAAAGCCGGGACTGCCAGTGCAGGTGCAGGCCGCGCACGCACACTGTTGGAAATCCTGAACCATGACGCCCTTAACACAGACAAGGTAGCCTCCAACCAGTTTGATAGTCTGCGGGTAGGCTTGATTGTAAAAGCGGTTGTAATCGCCGGGGCCGGTCCCGTTCGTCGAGTTATTCGCGAAGATTACCGGGCAGTCCAGCAGATCACCTGCGCTATCCAGACACTGTCCCGCGCTGGTGACAGAAGAGGGTATGGTGCTATAAACCGCCCCGGTCTGAGTGTTCGTGCATGTATCGGTGAAGGTTTTGGTCTGGTTATAGCTCCATATGTGTTCCTGCTCTTCGAGACATGGCATAGTGCCGGTGATCGGCCCTGGGATCATAGTGCCAATGCTGCAGTTTTGTCCTTGGGCTGCCCCCGCAAAAATCACGCTAAGAACAAGATGCAGCCCCAATACAAAGGCAGAGGATCGCGTTTTCATGGCTGCCTCCGGATCTGAGCACACCTCTGCTCCGCTTGATATTGTTTTTCCGCGTATTCCAACCGGTCGCCCAAATAGTCCCGTTCACTGCGTCCGGCGCGAATTGCCTCTTTGGGTTCCTGTTCCAATCTCTTGGCGTAATCTTCCATACAGGGTTCGCATAGGCCAGCGGCTCCGCGTGCAAACGGTGATAACTTCTCCCCCCTCGCCAAGGCGTCAAGTGAGGCCCGGTCGGTCGGAATCCGCCGGCGGATGATGCTGGCGGCTTTGGCACCGGGATGGTCATCGGCTGATTCTGCCAACCCAGCTTTGATGGCTTCGACCCAGATGCCCTCCATGATAACCTCGGACTTTCTGTAATCCTCGATTCGACTGAGCGCTTCTGAATCGCTCCATTCGGATGTCAGGTCAGCATAGACCACGGCGGTGACTTTTGCGGTAGCCTTTATGTTGGGGAATTTTACGCTTACTTCTATTTCTTCCACTGCACCAGGATGCAGCCCTTCGCCGAGGGATGAAGGGCCGAAATCCTTCATCGTTTCAGACCACCGGGTTTTGCCGTTCTGGAATGTGACCGTCCTGGCGACCGTATACGCGGTAATGTCTTTGTCGGAAGTGTTGGTAATCCGAAGAGTGCCCATCTCTCGGGCGCGGTCAAGGGAAGCGAACTCTGCCGTGGCTCCTTGTACCCCGTCTTGCAACGTCCTCGGAGCCGTCGCGCTTGCACCTTGCGCGGCCATGGCTCCCGGGAGAAGCAGTGTGCAGATTACAGCTAACCAGATACGCATTTTGTAAACCCTCCTATATTTTGGAGCGAACATTTTCGTACTTATACGCGCCGCGAAGTTCCGCTGGCGCGCGATCTCTGGAGGGAAGCAGCGATGGTTAGAGGGCGCCTGGGGCAGAAATACGAATCCTTCAATCCCTGCACGCCGAATTTGCGATGGACCCTATTTTATTCTTGCTCGGCCCATGGGGCGCTCAGTCGCGGCAAAATATCACGGTCTCCGCTTCCAATTAAGTATTTCTTCTTCTGTTACGAAACCCGAACAGGTTAAGCCCCCGATACCCAAAGGGTGATGCCCGCGCCACGAAAAGGTCCGGAAGGGGGAAACTGGCGCGAACAAGTGTGTCGGGCGTCACATTGCGTTCCTGAGCATCCGATATAATCGGGGGTTTCGTAAGGCTGGTCTCACGTAACGGCCGGGACTGTTCTAATTACTCACTAAAAGGAATGAACTGACTATGTCAAATATTGCAGCGATTCATGCGCGAGAAGTTCTGGATTCACGAGGCAATCCTACGGTGGAAGCGGAAGTGTTTCTGGCGGACGGCTCGATGGGGCGGGCGATTGTTCCGAGCGGGGCGTCGACGGGCGAGCACGAGGCGGTCGAGTTGCGCGACGGCGATACCAACCGGTTTCAGGGCAAGGGCGTGTTGAAGGCGGTCGAGAACGTGAATGGCGAAATCGCCGAGGCGCTCGCGAACTTTGATGCGTTCGACCAGCGCGGGCTGGATGCGCGGATGATTGAACTGGACGGCACGGAGAATAAAGGGCGGCTGGGCGCGAATGCGCTGCTGTCGGTGTCGATGGCGGCCGCGCGGGCTTCGGCGCAGACGCTGGATATTCCGCTCTATCGCTATCTGGGCGGAGCCGGGGCGAACACGCTGCCCACGCCGATGATGAACATCCTGAACGGCGGAGCGCATGCGGACAATAACGTCGACTTCCAGGAATTCATGGTGATGCCGGTGGGCGCGCCTTCGTTTCATGAGGCGCTGCGCTGGGGCGTGGAAGTTTTCCATACGCTGAAGGGTGTGCTGAAGAAGCGTGGCTATAACACGGCGGTGGGCGATGAAGGCGGGTTTGCTCCGTCGGTGAAGTCGAACGTGGAAGCGATTGAGGTTGTTCTGGAAGCGATCTCGAAGGCGGGGTACAAGCCGGGAGAAGAGATTGCGATCGCGCTTGATCCGGCGGCCAGCGAGTTTTATCAGGATGGCAAGTATGTGTTCAAGAAATCGGACAAGTCGACCAAGAGTTCCGATGAGATGGTCGCGTTCTGGGCGAAGTGGATTAAAGACTATCCCGCGATTGTGTCGCTCGAAGATGGCTTGTCCGAACAGGACTGGGACGGCTGGCAGAAACTGACCAAGGAACTGGGAGGCAAGATTCAACTGGTGGGCGACGATATCTTCGTGACCAACATTAAGATATTCGGCGAGGGCATTGAGAAGGGAATTGCAAATTCCATCTTGATCAAGCTGAATCAGATTGGAACGGTGAGCGAGACTCTGGATGCGGTTGATCTAGGGCGGCGGAACGGATACACGTCGGTAATTTCGCATCGCTCGGGCGAGACGGAAGACACGTTCATCGCCGACTTTGCCGTGGCGACCGGAGCGGGTCAGATTAAGACTGGGTCGGCATCGCGCACGGATCGCATTTCGAAGTACAACCAGTTGCTGCGGATTGAAGAAGAGCTAGCGGGAACTTCGCGGTTCCTGGGGTTGGGAGCGCTGAACTACAAAGGGTGAACGGGTTTCGCGCGAAATGAGGAGATCAAGATGAAGAAACTATTTCTTCCGCTGCTGTTGTGCTTCCTGCTCGCCATCCCGCTGGTTAGCGTAGGCCAGCAAACGCCCCAATCAACGGCGGCCCAGCCAACATCAGCCCAGGCAGAGTCGGCGAATGCCTCTCAGGTTCCTGACAAGGCGGAGGTGCTGAAGTTGTTGGACCTGATGCACGCCCGGGCGCAAATGGTTCAGGTGCTGGACGGCATGGCGAAGCAGATGCGGGCGGGAGCGGAGGACGGCTTTAGGCAGAAGGTTCCGGATGCGACGCCGGAGCAACTGGCTAAGGTCGACAAGATGTGCGACCTGATCCTGGGGTCGATGCCGGTAGACGAGATGCTGGACGCGATCGTTCCGATTTATCAGAAGCATCTGACCAAGGCTGACCTGGCGGCGATTACGGCTTTCTACTCTTCGCCGGCCGGCCAGAAGATTCTGAAAGAGATGCCCGCGATTATGGCGGAAGCCATGCAGGCGGGCGGAGAAATCGGGCGCAGGGTCGCGACCAGTAAGTCGCAGGAACTCGAGCAGCAGATCGACGAACTGGTGAAGGATTCAAAGAAACAGTAACCTGCGTGCGCGCGCTATCGCGCCTGCTGTTTTTCGTGCGCAAGAGCGGCGGGAAATTCAGAATCCCATCTTGTCGTCCGCCGAAGGCCCGTAGGTTGCCGGGAGCGGCCTGTCATTGAGGCGCAGGTAGACCCCGAGCTGAGCGCGGTGATGCACGAGATGGTTGAGGAACATCTGGCGATAGGCGAGGAAGCGCTGTCCGCTGAACACCGGCATGCCTTTGAAGGTTAGCTTCCAGTTTTCCAGCCAGGCCTGATCCGACACGGATTGCAGAGCCGTGCGAGTTTTGGCCGCCGTTTCATCGAAAATCTTCAGCAGCGCAGCCGACTCGAAAGGAATCTGCGGCCGTGCGCCGCCGTCGAAGTTCAACTCTGGAGTGGTCAATATCGAAGCGCCGAAGCCGGGCAACTCGGCCACATGACCGGCAAGCTTGTCGAGCTTCATGGATTTGGCGTGGGGCGCGTAGCCTTGCTTGTCGAAGGGAACGCGTTCCAGCATGGTGCGCGTGGATTTCATCTCGGCATCGAACTCAGGCAGCAGCAATTCGCTAATGGGCATGATGGCCTCCGTCAAGTTAGTGTGCCACTTAGTATGCCACGACTGCCGCGGGCCGCAACAGCCAGCAATCTCACACTTTCCGAGATCCCAATCACGCCCCGAAAGAATGCAATCCAAATGACGACCTGTGGAATCTAATGCGGCATGCGGATAAGACGCTTTATCGGGTTCATTGTCATCGTTCAGTCCATTCTTTTTGTTGAGCATTTCCTGCTTTATAAGACGTGGACCTTTTCAGTTGCCGGGCAGGCCGCTGGCAGTTTGTGGATTGAGCTGATTCTCGGGCTGCTGTCGGTGAGTTTTGTGGCGGCTTCGCTATTGGCCTGGCGCTACACGAATCCGGCACTGCGCGCCTTCTATCGCGTGGCGGCGGTTTGGCTGGGATTACAGAATTTCCTGATTCCGGCGATGGCCTTGTCCTGGATCATCTTCGGAGTTGCGCGCCTCACCAGGTGGGACGCGAATTTTCGCCAGAACGACTTTCACAAGATCGTGGAGTGGTTGTTTGGGGCGGCGATGGTGGCCGGGTTCTTTGGCGTGATGAATGCCAGTTGGACGAGAATCACGAGGACGACGGTAAGGCTGGCGAACTTGCCCGTGGCGTGGCGCGGGAGGAAAGCGGCGCTTATCAGCGATTTGCACCTGGGGCACGTGCGCAACGGAGGTTTTCTGCGGCGCATGGTGGCGAAGATTTTGCGGGAGGAGCCGGACGCCGTTTTTATTGCCGGTGATTTGTATGACGGTACGGCTATCGACGCCGGGCGAGCGGCCGAGCCGCTGAACCAGCTGACGGCACCGCAGGGTGTGTATTTTATCGCGGGAAATCATGAGCAATTCGGGGACGACGGGAAGTATCTGCGCGCGGTAGCGGCGGCGGGAGTGCGGGTGCTCGACAACGAGAAAGTGGAAGTTGACGGGCTGCAAATTATCGGCGTGCCTTACCGGAATGCGACGCGGAAAGGGCACCTGGCGTCGGTGCTGCAGCGGCTTCGTCTGGATCGCGATCGCGCGAGTATTTTACTGGTCCATGCGCCGGACCATCCGGAAGTCGCGGAGGCTGCCGGGGTTTCGCTGCAGCTCTCCGGGCACACGCATCTGGGGCAGTTCATTCCGTGGAGTTGGGTCGCGCGGAGGATGTACCGGCAGTTCGTGTACGGCCTGAGCCGGATCGGGAAGATGCAGGTGTTTACCTCGAGCGGGGCGGGGACGTGGGGACCGCCCCTGCGGCTGGGATCGAATCCGGAAATTGTGATGCTGGAGTTTCAATAACGCCACAGTGGGGGGCTCGGAGTCGTGGTAGCGCTCGCTTCGCTGCGCTTGGCGGGACGGGCGAAGGCGCCCGTCCCCCCACAAATCCGGGCCACGATAGTAGACTGGCCCTATGACTCGTCCTAAACCTCTCATACTCATTATTCTTGACGGCTGGGGATACCGGGCCGAAACCAAAGCCAATGCCATCGCGCTCGCGCGCAAGCCGACGTACGACCGTCTGCTGAGGGAGTACCCGAACACGCTCATTCATACCAGCGGGCCGTTCGTGGGGCTGCCTGAGGGGCAGATGGGCAACAGCGAAGTCGGGCACCTTAACATGGGCGCGGGGCGCATTGTGCATATGGACATCACGCGCATTGATTTGATGATCCAGAACGGGGAGTTTTTTACGGATCCGGTGCTGCTTGAGGCCATGAAGAACGCGCGCACGGGCGAGCGGCGGCTGCATCTGTTTGGGCTGCTCTCGGACGGAGGGGTGCACTCGCAGCAGGCGCATCTGTATGCGCTGCTGAGGATGGCGAAGCAGAATGGTCTGGAGCGAGTCTACGTGCACGCATTCATGGACGGACGCGACACGCTGCCGACCAACGGCGCGGGATATCTGGAACAGCTGCAGCAGAAGATGCGGGAGTACAACTGCGGCAAGATTGCGACGGTGAATGGGCGTTACTACGCCATGGACCGCGACCGGCGCTGGGAGAGGATTGCGAAGGCCTACAACGCGATGGTGTTTGCCGATGCCGAAGGCGGCAAGCAGGCTGATCCGGTGCAGGGGATGAAGGAGTCTTACAACCGCGGGGTGACCGACGAGTTTGTGATTCCTTTTGTGGTGGAAGAAGCGGGCAAGAGTGCCCGCGCCACATCGACCATTCGGGATGATGACTCGTGCATCTGCTTCAATTTTCGCGCCGACCGGGTGCGGCAGATTACGCGGGCGCTGACACGCAACAGCGGGCTGAATGAAAAAGGTGGCAGTGATCTGCCGGGCGCGGCCGATCTGGATGTGGCCATTCCGCGCGACCGCGTGCCGAAGAATCTGCGCTACGTGTGCATGACGCAGTATGACAAGAATTTCAATTTGCCGGTGATGATTCCGGCGGAATCGATGGCCAACATTCTGGCCAACGTGATGGGCAACCAGAAAATGCGCAACCTGCGCGTGGCGGAGACGGAGAAGTATGCGCACGTGACATATTTCTTTAATGGAGGCGTAGAGACTCCGTTCCCTGGCGAAGAGCGCATCGTGGTGCCGTCGCAGAAGGTCGCGACTTACGATCTGAAGCCGGAGATGAGCGCGGCGGGGATTGCCGATGCGGTGGTGAAAGCCATCGAAGGCGGAACATTTGATGTGATGATCGTGAACTTTGCTAACGCGGACATGGTGGGGCACTCGGGCAAAGTCGAGCCTACGATCAAGGCAGTTGAGACTGTGGACGGCTGCCTCGCGCGAATTGAATCCGCGATTCGCGCCAAGGGCGGAGCGATGCTGATTACGGCCGATCACGGCAACGCTGAAATGATGATCGATCCGGCGACCGGAGGTCCGCATACGGCGCACACCACGAATCCGGTGCCGTTTATCGTGGTCTCGGAAGACGCCAAGCAGTTCACTCTGAAGCCGAACGGCTCGCTGCGGGATATTTCACCCACGCTGCTGGGAATGCTGGCGGTCGACGAACCGCACGAGATGACGGGGAGCGACCTGAGAGTGCCGTTGAAGAAATGAAGTAGAAAAGTTTCTGGGGGACGATAATCCATATCGTCCCCCAGGACTTTTGCCGTTGAAGGTTAGTTAGGTTAGTTGGCCATCAGCGCGGGAGCCGTGGCCAGTAGTCCGGCTGCGAGTTCCAGGTCATGCAGGTCTTCGCGGCTGAAATCCTGAGCAAACTTCGCGTCGAGTCCTTTGCGCGAGATCTGAATCACGCCCACCACGGCCGAATCCTTGTTCATGATCGGCACCGACATCAGTTTCTGAATGGGAGACGGGTGGTTCGGCTCTTCCGAATCGGTGTTTACGGGTTTGACCGTTTCAAAGATGCTGGCGTGTTTGACCCGAGCAAAGTTATTGAAAATCTCTGCCTTCTTACTCAACGCGGTGTGAGCAGCCACTGCCTTGCTGGACAGCGGAATTGCACCGGAAGTGCGCAGGTGCTCGGGGAAGACAAAATGCAGCGAGCCGCGATCCAGCCGGAGCAGGGCGACTTCGGTATACTGCACGCGAAAAATCTTGGCGAGGACCATGCACAGGTCCATCGCCGACACTCCCGGTCCCAGCACGGATCCCAGGGGAAGCAGATGTTCTGGAAGAACGACTTCTTCCATCATCCCGTGATCGATATTTTGGGTCATATAAGGTAGCCTGTATCTCCGCTTTCCGCAGGAGGAACATAAACTCTATCGCACTTTGTGCGCCAACAGGTACTACCCAAAGTAACGGGGGGGGTGCGTGTAAGTGCTTTGTTTTCATTGGGACGGAAAACCAAGGTAGGTGGAATGCACAGGATGACGCGATAGATTACCAGCCGCAAACCAGCAATGAGGTGACAGTTTTTGTCAGCGGCGCGCCACCGGAGCTGGCGAGTCGATCATGCCGGGGCCGGGGCTCTCTTTTCTACGGCGCATCTTCCAAGGCGTTTCCACCAGACCGATGACCTAAGCCGTTGATCCAAGCCGTTCCTTCCGGGCAGCAAACTCATTTACACTTCCGCTTATGAGTATTCCGACGCAACCCAACGTGAAACTGTTGAACGACTCCAACTACCGCGAAAACTATGCCAACAGCGTGCAGATGCGGGTGAATATCTGGGACTTCTTCCTGGTCTTCGGTACGCTGCAACAGCAGACTGAGACCCATGTGGAGATCAAGAACTTCCAGGGAATCTATTTGAGTCCGCAGCAGGCCAAGGCTCTGCTGGGATTGCTGCAGCAGAACGTGGCGGGCTATGAGAGCGCCTTCGGCGAGATTAAGCTGGACCCGCGCATGGGACCGCAAGGGCCGGTGCACTAAGCTGGAAATTCTTCGCCACGGATTACACGGATTCGCACGGATCAAAAAAACTTGAAATGCTCAACAATTCATCCGTGAAAATCCGTGGCGGTTCGTGGCTGGTTCCGGGGCTGGGATGCCATCCCGCCTTCGTGTTTGCAGTTATCTTCGCCGCGATCTTTCTGCTGCACATGCCGCTGCTGCAACTTCCATATTTCTGGGATGAAGCGGGATATTATGTGCCGGCGGCGCGCGACCTGTTGCTCAGCGGGAGCCTGATTCCGCATACGACGGTGTCGAACGCGCATCCACCGCTGGTGATGGCGTGGATCGCGCTGTGGTGGAAATGCGTGGGTTATGCGCCAGTGGTGACGCGGGCGAGCATGCTGGTCGTGGCTGCGTTCGCGCTGCTGGGAGTGTTTCGCCTGGCACAGCGCGTGGCGAATACGCAGGTGGCGATCGCCTCGACGTTGTGCACCGCGCTCTATCCGGTATTCTTCGCGCAGAGCTCGCTGGCCCAGGTGGACCTGGCTGCGGCGGCCTTCATCTTCTGGGGGCTGTGCGCTTATTTGGAGGACCGTCTGCTGGCCACGGCGATCTGGTTCTCGCTGGCTGCGCTGGCCAAAGAGACGGCTATTCTTGCGCCGGCCGGTTTGGCGTGCTGGGAACTGTTCCTACTCGTTTTTCCATGGAATTGGCTGCCGTGGCGGGGCTGTCGAACTTCGCTCGACCGGACAGCCGAGGGCGGCTGTCCCCACATGGTCTCATCTTCTGGCCGCCGCGTGGTTGCGCTCCTGGTTCCCGTCGTGCCGCTGGCTTTGTGGTTCGGGTATCACTATGTGCGCACAGGATACGTTTTCGGCAATCCGGAATTCTTCCGCTACAACGTTGCGGCCACGCTGAATCCTTTGCGATTTCTGCTGGCGCTGGGGTTGCGGCTGTGGCAGGTGTTCGGCTACCTGCATTTGTGGGTGCTGACGCTGGCGATGCTGCTGGCCATGCTGTGGCCGCCGCTGAAAGATGATGGCGTGGAAAGGCAGCGCATTGCGATTCCGGTGCAGATGATCTTCCTGGTGGTGGTGAAGGTGTATGTGGTGGCGATGGCGTTGATCGGGGGGGCGGTGCTGGCTCGTTATATGCTGCCGGCGGTGCCGCTGGTGATTATTGTGGCCATCTCTACGCTGCGCCGGCGGTTGCGGTATTGGCCGATGGCTGTGGCTGTGATTGCCGTCGCATTCGTTGCGGGGTGGTTCTGGAATCCGCCGTATGGATTTTCGCCGGAAGACAATTTGGCGTATCGCGACTACGTCCTTCTACATGAAGATGCGGAGCGGTTTCTGGAGGCGCGCTACCCGATGGCGCACGTGCTGACGGCGTGGCCGGCGTCGGACGAGTTGTCGCGGCCATGGCTGGGCTACACGACGCGGCCGGTGCAGGTGGTGAGGATCGAAGATTTCTCGCTCGACGAAGTGCTGTCGGCGGCGGACTTTCGCTCGCACTATGATGTGGCGCTGGTGTTTTCGACCAAATATGAGCCGGCGCATGCGCTGGCCGATCGCTGGACGAAATGGACTGAACTGAAGCGCAGGTTCTTCGGGTTTCATCGTGACATGCCGCCGGCGGCCGCGGCGCAGATTCTCGGCGGGCGGGTCGTGTTCCAGGAAGAACGCAAGGGGCAGTGGGTTGGGGTGATTGAGATGGAGCAGAGTGAGGTGCAGGAAGCCACAGTCATCCGCGGCAGTAGAGTTTCAGGGGTCCCGTAGATTCGAGATCTTATCCAACCGGCTGAGACGGAAGCAGCGCCTCTCCAGGGAAGATGCACCCTCCGTGCTCGTCGAAGAACGCGGCCAGTCGCTCTAACTCCGCTGCTAAGAATACTTCGAAGTCAGGCCAGGTTGCCCGAACTCTGTCCAAGCGATCAGCCGCAAAGGCGGTCACCGCGCCCGAATCACGGGAAATGCAGAGGGGCGATCGATCCTGCGAATAACTCCCAAAACAAAGCAGGTTGCGGTGGTCGAGCTCGGTTCGCCAGCGCCGCGATTCGGCGATGAGATTGAAAGGGAGCTGACACCGCCAGTCGCTGCGATTGAATCGATACTGATCCGGCAGCAGTCCATAGATCGCCAGGACGCCGGCAAACAAACAGGCCCCGTTCCACTGAGAGTAGAAGTCGCAGAGTGCGGGCGGAATGCGCAGCTCCTCCGCTCGCTGCTTCAGAACGGCGGGCTGCGCCGGAGGGAACAAAATGTGGAGATATGCCTGTGGGGCAATCCTCGGCACGTTCGTTTTGAAACGAATGCCATCGTGCACGAAGTCGCCAACGTTCGCGTATTTCGAGAGCAGCCGTTCGATCGCGAGGCTAGGTTTCATTTCAGTTCCATTTCCGGCAGATTCTAGCCGCTCTTCTGCATCAAATGGCACGAGTGCGTTTTGATCACCAGCCAGACCTCGCGGCCGGGGGCGAGTTGCAGGGAGTCGCGGGCGGCGAGGGTGAGGTGGACTTCCATTTCGACGCGGCATTTTACGCGGGCAGAGACGATTACGTCGCGTTGTTCGAGTGAAGAGATGCGGCCGGGAATCACGTTGCGGGCGCTCAGGCCGACCGGTGGGGCTGTGGCGAGGAGAATGTCGCCGGCACGGATGCCTACGCGGAGTTCGGAGCCCACGCCTCCGCGCACCAGCGGAGTTTCGAGCAGGACAGAGTCAACACCTCCTGCTGCTCCACGCGACACTGTCTCGCGCGGCATGATTTTGCAATTCGCGATTCTGCACATCATGGTGCCGCGTTCCGGGTGCACCGATTCCACAGTCGCGTCGAAAACGTTTTCGAAGCCGATCAACTGGGCGACGGTTTCCTGCAAGGGCGCGGCGACGACTTCGTGCGGCGTGCCCTGGGAGACGATGCGTCCGGCGTCGAGCATGAGCACGCGCTCGCCCAGGGCAAAGACTTCTTCGTGGCTGTGCGTGACGTAGAGGATAGGAATGCGGTGAGCTTCGTTCCACTGGCGCAGATCGTCAATGATGTGTGCCTTGGTGGCAGCGTCGAGCGCGGCCAGCGGTTCGTCCAGAAGCAGAACGGTGGGATCGGTTACGAGGGTGCGTGCCAACGCCGTGCGCTGGCTTTCTCCGCCAGAAATTTCACGCGGGTAGCGGCGGGAGAGATGCGGAATGCGGAAGGCTTGAAGAATCGCGGAGGATTGCGCCGCGCGCTCGGCCTGGGGCAGATGCTTGAGGCCGTATTGGACATTTTCTTCGACCGTCAGATGCGGGAACAGGGCGAGGCTTTGAAATACGTAGCCTATGCGACGCTGCGCTACTGGCACATCGATGCTTTGCGCGGAATCGAACAGGACGCGGTCGCCGATGGCGATGCGTCCGGAGTCGGGGGTGGTGAGGCCGGCGACGCAATCGAGCAGAGTGGTTTTGCCGGCGCCGGAGGGGCCGAAGAGGATGGTGAATCCGGGCGCGGCTTGGAACGCGGCTTCCAGGATGAAATCATGGGACTGCGATGCGTAGCGCTTGCGAAGACGGGCTTCGAGTTGTGGCCCGGCTCCAGCTTGCGAGCGCTGTGACGTGGTCACGTCATTCGCTGAATCGATCGTGCGCGGTTCAGGCATCGCAGTTCATTCTAGGGAGACTCGGTGGCGTTGGCAAAGCGGGACTGCGATAGGAACTCCTCGAAATGCCGCCGTCGGTGCGTAGAGGTAGGGATCCTTCGACTGCGCGGATGGTTCGCTTCGCGAATCATCCACTTCGCTCAGGATGACAATATTATTTTACGGGGCCGATGAGCCACGACTTGCGGGTGCTGCCGGGGGTGATGCCGTGGTTAATGCCGTAGACGACGGCCAGCACGGTGAAGCTGAGCGCGAGCAGCAGCAGGGCGGTTTCGTTGGCGGTGGCGTAGTCGGAGGCCTGGACGCGGTCGAAGATATCGATGGAGACGGTTCGGGTGACGCCGGGGATGTTTCCGCCGACCATGAGGACCACGCCGAATTCTCCCATGGTGTGGGCGAAGCTAAGGGCGATGCCGGTGATGAGTCCGGGAATCGATAGAGGCAGGGTGATCGAGAAAAAGCTGCGCAGCGGGGAAGCGCCGAGGGTTGCCGAGGCCGCGATGAGTTTACGATCGACGCTCGCGAAGGATGCAGCGAAGGGCTGCACGGCGAAGGGCAGACTATAGAGGATGGAACCGATTACTAGTCCGCTGAAGGTGAAGGCCAGCGTGTGGCCGGTGAGCGCGATCCACCAGCGGCCGAGCAGACTGCGCGGGCCGAGGGCGACCAGGAGATAGAAGCCTAGCACGGTGGGTGGGAGCACGATGGGCAGCGCCACGACGGCTTCGACCAGAAACTTCCAGCGGCGGTGGGAGAAAGCAATCCAGTAGGCGATGGGCAGGCCCAGCACCAGCAGGATCGCCGATACGGTGACCGCCAGTTGCAGCGTGAGCCAGAAGGCTTGCCAGTCGATTGCCATAGTTCGAGGTGTTCTCCGGTCCGAGGGCGTGACGCCCTCGGGACAGCCGGCAGGATGCCGGCGCTACTCAGACCTCGTTTACTAATTCTGCGGCAGCGTGAAGCCGTATTTCCGCATTAGCTCGGCTACTTCCTTCGTTTTGAAGTATTCCAGAAATTCCGCTGCCTCTTTCTTATTCCGGGAGTGCGAGAGCACGACTACTCCCTGGGCGAGCGGTGGATAAAAATCCGCAGGGACTTCCCAGTACTTGCCTTTGCCTTTCATGGCAGGGGCGGCGGCATGGGCTAGCGCGACGAATCCGGCCTGCGCATTGCCCGACTCCACGAACTGGGCGGCCTGCGCGATATTCTCGCCGAGCACGAGGCGATCGGCGACCTGATCGTAGAGTCCGGCGTGCTTTAGAGCGGCCACGGCTGCGCGGCCGTACGGGGCGTGCTGCGGATTGCCGATCGCAATCTTCTTGACCGAGGGATCGAGCAGGATGTCCATGCCGCGGTGTTCGACATCGAGCGGCGAATCGGCGGGAACCCATAAGACTAGCTTGCCGACGGCATATTGGTACAAGCTCGCGCCGTCGGCTTCGCCGGCGGCGATCAACTGGCGGGGATAATCCATGTCGGCCGAAAAGAAAAGGTCGAAGGGAGCTTCGTTGTGAATCTGCTGGGTGAGAGCGCCGGACGCGCCGAAGGAGAGCTTCACCTGCACGCCGGTTTTTTTCTCGTAGCGGTCGGCGATTTCCTGCAGCGCAGTGCTTAAGTCAGCCGCTGCGGCCACGACGAGCGCGGGAGCTGGTTTCTTTTCCGGAGAACTTGCGTCCTGCGCACGGGCCGAAGTCGAGCTCAGGGCAATCGTACTCAGAACAACCGAGCTCAGAACTATCGAGCTCAGAACAAGGGAGGCAGCCAGTAAGGCGCGGCAAACGATTTTCATTCGCGTGTGATCCGTTCTATGTTTTCTCTCTCTCTTCATGAAGGCACGAGTTGTGCGTAACTGTTGTGCGTAACTACAGAAAGGAAATTGTACAGGTCCGGCAGAGCGCTGTGGTGCCAACTTGGGAATGCGTTTTTTCCCGAAGTGGTCCTTTCCCGCAATAGACGGTGCTTTAACGTTGCTTCCGGCGCGTCTGCTCTCGATACTGGCGGGTGATCGTCCATATGCCCAGCCATCGGTTTCAGCATTCCTTAGAAGCATACGCATTGCGAGTTTCGGCGTGGCGAGTGTCCGCATGGCGAGTGGCCGGCCTGATTGTGGTTTGCGCCGCTGCCGTGTCAGTTGCTCAGGTGCAAGGTGCGAAGCAGGGGGTTGCTCAAACTTCCATCCCAGATACCGATCATGGCAAGGAACGCGACGAATGGTTTTACCGCGGGCGCCTGGTGCAGGGAAAGGCGTCGGCGGAACTTCGACGGCGAGCGTATCTGGCAAAGCTGCGATTGCGCGCGCAGCGGGCGGCAGGGCTGGCTGCTGGCGGCGCGAAGACGACGCACGCCAACGCGGCGCTGCCGCTCTCGCTCGGCTCATGGGTGCCGCTCGGCCCGGTGCCTTTGGCCTCGGATGCGACGAGCAACGGCACGCAGGATTATCACCAGGTGTCAGGACGCGCGACCGCAGTTGCGATCGATCCCGCGGACCCGACCGGTAACACGGTCTACATTGGCGGCGCGCAGGGCGGAGTGTGGAAGTCGACGAACGCAGGGAACACTACGGCGAATAGCGTGGCCTGGACTCCTTTGACGGATGATCAAGCTACGCTGTCGGTGGGCGCGATCGCCATTCAGCCGGGCAATAAGAATCCCGCGCAGAGCTTGATTCTGGCTGCCACGGGCGAGGCGGATAACTCCAGCGACTCCTATTTTGGACTGGGCATGCTGCGGTCGGCGAATGCGGGCGTGACTTGGAGTCTGATTTCTACCGCCAACAACGGCGCGCTGTCGTTTAGCGGCCTAGGCGGGACGCGCATGGCGTTTAGCACGGCCAGCGGGCAGACGAGCAGCGCAGTTGCGGCGATGGCTACGAGTTCCGAAGGCCTGGTCGACGGTGCGGTGACCGCGAATACTACTCCTGGCCTGTACACGTCGTTCGATGCGGGGCAGACATGGACTTACGACGCGTTGGCCGATCCGGGCGGAGCCACCGATGCCACGTCCGCAACTTCGGTTGTGTATAACGCGAGCGCTGGACTGTTCTTTGCCGCTATTCGGTACCACGGCTTCTATTCTTCGCCAGACGGAGTGAATTGGACGCGGCTCGCCGCTCAGCCGGGTGGTGCGGCGCTGAGCACGACAGCGTGCCCACCGCAGTCTGCCTCGAACGCCTATGCGTGTCCCCTTTTCCGGGCAGAGATCACGGTCGTGCCTGGGCGCAACGAGATGTATGCCTGGTTGATTTACCTTTCAGCGACGGGCAGTCCGGTCGACGGCGGCATTTGGCAGAGCACGAGCGGAGGCGCGTTGTGGAATTCGATCTCGGATACGGGCATCGCCGATTGTGGCGACTTCGATGGCTGCGGGGTGCAGCAAGGTTCCTACGATCTGCAGTTGCTGGCCGTGCCGAACGGGTCGGCGACCGACTTATACGCCGGAGCCATCAATCTCTACAAGTGTGCGATCACGACCCAGAATCCTACGTGTACGGCTGCTCCCTTCATGAACCTAACGCACGTCTACGGATGCGACCCGATTGCCGCGCCGGCGCATGTGCATCCCGCCCAGCATGCGTTGGCCGACATGATTCCGGGTTCAGGCAGCGACTCGGGCAACGACTTGATGTACTTCGCCAACGACGGCGGCATTTACCGCGCGCTGGACGGATTCACGGGACTCACTACCGGACTGTGCTCGGGCACGAATGACTTTGACGATCTCAACCAGAACCTGGGCTCGATGACGCAATTCGTAAGCTTCTCGCAGCATCCTTCTGATCCAAACACGCTGCTGGGCGGGGCGCAAGGCAACGGATCGCCTGCAACGAGTCAGGCGACGACAAATCCCGCCTGGATTAATGTTCTGGGCGGGGATGGCAGCTACACCGCGATTGATCCGGGTGTGGTGTTGAACTGGTATGCGTCTAATCCGGATGTGCCCCCCGAAGGGTTGGGTGTGCAGCTTTGCACCGACGGCGTGAACTGCAACGATAGTGGCTTCAACACGGTGGTGAGCAGCAGCGCGGTGGGCGGCGACGATGGGGCGTTTTACGTTCCTTATATTCTTGATCCGCAATCTTCTACGGCGATGATGGTGGGCACTTGCCGGGTGTGGCGCGGGCCGCGGACGGGCGGGGCTTTCACGGTGTTGAGCCCGAACTTCGACACGCTGAGCTCGGCAACCTGCACCGGAAGCGAGATTAATCAGGTGCGCAGTCTGGCGGCGGGAGGGCAGACAGATAACTACGGATCGGAGGTAGTGTACGCCACGACGAGTGGTTCGGGCCCGCTGGACGCCGTTGCATCTGCGCCGATTGGCGGGCAAGTTTGGGTGACTCGCTACGCTACGGCGGGAATTCCCGCGTTTGCCGACGTCACCAACAACGGCCCGCAGGGCAGCATCAATCCGAACCAGTTTCCGATATCGAGTGTGGCGGTTGATTCGTCCGATCCGACGGGAAACACGGCCTACGTTACGGTGATGGGCTTCACGGGCGGGCCGGGACACGTGTGGCAGACCATCAACGCGGGTGCAACCTGGTCCGATTGGACGGGCAATCTTCCCGACTCGCCGGCCAATGCAATCGTGGTCTATCCGGGGCTGTCGCAGGTTTACGTGGCGACCGATGTGGGTGTGTTCGCAAGTTCCACGGCCGTACCGGGAGTGTGGACGGAACTGGGGCCGGCGCCGGGCAGCGGACAGTCCGGATTCCTGCCCAATGTTGCGGTGACTGCGATGGGAGTCTTCAATTCTGGCGGTCAGCAGTTGTTGCGGGCTTCCACCTATGGGCGCGGCGTGTGGCAATTCAATCTGGTCACGACGCCCGACTTCGATATCACCGTATCGAATACGCCGTTGACGGTTTTTCCCGGACAGACGGCAGGGTTCAACGGCACGGCCAACGCGCAGAATGGATATGCCAGCGCCGTGACTCTGAGCTGTATTCCGGGCACGACCGATCCGCCAAGCGTGTGCTCGCCCGCGCCCTCGCCACTGATGCCAGCGACCAACACGCCGTTCACGGTAACGATGAGCGGCGCGACTGGAGACTACAACTTCAAGGTGCAGGGAGTGGGGAGTGATCCGCAGACCCTCACGCACCAGGTTCCGGTGACGCTGCATTTCGTAGATTTCGGCCTCACGGCGCTGTCTCCCAACGGCGTGATCGTGCCGCGGGGAACCACATCTTCTCCGTTGAGTCTTCAGGTCACAGCGGCGGGATCGTTCAACCAGGCCGTGAACCTTACCTGCAGTTCCGGCATCGCAGACGCGATCTGCGCGCTAGCGCCTGGAACCACCGTCTATCCCACTGCGACGGCGCCGGTGAATATCACGGCCAGCGTCTTTGTACCCGCTGCGACGGCACCCGGCAGCTATCCCGTGACGATTCAGGCGACGACCGCGGGAGCACCCACGCCGCTGACTGCGTCGTTCACGCTGGACGTGACTACCAATCCGGACTTTGCTTTGACGGAGCCCACTGCATTTCCGGAGGTGAACGCAGGCAGCACTGGGACGAACGGGCCGATTTCAATTGCATCGCAAGATGGATTCAACGGTACGGTAGCTCTGACTTGTGTAATGACTACTGGCAACTGCAGCTTCAACCCGGCGTCGGTGACTTCGTTCCCGGCGCTGGCAGCGCTCACTATCAACGGCACCGGCCTTGCCGCAGGGAGTTACTCGGTCACAGTTACCGGGACGTCAGGTTCTAAGGTGCACTCGCTGGCAGTCCCGTTCAATGTGGGCGACTATTCCATCTCGGGGACGCAGACGCTTTCGCTGGCGCCGAGCGGCGAGGGCACGGCCACGCTCACGTTGAAAGCATCTACCTTTTACAGCGGCATGATCAACGCCACCTGCGATGCCAGCGCGCTGTCCGGCGCTATGTGCGCGCTTTCTCCCACAAGCCCGATTGCTCTCGCTACCGCGGGCACGGCGGGTCTGACGGCGACCATCAACGTTCCCAGTAACGCCGCTCCCGGCAATTACAACTTCAAAGTCAATACCGTGGACACGACGGGAGCGCCCAGCCACTCGTTCACCGTGGTGTTGACCGTGGGACAGGATTTTTCGGTCGTCACTTCCACAGCCAGCCAGACAGTGACGGCTGGCCAGACCAGCGGACCGTATCAACTGGCCATTGAGCCCGTGGGGGCATCGTTCAACGGCGCGGTTACCCTGGCTTGTGCTGGGCTGCCGCCGCAGGCGCAGTGCATCTTCAACCCGGCCACGGCGATAACGCCCGGCAGTTCTGCCGTGGATGTCGTGATGAGCATCTCCACTTCGGCCCTTCCCGATTCCCGTCGCAAGGCCGGCCACGGTGCGAATTTCTCCGCAACTGGCCTTCTGTTGCCGGGGATCGTGATGGCCTGGGCAATGGGGCGCAAGTCGCGCAAGCGCTCGCCGATGCGGTTTGCGGGCGCGATGATGCTCCTGCCGTCGCTGATGACCGTCGCTCTCCTGTCGTGCTCTGGAGTGAGCAACGCTGGGGGAGGCGGTGGCGGCAGTTGTTCCTCGACGCCGAGCGCTCCGTCAGGATTGACCGCTGCTTGGTCAAATACGGGCACAATATTGACGTGGACGCCTTCGACTGCGGGTTCGTGCACCGAGATCGCTTACCCGGTCTATGAGAACGGAACTCTGATCGCGAGCGCCGCATCCGCTACTTATGGCGTGAATCCCTTGCCACCGGGATCGTATGTGTTTACCGTGGCGGCGAGCGATTCCGGTGGAACCTCCGTGCAGAGCACAGGTGTAGGCATCTATACGATCACGATAACTGGAACCTCTCCGGGCACGCCTGCGGACGGCGGGCAAAGCACGCAGGTGATTCTCGTCGTAAACTAAGCCAACTTAAACTAAATCGTCGTAAACTGAATCGACGAATGCAGACGACTTCTGATTCGCGCCTGCTGTCGCAAAATCTGCCTTCACAAATTCTGCGTTCGCAAACTCTGGGGTTCGCAAACTCAATGACCGATTCTCGCTACAACGTCGTGATCATCGGCGGTGGGGCGGTGGGACTGGGAGTTGCTCTCGAAATTACGCGCCGCTTTCCGCACTTGCAGGTATTGGTTCTGGAGAAAGAAGACCGCGTGGCTCGCCACCAGAGCGGGCACAACAGCGGCGTGATTCACTCTGGCGTTTACTACAAGCCTGGATCGATGAAGGCCCGGTTGTGCGTCACCGGAGCGGCGGCCATGGTGGAGTTCTGCCGCGAGCATGGCGTTGCGCACAACGTGTGCGGCAAAGTGATTGTCGCCACCCGCTCCGACGAGCTTGCCCGGCTCGAAGAATTGCGCCAGCGGGGAGAAGCCAATGGCCTTGCGGGATTGCGGCTGATCGGGCCGGAAGAGCTGCGCGAAATCGAGCCGCATGCCAGCGGCTTGCGAGCGCTGGTTGTGCCTTCGACGGGAGTAACCGACTACGCCGAGGTGTGCAAGAAGTATGTGGAGCTGATTTCCGCCGGTGGGGGCGCGGTTCTGACTTCCGTGGCGGTTACGGGTATTCGAAGGCTGGCGATCGAAATTGTTGTCGAGACTTCGCGTGGAGCGTTTGCCACGCATGCACTCATCAACTGTGCGGGTTTGTTTGCCGACCGCATCAGCCGGATGGCGGGCGACGATCCTGACGTGATGATTGTGCCGTTCCGCGGCGAATATTACGATTTAACTCCCGAGCGCGCGGGGCTGGTGCGGGCGCTGATCTATCCTGTGCCTGATCCTCGGTTTCCGTTTCTTGGGGTGCACTTCACGCGGCGCATCAGCGGGAAGGTGGATGCCGGGCCGAACGCCGTGCTGGCGCTGGCGCGTGAAGGCTACGGTCACACCGACATCAGCGTGCGGGATCTGGCGTCCTCGCTGGCTTTTCGGGGTTTCTGGCGCATGGCACGGAAACACTGGCGCAGCGGTCTGGACGAATGGCATCGCTCGCTATCGAAGGCGGCATTTGTGCGCGCGTTGCAGCGTTTGCTGCCGGAGGTGGGCGAGAACGATCTGGTTCCGGGCGGCTCAGGCGTGCGCGCGCAGGCCCTTAAGCCCGACGGATCGCTGGTGGACGACTTTCAGTTCGTGCCGTCGGGGAAAGTGCTGCACGTTCTGAATGTTCCTTCGCCGGCGGCGACGGCGTCACTGGCGATCGGCAAGGCGATTGTCGATACGGCAGCTGCGAGTTTTGGGCTGTCCTAGAGCCTTCTTTATGCCTCTCGTCAGAAAGTGAAGCTCAATGTCATCTGGATCTGCCGTGGGCTGCCAATGGTCTTATTGGTTACGCCCAGCCCGGCAGGACAGTTGTAGAAACCGGTGTTGTTGCCGCCGCAAGACGTAGGCAGAGGGGTTGTCCCTAGAACGGGGAACTGGTTGTAGAACTGGTTCTGCGACACGTCGTCGATCGGGATGTCGAAGCTGGCGGTGTTAGTCAGGTTGAAAACGTCGAAGCTGTACTTCAGAGAGTACTTCTCGTCGAACTGGGTGATTTTAACCAGGGAAATATCGGCGCGCTTCTGCCACGACTGCCGGAAGATATTGCGCTGGCCGTTTGTGAAATTGGTTTCGAAGGCGTCGTTGGTGGGAATCGCTCCACCCAGGTCTCCTGGTTGGAGAAGTGGCAGCGTGAAGCACGAAGACTTGAGCGCCGGAGTGCTACCCGCGCCGGACGAGCCCGTCAGCGCGTTCTTGGGTGTGCATCCGGGCGCGAGCGGAACGACGGGGTTGGTGATGCCATCGTAGACGCTGTAGAAGATGCTGCCGACCGCGCCGGTGTAATCGATGATGCTGTAAGGCTGGCCGCTCTGGAGGACGGTAATGCCATGGAGGGCCCATCCGTCCGCGATTTTTCCCTTCAACGACGACGTGCTGAAGAACCGGGGCAGTTCGTAGGAATAGCTGAAATTGAAAACGTGGGTGCGGTCAAAGTCGGACGATCCGTAGGCCGAACGCAAGTTCAGAGGATTGTTGCCATTGAAAAACAGGCCCATGCCGCTCTGCTCGTCCAGCGCGTGAGAATAGGTGTAGGAGAAGCCGACTTGCAGGCCGTGACTCAAGCGCTTCTCGACGTGAGTCTGCAGAGCGTTGTAGGCCGAAACGCCCGCGGCTTTGTAAGTCTCCGATTCCGCCGAATAACCGATGTAGGGGACGCGCAGATCCACGTTGCCGCCCTCGAAGTTTGCGAGATACGGTTGACCGTTCGGCAGGTTCTGGAAATTGAAACTGGAATCGACGACGGTGTAACCGTAGGTGTAGGACTGCGGGTACAGCGAGTTGGGATGGAGGATATTCGTAGGCGAGGCAATCCCCGGCTGGTTGAACGGGATGGGGATGACCCCGTGACGCCCCAGATTGCCGACGTAGCCGACTTCAAACATCAGATCATTGCGTGGCTGCCATTGAATGTTGAAAGTCTGATTGATGGTGTAGGGCAGCTTGTTAGCTCGGTTGTAGGTGGCAAACGAGAATAGTTGCGCTCCGTTGACGATCGCCTGCTCGTTCGGCAGGTACTGCGTGATGTCTGCAGGGTTGCCGCTGGGAGGCGCGCCGAGAGTCGCGCCCCACGGACTGGAAAGCGAATAGCCGTCCTGGGAGGGGCACGTCGGGATATAGCCGAGGTAGTAATAAACGTTAGGGTCGTTCTGGCAGGACTGGGCATTCACGTAGGGAGGGGTCTGGTTCACTCCGAACGGTCCTCCGTTGATCACGCCTTCGGCATATCCAGGTGAGAGATAGGAATAGAGCTCGCCGCGATCATAGTAGAGACCGACTCCGGCGCGGACTACGACCTTGTCGTTGAATTTTTTCGGGCTCCAGGCAGCACCCAGACGCGGAGCAAGTCCCCATTGGCGTCCGGTGAGGGTGGTGTTGCTCACACCTTTGGTGGGAAACAGCTTGTTGTTGCCGGCGATGATGAAGCCGTTGGAGGTGATGGTGTCGGTGGCGTCGTCGTAGCTGTATTGTGACGGATCGAAGTTGAAGATGCGTCCGTATTTCTCCGTCAGGCCTCCATCCCAGTCGAAGCGCAAGCCAGCGGTGAGACTGAGGTTGGATCGAATCTGAAATTTATCCTGAACGAAAGCGCCAGCCTCTCCAGCGCGGTAATATCGGTTGGCGTTGCCCTGCAGGAACTTGGTGGTGGTGAAATCGTCGTTGGTGGTAACCAGTCCCTGAACGAACTGGGAGAAGTCTGCGGTTGAAATAATGCCCTGATTGGTGCGTTCGTCGCGAGGATTGAGTTGCGTGTAGGAGTAGCTGCCGCCGAAGGTAAGCGTGTTCCGGCCTTTGGTCCAGATGGCGTTGGCCGAAGGCATGATGCGGTTCTGAAAAACTCCGGTAAACGCGCCCTGCGAGGCCGCGCCTTGGCCGATGGTGAGGAACTGGAGGTTAGCGATGCCGTCCGGATTGGCATTCGCGCTGCCCAGGTTCAGCGGATCAACAATCGTGATTCCGGGAAAGAACGAAGAGCCAAAGGTATTGATGTTCAACTGTTGCGGGGTGAAGGGCTGGGCGATTGTGCTATAGACCTTCTCTCGCAGGATGCCGAGCACTTCCATGATGTTGAGATTGGAAGTGAGACTCTGAGTATTGATGATGGAGGCCACCTGGCTGCCGGCGTCCAATCGCTGCGCGAATCCCGCCACATTTGAATATGCGTAGGGTGCGAGGCTGGGATCGTGCTGGTAGTAGTACTTGGCCGACAACGTGTCCTTTGTGCTCGCGTTCCAATCGAGATTGATCACCGCCTGATCTGAAATGAAATAAGCCGTGCCGGGACTGATGGCATTTTCCGGAAAAGCCGGTGTAGGGATCTGGCCGTCCGACCACGGAATCATGTATTGTCCATTGGGCAACTGGGCCTGAAACAACGCCACAGCGACCGGGCTGATATTGGCTGCGGTGAGGGATGTGCCCCATTCATCGTTGGAGATGGCGGCCAAACAGGACGAGAACTGTGGACTCTGGCGACTGGAAGTGCCGCAGCCGTTCGGCCCGGTGAGAAACGCAGGGGTCAAATCGGCGGGAACCAGCATGCGCGAAAGGCCGATCTCCTGGTCGGACGAATGGATGTGCTGGTAACTCACGAAGCCGAACAGCTTGTTCTTGATGAGAGGTCCGCCCACCATGCCGCCAGCGGTGTAACGATGCAACTGAGGAACTTTGTCGTTGGCAGGAATGTTCAGATCCTGCTTGTTGAAGTACGGTGCGGCGTTCAGCCAGTCGGTGCCGCGATGCACGTACCCACCGCCGTGAATGGTGTTGGTTCCCGAGGTCGTGCTCATATCGATATGCGCGCCGCTGGTCGAACCCTGCTGCGCGTCATACATCGAAGTGTTCACGCGAAGTTCCTGCACCGTTTCGGGAGCGGGCGAAGGCAAGGCTTGTCCGATAGCAAGGTAGACCGATGCTGTACTCTGAATGGGGGCCGCACTGGTACTGGCGGCATTGGCCACGCCGGTATTGTTGACGATGCGGGCCGAGGCTACCTGGCTTGTGCTCTTGCCGTTAAACAGATTGCTGGCATCGACGCCGTTCAGCAGGAATGAGTTGCTGGTGTCACGCTGGCCATTGGCCCAGATGGGCTGGTTGCCTAACCCGGTATTGACGCCGGTGCCCCCGCCGAGTTCCGCGTTGACGCCAGGGGAAAGAATTGCCAGTCCGGTGAAGCTGCCGGTGGGCAGCGGGACGGCGTCGATCTGATCTTTTTCCAAAATATAGCCGTTGGTGGTGTCGACGGCGTTCATGAGAGGCGCGGCCTCGACGTCGATCGTGGTACCGACCTGGCCGACCTTCAGGGAAACGTTGAGTGTCGCAGTGCGATTGGCCTGCACCAGAATTGAGGCCAGCCGTTCGGTTTGGAATCCATCATGGCTGACAGTGACGGTGTAGGTGCCGATGGGCAGATTGACGAAATCGTAGGAGCCGTTGCCGTTGGTTTTCTGGGTACGGGTCAGCTTGGTCTGGTCCCCGACGATGGTGACGGTGGTGTCGGGCAGCACGCTGCCGCTCTTGTCGGCGACGGTGCCGGTAATGCCGCCCAGAGTTTCCTGGGCCAAGGCGCACAGGGACAGCTGAAAAATCACGGCGACCAGGAAGATGCTCAGCTTGAAATTGGTTGACATGAGTTTCGTGGCCGTTATTTTCGTTGGCGTCATCTTCGCTGGCATCATTCTTGCTGACATCATTCTTGCTGGCATCAGTGTGAACCTCGTCAGGGGTAGCAACACGAATCCAAGGCGGTCTGCACGGGCCGCACTTCGCTGTGACTTTCTACGACGTGATCGGGGAGCTGGTTGGCTCCGCACTTTACCTTGCAATCTTCAGGCTGGAAAACTCTGTGCCGCCCAATGTACGCGAACTTGCAGGAAAGCGGAAGGTGCGGGCTTAATGAAAATTCTTTTGGCGTGAATCACTAATTTTTATGGGGTGAATCGAAGCTACCGGAGGGGCCGGCGGCTTGCGTCCGACCCGAACTGCGTACCATCCCAGACCGGCAATCAGATAGGCGAGGTAGATGTAAGGCAGCTTGCCGTAGGGGCCTTCGGGCACGGGATAGAGATTGCCCACCAGGGCGAGCAGCATGACCGCAGCGGCCAGCCAGGGGATGATTTGTGCGCCGGATTTGAAAGCGCCGTGCAGGCGCAAGTAATGGGGCAGGGCAGCGCAGACCAGCGCATAGGCCACGATGAAACCGTAGGTGGCCAGAGTGCCCAGCCAGCCATAGACGTCGAGGCCACTGGCTCCGCGATAGGCCAGCACAGCCACGGGAAGCACGGCCGCGAGTCCGGTGATGACCACGGCGCGGCTAGGAGTGTGGTTGTGAGCGTGCGTCGCGCCCAGCGACGGGTGCGCCAGACCGTCGTGCGCCATACGCAGCAGCACGCGGGCCGCGGCCGTGATGCAGGCCAGAGTTCCGGCAAACATGCTGACCAGCGCGCCGATGTCGATGAGCAATCCCAGCACCGGAACGCCGCCGACGCGGGCCAGCACGTGCATCTGATCCGGAGTGGTTCCTAGATCCTGGCCGACGATGTGGAAGCCGAGCACTTCGGTGTAGGCGCAAATGGCGAAGAAAGCTCCGGCGAGAACCGCGGTTTGAATGACCGCGCGAGGGATTGTCTTTAGCGGATTGCGAGCCTCTGCTCCCAGCGTGGTTGCACTCTCAAAACCCACGAAACTAAACAGCGCCAGCACCAGGCCGAGCCGCAGACCGCTGCCGGTCATGCCGTGCAGACGAAGTTGATCGTTGTCGATGTGCCAGCCGTGGTGCAACAGAACTAGAGCGACAACAATCACGATCACCGAGACCGACGCGGCTTCAATCCACAACATCAGCCGTGCGGAAATCTTCACGTCGCGATAGGCGATCCAGATCGAAACGCCGGTCACGACAACCGATAGCAAAGTCGCGGAGAAGATGTGTCCGGTAGCATCCCGCAGCAGCAGGTTCGCATAATAGTAAAAGCCGCCAATCACACTGGATCCCGTGGCCACATAGGCCAGTAGAAGGCTCCAGGCGACGGTCGCGGAAAGCCACGGCGGCAGTGTCATGGATGCGTAGGTATAGAGCGATCCAGGGGATGCCGAATGACGTGCGTAGCGCGCAATGCACAACCCGACCAGAAATATTGCGACCGTAGCCAGCACATAAGCGAGCCAGGTGCCATTGCCCGCGAGCGCGCAGACCAGGGGAATCGTGGCCGCCGGAGTGGTGGTCGGGGCCATGGTGGAGACCGACTGCGCCAGAGTTTCCAGAGGAGAAAGAATCCCGCTCCGTAAACCGTAGTCGGCGCTTGGCGAGGGCTCCGGCGCTGGTTGATCCATTCGGTGGGCTGCTCCTTTTGACGATCAGTTGCGATTGGGGTGGGATTGTACAACACTCGCTACTTCCGGCGAATCGCATCGCCGCAGCGCGCATTACCGCGCGGCCGGACTAGAAGAAAAATCAATCCGTGGCAGGAGAAAACAAGTTCGTGGGAGGATGCGAGCTTCGTGCTAGTGTGACGAATCTGAGTGCCGCGATTTTCGCTGCGGGTGAAGGAGGTCGATATGAGAGTTTGTCCGAATACCGGGTGCGTGGCTTTTGGCCGTATCGTCTTCTCGGTGGCGACTCGCTGCCCGCTATGCCGCTGGGATCTGAAGGCTGCTCTTCCTGCGAGCGAGACGAATGCGCAGAAGCCGGATCGGCAAATTCCAGCCGCTCGTTGACCGTGCCGCTGATCGCGCTCGCTGAGTATGCGAGATCGGCGCCGCGTCACTTTCCAATGTCCTCATTCCACAGGTCTGCGTGTGCGCTGATGAAGTCGCGCATCAGGCCAACGCATTCGGCATCGTCGAGTACCGCAACGCCCGCGCCGTGTTGCCGGAAGAGGTCTTCGGCGCCCAGGAAGTTTCGATTTTCTCCGATCACTACGCGTGGAATCCGGAAAAGCAATGCCGTGCCGGTACACATGATGCAGGGACTCAGCGTGCTGACCAGCGTCAACTCGGCCCAATCTCTGCGGCGGCCGGCATTGCGCAGACACACGGTTTCCGCATGCGCTGTAGGGTCGCCGCTTTGCACGCGCAAGTTATGCCCGCGAGAAACGATCCGGCCCTGCTGGTCTGCCAAGACCGAACCGATGGGCAAGCCGCCTTCGCGCAGTCCCTTTCGGGCCTCCTCGAGAGCTGCGCGCAGCAATTCCTGATCGTTTATAGTTCCTGGCATAGTTCCTGACTAAGTTCCGGGCATAGTTCCACGCATTTTGCTGGCATGATTTCATGCGCCGTAAGATTCTACGGTACCAATTCCTCAGTCAGCACAGCTCCGCCCATGGACGCCAGGACAGCTGACACCTTTACGACTTTGTGGGTTTCCGCCACAATCCAAACCGTCTTCTTGTCCCCGCCTCCATCCGCGGATGAGACCTCGACGCGCCAGGCATTGAATGTTCCGGCCGGGACGGTCACATCTTCTTTTCCCGCGACCGTCAGTTGCTGCAATTTTACTTTCTGGGTCTGCACATCGAAGTTGCGGAAGGTGGTGCTGTAGCCCTCGGCCAGCGGGAGACAGGCGATGACCTGATCGTCGCCTGCGGCATCGGCAAATAGAGGGCCGCCGAGGTCGACCGCGATCGGTTTATCCTGCCCGTTCATGCTCATCTTGCCGACGGCTTTGTTGCCGGCAAAATCGAGATCGATGGCGACTGGTCCCTGCTTCACGCTTCGCTTCAACAGAAGCAGGGTGCCTTTCTCGATGGTTGCTGTGTCGGTCATCGTGCCCTGAGGTGTGTCGATCTGCTCGGTTGCGGTCCAGGAGCCACCGCTATCTTCAACGGAGGTTGCGACCTTCATGTTCATCTGCTGGCCGCCCATTTCGATCTTGACCTGATAGTTGTACTTGGACGGTTGCAGGTCCACGGCCGGTTTGGGCACGCCAATGGCGCCGGCATCGACTTTTTTCGCCAGCACGACGGTCTTCGGATCGACGGTGATTTCTTTCAGGCGCGCCACTTCCTCCGGGGTCCCACCCTCCTGATACCGTCCGCCCAAATGCAGCGCAAGGAACTTCTCCGACGCCATGAACAGCGCCAAATTGTTGATTGGCCGGGCAAACCCGTGACCTTCGTCCGGAGCAAGAATGTACTCCACCGGGAAGCCGCGATCGCGCAATGCAATGACGATCTGTTCCGCCTCGCGCCGGTTCACCCGAGGATCATTCGCGCCTTGCGCTACGAGCAACGGAGTTTTGATCTTGTCGGCGGAACTCAGTGGCGATTCTTCCATGAGCAGCGCTTTGCCTTGCGGCGTGCTGGGGTCGCCCATGCGTTTGTAGAACATCGTGCGAATGGATTCCCAGTATGGAGGAATCGAATCGAGGAGCGTGATCAGGTTCGAAGGGCCGACGATGTCTACGGCCGCAGCATACAGATCGGGAGTGAAGGCGACGCCGGCCAGCGTGGCATATCCGCCATAGGAGCCGCCCAGGATGCCAACGCGTTTGGGATCGGCAATGCCTTGGGCGACGACGAACTTTACTCCCCAGGTTAAGTCGTCCTGCATCTTGCGGCCCCATTCCAGATTGCCTGCATCCAGGAATTTTCTGCCGTAGCCGGTCGATCCGCGGAAATTGGGCATCAGCACGGCGTAGCCGCGATTGGCGAAAAACTGGGCGAGAGAGTTATATCCCCAGTTGTCGCGCCCCCAGGGACCACCGTGCGGAATAATCAGAGTCGGCAGATTCTTGGCCTCGACTCCTTTCGGCAGAGTGAGGTAGGCGGGAATCTCCAACCCGTCGGAAGACTTGTAGGTGACCGGTTTCATCTGGGCCAAGTCCGCCCGCGGAAGTTTTTCTCGAACCGTGAATTGCGGGGTCAGAGTGCGGGTCTTACGATTAAAGAGCAAGGTCTCGCCGGGTTCGGTGTCGCTGACCGCCGTGACCAGCCAAACCTGCTCATCTTTGGTGCGCGACACAACGTTGATCTCGTGGTCGGGGAATTTGTGTTCAATCCAGTGAACGTCGTCGCCGAACGCCTTGTTCTTGTAGTAGGTCTTGACGCGAGCAGCGGTGTACCAGGTTTCGACCAATTCATCGTTGGCCTCTGAAAACAATGCTCCGCCGAAATCGACCTTACCCAGCGGATCGGACTCCACCATTTCCGTTTTGCCCGTCTGCGGATCGAACAGGACCAATGAGATCAGATCCGTGCCCTTGTTGGTCTCCATGTAAATGCGCTGGTCGCCAGGCTGAAACTGCAGTGGGCCGCAAGTCTCAAACACCGAGCAGGAATAAACTTTCACGAACCCATCGGCATCGACGCGGAGAATTTCGGTGTCGCCGTTCTCCGCGCTGCGTGTAGCCGCGCGCAGCTGCCCTTTCAGGTCAAACACCCATCCGGTGATGCGCTCGGTATTCTTGCGGACCAACGTCTTCTCGCCAGTGGAGAGCTTCAGTTTGTAGAGATCGTGCCATGCCTTGTCGCGGTCATTCAGGCCGATGTAAACCGTGTCGGGATCGCTCTTGGGCACTTCAAAGATGATGACCCGCACTCCCTTGAGCCCGGTCAGATCGCGGGAGGGAGGCGCGTCGGCGCCTGCGGCCGGCTTGGCTGCGGGATCGACGGCATAGACGTTGTAGTTCTCGTCGCCGTCGTTGTCTTTCGCGTAGAGGATGTATTTGCTGTCGCGCGTCCAGAAATATCCGGCAACGGGGCGCTTCGCCTCCGTCGTCATAAGCCGGGCCGCGCTGAAGGGCTCGTCCACAGCCTTGACGTAAACATTGCGAGTGTCTTTCCACGGTTTCAGGAAGGCGACGTACTTGCCGTCGGGAGAAAGCTGGGCTGCGGCAATTTCGGGGTTGCCGAAGATGATGTCACGATCGATCAGCGGTGGCGCGCTCGTTTTTTGTCCAATGGCGGAAGCAATGAATGCGAGGAAGAGGATGCAGACTAAGCCGAACTTGTGCTTCATAACGCGGCAGTTCCTTTCAGTGGGCGCGGGCACGAGAGCTGGCGCTGAATCGGAATACAGCGCCATTCTCCTCCTGCGTGGTCGGAGGGCGCAACTCAAACCTTGGCGCGCGTCTAAACTTCATGCGCTAAGAAGTAAACTGAAGCTCATGCACATCATTGTCTGGGAGTTTACGGTGCGGGAAGAACACATGCGGGAGTTCATCTCCGCCAACGGTTCGGATGGAGTCTGGGCAGGTCTGTTCCGGCGTGGGGAAGGCTTTCTGGGGACTGAACTGCTGCGCTCGTCTCATCAGAGCAACGTTTTTCTGACGATCGATCGATGGCAAAATTCTGCCTGCTTCGAAAACTTTCAGAAGCAATTTGGTGCGGAATATAAGAAGCTGGACAGCCAGCTGGAGGGCTACACTTCCTGCGAAAGAAAGCTGGGAACGTTCACGGAAGCGTAGCCGATCTCAGCCTCACAGCAGGCTGCGACCATGCGCTGGAATCGGCGACGCGGTGGAGTTGCTCATCGTGGTTGACCGAACATATTCGAGTTTGTCGAGGAGAAGCTATGTGGAGACTCACTGGAACGGGGATGTTCTGCATTGCTGCCACAATAGCAGTGCTGACGGTCCCGAGGGCAGAAGGGAAAAAAACTTCGGAACCACCGCCGGGTCCGATCCCCATACAAGTCGTCACCGGCAAGAAGGCGTTTATCTCCTATCTGGAAAGCGATGCCGATCCGGGAGCCGTCAACCTCACGTACAACGAGTTCTACGCGCTCATGAAGAGTTGGGGAAAGTTTGAATTGGTGCCGGCCCCGGCAGATGCTGATTTGGTTTTCGAAATCCGCTACGTGAGCGGTCTCTCGGATTCCCAGATTCGCCTTTCGATCGTGGACCCCAAGACACATTGTGTGTTGTGGCCATTCATCCAGCACGTGCAAAGCTCGTCGCGGGAAACGGCTCGCCGCAAAAACTTCGATCAGGCGATGAGCGATCTGGTGGAAGAGGTGAAGAGGGTGACTACGCCTTGAGAAATCGTCTCGGTTATAAGCAGGGCCGATGCTTAGATCGGCCCTAAACTGTTGGTGCGAAAGGGGGGACTCGAACCCCCACGGTTTTACCCGCCAGATCCTAAGTCTGGTGCGTCTGCCAATTCCGCCACTTTCGCAACTGCGGCGAATCATGCTGCTGCGAATTCTAGTTTACTTCGTTTGCCCGGCAGCGGGGAAGACAGGCGAGCGCATACCAGAATTCCCCCCGCTAGTGGGTCAAGTCCGCGATCTGCACGTGGTAGGGATCGAGCAGCTCGCCGGTGGCATGATCGAGGCCGGCCACGGCGAGTTGATAGTTGACCTGAGCTTGCAACAGGCCAAGCTCGGCGGTGGCGAGTTCGGTTTGCGCTTCGAGCACGAAAAAGATCGTTTCTGATCCCAGATCGTATTTGCGCTGCTCGGCGGCCATGGTCTTCTTGGCCAGGTCGAGAGCCTCTTTGCCGGCGGCGATGCTGAGTTTGGCCTGTTCGAGTTGATGGACGGCGTTGCTGACGTCGAGCTGCACCTGCTCGCGGAGTTGCCGTTCGTTATACAAATCGCTGCGGCGCGAGACCAGCGCGGTTCCGAGTTCCGATTGTGCGGCCCGATTGCGGATGGGCAGCGTTAAGGACAATTGCGCACCATAGGTTGGATAGTTGAAGTTGGTCAGCTGGCTCAGCGAAGAATTCGAGAGAGTCTGGCCGGGGCCCGTGAACTGAGTGCCTCCAAGGCCGTTGCTGGCGTAGATGCCCGTGAGGTCGAGTTCGGGCAGCAGATGATTGTGCGCCAGGCGAATGCGGGTCTCGTCGTTGGCGAGAGAGGCGTGGGCGGCGTCAAGCTCCGGACGTTTCGTGAGCGCCTGTTGCAATGCGGTGGCTGTGTCGATGGTGCGTAACTCACCCTCTGGATCGGGCTTCTCCGTTAGTACCAGGTCGAGGGCTTGAATGTTCGGATCCTGATCGGCGCCGATTGTCATGCGAAGCGCGTCTTCGGCTTGCTTCAACGCATATTCACTTTGGATGACCTGCACCCGCCGCGATGCCACTTGCGACTCTGACCGGTAGATATCGAGCGGCGGCAACGCGCCCAGTTCCAGTGCGCGTTTATCGCGTTTGTACGTAACCTCCGCGGCGTCCATGGAACTGCGCGCGACATCAAGGTTGCCCTGCGCTTCGACTACCGACCAGTATTGCCCCACGGCCTGCAAAATGTTATTGCTCACTTCCGCGGCGAAATTAGAGCGCGACTGCTGAAGGTTACGGCGTGCGATCACCAGAGGCGCCTGGTTGGCGAACAGCCCGCCGTTCCGCAGCAGAGGCTGGGTGAATTGAAAATTGAGAGTGGAATTGACCGAAGGATCGAGAATGCCAGTGGAAGTTACGCTGGAGTTATTAAAGGAGTAATGGCTGCTGCTTAGTCCCGCCTGGACGTTGGTGCCGGTTTCGAAAGTCTGAGAGTAGGTGAGCTGCGTTGATCGGGTGATGCTCTTCGTGGCCAGCTCGACGCCGGTTCCGCCCAGGGTGGTTTGCGGGGGGAAAGTCGAATTATTCGTGATGTAAGAGCCGGTGACCAGCGGATCGAACGGCGAGTGTGCCCCCAGCAGCGTGAACTTCGAAAAGTCGACCTGGGTTTCCTGCACTCTGACGAAGCTGTTGTTTTCGAGCGTGAGCACGACGGCATCGCGCAGGCTGAGGCGCAGCTTGCCTTCGGTCACGTAATTCCGCAGATGTTCGGGCGCAGCCAGCTTGTCGAAGCGGATTTGCGCCGTGGCCATATCGCGGTAGCCCTCCCCTTTTTGCGCCAAGGCCGGCGTCACGAACAGCAGCGTGGACAGAGATGTGAGCAGCAGGATGAAGAGCATCAACGGACAGAGGTTATCCGGGCGCGAGCGTTTCATTCCAAACTTCCTCCAAAGGTTTAGTGCCGTGAAGATGGCCGCCGCGCGCCTACTCCCAGCGAATCGCTTCCACCGGGTCGAGACGTGCGGCTTTGACTGCAGGATAAATTCCGAACACGAGCCCCACCGTGATCGAGACGATGAATGCCAGCAGGATGGAACTGAGCGTGACGATGGTCGACCACCCGGCCAGCCACGCGATCAGGCGCGACATCACGAAGCCGAACATGATGCCGAAGCTTCCGCCAACAAAAGAGATCAGCATGGCTTCGACCACAAACTGGCGAATGATGTCGGACTGGCGGGCACCGACGGCGCGACGAACGCCAATCTCGCGGGTGCGCTCCAGAATGCTGGCCAGCATGATGTTCATGATGCCGATTCCGCCCACCAGCAGGGAAATCGAGGCGATTGCGACCATGACCGCGTTGAATAGACGCTCGGTACGTTTCTGTTCGGCGAGCAGTTCAGCGGGCACGACCACGCTGAAGTCGCCGGCGGAGTGATGCGAGGAATCGAGAATCGCGCGCACTACTTGCGCCACCGAACCCATATCCGCGCTGTCGCGAATATTCAAATAGATGCCGTCGATTTCATCGCGCACGTCGCTGTAGTTATCTTCCAGTCGCAGAATGGCTGAGTTCAGCGGGACGTACATTATGTTGTTGAGATCCTGCGTGGGCACCCCCGCCACTTCGGTTTGCGAGCTGAGTTGCGGCGAAGCCACGCCGATCACGCGGAACCAGGTTTCGTTGGCCTTCACATACTGGCCGATGGGATCGGCGGAACCGAATAGACTCGAACGCGCCGCGGCGCCCAGGACCACGACTGGCGCGCCTTGCGTTTCTTCGTCGTCGTTGAAGAAGCGGCCTTGCAGCACGTGCAGTCCCGCAATCTGCAAGTAGTTGGGATTGATTCCGTAGATGGTTGGCGGATCCTGCTGCGACTTGGGAATCGTCTTCGAGGGCGTCATCCGCTTCCTCGGCGTGGCGGCGACGATGTCGCTCACATCGTCGCGAATGACGCGGTAATCCTGAAACGTGAGTCCCGGAGAAATTTTGCGAACCTTCTGATGCGCCTGCCACTCCGTGGTCTCTTTCGCCTCGACGATCAGGTTGTGAACGCCCATCTGCTCGATCAGCGCCATGACTTTCTGGCGTGCGCCCGCACCAATGGAGAGCATGGAAACCACGGCGGCGACCCCAAAGATCATCCCCAGCATCGTCAGCAGAGAACGCAACCGATGCAGCAGGAGGTTCTGCAGCCCCAACTGCATGTCAGGGAGCCACTGGTGAAAACCACGAATGATCCGCGCAGGGTGAGTGGGTGAGGCGGTCGCCATTACGGAGCACCTCCTCCGCCAGCAGGCGAGGATGCGCTGGAACTCGAAGCCTTCCTGGGCGCAGTGGGGTCGACCAACGCGATTTCTGTTCCGGCGTTGATGCCGGCACCTTCAATGGCGGCGCGGCTCTCGTTCTCGGCTTGAATCTTGACTTCGAGCGGATTGAAGTTGCTGCCATCACGCACGTAAACCATGCGCTTGTTGTCCTTCAGGAACAGCGCCTGGCGGGGCACGTAAAGCACATTCTTTCGAGGATCGCTGTTGATGAAGAGATGAGCGGTCAGGCCCGGGCGCATTCGTGGGTCAGCGGTGGCGAGTTTGATGGTCACTTCGAACTTGGCGCTGGTGTCATCTTCCCAGAATCTGCGGCTATTCATGCCGCCAACTGTCTTCACGGTGCCGTGAAAGGTGCTGCCGGGCAGGGCATCGAGCCCGATATCGACCGACTGTCCTTCTTTAATATTGTTGCGCTCCAGTTCGCCCACCTTAGCGCTCAGTTCCATTTCCTTGGCGTCAACCACTTGGCCCACGGTTCTGCCCGGTTCGACCTGGTCGCCCTCGCGATATTCCTGCAACTGACCGGGGAAGCAACAAAATCCGCTCACCGCCCCCTCGTTTTTCTCCAGAGCAATCAGACCATCCATAGGGGCCATGACGCGCATCTTGTCGATATTGCCTTGAGCCTGATCCATGGCGAGTTTCGCCTTGTTCCGTTTTTCCTCGGCCAGCGAGATGTTGGCTTGGTTCGATGCGCTGCGCGACTTGACGTCTTGTTCGAGTTCAGCCAGCACGCGCTTGGCCTGCTCCAGGGCGAGATCGTTCTTGCGCGCATCGATGGTGCTGACCAGTTCGTTTTTCTGCACGTCCAACTCTGCGCGTCTTACGTCGAAGCGCGCCTTGAGGAGCGCGACTTTGTCCTGAGCCGCGCCCACGGCTGCGTCGGCCTTGGCCTTGGTGATCTCCTGCTCGGCCTGCTCGAGTTCGGAGCGATTCTGGTCGAGCTTGAAACGCTGCTCGCTAGGATCGAATTCCATGACCAGGTCGCCCTTCTTGACGGCCGCGCCGGTGTGCAGCAAATACGTGAGTTGCAGGGCCCCTCCGCCGATCGGAGGCGCGATCATCATCTCCGAATGGCTGGCGCGTAGTTCCCCGGTCAGGTACACCTTCATATCGAGATCGCCGCGTTTTACGCTTCCTATGGGCACGTCTGTCCCGGTGGTTGCAGGGCTGGCGCGGCGCACGGCTGCCACTACGCCGACCACCGCGCATAGCACGACCGCTGCAACTGACCACGTAATGGCGCGCCTGCTTTTCATAGTTCGAAATAAGCTAATGCTTCCGGTTGCGACTACTCCTTTATCGTAGGATCGCGCAAAGCGATCTTCTCGCCGGCGCTGACTCCCTTGGCCACCATGATCTTGTCACCACTTTTTCTAGCCACCTCAATGTTGCGTTCCTCGAACTCGGTTCCTCGCCAAACGTAGGTGACATTCAGTCCTGACTTTTGAAACATGGCCTGCGCGGGAATGGTGATCGCGTCCGGTACGCGGTCCACGATCACGGTGACTTCCCCCGAGATGCCGGGCTTGAAGCGCGGATCGGTCTGATCGAGAACAACCTCAAGAATAAAATTGCGCGTAAACGGCCAGCCGCCGGAAAAATCCAGGCTGGCAATGGCGCCGATCTGCGCGATGTGACCGGTGAATTGCCGGTCGGGGATGGCGTTTAGTTGCACGCTGACAGACTGATTGGGAGCCACGCGGCCGCGCTCGGTTTCATCCACGCGCGCGGTAATGCGCAGCGTGTTTGCGTCCGGCAATTCTGCAATCGCCGCTCCGGGCCATGCGCGGTCTCCTGGCCGGTAAGTCACCATACCCGAACCTCCCCAGTGCTGCAGCAGGCTGATGGTTCCTGCCGATGGCGCCTGAACGCTCATCTGCGCCAAGGAGCGTTCCGCGCGGGTCACATCGAATTTCGCTTTTTTGCTGGCCTGCACGCTGCTCTCAATGGTCGCCTGGTTGAGCGTCTGGTCCGACTTCTGCTTGGTCTCCGCCTCGCGCAGTTTTTGCTCGGCATCGGCCAGCTTGAGATTGGCCTCTTCGCCTTCAATCTTGGAAACGATCTCTTGTTTGCTGGCCTCTAGCTTGGCGGCTTCCACGTCATAGCGCGCTTTGAGCACCGCAGTCTTATCTTCTTCTTCGGCCAGGCGCGCTTGGGCGCGGGCCTGTTCGATTGTAGCCTCAGCCGATTTGAGCGTGGATTTGTATTGCGCCAGGTCCTGCGCGGTCTTGGTCTTGTCGAACTCAACCACGACGTCGCCGGGTTTCACCGTTGTGCCCTCGGGCGAAATCTTGATGATCTGCAGGTCGCCCGCTTCGGCAGGCGCGCTGATGGTGACGGATTTCAATGCCTTCACTTCGCCGCGAAATTGCAACGAGTCGAGAAATTCGCCGCGCTTCACGTCGTAGGTGGGAACCGTCGGAGAACGCTTGCCGAGCCGCACGGCGCCCAATACAACTCCGCTGGCGGCCAGCACGAGAATCACGATGGCGATGGCCTTGCGTCGCAGCGAAAGTTGGCGGAAGCGCTGAATCATAGGTTTAAATGATTACGAGCCATTCCCGGAGGCTGATGCGTTATTGGATCCCGCGCTCTGTCGTGAGATGTCCACATCCACCGCTGCGGAAAGATCGGGCATAAGTTTGGGGTCATTTCCTGCGATCGAGACGATCACCGCGAAGGAGCGCAGCTTGTTGGAAGAATCTCCGCCCTCGCCGATGGGTGCCAGATGATCAATTTTGGCCGCGAACACGAGATCGGGATACGCATCCAGACGGACCTTCGCTGACTGACCGACCTGCAGGCTGGGGAAGTCCTGCTGGTTGGCCAGGACGCGCACCTGCATCAGAGACGGATTCACCACCTGCATGAAGGGCACGCCGGGGCGCACCTGGTCGCCTTCCTGCACCTCGCCCATCGTTCCTTGCTTCCAGATGGTGTTCAACACAACGACGCCGTCGAGAGGGGAGCGAATCTGCATGAGGTCGGCGTTGGCCTGGGCGTGCAACATGGTCTGCTGAGTGCGATCGCGTTGAATTTCGAGGATGCGGATTGCAGCTTGTGCCGCCTTGCGTTTCAGATCAAAAGTTTCGCGTAGCTGGTCATACGTGGCTTTGGCTTCGTCGAGATTCTCCTGATTCTTTTCGGCATCGATGCGCGAGACGATTTCTGCCTTCTGAATCTCCAGCTCCGTCTTGCGCAGATTGTCTTCAGCGGCTTTCAACTCGGTCTCGTCTTTGGCTCGCGCGGCACTTTCTTTCGCCTTTTCCTCGGCGACCTGGTCTACCAGCTTTTGATAGTCGGCTTGTTTGTCGACGAAATCCCGCATCTGGGCCTGGCGGTCAAACTCGACCAGCGGATCGCCCTTCTTGACGCGCGTTCCTGCGGGAGTCAGATGAATAATCGTGAGCGTTGGGACCGACTGGCCCGCCAGCAGGGGAGCGAGAATGGCGCGGGCCTGCACTGCCTCAGTGGTTCCTTTGAGGCGCAGAATCTGGCTTGTCCCGGCGGAAAGGGAGGTGGGAGACGCGGACTTGGAATTTGCCGGAGTCTTGGTGCGGGTGACCGCAAATATGAATAGCGCTACGATGGCGGCAACCGCGACGAGCAACATCCATCGGCGCAATCTCTTGGGACCGGCCCCATCGTTCCCGGTTTCTCCTGATCCGCTTGGTCCTGGGGAAGTTGGTTCGGGTGAGGTTGATGCGGGTCGTGTTCCCGTCTGGTCCGGGCGAGACTCAGAGTGGGGAGTAAGGGTTGCAGGAGCCGAGTGCATGAGTAGATTCTCCCGCCGTAGGAATCGGATCGCAGCGCAAGAGTTGCCCGCCACTACCGGGCGTCACTAAGTTATCTGACTGAGAGCTTGTTTCCAAGCCCCCTTTTAGATCGCAACGGGCGGACCCTTCTTGCGAGTCCGCTGCGTTTTTTTTGTGTTCTGGGAATAACAATAACAACGGCCGCCCAGCAGGAAAAGAGACGCCGCACACTGCGGGGCGAGACAGAACTACGCGCGGACGGCTGCGGGGATGGAAGGCACGCGACCGCGGCACGCCGTCGCGGAACTTTGCGGGAATGCCCGACGGTGCGACTTCGCGCCGATGACCCTATTGCACTTCGTTCAGCTTCTGGTAGATCACCATCGCCACCAGCACCAGCAAAAACACACCGGATCCGATGCTGAATACCCACATCGGGACCGTCAGCCGGTTCACCTTGACCAACAATTCGGTCTGCTCGTCCTGCATGTGGGAATTGTTGTCATCCAGGAAGAGCTGGTCGTCTTCGTGCATGGTGAGCGTGCTCTTGTAGATGATGAGGATGATGAGCCCAACGGCGAACAGTCCGAACACTCCACCCACAATTTCAATTGGCGTCATAAGCCACCTCGGCAGATTCCAAACACAAGTGCGGCGGCATTCCATCGCGTGGACGGGGAGCGCAGAACCCTCGCCGCTGCGGGGAACGCCTTAACGCGATGATTATAGTCCTGTTCGCAAGCCATGGGCAGTGAATAAATCCCTTTGTTCGGAAGCGCTTACGGGAGCGGTTAGCGGAACGGGATGCGACTTCCTGCCTCCGGGCTGCATCCAACAAAGTAACGTATTGTTTGCGGGATCTCAGCGCTTGTTACCGAAGCGACATTTGCTATAATCAAACAGCTTTAAAGCCAAGGAGATACGATGGCCACGACAACCGTTCCAACTACTACGAATCCTGAAGTAACCAAGAAGGCCGCGCCCGTGACCCTGACCGCCAACGCAGTTGCGAAGGTGAAAGAAATCATGGGCCAGCAGAGCCCCGTTCCTGCCGGCTTGCGCATTGGAGTAGTGGGCGGAGGATGCTCCGGGTTCTCCTATTCCATGCAATTCGAAAATGGCGCAGGAATGATGGACAAGACTTTCGAGATGGACGGACTCAAGGTCTATGTCGATGCCACGTCGGTCATGTATCTGAATGGCTGCATCGTGGACTACGTCGAGACGCTCGAAGGAGCCGGCTTCAAGTTCGAAAATCCGAACGTGAAGAGCACCTGCGGTTGCGGATCGTCGTTCAGCGTGTAAGCGTCACCAGAGATTTTGAGAAGTGAAACGGCCTCATCGCTTGCGATGAGGCCGTTTTCATTTGAAGTCCGAGGAATCTATTTTGGGACGGCCGCCTGACTCGAGCAATTTCAGATTGCAGATCTTAGATTGCAGATCTGAAGCCAACCGCCGGTACTTCAATCTGAATCTGAAATCTGAAATCACAAATCTGAAATTCTCCGCCCGTAGGCCAGCAATTCTATTGCTGCTGCGGCGAATTGCTCGGCGGATTCGGTGTTCCGAGTCCTCCGCTGGAGGGCGAACTCGGGCTGTTCCCGAATCCTGAGGATGAGGAACCGAAGCCGCTGTTGTTGTTTCCGAATCCGCTATTGCCGAAACTGCCGTTGCTGCCGGGTTGGCCGCTGCTTCCGTTCTGGCCGTTCAGGTTGGGCGTGCCCTGCTGGCCGAATCCCTGCTGCAACTGCGGCTGGTAGGGCGTGGTGATCAAACGTCCCTGATCCTGCGCGGGGTCGTAGACAAAGTACCACTCTTTATATTTCTTCTTGTGATTGAACTCGCGGATGGTCGAGTCTTTAATCTTGGTGGCGCTGGCCACGCCGATAATCGGACCGCCAAAGATCTGCCCGGAACCCAGCTGATTGCTCCCGTCAGCCGATGCGTCGGTTCCATCGGGTGAAGGCTGCGAAGGATTCGAGCCCGTCGTTCCGTTGCCGGCTGTGGGCTGGCTTTGGCCGAACGACGAACTGGAGCTTCCCCCGAACGAACTGCTCCCGCCCAACCCAGAGCCCGTCGAAGATCCCCCGAACCCGGAGCCGGTCGAAGATCCGCCGAACGAGGATGCGCCGATCGGACTGGCGCCGGGAATGACCGATCCCCCGATTCCGCTGAGGCCCATCTGGACTTCGCCGAAGTGCAGCAGCCGGAAATCTTCGCACTTGGAGTTCTTGCAGTTCAACGGATCCTTGTAGCGTTTGCGCAAAAAGCGCTGGTTGTTGGTGCTCTCGAGGTCTTCAATCTTGGTGGGATAGCGTCCGAACTTTTTGTAGTAGGCGCGGATGGCCCGCGAGTACTGCACCCCGCGATGAATCATTTCCTCTTCGCGGTCGCGGCGGATCGTAAACTTCAGGTCGGAGACGATGATGGTCGCAGCGATGGCCATCATGGCCATCACCAGCAGCAGCGTCAGCATGACGTAGCCGCGTTCTGGTTGTCGTGAATCTCGCCGCCTTGGAGAACTGAAACGCATCGGAAATATTTAACCTTGCGTCAGCGGAATGTTCTGCGGCGGTCCGCTGTACACCATGTCCTGGATGAAAACCGCGGTCGGCGTGATGTGAACCACTTTGTACCGCCGGTCCACGATCTCACCTTCGCCCGCGACGAACACGTCGTCATTGAGCTTCAAGAAAATCTTTTTCGGTTCTCCCGCTGAGTTGGCGAAGCCATAAAACTTCAATGGGATGGCCGGGGCCGCTGGGTTCGTCGGCGGAGTGTAAATGTGGGCAACTTCGGTCTCGCCATTCTTTCCGTGGTCGGTCGCACCTGTGCCCTTTGCCGTCGGAATGGTCACTTCTTCCGCCTGCGATACAAAAATATTTCTTCCGCTGCCTTCGTACATCGTCTTTTCGCTTGAGGCGAGCAAATCCAGCCGCAGGGTCGGGTCCAGATTCTCCACCATGTGTTTCTTGCCCGCCTTTGTTCCCGTTCGCGCGGCCGGATGCGGCGCGAGCGGAATGGGGTCCGCGCTGGCAGCCGACGTCGAGGGCCCGGTAAAAAAAGGGATCACCTCGTAGCCGATCGCCAGCAGTGCCACCACACCGAGCACGGCCGCCCACATGGTCTGCCTCTTGTTTTCCAGTCCCAGTTGCACTTACGATCCCGCCTTCATGTACGTTTCAAGCTTCACGCCCAGTTTGACCGGCCCCTGCGGCTGGCCGTCGAGGATAATGCCGTCGATGATAAAAAACATTTCATCGCGTTCCAGCGCATTGATGAACTTGGCCAGGGAGGTGTAGTTGCCGGCGAACTCCGCCTGAATCTCCAGCGGTTCCAGCCCACCGGTTTCGGATTCCTTTTCCTTATATTTTTCCTGGTCGATGGTGACGTTGTTGGCCGCCGCCAGTTTCCCCAGTTCGGTCAGCACCTGCGATTCCTGCGATGGGAGTCGTTTCTTATAGAAGTCGCTGATTTGCTGACCGGCCAGCACGACCTTCTGCGGAAGATCTTTTAGCGGAGCCGCGATCGCGGTTTTTACTCTGAGTTCGGTTTGCAGCGTCTCCAATTCCTGCCGGCGCGTATCGGCGGAACCGACCAGAGGCGAGACGTACACAGCCAAAGCCAGCAGATCCACGCCGACCATGATGGCGAGTGCAGTCTTCAGGTTCTTCCGGGTTCGGCGCAGGTCGGGCATCAGGGCTGGCTTCCTTTCGGCGCCGTGGTTTTTGGATCCGCTGTCTTCGGTTTCACGTCGGGTTTCACGTCGCTCTTGGGCGCAGCCTCGGCCGGCCGCGGTTCCGGAATATAAACCGCAACAATCTCAAAGTGTGCAGTGTCGCCGGTGTTCGTTTTTTCTGCAGTTACAGCGACCACCTGGGTTTGCGCGAAGCGCCGCGATTCCTCCATGCGCCGCGCCAGTTCCAGACCGCGATCCCGGGAATCGCCCCCTACCGACATCTTGAGCCCGACTTGGTTGCCCTCGTCCAGTTGCGGGCTGATGGAGATCAGATGCACCCGCGGCGGCATGACTTTTTCCAGGCTCTCGAGAACCTTAGTCCAGGAGAAGGCTTTGCGCTCGATCAATTCGTTAAGAAACTGGGACTCATCGCGCGTGGTACGGTTTTCCGGGAGGTTGAGTCTTCTTTCGGCTTCCGCGCGGATCTGGTCGCGATCGGCGATCGCCGCATTGGTCTGTGCGATGGCGGCCCGGTCGCGCCGGGCATCGACCCAGCCCGTCACGTCGAGTGCCAGAAGGATCAGAGTAAGCAGTGCGACCGCGCCCACACCGGTGCCCCAGCGCATCCAGAACTGCCGCGCATCCTCATAGGGCTGGCTCGCGAGATTGATGTCTAAACGCATATAAGAACAGTGGCGAGTGATTAGTGATTAGTGGCCAGTGGGTTCTTGCTAACCACTAGCCACTAATCGCTAACCACTGCCTTACGAAATCAACGCTCCTACCACTCCTGCCATTCTCCAGCGCGGCACCCCGGCACCCATGCTGGCTCCCAGTTGCGCCGACGACACCAGTTCTTGCACGTCGGCACCGGTCTGCGCCCGCAGTGCCGGCCCTGCGCCCACTGACTCGGGCAGTCCCGCCACATAAATCTGCTCAATGTTCAAGTGATATGTATCCTGAAAAAATACGACTGAGGGATACACTTCCTCGGCCAGTTGATCGCCCGTGATCGTGACTCCGCGCGTGTTTTCGAGAGTACGAAACAATTGCAACTGATCCTGGTTGAGGATGGCAATGCTGGTGGTGTGCGCATCCACCTTGATGACGAGCGTCGGCTTCTTGGCGTCGGCAGCGCCCAGCGCGGCGAGAGTGGAGGGCAACACCACCCCCGGATTGAATCCCGCATCGCGGAATGCGGCTTCGTAATCTGACAGCACGCTGGCCATGGCCACTGCGGCTACAACTCGCACCTCGTCGTTGACTTTCTGCGCGTGATAGGAAATCTTCGCTTTGTCCACATCAAATGGCAGCGACTTCTTGAGCCGGAACCTCACCACGCCGAGAGCTTCTTCCTCGTCGGAGGGCAGGGTATCGAATTCCACCAGCATGACGCGGACGGCGGCGTCGGGTACGATCGCGATCACGTCTTTCGAGCGAGTGGCAATCCCGCCTAGGGCTGCTTCAATCCCCGCGCGGACGGCATCCCGCTGGCGCAGATTATTTTCTACGAGATCGGGAATGACGCTGCCCGGCGCCAGTTCACGCGCAGCCGAGGCTTCCAGTCCGTCTCCGTTTTCGGTGAGACGGCCGGCGAGCACTCGGTCGGCCGCGATTTCGCAGGCCAGCTTGGGCTTCGGTGTGTTTGAACTCGGACTCATTCGCGGAACGCCCCTGAGGCAAACCTCTTCTTCTATAAATCAGAAACCGAATCACCTACAAATGCAATAGCTGGAAGGGCACTCTGCCCCTCGGCCAACCGCACGCCTGTGCCGTGCAGCGTCTGGCCCGACAGCCTGTTCCTGCAGTCGTTCGGAACTTGGTTACCGCATGGCCTCGATGAACGTGACCTTGTTGATCTCTTTCAGCGTGGTCATGCCCAGCCGGACTTTGTCCAATGCGGATTCGCGCAGGAAGCGCATGCCTTCGTCCCGCGCGGCGCGCCGGATCTCTGACGTCGGCTTCTTAGCCAGAATCATTTCGCGGATGCGGTCGCTTAAATCGAGCAATTCGTGAATCGCGGTTCGCCCGCGGAAGCCTGTGCCCGCGCACTCGATGCAGCCCGGGCCTTCATACAGAGGAACGTTGCCCCACTGCGCCGGATCGAGGCCGCTGGCTTCGAGAACGTCGGGCGCATAGTGCACCTCGGTGCGGCAGGATTCGCAAATCAAACGCACCAGCCGCTGCGCCAGAATACAGTTCAGGGCAGAAACAAAGTTGTAAGGCTCGACGCCCATGTTCAGGAATCGCCCAATCACGTCGACCACGTTATTGGCGTGCACCGTGGTGAAGACGAGGTGCCCAGTGAGCGCCGACTGAATGGCGATCTGAGCAGTTTCTGCGTCACGGATTTCGCCGACCATGATTTTGTCCGGGTCGTGGCGGAGGATGGAGCGCAGGCCGCGCGCAAACGTCAGTCCTTTTTTCTCGTTGACGGGAATCTGCGTGATGCCGCGCAGTTGGTATTCGACAGGATCTTCGATAGTGATGATCTTGTCTTCGTCGGTCTTGATTTCGTTGACCGCGGCGTACAGCGTGGTGGTTTTGCCGCTGCCGGTTGGTCCCGTGACCAGCACCATGCCGTAAGGCTCTTTGATGTAGCGGCGGAAACGGCGCAGGTCGTCCTCGTCAAACCCAACGACGTTCAGAGTGAGAGTGCGGAACTTCTCGCTCATCGACTCTTTGTCGAGCACGCGGAGCACGGCGTCTTCGCCGTGAATCGACGGCATGATGGAGACACGGAAGTCGATGGCGCGCCCGTTATATTTCACGCGGAAGCGGCCGTCCTGGGGCACTCGGCGCTCGGAAATGTCGAGCTCGCTCATGACCTTGATGCGCGAAATTACGGTGGAATGATGCTCTTTGCCGATGGGCGGCATGGCCTGCGTAAGCACACCGTCAATGCGGAACTTGATGACGACCGAATCGTCGCGCGTCTCAATGTGAATGTCGGAAGCGCGCCGCTGCAGCGCCGTGAAGATCGTGGTGTCGACCAGGCGGATGATCGGGCTGGTATCGCCCGCGGCCGTGAGCTTGTCGATGGTCAGCGTCTCTTCGGCGCCGGTATTTTCGTCCTCGCGAATAATCTGGAAGCCTTCGCTGGCTTCTTCCAGCACGCGCTGTGATTGCTCGGTCTTCTTCAGAATGTCCGAGATCTGCTTCAGCGTCGAAACCTTGGTGATGATGCGCTGCTTGAGCAGCAGGCTGATTTCGTCGATCATCATCAGCTGGCTGGGGTCGGCGATGGCGATGGCCAGCTTGCCGTCCGCGGTTTCTTCGAGGGGCACGAAGTTGTAGCGGAACATCAGTTCGACGGGAATCTTTTTGAATAGCTCGTGATGGAGTTCGAAGCCCGACAGGTCGACGAATTCGCAGCGGTAGCGTCGCGCCACGTCCTGCGCGCGCTCGAGATCAGTGACGGGATTTCCGGTCGGGCTGATTGGCCCGCCGTTGCCGCCATTTACGAAAATCGATTTCTTGTCGGCAGTTGCCATGTCTTAATGCACTCCCAACGTGAAGATCGGCAAATATAGCGAAATCAGCACGCCGCCCACGAAGATCGCCATCACAATCAGGATCAGGGGCTCAATCAGGGCCATCGATGCGCCCAGCGCGGTCTGCACGTCTTCCTCATAAAACTCGGCCACCGAGTTCAGCATAGCGGGCAGCGCTCCCGTGGACTCGCCCACTTCAATCATTTCGACTGCCAGCTCGGGAAAAATCTTCTGCTCTTCCAGACTGCTGGCCAGTCCCTGGCCTTCGCGCACCCGAATGCCCGCCCGCGCCACGCCCTTTACGATGCGCCGGCTGCTCATGGATGCGCCCGCCGTTTCCATGGCCGGCACCAGCGGCAACCCGCCCTGCAGCAGTGTCGAAAGCATCCTCGCGAAACTGGCCAGCTGGTGTTTCAACCGAATGTCGCCGAGCAGCGGTATGCTCAAAATCACGCGATCGATGCGGTCCGCCCCGCCGTCGGTTTCTTTCCAGCGCCAAAGCCCGAAGCCGACGATGATAAGCCCGATGAACGCAAACGGAGCATACTTCTGCGCGTTCTGCCCCACCGCCAGCATGAACACAGTGATGGCCGGCAGCTTTGCGTCCAGACTGTTAAACAAGTCGGCGAACTTGGGCACAACATAGGTGAACAGGAACGTCACCATGATCATCACCACGGTGACCAGCAGCGTGGGATAAATCAGCGACACGAACAGCTTCTTGCGGAACGTCATGGCCAGCCGCTGGAAGTTGATGTAGCGGGTCAGCACTTCGTCGACGTTGCCGCTCTTCTCACCCGCCATTAAGGTAGTGGTGTAAATCTTGGGCACGATGCCTTGCGCCGCGAAGGCATCGGAGAGCAACTCTCCGCCTTTGACGCGCTCCCGAACGTTTTCGAGAATCTGCCGCAGTTGCGCGTCTTTCTGCCGCTTGATCAGCAGTTCGAGCGAATTCAGGATGGGCAAGCCGGCGCGGATCAGCGTGAGAAACTGCTGGTTGAAAACCAGGAACGTGCTCTGCTTGAGCTTTCTCCGCCGGCGCAGCGAGATGCCCGACGTCAGCACTCCCTGGGGCTTAACCCAGTAGACGAGATAGCCCTGCTGCGAAAAGCGGTCGCGCACCTCAGCTTCGGAGTAACCCTGCTCGATGTGCTGCTGGACCCGCCCGCGATCATCCGCGATTTTGATTACAAATTCCGCCATTTGCCGACTTTTCTAGCCGATTTCCGGAGCTGCGCCCCACCGCTCAGTCTAACATTCCTACTGACCATTCTATGCCGTCGACGGTCCCGATACTTGCTCCGATCGGTACGCAGGTAACCAGCCGCGAGGAGCCAAGAATTCTTTGTCCTACGGCTCCAGCCCCTCTACCGTTTCCGTGCCCGCTGGAGGCTTGAACTCAAACCGTCCATCCCCGATCACGACGTCTTCCTTCATTCCCGCAAACCGATATTCGGTGGCCGCCCCATCGACTTCCTGGATGACGATTCGGGCGATCTGGTGGTCCGGCGTAATCTCCAGCAGAATCTCGCTCACCTGATCGGCCAGCGCCTGCGGCACACCCCGCAGCACCACATTTCCCGGCGTGAGCGGCTCTACATCCGGCGCTAGAGACAGTCCTTGTAACTCTTTCTCCAGCTTGGTTTTGCCGAGAAGAAAGGCCAGCGGAGATCGCACGTCTTCCAGCTTCCTGGCCGCCGTTTTCCGGGCCTGCCGGTCGCCTGGGACGAAGAACCACGCATCTCTCCCATCGCTGACAAACAGCTTCTCCCTTGGAGAACGGTATTCCCAGCGCATCTTGCCGGGTTTTTTCAGCCACAGGGTCCCGGTCTCGGTCCGCTCCATGCCGGAGCCGCGGTAGATTTCGGTAAACTCGGCCCGCAGCGAGTGCAGATGGTTGTAGTGGGCATCGACCGCGGCGGCTTCGGTCCTGACGTCGGCTGCCGAGGCGACGACCACACTGGCAAGGGAGAGAGCCAACAGCGAAATGATAAGAGCAAGCCTGAAAGATCGCACGTAGGTCTCTTCTTTTTCGTCCGGCGCGGAACGCAGTTTCCCGGCGACCGCACCCTAGACGGACGGTCGTCCTTCTGGAAATAGAGTTTGGTGAACTGATTCTGAAATGATTGTAGCCATTTTCCTACCGCTCTGCTTACGCGTTGACTGCCGTTCGCAGAGGCAAGGTTTTTACATTGCCCGGCAGCCCGAGTTGTGTGAGAATCGCTGTCCCGTGCCGGTCTTCCCCAGTTTCCGGCTGGGCAGAGGATCGTGTATGTCGGGCGTCCTGCGCTTTGCTCTGCCGTTCGCAATGCTGTCCGCGTTTTGCTTGGCCCAATCGACCAATCTGCCCGCCGCCGAGGGCTCGGCACCTGCACCGCCGACGGTGTCACAAGTGAAGACCGCGGACGGTTCCGGGTCACAACCCTCCAAAGACACTGCCTCGCTGGCCGACAATCCTCTCGAAGAGGCCAAAATCCTCTACCGCCAGGGTAAATTCTCCGGTGCCCTCTCCACGTACGAGAAGTATGTGCAGGAGCGCCCGCAGTCGCCTGACGGCTACGCCGGGCTGGTGCGGGTCTATCTCAAGCAAAAAGATGTGGAACAGGCCGCGAAGACGGCCGACCGGGGGATGGCTCAGTCGGACACGCCGCGCATGCGCTGCGCCGCTGCGGAAGTCTGGTTCCGGCAGGGAAAGATTCATGAGGCTGAAGCAGAATGGGTCGCTGAGGTCAACTCTGGGGCTTCTGAGGCTCGGGCTTTTCTTGGGCTGGCGAGGATACGAGACGCCATTGCCATGTATAAGACGGCGAAGGTCATGATCGACAAGGCTTATGCGCTGGATCCTAGCGATAGCGACATTCGGGAAGAATGGGTCGGCACCCTGTCACGCGCCCAGCGGATGAAGTATCTGGAGGATTCGCTGGCCGGAGAAAACAATTGGGACGCGGAAGAGCGCGAGGGTGTCACGGACTATCTGGCCTATCTGAAAGAGCGGGCGAAGCAGCAGAAGCAATCTTGCGGGCTGGTCAGCAAGGTGACGGCCACTGAGGCGCCCTTGGTTCGACTGCTGATCGATCCGACGCATCTGCATGGTTACGGGCTGACAGTTGCGCTGAATGGCCACAAGAGTAAGTTGCTGCTGGATACGGGAGCCAGCGGAATTCTGGTCTCGCGCTCGATTGCCGAACACGCCGGGATCTCGAAGATCAGCCAAACTAAAGTCGGCGGCATCGGTGACAAGGGGCGCCGCAACGCCTACATGGGCGTGGCCGACTCCATCAAGATCGGCGACCTCGAGTTCCAGAACTGCTCGGTGGAAGTGATCGATCAGCGCTCGGTGGTGGACGATGACGGGCTGATCGGCGCCGATGTGTTCGAGAAATTTCTCGTGGAGCTCGATTTCCCCAACGAAAAACTCAAACTAAGTCAGTTGCCAAAACGTTCGGGCGAGATCGAACAGAAGATTGCGCTCAACAGCGAAGACGACGATTCCGATGACGCTGCGGAACCGAAGGCCGACGACAAACCTGCCGAGAACAAGTCGCCGGACAAGACGCCTACCCCGGCTCCAGGCCCGCAGGACCGCTACATCGCGCCTGAAATGCAGTCTTACACCCGGGTTTTCCGCTTTGGCCACGACCTGCTGGTCCCGACTGGCATCGGCAATGTAACCAGCAAACTTTTCATCATGGACACTGGAGCCATGATGAATGCCATTTCGCCTGCGGCGGCGCGCGAAGTAACCAAGGTGCACGGCGACCCGGACATGATTATCAAGGGTATCAGCGGCAAAGTGAACGACGTGTTCACCGCGAACAAGGCGGTGCTGGTATTTGGTCATCTGCGGCAGGAAAACCAGGACATGACTGCGTTCGACACCAAGAGCCTAAGTGACGACATCGGAACAGAGGTTTCGGGATTCCTGGGCTTTACCACGCTCCGGTTTCTCGACATCAAGATCGATTATCGCGACGCCCTCGTTGACTTTCAGTACGACGTCAAGCGCTGGCGGTGAGCTTGCCACAGTTGACCGTCTCTCGCAGTTCAGCCCCGCAGCCGGGAGATTACCGGGTCTCGGCAGGAACAATCACTCGAACGGCCCCGGGGCCGTCGCAATAGCGGCACCGCCGGTCGCCCAGCAGCGTGCCGCTGCCACGGCACTCTAGGCACCGCGCCACCAGTTCGAACTTCACTGCCTGATCTTGGTTTGGCTTGCCCGGCCCTTTCACGAGGCGCGCGTCGTGGAACGTGCGCAACCAGTAGACGAGGTCACCTTCCGTTTTCTGCGCATCCGCACAGCTCAGTTGCTCACGGTGCGACGGCCACCAGGCGGGGACGCATCCGAAGCAAACTAGTTCGGCACCGCTGCTGAACAGTGTTCCGGGGTCGGAAGATCGGTAAAAATTCTTGCAGCGGGAGCAACGCTTGACGCCCAGCAGGCTGAGACCTTGCGCCAGGTTGTTCAGGTTCTGTTCGACGCGTGCGAGCATTTCCGCCAACTGAGATTCTTGCCCTGCCTGCGCGTTGGCACCGTCAATGCGCGACTCGCCTGCCGCAGATGGATGCATACTTCACCTCCCGGAAACTCCACAAACCTTCAGACTCGAAGACCGCGCTTTACTTGCCGACCGCTGGATGCAACCGCATTTGTGATCGCAGTAATTCCTTGGGGTCCAGTTGGCCGTTGTGGTTGACGTCCAGCCGATCGAACTCATCCGACATAAACTTCATCCATTCTTCCTTGGAGATCTTGCCGTCCTTGTCGGTATCCATGGCGAGCATCAGTTGCTTGGCCGCTTCCGTCGCGGCAGCGAGCTTCTTATCTCGTTCCGCTTGTTCGGCAGTTGCCGTGGGAACGACTACGCCGGTCGATTTCTCGGTTTGAGCTTCGGTAACACTCACGAACCTGGCTCCGGCCAACAACGCTGGAATCAGAATCGCGAACGCAATCAGCCAGGGCCTGAACATGATTTCACCTCCATCGCCTGACCCGCGATGCCCGGATTGCCGTCCGGGCATCACGGGTCAGGGGAACGCTAGAACTTCACCATGATGTCAATGTCGATCAGGGACTCATCCCTCCGCAGATCTGGCAGCCAGAGGCTGCTGCCTTGTGCCGCGCAGGCGGTTTGTGCGATCGCTTCGTTGGCCGACAATGACATTGACGAGTTATCCCCAAAGCCGGTGTTGCCCCCATTCATACAAGCGTAGTACTGGGGAAATCCGTTGTTGGTGTAGGGCACACCGCCCGAACCCGGCGGTGTCACTCCACCCTTGCCGGACCAGTAGGGCACACTGGCGTGGCGATAGTCATATTCCCAGCGGAACGTGAGCCACTGCCGCGGCATGTAATCGTAGGTGAGCGAAGTATCCCAGGCCTTGAAGGGGTCGCCGGGATTGCCGGTAAAGTAGGGCGCATTGATCGCCGCGGAAGATGCGGTCTCGCCATTGATGGGCGGCAGCAGGACCAGATAGCGGCCGGGGTTGTTAATCATGCCGCCGCCAACGGTCAATCCGTATTTGTCTTTCTTGAACCACGAGCGGTCGTAAAGCATCCAGCCGATAAAGCTCTGCTTGGGGTCGATTCCGCCTTGCGGGAAATTAGCGTTGGCCGGCGCCAGCGGATCTCTCTTGTTCCCGTGGCAACTCACACCCGCCAGACCGGTCGTTGTGCTGGGGCCATATTCGCATCCCATATCACCGGTGAAGGAGAACGCCATTTTGTCGACGAACTTGCCCGGCTTGTCGTAGTACTTGATCTCAATGCTGTCATCGGTGTGGATGCGTCCGCGGTTCGGGATGTAGAGATCGTCGTGACCGATACCGTAATTGTTGGAGATGATGTTCATCCAGGGATACGGAGTCCACTTGATCTGTCCGCCCAATCCTTTTCTGGAGTTGGAAGAGCCGTACGATTGCCAGCCGTTGATGATCCAGGGCTCAATCTTCAAATGCGGGTTGGGAAAGATCTGGATGCGAATGCCCTCGAAAAACCACGGCGTGTTGGAGGAAACGTAGGAGGGCTGGTACGCCCAATTGTCGTAGTTGTAATAGCTGAACAGGCCGACATACGACATGAAGATGCCCGCGTCGATGTTGATGCCGTCGAGCACGTCGAGGTGATAGCCGCCATAGGCTTCCGCCAGGTAACGATCTGCGTCAGCGATATTCCATTGCCCCTTGGAGTAGCTGGGGTCATTACGAATCGTCGCCGTCGAATACATGCCAAACTGGGTCATGAAGCGCGCGCGGACGTTGTCCAGGTGGAAGTCGCCGCCCAGGCCGAGTTGCTCCAGCTGAATTTCGTTCGAACGGAACAGCTCGCTCGACCCGCCCATGGAGTCGTCGACTGGTTTATTGAAATCGTAGGTGTAGGTAACATCAGCCCGGATTTCCGGAGTAAAGAACTTCGAATCAAAGGCAGTGTCTTTATTGCGCGGATTGCCGTTGAGCCAAGTCCAGTCCCAGTCAGAGAAGGGCGCGATTTTTTGCGGGGTCGCGGGCGCGGCGGCTGCGCTCGCTTCTTGTACTACCGCTGCCGGTGCTGCCGGGGCTAAGGTCGTCGCTCCTCTAGTGTCTGGCGCCGGGGCCGCGACGACAGTCGATGGCGGGACGGAAAGTGCTATCGCCGTCGCGGGCGCCGGAGTTGGTGCGGTTGGCAGGGCGGGCGCCGCTGTAGCGGCGGGCGCGATCGCCGTCGGTGCAATGGCGTCGCGGCGCTTCAGTTCCGCTTTGAGTTCCTCGATCTCCGCCTGCATGGCGGCGAGCTGTCTGGCTACGGCGGGTGGCACGTCGGGATCAGGTGTGACTGCCGGTGCGGTGCCGGTCTTCGCTTCGCCTTTACCGTCGGTCGTCGCTCCGGTCTTGGCTTCCGTCTTAGAGTCGGGATTGCTGCTGTCGCGTGCGCCTGCGACGGCCACCGGCGGACGCAGAGCAGCCACTGTCGCCTGCGCTTCAGCCCGCTGTGTTGGAACGAGAAGAATTATGCCGATGGCTATAGAAAACAACGCGTTGAAACTCTTGGATGAATGAGCTTTCATGGTCATCGTCCCGATCTCCTGCCTGGTTTGAGTTGTTTGCACGCGCGCACGGAAGATTTTCAGTCCGCGGCGGAGTCACGTGGCCCTTGGTTTCTGCCTCTCCGGTAAGAACTAATTACATCCAGAAAGCCATAAAGATCGCGTAAAGCAATCGTATGAAGTGCGTAAAGTTCCCGGGCCCGATCCCTGGAAGAGATGAGTACAGCCGACCGCTGGAGGTCTCCACGCGATCAGCGATAGCGAGGAAAAATAAATCGTAGTGCGGCTTGAGTCCAACAAATAATTCGAATCGCAATTATCAGCAGATGAAGATTCGCGATATTTACTGCGGCGATCGAGGAACGGTGAGAGCTGCAGGAGGCGTTCAGAACTGATTGGTGAACAGCGAGAACTGATGCGTGCCGCCGATTTTTCGCAGCGTCGCCTTCTCGCTCAGGGTGTGCTCCAGCAGCGGATTGTGATAGAGCAAATACGCCGCTCTGGGATGCTCTCGTAGCGATCGTTCCAGGTTGGCCGCTACTTGCCGCATCCCGGATTCGGGCAGAGGATTGAAGAGATAAAGTACGAGCGGCGCCGGCGGAAAAACAAAAGTCGTGGCATTGGCGCAGATGGTCTCCAGCGCGAAGCATTGCTGGGATGCGCTTTTATATTCCCGCAAATTCTGCTGCGCGATGGCGTGCAGTGAGGGCAGAAGTTCCACGCCGAGGATGCGGCGAAAAGGATAATCCGACGCCATTAGCAGAGTCCGACCCTTGCCCGAGCCGAGATCGACGAAAGTGAAATCGCGGAAGTTGAGAGAGCCGCAATCGGGAGTTGGGGCGTGGTGCAGCGCGTCGATCATTTCATGAAACGCCACGGGTTCGGTGGGCTGGTAGGCGGAATGAAACATCCCGAGCAAGCGGTCGCGCCAACCCACGGCGCCGCTCGTTGTATTGACGCGGTAGTCCCAGTCGTAGTCGGCGTCGCCGTAGCGCTGGCGCAGACGCTCGCGCGTGGAATCGCGCGCAAATTCCCACAACACTCCCGCGAGACGGCGAGTCGCTGCGAAGGGGCCCTCGAAGCGCGCGGCGTACATCCACCACTGCCATGCGGTTGCGAGCACGCTGATTTGGGGAGGCGATTCCATGTAAAGCCAGTGGCCAGTGTTCAGTGACCAGTGGCCAGAACAAATCCAAGTGGGAAGATTAACCCTTCGTTCCCATGATACGTGGAACGGCGTGGTCGCGGCCAAAAGTAGAAGGGAGGTGTGAGTGGCCAGCCAATTAAGTCACCGGCACGGCCACTAGCCGCTGACCAGTGACCACTGACCGCTGCTACCCATGCGCGTGGAACTTCGGCATCGGCGCTTTGTATCCCGGAGGCGTGCCCTTGGTGAGGAAAGGAAAATCGTCCGGGTTCTGAACTTCGATGCGGCCGTCGGTAGTTAGCTTGTAAGCATCGCCGTCAGGATCAGCCGGGATGCCGCGCCAGTGTTCGGCCACGGCGAGCTCCGCCATGCTGGCGGGAGGACGCCCGTTGCGTTCGCGGAATTGCGCTACCAGGGCTTCGAGATTGGTGACGTCCTCGTCGACGCGAAGCGCGCGCAGGTGTTCGACGGCGTTCTGGCGGATGTTAAATTCGTGGCTGTTCTCATAGGCAGCGCTCCACAGCAGGCGTGCGGTTGCGAAATCACCGGTGTGGGCGGCCATCTGCGCGGCCATGATCCGCAGGAATGGATGCGCGTCGGGAACCTTCGAGCCGCGCTCGAACGCGTCGGCCGCATTGCGGTAGTCCTTCAGTTCCGTGTAGTAAACAAACCCGAGATCGTAATAGAGATGCCAGTTGTCGGGATTGTGCGCGATGCCATATTCCATCAACTGAATGGCGCGCCGCGGTTCGCCTGCTCCGTTGGGCGGCTTGGGCGCCAGGAAACTGGCGCCGAACTGATAGGCCGGAATCATATGGGGATCGAGCGTAGTCGTGATTTCCAGAAGCGGAGCCAGTTCGTTATAAGTGTGCGCGTAGTCGTAATGGCGGTGTCCGAAATATTGCACGGTGCGCGTCCAGTAAATGCAGGCCATCAGGCCGTCGAAGCCCAGGCTGGCGCGCTTCACCATTTGGGGGGAACTAACGTAGAGCACATCTTCGAGCGTGGCCTGTGGACGGATCTGGTCAATGTGCCGCAACAGCAAAATGCTGGCCGCCATCGAAATCACAAGGCAGACGGCGGCGATCGCGGTAGTGCGCTGCCGTGCGGTCCTCATTTCAGGTTCCTGCGCTCGAAGATCAGCACCGCGCCGCTCAAGGCCATCGCGGTATAAAACAGAGCGTAAAGCGTATTTTGCAGAATCAACTGAGTGCCCATGGGTTGCTGATGAGCGACTGCGCTGATCACATTCAGCGCCGAAAAATTCGGCACCAGATAGGCTGCTCCTGTGGCGAACCAGCGGGTTGCGCCGTGCGCCATGGCGGCGAATCCGCGCAGATCGTCGGCGAAGCTGCCAATCACGAACAGCGAAAACGCAAATACCGCCGAGAGCAGCGGTGACGAGAACGACGAGAACAACAAAGCCAGCGAACAGATGATCAGGAACTCGAGCACGATGAAATAAAGTGCCACGAGGATCAGCGCGTCGGGCTTGGAGAACTTGTGAGCCACATAGAGAAGCGCACCGAACACGCCAATCGCCATGAAGAACGTGTTCACCACCAGAGTTCCGGCCAGGCCGAAGAACTTGCCGACAATGAACTCCCAGCGGCGCACGGGGCGCGACAGCACGGTGTACAGCGTGCGCTTCTCGATTTCTTTCGAGACCAGCCCAATGCCGATAAAAATGGCGATGACCACGCCGAACAGCGAGACCGCGGTCAGGCCGAGATTCACGACCACGAGGCGCTCGATGTCGATGGAAATCTGCCCCACGAAAATGGCCGCGCCCGACAACAACAAGGTGAAGGCAATCAGGTTGTAGAGGACGCGGTCGCGAACCGCTTCGCGGAAGGTGTTGCGCGCGATGTGAAGGATACGAGGGCTCATACGGCGGTCCCCACGGTTTTTCCCGCGTCTTGCGGGCCTTGCAACTTCTCGACGAAGTAGGCTTCGAGCGAAGTGCGCAGCGGCGTGATGGCTATCAGGCGCATGCGCTCGCGGCGCAGCGCGTCGATCGCGGCGTCCTGCTGATTCTCGGCGATCACCGCCCGGACGGTGTCGCCCCGAACCTGGCATTCCGCGCCCAGTGCTTTTATCGAGGGAGGAATCTGCGTGCCCAGCCAGATCACTTCCACTTTGCCCTGCACGGTCGAGGTCAAATCCTCCACCGCGCCCACACCGCGCAGTTCGCCTTTGTAAATGATGGCGACGCGATCGCACAGCGCTTCGGCGTCGGAAAGAATGTGGGTCGAGAAAAACACAGTCTTGCCTTCCTGCTTCAGCTTCGCCATCAGGTCGCGAACCTCGCGCCGTCCCAGTGGATCGAGCCCCGACATGGGTTCGTCAAAAAACACGAGCTTCGGGTTATGCAAAATGGCCTGCGCGATTCCTGCGCGCTGCAGCATGCCCTTGGAGAACTTACGCAACTGCACGCCTTTTATGTCGGTCAGACCCACGCTCTCGAGCACTTCTTCCACGCGTCGCTTGCGGTCCTTGGCGGGAACGCCCGAGAGTTGCCCGTAGTAATCGAGCAATTCGTGGGCGGTCAGGTAGTCGTAAAAATAAGGCTGCTCGGGAAGAAAGCCGATCTGGGCCTTGATTTCCGGGTCGGTCCAATCATGGCCCAGGATGCGGGCGGTTCCGGCCGTCGGAAACACCAGCCCCATCAGCATTTTCAAAGTGGTGGTCTTGCCCGCGCCGTTGGGGCCGAGGAAACCGAAAATCTCGCCTTCTTCGACCGTGAGATGAAGCGGCTGCAGGGCGCGTTTGGGGCGCTTCCGCCAGAAGCCGACCATGTAGGTCTTTTCGAGACCAAGAATTTCAATTGCTGGCATTGTGTGTCTAAACCTGTGCGTCCGAACCTGTGCCTCAGAATTTTCGTCGTTTAGATTTTCGAAAATATTATAGCCAGCCGCCAGCCATGGAACATCCCCCAAGCCGGTTACGACGGTCACTGGCGAGTCGAGAATTACATCGAGGATGGAATGCGGGAAGCGGAGACGACCGTCTTGCGAGACTATCGATTCTCAACTTGCGATGAGATTCTGATTCGTTACTGAGCCACGGCAAAGGCAATACAGGCTGCCTGGGTGGTGACTGGCAGGTCGCCGACGCTGGCCATCTGCGATCGCAGAACGCCGTCATTGGTAGAGCAGTAGTCGTGATTTCCGGTTTTATTGGTCTGAAGAGGGGACGCGGCGTTCACGTATATGTCGTTATATGTGGTTCCACCCGACATGATTCCGCTGGCGGCGAAAACGAATCCGCTCTTTCCGGTTGAGCCCGGCGTAGACGTGGCCAGCAGGTTATCGATCAGGCAAGCCGTGGTGGACGAGGGCGTGCACGGGCCGACGCCCCCGAGATTGGCGATGGCCGCGGCGTAGCCCACGGTCGGATAGGTATTGAAGTAAATGATTTCGGCGCTTTGCAACGCCTTGATTGAGGCCACGGCCGAAGCTTCGTTGGCCGAAATGCGAGCCTGCAGCAGGCTGGGGATCGCGATGGCGGCGATGATCAGTATGATCGCCACGACGATCAGCAACTCGATCAGCGAGAACCCCTTTGTGGAGCGCATAAGAAATCCTTCTAGTCTGCTGCCAAGGTCGGGGGACCGTACACTGGATGGTTAGCAGTTTCGCCGCCAATTCAGGTTGCTCGGTCAGAACTCTAGTAACTCAGCCAGACCGTGCTGCTTCAATGACTTAGCTGAGGAGGAATGGAACGAGTGCGATGGCATCGCGGGGCCTGGAAAGCGGTTCTGACGTGAAGTGTCAATCGGCTTGGCGATAAGGGACAACCGGAAACGGGGAGCAGGCGCTTGCGGATCGGGGTGAAAGGAGCATAAGTGCTCCGCAAAGGCGGGCGTCCGCGGAGGCGCGCCGGGCCAGGGAATCGTCAATCCCAGGTGGTTACTGATTCAGCGGATTGAAGGTTAAGATCCCAGCCTCAGTGCTGGAGCAGACTCCGGCCGGGTCGACGCGCACCACCGCATCTTCTTCCGCACAGAAGCCGCGGATCCCGGTCTGGTTGATGGTATTCGGAACCCCCTTGATGGTGAATCCCGCGTTCACGCCGCCCGTAACTGTTCCCGCACCGGTAGTGAACTGATATCCACTTTTGCCTCCGCCGGCGGGATTTCCGTTGTTCGACAGGACTGCGTCGATCAGGCAGGCTGTGGTCGAACTGGGAACGCAGGCTACGCCCAACGCGCCGCCCAGGTTCACCAGCGCGGGAGCATAGCCGACCGTCGGATAGGCGCTCTGGTACATGATTTCCGAGGTGGTAATGGTTCGAACGGAAGCCACTGCAGATGACTCATTGGCCGCCATGCGGGCGCGCAGCAGATTCGGAATGGCGATGGCCGCAATGATCAGGATGATGGCGACGACGATCAGCAACTCGATCAGCGAGAAGCCTTTCTGTTTTCGCATGTCTTGGTCCCCCCGGAATCTTGCCGTGAATTGACGCGGTGCGGTGTCTGCCAGAGACGTTCTCGCAGAGAGACGTTTTCTCAGGCACGTTCTCCCAGAATCAAGGAAACTAGCCAATCCCGCGACTGACGCCGCTTCCGGCCCGCCAATTCTAACTCCTCCCGGGGCGTCGTGCGGACAAATGCGCCTGATTCCATTCTTTATTTCAGGCCTACTTTTTCCAGCCAAAAATGACAAAGGGCAGCGAGCTGAAGCTCGCTGCCCTTCGGCTTGTACTCTCCCCGAGTACTCGCCCTAATCAAACGCTAATTACTGGTTGAGCGGGTTGAATACCAGGATGCCCGCTTCGGTGACGGAGCAGACGCCGGCCGGGTCGACGCGAACCACTGCATCTTCCTCAGCGCAGAAGCCACGAATGCCAGTCTGGTTGATGGTGTTCGGAACTGCCTTCACCGTATAGCCCGCGTTCACGCCGCTAACCACCGTGCCGGCGCCCGTGGTGAACTGGTAGCCGCTCTTGCCGCCGCCAGCGGGGTTACCGTTGTTGGCGAGCACAGCGTCAATGATGCAACCGGTGGTGGAGCTGGGCACGCAAGCTGCGCCCAACGCACCGCCCAGGTTGACCAGGGCCGCCGCGTAACCAACTGTCGGATACGCCGTGTTGTAGGTCACTTCGGCAGTGTTGATGGTACGAATCGAAGCGACAGCAGACGACTCGTTGGCCGCCATGCGGGCGCGGAGCAAGTTAGGAATCGCGATAGCTGCAATGATCAGGATGATCGCCACCACGATCAGCAGCTCGATCAGTGAAAAACCCTTTTGTTTACGCATGGTGAAAATATTCTCCCTATGTGTTTGAAATTATTTGAAATCCTGCGGCCCCATTCGGGCACCTGCACCTGGTGTAAGCACGAATAGGGCCGCAATCTGGTTCTGATTGGCCAAATGACTGAACGGAGGCAAGATGATTGTTTGCAACAAAAATTTGTAATCTTAGCTTGACGAGGGCTAAGGACGATCGCGCCGCATTATCAACTTATGTCAGGAGTGCCACAAAATGGCATCGAGGGTAACGCATAGGTAGCCGCTGGTCGGGCAAAGGGAGCCAAAAAGCGATGGGAGCGGCGAACTTTCGTCCGCCGCTCCCTCTTGTACTCTTCTCGAGTACGTCGCTCGATTTCTGCAACGCTGACTGCTGATTCGGTCCTCGGTTCAGCAACTACTGATTTCAGCGCAATTACTGGTTCAGCGGGTTGAACACCCTGATGCCCGCTTCCGTAACGGAACAGACGCCGGCTGGATCGACGCGAACCACTGCGTCTTCTTCCGCGCAGAAGCCACGAATACCAGTCTGGTTGATGGTATTGGGGACACCCTTCACGGTGTAGCCTGCGTTCACGCCGCTGATGACCGTACCGGCGCCCGAAGTGAACTGGTAGCCGCTCTTGCCGCCGCCGGCCGGGTTTCCGTTGTTGGCCAGAACTGCGTCAATGATGCAGCCAGTGGTGGAACTGGGCACGCAAGCCGCGCCCAACGCGCCGCCCAGGTTGACCAGGGCTGTGGCATATCCAACCGTAGGATAGGCCGTGTTGTAGGTGACTTGGGCGGTGTTGATGGTACGAATCGAGGCGACAGCCGACGACTCATTGGCCGCCATGCGGGCGCGCAGCAGGTTTGGAATCGCGATCGCGGCAATGATCAGGATGATGGCAACTACGATAAGTAATTCGATCAACGAAAAGCCCTGTTGTTTCTTCATTTCCACTTCTCCCCTTGGATTTCGCTCGATACTGAGATTTCTTGTGGTCCGGATGCGGACTCATCCTAACGTTTGCACGCTGGATTCCAACAAGGTTCTAATGTTCAGGATGGAGGCACCTGCGCGAAGTGCTTTCGTTTCAGCAGAAAACATGCCCGGCTCCGGATGCGGCTGAACCAGGCGAAGCGCCGTCCGGCGCAAAGTGTCACTTTTTGTCAGCATTGCGCGGAAATGTGGGAAGGATTGATAGACGGGGGAGTTGAGCAAAGAATAAGGAAAAAGGAAAAAGAGCGGCGAACTTTCGTTCGCCGCTCCCGCTTGTACTCTCCCCGAGTACTTCGCTAACTCAGCTAACTACTGGTTGAGCGGGTTGAAGACCAGGATGCCCGCTTCGGTCAAGGAGCAAACGCCGGCCGGGTCGACGCGAACCACTGCATCTTCCTCAGCGCAGAAGCCACGAATACCAGTCTGGTTGATGGTGTTCGGAACTGCCTTCACGGTGTAGCCCGCGTTCACGCCGCTGACCACCGTGCCGGCGCCAGAGGTGAACTGATAGCCGCTCTTACCACCGCCGGCCGGGTTACCGTTGTTGGCCAAGACTGCGTCGATGACGCAAGCCGTGGTGGAGCTAGGCACGCAAGCCGCGCCCAACGCGCCGCCCAGGTTCACCAGGGCCGGAGCAAAGCCGACCGTAGGATAAGCGGTGTTGTAGGTAACTTCGGCGGTGTTGATGGTACGAATCGAAGCGACAGCAGACGACTCGTTGGCCGCCATGCGGGCGCGCAGCAAGTTAGGAATCGCGATAGCTGCAATGATCAGGATGATCGCCACCACGATCAGCAGCTCGATCAGTGAAAAGCCCTTTTGTTTCCGCATCTCTAAATTTCCCCTTAGTTGGTTTGGTTTTGAAATCTGCTGGTCACGAATGACGCAGTCGTGAACAATATTTGCATTTCCTTAGCCAGAACAGCCAGTTACCACGGTTACCGGTGGAACTTTAGGAACCACTTTATTTTCAGTGGACCAGTAAACTTTTGTTCCTGGGTAACCGGCTCCGATCCGTTGTCATTTAGCAAATTTCGGCGAACGATTTGACAATTCGTGTCATTCTGGAGCCCAGCTCATTTCATGGGAACGCTGACGCGGCCGGGCTGCTCTCGCGATCTCTCCCGTACAGGAAATTCTATTTATGTCCGCCGACCCGAAAGTTTAGCGTCGCGGAGTCGCTGAGGAACCCAATTGGCCGGAGCGTGCTCCGCGCCAGGTTGAACGCGTAGAATGTTGCGGCAGTTTGTGAGTATCGAAATGAATACCCCGAAAGAAGCGTTTAACGTCGAAGCCGAGATTGCGCGGGCCTGGACTCTGCCTGCCCCGCTCTATACCGATGCCGCAGTTTTTGCCGCGGAGAAGGAAAAGATATTCTCGCGCACCTGGCAAGTGGTCGGTCACGCGGGCCAGGTTGCCAGTGCGGGCGACTACTTCACGACAGAACTGATCGGCGAACCGTTGTTGATCGCGCGCGGCAACGATGGCAAGCTGCGCGGTTTCTATAACGTCTGCCGGCATCGCGCCGGGCCTCCGGCGCAAGGCTCGTCGGAAGGGTGCGGCTCGCGCAAGCTGTTTCGCTGTGGTTATCACGGCTGGACCTACGGGCTTGACGGCGCGCTGCTCAGTGCGACTGAGATCGAAGGGGTTGAGGGATTCCGTGCGGAGGATTTTGCGCTGAAGCCAGTGCGCACGGAGGAATGGTTCAACCTGGTGTTTGTGAATCTGGATCCGGAGGCGCGTCCCTTGCGCGAGAGTCTGGGCGAGTTGCCGCAGCAGGCGGAGAAGTTTCCCTTTCCGCAGATGAAGTTGTTCGAGCGCCGCACCTACGACATGAAGTGCAACTGGAAGACTTACGTCGACAACTATCTTGAGGGGTATCACCTGCCCAGCGTGCACCCGGGGCTGAATCGCGAACTGGATTACAACGCTTATGTAGTGGAGCCGCATGAGGGCAGTGATGGTCGTGAGGGATACGTCCGGCAGTTCAGCCCGATTCGCGGAGCGCAGCCGGGCGACGCCACGCCGCGCCGCTATCAGGAAGCGCGCGACGGATTGACCACTGATTACTTCTGGATTTTTCCTAACTGGATGCTGAACTGCTATCCCGACAACGTCTCGCTGAACATTGTGCTGCCGATTGAACCGGAGCGGTCGCTGGCGATCTTCGAATGGTATTTGCCGGAGAAAGATCACACAGGGCCGGCGGCTAAGGCGTCAGTGGACTTCAGCGATCAGATTCAGATTGAGGACGTCGGCATTTGCGAAGTTGTGCAGAAAAATCTGCGGTCCCGCAGTTACTCGCGCGGACGATTCAGCGTACAGCAGGAAAAAGGCGTGCACGCTTTTCATCGGATGTATGGGGAATGGATGGGAGGGTGACTGCTCGTTCATGCATGTGTTTGTTCTTCTATCATCGATTTGTTCTTCCGAGCGCCTTGTTTCTGGCGAGGAACCTGCCATTCTTCGGCTGCGGCAAACAGCGGGTTCCTCCACTACGCCGTCGCATTCGCTCCGGGCTCCGGTCGGAATGACAATCTGTTTTTCGGAATGACAATCTGTCGGCCGTGGTGCAGGAGTCTCGCTAAACGCTCTCGGCTTTCAGCAGCATGCAGGTTACGTCGTCGTGCTGAGGAGTGGTGCCGACGAACTGGTCGACTTCGGCCATCAGGCGCTGGAGCATTTCGGCGGGTGCGGCGGATTTCCAGGCTTCAATCGCGGCCAGAAGATGGGGCTCGCCGTATTCGTCCTGACGGGCGTTCTGGGCTTCCACTAATCCATCAGTAAATAAGATCAGCCAATCGCCCGGAGCCAGAGTGACGGTGGCGGATTCGTATTTCGCGTCGGGCATGATGCCGAAGGGCAGGCCGCCAACGTCGAGGCGCTCGATTTGTCCGCTGGCGCGCCGCAAGATGGGATTGTTATGGCCGGCATTGATGTAGTGGACGGTGCGCTGCACGGGATCGTACTCCGCAAGAAACGCGGTGGTGAAGCGCAATCCGCCCTGGCTGTTGCCGCAGGCGTAGCGGTTCATGTTGGAAGCCAACTCGGTCAACGGCACCTGCGCGGTGGAAAGCGTCTTGAGGCTGGCCTGAAAGGTGGCCATCAGCATGGCGGCAGGGATGCTCTTGCCGGCAACGTCGGCGATGGCGAGCACCACGCGGTTTTCTTCGTTAGTGCGGCCGGGGCGGGGAAAAACGTCGTAGTAATCTCCGGCGACCGTGTTCGCCGGGCGAGTCGAGTATGCGACGGCCAGTCCTGGAATCTGCGGAGGCGCGCCCGGCAGCAGCCAGGTTTGAATTTCGCGCGCGATCTGCAAGTCGCGCTTCATGACCACGCGGTCGGCGATTTCCAGCATGAGCAGAAGGAACAGCAGGAGTCCCGCCCAGAAATGAAAATCGAATCCGCCAACGTGAACTTCATGGTCGGAGCCTTGATAGGCAAAGTTGCCGCTGGGAAGCACCAGCATGACCAGAGCGGCCAAAAGCAGAACGCGGCGCGCTGGCGAAAGTTTCTCCATCACCGCCCAGAAGAATTCCTTGACGATATGCAGCTTGCGGCCGCCGTGGGTAAGGCCGTCCGGCGTTTTGGCTTCGACGTCGCGAGAATAGAGGCGATAGCTGGTGCGGGCTTCGGTTTCGAACTGAGACCACAGTTGGCTGACCTGGAGGCCGTCGGTGACGCGCTGCCAGAATCGCTGCACTCGCACGCCGAAAGGGACAGGTGGCGCGGGAGGCTGTCCGGCAGGTGGGTAGGCGGTCGCCATGGGTCGGCTTCGATTATAAAAGAAAGGGCCGCGGTGGATTCTTGATTGCTGATTTCTGATTGTCTCTAGAAAAGTTCCAACTGTTCGTCGAAGGCCTGCACTGGCCACTTGGTTGCGAAGGCTGAGCGCTCGCGATGGGCACGGATCATTTTGTATTTCTCACGCAGGCTCCTGACCAGCTGCGACAAGCGCTTGGCGTAGGCAGCGGAAAGGAAGGCGCGATCGTGATAGCGCTGGCGGTAGTTCTCGGCGAGGTGCGGAAAGTTTTGTTCGAGGAAAGGAATAAACACGGCAGCCGAGCAGGGTTTCAGAAAAAGTGGATTCGCGAAGACATAGTCGGCGCCAGCTTCGGCGGCGGCGCGAACCACGGCTTCCAGGTCTTTGGGCGAATCCGTAATCCCGGGAACGACCGGCGAGCAACTTATGCCTACGCGCAATCCCGCTTGGCTGAGCGCGCGCACGGCATCGATGCGAAGGTCGGGACGCGGGGCGCGCGGCTCGAGAATCCGCGCCAGTGCAATGTCGAGTGTGGTGACGGTAATGTGGACTGACAGACGATTCGTCTTCGCGACTTCTTTCAACAAGTCGAGGTCGCGGACGATCAGGTTCGACTTGGTGACAATGCCCAGCTCGAAGCCGCGATGGCGGGCGAACTCTTCCAGAATTCCGCGGGTGACTTCATAGCGGCGCTCTGCGGGCTGGTAAGGATCAGTCGCCGTGCCGAGCGCGATGGACTCGCCGGGCTTCACGCGGTGCAGGTCGTGGCGCAGCAGGGCGGCGGCGTGCTGCTTGACGTAAATCTTTTGCTCGAACTCCATGCCGTCGCGCATCTCCATGAACTCGTGGGTGTAGCGGGCGTAGCAGTATTTGCAGGCGAATTCGCAGCCGCGGTAGGGATTGATGGTCCAGGTAAAAGGCATTTGCCGATTGCTCACGCAGCGGTTGAGCAGCGATTTGGCGGGCAAGGTGAAATACTCAACCTGGTGGCCTTCGCGCAGGGATTCGCCCTCGGAGGCCAGACGGGCGATGCCGACGAGGCGGGGCTTGTCATTGTTAGGGAGGTTGTCAAGCAGCGGGAGCAAGGGCAGGTAAGACATGACGCGTTCGCCTGTTGTTCGCCATACGATAGGCCAGCGGGATAGAGAAGTCAAGAGGGGGTAATCGGCCTCAACAGATGCTCAACGAGCGATAACGCGTGCGAACAACAGCTGTCTTGCTCAATGGCTGGAAGTCGACCTATCATCTCCTCTTTCCCGGTTGTGCGCTCATGCCCACCACTCGGAGACGCATTCGTGACCAAGACGCAGTTCGTCAACTACGCAAACGGAGGCTTCTGGGCATACGACGTTGCTCTAGGAGTCTTCCTCAAGCACCTCATCGATGCTGCAGAGGCGAGCGGGCAGGCAGATACGACATGGCTTTCCAGTGCCGTGTCGTCGTGGCGCACAGTGGCGTGCTTTTCGGATTATGGGCTGACGCTCGACGCAAACTGGTCGGCGGCGCAGAGGCAAACCTTCGTCGCCCTAGCCGAAGATGCATGTGCGAGGCTCGCGGCACGTGAGTCAATACCTGCCGAGGAGATCGCCCATTGGCAACTGCTTGAGGACGTCGGCATATTTCCTCGTGGCGCGACGGAAGTGCTCACAGCGCCCGTTGTCGAGCTTGGCCGTGCGATCGTCGCGTTGTTATCCGGGCGCCTGCCGGAAGCACCAGAGGGCAAACACTGGCTCTATGGCACGCCGACCGGTCGCGAAACGCTCTGAGTAGTGATCGGTAGTGTTCGCGTGTCAGCCTGTTACCAGTCGAGCTTCTCGGGGAGAAATTCGGCGAACAGATCGTCGTAGTAGGGCTTCAGCTCTTGCAGGTTGGGCTTGCTGTGTCCCTTGGAGTAGAGATCGTAGGGGTTGAACTTCTTTACCCACTCCAGCATGACGGCATCTTTCTCATTCATCAGGTGCGTGTATGCGCCGTGCCGGTGCCACGGATAAAACGAATGGAAGCGCAGCATATAAAGCGCCTCGTCGGGCAGGTAGGATTTCACGACCTCGTTGATGTAGCCGTCGTGGCCGAATGACATGTGCACGTTCTCCAGTCCGCAGTTGGGCTCGTAGATGCCGTACTTGGTTTGGTACTCGGGCACATTGCGATCGGGATTATTCTTGAAGTAGTCGTGATAGACGATCTGATCCGACCACGCGCAACCCACCGGGAAGGTGTCGCCGACAACGCCCCACTGCGGCTCGCCATACAGGCAAAGGCACTTGCCCAGATCGTGCAGGAAACCGACTAACACCATCCAGCGCGGCTGGCCGTCGCGACGCAACGCCTCAGAGGTTTGCAGCAGATGCTCGGTCTGGGTCAGGTCGGTGTCGGGATCGCTGTCATCGACCAGCGTGTTCAGAAACTCCGCCGCCTCCCAAACCGTCTTCTTGCCCTTCTTGAGACCGAAATACTCTTTCTCCTTGCCGAGGACGTAGTCCAGCGTCTGGTGCGTATGGTTGAGGCGGTAGAACTCAGCCACGCCGGGGTTCGCCTGGGCGTCGTATTGGCGGAACTCGGTTTCGGACTTGCCTTCCTGATAGCGGCGCTCCAGGAACTCCTCCAGGTGATCGGAATTCGCGAGTGGCTGCGCCGAAACCGGTGTGGTCTGATTCATAGATTCATCCTCCGCCGCCTAGGGCTCTATCAAGGGCTAACGTTATAACACTCTAAATTGCGATTTCAAGCCTGGATTTCTGAAGCTGGATTTCTGAATCAATCCTCTTTCACCTATCATGTTGAAGGTGCACTGGTGAGGACGCTTATAGGCAGAGTCCTGCAATCATAATTTTGCGTATAAGGATGGAGAGAAAATGCAAAAACGTAAACTTGGAAAAAGTAATCTGGAAGTTTCTGCTCTCGGGCTGGGCTGCATGGGGATGAGCTTTTCCTACGGCCCACCCAAAGACAAGAAAGAGATGACGGCTCTGCTCCACGCCGCGGTGGATCGCGGCATCACGTTCTTTGACACCGCCGAAGTTTATGGCCCGTTTACAAACGAGGAGCTAGTGGGTGAAGCGCTCGCCCCGTTCCGTGGCAAGGTGGTGATCGCCACCAAGTTCGGTTTCGATCTGAGTGGTAGCGATCATCGGCCGGGAGCGGCGCCCGTATGCAGCCGGCCCGAGAATATCAAGCAAGCCGTCGAAGGCTCGCTCAAGCGGCTCCGAATCGAGAGCATCGACCTGTACTACCAGCACCGCGTGGATCCGAATACTCCCATCGAGGACGTTGCCGGGGCCGTGAAGGATCTGATTCACGCCGGCAAGGTCAAGCACTTCGGCATGTCGGAGGCGGCCGCAACGACGATTCGCCGCGCTCACGCCGTGCAGCCGGTTACTGCGCTGCAGAGCGAATACTCGTTGTGGTGGAGAAAGCCCGAAGCAGAGATCATACCGATGCTTGAGGAACTGGGAATTGGTTTCGTTCCCTACAGTCCTCTCGGCAAGGGATTCTTGACAGGAGCGATCAAGGAAGACGCGAAATTCGACAGCACCGATTTTCGCAGCAAACTGCCGCGCTTCACGCCCGACGCTCTCAAGACAAATGTGGCGCTGATTGACTTGCTCGGCAGCATAGCGAAGCAGAAGAACGCGACTCCCGCGCAGATCGCACTGGCGTGGCTGCTGGCGCAGAAACCGTGGATCGTTCCGATTCCGGGTACGACGAAGCTGAACCGCCTCGATGAGAATATCGGTGCGGTGACGCTGGAGCTGACGGCCGATGATCTGCGTCAGATCGAAAGCGCAGCTTCCCAGATTACTGTAGAGGGAGCAAGGTATCCGGAAGCGATTGAGAAGATGACCGGTCTCTGAGGCTCATGTAGAATTCGCGGCAGTTTTTGCATTAGCCAACGCGATGGAAATGTCCGACGCAAAAGAGCAACAACTCCTCGACGCTCTGCTGGACTCCTGGGAGCGGAACAACACGATTCTGCTCAACCTTCTCCGAGCCCTGCCGGCGGGCGGCCTGGAGGCCAGGGCAATGGAGGGCAGTCCATCCGTTGCCGAGCTGTTCATGCACATCCACTATGTGCGGCTGGTGTTTGTCTCCGAGGACGCGCCGGAGTTTGCCACAGACCCGCCTGGGAAAGAGTGGGTCGGCGAGCGTGACCCTGGCCGCATGGCACAGCTGCTGAACGAAAGTGCTCATGCGGTCCGTGATGCCGTGAAGGGCAGGCTGGAGGCTGGCCGCGACATGGACGTCCATTACGACCACCCGATCCTTCTGCTTCAACACATGATCTGGCATGAGGGCTACCATCATGGCCAGATCAAGCTGGCGCTCAAGCTGACGGGCAATACAATGACGAATGACAAAGCCGGTCCAGTCACGTGGCGAGTGTGGATGAATAAGACATCGAAGTGAGGGGCCGCCTTCGTGAGCGCGATGGAGAACACCGTAGCATTCAAACCAAGGAATTCAGAAAATGGACATTAAAAGAGTGGGCTCGCAACCTTCTGGCAAGGGTCCGACAGACTGGTTTACTGGCACCGTAAGAATAGATCCGCTGTTTCAGGCGCCGGACCCGGCTCTGGTGTCGGGCGCCTGCGTTACGTTCGAGCCGGGCGCGCGGACGGCCTGGCACACGCATCCACTCGGCCAGACGCTTATCGTTACGGCGGGCTGCGGCTGGGCGCAGCGCGGGGGCGGACCCATCGAGCAGATCCGGCCGGGGGATGTGGTGTGGTTCGCACCGGGCGAGAAGCACTGGCACGGCGCCACAGCGACCACAGCGATGACGCACATTGCTATTCAGGAAAAGAAGGACGGCAAAGTGGTCGACTGGATGGAACACGTCACCGACGAACAATACCTCGCGGCAAAATAGCGCCAAGAAATAAAGGAGACTTCGATGAGCAGCAAACCCGCTCAGAAAGACACTCTGAAAGACCGTCTGGCTCGTTATCAAGAAATCACAATCAGCGAGACCGGCCGAAAGTCAGGACGCACGATTTCGAATCCGGTATGGTTCGTGCTGGAAGACGATACGCTGTACCTGCTTCCGGTAAAGGGATCGGACACACAGTGGTATAAGAACGTGCTCAAGAATCCGACGATGGGTATTGACGCCCGCGGAGCAGAAGCTGAAGTCGAGATTACTCCACTTACTGACGCCAGGAAGGTAGCGTCGGTGGTCGAGAAGTTCCGCGGCAAGTACGGGGCGGGCGACGTGAAGAAGTACTACGCAAAATTCGACGTCGCGGTGGTTGCTCACTTGCGGTGAGGCTGCATCCTGTCAGCCGGTCGTGCATGATCTTCACGAAGCCCAGTATCTAACGTTCGAGGTTCTTGCGATCCCAATTTCCTAGATCTGCCGCCGCATCATAGGTGCTCTGAAGGAATTCCATCAGCACGGTCTTCGGAGAATCCGCGGTGCGCACGTCTTCGTACATCAGCAAGAACTCTTTCAATTGCGGATGATAGAAGGCCGCGGGTGGGCGCACTTTTCGCTCGGCGAAACCGGGCGGTTCCGGGGCGGCGTAGGAATAGAACGCCGGTCCGGGGATACCGCTGCCGCCGGGCCAGACTCCAGCACTGCTCACTTCGTGGGAGTAGCCTTCCTTGGTAATAGAGTCGGCTCCGGGCCGCTCCGGCGCCCTTCGGCCAGAGAAGCGGGTGACCGCTAGATCGAACGCTCCCCAGAAGAAATGTGTGGGACTCACCTTCCCCAGAAACCCGGTGCGGAATTCTTTGAACACTTGATCCGACCACACCAGGATGCGCCAAAAATTTTGGACGGCGTCTGCATCATAGGAGGCGTGTACATGGTCCAGTTCAAACGGAATCGGATCGGTGATTTCGCACGGCGTCGTCCAGATCCTGCAGGCGACGCCGAGTTCGGCCAGGGCAGCCATCACCTTCTTGTAGAACTCAGCCACACTCTGCGGTTCCAGTGTGATGGTGACGAACTGGCCGTCGCTGGTCTCGATCAAGAGCCTGTGATCGATAAAATCAAACTGGATTTCAACGGTCCCGCTCACCGTTCCCCGCGAGTACGGCATGGCCGATGTGGTAAGTCCGCGTGCGGTCAGGTAGAACGTGACATTCCACCAATGGTTCACGAGCGGGCAGAGTTTGAGACGCACTTTTCCCACAATCTGCGTCCACATGTGCACGGTAGCGAGAGTGTCTTTCCAGCTGTCGAGCGGGAGCGCGGGTAGCAGATCGGTGCTTTTACTGGTCTGGTTCATTGCATTCCGTCCTGACGAGCCCGGGTTTGAACCGGCTCGGCGAACTAATGTACAACGAAGCACTCATTTTCGGCAGCTGCTTATTTCAAGAGCCCGTAGACTTCGACTTCTCCTCGGGCGGAGAAATAAACGTGGCCGTTTACGACGACGGGGATGACGAAGCGCGTGGCCATGGCTGCACGGTCGCGCTGGCTGTTTTGTTCTGACGTGTAAATGGGCTGGCCGAGTTTCGTGGCGTCGAAGGCGTAGAGGACGGCCGGAGTCGTGTCAGGGCCATTCCAGGTTTTGGTGGAGATGGCCCAGACGACGGCGTTCTTATCGCCGTCGGCTGAGACAGACGGGGTGGCGCCGGAAGTCACGAACTTCACGGAAGAAGATTCAGCCGGAATCAGTTGGCCATTCTTCACAGCATAGCTGCGCAGGTAGTCGCCGCTGGTGGCGAAAAAAGCGTGGCCGTTCCAGTAGGCCATTGCACCTAAGGCGGCGCCGGGCAGATGGATGAGCTGCACGAGGTCGTTACGGTCGCGATGGAACTGGCCCATGTTGTCGCGGTCAATCACGTAGATGGTGGAGTCTTTGGTGGGCTGCAGCAGCAGATGAGGGTGCGGTCCGGGCTGATCGGGGAGCAGCGTGGGACCGCTGGAGCCGACGTCGGCATCACCGGCGAGGATGTCGGCTTGATTGGAAGGGGTGAAGTAGTCGCGGATGGCGAGGGATGCGCCGTCAAGCTTGAGGACGGAATCGCCGTAGTCGCGTCCTCCGCTGGTGGCGTCGAAGGTGCCATTCCCGGTGGGCACGTAAAGATTGCCTTCGGAATCGACGGCGGGGCCGGTGTCGCTGAGCCAGATTCCGGCTTCGCTGCCGTCGGGGTCGACGTTGAGCACGGCTTTTTGCGCGAGCGTTTGGGGATCATAGGCGATCACCCAGCCGTGGTAGGGATCGACGTCGCAAGACGAAGCCCAGGCCAGATAGAGGCTGTTGTTGGCGAGAGTGAGCGCGGCGCGCGGGTTTTCGTGCAGAGGATCGAAGACGACCTGCCGGTTGGATCTACCCGCACCCCGGCCGGGCACCGATGCGGTGATGAGTTTTGGGCCGCCGAATTTTTCGACACCCGTAGTGATGGCCAGGGCGTGCAAGTGCTGGAAGTATTCGTTGTCGCCCACCGCGTGGCGTATGGCGGTGCGGGCCAACACGTAGAGTGTTCCGGTCTTGATGTCGATGACGGGGGTCGACGTGATGCCGATTTCGGGCCGTATAAACGGGCACTGCACCATGTCCTCTGAGAGAGGAATCGTGCCACGCGTTTTGTCGAGAAAGCTTACTTTCCATAAAGGAGGATCGTCGGGCCGGGTGGCGTCGAAAGCGTAGACGCTGTCGTGCTCGGTAGCGACGAAGAGGACGTCGTGCGTGCCTTTGCCGGGAATTTCGACAGCAGGGACAAACAACGGCTGCGCGTAGACCGCGCCGTCAACTTTGAAAGCGCCTAGTTTGCCGAACTGTCTATCGTTGACGTTCTGTGGAGCCAGCGTCTTTTCGTGAAGCGTAGCGCCGGTGCGGAAGTTGTCGTACTGCGACGTGGTGACCTGCGCGAGTGCGGTTGCGCCGAGGGCTAAAGCGAGAGCGGCATGACGGAGCGCCAGCAACGGCATGTCTGAATCCTCCGGTTTGCTACTGTTTTTCTGCTGGAGCCTCCGCGGGTTTCGCGAATAGCTTCGGATCTACTGTGGGGTTGAGTTCGATCTTCTTGAATTCGGCGCTGCTGGTCTCGCTGCCGTTCTGCTTGTTCGCGTGCTGGTAGGGCATGGTCAGGCCGTCGACGGTGCGCCAGTCGGAGAGGTCGGACTCGCCATCGAACGATCCGGATTGTCCCATCGCTTTGTATTTCTCGCGGAGAATGTAGCCGGTCTTAGGATCGATATACCAGCGCAACCAGGGGATGGCGCCGCCAATGTCGAGGATAGCGGCATCGACGTCGCCGATTTTCTCCGTGCCCGCGGTGGTGAAAGTGAACGCTGGATCGTCGGCGTGCTGGGCGACGTAAACCAAATCGTGATGCATCTGCGCCATCATTTCGTTCTTCTGCTCGGGCGGCATGCTGCGCGTGCCCATGCCCGCCATGCTCATGAACGCCGTGTCGGGCGTACAAACGATGGTCAGCGAGCCTTGCTGAGTTTGTATGTCGATGTGCATGCGGTCGGGGAAGGCGATGTAGACATCGATGGGGTTGGGCGGTGCGCCACCATCGCTCTCGGCGATGCTGACGTGCATGGTTTTGATCGACTGTAGTTTGGGCAGGCCTCCCATGGCGGCTGCAACTTTCGCGGCCAGCGCCTTGCCCTCAGGATTGGAAGCGGCGGGCTTGGCGGTGTCGCCTTTTTCTGGCTTCTCTTCCGACTTGTCTTCCGGCTTATCCCCAGGCGGAGGCGGAATGGTGATGTCAACTTCCTTCACTGCGCCGAGGGATGACAATGGCTTGTCGAAATCTTTCGTGTTGCCGACTACCAGAACGGCCAGTTGATCTTTGTGCAGATACTTGGCGGCGACGCGATTCACGTCAGCGGCCGTGACTTTCTTGATTTCCGCCTGGTACTTGTCGAGCCAGTCGGGAGGGTAGCCATAGTATTCGTAGGCCATGCGCTCGCCGAGGATTTTGTCGGGCGAGTCCAGGCGAAAAATGAACGCGTTGAGGATGGCGTCTTTGGCGTGCTGGATTTCTTCGTCGGTGATCGGGTGCTTAGCGAGGTCGTCGATATCTTCATCGGCGGCTCGAATGGCTTCAACTGTCGTGCCGCTCTTGGTGCCGATCGAAATCTGCAGGATGCCGGGATGGCCGAAGTTAGCGCCGATGCCGCCGCTGACGCCGTAGGCCAGTCCGCGCTTGGTGCGGATGTCGTTGAACAGGCGCGAGGAGAATCCTCCGCCGAAGGCTTCGTTGAACACGTTGATGGCGTAGTAGTCGGGATTGTCGCGCATGGTTCCGAGCGCGACCATGTGGATGGTGCTCTGGTTGACGTCATCTTTGGGGATCAGATAGTAACCGGGCTTGGCGGGCGCGTATTGAATGTCATTCTTGGGAAACGCCGCGCCTTTGGGCCAGGTGTCGAACGCGGCGCGCAGCCGGGCTTCCATGGCTGCGGCATCGAAGTCTCCGCTGATGCCGAGAATGATGTTGTTGGGATGCACGTACTTGCCGTGCCACTCGATGAGATCCTCGCGGGTGATGGCCGCGACGGTCGCGTACTCAGCCACACGAGCGTAGGGATTATTCGAGCCATATGCGAGCTTGACGGACTCGCGCTGAGCGATGTCGCCGACGTCGTCATTGCGGCGGGAGATTCCGTCGCCTTCTTCTTTCTGCGCCAGATCGATTTTGTCGGCGCGGAACTCGGGATTGCGCAGCACGTCCACGAAAACTTTGAAGACATCGTCGAGATCGGCCTTCAGGCAGGAAAAACTGATGGTGGTTGAGTCCGAACTGCCCCCGGTTTCAACCTTGGCGGCGCGCACTTCGAGAAAGTCGTCAAGCTGATCTCCTGTTTGGGATTTGGTGCCGCCGGTGCGCCAGACTTCGCTGTAGATATCGATGAGTCCAGTCTTGCTGGCGGGTTCGTTGACCGAGCCACCGCGAATGCGGGCTGTACCGTCGATCAGCGGCAGTTCATGATCTTCCTGTAGAAAGATCACCATGCCGTTCTTGAGTTCGATGCGCCTGGGTTGTTGCGGCTTGAACGTCGGCAGCGGTGGAATGGGAACTTGCTGCCAACTGGCGGCTTGAGCTGCGGCGCGAGGAATCGTCGAGCATGTTGCGACGGCGATCAGCGCGATGAGAACAAGAGCCCGTTTCATATTTATTGCGAAGCTGTTCATTGCGCACCTCCCTGATCAGCCGCGCCCGATGGCTCGCCCCCACCGGGAGCGCCGCCGGGGGAGTTTTCGATCACACCGACGGTTCGGTTGGTGTCGACGAAGACCTCGTTGGCCACGCGCCGAATATCGGCCTTGGTCACCTGGTCGATGCGGTCGACAGATTTGAACAGTTCTCGCCAATCGCCGTAGCGTGTCTGATAGGTGGCGAGCTGCGTGGCCAGGCCTTCGTTATCGGCCAGACCGCGAATCAAATTAGCCTTCGACCGCGTCTTGATCATCTTCAGTTCGTCGTCGCTGATGTCTTCTTTCTTCAGCCGGTCGATCTCTGCGTGGATAGCGTCGGCCATTTCCTGTGGCTTGTGTCCGGGAAGCGGCACGGCGAGAAACGCGAACAGGTGAGGATATTTCGTGCCCGGGTATCCGGTGATTCCTTGGGAGAATGAGGCGATTTTCTTATCGCGCACCAGCGAGCGGTAGAGGCGTGAGGTTCGGCCCTCCGACATGAGGTCGGAGATGGCGTCGAACACCGCGTTGTCTTTGTCGCGATAGTCAGGGCGGTGATAGCCCTCAATGTAAATCGGCTGCGAACGATCTTTGAGCGTGACTTTGCGTTCGGAGTTCTGCGGAGGCTCAGTAGTAGTGGTCTCGGCTGGTTGCGGGCGCGCGGGCAGGCGGCCGAAATATTTTTCGAGCATGGGCATGGCCTGGGCTGCGTTGATGTCGCCGGCGACGGCCACCACCATGTTGGCGGGCACGTAATATTTGTCGAAGAACCTCTGTGCGTCAGTAGCGGAGAAGGTATTGAGATCTGAAATCCAGCCAATCGTAGGCCGATGATAAGGATGCGCGGCGAACGCCTCTTCGGTAAATTGTTCGAGCAGGCGGCCGAAGGGACTGCTGTCGGTGCGCATGCGGCGCTCTTCAATCACCACGTTGCGTTCCTTGTAGAACTCGCGCAGCACGGGATGCAGGAAACGCTCCGACTCGAGATACGCCCATAGCTCAAGGCGATTTTCAGGGAATGAATAGTGATAGGCGGTCTCGTCGTAGGCGGTGAAGGCGTTCATGTCTTCGCCGCCGTTTTGTTTGACGATCTTGCCGAAGGCGTTGCTGACGACGAACTTGTCGGCTTCGGCGATGGCGTCTTTCCAGGCCTTTTCGAGTTGCGTCAATTTTGCTTCATCGCGTCCCACTGTCTTGTCGCGCTCGGCGATGTAGTCGGCGTAGGCGCTCTCGACTTTTTCGAGCGCCGGTTTTTCGGCGGCATAGTCCGTCGTGCCAATTTTGTCGGTGCCCTTGAACGCCATGTGCTCGAACATGTGCGCCAGTCCGGTCGATCTCATAGGATCCTGCGCGGAGCCGGCATCGACCAGCGTGAAGAAGGAAAAGACCGGAGCTTCGGGCCGCTCGCAGATGACAAGAGTGAGGCCGTTCGGCAGTCTCTTCACCGTGATGCGCTTTTCGAAGGAGGCGACGTTCTGGGCCATACCAACGGACGACAACAGAAGCAAGACAAGGACGATCGTAGCTGTGCGGAATTTCATCGGACCTCCAGGAAATCCCACTTCTCGCAAAAGACGCGAGAAATGGGGCACCCACGATTTAGACGGGCCAGCAGGGCAGAAGTTTGAAAGTACGTGGGCGGAAGGGAAGTTGTCAAACGGGATGGCTGCGATTCGAGGCGAGAGCGATTGGCGGTGTCAGAGGTCAGGACTTCGTCTGTGCGTCCAAACCAAAAGGCCCCAGAAAAAGCCTGCACTTATCAGGCTCGGGATGGTTGACCACAGGAGCGGCCGAAGTGGAGGTATGCGAACGTAGCCGCTGTCGTACCATTGCAGCAGCGTCATCGCCGGAAACATAAACCCGCACCACATTAGACCTACAGCCCTCCACAAGTGGAGCTTTCGCTTTCTAGCTTCGACTTCATTCAGTTCATCGCCTCGGGACAGCTTCGACTCGGACTCAGCCATGTAACTCTCCAGTTCAGTGCGATTCTAGTCTTTTCGCGCTGATAGTGCACAATGATGATGAGGTGTGCAGGCACGATGGATTCGGCCGTTGACATTCAGGGCAGGCATCTCAAGCTGTCGAACCTGGAGAAGGTGCTGTATCCCGCCACGGGATTCACCAAGCAACAGGTGATTGACTACTACGCCCGCATCGCGCCGGCGATGATTCCGCATCTGGCGGGGCGGGCGCTGACACGCAAACGGTATCCAGATGGCGTGGACGGCGAACCGTTTTTCGAGAAGAACGCGCCCATGCACAAGCCGGACTGGGTGAAGACCGCGCCGATCTGGAGCGGGCGCAACCGGCGAACGATTCATTACGTGCTGGCGGACGACTTGCCGACGCTAATATGGCTGGCGAATCTGGCGGCGCTGGAACTGCATCCGTCGCTGGCGCTGGCCAAAGACATTACGTGTCCGACGGAGATGGTGTTTGACCTCGATCCCGGGCCGCCGGCGAATATTGTGCAGTGCTGCCAGGTGGGGCTATGGCTGCGCGAGATCTTCGAACATTTTGGGCTGCAGAGTTTTCCGAAAACCTCGGGGTCGAAGGGGCTGCAGATTTACGTTCCGCTGAATACTCCCGTGACTTACGACGTTACGAAGATGTTTTCGCACGCGTTGGCGCAACTGCTGGAACATGATCATCGCGATCTCGTGTTGTCGGAGATGAGCAAGCAGGCGCGGACCGGAAAAGTCTTTGTCGACTGGAGCCAGAATGATGAACACAAGACGACAGTCGCGGTCTATTCGCTGCGGGCACGCGAGCATCCCACGGTTTCGACTCCGGTGACATGGGAGGAAGTGGAGCGGGCGTTCAATAAAAAAGATGCTGGGCTACTGGCGTTTGAGGCGCCACAAGTGGTGGCGCGTGTCGAAAAGATGGGCGATTTGTTTAAGCCGGTGCTTGAGCTGAAGCAGCGACTGCCGGATTTGAAAGCGGGCGCGGTTGTGGCAGAGCCAGAGCGAATCGAAATTGCGGCGCAGGCGATTGAGAAACGTCCGCCGCGAGGGAAAGTAGCCGAGAAAAAGTCGAGTACGAAGAACTCAGGTTGGAAGTCGCGCAAGGTATAATTCCGGCCTGCAGGGCGCGAGTTTTCTAACGAGTTTCAAAATCCCCACTTCACGCAAAGAACGCGAGAAATGGGGCACCGCTTCAGTTGAGAGCTAAAGCATGCCGCAATTCTTTGCAGGAACTTCGGGGTGGGCCTATCCGACATGGAAGCCGGAGTTTTATCCGGCGAAGCTGGCGCAGAAGAAATTCCTCGGCCACTACGCCACCCAGCTCAATACCGTCGAAGTGAATTTCACCTTCCGGCAGCTGGTGAAAGAGACGACCATTCAGAACTGGCTGCAAGAGACGCCTCCGCATTTTCGTTTCGGAATCAAGGCGCACCAGGTGATCACGCACATCAAGCGGCTGAAGGGAAGCGAGGATTTCGTGCCGCGATTTCTGGCGACTATTGAACCGCTGGCCGCCGCGGGAAAGTTGGGGCCCGTGTTGTTTCAGCTTCCGCCGAATCTGAAGATGGATGTAGCGCTGCTCAAGGACTTTCTGGCTATCCTCCCGCGTACTTTGCCCTCAGCGTTTGAATTCCGGCATGCGTCCTGGTTCGCGGACTCGGCCTGGGAACTGTTGAAGTCGAACAATGTGGCGCTGTGCGTGGCTGAGACTGAAACGCTGACTACGCCCGAAGTCGCGACCGCCGGCTTCGTGTATTACCGTTTCCGCAAACCGAGCTATACGGGAGAGGAACGCCGCTCGATGATCGACCGCATCAGCCGGCATATGGCAGAGGGGCGCGATGTGTTTGCTTATTTCAAGCATGAAGAGACTCCGGAGGGCGCGTTGTACGCTGTCGATCTGCTGCGGGAAGTGAGCGGCGCGGAGGGGAACTGAGGATGCGGTTTGCGATTCTATTCTGCGCTGCGTTCTGCGGGGCGGCTGCGCAGGGACAGGATGCGGCGCTGCGCACAGTTCATGTCTTTGTCGCGCTGGCCGACAATCAGAGCCAAGGGATCGTTCCCGTCGCTGCCAAGCTTGGGAATGGCGAAGATCCAGAACACAACTTGTATTGGGGCTCGGCGTATGGCGTGAAGACATTTTTCGCGCGCAGCGCCGATTGGGAGCGGATCGACTGCGGCGCCAAACCGAAGGCCGAGGTTCTGGAACGTTGCGTGTTCAAGCATCGGACGAAGAATGTTTATCTTGTGGCAGATGCTTATCGAGGCCGCGAGATCCGGCAGGCGATTCTTGACTTTCTGTCTTCCGCTTCCGGCGACGGCGCGGAAATGATGAGGCCGCCGCGGGCATCTGGAAATCTAGAACTGCCGATTCGCGGCGGAGCGAATCTGGTCGCCTATATCGGCCACGATGGGCTGATGGACTTTTCGCTTCCGCAGTTTCCCCGAAAGAAGAATGATGTTCCTCGCGACGCGGTGATCCTGGCGTGCGCTAGCAAACAGTTTTTTGCTGCGCCAGTGCGAGCCTCGGGCGCGAAGCCGCTGTTGTGGACGACGGGGCTGATGGCTCCCGAGGCATACACGCTGAAAAGCGCGCTGGACGGCTGGATTGCGGGAGAGAGCAACGAGCAGATTCGGGATCGTGCGGCTGAGGCGTACGACAAGTATCAGAAGTGCGGGCTGCGCGCGGCACACCGGCTGCTGGTCAGCGGGTGGTGACATGGCGGTAGAGACGCGGCAAGCTACGTCTCTACGAGAGCACTGGCTGCATCCGCTTCGACACTTTTCTCCGCGTCCGATAACGGGCATACTCAATACCTTCCCTTATGGCTTCCGAAGCGAACGCGCGCGTGCTTTCCGGCTTGCTCGACTACCTGCGCATCGAAAAAGGACTCGCGCGCAATTCGATCAGCGCTTATACCACCGACATACTTCAGTTCTCCGAATTCCTGGAAAAGCAGAAGCGGCTGCTGCTGACCGCGCGGCGCGGCGATGTGCGCGAATTTCTGCAGCAGCTTTTTTCGCATCAAGTCGACGGACGCAGCGTGGGGCGCAAGCTTTCGGCGCTGCGGCATCTTTATCGCTATCTTCTGCTCGATAAGAGAATTGAGCATGATCCGACGCTTGATATCGAATCGCCGCGGCAGTGGAAAGTTTTGCCGAAATCGCTGGCGCGCGATGAGGTGGAATCGACGCTGGCATCTCCGGCGGCTTTGCTGGCAACTGGGGCGCGCCACTCAAAGGATGCGGCGGCGCTGGCGGCTCGCGACCGGGCCATGCTGGAATTGTTATATGCGGGCGCACTGCGCGTTTCGGAGATAGTGAACGCCACGCTGGAAGATTTGAAGCTGGATGCGGGATACATGCTGGTGCGCGGCAAGGGGGACAAGGAGCGCATCGTGCCGCTGGGTCGACCTGCTCAGGATGCGCTGGCGGAGTATTTGGCGCAGGGGCGGCCGGTGTTGGCGGAAAGCAAGGTCAAGAACCCCCACCCTGTCCCTCCAAAGAACGGAGGGACAAGGATGGGGCACCCGAGCAATGTGAATTCGCCGCTGCTGTTTATCGCGCGGGGTGGGCACCGACTGACGCGGCAGCGCATCTGGCAGATGGTGGGTGAAGCGTCGGTAGCGTCGGGACGGCATGCATCGCCGCACATGCTGCGGCACTCGTGCGCGACGCACATGGTAGAAAACGGGGCGGACCTGCGCACGGTGCAAACCATCCTGGGCCACGCCGACATCTCCACCACACAGATCTACACTCATCTGGCTCTGGATCGGCTGCGGACCGTGTATCAGAAGCATCATCCGAGGGCGAAGGCGAAGTGAAACGATGTTAGATTGCAGATCGTAGATTTCAGATTGACGAACGAACGGAACCTTAAATCTGAAATCTACAATCTGAAATCTGAAATCGATGCAATGACCAAAGCCAATACAGTCGTCAGCAAGGCAGTGGCCGACTTTCTCCGCCACCTGCGGGAACGCAACGCTTCGCCGCATACCATCAAAGCGTACAGCGGCGATCTCGGGAACTTCGCCGCCTACGCCGGGTCTCGGGGATGGAAGTCGATCGACCACATCGCGATTCGCGGATTTCTTTCGCAACTCTACGAAAAAGGATTGGGCAAGACTTCGGTGGCGCGGTCGCTGGCCGCGGTGCGGTCGTTGTATCGCTGGCTGGCGAGGGAGGGAGTAGTCGAACAGAATCCCGCGAAACTGGTGGCAACGCCGAAGCTGGCGAAGAAACTTCCGCGCGTGCCGACGATCGAGGAGATGAATTCAGTGCTCGATGGACAGATGCCCGAGACAGCCGCATTTCCCGAGCGTGACCGGCTCATGCTCGAACTGCTCTATGGATGCGGTATTCGCAATTCTGAGCTGACGGGAATCAATCTCGATGACATCCGGCTGAGCGCGGAAGCAATCCTGATTCGAGGCAAAGGAAAGAAGGAACGGTACGTTCCGTTCGGCGATTCGGTGAAGATCGCGCTGACAGCCTACCTTTCGGCGCGGCAGACGGTTCTGGCCGAAACCCGGAAGAACACAGCACTGCTGATGAACCAGGCTCTGCTCATCAACCGGCGCGGGGGGCGGCTCACCACACGCAGTGTGGGCCGCATCATTAAGAAAATTGCGGTGGCGAAGGGACTTTCGCCGGACGTGCATCCGCATACGCTGCGCCACGCTTTCGGCACGCACATGCTGGAAGAAGGCGCCGACCTGCGCGCCATTCAGGAGTTGCTGGGCCATGAGCGCCTGGCCACCACGCAGCGGTACACGCAGCTTTCGATGAAGCATGTGTTGCAGGTCTACGACCAGACGCACCCTCGCGCCAAGTAGGAAGAGCACGCGTTTCTATTACTTCCGTAATTTTGGATTCTTCGCGTACACCCCGAGAATATACGGACGGGAAAGTTTGCGGCTCGAAGCTCCTGTGGCGTCGGCTTCCGGTCGCTCCCTCTGTCCCCTGGAGGCGCTGTGCGTAAGATCAATCCGGAACTCTGGCTATTACTGTTTCTAGTGGTGATTGCTGCGATGCTGAATTTTCTGGTGGCATCGCAGAAGATGGCGCTGGTTTTCTACTTCCTGCCAACACTTTATTCCGCATATCACTTTGGGCGGCGGCACGCCACGCTGACGGCGGTGGCCAGCATAGTGCTGGTGGTTCTGCTGATGTACGTCAATCCATCGATGTTTACCCGGCGTGTGGATTTGCCTTTTGACGGCCGCTGGTTCGATCTTGCCGTGTGGGGCGGAGTGCTGATGGTGGCCGGGTATGTGACGGGAACGCTTTATGAGCGCAACCAGAAAACGCTGCGCGAGATGGAAGACGGCTACGACGGGATGCTGGTGATCCTGCAGAACTTCCTGGCGAGCCAGAAGCATAGCGAAGCGCATGCCTACCGGATTTCGATGTGCGCCACCAAGATTGCGGAGTCGGTGGGACTGGACGCGGGGAGCGTGGAAGACATACGCAACGCGGCTTTGTTGTTCAACATGAAGGAAATGGGAATTACCAACGACGTTCTCTGCAAAGCGGCGCAAGTATCGCACGAAGACTTGCAGCATGCGATGCAGAATCGCGGCAATAGGCCGACGAAAACCGGCGCAACGGGAGGATCGTTGCGCCGGGCAATTCCAATTTTCCTCTCGGAGCGGGAGTTGCGGCAAACTGGCGGCAATCCCGACGATGCATCGTTCGAAGTGCAGATTCTGTCGCTGGCGGAAGAGTACGAAGCTCTCACCAGCGGGCAACGAGGCGCGACGATGGCGCCGTCGCAGGCTGGCCAGGAAGTGATTAAGCGCGCCGGCAACCGTTACGATTCGCTCGTTGTTAGCGGCTTCAGCAAAGCGTTCGGAGGCCAGGCCGCGGTCGCGGGCGCCTGATCGGTTCGCACTTGATGTGCTCGAGCGTGATGACTCGACTTAATTCGCCCGAACTTAGTTCGCCCGAATAACCTTGGAAGCGACTCTAGGATTTTCGCAGCTCGTCCCACATGGCGACGATGCGGCTCTTCAGACCGGCCGTGAGTTTTTCGTAAGCAACTTCTGATGCTTCGGATTCCGGAGGCGGGAGGATCGGGTCACCGAACTCCATTTTCAGCGGCGCAAAACCCCGAAATGCCTGGTTGCGCGGCCACGCTTCATAGAAGCCCGCAATCGCCACGGGCACAATCGGAACCTGCAGGTGAATGGAGAGGATTGCCGCGCCTTTCTTGAAGATCCTGGGTGTGCCGTCGATCGACCGTTCGCCTTCAGGATAAAGAATGAGCGCCAGTCCGTGGCGCAGGCCGAATGCACCAGCGCGCATAGCGGGCACTAAATTCGCGTCCGGATCGACCACGACAACCTTGATGGAGCGCGCCAGTCGGCGCATGAATCCCTTGCCAAAGATTTCGCTGGTGCCGACGGCAAATAAGCTCCTGAATACGTCTGCCGGCATTAAGCTGCCCAGAACTAGAGGATCAAGATAGCTTTGGTGATTCGAACAAATAATATATGGGCCGCTCTTGGGAAGTTTCTCGAGTCCGCTCACCTTGAGGTGGAAGCGGTCGCGGGCAATCATCTGCAAAAGCCGCGAAACCATGTACCAGAGCGCATCGGTGACGCGGTTGGGATGAATCAGCGCGAGCACGTCGGGGTCGTCAGGCGCGTCGTCGGGAACGCCCGCCAGGATGGACTTCCATCCGGCGAAGGTGACGCGTGATCCGGGACTGCCCGCTCCGCTGGCCGTACTCTGCAGCACGGCGTCGAGCAGATCGCGAACCGTATAGATTTCTGCCAGCTGGGATTCTTCGACGTTGCCGCCGAGTTCCTGCTCGAGGCGGCTGAGCAGTTCCACGCGCTGCATGGAATCCAAGCCGAGGTCGAGTTCCAGGTTGAGCGCCGGTCGCATGGTCGACGGGATGGTGCGCGCGGTCTCGCGAATGATCTTCAGACCGCGCTGCACGTCGGGCTGATCGAGCCAAGCGGCTTCGTCGGCGGTCAGCGATTTTTCCGCGGGCAGATCGGAATCGTCGGCAACCTTCTTTGCGAGATTGGCGCGCACTCGCTTCTCGACCTCGAAGCGTTTGATTTTTCGAGTCGTGGTGCGCGGCAGGTCGTCTTGCCATATCTCGTAACTGCCAATCCGTTTGGTGGAGGCGATTTGCGGCGACAGGCCCTCAATGTCGAAGCGAATTGCTTCCTTCGCGTTGACGATTTTGCGCTGGCGAAGCACGTCGAAATTCGGGACGATCACGGCATGTAACCGGTCGCCGCCTTCTCCGGGCTTGCCCTCGATTCCCATCACCGCGAGTTCCTTGATGAATGGCGACTTCAGGTAGTGCGCTTCGATCTCTTCCGGATAAACGTTCTTGCCATTGCTGAGAACGATTACCTCTTTCTTGCGCCCGGTTAGGAACAAGTTGCCGTGTGCGTCGAAATAGCCGAGGTCGCCGGTCAGGAACCATCCGTCGCGGAAGACGGCGGCCGTCGCGTCCGGACGATTCCAGTAGCCCTTCATCACCACTGCCCCGCGCACGGCCAGTTCACCGACCGCAGGCCCGCCGTCTTCCTGCGGCTGCGGATCGACAATCTTCCCCTCGACCCCTTTCATCGCCTTACCGCAAGAGCCGATCACATTGTCGTGGGGCGAATTCACGTAGATGGCCGCGGTGGTTTCGGTCAAGCCCAGCGCCTGCAGTACATCGATACCCAGATCATGAAAATCCTGCGCGATCTTCGGATCGAAGCGCGATCCGCCCGTGGCTAGGTAGCGCATCTTGGGGCCGAGCGTGTCGTGGATCTTGCGAAACAGAATCGGCCCGGCGTTGATGCCCACCTTGCGCAGCGTGCGGTTCAGCGCCACCATCACGGCGAAAGTCCTCCGGGTCACTGCGCCGCGTTTTTCAATCTCATGGAAGATGCCTCCGTGAATCAGGTTGAAGAATTGGGGCACGACCGCAAAGGCCGTGATGTTGCGCTCGCTGAGCGCCCGCAGCAGTTCGGTAGTGTTGAGCGTCTCCAGGTAAACGACGCGCGAGCCTTTGACCAGCGGCAGTAGAAGATTGGCCATCTGCGCCAGAACGTGAAACAACGGCAGCACGCCGAGCAGCGCGTCGGTGGGGCCGAGATCAACCCAGTTAAATACGGCCTCGACTTCGCCCAGAAAATTGGCGTGCGTCAGCATCACGCCCTTGGGGTCGGCGGTGGTGCCGGAGGTGTAGAGCAGGGAAGCGAGATCGTCGCTGTTGGAGGCTGCGGGTTTGAAATTACCCGGACCAGCGTCGAAGATCGCCGGCAGATTGCCCAGCAAGTGATCGTCTTCAGGGCGTTCGTCCGGATTGTGAGGGACGACGGCCTGGCTGGGCATACGGTCCGGGTCCATCAGGATGAGGCCGAGGTTCAATTCAGCCACGGCAGGCTGTGCGACGGGAAGATGTTTCGCATCACAGAAGACGGCGGACGCGCCGCTGTCTTTCAGAAGCTTTGTGACCTGATCGGCATGCAGCGCGGTGTCAAGAGGCACGGCAGCGCAGCCGGACGCGATGATTCCCAGGTAGGCCGCGACCCAGCGGGGATGATTGTCGGCCAGAATCGCCAGCCGTGATCCGTGACCAAATCCGTTTTCAGTGGCCGATCGTTCTCCGGTCGATCCTACGCTAGCCGACCTTTCTGTAATCCAGCGGCCGACGGATTCGGCCATGCGGTGGAGTTCGGCGTAAGTGCAACTTTCGAGGTGGTCGTGGCGCTGCAGTTCGAGCGCCACATTGTCCGGCCAGCGGTCGGCGCACTCCACAAAGCGATCGTAGAAGGTGGGCATTCTTCGTGGCGAATATACACGAAAAGAGGATTCAACGCCGAGTGCACACGCCATCCGATTACGACGCAAGATCCCGGACTCCCGGCATGCTCGGCGGTAACTGATCGCGCAATCGCCGGGGCCATGATCAGCATCTAAATATGCTAGGCTTTAAAGGGTACTCTTGGGCGTGCTGCCCTCTGAAGGATTTCAGGTTGATCAATCAGCTATTAGGCAAGGTTTTTGGCACGAAGAACGAGCGCGTCATCAAGGCGATGATGCCGAAGGTGCAGGCCATCAATGCGCTGGAGCCGGAGATTCAAAAGCTTAGCGACGCCGAACTGCGCGCCAAAACCGACGAATTCCGGCTACGCATTCAGGAGCGGTTGAGCCATGTGGACAAGGCTCCACAAGTCGAGCCCGCTGCGGGGGGCGAGGACGAGCCGGATTTTGATGAGCGGAAAGAATTCGAAAAACGTGAGTACGAGGCCCTGCAGGAAGTGCTCGATGAAATCCTGGTCGAGGCTTTCGCGGTGGTGCGCGAGGCCAGCTGGCGCGTGCTCAAGATGCGCCACTTCGACGTGCAGTTGATTGGCGGAATGGTGCTGCACCAGGGAACGATTTCCGAAATGAAAACTGGTGAAGGCAAAACGCTGGTCGCCACGCTTCCGGTTTATCTTAACGCGCTCAGCGGGCGCGGCGTGCATGTGGTCACGGTTAACGACTATCTGGCGAAACGCGACTCGGAATGGATGGGCCGGCTGTACCGCTTCCTCGGACTTACAGTCGGCGTCATCGTGCATGACTTGGATGATCAGGAGCGGCGCGCCGCCTACGCCTCCGATGTAACCTACGGCACCAACAACGAGTTTGGCTTCGACTACCTGCGCGACAACATGAAGTTCGATATCAAGGATTGTGTGCAGCGCGGGCACAATTACGCGATCGTCGACGAAGTGGATTCCATCCTGATTGACGAGGCGCGCACGCCGCTGATTATTTCCGGCGCCAGCGAGGAGTCCACCGACAAGTATTACAAGGTGAACCGCATTATCCCCAAGCTGGAGAAGGGCGAGGAACTTAGCCAGAACGAAGTACGCGAACAGCTGGAACAAGGAAGGTTTTCGCCGGAGAGAAGAGATATCCTGATTCGTGAGTTGAATGAGTCGGCCAGCGATCCGCAGCGAATGATCCTGACCGGCGACTACGCCATCGACGAAAAACACCGCAACATTACGGTGACCGATGAAGGCTGGGTGAAGGTTGAGGGGCTGCTCGGCATCGGAAACATTGCCGACCCGGAAAACTGGGATCTCAAGCATCACGTCGAGACCGCGATTAAGGCGCACGCGCTCTATCGCAAAGATGTGGAATACGTCATTAAAGACGGCGAAGTCATCATCGTCGATGAATTTACCGGACGCATGATGCCGGGGCGGCGCTGGTCCGATGGCCTGCACCAGGCGATTGAAGCCAAGGAAGGCGTGAAGATCGAGCGCGAGAACCAGACGCTCGCGACCATTACGTTCCAGAATTATTTCCGCATGTTCAAGAAACTGGCCGGGATGACCGGTACGGCCGAAACGGAAGCGGCCGAGTTTGACAAGATCTACAAGCTGGACGTGGTGGTGATTCCGACCAACAAACAGATGTTGCGGATTGAGAATCCGGACATTGTCTACCGCACGGAGAAGGAAAAATATTTCGCGGCGGCAGACGAAATCCACCAGTTGGCGGAAAAAGGCCAGCCGGTGCTGGTGGGCACGACTTCGGTGGCAAAGTCGGAACGGCTTTCCGACCTGCTGAAGAAAAAAGGCATCAAGCACGTCGTGCTGAATGCCAAGTTTCACGAGCGCGAAGCTGAATTCGTGGCGCAGGCCGGGCGCAAGGGCATGGTGACGATCGCGACCAACATGGCCGGGCGCGGAACTGACATTCTGCTCGGCGGCAACCCTGAGTTCATGGCCAAGCAGGAACTAGTGAAGAAGGGAATCGCGCAGCAACTGCGCGTGGCCCAGGGCAAGATCGAAGGGCCGCAGGAGGATGGCGAGACTTCCATCTTCTATTACAACGGCAACGAATATACGGTTCCGACGAACAAGTGGGCCGAGACTCTCACTCGCTACAAAGCGCAGACTGACGTGGAGCACGATGAAGTCACTGCCGTTGGCGGGCTGCACATTCTGGGCACGGAACGGCATGAGTCGCGGCGCATCGACAACCAGCTGCGCGGACGCGCCGGACGCCAGGGCGATCCCGGTTCGTCCCGTTTTTATCTTGCGCTGGAAGATGACCTGATGCGCATCTTCGCCAAGGAGTGGATCTCAACTCTGCTGCAGAAGTTGGGCATGGAAGAGGGTGTGCCCATCGAGTCGAAGATGATTTCGCGGCGCATTGAGACGGCGCAGAAAGCTGTGGAAGGCCAGCATTTCGAATCCCGCAAACACCTGATCGAGTACGACGACGTGATGAACAAGCAGCGGGAGGCGGTGTATGGACTGCGGCGCAGGCTGCTCGAAGGCACCGACCAGAAGGATCTGATTCTGGAGGATTACGTTTCGGCGATCCTGGCAGAACTGCTGGAAGAATATTGTCCGCTCAAGGCGCACGCCGCGGACTGGAACGTCAAGGGGCTGAAGGACGCGGTGTTCACGCGCTTCGGCGTAGATTTTCTGGCGGAAGGTGTGAAGGCCGATTCGCTGAACCGCGCGGAACTGGGCGACGCGATTTTCAACAAGCTGAAAGAGCGCTACGACGCCAAAGAAAAACTCATTGGCCCGGACGCGATGCGGCATCACGAGCGCATGATCATGTTGAGCGTGATTGACCAGCAATGGAAAGATCACCTGCTCAGCATGGACCACTTGAAAGAGGGAATCGGTCTGCGCGGCTACGGACAGCACGATCCGCTGGTCGAATACAAGAAAGAATCCTTCGACATGTTCGAAGCGATGATGCAGCGCTTCCAGGAAGATACCGTGCGGTATCTCTACCTGATGCAAATCCTGGAGCGGCCGCGAGATCCCGGTGGACCCGGCGGTGCAGGCGATGGCAGCGGAGGCGCGCAACCCGGTCCCGCGGGACAGGGCCCGGAATCTGGAGTTCCGGCGCAGCATGGCGGAGACGGCAACGGACGCCGTCCGCAAAAGATGGTGTCCACGTCCGCCGACGAACTGGAAGAAGCCTTCATGCGCCGCAAGCGCCGCGAACTCGAGCAGGCGCGCATGGCGGGCGGCGGAGACGCACCTCAGGTGCAGCAGGTTGTACGCGGCCAGGAAAAAGTCGGACGGAATGATCCATGCCCCTGCGGGTCAGGTAAAAAGTATAAGAAGTGCCACGGCGCATGACGGGCCGTTAAGACTAGGTGCACCATCCTTGTCGCGATTGTGCGACAGGGTGGGGCATTCGAATTTCGCGCTTGTTCGTCAGACTGCTTCAAAATCCCCACCCCCGATTACCGCCACGTCGCTTTGAACGTCATTTCTTTCGCGGAACTTTTTGTCTCGTGCTTCCAGTCCGCAAACAGCGTCGCGTAATTCTTCGTTATATAATCCGCGGGCTGCACTTCTAGCGTCTTCGCGGTCGCGTCAATCCAGCGCGATGGCCCTTCGATCTCGCAGAAGCTGCCGATGGGCGTTTCATCCACGACGACCTGGCCTTTGCCGTCTGGCATTTTCTGGTCAACCCACTCGGCGCGGAATTTTTCGTAGCGAAAGGACGGAGCGTAGCCCAGCGCACGCAGAATCGAGTCCATCGTCTTTCCGTCGGCAACTTCCGTCTCGAGTTCGACGCGGCTGCTATGCAGGCCTCGAGTGGTGCCGCTCTTGTGGGTCAGAGTCCAAGTTGAGCCGTACTTGCGAAGGCGCAGCAACTCTTTGCGATCGCGCAGGATTTCTCCCGGCAAATCGTAGAGTGTGTTCAATTCGTGAGTCCGCCGCGTGACCAGCTTGAATCCTGCCGCGCGCAGCTTGCGGTTCAGAGCGCGCAGGTCATTTACGCGAAATTTGATTTCGATTTCCCGTGGCATGCAACGAGTGTATTACGGCAGAGACGATTGCGGCGCGGCACCGGATAGGATCGAAAGCGCGCCGCGTGTTTTTCCCCAGTCCACTTCTTCCAGCGGCCCGACGACGAACCACCAGCCCATGCCGCCAATCCAGGCAACGACCGCAGTGATCAGGAATGGCCAATAGAAAGAATTGGTTCGATCGAGCAGGAATCCTGTGAGTACCGGGGCGATGGCGCCACCCAGATTGCCCACGAAATTCTGCACGCCTATCCATCGCCCGACCATGCGGGGACCGGCCAGCATCTGCGAGATGGCCCAACTGTTGCAGACGCTGATCCCTAGAAACGCCCCGGTCGAGATGAGCATGGCTGTGAAGAGGCTGCCAGAGGCCAGCACCATGACGGCGAGACATAGGCCGATGCCCACGTGGCCGAACAACATCAAGCCCTTGCGAACTAATGTCGGCGAGGCTCCCGCCTGAATCCAGCGGTCGGAAAGTTTGCCAGTCGCTGCCGAGGAAACCGCGGAAGCCAGGAAAAGCAGCCCGCCCAGGTTTGCGACGTCGTGCAGCGTGAGGTGACGTCCGCGTTGCAGGTAAATGGGCAACCACGTCACCAGAAAATACAGGAAGTAATTGATGGAAGCCTGTCCGATGCAGGTGCCCCACGCGGAGCGTTGCCGCAGGATGTCGAGATAGCCCGCTCGATATGATTCTGCGCGCGAGGGAGCGTCGTTTCGGCGCGGCATCCACACCGACCACAGCGGGAGCCACAGCAAGCCTGCCAAGCCGAGCACGAGAAAAAACGGCCGCCAGCCAAAGTGTCCAACGGCGCGTCCTCCTACCCACATTCCGAGTGCAGGGCCAAGCGCCAAGCCGACCATGAGCATGGCGTTGGCAAAGCCGCGGCGACTCTCTTTGAAATAGCTGCCGAGGACTTTGCCGTATGAAGGGAACGCGACCGACTCGCCGAGGCCAAGAATCACACGGATGATCAGTAGTGCCGCGAATCCATGCAAAATGCCGGTAACTGCGGTGGAAAGTGACCACAAGAAGAATCCCGCGGCGAAGACCCACTTGACGTCGAAGCGGTCCACCAGCCATCCGGCTGGAATCTGCATCAAGGCGTACGTCCAGAAAAATGCCGAGAGCAGAGTGCCCAGTTGGAAATCGTTAATATGAATCTCGTGCTTGATCAACTCGGCGGCGATCGAGAGATTGCTGCGATCGATGTAGTTGATGAGAACGGACAGCGCCAGCAGAAAGAGTACGCCGTTCATGCGGGCGTTGCTGGGCGCGCGCTGGGTTGTCAGTGCGGTCGTTGTCGAGGCAATCATCGGCGAAAGGCCGGACAATCCTATACCATTCCCGCAACCTGGTCGAAAGTTTGTGGAATCTGCAAAAAGTCAGAATGCGGTCTAAGGTTGCCGCGAGGGGTATTCCAATACCCGTTCAGCAAGCCCCAATCGAAGCGTTCCTGTTTGAACGCCTCGCTGCCATCGTTCATCCACCAGCGCGTGGGATAGGCGCCATTGTCTGGTGGGTCTTGCTGCCGCCGGTCAGGCTTCAGTATTTTCTGAAGACTATTCAACGAACGTACTCCGCCACCGGAGTGGCAACTCAGGCATTGCTGCAGCGCGGGAGCCCACATCTTCTTAAACTCGGGATGTTCGTCGAGTTCTTCAATTTCATCGTCGCCCTGCTGCGCAAACGTCGAGAGTTCCCGCTCGTCGCCGCCGGTTGCTCTCAGTCCGCCATCCTTTCCGGCAAACAGAAGCGCGCGGCTCAGCTTGATCTCGTAGAAGTCCTGCCCGCTGTTCCTGGCTACTTGGTTCATATCGCCACTGCCAAAATCCCGGGCCGGCGTGCTGGTGATGGCGTGATACACGCGAATCTGCACGCTCTCGGTGATCGGCGCGGGAGCCAGATTGCCCTGGTTGTCGAACAGGGTCATCTGACGGACCAATGCCACTTCAGTGCCCTCTGGAAAAGACGGCAGTTCAGGATTGGCTTTTGCCTGGTCAGCGGAGGGCGCCTGCTCCTGCACCCACGGTTGCGGAAAGTCCCACAACTTTTGCAGGTAAGCGATGGTCGCTTTGCGTCCTTCCGGAAGCCGTATGAACACCAAGAAGCGGGAGCGTCCGCCAAATGCCTGCATGTGCTGCTCCGCCACGCCCGCGTAATTAAATGGCTCCGGGCTCGCGTCGATGTTTACCCACGGCCCGTGCGCGTCGAACAAGTCAGGTGGCAGGAACGGCTGCTCGGGATGATCCGGGTCATAGTTCTTGGCCAGCGCTCCTGACGCGACTGCTTGTGCGTAGTTGTCAGGCAGCGCCTCAATCTCTTTGTCACTCAGAGCCAGACGCCGCAGTACATCGGCCAGTCGCCTCTGCAGTTCGCGTTTTTCCTCGGCGTAACGCGGCCGCGTCGAGCGGGAATCCTGTTCGACGGACCAGTCGAACACCGCCCACAGATCGCGCTGCATCATGGCGCGCTTCAGCGGGTCGCGAATCAAAGTCTCCCCATGCGTCCGGAGGAACTCGTCGAGGAGATGAACCGCTCGTTCATGGGATGGACGTTCCAGCAAGTGTTCCGACTCTTGCCACAGGAGCGGGTCCAGCGCGTCCGCGCCCAACTGATCTCCCGCACGGTTCTCACGAATCAAAAGAGTGGCGTAAAGGCGATTCCAGAGATGCGAGGGATCGGAATTGTAGAGGGTAGTGGAGGGTTCAGAATGACTTGGTGACGCGGAGTTCTCCCAGAGAGTTCCCGGAACTATCACGAGCAGGACGGCAGCAGCAATGAGGCGCATGGGCGTCTCCAGATACAGATGGCAATTCTAGCTTCAACCCTGCGCTGCACAAAAGTCGAAGTTGCTAGCTGCTAGTTGAACATTGGCAGCTTCACCAAGTCATTTTTCGGGATCGACTCCAGCGGTTGCCCAGCCTTGCGCCAGGCGGTGAGGCCGCCGACAATCACGAACGTGTTGAAGCCTTTTTCCTGCAGTAGATGCGCCACCCGGGCGCTGGTTGCTTCGCGTGCTCAAGTACAGTACAGATAGATGTCTTTATCTTTGGGGAGATGCTTGATCTCCTCCTCAAGATTGTTGGGCTCGATGCGGATCGATCCCTTGATGCGCTCAGCTCCAATGTCGTAATAGCCGTGGCTGCGCACGTCCACGATCTGCACGCGGTTCGCCTCCTCAGCCAGACGGGCCGCGAGTTCCTGCACCTGTACCCGCGGCATAATGCGGTACTTCTTGTACTTGGCGAACTGCACGGCACGGTAGATTGCATATCCGACGAGCGCTAGGATGACCACCAGTTCCATGGCTTCTCCCGCCGCGTGAAAGCCCTTCAAAGTGGCAGCGAGAAAGTCGCGCGACAAATAACCCACGAGCAGATACGTGGCGGCATACAGCAGCGATCCGCCGAAGTCCAACTGCAGGAACTGGCCGAAGCGCATCTTCATGCTGCCTGCCAGAGGGGCAGCCATGGTATTGACGCCGGGGATGAACTTGGCGATCAACAGCGTCATTTTGCCCCGCTTGTAGAACGATTCCGCCGAACGCAGGATGCAGGTTTCGGGATTCAAGGACAGGCGGCAGAGGAACCCGAGCAGCGCCCATCCGGAATAGCGCCCTAGCCAGAACTGTGCGATGTCGCCGAGCAGCAGGGCGACCATAGCCGCGAGAAGAACCGCGGGACCCGATAGTGTGTGCGAGGCAACTGCAGCGCCCGCCGCTACCAGGGCGATTGCCGCGGGAAAAGGCAGGCCAATCGCCTCGGCAAACAACCCGGCAAAGGTCAGGGCATAGCCGTGTCGCGCCATCAAACTGAGCAGATCATTCATGGGTATTTGTCGAACAGCGGTCGCGAGCTTGCGAAACCTGATCTGCGGAGCTTGGTTCGCAGACTCTTGAATCGTAAGACTTTGATTCGGGGAAGCCAGGAAAGGGTTCAGTATATGCAAAAGCCGGGCGGATCCGAGGGGATCAGCGCCCGGCTCGTTTTGTACGGGGACGGCCTTTTCTCAGGAGGAATTTCCCCGTCCAGCAATGGGCAAGACAGCGGCTTGCACTCGAAGTCTCTTCCGGCCCTGTCCGGGCCGGCGCGTCGAAAAACCAAGGCGCCTTTCGTCTAAAGCTTCGACTGAAGCCGCTGTCTCTGTTGATGGTTCGTCCGCGGCAGACAGGACCCTCGGCGACCTGCCTTTCTCAGGTGCCGGGGGGAGGCCTGAGGTCGCGTTCCGCGCCTCATCGCATGCCAGTGCGCCTCGTTAGCCTTCCGCTCAGGCGGACAGTCCCACCAACTGGCCGGATTTTCGAATGGATCGGCGAAAAAATCAGTGACAGCCGTCACAGATGTGCGTGGCTACGATCAAGGGAGGTTCCCCGAGGCCTCTGTGCTTTGGCTCACAGGACGACTGACCAATGCGAGAGTCGCTTCACTTCTCTCGGGCGACGACGAACCCTGGCGCCCACAGCAGGGCGCGCTTGATCTCGGTATCAGGGAAGGTGCAAATCGACTTTGCCGCAGACTCCGCATACCGCGCCGCTCGAGCGGTCGCGGCTTCCAGCGAGCCATAGCGCTGCAGAATCTCCAGAATGTCGGCGTGGGTCACGCCATTAAAAGCTCCGTGGTGCAGGACCGTTTCAATTTTCGCACGCTCTTCCGGGTTGCAGCGCTCCAGCGCATGGATCACTGCCATGGTTGCCTTGCCTTCGCGAAGATCGCTGGCCACGGGCTTTCCCAGCACATCTTCCGAAGCGGTCAGGTCAAGCACATCGTCGACAATCTGAAACGCCATGCCGAGGTCATGCCCGTACTGGCCCAGAGCAGCTTCCTGCTCCGGAGTCGCGCCGCCGAGAATTGCCCCCAGTCGCATGCACACCGAGAACAGGCATGCCGTCTTACGAAAAATGAGATCGAAATGCTCGTCGAGGGTGATCGACTTGCCCAGCTTTTCCATCTGCAGCAGTTCGCCTTCCACCATTTGCTGCGTGAGTTCGATCAGGGTGTCGAGAATGCGGAAGTTGCGCTCCTGCACCGCGATCTTAAAAGCCTGCATGTAGAGCCAATCGCCGGCCAGCACGCACTTCGAATTTCCCCACTGCGTATTCGCTGCGGGACGGCCACGCCGTGTCTTGGCCTCATCAATAATGTCATCGTGCACCAGGGTCGCGGTATGAATGATCTCGACCACGGCTCCCAGCCGCACAGCGCCCTGCCCGCGGTAGTCGAGCAGTTTCGCGGAAAGCAGCAACAGCGCCGGGCGGATTCTCTTGCCGCCACCGTTGCGCAGATATTCGCCAATCTCGGTGATGGCCTGCACGCGCGAGACTGTGTCGCGGCCAAACTCGCCCTCCAGCGCGGCGAGGTCGTCCCGCAGCAGATCGAATATTTCTTTCCCGTTAATGGCGGTGGTTGCGCTCAAGTGGACCAGACTTTCTACAACTTCTTAACGCCAAGTACGCCGAGAGTGCAGAGAAGTGCCAAGGCAAAAGCCCTTTTGAGTTTCCTCTGCGACCTCTGCGTACTCTGCGGTGAAAGCATTTGACCCTAATTCGTTCTGAAGTTCGTAAATTGCAAATCGATCCCGAAGTCGTGACCCTTGAGCATGGCAATGGTTTCCTGCAGCGTGTCGCGATCTTTGCTGCTGATGCGCACCAGGTCGCCCTGAATCGATGCCTGCGCCTTCTTCTTCGAGTCTTTCACCAGCTTCACGATCTCGCGCGCTTTCTCAATGGCAATGCCTTGCTGCATGGTGACTTTGCGCTTGGCCGTTCCTCCGGCCGCCGGCTCGATCGCGCCGTAGGTCAGGCCTTTGAGAGAAACTCCGCGCTTCACAAGTTTCTGCTGCAGGATGTCGTTCACCGCCTTCAGCTTGTATTCGTCGGCCGAGTGCAGCACGATGGCGTCTTTTTCCAGTTCGATGTTCGACTTCGAATCCTTCAGATCAAAGCGCGTGTGAATCTCCTTGAGCGCCTGTTGAATAGTGTTCGAAACCTCGTTCAGATCGATCTTGCTCACCACGTCGAAACTGTTATCGGGCATACATTTCTAATCTTTCTGAAAGAAAGGAATCTTTACCTGAGGTTAACAGAACTGCGAGTCTACGGAGCGGATACTTTGTTTTCAGTGATTTCAGCCAATTTGAAAAAATTGTAGAAATTGCGAGAAGTTTGCTCACCTATCTCGTCGATGGAGAGCCCGCGCAACTCGCCCAGCCGGCGCGCCGTCTCCTTCACGAAGGCGGGTTCGTTTCTCTTGCCGCGGTGGGGCACCGGCGCCAGGTACGGCGAATCGGTTTCAATCAACATGCGGTCGAGCGGTACTTCCAGCGCCGCGTCGCGAATCTGTTGCGCCTTGGGAAAAGTCAGATTCCCAGCAAAGGAAATCATGAAGCCCATGTCGAGCGCGCGCTTGGCCTGCGCCCAGTGTCCCGTAAAACAGTGCAGAATGCCGCCCAACCCGCGCGCAGCCCACTGCGCTTCAATCATGCCCAGGCAATCCTCCCAGGCATTGTCGCTGCCGTCGGAGGGGCGACAATGAATCACAATGGGCAGTTTTGCCGTGGCCGCCAGCTCCATCTGCCGGGCAAACACAACCTTCTGCCTCTCGCGTGGCGAATGATCGTAGTGATAGTCCAGGCCCATCTCTCCCCATGCGATCACCTTAGGGTGCCGGGCCAGTTGCTCCATCGTCTGGTACGCCGCCTCGTCCGCCAGTCGCGCCTCGTGCGGATGAATCCCGATCGTCGCGTACATGAACGAATGTTTCTCGGCGAGTTGAATCCCCGCGTCGAGGGTCGGAGGCCCATCTCCGTTGCCGATGGCGACCATGGTGCGAACTCCAGCCTCAATCGCGCGTGCGATCACCGCGTCGCGATCGGAGTCGAACTGCTTACCATCGAGATGTGCGTGCGAATCGACGAACATTGGAAATCGGGGCTTCAGACCTCGGACTCCAGACCTCACATCTTGGACCATCTTTGAGTTGATAGGTCCGACGTCCGAGGTCTGAGGTCGGTTTAACTACTTCAGTCTTGCTCCCACGGGCACATCCTCCAGAAAGCTTGCCAGCACCGGCTTTCCGCCTTCCAGGGATGCAGCAACAATCATGCCGTTCGATTCCAGCCCGCGCAGTCTTCGCGGAGCGAGGTTGGCCACGATCACCACCTTGCGGCCGATCAGGGTCTCAGGCGCGTAAGCCTCGGCGATCCCGGCCAGCACCTGCCGCACTTCCGTGCCGATGTCAATTTCCAGGCGCAGCAGTTTATCGGCCTTGGGCACGCGCTCGGCGACCTTGACGACTCCGACGCGCAGTTCGATCTTGGCGAAGTCGTCGATGGTAATCTTCCCGCCGTCGGTCGCCGGAGTGGCGGCAGGCGCCGCGGCCGCTGACTTCGTCGTTACCGGTGCGGCTGTCGCGGGCGGCTGAACTGCTGGCTCCTTGGCTTCTTCGACCGCAGGAATTCGTTGCTGATCTTCCATCTGCTGCATCCTTTCGACAGCGCTCTTATCGGCGCGCGGAAAAACCGGAGACACTTCGCCGAGCTTCGTACCCAGCGGCAACTGTCCCCAGGCCAGGTCGGCGAGAGCAAGTTTCTTGATGTCTCCCAGGCCCATCTGCGTCCAGATCTTGGTCGTGGCATCGGGTATGACAGGATGCGCCAGTGCGGTCGCAATCCGCAGCGCTTCCGCTGATGTATAAAGCACGGTGGCCAGGCGCGCCCGGCTTTCGTCGTCCTGCTTCTCGCCCAGCGACCACGGTTCGTTCTCGACAATGTATTTGTCGACCGCAGCCACGAGTCCCCACGCGACTTCCAGCGCGCGTGAAAAGTGGAATTGTTCGAACAGCGTAGCGAATTCGCGAATCGTCTTGCGTGCTGTCTCGGCGATTGCGTCGTCCGCAGATGTTTTCGACGCCGCTCCTGTCGGATACGGCACTTCGCCTTTGAAGTAGCGGTTAATCATGGTTAATGTCCGGCTGGCCAGGTTGCCCAGTCCGTTGGCCAGATCGGAGTTATAGCGCTGCACCAGCGCGTCGAACGAAAATGAACCATCCTGGCCGAATACAACTTCGCGCAGCAGAAAATAACGCAGCGCGTCCGCGCCCAGCACGTCGAGAATCGTTTCCGTGCGCACGATGTTGCCGCGCGACTTCGACATTTTGCTCTCTTCAAACAGCAGCCAGCCGTGCGCCACGATTGCTTTGGGAAGATCCAGGCCCGCAGCGAGCAGGAAGGCCGGCCAGTACACGCAGTGAAAGCGAACAATTTCCTTGCCGATCATGTGCACGTCAGCCGGCCAATATTTCTTGAACGCTTCTTGTGCAGCGGCGTGCTTCGACCCGTAGCCGATGGCGGTGATGTAGTTAGCCAGCGCGTCCAGCCAGACATAAATCACATGCTTGGGATCATCAGGCACCGGAATGCCCCAGGAAAATGTTGAGCGGCTGATCGACAGATCGCGCAGCCCCGACTTCACGAACGAAATCACTTCATTGCGCCGCGTCTCGGGACGAATGAATTCCGGATTGGCATACAGTTCCAGCAACTTATCTTGAAACGCCGAGAGCTTGAAGAAATAGTTCTCTTCATGCACGGTCTCGGTGACGCGCCCGCAGGTCGGGCAGGGGTCACCGGGCTGCGCGCCATCCACATAGAGTTCGTCGGAAACGCAGTACTGGCCGGTGTAAGTGCCCTTGTAGATGTAGCCATTGTCGCGAATGCGGCGAAAAAGCTCCTGGACGCGCTTCTTGTGGCGATCTTCAGTGGTGCGAATGAAATCGTCGTTCGAAATTCCCATCCGCTTCCAGAGATTGCGAAACTGGGCAGAAATCTCATCGGCGTACTGCTGCGGAGTTTTTCCGGCAGCCTCGGCCGCCCGCTCGATCTTCTGCCCGTGTTCGTCAGTTCCGGTGAGGAAGAACACGTCGGCGCCCAGCAGTCGTTGACGCCGCGCAATCGTGTCGCAAGCGATCGTGGTATAGGCGTGGCCAATGTGCGGCCGCGCGTTCACGTAGTAAATCGGCGTAGTGATGTAAAACTTTCTGCTCATAAAGTCTTTTTCAACCACGAAGGACATGAAGTTACACGAAGGAAAGCGCGCAGCCTTGGTGTGCCTTCGTACCCTTTGTGATTAATGCTTTCGGCCCTTCGCCAGGTATTCTTTTGCCGCTTCCTGCATCACGGTCTTCAGCGGCACATGCTGTTCGCTCGCGATACGCCGGCAGTCTTCGTACTCCGGCGCGTAGTTGGTAACGGTTCCGTTCATGCTGGCGATTTTGATGCGGACCTCGCCCCACTGGGTGCGGACGCTTTCCCAGCGGCGGGCCAGCGTCTGGCGCACTTCATCGCGCCGCCTTACTCCCAGCGTTGTCGTCTCGGTGAAGATGAGCTGTGAGAGCTTGCTCGCGTCTTCCGGTTTGCACAGCACAGTCAGCAGCGTCCCAGGACGATTCTTCTTCATTTGTACCGGCATCCCGAACACATCAAGCGCGCCCACTTCGAGCAACCGGTCCATGACATACCCAAACACCTGCGGGTTCAAATCGTCGAGATTCGCTTCCAGCACGGTCACGGCTTCAGAGCCAGCCTTTGTGGCAAGCACCGAAGCCGCTTCGCCGATCGTCAGTCGTACCACGTTCGGAAATCCCTCGAACTCGCGCGATCCAGCCCCGTAGCCTGATCTTTCAATTTTCATCTCAGGGAACGCCATAAACCGCCGGACGAGCGTTTGCACGATTGCGGCGCCGGTGGGTGTGACCAATTCCGCCTGCAAACCCGAGGAGTACACTGGCGCATCTTTCAGCAACTCGACCGTCGCCGGCGCCGGTACGGGAAACGTACCGTGCGCGCATTTCACCGATCCGCCGCCCACGTTAAGCCGCGAGCAGACGATTTCATCCACGCGGAGAGCTTCCGCACCGACTGCAGCACAAACAATGTCGACCATCGCATCTACCGCGCCCACTTCGTGGAAGTGTACTTCCTCAATTGATGTCGAGTGGATCTTCGCCTCCGCCGCTCCCAGAGCCTCGAACATCGCGATGGCTGTTTTCTTTGCGGTGTCGCCGATTGCCGCGTTCCCGATGATCTCGCGAATCTCGGTCAGCCCGCGGCCGTGCGAATGGGAGTGCGGATGTTCATGTGGATGTGCATGCTCATGTGGCGCGGACACTCCTGTCCGCGAAATGCCGGCATCGGAAACATGCTCATGATTATGCTCATGTTCGTGATGATGCTCGTCGTGGTGAGGCATGTGCTGGTGGTCAGCTTTTGCGGGCGAGGGCGCCCGCGCCACATCCTGCTTCGCCCAATATTGCTCGCGCGGCAGATCTTTCTCGCCGTCCACCCAAACGTCGACCTTGGTGGCGGAAATGCCGCTGCGAACGACCTTTGAAATCTCCAGCCGCGCACCCACCCCCAAGGCTGCTACGGTCTCTTCTAGCACTCGGGCTGGAACTCCGGCATCGATGAGCGCGCCCAGGAACATGTCGCCACTCACGCCAGAGAAACATTCAAGATAGGCAATGCGCATATGAAAATCGTCGTTGGCGGTTAGTCGTCTGTCGTTGGGACCAACGACCAAGGACTGACGGGCAACGACGGAACTTTCATCATAGGGAAGCAATCCACCGCCGTCAAACGCGCGCCGGCCGCTCGCTCTGATAAAATCGCTGTTTCTTCAATAGCTTAGAGGGACTCCTTGTATCTTCATCTGGAACATCGTCTTGCCCAGCGCGTGCTCGAGTGTTTGCAACGCCGTTATCCTAGCGTGGACCTTCCCGGCGTGGTCGTCGAGCGGCCGCCGAAGGTAGAACTCGGGGACTTCGCGATTCCGATTTTTCCTTTCGCCAAGCCCCTGCGGTCAGCCCCATTGAAGATCGCCGAAGCCGTGCGCACGGAAATCGGCACGATCGAAGGCATCGCCGAAATGCAGGTGGTTCCTCCCGGCTATCTGAACGTTCGCATCGACCGGGCATGGATGGCCGCCGCCCTCGCCGCCGATCAGAAGCCGTTCGCCGAGATTTCTGCCGGCAAAATTCTGGTCGAGCACTCGAGCATCAACCCCAACAAAGCTGCGCACGTCGGGCACCTGCGCAATGCGATTCTCGGCGACACATTTGTCCGTCTTCTGCGCTACGCGGGCAGGGAAGTCGACATTCAGAACTACATCGACAACACGGGCGTGCAAGTGGCCGACGTGGTTGTTGGTTTCATGCACATCGAGAAGAAAGCGCGCGCGGAAATCGAGGCGCTCACTCGCCAGCCGCGCTTCGACTATTACTGCTGGGATCTGTATGCGCGGGTCTCGCAGTGGTACGAAGCAGACAAGCAGAGACTTCAACTCCGCCAGCAGACGCTGCACGCCATTGAAGACGCTTCCACGGAAACCGCAGCCGTCGCCGAACTGATTTCGGTCGCCGTGCTGCGCCGACATCTGGAGACCATGGACCGCCTCGACATCGAATACAATTTCCTTCCGCGCGAGAGCGAGATTCTGCACCTGCATTTTTGGGATGCGGCTTTCATTAAGCTGAAGGAAAGCGGCGTGCTGACCTTCGAGAGCGAAGGGAAGAATAAAGGCTGCTGGGTGATGCGGCGGGCGGGTACGGCAAAATCAGATTCCACGACAGAGGGTACGGGGGACACAGAGGAGAAGAAGACCACAGAGACTGAGGAAGACAAGATCGACGAGGACGATCAGAAAGTCATCGTCCGCTCCAACGGCACCGTCGGTTACGTCGGCAAAGACATCGCATACCACATGTGGAAGTTTGGCCTGCTGGGGCGCGACTTCGGCTACCGCAGGTTTTACCGCTATCCCAACCAGCACGAGTGCTGGATTTCCGCCGCGCAGGGCGAGAGCGATCATCCTCACTTCGGCGACGTGACTGCAAACTACAACGTCATCGACGTACGCCAGTCGGAAGCGCAAAACACAGTGATGGAAGCGTTGCGCGGTCTGGGTCACGGCGAAGCGGCCGACCATTTTACACACTTTTCCTACGGGATGGTTGTGCTGACTCCGCGCTGCGCGGCGGAACTCGGTTACAACCTGAGCGAAGAAGACAAGACACGACCTTTCATCGAGGTCAGTGGCCGTAAGGGATTTGGAGTGAAGGCCGACGATTTGCTCGACCAACTGATCGCTTCGGCGAAGAAGGAAGTCGACTCGCGGCATCCTCAACTCAGCGAGCCGGAACGCCAACAGATCGCCACGCAAATTGCCATCGGCGCTTTGCGTTACTTCATGATGAAGTACACCAAGCAGTCGTTGATCGCGTTCGATTTCAAAGAGGCGCTCAGCTTCGAAGGCGAAACCGGACCCTATGCGCAGTATGCGGTCGTGCGGGCGACCAGCATTTTCCGCAAGGCTGGAGTCGATCCGGACACATTCTTTGAAAGCGCCGCCGGGCAGATTTCACCCGCCGAGTTTTCTAGCTTCCTCAGCGGTGAGCCCGCAGACGAAATCTGGGAACTTTGGCTGGCCTCGTCCCAGACGTCCTACGTCATCGACAAGTGCATTGCCACGACCGAACCGGCGTATCTGGCGAAACATGTATTCCAACTCGGGCAGTTCTTTAATGCTTTCTATCATCGCTATCCCATCCTCAGCGAACCTGACGAGAAGCGGAAGAAGTTCCTGCTGGCCACGGTTGCGGTTGTCCGCCGCGAATTAATTCGGTGCCTCGCGGTTTTGGGCATCACCGTGCCCCCGGTCATGTAGAATACGTGCCACTGTGCGCTGCGCTCGGGCTGCGCTCACATTCTTCATGCGGAACTCAGCGGCTACATCTCGGCCGTCTTATTCACCGCTGCGCCGCATCTTCTTCGGCTTGGTCGTATTGGTGTTAGCGCTGGCCATCGTGGGAATGATCTACGAAAACATTTCCGAAGCTCGCGACCGCCGCTTTAACGCCATGCAGGGCAGGCTCTTCGACGTCGGCGGATACAGGATGCACCTGGACTGCACGGGTGAAGGAAGTCCCACTGTCGTTCTCGATTCCGGTTTGGGGGACAGTTACATTTCCTGGCGCAAGGTGCAGCCGGATATCGCGAAATTCGCCCATGTGTGCTCCTACGATCGCGCGGGGCTTGGCTACAGCGATCGCAGTCCGCAACCTCGTACCAGCAAAGTCTTTGCTACTGAATTGCACGCGTTGCTGCAGGCTGCCGGCATAGCGCCGCCGTATATTCTGGTGGGGCACTCGATGGGAGGATTCGACGTTCGCCTCTTTGCCAGCCTCTACCGCAACCAGGTTGCGGGTATGGTGCTGGTCGATGCGTCCCATCCTGACCAGCAGAATCGTTTCCCGCCGGAACTCAAGAACCTGGAAGGAACATGGCTGCGCGAAGCCAAGTTCCTGAAATATTCCATGCCTTTCGGCATTCCTCGCCTGCTCAGTTTGTGCGATGAAGACCCCGTACCACGCGCTGCCGAGTGCAACTGGCACAGCGCCGCCGAAAGTGAAGCGGAATTAAGAAATATTGCCGAAAGCGCCGCGCAGACGGCAGCTACCGGCTCGCTCGGAGACCTGCCGCTAGTCGTGCTCTCACATGATCCCGACCGGCCCTCCGCCGATCTTCCCCCGGATCTCGTCAAGCCCACTAACGACGCCTGGGAAACGATGCAGGAAGAACTGGCGCAGCTCTCGACCCGAGGGATGCAAGCCATTGCAAAAAACAGCTCGCACTACATTCAGATCGACCGTCCAGACCTCGTCGTCAATGCCATCCACAGTGTGGTCGGCCAGGCGCGCGCTGGCCAGGCCGCAGCAGCATCCACGACTCCATCCCCAGCCAACTGATCGCCTGCCTTCAGTCGAGCCGACTCGCCACCTTGCCGACTCAGATCGTGTTGCTTACGAGGCTGGTTCAGCCCTGCTAACCTTTTCCACTCATCTTCGAGCTGTCAACGATACTCTGAACATCTGAACGACAACTGAACGATGTCTGGTCAATGTTTCGCTTCCGCACATCAGGAGCAAGTCAATGAGATCAACGAATCGGACCACATTTCTCCCGATTGTTCTAATTTTACTAAGCAGTTTCGTCACCCCGCGTTTCTCGCACGCGCAGGACGCTGCTCCCGCCACACCGGCGCCGGTTCAGGTTCAGCGCCCGCGGATTGGCTTGGCTCTGAGCGGCGGTGGTGCACTGGGCCTGGCTGAAATCGGTGTGATTCAGTGGATGGAAGAGAAACACATCCCGGTTGACCGCATCGCCGGGACCAGCATGGGCAGCATCATCGCCGCCATGTATGCCACGGGCATGTCGCCATCGGAGATTCGCGACTTCGCCGAGAAGCTTGACTGGGACGCGGCCTTTCTTCCCGAGCCGAGTTATTCCCAGCTCTCTTATCGCCGCAAGCAGGACCGGCGCGACTTTCTCATCGATACTCCGCTCGGTCTGAAGCACGGTCTCAATGGCCCCAACGGATTCAATCCGGGCCAGGGTGTGGGACTGTTGCTCGATCGCATCGCTTACTCGGAGTCGGGCATCGCCAGCTTCGACGACCTGCCCATTCCTTTTCGCTGCGTCGCTACCGACATGCTGAGCGGCGAAGGCGTTGTGTTGCAACAGGGCGCATTGGCGCTGGCGGTGCGCGCGTCCATGGCAATTCCCGGCGTGTTCACGCCGGTCGAGATCGACGGCCATGTTCTGGCCGATGGCGGAATGGTGCAGAACATTCCCGTGGAAACCGTCCTGGCCATGGATGCGGACGAAGTCATCGCGGTGGAACTGCGCCTGCCCCCGGGCGACCGCGCTCAACTCGATACGCTCACGGGCGTGCTCAGCCGCGCCGTCGATGTCATGATCACGCAGAACGAACATCGTTCGCTTGCGCTCGCCAAAGCCAAAGTCAGTGTCGACATGACCGGCTTCTCGGTGAACGACTATTCGCGTGTCAAGGAACTTATTCAACTTGGATACAAATCCGCCGCCAGCCAGGGGGATGCGATTCTGCCTTACGCCATCCAGGATCCCGCCGAATGGCAAGCGTACCTCGCCGCTCGTGCGGCGCGCCGCGGGCACCAGCCCGCGAAAGTCGAGACTGTTGAAGTCACCGGCGCCGATTCCGATACCGACGCCCGCCTCCAGCATCGGCTCAGCAAGGCACTGCGTGGACCGCTCAATCTCGACAAGGTCGATACTCAACTCACTCGCATCGCCGGGGAGGGTCAGTTCGATCGCGCCGGTTACGAGGGCTTCACGCAGAACGGAGTCCCCGCGTTACGCGTGACCACGCACGAGAAGTCCTATGGCCCGCCGTTCGTCGACCTCGCCGTCAATGTGGACGGTTCCGGAGTCGCTGCCTTCGATTTTTCCGCGGGTGCGCGCGTGACTTTCATGGATGTTGCCCACGAAGGTGGCGAGTGGCGCAATGATCTGCTATTCGGTTCCAGCAATCTGGCCGCCAGCGAGTTCTACCAGCCGTTGGGCCAGTCGCACTTTTTTGTTGCGCCCTACATGTTCGCTTCAAAATTCGCGCGCAATTCCTTTACCGGACTCACGCGGGTTGCCGTGTTCGGCGATGAGCGCGCCGGAGGCGGTTTCGACATCGGCTACAATTCCGGCCGTCTCAGCGAGATCCGCGTGGGCTACGAAATTTTCGAGGGCAAGTTGAGTCCGTTGATCGGAGGCGCTGGCCTGCCCATCGTTAACGGCAGCACCGGCGAATTCCGCGCGCGCTACGTCTGGGACGGCCAGGACAGTCCCGCTGTGCCCAGTCGAGGCACGCGCATCGTAGCTACGCTCTCGCGCGTATTGCAAAGCCCCGGTCTGGCGCATCCTATCGGGCAACTGGATGTACAGACTTCCAATGTCGTTCCCGTCGGAGGGAAGACTTCACTCTTCCTCGATCTCTCCGGCGGCACCACCTTCCGCGGCTCTGCTGGGCCTTTTCAGGTATTCGCGCTCGGCGGACCGTTCCGGCTGGGCGCTTATCTTCCGCAGGAGTTCCTGGGGAACCACTACGCCTACTCATCGCTCGGATTCCGGCGCGAACTGTACCGCTTGCCCGCGCTGGCTGGCGGCAAGATTTATTGGGGCGGATGGTATGAAGCCGGCACCGCATTCGGCACGGCGGCGCTCGATCCCGGCCCCATCGCCGTGCGCGGGACTTTCAATCTCGGACTGATCGCCGACACTATCGTCGGTCCGATTGCGCTGGCAGGAAGCGTCAGTCCTACCGGCCAGAGTCGGGTGAATTTCTCGATTGGACGGCTGTTCTGATTGCCGCTCGATTGATATACTGCGCCCCTTGGTTCATCTCAATAGTGTGCCGGAGGAAACTCGTGCGCATATCCATCCTGCGTTTGATTTTGCATGTAGTCGCAATATGCTCTGCGATTTCTGCCACGGCTCAACAGACTCCGACGACCGAGCAGGCGGCAGCCAAGCCGGTTTTCACGCTTCAGGAAGTCATGATTCCGGTGCGCGACGAAGTCCATCTCCAGACTGCGATCCTCACTCCTCTCAACCAAACCGGTCCGCTGCCGATTCTGTTCCGTCGCACACCCTACGGCGTTCCTGAGAAAGCTTTCGAACAGGTTCCTGGGTCGCTCAAGGAGCTCGCGCAGGATGGCTACATTTTCGTCTTCCAGAACCTGCGCGGGCGCTTCAAGTCGGAGGGCGTGTTCAATCTATCCTCCCAGGTCGACCTCAGCGATCCCAAGGCCACCAACGAAACCACCGATGCCTACGACTCGATCGAGTGGCTGGTGAAAAATGTTCCCAACAACAACGGTAAGGTGGGGATGTTCGGCGTTTCCTACGACGGCCTGACCACGGCGCTCGCGCTGCTTCATCCGCATCCCGCGCTCAAGGCCATGAGCGAGCAGGCATCGCCCGTCGACCAATGGATGAACGACGACGATCACCGCTTCGGCGCGCTGCGCGAGAGCTATGACTTCGAATATGCAGTTTTAGAGCAGGCCGATAAGAACAAAAACACGCATTTCGATTTCGAAATCTACGACAGCTACGAGTGGTATCTGAATCTGGGGCCGCTTTCTAACATCAATGCGAAATACCTGCACGGCTCAATTCCTTACTGGAATTCCACCATCGAGCATCCCGACTACGACGAGTTCTGGAAGAAGGAAGCCTGGGTCAACCAGCTGCACGCTTCGACCGTGCCCAACTTGAATGTCGCGGGATTTTGGGATCAGGAAGATCCGTGGGGGCCGTGGCAAATTTTCCGCCACGCGGAAGAAAACGATCCGCAGCATACAAACTTTATGGTCGCCGGGCCCTGGTACCACGGTGAGTGGCAGAGCCCGAAGGGCGACAGCATCGGCCTGATTCCATTTGGCGGGCACGAGACGGCGCGCGAGTTCCGCGAGAACATCGAAGCGCCGTTCTTCCGCTACTACCTGCACGGCCAGGGCGAAAAGCCGGTGTGGCAGGCCAGCACGTTTCAGAGTGGATCGAACACCTGGCACACCTACGCTGCGTGGCCTCCGAAGGAAGCGAAGCCGACAAAACTTTATTTGCAGGCGGACGGGACGCTCTCATTCACCGTGCCGGATGCGGCCAAGTCGGCGCACCCTTACCGCGAGTACATTTCCGATCCCGCCAATCCCGTTCCTTACCGCCAGCGGCCGATTACGCCCACTTATCCGGGAGGAGACTGGCGAACCTGGGAAGTTGCTGACCAGCGCTTTGTCGATCATCGGCCTGACGTGCTCTCGTTCGTGAGCGAACCGCTTGATCACGATCTCACCGTCAGCGGACCGCTCGCGGCAAATCTGTTCGCGTCCACTTCTGGAACTGACAGCGATTTTGTAGTCAAGTTGATCGACGTCTATCCGCAGGACGCGCAGAAGATCGACTGGAATCCCGAAGCCGGCCCCAAGCCCGGCCAGTACGCCCAGTCGTTGAACGGCTACGAATTGCCGATTGCCATGGAAGTGCGCCGTGGGCGCTATCTCGAAAGCTACGAAAAGCCGCACGCCCTGAAAGCCAACCAGCCCACGCAGTGGAACATCCCTCTGCGCGATCACGACCATGTCTTCTTAAAGGGTCACCGCATCATGGTGCAGGTTCAATCGACGTGGTTTCCGGTCATCGATCGCAATCCGCAGAAGTTTGTGCCCAGCATTTATCAGGCCGGGGCCTCGGATTTTGTGCCCGCAACTCAGCGCATCTACTGCTCACCCCAGCTGCCTTCGCACCTCGTGCTGCCGGTTGTGCCTTAACACAATAGAAAACGGCCCGGAAGATTTACCGGGCCACGTTTTACTTCACGCCGTTTATTTTCCGCCCGCGGTGCCATGCTGCCCCAGCCACGATGCCAACTGCGGTTCCTGTTGCGTTTTCAGATCGATGCAATTGTTGATTCGTTCAATCGATTGTTTATAGGTGCGTTCTGCTGCCGCGATCTTGTGGGCTGCAAAGAATGCCGTGACCTGATCGCGCATCCCTGCATCGCAGAACACGCTGGTTGCGCCTACCACTTCCGCACTGGCAAACGGACCGCCAGCCTTGGCAATGGCGTCCCAGTGCGACTGGATGAAATCCCATGTCACTTTTTCGCCCGCTGGATTTCCCATCACCGCGCCCACCAACTGCAGCGCATCCTGCGATCGCACGTCGGGCGAAACCGCAAGCTCCAGCGTACGCTCCAGCAGTTTCGGATCGCCGAACTGGGCCAGCGTGAACAGATAGGTGTAGTAAAGTTCCGGCGACTTCGGACTCTTCGTTCCGGCCAAGACCCGATCGTAAAACGCGGAGTCTCCATTCAAGGCAGCCAGCCCGAAGGCGCCGCCCGCCAGTTCGCTATCCACGGACCCCGGATCGGCCAGAGCCTTGTCCGCGAGTTTCCGCGCCACTTCAAGAGTCTCAGGATCGCGGGCATCATAGCCCAGCGCATTGAACAACCGCGACCGCAGCGTTCTTTGTTCGTCACTCTCGCCGGGCCTGGGCTCGTATCCCATTTCTTTCATCGCCGGCGACAGATACTGGCGCAGCCACGTACGATAGGAGTCGCGGTCGCCATCGGTTGCCAGATAGCGTCCGATGTAATCGAGATGTCCAAGAACATCGTCGAGCACCGCGCGGTTGCGATCCGACTGTAACCCCTGCGTGAAAGCCAGAAAGTCGCCGACGGGTTCGCGGCCTACGCGCACTGAGGCCCAGATGTCACTCTGCAACGCGATGCGCTCGGCCGGAGTCAGCTTGGTCTCAGCATCGGTGGCCAGAGCACGCACCGCGTCCGCCGAGTAGCCCGTGCGGTAGTAGCCAGTCGCTCCAGCATTGGCTAGCACCCAGGTTGAGCAGCCGGGCAGCGTGAACGTCTCTTCTTTGCGGGTGAGCAGTTCGCATTTTGCATTGTTGCCGCTTGCCGAGCCTCTCATGCACAACGGAATCTGCCACAACTGTTCGTTCGCGGTCTCGAACTTCGCGCGGTCAAAGTAATACCTCTGCTGCGTCAGCGTGACGCTGGTCGAATTACCCGAACATTGGAGCTTCACATTGACGATGGGCACACCCGCCTGCTTGACCCACGTCGGCATGATCTTGTCGACCGGCTTTTTCGACGTCTTGGCCTGAGCATCCCAAAAATCGTCTGCTGTGGCGTTGGCATATTGATGCTGTTGCAAATATGCGTTCACGCCGGCGCGGAACGTTTCTTCGCCCAGATAAGACTCCAGCATCCGCAGCACCGACGCAGCTTTGCCGTACGCGATTCCGTCGAACAATTCCTGAATCTGCGCCGGAGTTTCGGCCGCCTGGTGAATCGGGCGCGTGTTCGCCAGCGAATCCACGTTCAGAGTTCCGCCGGTTCCGCTCACGTCGTCCAGGTCGTAATTCCATTCCGGCTTCCATTTCGCGACCGGCTTGTCTTCCATCCACGTGGCAAAACCTTCGTTGAGCCAGATGTCGTCCCACCACTTCATCGTTACCAGATCGCCGAACCACTGGTGCGCCATTTCGTGCGCAATGACGCTGGCAATTTCCTTCTTCAATCCGACGGAGCCTTGTTTCTCGTCGATCAGAAGAATCACTTCGCGGAAGGTGATGCAGCCCGTATTCTCCATCGCGCCTGCCGAGAAGTCCGGCAGGCCGATCAAGTCGAGCTTTCCGTAGGGATACTTGATCCCAAAATACTTGTCGTAGTAGCCGAGAACGTACGTCGCCGCATCCAGCGCGAACTTGCCCATTTCTTTCTTTCCCGGAGTCGCGTAGACACGAATCGGAATGCCGTCGGCCTCGCCCTCGATGTACTCAAAGTTGCCCACGATCAGCGCGGCCAGATAGGAAGACATTTTGGCTGTCGTGGCAAAACGCACGGTGTGTTTATCGCCAGGGCCGGGCGTGTCTGAAAGGATTTTCTGATTCGAGATCGCGACCATGCCTTTGTCGGCGACCGCCGTAATGTCGAACGTTGCTTTGTAATCTGGCTCGTCGAACGACGGATAGGCGCGCCGCGCATCGGTAGCTTCAAACTGCGATGCCGCATACTTGCGCCCCTTGTCGTCTTTGCCCAGGTACAAGCCCCGCATTTCGTCGTTGAGAATGCCGGTATAACTAATGTGGATGGTCGCCGGGCCCGCGGCCAGCGGCTTCTCAACCGCCAGCACCACCATCTCCTTCTCTTTTTCTGCGGTCACTTTTGCCTTTTGCGTGACCCCGCCGCTGGTGATGCTGACATCGTGGAAATCAATGTCTACCGCGTTGAGCGTAATCTCTGGCGTCGCCTGCAGCACTCGGACCGTGATGGTCTCGTCGCCCTCAAACCGGGCCTTGTCGAGATCGGGAGTGAAGCTCAGTTTGTAATTCTCTGGTCTTGCCGTTTCGGGCAGTCGCTGGGCGGTTGCCAGCGAGAGTGTGAGCACGCAGAAAGTCAGGACTGCAGGAATGCGCTTCATTATTGTTTGCCTCAATTGTTTGCCTGAGTTTTCCCTCAGGAGATTGGATCGGCTTGCTTCCTTATTGTTTAAGGAGTGTCGGCAGGGCAGACGTACTCCTCCACTTCAACCTGATACGCATTGGGCGTCGCGAAAGTTCACTGCCGCTCCGCCACCACTCCGTTCAGAACGCTCGTGGCGCAGTGATTCGCGCCAAACCAATACGCAATTTCGCGATAATCCTTCACGTCAAATACCGCCAGATCCGCATCCTTCCCCGGTTCGATGCTGCCCTTGCGGCCGGCCATGCGTAGCGCCCATGCTCCGTTGATGGTGGCCGCCGCGACCGCCTCCGCCGGCGACATCTTCATGTGCGTGCACGCCAACGACATCGCCATCGGCATGCTGATCGTCGGCGAAGTCCCTGGGTTGTAATCCGTCGCCAGCGCCACCGGCACACCGGCATCGATCAACCGCCGTGCATTCGGATATTCCTTCCAGCCCAGAAAATAATTTGCCCCGGGCACCAGCGTGGCCACTGTATCCGCGGCAGCCAACTGCGAGACATCGTCGTTGCTCACGTGATCCATGTGGTCGAACGACGCTGGATGGAAACGCAGGAACGGCGACAGGTCTGTCTTCGAAAGTTGGCCCATATGGGCGCGGACGCTTAATCCATGCTTTTCCGCGGCGGCAAAAATCTGCCGCGTCTCTTCCGCCGTGAACGCTCCCTGGTCACAGAATACGTCCACGAACTGGGCGAGCTTCCGCTTCGCCGCCTGCGGAATCATCTCTGTACAGACGATCTCGACGTACTTTTGTGAGCAACCCTGAAATTCTTTTGGAACGACGTGAGCCCCGAGAAGTGTAGCAACCACGGTTCCGGGCCAATGAGAAGCGGCCTCGCGGATCGCCTCCAGCGACTTCAGTTCCGACTCGACGGTCAGCCCGTAGCCCGATTTCGCCTCTAGGGTCGTTGTTCCGTGCGCCGCCATCGCTGCGAAAGCCGTCAACACTTTCGCGGCCAGCGCGCTCTTCGCAATCTTACGAACGGCTTCGAGGCTGGAACGAATTCCACCGCCAGCTGTCGCAATTTCTTCATAGGATGCGCCAGCGATGCGCTTCTCGAAATCCACCAGTCGCGGATTCACGAAAGCAGGGTGCGTATGCGAATCGACGAAACCTGGCAGGACTATTTTCCCCGCGCAGTCAACGTCTCTAATCTTGCTGCGATTCTTCCTCAGCCACGGGTCACGCAGCGCGTCTTTGGTTGAGCCGACGCAGACAATCTTTCCTCCCACGCACAGCACCGCGCCGTCTTCGATGATTGCCGGGTCTTTTAAGGCAGCCGCGCGGCGCGGGCCCGAATTTGCCGATGCGGCGCGCAGCGTGAGCAACTGGCGCACATTGACCAGCAGGAGTGCTTTTGATCGCGGAGACCTTCGGTTTACAATCACGCGTGTTTTAGTCTAGCAGTCTTCTGGACGAAAGGTCTCATCATGGTCAACGTGTTACATCGTGGTTTCCTCGCGGCACTTCTATGCGGTCTGGTCCTGCAGTCCGGTTCGGCTTTGCCGGAGCCGCAATCCGCTGGACCCGCGCCCTCGACGCTGCGCCAGACTGGCGATGCCCGCCACATCACGATTGGCGCAGCCGCCGCTTCCCAGCATTTCAAGGAGGCGGAATACGGCGCGATTCTTGGATCGGAGTTTAGCCAACTGCAGGCGGAGAACGAAATGAAGTTTGCCCCGATTCATCCCCGGCCTGATACCGATCCGAATCCCTACAACTTCAGGGGCGGTGACGCGCTGGTCTCGTTCGCGCAGAGTCATAACATGGTGGTCCGCGGGCACACTCTGGTCTGGCATGACGCTGTGCCGGACTGGGTCGCAAAGGGCGGCTATTCGTCAGCTCACCTTGCGGAGATTCTGCACGGCCACATCTCCACCGTCATGCGGCACTATGCTTCGAAAGTCTATGCATGGGACGTAGTGAACGAGGCTTTCAACGACAACGGAACCGTGCGCCATGATATTTGGTACGACCACCCAGGAATTGGCGCGGGGAAGGGCACGAAATACGTGGAGCAGGCGCTGCGCTGGGCGCGCGAGGCCGATCCGGGTGCCAAGCTTTTCTACAACGACTTCGATGCCGAGGTAGTGAATAAGAAATCCGACGCGATCTATGCCATGGCGAAAGATTTCAAGAAGCGCGGCGTGCCGCTTGACGGCATCGGATTTCAGAATCATGTCAGCCTGCGGTTCGACGATCCGGCGAAGCTGGCGTCCTATGCGCGAAACCTAGAGCGCTTTGCGAAACTTGGGCTCGACCTGCACATCACCGAGCTCGACATCCGGCTCACCGATTCCAGTCAGGACTCGCTCGCTGCGCAAGCCAAACTCTACGGCGAAATCACCACCGTCTGCGTGCAGCAGCCGGCCTGCAAGTTAATCCAAACCTGGGGAGTCACCGACAAGCAATCGTGGATCCCGCTGTACTACAAGGGTCAAGGCTGGGCCTTGCTGTGGGATGACAAGTATCAGAAGAAGCCGGCGTATGCGGCGGTGCACGATGCGCTGGCGAAGTGAGAGAGTCTGCTATTTCGCCGTGACCGTTTGGGCCTGTCGCCGGATATTTCGTTCCAGAAGTGCGGAGCACGAGTTGTCGGAGTTTTGCAACTCGCACCCGAGAAGGTCCTTGAACTGCCTTTTCGCCTCGGTCTGGGAATAGGTCCGGGCTATCGTCAGACTCGGCAGGTTGATTTCGTACAGGCGATAGGACCCCATACATTTGCAGATGCTAACCGGTACGACCTCTGCTGCTACGAGAAGAGTCGAAGAATCGGGTTGCCAGGAAACAAAACCTGTGTTCGGGGCGACCTTCACTTCGCATCGAACCGGATGTCCAAAGTCTTTTTCAATCGGCGCGGAAACATCGAGTTTGTGCAGTCCGTCGTCTTCGACGAAAAAAACGTAACGTGCCCCAAGGCTGCCGCCTCCCTCGGTCTGATTCACGGCGAAAGCCCTGGAGTCCGGCGACCAAGCAACTTCGCCATTGAATCCCAGCAGTTTCGTCGTAAGTGTTCTTCCCCCGACTCGAACCTTATAGCTGATGTGTATCCCATCCGGGTCCTTATCGTCTTGGATCATTCTGGCAATAAGGATTTTCTTTCCGTCTGGGGAAGTTGCGCGGACAGGATGATCGAAAGCATCGTTGAGCGACACTGCGCTACTTGAGTATCCAGAACGACAGCTTTGAAAAAATGACCCTGGTGCTTGTGCGAACGCGGCAGCGGCAAGCACCGCACACACCGCCAGCGTACTAATATGAATCTTCACGTTGCTCAATCCACTTGCATCGGCACTTTCACGCCAGCCTTCTTTGCGAACTCTTTGGCTTCGGCGTAGCCGGCGTCTACGTGGCGGATCACGCCCATGCCGGGGTCTGTCGTAAGGACGCGCTCGATGCGTTTTGCCATTTCATCGGTGCCGTCGGCTACCGTGACTTGGCCGGCGTGCAGGGAGTAGCCGATGCCGACGCCTCCACCATTATGAATCGACACCCACGATGCTCCGGCAGCGGTGTTCAGCAGCGCGTTGAGCAGCGGCCAGTCGGCGACCGCGTCGGAGCCGTCTTTCATGCTCTCGGTTTCGCGAAAGGGCGACGCCACGGAACCGCAGTCGAGATGATCGCGGCCAATCACGATCGGGGCTTTGATCTTGCCTTTCTTTACCAGATCGTTCATGGCCAGGCCGAATTGAGCGCGCTCGCCGTAACCCAGCCAGCAGATGCGTGCGGGCAAGCCCTGAAACTTGATGCGCTTCTTTGCCAGGTCGATCCAGCGCCGCAGAATGCGATTCTCTGGAAACAGTTCGAGAACGAGCTCGTCGGTGATGTGAATATCGGATGCTTCGCCCGACAGCGCCACCCAACGGAATGGGCCGCGGCCTTCGCAGAACAACGGGCGAATATAGGCGGGCACGAATCCGGGGAAGTCGTAGGCGTTCTTCACGCCGCGCTGAAAGGCGAAAGTGCGAATGTTGTTGCCGTAATCGAACGTGACCGATCCCATCTTCTGCAGGCGGAGCATGCCCTCGACGTGACGCGCCATCGCATCGAGCGACTTTTCCTGATACGCCTTCGGGTCGTTTTTCCGTAACTCGACAGCCTCCGAGAACGTCATGCCATTCGGGACGTATCCGTTCAGCGGATCGTGCGCCGAAGTCTGGTCGGTAAGAATGTCCGGGACGACGCCGCGCTCGGCCAGTTCTGGAATCACGTCGGCGCAGTTGCCGACCAATCCGACGGAAACATTCTCTTTCTTACGAATGGCATTTTTCAGAATGCGCAGAGCTTCGTCGAGCGTGGTGACCATGAAGTCACAGTAGCCGGTCTTCAGCCGCTTCTTGATGCGCTCGGGATCAACGTCAATGCCCAGGAAAGCCGCGCCGGTCATGGTTGCGGCGAGGGGCTGCGCTCCACCCATTCCGCCCATACCGCCGCTGACGATCAGCTTGCCGGCGAGATCGCCGCCAAAGTGTTTCTCCCCAGCTGCCGAGAATGTCTCGAAAGTTCCTTGGACGATTCCTTGCGAGCCGATGTAAATCCACGAGCCCGCGGTCATTTGGCCGTACATCATCAGGCCGGCGCGTTCCAGTTCGTTGAACTTTTCCCAGTTCGACCAGTGGCCGACCAGATTGGAATTCGCGATCAAGACGCGCGGGGCGTGATCGTGCGTCTTGAATACGCCCACGGGTTTGCCCGACTGCACCAGCAAAGTTTCGTCGTTGGCGAGAGTCTTCAGGGTTGCGACAATCGCGCGGTAGGCTTCCCAACTGCGCGCGGCGCGGCCGGTTCCGCCGTAGACAACAAGATCCTGGGGGCGCTCGGCAACCTCTTCATCGAGGTTGTTTATGAGCATGCGCATGGCGGCTTCCTGCTGCCAGCCCTTGCAGGTGATTTGATTTCCACGGGGCGCGCGAATGGAGGTAGGGGCCTGGATTTCAGTTTCTACGGGCATGACTAGATGTTACTTGCTGGGCGATGCTGACTACAAATGTGGAACTCTGCTGAGAAAAAAAATTGCTGGTGCGCCAAGATGTGCTCTGGGAGGGTGTGCTGTTTCCGCGAATTTTGTTCGGGAGTGGGTACCCCCCTCCCCCACCCCCCTTGAAAACCCTTGACTGGCGCGGGCTCCGCAAAAATCGTCTGCAAAATCTTGAGCGCCTAGGGTTTAGAGGTCAAAATATTGAGAACAAAGAACTTGCGGGATTTTCCATGCTCGTGGTCTGTACTGCCTCCGCCTTGACGATAATCTGCTGTTTCTATGCGGGTGGCAAGGTCAGATGTCACATCGCGCCTGTGGGAATTTTCTGGAGGGAACGTCTCATTGCACGTGCGTTCGCGGTCCCACCCGTCGAACACCGCGACGTGGGGCAGCTTAGCTGCGGCGGTGCAAAATACGTCGGATTACCAAGTGCTGTAGGTGGTGCCGTCGCTGGCTATTCCGCCGGAGGCCGAGTGCACGTCGCGGATGCCGGGCTCCTGCTGATCTACGGCCATCAGGGTGTCTTCCTCGACCACTTCCCAATTGGGCTGCTTGGTCATGGGATCGTCGGGAACTTTGCGGAGGTATCCGGCGGTGACGAGGTCGTCGAGCGATTGCGGAGCTTTCTGCTTGTCGAGGGTGTACTGATCGATGACTTTGCGCAGAGTTTCGAGATTCGCGCGCAGAACGGATTCGCGGGCCTGCACGATGGACTGGTTGTAGATGGGCACGGCAACCGCCATCAGGATCATGATCATGCTGATGACGATCATCAATTCGAGCAGCGTCCAGCCGGATTGGGGACGCCGTTGGCCGCGGACGAAAATGTACCGTCCTGTCCTGGCTTGCCGCATCGAGCTGTTTACGCACCGTTCCATCTGAATCTCAGCTACCAATCCTTATATTTCGTTCCGTCGAGTGCGGTACCTTCCGACTTGGTGTAGACGTCGAAGACACTCTGTCCGCCCCAGGAATCGGATTCCGGGTCGTCCTGCATGGAGCGCAGGCCCCATTCTTTGCTCTTGGTCATGGGGTCCATGGGAATGGAACGCAGAAAGCGGATTTTCTTGCCGCCCTGCGCTTCCACTCCCTTGACCAGTTCCTCAAGAGTAGGTGGATAGCCCTGGCTGTCGAGCTTAGTCTGGAAAGCGTTGCGGTCGGCCGCATCTTTGTAACGGTCGATGGCGTCGCGCATCTCCCACAACGCTGCGCGCAGTTCCTTTTCCTTCTCGCGCTGAATGGTGACTCGCGCCAGGGGCAGCGCCATCATGGTAAGAATCGTCAGGATGGCCGCTGTGACGATTAGCTCAAGCAGGGTGAAACCTTTTGCCGATCTCGCGCCGGGCCCGTGATGGAATTGCCGCACCGTCATTAGTTTCTGTTCTCGCCCTTGTCGGGATTCCCTCAGGGGTTAAAGCTCGATCGCTTCTTATACCTCAGCGGCACAGCTGAAAACCGTGCCCTTCCCAGTTCGTGCCCCTATCCAGTTCGTGCCAGGTACTACGGCACACTCGATTTACTGGACGGTGACCGAGGCTTGCGCGCCGTTCACGGTGATGGCCTGCAAGCCGGGATCGCGTGCGCCGCCGCGTGTGATGGTCAGCGGAGTCTGTCCATCGGCTTTCGCCTGGAACGTAATGGTGATGACGGCGCCTTGTCCGGAAACTCCTCCAGTACCGGGCGGGCGCGAGGCTGTGATGGTCGACTCTCCTTTGAGATCGTCCTCACGATGAACCAGCGCTACGGCCTGGCCATCCTGCGAGAGGAAGCCTCCATTCGACACCTTAACCAGTTGCAGCATTTTCGGATCGTAGTCGAGTTGCACCGGGACGGTATGCACGTTCTGGGCGCCGGAAAGCAGCAGGTTCACCACGAAGGTGTTGCCCTTGGCGGCCTGCACCGTGGGTGGATCAAACAGGAAACTGGGGGTTGCGCTGGCGCCGGTGTTGGGAGCGGGCGCCTGCCCCGCCGGAGGCGGAGTGGCGGGTTGTGCTGGCGCTGGCGCCGGAGCAGCCTGCGGCCGGCTGGAATGGTGCAGCACGATGGTGTTGGCTGTCCCAATCTCAATGGCGCGCTGGTTGATCTCGGTTAACTGCGTTCCGCGGATGACGTGTGGAGTGATGGCAAAGACGGTTTCGTCCTGCGAATGGTCTTTGGTGGTCTGCCCAAACAAGTACTTCAAGATCGGAATCTGCGCGAGTCCAGGGATGCCGCTCAGCGACTTGGTCTCAGAGTCGTCCATGATGCCGCCGATCAGGCTGGATTCGCCGTCGCGCAGGCGGATTTCGCCGAGGTCGACCTTTTTCTGTCCGATGATGGGCTGGGTGATGCCGCCGATACTGGCCTGGCCGATTTCGGAGGAGACTTCCATGGTGATCTTCAGCGAGACTTCGTTGTCGGAGTGGATGTGGGGCGTAACCTCGATGACGACGCCGACATCGATGTATTGAAACTGGGTATTAACCAGTGGGTTAATGCCGACGCCGCCAATACCGGGCTGAAACGATCCGGTCGCGATGGGTAGACGTTCACCGATCTTCAGAGAAGCCTTCTGGTTATCGAGCGAGCGAATCTGCGGGTTCTGGATCAACTTGGTGTCAGTGTCGCCCATCACCGTCGACAGATTGGCGGAAGGAATCGTTACCGCGAAGTTATTGGCGTTCAGGGTAGCGAGAGTGTTCAGGCTGATTCCAGCGGGCGTGCTTGATGTGGTTGAGGTTGTGGTGGTGCTGGAGGAGACAGGGTTCAGATTGCTCTGTAGCGCCAGGGAAGCGCTGGTCGGCGGGCTCAAGCCCAGAGTGCTCGAGCGGTCTTTGCTGATCTGCATTACAGCGATGTCGATGATGACTTCGGGGCGCGCCTTGTCGAGATCCTCGACCAATTTTTCAGCCAGTGCGATCTGGTCGGGAGTGCCACGCACGACCAGAGCATTTTGTGAGAGCAACTGCTGCACGCGCTGCACATCAAGCACGGCGCGAATTGCGTTCACCACATCCTGCAGTTCGGTCGGGGCCGAGAGATTCGTAAGATAAAACGTTTTGAGGACGCTCTGTTCCAGTTCCTTGCGTTTTGCCGGATTGTCGGCGGCCACGAAAATCGTATTGGAGGTGACCGGACGCCAGAAGGTTTTCGATTCGAGCGCGGTGATTTCCAGCGCCTCTTCGAGCGTGACTCCGGTGAGTTCAACCTTGATGGGCTTGGGAGTGTATTCCGGGTCGAGAAGTACGTTGATGCCAGCCAGTTGTCCGATGGTGCGATAGACGGTATCGGACTTGTCGCTCATCTTGACGGTGATGGGGGTATTGGAGATGGGAGCCAACTCGACGGGGCCGGAGGCGTCGCGCAACTTGCGCTCCAGGCCGACGGGCGGTCCGGCGGCTTGCGGCGTAGGATTGCGCTGCTCATTGATCATGTGGACCGTGCGGTCCAGTTCCTGCTTGGCGATGAACAACGAGGGATCGATGCCGAGGGCTTTTTGGAATTCGGCCGCAGCTTCTTCCAGTTTGCCGGCATCGCGCAGTTTCTGGCCGCTGTGCACGATGGCTGCCGCGGCCTCGAAGCGAATGCGCTCGAAGCTGGTGCGGTAGCGGAGATCCTTGGGCTTAAGGTCATAAGCTTGCTTATAGAAGTCGTAGGCCTCGACGAAGTGCTGGCGAGCCTCCGCGTCCTGACCTTTGGCGTACAGGGTTTTGGCTTTGTCGGCGATAGCGGGGAGCGTTACTACCGCGACCAGCAACAGGAGAAGTGCCGGGCGCATCAGGCGTCTCATTCGATAATCCTCACGAGATGATCCTTTTTAATACAGTCTTCGCCGGACCAGCGGCTGTCGCGCGTTCTAGCGCGGCAAAACCACGCGATGCTGAAAGAAAACCTTCGGTAGCGCGATTATAGCATCGCTATTTCCAGCTCCCGAAGTGCTTGCGCACACGGGAGTTACACTCTTTGGTCGTAGGCCTAGTGGGGCCGAAGGCCGGAAGCCGGACTTCGGACCTCAGACTTCAGACCTTGGACCTTGGACCTCAGCCCGTTCAGTCCGACGTCGGAGGTCCGAGGTCCGAGGTCCGCGGTCACGCTGCTGCTAAGATAAAACCCACTGACCATGGCTCGCCAATCGACGCACCAGACCAAAGCAAACCCGGAGAAATCTCCGAAGCGCGATCCCACCGCTTCCGGCGACCGCGATGCTGCCGTTAATAGGATCGCTTCGCATAACTACTTCTTGCTGGAAAAATTTGAGGCCGGGGTGGTCCTGACGGGTACCGAAGTAAAGTCCGTCCGCGGCGGCCTGGCCAACCTGAAAGACTCCTACGGCCTGGTGAAGGAAAATGCGGTCTGGCTGCTCAATGCCCACATCGGCCCCTATGAGCATGGCAACATCCACAACCACGCCCCGCTGCGCACCCGCAAGCTGCTGATGCACGCCGAGGAAATCCGCAAGCTGATCGGGAAGACCCAGCAAAAGGGCCTGACCCTGATCCCGACGCGGCTGTACTTCAAGAACGGCCGAGTCAAGGTAGAGCTGGCTCTGGCCAAGGGCAAGCAGCTGTGGGACAAGCGGGAAACGGAGCGGCGGCGGACGGCGGACAAGGAAGCGCGCGAGGCGGTCAGCCGGGGAAGAAATCGAACCTAGCAGCCCAAGCAGCTATATCAACCCAGGCTATACCAGTTCGCGCCGGGGGTTCCATCAAGACCGTAAACCTCAAGTCGGATATGCCGTCGGTGCAGGAGGCGCTGCAGCGGCTGGAGCGCGAGATTGCGGTTGCCCGAAAGGAAGTCCGGCAGGGGAAAGTCGGGCTGCTCAAGATTGTTCACGGCTATGGATCGACGGGCGCTGGGGGCGACATTCGCATCGCGGTGCAGCGGCGCTTGCAGGACTTGGCGGAGAGCGGCCAGATTCGCGGCTGTATTTTCGGGGAGCATTGGTCGAAGACCGACGAAGCGACCTGGCGCATCTTACAGGGGGAATCTGCATTGAAGAGTGATCCTGACCTGGGCCGACGCAATCAGGGCATCACGGTCGTGATGCTGTGAAAACATTTCGTTGCCATTTTCGCAGCGCTGCAGTTTGGCTCACGCATCAGGCCGGTCAAGCAGGAGATCCTTCGCTACGCCTGAAAAACGGCTACGCTCAGGATGACAAGGTCGTGTAAGGGCCAAACACTACCGCCGCTTTGACCGGATTGACGCGCTGGCCTGGTTCGGGTGCTAATAGAGGGTCGTGACTTTTGTTTCGGATCAATCCGGCCAGTCTTCTTCTGGAGCCTCTGGAAACCCAACCTCCGGAAACTCATCCTCTGTAAGCCCAGCTCCAAGGCCGAAGGGTCGTCGACGCGCGCGCTGGCCGTGGGTGGTTGTTTTTCTGGCGGTGGTGGGCATTGCGTTGTTCTTTATTGCGTCATTCGAAGCGAACCATTACCTCGCACACGCTCAATCCATGGTGCGCGATCAAGTGATTGAAACTCTTTCCGCGCGCTTCAAGACGAAGGTGGAACTGGCGGAACTCAACGTGTGGCTTGCCGACGGGCTCAACGTTTCCGGCAGGGGACTGAAGGTTTTCGGCCCGGCGGATGCGAATCCGAGTGAACCGGGCATACAACCACTGATCAGCCTGCGGGAGTTTCGCTTCAGAACCGAGCTGTTCGGCCTGTTCCGCTCCTCCGTCCATGTGGATACGGTCTACGTGAAAGGCATGGTGCTGAACATTCCTCCGAAGGAAGACCAGCCGCGGCTGAGAGAGATGGGCGATGACTCGGGAAAGCAGATGATGAGCTCGATGAAGACGAGCCTGTTCGTCGACAAGTTCGTCTGTGAAGACACAACACTCATTATCAATACGAGCAAGCCGGGTAGAGCGCCGCTGACTTTCGAGATCAGCCACCTTGACCTCAAAGAGATTGGGCCCCACCAGCCGCTGTCCTTCGACGCGACGCTGGTCAATCCCAAGCCGAAAGGCAACATCAAGTCGGCGGGGACATTCGGTCCATTTCGTGAGGACTCACCGCGCGAGACGCCGGTCGCCGGCCACTACACGTTTACCGACGCCGATCTCGGCACGCTGAACGGCATCGGCGGAATACTTTCTTCGACGGGAGACTATCGCGGTGTGCTGGGCCGAATCGAAGTTTCGGGCCTGACCGATACGCCGGATTTTCGCGTGGCCATCAGCGGACATCCGGTTGCGCTGCACACTGACTTTCACGCCATTGTCGACGGCACTGATGGGGACACTTATCTTGATTCGGTGAAGGCACGATTTCTGCGTTCGTCGCTCACCGCGAACGGCAAAGTGATTCGCGTGAGTGACCCGCCGGGCCGCGACATTGAACTGGATGTGGTTGCGGATTCAGCCCGCGTCGAGGACCTGCTGCGGCTTGGAGTAAAGACCGATCCGCCGGTCATGACGGGGCCGGTTGCCATGAAAGTGAAGCTGAGTCTTCTCCCCGGGCCGGAGGATATTGTGAATCGTCTGAAGCTTGACGGTACCTTCAAGATTTCCGGGGGATTGTTTTCGAACAAGAAGATTCAGGACCGTATCGACTCGCTCAGCCTGCGCAGCCGGGGAGAACCCAAACAGGCGGACGAACATGCCGTAGTCGGCGTGCCGTCTGATTTGAACGGGAGGTTCCAGTTGAAGGCGGGGTTGATCACGTTTCCGGCGCTGCAGTTTTTAGTGCCGGGCACGCACGCCGACGTCACCGGCCAATACAGCCTGGACGGGGACACTTTTAATTTTCACGGGAAGCTCCGGCTGGATGCGAAGCTTTCGCAGATGATCACGGGATGGAAATCGAAGCTGCTGAAGGCGGTCGATCCGATCTTCAGCAAGAACGGTGCAGGGACTGAAGTGCCGTTCGAAGTATCGGGCACTCGCGAAGAGCCGCGTTTCGGCCTCGACCTAGGCCACGTAAAAGTGGAGGCTGGCAAAGGCCCACCAGCGTCCACGTCTGATCCGTTCTAGTCGTCTTCCGGTCGCTCGGAGTCCGGCGCTCCATCAGGCGCGGGCGACGGCGGAACTGCCGGAGTGATAGGAAGATCGACCGGCGCGGGCGCGGGAACGAATGGTGTTGCGACGATGGGGCCGGCAACGACCGGCGCGGGGATCGCGATCGGCACCAGCATCTTTTGTTGCCAGTACGATACGGCGACGCCGCGCTGCCAGAAGCGCGGGATCAACAGCAAGAGCAACGTGATTTCACTGATGAACCATCCACCGATCCAATTCTCCGGAGCAACGAGCTTCATCCAAATCCACAGGCCAGCGGCGAGAATAATTGCTGCCAGGATGGTCGCGACGACGTAACTTGTCAGCAGTCGCGGCAGGCTGCGCAAGGTGTGTTTTAGCCCCGACCAGATCGACTTGCGCACCGCCCGCTGGTCACTGAGAACGACATCAGCTTCGGCCAGATCGAACCAGATGCGCAGCGTGGTCATGATCAGGAAAATCACTGCCAGGCCGGTCATCTGTAACTCGAACGGCAGCACTTCGTTGGTGCTCTCGCCGGCTTTCTCGACGATCTTGAGGTTAATGAGGAACAGGATGATGGCGATGATGCCCATCACAAGGCCGGCAATGATCATCAACCGGATGTAGCGCCAGAGATTGCGCCCGCAGGCGCGAAAGAAATCTTCGCGCGGCAGTCGGTAAGTGGAAGCGTAGCCCTGAAACACGCCGGGGAGGAAAAGAGCGGTGAAGATGAGAAACAGAAATGCAAGATACGCCGCCGGAGTCGACATGGCGGACATCTGGCCAAATTCCGGTCTGGCAAGCAGGTTGACCATCACGGAAAGATCGAAGCCGTGAAGCAGGCGGTCGGCGGCCAGGCTGTGGTCGAGAATGGCGTGGGCGCTCGATCGAAAGCCGGCGGTGCCGAATTCTGCCAGCGTCAGATTCAACAGCCAAAACCAGAAAATGTAGCGTTTGTTGTGCGTGACCATGCCCCAGCCGCTGCTCAGTAAACCTTTTTTATCGCTCATTGATCTCTATCCTCAGTCAGACCCGCGGCTGAAGCCGCTTTTCATTTCCAGCCCTTGCGGCGCGGCTAAAGCCGCGCTCTTTCAAAGCCGTGGCGCAGTTCGCGTTCGTCAAGGTGCTTATACTGCCCACCAGGCCATCGCCTGGCCGAGCCACTGCACGACAAAAAGCCAGTAGGTGGAAAGTTTGCGCGTTGGCTTGGGGTTGGCCTCGACGACGTAACTGTTGTTGAAATCGTTGCGGTCGATTTGCACGGTATGGTCGGGATCGATTTCCGCGGACACGACTTTCGCTTTTTTCAGGTAGCTGAATCGAATCCAGCGGCTTTTTCCGTCCCAGTGCTCGCGGACTTTCTCGCCGTTGTCGAACTTGATCTCGACCTCGACCGGCATCACGAAGTCTTCCTTGCGATGCAGCGACACGTAGGACTGGTAGACGGTGTCGTCTTTGGCCTTATCTTTACTCTTATCGTTACTCTTATCGTTACTCTTATCGTTCTTGGCGTCCCCTTTTGCGTCCTTCTTTTCTTCCTCGTACCAGTTCACCGGGAAGGAATTGATGTTGAGCACCTCATAATCCATTACCTGCGTCCCGTAGATTGCCTGGTCGAAATACCAGCGGAGATTCTGGCCGGAGACTTCCTCGATCGTCTTCAGGAAATCTTCTTTGGTGGGATGAGTGAAGCGATATTTCATGAAGTAGACGTGCATGGCTTTGGCCATAGTGTCCTGGCCGACGATGCCCTCGAGCGTGAGCAGCACGCTGGCGGTCTTGCCGTAGGTGATGCCGCCGTAGGAGCCGGAATTGTAATAGTCGTAGGCCTTCTCAGCGATCGCGTCGCGGTCGGGTCCGCTGATGTAACTCAGCCGCTGTTCCTCGCGCTCACCCATGGTGGCGCCCGCCAGGTTCATGATGGACGTGCTCTTGCCGAGGATCGAATCCAGCACTTTCACTTCGGTGTAGCTGTTGATGCCTTCATCCATCCAGGCGTCTTCAAATTCATTGGTCGCGACCATGCCGTACCAGTACTGGTGTCCGAATTCGTGTTCGACGACCAACTCCGGCAGATAGAAACCGTCTGGCATAAACCAACTGGAGTCGCCGGTGATGAACGTGGGATACTCCATGCCTCCGGCGGCCGAGCCAGGCTCGGGATCAACGACCGTTAGCGATTTATAGGGATACGGGCCGTACCATTTTTCAAAGCGATCCAGCGTATTCGTGGTGATGCGTTCGTGGCGCTCGGCCTGGCTCCAGTGGGCGGGCTGCATCAGGAAGCGCAACTTGATCGGCCCCATCTGTGATTGATAGACGCTCTCGCGGACTTTGTAGCGCGGGCTGGCGGTCCAGGCAAAATCGTGAATGTCGTCGCCGTGGTAGGTGACGGTTTTGGTGTTGTCGGGATTGTTCTTTTCATCGACCATCACGCCGCTGGCGCCGACGATTTCATATTGCGGCACCGTGAGCTTCACGTCGTACACGCCGAAGTCGGCGAAGAACTCAGTCGTGTTGTGATACTGGTGGCAATTCCAGGCGCCGTGCCACCACACGCCGACTTTCGGAAACCACTGACCGCCCAGGACAAAGTCGCGCTTCCATCCCGAACGCGCCTGAGTCTCGGGAAACTTGGTGCGGAATGCAATCTTGAATTGCGCATAGTCGCCGGGCGCGATTGCCTTGGGCACGTGCAGGTCGACCACGGTCTTGTCGTCTTTGTTGCCGTCGTCGGGCGCGATGTATTGCAATTGCGAAGTCAGATCGCCCTGGCCGACGAGTTCGATGCTCTTTATGTCTTCCGAGCCATAGAACTTGTCTTCCCACTTGGCATAGCCGGTGTCGCGACTTCCCATGAGTTTGGAATCGCGCACGAAGGTCGCCTTGGGTTGAAAGGCGTTTTGGTAGAGGTGGAAAGGGAAGTGGTCGAGCACCTGGCCAGTAAGGTTGTGGTAGGTGAGCACTTCGGTGGCGTCGACGGTGTGCGTGGCCGCGTCATACTTGGCGTCGATTTCGTAATGCACCACGCGCTGCGACATGGCCGTCGGAGAATTGATGGCCAGCGTGGTCTCAGGAATGGAGAACGCCGAGGGTGCGCCATTTTTCGAGCTCTTTACGAGAAGCGGGGCCTTCGCGGGTGTTGCCACCGCCTGCGGAGCTGCCGCCACGGTCGTGGTACTTCGGTTTATGAGCGCAGCGAGTCCGAGAGCAACGGTGGCAATAAGGACGATGACCTTCGATCGAATCTGCATGAAAAACCTCACCTGTATTGGCTTCGGCCTTGAATCATAGCGCAGGCGTTGAAATGCCGCCACCGAACGAATGAGCGGAGAAAAACAAGAACGCCGCGAGAGGTTCAAATTCATGCGGCGAGCGTTGAAGACGATTAAGGCGTAGCGAGGGGTTTGTAAATAAGACCGATGACTATTCCGATGATGGTCCATTGGACGAAGTAAACCACAGCCTGCATCAGAGCCAGTTTCAGGCCGATGTTCAGGTTTACGTAGTTGTGTAGGACAAACGCGCAAACCACGAAGGTGCCAATGAGAACGCCGAAGTGCGCACCCGCCGCAGTGCCCGATGCTCCCGGATGTGTCATCGCGAAGATTATGGCGAAAACCAGGATCGCTATGAAGGTCGCGGCCATTCCAATCGGCATAACAGCCATCATTTTTTCCTTCGATCGGAATACGTCCGGGTATTTGCGGGATTCATCGATAAGAGCTGGCACCAGCCAAAATACTAAGAAACCAAAGACAAAATATGCGACCGTGCCACCAAGCGCCGCCAGCCCGAGACTTGAATAATTCATTTGCACTCCTTTACAGATTGCGGACCGAAATCACAGTCGCTTCGGCAGAGCTAATTCGCCCAAACAAACGATGATTCTGGTAGGGCGAAATATTGAGGCTCATTTTGCATTGAGTTTCGAATCTTGCTTATTGATATCAGACCTCAGACTCACGCTGAATTTACACGAGAATTTCGACTTTGACTTCAAAAAACGGTGCGGCATTGTTCCGGGGATTGGGCCGCTTGAATTTCTTCGGCCGCCGCTCCGGTCTGTGCGCGCGCTCCGGTCGAATTCGATCAGGGCAGATTCTTCCCTTCGCCTGAAAAACGGCTCCGCTCGGGATGACGCCACCCCTGATGAAGGCTATCCAGGCTGGATCGGAGCGAGCGCGTTCGGGGCGCGGCGCTTGCGCTTTCCCCGTCCCGCCGACGATACTGGAACAATCATCTGACGGATCGCATAGCAAAATATGAAAACGACAATTTCTCTCGCTGCCCCCTCTTCGCTCGAAACTGAATCGCTGGTCGCGGTGGTACTTGACCATTCGAGCAGCGCTGCAACCGACAAAGACAAAGATAAAGAGAAGGACAAGAAGCCGGAACTCAAAGTCGCGACCACCGATGCTGCCGTGCAGTCGGTCGCGGCCGATCTGCTGGCCAGCGGCGAAGTTGCCGGCAAGCCATTCGAAACCAATCTGATGCACCGGCCGGTCACGCTGATGGCGAAGCGTCTGCTGCTGGTTTCGGGGGGCAGCGCGAAGAAGTTCTCGAGTTATGACCTGCGCCGCGTGGCCGGAGCCGCGGTTCGGGCGCTCAAGTCGCGCGGCATCCGCAGTTTCGCTTTTGTCGCTCCGCCCAGCATCCCCGCGGAAGAAGCGGTGCGCGCGATTGTGGAAGGGGCGCACGTGGGGAACTTTGATTCCGACTACTACCGCAGCGACCGCAAGGACCAGAAAATTGACTCGCTCACCGTGGTGGCCAGCGGCGACCAGGCTGCTCTCGAGAAGGCGGCCAGCGAAGCGCAGGTGATCGGCGAATCGCAGAATTTCACGCGCGATCTGGTGAACGAACCCTCCAATCGCATGACCCCGACGATTCTTGCCGAGCGTGCGAAAAAAATGTCAGCGGAAGTCGGATTGAAATGCGAAGTGTATGGCGCCGACAAGATCAAAGAATTGAAGATGGGAGCATTCTGGAGCGTTGCCCAAGGTTCCGACGAGCCGCCCGCGCTCATCGTGATGCGCTACGAACCGGCCGGTGCGCCCGAGAAGCCGGTGCTGGGACTCGTGGGGAAGGGAATTACGTTCGACAGCGGCGGCATCTCGATCAAGCCCGCCGATGGCATGGAGAAGATGAAGTATGACATGGCTGGTGGCGCGACCATGATCGGGGCCATGCGCGCGATCGCGTTGCTGAAACCGAAAGTGAAAGTCATCGGGATTGTGTGCGCGACCGAGAATATGCCTTCTGGAAAAGCGCAGAAGCCGGGAGACGTGCAGATTGCCATGTCGGGCAAGTCGATCGAGATCATTAACACCGACGCCGAGGGCCGGCTGGTCCTGGCCGACGGCCTCTTCTACGCGCGGCAGTTGGGCTGCACGCATCTGGTGGATGCGGCCACGCTCACCGGCGCGGTGGTGGTTGCCCTCGGATATAACAACGCCGGCCTTTTCGCCAACGACGACGATATGTACAACCGCTTCCACGCGGCGAATGCGAAGGCCGGCGAGAAAATGTGGCGCATGCCGCTCGACGACGAATACAAAGAACAGATCCGCTCCGGCATCGCGGATATCGTGAACTCCGGCGGACGCTGGGGTGGCGCCATTACCGCGGCCATGTTCCTGAAGGAATTTGCCGAAGAAACGCCGTGGATTCACCTCGACATCGCCGGAACCGCATGGATGGAAGATCAGAAACCGTGGATCGCCAAAGGCCCGTCCGGTATTGCTCTGCGCAGTCTGGTCGAGTTTGTGAAGAGTTTCGCGGGATAAATCCTTTGCCGCGGATTTGCACGGTTTGTTAGGGATAATTCATGGCGGTTTATCCGTGGAGATCAGTGAAATCTGTGGCGATCTTTACTTTTGGCTAAGAAAAGCGTTGTCAGCGTTGAGGGAAATCCGCGCGGTTGTTATAATCGAGTTCGTTCCGCACGCGTCCGGCGTTGCTGCAAGTTTCGTTCGGTCGCAATTCCCGCCACCATCAGCGTGAAGCGAACAAGTCCTCGCAGCCCGCGGACAGCGGGTTTCGAAACGTGGCCAGGTAGCTCAGGTGGTAGAGCGCAGCCCTGAAAAGGCTGGCGTCGGCGGTTCAACTCCGTCCCTGGCCACCATCATTCCAAATAATCCGGCGGCCGAGAGCCGAAATTTCCAACCCACGATCCAACCCATGATTCTCACTGAACGTGCCGCGCCAAGACCTTATCGGCGTGGTCCGGAACCGGTTCGCGACTTCTACCGGCAGTTCAAGATGATCCGGTAGTAATGGGCAATGCCACGACTGGCGAGCTTTACGGAGGAGTTTTGGGATTACCGATCGCTTTCCTATAGGCTGCGATGGCCGTATCTCCTCCAAACACATTGGCGCTACCGACGTCGCGATCTTTGAAAGGGAAATAACAATCTTGCCGCGAACGAAATGAAATTCCAGTACACCCAGGGTCTCTGAATTGCCTCGCGCAACCGCTCCGCCTCTTCGCCTCGGATCGCGAACATTTCTGGATTGACGCTGCTCTCGGCACTCAGTGTCTTCAGTTCCTTGCGACGGGCATGAGTTCTTCAAGAGACAGCTCCCTGGAAGTGACAGATCATAGGAGCGGTGGTTACGTCCCGACATGTTCAGTCTGCCCGCAAGCCCTACACCTTGGGTGGCCTTTTTCTCGCAGCTCCACCAGGCCATTTTTTGCTACATTATTTATAGGGCTGTCTTGGAAAGGAGAAGGCTGATGTCAACGCGACCTCGAATTGCGGTCACATACGCATTCAGGTGCGCACTTCTCTTTTTGGCGTGTGCCGTATTCACTTGGGGATTGCAGGCAAAACTCTCTCTTTACAAGCCCCACCAATCTCCATCTACCGTCACAGTTGCCAAACTCTTGACGGAAAGGCGCTCCGCTCAAACCATGGCCTTGCTTGAAAAGGCCCTCAAACCGGGTACGGATTGGGAGACGTTGACCCTGATTCCGCTATTGGTTTTGGCCCAGGCGATTTTGATTCTTACCTTCGGGTTTAACGAGGTTGAAATGAACCTCTGCAGGACTCGCAGATGGGATTTTCAAGATCCGCACCTCACGCAACGTCCTCCTCCAGCCTTCTCTTAATCCCTCCACGGCGATAATGTATGACACCCCGGCCTATTCTTAAACATCGAATCGAATAGGACTGTTGAGTGATCGCCAGTCCATCGAAGCAATTGTGCTGTCGTCGATTCCAATCCGGAACTTGCGGGATTGAAAGTAAGGTGGCTCCATGCATCGCAAGCGAATCCTCTGGATCGCGGTGCTTCTCTGCCTTTTATTGGCAGCTCTCTTCCTGATCGTTCGAAGTCGCTATGGCAAAGGCCCTGCCGAGCAGCCGAGGGCGGCGGCAGTCGTAGCGGTCGTGCGTGGCAATCTGGCCAGTTCGCTCACGGTTGCCGGTCAATTTCAGCCCTATCAACAGGTGGATCTTCACGCCAAAGTCTCGGGATATATTCGCTGGATCAAAGTCGATATAGGCGACCGCGTTCGTCAGGGCGAAGTCCTGGCTCTTCTGGAAGTCCCAGAGTTGCAGAACCAAGTCGAGGGCGCGCAGGCCGAGGTTCGCCACAGCCAATCTGATATTACTCGCGCACAAAGCGAGGTCATCAGCGCCGAGTCGACGTACTCCGCGGTGCACGCGGAGTACACCCGTCTGGAAGAAGCTTCCAAAGAAAGACCAGGGCTGATCGCGGAACAGGAGTTGGATGACGCGCGAGCCAAAGACCAGCAAGCGGCAGCACAAGTTGGGGTTGCCAAGGCCTCGCTCGACGCCATGCAGCAACAACTCGGCGTTTCCAACGCGACTCGCAGCCGGCTCGAAACGATGTCCGGATACGAGCAGATCGTCGCTCCCTTTACGGGTGTGGTGACCAAGCGCTACGCCGATACCGGCACACTGATTCAAGCGGGACAGGACAACAATACGAATACACTTCCCGTGGTACAAGTGGCCGAGAGCGATCTGCTCCGGCTCCGCATGCCGGTGCCGGAGAGTGATGTTCCTTACATTCAGGTCGGCGGCGATGTGCGGGTGAAAGTCAACGCGACCGGGCACACGTTTACCGGCAAGATCATCCGTTTCTCGCGTGCACTGGATACCAACACCCGAACCATGCTGACGGAAGTCGACGTCCCCAACCATGATCTAAGTCTGAATCCAGGGATGTACGCAGAGACGACGATTCAACTCCAGCAGAAGAACGACGCTCTTATTTTGCCGGCGCAGGCCGTGGTGCAGAGCGGCGACCCATCTAATGGCGATCAGTCTTATGTGCTGGTAGTGGATGCGACGAACCATGTCGAGAAGCGCAATGTGACTCTCGGAATCCAAACCTCGAACCGCGTGGAGATTACCAGCGGTCTGCAGGCTGGGGACAACGTGATCGCCACTGGACAGACTGGCTATCAGCCCGGGGAAGTTGTGTCCCCGCATGCGGCGTTCATTCCAACGGCGGCGCAGGAGGTCAGCGAGTAATGTCCTCTTTTGCCATCAAGCACCCGTTCTTCATCCTGATGCTTTGTCTCATGGTGATCGTCGTGGGCGTTACCACAGTCGCACGTATGCCCGTCGATCTGTTTCCGGAAATTGATATCCCGGTTGTCGTGGTCGCGACTTTCTACGCGGGCATGCCGCCGCAGCAGATCGAGGCGGATATTACAGATAGCTACGAACGTTTCTTTACGCTGGGAAGCGGAATCGATCACATCGAGTCGCGATCGCTGCCGGGTGTGAGCCTGATCAAGATCTACTTTCAGCCGGGCACAGACGCGAACTCCGCTGTCAGCAATATCTCGAATCTCGCCATGGCGAATTTGCGGCGGCTTCCGCCGGGAACCCTGCCTCCTGTGGTGCTGAAGTTCGACGCTTCGAATCTTCCCGTATGTCTGGTCACGCTCGAAGGTCAGGGACTCGACCAGACGCGGCTCAAAGATCTGGCGCAGTTTGAAGTGCGGAATCAAATCGCCAATGTTCCGGGCGCTTCCGTGCCGCAGCCTTATGGCGGCAAGTATAGGCAAATCCAGATTTATGTCGATCCGGTCAAACTTGAGGCTCACCAACTCTCGGTGATGGACGTAGTGCACTCGGTGAATGAATCGAATCTGATTCTGCCTGCCGGCGACGTGCGCATCGGACCGAAGGACTACAACGTCTATGCCAATAGCCAGATTCCGGTGGTGGACGAAATCAATGCCATGCCGATCAAGACGGACAAACAGGACCACATTGGCGAGTCTGTATTCGTTGGCGATGTTGGGAAAGCGGTGGACTCAGGGCAACTGCAATACAACATCGTCCGGGTCGACGGCCAGCATTCCGTCTACATTCCGATCTTAAAGCAGGGCGGGGGATCAAACACGATCAGTATTGTGAACGGCATTCGAGAGGCCGTGAAGCATCTGCTCGATATTCCGAAGGGGCTGAAAACGGCGGTCGTCTTTGACCAATCCGTTTTTGTAAAGATTGCGGTAAAGAACGTGATCAACGAGGGTAGCATTGGCCTGTGCCTCACTGCGCTGATGATACTTCTCTTTCTGGGCAATCTGCGCGCGACGACTTCGGTGTTACTCTCTATCCCCATTTCTTGCCTCGCCGCCTTCATTGCCTTGAACCTGGGGGCAAGCACCATCAACACTATGGTGCTGGGCGGCATCGCGCTCGCACTTTCCCGCTTGATCGATAACTCGGTCGTCGTTCTTGAGAACATTTTTCGTCATATGGAGTTGGGCGAGCCGGCGGTTGAAGCCGCCATCAACGGAGGCAAAGAAGTCCAGCTTGCCGTGCTGGCAGCTACATGCAGCACCAGCATCGTGTTCTTTCCTGTCATCATGCTCTCTGGTGTCAGCAAATACATCTTTAGCGCTCTGGCCCTCGCGGTCGTGCTGGCGCTCTTTGCTTCTTATGCCGTCGCCATGACGGTGGTGCCACTTTTCTGTGCAAAGTTTATTCGTTTGGAGCCTGAACACAGCGGCGTTCCTTACAGTACCCTAGGCGGCGCCGAGGAGGCTGTACAGGAAGTCGAACGGGAGCAAAGAATAGATCACGCGAACATCTTTCGGCGCATCGTCGACGGTTTCAACCAACAATTCGAGCGGCTGCAGCGCACCTACGAAAAAGCTATTGCGGTTTGTCTGGACCGGCCCGTATTGGTCGTATGCAGTTTTGCTGGTTTCGTGGTGCTGAGCTTCGCGTTGTTTCCATTCCTTGGCGTAGCGTTCTTCCCGCGCACCGATCCTGGGCAATTTGTGATCAATGTCAAAGTTCCACCCGGAACTCGTCTTGAGGTGACTGATGAATATGTCGGAAAGATGGAGCAGGATATCCGCGACGTAGTGTCACCCCTCGATATGAATATGATCGTTTCGAACATTGGCATTACGCCAGATCTTTCGGCCATCTATACCAGCAATTCCGGAATGCATACCGCCTTCATTCAGGTCAGTCTCAAGGAGGACCATAAGACCAGCAGCTTCGCTTATATGCAACGTCTGCGCGAAAGGCTCGCCAATGACTTTCCAGAAGTGAGCACTTATTTTCAAACGGGTGGATTGGTGGATTCCGTTGTCAACCAGGGACAACCCGCTCCGATCGACATTCGAATCGGGGGCAGCGGCTTGAATGAATCGTTTGCTTTCGCCAAATCCGTGGCTGCCAGGGTGAAAGAATTGAGTTCGGTCAACGATGTGCTGATTCCGCAGGACCTCGACTATCCGGGGCTGGAATTGGACATCGATCGCGAGCATGCGGCGCTGCTCGGCATATCGCCGGAGGCGGCGCTCGACAATGTCATCACCGCACTTACATCGGACACGATGATCGCTCCGAGTTTCTGGGTCGATCCTAAGACCGGAAATAATTACTTTCTTAGCGTGCAATATCCTAACAATCAAATTAAAACTTTGACCGATCTAAAACAGATTCCCTTACGCGCCCCTGGGGCCGCAAACACAACACCGCTTGAGTCGCTAGCATCTATCAAGGAGATCAATACTCCGACGGAGGTCGATCATTACCAGCTGCGTCGCAGTTTCGACATCTACGTCATGCCGAAGAAGGAAGATCTCGGCCGCGCAAGTGCTGAGATCAAACGCGTCCTTAATGGCATGCACCACTCTTCGCAGATCACCGTATCGATGGGCGGAGCGATCTCTGACATGGACAGTTCGTTCCAGAGTTTCGGCATCGGTCTGATCCTCGCGATCGTGCTGGTTTATCTCATCCTGATGGCGCAGTTCGCTTCATTCTCCGATCCTTTCATCATCTTGCTGGCGATTCCTCCGGGGCTTTCGGGCGTGATCCTATTCCTGATGGCCACGGGTACGACGCTCAACGTTATGTCGCTCATGGGAGTCATCATGATGACTGGAATCGCCGTCTCCGACAGCATCCTTATCGTGGAATTTGTCGGCACGCTCCGCGCCCATGGTCGTCCCCTCAAGCAAGCCCTCGCCGAAGCCTGCAAAGTGCGTCTGCGTCCCATTCTGATGACCACGCTGGCTACCGTCCTCGGCCTCATTCCAATGGCGCTCGCTCTGGAGCCGGGCAGCGAACAGTACGCGCCGCTAGCGCGAGCAATTCTGGGAGGGTTGACCGTTTCCGGTATCGTAACCGTTTTTCTAGTGCCGACGGCATACCTGCTGATTCATCGCAAGGAAAGTCGTGATGACGAAATCGAGCCGCGATCCGGTGAGGTGAACCATGCGTAACCGAAGTCTATTGTTGCCGCTCTGGCTTCTTCTCTTTCCCCTAGCCATGCGCGCACAGGAGATCGCCTCGCAGCAGATCGCGCAGCTTCCAGATGCGCCGCAGATTCAGGCTCAGCCACAGCAGCCAGCGCGGGCATTAAATTCCGCGACAGCGAATTCTTCGGGCTCTCTCCGGCCAGACTCAACCGGAGAAACACTAACCCGTCAACAGGCGGAGCAGTTGGCGCTCAAGAACAACCCACGAATCAGTGTCGCGGCGCTGCTCGCTCTGGCACAAAAGCAGGTCGTCCGCGAGACTCGCTCGGCGTTGCTTCCGGCGCTGAGTGGCAATTTGACTGGGGTTGACGCTGAGGAAGCAAGCCGCATCTCGGCCGGGTCGCTCGACGCTTCCAGGCTTCTCTATCACGCGGGCGCGGGGGTTGACCTCAATCAGTTGATCACGGATTTTGGCCGCACGCACAATTTGGTCGCTTCTTCATCCTTTCAGGCAAAAGCCTCCGAACAACAATCGGAGGCGACGCGGGAGGACATCGTCCTGGCAGCGGACCTTGCCTTCTACCATGCGCTGGAGGCGCAGGCCACGCTGCAGGTTGCGAAAAGTACGGTCAAGGCCCGGCAAGCGGTCGGCGATCAAGTCAATGCGTTAACTGCGAGCAAGCTCAAGTCCACGCTCGACCAGAGTTTCGCGCAAGTCAATCTGTCGCAGGCCAAATTGCTCGACCTCGATTCGCAGAACCAGTTCGATGCCGCAATGGCGAATCTCAATGAAGTCATTGGAACCGAGGTGCCTGGAACCGCGAGCGACCAACAGTACCAACTCGTCGACGACCCGTCGCCCCCGCTGCCGGTCGCGGCTTCGGCGGACGCAGTCATTGCTCTCGCCTTACAACAGCGCCCCGATCTTCGTGCTCTCAAACTCAATCATGAGGCGGATGTGCGCTTCAGCCGGGCGCAACATGAGCAACTACTCCCTACGATCTCCGGGTTAGGCACAGTGGGCATCACCCCTGTCGGATCCAGCACGTATTTCACCCCTGATTGGTATGGCGCGGCAGGCGTGAACATTGGCATACCGATCTTCGAAGGTTTCAAATTCCATGCCCAGGCTGCGGAAGCTGACCTGCGGGCTAAGGCGTCCGACGAACAGAGCCGGGTACTCATCAATCGGATCGTACGGGATGTCCGCACCGCCTGGCTGAGAGCAAACACTGCACAACAGAAAATGAGTGTAACCGCGGAGCTCTTGCAAGAGGCCAACACCGCACTGGACCTGGCCGACACAAGGTATCGCCTGGGGCTCAGCTCGATTGTTGAGTTAAGTCAGGCACAGTTACAGCAGACACAGGCACAGATTGCCGAGGCCAATGCTCGATTTGACTATGAAGCAGACCTCGCCGCATTGCGGTTTCAAAGTGGATCGCAGCCCTAGTTGTAAGGGAAGCTGGCGCCTGATGTTCATCTGGGACTTCCTTCGAGGCGGTCACATTGAGGAAACCCGTCCTATAGGCGTGAGCACGATTTGTGTCATAGAAGAATCATAGGGGGCTCCGGATTGAGCTCCGACTTGACGGGCGTCCATATTTCTGCAAGTATCGAAATATGACAGTAGCCTCAGCCAAGAAAAACACCGAGCAGGTCGCAAAGTATGCCGACATGCTTTCCGCAATGGGCACAGAACCCCGCCTTCGAATCATGCAATTGTTGCTGTCCGCGCATCCGGACGGTTTGGTTGTAGGCGATATCCAGTCGGAACTCGACATCCCGAACTCCACGCTTTCGCACCATTTGGAAAAACTGAAGAATGAAGAGTTGGTAAACGTGCGCCGCGAAAGCACGTTTTTGCGGTACACGGCCAACACGGAAGCACTCCAGGAACTGCTGCAATTCCTCTACGCCGAATGTTGCACTCGAAATAAAGCCGTTAAACCCCAAGATATCGTCCAGCTTTGTAAATAGGAGAACGCATCATGAGCACCACTGACATCAAGGAAGTAGTCAGAGAAAAGTATGGCCAGGCAGCCTTGCGCGTGAAGAGTGGCGGAAGTAGTTGCTGCGGAGCGACCGCGGCAAGTGGCTTGGGCTGCGACCCAATCACGTCCAATCTGTACGACCCCACGCAGGCGGGACAAGTTCCAGAGGAGGCCATGCTCGCTTCCTTAGGATGCGGAAATCCAACTGCACTGGCGCAGTTGAATCCGGGAGACGTGGTCCTTGATCTCGGCTCGGGCGGTGGCGTGGATGTCTTGTTGTCGGCGAAGCGGGTAGGACCGTCCGGCAAAGCTTATGGTCTCGACATGACAGACGAGATGCTCGCACTTGCTAATGAGAACAAGCGCAAATCCGGTGCCGAGAACGTCGAGTTCCTCAAAGGTGAGATCGAGCATATCCCTTTGCCGGACAACTCGGTCGATGTGCTTATCTCGAATTGTGTGATCAACCTTTCGGCGGACAAGGATCGTGTGCTCCGGGAAGCTTTTCGCGTGCTGAAACCGGGCGGGCGCTTTGCGGTGTCCGATGTTGTGACCCGAGGCGAAATCACACCAGGAATCCGCCAAAGCGTGCTTCTGTGGGTCGGCTGTGTCGCGGGTGCGCTCGGAGATGACGAATATCGCGGCAAACTCTCTGCCGCAGGTTTCGAGCAAATTGATATCGAACAGACGCGAGTCTATCGCGCAGAGGACGCGCGCGAGTTTCTGGCGGGGGCCGGAGTCGATGTGGACGCCATTGCCCCGCAGGTAGATGGCAAGATCTTCAGTGCGTTTGTTCGGGCCGTCAAACCTGCCCGCGCCGAACCCAACGCTTGTTGTGGGCCGACCTGCTGCAACTAGGAAAAAACGAATATGGAAGGACATTACAACGTCTTATTCCTGTGCACGGGCAATTCGGCGCGCTCGATCATGGCTGAGGCCATTCTGAACTTCAAAGGTCGACCTAATTTCGCTGGCTACAGCGCCGGAAGTCACCCGTCAGGAAAGGTGCGCCCCGAAGCATTGAAGCAGCTCGAAACGGCGCATATCCCGACCAGCGGTCTGCGCAGTAAGGCTTGGGACGAATTCTCTCTGCCCGGCTCTCCCAAACTCGACTTCGTATTCACGGTTTGTGACAACGCTGCGAACGAGGTCTGCCCGGTGTGGCCCGGACAACCGATGATGGCGCATTGGGGCATTCCAGATCCCGCTGCAGTCCGCGGAAGCGAGGCGGAAGTGGAAAGGGCGTTTCGCGAAGCTTTTTTTACTCTGGATCGCAGGATCGGCTTGTTTCTCTGCCTTCCGCTCAAGACTATCGACAGCCTCGCACTCAAGAGGGAACTCAATAGCATTGGGCAGACGATGACACCCATTACCAAAGAATAGCAACGGGTTTCGACGAAGAAGCCGCACTTCGCAGCTTGCCGCTCTCCAGGGATGCAAATGAAGGCAGCCAGTCGTCTCAGTTTTCTCGACCGTTATCTGACCGCATGGATCTTCGCCGCTATGTTTGGCGGTGTCATCTTGGGTTGGCTTGTGCCGGGAGTCGTGCCTTTCCTGAATCGCTTCAACGTTGGTACTACTTCCATTCCGATTGCTGCGGGACTAATTCTGATGATGTATCCACCTTTCACGAAGGTGCGATATGAGGAACTGCACGAGGTCTTTCGCAACAAGCGTGTGCTGGGGCTTTCACTATTGCAGAACTGGGTTGTAGGGCCGATTCTGATGTTTGTTCTGGCGGTTGTATTCCTGCGCGGATATCCGGAATACATGGCTGGCCTGATCATGATCGGTCTTGCACGCTGCATCGCCATGGTTATCGTCTGGAACGAGCTGGCCAAAGGCGATACAGAATATGCGGCTGGTCTGGTCGCCTTCAATTCTCTTTTTCAGGTGTTTTTCTACTCCCTCTACGCTTGGGTTTTTATCACTGTCCTTCCGGCCAAGCTCGGCCTTCGCAGTTCCATTGTCAATGTGTCCATTGCCGAGATTGCAAAGAGTGTCTTGATTTACCTGGGAATTCCTTTTCTGGCGGGATTTCTAACTCGTACTGCACTGGTTCGAGCCAAAGGATACGATTGGTACAACAGGAACTTCATCCCGCGCGTTAGCCCCGTGACGCTGATTGCTCTGTTGTTCACTATTATGGTGATGTTCTCTCTTAAAGGTGGGTACATTGTTCGCCTGCCGTTGGACGTCCTGCGCATCGCCGTTCCGCTATTGATTTACTTTCTCCTCATGTTCCTGGTGTCCTTCTACATGGGCAAGAAAGTGGGCGCGGACTATTCCAAGACGACGACCCTGGCATTTACGGCCGCCTCCAACAATTTTGAACTGGCGATCGCGGTCGCCGTGTCGGTATTCGGCATCAACTCCGGAGCGGCATTCGCGGCGGTGATTGGGCCGCTGGTGGAAGTGCCCGTGATGATCGCACTGGTCAACGTAGCGTTCTTTTTTCAACGCCATTTTTTCCGCGACGCCCGAGAAACCAGTACCGAGCCGGTCTTGACTGAGTCTTGATCGGGGATGATCAGAAATCCGGGTCCGATCTGCGTCTGGTACGTGGGGTCAAAAGAGACTCCTTTTAGAGGATTAAGACCGGGCTGTCAGTACGGTTGGTGTCCAATGGCGCAGAATTTGTCCTGGCTCACGGTGTCCAAATGGAGTACAAGAGAGTAGTGCGGAAAAAAGCACCCGCATGGGCAGCCGCCGATGTAACTGCCGAAGTGGCGTTGAGCGCTTCGATTGATGATGCTCGGGATTACCAGCCCATTTGGCGCATCCGCTCAAGGATGAGTGCGCTGTACTTATTCATGCGGTCGGGCCTTCGCTTGAGGGGAGCCGGCAGGATCGCGGCGAGCCGTGCTGCATCTTCGCGGCCGATATTTCGGGCCGCGATGCCGTCGTAGTAACGGCACGCCGAGTCTGCACCATAAATACCAGGTCCCCATTCGACCACGTTGAGGTAGATCTCTAGAATGCGGCGCTTGCCGAGGACGAGTTCGGCCACAGGCACCAGCGTGAACTCCGCACCCTTGCGGAGGACGGAGCGGCCCGTTCCGAAAAATAGGTTCTTTACAAGTTGCTGCGTGATGGTGGAAGCTCCGCGACTGCGACCGCCTTCCAAATCGTCTTCGGCAGCGATTTGGATCTCGTGCCAATCGAACCCGTGGTGCTGGTAAAAGCGCGCGTCCTCCGCGGCGATTACGGCGTGCTGGAGATCGGGCGAGATCTGGCTGAGCGGAATGAATTGGTAGCGTTCGTGATAGGGAGTCTGGTGAATCCAAGCCTGCATGCGGCGCTGGATGTGCACCGCTGTTGACGGCGGGTCGATCCACCGGGCGGACAGAAGGAGCAGCGCGGCCAGCGACCAAACGAGCACCACGCCAATGGCAAGCCATCGAACAAAGAATCGGAGACGACTCTTGCGAGGCGGTGTCTGGGCGAGGGTGTCTGGCGGTTCAGTCACTTTCAGAATAATAGCTGGGTTGCCGCTGCCCAGGAGCAGATGTCCAAGAGAAGTGGACATCACAGGCGAAGAAGACGTAAAGTCTGCACGGGATCAGCCGTGCCGGGAACTCGTTCTTGTTCACGCCCAGCTGCTCATCGCCGCTGGAGTCAACTCGGAACTCCGCTAACGGAACGACGGGAGGTTCGTCCAACCTGCTCGGCAACGGAGGTATCGGATGATTGGGGATTCCACACCTGCGGTATCGGCGAAACCGAATGCTCTGCTGGCAATCGCAGTAGGTGGCCTGATTGCCGGGGCTTTGGACCTTACGCAAGCTTGCATCCTGTTTGGATGGGACATTCCGCTCGCGATTGCAGGGGGCCTGCTGGGGCCGCGGGCCTTCCATGGAGGGGTAGCCACATACGTACTGGGTGTCTGCCTGCACTTCTTTATCGCTTGCTCAGCGGCCGCGGTTTACTACGCAGCCAGCCGCAAGCTGGTCTTTTTGAGGGAGCACCCCCTGGTGTGCGGCTTGTTCTTTGGCGCAGCGGTTGAAGACGTAATGAACCTTATCGTGTTGCCGCTTTCCGCGCTTCACGCCAGGGGGCCTTACCAACTGCATGACTTGATTCTAGGGCTGTTGGTGCACATGGTCATAGTTGGGCTGCCGATTTCTTTCAGTGTTCGTAAATTCGCAAGATGAGTTGGTTGCGGCTGGGGAATCGCTGCAGCAGCATGCCATAGCGCTAGCGATAGAATTCTGGCCACCCTCTTCGCGCCGTAGCCAACGATATTCGCAAGCACTATTTACGATTCCAAACTGCACGGTTGATTGGGATGCAGCAGAGGTTCGCATCCGGCGTTGTGCCCAGGGAGGCGCGGAAGTTCATGAAGCTGGAATTCTTTCCCGGACGGCGGCGAGTCTTACAGTGGCTGGGGCTTACAGGAGGAGCGATGCTGGCTGGGCAGGCTTCGCTTTGGCGAGTGCTTGCGCAGGGGCAGGTGAAGGCGCCGGGCGCGGGATCCGGGTCGGGGAAGTCTGTATTTAGTGTGGGTGAATTTCGCAAGATCTACGATCCGTCGTGGGTTCGAGCTGACGGAAAGAAGGAGAGCTGGTACATCAACGACCATACTTTCATTCGGGCGGAGGATGGGCAGTGGCATCTTTTTGGCATCACGCATAAAGAGCCGGCCAATCCGATGCATGAGAGATTCCTGGCGCATGCCACGGCTCCCGATCTTTTCGGGCCTTGGACGAAACAGGCTCCGGTGCTGCAGTCGGACAAAAAAGCACATGAGATTGTGACCTGGGCTCCTTATGTGCTGCGGCACGATGGGATGTATTGGATCTACTACTGCGCCGGGGGAGCGAGCGACGGCACGCAATATCGGATTCATCTGGCGACCTCGAAAGATTTGTGGAACTGGACGCGGCATGCGGCGAATCCGATGTTGATGGATGGATATAAATCGCGCGACCCAATGGTGATGAAGTTCGAGGATGGGTGGCTGCTGTATTACGTGGCCACGAGCACGCCCCGGGGCGGAAACCACACGGTGAAGGTGGTCAGCGGCAGGGATTTGAGTCATTGGTCGAACCCGCGGGAGGTGTATCGCGACGCGGAAACCGGTACGGATGGCGGGCCGACGGAATCTCCTTTCGTGGTGGCCCACAATGGCAAGTACTATCTGTTTGTGTGCACCAATCATGACTACAACGAGACGGCCGTCTATGAGAGCGCTACGCCGTTCCATTGGGACGCGGTGAACCTGGTGGGGAAATTTCCGGCGCACGCGGCGGAGGTGATTGAGACTGCGGGCGGGAAATGGTATGTGTCGCGCGCGGGATGGGGCGAGGGGGGCGTGTATCTGGCAGAATTTACCTGGGAGAAGTGAGGGATGGTTTCGGGGTTGGCGGGGCCAGGTTGAGCGTAAAGGCAATGTCACGCCAGTTCGCTGCCGGTTCTGATGACGATGCCAGCGAGTTCGAGACAGTGATGGCAGCGCAGAGACGAGCGATTCTGGTGTCAGCTCAAAACCTGATCGAGCAGTTGGCCGATAGCTCGTTTTGCTTCGAATATGGAATAACGATGGTCCATGGCTCCGGCAAGGTCGGTGTTAGCAAATGCAATACGCCCAAAGGGCGCACTGCGCAGGATTTCGCGAGCGGCAGGTTGGCCACCCAGGCCAAAGAAGAATCCCGGCTGCGGACTCAGATAGGCGTGTCCCCAGCGATTCAAGATGATTCCGGCAATGTCCCGGCGCGCGTCGAAGCCGCCTCGATCGAACATCTCGCTGAATTGCTCACGAACTTGTTTTTCATAATCTCTGAAAGAGGTTCCCAGCAACTCAGCGCGGCCGCGGTTCCGCTGTTCTTCAGCTGTAAGTCCCGGGTATGAGTACAAAACTTTCAAGCTGAGTACGATCGGCGAGTCTGGGCCGATGGTTGGACTTTCAATGCCAGTCAGCGCCAGCTTGCGAACCTCCATGTAATTGCCCAATCCTTCAAACCAGCGACAACCGCTCATCCCCATTTTGTACAAGAAGCGCCAATTTCTAACCGCAACGTTCACCATCATGCAGGGGGAGCGGTAAAACTGAGCATAGGCCTGGCGCTGGATCTGAGGAAGATCTTTCACGATGTGTCTCGTAGTCCAGCATCCGCCCGCCATCACAGCGGAGCGCGCCTTTATCCGGCACAACTTGCCTTGCTTTGAATATGCAATCGAAACGGTGTTAGCTTTGCCGACTTCGCCGTCATGCTCGACATGGATGACAGTGGACGACAGGCGAATTCTCACTGGAGCTCCCGGGACGTCCAGTGCGGCGAAGTTCACGCGGTTGCGGCACACTCCTTCCACGCTATGTGGACCAGCGATCGCGGCGGGGACCAGACTTTTCAATATCAGTCTCGCAATGGTCGAGTTACCGCCGGGAAACATCTGATCAGAGCCGCCATTCTCTTCCGGCAAAGGGTGAAGCATTTCAAACGCATAGTCTGAGTATGCCGATAAAGCATCCGGCCCTAAGCCGGAGCCACCGCCTTCCACGGGAGAAAGGAACGTGCGAACGGTCTCGCGGCTAAGACCGAAGCGTTCCATATAGTGCTGTTCGAGTGTGATGGAATCGAGATACCGGGAAATCGCATCCCCTTCGACCTTGGGATGTTCGAACTTCGTGCCCCCCACCTCGTCGCCTTTCAGCCAGCGCAGCCATTCGGTTCGAGCTGCGTTCGAAACGGGAGCGCCATCAAGGCGTTTTCCGAGGGGATCCGTCAACCACATTCCCGGCTTCTGATTGAACTTTGCACCAAACCAAAACCCGTATTGTCCGTGCTGCAAACCCACCGCCTGATACGGAGTATTGGAGAGGGGGAACTCCGGGTCAGGCCCAGCCCAGTTTTGATATTTCAGATGCGGCACCCGCAGCCCGATGGAATCGTAGAAGTTCGCAAGAAAGCTATGCGGGTATTGAATCTGATAGATGGCTGAGCCTTGGTGTGCGATCAGTCGCTTGCCTTCGACCAAGAACTCATTTTGCTTCGCCTCACCGCCGAAGATGCGATGGTTTTCAACAATCAGGCAGTTCATTCCTGGGCCGGCGCTGCGCTGGAAGAATAGTGCGGCAGCCAGTCCGCTGATTCCGCCGCCAATAATTACGCAGTCATAGATCTCCCCTGTTTCGATGATGTCCTTGGGGAGAGGATCGTACACATGGTCACGAATCGCATGACCTGCCTCGAGAACATCCCGTGTGTTGCCGTTCGCGTTGCTGTAGTCGCCGACTCCGCCGTAGCCGGTGAAGTCATCGCCCTGAGCCAGTAGCTCTGCGGGGGTGATACCTGCGAGTAATGCGGAGCCGGAAGCCAACAAGGCGGAGCCGAGAAAATCACGCCGTGTGATGTTCGTCTCCATACCCAGGGATGCATCTTCAGAAGCAGAGGATTTCGGATGAGGAGTGCGTGAAATGTGCGTTGACCTCGCTATTTAGCTTCCGAGTGTACTCATTGAGCAGCGACTTCACAATCTCTCGTAGAGCCGACCCTGGCGAAGGTCCGCCGCGATTTCTGCGGATTTGATGGTTTGGGTTAAGCGCTGGTGCCAGGCCTTGTCGCGCCACATGCCTGCGAACTGTGGACCACAGAAGTTGCTGGTCGCGATTGCCAGCCACTGGCCGGTTGAGGCTGCGTGTTGCGCCCCGAGCGCACAGAGATCCTTCACCCAATCCCACTTCAGCAGCGGCCAATCCTTGTAGTCGACGACACCCCAACACTCGGTCGTGATGAGTGGCATCTTCATCTTCCGCGAAACCGCGGCGTGCCGGTCGATCGCCTGTACCAGCGCCTTCTGCCAGTACTCCGGCCGGGCGCGATAAACGTCTTCCGCCTTGAGGCTCAGGTTAGTGTATCCCTTGGCATCGAAGCGTTCGTAACCGTATTCCGCCAGCTTGTAAAACTCACCATCATTCTGCTGCGCCATCCAGATGTGGGGATCGAGCAGATCGAAGTCACTTAGATCCGTGAGGTAGCTTTCCGGATTGTCTTCAGCGCAGGAGAACAGCAGCGGCATCTGCGGATATCGCGCGCGGACCAGGGCGATCGCCTTGTGCATGTAGTCGAGCGACGCGGGCTTGTCCCAGTCGCCGTAGGTCAGGTGGGGCTTAACGAATGGAGCCCAATCGTCGCCTGGCCACTCGTTGCAAAGATCGGTGTAGAGGATAGAGTCGATGAAGCCGGCTTCCGAGATCAGGTCGAGGGTCTTGATCCAGTTCGCCGCCATCACCACGGGTCCGGTAATGGTCATCCGCGTGTCGGCGTCGTCCTTCCGATACCAGGTGGAGAAGCCGACCATGATGCCGCGATCGCGGCACTTGCCGAGAAAATCGAAGAGCGCGGGCAGGAGCAAGATGCGGTTCACATCGGGCGCTCCCCACATTTGCGTATCCCACGCAGACTGGAGCGTCCAGGTTTTGTGCGGATCGGCGGCGAGCAGGTGCGGAAAAGGATCGATGCGCACCGCGTTGTAGCCGCGCACCAGAAGTTCGTCGAGCGCCTGGTCCCAGTCTTCGTAGCCTGCGCCGGGCCAGCGCCGCTCGATCCAGGAAAACTCCCACATGGTGATCGCCCGCGGATGTCTGCCGGAGGCGGGAGCTGTGTCCTTGGGGGTCGATTGCGCGTTGGGCAACGTTGCTGCGCCGAGCGGCTTGCTGGCTACGCTGGAGAGTACGGCCGCGGAGCACGCCCCAGTTAAAAAATTCCTGCGATTCATCACCGATCTCCCAGGGTGACCCGGTCGTAGTGACCTTGCGACCCGAACGTGATCATCCGCTGATTGTACGGTAGCAATGGGCCGCCGGTCTTCAGCGCGCGATGTGGTGGTTGCGGACCCCGGTTGGCGGAGCGCGTCGACGGCGCGAGCTTTCGGTTGGTGAGGGAACGCTTAGGCGCAAAGGTCTGCTCCCGAAAGTAACGCCAGGAGCCCTGTCGAAGTTACAGGAGCGTCCGATAAGGAATAGGTCTGCTCAAAGTATCTCTGCACTTACAAAACGAGGTTTGATAATGTCGTTCGCTTCGGTCGTCCGTCTCCGCAGTGCCGCAACGCATGTGGTTTCCGTTCTCTTTTCAGCCATCACCGGGCCCGCTATTTCCGGACTGCATCGGTGGTCAGGCCGGCGTAGTCTGGCGGTGCGGCATGCTTCACGGATCGATCGGGATTTCGGACGAAGTGCGGCGTTGCTTGTGGTGATGGCAGTGCTGTGCCTCGGTCAGCAGGCGCAGGCCGTACCTCCCCTGCATGCGCAGTTCACGGCGGCGCAGAGCGTGGTGCCGACGAGCAGCTTGTACTATCCCTACCGGGTGGCCGTGGACGCGAGCGGGAATGTCTACATCAGCAATACCGAAGGTAACGATGTGCTCAAGGAGACGTTGTCGCAGGGCGTCTATACGGAGAGCGTGGTCGTTTCTTCAGGCCTGGCAACCCCGTATGGCGTCGCGGTCGACGCCAGCGGCAATGTCTACGTGGCAGACAATGGCCACAACCGAGTTTTGCTGGAGACGCCCTCAGGGAGCGGCTATACCCAGACCGTGGTGACGACCACAACCTCATTGAGCTATCCCACGGGTGTCGCCGTGGACGCGAGCGGGAACCTCTACATCGTGAACACCGGCGGAGGCCAAGTCCTCAAGGAGACGCCTTCCGAGGGCAGCTATACCGAGACCGTGGTGGGCAGCGGATTGGATCAATGTGTGGGCGTCGCGGTCGACACGAACAGCAACGTCTACTGCAGCGATGTCGACGATATGGCGGTGTATGAATTCACTTATTCCGCAGGCAGCTATACCAAGAGTACGGTTCCGACCAGTGGCCTGAACTATCCGTATGACGTTGCAGTCGATCTGAGTGGAAATCTTTACATCGCCGATTTTGCCAACTATCGGATCGTCAAGGAGACTTACATTTCGGCGGGGAACTATACCCAGAGCGTGGTTCCGACCTATAACCTGGGCGGACCTCTTGGTCTGGCCGTCGATGCCAGTGGGAACATCTATCTCGCGGATACGTACGGCATGGACATCAAGAAGTTAACCTTGGCTGGCGGAAGTTTCGGCCCTGTCAATGTGGGCTCGGGGGCTGGACCCGTGTACATGCTCTTCGAGTTTGCCGGCGGACTTACGGGCGCCACGGTCGCGGTAACCGGCACTTCGATTCTGACGCAGGGAGCGACAGGTCTGGATTACACCGATTCGGGCTCGGGAAATTGCGCTGCTGCATCGTACTCTGCCGGCGACACCTGTGCCATTGGCGTGAACTTTGCGCCGCAGTATCCAGGACAGAGGCTGGGTGCGGCAGGACTCTCGGGCAGCAGCGGCCTGCTGGCATATGGCTATATCCAGGGCATGGGGACTGGTCCGCAGATCAATTACTTCTACCCGCCGCAATTCTTCTCAAATGACGTAATCAGCGTCGCCGGCTCATTCTCTCCGTATAACCTGACCAATCCCTTTGGCGCAGCGGTGGACTATAGCGGCAATGTCTATATTGTCGACTACAACCTTAACGCCCTCTACAAGGAGACGCTGTCGGCAGGTACCTATATGCAGAGTACGGTTGCCACTGGTTTGAATAATCCGGAGGCGGTTGCGGTCGATGGCGCGGGCAACGTGTACGTCTGCGACAGCGGAAACAACCAGATTTTGCTGGAAACAAATTCAGGCGGAAGCTGGGTGCAGTCGGCGATTGTAACCGGTCTCAACTTTCCCACCGGCCTGGCTGTCGATGCCCTGGGCAACGTCTATTACTCCAGCTTCAACGACGGAGCGGTCTATGAAGTTACGCAGTCTGGAGGCGTTTACTCCTCGCCGGCTACCGTGGTCACGGGCCTGAATGAGCCCAGGAAAATCGCGGTCGATGCCAGCGGGAACGTTTATATCGCCGACACCGGCAACAGCCGCGTCGTCAAGGAGACGCTCTCCGCGGGCAGCTACACGCAGTCGGTGATCGGAAGCGGAATGGAAAATCCCTACGGTGTTGGGGTGGCTGCCGATGGCACCGTCTTTGTCGCCGACACGAGCCATAGCCGGATTCTTGCGGAAACCTGGTCGGATGGCAGCTATACCCAGTCGGTGTTCATTCCCGGTCCCCCGGCTTATGACGTTCAGGTGGACCAGATGGGCAACCTGATTTTCCCCGATCCAGCCGATACGACTGTGTTCTTCATCAGCTATGCGCAATTGCCCAGCCCGTCATTTGCCAGCACCAACATCGGCAGCACCAGTTCCGACAGCCCCGAGACAGTGACGATCACCAACGTCGGCAACCAGCCTCTGACCGCGGTGACTCCGGGCCTCGTCGTCACGGGACCCAACTTTGTGCAGGTCGCGGGCTCAGGCACTCCCGAAGACTGCGGCACCGGCTTCTCGGCCGCGCCGCTGGCCCCGGGAGCCAGCTGCAATCTCAGCATCAGCTTTGAGCCGCAGGCCGCCGGCGCTCTCACCAGCACGGCGGTCTTCACCGATAACACACTCAACGTCAGCCCCTCCGGCCAGACCATTACACTGAGCGGCCAAGGGGTAGCCGTGTCGACCACCACGACGGCATCGAGCGCAACGGCGCCGTTCAACTCGAGTGCGCAGAACGTGACGCTCACGGCAACGGTTACCAGCAACTCCGGCACCGTCAATGCAGGTTCGGTGACATTCTGGGTGTCGAACGGAGGAACGGCAATCGGCATGCCCGTGACCAGTGCCACGCTTACCAACGGCACAGTTAGTGTGAGCTATGGACTGCCTGCGAGCGTCGCAGTCGGCGCCTACACCATCAACACTACCTATAACGCAGGGGGCTCGTTCACGGGCAGTACCGGCAGCGCGCAGACGCTGACGGTAACCAAGGCGGCACCGGCAGTGAGCCTGGCCAGCAGCGCAAATCCGGCGCTGGTCAACAATGCAATTACGTTGACCGCGACTGTTTCCTCTTCTGCGGGCACGCCCACTGGCGCGGTTTCTTTCTTGGATGGGACGACTCTGCTCGGTTCCGGTACGCTCAGTGCTTCTACCGCAACCTATACCACTTCAGGCCTTGCGGTGGGCAGCCACTCAATCACCGCAGTGTATGGCGGAGATACTGATTTCTTGACCGTCACCAGCTCGGCTCTCGCAGAAGTAATCGCCAAATTCACTCTAGTTCTTACCAGCGGAAGTAGTGGCACACAGACGGTTGCGCCGGGGCAAGCCGCAACTTACAGTTTTACGATCCAGGCGCAGACTACGGCTCTGACCACGCCGGTAGTTTTTTCTGCCCGGGGTTTGCCTTCCGGTGCAAGCGCAACGTTTGATCCGCCGTCCATCACTCCCGGCTTGACCGCATCTACTTTTACGATGACGATCCAGACGGCGCAGCGCTCTGCGACCGCATCTGTGGTTCAGAGCGCACAGGTCCATCGCGATTTACTGGCACTTGGGCTGTCGCCTTTTATGCTGGGGATGTTACTGCTGCCTTACAGTGGAACCATCCGCCGCGCGGCGCGCGGACACGGCCGCAAGTTGAGCTTGTTGTTCTTGCTGGTTATGGCAACAGCTCTGGGAGGACTTGCGGGGTGCGGCTATAGCAGCGGCAAAACCAGTACCGCACCGCAGAGTTACACGATTACAGTCGTAGGTACCTATGGAACAACGTCGCAAACCATCAACGTTAACCTGACAGTCCAGTAGGACGTATGGCCGATTGCCGAGCTGTGCGTCCCTGAAGAGGGTCTGGAATACGCATGGGATTGTGGCTTTGGCGCGCCAAGACTGATGCTAGTGGAGGTTCAGGTCAGCGTAGTGGGCGAAGCTGGAGACTGATATCTGGTCGCCGCCGGGCAGGTAGAAGCCGAACTTGCCCTGGCCGAGATTGGTGCCGGGCTGGGTCCAGCGGTCGAGCACGGTCCAACTACTGCCATCCTTCACTTGGTGGACGATCTCGGTGGGGCTAACGCGGATTTGGAACGTGCGGAAACTCTTCTTGTCACTTCGATCGGGAACGATAATCTCGTCCCGTTTCTCGCCGTTGTGGATGACCGTGCGATAGAAGTTCTTGTCGTCCATTTGGAAGAGGATGTAATTCTTGGAGTCGATGTAGTTGAGCACCCATTGCAAGAGGTGTCCCTTGGTGGGCATCGCCGAAAACCCAAATGTGCCCGTCGCAGGAACAACTCCGTAGAGAACGAAGTCTCCCCCTTTGCGAGTGAACGCGTCGCCCTCACGCTTCCAGGCGCTGGGGTCATCCCACTTCGACATGCCGGTCGGGGCGAGAGACAAATCCACAGTCTTCGATTGACCGGCTATGACCTCGAGCGTGGATGTGCGGGTGAACCTTTCGGCGGTTCGCGCAGTGAGAGTGTAAATGCCGGGAGCAAGATTGAGCGGGACGCCACTGCTAACAATTTTCAGAAGATCACCTTTCACGAGTGCCACGTTGGCGTCAGGGGGTGAAAAGGTGATTCTCAATTCGCCGGAAGTGGCTTCCAAGGCGGCATCCGCGGCAGCGAGAGATATGGCTGCGCCGGCAACGAAGTGTTTCTTGAATTGCCGGGGCTTGAAACCTTCCTTGCGAAGTTCGACGGAATGGTCCCCGGGATTGACGGTGGAGACGGAGAGTGTGCCGTCGGGCTGAATGGTGCCGACAGGAGTTTGATCGACGAGAACCGTGGTTCCGGGAGCGCCGCCCTGGATGGAAAGTGACGCCAGAGTAGGTTGCGGTGGGAGGTTCTTGGGTTGCAGGTTTCGCGGTTGCAGGCTGAAGACAAGTCTGGCCTGCTCGCCTCCACGAATGCGAATCTTCTGCTGAGGAGGATCCTGAAAGCCGCTTTTGGAGACTTGTACAATGTAGTCCTTGAGTTCGAGATTCGGCAGGCGCAACTGGCCGCCTCGAGTGAGTTGCGATTGAGCTCTTCCGTTGAGAAATACTCGTGCGTCGTCTTGCCCGGCAACAACCAGAAGCGTGCCTAGGGCGGGAGTGGGCTCGGCGGGTGGTTGATCGTTGTTGGGTTGAGCGGTGTTAGGTTGAGCGGTGGCCGGCTGAGCATGGGCCGGGATGTTTCCGGCGGTGGTATCGGAAACGGGGGGAGTCGGCTGAGCTGGCTCGGGATTGGTTGCGGGTGCGGGCACGGTCGGTGTGGAGACCGCGGGAGCTGAGTCTGCCGGGGCGGAGATGGGGGGAGTCGAGACCGCGGGGGCGGTTGGAGTCTTGGCTAGGGGCGAGGTGCGGTGTTTTTGTGCGTAGAAAAAGATCGTTGCAACTGCGACAAGGACGATCGCCGCGGCGGAGACGATGATCCATGTTTTGGAGTTTGACCTCGTGGGCTGTTTTGGCCGGGATGACGGGGGTGCTTTTCTGAACTCTGATGCGGAAGACGCGGCAGCGGGGGCAGCAGCGGCCGGCGGCGGGGGCAGCTGGGGCTCTGGGGAAGTGGCCGGAACTTTGGCAGGCGTAACGATGCTGGGCCGGACCGCGTTTTGCGCAGCTATGCTATGCGGAACCACACTCGGCGGAAGCGTCGTCGGCGGGGTTATTGTTGGCGGAAGCGTAGCGGTAGGAAGTTTTTCAGGTGCAACGGGGCTTGACGACACCGGGTTGCGGTCGGCATGGGAAGGCTTCGGCGCGTTCTGGGGCGGGACGTGAAAGATGACGGCGCCGTGCGGCGTCGAACTCGCCTGCGAGACCAGTCCCAGCCGATGCATCAGACCGTTGGCGACGGAAATGATTTCTCCATCGGTCCAATAATTGGCGGCGACCCTTTGGATGCGATCAGCGAGTATCTTCTTTGCTGCGTCATCCGCGGCCGCATCGATTTCAAGTTCCATGCGTCGCAGGTCCTCCAAATCGCGGCGGCGGGCCTGGCGGCGCCGAAGGTTCTGGTCGCGCTGGATTGCATCTTGAGTCTGCAGCAGTTTGGGATCGTTGGGGTAAACGTCCAATCCCTCTTCGACCCGAGACAAGGCTGCAAATAGATCGCCGGCCGACTGCAGCTTGCGCGCTTGTGAAACCCAATCGTCCACCGAACTGGATTTTTTCCGGTCGGTGATAAGGCTGCGGATTGTTTTGGCGGTGGGATGCGCGGGGTTTAATTCCAGCGCCTGCTTGGCCAGCATCTCGGCTTCGCGCCAATCGGTTTCCACCATGGAGTGCGCCTGCTCCACCAGAGCATTGGCCAGAATGGCGCGGGCGAGAGCATTGTTTTTGTCGAGGTCGTAAGCTTTTCGCAACAACTGAATCGCCTCGGTGGACTTTTGCCTCGCGAACAGTTCCTGGCTTTCAGTGATAAGACGGTTGGCCTCGGCGTTGCGCTGGGCTCCGTGATGCGCGAGCTTTTCCAGTTCGGACAACTCGGCATCGTGGGGAAATTCGGCAGCTGCGGCGCGCAACAAATCCAGGGCGCGAGAGTAATCACCCGAATGGAGGGAAGTGTTGATCTGCTCCACTAGCTGCGTTCTGGATTCGGTGCTGGTTGGCTGGTCGGGTCTGTTCTCCAAGCGCTCTAACCTCGAAGGTCAAATCTTGGATGCCGACGTCGCGACAGGGGGAGTTCGACGTCCTTGCGGCTCTGGCCATGGAATGGCCGGACCTGGCAACCGCCTGACAATTTTCGGTGTGAAGATGGAATCTTCATGGCGCAGTCCGCGGTGCAGGGGTCTAAAAAATCTTACTCGATTGGGCCGAAAAGGGTAGTGTCTTGGTGGTTGCGCCGCCGGTGTTGTCGCCGAGGTCGACCTTTTGTTTTCTCGATATCACGATCCCGCATACAGCTGAAAAGGCGCCCAATAAAACGGTTTGCGGAGGGATGGAGATGGGCTGGAGTGCAGCAGGGTGAGCTTGGCGTGGCGAAGAGCTGAGTCGGGAGTCTCTCCGTTTTTTAATCCAGCGTAAAGTTCGTCCATGAGTTGGGGAGTGGAGACGTCACTCACATCCCACAAGGCTCCGATCACGTTGTGCGCACCGGCACGCACGAAAGCCCAGGAAAGCCCGACTAGTCCTTCGCCTGAATAGGCGCGCGCACCGGCACTGCGGCAAGTGGAAACAGTCACCAGTTCGGCGTGCAAGGGGTGCTGAATAATGTCGCGAGCGTACAGTTTAAAAGAGTCGTCTTCTGTGCTTGCCTTGGAGAGCACGATGGCGGAGTCCAGCGGGCTCACGCGGCTGGCCGTTCCGTGGGCGACGAAATGAATATAGAAGAAGCGCTCCGGTTTGATGGCCAGATACGCGGGGGGAGTCGCCTGATCGCGCGCGAACACCTGTTGCTGGGCGGTCCGAAAGTGTTTTTCGATGCTCGCCATCTCGATGGCGGCCTTCGGCAAGGCAGGAAAATCTTCGTTGGGCGCAACGGCGTCGCCGAACAGAAGCAAATTGCCTGCGCCCTTGCTGTGAGCGGCGTGAAAGGCCTGCAGCATGCGCAGCGAACTGGCGCTGGAGATGGTGACGTCGTCGATCCAGTAGTGCGGTTGCGGATCTGGAACAAGCAGGGTTTCGAAATTCAGGCTGTTCAGGCTGCCGTCAGGGATGATGAAGACTTTTCGGCCGCCCTGGTTCTTCGGCAAGAGATCTTTCGCAGGTTCTACCAGGATGCGGAATAGCGCGGCGCCGTCTTCGCTCGCGGCGGGAGTCGACTCGCGTTGCTCGATGATGGCTTTTCGGTAGCGCTCGACTCGGGTTTTGATTTCTGCTTCCGGAGGAAGGCGAAACAGGCGGATCGTCCGCGGCGTGATTGCCCACAGGTAGGACTGTTGCTCGCCCAGCCAATAAAAGAGAACTGTGCCTCCGGCTGCCCGGGCGATATGCTGGGCATTGAGTGCAGGCGGGGCGAAGGACGTCGCTTTTTTCGGCAGAGCGTTTTTCGACAGACCGGTGTGCGATGGAGCAGTGTGCGAGAGACCGGTGTCCAAGAGTCCCAGCCCCTCGGCGAGCGTTCGGGCGCGGCTGAAGTCGGCGACCTGCAGGGCTTCGGCCGTCTTGTTTTGGGTGACGAGGAAGCTGAGGTAGTCGTCGTAGATGCGGGAAGCGTTGGTAAGAAAGGGCAGCCGGGAATCTTCCTTCTGAAGCTCGGAGCGCGCGGTTTCGAAGGTGGTTAGCGCGAGCCGATACTCGCGGTCGGCGGCGTCTGCGTGCTTTTCGTCCTCATAGAGACGGGCGAGCGAACGCTCCGCCTCCCACTTCAAGAAGACTGGACAATCCGGGGATTGCTCGACTGCGTCGAATGCGTTCTCGGCAGTCGCAGGGTCCTGCAGGCGGGCCGCAACCCGCCCTTGCACCAGCAGCGGATACACCTGGTCGCGCCCGTTCTTATCCTCACGCGCTTTGGCGAGGGCCTCATCGGCGAAGCGTCTGGCGTCATCGAGTTTGTTGGTTTGCTCGGAGACGAAGGCCAAGGCCTGGAGAGCTGTGATAATGTCCTCTCGGCTTTTGATTTTCCGGGCCAGATCGAGCGATCGACTAAGAGATTGCTTCGCCTCGCTGAAATCATCAGCATCAATGTAGACATAACCGAGCGTCGCGAGCCAGCCGGCTTGGCTTTCGATGTCGCCGAGCTTTTCCGCCTCATTTCTAGCCTGAATGAACATGCCCTCGGCTTTCTCCGGGTCGCCGAGTTTGAAGTAGGCCCAGCCCATGTTGCCCAACGACTTCTCCGCAACAGTTCCGAAGTTTCCCGCCAGGGCGACCTGGCGTGCGGCATTGGCCCAGTCCAAGGCTTCGTCAAAATGCGTCTGCTCATCGGCTGACCAGCTCAGGTCCAATAAAGCGTCGGCTTCACCGACTTCGTCCTTGCTGGAACGTGCCAGAGTGAGTACGCGCTCGAAGAAGGCTTGGGCCTGTTCATAGTGTCCCTGCGCCATCTCCAAGGCTCCGCGGCCGCTTGCCACATCCTCGCAAGCCAGATAGTTCGAGTTCGCACAGCGTAGTTCGCCCTGCGCAAACTCTTGCTCTGCCTCCGCGTATTTCTGCAAGGAGGTATGGAGAAGGCCTTTCAGCCACAGCTTTTCCACCCCTAGTTCGCCTTGAGGATCGGAATTCGACTCCGAATTAAGGATTACCAATGCCTCTTCGTACATTCCTCTGCGACGAAGAATTCTTGCTTTTAGGATTGCAAATTTCCAGGCCCAGTCAGGGCTTGAGGCATGGAATTGGTCATAACCCTTCCCAGCTTCATGCTGCGCTCGGATCAAGTCTCCTTTGTCAAATAGGTCCCACGCATGATCAAAAGCTTGCTGGGGGCTGGAGCGGTGCTGACAACTCCAGATCAGAGTCATCGCGACAGTCAGCAAAAGCAGTGCTGGTGTTTGCGCCCTGTGAAGCAACCGCTGCCCCCGGCGACTGCAGCCCTCGCGTGAATCTCGCGGCAGCATTTTCGGGTGCAGTCGGAGACCAGAGTTTAGCTCTTGCAACTCAGAAAGGAAAAGGCCTGAGAAAGAAATAGGATAAAAGGAGGGAAAGATGAGGGGCGGCCAGCCAGAAAGCCAGGTCCAGATCAAGGAGTGGCTATCTGGTGATCTAAACTCGCACATCCGGCGCAGGGCGAAACTCCACCGCTGCTGGTAAAAGCAATTGGATTTAGGGCTTGTGTCCTCCGCCGCCGCTGCCTTGGCCATTTGCGTCCAGGGCGACGACGCTGGCGTTGCCTTGCGCCAGGCATCCCATTTGGAGGCGGATCATGGTCAGGTGGAATTTGTACTTGTCGTTGATTCCTTTGTTTGGGTTGCCGCATTCGCGGTCGACGCGCAATTCGCCCAGAAAGATTTTTCCGAAGTGCGGCAGGTCGATGACGTGGCCGAAGGACGCTCCAGGCGTGCCATGGACGCCGTCGACGACGGAGCACTGCAGGCTGCCGTTCACTGCTGGACGCGCTTTCGGATAATCCCGGCTGGCCCATTCTGGCAGGTCTTTTGCCAAGGCAATGCGGTCGTACTGCTTCGAAATCCGGTCGAGAACTTCTTCATCTTCAAAGTAGGACCGGTCGTCTTCGCGGCGAGGGCCAAGGATGTCCAGGCTTCGCTCCACTTCAACCTTGTGGCCGCCGATGCGCAGATTGTCGAAGCGCGTGCCGAGAAACGTGACCGAGGGCACCTGGCCGGTGCCGTAGGCCGGATGCACGGTGGAGATCTGCGCGACCACGCGATCGGCGGTGACGACATCGAGCACGTTCAGGCCCTCGAGGACCGAGGTGGCCAGCGTGGTGAAGCCGGCGGTCTTCGAACTGGGATGTCCTGCGACCTGGGTGTAGCCGGACTGGTAGGAAAGAATTCCCTCGAAGCGAAAGGGATCGGCCTGCTTGAACTGGTAATGCCCATCCTTGGGCAGGCGGACGGCCACGCGGGGCTTAATCTCCTCGCGCAAGGGTTGCTGAAGGTCGGCACTCAGAACATTGGCTTCCGCGAAATAGTCGTGTACTGGCTCGACCAGGGGTAGTTCGTTGACTAGAGCTGCCATGGTTTTGCTCCGTGAACTTAATCTTTAACTTCAGAATCAAATGCTGATCATATTTCTGAGCTTAATTTCCGATCCTTATTTCTGATCTTGCACTTCAATCCGGAAGCGGCCGAGGTCGACGCTATCGCCGCCAGCCTTGATGCCATGCACCGCCAGAGCGCGGGGCTGCTCACCGCCTCCCGGGACATAGAGCGATAACGTCTCGTTCCCGGAAGCCGGGATAGTGCGCGACCATTCTAGCTTTCCCGTGGAGCTATACAAGTCCAATTTATAAGAGGAATAACTGCTGTCGGGCGGCACGTTGAGGGTAAGTCCGAAGGCCTGTCCGGCATGGGCTGGAACGGGAATTGGCTCCGCGCCTCTCACGTTAAGATTCAGCACCGCAGAGGCCATGATTTGCGGGCTGTTGACCGCCTGCTGCAACCGGGAGTTGGCACGATTTTGATATACGATCACCGCCAGCAACAAAGCGAAAACGGGCGCGGCAAATGCGGGCCGCAGCCAGAACGACCACCGGGTGCGCGCGGTTGTGGTGACCGGCGCTAGCACGGTCGATACAGCCGGGCGCTGGGATAAGATCACCTTGCTGCGCTCGACTAACACGGCTCCGGCGCGCAGATCCAGGGCGCAATCCTGGCAGGCGAAGAGGTGTTCCTCAAACTGGTCGCGCTGCTCAGGACTTAGCTCGCCGAGCAGGTACCGTTCCGTCGCTTTCTGCTGGATCGCCTCGTCATGCTCCATTCGTGGACTCTCCCAATTAGATAGTGATCAGTGGCGGCGAATCGTTTCATCGATTCGCGCTTGCGCGGCAACCCGCGGATGAATCGCCAAATGATTGAAATAATATACGTTAAGAGGCGATTTAGAGCCCTAAGACTCAGCCTGAAAGGGCGGCAACACGCACGAGCCCCTCGAAGGCCACGCCGGACCGATTTACAATCTTCGCTTGCTCGATGCAGCTAAATCCGATGTGGCAATTGCCGCATTCCGTGCGCGGGTGGGCCCACGCCGCCTACGTCGAATGGATAAGCGTCGCCACAATCTCATGGCTCTGCTGACCCTGTGGCTGCTCTGCAGTGTCTCCGGTCTGCTTGCACAGGGTCCGCTGACAACTCCGGGCTCCGAGACGCATCAGGTAACGCAGTCCAGCCGAGTCGCTCCTGATCAGGGCTCGGCGGGCAAGTCGGTGCCGTCCGCGACGCGTGAATCCGCGGCGAGACGATCTCCAGCGAGCCAACCTGCGGCGATCCAGTTCGAAAACGTCATCGAACAGTCGAAGATTAAGTTCAAGCTCAGGAACAGCGTCAGCCCCAAGCGCTACACGTTCGAAACCATGGTGGGCGGAGTCGCGCTCTTCGATTACAACAACGACGGCTTGCTGGACATATTCTTCACCAACGGCGCGGCCATCCCGTCGCTGGAAAAGAGCGATCCCAGTTATTACAACCGGCTCTTCCGCAATAATGGGGACGGCACCTTCACCGACGTCACGGAAAAGGCCGGGCTGCAGGGCATCGGCTATTCCATGGGAGTGGCGGCCGGCGACTATGACAACGACGGCTTCGTCGATCTTTACATTACCGGCGTAAACCGCAATCAGCTTTTTCATAACAACGGAGACGGCACGTTCACGGACGTGACGGAGAAGGCGGGAGTAGGCGGCTTCGTCCCCAAGCTCGGCAAGGCATGGTCGGTGGCGGCGGGATGGTTCGATTACAACAACGACGGGCTGCTCGATCTTTTTGTTGTGAACTACCTGAATTACAGCATCAAGACCGCGACTCCGTGCGTGCAGCAAGGACTTCCGGCGTACTGCTCACCGGTCGATTTTCTGGGCACGCCGAACATTCTTTATCGCAATAACGGCGACGGCACTTTTACTGACGTCTCGGAGCAATCTGGCATTTCCAAGTATGTGGGCAAGGGGATGGGTCTGGCGTTCGCCGACTATGACAATGACGGCTTCACCGATATATTCGTCTCCAACGATACTTTCGAAAACTATCTGCTGCACAACAATGGAGACGGGACATTTACCAATGTCGCGTTACTCGCCGGGGTTGCGTACAACACGTTCGGCAAAGCCATAGCAGGGATGGGCGCGGATTTCCGGGACATTGATAACGATGGAAAGCCGGACATTTTCGAGACGGCGATGTTCGGGGAAGGCTTCCCGCTCTACAAGAATCTGGGCGATGGTCAGTTTCAGGATGTCACGGCTACGGCTGGACTGAGCGCTCTGACCAGCCGCTCCACCGCCTGGGGAGTGGGTGTTTTCGATTTCGATAATGACGGCGACAAGGACCTGTTCACCGCCAACGGGGATATTCTCGACAACGCCATGGAGCTGGCGCATCGTTCCTATCCGCTTCCCAATCGAGTGTTCCGCAACAAAGGCAACTTGCGCTTCGACGATGTGAGCTCACGGGCTGGAATGTCATTCCAGGTGCCGGCCGCGCATCGAGGAGCGGCTTTCGGCGACCTCAAGAACGACGGAAATATCGATGTTGTCGTGTCCGTGCTGAACGGGCCTCCGGAGATTTGGATGAACCGGTCTGGCGAGCAGAATGGCCCGCGAAATCACTGGATCATTCTGAAGCTGGTGGGAGTCAAATCTAACCGCGATGGCCTGGGGACAAAAGTTAAGGTAACGACTGCTCTCGGCACTCAGTACAACCAGGCGACGACGGCCAGCAGCTACAACTCTTCGAGCGACAAGCGCGTGCACTTCGGGCTGGGATCGGCCAGCGTTATCGTCAGCATCGAGCTCACCTGGCCGAGCGGCACCAAGCAGGTTTTGAAGAATGTGAAGACGGATCAGATTCTCACCGTGACGGAGAGCGCCGGGCCTTGAGCTGTGAGCTGCGCGAAGGATCCGCTGGTCATTCGAGTTTGGGTGACATATGAGACGCCGAAGAGAAAGCTGACCCGACGTAAATAACCGCTGCGAGCACTACCAACGACTTGAGGCCGAACCACAACGACAGCGAGTCCAGCAGGCCCCCGGCTAGCGATCCGAACAGATTCGAGCCCAACGCGCTTCCGCGAAAACCCACTCGCGCGAAACTGGCCACAAAGATGATTCCGGCAAAAAACACTGGTAGACAGAGTGCGAGCGTGGAAGCGACGGCTCTGGTTACAACCGATTCGAAGAACAAAGTTTCAATCGGTACAGCAAACGAGATGGCGAGCGACAGAAACAGACCGGCGTACACCCACTTGAGCGAAATGCCGGGCCAACGCTGGTAGACGACATTCGCGGCGACGATGAGGCAGAGCAGTCCCGACACAACAATCGAGTTCACCACCCAGGTGGTGCCGAACAACAAAGCCATGCGGCTGACGATCTGCGCCTCCAGCAACATGAATCCCGCTCCCAGCAGAAGGAAATGCAAATCGAGATGGCCTTCGGCCCGGCTGGTCTGCCTTAGGAACCAGCCAAAAGTAAGCAGCACCGCGACCGAAACCATAATGACGCTGATGGGTAAACCGGGTTCATGCTGGTAGAAGTATGGCCAGTCGTCGGTGGTAAGCCGGGCAGTCTCGCTGGGAATGCCGGAATGCTGGCGAATGAATGTGGCGAGCGCGGGATTTGCGAGCGCCCGTTCAATTCGTTGCTTGGAACCGCTGACGAAGAAACGGCCGCCCGTATCGTGGTGCGTGGTTTCGGTTTGAAACTGCACTGGCTCATCGCCAAAGGTTGCCTTCATCAGCCCGTAGAGGCGGCCAACGATCCAGGGAGTGTCGACCTGAAATTTCACTACGAAAAGACCATCCGGCTTCAGCAGGCGGCGAGCTTTTTCCATCGCTTCCTGCGTGTACACAAAGTTGTCGATGCGAATGTTGGAAAAATGGGACGCCGTCGTATGGGAATCGAGCAGCGAGAAAACGATGAGGTCAAAAGTGTCGTGAGAATTTTCGATGTAACTGCGCGCATCGTTGACTTCGACGTGCGTGCGCAGTGACTGGTAGGGATGTTCGAAGTGCAACTCGCGGCCGAGCTTCAGAATGAGAGGATCAATCTCAACCGCTTCAACCCTGCCCGCACCATTCCGCAGCGCGGCTGCTACGTCATTGCCCATACCCGAACCCAGCACCAGCACTGACGAAGGCGCGGAATAAAAGCGATACGGCAAATTGTAAGACTGCCACTCAACGGGCGAGTCGCGAAAGTCGTCCGGGTGAGACTGCACGAACTCCGGCGAAAGATCGACGATCTGCTGATACCAGGAATCGTTGGTGTTGAGTGTGTAAGAACTGACGCGTCCATTCTCATAGTTGGGGCGAACATCGAGCTTCTGATAGGGCGACCAGTACGTGCTGGTTTGAGGATGATCGCGAAGGCAGAGCAGCAGCGTGCATGCGACGAACGACGCGCCTAGAATCCAGCGGGCGCGGGGGATTCGCCAGAACACCAGAACGGTCAAGACTGCTGTCATCAACATCCAAACTGCTGGCGGTTGGTAAAGAAAGCACAACGCAGTGAAAGCGGCGATTCCGGCAAGGCTGGCCAGCACGTTCACGCTGTAGGCCGTCACGCCGTTGGGAGCTTTCTCTAAATACCAGCCGACGAGTTGTCCTGCCGGAATAAATGCCATGGCAATCACGGCAAACAACGGGACCATCACGGCGAGAGCCATAAACGTTCCCGACCAGCTTGCGGGCAACGAGGGCACGCCCCAGATGCGGACTTCAGTGCCGGCGCCGAGCAACGCGGGAAGTGCGGCGATAACTTGGCGAAGCGGGGAAAGCGGCGTTTTGAGGATGATGGTCAACACTAAAATCGGTGCGATCATCGCCATCAACTGAACCCGGCGGCGGCAGAGATAGCAGCCCAGTCCGAAGCCCAGGAAACAGGCGACCAGAACCAGATTCTTGAAGTAGGCAAACACACGAATCTCGGATGAGATCCAGCGAATCATCAGCATTTCCAGGAAGAGAGAAAGTGTGCTGACCAGCGCCAAAGAAGAATAGCGGAACCCACCCAAGTCCTGAGGATCAACCTGGAGCCTGCTTCTCCAGCCAGGAAGATGCGCGGGTTGATCGCGATAGAGGCGAAACAACCAGGAGACGAGCAAGACTAGAAGGACAGACACCACCAGGAGCGACACCAGCGGGTCGATCGAGTGAAGCGCATTGTTCATGGGGATTCGGCAACGTGACGTGCTCGAAGTATATTTGATTCTTCTTTCTCAGTAGGCGGCTCGGTTCGAAGCTCAATCTCGGAGTGCAGGTGCGTCGTCCGTTTGGTTCTTTCTGCAAGCTTCGGTCACCAGGTAAACTCCCAGGATCGCGATCTCGGGCTCAATCGGATGCCGGTAGCGTTGACCGGGATAAACCACGTAGTAGATTGCGGGATAAAGTACGATGAGCCAGAACAGCAGCCACGCGCCGGGTCTATGCTGACGCAAGGCGCGCCCCAGGCCCCAGAGCATCAGCACGGACGTTGCGAGGAAGAGTGAATTCTTAACCTGCGCCAGCCACCAGACTTGTTCGGCTCGGGGCGCTCCTGCCCAGAAATAGACGAATCGCTTCAGGCAGAGACCGGCAAAGCGCGGGTAGTCTTGCTTGATGTAAGCGACGGCTTGCCGCTGGCGCAGGTTGATGTAAGCGATCTCGCCCATAGCCGTGTACTGCTGCATCGCATACTCGTCCTGCGTGGGATGAAGATATTGCATCCAGCTTCCGTCGGCTCCGTTACCGTTGCCGAGTCGGAGCTCCGCGCCAAAATTGTCGCGAATAAAGATGAACTTGCCGAATACTTCGTGATTGCGCACCAGCCACGGAGTCACGCACGTGACGAAGACCACCGCAGACAGTCCCACTCCCGCCAGCCAGGGTCTTTGTTTCCTTAAGCAGTGATACAACGCCCACAAGCCGGATGCCGGCAGAAACGCCAGCAGCACGGGGCTGTTCAGCGCCGCGATTCCCCAGAGGAGGCCGAACGCGAGCCACGGTTTGTGTCCGTCGCGTTCTTCGATCGTCATCGTCAGCCAAACGATCACTGCCAGCAGCAGAGCGGAAAGACTGGTCTCCCAAACCCAGCGCGTACACCAGAACATCGCGTAGGGAAGCAGCGCCCATGTCCAGGCGGAGCCAACCGCAACCTTTTCGGAGAAGACGCGCCGCGCGATCCGGAAGATCGGAACACAAGTCAGCGCGGATACAAGGCTGTTGATCGCGAGCAGCACAAACGCCGAAGCAGCGGAGTAGATGCCGAAGACTCGGAACACGCCCGCAATCAAGTAAGGGTAGAGCGGAGGCTCCCAGGCAGTCGGACCGGTGTGACCGCGAAAAGGATCGCTGAAGCCGCGGCCCGAAGCGATTGCCGCTCCGATTCGTCCCATTTCCCAGCCGAAGCCGAAGTTATCGTCCGCACTTTTGAATCTGTAAGTGTGGCCGATGACGATCCACGCCAGACGCAGAAAAAGAGCGATCGCGACCATCCAAAACGGTGAAGTGCGGATTCGCGTCCAGATGTTGAGGAGCGGGCTCAAGCTGCGTGGTGTCCAGTCGGTTGGATCATTATTGTTTTGCTGACGGCGCACTCATTTCTCTCATCAGCCGCTAAGAGACAAATCATACCCTTGTGAGGCGTTTTTGGTCATTCCCCGACAAAATCGAATCGACGGATGAAGGTTGGGGCGTGGCTTGCCATCCGTTCTCCAGACTTGGCCGGGCGAGATCACTGCACCGTCAGCTCCCGCCAGTAGGCGTTGCCGGCTTCGTGATGTGGAATCAGGACGCGCTGGTAGAGCCGCAAAACTACCTGCTGGTTTTTGTGGTCCGATAGATCGATGCGAATGTTTTCCCAGCGGCGTGATTTGGACTGGCGCGGTCCTGTTCCGTCGATGAGTTTGTCGAGCACTTGTTCATCGTTGACGAAGACCTCGAGTTGCCAGGCTCGTCCTGCGTCGACGCCAGCTTTGAACGTCAGAGACGGACTTGGCCCTAAGCTCACAGTGCGTCTCAGCACGGTTCCGCGGATTTCATCCCGAGGATATGTGGCGAGCACTGGGCCGTCGAGATACGTGATGCCGCGGATGCCCGATATGCCGCCTCCTGCGCCTCCGAAGCCGGCTCGTTCCAGTGTCCAGTCTGGATTCCAGTACTGCATCAGGTCAGCGAGTTTGAACAACTCCGCAGGCTGCGTGACCGGATCCTGAACCGGAATGCGAATCGAGTCTTCTTCATTTGTCGCGCCGTGAGACAGGAGGATGGCCTCACCGATTCGCGCCGTGCGTCGCGCCAATTCCGAAATGCTTTCGTCCACCGGAGGCGTGAGTTGCAGCGGGCCCATTTCCTTGCCGTAGATCCGATCATGAAGTTCAGCGACTTGCTCAACCGGCAGCGCCTTCATGCCATGCATGGCGCCCACCACGGATTCCGAGTTCGCGGAGTTGCAGTCGGTATCGGCGAAATCGGCGGCATGAACCGCGAGTTGTAGAGTCTGGTTGAAATCGCCATCACCAAACCACACGCTGGTGGCCACGATGCCGCCATTGACTACTGCGTTATTGGTCGCGGGATATTCGATTCCCCAGCGCTCATCGACTGCGCGGAAAATCTGCTGCGCGGTGTGGCCCGATTCGGCCATGGCAATCACCATATCGAGGCATTGACGATACGGCGAATCCGGATGAATCAGACTGGCGGCTTTGCGAACGATTGCGTGGGTATCTTTTTCCACGAAGGCCAGGCTGATCATTCCGGCGATGAAGACTCCGCCATCCGTGCCTTCCGCGTAGCCGTTGATGTGGCCAAGATTGCGCGCCAGTGCGGCGGCCACGTCGGGCATTCCCGGCGCGAGCGCACCGTAGACGTCGCTGCTGAATTCTGGGCCGATTGTCCACCACAGCTTGTTATAGCGAGGGTGCCCGGTGTCGGGAGCCTTGATGCCTCGCTTGAGCAGGATCAGCGCCTGTTCGCTCGATCCCCATGATCCAGCGTTGTTTTCCAGCCATTGTTGTCCGAGTTGTTCCACCGTAAGACCGATGCCATATTTCTCGAAGGCACGGATCGCCACCATTTCATAGTAGTAGTCGTCATCGACCGGCGCGTAGCCGGGCAGATGGGTGAGGGGAGTCACGGGCAAGCTCGAAGCCTGCTGATGTTCGAAGCGGAGGCCAGTGATTTGACCGATCATCTGCGCGGTCCAGATTGCCTGCACGCGATCAAGGTATTCCGTGCGCGTCAAGACTAGGGATCTCGGCGAGGATTCGCTGGTCGTGGTTTGAGGCGGAGGCAGCGTGCGGGCTGCGCTTGAGAACAAGGCAACAATGCAAAGAAGCGATGCAGCATAGTGCTTCATGTTTCAGTCCTTCTTCTAGTCATCGCGAGATCAGTCTCGCAAATCACAGAATGACCAATGCAGATCGGGTCTTTAAGTGTTAAGGCAAACGTGAAGGCAATCTTACGCCAACTGACGATAGCGACCCGCAATGCGATGAGCGTGTCCCGACTCACAGACTTGCCCTTGCGGACGTGCTACGGTTCGCGGTTGCGCAAAACAGTGACGGTGAGGAGGGAATCATGTTGGGAGGTTTGCTTTTCATTGTGTGTGTCATCCTGCAGTTTCATTATCATGACCCCATCCCGTGGTACATCTGGGTGTTAGCGCTGATCGCGCAGTGTGTGGCGTTCGGCGAACCGGCGATGAGAGCGGCTGCGAAGAAGAGCTGAGCGGGCATCGGGGATGGATGACTCCCGCTTGGCAGCCGTCGCGCAAGTATCATAGGGCGAGGAGTCGACAGCCGTGCCCAAACTTCTGCCCAGCAAACGCCCACGCACTGTGCGTGAACGCGTCACGCGCGAACCCCAAGCCCAGACTCAGTTCGTCCGAGCCGCCGTCCGGATATTCGCAGCGAATGAGCGCATGAACCAGTTGCTGATCGAACGCCTCGACCCTGTGGTATGGGTGGCCAAACTATCTATCGCCAAGTCATCGATCGCGACAGCACCGACGGCGAAACCAGTTGGCAAGACGCGCAGCATTGCGGCGATCTTCACCCACGTGCACAATGTCCGCTGCAAGTGGATCCGGCTGACTGCTCCGCACTTGAAAGTTCCACGGCAACTCGACCGTGCGCACTGCACTCCAAAACAGGCTCGCACGGGATTGGCCGAGAGTGCAGCGCGCTGCTCGGAAATGCTCGCCGAAGCGTTCAGCGGTGAAGGCCGGATCAAAGAGTTTCGCCGGGACGGCTGGGGTCGCCCCTGGCCGGTCGGTCCGGAAATGTTGTGCTACATGCTCGCTCACGAAGCTCACCATCGCGGGCAGGTCTTCATGCTGGCACATCAACTCGGATTTCCGTTGCCGATCGCGGTGACGTCTGGCATCTGGAATTGGGAAAAGTTGTGGAAAGAGTGCGGCTCGCCCGGCGGCCCCGGCGGAGATTCTTAGGAATCTCCGCGCGGACGAGGCTCAGGAAAACAGTGCCGCCACGGGCACGCTGCTGTGCTCGCGGCCGATGACGACGATGCCGGATTCGGTGACGTGCCATCCCCGGGCGCGATCGGCGTCGAGATCGTGGCCGACGGTTGCGCCTTCGGGAATCCGCACATTCTTATCAAGGATGGCGCGGCGGACTTTGGCGTGGCGGCCGATGTCGCAATTGTCCATGATGACGCAGCCTTCCACAAGCGCGCCGGTGTGCACGCGGACGCCTCGACCAAGAACCGACTTGCGTACGAGACCGCCGGAAAGAATGCACCCACCGGAGACGATGCTGTCGAGAGCTTCGCCGCGGCGGTTGGCCTCGTCGAAGGCGAACTTGGCGGGAGGATCGGGATAGCTGGTGCTGCGCACCGGCCACTGCCGATTGTAAAGATTGAGCTCAGGCTTGATGTCGTTCAAGTCCATGTTGGCTTCGTAGTAGGCGTCGATGGTGCCGACATCGCGCCAATACGGAATCGCGTCCTCGGATTCGCCGGGGATGCGGTTGGTCTCGAAGTTATAAGCGTAAATGGGGGCCTTGCCGGCGAGTTTAGGCAGAATGTCGCGGCCGAAATCGTGATGACTGCCGGGATCTTTGGCGTCGGCCTTCAGCAGATCGACCAGAGTGCGCGTCGAAAAAATGTAGTTGCCCATGGAAGCGTAGACACGATTGGGATCGCCGGGCATGGTGGGTGCGTTGGGATTTTTCTCGTGAAATGCCAGAATGCGGCCATCGTCGGCGGCCTCAATCACGCCGAATTCCGAAGCGAACTCGCGGGCAAACGGGTTGGCGGCCACGGTGACTTCGGCGCCCCGGGCCCGGTGGAAATCAATCATGCTGGCAATGTTCATGCGGTAGATGTGATCGCCGCCGAAAATGGCCACGAGGTGCGGATCGGACTGCTCGATGAGGTTGATGTTCTGAAAAATGGCGTCGGCCGTTCCCTGGTACCAGGATTCATTTTCCGAACGCATCTGCGCGGGAACGTTGATGATGAAGTGGCTCTTCAGCAGTCCACCGAACTGCCATCCTTCGCTGAGATGCTGCAGCAGCGACTGGCTGCGGAACTGAGTTAGGACGTAGATGGAGTGAATCCCGGAATTAATGAAATTGCTGAGCACGAAATCGATGATGCGGTATTTGCCGCCGAAGGGAACGGCAGGTTTGGCGCGTTCGCGCGTAAGAGGATAAAGCCGGGTTCCTTTGCCGCCAGCCAGCACGATGCCCAGGGCGCGAATGTGTAAAGACGATTCCACAGAGAAAGCAGGTTCTCGTTCAGGGACTATGTTCGCTGACACGCCGTCCTCCCAGAATTGCTGTGCAGGATGGTATCAAAAGTCGCAACGGAGGTCGGAATTGTGGAGAGCCGGGACGGCGCGAGCCAGGAAATCAGGTCAGACCGCAGTCGCTGCACGCAGGTGTCGTAGGTAGGCCGCTTGGTCCAAATGAATTCCGCTCATGGGTATGGCCGCGGCCAGCCGGAACACAGCGTCGTCTAAGGTTGTTCCGTGTTGCCATTCCGAAAGAAGACCATGCCGGTACAGTGCCCGAAGTTCGGTGTGCCGCAGCCAGACCGCGGGGACATTTGCATCGCGGTGGCAAGCGCGGGCGATCAGTTCGAGGGGCACCACGCCGTCTTTGCCGCAGTAACGCTTCGCCCGTTCCACGCACAACTCGTGAAGACATTTCAGGTCGTGCTCGGACACGGTCGGTATGGCCGCGCCTTCCTCTGCCTTCTTGATGAAGGCTCGGAATGACTCCAGTAGATCAACCTGCTGCTCCGCCATCAGGATCACCAGTCGTGAGAATTGTCTTGGGAATTATAGAACTATAAGGATAATCCAGTCAGCCAACCTCACCCTGAAAGCCTGCGCGCACCCCCAATGGCTTGCGCGGATTGCTCTACATCAATAAGATAGCTGCGCCTGCAACAGGCGATAGAGAATGATCGGCCAGAACATTTCCCACTACCGGATTGTTGAGAAGCTCGGCGGAGGGGGAATGGGTGTGGTCTACAAGGCCGAAGACACGAAGCTGAAACGCTTTGTGGCGCTGAAATTTCTTCCCGACGATGTGGCGAAAGATCCGCAGGCGCTCATCCGCTTTGAGCGCGAAGCGCAGGCCGCCTCCGCACTGAACCACCCCAACATCTGCACCATTTATGAGATCGATGAGCACGGTGGACACACGTTCATCGCGATGGAGTTTCTCGACGGGCAGACGCTGAAGCATCGCATCGGCGGCCGGGCGATGGATGTGGAGACGCTGCTGGGCATCAGCATCGAGATTGCCGACGCGCTGGATGCGGCGCACAGCCGCGGCATCGTGCATCGCGACATCAAGCCGGCCAATATTTTTGTGACTAAGCGCGGGCAGGCCAAGCTGCTGGATTTTGGATTGGCCAAACTGGCGCAAAGCACCGAGCATACGCTGACCACGCCGGCGGGACCGATGACGAGTCCGGGGTCGACGATCGGGACCGTGGCGTACATGTCGCCGGAGCAGGTGAGAGCGGAGGAACTGGATCCGCGGACCGATCTGTTTGCATTTGGATCGGTGATGTATGAGATGGCGACCGGAGATATGGCGTTTTCCGGTAGCAGCAACGGTGTGGTGTTCGAAGCGATTCTGAACCGCATGCCGACGCCCGCTTCGGAAATGAACGCGGCGATTCCGGAGAAGCTGAACGACCTGATTGCGAAGTCGCTGGAGAAAGAGCGCGACATGCGCTACCAGACAGCGGCGGAGCTGCGCGGCGATCTAAAGCGAATCAAGCGCGGGCTGGAGAGTTCGCGGGCTGAAGCTGCACGGGCCGAAAGTTCGAGAACGAGGGCGGCGAGCGGGTCGGCGATTGCACCGGCGTCGGGCACGCGGGTTCCTGCGCAAGGGGCGGCGAAGGACCTGGTTCCGCGCGGGCGAATCTGGACAGCCGTTGCGGTGGTGGGAGTGTTGGCGCTTCTGATCGGTTTGGCCGTCGGCGCATTCTTGCTGAAAGGCTCGTCCAAGCCGGAGTTTGCCGAATATCATCCGCTCACCTTCCGGCGGGGGATTGTGCGGTCCGCGCGCTTTGCGCCGGATGGCAAGACGGTGATTTACAGCGCGGCGTGGGAAGGCAAGCCGCTCGATTTATATACGACGCGTCCGGAGAGTCCGCAGTCGCAGGAAATGGAGCCCAAGGGCGCGGAGGTGCTTGCCATCTCGACCTCGGGAGAAATGTTGCTGGCGCTGCACAGCAAGCCGCGCGATGCCTTTCTGTATTCGGGAACTCTGGCTCGTGTTCCGCTGGTGGGCGGGGCGCCACGCGAGATCCTGAATGACGTGGAGTGGGCCGATTGGGCGCCGGACGGCCTTAATTTCGCGATCGTGCACGAAGTGGAAGGACGCAAACGACTGGAGTTTCCGCTGGGGAAAGTGCTGTATCAAGCGGATGGGTGGATGGGGAATCCGCGGGTCGGGCCGGATGGGAATATTGTGGCCTTCGTCAATCATCCGCAACCGGGCGATGACGGCGGCACGGTCGACGTGGTCGACATGGCGGGCAAGAGGAGAACGCTCTCCGACGGATGGGACAGCATTCAGGGATTGACGTGGTCGCCCGATGGCACTGAGATTTGGTTCACGGCAACACGGACGGGCGGAGACCGGTCGCTCTATGCAACGGACCTTGCCGGGAAAGTTCGATTGCTGGCGCGCGTGCCAGGCGAGTTGACCATCCTGGATGTGGGCAAAGAAGGCCATGTTCTGCTGACGCGTGGCAATGATCGCGCGGGAATTATCGGTCTCGCTCCAGGCGAGCAGAAAGAGAAAGATCTTTCGTGGCTCGATTGGTCGGTACCGGGAAGTTTGTCGCCGGATGGGAAACAGATTCTGTTCCAGGAAGCTGGCGAGGGTGGCGGCCCGAAGTATGCGGTTTATCTTAGAAATACAGATGGATCGCCCGCCATCCGACTGGGCGAAGGCAGCGGGTTATCACTTTCGCCGGATGGAAAATGGGCACTTTCGCGGCTTAACATGTCGCCTTCGCCGCTGGTGCTTTATCCGACTGGAGTCGGCGAGATGCAGCGGCTGAAATACGACGGGCTGAACCACATTTCTGCCGCGTTCTTGCCTGACGGAAAGAGATTTGTATTTAGCGGCATGGAGCCCGGGCACGGCATCCGTTTGTTTTGGGAATCCCTGGACGATGCCAAGCCGCATCCGTTCAGCATGGAGGGCCTGAGTTCAGGTGTCGTGGTCTCACGAGACGGGCAATTCGTAGCGGCGCGCGGGCCCGACGGCAAGGTTTATCTTTTTCCGGTCAATGGACGCGAGCCCAAGCTGGTTCCAGATTTGCAGCCGTTTGAAATGGTGAGTGGCTGGACGGCGGATGGGCACTCCGTTTACGTCATGTCGCGCGGGCAGATTCCGGCGGAGATTTACCTGGTGGATCTTGCGACCGGGCGCAGAACTCTGTGGAAGTCCGTGGAGCCCGCGGATTCGGCCGGCATCGACACGATTGGCCGGGTTACCGTTTCCGCCGACGGCAAGGCCTACGTATACAGCTACGTACGCACGTTGTCCGATTTGTATCTGGTGCAGGGGCTGAACTAGGGATTCAGTGCAAGCGAGAGGCTGCCAGGCTTCTCTGGTCTTGCGGTATATTCTCAGCGTGATCAAAACACGTCTGATGTGGTTAATGCTGGTTTCTTTCGCGTGCGCGGCCAATCTGGCGCAAACGCAAACCTACCAATACTTTCGCCTGGGAAATAAGCAGGATGTTCAAACCAAGCCTGTCGCCGGAATTGCCATGATGGGCGGAGGGAGCGATCTGGACGAGGCCTTTCGCTGGCTGTGCGAGAAGGGCAACGGCGGGGATTTTCTGATTCTGCGGGCGCGCGGCGATGATGACTACAACGCGTATGTGAACGGATTGTGCAAGGCGAACTCCGTGGCCACGTTGATTATCCCGGATCGCGAGGCGGCGGAAGATCCGGCAGTGGCCGAGATTATTCGCAAGGCCGAAGTGCTGTTCATCGCCGGAGGAGATCAGGCGAATTACATTCGCGGATGGAAGGGAACTCCGGTCGAGAGCGCGATCAATGAAGACATTGCGGCGGGCAAGCCGATTGGCGGCACCAGTGCGGGGCTGGCGGTTCAGGGCGGGTTTGTGTACGGAGCCATGGGAGACAAGCCGGACGACAAGGATCTGGCTTCGACGGATGTGTTGCCGGATCCTTATTTTGAACGTGTCACCCTGGTGCGTGATTTCCTGAAAGTTCCGCATCTGGAGAATCTGATCACGGATTCGCATTTTGCCAAGCGCGACCGCATGGGCCGGACGCTGGGTTTTTTGGCGCGCATTATGAAAGATGGATGGAGCGACTCGCCACGCGAAGTAGCGATTGATGAGAAATCGGCGGTGCTGGTGGAGGCAGATGGGAAGGCCAGAGTCGTCGGTTCGGGCCAAGGCGCATATTTCTTGCGTCCGACACAAGCGCCGGAGGTTTGCGAGAAGGGTGTGCCGCTCACGTTTCGGGGCATCAGCGTCTATCGAGTGAAAGCGGGAGGACATTTTGATTTGACTTCGTGGACGGGCGAGGGCTGGACTTCCTACTCTCTATCGGTGGAGCGCGGGAAGATTGTGAGTACGCAGGCAGGACATGGGATTTATTGATGGCAAGCTAGGCAATTCATGAAGAAAAAAGTTGTAGGGCTGGGCGAAGTGCTCTGGGATCTCCTCCCGGAGCGGACCTGCATGGGAGGCGCGCCGGCAAACTTTGCATATATCACCACGCTAATGGGCGATCAAGGGATTGTGGCCAGCCGCGTGGGCGAGGACGCGCATGGACTGGAAGCGCTGCGCCGCATGGAGGAACTGGGCCTCGACATCGATCATGTGCAGACGGACCGGGAGCGGGCGACCGGGACAGTGAAGGTGGAGCTCGACGGCAAGGGTGTGGCGCGCTTTGAAATCGCGCAACCGGTGGCATGGGATTCGCTGCAATGGTCGCCGGAATGGCAGCGTCTGGCGGAAACAGCCGATGCAGTTTGCTTCGGGTCGTTGGCGCAACGTTCAGAGGAAAGCCGCGCGACCATTCACCGCTTTCTGGGCGCGACCACTCCAGGCGCGGTGAAAGTGTTCGACGTAAATTTGCGGCAGGCTTACTACTCGCAGGAGATTCTGGCGGAATCGATGCGGTTGGCGGACATTGTGAAGTTGAATGACGAGGAACTGCCGAAGATCATGAGCCTGGGGAATTTTCCACACAGTTTTTCGCACCAGGGTGAGTTGATGTCGGCGCGGTGGCTGATCGAAACCTACGACTTAAAGCTGGTCTGCATTACGCGCGGAGCGCAGGGCAGCCTGCTGGTGCACAAGTCGGAGCTGGGAGTCAATGTGAGCGAGCATGCGGGATTTCGCGTGCGGGTCGCGGATACGGTGGGATCGGGAGACGCCTTCACTGCGGGATTGGTGCACGAATATCTGCTCGGCGTGCCGCTCGGGCGCCTCGATCTCGATGGGATGAACGAGGTGGCCAACCGGGTGGGAGCGTGGGTGGCCAGCGAAGCGGGCGCAATGCCGGTACCGAAACACGGTAAGTTGGAGCACTCCCTGGCCGAGATTCGGTGAGCGTTGATCATGACAGTCAAATCCCCACTCCAACGTCGCAAAGGGCGCGCGCCCATCGATAGGCTCAGGGCAGGGCGCCCTCGAGAAATGGGGCAACCTCACGATCCCGTCTTTAACGCTGACGGAAAAGAGCGCGAAATCGCCCGACTTGCGGTATAGTTACGAAAGATTGTGTTTACTTTCGTTCGCACGCCAGGTTGGAAAGGGAATCATGAAGCGCATCGGGCGGAGCCGCCTTCCTCAGTTTTTCTCCTTCATTCTTTCGATCACTTTCGCCGGGGCCATGCTGAGCTGCAGCAAGCCCGCCGATCAGCCGAAAGAGCAGCCGAAAGCACAGCCGGCGCGGCCTTCCGACATTAAGGTGGAGGTGCGCGATGGCGGGCCGGTCGTGCTGACGACGGCGGCGGCAGAGTTTCAGATTCTTCCTTCAGGGTCTCTGCAGGCGACGCTGCTGAAAGACGGTAAGCGGTTGACGCTCGACGAACCGGGTCAGGGGTCGGCAGCGGGCAGCGATTACATCGTTCACGAAGGGAAGAATCTTGAATTCGTTCCCGACTTCGGTCAGGCAAGAGTTCTGGAGGCGGTTGGAAAGCTGGGGCGCGGGAAGCGCGTGGAGATTCCGGCGCATCCACTGGCCACAGCGGGAACGGCGCTGGAGCGCATGCTGGTGGTGGAAGTGTATGACGATTTTCCCAACATTGCGGTGGTGAGCGTTGCGTACAAGAACGTAGGCACAGCGGATTTCAAGATTGATCAGGTGGTGACGCAGCAGCATCGCTTCAACTCCCACGAGGCCATGGAGCATCCCTACGACATGTGGTCGTTTCAGGGGTCGAGTTATGACTGGGGCAAGGATGATGTACAGAAGCTGACACGCGTCTCGTCGCAGCCGAATCTGATGGGCGAAGCGATCAAAGGCGGCTACGGGGGTGGGATTCCGGTGGTCGCGTTCTGGACGGGATCAGTGGGCGAGGCAATTGGGCATGTCGAGACGCTGCCTTGGACGCTGTCAATTCCGGTGAAAGTCGAATCGGATGGAAGGGTGAAGGCGGGAGTGACGATTCCGGCGAACACCGTGCTCAAGCCGGGCGAGAGTTATTCCGCCCCGCGCAGTTTTCTCGCAGTGTACAGCGGAGATTTCTACGAGCCGCTGCGCATGTGGTCGAGTGTGCTGCAGAAAGAAGGGTGGGAAATTCCCAAGCCATCGAACGAAGCCTACAACGTGAGCTGGTGCGGTTGGGGATACGAGTTCAATGTGACGCCGGCGCAGATGCTGGGCACGATCCCGAAGCTGAAGGAACTGGGGATCAAGTGGGCGACGCTGGATGACCGGTGGTTCGATACGTATGGCGATTGGAATCCGCGGAAGGATACGTTCCCCGGCGATTCGATCAAGCAAATGGTGGATGAGTATCACAAGCAGGGCATGCTGGTGCAATTGTGGTGGCTGCCGCTGGCCGTGGAAGACGGGCAGGGGAAATATGAGTCGCACAAATATGCGATGTCGAAGGTAGTGCAGGAGCATCCGGACTGGCTGATTCTGGATAAGGACGGAAAGCATGCGCGGATGACGCGCGGGCTGGCAGTGCTGGATCCGTCGCTGCCCGAGGTGCAGGCGTTTTACAAGCAGCTGACGGAGAAATTTATTCGCGACTGGGGGTTCGATGGATCGAAGCTGGACAATATTTACAGCGTGCCGGCGTGCTACAACCCGGCGCATCATCACAAGTCTCCGCAGGAGTCGGTGAATGCGATGGGCGAAGTGTATAAGACGATTTTTCAGACGACGCGGGCGATCAAGCCGGAGAGCGTGACGCAGGCGTGTCCTTGTGGGACGCCACCGTCGCTGGCGTGGCTGCCGTTTATCGATCAGGCGGTGACGGCCGATCCGGTGGGCGCGGTGCAGGTGCGGCGGCGCATCAAGATGTATAAGGCGCTGCTGGGGCCGGAGGCGGCGGTGTATGGCGATCATGTGGAACTGTCGGCGATGACGCCGGTCGGCAAGGACAACTGGAGCGAGCATGGCGACGATTTTGCCTCGACGCTGGGAGTGGGCGGCGTGCCGGGGACGAAATTTGTGTGGCCGGATCCGGGGCCGAAGTACAAGCCGGTGAATCTGACGGCCGAGAAGGACGCGCACTGGAAGAAATGGATTGGGCTGTACAACGAGAAGATGTTGTCGAAGGGGGAGTTTCGCGATTTGTATGTTTATGGGTATGACGTGCCGGAGGCGTACGCGATTGAGAAAGACGGGAAGATGTACTACGCGTTTTTCGCCAAGGATAACGGTTCGTTTGGGGGCGAGGTGGAGCTGCGCGGGTTGAAGCCGGGGACTTATCGCGTGGTGGATTATGTGAATGGGAAAGACTTGGGGACGGTGCAGGCGGAGGCGGGCAAGGCTCCGCGGGTGAAGACGGAGTTTAGGGAGAATTTGCTGGTGGAGGTTAGTGGGAAGTAGGGTGCGGTTGATGCGGTTGGTTTGGGGTGCTGTTGTCATTCAGTTATCATTACTCCGGGAATGGGAGTCCTCTATGGCACCCAGAGTTTTTGTTCTTTTTTTTGCTGTCCTGATGTCAGCATCGGTCGACGCTCAGACCCAGACTGTGACAATCACCGAGCCCGGCATCTACAAGGTTGGTGATCTGTTCAAGGCCGCTGATGTCGTAGCTCTTGTGAAAATTGTTTCCGGCGATGTGGAGAATTACGAGTGCGCGGTTTACAAGGGCGAGGTCATTCAGAGTTTCAAGGGAACCCAGCGGGGAACAATCATCTACTTCGGTCCGTTCATCGGACAGAAGCTAGGAGACGAGTACATTCTGTTTCTGCGCAATGTGAGTGAGCCCATCACCCCGAAAACGACCGCGACCGCCAGCTACGGGACAATCCGCTACTCCAAGGTTTTCGATCAAGGCTACTCATCTATGGAAACTTCGTACCAATGTGTATTTAATGGGGAAGAAATCGCTCAACAATGCGACAGTGGCGTTAGAGTCTGCACCGACTACATCAAGCTCCCAAAGTCGATACCCGCTTTCCCGCCTGAAGAGAACGATCCGCCGTTCGGCTGCCGATGGGTGAGAATGAGGCTCTTCAGTGGTCTTCTCGATACCTTGGCGAACCCAAAGAAGTAGCTTCTTTGGACCAGTTGTCGAAAACTCGCGATTACGCTTAGATGCCGCGCTCCCGAAGAAATTCTTGCCTGTGAGCCGCGTCGCGGAAGGCTTCGGTGCCGCCGGGGCGGGTGGTGGAGAGTGCTCCGGCGCGGTTGCCGCTGGCGAGGCACTTCGGCAGATCTGATCCCTTTACATATTCGTGGAGGAAGCCGGCGTCGAAGCTGTCGCCGGCGCCGACGGAATCTACGGGGACGACTTCTTGCGTGGGACTGGTGAAGCGCTCGGAGCCCTTCTGAGCGAGGGCGCCCTTGCGGCCGAGTTTTACTACGACCAGCGGGACCAACTTCGAAAGCTTGTGGATGGCGGCTTCCAGGTCGCCGTCATTCGTGCCTGCGGCTTTGCAGGCTTCGCGCTCGTTGGGGAGGAAGACATCGACGTGGCGCAGGACCTCGTGCAGACCGCCTTCCCAGCGGTCGTCGGGATCGTCGTTGGTGTCGAGTGAAATGGTGAGGCCCTTCGATTTCAGGCGCTGAAATAATTCTCCCACGCGCGGGCGCAGGGCGCGCTGCAGGTAATAAGAAGAGAAATGAAAGTGGCGCGAGTCGGCTAGATAGTCGAGGTCGAGATCGTCCCAGGAAGTTTCTGCGATGGTTCCGGAATAGGTGAGGATGTTGCGCCAGGGCTCGTGGTGCAGGATTATGGTGATGCCGGTGGTGGTTGAGCCGGGGACGCGACGGACGAGCGATACATCGACTCCGCCTTGCTGCAGGCGATCGAGGGCGATTTGGCCGAGGGGGTCGTCGCCGATGCGGGATTGGAATCCGACGCGGCTGCCGAGCGCGGCCAGGTTGTGGGCGACGATGGCCGAAGAGGAGCCGAGGGTGAGCATCATGCGGTCGGCCAGCAATTCGCGCTCGGGCGGAAGTTGCTCGGGCAGGCCGTAGAGGATGAGGTCGAGATTCAGTTCGCCAGCGATGGTGACGTCGAAGCGGGGCATAGGCTCAGTCAGAATGAAGAACTCAGGATGCAGAATCGAATTTCAGATTTCAGATTGTAGATTTTAGATTGCAGATTTCTGGCCTCTAGTCGTCTGAGGGGTTCAATCTGCAATCTGAAATCTAGATTCTGCAATCCGGCAATCACACCAGCGTGACTTCAATTCCGGCCTGCTTCAGGATGCGAAGATCGGATTTTGGCGCGCCGCGGTCGGTGATGACTTCGTGCAGGGCCGACGGCGGAACGATCAACGACAGGCTGCGACGGCCGAATTTACTGGAATCGCAGACCGCTACGGTTTTCTTGGCGATCTCCACCATCACGCGGTTGACTTTCGCTTCCAGTAAATTGGGCGTGCTCAAGCCGAAGTGAGCGTCGAAGCCGTCGACGCCGAGAAACAAAAGATCGGCGCTGAGGCGGCGAAGAGTTTCCTCGGCAATGGGACCGACCAGAGAAAATGAATTCTTCCGCAGCGTGCCGCCGGTCAGGATGACCTCAACCGCGGTGCCGGCCAGTTCCGCGGCAATGTTGACCGCGTTGGTGATGATGGTCAGGTTCTGGAAGTTGCGCAGAGCGCGGGCAATCGCAGTGGTTGTGGTCCCGGAATCCAGAATCAGCACCTGCCCTTCCTTCACTTTTCCGACTGCGCTGTCGGCGATGCGCGATTTCTCCTGATGGTGAAGCTTTTCTTTTTCGCGCAGCGTGGGATCTTCAAGGGCGCCGTCGCGAGCGGGGAGCGCGCCCCCGTGGGTGCGGTGGACGAGGCCGTGGGCGTGCAGGATCTCAAGATCTTTGCGAATCGTAACTTGAGAGGTTTCGAACTCGCGAGCGAGTTCGGTGACCAGCACTCGTCCCTGGTGAGTTAACAGGTCGAGAATAGCGCGGCGGCGTTCTTCGTTGAGCACGATAAATAGCTTGCGGCGAATCCGTCGTCAAAGACGGTTCGTTCGGCTGCATTTCTTTTTATAGCGTTTTGTTTCGTTTGTCCACTGCAAATGTAAAGCGACCCCCTGCGGCAGTAAGCCGTTCGAAGCTCGCCTCTCAAGCCTGCGCCGGTTCCCGCCACGGAGCACATCTGGCGTCCTAACCCTATGTTTTATGTGCAGTTGGGAACCATTGAGGGTGATAACCAACCCAATACCTGCCACCAAAGTCCGATTGCTCGCAGGGGGTGGTCTTGCCGTAATCTCAAGTTGGGACGAAACGACGTCGGGTTTCGAAGATCCGCTTTGTTACGAAATCCGGAAAAACGCGATCCGGAAATTAAGGAGAACGAACTTTGGCAACCGAACTGAAGGAAGAAATTCTGGTTCGCTCCGAGTCGGTAGTGGCGCGTGTGGTGGGCGGAGAAACCTTGCTCGTACCCATCCGCGCCAAGGTGGGCGATCTCGCTTCGATCTACAGCTTCAACGGGACCGGTTCGCTGATCTGGAAATTGCTGGCGTCGCCGCGAACTGTGACACAACTGGCGGACGCGATTGCCCAGGCCTATGCAGTGGACGCGGCGCAGGCGGAGCAGGACGTAACGAATTTTGTGAGTGAGATGAAATCTGTTGGTCTGGTCGAGGTTCCGGCAGTGGCGTTGACGGCGATGGCCGGGGACTAGCTGTGAACTGAAATGACCAGTGGGGCGGGAAGGACTGGCAGCAGCGGACGCGGGATGAAACAGTAGAGCGTCCGCTGCTTTCAGACTTGTCTTGAAGCATGGAGGGGGATTGGAGCAGATCAGTTACGGCGCGTTCAGCGCGAATTTGCACCAGCACCAGACTGGTGAGCGTGTGCCGCTACAGGTTTCGATTGAAGTGACGCGGCGCTGTCCTCTGGAGTGTCTGCACTGCTACAACAATCTGCCCATGGGCGACGTCGAGGCCCGCCAGCGGGAGATGACCAAGGAAGAGCATTTCAAGATGCTCGACGAATTGGTCGAGATGGGCTGTTTCTGGATTCTCTACACCGGGGGCGAAATCTTCGCGCGCAAAGACTTCCTCGAGATCTATACCTACGCCAAGAAAAAAGGATTTCTGATCACGCTGTTCACCAACGGCACGCTGATCAACGAAGCGATCGCGGATTATCTGGTGGAGTGGCCGCCGTTTGCTATTGAGATCACGCTCTATGGACGCACACGGGAAACCTACGAAGCGCTGACGGCGATTCCAGGATCGTATGACCGCTGCCTGCGCGGGATCAGACTATTGAAGGAGCGCGGCCTGCCGCTGAAGTTGAAGACCGTTCCGACGAGTGTGAATAAGCACGAGATCCTCTCGATGAAGCAGTTTGCGGAAGATGAGCTCGGTTTGGAATTTAAGTTTGACAGTCAGATTAATCCGCGAATTGACTGTTCGCAAAGTCCCCTGGCGGTAAGGCTGACGCCCGAAGAAGTTGTGGCGCTGGACATGCGTGATCCTAAGGCGGCGGCCGAATACCACAGGCTGGCGAAGAGAGATTCTGAGAATCCACCCAATCTCGCGCACAGCGAAACGGTGTACTTCTGCGGCGGTGGCATGAACTCATTCGCGATCAACGCCTATGGAGAGATTGGGATCTGCGTGATTTCACAGCAGGAGACATTCGGCATTCGGGGGGGCGGGGTGAAGCAGATATGGGAAGAGTCTCTGCTTGAGGTACGGAGTCGTAAGCGGACGCGCATTACGAAGTGCGTCGAATGCCGCATTCAGTCACTGTGCGGAATGTGTCCCGCGAACGGAGAGTTGGAAAATGGGCACCGGGAGAGTCCGGTGGAGTTTCTTTGCAATATCGCACACCTTCGGGCAGCGACTGTCGGAGTCGCGCCTCCGGCGCATGGCGACTGCGAGTTTTGTCCTGGCGGCACGGCGCATCAGGCGCTCCTGGAATCTGCGCAGAGGATTCTTAACAAGGAAATTGATATCGAGAGTTGGACGGGACCCCAACAGGTATTGCCCATTCTGAATAATGCAAGTGTGGCTGCGGGTGGGTGCGGGAGTTGTGGTAGCCATTGAGCGGACGACATTGAGCGGACGACAAGAGGTGGAGGTGGAATGAGTCACGAAATAAACCAATCCGACAGCAAGGGGATCTACGAGCCGCCGCAGCTCAAGACGATCAGTTTGCGCCCGGAAGAGGCGGTGTTGGGGCATTGCAAGTCCACAAGTTCGGGGACCTATGCGCCGGGCAATTGCGCGGCCATACTCGGGCTTTGCAATAGCGTCGGGTCGTGATGGGTGACCTGAGTCACGGAGCGAGCGGAGGGTTCATGGCGGAGTCTTCGCAGTTTGTCCAGGCGGTGCCGGCGAGTGAAAGTCTGTTCCGCGTGGGCGAAGTGTCGGTACAGCTTGCCAGCGATTACCGGGCTGATGCTGCCCTGGGGCCATCCTTAGAACCGTTCCGGGTCGCACCAGTCGATCCCGACTTGCACATACAAGTCGAGCGGGTCGCCAGTCTTCCTCGGTCCATGGAGCCGCCCCTCTTTGACTCTGGTTCCATCTGGCGGTTGTACGAGAGGGGTGCTGGATTTCAGTTTGATTTCAGTGTGCCGGCTGCGGGGGGTCGGCCCTTCAGAAGATTGCTGGTCGACGGACGTTTTCGCCGCGCGACCGTCCAGATAAGCGAGGAGTGCTTCGAAGCTTTTCCGCCAGCCAGAGATCCTTTGGGCTACCCCCTCGATGAATTGCTGATCATGCACCGGCTCACGCAAGAGAAGGCGGTCGAGTTGCACAGTTGCGGCATCGTCCGGCCGGACGGGACGGGGAATTTGTTCGTCGGACATTCCGGCGCGGGAAAGAGTACGACCACGCGGTTGTGGACGGAGCGGGAAGATGTTGAGGTTTTGAGTGACGACCGGATTATTGTGCGGCGGGACTGCGGGAGTGAGACGGAAGCTCCTTTCCGGGCCGCCGATATAGCCGGCGAGCACGGGATCCTTCGACTACGTGACCGCTCGGCTTCGCCGACCGGCCACTTCGCTCAGGATGACAGTGCAACGAAGAAGTGCGGGATGCGGATGTACGGCACGCCGTGGCATGGCGAGGCGATGTATGCGTCGCCGGGGAGCGCGCCGTTGTCGCGGATTTTTATTCTGGAGCATGGGCAGGGGAATGTGCTGACTCAGCTTTCTCCGAGCGAAGCCGTGGCGGAGTTGTTTGCCCGCAGTTTTGTGCCGTTTCATCGCCATGAGTACGTGGAGTCCGCGCTGAATTTTCTGCAGGAACTGGTCGAGGCCGTCCCCTGTTACCGCTATTCGTTTGAGCCCAATGAAGCTGCAGTGGAGAGGATTCTGGAATTCCGTGATTGAGGGAACTCTCAAGGATGTGCGCGCTGGCTCTGCGGCGGGCGTGGTGGGGGCTCCTTTTGAAGCTGCGGGTGATGTCGGCAAGCACGGGGTCCTTCGACTGCGGGACTGGTCTGCTTCGCGGAGCAATCCCTTCGCTCAGGATGACAGAGCAGACATTGAGGACCGTGAGCAGTCGAAGCTGTTTGAGGAATTTGTCCGCGAGTTACTTGGTGCAGGCAAGAGTATTCGCTTTCAGGCGCGCGGCGGAAGCATGTCGCCGGCCATTCGCGATGGTGAGATTGTGCATGTGAGATCTGTCGTGCCGGCAGACCTGCGCAAGGGAGACATTGTTCTGGTAAAGGGTGAAATGGGATTCCGGCTGCACCGGCTGGTCGTGGCGGACGCGGAGCGGGACGTCTTCATCACGCGCGGCGACTGCGGGCAGCAGGATGATCCGGCGGTCAGCGGGGAACAGATTGTGGGCATTGCGTTGGCCAAAGAGGTGCGGGTAGGAGCGCGCATGGTACGCGCACGGCTGGCAGGACTGGGCGGGCGTGTGCTGTGCGGCGTGGCGCGCGGACAAAGGATTGCTCAGAAACTGCTGGATCGGGCGAGGGCGTTGACGACGGGAGCGCGGAAAGACGCGCGCGTGTTTCCGTGCGTTCTCGCAGTCTTATTTCTGTTGCTGGCGGCGAACTATTCCAGCGCCCAGGTTGTGGTCGATGCTTCGACGACCGCTGCGGCCAACATGACCGGCACCTCCAATCTGACTTTTGCTCATACCACCACGGCGACCGCGAATCGCCTTTTGCTGGTTGGCGTTTCCATCAATATCACCAATGCGCCGACCGCCGGAGTGGTGGGGGTCACGTACAACGGAACGGCGCTGAGTTTCGTTGGAGCGCACAACGATGCCGGGAACACGCGCCGGGTTGAGATGTGGTATCTGCTGGCTCCCGTGAGCGGCACCCAAAACGTCGTGGTCAGCGTGAACGTTCCGGGCGGAGTCATCGATGGTGTGGTGGCGGGCGCGACGACGTTCACGGGTGTGGACCAGACGAGTCCTTTAGGAACCTTCGTTTCCGAAGACGGCGCCGCGGGCACTTACTCGCAGGTGGATATTCCCGGCGTGGTTAACGGGATGGTGTTCGATACCATGGCCACCGATGGAACGCAGACTGTGACTCTAGGTTTAGGCACGCAGGCCATAGCGTGGAACAACCGCAGTAACAACAACACGAATCCTGCAGTGCGAGGCTTCGCGACCACGCGCTCGGGTGCGCCGAGCGTGCCCAATTCCGACACGTTCAGCGGCACCTCCAACTGGTCGGAGGGCGGAGTCGGGATCAATCCGAGCACCGCGGACATTGGAGTGAGCACCAGCGTCACGGCTGTGCCCTTCGGACAAAACTCCACCTATAACATCACGGTCTTTAACAACGGTCCATCGGCGGCGAACACAGTAACCCTCACCGACACCTACGCGGCCACGGGATTGTCGGTGGTATCGGTGACGCCCAGCGCTGGAACCACGTGCACGACCGGGACCACGATCACGTGCACGCTGCCGACTCCTTTTGCCAGCGGAGCGACCGCGAGCATCGCAGTGGTGGTGTCGACCACGGCGGCCGGATTCTATCCGAACACGGCGTCGGTAACGGACTCCGGAACTCCGCCCGATCCCAATAGTGGCAACAATTCTTATACGGCGCTGGCTCCGGTGGTGAGCGTGGTGTGTTCAGGCACCACTTTGAGCGCCGGTGGAACGCTGACTGGAGCGATCAATACTTACTATCCGGGAACGGCGAGTGTAGCGGTTGGGGCCACGGAGATTCCGGTGGGAACGGCGACTGGTGCGGGAGGCACCATCGCGAACGGAAGCCTGCTGCTGGTGATCCAGATGCAGGATGCCAGCATCAACGATTCCAATACGGTCGCTTACGGCAACGGCAGCACAGGAACGGGATTCACAACGATCAATAACGCCGGCAACTATGAGTTCGTGACCGCGACGGGCGCGATCGGTTCGGTGACTGCTGGCTCCGTGCCCATCAAGGGAGCGGGGCCGGGCGGCGGCTTGGTGTTCGGTTACAACTCGGTGGCGGCTTCGGCGACTAAGGGACTCAGCACTTATCAAGTTGTGCTGGTGCCGCAATATCTTTCCGCCTCAGTGGGAGCGCTGGTCGCGACTCCGTGGAATGGCTCGACGGGCGGCATCGTAGCTCTGGATATTGCGGGACAACTGAATTTGAACGGGGGTTCGGTTATCGTCGACGGGCAAGGCTTCCGCGGCGGCGCCGGAATGCAGTTAACGGGCGGGGCCGGCGCGAATACCGACTATTGGCATGTCTCTCCCGCAACTTACACGGGCGCGGCAGGCGGCGAAGCCGGCGTTGACGCTCCCAAAGGCGAGGGCGTTGCGGGCACGCCGGAGTGGGTCGAGTTTAATCAGACGTTCCTGCAGACCACCAGCAACTATCCCAGCGGCACAGCGGGAACGGATGGCAGCATGGCGCGGGGCGCGCCGGGCAACGCAGGCGGAGGCGGCACGGATGCGGATCCGGGTGCTAACGACGACAACGCGGGCGGTGGTGGCGGCGGCAACGGCGGCATGGGCGGATTCGGCGGTGACTCGTGGAACTCCAACCTGAGCACCGGCGGCGAGGGCGGATCTCCGTTCCCGGCGACCATTGACCGCATCGCCATGGGCGGCGGTGGCGGCGCCGGAACGCGCAATAACTCCGACGGAGACAATCAGGCCAGCGGCGGGGCTGCCGGTGGCGGAATCATCTTTATTCGCGCGGATAGTTTGACAGGCACAGGAACTCTGACAGCGAACGGAGCGGCCGCTTACAACGGAACCGATAAAGATGCGGGTGGCGGTGGCGGCGCAGGTGGAACCATCGTCGTGCTGTCAGCCAACGGCGGCGAGGGTGGTTTGACGCTGCAAGCCAATGGCGGCCGCGGCGGCAACGCGTGGCAAGCTGAACCCTATACGTTGGCCAACCGCCATGGCCCCGGCGGTGGTGGCGGTGGCGGCGTGATATTGGTTTCGGGTACACCGGCCAGCGTCAGCGTGGCTGGCGGGGCGAACGGCCTGACGGAAAATCCTGGAGTTCCCTATGGAGCAACCGCGGGCACGGCGGGGACGAGCGTCACCAACGCGACGTTGTCGCAGGTGACCGGCATGCAGTCCTCGGCGCTGTGCGTGCCGGACATGACTGTTAGCAAGACCCACGCCGCCACGAGCTTTACGCGCGGCTCGACCGCGACCTACACCATTAATGCTTCCAACGTCAGCGCTCTGGGCGCAACCAGCGGCGTAGTTACTGTGGACGATACGCTGCCGGCGGGATTGACTCCGGTCAGCGCGACCGGGACGGGATGGACCTGCTCGATCTCAGGGCAGACGATTAGCTGCGTCCGTTCGGATTCGCTCGCGGCCAGCAGCAGTTATCCCGTGATCACGCTGACGGTCAGCGTGGCGCAGTCGGCGCCCGCAACCGAGACGAATACCGCCGTGGTGAGCGGAGGAGGCGAAGCCAATCTACTCAACGACACGTCCACCAATGTGGCCAACATAGTTTCGAGCGCCGACATGGCGGTTACCGACGCGGGAACGCCAAATCCGGTGGCTGCTGGCAGCAACATTACTTATACCCAGGTGGTTACCAATAACGGCCCAAGCGCCGCCGACAATGCCACCTTCGTTGCCGCGATCCCCGCGAATACTACCCTGGTATCGGTGGCCGCGCCCGCGGGCTGGAGTTGTATGAACTACGGCACCGGCTCCACGGGCAACGTGGTGTGCACCAACGCCGACATGGCGGCCTTGACTTCGGGCACATTTACGATTGTCGTGAAGGTTAACAACGGGACGGCGAACGGAACAGTCATCGCGGGAACCGTGTCGGTTGCATCCTCCGCCACGGATCCGAACTACGCCAACAACACAGCCAGCGTCAGCACGATTGTGGGCAGCACTGGTCCGAACCTGTCGGTCACCAATGTGGCGTCGCCGGTTCCGGTGCAGGCTGGAAATAACATCACATACACGCAGGTAGTGACCAACACCGGTACGACGGCTATCAACGGCGCTTCGTTCAGCGAGACGAACACTCCGGCTGTGGATCTAACCTTCGTTTCGGTTACGCCGCCGGCAGGTTGGACTTGTACCGGCTTCCCTGCGAGTGCGTGTACCGACCCGACTGTAGCTGCAGGGGCCTCCGGAACATTTACCGTCGTCTATAAAGTCAACGCGGGAACAGCCAGCGGCACGGCCATCGCGGATACCGCGACAGTCACGGCGACCAACCAGTCGTATGGCGCAAACTCCGCCGTTGCCAATGATGTAGTCGCCGCAGCGACACAGGCGAACCTGTTGCTGAGCACGACGGGCGCTCCGGGTTCTGTGCTGGCGGGCAACGACATCACCTACACCTCGACCATCACCAACGATGGTCCAGCGGCGGCTACCACGGCAACCTTTACCGAGGCCACGCCAGCGAACACGACGTACGCCTCTGTGATCGCACCCGTGGGTTGGACCTGCACTACGCCAGCCGTCGGCGTCGCAGGGACTGTTACGTGTACCGATCCTTCATTTGCGGTGGGAGACGCGGCCAATATCGTCGTCGTGGTTAACGTTGCGCCGAGCGTGACTGCAACTACCACTACCCTGACCTCAACTCTATCTGCGACGAATTCGGTGAACACTGATACCACGACGGTGGTCACGACCATTGGAGTCGCGTGCGATCTATCGATCACCAACGCCGGAACTCCCAACCCGGTGACGGCGGGCTCGAACATCACTTACACCCAGACTGTGAGCAACTCGGGACCCAGCAACTGCAGCACGGCGACATTTAACGAAACGACGCCGGCGAACACGACGTTGGTTTCCATCACGCCGCCCGCAGGATGGACCTGCACCGGCTTCCCGCCCCAATGCACGAATCCATCGGTCGCAGCGGGATCGTCCGGAACCTTCACGCTAGTTTACAAAGTGACCGCAGGCACTGCGTCTGGAACGAACATCGCCGATACAGCGACCGTAGCTACAACGTCGCGCGACACCAATTTGGCCAACAATACGGCGACCGCGAATATTGCGGTTTCCACTGCAGGCACCGCGTTTCTGGTGATCACCAATTCTGCCAGTCCGAATCCGGTGAATGCGGGCAGCAACATCACCTATACCCAAACCCTGACGAACAATGGCCCAGCGACCGCCGGCGGAACCGTGGTCGTCTTGTTTGACCAGGTGCCCGCCGGGACGACGTACGTCTCACAAACTGGAACTGCGGGATGGACTTGCGGCGCCTACAACGCACCCTTCTACACCTGCAGCATTGCCAGCCTCGCCGCCAACGCCAGCGCGACCTTCACCTTCGTGGTGAATGTAAATCCCGGCACCGCGCCCGGCACAACGATTACCGACACCGACTCAACCAGTTCGGCTCCGACCACCGATTCGAACCCCACCAACACGGCCTCGGTGAGCGTCCTGGTTGCCGGATCAGCGGACCTTTCGGTCACTAATACGCCCAGCCCCGTTCCCGTGATAGCCGGAAACAACATTACCTATACGCAGGTCGTCACGAACGCTGGCCCCAGCACGGCTACATCGGTGACTCTGACTGACGCGCTGCCGGCGAACACCACTGCCGTATCGCTCGCCGGACCTGCGGGATGGACCTGCGTCCTGGCGACTTACACCTGTACTGACCCGAGCCTGGCCAGCGGCGCTCCTGCCACTATCACATTCGTGGTGACTGTGAACGGCGGCACCGCCGCGGGAACCTCTATCAACGAGACGGCGACCGTAAGTTCCGCCGTGACCGATCCGAATCTCACTAACAACAGCGCCACCGCGGCCGACGTGGTGGCCACTGCCACGCAGGCGGACCTGATCATGACCAACGCTGCTTCTCCCACGTCGGTGGCAGCGGGAAGCAACGTGACCTACACGCAGGGCGTGACCAACAAAGGTCCGGCGGCAGCGACCTCAGGAATGACCATCACCGAGATCACGCCTCCGAACACAACATTCGTGTCGATGACTCCGCCGGCGGGATGGACCTGCGGAACCCTGCCCCCCGCGGGCGGCACCGGCACCATTACCTGTACTGACGGCAGCGCCCTCGCCGTCAACGGCAATGCGAACTTTGCGCTCGTGCTGCAAGTCGGCTCGCAGACACCCTCGGGAACGAACATTACTGACACGGTCACGGCCACCGCCGCCAACGTTGTCCCCAGTCTCACGACCAACACCGCCAGCGCGACCGTTGTTGTGGCCAACGCCAACAGCGCGGATATGGCGATCGTGAAGACGGGCACACCGAATCCGGTGACGGAAGGCACTCCGCTGACCTATACGCTGACTGTGACCAATAATGGTCCGGCGTCGGCAACGAATGTTACGGTCACTGATACTTTGCCCTCGGTAGTGACGTATCTTTCCACGAGCACAACCCAGGGGTCGTGTTCTGAGGCCGGTGGAACCGTGTCCTGCCTGCTGGGCACCATGGCGAACGCAGCCACGGCGACGGTTTCCATCTTGACTCTCCCCGGCACGCCGGGCACTGTCTCAAACACCGCGACTGTGGCGGCGGATCAGACCGACCCGAATCTCACGAACAACACCTCAACGCAGAGCGAGACCATCACCTATCCCACCAGAATCGGATTGCAATCCTTCTCGGCGCACTTTGGCACCGACAAGAATGGTGCGAGCCGCGTGGTCCTCTTATGGAAGACAGGCGGTGAGGCTCACAATCTGGGTTTCAACGTGTACCGCGAGCAGAACGGAAACCGCGCGCGCATGAATCCGTCGGTGATCGCCGGCTCAGCGCTGCTAATGACCGGAGCGCTGCCCAAGCACTCAGGTCGAAGCTATGCGTGGATCGATCCTGCGCCGAGCGCCGCAGGAGCTTCCTATTGGGTCGAAGACATTGATGTCAACGGCACGCACACCTTGCATGGCCCGGTCTCGGCATCAGCGGGGACTGCCGCGGCGAATGACGCGACCGCAACTGAGACGCGAATGCTGAGTCAGATTAACCAGGCGCTGCCTTCCACGCCGGGCAGCCAGCAGAGCCACCTGGTTGAGACTTGGCCGCTGGCCTCCGCGCCCACGCCGAGTCAGATACAGAAACAGTTTGAACTGGCCGCCCATCCGGCCATCAAGATCCTGGTGCAGCACGAAGGCTGGTATCAAGTGACCCAGCCGCAGTTGGTACAGGCCGGCCTCGATCCCAATGTCGATCCAGCGCTGCTGCATCTCTATGCCGAAGCCATCGAACAACCGATACGCATCACAGGCGCGACGCCAGGTCCCGGCGGATTCGGCGCGCAGGCAGCGATCAATTTCTACGGGACGGGAATCAACACGCCCTTCTCCGGCACGCGAGTGTACTGGCTGGTGACGGGCGAAGCGCGAGGAGCGCGCATCCCGCAGCTACCCGTATCTTCGGGATCGAACCAGCCTCCAGCCAGCTATTCGGCGACAGTCGAACTGCGCCAGCACACCATTTACTTTGCGGCGCTCCTGACCAAGAACGACGAGAACTTCTTCGGAGCCATCGTCTCACCCACCCCAGTGGAGCAGACGCTGGCGACGCCGAATCTTAACTCCGCTTCCACGCAAACGGCGCGGCTGGAAGTGGTGCTGCAAGGCGTGATCACCGGTTTCCCGCATGATGTGTCGGTTGTGTTGAATGGAACTCCGCTCGGGGACGTGGTTTTCACTGGGCAGGAAAAAGGCAGCCTGGGGGTGAGTATTCCGCCCGGTGTGCTGCTGCCCACAAATACCGTTACGCTCACCGCACAAGACGGCGACTACGATACCAGCCTGGTCGACTACGTCCGCATTACGTATCCGCGCTTGTACATTGCGGATAATGACCAGCTGAAGTTCACGGGCCGGGCCGGCGACGAACTCATGATCAGCAACTTTACAAGTCCGCCGGCGGTGCTCGATGTGACCGATCCGAATCATCCGGTGCAGCTCACGCCGCAAGTGATTTCGATGAACGGCCAGTATGAGGTTGCGATTCAGGTGCCGTTTACTACGACGAATGCGTCGAATCCGCTGCGGCATACCCTGGTCGCGATCGCTCCGGATCAAATTCAATCAGCGGCCGGTGTCTGGCCAAATCATCCCTCGCACTGGCACAGCCCGCAGGCCGGGGCGGATATCGCCATGGTGACCGCCGCGCCATTCGCATCAACCTTGGCGCCGCTGGTGCAGGCTCATCTGGCGGAAGGAAAAACTTCCGCCGTCATTCCGATCAACGAACTTTATGACGAGTTCAATTTCGGCGAGCGCACTCCGTCTGTCATTCGATGGTTCCTGCAGGCGGCGAATCAGAACTGGAAGCATGCTCCCACATCTCTTCTGTTGAATGGACGCGCCTCGTTCGATCCGCGAAACTATCTGGGCTTCGGCTATCTCGATCTCGTGCCCACGCGCATCGTTCCTTCGAGCAGCCTGATGACCGCATCCGACGACTGGTTCTCCGATTTCAACGACACTGGCATGCCCACCATCGCCACCGGGCGTTTGCCGGTGAGCACGGTCGACGAAGCCGCCACTGTTCTGGGAAAAATTGTTGCCTATGAAGGCCAGTCGACCAACGGTCCATGGACCGCGAATGCGCTCATGGTCGCGGACGCCAACGACATAGAGAACTTCTCGCAGGATAGCCTGACCGTTCAGTCGAGGCTGCCGGCGACCATGCAGGCCACCGACGTCTTCACCAGCATCGTTGGTACGTCCGCGGCCCAGGGCGACATCCTGAACGCGATCAACTCGGGTCAGGGGCTGGTGAATTACCTGGGGCACGGTTCCGAAGATCAGTGGTCCGGCTCAAACATTTTCGACAACAACTCGGTGAGCTTGCTGACCAACGGGTCGCAGCTTCCCGTCTTCCTGATCATGGACTGCCTGAACGGGTTCTTCCAGGATGTGTATGATCAGCCCCTCGGCGTCACTCTGATGCTGGCCTCGAACGGAGGCGCGGTCGCGGTGCTGGCCTCCAGCGGTCTGAACCAGGCGCCGCCGCAAACCAAGCTCGACGCGCTGGTCGTGCAAAACGCGCTGCGGATTAAGGGAGCCACGCTGGGCGATGCCATCGTCAAGGCGAAATCCCAGATCAGCGACGCCGACGTCCGCAAGACCTTTAACCTTCTCGGCGATCCTGCCATGCAGATAAAGCAGCCACCGCCGAGCGCGAACGCTTTCAAGGCGAACTCACGCGCCGCGAGCGCATCCGCCTCCAGCAAATAAAACATCCTCCTACGACGCAGCCGGTGCCGCGGCGGGCAGACTCGCCGTATGCCGCAGCGGCTCGGCTAGCGACCGCATGACCTTGCCGAATCCGGCAAAATCGAGAGACTGCGGGCCATCCGACAGAGCGCGTTCCGGGCAGGGATGTACTTCAATGATCAGACCATCTGCCCCGACGGCGACAGCCGCGCGCGAAACCGCCGCGATCAGGCTCTGCTTGCCGGTTCCGTGCGAAGGATCGGCGATCACCGGCAGGTGCGACAGATCGCGAGCCAAGGCCACGGCCGCCAGATCGATGGTGTTGCGCATCTCCGTTTCGAACGTCTTAATGCCGCGCTCGCAGAGCACCACTTGCTGGTTGCCACCGGAAAGAAGATATTCCGCAGCCAGCAGCCACTCCTTCACCGTGGCAGAGGGACCGCGCTTCAGCAGGATCGGTTTATTCACCGTGGCCAGACGGCGCAGCAGCGCGAAATTCTGCATGTTGCGCGCGCCCACCTGCAGCATATCGACGTGCTCGCAGATCACGTCGACATCTTCTGTGCTCATCACTTCCGTCACCACCGGCAACCCGGTTTCTTCCCGCGCTTCGCGCAGAATTTTGAGGGCTTCCAGACCAAGGCCTTGAAAATCATAAGGCGAGGTGCGCGGCTTGTAGGCTCCGCCGCGCAGCATGGCCGCGCCGGCGCGTTTCACAGCATGGGCCGTATCGAGCAACTGCGTGCGCGACTCGACGGAACACGGTCCGGCGATGACTACGACGTCAGGTCCGCCGATCGCCACGCCGTTGATCTTCACGACCGTGCGGTCGGGCTTGACCTGGCGGCTGACCAGTTTGAAGGGCTGCGCGATGGCGACCACGTTATCCACGCCGGGCGCGACTTGCAAGGCTTCGATCTCGTGGCGGCGTCCGCTGCCCACGGCGGCGACGATGGTGCGCTCGGTGCCGCGCGTGACGTGCGGGTTGTAGCCGGCCTCGCGGATGCGTTCGATCACATGATTGATTTCCTGCTCGGTGGCCTTTTCGGACATGTTGACGATCATGGCTGGTTCTCCTTGAGTAAGTCTCTTCGTATCCGTTCGCCGCAAAACAAAAGCCGCGATCTCTGGATCGCGGCTTGCGGTGGAAGCTTGTTCGTTTCGGTGGCCTTTAGTGGCTCATCCTCGCTCCAAGCTGGTCCGCAGCCGCTGCTCCTGGAAACCAGAAGTAAGCGGTAAATGCGGCGCCCGGAGTAAATCGTGTCGCAGAAGTCTTCATGTCAGTACACAATCAGGTTGCGATAAATCAGACGAAGTGGCCTTGGTGAATTCCTGTCTACTGGAGCGAACTGGCTACGCTTGAGAATGCGTTGTTGGCATTCGATCCGATTAAGCGAACCGTTCCCACCACTAGAACCAGAATGACGGCCAACATTACGGCATACTCGGCGATGTCTTGTCCCGCATCCTCCGACCAAAGCCGATGCATCAGTTTGGACATTTTCTCTCCTCCAGGCAATGTCAGTTCCTTGAGAGGGAAGGACTGAGCTTGTACTTGGTGCACACATGATGCACGCGGGCGCGTGTTCTTGTCAACGTGCGTTTCGGTTTTTTCCACAGAGAACGTCATGGCTCCAGAACGGGCGCTGGTGGCTGGGTTTGGGCGGTATTGGCCGGGACCGGAGAAGCCGCCTTCGGCAATAATCCCCGCGCGGACTGCTGCGCATATTGCAGGACGCGATTGGGCAGAATGCCAAGATAAAGCGTGGCCGCGAGGCTGATGGCCAGCGCCAGGCCCAGTCCGAAAGGAACGGGCGTGACCGGGACCGGCTTGCGCGACTCGCGCATGTACATCACGACGATGATGCGCAGGTAGTAGTACGCGCCGATCGCGCTGTTCACGACGCCGATGATGGTGAGCCAGATCAGATTCGATTTGACCGCCGCGCTGAACACATAGAACTTGGCGAAGAATCCGCCAGTCATGGGAATGCCGATCAGCGACAACAGGAAAATGGTTAGCGTCGCGGCCAGCAGCGGAGCCGTGCGGCCCAGCCCTTCGTAGTCTTCGAGGGTCACGTAGCGCTCGCCGGCGTTGGCGACGTGGCTGACCACGGCGAACGCGCCCACGTTCATGGCAGCATAGGCTGCGGTATAGAACATGGCGGCCGAAATGCCGGAGGAGGCGGTTTGCTGCGAACTCATGGTGAAGGCCACCAGCAGATATCCGGCGTGCGCGATCGAGGAATAGGCCAGCAATCGCTTGATGTTGGTCTGGACCAGCGCGCCGACGTTGCCCAGCGTCATCGAAAGCGCGGCCAGCATCCAGAGAATCCAGAAACGGCCGGGCGCATTGATGGTGAACACAACTCGCAGCAGCACCGCGAATGCCGCCGCTTTGGGCGCGGTGGACATGAATCCGACGACCGGTGCCGGAGCGCCTTCGTACACATCGGGGGTCCAGACGTGGAACGGCGCGGCGGCAACTTTAAATCCCAGGCCGACCAGCATGAACGCCATGGCTACGTACACCAGCAACTGTACTGGGCCGGCCTGCAGTTTCTGGCTGATGAGATCGATGTTGGTCGATCCAGTGGCGCCGAAGATCATTGCGACGCCATAAAGAAAGAATGCAGTCGCAAATGAGCCCAGAAGAAAATACTTCAGCGACGATTCGCTGCTCGAGGCTTCGTTGCGGCGCATTCCGGTCAGAATGTAGGTGGAGATCGACGAGATCTCGAGGGCGATGAAAATCAGCACCAGCTCCACCGCGGAGGACATCAGCGCCATGCCGACCACTCCGAAAAGAATCAGCGCGTAGTATTCCCCGGCGCGAATGCGCTGCACCGCCATGTACTCGAATGAGCTGAGAATCACGACCGCGGCAATGGCGATGACGAGAAAATGGAAGAAGACGCTGAAGTCGTCGACCTTCACCATGTTCGAGAAAGCAAGGCCGGGAGACTGCGCGGCGTACCAAGTGGCGAGAAGCCCGGCGACTGCGCCGACGAAGGCAATCAGCCCCAGCGTTTTCTGGCTCTTTTCTTCGTCCACCAGAGGCTCGAGCAGCATCACCAGGATGCCGAAAGCCGACAGAACAAGCTCGGGCAGAATGCGGATGTAGTCAGCGCCTTGAGGAATGGCCTGCGAAATCGTCTGCAGTGTGGTCTGCAAGAATGCGGTGGGGAGGTGAATCATGGTGCCGTAAATCATTGCCCCACCACCTTGCTGACGACCTGGGTGAATGGCGTGAGCGCCGCCTGCACCGCCGGATCGATCGCGCTCAGCCACAGAATCGGCGCAACGCCCATCACTACGGCAGCGGCCGCGCACGGCCAGACCGCGGCTTTCTCAAAGGCGAAAAGATCGTGTATCGACTCGTTCGCCGGGTTCGTCACTTTGCCGTAGAAGACTCTCTGGTACATCCATAAGAGGTAGGCCGCACTCCAGATCACGCCCGTCGCGCCGAGAATTCCATAAATCGGCTTTGCCTGGAACGCGCCGGTCAGCACCAGGAACTCGCCGACGAATCCATTGAGCAAAGGAAGTCCCACTGACGCCAGCACGATGAAAAGATAGGTGGCAGAGTAGGCCGGGACGATGGACGCGAGGCCTCCGAACTCTGAGATTTCGTAAGTATGACGGCGTTCGTGCAGAATCCCGGCCAGCATGAAGAGGCCGCCGGTCGAAATTCCATGTGCCAGCATTACGAACATTGCCCCGTTCAATCCCGCCTGCGTAAAGCTGAAAATTCCCAGCACCACGAAGCCCAAGTGGCTGACCGAAGAGTATGCGATCAGCTTCTTCATGTTGGGTTGCACCATGGCCACCAGCGCGCCGTAAATAATGCCGATCAGCGCCAGGGTCATGATCCACGGAGCGTTGTGCCGGGCCTGCTCAGGGAACAGTCCGAGGTTAAAGCGCAGCAAGCCGTACGTACCCATCTTCAGCAGAACTCCAGCCAACAGCACAGATCCAGCGGTCGGCGCCTCGACGTGCGCATCAGGCAGCCAGGTGTGAAACGGGAACAGCGGAACTTTCACCGCGAACGCCAGGAAGAATCCGAGGAACAGCCACTGCGCGGCGGCCGGGAAATTCGGCACTTTACCACTCGCGATCAGGTCGCGAATTTCGTTAAATTGGAATGTGCCCGTGTTCGCGTAGAGCCACAGAATGGCCGCCAGCATAAACACCGAGGCGATCATGGTGTACATGAAGAACTTCACCGCAGCGTAAACCTTGCGCTCGTGGCCGAACACGCCAATCAGCAGGGCCATCGGGATCAGCGTGGCTTCCCAGAAGAAATAGAAGAGGAAGAGGTCGAGCGAAGTGAAGACGCCGATCAGCGCAGTCTCCATGATCAGCAGGAGAATGAAAAATTCCTTCACCCGATCATGCACCGAATTCCACGAAATCAGCACGCACAGCGGCGTAAGGAAAGTCGTCAGCACCACCAGCCACAGTGAGATGCCATCCATGCCCATGTGGTAGTGGATGTTCGGGACGGAAATCCATGGCTTGTCAATTTCATACTGGAAGCCGGGCATCGCGCGATGAAAATGTACCGGCAAATGCAATGACAGCAGAAAAGTGAGGATCGAAAACACTAGGGCAAAGATGCGGATGTCGCGGTCGCGCCGCGGAAACAGCACCAGCAGCAAAGCTCCCAGCAGCGGCGCAAAGGTCACCAAGGTCAGGATGTAGGGGCTCCAGCTATCGGTCGACATGGCTCAGCGCACTCCCATCCAGATCATGTAGGCAATCACTACGGCGGAGCCGGCGGCGATCCATCCCGCGTAGGAGCGAAGGTTGCCGGATTGCATGTGCCGCACTTCGTCCGAAATCGTGCGCGCGCCGTCGGCGGCACTATTCACGCTGTCGTCGATGATCTTGCGGTCAACGCCCTGCCACAGGATGCTGGTCGATCCGTCGATCAGCGGCTTGACGAAAAGCTTGGCGTAAAGTTCGTCGACGTAATATTTGTTCAGGACGGCAGTGTAGAAGCCGTTCAGACCGTCGGCAATCTTTTGGGGCAGATACGGCTTGCTGATGTAGAAGAACCACGCCAGGAAAGCGCCGGCGAATGCGACGAGCACCGAGACCCCCATCAATATGTATTCCTGGGAACTGCTGGCGGCATCCCCGGCGGCTTCCGTGAATCCCGTGCCGAATACCGGTTCCAGGAAGTGCTCGAAGCGGTTGCCGATGCCCACCAGTCCGCCGACCACCGACAGCAAAGCGAGAATCATCAGCGGAACCAGCATGACCATCGGGCTCTCGTGCGGCTCGCCATGGCCGTGGGCATCCTTCGCATCCCCATGGCCGTGCCCAATCGTACCGTGTCCGTGCTCGTCAACCTGGGCGCCGTGATAGTCACCGAAGAACGTCAAGAACAGCAGACGGAACATGTAGAAGGATGTGATGAACGCAGTGACGACGCCGACCAGCCAGAACACCCAACTTCCGTGCGGACTGGAATAAGCCTTCCACAGTATTTCGTCTTTGCTCCAGAAACCCGCGAAGGGAGGGATTCCAGCGATGGCCAGCGTCGCGATACCCATGGTCATGAAAGTCCACGGAATGTAGGAGCGAAGGCCGCCCATCTTGCGCATGTCCTGCTCGCCGCCCACGGCATGAATCACCGAGCCTGCACCCAGGAACAACAGGCCTTTGAAGAACGCGTGCGTCATCAGATGGAAGATTCCGGCAGAGAACGCGCCCACGCCGCACGCCATAAACATGTAGCCGAGTTGCGAAACGGTCGAGTACGCGAGAACTTTCTTGATATCAGTCTGCGTGATGCCGATCGTGGCGGCGAATAGCGCGGTGAGTGTGCCAATAACGGCGACCACCATCAGCGCCATCGGAGCGCGCTCGAAAATCATGTGCGACCGCGACACCATGTACACGCCCGCCGTAACCATGGTCGCCGCGTGGATCAGCGCGGAAACCGGCGTCGGGCCTTCCATGGCGTCGGGCAGCCAGACGTAGAGCGGGATTTGTGCCGACTTCCCGCACGCGCCCACCATCAGCAGAATTCCAATCGCGGTCAGCAGCCCGGCACCGCTGTTTTCGGGCGTTATCGGCTGAACTTGCGCAAACACTTTCGTAAAGTCCAGCGAGCCGAAATGCTGGATGATCAGGAACAGCGCGATGAGAAATCCGAAGTCGCCGATGCGGTTGACGATGAACGCTTTCTTCCCGGCAGATGCTGCCGAATCTTTGGTGAACCAGAATCCGATCAGCAGATACGACGCCAGTCCCACGCCCTCCCAGCCGATGAACATCAGCAGGTAGTTGTTGGCCAGCACCAGCGTCAGCATGAAGAACAGAAACAGATTCAGATACGTGAAGAAGCGGTAGTAGCTGGGGTCGTCCCACATGTAGCCGACGGAGTAAATATGGATGAGGAATCCCACTCCAGTCACGATCAGCAGCATTATCAGCGACAGCTGATCGAGATACAACGCGAAGTCGGCGCTGAAACTGCCGGGAGCGCCCATCGCGCCGTAGCGAATCCAGTGGGCCAAATACTCGCGATAGGGAAGGTTGTCGACTGAAATGCGCCAGACCACGGACAGCGCCCAAGCAAACGCCGCCCCGGAGAAAAATAACCCAATGACGCTGACCGCGGTCCGCGAAGATTTCTTCCCGAGAAATCCATTGATCGCCGCGCCCGCCAGGGGCAGCACCGGGATCAGCCAGAGATTGAGAGAAGACGTCATAGCTTGAGCAGGTTCACCTGATCGATATTCAAAGTTTCGCGCGTGCGGTATACGGCGATGATAATGGCGAGGCCGACTGCGGCTTCGGCAGCTGCGACGACCATCACGAAGAAAACGAAGATCTGACCGGCCAGCGCGTGCCAGTGCGCTGCGAAGGCGACGAACGAAAGATTCACGCCGTTGAGCATCAGCTCAATCGACATAAAGATGGTGATGATGTTGCGCTTGATCAGGAATCCGGCTACGCCGCAGGCAAACAGGAATCCGCTGAGCAGCAGGTAATAAGAAAGAGGGACCATCAGTTCACCTCCCTTGCTGGCGCCGTTACAGCGGAAGTTGGCGGCTTGCTGGCCAGCACGACCGCGCCCATGATGGCAATCAGAATCAGGACAGATGTGATTTCAAACGGCAGCAGAAATTCGTGGAACAGCATTTGCCCGATGGTGACGGGATCGCCCTTCAAAGCTCCCGCGGCGACGGCCTCGGTTCCCGAGTGCTGTAGGAAGACCCACGCCACCAGGATGCTCCCCAGCAGCATGCCCGGGATGCCGAACAGTATTGCGACGCGGCTGCCTTTGGTGCGCTCCTCGACTCCGGCATTCAACAGCATGATGACGAAGACGAACAGCACCATGATGGCCCCGGCGTAAACGATGACCTGCACGGCGGCTACAAACTCGGCGCCCAGCAGCAGGTATTCGCCCGCCAGCGCGGCCATCACCGCGATCAGCGACAGCGCGCTGTTGATGGGATGGGTCTGCGCCAGCAGGTTAATCGCGCCTGCGACCGCAACCGCCCCGAAAGCCAGAAACAAAATGAGATGAACGTTCATGAAATGAGTTGAATTCTAGTGGTCAGTGGCCAGTGGTCAGTGACCGGCTCTCGCTGGCCACTGACCACTGATCACTGGCCACTTTGTTTCTCACCACGCCACTGCGATCGCAGTGGCAATCAGATTCACCAGCGCCAGCGGCAGCAGGAACTTCCAGCCGAACGCCATCAACTGGTCATAACGGAAGCGCGGCAGCGTGCCGCGCACCCAGATATACAAAAAGAGGAACCCAAAAATCTTCGCCGCGAACCAGAACACCGGCAGCAGCGCCTGCAGAATTGCCGGGCCAAAGATCGGGCCGTTCCAGCCACCGAAAAACATCAGCGTGGCCAGGCACGCCACCGTGATCATGTTGGCGTATTCGGCCATGAAGAACATGGCAAACTTCATGGCGCTGTACTCGGTGTGGTAGCCCGCGACCAACTCGGTTTCGGCTTCCGGCAAGTCAAAGGGGATGCGGTTGGTCTCCGCGTAGGCCGCCATCAGGTAGCAGAAGAATCCGATGAACTGGCCGTGAAAAATGTTCCAGCGCGGAATGAATCCCCAGAAGTGTCCCTGCTGGGCCTGCACAATGTCGCGCAGGCTGAGGCTGCCGGACATGATCAGCACTCCTACCAGCGAAAGGCCGAGAGAGATTTCGTAGCTCACCATCTGTGCGCTGGCGCGCAGGCCGCCCAATAGAGAATATTTATTGTTCGACGACCAGCCGGCGAGTGCCACGCCATAAACGCCTACGGATGTGACGCCGAGAATCAGCAACAGCCCGGTATTTACGTCGGTGATCTGCAGCGGAATGGCGTAGCCGCCGATGGTGATCGCGTTGCCGAACGGAATCACCGCAATCGAAGTCAGCGCAAAAATCACGGCGATCAGCGGCGCCGCGAGGAATAGCGGCTTGTAGACGTGCGGCGGCGTGAGATCTTCTTTGAATAAGAATTTCAAACCGTCGGCCGCGGGTTGCAGCAGGCCAAACGGGCCGACCCGCGTCGGTCCCCAGCGATTCTGCATGTGGCCGACAACCTTGCGCTCCAGCCATACCGTGTAGGCGACCGCGGTCAGCAACACGCCCAGAACCACCGCAGACTTGATCACCGACGTGAGCAGATAGATACGGATGGGTTCGGCGAAGAACCAGTTGGCCAGAGATGCGAAAGCTTCTTTCATCAGTCGGCCGCGACCTCGGCGGGCTTGACTTCGTGACTCTCCATTACGGATTTCAAGGTGCGCGAGTAGCGTCCCAGCGTGCCCGACGTGAAGAGGCCGTCGTTGGCCGGGGCAATCGATTCCGGCCGCTGCGCCGCGCCCGGCCCGCTACTTGTCAGCGTCGTATGCTCGCTGTTTCCGGCCAGAAGGTTAATGCGCGACACATCATAGCCGGGAACCAGTCGTTGAATTTCGTCGAGAATCGCCAGGGGATCGAACGGGCTCAGTTTCGGCTCCAGGCCCTGCATCTCCAGCCAAACCGCGTGGCGATCGGCTTCACCGGATTGCGCGCCGCGGGACTCGCCCATGTCGGCCCGCGTGCCGCCGCCGAACGGAACCAGCTTGCGGACATCGAAGCCCATGGCATCGGCGATGCGGACGATCATCTCGAAGTCAGCCTTCGTGCCGGAGACTTCACCCGCCTTCTTCACCAGTTGCACGTCGCCGCAGGTGTTGGCCATGGTGCCGGATTTTTCGTATGCGTTGGCCGCGGGCAAAACCACGTCAGCCATGACGGCAGTCTCGGTGAGGAACATGTCCTGCACCACGACGAAACTGTTCGAGAATGCGAACGGATCGATGTTCGCGCGGCCAATCGGATTCGAGCCGACGACGTAGAGCGCTTTCAACTTCCCGCTCTTGCCGGCTTCCACCATGCCGGCTGTATCCAGCCCGGCGGCTTGCGGGACGGTCCATTCCTGATGAAAATCGCTTGCGCCCACAGTTGGATGATAGCCGGGCAGCAAATCCGGATAGAGTCCCATGTCGGCAGCGCCGCGCGAGTTGGCGTAATCGCCGAGGCAGATGAACTTGGCGCCGGGAATGGCGGAGCCGAAATTGACGAGGCTGGCGATATCGCTGCCGCAAATTTCTGCGCCGAAAATGATGATGAGATTCTGTTCGCCGCGCAGCTTGTCGCGCAGCGCGATCCATGCATCTTTCGCGTTCGTCGGAGTCGAAATTCCGTCGAGAGCCGAGTCGTCGCCGACCAGGAAGCTCGCAACCTTGCCCTCGGTTCCGGCTGAAATCTGGGTGAAACTCGTGGCCTGCCGTCGCAATTTGATTGGCTCGGAGTTCACGACATAGAGCCGCGCGCGGTGCAGGCGGACGTTGTTGCGAATCTGCCATGCCAGCAGCGGATGCTGCTCCGATGGATCGTTGCCAATCAACAGGATCGCGGGCGCGTTGAACACATCGGCCATGCTGGCGGTAGCTTCCGGCTTGCCGCGCAGCGCCGCCGCCAGGGCAGGGAAGTCGGCGGTGCGGTGATGATCGACGTTATTCGTCTTCAGCACCACGCGCGCGAACTTCGAGAGTAAATACGCTTCTTCGTTCGTCGTTCGCGTCGAACCGATCACGCCGATCGCCGAGCCGCCGTCTCTATCGCGAACCTCGGCAAATTTCTTTCCGACCAACTGGAACGCCTCTTCCCATGTTGCGGGAGTGAGCTTGCCCTGCTTGCGAATCAGTGGCTGCGTCAGGCGCTCTTCGTGATTCGCAAAATCGAAAGCGTAGCGGCCTTTGATGCACAGGAAGTCGCCGTTGGTGCCGCTTTTGTCGCGGTTGTCGCCGCGCACGATCTCCATGCCCGTGTCAGATCGGCGCACGCCCAGCGTGGTCTTGCAGCCGTCGCCGCAGTGCGTGCAGACGGTACCCACGTGGTTCATTTCCCACGGACGCGTTTTGTAGCGATAGGCGCCGGAGGTGAGCGCGCCGACGGGGCAAATGTCGATGCACATCCCGCACTCTTCGCATTCCAGGTGATCTTCTTTATTGGGAGCGATGAGCGAACTCACGCCGCGGTTCTGCACCCCGAGCGCCCAAACGTCCATGCCCTCGCCGCAGACGCGCACGCAGCGGTAGCAGAGAATGCACCTCGGCCGGTCGAAGAACACCACCGGAGACCACTGCTGCTCCTCTTTATGGTTCTTCGCCTCCATGAATTTCGATTCAGCGGCGCCGTAGCTGAACGTCATGTCCTGCAATTCACACTCGCCGCCCGCGTCGCACACCGGGCAATCCAGCGGATGGTTCCCCAGCAGCATCTCCAGCATCGACTTGCGCGCCTGCTTGATCTCTTCGCTCTCGGTCGTGACGATCATGCCCTCGCCAATCACCGTGGTGCAGGCGGTCTGCAGCTTGGGCATCTTCTCGACCTTCACCAGGCACATGCGGCAAGCGCCCTGCAACGAGAGGTTGGGGTAATAGCAGAACGAAGGCACCTCGATGCCCACAGTCTTGCACGCCTCGATGAGCAGCGTGCCCGCAGGAGCCGTGAGCTTCTTGCCGTCGACAGTGAGATTTACGTCAGCCATCTAATTTATTCGCTCGGTTGATGTAAGTCTGTCCGCGGATTGAAGACAAATGCCTTGTGCATAACCCTTCTTAAACACTGTGGTCGGGCACGCATCGAAGTTTCCCCAGTAAAGTGGTCCCAGTCCAGACTTCCTTCGTTGATGGTCGCAGGAAGCTCTCCTTCCACCCAATACCTGTGGTTTGTTCCTACCCGCCAAATCCAATACGTATGCCCACCGTTATACAGGGCCAATCGTCCGCGAAAACGAAAGCACCTTCCAACGACGGGGAACGTGGTCCCTTTGCAACTGGGAGCGCCATCCTCGGCTACGCTCGCCGCTGCGAGCACCAAGACCACAAAGATGCAGGAGAATGCGCGCTTCATCTGACGCCTCAATGTGCAAATGCTGGAAGTTGCTCCGCCGCGCCTTCCTTTTCATACGGGCACGGCCGGCCTTCCAGGTGATCTTCAAATTCTTTTCTGAACTTCTTCACGAAGCCGATGGTCGGCATTGCCGCCGCATCGCCCAACGGACAGAAGGTTCGCCCTAACATGTTCTCCGCCAGGTACTGCATGTTGTCGATGTCTTTCTTCAGGCCGCCGCCGTTATGGAAGCGAATCAAAGTTTTCTTGAGCCAGTCCGTACCTTCGCGGCACGGGATGCACCACCCGCAACTTTCATGCTGGTAGAACTTCATGGTGCGCAGCGCGAATTTCACAATGCACTGCTGGTCATCGATCACGACCACGCCGCCCGAGCCGAGCATGGACCCGGCCTTCGCCACCGAATCGAAATCCATAGCAACATCGATTTCATCCGCCGTCAGACACGGACAAGAAGATCCACCCGGTACGACTGCCTTCAGCGTCCGACCGTTCGGAATGCCGCCGCCCACTTCGTAAATCATTTTCTTCAAGTTGTAGCCCATGGGCAGTTCGTAAACGCCGGGCTTGGCGATGTTGCCGCTCAGGCAGAACAACCGCGTGCCGCCGTTCTTCGGCGTGCCCAGCTTGGCGTACCAGTCGGCGCCGCCCAGAATAATATGAGGCACGTTGGCCAGGGTTTCGGCATTATTAATAACGGTAGGCCCGCCCCACAGGCCGACCACAGCCGGAAACGGCGGCCGGATGCGCGGAATGCCGCGCTTGCCTTCGAGCGATTCCATCAGCGCCGACTCTTCGCCGACTTCATACGCTCCTGCGCCGCCATGCCAGTAAATATCCAGATCGCGCCCGCTGCCGAAAATGTTCTTGCCAATAAATCCCTTGGCATAGGCGTCCTTAATCGCCTTCTGCATGATTTCCAAAAGATAGCGGTACTCGCCGCGAATGTAGATGTAGCCGCTCTGCGCGCCCACAGCCAATGCGCCGATCATCACGCCCTCGATCACTGAGTGCGGATCGTGCTCGAAAATCAGACGGTCTTTGCAGGTGCCGGGCTCGCTCTCGTCGCCGTTGCACAAAACATATTTCGGCTTGGCCGACTGTTTAGGCACGAACGACCACTTCATCCCAGTCGAAAATCCTGCGCCGCCGCGTCCCCGCAGGCCGGAATTCTTGACCTCATTAATAATGGCGTCCGGTTCCATGGCGAGCGCCTTCTGCACGGCCTTGTAGCCGTCCAGTTCGACGTAGCGATCGATATTGGCCGCGCCCTGCCCAAAGCGCCGGGAGACGACCTTTACCTCGTCGGGATGTGCGACCAAGTCAGCCATTTTGATTGCAGATTGAAGATTTCAGATTGCAGATTTCAAGCCAGCCTCAAAATCTGCAATCTAAAATCTACAATCTGAAATTACTGCGTTCCCTTCGTCTTATACCCGTCCAGAATCTTGTCCATCTTTTCAGTCGTCAGGTTCTCATGAAAATCGTAATTCACCTGCGCCGCCGGAGCCCAGCTGCAGGCTCCGATACATTCCACTTCTTCCAGCGTGAAGAGGCCGTCAGCCGTGGTTTGCTTGTGTCCGATGCCGAGTTTCTTAGCGCAGTGATGCAGAATGTCTTCGCCCCCGCGAACCATGCAGCTGATGTTGGTGCAGACCTGCACATTGAACTTGCCGCGCGGCTTGGTGGTCAACATCGAGTAGTAGCTGATCACGTTGCGTACTTCGAGTTCAGTCAGGTCCAGTCGCGAAGCAATCTCCGCAATGACCTCGTCCGACAGATAGCCAACTTCGTCCTGCGCATAGAGCAGCGTCGGGACGAGTGCCGAGCGTTTGGTCGGATAGTGCGGCACCATCTCGGCGAAACGCGTCTCGAATTCGGCAGAAAACTTCACCGGTCAATTTCTCCTAACACGATATCGATGCTCCCGATGGCCGCCACCACGTCCGCCAGCAACCGTCCTTCGCACATGGTCGGCAGGGTTTGTAGATTGGCAAAGCACGCCGACCGCATGTGCACGCGATAGGGTTTGGCCGTGCCGTCGCTGACGATGTAATAGCCCATCTCGCCGCGCGGCGATTCGACTGCCTGATAGACTTCACCCGCCGGCACCGCAAAGCCTTCGGTGATGATCTTGAAGTGGTAGATGAGCGATTCCATCTGCGTCTTCATCTTCTCGCGGTCAGGCAATACAATCCCCGGCGCGTCCGCCTTGATGGGGCCTTCGGGCATGCCGTCCAGCGCCTGCCGTACGATGCCGATCGATTCACGTAGTTCCTGCACGCGGCACATGTAGCGCGCGAACACGTCGCCTTCCTGCGATACGGGCACTTTGAACTGGAACTTCTCGTAACTCGAGTACGGCATATCGCGTCGCAGGTCGATGTCCACCCCGCTGCCGCGCAAGGTCGGTCCCGTCGCACCCAGCGCGAGCGCATCTTCCGCGGTCATCCTAGCGACACCCTTGGTCCGCATCCCCCAGATGGGATTGCCGGTCAGCAGATTTTCATACTGATCGATGCGTTCGGGGAAATATCCCGCGAAGTCGCGCACCCGGTCAAAGAAGCCGAGAGGTGGTTCCAGCGCCACGCCGCCTACGCGGAAGTACGAAGTCATCATGCGCTGCCCGGCCACCATCTCGAACATGCGCAGCACTTCTTCGCGCTCGCGGAAGCAATATAAAAAGACCGTCAGCGCGCCAATGTCCATGGCGTGCGTGCCCAGCCATACCAGATGCGAATTGATGCGCGTCAACTCGTTCAGCAACACGCGCAACCACTGCGCCTTCGGAGGAATCTCCAGCCCCAGCAACTTCTCCACTGCCAGCACGTAGCAGAGATTGTTGGTCATGGGGCAGAGATAATCGATGCGGTCGGTCAGCGGCACCACCTGCTGGTAGAACTTGGCCTCGCAGGTCTTTTCAATTCCGGTGTGCAGGTAGCCGATGTCGGGCATGAGCCGTACGATGGTCTCGCCGTCAATCTCCAACAGCACGCGCAGCACGCCGTGGGTCGACGGATGTTGCGGCCCCATGTTCAGAATCATGGTTCGATCCTGGCCGGGTTCCAGCACGGGTGTGGGATTCAAGTGGGCCATTTTGAACTCTAGCGGTAGCCCTCCACCGGATAATCCTTGCGCAGCGGGTGACCTTCCCAGTCCTCGGGCATCAGGATGCGCCGCAAATAAGGATGTCCGCTGAAACGTACGCCGAACAGGTCGAACACTTCGCGCTCGAAGAAATTCGCGCCCGGCCACACCGAAGTCAGAGACTCGACCACGGGGCTGGCGCTGTTCAGGCGAACCTTCAGCCGGATGCGTTCTTTCTTCGGAATCGACAATAGGTGGTAGACGACTTCAAACCGCGGCTCGGCCGGATACCAGTCCACACAAGTCACGTCGGAAAGGAAATCAAACGGGCAGGCCGGATCCTCTTTCAGCGCGACGCAGGCCTCGCGAATATAAGCCCGGTCGACATACACCGTCATTTCGTCGCGATCGAACTTCGCGCCGGTCACGGCCTCGGCGTTCCAGCCCAGCAGGCGCGCCACGGCAGGATTACTCTTCAGTTGCTCAAGATCAGTGATGGCGGGGGCCAGCGGCATCTAGAAGTTCCCCCGTTTGGCCGAGGTCTCGCCCCAGTCCAGCACACCCTTCTTCCAGACATAGAAGAAGCCGACCAGGAAAATGCCGATGTACACCAACATCTCGTAGAGGCCGAAATGGCCTTGGCCGGAATCTTTCAGCTTGCGCAGGATGACCGCCCACGGATAGACGAAAACCGCCTCAACGTCGAACAGAATGAACAGCATAGCCACCAAATAGAACTTCACCGAGAAGCGCTGCCGGGAGTCGCCCACCGGGGTCATGCCACATTCGTAAGGCGACAACTTGGCCCGAGTGGGTTTACGCTGTCCAATCAGCCAGGAAAGCGAAATAATCGCAACCGCAATCCCGCCCGCCATAAGAATATGGATCAAAAAAGGGAGGTAGCGAGCGAAGTAATTGTCGGGCATAGGATGAGATGGATATAATTCGCGCCAGCGTTGCTTAAACGTTCTAGATTATGGGCTTACACTCGGAGTGTCAAGCGAACGAGCGACAAATTGAGTAATTGTGTAATTTGGTAATTGAGGAATTGAAAAACAGCCGCAAACCAGCGCGTCGCTAGCCCCGGCAAGCTGCGAATCGCAGGCTTTTCAATTCCCCAATTACACAATTACGAAATTACTCAATCTTATGATTTTTGGCTTCAATACCGACGTCAAGCACGGCGACACCATCTATCACGTGCAGAGCGAAGCGCGCGAAGGGGAACTCCTGTTGCAGACCCAGGTCTTCGTACGCGGGCGCTGCATCGGCAAGAAGGCAACCTCCTACGGCAGCAAGAGCGCCGAAGTGCAGGTCGGCGACGCGCAGAAAGAACAGTTTCTGCGCGAACAACACCGGCTCGTGCTCGATGCGATCCGCGAAGGCAAGCTGGACCAGGTTCTCGACCACCCCGAAGCCGAAACCCTGGCCGCGGTGAAAGAGTTGGACGTGCAATGGCTGAACTCGGAGTCGGTTCACGCTGATCGCAACCTGACCATGCGCCTGCGTGTGACCGAAGGCGGCGCGGCTGCACCCGGAGCGCGGCTCACGTTTCGCTTTGCCCGTCCCGGAGCGACTCCGTTCTATACCCAGACGGTCGCCGATTCCGGCGGCGCGGCCGAAATCAAGATTGAAGCCGAGGAAGCCGACTTGCCCGATTCCACGCTGCTGGTGCAAGTCAACTGCGAAGGCCGCACCGCCACGCGAAAATTCGTGCTGCGCAAAGCGGAGTAACCGGCTATCCGGTGGTTCCAACTGCGCAAGAAGAATCCCGATGAGACTCATCGCCGCTGTTGCTTTCGCCTCTCTGTTCCTTGGACATGCGCTTTCAGCGCAGACTGACCAGCAAAGAGTGGATCGGATTTTCGCTGCTTACGACAAAGTGGCGTCTCCGGGCTGCGCTCTTGGCGTGATACGAGCTGGCAGCTTCATTTACCGCAAGGGCTACGGCATGGGCAGCCTGGAACTCGGGGTTCCGCTTTCGGCTCAGTCTGTTTTTTATATGGCTTCGGTGTCGAAGCAATTCGTGGGTGCAAGTATTGTGCTCGCGGCCGAGCAGGGATCGCTCTCGCTTGACGACAACGTCCGCAAGTACATTCCGGAACTTCCGGATTACGGACACCCAATTACCCTGCGCCAAATGCTGCATCACACTAGCGGATTCAGAGATTTTGAGGCTCTGCTGGACCTTTCGGGCGGGCAACTTTCCGACCTCCATTCCAAAGAGGAAATGCTCGACCTTATCGTGCGCCAGAAGGGCCTCAACAACATTCCTGGCGACGAGTGGATCTACAGCAATACCAATTATTTTCTCCTGGCTGAAGTCGTGCAGCGTGCGACCAGGAAGACCCTCGCCGAGTTCGCCGCAGAGAATATTTTTCGGCCGCTGGGAATGACTCATACGCAGTTTTACGACGACCATACTGTGGTCTTGCCGGGCCGTATCCCCGCTTACGACGCTGGAATCGACGGCAACTTCCGCGTGAATTGGTCAACCAGCTTTGACCTGGTCGGGCCCGGTGGGCTGATGAGCAGCGTCGATGATCTGCTTCTCTGGGATAACAACTTCTACGGGAACAGGTTGGGAAAGGGAACACTCCTCAAAGAGATGCAAACACGTGGCGTGCTGAATAATGGCAATAAGACGGACTACGCCCTTGGCTTGGAACTGAGTAGTTATCGCGGGTTGCCGATCGTGGAGCACAGCGGCGGTCTTTTTGGATACCGTACTGCGATCCTCCGGTTTCCTGAGCAGCGGTTCACCGTCGTGTGCCTGTGCAACGTATCGAGTGCGGCCCCAGGCAATCTTTCGCGCGAGGTCGCCAAAGTGTATCTGGAGAGCAGTCTGCATGCCGAGGCTGGTGCCGTCCAATCCAGTGGCAATAGCGGCTTTCCCGACTCCAGTGTTTTTGCAGGCAAGTATTTTGATGCAAGCAGACATTTTGCCTATTCGTTTACCGTTGCAGAAGGCAAGCTGATGGCGTGGGGCGCGAGTCTCCCGCGTGTAGGGCCGAATCAATTCAGAGACCTTGGCACCGGCACGATCACGTTTGAGAGTGCGGACGGTGGCATGAAAGCCACGCTGGAAACCGATGGGGGAATTTTCTTCGCAGGCAAGAGGTTGGAGCCACTCAATTTCAGCGAGGCCGATCTGGCGGCCTATTGCGGGCGATACCGGAGCGCGGAACTGGACGCGACCTACGACCTGTCGCTGTACCAGGGAAGCCTGATGCTTCGAAGCAACTGGAATCCACCAATAAAGCTGACTCCTCTGGCTCGGGATGAGTTCGAGACCGAAGATTTCGACGTCGTTTTTCACAGAGATGCGAATCAGAGCGTTTCAGGGTTGAGCGTGTTCACGATCCGGGCTCGCGATGTGCGTTTCGACCGGATCAACTGAATAACTGGACGTCCTGGAGTTCTGCGGAATTCGGAACACTTGAAATGAAACTGCACATCAACGGAGACGAACGCAGCTTTGCCGAGTCGCCTTCGACGCTCGCCGCTCTCGTTGAAATTCTCGGCATGAAATCCGACCGCGTGGCCGTGGAACTCAATCTCGACATCGTCCCTCGCGACCGCTGGGCCGCGACCACGCTGAAGGATGGTGACCGGCTGGAGATCGTCCACTTCGTCGGCGGCGGCCTCGGCCTCTGAGTCCCGCGCGGGAACTCTCTTAGTCACCCCTTTTCCACCGATTCTCTCCTTGACGTTCTCCCATGCACGCCTAAAATGTTTGAAACATTCGACTTGAGAATTGTTTCAAACATATTTAGGAACTTTCGAAACGGACATGCAAGATCGGTTCACATCGCAAGAAGTGATCGCACTGACCGGGATCACTCCCCGCCAGCTGCAGTGGTGGGACGAGCGCGGCGTGGTCAAGCCGGAGCGGGAAGGGCATCGCCGCCTGTACACGATGAATCACCTGACCGAAGTGGCCGTGATCTGCGAGCTGCGGCGCAAGGGCGTTTCGCTGCAAGGCGTGCGCAAGGTCATCCGCTTTCTGGAGCGCGAGTTCGGCAAGGGCCTGGCCGAAGTGGTCAGCCACAATTCCGAATGTCATCTGCTGACCGACGGCACGCATCTTTACCTGGAGACTTCGGCGCGGCAGATCGTCGACATCTTGAAGAATGCCGACCAGCCGATTCTGGCGGTGTGTCTGACGGACGCGGTGCGGCAGCTGCGGGCTGGGGTCATCTCCGGGAAGACGAATACTTCAGTAACGTCGCGAGATTACCGCAGGCGTGCTAGAAAAGCTTCGTAGGTCACGAGTTGCATTAGTAGCGCGGAACCAGAGCTTTAAGGTCAGGACAAACGGGTACAGGAGGAAGGCATGGTCGGTGAACTGGATCTTCTCAACGAGTGGATTCCGGAACAGATGCAACCGGGTACCGTCTTCGTGCTGGAAAACGCCGGAGAAATCGGCGAAAAGGAAGATCCGTATTGGGCCGTGCTGTCTTGCCCATCGTGCGGCATGCTGGGGCTGATTACGCGCAAGCAGATTAACGGCTTCATCCCGGTGATTTGCGGGTCGGAGCACTGCTCGGCGCAGTTCTTCATCCGGGAAAACGAAGTGGTGGCGCGCAAACCGTTCTAGATATCAACTGATATTCCGGGGCCGCGCCTGCGGCCCTATTTCCTTCCTGCTTTCACTTCCTGCAAATCTACTGGGACCTGCTCGACGATCTCGATTCCAAATCCCTCTAACGCTGCTACTTTCTTTGGGCGATTGGTCAGCAGGCGGATGCGGTGCAGGTTCAGGTCGGAGAGAATCTGGGCGCCGATGCCGACTTCCCGCTGGGTTTGCTTTTCGTTGTCGAGCAGGGCGGGGAGTTTGCGGCCGCGGTGGAAGCTGAGGGCAGTGCGCTCGCCGACGCGTTCGACGGAGAATCCTTGCGACGTCTGGTGCAGGTAGATCAGCGCGCCGCGGCCTTCCTGGGCGATGCGGCGGAGAGCGCCTTCGAGCGTGGCGTGGCATTCGCAGCCGGTGGCGCCGAAGACGTCGCCCATCAGGCAATGGGCGTGCATGCGGACCAGGACTGGAGTTTCAGTGTGCTCGATATCTCCTCTAACTAGCGCGACGTGCGATTCGCCGCCGTCGACTTCACTGGAATAAGCGATCAGTCGGAACTCGCCGAAGCGAGTGTCGATCAGGGCTTCGCCCACGCGGTGCACGTAGCGCTCGTGCGCCATGCGGTAGCGGATGAGTTCGGCGACGGTGAGCATCTTCATCTGGTGCTCGCGGCAGAATTCGATCAGGTCTGGTACGCGGGCCATGCTGCCGTCGTCCTTCATGATTTCGCAGATGATGCCGGCGGGGATGAGGCCGGCGAGGCGGGCTAGATCGACCGCGGCTTCGGTCTGGCCGGCGCGAACCAGGACTCCACCTTTGCGGGCGCGGAGAGGGAACATGTGTCCGGGACGAGCCAGATCGCTCGGCTTCGTGGCGGGATCGATGGCGACCTGAATGGTGCGGGCGCGGTCGTGCGCCGAAATGCCGGTGGTGACTCCCTGGCGCGCATCGATCGCTTCACAGAATGCAGTGCCGAATTGCGACGTGTTCTCTGAAGTCATGGGACCGATGTTGAGGTGTTCGAGGCGCTCTTCGGTCATGGCGAGGCAGACCAGGCCGCGTCCGAACTTGGCCATGAAGTTGATGGCTTCGGGCGTGACCTTTTCGGCGGCGAGGGTGAGGTCGCCTTCGTTCTCGCGGTCCTCGTCGTCGACGACGACGATCATGCGTCCGGCGCGGACTTCCTCAATGGCATCGGAGACGTCGGTGAAGGGGTGCTGGGGGCTCATATTAATGAGATTGTAGCAACCGGGAGCGTGGGATATGGCTGATAATTTTTTTTCGGTCGAACGGGTAAGATCTCTGCTTTGTTTGGGTTAGGGGATGGTGATCCCCATGACGGTCGGCAAAATATTGAGGATAAAGGGGTTGCGGGCAAAATCTTGTGGAGTAAGGAGTTAGGGGCGGGGTGGAGTTCGTTTCGGGGTTTTGTGCGCACGAGGATGAGTATGTGCTGTTCGGGATTCTCAGTAAAGGTTGTTCGTCACAGGGTTGGGCTGTGGAAGGCTGTGGAAAAGCGCCAGGGGCTGAAGCCCGGTCCTGTTGAGGTGGCTTTACGCGGCGCTGAAGCGCCGCTCTTCCACGGTACTCCCTGCAGCGGGGAAGTCCCACGAAGAAGCAAGAATTCAAGCAGGTGGTTTGCCGTGCCGATGGGACGAGTATCCCTTGGAAGGGACCTTGCTACTGTTGGAGGTGCGGGGGCGGGGGACTGGGGACACGGCAAATCCACGGCTGAAAAAAGGGCGTGATATGGGTTGGTTTCGGGACTTGAAAATCGGCAAACAGCTGGCCGTGGCCTTCGGATTCCTGGAGGCTCTGATGCTCGGGCTGGGTGTCTTCGGGCTGATGCAACTATCGAAGGTGAACGGCACGACGGTGCAGGTGATGGAGCGGCAGATGCCTTCGGTGAAAGTGCTGGGGGCACTGAAGTATGACGCTTCGGCGGTGCGGCGCTCGGAACTGAGCCATCTGCTGGCCTACGACCACAAGGAATACTGGGATATCCCGCTGCAGCAGGCGATGCACGACGTCGAGGAGCAGGAAAGGCGGTATCAGCCGCTGATCAGCTCAGAGGAGGGGCGAAAGCTCGACCAGGACTTTCAATCGGCGTGGGGAAAATATCTGGCGGTACACAAACAGGTGGTGGCGCTGGCGGTGGAAAACGAGTATCAGGCGAATCTACTGGCGCAGTCGGCAGGGAGCGAGGCCTTCGAAGCGGCAGCCAAGATTCTGCAGGATGAAGTTGGGCTGGACGACCGGACTACGGCGGCGTATGCCGAGGAAGCGGCGCAGGTGTACTCATCGTCGCGGTACTGGGTGATGGGGGTGCTGATTTGCGCGGTGGTGGGCGGGTTCGGGATGGCCACGGGGATTGGGCACAAGCAGTCGGCGGCAAGCGGGAGGATGCTGGCCCAGATGCAGGAGATCGCGGGCAAGAATCTGGCGATCGACGACGTGGAGGTGAACTCCGAAGACGAGATTGGGAGCGCGTGCCTGGCGCTGAACACGATGAAAAACAGCCTGGGCGATGTGATTCAGCTGATCTCGGAGACGGCCATGCGGGTGGCCAGCGCCAGCGACGAACTGTTCGCGGCGCGGCAGCAGATCACGGCCAATTCGGAAGAGACTTCAGCGCAGGCCAAGATCGTGGCGCAGGCCTCCGACCAGGTGAGCCAGAACCTGCAAACGGTTTCCACCGGGGCGGAGGAAATGGCGAGCACCATCCAGAGCATTGCGACGCATGCTCATGAAGCAGCCAGCGTGGCCAGCAACGCGGTGCAGACTGCGCAGGCCGCCACGACTACAATCGCGAAGCTGGGAGTCTCCAGCGCCGAGATCGGCGAAGTCATCAAAGTGATTACCACCATCGCGCAGCAGACCAACCTGCTGGCCCTGAACGCAACGATTGAGGCGGCGCGAGCGGGCGAGTCGGGCAAGGGATTTGCGGTCGTGGCCAACGAAGTGAAGGCGCTGGCCAAGCAGACGGCGCAGTCCACGGGGGACATCAGCCGGAAGATAGCGGCGATTCAGTCCGATACCAAGGGCGCGGTGGAGGCGATTGGGACGATTGCGGGGGTGATCAACCAGATCAACGATATTTCGGCAACGATTGCGGCGGCCGTGGAAGAGCAGAGTGCGACCACGAACGAGATGCAGCGCAACGTGAGCCAAGCGGCGACGGGAGCGGCCGCGATCTCGACGAGCATTGGAGGAGTGGCGCGGGTAGCGGATGGGACATCGTTCCGGGCGCAGGAATCGCAGCGGGCGGCGCAGGAGTTGGCCGACGTGGCGAAGATGCTGGGCGACTTGATGGGGCAGTTCAGGATCAAGAGGCGAGATTCGCGAATCGACTTTTCGGTGCCGGTGACGTTGACGACGGCCGATGCGAAGGGACATCCGATCGAGCAGAAGGTGATAACGATCGACATCAGCCGCCAGGGGGCGCTGGTGAAAGGTTTCCGGGGAGAAATGCGGACAGGGCGGGTGGTGACACTGTCGCGGCTGAACCGGCAGCAGGAATTCCGGGTGGCGTGGGTGGGAGAGCCGGGCTCGGCCACGGAGGATCAGATGGGGCTGTCCTCAGTGAATGCGGCGGCATTTTGGGGGGATTTGCTTGAGGGCAAAGAGCGGCGGACGCTCGATACGCCGGCAGCCATGGCGGCGCACGCGTAGCCCCTCCATCATTGCGCGAGTTCTTGTTCGGCGCCGCGGAACAGGGCGCGCATGGCGCGGATGACCCAGCGGGCCAGCAGAACAATCATCACGACAAGAATTGCGGCCACGGTGCCGGCGACATAGGGATGGCGCGTGGCCAGCCAGGTCAGGGCGATGGCCAGGGCGTCTTCGGCGAGGCTCAAAGAGATATTCGAAAACGGTTCAGGAGAAGGCGTGACGGCGGCGCGGGCGGCGGTTTTGCCGCTGTGAGCGATGAGGGCGACGGCGGCTCCGAGAAGTGTGGCGAGGAGTTGGTGCTCGGGAGAAAGCTGGGCAGTGGCGCGGTAGGCGAGGAATCCGGCGACGGGGACGCGGATGAAAGTGTGCAGAGCGTTCCAGATCAGATCGAAGGCGGGGATTTTGTCGGCAAAGAATTCGAGGACGAAGAGCGCGACGCTGGCGGCGATGATGGGCCAGGCGGCGAGGAGTTGCAGTCCGGGAGGGAGCGGGAGATGGCCGAAGCGGGCGAGCAAGCCGAGGACGGCGAGCGTGGCGTAGAGATTCAGGCCGGCAGCGAAGCCGATGGCGGCGAGGAGAGAGAAAAGTTCGGCGGGCGGGATTTGGAGGACGTTGAGCATTGGGCGTTGGGCCAGTGAAGGTCCTGAGGGTGTGCAATCTGAAATCTTCAATCTGAAGTCTGCAATCTACATTTCAGATTGTAGATTGTAGATTTCAGATTGAAGAATCCACCGGAGTTTCTGAAACAGAAAGGGCCGCTCGGTGGGAGCGGCCCAGAAAAATTTTCCCAGCTGGGTTACAGAGTGGACTCGATCTCGAAGCCCCAGGCTTCCAGAAGAGGTTCGGGGATGTACTTGGAATTCTTGTTGCGGCGGGCCCACTCGCGCAGGCGGGTCGACCGGAGGTACTGGTCGGGAGAGAGCTTGTACTCGCGCACAACTTGCTCGAATTCGGTGATGGTGGGGGTAATCGGGCCGATGGGCTCAGGCTTGCCCCAGTTGGGATTTCCGCGACGCTTGGCCATAAAAAATGCCTTTCCGGTTCAGGGGATGAAACTGCAAACAGCTTAATCCAGATCTGCCTAACTATATGATTCTCCGAGTCGTCTTGGGATTCAGCGGCTTGAGTCGCGCCGGGATTGGAGACAAAACAAGGCCTCTGACTAATCCGGACCCAAAGCTCATCGGGAACTCATTATATTAGGGTCAATTGAGGTGGAAAGTCAACGAAAAATTGCTCCGGGAATGTTGCGGATGTGGGGCCAAATGTATGGAAATAGGATGGTTACGGTTCGGGTTTAGAGGGTGGGCTGGGCTTTGCGGCGGGACAGCCGGTTCCTCACCGGACCATCAGCCCGGTTCGGAATGACGAAGGCCGTTGAGTGGTTTCAGGCGGGTCCAGAACGACAAGATCTCTGGTTCGGAAAAACAACGAAATCTCTGGTTCGGAGCGACCAGACTTACGGCGCAAGGATCGGCAAGATCTTGCAGATTACGGGCGTAACCCGTTTCGAAGCAGAGACATTGATCCGCGCAGTCGATGGACATAGAGTGCAGACAGGGAAGTGTGCGGAGCGGTTTCCAGGTAGAGCCTCGGGTGAAGGCAGCTTTGTCGGGGCGATCGGCTGGGAATTGGATTCCGGAGTTCTGCTGAGGAGCGGGTTCGGCCATGAGTTTGAAAGCGCTGTTGCTGTGCGCGGACGAAAAAATCGTGCGAGTGCTGCGCCGTGTGCTGGGGGATCTGGATATAGCGGTGGAATTGTGTGCCGACTCCGACAGCGCACTGCGCAAGCTGACGCGGCAACGGTTTGAAGCGATCATTGTGGATATTACGGATGATGGCGCGTCAGATGTGCTGCGCAGCGCGCGCAGCGCTCCCTGCAACAAGCAAGCGGTCGCGGTGGCGATTGTGGAACCGGTGATTGGACTGAAGGCGGTGTTCGGTCTGGGGGCGCATTTCGTGCTGTACAAGCCGGTATCGAGCGAGCGGGCGAAATCGAGTTTCCGGGCGGCGCGGGCGTTGATGAAGAGCGAGCGCCGGCGGAACGCGCGGGTTGGGGTGCAGATTCCGGTGGTGTTGCGCAGCCCGGAAGTGGGCGGCAACATGAAGGTGACGACGATCGACTTGAGCGAGGGCGGCATGGCAGTAAACATGCCGAACCGGCGGCGTCCGACGGGGCGCTGGCAGATTGCGTTTACGCTGCCCGGCACGCAGACCGAGCTAGAACTGGCTGCCGACTTTGCCTGGGAAGGAGCGCGGGCGCAGGCGGGTCTGCGATTTGACCAGGTCTCGCCGGAGGCGACGCGGCAGTTACAGGCGTGGCTCAAACAGAATTCTCCTGAGGTCGAGCAGGACGATCCGCCGATCCGTTGCCAGCTTACTGATCTGAGCCTGGGTGGATGCTATTTGGAAGTGTCGTCGCCGTTTCCGGCGTCGAGCCGGGTGACGCTCGCGATGCGTGCGGGAACGATGGAAGTGCGAGCGCAGGGGGTGGTGAGGGTGATGCATCCCGACAAGGGGATGGGCGTGGAATTCACCCAAACAACTCCGGAACATCGTGCGGCGGTGGAAAAATTCCTGGCGATCCTCACGGAAAATCAGGGGCTCACACCGGAGTTGCTGGTGGAACCGGATGGGCTGGAATCGGAACCGAGTGTGAATCAATCCCTGGAGACGGATGATCCGCTGCTACAGTTGTTCCGTGGCGAGTCGCTGACCTCAGAACAGTTTCGCGAAGCGCTGCATAAGCAGCGATCGGCCGCAGGTGGGACGATTGGCAACGCGGCCGCGGCGCAGGCGTAAGACTTGCAGCAGCGAAATTCTGCCCGTGAAGGTCTTCCTGGCGGCGTCCCTGAACGAGTCATCCCGATAGTCAGTCCTCTCTTCGCCAGTCATCTCTTGGCGAGTCCTTCCTGGGCTAGAATGAAGCGGAGCCGGGATGGCGAAATTGGCAGACGCAGCGGACTTAAAATCCGCAGGGGCTAACCGCCCTGTGGGGGTTCGATTCCCCCTCCCGGCACCAGCTTTCGATTCCCGCTCCGGCACCAAGAGACGCGAGACATCCCTCGCTCCTCCTAAGGTTCGCGGTTCAATGCTCCCCTCGTGAGATACAATCTGCTTTGAATTTGCCGTGCTGCGACCCAAGTTGCGTCAACACTTTTTCGCCGACGGAGGGGTTCTTATGGTCACGCTGAATGTGAATGGAGTCCGGCACGACGTCGGAGTCCCTGATGACACTCCGCTGCTCTATGTTTTGCGCAACGATCTCCAGTTGATCGGTCCACAGTTCGGGTGCGGGCTGGCGCAGTGCGGAGCTTGTTCGGTTTTGGTCGACGGCAAGGAAGTGCGGTCTTGTATCACTCCCGCTGCGAGCGTTGCGAACCAGGAGATCACCACGCTCGAGGGTCTGCCGGCGCGCTGGGCCAAGCAGAAGAATCTCTCGGCCGACGAAGCGAAGAATACGCTTCACCCCGTCCAGCAAGCCTGGATCGAAGAGCAAACTCCGCAATGCGGTTTTTGCCAGAACGGGATGATGATCAAGGCCACCGAGTTGCTCGAAAGCAATCCGCATCCCAGCCTGGCGCAGATCAAAGATGCCTTCACCAATTCAGGACCATCGCCCAATTTGTGCCGCTGCGGAACCTACGTCGCGATCATGCAAGCCGTACAACATGCCGCCACGATCATGGCGAAGGGGAGGTAAGCGATGGCGACCATGAGCGAAAGGCCAGCTGTTGTCGGACCGACGCTATCGCGCCGTCAATTTATTAAGGCCGGGGGCATCCTCGTTGTAGGCTTCAGCTTCGCCGGTCCCGAGTTGCTCAAGGGCGATACGGCGAAGCCCGCGGTGCTGAAGAATTCTCTTGATCCCACGCTTTCCACTTCCTGGATCGAGATCCATCCCGACAACACCCTCCTGATTCGCACGGGCAAGAGCGACTTCGGGCAGGGCACAACCTTTACGGCTTACCGGCAAATTGTGGCCGAGGAGTTGAGCGTGCCGTTCGAAGCGATCACCACCGTGGTGCAAGGACACACCGACCAGACGCCGGATGGCAGTGGCGCCTTTGATTTTCTCGGACGGGGAACACCGAATATCCGCAAGGCTGCAGCCTATACCCACCAGGCCCTGCTCAATCTCGCGTCCGAGAAACTCGGCGTGCCGAAGGACAAGCTCTCGGTGAAGGACGGCATCGTATCGGGAGGCGGCAAAAGCGTTTCCTACGGCGATCTGGTCAAGAACCAACAGTTGAAGCTGACCATCCCGGTCAGCGGCGACCTTACCAGCATCATGGGATTGACCATTGTGGGCGATCCGCCGATGAAGCCGGTCAGCGAGTACACAGTCATCGGCAAGTCGTTCAAGAATTCCGTCATCAGTTCGAAGGTGGCCGCGAAGGAGACCTGGGTCACCGATGTGCGCCTTCCCGGCATGTTGCACGCGCGGGTCGTGCATCCGAAAACGCTGGGCTCAACTCTGGTCTCTGCCGGTGCGGTGGACAAGACCAAGTTTCCGAATTCGCAAGTCATCGTGAAAGGCAATCTGGTTGGAGTAGTCGCGCCTACGGAGTGGGAAGCAATCCAGGCGGCCGAGCAAGTTGCCGGCGCAACGAAATGGACTGACTGGAAGGGCTTGCCCGGCAATGCAAAACTCTACCAACACTTGCGCGAAGAGGCGGATTGGACCTCCACGCCAGTCGCGAACGGCCAGGGCAATAAAGGTGATGCCGGCTCCGTGCTCGCGTTGGCTCACAAGAAACTTTCCGCGACCTATCAACTTTCATACATGAAGCACGCGCCCATCGGGCCCACCATGGCCGTCGCCGACGTCAAGCCGGATGGCACGGTGCACCTCTATACCCATAATCAAAATCCGCAGGAGCTGCGCGGCGAGATCGCCATGATGCTCGGTACCACGCCCGATCATGTGATCGTGCATGTCTATCCCGGACCCGGCCACTACGGAAGGTCGAACGGCGGAAACGCGGGCGCGGAAGACGAGGCGGTGCTGTTGTCGCAAGCGCTCGGCAAGCCGGTGCGGGTGCAGTGGATGCGCGCCGACGACATGCAGTGGTCCACGCAATCGTCGGCTGCCTTCTCCGACGTTCAGCTGGCCATCGACGAAAAAGGAAAGATGGCGGCGTATCAGATCGACCACTTCATGCCCGCCATGCAGGATGATCGTCTGATTGGTGCCGTCCTGGCGGGTTTGCCGACTATGCCGGCTCCCAATCCGAAGGGTGACTTTGTTTCTTCGACCGTCAACAGCCTGCAAGATCCCTGGGTCTACGCGCCTGTGCCGAACCTGATGGAACGCGGTCACGGCACGTTCCAGGTCGGACAAAAAGCTTCGCCGCTCGCCGTCGGTCTGCGCGACCACAGCATGCGTACGCCGGGACAGTTCCAGCAGAACTATCCGCGCGAACTGGCTATCAGCGAAGCCGCAGCGCTGGCTGGCGCGGACGCGATCCAGTTTCGCATCGACCATACCAGTGACGACCGGGCCGTCTCGGTTCTGAAAGCCGTGCGCGATGCTTCCGGATGGGATGCGCGCCCGTCGCCGCGCCCTGATCCTGTTTCCACCGGCTCTGCGCCGGTGCGCGGGCGCGGAGTCTCGCTGATGCTGCGCAGCGGAACTTACTGGGCCTGCGTCTGCCAGATCGCTGTCACTCCCGCGACCGGTGCAATCGTGGTCGAGAAGTACACTATCGCAGTCGATCCGGGCATCGTCGTGAACCCCATGCAATTGATGCGGAATGTCGAAGGCGGCGCGGTCATGGGAATCGGCCATGCGCTGTTCGAGGAAGTGGCGTTCGATGAAAGCCGAATCACCACCGATGACTGGCTCGCCTATCCCATTCCGACCATGTCTGACATCCCGGAGATCAAAGTTGTGCTGCTCCACAATCCGAAAGTCGGTTCCTACGGTGGAGGCTCCGAAGCCGCGAATGCGCTCGCCGCGCCCGCCATCGCGGCGGCGCTGCACGACGCAACCGGAAAGATGATGCGGCGGATTCCGATGAAGCCCGCCTACGTGCAGGCGCTTTTGAAGACTTAACCGGCGATCCGCTGATGCGCGTGGCCGAGCTTGGGGTGGGGCGATGATCCGGAAAGGTAAGGCTTACGGCAGATTGTCCACCATAGAAATCTCACGTTCCTCGGCATCATTCATGATGGCCCGTTTGCCGTCCGCGCTGGCGCCCACCCAGAAGGGAGCACTGCGCAGCGAGACCAAATCACGCACCTGGCGCTTGGCCGGGTCATAAAGACTTAGCGTGGGGCCTCCGTCGGGCAAGTCTTCGGCGAACACGATGCCTTCGCGCGTCACTGCCCAGCTCGCCCAGGTGCGTGGCCGCAAGTGTTGCAGGATGCAGGCCTCCGCTCCGCCGTTGGCAGGGACGCGGCAAATTTCCGGCTGCGGATACCGCGACTTCGAGTAATAGATATAGCCGTCTGCCGATTCCAGCGCGGCAAACCCGCCGTTGGTGGTTACCTGGACTTCGCGGCCCCCACTTTTGGGTGCCTTCCAGACCTGCCAGTCTCCGGATTGATCGGAGGCGAAGTAAATCCACTTGCCGTCGCGGGAAAAACTGGGCACCAGACCCTTCACGATTGGTCGAGCCTGCTCGTCGCCGTCGACCTTGACCACGAAGATTCGCGTTTGCCCATCGTAGGGAGCGTCAAAGGCGATGCTGCGTCCATCCGGCGACCAGCGCGGAGTTCCGGCGCTTTCAGTGAAGCTGACCTGTCGCGGGTTTGCGCCGTCCGTGGCGCTGACCCAGATTTGCCAGGAACCGGTACGGTTCGACATGTAGGCGATGCGTTTGCCGTCGGGTGAGAATTGCGGGGCGGCGTTGCCGCTGTCGTCGGCGACCACGGTGCGCAGCATCGGACTGGCAGAGGCCTGCTGTGAAACGGTGCGTAGGCGGGGAACGGCAGTACCTCGCGGTTCGCTATTCCCGTTGCCCGGCTCCGCGCTGGCAATCAGGCCTTCGTCGCTGCGCTGGCGACGCGCCTTCATTTCCGCTTCTTGACTGTTCTGGCCTGCGGGAAGGCCCGCTTCGCCAGAGTTCGAGCGGTCCACATCCGGCTTCTCCTGCGAACTCTTGGCCGCGGCGACCAGGTTCTCGACCACATCCTTCCGAACCATCCGAAAGATATTTTCAGCCATTTCCTGATTCCTGCTCAGAAATGTGGCCACTGCGACCCCGAGAAAAAGCATCGCAGCGCTCGCGAAGAGCAACCCGCGATCGGCTATGCCTCGGCGTGGAGCGATCGCAGGCGGAGCGACTGCAATATGTTTGGGGCAGGCTGGCGCAGGCAGTTTTTCTACGTTGTCGCGAACGGATGGAATCTGAATCGGAAGGGCTGTTGCAGCCGGAATGACGGCTGATGGCATCGGTTGCGGCGGTTCAGGTTGAATCGTCCCGATAAACCTGTAGCCTCGCCGCGGAAGCGTTTCAATATATTTCGGCTCCTCCGCCGAATCGCTCAGCGCGTCGCGAAGCTTGTTGACAGCCGCGTTCAGGCCATGATTGGAGTCTACGAAAGCGCCGTCGGTCCAAAGTTGCTTTTGAAGCTCCTCGCGAGTCACTAACTCTCCGGGGTGGGCAAGCAGCATCTCGAGGATTTGCAGAGGCTGGCCTGAGAGCTTGAGCTTGATTCCGTGCTTGCGGAATTCCTGCGTGTGAAAGTCAGCTTCGTAGGGTCCGAAGCGAACGCAGCGCGGCAGGTTATTCGGTCTCATGTCCAGAGTTCCCTCGATTTTCCGCGGTCACTTGCTCTCGAGAACGCGGCCCAGGGCGTGCCACTCCCCGCGGATCCGGCTCAATTTGTGTCACCTATAACTACGCGCTGCGCGAGACAGATGTTCCCCGGTTCCCAAACATATAGACGCCTCATGCGCCTCAATGGTGAGCAACCCTCAGAACTCCTTTCGGGTGGGTAAGACCGTCGCCGGGGTCGATTGCCCCACCTCATCGATCCGACGCTCGTTTCCTGCCGCTCCGGTAAGCTCTTTCGCACCATGCAGTTGCCGGATGATCTTTGCGTGCTGCAGAAAGTATCACGCAGGCATTGAGGTACCTGAAGCCAAGCAGCAAATTCGATCTCACATTCTCGCCGGTTCCAGTTTCGGATCGAGATGGAGGTCGTATGAAAGATGTGAAAAACAGACTCGCTGTTCTGGTGGCGATGGATCTATTGCTCGTTGGAGTCAGTCAACTTTCCGCGCAGACGTCCTCACAGCAGCAATGCAGCCTGGCGGTGCTTTCGCATTACGTCCGCGAAAAACAGCCCGCCTGCAGTTCGAAAGTGGTTCGGCAAATGGCCTTGAGCGGGCATGTCTATGAGCAAAACCAGCTCGGAATGGCTTCGATGCTGGTCATTGGACCGGAATATAGTGAGACCGAAGCGCTGAAATGGTTTGAGCGAGCGGCGGAAGGCGGATACGCACCGGCCCAGGTCAACCTGGCGGTGATGTATGTGAACGGGTGGGGAACGCCAACCAACTATGCTGCGGCGCTTCGTTGGCTGCATGCCGCAGCCGACCGAGGTTTCGCGCGGGCTTACCACAATCTCGGGATTTTGTTCCTCAATGGACAGGGAGTTCGTCAGGATTACGCCGAGGCGTTTCGCTGGTTTCAGAAAGGAGCAGAAGCCAACGATGCAGACGCAGAGAGCAATCTGGGCTACTTGTACGATGAAGGACTCGGCTGCCCGCACAGCGCGGCGACGGCCGTGCGATGGTATCGGAAAGCCGCCGAGGCCGGGAATGCTCTCGGGCAGAATAATCTGGCTGATATGTATCTGCGAGGGGAAGGTGTTGCGCAGAATAATGCCGAGGCATTTCGCTGGTTCGAGAAAGCGGCCGTGCAGGGAAACACCGGGGCGCGCATTAAGCTCGGCTACATGTACGCCAATGGACTCGGCGTGAAGAAAGATGCTGAAACTGCGTACGCTTGGATTTCCGCCGCATCGATGGCTGGCGACGATCGCGGGGACTACCTGATTCCGGCGCTGAAAGAAGTGCTGACCGCGCAGCAAATCTCCGCGGTCGATCAAAGAACTCATGGCACGCGATTCAAAGCTAATCAGCAACTGCCGATAAGCTCTTTTGCGCCCTGATTTGCCATTGCGATGTGGAGCGGTCCCGTGCGGCTTTTGATTTTGGTTTGGGGACGCCCTTGGTGTGGCAATCAATGCATTTTACGAAATGAATGTTGTGCGGGCTCTTGGTGGATTTGAATGTCGTGTCCATGGTTTCTACGTTCAGGCCGCAGTTGGAGAGCTGGGGATGGCAGGTGGTGCACGAAGCTCGGGTCTGCTGGCCGTGTCCCTGATGGCAGGCGAAGCAGCTGAGTCCTTCATGCACGCCCATCGGAGTGCGATCGTCGCCCGATGCCACGTTCATCGTGGCCAGAGGCGCGTGGCACTGGTAGCAGAGGGCCTGGCGAATGTCCGGGCTGATTTTGATAGTTCTGTCGCCGTCATGCATCGTGGGCAGCGGAAGATTTCCGAGAGCCACGTGATCGAGTTCGCGGCGGTCGAAAAACGCTAGTGAGGGGCGAGAGATTTCCTGGATGGGGCCGGGATTGTCCGGTTTCTGCGTCGCACGCACCAGAGGATTTCCCTGGCGGTGCATCTGGTGGCAGGCGAGGCAAGGAATGACCGGCTGACCAGCCAGCTTGGGATTGCGGAGTTGCCACGGTCCTTTGGTATCGAGCGGGCTTACCAGATCACGGATGCTGCCGTTGAAATGCATGGCGTGGCAGCGCAGGCAATCGTCCATTAAGTGCTCGCGGTGATTGTGACCGGCGTCGAGAAAAATGTCTTTGTAAGTTGCGGCGTGCGGCCCGGCGGCCCAATCCGCATACTCCTGCTGATGGCATTTCTGGCAGCGGCCTCCCATGCGCAGCACGTCTTCAGTTTTGAGCCGGACTTGCTCAGGTACTTCGCCGCGCAGGTGGGCGGACAAGCGGCGGATGTTGTTGAGGTGGAAGCCTAGCTCCAGGGTGAATACGTCGCCGTGGCAGTCGGCGCAAGGTACGTTGCGGTGAGTCGAGGTATGCCAATCGGTATAAGGCTGCCAGATTTCATGGCAGCGGGCGCAGGATCGTCCGCCGGAGTAGCGATAGTAAACGCTGGCAGTCGGCAGAAAGAGGATAAGGATTGCGGCTAGCAGGATGGGCACAACCACGGAAACACGCCAGTACCAGGGCTTGCGGTCGGGTTCGCGGTTAGTGATCATCGACTGATCGCACTAAGCGGCGCCATGCGTTCCTCTCCATGACTTCACCAGGTTGTCGGAGGCGTAATAGGCGATTGCCATGATGGTCAGCGCGGGGTTGAAACCTCCATTAGTGACGTGCACGCTGCCGTCGATCACGTACAAGTTGTCGACATCGTGGACGCGGCAATACTTGTCGACCACTGACGTCTTCGGATCGTCGCCCATGCGGCAGGTTCCGGCCTGATGCTGGCCGCCGCTCAAACCCGTGCCGAGCGTGAACGTCCAGGTGGTAATCGCACCCGCCTCTTTGAGCCAGGCTTCAGCCTTGGACGCCAAAAACTTCCCCACTACCTGGTCGTCGGGATGACGATGTCCAGATAGTCGAACCACAGGGATTCCCCAGTAGTCCTTCACTTTGGGATCGACCTGGACGCGAGACTCAAACATCGGCATCTCCTGCACCGGCCCCATCACACCAATGGTGCGGCGATACCACTGGCGCATGAATTGTTTATGCGCGTGCCCCCAGCGCGGCACGCCCGGCGCTCGCCAGCCCACGAACTGGTAAGGCAGGCGGATGAATTCATTGGCCAGCATGCCTCCGCTGATGAGACCTTTGTTGCTGTGATTGAAGTCGCAGATAGCGATTCCGGCGCCGGGACCGAGGTCATCGTAGACTTCGAAGTCAAACCGCCCAACAGCTCCCGTGTATGCGTGACCCTGAAGATTTCTTCCGACCCAGTCGTAGCGATTGCCCAGGCCGGCGGGGAACAGACGGCTCTTGGAATTCAGCAGCAGACGCGCCGATTCGTTGGCCGAGCCGGAAACCACGACGAGGTCCGCGGTCTGCTCTTGCAGGCGGGACTGAGCATCGAAATAGGCTACGCCTTTTGCCCGGCCTTGCGAGTCGGTAAGAATTTCCTTGACGAAGCACTCGCTGCGCAGTTCGCAATTGCCGGTGGCGAGCGCGGTAGGGATGACCGTATTCTGCGTGCCATTCTTCGCGTCGACTTCGCAGGCAAAACCCACGCACCAGCGGCAGCGCATGCAGGCCGCGCGGCCGTTGTAGGGAACGGAGTTGCGCAGCATGGGAATGTCGAAAGGGTGAAATCCCAGCCGCTGGGCGGCAGGTTTCAGGACTTCGTATTCACGATTCGGAGGAAGCGGCGGCATGGGCAGGGGGCGCTTTCGCGGCGAACGGAAGACATTGTTCGAATCGTCGCCCGACACGCCAATTTCCCACTCCGCTTTTTCGTAGTACGGTTCGAGGTCGGCGTAGGTGACCGGCCAATCTTCCAGCGTGCTGCCCGCAACCGTGCCGTAGGTCGAGCGCATACGGAAATCTTTTTCCATGTAGCGCCAGGCCATGGCACCGTAACTGGCGGTGCCTCCGCCCACGCAAGCGGCATTGTTGTTGTATCCGCCGTCGCTGGGCTTCTGCATGGATTCCCGGCCTTGCTCGTCGACGAAAACTCGCGGGTTGCGTTCTTCATCGGGGCCGAAGGCATTGCCTAGCACCGTGGTGCGCTGATTGCGCAAGTCGTCTTTACGGCAGTCGAAAGCGGTATACCATTTTCCCCGTTCCAACAGCACCACGCTGAGTCCGGCTGACGAGAGTTCCTTGGCGACAATGCCTCCGCCAGCCCCAGCACCGACGACGATCGCGTTGACGTGTTTGAGCGCCATTCCGAATACTTTCTGAAATCTCGAACCAAATGCTTTGTACGCTAGAGCTTCTTGGCGGGTGGCTGGTTGACGTCATAGTGCAGCCGGCCGCGAATGGGCGGGTAGGGCGTGCCTAGCATCTTCCAGCTGACTCCCTCGCGGTTGCCGCCATGGCGAGGATCGCCATAGAAACTCTGCATGGTTTGATCTACCAGCAGCGTAAAGAATTCCTTGGATGAAATCTGCGTCCAGGCCTCGCTCGGCGCGCGTCCCTGTTCCATCAGGCTCAGGAGTTCGATTTGTCTGGTCTCGGCTACGGTCACGAAGTTCGCGCCATTGAGCAACCGGCTGCTCTTATCCACAGCGGCAATTCCCTGGCGATACGAATTCCGCAGGTGCCGGAGGGGGCCGCAGAGCTGGCGGTCAATGTAATTGACTGCGCCTGCCCAGGCTGCTCCGGGATGTTCGTCGGGCGGAATGATCTGATCGCAAATGGCGGCCAGAGCTCTGGCTTCATCGACCGACAGAAATCTCCAGGGACTTCTGGCAGAACAGCCGATGCCTGATCCGGCCGCAGCAGCGGCAACCATGGCGGCTTGCAGGAATTTCCGACGGCTGAGGCTGGAGACGCGTTCCATTTTCAGTTCGCTTCGAACTTACTAAGCAAACATGTCAAGCAAACATGCTCCTACTGGGTGGGTTTGGTCTGTGATGCCAGTCACGTTATCTTGTGGCGGTGGCGTTCCGCTGCTATCGCGGGTGATATGCGTGGTTTGTTAATCTTGGGTTGGCGGGAGATCGGCCGACAGACGTTGGGCGAGGTCGGTCTGTCCATTGAGCTTCAGCAGATCGATCAGGGCCTTCATGAGCACGGAATTGTTTCTGCCGTAGGCTGCGGCGGTTTCGGCGGTCAGGTCGGCGTCAGAGATTTTGCCCACGTGGAAGTAGGAATCGCAAAGCATGTAAAGCAGTTCCGGAGTCATGGTTCTGGATTTTGCGAGCTGTTCGGCTGCTTCGGCCCAGCGCTGCTGGTGGTAGCGGACTTCGCCGAGTTCGGCAATCGCGGTTTGATAGTTGGGATCGTTGGCGAGCTCCGCTTTGAATGCAGTCTCAGCACCGCTGAGGTCGTCGAGCTTCAGCGCCAGAATCCCTTCATAGGTATGCGCGCCGCGGACGGTGGGCTGAAGTTCCAGCGCGTGATGAAGGCAGCGCAGCCCTGCGTCCTTGTTGCCGAGTACGAGATAAAGTTTTCCGACGAAGACGTGGGCATCGGCAAGAGTGGCGGCCGTGCCTCTGAAGTGTTTGCGATAGAGCTGCAACGCAGCGTCTTCGTGGTGCTCCGCCAGCAGTTGGGAAGCCGGGGCGGTGATGGCGCTCTCGCTGCCTTCGCTTTCGACGGAGCGGACGAAGGTCATCTGTTCCATCATCAACTGATGCAGAGCGGCCTCGTGCTTCGCGTCTTCCGTGCGGCCCATCGCGGCGAAGGCGCGCGACAGATAATAGTGTGCCAGCAGGCGCGTGGGAGCCAGCCGTAATACCAGCTGCAATTTCTCAACGGCTGCGGGATAGTTCTTGAGCTCGAGTTCGCATTGGCCGAGTCCGAATAGCGAATCGATGTCGTTGGGCTTGAAGACGAGGATGCGTTCAAAGGCCTGCCTGGCCTCCTGCCATTTGGCTACTTTCACGTCGACGCTGGCGAGTAATTGCAGGGCGGAGACATCGTTAGGTTGGGAATCGACGGCGCGCGCGGCATGCTCCGCGGCACCGTTGAGATCCATCAACTTTAGACTGGTCACCGCGATGTCGTAATCGATCCGCGGCAGTTTGGGATTGGACTTCTGCGCTTTGAGCAGCCAGCGCAGCCCTTCATCGCAATTCTCGGTGATGCATAACAGTTCTCCATACTTCTGCCAGACGTCGAGGTTGTCGGGTTCGGCTTTCAGGCTCTGGCGGATGGCGTGGAGCGCGAGATCATTCTGTCCATTGGCGTGGTAGGCCTGGGCAAGATAAAACTCGGCGTCGCCGTCGCTGGGAAGAATGCGGAGACAATGCTGCAGCAGTTGGATGGCTTGTTCGGTCTGGCCCGCATTCAGTTTGTAGGCGCCGGTTTTCAGCAGGACGTCGGCATCGTCGGGTGCGAGCTTGAGCGCCTGTTCGTAGGCGGCAGCAGCTTCGGAACTCCGGCCGGACTCTTCGAGCAGCAGGCCTTTGAGCTTGATGGCGGGCTCAAAATTCGGACGCTGTTCGAGCAAATGGGAGACCAGATCCATCGCGCCCTGGCGGTCGCCGTGTTCATCGAGGGTGACAGCCTGCTGCACTTGACGCAGCAGAGGTGAGTCGGCGGGAGGGTTCGTCTTTTGCGTTTGCACCGCGAGTGCTGGGGCGAGGAATAGCAGGGCCAGGAGCAGGACTGCGCGAAGCCGACTTCCGAGTTCAGTGGGGACGATCACTTGCGACGAACTCCCGGCAAAACGACACGCCTCATCAGACGAGCTTCCGTCGGCCATAAAGAAAAGTCAACCCACGACGGAGCGATGGTGCGACGCTTCGTTCCACTAACGCCTGCGTTGCGCTGATGCGCTTCCACTAATTCACAAGGAATACGGAGAGGGTCTGGGCGGGCAGCGTCACGTGCACCTGGCCGCCCACAATTTCCGCGGTGCTGGTGCCGAAGACGGTCTGCAACTGGCGGGCGGATTCCAGCGGGGTGTCGGCGAGGGGAATCGTCAGGTCGCGGCTGGACGTTGAGTTGTTGTAGACCACCAAAAGCTTCTCCTGCGGGAGTTCGCGCAGGAATGCGTAGTAGGTATCGTCCCACCCGATGTGCCACTGTTTTCCGGTGCGCAGCGCCGGGTGAGCATGGCGGAGCGCGAGCAGCGACTGCGTGAAGGCGAACACATCTTGTTGCACGGCGGTGCGGCCGCTGGCAGTGAAGGCGTTGTGGGGATCGCCGGGGAAGCCTCCGGGAAAATCACGGCGGTTGTCGGGATCGCCGCCGCCCGGCATGGCGATTTCTTCCCCGGAATAAATCTCGGGAATGCCGCGCAAGGTGAGCAGGAGCGACAGAGCGGCTTTGAGCTTGGCAGGGCTGCTGCCTTTTTCGCTAACAAAGCGCGTCTGGTCATGGTTTCCGATGAACGTGACCAGCAGCTCAGGATGGGGATAGAGTTCGTCGTGGCGGAGGACATCGACGATCTTTTCCATGGATGCGCCCATGGGTGCGCCGTTGGGCGCGCCTTTGATAACCACATCGCGCAGAGCGTAGCAGAGCGGGAAATCGAAGACGGTGGCCAGGCCCGAGTCGATGCCATCGAGCTGTTTGCGTCCGCCTTCGAAGAACGAAGTGATGGATGGATCTGGATCGGATACCTCGCCGATGGCGTTGATCTGCGGGTAGACCTGGCCGAGGCGTGCGAACCATCCACTCCAGAACTGGCGGGTGGAGTAGGGGAAAGTGTCGAGACGGAATCCATCGAGTTGCGCAGTCTCGGTCCACCACATGGCGTTCTGCGCCAGATAAACAGCGAGCTGGGGATCGTCGGGATTGAGATCGGGCAGTCTGCCGGCAAACCAGCCGTCGAGCGTGTTGAGATATTCGCGCGGGGACGCGTGCGGATCGACCAGTCCGTTGAAGGTGTATGCGGGCTCGCGATGGTGCGCCGGCGAGCCGTGAAACCACGTGGGAGTGGGCAGATCTGTTGCCCAGGGATGGTGAGGGCCGGTGTGGTTCACGACGTAGTCGATCAGTACCTTCATGCCCAGGCGGTGAGCGTCGGCGACCAGAGCCTGATATTCCGCCAGGGAACCCATGTGATCGTCGAGGGCGTAGAAATCGACGACGTGGTAGCCGTGATAGTCGGAGTCAGTATTTTTCCAGACGGGAGTGAGCCACAGAGTGGTGACGCCGAGATCGTGCAGATATGAGAGATGGTCGCGAATGCCGCGCAGATCGCCGCCGTGATAGGCCATGGGGTTGTTGCGGTCATACTTAGCGTTGGAGCCTGCGGGCTGATCGTTGGAGGTGTCGCCGTCGGCGAAACGGTCGGGCATGATCAGGTAGATGACGTCATCGCGCGAGAGGCCGGAGAAATGGCCGCTCGGGTCGGCGCGCGCCAGGAGGGGCAAGGGGACTGTCGTTGAGCCGGCTGTGGTGATGAGATGCAGGGGGACAGTTCCGGCATGCAGACTGGAATCGAGTTGCAGATGGACGAAGAGATAGTGTCCGTTGGCGGAGGCTTCGGCGCCCAGCACGTTCACATTTCCGGACGGGCTTTCGACGCGGGCGCCGCTAAGATTTTCGCCGGTCAGAAGCAGTGTCAGCGTGGGAGTGTAGTTTAACCACCAGTTGGGCGGCTCGATTTTGCGGACGACGGGAGCTTGCGCGGCCGTGACCTGAGACTGCGGCCACGCCGGCAGGGCGAGCAGGCAAACGACCAGCAGGCAGACCGGGAGCAGCGAGAGCGGAAGGGCACGTTTATTTTTCATGGCAGTTCCCGAAGCCCGCTTTGGCAGACCAACTGGACAGCGTGGAGCAACAAATCAGGAGAAGAGAGCCGAGAGCGCGTGCAGCCTCTCGGCTCAGGCTAATCAGGAAGGCGCTGGGGAAAGTTTTCTCTTATGTCTTCTCTCAGCGCCTTCCTGGGTGCCAGTTACCACGATACGCGTATTGCCAGTTCGAGCTCACGATTCGGGGGGGAGACCCGAGGACTGAGCAGTTGTCCGAAATCGCCGTTGCTGAAGTTGGCGTCCGGATTCACGAACTGGGGCGTGTTTAACAGGTTGTAGACCTGGGCTCGCAACTGCGTTGTCACTCGCTCGCCGATGGTGATGTTCTTTACGAGGGAGGTGTCCCAGGTGTAGGTTCCCGGCCCCGGGAAGGCATTACGGGGCAGGTTGCCGACCAAGCCGGCTGCCGGAGCAGTGAACGCGCCCGATGGACATCTGATCCAGTAGTCCGTGGGCAGATGCGCAGGCGTAGACGGGTTCGGACGCCAAGAAGCGCCAGTCGTGCACCCTCCGTTGTAATCTGGACGGCCATTGGGCCCTGCACCGTTCAATGAGATGTCCAGCGGCGTGCCGGTTTCCAACACCACCACGTTGTTCCACTGCCATCCGCCGACCACATAATCAACCGCCTTCGGGATGTCTCGGCCAAAGGTTTTTCCGCGTCCGAAGGGCAGCTCATAGAGCGAGCTCAGGGTGAAGATCTGACGCTGATCGGTGTCGGAGTTACCGTGCTCATACCCCAGTAGTGGGGTTCCGTTGTTGCCCAGCAAGACGCCGCCGGAGGTGCCGAAAGCGGAGGCGGAGTCATCCAGGGTGTGCGACCAGGTGTAGGCCGCGGTGAGTTGAAGTCCGCTTTTGAGGCGGCGCGTCAGTTTGGCCTGCAGACTGTTGTAGTTTCCGGTGCCGATCATCTCAGTGGCGTTGATAGAGCCGACACCGAGGGGATTCGGGCTGCAGTTTGGACTGGAGACTGGGCACACGGGGAACCAGTTCGCCTGCCCATTCGCCCCGGGTTCCGGCCCAAGGAAGTCCGACTGATTGGCGTTGAACGTAGTGGCAAGATTGGACATCTTCGTTCCAACGTAAGCAATCTCAAACGATGTCTGGCTATCCAAGGCGCGTTCGACTTGCAGGTTCCATTCCTGGATATGCGAGTTGGGGCTGTTTTTGGGATAGTAAATCACGTTGGTGTTGGTGTTCACCGCATCCGGGAGGATGCCAATCTTCGCAGGAAGAGCTCCCGTGGCAGTGGTGGGGTCGGTGGCTCCGGCAGCCGCTGCTCCGGTGAAGGCAAAGCGGTAGCCGGTCGCGCAAGTCGTGGCCGTCGGACAGGCATAGTAGGTCGAAGTGCCGTTAAAGTCGGCGTTGTTGGAGAGCTCGTTGCCAACTCCGCCGCGGTCGAGGTAATAGAACAAGCCGTAGCCGCCGCGGATCACGGTTTTGCCGTCGCCCTTGGGATCAAAAGCAAAGCCGAAGCGGGGACCGAAATCTTTCTTTGGCGTGTTGATCAGAGCAGCAGGCCATCCGGCGGCCCCAGCTTCGACCAGTTCCCCGGTTGCGGGATTGAAGTTGGACTCGTGGTTGCTGGCTTCCCTCGGCCAGCTAAGGATGTCGTAACGCAGGCCCAGGTTCAGGGTCAGCTTGTGAGTAACTCGCCAATCGTCCTGCCCAAAGAAGCCGTTCTCCCAGCTGCGGGTCTGAAAGTACCCGCTAAATGCGCCCACCGAGTAGGCGCCCATGAAGCCGGCCAGCAGTTCGGAAGTTTCATAGCCGGTAAAGGTGCCGTGGCCCGAGGTTTTGGCGGGGTACGCGCCATAGTTGCCGTCGTCGATCCAGAAGTAGCCTTTGGCGTCATTTCCCTGGTCCCAATTCACGTCGCGATGAACGATGCTGGCGCCAAACTTGAAGGTGTGTTTTCCCTTGGTCCAGCTCACTGCATCGCTGAACTGCTGCGTCGGCTCGATAACGAGATAGGGGCCGCCGTCGCCGACGTAGCTGATGTTCCCATACCAGCCTCCGATGATGGGCATGCCGCCGAGCAGAGGAGAAGTATTGGCATTTTGAATGCCAAGGTTGGCCGCCACAGGAACGCTGCCGTTAGGTTGCTGGTAGCCGAGAAGATCGCGAATGTAGCCATAGTGAAACTCATTGATGATCGTGGGGCTGAGAATGTGGGTCCAGCCAAAGCCAACCTGGCGTGGATGCGACGGGTTGAGACCGCCGCCGACGGGCAAGTTGTGGCCGGAGTCGCTTAGTATTTCCGTGCCATTGAGGAAATCCGTGCCCAGGCTATAACGGGCGAAGACGGTGTCCTTGGAAGTGGCGACAAAGTCCAGGCGCGCGTCGTAATCGTTCTCATTGATGATCTGTTTTTGCGGTTGGCTGATATTTTGGTCGTTGGTCGCGGGGTTCGCCCCCGCGATATTCGGGAGTGGAAACAAGTTCAGATAGGGGAGACCGGGGCCAACTTGATTGGCAGTCGGAATCATGTTGATGTTGGGACCGGGCGCGTCGGAAGTGCTGTCCCAGCCGAAAGGCAGACAGGTCTGAGGGTTGAAGACGTATCCGTAATTGCCGCTCGAAGTGGTAGCAAACGCGTTGGGCTGGGCGGCCGCGGCGGCAGCGCAGCCGGGCAATCCGGAATACGGGATGCTGGTGGCAGTGCCCGCCCCGGTCGGGCTGAGCAGTTCGGTGAAATTGCCGGTGCGCATCAGCGCCGTCGGTACTCGGTTGGTGTAAGCGCCAGCCGGTAGAACTTGGCGCCAACCCTGGTAATCAACAAAGGCGAAGACCTTATGCTTCCAGATGGGCCCGCCCAGCGATGCGCCGAACTGGTTGCGGCTTAGCGGTGGACGGGCCACGCAGCCTGACTCGCCCAGGTGAGTACACTGAGGGTTGTCGGTGTACTGGAATACATCCGCGGCAGCGATTTTGGAACGGTTGAACCAGTACGCGGCACCGTGGATGTCGTTGGTTCCGGACTTGGTGGCAACCTGGACGATCGCGCCTCCCGCGCGTCCAAACTCCGCCGGCGCAATGTTGGTGGTGGTCTTGAATTCGGCGATGTCTTCGAGCGCCGGGAAGATGACGATCGAGTTCACCAGCGACTCGTTGTTGTCGATGCCGTCCATCAGATAATTGTTAGCCTGAGGACGCAGGCCGTTGACCGCCAGTGCAGCTCCACCCGAATCGTAATTGCGCCAGGTCTCGGCTGCGGCCCCGCCAGGGCCGATGCCGGCGGCGATGTTGGAGTAAGCACCGCGGCTGACGCCTGGGATCATCAAGGCCAGCGCCGAGAAGTTGCGGCCGTTCAACGGGAGATCGACCACTTGGCGGCCTTCGATCACTTCGCCCACGCTGGAGGTTGCGGTATCGACCACCGGAATATCGCTGGTGATCTCTACGGTCGTTGATGCCGTTCCGGTTTCAAGCTTCAGGTTCAGTTCCTGAACCTGGGAAACCTGGAGGGAGAAGTCGGCACGCGCGGTCTTAAACCCTTGCTGTTTCACTTCCATGTGGTACTTGCCGATGGGCAAAGCATTGAGGCTGTAGTCGCCGGTGGCGCTCGTCGTGGCGGTGAGAATTCGCCCAGTCGAGCTTTCGGTCACGGTGACGGTGGCGTTGGCCACGACCGCGCCAGTGGGGTCGGTGATGGTTCCGAACAGACGAGCGGTGTCCGTCTGCGCCAGCGCCAAACCTGCCAGGCAAAACAGAAGAGCGAAAACCAGAAAGGACTTGGACTTCATGTGGCCTCCAAATTTGTGGAACGTGGAGATGAACTTCTACGAGTGCCAGCCTAGGAGTAGCAAGTTGGGGCGCACAGCCGGGGTAGGGTTATGTTTCACTAGGTTTTTGAACAGTTACCGGAGTAAAATGTTGCCTTGCACCACTAGATAACCTCTGTTACATCGATTTAGTTATGGCCGTGACGCCTACTTTCACCGCTGCTCCACCGCAATACTTCCAACAAATAGATAACATTATTAAAAGTCATAGCCTGCGAGGCTGCGAGTCGCTGTGCCGACTGCTGCAGTACCTGGCCAAGAAATCCCTTGACGAGCCCCACTCCCCACTCAAGGAGTACCAGATTGCCACCGAGGTGTTCGGGCGACCGGCGGATTTCGATCCGCAGTCCGATTCGACGGTGCGGGTGCAGGCCAGCCGGCTGCGGATCAAGCTGGCGGAGTATTACGCAGGTGAAGGCGCGGCGGAGCCCATCCAGGTCAAGATTCCGAAGGGAAGCTATCACCTGATTTTCGAGCCGAAGCCGGCCGAGCCGGCGGTCAAGAGCCAGACGGTGGCGGTGGCCGAACCTGCACCGCGCAGCACCGTGCTTGAGACGCTTCCGGCGCGCATGCGATTGGCGTTCATGCTGCTGCTGGCGTGTCTTGCCACTTCATTGCTGGTGCTCGGCAGCTTGGTGTGGAACCGCAAACAGCCTGCGTCAGAGACTGCGGTACCCCGAACCGCGCAAGCCGCCGCCAGTCCTCTCGCTACGTTCTGGCGGCCCTTTACGTCAGACGTGGAGGAGCCTTGGGTCATCTTCAGCAACGCGGCTTTTGTGGGACGGCCGGAGACCGGCATGCGTTACTACACGCGCCGGGACTCGAAGAGCACCATCTACGATCACTACACGGGTGTGGGCGAGGTGTTGGCGATCCATGCGCTGGACGACGCGTTCGGCACGCTGGGACGGCAGATCCTGGTGAAGCGCGGAAGTTTGTTCACGCTCGACGACGTCAAGAATAACAACCTGATCTTTGTCGGGTCGCCGTCGGAGAATCTTACGCTGCTCGACATTCCGGGCACGCAGGAGTTTGTTTTTCAACGAGTAGCGTCGGGGCAGCGGCAGGGCGATCTTTCGATCGTCAACAAACATCCCAAGCCGGGCGAGGCTGGCGCGTTCCTTGCGAGTCCTTCCGATGTTCCCTTGACGGAGGATTATGCGGTCATCGCGCTGGTGCCGGGATTGGGATCGGGCCACTACGTGATGATTCTGGCGGGATCGACCACGTTCGGAACGCAGGGCGTGGTGGAATTTGTATGCCGCCAGGAGTCGGTGGAGAAACTTCTGCGTGCGATCCCGGGATCGGGCGGTGGTTCGGGGACGGGTTCGAACTCAGGACCAGGCGCCGGGACTATCAGGCCCTTCGAGGCTTTGGTTCGGGTGAAGATTGCTCGCGGCGTGCCGGTCGAAAGCGAACTGGTCAGCGTGCGGGTACGGTGAGTGGCTTCGGAGTTCGGCGTGCCGCAAGTTGAAATTCCCATGTCTCGCAAAAACCGCGAGACATGGGGCACCCTATGCATTTAAGAGCTTGCCGGGACGGCACGTTCTGGCTTCCGCGTCTCCACTGGCCTGACTTGTTGTTCTCCGGGATCGATTACTCTCTGCATCAGCAAGGCGGCGACGATCATGAAGCAGCCGCCGGCTACGACAGCGGTAAGGCGATTGTTGTGGAGCAGGTGGTTCATCACCCAGCCGAAGAACAGAGACGCGATGATTTCGGGCGTGACGATGAAGAAGTTGAAGATGCCCATGTAGACGCCGGTCTTTTCTTTGGGCAGCGATCCCGCCAGCACCGAATAAGGCATGGCGAGAGTGCTGGCCCAGGCGATGCCGACGCCGACCATAGTCAGCAGCAAGACATATTTGTTGTGGATGAAGGCGACTGAGATCAGTCCAATGCCGCCGGAGATCAAGCAGAGGCTGTGGGTGTGCTTGCGTCCGATGGCGCGAGCGATTGCCGGAAGGAAGAGAGCGAAGACAAAACACACGGCATTGTAGAGACCGAAGCAGATGCCGCCCCACTCAGCGCCTTGCGAATATAGGGGTGACGCCGTGTCCAGTGCGCCAAAAACATTCCGCGCCACAGCGACGGGAAAATACAGCCACATGCAAAACAGTCCCAGCCAGGTGAAGAGCTGCACGGGAGCGAGCTGGCGCATGGTCTTCGGCATAGCGGCGATGGCATCGAAGATTTCCGCGGCGTTGGTGGCCAGGCTGGGCTTCTCGGTTTTTCTGCGGAGGAAGGCGTCCATGTCGTCGGGAGGATATTCCCTGGTGGTGACGATGGTCCAAAGCACGGCGGCCAGAAATACGGCAGCGCCCATATAGAACGAGAGCCGCACCGTCAGTGGGATGGCGTGTCCGGCAGCCTCGGGTCCCAAGTGGAACCAGTTGGTGAGTATCCAGGGCAAGGCTGAGGCAAACGCCGCGCCCAGGCCAATGAACAGGCTTTGCATGGCGAAGCCGCGGGTGCGTTGCTGTTCTGGGAGCAGATCCGCGACGAACGCACGAAATGGTTCCATGCTGATGTTGATGGACGCATCAAGAATCCAGAGAAGGCCGGCGGCCATCCAGAGAGCGGCGGAGCGCGGCATCATGATCAAGGCGAATGAACTGAGGAGCGCGCCGGTCAGGAAATAAGGGCGGCGGCGGCCGAGGCGGCCCCAGGTGTGGTCGCTGGCGTGGCCGATGATGGGCTGGACGAGGAGTCCGGTGAGCGGAGCGGCGAGCCAGAGAATCGGAATCTGGTCGGCGCGAGCGCCAAGATATTCGTAGATGGCGCTCATGTTGGCCAGCTGAAGTCCCCAGCCAAATTGAATGCCGAAGAAACCAATGCTCATGTTCCAGATTTGCCAGAAAGACTTCGTTGGTTTTTCCATTTGTATGCCTAATTCACCGGTCTTCGTTCAGCGATCGTAGAGACTAACCATCTCTTGCAGCCTCGCTGCGATCTCAGCGCCGGCTGCGCCAGGCTTCATGCGCCATTTCCAATTGCCGCCCGAGGTGCCGGGAAGGTTCATGCGCGCTTCATTGCCCAGGCCTAGAACGTCTTGCATGGGCGCGATGGCCATGTTTGCCACTGATGACAGGATGCTGCGGATCATGATCCAGTGGATGGGTTCGTCGTTGAATTGTTCATTCTTGAAATCGAGATACGCGCGAGCATGAGCGTGCTCTTTGGCGACATCTTCGGGTGTGCGCGTGCTGTCGCCGGCGCCGCTGCTGTTCCACCAGCCGGCGACGGTATCGTTGTCGTGCGTGCCGGTATAAGCGACCAGATCGCGAACGTAATTGTGCGGCTTGAATGTGGGGGCTTGCGGATCGTTTCCGAAGGCGAACTGCAGGATGGCCATGCCGGGGAAGCCGAACTCGTGGCGGATGGCCTCGACTTCAGGGGTGATCACGCCGAGGTTCTCCGCGATGATTGGAAGATCGCCGAGTTGCTGGCGCAGCACGGAGAACAGTTCGCGACCGGGACCTTTCACCCAGCGGCCGTTGATGGCCGTCGTCTCTTCCGCGGGGACTTCCCAGTAAGCTTCAAAGCCGCGGAAGTGATCGATGCGACCCGCGTCGTAGAGCTGAAGGGCAGCGCGCAGCCGCTCGACCCACCACTGGTAGCCGGTCTCGCGGAGAAGAGGCCAGTTGTAAATGGGATTGCCCCAGCACTGTCCGGTGGCGCTGAAGTAGTCGGGGGGCACGCCAGCAATTTTCAGCGGGTTGCCGCGTGCGTTGAGCAGGAAGAACTGGCGATTGGACCAGACATCGGCGCTGTCGTGGGCAACGTAGATGGGGATGTCGCCGATGATGCGGACGTTGCGCTCGCGGCCGTAGGCGCGAAGTTCCTGCCATTGGCGGTAAAACTGGTACTGAAAGAATTTCTGGAATTGGATAGAGGACGCAAGTCTTTCGGACCAGCGCTGCATGGCGTCGCTTTGTCTGGCGGCGATGTCAGCGGGCCATCGCGTCCACGCGACCAGGTAATGAGCTTGCTTGACGGCCATGAAGAGAGCGAAATCATCGAGCCAGGTCGCGTTGGCTTGCGAGAATTCTTCGAATTGGCGGCGATCTTCTGCGGAAGCGCTGGCGAAGAAATTGGTCGCGGCCTTTTCGAGCAGAGGAGTCTTGAAGGCAATGGCTGCGCCGTAGTCGACGGTTTCAACGGGGAAGCGTGGAATGCTGTGCAGGTCGTGCTGGCTGAGGAGGCCCTGATCGGCGAGACGATCGAGGCTGATGAGGAGCGGGTTTCCGGCGCGGGCGGATAGACATTGAAACGGGGAGTCGGCATAGCCCGTGGGATTCAGGGGAAGGACCTGCCAGAATTTCTGTCCGGCGGAGTGAAGGAAGTCGAGGAAGCGATAGGCTTCAGGGCCGAAATCGCCCATGCCATGCGGGCCGGGGAGGCTCGTGGGATGGAGCAGAATCCCGCTGGCGCGAGGAAAGCTCATCCCGAGAACCATAAACAAGTTGGGATGCGGGGCGCAAGGGCGGGCGAACTCGGTACTGGTGCGGGTTGGTCGTGAGGAAAGAATCGATCAGCGGGGGATCGCTCGCTTCGCCGCGCTTGGCGTGCCCCCGGCTGAAAGCCGGGGGTCTACCAGAACGGCTCCGTTCGGGATGACTGTCAACGACGACTGCGCCAGTTAGAATTCGCGCGCTTAGTGGTCCGCAGACGTTTTCTCTGTGGGCGCGGATTCGTGCGCTATTCTCGGATCGTTCAGGTGCTGATAGTTAAGGATGGCGTTGAAGACCAGCGCGTAAGTGCCGATGGTCTCGCCGCGATAGACGGGGTTGTTGCCGAACAGCAGCACGTTTCCCTGGCCGAGATGCGCGTCCACGACGACGGCGTGTTCGGCAATCGATCCTGCTTTATCGAGCAGGCCGTCGAGTAAGAGATTCTTGCCATCGGAGAAGCGCAGGATGACATCCGGCCGGCTCTTTTCCGGAATGACCAGCGGGTTGTTGCGCGTGAGTTCTTCGTCGAGCGGTCGGGCCTCCCAGGGCTGCTGCTTGACTAGTGGTTCGGGCTCGGTAATTTTTCTGCCCTGAGGTTCGTCGCTGTCGTCGACGCTGCCGCGGCCGGTGGCGCGTTTGGCGTAGGGATCCAGAGGATCGGTGAGAGGGTCCATGAGAACGCGGCCTCCGGTGCGGCCGAGAATATTGCTGATGTTGAAGGCCATGCCGCCGGAGCTGATGACGGGCACGCCGGTTCCATAGCCGTATGCGACTGGGCTGTCGTGGTTGACGAAAACTGAGTTGAGCACCGTGCCGACGACGCGGGCGTCCCCTTGAGAGGCGACGCTGACGCCGGGGGCGAGACCGGTATCGATGGCGAACTGAGCGGTATCTTCACAGGTGATGAGCAAGCCGCCCTGCTCGATAAATGTTTTCAGATGAGCGAGGCCGTCGTAGCCGAGGCCGGGGCGGATGTCGGCGGTGCTGTCGATGGCGCCGAGGTTGGGAGTGATCTCGGATTTCTGCCACGGCATGGGATTGTTCCAGAGAGGAGTGCCGTTGATAATTTCTAGCGCGGACGCGCGGCCGACGGGAGCGAAGACAATGACGTCGTATTTTGCGCGCAGGTCCGACTGGGCCGCGACCGTTTGCGTGTTGATGTAATCGTAGGGCACGCCGGCGGCATCGAAGGCGTAGCGCCACCAGCCTTCGGTCTGGGTTCCAAGCCAGGTGTGCATGAAGGCGATGCGTGGAGCGGTGACCGCGTGGAGCGGCACGGAAGGCGCTGCGGCGAGGCGCGAGGCGTCGAGGGATAAATCGTGCAGAAGTTTTGTGGTGTCGTCACCAGCATTGGTTATTAGCAGCGAGCCTGCTGCGAAATGTTTGCCGTCGGCATCGAAGGGCTTCTCGGCGACTTGGATGGTTGCGCCTTTCAGTTTGTAGGCCAGAGATAAAAGAGAAACTTGCGCTGTGTTGGCAACGGCGAGCACCGATCCTGAGCCGGAGACTTTACCGGCCAGGGCTGCGGGATCGTCGAGCAGAGCCATTTTCGATTTGAGGATTGCAGGGTCGACGACGCGGACAACTTTCAAATTGAAGAGGTGAGTGAAAGACCATCCAGTGTCGTCGTAAGGATGTTTCTGGGGATCGCCAGCGGCCCAGAACTGGCGGTCGAGCAAGGCGTCGGCGACACGGGAGTAGGGCTGATCCATGCGGACGACGATGCTGCCGGCAGGGAAAGTTTCCTGCTTCGGCTTGTCCCCGCGTTTTTCGGCAGGGACGGAGGAAGTGGCGGCGTCGGAGAGTTGTTCGATCTCGATGTGCTGGCGCTTCAGAACTTTGAGTAACTCGATCTGACGATTGGTGTCGGCCGGGTCGGCGGGGATCACGTACGCGGCGGGGCCTTCGAGCGACGGCTTTTCGACGGCGCGCTTGCTCTTGGCATAGAAGTTCTCGAGGAAATGATGGGTGTTGTGCGAGAAGTAAGAGAGCGTCGAGAGCAGAGCGCTTTCTTCGTAGTTGTTGTTGTCGCGCTGCGACCAGTTGACGACCGGCAGCGGCGGATTCTGACGGTACCATGTGCGCGAATAATCTTCGGGGCGCAGGATGCGTTTCTCGGTATCGGCGCCGCCGTTGCCGAAAGTTTCATACAGGCGGCTGATGCCGTTGTGCATGCCGGCCAGAAACATCAGGTAGCCGGGGCTCCAGGTATCGAAGTCGCCGTGGGTGAAGACTCCGGGCATGCCGAAACTCTGCATCTGGGCGACATTATTCCAGCCCAGTTCGGCCCACTCGTCGGCGAGGGTGGGGTCGACCCAGGCGTTGTACGGGCCATCGCCCACGGTGTTGTCGTAGAGAAACGGAACCGACTCGTGCAGGTCGTGCAACACCTGGGCATGCCAGCCGAGATAGGTGTCGAGGACATTGCGAGTTAGGGCGAGAGTCATGGCCATGGCGTCGCGGTTATTGTCGTGTGCGACATAGTGGCCCCAATAAAGAAGACGCGGCCAGAGTTGGTCGGGATGAGCTTTGTGCCATCGGTAGATGTCGACCATGCGGTCGCGGCCGTCGACTTCGACGACGGGCGTGATGAGCACGATCATGTGAGATCGGATGTACTGAATGTAAGGCGCGTCGTCGACGGCGAGGCGGTAGGCGAGTTCCATCAGGGCCGTGGGCGCGCCGGTTTCGGGCGAGTGGATGGTGCCGGTGATGTAGTAGACGGGCCAGGATTGGTCGATTATCTCCCGAGCTCTGAGTTCGCGGGCTTTGGCATCGTCAAGGGCGAGCTTGCGCGGGTCTGCGAGTTGGGCGAGGCGAGCGTCATTCTCTTTAGCAGCGGCGAGAAGATTCTGGTCGGCAATGGCGACGGCGATCATCTCGCGGCCTTCTTCGGAGTGGCCGATGGTGAAGACCTTCACGCGCGGAGTGCTGGCTTCTAGCAGGCGGAAATATTTGTAGACGTCTTCGGCGTAGGGCAGCATGTCGGGCGTGCCGGATACGTCGCCGAGGACTTTGGCGGGGGTGGGAACGGTTTTCGAGGTGGGAAGGTAATCGACGAGGGGAGAGATGAAGGAAGGGTCGGTGGTGTATTTGTGAATCTGGTCGGTATAGTGCTGATCGATGGGCTGGCGGGGATCACGGGCAAAGTTTGAGTTTAGTTCCTGCGAACGCAGAGGCACGGCGGCGGAGAACAGAAGGGAAGAGACGGCGAGCACGGCCAGTCTGGATGCGATCATTGGTCCTCGTTTTCGATGGACTTTCTTGGGCACCAAGTTTCACACAAAAACAGCAATGCTTCCAGTTGGGAGTGAGAGGGAAGTGGCGAAGTTTGACGGTGACGGCAGGGGCGAATCGGCGACGAGATCCTTCACTACGCCGCGCTTTCGCGCGTCCCCGGCTGAAGGCCGGGGATCCACCAGGAAAGGCTCCGCACGGGGTGACGCTAACGGCGAAGACGAGCCGGAAGACGAGCATGAGAAAAGGGTGGCAAGTGCGGACTGTCCGCAAATGCCACCCTGTTTTAAATCAACTCGTTTTTGACGGCTTACGCCCCCGCACCGGCTGCTTTGACCCGAACGTCAGGCCGTGCAGCTTCTGCCATCCTGCCGAAGTATGTCCGGTAGGAACGGTGGATTCCGTACATCACGGGGAAAGCCGCGAGTGCCAGCCCCCAGCCCAGGTGAGAGCTGACGGTCTGGACCATGGTGGTGACGCCCGCGCTAACTACGTAGTACGGGAACGAAAGGTGCGCCAGGCTCCACCAGATCTGTCCTGCCGCCTTGCCCTCACTGACAGCTACGATCGCAGCGACCGGAGCAGTCTGTCCAATGAAGAGGGTGGCAGTGGCGAGAACCAGGCCTAAGGTACTGGAGCTCCAGTGCATTCCCGTCCAGGTGCCATGGAATGCCAGAGCTGCGAGACAGCTGGCGAAGGCCATCATGCTGACGTTGAACGCCATTTGTTGCGGGTTGAACTTCGCGTTCTTGCGCGGCCAGCATTGCACCACGGTTGAAACGGCAGCGATGACGACGGCCTCGGCGGCGCTAAGGTTCACGACCGCGGTCAGCAGGAACGGCAGATTGACTGACATGTTGCCGTTAATTCCCGGCAGCTTGACTTTCATCCGCGAGGTGACTGCCGCGAGCACCAGAACCGCGAGAGCGAAGTAGGTGTGCAGTCCGTGGCTGACGAAGGCTGCAAATCCTGCGGTGATGGCTGCGGCCAGCATCATGGTTGCGATGAAGGTCTTAATTCGCCGTGTGTTGTTCATAATCTCGTCTCCTTTCCTAGTAGGTTGCACACGGCTCACTATTGCTCATCGTCTCCAGCATCAGAGAAGGCAGCGTCGGCACTCGATACCGATGCACCCCAGACCACGCTGGTGGCTTCAGGGCCAGTACCGGTCGCCGATCCCCAAACTACGCTGAACGCGGACACGCCAGGAGTGTTCCAGGGCAATGAAGCGCCCCAAACCACGGAGGTGCCGCTCACGGTGGAGCTACCCCAGACGACCGAGGCGCCCCATACGACCGAGGATCCCCAAACCACCGAAGTGGAGGCAACGCTGGTGTTTCCCTGGACCAGCGAAACTGTGCCGGTCTGCGGGTTGAAGACGATGCTGGGCGAAAGTGCCGATCCCACCGTAGCCGGCGCCAGGGCCGTGCTGGTGGTAGCGGCTTGCACGTTCATCAATCCCGTTCCTTCCGCCAACATGTCATAGAAAGAAGTAAAGGTCTGCGACAGGTGAGGCACATAGGCCGAGGAAGAGAACCAGCCAACCGAGCTCATCTTGGTTGTCGTCAACATCAGGCGGGCCTTCAGTTGATCGGGAGTCAGCGTGTTCTGCTCCTGCAAGAGCAAAGCCGCCGCGCCGACGACCGCGGGGGTCGCCATGCTGGTGCCGCTCAAGGTGAAGTAGTCTTTGTTGCCGTCGGTACCGGTGACCAGTTCGGCCGGATAGTCAGCTTCCAGCGTGGCTCCCGGAGCGGAGAGCGAAACCACGTCGTTGCCTGGCGCTACCATGTCGGGCTTCACGACGAGATCGTAGGTCGTGGGGCCCTTGGAGCTATAGCTGGCCAAGGTCTCGGCCGAGGCCGAGGTAGATCCGTTGCTCTTGGTCGCACCCACGGTCAGCACATAAGGATCGTTGCCGGGGGCGGTGACCGTTCCGTAGCCGTTGCTGCCACTTACGCTCAAGCGGCCATAGTTGCCAGCCGCCACTACTACCATGATCCCGCTCTTCCAAGCTGCTTCGACTGCCTGGCAAAGAGGATCCTGGGTGTAGCTGACATAGATTCCGCGGCCGAGCGACAGGTTGATGATGCGGATGTTGTAGGTGCTCTGCAATGCGATGGCCTGCTGAATGGCGGCGATCACGGTGCTGTCGGTGCCCGCGCCGTTTTGGTCGAGGGCGCGAAGATCAACCAGAGTCGCGCCGGGGGCGACGCCTTCATACTGTCCACCGGACAGGGAGCCGTTGCCGGCGATGATTCCGGCAACGTGGGTGCCGTGGCCGTAGAGGTCATACTGACCACCGCTCGAGTTCGTGGTCGGCGTTCCGGTAAAGTCCTGGTGATAGAGCACGCGCGAAGTTCCGTTCGCGTTGCGCAGGTCGGGGTGATTGTCGTTGATGCCGCTGTCGATGACGGCGACGGTCACGCCTGCACCGGTGTATCCGGCGCTCCATGCCGAGGGTACGCCCGTGGCATCGTTGGTCAGATCGTCCATCACGTTCATGGGATGATCGATGGTCACCGACACGATTTCAGGATCGGCTTCCAGCCAGGGCAGGGCGTTGACCGGAATGGTGAAGGCTGCGCTCTTGATGAAGTGCAGCTTGGAGCGAAGCTGTCCGCCACGCTGCCGCATGGTGGCGTAGTGAGAAGCGTTCGGCACCTGCCTGTATTGCACGATGACCTGTACGGTCTGGCCCTTCGCCGTTCCCTGATGAGCTTTCGCCAGAAGTCCCGAGAGTTCGGGGGCGATGCGACCGGAGAAACGGCCGTTCCAGCCCGCCGCGGGGTTCGCCGTGGCCTGGCCAAATGCCATGCCGGTGGCCAGCACGAGCATCAGGCTCATTTGCACCAGGCTCAAGCGCTTACCCCAGGCTGCGCTGAAGGTTTCGCCGCGCAGTTTCTGTTTTGGGGATGTCTTCGTATGCTCCATAAAATCTCCCTACTTTCTTGATCGGGGGAAAAGCGAGCTTCGTTACCCGGTCTCTCTGTTGCACGGGGGGGACCAATCGGGAACCTGTAAGTTATTGGTTCTATGGGAGATTTATGATTTCGCTAAGGGAGCACGTGGGCCACTCTGTCCTGCGAAGGGGGCGTGGGACAGTTTGTCCCACATTGGGAACAGCGCCCGCTGCAGCATTTTTTCCCTGCAACGACGCTGGAGCGGAGAGTATGCTGTAGGCCGACGGGTTGGTTGGAGGCGGAATGACATCGGCAATCGGTGTCGAGCGAAGCCGCGAGCGCAGATTCCTGTTTCAGTGTCCTTGCGGCACGAAGATCGTGACCAGCAAGAAGGCGGTTAATTGCGCCAATTGTGGTAAGACGATGGAGGTGCACCGGGTCAGGACACGGCGGCAACGCCGTAACCCGGAGCCGCTGCTGTGGCCGCTGGTTTGCCGGCCGTCTGCGACACACCAACACTGGCATCACCGCACCGGTGCGGAATACCACCAGCTTTTTTGCAGCATGGCGAGAACGCACGCAGGCTGGTATCGCCAGGAATCTCTCGATTACAACGAACATTACCTGCGCTTGGGTCTGCTGATCTTGCTGGCTCCGATCTGGGTGCCGCTCCTCTGGATACTGCTCAGCCCGATATTTGCGCCGCTACTCCCGAGCCAGGATTCGTCGTATCACTATGAGCGGCATTATGTCCAAGTCATGGATTCGCGAGGTGGGGTTCACACTATCCCTACGTGGACCCGCGTGGACGATTAGTGGACGGGAAGATCGCGTGGGAACAGCGCCACTTCGTACCAACTTCTAGAGGGCGGCAGCTTTGGCGGCGGCGAGGCGCTGTGGTTGCGGCATTTTGGGCATGGCGGCCATGAGGCGTTGGGTGTATTCGTGGAGCGGGCGGGTCAAGACTTGTTCGGTGGTTCCGGTCTCGACGATCTGGCCCTGGTGCAGGATGGCGATGCGGTCGCAGATTCCGGCCACCGACGCGAGATCGTGCGAAATGTAGAGAATCGCCATTCCGAAACTGCGGTTCAGTTGGCGAAACAGCTGAAGGATTTCGGATTGCGTGATGACGTCGAGCGCGCTGGTGGCTTCATCGGCGATGAGCAGCGCGGGACGATGCATGACGGCCATGGCGATCAGCACGCGCTGCGCCTGGCCGACGCTCATTTGCGAGGGATACTTGCGCAGAAATTCGTCGCTCGAGGGTAGACTTACACTCTCCAGCGCGGCCCGGATGGTGCGATCGCAATCGGCGGCCGGACCCGAGGCATGCGCTCCCCAGGCTTCTTTTAGTTGCGTGCGGATTTTCAGCGCGGGATTCAGCGAGGAGAGCGGACTCTGCAACACCAGTGCAACTTTTCTTCCGCGCAATGCCCGCAAGTCGCGCTCGCGAAGCTGCAGCAGGTCGCTGCCATCGAATGCGAGTGCGCCCTCGGCGTGAGCTTTCTTGCGGTCGAGCAGGCCGAGAATTGCCATGGCCAGCGTACTCTTGCCCGATCCGCTCTGTCCGACGAGTCCGAGAACTTCGCCGCGACCGATTTCGAATTGCACGTCGCGCAAGACCGGCATCTCACCGTAGCGCACGGAGACGCGGGCGGAGAGCAGAGCGTCGGGTTGCGAACTGGTTGCCATGCTTCTAGTTTCGCGTTTCTAGTTTCCTGTTTCTAGATCCTTCGATCCGCGTAGATCCGTGGCGAAGAAGTTGATTTACTTCACGGCCAACCGCTCCACGTTCCAATACGTCTGCGGCACCAGGATCACTGGGGTCGCCCCCTGCACCGTGGCGGCGACGGCCGACAGCGCATTTTTGTTCACCAGAAAAATAAACGGTGCTTGCTCGACGGCAATCTGCTGCACGCGGTCGAAACTTTCTTTGCGCTTCTTGGGATCGGCGGAGGAAGCCTGCGCCCGCATCAGCGTGTCAATCTCGGCTTCCCACGCGGTTTCAGGAGTTTTCTCCGACGGATTCCACTGGTGGTTTTCTGACGAACTCAACCAGACGTTCATCTGATCATTAGGGTCGAGTCCAACATTGGTGAGGCCCAGCAGGATCGCCTCATAGTCAAAGGTCTGGGTCATGCGTTCGATCAGGGAAGGGAAGTCGAGTGTGACCACGCTGACTTGAACGCCGATCTTCTGCAGGTCTTCCTGAATCATGGTGGCCATGCGCTCGCGGTATTTGTTGCCGGCGTTGGTGATGATGGAGAACGCGACCGTATTTCCGTCTTTGTCCTTGAGCGTCCCGTTGTCCATGTGGAAGCCCTCGCCCTGCAGAGCTTTCAGGGCGGCGTCGGGAGAATAGGCGGTAGGCTTCAGCGCGGCGTTGAACCAGAATTTATTGGCGGGCGAAACCGGACCGACGGCGGCCTGCGCATGGCCGCGAAAGGCGACGCGGGCGAGATCGTCACGATTGATGGCCTGCGCAATGGCGCGGCGGAAATTGGCCGAACGGAACCAGTTCTTCTTGTAGCCCGGCAGCGGAGATTTACCGACTTCGTTGAACCACATCTGCTCGCTATCGAGCGACGGACCGGCATCGTGGACGAACTGCGGAGACGTGGCCGCCAGCTTGTCGAAGTACTCGCTGTCGAGCGAGTTGATCAAATCGATTTCACCGCGCTTGAAGCGCAGCATTTCGACGTCGCGGTTGGGCTGAATGTCGAGGTGGATCGAATCGAGATAGGGCAGCTTGTGCCCTTGCGCGTCGGACTTCCAGTAATTTGGATTGCGCTTCAGCAGCACGGTTGCGCCGGGCTTGTAATCGGCGACCATGAACGGTCCAAGGACCGCCATTTCTTTTTTGCCGGAGTGCGCGGAAAGAATCGCGACCTGATCGAAAGCGCGGTCGAGTCCGGCCACGGGCGCCGGGAATGTGATGGAAATCTGCGTGGGAGAAATGATTTTCGTATCGACGGTGCCGGGGCCGGAGCCCGAACGAAATGCGTCTCCGGTGGGGGAATGCAGGGCGGGATTCATCAACTGCTGCAGGGTGTAAGCGACATCGTCGGCGGAAAACGCCGTGCCGTCGGAGAAAGAAATTCCGCTGCGCAGAGTGAACGAGATCTGGCGGCCGTCTTTCGAAACTTTCCACGACTGCGCCAGTTCGGGCTCCAGAGCCTGCGTCTGCCGGTTCAGGCGCACGAGAACGCCGCCGGTTAGATAGCGGATGGCGACCGAGGCATCGTCCTCGACCTGCAAGGGATCGAAGGTCTTGGGCTCGGAGCGCAGGCAAAAACGCAGCTCGCCCTGAGCCAGGGCTGAGCCGGAAAGGATCCCGAGGCAAGAAGTTGATAGGAGGATCGCAAATAAGATTACTTTTCTACGCATTAGTATTCTGCTCCGCCGCTCAGCATGCTCTTTACTCGATTCCGCGCTCTTCAGGTAGCGGGTAAACTATATAGACAGCTCTCACACATATACACATGATGCCGAGTCTTACCCAAACATCCTCGCCAGTCATTTTCCACATGCCACCGCAAGAGAGGCCAAGGGCGACTGGGAGCCAGAAAAGTAGTGTTGTGTGCATTTTCGTTGTTCTCTTCGGGAAGTCGACGCGGTACCAAATAACCACAACGGCCGCCAGAAGAATGATCGCTTGGCCGGCAACTGGCAGGTGGCTGAGAAGCTCATAGAAGAGAGCCCCTATCATCCCCCCACCGAGTAGCCAAAGCAGCAAGCTCCTGGATGCGAACCGATTTTGGTTTCCTGGTTTTCCCATAAGTCGTATATCAGTTCGTCATAACGAGTACAGCCAACCTTCTCGGGAGGTCCGTCATGCGGATGCCTCCTCTTGCCTGGAAAGAATCATTTGAAACGAGGTCACGACCAACACCAGCAAAATCAGGGGAACGAATTTCCACGGTTCTTCGCCGACTGAGACCAGGCCCTCCAGTTCTTTGAGCAGGCTTCCCCAGGAAGGCATGGGTTCGGCGACGCCGAGGCCAAGAATTCCGAGATTCGCTTCACTCAAAATGAACGCCGGAATCGAAATCCAAAATTGCGCGTAGAGGACCGGCTTCAGATTGGGGAGCACGTGAATCCAGAACAGACGCGCTCCGCGAATGCCGGAAGCCCGCGCCTGGCGCACAAAATCTGAGTCTCGCAAAGAGCCGGCGGTCGAGCAGAGCACGCGCGCTGCACTGGTCCAACCGAGAAGGCCGAGCATCAGAAACGTCACCAGCACTGAAATCAGCGGCGATACGTTCAGGGGCATCACAGCTCGAACCGTGATCAGCAAAAACAGCCAAGGCAAGGAAAGAAATAAGTCCGTGATCGCCATCGCGGCTCGTGACCAATTTCCGCCAAGATATCCGGCGAGGCCGCCCACCAGAGCTGCCATCAAAGTTGAGAGCAGGGCAGCGGCCGGGGCCAGCAACAGCGAGATTCGCGTGCCATACAGCACACGCGCGAAGCGGTCGCGGCCGATCTCATCGGTACCGAGCCAGTGCTGCCGCGACGGAGCCGCGTCGGCGGCCTCGCGATACTGTTTGGCATAGCCGCCCGGCGCCAGCCAGTTGGCGGCCAGCGACACGCCGATCACGAGCAGCAAAACCGCACACGCCAGGCTTCGCCAGAAATTGGATTGCAACAAGTTCATGCTTGAGGGCCTTATGCTTCCTGGCTGCGAAGCATATGTCCGATTACATCGGCCCCTGAGTTTGCCAGCAAGGTTACTAGCGTAACCAGGATCGTGAGGTTGGTGAGCAGCGGCAGATCGCGCGCCAGGGCTGCCTGCCAGGCGAGCTGCCCGACTCCGGCGAGGCCGCACAGCGCTTCTACGGGGATGGCGGCGCCCACGGCAAGGCTGACCGAAACTCCGGCCAGCGCCAGCAACTGCGGCCCGGCGACCGGGACGACATGCCAGAAAAGAATGCGCAACTCGCTAACGCCCTTGGCGCGCGCAGTGATGATGTGGGGCAGGGAATAGGCCTTCGCCAGAAGATTGCGGGCGTAGCGATAGACGCGCGGAAACACGATGAGGCCGATGGCCAGCGCTCCGGGGACATTCCACAACACGGACAACAGGGCCAGCACTGCCGCCGGAATGCAGAGAAAAGTTCCGCTGATGGCGGTGGTCAGGGCGTCATAAGCTGAGACGCGCAGCCAGGCTGCGCTCAGCGCCAAAGCCATGGCCGCGGCCCAACTGAGCAGCAGACCAATTCCTACCAGCCGCAGCGTGAGCGGAGCGCGTTCGCGCAGAAGCTGGCTAACTGGCTGTCGCAATGAAATTGAGGTGCCAAGGTCGCCATGCACCGCGCGCTCCAGGGAATGCAGGTAGAAACGGAAGATATTGTGCTGGTCCAGCCGAGCCTGGCGCAGAGCCTGCACGCTCGCTGAATTCAGATGAGGGTCGAGTTGATCTTCGTCGGAGTCAAAGCCGGGCGCGAGCCGCACCAGCGTGGCGGAGAGGAAACCTCCTAAGAGAACCGTGGCGACGATGGCGAGTGCATGCCGCGCAATTCTTCGGCCCAGCATGGTTCAAAGTCTCCTATTTCGCGGTGGCGCCGCGCGTCTTGGTGATGGGCTCGCGGTTGACAGTTTCGGCGTGATGCAACTGTTTCATGCAATACATGCGGCGATCGGCTTCGGCGAGAAGGCGTTCGACATCGAAGCCGTCTTCCGGACAAAACGACATACCGACGCTCAAGGTGATCAAATCCTGGCCGCACACGTGCCGGCCTGATTCAATCGCAGCCTGATTCAAGCGCTCGGCTTTTTCGAGGGCGCCCTCGGGCGTGAGTCCGGGCGCGGTGATTACGAATTCGTCCCCGCCCATGCGGGCCACGTAGTCATAGCCGCGGCAGACGTCTTTAAGGCGGCTGGTAAACTCGCGCAGCAATTTGTCGCCCTCGAGATGTCCGAAGGAGTCGTTGATCTGCTTGAAGCCGTCGATGTCGCAGACCAGCACGGCGAGTGAGGTTTTCATGCGGCGGACGCGCGCCACTTCCTGCGCCAGATGGACAAACAGCGAGCGTGCGTTGGGCAAGCCCGTCAGATAGTCGGTGGTCGCCGAACTCTCGGCCTGCTGATATTTCAGCGCGTTCTCCACCGACATGGCGACCTTGGATGCAACGGCCAGCAGAATTCGCAAGTGATCAGAAGTGAAAGCATCGCGATTGGCCTGGTACATGGCCAGCACGCCGACCACGCCGTTCAGGCCCTCGAGAGGCACAACCAGCGCCGATTGCAGCGTGGTGTGTTTGCCGGGATCGACCACGTAGCCGGCCTCGACCTGAGGGTTGCCGTTCATGATCGGCTTGCAGTTGGCCGCTACCCATCCGCAAAGTCCCTCGCCGACCTTCACTTTCAGCGACGACAGCATGCGGAAGTTTTCACCGCTCACCAACTCCGGCAGCAGCCAGCCGTTGCGGTCCACGAACACGGCAATGGAATCGTAAGGAATCATGCGGCGCAGGCGCATCGAGAGCACCGACAGGGTTTCGCTCAAACTGAGAGAGACGCCGAGATCCTGGCTGAGCTCAAACATGGTCTGCGCTTCCTGACGGGCTGAGGCGATTGAGGTCAGGAAGTCGGCGCTGTCGGGGCCACCGTGCGCGGTCTCGGTTCCTTCGAATCCGGTGGCCGGCGCGAGGCCACGTTCCACGCGGACCTCTTTGGAGAGGCGCTGCAAGTTGGATGTTTCCTCGGACAATTGCGCCATGCGCTCCAATTCCACGAAGCGGCGCTCAAGAATTTCGACCACGATGGGGTCAAACCAGGTACCGGCCTTCTCCTTGACTTTTGCCATGGCCTCACCCAAAGGAAGGGCGGGGCGGTATTGCCGGTGCGAAGCCAGTGCGTCGAGACAGTCGACGGCGGCGAGAATGCGGGCGCCGACCGGAATCTGCGGACCGGATAATCCTTCGGGATATCCCGAACCATCCCAGCGCTCATGGTGCGAGCGCACGATCGGCGCCACTGGATAGGGGAATGCGACCCGCTCCAGAATTTCAGCGCCCACCAGGGGATGCACCTTCATCTTCTCGAATTCTTCTTTGGTGAGCTTTCCCGGTTTGTTAATGATCTGTTCCGGCACTGCGAGTTTTCCGATGTCGTGCAACAGGGCGGCGGCGCGCAGCGCTTCGACCTCGCCTTCGGTCAAGTGCATTTCTTCGGCAACCGCGACGGCGTAGGTGCGCACGCGCTGCAGGTGAGTATGAGTCGTATGATCTTTGGCTTCGATGGCGAGGGCCAAGGCTTCGATGGTGCGCATGTTCAGCGACGCGATTTGTTCCACGTGCCGCTTCTCCACTTCGACGCGCTCTTTTTCAGCCTCAAGCCGGCCAAGATATAGCCGGTAGGAGCGATAAACCCAATAAATAAGAGGTAGAACGAGCAGCGAGGTTTCCCATCCTGCTGCTCGGGTGACGATGCCGACCAGTCCGACGGCGGCCGCGCCCACCAGGTAGTAGGGGAACGACCAGAAGTAGCACTCCGACCAGACCTTGCGGGCCGACTTGCCTTCGGTTAGTGAAATTACCACCGAGATGGGCAAGGTATTGGCGAAGAAGAAGACCAGCGCCGCGACCATCAGCAGAATCGGCTTGTTCGATCCTGATTTGTTGGCCAGCCAGTGGTAGGTGAAGTAAGTCAGCGCGGTCGCATTGGCCATCATGCCGGCCACGTTGAACAGGACTTTGACGGGATCGAGTCGCCCGCGCAACTGCCATATGCTCTGCACCAGGCTGGCCGTGCAACCGATCAGCAAGGTTTCAGGAAGGCTCAGTTCCAGCACGCCGAGCAGGATGAAAAGGAAGTTCACCGACATGGTGCCGTCGATGCCGGGCAGTTGCACTTTGAGTCCGGAAGCGAGCACGGCTACGGCGAGATAACAGAGGAAACGCGTGAGATCCTGCGAGTGCCAGTGCAGCAAGGCATACCCCAGCACCAGCATGCCGACGCACACAGTGGTGCCGACGAATAGCTTCGTCTGGATCGATAATCCGTCCGTCTCTGGCTTCATCGACAACCCCGACCACAGCCTCGATGCGCGCGTCTTTGTACACATCGCGGCGCCCATTCCGGTTCACATCCCAGCGCACGTCTCAGCGCACGTCGCTGCGTACATCGTGATGACAACTGTGTCATCTGTCTTTCCCCGCAAACACAAAAATTCGGTGCGCGGGCTCTCTCAGCCCGCGCGCGGCCCTTATGGAAGACATCTCCCCCGGTTCGAGCCTGCCCGAATCGTATTGCAAGCATTAGAGGTTCTAAAGCTTACTTTGGTAACCTTGAAGTGGTGTTATCCCCACGTGAGTAACTTTCAGTAACGGATCGTTTGGGGCGAAATGCAGCTGGGCGGACAGCAGGTTCCTCACCGCGCTTTCAGCCCGGTTCGGAATGACAAACGAAAGTTGGTCAAACTCGTCCACTCCTCTTACTGCCGCACTTTCGTGAATTCTTCGTTCATGCGGCTATAAATCGCCGTATCCATGGTGCTGATGAACGGCTTCCGGCTGGGTCCGTATGAAATCCTCGCGCCTATCGGTGCAGGCGGGATGGGCGAGGTATATCGGGCGCGGGACACGCGGCTGGACCGCACGGTAACCATCAAGATACTTCCGCATCATCTCTCGGACGATAAGACGCGGCGGCAGCGCTTTGAGCGCGAAGCCAAGGTTGTGTCCAGCCTGAGCCATCCCAACATTTGCACGCTGCACGACGTGGGCCGGCAGGACGGTGTTGACTTCATCGTCATGGAGTTTCTGGAAGGCGAATCGCTGGCGGAGCGGCTGGAAAAAGGGCCGCTGCCGGTGGCGCAGGTTCTGGAGTATGGGACTCACGTTGCCAGCGCTCTGGACAAAGCGCATCGCAGCGGCATCACGCATCGCGACCTGAAGCCGGGCAACATCGTGCTGACGAAATCCGGGCCAAGCTGCTGGATTTCGGGCTGGCGAAGTCCGATCCGAAGGTCGCTTTGGGCGCGACGCTGAGCGATATGACGCCGCAAGCGGCGCCGATGACGAAGCTGGCGCGGTTCTTGGAACTGTGCCTTACATGTCGCCCGAGCAGGTCGACGGGAACGACGTGGATGCGCGCAGCGACATTTTCTCGTTGGGCGCTGTGCTGTCGTTTCGGAAGGCAAGCCGTGAATCCTTATTCCATCGGGAGCGGACCCTCAGGGCTGAATCCCGCGAAGTATAGGGGCGCTGACGGCGCGGCTAAAAGCCGTGTTCTATCCAAGAACCATTTTATAGGATGTCTTCTGATCGAGGTTCATCCGAGCGCGAGCTGGTTACCTTCGTCATGCTTTTCGTAACACGCTTCTCGGTCGAAGCGCCTTCCGTATGTCACCATCATCCCAAACGCTATATGCCCACGCCGCGCCCGAGTTCGGACAATCAGGATCTGTTTGGCGGTGCCATGACTGGTGGTGCGAGTTCTACGCCCAGTTCTGCGATGGCGGTTTTCTCCGCCGATCTGCAAGGGGAGTTCAGCGCGTGCAATGCCGCGTTCAGCAAGCTGTTCGGGTATACGTCGCAGGAACTGCTGGGGCGAGATTTTTCCGCACTCTTTGGCAAGAACGAAAACGCCAACGGCGATAACCGGGCATTCTTGCGAAAGGAAATTCTTTCTACGGCATCTGCCACCGGCGAATATCAGTGCCGGTTGTTCGCGCGGCCCAAGACTGGCGCGGGTTTTCCCGTGCAGTTTTCGGCCACGATTCTGAGCTCGAGCCCGGTGGCACTGGTCGCGGTGGTGGTGCCGCTGGCCGAACACAGCGTGGCGGTTGCTTCCGCGAATGACGCTGGGGCGTCGCACGCTGCTGTCGGGCCGGGAGTAGTCTGCCGCAAGATTGACGATACATCCTTCATTCTGGCCAGCCCCGTGATGCACCAGTTCATGGCCATGGTGGATCGGGTAGCGGGACATACCGAGACTGCGCTGATTACGGGCGAGACCGGTACGGGCAAGGAACTGATCGCGCGCACTATTCACGAGTCCTCGAGCCGGCGCAACCGGCCGTGGGTGGACATCAACTGCGCGGCCCTGCCGGAAAATCTGGTTGAGAGCGAACTCTTCGGATACGAAAAAGGTGCGTTTAGCGGTGCCGACTCTTCCAAGCCGGGCCTGTTCGAGATGGCCGACAAGGGCACGCTGTTTCTCGATGAAATCGGGGAGTTGCAGCTGCAGACGCAGGTGAAACTGCTGCGGGTGCTGGATGGCCAGCCGTTTTATCGGCTGGGCGGCCATCGCAAGATCCGCGTGGATGTCCGCATCGTGGCCGCCACCAACCAGAATCTCGAAGTTGCGGTCAACGAAGGCCGTTTCCGCCAGGATCTGTTTCACCGGCTCTGCCAATTTCATCTGCGGGTTCCCCCGCTGCGCGAGCGTCCGGAAGATATCGTGGCGCTAGCCGAACATTTTCTGCGCTTGAAGGCGCCCAAAAAGAATTTTTCGACGCAGGCCATTTCGGCGCTGCTTTCGCATTCCTGGCCGGGCAACATTCGCGAGCTGCGCAATCTGGTCGCGAAGATGGCGATGGAAACCTCCGGCCCGGAAATTGATTTCTCGCGATTGAATGCGGCGCTGACGGGAGAGCCGGCGGCGTTGCGGCAAACGGCGTCCATGCCGGTGAGCAATCTCGACAGTATGGAAGAGCAGATGATCATCAAGGCGCTGGAGCGCACCGGCGGGCAGCGCACGCTGGCAGCTGAACAACTCGGAATTTCCCGCCGCACGCTGAGCCGCAAGCTCAAGGAATACAGTATCAACTTCGCTCCGGGAGAAACCACGGCGTCGTTTGGCTTTATCAGCAACGATCAGCAGAAGTTTTTCCGTACGCGGGTCGAGATTGCGGTGACCGTCAAGAATCCGCAAGGCGAAGAGATCCAGGTGCGCGGCGTTAACCTGAGCACGGGCGGCATGGGCCTTGACGGGCTGAAAGAACCGCTGCGTTTCGCCGGATTGCTGGATGTGAGTTTTATGCTGCCCGACAGCGAGATTCTTTTCCAGGCCAAGGCGCGTCTCATGTGGGTGGGCGACGAAGGGCGGGTCGGCATCCGCTTTGCCGTAATCGAACCTGCCCTGTTCGAGCAGCTCCAGCATTGGACCAACCGCAAAATGAAAGAAGAAGGTTGGGAGTTTCCGGCGTAAAGTCAGTTTCCAGTTTCCGGTTTCTAGCTGTTTCGACCGCGGCAGTCTCCTCGCTACACTCGAAGCTAGAAGCCATTTATAAATCCGCAGCAGTCCGACAAGAGCAAACCTCAGGGGCTGAGGCCCGCGAGCATCGGGAGCGCTAACGGCACGGCTAAAGCCGTGCCCTACCCAAAACCATTTATGAGATGGCTTCTGGAAACCGGAAACTCGAAACTTTGATTTAGCCGCCGGCCAGTTCGCGCAGGCGTTCGGCCGCGCTCTCGGCAGTAATGTCGCGTTGCGGCGTTCCCAGCATTTCAAATCCCACCATAAACTTGCGGATGGTCGCCGAGCGCAGCAGTGGCGGGTAGAAGTGCGCGTGGAAATGCCATCCCGGACGCTCGTTGCCGTCGGTGGGCGACTGGTGAAAACCCATGGAGTAAGGGAAGGGAACGCCAAAAACTTTATCGTAGGTGGAAGTTACCTGCTTGAGAATTGCGGCGAGCTGCGGTGCGTCGTCATTAGTGAATTCATTCATGCTGCCGACGTGGGGACGGCTGCACAGCAGAATTTCAAACGGCCAGACCGCCCAAAAAGGCACGAGCGCGATGAAGCGTGCGTTTTCAGCGACCACACGAACTCGTAGCCGGCGCTCCAGTTCAATATAGTCGCAGAGCAGGCAGCGATCGAAGGCGAGGTGATACTTCTCCTGAGAGATCAGCTCTTTCGCGGGCGCTTCCGGAATCGATGCTGTGGCCCAGATCTGACAATGAGGATGCGGGTTGCTGGCGCCCATCATGGCGCCGCGATTCTCGAAGATCTGCACGTGGTGGATGTTGGGCATATCGCCCAACTCGCGGAATTGTCCCATCCAGGTGCGAACGACCACTTCAATCGCATCCGCTTCCATGGTGGCGAGCGTGAGGTCGTGGCGCGGCGAGAAGCAAATCACGCGGCAGATACCGGGTTCGCCCTCGGCGACGAGCAGGCCTCTGCCGTCAACGTCGAGGCGTTCGCGGGGAGTGTCAAGCTTCAGGGCGGCGAAGTCGTTGTCGAAAACGAACGTTGCGGCGTAGGGGGGATTGCGAATTCCTCCGGCGCGCGCGTTGCTGGGGCACAGATAGCAGCTGGGGTCGTAGGCAGGCTCGGTCGCAGTCGAGAGCGATGAGACTTCGCCTTGCCAGGGGCGGGTCGCGCGGTGCGGGGATACCAGCACCCATTCGTTGGTGAGGGGATTGAGTCGGCGGTGAGGATCTTCGGTGAGTTTCAAATGGAGGCCTCGCTGCATTTTACGACGAGGGTGGGTTGTTCGGTGGGGCCGCTATTACCGGCGGCAGCGGAAAAGAAGTCCGCCGGGCTTCGCCCAGGCGGGACAGCCGAGGCGGCTGTCGCCACATGAGTTGTGGTGAGGCTGAGAAAACAGGCTGCCGCACTCACGGGCCACGTGGCATAATCTTCGGCAACATTTCAATCAGGTGCCAAGCCATGCGTTCCGTTCTGACTGCCGTTTTCGGTTTGTGTTGTTGTGTTTTCACTGCGAGCCTGCCTTGCTCTGCTGCTGCTCCCACGTCGAAATCACTGCAGATTTATTTTGTTGACGTGGAAGGCGGACAGGCGACGCTGGTCGTGACCCCCGCGGGGCAGTCACTGCTGATCGATACCGGTTGGCCGGGAAGCGAGGGCCGCGACGCCGACAGGATCGTCGCTGCGGCTCATCAGGCAGGAATCACGCAGCTCGATTACGTTCTGATTACGCACTATCATCGCGATCATGTGGGCGGCGTGCCGCAGTTGGTCGATGGAATCAAGGTCGGCACGTTCCTGGACCACGGGCCGAACCTGGAAGATTCCGAAGTGACGCGCACCGACTATGCGGCGTATGAGAAGGCGATCGAGGGCCACGCTCACGTCGTGCTTAAGCCGGGAATGGGGCTGCCCATCAAAGGCCTGCAGGTTGAGGTGCTGGCCGCGGCCGGAGAGCACATCACGCATCCTTTGCCGGGAGCGGGGGAAGCGAATAAATATTGCGGGGCCGAGCCTGCCGCTGAGGTCGACAACACAGAAAATGCCCGATCCGTGGGCGTTCTGATCACCTACGGGAAATTTCGCTTTCTCGATCTCGGAGATCTAACCAAGAAGAAAGAACTGGAGATTGCCTGCCCGAACAACCTTCTGGGTACGGTCGATTTGTTTCTGGTAACGCATCACGGGGCGGATTTGTCGAATCCGAAGGCGCTGGTGTGGGCGCTGCATCCGCGCGTGGCTGTGATTGATAATGGGCCGCGCAAGGGAGCGAGTCCAGCAGCGTGGCAGATCGTACATGATTCAACGGGGCTGGAAGATTTGTGGCAGCTGCACTACGCCGCGGAATCGGATCGCGACCACAACGTGGCCGACGAGCGCATTGCCAACGTGAAAGAGAATTGTGAAGGGAAATACCTGAAAGTCACGGCGGAGGCGGATGGGTCGTTCACGGTGACCAATAGCCGCACGGGCGAGCAGAAGACTTACGCGAAGAGGTAGGTCATGCCTTCAGCCATGATCGTGATTGTGATGGGAGTCACCGGTGCGGGGAAGACGACCGTGGGGCGTCTGCTGGCGGAGCGATCGGGCTGGGACTCTGCGGACGCGGATGATTTTCATCCGGCGGCGAATGTGGAGAAGATGCGGCGCGGCGTCGCGCTCAGCGACGATGACCGGCAGCCGTGGCTGAAGAGCCTGCGCGCGACGATCACGCGGTGGATCGCTGAGAAACGAAATGTTGTGCTGGCGTGCTCGGCCTTGAAGCGCAGCTACCGGCAGGAGCTCGCGGCGGGGCCGGAGGTCCGGTTTGTGTATTTGAAGGGAAGTGCGGAGTTGATCGCCCAGCGGCTGCGCTCACGGCAAGGTCACTTTGCCGGGGAACAGATTCTGGAGGGCCAGTTTGCCGACCTGGAAGAGCCTATTGAAGCAAATTCTGCGGAAGCAGACCCGGAGACCTCGGTGACCGTCGAAATCGCGGCGACTCCGCAGCAGATTGTGGCTGAGATTCGGCGGAAGCTCGGGTTGGCGTAGAATCCTCGCACCACAGAACTGCCGAATCGCCTCGCGCTCGAAAGCTTAGGCTCGAACGCTTTAGACTCGAACATCCGGAACCCAATCTTGGAAGCCGCTCCCGACCGCCTCGAATCCGCTGTAATCTCCCGGCTGATGTGGCGGCTGATGCCGTTTCTATTCCTGCTCTACATTGTTGCCTATCTCGATCGCATCAATGTGAGCTTCGCCGTGTTGCAGATGGGCGGGCAGTTGGGGTTGAGCGACCGCGTCTATGGACGCGCGGCGGGAATGTTTTTTGCCGGGTATTTTTTCTTTCAGCTGCCCAGCAATCTAGTGCTGGAGAAGTTCGGCGTGCGGCGCTGGATTTCGGGTCTGATGGTGACGTGGGGAGTGATCTCGTGTTTGATGATCTTCATCCGCGGGCCCGTTAGCTTCTACGGGATGCGATTTCTGCTGGGTGCGGCCGAAGCCGGATTCTTCCCGGGCATGATCCTTTATATGAAGCGCTGGTTTCCGGCGCGCGCACGGGCGCGGGCGGTGGCCTGGTTCATGATGGCGAACCCCATCGCGGGGATCGTCGGCAGTCCAGTGTCAGGGGCGTTGCTTGGCTTGAGCGGCAAAGGGCTGTCGGGATGGCAGTGGATGTTTCTAATGGAAGGGACGCCGGCCATTCTACTGGGAGTGACGGTTTATTGGGCGCTGGCGGATAGTCCGAGTGACGCAAGCTGGCTTCAGGGTGAGGAGCGAAGCTGGCTGCTGGAGCGGCTGGCCCGCGAGCAGCAGGCGGAGTTGGTGGTGCAGAAGGGCAGTTTCTGGCAGGTTCTGATCGCACCAAGAATATGGATGCTGTCGCTGGTGTATTTCGGCGTATCGACGACGATGTATGGCGTCACGTTGTGGCTGCCGAGCGTGATTCGATCGCTATCGGGCCTGAGTTATTTCCAGACGGGGCTGGTGTCGGCGCTTCCGTTCCTGGCGACCGCGACAGCGATGGTGCTGGTGGGCATGCGATCCGATCGCACGGGAGAACGGCGCTGGCATACGGCGATTCCTGCGTTTGTGGGAGCGCTGGCCCTGGTGGCCGCGGGTTATGGGAGGTCCACGCTCGTGGTGGTGGCGTGCATTGGACTGGGCTTGGTGTGCGCGGAGTCGATGGTGGGGCCGTTCTGGGCGATGGCGACTTCACGGATGGCTGGACTTTCGGCGGCGGCGGGGATTGCGGTGATCAATTCGCTGGCCAATCTTGGAGGATATTACGGGCCGGACATTATTGGATTCTTCCGCAAGCTGAATGGCGGATTTCGCGGAGGGCTGCTGGCGATTGGGGCGACGCTGGCGCTCAGCGGGACGATTGCGCTGATTGTGGGGCGAGGCAAGGAGTCTGGAAGCGGCGGGTGAGGATCTGTTCGTCTGAGGCAATAAAGAAAAAAGCGTTAACCACAGAGGACACGAAGGATCACGGAGGAAACCCATGGAGATGAGCTCTCTTATGGGACTTCGTGTCCTTCGCGGTCCAACTCTTCGGACGGAACCACCGCGGGGGGCGACTTTCGCTTCGCGCCATCCCCTAAGTTGTTTACAATAGAAGTTTCGTCTGAGCATTCGTACGGGAGCCTCGTAGAGGGACGATCGGCAAATTTGGAATCGACAAACCACAATTCCAGTGCGGCCCCCACAGTTTACTGGCGGGTTGAGGGGAGCCTGCTCGACCTTACCGTGGTCGAGCCAGTGGCGTTCTTTACCTGGAATGCGCAGACGTTCGCCGAACGCTTCCGGCGGCGCGGGCTGATCTTTCTGATGGCGCTGCTACGCCCGTTTCTTTATTCCACCAACCGCAAATTTGCCACGAGAGTGGTGCACGCCGTGCTGCGCGGCGTGACTCGCGACCGCCTCGATCTGCTGGGGGAAGAATTCTTTCAATACAAGTTGAAGCCGCGCCTGAAACTGCACGGCGTGGGCAAGGTGCAGGAACTGGTGCAGTCCGGGGCGGATGTGGTGCTGGTAAGCCAGGGGTTGGAACACGTGATGCGTCCGCTGGCGCAGCATCTAGGTGTGAAGCGGATTGTGGCCAACCGGCTGGAGTTTCGCGACGGCACGGCGACTGGACGTTTGCTGGAGCCGGTGATCCGGCCGCGCGGAGCGTTTGCAAAGTTCAGCGAAGAGAATCCAGATGGGCGCCGGGCTCCGAAAACTTTGGCAAGGCAGTTGGACATTTCTGTGGAAGATCTGCGGGCCGCCGTGATTCCCGCTGAACGCCGGCCGATTGCGCCGACTCGGCCCATTGTGCATTTTGAGGGGCAGAGGCAGGCGCAGGGATTTTCGGTTCGCAAGGCGTTCGCCGGGAAGCACGTGATGCTGATCGGGGTCACGGGATTCATCGGCAAGGTCTGGCTGGCGAATACGCTGCTGGACTTGCCCGACTTGAAACGGATTTATCTGCTGATCCGCCGGCAGAAGTCGAATCCGGCGGAGCGGCGGTTCGAGAAGATGGTGGAAGATTCGCCGGTGTTCGATCCGCTGTTTGAGCGGCATGGCGACCGCCTGCTCGATTTTCTGCATGAAAAAATCGAAGTGATCGAAGGCGACGTCACGAGGCCGGGGCTGGGATTTGATGCCGAGACGGCGCGCCGTCTGCAGAAAAATCTCGATCTGATTATCAACAGCTCGGGGTTGACGGACTTCAACCCTGACCTGCGCGACGCGCTCAGCACCAATACGGATGCCGCCGTCAATATTCTTGAGTTCGTCCGGTCGGCCGATCATGCGGGGCTCCTGCATCTTTCGACGTGCTACGTAGCTGGCGAGCAGGATGGGCGAGTCGGTGAAAAACTTACTCCCAACTACAATCCGCGCGGGCTGGCGGACTTCGACGCGGAGCAAGAGTGGCGATCGCTGCAGGAATTGGTGAAGCAGGCCGAGGCGCAGGCGGAGAGCGATGAAGTTACGTCGGGCTTGCGCATGCAGGCCCAGGCCAAGGAACACGCGGCGAAAGACTTGCAGGGCGCGGCGCTGGAGAATCAGATCCGCAAGAACCGCGTGCGCTGGCTGAAGACTTATCTGACCGAAGCTGGCACGCGGCGCGCTAAGGAATTGGGCTGGCCGAATACTTACACGCTCACCAAAAGCCTGGCCGAGTCGCTGATTGCGAAACATGGCGCGGGACTGCCGATCGCGATTGTGCGTCCGGCGATTGTGGAAACGTCGGTGGCCAAGCCGTTTCTGGGCTGGAATGAAGGCATCAACACTTCCGCGTCTCTGTCGTATCTGTTGGGCACGTATTTCCGGCAGCTGCCCACGAACGAGAGCAAGCGGCTCGACATTATTCCGGTGGATGCGGTGTGCAGCGGCATGACTTTGATTGCCGCGGCGGTCATGGAACGGCGGCATGACGCGATGTATCAACTGGCGACGTCGGTGACCAATCCGTGCGACATGGGGCGGTCGATCGAGTTGACGTCGCTGGCGCACCGGAAACATTACCGCGCGCAGGAAGGCCTGGAATCGTGGCTACGGCTGCGCTTTGACGCGATTCCGGTTTCGAAGACGCGCTACAACCGGATGTCGGCGCCGGCGCAGAAGGCGATCGTAAAGTCGATTCAACGCATCATGTCGCCGCTGCCGCTGAAGAAAGCGCCGCTGGTGAAAACGGAACGCAGTCTGGAGCGCCTGGAAAAACTGATTGAACTGTTCGAACCGTTTATTCTGTTGAATGAGCACGACTTCGCGGCGGAAAATGTTGAAAAACTTTCCCATGCGCTGGTGCCGGAAGAGCAGAGTATTTTTGGTTATGACACGCGCTCGCTCGATTGGTGGGAGTATTGGATCAATATTCACATTCCGGCGCTGCGCCGCTGGACTTATCCCTTGATTGAGGGCCGGCCTCTGGAAGCGCGGCCGCCTCGCACCTTTCAACTTGCGCCCGCAAACGGAGATGCCGTGAAGACTGGGACGGACGGAGCCACGTGGCGATATTCCTGACCGGGTCGACCGGATACATCGGCGCGCATGTTGCCGCAAATCTGTTGGAAGGCCATGGCGCAGCATTGAACCTGCTGGTGCGGGCGCGTGATCCGCAGGAAGCACAGTTGCGGCTGTGGCGCGCGCTGCAGTTGCATCTGGAGTTTCCGCGCTTCTATGAATTTCTGCAGACGAAGGTGCGGATTTTTTGCGGAGACCTGACTTCTCCGGGATTTGGATTGAATCGCGATGAATATGACCGGCTAGTGCACACAACGGATTCGGTGATTCACTGTGCGGCGTCGCTGAACCGCAAGTCGGAAAAGAGTTGTCTGAATGTGAACCTGCGCGGGACGCTCGAAGTGCTCACGCTGGCGCGAAATGCTGAGCATTATCATGGCCTGCGGCGATTCAGCGAAGTCAGCACGGTTGCGGTTGCGGGCAAGCGCAGCAATGAAGTCGTAAGCGAAGATCGATCGATCGAGTGGGACCGTTCGGACTACGATCCTTACGCGCGCACCAAGAAATTCTGCGAGCACATGACGCGCATGTTGCTTCCGGACACGCCCAAGACGGTCTTCCGACCGAGCATTGTGCTGGGCGACAGCCGCCACGCGGAGACGACTCAGTTCGACATGGTCAAGGCGTTCGTATTTCTGGCGGGCTTGCCGGTGCTGCCGTTTCGTCCCACGGACAAGATCGACATCGTGAACGTGGATTTCGTCGCGGATGCGATTGCCACCTTGCACCAAAAAGACCAGCCGCAGTACGACACTTATCATCTTTCGTCGGGTACGGGGTCGCAGACATTTCGCGAGTTGACGACGGCGCTAGCTGCGGCTCAGCAGAGACGCGGGCCGGTGTTTCTTCCTTTTGCGGAGAAACCGTTTGCCGGGTCGGTCAATTTTCTCTCGAATCGCAAGGGCGCGATGGGCAAGGGCGCTTCGCTGCTGAAAGTGTTTATGCCGTATCTGGTGTGGAATACGGTTTTCGATAACACGCGTGTGACTTCTGAATTGAAGCGCAAGCCGGTGCCCTTTTCGCAGTACAGCTTTCCTCTGTTGAAGTTCAGCCGCGAGAATAACTTCGAGTACAAGTACAAGCCGTGGCCCGCTGCCGCAGGAGGGTCAGCCGCATGATGGACATCTTTCTGGAGGCGTGGGTCAGCAGCAACATCGAGCGGGCCAAGGCCCGATGGATTCTGGGCGGCAGCAAGCCCTGGCAGCCAGGTGAAAGACTGAAGCTGCTTTTTGCTGGATACAACGGCACGCGCAACATGGGTTCGGACGTGCGCGTCGACGAAATGCTGCGGCAGATCCGACACATCCTGGGCGCGGAGCGAGTTGAGTTCAGCGTGATGAGCCAGAACTTCGAGTTCTCGAAAGGATATTTCGAGGGCACGAAGCAGGTGCACCTGCCGGATATTTTTCCGCCGTTCCTGTCGGATGAAGTTCCCAAACATCACGGGGTGGTGGCTTGCGAAGGTTCGATGTTCAAGAGCAAGTTCGCCAATGCGCTGACGACCATGATGATTGGCTCACTGGGAATTGCCGCGGTGGAGAATAAATTATCTGTCGGTTACGGAGCCGAAGCTGGCCACATGGATCCTCTGGTGGCCAAGATGTGCGGCCGCTTTTGCAAGAATTCTCTGGTCATCACGCGCAATGAAGAGTCGCGCACGGTGTTGCGCGAGTTGGGTGTGCCCACAGAACTGGGCACCGACACGGCGTGGACCTTTGAACCGCGGCCAGCTGAATATGGCCAGAGTGTGCTGCGGCAGGTTGGTTGGGACGGGCGCACGCCGGTGCTGGTGGTGTGTCCGATCAATCCGTTTGAGTGGCCGGTGAAGGCCTCGGTGGCCAAGGCCGCGCTGCACAGCCTGACAGGAGCTTACAAGGGCAGCCACTATCGCGGGCCTTATTTTCATAACTCAGGTCTGGCCGCGGACCGCGCCTATGAGCATTATCTGACTTCGATTGCCCGCGCGGTGGATGCTTTCCGCAAAGAGCGCAACGTGTTCGTGATTCTGGCGGCGACGGAGAGGCTGGACTCTCGTCCGGCCAAACGTATTTCGGAAAAACTCGGCGGAGTGCCGGTGCTGAGTTCGGACCAGTACAACATGTATGAACTGGTCAGCATCCTGCGCGCCTGCCACATGATGGCGTCATCACGCTATCACGGGATTGTGACTTCAATGCCGGCGCTGGTTCCGTCAGCGGGCATCACCATGGACGAGCGCATCCGCAATCTCATGCGGGAGCGGGGACATCCGGAGTTGCTGATGAATGTGGATGATCCGGACCTGGAGCAGAAGTTGCTGGCGGCGCTGGAAATTCTGGCCACGCAGGGCGAGCGCATCGCCGACGGCATTGCGCGCACGGTGGTGAAGAATTTGAAAGTGATGGCGCGCATGGGGGTTCTGTTCGAAGAAGAGGTGCAGCGCCGCTATCCTGAATTTTCGACGCGCACCGGCGACTGGAGTTGGGAAGACTACTTGCCGCCGATGAGCGACTCATTGCATCATCTGGTGGCGGCATACGGCTGACGCTGCGTTTCCGGTAAGAAACCCATGCCATTTGTCGGAGAAATATTTTCGCAACTCAAGTCGGCCGTGGATACCCCCGTGCTACATGAGATTAGCGATGGCCAGGTTACCGGCGTGACCGGCGGCGAGTTTCTCGAGCTAATCCGCAAGGCGCGCACTTTTCTGGCCTCAAAGGGGCTAAAGAAAGGCGACCGATGTGGCTTGCTGGCTGCGAATAGTATTCGCTGGATGGCGATGGACTTGGCGGCAATGGCCGAGGGGTTGATTGTGGTTCCGCTGTACTCGCGTCAGGCGCCGGCCGAATTGGTGGCGATGATTAAGGACAGCACGCCGTCGCTGGTGTGCTGCGGGGATGCGACGCTGAGGGACAGCATCCAGCAAAACTGGACGCAAGCGAGTTCGCAGGCCCCGCCGCATTTTCTGTTCGACGAAATCTTTGCCGGAGTGGATGGAATCGCGCTCGACCGGCCGCAGGTGCAGGATGCCGACCCGGTCACCATCATCTACACTTCGGGCACTTCGGGCGAAGCCAAGGGCGTGATGCTGACCGCAGCGAACGTGGGCTTTATGCTGGGGTGCACGTCGGCGCGGCTGGATCAGTTGATGGGCGGGCGGTCGGGGCAGGATCGAGTTTTTCATTATTTGCCGTTCAGCTTTTGCGCGTCGTGGATCGCATTGCTGACTTTTCTTTTGCGCGGAAGCCTCGTCACCTTGAACACCGACTTGACGAAAATCCCCAGCGACATGCCGGCCACGGCTCCGCATTATTTTCTGAATGTGCCGCAGTTGTTGGAGCGCATGCGCCGCGGGGTGGACGAGCAGATTGCACAAAAAGGTGGAATCGCGCAGGCGGTCTACTCACGAGGTAAGGCCGCGTGGATTCGGGAGAAAGAAAAGCTCTCGCAAACGGGCGACGGACTGTGGCTGTGGCTGGCAAATACCGTCGTGTTTCCAGCGATCCGTAAGAAAATGGTGGGCGAAAATCTGAAGGCGCTGATCTGCGGTTCGGCTCCGTTGACTCCGGAGACGCAGGATTATTTCAGCATGCTGGGGATTCCGGTGTTGCAGGTGTATGGCCTGACCGAGACGACGGGCATTTGTACGATGGACGATCCTCAGAATGTCGCGCCGGGCCGTGTCGGGCCTGCGATTCCCGGCATTGAGATGCGGCTCGGAGATAATGATGAGATCGTGGTGCGGGGGCCGAACATTTTTCCGGGATACTGGAATCGTCCGCAGCAGACCGCGGACGCGCTGCGCGAGGGATGGTTTCACAGCGGCGACCAGGGCGAGATGGATGGTTCGGGAAACTGGCGAATCGTTGGTCGGATCAAGAATCTGATTGTTCTCGGCTCCGGCCACAAGATTGCGCCGGAAGCGATCGAAGAGGAAATTGCGCGCCACTTGCCGGGAGCGCAGCAAGTCGTTGTCGTCGGGAACGGTCGCGGATATCTTACCGCGATTGTTACGGGAGCTGTGACCGGGGAACAGGTGCAGGCTGCGATGGACGCGGTGAATCCGGAACTGCCGCACTACAAGCAGGTGCGCGCGTTTCATTTGCGGCCGGAGCCGTTCTCCATTGAGAACGGAATGCTTACGGCCAATGGCAAGTTGAAGCGTGACCTAATCTCGGCGCGAATGAAGAGCGAGATTGAGGATATGTATCGGGTAAAGCAGGCGGTATAGCGGCAAGGCTTGCGAAGGGGAAGATTGGACGTCAAGCAATTCAAGGGAAAAGCGCTATCGTGGCAGGTTCAGGGTGGAGTCATTGAACTGGCTCTGCACCGTGGACCCTGCAACGAGATCGGTTCGCTGTCTCTGCAAGAATTGGAGCGATTTGCGGCTGCGCTCGACGATCTGGAGAAAGACGCGCATGCGCTGATCGTTTACAGCGAGTTGAGCTCTGGTTTTTGCGCCGGCGCGGACTTGCGCGAGCTCTATGAGAAGTCGCAGGCGATGGAGAAGGCGGCGGCGACGCGGGGCGTGCGCGATTTTCTGGAGCGCATTCATCGTGTCTTGAATCGAATTGATGCAGCGCCGCTCAGCACGATTGCCGCAGTTCAGGGCGTGACGTTTGGGGGAGGGTTTGAACTGGCCTTGGTTTGCGACCTGATCGTTGCCGACAAGATGGCGCGCTTTTGTTTTCCGGAACTCAGGCTGGGACTGATTCCAGGGTTCGGGGGAATCCCGCGGCTGAAGCGGGATTTGGGGAACGCGGTGGTCCGCGACCTGCTGCTGACCGGCCGCAGCTTTAACGCGACCAAGGCGCAACAGATCGGTTTGGTGAGCCAAATAGTGGCGGAAGGCGAGGCGTTGCGCGCGGCCCGAGCCACCGCCGCGCAGATGGGAAAGTTCGATCGGCAGACCGCGATTGCAGCGAAGCAGTTCATCAAGCCGATTCCCCTTGACGAGTTGCGGGCGGAAATCGATATGTTTTGCGATCTTTTTTCGCAGCCCGCAGTGCAAGCCGGCTTGAAGAAGTTTGTGGAGAGCACGGACGCCCAGCCTTATTTACCCTGACTACGGCGAATCGTGGCTGCCAGACATCGCAGGAGAGTTTAGAGAAGCCCTATGCAGACAGCCGATCAGACGCTCGACGAAATCCTCACTTTAGCGGCGACGCATTTCAAAGTGCCGAGAGAAAAACTATCCCCTGACGACGACTTCTTCAAGGCGCTGGGCATCGACAGTTTGCAGACGCTCGATCTGCTGACCCGCCTGGAAAATCACTTTCACGTCGAATTGCCAGACTATGAACTGCAAGGCGTGACGGACTTCCGCACCCTGGCAGGCAAGATTCAGGCGCGGCTGTAGGGACAAGGACCTTCCATTGTTGATTGCTGATTTCTGATTGTTGATTGCTAAGGCACGTCGCCCCCCGCGCGATCAGTTCTTTGCTCAATCAGCAATCTACAATCAACAGTCAGCAACTTCTTTATGCTAGATCTTCGCCAATACACGTGTCTGGGCGCGGCGTTGCGCGATGCTCTCGACCGTTTTTCGTCTGAGGTCTGTCTGATCGAAGCGGATCGCGATCGCGAGAAGGTGCGCCTCACGTATTCCGATTTCAAAGAGATGGCGCTGCCGCTGGCCCGCGCTCTCGAAGATGCCGATTACGATGCCGGGGAGCGCGCGGCCATCATCATGACGAATCAGTCGAAGTGGCTGATCTCGGCGTACGCAATTTTTTACTGTGGCGGCGTGCTGGTGCCCTTGGATTACAAGCTGACCGCAGCGGAACACCTGCAACTGCTGGCCCACTCCAAGGCCAAGGTGCTGATCGTCGAGTATCACTTGTGGCGAGCCATAATGGGGTCGGCCGAGTTTCAGCAGATTACTACCAAGATTGTTCTCGTCACGGAAGCCCCGCTGGGCGCGGATTTGGCGGGCGCGTTTCGCTGGGAGGATTTCAAGCGCAAAGGCGCGCCCGATTTCGTCATGCGGCAGAAGGATGACGTCGCCTGCATCGTGTATTCCTCAGGAACGGGCGGCCGTCCGAAGGGCTGCGTGCTCACCCACGAAAACTATCTGGAACAGTGCCGCGCGTTGACTGCGTGGTATCCCTTCTGGCCGGGAGTGCGGTATTTGAGCATTCTGCCCACCAATCACGCGATCGATTTCATGGTGGGCTTTATCGGTCCGTTCGTATGCGGAGCCTGCGTGGTGCATCTGCGGACGCTGCGGCCGGAGTTTGTGCGCGACGCATTTGTGCGCTACCGCATCACCTACGTGGCCCTGGTTCCGATGATTGTGAAGAATCTGGAGCGGGGGCTGCGCGCCAAGTTCGACGAATTGCCATCATGGAAGCGGGCGTTCTTGAACGCCATGATCGCCACCAACCGGATGCTGACTCGCCGCCGTCCCAACCCGAAGCTCAGCCGCATGCTGCTCCCGAATATCCATCGCGGATTCGGCGGAGAAGTGCTGGCGCTGATTACCGGCGGCGCTTTCATGGAGCCTTCGACGATGCAGTTTTTCTACGATCTCGGTATCCCGGTGGTGAACGGTTATGGACTTACTGAAGCGGGCACGGCGCTTACGCTCAACGATCTGAAACCCTTTCGCGCCGACACGGTGGGCAAGCCGCTGCCGGGAGTTGAACTGCGCATTCTGAATCCAGATGGCGAAGGCGTGGGCGAAGTCGCGGTGCGCAGCAAGACCGTGATGTCGCATTACCTCGACGATCCGGAGTTGACACTGGAGACGATTGTGGATGGTTGGCTTCTGACGGGCGATTTGGGACGATTCGACGGGAGCGGACATTTGCAACTCTTTGGGCGCAAGAAAAATATGATCGTCACCGAGGGCGGCAAGAACATTTACCCGGAGGATATTGAAGCGGTGTTCGACGGGCTACCGGTGAAGGAATATGCGGTGTTCGCGGCGAACTACGTGTGGCCAAGAAAGGAACTCGGGGGCGAAGCGCTGGTCCTGGTCTTGCGACTGGAACAGAACCAGAGATTCGACGCCAAGTTGCTGGAAGAGATCGCGGCGCGCAATCGCAAGCTGCCGGATTTCAAGCGCGTGGGCGGATACTTGATCTGGGAGAGAGATTTTCCCCGGACTGCCTCGATGAAGATCAAGCGGCAGGTGTTGGCAGAGGAAATTGGAAAGTCGGCGAAGAGGGAAGCCATGGCGGGATTGTGACCGGGCCCTGAAAGCTGCATCGCGGCGCGAACTGTTTGTGCCAGACCTCGCTTCTCGCACTCTGAAAACGGATTGGGAACTTTGGGGAAAAACTATCTCGCAATTGTGAACCCGGCGGCGGGGGGAGGACGGAGCCGCAGACTGCTGGGTTCAGCGCTGGCGCGTCTGCAGGCGGGCGGCATCGACGTGAAGGTGACGGAGACACGCTCTCCGGGCGAGGCGACGGAGATTGCGCGTGAGGCCTACGGGCGCGGCATCTGCAACTTTATCGCGGTGGGGGGCGATGGTACCTCGTATGAAATTGTGAATGGCCTTTACCCGCAAGCTCTCGAAGGCGAGCGGCCTACGCTGGGATTCCTGCCGCTGGGTACGGGGAATTCTTTTCTGCGCGACTTCAGCCATCAAGGCGTTGAGTATGCCATCGAATCGCTGCTGGCTCACCGCAGCCGGGTTTGCGATGTGATGCGGTTGCGACATCGCGACGGTGTGATCTATTTCATCAATCTGTTGAGTATGGGCTTCTCGGCGGATGTGGCCACCTTGCGCGCCCGGCGTTTCAGCCACTGGGGCGAGCTGGGCTACCAGACGTCGATCTTTCTGACTCTGGCTCGGTTCAAGCGCCGTCCGTTTCCGGTTAGGGTCGAAGGGGCGGGAGACTTCGACAACCGCCGTTGCCTGTTTCTGACGTTCAATAACAGCAAGTTCACGGGCGGGACGATGATGATTGCGCCGAAGGCTGAGATCAATGATGGCCTGGTCGAATACGTCCGGTGGGGCCCGATCGGGCGACTGGGGCTCATCCGCAACCTGCCGGGCCTGTACGATGGCACGCACATCGAGCATCCGCTAGCGGAGCACAAAGGCGCGCGGCGCATCGAGTTCAATTTGGACGCGCCGGTCGACGTCATGGTGGATGGGGAAGTGTTGACGCTGCACTGCGAGGAGTTGGACGTATTGCCCGGGGCGCTGAACGTTGTTGCGTAACAGCGTCGCGTAACCTCGTCGCGTAGCTGTCGCCTGAATGCGGTTACGTCGGCGACTTGTCAGAGCCGTCTTAATAGCCGCAGCACCGTGATATAAGGATGAGATATGTCTGAAGTACGGCGAAATAAGCGGGCCGAGCGCGATGACGGCGCTGGTCCGGGAAAACGAAATACCGTCTTCATCTACGGCGTCATCGCGATACTGCTGGTCGCCGCGTACCTCGGAGGACGTTACTACAGGGAACACAAGTACGACGCTTTCGCGAAGTGCCTGGCTGCGAAGCAGGCGAAAATGTACGGCCTGTCGTGGTGTCCGCACTGCGTTGATCAGAAACATATGTTTGGCGCAGCATTTCATTACATTCCGTACGTGGAATGTGGGATCGTTGCGACGAAGGAAGAGACGCCGGAATGCAAGGCGAAGGGATTGAACTTGTTTCCCACCTGGCAATTCGGGATGGATTCGCCGCATGCCGGAGTTCTGTCCCTAGACGCCTTGAGTGAAAAAACCGGGTGCAGCCTGCCGTGACCGGTTCCGCAGCCCGTAATCGGGTTTTGTTTGTGAGTATCGCGGTGCTTTCGCTGGCGGGCGTGATTGTGTCAGCGGTATCGCTGCAACGGCATTATGCCAAGTCGGCGACCGAGTTCTGCGATTTCAGCCAGAAGTTCAGTTGCGACATCGTGAACCGCAGCGAGTATTCCACGGTTGAGGGCATTCCGGTAGCCGGGATCGGCGTGGCTGGGTACGCTGCGCTGTTCGCTCTGGCCACTTTCTGGAAGGCGCGCGCCGAGACGCCGAATCGCCTGCTGGGAGCGGCGGTTGCAGGGTTAGCGTTTGCACTCTACCTGACTTATGTCGAAGCCTACGAGCTGATGACGTGGTGCATTCTGTGCCTGATTTCGCTGGCGCTGATTTCGCTCATCAGCCTGCTGGCCATCGCAGTGAAAGTGAGAGGCGCGACGCCGTAACTCGGGACTCCGTTGTATTCTGATACGGCACTTTCACGGATGGAAGAAACCCAACAACCTGAAAACTACGGCCGCGGCTTGGCTGCCGAATTTATCCGTGCCCAGTCCGCGACCGGAGATTTGCGGCTACATGAATTTCGCAGCCGCATTTTTCGTAACATGCGGATGCTGCGGGTGTGGCTGCCTCCAGGGTATGACGACGCCGCAAACGCCGGTCGGCGTTACCCCGTGTTCTATATGAATGATGGCCAGAACCTGTTCGAGTCCGCCACGTCGTTCAATGGCGTCGAGTGGCAGGTGGATGAAACCGCGGACCGGTTGATCCGCGAGGGCGAGGTTCCGCCCATGATAATTGTGGGTATCGATAACACGGGCCGGGAGCGCATCCGCGAATATATGCCGCACCGGTCGCTGCATCCCGTGATGTTGCGCGCGCATGGAACACGGTATCCCGCGTTTCTGTTCAAGGAAGTATTTCCATTTATGGCCAGCAACTACCGCGTAGCCAGCGGGCCGGAGAATACGGGACTGGGCGGGTCATCGCTGGGAGCGCTGATTGCACTTTACACAGTCGCCGTGCGGCCGGGCGTGATCGGCCGGTTGCTGCTGGAGAGCCCTTCGCTGTGGGCTTCAAACCGGCAGTTGATCCGGCAGAGTCGCGGAGTGAAGCGCTGGCCGGAGCGGGTTTTTCTGGCGACTGGAACCGCAGAAGCGGGACGGAGGGACAAAGATCAGAGCGTGGTGGACGACGTGCGCGAACTAGCGGCGATCCTGCGGCGCGCAGGCTTGAACGACACACGCCTGCGGTTGTTCATTGATGAGGGCGCCACGCACCACGAATCGCACTGGGCGCGGCGTTTTCCTGAAGCGCTGGCATTTTTGTTTGGGGCGCAGGGATAAAGATCAACTGTAGTTAAGCCTTAAACGTTTCGGCGATGCCGGCATTTTTCGCGTCGGGCAGGCTGCCCGCTTGCGACATTTTCCAGAGCAGGCACAGCGTCGCCGCCATTGCAACCACGGAAAGCTGTACGTGCGTCCAGCGCGTGAACGGACCCAGCAGCGGGAGCATGTAGACGAGATAGAGAAGAGTTCCCAGCCACCGCGTTGAGCGGTTCGATTCCTCAACAGCGAGCCAGTCAGCCAGCAGAATAATCGCGGGGGCAAGAATTACGAGGTCGTACACGGTGAGGTGCGGCGCAACCAGTACGGTTGCCAGAAGTAGCGTGGAATAGCGCAGAGAAAGTGGAACAGCGGGGCTGCGCTTCCAGCAGGCTATCGTCAGTCCGAGCACTGCCGCCGCGCTCACGACATAAAGGCCGAAGGAAAGCGCTGGCCAGGGCAACAGCATCGACCAAAAAGTTAGCAGGGAGTGAGTCTGATAGGGCTTGGGTTCGAGCAGGGGCCAGAGCGCGCGTACATTCCACAACATGCGCAACCATTGGCGCAGCGGCTCAATGCCGTAATAGAGAACTCCGAGGCTGAGCTGCGCTGCGGCGGAAAGAATCGCTCCTGCGATGGTCCTCCATGCGCCGATTGATACGAAGACGACCGCTGCGGCCACTCCCAGTTGTGGTTTGAAAATGAGGCAGCCGCAGACCAGGCCAGCGAGGAAATTGTTCTCACGGCGCAGCAGGAGAAACATTGCTGTGAAGCAGGCTAGCGCGGCAGCCGAGGTCTGTCCCCACGCGATCAGGTGAAAGAAGGCAGGATACGCCGCGGCGAGAAGGGCGACGGTTCCCGCGTATGCTCGCAGGTTTAGGCACACGCTCCAAATGCAGTAACAGCAACCAGCGTAGAGCAGTGCGCTGCAAATCCACCACAAAGTGAGCGCCCAGCTGTATGAGAGATGCGCCGGCGGCGCGAGGAAGAGCGATACCTGCGGCGGATACAGCGGCAAGTAGCGGATTCCTGCGGCTTGGGGCACGCGCGCAGCGGCCAGCACAGCCTGAGCATTCACGTCATACAAGTCGGCACCACGATGAGCGGCCGCTAGGGAACCCAGCGTGTAGAGATGCAGAAAGTCAGTGCCTTTGAGATTTCCATTGCGGTCACGCAGGCCGGGAGTGGCCATGGTCCACAGGTAGAGCGACCACAGGCACAGGGCGAGAAGCGTGCCATGAGCGCGCAAGCGTTTTGCAGTTAGCCAGTGCACTGAATGTGTCGCCATCAGTCCGATGCCATCAGCCCATCGCTATCAGCCGCTAATCATATCGAAGCCGCAGCGGAATCCTGCTCTGTGGTTTGTGTCCGCCGGACGAATATCAGCCACGACACCAGGAAGGGAAACAGAAGCACAAATGCCGATGGCAAAAGCGGAAGGCGGCTCGACCAATCCAGCCGCGGAGGATGTGCCAGCAGCGCGAGAGACGCAATCGACGGCCACGCGACCAGGCCGATAAACGCCAGGCGCCCGAGTCGGGGCAGGCTGTTCCAGTCGCGCAGCAACATGATGACGGGAAGCAGCAACAGGATCTGGTTGTAGGGTGTCAACAGCGGCATGACCAATGTGGAGGCAATGGAAAACAGGGCCAGTATCTGAACGAACTCGCGCGAATCCGCCTCAGCCAATCGGTACCGCCATGCGACTGCGAGCAGAGCAATCACGGCCAACGCCGAAAGCGCTGATCCAGTCCAATTGCCGAGTAACAGTCGAACTGGCGAGGTAGTGGGAAAATACTTTCTGTATGCGTCCAGTCCGGCGATGAAATCGCGAGGCCAGCCGGGCAGCAGCAGTTCCGAGACGCCAGCTAATACAGCCAGTGCGCCGCCGAATCCGGCAGCCAGGGGCCATCTTGTTTTCCATTCGCCGACAGTCCAGAGCAGAAACCAAAGCAGACAAAGCGCCATCATCTGCGGTTTGATGGTGGAGAGCGCCAGCAGAACGCCGGCGATGAAGTAGCGGTTGCGCGTCACGCACCAACTCGCCAACGCAAACAGGAAGGCAACGAACAGGCCGAACTGGCGCAGCCGCAATCCCTGGGCAATCTGCGGACTACTCACTGCAAACAGCATCAGCGCGGCCACTGCGAGTGGTGGTGGACGCCAGCGCAATACTGCCATCCACAGCCAGACGCCAAGAGCCACCAGGGCTGCGAGCACGACGGGCGCCCAGAATTGGAGCTGCGCGAAGTCCGCATGAACCGTGGGAGCCAGCAGCAGCACTACGTAGAGGGGATATACGAAACGTTGCTCATCGATGATCTCGGACTCCGGCTTGTCGTATGTCTGCTCGATCACACGGCCGTAGAACGCCAGCTGAATCTGCTGGCTCACTTCCTTGCCGTAAGGATTGCGGCCGTTAAGCAGAAGTTCGCGCGTGCCGACCCAGCGCGGATAAAGGTCGCCCATCTGCTGCTTGAGGCGGCCGTGCGTCACGTTGACGGAATATTCCCACGGGAGCAGAACGCGGTGCATGTATGTCCAACTGACTGCGCTCGCGATGACTGCCAGTGCAAACCAAAGCCAGCTTCGCATGTGCTCGATTCGTTCCAGCTGCGCAAAAGTTCTATCCGAGGGGCAAGCGGCAACAAAATGGCCTCCGCCCGCCGGAGCGAGGGGAGGCCGATGATGCTGACTATTTGCCGGCCGGTTCCTTGACGCCGATCTCTTCAAACAGGCCGTCGACGATCTGAATCATTTCGTTGTCGACCACGCGGTTCTTCGCGATCGCTTCCTTCAGCGGGATGGAGACAATCTTGTTGGAGCGCAGCGCAGCCATGCAGCCGAATTCGCCGCGGTGCACCATATCGATTGCGCCCAGGCCGTAACGCGTCGCCAGCACGCGGTCGAAGGCGCTGGGCGAGCCGCCGCGCTGGATATGTCCCAGCACGACTGCGCGGGTTTCAAAGTTGGTGCGCTTCTCAATTTCGCGGGCGAGAATGTTGGCGACGCCGCCTAGTTTCGCGTGACCGAATTCGTCTTTTCCCATGTCCTGGATTACAGGGGCCCCGGAGCTGGAATCGGAGGAAAACTTTGCGCCTTCCGCCACCACGACGATCGAGAAGTAGAGGCCGCGTTCGTGGCGCTGGCGAATCGATTCGGCGACTTTGTCGATGTCGAATGGGCGCTCGGGAATCAAAATCACGTCGGCTCCGCCGGCAATGCCGCTATAGAGCGCGATCCAGCCGGCATCGCGTCCCATCACTTCGACGACGATCACGCGGTTGTGCGCTTCCGCGGTGGTATGAACACGGTCAATGGCTTCGCACACGATGTTGCAGGCGGTATCGAATCCGAAAGTGTAGTCGGTGCCACCGAGATCGTTGTCGATCGTCTTGGGCACGCCCACCACTTTGATTCCGGTTTCGTGAAGCTTCTGCGCGACTGACAAGGTGTCGTCGCCGCCGATGGCAACGAGCGCGTCAATCTTGTGCTTTGCGATGGTGTCGGTGCAGCGTTGAATGCCGTCCGGACGCTTGGACGGGTTGGTGCGCGAAGTACGCAGAATGGTGCCGCCACGGGGCAGGATGCCGCCTACCGCTTCGAGGTCGAGGGGCATGCTGTTGTCTTCGATCAGGCCACGCCAGCCTTCCATGAAGCCCACAAACTGGTCGTGATAGTGAAAAACTCCCTTGCGCACGACGGCGCGGATGACCGCGTTCAATCCAGGGCAATCGCCCCCGCCCGTTAACATGCCAATTTTCATCGTATGCTCCTCTTTGGAATATGAGTTCAAAAATGAAGTCCTCCGAATGCACCCCGGGTGCGGGGTTGAACGAAGCGGCCCAAAACGCTGGGGTGAAAATCGGTCGGAAGAAATAGAGTAACACTAAATGGGGAGACACCAAAGCCCCGGAGCCTGGCAGAAAATCGTTAAGGTGCGGCCCTCCGCGCCACTTTGCATTGGGGTGTCTGCGGGCATTGCACTCTGAGGTTGCGCTCCGGGCCGGGATTCGACACAATGCTTCGCGAACATGAACAAGCCTCTGTCGATTTTTGCCTGGACTCTGGTTGGCCTGCTCGGTGCCGGGGCTGTGGGTGTAATTGCGGTTCACCGCGGCGAACCGATCAACGCCCTGTGGCTGGTGGTGGCCGCGACCTGCTGTTACGCGCTTGGATACCGTTTTTACAGCAGATTTATTGCAGTGAAGATTCTTGCCCTCAATGCGCTCCGCGCGACTCCCGCCGAGCGCCTGGAAAACGGGCGGGATTTTCTGGTGACGAATAAGTGGGTCGTGTTCGGACATCACTTTGCCGCGATCGCCGGGCCGGGGCCGCTGGTGGGGCCGGTGCTGGCCGCACAGTTCGGTTACCTTCCTGGGACGCTGTGGGTGCTGGCCGGCGCCGTCTTTGCCGGTTGCGTGCAGGATTTTGTGATTCTGCTTTTTTCTGTGCGTCGCGACGGCAAGTCGCTTACCGAAATGGCGAAAGAAGAAATCGGCCGCGTGGGCGGATTTGTGGCGTATACGGCCGTGATCGCGATTCTCATCATTCTGCTCGGGGTGGCTGCGTTAATAGTGGTTAATGCGCTCAAAGACAGCCCCTGGGGCACGTTCACGATTGCCATGACGATTCCCATCGCGCTGCTGATGGGGCTTTATCTGCGGCGGATTCGTCCGGGCAAAGTGCTGGAAGTTTCGGTGCTGGGATTTATTCTTGTGCTGCTGGCAATCTTCGGCGGGCAGTGGGCTTCGCAGAATCCAACGATGGCCAGCATGTTCACGCTGCGGGCGCCTACACTGGCGGTCCTGATTATTGTGTATGGCTTCGCGGCATCGGCCCTGCCGGTGTGGCTGCTGCTTGCCCCGCGCGACTATCTGAGTACGTTCGTAAAACTGGGTACGATCGGGCTTCTCGGCATCGGCATTGTGGCGTTGCATCCCACGCTGCACATGCCCGCGCTGACCCGCTTTGTGGATGGCACCGGACCGGTATTTGCGGGAAAGATTTTTCCTTTTGCTTTTATCACCATTGCGTGCGGCGCGATCAGCGGCTTCCACGCCTTAATCTCGAGCGGAACCACGCCCAAACTGATCGCGCGCGAGACTGAGACTCGCATGGTGGGTTACGGCGCCATGATGTGCGAATCGGCGGTCGCCGTCATGGCGATCATTGCGGCCTGCGTATTGCAGCCGGGGGTTTACTTTGCGATTAACAGCCCTGCCGGTGTGGTCGGACAGACTGCAACTGCCGCGACCGCGACGATTTCATCCTGGGGATTTCCTGTGACTGCAGCCGACATGCAGGCCCTGGCGCATGCGGTTGGCGAGCAGACTCTGTTCAATCGTACCGGCGGAGCTCCGGCATTTGCCGTGGGCATGGCGCACATTTTCTCGCAAAGCCTGGGCGGCGCGAAGGTGATGGCGCTTTGGTACCACTTTGCCGTCATGTTCGAGGCGTTGTTCATTCTGACCATTCTCGACGCAGGCACGCGAGTCGCCCGCTTTATGCTTCAGGACGCTCTCGGGCATATTTACAAACCGCTGGGGCGGACGAGTTGGTATCCGTCGATTCTCGCCACCAGCGCGCTGATCGTCGGCGCCTGGGGATACTTCTTGTGGCAAGGAGTGAAAGATCCGCTGGGCGGAATCAATTCGTTGTGGCCGCTGTTCGGCATCGCCAACCAATTGCTCGCGACTGTGGCGTTGTGCGTGGCGACGACGATCATCATCAAGATGCATCGCGCGAAATATGCCGCGGTCACGCTGGCGCCGCTGGCGTGGCTGGTTGTGGTCACGTTCACGGCCTCGTGGCACAAGATTTTCGATCCCAATCTGCGGGTGGGATTCTTGGCACAGGCGCGAGCGCTGGCGGCCGGTCCGGCAACCAGCGCAACCACGCGCTTGATCTTCAATAACCGGCTGGATGCCGCGGTCACGGGCGTTCTGGTTTTGATGGTGGCGCTCATCCTGATCGAATCGGTGCGCCAGTGGATAGGGGTCTTGAGCGGCAGGGAAGAAGCGCGGGTGAAAGAGGTGCCGTTCGTGATGACGCGCCTAGCGGAGGAGCGAGGGTGAGACACATCTTGAGCGCGGGAAGAATCTTCCTTGCGATCTTGCGGGAGATTTTCGACGAATCCGCCTATGCGCGCTTCCTGAGCCGAACGCATGTGGCGTCGTCGCCGCAAGCGTATGCGGCTTTCCGGCGCGAGTTCGAAGAGGCAAAGACGCGGCGGCCAAAGTGCTGCTAGCAGGGCCGTCTGCGATAAAATAGCGCCAGCGAGGTGGACATGGCACAGATGACTCCGGAAGTTTCCAGGCTGCTGGAACAGGCCTTGTCATTGTCTGTCGAGGAGCGCGAGGCGTTGGCTGATTCCCTGATTTCAAACCTTGACGGCAAGGTGGATGAGGGTGTCCATGCCGCATGGGAAGCGGAGATTGGGAAGCGCGTCGCTGATTTGGATTCCGGCAAGGCCGGGACCATCTCATGGGCAGAGGTTCGCAAACGCAACTTAGCGAAGTTGCCCGATGCCCGCTGATTTGGCCGAGTTTCACGAAGAAGCTGCTGCCGAGTACGACGCCGCGTTCGACTGGTATCGGGAGCGCAGCCCGGATGCGGCTCTCAAGTTCGATGACGAAGTGGATCGCGCGCTCGCGCAGATTGTTCAATCCCCGGAACGCTGGGCGGCAGGGTCGCACTCCACCCGAAGGTTCTTGCTTAGACAGTTTCCTTTTATTCTGATCTACCGAGTGCGGATTTCCGAAATTCAAGTCGTGGCTTTTGCCCATACCAGCCGAAAGCCCGGGTACTGGTTGCACCGTCTGTGACCCAGGCGCCATCCGTTAGGTTCTGTGCGCGTTCCGCGATAAACTGCTCTGACATGCGAGTTCTGGGGATTGATTGCGGCGGAGAGTACACTGGGTACGGCGTGGTCGAGATGCATGCGACGGGCAAGCTGTGCTGCCTGACGTGCGGAGCGATCAAGCTTTCGCCGCGTGAAGCGCTGCCGCGGCGGCTGTCGCGCATCTTCACGCAACTGGGCGAAATTATTGTCGAGCACCAGCCCGACGAGGTCGCGATTGAAGATGTCTTCTATGCTCTCAATGTGAAGTCAGCGCTCAAACTGGGGCAAGTTCGAGGCGTGGCCATGCTGGCGGCCGCAGTTGCGGGACTGGACGTGGCGGAATACTCGCCGCTGACCATCAAGTCGTCGGTGGTGGGCTATGGGAGGGCCGAGAAGCAGCAGGTGCAGCACATGGTCACGCGGCTGCTGGAGCTAGCCGTTCCACCCGAGCCCATGGATGCGTCCGACGCGCTGGCCATTGCGATTTGCCATCTGCATACGGCGGGAACGCTGAGCCGGCAACGTGCCGTCGCCCGATAATAACGATGATAACGATGAAGATCGGAACGCGGAAATTACGATGGCATCGTGCAGAAGGGACGCTGCACTTCCGGTACGCGGGCATGATTCTTGTCGCCGGTGGCCTCATTTTGTTCTCGAGTCTTGCCGCTCGCGCGGACGGGCCGGCCACGATCACTTACTCGCAGAACTTTCCTGGTTCAGATCCCGAGCAGTATTCCATCGCAGTGCAGTCTGATGGACACGCCCGCTACGAATGTACGGCGAAGATCTCGTCGGAGTCCGACGACCGCGAGTCTTACCAGACTGAGTTCGCCGTTTCAGACGCAACCCGCGCCCGGATTTTCGAGCTCGCCTCAGAAGCTCAATACTTTTCCGGCAAGGTTGACTCGGGAAAACGCAAGCTGGCATTTACTGGAAGCAAGAAGCTGAGCTACAAAGACGGTCAACGCGCATCTGAAGCAGCCTATAACTATTCCTCGCTTCCTGCCGTGCAGCAGTTGACCACGTTGTTTCAGAGCGTGGTAGCTACTCTTCGAGTTCGGCCGCCGTCTGGCCTACTTCCATCGCTACCAGAAGCTGGCCCTCGACGATGAGTTGAAACGGATGGAAGATGAGGCGCGGACAGGCGGCATCCTCGAACTGCAGGCGGTGAAGGCGGTGCTGCAGGAGATCTACGACGACAATTCGGTGATGAACGTGGTTCGGGCGCGGGCGCAACGGATCATGGAAATGGGCAAGGCCGCGGCGGCTACTCCGGCGAATTGAAGGATCCGACGAGGCGGAGATCGCTCGCTTCGCCTGCATAACGACTCCGCCCGCGGCCTCAAGTTTTACAATCCTCTTCGCCAAAGCGTGTTCTAATAGGCCGAGAAAGACCTCCGGGGGTTGCCATGTCGAAGCTCTCTTTGTTCAGACCCAGCTTGCTCAGATCCAGCTTGTGCAGACCTGGCTTGTCCACGCTCCGCTTTGCTTTTGTGGCCGCAGCCTGCGCGCTGTTTGCGCTGCCCGCGCTGGCGGACTCGCAGGTGCGCATCGTTCGCCTGAGTGACGTTCAGGGTGCGGTGCAGATCAACAAGAACAATGGCATGGGATTCGAGAACGCGTTTCTGAATCTCCCCATCACGCAGGGCACGCAGGTACGCACCCACGACCGCGGGCGCGCCGAAATCGAATTCGAGGACGGCAGCACGCTGCGCCTGATTCCCGACACTACGGTTGAGTTCAGCACGCTCGGGCTGAGCGATTCCGGCCAGCGGATCACGGTGGTCAATCTGGTCGAGGGCATGGCCTATGTGAACTGGCTGGGTAAGGATGAGTTTGCACTGACTTTCTCGAACGAGAAAATCTCGATCGACCACGCAGCGCATTTCCGACTGGATGCCTCGACCGAAGCCGCGAGCCTCGCGGTGTTCAAGGGCGAGGTTGCGGTAGACGGCTCCGCCGGGAAGTTCATGATCGAGAAAAAGACGACTGCGACTTTTAACGCCGTCGATGACGATAAGTACACGCTTGCCGGCAATATTACGGAAGCCCCGCTTGATTCCTGGGACCGCGACGCCAGTGCCTACCACGATCAGTACGCCAGGAATAACTCGTCGAATAATTTGTCGCCGTTCGCATACGGCATGAGCGACATGAATTACTATGGCGCGTTTTCGAATGTGCCCGGCTTTGGAATGATGTGGCAGCCCTTCTTCGCTGGCGCTGGCTGGGATCCTTTCATGGATGGCGCGTGGTCGTGGTATCCCGGCTACGGTTACATGTTTGCCTCGGCCTATCCCTGGGGATGGATGCCTTACCACTATGGAAGCTGGATGATGATCCCGGGCAATGGTTGGATGTGGCAACCCGGAGGATTTAATACCTGGCTCGCGGCGCCGCACGTTGGCGGGACGCTGCCGGCAAATTTCCATCCGCTGGTCGCGCCTGCGGCGGGAACCTTGAAGACCGTCGCGATCGGGAAAGCTGAATCAATCGCAGACGCGCCGCCGACACGCATTGCAGCCGGTTCGGCCGGGCTGGGCATTCCGCGCGGTTCGCTCGACAATCTCAGCCATCTGAACCACCAGGTGGCGAAGGCTGGATTCGCCGAAGTACGAATGGCGCCGCCGTTTTCGACCAGCGCGTCCAAGAGCCCGGAATGGTTCGCGCCGCTTAGCAACTCGACGTCCGGGACGACCGCTCACAGCACGTCGTCCGGACATGTTGCTGGCGGATCGCACCACTAGATTCGCGAGTGTGAATGCGATAGCGTGCGGCTGCTGTTTTCGCGCAGTTCGTTTTCAAGATGAGAGAGTCGTGAGTGTTCAGGATGGCTATGCCACGATGACTCCGGCATAACCCACGACCCTGTCGCGGTCGACGGAAATATCGCCTGAAGTCGCGTACTTCACCAGTTCGGCCGACTTCGCGCCCAGCTGTCGAGCTGCGGTCAGCATCGCCACGGCTGGCCCGAAGCCGCACATGCTGATGTTCTGCTGAGTGACCACATCGAAAAGTCCGCGTGGGTCCAGGGTGAGAATGCGTTCGATCGCGCGGTCATCCTTCACCCGCGTGATGGTGTCCGACTCGTAATGATTCATATCGCTCGAAGCCACAAGCAGGATAGGGTCGGCTTGTGCGGCAATTACAGCGGCCAGAGCCTTGCCGAGTTGTTCGAGAATTTCAAACTGGCTTGTCCCCAGCGCGATGGGCACGAAGGTGAGTTCTGGCTGCCGCAACAGGAGAAATGGAAGTTCAACTTCGGCTGCGTGTTCGGCGCGATGCGCCGCCGAATCCTCATGCAGAGCAGGGAAGCTCTGCTTTAAAGCCGCGGCAAGTTCGGAATCAATGGGGACGTCCCCCAGCGGCGTCTGCCACGCACCTTCGCTCATTACGGCCAGCGCGCGGCCCTGCCCAGTATGGTTCGGACACATTACGATGCAGTGCCGGGGAACTTCGATCCGCGCAAAGACCGCGCCCGCCACGTGCCCGGAATACATGTAGCCCGCATGCGGAGCGATGCAGCCTAAAGCTCGCATCGGAGTTTGCTTGGTCGGTTGAGACAGATAGCCGAGCGCCTCGGCGCGCAGATCGTCAGGATCGTCAGGATAGAAACGCCCCGCGACGGCAGGGTGACGAAGAATAGTTGTGTTCATGGCCCCTCCTTGCTGTTGCCCGCTGGGACCCGCACGTAATCCTAAGACTCGGTCCGCGCGCCATGCAAGGCGCGATACACAGCCGCGCTTTCTTCCAAGCTGAGAGTCTCAGCCCGCGCCGTGGCTTTCACCCTGGCGTCTGACAGGGCGCGCTTCAAGTCCGCTCCCTCATACTTGGCTTTCAGATTGTTCCAGAGCGTCTTGCGTTTTTGGCCGAACGAAAGACGCAGAAAATCGATGAAGCCGTCGCCTGCTACTCCCAGCTTTTCCTGCTGCGGGTCAATGGTCAACCGCAGCACTGTCGAATGCACTTTCGGCGGAGGCACGAACGCTCCGGGCGGCAGGGTGAAGAGCTTCTCGACGCGTGCGTACAGTTGCGTCGTGGCGGAGAGCATGCCGTAATCGCGGCCGCCGGGCTCAGCGGCAATCCGGTCGGCAACTTCGCGCTGCACCATGATCACGATGCTGTCAAAGTATTTCGAAAACTCAAACAGCCGCAACAAAATGTCAGACGTGATGTAGTAAGGAAGATTCCCCACCACCCGCATGGGCTCGGGCTTGAGGTCGATGCCGGGACGGCTGAGGCCGGGCTTGGGTCCGAACAACGAATCGAAGTCGATGGCCAGAACGTCGGCTTCAATAATTTCGACATTGCGAGCCATCCCGAATTTGAGCCGCAGTTGCGCTGCCAGGACGCGATCCAGTTCCACGGCGATCAGTCGCCGCGCGCGCCGGGCCAGCAGCGACGTCATAATGCCTCGCCCGGGGCCGATTTCGAGCACCGCGCTCTGCGATACGTCGCCTAAAGTATCGACCACACGCGCGGCGAGATCTTCGCTGGCGAGAAAATGCTGTCCCAATTTAGGCTTGCTGTGCGGACGGCGTGTCGAAGCGACCTTTGGCACGTTGACCCTCACTGCCTCGGGAAGTAGACTTTGAAGCTGGTTCCGCAGTTTTAGCGCGGACCCTCAAGGCCCCGAGACTCATTCATAATAGCGTGCGCCGGGAAAAACGTGGGCTCCGGCGCTAGTCAAAATGGAGGTTCCGCACTCATGCATATCGCATTCGTCGCTTCAGAAGGCGTTCCATTTTCAAAAACTGGCGGGCTGGCCGACGTGGTCGGAGCCCTGCCGCGCGCCCTGGCTGCGCTGGGCCATCACGTTAGCGTCTACCTGCCGCGCTACCGGCAAACCAAGCTGAGCGATCCGGCGACGGTGGTGCGCAGCGTCACCGTGCCCTTCGACGACCAATACCGCTTCGCTTCCGTGGTGAGCGGAGGCAGCCAGGGTGGGGTGCGTTTCTATTTTGTCGAGTACCCGCAATACTTCGATCGGGACGCGCTCTATGGTACATCGGCTGGCGATTATCCGGACAACGCCGAGCGCTATGCCCTGTTCTCGCGGACTGTGCTCGAAGCTTCGAAAATTCTCGGCGTCCCTGACATTTTCCACTGTCACGACTGGCAGTCGGCTCTGGTGCCGGTTCTGCTGCGCACTATCTATGCCGAGGATCCCGCGTTCAAAGACGCGGGCACGGTCTTCACTATTCACAACATGGGCTATCAGGGGTTGTTTCCGCCTGACATTCTGCCGCTGCTGATGCTGCCCTGGGATCTGTTCACGATGTCGAAGATGGAATTCTTCGGCCAGGTAAATTTTCTAAAAGGCGCGTTGACTTACTCCGACTTCATCACTACGGTCAGCAAGAAGTACAGCCACGAGATTCAGACTGCCGAATACGGGTTCGGCCTGGAGGGCGTGCTGCACGACCGCGCCTCAACCGTGACAGGAATTCTCAACGGAGTCGATTACGAGGAGTGGAGTCCGCAGACGGACAAGTTTGCGGTGGCCAAGTTCTCTCCGCAAGACCTCGCCAACAAGGCGAAATGCAAACAGGATCTTCTGGCCGCGTTTGGGGTGAAGAATGCCGACCCGAAACTGCCGGTCATCGGAATCGTCAGTCGCTTCGCCGCCCAGAAAGGCTTCGACCTGATCGCGCAAATCGCCGACCGGTTGGTACGCGAAGAGATGATTATCATTGCGCTCGGTGCAGGCGACAAAACTTATGAAGAAATGTTCCTGCGGCTCAACAAACAGTTTCCCAACAAGATTGCCGTCAAAGTCGCCTACGACAATGCGATCGCGCACAAGATCGAAGCTGGGGCTGACATGTTCCTCATGCCGTCGCGCTACGAGCCTTGCGGCCTGAACCAGATTTACAGCCTAAAGTACGGGACCGTGCCAATCGTCCGCGCCACAGGCGGACTCGACGACACCATCGAACCCTGGGACGCCCGCAGCGGCAAGGGAACCGGTTTCAAGTTCACCGAATACAACGGCGAATCACTGCTGCTGACCATCAAGCAGGCGCTCGAAGCTTATCGCGACCAGACTTCGTGGCAGGCGCTCATGCGCAATGGCATGAACAAAGATTTCTCCTGGAACGCCTCGGCGCGGGAGTATGGGAAGGTCTACGATCGCGTGAAACAGATGCGCGGAACGGCGTCCGGTGCGGAAAAAGTGATGGTCGGCTAGTCATCTCGCGGTTGTCATTCGGAGCGAAGCTGGGCGGCTCGCGAGGCGATGGCGCCAGCGAGGTCGAAGGACCCTATTTGCAACACTGGAAATCGAGTTACGGCCTTCCATGTTCGACGCCGAAGAATCCCACGCGCAGCTCTTTGGCAGGAACCAGATTAACTGTGTGCGCGGAGAAGTGGTCGGCATCGACTTTTGTAATCGGCCCGTCCCAGCAGAAACTTACATAGTCGGCCAGGTCTGGCTCGCCCCGATTGTTCTTCCAGTGCGGCCGCTCCACGATGAGCGTGAAATCCTCGATCGGCGTCTTCCACGTGTTAGCGGTAGTCAAAATAAAGTCGACATACGAATATGACGCCCACCGGTCCTTGCTATTTGCAATCTCACTCAACGTGTCGAGCAGTCGCTTGTCGAGGCAGAAGCTCGCGATTTCCTTAGCCATCGCCGGATCAGGCTTGCTTCCCAAACCGTATGCGACGCTGTTCTCCGAGCCCAACACCGGCGAATATTCGTGTCGTATGTGAACCGTCTGGTGCGCGGGAAACGCCTGCTGCCAGTGATACTTCTTCTTGACTGTCCAGAGTGGTGAGTCGTCTTCGCGATCGATCAAAGCTGTCCCCGCCAGTTGCTGGCGCTGATTGCCCGTCAGTTTTCGGACGTCAGGACTCTCAACGTTTGAGGTCGCGTGGCCGAAACTTGCCACGTCAACATGCATACCGCGCAGCAATTCTGTGTACTCGGCGTTCTTCAAGAACGCTCTGGCTTCCACCTGGTAGCGAGTCGGAGCCCCATCGACCCAAAGTCGGAAGTCGTCGAAGCCTTGCTGTGACGGCTTGTTGTCTTCCATAGAAAGGTGGTAGTCCGGGATCGGAAACGCAACTTCGGTCGTGATGTCCTCGTCGCTGTCATTGCGAAAGTCGTAATCGACGATCACCCGCTTCGCAGAAATCTGCAGGACCTCCTTGGCCATTACGATCCGCGGCTCCCGTTTCATCATCACGATCCCGCCAGCTGCGATCGAAGCCGCCCCATCATCCGCCCGAAGAGGCGCCGTTATCAGTACCAGCAGCGTTACAAGTCCAGCTCGCATCCTCATGATGCGGGAATTGTCTCACCACACGTTGGTTTTCAGGAAGTCTAGCTTGACGTGCGTGTGCGCAGAGCCGACCGGACGCACGCCATGATGAGGCCGAGCGAGCCGTATACCGCCGCGTTCATGGGAGCCAGCAGGAAAAAGATGGCCACCAGCGGAGGGTCGAACATCATCTTTACGAGATACATCGGACACAGCGCCAGCATGAGCTGAGGATTGAGGTTCCATCGGTTGGGAGTGAAATAGGCAGCCACGGCGATGAGATAGAAAATCGCCGCGAAGCTACCCAGCCGTTTGAGTGGCGCGGAAAATAACTGTGGATCGTCCCGATCTTTCTTGCAGGCTTTTGCGATCCAGGAGCGGGGCAGCACCGCAAGCATCAGGCTGAAAACGCCCACCAGAGTCAAGGCAGCCACAAATATCACCCACTCGCTCTGAACCGGCAATTCGGCGCCCCGCTGTATCGCGTAAGGAACGGCCGTGAGAAGCGAAGTGAGCCCGCAGACAAAGAACACGATGCGCGAGGTGATCGTGATAGCGCGTCCGGCCATGAGCCGGATTCTAACAGCGACGGAAAAGTTGAGCACCTTGCGCACGAGTCGGAACATCACAGCGCGGCTGCTAGAATTCCCCTAGCATGGCTGCCGCCCAACAGCCCGCGTTCGCCCGTACCATCTTCCACGTCGATATGGACGCCTTCTTCGTATCCGTGGAGGAACTCTTTGATCCATCGCTTAAAGGCAAAGCTGTCGTGGTCGGGGGACAGCGCGACGAGCGCGGCGTCGTTTCCGCAGCCTCCTATGAAGCTCGCAAGTTCGGCGTGCACTCCGCCATGCCGCTGCGGACGGCGGCCAAGATGTGTCCACACGCGATCTTCGTCAATGGCCATCCCCAGCGTTATCGCGAGTGTTCCGAAAAAGTACACCGCGTGCTCGGAACATTTTCGCCGCAAGTGGAAATGGCGTCGATCGACGAAGCATATCTTGATATGACCGGCACGGAACGGCTGCATGGCCCTCCGCTCAGGGCCGCACACACGCTGCATGTGCGCATGAAGGCGGATACTGGCCTTAACTGCTCGGTTGGGATCGGCACGTCGCGCCTGATTGCGAAAGTCTCTTCGGCGCAAGCCAAGCCCAACGGCGTGCTTTGGATTGTTCCTGGTGAAGAGGCGAAGTTCCTGGCGCCGATCGACGTGCGCGAGATTCCCGGTGTGGGCAAAGTGATGGAAGGTCACTTGCACGCGCTCGGCATCAAGAAAGTTGGGGACCTGGCGCGGCTCGAAGAATCCGAACTCGAAGACCGCTTCGGAAAGTGGGGTCTCGCGCTCGCAGGCAAGGCGCGCGGTGAAGATGCGGGAGGATGGTTCGACACGGAGGTGGGAGCTGACGTCGGGGCGAAATCCATCAGCCACGAGCACACCTACAATGAAGATACGGCCGACCCGAACCAGCTCGAGGCCACGCTGATGCGGCTTTCCGAGATGGTTGGGCGGCGGTTGCGCGAGTCGCAGTTTCACGCGCGGACGGTGCAACTCAAACTGCGCTACAAGGATTTCACCACGCTGACCCGTGCGCACACTCTTTCATCCCCGACCAATCTCGATACCGAGATCTTCGAGCAGATCCGCGAACTGTTTCGCAAGAATTGGAAGAAAGGCGCGCCGGTTCGACTGCTGGGCGTGCAGGCGTCGTCGTTCACGTCGCAACCTGGCCAGATCAACCTGCTCGAGGGTAATCGTCAACAGCGATGGAAAGACGCTCTTGCCGCGGCCGACAAACTGCGCGATAAATTCGGCGAGTCCAGCGTTGCACTCGCCGCGGGCATGCGCGGAAACTTCCGTGAGCGGATTCACGAGAATCCGGCGAGCCTGCCGGGAAAAAGCAAGCCGAAAACTATCTAGCGTTTCGAATCCGCTATTTTGAATTTGCTGCCGCTACTGCGGGTTGGCGGAACGCAGGGATGATGCCAGCAGCGATCCAACGCCTGGCTTGTATCCGTAGAAGTCGCCGATGGTGTGGAGATGCTCGATGATCTCTTCGTCGTAGCGCTGCTTGAGAGGCGCGGTCAAAATGTTGTGCTCGGCATTGGGATCGGCCGTAAGGTCGAACAGGTAACTCTGCGCTGGCGAATCGTAGGTCGTGTACAAATATCGTCCGTCCGCGGTAAGAATTCCATAGACAGCGCGCACATCCGACGCAAATAAAATGTCTTTCCGGGGATAGCGGTCGAGTTCCTGCTTGGTCTCGGCGAACAGAGGACGGCCATAGACGGGACTCTGCGCTATCGGCCGGTGACCCAGCAGGTAATAGAGCGTTGGCGTAATGTCGGTCAGCGTTGAAAGGCGAGTGTCGTCGTAGACCATGTGCTCGCGCATCTTCGGCGGCAGATGAATGATGAGCGGCACACGCATGATTTCCGGCCAGATTGAAGTGGAATGGCTCACGCGTCCGAACTCGCCGGTGGCATCCCCGTGATCGCTGGTCACGATGATGATGCTGTTGTCATACATGCCGCGCTGCTTGAGATAGGCGAAAAACTCTCCCAGCCGCGCGTCGACCCAGTGCACCTCGTAGGAAATGCGGATGCTCATGCCTGCGGGAGCCTGCCAATGCTGGGAAGTGGGCGAGGGAACGTCATTGCGCGCGAACTGGTGCACGTTCTTGGGCTGGTCGTAAAAGAAGATCGGTTCCTGCGTGGTGTGATTGTCGATGACGGCCTCTGCCTGCCGCACGGTCGAACCGATTTCCAACTGGTTCCACAACTGTTTGTCGGTGTCGAGTTTGACCAGATCATCGGTCGGTGACAGGATTTCCCGGATGACTTCGTCCATGCTGACGACCATGTGGTAGTTGTCGGTGCGGAGCAATTGCTCCAGGCCATCGACATTAGGGAACGGCTGCAAATAATGGGCATGCAGCATCTGCGCTCCGGCCCAGATGGCAGGCTCGGACAGCGACGTGCCCGCATATTGCGAATAGGCGTTGTGCAGAACAATGCTGTCGCGGGCAAAGGCGTCGAGGTTGGGGGTGTAGTCGACTTTTGGGTTGTAGGCGCCAAGATAGTCGGGGCGCATGGCGTCGACCACGAAAACGAAAATGTTGGGGCGATCGCTCTGGGTGCGCGAGAGATTGGCGACCAGGCGGACTTGTGTGTTGGTGCGCGTGTCGCGGATATTGGTGTACTCGCGCATAATGCGGCAGAGGTCGCCGCAAACTTCGCTGCGGCCATTGCCCAGCATGTGATGAGCCAGCAGGAACGAGGCATCGCCGGTACCGTAAGACTCAAGCTTGAGCGAGATTTCGTCGTCGGTTGAGCCCAGGGATTTGCTCCAGAAAATCTCCGTGGCCTGCAGACCTTTGTAGACGAAGATCCCGGCGAGCAGGACTCCCACGATCACGACCGCGGAATAATTGGCCCGCACCGGGCGCAGGCGATACAGGCATAGGCTCATGGCGACCCAGAAAATCAGGGCAGTGGTGCTTTCGACAAAGCCATTCCAATCTTCGTCGATCAGCCAATGCGAGCCGAGCGCGAGCAGAGTGATCGCCAGCACGATGACCCAGGTGAAGATGACTTGCCCGACAGAAAGCTTGGTCTCTTGCGATGACGATAGAGAAGAGCTAATGGTCGATTTTCTGCGCGCCAGAAACGGCTCGACCATGGAGAATCCCCAGAGCGTCAGCGTCAGGGCGAAAGCGCTGGCGTAGAGATAGGCGCTCCATCCGTCGAAGCTCATGGCATTGCTTAGGAAGCGCGTGAGCACAAACGACAGGACGAGCGTAATCAAGGTTCCGACCAGGCCGCGGCGTGCGGCTTGCGGTTTGGGAGTCTTCGCGGCGAGTAGAAAGATCAGATTCAGCGCCGAGAGTACGATAATGGTGAGGGCGAAGTGAGAGATCAGACTCCAGAACGCGACCTCCGCGTCGGGTACGTGAAAAGCTACGGTGTGGGTGTCGCTGTAAAGGCGCACTCTGGCGGCGATGGTGTAAATCAGGCTGACCACGAAAGCGACCAGCAGCCCGGCGGAAAATCCGAAGGACGCTCCGTTGCTCTCAATGCCGGCGCGCGGGTCGCGTTGTCGCGAGGCAGACGATGTTTGCCAAACTGAGATCGCGATCTGAAGAAGGAGTGCGGCCAGGCTCCAGTAGTAGGCGGCGTTATTGCTTTGCAACCCGGGCAGGAAAGGACGCAGGGTTACGTAGGCTCCACAAGCGGCGAGGAAGGCAATCGCGATTTGCGACCGCCGGTCGTGTCTTAAATTCTGCAGAGTCAGGTTATGCAACGGCGAGGTTGATAGCAATGCGGCCGCAATCGCCGACCAGTAAAGGACCGCCTGATGATGAGCGAGCCAGGGCATCCATGCATAAGGGGGCGTGCGGATGAAAGCGACGAAGGTGTAAGGCAGAAATGCCAGCAGGCAGTACAACGAGGTCAGGACGAAATAGGTTCCTGAAAGTGCCTTCAATAAAGTGTTGAACCAAAGCCTCAAACTGTTCCCTCAGACGCGTCGAAACGATCCCCAGCGCTCGTAATTTGATTGTCTTCGAGTGACTGTCGACGCCGCAAGTTACTGTGGGCGAAGGAATCGGGTGGAGGCTCGCCTGCTGCGACTACCGGCGCTATGCTTACCATCGTGACTAAAGTACCGAGTTTGTTAACCTTGTCAGTGGGCACAGAACGCTCCAGACGGCTAGGATAGGAAGCGCACTGTGCCTTTTTTGCGAGAACAGCCGGATGCCGAGCCAGGCCGCTAAGAAATCCGCCACACGAAAGTCGTCGGTCGCTTTGTTTGCTCTCGCTTTGTTTGCCCGTAATTTCTTCAAGAGTCCGGCGATGCTGGGCTCGGTCATTCCGAGTTCGCCCTTCCTGGTGAATGACATGATGAACCAGGTGGACTGGGAACGGGCGCGCGTGTTGGTGGAATACGGACCGGGTGTAGGCACGTTCACGCGTGAAATTCTGAAGCGCATGCGGCCAGACGCGGTTCTGGTAGCGATTGAGTTGAACACTGACTTCGTGGAGTACCTGCACGAACAGGTGCGCGATCCGCGGTTTCGCGTGGTGCATGGATCGGCCGCGCGAGTGCGAGGCATTCTGGCGGAGCAGGGGTTGGCGCCTGCGGACTACATTATCTCCGGTTTGCCCTACCGCAATATGACCGACGCGCTGCGCCGCGAGATTCTGGAGGAGTCCCGTCTGGCGCTGAAGGCGGAAGGCGCGATGGTGCTGTTCCAGTACACGCGCACGCTGCTGCCTTATCTGGAATCCTGTTTCAGCTCGGTCAAGCTCAACTTCCAGCTGTTCAACATTCCTTCGGCGTTGATCTTTCACTGCACACGTTAGAGCGGCTGGTCCCCATCACTCATGTTTCGCTCGCGATGCAGTTAGCGCAGGTCGTCCATGTCGATGGTGTGGAGTTTTTGATCGCTGGTAAGAACGAGCAACTGCTTGCGCGCGGGAAGGAAGTGGGTGAATCGCACGCTCGCGGCAAAAGTGAAGCGCTTGCGTTCGCGAACGGTCGCCGCGTCGTAAACGACCAGCTCGTTCTCGTTGTTGCTTACGCAGAAAAGGCCGGAGGCAGCGTCCTGTGCCATAATCTCGCCGAGAACCTCGCCCACGCGGGCGCCGGTCGAGAAGCGATAAACCACGGTGCTGTCGAACCGTCCCTGAACCAGCGCGAAATCGCCAAATGCAGCTGCGCGCAGCAGCGTGGACTCCCAATCCCATCCGTGGTGGGGCACATCGGCGACCAGACCACGCAGATAGGTTCCCGTGTGCTTATCGATTACTTCCACGAGAAAACCGTGCACCGGATTCTTAAGGGCTTTTTGTTGTGCCGCGAGTTCCGGGTGAGCCTTGACTTCGCCCTGCCCGGGCCCGGCGAATAACGTGTCGAAGGTCATGACCATTTCGTTGGGTACAGCGCCGGTGGCCAGCTGTGCAGCCCCGTGGAGGCCGTGGCGCGTCCACAGCACTTGGTTCGTTCTCACGTCTCGGATTTCAAGGTCGGCATTCATTTGGGCGTCGAGGCTCACATCTACCAACTTGGATTCCATGAGGACGTCGTCCAACTGCTCGGCGTGTTCGGCGACCGGATAGGGTAGCTTGGACGCTTTGCGCTGGCGTGGATCGACGATGACCTGGACGTGCTCCTGTCCACGGTACTTAGGGAAGTCGGCGTAAAACTGGTCCGTCTCGTCAAAGTATCCACCGGAAAACGGACGCATGGCGAAAAGGCGCTCACCCGTCTCGGTCTTCCAGAGAGCGCAGCGACTCTGGTTGGAGAGAGCCAGAAACTTCCCGTCAGCAGAGACGGCGACGGAAGAGATCTCGCCTAGTTCACTCAAGGGCAGATCGATGCTTTCGGTGTCCTTTGCGCCGGGAACCAGCCCCTGGCTGGTGACCGCAACGCCGCCTTTCTCGGTCTCCATGAGGACCGTCTTGTCGTAGATGTCGAGAACGTCGTTCGCCATGGTGAAGGGTACTTGTCCCGTGCTCAGGTCGAGCAAGCCGAGCGGGACATCTTTCATGGGAGTGAGCAAGGCGTAGTCGCCGCGGGTGACACTGTGGAGCTCCTGGGCACCCATGGCAACCTGTTTGAGTTCTTTGCCGCCGGGAAAGCTGTAGACTGCGGATTTCTGCGGGCTATCCCAGTTGTCGATCACGATGCGGTCGTTGCCGACCAGAGCGAAAGGCTTGCGGTTCAATTTGGCGACTGCGCCTCCGGCCTTCTCGAACCCGCGGTGCTCTAAATCGTAGACCAAGGTGGTGGGCTCATAATTCACCATCAGGCGCTTGCTGTCTGGCGTGAAAGCCCACCGCACCAGCGGCCAATGCAGCTTGTAGGTTACCCACCAGGAGTAGTTATCGCTGTAAGAAAAGCCAAAGCCGAAGTTGACGTTCTGCGATGACAGATCGAAGGCCGCGTCCTGCTGCACGATGACGTCACCACTCTCGACATCCCAGAGGATCAGTCCCAGTTGCGGCTTGTCACGCGAAGTGTTCAGGATGCAAGCCATGGCATGACCGTCTGGCGAGAGGAGGTGGAGCAGGCGTGTTGATAGGCAAGAACGTCGTGGGCGCTCACCAGTTTCTGAGTGGTTAAGTCCCACTGTTCCACGCGCAGGCTGGGCGTGCTGAAAGAAACTCGAGTGGAATCGGGCGAAAACGACGCAGGATCGGCATCCTCGGCGTCAATCTGGAAAAGCAGCCCGAGGGGTGAGCGCCCCAGGACGAAAATGCTGGATTCGTCCTGAGCGAGAGCGTATTTGCCGTCTGGGCTGAACTGCAGACGGGTGAAATCGGAGCGCAGGGGCGGGTTCAGCCGGACAGCCTTGTCGTCGGCGTCGGATGCGACCAGGGACTTCATCTCGGCGCCTGCGCGCTCGCGCCAGGCGACAAACTCCGGCGGAACCGACGGGGCGATGGCCGCGCCGCAGCCTGCCGGGATGGCCGCAGCATTTTTCAAGATGGCGCGCAGCCGTTGTTCGTTGGGGCGCGTAGTGTGAAAAATCGATCCCAGAGCGGAACCAGTTTTCCACTTCGTCTGCGCAACCTGATTCCAGAATTCCGCATAGGCGCCGGGCATATACCCTGCCTTCATGAGAGCGTAGACGGCGACTGCGTCAGCGATCTCCTCATACTTTTGCCCCGACCGCTCGGGTGCCCATTCAAACTCGGCATCGCGCAAGCGCTGTATCTTGTCAAAGATGTCGGCGCGGTCGCCAACGGATTTAATGTGCAGCACTTCATTCAGGTCGGCAGTGGTTTCGATGGCCTGCTGGTGAATTAAGATGTGGCCGAGTTCGTGGGCGAGAACTCCCGCGATCTGGTCTTCATTGGCGGCGGCAGTGATTAGCTTGCGCGTGAAGTATATGTGGCCGCCGGCAATGCTCCAAGCATTTACCTGTTCCGAGTCCACGACGCGGTAGCGGAAGTGAAACTCGTTGGGAGGCAGAACGGCCAGAAGCTTTTGGCCAATCTTTTCCAAGTACGCCTCGGCAGCGGGATCGTTGACGAAGCGCTCATGCGCATCGTCGATCTCAGCGTAGGCATCGCCCAGATCCTGCTCCTGGCGAGGATTGAAGATGTTCGGGGCAGTGGCAGTCAACGCGGCCGGAGCCGCCGGGCAGGCTGCAGTGGTCTGGGCTCGGGCGAAGAGTCCAGCGAGAGACAGGAAGACGAACAAAACAGTGAGCGTGCGCATACGCGAGATCCAAGACTGAAGAAGACAGGAACTTAGAAAACTGCATACGATACCACAGGGTTGTTGAGACTGCCAGAGAATCGCAAGGCGAGACGTCGATCCACTTTCCTGTCGTTTGGGGCCGGGCTTTGCATCCTGGTTCTCCTTTTGGTCGCAGACGTCTGCATTGTGCGATGTTGCAATAGCAACAAAGGTATGTTGTAATGGCAACATTGAGGGTGAGTCATGAACGAACCACTGGACGCGATTTTCGGAAGGCGGGCGGTTAAGGTCTTTGATCCTGTAGAAATTTCTGAAGGGGTACGCGAGCACATTCTGAATGCAGCCCGCCGTGCGCCTTCAAGCTTTAACAGCCAGCCTTACAAGTTTTACTGGGTGCAGTCCGCGGCCAGGAAGGCCGCGGTGGCGAAACTTTGCATGGGACAGAAGCCCGCGGAAACCGCCTCCGCGCTGGTGGTGGCCGTTGCAGACCTCGGCTCGCTGTCTGCTACGGCGCAAGGCCAGTTGGAGTGGATGCGCAGGAGCAATTTCAGCGAAGAAAAAATTCGCGACTACGAGCAGAAAGCAAAAATCGGCCGGATCCTGTTCATGCCGGGGCCATTTGGAATGTTTGCTGCGTTCAAACGGGCGGTCTTCCGGCTGCTAAATCTGTGGAAGGTGATGGGGATGCCGCCGCTGTCCCGGCAGGACTTGTTCAAATGGGCGACGAAGAGTACATCGTTGGCGTGCCAGAATCTGATGATTGCTGCCGAAGCGCTGGGCATGAACACTTGTCCGATGGAAGGCTTCGATGGCCGCAGGCTCTCTCAGTTTCTGGGACTGTCCGGCCGGCACCACGAGATTGTAATGGTAATCGCGATCGGAAAGAAATCGCGCGCCTATAATGATCCACCGCAGTGGCGGAGACCTCTGGATGCGACGGTGACCGTGCTATGAGCCTACTTCAATGAAGATGCTCCCATGAACATGCTGCCTGGAAAAGAGATTCCGGAAGACATTCTCCAAGACTCGGTACTTGCCCATGTCGCGGCGGCATATTTCTCGGTGGGAAAGAAGCTGCAGCGAAAAACCGAGTGCTCGGCGACGCGCGGCTTTATCCTGTCGACATTGCGTGACGGGACGGCACTGAATCAGAACCAGATCGCCACGCTCCTGGGTATCGACCGGACCGTCGTGCACCGGGCTATCAAGTTGCTGGCCAAGGAAGGACTGGTGTCGGAGCACAGAGCAAAGTCGGCCAGAGCTATTCGAGTTCAGCTGACGGCTAAGGGAAAGAAGTACCGGGAACGGCTCATCGAGGCTCGCAAGACCGCCGATGAGAGTGTCCGGCGACAAATGACGTCGGAGGAGCGCGAGACGCTGCTTCGGCTTTTGAAGTTAGTCGCGGAATGTGACTTCTGAGGACGGTTCACCATCGGCCGATACGCAAATTCCTTCGGCGCTGCTCTTTTCCTGAACGCGGTGCGGCGGTTCAATCGCCCCGATGCCCCAGAGTGAACGCTTAAGGTGTATGCTCTTGCACATCATGCGCACACCCATCTGGAAGCTCTTCGCGGTCTTGATTCTGGTCTCCATGGCCGTATCTCTCAATCTCAGTGCCCAACAGTCCACAGGCAAACCGGAGGACACAGAAGTCTGGAAGCCGGAGCCGAAGGTGGTGACGCCAGGCGCTACCTGCGCGGCGCCTCCTTCGGACGCGATCGTCTTGTTCGACGGCAAAAATCTGAACGAGTGGGTGTCGGCGCAGGACCGCTCTGCTCCGGCGAAATGGATCGTCGCCAACGGTGTGGTCACCGTTGATAAGGATGCCGGGAACATTGAGACCAGGCGCACCTTCAGGAATTATCAGATCCATGTGGAGTGGAGGATTCCCGAAAACGTCAGCGGCTCAGGCCAACTGCGCGGCAACAGTGGATTGTTTCTGGCCTCGACCGGCCCGGAAGATGCTGGGTACGAGTTGCAGATTCTCGATTCCTACAACAACAAGACCTACGTCAACGGCATGGTGGGAAGCCTTTACAAGCAGAGCATTCCGCTGGCCAACCCGATGCGCAAGCCGGGAGAGTGGCAGGTCTATGACGTGGTGTGGACCGCTCCCGTGTTTAATGCCGACGGCTCACTGAAGAGTCCGGCATACGCTACCGTGTTCCTGAACGGCGTCCTGGTCGACAATCACTTCGAGTTGAAGGGCGAGACCCGCTACATCGGCCAGCCGTTCTATAAAAAGTTCGACGGCGCACCTATCAAGCTGCAAGCCCACGGCGATCCCAGCCCGCCCATCAGCTTCCGGAACATTTGGGTGAGGGAACTGAATTAGGGGGTCGACGGGAGGGTGGTTGAGGAAGACGGGCATTGCGCTGCGCGACTGCCTGCTACCATTGCAGAATGTTTAATTTTGGCAAACCGAAAACAGCGGGCGACTGGATCGTTCACGTCGCGGGGCCATCGTCGCGCTATTACTGGTGTGGTGGATGCTTCGGATGTACGTACTTTGAAGGCGGTCAAGGCCCTGGCCGCAAGGTCAATGGCGTAGTGGGGATGTTACGCCAATCTTCCAATCAACCATCTCTCACTGAGGAGAAATGACGGGTGCCGAGTCCAGGAACGATGAAATGTATGCACCTACCGAATAGGAAGCGGCACGAAGCAGTGGAATCGTAAACGCGAAAAAGGTCTTCGTATCCGGCACGACTACAGCCGTTCCAGAATTAAGGCCGAAGAGGCCACCCCAAACGTCGCCGCCTCTAGCCAGGAATCCGAATGCGAACCATAGTGCGGGAAGAATCCACGCCCACTTTGCAGCCGAAGCCCGCCATATTCTCCGCATGCCAAACCCAATCGAGGTTGCACAGATCGTACTCAAAATACATTCCTTCCACAGGATGCCGACAATAGAGTGCGCCGGGATCAGCCGCCAGATTGCATGTTCTACAATCGCGGTCCCGACGATTGCGATTACAGTCTGGACTATCGAGAACCCTACGAAGCGGAGCCTGCGAAACATGCTGGAATTCTAGTCCCGTAAGGGTGTTCAGGCCAGCATCAATAGTTAGCTGACGCTATCAGGCGATTTCACGTTTTGAGTACTCTGTGAGGCGCATGCTCGGTCGGCAACGACGTAGTTACATCGCTGTGATCGCATGAGTGAGATTGGCGTCGGGGTGCAGAAAAACGAAGGCCGGGCATCCCGGAAGGAAGTTCCGGATCCCGGCCGACGTTTTAGTGCAACTGGTTACTGCAACTGGTTACAAGAAAACTGTTACTGCAACTTGGAGTAAAGCCTTGCCTGTTAGTTGCCTGAACCTGCGTTGTTGGTGTTGGCAGCGGTAGTCGGAGCTGCAGCTGGAGCAGCGACGCTGGTGTTGAACCGTACCAGGCGCGGGAAGAAGGGCGTGACTTCAAACGGCATTTTGTCACGCGCCGAGGTGATGGCGACCGGAGCCGTCTTCACCATTTCCGCCTTGTCGTCCCAGGGATTGATCTTCACGCGGCCGCCCAGGGGCAGAGCCGCGATCTGATCGAGTTTGGTATTGTCGAGCGCTGGGCCTTGCGTGGCCAGAGCGGACAAACGGTTGACCTGTCCACCTTCCGCCAGGGGGTTGCCCAGGTGGGTGGTGAGCAGGGCGCTGAGCTGCGGAGCCCGCAGTTGCAGGGCCTTGAGGAACAGGCCGACGTTATCGAGTTTCTGGGCGTAGGGCGAGTTCTTCAGGAGTTCGACGGCTTTCTTGTCAGCGGCCGTTTCTTCTTCCGGAATGTGCTTGAAGCCCAGGTTCTGATACGTGGAGTCGTCGCTGAACAGCATGCGATCGTTGAAGGCATACTTCGAGCCCAAGTTGTGGCCGAGCACGATGTGCGCCAGTTCATGGGAGAGGACGGCCGCGAGGCTGGCCTCATCGGGAAGCACGTCAATCAAACCGCGGCTGATGACGATGGTGTTGCCCACGCTGAAAGTTTCCAGCGGAGAAGTGAGCAGCACGCGCGTGCGCACGGGCCGGGGCAGGTCGATGTTGTTGGTGACCTCCAGGTTGTTGACGACGGTCTGGAGGATGCGGTCGAGATCGCCCTCGGGAGCGAGCAGGCCGGCATTGGTGAGGCGCTCGACGACGTTATCTTCCGCCTGCTGCTGCCAGACGCGTTCTGCCTGTAGAGGCGAGGCATCCTGCGCGTTGGAGCTTTCGTCGGTGACGCTGTCGACGCGGATGTTGGTCAACTCGTCGTCCTTGCCGCCCTTCTTCAGGTCATAACCCCAGATGCGGGTCTGAGCCTTGAAGGCCATCTTGTTCTTCACGCCAGCGCTGAAGTCGCCCTCTTCGCTGTAGATGAAAGACGGGACCCAGTAGCCGGGAATCAGATTCAAGCGCCAGCTGTCCATGTGAAAGAAATAAGTGTTGTGCGCGGCAGGATAGTAAGTGCCGTTCAGGCGCACGATGTTGTAGCCCTGATCCTCGACCCAGATGCGGCCCAGGAAGCGGCCACGGCCGGACTTTGGCTTGGGTGTAACGTCGAATACCAGGCAGCGCACGTCGCCAAGGAATTCGCGGCGGGCATAACGGAAATCATAGTGCTCGCGGTCGAAGTCGGTGCGGTCGGCGTAGACCATCCAGGAGAAGCCGAGGGGCTGGTACTGGACCTTGTAGAGCTTCTGGAAGCCGCCGAGCAGGCGGGCCTGCATGCCCTTTTCTTCTTCCTTGAGATAGTCTTTGCGGTCGATATTCTCGCCCATATCCATGCGACCGAGGAAATAATGATCCTCGCTAGGCACGGGACCGAGCTGCGGGTCGGCGACAAGATTCTGCAGATAGGTCTCGACGACGGGCGTACGGTTGGAGAGCATCTTGATCAGACCGTGTTCCCGCTCGATGAACAGGTTTACGACCTGGTCCATCGTAGTGGGAGCTGCGACCGCTGGAGGCAGGGGAATGGCCTGCGCTGGAGCGGACGCGGGTGCGGTCTGTGCGGCCGCTGGTGCGGACTGGGCAGCCTGAGCCGGATCGGGCTGAGCCGACGCCGGGGCAGCCTGCTGAGTCGGTTGTGCCGTCTGCGTCGCATCGGGCGCAGGCGGCTGTGCGGACGGCTGTTGCCCCGCCGCTTGCTGTGCGGCAGCGCTCATCGATGCCAGCAAAGCCGCAGTGAGTATCGCTTTCCAAGTACGCATGACTCTATTCTCCAAGTTCTTGAACCAGTTTCGTGGAACCAGTTTCAGTTGCCCGATTCGTTTCTTGCTTACTGCATATTTACTTCGCCAAAACTTTTCGTCCGCCGCGTTAGTACGCCATCTGGAACGTCACATGCACGATTGCGGTGGAATCGACCGGCTGGCCATAGCTCATGGCCGGCTTGAACCTAATGTGGTTGGCGGCGGCGACCGCGGCTTCATCCAACCCGTGGCCCAGACCGCGCACGACCTTGTTCACGTGCAGCGTGCCATTGGCCGAGAAACTGACTTCGAGAAGCACTTCGCCTTCCAGCTTCAGGCTGCGTGCTTCTTCGGTGTAAAGTGGATTCGGTTTGAAAGTGATCTCGACCGGAATCATCGATGGTCCGGAAGCCTGCTGGGCAAGTTTCGGTCCGCCGTGTACCACGGTTTCCGATCCGAAGCCGCCGGTGGCAACGCCCTGGCCGTTGCTGCGCCCATCGCCTTTGCCGCCGGTGGCGATGCCGTTACCGAAATCGGCGCTGGCGACCGTACCCTTGATGCCTTTTGCGCCGCCGGTTCCGTTGCCCTGGCCTTGACCGACCGGCATGTCAAAACCACCGGCGGAAGCGGCATATAATTTCGCGCCTACCTTACCCGTACCCTTCAGGCCGTTGGGATCACCGAATCCGCCGGTCTGTACTTTCTCGACGGCGACGTTGACGGTGGGTTTGGCGGAACTGCCTTCGTTGAAATCACCCGTGTGGACCAGCTGCGGACGCGCGCCGCCGGCTGCAATCTTCAACTCCGGAGCTTTGAACTGGTTGACGACGACTTTGGGCGCCTCGACGGGCTCTGGAGCTTCGCGGCGAACTTCACGCGGAACCACCAGCTTGGGGGTTTCAAATACCGGAAGCTTCACTGCGGGCAACAGCTTGGGATGAACTTCAGGAGCGACCTTGATGGGCGCTGGCTCAGGCCGCAACGCGGGCATCGGAATGAGTTCGGTTACGTGATAGGACGTGAGCTGCAGCTTATCCGGCATCAACAGTCCGATGTTGATCACGATGAGCAGCACCATCGCTACGATGCCGTAGGCGGTCGCGACCGCCCGCTTGTTGATCTTGCGTTCGGGCAGTAATCCGAGTTGAAAACCGCGATAAGCCGTCGCCATTCAATTTCTCCATCTAGGGCTCCCGGTTTGGGGAGATCCACCGGGACTTGGAGTCTTAAAAATACGGGAGATAGGACAGGGGGTAAACGTGTCAACGGCTCTTGACCTTAGGTAACGTTCGCAGGTGCCCAACATGAGGTGCAGCCCAAAATGGGCGCGGGTCGGGCGTTTGCGTCTGGTGCCACGGGAGTTGACCCGGTGACGCAGGGAAGAAACAGGGACGAAACAGGGAAGAAACCCGGAGCGGAATAGGAGATAACTTTGGAAGGAAGCGACTGGCGCGGCTTGCGAGATTTATGGGTTTTGGCGAAGGGAAGTGCGAGATTTCCGGCTATGGGAGAAGTAAGCAAAGATGGGAATTCCCGCGAGAATAACGAGGACTCCGTAGGCGGAGTTCGGGAAATCGTCTTTGAAGGTGTAGATCAAGAGAATAGCGGCAACGGCGACGAAGACCGCGGGCACGAAAGGATAGCCCCACATGCGATATGGACGGGCGGCCTGGGGATCGCGCCAGCGGAAAACAAATATGGTGCTGCCCGCGATCATATAGAAGAGCCACTCCGCAAAAATCGCCAGCGAAAATAGCTGGCGGAAATTGGCCCCCAGCAGCAACAGCAGAATCGACAGCACGGCTTGAACGACGATGGCGACCGAAGGGGTGTGAAAGCGGGGATGCACCTCGGCCAGGGCGCGAAAAAAATATCCGTCGCGGGCCACGGCAAAGGGCACGCGGGCTCCGCTCATGATGGTGCCGTTGAGCGTGACCAGCATTGACAGGGCCATGCCGGCGGAGACGATGCTGGCGCCCATTCGTCCGAGCACGAGCGCGACCGCATCGGAGGCGGGCCGCGGGGAGGCGGCGATGACATTGGCAGGAAGCACGTATTGCACGCCGGCGTTGACCAGGATGTAGAGCACTCCGACGGTGGCCACGCCCGCGATGAGTGCGATGGGAATGTTGCGCTCGGGATGCTTCACTTCGCCGGCGACCATGTTCAAGTCATTCCATCCGTCATAGGCCCAGAGCGCGGCGACGAGAGCCATCCTGAAGCCGACGACTCCGCCGATGGCTCCGGCGAAGATTCCGGCGAAGTTGTGCCAGCCTCTGCCGGGCGCATTTCCGACCCCGCTGAAGCACACAACTACGATGCCGAGAATGATTGCCACTTTCAACAAGGTGAAGACAAGTTGGAATTCTCCGGCCTTTTTCACGCCGAGGTAGTTGAGCACAGAGATGAGAATGGCGACCGCAATGGCGAAGATCTGTCCCCAGGTCACGGAGAACGGCGCCGTGATGAGGTTGACGGAGAAAAAAGAGAAGGCGGGAAAGGTGCCGAGAATTCTCACCAGGCCAGTGACCACGGTGGCGACGGAGGCGGGCTTGGCGATGACAAACCAAGTCCAGGCGTAGAGAAAGCCGGCCAGAGGCCCGTAGGCGTCGCGGATATAGACATACTCGCCGCCGGCCTGCGGCTTCATGGAGCCCAGTTCGGCGTAAGTGAGAGCGCCGAAGAAGGAGAGCAGTCCGCCGACGATCCAGGCCAGGTAGACGAGCTTGGCGGAGCCCACGGCCTGCATCATTTCGGCGGGCACCAGAAAGATGCCGCTGCCGATAATGGTGCCTACGACCACGGCCGAGGCGTGACTTACGCCGAGGTCGCGGGAGAGTTCAGGGCGCGTTGCGGCAGGGTGCGTGGCATCAGCCATGTTGGAGATGGAGTATACGCGAGGAGGCGACTGGAGCGCAGGATTCGCGAGAAGGGGCAGGGGGTCAGTTTGAACTCTTGTCATTCGGAAGCGCAGTTCTCATCGTGCGAGGAATCCGCTCCGCACAGCGAACAGCAGGTTCCTCACCGGGCTTTCAGCCCGATTCGGAATGACAAAATCAGGCCGGATGGGAACTGGCCGCAGGCCTTAGTGCACGGGTGGCGTGGCTTGGGCTACGCGCTCGGGCGCCAGGGGCAGCGGGATTTCTAGCGTACCGATGCGGTCGCCGATGCGGTCGCGTACGCCGACTCGGATCGACACCGCGTTGAGCGGAACCACCAGCGCCTGGCTGGTGCGGTAGATGCCGGCCTTATTGTCGCTGGCCTGGGTCGCGGGATCGGCGACGCCGTCATTCACCATGCCGTTGAGCAGTTTGCCGTCGTTGTCGAAGGCAGCAATCGCGAACTCCAGCGTGGGCTGCCTGCCGGTGCGCCCGGCTTGTGTTTTTAGTTCCGGTTCCAGCACGCGGTAATCGACCGCGTATCCTCGCACTCTAACGGGAGGAACCGGCCTGGCGTTCGGGTTGCGGCGGTGAACGCGCATGTTCCCCGACTGGTTCGTCAGTTGAGCCATCTGTTCTGGAGTGGCCGTGGTCACGCCGCCCGCGGTGCGGACGTGAGCGGAAAACACCAGATCATGCACCATGGGCCCACCCATTTTCATATTGGCCTGAAGGACGTCGCCGGCTTCGAGCGGAACTGCGAGGTCGGCAGGCCGCGCGCCACCCGAGTTTAGATCGGCAGCGCTTAACACCAAGGGAACGCGGCAGTAGGAGCGTCGGTAAGACAGCTGGTATTGGGGTTTGTCGAGCTTCACGGAAATCCCGTGACACTTGCCTTCTTCCTCCGCGTTGGGCGGAGAATAGGTAAGGGTGTAGTAGTTGCCGCCATCTTCGGTGACTTCTTCTAGACCCTCGGCCAGACCGTTATCACTGTAAAACGCGCGGCCTCCGGTTGCCTTGGCCATGGCTTCCTGTGCAGTGTAATCGCCGGATAGGGAATCGGCTCCCTGGACTCCGGATGCCCCAGACGCCGCCATCCCACTGACGACCGGGCCGCTGCTCGAACCAGACCCGGTGCCTTGAACGCTGCCGCCGCTGGGAGTGAAGGAAATCGGTCCAGACCCTGTTGCTGCGCCGCCAGCTCCGCCGTGTGGCATTGCTCCCGTGCCTCCACCTTCCGGGCTGACGACCACGCCGCGAACGTTCACCGGGAAAACTGCGACCTCGGCTTGCGCCAGAGCGTTCATCTCCGCGCGGATTCGTTCCGATGCATCGACCGGATTGCCTTCGATGGCGTAAATCGCGGTGGGGAAAGTTCCGGCCACCCAGATCAGGTTCTTGCGTCCGGGAATGCCGTCGAGGTATTGGCCGATGTGAGTGAGCACGTCAATGGCTGTGTAGGGATTGCGAGCCCCATAGTTTCGCCCGTACAGAAACACTCTGGGGACTCGATGCCGGGGATTTTTCGAGTCGAGCGCGGCATAGAGCAGATCTTTGTCCGCGGTGAATCCCTGGGCTAGATACACTTTGTCGGAATTCACAAATATGGCGAACCTCGTGCCCTCGGGTTTGCTGCTGATGAATTTCAGAATCTGCCCTCGCGCGGTCATCTGGTCTTCCATCTCGGTGTTGACCAGGTCGTAGAGCATGACGTAGAGCGGGCCGCGCTCAGGAACGTCCGGAACATTCACGAAAACGTTGGGCGGCAGTGGAGGCGCGTTGGGACCGCGCGAAATGGAAGGCTTATCGAAGTCATAGACGTCGAACGAGAGAACACGCTGCGGCTGCTTGTCTTCGGTGATGGAAAAATCAGAAGCGGAAAGCCCGTGGACGGGTTTGCCGTCGGCGTCGCGAACCATGACGTCGAGGATGACGCGCCGTACAGTTTGCCGGATGGTCATGGTCGGCGTCTGGTCGTCAGAGTTGGGTGCGGGGCTGGTCGCCTGCGCCGGGGCGGCGTTCGGGATGGAGGGCGCAGCAGTCGCGCTTTGCGCCGGGGACGCGTCTTGCGCCTGAGTGAGCGGCGTGGCGAAGAGAACGCACACTGTCAAAGCGGCCAGAGCGCAGCGCGAAAGGGCAGGCAAAGAGGTCATGGATGCACCGTCAGTAACTGATCTTGAACAGCCTATTCAGCAGTCTATTATCAAACCCGGCGGAGGCCAGCTTGTCGCGCTTCCGGAGCAATAATTTCTAGGTTCCGGACCCTAAGATCAGGCGGGAAGCTTCGGTTCCTGCCCAGCGGATTCACCAATGATTATGCTGGCAGTCCATCCTACGGCGAAGGTTACGGTCGTGCCGATCAGCACCCACCAGGTCCAGGGCAAGCGGGTTCCGAGCCACAGGTAAAGCTCTGTGGCAAAGCCGCAGGCCATTCCGACCATGGCTCCGCGCTGGTGGGCGCGGCGGGTGAGCACGCCGAGAAGAAAGACGCCGAGTAGAGCGCCGTAAGCCACGGAAGCGATTTGCAGGCCGACCTCGACGACGCGTCCTACTTTGTGCAGCGCGATCCAGGCCAACGCGAACAGCACCAGGGCCCAGGCGATCGTGGCCATGCGAGAAAGCCGCATCTTGGTTTTCTCGTCTGAGTGGGGGTGCAGGCGGGCGTAGAAATCCATGATGGAGGTTGACGATAGGGAATTAAGCGCGGCGCTCAGATTCGACATCGCCGCAGCCAGGACGGCTGCAATCAGCAGGCCGGAGATTCCATGCGGCATGCGCGTAACAATGAACGTGGGATAGATCCGGTCCGGCTTGCCGAAGACGGCTGAGGGCACGCGATAGTAGGCCCATAGCATGATGCCCACCAGCAGAAATAGTGCAAACTGAAACAGGACGGCGACTCCACTTGAAATCAGAGCCGTCGCGGATTGTTTCTGCCCGCGCGCCGCCAGCAGCCGCTGCACGATAAGCTGATCGGTGCCGTGGCTTGCGGTAGTAAAGAACGTGCCTCCGATCAATCCTGCCCAGAAGGTATAAGGAATCAGGAGGCTCGTGCGGAAATCGAAGATCTGCAGTTTGCCGGCGCTGGCCGCGGCAGCGTGAATCGCCGGCCATCCTCCCGGAACGAGATGCAGGATTGTGACGAGGCCGACCAGGGTTCCGCCGACATAGATTGCGGTCTGCACCACATCGGTCCAGATCACGGCGGCGAGGCCGCCCTCAAATGTATAAATGACCGTCAATGCAGTGATGATAGCGATGGAGGCGACTTCACCGGTGCCGAGCGCGATCGATACGACGATCGACACGGCATAAACGCGCACCCCTTCGGCGGCGGCGCGGGTGAGGAGGAATAATCCGGCAGTCAGGGAGCGCAGGCCGCGCCCAAAGCGGCGTTCGATGAGTTCGTATGCGGTGTAGAGATCGCCGCGGAAGTAATGCGGCAGCAGCACAAAGCTGATGACCACGCGGCCCACCAGGTATCCCATGATGACTTGGAGAAATGTAAGGTTGGTGTCGTAGGCCAGGCCGGGAATGCTGATGATGGTGAGCGTGCTGGTTTCGGCGGCGACGATGGAGAGCGCGATGGCCCACCAGGGAATGTCGCGGCCGGCGAGAAAGTAATCCCGCAAAGAGCTGTGCTTCTTGCGGAAGCGCAGCCCGAACAGGGTGATCCCGGCCAGATAAAGTGCGATGATGGCGAAATCGAGTTTATTCAGGCCCATGAGTGATCAGTGGTCCTCAGATTATGGATGCAATCCTGAGTTTCTGCGAGTGAGACTCTGTAGTCCCCTTTTCGGAACACTCGGAGCGGTAACGGGTGCGAGTGGCTGGTGTGTGTTAAAAATAATTCGTGTCCTACTACCTTGGCATCGACGGCGGCGGCACAAAAACCACTTGTGCGGTGGGCGATGAATTGCATCTGCTGGCGAGCGCGACCGCGGGCCCGAGCAATATTGTTCGCGTGGGAGAGGCGCCGGCTCGGGAGTCGCTGCAGAGATCAGTGCGCCAGGCGTGCGCCGCGGCCGGCATCACGCCGGCGCAGGTGGAGCACACTTGCGTGGGAGGATCGGGCGCGGCCCGGCCTGAACTGGCGGAGGCAGTGCGGCGATGCCTGGCCGAAATTGTTACCACGCCGATTGATGTGGTGGGCGACATGCAGATCGCACTGGAAGCGGCGTTCGATACAGGACCCGGAGTGATCGTGATTGCGGGCACAGGTTCGATCGCCTATGCACGCGACCGGGAGGGAACGACCGTGCGCGCCGGAGGGTGGGGGTTCGCCATCGGTGACGAAGGGTCGGCGCACTGGATTGGCCGTGCCGCGGTGAGCGAGTTGCTGCGGGCTGCGGATCGTTCCAGTGGCGACATGGATTCTTCCGATTCGCCGGGACAACATCTCGAGACCGGACTGCACTCGGTACTCGCGCAGGCGCTGTTCAAGGCCTGGGGAGTTCAGTCGCTCGCGGATCTGGCGCGGGCCGCGAATTCGATACCTCCTCCGGACTTCGCCGCGCTATTTCCGGCGGTGGCCGCCAGTGAGGATGATTTGGCGCGGAATGTTCTGACTCGCGCGGGCAGGGAACTGGCAGCGATCGCCGCAGTGGTCATGCAGCGGCTATTCGCAAGGGATCAATGTGCTTCCGTTCGAGTGGCCATGACTGGAGGCGTCTTTGGTCACGCGAAACTGGTGCGCGAGGTTTTCTACAATGAGCTGCGAAGCTTGGAGCCGCGTGCGGAAGTGAATCCGCAGGTCGTCGAACCTGTTGAGGGCGCGCTGCGCATGGCGCGGAGAGCCGCGAAATGAAGGCTCGTGTCGGTGTCCCTGGCCTGTCATAGATCGGGAACATGAATCTGGAAGCAGAAAATACGATCGGGGCGCCGAGTCCGGGCGAAGCGAGCGCCGGGTCGTTGTCCTCGTCCTCTGGATCACTGCCCGCCGAATCCGCTGCCGATCTGCCTCTCACGGCCGATCTCGCGCTCGCGATGGTGCAGGACCGCGACCTGTCTGCTGCGGCGATTGAACAGATCAGCAAGAACACCGGAGTGATGAAGTCGCGCAAGGTACGCGTGGCGCTGGCCGGCCATCCGCGCACGCCGCGCCGCATCGCGCTGCGCCTGATCCGCGAACTCTACACCTTCGACCTGATGCAGTTTTCGGTACTGCCCGCGGTTGCGGCCGATTTGAAGCGAGTTGCCGATGAACTGCTGGTGGCGCGGCTCACCTCGATTACGCTGGGTGAGCGCATTGCGCTGGCGCGCCGCTCCTCCACGCTGGTGGCGGCCGCATTGTTGCTCGATAAGGAAGCGCGCGTCTGGCAGACGGCGCTGGAGAATCCGCGGCTAACGGAAGCGGCCATCGCGAGGGCAGTGCTGCGTCCGGGCGCGACGCCCGCCTTCATCAAGGCAGTGTGCCAGCATGCAAAATGGTCGCTGCGACCGGAAATTTGCACGGCGCTGCTGCGCAGTGAATATACGCCGATGGCTCGCGCTCTCGAATTCTCCCGACGTATCCCGCCCGCGCAGCTGCGCGACATTCTGCATGCATCGCGCCTGCCGGAGAAGGTCAAGAGCTATCTGAGAGAAGAGTTGAAAAAGAAGTAGAGCGAGCTTATCGCCCGCCGCCGATTTCGAGAATGGCGCCGGTCGTGTACGAAGCCGCTGGCGATAGCAGCCACAGGACACCTTCCGCGACTTCACGCGGAGTTCCCGCCCTCGCCATCGGGATGGTTCCCATCAAGCGCAGCAGCCGGCCGGGCTCGCCGTTGGCGGCGTGCAGTGGAGTATCGACCAGGCCGGGAGCGACTGCGTTGACGCGGATGCCTTCGGTTGCGACCTCGCGCGCCAGACCAATGGTGAAGCTATTGATTGCGCCCTTTGTTGCCGCGTAGTGCACCCATTCGCCGGCCGCGCCACTGTGGGCAGCGCGCGATGAAATGTTCACGATGGCGCCGCCCGTTCCGCCACGACGCGTCGACATGCGACGCACGGCTTCGCGCGAGCACAGGATGGTGCCACGAACATTGACGGCGAAAACGTTGTCGATGGCTTTCGCTGAGACGTCTTCGATTCGCGCGAAACCGCCGGTGATGCCGGCGTTGTTGACAAGGCCTTTGATCGGGCCTAGCTCACGCTCGGCGGTTTCGAACAGGCGCAGGATATCGGGTTCGCGGGAGACGTCGGCTTGAATAGCGATGGCGCGGCCGCCGTTGGCGCGAATTTCGGCCACGACAATTTTGGCTTCGGCTTCGCTGGCGGAGAAGTTCACGGCAACGGCGTATCCGCGTTCGGCCGCGAGCGTGGAGATGGCCGCGCCAATTCCGCGGCTGGCGCCGGTTACGATGAGGGTTCCGAGATCTTCTTTCTGGGTCATAAGTACCACAGGGGCTAAAGCCCGGATCGTACGGGCGCTTCTCGCGGCGCTAAAGCGCCGCTCTTCCACGGTTGTGCACGCGCTCGGGGCAGTGGCGCGGCTGCAGCGGTTGCGGGAAGCTCGAAGGCTTGCGAGCAAGGCCGCGAGTTACAAGCTTAAAGCCCAACGTTCAAAGCTCGCAGGTTGTGGCTCTCAGCTCAGAGCTCACCGCTAGAAGCCCTACTGCTTCACTGCGTCCCACTTGCCGTGCATCATTTCCACTACTGCCGTGTACAGGCGCTTGCGCGATTCGTGGCGTTCGTAGGCGCGCGTGATGTAGCGCACGTGCACCTCGATACCCGCCGCGGTCGGGCGTACATTGATGCCGGGCACGGCGGACAAGGTCTTCACTTTGTAGCGCGCAGAAGCCTGCTGCCACTCGGCTTCGGCGCTGGCGGCGTTGGCCTCGGTTTCTTTTTCCACCAGCTTCTGAATGCCGTCAATAATGGGATAAGGATCCTGTGTCGGCGGAATCAGCACCTGCAACTCGTCCCACATCCACTGGCCGGAAGTGGTGAAGTTGAAGAAGTGACCTTCGATGGCGAAGCTGTTGACGAAGGAAACGCGGCGGCCCGTGGGGTGTCCGGCGTCGGCCCAACTGCCGGTTTCAAGCAGGACAGTCTTGAGCAATCCCACTTCAACCACTTCTCCGCCAACGCCGTTGATTTCCACCCAGTCGCCGACGCGGATGCCATTGCGACCCATCAGCACGAACCAACCGAAGAACGCAACGATGAAATCTTTCATGGCCACAGTAAGCCCCGCGCCGGCCAGGCCGAGGACCGTGGTGGTTTGCGTGGGCATGCCCAGAATGATGAAGATGATGGCGATGGCACCCACGGCCTGCGCGGCGAACTTCACCACAGCACGCAGGGTATCGATGCGCTTGTTTTCCGCGGTCACGCCGGTGAAAAGGTGCTCGATCAACCGGTCTGCCAGATAGACGGCGAACACCACCAGCAGAATCCACAACAGGCACTCGATCAGGTGGTGTAGCGCCGATCGCCGTCGAGTCTCGACGAGTAAGATCCAAGAGTTGTAGGTTTCGGTGAGTTCCTGCTCGTCCTGCAGCCGCTTGCCGAGATCGGCGAGATTTTTCTGATCGCGGGTGTACTGCTTCAGGGAATCGAGCGCGGTCTTGGCAGCGGCTTTTGATTCGTCGCGGCTGGCCGCGTTGTTGCTGCCGGCGAAACCCTTGGCCTGCTGCCGAGCGCCTTCGCGGTTTTCCTTATCTTTTTCCACTTGAGCGGCGAGAGTTTCGTGGCGCTGGCTCAGACGCAGTTGCTTGGCCTTGCTCTCGTCGCGGGCCGCCTCTAATTGCGTTGTCTTCTCGCGCAGGGCCTGCCACGCGCGGTATACGGTCAGCAGAGTGTGTGCCTGGTAATCCTGTTCGTAGGGATTCGCCGCCGAGCCTAGGGCTGCGTTGCCGCTGTGCTCCCCCGACTCATGCTCGGCCTGGAGGCGCTTGATCTTGGATTGCGGATCCCCGCCCGCCTGCTCCAGGTCCTCAGTGGCATCGTCCAATTCGTTCTGGTCAAGATCGAGTTGCGCCTTGGCGACGTCGATCTGGTCCTGCAGATTATCTTTCTGTTTGTCCGGGGCGGCTGCGAGTTTCTTTGTAAGCAGCGCGATGTTTTCCTGGTCTTCTTTAACAGCCACCTCGACCTTGTTCTCGCGATCGGCAATCTGCCGGGCTTCGGGTGAAAGCGGGGGAGGATTTTCTTCGGCGGTGCGGAGAGCATCGAAAAAAGTGAGGTCGACCTCGTGGTCTCCGAGTTTTTCAGCCTGATGCGCCAGCACCTGCTCTTCGGACGTGGCCGCGAGTGCGGCCATGCGTCGAGCAGTCTGCAGCGGGCGCTGGTCGACCAGAGGACGCTGCGCCACGGGTGCCGTATGGCTTGCCGGTTTCTTGTCGGGAGTTGTTGCCGCATCTTCACTTGGCGCCGGCAACTCGCGCGTCCACACCAGGCCCGCGATGGCCCCGGCCACCAGCAGTAGCAGCACAATTGCGGTAATCCACTGCCGAATCTTCATTGTGAATCACTTTAGCAAGAAATGGCCGAGTCGGGCGATGGGCGTGGCCTAGTGAGTTTGCCTCGGAACCGAGCGGAGCTTTGGCGGAGGAGGCAGCGCACGTTGGTAATCTGCACCGCGCAAGCCTACATCCGTAGAATTGCGGGAGCGCTGCTTCAAGAACCAAATTGAAGAACCATATTTTGAAGAATTATGTTGAAAAAATTGCAATTCCTTCTCGGGGAGATGTTTCCTTTCGGACCATGGAAGCCAGTGTCGCGTCCGGTGGTGGGGGCGTGGCTGGTCTTCTACGGCTGGTTCATGATCTACGCGTTTCGGGCTCACGGCGGATTTCTTTTCATCGACAGCGCGAATCTGGTGGTGCACGAGGGCGGCCACAATCTTTTCTATTGGTTTGGACCGACGCTGTGCCTGTGGGGAGGCACGCTGCTGCAGTGGCTGGTGCCGTTTCTGCTGGCGGCCTACTTTTTCACCGAACGGCAGGCCCCGAGCTTCGTCTTCTGCCTGTTTTTCTTCTTCGAGAACTGGCTTTATACCGCTACATATATGGCTGATGCCCGCGTCATGAACCTGCCGCTGGTCACCACCGGAGATCCGGAGTTTGTGAAGCACGACTTCAATGCAATATTTTCCAGCCTCGGCGTGCTCGACCACGACACGCAGATCGCGGCCGTGGTGCGAACGCTGGGCTGGTGCGGAATGATCGCCTGCGTGGCCTGGCTTGCGATGCGGCTGCGAGCAAAGAACTCGGAGCAAACAGTCGCGATGCCTTTTCCCAAGCCGGCGATTTCGCTGGTCCAGCGCTACCCGGGGAAGCCGCCGATAGCCGCTCCGGCTCCGGTGTCCGATGCGAACCGCACACAACTCGGGCCCAAACCAGATCCGGGAAAATGAATCGCATCGTGTTCGCGGGCCAGTGCCTCCGTAGGCGCAACATAGGGAGACCATCGAAGCCGTTCGCTGTAGGTGACGAGCCCTAAGACCTCGGAGTCGGAATTGCTGCAAGAAACAGATCCTTAACCACAGAGGACACAGTGGGACACGGAGGAAAACTTGCGGTCCCTCTGTGTTCGGCTCTGACCTTTGTGGTCAAAGGTGTCGGGGGGCGGAATACGCGCGCATGCGGGCCCGACGCCCGATTCCACCGTGCAGAAACATACTGAAGAGTACAATTCTGGCGAGGTTGCGTTATGAGCCGATCCTCGAGTTTACTCACCGCGCTTACGTTCCTGCTTCTTTCTTTCACCTCGGTTGGACAAGAAGCGCCAACCTCCGCCAGCGAACTTCAACTCGGAGTCGAATCCTACAAAAGCTCTCATTATGAGGAGGCTGCCGGGCATTTTCAGAAGGCGGTTGAACTGGATGGCTCGAACATTAACGCGCGACTCTATCTGGCCACGGCGTATCTGGCGCAGTACATCCCCGGCGTGGACGCGCCGGAGAATATTCAAATCGCGGAGCAGGCAATCAGCCAATACCAGCGCGTGCTCGACTCCGATGCGGAACGGACGCCGAGGGTGAACAGCGCCAAGGGCATCGGCTATCTCTACTTGAATATGAAGAAGTTCGAGGATTCCAAGCACTATTACCAGATCGCTGCGGGCCTTGATCCCGACGATCCTGAAGTGTACTACTCGCAGGGTGTGATCGACTGGACGGAGTGCTACGTGCCGCGCATGGAAGCCCGCGCCCAGTTGGGCTTGCGGCCGGAAGAGAATCTGAGCGCGAAAGATCCGGAGCAGAAAAAGGTCTGCGGCGAACTAAAGGCCAAGAGTACGTCCCTGGTCGAACATGGGATCGACTCGCTGCACAAGGCCATCGACCTGCGTCCTGACTACGACGACGCTATGGCGTACATGAATCTGATGTATCGGGAGAAAGCCGATCTGGAATGCGATGACGTCGCTGTCCGCGACCGCGACCTGAAGACTGCGGATGATTGGGTGGACAAGACTCTGGCCACCAAGAAGGCAAAAGCAAGCAAGGAATCCGCGCCTACGGCACCCAATCCCCAATAAAAATATTCGTCTCGTGCGGGGCCTTGGCGTTGCGGTTCGACGCCCACACCAGTTTCTTGCCATCGGGCGAGAGCATGGGGAAGCCGTCGAACCCGTCGCTGTAGGTGACGCGCTCCAGGCCGGTTCCATCGGGATTGATCAGCCACAATTCAAAATTGCCCATGCCGCCGGTGGCGTGCGTGTCGGGATCGTAGTTTGACGAGAAAATGATGCGCTTGCCGTCGGCGGTGTAAGCCGGCCCAAAGCTGGCCGCAGCCAGGTTGGTGATCTGTTTCTTTTCGCTGCCATCGGCCTTCATGGTCCAGATTTCGAGTGAGGTGGGGCGAATCAGATTCTGCGCCAGCAATTCTTTGTAATCGGAGATTTCTTTTTCGGTTTGCGGATGGTAGGCCCGGTAGACGATGTGTTTGCGGTCGGGCGAGAAGGTTGGTCCGCCGTCGTAGCCGAGTTCGTGCGTGAGTTGTTTGACGTGCGTGCCGTCGGCGTCCATGGAGTAGATGTCAAGATCACCGTTGCGCATAGAGGTGAACGTAATCTTTTTCCCGTCGAGTGAGATTGTGGCCTCGGCGTCATAACCCGGCGTGTTGGTCAGTTGCTTCAGATTGGAGCCATCGGGATTGGCGGTGAAGATGTCATAGCCCGAATACACGGCCCACACATAGCCTTTCGAAAAATCAGGACGAGGCGGGCATTCCGGGCTGGCCAGGTGGGTCGAGGCATAAAGAATCTTCTTGCCGTCGGGATAGAAGAAGCTGCAGGTGGTGCGTCCCTTGCCGGTCGAGACCATGTGCTGGTCGCTGCCGTCGATGTTCATGATAAAAATCTGGTCGCACTTCACGTCGCCGTGCGAGGACTGGAAGATCAACTGCTTGCTGTCAGCGGAGAAATAAGCCTCGGCGTTCTGGCCCCCGAAAGTCAGTTGGTGCACATTGCGCAGGTGTTTCTCCTGCGGCGTAGCCATGTCAGGCGGGTTCTGGGTTTGTCCAAAAGCTGCCTGCAGACCTGCGCCTACAAGCGCAGAGAAAACCAGAAGAGAGATGAAAATCCGTTTGATCACGATGGGCGCTAGTGTAGCAAAGGGCTTCGAATCTTAACCACAGAGGACGCAGAGAAACACAGAGAGGAGCCCGCGATTGGATTCCAGAGCGTAGAATGAGCGCGTCATTTCAAGGAGGGTGCATGAAATCATTTCTTCCCATACTGATCGTTGCTTTTCTGGTTGCGACGATTGGGTTGCCCATCGCCCGGCCAACCGTTTCGGCCTCGCCGAAGGCTACACCTGAGATGTTGAAGCAACTCGAAGGCGAATTCATGAAGGCCGCTGCCGAGAAAGGGTCGCTGGGATACATGTCGTACTATGCGGACGATGCGGTCGAAGTACCGAATGGTGGCCCATTGATTCAGGGCAAGGCGGAGATTGCCAAGGGTATGGGATTCCTTGACGACAAAACTAATCGGCTCACATGGACGCCGGTGGGCGCGGACATTTCTTCGTCGGGCGATCTCGGCTACACCTATGGCAACTATGAGTTTCATTCGAGCGACAAGGCGGGCAAGCCGTTCGTGGAATACGGCAAGTACACGAGCATCTGGAAACTGCAGAAGGATGGAAGCTGGAAGGTTGTGCTCGATATGGGGAATGCGTCGCCGAATCCGAAATCCTAGCGCCGCTACTTCTGGAAGTGATTCTTGATCGCTTCGGCCTGGGTGCGGGTGACGACTGCGGATAAGGCTGCTGCGTCGGCCTGCTTGACGGCCTGCACGCTGCCAAAATGTTCGAGCAGGCGACGCGTCGTGCTTGCGCCCACGCCGGGGATCTCCAGCAGTTCGGTGGAGCGGTCGCGCATCTGGCGGCGCTTGCGGTGGAAGGTGACGGCGAAGCGGTGGGCTTCATCGCGAATGAGTTGAATGAGATGCAGGACGGGCGAATGGTGGTCGAGGGCAATCGGATTTTCTTCCTGCCCGTAGACGTATAGGATTTCTTCGTGCTTGGCGATGGCGGCGAGCGGCTGGTTGATGATTTCGATCGAGTCGAGGGCTTCCGCGGCGGCGTGCAGTTGTCCGAGACCGCCGTCGATCAGGACTAGACTCGGCATGGGCTTCTTTTCTTCTTGTAGGCGCTTGTAGCGGCGCGTGACCACTTCGCGCATGGAGGCGAAGTCATCTACGCCTTCGACGGTGCGGATGATGAACTTGCGGTAGTCCGACTTCTTCATTTTGCCATCTTCCCAAACGACCATGGAGGCGACGGTTTCCGCGCCCTGAATGTGCGAGATGTCGAAGCATTCGATGCGCTTGGGCAATTCCGGCAGGGTGAGGACGTCCTGCAACTCTTCCTGAATCTTCTGTGCGTTGGGTTTGAGTACGCGGAAACGCTGATCGTAGGATTGCTTCGCATTGTTTCCTGCCAGGTCGATGAGCGAGCGCTTGTCGCCGCGCTGCGGAACGAGAATGTGGACGCGTGCGGGACGGGCACTCTGGTCGGCCACCTGCTCGGAGAGCAGGTCTTCGAGGGCTTCGCGGTCTTCGAAATCCACCGGGACGTAGAGGTTGCGGGGAACGTAAGGTTGGGCGATATAGAGTTGCTTCAGCAGGGCGGAGAAGAATTCGCCGGGATGAAACTGGATCTTTTCTCCTAACTCAATCTTCTCTCCTGCATCATTCTTTTCTCCCACATGGTCTGTGGGAGCCACAAAGTCGGGCAGGTCTTCCCAGAAGAACTCGCGGCGGTCGACCATTTTGCCGGAGCGCATGTGGAACAGGTTTACGGCCAGCATGCCATTTTCGTAGTGATAACCGAAGACATCGGCATCGTCACCTTCGGCGGCGGCCATGCGCTGGCGCTCCTGTAACTGCTCGACGGTGGAAATCAGATCACGATAACGGGCGGCGCGTTCATACTCTTCCGCGGCCGCAGCTTGTTCCATGCGTTCGTGCAGTGAGCGGCTCAGGTCGGTGGGGCGGCCTTCGAGAAAAAGTTTCACATCGCGCACGGCTTCCTGGTAGGCATCGGGCGTAGTCAATTCCTGCACGCACGGGCCCAGGCAGCGTTTGATGTAGTACTGCAGGCAGGGGCGGGGATGGAAACGCGTGAGGTCGACCTTACACGATGGAATCAGAAAATTTCGGTGAATGAGATCGACGATGCGATAGGCAAGATTGCCGGGGAAGTAAGGACCGTAGTAGTTGCTGCCGTCCTTGCGCAGGCGGCGGGTGACGTAGACGCGGGGCCAGCGCTCGCCCATGGTTAATTTCACATAGGGGTAAGTCTTGTCGTCACGCAGCAGGATGTTGAAGCGCGGCTTGCGCTGCTTGATCAGATTATTCTCGAGCGCCAGCGCCTCTTTGTTGTTGGCGACTACGATGTAGTCGATGTCGACGGCCTCACGGATCAGGGTTCCGGTCTTGGCGTCTTCCCAGCGGCCTTCGTGGAAGTAGCTGGCCACGCGGCTGCGCAGGTTTTTCGCCTTGCCCACGTAGATGACTTCGCCGTCGGCGTTTTTGTAGAGATACACGCCGGGCTCGGTGGGGATGGTGCGGATTTTAGCGAGCAGATCCATCAGCGCGTGAGCCTCTATTTTACGTTCCCCGCCTCGTTCTGTTTTGCGGCAGTACCGTATAAAAATTCCATTCCGTGTGTGGGTTTGTGCGAGTTTCGTGCCGGCGCGGTTTCGTGCCGGCGCGTCAAACTGGCTGCAAAGCATTGAAAACGTATATACTTATTGTGGAGCTTCCGCATTCGGGAAACTGGCATCTGCCGTGCACCAGTAAAGCTTGCTGGTACATGTAGTGATTGCCCAGGGATTCTAAGCAAGCTTAAAGTTCGGGCCGCCACTGGCGTGCCGCGACAAGATTCAAAGACATCACAGAGATGGATTAAGGAGCCTCACCCTATGAAACGCACTTCGTTAGTCAGTATCAGGTTAGTGAATGCCGGATTAGTAATTGGGTTAGCAGTCAGCATGGCGGCGACCGTCGGTTGCGCCAGCAAGAATTATGTGAAGCAGCAGACGACGCCGCTGATCAACAAGACCAACGAACTTGATGACCTGACGGCGAAGAATACCAAGGACATTAAGGATGTTGACGCGCGCGCGCAGGCTGGCATCGCGGCCGTGAACGACAAGACTGCCGTCGTCGAACAGAAGGCGCAGGCCGCCGGACAGACCGCATCGTCCGCTCAGCAGCTGGCCGACGCCGCGAACAACCGCGTCGGCGTGTTGACCAACGAAGTTGCCAACCTCGACAACTATCATGCCGTGGCCGAGACCTCAGTGAAATTTGGCTTCAATAAAGACAGCTTGACGCCGAAGGCACAGGAAGCGCTCGACCAGCTGGCGGGCAGCATTGCTTCGACCAAGGGCTACATCATCGCGCTGGAAGGCGGAACGGATTCGGTGGGCTCGGCCGACTACAACTACGACTTGAGCCAGCGCCGCGCCAATGCAGTGATTCAGTATCTGGCCGTGAAATATAACGTGCCGGCGCACAAGATCTACGTGATTGGTCTGGGCAAGGATAAGCCTGTGGAGTCGAACAAGACTGCCACCGGGCGCGCCGATAACCGCCGCGTTGATGTACGGCTCATGACGAACACTGTGGGCGCTAGCACGGCGGCGTCTGCAACTCCGCCATCGATGTAAGAGGCGGATGCCTCAGGTTTACCCTTCCTCCCCGGAAGGACTTCGCCAACCAGGCCGCTCAACTATCCCCCTGAGCGGCCTGCTTTTTTTCTCGCTACCACTGCAGTCTTGCCGCGAGGCACTACTTCTTGGTGTCGTCTGGTTTTGCGGGCTCAGCCGGAGGAGTAGCCTGCAACTTGGCGAGGGATGCGTCCACGCGCTTCTTGAAATCGCCTTCGTCGTTGTTTCCTATGCCGCTGTACGCGCTCTGCACCTGCATCTCGCAGCTGCTTCCCTGGGCGTTCAACACAACAGAGTTGGTGCGCTTGGGGGCCAAGGTTCCGCCGATATTGTACGAAGCAGTCATCTCTTCATTGTCGATTCCGATGATGCCGTACTTGCCCGAGTTGCGGAGCGTGTCTTTCACTGCAGGCCACAGAGTGGTGCAGGGGACGGTGTAAACCTCTTTGTGGGTCTTAGCGAAAGATGGCCCGGCGACGATCAAGACCATCAGGGCCACCACTACGAATCGCTTCATGAGGAACTCCTTTCGTGGAACTGCCGGTCTCCGAACGCTGGATTTTAACATTGGATACGCAGGTGCCGCGATTGTCGAATTCGGAACGGTCCTCGTGCTGAGAGTTTTTCTTTGACTGGTCAACGACACGAAGAGTTAGGATTCTGGCATGACCTCAATGAATCTGTCCCGCCGTTCGTTTCTGGCGATGTCGGCCGTGTTGCCCTGGGCGTTGCGCAGTGTTGCCGCGGGAGCGGCTGCGTCTGGCGCGATTCCGGTTGGGCTCGAACTCTATTCCGTGCGCGATGCGCTCAAGCAGGATCCCGAGGGCACGGTGCGGGCGGTTGCGCAGATGGGATATCAGGCAGTGGAATTCTACGCGCCGTATTTCGAATGGACCGATGCGCAGGCTAAACAGATGCGCAAGCTGATGGATGATCTGGGCATCCGTTGCTACTCGACGCACAATGACGCGGAATACTTCGATGCGGACAAGATCAATCGAGTCCGCGACCTCAACCTGATTCTGGGCTGCAAGTATGTCGTGCTGGCGTGGACGGATCCCAAGACCGGCCTCGATGGCTGGAAAGCGGTTGCCGACAAGCTGAACGCCGCCGCTGACACGCTCAAGCCTGCGGGGCTTCATCCGGGCTATCACAACCACCAGGCGGAGTGGGCGTCGGTGGGCGGGCAGCGTCCCATGGACATTCTCGCGAAAAACACGCAGCCCGGGGTGATGCTGCAGTTGGATGTGGGGACCTGTCTGGAAGGGGGCGGCGATCCGGTGGCGTGGATTCGAGCCAACCCGGGACGCATTCGCTCCATCCATTGTAAAGACTGGTCGCGCGATCCGGCCGTGGCTTACAAGACCTTGTTCGGAGAAGGGGTCGCGGACTGGAAGGGAATCTTCGCCGCTGCGGAAAGCGTTGGCGGCGTGGAGTTCTACCTGGTCGAGCAGGAAGGCAGCCGGTTTCCCGAACTCGAGACTGTGCGCAAGTGCCTGCAGGGTTTTCGCGCGGTTCATAGCTAAGTCGAAATGTCGCTAAGTCAAAATATTTTCAGTGGTCCCGCAGGCCGGTAGAATAAAACTATGCGCAGTTGGCTTCTTGCTTTATGCGTCACGTGCAGCGTGGGAGTGTGGGCGCAGAGTTCCGCTCCTGCCAGTTCCACCCCTGCTAATTCAGCGCCGTCGAATTCGCCCGCGACTGAACAATCGGCCCCACGCCAGTCGAGTCCGCCACGCTCAGACCGGATCAACGCCGATCAAGTGGGCGACGGCGACAGTTCGAGCAAAGACCAAGCGGTTGACTTGAGTGCTCCGGCGAACGACGACAAGGCTCATCCGCAAAGTTCCGATATTTTGATGGATGTAGAGTCTGCGCCGGACAACGGAGAGGTGAGCGAGTTTCATCCCTGGAATCCGCACAAGGCGGCGAAAGACATCGAGGTAGGCGACTACTACTTCAAGGCACGCAAGAACTACCGCGCTGCCGCAGATCGTTACCGCGAGGCGCTGCTCTACAAACCGAATGATGCGACCGCCACATTCCGTCTGGCCGTGTGCCTGGAAAAAATGGCACAGCCCGCCGAAGCGCTCAAGGAATACGAGAACTACCTGAAAATCCTGCCCAAAGGTCCGCAGTCGGCGGAAGCCCAGAAGGCGACTCAGCGGTTACAGGGCGCCGCCAGCGCGAAAGCGGCTCAGTAGCAGAATCCCTACTTCTGCCGCCGAGAACGCGGCAGAAATGGGGCACCCGACACGCCTTTCATGACGTTCCGTAGGTGGAATTACGCGCGCTTTCTTTTCGATTTTGATCGCTGGCGACTTTCGCCGCTGTTTCCGATTCGGCTCTGTTTGCCCTCGCCGAGAATCAGATTGGAAGGCCACTTGGGGCCGGAGTGGCTCTTGCGTCGCGCCGCTGAGTCGAGCATGCCTTCGAAGGCGTCCAGGCAGGCATGGATGGTCTGACTGCGCAACGGGTCCTCGAAGCCGCCGCGGATGATGAGCATGGCAGTGCCATGCATCAGCGACCACACTGCCAGCATCAGTCGGGTGTGGCTTCGGGGAGTGCCTCCCAATCGTTTGGCGACGCGCTCCCGCATCAGGTTGAACGATGGCCAGGGTTCATGCAGAGAAGGCGGTTTGCCCACGCCGTCGAAAAGGACCTCGTAGGCGTGGCTATTTTCCAGGGCGAATTCCAGTTGACGAAGGACGGCTTCGCGGAGCGTCTGGGTGCGGCTTAGCGCGGCAATCAGTTCGCTGCGGGTCTGGATGCGCAGGGCGCGGAGAATGTCGTCGCGGTCGCGGTAGCGTTCGTAAACCGTGGGCGTGGTGGTACCGGCCGCTTTGGCGACGGCGCGCATGGTCATGGCCTTCTCGCCGCCGCGCGCCCATAGCCGCGAGGCCGCGCCGAGAATTCGCTGTTCCAGATCGGGGTCGGGATGACGGGGCACTGCTCCTCCAAAAATAGCCGATAATTATTTCTTGCACTGCGTATTGTTAACGCTGTATACTATTCCCACAGCTAGAACTGATGACCTCGCAGGGTGGGTCCCGCCGGAACCGCGAAAGTGGCAGTCCTCCCAATACGGTTCCCGGGACCCGCCTGCGTTTACAGCCCAAATCTAGGAGTAGCAGTAATGGTGTCTGGAACCAAGAAACAGATTGATGTTGTCCGTCTCAAAGCGGATCTCGCCGCTGCAGCCGTGGAGTTGTTGAGCGCGCACTGCGCCGCCGACCGCGTTCGTCTCCAGTATTCTCCGCAAGACATTGTCGCCTTCGCGGACCGCCCCGCGCTTAAGCGGGCGATCGCTTCGGCCGAGGCCCTGCACGGCTTCTTCTCTCAAATTGCATCCCACGTCCACCAGGAAGAAGGCGCGAACCAGTAAGGCAAAGTCCCGCCTCCATCGGCATTCTTCTTCCCCTTTAGACGCAGCGGCAAAGCCCGGAGCGCGGACTACTTCTCCACGCGAATGAATTCACCCGAGGTCGCGTTGACCGCGACTGCCAGCTTGGCCCCTTCCCGCTGGGCGCCATAGATGACGTGCCAGACCAACTGATTGGTGTTGTGGTTGAAGTCGCAAATGTAGATGACGGGCGTAGCGGGATCCTTCTCCAGAATCTTGTCGCCGCCGTGTTTCTGCGCCGTGGCAAAAGCCTGATCGGAATCGATTTTAAGGAAGGCCATGTCAAATACCTGGGTCGAGGCATTAGAAGCGGTGTAGCTATCTTCAATGCCTGGATTGACGCCGCGATCGGCGGCGCCCGGGGCCGCGCTGCCGGACCAGGTGTAAGATTTTTGCAGGCGTTGCGCCGGCGAAGCGAATCCACATCGCCAAACCGCCCACTTGCCGTCCTGTCCGTTACCGTCGCTGGTCGCCGTCGACTCGATGCGGAAGGGTTTCGTGTCCTGATTCCAGCCGCGCGCGGCAACATAAAGTTTCTGGAAGGCCGAGCGGGCAGTGATGAGTTCGGGGCCTTTCACTTCCGGCTTCGCCGGTTCCGCGGGTTTGCCGGAGTCTGAACATGCGGTGAGCAGAGCCAGAAGGATCACCGTCAGCGACACTGCTAGCGGCAGTTTTATTGCAACCGTGCTCGGTTTCGGGGAAACAAGACTCAGCGTCTTCATGGCATCCTTCCTGTGATACCGTGGATAAGTTTTATGGCAGTGCAATATTCTAACCGAAAGAGCGGAAAAGTTTAGTAATCCTTCGTGAACTCTCAACTTCAAGAGTTGCAGGCTGAGATCGCTTCGGCGGTGGCTGGATTATCGGCGGAACAGATGCGCTCGCATCCTCCGGGAAAGTGGTGTGCCGCCCAAGTGCTGGAGCATCTGTATCTCACCTACACCGGGACGACCAAGGGCTTCAGCCGCGTGCTGGGCGCGGAGAAGCTGCTGGTGGCGGGCCCGACGTGGAGGCAACGCGGACGGAAGCTGGTCGTGGTGGGATTCGGTTATTTGCCATCAGGCCGCGAGGCTCCGCAGTTCACACGGCCGTGCGGGGCTCCGAGTGAGAAGGTGCTGGCCGAGATTGGGCTGAAAATCGCCGAGATGGATGACATGATCGCGCGCTGCGAGGAAAAGTTTGGGAGACGCAATAAACTGCTCGATCATCCGATCTTGGGTCCGCTCACGGGGGCACAATGGAGGAAGTTTCACCTGGTCCACGGCTTGCATCATGTGAAACAGATTCGGCGGCTGCGCCAAGCGGTGAACTGAAAGGGTCCGGGCTGAAGGGCAAGCGGCGGAAATAAAACCAGCGCCGGAGCGGAACCCCGGCGCTCAAGTGAGTTCGAGAGATTGCGGTTACGGCTCGCGGACTGAGGACGGGACGCCCGCTTTGCGCGCATCTTCCTGCATGTCGTCGAGTTTCTGTTTGGCCTCATCGAGAGCTTTCTGCTTGTCGGCGATCTGCTGCTTATACTGGGTGTCCTGCTTGTCCCAGTCGCCGGAGTTGCGCATGCGATTGCCGGCATCGGCGTACATGGCGGCGGCGCGAATCTGGTACTCGCGCTGCAGCACATCGAGCTCGCGCGCCATTAAATCAATTTGCTCCTTCTGCGCGGTGAGCTTATCAGCCCATTGCTTCTGGGCCGCGGCCTTGGCCGCATCATCCGTCGTAGTCTTGGCGGCGCTGGGCCCTTCTTTTTCCCCTGGCGCAGCCTTGGTGTCGGCTGCGGCCGGTGCCGCATTGTCCGCCGGGGCGGAATTGTCGGCTGTAGTCGTCGGCGCCGCGCCTACCACCGACAGCTTGTCTTCGGTGGGAAGATTGTCGTTGTCGAATACCTTTGGCTTTGAAGTGCTTCCCGGATCCTTGCGAACCTGCCGCGCGTACTCGCCCAGCGAGGGAGCGGATTGAGTTGACGGAGCCTGCCCCTGAGCGCCCGCCGGAAGGCCGGCCAGGCCGAGAAACAGCACAAGTCCAATTCCAGTGCATGCCATGTTTTTCATCATTTCCACCCTTTGCGATTCAGTCTGTCCGGTCGAAGCGGCGGACTCTGCCGTGCCCCCGGACGATTGGTTTTCATCTCAACGTTGCGAATCCAGTATTGCGAAACCACCCTTTTTCAAACCCGACTTGCGAAACTCGATTCCCACTTCATTCCGATCACCCTTCATGTCCATCAAACTCTTGAACCCCCAGCGGCCGCGGACTGCGCGGCTGGCTTCGACGTCAGGAAACCACCCAGACGGCGATCCAACTGCGCGGCTTCCTGGGCAATGTCGCCCGCGAGTTGCAGGGCGAGTTCCGGATCGCGGCTGTTAGCCAGTTGCTGCGCGTAGCCGGAAATGGTGGTCAGCGAAGTGCGCAGTTGCAACGCCATCTCAGCCGAAATCTCGCCGTGCAGTGCCTGCTGGCGGCGGATTCGCTCTAGTTCGCTGAGGTCGTTGATTAAACAAGCGACGCCGAGCAGAGTGCCGTCCGCTGCCGGAACGGGAGAGACCGTCACCGCAAGGAAGCGCTTTTCGCCCGCCGGAGTCTCGTATTCGGCTTCGGCCTGTCGCCGCTGGCTGCGTGCCCCGAGCACGGCCCGAATCTCGTCGGAAAGCGGGAGAGGCTTGCCCGTGGCTTCGTATGGGGTTTCGTCGGGGAACACGCCAGCCGCCGGCGCTTTTGCCGTCCCGGCCGCGCTGCCTTTATTACTGGCTGCGGCACCGCGGAAAATGTCCTCCGGACTCATTCCGGCAGTGGATGCGAATCCGAGGATCGCTTTCGCCGCCGGGTTGGCCGTATTGACCAGTCCGTTGGTGCCGAACACAAGCACGCCGCAGGATAGATTTGAGAGCACGGCTTGGCTGAAGTTTTCGCTGGTGCGGGCGCGCTGCTGTTCGGCTTGCGACTGCACCTTCAGTTCCTGTTGCTGCTGCTTCAGTTGCTGGATGACCGTGTTGTACAGATGCAGCGGCAGAGTCTCCAGAGAAGGCGTGGGCGTGGCGGAAAAATCACTGGCTTCGGTGATGCTTTTGCGCATCCGGCGGATGAAGATCACGCCCATCAAAAAGGCGAAGCCCGCGCAGAACAGCACACTGGCCGCGCGCCACACAATCGGATTGGCCAGCATTCTCACCAGAGGCCCCCGTACCAGTGCAGGAACTGGTTGCCGAAGAAGAAGGCGAACACAGCCATGCTTCCGAGAAATACGCCAAACGGCATTTGATAATTGCGTAGCACCAATTGCGCCGACTGCCATCCCCGGCGCCGAGCCGCCTGTGCATTGGCCAGCCGTTTCATGAAGCGGTGGGTGCGCTTCAGCCAGACCACGAAAACCGTAGTCAACCCAAACATCGACCCGGCCAGCGACGCGGTGAAAATCGTAAAGACCGTGAGCTTCATGCCGAGAAACGCGCCCACCATGGCCATCAGTTTGACGTCGCCAAAGCCCATGCCTTCGCTGCCGCGCCAGCGCAAATAAATCGCACCCGCGCCGTAAATAAACGACGCCCCTAGGGCCGCGCCCAGCAGGGAATCAAGCAGAGACAAGAGGCGCGTTGAGAGGTCGCCGCTGAAGGGCAGGTTCACCATCCCCGGCAAGAACTGAGACGCCAGATCATTCACCGGAACCAGCAGGCTGAAGATCAGGCCCAGCGCCAGCCCGGGCAGGGTCATCATGTCGGGGAGTAGCTTGGTTTCGGCATCGGTGAAAATCAGCCCCAGCAGCAGGAACGCTAGCACGCAGTACTTCGGCGTGGAGAGCGTCAGCCCGAAATGCCAGTAGCAGGCCAGAAACAGCAGGCCGGTCAGCAGCTCGATCATGAGGTAACGGGGCGTGATCTTGGTCTTGCAGTGGCGGCAGCGCCCGCCCAAGATCAGCCAGCTCAACACCGGAACATTGTCATAGAACGCGATCGGCTGCTTGCATTCGGGACAGGCCGAACGCGGCGTCACCACCGACAGCCCGCGGGGCAGGCGGTAGATACACACGTTCAGGAAGCTGCCAAATGCCAGCCCAAAGAGAAAAATCGAAGATGCGAAAACGGGATCCACGGGTTCTTTAGATGTTGACCTGTGCTGCCGAACGTTGCTGCCGATCTTTGTTACTGACCTCTGATGATCTCGCAGGGGCAGCCCGGCCCGACGGAGCGAACTTCTCCGTAAGAACGCTGCTTTCCCTGGTTCTTGGTTGGATTATAAGGCGATCATCAGCGGAGGACTAAGGTACTGAAGTCACTGCCCATTCGGCCAAGGGGCAGCCGGGCCACGAGGCGGGCAAGCTACTGACCACGGTGTTGTTGTCGTACGGAACCGGTGAGCGACAGCCGATGCGGGGCGGCCGGTACGGGCTCCGGAGCGCGCTTTCGCGCCCCCGAAGCCGTCACGGTTTCGAATAATGAAGTCTCTAAATGCCTACTTCGACTGCAGGGTTTCGATGTACGAGACCAGGTTAGCGATTCTCTGCTGTACCTGGGTGTCGTGACCCTGACTGATGCTGGAGAACAGCGGACCCCACACCGGCATATCCTGGCTGCCGTGGGAGGGTGTAGTCGCCTGCCCGCGGATGACAGAAGCCACGTGTGCGGATGGATATTTGCCGCCATTTTTCTGCGCCAGAGTGCTCAGATCGGTGGGCGGAGTCTTCATGGCCGAAGCCGCCGGGCCGGCGCCCTTGCCGTCTTTCCCGTGGCAAACCGCGCAATAGCTGTTGTACATCTCTTTGCCGTCATTCGAGGGAACGTCGGCAATTGCAACATGCTTGACCGTGGTTGACGGCGCCGGGGCAGCCTGCTGCGCCACGGCAAAGGTCGAAACCGCCACTACAATCAACGCCAAACTGATGAATTTCATTACACGCATCTCTGTCCTCCTGGGCTGACATGGCCCAAACTGCCCTGAACGAGTCAGTCTAAGCGTGAGTCTGAGCGCGGAATGTGACGAGAATCACAAGCGGGTGTGACGGCTGATCACGGCTTGCTGTTTGCCAGATCATAATTTGCTACTTCATATTTGCCACATCAGCGGTGGCGGCTTAGTATACGCGGCGAGGCCCGAGCAGGTATGTTCTTGCGCGTGGCAACCACGGCCAGGCAGATCGTTCGGCTCGCACTGGCGAGTGTCCTGGTCAGTTTCGCTTGTGCAACTGCGCGCGCGCAGGATGAGTATTCCATTCGGGTTGAACCGCACCAGGTGATCGTGCCCGCATTTGTCTTCCTGCAGGACATCCGAACCACACTAACGCCGGAAGAGCGCAATTGCGGGCTGGCCAATGCAGCCATGTTTTTCAAACTGCGACTGTCTGATCCTTACAAGCCCCTTGACTGCGACCGAACCGCCATGCGCGATCTGAAGGCCAAAGACTTCAACCTTTCCGAAGACGGCGTCGCGCAGAAGATTCAGGACGTTACCGTGCAGCCCGTGCCGCTGGTCAATGCCCGCGACAGTGCCGGATGGCACGTGGATTTTTCTTACACTCCTCTCGGCAAATGGAGCACGGCCGATCTGGGGCCGCTGTTGGTGCCAGGCGATGTGGGCTACCACGACGACACGGGCTGGCATCCAGCTTTTTATTATGCTCCGCGACGAATTTGGTCGATGTACGGGGGCAGGACTTACTTACCTGGCGGCGCCGGTTCTTTCTATCGCATCGCCTATGTACCGCCCAGTTCAGAACCGGGAAGCTGTCATAAAGTCAGAGTCGGGATCAACGGGCCCAATGCTTCTGTATTTGCGCGCAGAGACTACTGCAACGTGCAGCATGCGCCCTCGGACCCGCTGGAAGGTTCCAAACTTGGCGATCAACTGCTGGGCCATGCGACTGCGGGATCGAAAGGAAAAATTCCACTGGCGTTGCAGACGGCCGTGCTTCCGACCGGCGCGAATCGCAGCCGCGTCGATGTCGCCCTCAGCTTTCCCTGGTACCGCTTGTGGCGCGAGTGGCGAGAGGGAACGTTGTTCGCCACGATCGGCGTCCTGGGGATGGTTTACGACCGGCAGGGCGCGGTGGTTCTGCGCTTCAGCGATTTCGGCTGCTGCTCGCAGGACCGGCCGGATTATGTGCGTGGCGATAAGCATACCCACGCCGATCCGGCTCGAGACAAGACTCTGATTCCTTCACGCTATGAAGCGCAGTTTGATCTTCCTCCCGGGGAATACAAGCTGCGCATGGTGCTGGGCGACGGGCATGAGTTCGGACTCGCCGATTCGCTGTTCACAGTGGAACCGCCCGACAACAGCGCGTTGAAAATCAGTTCGGTGGTATTGTGCGATCGCTTTCGAGATGCCACCGCGGCAGGACAGGAAGACACAGCAGCGGTACTGGCGCCGGCCTACGCGCCGCTGGTCAGCCGGGGCGGACAGTTCTCCCCGGCGGGCGATACGCGCATGCAAGCGGGCCAACGGTTGTTCGCGTATTTTGAAGTGCAATATCCCATGGTTCTGGATGGGACTGTTCTCGATGGAACTGCAAAACTGAGCATGCAGTTGAAAGTCACCCGGGTAAAGCATGGAGAAGTTGAAGTCGATACCGGCCCGCGAGATATCACGTCGTGGGTGCAGCCCGGGAATCCGAGCGTTCACGTCGCGGAAGAGATCGATGTGGACAAGCTGCGTCTGGGTTCGTATCGGGTCGAAGTGCAGGTATCGGACGCAGCCGGCCGGACGAGTGCATGGCATTCAGCGAATTTCGCGGTCAAATAACCGAGCCCTCGCGGTTTACGGAAAAACGAAGCGCAGCAGTTCTCCCTCCAGCGCGAGCGCCGCTGGGTCATGCGCCGGAAACCTTCCTTTCCACGCCGTCCAGGCTTCAGGGACCAGGCGGGTCTGCGCGGTGGGGACTTCCAGCCATCCGTCTGCCGTTTCTTCGCGAAGAAAAACTGAGAAGGCTGGAGCGGCTGGACTGTTGGCCTGCGACAACTCCGACTTCCACTCAAACAGGCTGGCCGCCAGCTTCTCGGTCAGCGACTCGCGAGGATCGAGACAGAGAATCCAGCGCGGAGTTGCTGAATTTGCCGCCGCCGGGCCCTCGAGTCTTTGGCTGACAGATGAAAGATAGTCTCCGGCTGATGCTCCTTGCCTGGCGCTTACGACGCGCGCGCCATACTCACGGGCAATGCGTAGCGTGGCATCCTGCGAGCCATGATCAATCACAAGAATGTCGTCGCACGCGTAAAGCGTCTCCAGGGCGCGGCCCAGCCGGAGAGCGTCATTTTCCGTGTGCAGCACTGCGGTGATGGAAGCCATGAGGGGAAGCCTGCGTCAGAGAGTGTAAGGGAAGCGCGGCAAGGGTACGGAGGAAATTTGTTGGGAACGGGAATCCAGAAAAATGTGGCCGACTGCGACGCAGTCGGCGAGGGTTTTCTACGCGGATGTTTGGCGAGCGAGAAAGCTCTCGCTGCCGCGAGGGGTCTAGTGAATGAACTTGTAGTCGACGATGGATGCCGCCAGCGTGCCGTTTTCTTGCTCAGCCGGCTCCTCGGCGGTGGGTGCGTCCTTGAAGCGCATGACGCGGCCCTGGCACACGACGTTGCTGTTCTTCTGCCCGGAGATTTCTTCTGGCATCTCAAACACCATCTCAATCAAGGCGTTGACGGGAAGTTGTTGCGGGCCGTTGAACAGCACGCCACTCTGGCTGATATTTTCGATGATTCCTTCGTACCAGGTGCTGGTCTTGTTGACGCGGTAGCGCAGAGGAATGTCGAGCTTCAGGCGGCGCGCCCGCGGTACCCAGGAAGGCCGCTTCTCGCGCGTATGGCTGCGCCGGATGCTGTTCTCGGGCTTGACGTGTTCCACGCGCTGGGTGCGGCGCATGGTCGTCCAATCGTATTTGTATTCTGCGGCGCACAGCAGGCAGACCTGGTAGTAGTCGCCATCTCCACCACGACGCGGCCAGGAAAATTCGTGAGAGCAGCGCCCAAGCATAAGAACATCCATGAATTTCTGCGGCATGATTGGTTACTTCCGGAGCAGTCGAATCGTCGTTCGTCGAAGCTCGGACGCAAGCTCATCATCGCGCGAACGGCTGACTTTGGGTAGGTTACTTTCGTGCAGGTAAGGGCAGGTGCGGATTACTAACCTGAGCTGGTGCAAGGGGTTAGGCTGTGGAAAGGTTTTGTGTGACAGGCAACCATGTATCATCGCCGCATGGATGGCAGTTCCTCGGATGTGACAGCGTTCATTCTGGCGGGCGGCAAGAGCACACGCATGGGCGCGGACAAGGCTTTCGTCACGCTAGGTGGACCCGATTCGGACGGCTGCACGCTGTTGGCACGGGCACTGGAATTGGCCGGGTCGGTCACGCCGAACGTGCGCATTGTGGGTGATCGCGGCAAGTTTGCTCCGTTCGCTGCGGTGGTCGAAGATGTATTTTCCGGCTGCGGGCCGCTGGGCGGGATTCATGCTGCGCTACGAGCATCGCAGACGGAACTGAATCTGATGCTGGCCGTCGACGTGCCCTTTGTCTCGCCCGCGCTTCTACAGTTTCTGATCACGCGCGCCCGCGGCTCTGCCGCCACGGTGACTGTGCCCCAAACCGGCGAAGGCTGGCAGCCCTTGTGCGCGATCTATCGCCGCGAATTTGCCGATGCGGCGGAGCCAGCTCTGCGCGCCGGGCGCTACAAGATTGATGCTCTGTTCACGCCAGAGCACACGCAGTTGATCAGCGAAGAAGAGTTGTCGGCCGCAGGTTTTTCGCGGAAGATGTTTCGCAATCTGAACACGCCCGAGGACCTTGCGGGCACCCGCGAATAACGCCCGCAGCGGCTGTTAGACCTCGGTCGTGAAAACCGGATTGTAAGAACCAGATCATTAGAACGTCCATCATTGTGCCAATATCCCGCAACAAACTTGCCGCCAGGTAACTTCCCAGCAAAAGCACGACGTTACTGAGGTTTCCCTTTGGTCCGCTTCTGGGCTGATCGTCCGTGGCGTTTCCGTCGATGGAACATAAAGCCAGAACCACGGAGGTTTTGCTCTCATGAAAAAACTCATTTCTATCGTGTTCGTCATCTTGCTCACGGCCGCTTTTGGAGTGGCTCAGAGTTATACGTCCGGCACGGGTTTAACGGGGATCGACATTCTCGGTGCCCACAACAATGGCGGCAGAGGTTGCGCCGGTTGCCATGCCCCGCACAGCGGCGCGGCAGGCGGCGGGGGAAACAGTGTAGCGACTAACTCCGCCGCAGCGTTTAACGATCCTCTGTCGGGCAGCGTGGCGCTGTTCGGCCAGGACGTAACCCCACTCTTGGGCTATTCGATCACGCTGGGCAACGGCTATGTTGAAGTGCTGCCCGCCGAAGCGACGGCTTACACCACGCAAACCGCCGAACTGGAAGGCATCACTATGTGCCTGGCTTGCCATGACGGCGTGGTTGCGAAAGGTCAGATGATGAACGGCCAATCCTGGGAGCAGCGAATGAACCTGCTGCCGGCAGCTGTTTACGGAACCCGCCCGATCCCAACGCTGCTCGGCAACGACAGCGGCAACGGCAACACTTCCGGATACAGCAACGACCACCCAGTAGGCGTGAATGCCACTCTGAAGGCAGTCGGCGTGTGGAGCAGCAACAGCACCACCAGCCCTCTGACCATCACGGTCGTCGGCGGGGCCATCACCGGCATCACCCCGAACTCAGCGCAGTACGTGTCTTTCAATAGCAACTACGGTTATCCTGCGATTGCCGGCAGCAAGTGGAGCTACGGCGTTTCGGTTCCGAGCACCGCGGTTGATGGATCGACGGCATTCCTCACCTGCACCACCTGCCACAACCAGCACGCGATGTACGTGTACAACGCTCCGACCGGCAAGCAGGCTGGCGCGTCGATTGTCGGGGGTGGCAATTATCCCACGTACTTCTTCATCAATTCGCCGTATAACCCCGGTGCGGGAGACAATACTGCGACCCTGGCGTCTTCAACCACACAGTTTTGCCGGCAGTGCCACTTCAGCGAATCGAACGAAAACGCTGGCATAACCACGGTCAAAACACAGTTCTAAAGTCGGGTCATAAACGGGGGAGGCTTCTACGCCTCCCCCTTTTGAGTGGGCGAATAATTGCCACCAGCGGCATCGCCGAGACTACTCTGACATTCTTTGATAAGGTTGGGATTGGAGCAGGACCGTGAACAGTCCTGGACTCGACGAATGCCGGAAGCGACGCCCTTGCCCGACGACACCAGGCCCGAGCCCTACATCGAATTTCGCGAAGTCTCCAAAGCCTTCGGCGACAAGGTGGTGCTAGATCGCGTCAGCTTCAATGTGCTTCCGGCGGAAACCGTCTGCATTCTGGGGCGCAGCGGCGTGGGCAAATCGGTGTCGCTGCATCACATCATGGGATTCCTTAAGCCCGACTCCGGACGCGTCATCGTCGCCGGGGAGGACATAACCGACTACACCGAGAAGCAACTCGAACGGATCCGCAAGAAGGTGACCATGGTGTTTCAGAACGGAGCGTTGTTCGATTCGCTTTCGGTCGGCGAGAACGTGGCGTTTCCCTTGCGCGAGGCGGGGGAGCTGAAAACCGGGGAACTGAACGAAGAGCAAATCTACCAGATCGTCGACGGCCTGCTGCAGATGGTGGGCGTACAGGAGATGCGCGACCTGCTCCCTTCCGATCTTTCCACCGGCATGAAGCGGTCGGTTGCCATCGCGCGCGCGCTGGCCGCGCGCCCGGAGTGCGTGCTTTACGATGAACCCACGACCATGGTCGATCCCCTGATGGCGCAGTTGCTCGGAGATCTGATCAAACGGCTGAAGATTCAACTGAACCTGACCAGTATTGTCGTGACTCACGACATGCGCCTGGCCAAGAAACTGGCCGAGCGGGTCATGTTCCTGAGTGAAGGCCGGGCAATATTTTTCGGAACCTATGCGGAGATGGAAAAATCTCCGGAGCCCATCATCCAGGAATTTCTGGAATTGGATGAGTTGAAGCTGGAAGCGTGAGAGCAGTGGCTAGGGGTTAGTGGCTAGTCGCTAGTAAAACCGCACTGGCAATCAAGGACTAACCACTAGCCACTAACCACTGACTTCAAAACCCTTGCCGTACCAGGTCTTCGACCGTGAGGAAACTCTCCGCAGTGTCGTTCTTCATCATCTTCTCGACATATTTTGCGATCAGGTCTGCTTCCAGGTTGACGGGATCGCCGGGCTTCAGGGAGTGCAGATTCGTCATCTCAACCGTGTGCGGAATGATGGCGATGGTGCAGCGACGCTTTTCCAGCCTTGCGACCGTCAGGCTGATGCCCTCGATCGAAATCGAGCCCTTATAGACGGTGTATTTCTCCACTTCATCGGGCAGTTCAATGTGCAGCCACCAGTTTTCCGATTCCGCAATGCGCTCAAAAGCAATGACCTTGCCGACACCGTCGACGTGTCCCTGCACGATGTGACCGCCAAAGCGTCCGTCGGACTTCATGGGCAGTTCCAGGTTCACCAGTGCGCCTTCGTGAATGCGAGAGAACGAGGTACGCACCCAGGTTTCGGGCGCGAGATCGGCGCAGAATGATCCTGGCCCTGATGTCCCCGGCTTGATATCGAGCGCGGTCAGGCAGACGCCGCTCACCGCCACGCTGTCGCCGGGATTGAGTTCTTTCGGTGCATTTACGGCCGCGACCGTGATGCGCCGGTTTTCGCCGCGCTGCTCAATGCTCGTGATGCGTCCAACTTCTTCTACGATGCCAGTAAACATGACGGCCTCCAAATGTAACAGGACGAACTAAACATGATAACCCCGCTGCGAACTCACCACGGAGGCACAGAGTCACGGAGGCAAGCAAATACGAATTTGCTTTCTCTGTGACTCAGTGCCTCTGTGGTGAAGAATCATTCTGCGTAGGGATCGCGCAGGTAGCCCTCGACGGCGAAGTCTTCGCCGAAACGATGCAAGTGCACGTGCTTGACCTGCGCAGCCTGGCTCATGGGCTGGAAGCCGGCTCCGGCAGCGAAAGGAATCGATCCGGTCCCACCCAGAATCTTGGGAGCGTAGTAAAGGAAAACTTTGTCGACGACGTTGGCCGCCAGGGCGGCCCAGTTCACCATCGCTCCACCTTCGATCATCACGCTGGTGATTTCCAGTTGCCCAAGCCGGCGTAGGATGGCGGACAGCTCAGGACGTCCGCCGAGCGCAACCGCAGGAACCTCTTCCACGCGGATTCCGAGTTGCTCGAGTTGGGCCTTCTTCTGTTCGTTCGCAGACGTGCAAAACACCAGCACATCGTTGTTCCGGATATCGTTGTTCCGTCCATCATGGTTCCGTTCCGCCGCGATGCCTTGCACCAGGCGCGATTCGAGCGGTAGGCGCAGGCGCGAGTCGAGAATCACGCGCAGCAATGGACGCCTTCGCGGGCGGCCGCTGCGGTCAGTGAGCAGCGGATTATCGGATAGAACGGTGCCGACACCCACCAGCAGCGCGTCATTCTGATGGCGTAGTTCCTGCACGTGGGCGCGCGCGACTTCGCTGGTAATCCAGTTCCCGGAGAAGCCTCCAGCCGAAGGGTCATGTGCGCGATCGGCTGGCGGCGGCGCAATTTTGCCGTCGAGCGTCATGGCGGCCTTCAGCGTCACCAGCGGCGTGCCGTGCCGGATGTAGCGGGCGAAGGCCTCGTTCAGTCGGCGCGCCTGCTCTTCCAGGCGACCGACCTCAACATGTATGCCGGCGGCGCGCAGCTTTTCGAATCCGAGGCCGCTCACTTTCCGATTGGGATCGGGCATGGACGCGACTACGCGATGAATTCCGGCGGTGATCAGCGCGTCGGTACACGGTGGTGTGCGGCCCTGATGCGCGTGCGGTTCGAGGTTGATGTAAAGCGTTGCGCCGCGGGCCTTCGCACCTGCGGCTTCGAGAGCGAGAACTTCGGCGTGCTTCATCCCGGCATAGGTGTAGGTTCCGCTGCCCACGACGTTGCCCTGAGCGTCGGCAATAACTGCGCCAACATAGGGATTGGGCGAGGCCAGGCCGGTGCCTTGGCGCGCTAGCTCAAGGGCGCGTTGCAGCAACGATTCATCGGCGGCGTGAGCGGGCATTCAGGGTGAATCGGTTCAGCTCCGCGGCGGGAAGCTATAGTACGAATCGTCTTCGATTTCGGCGACCGCCGCGCCGCTGCGGCCTTTTGGCCCGCGGTGCAAAGGCGCCCCAACATTCGCGTAGGGATCACCTTCAGGCGGCTGCTTCTTGCGCAGGATGCGGCGCAGTTGATCCATCAAGGCTTGCATGATCGAGCGGTCATCACGCTTGTCCGGCATACGCACTCCCTGCGAACTCATTTACACATTCTCATTCAAACAAAGAATCCACAAACTCCTTCGGATCGAAGGGCAGCAGATCGCCGGCCTTTTCGCCGACGCCGACGTAACGCACGGGCAAGCCAAGTTCGCGGCAGATCGCAACTACGACTCCGCCTTTGGCAGTGCCGTCGAGTTTGGTCAGGACAATTCCAGTGACTCCGGCGGACTCGGTGAACATGCGCGCTTGCTGCAATCCATTCTGCCCCGTGGTCGCGTCCATCACCAACAGAGTTTCGTGGGGAGCTCCGGGAATGATGCGCTGCGCGGTGCGCCGCATTTTATCGAGTTCCGACATCAGGCTAGTCTTAGTGTGCAAGCGGCCGGCGGTATCGACCACGACGTAGTCCACCTTACGCGCCACGGCGGCCTGCAAAGCATCGAACAAAACGGCTGACGGATCGCCTCCGGGTTTGGTCTTGATAACTTCCGTTCCGGTGCGCTGTCCCCAGATTTCAAGCTGATCGATGGCGGCGGCGCGGAAAGTGTCGGCGGCGCACAGCAGGACATTTTTCCCCTGGGAGCGGAAAACCTGCGACAGCTTGCCTATGGTGGTGGTCTTGCCGGTTCCGTTGACTCCGACGACGAGAATGACTTCCGGCGAGCCTTCGACCTTGCTGACCGGCCGCGTATTGGCCACGTTCAGGATGGCGAGGAGCTCCTCTTTGAGCAGGCGCTTGAGTTCCTGCACATCTTTGATCTGTTTGCGGTCGGCTTTGTCGCGCAGCTTGCCGAGAACTTCTTGCGTGGTGGTGTTGCCAAGGTCGGCGCCAATGAGCGTGGCCTCGAGATCGTCGAGCGTGTTGCGGTCAATCTCCTTGCCGAAGGAGACGACTTCTTCGATGCGCTCGGCGAGATTCTCGCGGGTACGCGTGACCGCCTGCTTCATGCGGTCAAAGAAGCCGGTTTTCTTTTCTTCCTCGAGACTGCCGAACAGGGTCTGAATCATAGAAACCTCAATTATACGGGCATCGTTCGCCGGGTGTAACTCGACGCGGCCGCATAGTAGCGAGGCAGTTCGGTCATGAAGCAAGAGCCGGTCCGCGAGAGATCTCTCCTGAAACAGCCGCCGACTGTGATGTCTCCCGCCGGAAGTGACAAAATGCCGGGACGGAGAGCAGCCAGACGCGCGCTCGTGCGAAGATAGTGATCGAACCGCCGGTCCGTACGGAGCCCATGCCAACGCTGCGCAGAGTATTCAAAGCATTTCAATATCGCGACTTTCGCCTGATGTGGATTGGCGCGTGCACCTCGAGCATAGGCACGTGGATGCAGATTGTGGCGCAGAGTTGGCTGATCTACCGGCTGAGCCATTCAGCGTACTTTCTGGGTCTGGATCAGTTCCTGGCGGGGCTTCCCATCTTCTTGTTTACGATGATCGGCGGCGTAGTGGCGGACCGAACGGAGCGGCGGAAGATTCTGCTGATGTCGCAGTGGTTGCAGATGGCCAGCGCGGGGGTACTGACGATTCTGGTGGCCATGGGGTTGACGCATGTGTGGCCGATCCTGTGTCTATCATTCGTATCGGGGCTGGCGCAGGCTTTTGGCGGCCCGGCTTATTCGGCGCTGATTCCAACGCTGGTCGACAAGGAGGACATGCCGAACGCGATTGCGCTGAATTCCATTCAGTTCAACCTGGCGGTGACCGTGGGTCCGGCGCTGGCCGGGATTACGCTGGCGAAGCTGGGAGAAAAGTGGTGCTTCGGGCTCAACGCGCTTTCGTTTCTAGCGCCGATTATTTCGCTCTCCATGATCGCGTCGCGATTCGTTCCGGAAAACAAGAAGCAATCGATGTTGAAAAGCCTGAATCAGGGAATCACGTTCGTCTGGCAACACGGCTCGATGGTTGGACTGATTGTTTTGGCGTTCCTGATGACCTTCCTGAGCATGCCGATGCGAACTTACATTCCGGTATTCGTAAAAGATATTTTTCACCGTGGGCCCGAGACCTACGGGAATTTGCTATCGCTGATGGGAGTAGGATCGATTTGCGGATCGCTCGCGATGGCAGGACTGGGCAACATGCGCAGCAAAGGGCGGTTCGCGCTGCTGATGCTGATCGTGCTGGGTGCGGGGATTGCGGTTTTCTCTCTGTCGAAGTCGCTGCCCGTCAGTTATGCCACGCTGGTGGTGGTTGGAGCCTCGATGATGGCGGTGTTTGCCACGGTGACCTCGCTGGTGCAATTGATCATCACCAACGAAATGCGCGGGCGGGTGATGAGCGTCTACAACTTCGCGTTCCGCGGCGGCATGCCGATGGGAAATCTGCTCTCGGGATGGCTGGTGCCTATGTTTACCGCTCCGCTCGTGCTGGCCGCGAATGGGGCGGTGCTGGTGCTGGTGGCGGTGTATTTTCTGCTGGTGCAGCGCAGGGTCGCTGCGCTGTAACGAGCCAGGAAGTTTTTAGACGCGGGTTCTTTCCAGGCTCGCGGTTTCGACCGGAATTGACGCTGGCACAGGGACTGCCTCCACCACGGCCGCGGGAACTTCTGTGGACGGAGGCGCGATGGGGCGCTTGATGGTGAAGCGCTGAATCTTGATGTCGCCGCGGGCGTAGACCGCCAGTAAAGCCTCGACCGCCTGCGGATCCAGGCGCTTGCCGGCGAGGTTGCGAATGATCTGCAGCGTTTCCTCCGGCGTATGCGCCCGCTGGTAAGGACGCGTGGTGGTGAGCGCGTCGAACGTATCGGCCACGGCGATCACCCGCGCCAGTAGCGGAATCTGGTCACCCTGCAGCCCGTAAGGATAGCCCCGGCCGTCGAGCGCTTCGTGGTGCAGTTCAATGCCGGGCAGCATTTCCGCCAGCTGCGTCACCGGGCGCAGAATGTTGGCGCCCTTGGTGGTGTGCGTCTTCATCACTTCGAATTCTTCTTCGGTCAGCGCGCCCGGCTTTTTGAGAATGTGATCCTCGATGCCGATCTTGCCCACATCGTGCAGCTGGGCGGAGATGCGCAACGTTTCCAGAAACGAAGAGGGCTGCTTCATTTCCTGGGCGATGAGCAGGGAATAACGCGTGACGCGGTCGGAGTGGCCGCGGGTGTAGGGATCTTTTTCGTCGACCGCGCCGGCCAGCATCTGAATGGAACCCATGAACAGCTCGCGATTTTCGTCGGCAGCGCGTTTCAGATCTTCCACGTAGTGCTCGAGTTCCTCGGACATGGCGTTGAAGGTGTCGGCCAGTTCGCCAATTTCGGTGCGCGTACCGAGATGAACGCGCTGTGAGAAGTCGCCCCGGGCGAGTGCGCGACTTGACTGGGTGAGCACCTGCAACGGGTTGGTGATTCGGCGGGCCGCAAAAATGCTGACCAGGATGCTCAATAGCACAGCCACCAAGGCCAGCAGGCGCGCGGTGCTCTGCATTTCATAAACGTCGCGATAGGCTTCGCGGCTCGGCTTTTGCACAATCACCGCCCAGTCCAGGGCAGTGACGGGGCTGTAGGTGCCGAGCATCTCCACCCGAGCGGAGCCAGTGCCGGTGGAGAATTCGCGCGTCTCGACGACTTGCGCCTTGTTGCCGCCCTCGACGAAGTTACGCACTATGTCGAGGTTCTTCATGTCCTGCCCGGTAGCAAAACCGGGCGTTGCAGCGGCCACCAAGCGGCCTTGCGCATCGACTACGTAGGGCGTAAGGCCTCCGCGTGCCACTCCCTGCAGCCGGCGGATGAGGAATTGCAGATCGACCACGGTCGCGATCATTCCCAGAAACCGTTGTCCGTAGCGCACGGGATAACTGACCAGGAATACGGTGTGCTCGGACTGCCCTTCGCCGACGACGAGCGCTTGCCCGTTGTATTCGCGGCCGTCTCGAGAGGCGGAGTAGGCGCGCTCGAGTTCGCGCTGTAAGAAAGCGTCCGGAGAGATCTTTCCAGCAGAGATGCCCTTGGCGTCTGAGTTGAGCAGAGTGGCGTAGGCGAACTCGTCGGAGGAAGATACGAAGTTTTCCAGCAGCGCGCGCAGCTCGGGGGAATGAATGTTGGTTTCGCCAATGTCGCCGCCGCTGGCCACCTGAATCGCCGACGACAAGTTGGCCAGCATCATGTGCAGAGAGCGTTGGTGCTGCGCCAGGTCATCGGCCAGCGAGCGCGCCAGCGTGTTCTGCAGCATCTGCTCGTTGGTCTTCAATCGTTCCCGGTTGCTGGCCTCGACTTGCATCGAGTAGAAATACATGGGCACGATGCTGATGGCGAGAAGCACTCCGAGAATTACATACAGAATCGGAATGCGGGCGTGATTGGGGGCGCTGGCGGACAAGTCTCTCCCTTCACATCTCGCTGACGCCGGAGACGAAGTGGCGGCGGCTCTCAAAGGTATCTCTAAAATTCTAGCGGGGAATTGCCGCGGTCGTGAGGAAAAGCTGGGGATGCATTCATTACCAAAGTTCCGTGTCGAAAGTGGCGCCGGGCGCGGGTTTAGCAGGGAAGAGAGACTTAAAGCATTGTGCCGCAGGCGGATGGAGCTGGGGAGTTAATTCATGAGTTTCTTCAGATCCCGCCAGTGGATCAGGATGACATGATTGTCTTCCAGGGCCTTCTTGAATTCTCCGCTGGTTACAGCGTCATAATCGCGCTGTCGCCAGGCCGCTCCGTAGTCGGGGTGATCGACCGTTACCGCTTGCAGTTCCGCATCATCATGGCCGAGGTGAACAATGATCTCGGTTAAGCCCGGCTTCAGGTTTGCGATGGCCTTTAAGTAGAAAGCTCTCCAGTTGACAGCGCCGACGGAAGGGTCGGCCATGATCAGCGAATCGAGGACGATGTCCTTTTCTGAGAGCAGGGCCAGGAGCTCTTTGGGCGCGTCCGGGGTGCGCACCGCCAGGAAGGGCAATTTGTATTCGTGAGCGACTTTCACGTAGACCGCGAACAACTCGGGCCGCGCGAACAGCACGCCCATGTGGCTGTCGAGGTGAGTGGGATAAATTCCCATCGCCATCGCGCGTCCGATCTGGGCGCGAATCTCGCGCTCCGCTTCTTCCGGCTTAATGTGCTGGGCAGCGGGATCGGTTTCCGGCCAAAGATATCCAACGGGATCGAGCAGGCTCGGAACTTCATTCTTGGATGCGACCGGGCCCCAACGATAGGTCTTCCATTCGCTAGTGAGAGTCAGATGCAGGCCCAAATCCGCGCCGGGATGGGCTTTGGCGTAGGCCGCGACTTCGGTGAGCCATGGACACGGCACCATGATGCTGGCAGAGGTGACTGCACGTTTGTCGAGAGCGTCGAAGCTGGCTGCGTCTTCCGAGTGAGCGATGGCGAGATCGTCGGCGTGGACGATGAGTAGCTTCGCATCCGCCGGATAGCCCAGGCGTTCAGCGGCGGTCTTGGATTGCGCGAACGAGGGAGTCAGGAACGCAACGAGAGTTAGGACTGCGAATGAGGCAGCGCGCAGTGATGATTTCGAACTGCGATTCATTGTGGACCTCTGACGTTTCTTCGTGACCTCGAAATGATGAGGGCAATGCCTCCGATGAAGGCGAACCAAATCAGAGCATCAGTCGCAACGGCCAGGGAGATCTGTTTGAAGAAAACATCAAGGCCGTGCGCTGGATCCCCAGGGATAAAATGCTTTGCCAAGACGAGACCTGGTGTACAAGTCCAACAATCGCGCATTTCCGCTATCTTTAGTCCCACCCATGCCAGAACAAGAGAGGCAAACGCAATCTCGATTGTCCGAGCGGCGACGACTGCAACCTTGGGTAATCTCAATTCGATTCCTAAGAGGTCGGGCGGGTCAAGGGTAACACGCCGCTGCGAGTGCGCAAATGCACAACTCTCTGCAGGCTGCCGGCGCTATTAACCGGTTTCGCTCTTGCCGGTGCGCGACATCAATACCTGAATCGCCTCGCGGGGAGACTTCCCCTGGTGCAGGATGGCGTGCATCTGCTCGGTGATCGGCATTTCCACGCCGCGAGCGTGAGCCAGTCCAACCGCGGCCGAAGTAGTGAAGACGCCTTCGGCAACCATGCCGTGCATGGCGGCGATGATCTCGGGCAGTTTTTGCCCGCGTCCGAGTTCGACGCCGACGCTGCGATTGCGCGACAGGCCGCCGGTGCAGGTCAGCACCAGGTCGCCGAGTCCGGCGAGCCCGGCCATGGTTTCGGCGCGGCCTCCGCAGGCCACCACCAGGCGAGTCATCTCGGCCAGGCCGCGAGTGATCAGGGCGGCAGCCGAGTTGTGCCCGAAGCCGAGACCGTCGCAGATTCCGGCGGCGATGGCAATGATGTTTTTCAACGCTCCGCCTAGCTCCACGCCGATGACATCGCTGTTGGTGTAGACGCGAAAGCTGGAGTCGCTGAATTCCTGCTGCACGGTGCGCAGCAGCGCGGCATCCGACGACGCGACGGTGATCGCCGTGGGATCGCCGCGCGCAACTTCCTGCGCGAAGGATGGGCCACTGAGCGCGGCCACGGCGGGAGCAGAGCCGTCGGCGCGGCGCAGCACCTGCGTGATCACTTCGGTCATGCGCTGCAGCGAGCCTTCCTCCAGACCTTTGGTTGCGCTGACGATCATGGTCTGCGGTTCGATCAGCGGACGCATGCGCTCGAACAGAGCGCGGCAATGTTGCGACGGCATCACGCTGACCACGATCTGCGCGCCCTGCAGAGTGGCAGCCAGATCGGTGCTGGCAGTGACGGAATCGGGGATGCGGCGCCCGGGAAGGAACTTCTCGTTGACACGATTCTGGGTAATGGATTCGCAAACGTCGTCCTCATGGGCCCACAGACGGACTTTATGCGTAGGCGTGTGCGTGCCCTTGCGCCCCAGCACAATGGCCAGGCCCGTGCCCCACGCGCCTCCGCCGATGACCGCGATCTCACTCACGCTTGATGCCTCATGCGAACTTCCTCATGCCGACGTGTTCATGCCGGCCTGTTGACTCCGGACTGTTCACAGCTACTTCGATCCGAACTGGCTTTCCGTTCCGGCCAGCAGACGCCGAATGTTAGCGTGGTGCTTGACGACGATGAGCACCGACGCCAGAGAGATCAGCGCCAGCGCCCGCGGGACTTCACCATATTCGTGCAGAAACAAGACAAGGTTGGGGAATGACGCGACTGCGGCCACCGATCCCAGCGAAACATAACGGAAGACGAGCACCAGCACGAAGAATACGACCGCGGCCAGCAGCACGGCTTTCGGCGCGATCATGGCGAACGCGCCCAGTCCGGTGGCCACGCCTTTGCCTCCACGAAATTTCAGCCAGACGGGAAACATGTGCCCAATCAGAGCGAAAAGCGCCGCCGTCGCGGCGTAGACGATGTAGTTCGGCGATGACGCGGGCAGGATCGTGCGCCAGGGAATCTGCGAAACCGGAGTACGTTCGAAGACCGGAGGACTCAGCATGATTCCGACGGCCACTGCCGCCGAGCCTTTCAGCGCGTCCAGCAACAACGTTGCCGCGCCCAGTGCTGGAGACTTGCGCGCTACGTTCGTGGCGCCGATGTTGCCGCTGCCGCTGCGACGCACGTCCTCGCCGCGGAAAATGCGGACGAGAAGATAGCCGAAAGGGATGGACCCGAGCAGGTAGCTCGCGGCGGCGATGAGGAGAAATTGTGACATCTCGGCAATTGTAAGTCGGCTAGGCCAGCGCGAACCTGGCCAGCTTGGTGTACTTCGATCCTTTCGGCGAGAGCTGGCTCTGATATAGAAAGAACTCGCGGGCCGTCATGGTACCAAACTCTGGCGCAGGAAACGCGGCCAGTTTCTGCTGTAGACGATGAAAATAGCGATTGGGAGCGTCAGACTTGTTGCGGTGCGGCGAGCCCGAACCACCTCCGGCGCGGGCCAGCGTGATGTGCGGGCTGTAGGCATGGTCTTCTTTTGGAATGCCGAGCGCTGCCATTCTGTCGTCGATGGCTGCGGCGAGGGCGGGCAGTTGAGCGCCGGCTTGCATGCCGATCCAGAAGACGCGCGGCGATTTTGCGCTGGGGAAAAATCCGTAGCCGCGGAAGTGAATTTCGAGTGCGTCGACCCGGAGAACGGATAGGGCGTGTTTGATCGATTCGATTGCGTTCTCCGGTTGTTCGCCAATGAACTTCAATGTGACGTGCAGTGATTCTGCTTTAACCCAGCGCGCCTCGGGCGCGAATCCTGTTACCCCGTCGATGAAGCGAGCGATGCGCTCGCGGATGATGTCGTCGATGTCGAGAGCAATGAAGATGCGCATGGGAAGCTTTTGGCTCTTAGCTAACGGCTCTTAGCTTGAATCTCATCGTGCCGGCCGCGCGGTAGAAGTCGAAGCTTACGAGCTAAGAGCTAAGAGCTAAGAGCTAAGAGCTTCCTCACATCAACTTCTTGCGCAGCATATCGAGCGCCATGGTTGAGGCGAAGCGGCGAATGCGTTTGCGGTCGCCGGGAAAAGTTCGTTGCACGACTTCGGTTCCGGTGCTGCCGGCTACGGCGTGAAAGACCAGGCCGACGGGTTTTTCAACAGTGCCGCCGTTCGGGCCGGCGATGCCGGTTATGCCCACACCGAGGGTCGACTCGCAGCGGTAGCGGATGCCTTCGGCGAGAGCCGCGGCGACTTCGCGACTGACGGCACCGTGGCGTTCAATCATTTCCGCGGGCACGCCGGCGAGTTCCGTTTTCAGCGCGTTGGAGTATACGACTGCGCCGCCAAGAAAGTAGCGCGAACTTCCGCTGACGGAGGTGAGGCGCTCGGCGAGCAGGCCTCCAGTGCAGGACTCGGCCACGGCAACCGTCGAGGTGCGCATCTGCAGCCAGTAGCCGACGATCTGCTCCAGCGATTCTCCGTTGCGGGAGTAGACGGCGTCGTCCAGTTCGTCTTCGACTACGCCCGCGACTTCATCGACGCGGCTCTGCGCAGCCTCTTGAGTCGCGGCCCGCGTTTTGAAATGCAGTTCGATTTCTCCCGCGCCCGCCAGTATGGTGGTCTCGACATCGGTGTAGCGTTTGTAAATCGGCGCGACCCGCGCGTCCACTGCGGATTCGCCCATCATCGCAATCTTCAGCGTTCGCACTGCCAGAAACGCGGGAGGAACTTTGGCGCGCAGGCGCTCGCGCACTTCGGCCTCAAACATGGCTTTAAGTTCGAAGGGAGGGCCGGGGAGCAGTACGATGATGTGCTCACGGCCATCGAATTCGCCGCTAAGCCACTGGCCGGGAGCGGTGCCGTTGGGATTGCATAGCACGGTGGCGCCGTCGAGAACGTCGGCCTGCTTGGCATTGTTCGCGGACATTTTCCAGCCGCGGCCGGCGAAGCGCTGCTCGATCGCAGCGAGGATTTCCGGATCGCGGCGCACACTCAATCCCAACGCCTCGGCCACGGCCTCGCGGGTCAAATCATCCTCGGTGGGGCCGAGACCGCCGCTGAAAATAAGAATGTCGGAGCGAAACAGGCCGTGCTGGGCCGCGGCCACCAACCGGCGGCGATCGTCGCCGACAATGCTCTTGAAAATGACGTCGACGCCCAGCAGGTTGAGTTGCTCGGTGAGATAGAGCGAGTTCGTGTCCATACGGAAGGGTGTGAGCATCTCGGACCCGACCGCAATGATTTCGGCATTCACGCGTTAGAAGTTTAAATCAAAAGTGTGATTGAGGACCGCCGAGGACACCGGAAGTGTTACAGGGAAAGCAGGTTCGACAAAAAAGAAATATGGCGCGTGCGAAAAGTTATTCTGGCGGCAGCGGCAGGCCGGGAATGTTCCACGACAGATGATGCACGGCGCCGGTGGTCGCAAGGATTACCGAGCGTCCCGGAGCGAAGGCCAGGCCCACCAGGCCCTGTCCGGCGACTTCAAGATTCGCCACGCCGTTGGGCGCAATCTTCACGATGCCGCGCGTGCCGGAGAGCGAGGCCGCGACGTAGAGATTTCCATCCACGTCGAAAGCCAGGCCCTGCGGCCTTCCCAGGCCCTTGTAAAACGTACTCACCGTTCCGTTGGGATCGATTTTGAAAACGCGGTCGTTCGGTCCAGTCACGAACAGGTCACCGTGCGGATTGAACGCGAGGTGATAAGCCGATACGCTGAGCTCGAGCGTGGCAAACACGAAGACCTGCTGGTCGCGCCCGATCTTGAAGATGGTGCCGTTGCGGTCGCCGACATAAAGATTTTGCTCGCGGTCGAATGCGATGCCGGTAGCCACGCCCATGCCTTCCGCGTAGGTGGTCATCGTGCCGTTCGGCGCGACGCGATAGACTGCGCCATCGAAGCGCGAGGAGACATACATCTGTCCCGTGCGGTCGAAAGCGATGGCGGTGGCATTCATCATGTCGGCCACGAACGGCTTGACGTTGTAGTTGGTGTCAATCTTGAAGATCGCGACCGGAACCTTTTGCCCGCGTGAGCCGGAAAACGTCACGTAGATGTTGCCCTCGGGATCGAGCGCGGGGTTCGTGACGGGATGAAGACTGTCGGCGATGGGCACGGCTACCCGGATCGGGTGAGGATTGCTGAGGTGCCCGTCGGTGGCCACTACGACCGGACCCGAAGTTGCGCCTTCAGGGACGCGTGCGACCAGGAAAGCATCGGAACTGACGACGATCGAGGCTTCGTGGTCGCCGAATTTTACTTTCGGACGCTGGAGTTCCTGCGGGCGTAAGCCGGAGCCGCTGATGCGGAGTTCGCCGCCAGCGAGCGCCAGCGACGGCGCCACAGTTTCGATGTGCGGTCCACCGTTGACGTGCTTTCTGCCGAGGATGCGGTCGGAGAATCCCATGAGAGTCAGAGAACGGCTAACTGCTTAGTAGCCGAAAATGCAGCAAGAGATGCATCACGATGAACGCAAAAGCTCCGGCCGCGACATCGTCGAGCATGATTCCGGTGCCCTCTGGAAGTCGCTCCAGTTGCCGCACCGGAGGCGGCTTGACTATATCGAACACTCTAAAAAGTATAAGTCCCGCGAGAAAAGTTTGCCACGCGAGGGGGACGGCGATGAGGGCGATGAGTTGACCGGCTACTTCGTCGATCACCACAAACTGCGGATCTTCCGTGCCCGAGGCGCGAGCCACGCGGGTGGCGGCGGGGATGCCGATCAGCGTGACCAGCGCGGCCAGAGCGATGGCTGCTGGGGTGCGAAGCGATGGAGACAGCCCGTGCGCGATCGCAGCCCAGATCGCAACCGTGGCGATCGATGCCCAAGTGCCGGGGCCCGGACGCAGGCGGCCGATTCCGAAGAAGGTCGCGACCAGAGTGGCCCAGAGCGGCGCAGCCGCGACCGGTGTGCCTTGGTCGGAGGAGGCGGCCACGGAGTCCGGCTTCACGATTCGTCCTCTGCATCTTCCGGATTGCTCTCGCGAATCGATTCGTCGGCGTCGGAGGTGGGAGACGAGATTACATAGCCGCCGCTCGCCCACTTGCCGAGATCGATGATGCGGCAACGGTCACTGCAGAAAGGGAAGTCGGGGTCGGTACTTTTCACTGACTTCTTGCAGATGGGGCAGCGAAGTTTTACGGTACGCTGGCGCGGCATACGGTTTGTATTGTAGTAGGAGACGGCCGATTACAGAATTTTCGCCACCAGGTCGTAGTCGTGCGCTTCGGTAATCTGGCAGCGGTAGAACTGGCCGGGCTGCGGGTCGACGCCGTCCGGGACGTCATTGACGAAAACTTTGCCGTCAATCTCGGGCGCGTGCATGGCAGTGCGGCCTTCAAGCAGCAACTCGGTTTCGTCCGATTCGCCTTCGAGCAAAAGATCGAACTCCTGACCGACTAGCGCCTTTTTTTTCTTCTTGCTGATTTGACGCTGGATGCCCATCAGGTGCTTGCGGCGGCGCTCGATCTCGCGGTGCGAGAGTTTCTTCTCGAGACCGAAGGCCTGCGCGCCGTCCTGATCGGAGTATGCGAATGCGCCCATCCAGTCGAACTGGGCTTCGCGTACAAAGTCACAGAGTTCTTCGAACTCTTTTTCGGTCTCTCCGGGAAACCCGACGATAAACGAAGTGCGCAGAGTAAGGTCCGGCACAGTGCGGCGCATTTTTGCAATCGAACGCAGGAAGACGTCCGCCCCGCCGCCACGCTTCATGCGCTTCAGAACGGAGGCCGAAGCGTGCTGCAAAGGGACGTCCATGTAGGAACAGATTTTGTCATTTCCCGCGATGGCGTCCAAAAGCTTGCCGGTGATCTTGTTGGGATAGGCGTACAGAAAACGCACCCAGCGCAAATCCTGGATCGCTGCTAACTTCTCGAGCAACAGGGCCAGGCCGTCTTTCAAGCCGAAGTCTTCGCCGTAACAGGTTGTGTCCTGGCCAATCAGGGTAATCTCGCGCACGCCGCATTGCGCCAGTCTTTCGGCCTCGGCGATGACGGATTCGAAACGGCGGGAGCGGAACTGCCCGCGTAGCTGAGGAATAATACAAAACGTGCAGGGATGGTCACAGCCCTCGGCAATTTTGATGTAGGCCATGTGGCGGGGCGTGGCCAGGATGCGCGGCGTCGAGTCGTCGTAAAGATAGTTGGGCAGGTCTGCAATCGCGCCATCCCATTTCTCGCGCGAGAAGCGGCCTTGTGCGGCTCGGGCGTCGCCTTCGGGCCGCGAAGGCTGGATCGAGTTGAGAACCGAGCTGAGAACAACGAAGGGAGAATTGTTGGGCGCCGACTGGGGCGCAACGCCGGTGGCCGAGAGAATGGATTCCAGTTCACCGGTGCCCACCACCGCATCAACCTCGGGAATGTCCTTGCGAATCTGGTCGCGAAAACGCTCGACCAGGCATCCCGCCACCACGAGCTTTTTGGCCTTGCCGCCGGTCTTATGCGCGGCCATTTCGAGGATGGTGTTGATGGACTCCTGCTGCGCGCTCTCAATGAACGAGCAGGTGTTCACCACGATCACGTCGGCATCTTCGGCGCGGCGGGTGAGTTCCGCTCCCGCGCGCGCCAGCAGGCCCATCATGACTTCACTATCCACCAGGTTCTTGGGGCAGCCCAGACTGACGAAGCCGACCTTCTGCGGGGCAGCTGGCTGCGTGGGCAGTACGCCAGAATCGGCGGGAGCGCTGATAGTGAGGTCTTTTACCGGCATGCAATCTTTCTATCTTAGCATCCTGAGGCGCAACCTTCGGCCCTCGGCAGGGTTCATCCGCTTACCGCTGGGCCACCAAAGCCGGGCACCACAAAAGATAGCAGCGGTGGTTCAAAACAGCCGAGGTCGTGCTAGGCTATGTCTTACCGCCGTAACAATTTATGAACCACCTCGCAGGAGGGGAAATGTTTGGCAAACGTCTTGGGATTGCAATCCTGTCAGTTGTGACCCTGCTGGGCGCAACGGCGGTAGCGCAGGATGAAAAGAACGAAGTGGGTGGCATGATCGGCCGCATCTTTATCAGCGATCAGCCGATCACCGGTGCGACCTACACGAGTCCCACCATCGCGTACGGCAAGGGTCTGACCTTCGAGGGGTTTTATGGCCGCCGGCTCCTAGTCACTCCCCTCTACGCGATCTCCGGTGAAGCTGTGCTGGCTTACGACGGCAAGGAATTGCCCAACGCCGGCGACTATCAAAATTCGGTAGTGCCTCAGTCCTTGAAGGAATTGTTTGTGACTCCGGCAGTGCGGGCGAATCTGTTTCCGACCACGGCGGTTTCGCCTTGGGCAAGTCTGGGCGCGGGTTTCGGCCACATCAGCGAATATCCCACCTTGCTGTACTCTGGCGCCAACCCAGGCAAGTCCACCACGTCGTTCGCCTTCCAATGGGGCATTGGACTGGATGTGAAGGTTTGGAAACAACTTTTCATTCGGGGAGAAATGCGGGACTTCTGGTCCGGGTCGCCGGATTATCCGCTGGCGCCGACGGGCAAGTCGCGGCAGCAGAATTATTTTGTGGGCGGTGGAGGGTTCTGGAGATTCTGAAGGCTCTCTGATCTCATTCGAGCGCGCCGGTTCATAAAGCCAGCGGCGAAGAACATTAAGAGCACTGCGGCAAAAAGTAGCGCCAGCCAGCCGTGGACGAGTCGCCACCCGAACACCAGCGTCGTTCCGAACACAAAGCCTGCGAGAGCGGTAGCGACGAGATTCGTCCATCTTGCGAACGATTTGCCCAGGGTGATGGCGTCCCACAAGAGCATTAGACCCGCAAAGGACACGCCCAGCTCCAGAACTCGGATCCACTCTGATGATGTGCCCACGGCCCTGACCCTCCGTTCTTGATACGGCGCGATGTTAGCACGAAGGAGCAGTGCTTAGCGGCTGCGCGCAGCCGATTCAACTTCCTCATACAATTCCGGCAGACGCTGGGCGTCGTCCACGGAATTGCCAAAGCGCGCGGACTCATACACCACGGTAAAGCGCGCGACCGGTTCGCGCAACCGGCTGTCCTCAATCCTCTTCACAAATTCCTGGGCGGTCTGGCCAGCTGACTTTTCCACGCCGCGCCGCGCCACGGCTCGAGCCATCTTCCTATACCACATGGCCGCAGCCTGTTCCGGGGAACGCTCGGGATGCGCGTGCAGCCACTTTTCGTGCAGCAGTCGTGCGATGCGGCCCAGGTTTCCCAGTAGAAGAAGCAGCAGCGTAATCACCAGGCCGAGGATGGCCCACCGTCCCGGCGAGTGTTCGATGCGATCCTGACTGTGCTTCGCCCACCGCAACATGGACTCATAGTGCTCGCGCGCCCAGCGGCGCGCGTTCTCCCACCCGCTGCGAGTGCTGGTGAACGCGGTTTGCGCGATGGCGAACTGGTGCGAAGTGTCGTAGCTGATGATCCACTCCCGCCAGAACGAAGACATGGCGTCGACATAGAGCGCGAGCCGGCTCCAGCCCTGCGGTGATCCGCCATTGCCCGCCGGAGTGGGATCAAAAGTCTGCCAGCCATAGCCGGGGAAATAGGCCTCCACCCAGGAATGCGCATCTTTGGCGCGCACAATGTAGTTTCCGGTCAGATCGTTGAACTCGTCGGAGCGGAATCCGTTGACTACGCGGGAAGGAATGCCCAGCGTGCGCAACATAACCGCCATGGCCGAAGCGAAGTACTCGCAGTGGCCTTGTTTGCGCTCGAAAAGAAAATTGGCGATGGGATCCTTCACCGAAGTCTGCGGCAGTTCCAGGGTATAGCCGAAGTGGGTCTTGAGATAGTTTTCGAGCGTGGCGGCCTTGTCGAAGTCATTGCCGGCTGCACCGGTGATCTGCGCCGCGAGTCGCGGAATTCGCGGATCAACCGCGGGCAGGCCCAAGTACGCCGCGGACAGTTGCGGCGGGTAGTTGCTTCCTGCAGCGCGCAAACCTGAGGGCGCGACCGGCGTGATGTCGGAATCGGCTTCGTAGCGGCTGATGGCATGCTGGGAATCGAAGTTGTAGACTGCTCCGCCGTCGTCGCCGGCCAGCATGCGGTAATTTCCGCTGACGCTGCGCGCCCAGGGTGCCAGGAAAAAGACGTTGGTGCCGATCGGTTCCATCAGCACGCGGTAGTGGATGACGTGCTCGCGCCCGAGACTCGCCGTTACGTAGGACCGCGCTGCCGGGTTGACGCGCGGAACTTTGAAGCTGTCGAACTGGTGCTCCAGAATGAACTGCTGTCTGGGGTTCGACCAGGTATGTCCGTCGAAATTCGCCAGCGCCACACCGCGCCAGTGCAGATCCGAGCGGCCTACGGTGTCGCCGTCAATCTGAACGTGCATCACGACCGCGCTGGATTGTTGAATCTGCCCAATCTGGCCGAGTTGGACGTGATCGCTGAACCCGGACGATAAGTCGGTGCCGAACGAATAGCCGCCCATGTATCCCGTGGACATGCGCGGCATCAGGAAGAACACGACCGCGCCACCGATCAGAATCATCACCATCAACGCCGGTGCGACGCGCGCCAGAGCGAAGGCCAGATGGCGATGTTCCTGCGGATCGTTGGAGTGCCGCGCCTGGATGTTGGCAGCGTGACCAGACCGGCGCATTTCCAGCAGGATGAACGTTCCCACCGCCATCATCATGAACACGGCAAAAGAGAACAGGAACACGCTGTCGACGGTGAGCACGGCCGAAGCCAGGATCATCAGGAAAGCGAGGATGGCCAGCATGACGTGGTCGCGCTCGCGGCGCAACGCGAACATCCGCACCACCACGCCGAACAAGGCTAGGTGAATCGTGGCAGGCAGAAAGTTGCGGGAGAGAACGAAATAATCGATGGCGAAAAAGATGAAGTAGCCGAGGGAGAGCGGCGTTGTCCACGCCTCGGAAATTACGAAGTCGTAGTGCTTGGCCAGCATGTAGCCACGGACGGCGAGCGCAACCCCCACCAGCACAACCGACGGAAGATCCAGGCCCCCCGTGCTGGCCAGCGTACCAAAGCCAGTCAAAACAAGCAGATAGAGCGCCAGCTCGAAGTAGTGGTCGATGGCCTTCGACAGCGGGATCACGCCGGATTGTGACGACTGAGGTGCCATTTCAATTTGGCCTGCGAAGGGCGTAGCAATCCCTTGCGCTGGTTTCCGGGCTGCGAAGGCCAACCTTCCAGAATCAGCTCAAGTCACCATTGTTCGACAATCGTCCCCAGAAAGGAAGGCTTTGGCGACAGATTCTTGCACCGAAAGTCACATGGACCTTCTCGAAGCAGTGCAACAGGGCCGATGCGCGTGCGGGACGGCGGCACTACGCGCGAAGCTTCAATTGGAGAATGCTAGAATGATTCAGGTCAGGCATCGGTCTTACGCGACGTACTCCCGCCAACCCCGCCAGGTCCGGAAGGAAGCAACGGTAACGGGCTCTTGCGTGTGCAGTGAGTCCCCGGTGCCTGGCTATTTTTTGCGCCCGCCGGTTTCTGTCCTCCTGATTACCAAGATTTACTTTCCTTTACGACTCTTTTGCGCAAGAAACGGTTTCTCGCGCATCCATTAAGAGCAGGCCCGACCAAACGGTTTGACTGTGCCCGCAAGGAGAGAAATGAAGAGTCGAGATGCTTCCCCCAAGCTCACTCCGCATATCACCATCCGCGTATCCGGAAAGTTGTTTCAAGGGCATCTGCCGTATCTGGACCAGTTGGTTCGCTCGGCCGGCGAATGCCAGTTGTGGCCGCAGTTGAATCTCGCCCGCCTGGAGGAGCTGGACCGCGCCGCGCTGTTCTACCTGATTGATGGCGAAGGCCGCGACTTCGGCATTGATAATTGCCCGGCTTTCGTCCGCGAGTGGATGAATCACAGGGAGGGCCGCGCTGCCGCTTGAAGTGCTGCTGCCAGCGAAGTAATAGCGTTAGACATTCTGCTCCCAATGGTTGAGAATATCGAGTTTTCTTATTTGCAGTTGCGTCTATACCCTGGGAGCTCTCATTGACTAAGACGGTTCGCGCTAAGATCAGCGCACTCGGCACCTATTTGCCGCCACGAATTCTTACCAACGCCGACCTCGAAAAGATGGTCGACACCACCAACGAATGGATCATGGAGCGGGTCGGAATCCGCGAGCGCCATATTGTCGACAAAGGCGTGGCGGCCAGCGATCTGGCCGTCGCGGCGGTAAAGAACCTGCTCCAGTCGCATCCCTTCGATCTGCAGGAAGTTGATCTCATCGTCGTGGGCACGGTCACGCCCGACATGATGTATCCCTCGACGGCCTGCCTGGTGCAGCATAAGTTGGGCATCGCGAACACCTGGGGCTTCGACGTTTCCGCTGGATGCTCGGGCTTTCTCTATGCGCTCAACACCGGCGTGAAGTTCGTCGAGTCGGGGCAGTACAAGAAAGTGCTGGTGATCGGCTCAGACGTCAATTCCTCGATGACCGACTACACCGACCGCGCCGTCTGCATCATCTTTGGCGACGGTGCGGGCGCAGTTTTGCTCGAACCTTCTGACGATGACGACATCGGCATCCTCGATCACGTGGCGCAGATCGAAGGCATGGGAGGGCAATATCTGTTCATGCCGGGCGGGGGCAGTCTGAACCCGGCTACGCACGAAACCGTCGACCAGAAAATGCACTGTATTCATCAGGATGGAAAACAGGTCTTCAAGTATGCAGTGAAGAAAATGTCGGAGATGACGGAACGCATTCTGGAAAAGAATCAGCTCACGGGCAAGGACGTGGATTGCTTTATCGCGCATCAGGCCAACCGGCGCATCATCACTGCGACCGCCGAGCGCCTGGGCATGCCACTCGAAAAAGTCATCATCAACATCGACCGTTATGGCAACACCACCGCGGGAACGATTCCCATCGCCATGCAGACGGCGATTGAAGAAGGCAGGCTGAAAAAAGGTGACCGGGTGCTGGTCGCAACCGTAGGTGCCGGGTTTACTTCCGGAGCCACGCTGCTGAAGTGGGCGTTCTAGGAGCGGACGTCGGACGCAAGACCTCGGACCTCGGACCTCAGACCTTGGGCCTTAGACATCACGCCGCTGGCATCGCATCCTCATTTGACTGTGTACAACCTTCCTTCGGGCATCGCATAGCTGACGTCCGATGGCTGAAGTCCGAGGTCAGAGGACCGAAGTCTGACGTCCGCCGTTAGACATTCTTGCCCTAATCCTTCAAAATACTTGAGCCCGTATAGGAGTTCTTGTTGACCAAACCGATTCGCGCCAAAATCAGCGCCCTGGGCACCTACGTGCCGCCGCGTGTGCTCACCAATGCCGACCTGGAAAAAATGGTCGACACCAACGACGAGTGGATCATGGCACGCGTGGGTATCCGCGAGCGTCATATCGCGGAGAAGGACGTGGCTACGAGCGACCTCGCCGTCGAGGCCGCGAAAAAGGCGCTGGCCCAGCGCGGCCTGGCCGCCAGCGACATGGACGCGATTATCGTCGGCACGGTGACTCCCGACATGCTCTTTCCTTCGACCGCCTGCCTGGTGCAGCACAAGCTGGGAGCCACGGGAGCCTGGGGATTCGATCTTTCTGCCGCGTGCTCGGCTTTCTTGTATTCGATACAGGTGGGAGCGCAGTTCATCAATAGCGGGGCTCACCGGCGCGTGCTGGTGATCGGCGCCGACAAAATGTCGTCGATCATCGACTACGCCGACCGCGCCACCTGCGTGCTTTTTGGGGACGGGGCGGGAGCGGCCATCCTGGAGCCCGCCGAAGACGATTCCGAGGGTCTGATCGACTTCATCCACGAAGTCGACGGCAGCGGATCCGGTTTTCTCTACATGCCCGGCGGCGGCAGCTTGAACCCGACCAGCAAAGACACTATCGCCAAGCGAATGCACTACGTCCACCAGGACGGCCAGCAGGTATTTAAATTCGCCGTGCGCAAGCAAACCGAACTTTGCCAGAAGTTGCTCGAACGCAACGGGCTGAAGGGTTCCGATATCGACGCGTTTATTCCTCACCAGGCCAACCTGCGCATCATCAATGCCACCGTCGATCGCCTCGGCCTGCGCCCAGAGGCCGTGGTCATCAACATCGAGAGCTTTGGCAATACCACCGCGGGCACCATTCCGCTGGCCATGAATACGGCGATGGAGCAGGGCAAGCTGAAAAAAGGCAGCCTGGTCATGCTGGCGTCAGTGGGCGCAGGCTTTACCGTCGGCGCGACCTTGCTGCGCTGGGCCTTCTAGAAGTTGGCGGGAGGCTGCGAGTCTGGAGAGACTAACTCTGGATCGCAGGTTGAGCTGTGGAAATCAAATCCGCTGGAGGCTTCGTGGCCTCCAGATTCTGGCGTTCCTGGATCTCGTTCCGCCATTCAAGAAAGCCCTCCGTCAGCCTCGTTTTCACCGGGGTCGGTGGCAGTTTCTCGATGAATCCAAATCCTTCCTGCCACCGGGAAAGTGCAGGAGCAAATTCCTTGCGCGCGCAGTGTAGAGCAATGTCGGCCCTGATCAGCATCAGTGGCGAAACAGCTTTGAGTTTTCTTACCTGCGCTTTCCATTTCTCGGCGAGCACCGCGTTCTGACGGAACCACGCGGTGAATATTGCGGCTTCCAGCACAACCAGGTCCTGCAGGGAAGGTCCCAGCAGGGTTACCAGTCCCAGACAGCGCTCAAGATGAAAAGCGGCGACCGGAACGTCTTTTCGGTCATTGGCTGTTGCGTAAGCGACCCAGTTTCCGGCGAAATCGTCGACCGAATCATCGCTCACTCTCCCCGCAGCGTCCAGCCACGTGCGCTTCCAGCATTTCGGTCGAACGCCCGCCAGACTCTGGGCTCCGACTGCGCTGAGACTCATCCATCGCCTGGATTTGTCGCGGGAAGTGAACAGCATGGCGATTCGCGCTCCGTCTGGATAGAGAACGCCCAGCCTGAACGGGAAGAAGTTAGCGACCCCAATCATCACGGAAATCTTCCAGAAGATTTCGCCCGCCACTGACAGCGAACTGGTCGGCCATGGTTCGTAGGCGAAAAATGATGCAACCAGCGCGGCGGATAGCAAGTTGGCAATTGGTCCTCCGGCGATGAATACGAGGAGCCTCCGCCGCAAACGCCGCACTCGATTCACCTGCATGCCGGCAAATCCGCCAGCCGGCAACGCTCTGCGCACCTGCACTTTTAGTCGACCATACTCCCTGCGCACAGTGAAGGGTCCAATGGCAATGGAATTGAATCGGAATCCCACGATCCAACCCGCGAGCAGATGACCGAATTCGTGCACCACGAGGGTCAGGGCGAACGCGAGAAAGAAAAGAGGAAGGATGTAGTCTTCCGCCGGATTTCTTAGGGCGCGGGCACGGGTCGAAGCACTGATCAACACTGCACCACAGCAAATACCAACGAAAACTCCGAATAGAATGCTGGCGAATTTCTTCTTCCTGGTCCTCGGACGGACAGCGGAGTCGAGGATCGGAGTTGCCCCGGCCGCGGGTGAGTTGGCGGTCATCTGACTGTGGATGTTATCAAACGGCTTCAGACCGACGTCCCGAGCTGGACTGTCGCCATGACGTTGGTAACATCCCCGGACCGTATTTCCATGCCATGGCCGCGTCCGTGCTGGTAGTCTTTTGGAACGCTTGCCCCACGTGGGAATGCCGGCGAGCGTGCAAGTCATGAATCGCAACTCCATCACCACCATCTGCTGCGGTCTAGTGCTGGTTCTGAGCACGCTCGGACTGTCGGCCCAACAGGCCGATCCGCGCGAGACCAAACTGCTGATTCTGGAGCGGCTGTGGAACGAGGCACAGGTCAACCGCGATGCCGCCGCCCTCGAGGCCCTGGTTTCAAGCCGGTTCGTGAACACTGAGTGGGACGGTGAAATCAGCAACAAGCAGCAATTTCTCGCCGACATCAAAGATCCACGCTTCAAGCCGACTGCCCTGAACATCCAGGACGTCAAAATGAATTTCTTTGGCGACACGGCTGTGGTCACCGGTATTTACCACGCCTCCGGAACCTATCAAGGCAAGCCCTATGACCACATGGGACGCTTCACCGATACCTGGGTGATGGACCTGGGCAAGTGGCAATGTGTGGCCAGCCACACCAGCCTGCTGAAGAAGTAGTCTTCGTTTATACCCTCATAAAGACATTTGATAAGGAAACCCCGCGTCCAGCTCGGAGTCCGATGATCTAATGGGAAATGTGGCGCGGACACTCCTGTCCGCGTCTGACCAAGGATCACGATTGACGGAAGCGACGCCAAAACCGGCAGCCTGGAAAGTCTTGCTGGCCTTCGCCGTCATCTATTTCGTATGGGGCTCGACCTTCCTGGCGATTCGCGTGGGAGTGCGCGAGGTTCCGCCGTTTCTTCTCGCCGGCATGCGTTTCCTGGTTGCCGGACTCGTGCTCTATGCCTGGATGCGCGCGCGGGGCACGCCTTCGCCGACGGCGCGCGAGTGGGGCTCGGCCTCTTTTCTTGCCATCCTGATTTTTGTTCTCGACTACGGATTGCTGTTCTGGGCGGAGAAGCGCGTGCCCTCGGGCATCGCGGCGGTCATGATGGCGACCATCCCTGTGTTCATGGCAATCGCAGAGATCGTCTTCCTGCGGACGCAACGTCTTACCCCGCGCCTCACGCTGGCCCTGCTCTTGGGAATGGCGGGCGTAGCGGCGTTGGTCGGGCGCTCCGTTTCGCTCGGTGGATCTCCGGTGGATACGACCGGCGCCTGCGCTTTGCTGGTCGGGGCAATCAGTTGGTCAATCGCCGCGTCCCTTAGCCGCAAGCTGCCACTGCCCGCCGCCAAGGCGATGAGTTCCGGCGCGCAAATGTTCGCCGGCGGCGTGCTGCTGATGCTGGCGGCCGCGCTGCTGGGAGAATTTCGTGGCTTCCGTTTGCAGGCAGTTTCGCGCGGAGCCTGGCTCGCCCTGGCTTATTTGATTGTCGCCGGATCAATCGCCGGATTCACCGCCTACGTCTGGCTCCTTCACCACGAGTCGCCAACGAAAGTGGGCACCTACGCCTACGTGAATCCGGTGGTCGCAGTGCTGGTGGGATACTTCCTGGGCGGCGAGACAATCGGCCCGCGAACGATTGTAGGCACGCTGCTGGTGCTGGTGAGCGTGGTGGTGATCACGACCACGCCCGCGAAGAAGATAGATTCCTTATCCGAGGTGGATGGAAACGAGCTCCCAGTGCCAGCCGCTGAACCTTGACCGACAACCGACCGACAACGACCGAGAGAGCTGGTCTACGGGTGCGTCATTTTCTCCGGCTTGACCAGTTGATCAAATTCCTCGCCCGTCAAGTATCCCAGCTTCAGCGCGGCTTCGCGCAGGCTCGAGTGCTCGACGTGAGCCGTGTGCGCGATCTGGGCCGCCTTGTCGTATCCCACTTTTGGAGCCAACGCCGTCACCAGCATCAGAGAGTTCTTCACATACCAGTCGACCTTGGCGCGGTCGACTTGAATGCCGTTCAGCATGTACTCGACATAGCCGTGGCAGGCGTCGGTGACGAGCGTTACCGAGTGCAGGAAGTTGTAGATGATGACCGGCTTGTAGACGTTGAGCTCGAAGTTGCCTTGCGATCCGGCGAAGCCGACTGCAGCCGTCGCGCCGTGAACCTGGACGCACACCATGGTCATGGCTTCGCACTGCGTGGGATTCACTTTGCCCGGCATAATCGATGACCCCGGTTCGTTTTCCGGAATCGACAACTCCCCTAGCCCGCAGCGCGGGCCGGAAGCCAGCCAGCGAATGTCGTTCGAGATTTTCATCAGCGACGCGGCCAGAGTCTCCATCGCGCCCTGGGCAAACACGATTTCATCGTGGGCCGAAAGTGCGGCAAACTTGTTGCCGTGCGAGCGGAAGGGAAGTCCCGTCAGTTCCGCTATCTTCTTCGCGGCGCGTTCGGCGAATTCAGGATGCGTATTCAACCCCGTTCCGACGGCAGTTCCGCCGATCGCCAGATCGTAGAGTCCGTCGAGCACCTGCTCCAGGCGATGGATGTCGCGCTCCAGCAGGCTGGCCCATCCGCCGAATTCCTGGCCGATGGTCAGCGGCACGGCGTCTTGCAGGTGGGTACGCCCGATCTTGACCACGTCATTGAATTCCTTCGCCTTGGCCGCGATCGCGTGGTGCACCGTTCTAATTGCGGGAATCAGCGCATTCTTAACCCGCTCCGCCGCGGCGATGTGCATGGCCGCGGGAAACGTATCGTTCGAGGACTGCGACATGTTGACGTCATCGTTGGGATGAATGGGTTTCTTCGATCCCATTTCTCCCCCGCGATTTCGATGGCGCGGTTGGAGATGACTTCGTTCACGTTCATGTTGGTCTGGGTGCCGCTGCCGGTCTGCCAGATGCGCAGCGGAAACTGATCGTTGAGTTTTCCGGCGATGACTTCGTCGGCGGCTTTCACGATCAATGCTGCTTTGTCGGCGGGAAGCTTTCCCAAATCCTGATTCACCAGCGCGCAGGCCTTCTTGAGGGTGCCGAAAGCGCGGATCAGTTCCGGCGGCATGGTGTCGCGGCCGATATTGAAATGGAGTAGTGAGCGCTGCGTCTGCGCGCCCCAGTAAACATTCGCCGGGACTTCGATCTTCCCCATGCTGTCGGATTCGGTGCGGGTCTTGGTTGTGGCGGGTATGACAGGTTCGGTAAGAGTGGACATGAGGGCTCCTGATGCGAGCGGAGGAATGAATGCAACCGCAGATTATAGCGCTTTGCCTGCGCTTCGCACCGCTGGGCCTTACTGTTTGACGTTAAACGCTATGCGGTATAGAATCAGGGCGTGATCAGGTCATTCCGCTGCGCGGAGACCGAGCGACTGCACCGGCGGCAGTCGAGCCGGCGATTTCGGGCAATCGAACAAGTTTCCCGCCGTAAGCTCAGGCAGTTGGATGGCGCGACAGAGCTGCGCGACTTGGCAGCACCGCCTGGGAATCGTCTGGAAGCCTTGCGCGGCGAGCGGAAGGGCCAACACAGCATTCGAATCAACGACCAGTGGCGCCTCTGCTTTGTTTGGCAAGAAGGAAATGCTTACGACGCGGAGATCGTGGATTACCACTAGGATTTCGTGAGTGTAAGGGAATCAGGGTCCAGCAGGACCTCAAACAGGAGCGGTATCCGATGGCTAAGTCTCAAAAACTGCTTCCCCCCATCCATCCCGGCGAGATTCTGCGCGCGGACTTCATGGAGCCGCTCGGCCTGAGCATGAACCGCGTGGCGCTCGACCTGCGCGTTCCGGTGACGCGCATTGCCGAGATTGTTCACGAGCGACGCGGCGTTACTCCCGATACGGCCTTGCGGCTGGCGCGATACTTCAATACGAGCCCTAGTTTTTGGCTGAATCTTCAGTCCGCTTACGATCTGGAAGTCGCGCAAGACAAACTCTCGCGCGTCATTGAGCGCGAAGTTCGTCCGGCGTCCCGGGCGGCTGCGAGTGCCAGTTCCTGATCGACTGCGGTGCTGACGCCCCCGCAATTTCGTCCGTGCTAGAATCATCCGTTTCCGAGCCGCGCTCGAATCCAGCGCGCGGTCATTCCGCTCCCATGCCTGAATTTCTGGCCGCCGAAGAAATCGATACGCTGCCCAAGGCCAAGGTGAAGCCTGAGGCCGAGATGCGCACGGACGTTCTGGTCATCGGCGCCGGGCCCACCGGCTTGGCATGCGCCATCGAAGCGCAGAAGGTTGGGCTCAAGGTCATCGTGCTCGATAAAGGATGCCTGGTCAACTCACTGTTTCATTATCCGGCGGGCATGACTTTTTTCACCACGCCGGAGCTGCTGGAGATCGGCGACATCCCCTTCACAACCGCCCTGCAAAAGCCTACGCGCGAAGAAGCCCTGGAGTACTACCGCAAAGTTGCCGAACACTATCACCTCGATGTTCGCCAGTACGAGTGGGTGAAAACCGTGATGGGCGAAGACTGGGACTTCAGCATTACGGCGACCGACCGCGCCGGGCGTCCGCATGATTACCGCACGAAAAAAGTCATCGTCTCGACCGGATATTACGACCTGGCGAACCAGCTCCACATTCCCGGCGAGGACTTGCCCAAGGTGTCGCATTACTACGGCGAGCCACATCCTTATTACGACACCGACGTGCTGGTGATTGGCGGCAAGAACTCGGCTGCGATTGCGGCGCTCGATCTTTGGCGTCACGGCGCGCGGGTCACGCTCGTGCATCGCGAGGAACGTTTGCACCACCATGTTAAATACTGGATCAAGCCTGATCTCGAAAACCGCATCAAGAACAACGAGATCGAAGCATACTTCAGCAGCTCAGTGCAGGAGATCGGCGTTGACCACGTCGTGATTAACACACCGCGCGGCCCACTCCGCCTGAAAAATGATTTCGTCTTGGCGCTGATTGGCTACCATCCTGATTACGATTTCCTGCGCAGCATGGGCATCGAGTTGTCGGAGCAGCAACACCGTCCGGTGTGCGATCCGGTTTCGCTGGAAAGCAATGTTCGGGGAATCTATGTGGCGGGCGTGATTGTCGCGGGCTCGCGCACCAACGAAATCTTCATCGAAAACGGCCGTTTCCACGGCAAGCAGATTGCCGACGACCTGAAACGCAAGCTGAAACCGTAGCTCGCCAAGACTATTCCCAGCGCAAGGGCCGCCGCTGGTTTTGCCCGATCGTCCTTCCACCCTGTAGATTAATCACTCCCATGGATCCGGAACCAGAGCGAGCTGCGTCCACGATTTCGCTTGGCGCCTATACCCGGCTACTGCGCGGCAACCGCAATTTCCGGCGGCTGTGGCTGGCGCAGATTGTCAGCGAGATCGGCGATTGGTTCTACACGCTTTCGATTTACACCCTGCTGCTGCAGTTGACCGGAAGCGCGGGCTCGGTGGCGCTCGCGCTGGTTCTCCAGGTTCTGCCGCAGACCTTTGTGGGGCCGACCGCAGGAGTGGTGAACGACCGGCTGAAACGCAAGCATGTCATGATTGCCGCCGACCTGATTCGTTGCGGCGTGGTGCTGGCCATGATGTTCGTGCGTTCGCGGTCCATGGTCTGGCTGGTGTATCTCTTGCTCGTGGCCGAGACCAGCATGACCGCGTTCTTCGAGCCGGCCCGCAGTTCGGTGATTCCGAACATCGCCGCTGAGGACGAGGTTCTGCTGGCCAACACTCTGGCTTCGACCACGTGGTCGGTCAACCTGATGATTGGAGCAGCTGTCGGCGGAGTGGTTGCCGCCTTCTTCGGGCGAAACACGGTTTTCATACTCAACGCGCTGTCGTTCCTCGCTTCAGCCATTCTGATCGGAGGCATGCGTTTTGCCGAGCCCCATGCCGATGCGGCCGCTCCCCTGCGCCCTCGCGATCTGGTCGACTTCTCTCCCGTGCTGGAGGGGATTCGCTACATTCGCAGTCATCGAACTTTGTTTCCGGCGGTCTTTGCCAAAGCCGGAGAACTCATGGTTGGGCCAAGTTGGGTCATTTTCACGGTGATGGGCGCGCGCGAATTTGCGGTGCACTGGCGCGGCATCGACGCCGCCGGCGGAGCCATGCTGGGCATGAGCATTCTGATCGGCGGACGCGGTCTGGGAGCGCTCGTAGGTCCGGTGGTGGGAGCGCGCTGGGCGGGCCAGAGCGACCATCGCCTTCGACTCGGAATCTTGTTTGGCTACATCATCATCGCGTTCGGCTACGGCTCGCTGGGTGTGAGCCGCAGTGTGTGGATGGCCGCCGGGTGCGCCATGCTGGCCCATGCCGGCGGATCAACAGTCTGGGTTTTTTCCACGACGCTGCTGCAGCTTCATACCGAAGACCGTTTCCGCGGGCGTGTGTTTGCCGCCGACCTTGGCCTGGGAAGTCTATCGTTCGCGGTCACCGCTTATATCGCTGGCCGTTTCCTGGATGCCGGAATTCCCGTGCGTTCGCTCGCCATTAGCACCGGTTTGGTGATGCTGATTCCCGCGTCGGTCCTGGCGTGGGCGTTGCATGCGGGCCGGTTCAGCAAGGCCGATGCGGTTTCGTAATTGCCGCCAGCAACCTTTTCTCTTACACTTCGTCCACCAGAAGGCGTGGGGTTACACCTTCTCATCTGCTTCTTTCCACTGTATGCATTCTTTCAGTTTTCAAGTCGTCATGAAGTGTCCGCGGGAAACTGTGTTTTCCATTTATGCCGACGTCGACCGCTGGCAAAACCGCAACCTGTTTGGTGAGATTCGCTGGGTGCAAGGCAATCCTTGGGAAGAAGGAAGCCGCTTGCGAATCGAAACTCTGACTCCCATCCGCACCACGGTCGATCAGGTCGTCCAGCATTGTGTGCCCAACGAGAGCGTTTCTTATATCAGCCACGTCATTGGCATCACGTGCGAGACGCGGGTTACCTTCACCGTGATTTCCCCGGACGAGACCGCGGTGAACGTCGTTATGCAACTGGTGGGCACAACGGCGCGCGCTCTAGGCTTTGCCGTAGTACCCGCCATCGAGAAAGCCACCAGAGGATTTCTCGAGGAACTGCGCAGGGAATGCGAAGAGACGGCACTCGGGGCTACGGGAACTTAATTCCACCCGGGTGCAATCCCGATTATTCGAAGGAATTGCCCTTCCCCTTCGCTTCGCCTACACTGCCCGTGTGCGGCTTTTACTACCGGTGCGATGGTTGGGCCGTTCATAACGCCACTTCCATGCCGTCTTCTGAGGTCCGAGTCTCAATCAGTCGTCCTCTGGCAGAAGTCTTCGCCGTTTATACCCAACCTGATACCTGGCGGTGGTGCTCCTACTTGCGCGCGGTGCGCTGGGTTCGCGGTGACCCTTGGAAAGAAGAGAGCCGCTTGCAGATCAAGATTGACGGTCCCGCAAGCACGATCGACCAGGTGCTCATGCGCTTCGAGCCTAACCGCCGGGTTGAGTTCCTGAGCCATTTCGGCGGCATCACGCTTCAGACCCGCGTAGCCTTTCTGGCTTTATCTGAAAAAGAAACCGAAGTTCAGGTGCAGTTGGAGTTCGTCGGAGTGTTTTCGCGCATTGCAGGTTTCGCGGTTGATACTGCCATCGAGCGCAGCACCAGGCTGTTCTTCGAGGATCTCAAGCGGGCATGTGAACAAGCCCCACCGGCTTAGTTCCCGTTCAGCCGATCGATCTTTGCCGCCATGATGAAATCGCTTTCGGTAAGGCCATCCACCTTGTGCGTCCAGAGTGTGATCTCGGCCTTGCCCCACCCCAGCAGAATATCCGGGTGATGGCCTTCCGCTTCGGCCACGGCGCCGACGCGATTCACAAACTCCAGCGCCTGCTTGAAATCAGGAAACTTGAATTCGCGGTGAATATGATGATCGCGCGTGACGGTCCACCGCGGAACGCTCTGATGCAGTTTCTCCAGTTCGTACCCCTTAAGCGCTGGAACTCCGCCGCGGCACGGCACGCACTTTTTGTCGGCGAGCGGTTCAGTCATAGTGTCCCCCAGAATTCACCAGTAATTAAACAATCGGCGCAGGTATCTCCGTTGCCGCTGCGGCTGCTGGCTTGAAGTAGCGCTTCAGCCAAAGCACGTAGCCAAAAAACAGCAGCATCGAGAGCAGACTCCACCACAATAAGATGTGGCCGCGGAACATTGGATTCGCGTTGAGCATTTGCAACTGCTCATCCGACATGCCCACCTTGGCATAGGCCTCCATCGGGTTCGCCCTCCCGTAGGTGAATGTCATCGACAGGACGCGCAGCGACAGAGTGACGACCGCGACCCACCAACCCGTCACTTTCAGATGGAAGAGCGCGATCGAGATGTAAATATCCACCGCCGCCAGTACCATGAAGCACGCGGCGCCGGGGATCCCGGTCAGATAGCGGCCGAAGAAAGGGAACATCGGAGTCGTCACGCCCGTCAGCAGAAAGTAGAGCGCCCCGCCGAAAAGCGCGACGCTCGCGCCCAGCACCGGCAAAGGTGTCCGGTCGGTCCAGCGCTCGACCGGATCGCGGTGTCGGCAGGTTTCGGCGACGTCCTTGCGGCCATAGAAAACCACAAATGCGATCGGCACCACGATCAGAAAGAACGCGACAAAGAGAATGATGAACGTCAAAATGACGGCCATGATTCCGGTGGACATTTCTGGCGAGGGCGCATCGGCCCCCCCGGTTTGCTTCATCTGCGCCAGCATGCTCCGCATCATGACCGGCAGCATCGCGGTCAGCAGGACTGTGACCAGCGCGCCCATGACCAGCCAGTACCAGGAAGTGACTAGCGTGAGCGCGCGCGCCCAGCGCCGGGTTTGGATCGATCCAATGCCCAGCGCGAGCAGTGCCGCCGCAAGGAACGCATAGCTGGAGACTGCGCCCACGAACTGCCCGGGACGCATCCCTCCGCCTGGGGCCAGATGCGACATGAATGCGCTCAACGCCATGAGCGGAACCATGAGCGCGGCCAACAACCCCAGAATGATCTGGAACACGCCAAAGATCACCAGCCCGGTGCGGCGGTCGGTGTATGCAGGCAAGTCGTAGACAGGGATCTCTTGAACCGGCGGGGGCGCAATCACAGGACCGACTGGGGCAACGGCCGCGGGCGGTTCTGGCGCCGGAATGGGATCGGGCGATGGAACCGGTACAGGCGCCGACTCAGGTGCGGGTCCGGGATCTGGTGGTAGTTCGTTTTCCACGAAACCTCCCAGTGAAGAAGCAATATCTTAGCAGGCTCGCGCCCACGGTGAGCGGCGAAGCTCTGGAGTCTCTGTGTACAATGTGTTTGCTCCCCTCCCGGTTTTTGGAGTTTATTCGGGCGATCATGAAGCCACTGGCATCGCCTTGAATGACGATATGTTTTGCCGCTCGGAGCTTTAGCCAACGGCGTCGGAGAGCGCGGACGGAAAGGAAAATGACGTGGTTGTTCTGGTCATCGGCGGCGCGGGATACATCGGGAGCCATACTGCCCGGGCGCTGAAGCTCGCCGGGCATGAAGCCATCATTTTCGATAATCTCAGCACCGGCTATGAACGTCTGGCCGCAGGATTCGAACTGGCGAAGGGCGATATGCTGGATGCAGTCGCCCTAGCTCGTGTGCTGCCGCGCGCCGACGCCATCATGCACTTCGCGGCCCACGCCTATGTCGGGGAATCGGTTACCAATCCCAAAAAATATTTCCACAACAACGTGGAAGGCGGACTCTCACTGCTGAATGCGGCGCTCGATGCAGGCGTGAAGAAGATTATTTTCTCTTCCACCTGCGCAGTCTACGGTGAACCGGCGAAGATTCCGATCGAGGAGAACACGCCCCGCCAGCCGGTGAATCCCTACGGCGTGTCGAAGCTTTTCTTCGAGCAAGCGCTCGAGGCGTATGACCGGGCGTATGGATTCCGCTTCGTCAGCCTGCGCTATTTCAATGCGGCGGGCGCGGATGAGAGTGGCGAAATCGGCGAATTGCACGACCCGGAAACGCACCTGATTCCTTTAGCATTGCGCGCCGCCGCGGGCCTTGGCCCCGAGTTGCAGGTGTTTGGATCGGACTATCCCACGCCTGACGGCACATGTGTGCGCGACTACATCCACGTGAACGACCTGGCCAGCGCGCATTTGAAGGCCCTGGATCATCTTGATGCAGGGAAGCAGAGTCTCGCCGTCAATGTTGGCACCGGCGCGGGAGCGTCGGTGCAGGAAGTGATTACCGCCGTCGAAGAAGTCACGGGAAAGCGCGTGCCGCGCAAAATGGTTCCGCGGCGGCCGGGCGATCCGCCCATACTGGTTGCGAATCCGGCGAAAGCGCGGGCGCTGTTGCAGTGGAAGGCGACGCGCGGCCTGCGCGAGGTAGTAGCGACCGCGTGGAATTTTATGGAGCGTCAGCTGAAAGCGAAAGGCATTTAACCGCAGAGGACACAGAGAAGCACAGAGGAACTTCTTTGGTTGGTCTTCCCCTGTGGAACTCTGTGTCCTCTGTGGTTGAGATTTGTGCTGTTGACCGAGAAAACTATGGGAAATGATCTGAGAGGCAGTCTGCGAGGCAAGAAAGTCGCGTTTCTGGGTGCAGGCAAAATGGGCGGTATTATTCTGCAGGCGCTGCTGAAGAACGGCCTGCTCTCGGCGAAGTCTACCTGCGCCACCGTGGCCCATGAAGAGCGTGCCCGAGCGCTGGCCAAGAAATTGAAAGTCAGAGTCGGGACCAACAATGTCGAGGCGGCGAAGAACGCCGACATTATTGTCATTGGCGTGAAGCCGCAGGTGGTCGAAGATGTCGTCCGCGAAATCAGCAGACACATTACCTCGAAGCAACTAATCGTGTCGGTCGCGGCGTCAGTGCCCACGAGGATGATTGAAAAGAATCTCCCGGCGAAGGTTCCAGTGATTCGTGCCATGCCCAATACTCCGTGCCAGCAAGGCGCTGGCATGACTGCCATCTGCAAAGGCAAGCACGCCAGCGCAGCCGACGTGGCCACGACCTGCCACATGTTTGATGTAGTCGGGCGCACCGTGGTGGTCGACGAAAAACACATGGACGCGGTGACCGCGCTTTCCGCCAGCGGCCCGGCCTATATCTACATCATTCTCGAATCGCTGGCGGAGGCCGGCGTGAAAGTGGGATTGCCCCGCGATATTGCGACGCTGCTGGCGGCGCAAACCACTCTGGGCGCCGCGCGGGTCGTGCTCGAAACCGGTGACCATCCGGCGCTGCTGAAAGATGCCGTGACCACTCCGGCGGGCTGCACCATTGACGCCATCATGGAACTCGAGGAAGGGAAGTTGCGCGTGACCTTGATTAAGGCGGTTGTAAAAGCGGCGCAGCGCGCCAAAGAATTGGCCTACGGATAGTCTCGCGGGCGCGAGGTCAATCCATGCTGCCCACCGGAGCGGATCCGTTGTTGATTGCTTCGCCTCGGGTGAAGCATGTCGAAGCATTCGTGCCTGCCAGCGACTTTACTGTTCCAGACTGGTCAGCGCAGAACATCTTCGTGTTGGAATCCGGGTCGACGGGCACGGCAGTGATGCGAAATCTCGGCGCAGGGTTTCCGTCGCATCCCGCGATTTCGAAGTGATATCCGCTCCACTCCGCATTGCCCTGACCAGGATCGTACATGATTTCTCCCGGCGTGGCGCCCGGGTCCGGAGTCGATAAAGTCGCCAGCGTGCAGGTGTAGCCGCGATCCGGGTGCCGGGTGGCGTATCCTTTTTCAGCCATATCCAACATCGTGACTCGGTTCTGGGCTGCGGCTTCGTTTGATTCGTCCTGCTGCTTGCGCAACCCTTTCAGATAATCGGGATCGGTGAGCGGAACGTGCACCGCCGCCGTGGCCTCGATGAGCTTCCAGATTTCTTTTTCCTGCTCTCTCTCCTGCTTGAAAGTGAAGATCAAGCGGGGGACGACCGGGAGCGATTGCAATTCCCCATTCTTGTAGTAGTTGATCGACAGTTCAATCTCATCTGCTTCGCCGAGCAGGCTGTCGCGTTCCACGATTACCTCGAATTTCTCGTTGCCTTGGGCCTCATTCGGCACGGTCGCCAGAAGGATTGGGCCAACGTCGAAAGTCTCGAGGTGCTCTCCCTGCGCAGCAATCTGGCGCCCGATCATCGAAATGCGGAGCAGGATAGACGTCTCCGGACTGTCGCCCTTGCGCATGAGTGCCTGACGTGTCGCCTCGGGAAGGTGCTTGGTAAATGCGTTCTCACCTTTGCCGGTAAACATCTCAATCAATGCCTGGCGCGCGGATTGTGGCGGCGGGGGCGTGGGCGCCGCAGTTTGAGCCCGCACATAAATGCCCGCGGCAACCATGAATAAGAAGACCGAGCGAATCTGCCGCATGTGTCCTCCACACTGAAGCGCTGCAAGTTCGAGAGCAAAAACACATTCTACCGCTCTCAGACTCCGCAATATGCGCAGAAGTTCCTTAAGATTGAGAATCCGGCTTCGTGCTACAGTTTGGCTGGGCGCTATTGAATCGCTACGGATTCGGTTGCGCAAGTCACAAGAACGAGACCTCATGGAACAGCGCCTCATCCTGATCAATCTGCTGGTCAAGCTGGGCGTAGCTGCGGCTGTGTCCAGCACTCTGGTGCGTTCCAAGGAATTCAAGCGTCTGCTGTTCCGCGAAGAGCGCACGTTCCGGCAAAAACTGTTTCTCGTCCTCTGGTTCGGCCTGCCGATCATGGGCGGGGTTGGGATCCGCATTTTCCAGAAGAGTTTTGCCGCCGGCGATCTGAGTTTTGAAACCGCAATATTGCTGGGTGTGATCGGCGGTCGCTGGGCGGGATCGCTAGGCGGAGTGCTGATGGGCCTTCCCGCTCTCTTGCATGGCGAATGGGCCGCCATGCCCTTCGACGTGCTTTGCGGTTTTCTCGCCGGCCAACTGCGCACCTGGGCCATCGACAAAGACGACATCTGGTCGTTCTCGCCGTTCGTCGACGAAAGCATTTTCCGCATGATTCGCCGCAATCTGCTGCGTCCCCGCCTGTTTGACTGGCAGATCATATTCTTCTGGACCGTGGTCGGCTTGCGTTTCGTGCAAACCGAACTGGCCGAGTATTTTCCCCATGCCATCTTCAGCACCGAGAGCCCTGACAACTGGTGGGTGTACAGCGTAATCTATGCTGCAGCGGTGGCGGCGATCGGAATCGAGCTGAAGATTTTTAACAGCGTCCGAATTCAAATCAAGCTGGAAGAGCAGGAGCGGCTTCTGCTGCACGCGCGCATGGAGGCGCTGCAGAACCAGATCAATCCGCATTTCCTGTTCAATACGCTGAACTCAATTTCTTCGCTGGTGCGGTTCGATCCCGACATGGCGCGGGATGTGATCTTCAAGCTGGCGACCATCCTGCGGCGGCTGCTCAACAGCAGTGAGGCTTTTGTGCCCCTGCGCGATGAGCTCGAGTTCATCGATAACTATCTCGACATCGAGGTGGTGCGCTTCGGGCGCGAGAAGTTGCGCGTGGTGAAGGAACTCGAGCCGGCCTCGCTCGACGTTGTCGTGCCCAGCATGCTGCTGCAGCCGCTGGTCGAGAATTGCATCAAACACGGTCTGGGACCGAAGGTGGAAGGTGGCAGCATATACCTGCGCAGCCGGGTGGTGGATTCGCGGCTCATCATTGAAGTCGAAGACGACGGCGTCGGCATGGGCAAAGCTCAACTCGAAGAGAGCAGCAGTTGGCCGGGGATGGGCATCGGCATGGCCAACATTTCCGAACGGCTGCAGGTGCTCTACGGCGACACGGCGCGCCTCACCATCGATAGCCACGAAGGGAAGGGAACGCTGATCCGAATCCGGCTGCCGCTGATCGAGGCGGCGAGCTCCGTTCCCGAAGGCTTCTACGCCGAGCGCTCCAGCACCCGCCGGTAAAAGTCTTCGTACTCCTTCACAATCTTGGTGGAACAGAAGCGTTCCATGGCAACCGCGCGGGCCGCCTTGCCCATTTCCTGTAGCTGCTGCTCGTTGCTCAGCAGTTCGATGGCATAACGCGCCATCGTCTCTACATCGCCCACGTCGGCGAGGTAGCCGCTCTTGCCGTGGTCGATCACTTCCGGCACGCCGCCTGCGCGCGTCGAGATGGGAACCACTTCGCACGCCATCGCCTCGAGTGCGGCCAGTCCGAACGATTCCAGTTCGCTCGGGATCAGCATGATGTCGGCGATGGAAAGCTTCTCCTCAATCTGATCCTGCTTGCCCAGAAACAAGACGTCGTCATGAATCCCTTTCTGCACGGCCAGCCATTCGGCCACCGAGCGGTCGGGACCATCTCCAATCAGCAACAGTCTTGAGGGAATCTTCTTGTGCACGCGGTCGAAAATCTCGATCACATCGGTCAGGCGCTTCACCGGCCGGAAGTTCGAGAGATGCACCAGCACCTTCTCGCCGTTGGGCGCATACTCCTTCCGCACTTGCGCGTAGGTGTCCGGGTTGCGGCGGTAAACATCGCAATTCACCGAGTTGTAAATCACCTGAATATTGTTCTTTACGTCGAATATTCGTTGCGTGCGGTCGCGCAGGTAGTTCGAAATCGCGGTGACGCCATCGCTCTGCTCAATCGAATAGCGGGTGATTGGCAGATAAGATCGGTCGAGTCCCACCAGCGTAATGTCAGTGCCGTGCAGAGTGGTGACGAAGGGAAGTTTCTGCGCGCGGGGTCCGGCGGCCAGCATCTGCCGCGCCAGCATTGCGCTTACCGAATGCGGGATGGCGTAGTGCACGTGCAGCAAGTCGAGAGCATAGAGTTGCGCGACCTCAGCCATGCGCGTCGCCAGCGCCAGGTCGTACGGAGGATAGTCGAACAGCGGGTAACGCGAGACTTCCACTTCGTGATAATGGATGTTCGGTTCCTCGCCGCGCAAGCGGATCGGCTGGGCATAGGAAATGAAATGGATTTCGTGTCCGCGCTGCGCCAGTTCCAGGCCCAGTTCCGTGGCCACGACTCCGCTGCCGCCGTACGTCGGGTAACAGGTGATTCCTATTTTCATATTGCGAGAAATACGATGCGAGATATGCGCCCGGCGCCGCTTTCCGGCTGCCGGTCATTCTGTGCTGGTCATTCGATGGCTGGAATGGGCAACGGTTGCAGATTTTACACGAGGAACCGGCCGTCGATCAGGCGTGCGCTATTCGCTTTCTTCTTTGCGGCCCAACGAAAGCCCGGGGTCAAGTTTGTCGAGGTGAGCCTGGAATCGCTTCTTCTCGTCCTCCGGCAGGCCCGTGAACTCAATGCCCATGCCTACGCCGGGGTCGCGAGTTCGAACCACCGAGGTGGGCGAGATACGCTCCTGGTCGAGCCACAAGTCCACACGCAGCGCTGTTCCGATCGGCAGCGGCATGACGGTCTCAACATAACAGCCGTTGCCGCTGATGTCCGTGGCATTCACGCGCATCGGCGTATTTACCCGCTCGTCGCGGATTTCCAAGGGAAATGAGATTCTGTGGCGCGCGAATTTTCTGCGATTGTCCTGCCGCGCCGTCAACCGTTCTTCGGCCTTCATGTCGGGGGGAAGAGTGGCGATCCATGGACAATCCTGGTCGGCGACGAGTTGCACCCCGATCTGCGTCTTCTTCAGCGCCCCCGCGTCCACGACCCAGACGACCTTGCAGCGCGCTTTCCGGGTTTCGTACTGCACGCCGATAACATCGCCGACTTTCAACTCCGGCTCGATCCCGTACAGGCACGCACCCGTAGCGCTTACATTTTGCGCCACGGCATTTTGGAAAAAGGGCTGGTTATTGGAGCCCATGCCCCACACCCGGACCTTTAAGTCCAGAGTCGCGCGCGGAGCTGACCCCTGGGCCGACATGAGCAAAACCCTCCCAGATTAGAAAGACTTAAGAAACAGGGTGAACTGCAAAATATCATACTACTTGCAGTTAAGTCAGTAAGTTACGAGAGTACCCGAGTTCCCTTCGCGCGCTGGCCGGCCTCTCAGGATCGCTGGAAAGCACCGAGTTGACGCCTTATCCCGAGCCCCTTCTCGGCCCCAACTCGCGATATGAGATCAGCTGAATCCCCTGCTGCTCCAGCACTTCGCGCGCAGCGGGCAGAGTCAGGACGCGCAGTTCGGTCTCGCGCGACGCCCGCAGCCGGGTCTTGCCGGTTTGCAAGTCCGCGTCGTTATAACCGGGATGGCAAACGAACTCCCACGCGCCTTCCGGGATGCTGCGTGCAATGGCCAGGAATAGCGTTTCGTCGAGCGCGCCCGTGACCACAATCCCCAGCGTGCCGTCAGGAGTGGCAAACCCTTCCTGGTCGACGGCCTCGCGGAACTTACTGGCAAAGCCGCCCAGCACTCGGACTTCGACGTAGCGGGTCCATAGTCCCGGACGCGATAGAAGGTGTTTCGATCGCATCGGCAGGCGCGGTCCAAAGGGATTGCGTATGGAGCGAACTCCGCAATCCGCCGCGGCGCGCAACAGAGGACGCAGTATCTTGGGAAACAAGTGCGTGTGCTTGTGGGTGTCGATGTGCGAAACCGCGATGCCCGCGAATTGCAACTTCCGAATCTGCGCCGAGGCTTCGGCGGTGATTTCGTCGGCCCGCATGCTTCCCGCTATGGCGCGCGTGGCAAACGCGACCATGCCATCGCGAAAGTGAGTAGTAGAAGTGAGACTGGGAACTTGTTCTGCCGGAAGCACAGGCTCGCCGTCGGTCAGCACCACATGGCAACCGATGCTCAACTTTGGAACCGTCTTTGCCAGTTGCGCCGCTTCCGCGAAAGCCGGACCGTTGGCCATGAGCGTCGAAGAAGTCACCACCCCGCGCGAGTGAGCCTCCACAATGGCCCGGTTCACACCCGACGTGAAGCCAAAATCGTCTGCGTTGACTATCAAACGCCGCACGAAGCCAGTCTAGCAGGCAGCACGGTTCAGGCAGGTTGGATTGCGTTCCTCTTCACTCTTCCTCTTCCTCTTTCTCTATGCCAGCCCCAGTACCATAACGTTGCCATCATAGGTCGGAAGCAATACTCTGCCATTCCACACGACAGGCCGATTGAACTTGTTGTGCGTAAACTGCCAGTTCCACTGCTGGCTGTCCCACAGCGGAACGATCGATCCGCTGCCGTCGGCGTATTTGCCGAACTGTTCAGCGTCATAGGCGAGGAAGCGCCCCGCGCTCAGTTGCATATTCGCATCCTGGTACGGCACCGACGCCCAGACAATTCCGCCGCTGTTTCCATTCGCCGAAAGGGAAATCATTCCCCCGGGCATTCCACCCAGCGGAACCGGCGATTCCGGCGACGATACTTCGGCGCTGCATGCCAGATACGTCGACGCTCCCGCATTCGACAACGCCCAGGCCCGCAGATTTCCGTTCTCTCCCCAGCAAAAGTGGACCCACCCGTGCGCCGCGCTGTTCCACAACACGAGATTGCCGTGCAGATGGTGCGTGCGCTGATCCTCCCAAACATTCAGTTGCGCCGGATCGGTCGGCGTTGGACTCAACTGGTATCCCGGGAAGTAGGTATAGAAGATAGGCAGAACACGCAGCCGTGCGAAATTGTTTTCAGTCGCTCCCGGTGCCAGATTCGCGGGCTGTGTCTTTCCCATATTTTGCAGATTGGCTGTATAAAGGATGCCGTCCTTGCCCGCCGCCAGCACGGCCTGCGCCGCCGGAGCCAGCACCGGACCGCCCGAGCCGAAATCCTGGTCTCCCCAGGCGCTTCCCATGCTCATCGCGTGCATGCCATGGGCTCGCACCAGTTGCAGATCTCTTCGGAAGTTGGTGGGCAACGGTTCCAGCCCCAGTTCGTCTTCGCCCTCAGGATTGCTCCCTGTCCGCCCATCATCGGTCCACGGAGTCCACCAATCCACCGCTGCGAGCGATCCCGCTTGCCCGCCCGCCGGTGGCTTGTATTGCAACTTAACAATGCTCTCCGCGAAGTCTGTGACCCCATCAAAATCGCCATTGCCCGTGATTACATAAATGAAACCGTTCGCATCGGCTGCCGGACCGCCCCCAGAATGCCAGATTCCTCCGCCACTGCCCCGAGACGTCGTGGTCCACGCCGCGGTCACTTTGAACGACGCGGTGTCTGCTGCGATGACCCAGCCTCGCGCATTGGCCGCCGTCTCAGCGATCGAACCGAATGCGATAAATACCGTCCCATTCACCAGCAACAACGCCGCCCGCTGTTTGCGATGCGCAGACTTGAAACTCTGCACCCCAACGCCGTGTCCCGGATTGTAGGAAGTTCCCTCGAGATTGATGCGCGCGTGCACCTCGTGCCCATCGCGCAGACTTAGCGCGTGCAGGAAGTGCTGCGCCTTCCCGACCGATCCATCAGGGCTGATCCACGAGCATACGTACATCACGCCCGCGTTCGCGTCGATGACCGGCGTCGACAGAATTCCCCAATGATCGTTGATCAGATATGAATCGATGCTTTGAGTTCCCTGGATCGGATTGCCCAGTTGAACCGTCCACAACTGCGCCCCCGTGTCGATGTCGAATGCGAACACGTCGTTCGCCATCGTGGAAAGAAACACCACGTCATGCGTGCTTCCGTCTGCAACTTTGACGCCCGGAACGACCAGCGGCTGCGCCTCGCAGCCCCGCTTGTCCCCCGGCAAGGTCAGCGTGAATAGCTGCTTGATGCCGCGGCTTCCGACCGCTGCTGGCGTTAGTACGGTTTCCTGTGTGTTAGCGCCGGAGCGAGCGTTGTCGTAGGAGCGAGTCGTCACAGTGTTCATGGGTAACTCCCTTGAGAATTCGTTCCCCTGGTCCCCGGTCTTGGAAAAATGTTTCGCGGATGGATTCGAATCGTGACTCGAGCCGTGTTTTCGAAGGATGATTCGAACCCAGAGCTCAGGCCGCGCGTTCCTGCGGCGCCTTCCACCGAGTTGGTGCCACCGCCGTCCGCCACAGCCGGGCGCAGAGTCCACCCAGACAAAGTCCAGCGAACGCCAGCACCGCGCTCGTCCATCCCAGAGCCGGCGCCAGCCTCGCGGGCGCTCCTGTCAGAAGATTGTCCAGCCCGCATAACACGGGTAGAGCGTAAACAGCCCATCGCCCCAAAGGCGACATTCCCAGATACACCAGCGCGGCAATCGTGTAGGCAACGATCGCCGGAACTTCCAAGCGGTGCGGCGACGCCGACCCCAGCGCCGACCCCAGTAACGTTCCGAAAGCGTCCCACGCGCCAAACCCCAGGGCAAGAAACGCGCGCTCCCGCCATGCCACCGCACGCATTCCGAGTAGCGTGCATACGCAGAAGCTGTCGAGTCCCAGTGCTATGACCGAGGCCAGTGAGTGCATGGATTCCTCCCTTGGGCCGTAACGGAACTCAAAGGTCTCTTAGCTGTCCGCGCGCGTGATCGCCGCGTGAGCCGCTGACCTTGAGTTGCTGACCATGAGTTAATGACGACGACTTGCTGACGACGAAGGTTGGTTTACGTTGCCGGTTGACTGGTATGCGAGCAAGAGCCCAGGGCCGTCGCCTCACAGCACTTCCTGCGTCGAGGGGGGAACTGCATCCGAGAAGGCGAATTTGTCCGCCATTGTCGCTTGGCCCTTCGAGCGAGTCAAGAAATGTTTTGCAATGGGAAGTTCGTGAGCTGTTTGTGACGATTCGTTGCGAACCACAGACTTTCTGTCGTGCGGTCGAGCGCGACGTCGAACGTTCAAGTCGAGTGCGCAGCCAAACCTGCAGTCGAGCGCAATCGAACGTGCAATCGAATTCGCCCGCTGCAGTTTGACCGTTCTTTCCCGCCTCCCGTATACTCAGTGAGGCGCGGTTCGCGCGGATGCCCCTCAAATTGAGTTCCGACCGGCGCGGCTGTCTGGTCGCGCAAAAGGTACGAGGGGCGGTTAGCTCAGCTGGTTAGAGCGCCTGCCTTACAAGCAGGAGGTCGCAGGTTCGAGTCCTGCACTGCCCACCACCTGGCATTCCGTACAAAACCGGGGACGTAGTTCAGTTGGTTAGAACGCTGCCCTGTCACGGCAGAGGCCGCGGGTTCGAGTCCCGTCGTCCCCGCCATTCTTTTGAATGGTTTACAAAGGACCCCGAAAACCGATCTGGGTCCGTTTGGGTCCAATAAGCGTTTCCCATCTGCCCATCCGCTATTTCGCCCCATCCAAATAACCCGAAGAAATGACTTCTCGGGCTAGTGGATCAAGGTTGATTTGCTTCCCGACAGCACGCCCCCTGGCAGAATTGCATCCACGAGCTTCCCCTGCGCGAGGCGTTTGCTTTTTGTCGTTGCCTGGAGATACTTGTTGGTCACGTGCAGATCGCTGTGACGCAAGTAATCGCGGATCATCAATTGGTGTTCGCCCATCTCTGCCAGCATGGTTCCCACCGTGTGCCGAAACGTGTGCCAGCCTACGCCGGTGATGCCGATCCTCTTGAAGGCCGGCTGGATCTTCTTCTTCAACACCGAAGCCAAGTCGAGCGGTTTCTTTCCCTTCAGTCTCTCTGAAGGAAAGACGAAATCGCCCGGCTGGTTGTAGAGACTTAGGGATCTCCACTCCAGCAAGGCCAGCTTCAGACTCGGATGCATCGGCAATAACTTTGCCGACGCTTCCGTCTTTGTGCTCTTCAGGTGCCCTCCCCGACGCCAGTAGTAGGAATGCTGCACACTGAAGTTCATATTGTTGAAATCGCAGTCCAGCCAATGCAGTGCCCCGAGTTCCCCTTGCCGAATTCCTAAGGCACCGTCCAGAAACACGAGAATCTGATCGCGAAATTCCAGTTGTGCCAGACCGAGTATGACCTCTTCCGGTGAAAGGACGAGCGGAGATTTCTGACGCTTCGCACTGACGCGCACGCCCGTGCTTGGCCCTCTTTGCCCGCCCGTTCCAACTGGTATTCCCGATGAAATTGGATTGTGGCCACAAAACTCCCAGCGAACGGCATGCGAGAACACGGCCGACATAACGCACTTGATCTTGGCTTTGGTCCCGTCTGCAACTTCTGCTGTTCGTAGCCAGCGTTCTACCTCGATGGTTTTGACGTCCTCTAAAAGGAGGCTTCCCCATCGTGGGAGAATCCAATTTTTCCCATACACCAGATACGCATCTTGCGTGGATATCTCTTTGAGAGGCATCTCCTCTCGACAGTAGTGCTCCCAAAGAGCCTTGACGGTTGTTTTCTGCAGGTTCTTTCGCTTGGATTGATTGTTGATTGTTAACCGAAGAGCGTCGGCTGCCGCACATGCCGCTGATTCGTTTGGATATCGTTCCAAAGATCCCAGTTGCACCTTGCGACGTATTGGCTTTCCCGTGATGTCGTTCTCCCACCAGCGGTACACCCATACTGCGGAACCTCTCTTCCGCTCTTCGAGCCTCAGACTTCCTTGTTGGTAGCGTGTCCGTCTAAACAAAATGCCTCCTTTGTTTAAACGGCACTGACAGCCCAGTCCAGAATAGTCCAGGACTGTTGAACGGTCGAGAAACATTTGGCAGCACGTCCGCCCCTCAACTTGCGATCTCATCCAGCCATTCGTTGAGTGCTGAAGCCCGGAATCGCCAGAGTCTGCCTACCTGAACGCCGGGAATGATCCCTCGGCGTGCTTTGTTACGCAGCGTCTTAGGGTGAATTCGCAAAAGCTTGGCTGCTTCCGCCACATCCAACAATGACTCAAAATTGGATTCGCCTTGGGCTCGCCCCGCTTGCTTCTTGTTCGTTGACCTGATTTCGAGAGTTGGTGGATCGGTATGCGGTTGCATTGAATTTACTCCTCACTGTAGAAACTGCTTCGGAGAAGCTTTCCCCATTCAACCACGCTGCCTGCTGCGCACATCCAGCTGTACCAAGCAGCGCGCTTGACAATACCCTACAAGTGTACATATAGTCAAGTAGTAACGTTACATTTTTATCGATTGTAGCCACCCAAGAGAGGACTACATGGCAGAGAAGGAAGCGATACCACAGCAACCAGTGATCTCCATTCGCATCTCCGATGCTCTGCGCTTGAGGCTTGAGACCTTAAGGAAAATCATATCCCTCAAGAGCGGCCAAACTGTCTCGACATCGGAGGCCGCAAAGCAGCTTCTGGAGTCTGCCCGAGACGACCGTCTTGAGTTGGTAAACCTGCTCAGTGAGCCGACGGATTCCCTGCTGAGAATTCGCGGGAAGGCAGACTCAGGACTACCGCTTTCGCAGGCGGAATGGACCATAGTGGCACATTACTGTGCGGTGGGAGCAGAGTCATTTATGAATACCGCACAAGGCCAGATTTCATACGAGACCCTGGCCGAAATCCTTGAGGCATTCCTTGCGGCTTACGCCATCACACAGAGACCGAAGAAGTCGCCAGTGGACTTTGTATATCTGATGAGTCTCCCAGGGGACAAACAGGTCGAGGCCAAGGCTGAAGATGTTGGAACTGAGGACGTGCGCCGGGTGGTTACGCGCACCATTCAGATGCTGAGGAACCCGGCTCAAAAGCGGCGCAAACCGATCCTCGCCGTGCGGAATCTCTACCGACTTCTCGATGAGGAGAAGTTCTCAAATATTGAGAAGCTGAACGAGGTGCTTTGGCCGCACTGGTCGGCCCTGTGGCGCGTGTGCGCGCGCGGCCACTATTCGCTTCACCGAAAGCCCCTGCGGGAAAAGGCGCCTGCGGAGACAAACGACGAGGATTTTGAGCTTGCGGTTCAGCCAGCATTGCCGTCCTTGGAAGAAGGCGGATACCGCCTCGATCTGGTGCGGGAAGAGGGGAATGAATTCTCCCCTCGCTTGCAGTTTCCCGGAACTCTTACGCCGCGGTATCCGGTGGTTGGATATCCGAGGATTGCGGAGGTCCGGAGGCTGCTCGAAGAGCTCGATTTGGAGCGGGACCTTTGCCAATGGCAAGGGTACTACTTTTATGCTCACACGGAGATATTGGAGAACGACGAAAGAGGAGTGTTTTTCTTTGCGCGTGAGAACGGAATCACGTTCGGATTCCCGATGGATCACTGGCAATTGATCCGGAAGCTGTTTCTGCGCGCTTGGCAGGCTCCGGAAGTGAGGCGTCTATGGGACGCGTTGGCGAGAGAGTATGGCGAACTGTAAAACGCGGTGCTTCGCACCGGAAGAAGGGTGGACACGTCACCCCCAAATTGGGAACTGCGAAGCGCCAGACAGCGCTTCGATGTTTACGCAGGTTAACTTTAGCTGCGTCAACAAAATTGGTCTCCGCTGGGTGACTGCAATATCGAACCGATGATGTTTGTTTGCGACAAAGCGCTGCCCATCGTCGATCACGTAAACGCGTTGAAGCGCAAGAGCTTCCTGTGAACTAACAATTACGCAGTTTAATCGCAGCGGAGTCAAGCGCAGAAGTGCAACAAGGCGGTTCGTCAAATGAGTAGTCCTCGCGCTCAAGCCAATCCCCAGTCCAGTTTGCCGTTCGGCGACGAAGCGAAGCCCGGCTTCCGCACCAAGACCGCGGCCACGAGACTGACTCCCAAAGAACTAGGAGAGATAGAAGCTGCCGCCGAAAGCGCGGGACAGGCTCTCTCCGAGTGGCTGCGCGGGACCGCTCTGTGCGCTGCGCGGCAGCGGCCCGCGGACCCCGCAGAACTGGTGTTGGCCGAAGTTTGGGCGGTGCGTTACGCGCTCTTGAATCTCTTTCACGCAGCCGCCGGGGCCGCAGCGGAAGGTAGACAACTGTCGCCCGATTCCGTCCTCAAAATTCGCGACCAGGCAGACGCACGAAAGCTTCAGCAGGCTCGCAAACTTCTCGAAGAATTCTTTGCCCGCGTGGGCAAGGCAAGAGCTCCTATGCCATGAGTGCCATATCCTTTTCCAGAAGCTTTTCGCTCTTGACGCCTCTGCTTTGGGGAGGCGCGATGTTCCTTTTGCTACTGGCTGTGCGGAGTGTGTTGCAGAACCGGCCCCCACGTAAATGGCGGGATAGGGAGACGATCGAATGGGGCCCACCTCGACCAAGTTTGATCCAGAGATGGAGGACAAAGATGGGCAGAATCCGATTCAGACTGCCGAGATTTTCGCAGCGGCAGATGCCAGAGATCGCGCCGAAACCAGCGCCATCAGTGCCCGCGAACGCTCCCGCCGACCCGCCGAAGAAGCCTACCCCGCCGATGCTCGCGCTCTTTGGTTTGACCATCAATGGTTCGACCATCGGTGCCCCCGAGACCAAAGCAAAAGAGGCGTTCGGCTGGGAGAAGACGAAGGGAATCGAATAAGAGACAGATTGCCAAGAACAACACTTCACGCTTGAGGAGCGCTCGGTATGCTCACGATCTCGAAACCGCTGTCAGCCAGCCAGGCACAGGCCTACCATGTGCGGGAGTTTGCCTCACAGGAACAGAACTACTGGAGCCGCGATCAGCAGGGCCATTCGGAATGGCAGGGCAGACTCGCCGAGCAGTGGCGGTTGCAAGGTGGCATTGGTTCCGAACACTTTGCGCGACTGAGTGAAGGCCAGCATCCGCACAGCGAAGAGCAGCTCGTTCGGCATCAAGTTTCGAGAACGTATGAAGGCAAATTTGGCAGAGAGGTGACCAGCGCGGAGCATCGCGCCGGGTGGGACGCCACATTCTCTGCGCCGAAGTCGGTATCGCTTACCGCTCTTGTGGGCGGCGATGAGCGGGTGCGGGAAGCCCATCGGGAGAGTGTACGCGCGGCACTTCAGGAGCTTGAACGATACACGCAAGCGCGGATCGGCAATGTCCATGCCCCGGAGACGACCGGAAAGCTCATCGCCGCCACTTTCGAGCACGACACCGCGCGGCCCGTCGGTGGCTATGCTGCGCCCCAGCTTCATACTCATGCCGTGATCTTCAACATGACCGAGCGCGAGGACGGTCTCGAAAATGGGAAGCAGATGCGAGCTTTGCAGCCACACGAGATGTTCGTGTCACAGCGCTACGTCACGGCGGTCTACCGAACTGAATTGGCCTTGCGTCTCGGAAAGCTCGGCTACGAACTGGAGCGCGGCAAGCATGGACAGCCGGAAATAAAAGGCTACACGAAGGAATATCTGGAGGCTTCCAGCCCGCGACGCGAACAGATCAAAGACCATCTCCGGGAACAAGGAATCGACGGAGCCGCGGCGGCACAGATCGCGGCCCACCACACGCGCGACAGCAAGGAACTGCTGTCGCCAGGAGAAGTCTTACAGCGGCACCGTGAGCTGGCGGCACAGTACGGCCATCAGGCCGACCGCGTCATCGCACTAGCGCGCCAACGTGGGCAATACCAGATGCCGGAGCCAGAGGTTCAGGCGAAGCAGGCCGTGACATGGGCGCGCGATCATGTCTTTGAGAGATCGGCTGTGCAGGATCGCCGCGCGATCCTTGAATCAGCGCTGGTGCGCGGCATGGGAGAAACCACCCATGCCCAGGTCCGGCAGGAGTTCGAGCGCCGGATCGAGACCGGGGAGTTCCGCGAAGTCTCGCACATTGGTGCTGGCAAACAATACACGACCGCGACGATGGTGCACATGGAGCGCGAGATCGTTGGCCGGATGCAGGAAGGCAATCGGCGCGACTATAGCGATCCCATGCTGGTCTCGCCGCAAGTGCGCATCGCCACGGAAGACCGTCACCCGGAACTCAATGCTTCACAGCGCCAAGCAGTAGACGAGATCTTTCTTTCGCGGGAGGAGGTTGTCGGGTTAGATGGCATCGCAGGCGCTGGCAAGACGACAACTCTGTCCGTGATCCGCGAAGGTGCGGAGGCCGACGGCTATAGAGTGGAAGGTTTCGCGCCAACGTCCCGCGCGGCGCAGAAGCTCGGGGAAGCAGGTATGGAGACATCCACGCTACAGAAGCACCTGGTACGTGGACAGCAGCCGGATACCGGCGAAAAACGGCTCTATGTGCTCGACGAATCCTCTCTGGCATCGACCAGGCAGGTGCATGAGTTTGTGAACCGGCTCCATCCGAATGACCGTGTGTTGCTCGTCGGTGACCGGCGGCAACACGAGGCGGTTGAGGCCGGGAGGCCCTTCGCGCAGCTCCAGGACGCGGGTATGAGAACGGTGAAGCTCGAAGAGATTGTGCGCCAGAAAGACCCAAAACTGAAGCGGGTAGTCGCGCAGCTTGCGCGGGGTGAAGTGCGCGAAGCAGTCCAGAGTCTTGACCGGCAAGGTCGAGTCCAAGAGATCAAAAACCACGACGAGCGCATCGCCGCTATTGCAAAAGACTATGCAAAATCACCCGACAATACGCTGGTGATTTCTCCCGACAATCGCTCTCGCATGGAGATCAACCAGCGCGTCCATGCCGAATTGCAGCGGGGTGGCATCGTCAGCAACGAGGAGCACCGCATCAGGACGCTAGTGCCGCGCCAAGACCTCACTGGCGCGGACCGCACGTGGGCCGAGCGCTATGAGGTGGGCGATGTGCTGCGCTACTCTCGCGCCTCAAAGGAGACCGGCATCGGGAAAGGCGAGTACGCACAGGTGAAGAGTATCGACGCTCCGAAAAACCGGCTGACAGTCGAGCTGCAAGATGGCACGCAGCGCACTTACGATCCGCGCCGACAGCAGGGCGTTTCCGTCTTCCGCGAGGAGATGCGGAGTTTTTCAGTGGGCGACCGCATCCAATTTACTGCGCCGGCCAACGAGGTCAGAGTTGCGAACCGCGAGTTAGGGATCATCGAGATCATCGACGGACACGGCCGGCTGCGCTTGAAGATGGACGGCGGTCGTCCGGTCGAGCTTACGACACACAAGCATCCGCATCTCGACTATGCCTATGCGATGACCAGCCACTCCAGCCAGGGACAGACTGCCGACCGTGTCCTCATTCACGTGGACACCGAGTTGGGCGCGAAGGACCTGCTCAACAGCCGCATGGCCTATGTCTCGGTCTCACGTGGACGCTACGACGCGCAGATTTATACGAACAATGCATCGACGCTGGGGCAGGAACTCAGCCGCGACGTGTCCCATTCACCCGCGATTCAGCAAGAGCCAGGAGCGCACAAGATAGAACCACAAACCACGCACACGAATCAGATTGGTCAGGGTTTGGGTCTTGGTCTCTAGTGATGCAATTCCGAAATGACATCCCCCGGATAGCCAGAGCATAGCCAAGGCCCGGTCAGTGTCAAGGCCGCGCTTCGCGCGCCGCATTCGCGGTCCAAGAGCCTTGACACTGGCCTTTGCGCCTCGGCTTATTATTCAGCTATCCGGGGGATGTCAGATTTCTAGTTCCACGAAACACGCTCCGCCCCGAGTTGAATCGCTGTTGATGGGAATCGTCCTCTTACACATCGAGACAGTGCAAAAAAACCGCTGTCGGAGGAGATCTGGCACTTGAGAAAGACGGGTTCAAACAAGCGTTCTCTTACGAGCATGAGAATCATTACTTATAGCGACCTGCATCTTGAATTTGGCTCGGGGTGGATGTTACCGCCAGACGCCAATGGAGATGTGATGATCCTGGCAGGCGATATCATTACGCTCGAAGATTACGACCCGCTCGATCGGCTCTTACAGAAATGGAAGAAACCCGTCCTCTATGTGACAGGAAACCACGAATATTACACGCGGCGACCAATGAACGAAGAGGACAATAGATTCAAGGCGTGGCTCGTAGACAGACATCCGCATGTGAAGCTGCTGCTTGATGAAGAGGTCAGCATCGGGGGGTGTCAATTTCTTCGGCGGCACGATGTGGACGGATTTCAACGGCGGCGACTTACGCGCCATGGAAACCGCCCAGGATCAAATGAATGACTTCCGGCTGATATGCAATCCCGACCGAACACGCTTCAGTCCAGTCGACGCCGCTGCCCTGCATAACAACTTCGCGTCGAAATTGCTGAACTGGCTCGGGAAGGATATAAGCGGTCCGCGCGTGGTTATCAGCCATAATGCACCGGTCATCAATCCCAACTCCAAATACAAAGGCGGCCCTCTCACGCCGGCATTCAATTCCCTGGACATGGTGGAGATCATTGGGACTCACCAGCCGGCCCTCTGGGTGTATGGCCATACGCATGAATGCGACGATCAGACGATCGGCCGGACCCGGATAATTTCAAATCAACTCGGATATCCCGGCAACCTTGGCGGTTTTGAATGCAAGGATTTTGATGAAGCCGGTCTGCCAGTCGACGTAGGCGTTTAGCCCCGAGCGGGAAAAGAAAATACCTTGTGAAGGCAAACAATATGCCGTGCATCGTGCTGCTCTTTCTACTTACCGCGCTGCGAGAGCCGCTTTCAGATCATCATGCTCAAATGCCGACGCCATGCGGTCGATTTCGCCTTTGGCGAGACTATGCCGTGTGGCTTCATCGCGCCATTTAGAGACGGCCTTCCCGACGTGTGCGGCTATTTTGCGGGCCTTGCCAGCGTCCAGTTCGAAATATCCCGCCACCTCCATCGCCAGTGCGAGTGAGGCCGTGTTGTCGTCTTCGTTGATTGCGGTGCTGAGAATGCGCGGCTTGATGTCGGTCGGCACCGGGTTGAGGTCGTAAGCGGGCGACAGGCGCCAGCCTGCCTGGCCTTCGTACAGAAAGCCGTGATTGCGCAGGTGGTCGTCGGTGTTGGAGATCAGTATGTTGAAAATCAGCCGCCGCCACAGCGCTTCCATATCGGCTTGCGGCGCAGCACCGTGCTGGCGCAACGCGTCAACAATTTCCAGATAGCTTCGGGTTTCTCTGTCTTTCGATCCGAGCATGCTCATCGCGGAGAGGAACGGGATACGCCGTTCACCGTCGCGGTCGAAGCGTCGCAGGAGGAGCACAGGCTTGCCAGCGATGTTTTCGACACGGGATTGGGGCACGGGAATATCAGATTTCTTCGCGAGGGACAGTGCGACCGCTTCCCAGACCACCGTGTTGATTTCATCGTCCTTCCGTGGGAATTTCGCGATGGCGAGATGGCCGTCCTTTTCCCTGACGGAAGCCTTGGGCCGCGCGCCACCAAGTGAGGAGCCGGGCGCGAACAGCAGTCGCAGTTCCTCCTCGGTGTCTTTTTCTTCCATCACATGTTCGGCCGCGGAGAGCAGTTTCGGGAGCTCGATCAGCGGGGGGATGCGCTTGACGCCCTCCTCCCGCAGGAAGGGGCCGCCTTCTTTTTCCGCAAAGCGCAGCGCGCCCTGACGAGCCTCGTCGTCCACCTGCAGCAGGAAGTCGATTTCCTGGAGCGTGCGCGGCGCCCCGCCTTCGTGCTCCGCGCGCCTGCGTTCCATGCGGCGCATGAGCGCTCGCCCCCAACGGTCGGGCGCGGAGTCGCCGATGGCACCGAACATGGGTGTGTCTGCCGGCGTGTGAAACGGGCCCGGTCCAACCTGCAAGGCTGGTTCCAAAGAGAATCGCGCGGGATTTTCCAGCCATGTCGTGTCGTATTCGAAGGTGGCGCTTTCCTTGTTCTTGCGCGTACGGGCCCAGAGACGCCCCATCAGGTGGGGGACGCCGTCGAGATCCACGTATACGAGAGCCTCTCTGTCCATCACTTGTCTTTCGTGCGTTTCGGGCTGCGCGCCACGCGAATGCGCTGCGGCAGGTTTTCTTCTTCGAGCTGCAGGCCCACGGGATCGTTCTTCGGCGCGGCGAGATCGCCCAGCCGGTCCGCCATCCCCAGCACAAAAAGGACCGTGGCGTATATCCCGATCGCGACGCCGGGATCGCCCTTTTCAAGCTTGACGAGGGTCGTGCGGCTGATCGAGGCGCGCTGCGCCGCGATGGCCGCGGGGATGCGCCGCCGCCGCCGGGCGTCACGGATGTCGCGGCCGAGCTGGCGCAGGGCATGCCTTACCGGGAATGGCATTACGACGGATGATCGGCTGGTCCTCATAGCTAATGTCCAGAGTAATGTTCACTAAAAGCCTTAATGTACATTATTATGAACGGTAGGTCAAGATTGCCTATCCGTCGGGTAGCTTCCTCGGAGCAAATTGTGGAGTGAATCTCGGCGGAATCGCGGCTCAATTCAAAAGAACAAGACAGCAAATCCAGCCACTATTAAGGCGATTGCCCAGAGAAGGTCAAAATTGAGCCATGCGTGCTGCAGCAGCCGCAGCCCTACTTTTTCATAGGTCTCAAAGAATTAGGAAGGCAAGGATTCCAGCCACGGCCAACATGCTTGCAGTGTGGGATCAGGACGGCCAATCCAACCGCGGATGGGCTCAACGACGAAGGCACCGCAGTCATTCCTCCCATCGTGTGCGTCATGCCAGGTATTGGCTGCGCCATCAGAATCGGCAACAACATCAGCCCGGCGCCGTGGGCGGATGCCATGAGGAAGTGATGTCAGCCTTGAACGTCAAAGCATCACGAACTAAACCAAGTAATACAGTGGGTGCCGGTCCGCCCCCACCAGGTCATTCTGTCCGCAGTGATCGCAGGAGTTCTGTTTCAATAAATCATAGATATAGCGAACCGCCTTAAGGGTCGCAGAAAATTTCTCGTCTTCTTCGGGGAAGATACGGTCCGCGGGAAGCCACTCCTGGAAGCGCAGATTCGCCATCGCCTTGGCAAACTCCGGACGAACACCACAGAGCAACACAATTACGCCGCGGGCCTGCATGTCATGCAGAAAGTGGTCGAAGCGTTCCAGGGAAACCATGTCAGGATTTCGTGTGCGTTTGAGGCGCAAGACGACGAAGCGAATGTTCTCGTCGCGTGTGCGCTGTTTGAGCTGATCGAAACAACGATCCAGTTCCGGCGCCGCACCAAAGAACAGTTCACCTTCCAGATCGTAAAGCAGCATTGCCGTGCAAGGCGGGTCGTCTGGCAAGCGCTCGCGAACGACGCGCTCGCTGCTGACCACGAGTTCAGACCAGCGCAGAAGAGCGGCGCGAGGAACGAACAAGAGAATCGACAAAGCCACGCCGATCAGAATAGAGAACTCGACGCTGATAAAGACCGCTGAAAGGGCGGTAACCAAGACTAAGCCTGCGTCGTAGCGGGAGGCCCGCATGGCATAGCTGAGCCTCTTCCAATCGACTAGTCTTGCAGCCGTGACCAGCAGGAGCCCGGCTAGAGCGGCTTTGGGAATGTAACGGGCGAAGGGCGCGAGAGCAATCACGACCAGGCCGACTGTTCCCGCTGCGAATACGCCGGAAGCGCGGCTCACTGCTCCGGCCTGAAAGTTGATCGCCGAGCGGGTCAGGGAGCCGGAACCCGGCAAGCACTGAAAGAATCCACCGGTTAAGATTGGCCAGACCTTCAGCAAGACACTGCCGGTTGTAGTCGAGCGATTGACGTGTGGTGTTGGCAATCGACTTGGCAATCGCCAATGCTTCTAGAAGTCCGAGGAAAGCGATAGCCAGCGCGCTTCCCGACAATTCCTTCACCCACCAGAACTTGATTTCAGGAACATGAGGTAACGGCAGACTGCGGGGAACGCTGCCGACCACCGATAGGACCGTTTTGCCGTCTAGCGCAGGCTTCGACCAGCCGAACGCGGCAGCTACTACCGCTGCAACGATCAAGGCCAGGAGCATATCGAGCTGCGGCAGACGATATTTGCGTGCCAACTTTCTGAGCACGACAACCAGGACAATCGTTCCCAATCCAATGCCGAGGGCTCGCGGATTTATATGGCCGGCGCTAAGCGTGAGCCAGAGCCGGTAAAGCACATGCTGCTGTCCAGTACCGCGGTCGCGAATGCCGGTCAGGTTTCCCAGTTGCGTTAGGCCCACCAGCGTGCCTGCCCCGGCCATGAAACCAATGACGATTGATTCTGAGATATAGCGTGTCAGGTCACCGAGTTTGAAAACGGCGATCAGAATCTGGATGCTTCCGATCATGATCCCCAACAGGAACATAGCCTGGTAGGCATCGAAGCGGGCATCGGGATCAAAGAAGGCAAGCGCGCTGAATACCACCAGTGAGATGGCATTGGTGGGGCCGTTAATCAAGTGGGACGACGAACCGAAGATCGAAGCCACGAGTGTGACCACAATGGCGGAGTACAAGCCAAAGCGAGGGTCAACGCCCGCGATGAGGGCGTAAGCCATGGCCTGGGGCAGAGAGATTGCTGCGACAGTCACGCCGGCTAGCAAATCGTGGCGCGCGTTTCCCCAGGAGTAGTCGAGCTTCATTGTTTTGCCTGCCCTGGATGAATTGCGTCAAAGACGCCGGCCTCAGCAAAGAACTTCTGCTGCGCCTCGTCCCAATTTTTGGCAAGTATGGTGACAGGGAAGAGATCGATCTGCGGAAAACGGTTCGCGTGTTTCTTCAGTACTTCGGGATTGATGGGGCGATAGCCGTGCTGGGCGATCGTTTCCTGTGCCTGGTCGGTAAAGAGGAATTCCAGGTAGGCCTTGGCATAGGCTTCGGTCTTTCGGCGCGCCACATTAGCATCAACCCAGGCAACGCTTGGTTCGGCGCGAATGCTCACCGGAGGATACACAATCTCCAGATCGCCCCGGTATTCCTCCGCTTCGAGAAGAGCCTCGTTCTCCCACGTTAGGTGGACATCTCCGAGCTTCTCTTGGGTGAACGTATTGGTCGCGTCGCGAGCGCCGGTGTCGAGAACGGGTACGTGCTGGTAGAGCGCTTTGAGGTATTGCAGAGCCTGCATTTCGGTCCCACCGCGGTAGATTACCGATCCCCAGGCGGCCAGAACACTGAGTTTTCCGTTTCCCGATGTCTTCGGATTCGGCGTGATGACGGAAACGCCGGGCCGAACCAGATCGGGCCAATCTTTGATGTTCCTGGGATTTCCTTTGCGGACAACGAACACAATGGTCGAAGTGTATGGCTCGGAATTGTCTGGCAACCGCTGGGCCCAGCCATCGGCGATCAGCCCACGTTTGTGAAGAGCTTCGACATCGGAGCGCAGTGCCAGGGTGACGACATCGGCGGCCAGGCCATCAATGACGGCCTGCGCCTGGCGTGACGAGCCGCCGTGGGACTGCTGAATCGTCAGTTTCTTGCCGGTCTGCTTTGCATATTGCGCGCTGAACTGGCGATTTAGATCCTGGAACAGTTCACGGGTAGGATCATAGGAGACGTTCAGCAGTTCGTTCGAGGTATCGCCTTGAATGTTCTTGACCACAACCAGCGTCACGGCAATCACTACAGCAGTGACAGCAAGGGCATTGAGCCAGAGAGTTCGCATGAGTTTGTAGTTGCGCAACGTGACGGGCACACAGCCTAGCTCGTCTTCCTCAGATATCAGGCAGCCTTCCCTATTTCGGTGGCGCCTTCCACTTCAATCAATTTTCCGGAACGCACGTCGTAGATGAACCCGTTGACAGGTATGGATTTAGGAACGAGCGGATGAGTGCGGATACGCTCGACGTCGTCAACGACGGCCTGAGCCTGATCGCGGATGGTAAGCCATTCGATGTACTCACCGGCAGTGGATCCGGGACCGTGGCCTACATCGCGGAAACCGCTCGGCGTCAATTCCGCGGTTTCCAGGCTCGAAGCCAGCAGCCCGCGCATGACTTCATTCGTGAAAAACTCCATCCCGCAGTCGGTGTGGTGGATCACAAAGAATTCCCGGGTGCCCAGCAGCTTGTAGCTGATCACGAGGGACCGGATGGCGTCGTCACTGGCCCGTCCACCAGCGTTGCGGATCACGTGCGCGTCTCCTTCGGCTAGGCCGGCATATTTGGCGGGATCGAGGCGGGCATCCATGCAGGTGAGAATTGCAAAGCGGCGGGCTGGCGGCAAGGCCAGTTTGCCCCTGTCTCCAAAGTTAGCGGTATAGGCGCGGTTGGACGCAAGTACTTCCGAACGAATCTGACTCATAGGAATCTCCCCCAGTTGATCAATTTGGCTTACGGCCCCCAGAGGCGCGGCCCTCAGGACCTCGGCACGAACCGTCCGATCACCACCACGAAAGTGGCATGGCAACCAAGTTTTGGAGACTATACCATATAGCCGATGGAGGTACTAGACATTGGCTGATAGAATTCCCATGCATCTCCCAGAGGAGTGGTGAACACGGCAAATTCTTTCCCTCGGGATGAAACGGATAGTCTTCCCAGAAGGACTAGCTGTTCGCCAAAGCGGTTGAAGGCTCGAAAAGGCCATGTCGGTGGTCCCTGGATTGCGTGTCGAGTAGGTTGATCGACATAGATTTAATACTGGAGTCAGGATGCACGCGAATCGAAGCGAAAGCCTGGTGGGCCCCCAGTTCACGGTCGCAATCGTTGGAGGAGGATTTGCGGGAGCGACTCTCGCGGCCCGGTTGTTGAGCAAGTCCGGCGGCACCGTCTCCGTAATTCTCATTGAGAGAAATGCTCGCTTAGGCCGCGGTGTGGCCTACGGCACCCGGTGCACGGAACACCTGCTGAATGTCCGGGCAAGGAACATGAGCGCCTATCCGGACGATCCGGAGCACTTTCTGCGCTGGGCGCGTCTCAACCACGACCCCGGCGTGACTCCCGACGATTATCTTCCACGCCGCGTTTATGGGGAGTATGCCGCATCCCTGCTGCAGCAAGAAATCGAACGTTATCCCGGCCGGCTCGAACATGTGCAAGATGAAGCTGTCTCGGTAGCTTGGGTTGAGGGTGCGGCAGAGATCCGTCTTCGCAGTGGCGGGAGGCGACTCGCGAAGAAGGTGGTGATTGCACTTGGCAATTTTCCGCCCGGAGATCCCCGACTCCCGGGAAAGACACCACACAGCCAGCGCTATGTTCCCAATCCGTGGGCGGCTAGTGCGCCTAGCGACCTCGCCAAGGACGGCAGCGTTCTGCTGGTCGGTTCCGGCCTCACCAGTGTTGATGTCGCTATTACGTTGCGCGAAAGCGGCTTCGGCGGCACCATTCACATGCTTTCCCGGCGTGGCTTGCTGCCACAGACTCACAAAGCGACTACTGCCTGCCAGCCTTTCTGGGACCAAAGTTCTCCCAGAACCGTGCGCGGACTTCTGCGCTTGATTCGCACTCAGGTAGAAGCAGCGGAAAGAGCAGGAAGTGGATGGCGAGCGGCGATTGACTCTCTTCGTCCATTCACGCAAGAAATCTGGCGCTCCCTTTCATTGCTGGAGCAGCGCCGGTTCTTGCGCCATGTCCGGTCCCACTGGGACGTGCATCGCCACCGCGTAGCCCCAGAAATCGGTGCGCGGCTTGCGTCGCAAATTCAAAAGGGCCAGATCGAGACGCATGCCGGGCGAATTATCGCGTACGCCGAACACACTGCCGGAGTCGATGTGACTTACCAGAACCGCGGGACCGGAGAGCTTGAACGTCTGCGCGTGGACCGCGTCATTAACTGTACGGGCCCGGAGAGTGATGTTCGCAAAGTCGACAATCCTCTGCTCACAAACCTTCTACGCCAGAGAATGGTCCGCCCCGATCCTCTGTATCTTGGCCTGGATGTCTCCCAGGATGGAGCCTTGATCGATGCCGACGGTGCCGCTTCGGATTTTCTCTACACCATTGGACCAGTTCGTAAGGGGAGCTTGTGGGAAACCATCGCTGTTCCCGAGCTTCGGGTCCAAGTCTCAGAGTTGGCAAATACTCTGCTAACCGCCGGCGAGATGCCGCATCCCGCCCCGGAGTCAGATCCCAAAAGCCTTCGCCCGGCCTCGATCGCAGCGATTGCTCGTCAGGGCGAAGGATCGACGCTGTACTTTGAACAGTTTTACCTGAGCTGCTTGGCTCACGCTTCTTACATGCTGGCGTCACAGGGGGAAGCAGTGGTGATCGATCCACAGCGCGACGTGGATGTTTACCTGAATGCAGCACGGGAGCATGGGCTAAGGATCCGCCACATCTTTGAGACCCATCTGCATGCTGACTTCGTTTCCGGACACAAAGAGTTGGCGGCACGTACCGGGGCCAAGATTTACATCGGTCCCAATGCGGGAGCAACTGTTCCCCACGTGGAGGTACGCGACGGTTTCGAACTGCGGGTAGGCAAGATGCGGATCACAGTTCTGGAAACGCCGGGGCACACGCCAGAGAGCGTCTGCTTGGTGGTCACCGATGAAAGCACGTCCGCCGATCCCTGGGCGGTTCTGTCCGGAGACACACTGTTTCTCGGGGATGTGGGGCGCCCCGATCTGTCGAACACTCACACTCCCGCAGTGTTGGCGGGAATGCTCTACGACAGCCTGCATCACAAACTGCTCAAGCTCCCCGACGATGTGCTTGTCTACCCCGCCCATGGTGCCGGTTCTCTATGCGGGCGCAAGATGCGCGCGGAGCGCTTCTCCACGATCCGCACCGAACGGCTGACTAACTACGCTCTGCAGATCGGCAGCAGGGAAGAGTTCATTCGGCAACTGACCACCAACCTGCCGCCCCGTCCGGAATACTTTCCGCAGGATGCACGGATCAACCGAGCGGGTGCGCCTTCCTTGTCAGAACTTTCCACACTCGCTCCAATTTCACCCGAAGAACTGCAGTCCTTGCTTGTCGAGGGAGTGATCGCACTGGATGTCCGCCCGGGTGATGAGTTTGCTTCCGGGCACGTTCCCGGCGCAGTCAGCATCCCGCTCTCTGGAGAATTCGCATTCTGGGCAGGGAGCCTTCTAGGTTTATCTTCTCAGCCAGTGCTGATTGCGGCGTTACAGGAGCAATTGTCGGAAGCACGAACGCGGCTGGCCAGAGTCGGAATCGACGACGCACGCGGCTACTTAAAAGATGGAGTCGAGGGATGGACCGCGGCCGGGCTGCCTCTGACCGAGTTGAGCCAGATTAATGCACCAATCTTGAACCATCGTTTCCAGAATGACAGGGTTCAAGTATTGGACGTGCGCCGCAAGCCGGAGTGGGAAGCTGGTCACATCGAGGGTGCGATCTGGCGCTCTCTTGACGACTTCAAAGACTCAATGCCCGAGGTTGACCACCAGGTGCCGATCGCCGTTCTTTGCAAAGGCGGCTATCGAAGTCTGATTGCCTGCAGTCTGCTACAGCGCGCCGGATTTCGGAACGTGGCGAACGTGATAGGTGGTTTTAGCGCTTGGGAAAAAGCCCAACTGCCGTTCGTGACTGAGTCGGCTCTCGCCGTTTAAAGAACATACCGTGTTTCCCGTTTGCGGTTAAGCTGCGTTGCCTATTCGCGCCATGATACTCTAGTATATCGATGTACAAACTTGTAATGTGCAAACCTCAATCGAAGGAGAGCTCCCCGCGCATGAATCTCGACCGCAAGAAATTGCTGGCACTTATCATGCTTCTCACTATCCCCGCCTCTGCTACCGACGGCTACTTTTCGACGGGCTACGGCATTAAGCAGCAAGGGTGGGGAGGCGCTGGTCTTGCTTTTCCCCAAGACAGCCTGGCGGCTGCGACCAATCCAGCGGGTATGGTTTTTGTCGGAAACCGCTTTGACTTCGGAATGACTTATTTCCGTCCCATTCGGGGCGCAACGATCACCGGAACCGGATTCGCGGACGGCCCTTACGATGCCAGCCGGCACAAGAATTACTTCATTCCCGAGATTGGCTACAACCATCTGGTCAATCCCAACTTGTCTCTCGGCGTTTCGATCTACGGCAACGGCGGAATGAACACCTCCTACACCACTCCGATTCCCCTCCTAGGTAGCACCCGAGCGGGAGTCGATCTTGAGCAGTTGTTCGTAGCCCCGACGGTGGCGTTCAAGGCGAACTCGCACAATGCCTTCGGTGCCTCGCTGAATGTGGGGTGGCAGAGATTCTCCGCTGGTGGTCTGCAGAACTTCGACAACCCTGTCGCTTCCAGTTCTCCTGGCGACGTCACCAATCGCGGTTACAACGCCTCCTATGGCGCAGGGTTCCGTGTGGGATGGTTGGGAACCATCAGTCAGTATCTGAGCGTTGGTGCAACGTACCAGAGCCGTACCTACATGCAGAAGTTCGACAAATACAAAGGGCTGTTCGCCGAGCAAGGCGGATTCGACATTCCCGCCAACTTTGCCGGCGGCGTCGCGGTGAAGGTCCATCCCAAGGCGACCGTCGCCTTCGATGTCGAGCGTATTCTCTACGGACAGGTGAAATCGATTGCGAATCTCGACTCGAACCAGGCTCAATTGGGCGCCAACAACGGCCCCGGCTTCGGATGGCATGACATCACGGCGATAAAGACAGGAATCAATTTCAAAGCCAGTTCCGCACTCACGCTGCGCGGCGGCTACAACCACTCGGGATTGCCCTTTGACGCTACTCAGACTTTCTTCAACCTGCTCGCGCCCGCTGTGGTGCAGAATCATCTAACTGCTGGACTGACGTGGGGGCTAAGCAACGGTAAAGAGATCAACGTCGCTTATCAGCACGCTTTCAAAAAGACGGTGAATGGCGTGAACTCGATTCCGATCCCGGGTGCCAACGCGAACCTACACATGTATCAGGACTCGGTCGGCATCAGCTTTGGGTGGGGCAGGTAGTATTGGAACAGTGATCGCGAAGGCAAATGATCGGCAACGTAATCTCGACGTTCGTTTCCTTTTCCGGCCCCTGGCCATGGTATGTGGCCGGGCCGGTGATTGGTTTGTTCGTGCCCGCGTTATTAATCGTGGATAACAAGGTGTTTGGAGTGTCGAGTAGCCTGAGGCATCTGTGTTCGGCTGTCCTGCCCAGCAAGCTTGATTACTTTCGTTACGACTGGAAGCGAACCGGCCTTTGGAATCTCTTTTTCGTCGTCGGCATCTTGGTGGGAGGCTTCCTCGCTTCGCACTGGGGAGGTTCGCAGAACATCGCAATCTCGGAGCAGACCAGGATCGCGCTGACGAAACTGAGCATCCACGATTTCTCCGGACTGGCGCCGCGCGAAATATTCGCGTGGTCTGCGTTGCTCACACTCAAAGGATTTGTCTCGGTGGTCTTGGGCGGAGTATTGGTCGGGTTCGGGACCGCCTATGCCGGAGGTTGCACTTCCGGTCACGCCATCTCCGGCCTTGCTGACCTGCAGCTATCGTCATTGATCGCGGTGGTAGGTTTCTTCGCCGGTGGTCTTATCGCAACTCATTTTCTTCTTCCGCTGTTCTTGTGAGAGCAATGTCCAACAAATCTACAACCGAGCAAACACCCCGGCAGGGTCAAAGGCAGTCTGGAATCGGCTTGCTGGCGTACCTTCTGCTCGGCATTGGCTTTGGTATCGTACTGACGAAGTCCGAGGTTGTTTCTTGGTTCCGAATCCAGGAAATGTTCCGCTTCCAATCTCCTCGCATGTACGAAATCATCGTCTCGGCGATTGTGGTCGCGGCAGCCTCCCTGGCGGTTTTGCGGGCGCTGGGCGCCAGAACAATCTGTGGTGAACCCGTCTACGTTCCGCCAAAAACTCTCGGCTACGGTGTGCGCTATGCGGTCGGCGGAACAATGTTTGGGCTCGGCTGGGCACTCACTGGAGCGTGCCCCGGCCCGCTTTTCGCCTTGGTCGGCAATGGTGTCACCGTCATGGCAGCAGCCATCCTGAGTGCGTTGGCCGGCACCTGGCTCTACGGCGTGCTCCGCCCGCAGTTGCCGCACTAGGCGATCATCGCCCTGCACTCTCATCGTTCATTGCGCTCGGAGACGTGTGCACGAAAATGCACATACGCAAAATCGATCGAACAAAAAAGACTTGCAATGCTATGATGTCGATTAATATAATAGACATACTTCCATAAGGGGCGAAAACAAGACATGGCGCGCCATCGCATCGGGTCCGTAGCTGTTCTGTTCGCACTGCTCTCCATCGGGAACATAACTCACGCTCAAACCTTTCGCGGCGGGATCCGCGGGACGGTGTTCGACCCGACCGGCGCCGTCGTCGCCGGGGTCGGGGTAAGAGCGCAGAGCGATTCGACCGGATTGGTCTATTCCACGACTTCGACCTCTGCCGGTGACTTCTCCCTGCCCGATCTCCCCATCGGCGCCTATTCCGTGTCCACGCATAAGGACGGCTTCCGCGACGCTGTCGCGCCTCACATTCCCATCGAGGCCGGAGTAGTGCGCAGCCTGCCCGTGCACCTGGAAATCGCTACCTCCCAGGGCAGCGCGGACGTGAGTTCCAACGCCTTAGCCGTGGAGACGTCGACAGTGACGCAGACGAATGTGCTGGATGACTCGACCGTCGAGGCTATTCCTCTCAACGGCCGTGACTTCACCCAGTTGCTATCTTTCAGTCCCGGATACGCGGGTTATACCGTCGGCTTCCTCGGCGCTATCAACGGGACACAGGGGGACCAGATCAACTGGCAAATCGAGGGCGCCGACAACAACGATCTTTGGAACAATACTTCCGCCGTCAATCAGGGCGGAGTGTATGGCATACCCGGGGTGCTGCTCCCGCTTGATTCAGTGCAGGAATTCTCGCTCGTCACTCAGGGCAGTGCGGAGGCGGGACGAAATCCGGGAGGCGTTGCCAACATCTTGCTGAAGTCGGGCACGAATCAGATTCACGGTACTGCCTACTACTTCAATCGCAACGAAGCTCTGGCTGTCGTATCTCCTTTTGCTGCCAGCGGGTCAGAAAAGCAAGAGATTCGCAACCAGCAGTACGGCCTCAGTCTCGGAGGCCCGATCCGCAAGAACTCGACATTCTACTATGCCTCCTTTGAACGCCAGAGCTTCCTCATCGGATTGCCTGAGCATGTGACCGAGCCCTCTCTCGCCTACCAGGCTGCTGCGGAAGACGTGCTCAACAATCCCGGCGGCAAGTATGGCAACTATTCCCCCATCGCGGTAAATCCTGTCTCGCTCACGCTGTTACAGAACCTGTGGCCAGCAAACGCTCTTACCGGCCCCGCGATCCTGGATAATTATTTCAACCCCGGCCACGAGAATGGTGACAGCAACAACGGGATCATCAAGTTTGACCATTCCTTCACTGCGAGCCATCACCTGTCGCTGAGTGCGTTCGTGGGAGATGGAACGCAGACGGCTCCCACGAGTTCCTACCTGACGCCCTATTTCGAGCGGGCGCCGATGCATGCCGAGAACTGGGCGCTGGTGGACAACGTCATCTTTTCTCCGCGGCTGACCAGCCAGTTCACCTTCGGCTTGAACTACTTTCACCAAACCTTTGCTGACGCGAACCACAGCTACAATCCTGTCGCGCTGGGCTTCAACACGGGTGTGACCAACCCGGCGCTCTCTGGGGCTCCAAACATCACCATCGGAAGTTTCGACCCGATTGGTCCGACGCCCAGCTCCGGACGCGAAGACATTACCGGCCATATCACCGAGGCAGTGTCATACATTGTGGGAAAGCACCAATTGCGCTTCGGCGGCGAGATACGACGCGGGCAGGTTTATGACAACCAACACACCGGACAACGCGGTGCATTCAGTTATCAGCAGCTGACTTCCGATCCTTGGGCGAATTCGCCGCTGATCACGGATGGGAATGTTGGGGCGCTCGCCGACTTCCTGGAAGGTGAGGTTTACACCGCGAGCATCGTGCAGGGGAATCCTGCACGCAAGGTCTTCCAGAACAGCTTTTCACTGTTTACCCAAGACAACTGGCAGGTCGCTCCGCGGCTAAATCTGAATCTCGGCCTGCGCTACGACTACATCGGGCCCATCCACGACGGCAAGCAGGACCTTTCGACGTTCCTTCCGAACCAGGGTTTGGTTCTGGTGGGCTCGGGCATCGGTTCGCTTTACCCGCAGCAATGGCGCAATTTTGCACCGCGCGTCGGGTTTGCATATCAACCGACATTCCGTCACGATTTCGTCATCCGGGGGGCGTTTGGGGTCTACTACGACACGGTCAACGTGTCGCCGTTTCTGGGTAACAGCTTCGTCTTCAACGGCGGACCGAACGGCGTCCAGGAAAACCCGATCGGCGCCAATCCGGCAGTCAGCGTTTCACTTCCGCCGGGAACTCTGCTCCCCTCAAACGGGTCGCCGATCTTTGCTCAAGCCAGCGCCGGCGGCTTCGCCAACTTGTACTCGGTAAGTCAGCGCTTCCATACTCCCTATACCTACAACTTCAACCTGAACGTCCAGCAGGGGTTGGGAAAATCAGCGGTTTTGCAAGTCGGATACGTTGGCAGCCAAAGCCGCCACCTGCTCGAACTGATCGATCTGAACCAATCCGCGCTCGGCAGCGACTTCAATCCGGCGGATTTTGATCAGAATGGCAACAACATCACGCGCCCGTACTATGCGAAGTATCCAAGCTACGGCGTCATTGACGAAATGCAAACGCGCGCAAACTCCAACTACAACTCTCTCCAGGCTTCGTTGCGCACCTCGAACTGGCACGGCGTGGTGTCGCAGTTTCACTACACCTGGGCGCACACGCTCGATATCTCGAGCTTCGGCGGCGCTCCGCAGGACAGCACCAACCCGAACGCCGATTACGGCAACAGCGATTTCGACAGTCGCCATAACTTCACTGCATTCGTGCAATACAACATTCCAGGCTCGCACGGTCCGAAATGGCTCACTCACGGCTGGACGGTCAATTCGACGCTCAGCCTCCGCAGCGGCTTGCCCTTCGATCTGGATGCCATCGGCGATTGGAGCGGCACCGGCGAGAACCTGGACCGCCCCGTGCTCGTCGGCAATCCCTACTCGGGCGTTTCTCATGACGTCACCAGCAGCGGTGTCTACTGGTTCAATCCGAACGCCTTCGCCTTCCCCAATCCCGGTTCGTTCGGAACCTTCCGCCGCAATCAACTCTTCGGTCCGAACTTCAAGGACGTAGACCTTTCCTTCGACAAGTCGACCGCGATCACCGAACGCGTGCAAGCGCAATTACGGTTCGAGCTCTTCAACATTTTTAATCGCGCCAACCTTGGGAATCCGACTTTCTTGGGTGCGAATCTCTTGATTCCCGCCGGGCCCGGGGCGCCCTTCACGCTACCCATCACTTCCACTAATGGCGAGCAGTTTGGCTTGCCAGGCATCGGGCCCGGAGAACCATTTAACGTGCAAGTAGCCCTCAAACTGCAGTTCTAGCGCGGATTGGAAAGGGCGCCTTTGAAAGAGAAAGACCAAATGAAACGAAACAATGCACCTCGATCTATGAATGACGACAGACACCAACGCTTCTCACCATCACGATGGTTCGCACTGGCTCTCACGATACTCATCGCCCCGGCGGTTGTCGCCCAAACACCGTCCGCTCCCGCGGCGACCGGTGGCCAAGAGTTCCCCGTGCATCGCATTCCGAATCTTGGCCCCGGCGCCGAATTCTACTTCGCTCCCGATGGCCGCCACATCATCGGAAACGCCAAACAGGAAGGCGACACCAGCTACCACGTTTACACGCTCGCGATCGACGGCACGGAGATTCGCCGCATCAACGATCACGGCGACGACGCCTGCTCCTTTTTCTTTCCGGATGGCAAGCGAATCATTTGGACTTCCACGCGCGACCATTTAGATCTGCCCAAGTCGAACTACTCCGATCCCAATGACTATCCCCAGGGCTCTGAACTCTATACCTCGAACCTTGATGGCAGCGAGGTAAAGCGTCTTACCAACAATCTGGTTTACGACGCCGAGGTCTCGCTCGCTCCCAATGGGAAGTGGATTCTGTTCGGCAGCCAGCGCTCGGGAAAAATGGAACTCTGGAAGATGAACCCTGATGGCAGCGATCCGGTCCAGATCACTCACCTCGACGGCTGGCAGCCAGGCGGCGCCTTCGTATTTCGTGATAGCAAAACCATCATCTTTCGCGCCTGGCGTACGGCCGATGCCGTCGCCCGCAAAAGCCCTCTGCCCATGGTTCTGTTCACCATCAACGAAGACGGCACCGGACTGCGCCAGCTTACCCACGACGATGGCACCAACTGGTCGCCCTTCCCGGCGCCCGATGGTCATCACTATGTCTTCGTAAAAGTCCTGCCTCCCCACAACTTTGAAATATTCCTTGGCGATCTGAACAGCGATGAGCAGGTGCGCCTGACCTACAACGATGCGTTCGATGGCTACCCGTCTATTTCCCCGGATGGCCATTGGCTCATCTTCACATCGACCCGGGATTCCGCTCCGGGCGCGCACAGCACTGGAGTGTATCTGGAAGACATTTCCAGCCTTCACATCGGGCCGTCATAACGCGAAACATTCAGTTGCGGTCCGCAGTAGCCCCGCTGATGGAGAAATCGAAAATGAGTCGAACGGTGAATGTGCATCCCTCGAAATCACGCGTAACAGACTTCATCGCTGGCTTGAAGACTCTGGAGAAAGATCCCATCACATCGGAAGGACTCATGGACCGCTCACCGGAGCTTGTCCGGGACCGCTCTTCGCGCTCGTAGGCAGTGGCGTCACCGTGATGATCGTCGCGATCATCAGCGCCCTGGCTGGAACCTGGCTGTACGGTCCTCTGAGATCGAAAATCCCGCACTAGCGTCCCTGCTGTCGCCATCCTTTCAGCTAGGCAGTCTTGAGCACACGTCCGGAACGAGGGTTGCTTCGCTGGAAAATGTCCGCTAGATGTTCTGCCAGAGTGGCGGCTTGGGTGCGAATCTCAGGGACGGCAGTGGTTTCCCAAAAGCAGCCTTTGCGCACTGGTCCGATCGCGTACAGTCGATGCGAAGGCATGCCCTTGTAATCAATCAGCGCTCCGTGCTCGTTGACATCTACGCCAAGGAAAAGACGGTCGGGACGGGCGAATCCCTGCACTACCAGGCTGGTAATAAACGATTCATCGATGCGTCGGCAATCTGTTTCGGAACCGGAGCAATTGATTACACGATCCACCCGCACCGTCTTCACGGTTCGACTTTCCCGGTCCCGGTAACGGACTTCAGCCCTGTGATCGCTCTCGGAATATTGGGTAACCGTTCCCGTATGCAAACGCACTAAGCCGTCGCTCCGCATGTCGTCAAGCAAGTCAGCAATTTCCGGTGCGACGCGGTGACGATGCACATCCCAATAGGCTCGGACGTGGCGCACGAATCGGCGCTGTTCTTCAATCGGTAAAGAGCGCCACATTTCCTGCGTCACCGGCCGGAGGCTATCAATCACCGCTCGCCAGTTGATGCCCTGGGCGGCAGCGGCTCGTACCTGGCTGCGAATCACCCGCAGCAAACCGCGCACGGTTCGAGGAGATGTTTCATCCCAAAATATCGGCCACGGTTCATCCGGACGTTGTTGGCGACGTGGGCGAGGAAACAGTCCCTTGTGCGAAAGCACGTGAATCACTCCACGGAAGCCTTTCGATTTGAGTGCCATGATGAGGTCGACGCTGGTGAGCCCCGAACCCAGCAGCAAAACGCTGCCGGTTGTGGGCAGCTCTTCCAGCACATTCTTGGCCCAGGCAAACTGAAAATACAACGAGGCGGAAGTTGTGAGCCCGGGCAGTTTAGGATTAGCGGGCGGAAAATTTCCTGTCGCCAGCACTACGACGCTTGCCAGCAGTTCGGTGCCTAGGTTGGTTTGGACTGCGAGTCTGCCTTTCCGGCGGTGGAGCGAACGTGCTTCGTCCCGAATCCACTGAAAACGCTCCTTACCAAACTCGTCCAGAGTCGCTTCCAGCAAGCTGCCCACGTAAGCGCCGTAGACGGAGCGGGGTGGGAAACTACGCGCCTGCAACGAAGCATCGTAGTGAGTTCTTGCCCAGCGTAGAAAATCATCGGGTGCGTCGGGCCATGCGCTCATCTCCCCGGCGGGCACGTTGAGGAGATGAAATTGATGCGGGCTGCCGTAAGCGAGGCCTCGTCCGGGCAGGGTCCCCCGGTCGATGACGGCAATGGACAAGTCCGTGTCCTGTAGCAGGTGCACAGCGAGCATCGTCCCGCTGAACCCACCACCAATGATCAAAATGTCGAATTGCCGGTCACTCACAAGTAAAGGCCCCATTAATCCCTAGCAGTATAATAGACATTATTTCTTAATGGTAGCAAGCCTTTGGCCGATTCTCGGGCGGAAGGGCTTTGCTGCAAGAGGTTGCGTTAGCAGCCATCGCCCGGTCCCCGGGCGCATTCCCTGTCTGGAGAGCGCAATCGCTTTCACATTTCGCCGCACGGAACAGCGCGTGGCATCAGTAATTTACGCCCTCACTCGATGTGATCTTGAGAATCCCAAGACCACCACACTCGGCGTTTAGGTGGAGTGTTCCTGGGAGGTTACCGACCCTTTGAGGCTATGCTGTGGCCTTGCCCAAGAATTGTGGGATAATCAGCGCATCATGGAAACCTCAAGTCTCGATCTCTTGTACTTGGAGAGGGATCCATCTACGAAGGAGCCCTCCGCCTGTGTCTGCGTGAAAGCAAACGCCGGTCACGATTACGGCGGCATCGGGGCTGATAAGCTGATTACGGCCCCGTGCTTGAGTTTCATCGAACTGGATGCGGAAATCAGAAGGCTTCACGCGGAGCTCGACGAGATCCGCTCCCGCGCGAAGAAGAAGTTCTATCGAGCGCAAGCTTCCACAGCGGGCGCGTGATCGTGCACTTCCAAATCACGCCCAACCGGCGTGAGCAGTCGATTCCGACGTTCTCGTTGATCCCATATTTCCCACAATGGCGATGTGTTAACTTGACATTAGCCTCCGGAAGCGTTACATCTCATCAGGAATTCTGCACGCAGCGAGATAGTGTGTCTGATTTCTTACGTTTCGCACAATGAGGCAGATCAAGTCTCAGAACGCAGTGATGCGAGTCACAGACAATCCCGTCGACAACATCTACCGTTCGCAAGTTATGCGACGTTGCCTCTGCGCAACTGAACTCCACAATTCTCTGTTTATCGCATTCGACAATCATTCCCCTTTTGCTACTGAGGAGCTAATCCATGCCTGAGAAAGCCGAAGTCCGTCATACGCTGAGCGAGCAGCAGGCCCGCCAGCTTGCGAATGTCACCAAAACAGTCCCGATGATGGAGGCGATCACGCCCCGCTGGCTGGTCACCTTCCTGTCGTGGGTGCCCGTTGAAGCCGGCACCTATCGCGTCAACAAAGTGAAAGTCACACGCCCGGGCACTCGGACGATTGAGTGCAGCCCCGACGAAGAAATCGATCTGCCAGAGATTTATGTCGACTATGAAGAAAAGCCGCGGGAGTACACGCTCAACGCGGTGACCACGGTTCTCGATGTGCAGACCCGCATTTCGGATTTGTACCGCAGCCCGCACGACCAGATCCGAGAGCAACTGCGTCTCATGATCGAGAAGGTCAAAGAACGGCAGGAGAACGAACTGGTTAACAATACAGAATACGGCTTGATCCATAACGTTGCTCCGGAGCTCAAGGTTAAGACAAGAAAGGGAGCACCCACGCCGGACGACCTCGACGAACTGATCGCCAAGGTGTGGAAAGAGCCATGTTTTTTCCTTGCGCATCCGCGGGCGATCGCCGCGTTCGGACGCGAGTGCACGCGCCGCGGCGTTCCCCCACCCACGGTGAATCTGTTTGGCTCGCAGTTCTTGACTTGGCGCGGCATCCCATTGGTGCCCTCCGATAAGCTGGCAATCAAGAGTGAGAAAACCAGCATCCTCCTGTTACGAACAGGCGAAAAGAAGCAGGGGGTCATCGGTCTGTTCCAACCTGGGCTGCCAGGCGAGGTTTCGCCCAGCTTGTCCGTTCGGTTCATGGGCATTAATCACAAGGCGATCGCCTCGTACCTGATTTCGCTCTACTGCTCCATTGCAGTCCTGACGGAAGACGCCATCGGGGTACTGGAGAACGTGAATGTCGACCAATACCACGAGTACAAGTGATCGCTTCGAGGCCGACTCGCTGGCTTCGCCTCCCGCACATGAAGAGGGTGCGCAGAAGTTCGTGGGTGCGTCGCCCTTCGCAGCAGCACTCCCCGATCCGGCAGTGCTTGCGCGGCTCGCGAATGAGTTTTTCGCGGCGCTGCCCAGCGCAAGCGTGCCAGTAGCCTCGCCCAATGAGGTCGATCTGCGCGCGCCTTCGGGATCCATTCCGCGAACTTCCGTCCCGGATTATCCGCGTGAGATGTTCTCTTTTCCAGGTGTGCCAAACTCGGGCTCTGTTCCAGGGCTTCCAGACATGCCCTCGGCGGTGCCCATAGGCGTGCGGAATGAGGCCGATTTCCGGGCGATTGCCGCTTCATTGGCTGGCGCGGTGGCACTCGTGCCCCAAGTTCCAACTCCCGCTTCCCCATCCGCGATACCCAGCCCCTCGTCATCTTCACTTGAAGGAGAGAGGGCCGGACCCTGGGCCGCTGCCCCTCAGTTTCCACCTGCCCTGGAGATGTTTTCTTTTCCCGGCGTCCCGGCAATTCCTTCGTCACCGCCGACCGCTCCGCCGAGCGGGTCGGATCTGGCGGCGGCCCCGTCTTCACCGGCGGCCGCGACGGCATCTGTCCCGAGCGTCCCGATCGCTCCGACGCCATATCAGACGCCAGGCACTTCGGGCGGCGGGCCCAGGACGGATCCATGGGCGACTGCTCCCAATTTTTCGAATGAACTTTTTTCTTTCCCCCGTGTTCCGGGTGCGTCGGCCCCAGGTGTTCCCGAAACGATTGTGTCGCAACCGAGTACACAGGCGGCCCCGGCCTCGCTTGAGGTCCCGTCTTCTGCGAAAGCGCCCGAGTCGATTCCTGCGATCCCCAATGCCGTTCAATCGCCTGTGCTTCAGGAAAACGCTGCTGATTTGGCGGATGAGGGACGAGCTGCGTACGGGAAAATCGCGCCAACATTTCCCCCCATCACTGAGATGTTTTCTTTCCCTGGCGTGCCCGGTGTGCAGTCTCCCCCAGGCGTTCCAGTTCTGCCTTCGTCAGTGCCGACGCGGCCTCCAACTGAAACCGATCTTCGCGAGCTGTCCTCTGCGCTCCCTGGTACATCCGCAGCCACGACGCCCCCTGGCGTTCCGCAGCCCGCGGTCGCCAGTGTCCCCCGCGAAACTTCCCATGAGGAAGGAACACCGAAACAGTCCACGTCTTTGCCAAAGGGCGTCGAATCGTTCGAGTTCCGTCCCGATCTAGCCCCAGGGGAGCTTGGCGTCGCCAAGCGTCCGCTCGACCCGCGATTGATTCGCCAGGATTTTCCGATCCTGCAAGAGCGGGTCCACGGTCGGCAGTTGATCTGGCTCGACAACGCCGCTACCACCCAGAAGCCGAACGCGGTAATCGACCGTTTGTCGTATTTCTATCAGCACGAGAACTCCAACATTCACCGCGCTGCCCACACGCTCGCTGCCCGAGCTACCGACGCCTATGAGAGCGCACGCGAAAAGACGCGCCGCTTCCTGAACGCTTCTTCAACCCGTGAGATCATTTTCGTCCGAGGTACAACCGAAGGAATCAACCTCGTCGCCCAAGCGTGGGGCCGCCGCAATGTGCAGAAGGACGACGAAGTGGTAATCACCTGGCTCGAACACCACGCCAACATCGTGCCCTGGCAGCAATTGTGTTCAGAGAAGGGCGCCCGCTTGCGAGTGGCGCCGGTCAACGACCGCGGCGAAGTGATTCTCGAAGAATACGAGAAACTGCTAGGCCCACGCACACGGATTGTTTCGTTCAGCCAGGTGTCGAACGCGCTCGGAACGATCACACCAGCGCGCGAGATGGTAGAGATGGCCCACCGTCACGGCGCGCGCGTATTGGTCGATGGCGCACAGGCTGTCTCTCACATGCGCGCGGACGTACAGGCCCTCGACTGCGACTTCTACGTTTTCTCCGGGCACAAGATTTTCGCTCCTACCGGCATTGGTGCTGTTTATGGAAAGTTGGAATTGCTCGACACGATGCCACCCTGGCACGGTGGCGGCAATATGATCGTGGATGTTACCTTCGAGAAGACTACTTACCAGACAGCCCCAGGGCGCTTTGAGGCCGGCACCGGCAACATTGCCGATGCCGTGGGACTGGGTGCAGCTCTCGATTATGTAGATCAGATCGGGATGGAAAGCATCTCCGCCTACGAGCATGAATTGCTGATTTATGCGACCGAGGGGCTTCTAACTGTCCCCGGTCTGCGGCTGATCGGGACCGCGCGTGAGAAGGCAGGCGTGCTGTCGTTCGTGCTCGATGATGTCCGCACTGAGGACGTAGGCGCTGCCCTGAACCAAGAAGGCATCGCGGTGCGTTCCGGGCACCACTGTGCTCAGCCTATCCTGCGCCGCATGGGCGTCGAGAGCACCGTCCGCCCTTCACTGGCGCTCTACAACACTCGCGAAGAGGTCGATGCGCTGGTCGCCACGCTACTGCGGCTGCAGGCTGGTCGGGGACATCGCAAGTCCTAATCTGCGCATCGAAGCCGAAGCGCGTTTCCTCGCGCTTTCCTTCCGTGATGAAACATGCGTCATCCCGCGAGTGCCGAAGTCGGAATCTGCAGCGCCTGATTCCTGAGTGAGTCAAAGAGAATACTTGTCAGGTAGCGCTCTCCAAAATCCGGCAGGACCACCACGATCAGCTTGCCCGCATTTTCTATTCGACTCGCGACTTTCAGGGCGGCCACCACGGCGGCTCCCGACGAAATGCCCACTAACAGACCTTCTTCCTTCGCTAGTCGGCGCGCCATGTTGATGGCTTCGTCGTTTGTCACCGTGACAATCTCATCGATATAGTCCCGGCGCAGAATACTCGGCACAAACCCGGCGCCGATGCCCTGTATCTTGTGGGGCGAAGGCTTACCGCCAGAGAGGACGGGGCTCTCCGCTGGTTCGACCGCGACGGCCTTAAATGAGGGCTTCTTCGGTTTGATGTATTGGCAGACGCCGGTGATGGTCCCGCCCGTGCCGATGCCAGAGATTAAGGTGTCAGCGCGCCCCTCCGTGTCGTTCCAAATCTCCGGGCCGGTGGTCTCGAAGTGAATCTTGGGATTGTCCGGATTGTCGAACTGCTGCAGCATGAAACCATTTGTGGTTTTGGCGAGAAGTTCCTCAGCTTTGGCGACAGCACCCTTCATACCGTTCGGCCCTGGGGTAAGGACAATTTCCGCGCCGAAGGCAAGTAGCAGGACGCGCCGTTCCAGACTCATGGTTTCGGGCATCGTCAAAATGAGCTTGTATCCTTTTACCGCGGCAACAAAAGCCAGTCCGATGCCTGTGTTACCACTGGTCGGCTCGATGAGCACGGTTTTGCCAGGGTGAATCCTCCCGGCTCGTTCGGCCTCGGTTATCATGCTGACGCCAATGCGATCCTTTACGCTGGCGCAAGGATTCGAACTCTCCAGTTTCGCCACAACTTGGGCAGCGCAGCCGTCTGTTACCTTGTTGAGCCGCACGAGCGGCGTATTACCAATCAGTTCTGTGACGTCACTTGCGATCTTCATGGTCGAGTGTTCTCCAAGGATCGGAATTCGGCAGATACCTTTGCAAACCCAACTAAGACTAGTAGGGTACTAGTATATCGTCTGTGATCCAAATCACCATAAATGAGCACTCGCGCCGGGTAGATGCTAAGTGAGCAGACAGGAACGCTATTGTGTTCGCCCTGACTGGAACGTGGCTGCACGGAGTTCTGAGGTCGAAACTGCCGCATTGATTGCTCGTGCAGTGCTCACGCTCCGACAACCTGAGGAAGTCGAGACAGTTCCTCGTCGGTGCTGTCATTGGGGACTGAGCATCCCGGCGTCAGAATGAACTTGCTGCCAGCGATATTCCTGGCGGTCTGCCATTGGTTGCGAATCTGCTCCGAGGAGAGATCCTTGTAATTCTTCTCATCGATTCCAGTGGCGATTGTCTGCGAGAACTTGCTGCGCACAGTGCTGACCGACACGCCGCTGGACTGGACGGACCAGTTGACGACCGGGGCCTGGAAGTCAACAAACTGTTCAACATATTCATTCTCCCAGTGCAAATGTAAAAAGTTCAGCTTGGCGCTGGCGGTCGCCGCAAAGAAACGCTTGTCAAACGGCGCGCTGAATTTGGCATAGTCTGCCGGTGAGAGCTCCGCCCGGTTGGCGTTCGCAATCGAAAAGAGAACTCCCGAAGCGCCCGCAGCAAAGGCGCGCTTGGCGTGGTTAATGTGCGATTGCGTCAGTACATCAAGGGCGTCGAGCAGTCGCTGCGGGTTCTCCTGCTGGAGGCGAACGACCTCCTCCTTCGACGAAAGTTTGACCGCGACCTGCCAGGGATTGAATGCAGTTTCGAGAATATACGCGTCGCCATGCAGTCCGTCACGGATCAGTTCCAAGGCACGAATCTGGTCGGGGAAGGGATTGTCTAGAACCTTCAGCTCATACCAGTTGACTTCGGGCTTTGGATACGGATAATCGCTCATCACCTTCACGATGTCCGTCTTGTACTTCCAGTGATAATCAAGTGTGGCCTTGGCGTGCTCTTCGGGAGTCTGAGGTCCGAAGTGATGCCAATGCGTGAATGGGGGACGGTCTACATCCTGCCCTGCCAGTGCCCGGTCTACGCGTTCTTTGCGGGTGAACGGTTCTCGGCCGGCCACCTTTCCCAGAACTGGTTGTGCAACAGCGACACCAGCAGCGGCTGCGGCGGATAAAAGGAAGCTTCTACGGCTTATCATGATTGACTCCTGGAAGGATGAACGCACATTCTGCCTCTCGAAATCCTGCAATGTCTGAAGATACAAAAAGTGCGGGCGACAGGTCGACGCTCTCTCTGATTAAGGGAAGCAAACTCCGAGTTCTCAGTTCCCAACCTTTGCAACATGAACATTCTCCGAAATCAACTGGGCAATCTCGCTGCGCACATTGCCCTTCAAACGTGAATCGAGTTCGCCACTCGCATGGCTGGTGAAACCAGTGTGGATCGAACGCACCAGGCCATTTCGGCCAATGAAGAATGTCGTGGGCCAAGCATTCAGGTTTTCTGCCTGTGGAATCTTCTCGTTCAGCTGGCTTGGTTCTCCGGCGATCAGGTAAGTGTATTCGATTCCATAGCGCTTGATGAACGCGCGGACTCGCGCGAGGCTTTTTAGTTGCTCTGCCGGTTCGAAATCCAGAGCGACAATCTCGAGTCCCAGACCGTGATACTTCCGGTAGAGTTCGTCGAGAAAAGGGGCTTCGTCGTGGCAGTTCGGGCACCAACTCCCGGTGACATTGACGAGCACCACCTTGCCTTGGAATTGTTCGTCCGTGCTGGAGACGATGCGGCCGGTCACATCCGGAAAGCTGAAGCGCAACGGCTGGCTCGCATCTTTCACCTTTGTGTGCTGTGTTGGGTCGTCGGGTGGAGCAAGATCTCTGGCTCGTGCCTCCGCCGGCCGCAGCGCTATCAGGGTTTGTGTGTCATGAAAGCTGGCGATCTGCAATTGCAGGCTACCGTCGGATTGCGGCGTCACTTCCACATAAAACGGCCGCTCTCCGGTGAAATGACTGAGGAAGAACTTGCCGTCCTTGAAATTGCCCGAGAGGGTTCCCGTGTCGCCATCGACCCGCAGAATTGCTGCATCGATCTTCGCGCCTGTCTGGCTCACGACGAAGTGCCACGCCGACTCGCCCTTCGGGCTCTTGACTTGAATTTCCCAAAGCCCGGAGATATCAGGTGCATGTTGGTCGCCGCTTGCAGCGAGGGATGGTTCGTGCCGCTTTGCTTGGAACGCATAGGCACTGCCAGAGCCGCCGTACGTTCCACTCAGTACCCCATCGTTAAGAGTCGCTTCCAGCTTCGTGGCATAACTGTCGAAAGTCAGCACCAGAGAGCCATTCTGGAATGTTCCACTGTTTGACGAGTTGACTCGGTCGTCGCCGTTAAAGAAGTAGCTATGAACGTCCGCTCCGGTGCCGTCGATTTCGATCCGGAAGGGAACGGAAACATTGTTCACGGTGACGGTCGCGTCCCACGTGCCCTCTACCGATTGTCCCGACGCCAAATGGGTGATGGCAAAGATTGCTAGTACGGTTGCAGAGGCCAGTTTCGCGCTAGAAGTGATCTGCATGAGGAATCCTTTGGGTGTTGGGAAGCCCCGAGGCCTTCCGAGGCCTCCGAGTGTTCGCAGGCTGACACGACGTTGCTCAGCAAGCCAATATAGGCTATCATATGAATAGACATACTTGCCAATGCGGGATTTCAAAGTGCTTGCCATCCGCCATCGCGTTCAACTTCGCTGTCGATGCACACCCATCTTTATTTCTTTCCAGTTGGCTTGAGTGTTTTTCAACCGCAATCGACCTGGCTGTTCCTGGATATTTTGCATGAAGCCCCAACCCTTTCTAGCGTTCCTCGTGGTTGCACTATTGACCAGCGCGACCGTGGCTCAGAATGGCGCGTTGCCAAGGGAGCTGGCGCGAAAACCTGTTCGAGTCCTGCTTGTCGTCGCTCACCCGGACGACGAATACGAAGTGGCTGGCACGGTTTATCGAATCAGCAAAGAACTCTTCGGGACCGTCGATCAAGTAGTTATCACCGATGGTGAAGCTGGCTACCGATATTCCTCCCTGGCGGTTCCTTACTACGGGATCGACCTGACGAATGAAGCAGTTGGCAGAGCCCGACTCCCTGGTATCCGCAAAGAGGAGGCGCGACGGGCTGGCAGAATCTTGGGCATTCAGCACCAGTGGTTCCTGAACGAGAAAGATGACCGGTTTACGCTCGACGCCGGTGAATCCCTCCACCGGAGTTGGCATGAAGAGCGAATTCTGCGTGTCCTGCAACAGCGATTAAGCAAGGGACATTACGATTTCGTTTTTGTGCTGCTGCCGTCAGAACAGACTCATGGAGAACACAAAGCGGCTTCGATTCTCGCTCTAGAAGCTGTTGAACGGTTGCCGGCAAGCCAACGCCCGATCGTACTCGGCGCGCAGGCCGGCGGAAGGGATCCTGCGCCTTACACGTCGGTGCTCGGATATTCGTTCACTGCTACAGACTCACCCAGTCCGCAATTTCAGTTCGATCGCAATACTCGCTTCGGTTACCGGGAATCCCTTTCCTATCAGATCGTCGTGGACTGGATCATCGCCGAGCATAAGTCCCAGGGTCTGTTCCAAACCAGATGCCAGCAAGATCGGTTTGAGAATTTCTGGCTGTTCACCGTAAACCGAACTTTAGCGGCCGGTGAGGCCGAGTCGCTGTTTGCTGCGGTCACACCAAGGCCCGAACGCGCCAGGGAGATTGGAATTGCAGGAGCTGACAAGTCGCAATAGGCGAAGGGGCAGAGTACGGATTCGCCGAATCGGAGCCCACAACCGAAAGGAATCTCAGGATAAGGATAACCACCGTGGATACGAAACAAACGCAGATTGAAACCGATGTTGAATGGGTATATGAAATCGGCAGTCATATTGCCCGCGGCGATACATTGGATGAGGCGCTGGCCGCCACCGTGAGCTTCGCCATTGCACTGGTGAATTGCGACCGGTGCTTCATCTACGTCTGGGACGGCGCAGAACTGGCGCTTTGGGTTTGGAAGCACTTGGATCAAGAAGAGCCGAAATACGCCAAGCTCCCACTCGGGAAGGGCTACACGGCCTTACTGGCGGAACATCGGGTTCCACTGGCCATTTCGAGCAACAGCCAGGAGCACTCCGAGGCGAGTTTTTTTGACCAATGGTCAACCGATCCTGGCGAGACGTTTGTATCGGTACCGTTGCTAGCCCGCAAGGAATTGGTCGGTGTGATCAAGTTGCAGCACAGCCGACCCCGCCGATACAGCCTCCGAGAAGTCAAGCTGCTGTCCAGCGTCGGAGCTCTGCTGGGCGCTGATATCGGTATCTCGCGCTTGGAGAGCCAGAATTCTGACCTGCTGATGGAATTGGAAACACGGAAGCTTGTCGCGCGCGGCAAGGGCATTCTCCAGCGGGAACTGGGACTCAGCGAGCACGAAGCCTTCCTGGCTTTGCAGCGCCAGAGCCAGCAGAAAAAGCGACCGATGAAAGAGATTGCTCAAGCCATCATTCTGAACGCTGAAGTAAGGCAGAGTGTCGGCCAAAACTGAGTAACAAGGGGCGCGGTGGCCAAGTGGCAAGGCAGGGGTCTGCAAAACCCTCATCGGCGGTTCGATTCCGCCCCGCGCCTCCAAATATTGCTGAGAAGCCGCCGGACACAAGAGTTATCCCTAATGCACGGGCAAGAGCAGTTTGACGGCAAGGCCCAGTACTGCCGCAATGAATATTCGTCGCAGCCAGACCGTGCTCAAGAACAGGGCGATGCGGGCTCCCAGCAGCGCACCCAGAAACATGGAACCGCCCAGAATGATGCCTAGCTTTAGATCGACGATACCGCGCCAAACAAATATCAGTGTGGCGACGCCCGAAGAAAATACGTTGATCACCTTCGTGGTAGCAACGGCTTGCAGAAGAGCCATACCGAACAGCAGAACAAATGCGGCAGTGAGCATAGTGACGTAACCACCACTGAAAAGGCCGCCGTAGATTGCCAGAAGGAACGTAGTCGCGTAGCCAGCAACTACTCCAAACCGTGATGCGGGAACATCATGACTGGCCTGCCCCAAGTTTTTGTTCAGGAGGGTGAATACGGCCACGCCAATCATGGCCACGGCGATAGTGATTTGCAAAGCCTTGAGCGGTACGGTGAGCAATAGCAATGCACCCAAACCAGAACCAATGATTGTGAGAACGATCGAGGGCAGCAAACGGCTCCGGGTTAGTACGCCTTTCCCCATGAATGGCAAGGAGCCGCCCACGCTCATAAAAGTCAAAGCCAACATGTTGGTTGCAATCGCGACGTGGGCTTCAATGCCCAAGGCGATCATCACAGGCACGGTAATGAGAGATGTACTCCCGGTCACGACGCTGATCACGCTCGTGAGGAAGAACACGGTGACTAGAGTGAAGAGTTTGGCCCCGGACACGCGGCTATGATAGCAAGCTCAGTTTGCTGAGCCGACACTTACCAGCTTGTCTCGCTTTCTCACACAAGCCTGAAAACATGAGTTTTCCCGTCAGCCACTTTGCGACGTGAGGCGTTTAAGAGCAAAGCATGGTGGATTCATTTTGCATCGGGGCCAATCTGGGTCCGATCGGGGTCCAATAAGCCGGTCAAAGAGTTCCCTTGTGTTCCCTTAGAGGAATAAGAACGGGCTGTCAGTACCGTTAAGTTCCAATAAGTTACATCGGCCAGCGACTCTGTCACGGCAGAGGCCGCGGGTTCGAGTCCCGTCGTCCCCGCCAATTCTTCTCCCACGAGTTATCGAGGTGACATCGATAGCTCTCAGCAGGGCAATAGATCCTTTCAGTAAGCCCTGAGCTTCTCCCCACGCGGGCGCGGGATTGCTAACTCTGCGCGCGGCAAGGGTCAAGCGACCACCGGAAGCTCATCTCACCTTAGTAATTTGAAAGAAATCGCGGCCAGGCGAATCATGGGGAGGAATGCCGAATTCCGACCGAACCCGCCGCTGGCCTCGTCTTCCCGTCGACATGCCCGTGCGCGTGGTTACTTCGAAAGGCTTTTCCACCACAGTGGTCGAGGGCCGAGGCACCGAAATGAGCGAAGGCGGCATGGTGCTGTATGCCGGAATCCTGCTGAACCCGGGCGACTTGCTCGAGATCGAGTTCGACACTCCCGTGCCATCGCGCATGCCCGCCATTGTTCGCACCCGCAACGGCTTCTGTTTTGGCCTGGAGTTCATAACGCCTCTTCCCGCGTGATTCTGGCGCCATTCCGATCACCCTCCCCCTGGCACTATCGGCCGATTGTTGTCGATGTGAATTTGCATTAGCATCGACTCGTACATTTGGGGGCTCGATCCATGTACTTCGAACAGTTCTATCTAGGCTGTCTGGCGCACGCTTCCTACCTTTTGGCGTCGGACGGCGAAGCTGTGGTCGTGGATCCGCAGCGCGACGTGGAGCTTTACCTGAAGGCTGCCGCCGACCATGGCCTCACCATCCGCCACATCTTCGAGACTCATCTGCACGCCGACTTCGTTTCCGGACACAAGGAACTGGCCGCCCGCACCGGCGCGACAATTTATATGGGCGCGCAGGCTGGGGCCACGTTCCCTCACGTGCCGGTGCGCGACGGCTTTGAGCTGAAGTTCGGCAAAGCCTCAATCCGTGTGCTAGAAACGCCGGGCCACACGCCGGAAAGCATCTGCCTGGTTGTGACAAATGAAGCCATGACCGATCAGGGGAAGCCTCAGCAGCCCTGGGCAGTTCTCACCGGAGACACTCTGTTCATCGGCGATGTGGGCCGACCTGACCTGTCGCCCCGGCACACGCCGGCCGAACTCGCGGGCCTGCTCTACGACAGCCTGCACCACAAGTTGCTCACGCTGGCTGACAGCGTCCTCGTTTATCCGGCCCATGGCGCCGGCTCGCTTTGCGGAAAGAATATGCGGGCTGAGCGCTCCTCAACCATTGGCACCGAGAGGCTCACTAACTACGCGTTGCAAATCAAGAGCAGGGAAGAATTCATCGCGCAGTTGACCAGCAATCTTCCGGCGCGGCCGGAATATTTTCTGAAAGACGCCGAGATCAACCGTACCGGCGCGGCAGCGCTTTCCGATCTCCCACCCCTGCGCGCCATCGAACCTGCGGAATTGCAGACCATGCTCGGCGCGGGCGAAATTGCGCTCGACGTTCGTCCCGGAGAAGAGTTCGCCGCCGGCCACGTGCCCGGCTCCGTGAACATCGCTCTGGGCGGCCAGTTTGCCTCCTGGGCGGGCACGGTGCTGGGGCTCTCGGCCCATCCCGTGCTGATCGCGGCCTCGACCGAGCAACTGGAAGAAGCGCGGCTTCGTCTGACGCGCGTCGGCATCGAAGTGCTCGATGGATATCTTGCTGGAGGCGTTGTCGCCTGGCGGAAAGCCGGCCTGCCAGTGGCCACGATCGCGCAGATCACAGCGAGCGAACTCTCTGCGCGTTTGAAATCAAACGACGTTCAAGTTCAATATTTACAGGTGCTCGACGTGCGTCGCGAGCCCGAATGGGACGCCGCGCACATCGACGGCGCAACCTGGTGGCCGCTCGACAATTTCAAAGTTTCTCCACCAGAAATGGATCACGAAGCGCCCATCGCCGTGCACTGCAAGAGCGGATATCGCAGCATGATTGCCGCCAGCCTGCTGCAGCGCGCTGGCTTCAAGAACGTCATCAACCTGACCGGAGGATTCGACGCCTGGCAACAGGCCAACCTTCCCACCGTCAGCGCGAAGCCGGTAGGGGTATGAGAGCTGCGTGATGGGGCAAAGCTGAGAGCTGAGAGCTGACAGCTTCCTGTGTGATCTCAATCACATCCTGCCCCGCGCTGTGTAGAATAAACTCCTGCGATCTCGTGACCGGATTTCGGGCACGAACAAAAACTCCTCCGCGTCGAGGTTTCTCATCATGGCCGATAAAGCCGTCGTCGATCCCCAATCCCAGGCTTCTTCGCAACAGGGCCCCAACATTGATTCCATCCTGAACGAACAGCGCAAGTTCGAGCCGCCAGCGGAGTTCAGCCAGCACGCCCACATCAAGAGCCTGGCCGAATACGAGGCAATCTACAAAGAGTCCGTCGACGACCCCGACAAATTCTGGTCGCGCATTGCCAGCGAGCTGCACTGGTTCAAGAAGTGGGACAAGGTTCTCGAATGGAATTGCCCGTGGGCGAAGTGGTTCGTCGGCGGCCAAATCAACCTTTCTTATAACTGCCTCGACCGGCACGTCACCACCTGGCGCAAAAATAAAGCCGCAATTATCTGGGAGAGCGAGCCCGGCGAAGTCCGCATCCTCACTTATCAGCAGCTGCATCGCGAAGTACAGAAGTTTGCCAACGTGCTGAAAAGTCTTGGCGTGAAGAAGGGCGACCGGGTCGCCATCTACATGGGCATGACGCCCGAGTTGCCCGTGGCCATGCTGGCCTGCGCCCGCATCGGAGCCCCGCACACCATCGTCTTCGGCGGATTCTCTTCCAACGCACTGGTCGATCGCATTCACGACTCGCAGGCCACCTGCGTCATCACGCAAGATGGATCGTATCGTCGCGGCGCGGAGGTGAAATTATTTCCTGCCGTCGAAGAAGCGCTGAAGTCCTGCCCCAGCGTGAAGAACGTGGTCATCTACAAGCGCACCGGATCGCCCATCAACACACAGCCCGGCCGCGACCACTGGTGGCATGAGCTGATGGCCAAGGCCTCCGACGTTTGTCCCGCCGAGCCGCTCGATGCCGAGCACCCGCTCTACATCCTTTATACGTCGGGTACCACGGGCAAGCCGAAAGGCGTAGTCCACACCACCGGCGGATATTCGGTCGGAACTTACCTCACCACAAAATGGGTCTTCGATTTAAAAGACGAAGATACCTACTGGTGCACCGCAGACATCGGATGGGTCACCGGCCACAGCTACATCGTCTACGGCCCGCTGCAGAACGGCGCTACCAGCCTGATGTACGAAGGCGCACCCAATTTCCCGGAGCCGGATCGCTTCTGGTCAATCATCGCGCGCCACAAGGTAAATATTTTCTACACCGCGCCCACGGCGATTCGCACCTTTCACAAGTGGGGCAACGAGTGGCCGAAAAAACATGACATGTCGAGCTTGCGCCTGCTGGGCACCGTTGGCGAGCCGATTAATCCGGAAGCCTGGATGTGGTATCGCGAACTCATCGGCGGCAACCGCTGCCCCATCGTCGATACCTGGTGGCAAACCGAAACCGGCCACATCATGCTCACGCCGATTCCCGGCGCCATCGCGACCAAGCCCGGCTCGGCGACCAAGCCGTTCCCCGGAGTCGTCGCCGAGATCGTCACCATGGAGGGCAAGCCCGTACCCGAAGGTTCCGGCGGATTCCTCGTCATCAAGCGCCCGTGGCCCGGCATGCTGCGCACCGTTTATGGCGACCCTGATCGCTACGTCAAGAATTACTGGTCGCAAATCCCCGGCATGTATTTCACCGGAGACGGCGCGCGCAAAGACAAAGACGGCTATTTCTGGATCATGGGCCGCGTCGACGACGTGCTCAACGTCAGCGGCCATCGCCTCAGTACCATGGAAGTAGAAAGTGCCCTGGTCGCCCATGAAGCCGTCGCCGAAGCCGCAGTCGTGGGCCGTCCCGACGATTTGAAAGGCCAGGCGATCTCGGCCTTCGTCACGCTCGAGCAGGGAAGAGTTCCCACGCCCGAACTAAAAGAAGAATTACGAAAGTGGGTGGCAAAAGAAATCGGCGCGCTTGCCAAGCCCGACGACATCCGCTTCACCGACTCGCTGCCCAAAACGCGCAGCGGCAAAATCATGCGCCGCCTGCTGCGCGAGCTGGCCACGAATGGAAGCGTGAAAGGCGACACCACAACGCTGGAAGATTTCGGCGTAATCGCCAAGCTGCAGGAGCAGGACGAAGTCTAGAAGGTGTTGTGGAAGAGCGGCGCTTTAGCGCCGCGCCCAGGCGCTGAGAATTCGCGGGCTTTAGCCCCCGGGATTTTGGGCGGCACATCACAGTGGGTGCCCCATCCTTCGCGTGGTTTGCGAAGGGTGGGAACCACCGAACGCTCCCGCTACTCGCCCGTCCCAATCATCATCACCGGCTGTGTCGAGTGCTCGACTCCGGCTTCGTCCTCGACCGTAATCGCAAACCCTTTGGCTTCGAGTCCCGCCGGCAGCGGAGGATTCACCACGGTCGCGCTGCCATGCGCATCGGGTTTGAACAGGCCCGCAGCAACTGGAACGCCCTGCGCCGGAATCAGCCACAGCTCATACGCTTTGTGGGGCGGCAGCGCCGGCATGTTGTTCGCAACGAAAACCAGATTGCTATGATTGCGGAGATAGAACGCCTTGCCCTGCGGCTGCGGCGGACTCTTCATAGCCACCAGCGTAAAGCGCTGCCCCTCCGGCGCGATGATAGGCGCGGCAATCCGGCGCAGATCATCCAGTTCTCGCGTGCTCTGTTGAGCCTGCGCGCTGGCGGACGCAAGACTCTGTTTCAGCGCAACGTTTTCCTTCCACAGCGAAGCTGCAAACACAATCACCGCCGCTGTCGCGGCCCATCCGAGCACGCCCCACCGGCTTCGTCGCGGCGCACTTGAGTGCCCCATTTCTCGCGCGTTCTGTGCGTGAGAAGTGGGCGTCAGCGTTCCCTTTGCCACCGCGTCCAGCAAACGCTGCCGCGCGCGCAGCGGAGGTTTCGGCCCCAACGTGGATAGCGCCAGCAGCGCGCCGTCTCCGCGCAATTGCTCGAGCTCCAACCGGCACGCCGCACACGTGGCCAAATGCTTCTCGAGGTCCACGCGCTCATTGCCTTCGAGCGCGTTCAGCGCATACAGCGCGAGATCCTCGCCGAATTGTTCGTGTCCACTCATCAAATTCCCGGGTGCCCCATTTCTCGCGTTCTTTGCGAGAAGAGGGGACTTTGACTCACGTCCCAAACGCTTTCCTTAACGTCATCAGCCCACTGCGAATTCTGGTCTTAATCGTGCCTAGCGGCTCTCCCGTTTTCTCCGCGATCTCCGAATGGCTCATGCCCTCGAAGTATGCCATCTCGAGTGCGCTGCGCTGCGCCGCGGCCATCGTGCCTAGCACTCCGCGAACTTTCTCCGCCGCCCGCGACCGGTCGGCTTCGCCCGCAAGATCCGGCGCCACCGACAAGATCACACCTTCAATATCAGTCTCCGGACGCCGCCGCCGCAACGCATCGATCGCACGATTGCGCGTGATCACCGCCAGCCATGGCCCCAGACTTCCGCGCGCCGCGTCGAACGCCCCCGGATTTCGCCACAACTGCAAAAAAACTTCCTGCAGCACATCCTCTGCCGCTCCCGCATCGCCCAACACCCGCAACGCGACCGCATACACCACACCCGAATAGCGGTCATAGAGCTCCGCCATAGCGGTCTGGTCGCCCGACTTCATGGCCGTGACCGTGGCCAGATCCGGCGAGTTTCCTTGTCGTTCAGGATTCGGCAAACGCTCTCGGTCTCGTCTTCCTTGTTAGAAATACGTAAGAACTGTCCCTGCCGGATTGCCCAGGCAAACGCCTGATTCCCCGCGAAACTCCTACTGGCTCAGCCGGATGGCCAGTTGCCGCTCCGGTTGCGTCATCTCGCCCCACAGCTTTTCCAGGTCAGCCTGCACCGCCTGATTGTCCGGATCTTTCCGCAACGCCAGCGCAAACCAGCGATACGCCGTGGGCAGATCGTGCGGCGTACACAACCCCGCCGAATACAGCGCGCCCATCTCGACCATCGCCTTCGGATTCCCCTGGTCGGCGGCAGGCTTCAAGAGCCGCAGGCCGTGATCGCAATTCTGCGCCACGCTCTTGCCGTAAAGATATTTCTGCGCCTCGCTCACCGCATCGAAAGGTGGCGCGGGCTTTATGGCTGCGTGGGGCTTTTCCGCCGGCGCAGATGCGTTTGGGTCGGGCTGTGAATTCGCGGGCGCGGGACTCGCCTTGGCCGCAGAGTTGGGATGAGAGTTCGGACGAAGGTTGGGATCATTGGCAGCCGCCGCAGGCGCGGAGCCAGCTGGAACATTCGTCGCACCGCCCGCAGCCGTCGCGTCCGTTGTCGCCGGGGCAGAAGAAGCGGCTGCAGCAGCCGCGGGCGCAGAACCACCCGGTGCGCTAGCCGGTGCCGTGCCACTCGGCGCACCGCTCGCAGGAGTCGCATTTGGGCTGGCTGCAGTTGGGGCGTTCGTTGCAGCAGTCGGAGAACTTGCATCGCTTGCGGCACCCGCGGGCGGCGTTGCCGGCGAATCCGCGCCTGTCGAAGCGCCGTTTGAGTTTGGAGGAGTGGAAGCCGGAGGCGTGGTCGAACCCGCGTCCGTCCCATCGGAATTCTGCGCGGTCGCTGACGGTTTGCCGCCGCTCTGCGCGCCCAGGAATCCAAAGCCCTGATTTCTCCAGCGCAAATATCCCAGGCCCACGGCCAGAGCCAGCGCCACCAGGATCAAAACAAATTTTCCCGCGCCGCCATGCCGCGGTTCGTGTTCATCGTCTTCCAACAGGTAGTCTAGGTTGCTCGAACTCGGAGCCGAATTCGGATCAATACTGAGACTACCGCGACGACGCGGCGCGGGCGTCGGATCGTTCAGCCCCAGGAACGAAGGCACGCTGATGCCGGGCACCGAATCCGCCTCCGGCGGCGATGCGGGCGAAGAAGTTCGCGGAGGCGCAGCGCTCGGCGGCGGTGCGGGAGCGGAAGGCGCAGCCGCGGACGACGATGCAGGCGCGGCGGCAGGGGCGGACGTTGGAACGGTAGCCGGTGGAACCGCAGCCGGTCGCATGGCCGCAGTTTGCGCCGCTGCCGATGCGCCGGCCGACGGCGCCGCCAGCAGCGTCGCACCGCACATCCCGCAAAAGCGGTTCACATCCGAATTCTCATTGCCGCAGCGAGCGCAGCGCACGTGTCCTCCACTTCCATATAGCTTACGATATCTCGCCGCTTCGATGCAGCAACGTGGAAGAGCGGCGCTTCAGCGCCGCGTCGGGGCCCCGAAAACTCGAGGGCTTTAGCCCCTGAGGTCCACGGGAACAAATCCCGCCTCAACCGCGTCTAACCTGTGAGCGGCAAGAATCGCGGCAGGCGCTGCCGTGTATCCGCCGCAGACCCCGGGTGTAGAATCGCCGAAGTTCCACCATCCGCGTGGAGGTCTCAATGAAACGGCACTTACTCGCAACTCTTATCTTCATGACTGCCCTCACCGCACTCGCTGCTTCTCAGGAAAAAACCACACGCCTCCAGGTCGACATTAAGCAGATGTCCGACCAACTCATCACCAAGGTCGCTCCAGCGTATCCTCCGCTGGCGCGCCAGGCCCGCATACAGGGCACGGTCGTCCTCAAAGCGACGATCAACAAAACGGGAGATGTGGTGAACCTTCAACTGATCAGCGGACACCCCATGCTCGCTCCCGCCGCCATCGAAGCCGTCAAGCAATGGAAGTACAAGCCGTACGTGCTGAACGGCGAACCGGTCGAAGTAGAAACCAACGTGACCGTGAACTTCCAGCTAGCCGAACCACCAAAGCAGACGCCATCCCGCGACGAACCTCCGACTGAAGGCGCTGTTCCCGGCGGCATTCCGGGTGGCCAAGGATTCGGCGTCATTGGCAGCGTCTCGAGCACGCCCGGCGACGCGAATCATCCTGGCGTCCCTGTGCGCGTTCGCGTATCAAAAGGTGTGTCGCAGGGTCTTCTCATCACCAAGGTGGCACCGGAGTATCCCGCCGACGCCCGCGAAGCGCGCATTCAGGGCGTAGTGATTCTGGGTGTCATCATCAACAAGGAAGGCAACGTCGAGAGCATTCAGCTCATCAGCGGACATCCCATGCTCGCGCCCGCCGCCATCGAAGCCGTCAAACAATGGAAGTACAAGCCCTACCTGCTGAACGGGAATCCAGTCGAGGTCGACACCCAGATCCAGGTAAACTTCACGCTCGCGCCGTAAAAATCGCCGACACGCAACCGCGCCGGATTTCGGGCGGAGCCCGAATCCTGCGGACATCCGTAAGATAAATCTAGTTCCTTCTAATCGGCGTCGCTGGGGGAGTCATCACCGCGGGCGCTGCCGGAGCGGGCGCCGCAGACAACGCTTCCTGAGCCGCCGGCGGCAATTTATCTGCATTGGCTAGCAGCAAACTCACCTGCCACATCTGCGTGGTCGAGAGCGTTTTGTCGAATCCCGGCATGCCCGTCATGCGAATTCCGCCCGCCACTTTCCAATAAGTTTCCTGCGCAGGATCGTCGGTCACCCCGGTCCCCTTCATCAGCATCGGCGGCTTGGGAAACATCCCCTTGGCAATCGCCGTCTGCGGCTGACCTGCCAGCCCGTGACACACCGCGCAATGCTCTTTATAAATCTGTGCCCCGGCCACGTACGCAGCTTCATCCGCCGCGATCGGGACCGTCTTCGGCATTTCCTTGTCCAACCGCGCGTGCAGCGCCATGCGCGCCAGCGTCTTTTCAAACGGCATCGAGGGCGCCGAGGTCGCCACCGGCGCGCTCCCCGAAGCGAAGTAGAAATACACCGCTGCCGGAACCAAAATTAATCCCACAATCAAACCGAATAAAAACTTGCCCATGCTCGTTCTCCCTTGATTTACTTCGCCATTCATACTAACCCAAACGGACCACTTCATTTCGAAGGAACCCATAGTTCTGTCGCTGCAAGCGAACTCCGGCAGCCGAAAGCCGGTAGCCGGAAGCCCGCAGTCGGAAGCCGGAATGCTAAACTCAGCATCGTCATGCTGACTCACCTGGAATGCACGCGCTGCGGCGAACATTATCCCGCCGACCGCCCCCAATCGGTCTGCCCCAAAGACGCGGGAATTCTCTACGCGCGCTACGATCTCGCCAACATCAAGCGCAGCTTTTCTTCTGCGCGCCTTGCCGGCCGCGCCCCCACCATGTGGCGCTATGACGCCGTCCTGCCCGCCGCCGATCCCGTTTCTCTTGGCGAAGGTTTCACGCCCATGCTGCCCAGCCGCGAATATCCCAACGTCTACATCAAGGACGAAGGCCTCAACCCCACCGGATCATTCAAGGCGCGCGGCCTCTCTGCCTGCGTCACCATGGCCCGCCACTTCGGTCTGAAAAAACTTGCGATCCCCTCCGCCGGAAACGCCGCCGGAGCTCTCGCCGCCTACGCCGCCGCCGCCGGACTCGAAGCCCACATCTTCATGCCCAAAGATGTTCCCATGGCCAACCGCATCGAGTGCGACTACTACGGCGCGCACGTCACCCTGGTCGATGGCCTCATCAGCGACTGCGCGAAAAAAGTCGCGGCCCTGAAAGATTCCGATTCCTGGAAAAACGACGGATGGTTCGACGTCAGCACGACCAGAGAGCCCTACCGCGTCGAAGGCAAAAAAACCATGGGCTACGAAGTCGCCGAACAACTCGGCTGGCGCATGCCGCAAGGCATCATCTATCCCACCGGCGGCGGTGTCGGCCTGCTCGGCATGTGGAAGGCGTTCGAAGAAATGGAAGCGCTCGGCTGGATTGGATCAGAAAAGTCCGGGACAGGTATGTCGGGATACGCACGCCCGAAAATGATCACCGTGCAAGCGTCCGGATGCGCGCCGATTGTAAAGGCCTGGGAAGAAGGGAAGCCCTCGTCAGAAATGTGGCCCAACGCCGCGACCATGGCTTCAGGCCTGCGCGTCCCCAAACCCTACGGCGATTATCTGATCCTCGACATCCTGAAGAAGAGTCACGGCACCGCCGTCAGCGCTACCGACGCCGAAATCCTCGAAGCCACCCGCCATTGGGCAAAGACCGAAGGCATCTTCGCCGCCCCCGAAGGCGCAGCCAGTCTGGTCGCCTACCAAAAACTCCGCGCCACCGGATTCTTCCAACCCGAAGACACAGTAGTCCTGTTCAACACCGGCAGCGGCCTGAAATATCTGGATGTCCTCGATTCCCGTGTGGAGCAGAGTGTGGGGCGGACACTCCTGTCCGCTGGGCCAGCACAACGAAAGCCAGCCGCGCGCCAAATCGGCGGCATCATTGGTCCCTACTGAATGAGGATAAGAAAACTAACCGCCAGCTAAGGTCGCGCAACCGCTATGTTCTGCGCCAGAGGACTCGAGCCTAATGCCAGCGTTGCAGCAGGAATAAGTTGCCCGTTGCCGTTGATGGTGAACGACGAAACTGTGTCAGCGCCACTAAGCGCCAAAGCGAACCTGCCCGAGGGGTCTAACACCAGCTCACCAATCCCCGCGATATCAGGGCCATTTGGTGTGAAAATTCCGGTCTGAGGATCGACTGCGAACTGAGAGCAAGTGCCGCCGAGTCGTGTATATGCATACATTCCAGACGGATGGAAAACGAAAGGCCCCTCTCCAGCAAATTCATTCAGCTGAGTTAATGCCCCAGAAGAAGGATCGATCGAGAAAGCGATCACTTCGTGGGACAGTCCAGGTGTCGCACAATATAGAAAGTTCTTGGGCGAAATCGCTAGGTAACACCCTGTGTCGGTGTTTAGTGACATTGATTGAATGAACGCCAGCGTGCCGGAAGAAAGCGAATACTCCGAGATAGAATCGTTCCCGCTCATAGAATTATAGATAGCTTCCGGACGAATCGAGAACGAGGGGAAGACCGTCCGCAGACAAAGTGTTAACCAGGGTCGGAATACCATTGGAGTCGAGTTGAAACAGGCTTACGTAATTCCTCCAGTTATTGGCGAAAAAGTTTGAGCGGTAGGTAACGAGGAATCGCCCGTCCGGGGTAAAGACAACGGGCGCAATTTCACCGCCGTTCCCGGGCCCATTAATAGTTGCTGCTGGGTTTGCGGTCAGCGTTCCATCGCTTCCGATCGTATATTCATAGGTGTTGCCATTGCCCGAATCAATAAGAAGGTACTTCCCCGATGGATGGACCAGCAGCGATCCCATCGTGTCATTCCATCCCAAATTGGCAGGTCCGATCTGCGTCAGCGTCCCGTCGCTCGCCACACGAAGCTGTGCGACCCCGCCTGTTAACGGGCCCAGGTTGTCCGCGGGAAAAGTTACTTGGTTCACATAAGCAAATTCATTGTGCGGAGTCGAACCGCAGCCGGACATAAACAAGATGGTGACGGAAGTGAAAAGTAGCACAAATGCAGCACGAGTTAAGCGACTGTGGTTCGGCACGAGAGCCTCTCCTCAAACTTCAAGCAGGTTACGTTCCACTATGATCTTGAGGTGAGAAATCGCACAGATAATAAACGTAACGTGTTCATTTATTTAGCTGTCGCATGGCGCAAATGGCGCGTTCTGGCTGCCTTACTTCTCACGGCAGATCGAGGGCGAGATCCTGCTTGTGCCAAAAATTGTCACCCGCAGCAAAGGCTCGATATCGCCGACGCCAAAGCTACATTCTCCGTGTTCCCCGTGCCCTCTGTGGTTAAATGGTTGCTTTCGCCATGACCGATCGCCTCTACTACCACGACTCTTTCCTCTACGACTTCGACGCCGAAGTCCGCGAAGTCCTCGACTCCCCGCGCCCGGCGCTCATTCTCGACCGCAGCGCCTTCTATCCCACCAGCGGCGGCCAGATCTTCGACACCGGATGGCTCACCACCGACGCGAGCCAGAAACTAAAAGTCACCGAAGTCGCCGACACCGAAGACGGCAAGGTCGTGCACTACATCGAAGCAGAGAAAGATGCCAAGCCCAGCGGTCTGCAACCCGGAACCCGCGTCCGCGGCCAGATTGACGCCGCGCGCCGCCGCGACCACATGCAGCAGCATTCCGGCCAACACGTGCTCTCCGCCGCCTTCATCCGCCTCTACAACCTGCCCACGGTTTCGTTCCACATGGCCGACGACTGCTGCTCGATTGATCTGGACGCGCCCACGCTGACCAAAGAGCAGATCGAATCCGCCGAGCGCCTGGCCAACGACATCATCCTGGAGAACCGTGCCGTCGACATCCGTTTCGTCACGCGCGAAGAAGCTGGCAAGCTCGGCCTGCGCAAACTTCCGCCGACGGAACGCGACGAGCTGCGCATCATCGACATTCGCGACTGGGACGTCAGCGCCTGCGGCGGCACGCACGTCGCGCACACCGGCCAGATTGCAGGCATCTTATTGAGAAAGACGGAGAAAGTCCGTCAGGGATGGCGCATCGAATTCGTCGCCGGGCAGCGCGCCGTCGCGACCGCCCGCCGCGACTACACCACTCTCACCGAAACCGCCGCGCTGTTCTCCGCGCACATCTACGATGTGCCGCAGCAGGCCCGCAACGCGCTCGATGAGATCAAGTCGCTCCGCAAGGAGCGCGAGCAGTCGCAGGAAGAACTCGCTGCCGCCCAGGCCGCTGCGCTGCTCGCCGAGACTCCAGAAGTCAACGGCCGGAAGATTGTAGTCCGCACGCTCGCTGACCGCGATCTGAATTTCGTGAAATTGCTGGCGCAGAAACTCACGCGGCTCTCACCCTACGCGGTCGCGCTGCTGGCAAATACGTCGCCGCAGCCGTCGCTGGTGTTCGCGCAGTCCGCGGGCCAGCCCTTTGACATGGGCGCGCTGCTGAAAGAGACAATGTCGAAATTGGGCGGCCGCGGCGGCGGCAGTAAAGATATGGCGCAAGGCGGCATCCCCAATTCCGACGGCATCGAAGCCGTGCTGAAAGCCATCGCCGAAAAGTTGGTGGCTTGAGTAGCGAGCGAGTGCGGAAAACATGAAAATCCCCGCTCAAGCAAAGCTTGAGCGGGGCACCCTCATAAGAAGCTCTGCTTGATTCTTCGGAATGCGTTACGCCGGTTGCTGTGGTCTGCGCGAGCGTTCCCACCAAACCTTGGGATCGTCCGGGCGGTTGAGGATCTTCGACAGTTCCTGCTTAATCTCGCGCAGGCGGTTGGTGCGCAGTTCGAGCGCGGTCTGATCGACCGCATTGTGGCCGCCCTTTTCCGAGAGCCGGGCGTTGAGGTTGCGCAAGTCAGCGATTTCCTGGCGAAGGCTGGTGAGATGTTCTGAGATATATGGCATCTGTTTTGATCATACGCTCTATTTCGTGAATCGCCGGTGAATTCGGCCGAAGGTTACTAAACAATTCTCGGGTCGGGACGAAAATGCCTGCATAACCGGAATTGGGCCGCTTTGTCCGCATGAGAATGATCGCAGTGCACCTCTCCAGTGCGGTCGGACGCGGTTACCCTCGTAATCCTTTCGTAACTATATTGCTCCTTTTGGCAATATCTTCTTGCTAATCTGCCCGCATGAGCACTCCGTCTCAGAAAATATCGGCCTTAAAAATTCCTCTGCTGCAAGCAACGCTTCTCGCGATTGCGGCGCTCGCCGGAATGATGGTTTTCGCCGGGGTGTTTCCCGGCAGCCGCGCCCGCGGAGCGGCCTCAACACCGGCGCCCAGGGTTACCTCCATCACACAAGTCACGCACGACGGATTCCGCAAGACCAATCTGCTGGCCGATGACTCCCAGCTTTACGTCACCGAGTCGCCGGCCGCCGAGCGCGTGATTGCGAAAGTGGCCTTGCCCAGCTCTGACCGGGCGCTGATTCCCAGCCCGTTCTCCAATCTGCGTGCCCTTGACCTTTCACCCGATCACAAGACGCTGCTGGTTGCGCCCAGGCAAGCCGGTTCCAGTGACGATGAGTTCTGGACTCTGCCCGTCGCCAACGGCTCCCCCGCCCGCATCGGCGACCTGACGGGCCGTGATGCCTCCTGGTCTGCCGACGGACAGCATCTCGTTTTCGCCAAAGGCACCGCACTCTACCTGGCCAGCGCCAGCGGAGCGCAGCCGCGCGAACTCTACACTGCCAGCGGATCGGTCTTTGCGCCGCGCTTCTCTCCTGATGGTCAGCGCATTCGCTTCACGGTGAGTGATCCGGCACAGAACAAAACTTCGATCTGGGAAGTCGCTCAGGATGGCTCCAGCCCCCACGCTCTGCTCGGCAACTGGCAGTATGCCTCCACCGCGTGCTGTGGCAGCTGGACCGCCGACGGCCGCTACTACATCTTTCAGGCATCGCAAACCCTGCCGAATACCATCACGCTCGTGACGTCGCTGTGGGCCTTGCCGGCGTCCGCACCGGCCGCGGATATTCCATCCGCGCTGGTTCGCTTGACTGATGCTCCCATGTCGTTCGGGAACGCTTCGCTGGCCAGATCGGGCAGCAAAGACAATAAGAAGATGTGGGCCATTGGAGTCGAACCTGCTGGCGAGGTTGTGAAGTATGACCGCGGCAGCAAGAAGTTCCTCCCGGTGATTGCAGGCGTTTCCGCCACCGACCTGGCTTACTCCTCCGATGGCAAGTGGATCACTTATGTAACCATCCCCGAGGGCACGCTGTGGCGTTGCCGCGCCGACGGCACCGAACGCCTGCAACTCACTTCCGCGCCCGCGCACACCGCGTTGCCGGTCTGGTCGCCGGACGGAAAGCAAATCGCCTTCGTCAGCATGCAGCCCGGAGAACCCTGGAAGCTGTTTCTTGTTCCGGCCGCGGGTGGAACTCCGCAACCCATTCTCACCGACAACGGCGGCCAGATTGACGCCAACTGGTCGGCCGACGGTTCTCGCCTGATGTTCGGAGATTACCGCCAGGCCGCCGGAGGCCTGAGCATTCGCATTCTCGACCTCAAAACCCACCAGACCGAGACCGTTCCCGGCTCCGAAGGCCTCTTCAGCCCGCGCTGGTCGCCCGATGGACGCTACATCGCCGCGCTCTCGCCCGATAACACCACGCTGAAGCTCTATGACTTCCAAACCCAGAAGTGGACGAACTGGCTGGTCGAGACCGCCGGCTCAGTCAGCTATCCCGTGTGGTCGAAAGACAGCAAATACATTTACTACGACGATCTGGTCGACGGCGACGAGTCCATTCGCCGCGTCAAAGTCGGAGAAACTCAACCCGAGGTCGCCTTCGTGCTGGGCACACTCGACCGTTACCCGGGCGCGCTCGGCCCCTGGACCAGCCGCGCTCCGGACGGTTCCTGGATGTTCGTTCGCGACCACAGCACGCAAGAGGTCTATCAACTGAGCATGGAGTTGCCGTAAATGCAGCTGCCATAGACGCAACTGCCCTAAATGCAGCTGTCATAAACGGAGCTGCCGTAAGCCGTAACCGGATCGCGAGGGACCCGAATCATGTTGCAACGCAAACGCGAGGTTGTGAGCAGCGAAGTCGTAAGCAGTGAAGTCGTGGGCAGGGAAGCGGTGAGCAGTCTCATCCATTACCGGCGCAGACTTCTGCTGCCCTTGGGCCTGCTGTTGGCGTCGCTGGTTCTCAGCGCTAATGTTCTCAGCGTCGCGCCGCTCGCGGCGCAAACTTCCGATCAAAGTTCCTCGGAGCGAAAAGTAATCACCCGTGTCGAACCGGAATATCCTGACGCCCTGAAGCGCCTCTACATCGGCGGAGTAGTGCGGGTCGAAGTCGTCGTCGCGTCCAACGGCGCGGTGAAAAGCACCAAGCTGCTCGGCGGCAGCCCGATCCTCGGCCAGTCCACCATGAAAGCCGTCAAACAGTGGCGCTACGCCACCGGAGCCGAAGAAACCCTGACCGTAAAACTTGAGTTCGATCCCCACCGCTGAGCTGGCAGGATGAGCGGCGAATTCTCTGCTCCCGGAAAATACGGCTTGGGTATCGCTTCACATTTTTTTTGGGCCTACCCCTTAAGATCCTCATTCTTAATGACTTGCTGAGTGCAGGTAGGGCCTTGTTCGCGCAAAATATTGGGATATAAGGACTTATCGCTAAAATATTAAGAAATAAGGGCTTATGATCCCTTCGCGGGCTGGTTTCAGTTTCCCGGACGGAATACTGGTTGGCCTTGGTGGTCCGCATGGAACTAGCTTGCGCTTTCTGAAATCCTCAGTAAAGGTTGTCCGTCACATGGTTCGCCTGTGGAAGGCTGTGGAAAAGTCTCTGCTTCCAAGGGAAGGCTGCCCAGCCGCCCCTCGTCTACAAATCCTCGGGCTTGAGCCCAGTATGCTTGGCGATGCGGGCGAGCATCTTCGGGCCGATCTCCACGTTATCGTGAAAAGCCCAGACGTAATTTGGGTAGCTGGCCCTCTGCAATGTAATGTGGGAGGAGCGCTTGAAGGTCTTGGGCGACCAGCCGATGCGTAGCAGCGCACGATACACGCGGCTGCCCTTCGAACTCGGCCATTGGCTCACGTGGTGGCGAAGCTGATGGACTTCTGCCCGACCTTCTCGTTCTCGATCTGGTCGGCAATCACGCGCAGGGCAAGCGCTTCCACGGCGGCCTCGGCCTCTTCTTTTGTAGCGCCGTAGGCTAGAACGCCGGGGAGTTCCGCAATCTCGGCGATCCAGCGTCCGTCGTCTTCGCGGTCAAATTCAATCTTGAAATTCACGCTGGCTGCCCTCTCCCGTGATGGTATGAGAGGGAAGCGGGCTGGTCAAGCGTTCATGCTAACGGAGTATCTTATTACGTCGACATCAAGAATCGGAATTCCCACGTCTCGCAAATTCGGCGAGACGTGGGGCACCCCATTCATTTGTGCTCTCCTTTACGCCCTCTAACTCCCCGTGCTATCCTCATAACTGTCACATAGACAAACGATTAAAAGACAGGAGTGCACCAGGCAAGTGTTAGCCAGAGAGCACAAGACATCCCTCATCGACCAGTACGGCACGCATGCGAGCGATACCGGCAGCCCTGAAGTTCAGATCGCGTTGCTCAGCGAACGCATTGGCCAATTGACGGAGCACTTCAAGACGCACCAGAAAGATCACGGCTCGCGCCGTGGCCTGCTCATGCTGGTCAGCAAGCGCCGTAGCTTGCTCGACTACCTGAAGAAATACGATTCCGAGCGCTATAAGACGGTCATTACCAAACTCGGCATCCGCAAGTAGGGAAAGGCAAGGTTTCAAGGTGGCAGAGTTTCAAGGGTTCAACGAGCCCTGAAACATTGAAACCTTCGAAACATTGAAACTTTCGAGCTTCGTTTCAGGCTATTTCTGAGAATCCGTCTCTGGGGAGACGGTCCAGCATCGAGGAAATCTCCACACGTGCGTTTTCTAGCGAATCCCTCATCGACTCACCGTGGCTTCGCGCCGCGGATGGGCACGCTATCGGTCCGCTTTGAGGATCCAACTCTGTCTTTCACCCACCTGCGCGAACACCGTTCGCACCTAGCAACAGCTAGAAGCCAGAAGCTGTCTTTCCAAAGGAATGAATCATGAAACCAGAAGCAACTAGCGTTACAGTTCACCTCGCCGGCGGCAAAGAAATTTCATTTGAAACCGGAAAGCTCGCCAAGCAGGCCGGGGGCGCGGCTGTGGTCCGCCTCGGCGAAAACGTGGTTCTCGCTGCGGCTACCGCCAACGCCGATCCCCGCGAAGGCATCGATTTCTTTCCCCTCACCGTCGACTACCGCGAATACACCTATGCCGGCGGACGTTTTCCCGGCGGCTTCATCAAGCGCGAAGGCCGCATGAGCGAGCGCGAAGTGCTCACCAGCCGCCAGATCGACCGCCCGGTGCGGCCGATGTTTGCCGAGGGCTTCAAGTGCGAGACGCAGGTGATTGCGTTCGTCCTGTCGGCCGACAGTAATAATGATCCTGACGTGTTGGGCATCAATGCCGCCTCCTGTGCGCTGACGCTTTCCGATATTCCGTTCCTCGGTCCCATTGGCGCGGTGCGCGTGGGACTGATCGACGGGCAGTTCATCGTGAATCCCACGTATGACGAAATGCGCGGCGGCCTGGTCAACATCATGGTGGTCGGAACCTCCGACGGCATTGTGATGATCGAGTCGGGCGCGAAAGAAGTGAAAGAAGAAACCGTGGTCGACGCCATCGAGTTCGGCCACACCGAGATCAAGAAGATCTGCGCGGCGATCAATGAACTGCGCGAAAAGGTCGGCAAGGCGAAGCGCAAGGTTGAGCCGCCGCAATTCGATGATGCGTACTACAATGCGCTGCGCGGCAAGATCGGCGCCGAACTGGCCGACGCGCTCGATACCAAGAAACATCCCAAGGCGGAAAGCTACACGCTGGTCAAGGACATCAAGAAGAAAGCCGCCGCCGAGTTGCCCAAGAGCGGCAACGACAAAGAAGACGAAGAGGCCAAGAAAAAGCTCTCGCACTATTACGAAGCGCTCCGCGAGAGAATTTTCCGCGAGGCAGTGATCAACCAGAAGCGGCGTCCGGACGCCCGCGCCTTCGACGAAGTGCGCGAGATATGGATCGAAGCCGGCATCCTGCCCAGAACCCACGGCAGCGCCATCTTCACCCGCGGCGAAACGCAAGCGTTAGTGACCACCACACTCGGCACCAGCGACGACATGCAGCGCCTGGAAGGCTTCGAAGGCGAAGCCAAAAAGCGCTTCATGCTGCATTACAACTTTCCGCCGTTTTCGGTGGGTGAGGTTGGATTTATGCGGGGGGCGGGGCGGCGTGAAATTGGACATGGCGCGCTGGCCGAGCGGGCGGTTTCGGCGGTGCTGCCGACGGAAGAGAAGTGGCCGTACGCGATGCGTGTGGTCTCGGACATTCTGGAATCGAACGGGTCATCGTCGATGGCCACGATCTGCGGCGCGTCGATTGCGCTGATGGATGCGGGCGTTCCGCTGAAGGCTCCGGTGGCCGGAGTGGCTATGGGACTGGTGAAGGAAGGCAACGACTACGCCATCCTGACCGACATTGCGGGCGCGGAAGATCACTACGGCGACATGGACTTTAAGGTTGCCGGGACGAAGGATGGCATTACCGCGCTGCAGATGGATATTAAAGTCGCGGGCATCACTTCGCAGATCATGCGCGAAGCGCTGGCGCAGGCACAGCGTGGACGGTTGCACATTCTGGGCAAGATGGACGAAGTGATAACTGCCGCGCGCGAGAAGATTTCGGATTACGCGCCGCGGTTCTATACCGTGCAGATTCCAGTCGACAAGATTCGCGATCTGATCGGACCGGGCGGCAAGATGATTCGCAGCATCGTGGAGCAGACCGGAGTGAAGATCGATGTGGAAGACTCCGGGCTGGTAAAGGTGGCGTCGAGCGATCAGGAATCGGCGGCGAAAGCGCTGCAGATTATTGGCGACATCTGCGCGACGGCCGAGGTAGGGAAGACTTACCTGGGCAAAGTCACGCGGCTGGCGGATTTCGGCGCATTTGTCGAGATTCTGCCTGGAACCGACGGGCTGCTGCACATCAGCGAAGTGGCGGAGCATCGCATTGCCGATGTGCGCGACGAGTTGAAAGAAGGCGACCAGGTGCTGGTGAAGGTGCTGGCTGTCGAAGGCAACCGCATCCGGCTGTCGCGCAAAGCGATTCTGAAGGAGCAGCGCGCCAAGATGGGTGGCGGAGAAATTCCTGCTGGGGATGTGGCTCCGGCAGGCGATGGACATCCAGTGTCGGCTCCGGCACCGGCGCAGGCAATGACCGGGTCGTTGGTGATTGAGGGCGGCGGCGATTTTCCGGATGAACCGGCAGACGAGCCGAACTTCAATCGTGACGGGCCACCGCATGTGAGTGCGGGCGGCGGTGATCGTCCGCGGGGCGGCGACCGAGGCGGCGATCGAGGCCGCGGCGGACGTCCTGGCGGCGGCGGTCGGGGTCGCGGGCGCGGTGGACGGCCGGGAGGCGGCGGTGGAGATCGAGGCCGCGGCGGTCGTCCCGGTGGCGGCGGTGGCGGGGGGCGGCACTAGGGCTTTTTGCCACGGATCTGCACGGATTTTCACGGATAGAAGAGAAGGGCCGCAGCGAAAGTTGCGGCCTTTTTCTTTGTCTGCGAATTACGGGTCGGGAGAGAGACTTGGAGAGCCTACGAACGTCAAAATCCCCACCCTCTTTTCGCAAGGAGCGCGAAAAGAAGGATGGGGCACCCGTTCTCAGTCACCCATTCTGATTATTTTTTGATTCGTTCGGCGATCGTTACTTCCCAGCCTTCGGGATCTTGGAAGGCGAATTCGCGCATGCCGTAGAACTGTTCTTTCAGCGGCATAGTAATCTTCGCTCCGCTTTTGCTAACGGCGGCGAGGACTTCTTCGATGCCTTCCACTTCGATAAACAGGGTGAGGCTGCCGCCGATGGGTTTGGCGCCGAGCGCGGGATAATCTGCGGCGACGGCTTTCTGGTCGTTGAAGAAAATCTCCACGCCACCGGAGGTGACCGAGCCGAAGACATAGGGTGGTTGTTCGGGCACGGTGATGGCGGGTTGAAAGCCGAGCACCGTGCGGTAGAACTGCATGCTGGCGGCGACGTCGCGGACGACGAGATTGGGAGTGAGTTTCTGGAATTTCATTTTTCGTCTCCTGTGATTTCGTTGGGGGTGGGCGCGGCCTGATGCATCGATTGAAGGCGCGGGCACACCGGGATTGTGTGTTCGCAACGCCTCCATCCACGATCCTTGCGAAGGGAACGCAGGTAGGGCCGCCTCATTTTCCGTGGCGCCGGCGAAGATGGCCGGCGCGCGGGGCCCGCGAGGTACGAGAAAGAGGATAGCATGCGAGTCAAGGTTTGGCGCCATCAGCCGCGGTCTCCTGTTATTTGACCGGCGAACAGCAGGTTCCTCACCGGGCTTTCAGCCCGGTTCGGAATGACAGAACTCCCTTTTTTGCTGAGATGTATTGCCGCGCACGATCCCCACCCTTGCAGAGGATGCAAGGGTGGGGCTTTCCGCAACGAGGCTGGTATACCTGGGAGGTTGGAATGCACCGCTGTTTTCAGGCTGCGAGTTGGCGGTGCGGGGTGGTGGCAGTGAGAATGTTCTGTTGGGATGGCCCGCGATCGCATTCCTCGTTGAAATAGTGTGGCGAGAGGCGAAAACGTTTCAGAGGATTAGCGAGCGGCCGGAATTATCGGCGGACTTAATTTATCCGATCACAATCGTTCTGATCAGTGTCGATAGAGCATTGTCAGGAAATATTATCGGGTGAGCATTTCAGGAAAGCACTGTCAGGAGAGCGGTCGATGGATGGAAAAGACGCAGGATACTGGGTCGAGAAGCTGCAACTGGAGGCGCATCAGGAGGGAGGATATTTCCGGCAGACTTACCGGGCGGATCTGGTGATCGAGAAAGCGGCGTTGCCGCGGTCGTTCTCCGGGGGACGGGCGGCTTCGACCGCGATTTACTTTTTGCTCGAAGGGAAAAACTTCTCGGCGTTTCACCGACTGCGGTCGGATGAGATGTGGCATTTTTATGCGGGGGATCCGCTGGTGGTGCATGTGATCGAGCCGGCGGGAGAGTATTCGTCGATTGTGTTGGGGCGCGATTTGGAAGCGGGGCAGGTGTTGCAGGCGGTGGTGCGGGCGGGATGCTGGTTTGCGTCGCATGTGGCGGATTGGAAATCGTGGGCGCTGGTGGGGTGCACGGTGGCTCCGGGATTTGATTTTGAGGATTTCGAGTTGGCGAAGCGGGCGGAGTTGGTGGCGAAGTATCCGCAGCATAGGGAGTTGATTGAGCGGTTGACGCGGAGATGAGGACTGCGTGTGCGACGCTTTGCTGCCCTGTCTTCCAGCTTTTATTTTCGGAATAGATTCCAGACGAGGGCTCGCACGATGGTCAGCGGATGAGTGACAAAAACTGAAAGCATCCCGCCCGCACTCTGGGGCTCGTGAAAAACTCCAAGTTGCCGCAGCACGGTTCCGCGATCGTAGTAGATTCTTTCGCCTGCCAAGCGATCTTCGTGGTCAAAGGTATAGACGCCGCAGAGCGGGAATTCGATCTGCCGTCCGGTGGGCGGCAGGCCGCGCCAGCGGCCGAGGTGTGTACCTCGAATCATGACCTCAACCAGGATGGCGTCGTCGGCGATGTGTTGACGTTGAACGTGGATCTCGAGGTCAGGAAGGGCTGCCATGAGCTGCTGGTAAAAGGAGCGAACCCCAGCGGGTCCCTCGTGATGTTCGCCCCAGGGCTCATCGTCGTAGTGCGCGGCAGGGCCAAATGTTGCGAGGACGCCTTCGAGATCGTGGGCATTTTCCAGACGAATATGCCGCTCGACCAGGGCGAGGCGCGCCGACATTCGGGCATTCAGGGGCGAGGTAGTTGCCATGTTCAGCTCGGGTTGAGTTTCGAATTTCATTTTGTTTTAAGACGCGGGCTGCGTCAAGGGTGCTATACCTCGCTCTCGACCGAATGCCTTTGGCGGCGACGGCTTCTTCGGAGTCAAGATTTGATTTTGAGGAATTTGAGTTGGGGAGGCGGGAGGAAGTGGTGGCGAAGTATCCGCAGCATGAGGAGATTATTCAGAGGTTGACGAGGGAGTTGTGATCTTTGGCAAGACATCTTCACACGCGGGGAGCGAAAAAACGGGCGTGGCTGTCGAGCCACGCCCGATGAAGTGCCTTAATGCGACGCGGTCTATGGCCCCGGCAGTTCCGTCACGGTGCTGCTGCCGGAGTTCGCTACCCAAACGTTGCTCCCACCGAAGGCCAGCCCCTGGGGACTCAACGCAACGGAATAGGTACCCAACGCCGCGCCGGTGGTGGCCAGTTCAGTCACGTTGTTGCTGCCGGAATTCGCCACCCAAATGTTGGTCCCATCAAACGCCACTCCAACCGGATCGGCCCCTACGGAGTAGGTGCCCACGACCGAGCCGCTGCTGGCCAGCAGCTTGGTCACGTTGTTGCTGCCGGAGTTCGTCACCCAGATGTTGGTCCCATCGAAGGCCATTGCGCACGGAGTGCTCCCCACGGAGTAGGTGCCCAACGCCGCGCCGTTACTAGCCAACAGCTTGGTCACGTTGTTGCTGCCGGAGTTCGCCACCCAAATGTTGGTCCCATCGAAGGCCGCAAAAAGCGGGCCGGCCCCAACGGAGTAGGTGCCCACCACCGCGCCGGTGGGTGAAAGCTTGGTTACGTTATTGCTCCCGCTGTTCACCACCCAAATGTTGGTCCCATCGAATGCTACTCCGATCGGGTTGGTGCCCACGGAGTAGGTGCCCAGCACCGTGCCGTTACTAGCCAACAGCTCGGTCACGGTGTTGCTGCCGCGATTCGCCACCCAAATGTTGCTCCCATCGAAGGCTGCCCCCAGCGGAGTGGCCCCGGCGGAGTAGGTGCCCAGCACCGCGCCGGTACTAGCCAAGAGCTTGGTCACGTTGTTGCTGCCGAAGTTCGTCACCCAGATGTTGCTCCCGTCGAAGACCACCCAAGTCGGAGTGGCCCCAACGGCGATTTGCGTGACGGTCGGGGGTGGTGGGAGGGTACAGGTCAGAACTGCATTTTGGCTTGAGTTGTAAGAAATCGTAATCTGCCCCTTCTGACCTCCCACAGTGCAAGTCAGTCCTGCCAATGCGTCGAACGAAGCTAGTGCCGGCCCTTGAGGGCCAACGGGACCGACCGGACCGATTGCGCCTTGAGGTCCGGTGGGGCCAGTCGCTCCTTGCGGACCCTGAATTCCCTGCGGACCTGCTGGTCCCGCTGGTCCTTGCGGTCCGGTAGCGCCGGGGAAGGTTTGTCCTGAGGCGAAATTTACCGGGCCGGTGAAGTTGGCGGTGCCGTGGACGTCGAGCGTGTATTGCGGAGTGGTGGTGCCGATGCCGACGTTGGTGCTGGCGCCGGCGTTGTTGATTCCGGCGATGCTGCCGAGTACCAGGGCGTTGCTCTCACTGACCTGCGCCTGTGCGCCGATGGCGGTGGCGTTGGTCAGGCTCGGGGAGTTCTGGTCGGGTCCGGCCTGGATGCCGAGAGCGGTGTTGAGGTTTCCGGTGTTGTTCCAGTAGCCCGCGAAGAGACCGATGCTGGTGTTGTTGTTGCCGGTGGTGGTGGAGCCGAGTGCGTCCGCACCGAAGGCGGTATTGGCATAACCGGTGCTGTTGGCATAGAGAGTCTGATCTCCGCTGGCGGTGTTGCTATTGCCCGTGGTGTTTTGAGTGAGTGCGTTTTCTCCGCTGGCGGTGTTGGCGAAGCCGGTGGTGTTGGCGAGAAGTGCCCAGGCACCGGTGGCGGTGTTGGCAAATCCCGAGGTGTTCTGCTGGAGCGCGCCGGCTCCGAAGGCAGCGTTGGAAACGCCCGAGGTGTTGGCGGCGAGCGCCTGATAGCCGGTGGCGGCGTTGGCGGTGCCGGTGGTGGTCGCGTTCCCGGCGAAGCCGAGGAAGGCGTTCCAGTTTGCGTAGGAGCCGAAGGCAAAAGGATTGCTGCCAATGTTGAACACGTTGGCGCTCAAGCTGCCGTTCACGGTCTGGTTGGCGGTGAACGTGTTGGCTACGTCGACGTAAGCCAGGTCGGGCAGGATCGGTCCTGGAGGACCTTGCAGGCCGGGCAGTCCTTGCGGGCCAGTCGGCCCAGAGACTCCCTGAAGACCTTGCGGTCCCACGGGTCCGGATGATCCGGGAGCTCCGGGAGTGCCTTGAAGGCCTTGGGGTCCGGTTGGACCTGCAGGTCCGGGAGTGCCTTGAGGTCCGGCAGGGCCGTTCAGGACGATCTCCAACTGCGGGCCGTTGGCGGTCAGCAGGCTTTCCTTGGAATCAAAGGAGAAGGCTCCGGCGCTGGTGGTGAGGGCCAGAGCCACGCCGTTGTTGGCGATGGTTCCATTGACCCAGCCTTGCACGAGCGGAGTGATGTCGATGAGGAAGAACTGGTTGAGGCTGGAAGTGGTGATGGCGATGGGATTGTTTCCTGTGGCAGATGCGCCGAGCGAAGGCGGTGGGGTGTTGTAGGTGAGCACGTTCTCTGACCATGCGCCGTTCACCGGAAACACGTCGAAGCTGCCGCCTTTGGCAACGGCATCGACATAGAGGCGCAGCGTGGCTTTGCTGACGCTGGCTCCGGGAGGCAATCCGGAAAGCTTGAACTGGATGAATGTGGTCGCGCCAGTTTGCACGATGAGGATGGGGCTGGTTCCGTAGTTGGTTTTGGGAGTGGCGCTGCTGATGAAGGTATCCGCGCTGGGCGGAGCCTGAGCCAGAGCATTCGACGACAGCAGGGTGAGTAAGAAAAGAACGGCAAGAAAACGAAGCATGAAGCGATGCATGAATGTCCTCCGAGAGTGAATAAGGCCGCACGGACCGGGGGGGTGGGTTTCGCCTGAGGGGTGTTACGTCTCTACGGATGGGATCCCTGGGAAAAGGCGAGACGTCGGTCGGGCGGATACTACGCGGAGGAGCGCTTGCCGTCTGTGACGGGGGTCACGCGGTGTTGAGCTGGAGATTTGAGGCGGTGGCGACGGTGATGGTGAGTGCTATCGGCGTTGCACTCTTAGTGGCTGCTTACTTCACCGCGGCGGCTTTCTTGGGGAACATTTCGCCGATGCGTTTGATTTGAGCACCGACGCCTTTTAGTTTTTCTTCGATGTGTTCGTAGCCGCGGTCGATGTGGTAGACGCGGTCGATGATGGTTTCGCCGTCGGCGACCAGGGCGGCTAGGACGAGTGAGGCGGAGGCGCGCAGATCGCTGGCCAGAACGGCGGCGGCGCTTAGCGGAGTTTTGCCGCGGACGACGGCGCGGCGGCCTTCGATTTTTATGTTGGCGCCCATGCGGACTAACTCCTGCGCGTGCATGAAGCGATTCTCGAAAATGTTTTCGGTGATGATCGACGTGCCTTCGGCTTGCGTGGCTAGGGCCATGAATTGCGCCTGGCAGTCGGTGGGGAAGCCGGGGTGCTCTTCGGTGGACATGTCGGCGGCGGTGAAAGGATTGTCGCCCATGACGCGGACGGAGTCGGCCGTGGCTTTTGTTTTGACTCCGGCTTCGTGAAGTTTGCTGAGCAGCGCGCCGAGGTGGGAGGGATCGCAGCCGGCGATGTTGAGATCGCCTCCGGTCATGGCGCCGGCGATGATGAAGGTTCCGGCCTCGATGCGGTCGGGAATGATGCGGTGCTTGGCGCCTTTTAATTTGCTCACGCCTTTCACGCGGATGGTGGGCGTGCCGGCGCCGGTGATCTTGGCTCCCATCTTGTTCAGGAGGTCGGCGAGGTCGGCGACTTCGGGCTCGCGGGCGCAGTTCTGCAGGATGGTTTCGCCGTCGGCGAGGGTGGCGGCCATGAGCAGGTCTTCGGTGCCGGTCACGGTGATTTTATCGAAAACAATCTCTGCGCCTTTGAGGCGGTCGGTGCTGGCTTCGACGTAGCCGTGCTCCTGCGTGATTTTCGCGCCCAGCTTTTCGAGTCCTTTGATGTGCAGGTCGATGGGGCGGGCTCCGATGGCGCAGCCGCCGGGGAGCGAGACGCGGGCGTGGCCACAGCGGGCGACCAGCGGGCCGAGGACCAGCGTGGAAGCGCGCATGGTTTTTACGAGTTCGTAGGAGGCTTCGGGTGCGGCGAGCGTGGCGCAGTGAATGGTGGTGCGGTGTTGGGCGCGTCCGTAGCCGAGTTCGACCTCGGCGCCCATGGCGGCCAGCAGGTTGCGCGTGGTCTGGATGTCGCGGACTTGCGGAATGTTTTCAAGGATGACGGGCTGGTCGGTGAGCAGGGCAGCGGCCATGCAGGGCAGCGCGGCATTTTTCGCGCCGCTGACGCGGACGGTGCCGAGGAGTGGTTCGCCGCCGCGGATTACGAACTTGTCCATGGGTGAATGAACCCTTCAGGTGCGCTTGTATTTTAGCGGGGAATTGCAGAGATGAAGGATAACCGGGAGGGCACGGACTAACGGGTGCGGGCAAAAGCCAAAAACTGTAACCACAGAGGGCACTGAGGGACGCAGAGGAAAATCCCCACTTCTCGCGCAAAGGGCGCGCGAGAAATGGGGCAGGCGCAGACTGTCGAGCTTTGCTCGACCGGACGGCCGGGGGCGGCGGTCCCCACACGGTGCTTGGCGATTACGGGGACTTCGCTAAGGAGATCGCCTGGCGGACGTGGCCTTGGGATTTTTTCAGGGCGGCGGCGGCCTGGGATTTGTTGACTCCGGCGGCGAGCATTACTACGGCGACTGGAGTGCGGTTGCCGGCGGCTTTCAGGGCAGCGCTGGCGGCGTCGTGATCGGCTGCGGTGGCTTGTTCGACAATGCGGAGGGCGCGCTGGACGAGCTTTTCGTTCTTCGTCCAGACGTTGACCATGAGGTTGCCGTAGACGTAGCCGAGGCGAGTCATGGCGGCGGTGGAGATCATATTCAAAACCATCTTGTGGGCGGTGCCCGCCTTCATACGAGAAGACCCGGCGAGGACTTCTGGGCCGACCTCGGTGACGATGGCGAAATCGGCGGCGCGCTCGAGCGGAGAATTGCGGTTGCAGGTGAGGGCGATGGTGCGGGCTCCGCGGCTGCGGGCGTATTCGACGGCGGCGATAGTGAAGGGAGTGCGGCCGCTGCTGGCGATGCCGAGGACAATGTCGTGCTTGCCCGGTTTGCGCTTTTTCATTTCTTTGACCGCGAGCGCGGTGTCGTCTTCGCTGGCTTCGGTGGAGGCGCCGAGGGCTTTGGGGCCTCCGGCCATGATGAACTGGACGGTGTGCCGGTCGGTGTTGAAGGTGGGCTGAATTTCAGAAGCGTCGAGAGCGCCCAGGCGGCCGCTGGTGCCGGCGCCGACGTAGATGAGGCGTCCGCCGTGGCGGAGTCCGGCGACGACGACGTCGACGGCGCGGGCGATCTGGGGCAGGGCGCGCTGGACCGAGGCAGAGACGGTGGAGTCTTCGCGGTTGATGATGCGGACGATATCGAGTGCGGACATGCGGTCGAGATCGGTGGCGGTGGAGAGAATCTGTTCGGTCGGGAGCTGGCGAAGGTCTGATTTCGTTTTGCGGGTTGGGGTCAAGTCGTGCGCCTTTCGGGATTGCAACGAGAGCGAAACCATTTTAGAGCACGGCACCCCGGCTAATGTTGTCATCCTGAGAACTGCGATTCGTGCAGTCCGCAGGATCGTTGCAATCTCCGCGAGTTGCATGGATCCCTTCGAGAAGCTCAGGGCAGGCTCTTCGCCGCGAAGAATGCGGCTTAGGATGACAAACTCATTTGATAAGCGAATCGTTTTTAAGCGCGTCGATGATGGCGTCGTGGAATCGCGGGCGGACCTGTTTGATGGCGTGATTCGCGCAGTCGGGCCAGGTGCGGTTGGTGAGCAAGGTGATGGACAGATCTCGGTCGGGATCGATCCAGAGTGAAGTGCCAGTGTAGCCGAGGTGGCCGAAGGAGCGCGGGCCGAAATACTTTCCGGATTGCGAGGCACCGGAGGGAGTGTCCCAACCGAGGGCGCGAGATGTGCCGGAGGGCGCGGCTTGACGGCGGGTGAAGAGGGCGACGGTTTCGGGGCGAAGGACAGGGCCGCCGCCGCGAAGCATGGCGTGGGCGAAGCGGGCCAGGTCGTCGGCGGTGGAAAACAGGCCGGCGTGAGGGGCGACGCCGCCGAGGATGAAGGCGTTTTCGTCCTGCACTTCGCCTTGGATGATTTTATTGCGGAAGGTGCTGCGAACTAGCGGGCTTGCGCCCGGCGCTAGTTCTGTCCGCATTTCGCGGGCGGGGGCGCCCGCGCCACGCGAGTTTTCTTCGCGCTCGTCGGCGGTGGGAGGGATTTGTGCGCGCGTTTCCTGCGGCGGGTTGAACGTGGTGTGGGCCATGGCGAGCGGGCCGAAGATTTCGCGTTGGCAGAAGAGGTCGAGACGCTCACCGGCGATGCGTTCGAGAGCGGCGCCGAGGAGGATAAAGCCGATGTCGCTGTACTCGGCGTGCGAGCCGGGATCGGCGGAGAGTGGTGTGGTGAAGGCGGCGAGGAGTAATTCGTCTCGCGACTTTGCTTTAAGGAATAGTTTCTCGTAGGCGGGCAGGCCGGAGGAGTGGGCGAGGAGCATGCGGAGGGTAACGTCGCGGCGGCGGGGATCGGGTTGGCCGGAGGAGTCAAGCAGGAATTCGGGAACGACGCCAGCGACGGGAGTTTCCGGTTCGAGCAAGCCGCGCTCGTAGAGGATTGCGGCCATGGTGGTGGTGGCGATGACTTTGGTGAGGGAGGCGAGATCGAACAGCGTGGAGGGTTTGACTTCATGGCTAACGTCAGAATGCCTAACGTCAAAACGGCTGACGTCAGAATCCCTGACGTCAAAATCCCCACCCTGTCGCGAAGGGCGCGACAAGGATGGGGCACCCTCGGGATAGGTGAAATGGCCGAAGGATTTGAGCGCGACGAGACGATTGTTGTGCGTGACGGCTGTGGAAGCGGCGGGGAAGGCGCGGGCCGCGATTGCGTCCCTCAAAACAGAGAAGGCAGAGGAAAAGATTTCGTCCTGATGGTCGAAAGCGGGAACGAGAGTTGGGAGGTTGTTCAGGGCTTAGATGCTCGCTGCGGGATTTCTGACCTGAGCGGGTTATAGCAGAGTTGGCGGGATGGGTAAAGCTTCGAAGTGAAGAGAAAAAATCTTTACCACAGAGGGCACTGAGGGGCACAGGGGAAGGCCTTGCTTGTGGCTCTTCCGGTTGGGCCGGATTTGCTTCCTGCGGCACTCCCCTTCCATGAGTTTCTTGAGCCGCGGTGGGGAGTTGTGTACAGTCAAGACATCATCCTCAAAATGAAATCACTGGCGAAGTTCTCTTGTATTTCGTGCGCAGTTTTCTTTGCGCTGGCGTTGCTTAGCACGTGTGCGGCTGCCGGGGCTTTGCCGGCGCTGGCGTCAACGCGTCTGAGCGGGGTCGATGCGGTTATTCAGAAGGCCATTGCGGATGGAAATATTCCGGGAGCAGTCCTCATCGTGGGGCATGACGGGGCGGTGATTTACCGCAAGGCCTATGGCGAGCGGTCTTTGGAGCCGCGGCGCGAGCCGATGACGCTGGATACGGTGTTTGATCTGGCGTCGCTGACCAAAGTGATTGCGACCACGACGGCGGTGATGCAACTGGTGGAGCAGGGCAAGGTGCGGATGAGTGATCCGGTGGCGAAATACTTGCCGGAGTTTGCGCAGAACGGGAAGGACGACATTACGGTGCGGCAGTTGCTGACGCACTACTCGGGGCTGGAGCCGGATCTGGATTTGAAGACGGCGTGGGAAGGGAAGGAGACGGCGTACAAAATGGCGTTTGCCGAGACGCTGGCGGAACCTCCGGGATCGCACTTCACTTACAGCGACATTAATTTTATTGTGCTGGGCGCGCTGGTGGAGCGGGTTTCGGGCGAGACGCTGGATGCGTACGCGACGAAACATATTTTTGCGCCGCTGAAGATGACGCGGACGCGGTTTGACCCTCCTGCGATTTGGAAGACGAAAATTGCGCCGACACAGTATGACGAGAACGAGCACATGCTGTGGGGAGTGGTGCATGATCCGACGGCGCGGCGAATGGGCGGCGTGGCGGGGCATGCGGGGCTGTTCTCGACGGCGGATGATCTGGCGAAATTTGCGCAGGCGCTGCTGAACGGAGGCGGAGGGATTTTGTCGGCGGCGACGGTGGAGAAGATGACGTCGCCGGAAACGCCTCCGGCGGCGCCGGTGCTGCGCGGGTTTGGATGGGATATCGATTCTCCGTTCTCGTCCAATCGCGGCGACTTGCTGCCGGTGGGATCGTTTGGGCACACGGGGTTTACGGGAACATCGATGTGGATCGATCCGACGACCGAGACTTACATTATTTTGCTGACCAATGCGGTGCATCCGCGCGGGAAGGGAAATGCGATTGCGCTGCGCTCGAAGGTGGCGACGGAAGTGGCGGCGGCGCTGCAATTGACGACGAGCGAGAAAGAAGCGCTGCGCGGGAAGAGTATTACCGGATACAACGAGGCGCTGAGCGCGGCGCGACGGATGAGTGCGCGGAACGGGACAGTGAAGACTGGGCTCGACGTGCTGGAGGAGCATGGGTTTGATGTGCTGAAGGCGACAGGATCATCGCCTGATGTGAAGAAGCGAGTTGGGCTGGTGACGAACCAGACGGGTGTCGATGCGGAGGGGATGCGAACGATTGATGTGCTGGCGAAAGCGCCGGGTGTTTCCTTGGATGCGATTTTCAGTCCGGAGCATGGGGTGACGGGGACGCTCGATACCACCGACATCAATAATTCGAGAGATGCGGCGACGGGCATTCCGGTTTACAGCGTATATGGCGGAACGGATGCGGCGCGGCGTCCGCCTGCCGATGTGATGAAGAATCTGGATGCGGTGGTATTCGACATTCAGGATGCGGGGACGCGGTTTTATACCTACGAGACCACGCTGGGATATTTTCTGGAAGCGGCGGCGCAGGCCGGGATTGAGCTGATTGTGCTGGACCGGCCGGATCCGATTACGGGGTCGTTTGTGCAGGGTCCGGTGGCGGACGCGGGGCGCGAGAGTTTTACGAATTACTGGACGGTTCCGGTGCGGCATGGGATGACGATGGGCGAGCTGGCGAAGATGTTTAACGCCGAGCGCGGCGGCGGTATTGGTGCGAAGCTCACGGTGGTGCCGATGGAGGGATGGCAGCGTGGAGACTGGTTCGATTCGACGGGGCTGGGGTGGGTGAATCCGTCGCCGAACTTGCGGAGTGTGACGGAGGCGGCGCTGTATCCGGGAGTGGCGCTGATTGAGGGGACGAATGTTTCGGTGGGGCGTGGGACGGATACTCCGTTTGAACTGGTGGGCGCTCCATGGGTGAAAAGCAAGGAACTCGCAGCCTATTTGAATGCGCGTGGGATTTCGGGCGTGCGGTTTGTTCCGGTGACGTTTACGCCGACGGCCAGCGTGTATAGCGGGCAAACGTGCGCGGGAGTGAACGTGATTCTGACAGACAGGAATGGGTTTGACGCGCCGGAGTTGGGGATTGAGCTGGCGGCGGCGCTGCACAAACTATATGCGGACGAGTTCAAGATCGAGCGCATGAGCGCGTTGCTGGTGAACCAGAATGCGTATGACGCGCTGGTGGCGGGACAGGATCCGCGGCGGATTGCGCAGGATTGGCAGGAAGGGTTGGCGGCGTTTCAGAAGATTAGGGAGAAGTATTTGATTTATAAGTGACCATCAACTGCGCGGACTATTCCGACTTCATTCTCTCCCAGAAAATCTGTCTTTCAAATCTCCCGCACATGCACGTGTCCACAAACGTGAATCCAATATCCTTGCCGATGCTCTCGATCAATCGATAGTGCCAAACTTCCGAGTCATGGGGGCTTGTGACAGCGCCTACAGCGTCGCTGTTAGAACCGGCGTCCGAGTAATGCCGGTCGATCGAGTCTGGCGGACCGTAGAGGATGTAGATGTGACCGCGGTCGGTTTTCCACCCGGGAATGTCAGCGGCGAAGTGCTGGTTCGCGTAGGCGATGCGACGGTAGTGTTCTTCCTTGAACTTGTTCTCCTGTGAACCAGGCTTAGGGTTACGGCGGTTCCAAAAGTCTTCGACGAACTTGTCACGGTCTTGCTCGCTGTCGAGTTTATAAAACTCGGCGACTTCCTGAGTGGTGATGATGTAGCACACGTCTTCGCTCAGCCATTTGGCCCACTTGCCGAGAAAAGGTGTTTCCTCGGAAACAACTGTTTCGTCGGCCGACTTGGACCGCTTCTGAAAGGGATCATGCTGCGACAAATACGTGCCGCTACCGCATTTATCGAGGAACACGAAGAACACATCGTGGCCAAGACGCTTGATGAAGTAATAGCGCCAGACATCGGACGAGAAGTACTTTCGCAAATCGGCGGTCGCTGGTGTTGCGTCAGTGCGCTCAGGAAGTTGCTCACTCTCATCGGGCGGGCCGTACATGATGTAGAAACGGCCGCGGTCGGTCTCCCATCCGGGAGTGCCCGCAGCAAAACGCTCGTTCGAGTAGGCGATGCGCGCATAATGCTTTTCCTTGAACTTGTTTTCCTCCGAGCCAGGGTCTGGATTGCGACGCTCCCAGAAGGCTTCGATGAACTCGTCGCGTTGCTTGTCGTTCGTTAGGTTGAGGAAGTCGCGACGCTCCTGATCGGTGATGATATAACGGACATCCTCGTCGAGCCACTTGTGCCAGGGCACGTACAAAATGGATTGAAGAGGAGCCTCTTGCCGCTGGCGCAGCGGAGTCAGCTTCTCTGACGTCTCGATCGTCATCTGGTACTCGCCGCATTCGCAGGTATCGACGAACTCGAAGGTCACATTCTCGCCGATGTCCTTTATTAGGTGGTAGCGCCAGCTCTCGCGTGAATGCTGTCCGGCTGAGCTGGGATGGTGTTCAATGCTATCTGGTGGGCCGAACATGATGTACGTTCGTCCGCGATCGGTTTTCCATCCGGGGATGCCGGCGGCGAAGTGCGTGTTGGCGTAGGCAATGCGGCGGTAGTGTTCTTCCTTGAATTTGTTTTCCGGTGCGCCTGGGATGGGATTTCTGCGCTCCCAGAAGGCGACGATAAAGTCATCCCGCTGCTTGTCGCCTATGAGCTTCTTGAAGTCGGCGCGTTCCTCGTCGGTGATGATGAAGACGACATCTTCGCGGAGCCACTTTTTGTACTCGTCGCTAACGGTGGGATCGAGCCAGCCGTGCGCCGGTCGCGGGGCGGGAGTCTGATCCTGGCCGCGGGCGTACACGGGCGAAATGCTCAGGAACAGGAGAAGCAACGAGAGACGGTTGCGGATGATGGATACGCGCATTCGGCTCCTTCGTGGTTTCGGTTCGATGATAGGCGGTTGGATGCGGGGAGACAAGATTTTGGAGGCTTGGGCAGCGCGTGAAACGTAGGACGCATCCTAGCGGCTAAGCCGTGGTAATCTGGGCGTTATTGCTGGAGGCGGCGTCGCCTCGGGAGGTGTGGGATGAGAGCTCTATTTGCCATGGTGCTGGTTTCGGGGATGGCTTGGGGTCAGGCTGCCGATACGGCGAAGCCGGCGGATTCTACCCCTCCGGCTGCAAGTGCGTCGCAGGCCGATCGTCCGGCTCAGGACGCTCCGGCACAGAATGCTCCTGCAACAACTGCTCCCACGCAAAATAGCCCGGCGCCGGCGAACGATTCGACTCGCGGAACAGTGATGAGCGTTGCTCCAGCTGGGGCGAAATTGCAAGAGGCTGCTGATCCGAATGCTCTGGTGATACCGGCGGGGACCAAGATTCCGCTGCTGCTGAAGCAGGCCATCTCGACCAAGAATGCGCGCGAGGGCGACGCGGTGTATGCGGAGACGGCGTTTCCGTTTGTGATGAATGATCGCATTCTGGTGCCGGCGGGGACTTATATTCAGGGCAAGATCATGCATACCGAGCATGCGGGACGGTCGAAGAAGCGGGCGGAAATTCTGATCCACTTCACATCGATGATCTTTCCGACGGGCTACACGGTGATGCTGCCCGCGTCGGTGGAGAACACGCCGGGAGCGGACAACAGCGGGGTTAAGGACCAGGAAGGGACGATTCAGGCCGATAAGGATACGGGCACGCGGGTGGAAGACGCTGCCAAGGGCGCTGCGGTGGGCGGAACGGTCGGCGGCATTGCCGGAGCGGCGGCGGGAGGGTTGAATGGTGCGCGCTACGGCGGCCTGCTCGGAATTGCGGGCGGGGTGGCCTGGGCGCTGCTGAAGCATGGTCCGGACGTGAAGCTGGAGGTGGGGACGTCGATTGAGATGGAAGTCCAGCGGGCGATTCCGGTGGATGGAAGCCGGATTCAGGTGGCCAAGGCGGGATCGTAAGGTTCACCCGGCGTTGAAAACGCCGGGCTATTTTCAGCGGCGCCTCCGGCGCTTGAATCTCGGGCGGTCCGTCAAGATTCCTGCGGAATTTCGAATCGAACATTTTCTGGCTGTTAGACTTCGTCCATGGAGAGGGCGGACGTGTCGGCGATGCGGGGAATCCTGCGGCAGCTTTGTCCGCGCTGCCGCACGGGGAAAATCTTTCGCAAATCGGTGTGGCTGTTTCCTGGGATGCATGAACGCTGTCCGGAGTGCGGGTTGAAGTTTGATCGCGAGCCGGGGTACTTCCTGGGGGCGATGTATATCGGCTATGGACTGGGTGTAGGAGCGCTGGCATTGCTTACAGCGCTGGTGTGGGAAGTATCGAAGTGGCCGTTACTGAAGAGTATGGCGGGTGGGATCGTATTATTTCTGCCGCTGGCGCCGGTGCTGACGTGGATGGCGCGAGTGCTGTTTATCTATCTGGACCAGGGGATCGATCCAGACCGGAGTTGATGTTGTGCCGCCGTGGCTTGGCGCATCAAGCCAAGCAACTTGGGTCCGCGCGATTTGCGCGCGGCGTTGTGCTGACTACTATACAATCCGCGATAGGAGTGTTTGTTGGCGCTCCGACTCGTGGAGGTTCCTGTGGAAGCTTTCGGTATTAGTTTTGGCTTTTTGACTGTGGTCATTGTTATCGTCGCTATATACCTTCTCAGTTCCATCAAAATTCTTGCCGAGTATGAGCGCGGCGTCATCTTTCGCCTGGGGAGGCTGCTATCTACAGCCAAGGGACCCGGCATCGCTTTGGTGTTCGCGCCGATTGACCGCATCGTGCGCGTGTCGCTGCGGCAGGAGGCGCTGGAGGTTCCGCCGCAGGACATCATCACTCGCGACAACGTTACGTTGAAGGTGAACGCGGTCATTTTCCTGCGCGTGATTGATCCCAATAAGGCGGTGGTAGAAGTTTCGAACTACGTCTACCAGACTTCGCAGTTCGCGCAGACTACGCTGCGGTCGGTGCTGGGCGAGCAGGAACTGGATGAACTGTTGTCGCACCGGGAAAAAATCAATCTGCGGCTGCAGAGCATTCTGGATACGCACACCTCGCCGTGGGGCGTGAAGGTGACCAACGTCGAGGTCAAGCAGGTCGACATGCCGGAATCGATGCTGCGCGCCATGGCGAAGCAGGCCGAGGCGGAGCGCGAGAAGCGGTCGAAGATCATTCACGCCGAGGGCGAGTTTTCGGCGGCGCAGAGGCTGGTGGATGCGGCTCATCTGCTGGCCACCGAACCGGTCAGCGTGCAACTGCGCTACCTGCAGACTCTGACTGAGATTGGCGTAGAGAAGAATACGACCGTGATCTTCCCGGTGCCGGTGGACTTTTTCTCGGGGCTGCAGAAGCTGATGGGAAAAGGCGACGCAGCACCCGCCAAGACTGCATAGAAGACGGCTGCGAAGAAGAAGGCCGGTCGAAGATGATTGGGTAGAAAAGGAGCCGGGCATGCCGCGCGCCGCCAATTGCCCGGAGGGGAACTATGGCTTCGTCAGAAGATACTGAAATTACACTGGGCACGGGGAAGCTGCTGGTCTTGTTTTTCGGCCTGGTCGGAATCTGTGCGCTGTTCTTTGCGCTGGGATATTCGCTGGGGAAAAAGTCGGAGCCGACGATGAGCGCGGGAAGCGCAGCGGTTGCGCCGCAGACGACTTCGGGAGCGAAGGCAAGCAGCGGGCCCACGCCGGCGACCGCTCCGCCCATGACGTTCTACAAGTCGGTAGAGCAGAAGGACGCGAATCCGCAGTTGACGCCGGCGGCGGACGCGAAGACAGACACGGCGGCAGCGCCCGCCGGAGCAGCGCCGGCGACCGGGAGCCCAGGGCAAACGAGTCCTGGTCAATCTGCTCCAAACCAATCTTCTACAACCCAGGCGGCTCCATCCAACGCGCCGGATCCGGCGATCGCGATGCCTACCGCGGGGTATTTCGTGCAAGTTGCCGCGGTCAGTAAACAGGAAGACGCCGATTCTCTGGTGGATGCTCTCAAGAAGAAGCAGTATCCGGCACTGGTGGCAGCGCAGGTTCCGACCGACAAGCTGTTTCGGGTGCAGGTGGGGCCGTTTAGCGACATCAAAGATGCCGAGGCCATGCGTACGCGGCTGATTGCGGATGGGTATAGCCCGATTTTGAAGAAGTAGGGTCGCTTCAGAAAGCGGATTTCTCCGCCGCTCGCGTTCGCTCGCGGGTCGGGATGACCACAAAATTCCTGCATTGACAGTCATCGATTGACAGAGACGGATTCTCGCGCTATTCCTAGTCCTGCCATGACCTCTGACGAAACCACTCTCGACCGCGCCTTGCATGCTATTGCCGATCCGACGCGGCGCCGAATTCTGCACGCGCTGAAGGCGGAAGCGAAATCAGGGAACAGAGCGGGTGCGGGCGGGGCGGCGCTGTGCGCGGGGGATATTGAGGAGCGCGTACAACTTTCGCAGCCGACGATCTCTCATCATATGGCGATCCTGACCGGGGCGGGATTGGTAGAGGCGGTCAAGAAGGGGCAGTGGAGATGGTACCGGCGGAATGAGAAGGCGATACGGCAGGTTTTAAAGACGTTGAAAGGGAAGTTGTAAAGTTCGTCGAAGCGGCCCACCGGGGCTAAAGCCCAATTTCTTGGTTTGCCTTTACGCGGCCCTAAAGGGCCGCTCTTCCACGGAACTTCTCGCAGCCCAAAAGATGTGCCGCGCTCGAAGCAGGCTCTGGAGGCCGCTCTCCCGCAAACTCATGGCGTGCCTAACGCCCAGCGTTCCAGGTCGCCGCTTGAGCGGAGCAGGCCGAGTTGGCTGCGTTCTAGTTCGACGCTCACGTCCTGCAGGGCGATGAAGCGTTCGCTGACCTGAGTGCTGGCGTCGTCGAGCTCGTGCAGCGTGGCGGTGCCGGCGTCTAATCGAGTGTGGACCGCGGTCAGAGTCTTCTCGGCAATTTCAAATTCCAGTTGAGCGACGTCGCGCGTGGCTTGCAGTTGAGCGACAGAGCGCTGCAGACGCAAGGTTTCTTCCGACACCTGATTGCGAGCGGCCTCAGCTTGTTTTGTGGCCTTCACGGCGTCGGCATCGGCCGCACGGGCGCGGGCGCGCTGCGCGGCGTTAAACAATGGGAAGCGGATGCTTACGCCGATGGTGGCGTTGTTTTTGTGAAAGCCGCCTGCATCGCACAGAGCCGTTACGCTGCTAGTTGGGCTGGTGGGAACAATGCATGCTTTCTCGGGAACGTAATAGTTCTGAAAGTTATTGAAGGTGGAGAGCAGGGCGTATTGTCCGGCGAAATCGACGCTGGGCCAGAGAGCTTTGTGCTCGCCCTGGGCGCGCAGGTACTGGGCGCGAGCGTGTTCGACGGCGGCTTCTACCACGGGGTTGGCAGCGGCTGCGTCTTTGGCTGCGTCCTCAGTGGGCGGAGCCGGAGGTGGGGCGGGAATGGAATCAGGGTCCGTCTGAATGCCGGCGGCGGGAAGGCCGGTAAGTTTCGATAGATGTTCGCGAAGCACGGCGGCGTTGCCGCGTGCCTCCTCGATGCGCTGGCGGACGCGCGCGGCGGAGAGGCGAGCCCGCATACCATCGAGTTCGTTATCGATGCCTTCCTTCACGCGCTCGGCGACTGCAGTCTGCAACTTGTTGGCGGCAGCTTCGGCGTCCTGCAGGCGGACGAGGCGCTGCTCCCATTTCGCGAGTTCGGCATAGCTCAGGGCAGCGTCCTGGATGATCTGGTTGCGCTGGTCTTTGGACTTCAGGGAAGCGACGGCGGAATCGGCTTTGGCGGCGCGAATGGAATCGTGCAGAGAGAGATTCCACAGCGCGGATTGGGTGGTGACGTTGAACAGCGCGGGCGCGGAACCTTCCAGCGAAAGGGGAAAGCCGTAGGAATAACCGAGACCCGCGCCAGTAGAGAACTGCGGGATGTAGCTGTCGCGCAGTTCCCGATAGCCGAAGGCGGCGCGTTTTTCGTCGGCGGCCGCGATGGCGGCGCCGGTGGCGTGGGTCAGGGCGAGTTCGACGACGTGCTTGAGAGAAACGGGCTCGGCCAGCAGCGAACTGGGCAGCAGCACGACGGCCAGAATCCACTTTGCGATGTGCGTACTGGTGTGCGCACTGATCTGCATACTATCTTGCGCACTAGGGCACGAAGTTTTCATTGCGTCCCTTTCAGAGTGATGTGAAATGATTTCATGAAGAATTGGATGCCAGCGAGATTTTAAATGTCCGATGGGGCGAGGTGGGCACGTTTTGCGGGGTTCGCTTTAGATTTCGACATAAATCCCCACTTCTCGCGCAAAGGACGCGCGAGAAATGGGGCACCCGCCGTACTTCCGCAATCGTCTCAATGTTCAACCCGCTTCAAGTCTTCCTGGCCGCGGGCGTAGGTATGGGAAAGCGCGAGAGCAGCGCGGAATTCCTCGGCGGCGGCGCGGCGGTCGCTTTGCGCTTCGAGTAACCGTCCCAGAAGTTCGTGGGCTTTGAAGGCCGGGCCCTCCTCCACCGGACCATTCGCAAGATAGCGGCGCACCAGGTGCACGGCCAGCGCAGAGTCGCGGCTTGAGCGCTGCAAAAGACTGGCGCCGTCGAGGAGAGCCTCCGGGCGGTCGAGCGGGCTGGACTCGAGAGCGCGAAGCGCCTGCAACATTTCATCAAAGCGGTTGTTGTGCGCCAGAAATTGTGCGAGGTGCAGCCAGGCATAGGCGGCGCCGTGACTGGCATCGATGGCGGCACGGAATTCGCGCTCGGCGGCGGCATGGTCTTTATCGTGCTCTGCGATCTGACCGGTTACATAGTGCGCCATGGCCGGATTGAAGGCAGCCATCGCCTCGGCTTGGGCGCGGGCCTTGTCCTGGCCTCCGCCCATGATGGCCGGAGCGGAGAAATAAAATTCGGCCAGGTCGGCGCGGGCATCCGCGCTTTTGGGATCGAGTTCGACGGCACGCTCGAACTCGATGCGGACTTTTTTCGCGAGGCCCGCGGCAGACAGGAATCCGGCCCGGTCCGCCTTTTCGCCGTAGATGCGGCCCAGCCACAGGTGGTAGAGACTGTTCTGAGGATCCATGTTGCGGGCGCGCTCGCAGGCCGCGATGCCGCGGTCCCATTCATCAATCATGAAATACGCGCGGCACAGCAGGTTGTAGGATTCGGCGTCGGGTGAGCGGCGAACCTGTTGCTCCAGAGTCTGAATGGCTTCGTCAGCGCGGCCGGCGGCGAGCAGTTGTTTGCCAGAATCGGCCGCTCGCGCCGGGAGCAGGAGCAGAAATAGAGAGAAAAATAGAATCGGCAATCGGGAGAGTGGTTTCATCCGCAAAGTTTCTGAATGACTGAAGTTGCGACCTCAGGCGAGATTAGGGAACCAGTTTGATGATGGCACCGTCCACCAGGGGCTTATCCTCCGCGGGCAACGCCACGCTGTCTCCTTCAGAAAGACCGGAGGTGATCTCGACTCGAGTCAGATTCTGCAGCGAGAACTCGACTGTCTGTCGTTTCAGATGGTTGCCGACGATACGGAAGACGTAGGGCTTGGCTTCGTCGATGCGCAAGGCGTCGCGCTGCAGGGTGAGCACATCGCTCTCCTCGGCGACCACGATTGTGACCCCCACGTCGATGTTGGGCAGCAGGCGGAGATCCTTGTTGTCGACGACGCACGTGGTCTCGCCAACATTTCTGTTAGCGCGCAGCTTCACCGTGGAAGGCACGCTGCTGAGCGTGGCAGACCACATGCGGCCCTGGAGGGCATCCCAGGTGATTTCCACTTTTTGTCCGGGCTGCAGGCGTCCGATGTCGGGTTCATCGACGAAGGCGCGGACCAGCACGTGCGAGAGGTCGGCTTCCTGCAGGAGCAGTTCTCCGGCCGGGACGAATGCACCCTGCTTGACGGGAAGGGAATAGACGATGCCGTCGAAAGGCGCGCGCACGCTGGACTTTTGCACAGCGTCTTCCGCGGCGTCATAGGCGGCCTGAGCTTCGGCCGCTTTGGCCTCAATACGCGCGGCTTCCGAGCCGGAATAGCGGTCTTTCTTTTTCTGTTCTAGCAAGGTGAGGTCGGCTTGAGTGCTTCTTAGAGCGTCCTCTGCCTGGTGGACTTCGCCGAGAGAAGCCGCGCCCTGGTGCTGCAGACGGCGCAGGGCTTCGAGATTGCGTTCAGCGGTTTCTCGCGCGTCGCGAGCCTTGACCAGTTGCGCGTTCAGGGTGAGAACTTCTTCCTGAGTGCCCTCGGCCTTGAGGACGGATTCGTCGGCCTGCGCGGATTTTACTTGGGCGTGGGCGCGGGCGGCCTGGCTGCGAATGTCGTCGTCGTCAAGTTGCAGCAGGAGCTGGCCCTTGCGCACGTGGTCGCCTTCCTTGACCAGCAGGCGTTTCACCGTGGTGGAGACGGGCGCGTGGGCCTCGAAGTTCTGAATGGGCTCAACCTTGCCGTTGGTGGAAACCAGGCTGCGGATGGGTCCGCGCTGCACCGTGGCGGCGCGCACTTTCAGCGGCGCCTGGTGAAGATAGGAATACAGGAGGGCCACTACTGCCAGGAGCGCGAGCGCGGGCCAAATCCACCGCCGGCCAGACGGGTGCGAATTATTCGTCATTTATTCGTTATTGATTCGTCAACGCCAACCAGTTGTCTTACAGGGTGCGGCGGGAATAACTGTAAGTAGTAATTTACCATTTCGGAGGCCGCGACAGATACCACAGGGTACTCCATGTATGGTAGCTAGTTGGATGCTGGCCGAGAGGCGCCGGGTGCAGAACGATTTCGATCTTGAGAGGATTGTGCGCAGACGCTACAATATCGGCATGGCTAAATCGCCTCGCTATACGTCTGAGCATGCCGCTGCGGGTCTGGACGCGAAGTTTCCTGAGATTGAGACCTGGCCCAATCAGTTTCCCGGATACGAGATTATCGTGGATGATCCGGAGTTCACATCGGTCTGTCCAAAGACCGGGCTGCCGGATTTCGGCGTGCTGGCGATCCGGTATGTGCCGGATAAACTCTGCCTCGAATTGAAGTCGCTGAAAGAGTATTTGCAGTGCTACCGCAATCTGGGAATCTTTCAGGAGAACATTGTTAATCAGGTTCTGGAAGATGTGGTGAAGTGGGCGAAACCGGTGTGGGCGGAAGTGCGAGGGGAATTCCGGCCGCGGGGCGGGATTTCGACGACGATTGTGGCGAAGTGGCCGCGACCGGGACGAAAGTCGAAGTAGCGGCGGTGTTTGATCCTCGCGAGTGGTCGGCGCGGGTGATCAGCGCGAGGCGGATGCCGCTCGCGGCTGGATCCGCTCAATCTCTTCGGCTTGCTCAGCCATGACGCGGCTGACTTCGTAGGCGCCCTGCAGGCTCAGCCAGAACTGCTCGGTGGTTCCGAAGAAGCGGGAGAGTCGGACGGCGGTATCAGCGCTGATGCCACGGCGCTCAAGCACGATGTCGTTCACACGGGGCGCGGGAACGTGAAGGCGCTTTGCAAGTTCGTAAGCGGAAATGCCAAGCGGTTTGAGAAACTCTTCCCGCAGAATTTCTCCGGGGTGAACTCGCCAGTGCGGCGCGCCTTTTCTTTGTATATCTTCGTGTCCCATAGGGTGACCTCGCGTGTTTCCAACTATGATTGCTCTAACCGCTAGTGATAGTCCGTGATCTCGACCTCGAACGCGTCGTGACCTCGCCAGACGAAACAGATTCGATACTGATCGTTGATGCGAATGCTGCATTGGCCTTGCCGGTCAGCGTGTAGCCGCTCCAGCCTGTTGCCGGGAGGACTCTTCAAATCTTCCAGAGGTGCGGCGGCATCGAGCATGGCTAGCTTCCTCTTTGTGACGATCGCTGGCGGCGAACCCCGGGTTTTTCCGGTTCTCCAGATTTCCGCCGTCACCTTGTTGGCGAACGTTCTGATCACTGCAATATAGTAACGCTACTCGTTAATAACGTCAATCGTTATTAGTGTCTACCTGGGAGCGGGCGTCATGCTATAGTCGCCTGACCTGTGGCCCAGAACGAACTCCAGCCTCGCACTGCGCTGATTGTCCTGACGGCGCTGAATCTGCTCAATTACGTGGATCGCAATGTGCTGTTTGCGGTGCAGCCGCTGGTGCAGGACGAATTCCACCTGAGCAACGTTCAGATCGGATATCTCACTACCGCCTTTCTCGGCTTCTACACGCTGGCAGCGCCGTTTGTCGGGCCTTTGGCGGACCGCTACTCGCGCAAACTGATTATCGCTTTGGGGGGAATATTCTGGAGCGGTCTGACGCTGCTGACTGCGGTCACGCATACCTACACGGAGCTTTTGATTCGCCACACCCTGGTGGGTGTTGGCGAGGCGACGTTCGTCACCATTGCGCCGACCTTCGTGGCGGACCTGTTTGCGCAGAAAAGGCGCGGCCGGATACTGGGCGTCTTTTATCTGGCGATTCCGGTGGGCTCGGCGGCGGGATACTTACTAGGGGGAAATCTGGCGCCGCATTATGGCTGGCGATTTCCGTTTTACATTGCGGCTGTTCCGGGATTCTTACTGGCGATCGCAGTGCTCTTTCTGAAAGAACCCGAGCGCGGGCAGTTTGATTCCGTGAAAGATGCTTCCGCGACCGCGGGTTTTTGGGAAATCCTTCTGCGCCTGGCGCGCAATCCGGCGTTCCTGGCGTCCACGCTGGGCATGGCGGCCATGACCTTTTCGCTGGGCGGCATTCAGGTGTGGATGCCGAAATTTCTTTATAGCGATCGGGGCTACACGCTGGAGGCGGCCAATTTCGCTTTCGGCATCATCATTGTTGTGGACGGCATTCTCGCGTCGCTGGCAGGCGGATGGCTGGGAGATTATCTGCTGCCGCGGATGAAGAGTTCTTATTTTGCGGTGTCGGCAGCCAGCATGCTGCTCGGCGTGCCGTGCATGATTGTGGCGTTATTCGTGAAGGGACCGTTGATGATTCCGGCGATCGGGGTCGCGGCTTTCTTCCTGCTGCTTAACACGGCGCCGCTCAACGCGGCTGTTATCAATTCGGTGGGGGCGCATATTCGCGCCACCGCGCTGGCGGTGAATATTTTCATCATTCACTTTCTGGGCGACATGCCTTCGCCGACCATGATGGGCTGGGTCGCGGATAAGCGATCGCTGCAGAGCGCGTTTATTCTGCCAGTGATCGCGATGGGGATTTCTTCTGCGATACTGTTTTATGGCATGAAGTTTGCGCCGAAGGTTGGGGTGCAGGCGAATGGAGGACGGGAGTAGGGAAGCACGCCGAACGCGCGAGTTTAGCGTTTTCGCAAAGAACGCGAAAATGATCGCGCGGCGTGCCCAGATCCTTCGCAGCGCAAAGGGCGCGCTGCTCAGGATGACAATCTGAATGGTTTATTTTTATTGGATCGCGGGAATAATTCTGGCGTTGGCGTGGTTTTCCCGCATTGTGGATGCTGCGCTTGGCATGCCCAGCGTGGCCGATGTTTCCCTTCCTGAGTGGGATCGAAACCCGGTTTCAGCGACGGGGAATCCTCGCGTTTCCATTATTGTTCCTGCGCGCAATGAAGAAGAGACCATTGAGCAGGCGCTGACCTCGCTGCTCGCGCTCGATTACGACAACTATGAAGTGCTCGCCGTGAATGACCGGTCGACGGATTCCACGGGCGAGATTATGGAGCGGGTTGCGGAGAGTCAGAGTCAAAATCCCCACTTCTCGCAAAAGCTGCGAGAAATGGGGCACCCGGGTCAAAATCAAACTGAACATCCCCACCCTGTCGCACAAAACGCGACAAGGGTGGGGCACCCCCTTTCTTCTCCCAACTTGCGTGTCGTGCATCATCGCGAACTTCCGGCAGGCTGGCTGGGGAAAACGCACGCCATGTGGACGGCGGCGAACCTGGCTACCGGGGACTGGCTGCTGTTCACCGATGCGGACGTGCTGTTTAAGCCGGATTCGCTTCGGCGGTCGCTGGCTTATGCCGAGAGCGTGCCGGCGGATCACGTGGTGTTGTTTCCGCGGATGATTATGAAGCGGCCGGGCGAGTACATGATGATCGCGTTTTTCCAGACCATGTTCATGTTCGGACATCGGCCATGGAAAGTGGCTGACCCCAGCACTGACGATCACATGGGCGTGGGCGCATTCAACCTGGTGCGGCGCCGCGTTTACGACGCTGTGGGTACCTATGAAGCGCTGCGCATGGAAGTGCTGGACGACATGAAGCTGGGCAAGGTCGTGAAGAAGGCGGGCTTCGGGCAGCGCAACGTGTTTGGCGGAGACTTGATTTCGATCCGGTGGGCCAAGGGCGCGATGGGGATCGTGAATAACTTGACCAAAAACTTTTTTGCGGTGCTGTCGTTTCAGTGGTGGCGCACGGTGATCTCAGCGGTCGGACTAGCATTTCTGAATTTCGGGCCGTTTCTCGGCATGTTTCTGGCGCATGGATGGGCGCGGGTGCCTTATGCCGTGGCTTTGGGATCGATGTTTGCGATCTATGTCGGAATGTCGTGGCGGTCGCATGTGCCGGCTTATTACTTTCTGCTGCATCCGGTAAGCACGACGCTGTTCATCTATACGCTGCTGCGGTCGATGACGCTGACACTGTGGAATGACGGGATTGAGTGGCGGGGGACGAAGTATCCGCTGGAGGAGTTGAGGAAGGGGATGGTGTGAGGAGCGGTTACTGCGGATCGTCGCCTTCTACGTCGTAGCCGTAGGTTGCGGTGGGGTTGGGCGTGGCTTTGGTTTTGGCGGGTTTCTTGGTGGGTCGGAGTCGTCCGGCACTGTAGTGGCCGCGGTTTTCTACGTCGTAATTCTTGGGCAGGGCGGGGATCATGGCTAGGCCGCCGGTGATCTGGCTGATGCGGTTGAGGATGATTTCTGCGCGTCCGTCGTAGAGTTTGACCGGGCCTTTGATTTCGATCATGCGGCCGGCCAGACGGCGCACGTCGCCCACATCTTTCAAGTCGCGCGCGAAGACGACCACGCTGAAGGGGCAGGCCGCCTGATCTTCGCAGAAGTCGAGGAAGTGAACGCCGCCGTGTCCAACTTTGACGCGCAGGACTTTTCCGGTAACGCACCTGGTTTCGCCGACGTGCTGGTGGGCTTCATAAATCGGGATGCAGTCGGAGGCGCGGAGAGACGCCACCAGCAGGAATGGGGCTAGCAGCGCGAGAAGCGCCGATTTTCGGGCATGTAAATTCGAGCGCACTACCGGACTTTGCTCAGCAGGACAGCCGGGGGCTGGCTCCACGTAGGTAATGCGGTGCATGCTTCGATTTTACGAATCGTGGCAGCCATGGGCCTGTGACGAGACGAAATAATCTTGCGAACAGTTCCAGAATGACACCGACTGATGACCGTCCCTCTCGAGTCAGCGCGCGGACTGCCCGCCAGCCAGACAACTGGACGTAGCTGGCGACGTGACCACTATCTTGCTGGTGCCGCTGGTCGGAGCGTTGGGATCCGGGGGAGCATAAGCCACCACTGGAATGGCTTCTGGCCCCACCACAGTGCAGTTGACCACGTAGGGCTGAGTGGTCAGCGTGTAGGTGTAGTACGGGGGCGGGGGCGCCATGAGTTGGTTGGTCCAGTCCACCGGCAAAGGGGTCACGGTGGTGGGCGGCGCCGAAAAAGTGCCGGTCGCGACGAACTGTTCCTCCTCGCCATTTTGGATCGTGGTCTGGGTGAGGGTGATGGATTCAAGATGCCGACCGCTGCTGCTGCTGGTGCCGCAGCCTAGCGTGAGCCATGCTATCGCGAGAAGCAGAAGGAATAAAACTTGGGTGAGTTTCATAGCGAGCCTCCTGGGCGGTTAGAACCGCACCGTGCGCGAGGAGTTGCCTTTCCAGCCCACAGCATGATCCCGGAGGGGATATTAAGGCAAGACAAAAAGGGAGGGACAATGCTGCGCCCACTTCTCACGCCAGGAACGCGCGAGAAGTGGGGCACCCGAGCGTAGACGCTACTTGAACGACTTGACGGCGGAAGCTTCGTCGTCTTTCACGTCGAAAACGGTGTAGAGCTTGGTGATCTGGAGCAGGTCGTTGACCTTCTTGGTGAGGTTGAGCAGCTTGAGCTCGCCACCCTGATTCTTGGTGGTGGTGAAGGCGCTGACCAGTTCGCCGATGCCGGAGCTGTCAATGTAGTTGACGTCTTGTAGGTTCAGGACGATCTTTTTGTTGCCCTTGCTGAGGAGGTCGCGCACTGTGTCGCGCAGAATGACGCTGCCTTCGCCGAGGGTAATGCGACCGCTGCAGTCTACGATCGTAACCCCATCCACCTGCCGACTGCTAACCTTCATGCTCACTGGGAAGCCTCCTTGCCGCCCGCGGTTGGCCCGTGGACGTGCTTGATTAATTTAAGTTCGGTGCCCGCTGCGGTGGGTCGGATTTCGACCACATCCATAAACGAGCGCATGAGAAAAATTCCGCGGCCCGAAGTCTTGAGCAGGTTCTCGGGCGCCAGCGGGTTGGGAATCTTGCTGAGATCCATCCCCTGACCCTGATCGCGAATGGTGATGATCAGGTCTTCGCCGGTACGCTCAAACGCGAGCGTAACCTTTTTTTCCGGGGCATAAGCATTGCCATGCAGGACGGCATTGACCGCGGCCTCGCGCACGGCCATGGAAATCTGCATGATCTCTTCGTCAGGGAACCCGAGTTCTGTGGCAATGCGAGTAGCCTTCTCCTCCGCATTGTCGATCGTCTCCAACGAGGAGTCGAGCGTGTACGAAACCCGTTGCTCGGTCATGGCCATGGACGAAGTTGAACAGAGATTATACGGCCCCGGCGGCGGAAATGCTGCCTGACCCCGCAGGCGCCCCGCCAGAGGCGTTTCCCGGCGAATCGGTAGTTTGCCTGTAGCATGGCCGAATTGTCAATGTTTGAGACAGATTGGTAGTGAGTTAATCTTAAGCTCCGATGTCGTCCCGCGGGAGCGCGGTAAGCGCTCCTGCGGGATCTTACGAAAACCAGGAATCAGCCGCGGCGATGCCAGGAGCGCCTAAACTACAGCAAGCGCAGGTACTCCCATCCAGGGCATCAACAGCGTCGGATGTCGTAAGGTTCCTCGCCCGGCTGTCGCCGCGCTCAGGATGACACCGGGCTTTAAGCAATTTTGAAATTGAGCCACCGTCGGTAACTCTCGCCTTCTGCGTTACCTCACTCTTAGTACTTAACGATCGCGGCGAACGACTTGGGGTCAAGCGAAGCTCCGCCGACCAGTGCGCCGTCAATCTCTTCCTGGGACATGAGCGACGTCGCGTTTTCCGGCTTCACCGAGCCGCCATAGAGAATGCGCAGTTGCGCGGCAAACTCTTCACCGAAGATTTCGGTGGCTTCGCGGCGGATCACCGCATGCGCCTCGGCGGCGAGTTCGGGGGTCGCGGTCTTGCCGGTGCCGATGGCCCAGACCGGTTCGTAGGCGACGATCAGTTTTGCGGCTTTTTTGGCGGAGATGGCATGGAAGGCCCGCACACACTGGCGGCGGAGCACGTCGTCGGTGAGCCCGGCCTCGCGCTCCTGCAGAACTTCGCCCACGCAGCAGATCGGGATCAAGCCAGCTTCCAGCGCGGTTTTCAGGCGCAAGTTGACGGTATCGTCAGTCTCGCCAAAATACTGGCGGCGCTCGGAGTGGCCGATGATGACGTGGGTGACTCCCAGGGCCAGCAGTTGCGCGGCTGAAGTCTCGCCCGTGAACGCGCCTTCTTCCTTCCAGTGGACGTTCTGTCCGCCGATGGCGACATTCGATCCTTTGGCCGCATCGAGAGCGGCGGGCAGATCGAGAAACGGCGGGCAAACCACGATCTCGTCGCGGGTGTGTCCGGAAACGAGCGGCAGGAAGTCGCGGAAGAAGTCGCGAGTCTGATCAGGAGTCTTGTACATCTTCCAGTTGGCGGCCATTACTTTTTTTCTCATGAGTGAGCCTTTTCAATTCGGAATGGGGAAGCAGGGTTGGAACGATGAAGCTTTTCGGCGGCACGCTTGTAGGCGCGCACGGTTGAGATATCAAAAAGCACGAAGCGGCATGTCGTAACGTGCCGGGCGGAGGCGATGGCCGCAATCGTGGCGGAAATTGCGATGGGTGCGGCATCGGTTACGGGATATCCATAGGCTCCGGTAGAGATCGCGGGAAAGGAAAGGGAAGTCAGAGCACGTTCGTCGGCCAGTCGGATGGACTCACGGTGGCAGCTGGCCAGAGTTTCGGCCTCGCCATGATTGCCGCCGCGATAGATTGGTCCGACGGTGTGGATGACGTGTTTCGCGTCGAGATTTCCGCCGGCGGTGATGACGGCTTGCCCCGCGGGCAGCGTTCCGATTTTGCTGACGATTTGCCGGCACTCGGCGAGGATTGTGGGGCCTCCGGCCTCGTGGATCGCACCATCCACCCCACCGCCGCCCAACAGATATGAATTCGCGGCGTTCACAATCGCGTCGGTCGTTTCCTCAGTAATATCGCCAGGGCCGTGAATCTCAATCACCTTGCCGCCGTCGAGCACGAGACGAACTGTGGAGGTTTGCACACCTGTCTCCAGAGCGGTCACTTCGCGTTCATCACTTCTTGTCTGTGAGGGCTTCGACTCCCGGCAGCTTCTTGCCTTCCAGGAATTCCAGTGACGCGCCGCCTCCGGTGGAGATGTGCGTGATTTTGTCGGCGACGTCGGCGGCGTGCACGGCTGCGACCGAATCGCCGCCGCCGACGATTGAAATGGCTCCGCCATTGTCGGCGACCGCGTGGGCGATCTTGAAAGTGCCGCGGGAGAAGCCCGGAACCTCGAACACGCCCATGGGACCGTTCCAGACAATGGTGCGCGCGGTCGAAATTTCTTCGGAGAAAAGTTCGATGGTTTTGGGTCCGATGTCGAGTGCCATCTTGTCGGCGGGGATGGGCTGGCCTTCGCCGATCTGCGTTATCACGGCATTGGCCTCCGGTTTGAGGGCGACCACGTGATCGATGGGCAACAAGAATTTCAGATTGCGCTTCTTGGCTTCGGCCAGAAGTTGTTTGGCGAGATCGACTTTGTCGGCTTCGAGCAGCGACTTGCCGATCTCGTGGCCTTGGGCCTTGAGGAAGGTGTAGGCCATGCCGCCGCCGATGATCAGCGCCTGGACTTTGTCCATAAGATTGCGAATCACGTTGATTTTATCGCTGACCTTGGCGCCGCCCAGGATAGCAACGAACGGCTCCTCGGGATGTTCGAGGGCCTTGCCCAGATATTTCAATTCTTTTTCCATGAGCAGTCCCGCGGCGGACTGCTTCACGAACTTGGTGATGCCCACGGTGGAGGCGTGGGCGCGGTGCGCGGTACCGAACGCGTCGTTGACGTAGTACTCGGCCAGCTTGGCCAGTTGCTTGGAGAAATTTTCGTCGTTGGCTTCTTCTTCGGCATGGAAGCGCAGGTTTTCGAGCAGGAGGGTTTGGCCCTTTTCAAGCTGGGTCGCAACTTCCTCGGCTTCGGGGCCAACACACTCGGGGCAGAAACCGACGTTTTCGCCGCGCGCCAATTCCTTGTCGAGCAGCATACGCAGGCGCTCGGCGACCGGCTTGAGGCTCATCTTGGGATTGGGCTTGCCTTTAGGCCGGCCGAGGTGCGAGGCCAGAATGAGGCGTGCGCCGTGGCGCAGGGCGTATTCGATGGTGGGCAGGGTTTCGCGGATGCGGGTATCGTCCATGACGCGGCCGTCTTCGAGCGGCACGTTGAAATCGACGCGCATGAAAATGCGATTGCCGTTGAGGGGAAGATCACGAATGGAGAGCTTGGACATGGCTGGTCGTCCTTTTTGAAGTTGAAGAGTAGCGCCGCCCGTCCCGGCGGCTGTCGCGAGGGCATCTTGCCGTCGGATGCGGGGGCGAGACGCCCCCGCACACGGCCGGCAAGATGCCGGCGCTACTAGTTCTTACAGGCCTTTGCTGGCCATATAGTTGATCAGGTCGCGCACGCGGCAGGAGTATCCCCACTCGTTGTCGTACCAGGAGATGACCTTGACGCAATTGCCGCCGACCACCATGGTGCAGGGCGCATCTACGATGGAAGAGAAGGAGTTGCCTTTGAAGTCCGACGACACCAGCTCTTGATCTTCGTAGGAAAGATAGCCCTTCAACGGTCCAGACTCGGATGCCTTCTTCAGCGCGGCATTCACTTCTTCCTTAGTCGTCTTCTTCTCCACCCATACGACCAGGTCGACCACGGAAACGTTGGGCGTGGGCACGCGCATGGAGAAGCCATCGATCTTGCCGCCGAGTTCCGGAATCACCAGTTTCAGAGCCTTGGCAGCCCCGGTCGTGGTCGGAATCATATTTATTGCGGCTGCACGCGCACGCCGCAGATCCTTGTGCGGGAAGTCGAGAATCACCTGGTCGTTGGTGTAGGAGTGAATGGTGGTCATGGTGCCGCTGACGATCTTGAATTCGTCGTTGATGACCTTGGCTACCGGCGCCAGGCAGTTCGTGGTGCAGGAGGCGTTCGAAATGATGTTGTGCTTGTGGGCGTCATATTTCTCGTGGTTCACGCCCAGTACGACCGTGATGTCCTCGTTCTTCGCGGGAGCCGAGATGATGACTTTCTTCACCGTCCCATGCAGGTGCTTCTTGGCTTCGTTGGCGTCGGTGAACTTTCCCGTCGATTCGATAACGACCTGCGCGCCCACGGACTCCCAGGGCAGCGCGGCCGGATCCTTTTCTTTGAAGACCTTGATGGTCTTGCCGTCGACGGTAATGCTGTCGGGACCGGCGGAGACCTGGTTGGGCAGGTTGCCCAGAACCGAGTCATATTTGAGAAGATGGGCCAGAGTTTTCGGGTCCGTCAGGTCGTTGACCGCGACGAAATCGAGGTTGTGATCTTTCAGAGAAGCGCGCAGCACGTTGCGGCCGATGCGTCCGAAGCCGTTGATGCCTACTTTAATTGCCATGTTTCCTCCGTAAGTTTATGAAGGCGTGATCAGGTTTGGTTGCCGGTTGAGTGTTAAACAAATGATGTTAGCAGGGATGGGGAAGCGGCGTAAATGACGGGGGATTGCTTTTTGGGTAACCGCAGTTCCGATCACGGAATCGAGTGCGCGGGGTCACTGACTTTGTGGGCTCTGTGGGCGGCAGCAGGTTCGTCGTCGCGGTTTCAGCGCGGTTCAGAATGACAGTATTAGCTTCGCTCAAGACTAACCCCCTGCGCAGGATCTTGCACAGTTGACAGGGCGGCGGCTTTCCCAAATAATGCGGGGCATTGAAAGTCGGCTTGCGTCCTCCCCTGCGACGCGACTTTGGGCCTAGGTTCTGCAGTTCTCAAACACCACATAGTTCGAGGGAGCGAAGACGTCTCCAAGAAACGAGCCCTCCGCATGACGATCGACTGCGTGGGCGCGACAAGCGAAGGGAAGGCACGATGACACAGCTGGCATGGGGAAAGATGTGTATCTTCGCGGCGTTCTGCCTTGCGAGTGCGATTGCCGCGCCGGCGCAGGTTTTTAAGAGCATCGAGAGCTTCGACGGCCCCAACGGCGCCGCTCCAAACGCGCCGATGGTGCAGGGCACCGACGGGAACTTGTACGGGACCGCCGCTGCCGGTGGGGCGAATGGTGAGGGCGAGGTCTATAGAGTTACTCCAGAGGGCGGGTTCACCGTGATCTATAACTTCTGCACGCTCGCCAATTGTGCCGATGGCTCCCAGCCCTATGGCCCGCTGGTTCTGGCCACCGATGGGAACTTTTACGGGACAACCGGGGGCGGCGGCGCGCACTCAAGAGGCACGGTCTTCAAGATGACGCCGCAAGCTGCGCTGACCACGCTGTACAGCTTTACGGGGAATGGTGATGGTTCGGCACCCGTAGGGTTGGTGCAAGCCACGGACGGGAGCTTCTACGGGACGACGGAGTTGGGAGCCAACGTTTGCTACGGCTACGGCTGCGGCACAGTTTTCAGAATCACGGCCGGGGGCGAGCTGAGGACGCTCTATCAATTCTGCGCTCAGACGAACTGTCCAGACGGCGGCCAGCCGGTGGCAGGGGTCGTGCAAGGCAGTGACGGAAACTTCTACGGGACGACGTCTTCTGGCGGAACTGGCGGAGGGGGAACGGTTTTCAAGATCACTCCAGCCGGCGCGCTGACGACGCTTTATAACTTCTGCTCACAGCCGAATTGCGCCGACGGGGGCCACCCGTCCGGCTTGGTGCAGGCGACGAACGGGAATTTTTATGGAACGACTTTCGCCGGCGCCAATGAGAACTCCGGCACTGTCTTCGAGATTACCCCGGACGGCGAACTGACCACAATCCACAGTTTCTGCGCGCGCAAGAACTGCAATGACGGCTCTAAACCCCAAGACACCCTGGTACAGGCCTCCGACGGGAATCTCTATGGGACCGCCTACCACGGCGGAACTGGATCAACCGGTAATGTCTTCGCCATCACGCTCCAAGGCGAGCTCAAGGTTCTTTATAACTTCTGTATGCTTTCGTCCGACTGTGCGGACGGCGCTTACCCTGGGACGGGGCTGGTGCAAGCGACTAACGGAAATTTCTACGGCACGACCGTCTTTGGCGGGACTAGCAGTTGCGAGACCTGTGGCACGGTGTTCGGCGTGTCGCTGAATTTTGCTCCTTTTGTGGAAGCAGTTCCGAATCGAGGCAGTGGCGGGCAGGTGGTTGGAATCCTGGGCAACAATCTGGCGGGCACAACCAGCGTCACCTTCAATGGAGTGCCGTCGACGTTCAGCGTGGTTGGGAATACTGTGATCAAAGCGACGGTCCCCAGCGGCGCGACCACGGGCACGATCCAAGTGACGACTCCCGGCGGACCACGTAGCAGCAACGTTGCGTTCCAGGTTGCGCCCTGAGTTAGCCAATGACGGATGACTGCATGGTGAAGGTGCCGTTTCCGCTACAGGCTGTGCTGCCCCCGGTCAAATTCCAGGTACCGGATACCGTGCTGCCGCTCAAAACCCCTTGAAGAGCAAGGTCGGGGCCGATTATGGCGGTCGAGATCATCGACAGTCCGAACGCCCTATTGGCAGGTGTGAACGACCCAGTCGCCGGATTGCCCGACAACAAGCACGAGCCAGTTTGTGCAAACTGCAAGTCGGTGACATTCAAGACGCCGCCTGGGGCCTGGGCGAATGTGGCGGTGAATTGGTAGGCGATCGAGCCATCCGCATTGTTCAGGGTCGCGGTCCAGTTGCCGTTGATGGCGCCGACGGCGGAGCTTGTGGTGCTGTTGCCGCATCCCGCCATGGTGAGACTCAGGGCAATCAGCCCGAGAACGATCAAACCGAGAACGATCAGCCGTGGCGTCAGGAGAATCTTGATCTTCGGTACTTTATGCATAAATGCCTCCCCTACAGGAAGACTCTCATTAGGATGAACCATAATCTTGACTGTGGGTTGCCTGCAACGATAAAAATCGGCGATTGTGGGGCCTAACTAATGGACCGACTTTACTGAGTACTCTTCGTGAAATCGGGATGCCACAATCATCGTGCTGGTTCGGGTAGTTTTCTGCGTTGCAGAGCAGGCTCTTCGGGAGTGGGGAAGTCCCTGGTATCGAATAGCCGCCATCCGCGCCCGGGAGGTTTGACCAGAAGAACCAGAGCTACCTCGGTTCTAGGACCCTGGAAATAGGACACACGAATGCCATGCGCGCCGGTACTGAGCTGGGTCTTGCCTCTGGAACGTTCAGGGGCGTGAATCGTGTCGTCGGTCACGATCAATTTGTCATCGATGTAAACCTTTGCGGCGTCGTCGGAGAGAAGATCGAACTCGTATTTGCCAGCCTTGTCCACTCCGAAGCGTCCCTGGTAGTTCACGCCGAACCACTCCGTGCGGCTGGTGATGCTGGGAATGCCAGCAGTAAAGAATCGCGAGTAAACCCCGAGCGACGTGGCATAAATGGGAGCCACAGCATCGAGTTCCGAAAAGAGGGGCAGGTTCGCGGTCCAGGGTGCGATCTGATAGACATCGCCACACATGGCGAGTGGCGTAGTGGGGGTCGCAGTCCCGAAAGAATCGGTGGTTTGTCCCTCTGGGATCGGCGAGCGAAACGGATCCGGGCCAAGATCCCCCAGCAGAACTTCGCCGGAGCCCATCGCTCCCGTGTTTCGATCGCGCACTATGAGTCGAGCGGAGAGGTCAAACTCAGGGAACCGCTGGCCCGCGATCTCCGTGAAGTCAGGCGGCGAATCGCATTGCAGCATGCGGTTCAACATTTGGCAGGGAGAACCCTCGACGGTGATGGTGTGGGTAAAGCCCTGGGTGCGTAACGATTCGTCGTCGGCGCTCTTCGCGCGAGCGTCCACGGTTCCGTCAAAGTGACGGAGCGGATGCCCGGGGGAATCAAACATGCAAAGCGAGAAATCCAGCTGCGTGGGGCGGCTGCGTTCGGCAGCAGGAAGAGATGCAAAATAGCTTGCGGGGACGACGAATTCATAGGTGTCGAGTCGGGTGCGTACCGCTTGCTTCGTATTGCCGGTTGTCTTTGATTTCGCCGGGTCGGCAGAAAGGACCGAATTCACTTTACGTATGTTCACGCTAAAGTTCGTGATATCCAGCGTGTCGTAGCAGGCAATGCGTGCCAGTTCCAGCTCGGGATGTTGTTCGCGCGCTGCTTGCACGAGCTGCTGCTCCCGCAACTGAGAGGTAGTGCGCTTATCCGCTAGCTCCTCTGCACCGACGGCAATGGGCTTCTCCGCTTCGATTCTGTAGCCGGGGCGAAAGAATAGCCGCAGGCCGGGACGAGAGCTGGTCACCGAAATGCGATGCAACCCGTCCTTGCGGCTTTCGGGGGAAAGATAATAAGTGAGCTCGTAGCCGCCGGTAAGCGGGCAAAATGACGGGTGAAGCCATCCTAGGACAATACCGCTCGTCCTTGTGGACTTCCGCTGCGCCGGGTCGGTGACCGGCTCGAACGAGGCGATCTTTTCCGGGATGGCTGAGGACTCGCCGATTTTCTCCAAGACATGCAAGTCGCTGGCGGTGAGGTCTCGAACCGGATTGTCTTCTTGATCTCGAGCCACCACGTCCACGATCACCATGCTGGTAACTGCTCTGAAGGTGAATGATGGAGCTTCCGTGTCAGACTGCTTTGAGGGCTGCTGCGGCGGGGACGGGACGGTGTTGGGGATCTCCTGCCCGCCTTGCTGCGCCGGGCACAGAACGCTGCTGGCGAGAAGGAAGATCGCGAGACTTCGCAGGAGAACAACTACGCTTCGTCCTGGTCGGTGTCGGTGTTTGGCGCTGAGATCGGCATCGGTCTGCACAGATCCATCGACAAGGGACAGAAGCAGATTGAACGACTTGGCCATGCTGGGTGGTCTTTGCTGAGCGCCATTCTAGACGATGATTGTCGTTACATCGCCGATATCACTCACTGAGCTTCCACATCCCAGCTGTGACTTCCATCACAATCCCGAGCGACTATTGTCACTGCCCAAGAACGGGCTGTGGCCTCTAATGGAACCGCGGAGGGAACGTGCGGGGTGGGACGCTGCTTCGCCAGGATCCCAGACGGAATTTGCGGTATCAGGTTGTCAAACCGAGGTTTATAGACTCAGTTTTCGAGACTCCGATTTCCAGAAAACGAGGCCGGCGATGGTGAACGACGATGTTGTCAAATGTCCGCTGTGCGGTGGATTCACCCACATTGAGAAGAGAGACCTGCGGGAGGCCTTGAAGAATCCGCGCCTGCGCGAACAGGTCGAGCTTTACATTACCGAGTTGCTCAAGTCACCGGTCGAGGAGTTGTCCGGCGTGGGCGCGACGCAGGCGGGCCGCGACTTCCAGAAGGACGTGCATAACTGGAATCCGTGCGTGCCCATGTGGCGGAGAAGTCCGAAAGAGTAAGCGATGGGCGCGGCCAGCCTGGCGCGCCTCGAGAAGCACATCCGATAAGTTGACGAGTAACGAAGAGAAATATCCAGACAAGAGAGTGGCGATTTACGGCTCTACACGGTAAGTCGTGGGCTCATCGAACGTTCGGCATCCAGCACGCGGCAGGTCAGAATTTCGAGACGACGGCGTCGACTCTACACTCACCACAGATTGTGATCCTAATCACAGCCCAGTGCCAATATCGGGCATATACCCGAGAGTGTGGGCTATCGCCGGTAGCAGCGGTCCGCGCCCGCGGACGGTATGGAGGAAATCATGTTAATCAGCAAGCAGCAGGCTCTCGACTATCACAACGGGACGCGCCCCGGAAAAATTGAAGTCACACCTACCAAGCCCTGCCGTACGCAGCGCGACCTCAGTCTGGCGTACACGCCCGGCGTAGCCGTGCCGTGTCTCGAGATCCAGAAGAATCCGCAGGACGCCTATAAATACACCGGACGCGGCAACCTGGTGGCGGTGTTGAGCAATGGAACGGCGGTGCTTGGCCTGGGCGACATCGGGGCGCTCGCCGGTAAGCCGGTCATGGAGGGCAAGGCCGTACTGTTCAAACGTTTTGCCGACGTCGATGTTTTCGACATTGAAGTGAACAGCAAGATTCCCGAAGAGATCATTAAGCTCTGCCAGTTGCTCGAACCTACATTTGGCGGCATCAACCTCGAAGATATTAAAGCTCCGGACTGCTTCCAGATCGAAGAAGAACTGCGCAAGACCATGAAGATTCCCGTCTTTCATGACGACCAGCATGGTACGGCCATTATTTCTGGAGCGGCGCTGCTGAATGCTCTGGAAGTGGTGGGCAAAGAGATCGGCAAAGTGCGCGTGGTTTTCAACGGCGCGGGGGCGGCCGGCATTGCCTGCGCCGAGCATTATGTGCAACTGGGGGTGAAGCGGGAAAACATCATCCTGTGCGACACCAAGGGCGTGGTTTTCAAAGGGCGCAAAGAAGGGATGAACAAATATAAAGAGCGCTTCGCGCAGGACACGCCGCTGCGCACTTTGGCTGAGGCTCTGGTGGGCGCCGACGTGTTCGCGGGGCTTTCGGTGAAGGGCGCGATCGATCAGGATATGGTGCGCTCCATGGCGGCGGATCCGATTGTGTTCGCCATGGCGAATCCTGATCCTGAGATTACGTACGAAGAAGCCAAGGCCGCGCGGCCGGATGTGATCATCGCCACGGGGCGGTCGGATTATCCCAACCAGGTCAACAATGTGTTGGGCTTCCCGTTTATTTTCCGGGGAGCGCTCGACGTGCGCGCTACGGCGATTAATGAAGAAATGAAGCTGGCGGCTACGCACGCGTTGGCCGATCTCGCCAAGGAAGACGTACCCGACTCGGTTTGCCGCGCTTACGGTGTGACGCGTCTGCAGTTTGGCCGCGAATATCTGATCCCCAAGCCGTTCGATCCGCGGGTGCTGATGTGGGAAGCGTCCGCCGTCGCCGAAGCGGCGATGCGCAGTGGAGTTGCGCAGGAGCCGGTCGATCTCAACACGTATCGCGCGCAACTCGAAAGCCGGTTAGGCAAGGCCTACGAAGTCTCGCGCACCATGATTCACAAGGCGCAGGCCAATCCGAAACAAGTTGTGTTTCCCGAGGGCGACAACGAAAAGATTCTGCGCGCCTGCCACGTGCTGGTTGAGGAAGGGATCGGACATCCCATCTTGCTCGGTGAGCCCGCGAAGATTCAAAGCCGGGCCCGCGAGCTCGGCGTCAATCTTGAGGGCATGAAGATCGTTGATCCGGCGGCGTCGGAGCATCACGCGGACTACGTTCTCGAACTGTTCCGCTTGCGGCAGCGGCGCGGCGTGACGCTGCAGGAAGCCGAGACGCTGATCAACAACCGCAACGTATTTGGATCGATGATGGTGCACATGGGCGATGCCGACGCTCTCGTTTCCGGCGTGACCCAGCATTTCCCGGACACGATTCGTCCCGCGCTGCAGATTGTTCGCATGCGGGAGGGGCTGCATCGCGTGTCGGGGTGCTACGCGGTCATCACGCGTAAAGGCGAAGTCTTCTTTCTGGCCGATGCCAGTGTCAACATTGAGCCAACGGCCGAAGACCTGGTCGAGATCGCACTGTGCACGGCGCATATGGCGCGGCGCTTCGATTTGATTCCGCGAGTTGCCATGCTGTGCTTCTCTAGTTTTGGCGGCGTGGATCATCCCATTTGCACCAAGGTTCGCAAAGCCGTGGAGATGATTAAGTTTGCTGACCCGACCTTGATCGTGGATGGAGAAATCATGGCCGACGAGGCACTCTCTCCAGAGGTCATTGAAGAACAGTATCCGTTCAGCTCGCTGAAGGGCGGGGCGAATGTGCTGATCTTTCCCGACTTGGCTTCGGCCAACATTGCGACGAAGCTGGTGTCGAAAATCGGCGGCGGCGAACTCATTGGCCCGATTCTGATGGGCATGAGCCGTCCCGTGCATGTGCTGCAACGCACCGCGACCGTGGAAGTTGTCGTCAACGTGGCGGCGATTGCCGTGGTCGACGCGCAGGAGAACGATACTTACTCGCACGCGCATGCCCACGTTCGCGTGGCGGTTGAGCCGGAACTGGTGGGAGAAGACTGAGAAGGGCAAGGTTTCAAGAATGCAAGGTTTCAACGTTTCAACGTTTCGAAAGTTTCAAGGGCAATGCGCGCAGACCTTGAAACCTTGAAGCTATGAAACCTTGAAACCTTGCTTAAAAGGACGAAAGCATGTCCACTCTTTGGATGTCGCGGTACGCGCAGCGCACGCTGGGAGTGAAGAGTTCGGCCATTCGTGAATTGCTGAAAGTCACGCAGAAGCCCGAAATCATTTCTTTCGGCGGCGGACTGCCGGCTCCGGACGTTTTCCCGGTGAAGCGCTTCGAAGATGCCTGCCACAAAGTGCTTACCGAACAGGGCGCGCAGGCTCTGCAGTATGGGGCGACCGAGGGCTATGAACCGCTGCGCGAGATGATCGCGCGCAATCTTGCCCGCTACGGCATTGTCGCCAACGCCGAGAATGTGCTGATCACATCGGGCTCGCAGCAGGCGCTCGACCTGATCGGCAAGTTGCTGATCAATCGCGGCGACCGCGTGCTGGTTGAAGCTCCTACCTACCTGGGCGCCTTGCAGGCGTTTAATGTCTACGGCGCGCAATATGTTTCTGTCCCGATCGACAACGATGGACTACTGACTGAGCAGCTTGAGCCCAGTATCCGCTCAGGCGTGAAGTTCATGTATGTGCTGCCGAACTTTCAGAATCCCACGGGCGTGACGCTCTCGGAAGGCCGGCGCCAGCAGTTGATCGTGCTGGCCGACAAGTACGGCATTCCGATCGTGGAGGATGATCCTTACGGCAAGTTGCGCTACGAGGGCGAACACGTTCCGCCGCTGGTGGTGCTCGACCGCGAAAATCTGCGGCGTGACAACGGCTTCACGCTGGGCAACGTGATTTATCTGAGCACATTCTCAAAAACGCTGGCGCCAGGAATCCGGCTGGCGTGGATTGTTGCGCCCGAAGATGTGATCAGCAAGCTGGTGCAGTTGAAGCAGGCTGCCGACTTGCATACTTCAACGTTTAATCAGTATGTCGCGTATGAAGTGGCGCGCGACGGCTTCCTCGACCAGCACGTCAAGCTGATTCGTCAGGTGTACCGTGAACGCCGCGATGCCATGCTTCATGCCTTGCATGAATATTTCCCGCCCGAAGTGACCTGGACACATCCCAAGGGCGGACTGTTCCTGTGGGTCACGATGCCGGAAGGCACTGCCTCGCACACGCTGTTTCAGGCGGCGCTGGCGGAAGAAGTTGCCTTTGTTCCGGGAGACAGCTTTTACGCGGACAATGGGCACGAGGGTGGACGCCACATGCGCCTTAACTTCTCCTATTGTCAACCCGAACTGATTCACGAAGGCATTCGCCGCCTGTCGGTCGCGGTGAAGATGCAACTGCGGTCAATCCATTTGACCCACTAACACGCGCCTGGGAAACAGGGTGCGCTTTCTGAGTTTCAACGCGTGCCTGGGTGCAGCGTTATCTTCCGTCACAGGAGGACCTCATGCCTGAGCTTTCTTCTCCGCCAACGGCCGTAACAGCGACGCCAGCAACGACTGAGCCGACGCCCGCAGCATCGCGCTTCAATCAGAAGCTGATCCCGACCCTGCTGGCTTTTGTCTGGTTGGGCGGTTCGCTCTTCCTCGGGGCTGGGCGCCTGGACTGGATTCGCGGCTGGATCACTTTCGCGTTATGGATTGTGGGAGTGAGCGCGGTCGCGCTGATTGTCCAACACTACAATCCATCGGTACTCCAGGCACGGGCAAAGTGGAGGCGGAAGGATACGAAGAGCTTTGACAAGATATTCCTCGCAGTCTATCTGCCACTGGTTATCATCCAGCCCGCGCTGGCCGGTCTGGATGCCGGGCGATACCACTGGTCATCGATGCCGTTTGCATTCGTTTACGTCGGGGCAGCATTCTTTGTCCTGTCGCTAGGGCTGATCACTGTGGTCATGATCCTCAACCCTTTTGCCGAATCCACCGTCCGCATTCAGACCGACCGCGGGCACACGGTGATCACGTCGGGGCCGTATCGGCTCGTCCGCCATCCCATGTATGTGGCAATGATTCTGATGTATGTATCGACGGCGCTGATTCTGGGATCGGTCTGGGCGCTCGGTTTGGGAAGCGTCCTCGCTGTCCTCATTGTCTGGCGCACTGCACGAGAGGATCAGACGCTGCGTCAGGAACTTCGCGGCTACCAGGAATACGCTGCGATCACGCGCTATCGGCTGCTGCCGGGAGTATGGTAGATAGAGACTTGCGGGCCATTGTGAAGGGTAAACATTAAGAAAAACTCACGGGGAAAACTGCGAAGGGAATCGTCGGGTGATCGCAATCACATTTTCCGGTGATGCAGGGCACCGCGCGATCAGGATCCTCGACTCATGCTGTAAACGCCCAGAGTCTGCGACTCGGGTGCTGGCTGCTGCCTGAATGCTGACGGCTGCCTTACCGGAGGTGCTGCATGACGCTCACACTGTTCGTAACGCTGGTCGTCGTAGTGCTGGCTGCGGGGCTGTTCGTGTTTCGTGCCATCCCCGGAGTGCGCGCGTACTTCGAGTACCGGGGAAAGCGCTTGATAACCTGCCCGGAGACGCATCAGGCCGCGGCCGTCGATGTTGCCGCCGGAGAAGCCGCGGTCGGAGCATTCATCTCGGAGCCCACGCTTCACCTGAAAGAATGCTCGCGCTGGCCGGAACGGCAGAACTGCGGCCAGGAATGCCTGCAGCAGATTGAAATTAATCCGGAGAGCTGCCTGGTCTGGAATATTGTGTCGCAGTGGTATCACGGCAAGAGATGCGAGCTCTGCCGTAAGCCCTTCGGCGCACTGCATCACCTGGATCACGCGCCTGCCTTGTTAGGGCCGGATTCGAAGACCGCCGAGTGGAGGGAGTTTCGCCCCGAGAACATTCCTCAGGTGTTTTCCACTCACAAACCAGTCTGCTGGAATTGCCACGTGACGGAGACCTTCCGCCGCCTGCATCCTGAACTGGTGACCAACCGCCCGTATGAACCCAAGCGGATGATGTAGTGGGGATAGTGCTCTGGGACACTGAGGAAAACTCTCTGCTGGGAGAGCACACCTCAGGCGCTGAAGCGCGCGTAATTTCTTAACGGCTTAACGGCACGAGTTGAACTCGTGCCCTTCCCAAGAAGAGATCGAAACAGACTCTGTTGGCAGCCGGCTAGACCTAGGGCGTGGGTGTCGCTACGTGCCCGCTCTGGGCGAGTCCTTCATAGCGTGCCAAGCTGGCCTTTAACCGGGCCGCGAGGCCATCGTTTTGCTGCCGGGTGGCCAGATCAAGGGCGCTGCGCGCTGTGGTGACGGCCTCGGCATAGCGTCCAGTATCAGAGTAAGTCGCCGCCAGCATTTCGAGGATCTGGGGCTGCTGCATACCGGAGAGCTTGGCCGCTTCTTCAAACTGCACCACTGCGGCTGGTAAGTCGCCCTTCGCCGCCAGCACGCGGCCGAAGTTGTAACGATAGTCGGATGACTGCGGGGCCAGCGCGACCGCTTTATCCATGTGGATGACGGCGTCGTCGAGGCGTCCCGCGCGGGCCAGCGCGACGCCCAGGCCGTTCTGCGCGTTGGCCGATTCCGGCTGCATCTCGATCCCTTTATTTAACTCTTGAATGGCTTCATCGAGGCGTCCACTCTTCGAGGCCAGCGCATTGCCCAGGTTGACGTGCGCAGCGGCGTTGTCGGGATTGAGCTCCACGGACTTCTCGAACTCCGGCAGCGCCTCGTCGATTCTTCCCATTTCCGCCAGCGCGCTGCCCAGGTTGTTGTGGGTCTGAGAGCTCGCGGGATTCAGCTCCAGCGATTTCCGGTATTCGACAATCGCGTCGTCAAACTTTCCCGTGGCCACCAGCGCGATGCCGAGATTGTTGTGGCCGCGCGGATCTTCCGGGGCCAAGGCGAGGGCCTGCTTCCAGGCTGGTACGGCGGCGTCGAACTGTTTTTTGTCAGCCAATTGCACGGCCACATCGAACAGGCGGTAGAACTCGGTGGCGGGCGCGTCGATTTTTTCGAGACCGCCGGGCGCGATGTTCATGAACTCGGGAATATTCACTGCCCGGTTCGATTCGGTCGCGTGCTCGATCAGAACGGCCGGACTGTCATTGCCATTCTCATCGATGTGCGTGAGATACATCTGCGTATAGAGAGACGGAGTTTTAGAGGAGAAGACCAGCCAGCGCCCGTTGGGCGACCAGCTGTGCCAGGAGTTCATCACTTTCAGGTTGCAGTTGAGCAGGCGCTCTTTTCCGCCTTCGAAGGGCACGATGTAAAGGTGACTGTCGGGCCGCATGAGCAGGCCGTTCTTGTTGCGCACAAACACTATCCATTTGCCGTCTGGAGAAACTTTCGGAAAATTGTTGCTCATGCCATTTTCCGAACCGCCGATCAACCGCTCCGCCTTGCCGCCCTTGCCGTCGTTGAACGGGATCTTGTACAGGTCATAGTGCATCTGGGTTTCGTTGGGATCGTTGGCGTAGAGGGCGCGCGGATGCCCGGTTTCATACGGATCTTTGGCCACGCCGCGCGAGTAGACGAGATATTTCCCGTCGGGGCTCCAGAAGGCGCTGGTCTGCACGAAGTTGGGATCGTCGGCTCCGGGCAGAACGTGTAGCGTTCCAGTTTCTTTGCTGTACCACGCCAGCACTCCGCGCGTGGGGAAGAACACTTGGCCAAAGCCGTAGTCGCTGAAAAAGCCGTTATAGAGCCGGTCGACCACGCGCGTGCCGTGACCGCCGGGAACGTCGATCGAGGTGATGACGTACTTGCCGTCGGGCGAGACCTGCGACATGAAGCCGAAACGCTTCTGCGCCAGCTTGTCGCTGAATGCGCTCCAATGAATGATGTAGTCGTTGCTGATGGAACTGACTTTGTGGATGGGAATCAGCCCGTAGAGTCCTTTGTCATTCTGCGGGCCGTCGACGTCGATGCCCAGGGTCTTACCGTCGCGCGCAATGGAGTGGCAGTTGGCGCAGGTGGGCAGACCTTCCATCACGACTTTGTTTTCGGTTCCGGAAACATAGCGCAGGCGCCATTTGATTTTCGGCAGCACGGAATCGGGCAGCGGCTTAATCACGCCGCGCTCGCCCTGCTCGGGGGGCGTGGGGATGAGAGGAACGTCGCGATAGAAGATGGGTGCGCCTACCGGATCTTTTGAGGTTTGCAGGTTGACGTGGCCGCTGGACAGCGCTTGACCTCCGTCGTTACTGCCGTCTTCACTGCGAAATCCGGTGATGGTGACCGTGGCTGCGGCCTTCACTGAATGTTTCTTGATCTCGGCCCAGGTCTTCGGGTCGGGCTGCCAGGTGTGAGCGGCTTGCTGCTCGGGTGTGAGCGTGGGCGGCACGTAGCCGACGAGGCTGGTATCGAGCTCGCCGAGCTTCATCTTTTCGCCTTGCGACCATAACTGGATGCTGTGGGAGTGGTCGGCGAAGGTCACATCAATCCGCCATACCGCGGCTGCGGGAGCGGGATCGCGCCACTGAAACGTAGGAGCAATGATGTCCGGCGGAAACAAAGATCCTTCCGAGGGATAGTCCACCGTGATCGGATCGAGAGAAGGTGCCGGGCCGCCAGCGTAGAGTGCTCCCGCCAGCAAAACTGCGGATATTCCGACTACCAACATCCATTTCATGAGCATCTCCCGGGCACATTTCGGCCCAGCGCAGTCCAATGCGAACCGGGATTTCCTCCACGGTTCGGCACCTGGGCGATCTTACTGGCGCGATCTTACTGGGGTGATCTTCCCCGGGTTGAATCTTAGGGAGGCGATGGCGGGCATGCTGTGATCGCAATCACAGGAGTACGGTTACACCGCGGAAACCTGCCACGGATTCAGGGCTATCGATTCAGGGTTTGCTCGTTGCCGGTGCCGGGGGAGTCGAAGGGGACGGGCTTGCGGGGTTGACTTGATCGTGCTTGCGAAAAACTTTGCGGCGGATGTCGGGCCAGAATTCCTTGATGACGATGGTCATGGTGTCGAGGCTGACCTGCGTTCCCCAGGTGCTGGCGAAATTCATAAAAGTCCGATCGGAGGCAACGAACATGTGCGGGTTGGAGGGCGTGCTGATGAAAGCACTCTTCGGATGGTAACTATAGGTAGAGATGGCGGCGGCGAATCCGGCACCAAAGATCTCAGAGGCGTTGAATTGCTTGTGTCCGGAATCGCCGCGCGTGATGACCATTGTGCTGATGGCGTACCCTGCCCGGTGCACAAAGCCGCCATCGCTGGTCTGGAAGAAGCGCGGATCCTGGCGCAGGACCGACGGAAAGACCGCCTGGACCATGAAGTTTTCGACGATGCCATCACCGGCGACTAATCCGTAACGCTTGGCATAACCCTTCAATCCCTGCCCCAGCTGAGCATCGCTGTTTGCCGCCTGGTCCAGGGCCGACAGGAAACCCCACCAGGGATATTGCACCGGATCGAAAGTACCGAGGGCCACGGCGTGATACTTCTGCTTCCAGGTGAGCGGCGGAGGATGTCCGCCATTTTCCAGGGTCAGGAAGTTGGGCAGGATGCCGCCCAGCCGGTCGCTCGAGGTGCCCGGAACCTTGCCTTGGGTAGTCGTGGTCTGGTCTTTCTGTTTTTTGTCCTTATCGACGTCCGCCGACTTGTCCTTGGCCGCTGGAGCGGAGGCAGGGGGCTGGGCCTGCGCTGGAGCCTGGGCTTGTGCGGACGAATCCGCCGACGGCGGCGTGGTCTGTTGTGCGTTGCACAGCAATGAAAATATTCCGGCGAAAGCAACCCAGGCCGTCAGTCTTGCTGCGAACTTTATGAACAAATGATTCCCTCGATGTGAATAAGCGAGTAGATGCGTGGTTCTGCAATCCGGATGATCTTTTATTCTACCAATCCCCGCCCGCCGGGACGCCCGGGAGGTCTTCATTTACATTGATTTACAAAGCTCCAAGGCCCTTAGATGCGAAAAACAGGCGGCCGTTGCAAAGCCGCCTGCGTGGCACAGTTACTGTCGGCACTAGAAATGAAATGCCAGTTGCGCCGTGATCGCCCGCGGGGTCACAAGGTGCGTTCCGCTGAAGGTGGAAAGGAAGTTGTAGAGCGCAACTTTGTTCATCAGGTTCACAACAGTCAGGCGCATATCCCATTTCCGCTTGTCGCCATGGAAGGCGTTGTCGAGCCCGATCGAGGCATCGAAAAGATTGCGGGGAGCGATGCGCGGAGGGTTGTGGTCGTCATTCTCGGCGTTGGGAGCCGGCACCTTGATCAAGTTCGACCCGAACTGCGATGCCAGACAGGTGCTGGGCAGGGCCTGCGTGGGCGTGGCGTGCTGTGATCCGCAGTAGAAGCCGGCTTCATATTCCTCGTCGGCCGTCAGGGGCGCGCCGTTGCCGAACATGCTGACCGTCGGCGGACCACCCGTGACCGTAGCCGGGCAGTCATTGCCTGGATTCACGCCGTAGCACGGCGCTGCCCCGGCGACTTGTCCACTGTCATACCGCCAGTTCAAACCGAACCACGGTCCACGCTTCAGAAGCTGATACTGCAGATTGGTGGACTGGTTGAATTTCTCGTCGTGGTCGATGCGGAAGGGAAGGCCTGTGCCGTTGGCCACGGTCGCGCCGGCTCCGCCGACCTGGGGCTGGAAGAAGCGCGCCGCAACGCTGGAAAACACGGTGGTGGCGGAAAACCCGTGAATTGTCGGAACGCGCAGGCTGGCCGCGTAGCCGGGGATCTTCGAGTTATGCCATTCGATGGGGAACGTGATGGGCGTATTGCCCAGAACGCTGAAGTCGTATCCGTTATGCGTGTACTTCCAGATGTACTCGCCGTCGAATACGAGGAAGCGCCCGAAAGCCTGCTGTAGCCCGGCGTGGAACTCGTTGCGGAAGCCGGGATTCAGCGCCCCGCTCGACAAACCCGTGCAAGACAGGAGTGGCGATAACACGGGATTTTCGCATCCGGTGCTGGAGAGAATCAGGTTCTCGTTGAACGGAGTCTCTAAAGTTCGTGCATACGAGATGCGAAGAACCGTGCTGCTGGGCTTGATGTTGTAAGCAATGCCGAGGCGCGGTTCCACCTGGCGCGCAATGCTCAAGCCGTTGTAGAGGTCTCCGCGCACGCCGAGACTGAACGACCAGTTGCCGGCGCTGATGGTGTCCTGCAGGTAGAGCGCGAGTTCCTTTACGTCGGTGTGGCCGTCGAAGGGATACAAGGTGCCGCCGCGGGTCAGGTCGTAGGGCAGCAGCACGGGATTGAAAAATGGATAGGGAGAAGCGCCGGTAGCTGGGTAACCCGGCACTAGTGTCGGTACGTTTGGAAAGAACGGCGACGGACAAAGGGCCGGGTTGGTAACGCCCGGTGCGGCAACTCCCATTCCGCTGGCGTTTACGCAGGGCGCATTGAGCGACGGATCGACGATTCCCAGCGCATCATTCTCCCTGAGGAATGTCTGCTCGTAGGTCACGCCGAACTTCACATTGTGAATTCCGTGGGCGTAGGCGAGATCGGAGCGAATTCCCGCGTTGGTGAGCGTGCGGGCCTGCCCGATGGTTTCACGCTGCAGATTGAGCGGGCCGAGATCGGCGAACGGATCTCCGCTGGGATAGTAGTTGTAGTCATCCCGCCTCACGTAGCCGCCAAAGGTGAAGACTAGCGTGGGGCTGAGCAGGCGCGTCCAGGTTGGTGCAACGTTGAGGGTCTTGATCTGGGTGCGCTGATCGGTCGGCGGAACAGGATTGCCGAACGGGTCGAGGTCGCCAAGATTCAGGTTGCCAAAAGTATCGGGCGTCTGAAACCAGGAGCGGGTCCACGCTAGGTTCAGGTGAACCGTGTTACCGCTGGCGATCTGGTAGTCGACGCGATCGAAAAAGTTCTCTTCGTTTCCCTTGTCGTGCATGACGGCAAATTCAGGAGCGTCCAGAACGCGACCGCCGTTGGTGCCGCTGACGGCGATGAAGTTCCCCCAGTTCGGTCCGCCATAGGCCAGGTCGAACGCCGCATCGGATGTGCCAAACGAGCCGTACGACGTGGTGAACGATCCGGCCGGAGGTTTCACTCCCTGACCGGAGCGCGTGCTCACTTTCACCACCAGGCTAGTCTTGCCGCCAAACTCTGCCGGGGGCGCACCCGCGATCACTTCCATCGACTGAATCGAACCGGAGGGAATCTGGTTGGAAAAAGTCTTGCTCGATTGGTCGGAGTTGACCTGGTTGTCGACCGAGATTGTGTTTTCCGCATGATCGCCCAGGCCGTGCATCTGGTTATTGGAGTCCGCGGAAACCCCGGGCGTGGCGTTTTCGACGATCGCAGCCACGCCGCCGCCTTCCGGCAGAACCTCCCGGTCGATTTGATTCTTGTCCACGTCGCTGTGGGTAGTGGAATCGGTCTCCACCAGATCGCCGGCCGATTCGCGGACGGTGACGGTTTCAGTCGCGACTACTGCCTGCAGCGTGATCGTAAGGTTCACCGGCACGACAGAACGAAGCTGCACGTCCTGCGTGTAGGGCGCGAAGCCCTTCGCCGTGACCGTAAGGTGATAGGGATTAAACGGAATGTTGGGAAAGGCGAATCCGCCGGTAGTGTCGGTCTGTACGCTGCGTTCCAGTCCGGTGGACGGGTTATGGATCTTTACCGTGGCTCCGTAAATGACTGCGCCGGTAACGTCGAGAACCGTCCCGTTCAGCGACGAGGCATTACCCACGGATTGCGCGAAACACGCGCCGACAGTGCTGACTGCCAGCAACAATACTGCGAAGCCCGATAAATAAAAGGCAAACTTGGATCTAAAACGTGATTGAGGCATCTCCAACCATTTTACCAATCCCAGAGAGTCACGCCCGTCGGACCGCAGGTTTTACGTTGCTTTACAAACGCTCGCGAGAAAACAGGCGGCCCGTGCCCCAAAGCCGCCTGTTCCGCTCGCTTGCATGCCAAACCCTAGAAGTGAAACCCGAGCGAAGCCGTCAGCGTCCGGGGTGTGACGTAGTGCGTCCCGCTAAAGGTGGATAGGAAGTTGTAGAGCGCATACTTGTTGGTCAGGTTGATGACCGTCAACTGCGCGCTCCATTTGTACTTGTCGCCGTGAAACAGGTTGTCGTGGCCGAGCGAGGCGTCGAACAGACTTCGCGACGCGATGCGCGGAGGGTTGTGGTCGTCGTTCTCGGTATTCGCCCCAGGCACCTTGATGAGGGCTGAACCAAACTGTGATGCGGGACAATTGAACGGCAAAGGAGACGTCGGGTTAGCGCGTACGCCGTTGCAAGTGAATCCGGCTTCCGCTTCCTGATCGGCGGAAAGGGGAATTTCTCCGACGTTGGCAGCGCCCATACTCACGTTATTCACGCCGCCGAGCACGATCGATCCCGGGCAATCGTTGGATGCCAACTGACCGAAGCACGGTGTCGCTCCCGCGACCAGTCCGCTGTCATAGCGCCAGTTGAAGCCAACCCACGGGCCGCGTTTCCAGGGTTGATATTGGAAGTGAGTGGTTTGGTTGAACCTCTCGTCGTGGTCAATGCGGAAGGGAAGTCCTGCGGCCGTGGCCACCGTTGCGCCTGCTCCACCGATCTGTGGCTGGAAGAAGCGCGCCGCCACGCTGGAGAAAACCATCAGCGCCGAGAAGCCGTGGAAGTCAGGCACGCTTACACGGCCCGCATATCCAGGAATCTTGGAGTTATGCCATTCAATGGGGAACGTGATTGGAGTGTTGCCCAGCACGCTGAAGTCGTATCCGTTGTGGGTGTACTTGGTGATGTACTCGCCGGAAAACACCAGGTAGCGTCCGAAAGCCTGCTCGATGCCGGCATGGAATTCATTGCGGAATCCAGGACTCAGGGCTCCGCTGGCGGAACCGCAGAGAAGCAGCGGATTCAAAACGGCATTTTCGCAACCGATGCTCGAAAGGATCAGATTCTCGTTGAACGGAGATTCCAGCGTGCGCGCATAGGACACGCGCAGAATCGTGTTGGTCCGCTTAATGTTGTAAGCGACTCCGAGCCGTGGCTCCGCTTGCCGCGCCACCGAGAGACCGTTGTAAAGATCGCCGCGTAGGCCAAGGTTCAACGACCAGTCGCCCTTGGTGATGTTGTCGCGCACATACAGCGCGAGTTCCTTCACAGCGGTGTGGCCGATGAAGTCATAGGGAGTTCCGCCACGAGTCAAGTCGTATGGCGCCAGGACCGCGTTGTAGTAAGGGTAGAAAGCAATATTCGGCGCGTTGGGGTTGGAAGCGTTGTTTTGCTGGTAGGTGCCTGTATTGCCGGGGCAGTCCGCGGCCGTGAGCCCGGGCGCTGCCACATAAGGGAACGGATTAACGGCCGTCACGGTTGCGGCCGTGATGCAGGGCGCGTTGTAGGTTGGATCGACGATTCCGACGGTGTCGTTTTCGTTGAGGAAAGTCTGCTGGTAAACCGCGCCTGCCTTGATCTGGTGAATCCCTTTGACATAGGAAAGATCGGACCGAAGCCCGGCGTTGGTGAGGGTGCGGTTTTGCCCTACCGACTGCCTCTGCAGACTCGGTGGCCCCAGGTCAGAGAAGGCGTCGCCGCTCGGGTAGTAGTTGTAGTCGTCGCGGCGCACGAACGCGCCCAACGTGAAGACCGAGTTCGCACTTACCAGCCGCGTCCACGATGGAGCGATGTTGAAGGTGCCAATCTTGGAGCGCTGGTCGGTGGGCCCAACGATGTTTCCGTTCGGGTTTCTGCCGTTGAAGCTGGCCATTTGCGGCATGATCCCGTCCAGCCCGCTCCACGGCGTGGCATTTTCGGCATCGAGGTTATTGGGCGTCTGGAACCAGCTCCGGCTGTAACCGAAGTTCAGGTGAATCGAGTCGCCGGTTGAGATCTGATAGTCCACGCGGTCGAACAGATTTTCTTCGTTGCCCTTGTCATGGAACACCACGAATTCCGGCGGATCCAGGAACCGGCCCGTATTCATGCCATTGGCCGAAATGAAATTTCCCCAGTTCTGGCCGCCGTAGGCCAGATCGGCGGCTACGGTGGATGTTCCGAACGCCCCATAGGACGTACTCACACTTCCGTGCGGCGTCGTGACTCCTTGCCCTGAACGAGTGGTTGCCACAATCACGACGCTGGTTTTGCCGCCGTATTCCGCTCCCGGCGCGCCGGAGATGACTGACATGGACTGGACCGAATCCAGCGGAATCTGATTGGAAAACACCTTGCTCTGCTGGTCGGTAATGGGCTGGCCATCTACTGAAAACGAATTCTCCGCGTGATCCCCCAACCCGTGGAAGAGGCCGTTGGAATCGGCAGCAATTCCCGGGGTTGAGAGCGTGACCAGTGAACTCAACGACGACGATGCGCTTTCCAGAGGAATCTTCTCGAAAGAGTTGCGGTCGATGTCCTGATGGAATGTGGAATCGTTCTCCACCAGATCCCCGCCGGCCTCGACAGTTACCTGGGTGGTCGAGGAGGCCACCTGCAGTTTGATGACAACGTTCACCGGAACTGCGGAGCGAGTTTCGACATCCTGCACTGCAGCTGCGAAACCGTTCGTAGTGACCACCAGGTGGTAAGGATTGAAGGGAACGTTAGTGAAGGAGAATCTTCCGGCGGCGTCAGTAGTTGTGGAGCGGGCATAGCCGCTGACCGAGTTGCGGATTTCGACGGTGGATTTGGCGACGACTGCGCCCGTGGGGTCCAGAACGCTGCCGTTGATGGAACCGGAGTTTCCGGCTGACTGTGCGCCGGCGATTGTTACGGCAAGAAATAGCGCGGCCGCCCCCAATGCGGCGAAGCGCCTGGTATGAAAAGTAGGCATAGGCCCTCCTGTATAAGAAAGAAGAAAGGGAATTAGCTCCGCCCGAACCGTAAGCATTCAGGTTCAGCCGGACAATTTAAGTTGTGGGAATCCCTACAGGGCAGGAGGACCGCGAATGCCGGCTTCGGAGAAATCGAACCGGGCTTTCGCGATGACATCTTCTTCGCGCAGGAGGCCGACCGCGGCAAAGACCGGAGCAGTATGGCTGGAACTTATGGTGGGGCTGGCGCTGTGCGCCACAATGCAAATCGAGCACGAAGCCGATTCCGTCTGGTTAGGATGATTGTGCGTGGACTCTACCGTGACCGTCCACAACATCAGGGACAGGCATATCCACGACGACCATTTCACCCACAAACGCATGAACTACCCCAGGTGACGCTTTCCTGCTTTGAAATCGATTGCACTAAGCTTATAACGGTTATCCACCGCAAGGCAATGACCGGCAAGTTACTATTAGATGTGGGGCGTCGCGGCCGACTGGCCGATCGTTAGCGAGTTGATGATGCGTGAGTTGATCATCCGCCAGGTAATCATCCGCGAAAGCAATCAATTCAAACTGTGAGGGAAGCATGTCAGAACCAACCTACGAAGAACTGAAAGCGAAACTGTCTCAGCTGGAGAAAGAAGTCGAAACCAAGAAACGCAGCGGCGACCTGATTTTCAAAGTCGGAGAAAAGGGCGGAGTCAGCGTCTATGGTCTGGGTCGGTTCCCGGTCACGCTCTACTACGAGCAGTGGAACCGCCTGCTGGGCGCGGCCAACGAGATCAAAACCTTCATGGAAGAAAACAAGTCGAAGCTGAAGCTGAAAGAGCAGGGATAAGAAGATCAGGAGCTAGCGCGCTTTCTAGCGGAATCCGGGAAGCTGGAGAACCGACGATGAGAGCCGAATGCTTAGTGGGGTAAGAGTTCGCTCTCCGTCAGCGCCTGCGTCTTAACCGGGAGCCCAAACCCGTTTACCAGGCTGCGGCGGTGCTCCAGAATCTGCTGCATCTCCTCCGGCGTGCCGCGCACGGGTGGGACGTGTGAGATGGCATCGTTGAGCATCGCCCAGCTTACTTCGGAGGCAATCACGCTGTCCCGGGCTTCCGGGAACCCCAGGTTTTTTCCCGCGAGTATGGATCGCGCGAAGATCTCGACCATTACGTCGAGTTTCTTATCGTTGAAAGGCGCGGTCTTGCGCACCGTTCTGTTCACTCCGAACAGTTCCACCGTGGCTTCCGCAAAGTCGTGCCGCATGCGCGCGACCCCCTTGGTGCCGATCGCGTCGACGTAGCAATTGTGCGGCTGTTCTTTCGCCAGGTGCCCGTAGATGAATCCCTGGGTAATGTCGAACACTACGCCGTTGGCGAAGGTGCCGTGGGCCTGTACCCACCAAGGATCTTTGTAGCCCCAGGCGCGAATCCCTTCGGCATGCCAGGTCTTGTATTCGCTCTTGGCGTACCAGCGGGCGACGTCCACGTAGTGCATCCCGCAGTCGTGGAACGGCGGGCCTTCGGGATCATGCCCTTCCAGAGGCATATGGCCCGGCGTCATGTGGCAAACCCGGATGACGGCCAGATCGCCAATCTCGCCCTCCGCAATAAATCGCTGAATGTCCTTGTGATACCAGGCGTTCCGGTTGAAAAGGTTGACGGCTACAAAAAGATTACTGGCCTCAATCTCGCGCACCAGCTGCCACTCGGTGGCAACCTCGGGGCCGATCGGCTTTTCCGCCAGCACATGCTTCCCGGCCGCCAAGGCCTGGCGAATCTGCTGGGGCCGCGCATCCGCCAGCGTGAACAATCCCACCGCATCGATCGACGTGTCGCTGAAGATGGCCGCGGGATCGTCGTAGATCGCCGCGTCGGGCACTTGTCGCCTCGCTAGACGCCGCGTTGGCTCGCAGATGTCGTATACGGCGGCGACATCCCAAAGCTCGTTTTCCTGCATGGCGGCAACGAATTCACGCCCCATCCTGCCGTACCCCAGAATTCCAACCCTGAGCTTTCGTGGCATAAGCGTCGGTCACAGGGATCTTAGGCGGAACCGTGGCCGCTCGACTGTGATTGCCGTCACGGCTCCATGCCGGCAAAGTGGAGAGCTGTGGATTGTGGTTCGAGCGCATCGCCATCGAAACCGCAGCGGCGACCTGCTCTTCGGAGTCGCAGAAAAAAGTCAGCGACTACGGTCTGCGCCGTGCCCGGTCACGCGGAGGCAGGCTCGGCGGGCAAAACGGCAAGAATGCTCTTCTTGCACTTGGGGCAGATTCCGGTCAGATAAGTCGCTGCTCGTGGCTCGTAGAGCGGCTTGTGACAGATCGGGCACATATATCCAAGCCGCCGGCACATCTCGTCATCGTGCCGGATGATTCGGGGGATTCCGCATGCTACGGCGGCGAACGTCGCCAGCAGAGCCAGCCCAATTACCGCCGCACCGCGATAAGGCAGGATCAGTACGCCAACCCACGGCACAAACATCACCGCTAGCATCACCACACAGAGCGAGTTGTGCCGCTTGGCGATCTGGATGCGCTTGGCTTCCATCTCGGGCGGCAGCACGGGTTTCAATTCTTGCCCGGCACGCGCGAGTCGGTAAAAACAGTATCCCTGGACCAGGATTGTCGCAAAGAGCCCCCAACCCAGCACCGAGCTCGGGTGATGACGATTCGCGAAAAACAAAACTGTGCAGGCCGCATTTGCTCCCAACAATGTCCAAACGAGCTTGAGCACCTGCGCTCTTTCCATGCGCTTTGATTCCATCTCGTGCGGCAATTCTGGTTGCGGGTGCATACTCGACTGACCTCAGAAGGGCGCCCGATGCGGTTCTCGCGCGCATCAAAATCGTAGTGCCCTTGCCAGCGCGGTCTCAAGTTACGACCGTGCGGGCAGAGTAAACGCCCCCATGTGAGCCGTTGACAGGAGTGCGGACACGCTAACCCACTCCAGCCAAAACCACCGCGATGAGCACCAAGGGTAACCAAGGCAGGAACTGAGAACCGGGAGCGGAGAACGTTTTTCGGTCTATAATATAAAAACTGTGCCCAAATACTCCATCGTCGTCCCGCTGCATAACGAGCAGGAGAACGTCACCGACCTCTACGACCGCCTGAAGGCGGTAATGGAGACGCACGGCGAGAGCTTCGAGATCGTGCTGGTGGACGATGGATCGAACGATCACACGTTCGCCATGTTGCGCGAAATCGCCGCGGTCGACAGCCGCGTGACGGTGGTTAAGCTGCGCCGCAACTTCGGCCAGACTGCAGGGCTGGCAGCCGGTTTCGACCATGCCCGCGGCGAGTACATCATCGCCATGGATGGCGACCTGCAGCACGATCCCAACGACATTCCGCTGTTTCTGGAAAAGATTGCCGCCGGCTATGACATTGTCAGCGGATGGCGTAAAGTGCGCGTCGACAATTTCTGGATGCGCCGCATCCCTTCGCGGATTGCGAATTGGATGATGGCTAAGATCTCGGGCGTCGACATTCACGACTTCGGCACCACGTTCAAGGCTTACCGTCGCGACATTCTCGAACAAGTCCCGCTCTACGGCGAACTGCACCGCTTCATTCCGGCGCTGGCCTCATGGCACGGTGCAACCATCTGCGAAGTGCCCATCCGCAACGTAAATCGCGAGCGCGGCGTTTCGCATTACGGCATCACGCGGACGTTCCGCGTGTTCTTTGATCTGCTGACCATTCGCTTCTTGCTGCGCTACTTGTCGCGCCCGTTGCACTTTTTCGGCAGCTTCGGCATGATGAGCATTTTCGGAGGCAGCGCCATCGTGCTCTGGCTGGGCGTTGAGAAATTCCTGCGCCACGTGCCGATTATGGCTTCCCACGGCCCGCTGATGATGGCCGCTCTCGGCCTGCTGCTCGGCGGATTGAATCTTTTGGCGATCGGACTGCTCGGCGAAATGCAGGTCCGCCACTACCACGAACCCAGCCGCCGCGCCCCATATTCCGTCGACCGCGTCCTGCGTTCGCAAAACGAAGAACACAGCGTCTCGGAATAATCCCTTTAAATAGGGATAGCTTGCAGCGATAGCTTCATGCGGGGACAGCCGCCCTCCGCTGCCCTTCGAGCGCAGCTCGAAGTTTCTCTCGTCAGCTCCATCGCGCCGCAGGTTGCCCGTCGCGCAGCCAGACAATAAAGTCCGTCATCGGCGGCTCGCCGCCCAATTCCCGGAAGCGCGTCGCGTTCTGCCCGCGATGATAGTGACTATGCATCGCCGCCTGCGTCAATGCATGGCGCCGGCTGAGCTTCAGCGGCGGCTTGAACCACGGAGCCTCGACCATCGCTTCGAGTTTGTCTGCATCCAGTCCCCGTAGCATCTCGCTGGCCGACGCGTGATAGCGCTGGGCGTAGTGTTTGAGGTCGGTCATGCTGGGAAAGTCTTCCAGCTTCTTGAACTCAAATCCCCCGGCCCGCGGTCCGGTGATCCACAAGAATCCGTACTGCACCTGGTGAATATGCAGCAGTCGCTCGCTGATTGCTTTATCGGCGAGCGCTGAGGGATGCACCTCAAACGCGCGCCAGTGCTCGGCGTCGGCCCACTCCTGATGCGCGTATAGTTCGTCAAGATAGGAGTTCATCGATACCTCCGTTGTCCGACGAGTCAGTTTACTCCGACGAATCGTAGCTGGCTCGACTCCGAGGAAAGAATCAACCAGGAAGGGCACGAAGTCTTCGATTTATAGAGCTTCCCTTAGTGCACCTTCGTGCCCTTCGTGGTTTAGGCTCTATCCCGCGGGCGTATAATGTGCCGTTTGGCCTAATCAGGAGTTTGGTCATTATGCCGCAAACCACGCAACACGAATTGCATCTCGCCCGCCGTATGTCGCGGCTGGGCACCGAGACCGCTTTTGAAGTTCTGAACAAAGCGCGCGCCTTGGAGCGCCAGGGCAAGAGCGTGATTCATCTCGAAATCGGCGAGCCGGATTTCGATACGCCCGCCAACGTGGTGGAAGCTGGCATTGACGCCCTGCGCAAAGGTTGGACGCACTACGGTCCTTCGGCCGGCCTGCCCGAGCTGCGTGAGGCGCTGGCCGAATATGTCAGCCGCACCCGTGGGGTGAAAGTAACGAGCGACGAAGTGGTGGTGGTCCCGGGCGGCAAGCCGATTATCTTCTTCACGATTCTGTCGTTAATCGACGAGGGCGACGAAGTCATCTATCCCAATCCCGGCTTTCCGATTTATGAGTCGATGATTCACTACGTGGGCGGGCGGGCCGTGCCGATACAACTCCGCGAGGAGCGCGATTTTTCGCTCGACGTGAACGAACTGGCCGGGCTCATCACCGACCGCACTAAACTGATTATTTTGAATTCTCCGCAGAATCCTACGGGCGGAATCATGGAGCGCCGCGACATCGAGCAGATTGCGGAGCTGATTGGCGACCGCAGCATCATGATCCTGTCGGACGAAATCTATAGCCGGCTGTTGTTCGATGGCGGCCAGCATTTTTCCATCATGTCGGTGCCGGGCATGCAGGAGCGCACCATCCTGCTCGACGGCTTCTCGAAAACTTATGCCATGACCGGATGGCGCATGGGCTACGGCGTGATGCGCGCCGACCTGGCCGCGCACATGACGCGGTTGATGACGAATTCCAATTCCTGTACCGCGAGCTTCACGCAGGTTGCGGGAGTGGAAGCCATCCGCGGCGATCAGAGTTCAGTCGACCATATGCGCGACCAATTCCAACGCCGCCGCGATATGTTCGTGACCGGGCTGAATAAGATCAAAGGATTTTCGTGCCGCATGCCGAAAGGCGCGTTCTACGTGTTCCCCAACATCACGAAGACGGGATGGAAGTCGAAGCCGCTGGCCGATGCGCTGTTGGAGCAGGCAGGAGTGGCCGCGCTTTCGGGCACATCGTTCGGCGAATTCGGCGAAGGCTACCTGCGCTTCAGCGTGGCCAATTCCCTGGAGAATCTGCAGACGGCGCTCGATCGCATCGATGAGTGGACGAAGAAGAGCCTGTAGGGATCGTTGAATAATCCACCGCACAGCATCTTGTATGTCTTGCCTGCGCCGTCCACCAGTTTTCTGCGGACGCCTGTCCTGCGACGGATTCCGGGCGTCTTTCAGAAATCGCCAGCGATGTTGACGATCTCGTGCCACATTAGGAGTGAAGGGCAATCTGTCGTGGAAGAATTGCAATTCATCGAGCCAGTGGCGCACTCGGTCTACAGTCTGTTTGCTGTCCTGGATTTCGCCTCGGTCGCTTATGACAAGGTGGTTGAGTTTCCAGATTCGGAGTGGTTGCGCGAGCTAAGGGCCAGGATCGCTTCTCGACCCACCAGCATGGCCTTATCTGACCTGCGGCATCTGGCGGTCATGTTCGATGATGGTCCTTATTACGAATTCATATGTCGGGGCTTTGCACATCTCCGAAAGCCAGAGCATGACGACTAATAGACACGACCGTCGGCCGTGACCGCCGATGCGGCACCTCGCGGCCGAGCGATTCGCGCAATCGTCAGCAACAGCGCACAACTGACTGCAAAGAAACCCAGCAGCTTCAAGTTATCCGGCGTTTGCGGACCTCCCCGCGGCATATCGGTCTCCACCAGAACTGCCTTCGCATGATTTGCTGGATCGTAATGCACCTCGATCGGTGTTCCCGCAGGGTGCTCGTTTACCCACTCTTGCATTCTCTCGAACTGCCCTGCCGGAAATTGGTAGATGATCCGTTGCGGGGCGGGCGTGCTGAGCGAATGAACGCGGGAAATAATTTCCTCGCCGCGCACCGTGTAGGTGATGCTGCAATCGATCCAGTAGGCCTCATGCCCGCGAGTGTGGGTGTAGAGATCCACGCCGCATCGCTGGACGCTCGCAGTCGCCGCGGGCCACTGCGCCTGAGCGTGTTCCGACCAAGCCAGCGCTGTGGTCACGATCAGCGCAAAGATCGTGCACAACCCGGCAAACAGACCAAAGACTCCCACCAGTAGCGTGACCAATCGGCGCCACTTCGGCTGACTGCGCGGCTCGTCGCTTGTGTTCATCTCCAGCCCTCGTAACCTCTATTCAAAGCTACGTATCGAATCCGCCGCGCACAAGCAAACTCACGACCCCATAGTCCCGAAAGTCACTTAGAGCTGACAGCGGCCTTGATTCGCTACAATTACCCCGTTAAATTAACCCGACCAAACGGGATGAATGCAATGAGGTGCCTCCATGCCAACCGCGAGTAAGACGCGCCCGTCGCGAAGACCACCCGCTTCCCGCATCGCTACGCCAGGGTATGGCTTCCCGAAGGGCACGAAGGGATTGCTGCCGTGGTCGTGGGCCGAGCAGCGGCTGAAGAAATCGCACAACTACTGGATCACCACCGTTAAGCCTGACGGTTCTCCTCATACTATGGTTGTCTGGGGCCTGTGGCAGGACGGGCGCCTCCTGTTCAGCACCGGCAGCACATCGCGCAAGGCGCGCAACCTTGAACGAAACACGAATTGCGTCGTCTGCACGGAACATGCGCAGGAAGCGGTGATCGTCGAGGGTGTTGCGGAAATCGCCGACCTCGCGGCGCGTCGCAAGTTCCTTCCCGCGTACGAAAAGAAATACAAGTTCGACATGTCGTCGATGAAAGACGGCATTCTGTCGATGAAAGAGCCGGTCTTCTCCGTGCGGCCGCGCGTCGCGTTCGCCTTGTGGGAGAAGTATTTCCAGAGCAAGTCCACGCGCTGGAAATTCGAATAGCGAAAACTCGCTCGTTACCTTCGTTACCCCTGCCGCACCTCACCAGACACGTCTGGTGACGATTTGCGCCCCTATAATTTGGTCAAGCCAAAATGGGGAAACTGCGCCAGAATCCGAAGGAAACAGCCGCGCCCGGAGTCTCTAATCTCTGGATTTACAATCCGTGGCTCGATCTGATCGTGGGCTGCGGAGCGTGGTCGGCGCCGCTGCTGCTGGTTTCGTATTTCGCGCTGGCTTCGAGCGCGCGCACGTGGTCAGTCGTCTTCTACGCGCTGGCGCTGTTCTTTAATTATCCGCACTACATGGCGACGATTTACCGCGCCTACCATCGCAGCGAAGACTTCGAGAAGTATCGCGTTTTCACCGTGCATGTGACGGGGCTGATCTTGCTGACGTTGATGCTCTCGCACTTCTGGCTACGGCTTTTGCCCTGGATCTTCACCATCTATTTGACGTGGAGCCCGTGGCATTACAGCGGACAGAACTACGGCCTGTTCATGATGTTCGCGCGCCGCGCCGGAGCCGATCCTGACAAGAGCACGCGCCGCGCGTTATACGGCGCTTTCGTAGTTTCGTATCTCATCCTCTTCCTCGGCTTTCATACTGGGCCGTCGACCGACTCGCTGTTTATCTCGCTGGGAATTCCAGCCGCGGTGAGCCGCTGGGAGCAGATGATTCTGATGGTGGCGTTCGTGGCGCTGTCGGCGTATGGGCTGTCGCGGTTGGCGCGCGCGACTGGTTGGCGGAGACTGATCTCGTCACTGACCCTGTTCTCATCGCAGTTCTTGTGGTTCTTGCTACCGGCGGCGATCTCGCTGATCAAGGGCCTGGAGATTCCGCAGAACCGCTACAGCTCGGGCGTGCTCGCCGTGATGCACTCGGCGCAGTATCTGTGGATCACAAGTTACTATGCGCGCCGCGAAGCTTCGGGCGCGACCGCTGGAGAAAGCGGCGGCAAGGCAAGCGGCAAGTGGCGTCCGCTGGCCTATTTCGGTGTGCTGGTCGTGGGTGGCATTGCATTGTTTGTGCCCGGGCCGTGGTTGGCGAGCCGCGCCTTTCATCATGACTTCACTTCGAGCTTTCTGATTTTTACCGCGCTGGTAAACATTCACCACTTCATTCTGGATGGCGCGATCTGGAAGCTGCGCGACGGGCGGATCGCCACGCTGCTGCTGAACTCGAAGGAGCGGATCGCAGATGCCGCTGGGAACGCGGGTGGGCAGTTCGCCGCAGCGTGTCGCTGGCTGGTGGGCGGCAGCCCCAAGGCTCATTGGCTGCGCGTGAGTGCGGCGGTGGTCCTGTTGGCTTGGGGGTCGGTTGATCAAGCTCGATACTATCTGGCGCTGCATGCTGAAGACTTGCAGGATTTGCAGCGGGCTGCGGCGCTGAATTCATTTGATAGTTCGTTGCAGATGCGGCTGGCGCGCCGGGCCGTGGAAAACGGCCAACCGCAAGAGGCGGAAGCAGCATGGCGACGGGCGATGCAGGCCAATCCGGCCGATCCCGCTCCGCGGCAGGGGCTGCTGCAATTGCTGATCGATCAGGACCGCTTCGACGAAGCGTTTCGCCTGACCGAAGCTTCGCTCAAGTACACGCCGAAGGATGGCAATCTGCTGGTGGACCGCGGCCTTCTCGCGCTGCGCAGTGGCCACGCCGATGAGGCAATCGCGAGTTGGGATCAGGCCCTGACGGTTGATCCTGAACAGAGACTCGCGCATCTTTACTTGGCGAACGAACTGGATCGCGAAAGCAAGTGGCAAGCAGCGGCAGCACACTACAACTCTTTTCTCGAACAGGTCGCGAAGCGGCAGGCCCAGGATCGCCCCGCCGCCGATAAAGTGATCGCAATCGCGTTGCGCATGGCAGACTGCCAGGCGCGTTCGTCGCAATCCGAGCTTGCGTTGAAGTCGTATCAGCTGGCGGAGAAGCTTGCCGCACAAACTGGTCAGACCAAGTTGGAGAGCGTGGCCGCAGTGAACGAAGCGGCATTGCAGTCGAAGTCGGGCAAACTAGACGATGCCTTGCGCCTCTATCAGCTTGCGCTGCGGCTCGACGATTCCATTTCCGACTCCAGCGCCAGCGCTGAAGACTGGTTTGCCTACGGGCGATTTCTCGATGAGGCTGGATTTCCGGCGCGGCTGGCTTATGCATGTGTGGTGAAGTCGGAATCCGTAACCAGACTGCTTCCGAAACCAGAAGTTCCGGCTGCGCTGGATGCGGAGCGGCAGCAAGTCGAGAAGCGGTTGGGCAGGGAAGCGGCCGCAGTGCGCCGCGATCTTGAACCAGCTTTGCAGGAGGCGCTGGCGCTGCGGCGCTAAAGGCATCATCACGAAACCGGTCCGCATCCTATGAGCTAATTGACACTGTGGTTGATCCTGCTGAACAATCGGTTGTCGAATAAAAGTATCCCTGCAATTCAAAAGTTGAACTTCCCTAGGAGGAAGAGTGTATGGCGGATGAAGGCGTACAGATGCATACGGAACATCAGTCGAACACAGGCAAGTGGATTCTGACCGCGCTGGCAGTGGCTTTCGTGGCGGCGTCCGGATACGCCCACTATGCCACGCAGAAGAAAGTCGACAACCTGTCGGACGAACTGGGCAAGAGCCAGGCTCAAGTGAAAGATCTGCAGGCACGCGTGCAGACCACCGAAACCCAGAGCGACGCCCTGCGGGAAAAAGTGGGCCTGACCAAACAGGAATTGGCCCAGCGCGTGGCGGAGTTGAGGGCGCAACAGAAGGCCACCGAGAGCCGCCTGGAACAGGAACAGAAACAGGAACAGGCGCAACTCGGCCAGGTGAGCGGAGAAATCTCCGGCGTGAAGACGGATGTGGGCGGAGTGAAAACCGACCTGGGCACGACCAAGGCCGATCTCGAAGCCACGAAAGCCAAGCTGCAAAGCACGATTGGCGATCTGGGCGTGCAGAGTGGACTCATCGCTCACACGGCGGGCGACCTGGAAATCCTGAAGCACAAGGGCGACCGCAACTACTACGAGTTCACGCTGCTGCGGGGCGCCAAGCCTCAGGAAGTTTCGACCGTGGGCCTGCAGCTGAAGAAGACCGACGCCAAGAAGGGCAAGTTCACCATGAATGTGACCTCCGACGACAAGACGATCGAGAAGAAGGATCGCAATGTCGCCGAGCCCATTCAGTTCTATTCCGGACGCGATCATCTGCTGTTTGAGCTGGTCGTCTGGACTGTCGATAAGAACAAAGCGACGGGATATTTGAGCACGCCCAAGAGTGCTCCTGTGCCGGTGACGGCGAACTGAACGGCAACAGAACGCTTTGGTAGCAAGCTGTCTAGGTGGTGTGCCTTCTAAGTTTGCGAGTCTCCTAACATGACCGGAGCGTTCTTTCCCGGAAGCCACGTGCTGCTGCAGATCGTGCTGCGCACCGGCATGATCTACCTGCTGGTGCTGATCGGCGTGCGTTTAAGTGGCAAGCGCGAGGTCGGGCAGATGACTCCGTTCGACCTGACGCTGCTGCTCCTGCTGTCGAACTCCGTACAGAATGCCATGACCGGGCCGGATACGTCGCTGCTGGGCGGCGCGGTCGCGGCCAGCACGCTGCTGGTGCTGAATTATGTGGTCGCGAATGTTTCGGGCAAGAACCGGCGCTTGCGGCATCTGATCGAGGGTGAGCCTTCACTGCTGGTTCACGACGGCAAGGTGATTGATTCGCACATGGCCCACGAGCGCGTCAGCATGGACGAGTTGCATCGCGCCCTGCGTGAGCACGGCATCAACAGCTGCGATCAAGTCGCGCTGGCTGTGCTGGAAGTGGATGGCTCGATCTCGTGCCTGAAGTATGACGAGATCAAGCCGGACGCGACCACGCACCTGGCGCGGCGCAAGGGGATTCAGAGGAAGCAGTAGGCCGGGTGTCATCGTCGACCTCGATTGCCAATCGGCACCGTCATCAGATAGACGTAGTCGGCAAGAGATCGATCTGTTCGTTCGGCTGTTCGAGTTCCAACTTCAGCTCCGTCAATCGCCACCTTCCGCCTTCCTTCACCGCCCGAACTCGTAGACTTCCCCGTCGCATTCGGCCTTGCACGGGAATCAACAAGTCGGCTGTTGCAGGGTTCCCGAATACTTCTTTGCCCTCGGAGAACCAAGTCTCAGTGATCGGTTCACCTAACATCTCCTTGAATCGTGGCGACTGATGCGCCGTTGTCACGGCGAGCTTGTAGGCTCCGCTGCCCGTCGCCATGAAATGCGGTACGGTTAGCATGAGCGCGAGGAGAGCGGCTACACCCCACAATAGCTTTCGCAGCCGCGCGGACAGTTGAAGTCTAGCCATCGGGTTCCTGACCTGACAACTCTATTGTGCAGACTCAAACTTCAGGCACACCGGCGATGCGACCTCCAGAACTTTGCCCGTCGGCGTCAGTGAGCCCGTCTTCTGGTCTATCTTAAAGACTACGATGGTGTTCGAGTTCTGATTCTCCGCAAACAGCAGCGTGCCCGTGGGATCGATTTCGAAGCTGCGCGGTTCCTTGCCTCCCGTGGGAACGCTTGCAACCTGGGTCAGCGTTCCTTTGGCCGCGTCGATGGCGTACACAACAATCGTGTCCTCGCCGCGGTTTGAAGCGTAGAGAAACTTTCCGGAGGGGTGCATCTGGATTTCCGCGTCGTCGTTGCGGCCGGTGAAATCTTTGGGCAGCGTCGTGATCGTTTGCATGACTTGCAACTTTCCGTTGGCTGCGTCGTTTGAGAGCACTGTTACGGTGTGTCCCATTTCGCTGACCACGTAGGCAAACTTGCCGTCGGGGCGGAGCGCGAAGTGGCGCGGGCCAGAGCCGGCTTCGAGTTTGGTGAACGGAGGATCGTTGGGCGTGAGTGATCCCTTGGTGCTGTCGAATTTGTAGACCAGCAACTCGTCGAGGCCGAGATCGTCGACGAAAGCAAAGCGATTGTCGGGCGACAGATCGATCGAATGCGCGTGCGGGCCTTCCTGCCGTTTGGGGTTTGTGCCGTGACCGGTGTGCTGCACGAAGGCGGAAGCCTCGCCGAGCTTGCCGTCGGCGAGCACGGGGAAGGCCGCGACGCTGCCCCCGGTATAGTTCGCCACCAGCACGAACTTTCCGGTCTTGTCGACCGTGATGTAGCAGGGGTCGGCGCTGCGCGACGCGACTTCATTCAGGAACGTCAGCTTACCGGTCGCGTGGTCGATGGAGAATGCGCTGACGCCGCCGCTGTTCGGGCCTTTGTAGTTGCCAACTTCATTCACCGCGTAGAGGAAACGGCCGTTGGGGCTCGGCGCCACAAACGAAGGGTTCGTGGTTTCCGCGGCCAGGCCGAGGGGCGTGATCTCAGACGTCGCGGCGTCATAGCTGTAGGCGTAGATGCCTTTGCTTTTGCTGCCTTCCTCGGTGTAGGTGCCGACGTAGAAAAGGTATTTGCCTTTTGCCGCGGGTGCGGCGGCGGCGATAAGCGACGAGAAAACGATCGCGAGCACGAGCGCGACTGCACGGAACGAATTCCGGAGATTATTCATGGTGATATAGAAACGCATTCGGCGGCGTTGGCGCAAGCGTGACTGGGTCATTTGGTCAGGGTGACGGGGACAGTCTGGTCGTACGGCCAGATCACGACGCTGGTGGAAGTGCGCTGATTGAAGGTATCCAGAGCGATGGGGAACACGACGATGATAGTGCGGGCTGCGGTTTCGCCGGGCTGAATCTTGGCTTCGGGTGGGAGCGGGGGTTGCGCGCCGGCTTTGAGCGCGGGGAAAGCCTGAAAGTAGCGGTCGAAGTCGACGGCGGAGACGGCTTCGGAAGTGTATTCGCCACCGGGCGCCTTGATGGAGGCGGCAAGGCTGCGCACGTAGAACGTCTTGTCACTGCTGTTGCGAATGGTGAAGGTCAGCGCGGCCATGGTGGAAGTCTTGGAGGGAAGTTCGACGGCGACCACGTTGTCGAGAGAGCCCGCGGCCTGGGGCTTGGCGCGCTTCAGGAAGGAGGCGATCGCGACTACGACGAGCACCAGTCCGATGGCGATGAGCACCATCTTGACGGGCGGAAGATTCTTCTTCGCGGTGCCGAACTCTTCTCCGATGTTGATGGTGGGGCCGGCGGGCGTGGCCGGCGATGGCGGTGGAGGGACAGGAGTGGGATCGGGCATAGGAGTTGTTGTCGTTGTACCTGGCGATTCTACGCCAGATGAGTCGAACGCGGAGCCTGGAGGGACTGCGCGCGAGATCCCTCCCTTCGCCGGAAAAACGGCTCCGCTCGGGATGACGCTACCCGCACAGAGAGCCTCGAGAGTCGAACTCATTGGGGATCGTGATACTCGGCGGTGATGTCCTGACCTTGAAGCTTCGCCATGAGCGCGGCGAAGGCAACCTTGGAATTCGACACCAAGTTTTCGCCGACCTCTGTGCCGACCACGCAGCAACCCAGCACGTCTTTGGGGAAGTTGCCGATGTGCCAGCGGATGGCGGTGCGGTTGGGGACGTTCAGGACTTCCGGGCAAAGGTACCCGAGATGCGGCGACATGGTCAGCACGACCTTGTAGACGCCCGCATTGATACAGGGGTGACCTGGGTAGAAGGGCGTGGTGCGCGACGGTTCGAGGTAATAGCACTGCATCATGCCGTCGAGCCAGAACTCGCCCGTGATCGACTCGGCGGTTTCGGTTTTGCGGTAGATGTCGACTTTCATCTTTGATCCTTGTGGCTGGGCAAGGTCGGGTTTAGGGGGTCAGCTTGGGCGACCGGATGAGGCTCAATATTTTTTTTCATCGCTCTGTGTAAGGTATTAATTCTTTTATGTTTAGGAGTGTGGGATCGGGTGGTTTGACGGTAAAATATTGATTCTAAATGGCTTGTAGGCAAAATATTCCGGAATAAGGACTTAGAGGAGATTTCTGCGCTCGCGGGCGGTCGAGTCCCATATGCGGAAATTGCGCTCATGGGGTCAGTTTGGACTTTCTGTAGCCTCGGTCAAGGTTGTCCGTCACACGGGGCGAAATAAGGCTGTGGAAAACGTTCGCCGAGGAATCCCAAGGGGCAGGAGTTTGAAGATCTCTAACCACAGAGGACACGAAGGTACACGAAGGAAAAACCTGTAAAGCCTATGGTGCTCTTTGGCGTACGCGCTGGGCCGGTTAGGCGGGAGATCCTTCGCTACGCCTGAAAAATGGCTACGCTCAGGATGACAACGTCGAGTAAGAAACCTCGCCGCTACCCATATAAACCTGGAATCCCTTAATGGTCAGGCCACCTTGATTGAATCCCAGGCATGCTTCATGGCTTTGGCGAATTTCTGCGCGGGCAGGGTGTTGAGGACGTCGTCTTTGGTGAGCCAGGCGCGGCGGGCTTGCAGGATGCCGTAATGGATTTTCTCCATGTGGCTGGTGTGGTGGGAGTCGGTGTTGATGACGATTTTCACGCCCTGCTGCTTGGCCTGGCGGAGATGCACGTCATTGAGGTCGAGGCGGTCGGGATAGGAATTTAATTCCATGGCGACTTTATGTTTCGCGGCGGCGGTGAGGATGGCGTGCATGTCGAAGGCGTAGGCGTCGCGGCGCAGCTGGATGCGGCCGGTGGGATGGCCGATGAGCGAAGTGTTGGGATTCTCGATGGCCTTGAGCAGGCGCTCGGTCATCTTCGCGGGTTCTTGATTGAAGACCGAGTGCACGCTGGCGATGACGATGTCCATCTGGGCGAGAACGTCGTCGGAGAGATCGAGATCGCCGTCGGCGAGGATGTCGACTTCGATGCCAGCGAAGATGGTGATGCCTTCGATTTGCTTGCCGGCGGCGCGAATGCGGGCGATGTGGGCGAGGGCTCGCTGGTCGTCGAGTCCGTTGGCAAAGGCCAGGTTTTTGGAGTGGTCGGTGATGGCCATATATTGATAGCCGCGGGCTTTGGCGGCCTCGGCCATTTCTTCGATGGTGTTTTTGCCGTCGGTTTCGACGGTGTGCATGTGCACGTCGCCCTTGAGATCGGCCTGGGTGATTAGCTGGGGCAGAGCGTGTTTTTCGGCGAGATCGATTTCGCCGAGGTTCTCTCGCATTTCGGGCGGAATGTAGTCGAGCTTGAGCTTGGCGTAAATCTCTTCTTCGGTTTTTCCCGCGACCGGCTTTTCGCCGTCGAGAGTTGACAGTGAGTATTCGTTGAGCGTGTAACCCATCTTGAGAGCGCGCTGGCGCAGGGCTACGTTGTGGGCTTTCGATCCGGTGAAGTATTGCATGGCGGCGCCGAAAGATTCCGGTGGAAGCAGGCGCACGTCAACCTGCAGGCCGCTGCGCAGGTGGAAGCTGATTTTATTGTCGCCGCTGGCGATGACGTCCATGAGCGGAGGATATTGGGCGACATAGGCGATGGCTTTCTGGCGGCCTTCTTCGGTCGTGCAGGTCTCGCCGGTGACGAGGATGTCGAGGTCGCCGACGGTCTCGCGGCCACGACGCAGTGAGCCGGCGGGCGTGATTTTGTCGATGCCGGGAAATTTCTGGAGGTAGGTGGTGAGTTTTTCCGCTTCCTCTTCCGCAGCGTCGATGAGGAAGCGGCCGCTGATGCGGCGATAATCGGCGATCGCTTTCAGAAGCTTGGCTTCGTGCTTTTCGCCCATGCGGGGCAGTTCGCGAATTTTTCCTTCGCGGGCAAGTTTCTCGACGCCGTCGACGTCGCAGACTTTGTAGGCGCTCCAGATGAGCGCAATAGTCTTCGGGCCTAGGCCCTGAATCTTGAGCAACTGCAGCATGGACGGGTTGTACTTCGCGAGCAGCTCGGTCTGCAAGGAAAGCTTGCCGGTCTCGAAAAGTTCCTTCAGGTTGTTGAGCATGCCTTTGCCGATGCCGGGGATGGCGAGGACTTGCTTGGGATCGGCGATGAGTTGCTTGATTTGCTCGGAATGATTCTCGATGGCCTGAGCGGCGTTGCGGTAGGAGCGGATGCGGAAGGAATCCTGGCCGTCGATTTCGAGCAGGTCGGCGGTTTCGTAGAGGATGTTGGCGATGGCCTTGTTGTCCATGGCTTGGTTGTCCACGGACTAAGATAAACAAGATTGAGCGGCAGAGCCAGCGGGCGCTGGCATCGGTAGACACGGCCGCTCGACGTTTGCCGCGTTGCCCGCCTCGGGAGCGGAGGTCGCGCAGTCCGCTGCTACGAGGCCTTGCTTACGTTCGCGGCCTGCGGGCCTTTTTGGCCTTCGGTGATTTCGAATTCGACCTGGTCGCCTTCCTGCAGGCTTTTGTATCCCTCGGAGGTGATGGCGCTGTAATGAACGAATACGTCCGGCCCGTCCGCACGGCCGATGAAACCGTATCCTTTAGCGTTATTGAACCACTTGACGGTTCCTTTCAATCGTTCCACGTACCCCCCGCTTTCCGCACGTCCTTTTACTGGGGGGCCCCAGGACGTGCCCACAGTTCCTAGGATGCATTTTGAAACGGAGAAGTTGGGCTGTCAAGCGGGTACCCGGTATCCAGGGGAGATTCAACTCCTGATGCCAACCTTTTTTCCTGCCGCTGTGCGGGTCATGTGGTCGAGCCACAATACCGAAGAGATGGTCTTGGCGTCGCGAATGGTTCCGCGCAGGACCATGCGGACTGCGGTGGGCAGCGGGACCATCTTGATGTGGATGACCTCGTCGGCTTCGGGTTGCGCCTGGCCGGCGCGCAGGCCGGTGGCGAGAAATACTGACATGGTTTCGGCGACGAAGCCGGGGCTGGCGTAGAACTTCAGGATGCGGCGCCAGCGGGCGGCGGTGAATCCGGTTTCCTCCAGGAGTTCGCGCTTGGCGGCTTTGAGCGGGTTCTCGCCGGGATCGATGCGGCCGGCGGGGATTTCCCACAAATAGTCGGCGGCGGCGTGGCGATACTGGCGTTCCAGAAGAACGCGAGGCGGGGCGGTGGAATCGTCATCATCCACAGCGAGGACGACGACGGAGCCGGAATGGTGGATGACGTCGCGGCGGGCGCGCACGCCGTTGGGCTCCTCGACATCGTCGGTGGTGACGGTGAAAACCGGGCCACGGTAGACGGTGCGGGAGGAGAGGATGCGTTCTTTGCTGGCGGCGGGCTTCTTCGAAGATTTAGCCATGAAAATAATATATCGGCTTCCGGCTTCCGCTGTCCGGCTTCCGGAATGCAGAGAGCGGGGATCGCGGACCGGGCAGTGAAATCCGGGAGCCGGAAGCCGGGAGCCGCTTCTGCTATGCTGCCGGGCATGGGCGTCAAGCCGCGAGTCGCGATTGTGGGAGCGGGGAATTTCGGGTCGTTGCTGGCGTTGGTGCTCCATCAAGCGGGATACAAGATTGAGGCGGTGGTGGCGCGTTCGCGCAGGAAATCATCGAGCGGAGAATCATGGAAGCGAGCGCAACGGCTGGCGAGGCAGGTTGGTGGCCGGGCAGTGACCGATCTGTCGGATGTGAGAGTGGATGTGATCTGGTTTTGCGTGCCGGACTCGGTCATTGCCGGGGCCGCGAAGTCGCTTGGGGGGGAAGTCGAGTGGAAGGGAAGAGTCGCGTTACATTCCAGTGGCGCGCTTTCCAGCGATGAGCTCGACTCGTTGCGCAGGCGGGGTGCGGCGGTTGCGTCGGTGCATCCGTTGATGACGTTTGTGCGGGGAGCGGTTTGGTCAGGATCGGATTCAATCTCGCGAAGCGCGCTGCGGGGAGTTCCGTTTGCAATCGAGGGTGACGCCCGTGCGGTGCGAAGGGTGCGTCGCATCGTGAAGGGCCTGGGCGGGCACGCGTATACGATCGACAAGAAGGATAAAGCTGCTTACCACGCTTGGGGAACTTTTGCGTCGCCGCTGTTGACCGCGCTGCTGGCTACAACTGAACAGGTTGCGGCTCTCGCGGGAGTGAAGCCGAAGGCGGCGAGACAAAGGATGATTCCGATTTTGCAGCAGACGCTGGCGAACTATGCCGCCTTCGGCGCGGCGGACGGGTTCAGTGGACCGATCATCCGCGGCGATGTGGATACAGTGAAGCGACATCTGCGCGTGCTGCGCGGCACACCTGCTGCCGAAGTTTACATCGCCCTGGCGCGCGCGGCCCTGCGCTATTTGCCCGCGAAGAAGAAGAGTTCGCTCAAGCGGATTCTGGATTCGTCGCGGGGGTGAGGCGCAAGGTCCACGCAACGAGCGCGAGCGCCGCAAAGGGAAGCGAGGCTGCGCTGCGCAGAGGCAGTGAAAGAACCGCCGTGGAGCTGAAAGTCGCGGGGGCAAGCAGCGGACGCATCGCGATCAGCGCAAAAGCGGCCATCCACGGCCAGAAAAGTACGAGCGCGCCCACGGCCAGCAGGACGCGTGGAACGAGTCCGGCGTGGATCAACTCGTGTCGGGAGTGAACGACCAGCAATACTGCGGGAAGCAGGATGACGTGATCGTAAATAGCCTGTCCGGGAAGAAGAGCGATGGTCGTGATCGTGAGCAACAGGGCCAGGGTGAGCAGGAAGGCGAACGACGCGGCGTCGGCGGCGCGATTGCGCCAGGCAAGGATCATCGCGGCAACAATCAAAACTGCAGTGAGCACAGAGGTCGTTACACCGGAAATGCGCGGCTGCAGCCACGATGCGAACACCTGCGTCAGTATGGGGGGCCTGGTGTAGTGGTGGTAGGCCTGCAGCGTGGCAATCCAGGATTGGATCCAGTGAGGCGATACCAGGAGCGACGCACCGACCAAGAGCGTGAGCGTCGAAAACAATCCGATGAGGAGGCGGCCGCGGGTTCGCCAGCCGTGTGCGCTCCAAAGCAGGAGATAAAGGATGGGGAGCGCCGTGACTTGTGGCTTGATGGTAGCGATGGCCATCAGAACGCCGGCCAAGAAAGTCCGGTTGCGCTGCAATGCCAGCACAGATGCAGGCAGCAGAAATGCCACGAGCAATCCCAACTGGCAGGCGTAGAGACCTTCCAGCGTCGGATAGGCGGACATGGTGAGTAGCACGGCGACTGCAACCCACTTCCATGCCGGACGCCAGTGCAGGACTTGCAGCCACAGCAGTGCAGTCGCTACGGCGAGCCCCGCCAACACGCAGACGATTGCGACGCACGCGCGAGAAAAAGGAAATTCAGCGGCCGGCCAGAAAAGCAAGTCAGCGAAGAGTGGATAGGGGAAACGCCGCTTGTCCACGGGATCGGTTGCGCGGTCTGGATTGAGGGGGCGGCCGTAAAGTCCGGTCTGGATTTCCCTGGTCATTTCTGGGCTGTAGGGATCCTGGCCGTGGCGCAGCCACTCCCGCGCGGTGAGCCATACCTGATAGAAGTCGTTGCCAAACGAGTAGCCGTTTCCCAGTCCCTTGGCGGTCTGCACCGCGAGCGCGCGCGGGATGAAGAGCGCCTGGTGATAGAAGAGCATGGACGCCGTACCGAGTATCGCTGCGGCGAGTGCGAGCCATGATACGAAGCCAGACGATGCGCGGACAGACGAGAAGAAGCGAGTTCCGGAATCAGGCGCAGCCATGGCAGATGTGGAGCGGATTAAAACACGCGGTGAGAATTCGCGCAAGGATTGCGCCTGGGAAGATGCCGGTCTAGCTTGACGTAAACAAATGGCCGAGTTTCTCTTTCTTGGTCTTGAGGTACTCTTCGGCGTGGGGGCTGGGAGTGACTTCGCAGGGAACGCGCTCAACTACGCGCACTCCGGCGCGTTCGAGGGCATCAACCTTCTCTGGATTGTTCGACAGCAGGCGGACGCGGGTGACGCCCAGCGCTTTGAGAATCTCAGCGGGCAGCGTGTAGTCTCGGTAGTCGTTCTTGAAACCGAGACGTTCGTTGGCCTCAACGGTGTCGAGTCCGGAGTCCTGCAATTCGTAGGCCTGCAGCTTGGCCATCAGGCCGATGCCGCGGCCCTCCTGCTGTTCGTAGATGAGGATGCCGGCTTCGTCGTCACGGATCAGCGAGAGGGACAATTCCAGCTGCTGGCGGCAATCGCAACGCAGGGAATGAAAAACGTCGCCGGTTAAACACTGGGAATGAACTCGCACCAGCGGCGGCGAAGACTGGACGTCGCCCATGACCAGGGCAACCGCTTCTTCAATTCGGTCATCGACTCGGCCATCGACTCGGCGATTGCCATCGGCGGCGAAAGTCCCGCGAAAGCCGTAGATGCGGAATTGGCCCCAACGAGTAGGAAAATCGGCCGATGCGATCTGTTCGACGGAAACGGAAGTCATCTCTTTTATTATAGCGGGGAGATTCAGCCGCGCGCCTTGATGGCAAAGATCGTATCTTGTTTGGAAGGGATGGGCGCGCCGTTCTTGGTGGCGGGTTGAAAGTGCCAGTTGTCGAGCGCGGCAAGACATTTGGCGTCGATGTCGGGACCGAGGCTGGCGAGCACGGTTTTGCGGACGATTTCTCCGCGTTCATCGATGACGACTTCGATCACTTCGTTACCTTCGTAGTTGGGCAACTCCCAGGGGTAGATGACGGGATCGGAAGTCTTGACCGGCAGAGCAGGGCGAACGTCTGGACCGTAGAATCGGTCGTAGTTTGAAGAACCGTTGGGGCTGCCGGCCTGGGCGCCATGGCCCGCGGCAGAAAGAGTCTGAGTTCTTGTATCGTCCTCGGCGTTGGTGCGGGCGAGGGAATTGATGGGCGTCGCGGACTTCGCGATTTGCACGGGCGGGGTCAAAGTCAACTTGTTATGGCCCAGACGCTGCCGACGATAACGCTGAGTCGCGATGTCAGCCGAACTCTGTGTGCTGTCGTCTGGATTCTTGCTGGGCCAGTAGAGGCGCGTGACTGAGGTGCCGTACTTCCCGGACGCGATGGAGACAGCGGTGAGCCGTTGCGGCTCCGGAGTATGCAGCAGCCACAGCAGCAATAGGGCATGGCATGCGATGGACCCGATCAGGAGCCGGCGCTGGCGGTTTGCGGTCGCGGGATTCAGCTGGGCAAACATATGAAACTCCCACAAAGCGGGCGGGGCGAAGTGCTTAATGCTAGTTAGACGTGAAGCAAGGGATTTCGTCAAGCGGATTGTGCGACGAAGGCTAGTGCAAAGGAAGGTTATTCGCCGGTGCCACGAGCCAGTGGCGGCGGCGCAGAGCGGAGGTCCGGTTGGTGCCGATTCTGGATCGCTGATAAAATACTTGGGCAGCACACCCAACCCATACAAGGGGCTATAGCTCAGCTGGGAGAGCGCCTCGTTCGCAACGAGGAGGTCGTCGGTTCGAGCCCGACTAGTGCCAAAAAGGGTAGGTAGTTTGGTGTGTCGCGCTTGTCTTTTGGATGTACATGGGCCTGTAGCTCAGCTGGGAGAGCGCATCGTTCGCAACGATGAGGTCGCCGGTTCGATCCCGGCCAGGTCCACCATTTGCCGCACGGCAAGAAAAGCGCGTCGCATTGATGGAGAGGCGTGAGCATTCGACCCATTCGACCTTTGGCACGGTGACGTGGATGCTTCCCGCGAAGAGAATGCAATCCTCATCGCCAGGGTCCACTGCAAGCCGACTCTTGATAGCAGAGCTTTCACCGGTGTACCCTCCAAAATTCCCCCGAGCCATTGCCTTCATGCTTGCCGTCGCGACGACTTAGCCACGCCACCCAAAACAGCAAACCCAGTCGGTTGACTGTAACCGTCAGAGGAAGTGACGGTTGAGTGAATCTGTGGCGATCATCAAGACGGCGTCTCGATGCGAGTCCTTTGGATGCCTGGTCTTCCACTACGATGACGCCAGGCGCCACTGTGATTAAGATTGGCGGTACAGAAATTTCTTAATATGAACGACGGGAAGTCGTGAGCAAGCTCGCGATTGCGCCCCTCCACGGAAAAATGCGGCTCCGTGCTTGAAATACGATGAAAATCGACTGTTTTTCCCGAAGCGAACTCCGCTGAAACGGCCAGTATCGCCCATGTGACATGTGGTGGAAGTTCGTGCATCGAGAGCGTTTATATGGTAAATAGTTCCAACCGGAGCATGGGATGAATCCTCGGATTGTGGGCATTGCGGGGCCGCTCAATGGGATGACTTTGGCACTCACCGATGACGAGATATCGGTGGGGAGAGAACCGTCCAACAAACTTTGGGCTGCAGACTCCTCGATGTCTCGGCGGCATTTCTCGATCGTTAAGCAAGAGGACGGCCAGTTTCTTCTGTCCGACATGGGCGGACGAAACGGTACACGCGTCAATGGGGAGAAGATCGAAAAACACGAGCTCTGCCATCGGGATCGGATCACCGTGGGTAATTCAACACTGGTCTTCCTGTTGGGAGACGAAGAAGCGATTGCGGAGCGAAATCCGCTCGAATTGGACGACACGACCGTAGAAGAAGATGTGGTTGCATCCCTCCGTCCCGAAGATTCTACCTATCTTCATCCTGATCCTGAGCGGCCATCAGGGCAGCCGAAGGCGGAGCGTTTAGCGGCAGACTTGAGTACGGTCCTGAAGATCGCCACGCATATCGGTGGGATTCGAGACGAAGGAGGTCTGCAGTGGCAGTTATTGGGAATGCTGTTCGACGTCGTGCCCGCGCAACGGGCCGCAATCCTGTTCCTTGACGCCGCAGGAGAGATTGCCAGCAGCGCGGCCTGGGATCGCGTGCATGGACCAGAGGTGCCCATCCGTGTGAGCCGGACCTTGCTGAAAAAGATAACTGCCGAACAAACTGGCCTTCTATTGGACAACATCAAGCGCAGCTCCGTGGGACAAGCCGCCAGCCTGCAAGGTGCCGGAGTGAAGTCTGCGCTCTGTGTTCCACTTCTCCTCGCCGATCGAGTGAGCGGTGTGATTTACCTCGATACTCGGAGCCCGGAGAACCCCTTTGACAGCGATCATCTGCAGTTGATCACGGCGGTCGCCGGTCTGATCTCCTTGGCTTGGGAGAATGTTCGGCACTTGGAGAAATTGCGTGAAGAAAACAAGTACCTGCAGGAAGAAATTAATCTGAATCACGAATTGGTGGGCGACAGTCCTGGCATGCGTGCGGTCTATGAGTTGGTTCGGCGCGTGGCCGCGACAGACTCTACGGTTTTGATCCAGGGTGAAAGCGGCACCGGCAAGGAACTCGTCGCCCGCGCGGTTCATAACTCCAGTTCGAGGGCGGCTGGGCCTTTTGTCGCAGTGAATTGTGCGGCGATCACAGAAACGCTGCTGGAAAGTGAATTGTTTGGCCACGAAAAGGGCGCATTCACCGGAGCTATAGCGCAGAAGAAGGGTAAGGTCGAACTGGCCAACGGAGGTACGCTTTTCCTCGACGAGATCGGAGAGTTTGCCATAGCTCTGCAAGCGAAGCTTTTGCGCGTTCTACAGGAGCGAGAGTTCGAGCGTGTAGGCGGAACCCGTCCGATGAAAATTGATGTCCGGTTCGTTGCCGCAACCAACCGTGGTTTGCTGCAGGCAGTTGAGGCTGGGACGTTCCGCCGCGATCTCTATCATCGGCTGAATGTCGTCTCGATCACTTTGCCGGCACTGCGGGAGCGCGCGGAGGATATTCCGCTACTGGCCGACTATTTCGTCGCCAAAGCCAGCCGGAAGTGCCGCATGCGCCCCAAGCCGATTTCGCCGGAGGCGCAAGCCTGTCTACTGAATTATGACTGGCCGGGGAACGTGCGGGAACTGGAGCATGCGATGGAGCGGGCGCTGGTGCTGGGATCTAGCGACAGGATTTTGCCGGAGGATCTTCCGGCCGAGATATTCGAATCTGCTTCGGGAGAACCAAGCTCGTCAAATTTTCAGAGTGTCGTCAAGGAGCAGAAGAAGCAAGTGGTGCAGAAGGCAATGCAACAAAGCAACGGAAACTACATCGAGGCCGCGAAGGTGCTCGGCATCCATCCCAATTCGTTGCTGCGTCTGATCCGCAATCTGAACCTGAAAGGATCATTCCCAGAGCCCCAGCCACGAGGGTCGGCACCCAAATGAACGGGCATCGCTGAAGGACGGAAAAAAATCAAAGCCGCCCTTGGAGGGCGGCTTCTGGGCTGGTTTCGTCGGCGTTCGTGCGGATCGATGTGGCTGGCTTTAGGCTCACTTTCCTGATATGCGCAGACCGGCCTTCACATTCGTCTTGGCTTTCATGGCTGCTCTCCTTTTAATTTAATTTGTTTGCTTCGCTTCCGTCTTCCCTTGGCGCGTCACTTGAGCTTGCCGACGCTAGCTGCCTTCGTTACATCGTGGCGATGCGCAGTCCGGCCTTCACATTCGTCTTGGTTTTCATGGCTGCTTCCTTTCTTTGCAATTTGCTGTTGCTTACGTCCTTGAGTAATGCAAGGCCTGGGCCAAACGAAGGGGTGTCACAAAGTTGGGGCGCTGATGGCGGAAGTGATTGAAAACAAATGATCGGGAACTCTGGCGAGGACGCGCACGCTCGTCTCGACCCGGCTTTCGCTAACCCAACGGTTAACGGCAGCCCGCCGTACGGTTAGCGACGGGCCCGGCAATCGTGCACCAGCCTGCGGAATTGACGTCTTATTCCTCTGCACTTAATATCTAGCCCCAGGACCCGAGGGCCCCGGTTGAAAGTCCTCTGCGCGAAGCCAGCATGATTGGCCAGACATGATCGGCCAGACCATCTCGCATTACCGCATCGTCGAGAAGCTCGGCGGGGGCGGCATGGGTGTTGTCTACAAGGCCGAAGACACCGAACTCGGCCGCTTCGTGGCTTTGAAGTTCCTGCCGGATGACGTGGCAAAAGACCCGCAAGCCCTGGAGCGCTTCCGGCGTGAAGCCCGTGCGGCGTCTGCCCTGAATCATCCCAACATCTGCACTATTTATGAGATTGGCAGGAACGGCGATCAATCGTTCCTGGTGATGGAGTACCTGGACGGGATGACGCTAAAGCACCGCATCGCCGGCCGTCCGATGGAGACCGAGCCTATCCTGTCGCTCGGGATCGAGATTGCCGATGCACTGGACGCGGCGCACGCCGCTGGCATAATTCATCGTGACATCAAGCCGGCCAACATTTTCGTCACCAAGCGCGGACACGCCAAGATTCTGGATTTCGGTTTGGCGAAGGTGACGCAGCCGATCCGAGAACCGGGCAGCGACGCGCAATCGGTGGGGCAGACGACGGTGACGCTGGAGGAGCATCTGACCAGCCCGGGCGCCACCGTAGGGACGGTGGCCTACATGTCGCCGGAGCAGGTGCGGGCCAGGGAACTGGATGCTCGTACGGACTTGTTCTCGTTCGGAGCGGTTCTGTACGAGATGGTCACCGGCCAACTCCCCTTCCGCGGTGAAAGTTCGGGCGTGATTTTCAGGGAGATTCTCGACGCAGCACCGACTGCGGCTGTCCGATTGAATCCCGACCTACCGCCGGAGCTGGAGCGGATCATTAATCATGCGCTGGAGAAGGATCGGAACCTGCGCTACCAGCATGCGTCGGAGGTGCGCGCTGAGTTGGAGCGTCTGAAGCGGGACACGGAGACGGGGCGCGTGCTGGCCGCCGGTTCTGGATCAGCACCTTCAGTACAGCAAAGCGGGACACACGCGGCGAAGAGGAGTCTTTGGAAGATCGTGGTTCCCTCGGTCGCGGTAGTCATTGCATTGGTGGCGGGCGGTCTTTACTACCGCTCACATCGAGCCAAGCCGCTGACCGACAAAGACACGCTTGTTCTGGCCGACTTCGCCAACAGCACGGGTGATCCGGTGTTCGATGACACACTGAAGACGGCCCTCGGCGTTTCGCTGAGCCAGTCGCCTTTCCTGAATGTGCTATCGGACTCGACCGTCAGCGAGACGCTGAAGCGAATGCAGAAGGCAGCCGACACAAAGCTCACACCCGACGTTGCGCGAGAAGTCTGTCAGCGGGCGAACAGCAAGGCCTATATTGCTGGGTCGATTGCCGGCCTGGGCAGCGAGTATGTGCTCGCGCTTAGGGTGGTGAGCTGCCAAACCGGGGACGTGCTGGCGCAGGAGCAGGCATCGGCGGCCAGCAAGGAAAATGTCCTGAATGCCCTGGGCGCGGCGGCATCGAAGTTGCGCGGCGAGTTGGGCGAGTCGCTGGCAACAGTGCAGAAATTCGATGTTCCGCTCGCAGAGGCAACCACGTCTTCTCTCGAAGCGCTGAAAACTTACAGCCTTGCTAAGGCAACCGCGAATCAGAAAGGAAGCGCCGCAGCAATTCCGTTTTTCAAGAAGGCCACCGAGCTTGACCCCGATTTCGCGGGGGCCTACAACTCGCTGGCATCAGCGTACATGGGCATGGGTGAACCGACTTTGGCATTGCAGTATTCAACGAAAGCCTACCACTTGCGCGATCGAGTTAACGAAAGGGAGAGGTTGGCAATCTCCGGCATCTATTTTTCAGTCACGGGAGAAGTTGAAAAGGAGGTACAGGCCTACGAACTGTTAGAAGCGAACTATCCGCACGATTATCTGCACACGAACGTAGATATTGCCTATGCCGGGATGGGCCAATTGGATAAAGCCCTCGCGGAAGCTCAGGAATCGGTGCGGCTGGTATCGAACTCCGAAAGCTATGCAAATGTCGCAGCGCTCTACCTGGCTCTTAACCGGCTGGACGACGCAAAGACCACCATCAGCAAGGCATTCGAGCTCAAGCTCGACGGCGGGGCCCTTCGCGGGATCTCATATCTACTGGCCTTCTTGCAGGGAGATGCCGCGACCATGGAGCGCGAAGTGACCTGGGCAGCAGGCAAACCGGGTGATGAGGATTATCTGCTGTCAGCGCAGTCGGATACGGAAGCGTACTACGGACGAATGACCAAGGCGCGAGACTTTTCCCGCCGGGCCGTGGAATCGGCTGTGCGCGCCGATTCCAAAGAGGCAGCAGCATTTTGGCGGGTCAATGCAGCGTTGCGTGAAGCAGAGTTGGGCAATGCCGCTCTCGCCAGGCAAGACGTCGCAACGGCTTTGGCGCTCTCCTCGGGGCGAGATGTGAAAGCTGTGGCCGCGCTCGCGCTGGCCCGCATCGGCGAGGCCTCACGGGCCAAGGCGCTGACTGAAGAACTGGAGAAGACTTACCCGACCAGTACACTGCTGAAAGCCTACTGGCTGTCGACCATCAACGCTGCCATCGAAATCAGCAAAGGCAATTCGTCGCAGGCGATTGTGGATTTGGAAGCGGCCGGTCCTTACGAGCTGGGCAGTGCCGAATCGTTGATCAGTTACCTGTACCCCGCGTATGTGCGCGGGCAGGCGTACCTGTCGGCGCACAACGGGGCTGCCGCGGCCGCCGAGTTTCAAAAGTTGCTTGATCACCGGGGCATCGTGGCCAACTTTGTGACCGGATCACTCGCGCATCTTCAAATCGGGCGCGCTCACGCGATGGCGGGGGATACGGCAAAGGCGAAAGCGGCGTATCAAGACTTCTTCACGCTCTGGAAAGACGCCGACCCCGACATCCCCGTCCTTAAGCAAGCCAAAGCCGAGTACGCGAAGCTGCAGTAGGCTCAACCAGCGTCGCAACGTTAAAAGAAAAAGCCGCCTTTTCGAGGCGGCTTTCGTGATCGTGCTCTATTGCATTTCATGGTGTTCATGATTCATTGGGCAAGCCTCTAAGTCGTTGGGGCTTGCTACGATGCCTTGTCTTGGGTTTTGGTAATAACGATCTCGCTGCCGCCCGCCTTCACATTCGTCTTGGTTTTCATGGCGCCCTCCTTTCGTGAATTTGGTGATTCCTTCAATCCCCGCCCCTTTTGCCCTCGGCTACCTGCCGCCTTTTGTTCAACGGCCAGTGTGGATAACGTATCCCGCCTTCACATTCGTCTTGGTTTTCATGGCGCCCTCCTTTCGCTTTTGAGTAATGCAAGGGGCGGGCCAAAGGCAGAGAGCATTGGCAAATGCGAGCGTCGGCAGGAAAGTAATTGAAAACAAAAGGCTGGCGATTCGAGCGCGAGAGCAGAGGCACGTTGGAACGCGGCTTTCGCTAACCCAACGGTTAACGGCTGTGCACCGAACGGTTAATGAAAGACACGTGACGCCCTAGGGATGAGCAATCACCATCAGGGCTGGGGCTCGTTTCAGCACACACTGCAGAGAACGACGCAAAGTTTCAGGATCGAGCGCGGCGAAGCTTTCGTCGAGAATGATCATGGAGGCGCGCTGCAGCAGGGCGCGGGCGATGTAGAGGCGGCTGCGCTCTCCGTGCGAAAGCTGCCAGCCGGTTTCGCCGACCATCTGCAGGAGTCCGGCGGGCATGCGGTCGAGCAAGGCGCCTAGGCCCAGTTCACGGCAGATCTCTTCGGCTTCGGCCATATCTTTCTGGGTTGGGGGCCAGCCGCGGCCCATGAGCAAATTGAAGGCGAAGGTCTCGGTCAGAACGTGGTTTTCGTGGAACTGGGGCGCGGAGACGACGCGCCTCCGCCAGCCATCAGCCCCGAGAGTTTGCCAGTCGAGCCCATCCAGCAGCAGAAGTCCCGATTGCGGCGTGCGCATGCCGATGAGCAGCGAAGCTAGAGTGGATTTGCCATCGCCGGAGTGACCTTCGAGCAGGATGCGGTCGTGTGGGCGAATTGCGAAACTACACTTGCGAAGCACGGGCTCGCCGCGGTCCTGATAGCGGAAGGTTAAGTCCTGCGCTTCCACCAAGTTGAAGCCGTCGATTTTGGGCTCTTTGGCCGAGCGGAGCAAGGGGATGCCGACGGGCTCAGATCGCGCGGCGGCATGAAACAAAGGAGCGACCTGCTTCCATGAAATAGCCACGTCTTCGAGCTGCCACAGACTGGTCGCAACCCGCCGAAACGCACGAAAAGCGATTAAAATTCCGCCGATGGCGATGGCCAATTGTTCCGGCGAGTTCGAGCCGGAGGAGAATGTTGGCGCCAGGCCGAGCAGGGCCACAATGAGCCATCCGCGAGGCGCAAGCGCAATCAGGCGCAATTCGGATTGGTCCACATTTTTCGAGAACTGAAGATAGTGTTCAAGCTGTTCATCCTCGCCGTCGTGCCAATGAGCGTGCGATTCCTGGGCCATGCGCGTGCGATGGCCGATTATGCGCTCGATCAAGTCGTGAGTCATGTGCAGGCGGGCGGCGGTCCAGGATTTGCGCCGCACATAAAAGTCGTAGCCGAAATAGGATGTCAGCAAGATCCATGCCGCCAACAGGAGGCACAACAAACTCCCCGCGCTGCCCCAGCTCAGAACGAAGAGCGCTGCCAGCAGCTCGATGACAGAAATCAAGGCAGAGAAGCCGCCGCTCAGAGCCATCGCCTCGACCGCTTCCGATTCCAGAACCCGGCTGAGAAACTGGCCCACACCCTGCATGCGGATTTCCTCCGGAGTGAGTCGAAGGGCGCCATACAGAAGACGGCGTTTCAGTAAGGCCGCAACGCCAATGGAAACGACACCCTGCAACCAGGTGCCGAGTAGGCGAAAGGGAACGATTGTGAGCAGAAGCAAGGCCCACGCCAGCAGCCAGCCGCTATCGAAGATGCCTTCGAGTGCTCCCTTTCCGATCAGCCACCAGGAGAGAATCCAGAGCGCATATTCTCCGACGTACGCGCCGATCAAGCCAACAAACCGGGAAGGAATCTTCGCCTGACGCACCTGGCGGGCGAAACTCGTTCCGGGCGGAATACGCAATTTCCAGAAAGACGTCACCGTTTTGTTCCGCAGGCGTTCGCGGATCAGAGCGGCGCGGGCTCGTTCCCGTCGCTGCTGGGGGATTCCAGCCAGTTCGAGCAGGGGTTGAACTTCGCGCGAAAGTGGTTCCTCAAGAGACTCCACAAGTCTGGACCGAACCCAACTTGGAGAAACCTTCCTGGTGCTCAGATCGGGCGCGAGTACGGATATGGATTTCCCGCCACCGAGCAGGATGAGGAATTCTGATTCGCCGTCGCCCCGAATCTGCAGGAGAGATGGGCCCATCTGCCGCAACATGTCATCTACCGCGTCGTAGGTTACGTCGACGTACTCGGCCTCCAGGCCAAACCACTGGGCATTATCCTGAATCCACTTATCGAGAGCGTCGTTGGGTAAAGAAGCATTCCCAGAGTCGTAGGGGATTTGGGCGGGACGAACATCTAAATCACTGGCGCGGGCGACAGCCTCGATTGCTCTTGCGAGGTGTCGGGCAGACCATGTGAGAGGACGGAATTCGGCGCTCATGCGCCAACCTTTTCTGTTCGCCGCAATTGACCATCGCGCAAGTGCAGGTGCTGCCAGTTGTTATTGGACCAGAGTCCCTCGCGCACCTCTTCCTCGGCGAGCAGCAATTTGCGGTAGGTGGAGTCGGGTTGTCTGACGAGGTCTTCGGGACTGCCATCTTCGACGATGCGTCCGGAGTCTACGACTACCACGCGGGGGAACGACAGAGTTTCGCCGACATCGTGAGTAACGCAGAGCAAGGTGGCATCGCGCCAGTGCTTGCGGACGCAACCCATGAGATCTCTTCGTTGCTGGCGATCGAGGCCGCGGAACGCCTCATCCAGAATGGCAAGCCGGACGCCGCGTTTGTGCATCGCGCGTCCGAGTCGAACTCGTTGTCCTTCGCCGCCAGAGACCAACCCGCCGTTCTCTCCAAGGTCGGTTTGCAGACCAGACGGCAGCTTTTTCAAAAGCCCATGCAACTCTGCAGATTTCAGGAGTTCAGGGTCCGGTACGGTCCCAGGATTCGCGCCGAAGAGGAGATTCTCGAATAGCGTTCGGTTCCAGAGTTGCACCGCGGGATCGACCCACGCAGTCTGCGTGCGAAGTTCATTCAATATCTCTGCGTTCAGCGGAGTCCCATCTACAAGGATTCGGCCACCTGCCGGCCGGTACCAGCCTAGCAACAGGCCGAGCAAACTGGATTTGCCCGCGCCGGATGGGCCCACTACGGCTACGTGACAACCTGACGAGACAGCGAGATCAATCTCTTTCAGGACCATGTGACCGGCGACGCGAACACTGACGTTTTCGAACACTACACTTACCGCTGTGGCGGTTTCTTCCGGAGCTGTGATCATCGCCGCGAGAGCGGCTGCCGGCCGGTCATCCTCTCTCTCCATGTCCCGCGGCGCACTTAGAGGCTCCAGCAACCGGAGCGTCCGGTTGCGCAGCGTTGGATACTGCCATGCGATTTCCGCGATGTCTTGACCAATGAACGGAAGATTGAGCGCCCAATACGCGAGCAGCAAAACGCTGGCAAAATTTCCAGTGCGCGAGATGTAATCGATCAGAATCCAAGCGGCCAGTCCGAAACCCGAAAAGAACTGCAATGCCTCCACCCAGACGACCAGTCGTTCGACGGAAAATGCGGCCCGCGCCCATTCGCCCAACTGCGCTTCGTGCCGCCGGCGAAAGGCATGCTCGGCACGATGCGCCCGCAATGGCACCAATCCCAGGAATGCATCCAGGAAATAGCAGCTGAGGGCACCCTCATGATTCCGCACGCGCATGTCGCGCTCGGCGAGCGCTGGCTGCATGGCCAAGTTGAGGCCAACCGACACAAGCACCAACCCGATGACCAGCGGAGCGGTGCCCGCGTCGAGCCAGATCACGCCCGCGCCAGTCAAGAAAAGCTCAAACGTCGAGCGCATGAGCTGCCCTCCCAGTTCCGGAAGGAGCCGAATGTGATGGATTTGATGGTATCGGCCTGCCATATCGGAATTAAGCCGACTGTGGAAATAGCGATCTCCGAGGCGTGGAATCTTCTCCTGGAAGGCGATCCGCAAGCGCGCCTCCAGCTTTCGTCCGATCCGGAGCAGCCCCGAGGCCATGGGGAACTCCACCATGAGCATTCCCGCAACAAATAGAACCACAGCGCAAATCATTGCCATGCGCTGCACCGGTGCTCCGAGTTTGTGAGCAAGATCCAGCAAACCGCGAAAGAGCAAAGCCTCGATCATGACGCCTATGCTGGCAACCAGCAGGGCAGTCGCGATGCATGCAGGAGTCAGCACGCCATCCGCCTTGAGCAATCGAAATAACTCGACGTACGGCTCGGTTTGCGGTTGCTTCAGGGCGGCAGCGATTTCAGGAGAGACTGCTGGACTGGATTCCTCTTGCGCCGGTACTGCTTGCGGTACTGTCGCAATCTTCGGAGTTGCTTCCTGACGACGGCTGGCATGCACCAGCACCGCTCCACGGAAATAAATTTGCTCGGTTCCGTCCTCGGCAAGCGGCGCTTCCTCGACAGACCAGAAATGCGTCGGGATTGCCGATTTCGCACGACCATTGGCCTGCGAATCTTCGAAGAGCCTTTCGACCAGGTTGCTCGCTTCGGAGCCACGCCTGAGGCTGCGCGAGTGTACCAGTGCCTCGACAGTCCGGGCAGAGGCCTCCAGAGTAGCTAAGGGCCGCCATCCATTGTCAGCTGCCGCTCTTTCCGTCAGACGCAAGGCTTGGCTGTTGGAGCATCCCAAATCGGACAGCTTCCTATGAAGCGGCTTGAGGAATTTTTCCGATGCTGCCCACTCCCTCCAGACATCAAGAGGAGCAAGCTGGGTGTGTAAATGCAAAGTCGACAGCAAACGCTCGCGGCTGAGCCAGCGCCTCCCGGCGGCTGGGTCCATCGCTTGCACAAGTGGCCCATGCTTTCGCCACACGAGCACGAAATGCGTCATCCCCGTCGGCAGTTCAACGACTGCGATTGCCGGCAAGGCCTTGGTCTCTTCGAGCAGAAGATAATCCGGAGGAACCATGATCTGCTCCGCTTCGAGTCCAAGTTGCACAGCGATCTCCTCCATCGTGTCGATCGAGGTTCCGTCCACATCGGTCTGGCAGGCTTCGCGCAATCGGCCATAGCTCACCGGAATCCCGAATCCTTCGAGCAGGCACTTCAGAGCCGCTGGTCCGCAATCCGTGGCGGAGGTCTGGACCACTTCGGGAACTAGCCAGCGGTGGTGGTTGAGTTTCATGGCTTCTCCGCGGGCTGAATTGTGGCGACTTCTCTAGAACCACCGAAACCTCTGCCAACCACGCGGAGGACAAGCGATGCTGGAGAAATGCGTTCGACCTGCACTTGCGCTGTGCCGGGCAGGCCATGCTGCATGGGAATGCGACTGCCGGAATGGGGATTCACCGCGAGTTCGACGCGAATTCGTCCGTCGCGCACTTCGCTGCCAACGTGAGTGACCGTGGCGCTGATGCTGCCGTATTCGGTCCAGGGAAATCCGTCCAGTCGCAAACGGGCGGGTTGCCCTGACTGAATGCGGCCGAGGGCGTCGGCCGGTTGAAAGCTCGCGACAATTCGCAACTCCCCCGTCGGCACAACAGCCGCGAGTTTCTCGCCTTCTCGCACCACACTACCCACTCGGACATTGGCGACTTCGCCCAGCCTGCCGTTGATCGGGGCACGGATGAGCCGCCGGTCAACTTCATCTTCCAGGCGCTTGATCGAAGCCTGGCTGGTCGCTTCAAGGCCGCGGAGGCGGTTGACCTCGCTCTTGAGTCCTTCGAGATGCGCTAGCCGATCTTCTGCATCCGTAAGACGCTGTTGTTCCAGTTTGTTTGCAGCTAGCTGTAGGCTGTCGGCTGCGGCACGCCTCTCGGCGGCAGTCGCCTGCGCCCGCTCGAAGTCCGCTTTCGCGAGCACGCCGCTGCTGTACATCTGGCTGAGGCGCTGCGCTTCCGATTCGGCGAGATGGGCCGCGGCATCTGCTTCCCGGAAATGGGCCCGAGCTTCCTCCAGCGCCACTGCGGCCGTCTGCTGCTCTTGCGCCGCGGCGCGCTCTTCAGCAGCGATCTGATCTTCGAGCGATCGAATCTGCGGCCCCAGCGCTCCCAGCTTCGTGTGTTCTTCCGTGAGTTGCAGTTTCTGCATGTCGGCGTCGAGTTCGATCAGTACTTCGCCTGCCGCTACTTCGCGATCGAGCGCCAGCGTGCTCGTCACCACGCGGCCACTGTATTGCGACTCCACCGGATGCGCCGCGCGATCCACTTCCAGATCAGCAGTCTCGCTGACCGCATAAACCGCCACTCGGGCTCGGAAGAACCATCCCACCCACAGGCCCAGCAGAACCGCGGCGATCAGCAATCCCCATGCGCCGCGCTTAAATGTTTCGGACTCCAGAAAACGCTCTGAGCGAAAAAAAGGGTTCGGCATAAATTGATCTCCGTCACCGCTGAGTGCCAGCAACCACATCGCCGCATACTGGCCGTCGCCGCGGCCAAATTTCAGGCGTACATCTTAGCGCTAAAGTGGCTCCGCAGGCTGGATCTTGCAAATCGATCCCTGTTGTTGCCAGTAACTCGAAAAGCCGCCTTGCAGGCGGCTTCTCTCAGGCTTGCTCCGGCTGTTCTTCAAATTACTCGGCGACGCGATTAGCGCGTAATGTAAGGAAGCTGATCGCGATCCCCCAGGTACTGGCTCAGGCCTGCCTTCACGTTTGTCTTGGTTTTCATGGCCGCTGCTCCTTTCCTCCTTGATTTGGTGATCTCTCAGTCTCTCTGGGTACATTACCGACCTTGAATGCGGTAGCCCGCTTTCACATTCGTCCTGGTCTTCATGGCATTCTCCTTTCCTCCTAAGTTTGTTATTTCGCTTCAGTCTCCCTCGCCGGTTGTTTCTCGGAGTCAATCCTTGCTCGCCGCTTTATGTTGTTTCCGGTTTAGAGGGCCACTCTCATGCCAGCCTTCACATTCGTCTTGGTTTTCATGGCGTCCTCCTTTCGGTCTTGAGTAATGCAAACCACAGACCAACCCTGTGCCACCTGAAACCGGATTCTTCGAGCTTCGGAAGTGATTGAAAAGAAACAATGTGAATCCTGGCCCGCTCGGATAGAAGCCCGCCGTCTCACACTCCCACTAACCCAACGGTTAAGGGCAGCCCGCCCAACGGTTAGCGACAGGTCCGGCAATCGTGCACCAGCCTGCCGAATTGACTCCTTCTCCGGCTGCACTTAACATCAAGCCCCAAGACCAAGGGGCCCCGGTTGACAGTCCTCCGCACAGAGCCAACATGATCGGCCAGACCATCTCTCACTACCGCATCGTCGAGAAACTCGGCGGGGGCGGCATGGGTGTGGTCTACAAGGCTGAAGACACTGAACTCGGCCGCTTCGTTGCCTTGAAGTTCCTGCCCGATGATGTTGCGAAGGACCCGCAGGCCCTGGAACGTTTCCGCCGCGAGGCTCGTGCTGCGTCCGCCCTGAACCATCCCAACATCTGCACCATTTACGAGATCGGCAAAAACGGCGACCAGTCGTTTCTGGTGATGGAGTATCTGGACGGCATGACGCTGAAACATCGCATCGGCAGCCGTCCAATGGAGACCGAGGCCATCCTGTCGCTCGGGATCGAGATTGCGGACGCACTGGATGCGGCGCACGCGGCGGGGATCATCCACCGCGACATCAAGCCGGCAAACATCTTCGTGACCAAGCGCGGACACGCGAAGATTCTGGATTTCGGTTTAGCGAAGATGACGCAGCCGACCGGCAATCCGGGCAGCGCGCCGCAGTCGGTGGGGCAGACGACGGTGACGTTGGAAGAGCATCTGACTAGCCCAGGTGCCACCGTAGGGACGGTGGCCTACATGTCGCCGGAGCAGGTGCGGGCGAAAGAACTGGATGCACGCACGGATTTATTCTCCTTCGGAGCGATGTTGTACGAGATGGCGACCGGGACGCTACCGTTTCGCGGCGAGAGTTCGGGTGTGATTTTCAGGGAGATTCTCGACTCGTCCCCGACTCCCGCTGTCCGATTGAATCCCGATCTGCCGTTGGAATTAGAACGGATCGTCAACAGGGCGCTGGAGAAGGATCGGAATCTGCGTTATCAGCATGCCTCCGACATACGGGCTGAGTTGGAGCGTCTGAAGCGGGATACGGAGACGGGGCGCGTGCTGGCCACCAGTTCAGGATCGATGCCCGCAGTACAGGTGAGCCAGGTACCGGCGGCGAAGGGAAATCTCTGGAAGATCGCGGTGCCCTCGGTCGTAGTGGCAATCGCATTAATAGCTGGCGGACTTTACTATCGTTCACACCGCACCAAGCCGCTGACCGACAAAGACACCATTATTCTCGCAGACTTCGACAACAAAACCGGCGATTCCATTTTCGATGACACGCTCAAGACCGCGCTCAACGTCTCCTTGAACCAGTCCCCGTTTTTGAACGTGCTCTCCGACAGCACAGTCGCCGAGACATTGAAGTTGATGACGAAGCCGCCCGACACGCGGCTCACCCCGGACGTGGCTCGCGACCTTTGCCGGCGTGCTAATAGCAAGGCATACGTTGCCGGCTCGATTGCCAGCTTGGGCAGCCAATATGTGCTGGGACTGAAAGTGGTGAACTGCCAGAGCGGCGACACGCTGGCGCAGGAGCAAACAACTGCAGCTGCAAAAGAGAAAGTTCTTGACGCGCTGGGGACGGCAGCATCAAAGCTGCGCGGCGAACTGGGCGAATCGCTGGCCTCGGTGCAGAAGCTTGACGTTCCGCTTTATCAGTCCACCACTTCCTCTCTCGAGGCTTTGCAGGCCGATGCCTTGGGCAGTAAGGCCTTCCGGGAGAAGGGCCCGACTGCAGAACTGCCCTACGAACAACGAGCCGTCGAACTCGATCCTAATTTTGCGATGGCCTATCTCGAAATGGCCCGCGATTATGGAACGCTCGGAGAGGTTGAGCGCGCCAGCGAATATACGACCAAAGCATTCCAGTTGCGGGAGCATACCAGCGCTCGCGAGAGGATGGTGATCACCTCTTCTTACTACTCCGAAGTGACCGGAGAGTTGGACAAGGCCGCACGCGCGATGGAAGAATTGGCTGCGAGTTATCCCGGGGACGCAGCAAAGACGGGATTGGGCTACATTTCGTTTGAGGAAGGGGAGTACGAGAAGGGAGCGAAATTGTTTCGCGAAGAAATGTTGGCGCGGCCCGATGACCCCGTGGCCTACACCCATCTCGCCAATGCCGGACTGATCTTGCAAAACTTTGAGGAAACGCGGCAAGTGGTTGCGCAGGCGCAGGCGCGAAAGGCTGATAGTTTCATACTGCACAACGCGCTCTATGGGCTGGCTTTTCTTGGTGGCGATACTAGTGCCATGACGGAACAACTGCATTGGTTTGAGGGCAAGCCCGAAGAAAATATGGCGCTATCACTCGCGTCCGATACGGAGGCCTATGCGGGCCATCTTGGCAAGGCTCGGGAATTGACGCGAAGGTCCCTCGACTCCGCCATTCGGGCCGATAGCAAGGAACTCGGGGCGACCGAGCTGGCCATCGCGGCGCAGCGGGAAGCCGCCTTCGGCAACCCGGCGCTGGCCAAGCAGGTCGCCGCAGAGGGACTGAAGTTAGTGCCCACCAGTCAAGCCGTTGACGTTGAAGCCGCACTAGCCCTCGCCATGGCAGGCGAATCTGCGCTGGCGGAGCAGATCGCGCGAGACCTAAACAAGCGCTATCCTCAGGATACACAGATGCAATCGCTCTGGCTGCCGGCCATTCACGCGCAACTGGCGCTTAACCGTAAGAATCCTTCTGCAGCCATCGCGAGCCTGCAGCCTGCCGTGCCGCCGATTGAATATGGGCAGATTTTCTTTCTTTCGAATATCTCCTGCCTCTATCCCACCTACATTCGCGGAGAGGTGTATCTGGCCGCGGGACAAGGCAAGGAAGCCGCCGCCGAGTTCCAGAAGATTATCGACCACAGGGGCATCGTCTGGAACTGCTGGACAGGAGCGCTAGCGCATCTGGGAGTGGCTCGTGCGAACGCTTTGCAGTCGAGAACTTTTCAAGGACACGGGCAAGGAGCGGATGCCGATGCCGCTCGCGTCCGGGCGCTCGCCGCATACGAAGACTTCCTCACGCTCTGGAAAGACGCTGACCCCGACATCCCCATCCTGAAGCAAGCCAAGGCCGAGTACGCGAAGCTGCGATAAGGCAACTAAAGTAGAAAAAGAAAGCCGCCTTGTTTGGACGGCTTTCGTGGTTGTCCTCTGGATCGTTGGAGCCGATGATGGTTTTCCCTCATATAAAGTCGGTGCCATCAGTCGGCAGCGACGGCGCTGGCAACTGTCGAAAGCTGCTGCGACTCAGTGGCTTGCGAAGCTTCTGGAGTCTCAGTCGGGCGTGGACTCGGCGCTTTCTCCTTCCGGTTTTGAAGGTAGATCGCTGCCGAGAACCACCCGATGACGAACGTCCAAGATGCTGCCACGAACAAATCAAAGTACGTCATTTGACGCCCCCTTTCGTCTTCGTTACTGCTCTTCGCTTTCGAGTAATGCAAGCCGTGTGCCAGGGGGCAGCGCGTATCGAAGGGCAGTCTTCATTCCCGGAAGGAATTGAAAATAAACGATCGAGATTCAGCGGACGAAGAGACCGTTTGGCTAGTTCAACTATTCACTAACCGAACGGTTAACGACGGCCCGCCCGCAGGTTAATAAGCGAATTGCCAATCCAGTGCGCGCCGAACTGAGTCCGCAGCCGTGCATTGCAAAGTGGCAATGGGGACGACACCGTTGTTGGGCTCGGGCATGGTCTTCGACGTGGCGGCGATATCGCTGGGCCGATATACACGATCTCAGCTGGTTTGCGGACGCTTAGAACGCCGTCACTGTGTGGCGTACGTTCCGATTCTAATAGAGAGGTTGGTGGGCAGTTGGGAACCCGACTGCTTGGGACAGAGCTGCGGTGCCGAGGCAAATGGCAATAGCCCTCATAAGATTCGCTATTTATTCGCTATCGGGAGGAAAAATCACTGTACCTAAAATGTACCCAATGGTTGGGACTGGTGCCTTTCTTGGCCTTTTGGCATGCATAAGAATCAATAAGTTGCGTATTGTCAACAGCGTTCAATAGTTCGAGCCCGACTAGCTCCACCATTCGCCGCAGCATCGGCAAGAAAAACGCAATGATGGAGAGAACCAGAGCACCGGGCCTTTGGCGCGGTGACGTGGATGCCTTCCGTCCGTAGCGTGCGGATCATGCAGCCCCATGGCCAGGGCCCAGAGCATGGCGACCCTTGGTAGCAGAACTTTCAACGGTGTACCCTCCAAACTTCCGCGAGCGATACGACGAACAATCGAACGTTTTTTCCGGAAGCAAATTCTTCTGAAACGGGCAGTATCGTCCACGTGGCGTGTCGTCGAAGTGCGTGCATCCAGAGCGTTAATGTGGTAAATAAACCCAACTGGAGCAAGGGATGAATCCTCGGATTGTGGGTATTGCCGGTCCGCTCAATGGGACGACCTTGGCACTCACCGATGACGAGATATCGGTGGGAAGGGAAGCGTCGAACAAGCTGTGGGCTGCGGACTCTGCGATGTCTCGGCGGCATTTTGCGATCGTTAAGGAAGCGGACGGCCGGTTTCTTCTGAGCGACCTAGGTGGGCGGAACGGTACCCGAGTCAACGGAGTGAAGATCGAAAAACACGAGCTCTGTCATCGGGATCAGATTAGCGTGGGCAATTCGACACTGGTTTTTCTGGTGGGCGATGAAGGTGCGACAACGGAGCGAAATCCGCTGGAATTGGACGATACGACAGTAGAAGAAGATGTGGTTGCATCCCTCCGTCCCGAAGATTCCAGCTATCTTCATCCCGAGCGGACATCAGGGCACGGGAAGCAGGAGCGTTTAGCGGCAGACTTGAGTACGGTTCTTAAGATCGCCACGCACATCGGTGGGATTCGAGACGAAGGAGGTCTGCAGTGGCAGTTGTTGGGAATGTTGTTCGACGTCGCGCCCGCGCAACGGGCCGCAATCCTGTTTCTTGACGGTGCGGGAGAGATTGCAAGAAGCGCTGCCTGGGATCGGCTTCACGGCCCGGAGGTGCCCGTACGCGTGAGCCGGACCTTGTTGAAAAAGATAACAGCCGAGCGAACTGGCCTTCTGTTGGACAACATCAAGCGCAGCTCCCTGGGGCAAGCTGCCAGCCTGCAATCTGCCGGAGTCAAGTCCGCACTCTGTGTTCCGCTGCTCCTTGCCGATCGAGTGAGCGGCGTGATTTATCTCGATACCCGGAGCCCGGAAAATCCCTTTGACAGCGATCATCTGCAGTTGATCACGGCGCTCGCCGGTCTGATCTCCCTGGCTTGGGAGAATGTTCGGCACCTGGAGAAATTGCGAGAAAAAAACACGTATCTGCAGGAAGAAATCAATCTGAATCGCGAACTGGTGGGCGACAGTCCTCGCATGCGTGCCGTGTACGAATTGATTCGGCGCGTGGCCGCGACCGAATCGACCGTTTTGATCCAGGGCGAAAGCGGCACGGGAAAAGAACTTGTGGCTCGTGCGATTCACAATTCCAGTTCGAGGGCGGATGGGCCTTTTGTCGCAGTGAATTGTGCGGCGATCACAGAAACCCTCCTGGAAAGTGAACTGTTCGGCCACGAAAAGGGGGCATTCACCGGAGCTGTAGCGCAGAAGAAAGGCAAGATCGAACTGGCCAACGGAGGCACGCTTTTCCTCGACGAGATCGGAGAGTTTGCCATAGCTCTGCAAGCGAAGCTTTTGCGCGTTCTACAGGAGCGAGAGTTAGAGCGCGTGGGCGGAACCCGTCCGATAAAGATTGATGTCCGCTTCGTTGCCGCAACCAACCGTGGTTTGCTCCAGGCGGTGGAGGCTGGGACTTTCCGCCGCGATCTCTATCATCGGCTGAATGTAGTTTCGATCACGTTGCCGGCACTGCGAGAGCGCACGGAAGATATTTCGCTTCTGGCCGACTATTTCGTCGCCAAAGCCAGCCGCAAGTGCCGCCTTCGCCCCAAGCCGATCTCGCCGGACGCGCAAGCCTGTCTCTTGAGTTATGACTGGCCGGGCAATGTGCGCGAGCTAGAACATGCGATAGAGCGGGCGCTGGTGTTGGGATCAAGCGATAGGATTTTGCCGGAAGATCTTCCGGCCGAGGTATTCGAATCTGCTCCGGGGGAGCCAAGCTCGTCAAACTTTCAGAGTGTCGTCAAGGATCAGAAAAAACAAGTGGTACAGAAGGCGATGCAACAGAGCGGCGGAAACTACATCGAGGCGGCGAAGGTGCTCGGCATCCATCCCAATTCGTTACTGCGACTGATCCGCAATCTGAACCTGAAAGGCTCATTCGCGGACCCGCCGCAACCGGGCTCGGCACGCAAGTGAACCGGATCGAGAAGTGCGCAAGAATCAAAGCCGCCTGCGAGGGCGGCTTTTTTGTTTATCTTGCGGTGATTCTCATGCGGATCGAGCGATGGCATCTCGCTCACTTTTTACAAACGTCGGGTGCCCGCCTTCATGTTGGTCTTAGTTTTCATGGGTGCTCTCCTTTCCTCTTTGGCTTGGTATTCGCTTCGGTCTCCCCTTGGCGATTCACTGAGCTGAATATGGTGAGTCAGCGCCTATGGTCACCACTTATCCTGCTATGCGATGCGCAGTCCGGCCTTCACATTCGTCTTGGTTTTCATGGCTGCTCTCCTTTCTTTGAGTTTTGCTGTTGCTTATGTCCTTGAGTAATGCAAGGCCCGGGCCAAACGCAGGGCGTGTCACAAAGTCGGGGCGTTTACGGCGGAAGTGATTGAAAATAAATGACCGGGGATTTGTGGCGAGGACGCGCACGGTCGTCTCTACGCGGCTTTCGCTAACCCAACGGTTAAAGGTAACCCGCTCGATGGTTAACAGCAGGGTGCGGCAAGCAGTACACGGTCTGGGAATTGACTCCCCCTCCGGATGCACTTAATATCTAGCGCCGAGAACCCAGGCCCCGGTTGATAGACCTCTGCAGGGAGCCAGCATGATCGGGCAGAACATCTCGCATTACCGCATCGTCGAGAAAATCGGCGGGGGCGGGATGGGTGTGGTCTACAAAGCCGAGGACACCGAGCTCGGGCGCTTTGTTGCCTTGAAGTTTTTGCCGGATGACGTGGCCAAGGATCCGCAGGCCCTAGAGCGCTTCCGGCGGGAAGCCCGTGCGGCATCTGCCTTGAACCATCCCAACATCTGCACGATTTACGAGATCGGAAAGAACGGCGACCAATCATTCCTGGTGATGGAGTTTCTGGACGGGATGACGCTGAAGCACCGGATCGGCGGCCGTCCGATGGAAACCGAAACTATCCTTTCGCTGGGGATCGAGATTGCCGACGCGCTGGATGCGGCGCACGCGGCCGGGATCATCCACCGCGACATCAAGCCGGCCAACATCTTCGTGACCAAGCGTGGACACGCGAAGATCCTGGATTTCGGTCTGGCGAAGGTGACGCCGCCGATCGGCGAACCGGGTAGCGGGTCGCAAGCGCTGGGGCAGACGACGGTGACGCTGGAGGAACATCTGACTAGCCCCGGGGCCACTGTGGGAACCGTGGCTTACATGTCGCCGGAGCAGGTGCGAGCGAAAGAACTGGATGCTCGTACGGACTTGTTCTCGTTCGGAGCGGTTCTCTACGAGATGGCGACCGGCCAACTCCCCTTTCACGGCGAAAGTTCCGGCCTGATCTTCAAAGCGATTCTTGACTCTGATCCGCCGCCCGCAATTCGCTTCAACCGCGACATCCCGCCTAAGCTGGAAGAGATTATCAGCAAGGCGCTGGAAAAAGACCGCAACCTGCGCTATCAGAGTTCATCCGAGATCCGCGCCGATTTGAAGCGTCTCAATCGTGACACGCAATCAGGGGTGAGCGCTGCCAGCAACGTTCCCGCAAAGCGCGCCAAGCGTTTGTCTCTCTGGTGGGCAGCGGCTCTCGCGGCCATTGCCATCATCGGAACTGGTCTGTACTTCCTGAAATGGCGCGGAAACTCAACGCTTCCCAAGAAGCAATTGGCGCAACTGGAACTTACCAGTAACGCGGTGGACGACCCGGTTCTATCCTCGCTGATTTCACCCGATGGACGGCAGCTTGCCTACACCGATCACAGCGAGGGTCTGGTCTTGTTGCAGATAGACACAGGCGAGAAACGCCGTTTCCCTGATGTCGAAAACGTGACTTTGGTGGGGTGGTATCCGGATGGCACTCATCTCCTGGCACGACCGCCAGACTTACGTGGTCTGGTCCGGCTGTCCACACTAGATGGCTCCACGCGAAAGCTAATCGATGGCAACGTTTTGGTCGGAGGTGCTGCGGTGTCGCCAGATGGCGCACGCGTGGCGCTGACCGCACTTGCGCCCTCGAATGCCAACCCGACATTGAGAGTAATGAGCGCGGGCGGTGAGAACTCCCACGAGATTTTGGCCGCTGAATACCTGCTGCAAGTGGACTGGTCCCCCACTTCCCGCAGGATTGTGGTGTCCTCGGAAAGTAGCGATAACACTACGGGTACGCTCCGTACCTGCGACCCGGAGGGCCGCGACTGCTCAGTTGTTTTGTCGGACGCGAAGCTCGTAACGAAAGAGGGAAGCTCGTATGTCGTCTGGGCTGCTGACGGACGTCTCGTTTATCGGCTTCGCGGATCGGGCGCAGGCAACGAGAACCTCTGGTCGATTCCGCTGGATCCCGACACCGGGCGCATCAAGGGAACGCCGACTCAGATTACTGCTTGGGCGGGATTCGAGATGTCAGGCATCAGCAAATCGCTGGACGGGAAGCGGCTTGCCGTCGAGCGAGTACGAACGAACGACGCCATTCGCTTGCTTGATCTTCGTAGCCCGGATCTTCGCAGCCCGGCTCAGACCGTGGCAACATCGCGTCAGTTGGGAGCAGACAGTTGGCCGCAGTGGAACCCGGCGTGGGCTCCAGACGGATCGTCCGTCATCTACGCTTCCGATCGACAGCAACGGTGGGGCATTTTTCGCCAGGATCTGCGCACAAAAGAAACTGTCGCGTTGGTTACCGGGCAAAGCAACTACAACGATCCTGTCATAAGCCCGGATGGGAAGTGGCTTCTATTCATCAAGAGCGACTCCAGAGATTCTCCCAAACAAATCATGCGCATGCCACTTGAGGGAGGCTCGCCAACCCTCGTACTGTCCGGAGACATAGGTTTGCAATGTGCAGTTACGGCCAACGTCTGTGTGATGGTGGAGCGCGGGAAGGACGGTCAGGAGCTGTTCCTGTTCGACCCAATTGCAGGGCGTGGTGAGCACATCACGCATACCAAGGAAATCGTCACAGACTACTACTGGAGCCTCTCTTTTGATGGAAAAAAGATCGCCACGCTCTCCGATGCTGTGCCGGACCACATTGCGATTCTCGACCTCAAAACTGGCGGCAAGAGTGGAATCGAATTAAAGGACTGGCACCTGCAATTTGCCGCATGGGCCCCTGACAGTCAACATCTTTATGTCTCCGGCTTCGTTGGGGATAATCTCCAAATGGCCTCCGTCAGTCTGGACGGCAAGGTCAAAACCATACTCAGCAGGCCAGCCGGTCTGGCATGGTTTTTTGAGCCGCGGCCATCCCGGGATGGAAAGTACCTGGCGTTTGGATTAAGACGGTACGAAAGCAACGTCGTCATGCTGGAAAATTTCTAAGCTGGTAGGCCAAGGGGGAGTGCGCGAAGCTGGAAAAATCTAATTGACGTGCCCCAAAAAGCCGCCTTTCGAGGGCGGCTTCTTGGCTTAACTTGGGTGATATTCGTCGAGATGGCCGTCGCGTCATTTGGCTCAATTTACGCGACACGCATGCCCGCCTTCACATTCGTCTTGGTCTTCATGGCTGCTCTCCGTCCCTGGTTTAGTCCGCCTTCGCTTTCGAATTGAGCTAAACCTTTTTTCGTTTCCCCGCCGTTATACCGACAACTACTGGATTCTGTATCCGGCCTTCAAGTTCGTCTTGGTTTTCATGGCGCCCTCCTTTCGTGAATTTGGTGATTCCTTCAATCCCCGCCCCTTTTGCCCTCGGCTACCTGCCGCCTTTTGTTCAACGGCCAGTGTGGATAACGTATCCCGCCTTCACATTCGTCTTGGTTTTCATGGCGCCCTCCTTTCGCTTTTGAGTAATGCAAGGGGCGGGCCAAAGGCAGAGAGCATTGGCAAATGCGAGCGTCGGCAGGAAAGTAATTGAAAACAAAAGGCTGGCGATTCGAGCGCGAGAGCAGAGGCACGTTGGAACGCGGCTTTCGCTAACCCAACGGTTAACGGCTGTGCACCGAACGGTTAATGAAGGACACGTGACGCCCTAGGGATGAGCGATGACCATCAGCGCCGGGGCCCGTTTCAAGACGCACTGCAGAGATCGGCGCAGGGTTTCAGGATCGAGAGCGGCGAAGCTCTCGTCGAGAATGATCATTGACGCGTTCTGGAGCAGGGCGCGGGCGATGTAGAGGCGGCTGCGTTCTCCGTGCGAAAGCTGCCAGCCGGTTTCGCCGACCAACTGGAGAAGTCCGGCGGGCATGCGGTCGAGCAGGTCTCCCAAGCCGAGTTCGCGGCAGATCTCTTCGGCCTCAGACATGTCTTTCTGGGTCGGAGGCCAGCCGCGGCCCATGAGCAAATTGAAGGCAAAAGTCTCGGTCAAGACGTGGTTTTCGTGGAATTGTGGAGCGGAGACGACGCGCCTCCGCCAGCCATCAGTCCCAAGCGTTTGCCGGTCGAGCCCATCCAACAGCAAGAGTCCGGATTGCGGAGTCCGCATGCCGATGAGCAGTGAAGCCAGAGTGGATTTACCATCGCCGGAATGACCTTCGAGCAGGATCCTGTCTTGCGAGCGGGTAGAGAAGCTGCACTTGCGAAGTACGGGCTCGCCGCGATCCTGATAACGGAAGGTCAAGTCCTGGGCCTCAACCAAATTGAAGCCGTCAGTCTTCGGCTCTCTCCGGGCCTCTTCGGCAGAGCGGAGGAAGGGGATGCCGACGGGCTCGCGCCGCGTGGCGGCATGAAATAAAGGAGCGACTTGCCTCCATGAAATGGCCGCATCTTCGAGCTGCCAAAGGCTGGTCGAAGCCCGCGTAAACGCACGAAAAGCGATCAGGATTCCGCCGATGGCGATGGCCAGTTGTTCCGCGGAATTGCCGCCGTGCGCGAATGCCGGCGCAAGGCCGAGCAGGGCAACGATGAGCCATCCGCGAGGCACAAGGGCAATCAGGCGCAATTCGGTTTGGTCCACATTTTTCGAGACCTGAAGATAACGTTCAAGCTGTTCATCCTCGCCATCGTGCCAGTGGGCGTGCGATTCCTGGGCAAGGCGCGTGCGATGGCCGACCATGCGCTCGATCAAGTCGTGAGTCATGTGCAAGCGGGCGGCCGTCCAGGCATTGCGCCGCACGAAAAAGTCATAGCTGAAATAGGACAGCAGCAAGGTCCATGCCCCAAGAAGGACGCACAATAATCCCCCGGCGCTGCCCCAGCTCAGAACGAAGAGCGCGGCCAGCAGTTCGATGACAGAAATTAGGGCCAAGAAGCCACCACTCAGAGCCATGGCTTCGACCGCTTCCGATTCCAGAACCCGGCTGAGAAACTGGCCCACACCCTGCATGCGGATTTCTTCCGGCGTGAGCCGAAGGGCGCCATACAGAAGACGGCGCTTCAGTAAAGCTGCAACGCCAATGGAAACGACACCCTGCAACCAGGTGCTGAGCAAGCGAAAGGGAACGATGGTGAGCAGAATCAAAGCCCACGCCAGCAGCCAGCCGCTGTCGAACGTGCCTTCCAGTGCTCCCTTTCCGATCAGCCACCAGGAGAGAATCCAGAGCGCATATTCTCCCAGGTACGCCCCGATCAAACCGACAAACCGGGAAGGAATCCTGGCCTCGCGCAGCTGGCGAGTGAAACTCGTTCCTGGCGGGGTACGCAGCTTCCAAAAGGAAGTCACTGATTTATTCCGCAGGCGCTCGCGAATCAGTGCGGCGCGGGCGCGTTCACGGCGCTGCTTGGGGATTCGAGCGAGCTCGATCAGCGGTTGAACTTCGCTCGAAAGCGGCTCCTCGAGTGACTCCACAAGTCTGGAGCGAACCCAGCCAGCAGGAACTTTCTTGGTGCTCAGATCGGGCGCGAGCACCGATACGGATTTCCCGCCTTCGAGCAGGGCGAGGAATTCCGGTTCGCCGTCGCCCTGAAGCTGCAGCAGAGCCGGTCCAATCTGCCGCAACATTTCATCCACCGCTTCATAGGTCACATCGACGTACTCGGCCTCCAGGCCAAACCACTGGGCATTATCCTGAATCCACTTGTCGAGAACGTCTTTCGGTAAAGACGCATTTCCAGAGTCGTAAGGGATCTGGGCGGAACGAGCCTCCAAGCCGTTGGCGCGGGCGAGCGCCTCAATCGCTCGTGCGAGCTGTGGGGCAGACCACGTAAGGGCAAGAGATTCGGGGCTCATGCGCCGACCTTTTCCGTCCGCCGCAATTGACCATCGCGCAGATGCAGGTGCTGCCAGTTGTGATTGGACCAGAGTCCCTCGCGCACCTCTTCCTCGGCGAGCAGCAGCTGGCGGTAGGTCGAGTCGGGTTGTCTGACGAGGTCTTCGGGACAGCCGTCTTCGACGATGCGTCCGGAGTCTACGACCAGCACGCGCGGGAATGACAGGGTTTCGCCTACATCATGAGTAACACAGAGCAACGTTGCATCGTGCCAGTGTTTGCGGACGCGACCCATGAGATCTCTGCGTTGCTGGCGATCAAGGCCGCGAAACGGTTCGTCCAGTACGGCAAGCTGGATGCCCCGTCTGTGCATGGCGCGCCCGAGCCGTACGCGTTGTCCTTCGCCGCCCGAGACCAGGCTGCCGTTTTCCCCTAATTCCGTTTGCAGACCGGCTGGCAGCTTTCTCAAGAGGCCATGCAACTCGGCGGATTCCAGGAGCTCTGGTTGGGGAACCGTGCCTGGGCCCGCACCGAAAATAAGATTTTCAAACAGAGTAAGATTCCACAGTTGCACCGCGGGATCCACCCAGGCAGTATGCGAACGAAGTTGGTTCAGGACATCTCCGTTGAGCGGAAACCCGTTTACCAGGACGCGGCCGCATGCCGGCCGATACCAGCCCAACAACAGCCCGAGCAAACTGGACTTGCCCGCTCCAGATGGGCCCACTACGGCTACGTGAGAACCGGGTGAGAGAGCGAGATGAATCTCTTGCAGAACCATGTGACCGGCGACGCGAACACTGACGTTTTCAAACACCACACTTACCGCTGAGGCGGTTTCTTCCAGAACTGTAATCGCCGCTGGGAGAGCAGCCACCGGTCGGTCATCCTCGCTCTCCATGTCCTGCGGAGCGCTTAGCGGCTCCAGCAAGCGGAGCGTCTGGTTGCGCAACGTTGGATATTGCCACGCGACTTCTGCGATGTCTTGGCCAATGAATGGAAGATTGAGTGCCCAATACGCGAGGAGCAAAACGCTGGCGAAATTTCCAGTGCGCGAGATGTGATCGATCAGAATCAAGGCGGCCAGTCCGAAGCCTGAAAAGAACTGCAATGCTTCCACCCAGACAACCAGTCGTTCGACGGAAAATGCGGCCCGCGCCCATTCCCCCAACTGCAGTTCGTGCCGCCGGCGAAAGGCATGCTCGGCACGATGCGCGCGCAATGGCACTAACCCCAGGAATGCATCCAGGTAATAGCAGCTGAGGGCACCTTCGTGATTCCGCACGCGCATGTCGCGCTCGGCGAGTGCTGGCTGCATGGCGAGGTTGAGGCCGACCGACAGCAGCACCAACACGATGACCAGCGGAGCGGCGCCCGGATCGAGCCAAATCACGCCCGCACCCGTGAACAGCAGCTCAAACGTTGAGCGCAGGAGCTGCCCGCCCAGTTCTGGAAGAATCCGGATGTGGTGAATTTGGTGGTATCGCTCTGCCATATCGGACTTGAGCCGGCTGTGAAAGTAGCGATCGCCCAAACGTGGAATCTTTTCCTGGAATGCGATTCGCAGGCGTGCTTCCAGCCGCCGTCCGATGCCGAGCAGGCCAGAGGAGATCGGGAACTCCAGCATAAGCAATGCCGCCACGAGTACGACCACAGCGCCGATCATCGCCATGCGCTGCACGGCCTCCCCTAGCCTGTAGGCCAGGTCGATTAGGCCGCGAAAAAGTAACGCCTCGATCATGACTCCGACACTGGCCGCCAGAAGCGCAGCAGCGATGCATGCCGGGGTCAGCACGCCATCCGCCTTGAGCAAACGAGATAACTCGACGTGCGGCTCGGTTTGGGGTTGCTGCAGTGCGGCGGCGATTTCGGGAGAGACCGTGGGACTGGATTCCTCTTGCTCCGGCACCGCTGGCGCCGGTGCCGCCGCAAGGTTCAGCGCTGCTTCCTCACGACGCCTGCTGGCGTGCACCAGCACCGCTCCCCGAAAATAGATCTGCTCGGTTCCATCCTCCGCGTACGGCGCTTCCGAGACCGACCAGAAATGCGTCGGGATTGCCGGTTTCGTACGATTGGTTGCCTCAGAATCTTCGAAGAGCTTTTCGACAAGTGTGCCCGCTTCCGGGCCAAGCTTCAGACTGCGCGACAGTACCAGTGCCTCGACAGTTCGAACGGAAGCTTCCAGAGCGGCCAAGGGACGCCATCCATTGTCGCCCGCCGCCCTTTCCGTCAGGCGCGAGGCTTGGCTGTTGGACAATCCCAAATCGGACAGCTTCCGGCGAAGCGGCTTGAGGAATTTTTCCGATGTCGCCCACTCCCTCCAGACATCAAGCGGAGCAAGCTGGGTATGTAAATGCAAACTCGACAGCAAATGCTCGCGGCTGAGCCAGCGCCTCCCGACGGCGGGGTCCATCGCTTGAATCAGTGGTCCATGCTTTCGCCATACCAGCACAAAATGCGTCATCCCGGTCGGTAGCTCCACCACAGCGATTGCCGGCAAGGCCCTGGTCTCTTCGAGCAGAAGATAGTCCGCGGGAACCATGATCTGCTCCGCCTCAAGTCCAAGTTGCACCGCGAGCTCCTCCATCGTGTCGATCGAGGTTCCGTCCACATCAGTCTGGCAAGCTTCACGCAATCGCCCATAGCTCACCGGAATTCCGAATCCTTCAAGCAGGCACTTCAGAGCTGCCGGTCCGCAATCCGTGGCGGAGGTCTGGACAACTTCGGGAACCAGCCAGCGGCGGTTGAGTTTCATGGCTGCTCCGCGTGCTGAATTGTGGCGACTTCTCTGGAGCCATCCAACCCTCTGCCCACCACGCGCAGGACAAGCGATGCGGGAGAAATGCGTTCGACCTGCACTTGCACTGTACCGGGCAGGCCATGCTGCATGGGAATACGACTGGCAGAATGGGGATTCACCGCGAGTTCAACACGAATTCGCCCGTCGCGCACTTCGCTGCCAACGTGCGTGACCGTGGCGCTGATGCTGCCGTATTCGGTCCAGGGAAATCCGTCCAGTCGCAAACGGGCGGGTTGCCCTGACTGAATGCGGCCCAGTGCATTGACGGGTAGAAAGCTCGCGACAATTCGCAGGTCCCCGGTCGGCACGACCGCCGCGAGTTTCTCGCCCTCTCGCACCACACTGCCCACCCGCACATTGGCGACTTCGCCAAGCTTGCCGTTGATCGGGGCACGGATGAGCCGCCGGTCCACTTCATCCTCCAGTCGCTTGATTGAAGCCTGGGTCGTCGCTTCCACGCCGCGCAGGCGGTTGACTTCGCTCTTGAGTCCTTCGAGATGCGCTCGCCGATCCTCTGCATCCGTAAGCCGCTGTTGTTCCAATTTGTTCACGGCGAGCCGTAGGCTGTCGGCTGCGGCGCGTCTCTCGGCGGCATTGGCCTGCGCCCGTTCGAAGTCTGCTTTCGCGAGCACGCCACTGCTGTACATCTGGCTGAGGCGCTGCGCTTCCGATTCAGCAAGTTGGGCCGCGGCATCCGCTTCCCGGAAATGGGCCCGAGCTTCATCCAGCGCCACTGAAGCCGTCTGCTGCTCTTGCGCAGAGGCGCGCTGTTCGGCAGCGATCTGATCTTCGAGCGATTGAATTTGCGGCCCCAGCGCGCCTAGCTTCGTGCGTTCTTCCGTGAGTTGCAGTTTTTGCATGTCGGCGTCGAGCTCGATCAGTACTTCGCCAGCCTCCACTTCGCGATCGAGTGCGAGCGCGCTCGTCACCACGCGGCCACTGTATTGCGACTCGACCGGATGCGCCGCGCGATCCACTTCCAGATCGGCCGTCTCGCTCACGGCATAAACTGCCACCCGCGCCCGGAAGAACCATGCCACCCACAGCCCCAGCAGAACGGCTGCGATCAGCAATCCCCAAGCGCCGCGCTTAAATGTTTCGGACTCCAGGAAACGTTCTGAGCGAAAAAACGGACTCGGCATAAATTGATCTCCGTCACCGCTGAGTGCCGGCAACGACACTGTGCATCCCGGCCATTACCGCTGGCGAGCTTTCAGGCGCAACATCTTAGCGCCGAAATGGCTCCGCGGGAACTGCATCTTGCAAACCGATTCTTGTTGCTGCTGTAACTTGAAAAGCCGCCTTGCAGGGCGGCTTTTCTCAGATTCGCTCCGGTGGATCTTCAATTACTGGACGCGCAGTCCAGCCTTCACGTTCGTCTTGGTTTTCATGGCTGCTCCTTATCTTTTTGGATTTGATAGCTCGATTGGTCTTCCCCTGGCGCTTTCTGTTTGATGACTTTACTTTGTAGCGATGCGCTGTCCAGCCTTCACATTCGTCTTGGTTTTCATGGTTGCTCTCCTTTCGCTGTTGAGTAATGCAAACCACAGACCAACTGTTTGCCACTTGAAGGCAGATTCTTCGAGCTCCGGAAGTCGTTGAAAAGAAACGATCTCGATTTCGGCACCTCGAATAGAAGCCCGCCGTCGAACCGATCCCATTAACCCACCGGTTAGCGACAACCCGCCGAACGGTTAACGACGGGTCTCGCAATCGTGCACCACCCTGCCGAATGTCGGTAGCAAGTTAAAATGTCCGGTTTTTGTAGCAAGTGAAATGTCCGGTTTCAAAGTTGTACCCTCGCCGATTGGGTTGGGTTGATTTTGGGGATGGGGTTGCAGGGGAAGGGGGCAGTTCCCCTTCCCCTGCTCAGCGCTGTAGAAGCTGCGGTCGGAAGGGGTGCGCCGGTGGCGTCGTAGCGACCGAGACCATGGGGTCCGTAGCTGAGACTCAAGGTTCCATTCAAGTGTTGGTGCACCACCACCTGGCAACCGGCCAACGTCGCCCGCCAGCGCACCCGCTCAATCTGCAAGCTCAGGTTCTGAAAGCTCACCGTGTTGTCGCGGTTCACGCTGCGTTCGAACTGCAGCGAGAAAATCCCTTCCAAGTCACGATTCCGGCAGGGCACAAAAGCATGGCCCCGCTGCCTGGACGCGACCTGAAAACGGCGATTGAACTCGGCAATGTACTCTTCCCGCAGAAACCGGTTCGCCGCCTCCAGCGTTCTGAGTTGGCGCAGCCGCAACTCCTGCGGCAAGCGGCCCTGCCAGGTCGAGAAGTTGCGCTCGCTGCGCCCACGAGCTTCCGGCGAGTAGGCCGGGATCATTTGCACTCCCAACTCGTGCAACGCCCGTCCCACCTGCGTGCGGCGATGGTAGTCCACCTTGCCGCCCACCTTCGGCGTCAGCCAGAAATGGCTTCCCCGATCGCTGTACAGCGCGCAGAACACGCCTTTGCGCTCGATCACTTCCCTCAGTCCGGCCATCACCGTCGCCGTCGATTCCTCCTCCACCAGCTGGGCGTAGTAAATCTCGCTCGTGGCATCGTCCAGAATCACAATCAGGTCGTACCAGCGTTCGTCCTGAAACCACTGGTGGCGGCTGCCGTCGATATGCAACAGCATCCCGGGCAGCGGCCGCCGCTCGCGCCGCTTGCGATGCGCTCCGCGCTTGCGTCCGCGCGCCACCAGGCCCGCTCCCTGCAACGCCTGCTTCACCCAGGTGTAGCTCAGTTCGATCCCGTGCTCGGCCTGCAACTTCTCGTGAAAATGCTGCACGTTCAGATCGAAATACTTTTCCCGGTACAAGGCGAACACTCTCTCCACCGTCGCCACCGGCACCCGCCGCCGCGAGGGCTTGCCCCGCCGCCGGTCCAGCAACCCGTTGTAGCCCTCTTCGACGTAACGCTCCCGCCACCGACGCATGTGCCGGTCGCTGATGCCCAGAATCTCCGCTGCCTGCCACCACGTGATCTTCTTCGCCATCGCCTGCAACAGCACGTCCTGTACTTTCATCGCCCGCTCCATCGCGGCCCTCGGATAAGCTTCCATGCTCCGCATGGTCTCCCATCCTCACCGCCCGCAAAGCGGACATATCATGTGCTATCTCAACCGGACATATCATGTGCTACCGACAGCACCACCCTGCCGAATTGACTCATTCTCCTGCTGCACTTAACATCTAGCGCCAAGCCACAAGGGTCCCGGTTGACCGTCCTCTGCGCGAAGCCAGCATGATTGGCCAGACCATCTCGCACTACCGCATCGTCGAGAAGATCGGCGGAGGCGGCATGGGTGTGGTTTACAAGGCCGAGGACACCGAACTCGGCCGCTTCGTGGCCTTGAAGTTTTTGCCGGATGACGTGGCCAAGGACCCGCAAGCCCTGGAGCGCTTCCGGCGCGAAGCCCGCGCGGCGTCTGCTCTGAACCATCCCAACATCTGCACCATTTATGAAATCGGCAAGAACGGCGAGCAATCCTTCCTGGTGATGGAGTTTCTGGACGGGATGACGCTGAAGCACCGCATTGGCGGCCGTCCGATGGAAACCGAAGCTATCCTTTCGCTGGGGATCGAGATTGCCGACGCGCTGGACTCGGCGCACGCGGCCGGCATCATCCATCGCGACATCAAGCCGGCCAACATCTTTGTGACCAAGCGCGGACACGCGAAGATCCTGGATTTCGGTTTGGCGAAGGTGGCGCAGCCGATGAGCGAGCCGGGCAGAGAATCGCAATCGGTGGGGCAAACGACGGTGACGCTGGAGGAACATCTGACCAGCCCCGGGGCTACGGTAGGGACAGTGGCCTACATGTCACCGGAGCAGGTGCGGGCGAAGGAACTGGACCCCCGAACAGACTTGTTTTCTTTTGGTGCAGTGCTCTACGAGATGGCGACGGGCACCCTTCCGTTTCGAGGCGAAAGCTCAGGAGTGATTTTCAGGGAGATTCTCGACGGGGCACCGACTCCCGCTGTCCGATTGAATCCCGATCTGCCCTTGAAACTGGAAAGGATCGTCAACCGCGCGCTGGAGAAGGACCGGAACCTGCGCTATCAGCATGCCTCCGACATGCGAGTGGAGCTGGAGCTTTTGAGGCGGGACACCGAAAGCGGACGTGTGGGGACGGGCGCCCTCGCCCGTCCGGTCGAGCGAAGCTCGACGGCCAAGTTTGTCGGTTATTTGCTTGCTGTTCTTATATGTGGTGGCCTGATTGCTGGCGGTCTTTACTATCGTTCCCATCGCCCAAAGCCCCTGACCGACAAAGACACCATCGTTCTCGCCGATTTCGACAACAAAACGGGCGATACGGTATTCGACGACACGCTGAAGACAGCGCTCAACGTTTCTTTGAACCAGTCGCCTTTTCTGAATGTGCTCCCCGACAACAAAGTCACGGCGACGCTGAAGCTAATGACGCGCCCATCCGAGACCAAGCTCACACCCAATGTTGCCCGCGAGCTTTGTCAGCGAGCAGGCAGCAAAGCTTACGTTGCCGGATCAATTGCCAGTCTGGGCAGCCAGTACGTGCTCGGGCTGAAGGCGGTGAATTGCCAGAGCGGCGACGTGCTGGCGCAAGAGCAGGTCTCGGCGTTAGCCAAAGAGAAGGTGCTCGACTCGCTGGGCGATGCAGCCTCGAAGCTGCGTGGCGCGCTGGGCGAGTCGCTGACGACCGTGCAGAAGTTCGCCGTCCCGCTTGAACAGGCAACGACTTCGTCGCTTGAAGCGCTGAACTCGTTTAGTCTCGGTGAAAACGCCTTTCTTCGTGATAAAGGCGCCGCCTCAGCCCTTCCTTACCACCAGCGCGCCATTGAACTCGACCCGAACTTTGCTTTGGCCTACCAGGAAATCGGCCACGAATACGTCAATCTTGGCGAACCGGGGCGCGCGATCGATTACTTCACCAAGGCTTTTGAATTGCGGGAACGTGCGAGCGAGCGGGAAAAATTGACGATCACCGCGAGCTACTATTCCGATGTAACCGGGGAGCTGGAGAAAGCGGCAAGCAAATATCAGGAACTGATCGCCAGCTACCCCCTCGACGCCAGAGCACATGTCGATCTTGGAAGCATATATCTCGAGGAGGGGCAGTATGAAAAGTCAGCGGAGTCATATCGCGAAGCCCTCCGTTTGGCTGCGGACAATGTCGCCCCTTATGACGATCTCAGCAACGCGCTAATCGCATTGCAACGATTTGAGGAAGCGCAGCAGATTATCCAGCAGTCGCAGGCGCGAAAATTGGATGATCTACAGCTTCACTTGACCCTTTATGCTATCGCTTTTCTCCAGGACGACCCTTCGAGTATGGCGGAACAGCAACAATGGTTCGCACGCCGGGCCCCGGTCGACAACCTTGGCGTACAGCTCGCTGCCGATACCGAGGCGTACGCGGGTCATCTTGCCAAGGCACGGGAACTCACCGAGCAGTCAATAGAATCCGCAGTCCGAGCTGACAACAAAGAAACCGCTGGCATATTGCATGCGATCGCGGCGCAGCGCGAGGCCGCCTTCGGCAATGCCAAGCAAGCAGAGCTGGAAGCAGGAGCGTCTTTGAAGTTGGTCACCAACAGCCGTGGCGTCGAAGCCGAGGCCGCGCTGGCACTTACCATGGCAGGAGATTTGGCGCGTGCCGAGCCCCTGGCACAAACACTCAATAAACGTTTTCCTCTCGATACACAGATGCAATCTCTTTGGTTGCCGGCGATTCAGGGGCAACTGGCTTTGAATCGCAAGATCCCCGCACAAGCTATCAGTGATTTACAGGCTGCCGCCCCTATCGAGTTTGGCGAGATTCCATTTGTCAACAACATCTCCTGCCTGTATCCCACCTACATTCGCGGCGAGGCATATCTGGCCGCGGGCCAGGGCAAAGAAGCCGCCGCTGAGTTCCAGAAGATTCTCGATCACAGCGGCATCGTTTGGAACTGCTGGACGGGAGCATTGGCGCATCTGGGAGTGGCGCGGGCCAACGCCTTGCAGTCGAGAACCTTTACCGGACAGGGGCAGCCCGCGGATGCCGATGCCGCCCGCGTCCGCGCCCTCGCCGCCTACAAAGATTTCCTCACCCTCTGGAAAGACGCCGATTCAGACATCCCGATCCTGAGGCAGGCCCAAGCCGAGTACGCGAAGCTGCAAACAGCCAACTAAGTTTGGAAAAAGAAAAGCCCCCCTTCGAGGGCGGCTTGGGGATTTGTCTTGTGTTTGGCGCTCGCACAGATCGATGGGGCGACGCCAAGGGGGGCAGCGGGGCGTCAAAGTGCAATCCTCATTCCAGGGAACTCTACTCCGACGGGTCTTTCTGGCGCGTCGCCTTTACTCCGGACAGAATTCCGACTCCCAGCAGTACAATCGCCCCCACGGCAATCCAGTGCCCGGGCATGTGCATCAGGTGCGCGCCATACATTAGTCCGCAGATCATGATTGCGAACCCAACCGCGTAAATTCCAAAGGACATGATGTCTCCTCTTCAAAGTCACTGTGATGGCGTACGCCTGAGATTCTGGTTGATCGATCGCAACGCTGCCAGGTGGGCTCGCTATCCGCAGACTACCTAGAGTCGCTCATTCACTCCTTTAGTACTGTGCAGAACCGCTCACTTTGCTTGGGTAGGAACCACCTGCCGCGAGTCTTGGAAGAACGTGCACTGGTTCTACCTGCGAAGCAGATGGGCTGAGACTGAATCACTAAAGGCGAGCAATTGTGACCAGTCTTCTGGAAGCGGAAGCCTGATACTGGCCACGCAGCAGATTTCCAGGATCACGAAAAGCAGGGATCAAGCTAAAGATCGGGAACAAAACTGACTGTGTGGAGGTTTCGATGAACTTCAATCTGATGGATCCGCGGGTCATTGCTGTTGCCGCGGCGGTAATCGTGATCGTCGTAGTGGGTGCCTGGCTATACGTGCGAAAACGCAGGGGAACGACTGCGGACTTGCGGCAGAAGTTCGGCCCCGAGTACGACCGCGCGGTGCTGGCGCATGGGTCAAAAGCAGAAGCGAAATTAGTGGATCGCGAGAAGCGAGTCGAAATGCTCAAGCTGCGCGATCTTGATGCGATGGAGCAAGAGCGTTATTCCAAGCAGTGGCAGGCCGTGCAATCCCGCTTCGTCGATTCCCCGAAGGGTGCCATCGCGGAAGCGGACGACCTGGTGTCTGCTGTAATGAAAGTGCGCGGCTATCCCGTAGCCGATTTCGATCAGCGCGCCGCGGATATTTCCGTCGACCATCCTCGTGTCGTACAAAACTACCGGTCAGCCCACCAGATTGCGCTCCGTGCGGGAAAAGAAGGAGCAACCACCGAAGAACTCAGGACGGCGATGATTCACTACCGGTCGCTGTTTGAGGAACTGGTGCAGGTGCCAACGATCATAGAAAGAAAAGAAGTCGCGTAGAAGCTCAACGGAAGGAAGGGGACAAATGATGAAAGCAAGCACGCAGGACCGGACTGAGGGCAAGGTTCACGAAGTAAAAGGCAAGATCAAAGAGGAAGTCGGGAAGGTGACGAACGACCCCGATCTGGAAGTGTCAGGCAATGTCGAGAAGAAGGCTGGCAAGGTGCAGAACATAATCGGTCGCGTGGAAAAAGCGGTCGGGGAATAAAAGCACTTAAGCTGGCCGGTAAAATCCACGGCACAGACTGCCGGAGAGAACACCTGAACCCAATGACTTGCTCCGACAGTTGCACAAGGATCAGGGATCTCGGCTACAGAGCGTCAAAGCACATAAAGATGTATGGCCAGCGCTTTGATATTGTTTCCGACCCCTTTGATGACGGCGGGTGCATCGCAGTCCACGCGACCAGTGGAAGAAGTCTCGAGATCCGCACGCTCCGCCTTCCGGCGGCAATTCTCGTGAGTCGCGCAGATCGATTTCTGAAGCGCGCAGTTTGACCGGGCCCAACGGTGACCACAATAGTTTTAAGAGACTGAGACTTTAAAAAAGGAAAACCATTCATGACGACCAATGAGCAGACCAAGTGTGCCCACCTTCCGTGCAAGTGCGTAGCGCAAGCCGGCGACAAATACTGCGGTCAAGCCTGTAAGCAAGCAGGATCTGGTGAAGTCGAAATCGCGTGCCAGTGCGACCATGGAACGTGTCCTCTGACGGTATAAGACGTGGGATTTCGGCTGGTGTGCAGTCTGAAAGATCCCAAGGGAGGGTCGCGGATGAAATCGCGGAGAACAATGCTCTTGCTGCTAGCCGTGCCAGCGATGTCATTGTTTGCCCGGGCGCAATCACTGGCCGATCCAGGAGACTCGCCGAGCACGGTTGCAGCCACGACTCCCGCGCACCTGGAGTTGACATATAGTCGTCCGACCGTGGAGATCAAGCTTCGCAACTACTTGTTCGACGCGTTTGGACCGTATCCCATCGGCATCTCTGTGGCTGCGGCGGGTATTGACCAGGCCGATAATGCGCCGCCGGAGTGGAAGCAAGGCGCTGCAGGTTACAGCAGGAGATTTGCATCCGACTTCGGCACCGCTGCCATCACCACGACGACACGCTATGCACTCGCGCAGGCGTTCCACGAAGACACGTTGTACTACCGCTGCGAGTGCAAAGGCTTTTTCCCGCGGCTAAATCATGCTGTGATTTCGACCTTTACCGGGCGTCATGGCGAGGACGGGCATCGTGTCTTTTCTTTTCCCGCTCTGGTCGCGCCATATGCGGGCACCATGACTGCGGTTTATGGATGGTATCCCGACCGCTACAACGCCATGGATGGATTCCGAATGGGCAACTACAGCCTGCTCGGGTATGTAGCCGAAAACGTTGGCCTTGAATTTATCTACAGCGGACCGCACTCGTTGCTTTCTCGAATGCACCTCAACGATCGTCATCGAGCGCCAGATGCGAGTCCGACTCCGTGATCGACAACAACGCAATGGCGACAGGAGCGATGAGTTCTCCAGTACCGGGGCAACGTGCCTTGTCCAAGCTGCCTACTGCGCCTGCGTTATCGTCGTCATCTCCGGCGGACTCCTCCAAGGGATTCATCAATGAGTCTTTCGAATGGTTTGGCGATCTGGGGATATTTTTCTGGCGGGTGGTGAGGGCAGCAGCGACGCCGCCGTTTGAATTTCGCGAACTGTTTCGACAGCTCGACGAAATTGGATCGAAGTCCCTGCCGCTGGTGGCTTTGGCGGGCGCCGCAACTGGAGTTGTGCTCTCCCTGGAAGCGCGTTACAGCCTGACTCGCTTCGGGGCTAAATCTCTGCTTCCGGCCGCAATCGTATTCTCTGTCATTCACGAGACCGGGCCGATCATTACCGGGCTGGTGGTGAGTGGTCGAGTGGGCGCGGGCATTGGCGCGGAGTTGGCGTCGATGAAAGTCACTGAGCAGATCGATGCCATTGAGGCTTCGGCGGTAAATCCGTACCGCTTATTGGCGGCGACGCGCATTGTGGCTTGCATCCTCATGTTACCGCTGCTGACCCTGGCTGGCGACGCATGCGGGCTGTTCATGGGGTGGGTGGCGCAGGCTCTGGTTGAGCCGCTCTCGCTGCATCAGTTCATCAGCACCGGTTTCAGCGGCGCCAGTTTTCACGACCTGCTGCCTCCGACGGCGAAGACCGCGGTATTTGGCCTGATTATCGGGCTGATTGCGTGTTTTCAGGGCATGCGGACGCAGGGAGGCGCTGCGGGCGTGGGCCGCGCGGCTACGAACTCAGTGGTTCTGTCATCGCTGTTCGTGATCCTGGCCGATGTTGTGCTGGTGAAACTCATTCTCATATTGTTTCCGTAAGCCATTTGTTCGCGAGCTATAGATCAGAAACTGGCAAAACCAGCATGGACACAATCGAGCAAGTTGCGACGCAGGCCGCGATTCAACAAGGCAAGGCCGAGGTAGACGGCAGTGCATCGGTTATCGCGGTCGAGGACCTGCATAAGTCTTTTGGAAGTCAAACCGTCCTGAATGGGATCAGCCTGGCTGTGAATCGCGGCGAGACTCTGGCAGTGCTGGGACGCAGCGGCACCGGCAAGAGTGTATTGCTGAGGCTCATCGTCGGGCTGGAGATACCGGATTCAGGATCCGTTTGCATTCACGGGCAAGACATCGCCGGCCTGACGCTGGACAAGCTCGGCGAGATCAGGAAGAAGATGGGGTTTCTGTTTCAGCACGCCGCGCTCTACGACTCGCTCACCGTCGAGGAAAACGTAGCGTTTCCGCTGCAGCACCATAAGAAAGACATTTCCAAGTCTGAGCGGCAAGACCGAGTCAAGAAACTCTTGGCAGAGGTGGGCATGGAAGGTGACCTTACGAAGATGCCGTCCGACATCTCGGGCGGCATGCAGAAACGCGTCGGGTTGGCGCGGGCGCTGGCTCTGGAGCCGGATATCTTGTTGCTCGACGAGCCCACCGCTGGTTTGGACCCCATTAGCTCCGGGGAGATCGATGATCTGGTCCTCAAGCTCCAGGCAGAACATCACATGGCATCCATCGTCGTGACGCACGATATGCATAGCGCGAAAACGATTGCGAATCGGTTGGCTCTGCTGAACGAGGGCAACATAGTGATCGAAGGCAGCTTTGAAGAACTTCAGAAAAGTGACATCGAGTTTGTCAAAGAATTTCTTAGGCATTCGTAGGGGGACATATGTCGAGAGCGGCGCGGCTAGGGGCTTTCATCGTTGCGACACTGGCAATTCTGGTGACCGGTGTATTCATCATCGGAGGCAAGCAGTATCTTTTCAGCTCGACGTACCAGCTGAAAGCTCAATTCGACAATGTGGTCGGCCTGGATGCTGGAGGCGATGTGCGGGTGGGCGGTGTGCACAGCGGTACGATTCGCAATATTGTGCTGCCGCACAAGCCGGGCGAAAAAGTTACGGTCATCATGGATCTCGGCAAATCGACGCACGAGATTATCAAGCAAGACTCGGTGGCGACGATTGAAACGGAAGGCCTATTGGGAAACCAGTTCATGGCGATCTCGTTTGGGTCGGCGGGATCGGGCGAGGTGCGAGATGGCCAACTCATTGCCAGCCTGCCGCCACTTGAAATGTCAGACTTGTTCCAAAAGACGAGCGTCATTCTTGACAGCAGCCAGGAAGCGATGCAGAACGCGACGAAGCTGACGGCGAATCTGGACTCGATCAGCGCCAAGATCAACAACGGGCAGGGAACAGCCGGAGCGCTGGTGAATGACAAACAGCTCTATACCAACCTCGAACAGACTTCGGTCGCCATGCGGGACACGATGACCCAGGCACAAACTGGAGTTACCGACTTCCAGGAGAACATGGAGGCCTTGAAACACAATTTCCTGCTGCGCGGATATTTCAAGAGCCGCGGCTACGAAGATTCTGCCGAGCTGGCCAAGAATGAGATCGATCGCTTGCCCCAAGGCACGCCGACGAAGCAGTTCACCTACGCAGCGAAGCAGCTTTTCGATAAGCAGGATTCGGCCAAGCTGAAGAACCAGAAATCTTTGACCGCGGGCGGCACGTTCCTGACGGATAACCAATTCGGTTTTGCTGTCGTCGTGGTGTCGGCAGGCATGGAAGGCGACACTCAGAAGGACCTGGTATTAACGCAAGCCCGGGCCATGGTTGTGCGTGAATATCTGGTCGAGAACTTCGGGTTTGATGATAGTCAGCTCAAGACTCTGGGCATGGGCAAGTTGACGGACGGGAGTTCCGATCCTGGCTGGGGTGCGGTGCAGATTCTCATCTATCCGGCTGGAACCGAAATTCCGCCGAACAAGATTGTGCCGAACCAGATTCCGCCGAACAAGGCGACGCAGTCGAGTGCGCTGCCCGAAACCACCTCCGCTCAACCCGTTCCGACTTCTGCGGGTCCAACCGCACAACCGCAATGAAGGCGCGTCTTACTTGGACCGTTAAATTATGAAGAAACTATCGTGCTGTTTCGTTATTTCCTCTCTCACGCTATCTCTCATCTTCACTGCATCTGCGATGGCGCAGAACGCGAACCCGGCGAAGGCCCTGGTGGTGAACGGTCGTACAGCGGATGGCGCGGTCGTGCAGATTAACGGTCATTCTTATGTCGATGTCGAAACCTTGGCGCAAGTGCTGGGAGCGGCAGTGCGCTTCGAGCCCGGACGTGTCGTATTGACGATGACGAGTGCGACGAGCGCGGCCGTTGAAACTGCGAAGCCCGGGCCTGTCGTGCCGGGATTGTCGAAGGGGTTTGCCAGTGCGGGAGTTTCTCAGTTGGCGGAGATGCGGGAGTGGAAGGGTGCGATTTCCTCCGTGATTCGCTCTGGAGTTGCCGGCGGCAATTGGATTGTGCCCTTGCTGCGCGAGCATCGCGTGCGGGCCGAGAAGAGTATGGGATTGGCATCGGTGGCAGCGACCACTGACTCCGACAAGTTAGCCCTGCAGCTGCTGAAGAGTGACTTCACAAATCTGGCAGAATGGGACAGCAATGCTCAGGCCAGCATCCTGGCTCTGAACGCCGAACAAAGTATCGATCCAACTGCAACGCAGAACGATCCGCTGCTCGCGAAAATTTCAGAGTGCGGCAGTTTTCTCAGTGCGATGCTGGTAGGCGGCGAGTTCGCGGACAATCCCAGTTGCCACTAAGCTGTAGCGTCTTATGCAACGCGGTCGTCGTCCCGGTACTCCTCGGGGACGTCGTCCTCCGGTACCTGCCGTGTAGTTACCTCAGAGACGTCAGGATCCTTGGCGTTCTCGACCCCATCGACGACAGAGGCTTCGAAGGCGTTGCCCTCTTCCACTAATTCCTCGACGCTCTGGGAGTCCGATCCGGCCGGACCAGAGATTCCCTGGGCATCGCCAGACTGCCCGGCCGAATCTGTCTCAAGCTCATCCTCGTTACGCTCGTTGTTGGGGGACATTTTTGGGAACATGTTTGCGACCATAGTTTTCACCTCGCATCTGAGATGCGGCAATTCACCACTCGGTTGCGGAAATCTACAGTGCGTTGTTCGTGAGCACCACCTTGAGCGCACCCTCTCTGGCCGCGTTTCCAAATGTGTCATACGCCTTCATGATGTCATGCATGGCGAAGCGATGAGTGACGAGTGTGCTCGGTTGCAGCTTACCGGAGCGGACTACTTTTAGAAGCATCGGCGTTGTGATCGTGTCTACCAGCCGCGTGGTGAGCGAAATGTTGCGATTCCAGAGTTTTTCCATGTGAAGTTCCACCGGCTTGCCATGGACGCCGACGTTCGCGATACGACCGCCGGGCGCAACGATGGCCTGGCAGATATCGAAGGTAGCCGGAAGTCCGACCGCTTCGATGGCCACATCGACGCCTGCCCCCTCCGTCAGTTCCATCACGTGATGGGCAGCGTATCCATCAGTGCTATTGACCAGAGTTGTCGCGCCAAATATTTTTGCGACCGCCAGGCGCTTGTCGTCAAGGTCGATCATGAAGATTGCTCCCGGGGAATAGAATTGCGCCGTCAGCAGGACAGCCAGTCCTACGGGACCCGCGCCCACGATGGCGACCGTGTCCCCGGGCTGCACTTTCCCATTGAGGACGCCGCACTCAAAGCCAGTCGGCAAAATGTCGCTCAGCATGACCATGGCTTCCTCGTTGCCCCCGGCTGGAAAGCTGTAAAGACTTCCATCGGCGTGGGGGATTCGAACGTACTCAGCCTGGGTTCCGTCAATGGTGTTGCCCAGAATCCAGCCGCCATGCCGGCAATGGGAATACATGCTTCTTCTGCAGAAGTCGCACTTCAGACAGGCAGTAACGCAGGAGATGATGACTTTGTCGCCAACGTGAAACTCTGAGACACCGATTCCGACTTGCTCGATTAAGCCAATCCCTTCGTGGCCGAGAGTGCGGCCCTCGGTCACGCCTGGTAGATCTCCTTTAAGAATGTGAAGATCGGTTCCGCAGATCGTGGTCGTGGTGATGCGCACAATGGCATCGCCCGGCTGCTGGATGGTGGGGCGCGGCTTGTTCTCCCAGGTCCGCTTGCCCGGACCGTGGTAGACCAGAGCTTTCATGGTTGCGGCGCTGGTTTCTTGTTTTACTGTCTTCGTGGCCGCCAGTTCGAGTTCTGCAGTTGTCATTGGGCTCCTTGGCTTTTGCCTTCTGAGGAGTCGACTTTAGCAATGGCGCGGCCAGTTATCTGAGCAAGAGTGCTCACTCCATTGAAGCAGCCAGAGGCTCGCATGGCATCTTCATAGCTGTCCGGCAGCGCGGGCACGGCAGCGGGGCAGTGTTGTGCCTACCTCTAATCTTCTAATCTTCTAATCTTCCAGCCGCGCGGCTGGTTTTCTGTGGAGTATCGTTTTCCGGCTGGCTACTGCTCGATGGACGCCTCGGACTTGGGTGGTTTCTGGGTCACCTGCTGCGGGCTGGGCAATTGCGAACGATCCCATCCGCCACCCAGGGCTTCGATCAGCGCCACTGACGCGGTCATCTCTTGAACCTGAAGCGCATTCAGAGTTTGCTGGTCTGACAGCAATGTGGTCTGGGCGGTCAGCACATCGATGTAGGGGTCGACGCCGGCGTCATAGCGCGCCTGTTCGAGTTTGACAAAGGTTTGAGCGGACTCCACTGCTTGCTGCTCCTGCTGAATCTGCTTCGACAGGATGCGCACTTCTGCAAGTGAATCTTCCACCTGTTGAAATGCGGTAAGCACTATTTGGCGGTAGCTGGCCAGATCCGCATTATAGGTTGCGACATATTGCTGGACGGTGGCGCGCCGCAGTCCGGCGTCGAAAATGGTTTCCGGAATCGACGCGCCCACCGAGAAGAAACGGCTTGGCCAGGCCAACAAATCGTGGAAGGCGGAACTCTCAAAGCCCGCGGAGCCGGTCAAGGTCAGATTCGGATAGTACGCCGCGTAGGCGATGCCGATGGATGCGTTGGCTTCGGCCATGGTGCGTTCGGCGGCGGCGACGTCGGGCCGCCGCTCCAGCAGTTCGGAGGGAACCCCGACCGGAATCGGCGGCGGAGCGACGGTCATCGGCTTCACAGGAATCGAGAAATCGGATGCGGACTTGCCGACGAGTAGGGCGATGGCATGCTCATATTGAGCGCGGGCGATGCCGACATTGGTGGCTGCCGCCTGCGCGCTTTGCAGAGTGGCTTGGGATTCGACGACGGAGATCTGGTCCGTCATGCCGGCTTCATAGAGCGCGTGTGTCAGGTCATACGCTTTCTGATCCGCCGCTACTGTATCGTCGAGAATCTTTTGCAGCTCGTCCTGACCGCGAATCTCGAAAAAATATTCCGCCAGGCTGGCCTGCTCGGCCAGGCGCTCGTTTTCCAGATCGGCGGCGCTGACCTGGGCAGCATACTGGGCCTGGTGGACGGTGTTGCGAATCTTGCCCCAAAGGTCGGGCTCCCAGGAAGCTTCGAGCGGCAGAGAATACAACGTGCTTTGCAGTTGTGGCGTCGAAGTGGTCCCGGTACCGCTGCTGCTGGCCCCTGAGCCTACGTTGGCCGATGCCCGCGAGTGGGTGACCGACGGTACGGCCGACAGCGTGGGAAAATATTGCGCGTGGGCTTCGCGCACCACAGCCCGGGCTTCCATGAAGTTCTCAAAGAATTGTTTGATGTTCTGGTTGTTGATATCGAGTTGTTCTTCGAGCGCGTTCAGTTCAGCGTCGTTGAATATCTCCCACCACTTGCCGCGGAGCTTGGCATCGGCCGGCTGCGCCACGGCCCAACCTTCAGTTTCCTTGAACTGAGTGGGGGATTCCTTGTAAACGGCCGCGGGTGGCGGGGGCGCGGGTGCATGATACTTTGGCCCGACTACACAGCCTGATAGAAGTAGCAGAAGTGCAGCCGCACAAAGCAGAATGATGCTTCTCGCGGTGAGGACGTAAAGCGGTTTTTGTGTAAAGATTTTCATATTGATTCTGCCAGACCAATCTTTCATTCTCAGTCGCCCGTCCTACGTGGCTTCCGGAGCCAGAGAAGGACGTTTTGACTTTCTCCCCTCGAAGCGCAACCGCATCCGGTCGAATGCCAGATAGACGACCGGAGTGGTATAGAGCGTCAGCAACTGGCTCAAGATCAGGCCGCCAACAATCGTGATGCCCAGGGGGCGGCGGAGTTCAAAACCCGTGCCCGTTCCCAAGGCAAGCGGCAAGGCACCCAACAATGCGGCCATCGTGGTCATGAGGATCGGGCGGAAGCGCAGCATGCAGGCTTCAAAAATCGCGTCGATCGGCTTCTTGCCCTCTTCGCGCTCGGCCTGGAGCGCGAAATCGATCATCATGATGGCGTTCTTTTTTACGATTCCAATCAGCAACACTATTCCAATGATGGAGATGATGTTCAGATCCTGCTTGAAGATCAGCAAGGCCACCATCGCACCTACGCTGGCCGACGGCAAGGTCGAGATGATGGTGAGGGGATGGACCAGGCTTTCGTACAAGATGCCGAGAACAATATAGACCGCCAGCAGAGCCGTCACGATGAGTATCGGCTCGGTCCCGAGAGATTGCTGGTAGGCCTGCAGCGTGCCGGCATAAAACCCTTGCAGAGTCGAAGGCGCGCCCACCCGCTTTTGCATCTGGGCGATGGCGGTGGTGGCGTCGCTCAGAGATACGTTTGCCGCCAGGTTAAACGACACGGTGACCGAGGGGAATAATCCCGTGTGATTCACGGCCAGGGGCGTGGTATTGGCGTGGCCGTTGGCCACGGTAAGCAGAGGAATGTTGCCGCCGTTCGACTTCAAGTAAATGTCTTTCAAGCCTTCCGGACTTTGCCAGTACTGCGGGGCCACTTCGAGTACCACGTAATACTGATTCAACTGGGTGTAGATGATCGACACTTCCGACTGTCCGAATGCGCCGTACAACGCCGAGTCCAGCGATTGCGCGGTGATGCCGAGTTTGGCCGCAGTCATGCGATCGTAGTTCATGACTTCATCCAGGCCGCCATTCTGCTGGTCGGAACTCACATCCTGCAGGCCGGGCAGGTGTTGCATCTGAGTCAGGATGATCGGCGCCCACTTGGTCAGATCCTGCACATTGTCCGATTGCAGCGTGTACTGGTACATCGCATTGCCGGACCGGCCGCCGATGCGCAGATCCTGCACCGCCTGGAGAAATGCTGAAGCCACGGGCAGATGATTTAATTTCGGACGCAGGCGATCGATGATCTGAGCGGCGCTCACTTTACGCTCCGCCAGCGGCTTTAGCGCGACGTAAAGATTGCCCGTATTGGTGGCCCCGCCGCCGCCGGTAGAGGCGATCACGTTGGCGACCGCCGGGTCGCTCTTGACCACGCTGCCAATCTGCCGGATGGAGTTGTCCATCGACGGGAACGACGCGTCTTGCGGCCCGCGAACTGCGCCCTGGATCGTTCCCGTGTCCTCGGTCGGGAAAAAGCCTTTGGGTATCTTGAAAATCAGAAGCACGTTGAGCGCGATGGTGATGAACAGTATGACGAGGGTGAGGGTGGAATGGTCGAGCACCCAATGCAGGCTGCCGCGATATAACGACAGCACCCAGTCGAAGAACTTTTCGCTGGCCATGTAGAGCCGGCCATGTTTCTCATTTTTCTCGCTCCTCAGTAGATAGGCGCACATCATCGGCGTCGTGGTCAGCGAGATGAGCATCGAAACAAAAACGGCGGTCGAGAGAGTGACGGCAAACTCGCGGAACAGTCGGCCTACGATCCCGCCCATCAACAGAAGGGGAATGAAAACCGCAATCAGCGAGATGCTGATAGTGAAGACGGTGAATCCGATTTCTTCCGCGCCCTTCAGGGCGGCGGCGAAAGGTTTCAATCCTTCTTCCAGATGGCGGGAAATATTTTCCATCACCACGATGGCATCGTCGACCACAAATCCGGTAGCGATGGTCATGGCCATCAGCGAGAGATTATCCAGGCTGTAGCCGAGCAGATACATCACGGCGAACGTACCGACCAGCGAAACCGGCACTGCGACGGCCGGAATCAGCGTGGCGCGGCCGTTGCGCAGGAAAACAAATACCACCACAATAACCAGGCCGATCGAAATGAGCAGCGTCCTCTCCACGTCACTGACCGAGGCGCGGATGGTGGTGGTGCGATCCAGAACGATGGTGGTGTCGATGCCGAAGGGAATGGATGCCTTGATGGACGGAAGTTGCGCCACGATTCGGTCGACAGTCTCGATGATGTTCGCGCCGGGCTGGCGGAAGATGATGACCGTAACCGACCGCTTGCCGTTCAAGTAGCCGGCGGCGCGAATATTCTGCACCGAGTCGGTGACCTGTGCTACGTCAGACAGGCGGATGGCGGAGCCTTTCTGGTAGCCAACGATGATCGGCCTGTAGTCGGCGGCGTGAGAGATCTGGTCGTTGGCCAGAATGTCGGCGGTCTGATCGCCGTCGATGATCTGGCCTTTGGCCAAGTCAGAATTTTGCAGGCTCAGCGCTGACTGCAAATTCGCCAAGGTTAGCCCATGGCTGGCCAGTTGTGTGGGATTAGCGTCCACGCGGACGGAGGGCAGCGCACCACCTCCCACGGAGACCTGGCCTACGCCTTGGATCTGCGATAACTTTTGCGCGAGCACGGTGGAGGCTTCGTCGTAAAGTTTGTCGGGGCCATACTTGTCGGAAGTGAGGCCGAGGATCATGATCGGCGAATCGGCGGGATTGACCTTGCGATAGGTGGGATTGCCCGGCAGATTAGCGGGTAAATACGTTCGCGCCGCGTTGATGGCAGACTCAACGTCCCGCGCCGCACCATCAATATCTCGACTGAGGTCGAACTGAATCGTGATCGAGGTGCTGCCAAGTGTGCTGGAAGAGGTCATCTCCGTCACTCCGGCGATGTGACCGAATTGCCGCTCCAGAGGAGTCGCGACGGACGACGCCATAATCTCGGCGCTGCCCCCCGGCAAACCTGCATTGACGGAAATGGTCGGAAAATCGACCTCCGGCAGGGGAGCTACCGGCAACACCTCATAGGCAACCGCGCCAGCAAGCGCAACGGCCACGGTGAGGAGCGTGGTGGCCACGGGCCGCCGAATGAAGGGTTCGGAGAGGTTCATGCCGGCCCTGCCTGTTCTGCATCTGCAGCTTGCGGCTGCTTCGATTTGCTCCCAAAGCGTTGCGCCAGATTATCGAAGAAGATGTAGATGACGGGCGTGGTGTAGAGCGTGAGCACCTGGCTGAGCAGCAGTCCGCCGACCATGGAGATGCCGAGCGGCCGGCGCAACTCGGAACCGAATCCAGTGCCGAGCGCCAGCGGGAGTCCGCCCAGAAGCGCCGCCATGGTGGTCATCATGATGGGGCGGAAGCGCAGCAGACAGGCGTCGTAAATTGCGTCGGTCGCGTTCTTGCCGTGATTGCGTTCGCCTTCCAGCGCGAAGTCGACCATCATGATGCCGTTCTTTTTGACGATGCCGATCAGCAGCACAATTCCGATGATGGCCACCACGCTCAAATCCTGGTGAAAAAGAATCAGCGCGAGGAAGGCGCCCACTCCGGCCGACGGCAGCGTGGAAAGAATCGTGATGGGATGGACAAAGCTCTCGTATAAGACGCCGAGGACGATGTACACAGTGACCAGCGCGGCAAGAATGAGGATGGGCTCGTTGGACAGCGAATTGGTGAACGATGCCGCGGTGCCCTGAAACCCGGCCTGCAGGCTGGCCGGCATGTGCATGTCCTGCTGAGCTTTATTGACAGCGGTGATGGCCTCGCCGAGCGCGGCGTTGGGCGCCAGATTGAATGACACCGTGATGGCAGGGAATTGTCCCTGGTGGTTAATGGAGAGCGCCTCGGTCGTCTTCTCGAAGTGCGAAAACGCACTCAGCGGCACCGCATTGCTCATGGTGGAACTGGTCGCGCCCGCGGAGTTGGCTCCGCTATTCGATGCAGCCGAAGTTGTCGGTGAAAGTGCATTCGCCGGAGGAGCGAGCGTATTCGCCGACGGTGTGTACTGCGCGGAGCTGGTCAGTGCGTTCGACCCCGCGGCCGATGCTCCAGAGGACGCGAATGAAGTTGACGCCCCGGCTCCACTCGCGCCTGAGGACGCATTGGACTGGATGTAAAGGTGGTTTAGTTTGTTGGGGTCGAGTTGAAACTGCGGTTCACTCTCGAGCACCACGTGGTACTGATTCACCTGCGTATACATCGTGTTAATCTGCCGCTGGCCGAAGGCGTCATACAGCGTGTTGTCGATGGTGGTGGGCGCAATGCCAAAGCGCGATGCGGTAGCGCGGTCGATAACCAGAGATACGGCTAGCCCTCCGGTTTGCTGATCGGTGGCGACGTCTTCCAGTTCCGGCAGTTGTTTCAGGCGGGCGACGAAGCGGTTGGTCCAGTCGTTGAGCTCATTGGCGTCGGGGTCTTCGAGCGTGTACTGGTACTGGGTGCGGCTGATGCGGTCGTCCACCGTTATGTTCTGCACCGGCTGCATAAAGAGTTGTATGCCTTGAACCTGGGCGAGCTTCGAAGTGAGACGGCGGATTACGTCCGAGGCGCTCAGGCTGCGCTGGTCGAGCGGCTTCAGGTTGATCGACATTCGGCCACTGTTCGTCGTGGTATTCGTTCCGTCTGCGCCTATGAACGAAGACAGGCTTTCGACGGCCGGATCCTGCAGCACCACCTTCGCCAGTTCCTGTTGCTTCTCCGCCATCGCCTTGTAGCCGATGGTCTGCGGCGCCTGCGATATGCCCTGGATCACGCCCGTGTCCTGCACGGGGAAGAATCCTTTGGGGATGATGATGTAAAGAAAAATCGTGAGCATCAGAGTGCCGAGAGCGACGAACAAAGTGATGGTCTGGTATTGCAGGACGAATTTTAGGGTGCGGCCATAGAAAGCGATCATCCCCTCGAAGGCGCGCTCCGTGGCTTTGTACACGCGTCCCTGCTGATCTTTGGGCTGGTGCCGCAGGATGCGCGCACTCATCATGGGAGTGAGCGTAAGCGAGACCACGGCTGAAACCACGATGGTGACCGCCAAGGTCACGGCAAATTCGCGGAACAGGCGGCCTACAACGTCGCCCATGAATAACAGAGGAATCAGCACGGCGATGAGCGAAACAGTCAGCGACAGAATGGTGAAGCCAATCTGCTCCGCGCCTTTGAGCGCCGCTTCCATCGGGGGCTCGCCCTCTTCGATGTAGCGCGAAATGTTTTCAATCATCACGATGGCATCGTCCACCACAAAGCCGGTGGAAATGGTGAGCGCCATCAGCGAGAGGTTGTCCAGGCTGTAGCCCAGGACGTACATGGCCGCGAACGTGCCGATCAAGGACAGCGGCACCGCCACGCTGGGGATGATGGTGGCGTAGAGGCTTCGCAAGAAGAGGAAGATAACCAGCACGACCAGGCCGACCGTCAACATTAATTCGAACTTGACGTCAGAGACCGAGGCCTCGATGGCGTTTGTAAGATCGGTCAGCGTGGTCACTTGAATGCCGGTGGGCAGGTTGGCCTCAAGCTGTGGCAGGAGTCCCTTGATGCTCTTGACCACGGCGATGGTGTTGGCGCCCGGCTGGCGCTGCACATTCAGGATGACCGCGGGAGTCTGATTCATCCACGCGGCTTGATTGTTGTTTTCTACGCCATTGACGACCTGGGCGACGTCGGTCAACATCACGGGCGCGCCGTTACGGTAAGCAATCACCACTTTTCGGTAGTCGTCGCTGGTGACCAGCTGATCGTTGGCGTCGATCTGGTAATCCTGGCGTGGCCCATCGAAGTTACCCTTCGCCGCGTTCACGCTGGCCTGGGTCAATGCCGCGCGAAGGTCTTCCATATTGAGGCCGTAGGAGGACAGCGCCACAGGGTTGGCTTGAATGCGGACTGCGGGCTTTTGTCCGCCGCTGATAGTTACCAGGCCAACCCCGCTGAGCTGCGAGATCTTGGGCGCCAAGCGCGTATCCACCAGGTCCTCGACCTGCGACAGCGGCATGGCGCTGGAAGTAATGGCCAGCGTGAGCACGGGGGCATCAGCGGGATTCGTCTTGCTGTAGATGGGCGGCGCGGGCAGAATCGACGGCAACAAACTCTGCGCCGCGTTGATCGCCGACTGCACTTCTTCCTCGGCCACATCGATGTTCAGGGTCAGGCTGAACTGCAGCACGATGACGGAAGTGCCGCCGGAGCTGCTCGAGGTCATCTGGCTCAGACCTTGCAGTTGGCCGAATTGCCGTTCCAGCGGAGCCGTCACGGTTGTCGCAATTACCGTCGGGCTGGCTCCGGGATAAAACGTGAGTACCTGAATGGTCGGATAGTCCACTTCCGGCAAGGCCGAAACCGGCAGCTGGGTGTAGCCAACAATCCCGACCAGCAGGATTGCCGCCATCAGCAAGGCGGTCGCAACCGGCCGCAAAATAAACGGGCGAGATGGACTCACGGGGCGCTGCTCCCGGTGGTGGCTGCGGCAGGTTTTGCGGCGCCACCATTAACGGCGCCATTGGAGACGGCGACTGCGATGTTGTCCTGCAGCTTGTCGAAGCTGCTGTTGGCGACCACGTCTCCGGGATTAATCCCGTCTACCTCAGTCTGGCCCGCGTCGGTCACTCCCGGCTTCACGCTGCGCATGTGCGCGACGTTGTTCTGAATCACGTAGACAAACGACGCCTGGCCATTCTGTTGAATGGCCGACGCTGGGACCACCGTCACTCCCTGCAAAGTATTCACCAGCAGCCGCGTATTCACGAACTGGTTGGGAAAGAGCGCATCGTTCTTGTTATCGAACACAGCTCGCCCTTTCACCGTCCCCGTCGTGGTGTCAATCTGGTTGTCGAGGGTCAACAAATTCCCGCTGGCCAACTTGGTCTGCCCAGCGCGATCAAAAGCATCGACGGGAAGCTTCGCTTTCTTGCGCAGTCGAGCTTCAACCGGGCCCAGACTGTCCTCGGGAACGGTGAAAATCACCGTGATGGGATCCAACTGCGTGATGACCGCGAGGGGCGTGGTTCCGTCAGTCTGCACCACGTTGCCCGGATCCACCAGTCGTAAACCGACGCGGCCCGCGATCGGGGCAACGATGTGGCAGTACTCCACCTGAATCTGGTCAAATTGCACGACGCCCTGATCGTTCTTTACCGTGCCCTCTTCCTGCAGAACCAGCTTTTCCTGGTCATCCAGAATCTGCTTGGCAATGGCGTTGCGCGCCCATGCGGCACGGTAGCGTTCCACATCCATCTGTGCCTGAGCCAGCACGTTCTGGTCGCGCTCCAGCGCACCTTGCGCCTGCAAGAGCATGGCCTGGTAAGGCCGCGGATCGATGTCGATCAGCGGATCGCCCTTGCTTACCAACTGGCCTTCCTTAAAGTGCACGGCGATTACCGGGCCGCTCACCTGGCTGGTAATGGAATCGGTATAGACGGGAGTGACCGTACCGATGGCATCCAGGTAAACGCCAATGTTGCCTTTGGTAGCCGTCGCGGTCGTGATGTTGATCTTGGGCGGGGCGGGCGCAGGTTTTTTCGCGTCCTCGACATGGCGCCATCCCATCAAGCCTGCAAAAGCCAGGACGATCAACAAAAGAATCCCGGCGACGATCCACCATAATGTATGCGGGTGAGATTCCGAACTGTCAGCCGTCAGTTGATGGCCACGCTCGATATGTGGCGGTGCATTCGTGTCAGCGGTCAAAAGGGATCTCCTTAGATAGCGGCCCCGAATTTTTCAGAATTATAGCTGTGCCCGGACGATCTCACCGGAATCTGATGTTCAGAGCGTCTCAGCGGCTGTATGAAATGACAACTCTTGACAGTATTTTGGAAAACTTGGCAATGCAGCCTTGGTCGGATTACAAAGCCGGATCACAAAAGATTACAAAGCCAGGGATAGGGTAAGAGGCAATCCGCTGCTCACACGCTCAAAACTGGAATCGGCACTGCGCAAATGATGGGGTAACCGTGAATCCGCAGGTTCCCGCCATAGGGATAGCAACTCAGAACCAGCAAATCCGCTTTCGTCTGCTGCGCGGCCTGGCTCAGGGCTTTCGGCACGTCCCCGTTGGCGATGATGACGTCCGCCTTGGTTCCGACGGTTTGCTGGAGCTTGGCGATGCGCTGGGTAGCGTCGCCGAGGAGCTCCTCTTTCCATTTTTGATCGACGTAGCTGCCGCCCGGGCCCCAAAGTTCCACCGAAGAAGTAACGTGCGCGATGGTAAGGCGGGCGCCAAATTCTGTCGCGAGTTGCGCCGCCCATGACAAAGCCTGATCGCTGCGGGCATCCAGATTGATCGCGCACAGGACGCTTCGGATAGCGAACTCTGGCGCCGCCGCGTCTTCTATGTGAGCGCCAGTCCAGACTGGGCACTCGGTATGTTGCAGCACCTTCGCGGTTACGGAGCCGAGCAGAAATCGATTAAAGGTGCGACCGTGCGACCGCATCATGATCAAGTCCGCCTGCTTCACTTGAGCTGATTCGACAATGGCCCGGGCCGGATCGCCTTTGAGAAAGATTCGTTCGACGGCCAGGCCTTCGAGCGCCGGCGCGAGAGCTTGCTCCAGATTTTTCCTGGCGGTTTGATTCATTTCCGCGATTTGATCCGAACCAGAGTGATCTGGAGCAGCCAGCTCGGGAGCTTCCGGGTTTGGAGCAGCAGCGCCGGGCCTGCGCTTCGGTGCTCCTGCGTCATGGCCCTTTGCGGGCGCGACGTGCAGGATGACAATCTCAGAATGGAAATGCCGCGCCAGCATCGCAGCTTGACGAACTACTTCAAGCGAGGGGTTCGGGACATCGACCGGGAGAAGAATCTTCCGAATATTCAGCATGGCACACCCACGAACGCGCGAGACATGGCATTCCGGAGACTTTGCAAGAACCGCCCGGTGGAAGACTGGCAGAAATTCGCGACAGAAGTCTAACCGCCATTTCTGCCAAGGTCTTCGTCGGGCTTAATTGGGAGGCTATCAAAACGGCCCTTGCATACGCCAACGCTTTGCCGTCCAGAGGCGATCGGGAGCGACAGACGATGCCCTCAGTCAGGTCGGAAGGAGCGTCCTTTGATGATGCCTTCGCCTTCGCGTACCGTGACTAGTTGGTTGGCTGTGAGGCCGGAGTGGGTTTCGCTGGTGCCACTGGGCCAGAAAATCTGAATGTCCGCGCTGGCCGCTGCGCCCAGTCCAAAATGCAGACGCGGATCATTGGCCGAGAGGTAGCTGGACTGGCTGGTTACGCACTGCGCCTGCACTTTGCCGCCGTAGCGCGCGATCACGCGTGCGCCGATCGCGCTGCGGTTGCTCTTGGAGCCCTCCAAGCGGACCTTCAGCCAATGATTGCCGACCGGGGCGTCGTTGCGCAGGAGTGTGGGCGGCTCATTGCGGTTCATAATCAGAATGTCCATGTCTCCGTCATTGTCGAAGTCGCCGAAGGCGCATCCGCGGCTTATGTGGCGTGAGGCGATGGCGGAACCTATCTCATCGCCCAACTCGACAAAGGTTCCATCCCCCTGGTTGCGGAAAGCAATGCGCGGGCCGCGGGCTGGAAAGCGGGTTGGAAACACGCGCTCCAGTTCTGGATAAACCGTTCCGGTGACCAGAAAGATGTCTGGAAATCCATCATTGTCAAGATCGACCAGGCCAGTGCCCCAACTGACGAAGCGACGTTCGGAGATGAGGCCTGCGCGGGCGCTGACATCGTCAAAATTGGCTTTTCCATCGTTGCGGTAAAGGCCGGTAGTTTCGTTGTGAAAGTGAGTCTTGCAGAGATCGATGTGTCCATCGAGATCGTAGTCGCCGATCCCTACTCCCATGCCCGACATGGTTTCTCCGCGGCTCCCGAGGGCCAGGCCGCGGAGCAGGGCTTCCTCTCGGAAAGTGCCGTCGCGATTGTTCATCAGCAGGTAACTGGGCGTGGCATCGCAGGCTACAAAAATATCCTGCCAGCCGTCTTCATCGGCATCGAAGGCGACCGCCGTCAAGCCGTAGGATCCGCCGAGCGCTCCGATGCCGGAAGACTTGGATACGTCGGAAAAAGTTCCATCCCCGTTGTTGCGATAGAGGAAGTGCGTCGGGAACGGCAGGCCCTTGGGTCCGCAATTGGTGGGGACGCCTTCATACTGGCAGTTGGGTACATCGACCGAGGGCTTGGGGGCATTGGCTAAATCAATGTCCACATAACTGGCAACGAACAAGTCGAGCAATCCGTCGCGGTTGTAATCCAAGAAGGTGCACCCGGAGCCGAAATAGTTCCGCGAAGTATGGAGCAAGCCGGCTTTGGCGGTGACATCAGTGAAGGTGCCATCTCCGTTGTTGCGGTAGAGGCGATTCTGTCCATAGTAGGTGATGAAAAGATCTTCGAATCCGTCGTTGTTGTAATCGCCGACACACACGCCTTGAGCCCAGCCGGCATCGCCGAGACCGGCCTTCACGGTTACGTCGGTGAAAGTCCCGTCGCGATTGTTGTGGTAGAGGCGGTTGCCCGAACCGGGCGGCGTGCCTTCCAAGCGGCGGCCACCCACGATGAAGACGTCCATCCAGCCGTCATTGTCGTAGTCGAAGAATGCACAGCCGCCGCCCATTGCTTCCCCGATGTAGGTATTGCGGCCGGGTTCGCCGTACACCGTGGTTTCGTTCAACCCAGCGCTCGCGGTCACGTCGATGAAGTGGGAGAAGGGAGCAGGTTTACTGGGAGGTCGGACGGAGCCAACAAGAGCACTCAACTCCGCGGGGATGACAATCGGGGCAAGGATGCCTGGAAGCGTGCGCAGCAAACGTCGCCTGGTCCAGCGGCCGGCGTTAGAATTCATCGCGACTTGTCACCCTCTAAGGCTCAAACGGGGAGCCGATTCGAGGGGCGAGATGTTCGGTTACGTGGGCAATGCGATCAAGCCCAACGTACCGATCTGTCTCCACTAACCGCGACACCTTCACAAAAGTCAGACTACGGACCCGCCCCAAGATGGCGACATTCTCTGCCGATCTCAATGCACTGTCAAGAACGGGCGGGCCGATGGGCGGGGCGATGGGTTCGGCGCGCTGGGCATTCCGCATCAAGGTCGCATACAATCTCCGGTCAATTCGAACCGAAGTTGATCTGTGATCCAAGCATCAATCCGGGAGGATACTGGACTCATGAAGCTGAATGTGAAGCCGCTTGTGATGGCAATTGGGATCGGCTTTTCGATATTCGCCGGCGCGCAGGATACGCATTTTGAGCCCAACCAGCAGCAGATTCCCGCGCCCGACTGCCTGTTGCTGAAGGCGGCGTACGACGGGGGATGGAGAGCCTGCACGCGTGAGGATCACGAGGCGTGGCTGGCCGACATCCGGCATTGGCGGAGCGAACGCATGATCCGCGTGGGCTACGACGGCGCGCGCTACGACCTGCCCGAGCTCAAGTGGACGCAGTCCAGTTTTATGCAGCCGCAAATGATGGTGCAGGACCGGTATTTCTACGACCCTGTTTCCCGCCGCTACACCGTCGGTCGTTATCTCGATGACCTGGAGAAGCGCTACGGGGGCATCGACGCCGTACTCATCTGGCCGACCTATCCGAACATGGGCATCGACGACCGCAACCAGCACGATCTGATCCGCAGCATGCCCGGCGGAGTCGCGGGCGTGCGCCAGATGGTGGCCGACTTTCATCAGCGCGGCGTACGCGTGTTGTTTCCGATGATGATGTGGGACCAGGGCACGCACGATCCCGGTAAGCCTTGGCCACAGGCGATTGCTGAACTGATGGCGGAGGTCGGAGCCGACGGAATTAACGGCGATACGCAGGATGGCGTTCCGCTGGCATTTTCATTGGCTGCCGATAAAGTCGGGCATCCGCTGGCGTTTCAGCCGGAGGATGGGCCTTCGGACGAAGCTTTGGCGTGGAACGTGATGACCTGGGGGCAATACAGCTTTCCGTTTGTTCCTATGATCGACAAATACAAGTGGCTGGAGCCGCGCCACATGGTGAACATCTCCGATCGCTGGAATCGCGATAAGACCAGTGACCTGCAGTTCGCGTTCTTCAACGGCATCGGCTGGGAGAGTTGGGAGAACATCTGGGGGATCTGGAATGGCATTACGCCGCGCGACGCCGAAGCCACTCGCCGGGTGGCCACGATCGAACGCGCGGTTGCTCCGTTTTTGACCAGCAGCGAATGGGAACCGCTCGCGCCCATGCTGCGTTACGGAGTATTTGCCAGTCGCTGGCCGCTGCATGACCAGACGGTCTGGACCATCGTGAATCGCAACGAGTATGACGTGGACGGTCACCAGATTGAACTACCGTCCGAAGCGGGAGTGCGCTATTTCGATCTTTATCATGGCGTTGAATTGATTCCGGAGCGCAGTTCGGAGGGCAACGTCGTGCTCAGTTTCGCTCTCGAAGCGCACGGCTACGGAGCGCTGCTGACCACGAAGACGGCTCCGAATGAGGCCATTCAGGCGCTGATGTCGAAGATGAAAGAGATGACTGCCGAGCCGCTGGCGAGTTATTCGCATGAACTGGTGGTGTTGCCGCAGCAGATCGTGCCGATTGCTGGGACGAAATCTTCTTCGCGAGCTTCTTCCGAAGACACAGCGGGCATGGTGAAGATTCCTGGCGGAGACTTTGGGTTCACGGTGCAGGGAATTGAAATTGAAGGCTCGAACGACATTGGGGTGGATGTGCAGTATCCGTGGGAGGATTCTCCGCGGCGTTTTCATGAACACCGCATGCCGATGAAATCCTTCTGGATCGATACTTACCCGGTCACCAACGCGCAGTTCAAGAAGTTTGTGGACAGCACGCACTATCATCCGCCCGACGATTTGAACTTTCTGCGCGACTGGAAAGACGGAAAGTTTCCCACTGGCTGGGACAACAAACCCGTCACCTGGGTTTCGCTGGAAGATGCACGAGCTTATGCGGCGTGGGCAGGGAAGCGGCTGCCGCATGAGTGGGAGTGGCAGTATGCGGCGCAAGGCAGCGATGGGCGCGTTTATCCGTGGGGCAATGACTGGAACGCCAGCGCTGTGCCCACGCCCGACAAAGGCCGAACCATGCACGGACCGGACGCCGTGGATGCGCATCCGCAGGGCAAGAGCCCTTTCGGCGTGATGGATCTGGTGGGCAACGTATGGCAGTGGACCGACGAGTTTACCGACGAGCACACGCGGGCAGCCATCGTGCGCGGTGGAGAGTACTATCAGCCGCAAGGTTCGATCTGGTATTTCCCGGTGACCTACAAGCTCAACGAGCACGGCAAACTACTGCTGACCGCGCCGGGTCTTGATCGATCTGGTGGAGTGGGTTTCCGCTGCGTGCGGGATGCGGACTAGCAGGCGAATGAGGCATCAAGGTCCCGAAAAAAAAAGAACCGCACAGCATTTTCGCTGTGCGGCTAGAGTGATATGCGTGACAAAAGGGTAAAGCCGGACAAAACCGAAAAAATTTGCGCCTCGCGGCGTCGGCGGCCGAAACAGGGAGAGTGCGCCCTGCGTTTCTCCCGTAACCAAACCCAGAGTACCAACGTATTGATGCGGAGGGAATGGCCAGTTCGTGGTATTACCCGCGTTCCGCATTCGGCCTACTATTTCGAGCAGTTCAGGACAGAGGAGTCGAGCCGCCGGCAGCGAATGAAGGCCTGTTTCGGCGTCATAGCCGTCCTCTGCCGAACATATTTTGTGCAAAGGCCTGCACTCTCTGTTAGCATGAGCCCAATCGGGATAGCTATCCCGTGCATTTTGTGGGGGTTGGTCGTGCTACGATGGCACTCAAACTGCACTAGCAAGCGCAGCGAAGTGTCTTCATTTTGGCGGAGCCCAGGTTTTAGCCGAGCCCGGATTTAGCGAGCCCAGGAGCCGGCCGCAGAGGTAGGCAGAAGTTGCAGAGTGGATCAGCAACAGAGAAGTTAGTAACCGTAATCCGGCGCCGCCGCACTCGCCGCCACCGCCGCAATCGCGGGATTCGGCGCGTCCTGGCGGCTGCGTTCTGCGTTGGTCTGGTAATCGGCTTCGCTTCGGTTGCGCTCCAGCATTTGAGTCCATCCCTATTTCATGCGTCCACGCCGGGGCCTGATCCTCGGGCCGTTGCGGCCAGCCAGGACATTCTTTCGCTCACCCAGCAGGAATCTCAGCGGCAAATCGAAAGCCGTCCGGTATATCCGTATTCGGTGGTGCCCGGCGGGGTGCGCGATGTGAACGAACTGAAGTGGGCGGCCGAGCATGATCCCGTGGTTGCGGCGCACTACGCGGGGTTTGACTACGATCATGCCCAAGTCGAAGTTCTGAAAGCCACGCTCACGGCGTATGTCTCCTACCGCATCGGCAAGAAGGTTTACTGGATGCACAGGCCGGTCAGCCTGAAAAAAGGCGAGACCGTGATCACGGTGCATGGACTGGTGAGGGCTCGCGCTCGCTGCGGCAATCGGGTGGAGGAGGTTCCGCAGCAGGCGACCTCCTCGTCGGAGCCGCCTGCGGCCAAGTTTGAAGAGCCGACGAATCCCTCTACTGGTACAGCCGTAGCCAATCCTCCCGTGCCTTTTCAGTCTGCGTTGCTGAACCGTCCAGCCCTGCCCGGCCTTGGACCTGCGCCGCCGCTGAGTTTGTATGATCCGTTCGTGGGCGAACCCTGGGTGCCGATCTCTCCGCCGCCGCTTCCCGGCGTTTGTGGTGTGGGCAAGAACAAGAACGGAACCGTGGTGGTCGTTGTTGAAGGTCCTGGAAAGAAGAAAACGGTAAATGGCTGCGGGTCCGGCCCCAGTGGTGGAGAAGTTCCTGAACCTGGCACCTGGCTTCTGGTCGCGACTGGTCTGGCCGCGATGCTCTGGATGACTCGTCAGAAATTCGTCCGAAGCTAGCTCGCATCTTCTATTTCTTGCCTCTATCTCTCGGCCTTCTATCTCGATCTTCGCGATCCCTCGCTTCCTGCAATCGCGCTTGCACTCGCCCACACTCTTTCGATAGCCTTCTGGTTCCGTGGTCTGACTGGGGGTTCTGGTGGGTTGTGCTCGCATGGGATGGTTGCGTGGCCGGAGTGTGCCGCTCTCGCTCATTTTCTTTTCTGCGTTTCTCTTCCCGGCGCCCAATCTGTTCGCTCAAGCCATCCGGCTGCATGTCGATCTGACTGACGCCCCGCGCAACATCTACCACGCGCACTTGCAGATTCCAGCGCATGCGGGCGAAATGTCTCTGGTCTTTCCCAAGTGGATTCCCGGAAATCACCGTCCCAGCGGGCCCATCGGCGCGCTGACTGGAATTCGCATGGAGGCCGGAGGTCATGCCCTGGCCTGGCAGCGAGATCCCGTCGAGATGTATGAGTTTCACGTGACCGCACCCGCGGGGGTCGATACGCTCGACGTTTCTCTGGATGCGATCACGACGCTCGACAGTGCCGGATCAAGCGGGCCGGCGGCGTCGAGCAACGTTCTCGACTTGAACTGGAATGCGCTGGTGCTTTACCCCAAGGGCGTGCGCTCCGACGATGTGAACTTTGCGCCGTCGGTGACTCTGCCTGCGGGATGGAAGTTCGGCACTGCCTTGACGCCTGCGCACACCTCGGGCGACGACGTGGAGTTTTCTCCCGTCTCGCTCACCACGCTGATCGATTCGCCGCTGATCGCCGGAGTTCACTATCGCAAGATTGAACTTTCGAAATCCGGACTGACCAAGCCGGAAGACGCACCCGTGCATGTGATGGATCTGGTGGCCGAGGCTGAAGCCGATCTGGCCATGACGCCGCGGGATCTGGCCGCGTACCAGAAATTAGTGGCCGAAACCGGAGCGCTGTTCGGGGCGCGCCATTATCGCCACTATGATTTTCTGCTGACTTTGAGTGATCAGGTTGGCGGCCATGGACTGGAGCATCACGAATCGAATGACAGTGCCGCTTCCGAGCGTATGCTGCTCGATCCCGATCTGCATCTGCTCGAAGGCGATCTGGTGCCGCATGAGTTTGCCCACTCGTGGAATGGCAAGTATCGTCGCCCTGCCGGGCTGGCGACGCCGAACTATCAGGAGCCGATGATCGGCGATCTGCTCTGGGTGTACGAAGGGCTCACGCAGTATCTCGGCGACCTGTTGGCCGAGCGCAGCGGACTGTGGACCGATGAGCAGTATCGCGAAGCGCTGGCGCGCACTGCGGCCGAACTCGACCACGAAGCCGGCCGCACCTGGCGGCCTCTCGAAGACACGGCGCGCTCGGTGCAGTCGTTGCGCATGATGGGACGGCAATGGGGAAGCTGGCGGCGCGGCCTCGACTACTATCCCGAGGGCGAATTGATCTGGCTGGAAGTGGATGCGATCATCCGCCAGCAGACCCACGGCGCGCGCTCGCTGGACGATTTTTGCCGCCGCTTTCACGGTGGCGAAAGTGGTCCGCCGAGGGTTGTGCCTTACGCCTTCGATGACGTGGTGCGCACCCTCAACGACGTCGCACCCTATGACTGGGCCAAGCTGTTACGCGAGCGAGTTGCTGCCACCAGCACGCATGCCCCGCTCGGCGGCGTTGAACGCGGCGGCTGGAAGCTGGTCTACAACGACAAGCCGAATTTGTTCATTCATGCGGGGGAGAAGCTGTCGAAGTCAGCGAACTTCAGCTACTCGCTGGGATTTTCCGCGACCGGAGATGGCAAGCTCGGCGATGTCCTCGTAGGGTCGCCTGCGTACCAGTCAGGCCTTGGGCCGGGCATGAGGCTGGTGGCCGTTAATAGCCGCAAGTTCACGCCTGAGGTGCTGCACGCCGCCGTCAAGGCCGCGCAGGGAAGCGACGCGCCGATCGAATTGCTGGTCGAGAATGCACAGTTCTTCAAAACCTATTCCGTCTCCTATCACGATGGAGAGAAGAATCCCCACTTGGAGCGTGTTCCGGATCAGCCCGATCTTCTGGGCGACAATCTGAAACCACTAACGCACTGACTTGAGCCCTTAGTTCTAATACCAACGTAAGCCCCCCTGCCGGTTATCGCTGCTACAATCGCGCTAGAACCACCCATACAGATATAGATAAAGATTCAAAGACCACCCAGGCGCAGGTGTTCATGCACAGTTTCTTACGAACTCAAATGAGTCGGTTTTTGCTGGCCGGACTCTGTGCGCCCCTGCTCGCGTTATCTCTACTGGCACAGTCCGCTCCTCAGGCTTCGGTGCGCAGCGTGAAGGTTCATGGCAGCAAAGATGCGGTCGAAATCGAAGTCGAGGCCAGTGACCGGATCGTTCCGCAGACTCAGGTGCTCACCCGGCCCGATCGTCTGGTGATTGATTTTCCTAACGCCGTTCCCAGCAGCCAGGTGCGCAGCCAGTCCGTCGATCGCGGAGAAGTAAAAGATTTGCGCGTCGGGTTGTTTCAGTCGAAGCCGCCGGTTACGCGCGTGGTCGTGGATTTGAAATCCGCGCAGTCTTATCAGGTTTTTCCCTACGGCCGGACGGTGATGATCAAGGTGAGGGGCGGCGGAGCGGACGTTTCCGCCGGAGCCGGCAGTTTTCGTTCTGAACCCGCGCAAGCTGGCTCTCAAAATACGACGCGCCCCGGCCTGGTGACGGCCAGCTACACGGCGCGATCCGAACCAGTCAGCATCGTCACTTCCGACAAGCCGCTGCTCGACGTTACCTACCGCAACGGGTTGCTCGGCATCCGCGCCAACAAAGCCACGCTGTCTGAGGTTTTGTTCGCGGTGCAGCAGCGCACCGGCGCCGAGGTTTCTATTGCCGCCGGAGCGGAGCAGGAAAAAGTTGTGGCTGATATTGATCCCGGGCCTGCGCCGGAAGTTCTGGCGCGGCTGTTGAACGGTTCCAAATTTAATTTTCTGATTCTGAGCGCGGCGAATGATCCGCGGCAACTGGATCGGGTGATTCTCAGCGTTCGCCCCGAAAGCGGATTCGCGGCGCCGCTCGCGCCCGTGCCCAGCGCGCCACAGAATGACGCAGCTGCCACTGATGCCGCCGGGGATGCGGCCGCTGATACGGCAAATGCTCAACCCGCGAACCCTGCACCTGTTCAAGCTCCTCCGCAGGCTGGAGGAAGACCCACCGCGGACGACGCCGCTCCCAACCAATAGGCTTTCGCTGAAATCGCAGCACAGAAAATGCAGCGCTTCTGCGTCTACGGAGGCGTGATCAAGCGGATCGGCACCGGAGAGGTTCCCGTCACGGGTGTAGATCCGACATTTCCGCTCGTGCCGTTGCCGCAGCCGGAAACATTCAGCACGGTTACGTTCACGTTTCCATTCCCATCGACCGCGTTGATGAAGACCTGGAGGAAGCCTACGAAGGTGACGTTGGTGGTCGTGCCGGAATTGATCCTGATGGGGTTCCCAATCGTGCCATTGTCATAGATCGGCAAAGAAACAATCGAGGTGCTGGTGCTGATAGGGGTTCCGGCGAAGCCGGAGCCCAGTGCATTGCGGCTCCCGGCCAGAATCTGAAAGGGATAGGCGTTCGGCTTCTCGAAGGGACTGAAATAGTCTTGCCCGGTCGATTCCGTCAGGTCAGCCACGTCCGCCTGATTGGTCAGGCAAAGAGCGCCATTCGTGGTGTCGCCCGAAAGAGTGGGATTCTCCGTGGTCAAGTCCACGGTGTTCTCGTTTTGCACCCCGCACTGATAGTTGATCGGGGAGTCGCAGCCCCCAACCGCCTCCTCGTAGGGGTCTCCCGTTGCGCAGGAGGGTATCGCCACCACCGGGTTCCCGACCAGACCGGGGACGTACAGCAAATTCGCTGAAGTTGGTGGCCCCGCGTAGCCGGCCGGATAGTTGGCCTGCGGTTGGAGCGTGCCGTTGATGTGAAGATGGCACGTTCCGGGATGTGCGGGGCTGCAGTCGGGGACGAGCCAGAAATTCTCCCCGATCACTCCGGTGTTGCCATTTCCAACGGTTGAGATCCCTGGGTGCTTGATCGTTCCGTCGGCGGTGCTGACAAAAGCCGCGCAATTGTTCGTGCAGCCCGGCAGGTTCAGCGGGTCCAGGTTCGGCACCACCCACGGCTTCACGCAGCTCGGCAGCACTGGCGTGACCGTACCGGTCGCTCCGTTGTTGCCGTTCGCATCGGAGGCGGAAGGATTGAGAGCTTCCGCCGTGGCGGTTGCGCTGACGTTGTTTCCGGCGTTGCCCCAGATGCGCGAGAAAAAAGTGGGCAGGCTGGTGCGCGTGATCTGCACAGTGACCATGGGATTCACGCTGAAGGCGCCTCCGCGCGTGAATGAGGAGCAATCCGTTCCCGACTGGCCCCCAGCCGAATACGTTACGGTGACTCCCGCTACGGAGCCGGCGACCGCGCTCTGGGTTGCAACCGCCGTGGCCGCCTGAGTGGCGGAGCCTCCCACTCCGCAGATCGCTTGCCAGGAAAACCCCGAGTCGTTGGGATCGCCGGTCATGCCGGAAACCGAGATGACTCGGGCCGCCGCTAGCGCGGCCGTGTCGGCGGAGCGCTGCGCTTCCTCGCGCGCCAGATACAGTGTGATCACGTCAATCGACAGAGCAGCCATGGCGATAATCGCAACCATGGCGATTGCGACCAGCACCATGGTGACCCCGCGCTCGTCGCGCTGCGAACCCCGGCGCTGCCAACCCAGGCGCTGCGAACCCCGGCGGCGCGAAGGCCGAAGCCGAGGATCTCGTCGAATTGCGGGCGGTTTCATAGACGGTTTCTCAGTTTTCGTTCAACGATACTGCCGCGGCAGTGATCACGGGCGGCAAGCTCTGGCTGCGTCCCAGAATGCTCGCAATACCGCCGAAGCGCCACTGATACGGATACTGAATGCTGACGCAGGTGCCGATCAGCACGGTTTGCGTTGGTCCTCCGCTCAAGGCCGGTGGCTGACAATTCACGTTGGCCGGCTGCGTCGCCAGGTTTGGCGAAAAATAGTAGCCGCGGTTGATGATGACAGTCAGCGTTCCCGGGCAGTTGGTGGATACGGTGTAAGTCCAAATCAGACTGCCTGGCGTATTGCTGGCCGCGGCGGTGGACAGTCCGCAGTCGTTGATGTTGTTGGCCACCAGATACTTGTCAACGTCTTCGAAGGCGTCGATGACCGAGGCTGGTGCCGCGGTGGAAGGGAACTGCAGATCATTCGCCGGGTCCGCGGCCGCCAGACGTGCGGTATCGCGGGTCACGTTGGTCAGCTTTTGCTTGAAGGTAAAGGCGTTGCTGAAATCGAAGATGCCGACCACGAACAGCACCAGCAAGGGTAGAGCCACGGCAAACTCCACCAACTGCGCGCCACGATCGTCGCCTCGAAGTCTGGCGATGCGGGGGAGAAAGCTCGGGAGACGAAGCGTCGTCTTCATGCCCTCCAGCATCTTCGTGCGCATCCCAGTCAGCATCTTCATGCGCGTCCGCATTAATGCGCCTCCATGCGGGCGCGGGCTGAGGCATTGATCCAGATGCGTTGCTGGTTTAGCGAAGTGAAAGGCAGCCAGAATTGGAATGGGTACTGAAATGAGACAGAAATCTCGCAGGCGCGGGTTCCGCCCGAAGCGAAAATGGTCAATTCAAGAGGGGCTTGCACGCAGACGTTGCTGGAGGCAGAGCCAAGGCACGGTACCGGAGCTTGATTGAGGCAGGAGAGAACGGTTTGCGGCGGCGCTGGGTATCGCGCCCGCGTGGGATCAAGCTTAGAGGCCAGCAAAGTGGCCTGGACGGCGTTGACGGCATTGGTCTCGAACTGGGCGGTGGAGTTGGTGAGGCCGCAGGTTGCACAGTAAGGAGCGGCTCCGGCGCGCGCGCCTTCCTGCGCCGCGCGTGTGATTGCGCCATAGATGCTGAAAGCCTGGCCGAACCAGAAGATTCCCAGCAGCATCATGAACATCAGCGGCAGGACGGCGGCAGCTTCGGCAATTTCGGCGCCGCGGGTTTCGGCCGCCAGGCGATGAAAAATGGACCTGACGGGACTTCGCACGGAACTTTCCACGAAACTTTTCACGAAACCCAGCATTCTAGGCCACAACTCGCAGTTTCCAGAGAATCCCATAAAGCACGACCGTGAGCGCCAAAGCCACCCCGTAGGGGATTTTCAGCGAATCTGGATTATCCAGCGAAACCCGCGATTCCGGCAATCGGAAAGTCACCAGCGACACCAGGATATGGCCGATGTTGCGCAGCGTCTGGCGTACGCGCCCCTTGTAGACCACCAACGCCAAGGCCATCACCCCGGCCACGAAAATCGATGCCATCAGGAGATCGAGGAGCAGGCTCGGGCCGGCGAATGCGCCCAGCGCTCCAGCCAGCTTCCAGTCGCCCGCGCCCAGGCTGCGCAGCAGCACGAACGGCAGCAGCAGCGCCAGGCCGACAAGCGCGCCCAGCAGCGAAGTTTTTAGCCCGCCCCAGCCGCTGAGGATGGTGTTCGCCGCGACTCCCACCGCGAGCGCCGACACTGTCAGCCAGTTCGGGATGCGGCGGCTGCGCAGGTCGGTCCATCCGGCGATCACCGCCAGCAGCACCGCGCCCGCCAGAATCAGCGGCTTCAATCCAGCCTCGAGCCAAGCCAACGGGCGAGCGACAGTCGGGCGAGCTCGCGTCGAGGCCGAAGTGGTTGCTGTAGATGATCTTGGAAGCAATCCATGATGAGAAGGTTCAGTATGTGAGGCTGCGGGAGTCGCAGCGCGAAGGGAAGTCAGTTCCCGCTATCGCGACTACTCGCGAAAGCGGCCCCCAGCGCGGATTTTCACATAGGTGGAGGGCCAAGTCAATGGAATGAGCGAGGGCGTAGAGCCCTGGGTGGTCGTGGTTTCTTATACCTAATCGGCGAGCACCGTTTCTTCCGCCACGTCGGTCGGACTCTCGAAATCAATTTTGTAACCGTCCGGGTCCACCACGGCCGTGACCCACATCGAGTTCCCCACGAATGGCCGCTTCGCTTGAATTCCTCGCGATGTAATCTCGCGATAAATCTTCACTGCGTCCACGCATTGGAAACAGACGGAAACACCCTCGCCCAACTTTCCCGCAGGTACTCGCCCCTCGCGGTATTCCTGCAACATGAGCGCCGCGCCACCGATCTGTAGCCAACACCACTCTATCTTGCCCCGGGGACTCCACTTGTTTCTCAGTTCAAATCCCAAGCCGTCGACGTAATGGCGCAACGACGCCTCCATGTTCGTCACCATGAAGAACGGCACCGCCTGCTTCACGTTCGGTTCGGACTTGATCTCGGTGGGCGCCGGTTGCGTCTGTATTTCGATCGTCATAACGAAACTCCTTCGCAGAGTTTGAGCGGCCCCCAAAAACTGAGGGCCCAGATTTCTCTGGGCCCGGTGTAAATCTTCTCGAATTACCGGTTAAACGCCGGAGCCGCGTTATGCTCGGCGATGATCTTCTTGGCGCCTTCTGCCAAGGCCTTCGCCTGCGGCAGCAGGTCCAACGCCTTGACCACTTCCGGGTCGGCTTCGGCGCGCACCTTCATACCTTCGTCCTGCCCGAAGGCGTCGACAAAAATCTCCGACTTGATGCTCGATTTGATCCAGTCATTGTTGTCGATCAACTCGGCCTGCGTGTAGGCGATATTGGCATCGTCGAGCGACTTGCGGAACTCCTGCAAGGTCGCGTCATCCACTTCGAAGCTCTTCGTGGGATGGTGATCGACCACATAGCGCTTGGCGAAGTTGAAAAACGCATAGTGCTGCAGCAGCGTGTCCTGGAAGTGGTTGCCCTTCACCGGAGGAATGTTGACGTCGGGCGTGATGCCGCCGCCGCCATAAACCGTCCGCCCGCTGTCGGTAAGCTTCACTTCGCGATTCGCGGTGCTGGGGTTATCGGCTTGGTCGCGGTTGTAGTAATAGTCGTAGAGCGAAATGTTGCTGTAGTCGCGCTGGATCAGCCGTCCGCTCGGGGTGTAATAGTGAGCGGTAGTTAGCGCCAGGCCAGTGTTTTCCGACAGCGGATACACCGTCTGCACCAGACCTTTGCCGAACGTTACTTCACCTGCGATCAGGCCGCGGTCATGATCCTGAATCGCGCCGGAAACAATTTCTGCTGCCGATGCCGTCAGCCGGTTGACCAGCACTACGATGGGATAGTCTTTGCCGCCGTTACCATGCTGCGCGACGTAGCGTTTTTCCGCCGAAGCGCGGCCGTGGTGCGAGACGATCAGCTGTCCCTTTTTCAGGAACTTGTCAGCCACTCCGACGCCTTCGCTGAGCAGCCCGCCCGGGTTACCGCGCAGGTCAAGAATCAGTCCCTTGAGGTCGCCGAAGGAATCGAGCGCATCGGAAACTTCGTGCTCGGTGGTCTCGTTGAAGCCGTTGACGTGCATGTAGCCCACGCCCGGCTTGATCAGGAAATGTACGTCGACGCTGTAGCGCGGGATTTCGTCGCGGATGAGGGTGAACTCCATCGGCTTCTCGACCCCGTCGCGCGCGATGCTGATGTGCACCGTCGTGCCCTTTGGGCCCTTGAGCAGGTCGGCGACGTCGCCCGTGGACATATTCTCTGTGGATTTGCCGTCGACCGCGATGATGACGTCGCCAGGATGAATGCCGGCTTTGTACGCGGGCGTTCCGGTGAAGGGATAAATCACGATCACTTTATTGTTGCGCGGCCCGACCGTCATACCCACGCCGTAGTACTTGCCGCGCTGGTCTTCGCGCATGAGCGCGTAGGATTTCGGATCGAAGAAATTCGAGTGCGGATCGAGCGCGTGCAGCATGCCGGGAATCGCGCCGTTGTAGATCGCCTTATCGGCGTTCACCGGTTCGGCGTAATTGTCCTCAACCAGCGCGTAAACATCGGTGAACTGCTTCAGGCTGTCCTTAACCTCGGAGTCGCCGGTCATGGAGGACTGCTGGCCGGAACGCTGGGCAAACAGAATGCCCAGGAAACCGCAGGCTAGCAGGAAAAAAAGTACCAGATAGAGTGATCGGCGTGAACTACGGGCCATCTAGATTTCCTTTGTTGAGGGCTTGCTTCCACCCCAGCTACCGCGCTGATATCAGGCAGTATATCACTACCTTAGACGGCCCCAAACCGCGATTGTGACCAATGGTAACTGTCGCGGAACGGGGCCTACTATTGAGATGCGCAAGCCGGGTCAGAGGGTTCCTGACGGCCGTTGAAATGAGGCAATTTACTGGGCTTCGGCCGTGAGAAGTGGGGGGCGGGCGCGAGTCTGCCAGAGGCTACCGTCTTGTTCTTGTCTGACTTGGACCGATCTAGCCTGGACCGCATGGCATCTTCGTCTTCATCCGACCAGCGCCCCCGGTATCGGCTACCGGAGGGAAATGCCGGGATGCTGAGGCCAATACCCGCGCCGATTCCTGCTCCGATTGTCGCGATGCCGAGAGTGGCGCGCGTGCCTGCGGTTCCCTTGGCGGCAACAGCCCATCCCAGCAGGCCTCCGATTACAGCGCCGATCAGAGCATGGCGGCCGCTGGGCTCGGGTCGCCCCATGCCCTGATCCGCATAGCCCGGCCTGCGCATCGGGGGACGCCCCCCGCGAAATGGCGGTCCGGGCGTGCCCCGTGGAATCTGGGCCAGCATCGGGCCACCGGAACCTGAGATGTCCTGGCTGGCGCAGTCACCCTCGGCTTGTGTGTAGGCGCATCGCGCGACAGCCACCTGAGCAGGGAGAGCGTTCGGCGACTGAGAATCGGCAGTTTGCGTTACTGCGCTCGATCCCAAAAACAGCAACGTCGTCAGCATCGTCGCCAGCAGAGAAGTGAGGTTTGTTAGTTTTTTCATGGCCGCAGCGTAGCTCCGATCCCGCGGGTGCGGTGGCCCGGTTAGGGCAGTTTCTGGACTGTCACATCCGCCGTGCAACTGAGGTCGCCGGAAGAATTGCCGGGCCGGCAAACGCCCGGGGATCGAGTCTGCAGAATCGCCTCCAGCGTGCGCGGCATATGTTTGGGCACTTCGAGCACGACCACCTGTACGGCACTGTCCTGACCGCGGTAGGAAATGCGGAAGAAATGGCTGTGCCGTCGCCGCTTCACCAACCGGACTGCAATCGCCGGCAACACTCCCAGATGCGCGCTCACTTCCGTCGAGTATTGATACGACTCGATAGCGGCATACGGAATCTCAATTTTGTTTCCAGCTTGCAGGAAGATCAAGGACGTTTCCGATGTGGTGTCGAGACGCCCGATCACGCCGGCGTCCACTCCCGGCACCGTGCCGCCCACATACTTCGCATGGCCGTCGTCGAGAGCGAAAGCCGGTAACGATAAAAGCAACAGAAAACAAAATGGCAGGAATCGTTTCATGCTGCACCTCCTCAGGCGTGGCTATGAAACAGCGTAGTAGGTGCGGGTCAAGCTGAAGGACGGCTGTGGGACGGTTTCGGGAGTGTCACATGAGAGCTTATTGATGCGTTCCCAAATCAGCTCAAGGAAGTGGATGTACGTGCGCGTCCTTAGAAACCGCATACAAGTCGCCGAGCCCCACCGGGAGCGATTGTTCCTGGCCCGCTTTGCCTTCGCATCTCTCGGTCGCAGCAATAGCCATCGGAACAAACAGGGGAGACAGAGCGACACTAACCACCAAAAGCCCGGTGAATTTGGCCGCGCCGCCTATCTTCGTAAGAGGTGTGTCCAGAGGCACCCACACCGGGTCGCCAGGGATGGTTGAGTTGTAGGGGTAAGAATAAACTCTCTGCACCTTGAGTTGATCACCTCCGGGAGTCTTGATGCGATCGAGTTGCCACACGACCCTCCCGTCCCGGCAGTTCTTCCCGGCACGCCTCACCTCCGTCACCTTCCCGTGAAGAATCCACTCGGCCGGAAGAACGATCGCGCCGTCAGCGATAAGGGGTCGGGCAAGTTTAAGCGTGACGTCGTCGCCAAGGTTCGCGTGGCTCGAATCAAGCGGCGTCAATAGCGACAACGAGAGAGTCTGGCCTCGTTTCACGGATACCGTCTTGGATTCGGTTTTTGCTTCTTGGGCCTGGGTCGTGAGCGCGGGCGCAACGACGACGAGGAATACCGAGAGAGAATGTTTCTTATGCAGCATGGAGAAACCTCAACCAAGGTTTTTTCGCATGCACGCATGGTAGGGGGCTTATGTCTGGACTCTTAGGCTGGCTAGGGCACTATTTTGACTGTCACAACGAGGCAATCGGCTGGCGAATGAACTCTTCGTAATGCCGCAGTTCTTCGATGGACGATTCGGAGAGCAGAGGGAAGGGAATCGCGCGGCATCCCGCGGGCAGTTCCGCCGCAGTTAGAAAATCGCAGACCACCGCCGCCGTCTGTTTCAGGCCGCGCTGCCAGTTGGGCTCGCGCGCGTCGCGCAAGACAAGGCTGTCAGGATCGAATCCGACCGCGGTTAGCAGCGCTCGCGCCACTTTCAGAAACTCCGGCCAGCGCGAGGCCACGCCTACCAAAGCGCCCGACGGAGCAGGCAGATATCCGGCAAGCGAAGCCGGAACCGATCGAATCTGCAGCGTGATCAACTCGGTGTTGGGCGGCAACACCTCGCGCGCCGTGGCCACGCGATTGGGCAATACCACCGGTATGCCGCCTTCGGGTGACTTCGGACAATCTTGCGGCGCGCAGGATTCCACGGGAAAAGTCACGGCGCGTGCGATCTCCGCGGCGAGGATTCGTCGCAGTTCTTCATCCGGTTCGATCAGTAGAAAATGGTCCGGCGGTTGCAGTTCCAGCCACTGCCGCAGGCGCGCGCGCAGCACCGGCAGCGTCACGCCCAGCTTGCGGGCCGAGCGAAACAGACGGGCGATCATCTGATCGAGCGCCAGCGCCGGCGTGGTCGAGGTTTCCGGCTTGCTGGCGCGAACGTAGACGCCGCTGCCCCGGCGGAATTCCACCCAGCGATCCCGTTCCAGCTGGCGATAGCCCGCGCTGATGGTGTTGGGATGCACCGCGAATCGCCGCGCCAGTTCGCGCGTCGAGGGCAGCCGCTGGCCGGGAGCAAGGTCATCGCTCAGAATGCCGAGCACGACCTGCGTCACCAGTTGTTCGCGGATGGAGACTTCGCTGCCGCGGGCAAACCAGAATTGCATGGCGGCAATATGATAACCCCGGCCCGGGTCTCCCATCGAGTTTCTGTCCCAGCGGCTAGGCGCTGAATGAGACGCTCGAATCCGACGATAAAGATGGCAGAGCTGGAGTCAGATCGAGGCCAGCACCGATCTGCTGCAGGCCCTTCAACTGCGAGTTATATGCCGCCTGCGCGGAAGCGACGTCCCCCGTTGCCGGCGCCTGGCCCGACTGCTGAAACCCCTGACTCGCACCGACTCCGCCGCGCACCGGGAACTGATGATCGTTGTGGGTGGGATCGTTCTGGAAGTCCTGTTTCAGGCTGGCATAGTCCGCATCCGCGGCGGGAAGATTCGCCAACTTCAAATCCTGCCCCAGCTGCTTGAAGGTTTGTGCGATGGGGCCGGTCTGGGTAAGCGATGGATTGTTCTGCTGCTGCAATGCGGTGAAGTCCTGGTTGGCCGCCGACAGGTTTCCGCTTTGCAGATCCGAGCCCAGTTGCAGGAACTGCTGCTGAAACTGCTGCGGGTTGGTTGGAGTGCGCGGAACGCTAATGCTAGGGGGCAAGGGGGTGGTCGTGGAAATGTGGGATATCGTCATGGTGGCTCTCCTCGAAACGAAAAGGTGCGCATGCGGATGGTGAGCGCAGTGCACTATTAAAGTCCAGCAACGATCCGGCCGACCATCCGGCTTGCAGCTGGCACGCGCGATGCCAAACCCGTTACTCGTATCCGCAGCGCGAAGCCTGCACATTGCAGGGCTCTTCACCGCAACGCAACCTGACTAACCATCCAAGTCGAATCACTCCGAGCAAGTCCTGCCCACCGGAACCGGCAAACCGTGCCCATGTCTTCCTCACCCGGCGCCGGACTCATCGAACGCCACCTTCGCGCCGTTCGCCTCGCATTGCTGCTTTTCCTTTCCCGGCAGTATGATGAACGGCATGAGCTTTTCCGAGACGGTCTTCCTGTTTCTGCTGGCCCTGATCATTTTCGGGCCCAAGAAGCTGCCGGAGATCGCACGCCAGGTCGGCAAGTACATGAACGAGTTCAAGCGTGCCTCGAACGAGTTCAAGGCCCAAATCGAGCAGGAAATTTCCAACCTGGAAGTGGAGAAGCGGCAGACCATTTTGCCGCCCAGTCCGCCGCCGGAAGGCGCGACCAGCCGCACCCTGCAAGGGCCGCCCATCGAATCCAGTCCCGCGCTCGCCGCCGGGGACGCGGCGCAAGAAGCCGCTGCCAGCCCAGTTCCCGTCAACGAAGTGGCAGCCGCCCCGGCCTCCTCCGACGACGAACCGCTCTTCGCTGCCGGCGCCGCCCCGGTCTCGTCTGACCCGACCCCGACCTCTCCCGACGCAGTGTCCCCGACCACGCAGGGTTCGCATGTTTGATTTCGGCCTCGCGGGCATGCGCGGCGACGGTGAAAAAGAGCCCATGAACACCATGGGCTTCCTCGATCACCTCGAAGAACTCCGCAAACGCCTGGTCAATTCCATCATCGCGGTCGTCATCGGCCTAGGAATCTGCTGGTGGAAGGTGGAAAAGATTTACGACTTCATGCAGCGGCCGATCATGAAGGTGCTGGCCGCGCATCACCTGCCCGATAAGCTGGTCTATCTCAACCCCACAGAACCTTTCAGTCTCTACATGAAGATCGCCGCCCTGGGCGGCCTGTTTCTCACCTCGCCCTACGTGATGTATCAGGTGTGGCTGTTCATTGCGCCCGGCCTCTACCGGAACGAAAAGCGCTACGTTTTCCCCTTCATGTTCTCGACCATCACCCTGTTCTTGCTGGGCGGATATTTCGGCTACAGCGTCGCATACCCGCGCGCGCTGGACGTACTGATCGGGAGCTTCGGCCGGCAATTCCAGCCGATGATTACCATCGGCGAATACACGCAGCTGTTTCTGACCGTCATCCTGGGGATGGGGCTGATCTTCGAAATGCCCGTGATCGTGTTCTTTCTGGCATTTCTGGGAGTGCTCAGTCCGCGTTTCATGCTGCAGAACTTTCGCTACGCGATTCTGCTGATTTTCATTGTTGCGGCGATTGTGGCCCCGCCAGACCTGGTGAGTATGGTCGTGTTTGCCGCGCCCATGGTCGCGTTGTACGGCATCAGCGTCGGCGTCGCGTGGCTGGTGCATCCGGAGCGGCGCAAGGCACGGTTGGAGAAGAAAGAAGCGAAGAAAGCGAAGCAGGCGCAATGAGTAGAGTGAAACTTGCCTGGTGGATTCTGCTGGTCTTCGGATTGTTGGTGCTGGCCTGCGACCGCGACAAAGAAACATCTCAGAACCAGGCTCCGCCTGCGCCCGCGGAGCCAAGCGGCCCGCCGATCACATTCCCACCCGACAGCGGTCCGCCGCCTGTATTCGACTCCGCCCGCGCCATGCAGTATGTGAAGGACATTGTGAAATTCGGCCCGCGCCCGCTGGGCAGCGCCAATCACAAGAAGGTCGAAGACTATATTGAGTCGCATCTGAAGGGCGACGACATCGAAAACGACATCTTCACCGCCGACACGCCCGAAGGCAAGTTTCCCGTGCACAACATCATTGCCAAGTATCCCGGCAGCAGAGACGGCATCATCGTCATCGCCAGCCACTACGACACGAACTACCCGCTGCGCAACACGTCGTATGTCGGGGCGAATGACGGCGGGTCATCGAGCGCGCTGTTGCTCGAGTTAGCGAATCAGTTGCGCGGCAAGCCCCGCGACGGCTACAGCGTTTGGCTGGTATGGGACGATGCCGAAGAAGCGATCAAGCCCGACGGCTCTGGCGGCCTGCCCAAAGAGATGCCGTTCGACGACGACAGCCTCTATGGTATTACGCATCTGGCGGAGAAGTGGCAGGCCGACGGCACGCTGAAAAAAATCAGAGCATTCCTGCTGGCCGACATGATCGGCGACGCCGATCTCGACATCGACCGCGATTCAAACTCCACCCCGTGGCTGGAAGATCTGGTAGGCGAAGCGGCCAAGCGTCTGGGATATCAATCGCACTTCTTCGGCCGCGATAACCAGGTCGGCGACGATCACATTCCTTTTGTGAAGCGCGGCGTCTCCAGCGCCGACCTCATCGACTTCACCTACGGCTACAACAACGTCTTCTGGCACACCTCGCAAGACACCGTCGACAAGCTCAGCCCCCAGAGCCTGCAAATCGTAGGCAGCGTGATGCTCGAAAGCCTGCGCATCCTCGATAGGATGGAGCCGTTGCCGCCGAAGTGAGGGCAACCGGCCCAGAACGCACCTGCCATCCACAACCCATTATTGTTTGAAGTCTTCGCTGGAGCTGCTCACCGTACAACTTAGGCCTTGTGTCGATATCGAGACGAATCGCTCCTGATGTTCATCGATCTTCCAAGCGGTTTTAGCTGGGAGTGTAACCTTATCGAGGTAGCCCTTCGGCCTTTGCCCTTGGCTGTTGTCCAGAATTGCAATCACAGCATCGGGGACTTCCTTGCCTGCGACCTGACAGCTTTCAACGAAGGATACGGGTGACTGGAACGAATGTGCCGGCACTGCTAGCACGTCTCGGACCAGGTCCTTTGCAGACTCTACGAGTAGCGCGTATTCACCACCGCAAATGCGCCAGGAGCTCAGGTATAGTCGATCAGAAATCTCTGTTCCACCCAGGTCCTTGAGGCCTAGAGCGCTGTGCCGCGCTTCAATGACGACCACCCTCTCACTTGATGAATGCCTTCCAATCATTGCTTTGGGTATGTCATCGCCACATTTGACTGCGTCGAATTCGTCTACGGCCCATGCCTGAACGCAAACGAGCGCATAGAAAAGGACGGTCAAATAGAACTTGCGCATGCAGCAATAATCTCACAGATATTTCCGATTGAGAACAAATCACGCGGCTTCCGCCCCAGCCCGTTTTGCGCTTTTCTAACTTTTCATTTCTAATGCACCCCATATGCCCATTGGGAAGACTCTGTTCTTTGCCTGCGTGTTCTGTTTCACCAGCCTTGCCGCAACTCCCGCCGCCGACACCGAAGCCAATCAGGTAGTCGTTAATCAGGTAATCCAGGCCGCGCTTCAGCCTTCGCCGCTGCAAGCCAATCTTCACCGGCTCACCGACGAGATCGGCGGACGCGTCCCCGGCACAGTCGCGATGCAGCACGCGATCACCTGGGGAGTGCAAGCTTTCACCGCCGCCGGCGCCGACAGCGTTCACACCGAAGGGTTCACCATTCCAAATTCCTGGGCCGAAGGCGCGACCGAGATGACCGCGACCACCGCCTACCAGGTCGATCCCACGAAAGTCGGCGGAGGAACCGTGCTCTCGCCCTTCCGCGTGCGCTGTGTTTCTGTGGCGTGGGCTCCTGCGCTGGCTCCGGTGAAGCACGTCCCGATCATTGATGTCGGCGAAGGCACGGCGGCCGATTTCCAGAAAGCGGGCGACATCTCCGGCAAGATCGTGCTGGTTCACACCACTGTTCTCAAAACCTGGGATGACCTGTTCGCCGAATATGCGAAGGCCCCGCCAGTCATCGATCTCGCCGTAAAAGCGAAAGTGAAAGCCGTAGCCTTTATGGCCACGCGCGAGCACGACATCCTCTATCGCCATACGAACTCGGGCGCGGGAGAAATCGATCGCCTGCCCATGGTGATCGTCGCCCGCGAAGATGGCGAACGCATCGCGCGCCTGCTGGCCGCGGGCAATCTGGTTTGGGGAGACCTGTCCATTCCGAATCAGCTGGGCGGGCCGATTCATACGTCGAACGTGGTCGCGGAAATTACCGGCAGCGAGCATCCCGACGAATTCGTGATCCTGGGCGCGCACCTTGATTCCTGGGAACTCGGCACGGGCGCGCTCGACAACGGTTGCAATGCCGCCCTGGTCATCGATGCGCTGCGTGCCATCAAGGCTTCGGGAGTAAAGCCGCGGCGCACCATCCGCTTCATCTTGTTTTCCGGCGAAGAAGAAGGATTGCTTGGTTCGCGCGCTTATGCCTTCAATCATCGCGCCGAACTCGACAAGGCTGCCGGCGTCATCATCTACGATTCGGGCACTGGAACGACGACAGGATTCTCGCTGGGCGGCCGCAAAGACGTTGTCTACACCGCGAAGGATCTCATCGCCCCGCTGGCGCAATTCGGAGTCAAGGAAGTGACCACCGGCATGGAATGGGGCACCGACCATTTCGATTTTATGCTGGAAGGCGTGCCCACCTTCGTCGCCGATCAGGATGAAGCCAACTATCTCGAAAATTACCACGCCATCTCCGACACCTACGACAAGGTGGATTTCGCGCAATTGAAGAAGCATGTGGCCGAAGCCGCCGCGCTGAGCGTTGAAATCGCCGATCTGCCCGCAAAGATCTGGCCGCGCCTTACTCATGATCAGATTGAGCAGACCATGCGCGAGAGCAACAGCGTGGATATGCTGAAAGCGAACGGCATCTGGGACGATTGGGTCAGTGGAAAGCGCGGCAGACAGAAATGAAGAAATCGTTGATTGTTGATTGCTGATTGCTGATTGAAAACCAACCCCGCACGCCGTGTTTTTCAATCAACAATCAAAAATCAACAATCAGCAATTTCCAGGTGGCCAGGATTTCCCATTGCTCTACTTCTGGATTCTCTTCAATCTGTTCGTGCTCGGCATGCTGACGCTGGACCTGCGCGTCTTTCATCGCCCCGGCCACGCCGTCAGTTTTCGCGAATCGTTGCGCTGGACTGCCGTCTACGTGGCGCTGGCGGCCGGGTTTGCGGCGCTGCTCTATTTTTGGCAGGGCCACCAGGCTGCCCTCGAGTTCGTCACCGGGTACGTATTGGAGCTGTCCCTCAGCGTTGATAATCTCTTCGTTTTTCTCGTCATCTTCAATTATTTCGCGGTCCCGGATGAGCAGCAACATCGCGTCCTGTTCTGGGGAGTTGTAGGCGCGCTGGCCTTGCGCGGCATTTTTATCGGCACCGGCGTCGGCCTACTCTCGCATTTCCATTGGGTGCTTTATCTCTTCGGGGCTCTGTTGATCTATAGCGGCATTCGTTTCGCCGTGATGGGCAACCACCAGATCGATCCCGCAGCCAATCCGTTAGTGAGGCTGCTGCGACGCTGGATTCCCGTCACCGCCGGCTATCAGGGCGAACGATTCTTCGTTCGCAACCTGCAGGAAAACGGCCGGCTCTACGCCACGCCGCTGCTGATCGTGCTGCTGGTCATCGAAACCAGCGACATTGTGTTCTCGGTCGATTCCATTCCCGCGATTCTGGCCATCACGCTGAACGCTTTCATCGTCTATACCTCAAACGTTTTTGCGATTCTCGGGCTGCGCTCCATGTACTTCGCGGTTTCAGGGCTCATGAAAGTTTTCCGCTTCCTTCACTATGGGCTGGCGCTGGTGCTGATTCTTGTGGGTCTGAAGATGCTCGCCGCCGATCATATACGGGTGCCGACTGTGGCGACCCTGGCCGTGGTGGCCGGAGTGCTCCTGCTTTCGATCGTGATCTCAGTGGCGTTTCCCACATCCGCCAATAATTGAACGAGCAAGAGTTGAACGAGCAAAAGTTGAACCGGAGCGGCGCGACCGCATACGCTATTATGGAAACCGCATGCCGCAAGTGACCATCCACGTGCTGCCACGGCCCTATCAGGCCTGGATTGAGAACGGCCTGCTGACTCGGTCGGGCTCGGTGCTGAGCGAGTTGCTGCCGCAGGCCAGCCGCATTTTTGTAGTGACCGTACCGCCCGTGCGCAAGCGTTGGGGCGCGAAACTGATCCGCTCGCTGAAAGCCAGCGGCTTCACTCCGCAGGTAATTCTCATGCCGGACGGCGAGCCGACCAAACGCCTGGCGACCGTGGAAGCGATGGCCGATAAGCTGGCGCGCCTGGGCGCCGACCGCAAGGCCGTGATCATCACGCTGGGTGGCGGAATCGCGGGCGACATGGGCGGCCTGCTGGCCTCGCTCTACATGCGCGGCGTTGAGCTGGTGCAAATTCCCACGACTGTGCTGGCGCAGGTCGACGCCTCCGTCGGTGGCAAAACTGCAGTCAACCTTGTCGCCGGAAAGAACCTGATCGGAACCTTCCACCATCCGCGGGTGGTGTTGATCGATCCCACAGTTTTAAAGACGCTGCCCGATCGCGAGTTTCGCGCCGGACTTTACGAAGCCTTGAAGTGCGGCATCATTGGAAACATAGAATTGTTCCTGCGCTTCGAGCAGAATCGCGCCCGCATTCTAAAGCGCGATCCGGTTGAACTGGAATGGCTCATTGCGCAATCGGTCAAGCTGAAAGCGGAAGTCGTTTCCGCCGACGAACGCGAAGGCGGTCTGCGCCGCGTGCTCAACCTGGGTCACACCATCGGCCACGCACTCGAAGCCGAAACTGGCTACCGGCGCCTGCTGCACGGCGAGGCCGTGGCCTGGGGAATGATTGCCGCCACCAACATTGCGCTGAGCGTGGGACGCACCGACAGCGTTACGGCCGGCCGCATTGCCGATGCCGTGTTGAGCCTGGGCCGGCTGCCGGAAGTGAACGTGAATCCGCGCAAGATTCTGGCGCGGCTGCAATCCGACAAAAAAACGCAAAATGGCGTCGTACACTTCATTCTGCCGCGCGAAATCGGCAAGGTGGAAGTTGCCAGCGACGTGCCCGGGAGCGCCGTGCTCGATGCCGTGGAAGAATTGCGCCGCCTGTCGCGCGGCGGTTGGGTGTGGCAAAAACAGTAGGAGAATTCACTATGCAGGAATCAGCGCAGCAATATATCCAGCGCATCCTCGGCCATGTCGATGGCCAGGATGCCATCACAGTGCAGCGGGCCACCGCGGCGAAGCTGAAGAAACTTACTCACGCCCTGACCCCGAAACAAATGAAGTGGAAGCCCGAGCCCGGCAAGTGGTCGATCGCGGAGATCATGGCGCATTTATCCGATGTGGAGATTGTGGTGGGCTGGCGCATGCGCTCGATCGCGGGATCCACTGGAGTGCCCACTCAACCCTTCGATCAGGATGTGTGGGCGTCGTTGTTCCAGTACAACAACCGCGATGTGAAGCGTTCTCTCGATTCGTTCAGTGTGCTGCGCGAGAACAACCTCGCCATGCTCAAAGCCCTCCCGCCGGAAACCTGGGACAACTACGGCATGCACCTCGAGCGCGGCAAAGAAACTCTTGCGCACCTGGTACGCCTGATGGCCGGGCACGATAACAATCATGTGCGCCAGATCGAAAGCATCGTCGCGCAACTGAAAAGCGCAGGCAAGAAGCAGAGCGCAGGAAAGAAGAAGAGCGCCGGTAAGAAGAAGAGAAAGTGAGCCGCGGCCCGCAAGCTATGGTGGAGGTAGAGGAGCGCGGCAAATCTGTCGTGGTCGGTGCTGCGCCGGAAGGCGCGAGCGACCAGCAGTCCGCCGCGCGTGCGGTCCGCGAAATGTTTACCGCGATTGCCCCGCGCTACGATCTGCTCAATCACGTGCTGTCGTTGAATATCGACCGCATGTGGTGGCGCCGCACGGCGCGCACTTTCCGTGACATCGTGTCGCGCCCCGATGCGCGCATTCTCGATCTGTGCTGTGGCACGGGTGACATGACGTTCGCGCTACGCCGTCAGGCAGGGAAGTCTCCGACGCAAATTCTCGGCGCCGACTTCTCCCACGCGATGCTGCAGCGCGCCACGGCAAAGTCCGCCGCACAACGAAATGGATCTACGTCAGAAAGATCAGCGCCAGCGTCGCTCGAGCCCCGCTGGATCGAAGCCGATGCCCTCAACCTACCGTTTCCAGCTGCGCACTTCGATCTCGTCACGTCGGCTTTTGGCTTCCGCAATCTCGCCGACTACGACGCGGGCCTGCGCGAGATCGTCCGCGTGCTGCGTCCCGGCGGGGAGTGCGGCATTCTCGATTTCGCTGAGCCTGCGGGCGCGATGGGCGCGCTCTACCGCATCTATTTCAAACAGGTGCTGCCGCGGGTCGGAACGTTCATCTCCGGCGTTCGCGGTCCTTACGCCTATCTGCCTGCGTCCGTCGAGCGCTTCCCGCCGCCAGAAGAAATGCTGGCACGGATGAAGCGCGCCGGTTTCGCAGAGGCCACTTGGAGCCCTTACAGTTTCGGAATCGCCGGCCTGTATCGCGGCAAGAAGTAGCAGATGAAGAGCTAGAAGATTTATGTGGGGACAGCCGCCCTCGGGCGTCCGCCGGGCGCAGGGCGGCTCTTTGTCGGAGTCTCCCCTACTGTGCGTCGCGCAGCAGCTTGCTGAGCGTCTGAATATCTTCCGAGCTGACGTCGCTAATCACGAAATAACGCAAGCCATTCTGGGTCCAGTTCTCCACATTGAACGACAGGGCACGCAGCGGACCTGAAGGCGCGCTCGCCGGCGCTTCTCCGCGGTCTTCAGAACTAAGATCCTGAAAAATGAAAACCGAAATCTCATGCTTGCGTACCTGGTAAATCAGATGCGCGCCCGGAGTCTGCGCGAGATAGGTGACTCTCCCCCCGAGCAACGTGAACTCTGTACCCTGCAACTCCGGCAGGTTGAACGTGAAAGGAATCTTCCCCTGAAACCACGGCTTCACCGTGTGCCTGTCGGTTGAGACCACGTCGACCGGAGCCGCACTGGCCAGGGCAGCGACATGCAAGTCAGCCAGTTCGCTGTAAACCCGTTGGCGGCGCGAGACCTCGCGCCCCACATAGAAATTCACGGCTAGCGAGATGAGCAGCACCAGAAGGGCAGGAACAGCGAGAATCCTCCAAGCCCAACCCGATCCCCGGCGAGGTTTTGCAGAGACGCTCTTCGCAATTCGATTCCGCAATTCCGCGCTCGCTGCGTATCGTTTGCCTGCCATCTGCACCGAGCGCTTCATCTGCACTCGTTCGAGGGCGTCGGTAGAACACGCCGGGCACGCTCGCAGGTGTGCTGCCACAGTACTCGCGTCTGAGGGATCGAGTTCGCCGTCGAGATAGGCATCGAGCTTGCTCCGCCACTGCTCACACGCCATGTGTGCCTCCCTCGCTTTTCTTGCGCAGCAAGTCGCGCAGCGCCCGGCGCGCGCGGAACAGGCGCGACATCACGGTGCCCACGGGAATCACCAGCGTTTCCGCGATCTCTTGATATGACATCTCTTCAACTTCGCAAAGCAGCAGAATCTCGCGGAACGGCACCGGCAGGTCGGCCAGAGCTTGCTGCACCATCTCGCGGTTGGCCTGCTCGATCAAAATGCTTTCGGGCGTTGTGCTCTCGGCCGGCAGCAGATTCTCATCCGCTTCGCCGTCGATAGTCACCATGGTCCGCAAGCCCGTTCGCGAACTCAAAAACGAATTACGCAGGATGCGGTACATCCATGCTCGAAAATTTGTGCCCGGCTGAAAAGAGGAAAATCCGCGCAGTGCCTTGGCGTAGGTTTCCTGCACCAGATCCTCAGCCTCGGCCGTATCCTGGGCCAGCCAGCGCGCGAAGTTGTAGAGCTGGTCGAACAACGGCATGGCCAGCTCTTCAAACGCGATGGCGGACACGGTCTTTTCAGGCACCTTCATAAGCAAACTCATCCCACGCTAATTTATTCCATCGGCAACCGCAAATTCTTTGGGGAAGAAGGCGGCAGTTTCGCCGTGATCAGGATGCAAGCGGCTAAGCGCCGGTCTCGGCAACAAGAAAGAAGGTGGACATCAGCTAGTGGCGGCATCGCCGCGGAAGGAATCGGCGAACGCGTCGGCGATCGTGTAGCGCAGTACGTGCTCATACTCCGGGCCGAGGAAGCGGCGCAGGCGGTCGGTATTCATGATGTACTCGCCGGTCATGTAGGGCACAGCCTCGGGAGGAATCGCTGAGATCTTTTGACTCCAAAGGAATCTCAGCACTTGCCGCATGGCCCACTTTCCCGGAACGCGGAGCAGCTTGGCCTGCGCCATTTCGACGCACCGGCCGAAGGTTAGCGGTTCGCCGCGTCCGGCAACGTTCAGCACGGTCAGGCGTTGCGTTTCCGGCTCGCGCTGCAGGATGTGCTTGATCAGCCGCGCCATGTCGTCAACGTGGACGAACTGAATCTTGTTGTCAAGAAACTGCTGGCCGCGCGGCAGCATGCAGGGCAGCCGCTTGCCCTCGTGGCGCATCTTCTCGGCCCGCGCGCTCTTGCCGTTAGGCGTGCCGCGAAAAGCTCCCATTAGATAGTTCTCGACCGTCGCGCCGGCAAAAATGTGCGGCCGCAAAATGTAGACGCTGCATCCCCGCAGCGCGGTGCAACGCTGCTGCACCACCTCATCAGACTGTTTCTTGTGAATCGCATAGGGCAGGGTGTGCGCCCCGAGCGCAGATTCTTCGGTGGCGGGCGTGGCCAGGTCCGAACCGTAGGCCGACACGCTGCTGGGAAAAATGAACTGCTTGACTCCGTCGTCAGTGCTGCGATTGGCTTCGGTGACGGCTTCCATCACGCGCGCCGTTCCCGCCACATTGATCTGCCACATGCGGTCGAGGTCGAGCACGCCCGAGCGAACGGGATCGATTACAAATGCCAGGTGAATGACGGCGTAGGCGTGGGTATCGCGCAGCAGTTCGTATAACACCCGGGTAGAAGATTCCTGACCCAGGTCCATATTCTCGAACTGCAACTCGGAGTCGGTTTGGGGCGGACTCACGTCCACCCCAATCACCGAATAACTGCCCAGCAGCGGCAGTAGCCTGGATCCCAGGTTGCCCGACACACCCGTTACTACGACGACAGGTTTCGCCATCAGTTCGGTTTGGCCGCCGGAGGTTGCGCCGGAGACGGAGCTTGCGGCTGCGCTCCCGGTCCAGTGGGAGGCATCGGGCGCGGACGCTGCACCCGCGGAGGCGCGCCCGCCGCCGGGCTTAAGCCGCCAGGAAAGTATGTCTCGTTGGTTTCGACCTTGAACGAATTATTCAATGCCTCATTCATCTCGCGGTTGCGCTCGGTTTGCAGCTTGTTGTGGATTTCCGTTGTCACCTGCTCAAGCGTGAGCTGAGTCTTGCTGTTCACTTTGTAAATGTAGTGTCCGCCTGCATCCGTGATGACTTGCGAAACTTCCCCCGCCTTCAAATCGAACACCGCGGATTGTCCCTGCGGCAACCCGGTGCGGCGCACGCTGGGCAGATTCACCGACGGCGTCTCGATCTTCATGCCGGCCTCGGCAAAAGCTTCTTTCTGCAGCTTAACGATGTCCTCTCCGGCCGCCGCCCGGGTACGCAGGCTCTCGGCCAGCTTGGTCATCGCCTGCTCGGCCTCATCCTGCTTCATTTTCTCCTCGGTCTCTTTGGCCTTCTTGGCATCGTCGCTCAGTTTTTCATCTTTATCGTTATCCATTTTGGCCGCGGCTTCGCCCTGTTTGGTGCGGGGCACGAACAGGCGGTCCAGGTTGAACTGAGAGTAGTCATCGAGGTGTTCCTGGTAATACTTTTCAATGTTGGCCTGCGGAACGTTGGCCGCATCTGCTGCGATCTTATCCATCAGCTGCTTGGCCAGAACCTGCATCTTCCAGTAGCTGAGGGCCAGGTCAAACTGCGGAGTCTTGTCCAGTCCCTGCTTCTTGGCCTCGCTCGATACTCCAATCGACTTCGGCAGATTGTTGGCCAGTTGCCTCTTTCCCTGCGGCGTGACCTTCCCCGCCAGGGCTGTGAGCATCGCCTCGAACTGTGCCTTGGTGATCACTGTCTTGCAATCGGCGGCGGGCGCCCCGGCTGCTGCTGCACTCGCAACGGCAGTCTGCTCTGGACACACTCCGATGATAGTGATTACCGCTGCATCATCGGGAACCGACGCCGAATTGTCCACCGGCGCCTGGGCAGCCTGTGGCGTCGGCTCACCCGGGCGGACGTTCCCGACTATTCCTTTAGAAGGCGCGCTCGGCGCGGCTTGTCCCCAGGCCAGCGTCCCCAACAAAACACACATCAGCCAACTCTTACGCATACCTTATTGCCTCCAGGATTGGTGCTTCAGAAATTGAAAATTGCCAAGCACCAAATCGTAGCACAATCCCGGCTGCTCTTGCCCTCACCAGTTGGAGTGCAGGTGGTGGCTATTCATAAAATCATTCCCGATGTCATCCTGAGCGCGGCAACAGCCGGGCGAGGGACCTTACCCCATCCGGCGCTGTTCATGCCGTGGATGGGGTTGCCCGGGTGCCCGCAGTAACAGGCACTCCTCGCATAAGTAGACCGGCTGCCTGGGTTTCGTAAGGTCCCTCCTGAGCGCTTCGCGCGCTCCAGCGGGATGACATCGGTCGATCAATCCGTAAGTGTGCAGCTGCAAGAGCCATCACCGCGATTTGCTTGGCGCTTTGCGCTCGCAGCGGCGATAATTCCTGCATGTCAGGGTCGGCCATTTCTTCGCCCGAATTGATGCGCTCGGAAAAGCGCTCAGCCGCGGGGAACTCCGTTTTGGCCGCAGTCGTGATTACAAGCCTGAAGGCAGCCGTCGGATTCAGTACCGGCAGCCTTGGCATTCTCTCCGAAGCGGCCCATTCCGGGCTCGATCTCATCGCCTCGCTGCTCACATACTTCTCCGTGGGCGTTTCCGACAAGCCCGCCGACGCCGATCATCAATACGGCCACGGCAAGATCGAGAACTTCTCCGCTTTCGTCGAAACCGGCCTGCTGCTCGTGACCTGCTTCTGGATCATCTACGAAGCCGTGCTGCGTCTGTTCTTTCGCCGCATTGACATCGAGCCCTCCCTCGCGGCCTTTGCCGTGATGTTGTTCTCGATGGGGCTGGACTGGTGGCGCTCGCGCGTGCTTGGCCGCATCGCCCGCAAATATGACAGCCAGGCGCTCGAGGCCGACGCGCTGCATTTCTCCACCGACATCTGGTCGGCGGGCGTGGTCGTGCTTGGCCTGGTGCTGGTGCTTGTGGGACGCACGTATCGTATCGAGTGGCTTCGCGATTCCGATCCTGTCGCTGCTCTGTTCGTGGCCGGCGTGGTCGTGTCGGTCAGTTGGCGCCTGGCCCGCCGCACCGTCGACGCTCTGCTCGATGCCGCGCCTCCGGGCGCGCGATCCAAAATCTATGACGCAGTCTTGCGCCTCGATGGCGTTCTGGAAGTCGATCGCGTGCGCATCCGCCGTGCTGGCAACCGCTATTTCGCCGATCTCGCCGTGGGACTCGCGCGCACTGTGACCTTCCAGCGTTCCGGCCAGTTGGCTACTTCCGTGACCGAGGCAGTTCGCCGCATCCTGCCCGAAGCCGACGTCACGGTGCAGCCCCTGCCGCGCGCACAACGCACAGAAAACATTTTCGATCGCGTGCGGGCCGTGGCCACGCAGAGGAATCTCAACGTCCACGACATCAGCGTGCAGGATTTCGCCGGCCGCATCCACGTCGAACAACATATTGAACTCGACGAGCGCATGACCCTGAAAGCCGCCCACGATCAGGTCACCGAACTCGAGGCCGACATGCGTCGCGACGTCCCGGAGATTTCTGACATCCTCACTCACATCGAGAGCGAGCCGGCGACCATCGAAAAGCCGGAAGAGGTTGTGAGCGATATCGAGCTCGAGCATCGCCTGAAAGCCGTGGCCTCGCAGTTTCCTGAAGTTCTCGACGTGCACGACTTCGTTATCAAGCGGGTTCGCGGCCGCATGTACATTTCCTGTCACTGCACTCTATCCGACGATCTTTCCCTCGCCCGGGTGCACGACATTCAGACCGAACTGGAAATCCGCTTCAAGCAGGACGCCCCCGAACTTTTCCGCGTCCTGATTCATCCCGAACCCAGTACCGATAATCGGAGATAGGTATAACCGGAGACAGAGAAGCCATCATGATCACAGCCAAAGCCATCTGGACCGACAACGAGCGCTACATCGGCGAGGCTAGTTCGCGCCACGCCCTGGTCATGGACACTGCGACCGAGAAGACTGCCAGCACGCCCATGGAACTGGTCCTGATCGCGCTCTGCGGTTGCACCGCTTCCGATGTAGTCGGCATCCTGCGCAAAAAGCGGGAACCCTTCACCAGCCTCGAAGTCACCGCCAGCGGTGAGCGCGCATCGGGCTATCCCGCGGTCTACACGGAAATTAGCCTCGTCTATCGCATTGCCGGCAAAGTCTCGCGCAAAGCCGTGGAAGACGCCGTCCGCCTGTCGAAGGAAAAATATTGTTCGGTGTCGGCCATGCTGGAAAAGACCGCCAAGATCACATCGAAGATCGAGCTGGAAGAATAGGGGCCAGTCATGCGCGTCCTGTTCTACACTCAACCCGGCTGCCTCTCCTGCGAACTCATGCGGATGTTCCTCGAAGCCAAAGAAGTTGCATTCGAGGAACGTGACATCACTACCGACCTCGAAGCTCGGAAGGCCATGACCGAGCAGCACGGCAGCGGCGAAACTCCCACCCTCGTGATCTTTTCCGGAGAACTGCAAGAAGTGATTATTGGCTTTGATCCCGTACGTCTTGACCGCATCCTCGATCCGGCCCCATCATCTGGTTCGGTGACCGAATCCTGAACTCTGCCGATTCCAGTCGAATCCGTTCTCATCCTCTGCGCGGATATTTCTTTATCGCGTCCGCCGCGTTTCTCTGGGGAGTCTCCGCCGCGCTCGGCCGCGCCGTCTTCACCGGCAAACTCGAGCTGAGCGGGCAGGCCCAGCATCCCATCGATCCGCTCATCCTGTCGCAGACCCGAACCTCTTTTTCTCTTCTAGTCCTTCTTCCGCTGCTGGTGAGCCGCCGGGGCTGGCAGCGCATCAAGCTGCCCACCCCGGACTTGATCCAATGCCTCATCCTCGGCATGCTGGGTGTGGCCGCGTCGAATTACTTCTATTACGTAGCCATTCAGAAGACGAGTGTGGCCATCGCCATCATCGTGCAATACACGGCTCCGGTCTGGGTGCTGCTGTACGTAGTGGCCCGCGGACAGCAGAAGTTCTCACTGCAGAAAGTCGCCGCCGTGGCCGTCGCCCTCGCCGGCATCGCGCTGACCATCGGAGTCGTCTGCGCGAAATCCGGAGGGAATTCAAGCGCGACGGTCCATCTCGACTCTTACGGTTTGTTGGCGGCCCTGCTGGCGTCATTTTCCTTCGCGTTCTACAACGTTGGCGGACATCGCATCCTGGCCCGTCACGATCGCTGGCGCGTGCTGGTCTGGACGCTGATGTCCGCCGCAGTGTTCTGGCAGTTCGTGAATCCTCCGTGGAAAGTCGTAGCCGCGCACTATGCGCCCGCGCAATGGGCATTCCTGTTCGTCTTCTCTATGATCTCGGTGCTGGGCTCGTTCTCGCTGTACTTCCTGGGCCTGCAACATCTCGAGCCCACGCGCGCCATCATCGTCAGTTGCCTGGAGCCGGTGTTCTCGATCCTGCTGGCCGCCGCGCTGTTGGGCGAAGGCCTGCGGCCTATCCAGACGCTGGGAATTGTCCTGGTCCTGTTGGCCATCGTCATCGTGCAACTCCCGGGGCGCGGCGCAGATCCATCGAACGACGCCGTGGTCGTCGATCCCATCGAATAGAAAGCCGTGCCTAACTGCGCCAGTACACCCTTTAGTAGTTTATGGTATAAAGTACTCGTCAGCGCAGTTCAGGCGATGGAGTCCAAGATGCACATTCAAGCAGTGCAGATTCAGACAGTGCAGCCTCTGGTGATTCAGATTCAAGCCGTCAATGACCTGGGTAATCTCGTCTTCGCCCTGTTCCTGCTGACGATCGTGATCCTCGCGTTGATCCTCGCCTACCGCAAATTGCGTGGGCGCCGAATTCGCGGGCTCGCCATCGCAATATTCGTTTGCCTGCTCGGCTACGCAGCCATCCTGGTCGGAACCTCGCTGAACAGCGAGACCCGAAACCTCGCTCTCGGCACCGAAAAGTGCTTCGACGATTGGTGCGCCACCGTTACGGGAGCGCAGTCCCTGCCCAAGCTTGCCGTTCCCGCCGGTACGAAAGCGGTGGCAGTTACGCTGCGCATCTCCAATCGGGCTCGCCAGGCGGCATTTCGCCCCTCCCAGCCTCGCGTCCTGGTAGCGCTGGCAAGCGGTGACGCTGTCGCCCCGTCGCCGTCCGCCCAGCACGAATTTGAGATGCAAGCCGGACCCCAGCAGGACCTGGCTAAACGTCTTATCGCAGGTGATAGCTTCCAGACCACCCTGGTGTTTGAGGTTCCCACGGCAACCCGCGAAGCATCCGTCGTACTGCTGGAGGGGCCCGTCGTGATTACGTGCTTTCTGGTAGGCGACGAAAGCTCGTTGCTTCACAAAAAGATGGTCTATCCCATTTCAATCGATTGATTGCCTGGGATTTCGTTCCGCCGTTGATCTGGCGAGCCCGCCGCGCAGCGGAATCTGCTAGTTACCCCCCATTACTTCGGTGCGGAGGTTTACATCTTTATGACAACATGCCTGCAGGTATTTCGCTAGCCTAAGACATCCCCCTAAGACAGTTTCGAGGTTTATGCGATGAGAACTCGCTCCGCGATATACCAACTTCTATTTCTAGCGGCGTTCCTTACGCCTTGCTTTGCGCACCACACGGCCGTGGTCGTCAACAAAGAGAACGCGATTGAAAACCTCACTTCCGTTCACCTGTCGAAGATAATTCGCGGCGAAGTCAAGAAGTGGCCTGACGGCAAGAACATCGTCCTCGTGCTTCACAAAGAATCCGCGGGCGAGACCGAAACTCTGGAACGCCTGAACAAAATGTCGGACGCCGAGTGGAAGAGCTTTCTTGTCGCGCACAAGGATTCCATCCTTTTCGTCGATACCGACGCCGACGTCCTCAAAGCGGTGCAGACCGAGCCCGGCGCCATCGGCTTAATCGAAGTCCATTCCATCGACAACAGCATCAGCGTAGTGAAGGTTGACGGCAAACTTCCTATGGAATTTGGCTATTTGCCTCACTAGAAGTCTCGTTAACGGCCTCGTAGCGCACGGCTTTAGCGCTGCCGACCGCGCAACATGGCCAATTCCGCAAGGTAGCCGATTCAGCAACGTGGAAGAGCGGCGCTTTAGCGCCGCGTGAAGGCCAGGAAATTCGTGGGCTTTAGCCCCTGAGGTGCGCTCTTGCTGGGCCGCTGTGGGCGGATGGGATGTCGTCCCGCATCTTCCCTCAGTTAATACTCCTGCCTCGCTCCAGCCCATGAAAATATCTCCGCGCCTTCTTCACGTCGCGCGCAATCTGCTCGCGCAGATCATCGACGGTGGGGAACTTGACTTCATCCCGAAGCCGGTCGAGAAAGCAGATCTCCACCTCCGTCTCCGGCGTCAATTCAATGGGATGGAAATTCAGCAGATGCGTTTCAATGGCGAATAATTCCGCTCCGAACGTAGGACGATTGCCCACATTGGTGACCGAATCGAACCTTTCCGTTCCCACCCGCGTCCACGTAATGTAGACGCCGTCTTTCGGCACCAGTTCGTCGTAGCGCGCCAGGTTGATGGTCGGCACCGTGTACTTCGATCCGTATCCGCGGCCGCGGCCCGGCGTGCCGAGAATGCAGAAAGGACGCGCCAGCAGATGCCGCGCCCGGCTCACGCGCCCAGCAGCCAGGAGCTTGCGAATCTGGCTGCTCGATACGGTTTCGCCGCGCAAGGTCATCTCCGGATACACCTTGACCTCAAACCCCAGCTCGCGTCCAAACTCGGCCAGCAGGTTTATATCGCCTGCCGCTTTGTGGCCGAAGCGGAAATTAAATCCTTCATGCACTTCGCGTGCGCGCAGCTTGTTCTTCAGAATCTGCTCGGCAAATTCCTTCGGAGACATCAATGAGAGATCGCGGCCAAAAGGCAGCAGCAACACGGCGTCGATCCCCGTGCCTTCCAGCCAGCGCAGTTTTTCCGGAGTCGGCGTGAGCAGCTTCAGCCCAGCCTCAGGCCGCAGAATCCGCGTGGGGTGCGGCTCAAACGTCACCGCCACGGCCTTCGCCCCAGTCGTCTGCGCCCGCGAAACGATTTCACGCAACACATGGGAATGTGCCCGGTGCACGCCATCAAAATTGCCCACACTCACCAGCGTCGGGCCGAGGTCAGCCGGAACCTCATCGAGTTTGCGAAAAACCTGCATGCTTCGATTTCTTGGGTTTCGATAGCGGAAGGCAATTTATGATTGTTGATTTCTGATTGCTGATTAACAAACCCAAGGCCGTGCCCTTCAATCAACAATCAGTAATCAGCAATCAACAATTCCGAATCTCGTCGATCAAATTTCAAACTCCAGCTTCATCCCGTCATGCGCCAGCCGCACGTGCCGTGGCAGCGTGGCATTCGTGGCTTCGTGCGCCAGATCGTGGCAAATGTGGGTGAAGAACGCCCGCTTCGGTTTCAGTCGCTCAACAATCGCCAGCGAACTCTTCACGGTCGAGTGCGTGGGATGCGGCTTATGCCGTAACGCATCAAGAAACAGGATGTCCAGCCCTTGCAGTTGATGCATCGACGATTCCGGAATCTCGCTATGGTCGGTCAAATACGCAGCCGAGCCAAACCTGTACCCGCTAATCTGGGTTTCGCCATGAATCAAAATCACCGGTTCGAAGCGCACTCCCAGCACATCCACCGGCCCGTCAATCGGGCGCAGTTCCAGTTCCGGCAGGCTGCCAAACTTGTAGTCGGCGTCGAAGATGTAGCTGAACATCCGGCGCAGAAATGCCGCCGCGTCAGGCCGCGCGTATAGCGGCAGCTTTCCCGGTTTGTGCCGGTAACTCAGCGGCCGCAGGTCGTCGATGCCCAGAATGTGGTCGGCGTGCGTGTGCGTATAAAACACAGCGTCAACGCGCGTAATGTTTTCGCGGACAGCCTGCGCGTAAAAATCCGGAGCAGTATCGATCAGCACGACCTTGCCGTCGAACTCCAGCATGATCGAAGGCCGCGTCCGCCGGTCGTGCGGATCGCTTGAATGGCATACCTCGCAGTCGCATCCCAGCGTGGGCACGCCCATTGACGTCCCACTGCCCAGCACGGTCAAAGTCGCTTTCATTTTCCTCGCGTTCCGGTCCCGGCACCCGGGCCCGCCAGCGGCGGCCGCGCCAGCGCGTTGGTCACTTCCACATAGGCCATGCGCAGCTCATAAAGGCTGTTCTGCAGAAAATTGTTTTCCACCGCGGTGAGATTGCCCTTGGTCTTTTCCGCAATCAAACTCAGCGTGTCGATGGTCTGGCGCGCTCCAATAATGTCGACTCGCGGCTGCTCGCCCTGCTGCCGCATCAATCCCAGTTGCACCATCGCCGTCATGTAGAGCGACGCCATAAAACGCTCAAACGTGATTTCGAAATCCTTGGCGGAATGGCCGCTCAACTCGACCTGCGTATCCAGATCCTTGGAAGACTGGCGGTAAGCGGCCGCCTGTGCCTCCTGCTCGGCGCTGGAGGGCGGCACCGGCATTTCACGATCCAGCGTCGCGCCGGTATCTGTTCCGCCGGCGTCCACTGCAACGGGAGCGGGAGCTTTCTCCGCGGGCGCGGTTTCCTGCGCCACAGCCTGCTGAACCGGTGTAGGAGCCACAGCCTTCTGCGTCTGAACATCTTCAGACGTCTCGGTTCGCAGTTCGCCCTCGGAAGTGAACAGCCGCCGATCCGTTACCTTAAAACCAGATTGCTCGTGTTTCTTCTCAGCCATAATTACAGTTCCTTTTCACTTCCAGGAATTCCTTAGCTTCTGTATCTCACAATTCGCCGAAAGGCAAAGTCGCAACGCGAGCGGGAGTGGTTCCAATCAAAACTTCTTTGCCCGGAATCGCCGCCTCGCGCCGAATATAGCCCAATGCGAGCCCCGGGTGCTTTTCCCCAAGCAGGCGCGCGCTCGTGACTTCTCCCACTTCCTTCTCGCCGAGCCTGATCTTGGTCCCGGGCGTGACCATGTCGCCGTTGATCCAGACAAATCCGGTGAACTTCCGGTGCACCGCGCCGCGCGACCGGATCCGCTCCACAATTTCCTGTCCAACGTAACAGCCCTTGTTGAAATTCAGGGCTCGCGCCTGCTCAGTTTCCTGTGGCAGGTCACGCTCGCGAATATCTACTCCATAGCGCGGCATCCCGAACTGGATACGAGCCATTTCCAGAGCATCTGATCCTATGGGAGTCGCTCCATGTGCTACCAGCGCATCCCACGTCTTCTTTGCACCCCGCGGATCAAGCCACAACTCATAGCTTTCGTGTTTCTCATCGAGACCGCGAACGCAGGTGCAGCGCGTGCATTCACAGTCGCAGCTGCAGGTCGCCTCAAAAATCTGCAACGGCTGCGCTTCCGGTATCTCGATGCCGCAGGCCCGCGCGACCTGCCGCGCGATTGGTCCGGCGATACCCAGGGAGGTAAATTGCTCACCCAGATTCTTAACCTCGACGTCATCCATGATGATGTAATGATCGAACGTCGCTAGAACCTTCTCGACTTGACTCTGGTCGGTATCGACGACAATCGATTCGCCGAGGTTATACGCGTACAGATCGCCCAGGATGTGCCCTTGCGGATTCAGCAAAAACGCGTACACGCCGTGTCCCGCGGCCAGGTCGCGAATATTATTCGTGACCATCCCATTCAGCCAGCGCACGCGATCGCCGCCGGTAAGCGACAACTTCGCGCGGTAGCCCAGATCATAAACGCCACAGGTCGTGTGCAAAGCTTCGAGTTCCGTCTGCAGATCGCCGAAGCGCGCCGCCGTCGTCGCGCCGCGATACTCTGCGACGCTCGTTGCTCCTAAGCCGTCCCCGTAAGTCTGGAGTGCAGTCAGCCCCATAGCCGTACATTGATTATAGCGAGTGTGGTAACTTTCCTGCCGTGGGCCTTGGAATGGCCATGCGAGAAAACACCGTGACATATTTTCCAGATCTTTTTTTCTTTCGAGCTATTCATTAAGCGGAACTCGCGTGAGTGTTGTGAAGGTAGGCTACCTGGACGGCGTACATCCGTTCCCCAAGGGATCACTGGAGCCGCGGCTGGTCGATAAAATCAAACTTCTGGCTGCAAAGGCTCCGGCGCTCGCTTTCGGTACGCACGTCTGCGAAATTTGCGTTGCGCCACCAGGCGTGGTTCCAAAGTATGTTTTCATAGAGGGCGACTTAAAAATGATCGATCCTGACTGTGCATGGTGGAAATGGAGAAAGCAACGACAAGGCAACGGCGAGATCCGGGTGGCCGGCGATGGGGCCCCGTTTGAAGCACCCGTGTTGATTGTGCATTACATTGAGGAACACGGTTACCTGCCTCCACTCGAATTCCTGCAGGCGATTGATAAGGCCAGATGAGTAATGACTTCTCCTAAAAGTTCACAACATAAGCATCGCATCGCCGTCATCCCCGGAGACGGCATCGGCCAGGACGTCATCCCTCAGGCGGTGAAGGCGATCGAAGCCTCAGGCGCCGATGTTGAGCTGAAACATTTCGACTGGGGCGCCGATCGCTACCTGCGCGACGGAACCACCCTCCCCCCCGACGGCTTCGCCATGCTCGCCCGCGATTTCGACGCCATCCTGGTCGGCGCTTTCGGCGATCCGCGAGTCAAGACCAACATCCATGCCAAAGAAATTCTCCTCGGCATGCGCTTCAAAATGGACCTCTACGCCAACGTGCGTCCCGTGCGCCTGCTCGATGCCGCGCTCTGCCCCCTGAAAGATATCGAGCCGAAAGATATCGACTTCGTCGTGCTCCGTGAAAATACCGAAGGCGTCTACACCGATGCCGGCGGCGTCTTCAAGCAGGGAACGCCCGACGAAATCGCCACGCAAGAAGACATCAACACGCGCAAGGGCGTCGAGCGCATCATCCGCTACGCTTTTGAGTATTGCGAACACCACACCAAACTCGACGGCTCGCCCCGCAACAAAGTTCTGATGTGCGACAAGTCCAACGCCATGACTCACGCCGGAGGCCTGTGGCAGCGCGTGTTCAAAGCAGTCAGCGGCGAGTATCCGCAAATCACCGCGCAGCACATGTACGTCGACGCCCTCTGCATGCAGATGGTTCGCGACCCGCGCCAGTTCGACGTCATCGTCACCAATAATATGTTCGGCGACATCATCACCGACCTCGCCGCCGGACTGCAGGGCGGCCTTGGCATGGCCGCTAGCGGCAACATTCATCCCGGCAAGACGAGCATGTTCGAGCCCGTCCACGGCTCCGCCCCGCCCATCGCCGGCAAGAATATGGCAAACCCCCTCGGCGCGATTTTGACTGCGGCCATGATGCTGCGCCACTTGGATTTTCGGAAAGAAGCCGACAAGATCGAAGCCGCTGTCCTCGAAGCCGTCCGCCAGAAAAAAACCACGCAAGACATCGGCGGCAAGCTAGGGACGAGGGAAGCAGGAGAGTGGGTCGCGAGCGCCGTCAGTGATACCTGAAGCATCAAGGCTTGTCATCCTGAGCAAAGTGGGCCGATTCGCGAACGCGAATCGGCCCACGCAGTCGAAGGATCCCTATAGGCACGGGCGCTCCCGCGGACCTGTCAGGGAGTTCTCTCGTCGCAATCGCGAGATGGCTTCAGAGGTTTCATGAGAACTCCCTGACCAGTCGGCGGAGCGGGCTCGTTTGTAGGGATCCTTCGACTCCGCTCAGGATGACAGGATCATGGCGCGACCAGACTCCAACTTGGTATGCGTCAGGCCCGCCGCCCCACCAGCACCGCCAACTCCCGCCACTTCCACGCGCAATCCACATCCACGAACCCAATTTCACGCAGCCATCCCAGCTGCGTTTCAACATCCAGCAGTTTGTTCGATGGATCTTCAGTCTCGACCGTGAATCCGATGCGCTCCAGAAACTCCTGATGCAGCCGCGGAGTGGGCGAGGCCACGTGCTCCAGATTGCAGAAAACGCCGCCCGAATTCAGCAGGCTATAAATCTCCGCGTAGAGCGCCCGCTTTCGTTCATGCACCAGATGATGAATCGCAAAGCTGGAGATGACCGCCTCGAACCTGCCCAAAGCCGGCAGACTCGCATCCATATTGTGCTCGACCACGCGAACCGAAGACTCCGCGGCGAAGCGCTTGCGCACCGCATCCAGCATGGTCGGAGAGAAATCGACAGCCACCGCTTCGCAAACTCCGTGTTCCCGTCGCGCCAGTGCCTCTCGAACCAAAGCCAGCAGTCGTCCATCCCCGGTGCCCAAATCAAGAATCCGTCGCGTGCCTGGCGGAATGAATTCCAGCAGCGCCCCCTCCCCCTCGCTGCGATGCGAAATAGAATCGGCGCGCTCCAGATAATCGCGGGCATGCTCGTTCGAAGTCCATAGATTAACGGGACGAAGATTGACGGGATCAGGATTAACGGGTTTCGTTACTGTCATGAGGAAAAGTATAGGGAAACGTATAAACTCAGACTTAATGAATAAGTCTGAAGTGCGCTCCTCGATGATTCTTCGGTTGCTTTTGGCGGTTGGTCTGCTGCTGGTGTCCAGCGGCCTGTGGGCGCAGACGCAAGAGCAGGCTGCGCAGTCTCCAGTTCAACAACAGCAAGATCAAAACCAGGCGGACAAGAGTGTCCGCCCCACACAAGCTCAGCCCAAACCAGATCAGGCTAAACAAGATCAAGCCACAGCAGATCAGAAGCCCGAACCGCCGAAAGAGGAACCGCAGAAAGACGAAGTTAAGATTACTCCCCGCCAAGCCGAGGAACTCTTTCACTCCGTCGACGAGATTCTGCAATTCGACAGCAAACAGACCGGCCTGCCCATCAAGCGTGACATCAAGCGCAAGCTGACCAGCCGCGATCAGGTCGTGTCATTTCTCACCAAACACATCGACGACGAAGACACCAAGCGCCTGCGCCGCTCCGAACTCGTGCTGAAAAAGTTCGGCATGCTGCCGCGCGACTTCAATCTCGAAACTTTCATGGTCGCGCTCTTGCGCGAAGAAGTCGCCGGCTACTACGATCCGAAAACAAAGACCGTCAACCTGCTCGACTGGGTGCCCATAGAAGAGCAGGAGCCCGTCATGGCGCACGAGTTGACCCACGCTCTGCAAGACCAGTACATCGGCATGGAGAAGTGGATGAAAAAAGGAGACAAGGATCTGGGCGAAATCAGAAAAGATCCCACGCCCGCCGACATTGAGAACGACGAAATCGACAACACGCGCGAAGCCGTCATCGAAGGCCAGGCCCAGGCCATGATGTTTCAATACGCTCTCGCTCCCACCGGCCACACCATCGTCGATTCTCCTGCGCTGGTCGATGCCATGGTCGAGGAGACGCTCACCGGTTCGCCCGGCACAAAAGTGTTCAACGAAGCGCCCATTTTTATGAAGGAGTCGTTGACGTTTCCTTACAGCTACGGCATGCAGTTCATCGCCACGCTGATGCAGAAAAGCGGCAAAGAGAAGGCTTTCGCCGGGGTGCTGCAGAATCCTCCGCACACCACACGTCAGATCATGGAGCCGGAAACGTATCTCTCCGGCGAAAAGATCGAGCCCATGCGCGTGCCCGATTTCAAGCACGATTTCAAGGACTATCAAAAATTTGACGTCGGCGCGATGGGTGAGTTCGACGTCGCCGTGCTGATCGAGCAATACGCCGGTAAGCCGCTGTCGAAAAAAATGTATCCCGCGTGGCGCGGCGGATATTACTACGCCGCCAAACACAAGCCCGATCCCAAATCAGATGTCGTTGTAACCGAACCGCTGGGTCTGCTCTACGTGTCGCGCTGGTCAAGCGCGAACACCGCCGCGGAGTTCGCCGCGATTTACGCCCATTCACTGCAGCAGCGCTACAAAAAGGCGGAAGAAGTGGCAGCGCCGGGCGTCGTCGCTCAAGACACCAAATCTGGCAGCGCCAAGTCTGACGCCGCCGACTCTGATGTCTCTAACTCTGACGTCGCCCTGCTGAAAGGCCGCCACGTCTGGACCACCGAGGAAGGTTCCATCGTGATCGAGGAGCAAGGCGACACAGTGCTGGTCAGCGAAAGCCTGGACGCCGCGACCACCGCAACGCTGGAGAGGGAAGTGTTTGCCGCGGCGGCTGCGCAGTGAGCCGTCTTCATACGCCCTTTTTAAGCGCTACTTCTTTCCCTTGCGTTGTTTTTCTCGCTCGCGCTCATCCGGCGGTTCTGGCAAAAAATGTTGCACCTTCGCCGTGATCGTGAATTGGCGGCCCGCGCGTTCGATGGTCAGCATCCGCTCCTGCCCCGGCGTTCCTCCCAGCATCGCCCACACCTGGCCCATCGTGGACCCACTCACAGCAATGCCATCGACCGCAGTCAGACGATCACCCGCCTGAACGCCGTCCGGCCCCTGCGTCACCGTGGGCGTTCCCCCAATCTCCGCGACGCCGACAATGGTAAACCGTCCGTCGTCCTCTGGCCGCAACGTCAGCCCGATCACATCGAAGTCGGGAAAGTTAAAGTTACGGCCAAACTCAAAGTAAACCGTCGAGTGCGCATAATCGAGTCCGACGCGATAGTTGAGCAACGCACTCGCGCCCATCAGTCCGGCGGTCGGTACACCCGCGCGCTTTGCAAACAAATCCATTGCGCTCTGCGGCATCTCGACCACCACCAAATTCGCCAGGAACAGCGGCCCATACTGTGCACGATCCACACGCATCACCTTCTGTTTCAATTCGTCGTCGCGTCCCCAAAGATTGGCCGGGCCCACGGCGCCGGTCATGTGCGGCCAATCCGGATGCGCCGTAGCCAGCCTGTCAAAGAGTTCTGCCGAAAGAAAACTGATGCTCGCGCCCAGGTCGAGTGCGAGATTGTATTTCTTGTTCTCGATCTGGCTGGGGACTTGAATCAGCCCGTTCTGCGCGTTGATCAGCGCTTTCGCGCTCGGACCACGAAAGTGAATCGTCCCCGGCGCGCCAATCGAAAACTTGTGCTCGGGAAAGTCGATGAGCACGTCATAGTGACGCAGCACGCTCGCTGGCAAGTTGATCTCAACGCCCATACCGGCCGCCAGCACCGCTGCGGCATTCACCGGCCTGAGCGGAATCTTCGCCTCCCTCACGCTGGCCAGAGGAACCTTCATGCCGCCGACGCTGATCTCTCGCGGCGCAGGGGATGAGCATTCCCGGTCATCACAAGAAACCGCCAGTCCCAGCAGAGTAGCCAGCCGCCGCGACAGGTAAAGGTCCGGATTCCCGTTATCCACCCAGGCGTGAACCCGCTGCATCGAGCCGTCAGGCAGTGGAACATCAACGTTGATCACAACTCGGTTATGGTCGATCGCCGCCGGGACCGTGACGGAACTCGGCTCGGACGGTGCGCGCTTATCTTGTGCGGGAATCAAACCGCACAGCAACAAACACGCGCACGCTGTCCCACAGAACTTCATATTCCAAATTGTAGCGCCACTTCCACCGGCCCTCAGAGCGGCTCTCGAACTCAAGTGTTGTTTCCCGCGAGGCGCAGAACGCGAATTCTTGTCCTGTATAATCACAAGTTTGGTTTCGCGAGCACGAAGCTTCTTGGAGGGGCATTGGCACAGGCGGAAATCGGCATTATCGGCGGCAGCGGGCTCTACTCCATGCCCGGGTTGAGCAAGGTGAAGGAAGTGCGCGTCAAAACGCCATTCGGCGCGTCCTCCGACGCCTACGTGTGCGGCACGCTGGAAGGCCGCAAGGTCGCTTTCTTGGCGCGCCACGGCCGCGGCCATCGTATCCTGCCCAGCGAACTGAATTTCCGCGCCAACATTCACGGCTTCAAGCAGCTCGGGGTCGACCGCATCGTTTCCATCTCGGCCGTCGGTTCGCTCAAAGAAGAGCACAAGCCGCTGGAGTTCGTCATCCCCGATCAATTCTTCGACCGCACCCGCCATCGCGTCGACACTTTTTTTGGCGCCGGCGTAGTCGCGCACATCGCTTTCGCTGATCCGGTATGCGGCGAGCTGTCAGGAGTGGTCGAGTCCGCGTGCCAGAAGGTCGGCGTCGTCGGCAAGCGTGGCGGAACCTACCTATGCATGGAGGGCCCGCAATTTTCCACTAAAGCGGAGTCCAACGTTTATCGCGGCCTGGGCATGGATGTGATCGGCATGACCAACCTGCAGGAAGCGAAACTCGCTCGCGAAGCCGAACTCTGCTACGTGACGGTCGCGATGGTGACCGATTACGACTGCTGGCATCCCCACCACGATTCCGTGACCGTCGATCAAATTGTGGCCGTGCTGCTCAAGAATGCCGAGAACGCAGCCAAGGTCGTTCGCGCCACCGTGGCCGCGATGCCCCACCAGCGCTCGTGCAAATGCAGTTCGGCGCTGGCGCACGCCATTTTGACCGATCATAAAAAGATTCCGGTTGCGACCAGGAAGAAATTGAAACTGATTCTCGGCAAGTATCTGAAGAGCAGTGGCTAGTGATTAGTGATTAGTGGCTAGCAAAACCAAGCTGCTTTTCTAACCACTAACCACTAGTCACTAACCACTGGCATCACCCCAAGGAGCTGTCCCCCGCATGAGCATTCTCGTAGTCGGTTCGGTTGCATTCGATGATGTCGCCTCGCCTTCGGGCAGCGTCAAGAATATTCTTGGCGGCGCGGCCACTTATTTTTCTCTGGCCGCGAGTTACTTCACGAAAGTCCGCGTCGTGGCCGTGGTGGGCGACGACTTCGGCCCTGAGCAGGAGCAGGTGTTCCATCAGCACGGCATCGATATCCGTGGCCTCGAGCGCGAGAGCGGCAAGACGTTCCGCTGGGGCGGGTCCTACACTGACAATCTCAACGAGGCGAAAACAACCTTTACCGACCTGAACGTTTTTGAGAAGTTTCAGCCGCGCATTCCCAAAGAATACGAAGACACCGAATTTCTTTTCCTGGCGAACATCCAGCCCACGCTGCAAGCCGACGTGCGCCGCAAAATGAGTGGCGTGCGCCTCACCGGCTGCGACACCATGAATTACTGGATCAAAGGCGCTCTCGCCGAACTTCGCGAAACATTGAAGCTCGTCAATGTACTCCTCATCAACGACACCGAAGCCAAAATGCTCGCCGGCGAATCGAACTTGCCTCGCGCTGCGAATAAAGTTCTGGCCATGGGCCCGCAGGCTCTCGTCATCAAGCACGGCGAGTATGGTGCGACCATTTTCTTCCGCGAAGGTGCGTTCGGCATCGGCCATCATCCCTTTCGGGCTCCCGCATTGCCGATCGAAGAAGTGAAAGATCCCACCGGGGCGGGCGATTCCTTCGCTGGCGGATTCATGGGCTACGTGGCCTCGCAAAAGGAATTGAGCAGGGAAGTCCTGAAGCGCGCGCTGTTCTACGGCGGCGTTATGGGATCGTTCGCGGTTGAGCGTTTCGGTACCGAGCGCCTGCAGTCGCTCACGCGAGAAGAGATCGACGCCCGCTTTCAGATCTTTCGCGAACTCACTCATCTCGAGTAGTCTGCCTCCAGAGGCCGCGTCGTCTTGCGGGACCAATATTCGTGCCCAAGCCAATCAAGACCGCACCCGCCATCTCACCCTGGGACTCCGAGGTGCGGCTACTGGCCTGGCTGGCAACCTGTGTCTCGGTCGTCTCTTTTCTGTTTTATTTCCAGCACGGCGACGTCCTGCTCTACGGCGATGCCGTCGCCCACATCAACATCGCGCGCCGTGTCTTCGATTCGAAGACTCCGGGCCTTCTGCAACTCGGCACGGTTTGGCTTCCTCTGCCGCACCTGCTGATGATTCCTTTCCTGCTCTCCAGCGAAATGTGGCGTCGCGGCGCGGGCGGCTCCATTCCGTCTATGGTCGCCTATGTCTTCGGCGTGATCGGCATGTTCCGATTGGTGCGCAGCTCGCTCTCTCGGGGGACTGCACCGGACAGGATCGCCAGCCTGGCGGCGTGGACGGCAGCTGTAGTGTTCGCCGCGAATCCCAACCTGATATACCTGCAGGCCACCGCCATGGGCGAGTCGCTGTATCTGGCGTTCTTCGTGTGGGCCGTCGTTTATTTCAGCGAGTATTTTCAAGAAGCATCTCGCGCGTCGACGGAGCCTGGGCGAGCCGATGGACGAACGAACGTCCGAGCGAAATCCCTTACCAAGTGCGGACTCTGTCTAGTCGCAGCCTGCCTGACGCGTTACGACGGATGGTTCCTCTCGGCTGCAATGGCCGCCGCAGTAGTGCTGCTCAACACCTTCCCGCGCACTTTTCCCCAGTTCCGCATACCACGCGCTGCAGTGGTGAAGTTCGCCCTGCTCGCGGCCGCCGCTCCGTCGCTCTGGCTCGCCTACAACGGAATCGTCTACCGCAATCCACTCGAGTTTGCCAACGGACCGTACTCCGCGAAGGCCATCGAACGCCGCACCCAGAACGGCAGCCAGGGCCATCCCGGCAGCGGCAACCCGTTGCTTGCAGGCAGGTATTTCCTGAAATCTGCCGAAGCCAATGTGGCTGAGAATGAATGGCTGCAGCATGGCTGGGTCTTGATTGCTGCTGTGAGCCTAGCCGCCGCCGCAATGGCCTATCGCGCGAAACAGAGTGAAACTAAGCCGTCTGCCGCCACTCCGTGGCCGCTGCTCTTCTTGCTCATCCCCCTGCCTTTTTACGCGCTGTCCATCGCCTACGGTGGCGTTCCCATCTTCATTCCGGCCTGGTGGCCGTTCTCTCACTACAACGTGCGTTATGGACTGCAGTTGCTCTCCGCCTTTGCCGCGGCCCTGGCCATCCTCGTGCATCGAGCGGCCCGCGCCGAAGCTTGGAATCCGCGCCTGCGTCTGGCTTGCGTGGTGAGCGCATTTGCCTGGCTGATCGCCAGTTATGCCAACGTCTGGACCGCCGGCCCGGTTTCGCTGGTCGAGGCCCAGGTCAACATGCGTACCCGCAAACGATTCGAAACCGAGCTCGCGACCTGGCTCGAAAAACTCCCGCCGCAGTCAACCCTGCTAATGTATCTCGGCGATCACGTGGGCGCGGTCGAGCAGGCCGGAATTCCACTTCGCCAGGTCATCAACGAGGGCAACCACCGCACCTGGAAGCAGCCCAGCGACGCCGACGGTTTGTGGGAGCGCGCTCTCGCCGATCCCGCGCACTACGCCGATTGCGTCGTTGCCTTTGAAGGCGACCCGGTGTGGCTCGCGGTGCAGAGCCGTCATCTCCCCGAACTCGTCGAGATTCACGTCACCGGCCAGGCGCGCGCCGTTTTCTATCGCGCGCGGTAATCACGCAGGTAACGCCGAGGGCCGCGAATCCGGTGATAGAATCCGGCCATCGGAAGCCCCGCTTCCGGTATGCGGACATCCCCAAGACTCAAACGCAAGATCTGGCCAACATGAACTGGGAACACTTCATCGATTTGCTGCACTCGGAGATGGCCAGCGGCATCGTCGGCAACTCGCTGACGCGTCTGGTCCTGGCAGCTCTTCTCGGTGGCCTCATCGGACTGGAGCGCGAACTCAAGCACCGCGCCGCCGGCCTGCGCACCAATATGTTCATTTGTTTCGGCGCGGCCTTGTTCACTTTGTTGTCCGCCAGGCTGGCCGGCGTGCCGTCGGACGCGGCCAGAATCGCGGCGCAAATTATCCCCGGCATCGGCTTCATCGGCGCCGGTTCCATTCTGCACACTCGCGGACTCACCACCGGACTCACCACGGCCTCTACGTTATTCGTCGTCGCTGCGGTCGGAATGGCCGCGGGCGGCGGCCTTTACCTCACCGCAATATTCGCCACCGGACTCGTGCTGATCGCTCTGTTCTCCCTCGGCCACATCGAAGAAACGTTCAATCTCAAACTGCTGTTGGCCAGCTACGAAGTGACCGGCTCCAGCGTCGAAGAAATCAGCACCGAGGTCACCCGCATCCTGGAAGGCCATCACCGCATGATGCAAAACGTACTCAGCGGCAACACCGGCCAGCACGTCCGCCTGCAGTTTGAGGTCGAGGGTTGCAACCGTGAGCAAAAAGAATTGTTGCAACAGTTGAAAGCGTCCAGAATTCTTCTCGGCGCAACCTCTCTCGGCCGGGTGGACGCCGAGTGAACTCGCGAGCGAGCTCAAACGTGAAGTCGCTTGTCCGCACCGTCCCGTTCGTCAAGGCCAGTGCCTGCGGCAACGATTTCCTGTTGATCGACAGCGCCCTCGCTCCCGCCGATGTCGCCGAATTCACCCGCCGCATTTGCGACCGGCACAACGGCGTGGGCGCCGACGGCGTCGAGTGGATGCAGCCCCACTTTACCGCCGACGTGGAAATTCGCCTGATCAATGCCGACGGCTCATCCGCAGAAATTTCCGGCAACGGCACCCGCTGCGTCGCGGCTTACGTCTGCGACCGCCTGGGCAAGGAGCGCATCTCAATTCTCACCGGCGCCGGCATGAAAATCTGTCAGCTCACTTCGCGTAGAGATTCCGAGTATGAATTTGAAATCGAAATGGGTCAGGCCGCTGTCGAGAACGAGCTGACGCTTCAGATTGTCGCCGGGGAAGTTCGCAGACAAGTGCGCGGCATTCCCGTATCGATCGGCAATCCGCATTTTGTCACTTTTGTACCCGAGTTCATTACAAACTGGCAGTCGCATGCAGCGGAAATTCAGCGCAACCCGCACTTTGCGCAAGGTGTGAACATTGAACTCGTTGCAGTCGACAGCAAGTTCGATATCCGTGCCCGCTTTTTCGAGCGCGGCGTTGGAGAAACGCAGTCCTCCGGCACCGGATCCTGTGCCGCGGCCGTGGCTGCGATCGCGACTGGCCGCGCGGCGTCGCCTGTTAAGGTCCAAGCTCCGGGCGGAGTGCAGACGGTCCGCACCGTGGGTGCCAATGTTTTTCTCCGCGGTCCGGCTCGCTTGCTGTGCCGGGGAGAGTTTCTACTCAGTTGAGCTGATGTAAGCCGCGGCAGATTCGCTCTCTGCTCGCGTGAAATCGGTCCAAGCTTGAAATCATGTCTTCGCCGAACCATCCCGTCAAACCGCCCGCCCTGGGCCCCGGCGATATCGTGGGCATCGTCGCGCCTGCCAGCAACCTCAAGCGCGCCGAGTTAGAAGCCGGCTGCGAGGCCCTGCGGCGCGCGGGTTATCGCCCGTTCTACTTCGACTCAATTCTGGAACAGGACCTTTACTTCGCGGGATCGGTCAACCGCAGAGCCCGTGAATTGGAAGACATGTTCGGGCGAGACGACGTTCGCGCAATCGTCTGCGCCCGCGGCGGCTATGGCGCCAATTACCTGCTCGCCGAACTCGATCTGGAAAAAATCAAGGCTCATCCTAAAATCTTCGTCGGCTACAGCGACATCACCGCGCTGCTGACACATTTTGTCGACGCGGCCGGCCTCGTCACATTTCATGGCCCTATGGCGGCCAAAGACTGGGCACATGAAGGCGGAGTCGATCTGCCCTCATGGCAGGCCGCGCTTTCCGGCACAACGCCGTGGGACGTCCCGCTGAACGCCGAAGTCAGCGCATTAGTCGACGGCGAAGCCGAGGGCGTTCTCTACGGCGGCTGTCTTTCGATCCTGGTCGCATCGCTGGGCACGCCCTACGAGATCAAGACCGCAGACAAAATATTGTTCATGGAAGACGTCGCCGCCAAGCCTTATCAGATCGATCGCATGCTGATGCAGTTGAAGCTGGCTGGGCACCTCGACCGCGTGCGCGGCATTATCTTCGGAGAAATGCTCGATTGCGTGCAGAACGCAAATCAGAGCTACACTCTGCAGGAAGTCATCACGCGAATCGTTGGCGACCTGGGCGTGCCCGTCGCCTATGGCGTAAAGTCGGGCCACGTCACCTCCGGCAACATCACGCTGCCCTTCGGAGTGCGCGCGAAACTGGAAGTGAGCCGCGGACAGGTCGCCCTGAGGATTCTGGAATCAGCGGTTGCGACGTAGCAGTCGCAAGCTTTTTTCTTCGTGGACCTTAGTGTCTTTCGTGGTTATTGATTTCTGATATGAACGACAAGAAACACATTCACCTCATCGGCATTTGCGGCACCGCCATGGCCTCGCTGGCCGGAATGCTGAAGCAGCGCGGATTTCGAGTGACCGGCTCCGACGCCGCTGCGTACCCCCCCATGTCCGACTTTCTGCGCGAGTTGGATATTCCCGTGGCGCAGCCCTTCGACGCCAAGAATCTCGAACCCCGCCCTGATCTCGTTGTGGTCGGCAATGCTATGTCGCGCGGCAATGTCGAAGTCGAACACCTGCTTGACCAGCGCATCCCATTCTGTTCTTTGCCGCAGTTGCTCCACGACGAATTCCTGCGGGGCAAAGAAGTGTTGGTCGTCGCCGGAACTCATGGGAAGACGACCACCACATCCATGCTTGCCTGGATTTTCGACTCCGCCGGACTGCAGCCGTCGTTCTTGATCGGAGGCATCGCCGAAAATTTCGGTTCGAGTTTTCATCTTGGTGATGGCAAACACTTCATCCTCGAAGGCGATGAGTACGACACCGCATTCTTCGACAAGGGCCCGAAATTCCTGCACTACTTTCCCGACTCCATCATTCTCACCTCGGTCGAGTTCGATCATGCCGACATCTATAAAGATCTCGATGCCGTTGAAACCGCATTCAAGCGGCTGGTCAATCTGATCCCGCGCCGCGGACGCGTCATCGCCTTCGACGGTTTCACCGGTGAGGCCGCCGGCAGTCCAAGCGGCTCTAACAGTTTGGATCGCTGCCTGGCTAAAGCGTTTTGCCCCGTTGAGCGCTACGGCGCCGGCCCGCGCGCCAATTGGAAAGTTATCAACCTGCGCTTCGAACCCGCCCGCACCACCTGGACTGTCCTGCACGACGGTCAGCCCTGGGCCGATCTCGAATTTCCGTTGGCTGGAGAATACAACGTCTGGAACGCCACGGCGGCCGCCGCGCTGGCAGCATCCTATGGCATTCCGAAACAAGCCATCGCCGCCGCGTTGAAAACTTTCAAGAGCGTGAAGCGCCGCCTCGAGGTGAAAGCACAAGTCAACGACGTTACCATCATCGACGACTTCGCGCATCATCCCACGGCCATTGCCGGCACGCTGAAAGCCCTGCGCGCGCGCTATCCCGCTGCCCGACTGTGGGCCATTCTCGAACCGCGCTCCAATACGCTGCGCCGCCGCATTCTGCAATCCGACCTGGCGCGCAGCTTGGCGCAGGCCGATGAAGTTATCGTTGCAGGCGTATTCCGCTCCGAGGCCGTCCCGGAAAACGAGCGCCTCGAACTGCCCGCCCTCGCCGCCGAGATCCAGCACAACGGCCGCCGGGCAAGGCTTCTCGCCGACGCCGACGCCATCGTGCAAACCATCGCCCCAGAGCTGCGCAGCGGCGACGTCGTCGCCATTCTCTCCAACGGTGGCTTCGGCGGAATCTATGAGAAGCTGCCCGCGCGCCTTCGGGAACTGGCAGGGAAGCGATGAATCGACCTCACAGCATCGTTCGACAATTCCTGCAACTGGCGCTGCTGCTCACAATTGTTTCTTCGGCCTCGTTCGCTCAGACCAAGGCCACACTGACATCAGCCACGCAGCCGGGCGCCGTTGCCTACACGATCGACATCTCCTCGCCTGAACAACATCTGCTCGAAGTGCACCTCGTTGTGCCGGCTGGTTCCGCTCAGCGCGAACTACGACTTCCCGTCTGGAACGCCCTCTATCAAGTCCGCGATTTCGCCCAATACATAAACTGGATTCACGCCAAGGATCGCGCCGGCCATCCTCTCGCGGTCCGCGAAGAAGACAAAAGCCGTTGGCAGGTCGAAGGCGCTGAATCCGGCGCAATCGTCGACTATCAAATTTACGTCGATTCCCCCGGCCCTTTCGGTGCGCAACTGAATCCGCATCACGCTTTCTTCAATCTGGCGCAGATCCTGATGTATCCCGTCGACGCTCGCTCGGCTCCATTGAACCTACGCTTCAGCCATATTCCCGAGGGCTGGCATATCGCCACTCCCCTCGCATCAGCTTCCGCAGCTGAATTCAGCGCGCCGAATTACGACCGCCTGGTCGACTCGCCCGTCGAGATCGGCGACTTCCGCGAGTCTGACTTCGACGAAGCCGGTGGTCACTTCCGCGTCATCATCGACGCCGATCCCGCCGACTACGATATGGCGGCTATCGTGAGCGACCTGCACAAGATCGTCAGCGCTGCTACCAGTTGGATGAACGATCGTCCCTTCGACGCCTACACGTTTTTCTATCACTTCCCGCACGGCCCCGCCGGTGGCGGCATGGAGCACGCCTACTCCACGGCGATCGAACTCAACGCCGAAGTGATGAAGCAATCTCTCGACAGTCTTACCAGCGTCACTGCGCACGAATTCTTTCATCTGTGGAATGTCAAACGCATTCGCCCGCAAAGTCTTGAGCCCGTCGATTACACCAAAGAAAATTACACGCGCGCCTTGTGGTTCAGTGAAGGCGTTACCAGCACCGTCGAAGGCATCACCCTTTTGCGCGCCGGATTGATCGATGAACGCCAATATCTCTACCGGCTCGGCGAAGAAATCACCGAACTAGAGCGTCGTCCCGCGCATCTCACGCAATCCGCCGAAGAGTCCAGCCTCGACGCCTGGCTCGAAGGCAACGCTTACTACCGCCAGCCCGAGCGCAGCATCTCCTACTACAACAAAGGCGAACTGCTCGGCGTGCTGCTCGATCTCGCGGTGCGCGACGCCAGCCACGGCCAGGCGTCGCTTCGCGAAGTGTTGCAGTGGATGAACGCCAACTACGCCAAGCAGGGCCGATTCTTCAATGATTCCGAGGGCGTGCGCGCCGCCGCCGAGTCCGTCAGTCACGCCGATCTGTCATCCTTCTTCGCGAAGTACGTCGCCGGAACCGACGAGATTCCCTGGGACGACTATTTTCGTTCCGTCGGCCTGCGCGTCGAGTCCTCCGCCAACACCTTGCCCGACGCGGGTTTCACCGCCTCCCGCAACTTCGATGGACCCATGTCGGTCGGCGCAGTCACTCCCGGCAGCGCTGCCGATCATGCCGGCCTGCGCGTCGGCGACGTCATCGTTGAACTGCAAGGCAATCCAGTCGGCCAGGAATCCCGCCAGGAATTAGCGCGTCTGAATCCCGGCGACACGCTCGCCGTGAAGGTTCGGTCACGCCGCGGCATTGAGCGCGAACTGAAATGGAAGATCGGAAGGCGCGAGGAAATATCCTACGCGATCAAGGACCTCGATCACGTCACCGACGAACAGCGCGCCCGCCGCACTGCATGGCTGAAGGGCGAAGCCCAGTCCGCCACCGCAGCAACCGCGAACACAACCGGCGTGAACGCAAGTGGGGTTAATCAATAATGCTCCGCACCATCATCATGCTGGTCTTCTGGGCGCTGGCCGCACCCGTGGCTGCACTGATCGGCTTTCCCGCCAGTTTCATCATGGGCGACGTCCGCGTCCTCTACCGCCTCTTCATGTGGGGTGCATGGGCCGGCGTCTGGATCACCGGCGTCCGCGTCGAAACCATCGGCCTTGATCAGTTCGACCACTCTCGCAGCTACATCTTCATGACCAACCATGTTTCCAATCTCGATCCGCCCATTCAGGTCCCGCTGATTCCCCGGCGCACCTCGGTGATGGTCAAGAAAGAGCTCTTCAAAGTCCCCATCCTGGGGCGCGCCATGCGCATGGGATCACTCGTCCCCGTCGACCGCGGCAATCGCGACGCCGGCATCGAAGCCGTGCGCGCCGCCAAATCCGTGGTTGAGCAGGGACTGAACATGATCATCTATGTCGAAGGCAAACGCTCCTTCGATGGCAAACTGCTCCCCTTCAAGAAAGGCCCGTTCTATCTTGCCGTCGAATGCGGGGTTCCCGTCATTCCAATCACCATCGTGGGCACGCACTACACCATGCCCAAAGCGCGATTCGCCATCAGGCCTGGATTGGTGAAAGTAATCTTCCATCCCCCGATTGAGCCCAAAGTTTTCGGCACCCGCGAATGCCTGATGGAAAAAGTTCGCGCCGTCATCGACAGCGGCCTACCCGAAGAATGCCGCCAGGCAGCGACAACTTCGAATAGTGCCTCGGCGTGAACGAAAGCAATGCGACGAATCAGCGTAGCAACGTGCTGAGTCAGCGCAGTAATGTGCCGGGCCAGGGGAGCAATATGCTGAGTTTCAGCGAATCAACGTGCTGAATCAGCGGAGCAATATGCTGATGGAACAACCGTGGAAGAGCGGCCCTTTAGGGCCGCGTTAAAGATTGAGAGATGAGCGGGGCTTTAGCCCCCGTGGTAATTCTTGAATCCGCGGCGCTTATTCTTCTTTCTTTTTCCGCAACGTCCGCACCAGCTCCGGCAGCTTCGGCAGCAGAGCCGAATACTTCAACCACAGCTTGTGATCCACCGCCGGCGCTCCGCTCACCAGCGCCCCCGCCGGAATATCCTGCGCCACGCCACTCTGCGGTGTCACAATCGCATCATCCCCAACCTTGCAGTGCCCCACCACCCCAACCTGCCCCGTAAGAATCACCCGCTTCCCAATCTCCGATGACCCCGCCAGCCCCACCTGCGCACACAACAACGCGTCTTCGCCCACGTGTGATCCGTGCCCCACCTGCACCAGATTGTCCACCTTAACCCCGCGTCCTATGCGCGTTTCGCCCACGCTGGCGCGGTCGATGCACGAATTCGCCTGCACCTCGACATCGTCCTCAATCACCACCGGCGATGGCTGTGGGATCTTGTGCCACCATCCCTCCGCCGTCTTCGCAAACCCGAATCCATCCGCTCCAATCACCACGCCATTCTGCAACAGCACCCGGTTGCCGATGCGGCAGTTCTCGCGCACTACCGCATGCGCGTGCGCAAAAAAGTTGTCGCCAATCTTCGCCCCGCGATAAATCACCACATGCGCCAGCAACACCGCGTCCGCCCCAATCTCCACGTCCTCGCCGATCACCACATACGGTCCGACATGCGCATTCGCGCCAACTTTCGCCGTCGGATCAACCACCGCCGTGGGATGCACTCCGGGTGCATACCGCACCGCCGGATGAAACAGTTCCAGCGCCCGCGCAAACGCCAGATAAGGATCCTTGGCCCGCAACATCGCCGCCGCAATGGCAGGGAAGTCCTCACCCACAATTACGGCAGAAGCCCGCGTAGTCCGCGCCGCCGCCGAGTACTTCGGATTCGACACAAACGTAAGCTCTCCCGGCCCAGCCTGTTCAATCCCGTTGAGCCCAGTAATTTCAGTGTCCGGAGATCCGTTTTCCAGACGCGCACCAAGAGCAGCAGCAATCGCAGAAAGTTTCATGGGGATGGATGAAGTCGCGAGTAAATCCTACACCAGGCGCGCTGATGGCGGTCGGGAACGGCGCGAGTCAGCGCCCAACGACACTGGGCGCGGGGTGATCCCGAGATTATCCCGAGATCCTCCGCGCCACGAGTTGCCTGATTCACTTCGCTACTGCACAACCAAGTTGAAGTTCGTGGTATGCGTCAGCGATCCGCTGCTAGCGGTCACCGTCACATTAAAGCTACCGACCGGCGTTCCGGTGACGACATTGAAATCCACAGCACCCGACGCTCCTCCGCCCGGCGTCGGATTCGTCACCACCACCGGATAGCTGCCTGTAGCGGCCATGTCGGCGGCTGTCAACGTAATCGTCAGCACCGTCGAGCCCGAGTAACTGACCGGGTGGGCCACGTTGTTGTAGGTCGCCGTTGTGCCGCTCACGAATCCGGTTCCCGTGATCGTCAGGGTCTGCGACTGTGAACCGGCCGCCTGCTGGGTTGGCGCTATCGATGTAATCGAAGGCACCGGATTATTCGGGGGTGGTGTCGTCCCACCTCCGCCTCCTCCGCAACTGGGCAGCATCATCACGAAGAACGCGATCGTCACCAGCGCCGCCAGCACTCCACGCCTCCGCCACGCCGGAATCCCGATCAGACAAATCCCCAGCAGCGGAAGCACTGCCGCCGCCATCCATCCCCTCCGTCGATTCTCATTCGCAGCCCGCCGCCGCATTTGCCCAATTGCCGTCGTGGTAATCGTCAGTGTGGTCGAGCCATTGCCTCCAGTAACCGTCGCTGGACTGAAACTGCAGGTCGTCTCCGCAGGTAAACCGGAACATGCAAAGTTGCTCACATTCCCCGTGAATCCGCCGAGCCCGCCAATGATGATCGAGGCCGTCTGCGCCTGCCCTTGGGTGACTGTCACCGGATTAGTATTTGGGTTGATGGCGAAGTCCGGCACGTTGACCACAACCGCACCCGAGGCCGCTCCCGGATAGTTCACGTCTCCGCTGTATTGAGCCTGAACCACCGTTGTCCCGCCGGAGGGAACGAAAGTGAAAGTAGCTATGCATTCATAGTTGCCGCTGCTGTCCTTTCCGTTGACGCAATTGACTGCCGGCCCGAGGTTCTGATTGGTAGATTCATTCACGAATGTGACCGAGCCCGTCGGGTAGATCGTCTTGTCGGTGGTGTCCACCACAGCCGTTACCGTCGCTGTGTTCCCCGGAAGCACGTTCTGTGTGAAGGGCGAGAGTGCGACCGTCGGTTGATAGAATTGCACCGCGAGGTTCGTGACGCCAGACGTCGAAGCCCCGTAGTTTGCGTCGCCGCTGTAGGAAGCCGAAATCGAATAACTTCCGGGCGTAGTAAAAGGCGACACTGAACTCAAGAAAGCGGCGCTCAGGCTGGCGCTGGGGTTCGATGCGGAACCCGCGGTTCCTGAATAGGTGACAGTGCCGACCGCGGCCACTCCGTTTACGAGAAAGGTCACGTTCCCGCCGGGTGGGTTCCCGCTACTCTGGGCGGTCACAGTCGTGTTTGCATACAGAGCCGTTCCTACCCAGGGTCCAACCCCGCCGATTGAGGGGGCACCTGTGCCCGTCGCGGCCGGTGTGATACTAATCGCGTTCGTCGCACTACTCGCATTGAAGCTGTTATCTCCCGCATACGCCGACTTCACCGAATTCGTCCCGCCCGGAAGCTGAACCGTCAGATCCTCAAAATAGCCATAACTATTCAGCGTGAAGGTTCCCGCGTCGAGCGTGCTCCCGTTGTTGGTCATGGCCACGGTCCCGGTCGGACACGCCGTCGCGCCTGAAGTCGCAACCGGCGCGCACAGCTGTCCCGCCGCATTGTCCACGTTTACCCGCAGGATGTAAGGACTCCCATATTGAGCGGTGTTCGTGTTGTAGCTGACGACGTTGTTGCTGGAATTAAACGTCACCAGAAACGCCTGCGGCTGACTGTTCTCTTTATTCACCGTGACGCTGATTGGGCCCGAATCGCTCGCGCTATACGTCGCATCCCCTGGATAATGCGCCGTCAGCGAATAGGATCCTCCGGGCAGCAGATCAGTACTCGCGGTCACACTTCCGCCGCTCAAACTGAACGCTCCGATTCCGGGTTTGCTGGTTCCCGTAGCAGGTCCGGCCAGCGAAACGATTCCGGTCGGCGTTCCGGACCCGGTTTGCGGCTTCACCGCCACCGTGAAGCTGACGGGTTGTCCATGTGTGACCGCTATCGGCGACACGTTGCTCAGCGTGGTCGTCGACGGCAGGGTCGTCACCGTGCTCCACGCATTCACCAGATTGTTCGCATTCACCGAGCCCAGTCCGGTCGCCAGGTCGTAACCCGAGCCCGCGCTGTACCCGCTCATCACGCCATAGGCCTCGCCGTTGCTCAGGCAGTCCGGGGTGCCTGGGGTGCACGCGCCCTCATTCGTTCCCACCGTCACATCGTTGAAGATGCAACTCGTGGCTTCACTCGTGCTCGAAGTGCAACTCGCCCCGCTCTTCTGCGCCAGCTTGTAGAAAACATAATTCGCATTGCCCTGGCGCCCATATTTCTGATTGATCAGCGCCATGACCCCGGCAAGCGCCGGTGACGATACCGACGTGCCGCCAAATCGCGGGTTATAGCTCGGGCATGGACCCCCTTGAGGATAGTCCGCTTGACAGATCACATACGCGGTTCCAGCCCACCCGCTGCTGGCGAACAACGAAACGTCCGGAATGTCCCGCTTCCCGTCGTTTGAAAAGCTGCCATTGCCGGTCTGCCATGAAGGGCGGGGGTATCCGCCCGCGCACGTCCCAGGCGTATTTCCGCTGGGTGTGGTGCAATCGCTCGCGCCACCCGACCCGCCGACAACATCCACCGTCCCGGCCAGTTCCGAGTTGTTGCAGTTGGTTACCGCACTGGAACTGAAATTCGGTGGCCCGAAAGCCTGGCTGGTACATGAGGAGTCCCAGGTAATCTCAGGGATGTAGCCCAGTGCCGAGGCTTGAGTCGTGGGGTCGTTCGTCGTGTTCCAGTAGAGAGTCGGATTCGTGAACTCGTTGAAATCCGTGCCGCCGACCGCTACGTTGTACGGAGTAGAAGCGTAGCCGCTCACCTGCAGGCCGAACTGCGCCGGCGCGGGCGGTTGCGCATCGAAGTTGTCGCACCCGGCGGAACCACCGTCGCCCGCCGAGATGAATACAGTGATCCCTTCGGCCGCGGCTTGCTGCCACAGTGCGTTATAAAACTGGTTGCCGGTTGTGCCTAGCCCCAGTTCGCATTCGCCGTAGCTCTCGCTCATGATCGGGGCCAGGTTCTGGTCAACGATGTACACCGCCGAAAGATCGACTCCCGAAGTCGTCTCCGTCGACGCGGAGATCACAAAGTCGATGGTCGCTCCCTTCGCCACCGCTCCCGACCACTGCACATCGATATCAGCCTCCGACTCATCCCCCTGGATGCCCGGGTCCGGCCCGTTGAGCACAAACACCGGGTCGTTCGCCGGCAAGCCGAACATGCTCCGAAACGCTTCCACGTCAGACATTTCAATGTCGGTTTCCCCGGAGATCGCAATCGTCACTCCCGTGCCATCGGTGCCGGCACCCCACAGCGGCAGTAGGTTGTAGATGGTCGCGAAGTCGTAGGGCGCAATATCGAAGCAGTAATTATCCGCGCTGCATTGGTAGTAAGGCTGGTAAGTGAATAGTGGATTTGCCGACCGCGTGGTACTGATCTCCTTACCCTTTTCCCGCTTCGCAACTCCCGCCGGCACATTCATCGCCCGTCTCTGAAAATTATTCAGCGACGCCACTCCCGCCACCGCCGGCGTCAGCGCCGTCGGAATCTGCGGATCGCTCGCGTTCGCCCAGTGCTGCTCTCCGTTCACCAGGTATTTATGAATCGTCGTGTGGAACGCTTCCTGCACCTGGCCCGCCGTGCCCGAGAACTCCAGTACCGTCCGGCCCTTGGTCGTGCCCACCTGAAATCCGTGCGACTGCAGCCACGCCGTAATCGTCTGCAGGTCGCTGTCGGTTGGCCCGAACTGCTGCCCGTACTGCTCCGGCGTCAGCCATTGGTGATAGTTCGCCGACCCCTTGTTCTGCTGGTCGTCCAGGAACTGATCGAGTGCGGTCTCCTGCGCCGCGCTGCGTTTCAGCACCAGCAACATCCGCGCCATCGGTAAGCTCGCGTCCGCCGTGCCCAGATCGAACTGCGGCCGCGCCAACGGATGCGTATTGCCCTTCAGCGTGCTCAGCTGCGACTCGTCAATCGCCTGCGTGATCAGCGGCCGCGGCGCCGCTGCCGCCGTTGATGTCGTGGTCCGCGCCGCTTCCTGCGCGAACATCGGTAGGCACATCAGCGGTAGCCACAACAGCAGCGTGAATACTGCGACCAGACTGGCGAGGACAGTTATCGGTGCGCGCTTGGCGCACGACGCTTGGAAGACTTCCATGGCAGGCACACCTCGGTCGAGATTGGACGACGTCCACCTGGAGTCGGTCAGACAAGAGGAAGGGAAGGGTCTGATGGTCTCTCTGCTAGGCGTCACGCCTGCGTGGACCTCACACGGTACATCAACTCTTTCGCGAATTCAACAGTGTACTCACTTTCCCCGCGCCCTGAGATCGATGGCATTCCTCGACGCCGTGGCCCGTCTGGCGTGCCCACCCACGTCCCTCCGGCGCCTTCCTCGATTGCACTAACGAGTCTTTCCGCGCCCGTAGTCTGATGGCATACTGAACCACACATCCGCCGCTCCGGAGGGGTCCATGTTCCTTAGACTCAGGTCCAGCAGAATCATGTTCAGCAGGATAGTGTCCAGCAACGTAATCTCCAGCAGGATCACTCTCAGCAGAACGTCAGCCGCCTGCCTCGCCTTCTTCCTACTCTCGTCTCTTCTCGCCGCAGCCCAGACCTATACCATCACCGAGATCGGACTGCTCAAGGGCGACAACGAAAGCAGCGGCTTCTGGATCAACAACCTGGGCGAAGTCGTGGGCTGTTCCGATACGGCCACGCTTGAGAACTATCCCTGCACCGGCCTGGTCGCCGGCCAGCACGCATTTTCCTGGACCGCCAGCGGCGGCGTGAAAGATCTCGGTACGCTCACCGGCGCCACCGTCAGCGGTGCCATCGGCGTCAATGACGCCGGTACCGTCGTCGGCTATTCCAACGTCAAGGGCCAGCCCGCCACCAATTTCGTCGCCGTGCAATGGTCTCCCACCGGAGTCATCACCAACCTTGGCACGCTCGCCGGAGGTTCCTCCAGCGCCGCTTTTGAAATCAATTCCGCCGGTCAGATTGCCGGAGATTCCTTCCTAAGCAGCGGCCTGGTCGACGCCACCACTTGGACCAGCAACAAAATCAAGAATCTCGGCGGGCTCTCCAAAGCCATCTTCACCGCCGGACTCGACATCAACGACAGCGGCGAAATTGTCGGCGAATCCGTTCTCAGCTACGGTCCGCCTTTCAGTTCGCGTGGCTTTCTGTGGAACGGTTCCACCATGAAGAATCTCGGCACCCTCCCCGGCGGCATCACCAGCATTGCCAATGCGATTAATACCTCAGGAGTCATCGTCGGCCAGTCCGACGGCACCAGCACCGCTGGCACCTGGCACGCCGTCCTGTGGAACACCTCGGACAAGATTCAGGATCTCGGCCTGCTGGTCGGCGGCAACTACAGCATGGCTTTCGCCGTCAATGACTCCAGCGTTGTCGTGGGCTACGGCAACGTCCTGGGTAACGCGCCTCATGCCTTTGTCTGGACGTCCGCCGACGGCATGCAGGACCTGAACAGCCTCATCCCGAAAGATTCCGGATGGGTGCTCATCAACGCCAACGCCATCAACAGCCTCGGCCAGATCACCGGCTACGGAACGAAGAACGGCTACAACCGCGCCTTCCTGCTGACTCCCGTGAACTGAACATGATTTTGTGAGTAGCGCCCGATAGCGGGGTGCCCCGTCCTTCGCGTTCTCTGCGAAGGGCGGGAGTATCGGCTCCTCAGAACTCCACCGCACCGTCACCCTGAGATTTACCTGCTGCCTCACGGACGCACTGACGTCCGCCCACCCCGCCTCTGCAAGAAATTGCACACTGAAAATCATAAGTTCCAAAACGGGAAATTTTCTTGCCGCCACAACCAAACAGGCGTAATACTATCCGCACCAAAAATCGCGAGTCCGGAATCTCCCTTACCCCCCTGCCGGAACCCGCAAACGAAAATTCCTACCAACCCTAAAAGGAGTAACTGTGATTCGAAAACTGAGTGTGTTTTTTCTTGCGATCGTTGCGATCGTCTCGGGCGCAAGTCTGGTTTCCCAGGCCCAGCCGCAATCCCTGTTGACCCATCACATCCCCGAAGCGGCGCTCAATGGCCATGCGCCTTTGCTGGGCCGTCTGCCCGCCACGCAGTCCATGCGCCTGGTTCTGGTTCTGCCCCATCGCAATCAGGTTGCCCTCGAGAACCTGCTGCGCGATCTCTATGATCCCTCCAGCGCTTCCTTTCACAAGTTCCTCACCGTCGAGGAATTCACCGAACGCTTCGGTCCCACACAGGAAGACTATGACTCCGTCATTCGCTTCGCCCACGCCAATGGCTTGACCGTGGTCGGGACCTCGCGCAATCGGATGAACCTCGACGTTCGCGGATCGGTTTCCAGCATTGAGCAGGCCCTCCATATCAACCTGGGCGTCTACCAGCACGACACCGAGAATCGCACCTTCTTCGCTCCCGATCGTGAACCCACGCCAGATCTCGAAATTCAGCTCTGGCACGTCGCCGGCCTGGACAACTACGCCACGCCGAAAACCATGTTGACTCGTCGCGATGCCAATGATCCGCAAGCGACTTCCGATGCCACCACCGGCTCCGGTCCCAGCAAATCTTTCCTGGGCAGCGACATGCGCGCCGCCTACTACGTCGATGGCAACTCCTCGGCGACGCTCACCGGCGCCGGACAGTCTCTCGGCTTGTTCGAACTTCTCGGTACCGATCTGGCTGACCTGAACACCTACTACACCAACGTCGGCCAAACCAATAACGTTCCCGTCACGCTTACCTCCGTCGACACCCAGAGCACCAGCTGCGCGGAGCCCACCTGCGATGACACGGAGCAGACTCTGGATATGACGCAAGCCCTCGGTATGGCGCCCGGCATGTCGAGCCTCGTGATGTACATAGGAACCGGCGGCCTCGCCAATCAGACCATCGACGATGCCGGCATCTTCAACGCCATGGCCACGGCCAAGCCTCTGAACGCTCAGCTCAGCTCTTCCTGGGCATGGCGGCCCACCGACAGCACCACCGACAATCCCTACTTCGAGGAATTCGCCGCTCAGGGTCAGAATCTGTTTGTCGCTGCTGGCGACTCCGGAACGTGGAAATCGAGTGGCTTCTTTTGGCCGGCGGATAGCGTATATGTCACCTCAGTCGGCGGAACCGACCTGGACACCTCTAGTGCGGGTGGTCCCTGGGCCTCGGAAACCGGCTGGTCCGACACCGGCGGCGGCATCAGTCCCGATAAGTTTGCCATTCCCTCGTGGCAAGTCTCCGCGGCCGCCAGTTGCGCCAAGTGCTCTCAGACTTATCGCAACGGCCCTGACGTTTCCGCCAATGCGAACTTCACGTTCTATGTCTGCGCCGATCAAACCACGTGCACTGCCAACGTCTACGGCGGCACCAGTTTTGCCGCTCCCATGTGGGCCGGCTATCTGGCTCTCGCCAACGAACAGAATCTGTTGAATGGAGCCTCCAGCACGCTGGGCTTCATCAATCCCAGCCTGTACACCATTGGTGGCGGCTCCAACTACGACACCGACTTCCACGACATCACCAGCGGCGGCAACGCCGACGGCACCGCCGTCGGCTACGACCTTTCCACCGGCTGGGGAAGTCCCAACGGCAACAGCCTGATCGAAGCTCTGACCTCAACCGTGTCTCCCAGCTTCAGCATCTCTGCCTCGCCCAACGCGATCACTATCGTCCAGGGCAGTTCCGGCAGCACCACCATCACCACGGCGATTGCAGGCGGCTTCGACTCAGCGATCACCCTGACGTCGACGCCGTCTTCCAAAGCCATCTCCTTCAGTCCCAATCCAATCGCCGCACCCGGTTCAGGTACGTCCACCATGACGCTCAGAATACCGAAGACCCTGAAAACCGGAACCTACGCGATCACGGTTACCGGCTCGGGAGGAGGAATCACCCACACCACGAAGGTGTCGGTCACCATCACGGAGTAGCCGGCCAACGTGAATAAAAGTACAAGCAGGGTGCCCCATTTCTCGCGTTCTTTGCGAGAAGTGGGGATTTGAAAATGCGAGAAGTGGGGATGTTAAAAAAGCGAAAGCCCGGATCATCCGATCCGGGCTTTCGCTTTGTGGAGATATCGCAAGCAGATGATTGTCGGCGTCATCCCAAAATCTAAGCGTCATCCCGAAATGTCCGGCGTCACCCCAAAAATGTCTGGCGTCATCCCGACCGGAGCCGTTCTTCAGGCGAAGGGAGGGATCTCCCGTGCAACCGGCCTCATCAGGGAGGCCAGAGAGGGGGTGCCCCATTTCTCGCGTCCTTTGCGAGAAGTGGGATTTACAAATGCGCGAATTGGGGGTTTACAAAAAGAGACCTCAGACCCGACCCTTCGTGCTCCGCCGCGCGCGCGCATCGGCCCGCGAATTGCTCCAGCCGACGAAGGAGTTCAGCGATGCGGGTACACGCCAACCAACTCAATCCCTATGCCCAACTGGATGCGCTTCACGCCACGCAAAAAGCCGCAGCCAAACGCGAAGCCGCCAAGACGAGAAAGAAGTTGCTGGAGTCCGCTTCAGCCCTGGCCGACGAGTCCGACTCCGAAGACGCTGCTGTCGCGCCACTGCAAGCTACTCAGGAAACTCAGGAGCACAGCAGGCGGCAAAACCCGCAGAAGCAGGGAAGTGAGAACAAACCAAACGGAGCATCAAAGTCCAAAGATGGTGATGACGAGCACGACAACGACAACGCTATGTCCGAGTGGGCCTAACGTGTATCAGTACGGGGCAAACCTGGACTCTTTCGCGGCAAGACGTGCCCACTAGCGATTCCATTTGCGGTGAGTCAAGTTTTGCAAAACTAGGATTTGTCATTCCGAACCGAGGCCGAAGGACACCCGGTGAGGAACCTGCTGTTTCGTCAAAACGGAAGACCGCCGAACTGAAGGCCATCCGGGTTCATCCCTCAAACAACGGAACCTGCCGCTGATCTTCCGCGCCACGCCGCTGCCGCCGCGTCGCTCCAATCACTGCCAGCACAGTCAGCGACTCCAGTGCCGTCCGCGGTACAAAAATCCGCTGCGTGTTCGACCGCTGGTCCGGAGGGTTCACCAGAAACCCTTCCGGCGTGGTCTGCGTCAGGTCGGCGGGCATCAGTCCTTCCAGAATCTCACTGTCTTTAAACCGCAGCCGCACCCACAGCCCCTCCGACCGCGGACGCGTGGTAAACGTCTTCCTCGTCAGCGACTCCGAATCCCCAAACTCCCGCACAAAATAAACGCCCTTAATCTCCTTCAGGTCGATCGAAATCACCGTCCCCGAAGTATTCAGCAACTCCAGCTTGCCCTCATTCACAAACTGCGCCGGCGACACATATCCCGACACCGTGTCCCTGTCCATCTTGCGAACGATTACTTTCTTGTGTGTCGAAGGCATAAAGGCAGTGGGCAGTGGCCAGTGGCCAGTGATCAGTAGACTTGGATTCTACTGGCCACTGACCACTGACCACTGTCCCGATTCTCGCACCCTTTTCCCCACATTCTCGCGGAATCTGCCTTGGCAGTAGCCAAAATGTAAACCTTGTGTTATTTTCTATATCTTGCCGCAAAGTTTTCACGCCGCCTAAGTACTTTGTACTAAGCCACTTGCATTCGAGTGGCTGGGGCCTCGCACGGCTTGCCGCCCCGGGCTGTGGAAATCTTGTGGAAAGTTCGGCTGCTTTCGGCCCTCCCCGGTCGCGATCGCACCTTAACTCGCGCCCGCAACAGGTCCTGGACAGCCGCTTGAAAGCGAATGGCTGACTACATTTACACGATGGAAATCCGGTTGACGCCGGACCAGTTGAAGGGCGTCGGCCTCGTCCAAGACGTAGCCCGCGCCGCGGGCATGAACCTTTACCTCACCGGCGGCGCCATCCGCGACATCATCAGCGGATTTGCCATCCGCGACCTCGATTTCACCGTCCAGGGCAATCCCCTCAAGCTCCAGAAAGAACTCGAAAAGGCCGGCGCCAAAATCACCGCCCTCGAAGAGGACACTCGCACCATCTTCATCTCCCTGCCCGGCAACGCCCGCGCCGAAATCAGCATGGCGCGCACCGAGCGCTTTGAGAAGACGGGCAAGCCTCCCATCGTCACCCCCGCAACGATCCACGAAGACTTGCGCCGTCGCGATTTCACCGTCAACGCCATGGCGCTCTCCCTCAACGATGGCTCGCGCGGACTGCTGCTCGATCCCTTCAACGGCGTCGCCGATCTCGAACTCAAAGTCATCCGCATCCTGCACAACTATTCCTTCCTCGAAGATCCTTCGCGCCTCATTCGCGCCACGCGCTTCGCTGCCCGCTTCCACTGGCTGCTCGAAGAGCGCACCCAGGCCCGTTACGACGCCGCCAAGGAAGGCAAGTACATCGACCACATCCTGCGCAGCTCGATCGGCCACGAAATCGCCGCGCTGGCGCACGAAGACGATCCTCTCCACGTCGTGAAGATGCTTGAGAAAGAAGGCTGGCTCGACGTCCTGCACGATCATTGGACCCTCGCCAAAGTCGACGTCAACGGCATCAGCGCGCTCATGAAGACGCGCCAGCAGATGGTCGACATGGGCTACACTCCCGACGCCGGCCCGGCCGTAATGTATTTCCTGACCTCGCACTTCTCCGACAAAGATGTTTCGGATATTCAGAAACTGATTCCCCGCAAGGACCTGGTCGAAGCCTGGCGCGACATCGAAGATCACGCCAAAGAACTCGCTAAGAAGTTGATGGGCAAAGACGCCGCCACACCTTCGCGCACCTGGCAGTTGCTCTCGTCGTCTCGTCCGGAGATGGTCCTGTTCCTGGCCGTTACCGCCAAACAGCAATCGGTCGAACAGAAAATCAAGAATTATCTGACCAAATGGCGCCAGGTGCAGCAGAAACTTCCGCTACCCGAAATGACGGAACTGCTAATCACCCCGCAGCTCCCCATCTATCCCAAACTAGCGCACGATGTCTTCCTGCTCCTGCTCGACGGGAAGCTTCGCTCCCGCACCGAAACTCTGAAGTATCTGAAACCGTTCGCGCCGCCACCCCCACCACCGCCGCCAGCCCCGCGCCGCGGCCGCGCCGCCAAAGCCGCCGAAGTTCCAGCCGCAGCCGCAACGCCAGCGAAGCCCGGTCCAAAAGGGAAGAAGGGGAAGGCTGCAGTAGCAGTCGCGCCTCCCGCGCCGACAGCAGCCGCACCCGCCAAGCCGCAACCCAAAGCCCCAGAGAAATCCAAGCCTGCGAAGCCCACGCCCAAGCCCGCAAAGTCTGCCCCGAAACCAGCGAAGAAGCCGGCCCGCAAACCCGCCCCGAAAAAAGCCAAGGGAAAGAAGAAGAAATAGCCACGGACGAGAGTGGCCCATTCAAGCGGTTCCTTGGCTTGAGTGGGGATTTTCGATTGCTGTGTCCCAGCCTTCGTCCTCGCCGACATCACCACCCCGCCGGCTGCCCCATCCTTTCGCGTTTTGTGCGAAAGGGTGGGTATCACAATCACAGATGTCCACGTCAACCCCAACATCGCAAGCGCCGAGTCTGAGGTCTCGCCAGCCCAAAAGCCGCCATCCCGCTTGACACTCCTCCTCCAACCTGCCAAACTTTTTCCCCACCGCACCGCGGCCCTCAAAAGCCTTATCCGGCGCGGCTTTCAATCATCTCCCTGGAGGTCCGACCAATGTTCAGCTCCCCAGCCCATCGTGTCCTTATTGTGATCCTGGCGTTCGCCGCCGCCGCGCTCGTTCCCGCCGCCGTCGCCCAAGGCCCCTACATCATCGGATCCTCCAACACCGTCACCGCAAATTTCCCCGTCACCCGCCCCTCCACCACGCCCTGCGTCGTCACCCTGCTGGATAACGCCGAGTTCGACAACTTCAATCCCGCCACATTTACCTACACTCCGCCCGCCGCCTGCCCCGGACCCTGGGCCGCCGTCATCTTCACGGCCAGCATCAACGTCACTCCCGGCATCCAGTACGACCGCACCGCCAACTTCTGGCTCGGCCCCACTCCCATTTATTTCGGAACCACCGCCGAACCTTCCCCTGAACTCGGCCCCTCCTGGTACACCGAGGGCGATCTCACCGAACTCAGTCCCGTCTTCACCACTTCGCAAGCCGGCACCGCCGACATCGGCAACCTCGTCAACTCCACCTACACCGGCATCATCTATGCCACCTCCACGCTGGAGTTCTACCCGCTCGCTCCCGGCCAAACCGCGCCCGCCACGGCCAATCAGGTCTACTCCCTTTCTGCCGGACCCACCGGCGGCACCGTCGGCCTCAACGACACCGCCAGCCAACTCACCGGTACCTTCACTTTCCCCACCAACGTCACCAACGCCTATCTCGACATCTATTCCCAAAGCCAGTCGAACGACGAGTTCTGGTACACCTGCGTTCCCAACGACGTTGCCAGCGAACTCGAAAGCTGCAACAACACCGGCTTCCGCGAAACCGAAGTCTCCATCGACGGAACTCCCGCCGGCGTCGCTCCCGTTTCTCCCTGGATCTACACCGGCGGCATCGATCCTTGGCTCTGGTACCCTTTGCCCGGCGTGCAAACTCTCAACTTCGTTCCGTACCGCGTCGATCTGACCCCCTTCGCCGCCACGCTCAGCAACGGCCAGCCCCACACCGTCGCCATCAGCGTCTACAACGCCAACGGATACTTCTCCGACACCGCCAACCTTCTCGTCTATCAGGATCCCGTCTCCTCGACCGTCACCGGCGCCACTACCAAGAACACGCTCGCTTCCGCTCCCAATCCCGTGACCACCGAAAACCTGAACGTCACCAATACCGCCATTACTGGAAACGTGAAGACCACATCCAACCGCTCTTTCACCGTCGCGGGATACGTCAATACATCGAAGGGCAAAGTCTCCACCACCGTCACTCAATCCGTCGCCTTCACTAATAACGAAACCTTTGTCATCGACAACTCCGTCTACCAGCAGAAGATCAACGTCACCAGCAACGTAAACTCCACCACCACCGTCGCCGCCAAAGGCGAGCCCAGCGTCACCTACATTCGCAACCAGCAATTCCCGCTCACCTTCGACATCGACGAGTACGTTACCTCCAGCGGCGGCATCAACCAGGCCAGCACTTCGCACCAAACCTACGACGTGCAGACCTTCACCAAACAAAGCGGATCCACCACCTACACCGGACTGCTCACCAACGCCGTCTCCTCCACCGATACTCTGGAATTCGATTCCAACTTCAACCTCCTCGGCACCACCGCCCAGTCCTCCACCCAGCTGTTCAACAACACCGACTCGACAGGCGTCAACCAGGTCTGCATCCTCACCGCCGCCATCAACGCCCTGACTAGCTTCAGTTCCACCTGCCCGCAGAGCACCACCAGCGAATCAAAGACAGCCGAATCGAAGACGTCAGAATTGAAAACGGCCAAATCGACCGCAACCAAGTCGACGTCCGCTCCGCTAGTGACTCCATGGAGAGGGAAGGGCCGCAACGCAGCGACCGAAAAGAAATGATCTCAAAAGAGTGACGGTGGCCCACTCAAGCCGTTTGTCCGGCTTGAGTGGGGACAGTCCCGAAAGGCCGACGGCGCGGCCTTTGGCTTCGCCGGCACAGCCAACAAAGTGTCTGCCCGTAATTCCTGCGACAGCAATTAAGCCGGGAAAGGAACTTCTATGCAGTTACTCCAGCTGAACGAAAACAATCAAACCGATTTCGCCGAGCTTCCCGAAATCGCGATGGATTTTCAACTGGGTAGGTCCGGCGATGCGTTCTACCTTGTGGTGGGTTGCCGGGTCGGCATCCTTTTGAACGCAGCCACATTCGCTGATCCCCAAGTCGGATACTTGAGCGAAAGCTGGCTGAGTCCCGCTACCTCAAGAGAAGACCGGGAAACCGCCTTCGACGAATGGTTAAGCGGTCTGTCTGCAGCGCCGACTTTAAGCCCGGCAACCCCGGCTCAGGCTTGGCAATCCTTCTGGGGCGCGATGAGTCCGGTTACTCCGACCGGCACCTTGCCACCTCCTCCCCCGCGGCCGTCGTCGATCTACGGCCACCTTCCGTTTAAAACCACAACTCTGCCCCAGACCGTCATCTATCGCTGGGAGGCTTACCCGACGAGCCGGCGAATCAACCGGTCCGTGAATCCTCCCACCATCGCGCAGGACACCTATGCCGCTCCCGCCTCGGAAACGCCCTTTGCCCTCACTGGATTCGCGGCCGTGGCGCGGTTCGCACTCCCCAACCTGATGCCCGCCTGCTACCGTTACGAACTGCAGCCCGATGCTGGGACGACCCTTGAGTGCGGCGCGGCCGTTCCCCTCTACGGCCAGTCCGGCGGCGGAGTCGAAGTAAAATTCACCAGCCTAACCAAGAACAGATGCCCAATCGCCGATCCGATCCTCCTACCTGAACTCTAGGGTGACTCGGTACTGGCCAATTTTTCGGACGGCGGGTGGCCCACTCAAGCCGCGTTTTGGCTTGAGCGAGGAATGCTTCAAATCTACGCAGCCCTGTCATCCCGACCGAAACAGATCATCGCAAAGCGATGATCCGTGAAGTGTAGGGACCTGCTGTTAAGCCACGACACCAGCAGAGCGTGGGTGCCCCATCCTTTCGAGCCTTCTGCGAAAGGGTGGGCAGCACGGACCTCAACCTCAAAACCAACATCCCAAGCGTCGAGGTCCGAGATTTCACCTGGCAGTTCATGTTAGCTCTGCGGTTCTCAATTTCCAGTTTGCTCGGCTTGCCGGCGGGACGATACCGTTCATCCGCAGGTACTCGACCATCTGACCGTAGTGATCCTTCGGATGGAAGGCGCCGACAATGGCGATTGCGAGACGCGTTGAGAGGAATGGGGATACGGGCTTGGGCAGCGGCGTGACCTCGTTTTCGGAGGTGATCCCGGAAATGGCCCGATGGCCGAGCGCGAAGGAATCTTTAAGATACTGGACAATTTCGGCCTTGGTTTTCAGCGCCGCGGGGCCGTTCAAATTTTCTTCCATGGAGTTAGCGTCGATCGTCTCGCCCATGAGCGGGCCAAAATAAAGGTGATTGGCCCAGCCGATGTGTTTCACCTGTTCAGCGAAAGTGCGTACGCCTTTAAACTCGCCATTAGTAGGCGCGAAGGAATACTTGTCTTCGGGCATAGCTTCAGCAGCGGAAACGACTTCCTGCTCGACAACACCATAAAGCATGTTGAGGACAGAAGTGACGGTGGGCGGTTGTTGCTGGGCCGTTGAGACGACCATCAGGCGCTCCTTGTTTTATGAAGCAAACGCCAAAATCTTATGCTTCTGTGGCCAGAGAAGTCATCCGCAAGTTTTTACTGGCCGCTCGCTGCAGCAGCTGCTCCACCAATTATGCTAGCGACATCCCGGCAGCGTCGCAGGCCTAGTTCTTCACAGCTCCGAGACGGGTATTTTGTCCACAAGATGCCGCCTCAAGATGGCTACTTTTTCTTCTGGAGTGAAATGCTGCCGTTCCTTCCTCATACGTTCGCTCTGTTATCTTAACGGACGAACGCTTTCTCCATTTCCAACTGAGGCGCGACACAGTTTGCGTTGGGGCTCGACCGATGAGAAAGAGAAGACTCGCTGCAATCGCCATTCTCGATTTACTTGTCGGGATCGGCTTCGCTCAAGGTTCGGATTCGCCAGGTGCCCCAGGCTTTTGATTTCGCTGGCCTCACTAACATCCTGGGTGCCCCGTCCTTCGCGCACCTTGCGAAGGGCGGGAGTCGGAAATGCCGGCACAACAAGCTCTGATCACGGCGCAGGCGCCCGAAACGAAATCTTCGTCCAGCCCTCATTCACTCGCACAGGTTCCGAAGGGGGGTAGGACAGCGCCTTCATGACTGCCTAAGCCCTTGGTGCGCCCGATTTTACTGTCAGCTAGCAATTTAGGGTGTTAAAGTCCATGTCAAGCCCATGGCAACAAACGCCCCCAAAATGACGGAAGGTAAGGCGCTGAACCGAAGCCTTCATGCCGCGAAGGCGGCCAAGCAGGACGAGTTCTACACCCAGTACGTGGACATCCAGAAAGAAGTCGAGGCCTATTTGGAGTTCGACAACGACACCTTCCGAGGCAAGGTCGTGTACTGCAACTGCGGCGATCCCTTCGAGAGCAACTTCTTTAAGTACTTCGCCGCCAAGTTCAACCCGCTCGGCCTTAAGAAGCTCATCACCACCAGCTACGACGGGTCCCCCATTGCCGGGGCACAACTCACGTTTGGTGAGTACGACGAGGGCAACGGCAAGCGCCAAAAGCCCAAGGCTCTAGCCTTCGAGATCGAGAAAGTGAAGCGTGTCAGCGGTGGTTCGAGACCATCAACATCGCAGGCGTGCCTCTACACCTGAAGAAAATTAGCAAGACTCCCTCGCCTCTCTCGTTCTAATGCCAGCGAGGTGCTTGCATCTTCCCCAAAGCCTGGTTACCAACGGTGCCAGCCCCCGCATCTAGCAGACATTTCGAGGATTATAAATTCGTCATCACCCGCCCCAACGGGCCTATAATGGAGGCAATATGCGTCGCCTGATGATCATCCCGGCGTTCGCTCTTTTCCTGGCAGTACCCCTATGGGCCCAGCATGGCGGAGGTCACGCCGGCGGCGGCGGCCATAGCGGCGGTGGTGGTTTCAGTGGCGGCGGTGGTCACGCCGGTTTCAGCGGTGGCGGCCACAGCAGCGGAGGATTCAGCGGCGGTCACGCCAGCAGCAGCGAACCCAGCGTCCACGCCTACAGCGGTCCGCTCTCCGGAGCAGCTGCGCCGCGTACCTTTACCCGCCCTCCTTCTTCTTCGCTACGCAGCTACCCGCAAAGAAGCTTCACTCCGCCGAATTCTTCGCAACGGAGCCTGGGGCAGCAGAGTCTGGGTCAACAGAGTCTCGGGCAACGCAGTCTGAGCCAACGCAATCTTTCGCAGCGCGCCTTCTCACGTCCGCCGAGCGCACAATATCGCTTCCGCCGTCCCGGCCGCGGCGTCTACGGTTTCAGCACCTACGTGCTGCGCAACAACTGCCTCTTCTATCCCTGCCTCGGCGGATACTACTCCCCGTGGCTCTGGTCCTACGGCGGCTACTACGATCCCTACTGGTACTGGGATTCCGGTTCCGACTCTGACTACGATGACGGTGGCTACTACCAGAACGCTCCCGCCGGCGACGCGTACGATGAGTATGCCGACAGCCAAGATCAGCAAGATCTAAATCAAGATGCGCGTCAGCAGCAAGTGCTGAATCAGGAACAAGCCGACGGCGATCAGGACGCCTACGCCCGATCTGCCGAGGACGAAGGCGCGCCCGTCCTGCCTCCAACAGTCCTAGTCTTCCGCGATCAACACAAAGAAGAAGTTCGCAACTACGCCATCGTCGGCCAAACACTCTGGAACTTCGCTCCCCACCACACCCAAAAGATTCCACTCTCTGAACTCGACCTGCCCGCCACCACCAAAGCCAACAGCGATCGCGGCCTAACCTTCCGTCTCCCGCTCTCCGGCGAAGCTCAATAGAGTCGAAATCGCAAATCGGCCGTCGCCACTTACCGCACCCTTATCCCCGCTCACTGCATCCAACCATGCATTCGCCCCAACACCGTTTCCTTTTCGCCACAGAGCTAGTACAGTGAAATCAAGCGTTTAGGTCATGTACCAGGGGACAGCGGGGAACCTGCCAAATCACCGGTCGATCCCTGTCGGAATGCTAAAATTAACGAATACCTACTATGCCTCTAAAAACACTTTTTCTGAATCCCCCATCCTTTGAAAACTTCGACGGAGGCGCCGGCTCGCGTTGGCCCGCCACCCGCGAAATAGAATCATTCTGGTATCCGGTTTGGCTGGCTTATCCGACTGGGATGCTGGAGGGGGCGCGGCTGCTGGATGCGCCTTCGCATCACGTGTCCGGCGATGAGACTATCAAGATTGCTCGCGACTACGAATTTCTGGTGCTGTTTACTTCTACTCCGGGATTTCCTGGGGACATCCTGTTGGCGAAGGCTATCAAGCAGGCGAATCCCACGATCAAGATTGCGTTTGTTGGACCGCACGTGACTGTGCTGCCGGAGAAATCGCTGCGCGATTGTCCGGAGATTGATTTTATTTGCCGCAAGGAGTTTGACTACTCGGTCACCGATTACGCCAAGGGCAAGCCCCTCGCCGAGATACCCGGCATTTCTTTCTTGCAGGACGGAAAGGTCGTGCACAATCCCGACTCTCCGCAGCTGCAGGATCTCGACGCGCTGCCCCACGTCACTGAAGTTTACAAGCGCGATCTCGACATCAAGAATTACAACGTCCCGTTCCTGCTGCATCCTTACGTTTCGCTTTACACCACACGCGGCTGCCCGGCACAGTGCACGTTCTGCCTGTGGCCGCAGACGCTCAGCGGACATCCGTGGCGCAAGCGTTCTACTGATGACGTCGCGGCGGAAATGGCCAAGGCCAAGCAACTCTGGCCCGACGTGAAAGAATTCTTCTTCGACGACGACACTTTCAACATTCAGAAAGCCCGCACTATCGAACTCTGTACCAAGCTGAAGCCGCTCGGCCTGACGTGGTCCTGCACGTCGCGGGTCACTACCGATTTTGAAACTTTGAAGGCTATGAAAGAAGCGGGATGCCGCCTGCTAATCGTGGGCTACGAATCGGGTGATCAGCAGATTCTGAAGAACATCAAGAAAGGCGCGACTGTGGAACGCGCGCGCCAGTTCACCAAGGATTGCCACAAACTCGGTCTGGTCGTGCACGGCGATTTCATCCTCGGCCTGCCCGGCGAGACGCACGAGACCATCAATAACACTATCGCCTTCGCCAAGGAACTCGACGTCGAAACCATTCAGGTTTCGGTGGCGCACGCTTATCCTGGCACCGAGCTCTACGATTACGCGGTTTCGAACGGATTCATGGTTGGCGACAACAAGATGGTCGACGAAGGCGGACATCAGCTGGCGCAGATTCAGTATCCCGGCCTGCCTGCGGACGACATCATGTCGGCCGTGCACCGTTTCTACGACGAATATTATTTCCGTCCGAAAGCGGTCTACCGCATTTTGCGCAAGGCCATGTTCGACAGCAACGACCGCAAGCGCCTGTACAAAGAGGCTAAGAGCTTCTTGAAGTTGCGCGCGGCTCGCAACAAAATGGTGAAGCAGCATGCGGCTGAAGCCGCGGCGGCGCAGCCGGCAAAGGCGTAAGAACCGAGTTTCAAAGTTTCCTGTTTCCGGTTTCAAGTTGATCTTGAATCAGGTAGTGGAGTTGTTTGGCTTACGCGTTGGGCCGGTTGAGTGGGAGATCCTTCGCTACGCCTGAAGAACGGCTACGCTCAGGATGACAAGGCGTACTGGATGGCAAGGCCGTGTTAGGGGCCAGACTGCACCAACTACCTCGAGTCCGCTGGCGTCTCTGGAACTTGAAACCAGAAACCGGAAACTTGAAACTGAATTCCCAGTGACCTTTCGCAAGTATCTGGTGTTGGCTGGCGTGACCGTCTTTGGAGCGGCTGGCGACTCCATGCTTTCCCACGGGATGAAGCAGGCCGGCAACATTTCTCTTCACGACCTGCCTAGCGTAATTCTCGCCGTGCTTAATCCTTACGTCGCGCTCGGCATTGTGCTGCTTCTCGCCTTCATCGTTCTGAACATGACGGCGCTCTCCTGGGCCGACCTCACTTACGTTTTGCCCGCCACCTCGCTGGGCTACGTTCTCGTTGCCTTAATTGCCCGATTTATTCTTCACGAGCAGGTGAGCCTGCTGCGCTGGTGCGGCATTGTGCTGATCGCCGGAGGTGTCGGCTTCGTCGCTGGAGGTCCGGTGCTGACCGCGCATTCGCCGGAAGATGCAAAATCCCCACTTCTCGCCGCAAAAGACGCGGCGAGAAATGGGGCACCCGCTAGTTCACCCGCTGCGGTGACCGCTGATGAAGTAGTTTCCGGGGGAAGGGAATCGTGAAGCACGTCACTATCTGGTGTGGGATTCTCTTGATCGCGTTGACCTCCGTGGTGGGCGACGTTCTGCTGGCGCGCGCCATGAAGCAGGTTGGCGACGTGCACGCGCTGTTGCGCCGCTCCGGATTCTTGACCGTCGTTACTCGCGTTCTGTCGAACCCCAATCTGTTTCTCGGCATCGCCGCCATGACGGTGGCTTTCTTTAGTCTGCTCTTCACGCTCTCCTGGGGGGACGTTAGCCTGGTCGCCCCCGCCGCCGCGTCTCTGACCTTCATCGGCAATGCCTTCGCGGCGAAAATCTTTCTGCATGAAAAAGTAGACCGGCGGCGATGGATTGCGGCCGTCTTGGTCGCGACGGGCGTGGCGCTGCTGGCGGGGTAAGAGGCTTCCGAATCGTAGTAGACCCAGGGTTTATCCCAGCCCAAACGGTGCGCCACCCGCCATGATAAGTAAACCGCAAGAGATTGCTGGCACTCTAGCGGCGGAAAGGGCATCTATGAGCGTTGTAGATCGCTCTCCTCAGGATGACAAGGGCTGTTGAGTTGCGGGTGCCCCGTTCTTCGCGCAGTTTGCGAAGGGCGGGAGTGGGGGATGCCTGCGCAACTGGGGTTTGATTACGCCGCCCGATCTCGAAAGGAAATCTTCGTCCAGCCTTCGTTCACTCGCACGGGCCCGGCTTCGTCCAAGAAGCAAAAACGGTAACTGCTCCAGCGCCATTGCTCCGGCGAGCTCACCAAACCGCGCTTCACTGGATTGCGGTGCATGTACCTCAGCTTTTCCACCCGCTTCTGAGTCGTCCACACATTAAAGTCGTAGAAGCGGGCTTGCCAGAAAGGTGTACGCAGACTCAGGCCTTCAAACAGGCAACGTTGGCGCGCGTCCGACCGCCTTCGCTTCGGCAACAGAGCGCGCGCCGTGCGCTGCTTCAACACCTGCATCACCGTCGACGGAGTTCCTACCTCGGGCTCGGTGATGAGCAGGTGAACATGTTCCGGCATGACGACGTAGCCCACAACCACGAAGCGATAGCGCACGCGGGTCTGTTCCAGAGTCGAAAGGAAACAATCACGGCTGCGCGCCGTGCGGAGTAAAGGCAGTCGCCGGTAACACGAGCAGGTGATGAAGTGCAGGTGATGAGCTTTGTAAGTGCGGTGCAGGCCACTGGGCATGACAAAATCCATCGTACAGGCAGCATCGTACCCGCCCTTGCCAAGAACGCAAGGACGGGGCACCCACAGTTCCGGAACGGGAAAGGAAAGCAGTCCCAGAAAGGCTGGGCCACCCGCCGACGGATCGGATTTCACCTCTCAAGCCAAAAGGCCGCTTGAATGGGCCATCCGAGGACTTTCGGCGGAATCTTGTCAAGACCCTTTTCGTGAGTGTTTCTGGCTAAGTCTCTGATTCTGGGCGGAATATAAAGTTGTAAAAATGTCCGGTTTGCCCCCTTCGATTTGATATTCTGGAAGTATAGAGAGAAATTGGTGGCGCGGCGCCCAAGGCGGGCACTGCGCCATTTTTGTTTGGGGCGGATTTGGGTTGCGTGCGGCGAAGGCGCTGCCGAGCTTTGCTCGGCCTGTCCGGGTCTGAGGCCCGGACCCACACGGAACTCGTGCCGGGCTCTGTCCGGCGGGCAGCCGGGGGCGGCTGTCCCCACATAACCCACATACATCCATGCGCTTAGGGCGGCGATATTCAGGCAAAGGGGCGAGCAATGGGGAAAAGGAAGGCAAGGGGTGGGGAACCGGGGGGACGGGCGGAGACCAAGGATCGGGGGGATTTGGCGGAGATGCAGTTTATGGTGGCGGCGGCGAGCCGGAGATTTGTGGTGGCCAAGCCTTATGGCGATAACGAGAAGTATGACTTGATCGTGGTGACGTGGCGGATGTGGAAGGTGCAGGTGAAGTCGACGGCGGCGAGGCATCACCGAGGGTTTATGGTGAGGGCGTCGTGGAGGACGAGCAACCGGCAGATTTCGTATAAGCCGTCGCAGGTGGATTTTATTGCGGTGACGATTGTGGGGGAAGGGATCTGGTATTTGATTCCGGTGCGGGCGCTGGCAGGGCGGCTGACGATTCATCTGTATCCGTTCGGGAGCCGGAGGGGGAGTAGGAATGGATTTGAGAAATACCGGGAAGCGTGGCATTTGCTGGAGGGGAAACCGCCGGGTGGGAGGGCGGCGGCGGCGCGGAAACGTAAGAGTGCCCGTCCCCAGACGAGAAACCGGCGGGCTACCGGAACAGGCGCATGAATCCGGTCGCGGGGAGGTCGGGGGAGAGGAAGTGAGCGTCGTTGGATTCGACGGCGGCTGATCCGGCGGCGGGTAATCCGGCGGCGCGGGCGAGGGCTTCGGCGGCGAGGTATCCGCTCCGCACGGCGCCTTCCATGGTCGCGGGCCAACCGGTGGCGGTCCAGTCGCCGGCGAGGAAGACGCGCGGCCACGCGGTTGAGGATGAGGGACGGTGGGCGTCGATGCCGGGGCGCGGGGAATAGGTGGCGTTGACTTCCTTGATGACCGCGGACTTCACCAGATTGGCGGAACGCGCGGCAGGGAAGAATTCGCGGACTTCGGCGAGCGCTAGGTCGACGATTTCGGAGCGGGATTTGTCGATCAGGGATTTGGAGGAGCTGACGACGAGTTCGATGTAGCTGCCGGTGGCTTCGCCATTCGCAGCCTCGGTGCGCATGGGCTGCAGGCGGGATTTGTGGAACATCCATTGGATGGTGCGGTCGAGGAGGACGGCGTGGTCGAGGTCGGAGATCTGGCGGTCGAACCAGAGGTGGATGCCGGTGATGGGGGAGTTCTCGAAGTGGGAGAGTTGCTCGCGGATGGGTGCGCTCTCGGGGGATTGGGGAAGGACGCGGTCGAGGGCGTCGAAGGGGAGCGCGAGGATGAGGAAGTCAAAGTCCCCACCCTGTCGCAAGGAACGCGACAAGGGTGGGGCACCCGCTTCGGGATCGTTGGGATTAGTTTGCTGATCTTGCTGATTGCGGAGTTGTAATTGGATGTGCGATTCGTGGGTTGTGAAACCTTCGACGGGTTGACGGAAATGCAGTTCGCCGCCGCGGGCGCGGATGTAGTCTCCGGCAGCGTTGTAGAGGTCGGTGAGCGGGACGGTGGGAACGCCCATGTGGCGCGCGGCGGGAGATTTCATGGACTCGCGGACGACCTGGGCGGCGGCGGAAATGGAAATCTGGTCGAGTTCTTCGCTGAGCGCGCTGACCAGGATGGGTCGCCAGAAGCGTTCGACTGCGGCTTTGGTTTGACCGTGGTGGTCGAGCCAGTGCTGGAAGGATTGTCCGGTGTCGGGTTGATGGGTGAGCGTGAGCGGGACTAAGGCGCGGGCGATGGCGAACTTGTCGGCGGCGCTGAGGAAAGAGAAATTCAGGAATGAGGGCGCGGTGTGCAGCGGGGCGGGCAGCGGGGAAGACTTCATGATTGAGGTGCGGCCGCCGGGCTCGATGAAATTCATTTGATCGTACCAGCGGATTTGGTCGGCGACGCCGATGCGTTGGTAGAACTCGATTAGATTAGTGCAGACGCGGAAGAGAACGTGCTGACAGTTGTCGACGACTTCGCCGGTTCCGGGATGTTCCCAGGACGAGGCGCGGCCGCCGAGGAAAGGACGCTTCTCGAAGAGGGTGACGCGGAAACCGGCGTTGGATAAGGCGCAGGCGGCGGCGAGTCCGGCGAGTCCGCCTCCGGCGATGGCGACTGTTTTGGGTTGGGAGGGAGTGGGCACGGGCTGCTATCAGAATAAACGAGAACTGAGGGGAAAACTCCGGGAGCTAGCTGCAAAAGCAGGTTCCTCCACTGCGCTCGCGTGCGCTCGCTTCGGTCGGAATGACAGGGATAGGAGGGTCATTGAGAATTTCTGATGCTGGTTTCATCCCCATGTCTCGCAAAAGCTGCGAGACATGGGGCACCCTACGTCAGTTTAGCTGTCACGTGAGGCGCTTGAAGAAACCTTTCGCGAGGATGCGGAGCTTTTCCCAGGTGCTGAGGGCTACTTTGGCGGTGAAGACGTCGTATTGCTTTTCGGCGATTCGTTCCAGCAGGCGGCGGTAGATGGTGACGAGCACCCACAACGCGGGCTGACTGTCTTCTGAGATGTAGGGGATCAGTTGTTCGCCGGCGGCGTAGAACTCGCGGGCGCGGTCGGCTTCGAGCGCGAGCACGGGGCGGAAGCGCGCGGGGTGGGGCGTGGCCAGCAGCTCGGCGGATGACAGGTTGAATTTGGCCAGGTCTTCTTCGGGAAGATAAATCCGCCCCATGGCGGCATCTTCTTTCACGTCGCGAATAATGTTGGTGAGTTGGAAGGCGAGGCCGCAACGCTCGGCGAGGGGCTCGGCGGCGGGGTCGCGGTAGCCGAAGATGTGAATGCAGACCAGGCCGACGACGGAGGCGACGCGATAGCAGTAGAGGCGGAGGTCTTCGAAAGTTCTGTACTGGATGGTCAGGCCGGGAGCGCTGGTGGTTTGCACGAAAGCCGCGGATTCTTCTACGTCCATGGCGGTGCCGAGCGCGAGTTCGTCGAGCAGGCCTGCGGGAATGGAGAAGCGGCGCTGGGCGTCGGTGAGGGCGAGCAGGATGGCATCGTCGGTGGGCTCGCCTTGCTGGGCGCGGTGTAGGGCGTCGAGCCAGAGGTCGAGCTTTTGCCGGCGATCGGGCAGGCTCAGCGTGGAGTCGTCGGAGATGTCGTCGCAGCGGCGCATGAAGGCGTAGACGGCGCAGAGGGCTTCGCGCTTGCGGCGCGGCAGAACCAGGAATGCGTAGTAGAAGTTCTTGGCCGCGGTGCGGGTGATGCCCTTGCAGACGGAATACGCCATGACGAGCTGGGGCGCGGCGGGCGTCCAGGGGATGGGTACTTGCTGGGTGCCCGCTGACATTATTGTTTGACCCCGTTCTGGGCTTTTTCTCGGGGATGGGACTGTCTTGCTCCTTCGGCCGCGTTCGGGCGCGAGAAAAGTTTGCCAATCGCGGCGCGGGCGACGAGCGTGAGTTTGCGGGACTTGGAAATGGCGGGACGATTGCCGAGGACGGCGTAGTTTTGCTTCTCGATGGCGTTGAGGATTTCCTGACCGCCGCGGCTGAAGAGTTCGAGATCGACGGCCAGCTCGCTGTCGACTTTGCTGATCAGCGGCAGGCCTTGATGGAACCAGTCGCGGGCGCGCTCGACTTGATACTTCATCATGGTGCGGAAGGCGGGCGTGTTTTGCTGGCGAGCGATGTCGTCTTCGCTGACGCCGAAACGGTGCAGGTCTTCCAGAGGAAGATAGATGCGGCCTTTGGCGTAGTCGGCGGTTACGTCCTGCCAGAAGTTGGCGAGCTGCAGGGCCGTGCAGGTGAAGTCGGAAAGCTGCTGGCGGTGGGGGTCGCGGTATCCGCAGAGATAGAGCACGAGATGGCCGACGGGATTGGCGGAATACTTGCAGTAGGCGAGCACGTCGTTGAAAGTCGTGAAGCGGGTGACGGTTTGATCCTGGCGGAAGGCGATGAGGAGGTCGGAGAATTCGTGTTTCGGAATGTCGAATTGGCGGACGGTTTCCGCCAGGGCTACGAATACGGGATGTTTCGGAGAGCCGTTGTAGCAGGCGTCGAGTTCGTGTTGCCATTGATTGAGGAGTTCGAGTGAGGCCGCGGCGTCGCCGACTTCGTCGCCGAGGTCGTCGGAGATGCGGCAGTAGGCGTAGACGTTGAAGAAATGCTGGCGCAGGCGGCGGGGCAGGAACCAGCTGGCTACGGAGAAATTTTCGTAGTGCGAGCGGGCGAGTCGTGCGCAATATTCACGGGCTTCGGCGAGCGTGGGCGCGGACGCGGGGATGGCGTAGGCGGCGGGCAGGCGCGACCAGCCGAGGGCGGCGGGCGTGGGTGCTGCGGGTTGGGTGGCGAGTTGCGTCATTTCGATTCAGTGCGAAGTTTCAATTCGCCCCCGACTCGTCCTCACTTGGCGCGGCGCATTTTATTGGCAACGTCGAGGGCCGTGAGATGCCGTTATCGGAGCACATCATTCGATCCAGCCGTTTACGATAATTTTCCGGTATTCCGGATTTCGGATGATAGGTCACGGTGTAGGAGCCGTTATCTAGCGTCGTCACATGGCTGACGTAGAATCGATCGCCATGGCTTGAGTATATTGCGAACCCTATCCTACCGTCGGCGCACTGGTGGCGCATGCAACCGCGCACGGTGACAACGTACGCGCTTCGACCGTCAGCTTCAGCATCCATTTCATTCGGTGCACTCATCTCAAAATAAGGGTCGTGCAAGACGGATGAAACTCGCACGACGCTCGGTTTTGGCTCGCTGCCGACGGCCACAATCCTCCACCCGCCAGATTGGCCACGAGAAGTTCCGACAAAGACGAATACCTTGCCTTCTCTATCAGAGCTGGCAAAGGAAGCGCTCTTGACGACGCCACGCAAGTAACTGTTTGCAAGTGCAGCTACCGATGGAGGCGCCGGAGGAGAATTTGGCTCTTGCCCCTTTGCTACCGGTAGGAGCAGACAGATGATTGCCGCCATCGCACAGAGTGACGACGCAGTTATTCGTCTCATCGGAATGACTCCACAAACCTTTGGCAGCACATTCGCCGTAGGGGTCCTTCGACTGCGTAAATGGTTCGCGTTCGCGAACCATTTACTTCGCTCAGGATGACAAGCACACCCAAAAACATCAGTGGCCGGGGATGATGGCGGTTTTGATGTCGGTGCCGCGGTTCAGCATGTGGCGCAGAACCTGCTGCAGGCGCGACAACGGGGCCTCCCCGGTGATGTAGTCCGTGGGGCGAATCTTCTTGGCCGCGATCAAGCCGAAGGCCCGGCGAACCGTTTCCGGCGTGTGATGGAATGTGGCTTTCAAAGTGATTTCGGAGTAGTGCAGACGGCTGGTTTCGAGCTGGACCTTCGTCCCACTGGCACAGCCGCCGAAGAAGTTCACGGTGCCGCCTTTGCGGACCATGTCGACGGCCCACTCCCAGGCTTCGGGCCGGCCGACGGCTTCGATGACGACGTCGCATCCGCGCTTCTGCGGTGAGAGCGCGCGGACGGCGTCGACTACGCTGTTTACTTTTGTGGTCTGAATAATTTCGTGCGCGCCCATGTGTTTGGCGGCTTCGACCTGGCCGTCGCGTTTGACGACGGAAATTACGTTGCAGCCGATGGCGCGGGCGACTTGAACGAACATGAGGCCGATGGGGCCACCGCCGAGGATGGTGACGGTGTCGCCGATTTCGACTCCGGTTTCATGCAGGCCGCGCAGAACGCAGGCCAGAGGCTCGGTCATGGCGGCTTCTTCCACGCTGACGCCGGGTGGGATGATCAGCATGTTGGCTTCAACGATGCGCTTCGGGACGCGAATGTACTCGGCGTAGGCTCCGTTGTTGAAGAGCAGATCTTCGCAAAGATTTTCCTGGTGCTTGGAGCAGTAAAAGCACATCTGGCAGGGAGCGGAATTGAGGGCGACGACGCGCATGCCCTTTTTGAAGCCGTTGACCCCGGCGCCGACTTCCTCAATGACTCCGGCCAGTTCGTGGCCGAACAGGGCAGGGGGAACGATCATGCGGGCGTGATAGCCGCGCTGATAGACCTTGAGATCGGTGCCGCAGGTTAATGCGACCTGGACTTTGACCAGAACCTCGCCATCGCCCACGCGAGGGATGGGTACTTTTTCAATCTTGAGGTCTTCTTTGCCGTACAGGACGGCAGCGGTCATTTTTCCGTTCACTGCTGGCTTCCTTCCCAAAAACTGCCGGGCTGAATCACGATCTTCATTGAGGATGGTTGGGGATGGGCGGCCAGATCCAGGGCTTGCGGGCTCTGCGGGAGCGGGAAGCGATGGCTGACCAGCCGTTCCAGATCCATCTCACGGTTCATAACAAATCGTACGGACTCTTCCTGCAGGTCGACCGATGCACTGTAGGACCCCAGAAGAGCTTTCTCATCCACACAAACAGCTGCCGGATCGATCACTGCTTCTCCGTGTTGCGTTTGCGCAAAAAGCAATATCCGCCCGCCTGGACGGGCAGCATCCATCGCGGTACGAATCAGGGAATTGCCGCCGACCGCGAGTATAACCGCGTCGGCGCCACGTCCCTCGGTCAATTCGCGGACGCGTTCGACTACATTTGCCCGCGCTGCATCAATTGTAAGGTCTAATCCGTAACTTGCTCCTATTCTAAGCCTCTCAGGATACAAATCGGAAGTAATTAAGGTGGCCCCGGCTCTTCTGGACAGCACACTAAGGATTATGCCAATGGGTCCTTGGCCGATGGTGAGAACGGTTTCACCCCGGCGGAGGTGCAGCGCCTCAATGCCTTTCATGCAGGTGTTGACCGGCTCGACAAAGCAGGCCTGCTCGAAGGAAACACCGTCAGGAATGCGGACGGTGCCGCGGTCGACGATCCAATCCATGACGCGGACGTATTCGGCAAAACCCCCGCCCGAAGGCTCGAAGCCGGCGGTGCAGCCGACTCTCTTATAGGTGGCGCACTGGGCGAAGGTTTTGTTCTGGCAGTAGAAACATTGGCGGCAGGGGATGTGGTGGAAGATCATCACACGGTCGCCGGGGCGGTAGGTCTGAACGCCTTCGCCGACGGCGGCGACGATGCCGGAAGTTTCGTGTCCGAAGATGCGGGGAGCTGAATGCGAGCCTGTGGAAATCTTCTTGAGGTCGGTACCGCAGACGCCGCAGGAATGCACGCGCACGAGTAGTTCGCCGGGGCCGATGGCGGGAACGGGGACGGTTTCGAGGCGGACGTCGTTGACGCCACGATAGACGGCGGCCTGCATGGTCGCGGGAATTCCGTGCGGATGAGTTTCGACGGTGTACTGTCCGGCGATGGCCATTAAGTCCTTTTGGATGATGTTAGGGAGGGATTCGTTTCAAATCAAGGGGATGGGTGCCGAATGGTAACGGCGGGGGATTGTGCGGTGGCGTACGGTGGGGCGGAGGGTGCGGTCTGGAGGTGGGGCCGCACGAGATTGTAGGGATCCTTCGACTACGGAAGCGGCGCGCCTTCGCGAACCGCTTCCTGCGCTCAGGATGACAGTGGTACTAGGGCATTTCATGCTATGCTGCGCAAAACTTTCGTGTTCGAGACTTCTGTGGAACAGGACTGACTGTGCTGATTGAAATGCGGCTGGAGAATTATGCGGTGATCGACAACCTGGCGGTGGAGTTCGGGCAGGGGTTGAACCTGCTGACGGGCGAGACTGGGGCGGGGAAGTCGATTCTGGTGGATGCGCTGGCGCTGCTGCTGGGCGACAAGGCTTCGAGTGATGTGATTCGAACTGGGGCGGAGCGGGCGGTGGTGGCGGCGGTGTTTGAGGCGGAGACTGCGGCGGAGAAATCGCTGGCCGGAATTTTGGAGCAGAACGGGCTGGATGAGTCCGATGATGGGTCGCTGATTTTGCGGCGCGAGATTGCGGCTGGTGGCAAGGGGCGCGTGTTTGTGAACAATCAGCCGGCGACGGTGGCCGTGTTGCGGCTGCTGGCGCCGCATCTGGCGACGATTCACGCGCAGAACGAATCCATTTTGTTGTTCGACGGGCCGGCGCGGCTGGAGTTGCTGGACCGCTTTGCGGGCAGCGATCTGGAAACGGTGGAGACGGGATATGCGGCGTGGAAGGGGATTCGGACGCGGATTGACGAGTTGGAGCGCGGAGAGCAGGACCGGCTGCGGCTGGTGGATTTGTGGATTTTTCAGAAGCGCGAGATTGAAGAGGCCCGGCTGCAGAGCGGGGAAGACGAGAGCCTGGAGACGGAGAAGCGCGTGCTGGCGAACGCGGAGAAGATCTATAACGCGGCCATGAACGCGTTTGATCTGCTGTATGAGGGGAATGGGTCGACGGCGTCGTCGCTGCGGGCGGCGCAGAAGCAGGTCGAGGAGTTGATCCGTTATGAGCCCAAGTTTCAAGAGGCGCTGGCGGCGCTGGAGACGGCGCGCATCAGCGTGGAGGATGTGGGCGCTACGCTGCGCGATTATGCGGGAGGGATTCACGCGTCGCCGGAACATCTGGCGCAGGTGGAAGACCGGTTGGCGTTGCTAGACCGGCTGAAGCGGAAGTATGGTCCGACGCTCGATGAAGTGATTCAGTTTGGGGCGGAGGTGGCGCGCAAATTGTCGGAAGTGGAGAACAAGGACGAGATTCTGCGGGGATTGCGGAGTGAGTTGGCTCGGGCCGCGGCGGAATACTTGAAGGCGGCACGGGCGCTGTCGAAGAGGCGGGCGGAGGCGGCGCGGCGGTTGGAAAAGCTGGTGGAGGCGGAGATTGATGATCTGGCGATGAAGTCGGCGTTCCGGATCGAAATGACATCGGCGGAGGAAGAAGGGGATTGGACGGGTGCGGGCTTTGATCGAGTCGTGTATATGATCTCGACCAATCCGGGTGAGCCGCTGCGGCAGCTGGAACACATTGCTTCGGGCGGGGAATTGTCACGGGTTATGCTGGCGCTGAAGGCTAGCGTGGAGGCGGGGAAAACTTCACCCGGAATGAAAAGAGGACAGGAAGTCAAAACCCCCACCCTGTCGCAAAAGACGCGACAAGGGTGGGGCACCCATCGCGGTGCGCAACGGACTTTGGTTTTTGATGAGATTGATACGGGGATTGGGGGACGGGCGGCGGAGGCGGTGGGGAAGAAGCTGAAATCACTGTCGCGGACGAATCAGGTGTTGTGCGTGACGCATCTGCCGCAGATTGCGACTTTTGGGGATCATCATTATGTGATCGAGAAGAAGGAGTCTGGCGGGCGCACACGGACCACGATTCGCGCGGTGACTGGCGAGGGGCGGACGGAAGAAGTGGCGCGCATGCTGAGCGGGGCGAAGCTGACGGAGACTTCACGCAAGCATGCCGAGCAGATGATTAAGGCGAACGCGTAAGGCGGCTTTTTCCGGGAGACAGCGCAACCTCAGGCGCTGAAGCGCGGCCGATTTTAATGGACTTTAGCGGCACGAGTGAAACTCGTGCCCTTCCCAAGAGTGGATCGAGACGAGTTTTTTTCGTCGCGCGTGAAAGTGTTAGCGGCTGAGAATCTGGATGTCTTCGGTGCGGCTCTGCGCCAAGGTGGTTCCGGTATTTTCCCCGACCTTGATGGTGAAGTTGACCGTGATGCGGGCCTTGGTTTCGACGGGCGAACCATTCTGCATGACCGGCTTGAAGCGCCACTCGCGTACGGCCTGCTGCGCGGCGGAGGCCAGGATGGCGGGGCCGCTCACCACATGCAGAGTCTGGATGATGCCGTCGGCGCCGATGACGGCCTGCAACACTACCGATCCCTGGACGTTCATGTGCTGCGCCAGCAGCGGGTAGGACGCCTGCGGGGCGTCGGCAACCGGCTCACGCTCGGAAGCGTTGGTAGGAGCGGCGAGGGTGCTGGAATCCTGATTCGTGATCTGAAGCTTGGCGGTGTTGCTGCCGGGATGAACCCGGTGATGCGCGTCGCCGGCGATGACCTCAACGTCCAGCGGAGGCAGCACGGTGCGCTGCACGGCGGATGCGGCGGCGGGCTGCGGCTGGTTGGAAGTCTGGGCGACGATTAGCTTCCTGGTGGCGTGAGCGCGAGCAGATTTTTCTTGGTTGAGCTTTGCCTGATTGACCTGGGATTGGTTGACTGCGGCGGAAGCCTGCTTGGGCACGGTCTTCGCGGCCACCGCGGTGGTGGCATCGTCGTCCAATAGATTTTGATCGGGGCCGAACCAGAACTGGCGGTCTTTGAGGACGACACCGGCGAGCGCGACCAGCAGCAGGACGAGAGCGAGCAGGAGCCGGCGGGGTTGCGGATTCTCATACGCTACATGAGCCTGGACTGTACGAGCGTGGGGTACGTGAGCTTGAGAGGCGCCGACCGGTCTGGTCTTCAGTTCCAGCATTTCTAGGGGACCTGGGTTCAGGAGAACTGGAGTCTCGCTTTAACGTCGTTAATATTGCGTCGAAATGGATGCGATCACAATGGCACGGGGAGGGTAGGAGGGGGCACGAGAGGGCCATGCTCGGTGGGACGTGTCTTTTCTTGGGAATTTGTGATTTGGGGATGGAGCCACTGTGATTGCTGTCACTGAGGAGCGGGTGCTTATCGGATATAGGCAGGAGGATGAGACCGCACAGTGCTAATCCAAATGCGAACCCCAGTGCGAATCGGGGTGCAAAGCAAGGCGCCAAGGACAACGATCGGGCAGCCTGGCTGCAGGGTCCTTCGGCGCAGTGCGATAGCGCGCCGGAGACGGGACATGCGCCGTGGCGACTGGTCCTGCTGGGTGCGCCGGGCGTGGGTAAGGGGACGCAGGCCGAGCTGCTGAACCAGCGGCTGGGCGCGTGCCATTTATCTACCGGAGACGTTTTCCGGGCGGCGGGAAGCCGCAGCGATTGCGAGCCGAGTCCGGCCATGAAGGAAGCGCTGGGATACATGCGGCGGGGCGACCTGGTGCCGGATTCGACGGTGTGGGAGATGGTGCGGGAGCGGATTGCCTGCCTGCGCTGCGGCGGCGGGTTCATTCTGGACGGATTTCCGCGGACGCTGGGACAAGCGCAGTTGCTGCAGCAGCTTCTGGCCAGCGAGCGGCTGGCCCTGACAGCCGTGGTGAACTATGAACTGCAGGAAAGCGAAATTGTGGCCCGGCTGGGCGGGCGGCGGACCTGCGAGAAGTGTAAGTCGGTATTTCATGTGACGGAACGTCCGCCTAAGGTTGAGGGTGTTTGCGATCGCTGCCAGGGTAAGCTGTTGCAGCGCGAGGACGACCGGCCAGAATCGATCAAGGTGCGGCTGGAAGCCTATGAGCGCAGCACGGCGCCGCTGATCGAGTTCTACCGGAAGGCAGGATTGCTGGTTCGAGTCGCGGCCACGGGATCGCCGGACGAGATTCTGGAGTTTACGATGACGGATCTGAAGTCGCGCCGCGCCCAGCAACTGGCCAGTTGAAGCGGCCATCGACGACATCCCGCTCGGAGGAAGGCTTCGTTTAGTGACGAAACTGCCCCACTCAAGCCAAAGGACGGCTTGAATGGGCCCGCCCGTCAAATCAGGCTTGAATGGGCCACCTGATCCGCCCGAAAATCTGCTTGCCGTCGGAGCCCTGAAATTCCCCGCTCGCTGCTAATCCGTGCCCTTTCTAGGGCTTACGTTGACCATCCCGGTACTTTGCGATAATTTATGCCTATCGGCACAATGGGGATCGTGTACCCTAAAGTTAGGGTTTCTTGCATCAAACGAAGTAATCAGGTGGGTTGACCGCCGAGTTGCATAGATCCTTCGGCGCCAGAAACAAGGCGCCTCAGGATGAAAACACGAGACTGAATTGGGATAAGTGGGGTGCAATGGCTGGAATTCTAGGGAAGACTGACGGAAAGACTTTACTGTTGCTCAAGCCGCGGGGATTCTGCGCGGGGGTGGTGCGGGCGATTGATGTGGTCCGCATTGCGCTGGAGGCGTTTGGGCCGCCGATTTATGTGCGCAAGGAAATCGTCCACAACAGTTTTGTAGTGGAGGAACTGCGCGGCAAGGGCGCGATTTTTGTCGACAGCGAGGACGAAGTGCCGAACGGCGAGCGCGTGATTTACAGCGCGCACGGAGTTTCGCCGGAGGTGCGCGAACACAGCGCGCGGCGCGGGCTGCGGGTGATTGATGCGACCTGTCCGCTGGTAACCAAGGTGCATGTGGAAGCGGTGAAGTTCGCCAAGGAAGGGTATTCGCTGATCCTGATTGGGCATAAAGATCACGACGAAGTGATTGGGACGCTGGGCGAGGCTCCGCTGGTGACGCAGGTGGTGGGATCGCCGGAGCAGGTGAAGCATCTGAGTGTGCCGGATCCGAACCGCGTGGCCTATCTGACGCAGACGACGTTGAGCCTGGATGAGACGAAAGATATTATTGCGGCGCTGAAACAGAAGTTTCCCAATATTAAGGGTCCGGCGGCGCAGGACATTTGTTATGCCACGGAAAATCGCCAGGTGGCGGTGAAGCAGGTGGCTTCTGAAGCTGATCTGCTGCTGGTGGTGGGATCGGAAAACAGTTCGAACTCCAACCGGTTGGTGGAAGTGGCGCGCAACCTGGGCACGAACGCGCATCTCATCGACAGCTGCAACGACATTGAGCCGCAGTGGTTGAAGGACGTAAAGACGATTGCCTTGACGGCGGGTGCTTCGGCGCCGGAATGTCTGGTGGAAGAGACGGTGACGTTCCTGCGGAATAAGGGATTCGATAACTTGCAGGAACTTGAAGTGATGCCGGAGAACGTGCGCTTCGGGCTGCCGCCGGAGATTGTGGAAGCGATTGCGGCGGCTCCGGCAGCTGCGGATTAACGGTAGCCCTCAGGGGCTAAAGCCCCGACTCTTGGGGCTGAAGCGGCACGGCTGAAAGCCGTGCCCTTCCCAAGTCATTAGGATGTGAATGTCGTTCCGCGGAACGAATGGAGTGTTAACGGATGGACACAAACTCTCCCGAGCCTCATTTAAGTGCTACGAGCTCCACTTCCATCGGTTCCGAACCACAGTTGCGCTTCGGCAAAATTGAAGGACTGGGCAGCCGTGTGGGCGCGGCGGTGGCGGCGGCGCGGAAATATCTGTTTTCGCAGCAGCATGAAGATGGGTACTGGTGCGGGGAACTCGAAGCCGATACCACGCTCGAGTCCGATTACATTCTGCTGCACACGCTGCTGGGGACGGGCAATGCCGAGCGGTTTCAGAAGTGCGCGAACTGGATTCTGCGCCACCAGAATGAAGACGGCGGGTGGAGCATCTATGCGGCGGGGCCATCGAACATCAGCGCTTCGGTGAAGGCTTATTTCGGGTTGAAGCTGGCGGGGTACACGGCGGACCATCCGGCGCTGCAGCGCGCCAAGGCGAAGATTCTGGAGTTGGGCGGCGTCACGGAAGTCAATACATTTACCAAGATCTATCTTTGCTTTCTGGGACAGTATGACTATGACGCGGTGCCGGCGGTTCCGCCGGAGATCGTGCTGTTTCCGAACTGGTTCTGGTTCAATATCTACGAAATATCTTCGTGGTCGCGCGCCATTCTGGTGCCGCTCTCGATCTGCTACGCCAAGAAACCGTTCAAGAAGATTCCGCGGGAAATGGGCGTAGAAGAATTATTCGTCGGCGGGATGCAGAAGTCGCGCATGCATCTGCACTGGTCGAAGAAGCTGGTCTCGTGGCGGAACTTCTTTCTGGTGTTCGACCGCATGACGCACTGGTTTGAGCGCGTGCACGTGCGGCCGCTGCGTTCTGTGGCATTAAAGAGTGCCGAGAAGTGGATGCTGGAACGGCTGGAGATGAGCGACGGGCTGGGCGCGATTTATCCCTCGATGATGAACGCGATTATTGCACTGCGCTGCCTGGGATATTCGCTGGACGATCCGCAGGTGATTCGCGCGATGGATGAGTTCGAGAAGTTGGGGATTGAAGAAGAAGACACGTTCCGCATGCAGCCTTGCATGTCGCCGGTATGGGATACGGCGTATGCCATGTTTGCGCTGGCGGAGTCGGGAGTTCCGGCGAATGATCCGCGGATGGTGAAGTGCGCCGACTGGATTCTGCAGAAACAAGTGCGCAATGTGGGCGACTGGAAAGTGAAAAACAAGAAGGGCCAGCCGGGTGGATGGTACTTCGAGTTTAACAACGAGTTTTATCCGGATGTGGATGATAGCGCGATGGTTTGCCTGGGGCTGAGCCGGGTGGAACATCCCAATGGGCGCTACCAGCGGGAGTCGGTGCAGCGCGCGATCGACTGGGTTTTCTCGATGCAGTGCAAGAATGGCGGCTGGGCGTCGTTTGACAAAGACAACGACAAGATGGTGTTCGAGCATATTCCGTTTGCCGACCACAACGCCATGCTCGATCCCGCGACCGTGGACATTACGGGGCGCATTCTGGAGATGCTGGCGACGTACGGATACAGCAAGGATCATCCGGCGGTGAAGCGGGCGATCGCCTTTATCAGAAAAGAGCAGGAACCGGATGGCAGCTGGTTCGGGCGCTGGGGCGTGAACTACATTTACGGCACGGCGCTAGTGCTGCGCGGGCTGGAAGCGATTGGCATGGACCTGCACGAGCCGTGCATCCAGCAGGGCGCGGAGTGGCTGCGCATGGTGCAGAATGCCGACGGCGGCTGGGGCGAAACCGTGGGATCGTACGATGATCCGACGCTGCGTGGAGTGGGCGAGAGTACGCCTTCGCAGACCGCCTGGGCGATTCTGGGATTGCTGGCGGCCAACGACATTCGCAGTGACTCGGTCGCGCGGGGTGTGGCTTATCTGCTGCGCACGCAGAAGATTGATGGATCGTGGGATGAGCCGTTCTTCACCGGCACCGGATTTCCGCGCGTGTTTTATTTGATGTATCACCTCTACCGGGATTATTTCCCGCTGCTCGCGCTGACGACGTATGCGAAGGTGATGGAGAAGGCGGAGCGTTAGGGCGCGGCTCCGGCTGTGTCGCTAGGTTGCGGCTGGACCTGCGCTATCGAGTGGACGGGAACTGCGACTGGACGCAAAGGCATGCCCCTCCTTGTCTTCGGTGTGAGATGGGGCTATGATGCAAACATGGCCTACCTGACCATCGGCACCGCAACAGACCGCAAGAGCCAACTGATGTCGCTAGTTGCGGGCTTTTTGATTGCGGGATTGGGGTTCGCTTTCCTGTTAACTGCGATGGCTTATTTCCTCCCGTTGTTCAATCGGTTTGAGGGATCTCAATGGTCTCGATTGCTCCCGCCCGTTGCCATTCTATTCATTTCGATCAGCGGCTTGAGACGATACCTCAGAGCACGACGAAAGGCGCGTGCAGACTCCCGTTCGCGCTGAGCGTTCCGATATTTGACGGTAACAAGCGATCCAATTCAAGAAGCCCGCGCCGCGGCCGAGAGTGTACCGGCTTGCCGTTGATTCCCCCACCTTAGTTTATCCACGATGCGCCAAGCCTTGCTTTAAACTTAAGAACTGGATATCGCTCTTGAAAGCATTCGTCACTGGCGCTACCGGATTTCTGGGATCTCACGTTGCGCGCGTTCTGGCCGAGCAGGGCGCGGAGCTGCGGCTGCTGGTGCGTGCGACCAGCAATCTGAAAAACCTTGCAGGATTGAACGCGGAGACTGCCATCGGCGATCTGCGCGATCCGGCGTCTCTCGAAAAAGCGATGTCGGGGTGCGATACCGTTTTTCATGTGGCGGCTGACTATCGGCTCTGGGTGCGCGATCCGGAGGAGATGTACCGGTCGAATGTGGAGGGGACTCGGGCGATTCTGGCGGCGGCGCGGAGGAATGGGGTGCGGCGCGTGGTGTATACCTCGAGCGTGGCGACTGTGGGATTCACGGGCGTCAGATCCACGAACGGCGGATTCACGAACGGTGGGCATTCTGCGGGATCTTCTTCTGCAAGAAATCTGGGTTCTGCAAGAAATCTGGCGGATGAGGACTCTCCGGTTTCGCTGGCCGATATGATTGGGCCGTACAAGCGGTCGAAGTTTATGGCGGAACAGTTGGCGCTGGAGGCGGGGCGCAGCGGGATGCAGGTGGTGACGGTGAATCCGACGACGCCGATCGGGGAACAGGATGTGAAGCCGACGCCCACCGGGCGAATTGTGGTGGATTTTATGAAGCGCAAGTTTCCCGCGTATGTGGAGACGGGATTGAACCTGGTGGATGTGCGGGAATGTGCGCGGGGGCATGTCGCCGCGCTGGAAAAAGGGAAGTCGGGCGAGCGTTATATTCTGGGCGGAGAGAATCTGACGCTGAAGCAGATACTGGATAAGCTGGGAGAGATTACGGGGCTGCCTTCGCCGACGATCAAGCTGCCGTATTTTTTTGCATTCGCGACGGGAGTGGTTGGTGAAATCATGGGGCGGGTGTTCAACGGCGATCCGCGAGCCACGCTCGATACGGTGCGCATGGGGAAGAAGAGGATGTTCGCCAGTTCGGGCAAGGCCGAACGCGAACTGGGATGGAAGATTGTGCCGGTCGATGGAGCGTTGCGGCGCGCGGTGGAGTGGTTCCGGGGCAACGGATATGTTTAGGGTGGCGATTGTGGCGGCGCTGGAGAGGGAAGTGCGTCCTCTGGTGAAGCAGTGGCGGGTTAACGAGAAACTGCATGACGGGCGGCGCTTTCGTTTTTTCGAGAAGGATGAATGCGTGGTGGTCTGCGGGGGAATTGGAGCGGAGGCGGCGCGGCGGGCGGCGGAGGCGGTGATCGCAATCTACGCGCCCAAGGTGATCTATTCCTCGGGCTTTGCCGGGGCGCTGGATGCGGGGCTTAAAGTTGGCGACATCGTGCGGCCGGGGCGTGTGGTGAATGCGGGCGACGGCAGCAGCGTGATTCTCGCCCTCGGGGAAGGCGTGCTGGTGAGTTTCGCGTCGGTGGCGAGTCCGGCGCAGAAGGCGCGGCTGCGAGAATCATTTGGCGCGCAGGCGGTTGACATGGAAGCGGCTGCGGTCGCGCGGGCGGCGGAGATTCGCGGCGTGGACTTCGCAGTGGTGAAGGTTATTTCTGACGAATTCGATTTCGATTTTCCTTCTATGCAGCGGTTTGTCGATGGGAACGGGCGGTTTCTGGAAGGGCGATTCGCGGGTTTTGTGGCGTTGCGGCCGTGGTTGTGGCTGCGGGTAGCGCGACTGGCGCGGAACAGCGGGCGGGCGGCGCGCGCGCTGAGTGATTGGCTCGAGAAGAGTATCGGCCAGATGGCCGGCGCGGATGGTTCGCAGAACCAGCACTTGGAGGCGGTGAATCGGCGATGAAAGCTTTGTTCACGCGGTCGGCGCAGTCGAGCTTAGATCGACCGGACAGCCGGGAGCGGCTGTCCCCACGAAGATCTTTTTTACTGGCGGCTTTTGTGGTGGTGGTGTGGATCGGTGTCGCCATACCGATGGCGCGGGCACAGAACACGCCCATGATCTATGCCGAGAGCTTTCGTCAGGGAGCGGTTCGAATCACGGAAGAGGCGTTTGACGCCAAGCTCACGCCCGACAATGCGACTTATCGGGAGCGGATCAGAGACACCGCAGGCAACGATCGTTATGAATTGACGATTACGCCGCAGGTTCTGGAGGGGACGAAAGAGATCACATCCTGGCGAGTGATGCTGCGGGATCTGCACCACACCATCTACAGAAACATTCTGTTGGCGGATCAGGAGGCATCGACGGACGCGAAGGATAATTTGTGGTGGTTGAACCCGAACCGGTTCAGCCCAGTGCCGGTGCGCGCGAAGCGGATTATGAAAGTCGACGGATTTTATGTGGTGATCCAGGTGATGGATATGCACTTCACGCCGCTGGATTCGCCGTATCTGGATTCGATGGCGGTGCATTTTGCGTTCAGCAACAGTGACCCGAGGGCGAGCAAGTGAGAATGACGGAAGTGGCGATGCGCGCGAGATCCCTCTCTTCGCCTAAAGAACGGCTCCGCTCGGGATGACGCCAATGTTTGCTGGGCTGAATTCAGGATGCACTACTGCTAAAGATTTCGTTGGCAGATCGGGTACGTGAGGAAAAACGGGCGTGCTGGTTCCTCTATAATCAAGGCAGGAATTCCTCAAAAACACGATGCATGCCTTCCCCTTGCTGGTAGTGTTCGTCGGCGGCGAAGTCGTCGACATGATCTCCAATAGTGGCGCCTTGGCCAAGTTGGTACTGCTTGTGCTGCTGGCCTTCAGCCTGATTTCCTGGTCCATCATCCTCACGAAGTGGAGCCGATTGCGGCGGGCAAAGGCGCAGAGCGGGCGATTCGTGCGCGCGTTCCGCAAGGCGCAGCGCCTGCAGGATATTGCCGCCGTGGCCGAACAGTTCAAGCCGAGCCCACTCGTCGGTGTGTTCGAAGGCGGATACGAAGAATATAAACAGCAGGCTGCGACCACGGGGACGATCCGGAATCTGTTGTCGATCCAGCGCGGGATGCAGATTGGGGCCTCGGAAGAAATCACGCGACTGGAGCGGAATATGCCCTGGCTCGCGATTACCGCCGCGGTGACGCCGTTTGTGGGGCTGTTTGGCACGGTGTGGGGCATCATCGATGCGTTTCAGGGATTGGGCACGGCGGGCGCGGCAACGCTGCGGGCCGTGGCTCCTGGCATCTCAGAGGCTCTGATTACGACGGCGGCTGGACTGGCGGCCGCGATTCCGGCCGTGATTGCGTATAACCTGATTGGCGCGTCGATCCGCGAATTTGCCGCGCGCAGCGACGACTTTGCCCTGGAATTTCTGAATGCTGTGGAACACAGTCAGGCGCAGGCTGGGCCGGCAGAGGTGAGGCGCTGATGGCGTTCACTGCTTCCAACGGACGCACGCAGACGGCGCTGGCCGACATCAACATCACGCCGCTGGTGGACGTGGTGCTGGTGCTGCTGATTATTTTTATGGTGACGGCGCCGGTGCTGCAGTCGGGCATCGACGTGAGCGTGCCCAAGACGCGGACGGTGCATGAGATCACGCAGGAGCGGCTGGTGATCACCATCAATAAAGATCAACGCGTCTTTTTAGGGAACGACGCCATCAATATCAATGAGATCGGAAGCAAGATCAAGCAGAAGATTCGCGATCCGCGCAACCAGGCGGTGTTTGTGCGCGCCGATGAGAATGTTCCCTTTGGCGCGTTCGCGACCGTGATGGATGCGGTGAAGCAGTCGGGAATTTCCAACGTCAGCATTGTGACGCAGCCACTGGAACAAAATGGCCGCAAACGCTGAGATCTACTTCGAGCACGACCGCTGGGGCCGCGCGCTGGCGTGGTCGGCGGGGCTGCATGTGGCAATCACTGCGTTCGTGCTGATTCTTTCGGCCGTTCTTACCGGACGGAACGGGGATACCTGGGGAGCGGGCGGAGGCGGGGAAGCGATCGGCGCGACGCTGGTGAGCTCGGTTCCGCTGCCGGTGAATCCGGCGCAGACGCAGAACGTGCTGGCCAATGAATCCAAGGGACTGACGCAGTCCCAGCCGAAGATCGAAGAGAAAGCGCCGGACGCGATTGAGATTCAGGGCAAGAACGCAAAAATAAAGCCAAAGCCGAAGACGAAGCAGGAAACGGCATCCAAGGAAAAGCCGCAGGTCGCCCAACCGGAGGAAGAGAATAATCAGGTGGCGTTTGGGGAAGGCGGGCCGGTCAGCGGGCCTTACGGCACGTTCAATGCGGCGGCCGCCAAGGGCGGATTCGGAGTCAACGGAGGCGGCGGGGATTTTGGCACGAAGTATGCGTACTACGTGCACATCATTCAGCAGAAAGTGTCAGAGAACTGGCTGAGGTACGAGGTGGATCCGAGAATCACCACGGCACAGCGTGTGTACATTTCGTTTGACGTGGAACGCGACGGGCATCCGGCGAATGTGCACGTGGAGCAGTCGAGCGGCGTGCCGTCGCTGGATATTTCTGCGGTGCGGGCCCTGCAGCGGATTGACACGTTCGGGCCGTTGCCGGCGGATTATTCTGGCAGCAAGATTTCGGTGGAGTTCTGGTTCGATTACAAGCGGTGAAGTAAGCTCCGTTACGAACGTCCAGCGAAGCGCTGTGCTCGTCCGCCGACGCAATTGGACGGAAGTAACCAACGGTGCAACGCGGCGAGAGGGAAGAAGCCTTGCAAAAGAAATCATATCGGGATACGATATTGTCGTACGGAGTATGTTTCTCCCCCATACGGATGGACGAAAGCGCTAGAAGATTATCCCGGCGACGGCCTGATTCGCGGCGATGGCTAGGCCCTCTTGGCCGCTCGCAATTCGCCGGCAGGGCGGCGTTGAAGCGCGTTCTGACCGCTCTCGCCTGTATCCTTCTTTCATCTGCCCTTTTCGCCCAGGATTGGGTCAAGACGGGGACGAGCCTGGGCGTGGAGAAGGTGCGACTGGCTGTTCCCGACTTCAAGCCCTCGACCGCCGATCCGCAGAATGCCGCGCTGCTCAAAACTTTCAACGACACGTTGTGGAATGACCTGGACGTCTCCGGCGTGGTGGAGCTGGTTTCGAAGAGCTTTTATCCGTTGCAGGTTCCGGGGCAGCCGCCGGAAGTCACTTTTCCCGCGTGGAATGCGCCGCCTCCGAATGCGGCCATGCTGGCCTTCGGAAACCTGGGCGTGGCCGGCGGACGGCTCACGGTTCAGGGCTGGCTGTATGACGTGAAGAATACCCAGTCGCCGCAGATTCTGGGCAAGCAATACTCTGACACTGCCACCGACGCGGCGGCGCGAGTGATGGCGCACAAGTTTGCCGACGAGATCATCTTCCGGCTGGGCGGAGGGTTGAACGGGATCGCGGAGACGCAGATTTATTTTGTCAGCGACCGGAGTGGGCACAAGGAAATCTGGGCCATGGATTACGATGGCTCGAACCAGCACCAGATCACGCGGTTGGGTTCGATTTCATTGTCTCCGCGGGTGTCGCCGGATGGATCGCGCGTTGCCTTCAGCAGCCTGACCAAGAGCGGATGGGAGATTATGATGTACTCCCTTGACCTGAACCGGCCCGTGAGTTTCCCGCACATGGGCGGGACGAATCTTTCGCCGGCGTGGTCGGGAGACGGGACGAAGCTGGCGTTTTCATCGTCGCGCGGGGGCGATCCGGAGATTTACGTGGTGGATGCGTCCGGCGGGAATCTACACAAAATGACGACGGACAAAGGGCCGGACGTTGCGCCGGTGTGGAACCGGAAGACCAACGCACAGATTGCGTTTGTCAGCGGCCGCACGGGGTTGCCGCAGATTTACACCATGGAGGCCGACGGCACCAACCAGCAGCGTATGACCGACCAGGGCTATGCGGTATCGCCGAACTGGGCGCCGAACGGGCAGTTTCTGGCGTTTGCCTGGGTGCGGAAGTATGGACCGGGTGAACCGGGTGCGTCGGATATTTACCTGATGGATATCGCCAGCAAGCAGTGGGTGCAGCTCACGCATGATGGCGGGCGGAATGACTATCCGTCGTGGTCGCCGGATGGGCGGCACATTGTTTTTCAGTCGAACCGTTCGGGCAGCCTGCAGATCTGGAGCATGTTGGCCACCGGCACGAACGTTCAGCAATTGACTTTTACCGGACACAACACGCAACCGAATTGGAGTTGGAAATAGTAAATACCAAATACGCTTCGTCTGATCCCGAGCTAAGCTCATGGGTCGCAGGAGGAAATAAAGTGAAGCAAACTATGAAGTGGTTTCTGCCGATCATCGTACTCAGCGCTCTACTCACGCTTGGCGCTTGCGGAGGGAAGAAAGTCGCCCCAACTCCGCCGCCAGCCCCACCAGCTCCGCCGGCCCCAACGGCTTCCATTGCAGTGACTCCGAACAGCATTCAGGCAGGACAGTCGGCGTCTTTGACATGGCAGACCAGCAACGCGACCGACGTGTCGATCGACGGCATCGGAGCAGTGCAGCCGAATGGATCGCAGACGGTATCCCCGGCGAATTCCACGACCTATCATCTGGTCGCCAAGGGGTCGGGCGGATCGCAGGAAGCCACTGCGCGGCTGACGGTAACGCAAGCGCCACCGCCGCCACCGCCAGCTCCGACGGTCACCGATGAAGACTTGTTCAGCCAGAACATCAAGGACGTCTACTTCGATTACGACAAGTCTGACGTGCGCGGAGACCAGCAGTCTTCGGTGCAGGCCGACATCGCGTTCCTGAATCAGCATGCCAATGTCAATTTCACGATTGAGGGGCATTGCGACGAGCGTGGCTCGACCGAGTACAACCTGGCCCTGGGCGACCAGCGCGCCAGTTCGGTGAAAAATGCACTGACCGCCGGCGGCATCAGCGCCAGCCGGATCAAGACCATCAGCTACGGCAAGGAAAAACCCTTCTGCACGGAAAGCAACGAGGCTTGCTGGCAGCAGAACCGCCGTGGTCACCTCGTCTATCAGAAGTGAGGATTGCCGGGAGACGCCGAGCGGCGTCTCCCGTTGCTTCTCGCCTGCGATGGCGGACTGGTGTGCGCGGCGCGGTACGGCACCGGTTGAGACTTCCGGTTCCGGTCCCTCCTTTCTGTGTGGAATCATCCCCGCCTGTGGGACAATCATAAAATCTGAGATTGGCATCCAAACCAGAAGCTATTCAGGGAATCTCTATGAAATCAATCATGAAATCGAATCGTGTCTCCGTATTATTCGTGGTATTAGCGGTGCTCTGTCTGGGAGTGAGTCCGGCAGGAAGCGCCAGCAAAGAGATGATCCAGCTGCAGACGCAGGTGCAGCAACTGCAGGAACAGATGACGGCCATGCAACGCAGCTTTGATGAACGCATGGGCGTGATGAACAATCTGGTGCAGACCGACACCGACGCGGTGAACAAATTGGCGGCGGCATTGACCGGGCTGAATACGACGCTGAATAAGCAGCAGGGCGATGCGGGGTCGAAGACGGACCAACTTTCCGGGCAGATTCAGGCGCTCAACGACACCATGGATGAAATTAAGGTGCGCCTGTCGAAAGTGACCAAGCAGTTGGAAGATATGCAGGCGGCGCAGCAGAGTCTAGCTGCCCAGCAGGCTACGCAGCAGGCAGCGCAACAGGCCGCGGCAGCAGCGCCTCCGCCGGATGTTCTCTACAACAACGCATTGCGCGATTACAACGGGGCGAAGAACGACCTGGCGACGCAGGAGTTTTCCGACTACATCAAGTTTTATCCCAACACCGATCTGGCGGGGAACTGCTATTTCTATCTGGGGGAGATTCAGTTCCGGCAGGGAAACTTTCAACAGGCGGCGCAGAGTTATGACCAAGTGCTGCAGAATTTTCCCAGCGGAAACAAGGCTGCCTCAGCGCAACTGAAGAAGGGGTTCTCTCTGATCGAGCTCGGCAAGCAGGACGACGGAGTCACCGAGTTGCGCCATGTGATCCAGCGCTATCCGCACACTCCGGAAGCGCTGCAGGCGCGGGACCGCTTGCATAAGCTGGGAGTTTCGCCTACTGGTAAGTAATCCGGCGGGATGGGAATCAGACTGCGTGGTGATGTGGCCGCTTGGGCGTGTGATGCTTTCCGGCCTTGTGGGCGTGGTGGCGCTGCACGCGCTTATCGTGGTGGTGGGATGTCTTCACGAAGGTGAGCGCGGGGTGCGGTGTTGGGGCGGCAATGGCGAATGTGCCGGACGCGACCAATAGGATTAGTACCCAAACACTCCGCTTCATGTACTGTGTCTCCCGATGTGCCCCTCGTAATTTATACCCATTTTATTTGCTGAGTTCCAGCGCTAAACTGGCGGTGCAGGAATCTTGTTATACGAGGTTTCATCATGCCACATATCACGCACGACCAGGATACCGCTAAGGGCGCCACCGAAGCTGAGGATCACAAGGTCGCGGGCAATATTGGATTGCAGGAACAACTCGGGCATAGAGATCAGGATCCGATGTTGAAGGATGCGGATTCGGATTTTCCCGAGCCGGGGCTAAATCCCGAACATAGCGGCGAACCGACGCGCAAGACCGCGTAGGCTGAGTTCGTGGCGGAGGCAGGGCAGCAGGTTCCTCACCGCGCCTTCGGCCCGGCTCGGAATGACATCCAGTTGAGTATGCGGCTTTGGTAAGCGCGACTAACGCAATTCTTCCATCACCGCGTCGAGCACTTCTTTGCCGGGACGCGTCATCGAATCGGGCAGCGTGGCCAGAGGCTGATCGACCACGTTCAGCATGTCGATAAAGTTGGGCGCTTCCGGATTGACGTAAAAGACGCCGGTCAGCACCTCGCCTTTGTCATGAGCTTCGGTGAGGCGGGTGATGGCGCGAATCTTGTCGGTCGGATCGTAGTCTTCTTCCAACTTGCGCAGGCGCAGATGGGAACCGTCGTGCATGGTGACTTCGGTGGTGGTTCCGGGATCGTATTCCACGTCGATGTCCTCGAAGTGGGGGACGAAGCTGACGTCCTGCAGAGTTTCCTCATGCTCTTTCACATACTTGTAGGACTTGGTCGAGCCCTCGTGATCGTTGAAGGTGACGCAGGGCGAGACCACGTCGAGCATGACCGTGCCCTTGTGGGCGATCGCGGCCTTGATCATGGCGCTGAGTTGTTTCTTGTCGCCGGAGAATGAGCGGCCAACTAACGTTGCGCCGAGCTGAATGGCCAGCGCGCAGGTGTCGATAGGCGGAAGATCGTTGAGCACGCCGGATTTTAGTTTCGAGCCCAGATCCGCTGTGGCCGAAAACTGGCCTTTGGTGAGTCCGTAGACGCCGTTATCTTCGATGATGTAGATGATGGGAAGATTGCGGCGCATGAGGTGCATGAACTGGCCAATGCCGATGGAAGCGGTGTCGCCGTCTCCGCTGACGCCGATGCAGATCAACTTGTGGTTCGCCAGCAGGGCTCCGGTGGCCACTGAAGGCATGCGGCCGTGCACGGCGTTGAAGCTGTGGGAGCGGCTCATGAAGTACGCGGGAGTCTTCGAGGAGCAGCCAATGCCGCTGGGTTTGATCAGCAATTCGGGCTGCACGCCCATCTCGTACATGGACTCGATGATGCGTTCGGAGATGGCGTTGTGGCCGCAGCCGGCGCACAGCGTGGTCTTGCCGCCCTTGTAATCCATGACGGTGAGGCCGATGCGGTTGGTTTTTGGACCGGGTGCGGCGGTTCCGGGTTCGACGGTGGTGGTGCCCATTGCTTGCTCCTCAGGGGCTAAAGCCCTTTTTCTTTTTCGCCTATACGCGGCCCTGAAGGGCCGCTCTTCCACGGTGCGGCTAAAGCCGCGGCTCGAATTCGACTTTTTGCGGCGCGAGTAAACTCGTGCCCTTCCCGACCTATTTCCCCTCCATGCTGGTGAGTTCGTCGGTGATGGAGCGCGCGTCGAGCGGCAGGCCGGTGATGTGGGCGATGCTGCGCAGGCGCGTGGTTAATTCGGGCTTGAGATCGAGTTTGAGCAGAGTGAGCATTTGCGCGTCGCGATTTTGTTCGACGAGATAGATGCGATCGTGCTGCTCGACGAACTCGTGGACTTCGCGGGTGAAGGGATACGCCTTGAGCCGCAAGTAGTCGGTCTCGATGGAGTACTCATCGCGCAGCTGGTCGCGGCTCTCGGTGATGCCCCAGTGCGAAGTACCGTAGCCTATGATCCCGATTTTGGCGTTATTGCCCTTGGTGATCTCAGGCCGCGGGACGAAGGAGCGCGCGGTTTCGAACTTGCGGTTCAATCGCTCCATATTGTTTTCGAAGTCGTCGGCACGCTCGCTGTATTGGGCCTTCTCGTTGTGGCCGCTGCCGCGCGCGAAGTAGGCGGCTGCGGGATGAATCGTCCCGGGCAGCGTGCGGTAGCCGATGCCGTCTCCGTCCACGTCTTTGTAGCGAGAGAATCCGCCCAGGCGGTCGAGATCTTCTTTGCTGAGAACTTTTCCGCGATTGATCGGCGTAGTTGGGTACTCGAAGGGATCGGACATCCAGTTGTTCATGCCGAGATCGAGATCGGACATGACGAAGACCAGCGTCTGAAATTGTTCGGCCAGGTTGAAAGCTTCGGGCGCCATGCTGAAGCACTCGGCGACGGAGCAGGGAAACAGCATGATGTTCTTGGTATCGCCGTGCGAAAGGAATGCGGTGGAGAGAATGTCGCCCTGCGATGTGCGCGTGGGCAAACCGGTGGAGGGGCCGACGCGCTGAATGTCCCAGATCACGCCGGGCACTTCAACGTAGTAGGCGAGTCCGGCGAACTCCGACATCAGCGAGACGCCCGGGCCGGCAGTGGCGGTCATGCTGCGCGCGCCCGCCCAGCCTGCGCCGATGACCATGCCGATGGCGGCCAGTTCGTCTTCGGCTTGCACGATGGCGAAAGTCGCTTTGCCGTCGGGACCGATGCGGTATTCCTTCATGTATTCGATCATCGTCTCGACCAGCGACGACGACGGGGTGATTGGATACCAGGTGACGACAGTGCATCCGGCGAACATGCAGCCCAGAGCGGCGGCGGAGTTGCCGTCGATGATGATCTTGCCGGCAGTGGCGTTCATGCGCTCGATGTAGAAGGCGCCGCGCTTTTGCAGATTCGCCTTGGCGTAATCGAAGCCAGCCTGGGCGGCGGCCAGATTCAGATTGGCTGCTTTCACTTTTTTAGCGAACTGCTTGCGGATGGCCTTCTCGACTTCGCCCATCTCGATGGTGAGCAGGCTGGCGACCACGCCGACGTAGACCATGTTCTTAACCAGTTTGCGCAGTTTGGCTTCGGGGCACACAGCGGCGACCAGCTTGTCATAAGGAACGGAGTAAAAGATGAGATCGTCGCGCAGCTTGTGCAAAGCGAGTGGCTCGTCGTAGAGTACGGCGGCGCCGGGAGCCAGCGACATGGTGTCTTCCTGCGCAGTCTCGGGGTTCATAGCTACGAGAAAATCGATTTCTTTCTTGCGTCCGATATAGCCATGCTTGTTGGCGCGAATCGTGTACCAGGTCGGCAGACCGGCGATGTTCGAAGGGAACATGTTCTTGCCGGAGACGGGTACGCCCATCTGGAAAATGCTGCGCAGGAGAACCGTGTTCGAGCTTTGCGAACCGGAGCCGTTGACCGTCGCGACCTGAATGCTCATGTCGTTGACGATGCGTTTGTGTCCCACGCCTCCGGAGGATTCCCGGGGCGTGACATCCGTAGTGGCCATCCCAATACCTTCCTTCAATTAGCGGGCTGAACCCAGTCGCCCGTGATTTGTGGATTGCAGAGGAAGAAACATCTCATTATAAGGGCGGCAGCTGCGCCGCGTCGCGTCAAATTGCCCGTCTGTAGCCCGGGAGGAACCTGTTATGGAACTGGGGAAAGTCCGCTGGACTCAGGATTCTGTCTTGTAGAACTGGGCGATGTTGCGGAATTTATTATAGCGGGACACGAGTAAGTCGGCAGTGGGGAGTTTCTTCAGTTCGGCGTAATGTTTCTGCAGGCTGGCATCGAGCAAGTTGGCGGCGGCTTCGTGGTCGCGGTGGGCTCCGCCTTCGGGTTCGGGAACGATGTCGTCGATGCAGCCGAGTTCGCTGAGGTCGGTCGCGGTAATGCGCATGGCTTCGGCGGCAAGTTCTTTCTTGGTGGCATCGCGCCACATGATGGCCGCGCAGCCTTCAGGAGAAATAACGGAATAGATCGAGTTCTCCATCATCAGGACGCGGTCGGCGACGGCAATCGCAAGAGCTCCGCCGCTGCCGCCCACGCCAATGACCGTGGCTATGATCGGGACTTCGAGGCGTGCCATCTCGCGAAGATTGTAGGCGATGGCCTCGGCCTGGCCGCGTTCTTCGGCATGGATGCCAGGATATGCGCCGTCGGTGTCGACCAGAGTGAAGATGGGGCGGCGAAATTTCTCGGCGAGCTGCATGATGCGGATTGCCTTGCGGTAGCCCTCGGGATGCGGCGTGCCGAAGTTGCGGTGGACGCGCTGTTTCATGTCGCGTCCTTTTTGGGTGGCGACGATGAGCACTTCGTCGCCGTGGAAGCGGGCCATGCCGCAGATGATGGCGGCATCGTCGCCGAAACCGCGATCGCCGTGAATTTCGCTGAAGTCGGTGAAGACGCGCTCGATGTAGTCGAGCGACTGCGGACGCTGCGGATGCCGCGCCAGTTCGGTCTTCTGCCAGGCAGTGGGGGGCGCGTTCATTTCTCGGCGAAGCGTGTCAAGGCGGTTCTGCAAGGAAGCGATCTCGCGGCGGGTCGCATCGTCGGCTCCAGGAGACTCGAGTTCGGCGACCTGGCGTTCAATCTGCTCCAATTCCTGCTGCGCTTTTTCAGTCGGTGCCATGCGTGAATTCAGGCGATCCTGTCAGGCCATGTGGTCAGGCAATGATGCGGACGCTGCCCCGCCCGCACAACTGCTCGACGCGGGCGATGAAATTGCGGTCCGGTACGACATTATAGCCTTCCGCCTCCATCACCACCATGAAATCGCCCTGGCGTTCCACGTCAAACAACACCTTGGCCTCGCCTTTGCGCTCAAGAAACAGCATGTGGAGATCGTCAACGGTGGTGTCGCCGGCGGTCTCCAGCGGCACGCGAATGCGGATGGCGCGCGGAAGAGGAACTTTGGCTTCTTCCAGCGGCTGGATTTCGGCAGCGGTAATCTTCGGATTTGCGCCCTCTTCGATGCGGACTCCGGCTTTCAGCAGTACGGGAACTTCGAGCTTCACTTTATCGCCGATGCGCTTGTAAGCCTCGGGGAAAACGATCATGTCGATGGAGCCGGACATGTCTTCAAGCGTGGCCTGGGCGTAGAAGTCTCCGCGCTTTGACTTGAGGACGCGCACGTTGCCGATGATGCCGGCGGTCACGATAGTTTCGTCTTTGCCGGTTGATTTGGTCATGGCCGCGATTTCTTCGATGCTGAGCGCCTGCAGGTCGGCGAGCTTGTCTTTGTACTTTTGCAGGGGATGGCCGCTGATGAAGAAGCCGAGAATTTCTTTTTCCGCGGTGAGGCGGGTGTGCTCGTCCCAGTCAGGAACGTTGGGCAGTTTATCGTTCGTCGACGCGTCGTCTTGTTGGAAGACGCCAAACAGGCCGTGCTGGCCGGATTCGGCGTCGCGCTGGGCTTTCTGCGCCTGCTCCATTGCCTTATCGAGTACGGCCATGAGCTGGGCGCGGCGGCCCATGGAATCCATCGCACCGCTCTTGATTAACGATTCGAGGACGCGTTTGTTGAGCAGGCGGAGATCGACGTTCTCGCAGAACTCGAAGATGGATTTGAATCGGGTGAGTTTTTTGCGGGCAGCCACGATCGATTCGATGGCATTGCCGCCGACATTCTTCACGGCGGCGAGGCCGAAGCGGATGGACTCGCCATGCGGTGTGAAGTTGGCGTCGGAAACATTGATGTCGGGAGCTTCGACGGCGATGCCCATCTCGCGGCACTCGTTGATGTACTTGACCACGTCATCGGTCGATCCGGTGACGGAAGTTAGCAAGGCCGCCATGAACTCGACGGGATAGTGGGTCTTCAAGTAGGCGGTGTGATAGGCGAGCAGGGCGTAGGCGGCGGAGTGCGACTTGTTGAAGCCGTATCCGGCGAACTGCGCCATGAGGTCGAAAATCTTTTCGATCTTCTTCGGCGGATATTTCTGGCGCGCGGCGCCTTCCACAAAACGCTCGCGCTGCTGCGCCATTTCCTCGGCTTTTTTCTTGCCCATGGCACGGCGCAGCAGGTCGGCTTCACCCAGAGAGTAGCCGGCGAGGCGATTGGCGATCTGCATCACCTGTTCCTGATACACGATGACACCCAAAGTTTCCCGCAGAATCTCCTGCAGTTCGGGCAATTCGTATTCGACTTTCTTGCGGCCGTGTTTGCGGTCGATAAAGTCGTCGATCATGCCGCCTTGAATCGGGCCGGGACGGTAGAGTGCGTTCAGAGCCGTGAGATCTTCGATCGAATTCGGTTGATACTTGCGCAGCACGTCGCGCATGCCGTTCGATTCAAACTGGAAGACGCCGGAGGTCAATCCTTTATAGAAAACCTTTTCGTAGGTTTCGTGATCTTCGAGTGGAATCTGTTCGAGCGTGATAGTTGTGCCGCGCGTTTGAGCGATCAATTTCAACGCGTCGGTAAGAATTGTGAGCGTGGTCAGGCCGAGGAAGTCCATCTTCAGCAGGCCCAACTTGTCGATCGCCACCATGTCGAAGGCGGTCACGATTTCGTCGTTCTTGGTGCGATGCAAGGGGACGAGGTCAGTGAGCGGGCGCGGTGAGATTACGACTCCGGCGGCGTGGACGCCGGAATTGCGCACCATGCCTTCCAGCTTTTTTGCGGTCTCGAAGAGCTCGCGAATCTGGCCATCTTTTTCGATGGCCTCGCGCAGTTGAGCGGAGTCGGCGATGGCCTGCTCCAGCGTAATGTTCAACTGAGTCGGAACCATCTTGGCGATGCGGTCGACGTCGGCGTAGGGGATATCCATGGCGCGGCCAACGTCTTTGATGGCGGCTTTGGCGGCCATGGTGCCGAAGGTGATGATCTGCGCGACGTTGTCGCGGCCGTATTTCTGCGTGACGTATTGTATGACTTCGCCGCGGCGGTTCATGCAGAAATCGATGTCGATGTCAGGCATGGACACGCGCTCGGGATTCAGGAAGCGCTCGAAGAGCAGTTCATGCTGCAGAGGATCGATGTCGGTGATTTTGAGCGCGTAAGAGACGAGCGATCCGGCGGCCGATCCGCGGCCGGGGCCGACGGGGATGTCATGTTCGCGGGCGTAGCGGATGAAGTCCCAGACGATGAGGAAGTAGCCGGGGAACTGCATCTGCTGGATGATGGCGAGTTCGCGCTCCAGACGCTGCTCGTAGTCGGCGATGGAATGCTTCAGCTTGCCTTGCTCATGCAAGGGGCGGAGAGCGTCAAGGCGGCGGGCAAAACCTTCGCGGGTGACGTGGACGAAATAGCTGTCGATGGTGTAGCCGGGCGGGACTTCGAACTGCGGGAACGGATTTGCGATTTTTTCCAAGCGCAGGCTGCAGCGCTCGGCGATGTCGAGCGTGCGCGTGAGCACTTGCGGCGAATCCTTGAAGACGCGCGACATTTCGTCATGGCTCTTGACGAAGAACTGGTTGCCGTCGAACTTCATGCGAGCGGTGTCGTGAATCGACTTGCCCATCTGGATGCAGAGCATCACGTCCTGGGCGTGGGCGTCGTCTTCGCAGAGATAGTGGCTGTCGTTGGTGGCAACGAGCGGCAGGCCAAGATCTTTTTCGAGTTGGAAGAGGCCGGGATGGATGCGGTGCTCCATGGCGAGACCCTGATCCTGAATCTCGAGATAAAAATTCTGCCTGCCGAAGATGTCGGTGAAGGTTCCGGCAGCGGCGCGGGCGGCGTCGTAGTTGCCTTCGGTGAGGCGCTCGGCGACTTCGCCCTTCAGGCATCCGGAGAGACCGATCAGGCCGCGGGAATGCTCGGCTAGAAACTTCTTGCTAACGCGCGGCTTGTAATAGAAGCCGTGGAGAGAGGCTTCCGACGTGATCTTGACCAGATTGCGGTAGCCTTCTTCGCTCTCGGCGAGCACCAGCAGATGGTTGTAGGAGTCGCCTTCGGGCGCGGCGCGGTGGTCGTCTTTTTTGCAGATGTAGAGCTCGCAGCCGACGATCGGCTTCACACCTGCATGCTTGGCGGCGTTGACGAAGTGGACTGCGCCAAAAATGTTGCCATGGTCGGTCATGGCCACGGCGGGCATACCCATTTCTTTCACACGCTGGCAAAGTTTTTCGACGTCACAAGCGCCGTCGAGCATGGAGTAGTCGGTGTGGAGATGCAGGTGGACGAATTGGGACATGGCTCTGTGGGTAGTCTAACGCAATCGGGACGGAGGAAAACTGAGCGTTTGTGTGGGTTTCATGTGCCGTACGCTCCGACACGGTTGTCAGCGTGCGGGCGACCTCGCGCCAACGGTTTTTGGTTGCGCGCTAGTTCTGCTCAGTCGTGTAGAGGTCATCGTCCTCGTCCCACTTCCATACGAGGTCGCCCTTATGATTGATGAGCGCCCATCGCGGACCGATTCGTACCTGGGCGAGCCCACCGTCGAAATACCAGGCGTCTTCAAATCGCGGCGCAATTGCAAACGTTCCATCGTGTCGCACGTATCCCCACTTAGTTCCGACCCGAACGGACGCGACGCCCTCACCGAAACCGTTCACCTCGTCAAACTGGGGAGCTATTGCCCATCCGCCAGCCTTTGTAACGAAGCCCCATTGTGTCCCGACACGAGCCGGAGCTAGCCCTTCCTCGAAAGACCACGCAAGGTCGAAGCTCGGCGGAATCACAAACGTGCCAGACCGTCCGATGAACCCCCATTTTCGGTCGATTTCCGCTGGAGCGAGCCCGTCAGAAAAATCGAATGCTTGCTCAAATTGAAAAGGAATTACCACATTCCCCGCCTCGCTCACGAAGCCGGACTTTCCGTTTCTTTGGACGCAAGCCAGCCCCTCGTGGAAGTCGCATGCGTAATACTGATAGACGGCAGGAATCACAGTAGTCCCAGCTTTGTCGATGAACCCATATTCCGATGGGTCAGAGGCGGGCCAGACTTTCGCCAGCCCCTCGGAAAACTTGCCCGTCATGAAGGACTTTTCGGCAATGACCATTCTGCCGGTGGAGTCGATAAATCCCGCCGTCCTAGCCTGCGTACTGACCTGTGCCAGGCCCCCGGAGAAATCTTCTGAGTAGAGACAGATGTACAGCGGCTGCACTACGAACTCACCGGAGTCGGCGATATAGCCGCACTGCCCGTCAATCTCCACCTTCGCGAGCCCGTCATGGAAATCCCAGGCATACTCGAACTTAAAGGGAATTGAAGGAATCCCGGTTGAATCGATGTACCCGTATTTCCCGCCCTGCTCGGCTGGGAATAACCTCTTCCCGCTCTCTTGGGCAGGCACAGCGGTAAGTGCCGCGAACAAGACGAATACTGCGGCAAGCGCAGCTCCCATAGGGAAAGTTTACACTGGCGCGTGGAGCAGTTCCAGTGTGATGGGGGCGTCTAGCTTAAACCCGCGGCGGCGGCGAGCGCCTTTTGCAGCAGCTTCCGCGCCTGGCTGATCAACTCGGCGACTTCGAAGGGCTTCACCAGGTAGGGAATGTTGTTGGCCTGCAGGAAAGCACGTTCGTCGCCTTGTTCCACGCCATTCGAGAAGGTGAACAGGACGTGACCTTCCATCGCAGAGCAATTCTCTTTGAGCCAGGCGCAGGATTCCTGGGCGTTCCACTGGCCGGGCATCTTGCCGTTCATGATGAGGGCGTCGAAGGCTTCTGAGAGCAGACGAGTCTTTACATCCTGGCTGGTCTTGGCGGTGACCACGGTTGCGCCTGCGCCCATGAGGACGTCGCGCTCGAATTCGAGGATGGCTTCTTCTTCCTCGACCAGGAGCACGCGGCCGTGGATGGCGCCTTCGCGCTGTCGGGCCGCCGGCTTGGCAGCTTCAGTCTCAGGAGCAGCGGCGACTGCGGCCGGTAACCGTACCTCAATCACAGCACCGCCTTCCGGAGCGTTATTGGCGGTGATGTCGCCGCCGTGTTCTTTCACGATGCCGTAGCAGATGCTGAGGCCGAGTCCCGTGCCTTTGCCGATACTCTTGGTGGTATAGAAGGGATCGAAGATGCGCTTGGGATCTTTGATACCTGCGCCGTCGTCGGTGAATTGCGTGCAGACGTGTCCACCCGCGCACACGATCCGAATCTTGAGCTTGCCGGTGCGTCCGGTTTCCAGCACGGCGTCGACGGCATTGTTAATGATGTTCAGAAATACTTGCTCGATCTGATGCGGGTCGGCGACAACCATAGCCGGGTCGGAAGGCAGGTCGCGTTCGACTTTGATGTTGTTGATCTTGAGGTCGTAGTCGCGCAGGGCCAGAGTCTCTTCGAGAATCTTGCGCAGGTCGACTTCGTCGCGTTGGGGCTTGCGCTGGCGGGCGAAAGATAACAAGTTCTGCACCACACGATGCGTGCGCTGCGCCTGCTTGAACAGCTTGCTCACGTATTCCTGGGCGCGGCTGCTGAGGCCTTCGGTTTCGAGCAGCTGGGCGTAGCCGAGAATTGCCGTCAGCGGATTGTTGAGTTCATGGGCGACGCCGGCAATCAACTGCCCGACGGCGGACATTTTTTCGCTCTGCAGCAGTTGTTCCTGCGTCTTGCGCAGATCTTCGTAGGCGCGGCAGGTTTCTTCGTAGAGCCGAACTTTTTCGATGGTGGTGGCGAGTTGGCGGCTGATGGCGACCAGCAGATTTTCGTCGTTGCTGGAATATTCGTATCCCGCGTAGCTGCACAGGCCCATGATGCCGACCGGGCTCTCCTTGCCCCAGAACAGCACCCAGATCCAGGAACGGTCCGCATCCGAACGCACGAACTCGGCCACGTTGGGCGGCAGGTGTGGGAGATATTCCGCGGTGATTACTTCGGCGCGGGAACGCATGACGAGGTCGCCAAAGCCTTCGGTAAAGCAAACGTCAGCGGTGCGCATTTTGTCGCGGCTGCGCGGGCCCCAGGCGGCGCGCCGGCGATAGGTTGTGGTGTCGGTATCGGAAAGGTAGACGGTCCCGCTATCGGCGCCAAATAGGGTGACCACCTGGCGCAGAGTCAGGTTAAGAATTTCGTCGAGATCGAAGGATTGAGCCGCAACCACGGCCATGGCATTCAGCGCGTTGAGTTCGCGGTTGCGGCGCCGCATTTCATCTTCGGCGCGGCGCTTCTCCGTCATGTCAAGAACAAAACCCTGATAACGCTCGATGTTTCCGGCGGCGTCGCGCGTGGCAAAGCTGCTCTCCGCAGCCAGCAGCAGGGTGCCATCCTTGCGGCGCAGAGTGACGTCGAAATTCCGCACGTAGTTGTGATCTTCAATTTCGCGGCGGAAGGCCTCGCGCTGTTTCGGATCGACGCAGATTTCGGAATTCAGATTCAGTACCAGCAATTCGTCGCGCTGGCTGTAACCCAGCATGTGCACGAAGGCGTCGTTGCAATCGATGAGCTGGCCTGCTGGGTTGGCGACGTAAACGCCTTCCTGCACTTGCTCGAACAACAGGCGATATTTTTCTTCCGCGGAACGGCGATCGGTAATGTCGCGAACCACGTGAATGGTGCCCTTTTGCGGGCTGCCTTGCTCGGTGTAGATGGAAGTGGAAACCACCGAGAAGCCGCCGAAGCACGGGTCAGCGCCTTCGACGAAATCTTCGTCGCCGCCCATGGCACAGTAAGGGCAGCCGGTCCACTCGCCGTAGGTGTGCGGCAAAGTCGACTCGCAAGAACTGCCGACGACGTCTGCGGCGGCCTGGCCGAGGTGTTCGAGTAAAACCTGATTGGCCTTGATGATGCGGTAGTCGGCGTCGTGCGCCAGAATGATGTCGTGGATGGAGTCGAACGTGTTGATCCACTGCCGCTGCGAGCGCAGTACCTGCTCGAGCAAGCGAAAGTTCTCTACAGACACCGCGAGTTGCTTGGCGCAGGCCTGGAGAAAGTCCAGTTCTTCCGCGGTCCACTTCCGGCTGCCGGAACTGCCCAGCAGCAGAAGTCCGATGGGCGACTTGTTGCCCACGACTGGGACCATCACCAACTGGTGAATTTTCTCGGCTTCGAGGCAGAGCTCAGGTTCAGGAGCGGCGGCCTCGCGGGTAGTGACATGCGGACCGGGCTGAGCCAGCAGTTTCTGCAGGTCTTCGTCGATCTGGGCAAAACCGGCATCGCGCAGAAAATCGGACGATAATCCAACGGCGTGGGTGGCGACGAGGTGTCCACCTTCGATCAGGCGAAACCAGGCAGCGCGGACGCCAGTCAAGCGGCGCAGTTCCTCGACGGCCGACTGAACGACGTTTCCATATTGTTGAGCGCTGGCCATGCTGGCGGTGATGGCCTGCACCGCGCGCAACCTGCGCGTGCGGGCTCTGGCCTCATCCGCCACGATGAGCAGCATGCTGACGCCCAGAGCAATCACGGCGGCCAGAGATGCGCCGGCGGGCACGCGGTCAGTGAAGGGCGGCCAGGAAAGATGGAGTAGCGGCAGACACAGAGCCAGCAGCCAGGCCGAGGGTTCCCAACGGCCGCGGCGCGCGCGCAGCAGCGCGATCGACGCCGTCAGCAGAATTACGCGGTAGCCCACTTCCACGGCCACACGCATGGGCAGAGATTCCGGCCACAGTAGAATTCGGGCTCCGGCAAAGCCCACCAGGATGGGCGTGATCACCATCAGGGGCACGAGCAGATCACGGCCGCGGGTATAGAGCAGAACCGCCCCGGCCAGCAACCCCACGGCGAGCAGAAACGCGGCCTGGACCGCGACCGCGTCAAACGGCGCGGGAATCCTGGCCGCGAAACTGTGTGCGGCCAGATTCGAGGCCAGCAGCGCGGTCCAGCCCACGACCCAAACTTTAAGATAGTTCTCGCGGAAGGCGCGCAGCGCGAGCAGGGAAGCGCCCAACAGGATGAGCAGGGCTAATTCTGCCGCTGTGGGCGTGGTGAGTCCAAGCCTTGCCGCCGAGTTCCAGATCGAGAAGAGGGATGCGCTCATTACGGGTTGCGGACGTGCCTAATCGTTGCTTGACGTACGTCTTCCTTGTTGTTGAATATCACGGCCGGGGTGTTTCTCGATGGAGTTTCCGGACCTCAATGATTACTTTCGGCATCTCGCCTGTGGGTTACAATCGCCAATAGACTTTCGTTTGACTCCATGCCAGACAGAATTCTTGTAGTTGACGACGAAGAACCGATTCGGGAAATCGTCTCGTCCATGCTCACTACTGCGGGATACGCCTGTAAACAGGCGGCTTCCGGCATGGAGGCGCTCGCCGTGCTCACTTCAGGGGAAGAATTTGAGCTGATGCTCTCCGACCTGATGATGGCGGACCTGGACGGCATTGGATTGTTGGAGCGCACCAAGGAAAAGTATCCGGATATGCCGGTGGTGATGGTTACCGCGGTGCACGACATTTCGGTGGCGCTGGCCGCCATTCGAAACGGGGCCTACGACTATCTGCTGAAGCCGTTTGAGCGCGAGCAATTGCTGAATACGGTGAGCCGCGCTCTGGAAAACCGGCGCCTCAAAGTAGAGAACCGAACCTATCAGACCAATCTGGAATCTCTGGTCAAGGCTCGCACCGATCAATTGCAGAGCGCTATGGCCAGCCTGGAGCGCTCTTACGACATCACGCTCGAGGCCCTGGGCGATGCGCTGGACTTGAAAGACCGTGAGACCGAAGGCCACTCCCGGCGTGTTACGCTCTTCACGATTGCTATTGCCCAGGCTCTGGGTCTGCCCCGCGATCAGATCACTGTCATCGCACGAGGAGCTTTCTTGCACGACATAGGAAAGATGGCCATTCCCGACAAGATTTTGAATAAGCCGGGAAAGCTCGATAGCGACGAGATGGCGATCATGAAGGAGCACGCCTACCACGGCTATCACATCGTCAAGAAAATTCCGTTCTTGGCTGAGGCTGCCGAGATTGTGTATTCACACCAGGAGTGGTTCAACGGCGAGGGCTATCCCCGGAATCTTAAGGGAGAACAGATTCCTCTCGGGGCACGCATCTTTTCGGTTGCTGACACTTTCGACGCGATTACCTCCGATCGTCCCTATCGTATTAAGCAGACTCTGCAAGCGGCGCGCGCCGAAATCGAGAAGTGGTCAGGACGCCAGTTCGATCCGGAAATTGTGCGGGTCTTCCTGCAAATGCCGGACAACATCTGGGATGATCTGCGCAAGGAAATTGACGGTCAGACTTACCGAGTCACGCGTTCCACAGGGGCCAAGGGCTAAATCCGCGCGCAAGGTGGAAACCGTTGAAGGGCCGAAACCCGTCGAAATTCCTGGTGGCTGCTGCCGTGCTGCTCACTGTCGTGCTGGCGGCCGCAAGCCTGTCCCTTCCCAAGGGATTGTTGCTGGCTGGTTTCAGCGACATTGCGTGCGCATTGCTGATGCTGACTGCGCTGCTGGCGTTCGCTTTCCACGGCAAGGCGAGCAAGGGCCGCGTGCGCTGGTTCTGGCTGCTGCAGGCGGCCGGGTGGGGCATGTGGTTCAGCGATCAAATGGTATGGGTGGCTTTCGACCTGGTCCTGCGCAAGCCGGTTCCTCAGATGTATCCCGCGGACGCTCTGCTGTTTCTCGCCGGCGCCCCCATGATGGCAGGCCTGCTGCTCCGCCCGCACCGCCAGCCCTCGGAGCGCGGGGCGCGCCTCGGCCTGCTGGATTTTTCCCTGTTGCTGCTTTGGTGGCTCTACCTCTACGTATCGTTCGTGGTGTGCTGGCAGTACGTCTTCCCGAATGAAGGCGCGTACAACCGCAATTTCGATTTTCTGTCTGGAGCGGAAACCGTCCTGCTGGCGTGTGTGCTGCTGGTCTTTTGGCGGGAGAGTTCGGGACGCTGGAAAACCTTCTACGCCTGTTTCTGCGGCGCCGTCATTTTCAACGGCGTCATGTTTTACATTCTCAATGCCGCGATTGAGAGAGGCACGTATTTCACCGGCAGCTGGTATGACATTCCCTACTCCGGATCCTTCGCTCTATTTACCGGCGTAAGTGTGCTGGGCTGGGGACTGGCACCTGCGCAGGAAACGGCGGCCGATGAATCCTACAGTTCGTGGATGGCGAATCTGGCCATGTTGGCGGTGCTTTCGCTGCCCATCATCGCGCTCTGTGCGTTGCTGAACCGGTACCTTCCGCACTCGGTCGCGGATTTTCGCGTGCTGGTAACGCTGTCGACGATGTTTCTGATGGCGCTGGTGCTGTTCATTCAGCATCGCCGCCTGAACCAGGAATTGTGGCGCACCAACCTGGTGCTGCAGGAGGCGTCGCTCACTGACCCGATGACCGGACTGCGCAACCGGCGCTATTTCTCCGCCACCATCGAATCGGACGTGAGCCAGGCGCTGCGGTCCCATGCCGACGGTCGTGACCTGAAGACCCGCGACCTGGTCTTCTATCTGATCGATGCCGACAATTTCAAAGAAATGAACGACCAGTACGGGCACGACGTGGGCGATAAGGTGTTGGTCGAGATGGCCCGCCGCCTGAGTTCGTCCATCCGGCATTCCGACGTGCTGGTGCGCTGGGGCGGAGAGGAATTTCTGATCGTCTCGCGCTATACCGATCGCAGTGAAGCGGAATGGCTGGCCCAGCGCGTGCTTTCTGCGGTTGCCGATACACCTTTCAGCATGGGAGGAGCAGTGGAACCCATTTACCGCACGTGCTCGCTGGGCTGGGCGGCGTTCCCGTGGTTTCCCGACGAACCTCGCGCCATCAGCTACGAAGAGGTTCTCACGCTCGCCGATCGCGGACTGCATCAGGCCAAGCAGGCAGGAAAGAATCGCGCTGTCGGCATCTTGCCGGCGACCGGAAAACTTCCGGCTACGACGATTGAAGGGTTGCACTCCGCTGGACTGCAAGTCGATCTGATGGCTGTAGCGGGGCCCGTTCTGGGCCGTCAGTAGTCGTTACGGCTCGGTCGCCGTGCAGTTTGGTCTTGACGCGAGTGTCGATCTGCGGGAGATCCCTCGCTTCGCCTGAAGAACGGCTCCGCTCGGGATGACACCAACTTGATTTTGCTCGGCTATAGGACTGCCGCTGCAGCATTGGCCGGCGGCACCGCGGTTTCGAGCGGATCCACTTGCAGCGTGAGGCCGTCAACTCTACGTATGGTGACGAGTTGCCCTGCGGGTAGCGGCGAGGAAGCGACAGCGTCCCACAGTTCGCCGTGAACGAAAACCTTGCCTTGAGGAGACAGCGCGGTTTGCACGACTCCGGTCTCGCCGACCAGGCCTTGCGCGCCGGTGACTACTTTGTTGCGCCGCGCTTTGAGCGCGATGGTCATTAGAAACGCAGTAATGATTCCGAGCGGAACGCTGACTGCCAGAGCCGTGAGCAGGTGAACGCGCATTTCCGGGATGGGCGAATCGACGAGCAGCAGGCCGCCGAGTGTGAGCAGGGCGATTCCGCCGATGGTGAGCACGCCGTGCGTAACGAACTTGGCTTCGGCGGCGAACAGAGCGAAGGCTCCGAGAATTAGGAAGAGTGCAGCAAAACGCGTGGGAAGAAGATTGAGCGCGAAGGCCGCGACCAGGATGAAGACTACCCCCACGGTGCCGGGGACCACGGCGCCGGGGTGGTTGAATTCCACGTAGAGGGCAAGGGCTCCGATGGCAAGCAGCAGGAAGGCGACGTTGGGGTCCATGAGCTCATCCAGGATGTGTTCCTTGAGAGTCATGTCAAAAAGAATGACTGGCTGACCTGTGAGATTGAGCGAAGCGGATTGTCCATCGAACCGTTTGAAGGCCTTGCCCTGCATCTGGCGGAAGAGATCTTCGGGACTCGATGCGACGTAGTCGATGAGATGGCCGGCCAGGGCCTCCTGTTCGGTGAAGGACTTCGATTCCCGAACGGCGCTTTCGGCGGCTTCGATGCTGCGCCCGCGTTTGGAGGTGACGGAGCGCATGAGGGCCGCGGTGTCATTCTCGATTTTACGGTTCATCTCGTCGTCGGGCTTGACCTGGACGGGACCGATCAGCGTAACGGGATGAGCAGCGCCAGCCGCGGTGCCGGGAGCCATGGCTGCGACGTCGGCAGATTCGAGAATAAATATTCCTGCGGAGCCGGCGTGCCCGCCTGTGGGTGTCACGTAAACGATGACCGGCACAGAAGAGGCAGTGATCTTTTCGATGATGTCGCGGGTCGAGCTGACGAGGCCGCCGGGAGTATTGATCTCGATCAATACAGCTTGATCGCCGCGGCGGTGTGCCTCGTCGATAGCGCGGGCGATGTACTCCGCGCTGATGGGCTGGATGGTGTCATCGACAACAACTTTCAAGACTTCCGCGGAGGCTGGCGAAGAGATGGCCAGGAGGGCGAGGGCGAGCAGGGATAGCGGTAGAGATATCCCTGCGATTATTTTTTTATACCCGACTCGTAAAATATTTGTTTTCTTTAAGTTAGCGGGTGCGGGTAGGGCCGCTGGACGGCAAAATCTTGAAAACAAATGGCTTGCGGGTAAAATATTGCGGAATAAGGAGTTACTGGTGTTATTTTCGAGAGAGGCAACGCGAGATGGTCCGCAGCCAAACACAGAGTTGTGAAACTTGAAGCTAGATCTAGTTTAACAGGTTGAGAGGGATTGCTTGATGACGCGGCTGAGGAGAATTCGCTTTCGAGAGAATAGGTTAGGGGGAGGGGAGAATAATTTGCTTGACAGGGGTAGTTTTCGGGTGAAACCGAGATTCCTAGTAACCGTCGCATGCGCTCGCGGGGCCTTCGGAATGACAGGTGTCAGTTGGGTTCGCGTGCTTCCCGGGCAAGCTTGGCTCCGGCTTCTTGGGCGACCTGCAATTCTCGAACACGCTAGCCCGGCGGCCAGAAAGCCGCGACGGACGGCCCGTCTTGAGCTGAGATACTGGCGGCCATGGACGCGGGGAGTAGCCATGGGCCCAACCCGCCCCGTGCGCATAGGTTTTTTGCCGTTGGAAGGCAGGGCGTACTGGAGTGGCCGCCCTTAAGCTCAGTTCGTCTCGATGTGTCGAGCCTGATTTGATGGGAGAGCGCTGATGAGAAGCACAAAGGTTTCTTTGCCGGGATTGAAGCCGCGCGTAACGGCGGTCCGCGGACATTCCCGCAAGTTCGCCACGATTTACACGATCTACCTGTGCCTCGCACTCGGCTTGCTTTCCGGCGTCGCGGCAGTCGCCCAGCAGCCCGATGAACAGCCCGCGGCCTCCTTCACCGAGTTCAGGGCGCCCCTCGCGGGCAACGGCCAAGGCAGGGGACTTGGGCGTATGCTATTAACGCCTCTGGTGTGGTCGCCGGCCTTTACATGGATTCCTCCTTTGTGGAACACGGGTTCGTCCGCGACGCCACTGGCGACATTACTTCGTTCGATGCACCTGGCAGCGGCCCTTCAACTGCCCCCGATCAAATCAACGCCGCCGGTACTATCGCGGGAGATTACCTGGACGCCGGGTACGTGTTCCACGGCTTTGTGCGTACCTCTGCGGGCGTGATCACAACCTTCAGCGTTGCCGAGGCGGGCACTGGCGAGCTGCAGGGCACCCAATGCTGTGGCCTCAATGCCACGGGCACCATCGCCGGGTCTTACATCGATAGCGGAAACGTCAGGCACGGTTTTTTGCGCAGCGCCGCTGGCGCCATCGAGACCTACGATGTCCCGGCCGCGGGCTCGGGCGCGTATCAGGGAACCGCTGGTTCCGCGATCAACGATTCTGGTACGGTCGCGGGAACCTACAGTGACGCCAGCAATGTAAACCACGGCTACGTGCGCACAGCCGCCGGGGCCATCACAACCTTTGACATCCCAGGTGCAGGCTCGGGTGAATATCAAGGCACCAGCGCGAACGCCATCAACGCCTCGGGAACGATCGCGGGCTCCTATAAAGACAGTAGCGGCCTATCCCACGGTTTCCTGCGCAGCGCTGCCGGCGTGGTCACAACCTTCAACATCGCCGGCGGAAGCTCCCCCATTTGCACAGCCATCAATACGGCTGGCATAGTCATTGGCTACTACAGTACCGCCTCAGACCATCGCGGCTTCGCACGCATGGCCTCCGGCGCCATTGTTACCTTCGCGGCTCCCGGCGCGGGCACGACCGGCGGCTTCGGCACAACCCCCGCGAACCTCAACGCGTCAACAGCCGTGGGTTACTATTCCACTTCGGCGGGCGTTGCCGAGAGCTTTCTGCTTACCCAGTAATCCCGCGCCGCCCCGTAAGCCTCGTCGAATCTCGTGCCTGCGTCTTCATTGAGCGAGAAATCGATCGCAACGGCAGGTTGCAGAATCTTGCACGATTGACAGTCCGGGGGAACTGCCGAATAATGGCCGGCGTCGAACCGTCTCCTCCCCCGCGGTTCCTGGCCTGACTCTGTTTGGTTTGATTCACCTCCTACGGGTTCTTCTTACGGGTTCTGGGCAGATGTTCTCTGGGGGGAGGCTCGTCACATAGTTCGATACATGGTTCGATCGCCGCGGTATTCGTTGTTTTGGGGACTACCAGCAACAGAGGATCGACTAATACACGCGCTGTTTTGACGTGGCGGTCAAGAGCGGGAATGCCGCTCGCGCGAGTGGTTCTCAGGAAGCGGAAACAGACTGTACTTAACTCCGGCACAGAGCCGAAACGAGGAACTATGAAGAAGACGGGATTGACCGGTATCGCTTGCATCATCATCATTGCTGTATTCTGCGTCGCAGCTACGGTTGCTGCGCCCGCTCAAACCTACACCGTGGTGACCGGCTTCAATCCGACTCAGGGCTCGAACCCCACTGGCCCTCTCGCCCAGGGCGTGGACGGCAATCTGTACGGAACGACGGAGACGGGCGGTAATTCGAACAGTGTTTGTCCAGCCCCGGGAGGGACACTTGGTTCCGGCTGCGGTTCGATTTTCAAGGTGACGCCCTCGGGCCAGCTGACGACGATCTATGAATTCTGTTCGCTGGCCAACTGCAGTGACGGTGCGGTGCCGCTGGGAAGCCTGCTGCTGGCGGCCAACGGCACTTTCTATGGAGTGACCAGCATAGGAGGCGCTGCGAATCATGGAACGGTATTCGAAATAACTCCTACGGGTACGCTGACCACGCTTTACAGCTTCTGCGCGCAGACCAATTGCGCGGACGGAGCCAATCCGCCGGGAACCTTGATTCAGGGCGCGAACGGAAATATATACGGGACAACGAACAAGGGCGGCGCCCACCAGAGTTCATCCTGTAAGCCTACGGCGACCGTGGTTGGCTGCGGGACCATATTTCAAATTACTCCGAGCGGGCAGCTGACGACGCTCTACAGCTTTTGCGCGCTGGCAAATTGTGCGGACGGCGAACTGCCTGTGACACCTCTGACGCAAGGGACTGACGGGAATATCTATGGCACCACCACCGGCGGCGGGGTGGTGAACGCCAAGTTCTGTGGCAGCACCGGATGCGGCACCGTGTTCCAGATAACGCCGACGGGGACGTTGACGACGATCCACAAGTTTTGCACGGTAACTATCGGTACGAACCCGTGCGGCGACGGCGCGTCTCCAGACACGGCTCTGGTGCAAGTCAGCAACGACAGTATGGTCGGAACCGCAGGGAATATCTTTTCGATTACTGCCGCCGGCAAGCTGACTGTGTTGCTTTCCGGATTAAAGGCTGTCGAGGGCTTCACGGTAGCCACCGATGGAAATATCTACGGCGTAACCTTCAGCGGCGGCGTCAACAACTCGTTCTGCTCCGGGGGAGCGTCGACGTGCGGCACGATTTTCAAAATGAGTGCTTCCGGCGCTTTCAACACGATCTATAGCTTTTGCCAGGACGGAAGTGCCGATTCCTGCCCGGATGGCGCCCTCCCGGTTGTCGGACTCATGCAAGCCACGAACGGAAACCTGTACGGCGCGACGTTCTTCGGAGGGCCGGTGGTCGACGTTAGCTGTAACGCAATTGGGAATGGCGGTTGTGGAGCGGTGTTCACCGCGCCGCTCGGGATTAGCCCGTTTGTGCAAGCGGTTACGAACTTCGGCAGAGCCGGTTACAACATCACGATCCTCGGAAACAATTTGACCGGCACGACTGGCGTTACGTTTAACGGCACTCCGGCAACATTCACGGTTGTCTCTGATACCCAGATCAATGCGAAGGTGCCAAGCGGCGCGACTACGGGCATAATTCAGGTCACGACGCCGACTGCAACCCTTAACGGCAACGTTGCCTTTCAGGTTGAGCCGTAAGGCTCAAATCGTCCCCGAGCGGTAATGGTGCAGTTTGGCTTGCGCGGTTGGCCGGTTGAGCGGGAGATCCTTCGCTCCGCCTGGGCTTTTCTACGATGAAGCTCGGCTCCGCTCAGGATGACAAAGCCGTTGAAGGCCACGAATCTGATCGTTTTTTCGCCATTTCCCGGATTTTACGGATGATGCACGGTGTCGGACTCGGCGGGTTGGTCGGCGGTCCATCCCGGTAGATAAGTGCTGCCCGTGATTAGGCGCGCGCTCCGTTCATAGGTGACATAGGACCACGCCCACTGGATGAAGACCAGCAGACGGTTGCGGAAGCCGATCAGGAAAAGAATGTGGATGAATAGCCACGCCAGCCAGGCGATGAAGCCGGAAATGTGGATGCGTCCGAATTCGGCGACGGCGGCGGCCCGGCCGATGGTGGCGAGACTGCCTTTGTCCCAGTAGCGGAACGCGGGGCGGTGAAAGTCAACGTCCCCACCCTCTCGCAACAGCGAAGATCGCGAGAAGGGTGGGGCGCCCGTTGACTTGAGTTCCGTTGATTTGAGTTCCTGGCGAATTATTCTTGCGACGAAGGTGCCTTGCTGCATTGCGACCGGGGCGACGCCGGGCAACATGTTTCCGTCCTCATCTTTCAGCGCCGCGAGGTCGCCGATGACGAAGACTTCGGGGTGTCCGGGAAGGCTGAGGTCGGGTTGCACCAGGACGCGTCCGGCGCGGTCGATGGGTGCGCCCAGTGACTTACCCAGAGACGAGGCGGCGACGCCTGCTGCCCACACAATCACTGTGGCCGGCAGTCGCGTGTTTCCGGCATAGACCGCGCCGGGCTCAATCTGCGTGACGGTGGTTGAAGTGCGGACTTCGACTCCCAGGCGATGGAGTTGTTCCTGCGCGCTGCGGGATAAATCTTCTGCGTAGGCGGGGAGAACGCGCGGACCGCCTTCGAGCAGCAGAATATGCGTGCGCGCGGGATCGATGGAACGAAACTCGTGGGCGAGAGCGTGGCGCGAAATCTCTGCTAGCGTGCCGGCCAGTTCAACGCCTGTGGGGCCGCCGCCGACTACTACGAAATTGAGCGGCGGCGCGGCTTCGCCTGCAGCGGTGTGGCGCTCGGCGAGTTCGAAGGCCAGCAGCACGCGGCGGCGAATTTCGAGCGCGTCTTCAATGGTCTTGAGGCCGGGAGCGTAAGGTTCCCACTCGTCGTGGCCGAAGTAGGCGTGACTGGCGCCCGCGGCGACGATGAGGTAGTCATAGGGAATTTCGGCGTCCGGGGTTTCGACGGTGCGGCGAGTGAGATCGAATCCTGTGACTTCGGCCATCAGGACTTCGATGTTTCTGTGAGAGCGAAGAATGGAGCGGATGGGCGCGGCAATTTCTCCGGGGGAAAGTCCGGCGGTGGCGACCTGGTAGAGAAGCGGCTGGAAGGTGTGGTAATTCTTGCGGTCGATGACCGTGATTTGGACATTCGCTTTGGCTAGCGCTTGTGCTGCGTTCAAGCCACCGAATCCGGCGCCGACGATCACGACCCGAGGCTTGGTTTGGCTGGTCATCTGGTCCGCCGTCTTGTTTGGCTTCTTGCTGTTCAAGCCCTACATCTATAAGATTCACCGCGATGGCAGATGGTTCCAGAAGTTCTTCGCTGCGGGTAACTGAGGCGGTGTCTCGTCCGGTGTGGCTTGGGTGGGTCATGCCGTCGGCGGCCGACCTGATTTTTATTAGTCTGCTGGGCGCGCTGGTGTTTACGCCGCTTTCCGTGAAGTTGCTGGGCGACGCGGGGATTGGATGGCACATTCGAGATGGGCAGCAGATTCTTGCCACGCACGCGATCCCGCGCATCGATTCGTTTTCTACTCAGATTCGGCAGCCTTGGTTTGCGTGGGAATGGTTGTATGACATTGTCGTGGGGCAGTTGGAAGCTTGGTGCGGGCTGAATGGCGTGGTGTGGCTGACTGCGGTGGTGATTGCTGCGGTGTTTGCTGGGACGTTTCGCTTGGCGGTGGCGCGTGGGACGAACTTGTTTCTGGCGCTGGTGCTGACGCTGCTGGCGATGTCGGCGTCGACGATTCACTTTCTTACGCGTCCGCATGTGTTGAGCTGGCTGTTCGCGCTGGCTTGGTTCTGGATTCTTGATTCCACGGAACGCGAGCGACTGCCAGCGCTATGGTTGTGGATATTGCCGGTGTCGATGCTGTTGTGGGCGAATTTGCATGGTGGATTTCTGCTGGGGTTTGTCTGGTTGGGGATTTATTGGGTGAGCGCGGTCTGGACATGGCTTACTGCGAAGGAAACTCGGCTCGAAGACTCGGCGGCGAAGATCGCTTCGGGCCGGCGCGTGCGTCGGTTAAGCCTCGTTGGGCTGCTTTCGGTCGCCGCCAGCTTCATCAATCCGTATGGATGGGAACTGCACGCGCATATTTATTCCTATCTTACGAATCGGTTCCTGATGGATCACATCGACGAGTTCCAGTCGCCGAATTTTCACGGCCTCGCGCAGAAATGCTTCTTGGCGTTGCTGTTGATCACGGTTGCGGCTTTGGCAGCATGCTGCCGCAAACTAAGACTGAGCGAGATTCTGCTGGTGTTGTTCGCCGTGTATGCAGGACTGTATGCCTCGCGGAATATTCCTGTGTCGTCCATTTTAGTGGTGCTGATTGTCGGGCCGCTGCTGCCTTCGTTCAGCCGCTGGGGATTCGTGCAGCGGATGGGGGCAGTCGATTCGCGGCTGCGCGGGCATCTGTGGCCAATGTTAGCGACGGCTGCGGTTTTTCTGATTGCTGTCAACGGCGGGCGGGTGGGCTCTGCGCGGTGGATGGACGCGCATTTCGATTCTGCGAGGATGCCGGTCGAGGCCGTAAGCTTCATCCAGCAAAGTGATGTAAAGACTTCTGTGCTCAGTGTGGATTATTGGGGCGGCTATCTGATCTATCGGCTCTATCCTCACAACAAGGTCGTGATCGACGATCGGCACGACATGTACGGCGAAGGCTTCCTTAGCCTTTATCTGAGTATCGTCCATGGAGAGCGGGGTTGGGATCGACACCTCGAGGCTTACTATTGCCTGCTGCTGCCGAGCAAGTCCGCGCTTGCTGTTGCAGTGGGCGCAACGCCGGAATGGAAGCCAGTTTATTCCGATGAAGTGGCGATTGTGTTCATGCGGACCGATCTGGGCCGTAGATAAGGGAAGCTCTGACTAAGGTAGCGAGAGAAAACTTAAACCACAGAGGACACAGAGGCGCACTGAGGAAACCGGCGTTTTAATCGGAGCTCCCCTGGAGCATGAAGACTTAGATAATGCAACGAGACGATGAATTTCGGTTGCGCATGCGGGCGATTCCGAAGATGATGAAGATGGTCTTGGGAGGCTTCACGCGCATCTGAACAGCAGGTCTGCATCATGATTAAAGGGTTCCTCTCTCGTTCTCAAGCGTGTGCGCTGTGCGCCGTCTTCGCTTTCACGCTGGCGCTGGGCGGGTGTTCGGGTTCGTCGCCATCGCCGTCTACGTCGGTGACCACACCGGGCAATCCGGTGGGATCCAATCTGACGCAGGTTAGCTTAGACCCGTTCACGATTGGTCCGGGGCAGCATGCGACCGAGGTCGAACCCCACATGCTGGCGAACGGGAGCACGCTGGTGGCGGCGTTTCAGACTGGACGCATCATACCCGGAGGCTCAACTGACATCGGGTGGGCGACGTCGACCGACGGGGGCACGACCTGGACTCACGGCTTTTTGCCGGGCCTGACCACTGGAGAGGGAATCGGACCGTACGACGCGGCTAGTGATCCCGCAGTGGCTTATGACGCGAAGCATGGGGTGTGGATGATTGCGTCGCTGCCGCTTTCGAATTCTTCGCAGACGCCCGCCGTGGCGGTGAGCCGGTCGACGGATGGAATGACCTGGCAGAATCCGGTCAGTGCTGATTCCACTGCGGTGAGCTCCGACAAGAATTGGATTGTGTGCGACAGCGGGGCCAGCAGTCCGTATTACGGCAACTGTTATGTGGAGTGGGACAATCCCGCGAGCAACGATGAGATTTTCATGAGCACGTCCTCTGACGGAGGCCTGACGTGGGGCCCAGCGTTGCCCACTGCGAACGCGGCCGATGGCATTGGCGGGCAACCGCTGGTGCAGCCGAACGGGACGGTCGTCGTCCCGATCGAAGTATTCGGAACGCTCGAGACGATCTCGGCGTTCAGTTCGAGCGATGGCGGGATGACCTGGACGGCGCCGGTAACCATCGCGATCATACAGGTTCATACCGACGCGGCGGGAATCCGCAGCGGGCCGTTGCCGTCGGCGGCCATGGATGGCGCGGGCACGGTCTGGGTGGTGTGGGAGGATTGCCGGTTTCGCGGGAGTTGCCTGACCAACGATCTGGTTTACAGCACCTCGCCGGACGGGGTGAACTGGAGCGCGGTGACGCGCATTCCTATTGATGCTACTTCGAGCACGGTGGATCATTTCATCCCGGGAATTGGGATTGATCCAGCTACCTCGGGGGCGAGCGCGCACGTGGCCCTGCATTATTACTACTATCCGCAGAGCAGTTGCACGCTGGCGACCTGCCAGTTGCTGGTGGGCTACATTTCGTCGGCGAATGGTGGTTCGACCTGGAATGCGCCCGTCGCGCTGACCGGGCCGATGCTGCTGAGCTGGCTGCCGAATTCGCAGAACGGATTGATGGTAGGGGATTACATTGCGACGGTCTTCACCAACGGCATGCCGCACGGAGTGTTTGCCGTGGCGTCGGCGAACTCGGGAACAACTTTCAGTGAAGCGACCTATACTGCGCAGGGACTGACCGTGACGGCGGCGGGGCGGCAGTTGTCGTCCGCCGGAGATAAGCCGCTGCACAAGTTGACTGACAGGGTTGAAAGGGAGCGTCCGGAGAAGGGTGTGATTCCACCGGCGCGGCGCAGGAGTAAGCGCAAGGCGCAGTAATTTCAGGTGGTGTCTGACAGACACCATCTAATTTCAGCGAAACACTTTAGCGGGCAGAGGCGCCCGCGGCCAGTTCACGCGACAGGCGTTGCTTCATGGCTATGATCGCCAGGATCATAGCTGCCGATGCGGTTGAAAAATCGCTCGCCGAGCAAGGCTCCATCTCTGCCGCGACGGACTTTCCGGCATTCGCCCTCCTCACCAGTTCGGCGGCGATCTGATGGTAGCGGGAGTGTTCGAATTTCAGCTTGGCGAACTCCGGCAGGTTGAAGTGCTGGGCGCCCTCGCCGTAAATCCACTGGCCCAGGACGCATTTATGGTCGAGGGCGACCTCGGCGGGATCCAAGCTGTGGTCGTGTTTAGCCAGAACCCTGCGCAGCTCGAGCTTCCGCTTGCTGTGACTGTGGAGGGCGTGGTCAAAATCCATGGCGGTGGCTCCTGGAGGGGCATGGCCCCTTGCAGGATGTCGGCAACAGTGGGCGGAAAGATTAGTGAAGCGGGGATGCAGAAGGTAGCGAGAGTAAGGCGAGCGCCGAGTCGAGGGCAGTGCTAAGAGCGGACGTTAGAAGTGGTCATTAGAAGCAGGAACGATCCGTTGTGGGAGCTCTCATTAAGGTCCACCGAAAAGCTTAAAGCACAGAGGACACAGAGGAACAAGAGAAGCCGAGAGGCTTAATCAGAGCTTCCTTAGAAACGGTCGTTGGTATCAATGCCGAAGCCCAGGATTGCGGTGACTTCCACTGGCTGGGTGCCACGCATGGCGGGTTGAAACTTCCAACTGCGCAGAGCGGCGAGGATTCTTGCCGTCATGTCGGCCGGTCCGGCTTCGAGCACGCGCACGTTTTTCAAGTTGCCGGAAGCATCGAGCGTGCAGGCCACCACCATGCGGGCGCGGGGAAGACCGTCGGGCAGGTCGGTGCGGATGGCGGTTGGCGCGGTGAGCGTCGCGCCGTAAGGATGACCGGCGGCCGCCTCATCGGCAAATTCCATCACAGCGGTGCCGAGAGAAGTGTCGAAATAGGCAGTGTATTTTTCGCCGTGCAGGAGGTTCTTGTAAGGCTCGAAGGCTCCTCCGGAACTGGCAGTAGCTACGATAGTTACGCCGAGCGTGGGTCGCTGCGCCTTGACCGAAGATCGTCCTGGAGTCGGCGGCTGGCTGGTGGAGGGATCGGAGCCGAAGCTGGGAAGGGTGATCTGGCTGCTGCCTCCGCTGATGTCGATGCCGCGGACGGCTGGAGTGCCCGAGGGCGCGTTTCCTGCTCCGCCGGGGCCGGCCGCAGGCGAGATGCCGGCCTTCGCGGTCGGATCGGAGCCGTGTCCAGAGTCGGCTTTGCCGGCGCCGGAACCGGCTCCGTTCAGGCCGCTGCCGGGACCATTGCCGTGGCCGATACTGGTGCCTCCACCGGCCCCGCCGAGGCCGGGCTTGTCTCCGCCGGTGGGAGACATGGCGAGCGAACCAGTGCTGCCGCTGCTGGGCATGCCCAGCTTGGAGCCGGGCTGGGAGGTCATCACTACTCCGGCGTTGGCGCCGCTGCCGCCGCTGGTGGGCGGAGCGGTGGGCGCGCCGACATCGAGAGGTGCGCCGAGGCCATTGTTCTTGCGGCCGAGGCCAGAGCCGGTGGGCGCAGAGCCTCCACCCACCGAGGGCGGTGGGGGCACGACATTTGCTGCGAGAAGGGTTCCGCCCGGCGCGCCGTTGTTGTTACCGCTGGCTCCCGAGAGCGAGGGCGGAGGTGGAACCACGTGCGGCGCGCCCAGTGTGGATGAAGAAGTTGATGCCGAGCGTGCTCCGGATCCGCTCAGCGAGGGCGCCGGAGCCACCACGCTCGGAGCGCCGAGTGAAGTGCCGGCGACTCCGCGAGTGCTTCGCGGGCTGCTACCTGCGTTTGGACTGACTGAGGGCGGAGGCGCTACTACGCTGGCCGACAGCGAGGTTCCGGCGCGGCCGCTCGTGCTATTCGAATCTGGTGAATGCACGGCGGCGGGCGGAGGGGGAACCACATCGCTCGAGCCGAAGATTCTTCCCACCAGGCTGCTCATGAACGATGTGCCTTGGGCAGGGGGTGGGGCGACAACTGCTTTCGTTGGATCCGGAATGGTGCCGCTGGCTACGCGGTGCGTTTCCTGCGAGACATCGGTCGAGGGCGGGGGCGCGATGACTGTGGGTGCCGGCATGTTCAATTTTGGATTCCGCGCGCTGGCGCGCTCCGGAGCCGAGACAGGCGGCGGGATTACGGCCGGGTTGGTCATCTGCACGGGCGTGCTGGAGCGCTCGCGGCTCAGTCCGCCAGGCACGGGAGGAATCACGCTGGCGGCTAGAGTTGCAGTCGATCGAGTGCGATCACTGGTAACGTTGGGAGCGGGCGCGACCACGGCTGCGTTAAGAGACAGCGCGTTGGTTGATCGATCACGGGCTACGCTGGGAGCTGGCGCAATCACGGTTGGAACCAGGGCCGGAGCCACCAAGGTGCGATCACGCGAAACCGAGGGCGCTGGTTGAATGGGATTCGCGGATAGCGCGGCGCTGAGGTCGGGTAGGGTGAGTCGCTGATCGTGCGCCACTGAGGGCGCGGGAGCGATCACGGAGTCGAGCTGTACGTTATTTCGAGTGTAGTCGCGGATGGCATTCGGAGCCGGTGCCACGACCACGGTTGTGAGAGTGGATACGGTTCGAGTGGAGCGCAGTCCCTCGAGCGGGGGTGGGCCAGGATTGGGCTTGATGGCCAGCAGGTTTGCCACCGCGTCGGTGGAAGCTGGAAGCTTGAGGTTGGGCGCATCCACAACCTTAGGAATCAATGACCCGCCGCGGGCGACCTTAATGGTTTGGGTGCGATGGTGCGCTTCGTCGCCGCCGGCGCGGCCCGTGGTTCCGGCCTGAGCTCCACCTAGATCTTCGGTGCGCGGGAGTTCGTCACCGCTGTAATAGATGACGTCGTGGCTGGAAAAGCGGGGCGCAACAAAGGGCTGCAACTCGTCGACTTTCGCCTTCACCGCGATTATGGCGAGAATCAGAAAGGCTTCGAGCACATAGGAAGGCACCATGATGCGCAAGGGAACCAGTCCGAAAGGAGCTTCGCCGGCCAGGCGGCGTTCCGAGCGCCCGAGGGCAGGGCGGATCGAGCCCAAAAACTCGCGCCAGGGCGACGACCACGCGACCAGGAGTTGGGGCGCGTCTTTATCCTGATCCTGACGCGCGACGGCCGGTTCGAGTTGGAGGGTTTGACTCACGCGGGCGGTACTCTACCATCTTTTTCGAGCGTTATCTCGATTGTATCTCCGACCACAGTTCCGGTTTCAGCCGCAGTGCCGCACGGTAGTTCCAGCACGGACGTGGCCTGCATCTTGACCGGAGCAAAGCGCCAGGGCTGGAGATCGCGTTGCACGTAAATCACGGTCATGGCTGCGTTTAGATAAATCACCTCGATCGGGAAGGCCATGCCCAGAGTATGAACGCCGTGGCAGGGGACAATCCAGAGGCCGCAGCCGTTACGGAAGTGACTCGCGCCCAGGCCAAGCAGGCCGCGCAGCCGGGTCCAGTGGGTGTCGGCGACAGCCATGGCGGTGCAGAGATAGGTCTGGCGGGTGCGATTGAAGGCCTGACCCTGTGAAGAAAAAACCGCCATAGTGCTCCCCAGTTCTTGCGCTGCGCTTGGTTTTGCGTTGCTGCCTGCCCGCCTGCCAACTTCTAGCGCCCGCCGGAGACGGGCCCCAGTTGCCGGATCAGCTCGATAACCGCCGGGCCGATCGTGACAAAAATAATCGAAGGCAGAACAAATATGACCAAGGGGGGAACCATTTTAATGGTGGTCTTTGCAGCCTGTTCTTCGGCCCGTTGCCGGCGTTCCGTGCGGAGGGAGTCGGAATGCACGCGGAGGGCTTGGGCGACGCTGGTGCCGAAGCGATCAGTTTGAATCAGTGTACCCACAAGAGAACGGATGTCGTCAACCCCGGTGCGGTCGACCAGGTTACGAAGGGCTTCCGAGCGCGGCTTGCCGGCGCGCATTTCGAGGTTGACCAGGTGGAACTCGTCGCTGAGATCGGGGTGGGCGTGGTGCAGATCCTGGCCCACGCGGGTGAGAGCCTGATCGAGAGCGAGGCCGGCCTCCACGCAGATTACGGTGAGGTCGAGGGCGTCGGGCAGGCCGAGGCGAATGCGATTCTGCCGGTCTTTGATCATGCGCTTCAGAATGAAGCGCGGCAAAAAGAATCCGAGGCCGGGAATGCCGACCAGCAAGAAGAGATTGTCGAAGCCGGAGAAAATAATGACTCCGGCAAAGCCCACTGCGGCCATGAGCAGGCGCGCGCCGAAATAGTAGTTAACGTCGATGGCGTCACGGAATCCGGCCTGAATCAGCCAGGCGCGGGTGCGCGAAACATCGGCCGGCGAGAGAGGGATGGCTTTGCTGATGGGGTCCAGCGCCTGCTCGATGCGCTCGCGCAGGGCAGGCTTGTTCTCCACCGGCTGTTGCTGGCTGCCCAGTGCGCGCAGGCGGGCGCCGAGCATGGAACTGGGAGCCATCGCGGCGGCTCCAAAGGCGAAGACCGCCAGCACGACGGTGACGAACACGACGATGACTAAGAGCACAGACAACATGAATTACACCTATATCTCATATTTCTCTTACACCTGGATCCGGATGATCTTGCGGATCACAAAATATCCGATGGTCTGCAAAGTGATGCCGGCCACAAGAAGCGTGTGTCCGATGGGATCAGAAAACAGCGGACGAATGAACGCCGGGTTCAGGACGAGCATGACGGCGACGATGATGGGGGGCATCCCCATCAGCAGGGCCATGGTCAGGCGACCTTGCGCGGTATAGACGCGCACCTGGCGCTGAATCTTGAAACGCTCGCGGATCACGTAGGACAAGTTGTCCAAAATCTCGGCCAGGTTGCCGCCGGTTTCGCGCTGCAGCATGACGGCGGTCACGAAGAATTTCACGTCGACCAAGGGCATGCGGTCGGTAAGATTGACCAGGGCATCGCGTACCGGCATGCCGAATTTCTGTTCTTCGTAGAGCTGGCGGAACTCGCTGGCGACGGGCTCGGCCACTTCGTCGGTGATCATTTCGAGGGCGGTGGTGAAGGCGTGTCCAGCGCGAACCGCGCGCGCCAGAGTGTCGATGGCCTCGGGAAAAAGGGCTTCAAACTTTTCGAAGCGCTTATTGCGGCGGAACGATGCGTAGGAGTAGGGCAGCACAAAGCCGAGCAGCATGGCGATCCAAGCCACTTCCACGCGCTTGCTCAGGCCATAGCCGACAAAGGTGGCGACGACGCCGCACAGAGCGGACAGACCAAGAAAATTGCCGGCGCGAAGCGACATGCCGGCCTGGGCCAGCATTTTCTGAATGTCGGTAACGCGCGCCGAACGGCGAAGCAGGTGGTCAAGGGCAGGGATCTGGCTGAGTTGCTCATCGCGCAGAAGCGCGAGTTCTTCCTCGGCAGCGAGCTCAGGAGCCTTACGCTCATTGGCGAGGCGTTCCCGGATCAGGCGAGCCCGGGCGTTCCGCTGGTCGAACAGCGTGCCCAGGCCAAAGCCGGCGAGGGCGACCAGGACGAACACGAGAAAGGCAATCAGCGCTGCGGGCATGTGCTTTACTCAGACCTCAGACCTAGACCTCGGTTCTCGATTCAAACAGGGCCGGACGCAGGCGTGCTCCCGATGTAGCCAGCCGTTCGGCGAATTGTGGACGCAGGCCGGTCGCCCGGAACACGCCGCGAACTTTGCCGCTCTCATCGGTGCCAGTGCGGTCGAAGCTGAAAATATCCTGCATGCCGATGAGGTCATTGTCCATGCCGGTAATTTCCGAGATGGTGATGACCTTGCGCGTGCCGTCCGACAGGCGCGCGATCTGCACCACGGCATGAACGGCGGAGGCGATCTGGTGACGCACGGCACGCTCCGGAATGTTCAGGTTGGCCATCGACACCATGTTCTCGACGCGGGCCATGGCGTCGCGCGGGGAGTTAGCGTGCACCGTGGTCAGCGAGCCTTCGTGACCTGTATTCATGGCCTGCAACATGTCGAAGGCCTCTTCGCCGCGGACCTCGCCGACTACGATGCGGTCGGGGCGCATACGCAGGCTGTTGATGACTAGTTGCCGCTGGCGCACCGCGCCCTTGCCTTCAATGTTGGGCGGTCGCGTTTCCAGACGCACTACGTGTTCTTGCTTGAGTTGCAGTTCGGCAGCATCTTCGATGGTGACAATGCGGTCGGAGTTGGGAATGTAGCCGGAGAGAACATTCAGCAGCGTGGTCTTGCCCGCGCCGGTTCCGCCGGATACGAGGATGTTGAGCCGTCCCTTGACCATGGCAGAGAGCAGTTCCAGCATCGATTCGGTGAGCGTCAGGTTTTCGATCATCTGCCGGGCGGTGACAGGCTCGCGGCCGAAACGGCGGATGGAGAGGGATGGTCCGTCAATGGCGAGCGGCGGAATGATGGCGTTGACGCGCGATCCGTCGGCCAGGCGGGCATCGACCATCGGAGAAGATTCGTCCACGCGGCGGCCGATGCGCGAGACAATCCGCTCGATGATCTGCATGAGATGCGAATTGTCTTTGAACGACAGGGAAGTGCGTTCGAGCTTTCCGGCGCGCTCCACGTAGACGCGGTCGAAGCGGTTCACCAGAATGTCAGAGATGGTCGGATCCTTGAGCAAAGGTTCGAGAGGACCAAGCCCGAAGATTTCGTCGAGAATTTCGCGCGACAGCCGTTCGCGCTCGGCAAAGCTGAGCGGCACCACTTCGGCGTTGACCGCATTGCGGATGACGACCAGCACTTCATCGCGCGCCGAATCGCCCGAAGCCTTGCCCAGTTTTTCCAGGTCGAGGCGATCGAGAATCTTGCGATGCAGGTCAGCCTTTACCTGCTGGTAGTCAGTGCGCTCGAACGATTGCAGATTTGCCATGGGGTCCTAAAATCGTGTTCCGAATTCCTATACCGACTTGAACTCGAATTTCTGTACCGACTTGAACTATACCGACTTGAATAACGACCACGCCGCGCGCTTCACGTCGGCGTCGTTGCGCGTCAACTCCTGCGCCAGCCCGGAGAAACAGCGGGCGATTTCGGAATTGCGTTGATCCATGACCGGAGTGCCCCGGTCGATTGCTCCTGAGATTGCGAAATACTGGTTGGGGATGCGCCACAAGACTTTCGCTCCCACCGCGGTCTCGGCGTCGGCCTCGCTGAAACCGGGCACTTTGCGGAAGCGATTCAGCACGAGCCGAACGCGCTCGCGGCTGCCGGTCTCGCCAAGATATTGCTGCACGCGGGCGGCGCTCCACAGCGAAGCCACATCGCTGCAGGCGACGAGCAAGACGGTTTCCGAAAGGCTGGCGATAAGACGGCTGGCCGCGTCGAAACGTGACGAAGCGTCGACCACTACATAACGGTAGTGAGTCACCAGCATATCGAACAGGCGCACGAACTCTGCGGTGGAAGGATCGACGGCTGCGGGAATGTTGGTTCCGGCCAGCAGTTGCAAACCGCCGCTATGACGCGTCATGAAACTTTCCAGCAGAGAGGCGTCCATGCGGTGAAGGTTGCGGGTAGCGTCGGCCACATTGAAGACCGGCTTGAGATTCATGTGCAGCGCAGTATGGCCGAGCGGCGCCAGGTCAACGAGCGCAGTTTGCCCATGGGCCGACTGCAAAGCCAGCGCGAGATTCACGGCCACCGTGGTAGCGCCGTTTCCACCCTTGGCATTGATGACAGAAAAAACCTTGCCGCGAATTCCTTCCTGGCGGCCGCGGCGCTGCGCGGTGGTGAGCCGGACAAACGCTTCCAGCAGATCGGTGGTGTTGGTGGGGCGCTCGATATACTCGCGCGCTCCGGCGCGCATGGCATTGACAATGACCTGCGGCTGGCTGAGATTGCCGATGGCAAAAATGGCGGCGTCGGGCATTTCCTGGTGGAGCAGTTCAATGGCGCGCAGGGCCAGCGGAGGATTGTCGGCGGGAATATCAACAAGGGTCACGTCAGGATTGGCCGAGCGCACGCGGCGGGTTACGGGATCGGAGGCCGCCACCGGAAAACTCGCGCAGGTGTGCACGGTGCGCGCCACGCTGGTGCCATCGACCAGCACCTGCAGCACGGCGCGCTGCTCGTTATCGGTGGCGACAATGACGACTGACAATTCCGGCATGCTGAGATCCTGAAACGCTTCGCGCTCTCGCGAAACTTTTTACGACTTCACTTAACTTCTTTACTTAACTTCTTTACTTAAAATCCAACCTACTTGGTCTTGTCGAACTTGTTGTTATCGATAAACGGCTGCGGATTCTTGGGCACCGCCGGCTGTTCCGTGCTGGGTGAAATCCGGTGCACCGTACACAGGACCATCAGCTCCGAATTGCTTTTCTGCAAGCTCTTGCTGCGGAAAAAATTTCCGAGGATCGGGATGTCGCCGAGGCCCGGAATCTTGTTCCAGATATCGGTCACGCGATTGTCCATGAGGCCCGCGATCACAAAACTTTGGCCATCCTGCAACTCAAATTCGGTTTCGGCTTTGCGGGTGCTGAGTGCGGGGATGGTGAAGCCGGAGATGGTCAGCGCATCAGCGTAGTCGAGAGTGCTTACTTCGGGAGCAACCTTCAAGTGAATATTGCCATTTGGCATGATGACCGGAGTGAACTGCAAGCGCACGCCAAATTCCTTGAACGAAATCGTCACTGCCGTGAAGCCCTGGCCGGGTTGCACGATGGGAAAGGGGAATTGGCCTCCGGCGAGGAAGCTGGCTTCTTTGCCATTGACCGCGATCAGATTGGGCTCGGCAAGAATCTGCAGGAGATTCCTGGTCTGCAGCGCTTCGATGACGGCGCCGAAATTAATGTCGGGCCGGAAAAGAAAAAGATTCAGAACGTTGTTGATGGTGGTGGTGCTCGGCGTCGAACCTGTCTGGCCGCCCGGCGTCAGGGTCTGAGTTCCGAAGCCGCCGTACTGTCCCGTGGTCAGGGCGCCGATGGTGTTCGCGCCTCCGGTGGAGACGAAGTTAATTCCCATCTGAGTCAGGGCGGTGCGGTCGACTTCCGCGAACTTTACCTGCAGCAGAACTTCCTGCGCGCCGACCGGTCCGAAGGTCAGCACGTTCACCACTTTCGGCGAATAGGCGCTGGCCAGTTCCCCGGCACGCTTAGACACGTCTTCGGTGGAGACGTGTCCGGAGAGAACCACAGCGGCGCGCGAAGGTGTAACGGTAATCTGTTCGTCAGGAAATACACGGCGCTCTTCGTCGGCGCAGGCGCTGACGTCTACATCTACGCGCAGATCGAAGCTGCGCGAGCGCTCCAGTTCATCCCAGATCAGCAGGGAAATTTCTCCCGGAGATTTTCCGTGAACCAGGATTTGCGTGGGGGTGATGACCTGCACGCTGGCAATCGCGCCGTCGGTGATCGTAACCCGCCGCAGCTTCTCGGTTGTATTGATGAGCAGAGACTTGCCCACCATGACGCGCAACGGCGCCGATGCCTGCGACTGAGACTGGGCGGGAAGAGTCGTGGTCTGGGTGCTGGTGGGAGCCTGGCTCTGGGACTGGGGCGCAGGGCCTGCCTGCTGCATGATCTCGGAAAATGCGGGAACCGCGAAGACCCCGGCAAACAGCGAGGCCCCAAACATTGATGCCCCAAGCATCGATGCCCCAAGCAAAGACGTGCGAACGTTCATTTTCAGATTCCTCTCCCTGTGAGGAAGCGTGTCCGGGCTGGTGCAGATTGGAAGAGCCGAACTCATGCTACTAGACATCATGCTACTCAATTCGAGCCGCAATTATCCTCCGTGCATTTTGTTTCGCTCTTCTTATCGCCCTGATAGACCTCAATCGTCATGCCGGTGGCGGGTGGCGGCGCAGGCGCCTCGACCTTCTTCGTCACTACATGGTGAATGGCCGTTTGGACCGGCGGCGGTGCAGTTCCGCGGTACAGACCTCTCGAATTCGAGGCCGGGACCTCGTCCTGCTTGGTGTCGAGCGGATTGCGCAGCGCGAGCTGGATGTGTCCTTCCGAACTGGCAAGGGTGAGGCGCTGGGCGTCGTCGGGTGAAACCAGAAGCGTGATCACAGCGGTATTTTGCGCTTCGCCCGTCGCGGTGCGTTCCAGCGTGTGTCCGGAGGCCAGCACTGCGACGTTCTGCAGAACGGTTGTTGTTTCCTGTTCACCACCCGCGCCCGGCGTTCCGGTGAGCAGGACGTCAACGCGGGTACCGGGCGTAACGAACCCGGCTACGGACACAATCTCATTGACCCTGACCGAAACTGCGCGCATGCCGGGAGGAATCAGCGAGGGCAGCCCGGAGCCGGCATTCTCCCCGGCCAGGCGGTTGGGCAGGATGAATTCCCCCTTCGAAATTGGGACGATCACACCGTGGCCCAACACGTCGGCGCGCTTGCGAGGAGCACCTTGAGGCAGATCATCCTTTGAAATCTTGATGACTTTAATGTCGTGCTCTTCGACGCGGGCCCCGACTTGCAGATCGTCGGCGGCGACGATCACTTCAACTCCAGTGTCGGCGCTTGCACCGGCCTTCGATTGCAAGTTCTTGTAGACATACACGCTGGCAAACAGGCCTAGCGCGAGTGCCAGAACTCCGATCATCAATAAGCGTGTACGGTTCATACCGCTCCCTTAGAAGCCGAACTTCTAGTAGTCAAACCTTCTAGTAATCAAATCTCCGCCGGCCCACGATCGGCGGCGGTTTCTGCGTGGTTCTTCAGCTTTTGCCGGTTATTGAATCGAACTGGCAACCGAGGAGAACACGGTGTTGGCGCTGGATCCGATGAGCTGGATGGTGCCCACCACGATCACGAGAATCACCGCCAGCATCACGGCATATTCCGCTATATCTTGCCCTTCCTGTTCGCACCAGAGTCTGCGTGCAAGCTGCATATGCATGCCCTCGTTTCTGCTATTCGAGGCCGAGTGGGGGGCGCCGTCAGAACCGCTGAACCGGCCCGACTTGCCCACTCGACTCGGCTAATCATACCTTGCAACTTGAGGGAAAAGTCGTAATTTCTTGCATGCTCCGGGAAAAAGAGATTACCGCCGGATATAGCCCGGTTCGCGGGGCGTCAGCCGGCCTGAGGGAGCCAATCTTTTGAGAATGATCCTTAAGAGTTAAGATCGCGAAGAGTTAAGATCTTCGGGTTCCGCACCATCTCGCATGAAACTGGGTAATCTTAAACTAGTCGGCAAGCTGTATGTGGCGGGCGTCCTCGCCATTCACTTGCTGGTGGTTTGGAATGCCAGAGATCTGATCGCGCAGGGCTATCCGGACTTCACCATTTATTACACCGCCGGGACCATGATTCGGCAGGGCATGGTTCGGCAGGACATGGTTCGCCAAGGCGGGGGCCATGCGCTCTACAACGATGCCGCGCAGTATGCCGTGCAGAAGCAGTTCGCCCCGAAGGTAGCGACCCGCCTGGGAGCGCTGCCGTTTAACCATCCTCCGTTTGAAGCGGTGCTGTTCGCGCCGCTTACTTATTTTTCTTATCGCGTGGCGTATCTGTTGTGGGGCTTGGTGAACCTGGCCATGCTGGCCGCTTTGCCGGTTCTGCTCCGGCCGCATGTGCCGTTGCTGGCGCGCTGGCCGTCTGCGGCATGGACAGTGGGCAGCCTGGCGTTTTTCCCGGTCTTCTTTGCGCTCCTGCAGGGGCAGGACGCGATTCTTCTCCTGTTTCTGTATGCGCTGGCCTTCGTGTCATTGAAGAAGCAGCGGCTGACCGCCGCCGGGGCGTGGCTGGGCTGCGCGATGTTTAAGTTTCATCTGGTGCTGCCGTTTCTGTTGCTGCTGCTGGTTCAGCAGAAGACATTTCAGGCGAAAACGAGGATCGTCACTGGATTCTTACTCGTCTGCGCGATGCTCGGCGCAGTCTCGATCGTCGCGGTTGGCCCGCAGCAACTCATTGCCTATCCGCGCTATGTGTTAGGTCTCGAGAAGACTATGGCCATGGGCGCGATCATGCCTTCCGACATGCCGAACCTGCGGGGCATTCTTTATCTGATGGCGTCGAACCTCAGGTACTTCGAGATTCTGGTCATCGCTGTCTCGGGAGCGCTGTATCTCTGGGCCGCCGGGATCTGCTCTTCAGCGGATGATGGACAAAACGGCAACCATCGGAAGGATGCGTGGGATCTGAAGTTCGCTCTGGCGGTCTTTGCCACCGTCCTGGTGAGCTATCACGGCCTGGGATACGATCTTTGCCTGCTGGCGCTGCCGCTGCTGCTGATGGCAGGACAACTCGGCAAGCAGATTCGCGTGGTGTCCTGGCCGGGGATCGCGATCACCGTTGGGATGGCTACACTGCTTTTCTCTCCGCTGCAGTTGGTTCTTCTTATGCGCTATAACCACCTGGCGCTTTTAGGATGGGCGGTGCTGTTTTGTTTTGTTGGTTTGACGAGAACTGGGCTGGCGGGAACTGGGTTGCGATCGCGGTCGCAGCAAACGTGAGATCTGCCTTGAACGAGCATACGGAGGGTTCGGAATCCAACCTGGCCGCGGATCGCAAGATACCGGCGTTCGCTAGTGGTGCCGCGATTCTCGTCTGCGCGGTAATCGTGTGCGCACTGACTTTGAATCGCAGTTTCTACGATCAGATTTCTCGCGACATTTTTTTCGCGCTTACCCTTGCGGGTTGCACTATCGTTTTTCTTTCGGTTCGTCCGTTGCGCGAGTTTCCGCAAGCGGTTGGCATTACGCTGGTTTTGGTCGGCATGCAATTCGCCATTCTGAAAGTTCCGTTCAAAATTCTGCCCGCCAGCGCACTGCTTGGCCTGAGCAGCTTGTTTCTGCTCGCGGTCCGAGGAATCGGCTTGGGCGGCCACGGCGCAGGCAGAGAACGGCAGTTGCTCTACGACGCGTTTGTTCCTCCACTATTGTTTCTGCTGCTCGGATACTTTGGTTCCGGTCCGCTGGCACTTACCTTCCGGCTTCATCCCAAAACGCTTGACCTGTTTCTGTACAGTTTCGATCAGAGCCTGGGGGTGCAGCTGAGTTTTAAAGTTGGGCAGGTCGTCCTGTCGTCGCACCTGCTCACACGGATTATGCTCGGCGTGTATTACATGCTGCCGCTGGCGATCATGTTCACCTATGCGCGGCTGCTGGTTCGCGACCGCACCCTGGCTATGACCGCGTTTCTGGCGTTTCTGATCGCAGGGCCGGTGGGGGTCGTGTTCTATAACCTGATTCCCGGCTGCGGTCCGGGATGCCTGATGGGCGGGAAATATCCCTTTGAGATGTTCTCAACCCAGCAACTGCGGCAGATGCCTCTGCAGTCGCTGTTAGAGGGAGGGGCGCGCAATGCCTTCCCATCGCTGCATCTGGGCTGGGCGCTGCTCGCTTTGTGGCACACGGAGTGTCTGTCGAGGCGGGCAAGGATCGCCATGGCGATCTTTTTTGTTGGCACGGTGTTCGCGACGCTCGGTCTGGGAGAGCATTACTTCGTCGACTTGGTGGCGGCGTTTCCGTTTGCGTTAATGATTCAGGCTGCGTGTGCGCTAAAGATCCCCATCGCCAACCCGCGCAGGATGGTCCCGCTCGTGGCCGGGTTCGGCCTGATGGTGGGATGGGTGGCCGTGCTTCGCTGGGGGCTGCCGGTGGTATGGATTAGCCGAGTTTTGCCTTGGCTGCTGGTTGCGGGCACGATCGCAGTGACTCTCATCTTGCAAGCGCGTCTTCGAGCGCCGCTGTTTGAAGCGATTTCGGAAGCGACGTCCGAAGCTACATCCGATCTCCTGAGTTCAGATCGTAGCGTGGGCAAGTCATGAGCCGGCCCGCGATTGGGAAGCGTCTGCGATTCGTTCTCGCCCTGTCTCTGGCCGTTGTGGCTTCGACGAGCACCTGGTTTTACATGGACGAGATTCTGCGGGCGCAGCAGGTTGCGGACGCTGCAGCACACGACCGGCCGCGCGGTAATTTGTCGGACCTTTATCCGCGATGGCTGGGGGCGCGCGAGTTGCTGCTGCACGGCCGCAATCCTTACAGCTCGGAGATCACGCTGGAGATTCAGCAGGGTTACTACGGTCGGGCGCTCGATCCCGCGCGAGTCGACGATCCTAAGGACCAGCAAGGCTTTGCTTATCCCGCCTATGTCGTGTTTCTTCTGGCGCCAACCGTCGGGCTGCGATTTGATGAGGTGCAGACCGGTTTTCGCTGGCTGCTGATCGTGCTGGCCGGGGGCAGCGTCTTGCTCTGGCTGCGGGCGCTCGGTTGGAAACCAACTTTTGGAACTGCGGTGATTTTTGTTGTGCTCATGCTCGGCTGGTTGCCGATGGTGCAGGGAATCAAGCTGCAGCAATTGAGTCTGCTGGTCGCCGGTTTACTGGCGGCGTGTGGTGCCTGCCTGGCGGGCGGTTGGCTTTTCTGCGCGGGAGGTCTGCTCGCGCTGGCGACCATCAAACCGCAGCTGGCCTGGCCGCTGGTCGTGTGGTTGTTGATTTGGAGCAGTAAGGACTGGCGGGCGCGGCGGCGGCTCGTTGTTGGGTTCGGATTGGTCATGCTGCTTCTGCTGGCGGGAGCGCAATTGGTTTTGCCCGGCTGGTTGCCGATGTTCGTCGAAGCGATCGGGCGCTATCACCAGTACACGCAGAATCAATCGGTGCTGGTCTGGCTGTTCGGCTCGATCGCGGGCCGCATTGCGGAGATTGTCAGCGTAATCGTCTGCGCGATCTGCGTCTGGCCGATGCGCACCGAATCAGCCGCCAGTTCGGGCTTTGCACGTGCGGTCGGTTTGGCGCTTGCCCTTACCGTCGTGATCGTTCCTATGTTCGCGCCCTACAATCAGGTGCTACTGGCGCCGGCGATTCTAGCGTTGGTGTGGAGCGAGAAAGGGAATCGTCCCATTCTGCCAGCGATCCGGCTGGCTCGCGCCGTCGGCGTCATCCTGTTGGTGTGGCCATGGATTGCCACGATGGGGCTGAGTCTGGCTTATTTCTGGCTTACGCCAGCGCTCCGCCAGCGGGTGTGGCCCATGCCGTTTTATTCCAACTTCATGCTGCCGGTGTTTGTATTCGGACTGGCGCTGCTGGACGCGTGGATGATTCGAATATCGCACGACCCAACCTGATCGCTTGCGGGACAACGCGCCTACAGAGTAGTCTGTTGCCACGGCAGATGTTGCTGTACGGGCGCTCCCGGCCGTCCTTGACGAGGGGCGAACGGTGCGCTGAATCGTCATTACCGTCACCATCACCATTCATGGCCCTGACCGCAATCAGTCATCACAGTTCTGGCTCCGGCGTGTTCCCGGCACTTGTGTTTGTGCAGGGGAGCGAGCAGAAGAACATCGTTCTGAACCGCACGCCGTTCACCGTCGGACGCAAAGTTGATAAGGATCTGGTCATTGCCGACCCGCGCGTGTCGCGTGATCACGCCCAGATTATGCAGGACGGGCAGGCGTTTTTCCTGGAAGACCTGGGCAGCAAGCACGGCACGTTCGTCAACGGAGAGCGCATCACGCGCCAGAAGCTGGAACGAGGCGACCGGCTGGAGTTTGGCGCGCGCGATTCGGCGTACATTCTGTTCAATCCTGCACACGCCACTTCGAACACGGCGCGTGAATTCCTCAGCCAGATCTCTGGCATTCAGATCAAGCAGGAAGCGACCGATCTTGAAAAGCTGACGCTGTTTCTGGAAGCGGCGCGCAAGCTGAATACCGCCGGCGTGCTCGACGAAATTCTGATGACCATGCTCGACGTCACGCTGCAGCTGACGCGGGCCGAACGCGCCTACGTTTTTCTTAAGGACGACGAAGGCAAACTTCGCCTGGCCGCGGGGCGCAACTCGAAGAAAGAGCCGCTACTCGACGACAAGACGATTTCGCATTCCATTCTGGAAGAGTCGCTGCGGTCGAATTCTGAGTTCCTGGAGACCGATACCAGCCAGTCGGTCGATTTGGCGGGGAGGCAGAGCGTTGTTGCCTACGATCTGCGAACCGTGGTGTGCATACCGCTGCGCAAGATGGTGGTGCAGTCGACGCGGGACGCGCAGACTCCGGTGCATGCCGCCGCGACCGCGGAGGCCATGGGAGTTCTGTACGTTGACTCGCGCTTCGCCTCCCGCGATATTGCCGGGGTGAGCAAAGACATTCTGCACGTGATCGCGACGGAAGCTGCGTCGCTCATCGAGAACGCCCGGCTGGTGCAGGCGGAAGAAGAGGCGCGGCGCTACCAGCAGGAGTTGAGCATCGCGGCCAGCATTCAGCAGCGGCTGATGCAAGTGAAGATTCCCGACGTTCCTTTTGCCAAGCTGCGCGGTAAGAACCTGTCGTGTAAAGAAATCGGCGGCGATTTCTTTGACGCGGTGAATACGAAAGAAGGTCTGGCGGTGGTGCTGGCCGACGTCAGCGGCAAAGGGGTCTCAGCGGCGCTGCTGGCGACCTCACTCCAGGGAATGATTTACTCGCATTTGAGCTCCGGCATGCCGCTGCTCGATGTGGTGTCGGCAGTCAACCGCTTCTTTACCGAGAAGCTGGTGGGAGAAAAATATGCGACCGTGCTGCTGGTGCGACTGCGGCGCGATGGCGAACTCGAGTATGTGAATTGCGGGCACGTGCAGCCGCTGCTGGTGTGCGCGGGAGAAGTTATGCGTCCGCCGCACGGTAATGTGCCGGTGGGCCTGCTGGCCGACGCGACTTTTGAAAGCGCCACGTGCCAGATGAAATCCGGCGACCGCTTCATTTTGGTAACCGATGGCGTGACCGAAGCGGAAAACGCCATGGGCGAATTCTACGAAGACTTCCGCCTGGAAGCGGCTGCGGCCAAGTCGCCTACGCTGGAAGGGATTTTCTCTTCTGTGACTGAATTCTGCGCCGGCAATCCGCTGAGCGACGACTGCACGGTGGTTGAGTTGTGCTACACCAGCGTCGACGAGGGCTGAGTCCTGACATTTCTGCGATGACCGTTCAGTAAACCGAAAGCCTTCAAACTACCTGCATGGCCGCTTCAACGTTCCGGCTCCGATGTGGCTTCACCACAATCTCCACATCGTGATCCAGCGCGACCAGGAATCTCAGCAAGCGTTCTACGGAGAACTGGCGGAAGTCGCCGCGCAGCATCTTCGAGACATCGGGCTGGCGGACTCCGAACAAATGGGCAGCTTCTACCTGTTTGAGGCCGCGTTTCTTCAGGATTGTGTCAATCTTAAATACGAGTTGCGCTTTAACGAAGTGCTCTTCGGCGTTGGGCACGCCGAGGTCCTTGAACACGTTGCCGCTTCCGCGTTTCTTAGGGTTCATTGCGTTCTCCCTCGTGCAAAGTGCTCGGCCTCGCGCAGACGCTGCTGGATCAAGTCGATATCTCTCCGAGACGTTTGTCGTCCGCTTTTCGACTTCTTCTGGAAGGCGTGCAGGACGAATACTCTCCCCGCATGTTTCAAGGTGTACACCGCCCGGAACGTGTCACCGCGGTGATCCTTGATCACTTCCAGAACGCCTGCTCCGCCAAAGCCGCTCAAAACCTTCGAGTCCTGGTGCTTGCCGCCGCGTTGTGCGACGTATAGCGCATATCCCATGTGGTCCTGCACCGGTGCCGGGAACTCACAAAGATCTTTAAGACTTGTACCAACCCAGATCACCGGCTTAAGCGGCGGGTCATTGGTCACAGCAAATCCATTATAGTGATATCACTATACTCCGTCAATTCCGGCAGCCAAGTCGATCGATGAGCGCTATAATCCTAGGCAGTTGGAGGTTCTATGCAAGAGGCCATTTCGCCCAGACCCCGCTTCGCTTGGCCGCTTTGGATACGAATAGGCTTGTCCTCGCTAATGTTCTTGGACGCAGCTCTGGACGCACGGAAGCACTTCTTTCAATTCGAATGGGTGACATGGCTCTGCTTCGGCATGTATTGGCTGCTTAATGTTCCAAGACAAGAAGGGGAGCCTCTCCGTCAATACTTCAAGCATCCACGGTGCATACTGTCGTTTGCGTTCCTTCTCGCGTCGATGGTCGGATTCGGACATGTGATCTTCTTCGCTAAATGACCCCTATCTGATGTCCGTCAGGTCGCCAGCGGGCGATTCCCCATTAGCTCACCTCTACTCCACCGTGACGGTATAGTCCGTGCCTTCCCAGCGATTCTCCTTCGGCCAGAAAAATGTGAAGACCACTTTGGCTCCGGCGGCGAGCGAGGCTGTCGGCAGATCTAGCGTGTAGATGCCGAGGCCGGTGTCGCGGGCGTCGGTGTCGTGGGTTGTCGTCCAGTTGTCGATGCTCCAGTGGACTCGGCCAGGGGTTAGCAGGATTATGCGCAGCGTCTTGTTGCGGGGGACGGTGCGGGTTTTGTTATTGAATCTCCAGCCGAAGATTTGCCGAACATGCTTCTCAACTAGGTAGCGCTGCACGGTCTGGGGACATTGGTCGAAAATCTTGTTGTCGCGAATGGAGCGGCGCAGCTTCACATATTCCGAGTGCGCCCAGACCAGCGGGCAGGCCGATCCGGTGGGCTTGCCGCGGAACAGCTCAAGCGCGGGGATGTCGGCCGCGTCCCAGACTTGTTCGGGAAGCAGGCGGCTGGCTCCGGCAGTGGAATTCTCCATCACAGTGAGCAGGGCCTCGGCCTCGTCGCGGTGCCCGGCGGCGAGCGCGTAGTGGGCGCGCTCTCCAGCCAGCAGAGGCCAGGCGCGACCGATGCCGGTTCCGTCGAAAGCCGAGCCGTCTTTATGTTCGCCGTAGCCATCGCCGTTGTAGCGATACCAGCACGGTCCCTGCGGCAACTCGACGGCGAGCAGGGCGTCGATGGCGCGCAGTGTGTTCAGAATGCGCGGGTCGTCTGCTGCTCTCAGGCCAAAGCGCACCAGCGCCAGCGCGTCTGGACTGATGATGTGGTAGGCGCGCTCGCCATCCTGGCCGCCATCCTGCCCCGGCGGACGATTCTTGATGGGAACGAAGCCTTGCGTGGGCGATGCGGCTCCGGCGATGTCAGCGTCCGGCGGAGCGATGCGCACGTAGTAACCGGAAATGCCAAGTTGTTCGGCCAGATCGCCGCCGGTGGCGTAGACCCAGCGCTCGATGTTGTCGTTCCAGGCGTCGGCGGTATCGCGCATGGTGACGGCCTGTTCGCTGTGGCCGGTGAGGTCGGCAATATCGGCCGCAGCCAGCAGCCCCGAGATTTCGGCGGCCAGCGTGAACGGCGAGTAGCCCGCGTCTTCTTCCCAGCGATCCTGTTGCGTGACTGGACCGTTGCGCAGAATGAAGCTGACGGCGCTGCGCACCATGGGCCACCAGCGGTCGAGCTTGCCGATGGCGTCAGGCGCTTCGCGGCGCAGCAGATCGAGCAGCAGAATGGGGAAAGCGGTTTCGTCCATCTGTACGCCGCCCCAATAAGGCGTCCCATCAAGCCAGAGATTCTGCGCCCAGTTGCCGTCCGCTTCCTGCGTGGCTTCCAGGTAGCGCAGCACGCGGACCGAGTCAGTGACCGCTCCGGCGGCCAGCAGTGCGCCCGCGGTTTCGACCAGATCGCGTGGCCAGACCAAGTGGTAGCCGCCCAGGTCTTCATCGCCTTTGTTGAATCCCCAGGGAATTGAGAGGCTGGCGATGATGCCGCCGAAGAAATCCTTGGACTCGTGCGTGCGGAGGACCGCGGTCGAAGCGCGGTACAGATCGCACTGGCGCAGCGGATCGTCGAGTTTCAGCAGCGTGTTTTGCCATGTCTTCCACTGCGAAACGTAGATCTGGCGCGTCTCTTCATAGTCCTCGAAAAGGCTGGACCGCGCGTGTTGCCCGGCTTCTGTTGGATTCGCTCCGAAGCCGAGGGCGAGCACGAACTCACCGTTGCAGGCCTGCAGGTCAACCTCGCCGGTCAGGGCAATGTTGCCGTTTTCCGCCCGCGTGTACTCCCACTCCATCTGAAAATGCCGTGACACATCCTGCCAGCCGTCAGAGGCGCCAACGAAACCCACCGACATTTTTTTCCATGGGGCTGACGAGGCGAGTGCCAGGCTGTGGCCGTCGCGCTCGGCAAGGAACATGGGATAGCCCTTGTAGTCGCCGGTCCAGCCGGTATTGCCGTTCCCGCAGTTGCCAAGATGGGGCGAGAGCAAGCCGAACAGATGATAGTCGGCCAGGCTCCCTTGCAGCGGTTCGAAGCGAATTTTCTGCAACACAACGTTGCGGTGCGGGTCAGTCAGCACTTCCTTGTGGATGCGGTAACGTCCGTCGACAGAGGTGTTGATCAGCTCGAAGGCCGGGATGCCGGGCTCGAACGGGCGATTTTCAAAGGTGCAGTGGCGCTTCTCTTCGGAAAAGAAATCGTGGCCGTTGGTGACAATGAAGCCCATATCGCGGGTGCAGGCCTGATCCACGCGCGGAAAGTACACTTCGTTGAGGATGCCGTGACTCAGCGTGAACCAGACTTTGCTGTGCCGGTTGAGCGCCGTACCGGCGCCGGTCTTGGCGCTGGAGGTCCAACGCGGCGGAATACCGGGCCAGCCCGGAGCGAAGCGCGTAGAGGAATCACTCATGAAGAAGCGGTCCTTAGGCCGAGGGCCGGGGGCGTCAACCCGGCGCAATTGACAAACGTTTTACAAGGCACAACTTTCGTTTCTGCCGTAGGCGTCATCAAACAGTAAGAGGTACATGGCCAATGGAATCGAGATATTGAAATGCAGCCGGGCAGGGATCGAGGATAATAAGCCACGACGATGATCATCTACGACGATAATCATCTGTACCATGCGTGAGCCGCGTTATCACGCGAACCCCAAAACTAACCAGGCAATATGACCAAAGCCTTAGATGCGCGAGCGGCAAGAATAGTAACAGTGTTGTGGGCAGCTTGCGCTCTCTGCCTTATGGCGTCAGCCAAGGACATTCCCAAGCCGGCCCTGGTCTCGGCTCTCGACCACGGATTTTCCGGACTGTACAACCTCGACTTTGTGGGCGCACAAAAAGACTTTGCGGACTGGCAGTTGCTGCATCCCGATGACCCGGTCGGCCCCGTCAGCGAAGCGGCAGGCTTCCTGTTTTCCGAGTTCAACCGGTTGGGAGTTCTCGAGGCGCAGTTCTACGAGGATGACGAAGCTTTTGCCGGACGGCCCAAGCTCACTCCCGATCCCGCGGTGCGGGAACATTTCCTGGCAGCGATCAAGCGGGCCGGAACGCTTGCGCACGCGCGGCTTGCCAAAGATCCGCAGGATCGGGATGGGCTGTTTGCCATGACTTTGTCGTCAGGGCTGCAGGCCGACTACGCGGCGCTCATCGAAAAGCGGAATCTGGCGTCGCTGCACTTTACCCGGGAAGCTTCCGCGTCGGCGCAGCAACTGCTGGCCGTCTGCCACGATTGCTATGACGCTCTGCTGGCGACCGGGTTCAGCAAATACATTATTGGAAGCATGGTCGCTCCGGTGCGCTGGATTCTTCGTCTGGGAGGGTTGCCGGCTGACAAGCGGGGAGGTATTGCCGACCTGCAGACCACGGCGGAGCACGGCCACTACCTGGCGCCGTTTGCACGAATCCTGCTATCGATTGCCTACGTCCGAGAGAAAGATAGGGCGCGAGCGCTGGAGTTGCTCGGGGGCCTGCAACGCGAGTTTCCGGCCAATACACTCTTTCAACGCGAGATTGCACACCTGCAAGCGGCTCATTGACCTTAGGGCAAAAACTCTCTCACTCTCAACCGTTTATTGCCTAAATCTAGAACCAAGACATCATCCTGCCCGCGGGCCATTCATCAGAAATTTATTGGTTTGTAACCGTCCTGTAACACTGCGCCGATAGAACGGGAGGTATCAACCCGAGGAGGAACTTATTCAGTGATGCGCAAAACTGTGTTGTTGGTGTGTGTCTTATTGGCTTTACCGGTAATGGCGCAGACCACGCTCAACGGAGCAGGCGCCACATTCCCTTATCCCATCTACTCGAAGTGGTTCAGCGAGTACCACAAGCTCCATCCTGAGATTCAAATCAATTACCAGTCGATCGGCAGCGGCGGCGGAATCCGCCAGGTCACGGCCGGCACCGTGGATTTTGGCGCCAGCGACATGCCCATGACCGACCAGCAACTGAAAGACTCCAAGGTCAAGGTCCTGAATATTCCAACGGTGTTGGGCGCGGTGGTTCCGGCCTATAACGTTCCGGGCGTCACCGGCGAAGTGAAGTTCACGCCGGAAGCGCTGGCTGGAATTTTCCTGGGAAAGATCTCCAAGTGGAATGACAAGGCGATTACTGCGGCGAACCCTGGAGTGAATTTCCCTGACAAGGACATCATCGTGGTGCATCGTTCCGACGGCAGCGGCACCAGTTTCATCTTTACCGATTACCTGTCCAAGGTCAGCCCGGAGTGGAAGAGCCAGGTGGGCAGCGATACCTCAGTGAAGTGGCCGTTGGGCATGGGCGGCAAGGGGAACGAAGGAGTGGCGGGATACATCCGCCAGTTGCCGGGTTCGATCGGCTACGTGGAGCTGATCTATGCGGTGCAGAACAACATTCCCTACGGCAGCGTGCGGAATGCCGCGGGAGTATTTGTGAAGGCTTCGCTGGAGGGCGTAACTGCCGCGGGCGCATCGGCGCCGAAGATGCCGGCCGATTTCCGGGTGTCGATCACGAATGCTCCGGGAAAAGACGCCTACCCGATTTCCAGCTTTACCTGGCTGCTGGTTCCGGCTCAATCGAAAGATGCGGCCAAGGGCAAGATACTTGCCGATTTTCTGACCTGGATGGTGGCAGACGGTCAGAAGATGACGTCCGCGCTGTCCTATGCACCGCTGCCGGAGAACGTGGCGGCAAAAGTGAAGGACGCGATCAAGCAGGTCAAGTAGGTCCCCGCGGTCGCGGGAAATTGTCATTCATTACAAGAGAGCGAAAAAAGGAGAGAATACATGAAGTCTGCGTGGAAGTTGTGTGCAGTTCTGTTCTTGGCGGCGAGTCTGGTGGCGCAAACCAGCACCCCGTCCAAACCCAAGAAGGCGAAGGGAGCGACCGCCGAGGAAGTGCAGGCGCTGAAGGATGCGGTCGCAGCCCAGCAGGCGGCGCTGGCGCAGCAGCAGCAGGAGATTCAGCAACTGCGCGACGAACTCCACCACAAAGACCAAGCCGTGCAGCAGGCCCAGACCGCAGCCAGCGCTGCCGCCAGCAAGGCGGACGCAGCGCAGGCTGAGGCCACGCAGCAGCAGCAGGCGGTCGGCGAACTGAAGAGCGACGTGACCGACCTGAAGGCCAACATGGCGAACACGGTCGTCGCCGTGCAGGAAACCCAGAAGACCGTGAAGGAAGGGTTCGATCCTCTGGCGCTGCATTACAAGGGCGTCAGCATCACGCCCGGTGGCTTCCTGGCGGCCGAATTTGTGCGCCGCTCGCGCGCGCTGGCGTCGGATGTAAACACGCCGTTCAACTCCCTGACCATGCCCGGCGCCTCCCAGAGCAGCATCTCGGAGTTCTTCGGTTCCGGACGTCAGTCGCGGGTTTCCATGCTCGTGGAAGGCAAGTTGGCTAATGCCAAGCTGTCGGGCTATGTCGAAACCGACTTCCTGTCGGCCGGCGTAAGTGCCAACAACAACCAGAGCAACAGCTATGGCCTGCGGCAGCGGCAAGTCTGGGGCCAGGCCGCTTTTAACAACGGATGGACCTTTACCGGCGGCCAGATGTGGAGTCTGGCGACGGAAACCAAACACGGCACAGACAATCGTTCGGAAGCGCTGCCCATGACCATCGATGCGGCGTATACCGTGGGCTTCAGCTGGGCGCGCCAGTATGGCTTGCGCTTATCGAAGAACGTCGGTGACAAGGTTTGGTTCGCGGTTTCCATGGAAAACGCGCAAGCCACCCTCACCACCCACAACAACGTCGCCAACTACTTGGTCGGGTCGGCGGGCGCGGGCGGCGGCGTTTACAACGGCGCGGTCACAGCGTGCAGCTATAGCACCAGCCTGAACGTGACCACTTGCAGCAACGCAGCCAACTACTCGTTTAACCCCTCGCCCGACATCATTGCCAAGCTGGTGTTCGAGCCCGGCTTCGGACACTACGAAGTGTTCGGCATCTACAGCCGCTTCCGCGATCGCGTCTTCCCCTGCGAAGACATTCTGAGCACCACCGTCTGCGGAACCGATACCGCCGCGGGTGCAAATGCAACCGCTGCGTTTAACAGTTCCAAAAACGGCGGGGGCATCGGCGCTAACGCGCGCTGGTCGTTCGCCGGCAAGCGCATGGACTTCGGCCTGCATGGGCTGGGCGGCAGCGGCATCGGCCGTTACGGCGCGAGCGGACTGTCTGACGCTTCGGTCTACGCCAATGGATCGCTCGATCTGATCAAGAGCCTTCAAGGCCTGAGCACTCTTGAGTGGCACGGACCCAAGGTGGACGTGTACCTGAACGCCGGAGCTGAGTACGCGGCTCGCAGCGCCAGCTACGATCCCATCACCGGTAAATACGTCGGCTACGGATCTCCGTTCTTCAACAACACGGGCTGCTTCACTGAGACCGGTCCGGCTTCGGGTGGGTTCCTGCCCGGCGGCCTGGGCGGTTGCACCGCCGACACGCGCGTCCTGGTCGAAGGTACTGCCGGCTTCTGGTGGAAGCTGTATGACGGCTCCAAGGAAAAGGTCAACAAGGGCCGCTTCCAGTTCGGCACGCAGTACTCTTACGTGACGCGTAACGCCTGGTCGGGTTCGTCGTCGCCCAACTCGCCCCACGGCCTCGATGGCATGGTCTTTACTTCGTTCCGTTATTACCTGCCGTAGAGAGCAGCGGTTCGAGCAACCCCCGGCACCGGGACACAGCAAACCTGTCCCGGTGCCGGTTTTCTTTTATTCGATCTTTTCTTTCGCTTCCGCGGCCAAGCAGTATCTGCGTTGAGCCGGCGTTCCACACCGGTTCCATAGGATGCTTTATACTGATGATCCCGTAGGCGTCGTCGGGGATTTCAGCGAATAGATTCTTAATCCACAACCAACAGATCCCAGGGATGAACTAGTAAGCGCGTCTGCCATGGCTCGCATCTCGCTCGACAATCCGCAGTTCCTGCTGAATCGCGATACTTCCTGGATCGCGTTCAACCGCCGTGTGCTTGAAGAAGCCGAGGACGAGGGCAACCCGCTGCTGGAGCGCGTGAAGTTTCTTGCCATATCGGCCAGCAATCTGGACGAGTTCTTCGAAGTACGCGTGGCCGCCATGATGCAGCAGATTGAAGACGGCTACAACGAGGCCGGTCCCGACGGCCTCACGCTGACGGCCAAGCGCGATGTGCTCAACAAGTTGACACACGAATTCGTCGATGATCAGTATGACTGCTGGAATGCGCGGCTGCGTCCGGCGCTGGCGCAGAATGGAATTCGCGTTTTAGGACTGCACGAACTGGATGCCGCAGGGCTGCGCTTTGTGGACGAATACTGCGAGAAGGAACTGGATCCGCTGTTGACGCCGGTTACGGTCGATCCGGCGCATCCGTTTCCGCGGGTGATTAACAAGGCTTTGTGCTTGGGTTTTCTGCTGCGCCGCCGCCGCCGCTCCGCGCTGACTTACACCGGAGTAGTATCGGTGCCGCGGGCGCTGCCTCGCTTGGTGAGGCTGCCCTCGGAGGGTACGGACGACTTTATTTTCCTGGCCGATCTGGTGGCGCACCATGCGGTGCGCATGTATCACGGCTACGACATCGTCTCCTCGGCGCCGTTCCGCGTGACCCGCAACAGCAATCTCTATCTGGCGGAAGAAGAAGCGCGCAGCCTGCTGGAGTCGGTGCGCGCGGAGTTGCACAACCGCCGCAAAGGTGATGCGGTTCGCATGGAAATTGAGGCGGACGCCGACCCCGAAATTATCGAACGCCTGCGCACCGTGTTTGAAATCGATCCCTGGCAGGTTTTCCCGGTCAACGGGCCGGTGAATCTTTCGCGGCTGTTCAATGTGTACGACGTGAACCGTCCGGATCTCAAGTACCGCTCGTTTTCGCCGCGCGAGCTGCGCCTGACTTCGAAGTCAAAGGATTTATTCGAGGAACTGCGTGGGCATGACATTCTTCTGCATCATCCTTACGACTCCTACGACGCTGTGGTTTCGTTCATTGAATCAGCAGCCAAGGACGACAACGTTCTTTCCATCAAGCAGACGCTTTATCGCACCAACGAGCATTCCCTGATCGTGCCGTCGTTGATTGACGCGGCGGCCAACAAGGAAGTTACGGCGGTCGTCGAATTGAAAGCGCGCTTCGACGAAGCTTCAAACATCCGCTGGGCGCGCGATATGGAAGACGCGGGCGTGCAGGTGTTTCACGGCCTGGTCGGATTGAAGACGCATTGCAAATTGTCGTTGATGGTGCGGCGCGATCCCGATGGCGTGATCCGCAGTTACGCCCACATCGGCACCGGCAACTACAACGCCACCACGGCGCGAATCTATACCGACCTCAGTCTGTTTACGGCCAATCCGGAAATCACGCGGGCGGTGCACGATGTGTTTAGCTTCCTCACCGCGTACGCCGAAAACCCAAGCTACGAGCCGCTGCTGGTGGCTCCGCTCGATCTGGCGGATAAATGCATTGCGCTGATTGACCGCGAAGCCGAGCACGCGCGCCAGGGAAAACCCGCGCATATCATTGCCAAGATGAACGCGTTGCTCGACAAGACGATCATTCAGGCGCTGTACCGCGCTTCGCAGGCTGGAGTGCAAATCGACCTGATTGTTCGCGGCATCTGCGCACTTCGACCGGGAGTGCGGGGCGTCAGCGAAAACATCCGCGTGCGCAGCATTGTGGGACGATTCCTCGAGCACAGCCGCATTTACTATTTCGGTAATGCCGGCGAAGAAGAGATTTATATCGGCAGCGCCGACTGGATGCCGCGCAATCTCTACGAGCGCGTCGAAGTGCTGGTGCCGCTGCGCGATGAGAGGTTGCGCCAGCGGGTGCGGCATGAAATCCTCGACGCTTACCTCACGGATAACCGCAAGGCCCGAGTTCTGTTGAAAGATGCGAGCTACATCCGAGCCTGGCAACCGCTGCATGGCAAACGAAATCGGCGTCCGCCTACGGGAGTCGCGGCTTTCAGCGCGCAGGATTTCCTCATTGGAGTTGCCGAGGGCAAAGCCTCAGCGTTGGTCCCGGCGCCGGTTCCGGCGCGGAAGCGTAGAGTAATAGCGGGAAGGGAACGATAAGCTGCGATGATCCTTTATTTTTTGCGCCACGCCAGTGCCGGTGAGCACTTTACCAGCCCCAAGAAAGACGAGAAGCGCGCGCTCGACAAAGAGGGCATCGAGCAGTGCGGTTATATCGGCCGCGCTCTGGCCGCGCTGGATGTTCAGGTCGACAGCATTGTTTCCAGTCCGTTGAAGCGCTGCACGCAGACTGCTTCGCTGGTGGGCAACGAACTGGGGTATGAGGGCAAGCTGCAACTCGACAACGGATTGCGCCCGCAGGCCGGACTCGCCGACTTCCGCAAGCTGCTGGAAAAATTTGTCCGCCAGGAAGCGATTCTGGTGGTCGGACACAATCCGAACCTGAGCCAGTTTCTGGGATCGATTATCAGCGACCCGGGATGCGAAGCTTCGATTGAACTCAAGAAGGGCGCGGTCGCCAAAGTCGAAATGCGCCGCACTTCTGGTACCTTGCAGTGGTGCGTCACGCCGAAAGTCTTGCGTACTCTCTACGACACCGCGGTGGAGAGTTCGCGCCCGAAAACTTCGCGGAAATAGGCACACTCTTTCTCAATCGCCCACTGTTCCAGGTCCACGCCCATGCGCCGCCGTGGAACCAGCGTGAGCTTCACGCCGGCGGAGCGCGCCCCGATGCGCACCTTCTCGACTGCACGGCTGCGTCCCAAGTTCATCGCTCGCGCCAAACGCAGCAATAAGATCGCTTTCTGCACGTTGGCGCGATCGGCGGGGTCGACCGTTTTCATCGGTCCGTCTTCCATGGTGGGGCGCGACTTGCCCAGATAGCGGGCAATCGCCGCAATAATGCGTCGCTGCTGCGGCGTGTAACCCAGAATCTCGGAGTTCGAAATAATGTAGTGCGTGTGCCGGTGGTGTCCGTTGCGATTTACGTAGTCGCCAACTTCATAGAGCATGGCCGCCGCCGAGAGCCATTCACGGTATTCCGGCGGCAGGCGGTGCACCGAGCGCAATCCGGTGAACAGGAAGATGGCGGAGTCGCGCACATCGAGCGCGTGCTTGCGGTCGACGCGATAATGATCCACCGCCTTGAGAATGGATTCCCATCGTTCCGATTCGATCTGCCGTCCGGAGCGCGTGCTGCGATCATAGTCGGCCGCCATCTGGGCGAGGATTCCATCGCGTAAGCCGAGCGGCGAATAGCGGAAACCCTTCAGATGAAGGCGGTCGAGCAGTTCGTGATAAACCGTGGCGCCGGAAACGATGATCTCCGCCCGGCGCAGGCCGATGCCTTGAATCTTGCGGCGTTCCTCGACCGGCAGCCGCGACAGTCGCTTGGTGATGCGGCTCATTTCGGCGCGCGAGACCACCGGCCGCGGACGGCCCGCCCCGCGCCGCAGATGGCTGGCCACTGCCGCCAGCGCCGCCGCCGTGCCCGAGGTGGCGATCACATTCTTGATCTTGGCGCTGCCGATGCGATCGGCGATGCGATTCACTTCGCGAGCCACAAATCCGCGCAGGCGCTTTAGTTCGCCCTTGCGGCTGGGATCATGACGCAGGAATTCGTTGCTTAGCCGTACCGCGCCAAGGGGCAGGCTCACCGCGTCGCGAATGTGCCCGCCATGGGTGACCGTCAACTCGCAACTGCCGCCGCCCAGATCCACCAGCAGGGTGGGGGAACGGTCGACCCGCGGACTGGAGAGCAGCCCGAGGTGAATCAAGCGCGCTTCTTCAACGCCAGAGACGATCTCGACCCGCCAGCCCGTGGCCGACCGCACCCACTCTAGAAAAGCCTGCGAATTGCGCGCATCGCGCAGAGCGCTGGTGGCAACCACGCGCACGCTGTCGGTGACTACCTGCTGCGTGGCGCGGTGAAACCGGCGCAAGACTTTCACCGTTTCGGCCATTGACTCGGGATTCAGGAATCCGGAACTGAAGACACCTTCGCCCAGGCGCGTGACTTCGCGATCTTCGTGCAAGGAACGCAGACGGCCCGCTTGCAGGCGTGCAATCTTGAGGCGGACGGAATTGGAACCGATATCAACCGCGGCAAATGTGGGCATGTCGCCAGGGAACGGGGAGCCTCACAGTGTACATGGCCGGGGCCGGATCGTCACCGGAGTATAGAGCGGCGGGGCAGACGGGTAGATTAATGTGGAGACAGCCGCCCCCGGCTGTCGTCGAGCGCAGCTCGGCAGATTCTGATGGTGAGTGGAAAAGGTACAAGCTACGCGGCCGGATTGGACCGGCTGATCAGGGTTGGGGTGGTCGCTTGCAGTTTCCGTGGCTTCGTCGTGACGGCCACAGGCTTCAGCGCGATCTGACTGGGTTGGGCTGGGATGGTTCTTGCTTGCACCGCAGGGGACGACGCAAGGGCTGCCACGGCATGGCGAAACTTGTTTCCTGTCACCCGATGCAGGGCCACCAAGAGCGACGATTGCCCTACATCGCCGAGCTTCTTGTCCGCGGTCTCGCACAAAGTCAGCCAGTCACGCCAATTGCCCACGGCATCCTGCAGAGTCTTCAGTTGGGCTAAGAACTGCCCTGCTTCGGCGGACTTCGGAGCGAACTCAGCGGCATACCGGCCGCGCCTGATGGCGATGCGGAAACGATGCAAAGACTCTTCGGTGAAGGGTACCGGATGGTCAGCCGTCACGCGGTTCGCCGCCGCAGAGCCTGGCTCAACCCGGGGCACGGCTCGTGCCAGGATCTTCCGCGCAACCGTGAGAGGATCGCGGCCGCTCTCTAGCCGCCCCGGCTTTGATGCCTGTTTCAGTCGTTCTTGAATCTCGCGGATTGTCTTCTTGCTCAATATCTTCCGCAGCTTGTTCTCATGTTTCACGCGAAGCTCGATCAGGCTGTGCACGAGCTGCGTTTTGCGGCGAGGTTCCTGGGGAAATTTCAAGCTGCGCAAAGCTTCAAGTTGAACATCAAGATCGCGCACTTTGCCGGCGCGCTTGCGAAGCCGCTCCAGCAGTTTCAAGAGTTTTTTCTGGCTGCGGCTGCGGACAGGGATCAATTCTTCAAGCAGAGTTTGCAGGCGCAAACTCGCAGTGCGAAAGCCGTGGACGCTCTCCGCATCCTGCCCGGACGCGAGTTTAAGCAGGGCTCGCTCCGTCTTCCGGAACGCCAGTTGGCTCTGTTTCGAAGCAATCGACATAGCGAAAAACAAATCCTGCTGCAGGAGAGAACCAAGGGACTCACAAAATATGGTCCGGCCAACAACTCCTCAAGAATTCACGTCTAAACGGATGGTCCCCACGACTTGCAATGAACCTTTGATGGATTTTAACACCTTTGTAACAAGTCTCTGCTACGGTTAAGGGGAATGGCCAACCCAGCCTTTCCACGGCCTGATATGCCCGGTCCGCAACCTCTTGAAGACACGAAAGTTACGTCAGTAGCGGCGCACCGGGCAGAGCCCTTGCTGCAGGCATCCAGCAGCGAGGTGCCGGATCGCGTTTTCCGCTCGGCCATGACGGCGTGTGGTCTCGCCGTCCTCGGCGTGCTGGTGCTCATCGTTTACGAGCTGATTTCCGGTTCTGGCCTGTCCTGGCACGCGTTTGGGATTAAATTCTTTGGCGGCAGCGATTGGGATCCCGTCAATATCGTGTTCGGCGCATTGCCCTTCATCTTTGGCACTCTGGTTTCGTCTTTACTCGCCCTCATCATTGCGGTTCCTCTGGCCGTAGGCGTCGCTGTATTTACCACCGAAATGTGTCCGAAGGCGCTGCGCGGTCCGCTCTCGTTCTTCGTGGAATTGCTGGCCGCGATTCCCAGCGTGATCTACGGTTTGTGGGCCTTCTTCGTTCTCGTCCCGCTGTTGAGCGGATACATCCAGCCCTTCCTGGCAAAGACTCTGGGCTGGACTGGGTTGTTTAGCGGACCTCCGCTGGGCGTGGGCATTCTGGCCGCAGGCATGATCCTGGCAGTAATGATCATCCCCATCATTTCCTCCATCACGCGGGAAGTGCTCATGGTCGTGCCCCAGCATCAGCGCGAAGGTGTGTTGGCTCTGGGCGCGACGCGCTGGGAAATGATCCGGGTGGGCGTGCTACGCAATGCGCGCGCTGGAATTGTGGGCGGAATCATTCTCGGCCTCGGCCGCGCCTTGGGCGAAACCATTGCCGTGACCATGGTCATCGGAAACACGCCGCAGATTGCGAAGTCTTTGTTCGCGCCCGGTTACACCATGGCCAGCGTGCTCGCCAATGAATTCAGCGAGGCCACCGGCGACGTCTATCTTTCCGCCTTGATTGAGATTGGCCTGGCGCTTTTCATTGTCACCATCATCGTGAACGCCCTGGCGCAACTTCTAGTGTGGACGGTAACCCGCGGTCAGCCTGCGAGGGGACATGCCTGAACTCGCCGCCGGTTCTTCCGCGCAACCGTCCGTGCAGCGCATCAGCTGGCGCCGTCGCGTCACCGACCATGTCATGACCGGCGTGGCCGTGCTGACGGTCGTGCTCGTTCTGGTTCCGCTGATCGCCATCTTCAGTTATCTGGTATATCGCGGCGTGGGTTCGATTAATTGGGCGTTCCTGACTCAGACTCCCAAGCCCGTGGGAGAACCGGGCGGCGGCATGGCCAACGCGATCGTCGGATCGGCGTTGATTCTCGGGATCGCCAGCCTGATCGGTGTGCCGTTTGGCGTAGGAGCGGGCATCTACCTGGCTGAGTTTGGCCGCAATCGTCTGGGCAGCGGCATCCGCTTCACCGCCGATGTTCTCAACGGCGTGCCCTCCATCGTCATCGGCATCGTCGCCTGGAGTATCCTGGTGCGCGGTCGCGGATTCTCCGCACTTGCCGGCGGAGTGGCGCTGGCCATCATGATGGTGCCGACCATAACCCGCACCACCGAAGAAATGTTGCTGCTGGTGCCGCGGGCCTTGCGCGAAGCCGCTTACGGGTTGGGCATCCCGCAGTGGCGCACCACGCTGTCGATCACGCTGCGCACCGCAACTTCAGGAGTGATTACCGGCATCATGCTGGCCTTCGCCCGCATCGCCGGAGAGACCGCGCCCCTGCTTTTTACAACACTGGGCAATCAGTTCTGGAATCTGCATCTCAACCAGCCGACTGCGGCGCTGCCTCTGCAGATCTATGTGTACGCCAATTCGCCCTATGACGACTGGCACCGGCAAGCCTGGGCGGGAGCGTTCGTGCTGATCATTCTTATCGTCACGGCAGTTGCGGCGGTTCGCTACGCCGTCCGTCGTGGTACGTTTGGAGCGGCATAATTTATGGGAGTTGGAATCCAGGTCGAGAGCCTGAATGCGTGGTACGGCAAAGGTCAGGCGCTATATGACATCAATCTGAAAGTGGCCGCTAACCATGCGACCGCGCTGATTGGTCCATCGGGCTGCGGGAAGTCGACGTTTATCCGTTGCATCAACCGCATGCACGAGACGATTCCGGAGGCGCGTGTCGAGGGCCGGGTTCGCATCGGTGAAATCGATGCTTATAACGGAACTTCGGCCACGCAACTTCGCCGCCGCGTAGGCATGGTTTTTCAGAAGGCCAACCCGTTCCCCACGATGTCGATTTATGACAACGTCGCGTCTGGGCTGAAACTGAATGGATTCCGCGACCGCCGCAAGCTTGATGAAATCGTGCAGCATTCGCTCGAAGTCTCGGCGCTGTGGGACGAAGTGAAAGACAGCATTCACAAAAAGTCGGGCGCCAGCCTTTCCGGCGGCCAGCAGCAGCGCTTGTGCATTGCGCGCGCGCTCGCGGTCGAACCCGAAGTCCTGCTGATGGACGAGCCTTGCTCCGCGCTCGATCCCATCTCCACCGGAAAAATCGAAGAGTTGATCTTCCAGCTCAAAGAGCGGTATACCATCGTAATTGTGACCCACAACATGCAGCAGGCGGCGCGTGTGGCCGAGTTCACGGGATTCTTCCTGCTGGGCAAGTTGATTGAGTTCGACAAAACGGAGAAAATCTTTACCAAGCCCTCCGACAAAAAAACGGAGGACTACATCACCGGAAGATTCGGATAGGAAGATTCTTGCTGGGAGAATTTGAATAAAGCAAATTTGAATTAGCCAGTTTTGGATAAGGACGGTTGGGAACATGCGCACGCGCTTTCAACAAGGGCTGGACGATTTGCGGCAACGGTTGCTTCGCATGGGAGGACTGGCGGAGCAGGCGGTCGACCGCGCCCGTCAGGCTTATGTTGAGCGCGACCTCACTCGCTGCCAAATGGTGCTCGAAGGCGAGAGCCTGATCAACACGGCCGAGCGCGAAATCGACGAGGCCGCCTTCGATCTGCTCGCCATGCAGCAGCCCATGGCTGTCGACCTGCGCTTCATTCTGGCCGTGACCAAAATTAATTCCGATCTCGAGCGCGTGGGCGACCAGGCGGTCAACATTGCCGAGCGCGTCATGGATATGGTGGAACTTCCCGCGGCCGAGTTGCCCGTCGACATCGCGCGCATGGGCGCGGCGGTGAGCGCCATGGTGCGGCGCTCGCTCGAATCGTTCATCGAAGGCAAGGCAGAACTGGCGCAGGCCGTGCTCGAAATGGATAACGTTATCGACCGCATGCGTGACGACGCCTTCATCCAATTAGTCAAAACGATGAATGATCGCCCTGAGGTCGTGCGGCAGGCTCTGGATGCGCTGCTCGTTGCCCGCAATCTGGAACGCGTCGCCGATCACGCCACCAACATCGCTGAGGACGTCATCTTCTGGGTGCAGGGTTCTGACGTGCGCCACAACGCTCGTCCCGAGGAATCTGAGACTCCGGAATCGGAGCGTCCTAGAATCTCCGGCACATAGCATCCATCGAATCAAGTTGACCCTCGAAGTCTTGTCATCCTGAGGACCGCCTTCTGTGCGGGTCGAAGGATCTATGGAGTTGCTGGCAGCGCCGGTGCGGCCGACGAAATGCAGAGATCCTTCGCTTCGCTCAGGATGACAAGGGATGGGCGACTTCACGGTAATATCCCAGCTTTGACCTTCCACAGCGTGTTGCATTACGCTCATCCCCTCTTTCATTTCTGAGGTATCTCTGCGCGGAGGCTCCGTGACTCGCTCGTTCGTTCCTCTATCGTTCGCTTTCCTGCTGTTCTGGACACTCGCTTCGACCACCGTTGCCCTCGCCCAGTCGCCTGCCTCCGATCGCCCGCCCATCATGCTGCCCACCAGCAAGATGCTGACCGTCCCGTCGCCCGGCCGCATCGGCAGCACTAACAGCTTTCCCGCGACCATGATCGTCAGCCCCGATGGCCACTATGCTGCGCTGCTGAACGATGGCTACGGCACGCAGGAAACGATGGCCCACCAGTCGATCTCCGTGCTTGATCTGAAAACGAATCAGATTGTCGAATATCCTGACGCGCGCCTCAGCGACGAATCGCACCAGAGCTACTTCATCGGACTGGCCTTCAGTTCCGACGGCAAGCATCTTTACGCCTCAGTCGGCTCGCTGACTGATCCCACGGGGACGAAAACCGGCGACATGGGAAACGGAATTGCGGTCTACACTTTTTCCGCAGGCAAGGTCGCGCCTGAGCGTTTCATTCCGATCGCTCTCCAGCCACTCTCGACCGGAAAGAAACTCGCCGTCGGCTTGAAAGCTCCTCCGAATATGGCGATTCCGTATCCCGCCGGCCTGGCCGTGATTTCTGACCATGGGCACGACAAGCTACTCGTTGCTAATAATCTCTCGGACAACGTCGTGTTGCTCGATGCTGCGAGTGGAAAAGTGTTGCAGACTTTCGATCTCAGCGCCGGTGATCTCATTCCGTCGTCATACCCCTATAACTGCGTGGCGGCGAAGGACGGACAGCGGGCGTGGTGCAGCGAGTGGAATGCGTCGCGAATTGATGAGCTCGACCTAACAAGCGGCAAAGTCGTTCTCGGCGACAGGTTGGGAAAACCCGACGACGCTACTGCTCCCGGTTCGCATCCAACGGCGATGCTACTCAGCGCTGACGAGAAGCTCTTATATGTGACTCTGTCCAATATTGATGAGGTTGCAGTCGTTTCGACCATGACCTCCCACGCAATCGCAGCGTTTCCGACTGCGAGTTCACTCCCGTTCGCGTTCCTGTCTACGGTGGTTCCGACCCAAAAATACGCGGGCACCTTTCCGAGCGCTCTTGCTCAGTCCGACGACGGGAAGCGATTATTCGCAGCCGACTCTTCCATCAATGCCGTTGTGGTATTTGATACATCGAGGCTGCAGTGGAATGGTCCGATCGGTGGTGACGCTCCCGTTCTCGGTTTCATTCCCACCGACTGGTACCCCAGTGCACTCGCCGTTCACGGCGACGATCTCCTCATCGCCACTGCCAAGGGCGAAAGCTCACGCCCCAACAAAGACATGGGCAAGACGGTTTACGAGACGAAACACAAAGAACATCCTTACATTCCCACGCTCCTCAAGGGATCGATCGCGCGCCTCAACATTCCATCGACGCTTGAGAAACTTCCGCAACTCACGCAGGTTGTAGAGCACGACAATCTTTTTAACAGCGATCCCGGCACAATCGCTTTTGCCAGCGGCCAGAATCCCATCAAGCACGTCATCTACGTCATCAAAGAGAACCGCACCTACGACCAGATTCTTGGCGACCTGAAAGTGGGCGACACGAAAGTCGGCGATGGCGACCCGTCGCTCACCATGTATGGCGCCGACATCACGCCCAACGAGCACAAGCTGGCCCTGCAGTTCGGCGTGCTCGACAATTTCTATGACAGCGGAGAAGTCTCCGGCGACGGCCATCTCTGGTCGACCGCCGCGATCACTTCCGACTACAACGAGAAAACCTGGCAGATCGCTTATCGCGGCAAGGAGCGCACCTACGATTTCCAGGGCCAGAACGCCGACGAATATCCGCTGGAACACAATCTGCCCGACATCGACGACCCTTACACCGGATATCTCTGGGACAATCTGGCGCGCAATCACGTCAGCTTTCGCGACTACGGCGAATTCGTCAACGCCGAGTGGTGCAACGAAAAGCGTACGGCGGCCAGCCCCAAGCAGGGAACACCCTCCGGCCAGCAGGCGCGCTGCCCGAAGACAGTTGTGAATCAAGGCGAGGCGCTTCCGCCGAATGTCGGCGACCCGCATGCGGGGCCGAGTCCGTTCCCGTGGGCTGTGCCGCTGTTCAGCGGCGTCAAGCCGACGAAGGCCGTGCTGCGCGACCATTTCGATCCGCTCTATCCTGACTTCAATACCGACTATCCAGACCAGTTGCGCGCCGACGAATTTCTGAATGAATTTGCCGCCTATGTTCGCGCTCGCGACGCGCACGAGGGCCCGGATTTCGAGTTGCCATCGTTCGTTCTTCTCTATCTGCCCGACGATCACACCGGAGGCACGCGGCCCAATCTGCCGCGCCCCGTCGCTTCCGTGGCCGACAACGACCTTGCCCTTGGCCGCGTGGTCGACGCCGTTTCACATAGCGGTTATTGGGATGACACTGCGATTTTCGTATTGGAAGACGACGCGCAGGACGGAGCTGACCACGTCGACGCGCACCGCTCGATTGCATTCGTGATCAGCAAGTACTCAGCAGGTTCAGCAGCGCAAGCTTATGTTGAGCATCGCTTCTACACCACGGTCAACATGATCCACACCATGGAAATGCGGCTCGGCCTACCGCCCATGAATCAGAACGATGCCTATGCGCCCGTGATGGGTCATCTGTTCTCCGGGGCCGGCGATCAACCGGCGTACAAGGCGGATTATCGCAATCTGAAGAACGGAATGATCTACGAGACCAACAAGCGGGAAGCTCCGGGTGCTGCTGTTTCGTCGAAGATGGATTTTTCTCGTCCCGACGCCAACAGCGCGGCGAAGCTGAATCGCGTGCTCTGGCAGGATCAGAAAGGATCGGCACCTATGCCGGCGGCCAAACATGGGGTGATCGCGCCGGGCGGGGATTAGGATGGGCGTCTTTCGAGTTCGCAGAAACTCGTGACCAAAATCAAAATCCCCACCCTCTTTCGCGAAGAACGCGAAAGAAGGGTGGGGCACCCGCAGTCATAATGTTATTTCAAGTTTATTGACTGTTTCAGCGGCAAGCTCTGCGACGACCCGCCCACCATGAATCCGTAGTCTCCCGGAATCAGCTCCCAACCATTTTTCTCGACGTTGAAGATCGACAGATATTTCGCGTCTACGTCGACTGTCACGTCTTTACTCTCTCCGGCGTTGAGCTTTACTTTGCTAAAGCCCACCAGCCGCTTTGGAGGCTCCGCCGCCGCAGCCGGCAGGGAAGCATAAACTTCGGCTACTTCCGCTCCCGCGCGGTTGCCCGTGTTGGTGACCGTGAAAGTCACCCGCGGATTCTTCCCCGGCGTCACTTTCAGATTGGAATACGAGTAGGTCGTGTATGACAGTCCATATCCGAAGGGGAACAGTACCGGCTTGTTTTCCGCGTCATACCACTTGTAGCCGACCTTCACGCCTTCGTCATAAGTCACCTGAAATGCGGGCAATCCGCCAGCGATACGCTTCCAGCCTTCGCGATCTGCGTCAATCGTAACCTTCGGAGGTTTCACGACCGTCGGGTGCGGCAGGTCGGCCTCGCTCCTGGGGAACGTCATGGGCAGCTTGGCGCTGGGGTTGACGTCGCCGAACAGAAGATTCGCCACCGCGTCGGAGCCCGCGCTGCCGGCATACCAGGCTTCAAGAACGGCGCTGACCTGATCTACCCACGGCATGGTCGCGGCAGTGCCAGTCTCGAGTACGACCACAGTGTGCGGATTCGCCGCAGCGACCTTCGCGATCAACTCATCCTGCTTGTCAGGTAACGACAGGCTGTCGAGATCCATGCCTTCGCTCTCCCACGCGTACGCGAAGATGATCGCAACATCGGATGATTTGGCCAGAGCGGCGGCCGCCGAGGGATCGGTTCCCGAGTCGAACTGCACGCTTGCTCCTGGAGCCTTGGCCCGAATCGACTTCAGCGGCGAAGTCGGAAACCAGATGTGCTCCTGCCAGTGGGTGTAGCCCTGGCCCGGCGGCATAATCGCATTTCCGCCCGGAGGATCGACCTGCGCCGAGCCGCCGCCGGAAATCATGCCTACGTCCGCATGCAGCCCAATCACCGCGATGCTGTGAATCTTCGAGGCGTCCAGCGGAAGCTGCGCGTGATCGTTCTTCAAAAGCACCGCACTTGACTCCTCGATCTTGCGCGCGATTTCCATCCCGCCCAGCACGTCAACCACGCTCTTCCGTGGCGGATCGTCGATTACACCAGTGGCGAACATGGCTCGCAGGATGCGATGCACGTGATCATCCAGTTCGGCCGCCGAGATTTTTCCCGACTCGACCGCCGCCTTGAAATCTTTGCCGTAGAAAATCTCGCCGGGCTGTTCATGATCGAGCCCCGCAGCCGAGGCCTTTTCCACGCTATGCGTTCCGCCCCAGTCGGAGAGCACAAAGCCTTTGAAGTTCCAGTCTTTCTTGAGGAGATCAGTGAGCAGATATTTGTTTTCGCAGGCGTAATCGCCATTCACACGGTTATAGGAACACATCACCGCGGCCGCGTCTGATTCCTGCAATCCGATTTCAAACGCTAGCAGGTCGCTCTCGCGGGCGGATCGCTTGTCGATGTTCACGTTGACGGCGTTGCGCCCGCTCTCTTGATCATTGAGCGCGTAATGCTTGATGTCGCCGATCACGTGCTGCGCCTGCAGACCTTTCATGACCGAGCCCACCATCTTCCCTGCGAGAACAGGATCTTCGCCCAAATATTCGAAAGTGCGCCCGTTGCGCGGTTCGCGGGTCAGATTCGTGCCGCCGCCCAGCGTCATGTTGTAGCCCTGGGCGCGCAACTCGCGGCCAATTAATGCTCCATATTCGTAGGCTGCATCGAGATCCCAACTCGCCGCACCTGCTACGTCCGCGGGCAGCGCGGTCGAGTAGCGGCCATTCTCGCCGCTGCTGCGCACCCCATAGGCCGCGTCCGACATCTGAATCGCGGGAATACCCAGGCGCGGAACGCCGGGGACATATCCTGCACCGCCGTTCGATTGCACGGCCAGCGGGCTCATGGGGCTAAGCCCTCGCATGCCTGTCCCGTGCAGCATGTTGATCTTCTCGTCGAGCGTCATCTCTTTCACCACCATCGACGCGCGCTCATCGGGAGAAAGTGCGGAATTGGACCACGGATGTTTTTCGCCGGACTGTGCGAAAGCTGCGGAAAGAGAAATTGTCGCCACGATCGTGCTGAGAATGAAAAATCGATTTAGCAGGGGACGTGCTTGCAGGGGCATGATGGTTCCTCGGGAGAAAAAGTCGTTACCAAATCGATAATGTTACGCCTTTTTGCGAAACTCCGGCCATTTAATTTCAGAATACCCAGCGGGCCGGCGGCGGCATAAATAGCGAAGAACCAGCGAATACGGGAGCCGCGTCGGCATCGTCACTTGGCCTCTCCCGCCCTCCCCTTTTACACTAGAAGAGTGAAGATTGCGCTGGGCCAAATCAATCCCACGGTCGGAGATTTTTCCGGCAACGCGTCCAAGATCGTCGAATTTTCTCGCCGCGCCCAGGCTTCCGGCGCCGGACTCATTCTGTTTCCCGAATTGTCAGTATGCGGTTATCCGCCGCGCGATCTGGTCGAGCGCTCATCGTTCGTCGCTCACAATCGTGAGACCGTCGACCGCATCGCCGCGGAAACCCGCGGGATTGCCGTGATCTGCGGCCTGGTCACGCCGGCTCACTCCAGCACGGGCAAGGCTGTCATGAATTCCGCCGCCTGGCTCATCGACGGCAAAGTCGCGTTCGTGCAATCGAAGATGCTGCTGCCCACTTACGACGTCTTCGACGAAATGCGCAACTTCGCTCCCGCCAAAAACCAGGAGCTGTTTCCGTTTTGCGGCAACCGCATGGCAGTTACGATTTGTGAGGATGCCTGGAACGACAAGCATTTCTGGCGCAAGCAGCTTTACCAGGTCGATCCGGTGGATTCGTTGATTAAGGCCGGGGGAAACTTCGTGCTGAATATTTCGGCGTCACCATTCTGGATCGGCAAACGCGAGCTTCGTCGCGACATGCTGGCCTCGATCGCCCGTCAACACAAGGTCCCAGTCGTGTTGGTGAATCAGGTGGGGGGCAACGATAGTCTGGTGTTCGACGGCTCCAGCCTGGTACTTAATCGTGAAGGCCAGGTCATCGCGCAAGGCCGGTCGTTCGAAGAGGATCTAATTTATTTTGACTCGCAAAGCCTCACGGGCGAAATGCACGAGCAGATTGCCGGCGAGGAAGCCAGCGTGTATTCCGCGCTGGTGCTGGGCACGCGCGACTACATGAAGAAATGCGGGTTTCGCAAGGCGATCATCGGCCTCAGCGGCGGCATCGACTCTGCGCTCACCGCGGTGGTCGCCACCGATGCCGTGGGCCCGGAGAACGTGATCGGCGTCGGCATGCCGGGTCCTTATTCGTCGCAGGGTTCCATCGACGATGCGCGCGCGTTGGCCACGAGTCTGGGTATCCGCTTCGAATTGCTTTCGATCAATCCTGCGTACGATGCCTATCGCCAGACGCTGCGCGAAGTGTTCGCCGAGCAGAAAGAAGACGTCACGGAAGAAAACATTCAAGCCCGCGCCCGCGGCACGTTGTTGATGGCGCTATCGAACAAGTTTGGAGCTATTGTGCTCTCCACCGGCAACAAGAGCGAGTTGGGCGTGGGCTACTGCACGCTTTATGGCGACATGGTCGGCGGCCTGGCAGTGATTTCAGATGTGCCGAAAACCCTGGTCTATCGCCTGAGCGAATATGTGAATTCGCGCCGTCCCGTCATTCCCCGGGCCACGCTGGAGAAGCCGCCTTCGGCGGAGCTGCGGCCGGATCAGAAAGACAGCGACTCGCTGCCGCCCTACGAGATTCTCGATGCCATCCTCGATGATTATGTCGAGGACTCGCATCCCGCGGAACGCATCGCAGCCGACCGGGGCTTCGATATTGCAGTGGTGCGGCGCGTCCTGCGGATGGTCGATCGCGCCGAATACAAGCGCCAGCAGGCTGCTCCAGGCCTCAAGATTTCTCCCAAGGCCTTCGGCTACGGCCGGCGCTTCCCGATTGCCGCCAAGAGCGAAGCTTGATTTTCTATTTTCAAGTATTCTGATAGATCGCATTCCCTGATTAATCTGCACTCGAAAGGAACCCATGCGCGGTTTTCTGAACTCTATCGGCATTCTTCTCCTGGCCAACTCTCTGGCTCCCGCACAAAGCCACGCCCAGACCACCGCTCCTGCCGCAACCGCCAAGACCGCCACGGCCAAGACGGCGCCCGCCAAGCCCGCGCCAACTGCCGCGTCCGGCGGGCTTCCTACCGAGGCCACCGTGAACTCCTTCCTGCACGAGCAATTTGGCTATCAGGAGGATCTGACCTGGAAAATCGACAGCATCAAGCCTTCTCCCGTCAAAGAACTGGCCGAGGTCACGGTGGTGCTTGCCAGCCCGCAGGGCCAGCAGTTGACCCGCTTCTACGTTGCACCCGATGGTCAGCATGCGCTGGTGGGTGAAATTATTCCCTTTGGCGCCAAGCCGTTTGAACCGGCAAAACGCCTGCTGGAGAAGGGAATCACCGGCCCGTCGCGTGGACCCAAGGACGCGCCCGTAACAATCGTTGAATTCGGTGACCTGCAATGTCCCGCCTGCAAGGCGGCGCAACCGACCATCGAGACGTTGGTTGCCTCCGAGCCCAACGCGCGTTTTGTTTTTCAGAATTTTCCGCTGGAGATGCACAACTGGGCCGCGAAGGGTGCAGCCTATGCCGACTGCGTAGGCAAGGCTTCGAATGATGCCTTCTGGAAATTCGTTTCAAAGACCTATGAGACTCAGTCCGATATCACCGCCGAGAACGCCGACGAGAAACTGACGGCTCTTGCCGATGGAGCGGGAGTGAAGGGCGCCGAAATCGCCGCCTGCGCCGTCAAGCCTGAGACGAAGTCCCGCATCGATGCCTCCATCGCGCTAGGCAAATCGGTTGACGTTACCGGCACGCCCACGCTTTACATCAACGGACGCAGGGTCGGAAGTTTCGATCCGCATCTCTCGGACGTGTACAAGGCGTTGGTGGATTTCGCGGCGAAGGATGGGAAGTAAACGCGGCACTCACGCCGCGCTTCCACGGAAAGGGTCACTCTAAGAAGCATCGCCTCCGCCACCACCCACCGGGTCGCTCCCTCCACCGCTGAAGGCGTCGCCTCCACCGCCGCCGACCGGGTCGGCACTTGCGATGCCGGGATCGCTCGCGAAGTCATTGCTGGCTGGGTTTGGCGAGTCGGGCACGACGGGACTGCTCGATGTATCGACGGTCGGATTGGGGTCGGTAGCCGGTGAATTCGTGCTCGGAGACTGCTGCATACTCTCAAGAAAGAGTAGGTTCATCGCAGCATTGGTTGGCGGATATGGCTGGTAACTATCGGAGGGTGGTGACTCGCTCGAATCTTGCTCAGAGCTGCGCGTCACAAGCCTTATGACAACGACCGCTCCCACCAGCAAGAGCAGGATAAAAAAGGTCTCCATGGGGCCAATACTTTACTACGGCTCGGCAACTTGCGCACGTCCTTAGTTAGGGGAATTTGAGAACAGCCGGCCAAGGCTACTTCTCGCTGATCCAAATCTCATTCGTGCTGCGCGAAAAGTTGTCCAGCACGTGGGGAGTGATCACGATCATCAGCTCGTCTGAGTCTGATTCCTTCGTGTTATTTACTAACGCTTGATTAAGGAGCGGCACGGCCCCGAAGCCGGGGATGCCGCTCATGGAGAGCGTGTCGGTCTGCGAAATCTGTCCCGCGATCACGGCCGGCTCGCCGTCCGCCAGGTTGATGCTCCCGTCGTATTCCTTGTTCGAGATCACTGGAACATTGTTGCTGGATTCTCCGGTGAGCGAACGCACCTGCATCTCCAGATGCAGACTCACCGAGCCGTCCCCGTGGATGGTCGGCGTTACCTTCATATTCAGTCCCAGATCTTCATAGCTGACCGAAGGGAAGGGCGGAACGTAACTCTGATTTCCCAGCACCGCTGAAATCTGCGGCGAATTGTAAATTGGAGCGTAGCTCGCATTCTGGACTGGATAACGCTCTCCTAAATGCAGCTTCGCATCGGTTCCCTGGCTGGCGTGCAGCGTCACGCTTTCCAGGCTGCGCACCCACGATTCGTTGACAGAAAGATTCGCGGTGAACTGATCGAGACTGACGCCGCTAAATGTGAGCCCGCCGCCAAAGGTAGCCAGCGGCGTGCTGAAGATCGAATTTCCCGATCCGCCCAGCTGCGCCAGAAGCCCTGAGATCGCGGAACTCCCGGCCTGATTGATTCCGCCCGAGGCGATCAACTGGTTCACCAGCTGCGAAATACTTTGCCCGCCCAGCCCGACCAGCGCGACCGCGGGAATGTTGTACATATTGAAAGTGTCGGGGATATGCGTGCCAATGTTGCGCGTGAGTTGATGGTCGATCTGGTACACCTGAACCGTGAACGCGACCTGAGGCCGCGGATTGCCGAGTTGCTCGAGAAATTTCGAGCAGGCCTCGAGCACCGGCCCCGGCCCGCGCACTTCCACCGTGTCCGCGGTTTGTCCTGAGTTGACGAAGTGCAATTCGAAAACGCTCTTGATCGCATTCACGATGTCGCTCACGTCTGTCGGCGAAGAATGCGACGGCAGAACGAACGTCCGCAGCGACATGCGATCGAATTGCTTGTGGTTTTCCGGGCTGTCTTTGGCCACCAGAAACTGGTGTGGGCCTAGCGGCGACCACATCGTCTTGCTGACTGCGCATGCCAATTTCAGCGCGGTAAAGAAATTCACATCGTCAACGTTGAAGCGCACATTTCTGGGCTGCACCGAATCGTCAAACTGTACCGTCACGCCGAAGGCCGCCGACAACTCGCCGAACAGCCCATTCACGCTGCCGCTGTAATGGAAGGTCGCCCGCACTTCTCTGGGTTCAAGGTGGATCTCCCCGGAGTCTACCTGCCGTACTGGTAAGGACCGCGGCAGCACGGGAGCGCTTTCTCGCGTGGCTTCGGCTTCGTGCAGCCGCTCCCGCGCGTACTGGTTGTCGGGATCCAGATCGAGGGCCGCGCGAAATTCGGCCGAGGCCTTGGATTTCGCATTTCCCAGCATCAGCGCGTTGCCCCGCTCCACGTGGTTGAATACCAGTTGCGCCTTCAGGATTTCGCGCGCAGTCAAAAACTGCATGTTCTGAGGCGCCAGCCGCGAGGCTTCGTCGAACTGGTCAAAGGCTTGTTCCAAATGCCGGTCGACCTGAAGTTTCACGCCCTTCTTGTAATCGTTCTTTGCCTGCTTGAGGTCTTCTTTTGAAGCCGTGCAGTGGATTCCTCCCGGGATGCCGCTCCTGCAGGGAAGCGCCGGCGGTGGAGTCGCGGTGGGGTCGTCACCTGCGGCAAAACCCGGTGCCGTCAGCGCCGCCGCCAGAAGTCCCACTGCGATGATGAACGCTGTACGTCGCATCTTTTGAGATTCTAACGTGCTTTCCGCAGGAAGGGCACAGGCCAATAGGACCTCGTACCTCCGGGCGCACTGCCCCACATGCCCCGAAACCAGAACGAAGCGCGGGCGTATTCTTGCTCCCTATTTCGTAGAGACGCAGCTTGCTACGTATTGCGGCGCGGGCACGGAAGAAGTCACCACTACGACAGCATCAGCCGTTCGATCGTGCGTGCCTTGCCGGTGTCATCGTCGCAATCAATCACCACTGCGCATAAGCGCGCATCGCCCGTGGCGGGCTCGAAGCGCACTGGCATTCCGTTCAGGAACTTGCCTACCACCAGTTCCTTCTTGACTCCGATCACGCCGTCGTAAGGCCCGGTCATACCCACATCGGTCACATAGGCGGTTCCATTGGGCAGAACGCGTTCGTCCGCTGTCGGCACATGGGTGTGCGTGCCTACCACGGCGGTGACGCGCCCGTCCAGATACCATCCCAGCGAAATCTTTTCAGAGGTCGCTTCCGCGTGGATGTCCACCAGAATTACCTTGGCCTTAATCTTGTCGAGAAGGCGGTCGGCAGTGCGGAAGGGATCGTCATTCGAGGCCATGAATACGCGCCCCTGCAGGTTGATGACCGCGTAAGGAATTTTTCCCTTGGCACCTTCGTACACGCCCGATCCCGGCATGTCCGCGGGATAATTCGCCGGACGCAGGACGCGCCGCGCGGGCCCGTGCCCGTTGCCCTCGACCATCTGAAAGTAGTCGACGATTTCGCGCTTATCCCAGACGTGGTTCCCGGTGGTGATCACGTCGATGTTCAGTTCGAACAGTTCCTCGGCCAGCGCCGGAGTAATGCCAAATCCGGCTGCCGAATTCTCTCCGTTGGCGATGATCAGGTTGATGGCGTGCTCGCGGACAATCCCCGGCAGCCGCTCTTTGACGATATTCCGCCCCGGCCGCCCAAAGATGTCGCCAATAAAAAGAATTCGCATGTTTACCGAATTACGTAGATCGAAATATGTTCACCGCAGCAAGTGTTGTGAACTTGAATTTGATGGTAACACGCGCAGGAAAGACATCAGGCAAGACAAAGGTGGAGACATTTTAGCCGCCTAGCGCCAAGATCAGCGCGGCGATTTGGGCAGATCAGCGCGTGCCAGCACCGATCCCCACGCATCCAGAACGTAAACATCCGTCCATTGTGCGCCTGACTTGGGCGGGACGGATGTGTCGGTGAGGGTGAAGCGAATCGTGGTGGTAGGCGACGTGCAGCCGGTCAATTGCCGCATGTCCTGCTGTGAATTGGCGCCAGAGTGGAATCGCTCGGCAAGCCGCTCGGGATGCGACGACCCCTGCGCCGCACGAGAGCTCAGAACCACTTCCACCGCTCCAGCCAGGTTCTGACATCGCATGGGAATCTGGATCTGCCATTCCTTCGGCCCCGTCCTTTTCACCGTGGGCGGTTCGGCAAACACGACCACTGGCGGATTCCCGCCCGGCGACGCATACCATCCCGGCCAGCGCTGCGCAAACTCAATGCTCGCCGCAACGTAGGCACGGCTCAACTCGTGATCGCGTTCTTCCCAGCAGGGATGCATGGCGTAAAGCGATGCACTTCGAATTTCCGCGTCTTGTGCATGTAGCAAATGGTGCAGTGCGGGAACGAAGTCCGGATGATAGCCCGCACGCGCCATCATCATCAGTCCTTCGCGATCGGCGTCGACTTCCATCTGGCGGCAAAGCTGGCCCATATCCGCACTGGCCCGCTCTGAATTCTCCCAAGTGGCCGAAGGGACGCTTGGGTCGCCCAGGACGATCGTTGCGCTGCTTCCACTCTCCAGCTTTTCCTGATACAGGTAGCGCCGGGCCCAGTCGCGGCGCACGATGTGCGCAATTTCGTGCGACAGAATCGCCGCCCATAGCCCAGCGCTCTCTCCCGCCAGTTTCGCCAGGCCGCTCTCCACATAAACCGTTCCATCGGGCGAGGAGTAGGCGTTCAGCTGATCGTCTTCGACAAGACGCAACTGCCAATCGAACTTGCTGCGGGACGTCGCCGGAAGCTGCTGCAGCAGTCGATTGAAAACCAGGTTGCCGGTGGCATAGCGCTCGGAGGCAGCCACACTCGCCGCCATCAATTGCGGCCGCAATCGCGCCGCGGTTTCCATATCCAGCTTGAATTGGGAGGGAACTTCAGGAATGTCAGCCTGCTGGCCAGCTACGGGTAGGCCGCACAGGACACACAAAACGATCGTCAGGAGGAAAAGGACTCGGCTATTCCTGACCCCAACATTTTCCACGGGGCTCCTCTGCAGAGATCACTCTTACACCTCATTATGCTCCCGGTCGCTGCACGCGCAACTCAAAAATGTTAGCGGCGTCGTTGCCGCTTCAGTTTCGGGAATCCAGTTCCGCGCTGCGCAGAAAGTCATAATTTCCCGCCGGGTTCAATTTCAAGTTTCGCACCCGCCGCGTGTGCACCAACACGTTGTCGAAGCACCACAGATCGATGTAGGGCAGATCGTCGGCCAGAATGCGCTGCACCTCGGCATACAGCGGCTTCCGAACCTTCGGATCGAGTTCGCGTCGCGCTTGATCAATCAACGCGTCCACCTTGGGATTCGAGTAATACCCACGGTTGGCCCCATTCGGCGGAAATTTTGCCGAATCAAACGCATACTCAAAAATATCGGGATCTTCATTTCCGCCGATCCAGCGCAGCGAGTACATCTGAAACGCCCCGTGCTGCACGTCCGCAAAAAAGGTTGCGAACTCAAAGCTGCGAATGTCGAGCATGATCCCCGCATCGCGCAACTGCTGCTGCATCACAGCCACCATCAAGCGTGTATTTTCATCTGTCGATGTTTTCATCGTCAGGTGAAACCGCACTCCGTTTACCTTCGGATAGCCCGCAGCGTCGAGCAACTGATTCGCCTTATTGAGGTCGTGATCGTATGCCGGAACATCGCCGCTATAAGCCCAGCTCTGGGTCGGCAGCGCGCTGCGTGCCTGTTCGGCCTGTCCGCGCCACAAATACTCGATCATCGGTCGCCGGTCGAGGGCGTACGCAATCGCCTGCCGCACTCGCGCGTCTTTCAGAATCGGATCGCGGAGGTTGAATCCCATATACGCCAACCGCGTCCCAGGCGCGCGTTCTACCGCAAGATTGGGTTCCCGTGCCAGCGTCAGCACAGTGTCCGGCGTAAGCGAATTCACGGCCACGTCGCCGCTGCCCTTGCGCAGTTCCAGCGCCTGCGTGGTGGCGTCGGGCACGACTGCAAAACGCACGCGCGCCAGTTTTGCCCGTTCGCCCCAGTAGTCATCGTTACGTTCAACGATCACATCCCGGTCGGTTTCGGCGCTGACGAACTTGAACGGTCCCGATCCCATCGGATGGCGCGTGATTTCCTCGCCGCTGCCGTAAGGGACAATTCCGATTGCACCGTCCGAAAGATTCCACAGCAAAGTCACGTCCCGTTCCTTCATGTGAAAGATCACCGTGGCGTCGTCAGGCGCATCGATGTGGTCCACGAACTTGTACACCGCTGCCTTGGTGCTGCGAATCCTGCCCTGCAATAGCGAATCAAACGTCCACTTCACGTCGCGCGCAGTTAGCGCACGCCCGTCGTGAAACTTCACCCCGTGATGAAGATGAAATACATAAGTCAGCGGATCGGGAATCTCCCAGCGCTCCGCCAGCCCGGGAGCAACATTCAAGTCGTCGCCGCGCGACAGCAGATCGTCAAAAATGAGGCTGTCAATGCGCTCCGACTGCGCATCGATCCCGACCCGAGGGTCAAGATTCGTCGGGCTCGATTCAATAATCATGACCAGCGTGTTGGGATCGGGCTTCGCCGAGCAGGAAAGAACAGGCAGAATTGCAACCACAAAGAGCAGCGCGAAAACTCCGAGGACTGGACGGTGGACCTCGGACCTCCGGCTTCGGCAGTTTGAGCCTGAGGTCTGAAGTCCGAGGTCTGAACTCGGATTCTCACGCATACGAAATCTTTCCCAGCACCGCCGCCCGTTTCGCACCCGTGGCGGACGGTACGTTCGACGCCCGCCGGTTCCATGTTTCATAAGCCAGCACGGCAAACGCCACGGCCTCTTTGGCCTCAGAAGGCAACCCGAATTCGTCGGAGAAGCGTAGCCTCACTCCGTCCTTCGAAAGTTCTTCCCCCAGCGTGCCGACCAGCGTGGTATTCCGGACACCGCCGCCCGAGACGATCATTTCTTGGAAAGAGTTGCGCGCATCAGAGGGCTTGATCACGAATCGCCGCACTGCGTCCGCGATCGACCGCGCGGTCAAGGCAGTTGCCGTCGCGACCGCGTCCTCTTTTCGCACGCGCCTGCATCGCCGCAGAAACTCACCGACAAATTCCCGGCCAAATTCCTCGCGCCCCGCGGTCTTGGGAGGGCGCTCGCGAAAAAACTTTTGCTTTAACATCTCCGCGAGCACGGGTTCCAGCACCACGCCGGAAGCTGCGATCTTTCCGCCGCGATCAAACCTCCTTCCGTACAGTGCGCCTACCACCGCGTCTATCACCATGTTTCCCGGACCGGTATCGAATGCAAAGACGCGGCTCGCGTCGGCCCCGGCGGGAATCGCCGTGAGATTGGCAATGCCGCCGATGTTCTGGACAATGCGCCCAATCTTCGCGTCACGGTACAGCAAGTAGTCAAGATAGGGAACCAGAGGCGCGCCCTTGCCCCCTGCAGCCATGTCTGCTGGACGAAAATCGGAAACTACAGGCACGCCCATCCGGGCCGCGATCACCGCGCTTTCGCCCGTCTGCCAGGTGGCAGCAACTTTTCTGCCTAGAAATAGCCGCGGCTCGCCCTGATGGTAGAGAGTCTGCCCGTGGCACCCGACCAGTTCAGCTTTCACGCGAAACTGCCGCTGGGTCGCCAGCACCGCGTCCGCGTACAGCTCGCCCAGAAGAAAATTCAGCCGTGCCAGATCGCCGACGCTGGCCTGACTCGCATTCATTGCAGAAAGCACGGCCGCGCGAACCTTGGCGGGATAAGAATATTCCGCGTGCCCCAGCAAAGTGATCGTGTGGGCAAGGCTCGTGTGGCGCGGGCGCTCCCGCCGGCGACTGCGTCCCGCGGAGGTGGAAGTTTCGAAGAAGTCCGATGCTCGCGCCTCTCCGACCCGCACCAGTGCGACGTTGATTCCGTCGGCCGAAGTCCCGCTCATCACTCCTGCGACGACCATCCCCAGCTTGCTCATCCCCGCGCCCGCCGCCGGTCGGCCTGCCGGCTAAAAGGCTCCAACCGCACCTGTTCGCCAAACTCCCACAACCGCCGCGATAATCTCTCAACCAAAGCGGCCGATGGAGCCCGTGTGGCGCGGGCGCCCCCGCCCGCGTGCAGCACCTTAGCATTCTTCTTCTTAAAGGCCAGAACGCGCTGCGATGCTTCGGCCACCCGCCGCGCGAACTTCGGATCTTTCTCGGCAGTCCTGATCAGCATTTCATGCGCCTGAAGAACGGAATCTTCCTTATGGCAAATCAGGCATAAATCGCCGCCCGCCCGCAGAAACTCTACCGTTGCGTCGGCAATCGGAGCCGCCGACAGCACTCCGCCCATTTCCATATCATCCGACACAATCAGATTCCGGTAGCCGATGCGCTTACGCAGTATGTCGGTGATCCACGCCTTCGACAGCGACGCTGGAGTTCGATCGCGCGTGACCTGCGGATACGCCGCGTGCGAGACCATCACCATGGGAAGTTGCCGGCGCAGGGTTCGGTAAGGCACCAGATCTTCGGCCCAGAGCCGACTCAGAGGCTTTTCAATCATGGGCAGTTCGTGATGGCTGTCGAGCTTGCCCTCGCCGAGTCCGGGAAAGTGTTTGCCGCAGCCCAGCAGCTTCGCGGCCCTCAACCCAGTCAGAAACTCGCGCGCGTAGGTGACGGTCTCGTGCGGGTCGGCGGAAACCGCCCGCGACCCCATTACGCTGCGGGATGCTTCAAACGCCAGATCGAGCACCGGCGCGAAATCAACATTGAATCCCAGTGTGCGGCAATTCGTGCCAATGATCTCCCCGTGCATGCGGAAAAGTGCGCGTTCTCCGGTTGCGAACACTTCCGCTGGCGAGGGCGTCGCACCCAGCGCACCGCGAAAGCGGTCGACTGACCCGCCTTCCAGATCAACGCATGTAAACAGCGGGGTCGCAACACATTCTTGACATTGGCGCAGCAGTCGCCACGTCTGCTCCGGACTTTTGATATTCCGCACAAACAGAATGACCCCGGCCGGCTGCAACCGCGTCAGCAGGGAACGGATGCGCGGCGTCATCTCCGTGCCCTCGAAACCGATGATTAGAAGATTGCCGGCGGCGGCACAGTCCGTCGATGTCGTCCATTTCACTGTCGACGCTCCTCAGACAGACCGAGATGGGCCGCGACCGTATCGGCAAAATTGCCCCACGCTTCCGTTAAGATCCGCGGCTTAAGGTTCCTGGCGTCCTTCAGTAGGGCGTTGCCTTCCGCCGCAAATATCGGCTCCGCAAGGTAATGTCCCTTTCGGCGACAACTGCGATAGTGCGCTTCTAGAATATCAGTGAGCCGGGTCTTAGTAAGGTAGTTAGTGAGTTTTTCGAGGTCGCCTGACGAGAGGCAAAACAACGGCGTTACGGCTTTCGACAAACCCTTACGGTTGAGCCTCTGCTGAAACCGGCAGTTCAGGAAGGCGTTCACTCCGACCGTGCTTCCTATGTTGTCCCTTGCGACCACCACGGGGAAGATGGTAGTTATCCGTTTAAGGTCCAACCCACGTATCTGGTCCGGGCCGTCGCGTCTGCAGGTGGCTTTTATTGACCGATAGAGCTGTTCAACTGCCTGCATCCTATCTTCGCTGCAGACAAGTTTGCGGTCGAGTTCTAATCCGAGCAGATGGGCATCGTCACCGTACTTCGCACGCGACGTGAATGTCGCACCCTTGAATTCGATGAATGCTGCGCAGCGTCCGCAGACGAGGATTGCGTCGCACACCTCCTCGTTGGGCCTGCTATCAAAGACGGGTTTACAGCAAAGTGCGTTGAGACGTCCGTCCGATACCCTCCCTAGAAGGTCGGCCCCGTAACGCTCGAAGACGCGTCCCCAGAAGGAGTGAAAGTTTTCCCGCTCGCCATCCCCTAGAGCGGAGTGGACAGTCCAAAACGGGGCACTCTCAATCTTTTCGGCGAGGAAGGAGAAGTCCACAAGAAACAAGCTATTACCGTCGCGGAACAGCGGCTTGTCGCGGAGAACCGTGTAGTCGTTCGGCCCCGAGTTGCGGCTATGCAGCTGCGCGGCGAGTTCGTCTGGAGCGGCGGAGACGAAATTCAAGAAGGCTTCGACCTGTGCGGTCGGAATCTTGGTCGAAGAAAACCATTCTCGCTGTAGGCTGTAGCCTCGAGGGTTTTGCGCGAATCGTTCGGCATCGAATTTCAGGAACTTGGTAAGGGCTCCAAACAGAAGTGAGTGATAGGTTAGGAGGGAAATGCCGGTTATTCTCTCAAACAGCACGGGGATGTCGTAGTGAGGCTCGTCCTTTAATTTCGGCAGGGAATCGAAAAGCATCATGCGCGACCGAATTATGCTCAGATCGAAATCGTTGAACGCGGAGGCCTCTTGGACAGGAAGTATATTGGCGGCGAGCCAGACGAACTTCTCCTCGTCGGTGTTGGGCATTGGCGCCCGCGTCGGAAGGTGGTCAGAGGCCATCAGGAACAACTCTCCAAAGACGTCCTCGCGTACAGGGGGAGTTCTCGCGTCGTCGCGGCAGTTGTGCAGGGTTTCCTTCATCATGAATAGGAGCTGCTGGCGATGAAATACAAACCTTACGTTTTCGTCCCGCTTTAGTAGGCGTTCTGCGGTTTGCTGAGAGAATATCTCGCGGACGATTTTGTCGTGTGCTTTGGCACTCCGGGCGTCGTCGTCCTCTCTCAGGGCAGCGTTGATTGCACTGCAGATGTGTAACATCTTGATTCTGGAGTATGCGGAGAGACGATCTCGAAACGTTTCTAGTGTGGAGGGTTTGTTTTCGTGCAGGTCGGAGTACGGGACGTATAGAGCGAACTTTGCCATTTTGTACTAATCGACCTGCTTCTTCAACTCCGCCAGCAGGTTCAGCGCTTCCAGTGGCGTCAGCCGGTTCAAATCTACTTCCCGCAACTTATCCAGCACGGGCTGCGACAGCGGCGTAAAAATCGTTAACTGTGCCGGGCCTGGAGTCGCGCCGGGAGAAAGATGCGCCGTCGCTTGAGCCTCCGCGAACTCATGTTCCGTCAGTACTTCGCGTGCCCGCAGCACGACTTCATTCGGCAGCCCAGCCAACTTCGCAACTTCGATCCCGTAACTGCGATCGGCCGCGCCCGGCTCAACCTTGCGCAAGAATACAATCCCGCCGCCGGTTTCTTTCACCGAGACATGATAATTCTTCACTCCCGCAAGTTGCTCCGCCAACTCGGTGAGTTCGAAGTAGTGCGTCGCGAACAAAGTTCTTGCCCGCACCCGCGCGTGCAAATACTCAACAGCGGCCCAGGCAATCGCCAACCCATCGTAGGTAGAAGTTCCTCGCCCTACCTCATCTAACAGGATGAGCGACCGAGCCGTCGCCGTATGCAGGATCGCCGCCGTCTCCGTCATTTCCACCATGAACGTCGACCGCCCGCGCGCCAGATTATCGCTCGCGCCAATGCGAGTGAATACGCGATCCACCACGCTGAGCCGAGCTGACCGTGCCGGCACGAACGATCCCATCTGCGCCAGAATCACGATCAGCGCCGTCTGCCGCAGGTAAGTCGATTTCCCGCCCATGTTCGGGCCGGTCAGCAGCATGATGTTGTGCGTTGTGCCATTCAAATAAAGATCGTTCGGCACGAAACGCTCGCTGCCTCCGGCCATTTCCTGCTGCTCAATCACCGGATGCCGGCCTTCGATAATCTCGATTTCGCTGGCGTCTGCCGCTTCGAGAAACTTCGGCCGGCAGTAGTTACGCAGTGCGGCGATGTGCGCCAGTGACACCAGCAGATCCACTTCCGCGAGTGCCAGCGCCGTCTGCCTTATGCGCTTGGCCTCGGCAGCAATCGCCGTGCGCAACTCCGCGAACAGCCGCCGCTCGATCTCAACAATCTTCTCCTGCGCGTCCAGAATCTTGGCTTCGTATTCTTTCAACTCGGGGGTGGTGAATCGCTCCGCCCCGACCAGAGTTTGTTTGCGTTCATAATCCTGTGGGACCAGATGCAGATTCGGTTTCGAGACTTCGATGTAATAGCCGAAGATGGAATTGAACTTCAACTTCAGCGACGAGATGCCGGTGCGCCCGCGTTCCCGCTGTTCAATCTGTGCCAGCACTTGTTTGCTGTTGCGCGACAGTTCCCGCAGTTCATCCAGATCACGATCCACGCCTGCGGCGATAACACCGCCATCGGCAAAACTCAAGGGCGGTTCCGGCACGATGCCGTTCTCAATGCGCTGGCGCAGGTCGCCGAGTTCATCGAGCGCGGCATGCAACGTGTTCAGCCGCTCCGCGCCCAGTCGCGCCAGCGCAGCCTTGACCGCCGGAATTTTCGCCAGCGATGCCGCCAGAGCGAGCACGTCCCGCGGATTCGCAGTTTCGAGCGTTACCCGGCTCAGCAGCCTCTCCAGATCGAGCACGCCATCCAGCGCCCGTCGCAATTCTTCCCGCGCGACCGTTTCTTTCACCCCCGCTTCCACGGCATCAAGCCGTCCGTGAATCTCATGCAAATCGAGTGACGGCCGCAGCAGCCACGCCCGCAGCAGGCGCTTGCCCATCGGCGTGACCGCGGCGTCGATGGAGCGAAATAAAGTCAAGCCCGCGTCCGCTCCCGCAAACAGCGGTTCAATCAACTCCAGATTGCGCGCCGTGACCGCGTCTAGCACGAGACAGCTCTGCCGCTCATACCAGCCGATGCGATCCACGTGATCGAGCGAGCCGCGTTGGGTTGACCGCACGTAATACAGAATCGCACCCGCCGCAGCAGCAGCTGCCGTCCGTCCCGCCAGCCCGAAGCCTTCCAGCGAAAGCACTCCGAAATGATTCTCCAGCAGGGGCAGCGCATGATCCGGCGCAAAAATCCAATCGTCGAGCGGAGTTTCCGTGCAGCCAGCTACCGCCAGCTGAGGTTGTCGAGAAGAACCTTGTGGGGACGGCCGCCCTCGGCCATCCGGCGGAGCAAAGCTCGGCTGGTTTTCCTGTGGAGATCCACGGCTCTCAAACAGCGGCGCCGCCGACCCGTACAGCAACTCCTTAGGCCGCAACTGCTCCAATTCTTCCTGCACTCGCCGCATTGCTCCTTCACCAGAAAATTCCGTGGCCCGGAACTCGCCAGTCGACAGATCGAGGGCAGCAAATCCCACGCGGGCATTTCCCGCGCGATCGGTCGCTGTAGCGACCGCCGCCAGGAAGTTGTTTTCGTCCGATCCCAGCGAAGAATCCGCGGCCGTCCCCGGCGTCATCACGCGGGTCACTTCCCGCCGGACAAGCTTTTTGGCTTGCTGCGGGGTTTCCATCTGCTCGCAAATAGCCACCTTGAATCCCTTGCGAATCAGTTTCCCGATGTAGCCCTCGGCCGCGTGATAGGGCACGCCGCACATGGGCACCGCGATTCCTTTTTCCTTATTGCGGGAAGTGAGCGTGATCTGCAGTTCTTTCGCCGCCACGATGGCGTCGTCGAAGAAAAGCTCGTAGAAGTCGCCCAGACGAAAAAACAAGAGCGCGGTAGGATGATCTTTTTTGACGGCGGCATACTGCCGCATCAGCGGAGTGGACGTCTCGGTCATCTTCCTCGGGTCGAGCGAGCTCAGGCCGTGCGAGCTCAGGTCAAGACGAGCTCAGAGCGGGCGAAGCTTCGGCGGATTATAACAAAGCGCACAGCTCCTCTTCTGCGGCATTTCGCATGGCTCGCTGGCAAACTATCGTCGGAAATCTCGGTTGACTCCAACTCACTCCCGGTGTTCTCCTTGCCTCGTGGAACTGCGCAAAGACCCCATCACCCGTTCCTGGGTCATGACCGGCGACGAGCCTGCCGAAACCGGACTGCGCCTTGACTCCGCCTGCCGTTTTTGTTCCAGCTCCGCGGAGTCGTTGCAGGTCATCGCGAAATCTCCCAACGTGCCCGGCAGCCCGTGGTCGGCGCAATCGGTGGTGCATCCGAGGCCGCTTTACCGCATCGAAGGCGAGCCCGACCGCCGCGGCGACGGTATTTATGACCGCATGCATTCCGTGGGCGCGCATGAAGTGCTGATTGAAAATCCGCGCCACGATCGGCATCTGTGGAACGCCAGCGACGACGAAATTGGACACTTCCTGCGCGTCGCCGCCGAGCGCATTCTCGACCTCAAGCGCGATCCGCGGATCAAGTACGTCAGCCTGTTCAAGGACTATGGCCAAAACGCCGGGCAGGAATTCAGCCATCCCACGTCGCAGATCACTGCAACCATGTTCGTCCCGCGCCGCGTGCTTTACGAGTTGCGCGCCGGCCGCGAGTATTACGTCAGCAAAGAACGCTGTGTTTTCTGCGACATTATTCACCAGGAGGAACGGCAGGCCCAGCGCGTTATCGAAGTCCGCGGAGACTATCTCGCGCTCTCGCCTTACGCGCCGCGCGTTCCTTACGAAACCTGGATTCTCCCCCGCTATCACGACTCGTCGTTCGAACGTGCGGGGTTGAATCGACCCGGATTACTGCGCATGAACCTGGCCGCGCTTCTGCGCCGCACTCTGCAACGGGTGCGTTCCATTACCGAGGACTTTCATCTCGTGCTGCACACTTCACCCAGCAGTATCCATCCCTCAAAGAATCTCGGCTATTGGAAGACGATTGACGAGGACTACCACTGGCACATCGAGATTCTTCCCGTGGTGCAGTCCAAGGCGCGGTCGTATACCTTCAAAGAGGTCTACTATTCGCCCGTCAGTTCGGAAACTGCCGTCAAGCAACTGCGCGATGCGAAGATCGACGGCTGAGGAAAGCTCTAAACGAATTCTACTTCGCCCCCGCTCCCGCGGCCCGCCCGCCTTGCGTGCGCATAAACTGCAGGGCCCACTTCGCATCCATCGGCTGAGAAAAATAGTAGCCCTGCCCGTATTCGCAACCGAGTTCGATCAATCGCTCCAGCTGGCGAGCAGTTTCAATGCCTTCGGCAATCACTTTCAGAGTCATTTTGCGCGCCAGAGCGGTAATCAGTTCTACGATGTCGCAGGCCGCGACGTCGGTCTGCATCTCGCGCACCAGCGAGCGGTCGATCTTCAACGCATCCAGCGGAAACTGCCTCAACCCGCGCAGCGAGGTCGCTCCCGTGCCGAAATCATCGAGAATCACGCCAATCCCCATGTGCTTCAGGTGCGATAGCACGGTCACCGTCAGCTTCGGATCAGCGGCCGCAATGCTCTCCGTCATTTCCAGTTGCAGACGCGAGGGGTCAATGCCCGTTTCCTGCAGAGCATCCTGAATATCGTTGACCAGCCGTGCGTCGGCAAACTGACGCGCTGAGACGTTCACCGTAATGTGAATGGGTTGATCGGAGAAGCGATTGGCTTCCCAGTCGCGCAACTGGCGGCAGGCCTGCAGCATCAGCCAGTGTCCGATCGAAACCAGAATCCCGGTGTCTTCGGCCGCGTCGATGAAGCGGTAGGGAGAAATCAGTCCTTGCGTGGGATGGTCCCAGCGCAGCAGCGCCTCGAAGCTTACGATGCGGCGCGTGTCCAGCTGCACCACCGGCTGGTAATAAACTCGAAACTGGCGCTCGGTCATGGCCGTCCGCAGATCCGATTCCAGCCGCAGGCGGCCCACGGCACGGGAGTGCATCGCTTCATCGAACACTTCGCAACGCGATCCGCCCAGCGCCTTAGCGCGGCGCAGTGCCACGTCGGCATCTTTTAGTACGTCCTCAGGGCGATCGTGTGCGAGGGTGCTCAGTGCGATGCCAATGCTGACCGCCACTCGAACCTCGTGGCCCTCGACCTGGAATGGCTCGGCCACTGCGGTCTGAATGTTCTTGGCTACGCGCAGTGCATCGCTGGCATCGCCCACCGAGTCGAGCAGGATGGTGAACTCGTCTCCGCCCAGCCGGAACAGCACGGCGTCTGCGCCCGCGCCCGCACTCTCGCGACGCGTGATCGTATCGTCCTGGCGCAGCTGCGTGATCAGCCGGCGGCGAATTTCCAGCAGCACATGGTCGCCGGCTTCCGTGCCCATGCCTTCGTTGAAAACCTTGAAGCGGTCGACGTTCGCCAGCAGCAGTGTGTACGGCCGGCCGGTCTCGCGACGCGATCGTGCAAACGAACTCTGCAGCCGATCGAGAAACAGCCGCCGGTTAGGCAATCCGGTCAGTGGATCGTGGAACAGGTTGTGCTCCAGTTGCTGCTCGGCCCGCTTGCGCTCGGTGATGTCGCGATTCACAATGACCAGCTTCGCAACCTGACCGCTCCCATCGCGAATTGTGCTGGCCAGCGATTCCAGCACGCGCCAGCTGCCGTCTTTGTGCTTGATGCGGTATTCCAGCCGTTTTCCAACTCCGGTTTCCCGCGCCTCCCGCGCCGCCTCCAGCACCCGGAACCGATCATCGGCATGGATTTGCTCGAACGACGAAGTCTCGCTCAACTCCGCCGGAGAATAGCCTAGAATTCTTTTGTAGGCGGGGCTGTTGTAAAGCCGCCGTCCCTTCACATCGACCAGAGCGATCATGTCGGCGGCATTCTCAGTCAGAATCTGGAACAGTTCTTCTTTCTTTTTCGCATCGCGGTGAATCTGGTAGATGCGGAACTGCTGGTACAGGACGAGCGCGGCCAACGCTCCCAGCGAAATTTCGAACCACGGCAGCATGCGGAGGTCTCCTGAGGAGATCTATCGGCAAAGCACTGCAACAAGTTGAATAGGAATCTGCGAGAGAGTCCGAAGCACTTCGCATTTCGGAATGTCATCAATCGATCGGGCAAGGGGCGATCGCACATTTCACAGTTACGACCAGGCGTGGCGCCACCGTATTTGATTCGGCCTCGGTAAGAAGCCCGCGCTGGCGAAGCGCGATGACCGTGCCGTGAAGCTTCTTGCGCTGCGCCTCAGTGATTTCTCCGAGTTTTTGCTGGTAGTCGGCCTTGCCGGCCCACACGATGGTGAGCGGTTCGGTCGGCTGCCACGTCATTTCTCTCTCGTTGATGCCAAGCCAATGCGCGATCAGCCGGTGCCGCGTCGAGGCATCGGGCCACTCGACTCCGTAGCACGTCCCGGACCCACCGTTTTCTGTAAACCGTGAGGAGACGATGCGGTCGCCGTCAAGTTCGACGACAACGAACGCACCCGCCTGCGGATCGTTTTCGGTCAGGCCATAGGTATAGACCTGCGGCCATCCGGACGGAAGCTTTCTGCCTAAGGAGTCGCCGCATCCACCGCTCCCAGTAACTTCGCTCACAGTCCTGGTTGAGGCGACCGTGACCTGCAGTTCCTCCTCCGAGGCCGCTACCACGCTGGCCACGAAGCTCACCAGATCGTGGTTCGAGACCACCCGACTCGGCCCCGGATCCTTGGCCAGCATCATCGAGCCAACACGCGCCAGAGTGCGCCCAGTCCAAGTTCCAGTCGCTCCATAGGTCCAATCGTCGAGGGTGGAACGCGATTCTGATAACGGAAGCCGGGCGATCAGGATGGCAGCCTGCGCGGGGAAGAACTCGGCAATGGCGCGGATTGCCGCAGCCGGAACGGTGATGTTTTCTCCGATGAGTGTGTCGAGCACGGCGGCGACAGCGCGCCTTTGCGCGGTCTGGTTCTCGTCTGCGCCCGCCGGAATCGGCCAATGCGGCAGCATAGCCGTCATTTCGGCGATAAGCTTGGCGTTGTGCATTCTTCCGGCGAAGTCGGCGGCCCATGCGACCAGACGCGGATCGCCGCTGTGCAGCCACTGCTCGAGAAGGATGTCATTTTCTGGCATATCACGAGTAATGACGGGCGTAACAGAACTAGCTACCGGCTCTTGAGCGGCGAGCAGCGCCGTCGTGAGCACGATCAGGGATGCGAGCCACAGTCGTCTCATAAACAGACTCCAGATCGAAATTCCGCCGGCCCGCCTTCGCGTTCCAGGTCCCGGCAGCATTTTGGTCCTCGCGCTATTAAGAATCGCGTCGGGTACGCCACGGATGCCTGTCGTGTGCGAAAATCCTCACGGTTAGAAATGGATGAACCGAAGCCGAAACCCGCGACAAGCGCCCGCGACTGTTCCATAATGTCGGTATGTCTTCGAACCCGTCTTCGCCTCCGCCCATCCGCCGCCTGAAGACCTACACCGGAGCTCAAGGCTACGTCTACCAGTACTACTACGTGGGCAAACGGCCAGCGCTGGCGGATGACCCCGAGGCGCCCGCCACTGAATTCGTCTTCGACGTTACGTCCGATCGCAAGCTCACCTACGCGGTGAGTGTATTTCTTCCCGACGCGGCGCGCGCAGCCTGGAGCCAGACTCACGCGCGCAACTTAAGCGATGCCGAACAGTACGCTGCCGCGAAGCTTCGCCTGTTCCGCGCTTTCGATGAACTGGAAGATATGAAGGCCCGCGGCCGCCGCCTGAGCATCGACGCCGCTGTGCTCGGGGAATCGCTGGCCAGTCTGGGCGTGGAATAGCCATGCCTCTCGATGAATGAATGCGTGAGGCCTGAAACTTACTTCGTCTCTTGTGCTGGTTTGGCTGCTGCCTGAATCTCCCGCGCGCGGTTTAACAGCTTTTTCAGTTTGCCTTCGACGGAGGCGTCGCCGATGTGTTCATCCTGCAGCACGCCGTCAGCGTCAATGGTGAAGGTGTGCGGAATCGCCTGCACCCCGAACATCTTTGAAATCGGCCCCGTGAATCCGCCATCGCGATATTGCAGCCAGTTCATTTCATTTTTCGCGATGAAGTCCTTCCATTTCTGCTCATCGTTATCGAGACTAACGCTCAGCACCACCAGTGGCTGCCCTTGAAATTTCTTTGCAATCTCCTTCATGTGCGGCAGAGCCTCGCGACAGGGCGCGCACCACGTGGCCCAGAAGTCGAGCAGCACAACTTTTCCCGCCAGGTCATCCATCGAAATCCGCTGTCCGTCCGTGGTTGTGATGGCAAACGGGGGCGCCATCCGCGCCCGCGCCAGTTCGGGTTCACTGATGTAGCGCAAGGCGCGCTGCCGGTCCGGATCATCCTCAGGCCGCATTTTCGCGAATTCTTCGAAGCGCGCTTTGGCAGCATCGTCCTGCTTCAGATGCGCCAGCGCAAGTCCGTCAGAGAACGTCGCCATCGGAAAACTGTTAACCGCCGCCAGCGCTCTGACCATCTCGTCGTGGGCGCGAGTGAACATCTCGTCTTTATGTTTGTCCTTCCCCTCGTTCATCAACACCACGCCAAGCTGATAGTGCGCCAGCGCAATATTCTTGTCGCCCTGGGCCTGCGCCACCATCTCTTCCGCCCCACTTTCCGCCACCTTCCATTCGCCCAGTTCCATTCCGTAGCGGATCATTTGCTTCTGGCATGCCCGGCAGTGACCGTCGTCCTGCTTGTCGGCCTTCTTGAAGCCGTCGAGCGCCGCATCCTTCATTCGCCGTTGCAGATAGCCCAGCGCCTCTTTGTAGGTCTTCTGCGCCTTCTCGTTCGCCGGACCCTCGTCTGCTTTCTCCTGTGCCCGCACCGGCGCAATGGTGAGCGCCGGAAAAATGAGCGTTCCAAGGATCAGGGCCGGAATCAAGATTGTTCTGCCGTGCCGCATATTCACTCCTGCCATATTCACTCCAGACATATCGATCCAGGCACATCTCTCCGAACAATCGAATTTCGCCATGAACGTACCACGAATTCAGGATTCCGGCGAGCATTTCCTGCTCACTGCCGCCTGACCAGCACGTTGATAATCTCCGCACCGTAAGGATATAAATGCAGGCGGAGTCTTAACGTGAAAATCCGGAAGCACGCATTCCTGCTCTCAATTCTGATCGCGACGCTCGTATCTTCGGCGTCGTCGCAAACCGCGCGTTGGTCCGAACAGAAAGCCAACCTGTGGTATGCGCGCCAGCCCTGGCTGGTGGGCAGCAATTACATCCCGAAATCCGCCATCAACGAGCTGGAGATGTGGCAGGCGCCTACGTTCGATCCCGTCGAAATCGACAAAGAACTCGGCTGGGCCGAGGCCATGGGCATGAACACCATGCGCGTCTTTCTCCACGATCTGCTTTGGCTGGAGGATGCGGACGGTTTTCGCGCGCGCATGGAGCAGTTTTTGCAGATCGCGGCGCGCCACCACATCCGCCCGCTGTTCGTGCTGTTTGATTCCTGCTGGGACCCGCTGCCACGCCTCGGCAAGCAGCATCCTCCGGTTCCGGGCGTACACAATTCCGGTTGGGTGCAAAGTCCAGGTGCTAACGTTCTCGTCGACCCCGGCCAATATCCGCGGCTGAAGGACTATGTGGAGGGAGTGGTCGGAGCTTTTGCCAAAGACGACCGCATTCTGGGCTGGGATATCTGGAACGAACCGGGCGCGGAGAACGAAGGCAGCTATTCCAAGACGGAGTTGAACATAAAAGACAAGATTGCCCGCGTGTCGGCCTTATTGCCGCAAGCCTTTGCTTGGGCGCGAGAAGCGCATCCCACGCAGCCGCTGACCAGCGGAGTCTATGACATCGACACTTCCGCCGATGAGTCTAAGCAGGACGAACTCGCCCAGATTCAGCTGCGCGAATCCGACATCATCACCTTCCACAATTACAGCTGGCCCGAGGACTTCAAAAGTGAAATCGCGTGGCTGCGCCGTCTTCACCGCCCCGTGATCTGCACCGAATACATGGCGCGTTCGGTGGGCAGCACCTTCGACACAATCCTGCCCATTGCCAAACGAGAGCGGGTGGGCGCCATCAACTGGGGATTCGTCGCCGGCAAAACGCAAACGTACTATCCCTGGGAATCCTGGCAGCATCCCTACGTGAAGGACGAGCCGCCAGTGTGGTTTCACGAGGTGCTGCATCCCGACGGCAAGCCTTACCGCCAGGCCGAAGTGGATTTGATCCGGCAGCTAACGACCAAGCCGCATTGAATCCGATCGTGCTGAGACGCCGAATGAGGTTCGGTCCTTAGCCGATCGCCATCCAGCTCGTTGCCTTGGCCTCAATCTGCTGGTATTCAGGGAGACTCACGGGAATCCAAACTCCGCCAAGAAATCGCGTGCCGATCGGGCCATGTTCCGAGAGTTTCAGTCCCGGCTCATGAAACCAATTACCGTCAGACTCACGCAGATAGCGAACGCGGCCTCTTCGGACGCGATGTCTGGGCCAGTCACCACCGCTCACCCGAATGACTTCATCGTCGACTTCGAGGTCGTATCCCTTTCGCCTGGAGAAAAAGTCCGTGGCCATAGCGATGACCGCATCGACGACATATTCCTCACGCTTCATGCCGACACTTCCAGGCCTTCGCAAAAGAGCATGGATGGCGAAAGACGCCGCGACGAAAATGAGCAATGCGAATAAGGCCCGCGCGACCCGTCTTGGCGTGCTGACGGGTTCCGGATCGACGTGATAAATGTGCGGCGCGGACGACATTGGGATATGGTCTGGTATTTCTTTCCCGCGGTGCAGCGGGAACATTCTACAATCAGCGTGCGATGAAAAGAGTCCTGATACCTCTGATTCTCACCCTCCTTTGCCTCACCGCCTGCAATAAGTCTTCGGGCCCGGTCGCGCTGACGAACGGTACATCGTCCTCGAAGCCTCCTGATGCCGTGCAAAAGAAGCTGCAGGAATACGCTGGAGCTGCCGCCGCCGATTGTGGCCGTCTCGACGTGAAGGCCACGCCCGACCAGTCCAAAGCAGCTTCCGATTGCGCCCTTGGCGCCAGCCAGAGCAAGCATCCGTTCTATGTGGCTTACGATATGCCCGGCATGACCATCGGAGTGGCGGGCAATGCCGAAGGCAAGCTCTTCACCGTGCAGACGCAAGGCTCCGGCGCGTCGGCTGAATTGACCGGCGCTGATTGCCCTTCGCAGCTGCGCGTGGCCTCCAGCGGACGCGTCACCTGCTTCGCCCCCAGTGACATGGGCGGCATGGGCGCTGGCCATGGCGGTGGCGCAATGCCTTCTGGCATGGCGAATCCGCACGCCGGCGGCACGACGAAATAACTCCCGTTCGCGACCGCAGCCCGGCGTTATTTTTTCGTCTGTGATCCTAATCACAGCCTTAAGTGACCCGCTTTGTGGGCCTTACCCTCGCCGTCGTTGCAGAATCGACATGGTACGAGAGGAACGGAGACCGGAACCAGCTTTTGGGGTACACTCATCGATTCGGGGAACTGGGATTCCGGAACCTATAAGGCCTATGTCTTTGCTTTGGCTGCGTTTTGCACTGGCGTGCTACTTCGTCGGGTTGGTCTACGCCTTCGTGGCGCTCACCCGCACCAGTGAGCTGTTCAGCCGCATCGCGCTGCATGCCGCCAGTTTAGGCATGGTCTTCCACTTCGTGTCGCTGACCGAACTGTTCCTTTCCGGCCGGGTCGTCTGGGCATCGGTGCATAACGGAGAATCGCTTCTGGCCTTTCTGTCGATGACTTTCTTCATGGTCATCTATGCGATCTACCAGACCACGTCGCCTGGAGTGGTCGTGTTTCCCGTGGTTTTCTTTTTGACCTTCGTGGGAGCGGTTGACGAACAGCCGGTGTTGCTCACCCAGTTTGTCTCGCACAAAGGCTGGCTCATCGCCCATATCATCCTGATTTTCACCGGCTACGCGGCACTCGTGCTCAGCTTCGGCGCCAGCCTGCTCTATCTGCTCCAGGAACGCCGCTTGAAGGCCAAGAAAGCCACCAGCCTGATTTCGTTTCTGCCCGCGCTCGAAGTCATCGACCAGATCGGCTACCGCTCGCTGCTGCTGGGTTTTCCTTTCATGACGCTGGGACTGCTGACCGGTTCGGTCGTGGCCCTCACCACCTACGGCCGCGTCGATTTCCTCGACCCCAAGATTCTGCTGTCGCTGCTGATGTGGGCCGTCTATATGGTGATGGTCTTTACCCGCTGGAACTCGGGCTGGCGCGGACGCCGCGCTGCCGTTCTGGCGACTTTCGCTTTCGTGGCCGCGCTGGCTGCCTGGGCAGCCAACTATTTCTCCGCGATTCACAGGTTCGGGGCCTCATGAGGATCGCATTATGAGATTCCAGCTCATCGGCGTGAATCACAAGAGCGCGCCGCTCGAAGTGCGCGAGCGCCTGGCCATCCCGGAGTCGCGCTTGCCCGACACTTGCCGCGATCTTACGGCCTATCCTGGCATTGAAGAGGGCATGGTGATCTCCACCTGCAATCGGGTGGAGATTGTGACCCACACCACCAACGGTTCCGCCGACCTGCGCGGATTCCTCCACGATCACTTTCATCTCACCGCCGACGAACTCGACGCGCATCTCTACGAATTCCGAGAGAAAGACGCGGTGCGTCATTTGTTCCGCGTGGCTTCAAGCCTGGATTCCATGGTGGTCGGCGAGGCCCAGATTCTCGGCCAAGTCAAAGAGGCCTACGCCACGGCCCGTGCTGTCGGCGCTGTCCGCGGACAGCTCGACCAGCTGTTCAGCCGCGCCTTCGCTGTGGCCAAGCGCGTACGCACAGAAACGGCTGTTGGATCATCCTCGGTGTCGATCGCGTCGGTCGCGGTGGAGCTAGCCAAGAAAATCTTCGGCACGCTGGAAGGGAAGACAGTCTTCATCGTCGGCGCCGGCAAGATGAGCGAACTCGCTGCCCGCCATCTCATGGCACACGGCTGCGCATCCATCTTCGTCGCCAATCGAACCTACGAACGCGCCATCGGGCTGGCGCAGAGGTTTAACGGCCAAGCCATTAAGTTCGATGACTTGTACAACACCTGCGATCGCGCTGACATCGTCATCACTTCCACGGGCTCGCCGCACGCGATTTTTCGCCGCGAACACGGCGAGCAGTTCCTCGCCCGCCGCAAAAACCGGCCCATGTTTTTCATCGACATTGCCGTGCCCCGCGACGTTTCCCCGGAGATGGGCAAGCTCGACGGCATCTTCACCTACGACATTGACGACCTGCAGCAGGCCGTATCGAGCCACGTTGCCGACCGCCGCAAGGAAGCCGAACTGGCCGAAGCCATCATTACCAGCGAGGTTGAGCGTTTCGAAGCCCGCTTACACACGCTCGACGTGGTGCCCACGATCGTGTCGTTGCAGGATCATCTGGAAACGATTCGCCAGGCCGAAATCGACCGTGTGCGTGGCCGCATGGGCCAGCTCACCCCTGAACAAGAGATCGCGATCGAGGCATTGACCCGCGGCATCATCAACAAAGTCATGCACACGCCCATCACCACGCTGAAGACGGCGGCAAAAGAGTCCGAGGCCACGACGGTAGTCGACGTGGTCCGCAGGCTTTTCAACTTGCATGACAAGCCGGCGCCGGCGCCGGAAAAGAAAAACGAAGTGGGGACTCGCTAGTGACCGCAGCGCAAATCGCTAAGACCGAAATGGAATCGAATTATTCATGCTTTGAGAAGATCCGGAAGATTTGCGCCCATGCCCTTAGTACGCTGGCCTTGCTCAAGTGCACCTTCGGAGAGTACTACCATTGTGGGTACTGGGCCGCGCTTGAGAACCGTGGGTCGAGGCTGTGCGCAGCCGCGAGGGGTCCGAATCCCTTACTCTCCGCCGTACGCGACCCACGGGACCTTAGTACCCTCGTAGCTCGCAATTCGTTATTGACTCATCGATCGTCAGCGGGTAATCTGAAAGTGGTTCTCAAGCGCGGTCCAATAACAATTTTTCAAGGCGGCCTAACCAGCCGCCTTTCGCTTTTGCACGATATCCTACCTCCGGTCGTTTACCATGCCTAAACTTCGTATCGGCTCCCGCGGCTCGCAACTTGCCCTCTGGCAGGCCAACCACATTTCCGCGTTGTTGCGCGCGCGCGGTCATGAAGTTGAAATTGAAATTATTCATACCACTGGCGACAAGATCACCGACGTTGCCCTCGCCATGGTCGGCACCAAAGGCATGTTCACGAAAGAAATTGAAGAGGCCCTCGCCGCCGGCCGCGTCGATCTCGCCGTGCACTCGTTGAAAGACCTGCCCACCGAACTTCCGCCGGGATTCGAAATCGCGGCTATCACGGAACGCCAAGATCCGCGCGACGCCTTCTGTTCGCGCCACTATTCAAGTTTTCAGGAATTGCCCCAGGGCGCGCGCGTCGGCACTTCCAGCCTGCGGCGTCAGGCGCAACTCAAGGCCGTCCGCCCCGATCTCGATATTCATCCGCTGCGCGGCAACGTCGACACGCGCCTGCGCAAGCTTGAGCAAGGCGAATACGACGCCATCATCCTGGCCTCGGCCGGACTGAAGCGGCTGGGCAAGACGGAGCTGATCAAACAGATTATCCCCGCGGAGATCATGTGTCCGGCCGCCGGCCAGGGCGCTCTCGGCATCGAGATTCGTCTGGGTGACGCGGCAACGCGCGAACATCTCAAATTCCTGAACGATCCCGCCGCCCGCGCCGCTACCACCTGCGAACGCGCGCTGCTCAACAGTCTTGGCGGAGGCTGCCAGGTTCCCATCGGTGCTTTCGCAGAAATTCGCGAAGGCAAGCTGCACTTGGAATCGATCGTCGCCGATCCCGACGGCTCGAAGCTGTTGCGCGACTCGCGCGACGGAAGTATTGAGGACGCAGAGAAAGTCGGCAATGCTGCCGGAGCCGCGCTGCTGGCTCGCGGCGGCGACCAGATTCTCGAAGCCGTCTACGGCCGCGGCCTCGCCGTGCCTCCGCAGCCATAGTTCCTTTTTCTGGCCGGCCTTGAACCAGCTAAGATTGGATCAGGCGTAAAGCTGCGAGAGAAACGGGCTCATGTACATTCCTGAACATTTTCGCGTGCACGAGCATTCCGAAGCGATCGGATTCATGCGAGCGAATCCGTTCGCCATACTGATCTCGACTCCGCCGTCGCCCGCGCCTGGCTCAATGAATTACGAAGGCCCTTTCGCAACGCACTTGCCGGTATTCGTCAGCGCCACGGACGAGCGCGTCGTACTCCGCGGCCACGTGGCCAAAGCCAACCCGCACTGGCGCTATGTCGAGCAGCAGCCCCAATGCCTGACGATTTTCCATGGACCGCATGCCTACGTTTCCGCCTCAAACTACATCACGCGCGAAAATGTTCCCACCTGGAATTACGGCGCGGTGCATGTTTACGGCACCGCGCGCACATTCGCTTCCCCGGATGAACTGCAAGGCGTGTTGCACCAGCTTATCGGCACGTTCGAGCCAGCCTATGCCGAGCAGTGGGCTGGTCTGAGCGAGAGCTACCGCGAGCGCATGCTGAGCCACATCGTCGGCATTGAAATCGCAGTTACGAAAATCGAAGCTAAGTTCAAGCTGAGCCAGAATCGCACCAAAGAAGAGCAGGCGAATGTGATCGCATCTCTCGAAAAGGCCGAAGACACGGCCATTTCGGGCGTATCGCGCCTGATGCAGCAACAAAGTTTGGGAACGAAAAATGAAAGCAAGTGAACCGTTGTGGGGCGGGGCACTCTTGCCTGCCAACTCTAACCATGAGCAAGAAAGTCAATCGTCCGGGGAGTGAGCCACTGACCGAAGTCCGCATCCTGGTTGGCCGCGCGCGCCATCAGGCCGGAGCGCTCTCCGCCGAACTGCGGAAGCTGGGCGCCAGCGTGATCGAGATCCCGTTCATCGAAATCCGCAAGCCTCGTTCTTTCCGGTCGCTAGACGTTGCGCTGAAGAATCTGGCCATCTACGACTGGCTGATCCTGACCAGCGCGAACGGCGTTGAAGCCATGTGGGAACGAATGGAGAAAAAACGGCTGCGCAATTCAGCGCTCAACGATCTGTCCATCGCCGCTATCGGCCCCGCCACGAAGAAGGCCATCGAACAGCGCGGTGGGAAAGTTGACGTTGTTCCGAAGGAATACATTGCCGAGTCGGTCGTCCGCAGCCTGAAGCGCAAAGTGAAAGGGAAGCGAGTACTGCTGGTCCGCGCCAAGGTCGCCCGCGACGTGATTCCGCACGAACTGCGCAAGGCCGGGGCGCACGTCGATGTCGTCGAAGCCTACGAAACGGTGGTGCCGCAGACGTCGCGCACGCGCCTGCGCGCCGCCCTGAAGAATCCGAAGCGGCGGCCGCACGTGGTCACGTTTACGAGTTCTTCCACTGCGAAGAATTTTGTGGAATTGCTGGGCACGCGCTCCTCTTCGAATAAAGGAACCCTCACCGGAATTCAGATGGCCTCGATCGGCCCCGTTACGTCTTCAACTCTCCGCGAACTCGGCCTGCAGGTTGATATTTCGGCGAAGGAATTCACCATTCCCGGCCTGATCAAGGCGATCATCGCTGCGCTGCGCCACTGAGCGCCTACTCGTTCACCGAACAACTGCAATCCGCCGGAACGACGTGCGCCAGCAGGAAATCCGCGACGCGCTTATAGGCGTCGATCAGATTTTCCACGCGCGCAAATCCATGCCCTTCGTTTTCATAAATCTTTGCGTCGACGGTCCCGCCGCGCTTCTTGATCGCGTCAACGACCTGTTGCGTTTCTGATTTCGGACACCGCGGATCATGTCCTCCAGCGAGCAGCAGCAGCGGAGCTTTAATCTGATCGATGAAGTTGATGGGCGAACGATCTTCGTACAGCGCTTTATTCTTTACCACGTCGCCCATGGTCGCCAGATCCGACTGCTGCAGCACCGGATCTTCATTTTCAATTTCCGTGAACCAGTTTACGAACGGCACAATGGGCACGCCCGCGGCCCACACATCTGGAGCCTTGGTGACCGCCATCATGCTCAGGTAGCCGCCGTAACTGCCGCCCATGACGGCGATCTTTTTCGGATCGAGATGCCCGGTCTGTTTGATCCAGTCCACGCCTGCCAGCACGTCCTGCAAATCTCCGCCGCCCATGTCGAACAAGTTGGCTTGCTGAAATTCCTTGCCGTATCCGGTCGACCCGCGGTAGTTGGGCGCGAGCACCATGTAGCCCTGATTCGCCGCGTATTGAATGAAGCGGTTGAACGAGTTCATGGTTTGCGACGTGGGCCCGCCATGAATGTAGACGATGGCCGCATTCTTCCCGTTGCGCGCCATGTTGTAGGGAACATAGAGAAACGCCGAAATCGTCCACTTGCCGTCGCGGCTGGGATAGTGCACCAGATACGGCTCGACCATGTCCTCCGAGCGCAAGCCCGCGACCAGCGAATGCGTGATCTGATGCGACTTGGCCGTCGCCAGCGTGTAGACCCAGAGATCGCCGGGCGCAGTCGGGCCGTTATGGTAATAGAGCAGGCGCGAGCCGTCATGCGTGAATGCGGACGGCCCGCCCTCAGGCCCGTTCACACCCTTTGGAATCGGAAGCGCCGTCGACTTGCCGGTTGCGAGATCGTGCAGGTAGATGTCTTCATTGCCGTCGACGTCACCTCTGAACGTGACATGCTTGCCGTCCGGTGAGAATTCCCCGCCACGGATTTCCCACTTGTCTTTGGTCAGCCATTTAAGTTTCTCGGGCACCAAATATCCCGTCTTCGCTCCTTTCATTCCAACGTTCAGCAGACCGATATTGTCATATCCGTTGCTGGCATTCGAGGTGACGAGGACAGTCTCGGCGCCGTCTATCCCAATCGAAGCAATATCATTCGCAGAGAATCGCTGCTCGCCTTCATGCGGCGTAAGCAGCGTGCTTTTTCCCGTTGCCACGTCCGCAATAAGAACATTCGAATCCGTTCCCTTGGCTTGCTCCTGCGTGTAGACGATGTACTTCCCATCCTTCGACCAGATCGGTCCGTAATTGCCCTTGTCCTGCGGCGTGCCGCCGGTGATGTGCCTCACTTCGCGCAGCACCATGTCATAAACGTCGATCTCATAGGCGGCGGAATTCTTTGGCTTCACTTCGTAGGCCAGATAGCGCCCGTCCGGCGACCAGGTGGGGCTCTGTTCCGCGATCTCGCGCGTCTGCGTCAGGTTCACTACCTTGCCCGTCTTCGGGGATACCAGAAAAATGTCCCACTGCTCGTCGCCGTCATAATCCGATTGATAGGCGATCCATTTTCCATCAGGAGACCACGCTGGAGCTGTCTGCCGCTGGTCGCTCACCGTCAACTGCACCGGCCATCCGCCTTCCGCCGGAACGATCCATAGATTATTCCGTCCGCTCATGTTCGAGACGAACACAATGCTCTTACCGTCCGGCGACCACGCCGCTCGCCCGATCTGCCGGGTCATATACAGCTTTTCGATAGTCAGGCTGCGCGCCTCAACTTGCGCGCTCGGCTTGGAGGCGATTTTCCCGGGATCAGTTACAGCCTGGGGCACAGGCAGAGTCTGGGCTGCGATTTCAGTCACGACAGTGCTCATGAATATGACGATAGCAAAGAGTGCGCAACGGCGCATGGCGCTCAACCTCAAAGTGGAGTAGAAAAGAGAGTCTAGCAAAGCTTCTTGAGCGCCTGATCAACGCACGATGCGTGAATAATCTATGACCTCTTCGAAACTCCGCATCATCCTCGGCAAATTGGTTCTGTGCAGTGCCGCCGTACTCCTGGCACAGCCGGCCGCGCACGCTCAGCAACCGCCCCATCACATCGCCATCGACGGCGATCACTTTGTGCTCGACGGCAAGCCACTGCAAATCATTTCCGGTGAACTGCACTACGAGCGCATCCCGCGCGAATACTGGCGCGACCGCCTCAAGAAGGCGCGGGCCATGGGCCTGAATACTATTTCCACGTATGTTTTCTGGAATGTGCATGAGCCCCAGCCCGGAGTCTACGATTTCAGCGGCGGGCGCGATGTCGCCGCCTTCGTGCGCACCGCCCAAGAAGAAGGTCTCTACGTCATTCTGCGGCCCGGCCCGTATTCCTGCGCCGAGTGGGATCTCGGCGGCTTTCCCGCCTGGCTGCTGGCCGACCCGAACATCGTTCTGCGCAGCACGGACGAAACATTCCTCGCTCCGGCCGAGCGCTGGCTGCAACGACTGGGCAGGGAACTGGCTCCCCTGCAAATCACGAGCGGCGGTCCCATCCTCGCTGTGCAGGTCGAGAACGAGTACGGGTCGTTTGGGCACGACGAAGAGTACTTGAAGCGAATTCTTGCAGCGCTCAAGAACGCGGGCCTCGGCGAAGTTCTGCTCTATACCGCCGACGGAGCCGACGAACTCCCCGCCGGAACTCTGCCCGACGTTCATGCCGTCGTCAACTTCGGTCCGGGCGACGCCAAAGAAGAATTCGCCAAGCTGCAGAAGTTTCGTCCTGGCCGACCGATGATGAGCGGCGAATATTGGGCGGGATGGTTCGACCACTGGGGCGAAAAGCACCACGACACCGACGTTACCCAGCAAGCGCGAGAGCTGGATTGGATTCTGAGCCAGGGATACTCGATCAACCTATACATGTTTCACGGCGGCACTAGCTTCGGGTTCATGAACGGCGCCAACTGGGACGACCACTCCTACGAGCCCGACGTAACCAGCTACGACTACGATTCTCCGGTTAGCGAGTCGGGCTCGCTGACGAAGAAATATTTTGCGTTCCGCGAAGTGATCGCGAAACACCGCTCGGGAATCGAGATTCCTGACCCGCCCGCGCCATTGCCGGTCATCGAAGTGCCGGAGTTTGAGCTGGTCGAAACTGCTCCGCTTTGGGCGAATCTGCCCGCCGCCATCAGCGTGGAGAAGCCGCGCTCCATGGAAACCTTCGGCCAATCCTACGGGTACATCTTGTACCGCACGAGAATCGGAGCGTCCGTCTCTGGCGAATTGCAGATTCGTGAACTGCGCAGCTACGCGCGAATCTTCGTCAACGGAAAGCTCGCCGGCACGCTCGATCGCCGCAAGAAACAAGACCGGTTGGGCATCGAAGCCGGCGCAGGCTCCACGCTCGACATTCTGGTCGAAGGCACGGGCCGCATCAACTTCTCAACCGAACTGCGCAAAGAGCGCCAGGGCATCGACGGCGCGGTCACGCTCGCGGGCAGGGAACTGTCGGGCTGGCAAGTTTTCCCATTGCCGATGGACGATCTCTCAAAACTGCAATTTCACGAGTCGCTGAAGAGCGCTCCCGTAGGACCGGCGTTTTACCGCGGCCACTTCGAGTTGCAAGAACCCGGCGACACATTCCTTGATACGCGCGGATGGGGCAAAGGAGCTGTCTGGATCAACGGCCACGCCCTCGGTCGTTTCTGGAATCTTGGCCCACAGCAAACGCTCTATGTTCCCGCGCCTTGGCTGCAAAGAGGTAACAACGAGATCGTAGTGTTCGCCCAGACCCAACCTAAAGATGCTCGCCTGAAAGGCCTGCGCCAGCCGGTGTTGGATGAGTTAGGAAGCGAGTAGATAACTCCTGGCCGGGACGGCTACAACTGCGCGTCTTTGTGCATATCGACCGTGCTCCAGGTCTTGTCCCCGGCGTGGCACAGATTCTCCAGCGCACAGTCCGCGCACTTGGGCTTGCGGGCGATGCACAGCTTGCGCCCGTGCCAGATGATCTGGTGCGAGAACAGAATCCACTTTTCGCGTGGAATAATCTTCATCAGATCCTGCTCAATTTTCTGCGGGTCATTCTCGGTGGTGAGCTCGAGTCGGCGCGAAATGCGATGCACGTGAGTATCGACCACCACTCCTTCAGCTTTCTTGAACCACGATCCCAGCACGACGTTCGCCGTTTTGCGCGCTACGCCGGGAAGCGTCAGCAGCTTCTCCATGTCGTCGGGGACTTGCCCGCCAAAGTCGGCGACAACTTTCTTTGCCGCTCCCACCACTGACTTCGATTTATTGCGGAAGAATCCGGTCGAGCGCACGTCCGGTTCAAGCTGTTCAGGAGTGAGTGCAGCAAACGCCTGGACCGTCGGATATTTACGGAACAGCTCGGGCGTCACCCGGTTCACGTTCGCGTCGGTCGATTGCGCGGAAAGAATGGTCGCCACCAGCAACTCCCACGCGCTGGAGTGCGTGAGCGCGCAGGTCACGTCGGGATACAGTTGGTCGAGCCGCTGCAGAATCTGCGCCACGCGTTCGGGGGCGATGGGATTGTAGCCTTTGAGCTGAGCAGTAGCGTTCTGAGCGGCAGTTTTCTGAGCGCTGGGTGCGGTCTCACTTTTCGGGGCCTTCTGGCGCTCCTTCGAAACCCCTGCCGAGGCCTTGCCTCGGCCCGGACAGGCGGGAGCGCCCGTCCCCACACGAGCATTCTTACCTACCGCTGCTGTCCGCCCGACGCGAACTTTATCCTGACGCCCGGTGCGGGCGGGCTGGCGCGGAACCACTCCACGAGGCATGCACGTCTCCTTGCGCCAAATCTTACCAGAGCGGGTCAACGGCGAGTCTGCGCCTTGGCCATCGGTAACCTCGCTGGCAATTGACGCCTCCTGCGCCCCCCGGTACTCTTGAACTACTCCAGCAATCAGGAAAAACTCCCGTGGCCGTCAGTTCCATCCAACTCGGGCAAGTGTGGCGCAGCGAGGCCGACGGCCAGGACTACCTGGTCACGAAGGTCTATAGCGAAGTTTTTTCGCAGTACGCCATGCTGCGGCCCGCCGGAATCACCGCTCCCGATGCCCCCACGGTCCGCGTAAAAGTCACCAAGAGCCCGCAAGGCGCGACCTTACCCGGCTACGCGTTCACCCAGGAAGGCTCGTTCTAGTCTCGCGCTAGATCCGGTCGTTCTGGCCGCGGCATTCCAGCCGCAGATTTTCCGATACACTTAAAGAAAGTGATCAGTGGCCATGATGAGTGATCAGTGTTCAGCAATGCCGCGTCGGCGAAGGGATTTCACTGACCACTAGCCACTAGCCACTGACCACTGTTCCCATGACTGAAAAAATCCTCGCTATCCTGTTCGTATTCATCAGCAAGGTCATCGCCGTGACCGGCTATGCCGGCATCGCACTGCTCATGGCAATTGAGTCGGCGTGCATTCCACTGCCTTCCGAACTGATCATGCCCTTTGGCGGCTACCTCGTCTTCCAGGGGACATTCAAGCTGCTTTGGGTGGCGACGGCGGGCGCGCTGGGCTGCAATCTGGGCTCGCTGGTCGCCTACGAAATTGGATGCTACGGTGGGCGCCCCCTGGTCGAGCGCTATGGCCGCTGGATTCTCATGGGACATCGCGAACTCGACTGGGCCGACCGCTTCTTCGCGCGCTGGGGTTACCTCGCCGTTTTCATTGCCCGCCTGCTGCCGGTGATCCGCACGTTTATTGCGCTGCCTGCCGGAATCGCCCGCATGCCCCGCGGCCGTTTTCACATCTACACATTTCTCGGCTCGTGGCCCTGGTGCCTCGGACTTGCGTGGCTGGGTATGAAGCTGGGCGAGAACTGGCGCGAGCTGGGAAAATACTTCCACAAGTTCGATGCCGTGATCGGCGTGATGCTGGTGGCTGCCGCCGCATATTTCGTCTGGAGTCACTGGCAGAACCGCTTGCGCACTGCAGAGTAGCAGCTATTCGTCCCGCTCGCCAGTCGGTCGCGACAGCTGCGAGGCCACGATCTGCCACAGTCCCTCGCGTTTCATCACGACGTCGGTATACACGTAGCGAACTGGGAATTGCTTGCCGTCCTGCTCGACCTGGTCGTTCTCCGAGCCGTGAACCATGGCCACATCATCGCGCAGCAAGCGGATGCGGCGGCCGGTTGAGACCATCCACAGATATCGAATCTTTCCCGAGCTGAGATTCGCAATCACGTCCGCCTTACTGACGGCGTTGCCGGATTCGTCGAATTGCAAATAATCGTCGGCGAAGATGCGCGACAGTTCCGCCACGTCGCCGGCGATCAGGGCGCGGTCGCCGTCTTCAAAGAGCTGCAAGATTTCCTGTTCGTCGTTCGCCATCAAAATGGTAGTGTACAAGCTATCAATCTCAATCCCCGGAGGGATTCCATGCGCCGCGTTTTCGCCGTCCTGCTATTCTTTGCCATCGCCGTACCGTTCGCGTCCTACGCGCAATCGCCCGCCACCGACCGCCCCTTCGTGGTCGAGTACTACTACAAAGCCAAGTGGGGCCACGCCGACGAATTCCTCAAGCTCTTCAAGAAGAACCACTATCCCGTACTGAAAAAAGAAGCCGAGATGGGGCGCATCGCGAAAGTTTGGATGGACCAGCCGCGCTATCACACCACCGAAGACGGCCGCTGGGATTTCCGCGTGACCATCGTATTCAAGAACGCCACGGTAGCCAACGAGCCCTTCGACGAGGCCGCGCTGCAGAAGCAGATGTATCCCGATCAGGATACGTTTCAGAAAGAAGAGCAGCGCCGATTCGAAATCCTCGATGCCCACTGGGACTTGCCCGTGAAAACGGTCGACCTGGAAGCAAAACCCTAGAATCTTGAACCACAGAGGGCACTGAGGAGCACAGGGGACCTCTGTTTTATCTCTGTGGTCCTCAATGTCCTCTGTGGTTAAAAGCCTTTAATGCCGCCTGCACTTCGATGCACAAGCTTCGAAAAAGATGTTAAACGTTGGTAACAATCGCCAAGGAATTCCTTTATCGCGCTCATCAAAATTTGGAATTGGACTTAATCTCTACAAGATCGATAATGAATTTCATGGACACCTTTATTTCAGTTGAGGACTCACATGTTGATGTACTCCACGAGATCAGTGAACGCCTGGGTACGGCGGACGGATTTCACGACGTACTGAATCGCGTGGTTGAATTTGCTTCTGCGCTGGTCAAGTGCGACTCCTGCCTGGTTTACGTCATGGAAGGCGATGAGTTGGTTCTGCGCGCCTCCAAGAATCCGCACCATGACGTGGTCGACCGCCTGAAACTCCGCGTCGGACAGGGCATTACCGGCTGGGTGGCGGAGCACCGCGAGCCCGTCGCCATTCCCGAAGAAGCCTCCCATGATCCGCGCTTCCAGTTCTTCCACGAGTTGCCGGAAGACAGTTATGAGGCTTTCCTCTCCGTTCCGCTGATGTGCCGCGGCCGCGTCGTGGGCGTCATCAATCTGCAGCATCGCCAGCACCATGTTTATCGCCGCCGCGAGATTCGCATGATCTCAACCGTCGGATTTCTGGTGGGCGCTGAACTGGAACTGGCGCGCCTCGAGGAAGCCAACTCCACGCTCTCCGAACAACTGCAGACCAGAAAGATCGTAGAGCGCGCCAAGGGCATTCTGCAGCGCGATCTCGGCCTCAACGAGGAGCAGGCGTACCTGGCTCTGCAGCGGCAAAGCCGCCAGAAACGTAAACCCATGAAGGAAATCGCCGAGGCGATCGTCCTGAGCGACGACGTGCGCGGCAATTCGCAAATCCAGCCGACCTAGCTGGTGTGGGGCGGACACTCTTGTCCACCGCCTTTGATCTTGGGTGCCCCATTTCTCGCGCGCCTTTGGCGCGAGAAATGGGGCTTTCTTTCTAGTCCTTACCGAATCCCACCCCACAAACACCAAGGGCGGACAGCAGTTTCGCTACCGCCCCTGTGTTCTAGCAACACGCGTTCTATCAGCCCGATTAACTACTGCCCGGCTGCCGTGGCCGTGATACTGGCCTTGGCAATCTGTCTCTCGGTGGAGCGCGGCACCGTGAAGTGCAACGTCACGCCGAGTTCCGGCAGTTGCATGGCGCTGACATAGCTGCCGTCAGCCGTGGTTTCCAGCACCATTCGGCTCGCGTCGGTGGACTTGCCATCCTCCGTATCCGGCACCAGCACCATGTACCCGGCAGGCGTCCCGCTGAGCTTCGTGAGGCTGAGCATGCGGGAACCGCTGTCAGGGTTGTATGAGAACTCGTAATCTCCCGCGGCCAGTTTGGCGTTCCCCAGGTGCACTTCGTGGGTCAGCGTAAACTTGCCTCGTACCTCCTCGGCCGAAGCCGCGGCGGGTGCTAGGTTGAAAGCGGTGGCCGCCAGAATCGCGGCATAAACGTAGTTACGAATGGTTTTCATGGAATCTCCTTTTGCTCTTCGAATAGAAAGAGCACGTCTGAAGAGCACGCTACCCGCGCAAACGCCGGGCGCATGGGCTCAGATTGTGGTGGAGATCAACGGGGTCAAATAAGAATTGCATGCCGCAGCACGGCTGGCACGCAAACAGCAGCTTCGCAGGGAACCCGCAACAGAGCTGGTCCGCGAAGTGATTCCACTATGCAACACAACCGGGGCAAGAGTCCAATTCAAAGAATTGATGGGAGCGATTAACGCGTGGCCGTGACTTCAGTAATATTTCGTCATGCGATCTTTCTCCACTCACTGAGCATCTCGACCCATTCGAGCTGCTGTTTACCACGTTTAGCCACGCCCATTTGCCAATCTCCCGCGAAAGTGAGAAGATCTCCAGTCGCGGTGACGGTGACCAGCCACCGCCACCAAAAGGGAGAGCAAATGTATCAGAAAAGTCCGGGAGTATTCATGGCCGACTGGTGGGACGCCGACGGCCGCCGTCATCGCAAGCAATTCTCCACTTCAGCTGCAGCCCGTGAACATGAGCACCGCGAGACAGCACTGGCCCACGCCGAGCGCGCCAGCCGCGAAATGAAACTCGCAGCCCGAACCAGCGGCGGCAAAACGAGTAGCGCCAAAAAGGCTCGTACGGAGACGGTACACGGCACCATCGAGCCTGCCAAGGGTAAGCTCGGAGTCATGATCCCCGGCATGGGCGCCGTGGCCACCACTTTCGTTGCTGGCGTCGAAGCCATTCGTCAAGGCATCGCCAAGCCCATCGGATCGCTCACCCAAATGGGCACCGTCCGCCTCGGCAAGCGCACCGACGCGCGTTCCCCGAAAGTAAAAGAATTCGTCCCGCTCGCCGGACTCGACGACCTGGTCTTTACTGGATGGGACATTTTCGAAGACAACATGTACGAAGCCGCATCGAACGCCGGCGTGCTTGACTACCGCCTGCTCGAACAGTTGAAGCCGTTCCTCTCGTCGATCAAGCCGCGCGCTGCCGTGTTCGATCACAACTACGTGAAGAAGATCGACGGTCCCAATGTAAAGAAGGGCAAGACCAAGATGGACCTGGCCGAGCAGTTGCGCGACGACATTCGCGACTTCCGCAAGACCAGCGGCGCCAGCCGTCTGATCACCATGTGGTGCGGGTCCACCGAGTCTTACATCGAGCCGACCGAGGCGCATCAATCCGTCAAGTCGTTCGAGAAGGCCCTGCGCGCCAACGACGAAATGATCGCGCCCTCCATGATCTACGCCTACGCTTCGCTGATGGAAGGCGTTCCGTTCGCCAACGGCGCGCCCAACCTGACCGTTGATCTTCCCGTCATGCTCGAGCTTTCGCGCAAAAACGAAGCGCCCATCTGCGGCAAGGATTTCAAAACCGGCCAGACGCTCATGAAGACCGTCCTAGCGCCCGCGTTCAAAGCCCGCCTGCTCGGCCTGAGTGGCTGGTACTCCACTAACATTCTCGGCAACCGCGACGGCGAAGTCCTCGACGATCCCGGGTCTTTTAAAACCAAGGAGGAATCCAAGCTCGGTGTGCTCGAGCACATCCTGCAGCCCGCGCTCTATCCCGACCTCTACGGAAACATGTACCACAAGGTTCGCATCAACTATTACCCGCCGCGCGGTGACAACAAAGAAGGCTGGGACAACATCGACATCTTTGGATGGCTCGGTTATCCCATGCAGATCAAAGTCGACTTCCTGTGTCGCGATTCGATTCTTGCCGCGCCCATCGTGCTCGACCTGGTCCTGTTCCTCGATCTCGCCAAGCGTTGCACCGAACTGCGCGGCCTGGGCATCCAGGAGTGGCTCAGCTTCTACTTCAAGTCGCCGATGACCCCTCCGGGCCTGTATCCGGAGCACGATCTGTTCATCCAGTTGATGAAGCTGAAGAACACGCTGCGCCATCTGAAAGGCGAGGAACTGATCACGCACCTGGGGTTGGAGTATTACGACTGAAGGTTTTGCTGGAGGGGCCCTCAGAACGGGAATCGGGGTGAGGTCTCAGCATTGCTTGTCAGGATTTGCTGCTCTTTGTGGGCGGGACGGTTCTGCATATTGCTCCGGGAACAGGAACGCGTCGGCGTACTCCACCGCTGAGTGTTTCTCGCCCGGAGCTTTTCGCTTGACGCTGATCGCACGCCAAACGGCTGCTCCGAGGATGAAGGCCACGGCGACTAATAGATCGACCCACATAAGATAGCCGGGAGGATTATACCCGCACGCCTGAACGCCGTCTTTGTTTTCAAATTTCTCGGATATTTCTGCAAATCGACGCGAGATCCGCATGCTGGCGCGCGTTAACGCTTACCAAACCGTCTTGATCAACGGGCTCCTGCGGATATTCTCGTCACGTGTGACCAGAGTCAGGCCTTCGGCACGGGCGGTGGCGCCAATCAGCCGGTCGGCGGGATCGCCGGGATAGTCTTCGGGAAACTGGTTGGCTAAGGCTGCGATCTCGGCGGTGATCGGTTTAATCGTTATGCCTTCGGTCAGTAGTTTCACGGAGGCCTCCACCGTGCCATAGGCCTGAATTCTTCCCCGCGTCACCAAGAAGGCGAGTTCCCAAAGGGTGATCGCGGAAATGGCGAGGCCGCCGCGCTGCCGGGACTTTTCAATCTCCCTGCTTGCGGCCCGGGATAACCGTTTGGAGTCGGCGACGGCCCAGACCAAGACGTGAGTGTCCACCAGGATCATCGCAGGATTTTCCATGACTCGAGCGGCACAACCGGACTTTCGATGTCGCCGACAATGCGCACAATGCCTTCCAGTCTGCCGATAAAGTCGCGATTGACGTCGTCAGCGGGTACCAGTTTCGCCACCGGCTTTCCCCGCTTCGTGATGACTAGAGGTTCCCGTGTGTTCTGGACGTTGTCCATCAGGGCGAGACAGCGGGCTTTGAATTCTCCTGCCGGAATGCTCTTCATGACCATGCCTCTGTAAACATGGTCATTATACCATGACCATGGAGGTTTTCTTGAGACTATCCATGATTGAAATCTGGGGACATTTGCCTCGTATCCCCAAGTCACCGGGAATGAAACTCTGCGCCAACCGTGCTTCCCGAAAATCTCCGGGTGCGCCCCCTTCTTCATCCGCCGTCCCCTCCCACGGTATATACTTTATCGACTTCTAATGCCTTTTGCGGGGCATTTGGGACGGTTCGAACTAACCCCAAGCCAGGCGACTCATGCATAACCGGGATTTTGATCCGGAAGATCGAGAGAACGCGACCGGTTCGCCCGGCGTTAGTGTGCCCGCAAAAGGCGACAGCGCCGCCTCCAGTCCGCCGCCCGACTCTGACGTGACGCGGGTCGACTTCTCCAATTCTTACGCCGATCCCGAAGCCACCATGGTGGATTCCACCTCCTCGTACGTGAGGCCCGGCCCACCCCCAGTTCGTCCGACCGGCCCCGGCCCGGTCCGCCTGCAAACCAGCACTCCCGCGCTGCAACCCGGCGACGTCCTCGGCGGCCGCTACGAAATCCTGCAACTGCTGGGCGAGGGCGGCATGGGCGCCGTCTACAAGGCGATGGACCGCGAGCTCAACCGCCCGGTCGCTCTCAAGCTGATCCGCCCGCAACTGGCCGCCAATCCTTCGATTCTGGCGCGCTTCAAACAGGAGCTTCTTCTAGCTCACCAGGTCACGCACCGTAACGTCGTCCGCATCTACGATCTCGGCGATGCCGACGGCGTGAAGTTCATCAGCATGGAGTTCGTCGAGGGCGAAGACCTGCGCGCCCTCATCCAACAGCGCAAGAAATTTCCCCCCGAAGAAGCCGTGCAGATCACCGAGCAAATCTGCCGCGCTCTCGAAGCCACGCACAACGTGGGCGTGATTCACCGCGACCTCAAGCCGCAGAACATCATGCGCGACTCAACCGGCCGCATCCTTTTGATGGACTTCGGCCTGGCGCGCACCGTCGAGGGTGACGGCATGACCCAGAGCGGCGCTCTGGTCGGCACCATGGAATACATGTCGCCGGAGCAGGCTCTGGCCAAGGATCTCGACCAGCGCTCCGACCTATTTACTCTGGGGTTAATTCTCTATGAGTTACTGACTGGCAAAGCACCTTACGGAGCCGAGAGCGCCGTCGCCAGCCTCATCAAGCGCACTCAGGAGCGCGCCATCCCCGTCTCCGATCACGATGGCTCGATCCCGAAGCCGTTGAGCAACATCGTCAGCAAGTGTCTGGAGCGTGACCCGAAACTGCGCTACCAGAATGCCGCCGAACTGCTGCGCGATCTGGACGCCTATTCGGGCAAGGGCGCTGCCGCCAACCTGCGCTTCCAGCCCGCGGTCGAGCCCTGGGGACGCACCACGCACTGGCCGCTCGTCGCCGGCGCCGCGACTGTGCTGGTTCTGGCAATTGTGGGCTATGTATTTCGCGGCCCGCTGTTTTCGCCGTCAGCGAAAAAGGCGGCTGCAGTGCAGGCCTTGTCGCTGGCCGTGATTCCATTTCAAAACGCTTCCGGCGACGCCACCTGGGACTGGCTGGGGCCCAGTCTGGCCGACATGTTGAGCACGGACGTCGGTCAATCCACTCACCTGCGTGCTGTTTCCTCTGACCGCGTGCAGCAGGTGTTTCACGATCTGCGCATCGCGCCAAATTCCATCGCCGACGCGACCACTCTCGGCCGCGTCGCCGAATTCACCAACGCCGACACTCTGGTCTGGGGACAATATACGAAGCTCGGCGACCAGATTCGTATCGACGCCACGCTGCAGGATCGCAAACACAATCGCACCATCCAGGTGAAGGCCGAGGCCGCCAACCAGCAGGATTTGTCCGCAGCCGTCGACCGCCTCGCCGGGCAGATTCGCGATAACCTGGCACTGTCGCCCGACTTGGTGAAAGAACTGCAAGCGCAATCCTTCAAGCCCACCTCAACGTCGGTTGATGCCCTCCGCGATTACAACCAGGGCCTGCAGTTGCTGCGCCAGGGGAACAACCTCGAAGCCAAGAAACAACTGGAAAGCGCGACCAAAGACGATCCGCAGTTTGCCGTCGCCTACTCGCGGCTGGGCGAAGCCTATTCTGCGCTGGGCTACGACTCGGATGCCGAGCAAGCCGCGCGCCATGCGGTCGACCTCAGCCAGAACCTGCCATTAGCTCAAAGATATTTTATTGAAGCCAGCCTGGCTCGCATTACTAAGGACAACCAGAAGGCGCTGGCCGCCTACGAAAATCTGGCCAAGAGTTTCCCTGACAACCTCGACGTGCAGTTTGCCCTGGGCAGCTTGTATGAAGACGCCGGTGATCTGGATAAGGCCCGTGTCTGCTATGCAAACGTGCTCAAGGCCGACGGCAAGAATCTGGACGCGCTGCTCGCCATGGGCCGCGTGGAAATAAAGGCCGGCAACCCGCAGAAGGGACTCGATCCGCTCGACCAGGCCCGCCACATCGCCATCGACCTCGACAACCAGGAACAGCAGGCGCTCATCCTGCAGGCTACCGGTATAGCTTATAAGTTGATGAACAAGCCGGCCGAGGCTCTGCGCAATTATGAAGACTCCATGGCCATCAACCAGCATCTCGGCCAGAAGCGGGGAGTCGCCGCCAGCCTCGCCGAAATTGCGCAGGTCCAACTTTCCCTCGGCAAGCCCGACGCCGCGCTCGCTGCCTACAACGATGCTCTGAAAATCCGCCGCGAAATTGGCGCCAAGAAGGAAGCGGGCGACACGCTCATCGATCTGGGCGACGTTTATTTCGATCGCGGCCAGTCCGATCAGGCGCTGCAGATGTTCAAAGAATCGCTGCAGATTCAGCGCGACGCCGGCGACGAAACTTACCAGGCTCTTTGCCTCAACAATATTGGCAATGCCTACCTACAAAAAGGCGAGAACGAAGACGCGCTCACCTACTTGCAGCAGGCGTTGCAACTCCGTGAAAAACTCAATGTGCCCGGCGACATCGCCGAAACTCTGCACAATCTCGGCGAGGCCTACGCCAACCTCGGCCAATATGATCAGGCCATGACCGCACTCATGCGCGGCCTCGACCTCTATCAAAAAGGCGGCGACAACCAGGGCGCGGCTGTGGTCTCGCACAGCCTGGGATTGGTCTTCGAATATCAAGGCCGCCTCGGTCCGGCGGTCGGCGCGTTGCAGGATGCGGTCAAGGCCTTTCGTGATCAAAGCGACCGCAGCAGCCGGATGGCGCAAGCCCTCAATGATCTGGGCGGCGCACTCGCCGTTTCCGGCCGCGGCGCCGAATCCGCCAAACTGCTGGATGAAGCTCAGGGCCTGGCTCGTGGCCTGAAGAACGATTCGCTCTCCGCCTCCATCTTGAAGCATCAGGGCGATGCCAGTTTCTATCAGGGCGATCTGAAGCCGGCGAAAGACCTTTACCAGCAGGCCGTTCGCCAGGCGGCGCATACCTCCGCCAAAGACCTGTTGCTGACTGCCAAGCTGGATCTTGCCAACGTCGCCATTGCCGAAGGTCATCCGCAGAGCGCGCCTGGCGACTTGCGCAATCTGGTGCAGCAAGCCGACGCCATGGGCGCGAAGTATCTCTCCGTCGACTGCTCGGTTTCACTCGCTGAGGCCTTGATCAAGAGCAAAGACTACGCGCATGCCCGCCAGGAGTTGCAGCGCACTCTCAGCAGGAGCGACAAACTCGGATTACGTCTGGAGAACGCCCGTATCCACTATCTGCTGGGCACCACTCTCCGGCTCTCCGGAAGTGCCACAGAAGCGAAAGCTCAATACAGCGAGTCGCTGCACCTGTTGGATGAAATCCGCAAAGAGCAGGGCGCCGAGCATGTCGTCGACCGCTACGATCTGAAGCCGGTTTACGCTGAAGCCGCGCAGTTCGCGCAGTAGCGCGATTTCCTCCTGATGCAACCTCAACTTCTTAAGAAGAAGAAAAGGGCGAGATCCGAAGATCCCGCCCTTTGCCGTATTTATTATCACTCGGCCTATTTTCTCTTGCCCACTGTCCCGGTCAGGGCCACCGATTGCGGGCTGCCCAATGCCGTGTCGTTGATGTAGAGCGTCGCATTGCGCGTGCTCGCCGCATCGTCGGCGTTGAAAGTCACCGCGATGCTGCAACTCGCGCCTACCCCCAGCGACGCGGGACAGGAGTTCTTCGCCGTGAAGTCATCGCCGTCACACTCCTTGCCGCACTTGATCGAGACGCCTGTGATCTTCACCGCCGCATTGCCCGTGTTGGTGACGGTCACATCTTCGGTTTTTGTTTTGTCGCATGTCACCGTCCCGAAGTTGATGCTGATCGGCGATACGCTAATAGTCGGCTGCGTCACCACCAGCGTTACCTGTGCGGACGCCGGGTTGTAGTCCACCGAATCCGTCGGCGTTAACGTGACCGACAGCGTCTGATTTCCCGCCGCCAGCACCGTGCCTGCCCCCGGCGTATAGACAAAGGTTCCCGGCACATTCGCAGTGGCATCGAGTTGAGCCGAACTCAGCGCCGTCCCATACGAGATGGGCGCTGGCGTTGGCCATGTGATGGTCGGCGTCGCCTTGTTCACCCGCAACGACACATTGGCCGTCGCAGTCGAGTAATCGGTCGCGTCAGCCGGCGTGAACGTCACGGACAGCGTTTGAGTCCCCGCCGTCAACATCGCACCTGCCGCCGGAGAATAAGCAAACGTTCCCGTCACGCTGGCGGTGGCATCGAGCTGTGCCCCACTTAAAGCCGTGCCGTAAGTAATGGCGGCTGGCGCGGTCCAGGTAATCGTCGGTGTCGCCTGTCCCACCGTGTAAGTCACGCTGCTGGGCACGCTCTGGTTTCCCACTGCATCCTGGGCAGTGATCGTGATCGTATGCTGCCCAGTCGTCCCGGGCGCCGGACTGCTAAGCGGCCCAGTATTTCCCGTCGCAGGTATGGTCGCGGAACCCGAGGGCCCGCAGAGCACCACACCCGACCCTCCGTCGGTGCAGCTGTAGTTGGCGGTGACGGTTTGCCCGAAGGTTGGCGACGAAGGCGAAATGGTTGGCCCAATGATTACCGGCGGCTTCTTGTCCACTTCAAACGGCCCGAACGGACCGGCCGCAGAGGAAGTGTTTCCCGCAATATCCTGCACCGTGACGGCTGGTATCGTGGCACTGGCCGTTTCCGTTCCCACCGGAACGGTGGTCGAAACACTGAACGACGCCGGGCCTACCAGGCCCGAGCCGCCCGCATTGTCGCTCGCGTTGCAGGGCACGCTGACGTCGGTCAACTGCCACATCGGAGCTGGCGGCGTGCAACTGACCGTCGGTGGAATCGTGTCGACCTGAATCGTGAACGTAGGAGTGGAACTGCTCACAGTGCCACCGCTGTTGGTGGTGGTGCTCTCGATCGTGCCCGCGTTGTCGGTGGCGTAGTAGGTTACCACCGTCGTCCCTTGAGCCGTATTCGGAATCACGATCGACCCGGTTTGTCCCGTGATGGTTCCCGTCGCCGGGCTGGGTAGGTTCGCTCCCGTAGCGGAGTAGTTGATGCTGGTCACCGTCGGCAACGTCGCCGGCGGATTCGTATTGTTGCTCGGCACTACGTCCGTGCTGTTCAGCGTGAGCGTCACGCTGGCATTGGTCCAACCCTGGTTCAGCGGCGGATTTGTGCCGGGCGTGGTGGTCGGCTGCACCACCCCAAGAATCGGAATCAGCGTGGAATTAAAGTTGTTGGTGTGCCCGTTCGAACTCGCGATGTCCCCGCTGATGCTGGCGAAAATATTCTGCAGGTTCTTGCAGACGTTGTCCTGGTTCTCGCAGTTCAGCGCATTGTCCGTGCCCATGATGTAACCGGGCGCCACGATCGGCTTCTGCGTCGGATCAAGATTGTAGGTGTTCGAAACATTGATCAAGGCGTTCGTTCCCGTGTTCGGGCAGTTGGCCCCGCTGGGAGTGCTGTTGGTCGCCGTAGTGCACAGATCGGTCGTGAGCACGCAGCCATAATTGCCCTGACCCGTATCCTGCAGCTGGCAGGTTGTGCCCTGAAACGGAGTGTTCTGCACCAGCTGAGTGAACTGCTGCGTCGTAATGGTCTGCACCGTCCCCTGCATCACCACTCCGGTGAACGCGCCGTTGCCCAGCCCGCTTTGCGAGTAGTCGGCCACCGCGCTCAAGGTCGGCGTGTAGTTGAAGTTGGTTTGCGTGGTCTGCAGCGGCTGGTTGATGGTGATGGGCGCCAGCGGCAGGGAACTGAAGCTCCAGCTCAAGATGTTGTTGTTTTCAACTGACCCGCCGGTCGCCGCTGTCAATCCGATATAAGCGCTGCCATTGCTGGTCAGATTCAGCTGCGTGGTCAGGTTCAAGGTCGCCTGCAGAACCAGTGTGCTGTCCAGGTAGACGGAAAGATTGTTGCACCCGCTGGTGCAGTTTCCCGGCGGCAGATAATTCACCGTGATGGTGTGCACGTTTCCGTCGGACAGTGACACTCCGGCAGGCAGGCTCTGCAGCGCCAGGTTCGCCGGTGCGCCGCTGGGGCAAATGTAGTCATGATCCGCACTATTGGGTGTGAGCGTGCTGGCATTGTTCGGTCCGCAGCTCTGCACCGCAATGTGGTTGCCGTTAGGGTCGCCGTAGTTCGTGTTCTGGTAGGTATCGAGTTCAATCGCCAGGCTGTTCAGGATGGCGTTTCCTGGGCCGCTAGCCGTCGAGATATCGTTGTTGCCATACGATATATTTTGCCCGTCTCCCGTATAGCCGAGTGCGCCGGTTCCCGCCGGATCATTCTGAATCACCAGCGCCAATCCGTCCGCCGGAAATGAACACGACTGACAGGCATTCGTGTTCGAAATCTGAAACTGGAACGCCGTCGTGAATCCCGTCGACATCGGCTCCGCCACGCTGTACCAGGCCGCGCCATGCTGGTTCAGGTTCGCGCTGTTCAGCTGCAAGACGCCGCCGCTGATTACAGTGGGCTGGTTCGGAGAACCATCGGTCAGGATCTGGCAGCCTGCCGGTGGCGTCGCACTATTCGCGCACACATTGCTGGCGGTAAATCCGGTGTTCGCTGGGAATCCAAACGTCTGCGCAGAAACTGCCTGCGGGGCCAGCAGCATAAGAGCAAGCAGTCCTGTTACCACCATTCCACTACGCAGCGCGGTCTTCATAATCAGTTTTGTCTCCATTTTGTAATATTGCGTTCACAGTAATCCGGGCTCTCGGGCACACTCCGAGCCGCCACCAGCCAAAATCTAAAGACACACTAGAGAAGGATTTTCCCAGAAGCGAAGCCGAACCGAGGGGGGAACGGGCGGCCGCAGAACCGTCGTCAATTCTCAGCCCATGCCTCTGGGCTGTCAAGCGAAAACCAAGCCCAGCGGGGGTTTAGAGTCTTTAGTTTTTTCGGGGTGAGAAATTCAGGAGGCTGCCCCTTCACCCCAATCCACCCGGTTCCCGTTGCAACTGGCGCGCCCTCCGTACCTTATCCCGCTTTCTCGGGATAACCCAAACCCCGTTCTGCCGCGTCTAACCGTATAGACCGAGATTGGGACTTCGTGTCTTCCGGCCGGGCGTATAATCACCCCAAGGAGTACCCCTATGAGACTCAGATGGCTGGCAATCGCGACGGCATTAGCGGCGTTCAGCGTGGGACCCTGGACGTTTGCCCAAGTTTCAGATGAAGATAAAGATCAGCCGAAGGCTGGCGACGTGCAGAACGCCCCCGCGCAAAAGCCCGCCACTCTGCCCACCCAGGACGATAGCCAGATCAAACATGACGGCGGCAGGACCGACATCGACGCCGTCGGCAACCGCAACGTGGGCTGCGGTCGCGGTGTGGGCAACTGGTACAGCGTGGAAAGCCAGGTTGCTCAGGGACGCAAGTACGCCCAGATGATCGAATCGCAGATCAAACTGGTCAACGATCCTGTAGTCACCGAATATGTGAACCGCATTGGCCAGAATATCGTGCGCAATTCCGACGCGCAGGTGCCGTTCACCATCAAGGTCATCGACTCCGACGTAGTCAACGCCATGGCGCTGCCCGGCGGATTCTTCTACGTGAACTCCGGCCTGATCCTGGCCGCCGACGAAGAAGCGGAAATGGCCGGCGTGATGTCGCATGAGATCGCCCACGTCGCCGCCTGCCACTACGGCCGCGAAATGACTCGCCTCAACCTGCTCCAGATCGCCTCGCTCCCCGCCATCTTCATGGGCGGCGCTATCGGCTATGGCATTTACGAAGGCATGGGTCTCGGCATTCCTCTGACCTTCTTCAAATTCTCGCGCGGCTTCGAAGCCGAAGCCGATTATCTCGGGATCGAATACATGTACCGCGCCGGTTACGATCCTTCCGCCTTCGTCTCTTTTTTCGAAAAGATTCAGGCGATGGAAAAGAAGAAGCCGGGCACGCTGTCAAAGGCCTTCGACACGCACCCGCAGACTCCCGACCGCATCGAGAAATCGCAGGAAGAGATTCGCAAGATTCTTCCCGCCAAGCAGCAATATGTTGTGACCACGTCGGAGTTTGACGAAGTCAAGGCACGCCTGGCGGCCATCGAGAACAAGCACAAGGTTCTCGACCAGAAAGATTCGAGCAAGCCCAGCCTGCGGCGTACTTCGAATCCCTCGGATACCTCCTCCGGCGACACCAAGACCAGCGACGACGATCGTCCGACGCTCAAGCGCCGCGACGATTCCTCGAACTAGTGTTTATTTGGTGACGGCCCCTCCCGGCTGTCAGTTTCTGACCGGCGGCCGCGGGCCGCCGGTTTTGTTTTGTGGAACGAAATCCGCGCTGCCGAGGTCAAACCACGTTATTATTTGCCGGGTCGGGTTTCGGCTCGAAGTGTCTTTGAAACTATGCGCAGCCTTCTCCCATGCACGTTGCTTCTGATTTCGCTGTGCGCTCCTGCGTTTTCTCAGCAAGCTTCAACCACGATCCAGCCCTCGAATCAGAGCGAAGCTGGCCCTTTCCGTGCCGACGTCTGCGCCTGGTTGCCTTCCGACATCCCGCACGCCGCAGCCGTCGCCGGCGTCTGCCACTACGCCATGACTCTGCCGCAGAAGATGCCCAACTTCATCTGCGATCAGGACGCTTCCCGTTTTCGCGGCAAGAACAAAGTTCCTTTCGATCTGGTCACTGCCTCCGTGCGCTATGAAGACGGCAAGGAATCCTTCGATAACATTCACGTAAACGGCAAGCCGGCACCCGCGACCGCTGCCCAATCGACTGGACTGTGGTCGACCGGTGCATTCGGCAGCAATCTCCGCTCGATCTTCGAAGAGCAGAACCACGCGCTGTTTGAGTTCGCTCGCGACGGCCAATGGCACGACCACCCCACCTGGATCTTCACCTACCAGATCCTGCAGCAGAACGTGCCGTTGTGGCGCATGCACGGCAACAGTCAAGTGCTGGCTCCGCCCTATAAAGGTGAACTCTGGGTCGATCAGAAAACCGGAGAACTGCTTCGTTTCGGCTCCGTCGCCACCGACTTTCCATCCACTTTTCCCATGGCGGAGGCCGAACTCCAGATTGACTATGCCAACGTCGCCTTCCCCGACGGTTCTTCCTTCGTCCTGCCCGCCGACTTCACCCTCACCACCGACTATCGAGGGCAGGGAATTACCCGCAACGTCGTGCAATTTCGCAACTGCCACAAGTTCCGCGCCAAGACTCGCATGCTTTTCGATACCGCGGTGGATGTCGCTGCCGCCCACTCCTCTGCGCCAGCACCTTCGACTCCCGCCGATCGCGCCCGCCAGTTAGAGGAAGAGGAGCAAATCTACTCGATCCTCCGCGAGCAGGCGGTGCGCGAAGATGCCGCCGCCCTGGAACTCGAACGCGCTCAGGAACGGAACGCCGCCAACCAGGCCGCATTTCGCAGATTTACTGATCTACAAGCCGAGACGGAGGTCTTGCGACAAGAAAACCTGGCAGCGGCCGCGCAGCCAGAAAAAACAGCCGCCCCGTCGTCCACGGAGAAAATCACGGTCTTCAAGGTAAGCGTCAAGACCGTGCAGGTCACCGTGGTGCTGCGCGACGCCAAAGGCCACGCCGTCGGCACCCTGCGCAAAGAAGACTTCCAGCTGTTTGATAACGGCAAGCCCCAGATCATTTCCAGTTTCTCGGCCGAGAAGGCGGGCGCAGAAAAACAGGGTACCGACAAGCCAACTCCCGCCGCTTCCACGCACGCCCTCCTCAAGCAGCCCGAACTCCTCTCGGCCGGTCGCGACGTCGCCTATGTCTTCGATGACATCCACACCGCGTTCGATGACCTCGCTAGCGCCCGCGACGCCGCCGTTCATCATCTGGCTGCACTGCGTCCCCAGGATCGTGCCGCCATTTTCACAACTTCGGGTCAAGTCGGTCTTAACTTCACCGCCGATTTTGAAAAGTTGCAGGAAGCCCTCACCAAACTACGGCCCCATCCCATGGTCTCCGGCCCAGTTTGTCCGCCCATGACGCACTACATGGCGGATCTCATCGTGAATCAAGACGACCGCGAGACCTTGGCAGTCGCCACTCAGGACGCGATCAACTGTGCGTTCGCCGGCATGGCCAAGTCTCCCGCGGAGTTAGCGCGAGCCGAGCAAGTCGCCCGCTCCACCGCGTATCAGGTGCTGAGTGCCAGTACCGCCGAGAACATGGCCACACTCGGTATCCTGCGCGAGGTCCTGCAGCGAACGGAAGCCATGCCGGGCAGCCGCAGCATCGTTCTGGTTTCCCCCGGATTTCTCACGCTCACACCGGAGACGCGCCAGGCGATCATGGAACTCACCGACCGCGCCCTGCGCTCCGACATCATCGTCAACACCCTCGACGTGCGCGGGTTATCCGCTCCCATGGCTGCGCCCAACGCCGACCATCCAGCCGCTCCAGTCGAAAGGCAACGCCTCGACCGCGAAGAGGCCCTGGCCCGCACGGATGTCATGGCCGATCTCGCCTACAGCACCGGCGGCACGTTCTTTCACAACAGCAACGATCTCAACGAAGGTTTCCGCCGCACCGCCGATGTTCCGGAATACATTTACGTCCTCGGCTTCGCACCTCAGAAACTCGACGGCAAGTTCCACAAGCTGAAGGTACGGCTCACCGGCCCGAATCATCTCGAGGACAGGCCCGCCAGGGCTATTACGCTCTCAAGCCCGGCTCCGGCTCTTGATTATCCGGCCCCTATTTATTCTTATCAGGATCGTCCGCCCGGCCCCTGTCCCTCAGTAACCGGCCCCCGCCGTGCCGCATCCAACAGACCGGCGCGATTTGGCATAGAATTGCCTTTTCGGCCTTCCTCACAGGCTCTTGTGATCTCGATCACAGATTGCTGTTAGGCTACGGCCTTAGGCTCGGCTATGCTTGATCTCATCGCGCAAGAATTGAAGACAAGGATTTACGGATTAGGATAAGGCGGACTGCTCCCATGCCAGAGAACACACTTACCATCACCGACAATCGCACTAACAAGACCTACACGGTTCCGGTCGACAACGGCACCATCCGGGCCATGGATCTGCGCCAGATCAAAACCGGCGCTGACGATTTCGGTCTCATGACCTACGATCCCGCGTTCATGAACACCGCGTCCTGCAAGAGCGCCATCACTTATATTGACGGCGACAAAGGCATCCTGCGCTATCGCGGATATCCCATCGAAGTTCTCGCCGAGCGCTGCACCTTCCTCGAAGTCGCCTACCTCCTGCTGTACGGCGAACTGCCCACTGAAAAAGAGTTGAACTCCTGGGTCTGGAACATCACGCACCACACCATGCTGCACGAAACCACCAAGAAGTTCATGGAGGGTTTCCGCTATTCCTCGCATCCCATGGCGATGTTCGTCAGCACCATCGCGGCCTTGTCCAGCGTCTATCCCGACGCCAAGAACGTCCACGATCCCGCCAACCGCATGCACCAGATCTCGCGCCTGATCGGCAAAGTCCCGTCCATCGCGGCCATGTCGTACCGGCATAACGTCGGCTTCCCCTACGTCTATCCCGACAACGACCTGAGCTACGCCGAAAATTTCATGAACATGTTGTGGAAGATGGTCGAGCCCAAGTATGTCGCCAATCCCGCGCTCGCGCGCGCTCTCGACATTCTCTTCATCCTGCATGCCGACCACGAGCAGAACTGCAGCACCAACGCCATGCGCTCGGTCAGCAGCTCGCAGGCCGATCCTTATTTGTCGGTTGCCTCGGCGGCCTCGGCCCTGGCCGGACCTCTGCACGGCGGCGCCAATGAAGAAGTTCTGAAGATGCTCGACGAGATCGGATCGAAAGATCACGTCCCGGCCTACATCAAGCGCGTCAAGTCGGGCGAGATCAAACTGATGGGTTTCGGGCACCGCATCTACAAGAATTACGATCCGCGCGCGAAAATCATCCGCTGGTGCGCCGAGCAGGTTTTCCAGGTTACCGGGCGCAGCCCCAAGCTCGATATCGCCCTCGAACTGGAACGTATCGCTCTGGAAGACGACTATTTCGTGAAGCGCAAGCTGTATCCCAACGTCGACTTCTATTCCGGCATCATGTACCAGGCGATGGGCTTCCGCCCCGAAATGTTCACAGTGTTATTTGCTATTCCGCGCACAGCAGGTTGGCTGGCACAGTGGCAGGAACTCATCAGCGACCCGGAGCAGAAGATCGCCCGCCCGCGCCAGGTCTATACCGGACACTTGGAGCGCGAGTTCACACCGATCGACAAGCGCGTTCCCGTGCCCATTCCGGCAGACTATCCGAGTCGGTAAGTCAGCCCGGTGACTAAGCGCGCTAAACCACGCGCTATTTGTGGAAGATTGCGGTGACCAGTTCGCGGATTTCGCCGAAGTAAGTATCCGCGTCTTTGGCGAAGTCCGCCCATTCCAGAGCAGCGGCTCGAGGAACTTTCCCCTTGAGAATCTCCCACTCTTCCTGCCAGTTCTCGGCAGGATTGGTCGATTCCACGTATCCAATTCCAAGGTTGGCACCGCGGCATAACCGGTCGGCCAAAGAGACGATGGCCACCAGCGCGGGATTCACGACGGCCGCCGCGGGATTGTGGTGACAGAGGATGACTTCCACCAGATCCTCGGTGAAATTCCATTTGCGCGCCACCACTTCTCCGCTTTGACAGTGCGTAAAACCAAGCGCCTCATATTCTGACTCGCCCATGAACACGCCGGTGAGCAGTCCCTTGTCATAGGCCGCTTTAGTCTGTTGCGGCAGCAGAACCAGATTGACCACGTAGCCCAGATCGTGCAACAAGCCCGCCAGATACGCTTTGTCAGAATCCTCGAAGCCCACGCTGCGGGCCAGCTTGCGGCTCAGAATTGCGCAGCCTAAAGAGTGTTCCCAGAAAACCACCATATCGACGACTTTTTGCGCCGATCCCATCCGCATCATCGAGCTGGAAACGACAACCTCCCGAGTGCGGTCGATGCCCAGGCTCCGGATCGCACCGCGCAGGGAACTGGTGTTCGCATCGCGGCCGAATAGCGCTGAATTTGCCGTGCGCAGGCACTGCGCCGCCAGCGTCTCGTCCCGGCCAATCAAGTCCGCCACCCGAAACAAATCCACTTTCTCCGGAGGCTGCGCCAGTTCTCCCAGCAGGGTCTGCAGGATTGCGGGAATGCTCGGAATGGAATCGAGCAGAGCCTCGCGACCCGCCATCGCTTTCTGAATCGCCGCATTCACGGCGGCGGGCTCACTGAAACGCTCGTCGGATATGGTGTGGGAGATCATCGTCCAGCAGTGCCCCTCGACAGGCGGAAGTCACCTCGCGACTACGAGGGTTGGACTCCCAACCATCTTGCGGCAGACTGGCCTGGAAAGCGCTACTAAATCGAGGGTTGGTACAAAGGTGAATTTCGAATCGGGAACGCCCGGCCACCGCGTCCCAGAACAGAACGCTCGGCGTCGGGCGTGGATAGAAGGCTCAGCTCCGCGCTGTCGGCAGCCTTAGGCGGCGTGCTTGGCCAGTTCGGCTAAGTGTTCCCGGTGACGATCCGGAGAAGTAATCACTTTCATCTCCTCCCAGTCATAGGGAAATTCTCTGCCGCAGTCCAGACAGGCCACATAGGTTCCCGTCAAAGCTGCCGCCTGCGGACGCCGCGCTTTTCCTCGCATTGACACAGGAAAACTGTAGCGCGAGTGCCTGCAGCCAAAAAATGCATCTACCAATTCGCTGATCATAAATCCACCTTCCACGTGCGAGCTGGTTGGCTCGGCCCCAGGATTTGCCTCTCAATGGTCTAAAGCCTAATGCACCCCTTCAGAAAATTCTGCGAGCGCAATCGTTGAGTACTTAGATTCAAAAACACGCAAAACGGTTTCGAGTTTCGGAGCGAATCTCTCCCAAAACAGGAGAATGCCTCGAAGCCCTTCCACTGGATATAGTTACAACAGGAGGAAAAGCGTTTCACATCGTCGATTGTGCAGGTTCAGCCATCCAAATCCCGAGATTTACGCTCCGCCCTGGTACGACGACGCTGAACCTAATGGTGGGAGTGGGCAGATGCAAAGAGAAGAGCGGAACTCCAAAAAATAACCAATGCGTCCACGTCCTTCACACGCTTTGCGGGCCGCGCTTCTTCTGCTGCTGGCACTTGGTCATGATGGCCGATCGCAGCCGGCTGCGCAGGTCTTCGGGCAGTTCGTAGAGTTGCGAGTCGCGGTAAATCTCGATGGTCTTCTTGGTGGTATCGCAGACGACGTAGCAGTTGTGGCACCAGGAAAGGTGGTTCTCCAACTCAGCTTTCGTTTTCTCGTCGAGGACGCCGTCCAGGTAACTGGTCAGCTCGGTCAAAAATTCAGAGCATTTCACTGGTTGCCTTCTCCACTGGGAGCATCGCTGGTTTTCACGTCGGCACTCATTTCGCCCTTGCCATTCTCTCGTCTCTGGAAGTACCGTCCCAGCCGTTCACGCAACTGCAGGCGCGCCCGCAGCAGCCTTGATTTCACCGCCGGCACACTCAACTCTAAAGCGGCCGCCGTTTCTTCCGTCGAAAGTCCTTCCACATCTCGCAGCACAAACACGGTCCGGAAACCGGGGGGAAGGCCCTGGATCGTCTTGCTCAGAATCTCACGCAATTCCGCCTGCGTGTATTGCTGCTCCGGATTCGGACTCCAGTCCGCAATCTCGCGGGGCAGGGAATCGTCTTCCGTCTTGATGTCTTCGTCCAGCGAGACCGTACGCTCCGGCTTGCGCCGGCGCAACTTCATCAACGCTTCGTTCACCGCAATCCGCACCAGCCAGGTATAAAACTTCGACTGCTCCTGAAACTGTGCCAGGTTGCTGTACGCCTTCAGGAACGCTTCCTGCACCACATCTTCCGCATCCTCGCGGTTCTGCGTGATGTGTTGCGCGATCCGGAAAACGTTGCGATCGTAGCGCCGCACCAGTTCTTCAAACGCCGAGTCGTCGCCCCGTTTAGCCGCCTGAACGAGGGTCAACTCTTCGCTAACTGGCCCTACTACCTTGTTTTGGATGGCTCCCATGCGTTTGGCGATGCAGTATTTTCCGGCTGTTCAACCCGGCTCACAGCTCAAGAGCTCACGCTCTCAGTGACCGCAGTCACGAAATCGAAACTGTTATTCTACTTGGTAACCCGGCGTTTTGCCCAATGCCTTTGCCGTATCCCCCAACCAAGCTTTGCGATACAGTTTCAAAGGTTCGGTTTGACCCGGATAGACCCGGATGAACAGGTACCGAAGTCACTCTGAGCCCTCGGCACAAGTGCCGTATAATCAGCACTTAAGTCAGTACCGTTACGGCGTGCAAGAAAGCAGCAGAAGGTAACAGGAAATCATGGGAACGGTTCTCTGATGGCGGACAGCAAGCAACTCCAGCAAATCGTCGAGCGTGCAGTGGCGCAGGTCTTCGATCGCGTCATTCCAAAATTGCAGGCTGAGTTGGTGGAGCGAGTGCTCGCGGAATTGCCCGCAGCATCCGCGGGAATCGGCACTGGAAGCGCGGTTGCGGGCAATGCAGTTCCAGGTAATCTGGCTCCGGCCATCGCCGGCATTCATGCTGGCACCACCCAAAAAGAAATCCTGCGCGCCTTGCTGGAAGCCGGCGCTTCGTACAGTGCCCGCATCGCGCTCTTCGTCGTGAAAGCCGGAGCCGCTACTGGATGGCAAAGCCGCGGCCTGGGCGACGACGATGCCATCAAAGATTTTCCTCTCGACATGACCAGCGGGCCCGCCGCCTACGCCTACCAGAACCGCGTTGCCGCCCCCGCGAACATCGCCGAGATGGACCACCGCTTCGTCAAACAGTTTGGCGGACCCGAGAACGAACAGATCGTGGTCCTGCCCCTCGTCCTGAAAGATAAAGTTGCCGCCCTGCTCTACGCCGACGCCGGCGCCGATGGTGCGCTCGACGCCTCGTCTTTGGAAGTCCTGGTCATGGCCACCAGCGCCTGGCTCGAAGTGGCCTCGCTGCGCAAGCAGGCGCAAAGAGATCTCGGCGATTCTGGCCCCAGCATGGAGCGCATCGAACCTCCTGCCATGCCGGCGCCCGCGCCGGTGCACACTGTCAGTTCCTTTGCCGATCCTTTCGCCTCTCAGCCTCCGCCGCGACACGCGGCTCCGAAAGCCGCACCCGCGCCCGAACCCGAGCCGGAGCCTGCCGCTGAAGTGGTCGAAGTTACGGCGCATGCCGCATCCGCGAGCGCCGCTGCTTCCGCGCCTGCCGCCGCGGCCGACCCCTTTGCCGGCATGTCCGCCGAAGACGCCGACACGCACAGAAAGGCGCAGCGTTTTGCCCGCCTGCTGGTTGATGAAATCAAGCTCTACAACCAGGCGAAGGTGGCCGAGGGCCGCCGCAACAAAGACCTTTATGATCGATTGAAGGAAGATATTGAAAAGAGTCGCGCCACGTTTCAAAAACGTTACGGCCAAACCGCCGCAGCCAGTGGCGACTACTTTCAAAAGGAAGTCCTGCGCAGCCTGGCGGAAGACGACGTCGCCGTCATGGGCGCCAGCTTCCGCAAATAAGTCGTGGGTTTGGGGAAGGGCACGGCTTATACCGTGCCACTCAGGATTGCTAACAGGTAGGCTTTAGCCCCTGAGGGTCGCTCTTCACGCTGACCACGCTACACAGTTCTGAAATCTGGAATCAGGTTCTGCCCTTCGCGTCTCCGCGCGAAAATAGATGAAGGTGGGTCGATTGGGTCTCAAGCGTTTTCTTGTGTTGGTCGTGCTGTCTGGAATCCTGAGCACCACGCATTCCTCAGCTCAACAGGATTCCACCCCATCCGCGTCGCCAACTCCTGACAAGGCAGTTCCCGCTGACACACCCGCGCAGGTCGACGCTGCTCCCGCGAAGTCCGCGCCCAAGAGGCCAGCAGCTCAAAAGCCCGCACCGCCGAAATCTTCCACTGCGCCTGCCAAAAAGCCCGGCACGACACCGACGCACGCCACCGCCAAGAGAAAACACACCATCTCTCCGCGCGTGCGCCGCATTCGCCAGGCCTTCGTCGCCTCCACTACATTGCGCCCCATGGCACAACAGCTGATTCAGGATCGTTCCGTCGCCGGCTATGCCGGAGTCGAAGCCTACGCCCGCGCCCACTCCAAAGTAGATGCCGGAGCGCTGGCCTGGCTCGTCGTCGGCTATGCACACGTGCTCGACCACGATTACGCCAAGGCGATAGACCCGCTCAACCGCGCCAAGCCCCTCGCCGGCGACCTCGGCGACTACGTCGCGTATTGGTTGGGAACCTCCTACCTGCAAACCGGTCGTCAGGCCGAGGGTCTGGCCGCGCTGGCCAACTTTGCAACTACCTACCCTGACTCGCTCCTCGTGCGCGATGCCCATCTGAGCTACGCCAACGCGCTGCTCACCGAAGGCCGTGCCGATGAGGCCGCCACGCTTCTCGAGAAAGACCGCCTGCCCGCCCGCTCGGACATTGAATTGGCCATCGGCCGCGCCTACGCTGCACTCGGCCAGAACGCCAAAGCCGCCGACGCGCTCGCTAACGTCTACTACAACATGCCCACCGCGCCCGAAGCCGACGCGGCCTACGCGGAACTGAAAAAGCTCCCCGGAATCGCACCCGCGACTCCCGCGCAGCGAAAAACCCGTGCCGACCTCCTCATCAAAGCCAAGCGCTACGCCGATGCGGTCGACGAGTATCGCGAACTCGCCAGCCACGCCACCGCCGACTCTCGCCCCGCCGCCGAACTCGCCCTCGCCGACGCTCTGCATCGCAGTGGTCGCAATCGCGAGGCCAAGGCCGAGCTCACTACTCTGCCCGGCGCCACCCCCGACCAGAATGCTCAGCGTCTTTACATCCTCGGCGAGGTTGCCTGGTCTTCCGACGAGAATGAAGCCTTCTACCGCAGCGTCGACGACCTGCGCCAGGCCGCGCCCACCAGCCCTTGGTTCGATCAAGCCTTACTCTCGGCCGCAAATCTCCATCTCGTGCATCACGAGTACCAGCAGGCGCTCGACACCTTTCACGAGCTGCAGCAGCGCTTTCCCACGGGATCGCACGCCTCCTACGCCCACTGGAAGACCGCATGGCTCACACTACGCATGGGCCGCAACGACGACGCAAAACAACTATTCGACGAACAGATTTCTCTGTATCCCGCGGGCAATGAAACTTCCAATGCCCTGTACTGGCGCGCGCGCCTGGCCGAGGAAGAGAACCAGCCCGGCATGGCCCGCGCCTACTATCAGAAATTATCCGACCGCTTCAAGAATTATTACTACGCCGAACTCGGCCGCGAGCGCCTGAATAAGATTCCGCCGATTGCCATTCCACCCGGAAAATATCCGCTGCTCGATAAAATTCCACCGGTCGAACACGGCGAGAAAGTCACGCTGTCCGATCCTCCTGCCGACGATCTCCACCTGCAGAAGGCGCAACTCCTCGGCAACGGAGGCCTCATCGATTTCGCCGTCCGCGAACTGCAAGCCGCAGCCGCAGCCGACGGTGGCAACTGGGCTCCCTCCGAAACCGCGCAGCTTTACATCGATACCGGTCATTACGACCGCGCCATCGAAGTCATGAAGCATTCTGTGCCCAGTTATTTTGCCGTCGACATTGCCACTTTGCCGCGCATTTACTGGGAGGCTCTGTTTCCACGCCCCTACTGGCCCGACCTGAAAAGATTTTCGCAGGCCAACGGCCTCGACCCATATCTCGTCGCGTCGCTGATTCGCCAGGAGTCCGAGTTCAATCCCGCCGCAATTTCCCGCGCCAACGCCGTCGGCCTCATGCAATTGCTCCCCAAAACCGGCAAGGTCGTCGCCCAACAAATAGCGCTGAAGCACTACAATGCGACTCAGTTATTCACGCCCACGGTCAATCTCGAACTGGGCACGCGCTACTTTCGCGGCATGGTAGACAAATTCGGTGGATCGTTCGATCACGCTCTCGCCGCCTACAACGCCGGTTCCGACCGCGTCGAGGAATGGATGGGACAGGGCCCCTACCGCGATTCCCCCGAGTTCGTCGAATCGATCCCGTTCACCGAAACCCGCGAATACGTCCAGGCTATCCTGCGCAACGCCAGCGTCTACAAACAACTCTACGGCGCCCCGTAAGACTTCTTCGTCGCGGATTCACGCGGACAGGTTGAAGCGAAATGCCTTTGGGGAGAGTGTGGAAGGGCACGGCTTTAGCCGTGCCGTTAAAGTTCAGAAGATTGTGGGCTTTAGCCCCTGGGTTTGGCTTTTGTGGGGTTTGACGCTTTCAGCGTTGCGCCAGAACAAATCTGCTGCGAGGGCCTTATCCTGGGGCTCATCAACTCTCGGCCCTCTCCGTCCGATGAAACAAAATCTCAAGCACCAGCAACGCAGCCCCCACCACAATCGCGCTGTCCGCCAAATTAAAAACCGGCCACTCATACTGCTTCACATACACCAGCAGAAAATCCACAACTCTCCCGCTCACCACCCGATCCCAAAGATTCCCCACCGCCCCACCCAGGATCAGCGACAGCGCGATCCCCGTGATCGTCAGCGCCCGCGTCTGCTTCCACAACAGCACCGTCACAATCACCATCGCAACTAGTGAGAACCCGATCAGCATCGCGGTCTTCCAGTGCGACGTCGAATCGGCAAACAGGCTGAATGCCGCGCCTGTATTCTCGGTGTGCGTGATCCGGAAAAATCCCGGAATCACCTGAATGTGCGCATACATCCGAACGTGCGCCGTCACCAGCCGCTTCGACCATCGGTCAAGCCCGACCACGATCAAAGCAATTAAGAAATGGATCCAGCGCGCGGAATTATTGCTCATCAGAGTCTCTGAAGCCATATCAGCGTGCGGGCGCTTCGATTTCCTTGAGCACCGCGCTGCAGCGCTCGCACACCGTCGGATACGTTTTATCCTCACCCACCCGCGTCGAATAATTCCAGCAGCGCTCGCACTTCGCGCCGTCGGCTTTCTTCACTTCCACATGCACTCCGCCCGAGCCATTGCCCGAACTCTGCGCCAGCGTCACCGCCGACACGATAAACAAATAGCGCAGTTGCGCAGCATGCCGCTGCAGCAACGAATAAGCCGGATCGGCCGCTGTGATCGCCACCTGCGCTTCCAGTCCGGTTCCGATCAGCTTGTTATTCCGCGCTTCCTCCAATACTTTCAGCACGTCGTCGCGCACCGCCCGCAGGCTCGCCCACTCTTCGCTGGATTTCGCGTCCACCGCCGGAATCGCTGCGTCGCCCAAAATCTCCCCCGCCGCCGGAAACAGCGCCAGATGCACACTCTCCTCGCGGTCGCCCACTTTCGGCAGATACGGCCAAATCTCCTCGCAGGTAAAGGTCATGATCGGCGCAAGCGCCCGCACCAGCGCCTCGCCGATTCTCCACACCGCCGTCTGCGCGCTCCGCCGCGCCTTCGACTTCGGCGCAAAAATGTACAGCCGGTCCTTGAGCACATCAAAATAAAATGCGCTCAGGTCGACAATGCAGAAATGATTCACCCGGTGGTAAATCTTGTGAAACGCGAACTCGTCATACGCGTTGCGCACATCCGCCGCGAAAGCGCACGTCTGCCGCAGCATGTACTGGTCAAGCTCTTCCATCTCTGCAAACGGAACTTCATCCTTCGCCGGATCAAAGTCCCCAAGATTTCCCAGAATATAGCGAAACGTATTGCGAATCTTCTTATAGTTCTCGCCCACGCGCTGCATCAGCGCTTCCGATCCCACCACATCTTCGCGGAAGTCCACCGACGCCACCCACAGTCGCACCACCTCACCGCCCAGCCGGCTCGAAATGTCCACCGGGTCCACGTCATTCCCCCGCGACTTCGACATGGCCTGCCCTTTTTCGTCGAGCGTCCATCCCGGCGTCACCACGCCCTTATACGGCGGCGACGCATGCGTCCCCATCGCGCACAGCAGGGAAGACTGAAACCATCCGCGGTACTGGTCTCCGCCCTCAAGGTACAAGTCAGAAGGCCACGGATAGCTGGGTTCATCCGCCACCAGCGCCAGATAACTCGCCCCCGACTCCAGCCACACGTCGAAGATGTCGGTTTCCTTTTCAAACTTCGTCCCGCCGCAGTGCGGACACTTTGTCCCCGCAGGTAGAATCGAATCCGACTCCGGCGTGAACCACGCGTCCGCTCCCGCCTTCGCAAACAGTTCAACCACCTTCATATTCACTGCCGAATCATTCAGCGGCTTGCCGCAGCCTTCGCACAGGAAAACAGCAATCGGCACGCCCCACACCCGCTGCCGCGAGATGCACCAGTCCGGCCGCGTCTGGATCATGTTCGACAGCCGTTCTTCGCCCCATGCCGGATCCCATTTCACCTTCTTGATTTCTTCCAGAGTTCGCGTGCGCAGCGTGTCCTGCTTGCCAGCCCCGCCCGGCATCGGCGTCTCCATCGAAATAAACCACTGCTCGGTCGCCCGAAAAATCACCGGATTATGGCACCGCCAACAATGAGGGTAAGAGTGCTCCACTTTGTCGGTGTGCATTAACGCCCCGCGCTTCCGCAAGAGTTCCACGATCAGCGGATTCGCCTTGAACACATACTGCCCGTCGTACTCCGGCAGGCCGTTGCGCAGAATCCCTTTTTCGTCGACGTTGCTCGTGGCATCCAGCCCATACTTCGTCCCCGTGATGAAGTCCTCCGCGCCGTGCGATGGCGCCGTGTGCACCACACCTGTCCCGGTATCCATGGTGACGTAATCCGCCAGCACTCCCAGCACTTTCCGCTCCAGAAACGGATGCTGAAAATTCAGCCGCTCCAGCCTCCGCCCAGGAAAATGCGCCAGCGCCTTCGGATCGCTCAGGCCGCATTTCTCCGCCACGTCCGATGCCAGTTTCGACGCGACAATATAAACTTCGCCGCCCGCTTCCAGCGCCACATACTCTTCATCGGGATGAAACGCCACTGCCATCGACGCCGGCAGCGTCCACGGAGTCGTCGTCCAGATAATCGTCGATACTTTTTTCCCTGCCAGCGCCGCGTCAATCGCCCCCGGATCGTCGATCAGTCGGTACTTCACCCACACTGTCGTGCTGGTGTGATTTTCGTATTCGACTTCCGCCTCGGCCAGCGCAGTCTCGTCGTGCATGCACCAGTAAACCGCCCGCAGCCCCTTGTAGACGAATCCGTTTTCATAAAACGAAAAGAAGGTCGACAGCACCACCGACTCGTACTGCGGATTCATCGTGGCATACGGCCGGTCGAACCGTCCAAATACGCCGATGCGTTTGAACTGCGTGCGCTGCAAATCAAGAAACTTCTGCGCATACTTCCGGCACTCGGCCCGCACGTCAGTCGGCCGCATCTGCAACTTCTTGCCGCCCAGTTCCTTATCGACCTTGATCTCAATCGGCAACCCGTGGCAATCCCACCCCGGCACATAGGGCGCGTCAAAACCGGCCATGGTCTTCGACTTGACGATAAAGTCCTTCAGACACTTATTCATGGCCGTGCCCATATGGATGGGCCCGCTCGTGTAGGGCGGCCCGTCATGCAGAATGAAGCGCGGCGCTCCTTTCCGGGCCTGCCGGATGCGCTCGTAAATGCCCGTCTGCTCCCAATGTTCCAGCATTTTAGGCTCGTTCTGGGGCAGGTTAGCCTTCATCGGGAAGGCAGTCTTCGGCAGGTTAATGGTCTTCTTCAGGTCGTCAAACGGCACTCGGTCACGTCTCCCAAATGATTGAATCTTTTCATTATAGGGAGCCCCGCCGGTAACGTCCATGCAGCCGGAACTCGCAACGTTATCCACATTGCTCGGAAGCCCGCGGCTTCATCCGCGCCGATGTATGCCAGGTGGAAGAGCGGCGCATCAGCACCGCGCGTCCGGGCGGTAAGAGTTCGCGGGCTTCAGCCCCTGAAGACCTCTCGGTTCGGCCCTTGGCAAGAAGTACATGTCTTTCCGGCCCTGTCCCGGCATACGGGATTGCACTGTCGCAATAGGTCGACTAGTTGTACAATTTTCCTAGGCAGGATGATCAAGCAAAGCTCAACGCAGCCCGATCCTCGGGGTGGGGTGGCGGGTGTGCATTTGATTACAAAATCGGGTGCCCACTGATGCAACTTGCCGCGCCTGTGGCTCATCTGTAGTAACTGGGGCGTGGGAGCCTTAGGCATTAGCGGGGATTGACTTTAGCAGGCTGGTCCGCGCCGACCAGCAAGGGGTAGCCAGGCCGGAAATATGGGATCTGAACAAATCAACCCGAACGCCCCCGGCGCCGAGCCGGAACTGCACCTGCTCATTGCCGACAAAGGTTTTCAAGAGCCGCTCTATAAGTCTCTGTTCCGGGGACTGGACGACTTTTTCTTTCCCAAGAAGCTGCCCCCTCTCAAGCTCGAATCCAAGCCCGAACCCGTCAAGGACATCTGGGGCTTTTATTCCAACTGGAAGGCTGGACTCGCCGGAGCCATTGGCTATTACGGTCTGCTTGCGGTAGCCATCGCAATCGCGGTCATGATCGGGCATCGCATCGTGAACGCCGCGCCCCAAGAGAAGGTCGTAATGACCCTGGTCGATCCCGGTGACCTTCCCGCTCTCAAGCCTGCTAAGACCCAGTCCGGCGGCGGCGGCGGCGGCGGCGATCGCGATGTGCTGGCCGCCAGCAAAGGCAAGCTGCCCAAGTTCTCCATGCAGCAGATCACGCCTCCGGCGGTCGTGCTGCGCAACGAGAATCCTAAGCTCGCGGTCGATCCCAGCCTGCTCATTCCTCCGCAAGTCCAACTGGCTTCCAACAACATGCCCAACTTGGGCGATCCCATGGCACACGCCATTATCCCGTCCAACGGCACTGGCTCGGGCAGCGGAATTGGCTCGGGCTCGGGCGGCGGCGTAGGCTCAGGCAAAGGCGGCGGCTTTGGCCCCGGCGAAGGTGGAGGCACCGGCGGCGGCCTGTTTCGCGTGGGAGCCGGCGTCAGCCCGCCGCGGCCCATTTTCCAGCCGGAGCCCGAATTCTCCGAAGAAGCCCGCAAGGCCAAGTACCAGGGCACCTGCACCGTCGAACTCATTGTGGGAATCGATGGCCATCCCAGCGACATTCACATCGCTAGCAGTCTGGGCATGGGCCTTGACGAAAAAGCCATCGAGGCCGTGAAAAACTGGAGATTCGAACCGGCGTTGAAAGACGGTCACCCGGTCCCGGTAAGAATCCAGATCGAAGTCGACTTCCACCTCTACTGAGATCGTTTTTTCGTCCGCTGCTGTAAAGAAGTGGCTCGCAACCTCTCTGCTTCCAGCATGCCCGTCGTACTCCTCGAAACGAAGCCTGCGGTTTTATCCAACCTTCCGCAGCAGCGCAAAGTGCGGCATCACCCTCGTCCGAAACCCGATCCGTTCATACAGCGCGATGGCCCGCGCATTATCCCGCCGCACATGCAGAAACGGCGTCTCTCCCCGCTCCCTTATCCCGCGCATCACTTCCAGCATCAGCATCCGCGCATAGCCTTTTCCCGCGTGCTCCGGATGCGTGCACACCGCGCTCACCTCCGTATACCCCGGCACCTTCAAGCGCTCGCCAGCCATCGCCACTAACTTCCCCTCAACCCGGATTCCGAGGTATGTTCCCAGTTCATGCGTGCGCCGTCCGAACGGTCCTGGCTTCGTCAGGGAAGTCAGCTCCATCATCTCCGGTGAGTCCGCCGCGCCTAACCGGACAATCTCCGGCACCGGCACGGACTCCGCCCAACGCTTCGGCAGACCGTCGCCTTCACAAACCATCTGTAACAGCGGAGCCTCCGCCAGCATCTCCCATCCGCCCCGCGCCTTGTAAACCTGTTCAAGAAACAGCGCAGCCGTCCCGCCCGCTCCCACCAATTCCGCCAAAGCCGCATAACCCTCAGGGCCCTCCCGTTCAAACGCCGTCAGTGACGTCACCTCCCGCATAAATCGCCGTGCCCGCCCAGTCCCCTCGGCGAACGCACTGTCCCGTGTGGTCAGCGCCTGCCAAATCACGTTGTCGAGTGCATGCATGCGCGCGTTCGATGGTCCTCTGTTCAATTTGATCTAGTTGAGGTTCTGGAGGAGAGACTAAATTCTGCCGGTCCACACCCACTATCCGATTCTTGCGCGGGAACTACCCCGGCTCATGTGGCGACCGCCGCCTCGGCTGTCCGTCCGGAGCGAAGCTCGGCCGCCCGGGGCACGAGCGCCACCAACCGTCGGCCCTACTCCTTCAAATCCACATGCCGCACGTCCTCAATCGGACGCCCCAGAAACCGCTCTCCCAGCCGCCGAAACTTCTCCGTCGAATCCGTGGCAAAAAACTTCACCCGCGGAACCCCGCGCCGTTCCTCGCCTTGGTTCTGACCATCGCCCGCCGCAGTCAACTCCTGCAACCGGGCAGCCACGGCCCGCGCCGTCGATTCCGCCGAATCCACAATGCTCACATGCCCCGGCGTCACCCGCTGCAGCAGCGGCTTCAGCAGAGGATAATGCGTACATCCCAGCACCAGCGTATCCGCTTCGTGAAATCCGTCCGCAAACGCCTCCGCCAAGTAAATCCGCGCCACCTGCTCGGTGACCGAGTGCTCCACCCATCCCTCTTCCACCAGAGGCACCAGCAGCGGACACGCCTTCTCCCGCGCCGTCAGCCCACGCGCCTCCAAAGCCTTGCGGTAGGCGTGGCTGCTCACCGTCGCCTCGGTCCCAATCACCACAATCTTTTGATTCTTCGTCGCCGTCGCCGCCGACTCGGCGCCCGGCTCAATCACGCCCACCACCGGGACGTGCGCACCCGCCGTAATCTGTCCCAGCGCCAGCGCTGTCGCCGTGTTGCAGGCGATCACCAGCATCTGCGCCCCCTGCGCCTCCAGATAATGCGCCGCCTCCACCGCATATCGAGCTACAGTTTCCACCGACTTCGACCCATACGGCAGCCGCGCGGTATCCCCGAAATAGGCGTAGTCCGCACCCGGGATAAGTTCAAGTAACGCTTTAAGGACGGTAAGCCCGCCAAAGCCGGAGTCAAACACGCCGATCGTGGGACGCCGAGTAGTCATGACAGATAAAACGCCCTTTGATCATAGCAGCGCTTGAATGAGGGAAGTGGTGACCAGAAATATTCCACCGCGTGGATTCTACGATTGCTGATGCAATTTCGCTGAACCTGAAGCAACTCCAGAAAGCTCGGCGCTCCGTCCGCAGCACGGCCCCGGCGGAATCGGCGCTCCGTGCGGGCAGGTCTTCGGATGTCCCAGAAACGCGCAGATCTTATCCGTCGCCTCCGGCGAAAGAATGTGCTCGAACTTGCACGCCTGCTGTTCGATTTCCGACTCACTGTCCATCGCCAGGCTATCAGTAAACAGGCGCTCCGCCAGCCGGTGCCGCCGGATAATATTCCCCGCGCGCTCCCGCCCTCGCGGCGTCAACTCGACAATCAGCGTGCCATCTCCTACCGAAGCCGCCACCGGCTTCAGCGCCTCGTGGCACGGATTCACAAACGGCTTGTGACCATGCGGCTCCGGCGGATGCGGCGTCGCCGCCACCAGCCCCATCGCAATCATCTTCTCAATCGCCAGACTCACCGGCAGCGCCCCATGCACTTCCATGCGCTCCACTTCGGCAATCTCGCCATGCTCGGCCAGCACCCAAAGTTCTTCCAGAACTTCGTCGAGCTGCTCCTCATCGGCCATCGCGAACACTTCCTGCGACGCGATCTTGCCATGATGGAACTCAATCCTCCGGTCGGCCAGCCGCGCCACCACCGGATCATGCGTCACCATCACAATCGTCCGTCCCTGCTGATGAAACTCGCGCAGCAGCCGCAGCACAATCTCTTCATTCACCGCGTCCAGATTTCCCGTCGGCTCATCCGCCAGAATGATCTTCGGATCATTAATCAGCGCCCGCGCAATGCACACCCGCTGCTGCTCGCCGCCCGACATCTGCGAGGGGAGATGATGCGCCCGGTCGCCCAGTCCCACCCGCGTCAGCGCCTCCACCGCTTCCTGCTCGTCGGTCATGCTGTGAAAATACTGCGCCAGCATCACGTTTTCGACCGCAGTCAGGAAGGGAATCAAATGAAACTGCTGAAAAATGAATCCGATCTTCTCCGCCCGCACCCGGTTTAAATCCGCCGCAGAAATCCCCGCCACATTCTGCCCATCCAGCCAGATCTCGCCCGACGTCGGCCGGTCCAGGCAGCCAATCAAATTCACCAGCGACGATTTCCCCGACCCCGACGGCCCCATGATCGACAGCCATTCCCCCTGCGTCACATGCAGCGAGATATGGTCGAGCGCACTAATAAAGCCCGACGCATCCTTGCCCGCACCGTTCCCGTTGCCGTTGCCCGCTTCCTTGGCAGGGTAGAGCTTCGTCACATCCTTAATCTGAATCATTTCACTCTCCCCTCAAAATCACCGCCGGCTGCACCCGCCGCAGCAGCGTGATCGGAAGGATCGCCGACAGCAAAGTCACCGCCATGCTACCAGCCAGCACCACCGGCAGCACACTCAATCGCGGCACCACCGGAGCATGAAAGTTAACCCGCCCAATCCACGCCGCAATGCCAATCCCCGCCACAAATCCAATCAGCGCGCCCATCGCGCCCAGTAGCGCCGCTTCCGCGGCAAAAAATCCGTTGAGCAGTCGGCCCGATGCGCCCAGCGCCTTCATAATGGCAAAATCGCGCCGCCGGTCAAACACCCATCCCACCAGCGTCGACAGCACACACAGCGCCGAGGTCAAAATAATCAGCGCCGCCGCCGCCAGCAGCGTCGCCCGCGTCTTACCCAGCACGCGCGCTTCGCCCTCCATAATCTGCCGCACCGGCCGCACGTCGCCGGCCGGAATCGCCGCCGTCAGTTGCTTCATTATGCCGTCCACTTCCTCCGCCGATCCGCTCGCCGCCACTTCAATCGTAGACGGCTGCACTCCCGTCCACGCCACAAAATCCCCGAGCGAAATAAAAATCCGGCTGTCCTCCGCCGCTCCCGTCTGCACCGTCCCCGCCGGTGTGACGTGCAAAGTCCGCCCTTGAAACGTAAGATCAAACGCCTGATTCTTCGCCGATACCACCGCTGCCGCCCGCACCCCAATCAGCGCGGGAGAAGTAGAAGGGTGCCCCACCCTTGTCGCGTCTTCTGCGACAGGGCGGGGGTCTTGAATTTCAGAGGAGGAGGGCGTCCCCGGCCACGCACTCACCGACCACCACTTATCCAGCAGCTTCACCCGTTCAAAATCTATGCCCGCCACCACAATCGGCTGCCCATCACTAGTCCGCGCCACCACCAGCCCGAACGGAGCCGCAATCCCTCGTCCTGCGAGCACCGCATCCACGCGCGTCAAAGTATCGGCGGGCAGGGAAGTCCCGTCTTTCGCGACCAGAATAATGTTCGCCCCGTAGTTGCGAAACTCGCGCCGCAGCTTCGCCTGCACGTCCACATAAAGATTCAGCATCGCCGTAGCCACGGCCGCGGCCACCACCATGGCGAACAAAGCCGAAACTGCCCGCCCGCGCCGCAGCACCGCCGCGCGCACCAGCATGCGTACAAACATCGAAGTATGCGGACCCCGCGCCCGCCGTGCCGCAACTTCCTGCGCCGAATGCGACATGCCCGCCACGCTCACAGTTCCCCCCGCAGCGCGAACACCGGGTCCATCCCCACCGCCCGCCGGATCGCCAGCGCGCTCCCCGCAAAGGTCACGATCACCGCAATCGCCAGAATCACCGGCAACAGCACTGCCGGAATTGAAATGTCGGAATTAAAAATCGACCGCCCAATCTCGTGCGCCAGCCCCGACCCCATCACAAATCCCACCAGCCCGCCCATCAGCGCCAGCAAGGCAGCCTCGGCAAAAAAGATCGCCGCGACCACCAGCTTTCCCGCGCCCAGCGCCTTCATCAAGCCCACCTCAGCCCGCCGTTCAAAAATGGTGGTCGCCATCGCCGCCGACACCGCCAGCGCCGAGGCAAACAGCGCCGCCAGCGTAATCAGAAAAATCAGCCCTTCAATCCGCGTCAGCACCGCACCTTCATTCTGCGCGACTTGCCGAATCTGCTCCGCGTGCGAATGCGGAATCGTCTCCGCCAGCTGAAACGCAATCGCCTGCGGATAAGGCGTGCAATACCACCGGTCGTAAATCGCTCCCGACAAACTTTTCGGATCGCGCCTCGCAAACGCGTCCTCCGGCTTGGTCAGCGCGCTCACATAGATTCGCTTCACCGCGCCCGGCCTGCCCAGCATCTCCTGCGCCAGAGCCAGCGGCGCCAGCACCTCATTCGAATCCTCACCCGGCGCCAGAATCCCGCTCACCCGCACCAGGCGCTCAGGTCTGAGGGAGTTGCCGAACGAAATGCTCACTCGATCGTTCGGCTTGAGCCCAAGCTTTTCCGCAATCCCCGCTCCCACCACCACATCCCGCGAATCATCCGCAGGCCAGTCCCCATCCACCTTCCAGGTCGGATACGTCGTGCGAATCCCCGTCGTCAGGCTCTCCGTGCCATAAGTCAGCCGCTTGGCAAAGTACGTGCCTTCGATCGCCGCGACGTCAATCGTAGCGCCGCCATGCTGCAGCTTCACGTTCACCGGCAGCATCGGCGCAAACGCAGTAATGTTGTTGTGCCAGAAAATTCCCAGGATTTTGGGCAGGTCCGCTTCGTCGAGAAACGCCCCGTCGGTCGGAGGCTTCAGATTCACTCCGCCAATTTCCACATCCAGAGAATCTTCCTGCGGAGTCACTACCAGGTTGGCGCCAATCGTGCGCAGCTCGCGGTTAATCTTGTCTCCGATGTCCGTCGCCACGGCAATCATCGCGGTCGCCACCGTCACGCCCAGCGTAATCGCCGCCCCGGCCAGCAACTTGCGCCGCTTCTGCCGCCGGAACGATTCGTATACCAACCGCACGAACATCGCTTACTGTTGGGCGAACATGTGGCTGCCGGCCGCAATGTCCGCCTCCTCGATAATCACCGCGTCCGCCGTCTGCGTGGCCTTCAGCGGCACCGGATTGCATCCTCCCGCCGTCCCCACCGACTGCGGATTAATCGGCGCCGCGCAATTCTTGCACACCACTCCATTGCCGCTCTTGTAGAACCCCACCGCCCCGCAAATCTCGCAGGCATCGAACACGGTTGCAATCTTTCCATCCGGCTTCTGATACAACCAGAAGCGCACCTCGGTTCCGCCTTCCTTCGCCTGGAAGCGGTGCAAATCGCCATCCGAAATTTGCGCCAGAGGAATGCTCACCCGCCCGTTGGTAAACGCAACCTCGGTCGCCGCCGAAATATTGCTGGCGCTCTTGGCGTAGACAAATTCCGCCGTGATCAGCGCGATAAACACAAACGAGAACGTCAGCACAGAAATCATCCACATCCGTTCCCGCCGCGCGCTCCACACCGCCTTCCGCCGTTCCGCCGGAGAAACGACGGCCGCCAGCACCGGTTCCCGCCGCTTGGCCTCAAACAAAATCATCAACGCCGCCAGCGCAAACACTGTCACAAAGAAGAACCAGTCGTTGCTCACAATCGGCCCAATCAACGCCATCTCCCGCTTCGACGACGCAATCACTCCGCTCTCCGAAAGCTCATGCAGCCCAGAAATAATCAGCTGCGCCGCCACCAGAAACATGATCGCCGTCGTAATCCTGAAAAACTTCTGCAGGTTGATACGTACGCTGCCCTTCACAAACATCACGCCAAACGCAATCGCCGCGATCACCCCCAGCAGCGTCCCCAGAAAACTCATCAGCTCGGTCGAGTTCAGCGATACCGCGGAGAGAATCAGCACCGTCTCCGCGCCCTCGCGCAGCACCATCAGAAAAATGAACACGAACAGTCCGAACCACGCGTCATTGCCCGCCAGCAGCCCGACCTTGCCCTCGATCTCGCCCTTCATCCGGCGTCCCGTCTTCATCATGAAGACCACCATGGTGATAACGAAAAACGCGGCCACCAGCATGACCCAACCCTCGAACACATCTTCATTCAGATGCGTCCGGGAGATCACCACCGCCACGCCAATAGAGCCCAGAAACGCAGCCACCAGCGCCGCATACACGGTCTTGCGCAGTTCCTGCCGCCCGATCTTGGCCAGGTAGGCCAGCGTAATCCCCACAATCAGCGCCGCCTCCACCCCTTCGCGCAGCGTAATAATGAATGCCTGTAGCATCTTTAGGTCGCCTCTACGAGAGTCCTTCGATTATGAAAATGAATTTCAATTTCAACTTCAAGGATAGTCCCGCCCCGCCAAACCAGTCAATCCGCCGCCTCACAATCGCCTGTGATCAGGATCACACGGTCGGAATCCGGCCTTGAACGGATTCTGCTCCCAGGGAAGGGATCGGAGGTTTGAGGGCAGAAGACCCGACGGAGTGAGATGGCGAGTTTTTCAACGACGATCCGACGGTAGAGCTAGACTGTGAGAGTGCAGAAGTGCGCGAAGTGCGGAAAGCGATTCGACAACGTCCACGGCAAGTGTCCCACTTGCGGGTGGGAGTCACTGGATAATCCGCACGACATCGCCGAACCAACGGAAATCCAACTGTCGATGGACGAGGTCGTCGATCTAATAGATACGCTGGAGGGAGAAGTAAACAACGGCGGCTTCCATCAGTATTTCTACAATTCAGCGGGTGACAGGACAGCCGAAACAATTCAGGCGCTCGAAATCATCGGAGCGTTCGCAATGGCCGAAATCGTTAAGAGGGCCGCTCAGAAGTTCCCCTACGGAATGCCGCCGAAGAACCGCTTCGAGCGTCAGGACGCGCTACTGGAAGCCGATCCGAATGCAGCGGCGTTTCGAGCGCTAGATGAGGAGTTCTACCAATATCCAGACAATCTAGCGACGCTCGTCACTAAGTACAAATCTTCTATAGCCAGACCGCTGTAGCCAAGCCGCCCCCACTTACAGCCTCCTCAGAAAAGCATTCGCTTCCCCCACCCGCGGAAACAATTTCTCCTCCGCCTGAAACTCCGCCGAATGCACGCACCGCCGGCTCCCTCGCAGCGTCACCGGATGCTTCAAATGCAGCATCTCGTGGTACACGATGTACTCCAGCACATACGCCGGCACCGCATAATGATCGAAGATGCGGCTGATGATGATCGCATTGTGCGCCGGATCGTAGTGCCCCAGAATGCGCCGTGTCTTCGCCTGGCTCCAGCTCATGCGCGGCCGCGCCATCAGCCCGTGAAAAAAGCGCGTGTTCAACTCTTCAAAAATCGCGTCCAGATCATACACATGCCCGCGCGCCGACCGCAGCCGCTTGCGCCCGCGGATCTGCCGCACCAGATGCGTCTTGCGCACAATCTCATGGCTCGCCACATATTTTCGATACCGCGCCGCCCGCCCCCGGTCAATCGGCTGACGGTACATCTTAGCCAGCAGAATATGCGCAATCGCCCGCAACACCGCTTCCGGCGCGCCTTCCAGCAGGTCGGAAAGCCGCACCAGCAGCCGTCCCTCGCGCAGCCGGATCGTGTTGTTCACGTTGGCGAACGCAAAAAATTCAATCTTCAGCTCGGGAACCAACGAGGCAGGCCGCAGTTCGCGGTAACACTCCTGAAAAATCTCCAACAGGCCTTCACGCACAGTGAGCCTAGGTTAGCACGAGCCGCGGACTTCAGACGTCGGACCTTCAGACGCGGCGGCGGACCTCAGACGTAGGACCTCAGACCCCGGACCCAGGCCACATCACATGGCCGCCTGAGCGCCAACTGACGAGTGCACGACCGTGGAAGAGCGGCCCTTTAGGGCCGCGTCAAGCGGGGAAAAATCAGAAGGGCTTTAGCCCCGGTGGGACGTGTTATCGCCGAGGTCTGACGCTTGAGGTCCGCCTTATTGTTTCCCCTCCGTCTTCACACTCCCCGGCGCATTCAATTTCTTATGCTTCGCCGCATCTTCCTGGTCAACCAGCAGCTTGCGATGATCCTCCGCCGACGTGTCCACCGTATCCAGAACATTGGTCAGCACAAATTCATACGCGCGAAACTCCTCCGCCGAAACTCCCGCCGCATCCTTCAGCGCGCGCAGCTTGGCCTGAAATTCCGTGTCCGCTTCAATAATCGTCTTCAGCGGCTTGCGAATATCGTCCTTGCGGTCAACATAGGTATCGATGTTATCGTTCAGTTCGTCATACAGCAGCAGCAAGTCGTCCAGCCGGTCGTGCGTCTGGCGCGCGCGATCCTTCACTTTCGGATCGTTCCGCATCTCCTCCATCTTCACCAGCCGATCCCGGATGAATTGTACGTAAAGCGTAAGCCGTTGCCTCGGCTCCCAGCTGGCGTCGCGAATCTGGTCAATCTCCGGTTGCGTCAGCGGCTCGCGATGCCGCTGCCCCAGCGCCGAGCCAGCCGCCAGCACCAGCGCCAGCAAAGCTCCGCATCGAACTATGGAAGATCGAAGCAGCGATCGAAGACCGAAAGATCGAAACGAAGAGACTCGCAGCAGGGAAGCCCTCACTTCGCCCCCTTCGGAAACATAGCCTTCAGAAGATCGTCGCGCGCCGTCTGCAGCCGGTCGATCGCCTCTCGCGCCGGCGCCTGATCGTCATGCGCCATGGCGTGCATCATCTCCGTCAGCTTGCGCGCCATCGCGCGAATCGCAATCTCCGCCTGCTTTTCATGCTTGTGCGACTGGATCGCATAGTCCCGCGCCAGTTCCGAGTAATGCACCACATCCGCCAGCGCCGCTTGCCCCTTTTCCACTTCCGCCGCGGCATACTCCTTGTCCGCCACTGCCAGCTGCCTCTCCGCAATCTGCACGCACAAATGCGGCCGATCCCCCACGCTCGCCGCAGCCACCCGCGCCTTCAAATCTTCAACCGTAGGTTCGCCGCCCGGCACCGCATGCGCCGTCCCCGCGGCTACCAGCGCCCACAGCGCGACCGTTCCGCTCATCCGTAATAGCCGTCGCGCCAGACGCATGCTCTAAACTCTGCAGAACTATTTTCCCGGCAAACTATCTTTTCGGCCGACTATCTCTTGGGCTCAATCGCAATCAGCCGATGCTGCGCCTGCCATTCCTGTTCAGGATACTTCCCGCCCGCCACTTTGAGAAAGAGGTGATAATTCGCCGACGCCCGCTTCACATCCTTGAGGTGGTCATACGCCGACGCCCGCAGAAAATAAGTGATCGGCTCTTCCGGCAAATATTTCGCCCGCGTGTCCAGCGCCTTGATTGCTGTCGGATAATCCTTGTTCTCCCCGGCCGCAAACGCCAAGTCGCCGTAGACTTCGCCAAAATCCGGTTTGATCTTCACCGCCGTCAGAAATTCCTTCTCCGCCTCTGCGAATTTCTTTTCTTCCACCAACGCCTTGCCCAGCCCCTGATGCAGCGCCGCATCGTTCGGATTGCCCGTCAGCAGCCCGCGATACGCCGCTTCCGCCTGATCATATTTCTTCGCCAGCGCGTACAGATCAGCTAGATCGCGTTGCAGCGAAGCATCCCCCGGAACCCGCTTCGCCTCCGGCTCGAGTTCCGCAATCGCGTCGTCGTACTTACCCTCCGCCGCCAGCACGCGCCCCAACTGAACCTTAGCGTCTTGAACCCCCGTGTCCGATCGCCTATCGCTCGTCGTCACCAGCTTCCGCAGCGCCGTCTCTGCCTCCGCCAGCCGGTGCTCCCGCATATATATATTCGCCAGCCCCGTCAGCGCATCGGTCACTCCCTCGCCTGAAGACCCGAGCCCTAGCGCCTGCTTGTACTCGTTTTCCGCCTCTGCAGACTTCTGCTGCTTTTCCAAAAGCAGTCCCGCACTCAAATGCGGCTCCGGATCCCTCGGCTGCAGCGCCGCCGCCTTCTGGTAAGCCACAATCGCTTCCTCCGGCTTGCTGGCCTCGAGCACATGCGCCAGCGAAACCCACGCCCGCGCCTTCCCCTCCGCTACATGACTGGTCGGCTTGAGCTGCGTGGCCGCCCGCAGATATTGCTCGGCATCCGGCTGTCCCGCCTTGGCCAGCTGCAATCCCAGATTCAAGTTCGACTCAAATACATCCGGCTTCGCCGCCACCGATTTCCGGTACGCCGCGATCGACTCCTCCCGTTTGCCCAGCCCGTTCTCCGCAAATCCCAGGTCAAACCACGCCACATAATTCGCCGGATCGTCGCCAACTACCTTGCGCAGCAACGGCTCGGCCGTCGCAAACTTCTGCTTCTGAATCAGATCTTCCGCCTGCGCCAGTTCCGGCGCCGGTGCAACCTCTTCTTCCACCGTCGTGTGATGGACGCTCCCAGAAGTTTTCTTGTGATGAACGCTGGAAGAAGATCCCTCGTCCTGTGCCTGCGGCGGTTGCGCAGGCTGAGACCCTTGACTCTGCCCAGCCGCAGGAGCATTCGCAGCCTGCCCACAGGCCAACCCCGACACGCACGCCAGCGCGATAGTGCCGGCGAATCTGCGCGCGACTGATCTAAGTCCCATGTGCCCGCGAATTTCCATTGCCGTTCAAAACCCGTGCCAGATATTTTCCCGTGTACGATCCCGCCAGCGCCGCAATCTCTTCCGGTGTGCCCGCTCCGACTATCTTGCCTCCCCGGCTCCCGCCCTCCGGCCCCAGATCGATCACCCAATCCGCCGTCTTGATCACTTCCAGATTGTGTTCGATCAGCACAATCGATCCCCCTGCTTCAATCAGACGCCGGAACGCCGCCAGAAGTTTGCTGACATCATCAAAATGCAGCCCGGTCGTCGGCTCGTCAAAAATGTACAGCATCCTACGTTTCAGCCGCGCCTCTTTCCCGCCCACCCCTCGGCTGATTTCCCGCGCCGCCGGCTGCAGATGCGCCGCCAGCTTCATCCTCTGCGCCTCGCCACCCGAAAGCGTCGTCGCCGACTGGCCCAGCCGCAGATATCCCAACCCCACTTCCTCCAGCGGCCGCAATTTCTCCGTGATCTTTGGCGCCTCGGCAAAGAACTTCAGCGCTTCCTTGACCGTCAGGTTCAGCACTTCGTGAATGTTCGTCCCGCGATACCGCACCTCCAGCACCGTCGGCTTGTAGCGCGTGCCTTTACACTCTTCGCAAATCAGTTCGACGTCGGCTAGAAACTGCATCTCCACTGTGACCGTCCCGTCACCCTGACAGGTTTCGCAGCGTCCTCCCGGAATGTTGAACGAAAAATGTCCCGCGCCAAATCCGCGCTTCTTCGCCTCCGGCAGGGAAGCGAACAGATCGCGGATCGCATCGAACGCCTTGATATACGTCACCGGATTCGACCGCGGCGTCCGCCCAATCGGCGACTGATCCACCAGCACCACTTCCTCAATAAACTGGTCGCCCTCCAAACTCTCCCAACTCGCCGCCGGCCCCGTCGCGCCGTTGCTCGACTGCTGCTTCGCCGCCGCCAGCGCCCGGTACAGCACCTGATGCAGCAGCGTCGACTTACCCGACCCGGAGACTCCCGTGATCGCCACAATCATTCCCAGCGGAATGCTGATGTCCACGCCCTTCAGATTATTGGCGCGCACGCCCTTAATCCTGATCTGCTGCGCCCCCGGCTTGCGCCGCAGCAACGGCTGCTGAATCCGCAAATCTTCCGCGAGATATCTTCCCGTCAGCGAAACCGGATTATGCAGGATCTCGTCATACGTCCCTTCGGCCACCAGTTTCCCGCCATTCTCTCCCGCACCCGGCCCCAGATCCAGAATCCGATCGGCCGCCTTCATGATGTCCGGATCGTGCTCCACCACCAGAATCGTGTTCCCCAAATCGCGCAGTCCGTGCAGGATCTTGATCAGCCGGTGCGTGTCCCGCGGATGCAGCCCGATCGACGGTTCATCCAGCACATACAGCGTCCCCACCAGCCGCGATCCCAGTGAAGTCGCCAGCTGAATCCGCTGTGCCTCGCCGCCCGATAGCGTCGACGACAACCGGTCCAGCGTCAGATATTCCAATCCCACATCATTTAGAAATCGCAACCGCTCCCGAATTTCTTCCAACAGCTTCTCCGCGATCTCCGCTTCCTCCGCGCTCAACTCAACCTTCTCAAAGAATCGCAGCGCGTCTTCAACCGTCAGCGCACACGCCTCGCAAATATTTTTCCCGCTGATCTTGACCTGCCGCGCCTCCATCCGCAGCCGCGACCCTCCGCACTCCGGACACAGCGAATACCCGCGATACCGGCTCAGAAACACGCGCACGTGCAGCTTGTATTTCTTTCGCTCCAGGTACGTGAAAAATCCGCGCACTCCCAGGAACTTGCCTTCGCCGTTAAGAATCAGATTTCGCTGTTCCTGTTGCAAATCCGCCCACGGCACGTCCAGCGGAATCCCCGCAGTCTTGGCAAACTTCTTCAAATCCGTAAACAGCGGACGATACTTCGGCTTGGTCCACGGCTCAATCGGGCACTCCGCCAGCGTCTTCAACTTATCCGGAATCACCAGATCAAGATCGAAATCAATCGTGTTCCCAAACCCCTGGCAGCGCGGGCACGCCCCATACGGATTATTAAAAGAAAACAGCCGAGGCTCCGGCTCCTCATACCGCAAGTTACATTCCTTGCACTCAAACCTCTGCGCGAAGCGCAGTGTGGAGCGGGCACTCCTGCCCGCTGCTGTTGCGTTTGATGTTGTACTTGAAGTTGTATTTGAAGTTGCATTTGCTGTTGTACTTGAAGTTGTACTTGATGTTGCGTTTGAAGTTGTACTTGAAGTCGCTCTTGCGCTCCCTTGCTCCTGATCCTCCGCCTCCTCAGACCGGGGAACTTCAAAAATAACTTCCCCCGCCTCCCGATAAGCCGTCTCAATCGCATCCACCACGCGCGTACGAGCCTCGGCCGAAACCACCAGTCGATCCACCAACACAAAAACAGGCGACTCAAAATCAATGTCGAGCAAAGACTCCGGCGTAGAAAACTCGTAAACCTCCCCGTCCTGATAAAGCCGGTTAAACCCACTCTTACGCAAATCAAACAACCGCGTCTTCAGAGCGTCACTGAGTTCTACCTTGGCGACTGTGGGTGCCCCATTTCTCGCGTTTTTTGCGAGAAGTGGGGATTTTTTCGACTTTGAAGCCCGCTTAGTTTTCTCCGTTGCTTGCGGCACCAACATCCCCGGCCGCTGCAGCGGAAACAGCACCTGCAGCCGTGTCCCTGGATCCAGCGCCAGAATCGCGTCCGCCACTTCATCCACCGTATCCTTCTTCACCTCGCGCCCGCACTTCACGCAATACGTCCGACCCACGCGCGCAAACAGCAGCCGCAAATAATCGAAAATCTCCGTCGCCGTCGCCACCGTCGACCGCGGATTCCGCGTCGTATTCTTCTGCTTGATCGCAACCGCCGGAGCAATCCCATCAATCGAGTCCGCGTCCGGTTTCTCAATCCGCTCCAGAAACTGCCGCGCATACGCCGACAGCGATTCCACATACCGCCGCTGCCCCTCGGCATAAATCGTGTCAAACGCCAGCGACGATTTCCCCGACCCCGACACTCCCGTCACCACCGTCAACTGGTTGTGCGGAATCTCAAAGTCAATATTCTTGAGGTTGTGCACGCGCGCCCCGCGCACCACAATGCCTTCGGCGGGAGTCAGCACATTCTGTTTAGGGAGAGAAGACATCGGATAAGAGGCCGGCAGGCGCGCAGTTCCGAGCACACCCGCTCAGAGCTCTCCGCGAAGCCTACCGAATCTCTCTATTATAAAGCAGGGAACTGATGGCCGCTCCGTCGCAGCCAGGAAGTGCATCGTCAGAATGTTGAATCTTTGAAGGCGTCATCCCGACCGGAGCCGCACTTCAGGCGGAGGGAGCGATCTCGCGTGAGACCGGCTCAGTCAGAGTCGGAGTCGTTTTCCCGGTCGCGCAGTTTTCCGTACCGCATCGCGTATCCAAACCCAAAAATCATGATCCCCACCGGAGGCGCCAGCATCACAAAAATCGCGCGGTTCAGCGCCCGCTGGCCGTCCTTCGGGGTGGCCTGCGCATTCGCACGGCACATCGCGCACCCTTGCGCCAACGCCGGCGCAGCCCACAATGCAACCAGCAACAGCAAGCCCGCCAGACGAATGATCCCGCCGTGTTTCACTACTTCACTCCCAGCGTCACGATGCGCCCCGCATCCGGAAAGAAAAAGAAATACATAATGATGAAGCACGCACTCACCGAAATCACCAGCATCCAGCGCATGATCGCCCGCTCAAATTTCAGATGCATGAAATATCCAATAATCAGCGCCGACTTGATGATCGACAAAATCAGCAGCACCTCAAGCATCCGCACTGGCGAAAAAATCTGCTTGTACCCCAGCACCACTTCAATCGCCGTCAGCCCGAGCAGCGCTCCCCACACCCAGAAGTATTGCGCCTTGCTGTCGTGCCCCGAATATTCTTCCGCCGCCGTATCGTGCATCGAAGGTATCCTCGCCTTGGGCACGCCAATTGGGTCGCGCGCCTCTGCTTTTGGGTCGCGCAGCGCTTCCAGCGCTGCGATCAAGCCGCTCTTTCCCCGAGGGCTTTAGCCCCCCCCGAGGTACCTCGCTAAGTAATCTTGGTCGACAGCAAATACACCAGCGGGAAAATAGACATCCACACCAGATCGACGAAGTGCCAGTAGAGCCCCGACACTTCCACATCCTGCGCGTCATAATCCTTCGGCTTCAAAAACAAAATCACCGCCGCCACAATCAGCGCAATCAGCAACACATGAATCCCGTAGTGAAAAACATTGTCCGACGGAATCAGTAAATATCCCGCAACGTACAGAATGCCCAGAACCGGCAGAAACCACTTTCGAAACGCAATCACTCCCAGATAAATCACGCCAATCGTCACGTGCAGCATGTGCATCGCCGTCAGCCCAAAGAACGTCGCCGCAAACTGCGGAATGTTCTTCGAAATGTCCGTCATCTCCGCATCCGGAGTCCCCGCCGGCTTCGGGAAAATCGGCAGCGTCAGCCCTTCGCCAATCAACTTGCTCCACTCCATCCCGTGCAGCACGATGAACGCCGTGCCAAACGCCATCGTTGCCAGCAGCCAGTTTCGCGTCCACGCCCGGTCATGGCGTTGCGCCGCAAACACCGCCATCACCATGGTCAGCGAACTCCACAGCAGACATCCCGTCATGATGGTCGAATTAATAATGCTCTGCACGTGAAACGGCGTCGGCCACGCCGTGTAAATCCGCACATAGCAAAACGCGAACAGCAGTGCTCCGAACGTCAGCGAGTCCGAGGCCAGAAACAGCCACATCCCCACCTTCTTCGAATACGCCCCAAACAGCGGAGCCTCGTATTCTCCCGTGGTCGCGTGTCCGACTCCGTCATGCTGCAGCGTCGCGTCAGCCATTCCTCAAGTTCCCCTTTCAATCAGAGGTCAGTGATCAGTGGTTAGTAACCAAATCCTGATCTTACTGGCCCCTAACCACTAGCCACTAATCACTGCCTTACCGCGCCAACCCCAACAACGCAAACACATAAATCCATAGCACCGCCATGAAATGCCAGTACCACGCCGTAATGTCCACCACGATCCGCCGCGCTTCCACCGGCTTCTTCAGCAGGGAAGCGCTCGCCGCCCAAACCAGCGCAATCATTCCTCCCGCCAAGTGCACCGCATGCGCAATCGTCAGCAGAAACACGAACGAACTATTCGGATTCGTATTCACAAAAAATCCGCGCGCGTGCAACTCTCCCCACGCCAGCCATTGCCCAGCCAGGAACCCGATCCCCAAGAGCACGGTAATCCCCAGCCAGGGAAACGCTCGCTCATCCCCCAGCGAAATCCCTGGAATCGACCGCACCGGAGCCAGCGCCGCCTGCCGCGCCGTGCTGCGTCGCGCCAGTTCCATGGTCACGCTGCTCACCAGCAACACCGCCGTATTAATCGCCAGCAGCAGCCAGGGCAAATCGACCTGCCCCCAATCGTGCACGTATGTGTTCGACGACCCGTCAAACGTCGGCAACCCCTGCCGCACGATATACGCGCTAGTCAGGGAAATGAAAACCATGCACACGGTCGCAATCCCGCAAATCAATCCCAGCCGCGCCCGCCGCAACCGCGCCCCATAATCCGGTACACCCTGATTCGCATCCCCGCCGCGCCCATCGTCCCCACCACCCGCAGGCGGCACCGGCGGCCTATGCCCGCGCCCCACATCATCAATCGGCGTAGTCGGTGTATAAGTCGCCATAAAGTTCACAGATCAAGGTTGCCCCATCCTTCTTTTCGCGTCCTTTGCGAAAAGAGGGTGGGGACGTTGAATTCCCATCCCGCGCCCCAACTCCGGGTGCCCCATTTCTCGCGCGCCCTTTGCGCGAGAAGTGGGGATCCTTAATGTCCGACCGTCGCCGGATCCGTCTGCATCACATAATCCTTTGCCGCCCCCGGCACTCCATACTCATACGGCCCATGATTCACCACCGGGGTCTTGCCGCCAAAATTGTCGTGCGGCGGCGGAGTCGCTGTCGTCCACTCCAGCGTCGTCGCCTCCCACGGATTGTCGCTGGCCTTCGGACCCTTGAACATGCTCCAGAACAGGTTGATCACAAAAATAAACTGCGCCGCCACGGTGATGATCGCGGCATAAGTAATGAACGTGTTCAATGGAATCAACTTCTGCAGGTATGCCACTTCCGTGAACTGCGAGTACCGCCGCGTCTGCCCCGCCAGTCCCGCATAATGCATGGGCATGAAGATCGCGTACGTCCCCGCCAGCGTGATGAAGAAATGAACTCTCCCCCACGTCTCATTCATCATCCGCCCAAACATTTTCGGGAACCAGTAATAGGTCGCCGCAAAAATTCCAAAAATCGCGGCCACGCCCATGATCAGGTGAAAGTGCGCCGGAACAAATGCCGTGTCATGCAGTTGAATATCCAGCACCGGCTGCGCCAGGAACGGACCGCTCAACCCGCCCGAAACAAACAGCGACACAAATCCGATCGCATAAAGCATCGGCGTACTAAACCGGATGCGCCCCTTGTACATCGTGCCCAGCCAGTTAAACGTCTTGATCGCCGACGGCACTCCAATGCACATCGTCAGCAGCGAAAACGCAAACGCCGAGTACGGGCTCATCCCGCTCATGAACATATGATGGCCCCACACCATGAATCCGAAAAATCCGATCGACAGCATGGCGTAGACCATCGCCTTGTAACCAAAAATCGGCTTGCGCGAAAACGTCGACAGAATCTGCGACGCCACGCCCATGCCCGGCAGAATCGCGATGTACACCTCGGGATGTCCGAAGAACCAGAACAGATGCTGCCACAGCAGCGGCGATCCGCCCTTGTGCGCCATCTGCACGCCGTTCACCACCACCAGCGGCACATAAAAACTCGTCCCCAGATTGCGATCCATCAGCAACAGAATTCCCGCCGACAGCAACACGCCAAACGCCAGCAATCCAAGAATCGCCGTGATGAACCACGACCACACCGTCAACGGCATGCGCATCATGGTCATGCCCTTGGCCCGCAGATCGAGCGTCGTCGTAATAAAATTCAACGCTCCCATCAACGACGCCACGCAGAAGATCGCGATGCTCGTGATCCACAAATCCGCGCCCAGTCCCTCGCCCGGCCCCGTCGATTGCACCGCACTCAGCGGCGGATACCCCGTCCATCCATGCAGCGGCGCGCCTCCCGTCACAAAAAACGCCGCCAGGATCACGATGTATCCCACAAACGTCGTCCAGAACGAAAGCATGTTCAGCACTGGAAACGCCATATCCGGCGCGCCAATCTGAATGGGCAGCATGTAATTCCCGAACCCGCCCTGTGGCGCCGTCGTCAGCACGAAAAACACCATGATCGTTCCGTGCATCGTCATCAGCGCCAGGTACTGCTCCGGCTTGATCTCGCCAATCAGCGGCAGCACCGCCGTCGGCCAGATCATGTGAATGCGCATCAGGATCGACAACAGCATCCCGACAAACACCGCGCTGAGCGCCAGAAAGTAATATTGAATCCCGATCACCTTATGATCGAGGCTGAAAATATACTTTCGGATGAACCCTTGAGGAGCGTGCGAATGAACCGTAGCCGGGGTCGCCATTATTGTTTCTCCGCCTCCCGCGCCGCCAGCCACTTATCGAAGTCTTCCTGGCTCACGACGTGCACCATGCCGTGCATCTTGTAGTGCCCAAGCCCGCACAGCTCCGCGCAGGCAATTTCATATTCGCCAATCGTGATCGGCTTGAAATGCATGTGAATGTTCAGCCCCGGCACCGCATCCTGCTTGAAGCGCAATTGCGGCACAAAAAAGCTGTGGATCACATCCACCGCCCGCAGGCTCAAATCCACTTCGCGGCCAACCGGCAAATACATCGTTCCGGTCACCACATCGTCTTTCGCCGCCGGATCCGTCTGGCTCAGTCCCACCGCGGCCTCGCCGCCCGCCGATGGATCCATAAGCTTGAAGCTCGTCTTCCCATACTTCCCATCCGGCCCCGGATAGCGGAAGTACCAGGCAAACTGCATCCCCGTCACTTCCACCTGCACCGCGCCGGCCTCTGGAGGATCAAAGCGCTGGCTCGCCCACACGCTGCTGCCCATCAGGTTCAGCCCCACGAACAGAATCGTCGTGAGCACCGTCCAGGTGATTTCCAGCGTATTGTTGCCGTGCGAATACGAAACCGGAGGCGAAGAAGGGCTCTCGCGATATCGCCACACGATGTAACCCAGCGAGAGTTGCGCCGCCAGAAACACAATCCCCATGATCACGAAGGTCAGCGCAAACTGACCATCGATCCAGTGCGTGGCCGCCGAAGCGCCCACCGGCAACCACCATGTTTTGGCGACGAAAAAATACGTGCTGATCAGAGTGATCAGCCAGATCAAAACCATTAACGCGAGGCCCATTCCCCAGCCCTCCTGAACCCAAAGCCTGAACCCTAAGCTCGATCCCCAGGACGACGACCAAGACGTACTAATTAATACGTATCAATTATTTAAGGTACTAAAAGGATTTTTCCCCGCGCCCGTTGCCTCGCCCCACAGCGCTAGCAACAGTCGGCGGCGAGTGTACCACACCCCCGCATCAATTAAGCAAGCGACTTCCTGAGGAAAAAAGTCGATGAATAAACTTCGCCACTGATCAACCCAGATTTCGCAGATCAAACAAAGCTGAACAGAGAAATACAGTAGCTGCCCAAAACTCCGTCATTCTGAGCGAAGCGAAGAACCCCATGCACCTCGACTCCAGCACCGGCCCCACGAGGAGTTCCCACCTCTGGTCCGGCCTTGACTTCACTTTTTCACGCGCATAATTCAGAGCATCGATCCGTGAAAATCCGTGGCCAACGCCCTACTTCTCCACCCACTCCGGCACCCGCCCCGGAGTCCACGGCGCTCCCGCCGCATCCATATCTTTTTCCAGCTTCGCCAAATCCACATCCACCAGCGTGCGCAATCTACCCAACTGCTCCGCGAATTCTCCCGCCGCAATGTTGTAAGAATCCAAGTGCGATTGCGTCGGCCGCGCCAGCGAGAACCGTTCTCCCTCCATAATGCCAGTCACCCGGTCGTTGATCGACGACGGCACCGGCTCATTTAGTCTCGCCAGTTCCGAATCGCCGTCCAGGCTGCGCGTAATCTCACGCTCCCTCTTCTCCAGCGCATCGGCGACGGCTCCCAGTTGCGTTTCCGCCGCGGGAGTTTCCCGCAGCGCAGCCCGAATCGTCCTCAGCCGGTCGTGCACCTCGTGCGCCGTATGCACCGCACTCGAAACCGCCCGGTACAGCCGCGTCACCTTGCGCAAAAATTCTTCCTGCGCCGCGCGATCGGTCGCATTCATCGCCGCCGACTGTTCCGTTGCCACCTTAAACGTCTGCGGTCCCGCCAGCTCCGTAACCACTCCCCCGACTCGTTTAAACATCCGCACCGAAAACGTTCCCGCCAGCACCAGCGGTCCCTGATCCGTCACGCGCGGATAATCATCGTCCTCACCCTCTTCCGCCTTTTCTTTCACCTGTCCCGCCGGATAGCGCAAATCCCACGCCGCCCGCTGGAATCCCGCATCCACGCTGCCCTCGACCCGCCGGATCGCCGCGCCGCTCTCGTCATACACCATGAAATAAACTTCCGGCTTCGCCTCCTCCGACTCCGCGCGCAGCTCCTCAATCGTCGGATAAGCCGGCGTCTGATTTTTCTTCGCCGCCTCTTTCTCCGCGTCCTGCCGCTTCTCCTTCTTCGTCTTCACCTTCTCCTTCAAATAAGCCGTAAACACCGCCCCATACGGCGGATTCTCCGCCGTATAAAACGCATCTCCCTGAAACCCCTTCTTCGGTTCGCCCAGCGGATGCCGCTCCACATACAACAGCGCATCCTTAACCGGAAACGTCGTAGCAGCCTGCTCAGTCGCCTCGGGCTTCATCAGCCGCAACGGCGTAATGTCATCCAGCACATAAAATCCCCGCCCAAACGTCGCAATCACCAGATCGCCTTCGCGCGCCTGAATCACCATGTCTCGCACCGCAATGGTCGGCAACCCGCCCTTCAGCCGCACCCAGTGCGCACCGCCGCCGCTCTTCGAAGCATCGACCGTGAAGAACGCTCCGAACTCCGTCCCCACAAACAACAGATTCGCATTCACCGTGTCTTCCGCAAACGCCAGAACCGGCCCGTTCTCCGGCAAATCCCCGGCAATTGAAGTCCATGTCTTTCCCGCATCCGTCGACTTCAGCAGATACGGCTTGAAGTCCCCATTTTTATGATTGTCAAACGAGGCATACACCGTCCCCGCATCATGCGAAGACGCCGCCAGCCGGCTCACATAAGTCATCTCCGGCACGCCCGCAAACTTTTCATACTTCGTCCATGAAGCGCCGCCGTCACTCGTCACCTGAATCAGCCCATCGTCCGTTCCCACATAAATCAGACCTTCCTTTTCCGGCGACTCCGCCAGCGCCACAATATTTCCATAAAACGACGTTGACTGATTCTTTGCCACCGCATCCGGACCCCACACCTTACCCATCACCGGCAGCTTGTTCCGATCCACCTGCCGCGTCAGGTCGCCCGAAATCGCCTTCCACGTGTCCCCGCGATCGTCGCTGCGAAACAATTTATTCGCCGCAAAATAAAGCCGCGTGTGCGAGTGCGGACTGATAATCACTGGCGAATCCCAATTCCAGCGCAGCGGTGGCTCGCCCTTGCCCTCCAGCGGCTGCAGCACCAGTTCCTGTCCCGTCGGCTTGTCGTAGCGCACCAGCACGCCGTACTGCGACTCCGAATACACCGTGTTCGCGTCCACCGGATCCACCTGCGACCGGAATCCATCCCCGCCCGTCGTCACATACCAATCCGAATTCATGATCCCGTTCAAATTCCGCGTGCGCTCCGGCCCGCACCACGAAAAATTATCCTGCGTCCCTCCGCACACGTCGTAAAACGGACTGGCATTCGAAACCGCCACGTCATAAAACTGCACCGTCGGCAGGTTCGCCTTGAACTCCCACGATTTCGCGTCATCCCACGTTTCATACATCCCGCCATCTGACCCCAGCAGCCAATGCCGCGTGTCGTCCGGATCAATCCAGATCGCGTGATTATCCCCGTGATGATTGGTCTCGCTCACCGTGTGCAGCGTCTTGCCCCCATCGAGCGACTCGCGCAGTTGAACGCCCATCACAAAAATCCGGTCCACATTCTTCGGATCGCACACCACTCGCGCGTAATACATCGCGCCTTGATCAAACTCGTTCCGCCGCTCCCAGGTTGCGCCCTTATCGTTCGATCGAAAAACCCCACCCTTCCCATCCGCCGCCTCAATCGTCGCGTAAACCACATTCGGATCCACCGGCGAAACCACCAGCCCAATCCTCCCCATATCCACCGTTGGCAATCCCGACTTCAACTTGTTCCAGGTCGCTCCCGCGTCGGTCGACTTATAAATCGCGCTCTCCGGCCCGCCATCAATCAAAGTAAAAACATGCCGCCGCCGCTGATACGCCGCCGCATAAACAATGTCAGGATTCGAAGGATCGAGCTGCACATCCACCACGCCCGTGTTCTCACTGATCGTCAACATGGCCTTCCAGTTTTTTCCGCCGTCCGTCGACTTATAGAGTCCGCGATCTCCACCCGCACTCCACAGCGGCCCCTCTGCCGCCACATAAACAACCTTCGAATCCCGCGGGTCTATTACTACTCTTCCAATGTGCTCCGACTTCTTCAGCCCCAAATTCTCCCAACTCTTTCCCCCGTCCACCGACTTGTAAATTCCGTCGCCATATCCCACGCTGCGCTGTGAATTGCTCTCGCCGCTGCCCGCCCACACCACCGACGCATCATTCGGATCGAGCGCCACCCACCCAATCGAATACGATCCCTCCCCATCAAACACCGCAGTCCACGTCGTACCATCATTCACCGTCTTCCACACTCCGCCCGACGCCACGCCCACAAAATACTCAAACTTATTCTTCGGATTCACTGCCACCGACATCACCCGCCCCGAAGCCACCGCCGGCCCAATCGACCGAAACTTCAGTCCGGTAAAAGTCTCCGCATTCATCCCCGGCTTCTTCTCTTCCGCGGGGGCCTCAGAAATGTGGGGCGGACACTCCTGTCCGCCGCCTTTGCATTTGCTCTCTTCCGCCTTCTGATCTTTCTTCGCATTCTTCTTCGCGGCCTGCGTCACCGGCACGTCCGGCGTCTTATCAGCAGACTGTTGAGCAGCAAGTGGCGCAACCAGAGAAACAAAGAGAACGAAAGTGGCGAACGATTTCATAGCGGCTCCAATCCAGTTCTAGAACGCTTGTCATCCTGAGGCGCGCACTTCGCGCGGAAGTACCGATGCGCCCTGCGCGCCCTCATAGCACCCACGCAGGAAAGAACTCCATCCCCGGCTCACAGTACTGGGGTCCGCGTCCCCGCCCACGAGGCCGGCGCCACTGCGCGCAGAGCATCACAAAAGCCAGCGCCCCCGTGGAAGAGCGGCCCTTCAGAGCCTGCCCTGAGCGAAGTCGAAGGGGCCGCGTTTCCAGCGCCAGAGCCCTGGGCTTTAGCCCCGGCGATCCCGCACTTAATCTCAAAACCGATATGTATACAGGAATCCAGCCAAAGAATCATCCGCTTCAACCAAAATCCACACCAATCGCATCCTCAAAATTCTTCCCAGAAAGCAAAAAGCCGCAGGCAGTTTCGCCTGCGGCCCCCGAGCGCTCTCACAAATTACCAAATCAGAGTGACCACTCCGGCCATCTCGATTGTATTCGCGTTGTGAATGATGAAAGTATCGGTGCTGGCAACCTGGATGTCCACCAGATGGCTGTAATCCAGATAGACAACGTGCGTGCCCGCGGTGCCACTGAAGCCCGAGGTAATAGCGGCCGCGGCCGGCGATTCAATTCCGGTCCACTCCAGGAAACTGGACGGCACATGCAACATCGTGACCTGTCCCACTCCCCGATAACCGAGATCATTTTGCACTCCCATCACCAGTACGGGCACACTCTCCGCGGGGTTTACCGCCGCGCTGGAGGCGCCCGCAGCCAGGCTGTAGGCGACTTTCGACGCGTTCGGGGTCGTAATCGTTTGAGTGGCGTGCACACCGATATTCAGCGCCACCACAGCCACTACCCCGGCAATCAGCAGGGTCAATACACGGGACATTCTTGAGACTTTCATTGGCAGCCCTCCTTAGGCCTTTCTTGCCCTGATACCTGTTCAGGGGCAGAGACGCACCCGCGCACACGTCCGCGAGCTCGCGTCGTTCTTGGTTTAGTGGCTCTTGCCGGACTGAGTCTTGCCGATCGCCCGTTGTCGCCACTCGATTTTCTGGAGGAAATCCGAACTGCGGGGCGCTCAACCCTTCAGCGATGCCACCAGCGTTCGCCGGTAGTAAACGCCCAGAGCCAATGCGCTGCCGAGGGTCAAGAATCCGGCTGCGCCCTGCATCCAGCGATCGCGCCGCACCAACGCCGCCGGACGCAGCGTCTCCCCTTGCGCGTCGTTGATCGGCGGCATCACGAATACGTTGTTCTCAATCCTCAAGCGCGGAGCCGCCATCTCCACCATCAATCCAGCAGCAAATATCGCCCACAAACCGAGCGCAAGCCGCGCCCGTAACCCCCAACTCAACTGGCGCCGCATAGATGAATCCCCCTGATTGTTAACGGTGTGTAATCCTTCCATTCAAATGGTGCGGAAAGGGGCGAAAGCGTTTCAAAAACAAATTCCCTTGTGTCACACAAGGGCACAAGAAGGGTGTCGGAAGGATGCCCCATGTCTCGCCGCTTTTGCGAGGCATGGGAACCACGACTCCAAATCCCATCCAAATCCCTTGGGATTTCCCATAATCCCGAACGCGCTAAAATCCCCCATGCCCAAAAAGATCCACGGCCACGACACCCGCTACTCCAAAATGCAGAAGAACTACTGCTTCGCCTGCGGCCCCAACAATCCCAACGGCATGCGCCTCAAGTTCACTCTCGACGAAGCCCGCCAAACCTTCGTCTGCAAATTCCGTCTCAGCAAGCGCTACACCGGACCTCCCGGCCACTGCCACGGCGGCATCATCGCCACCATCCTCGACGACGCCATGGGCAAGGTCAACAAACTCCACCACGTCATCGCCCTCACCAAAGAGATGACCGTCGAATATCTCAAGCCCGTCCCGCTGCACCAACCGCTGCACGTCGAGGGCAGGGAAGTCAGCGTCCACGGCCGCCAGCACATCAACCATGCCGAAATTAAAAACGAAAAAGGAGAAATCCTGGCCCGCAGCCGAGGCATCTTCATCGCCGTAGACGCCGAGAAAATGTTCGCCAAATTCGTCGAAAGATAGCTGTCAGCTCTCCGCCTTCAGCCGTCAGCAAATCCGAAGCGGGTGTCCCATCCTTCTTTCGTGTCCGTATGCGAAAGAGGGTGGGGATTTTGACTTTGAGGTTCACTGTCATCCTGAGCGCAGTTGCCGTGAGCGACGCGAACGGCAACGCAGTCGAAGGATCCCTTTCACCTTGTCCGCCAGGGCCCCAGCCAGGAATTTCTGAGTCGGAAGACGAAGGCGGGGGTTACGTGAATCGATCCAAGGGAGCTAGAATAGAAAGAGCCGTCCGGCCAAGCCGACAGCCCATTCTTCGCGTTTGCGAAAAGGTATCCACGGGTTCAAACGAATGTCCCAGAACAACGGTTCCAACACCACCAGTCTCCGCCTCAAAACCGGCCTCGCCGAAATGCTCAAAGGCGGCGTCATCATGGACGTCACCACCCCCGCCCAGGCCACTATCGCCGAACGCGCCGGCGCCGTCGCCGTCATGGCCCTCGAACGCGTCCCCGCGCAAATCCGCGCCGAAGGCGGCGTGGCCCGCATGGCTAGCCCGAAAATCATTCGCGAAATCATGGACGCCGTCTCCATCCCGGTCATGGCCAAGTGCCGCATCGGACATTTCGCCGAAGCCCAAATTCTCCAGGAACTCGGCGTCGACTATATCGACGAATCCGAAGTCCTCACCCCCGCCGACGAGTCCCACCACGTCGACAAACACGCCTTCACCGTCCCGTTCGTCTGCGGAGCCCGCAATCTCGGTGAAGCCCTGCGTCGCATCGCCGAAGGCGCATGCATGATTCGCACCAAAGGCGAAGCCGGCACCGGCGACGTAGTCCACGCCGTCAAACACATTCGCCAAATCGTCCAAGAAATGAAAATCCTCACCGTCCTCGGCGAAGAAGAGCTCTATGCCAAAGCCAAAGAGCACGGCGCCCCATATGAGCTGATCCGAATCGTAGCGAAAGCAGGGAAGCTCCCCGTCCCAAATTTCTCCGCCGGAGGAATCGCCACGCCCGCCGACGCCAGCCTGGTGATGCAATTGGGTGCCGAAGCGGTTTTCGTCGGCAGCGGCATCTTCATGAAAGACAGCACCACCTTCGCCGACCCCATCGAAGCCGAAAAACGCGCCCGCGCCATCGTCAAAGCCGCCACGCACTATCAAGACCCTAAAGTGTTACTTGAAGTCAGCGAAGATCTCCAAGGCGCCATGAAAGGCCTGGCCGTCTCCGGCCTGGACGAAAGCCAAATGCTCCAAACGCGCGGCTGGTAGCGGCTTAAGAGGCCTCGTACCCTCAACCTCTGCGTCACCGAAGCCGCCATCTCAGATTCTTCTGCTTGCCGCGATGCCGGTGACGCCGACAGGGAAGATTGTGAAAGGCGAGCTGAGGAAAGTCGCAGAAGGCAAGACTTCTGCCTGTAACGTTGGCTCAGGCTTTCGATTCAGCATCGCGAGGAAATAATTTGGCTGTACGTCCGTTCGTCGAAGACGATCTCCCGCAAGTGGCGGACTTGTGGTGGAAGGTATTTCGTCACGCGAAGAGCGCCGCCCCTCCCTCAGTTCACACTTATTTCCGGGAGCTTTACGTCAACAGTCCTTGGATTGACAGCACAACCCCTTCCCTTGTCTATGAGGATAAAAGCCAGAGGATTGTCGGATTTCTCGGCGGGATTCGACGGAAAATGTCGCTGTGCGGCCAACCCATTCGCATCTCCTGCGGGGGCAATTTCGTAGTTCATCCGGACGCCCGGACCACCATGGCTGGCCTGCATCTCCTGAAGACGTACATGGCCGGAGACCAGGAGCTCTCGCTGACGGATTCAGCCAACGACGTATCTCGAAATCTGCTGGAACGACTGGGCTTCCGCACGATAATGGCCTTCAGCATGAGTTGGGCGCGCGCGCTGCGTCCGGCTCACTACGCCGTCCACGCCGCCTCCTCAATGACTGGACCAGTGCTCTCCACGACCTTGAGTTTCGCCGCAAAACCGTTCTGTAGCATTGTGGACGGCATGGCCGCCAGACTCACCTCCAGCCCATTTCGTCTGACTCCGTCTCCTCTGCACGCAGCTGAACTCGACGTCGAAACGCTGCTCCAGTGTCTGGCTGAATCCCGGACCGGCTATTCACTCTGGCCAGAATATGACGTCCCTACCCTCACCTGGCTCTTAACTTTCATGGAAAAGATGCACCCCCAATTGAACCTCCGGAAGGTTCTTCTCCGCGATGACCAAGAGAGGATTCGTGGCTGGTATGTCTACTACGTAAAACCGGGCGGGGTCGCCCAAGCCGCGCAAATCGGCGGTGAACGAAAATTCACCAAGGAAGTTCTCGATCACCTTTTTTATGATGCGTGGAAGCATGGAGCGATCGCCATTCATGGAGTAGCGCGAAGCGACTTGATTCCCGCCTACTGGGAGAAAAAGTGCTTCTTCACCTGCCGCAGTGGCTGGATGCTAGCTCATTCCCGCACGCCCGAACTGGTTGAACTCCTCGATCGCGGTGACGCCTCCTTCTCACGTCTGGATGGTGAGTGGTGCCTGGGTTTTGAGGAGTGAAGCCAAGCTGCGCCGTTTGATCGCTGCTCAACGACCAGCATATGGCTTCGATAAAAGCTGAATAGATAGTCTCCCAAGGTTCTGTTTCCCGCCTGTTAGTTTTTCTCGATCTCCCGCTTCATCTCCCTCGGCCGGGTGCCCCATCCTTTGCGTACTTTGCAAAGGGTGGGATTTCCAATTGCCTGAAGCCTGGGCTTTCGTCCCAATTCAGCAAGCTCTCGGCGGAAATGCTGATTACTTTCTTGCCTTCGTTCGACCCCTAACCGAAACTCCACTCAGGGCCCGTGGTGTAACGGCAACACGACTCTCTGTCCAAGTCGTAGATGCGGGTTCGAATCCCGCCGGGTCCATTCTCCCAGTCTGTGGAGAAGAAGCTTCGCCTAGGGAGAAAACACAGAGATAATCTCCCTAAGTAACTTGACTTCGCCATTACCCTGCCCAATACTGAAACTGGACAGAGTGCCGTACACCACGTTTTCAGTTTCCTAAACTAGATGGCTCCGGGTCGCCGGAGCCATTTCCGTTTCCGCGATCCAGCCGCGCCCCCTCATCCGCTAAAATCATCCCATCGTGAAAATCGGAGTCCTGGCCCTGCAAGGCGATTTCGACGCCCACCGCCGCCGTCTCGAAGAACTCGGCGCTGAAGTCGTCCTCGTCAAAAAGCCCGAGCAACTCGACCACATCGACGGACTCGTCATCCCCGGCGGCGAATCCGGCACCTTCCTCAAACTTCTCGGCGACGAGGGTTTCGAAAAACTAAGACAATTCGTCCACGCCAAGCCCACCTTCGGCACCTGCGCCGGCGCCATCTTGCTCGCCACCGAAGTCGAAAATCCCGCACAAGCCGGACTCGGCGCCCTGAACATCCGCATCCGCCGCAACGCCTACGGACGCCAGATCGACAGCTCCATCCGCCAAGGCACACTCCTCCACGCCCACCCCACCGGCGATCACCACTCCGGCGATCCCCACGACGCCGCCCTCCGCGACCGCCCGATCGAACACTCTTCCATCGAAATGGTTTTCATCCGCGCCCCCAAAATCGTCCACGTCGGCGCCGGCGTCGAAATCCTCGCCACCGAAGGCCCCGACCACGCCCCCGTCGCCGTCCGCCAGGGCAAATCCATGGCCGCCACCTTCCACCCCGAACTCTCCGAAGATCCCCGCATCCACCAGACGTTCTTGGATTTGTGTGCAGTGGATGCTCCTGCCCGTTCGGAGCGGTCCCAGCGCGACCGTTGACGATAGCCCGCCAGTTCCACGAGCGGGTGTCGAAAAGGAATTAGGAACCGCGTCCCGTAGAGGACGCCTGAAAATCCCCCCTGAAAAATCCCCTTGACATGTCATTCGCGTAACTGTAAGGTTACGCATTATGCGTCACCGTACGGTTACATATTCGTCAGCCCGGGCCTCCGGAACCACGACCGCCGAAGCCGCCTTCCAGGCCCTCGCCGATCCCACCCGCCGCGCCGTTCTCGATCTTCTCCGCCGCGGCGCTCAACCTGCCGGACAGATCGCCCAAGCCTTCCCCGTCTCTCGCCCCGCCATCTCCAAACACCTGCGCCTGCTCCGCCGCGCTCACCTCGTCCGCGAGCACCGCGAAGGCCGCAATCGCGTCTACGAGCTCAATCCCGAACCACTCCGCGCCGTTGACTCCTGGATCGAGCAATACCGAGTCTTCTGGGCCACCAGCCTGAACAGCCTGAAATCTTTCGTCGAAGCCGAACATGCCCGCGAAATCGAAACCGCCTCCAAGGCGACAAAAGGCAAACTCAAGTGACCCCAGCGATCACAAATTCAGAAAGGAAAACGTACATGAAAACGACAACGACTCGCACCAGCACAACCCCGAAATTGCTCCGTATCCTGGCTCTCCTGTTCGTCGCCGCCGCACTCACCGCAACCGCCCTGTCGCAAACCGCCGCCGACACCGCTCCCCAAACCGAGGCCCAGAAAGCCTTCGCCGTCATCAAGAACATGCCCGGCACATGGGACGGCAAAACCGCCGACGGCCACGCCGTCGAAGTCACCTTCAAGGTGGTGTCCGGCGGATCCGCCGTCCTGAGCGAAATCCAGGGCCACGGGCCCGAGGACATGATTTCCATGTTCCATCTCGACGGCCCCAACAAGCTCCTCATGACCCACTACTGTGGCGCAGGAAATCAACCGCGGATGCAAGCGGGCGTTTCGCCCGACGGCAAGACTTTCACTTTCACCTTCTTCGACGGCACCAACATTGCGCCCGACGCCGGCCACATGCAGAAAATGGTTCTCACCCTGCTCGATGACAATCATCATACCGAAGAGTGGATCTTCGCCTCCCACGGTGGCGAGATGAAACAGTTCTTCGACCTTCGCCGCAAAATGTAATGCTCATGTGGGGCGGACACTCCTGTCCGCCGCGTTTGACTTTGCTTTTTGCTTTTGACTTTCGCGCACCGAGAAAGGAACCGACTGGACACTCCCATGACCACCACAATCGTCACTCCCGATCAAGATGCCGTCGTCAGCGAGATCGACGTCGTCGCTCCCGTCGCACGTGTCTTCCAGGCTCTCACCGACGCCGCCCAACTCCAGCGCTGGTTCAGCGACGCCTCGTGTCCCATCCACCACTGGGAAATGGACGCACGCCCCGGCGGCAGCTACCGCTATCGTACCGAGAAGGGAACTGCTGTCGTCAACGGCGTCAGCGAGTTCGAGTGTCACGGAGAGATCCTCGAATACGATCCGCCGCGCCTGCTCGTCTACACCTGGTTCGGCAACTGGCATGACGACCTCACCCAACGCACCGTTGTCCGCTGGCAACTCACGCCCACTGCAACCGGCACGCACGTCAAAGTCACCCACAGCGGCCTCGCCACCATGCCCGCAGCCCGCAAGGATTACAGCGGCGGTTGGACCGGCGTCGTCGCAATGCTGAAGAAGTTCGTTGAAAACTGAAAGGCACGGACTAGGGACTAGAGGTCAGGGTTCAGCAAGAGCCCACTAGTCCCTGGCCCCTAAACCCTAGGCTCTAACCCCTGACGACCGACTAAGGAGAACCATGGCCACCGCAACTCTCACTCCAAACCACGACGGCGTCCTCGCCGAGATCTTCATCGCCGCGCCCCCCGAGCGCGTCTTCCAAGCCATCACCGACCCCGCGCAACTTTCCCGCTGGTGGGGACAAGCCGGCCTCTACCGCGTCACCGAATCCACCTCCGATCTTCGCCCCGGAGGCAAGTGGGCAAGCGTCGGCGTCGGCGCCGACGGCAACTCCTTCCGCGTCGAAGGCGAATATCTCGAAGTCGATCCCCCGCGCCGCCTCGTCCAGACCTGGACCTCCAGCTACATGGGCCAACTCCAAACCACCGTCTTCTGGGACCTCGAGCCCCAACCCGTCCACGGTCTGCATTCCACCGGTCCGAGAAAAGCTGGCACCGGAACTCTGGTGAAGGTACGTCACGAAGGCTTCGGCTCGGCCCGAGACCAGGCCCTCAGCCACGGCGAAGGCTGGAAGCGCGTCTTCGGCTGGCTCCAGGCCTACGTCGAGCGCGGCGAAACCGTCGACACGCGAAAGTGAGGTAATCGCGAGGGCACCCCATTTCTCGCGCGTTCTTGGCGCGAGAAGTGGGGACTTTGATTTTCGATCTTGAAGCAAGATCAGAAGAGCGCCGACACCCGGTTACTCCTGTGATTTGCAGCCCGACTCCACTCGTGCTGCAATCGGAGGTGTGCAAGCTCCGGCCAAATGTCCGCAATGTGGGTTCGATCCGGGCCCCTATGCCGAGACTAACTGCCCGCAATGCGGCACGAGCCTCGCACCGAGGCCGCCTTTAACCGCCGGGATCTTGCTGTTGAACTGGACGATAGGAATCTGCGCGACTTTTTTTGTTCTCGCGTCGGTTGGGTGGTTTGTTTTCTACATGAACTCGTCGGCGCGCGCCGAGCTCTATACAGGCGCGCCCTACCATGCGACGACCTTCCGCGTCATCAGCGTGCAATACACTCCGCTCAGCGCGGGGGCCGGCGACATGGCTCCAACCGGCCCAATCGCCACCGCCGTTGGCATCGTCGAAGGCCAAAAAGAGACGATGGACCTTTTGCCCTATGTCTTCCCGAGTGATCGAGAAGAATTAATGCAGCGCGTTCCCCCGGGCACGGTCATTCCCGTTTATCTGTTCCCGACTCTTGACGGAGTCAACCGCATTCAGCTGATCCGGGGTCCCGCCGCGCAAAGGTATCAGCGCCAATCGACCTGGGCGACGACCCGCGCCCTCCCCGTGGTCGCACTCCTCGGACTGCTCACGCTGATTCTGAGTCTCACCCGTTACTCCCTTTGGCGATCGGCGATGCGCCGTCTCGGCTGATCGAGTCGGATACCACCCAACTCGCGCCCGCCAAAGCAATGCTGATCGCGTTGCCCGACCAGGTAAAGTGATTGCGCCCCGCCAACAGATTCGGAATCCACACCAGCAACTCGAAGATCACAATCTCCGCCGTGAGCAGTCGCGCGGCCAGCTCAGCCTTGATCCCCGTCAGGATCGCCACAGCCGCCCCGAAAAATCCCAGCGTCGTCGCATAGGCCCAGAACATCCTGCCCGGCGGCAGCCACGCAGGAATCCAGTTCAGCAGCCCCGGCATATCAATAATGTGGACGATGCCAAACGAAATCGGGCAAATCCCGAACAGCAGCACGAAGAACGCACGACGCCGCGCCATCCATGAACCCGCCGGCGAGAAGATCGCGCCCAGCACCAGACCAGCCGCGGCCAGAGCAGCGCGATCCCTCCGGCCAACTCAATCACCGCCGTGAGATAAGCGAGCGCCACGCGCCAAGGCACATTCGGCCCGACATTCTGCCAATTGGCAGCGAAGTCGCCGGAGGCCAGCCCCAGCACGCCAAGAAAAATGCCGGCCCCGCCGTAAACGTAAAGTCCAAGATTGGATGCGATGCTGCGTTGTTCTGTCATGGATGTGTTGCCATTGATGTGTTCCCATCGGCCGCCGGGTCTCGCAGTATCTCCCGGCAAGATGCGCCGGGCCATAGCCACTTAACGCGATTCGACCCAGACCACTGCTAGAAAAATCGGGAAGAGTGGCCCTTAAGAGCCGGGTGCCCCATCTTTCGCGTTCGTTGCGAAAGGTGCTGGGGGCCGTCTTTTTTGACTTTTCCCAATTTCCTGTCAAGCCCCCAATCCGCCCTGATTCCCGCCAACCTGCACATTCGCAAGCAGAAATAAACTCAGTATTATGTCCGGTTTACCCATCCCAACTTGATACAATAGATATAGAAGCAGAAAACAAAAAGAGCGCAGCCTCCGGGCCGCGCTTTTCGTGTTTCTGGACCTTAAACTTTCACTCAAGGAGCACCAGGCGCAGCCCACCCGCTGCGCCTTTTCTTATGGGACAGCAATCGGGAGCAGGGAACAGCAGCGTGATTTTATTGGCGACCGGCGGCAGCGTCCGCATCACAGACGACTTCGCCGAGGACGTCATAACCATTCACGCCGTCGGCGATCCCTACCCCAAGCGTCTTGGAGAAGCCACCGAGGCCGAGTTTATCGCCCGCGCCACCGGCTTCTATTTCCGCATTGCCAAGCCTTGGGGCGAGAGCGACTCCTACGACGTGCTGGTGGGAATCCGCCGCGGCTTTTGGCGCGTCCAGGTCAAACGCGCTCCCTATCTTCGTCAGGGACAATACGTTGCCAACGCCAAAGGCAACAGTCGTCTCTACACCAAGGACGACATCGACTTCATCGCCGCCCACTTGATCCAGGAAAACATCTGGTACATCGTCCCCATCGAAGCCTTCGAGGGCCGCACCATGCTCCACTTCAATCCCAAGCTCGGAAGCAAATCCAAATACGAAAAATACCGCGAAGCCTGGTGCCTCCTGGCCTGCGAACCCAAAGCCCGCGGCTGGAAGGATATTCCTGCAGTCTGCCGATGTAAGGAGCTCCCGCTCCGCTGCGCCGTCTGCCCCAGTCAATGTGGGACCAACACCTGTGGGACGGACACTCCTGTCCGTCGCCGTTGACCTTGCTCTTGCCTTTGCCGTTGACCCTGCTGTCGCCGTTGACTTTGCTCTTGCTGTTGCCGTTGACCCTGCTCTTGCTTTTGCCGTTGACTTTGCTCTTGCCTTTACCTCTTCTTTCCACATTCCAGATTAGTTCATCCGTCACAGACAAACCCGCCGACCCTGGTCTGTAATTGACTTTGTGAAAATGAAAGCCAACCCCAGCCGACAGGAGTGTCCTCCGCACATCGCTCTAAACCGAAAGTACGAATACCGCCGCAAGCTCCCGCACTATCAGCCCGCAGGAAGAAGTCTCTTCATCACATTCCGCAAGAACCATCGCGACCCGTTCCCCCCCGCACACCCGGGACGCCGTGCTCCAGCACTGCCTTCACGACCACGGAAAACGCTACGACCTTCACGCCGTAGTCGTCATGCCCGAGCACGTGCATCTTCTCCTAACCCCATTGCGCGACGAAAAAGGCTGGCCCTACAGCCTGCCTCTGATCCTGAAATCGCTCAAAGGATCATCAGCCCGAAGCGTAAACCGGCTCTCAGGTTCGAGCGGCCCCGTCTGGCAGGAAGAATCCTTCGACCACGTCCCAAGATCGCAAGAGAGTTACGAAAACAAACGCGAATACATCCGCCAGAACCCAGTCCGCCGCGGCCTCGTCCAGAGACCCGAGGACTACCCCTGGCTCTGGCTCGAACCCTCGCCGAAAATATGAGCAGAGAGAATGTGGAAAGAAAGAGAATGTGGAGAGAGAGACTGTGGAGGGAGAATGTGGGACGGACACTCCTGTCCGTCGCCGTTGACTTTAATTTTTCTCTTGATTTTGATTTAGCTCGCTCCGCAGATTTTGATCTTGACTTTGATTTACATTCCTCCGTCGAAGGCCTCAATACCAAGTCAAAGGCGACGGACAGGAGTGTCCGTCCCACACAAACCGTCCGCGCCCCGGGGTGCCCCATCCTTCTTTTCGCGTACTTTGCGAAAAGAGGGTGGGGACCCTAACCTTCGAAGTCGAGGATCAAAATCCGAAGCGACCAACGCTCGTGGAATCCCACCTTTCGCAACCAACGCGAAAGATGGGCGCCCGCAGAAAAAATGTCGACATAAAAAATGTGGGACGGACACTCTTGTCCGTCGCCGTTGACTTTGTTCTTGATCTTGCTCTTTGCTGCTTTTGCGAAAAGAGGGCCGGGTGCCCCATCCTTTGCGCTCTCTGCAAAGGGTGGGATTCCACGAAAGCTAATTCCTTGGGCTTCTGACTTCCTCGAAGACCACCCAAATTCAAACTCCCCACCCGCGCGAAAATCCAACTCCCAAGGGACGTGCGCCCGTGGAGTCCCACCTATCGCAACGAACGCGAAAGATGGGGCACCCGGCGATCCCAAAGCCCGCGGTTGGAAAGACATTCCCGTGGTGTGCCGATGTAAAGAGCTTCCAGTGCGGTGCGCGGTTTGTCCGAATCGTTGAACGAATCGGGAAGGGCACGACTTCCAGTCGTGCCGATCAGCGCCACGATTCGAGCCGACTTTAGCCGCCGGGGTTCACGACGCCAAAAGCCCACCTCAGCGGCTGAAGCCGGCCAGAAATGCGTCCGTGACGGCACGAGTGAAACTCGTGCCCTTCCCGCTCCGGGGTGCCCCATCCTTCTTTTCGCGCAGTTTGCGAAAAGAGGGTGGGGATTTTGACTTCCCATGTGAGGAAACGAACCCCAAGCGCCCAGCGCCCGCAGAATCCCTCTTTTCGCAACGAACGCGAAAGATGGGTGAACTGCACGGAGATCGCATGGGGCCTTGTGGTACAACACAATGTTGTTCCCGCATAAATTGTGGGTTCCCGAAATGACGACAAATGACGACGGAGCACTACATGAGATCTTTGAGCGGGTGGCGTCGGAGAATCGCTACGGATGGCGGTTTGATACGAATGCGCTCAGGCGCGACCAAGGTCTCCGGACGATGCTCGAAAGACACAAAAGGGATGCCGAAAGGTGGTTGCGCGATGTCTGCGAGAAACACTGCTCCGCGATGGGACCGGTTCATTTTGACTATGTCGAAAACACAGCGATGAATGCGGTGGCCTTTGAAGCTGATGGGCACGAGTTCGTTGGAATCTGGGTTGGGGCATTGGCCACTATATATTCCTTCTTCGGATGTCTTCTGGCGAATCGACGCCTCGTGCCGACGATCGGGGACATGTCAGCAGAGGTCGAGTTCGAATCTGACGGGGGCGATGACGCGTGGCTGGTTAGAGTGCCGAAGGACCCGGCGCGACGATCATACGCTCACTTGTTATCAGCAATAGCCGTCGAGTTTCTTTTCCAGCATGAGATAGCGCATCTCATGAACGGCCATGTCCGGTTGATCAATCGGAGGAGCGAAATAAGGTTTCTGGTTGAATTCGACGAGCATTCGTCCCAATCGCTATCCAGTCTCGACCGGCAGACACTCGAAATGGACGCTGACAGTTTTGCGGTCGCGCAAGGAGCGGCAACATTTGTGGGCCGATTGGCGGAGCCGGAAAAGGTGTTTCCGAAAGACTGGCGCCAATGGTATAGAAGCCCAAGGCAGGCTCTGTTCGCTTGGATTTTCTCCGTTTACTCATTGTTCCGCCTCTTCTACAAGGGCCCAGCGGATCTTGACGATCTCGAGTCGGCGGTCCATCCCCCGCCGGGCATTCGCATGTTCATGGTTACTGCCTGTCTTCTCGAATTTCTTAAGGTAAGGGGACAAGAAACTCTAATGAAACAGTTCGAACCAATTCTTGAGGAAGTGATCCAAGAGGTCGAGGATGCGCATTCCGTTGTCGCGCGCTGCCCAGTCGATGCCACCGGAACATATCAATGGACCGATCCGCGGGCGCAGAGGCACGTCTCGCGAGTAATCGATAACTGGAAGCACCTTCGGCCGCAACTGGAGGTGCTGAACCGAGGGGGGAGGCTCGCGGACTAACCGGCTTTCCGTCCCGCGATATTCTCCCTCCGTGTGCGAGGTGCCCGATCGCATGCGCTCTTTGCGAAGGCTTCTGACTCCTCGAACACCATCAAATTCAAAATCCCCACCCTCTTTTCGCCAACCACGCGAAAAGAAGGGTGGGGCACCCGGCTCGTAGCTCAAAGCTCGCAGCTCGAAGCTAGAAGCCGCGTTATACTTTCCCTATATGTCTGGGGTTCCACAAAGCAATCCACAACCTGCGGCGCAGAAGACGTTTTACCTCGAAACCTTCGGCTGCCAGATGAACGTCCACGACTCCGAAAAGGTTGTGGGGACGCTGCTGCAGGAAGGCTATCGCCAGGTGGAGACGGTCGAGCAGGCCGACCTGGTGCTGTACAACACCTGCTCCATCCGCGACAAGGCCGAGCAGAAGGTGTTCAACCGGCTCTCCGATTACAAGAAATACAAGGCGCAGGGCAAAACGTTCGGCGTGCTGGGCTGCGTGGCCCAGCAGGAAGGCGAAAAGATTTTCGAGCGCGCCCCGTATGTGTCTCTGGTGGCGGGCTCAGCCTCGTACAGGAAATTGCCCGAGATGCTTCGACAGTTGGAAGAGGCGGAGGGGAAGGGTGCGTCGAGCACCGCGATTTCGAGTGCGACCGAGGGTGAAGGGTTTTCGACCACGACAGGGGGTGCCCCACCCTTCGCGGTTTTCGAAGGGTGGGAATCGATGCTGCCGGCGGCGAGCGATTCGAGCACAGGCAATTTTCCAGAGAAACCAAAGGGGAAGCTTGTGGCGCAGACTCGCGGCTCGGGACTCACGACTCGCGACTCGGCAAAGACCAGCAGCCGGAAGCCAGTAGCCGATAGCCTCGTCCGCATCACAGGCCTCGACGATCGCGAAACCGATAAGTGTTTCGAGACCGAATTCACCGCCCGCACCAATCCGCATCGCGGCTACATCACCATCATTGAAGGCTGCGACAAGTTTTGTTCGTATTGCGTCGTGCCGTACACGCGCGGCAAAGAGCGCAGCCGGACTTCGCAGTCGGTGCTCGCCGAAGCCCGCCAGATGGCCGATCTCGGCTACACCGAAATTCAGTTGCTCGGCCAGAACGTGAATTCATACAAGGATTCAGAAGGGAACTCGGCGAAAAGAAAAACTTTCGCCGAACTGCTGGCCGCCGTAGGGGAAGTTCCCGGCATCCGCCGCGTGCGGTTCATGACCTCGCATCCACGCGACTTTGGCCGCGACATTGTCGACGCCCTGGACGCCGTGCCCACGCTCTGCGACCACGTTCACCTGCCCGTGCAGAGCGGATCGACCCGCATGCTCGACGCCATGCAGCGCGTCTACACCCGCGAGCAATATCTGGAACGCATCGCCTGGATGAAGTCGGCGAAGCGCGAAATCAGCATCACCACCGATATGATTGTCGGCTTCCCCGGCGAAACGGAAACCGACTTCGCCGAGACGCTCAGCCTGCTGGACGAAGTCGGCTACGACGCCGTCTTCGCCTTCAAGTATTCGCCGAGGCCGAACACGCCATCGATAAAGCTAGAAGATGCGATCCCCGACGAAGAAAAGGCCCGCCGCTTAGATGTGTTGATGGCTCGCCAGCGCGAGATCCAAATTAAGCGCTACAAGAAATATATCGGCACAACCTGTGAAGTAATGGTTGAAGGAAAGAACGAAGCCCGAGGCCAATACACCGCCCGCACCACCCACAACAAAACGCTAAATTTCACCGCCCCGCCGTCGGCCAATCCCAAAGCAGGAAGCTACGCCAAGATCCTGGTAACCGCCAGCTTTCCCAACAGCCTTGCCGGCGAATTGGTGGTATAAGAACAGCAGATTCCTCGCGTCGTGCTCGCGCTCCGCGGCCCCAAGCGACTCGGAATGACGTGCAGCGTTGTTGAGAGGTCCCCATGGAAGTAGAAATGACAATCCGCGGCCTAATGATGGATCCCGTTACCAATATGCCAATAGTCGTGTTGAAGGATGTGGGCGGGGACACGGTTTTGCCGATCTGGGTGGGGGTTCCGGAAGCGAATGCGATTGCGTTTGAGATGGAGAAAGTCACGACGCCGCGGCCGATGACGCATGACTTGATCAAGAATGTGCTGACCGGACTGGAGACGCAAGTACGCAAGGTGGTGGTGACGGAGTTGCGCGAGGACACGTTTTATGCGGTGATCTGGCTGGAGCGCGGGGGTGAAGTCATCAGCATTGATTCGCGGCCGTCGGACGCGCTGGCGCTGGCGCTGCGGGTGGATTGTCCGATCTTCGTGGAGGAAATGGTGCTGAAGACGTCGAAACTGGCGGCCAACATGTCGGACAAAGTGACGAGCGATGAACTGCGGAAATACCTGGAAGGACTGGGGGACGACGATCTGGGGAAGTACAAGATGTAGAGTTCGGTCGCTTGATGCTTGATAGGCAGTATTGACATCATTTATTACTTGTGACATCATCGTGCTAACATGCGCACCACGCTCAATCTTGATGATGACGTTGTGGAAATGGTCCGACGGTATTCGGAAGCTAGATCTTTAGCTTTAGGAAAGGCCGCCTCGGAGTTGGTGCGAAAGGGTTTTTCCACTCCGACGCCCATCCGCATCGTAAACGGGCTCGTGGTGTTTGACGTTCCGCCGGATTCGCCGAGAATTACGTCCGAGCGGGTGAAGGAACTCGAATCCGAGTTGGAGTAATCGAGCTGGAATGACAGCCTATCTGGTCGATGTGAACCTGCTGCTGGCGTTGTCGTGGCCCGGGCATCAGTTCCACGAATTGGCGCAGACTTGGTTTGCACGCAACGCCAGGAAGGGCTGGGCCACCTGCCCGATGGTGGAAGCGGGCTTTGTGCGGGTATTGTCGAATCCCGCGTTTTCGGCGCGCGCGGTCTCACCCAAGGAAGCGCTCGACGCGCTCAAGTTCAATACCAAGCATTCCGCACATCGGTTCTGGGCGGACGAGCTTCCTGTGGTCGAAGCGCTGGCAAATCTTCAGCCGCGGGTTGTGGGACATCAGCAGATTACGGATGCTTATCTGTTGGCCTTGGCGCTACATCATCGGGGCAAGCTGGCGACGTTGGACAAGGGCATTGGGGCGTGGGCGGGCGGGGCGGCGGTGGAAGTGATTGGGTAGAGGCTGGTCTCCGGTGTGTCTGGGTCTCGATTTCAAGTTGTTAGTTTACATAATACCTGTTATCGGACCCCAGAGACCGAGCGCAAGCCATCCCACAAAGTTTCCGGCCGGAGGGCGGCATGAACTTCCTCGCCGTCCGCCTGGTGCTCTGGTTCGTCACGCTGGCGATGTTCCCCATCCCGGCGGCTCTGGTCCCGCTGTCTTTCCAGGTCGAGGTGCTGCAGCGTATAACTTTCGCCGCGCCGCCCGAGGGGCGCCCTGGCGTGGAGCTGACCGAGAAAGTCCTCAAGCACCTCGAACAATCCGAAAAAACCGAAATCGATCCGTGGTATCGCGATGATCTTCGCATCGCGTGGATTACTGCCCTTTGGTCCCAGCGCGGCGTTCCCGCCTGGTCGCTGCACGCGAATCAGCCGGCCTACGTCGCCGCCACCTGGCAAGTGTTGCATTGCCATCCTGACCAGGTGTGGCCGCGCATCCTAGCCGCGCGTGAAGGCCGACTCGGAAAAATTCATTCCCAATTTTTTGCTGGAGCCCCATCCTCGCCGCGGAAGCCGGTGCGGTCGGTCGGGATCGCGGAGTTGGAGCGGCTGAGGGCCGAGCAGCGGAAGCGCGCTGCTTAAAACCAAATCGGCGCAGGGTTCGCAGCCCCGCGCCGACCGAGAAAGGAAACCGAGTGTTGGGCACTCAAGCGAAAGCATCCCACAATCCGGCTGTGCGTTCAAGTGGAAAACTGGGCCGGAATCGCTTTGCCATGACCGAGGCCAAAGCCGCCGCCATCGGCCTCGCCAAACGCCTCTGCCTTCCACTCACGTTTCGCAATCTGTATGTCATCGAGCTGGCGCTCGAAGCCGAGAGCGGTTCTTCCCCGCAACTCACGCTCCAGCAAATCACCCAGGAAATCTTCGAGCAGGCCGAAGCCGCGCGCCGCCTGGGCGAGCAGGTGAACTATTTCTGGTTTGAGGACTGCGGCTGGCGCTTTCGCAAAATCACGTTCAAGGAGCGCGACGAGATGCGGCTGCGGAGGCATTTGTACTGATGACCGGCTACATCAAATTTTTCGACGTGCGCAAACGGATCGGCTTCATCGTGCCCAACGGCGTCACCCGCCAGGACCGCGACCGGCACGTTTTTTTTCACGAGGCCGAGTTGGAAGGCACCCCGCGGGGCGGCGAGATCGTCGAGTTCTCGCTCAACCCCAACTTCCCCAACCCGGTGTTCAAGAATCCGCGCGCGCAGCACATCCGCGTGCTGACCAAGAACGCGGTGCCGATCGATTCCCAGCAGCAGCGAAAGGCGGTAGCCAGTGGCGACTGAATTCAACCACGAATTCATCGAGCGGCGCTTGAGTGAGCACCGCCGCTTCCAGCACGATCTCGAAGCCGAGTGGACGCACGAGATCATCGACGAAGTGCAGGCCTTGCCCAAACGCAAGCCGCGCACCGGCGATCTGTTCACCATACTGCCCGACAGCTTCGAGAAGCCGAAAAGTTTGGCGGTGCGCGCGTGACGCACGCTCTCAAAGTCGCGCTGGTGCTTTTCGGTTTGATCCCCTGGGTGGGGACCGCTGGGGTGGTGGTGTGGATTTGCAAGCGCTGGAGAGTGCGGATTTCGATTGAGAGACGGGATGTGGAGACGGAGGAGAAGGCGTGAACCAAGTTCTGCTGGGCTACCGCATCGTCGGCCAAGGCTCATACCAGTCCGTGCCCGGCATGAAGGTGAACGTGAAAGAAGTAAGGGCGACGGCATGATCTTGCCGACTGACATTCCGGCAGTCGGTCTGGAGGGCGGCGGCGGCGAATCGCTCCGGGGGGAGAGGGCAGCCGCCGTTCTCGAAGTTCCGGTCGAGTGGAACGAGTTCTGCTCGAACTGCCTGCGCTGGACGAAGTTTGTCGCGGTTGCGGAGTGCGCCGAAGGACTCTTCTGCGAGTGCACCGGATGTGGAGAGGCGAGGATTGCGCCGTGGTCGCGGATGAATTCGGAGGTGGCATGACAATGGATCGTCCGGTTCTTCGCTATCACGGCGGGAAGTTTCGACTGGCTCCGCGACTGATTGAGATTTTTCCGCCGCATCGGATCTATACCGAAGCGTTTGCCGGCGGCGCGTCCGTGCTCATGCTCAAGCCCCGCTGCTACGTGGAAATCTACAACGATCTCGACGGCGAAGTTGTCAACGTCTTCCGCGTGATGCAGAACCGCCGGCAGTCAAAAGCTCTCGAGGCGGTGTTGCGACTCACTCCCTACGCTCGAAAGGAATTTCTGCTCAGTTACAAGCAGGGGCGCAGCGACGTCGAGAGGGCCCGGCGAACCATCGTCCGCTCATTCATGGGATTCGGTTCTGACTCGATCTCGAGGATGAAGGCCACGGGATTCCGGTGGAACTCAAATCAGAGCGGGACCACGCCACCGTCGGACTGGTCGCACTATCCCGCGAACATCGCGCGCTTTTGTGACCGACTGCAGGGGGTCGTGATTGAGCAGCGGGACGCGGCGGTGATCGACATCGACGAGCTGCGCCGCAAGCTCCGGGAAAAACCTGAGCAGCAGGAGATGTTCGCATGACCCCGCATACCGACCCCGCGCTCCACCCCCTCTCTCACTTCGAACTGGGCTCCGTGCGCTGCTCGGGCTGCTCGAGAGAACTTTCGGGAAAATCCGTGGCGGAAACTTACGACACTCCCAGTAGTCATTGGATCTCGGTGAAGTGCCCGGACTGCGGACGGTGGACGCCGCTCCGATTGGAGGGAAAATGACACCGCGAGAATTTGTGCGCAACCTGGCTCCGGTCGAACTGGACCGGCTGGCGCTGATCTTCAACTTCCTCGCCGATCACGGCTACGAACTCACGCTCGAAAGCGGCCTGGGCTTGCGGGATGCGACCGACTTCATCGCCTTTCACCGCGAGATGGCGATGGCGCTCAAATTCTCACAGAGCACGGAGGTATCAAACGGCCCGGTTTTTGGGACAGCGACGAAAGTCACCTATCCGCTCACCGGGAGCCGCTTCGACCTGTCGCATTGCCCGGACTGCGGCCACGTGCACATCGAAGATGATGAGTGCGGCTTTCCCACCGGCGGTGGACGAATCTGCCGCTGTGAACGAACGGCGGTGAGCGCGTGATCGCCGCTCCATCATTCCAACATGCCGAATCGCGTTGCCCACAGTGCAGATACAAGCTCGATGGATCGACGCTCATTGAAGGCGGAAATCCGGCCCTGCCGAAACCAGGCGACGCCTCGCTTTGCATCAATTGCGGCCAGGTGCTCACCTATGAAACCGATTGTCATCTGCGTAAAGCGACCACGACAGATATCGGTGAGTTGATGAGGGGGAATCCCGAGGGCTGGGCGGTGATCGAGAAAGCGCAGCTCTTCATCCGCCGCCGGGGAAGGTTCGCATGATCCCCGCCGCTCTCACCTTCTTCGCCCTGGCCCTCATCGCCTTCTGCATCGCCGCCTGCCTGCACTTCCACAAGCGCGGCTACCGGCTCGGCCACAAGGCCGGATGCCAGTTCGGATTCGACGAAGGCTACACGCGGGGATTTGAAGCTGGACACGCGGCAGCGGAGCGGTGGATGGCGGAAGCGGAAGTCGCGGTGCAGGAAATGCGGGAGCAGATTTGGAGGGAAGAAGCGTGAGCCTCTGGCGCATGAGCCTGCTTCTGCTAATGGCGCTTGTAAACGCCATCGATCTTGCACTCTGGGCGCTGCCCCCGGAATCCGTCTTTCATCGCGTCGTGATGTTCGCCTGCTCCTTTGCTCTAGTCGTTTCGATGCGCCTTTGCATCGGAGAAGTCGCGAAAGTTTTCGATGACTCTGCCCAGCACCCGACCGCCAGCGGGCAGGGACCCATCCCATCGGCTCAAGGTTCGGAGCCGAAAAGTGTAGATAAAAAAGTTGTTCTTTTGAAAGGAGAAAAAGGAACGTGACCACCCTGGAAACCATCAAACGCATCATCGCCAAGCAATTTGAGAACACTCCGGCCCGATCCGTCGCGCCGGAATTCTTGCAACCTGAAACCGCTATCGCTTCCTTGAACCCGGACTCGCTCGACCTGCAGGAAATCATCATGGCCATCGAGGACGAATACGCCATCGAGGTTCCCGACGCCCGTGCGGAAAACTTCAAAACCTTGCGGGATGTGGTCGATTTCGTGGATGAGGAGAAGTGGAAAGTGGCCTAAAGAAAGGCCGAACGCCCCAGCCTTCACTGTGGAGAGCGAAGAGAGCTGAGGCGTCCGGGTACGGCGGGGGAAAGTCAAAATTGTGCGAGCACATCAAATTCGCCGACGGCTCAAGCGCTATCATCTGCGGGATGCGGGGACGGAAACAAAAGTTCTGCGCCTGCGGCCGCGCCGCCGATCTGCTCTGTGACTGGAAGGTCAAAGAGAAGCGGAGCGGCACCTGCGACGCGCCGATCTGCCCGCACCACGCGAAACAAGTCGGCCCCGACAAGCATCTCTGCCCGCTGCACCAGAAAGCCTACGATCTTTGGTTGAAGCGTCATCCCGGCGCGATCCTGCCGCCCCGACTACCAGCACAGTTATCCCTTCTCTGAGTTGCACACCCAGTGCGCCACCCCGTTCCAATCCTGCCCGTCCTTTGTGATCCGGTCGTCTCTCCAGGCGGAACCCATGCCGCGGCGCCGCTGATGCTCAAAAGTGGCACCGTTTAGGGCCAACCGTCGCCTACAAAGGCAGCAGCGGCCTTCCTGACGCTCCAGCATCGCTTTTACGCGCCGTTTGTATTCCCGCCAGCCCGCCGGGGAGTCCTGGCAGACTTCCCTTCCGTCCCGGTAGCGCCGAACAGCTCCATCGAGGATGAGTTCGAAGTGCTGGGAGACGAGCGGGTGCACGCGGAATTTCGGGATGGGCCGGCGGCGGATCAAATTCCGCCCTCGGTGCATTGTGGGCAGTAGTCCGCGCCCTCGTGGCGACTCCATCCCGCTTTCTTCGCATCTAGGCGGAGTTTCTTGAGCGAGGGTGACTCGATGAAGTGCTGGCGCAACACTTCTGTTTCGGCGAAAAGGTCCGGGTACGTCATGTCGCCCATCCCGTGTTCGTTGTCGCAGAAAATAAACTTGGCAGTGCGGATCACGCGTTCACCTTGGGCAGCCGGAACCGGATCAGCCAGCTCGGGCCGAATTGATTGCGAACCTGTTGCAGTGGACCGGACGCGCGGCCATTCATCCAGTCATCGTTGAGTTGAGACTTCCACGTGCGCCCATGTTCGGCGGCGTAGGCTTGAAGTGCGGCGAGTTGCTCAGCGGTCAATTCCTTCTGAGCCGCGCGGAACCTGCGAATCGCGGAACGGTGAGTGTAGTTAGTCATGGTTCCTTTTCTGACGCCGGGGTGCGCGGACTTCCGGCTGGCCTAGCCGATGCTGGACGGGATTTTCTACTCGGCGTCTAAGATTCCCGCCCGCCACTGCCCGCACACCCAAAACTTTATATTTTGGGACACCCGCCTCACCCTCGGATGTCCCGGTTCGTTCTCGGCGTTCGCAAGCCTGGCTGGTGAGCCGAGAAGCCCTCATTGTTCGTTGCGCACCCGAATGTAGCCGGGGTAGCTGCCCGCGCCTTCGTCAACCACCTCGGCAAATGTCTTACTGATCGCGGTCAATGCGAGGCGGTGTAGTTTGAGTTCGGCTGTCAGTTCCTTGATCGCCTCACGAATTTCGGCGGCGACATCCATTAAGTCTTCCCGATTCTCTGCCATAAACATTCTCCTTCATTGGTCTCCTCAGTGCACGCTTCACGTGCAGACCGGGTTGCCCCGGTTTCGACCTGGCTACGCGGAGTAACTCGGCTCCCTCCCTTCATCAATCGACACCACCACGGGCTGCGCGCCTTTCGGTGCCCACGCATCCACGAAGGTCGTCTCTTCCGCCCAGCTCGCCCGCGCCATTTTGAGCAGTTCGTCGAGTTGCCTGTCGTATTCCGGTTTGGTCCAGGTCTCGATGCTATGGCCGGTTTCCTTGATCAGACGTTCGGCTTCCATCAGGGTCTGGACGTGGCGCAGGATTTGCTGGAGCGACTGCTGGCCGAATTCCGTCTTCGAGCGCGTCCCGGTGATCTTCTCCCCGAGCAGCATCCGCATGCGGGTTTCCGCTTTCCCAGTGCCCGAGGCTCCAAGCGAGATCATGGTCGCATCCCACTTCTCGAAGGCCACGTCGCGCTTGACCTGGTGCTCGTGGGCCGAGCGCTCGTCTCCGCTTTCGAACAGAATAGCCGTGCTGTGATCGGTGCGGACCGTGGCCTGCGTGCCGCCGATGTTGAGCGAGTCGAAGTAGGACTGGAACGGCTCCGCCACTTTTTTGAAGTAATCGGCCTTGTAAGACGTCTGATCCTTCCAGGTGAAGGCTTTGCCATTCAGCGACCACACGCGGCACTTTTTCACGGTGGCGACGTGGATCATCTGCGATTTGAAGTTGCGCCGCGCCCGTCCGCCCACTTTATCGAAGCGCACCAGGTCCGGGTCGTCGATCTGCGCGGTTTCAATTTCAAGATCGGGCTCATGGCCGAAGTCGCCCTCGGCCTTGATCTTCGTCCCGGACTTCGACAGCTCCTTCACCATCTCGCCTTTTTCGTCCGGCATCTCGATCTCGTCCCACACAAACCCCATGCGTCCGGTGACCAGAAAGTGAATCGCCGAGTCCTGGAAGTCCTGCGCGAACGGCGCCCATTCTTCCTTGATCCGGCCGATCCGCTGCAAACGCGGCCCGCGCGACTTCATGCCCTCGGCGAACAGGTCTTGCCAGAAGTGCGAGACCGAATCCACGCCCACGGCGCAGCAGCCTTCCTTGAGCGCGTCTCGCGACGCCGAGCGCAAATCGAGAAACGACCGCGAACGGTTGACCAGCAGCGGCACGCCTTCGGCTTTGAAAATGTCAGTCACAAAATCGACGCCCTTCTCCGACGCCAACCAGGCGACAGGCGCGGAGCGGTGAAAGGTTTTCGAGAGATAGATCAGCAGCATGGCCATGAGAGTGGTTTTCCCGGTTCCCTTCGGGCCAAACATGCTGGCCTTGACAAATCCGATTTCCTTGGTTGCTGGTTTGAACGGCATGACGATGTTCTCCTTTTCGTGAATGTGTGAATTTCGGTTAGGCAGCGTAGCTGCGTTTGGGCAGCGCGACGACCGCTGGCGATTTAGTCTCGGCCCAGGTGGCGTCGCTCAAGGCCTGGAAGAGGATGTCGAGCGCCTTCTCCGGTTCGTTGAAGTTCAAGGCGACGATGGCCTGGATGATCCCTTCGCGCTCAGTCAAGGTCCACCCCCTTGATGGGAGTGACCCGGCCCCAGTGCGCCATCATTTCCATGTACCCGGCCCGGTAGTAGCTGGCCAGCTCGGGCAAGCCGAGCAGCTGCGCGGCCAGATACGAGGCGTGCAGTTTGCCGATGATGGATGCGATTTTCCGGTTGCGCATCCGCAGGGTTTGGTCGGGACGGGGATAGACTTCGATGCGCTGGCAGATGCGGCCAACCTGCTCGACCTGCTGGTCGATGGCTGAGTTGAAGACCTGTGGAAATTCCGGGTGGGTGAGAGATGGTAAAGTGCTGTGAGCCATTCGGGCATCCTCCACGATGCTTGATTCGGTTAGGGCGGCTTGGGTGTTGGTAGCACTCAAGCTGCCCGACTACGATTTTGATAGTAAGCCGCTTAGTATAGTCCTGTCAAGCACTAGATTTGCCGCGTAATCAATTACTTACGTAGCCGCTTAGTATTTGGCGTGAACTTGTGCCTTAGAATCGCCGCGTGGAAACGGTAAAAGAGTACATGTCGCGGATCGGGCGGCGCGGCGGGAAAGCTCGCCTAGAGACGATGACCGCAAAGCAGCGCCGGGACGCGGCCCGAAAAGCCGTGCAGGCCCGCTGGAAAAAAGCGAAGGCCCAAGATGAAAACTCTTCTGGTCGTGGCGTGTCTGCTCGGTAGCTGCTGGGCGCAGCCTGCGCAGCCTTGCAAGGTCACATTCGCTGTCGTGCGCAAGGACGATGCAGGCGACTTAATCAACGGGTTCCGCCCGAAGACGCTCGAATGGTTTCAGAAAAAGATGGCCAAGAAATATCCGGCCGTCTGCTACTCCGACGAACCGGATTCTTCCGAGATCGTCCTGTTCTTCAGCCAAACCCCAGCGGTGTATCATGGCTGGCGCACCTACTCAAGCACCAGCACTTCGCAATCGCCGATCACCGGGACCGTGACAAACGGGAATGTTTCATCCACCACGTATGGGCAGCAAGTGGGGACCATCAGCGGCACTGTGGACACCACCACCACGACGACCAACACGGTCCCCTACGAAGTGGACTACAACCATCTCCACCTGGCGATCGAATATAAGTTTTCTAGCGGGTGGAAGCCGATCGAGGGCTTCGAAGGCAAAACTCTTCACCCCACCTATTATGGAATCTGCACGCGGAACTGCCACCCCAACAACTCGATGATCGAAGAGGCAGTGAAGTACCTGAATGCGATGAAGCCCAAACAGGAGAAGCCCGCCCAGTGACCCCCGCCGAGGAGATGCCGGAACGCTACGCGGAGTGGCTGATCGGCACTCGAAACGTGCAGGTTGATGGCGGGCAGGGACCCGGCGAACCCCCGCCCAACGTCCCCGCGTCATAGAAGAAAAAGCGTTAACCCCTCCGGCCACCACACTCTCGTAACTTGCACTTCTCCTCTCTCCCCACTCAAACTCCATCCTGAACCGGGCGGCGGAACTCAGTGACCCTAAGCGCCGCGTCTCTGACGCCCCAGCGATACTCGCAACAGTCCCGCCGACCCAGTCTCACGCGCCGCGCGCCGCTCATAAAGCGCTGCCAATTGCGCTACCCCCTCCATGAGAATTCCTGTGTTCGCTCGCGGCTCGAACCCCGCGATTGACCGCCCCAACCAGCGCAAAAGCGAAAGCTATGGCATTGCCGAAGTGGATGCCTTCCGCGCCGACTGGATCGATCCGGCTGACCACTCGAAGGGCATCCTCTGCCGCGCCTTTCTCTATTCCGGCCAGTACCTGAAGCCCGCCAGCCCGGAGCAAGTCAGCAAACTCTCGCGCCGCAATTCCCTTCCCGCTCTGGAGGTCCACGGCTCCCAATTTGATGATCCGGTCAAGAGTTCCGAAACGCGGGCGGACCGCATCTGTTTGATCGTGCGGGCGGAAGCCTACGCCCGGCTGTGCGAGCGGCAGGCCACCGCTTAACCCCTCATGCGTGTCCCTCTTCGATCACTTCGAAGCCGTCGTCGATTTAGCTCTGGTAAGGGCTTCGACTTCGAACCCGATCTCCCCGGAGATGACGCTGCTGCTGGCCTTGGTGATATTCGACGGCTACGAGCTGTTTCCCAGTCATGGTGAGCGAACGCCACCGCCGCGCTCTTGAGAAAGCCGCCCAACTTGGAACCCTCGGAAAAATCGACCGCAGTAAACAGTACGAGGCGGACCCGACCGAGCGGACCGGGGCCGCGCTGCTGCGCTCCCAGAATTATCTCTGGCGCAAGATGCGGCTGCTGGAGCTGGGCTTGAAGATCCTGACCGCCGCCGTCACTCTGGGTGGGGCTGTGCTGATGATTCTGAAGCAACTGCGATGACCAAAGCTCAATACGAACGCGAACGAATTCTCCGCTCCCGAAAGAAAGAACTTCGCCTCCTGGCCGAGAGCCGCGAGTCCGCCGATCCGCGCTATGTCATGGACGCGATCGCGCTCGCTTGGTCGCAGGTGCTTCGACGAAAGCAGCAGCTGCGCGACTCTCTCAGCGGCAACGATCGCCGCCGGGTCGACACCTTGATCGGGCTCTACGCATGAAACTGAATGAGCACCAACGACGATCCCGATCAAAGCGAGCCCGTGTGTGGTTTCAAAGCTACAACTACCTCCGCCGGCGCATGGACTTGATCTGGGAAGTAGTATCGAAACCAGTGAAGTTCCCTGCCCCTTCCCGGCGTCGACGCGGGGATCGCGAGATCCCGAAAGCAGCCTGAACCCTTTATGTCACCAGCCTACGGTACACTCGGTAACGTTCCCGCTCTTTTCCCCTTCCCGCCAGGTCACACCTACCTGGTGTTCAACGCCGAAACCGTTCTGGCCGGCGAATATTCCCAGCAAGTCGCATTGCCTCCCGGTCCCACCGCCGGGGCGAAAGGCATTCGTGTGGTCATCGACGCCTCGGCCGCGCCTGGCGCCGGCGAGTTTTATGTGATGGAGTCCGACAACGACCCGGCCGGCTCCGCCGATTACGTGCAAGTGCCCGCCGGCGGGGATCTCGCTTACGGCAACCTCACGGCTGGTCCGAACGGAGCCGGAACGCGCTGGACCTCCGACCTGATTCCCGTGGCCGGCCAGTTCGTCTCGATCTACTGCAAGACGGCGCCGTCGAATGGTGGCATCAAGATCACGGCGAGAATCACGAGGGCTTCGTAAGTGGAACGGCTGCTGGTTGTCATTGCGGGCTCGGAAGATGTGCAGCGGGCGATCCAGGCGGCCAAGACCACGCTCGACGGGGAGCTGCTCGACCTGGACATTTTCGAGCACGATTCCACCTTCACCCTGGAAGCCTTTCGCAAAAGCAAAGAAGCCGGCGCCGACAGCGTGGCCTGGTGTCCGATCCAGCAGCCTCTGATGATGGAGAACCTGATTTTCGCTCCCGGACTTTCAAGAACCGAAACCGCGCATGCCATCATGCGGCTGTGGGAACACACGGTCGAAGAAGCCTATCGCCGCGACGCCGGCGAAGTATACTTCCTGTGCCGCGACGAATCGACCTGCAGGTTCGCGGAGAGCTACGGATTCAAAGACGTGGCCCAGCTCGAAACTCCACTGCGCTGTTATCGCTTGAATCTGCGGGAAGTGTTTGGCTGCTGATGAAACTCGCCCTCTACGCTCGTGTCTCGACCGACAAATGCCTGGTCTGCGGAAAGAAGCCATCGCTTCATCCGGGCGTGGGGCATGAGTTCAGCGGACAGAATCCCGAAGTGCAGCTGCGCGAGCTGCGGGAGTGGTGCCGAGCCCACAGCCACACAATCGTCTGGGAATATGTCGATCGCGGACTCTCCGGCAAGAAAGGCGTCGTTCGCCCGGAGCTGAATCGGCTGCTCGTCGACGCGGAGAAAGGCCGGCGGGATTTCGATGGCGTGCTGGTGTGGCGCCTCAGCCGCTTCGGTCGTTCCTTCCCCGACCTGATCACGAATGTGCAGAAACTGGTCGACGCGAAGATCGACTTCTTCAGCAAACAGGAAAGTTTCCAGCTCGACACCACGATGGGCCGCTTCGCCTTCCGTATCATGTGCGCGGCGGTCGAGATGGAGCGCGAAGTGATCAGTGAGAATACGATCGCCGGCATGAAGCTGGCGAAAGCCGCCTGCCGGCTCCCTGGCCCCAAGATTGACCCCAAGCGCGGCGCCAGCCGGATGACCCTCTACCGGCAGCGTAAACGAGCCGAAGTAGCCTAGTTGCTTTTGTAACAAATGGGTCGATCTGAAACATCAACAACTTACGAGCGATTTCAGCCCCGAAACCCTCGAATTTCCCTCCGAAAAAGCAAACGGAAACCAACGGAAAGCAATGATCTCACTGAAAAAACAACTGGTTAGTGGCGCGCGATCCGCCGGCCGCGCGATCAGCCGGTTCGTGCAAGTGGTTGGAAAGATTAACTTTCGTTTTTTCGGGGACCGGCGCCCGTTTGCTTATGGCGCTCAATCCGTTGGTTTCTTTGCTTTTTGAGGCTAGAAAGCTAACGACGAAATGGCGCGTGGTGGAGATCGCAGCGCGGCGGCAGCCGCTAACGGGAAAAAGAATGGCCGGCCAAAGAAACCAAAGATCCCACTGGACGCAACCGCTGGCATTGCTACTCGCGTGCTGGCGATGGATGGGCCGCCTGAGCATGTGCGCGCCTGCGCCTGCTCGATCTGCAGAGCTCATCCGAAGAACTGCAAGTGCTTCGAGCAGTGCGGCGATTGCGGGAAGCTCAAGGAAAACTGCGAGTGTGAAAAATATCGCGCGGTCAAGATCAGGTGCCTCATCTGTCAGGCGGTCGAGGAGCACAAGGTTTGCCGCTGTGAAATCTGCGGCTGGTGGGATGTGCTGCTCGCTCGCGACAGGCGTTTAGTGATGGATGGACGTAAATATCTCACCGACCGGCGCGACGGCAAGCCAGCTCAGGGCGTTTTCATTGGCGACACCCGCGAAGGACAGCAGGCGTTAGAGCGAGGCAATGCCCCCAGCTATTTTGGAAGCTCCGCGCACGCGGCCCGCAACACTCCGGGATCTCATAAGCCCAACTGAGCGTCAGAGTGAATTCTTTGAGACCTGCGCAAAATATGATTTCGTTCTCGCGGAAGGCGAAGCCTCGGGCGGCAAGAGCTACGCGCTGCGTTGGTGGCTGGTCGACTTCCTGGTCGACTGCTATCAGTCGCTCGGTCTCGAATCTGTGGTTGTGGGTTTGTTCTCCGAAGACTACCCGACGCTCAAAGACCGCCACATTTCTAAGATTCGCGTTGAGTTCCCTCCTTGGCTCGGCGCTCTTACCCGCACCGATGGCGGGCTCGACTTCAAACTCCGCCCCGAGTACGGTTCTGGCGCCATCGCGCTGCGCAACCTCGACGATCCTGCAAAATATTTCTCGGCGGAGTTCGCGGCCATCGCCGTCGAAGAACTCACGCGCCACCAACTTGCGGTCTTCAACGACCTGCGCTTCCGGCTTCGCTGGCCGGGTATTGAGCGTCCCAAGTTTGCAGCCGGCACCAACCCCGGTGGGCCTGGCCATGCTTGGGTTAAGAAATACTGGATCACGAAAGACTACCCCCCGGAATTCAAGGGCGTCAGTCGTGACGGCAAGCCCTACGACATCACCGGCCAGTTCGCCCGCGTCACCTTCCTGGCGAGCGACAATCCGCATCTCCCCTCGGCCTACCACACGCGCAATCTCACTCTCCCGCCAGACATGGCGCAGCGGGTCGCGCATGGCAACTGGGACGTCTACACCGGGCAATACTTCCCCTATTTCAATCTTAAGGTCCACGTCATTCCGCACGCTGAAGCGATGGCGCGGATCCAGCCCTGGCACACCCGCACCCTCTCGGGCGATTGGGGCCACGATCACCCGCACTGCTTTCACTGGCACGCCAAAGACGAACGCAACGTAGTCATCACCCACGAAGAGCAATGGGACCGGCAAATTCACGAAACCGAAGTCGGGCGCAGAATCACCCAGCGGGAAGCGCAGTATCACCAACTCGCGCCGCTCAGGGCGTTTGTGTTCGTGTGGGATGCGGGCAAGCTCTCGCCGCGAGCGCAGAAGGACGATCCGAAATCGATCGGAAAACTCTTAGAGGAAGGCTTGGGACCGCGGATTCCGAGGCCGTTTCCTGCCGACTCTCGACCCGGGATTCGCGTGGTGCGGGCTCGGCTGATGTCGCAGGCTCTCGGCTATCCGGCAGACCCGGAGCGAAATCTCCTGGCGCAACCGCCGGTGTGGTTTATCTCCGACCGCTGCCCCAAGCTAATCGAGTCGATTCCGCTGATGATCCGGGATACCGACCACGGCAAACCGGAGGAGATGGCGAAGAAGGACTGGACCGAAGCCGAGATCGGCGACGACCCTGTGGACTCGGCCGGCGTCGGATTGCAGTGGATGATCGGCACCTCGACCAAGCCGGATTCCGTGAAGCTCGAGGAGAGGCTGCAGGGCGTGCGCGAACAGTTTGCCAACCGAGCGGCGGCCGTCGCGCCCGTGAAGCCCGGCGAGAACTGGGCGTCGAAGTTCGGCGGCCGTTCCGCCACGAAAGCGAAGCGGTGAGCGTTAAGAAATGAGCCTGGAACTTCTGGAGCAGCAAACCGCCTCTCCGATCACACTCCCTAAACGCGGAGCGCAGCCCGGAGAAGTGCGCGTGCTCGATCCGCACGGCAACATTGCCTACATCCCGGAAGAGAACCAGGAAGCCGCGCTCGATGCCGGCGCAAAGCTTTTAACCCCGGACAAGATGCGCGAGTTACGGCAGGAAGTTTTCATGCAGCACCTGGCCTTCAAAGACGAACACGCCCCGCCGGAAAAGCGGAAGCGACGCTCGATTGTGAAACGCAGCCGGACTCAAGGGGGACGCTGGTGACCACTCTGCTCGTGGGAATCGCGGCGTTGGCTCTCGCTGTCGGACTGATCGCTGGCGTGAAGCTGGGCGTGTTGCTCCGCAGCGACGAAGCGGATCGGCTGATCGCCACGCTCGAAACCGACCGCGACAGCGCCCGGCATGAAGCCAAGGTTTTGCGCACGCTACTTGCGCCAGCTCTTTATCGCGCGGAAGCGCCGAATGCGAAACCAGCCGAGCCAACGGGGCAAACGCGCGTAAGCTCCGGGCCCGCCGCGCCGCAATTCGGCGGGCGCCAGACGCTTCGCCGCCCGCGCACGCTTTCGACACGGCACTGGTTAAACGAAGTGCGCCGTCAGTTCAACACTAAACAGCGCCACGTCGATGCGACCGCTACAGCCCTCAAAACTCAGGTTCCAAAAACACAAGGAGAAAAACATGTCTGAACAAACCGTTGCCGAAGTCGTTCTCTTCACTGACGGCCGGGGCACGCGCCCCGCGCTGGTTCTCTCATCCCGCGTCGGGGAAGTCTCCCACCTGGGCAAAGGCGGCGAGCCGCTGCTGACTCTGGCCGTGAAGAAATTGCCCGCGCCCAACGCTGACCACAAGAAGCCGACGCCCATCCAAGTCGCCACGGCCGTGCCGGAAGTGGAAATCTTCCATGACGTCGTGCACGCCTCCCACGAATTCTCGAAGGAGTTCAAGGAGAAGAAGGGTATCCGCAACGATGCCGACGTGGCCGCGCACCGCGGGCATGGGGAGTGGCGAGAGTTTCCCTTGGCAGCCGCGGCCGCGGGCCCCGAAGAAGCCGTGACCGAAGGCACCGAAGAAGCCGTGACCGCGTAACGTGGGCCGCTCGCGCCCTCTCACTCTAAGAATCGAGGACTATTCCCATGCTTGAAGACGATCCCGAGAACATGTCCGACGTCGAAGCCGAAGATGCGGGCTCCGCCGCTGCCAAGGGCGACGGCATGCACCATCACGAAATCCACGAAGACGAAGGCGGCGGCTATTTCTCGAAGCACACCCATCCCGATGGCCGGCAGGAGAACGAGAACCACCCGACCTACGAGGACGCGAGACGCTGGCAGGATGAGCGTTTCGGCCACGGAGAAGAAAACGACGACGCGCCTGGCGACGACAACGACGGCGGCGGCAGTGACGACGACATGAGTGACATGGCCGACAGCTACAGCCGCTCCTGCAAGTAAAACGATTTCGACCCCTCAACTTTGCAACTCGACAAATTCCCACACACCATGAAGGAGCACTTCCCAATGAAACTCACGCGCATTCTCGCCCCGATCCTCTGCGTCCTCGCCGCTGTCACCGGGGCGATGGCGCAAACCCAGATCACTCCCGCGGTCTCGACCCGCGCCTCGAATCTTTCCTTCGTGGCCGGCCGATTCGTCGCCAATGAATACTCCAATTACGGCGGACCTTTCGCAGCGGAGATCTCCAGCGGCAACGCCGCCACCGGATCGAGCACCATCACCGTCCGCGGCGGCTACATCGTGCTTCAGGACGGCCGCGCGGTCGTTCCCTTCGCGGTGGGCGTGCCCATCGTGATCAACGATTCGACCCCCGAGCTGGTTACACCGACTGCAGTCTCCGGCTGCTACAAGTCGCAAGGCTTGAACCAGGACGGGATCCTCGTCACCTGCTCGATCACCGCCAGCTTCACTTATACCCATGGCGTCGGCGCTTCGATCAGCTCCGGCACCGGCGGCATCGCCGAAGCCGTACTGGACGCGGTGAACTGGGGCGGCGGTGTGGTCACGATTGAGCCGGGATATTTTCTCAACACCAGCTGCACCAACTGCTACGCCTCGAAGGCAGCCGCAATCGCCGCGGTGCTCGCGTATCCCAACGTGAACATCGAAGACGCCAGCTCTGCGCTGGGAGTCTTCTATACGGCCCGGCCCACCGCGAACACCGCCATCTCGGCCATCACGGCGCCGACGTTCACCTTCGCCACCGGCGCCAACAGCTACTACTGCTCCGAGGCTTATGTCGACATCTACGGCCAGTTCAGCGCGTGGGTGGAAGAATCGAGCCAGAGCACCTCGGCGGCCTTCCCGGCAACCGCCTCGGTGCCGGCGGCGGCGACGGGTGCAGTGGGAGTCGCGGTGGCCTGCACCGCCAACGGCGGCTCTTCGAAGGCGGAGACGATCTATAACCTGACGTCTTCGAACTGCACTCTGACGAAGCTCGAAACGGTGATCCCGGCCTGCGCCGTCACTAACGCGACTTACAACCAGACGGCGACGGCCAGCATCAGCCTGGCGGCGGCTCCGCCCACCACCACGGCGAAGACCAATGGCATTGCCACCGGCGACACTGCCAACAACACGCGCACCACGGCAGCGTACCAACCCACATCGGCAGCGGTGGCGGGACTGATGTTCCCGAACGTCCTGGCCAGCCTGACGGCCAGCTCCTCGGGCAACATTGGCACCTACGAGCTGGCGGCGTTCAATCTACCAGCCGGCATTCTGAACGTCGCGGGCAAAAAGTACCAGGTCTGCATCGACTGGGAGGCGACCCCGGCCAACACGGCCACGGTCACCTTCAACCTCTACTACGGCCCGTATAACAACTCCGACACGAAGATCCTGGCGATCCCGTCCGGCACGTTCTCGGGCTCGGGCGCGCACACGCAGTCGCAGGTGTGCGGCAACCTGACCACAGTCACCACCGGAGCCACCGGCTCGATTCTGACGAGCGGCTTTTCCCTGGCGGCCCTGGCCTCCAGCAACGTCGGCACCCTGGAGCTGCAGGATAACTCCACCTCTTCGCCGATTTTCACCTCTCTGCCGCTCTCGACGCAGCAACAGGTTCGCCTGGAAGCTGTGGTCGGCACCGCCAACCTGGGAACGGCGATCACCATCGACGGCTTCTCGGTCATCCCGATCGATTAACATGTCGCGCGCTACCGCCTTCACCGCCGAGCATGCCCAGCAGATGAAGACTCTGCGCGAGTGGGCTCGTAAACAGGGCGGCAGCGTCAGCGCTTTGTCGCGGAGACAGAGAATTCTGACGAAGCTGTCCCCGGCGGAGCAGCAGCAAAAGGACGCGGCGACGGCGGCCCGACTGAGCGCGATTCTCGGGCCGCCGATCGCGAAGAAATAAACATGGCGAAAAACTGGATCAAGAAAGCGATTCGTCATCCGGGCGCGTTGACCCGCGCGGCTGCGCGGCGTAACGTGTCGAAGCGCCAGGAAGCCGAGAAGGAATCCCACTCCTCCAACCCGCACATCCGCGCGCGGGGAATTTTAGGCAAGCGCTTCATCGGCGGAGATTTGAGTAAATAGATGGCCGACGTTCTCGATCAACTCGACGAGCTGGAGCAGGATATCGAAGACGGGGGAGAACCTGCCCCCGGCGCTGCCCAGCCGCCCGAGACCAAAGACGGGAAAGACTACGACGACGACTTCCTGAATCTGCGGGACGATCGCGTCCAGGACTTGCGCTCGATCTGCGACGCGATGGATCAGCGCGACGAGTGGGCGCGCATGATCGAGATCATTCGTTGCACCTTGCGCCGCTATTTCCTGATCGGCCAGCAGCACCCGCTGTGGAATGCCGACGCCGGGCACTTTCAGGTCGGTCCCTCGGGTCTGACGCTGGGCGATGAAGACGAGAACGAAGAAGAGTTTTACGAAGAAGAATTCAACATCTACGCCGGCTTCCACGAAGTCTTCAACGCCACCTTCTCGCAGAGCCCAGCGCCGACAAAAGCCGAGCCCGACAAGCCGCGCGACGGTGATTCGGTGAAGGCCGCCCGCACGGCCGGCGACTACATCTCGATCTACGAGAAGTACAACCCGGCGAAAGTCACCCAGATGGAAGTGGCCAAGCTGATCTGGACCGACACGCGCATCGTGGCCGTGACCGAGTACGAAGAGAATGAGGAAATGTGCGGCGTGGATAAAGAAGGCAACCCGTTGGGCACGGAGATCACGCGCTACTTCGGCACGCTCGAAAGCAAATGCCCCATCATTGAGCCTTTCCCGAAGTGGCCCTACCTGAAGATCTCGGAGGAACTCGACAAGCTGGTGGCGATGCAGGACAACCCGAAGATCGCCAAGCTGATCGAAGGGCCGGGAAAATCGGAAATCGCCAACAACGAAATCGCCCGCACCTCGCGCATCGCCGTGGCCGAAGGCGTGACCCAGGTGACCAGCGACACACTGGCCAACCTGGTCACCCAGGACCGCTACTGGCTGCGGCCGTCGGCTTTCAATCATCTGGCCGAAGACCGCCGTGCCTTCTGGATCGGCGGCAAACAGAAAAACGAAGACGGCAGCGAAGTTCAAATCGAAGGCGTCTGCCCCAAGGGAATCCGCGTGAAGTGGTTTGGCACTGTGTTCGCCGGCGCGAAGGTGATCGCGCTCGATGCGCAGTGCCGCGTCATGCACTCCAAACCCGGCTGGGGCAACAGCCGCGGATCGAAATCCGATTCCATTATTCCGGTGCAGATGGAATTCAACGACGCTATGGGAATGTATTCGGAGATGCTGCACAAGTGCATCCCGCGCACCTATCTGAACGTGGCGGTTGAGAGCATGGGCGCGATCATGCAGCAGTTTTCGCGCTATGGCGAGTACACCAGTATGCAGCCGGAAAACGGGATGCCGCTTTCCGACAACATCTTCGAAGAAGCCGGCTTCGACGTCCCCGCATCGTTCCAGGCGTGGGTGCAGAACCTCCAGGGCACGCTCCCGCAACAGCTCGTGAACCTGCAGCCCGCCATGTGGGGCGGAAACATGGAAGACCAGAAGACGGCCAAGGCCTATGCCCAGGCGAAAGACATGGCCCTCGGCGTCATGGCGATCGTGTGGGTGCCGTACCTCGCGTTTCGCGCCGGCGTTTGCTGGCAGGCCGCGCGCATGTCGGCCAAACGTGAAGACACGCAGATTTCGACGACGATTGACCTTGGAAAAGGCAAAAACAAAATCGTCTCGCTCGACACTTCCCTGCTCGGGCGCGGGGGCTTCCTAATCAAACCGGAAAGCGACCTCAGCTTCCCCGAATCACCCACCGACAAGAGCAATAAGTGGCTGGCGCTCTACCAGGCGGCAGAGACGAATCCGAACGGGATCTCCGCCCAGATTCTGAATGAACCCGACAACCGCGTGGGTTTGAAAGACGCCATCGGCCTTGACCTGGTGATGCCGGGGGCGCAGGCGCGCGATCGCCAACTGGCCGAATGGGAGCTGATGAAGCCGGAAAAGGGCGGCATGGGGGCAATTCCTGACGCTGAAGCTACTCAGCAAAAGCAGCAAACGAAACAGAATGCCGCGCAGCAAGTAGTCAGCGCTGTCGCGCCCGGTAAGCAGGCTCCGCAAGTCCCACCGGAGCCGCTCGTAAAGCAGTCGAGCGTTCCCACCCGGATCGGCGACGACCACATCGAGCATGCCCGCACTTGCCGGAGAATTTTAGAGTCGGACGAAGTCTGGGAACTGCTGACGAACGCCGGTGAAGTCGTGGAAGATTTGATTTTGCACATGACCGAACACTTAACCAAGGCGCAGGCCGCGGGCATTGTGATCCCGCCCGACCTGGCTGGGATCATTCCGCCGCCTCCGCCCCCGGTTGGCGCACTCCCCGCTGCGCCTGGTGCGGGTGCTGCCCTGGGCGCGGCTCCGGGCGCTCCCGCGTTGCCTGCAGCCGCGCCGCACCCGCACCCGGCGAAAGCCGCACCTACCCTGTCTCCTGGAGGATTGAATGCTACGCCTACTGTTTAAGTTTTGGCTGATGCCGATGTTTGGAACGTTCTTTGCCGCCGCGCCTACAATTGGAGACGTTGGAACCGGAGGCGGCGATGGCGCGGACGATAGCGGCGCAGACGATGGCGGCGGCGACGACGCTGCATCGGATGGATCGGGTGGCGAGGATGAAGGCTCGCAAGAGGACGCAGGAAGCGATGAACTGGATGCTGACGGGCAGCAAAACGACGCCGATCTCAATACCCCGGTCGATCTCGGCGACGGCCGCAAAGTCACGGCCGCGGACAAAAAGCTCATCGCGGCCGCGCAGAAGCTCGGCCCGGAAGCCCTCAAGCGGCAACGGCAGCTGATCTTCTCCGAAGCGCGGCTCAATAAAGCCATCCCTGGCGGACTCAATGCCGCCATCCAACTGGCGCGTGATGTCGAGCAGATGGGCGGAATCGAAGGCGTCCGGGAAATCTCGGACCAGCTGGGCGGCTACCACGCCGACTCCCAGCTTTTCGAATCCGGCGATGCGCGCTGGACCGAAACCGGGTTCAAAGAATCGCCCGACGTCGCCATCAAGCACACCATCCACTCCCTGAACTACATGCAGGAGCACCACCCGGAAAACTTCGACCACATCGTCGCCAGATACATCGTGGCCGATATGGGCGGCCTCGACATTCGCGGCATGCACGCCGCGCTGATCGGGCTGAAGGACAATCCCGAGGCGCAGAAGCTGGCTAAACAGCTGGCCGACTACTGGAACTCGCGCATCGAAACCGCGCAGAAGGCTCCGCAGAAAACTCGCGACGCCAAAGACAAAGAACTGACGGCGCGCGAAACCAGAGCCAAGGAAGTGGAGATGAAGGGCCGCGAGGCGCAAGCCCGCGCCGAGATCAAACCCGCCCTGGAGAGTTCCATCGGCTCCGGCATCCGGGCGGAGGCCAAGGCGCGCGGCCTCGACCTGGTGAAGCTGCAGAAGGAATACCCCGGCGAATATTTCGACATGGTGTCGAAGATGCACGCCGAAGTGAACCGCCTCGCCAGCCAGGACGAACGCTTTCTGCGCAACTATTATGCCGACCTGACTAAAGGCGACGTGGCGCGCGCCGCCAAACGCGCCAACCAGAAGCACAACGACGTGATCGGCGATGCCGTGCGCACCTGCTTTGCGAAGTCCGGGGTGTTCCGGGACAAGAAGGCTGCAGCTGGCGCCGGAAATAGAGCAGCTGCAGGCGCGGGCAACCGAACCAACACGAACGCGACGCCTCAAGGCTACACCCGCGTCTCCGAGCAGAAATTCAAGGCCGAACTGCGCAAGCTGGTCGACTACGACCGCTCGCCATCGCGGGACCGCATGGAAGGCCGCTACACGCTGAAGGACGGCCGCAAGATCGAAGTCGTCTACTAACTTTTTCGTTTCCCGCGTGCCACTGAGAGACGGACTCAGCCCAAAAAACGGGACACGCGGGCAAACCGTGCCGGACGCTCCGGCAAGTCGCGCTGAACTTCGATCAGCCGCACGCTCGAATCAGTCCCGCACTCAGCAAAGTCCATGCTGGCCCCTTCCTAACCGAACCGGGGCGAACGGATGACTCTCGAAGCTCACACAACCAGGTGAATTTCGATGATGCGCTTAATGTATTTCATCGTGGGTCTGTGGCTGCAGTCGTTCTTGAACTGCATCTGCAAATTCGCACAAGGCAATGACGCACAAACCGTAGCTTCGCAGCTCGAAAGCTATCTCCGCAAGATCGTTGATGGGATGCAGCGGGACCACATGGCCTACGACAAAATCGAGGCCCGCCCCACCGAAACCATGTCTTCCCGCGTGCTCTGGTGGACGCTCGATCTGATTCCCGGCGCATCGACCCGTCAGGTCGACCCCGATGGCGGGGCGGCTGGACGCGGCCTGGCCATCACACAGGCGCGCGCCCAGGTGCAGGCTCCGTTCTTCCTGGCAGCCACGGAAATGACGGACCTGGCCGACATCGCCACCGACAGCAAGAAAAAGGCGGTGGACAGCTACAAGAAGCGCAACCTGCAGAAACAGATTGCGCAGTACCGCAACATGATGGAAGCGCTGCTGAACTCCGACCTGAACGCGGCCGGAATTCTTGACACCATCACCTCGCTCTCGGGCAACCAGATCGGCGTGAACAACGCCAACAAGTTCCAGGGCAACAAAACCTATCAGGTGTTGCCCGGCGTGGGCCAGGCCTCGATCGGCTCGATTCAAACCCTGCAGACCGACCCCAACGCCAAACTGCTGTATGTGACCGGCGCGCTGCCTCCGGGCATTGCCGTCGGCAACGTGCTGGCGGTGGACGGCTCACCGGGCATCGTGAACTCCTCGCTTGGCTCCTGGCGCTCGAATCAGCTCGATTCGAACACCGGAAGCTGGAATAACCTGCCCCGCGGCAGCTTCCCCGGCCAGCTCAAGACGCCGCACCTGGCGATGGGCGGCCTGGCCATGAACCCCTCGGCTTATTCGCTCGGCAAGGTCTATCTGAACCGCGTGCTGCCCGAGGATGAAGGCGAGACACTGGAACTGCAGGCGCACATGGGATTCGACCAGCAACAGGCTCTGCAGAACTATGTCTTCCAGGCGAACCCGACGATCATCTGGAACCAGGCGAAAGGCGAGCGCAATGTGGACATGTTCAAAAAGCCGCAGCGTGAGATCGATGGCGATCCCATGCTGGTATCGAAGCTGGCCACGCCCGGCATCATAGATCTGCTGGCCATCAAACGTTGGTTCCGCGGCCAGATCAAACCGATGGGACCGCTGACCCGCAATGGCCAGACGGAATTCCAGGTCTACGGCGACGATGGCGGCCTGGATTTCTCGACCATCGAATACGTCTGGGGCGGGGAGCAGGTCTGTCTGGAGCAGCCGAAGTTTGGGCTGTACTTCGACGGAGCCGCGATCCCGAGCGGAACCTAACTGGTAAACCGTGCCCGAAACGGAAGCAGAAGTTGCGGTGGAGCGGCTGCAGCGGAGGCTCAGGAATCGTCCGGCAAACAATCCGGCGAAACCCCAGCCTCCGCGGGCCGCTCGCAGCCCGCAGCAGCTTGAGGAAGAGAGCGCCAACTACGCTTTCATCGGGGCGGCGCTCGATCTGATTCACCGCGCCAGCGAGGAAACCCTGCGAGAGCAGACGCGGCGTCTTCTCGCAGTAAAATCACAGCCATGCCAAAATCTACCGACATCATCGTCACCGACAAGCGCCTAAAGTTCGCGGGCGAAGGCTCGACGGGGCTGCAGATCAAAGACGCGGCCGCGCAGGCCGAAGCCGTGCTGGACACGCGCTCCAATGCCCTGAAGGACGATTGCGTTTTCGTTCCGCTGGGTGACCGCGTGACCGCGAAGCGCATCCCGGAAGCCGAACTCTCGACTCACGGCCTCTATCTGCCAGACACCGGAAAGACTCCGCCTGCCTTCGGTGTCGTCGTCGGCGTGGGGCAGGGCCGCTACAACCTGCTCGGGCAGTTGATTCCGATTCGCGTCTCGCCGGGCGCGGTGATTATGTTCGGCAAGTTCGCCGGCACCGATCTGCCGCTGTTCGGCGTCGGTGGAAAAGAAACGCGGGACATTGTGAGCCTGCGCGAAGAAGAGATCATGGGCGTGGTGATGTCGAAAGAAGACTACGCGCGGCTGCAGGCGGCGCAGCCCGACCCGGAGATTGCGGGAGTGGCGAAGTAGGTGCGCGTCGTTTGCCAAATGAACGAGCCTTGCCGCCAGTTCGAGACCGGCGAAGAAATTCCCTTCTGGAGCGATAGGGGGGATTTGTTGGATTATGCGACTGTGGTCTTCTGCTCTGGCCAGACCTTGATTTTAGAATTGCCGGATTCCGTAGAAGGCCGCGTGATGTTCAGGCTGCTGGCGCGCGATCAGGAAGTCTCCGAACTGGAACGGCTCTACAAGCTGTGACTGACCTGCTCAACGCATCCTTTGAACGCCGCGAGAAAACTCCCGTCCCGGAGTGGGTGGAGCGGGTGTGCGCCGACTTCGGCATCACCGAGTCAGGATTGCCGCGCTTCCGCGTGATGTGGAACCCGGACCGCCGCCGCAAGATGAACATCCTGAACCCGGACACGAATTGCTTTGTGGTGCGCGAAGTGCTGAAGTACCCGCGCGTGGGCGAGCGTTGGATTCTGGAAGAGTTGATACTCTGGGAGCGTTTTGGCAAGTGGCACGAAGAAGCCTTTGGGCCGAAGCCCGCCGACGGCGAATATTGCCTGTCTCACGTGTTGCAGCACTACCTGCTGAACATGATGCAGAACCCGGCGGGCGAACAAACCGAGTTTCTTTCGCTCGACGACTTCGGCGCGGACAATCTTCGCCTGCTGCTGCACGCCTGCGAAAAATCGAAGGCGCTGCAGGTCTGGCAGCTGCGCAACTACGAACTCGAAATGATGGAGCGCGAAGAAAAAGAATTCGGCGAGCAGTTCGACACCGTTTACGACGACAATATGGGCGAGTTGCGCAAGCTCGAAAAGCTGCAGGACACCGCGCGCATCTACACCTCGCTCGACCCTTTGCCCCGCGCCATTGAAGCCGAACGCCGCAGAAAAGCCCGGCAGCGCGGCCGTCCGATTATTCAAACCAGTTCCGAACCAAAGGAGTAACCCTTATGCTCGTACCCGTATCCGGCGGAGTTGCCGCCCTGCAGAAACGCAATCGCAGCTATCCCACGCAGTCCGCCATGCTGAAGACGATCCGGATGCCTGCCGTCTTCATTTTCAACGTCGGCCTCGATCCGTGGAAGGGCGTGGGCGGCGGCCGAGAGTGGAAGATCCCCGCCAAACCGAAGAATGCCCGCTACTCCGCTCCGGTCGTAGTCCCCATGCTCAACCTGAGCGAAATCGACCTGGCCGACGGCGGCAATAATATGGGCGTCGTGACCGACCGCGCGCTCGGCGGGACGGTCCAGATCGGCGACGAAGAGAAGCACGTTTCCGGCGTGGTCGACGACATTCTGGGGACGGCCTCCAGCTCCGCCGATTTGTCGCTCTACACCACCAACGGCAAGTGGAAGGGCGTGTTCTGGAGTATGAACGAAATCCCCAGCGAAGAAGAGATCGCGGCGGCGGAAGAGAACTTCCACGAGTACATGCTGCTGGTCTACTCCGAAGGCAAGCAGCGCGTTGAGCAAAACATGAAGGAATCGGAGAACGCCAGCCTGCGCATGCAGGAGCGGAAGATGTTCAATCGTGCTGCCAACTATCTGGGCTATCAGGCGCTCTATGGAGAAGGCGAGATCCGCCGCGGGGTGTGCCCGGAGTGCAAAGGCTCAGTCAACGACGGCGCGACCATCTGCGTGCACTGCAAGCTCGACATCACGCCGGCCGCAGTCGAGATGCGCGAACGCAAACGGCAGAAGGACGCCGCCAAACTCGCGAAGGAAGACGCGGAGCCCACGAACTAAGGCGGTCCTCAGTTTTTCAGTGTTCTATTAAGACGCTGCAACCCCGTGCCCTTCGCCCCCACAGCTCCCTACGATACTTTAGCCACCGTCACTCAGATGGTGCGCTCGCTGCTGGGCGACTTCATCCAGAACATCCAGCCGAACCAGGCGGGCACGGTGAATATCAACGCCGGTGGCCTCTCGATCACCTGGACTGCAGGCAACCAGTTCACGGCCCTGTTCAACAACGCCCCGATTGTCATCAACGGCGTGGCCAACACCATCGCCTTCGTGACCTCACCGACTACCGCGACCCTGGTCAACCAGGCGGCCGTCGCGAATGGCGTGGCTTATTCTCTGGTGATCCCCACGGGCGATCTCTTTGCCGACGCGCAGGCTTATGTTCTGCCCATCACCAACCTGGCCTGGCGAAAATTGCAGAAAGCTCTCGCCCTGCAAGGCCACCCGCGGCTCGAAAACACCACCATCCTCACAGGCCTGCCGGTGATGGCCAACCTCGATCCCGGCGCGGAGCAATACATCAACTGGATGGGCTTCTACGACGGCGTGACCTTTTGGACCCCGACAACGCTCCCCGGCTGCCCGACCCTGCCGCCGGATTTCATCTCACCGATTTATCTCGAGGAGCGGCAGTCCGTCGCCGGCGCCACAGCCGCAAACCCCAACCTGACGAAATTCCGCTCGATGCGCCCGGCTTCCGATGGACTGCGGGGCAACCGCGCCAAGGGCAGCCGCAACTTCCGCTTTGACTGGCGCGAGGACGGACTCTACTTCCCCGGCTCCATCCTGCCGATGGACATCAAGACGCGCTACGCCGCTTTTCTTGCCGACATCGCCCCGGCCGCGGGAGGCTTCGCGGCCACCCTGGTGCCGATCATGCGCTGCACCGAAGCGCTGGCTAACTACGCGGCGTCGATCTTTGTCACCCCGCGCGGCAGCTTGCTCGGCCCGAGTTTCGACGCGGCCGGCGACAAGGCTCTGGCGCAGATCACCAGTTCGCAATCAAAGCTGCAGCAACGCGCCAGCTATTCCCGAATCGGTTGGGGGCGGCGCGGCCGCGGCGGCCGCGGCAGACTTTACGCTTAAAGGAGAATTCCATGCTCACCATCACCCCGCAAATCTCTTCCCAGACTGGCCAGCCCGCCATTTCGAAGGAAGGAAGATTCTGGAAGGTGCGTTGTGTCATCGTAGCGACCAACGTCAACTCCCCCGGAAATGCTAACCCTTACGTCGCGGGCGGCGACACGCTCGACCTGACCACGATCCTGGCGGCGGTGCTCGGCCAGGTCCTCCCTACCTTCGACGCTCCGTCGTGGGTGGAGATCATCTCGGCGCGGCCGGCGGGGGCGGCCAACAACGGCAACCTTTACATCTACGGCTATGCCCCCGGTACGACGCTCAAAAATGGAACGATGCAGATCTTCACCGGCGCCGCGGCGCAGACCGGCCTGACCGAACTTGCGGCCGGAAACTACCCCGCCGGTGTGCTCAACGACACCATCGTCGCGAGCTGCGAATTCTTCATGCCGTAGGTTCGTCTGCGACATGGCAATCACCCAGTCGGGCGCGAACTATAAGAACCAGGGCGAACTGCAGCGCCGGGACCGCATTCTCGGCGATGCGCTCGATGACCTGGCCTCGCAGAACGAGGCGATTCGCAAGCAGGGGAATTTTGGACAGCAAGGTGCGCCCGATCCGCCGCACCCGCTGACTAACATCCTGGTGGCGGCCGCCAATGGATTCGCGACCGTCACCCTGACGCATAACAACGCGCCGGCCGGATCGAATTACGTGATCCAGTTTTCGGCGACGCCGAACTTTCAGAACCCAATCACAGTGGACAACGGGATCTCGCTCACGCTGCAGCAGTACCTGAAAGGCCAGACGCTCTACTTCCGCGCGGCGCCGAAGTTCCCGACGTCGACGCTGGCGCCGTGGCTTTATTTTGGCGGGCAAACCTCGCCGACGGCCGTCAGTTTCTAGGTTGATTTTCTCCTCATGAGCTCCGCCGCACTCGCACCTCCCGATGTAAAAGATGTCACGCTGGCGCTGTTTGCCGGCCGCAAGTCCGACATTGCGCCCTCGGACATTCCCGAAGGCCTGACGCCGGATGAGCAGGACGGCATCTACGTGCCCGGCGAATGGCTCTCGCGGCCGGGACTGTCGCGCCTGTTCGCCGCGGGCGCGCTGACTGCAGGCGCGAGCGTTCTCTACCAGAAAACCTACACTCAACCGAACGGCGATCCGCTCACACTGGTGCTGACCTCGGATGGAATTCTCTGGGTGGAGGACACCGCAAACTCCCCGCTCGATCCGACCAACTTATTTGAAGTCACCCCTGGCCTCTACGCGCAGTCGGTCACGGAATTCGGCCGCGAGTACATCGCGTTCTCCGATCTCGTGCACGGGCAAGGCATCCCGCTGCAGTTCGACGGCACCCAGTTCGACCGGGTGACGATGGATGGACCCGGAGCCAGCCCCACGGTTGCCGATTATTTTGTCGACTACACCGTCAGCACCTCGGAAATGGAGGGCTCGCAAACCAACGTCACCTTGAGTATGGTGGGGTTGGTCGCGACAGCCCTACTCCCGACCTATGGCAATCCTGTCGGCAGCATCCTGGTCGGCGATCAGGTTCAGATCTCGGGCGCATCCGTGGGCGGTTACAACGGCGTGCAGACCGTCACGGCTGTCGGGATGCTGCAGGGCATCGGCTATGTGCAGTTCGAGCTGGGGGCGACACTGGGACCGGCGACGGGCGCAACCTGCGCTTTCTTTTTTGCTGCCTACATCGTCACGACGAACATCCCCGGGCTGGCGCAATTCACCAGCGAAACCGTTGTCACCGTGACCGGCAACAGCATCGCCGGCTACAACGGAACCTTTAATTTCCGCGGCTACGCGGGATACACCGAAATCTTCCTCTACGTCGGGGCGACCGGGCTTTCCAACGGCGCCGGCGGCACTCTGGCGATCGGCGGCCAGTCCTCCGCCGGCGTGCACCAGGTCGTAATGATGTGGCTGACCCGCCAAGGCTACATCTCTAAGCCTTCCCCTTCGGCGGCGTTTTTCAGTGTCGGGGCTTCGCAGTGGCAGGCGACGGCCCTTGGGATCGGCCCCTCCAACGTCGTCGCGCGCGTGCTCGGCTTCACTGGCGCTGGCGGCGACAACTTCTTCATCATCCCGGCTTCCATCACACTGCCCAACCCTTCCATTCCCAACGGCACGCCCATCACCATTCAGTCGACCATCGTCCTCGACAACGTTTCGACCTCCTACACCTTCGACGTTCCCGACAACACGCTGTTCGCGGCCGTGCCCATCGACCAGATCGGCAACGACCTGTTCGACCAGGTGGTGCTGGGCCCGGTGCTCGGTTTCTTTGCCTATGCTTCGCGCTTGGCCTGCTGGGGCGATTACAACAAAGTCGAAAACTTCCTCAACCTGGGATTCTGCGGCGGCTACCTCTCGGGCACGCTGACCGGGCCGCTGGGGTGGAATTCCGCCGGCAATCAGGGCGGAACGCTGGTGAACGGCGGCCCGTGGGCTTCTGGGATGGTCTGGCAGATCACTGGAGACGGGAGCGCGAACAAGAAAGGCCTACTCACCCAGTCGGCCTACCAGGATTCCTTCGGTGATGCGATCATCTCGCCCAGCACACAATATTCCTACCGCTTCTGGGCGAAAAGTGGCGGCCTGGCGGGCACTCTCTATCTCAGCCTGACCAGCGTCTCGACTGGATTTGCGTCGGTCGCCTCGATTCCAGTCATAGGTCTTTCGACCGCAGGCGCGCTGACCGGGTTGATTGAATTTGGCCTCGAAACCCCGGCCGTGATCCCGGCCGATCTCATCCTCTCGCTCTATGCCATCGGCCTGGCGAACGGCCAGACCTTGCAGGTGGGAGAAAACGAAATCATCTTCACCGATGATCCCTTTCGCGACAACCTTTCGCGCTGGTCTTACGTGGAAAACCCGGAAGCCTTCGCCGAGACCACCGGGCAGCTCGGACCGGAAGACGACTCCGCGCCCATCCGCTGCTTCGCCCTGATGCGGCAGAGCGCCATGCTCGGCACCGGCGGCGGCGTGCATATTTTCTCGGACACCGATTCCGAGCCGGACGATTGGACCGTAAACCAGCTGACCCGCTCGGTGTCATGCGCTTCGCTGCGTTCATTCGATCCGGGAAAATTCGGGACCGGCGACGGCGCCGAAGACTGGCTGGTGATCGCCGCCAAGAACGGTGGGTATCTATTCGCGGGCGGTGAGTTCTGGAAAGTGTCGCAGGAAATTTCCCGCGGCGCGCTGCCGCAAGCGCAAGACCCGCGGCCAACCTGGGACGACGCCAACTGGGCAGCGCAGCAAACCATCATCGCGAAAAACCATCCCGCGAAGCGCCGCGCTTACTTCGCCCTGCCCCTGAACGGCGCTCTAACGCCGAACAAAGTCTTCGTGCTCGACTACCGCGAGATGGACACGGCCGCGCAGATCGCCGCGGCGCCGCCTTTGCACATCACCATCCAGGGCAAGATGAAGTCGAGCGACCTGACGCGCAAATGGAGCGTCTGGAACGTGTTCGCCAACTCGATCGAGATTCTGGAGCGGCCGGGCAATATTGACGATCTGTTCTTCGCGGGCGCCCCCAACGCGCTGGGGAAAAGTTTTGGCAACATCTACTCGTTGAACCCGGCGAACCTGGCCGACGACGACTATGGCCAGATCTTCCCCTACTACACGACTTACGCTTTCACCGATCACGACCAGGAGCAAGCGCTGGGACTGGGCTCAGACTCGAAACTGGTGAAGCAGGTGCACGCCTTCATCACCGGCGTGGGCCAGGTGGTCATCACGCCGATCGTGAATTCGCTCTACAACTTCAAGCCGGGATTGTCGCCGCGGATTCTGGTGGGCGACACCGACCCCTCGAATTTCCTGGGCGACGATCTGGAATGGGACATTGCCGGGCTGCGCGGCGATCGCATCTTTTTCCGGGTTGCCGTCTTTCCGCTGCCGGGCTCGATCAACGTCCAGGTCCGCCTGCAGAAATTCATCGTGCACATGATGAAAGACCCGATCGCTCCGATGCGGCAGAGCGCAGTCTAGCCAGTTTTCTTTTTCAGGTCACCCAATGGGAAAAGGCGCAAACAAGCAGCTGCTCAGTAACTCGGGAACGGCGCAATCGAACAGCGGAGCGCTCTCTGGATCAGGGAGCTCGCTTTCGGGCTTCCTGACGCCGCAACTGGAAGCCGAAGCCACCAACCCGCAAGGCTATACGCCGCAGCAGTTGGCCTATATGAACACCGCCAGCCAGCAGTCGCTGGGCGGCTCGACCGCGGGCATCACTGGCCAGGCGAACCTGACCGCGGCGAGAACGCGCAATGCGGGCGGATTCCAGGGCGCGATCGGCTCGGGCTCCCGCGCGGCGCAACAGCAACTTTCGCAGAACGCCGTGGGCATCCAGTCGCAGCAGGCGAACCTGCAGCAGCAGCAACGGCAGCAAGCGCTGCAGAGCCTGCAGTCGCTCTACGGAGTGGACGAAGCGACGGCACTCGGCTACCTGAACTCATCGAATGCCGCGCTGGGCGAAGAAAACAGCGCCACCGGAAAGAACGCGCCGTTTATGAATTACCTCTACGGCACCCAGCAGTCAGCGGGAAGCGCCGGAGCGGCGGGAGGCGGATAGCGTGGGCGGATTCGGATACGCAGGGTACGGCATTCCCGAGGAAGACGACGAGCAGCGGCAAGTGCCGCCGATCGCGCGGCTCTCGCCTGCCTCGTCGCTCCCTCCGGTCGCAGTGCGGGGAATTGGGACGCCTGCGTCTTCAACGACGCCGCCGGTGCCGCTCGGCTCCGTCGATGATCCCGAAGCCAGGGCGATGCAGTCGCACATTGCGCCGCGGCCGATCGCGCAGCCTTCGCCGATTGCAGCGCGAACTGCCGCCGACCAGAACGAACTCTCGCGCGAACAGACGACAGGCTCGGGAGTTTCACAGATCGCGAAAGCTCATCCCATCGCTGGCGGAATTCTGCGCGGGCTCGCCACCGCGGGATCGATCGCGGGATCGGTGTTCCCGCAAGTACACCGGGCGCTCTCGGCAACGCCAGGGACGGAAGAGCACCACCAGCAGCTCATCGGACAGACGCGCGGCCGAATCGGCGAAGACCTGGGCGAACAGGAAAAAGAAGCGACCACCGGAGAAGTCGAGGCGCGGACCGAGCAGGCGCAAGCGGCGGCGGAAAAAGATCGCAAAGCGGCCGAGGCTGGACAAGTCAAAGACGAACAAATCCTCTACGACAAAAACGGAACGCCGATCGGCTATCGCGATGCCGCAGGCCTCTATCACGGGAAGGACGACCCTTTTCTGCCCCAAGGCGTGAGGGACGTGCTGGCAGCTGCGCAACCAAAGGAGCCTCTGGCCAAAGCTGCGCATGTGAACTATGACGCTGGAATTCCGGTGAGCGTCACCGATCGCGACGGCACAGTTTACGACGTGAATGATCCGAACCTGCCGCCTGCGTTGAAGCCATTGGCGGATTCAGCCAATCGCGCCCACGGCAAGCATGTGCAGGAGCAGAAAGACGTCGCGGCCAGCGGACAGGCGGCAAGCGCGGATCGCCAGAAAAACACCGAGGACTTCCAGAAGCAGGAAAAGGGCCGCGAGCACATCACGAAAATCGAAAGCGATTACCAGGATGCGGCGAGTAAAGCGGAATTGATTCGCGATGCGATCGCACAGGCGCAGGCGGGCAACAAGATGGCCGCCAGTTTTCAAGGGATGCTCGCCACTCTCGGCATCACCACGATGGAGGGAGTCAAGCGGGTGAACGCCGTCGAACTGGGCATTCCCACCGGGGCGGGATCGCTATGGGACACAGTGCGCAACAAGCTCGGGAAGTGGACCGCCGGGCAGCCGATGGATGCAAGCCTGCAAAAAGACCTGGCGCAGCTGGCGGACACAATCCAGCAGGCCAGCTACAAAAAGTACTCGAGCGAACACGGCCGGATTTCGAAGCGCTACGGGCTGACCGATGAAGAGCCGCTGCCCGCGCCAGGCGGAGCGCAGAACGGCGCGAAAGACTTCGGAGCCGCACCTGCGGGAAAAGCGGAAGACTCGACCGGCTCACTTCCTGATGGAACCAAGGTCATCGTGAAGGGCGGAAGGTTGGTCGCGCAATGAGCAGCCCTCAAGTCACCTGGGATACGCCAGTGGCGGGTTCAGTTCCCCCGGTGGTGAAGTGGGACGACGAGAAGCAGAACGAGAAAAAACCCACCCTTCTGAGCAATCTCGGTCTCACCGAAGGCCCAGACGTGCAGATCACTGACTATCCGCATGCAGCACTTTCCGGCGTGCAGAGCATCGGTCGCGGGCTGCGAGGCGCAGTCAAAGGAATTGGGCAGGCGCTCGATCCCAACCCGCAAGAAGGCGAGCCTATTCTGCCGCAACCGGGACATCAACAGCTCTACAGGCTCGGTAAAGGTCTCTACGACACAACGAAGGGCGCGACTGAAGTTCCTGCCGCGATTCACGACATCAACCAGTCGCCGGACCCGACCGGAACATACTTAAAGGCAGCACAGGAGACGGCCGGTCAGGGCGCGGGGCAAGCGCTGGTCGCGCTGGGAACGGAAGGTGTCACGCGCGCAGTCCCTCCAGTTGTTCGGGGCGTCTCGTCCGCCGCCAAGCCGGTTCTGCGCGGAGTTGGGAAGATCGCGACGGTGGCGAGTGAATCTCTTGATCCTGATCTCGTCGGTCTCGTATCGCCGAGAGCTGCTAATGGAATTCGCTATGCGGCGAAGGTTGGGCGTGTCGCCTCGAAACTCGGGAAGGAACCGGCGGTTGCGCCAATCTCCGAACCGGCGCCGGCTCCGATTCCACGTGAAGTCGAGCAGGCCCGCGGACTGGCCACCGGCGCGCAACCGATTCGCGATCCCGCCGCGGCACTTGAAAGAATCCCGGTGCGCAATGAAACCCCAGCGCCGATCGCGCGGCCGTCGAAAACCATTCCGCGCAACGTCATCACCAAGAGACTCGACGCCGGATTGAGTGAAGGCCTGGGCGCAGGCGTCCCCGAAGGCCACACCCCGGTCGAATCGACGGCCGTGAAATCGTTCAAGTACGACCCGGAAGCTCACGAATTGCATGTCCAGACCAAAAGCGGCGTGACCTATGTGCAGGGTGAAGTCTCACAGGCGCAAGCCGACGCCTTCGCCAATGCGGAGTCGAAAGGCAGAGCCTGGAAAGCCATCCGCGACAACAATCCGCCGGTCGCGAAAATCATCGGCGGCAAACGCATCGCGGTGAAGCCCTCGAATTTCCGCTCGGTGACGCCGACGACACCGGCGCCGGAGGAAGGCCTGACGCCGCTGCTGCAGAAGAGTCTTGAGAAAATTCGCGCCTCGCGCATCGCCCGGCGCTCTCAGCCCATTCAGTGAACCCTATGAACTCCCGACTGCACTGTTACATCTTCGCCGCCGTGTTGCTGCTGGCCGCGACCTTCGCGCGCGCCCAGGGCGCTCCTGGCCAGAGCAACTATCCTTCCACCACGCAATCCGCGTCTGGCGCGCCCTCCGGGAATTGCCCAGGCGTGAACGTCTACTACGTCAACACCGCCAACGGGAACCTCTACACGTGCCCGGTTGCAGGCGCGTCCTGGACTGCCGCTGGCGGCGGCTCCGGCACGGTCAGCGCCAATTCAGGCTCCGCGGGCGCTCTGTGCTATTACGCCGCCGCCGGAGGCTCGACCACATGCGGACCCGATCAAGGGATTCTCGATCCCTCCGCGAACGGCTCGCTGGTCGTCGGTGGAGTCGGAGTCGGCACCGGGCAGATCACATTTAAGGGCACGACATCGGGTTCGGTGACGCTGGGCTGCACGTCGGCGACGTGCACCACGATGACTCTGGCGGCGAACACCGTTATCTCCGGTTCCGGTGGGCTCGGCGTTTATCGCGTTCAGATTCAGGGCACGCCTTTTACGACCAACGCAGGCTGTGGCGAAGGAACACTGACCGGCGGTGCCACGGCCGGAAAGATTACCACTGCCGGGCAGACCAGTTGCTCGGACACGATCACCTTCGCGACCTCTGCGACGAACGGCTATCAGTGCATGTTTACCGACATTACTACCAGCGCCGACGCAGGAAATCCTCACCAGACCGGCGGATCGGCAAACACAGTGGTCTGGGCCAGCGGAACGATCACTGCCGGAGACGTGATCTCATTCGCTTGCCTCGCGTATTAACTGAGAACTTACCCCACACCCCTTTCTTTTTTGCCGATATGCGAATCCTGAAAAACTTTCTCCTGCTCGCGGCCGTATTTTTCTGCGTGTCCGGCTTCGCGCACGGCCAGGGCTTGCGCTGGGATCTGGGCGCGCCTGGCTCGGCCGGTGCGGTGACCGCATCCGGTTCGACGCTGCTCGTCCAGCCCGGCGTGAGTCTCGCCTGGTGCAACTTCCCCGCGAATGCCGTGCCCTGCAACAACTACGCGCCCACCTACACCGATCAGACACTGGCTTTTTCCTGCCCCAGCTCGGCGCCGATTGTTTTGCAGGGCTCGACCACCTGCCAATCGACCTCGGACAACTACGGCAATATGGGCGTCTTCGTCGCGGTCAACGGCACCTGCGGTGGCAACATCACCTGCTACGCCTACACTCTGACGGTCAACGGGCAATCTTCCGGGCCTTACATCTGGACGCAGGCGGCGACGAACGTGACGGCGAATTTCGCTTCCCCGCCGCCGATCGGCGTAACCGCTCCGAACACAGGAGCCTTCACCACCCTGGCTGCGACCGGTCCTTTCACCGTCGGCCCATCCACTCCCGCGGGAATTTCCGCTCTGGAATTCAATGGCCCTGATCCCTACTGCATGTCAAATGCGCATGGATTCGATCAGCTCTCCGACTGCACGGATCCGGCCACGGGATCGAGTTCCCTGGCGTGGAATCCGACCAACACGGTGAACGAATTCCTGCAGGTGCGGGCGCCGCAGTCTTCCCCGTTCATGGATGGAAACTTCTGGGCCTACAACTCCGTTCAGGGCCTGCCGACGGTTGTGCCTAATGTGAGCTTCAACTCTCAGACGGGCAACTTCAGCATGGCGGGCTGCCCGGCGGGATCGCTTCTGCGGGCTGACGGCTTGGGCTGCACGCTGATGCTGGGTGCGCCTCCGCTGGCGGTGACTGTCGAGGGTGCGACCAGCACCTATACCGGAACCGATCTCTGCTCGGCGCTGTCGAGCGCAATTCTCGCCAACCCCAACGCCGTGGTCATCAATGCCAGAGGCTATCTGCCGGCCACTGGCTACTCGGTTTGCACCTCGGCGCACGAGACGGCTCTCGACAACGCGCTGACCGCGATGAACAGCGCTTCGGCGGATATCTCCCTGGGCTGCCCGCTGACGATGTATCTGCCCCTGCAATCGTTCGGGGCGGCGACGTCGACCACGCCCCGCATCGGCTCTCTGACTCTCACGCCCTTTGCCCGGATTCACGGCTGCGGACCGGCCTCGGTGGCCGGCAACCTCACCACGCAAATCGCAGCCTGCACGGGAACGAATCTTCCCGTGACCGGATGCACGGCGCCGGCGACGCACGACTTCACCATCAGCTCGACCTCGACTTCGACGGTCGCCACCTCCAGCCCCAGCGCTCACCGCGCCTACATGGCGATCAACTCGTCCGGCATGGACCTGGTGGGCGGCGAGCCCGTGCACATCAACGGCGGCGGCGTGGGTACGAACAATCTGGCCATCATTGGCGCCTATCGGGTGTGCCAGGTCAGTGGCAGCACGCCCGTCTATACCGACCCGTTCTGCCCGGCGAATCCGACATCGACAACCGTCTATGTGCCGATTCCCTCCGGGATCGGCTCGACGACGATCACCTCGGGCGGCACCGGCGGAAGTTATGACTCGAACACAGTCGTGAGCTTCTCGGGTGGAAGTTGCTTCGAGGAGCCCACCGGGTCGGTCACCGTGAGCGGCGGCGTCATCACCGCGTTCTACATCGCCACGCCTGGACTGGGCTGCACTTCCGCGCCTTCGGTCGCCGTCAGCGATCCCACAGGAAGCGGGAGCGGCGCCAGTTTGAGCGTGGCGCTGGCCTCGGCCAACATGACCTGCGCCTCGACCTGCGGATCGATTCTGCATGCGGAACTGCCCCTGATCGAACTGGTGGACTTCAATGGCACCAACGGGACAGCCACGATGGGATCGACGTTGCAGGATGTGATCGTCGATTGCCGCGAACTGGAAGACTGCGTCGGTTATCGCACTCTCGGAGCCAATGAGCACACCAATCTTTCGCGAGTGAACTTCGCCGGCCAGGTGGAGCGCGCCTTCGACGTCCACACCAAAAACACCAATGGTATGGACTCGATCGACAGCGTGCGCGTGCTGCCCGGCAAGCTGACCAACGTCACCGTCCCCTTCACCGCCTCGGGAAGCTGCACTGTCACCGGGGGCACCACCTGCACCGCCACGACGGGCACGGGATTCAGCTATGGCAACAACGGATCGAGCCTGGTCTGCAATTACGCCACCGGCACTCCAGTCCTGATCGACGGCGCCTACAATTCGACCGCGGGCTGCAGCGCTACCAATATCACCGTCACCTTCACCAACAGCTCGGCGGTGATTTCCGGCACGAACTCGCTTTATGCCGGCGCCCCGGTGCAGTTCACCACCACCGGATCGCTGCCCACCAACTTCGCCACCAACACAACCTACTACGTCAGCTCGTCCGGGCTCTCCACTTCGCAGTTCGAAGTCTCGGCCAACATCGGCGGGGCGGTCATCACCGCCGGCAGCGCGGGCAGCGGCACCCAGACAACGCTCTTCGCCAACATCCTGACGCTCGCGAGTTCGGTCTCGAATGCCAGCCACACGTATTTCATCGCCGGCTGCGATGCGGGCGTGGAAGCCGGCTACATCGGCGACGGCGGACCGCACGGGATCAAGGATTTCACCGGCGACTTCTCGGGCTGCATCACCAGCAACGCGACGCCGTACAACGCCGCCGCTTCCTCGCTGCTGCAAGTGCCGAACTGCGGGCTGCGCGTCGACACGAATTACTGGTCGAACTACATCCTCGGCGGCCACGTCGAAAAGGTATGGCTCGGGCTGTGCGCCGGCCTCGACGCTCCGGCGCGCGGTCTGCACGTGGACAGCTGGTACGGCGCGCCCAATGCCTACGACAACACCGTCGGGCCTTTCCAGAATCGGCAATCGGTGGCCACGGAGATTTTCCCCGATTACTTCACCACCAGCACGTCGAGCGCCGGCACAACCCACTATCACTTTTCGAACATCGGATCGAGCTTCAATTCCTACTACACGCTGGTCGACGGAAATCCTGTCGGAGTGGGCTTGACGCCGGGGCCGGCCGACTTCTCTTTCAACACCGAAGAATATTCCGTCGAGTGGTCGATCCTCGCGCCCTATAACTCGCTCTGCGTGACCGCGCTCTCGACGACCTATTGGGGCAACAACTTCGGCTGCCCCCTGAACGGCTTCATTCACTCGACCGGCGCGACCAAATCTCTCACCGCCGACACCAGTCCCACGACCGGCACCTCGCTGGGCACGGGCCTGACTGTTTTCACCTTCTCGGGTTTCACCGCCAACACCACTTACTCGATTCACTGCTCGGGAACCACGGTGCAGGCCACGGCCGGCGCCGGGATCGGGATCGGATTCCAGACCACCGGCACGGCGACGCCGACCGAGATTCACGCGACGGTAGCGACCTCGGCGACGGCCAGCGCCTATGCCTCCAGCGGTCTCGGCAACACAACCTCGGGCGTGACGATCTATGGCGGCTCGACCGGCACTCCCACCACGCAGCTGCCCTGGTCGCTCGATGGCTCGATGGTGGTGGGCGGGACGGCGCCAACAGCGCTCAACATCGGCTTCTACACGATCAATGCCTCGGACGCGGTGACGGTGAAAGAGAACAGCTATTGCCAGGTGTTTTGATAATGAGAAAACTCGCTCTACTGATTGGTTCGGTGATTCTCTTTGGCGCCTGGGGCCGCGCCCAGCAGGTGATTGTCGCGCCCAGTGTGCCCACCGCCGGGAGCATCACGGTCTCCGCCAATCCCTCGAATATTCCCATCGGCGGGAAGGCGACGCTGACGGCGCAGTTGTTTTCCACCACCGGCCTGCCCAACAACTACATCACCTATACCTGCGCCTGGACGAGCTCCAACCCGGCAATTCTCTCCGTGAGTGGCAATGTCGCCACCGGAGTCTCCGCGGGCTCGGCCACCGCCAACTGCACGCTCGGAACCATCACGGGCTCGATCCCGGTCTCGATTAACGTTTCGACGATCACCTTCACCAACCCGCTGCAGAGTTCCTGCGCGAATCCCTGCCTACTGCCCAACGTTTCCAGTGGGAACGCCTACAGCTTCACCTTCGCAGCCACTTCCTCGGCGGGTGGCCCTTATTCGTGGACCTGCACGGTGACGTGCAGTTCGGTGCTACCCAGTGGAATCACCCTGAGTTCGGGCGGTGTGCTCTCGGGCACGACTTCGAGCACCGGGACCTATCTGTTTACGGTGCAGGTGACGGACGGCGGATCGAACACCGCGACTCAGCCCGTCTCGCTGACGGTGAACTCCGCATCCTCTTGCTCAGGGAACTTTGGCGGCCCGCCGAACTATGGCTGCGCTTCCTCTTCGACGCAGAACCCCGGCCTGATCTCGGCCATCATGTCCTCGACTTCCTACAGCGGAGTGGTCAGCGTGACCACGACCACCAGCGGCTCCTGCACGCCGACGTCGGCGCAGAACTGCATGCTGTACACCTCGGGCGATAATTTCAGCACCAGTTGGGCGTCGGGCAACGGGCCCGGCAGCGGTGGGAACATCCTGGTCAACGGCAACAAGTGCGAAGCCGTGACCTGGTACTCGACTACGCTGGCGAAGATTCAGTGCTCCTCGCAACTCTCGGCGGCCAGCGGGCTCGGGTGGAGTAATTTCACCGCTTGCAAGGGCGTGTCCTCCAATGGAACCGGCAACGGCTGCCAGAACTCAACCGCCTACGACACGACGATCCCCGGCTATATCTCAGGCTCAGGCTGCATCACGCGCATCACCGACCCCGGTAGCACCACGGGGCAGGGCTACTCGGTCGGAAATTTCAGCAAGTCGGGCGCAGGGACAACCGACATCATCTCCCTGCCCTTCAACTCCGGCCTCGATCACTATATCGCGGTGAGTATGTATGGCGGGACAAGCTATATCTACCACTTGACCACCACTGCCGGATGTGTCCAGGTAGTCAACACTGGCCAGCCCGCAATCCAAGTTCAGGGCACGGTGCTGTTCAGCCATGTTCCGGCAACTTACAACGTTTTCTATTACATGGGCGGCAATACTAACGGTGGCACCTACGGCACGCAGGTCAACAAGTGCACCATCGTCAGCGATTCGGTGACCACCTGCGCTGCGCTGTTCGACTTCTTCGCGGGCGGTGGGAGTGTTTCCGGGCCGCCCTGCCCGGGAGTCACGCCCTTCACTACCGTCAGCGGGCCGGGGATTTCCGGCCTGAGCACCAACGACGATGAATTCGGAGCGTATTGGAGCGCTGGAATTCAAAACACCGGCTACTGGGTGTTCGCCTACTCGCTCAGCGCCCAAGGCGGCGGCCATCCCAGTTGTTCGTCGCTGAATCTGGTGACCGGACAGGGCTGGGCCTTCTGTACGAGTTCCTGTGGGCCGAGCACTGCGCCGATCATCAATTCGGCCACGGGACTTGCGACACTGCAAGGGAATGTGAGCACGACGACGACGAAGTCTGTTTCGGCAGGTGTTACTTCAGTTGCAGTAGCTAGTACGGCGCAAATGTTCTTAGGCCAAAGTGTGCTCGTAGACACTTCTGGTTCAGGAGTGCAGGAAACGGTCACGGTTACGGGGTATATCTCAAGTGGCTTTACTTTCTGCACTGCAGGGGTCGTTGCACCCTGCTTCTTTGCGACCTTCGCCAATGCCCACGCTTCCGGCGTTCCGGTGGCCTACACCGCCCCAACCTGCTGGGGAGCGCCCGGAGGCAGCAGCAACTCGAACATCCACGATGAGATCTTTGGCTGGGGCGGCTATATGCACTTCGGCATCGAAGGCTCGACATCGTGGTCGCAGGGCACCTGTGCGGTAGTTTCCAACAGCGATCAGGAGATGATTTGGCAGCCGGGAAGCCTGACCGAAACCTACATGAACGCCAGCCTCACTTACTACGCTGGCGTGACCCACGACTCGATGGGAGTCAGCAACCAGATCGGGGTGAATTTCAACGGGGCGGATATCCGAGCCTTCACCTCGCTAACAACTCCAACATTCCTTTCCGCCATACCGCCCTTTAACGACTCGCACACCTCCGGCTGGGCGCACGACTGTGCCGGGACCGGGACGACTCCGAATGACACCTGCCTCTGGATCAGCGCCTCGGACACGGCGCTGAGTTCGCAGACTACCGCCGGAACCGGCAACTGTCCGGCGGGAACTTCGACGGTCTACTGCCCGCCCTATTTAGTGAATGTGATCTTCGGATATTCCCCGAGTTCCACTTACCCTCCGGGCACGCCGCCATTGATCTTTGCGCACACCTACGGAAACGGCGTGGCGGGTTCGACCTACGCCCACACCTCGGACGGGATTGCGGACCCATTTGGGCCGGGAAACACGATCAGCGCGGAATCGCCGGATGGCACTCTCGTCTGCTGGGTCACGACGATGCTGCACGCCTGGGGCAAGGACGGCTCGGGCGTTCCGGTCGCCTCCGCGGTCTGCATGCGCTTATAACTTCGAGCTATGAACTCCATGACCTACTCGCCCGCGGGGAAAGCCTTAACCAAGGCCTCGGAAGGTTGTGTGCTCGTGGCCTACCAGGACCAGGTGGGAGTCTGGACCATTGGCTATGGCCACACCCGCGGGGTCACTGAGGGAATGACCTGCACGCCGGACCAGGCGGATCAGTGGCTCGATGAAGATATGGTGCTATGTGAAGCCGATGTGAACTCACATGTCACCGTCCCGCTGACCCAAGGTGAGTTCGACGCGCTCTGCGATTTCAGTGTCAACCTGGGCTGCGCCGCGCTGAATAATTCCACGCTGCTGAAAGATTTGAACGCCGGTGATTTTGCCGCTGCCGCCGCGGAGTTTGAGAAGTGGGATCACGCCGGCGGCCAGGTGGTCGCAGGCTTGTTGCGGCGAAGGCTCGCGGAAAAGGCCGAATTCACTGGGGGAATCCAACCATGATCCGCTACGTGCTCACTATGCTCGCCCTGGCCCTACTGCTGGCGCTCTGCGCCTGCCCCTGGGCCACGAAGTAACGCAATGACCGATCCGAAGTTTGATCCCTACAACCCCGACCTCGATCTGGTCGAACGAATCTTTCTAAGGAGAGAAGCTATGTCGTTTCTGAAAAAGTATTGGCCGCACCTGTCCGCCACCGGGCTCGCGGTGATCCACTTTCTTTTGCCATCGCTCTCGGCTTTCACGGCCGCGCACCCGAAGTCGGTGGTGGGAGTTCTGCTGGGCTGCATCATCACAGCCTATGAGTCGATGCCGCCGCGGGCGCAGGATCAGTCGACCCCGACCCCTTCCCTGCCCCCGGACGTGCCGAAGAAATAGCTTTCCGCAATACAAATTCAGCCAAGGAGAATTTGCCATGAGTAACAAATTTGTCGGGTTCCTCGAAACCGTGGGGAAAGATTTCAAGAAGTTTCTGGATGCCGTGCTGCCCTATGCCGAAACAGTGGGTGAAGCGGCCGTCGCCACCTTCGCGCCCGGCCTCGGGCCGATGTTCAACTCGACAGTGAACGCCGTGGTCACGGCAGAGCAAGCCGCGGCCGCAGTCGGAAAACAGAGTGGAAGCGGCGTGCAGAAACTTGCGGCCGTCGTTGGTTTGATCGGCCCGCTGATCGCGCAGGGTTTGAGCGATGCGGGGAAACCGTCAGACGCCGCGGCCGTCGAAGCCTACATCAACTCGGTGGTGACGATCCTGAACACGGCACCGGCACCGACCGCGGCTCCAGCTCCAACGACCGCAGCTTAACTGGCTTCCCGCAGCCGCTTCGGTGGCGCGAGGATCTCGCCTTCCGGCAGCGCGAGTGGATAGAGAATGTCCTGGCGGCGCTGCTGGAGTTGCCGGAAGGTCGCGTCGGAAACGTCGGGGGCGGCTCCCACCAGGTCAAGCAGGATGCGGAAGATCGCCTGGTCAAAGGGCGCGTTTTTCGACGGCTCTTTTTCCAGGGTGATCCGCGTCGCGCATTGCGGGCAGAGGAAGTAGCGTTGGGATTTCGACGTGCGCTGCTTCCCCATTCCCACGGTTTGCGCGAAGCAGGAGATCGCCACGGCGCTCTCGGTGGGCAGGATTTCGCGGCGGCAGAGTGAGGAGCAGCAGACTTGCGGTTGGCGTGGTCGAGCCATCTGGGGATCACCTCTCGGAGTTAATTAATAAACCATCGCGGGGTTTATTAACTAACTCGAATTTGCGCCGGTTACCTCGGGAATCTAGTCAGTCAACCCTGCACGGAAGTACAGTGGCCGCATGGAATTCCCAACCGCAGATGTCGAGAAGACTCAGGGCGCAATTTCCGAGCGCGAACTTCGCCGCCTGAAACAACAGATGGATTGTGAGAAACAACAGATGGATCGTCAGTGTAACGGCGGCGATGCCTACATTGAAACCGCCCGCCCGATGAACTCGGAAGAGATCGTCGCCGAATTTTTCGGCGCGACAATTATTCCGGCCCATGAGGGCTATCTGCCTTTTACCGTCGACGGCGTCTTCCTGGCGAAACACAACCCCGAGCCCGGCGGCTACTTCGTCCAGTACGCCGACGGCTATAAATCTTTCTCGCCTGCCCAGGCGTTCGAGGAAGGCTATACGAGAATCGCATGAGTGCCCGCCGCCCCCAATCCGTCGCCGAACTCTACGAGGCCCACGAATCCCTTCGCGAGCAGGCGAAAGCGCTCTACGAGAAAGCCGACGCGACGCTGAAAAAACTGGTCCGGGTCTGGAAGAAAAACCGCGCCGCGCGGATCGACGAGACCCATGTGCTCGAAATCGAAGACAACTTCCGGGGCCAGGTGAAGGCTTTCGCGCCCGGATTCGCCCACCGCTACAAACTGAAACTCCGCACACTGAACGAGAGCGAGTAAGCCCTCCACAGCTCCGGCTTCACGGTTTTGACCTGGCTCGGGATTTTTCCCCGGGCAGCGCCCCTCTTTTTCCAGTTTTCCGTTTGGAACCTGGCCTGCTTCGCCGGTTCAACAGGCGGATTTTTCGCTGTTGACTTTCGAAAATGGCGCGCGGTTTTGGCGCGCACCGCGTTGGCCCTTTCCTCCTCGCATTTTCTTCGGTTTTTGACCCTGATTTTTCTTCCTCCTCCTAGCTCTTTCTTCTTCTTCTGTAGTTTCTTCTTCTTCCTCTTCGCCTTTTCGGTCTGGCGCGCGCCGAAACTTTCGCTTTTTGGTCGCTTTTGGGAACCACGGAAGGCACTTATCCACAGGCGAAGGCTGAAAAACCTGCTTGACAGGTAACCTGTAACGCGTTACGCTCCCGGCCATGTACTCACGGACCTGCGCACTCAGCGACTGCGGCGTCAAGTTCGACACCGACAACCCGCGCAAAATGCACTGCAAGCGGCAGCATGCCACGCTCGACCGCGTGCGTCGCCACCGGGCAAAGAATCGCAACGGTGGGAGCAACGGTGGCGGAGGGGGCAACGGCGGGGGTGGCGGCGAAAGTCCCACGCTGTTCGACACGATCACGCCGCAGGACTCACGGGCGATCTACGTACCCGATACCTGTTATCGGACATTGCATAACAGTCCAGAATAAAACGCTCGATTCGGGCGGGATCATCATGCGCAGAGTGATTCTGACCGTGCACCTGTCGGTGGGCCTGATCGCAGGAGTGTTCATCCTGGTTCTGGGGCTCACCGGCAGCGTCATGGCATTTGAACCGGAACTCGATCGCCTGTTGCATCCGCATCTGTCATACGTAAAGCCGAGTGGACGGGTGCTGGCCCTCGGCGAAATCGGCGAGGCGGTTTCCAAGCAGTTTCATGGCGAGCCGAACGTAGCCTACCTTCCTTCCGAATTCCCTGACCTCTCCGCTGAAGCGCCGCTCTTCCACGGTGGCGCGAAGGATCGTGACGATTGCAGAAAGCGCCCGGGCCGCATCCTAACCACACAGGACAATTTTGGGGTGGAAGAGGGTGCCGGCGATGCGGGTGACGATGGCGATTAAGTCGCTTTGGCCGGCGAAGACTTTGACCTGAGGGGCGCGGGAGAAGTCGGGGAGATTGATGGTGCGTCCGCTGCGGATGCGGGCGACGGTGGGGTCGTCGGCGGTGACGGAGGGGAACGCGGGGAGGAGTTTGCGGGGGTGGATGAAGAAGGAGTCCAGGGTTTCAGATTGAGAGTCAAACTCCCCACCCTTCGGCTCGCCGCGCTCGCTCAGGGCAGGCTCCTCTCGCGAAGAACGCGAGACGGATGGGGCATCCGGTTCAACAGCAGGTCCCTCCACTCCGCCTGTCTCTCCGTCCCGGAGAGACAGGCTCCGGTCGGGATGACAGAGGGTTGCGGCTTCGGCTACTTGGTCCAGGGTGTGGGCGTCTTGCAGGGTGAATTCGGCGACGGCGGTACGACGGAGGGATTCGAGATGCGCGCCGCAGGCTAGTTCCCTGCCCAGGTCGTGAGCGACAGAGCGCATGTAGGTTCCGGAGGCGACGCGGGCGCGGAAGCGGACGCGGTCTTGCTCGACGGCGAGGATGGCGAATTCTTTGATCTCAACTTCAACGGGTTGGAGTATGACTTCTTTTTGCTGGCGGGCGAGTTTGTAGGCGGGGACGCCTTTGATCTTCTTGGCGGAGAAGGGCGGCGGGGTTTGCTGGATGACGCCGCGGAAACGGGCGGCGAGAGTTTCGATCTCTTCTGGGTGCAGATGGACTTCTTGTAGCGGGGTGGTGGGTTCGCCTTCGGCGTCATAGGTGTCGGTGGCGAAGCCGAAGCGGATAGTGCCTTCGTAAGTTTTTTCCGAAGCCGTATAGAACTGGGCCAGGCGGGTGAGGTTGCCGGTGACGAGCGGGAGGACTCCGGTGGCCATGGGATCGAGGGTGCCGAGATGTCCGATGGAGCGCTCGCGGAGAATGCGACGGGCGCGGTTGACCACGTCGTGGGAAGTGAGTCCGGCGGGCTTATCGATGATGAGGACGGCATTCATAAGAAGAGTGGGTAATTAAATTGAGTGATCAGGTTATTGGGTGACTGCGCATTATTTCGCGTCGCACTCGAACGGGCCGTAGGCGCGGGCGGTGTCTTTGTTGTGTTCCCACCAATCCTGCCAGAGAGCCTGGGCTTCCGGAATTGTTTGAATGTCGGGCGGCAAAGAATGATGTGTGATGGTTGTCAGCGCGTAGGTCGAGCGGCTTGGCTGGTCCGCGTCCGGTAGCGTGAAGAACGAGATCAGCAGGGGCACGGCTTGGAGTGAGGCGGCATCTCCCATGGCTTGGATCGCGTCCGAGCGGTCGCGCGTGTTGGTCGCGCTCTGGACCAAGGCGGTTAGCTTGGGTAACTCCGACTCACCGCCCAGCAAGCCCAGACCGAGAATTGCTTGCGCGCGCACCTCGGCATCTTCATTTGTATCGCTGCTGAGCTTTTCGAGTAGCGGCAGATACGATGTGGCCCCCAGTTCGACCAAGACGCGAACGGCCCCTGCGCGCCAGATCCCCAAAAGCCTTACCGCCGCGCTTGGTTGCGTATCGGCGAAATACACATGCTTACGCCACAGCAGATACAGGTCCTCTGGAGGATCGGCTGCCTGAGCGATCAGGCGGCGCGATTCGGGAGTGTTCAGTTTTTGAAGAGCGAGAAGCCCGTAGCCAAATCCTCCGTCGTTGATCAACCAGCCTTCGAAGATGGGCTCCATGCCTGCGACGGGAAAATTGGCAAGACCCTCGGCTAAGGCTGCCTTCTTCCCTAGGGTCTCGTACTGCCAAGCATTGAGAGCCTTCTGGCGGGCTTCGCGGTCGGGCGAAGCCTGGAGCGCGGCTACGGGCGGAGGCGGTTCGGCGGAGTTCGAAGTTACTTCTTTAACGAGAGCCTGCTCAATGGCGAGCAGTTTAGCGGGATCGGCGGGGCGGACTTCAAGAAGGGCGGTTTCTTTCGCGCTTTGATCAGACGCATTGCGTGAGAACTCGGATGGCTCCGTCCGCTGGAATTCTCTGGCGTAGTCAACTCTCTTTTGCAGCAGCACGTGATAGATGCCGGGATGGGTGATGCGGAAATCGCCAGCGAGCACGTAACGCGTGGTGAGCGTTTTGCCGGAATCAAGCAGGTACGGGCCTGACGACAGACAGCTTCCCCCGTCGATAGATCGACCGCAACGCTTTCGTTCTCCGCTGCCCGGCTCCGCTTCAGGGATTTCAACCTGCAGCTGCCGGTGGCCGAAGCAGGCACTCCCCATGCTGATTCGCAGCGGCTCCGGGGTGCGGTTGGTAACGGCCACGTCAACCCAAACGGGCTCACCCAGCAGAATCGAAGCTTTCGTGAGGCGCATCTGGATATCAATATCCTGTTGCTGGGCTGGAGCCACGCCTGATGCGAGCAGGATGAGGCCAGCGATCATCGTGATACTCGAGAGCCAGCGTATGGTCCGGTAGGGGTGTGGTTCGGCACTGATGGCGGTGGCGATTCGCGCGAGATCCCTCGCTTCGCCGGAAGAACGGCTCTGCTCGGGATGACGCCAACGGATTGTCCGCGTCGTACTCAAAATTTGAGCTTGTCCTTTAAACTGTATTTCTGACTCACCCAGTCTCTCATGTTTCCTATCAAAGACGATCAGCCGAGCTATAGCACGCCGTATGTGAACTGGCTTCTCATCGGCGTGAATATTCTGATTTATTTTTTTCAGTGGTCGCAGCAGATCAGCGATCCGCAGGGGGCGGAACATCTGGCGCGGACCTATGGGGAGGTGCCGGCGCATCTGGCGGCGTTTCTGGCGGGGTCGCACCGCTATACGCCGGTGGACGTGGTGATGCCGTTTTTCACGTCGATGTTTCTGCACGCGAGCTGGATGCACGTGCTGGGGAATATGTGGTTCCTGTTTATCTTCGGCGACAACATTGAGGACTACCTGGGGCACTTTACGTATCTGGTGTTTTATCTGTTGTGCGGGCTGCTGGCGATGGCGACGCAGGTGGCGGTGAATCCGCACTCGACGGTGCCGACGGTGGGAGCGAGCGGGGCGATTGCGGGAGTGCTGGGAGCGTATTTCATCTTGTATCCGCGAGCGCGGGTGCTGACTTGGTTTTTTGTGTTTGTGATGTACCTGCCGGCGTGGATTGTGCTGGGAGAATGGTTCGTGCTCAATTTTCTGTCGGGGGCGCAAACGTTGTCGGGTGGACGGTCGGGGCGCGACGCGGGGGGAGTGGCGTTTTGGGCGCACGTTGGGGGATTTGTGGCGGGGCTGGTGATGGTGAAGATTTTTCCGGAGCGGCGGAGAAGGAATCCGTATGGGTACCGGTAGGGTGGGTTTCGATTCTTAAGAACAAGATCAAAAGCGACGGACAGGAGTGTCCGTCCCACAAAAGTCCCCACCCTCTTTCGCGAAGTGCGCGAAAGAAGGATGGGGCACCCGCGGCTTTCTTTTCGAAATCGAGAGCTATTTCTTGGGGCGGGATTCGGGGGGGACCAGGCCGGCGAGGCGGTAGTAGACGACGAGCTGGCCGTAGTGTTCTCCGCTGTGTTCGATGAAGCTCCAGGCGAGATCGTCGACGCGAAAATACTGGTGGGAGAAGGGCTCGACAATTTGATCGGATAGTCCTTTGTCGCCTTTGGCCTGGAGGGCGGCGGCGCCGTCGGCGAAGGCTTTCTTGACGAAGGCAACGATAGCAGCTTTGTCTTTGTATTTATCGCGCTTCATCATCGCCTCGACATCGGACTTCTGTCCGGTGACCGGGTTGATGAAGAAATAGTTGGCTCCGGCAGCGTGGAGGAGTTGCTCGGCGAAACTGCGTTGGGCGGGCGTGGGCTTGAAATCGTATTTGTCTTCGGGGAAATCTTCGGCCATGGCGATGAGTTTGCGGCCGATGTCGTTCCAGGAATCGAGCAGGACTTTGCTGGGACTGTCGGCGGGTTTGATGGGAGCATCTTTCTTCATGTCCTGCGCGCGCGCAGGAATGGCGAGCGTGGCGGCGAGCAGGGCGGCGGCGAGAAACGGAGATTTCAGCATGCGGAGTTCCTCCTGAGATGGAATGGCGGTGGACATTGTAGTTGGACTGGGGGTGGGAGGAAAGGTGAGCGCGGGGCGGAGTCTTCGAGTCGGACGAGCAGCCCTCAGCGGCTAAAGCCGGACGCTTCGATTGTGCGATACGGCACGAGTGAAACTCGTGCCCCTCCCGTTCTTGCCAGGGGTGAAGTTATTTTCCCTTCCCGTTGTGCATGATCGAAGTTTATAAGGTGCCGGCGGTGGGGCGGATTTCCAGGGATTCGACGGTGGTGTTGGCGGGGAGCAGGATGGAGTTGACGACGGCCTGTGCTACGGCGGAGGGAGACATCATTTTCTTGCGAGGAGCTTCGGGCCAGAGGGTGGTCCAGATGTCGGTGTCGGTGGCGCCGGGGAGCAGGGCGATGACGCGGATGCGGCGTGGGCGGAGTTCTTCGCGGAGAGTGTTGGTGAGGCCGAGGGCGGCGTGCTTGGAGGCGTTGTAGGCGCCGAGGCCGGGAAAGACGCGGTTGGCGGCGACGGAAAGATTGTTGACGATAGTGGCTCCGGGCTTCATGACGGCGAGCGCGGCCTGGGTGACGAGGAAAGTTCCGGTGAGGTTGGTTTCGAGAACGTCCTTCCAGATGGGCAGCGGAAGTTTCTCGATGGGCAGGTTGGCGTGGGCGATGCCAGCGTTGTTGATGAGGATGTCGAGGCGTTTGAATTTTTGGCGCGCGGCGCGGAACAGGGCATCGACGGAGTGCGGGTCGCGGACATCGCAAGGATGGGCGAGGATTTTTATTTTTGCGGAGGCGAGTTCCCTGCCGAGTCTGGCGAGTGATTTTTCGTCGCGGGCGGTGAGGACTAAGTTGCAGGATTCGGCAGCGAGGGCGCGGGCGAGGGCGAGTCCGATGCCGCGGGTGGCGCCGGTGATGAGGGCTAGTTGACCGGCTAGGCGGGATGACTTGGGTGTGCGTGGGGACATGAGGTCGGCTTTCTTTGGTCGAGACATCTTATCGCAAGGACTGGGATCGACCTCGGGGTGAATACAAAATCGCCACCTTAAATTCCCATTTCTCGCGCGGCTTCTTTAGTAAGATCTCGCGCGAGAAATGGGGCACCCCAGGTCTCATCTCATGGAAAACTTTCTTCATCCTCAGGGGATGACTTCGTATTCGGATTTGACCAGGCCGTTCTTGGAGATTTGTGTGGCGACGTGGCGGAGTTGGACATCGTGCGGGAGTGATCCGAAGAGGGAGATGCCGTCGCCGATAAGGATGGGGTAACGATTGATGATGATGCGCTGAATCTGGCCGGCGCGGAGAAAGTTTTGGACGGTGATGCCTCCGTCGACGTAGACGTGTTTGAAGCCGCGAGCGGAGAGGCGGGAAACCACTTCGGAGGGATCTCCGGACATCTGTTCGATGCGGCCTGCGCGCACCCGGGAAAAGTCCAGGGGGCGGCTGCTGAGGACGACGACCTGGCGATTGCCGTAGGGCCAGTCGGGAAAGGCGAGAACGGTCTCAAAGGTTTTGCGGCCGATGACCAAGGCGTCGACTGTGGCCATGAATTCGGCGTAGCCATTCGAGTCACCGCCATCGGCAGGCAAGAAATCGTAAGCGCCGTTGGGGCGGGCGATGAAGCCGTCGAGGCTGACGCCGACGAAAACCGAAGCGATCATGGGTTTGATGATGGCGGCTTCTGGGATGGAGGTCAAATCTGGAGTTGGAAGTTCTGAAGGTCAAAGTCCCCACCCTCTTTCGCAAGAAACGCGAAAGAAGGATGGGGCACCCGTGATTCCTCAAAGCTTCTTTACACGCCGTTGGGGCGCTGGCGGATCAGGGAGAGGAATTCGGAGCGGGTTTCCTCTTCTTCGCGGAAGCAGCCGAGCATGGAACTGGTGACGGCGGCGGAGTGCTGTTTTTCGACGCCGCGCATCATCATGCAGAGATGGCGGGCCTCGATGACTACGCCGACGCCTTGCGGTTCGATGACTTTCTGGATGGTTTCCGCGATCTGGGTGGTGAGGCGCTCCTGAATTTGCAGGCGGCGGGAGAAGAGTTCGATGAGGCGCGGAATTTTGCTGAGACCGATGACGCGGCCGTTGGGGATGTAGGCGACGTGGACTTTGCCGAAGAACGGGAGCAGGTGGTGCTCGCAGAGGCTGAACACTTCGATGTCTTTGACGATGACCATTTCGTCGTAGTTGACGGTGAAGAGCGCGCCTTTGAGCAGAGCTTCGGGGTCTTCGTGATAACCCTTGGTGAGGAACTTCATGGCCTTGTGGACGCGGTCGGGGGTGTCGGCGAGGCCTTCGCGAGCGGGATCTTCGCCGAGGCGGACGAGGGTTTCGCGGACGAGATCTTCGTAGGTGGCGCTGGTGAGGGTGGTGGGTTCGAGTTTTGCGTCAGTGGGATTCATAGGATTGAGTCATTAAGCCATCGGGTCATTGAGTCATTTAACATCGTTCAGTGCCGAAGCTCCCTCTCTTCATCTTTCACTTCATCGCCGGTGTATTCGAAGGAGTTCAGCATCGTTTCTTCTAGTCGTACACCATCAAGATGCGCTTTCTGGAAGCCGCGCCGCAATATATCGTAGATCTCGACCGAGAGGTTTTCCGTGGTGGGCACGAGTTGGGCGAATTCTTGCAGCGTATTCAAATTCTCTAAATGGTAGCGGGAAAGGACTTCCTTTTCGACGAAACCGTCGAGATCGACCAGGTTGCAGACCATGCCGGTGGCGGGGTCGACGGGGCCGCTGACGGTGACTTCGAGAGTGTAGTTGTGGCCGTGGCCGTGCGGGTTGTTGCATTTGCCATAGGTGGCGAGATTTTCTTCGGCCGACATCTCCGCGCTGTCGAGGCGATGCGAGGAGGAGAAGCGGTAGCGGCGGGTGAGGTAGGCGATCATATTAGCTTTGAGCTTTGAGCTATGAGCTGCGAGTTTCGAGTTCCTATTCCTCTCCGTAGAAATCGACGAACAGGTCGGGGGTTTCGTAGACGCGAATGCGGTGCAGTTTCGCTTTCTCGAGTTTTGATTGCAGGCGCTGCCAGCAGGCGATGGCCAGATTTTCGGTGGTTGGAATCTGGGTGAAGAATTCCGGGACTTCTTTGTTGAGGAAGCGGTGGTCCATGGCATCGAGGACTTCGCGGTGCATGATTTCTTTCAGCTGTTTGAGATCGACGACGAAGCCGGAGCGGGGATCGACTTCGCCTTTGACCGTGACTTCGAGGGTGTAGTTGTGGCCGTGGCCGTTCGGGTTGCTGCATTTGCCGAAGATGCGGCGGTTCTCTTCCGGCGTAAACGCCGGGTTGTGGTAGTAGTGCGAAGCGGAGAATTCGGCTTTGCGGGTTAGGTAGACCATGGGAGCAGTTTCCAGTTTCTAGTTGCCGGTTTCCAGTAATTCAAAGACAACATCAAGATCAACTACAAGGTCAACAACGATGGTTCGCGTTCACTGTAGATTTGGGGCCAGCTCCGGGGGAGGCTCCAGTGCGTATGAAGGAATCGCCTGCCACTTCGGGGAACTGGTCGTTTCTTCCTCGGGGCAGAACGTTTTGTTGGGTTCAAAAACAATTATCTTATAGATATAGCGCTTGTGTTCGGCGGGATAGTAGGCGAAGGCGAAGGCGATACCATTCTTTTTGTCGACCCAGAAGACCAGCGGGCGATCGCCGAGGGCGGGGACTGGACTGGTCAGCAGCGTGAAGGCACGCAGGTCTTTGTAGTTCTCGGCGACTTTGTCGGCGTGGTCGAAGGTGGTGATGCCTTCGGCGGTGTGAAAGCGGGTGGTGGCGGACTCGATCTGGAAAACCTTGCCTTTCTTGAGGCGAATAAAAAGGTCTCCGCGACCGGTGCGGTTATCGGCGTCAACCCAGTCGAGAGTGGTGCCGCAGCTGTTCTGCCACTCCTGGTCTTCTTCTTTCTTGGGGAAAAGCTCGAGGACGCGATCGCGCGAGTCGCCGAGCTTGAGCGGTCCGATGCGCGCGCCGGGTTCGATGACCAACTGGCTGAAGGCGGACGGGGCTTGCGATTCCTGCGGATCGGCGGCCGGTTGCGGCGCGCGGATGGCAGGCGCGGTGGGACTGCTGGTGAGTGCGAGCAAGATAACGGTGGGCAGAATGAGAGTCATCGCTTTCATGAGAGTCGTCCTGCGGGCGTGGGAGTTGAACTGCTGAGTTTTGCGGACGCGTTATTAGGTAAATCTTTCGTTTCGTCGTCCGGATCGTTTTTCGGGTCGTAGGTTCGGCCTTTCCAAGCGACGCTGCCATTGGCATGGGCTCGCTTGGAGCGCAGTAATAAGTAGGCGAACATGGGCATGCCGAAGAGGGCGCCGAGAAATTGTCCAGCCGTTCTGAAGTTTCCCGGTGTCAATCGGAGCGCCAGATATATAAAGAAAACGCAGTCGATTCCGTCCAGCCAGCGTTTTGCCGGTCCGCTGTGCGCAAGAAATAGCAAGAGAAAAAAGAATATCCAAAGCGCTAAGGTTTTCGCCGCGAGGCGGCCGGGGTTCGGAAACAGCACCGCGAGGTTCTTCGTCCAGCCGTCGCGAAGCTGGGCGTAGTTGCGGTACATGCGGGTGCGGACGCGGTCGGCGGCGTAGCGGAAGAAAATTTTGCGGCCGGAGGATTTGACGGCACGGGCGAGGGCGACGTCTTCGAGGATGTCGTGGGCGACGGCGGTGTGGCCTCCGATGGCCTCGTAGGTTTCGCGACGGACGAGAATGTACTGGCCGTTGGCGGCGGCGATGGGAGACGCGGGGTCGCTGACTTTCGAGGGAGAGTATTGGTGCGCGAGCTCGGCGAAGACAACGGGGAGGGTGGCCATTTCCCAGAAGGTGACGGCGATCTGCTCGGGCGAATAGGAGAGCAGTTCGGCGGAGCTGTCCTGCGCTTCTTTTAGCGCGCCGGCTAGCGAGCCGGGGAGGTGCACGGTGTCGGCGTCGGTGAACAGGAGCCATTGGCCGCGGGCGTGGCGCGCGCCGGTGGTGACTGCGTTGTTTTTGCCGGTCCATCCAGCGGGGAGCGGGCCGGCTTCGATGACTTTGACTTCGGGGAACGATGTGGCGATTTCGCGGGTGCGATCGGTGGAGTGGTCATCGACCACGGTGATTTCAAATTTCACGCCGGACTGGGTGACGAGGGATTGGAGGCAGTCGGCGAGGCTGGCTTCCTCGTCGCGGGCGGGGACGATGATGGAGACGGTCGGAATGGTTTCGGTCGCGGGCATAGCCAGGATCAATTATTATAACTGTGTGAAACGCGCTGCCCACTTCCCTTCTGCTGTAACCGTCTTCCTGTTGCTGATTACGCTGGCTGGATGCTATAGCGGGACGCGGCCGCCGCGGATTGGGTCGAATGCGCCGGATTTCACGGTGCAGGATGCGCAGTCGAAGGTGACGCTGAGCCAGTATCGGGGGCAGGTGGTGGTGCTGAATTTCTGGGCGACGTGGTGTCCGCCCTGCGTGGAAGAAATGCCGTCGCTGGTGGAGATGCAGCGGCGGATGAAGGCGAAGGGCGTGACCGTGCTGGCGGTGAGCGTGGACGTGGATGACAGCGCTTACCGGCAGTTTGTGAAAGATCACAATGTGAATTTGCTGACGGTGCGGGATCCGGACCAGAAGAGCAGCGGGCTGTATGGGACGTTCAAGTTTCCGGAAACTTATGTCGTGGATCGCAATGGGGTGGTGCGGCGCAAGTTTATTGGGGCGGTGGACTGGACTACGCCGGAGATTACGGAATTTTTGGGGAAGCTGTAGGGCGGCTTCCGGCTTCCGGAAGTAATGGGTAGAGACCGTGACTTAGCTGCGACCCTCAGCAGCTAAAGCCGCTTGGCTTTCTAGGCGCCTTACGGCGCGGCTGGAAGCCGCGGTCTTTCAAGGTAAGACCTTCAAAGCAACACTCCTCAAAACAACACCTAAAGATCAAGGTCAAAGGCGACGGACAGGAGTGTCCGTCCCACATGGACCTAGTGGACTCCGCCACCTTTTCCGAAGGAAACCACGACTACGAACTTGAGGACGGGCTTGCCTTCTACGAGCAGCGGGCGGTAGCGCCATTGCTTGACGGCCGCTGCGGCGGGGTCGGCGAGTACGGGATCTCCGTCGATGAGATCGACGTGATCGACGGTGCCGTCGTCGTGGAGGGTGACGTCGAACACGACATCGCCGAAGATGTGCTGCCGCCGGGCCGCTGGCGGATAGGCGGGCAGGACTTTGGAAATCAGTTTGGGGACGGCGCGCTTGCGCGGGGGGATCGTGAGGTAGGTTCCGGCGGGAATCGGTCCGGTATGTGCCATCGTGGATCGATTGGCTTCAAAGATCTGAATCCACATGCCCGGATCGTCATAGACGAGCGTGGCTATTCCTCTGAAAGTGCCGTGGTCTTCGGCCGCTCCAACGACATAGTTGAAAGGTTTTTGCTTGGTGCCCCAATCTTCGGGCTCGACCTTAAGCGGAATAGCGGCGTATTCGCAGCAGCCGATGTCGTTGGCCGGGGTGGTGCCGACGACATCCAGTTTGAAGTCGGCGCGAATCTCGAGGGCGACATCGGCGTGGCCATTGGCTCCGGGTTCCAGCACAATTCCAGTTTTTTCGACGGCCTTGAAACCGGGATATTCGGCCTTGACGGTGTAGTGGCCGAAGCGCAGACCTCCTGCGACATAGTGACCGACTCGGTTGGTCTTCACAGTGCGGGTGATGCCGGTGTCGAGGTTGGAGATGGTAATGGTTGCGTTGGCAATGACCGCGCCTTGGGGATCGGTGACGTTGCCAACGAGCGAGCAGCGATTGTCCTGGTCGTTGTCCTGATTGGCGGGCTTTTGCGTGTCTTTCAGCGGAGGAGGAGCCATTTCGCTGACGCCGGATTGACATCCGGAGATGGCGGGCATGCCGATGGCCAGGGCCGCCATGGCGAACTTGCGGGCGAGGCGGAGACGGGTGCCGGGGAGTTGGTTGAGTTCGCTGGCTTCTTTGGGACTGGCTTGGTTGGGCAGGCGGAGGGTTTCCAGTTCGGCGCGCAGAGTTGATCCGGCGAAGAGGAGTTGCTGGCGGGTGGCGGATTCGCGCTGGCTGAGTGCGAGGAGGGCGCGTTGAAATCCGGCGTCACGGCTGGTTTTGGCCGAGGCGCTGAGGTTGATTACTTCGTCGAGTACATCGGTGGTGTCGAGGTTCACGGACTTCACCCAACGGGCCACGCGGTTACAGATTGCCGTGGCCTGGCGGCTGCGGTGGAAACGCTTGCAGGTTGCGGCCAAGTGGTCGAGTCCTATGGTGATTTGCATGAGGCTGTTGTTGGCCCAGCAGCGGGACTCGAACAGATCGAGCGAAGTGTTGCAGGCGAGTTGGGCGACGGGATCGGACAGGTCGTAGACGCGGGCGAGATAGTCGCCGCGGGCGCGGCCGAGTGCGATCATGCGTTTCTCGAGGGGAGTTCCGGCATAGATTTCGGCGCGGCAGAAATTCTGGGGATTGCCGGAAAAGCGGCGCATGAAGGCGACGTCGGAACGCAGGGTGTCGAGCGTGGCGTCGGGATGAAAAATCATGAGCGTGAATTGCGCGGAGATGTCGAGTGCGGCGCAGGTCTCGAGGGCGCGTTCGGAATCTTCGACGCTCTGGACGCGCGCGAGATCGGAGAGACCGCTGGAGGTGGCGGACTCGACGCCGAGGAAGACGCGGACCAGGCCAAGATTTTTGAGGCGGCGCAGCACTCTTTTGTTGGCGTCGGCGGGGCGGCACTTGATGACCAGGGCAATATCTTTTATGCCGCGAGTTTTTAGAGACTTCTCGAAGGCCGAGAGACGGGCGTGATTGAGGGGCTCGGCGGGAACGAGAAAATTGTCGTCGTGGAAAACGAACTGGCGGGTGCCGCGATCGTGGTAGAGGACGGCCATTTCGTCGGCGATGTTTTCGACGTTGCGCTGGCGAAAGCGCTTGCCGGGAGCGAGTTGATGCAACGTGGTAATGCAGCAGTAGGCGCAGGTTCCGTAGCAACCGCGGCTGCCCATCATGTAACTGGTGGGCACGCCGGCGAGCAGGTGAATGGGACCACGGCGGTCGGGGAACGGCAGGGCGTCGAGATCGTCCGAGGTGCGGCGTGGAGGTGTGAAGCGGACTTGTTGGCCGTCGCGATAGGCGATGCCGGGGACTTGCGCGAGGCTTTTTGCGAGATCATCCGGAGCGAGATGCGGGGCGAGATTGGAAACGGCGGCGGCGATCTCGACGAAGGTTTGTTCGGATTCGTGAATCGCGATGATGTCGAGTTCGGGATGATGGACGAGCAAGTCCTGGGCTGCGCAGGAAGCGTAGTGGCCGCCGGCGATGATGAGTTGGCGGGGATTACGCGACTTCAGAAGTTGCGCAAGGCGGAGAAACTCAAGCGCGCGGGACTGGAAACACATGGAGAGGCCGACGATTGCGGCTTCGCGGGCGGCGTCGGCTACGGGGGGTATATCGGCTGCGGAATTGAAGGGCGCGAGCGTGGTGTGGTGTCCAGCGTGTTGGAGGGATGCGGAGAGATAGCGGATGGAGAGATTCTCTTCGTAGTCGGGTCCGGCTAGCAGGATTTTCATTACGCCTCCCTCTGATGCGCCTTTCTGCATACCTTGGGGCGTGGGAGGCGGGGTGTCAGTGACGGGGATCACAAGTGGGATGCGGGGAAGTTTAAAGGCAACACCAAGAGCAACAGCAAAGGCGGCGGACAGGAGTGTCCGCCCCACATACTCTCTCTCACTTGTTGATTGCTGGTCGAGTGACTTGGCCATCTGGCGCAGGCCGGACGGAGGCAGCGACGCGGTCGCATTCGGCGGCGTAGCGGGTGTACCAGGTGCGAGTGAAGTCGAGAAGCACGTCCTTCACTTTCCAGGCGACCGGTAAGGTGATCGTTCCAGTGAATTCCGCCCAAGTGCGTACCAGCGTGCCGCCGGGCACGGACTCGAAGAACACCCATTGTTCCATGGTGGTGCCGAGGGCGTGATCGATCCATGCGACTTTCTTTCCGGGGACGCAGAGGGTGATGACGTGATCAAGAGTGACCGGGAGCGGCCAGGAGGCCTTGATGGAAAGGCGACTGCCCTCTTGCCAGGGCTCGCCCTTGGTCCAGCGGATGTCAGAGTAGGCATCGGAGAATTTCGGCCATAGGGTGCAGTCGGAGAAAACCTCCCACGCCTGCTGGGGCGAAGCCGTGGTGGTGATGGAATATTCGAAGCGCTCGAATTTGGCCATGGCTATGTACCGAGGTCGTGTTGCGGGCTTCGCTCGGTTAACGATACAGGATAAGGATCGCGGAACAGTATCTGGATTCATGGCGGGCTGTGTCTGGAATCACAGAATTAAAGGCAAAACCAAGATCAACGGCGGCGGACAGGAGTGTCCGCCCTCCACACAGGCGTTAGAGCTTTACTCGGCGGAGGCGGAGGGCGTTGGTGATCACGCTGACGCTGCTGAAGCTCATGGCGGCGGCGGCGAAGATGGGGCTGAGCAGGATTCCGAAGAAAGGGTAGAGAACGCCGGCGGCGATGGGGACTCCGAGGGCATTGTAGATGAAGGCGAAGAAAAGATTCTGGCGGATATTGTTCATGGTGGCTTGACTGAGGCGACGGGCGCGGAGGATGCCGGCGAGGTCTCCTTTGACCAGAGTGACGCCGCCGCTCTCCATCGCAACGTCGGTGCCGGTGCCCATGGCGATGCCAACGTTCGCCTGCGCGAGAGCGGGAGCGTCGTTGATGCCGTCGCCGGCCATGGCGACGACTCTTCCCTGCTGCTGCAGTTTGCGGATGACTTCGAGTTTGCCTTCGGGAAGAACTTCGGCTTCGAATTCGGTGATGCCGAGCGTGCTGGCGGTGCGGAGGGCGACGATGCGGTTGTCGCCGGTGAGCATCACAATTCTGAGGCCGCGCTTCTGCAGTTCGCGCACGGTATCGGCGGTAGTGGCTTTGAGCTGGTCGGCGACGGTGAATGCGCCGACGTACTCGCCGTCGACTCCGACGCAGAGGATTGTGCCGCCGGGGTAGGGTCCGGAAATGACTTCGGGTTTCTGCAGGATTCCGAGTTCCACCATCATGCGCACGCTGCCGATGGCGATCTTGCGGCCGTCGACCACTCCGGTGATCCCCCGACCGGGGATCGATTTAACTTCTTGCGGCTGAGAAAGCTTGAGCTTCTTTTCGGCGGCAGCGGCGAGGATGGCGTTGGCTAAGGGATGCTCGCTGGCCGATTCGAGGCTGGCGGCGAGGCGCAGCAGTTCAGGATCATTCGCAAGACGGTCGGACATACCGATGACGCTGGGCTTGCCTTCGGTAAGGGTGCCGGTTTTGTCGACGACGAGAGTGTCGACTTTTTCGAGGGTCTCGAGGGCTTCGGCGTTTTTGATTAAGACTCCCGCAGAGGCGCCGCGGCCAGTGCCGACCATGATGGCCATGGGCGTGGCGAGGCCGAGGGCGCAAGGACAGGCGATGATGAGGACGGCGACGGCATTGACGAGAGCGTGCGCGAGATGCGGCTGCGGACCAAAGAAGAACCACGCTAGGAAAGTGAGGACGGCGGCGGCGACGACCGTGGGAACGAACCAGGCGGCAACGCGATCGGCGAGACGCTGGATGGGAGCGCGGCTGCGCTGAGCTTCGCCGACGAGTTTGACGATTTGCGCGAGCAGAGTTTCGGAGCCGACGCGTTCGGCGCGCATGATGAATGATCCGGTGGAGTTGATGGTGGCGCCGATGACTTTGCTGTTGGCGGATTTTTCCACAGGGATGGATTCGCCGGTGATCATGGATTCGTCGACCGAGCTCCGGCCTTCGAGGACGATGCCGTCGACGGGGACTTTTTCACCAGGACGGACACGGAGTTTGTCGCCGGGCTTGACGTGTTCGAGCGGGATGTCTTTTTCTGTAACCTCGCCAGCTGCTCCGTCGACGATCAGGCGCGCGGTTTTGGGGCTGAGATCGAGCAGGGCGCGGAGAGCAGCGCTGGTGCGACTGCGGGCACGGAGTTCCATGACCTGGCCGAGCAGGACTAGGGTGGTGATGGCGGCGGCGGCTTCGAAGTAGACGTCGGGATAACCGCCCATGGCGCGCAGGGAGTTGGGGAAAATTCCAGGAGCGATGGTCGCGACCACGCTGTAGATATAGGCGACGCCGGTGCCGAGGCCGATCAGCGTGAACATGTTCGGGCTGCGGTTGACCAAGGACGTCCAGAAGCGCTGGAAGAATGGGAGGCCGCAGTAGAGGACTACGGGCGTGGCGAGCAGGAATTCGATCCACGGCAGAACTGCCCACTGAGTAACCATCGCCACATTGCCGCGGACGACGTCGAAGCGACCAATGACAAAGTGTGGCCAGAGCATGCTGGCCATCGCGATCGCGAGCAGAGGAGCAGTGAGGACCACGCCGATCCAGAATCTCCGCGTCATGTCGCGCAGTTCGGGATTGTCTTCTGTCGAGGCGGTGACAGTGCGGGGCTCGAGGGCCATGCCGCAGATGGGACACGATCCGGGGCCGGGGCGCACGATTTGAGGATGCATCGGGCAGGTGTACTCGGTGCGCGTCGACGCGACAGGGACGTCGGATTCAAGGGCCATGCCGCAGGAGGGACAGGCTCCGGGCTTGGGCTCGCGGACTTCGGGGCACATGGGGCACACGTAGGAAGGCGGGCTTCCGGCTTTCGGTTTCCGGCTTTCGGCTTCAGACCTCGGACCTTGGGCCTCTGAACTCGGAGTGGCCTGAGCAGCGGGTTCGATTGTTATTCCATGCTCGTGAGCAGCTGCGGGCGGCTTTGGCGCGGGCATGCCGAGCATGACTAGGCCGGATGCTGGCTTGTTCAGATATTGCTGAGGGTTGGCTTTGAATTTTTCTGCGCAGCCGGCGCAGCAGAAGTAATAGTTTTTCCCGGCGTGCTGGCGGACGTGCTTGGCGGTGGCGGGATCGACGGACATCCCACAGACGGGATCGCGCTCGCGGGCGGGAGTGGGATTCGAAGTTGTCATTTCTGGGCAATCATTTTCGGGCTATCACATCCGGGCTACCATTTTCAGACTGCCGTGGCGAGGCAGGTCGCGCCAAGCTGAGTGGAAAGAATACCCGATACGCGGAGTATCGGGTATTGGATGTTCGGCTTGCCCGTAAGGTGCGGAGTGTAACGTCAATTCCCTTTCGCGGGAGACTGATCTTGCGGTTTGTTCTTAGCGGTCTTGGCGTGGGAGTTGCTGGGAGCGAACGAGGCGACCAGGTATTTGCCTTCGTCAGGGTCGACCAGCGCGAAGTCGAGGGAGAAGTTCAAGTCGCCTTCGATGATGCGGGCGCGATAATAATAAATTTTCCCGGGCTCTGCGTTGAGGCCGGCAAACGCGGCTTTGGCGGAGAATTGCTTCAGACGGGATTGCCAATTCGTGCACAGGTGGTGTTCTCCTGGGTCGACGGAGAAGGCGAGGTAGGAGTCGCCTTTGACGGCACCGGCCCATTTGCCATCAAACCCGATGCGCAGAGTGGGACGGCCGAGCTGATTGCCTGGCCGGTCAAAAACCTCAACCACGTAGACCAGACTCTTGCCGGGCTCGGGTTGAGTGAGAGGCTGGCTCTCGGCAGGATGAACGTCGAATTGGACATCCGCGGGGCCGCATGCGGCCTCGGCGGCGGCGATGAGGGTTTCGTCTTGCGCGAACGCGGCGGCGGTGAAGAAAAGCAAGAGTGCGACGAGAGCGGCTTTCATGGGTTGCCTCCGCTGAAGGCGCGCGCGGAAGTGAGTTCGGGGCAAATCGGCGCGGGCGCGGGATCAGCTGAAGACAGTTTATTCTCTGAATGCTTCGGGGATGTAGAGAATTGTCGAGTTCTGGAAAAAGTATGTCAGGAGAAAAAATACCGTATATTGAAGGCATCCGGCGGAAGCGGCTGGAGTTTCCAATCTTCTTCAATATGAAAATTATGGCAGCGAAGGACGGGACGGCATGACTTATCTGGAAGTGGTTTTCAATTACGGCGCGATTCCGGGCGAGAACGAATTGCGGGCGATTGACACAATGCGCGAGGTGTATGGGATCCGGCGGGTGCAGTTCAATGCCAAGGAGCGCACAGTGCGGGTGGAGTTCGACGCGTCGCGAATGAAACAGGATGCGGTGGCGAAGTTGCTGCGGAACGCGGGCGTGGACGTGCGGGAAGCGGTGGCGCTGGCGTAGAGGTAGGCGTCGGGACAAAACCTCAAGAAAGGCAAAAGCTTTAACCACAGAGGACACGGGGGAACACAGAGGAATTACTTTGTGAATCCTGGTGTCCTTTTTCAGTTGAGCGATTGAGATTGCCCCGGAATCAAAATCGGATCTAAGGCAATAATCACGGGAGCGAACAGGAGTCGCGCCCCATGATGGTTTATGGGGACTTAAGGGGAGGGGGAGGGCTGACGTGGCGCCTGGAGGAAAAGCAAGGGGTGCTCACAGAAAACCTCTGGCCGAAGTTATTCTCTGAAGCACCCCGTTGCGCGCCACTTCGTCTGGCATGAGATAGTGCAAGCGGCATGCCATTGGTAAACCCTTGAAAATGAGCGCGCGCGGGGGTTGGGCCTCAGTAGGAATTGCACGAGGCGGGAAAGAATTACTTCGGGGGCAAGGGGAGCGCCAGAGCGGGCGGTTGAAGATTCGCGACCACGGGGCTAAAGCCCCGGGCTCTTTCTTCCTGAGCGCTTGACGCGGCCCTGAAGGGCCGCTCTTCCACGGGACTCCCAGGTAAGTCCTATATGTTTCCAGGTAATCTTGCGCATTTCCAGGCAGACTCCCAGGCGCTTCCATGTAATCCCACGCTCGGTTCTCACCATGGGACTTTCACGGCAGTCTCACGGAACGTCATTAGAGGAGGTACTCGCGCGGTCCACCGTTCACGCGCGCTGGTTTTCAGGGGGATGATTCTTCGCTATAATCGAAGGGCAGTTCTTCTGATCAATCCAAACATGCGCCCTTAGCTCAGTTGGATAGAGCGACTGGCTACGAACCAGTAGGTCGGGAGTTCGAATCTCTCAGGGCGCACCATATTCTCTTCAGTCTCTCTTCAGTTCTGAACTCAGGAAATAGATCATTCCCAGATTGCAGCGGACGTGGCTTCCGGCTGAGGGCTTTCGGATGCTTGCGCTTGGCGGAGTGGGCTGGCGTTCGTATCTTGTTAGGTTCGGACTAGGTTCATGCGGATGCGCGGGGAACGGGCTTCTGATAATCTGCTAGCAGCCCTGTTGTGTCTGTTGTTCATTCGTCTTTCATTTGTTTGCGGATGCTTGCGCTGCGGGTGCGAAGCGGCGAATTCGCCGTTGTTGCGAATCTGTCTTCAAGTTGGCGGATCAGGTTGACAGATCGCGAGGTTGGCGGGCTGTAAAGGTCGGCGGATCAGATTTTCGAATCGTTCCGTCGAATCGCATTGGTCAAATCGCAACCGGAGTGTTCTCTCGGGGATATCGGATTAAGGGCGCCATGGCAAAGGCAAGTCTGCAGCAAGATGTGCTCATATTGTCGGCCGCGAAGAAGGGGTTGGTGTATCTAACGCCCAATGACTGGGCGCTGATCGCGGATAAAGCGGTGCGGCGTGAGTTCAAGGCGGGCGACGTGATCGTGCATCAGGGCAGACGCACGCACGGTGTGTATCTACTGCTGAAGGGTGCAGCGGCGGTGCAGATGCCGTCGCCGGGCGGCTCGCTGGCCATCAATCCTGGGGAAGCGTGCGGGGAGATTTCGTTTCTCGACGAACTGCCGGCGACGGCGAATGTGGTGGCGCAGGAAGACATGGAAGCGTACTACCTGGACCGGCCAACGCTGCAGTCGCTGTTCGAGTTGTTTCCGCATCTGGGGTCGCGGTTTTATCACTCGCTGGCAGCGACTCTTTCCCGGAGGCTGCGCGAGTTAATTGGTCCAGGGGCCGAGCAGAAGGCAGTTCCCTCCAAAGCGGCATCCTCCAAGAAAGATTAACGCGAAATCGAGGCGGAGCTTGCGGGATCCCCGGACGCGCAGCGCCTGTGCGCGCGAGATCCCCAGAAGAATTGGAGCCACAGACTAGTCTCGGACGGCGGAGTCGAGGGCGGAACTATGCTAGCCTACATCCTCAGTGATTGATCCGGTCAATTTGCGGCTGGCGTTGGGCTCGGCGGCGGTGCTGGGATTCCGGCACGGGCTGGACTACGACCACATCGCGGCCATTACCGATATCACCAGCGTGCAATCGAAGGTGCGTGACGCCATGCGCTATGGCTTGCTCTACGTGGCGGGGCACGCGGCGACGATTGCCGTGCTGGGGTCGGCGGCGGTGGTGTTTCGCATTGCGCTGCCAGCGGCGAGCGACCGCTGGGCGGAGCGATTGGTGGGGATCACGCTGGTGGTGCTGGGGATTTATGTGCTTGGAACCTTCTTTCGGCCGTCGAAGCACAGCCACGGTCCGCGCACGCGCATTACGCTGCTGGTAAACGGGGCGCTGTGGGTTTACTGGCGCCTGAGCCTGATTTTTGGCGGGACGCGAGTGGAAGCGCCGCAGGTGTTCAAAGATGGATACGGCACGAAATCGACGTTCGTCGTGGGCGTGATTCACGGGCTGGGAGCGGAAACTCCGACGCAGATTCTCCTGTTTCTGATGGCGGCGAATCTGGGCGGAACGGCGGCGGGGCTGTTGGGGCTGCTGATGTTCATCGTGGGGCTGCTGGTCATGAACACGTTGATGTGCGCCTCGGCGGCGGGCCTGTTCTCGGCTTCCCTGGCGCGGCCGAATGCGTTGCGGGCGCTGACTCTGGTGACCTCGGCATACAGCATTGTGGTGGGAATCATCTTCGTGGTGGGGTCGGCGGGCAAGCTGCCATCGCTGACCGGATAATGGGTGGGAAGAGGCAGGTTCGAGCTCAGGTTCACCCCCCCCACTTTCGTGCCATACGGTTCACAAAAACCCGCTTGAAATCTGGCAGCCCCTAGTACTAAAGTAACCTGGTTGGGCGGTTTGCGGTCCATGCAGCTTATTGTCCAAAAGCGCAATCGGGTGTTTGAAGTGTGCAGATGTTTGCGCTTGGGGATTCGCGAGACAGGGCAGCAAGCTCAGTAAGCTTTTTTGTTGTAGTTAGTTAGCGATATTCCCGATTTGGTCCTTGGGATGCAGCAAGACACCTGAGTTTCTGTTTCCTTGGGTGGTCTCTAGTCCGGGTTCAGGAGGCGGTTCTTATGAAACGCATGGTATTGATGGTCCTGCTTGCTCTTGCGCTGCCAATGGCGGCGTTCGCCAGCAGCTCAGTTGACTTCACCAACAGCGGCGGCACACTGTCTGGCAGCAGCGAAGGACTAACCCTGTCGGGTTCCGCGCTGATTGCCGTGAATGCCCCGGGCACCCTCGGCCTGATTACCGGTAACAACTTGGGTAGTGTGAGCTTCTCGACCGGCAGCCTGGCCAGCGGCAGCCTGCAGATGGGCGGCGTCTTTAACGCTGGCGGAACTTTTACGATTGATGGCAACGGCACGAGTGGGATTCCGAGCGGATCCATCTTCTCGGGCACGTTCTCGGGTCCGGTGACTTGGACGCTCGTCACTCTTGCGAACGGGACGCATAACTATACGCTGACGGGTTCGTTGAGCGGCACCTGGTATAACGGTTCCTCGGTTGACGGCGCGACCGTGCAGCTGACGATTAATACCGGCAAGGGCTTCTTCAACGGATCGACCACGATCTTGAGCGGCGACACCAACATTGTGGTTCCGGAGCCGGGAAGCCTGACCCTGATGGGCACTGGGCTGCTGGGTCTAGCTGGACTGCTGCGCCGCAAGCTGAAAGCCTAAGCCGTTTTCTGACGACTGGAACAAAAGCCCCTCCGGGCAAACGGTGGGGCTTTTTCATTTGCCGCCCGCCCGTTTCTGACCGTCGTTTTCCGCCGTCCCTGCGGTCCTCTGCCGTTACCCCGGTAATCGTCCATGGGTGATTACCGTTGACCCGCGCGGCTGGGCATTCTTAAATTGCCAACAGGGGGTTGTATGAAAGATATCCATGAGGTCCTGCGGCAGAAGCAGGCGAAATACGCCCAACTAGGCAAACAGATAGAGATGCTCCAGCAGGCAGCGGAAAAGCTGCGCGAAGTGGCACCCTTGCTGGCCGAGAACGACGATGACGACAATGGAGTGCTGGCGGAAGTGGACGAAGCCACGCTTACGGGTGACAGCATGGCGGCGAAGGCTGGAGCGGGTGCAGGTTCGTCTGCTTCCAAGGCAGCGCGGCCGGCAGCTCCTCGGTGGCCGTAAAGGCTTCAGCATTTAGTGACACAAAGCGTCTAAAGCTCTTATGACCCTACAAGCACTACTGGTTTCGACCGACGATTCAGCGGCGGATGTGCTGGGCAGAGTTCTGCCTAACTTCGGCGTGGCGATGGACCGTTCCAGCGATCCGGAGACGACGATTGCGCGCATTCAGCAGCAGAAGTTCGACGCGCTCATTGTGGATCTGGACAGCCCGGAGATGGCGGAAAGCGTACTACGCCAAGCCGAACAACTGGGGACACATCCACTGAACATCGCACTAGTCGCCGACCGATCTAAGGTGCGGGCGATTCTGAGCGGTGGAGCGCACTTCGTGCTGTACAAACCTCTCTCGGACGATGCCGCCAAAGCCGGATTGCGAGCTGCGGCCGCATTGTTGGGCCGGGAGCGGCGGCGGGCGGTGCGGATTCCGGTGCAGGCGCCGGTGGAAATCACTTTGCCGGACACGCGCAAAGTGGATGGAATTCTTCTCGACCTGTCGGAAACCGGCATGGACGTGCTGACGGCAGAACCGCAAATGTCGGGTGCTCTGCTGGCGTTTCACTTCAAGCTGCAAGACGGGGTTTTGGATGTCGAGGCACACGGGCAGGTGGCGTGGGCGAATCCGAACGGGCAGACCGGGGTGCACTTTCTGGATCTGACCGATAAGGCCAAGGGCGAACTAAAGAGCTGGCTGCAGGCTGCCAATACTTCGGGGCCTGGTCCCGAGGAAAACGTGCCGCACTGCAAGTTGACGGACTTGAGCCTGGGCGGCTGCTATGTGCAGACCGACGCGCCGTTTCCGGAGCGCGCTCTGGTTGACCTCTGTCTGAAGGCCGAAGATCTTGAGGTGCATACCGAAGGCATGGTGCGAGTGGCGCATCCCGGGCACGGCATGGGAGTTGAGTTCCCTTCCCGCACGCCGGAGCAGCGCGCACAGGTGGAAAACCTGATCAACTTTCTAAGAAACTGTCCGGCAACGATGCTGCAACTGAGCGTTTCACCGCGGGCCCTGGTAGCGGATCTGACCCAGTTCGAGCCGCCGCAGGGTGAGCATTCGGCGGAAGCATCCGGCGATGAGATGGATGATCCGCTGCTGGAACTGCTACGGCGTGGCATCACGCTGCAGCAGGAAGAGTTTCTTGCCGAGCTACAGCACCAGCGCAGCCCGGAAGAGACTTCCGTCTAGCTTCCTTTCGTGAGTTCATCTAGCGTGGGAAAGCACTCTGACGAACCGTGAAGCTGGTATTCCTGACGCTTCTTCGAGGCCCCACCTAGGGACTTAAAATTAACCCAAAGAAGCCTATCGTTAACCGGAAATCTATCGCGTGACCACGTGCCAACGCTGGCTAATCTGCTGCCTCCTGGCCTGCCGTCGTGGTCGTAAAAGACATCATAGGTAACGGGAATCCTGTTGTCCTGAAAGGACGAGATATAGTCGGCGAACTCCTGGGAGTTGAGTGCCTTGAACGACATACCACACTCGCAAGCTCCGTCCCTTGAGTCTTGGCATGGCCTGTGCAACAGAATAAAATTTGGGCCATAATGTGCGTCGCCACGTTGCGACTCCATCCAAAGGATAACCTTATGAAAGCTGGCTTGGCTCGGCCCACTGGGCTCAGTTGGGGCGGTTTGATTTGACGCAGAAATCGCAGTGAACACGAGCGTGGCTGCGGCCAACAACCGCAATTGCAACCCGGAGAGCCTGCACATGTCGTTCGCCTCCTCGCTGATCTCCAGATGGCCTCTGATTCTAAAGCATGTTCCTGAAATGTAGTGACGCTGTTGCCAAACATCCCCGACACTAAAAATTGAGACCGTTGGCGTGTGTTGATTCAAAGCACCCACGTCGCCTCCCTTTGTTTCCAGGTTTTCATTATCGTTTTTCTCTTTCAGAGTGGTGGGTGCTTTGCGCGGGCGTCGGCTGTGCGGGCGCATGCGTATCTCAGGGCTTCTAATGTTGTGGAAAGCCTCCCGCCGGCAGGTCATGGGCAGATGGACTTCACGAGAAGACAATCGGGCAGGGAGTGTGGCGGGCGAGAGCGCGTGGGAGCGGGAGGCTCAGCGGTGGCGAACGTCCGAAGAATCGAAGAGCCCGGGCCCCGTCTTTGACACGGACCCTTCAAATCTTCGTGGTCTGTTCCACCCCTGTGCAAGTACGTTAGTCGAAGCGCGTTGCGCGAAGATTTCAGCAGTGTTAAATGTGGGTTAAATAAAATCCTACGGTAGACTGATCTCTTAAGATCAGGATTTTCAAATCCCCGCATTCAAATTCTTACGAACACGGAGTGAGTCTGAGAAAGCCCGGCGGAACTGAGTCTGCTTTAAACGCGCGCGCAGGCGCAGGGTTGCGATGGGCGCCGCTGCTGGCGATTGGGATAGCGGCGTTTGCGGTGGAGATTCCTTTCTTTTTTTTCGGCACGCCGTCGGGCCACGATGTGGAGTTTCATCTTTACTCGTGGCTGGAAGTTCTGGGTCAGTGGAAGCATGGAATTATTTATCCGCGATGGGCCGCGCTGGCCAACTTTGCCTACGGTGAACCGCGCTTTGTGTTTTATCCGCCGGCGTCGTGGACGCTGGGCGCGGGGCTGAGTGCGATTTTTCCCTGGACACTGGCTTCCTGCATATATATATGGGTCGCGCTAGTCGCCGCGGGCGTGTCGATGTTTCTGCTGGCGCGGCGACTTCTGGAGTCGCCGAAGCATGATCCGCAGAAGCTGGGCCCGCAGAATTTTGCCCGGCGCGACGCCATCTTTGTGGCCGTCCTCTATGCCGTAAATCCTTATCATCTGGTCATCGTCTACTGGCGGAGCGCGTTCGCCGAGCTGCTGGCGAGTTGCCTGGTCCCGTTATTGTTGCTGTGCGTACTGAAAGTCGTGGATGAATCATGGCGGGGGCTGTTGCCCCTGGCGCTGGTGCTGGCGGCGGCCTGGCTGACGAATGCTCCGGCAGCGGTGATGATTCATTATTCGCTGGCGCTGCTGGTCGTGTTAGTTGCGTGGCAGCGGCGCTCGGCGCGGATCCTTCTGGTGGCGGCGGGCGCAGTTGCGCTGGGCGCATGCCTGGCAGCCTTCTATTTGCTGCCCGCAACTTTTGAGCAGCGCTGGATTGATATTGCGCAGGCCGTGGGCGAGGGATCGCGACCAGCGGAGAGTTTCCTGTTCAGTCACACGACGGACGCGGATCATGATGCCTTCAACCGCATCATGTCGTGGGTCGCAGTGTTCGAGATGGTGGTGGTATTCGGCGCGGCGTGGGGCGCGCGGCAGTGGCGGGAAACGAAGCGCGAGCTCTGGAATGTTCTGCTGGCGTGGGCGATCGCCTGCAGCGTGTTGATGATTCCGCTGGCGGGCTTGCTGTGGAATGTTCTGCCGAAGATTGAGTACATGCAGTTTCCCTGGCGCTGGTCGTTGTGCCTGAGCATGATTTTTTGCTGGTTCGTGACCATGGCGTTCTTGAAATCTGATTCTGTGAAATCCAATTCACGGCGTTGGTGGTGGCGGGGCGCGGTTTGCGCAGCGGTTCTCGTGGTGCTAGTCGGGGCGGGATACCGGTATCAGGCGCCGTGGTGGGACAACGCCGCCGATCTGCGCGAGATGCAGGACAACATGGAAGCAGGCACGGGCTATGAGGGCGTCGAGGAATATACGCCGGCAGGGGCCGATGCTACCGGGATGGCGGCGCTGAATAAGGACGCGCGCAATGTCAGTGTGGCCGGTCCGGCGCGGGCGGCGATTCACGTGTATCGGTGGGAGCCGGAGTCGAGGATGTTTACGGCGGAAATGTCGGCGGTAGATCAGTTGGCGCTGCGGCTGTTGCAGTATCCGGCGTGGCGAGTGGAAGTGAACGGGCGTGTGGTTGAAACGGCGGCGCGACCGGAGACGGGGCAGATGCTGGTTCCAGTCCAGGCGGGAATGAATCGGGTGGAGATTCGATTTGTGAGAACGTGGGACCGGAGGTTGGGGGGATGGATTTCTTTTTTCGCTGTGATTTCCGTGATTGGGTGGATCGTGATGAGCCGCGGCAGGCGTCGGACGTCAGACCTCGGCCAATTCGGTCTGAAGTCTGAGGTCCCACGTCTGAGGTCTGAGGTCTGACGTCTGAGGTCCGATTCATGAAACGAATTCTGATTGCTACTTCGAATGCGGGGAAGCTGCGGGATTTTGCCGGAGCGGCTGTGGCGCATGGGGTTGAGATTTCGGCGATTCCGGGCTTCGCTTCCCTGCCGACGGTGGTGGAGGATGGGCTGACGTTTGAAGAAAACGCGCGGAAGAAGGCCGGGGAGTATAGCCGGCATGCGGTGGGAGAGATTGTGGTGGCCGATGATTCAGGGCTGGAAGTGGATGCGCTGCATGGGGCGCCGGGAGTGCATTCGGCGCGGTATGCAGCCGATCAGCCGCACCTGGCGGATGAGAACACGGATGACGAGGCTAATAACTCGCGTGTGCTGCGGGAGTTGAGGAGCGTTCCGAGAGAGAAGCGCACGGGGCGGTTTGTTTGCGTGCTGGCGGCGGCGCGCGATGGGCAGACTCTGGCTACGTTTCGCGGGACGGCAGAGGGAGTGATTCTGGACGCGCCGCGGGGGACGGGCGGGTTCGGATATGACCCGCTATTTTATTTTCCGCAGATTCAGAAGACGTTTGCGGAGCTCAGCGCCGAAGAGAAGGCGCGGTACAGCCATCGGGGGGCGGCGTTTCGGATGCTGCTGGAGTGGTGCGAGGCAAGTTCAGAGTGACGTGGTGATCTGGATCAGGTGAGAACTCCACGAATCGACCCAGGAGACTCCTGAGTTATAGAGATCCTTCGACTGCGGCGTCGTCCGCTTCGCGAACGACACCTTCGCTCAGGATGACAACGTTTCTTTACTTCAGACAACACAACCTTCCTTGACTTCACTTCTCCCGGCACACGATAATGGCAGGTTCTTTTGTCATAATTGGTCTAACCGTGAACTGATAAGGAGCGATTCGTGGCGTCAGCCAGTTCTACAGCTCCCGCTCTAAAACATGGGGTTGCGCCGTTGCGCGCCGGGCAGGGATCGACGTTTGTCTTGCGCCGGTTGCATTCCCTTTCGGGGATCGTCCCCGTGGGCGCATTCCTGTTTGAACACATTCTGATTTCGAACTCGACGGCAATCGGGCCGAACGGTCCGGACGCCTATACCCGCCAAGTCTACTTTCTTGGGCACCTCCCTCTGGTGAACCTTCTCGAGTTGTTCGGGATTTGGCTGCCGATTGCGTTTCATGCGCTCTATGGCTTCTACATTTGGTACCGGGGAGACGGGAACGCGATCTCGTATCCCTGGAGCGGCAACTGGATGTATACCGCGCAGCGCTGGACTGGCGGGATTGCGTTCGCCTACATCGTGTGGCACGTAACCACGATGCGATTCCTCGGGGACGATCTACACGCGCAACCAGAGCTTTCGTTCGGCAAGGTGCAGGCTGAGTTAATGCATATCTGGTTGTTCGTGTTCTACGTGGTGGGACTGGTGGCGGCTTCGTGGCACTTCGCGTACGGCATCTGGCTGTTCTCGGCGAAGTGGGGAATTGTTTCGGGGGACAAGGCGCAGAAGAGATTGTTGCGGCTCTGTCTGGTGCTTTTCATGGTGTTGTGCGGGGCGGGGCTGGCTAGTCTGTATTCCTTCCGCACGCATCCGCTGGCCGACGATCAACCGAACCGGGCGATGCTTCGTTCGGATCAGGCGCAATCCAACCCCAGAGCAGGCGAGCAGACGGCGGGTTACGGAAGGCCGGTGCAATAAGATGGCGACTCCGAAAATTATTGTGGTGGGCGGCGGACTGGCCGGCCTCTCGGCGGTGATCAAGATCGCGGAGATGGGCGCGAGCGTCGACCTGTTCTCGATTGTGCCGGTGAAGCGGTCGCACTCGGTGTGTGCACAGGGCGGAATCAACGCGGCGAAGAACCTGAAGGGCGAAGGCGACTCCACCTGGAATCATTTTGACGACACGGTGTATGGCGGCGATTTTCTGGGTAACCAGCCTCCGATTAAAGATATGTGCGAGGCCGCGCCGGGGATTATCGATCTGCTGGACCGCATGGGCGTGCCGTTCAATCGCACGCCGGAAGGACTGCTCGATTTCCGCAGGTTTGGCGGGACGTTGTTCAACCGCACGGCGTTTGCGGGAGCGACCACGGGACAGCAGCTTCTTTACGCCCTCGATGAACAAGTGCGGCGGTACGAGTCCGAAGGCAAGGTGAAGAAGTACGAGCACTGGGAGTTCTTGTCGGCGGTGCTCGATGGTCAGAAGGTGTGCCGCGGGATCTGCGCCATGGATTTGCGGTCGATGGAAGTGCGGACGTTCCCGGCCGACGCGATCATTATCTGCACCGGTGGGAATGGCGCGATCTTTGGCAAGTCGACGAATTCCGTGGTGTGCACGGGATCGGCGCAATCGGCACTCTATCAGCAGGGCTGCTACTACGCGAATGGCGAGTTCATTCAGGTGCATCCCACCTGCATCCCGGGCGAAGATAAATTGCGACTGATGTCGGAGTCGGCGCGCGGCGAGGGCGGGCGCGTCTGGGTTCCGAAGAAGCCTGGGGATAATCGCGATCCCAAATCCATTCCAGAGAATGAGCGCTGGTATTTTCTCGAAGAGTGGTACCCGAAGTACGGGAATCTCGTACCTCGGGACATTGCGACGCGGGCGATTTTCAAGGTTGTGTTCGAGCACAACCTTGGCATCGACGGCAAGCCGATGGTCTATCTCGACCTGACGCATATCGACCGCAAGATTCTGGATAAAAAGCTGGAAGGGATTCTCGAGATCTACGAGAAGTTTGTAGGCGACGATCCGCGCGACACGCCGATGAAGATTTTCCCCGGCATGCATTACACCATGGGCGGGCTGTGGGTGGACTTCAAACAGCAGACTAACATTGCTGGCGTTTTTGCAGCGGGCGAGTGTGAATATCAATATCACGGAGCCAACCGGCTGGGAGCGAATTCGCTGATGTCGTGCATCTACGGCGGTGGGATCGCCGGGCCGAACGCGGTGAAGTATGCGCGCGGACTGCAGGCGCTGACTGATGGGAACGGATGTTTTGCGGCCGAACAGAAGCGGCAGGAAGACATCAATGCGAATTTGATGAAGGCGGATGGGACGGAGAGTCCGTTCAAGTTGTGGCGCGAGTTGGGCGAGTTGATGACCAAGGATTGCACGGTCATTCGCTACAACAAGAATTTGCAGCAGGCGGACGGCAAACTGGTGGAGCTGCTGGAGCGCTATCGCAAGATCAATCTTAGCGACAGGACGCAGTGGGCGAATACGACCGTGGTGTTTGCGCGACAGCTTTACAACATGCTGCAGCTGTCGCGGGTGATTGCGCAGGGCGCGGGCATGCGGGATGAATCACGCGGGGCGCACTACAAGCCGGACTTCCCTGAGCGCGACGACAAGAACTGGCTGAAGACGACGAAGGCGTATTTCGCACCGGATGCGGATGAACCGAAGTTTGAGTTCGAGGCGGTGGATACGTCGCTGATTCCGCCGCGGCCGAGGAAGTACTGATGTTGCGATGGGCCGCTATCACGCTCTGCCTAGGTTCTTCGGTCGCTGCCCTAGCTCAGGCGCATCCCTGCAGGCAGCAGGATGCGCAGCGAGCCGATCAGGCCGTCGATACATTGAACTCGTGGAATCGCCTTTACGACTGGTATAAGAGGTACCGCCAATGCGACGACGGGGCACCGGCCGAAGGGGTCAGCGAAGCCGTCGCCCGCAACTTAGTTGATCGCTGGGACACATTGCCGCGGCTGGCTGAACTAGCGAGGGACGACGCGGGTTTCCGGCGCTTTGTGCCGAGGCATGTCGATGAGACCCTGGGCGGGGACGATCTTAAGGAGATCAGCGCAAATGCTGTAAACCGGTGCCCCGTGAACCTGCATTCGCTTTGCCGCGAGCTGAAGATGTAGGCAGAAGCACCGTGACAGTTAGGAGCGAGTGCACAGATCCGTCACTGCGCTCAGGACGACAACGAGTTTATTGAGAGCAGAATATAAATGGCTGATAAATCCGTCATCATCAAGATCAAGCGGCAAGCTACTCCTACTTCCAAGGCCTATTGGGAGGAATTCTCAGTTCCCTACCGGCCGAACATGAACGTGATTTCGGCGCTGATGGATATTGCTGCCGAACCGTCGACGCGCGACGGCAAGGCGACCACGCCTGTCACTTACGACTCGAATTGTCTGGAAGAAGTTTGCGGGTCGTGCGCCATGCTGATTAATGGCAAGGCGCGGATGGCTTGCTCGGCGCTGATCGACAATCTCGAGCAGCCGATCCGGCTCGAGCCGTTTTCGAAGTTCCCCGTAGTGCGCGATCTGGCGGTTGATCGCAGTGTAATTTTTGAGAATCTGAAGGCGGTGAAGGCGTGGGTGCCGATCGACGGCACTTACGATCTGGGCTCCGGGCCGCGCATGTCGGCCGAGGAGCAGGAAGTCGCGTATCCGATATCACGGTGCATTTCGTGCTGCTGCTGCATGGAGGCTTGCCCGCAGTTTAATGACGACACCGGCTTCGTGGGCGCGGCGACCATCGCGCAGGTGCGGTTGTTCAACACGCATCCCACAGGCAAAGCGCTGCAGCGCGAGCGGCTGGCGGCGCTGATGGGCGATGGCGGCATACAGGAATGCGGCTATGCGCAGAACTGCGTGGAGGTTTGCCCCAAGGACATTCCGCTGACCAAGTCCATCTCCGAAGTGGGCGGGCAGGTCATGAAGCAAGCACTGGGTGACCTTTTACGGCGCTGAATTTTGTCAGTTTGCGCGAAAATACCCAACCCAATCCGCATGAGCCCCATTTAACCGCTTCAAGTCTGGGCTAGCTGGGCACTTAGCGGACGCATGCGTCTGTACAAGAATGGCCCATGAGGTGCCGCTAGAACAGTTGGCCATCTCCATTCTTGGAGGGTAAGTAACCACCGCAACGGCAGGTTTAGGGTACGCAAGTAACGGCGCAGCGGCGGTTTGGGTTGGACCACTTGACAGCATGGCTTAGAATAGCCGCTACTCGCGAGGAAGGTTCGTGAGGATGGCCGAACCAGCAGGAGCGGCGGGCAAGAGTGCCCGCCCCACATAAACGGACAACCTTTGAGACACTTCGTTCGATTCCGATTCGCGACCGTGTTGCTGCTGGCCTTGGTGTGTGCGGGGCTGTCGGGCAGCGCGTTTGCGGTGAAGCGGGCGACTGTGCATCACCGGCACTTCCGCTGGCTGCGCTGGAATCCGTTGTTCCGGCCGTCGCACGAATCTCTGCTCATCCAGAATGCCGAAATCAACCGGCTGGAACTGCCGCGCATTCAGAATGAAACCGAATTGGAAGCGCTGAAGGCGGACGGTTCCCTTCTGGAGATTCGCGCGGGAGATACGCTGCGCTTCGATCCGCGCCTGGATCCTTCGCGGCGCTTCTGCCGGCCGTGGACGCTGGACTTTGTGAACGACATCAGCCAGGCCTACTACAACCGCTTCCATCAGCAGATTCAGGTGAACTCGGCGGTGCGAACTGTACAGGTGCAGAAGAAACTGCGGCGGCACAACCGCAACGCGGCACCGGCAGACGGCGATACGGCTTCGTCCCATCTGGCGGGCGTGACGGTCGATCTGCAACGCCGCGGCATGAGCAAGGAACAGATTGTCTGGATGGAGCACTACCTGTTCTACATGAAGGCGCTCGGCCTGGTGGAACCGGAAGAAGAACGGCGCCACTGGTGCTTCCATATTATGGTAAGCGGAACTTACTCCGATTGGCGCGAGACCCAGACGATTGTCCCGGTTGGACGGCCTGAGGACGAACGGCCGGAGCGCGAAAAGCCGGAAGCGCAGGTTGCACTGGGCAGCGGCGCGCAGTAAGCAAGTTTCTGGTTTCACGTTTCTAGTTTCCAGTTTCACACCCCCCGAGGTAGCTCCTTCCACAGTAAATCCTTTACGATTCCCTTCTTATGATTATTTTGATGGCGGGACTTCCCGGCACGGGCAAGAGTACGCTTGCGCGCGAACTCGCCGCCCGGACCGCTGGGCGGGTGCTGAATAAAGATGACATCCGGCACGCGATCTTTCTGCCCGAGGAGATCGAATACTCGACGCGGCAGGATGATTTTTGTGTGCAGGTAATGCTCGAAATTGCGGGTTATCTTCTGGCGCGGAATCCGGATCGTGCGATCTTTCTTGACGGGCGTCCATTCTCGCGGCGCTATCAGATTGAAAATGTGTTGGCTGTGGCCGCTTCGCTGCATCAACCGTGGCGGATTCTGGAATGCGTGTGTTCGGACGAGACTGCAAGGCGCAGACTGGCGGCGGATGCAGACGCACATCCCGCGGGAAATCGCGACTTCCAACTCTATCTTGAACTAAAGGCACGCTTCGAGACTATTACGCACGCCAAGACCGTGATCGATACGGAACGGCCCTTCGAAGAGTGCGTGCGGCAAGCAAGGGCTGCCCTCACCCCATAGGCTCGCCACCACGTTACGCTGTGGGCTGCATCCCTTCCCTGTTTTGTGGCGCCGCTCGCGTCCCTATACAATCGAAACCTGCCCGCAATCGATCCGTCGCGGCATTTGCGACCAGGCACGGGCTAAGGGCTGCACTAAAAAGTCTGGATAAAAACGTATGACAAACAGACTCATCTTCCTCTTCGTTCTGATTCCTTCTCTGGCGGCGGCGCAAACCCCTGGGACGTCCCCAACCTCGGCGACTGTGCCCGACATCGTGATCAGCGCGCGGGCGCTGAAGATTCAGGAATCCGCGCTGGTGATTGACACGCACGCGGACACGCCACAGCGCTTTCTGGACGAGGGGTTCGACATTGGGTCGACCGATCCCAAGGATATTGGACACATCAGTCTCGACAAGGCGAAACGCGGGAACCTGGGCGCGGAGTTTTTTTCCATCTGGGTGGACCCGGAAACGAATCAGGGACATTTCGCGAAACATACGTTTGATCTGATTGATTCGGTTTACGAGCAGGCGGCGCGGCATCCGGACCGGATGATGATGGCGTACTCGCCGGCCGACATCGAGCGCGCGCACCGCGAGCACAAACTGGCCGCGCTGATGGGGATCGAGGGCGGACATTCGATCGAGAATGACATTCACCTGCTGCGCGACTATTACCGGCTGGGTGTGCGCTACATGACGCTGTCGTGGTCGAACACGAATGAGTGGGCGGACTCGTCGGGCGATATTACTGACCAGAAAGTACAGCATCACAATGGGCTGACCGACTTCGGCAAGCAGGTTGTGCTGGAGATGAACCGGCTGGGCATGATGGTCGACCTTTCGCACGTAGCCGATAAGACATTCTGGGATGCGATTGCGACCAGCAAGGCTCCGGTGATCGCGTCGCACTCGTCGGCGCGGGCGCTGGTGGATGCTCCGCGCAACATGACGGACGACATGCTGCGGGCCGTGGCCAAGAACGGCGGCGTGGTGCAAGTTAATTTCTTCAACGGCTTCATCGACGAAGACTTCCGCAAGGCCAATAACGCACAGTCGAAGGATGAGGCTGCGGCCGTGCAGGCGTATGCCGACCGCATGAAGGCCGAGGGCAAGACGGTTACATATGTGGATGAGGACCGCATTGAACGCGAGTGGGCGGCGAAGATTCCGCGGCCGCCACTGAAGTCGCTGATCGACCACATTGATCACGTTGCGAAAATTGCGGGGATTGATCATGTGGGGCTGGGATCGGATTTTGACGGGGTGAGCGGAGCGACACCGCAGGGCATCGACTCGGCCGCCGATCTGCCGAAGATCACGCAGGCGCTACTCGACCGTGGGTACAGCGAGGGTGACATCAAGAAGATTCTCGGCGGAAATGTCATGCGGGTGTTTCGTGAAGTGGAGCGGGTGAGCCAGGAACTACAAGCGACGCCAAGGTAAAACGATGGCCGCAGCTGTCGTACAATGCAACGTTGCGTCAACTTCCGGGAGAATATCTCCGGGTTTCAAGGAGCGTTCATGCGAGCACTCATGCGTAAGACATTCGCGATTCCAGTAATTTGCCTGCTGGCTGCGGCCGCCTGGACGCAAACCGGTACGACGGCTCAAACTCCGGCAGCCCAGCCGAGCACTGCGGCCAAACCCAGCACGGCTGCAAAACCTGTGGTGCATGCGGCGACGAATCCCACGGCCATCATTAAGACCACGGCGGGCAACTTAAACTGCACTTTGTTTCCCAAGATCGCGCCGGTGGGTGTGGACAACTTTATTGGTCTCGCCAGCGGGACCAAGGACTGGAAGAATCCGGTGAGCGGAGCGACCAAGCACGGCGTGCCGCTCTACGATGGCACGATTTTCCACCGCGTGATCCCCGACTTCATGATTCAGGGCGGCGATCCGGCGGGCAACGGGTCGGGCGATCCGGGATACAAGTTCAAGAACGAGGCGTCGCCGGATCTGCTGTTCGATAAGCCGGGGCGGCTGGCGTATGCCAACGCCGGGCCGGGCACGAACGGCTCGCAGTTTTTTATTACGGAAGTGGCGACACCGCATTTGAACGGCGGCTATACGATTTTTGGACAGTGCGATGACGCGGCGGTGGAACTGGTGAAGCAGATCGCGCGCATGGCCAGAGATCCGTCGAATAACAAGCCGTTTCGGCCGGTGAAGATTATTCACATCAGCATTGTGCGGAGTACGGGAACGGCGGCCAAACCAGCGGCCGGGACCACAGCAAAGAAACCTGCGGCGGCGGCAAAACCGGCGGCGCCGGCGAATCCGAACTAATCTATCGGGCTGATACAGACTGATGCGGAGTGGGGCGAGACGTAAAATGACGGGCATGATGAGCCGCGCTTTTCTGTTGCCTGTTGCCATGCTCGGAGCCGCCCTGGCGGTCCGAGCGCAAACGTCTCAGACTTCGCCTGCTTCGAACGCGGCTTCTCCGTCCACTGCTTCGCCGAGCGCCGCTTCCCTTCCAGCCACACCCCCGCGCGCGCCGCAGTCTCCGGCAACCTCTGCGGAGTATCCGCAGGTTTCCGTTCTGCAGGATGTTGCCTACGGAAGCGTCGGCGAGCATCCGCTGCTGCTGGATATTTACCAGCCCACCGAGCACACTTCCGATTCACGCCCCGCGATTGTGCTGATTCATGGTGGCGGTTGGATCGGCTTTGATAAATCGACCATGCGCACAATGGGAATGTTTCTGGCGCGCTCAGGATTTGTGGCGTTCTCGGTCGACTACCGACTCTTTCATGGAACAGAAAATCATGGCACGGAGAATCGTTGGCCGGCGCAACTGGATGACGTGCAGCGTGCGGTGCGCTGGATTCGCGCCAACGCCGCCAAGTACGGGATCGATCCTGATCACATCGGGGCCTTCGGACACTCAGCGGGTGCGCAGTTGGCCGCTCTGCTGGGGATGGAAGATACGCGCGACAATTCGGATGCGGCTGTGGCCAAGTATTCCAGCCGGGTGCAGGCAGTGGTTGACGTGAGCGGGCCAACGGATTTCACGACGAATCATGATCCGGATGGTGATGCGTTTCTGACCAGCTTTTTCGGCGGAGACTTGGCCCACGCCGCGAAGACCTGGCAGGATGCGTCTCCGGTATTTCATGTCGAGAAGAATGTTGCGCCGTTCCTGATTTTTCATGGCACGCAGGACGCCAACGTTCCGCTGGCGCAGGCTCAGGAACTCGCCGACAAGTTGAAGCAGGCGGGAGCGACGGTGAAGGTTGAGATGGTCGAAGATGGGCACACCTTCCGCACACCGGAAGCGCGCAAGCAGCTGGCGTTCGAGAGCCTGATGTTTTTCGAGCAGAACCTGCTACCGAATGCCGCGCGTTAGCCGGCTGCGCAGTTGGATCATGCTGTGGTCCTGATAGAATCAAAAGCCGTCAACGAAAAAGGAGAGAATTATTATGAGCCGTGCTGCGGGCCTTTATGCCACGTTTGAAACCTCGGAAGGAACCATCGTTTGCCGCCTCTTTGAAAAAGACGCGCCTAAGACCGTCACCAACTTTGTGGAACTCGCCGAAGGCAAGCGGGAGTGGACGCATCCTTCGACGCGGAAGAAGTCGAAAGACCGGCTGTATGACGGGACGATTTTTCACCGCGTGATTCCCGACTTCATGATTCAGGGCGGAGATCCGCAGGGTACAGGGATGGGCGGGCCGGGCTACCAGTTCGAAGACGAGACCAAGGGTTCGCCCCACAAGTTTGACAAGCCGGGCAAGCTCGCCATGGCTAACGCCGGGCCCAACACGAACGGCTCGCAGTTTTTCATCACAACGGTGCCGACGACATGGCTCACCGGCAAGCATACAATTTTTGGTGAGGTTGTGGAGGGGCAGGACATCGCGGTGAAGATTACTGGTGTTCCTCAGAATCGCCAGAACAAGCCGAACAAAGATGTGGTGCTGAAAAAGGTGACGATCGAGAAGGTATGACTGCGCTCGGTCCGCTGATTTCATTGACTCGCCCAACCCGCACACGTAGGATTCTGCCTCAGTGATTGGGCAAACGATCTCGCATTACCGCACCGTCTTGAAGCTGGGCGGAGGCGGCATGGGTGTGGTGTATAAGGCGGAGGATCTCAAACTCCGCCGTTTTGTAGCGTTGAAGTTTCTGCCGGACGACGTCGCGAAGGATCCGCAGGCACTGGCCCGTTTTCAGCGCGAGGCTCAAGCCGCGTCCGCGTTGAACCATCCCAACATCTGCACTATCTACGAGATTGACGAGCACCAGGGCCAAGCATTCATCGCCATGGAGTTTCTGGACGGCCTGACGCTCAAGCATGCCATCGGCTCGCGGCCGATGGAAAACGACACGCTGGTGAATCTGGCGATTGAGATTGCCGATGCACTGGACGCGGCGCATGCGGAAGGCATTGTGCATCGCGACATCAAGCCGGCGAATATCTTTGTGACCAAACGGGGTCACGCCAAGATTCTTGACTTTGGGCTGGCGAAAGTTTCCGCCGGTCGCGGAACGCAAACCCTGGGCGGCAGAACCCAAGACGACAATGCACGGACCCTGGATGAGGCGCATCTGACGAGCCCCGGCACAATGTTGGGCACGGTGGCGTACATGTCGCCGGAACAGGTGCGGGGGCGCGAACTGGACGCGCGCAGCGATTTGTTTTCTTTTGGCGCGGTGCTCTACGAGATGGCGACCGGCGATGTCCCTTTCCACGGGGAAAGTTCGGCGGTGATTTGCGAAGCCATCATGAATCGCGCGCCGGTGCCGGCCGTGCGGCTGAATCATGAGGTGCCGGCGCGTCTGGAAGACATTATCAACAAGGCCCTGGAGAAAGATATAACGCTGCGCTACCAGCATGCATCGGAGATGCGCGGCGACTTGCAGCGGCTGAAGCGGGATACGGACTCGGGGCGGAGTCACTTGTTGGAGGTTTCGGCGAGGACTGAGAGTGGCGCGGGACCGGCCAGCTCCGGGCAGCGGAGTGCGGTGGCAGGCAGCCCCTCGGCGGCGGAGGCGCCGAATCGGCTATACGGAAAGATCGCGTTGGCGGCGGCTGTGATCGCAATCCTGGCTGGGGGGTCTTTTTCTGGCAGGGCCGGCGACCCGCTGCGCCAGCTGTGGGATCGGCCGGTCCGAAAACGATTGCCGTTCTGCCGCTGCAAAACATGGGAGCGGACAAGGATCTGGATTTTCTGCGTCTGGCCCTGGCCGACGAGATTGCAACTTCGCTGAGCTATGTCCGTTCGCTGACGATTCGTCCGTTTGCCACGACCAGCAAATATGATTCGCCGACGCTCGACCTGCAGGAAGCGGGCCACGCGATGCATGTGACCGACGTGGTGACCGGACACTTTTTGAAGGAAGGGTCGCAGCTGCAGATCACGCTGGAGGCGATCGACATCGAAAACAATCGCACCGTGTGGCGAGACACCATGACCGTCGCCGCGCCAGACATGATCGCCATGCGCGGGGAAATTACAGCAAAGGTGCGGCAGGGACTGGTTCCGGCGCTGGGCGCGGGCACGGACTCCGCCGAAGGTGCGACGCGGCCAAAGAACGAAGAAGCATACGATTTATATTTGCGCAGCATTGCCGTGCCGCATGATCAGCAACCGAATAAGGAAGCCATCGCCATGCTGGAGCGCGCTGTGGGGCTTGATCCTGCCTACGCCCCGGCGTGGGACGCCTTGGGCCGGCGCTACGGGTACGATTCCGCGTATTCCGACGGCGGTGCGGCAGCGTTTCAACGTGCCCTCGTGGCCCTGCAAAGGGCGCTGGCGCTCGACCCCAACTTCATCAGTCCGGCCGCTCAGATGACCGGACGAGAAGTGGAGCGAGGGGAATTGGTCAAGGCCTATCAGGGCGCCAAAGATCTGGTCGTGCGGCATCCGGAGAACGCGACCGCGCACTTTGCGTTGTCTTACGTGTTGCGCTATGGGGGAGCGGTTGAGGAGTCGGCGCACGAGTGTGACACGGCGCTGGCACTCGATCCGGGGAATTATGCATTCCGCTCGTGCGCGTTCACCTTTGACCAACTGGGCAGGTATCAGCGGGCGATGGATTTTCTGCAGCTGGATGCGAGCTCGCAGTGGGCCGCGAATAACATCGTGCGCGAGTACCTGCGCGACGGGAAAATCGCGTCGGCGCGGGATCTTACCAATAAATTTAGCGATCAGGGCTGGGCCCCCATGATGATTGCGTGTATCGATAATCCAGCTTCAGAGAACGCGGCGAAACTTGCGCGCGAAAATGCGGCGCTCGTACTGGCGGATCCTGACCCCGAGGTCCATTACGTGGTCGCGTCTGACGTTCTCTACTGTGGACAAAGAGAGCTGGCGCTGCGCATGCTTAAGAGTTCCATCGAAGGGCACTTTTGCGCGTATACCGGGCTGCAGAATGATTCCACATGGGCCAAGCTGCGGGGCACGGCCGAGTTTGAGGCGCTGCTGCCTGCGGCCAAGAAATGTGCGGATGATTTTACGGCGCAGAGATCGATCCCGGTGCGCTGAGTCTGGATTCCGGCGTGCTCGTGCAACATCTAGCGTTTCGTCGCCGTAATCATGCAGTAGATCATGGGGCCGAGAGGGGCGCCGACCAGCGGCAGTAATACTGGCGCTAACACGTTGTTCCAGCGAGCGCGAGTCATCTTGGCTTTTCCGAACACGACGTCGGTCAACAAAAACTTGAGTGTGACCCAGGGGATGTGAGCGACCGAAGGCGCTACACGCAACTGCAAGGGTTCGATGGTGATGTCTGTAAAACCCAGATCTTCCAGCCGTGCCTTGAATCGATCAAGCGGAGCCAACTGCTCGATGACCCAGCACTCGCACAGCTTGTGGTAAATGCGCTTCTGTAAAGCGTTGGCAAAACGGTCTCGTGCGAGAAAGCCGTCGGAGACAACCAGGCGGCCTCCCGGCCGTAGCAGACGATATGCCTCCGCTAGAAGGGCTCCTTTGTCCGCACCGTGGGCGTGGCAACTGCTCTCGAGGGCATAGACTCCGTCGTAGGCGGTACTGGGCAGTGCGGTCTCTTCGTAATCACCCTGAATGACGCGCACGCGGTCGCGCTCACCGCAACCGGCTGCGTGGTTCAAGGCGCGTGCGTTTTCCACCTGCCACGGCACCCGCGTAATTCCGAGCAGCCAGGCCTGCGGCAGTCGCCGCGTAAAACTGCGCAGCGTAGCGCCCAGGCCACAGCCAAGGTCGAGAAGCTGTGGTTCCGCAATCCCTTCCAACTTCAGCCGCTTGAGAACTTCTGCATTCATCTGCTCCAGCATGGCTTCCCTGCGCAACGGATTCATACCGGCGCGGTAGTAGCCGAAGTGCATATTGAACTCTCGGCTCCATGCTGCGTAATCTGGGCCGGCCTCGCTGTAGTACTGCTCCAGGCCAATCTGAGATGCCGCCTGCGGTGCGGAGGCTTTCTCGGAGATGCAACCTTTGATCAACTTGGATTGCGGGTCGATCATTCTTCCCCACCGCTCGGCGCTGAATGTCAGCTCCGCGAGCAACGGATCACTTCGCGAGTTGACTGAAACCGCTTATTTGCTTACATCCTGTTATTTCAGTATATACGGAAATAACAGAATTAGCAAGTGGTCATCTGAGCTACGGCAACCGAACACACCTCGCTCACTCACTCGCCTGCGGCTAGAGGCTGGAACTTCCTTAGACGCCGATCACGCCGCACAATTCCTTTACCGCGGCGGCGCTCTTATCCAGTCCAGCTTTTTCTTCGGGGGTCAGTTTGATTTCGATGATCTGCTCAAGTCCCTTGGCTCCCAGCTTACAAGGCACGCCGACGTATAGGCCGGTGATGCCGTACTCGCCTTGCAGGTAGGCGGCGCAGGGCAAGATCTTCTTTTTGTCTTTGAGAATAGCTTCGACCATTTCAGTGGCTGCCGCTGACGGCGCGTAATACGCCGAGCCGGTCTTTAGATATTTCACAATCTCGGCGCCGCCGTCGCGGGTGCGCTGGACGAGGGCTTCGAGTCTCGTTTTCTCGATCAATTCCGTGATCGGAATGCCGGCGACCGTGGAATAGCGCGGGAGCGGGACCATGGTGTCACCGTGGCCGCCCAACACGAAGGCGGTGACGTTTTCGACGCTCACCTTCAGTTCGTCGGCGATGAAGGCGCGGAAGCGGGCTGAATCGAGGACTCCGGCCATGCCGATGACGCGCTCGCGGGGGAATCCGCTGAGCTTGTAGGCGGCTTGCGCCATGGCGTCGAGCGGATTGGAAACGATGATCAGAATGCAGTTCGGCGAATGCTTGACCACCTCGCCGACCACGGCTTTCATGATGCCGTAATTGGTGTTGAGCAAGTCGTCGCGGCTCATGCCGGGCTTGCGCGGAATGCCGGCGGTGATGACCACGATGTCAGAGTTCGCGGTATCGGCGTAGCTGTTGGTGCCGCTGATGTAGGAGTCGCGCTTCTCGATGGGCATGGCTTCGAGCAGATCGAGACCCTTTCCCTGCGGGACGCCCTCGACGATGTCGATTAGGACGACATCCGCGAGTTCCTTGGATGCGATCCAGTGGGCGGCGGTTGCGCCTACGTTGCCGGAGCCTACGATGGTGACTTTCTTGCGCATGGGATGATTCCTCTTTTGTTGAAATCTATAAAACCTTTTCACCACGGAGGTCACAGAGGTTCACAGAGGAAATCGAATGCAAGAGATCCCTCTGTGTTCCTCTGTGTCCTCTGTGGTTCCAGTTCCTATTTCGCCGCGAGCACGCTGGCATCCATGTTTTCGATCATGGCGTCGGCGAACTCGCTGGTTTTCACTTTGGTCGAGCCCGGCATGAGGCGCTCGAAGTCGTAGGTAACTTTTTTCTGTTCGATGGTGCGCTCCATGCTCCGCTCGATCAGGTCGGCGGCTTCATTCCAGCCGAGGTGACGGAACATCATGACGCCGGAGAGAATCACCGAGCCGGGATTGATGACGTCTTTGTCGGCATATTTCGGCGCCGTGCCGTGCGTGGCTTCGAAAATGGCGTAGCCGTCGCCGATGTTGGCGCCGGGAGCGATGCCGAGTCCGCCGACCTGCGCGGCAGCGGCGTCGGAAATATAGTCGCCGTTCAGATTCGGCGTGGCCAGAACCGCGTATTCTTCCGGGCGCGTCACAATCTGCTGGAAGATGGAGTCGGCGATGCGGTCGTTGACCATGATTTTCTTTTTCCAGACGCCGTTGCCGTGCGTGGCGTAGATGGCGTCGAGAATTTCCTTCACTTCTTTTTCAACCGCTACGCGGAAAGAGGGTGGAGCGAACTCCATGCCGGGCTCGATCAGGTCGGCGTTCTCGGCGACGGTCAGGTTCGGGTTGGAATCTTTGTTGCCCAGAATCCAGCTTTCGCGCTCGGTAACAATTTTGTCGCGGAATTCCTCTGTAGCGACTTCGTATCCCCACTTGCGAAATGCGCCCTCGGTAAACTTCTGGATGTTGCCCTTGTGGACGATGGTGACCGACTTTAGACCATTCGCGATGGCGTGCTTGATGGCCATACGCACCAGGCGCTTGGTTCCGGTTACGGAGATGGGCTTGATGCCGATGCCGGAGTCGAGGCGAATTTGCTTCTTGCCGCCCTTCAGCATGTCTTTGTTGAGGAATTCGATGAGGCGGGCGCAGTCGGCAGTTCCCTGCTCCCACTCGACGCCGGCGTAAACGTCTTCGGTGTTCTCGCGGAAGATGACGACATCCATGCGCTCGGGATGCTTCACGGGCGAAGGCACGCCCTTGTAATACTTGACGGGGCGCACGCAGCAATAGAGATCGAGAATCTGGCGCAGGGCTACGTTGAGCGAACGAATGCCGCCGCCCACGGGCGTGGTCAGCGGGCCTTTGATGGCGACGCGAAATTCGCGAACAGCGTCGACCGAGTCATCGGGCAGCCAGGTGTCGAACTTCGCTTTGGCCTTTTCTCCGGCAAAAACTTCGTACCATGCGACGCGGCGCTTGCCTTTGTAGGCTTTCTCGACAGCTGCGTCGAACACGCGCAGCGAGGCTTTCCAGATGTCGCGGCCGGTGCCGTCGCCTTCGATGAAAGGAATGATAGGATTGTCGGGAATATTGTAGCGGCCATCTGCGTATGAGATTTTTTTTCCGTCCGCCGGTACAGGTACGCCGTTATAAGAGCCTGCCATGAACGACCTCCGTTATGAGTGCCTCGGGCTTGATTTGCAACCCTGATTCACAAAACTGATCATTATAAAGAACGGGCGCGGAAACCGGAGATTATTCTTGGCTGCGTGTGCCATAATTCCCTGATTCGGCGGTTTGGCACTGGCCCGGGGGGTGGTTATGAATATTCCGGCTCGCGCTGTGCGGTTGCTTGCAGCCTTGGCGATCGTTGTGCCCTTGTCTTGTCCATCTTTCGCGAGCGGCAGTTCCGACCGCACGCAGGTAGGCCACAACATCAGCATCGGACCAGGCGAAGAAGTGGGCGATGTGACCTGCTTTGGCTGCAGCGTGCGGGTGCGAGGACATGTCACCAGCGATGTGACCACATTCGGCGGCAGCATCCTGATTGAGGGTGATGGGCAGGTCGACGGCGATGCCACAACGTTTGGCGGAGATGTGCGCCTGGAAAAAGATGTGAAGGTCGCGGGCGACGTAACCGTGTTCGGAGGCCGGGTTCACCGCGACGCGACCGCTTCGGTGAAGGGCGATTTGACCAATTTCGGCGGGCCGGGATGGATCGTTGTGATCTTTGGGCTTCCGTTGGTGATTTTCGGCGCGTTCGTGTTCTTCGTCATCTGGCTGGTGCGGCGCCTGTTGCGTCCGGCGGTGCCGGCGGCGGCGTAGCGGCGGGAGCCTCCTCCACAGCCCGCCTACCGAGTCGGTTGGCACGTTCGGTTTCGCCAGGTGATGACAATTAAGGCTGCGCCGTTTGGCTGATCAGCTGAGGCGGTCCCGTACACTCCGACGGAAACATTCTCGTAATCCTGTTTGATGAACGCTCCCCCTCCCGCAATCCACGATTCGGCGTTCAGGTACTTGGAAGCCTTCCCCCGTTCGCTCGGGGGAACTACTTCGTCAACCAACGGGTTCACTTCAGCGCTCGGGATCATGTGGCCGAGGTCAGAATTCCCGGGATCGAGGGACCGCATTTTCTCGATCGTCAATCGGCAAACATTTCCATCGTCGCTGAACGTCGACGAAGCAACGATCCCTGGTCGAACCTCAAACACGGTGAGTTTCTTAAAACGTGCTCCCAGCTGAGCCTCCGTTTGACCGGCGCTCCGACTGCAGTTCAGCTGCAAAACAAGTCCGAGGATCGCGCACCACCTCACGGCCGAGATGAAAGTGACATTTTGCATGTTGGCCAGCCTCCTAGTTGATCTAGAGCCGTGGATACAAACCTCAAGAGTCAAAAACGGGCACCTCCCGCTGCATCGCATCCCACCCTTGCAGAGAACGCAAGGATGGGGCACCCCTTGTCGAGATTATAGGCACGACCCCTAGCGACTCCCTACCACCTGCGTGTGCCGAACGTCTTGCGCACGCCTACGGTCACGTAGCGGCCCCAGGGGCCGTTGTTGCCCAGGTCGGCGGGGCCGAGGTTAGTATCGCGCGCGCCCAGGCGGTCGAAGAGGAAATGTTGGGTCACGCGGAATTCGAAGCCTTTATTGAGATAGATTCCCACACCCCAGGAATGCTCAATGCCGATGGCGTCGGGCGACCACGTGTAGAGAGTCTTCGGGATGGTCTTGCCGAACAAGAATGTGGGCGCGCCGTAGACCATGAAGCGGCGCAGCACGGTCCGGCCGAAGGGACGGACTTCCAGCACGCCAGAGAGCATGTAGCGGGCGAACAGGCTGCAGGGATCGTTGATGCCGCCATACGCAGCTGCGTCGCCGGAGCAGAGGTTGGGATCGATCTCGTTGTGCGGCGGTGCCAGATCGAGCTGCGCCCATCCCCAGAACATGTCGCGCGGAAAAAAGAGGCGGTCGTTGGAGCTGGCATCGTGCCAACTGCCCCGCGAGCTGTCGCTTTGGGTCGCATGGTCGTGGGCGTAAACGTTAACGTTGTCGTTATTTTTGTCGCCGGACTGCGAGTTCGAGGATGCGTTGACCTGCGCCCCGGCCGTTGAGATGAGTACAGGAACCAGCAAGAGCCACGCCCACCGTTTCATTTCGCCTCCGAAGATTAGTGATTGGATCGAGTGTTTACTTTCCAGATGCCGGAGATCCGGTCCGCCTGAATTCCGCGGCGAGTCAGGACGCGGAGAATCCGGTTGAGTAGAGCGCCACATTGTAAACCGTAGGACGGCGCCGCCGGGTGACGACGAAGGTTCCGGAAAAGCGCAAAGAATGTCTCCGTGCCCGGAAAGCAGTTGCCAAGTCCAGGTGTTCCTTCCAGAATTCATATTCCAAGTCTCGTTTATTCCATTCATAGTACGTTCACATTAGTGGGAAACAGGGTAAACCACGCCAAAACAGGGGTCTACGGGTTTGGTGCGCGGATTGCACAGAGGAGGTGTACCGCGAGAATCCAGGAAACCTATGCCGCAAGAGATTTCGGTGTCGTATCAGGCGATTAAGAGCAAAGTGTACCGGTTGATCGATTCCCTCGTTGTCGGCGAAAAGAGTGAAGCCGAAGTGCAGGAGTCGATACGGCGCTGGTGGGCGCTGATCCATCCGGCCGACCGTCCGATCGCCCAGAAGTATCTGTTGATGGTGCTGGGGCGCTCAGCCTCGGCTCTGGATTCCATGGGAGACGCGTTTCTCTCGGTGAGTACCTGCGAAGTGGTGCGAACGGTGATGACCGAAACGTCCCTTCCCGGCAAGCGCATGCGGTTGCTAGAGCGGATGGTAAAAGAAACCAGCGTCCGGACCGCAGTCTAGCTGAGTCTTGGCGTCGTCGAGACAGAAAATTTACATTTCCTCAGTTGCATTCCGCATCGTTTGGCACTTATCTTCCATCTCATCCCTTTAGATCACCATCACACTATTAGAATTCTCAACACAGGAGCGGGCGATGAGTTCTGTCATACCGAAGTCCTCGGTTACACGTTTGGGTAAGGTCGGAATCTGTCTCACCTTCGCAGTATTGCTAGTCATGGCCGCATCGCTGTTCGCGGGGAAAATGTCAGGAGGATCAGTGCTCGCAGGCTCGGGGGTCTACAGCTTCACGCTCAATTCCATTGACGGCAAGCCGGCTCCGTTGGCCGACTACAAAGGCAAGGTGGTGCTGCTGGTGAACGTGGCCAGCCAGTGCGGTTACACGCCGCAATACAGCGCGCTGGAAACGATTTACGAGAAGTATAAAGACCAGGGATTCGTGATCCTCGGCTTCCCCGCCAACAATTTCGGCGCGCAGGAACCGGGCACGAACGAAGAGATCAAGACGTTCTGCACCCGCAAGTACAGCGTAACCTTCCCCATGTACGCGAAGATTTCCGTGAAGGGTGACGACCAGGCGCCGCTATACGCCTATCTCACGAAAGAAACGGGCCCGGGCATCGCCGGAGAAATCAAGTGGAACTTCACCAAGTTCCTGGTGGATCGTGACGGCAAAGTCGTGCAGCGCTTCGAGCCCGCCGTTACGCCAGATTCGAAGGAAGTGACGGCTGCGATTGAGAAACAGCTGAAGTAGCCTAAAGCCCTGGACTTAGGCTCCGATGGTCCAATTCTCCAGCGCCAGGTCGCGGACCCTACGAAACTCTTGCGTGTTGTTGGTGACCAGGGTCAATCCGAGGCTGCGCGCGTGGGCGGCGATGAACAGGTCGTTTGCGCCAATCATTTTGCCGGCCGTCTTCAAGTCGGCGCGAATCTTCGCGTAATGAAGACAAGCCTTATCGGAGAAGTCCAGAACTTCAACGTAGCGCAGGAACTCGCTGAGGGCTGCTTCGTCGTGCTTTCGTCGCGGCGACAGTTCGACGCCATATAAGAGTTCTGATTTCGTGATGACGGAGATGCAGACGTCACTGACCGGAACCTTCCGCAACCGTTTCAGGACCGCGTCACTCGATCGCTTCATGATGTAGGAGCAGGTGTCAGTGTCAAGCATGTAGCGCGGCATTTATGGTTTCCGTTCCTGCACGGGCAGGTCTTCGATGCCTTCCATGAAATCCGCCGAGGCCACCGGAGCCTCGGCCAGGTACGACGACCAGTCAGCGGGCCGCGGTGACAAAACCACTTCGCTGCCTTCCTTTCGGATGAACACTTCCTCAGTATTGAACTGAAAGTCCTTGGGTAGCCGCACGGCCTGGCTGCGATTGTTCATGAAAAGTTTGGCCCGACGTTGCGGCCCCGAGTTCTGCGGACGTGCCTGTCTCTTTGGCATATACACAAGTATATGCCAAGATTAAGGCGATCGCAAGACCCCTTAGGGCAAAGAATCGATGAGCGCTACGGCGATGCTTCACCAACAACTGCCTGTCTCAGAAGATTGCCCATGACTCTTGGTCGATCTCTGGTCGCCCTTTACTCGCTCTAAGGGTTAATCGTCACAAAAGCCGTTCCCATCGTGGAGTTGCTTAGACTCGAGATGACGTTGATGGTCTGCATGCTAGATGCTGTCACCGAACTCGGCGGAGTGTATTGCACCGTGTAGGCACCCCCTCCGGGTGTGCCGGTAACCGGCCCAAAAGTCCCACAGATTCCGCCGTCACATAGGGACGAGCTAGTGACTTCCGCGGCCAGCGTGTCGCTGGGATCATCCGCCGTCGCCGCGATATCCAATGTCACGGCGGCAGCTCCCGCTGTAACTGTGGGTGCAGCTGGCGTGATACTAACCACGGGCCCAGTGGCTGGAGAGATCGAAAAAGTGTCAGAATCCGACGCACCCGAACCATTCGATGCAGTCACAGTCACGGTTACGGAATTCGGTGTCGGCGGTGCCGGAGGAGAAAGGTACATTGCGGTCGTGTTGTTTAGCACAAGTGTGCCCGCTCCGGTGAGCGACAACGTGACCCCCATCTTCTGGTCATGTTGCACGCTGGCGTCGAATTGATAGGTTTGTCCAGCCGGCAGACTGGTGACCTTGTTGGTAATCTGCACAATCGTGGTTTTCCCGCTCCCGCATCCGGAAATCGTCAAGCTAGCCAGCAGCAGCACCAGAAAAATCCTAAGACGCAACATGAAAGCCTCCTCGGAATCAAAACAAAGCGGGTTGAGCATACTGAACGCTGCGAGCAACGTCAGTGAGCGGAGTCACCGGGTGGAATCAGCCTGTTTTCGGGGATTCTGGCGGGGAGCGCAGAGCTTTAGAGGCTAACGGTTGGAATCAGGCAACCTTCATTCATCGACGAGGTTGTCGCAGGGCCTTAGCGATCGGTCCAGGGCATCACGGTTTTCGTCCGGCCCCGTCGTTTCGCAATGCGCGACCAGGGCCGACGCCCGCTTCGATAGGTCTACTCTGCTCCGAGTTTTTTCAGCGCCGCGATGCCATTGTCGTTGGTTGGTTTCAGCTCGACGGATTTCTGATAGTTCTCTATGGCGAGTTGGTTATCGTGGTTCGTCATATAAGCTTCGCCGAGACTGTCGTAGACGTTCCATGAGTCGGGGTGAAGCTCTACGTTTCTCCGGAACACAAGAATCGCGTCGCCAATCTTCTTGCTTCCCATGAACAGATATCCCGCCTGATTCAGCGTGCCTTCCGAGATCGCACCGCTCGCTAAGTCGCGCGAGAATTCCTCAAGGGCCAAGGCCGCGCCTTTCCGCAGAGCGGTCCGCGTGAAAATCAGCGCCGGAGAGTCGTAGTTGTCGTATTTTAGCCAGTCAAAAGCGGGCTGTTCGCCGCCCAGAGTCTGGGCCAAAATCTGCCGGGCGATCGAGAGACCATTCTCGCTGTTGGTCATGTAGACCACTCCCGACCGGGTCGCAGGCCGCACCACAAAAAATGCTTTGAAGACGCCGTTGTCGCCCCAGTGCCACAGCGACTCGCCCTCGGCCGTCTGCTCGATGCCGAATCCCAGACCCCAGAAAATCGTCGCGGACAACTTGCCCGAAGGCGTGCCGTCAACGCAGTTGGAGCAGCCAATGTCCACGGCAATCTGCCGAGCTTCCATATCGCGCAGCGTGGCTGGCCTCAGCCCCTTCTTCTGCAGAACAGCGTCGAGAAAAATCGCATAGTCTTCCGCTGTGGTCGCAAGACTGGCGGCCGCGTTGGCCTGATCTGCCTTCCACAAATCCACCGGAGTTCCGGCGACATCGTGTCCAATGGCAACTTCATTCGCGAACGCAGGATTCCATAGGTAGCTGCTATGCTTCATGCCCAAAGGCCCAAATACAGCCTCCTGCAGGTAGTCGTTGAGCGGCTTGCCCGTGATCTTCTCCACAGCTTTCTGCAGAAGCACCATGCCGGACCCGGAGTAGCTGAATCGTTCTCCGGGGTTGAAATGAATGACGAGGGGCTTGCCGTCTCCCGGCCAGTTAGGGAAGCCAGTGCGGTGGCTCAGCACGAGGCGTGCGGTAATTTGCTTGAAGCGCGGGTCGCCTGCGGTGAATTCCGCGGGCAGGTAGGGAGCGAGCGGCTCGTCGAGTTTCAGCTTGCCCGCGTCCACAAGTTTGAGCACGCCGTAAGCAAACACCGGTTTGCTGAGCGAACCGACGTTGAACATCGTATCGGACATCACGGGCGTTTTTGTCGCTGCGCTGCGAACCCCGAAACTCTCCGTCCATACCGTTTTGCCGCCGCGGATGATGGCAACCGAAAGCCCGGGCACTCCAGCTTTCTCCATCAGGTCCGGAATATCTTTTTCCAGACGCGATTCGGTCGCGGAATTCATCGGGACGGGAGCACCGGCCTGCTGCGCGGCGCAGACCGCTGCGCTCAGCAGTAACCACGTCGCGATGTGCCGCAAGTTTGCCATGAGGGCTCCTCGGGTGAAAGGGTCTGTCATTAGACGGCGCGGTGTGATGTTGGTGAGCCTCGGGACGAGCGGACTACAGTGCCCGAAGCCGGCGTGTTGCGGCTTTCATTGGCGCGATCCGGAGGTGCCCTTCCCGATTGATCTGAACTAGATGTCGTAATACAGCGCAAACTCGTATGGGTGCGGGCGCTGCCGGATCGCGTCCACTTCTTTCGAGCGCTTGTAATCGACGTAGGTCCGCAATAATTCTTCGGTAAAGACATCTCCTTTTAGCAGGAAGGCATGGTCGCGCTCCAGGGCGTCGAGAGCGTCTTCGAGCGAGCCGGGCATGGATGGAATGGCTGACAGCGCCTCGGGATCGAGATCGTAGATATCTTTGTCGAGGGGCTGGCCGGGGTCCATTTTGTTTTCGATGCCGTCGAGGCCGGCCATCAGCATCGCCGCAAAGGCCAGGTAGGGATTGCAGCTGGGGTCGGGCGGGCGAAACTCGACGCGCTTTTCCTTGGGGGCGGCCGAGTACATAGGAATGCGGCAGGCGGCCGAGCGATTGCGCCGCGAGTAAGCCAGATTCACCGGAGCTTCGAAGCCGGGCACGAGACGCTTGTAGGAGTTGGTTGTGGGCGCGATGATCGCCGAGAGCGCGGGTCCGTGCTTGATGAGTCCGCCGACGTACCACAGGGCGAGGTTCGAGAGGCCGGCGTAGCCGTCGCCGGCAAACAGCGGTTCGCCCGACTTCCACAGCGATTGGTGAGTGTGCATGCCGCTGCCGTTGTCGCCGAAGATCGGCTTGGGCATGAACGTCACGGTCTTGCCCTGCAGATTGGCTACGTTCTTCACGACGTATTTGTAAAGCAGCATCTTGTCGGCGGAGCGCACCAGCGAGTCGAACTTCAAGTCAATCTCAGTCTGGCCGCCGGAAGCGACTTCGTGATGATGGCATTCGACGTCGATGCCGCTGGCCTGCATGGTCAGCACCATTTCGGAGCGCAGGTCGTGATAATGGTCTGTGGGCGGGACGGGAAAATAACCTTCCCGGTAGCGCGGACGGTAGCCGAGATTGTTCTCTTCCCTGCCCGAGTTCCACCGACCTTCTTCGGCGTCGATGAAATAGAAGCCGTAGTTTTCTCGCTGATCGAAGCGAACGTTATCGAAGATAAAGAACTCGGCTTCGGCGCCGAAGAAAGCCGTGTCGGCGATGCCGGTGGAACTCAGGTAGATTTCGGCCTTGCGCGCGATGTAGCGGGGATCGCGGTCATAGCACTGCTTGGTGACGGGATCGACCACGTCGCACACCAGCACCAGCGTGGGCACTTCAGTGAAAGGATCGAGCAGATGAAAGTTGGGATCGGGCTTGAGCAGCATGTCACTTTCCTGGATGGCTGCCCAGCCGCGGATGGACGAGCCATCAATACCGAAACCTTCTTCGAAGGACGTCTCCGTCAACTGCTCGATGGGATAGGAAATGTGGTGCCACAGGCCGGGAATGTCGGTGAAGCGCAGGTCGAGAATCTTGGCGTCGTGCTGCTTGGCGAATTCGAGAACGGTCTTTATTTTGCCATTGGCGGTAGCCATGAAAACACCTTGCCGGGAAGTGATTCCCTTCAGAGATTGGGCGAACGTTTGCGGAGACTCCCGCAGGCGGCAGGCTGCTACAATCGTCGCGTTGAGCGGAACCGACAGAGTCTAAAGCCGGTCCCGGTCGCTGGCAATTCGATTGTTTTTATAGGGGCGATAACGCGACTTTATACTGAAGCTGCCAGCTCTCAGCTTCCAGCGAACCGGCGGAAGTCTGACGGAGATTTGAGAGGAATTGCATTGGCTGACAGCTGAAGGCTGATAGCTGAAAGCTTTCTATGGACTTTGACCAGCTCGAAACGTTTCTTGAAGTGGCGCGGCACGCCTCGTTTTCGCGGGCGGCGGAGAAGCGATTCCGCACCCAGCCGGCGATTTCGTCGCAGATTCGCGGGCTGGAAGAAGAAATCGGGGCCAAGCTGTTTGACCGCTCGGGCGGAAAGGTCTCGCTCACGGCCGCGGGCAAGGCGTTTCAGAAATACGTCGAAGAGACGCTCGATGCCCGCAAGGCCATGATGGTGGCGATCGCCGAGATGGAGCGGGTGCCTCGCGGCGAAATCATCGTGGGTGCGAATGAGGGCACCTGCCTGCACATCCTGCCCTATGTGTTTGCCGATTTCAAGAAGCAGTATCCCGATGTTTCGGTGAACATCAAGCGCGCCGACTACGGCAAGATTCTGGAATCAATCATCGACAATTCGGTCGATTTCGGCGTGCTCTCGCTGCCCGTCACCGATCCGCGGCTAACCGTTGTGCTTATCCATCGCGACGAATTGATTGTGATTGCGCCCCTGCAGCATCCTCTGGGGAAGATGAAGTCGGCGGCGATTGCCGATGTGGCCAAGTATCCGCTGGTGGTGCCGAAAGCTGGCCATACTCGCGATGCGATTGAGCAACTGTTTCACGAGCGGCGGCTGAAGCCGAACTTCACCATGGAACTCGACTCCAGCGAACTGCTGAAACGCTTCGTGGCCGCTGACGTAGGGATTGGCTTCATCGCGCGCTCCAACGTGGAAGAAGATGTACGCGCCAAGGTTCTGGCCGCCGTCCCCATGGCCGACGCGCAGGTGCGCCGCGACCTGGCGCTGGTTTTCCGCAAAGACAAGGCTCTCAGCCGCGCCGCACTGGCCTTCATTGACATTGCGGTGAAGCACAAATCCACGGGAGAATTGGCCAACATTCCAAGTCGATGATAAAGGCCATTCCCAGGCTTGCGTTCCTTCCGTTCCTCCTCTTCGCTCTTGCTGCAGCACTGTGTCCGCCGGGGATGGGCCAGGCATCGACCACACAGAAGCCGCTGGCGCAAATGCCCGCCTCGGCCCGCCAGTTGATCGCAATCAAAGTCACGGGGAGCAAGCGCTACTCGGAAGCGGCCATTGCTGCAGCCAGCGGCCTGCAACTGGGCACCGAGGTCAATGACGACGATTTCAAGAAAGCCGCCCGGCGTCTCGGCGACATGGGAGTGTTCACCGAGATCGGATACACCTTCTCGTATTCTTCGGTAGGAACCAAGCTCGAACTGCACGTAACCGACGGCGCGAAGTTTGTTCCGGCGCACTTTGAGGATTTCGTGTGGTTCACCGACGCCGAACTGAAGCAGCGCATTCAGCAACACTCGCCTCTGTTCAATGGAGAATTGCCGATCTCCGGGCGGTTGGCCGATGAAGTTTCTGATGTGCTGCAGGCCATGCTGGTGGAGAACTCGATTCCCGGCCACGTCGAGTATCTGCGAGTGGGCAAAGAAGACGGCCCCGTGGAGTCGATCAACTACCATGTGACCGACGTTCTCATTCAGATCCGCAAAATCGAATTCACTGGAGCGGACGCTGCCGACCTGCCGGCGCTGGAAGCGGCTGCCAAGAAGCTTCCCGACCCCGAATACTCGCGCAGCCGGCTCAGCCAGCTCGTCCAGCGGCAGCTTCTGCCGGTGTATTATGCGCGTGGCTACCTGAAAGCGGAGTTCGGCGCGCCGCAGACCAAAGTCCTAAAACTGCCGGCGACTGAAAATGAAGACGGCCCGCGCAACCAGACCGTGGTGGATGTGATTTTCGCCGTCACCCCCGGCTTGCAGTACAAGCTGAAAAGCCTGGAGTGGTCGGGCAATCGCGAGTTCCCTACCGAGACGCTGCAGAAAATGGTGCGAGCCGAACTCGGGCAGCCAGCCAACACCATTCGCCTCGGCGACAATCTCAAAGATATTCAAAAGCTTTACGGCTCGCACGGCTATGTCACCACCACCATCAAGCCGGATGCCGAGTTTGACGACGCGGTGGGCACGGTCGCGATCCGGCTTGAGGTGAAAGAGGGTTTCATCTTTCACATGGGCGAGCTGGAATTCCGCGGGCTGGATAACAGCCTGACGGCGAAACTGCGCGCCGCCTGGAAACTCCGGCCGGGAGACGTATACGACTCGACCTACCTCAGTGACTACCTGCCTGCGGCTCACAAACTGCTTCCATCCGCGCTCGACTGGGACGTCACGTCGCACGTGACCGCCAACGTTCGCGACAAGACTGTCGATGTGGATTTGATCTACGCGGTCAAAGCGCCGAAATAAAGGTTCTGGGCCCATTCAGCCCGAATTCTTGCTTTTTGCTCGGGGCTTGGCCTGATCGGGGCTAGCTTGTTCGGATTCTGGAACAATTCTAAAAGATTATTCCCCCGGGCACGTTCGTCCGGTAATCTTTCCTCGTTCTGTGGAGCTTCGGTTCGATTCCGCACTTGTGAAATCGCCGCGACTTGGTACACTGGCCGGAAAGTTCTCGCGGGTTTGGCCTCGGGAACTGCATTCCGAGTACAGGGGAAATACGCATGAACGGTGGTTGGCGGCGTTCGATCTTAATTGCGGCTCTGGCGGGCTCGGCGGTTCTGTGCGGATCTGTTCTGTGCGGATCCAGCCCGGTGCTGGCAGCCGGCAAGCAGACTCTTACCGGCGAAGTGGGCGACGCCATGTGCGGCGTGAAGCACATGGAGGGCGAAGGAACTCCGGCCGAGTGCACACGCACTTGCGTGGCGCACGGTTCGAAATACGCGCTGGTGGTGGGCGACAAGCTTTATATTCTGAACACGACCGACAAGGCTGTACTGGCGGTGCTCGACCAGCAGGCGGGCAAGAAAGCCACCATCACCGGCACGGTGGACGGAACGAACGTTGAGGTGAGCACGGCTGTAGCTGCGAAATAACGGCGGCCCCCGGAGATTGATCCGGCGGTTAAGGCACGCGGCCGGTAAGCGATTTTGAGCTTTGAAAAGTTTGCCCGGGCCCTCCCCCTGACGCAATCCGGGCACTAGAGCGGGGATGCGCGCCAGCGCGTCCCCGCATTTTTTTCGGGTGCACCAGCAAATTCATATTCCCTTCATAAAGCATTGTGTTAGATTGTGCATTCTCAACAATATTTTCGGAGGACGACGGAATTGGGCAAAGACATGGTTCCCAAGCGGATTTTCTTTACCAAGGGAGTGGGGAAACACCGCGAGCGGCTGACTTCCTTTGAATTGGCGTTGCGCGACGCAGGTATTGCTGCCCAGAACCTGGTGAGGGTCTCCTCGATCTTTCCGCCCAACTGCAAGCTGCTGGCCCGCAAGGAAGGCGTGAAGTATCTGCATCCCGGCGAAGTCGTATTCGCCGTTGTGGCGGAGAACACGACGCGCGAGCCGCATCGACTGCTGGCCTCTTCGATCGGCGTGGCCATTCCTGCCGATAAGAACACGTACGGTTATCTCAGCGAGCACCACTCCTTTGGCGAGACCGAGGACGCCGCCGGGGAATACGCCGAGGAACTCGCCGCCGAAATGCTGGCCACGACGCTCAATGTGGAGTTCGACCCTGACCGGTCGTGGGACGAGAAGAAGCAAATCTATCGTCTGTCGAACAAGATCGTGCGCACCGCCAACGTGACCCAGTCCGCCGTGGGCGATAAGCGCGCCCTGTGGACCACGGTGATCGCCTCGGCCGTGCTGATCTTCGACTAGCCTTCCCACGATAGGAGAGGTTGTTCTTCCCTTCGCACAACCACGTCTAAGGATGCCCCACCTGTCGCGTTTTCCGACAGAGCCTGCCCTGAGCGGAGCCGAAGGGTGGGAACCACAGACCTCGATTCCCTAGCTACCGAAATCTCCTGGTTCAATCAGCACAGTTTGCCACCCGTCGAACACCGCGACGGGTGGGGCAGCCTTAGCCCGTGGAACCGCACAGAGCAGTCAAACACCGCCCCTCCTGCACCGACTAAACGCATGAAACGATTAGGATTAAATGAATCCTGACGGGGGAAATCTGCATCTTATGAAGGTGAGCAAGGGAGTACACTTTGGTAACCCCAACCCCCTGCCGAATGTAATCTTCCGTTAACAGGATTGAGTTATGATTGAAGCGGTAGAAAGACACAAACTTAGGAGCAGCAGTGGACATCGAAACACGCAGAAAGAAGCAACAGGCCCTGATGGTGCAGTTGGTTGAGCGGAAGGTACGCTCGCGGGCCAAACAGCTCTATGAGACCCGAGGGCAGGCCGATGGCCAAGCCTTGCAGGATTGGTTTCAGGCTGAGTCAGAAGTGCTTGAAAAGAGTATTCTTGCGCCGCTTTATCGGCGCATGCGAACGGGCAATCACGACAGTCAGGAGAGCAACTCCGCCCAGGAGTTCGTGGCTCAGGATTCGGCTGCCTGCGAGAGCAATGCCTAACCAGTCATAAGTGCGGCAGCCGCGGCCGGCGCCGTCCTAAGATTCCCCCATCCATTCACATCTCACTTGCGGGCAGCGGTCTTCGCTCCTTTGCGGGGGCCTTTCTTCGCCTTGTCAAGCCGTTCCAGCACAGCAGCGACGATGATCGGCAGCCCGACGGTCGCGTCGACGAAGACCTCGCCAAACCGGCCGCCTTCTGATGGCGGCACGAACTTGCCCCAGGAAATCGCCTCGCTGTACGGACTGCCCGACAATCCGCCCCAATGCACCGGCTCCGGACAAATCCTGAGGCCGTAGTGGTAGCGCTTCAGCGGAACGTTTTCCCCTAGGCGCCGGTGGCGCAATTCGCAGAAGGGACCGAACTGCTGCGACCAGTTTCTGGGCACGCCGCCGCCGATGGTAAAGATCCCCAGCTTCTTTTGACGTAACAACGTGGCGGCGAAGTGTTCCAGATCTTCGAACGGATCGAAGCGGATCTTATGCCGGCCTGTCGACTCGCGCAGACGGTTATTCAGCGCCGTGTCGAGACCCATTTCTGAGTCGCTGAAGGCTGGCACAAACACCGGCACTCCCTGTTCGTACGCGGACTTCAGAATGCCGCGCTGATTCTTGTCGCGCTTGGCCAGATAGGCGCCGATAGCGTGATTCAGCTTGTAGGAGCACATGACCTCGTTGTGGTCCCAGGCTTCGAGGATGGCCGACATGACTTCCTCGACGTCATCGAGATTCTGCTCGGGCTCGAGCGTGTCGTAGACGCGGTTGTAGCCCTGCTCGTAAAGTTCCTCGTCGGAAACCTCAGGATTGGCGCGGAAGTGCGCCCGTCCGGTGGCCTCGACCAGGCCGTGAGCCATGAGCGCTCCAGTCGAGACGATCGCATTCACGATGCCGCGGTCGATCAACTCGGTGACGATGAGTCCCTGCTTGGCTACAGTCATCGCGCCGGCGAGGGTCATGACGACGAAGGCGTCCTCGTCGAGCGCCATGGCTTCGAGCACGTCAGCGGCTTCGCCGAGCTGGCGTCCGGTAAAAGCGGTCTTGGACATGGCCCGCACCAGTCCGTCGATGGAATGCACTTTGCCGAGATCGAGCGGCTCCAGCGGGATCAACCGGTCCTCGATGGGGTTGTGCAGGTGACGGTCTTTGCCCTCGCCACCGGGGGTATTTGCCTGCCCCTTTGCCGAATGATCGTTTTGAACGTGATCTTTTCCCGAATGCCCCTGCGAGTTGCCGTGTTGCGAATTCTTATGATTGCCGTGTTTCAACGCGAGCCTCCCAGTCTGAACCCAATTCTTCCCGACAAGATACTCTACAGGATGCACATGAAAGGACGCCACGCGAGGCGGTCTTCAACCACGAAGGACCCGAAGTCACGCGAAGGAAAACCATCGCGTCGAATTCCTTTGTAATTCCTTTGTGTCCTTAGTGGCTGACGCCTTTTTCTTCCCTCCTCAACGGACTACACTGCCAATCATGCCTGGCAAGCGCGCCTTCGAAGAACAACTCGCCGCCCTGGATGCGCTGCGCCACAGCCCGGCCGAGACCCGCATAGAACCGCTTCGCAAGGCGCTGGGGCAGCGCAACAATTTCATCGCCGCCAAGGCCGCCGACCTGATTCGCGAATTCGTCGGCGAACCTGATTCCGCCAAACCAGGGTTGGCGGATTTCACGCCGGAGCTGTTGGCCGCCTTCGATCGCTTCTTCGACGATCCGGTAAAGAACGACCCGCAATGCTGGGCCAAGAACGCGATCAGCCGCACGCTCGCCGCCCTCGAACTGCAGGACGAATCGGTTTTTTTGCGCGGGATGAGGTTTATCCAATTGGAGCCGGTCTGGGGAGGACAATCCGACACTGCCGGGACCCTGCGCGCCACCTGCGCCCTGGCCCTGGTGCAATGCCGCAGCCTAACCGAGCGCGATCTGCTCGGGCACCTGGTGGACTTGCTCGCCGACAAAGACAAGACCGTTCGCTTAGAAGTTGTGCGCGGCATCGAACAGGTGGGATCGCCCGCGGCTTCGCTCCTGTTGCGCCTGCGAGCCGTTCTCGGCTCGGATCGATCAGCCTCGGACAAATCATCCTCCGACGAACCGGAAGTTCTGGGCGCGTGCTATGGCGGAATCCTCCGTATCGAGGGCTCGCGAGCGATTCCCTGGGTCCGCCGTTTTCTGGCCGCGTCCGATGACAACGCCGGAGAAGCCGCGCTGGCCATCGCCGGAACGCATTCTCCTGAGGCCTTCGAGATTTTGCGGGAAGCTTTCGTGAAGGCGCCCGATCCCTGGTGGCGTTCCGTTCTTCTTTCCGCCATCTCGCTCACGCGTCAGGATGCGGCGCTGGAGTTTCTGCTCGAACTGGTCCGCACTGAATCGCTAGATGCGGAGGCTGCGATCGAAGCTGTTCTCCGCTCCATGCCGTCGCAGGAAGTAATCAACCGACTGGAAAAGCTGGCCGGCGGTAATCCGCGCCTGAAGCTCGCGTTCGCGGCCAACAGGCAGATCGGAAGGAAAGAACGCTAAAGGCTAAGGGCTGAAAGCTGACGGCTGATAGCTAATGGCTTCCCTGTTATATTGTTCGCGGAGGTTGAGAACGCGTGCCCCCTGAGAAATTTCGCGTGGCGCTGGTGCAGATGTCGTGCGGGCCTGAGCCGGAACAGAATTTGGAGAAGGCCATCAGCCGCATTGCCGACGCGGCCGGACGCGGCGCGCAGGTGGTCTGCCTGCCGGAGCTTTTCCAGACGCAATACTTCTGCCAGCGCGAGGATCATGCGCTGTTCGATCTGGCGGAGCCGATTCCCGGCCCGACCAGCGAGAGACTGGCTGCGGCCGCGCGAAACTACGGCATTGTCCTGATCGCGTCTTTATTCGAAAAACGGGTGGCTGGCGTTTACCACAACACGGCCGCGATTTTCGACAGCGACGGTTCCCTGCGCGGCTTGTATCGCAAAATGCACATCCCCGACGATCCGCTTTACTACGAAAAGTTTTATTTCACTCCCGGCGACCTCGGCTTTCGCGCCCTCGACACCAGCGCTGGACGCATCGGAACGCTGGTCTGCTGGGATCAGTGGTATCCCGAGGGCGCGCGTCTGACGGCCTTGCAGGGCGCGACCATACTTTTCTATCCGACGGCGATTGGCTGGCATCCGGCGGAGAAAGCTGAGTTCGGCGTGGCCCAGCATGATGCCTGGCGGACGATTCAGCGCGCGCACGCCATTGCCAACGGCGTTTATGTAGCCGTGGTAAACCGTGTTGGATTTGAAACTGGCAACATTCGCGGCAACTCGGCGCCGGGACAGGGACTCGAATTCTGGGGTGGGTCGTTTTTTTGCGATCCGTTTGGGCGCGTGCTGGCGGAGGGTTCGCATGATCGCGAGGAAATTCTGATCGGCGAGGTTGACCTGAAGGCGCTGGAAGATATTCGCCGCAACTGGCCGTTCCTGCGCGACCGGCGGATTGACGCCTACGCACCCATCACGAACCGGATGATCGATTAGAACGATCGATTGAACGGATCGACCAATAAATCCCTCAGCGGGATAAGTAACAAACAGGATTGATAGCGTCGCCGAATCCATCGGGCATGAAAAAAGTCGCAAAAACTTGGCTGAGAGGCATGAGCATCGTGACGCTGGAGCTGGTGTGCTTCGCCAAGACGCCGCAATTAACCGGCAAGATTGTTGCCTACGATGTGCTCGCGCACGCCGGCAAGGTCGCTTCTTTCGTCGAGAACAAAGAGATCGTGGTTCTCGAGGCTCCGACCCACAAGGCAAAATACGTAAAGCTCGTCGTGCACGGATATGGCACCGTCCAAATCGGTCCGAAGTATTTCGGCGGAGACGAGGCGCTGACGGTGCGCGCAGAGCGCGACAAGACCTGTGATGAGACTTCTCCCACCATCCGGGCGCAAATCGACAATCCTAAGACGGGCACGTATCTGTTGACGGACGCCTACAAATCCACTCCGCCTCCAAAGCTTAAGAACCTCGAGTGCTATGTCGCCATCGCGCAAAAGAAATAGGAATTCTGAGCAGCCGCTAGAAGCGTCTCCCGCCTCGCTCGGCTACCGCATGCCCGCGGAATGGGAGCCCCACGCCGCCACATGGCTGGCATGGCCGCATTATCAGGGAGACTGGCCGGGGAAGTTCGAGCCGATCCCGTGGGTCTATGCCGAGATCATTCGCAATCTGGCGAAGCGGGAGCGAATCGAGCTGATCGTCAACGACTCTGCTGCTGCCAGACAGGCGTGGCGCGTGCTAGAACGCGCCGATGCCTGGTCGGCGAATATCCGCCTCCATCGATGGCCGACCAACCGCATCTGGTTGCGCGACTCGGGCTGCATCTTCTTGACGCACAACGAGTCGCACAGCCAGAAAGACCATGTGGGTCCGGGCCTCAGACCCGGATGGGCCGAGCGAGCCTCGGCTGCTCTCTCACTCAAGTTCCGCTTTAACGCCTGGGCGAAATATTCCAACTGGCGGCACGACGAAAAACTCGGCTCGCTGATGGCTCAAGTCAACGACCCCACCCTCTTGCGCACAAAACGCGCCAGAAGGGTGGGGCACCCTGATTCGCATCCACGCGAGATCCGCCCCGTTTCCAACGGAGAGCGCATCGTGCTCGAAGGCGGGTCGATCGACGTGAACGGCGCGGGCACGATTCTTACCACCGAAGAATGCCTGCTCAGCAAAGTACAAGAGCGCAATCCGCACATGTCGCGGGTGCACTACGAGAAGGCGTTTGCCGACTACCTGGGCGCGCCGCATACCATCTGGCTGGGACGCGGCATCGTGGGCGACGACACTCACGGACACGTCGACGACCTGACCCGCTTCGTCGCGCAGGGCACCGTCGTCACCATGGTCGAGCCGAATTCGAAAGATGCGAATCATGAGCCGCTGCGTGCCAATTTGCGCCGTCTGCAATCTGCGCGCGATCAGGATGGCCGCCAATTGACGGTGGTCGAGTTGCCCATGCCGCAGCCTGTGGTTTTCGAGGGGCGCCGGCTTCCCGCCAGCTACGCGAATTTCTATATTGCAAACGGAGTTGTGCTGGCGCCGGTATTCAATCGTCCCAACGACCGCATTGCGCTGAACACGCTGGCCGAGTTGTTCCCCGCGCGCGAGATTGTGCCGATTTATTCCGGAGATTTCATCTGGGGCCTGGGCGCGATGCACTGCATGACTCAGCAACAGCCGGCGTGAGCCGGAGATTTGTGATTGCAGATTTTAGATTTCAGATTGAAGGCGCAGTGGTTTCAATCTGAAATCTAAAATCTGAATTCTGAAATCATGTAGGCAATTTCCCCGATGCCTCACCGCGAAATGACCACTGGCCGACTGGAAGCGTTCAGCGACGGCGTGATCGCCATCATTGTCACCATCATGGTGCTGGAGTTGCGCGCGCCGGCGCAACCTACGCTGGCGGCACTGGGCAAGGTTGCGCCAGTGTTCCTCAGCTACGGGCTCAGCTTTCTGGTGGTTGGCATCATGTGGGTGAATCATCATCACCTGATTCACGCAGTGCGCGGAGTTTCGGCGCGCCTGCTGTGGTCGAACCTCTACCTGCTGTTTTGGATGTCGCTGATTCCGTTCGTTACGGATTACGCCGGAAAAAACTATCGTGAGCCGATGGCAGTAGCGCTATACGCGCTGGATCTTTTCCTATGCTCGACAGCGTTCTACCTGCTGCGCGTCATTCTGGTGGAGCAGGATCGGGGCGATGGCACGCTCGCCGACTATCACTCGTCGATCCAGCGGAAGAATCTTTTTTCCGCAGTGCTCTATCTCGCGTCGGTGCCGCTGGCTTACGTTTCGGTCTACGCGTCGTTCTTCATCTTCGCGCTGATTCCGGCGATGTACTTTCTGCCGGAGAAAAGGCTCGCGAAACAGGAATAAGCTCTCGACTCAGCGGGCTAAGCAGTTCGTTGCACCGGCATTCGCAGGATCGTTCTGAGCTTCTCGGGAGCCACGCGCCGGGGATCGTTCAAATAGATTTCGTGGTGCAGGCCGTGGCCCTGCAGCCCGCTCTTTTCCGCAAAGGCAAGCATCTGGGCCATAGCGGCGGACTCCTGGTCGTAGGGACCGACGTACAGCATCTGCAGGCAACGCCCCTCATCGAGAGGTTCCAGTTTTACGTCCTGAATTTCGCTTGGCTTGCCTTTGCCCAACAGCTTTTCGATGGCGAATTTCAGATCTCGCTCTCTCACGAAGCTGGGAACGCGAATCATCAGCTTCCAGTTCCACGTCTCACGCGGCTGTTCGGTAAAGCAGTGCGCCGGATCGTCCGCCCACCAGAGACCCTCCAACTTGCAGACCATGTAATCCTGTCCCGCGAACTTATGGGCCATCTTGATGGTGAACGCGACGTTGTAGAGCGCTCCGATAGCGGATTGAAATGCCGCACCACCGGGCTCTCCGCGCCCAGTAAAAGTCAGGTATCGCGCGGGTTTAACGCTCACCAATGAGGGTTGTTTCGGTGTGATGTATTCCGAACGGAATTGACGGTAGATATCGACTTTCGCCGCAGTGGGCATGGACGTACTCCTTTCCGAATCGGTGGAAAGATAAAACAAATGCGACCCGCTCAGCAGTGAGCCGGGTCACTCGATATCATGGGCATTCGATATTAGGAGGGTTGGGTCCGCGACGGACTGGAAATCCTATTTCTGATACTCCGTGGGCTGCGGACCTTTTTCCAGCGTCTTGCGGTCCCAGATCCAGCCTTCGCGGGTGTAGCTGGCGAGTTCGAAATCCTGGGTGAGTTCAAGGGCGTCGACGGGACAGGCGTCTTCGCAGAGGCCGCAGAACATGCAGCGGCTCAGGTCGTAGGTAAAGTCAGTGAGTTCCTTGCGGCGGGTCTGCTCGTTGCGCTGGCTGGAGACGACGATCAGATGTTCGGGGCAGGCCACGGCGCACAGGTCGCAGGCGATGCACATGGTCTCGTCGGTGTCAGGATTGACGTTGAGGCGCGGCGCTCCGCGATAACGCTCGGCCACCTGCGGCCGCTCCAGAGGATACTGCTCGGTATAGATTTCCTTGGGATCCTGATAGCGGAAGGTGACCTTCAACCCCTGCATCAGGTCGACCAGGAAGATCTTGCGGAGGAAACTGGGCATGCCCATATCGCCGCTAGCATACCATTAACCGGGCGATTGCCGAAACCTGCGTTCTGAGCCCGCCACGAAACCGCTGCTGACGATTTCCGCTCCAGCACGTCTAACTCCACATCACGGGGTAAGTGATTGCAGAGTCAACCGATGCGGAGGAATGAGCCGGCTGGGAACTTTTCCCGCGGTTGGTCCGTATTCGTTAGAGAGCGAGGATGGTATGAAGGCCTATTTCACAAACCTGCCGACGAGGATCTGGCTGATGCTCGTAGTGCCTGCGGTGCTGCTGGCCTATCCGCTGATGTGCGCCGTGGTTCCGGCCGTGGTGCGCGCCATGGTGCCGGAAGTGGTGCGCTCGGTGCTGAGCGTAATCTAGTTCCCTGCCGAAAACCGCTAGCGTAGTTCTCTGCTCGTCCCTGCCTGCAGTGCTTCCCACAAAGCCGATAGAATACGGGCGTGACCCAGGGAAAAACATCGGCAAACCAGACTCCTAAGGTCGAAGACCGAACACCGAGAGCGGCGTCCGACGGCGCTCACCCCGACGAGCCTCACCCCGACGAACTTCATCCCGATGAGCTGTGGATGGAAGAAGCCTTGCGCTGCGCCCAGCGCGCGCTGGAAGCGGGAGAAGTTCCCGTGGGCGCCGTCGTGGTGCAACGTGGGATCACCGGTGCCGGCCGCATCGTGGGGCGGGGATGGAATCTTAACATTACTGAGTCGGATCCGACGGCGCACGCCGAGGTGGTCGCGCTGCGCGAAGCCGGTGCCGCGGTGGGTAACCACCGTCTGGAAGACTGCGAGCTGTTTGTTACAATTGAACCGTGCGCCATGTGCGCCGGCGCCATGGTGCATGCCCGCATCCGGCGGCTGGTTTATGGCGCGGACGACCCCAAGGCCGGGGCCGTGCATTCGGTGATGCAGGTCCTGAACCATCCGCAACTGAACCACAAGATCGAGGTTCACAAAACCGAGGTTAGTGAGATTCAGGTTCGCAGCGGAGTGCTGGCCGGCCGCAGCGCGGAAGTGCTGCAAACGTTCTTTAGGAACCGTCGTTAGGTTTCGGCGAAGATTCTGTTTTCGCTGAGAGCTGACCGGCTGATAGCTGACCGGCTGATAGCTGACAACTGCTTTCCGGAGAGGTACGTGAGTGGTTGAAATTGAGGCGCTTAGCGGGCGTGAGCGAAGCGGGAGCCCGCTGCCGAAATCCTGAGCCCGGCGAAGGACCGAAACCATTCGACCGTGGAGATGCACCGAAACTTTTAGAAGCTGTCCGACGCGGAGAGGTGCGTGAGTGGTTGAAACGATCCGCCTCGAAAGCGGACATACCTTAACGGGTATCGTGGGTTCAAATCCCACCCTCTCCGCCATTTAATTCCCGCCTGCTTCTATGATCCCCCTTAATGCACCATCGGCTTCATCGCCGGTGCGAAGCAGGAGTAGCGGGCATCGGCAAAGGACTCGTGCTCTTTGGCGTCGTAGACCACTACCTTCACGCCGCTCTTCATCACGAAATTCAGTTCGTCGCGGGTGTAGGCAGGCTGCAGATGGTCAGCCGGCACGTTGTACTGATCGCGATAAGCAAAGAAGCCATCCGTACCGTAACTCGCCACGACGAGACATGGAGGCGTTTTGCCGGCGGGAGCTTCCTGAGCCTGCAGCATTGCTGAAAAAGCCAGCGTGATTACCCACGCGGCTCCAAGAATTCTTTTCATGATTTCTCCTTAGCTAGACAGCAATCGCATTCTACGGATTTGCAGCTGTGGGGAGAACGGAGAAAAAAGGTCATCTTGCAGGGTTTGCCCTCGGACCTCGCGATCCAGGTACGTCCTTCCTGCATGCGTCTGTGGTTCCCACCCTAGCCGCCAAGAACGCGGCTAGGATGGGGCACCCTCGGTCGTTTTGGCGCAAAGGTCGGGCAGACCTCTACCCATCTGATTTCACTGTTGCTGCTGTTGTTCCTGCTCGGAGCGCGCGGATGCTCGCACCAGCACCGGCCTTGACCTCACCACGAAGCTCGGCATGACGGGCTCGGGAGGGGCGGTGTCGGCGGGGCTTACGGTGACGGCCACGCTGAGTTCGCTCTGGGCTTCGCCTTTGTAGACGCCGCGCGTGGGTGGGACGTCGGCGTAATCTCGGCCGAGGGCGACGCGAATGTGGCGGTCGCCTCCGACCAGATTATTTGTGGGATCGAATGCGACCCAGCCCAGGCCGGGGACGAGCGCTTCAATCCAGGCGTGGGACGCGCCTTCGAGCGAGCGGTCATGCTCGTCTTCATCGCGATGAAACATGTATCCGCTGACGTAGCGGCAGGGGATGTCCAAACGCCGCACCAGCGCAATCATAATATGCGCAAAGTCCTGGCAGACGCCCTGGCGGGTGCGCAGCGCTTCTTCAATCAGCGAATCAACTTTCGTGCTGTTGGGCACGTAGGCGAATAGTTTGTAGATCGCTTCGTTGAGTTCCGTCAGCAAAGCCAGCGGATTGTCGCGGCGCTCGCAGTTGAGTTCGCGGGCAAGCTGTTCGAGTTCTGGGCTGGATTGTACAAAGTGGCTGGGCAAAAGCATTTCCCAGTAATCGTTGCCAGCAACCAGGGCGTCCAGGTCGGTCCAGTCGCCGCTGTTAGTCGGGCGTGGCGCAGGCACGGATTGCACTTCCACCGCCGACTGCGCCGTGACTTTGACTTGCGAGTGGCGCCCTGCGATATCGAAGTGATGCACCGTGTTGCCCATGAAATCGCGGTACTGCATGATGTTGGCGGCAGGCTCGACGTCGAGCGTGAAGCTGAGACAGCGCTGTTCGCCGTCGCTGCGCGGCTGCAGGCGAACCTCCATAAGGCTCTCGCGCACGGCGGGCTCGTAGCGGAATGTCGTCGTATGGCGGACGGAGTAGATCAAGGCTTAGTCCTCAGTACGAATTAAGAGAAGAAATTGAGTAATTGGGGAATTTTGTAATTGTGTAATTGAAAACCTAGAACCGCAACCGACTTTCAATTTCTCAATTACCAAATTCCCCAATTACACAATGCTTTTACGACACCAGCGCCGCCTCGACCGAATAGTCGAAATAAACTTGCTGGATCGCGGTGTGGGCCTGGGCGCACTGGTAACGGACGCTGTCGACGTAGCCGTTCGCGCCGGAGGCCATGATTTCTTCGATCTGGCTGAAGCTGAGCGTCGCGCACAGGCGTCCAGCGAGGCGCACCGGTTGCTCGGCTTTGCGTTCGGTTAGTTCCCCGATGGCGACCAGAGCGGCGTGTACGCGATCGACCGAAAAGCGCATGGAATGCGGGAACTCGGAGTTCAGCAGCAGAAACTCCGCCACGCGCAGCGGACGAATTTCGGCGGTGTAGGTTTTGCAATAAGCCTCAAACGCCGCGCACGATTTGAGCAGGCCCACCCACTCCAGATATTCTTCGCTCTCGACGGCCTGATCGAGGGGATGCGGAAGACGACCGAAGTGCGTTCCGATCAGGCGCGCCAGTTCGTCGGTGCGCTCGACAAAGCGGCCGAGTTGGATGTATTGCCAGCCTTCGCCATGTGACATGGTGGAGTCGGTCACGCCCTGAAACAGGTGAGCACCCTCGCGAACCGCACGAAAAAAAACGTAGGAGTGCAGCAGCCAGGCTTCGCTCGCCGTGGTGCTGTTTACTTGCAGATACAGACGGTTGAGTTGCTCCCACATTTCCGTGCTGCACTGCTCGCGCACCTGGCGAAGATTCTCGCGGGCAGCGGCCACGCAGGACAAAATCGAAGATGGATTCGAGCGGTCGAGGGTGAGAACGTGGGTGAGCGACGCGGCGTCAATCGCGCCATCTTCGGGCACCGGAACCTGCGAGGCTTCCAGCAGCCGCAACGAGCGCCCAGCACCGGCTTCCGGCGATTGGTCGAGGCGCAGCTGCAGGTCGACATCGATCAGCCGCGCGGTATGTTCGGCGCGCTCCAGGTAGCGGCTCATCCAGTACAAACTGTCCGCGACCCGGGAAAGCATGGTGGTTTGCCCTCGTCCGTTCATCCTCTGACCTTATTCAGCGATCTCATGCGCGCAGCACCCAGGTATCTTTGCTGCCGCCGCCTTGCGAGGAGTTGACCACGAGCGATCCGCGGCGCAAAGCCACACGCGTCAATCCGCCCGGGACCAGCGTGACATTCTCGCCATACAAAATGTAAGGACGCAGATCAACGTGCCGCGCCTGCACTTCGCCTTCAAGAAAACACGGTGCGCGTGAAAGACTCAGCGTGGGCTGCGCGATATAGTTGCGGGGCTCGGCTTCAATGCGGCGGCGGAAGTCTTCCCTCTCGCCTTCGGTGCTGTGCGGGCCGATCAGCATGCCGTATCCGCCGGACTCGCCGACGGCTTTCACCACGAGTTCATCGAGATGCTCTAGTACGTGGCTGCGTTGCGCCCGGTCGTTGAGCAGATAAGTGTGAACGTTGGCGAGAATGGGATCTTCGCCGAGGTAATAGCGGATGATTGCGGGAACGTAGGCGTAGAGCGCCTTGTCATCGGCGACGCCGGTGCCAATGGCGTTGGCGAGGACGACATTTCCGGCGCGGTAGGCGTTGAACAGGCCGGGAACGCCGAGGCTCGAATCCTGGCGGAAGCAGAGGGGATCGAGAAAATCGTCGTCGACGCGGCGGTAGATTACATCCACGCGGCGCAGGCCGGCTGTCGTGCGCATGTAGACGATATTGTCGTGCACCAGCAGGTCGCGGCCTTCGACCAGTTCAATGCCCATCTGCTGGGCGAGGAAGGTGTGTTCGAAATACGCGGAGTTGAAAACTCCGGGCGTGAGCAGAACGACTTTGGGCTCGTGCCGCGCTGAGGAGTTCGCCGGAGCCAGCGCCCGCAGCGTGGCCAGCAAGGCCTGCGCGTAATGATCGACCGGACTAACACCGTAGTCGCGGAAGAGCGTGGGAAAAACTTTCTTCAGAACTTTGCGGTTGGCCAGCATGTAGGAAACGCCGCTGGGCACGCGCAGATTATCTTCGAGAACGGCAAAACTGCCGTCGGGCAGGCGCACTAAGTCGGTGCCGCAGATGCTGACGTAGATGCCGCGCGGGACGGTGAGTCCGCGCATCTCACGGCGGAAGTGGCGGCAGCTGTAAACCAACTCGCGAGGAACGACGCCATCGGCCAGAATTCTGCCGTGGTGGTAAATGTCTTCGAGAAAAAGATTCAGCGCGGCGATGCGCTGGGTGAGGCCCGTCTCGATCTTGCGCCACTCCTGGTGAGGAATAATGCGCGGCAGCAGATCGTTGGGAAAAACGCGCTCGGTGCCTTCGTCGTTGCCGTAGACGGTGAAGGTGATGCCCTGGTGCAGAAACGAGAGGTCGGCGGCCTGCTGGCTCTTCCGCAACTCCTCGGGAGGAAGCTCCAGAAGCGTCTGAAATAAGGCCTGATAGTGCTCGCGGGGCACGCCGGGCGAAGCGAACATCTCGTCATAGGCGGCATCGAACTGGTAGTTGCGAAACGGCGGACGAAACAGGGTGAGCGGCTCGGGAGGGTTCATCCGGCGCACAAGTCCGCGAGTTCGTGTACGGCTAGTCTGCACCCTAGGACTTTAGGGGGCGGCCCGCGCCGAGTCCAATCGAAATTGTTTATCGGAGGGATTTGGAAATCAGTGGCCAGTGGTCAGTGGGCAGTGATCAGTGGGCAGTCGAAATGCCGACATCGCCACGACCGAGAAATCTTCTTTAACCTCAACGGCCGGCCCCGTCGCTGACTGGCCACTGGCCACTGATCACTGCTTCTGCCCCGCCGTAAACACCGTCCACGGCCCGGCCTTCATGTCGTGCAGCAGCGGCTTCTGCCACGAGTATTCGGGATGCTGGTCGAGAAACGGCTCTGCGAGAAAGTCGGCTCCACAGGGGTGTCCGGCGCGGGCCACGAAGCTCATCTTCGCGGCCATGGCGCTGTCGGTGGCTTTGCCCTGCACGGCTCCGCCGGGATAGTTTGCAGCCCAGTCCCACTCTTTCACGCCGCGCGCAGAGGCATCGACGTGGCCGCACAGACCGCGCTCGTTGGGCTGCTCTTTTCTCTCGAAGCTGTCGAAATGGTCGGAGAGAAACTGCTGCGCCAGGGTGACGTCGATCTTGCCCTTGGCCTGTTGCATGATTTCTTCCGCGCGGCTGTGACGCGCGTTGGGCGACGACGAAGCGTCGTTCACATCGAAGCCGCTGGTTTCGTCGTGAATCAGTTTGGGATCGCGGGCGAAATTTGAGCTGACGAAATATCCGTCTTTCGTGCGCCAGAGAGGCGTGTTCTTTAGGCCGAGTTCGAGATAGGCGATTTCGCCCGTCTTGCGATCGCCAATGAGCCAGTCGTTGGCGTAGCCGCCGTTGTTGCCTTCTTTGATGATGCGTACATAATCGTCAATACTGCTGGCGTATTGCAGCGCCTTGCGCGAGCGCATGAACTCGGGCTTGCCCTGAGGATCCCAGCCTTCAAACTGCGTGATGGTGGTTTCGGTGATCATGATGCCGGCAGAGTTCACGCCGAAATCGTCGTCGCTGGTAATCACGCCGGGAAAGCCGTCCATCAGAATGCGGTTGCCGTGCTCGGGTTGGATGTCGAACACAATCACCCAGCGCTCGCCGTTGAGATAGCTCGTCCAATTATTGTGGGCGATCACGATCTGGTGGTCTTTGGTCATGCTGCCCGTGGCGATGAAGGCGCTGCAATTGCCGGGCGCGGAAAGCTTGGGAGTCTTCTGTGATTTGTTCAGCGCCTGCTTATTCGCCGTCTGTTTGTTCAACCACGGCACGTAATAATCCGGCACTTCTTCGAATGCATTCAGCGCGACAATGTCGTAGACGTCGAGATCGACTCCGTGGGCTTTCACGCCATCGGCGATGCCCTGCAGTTCCTGCTGATATTCGGCGTCGATGTGCGGCCAAAGCATCTGCCGCGCGGTCGTGCGAAAGAATTCCCAATCGCGCTGCGTGCGCCGCGTGTCCGACAGTTTGATCACGGCCAGAGCGTCGGCAATTTCCGGCGCGAGCAGATAGCCGTGCTGAAATCCGATGTCGGCGGGCAAGCCTTCGAGGTGAACGTAGGTCCAGCCGCCCTGCTGGAAGCGATAAGCCTTCTGCAAGCGAGCATCGGATTGGTTGGCCGCGCCGAACGCGGCGCAGGTCAGGGCTAGCAGGATGGCGACTGCGCGGATGCAGTGGGAAAAGCTTCTAGGCATGAGGTCCTCGGCGGCGTATTTATGCCGAGCCATTCTACTCCATGCTCCTGTACGTTCACGGGGCAATGAGTGTGAGCGCTGTTAACAAGGATAGCCCGCGTTCTTACGTTGCGTTCCCGGTAAGCAGCGGCAAAGATTCTTCACTTGCGGGGTGCAAGTAGCTATAATCCGGCTGTGCCGTTTCCAACTGTGTTGTTGTTGCTCCTCGTTGCAACCTTAACCGCAGCGGCGGTACTGTGCCTGTTGGGTGGTCTGATCGCGGCGGCGCTTCCGAGATTCCGGCGGGCGGCGCCGTATTTGGCCCTAGTGTACCCTCCTGCTTACCTTGGCTGCGTGCTCGGATATCTTCTTGCGGTCATGCTCAACCGCCGGCTTCCTACGAGCGGCCCGATACCAGGCGACTGGATGATTTGGATGGAGTTCCTATCCTCGGTCGTCTCGCCCTTGATTATTGGAACCTGCTGTGGTGTTGCGGGTCTGGTATTGGCCAACCGGATAGCCCAGCGAGTACCCAGTCACTAAAATCAAATCGATGAATCGAGCGTCGCAGAGTCAGATATCGGTCCGCTGATCGGGATGGCGGCTCAGGTACCAGCATGGCAGCGAGCCCTGATGCGGAAATAGAGCGTTCACGCAGGTCCATGGCTGCGGCGGATCGAAGGTCAGTGTGGTCTTTCCATTTTTCTGCAGCACAGCGGTGTAGTGATTCACGATCACCGAGCCGTAGGCGTTGTGGTTGGTCGCGGAGCGAATGCGGAACACGAGGTAATCCACAGCATAGGTGAGAGCGGCCACGCCAAGCGCTGTGAGAACTGTGGTGACGACAGTTTTGCGGATGCGCGCCCTGAGGCGCTGCGCTCTTTCATCCTGCGTGGGAGTCTCGCTCACGACGCCAGATTATACCCTCGCCACGGCACCCAGGCGGACGTTCACTTGCGTCCGATGGCCATGAGGTGCGAACTGGCGCCGATCACGGAAGGTTCGCTCTCTACCTGACGCACAACGGCAAGCAGGCGCTCGCGTTGTTGCGGGTCGTTCCACATTCGCTCGAAATCGCGGGCGAGCCAGCCCGGGCCTTCGATGGCTGCCAGCGTCACCATTTGAAATCTAGCGGCCAGCAAGTCCTGCGACAACTGGCCGGCACGGTGAAAGTAAGCGTCAGTAAAGTAGAGCGGGTTGCCGGTGGAGTTGCGATGCTGACCGTCTTCCAGGTCGCGGTCCAGAATCGGCGCGAATACGGGATCGTCGAAGAATCCGTGCGCGAGCGAATCGAATAAAGAAGCGAAACGGCTGATGGCCGCGCCCCACACCAGACCTCCGGGACGCAGCACGCGGTGAGCTTCGCGCAGGCAGGCCAGCCGGTCTTCCCTTTCCACCAGATGATAGAGCGGGCCCAGAAGCAGAACGGCATCGGCGGTTGAATCGGCGTGGGGCAAGGCGCGGGCGTCTCCAACCTCGGCAGAAGCCAGCGGAAATTCCGGCTGGCGCGCGGACGCCGCACGCGCTTGCTCGACATGCTTGGGCACGGGATCGAGCAGGTGCACATGATATCCGCGGACAGCGAGCCAGCAGGCATAGGCGCCAGCGCCTCCGCCAGCGTCGATGATGGTGGCGGGAGCGGCCGGCAGGTGGCGGAGAATCAGTTCCTGGGTGCGGGCGCGCTCTAGTTGAAACCAGCCGCTGCGCAGACGAGACGCTTCGTCGGCATCACTGTAATAACCAACGATCTCATCCTGCGAATTCTTGTCGCTCATCGCGATAACGTCCGCCGCTATTTTATGCGAACGTCACCGCTGGCTGATCGACGACCGTCTCCGCGGTGCGGGCTGCTGCAGGCGTTGTCGTTATTGACGCCACGACCTGCGGCAAAATTTTGAGGAAGCGATCGACTTCATGCTCGGTGTTGAAGCGGCCGAGACTCAGACGTACGAGACCGCGGGCGCGCTCGGGGTCGTAGCCCATCGCCAGCAGTACCGGGGAGGGTTCGCCTGCATGGTTGGCGTTACAGGCGCTGCCCGCAGAAAGCGCCACACCGGCAGCGTCGAGAGCGGCCAGAAGTTTGCCGACTTCCCGCTCCTGGCCGCGGAGTCCGAAGCTCAAGTGACCGGGCAGGCGCTGGACGGGATGTCCGAAGATATACGACTGCGGCAACACGCGCGCGAGTTCCCCGGCAATGCGCTCGCGAAACTGCGCCAGACGCGTAGATTCTTCGGCCAGCTCTTTAGAGGCGATCTCAGCCGCTGCGCCGAGGCCGACAATTCCCGCAACGTTTTCCGTGGCCGGGCGCAGGCCGCGTTCCTGCCCGCCACCGAAAACGATGGGCGACAAGCGCGTGCCCCTGCGGACGTAGAGCGCGCCCACGCCTTTCGGCCCATGAAGCTTGTGCGCCGACAGCGAGAGCAGATCGACGTGCAGGCGATTCACATCGAGCGGAATCTTGCCTCCGGCCTGCACCGCGTCGGTGTGAAACAACACGCCGTGAAGGTTGGTGAGGTGGGCGAGTTCCTCGATGGGCTGCAGCGTCCCGACGACGTTATTCGCGGCCATGATGGAGACCAGAGTCACGTTCGACTGCAGCGCACGCAGCAGGCCGTCGTGACCGACCAAGCCATCGGCGTCGACGGGCAGGTGCGTCACCTTGGTTCCCGAGGCCGCGAGGAATCGACAAGTCTCAAGAATGGCGGCGTGCTCAATGGATGTGGTGACGATGTGTCCCGCCTTGCCGCTAGCGCGCGCCGCGCCGATCAGCGCCAGATTGTCGGCCTCGGTGCCGCTGGCAGTGAAGATGATTTCGTCAGGCTCGGCGCCGATGAGCGCGGCGACTTGCGCGCGCGCGGTCTCGACGGCCTCGCGGGCCACGCGGCCTTCGTGATGCGGGCTTGAGGGATTTCCAAAGGCACCGCCGAGAAATGGAGCCATCGCCGTTAAGACCCTGGGATCGAGCGGCGTGGTGGCGGAATGATCAAAATAAATGCGCGGACTCATGAGAGCTTCTCCAGTGGGCTGCGCTGGGCCCTGCGCGCCCTGAAAACACGAATGCCTCATCCGGGATGTAGGGACGAGGCAATTGCTCACCGAGATCTCATGTCCCCCGCAAACCGGGCGGGAATTGACACCATATGATCAGGCTGGTTCCTGATCCGGTTGTCGTGGCTTCTGCGGGCCCGTTACCCTCAGCCACTCTGCATGAGACTGCGGCTTCGTTCCGGCACGAATGCCGAAACTCTATTGAAGATAGGATGAGCGAGGAGGGGTGTCAAGAAATAAACTTCGCAAGCGGCTCCGCGGCATTCGCGCCGGCAAGCTTTGCTATAATAAAACGCTGCCCGGAGTTTACGACTTATCCCTGTGCGGAAGTGGTGGAACTGGCAGACACACCATCTTGAGGGGGTGGCGCCGAAAGGCGTGGGGGTTCAAATCCCCCCTTCCGCACCATGAATTCTATTCGCCAGGTCAACACCCCTCGGGCGGAAAAAGAGTTGAACTTGGTGGGTAGAAACTGCTGTTGGGCAGTCAGGAAAACATAAAATCATGATCTACGGTCTCATCGTTGCGGTGCACATTTTGGTGTGTCTCTTCATCATCATTGTCGTTTTGCTGCAGAGCGGCAAGAGCGGCGACATCTCGGCGGCGTTCGGTGGGCAGGGCAGCCAGACGGCATTTGGTCCGCGGGGCGCGGCCAGCGCGCTTTCCCGCGCCACTACCTGGTCGGCCGTGGCGTTCATGATCACTTCCATTACGTTGTCGGTCTACGCTACCCGGCGTGGCGGATCGTCGTCGTCAGTGTTGCAAGGGCTGAAGTCGCAACCGGTCAAGACGCAGCCGGCTCCGGCGCCATCGCCCCTCACTCCGCCCACCCAGAAGTAAGGGGAGTTTCGAAAGAGCAATCGTGTTGCCTGTTGCAGGCGAGCCCTGGGCGATCCCGCGCAATCTACAGATTCTCCAGTAATTGTATTTGCCCCACAGAGGATGTAACATCCGAGTAAGGCATTCTTCTAAGGAGGTACCGCTATGTCGGATCGTGACAGCAATAGTTTCGTTTGGTTTTTGGCAGGGCTGGGATTAGGAGCGCTGGCAGGAGTTCTTTATGCGCCGCGTTCGGGCAGCGAGACACGCGAAGTGCTGCGCCAGCGGGCCGAAGAAGGCCGCGACTATGTGCGCAGCCGGGCGCGCGAGGCGCGCGAGCAGGCGGCCCAGTGGGCCGACCGCGGCCGCGATGTCGTCAACCAGCAGAAAGAGCAGTTCCGCGCCGCTTACGAGGCTGGCCGTCAGGCCTATCAGGAAGCCACCACGGAAACGGGCGCGCCGAAGAATCTGTAAAGCACCGCGGCGCGCGTGACCCTCAACTAGATTACAGCGCGCAGACGTTTTGATTGGGGTTCGAGGACTTGGCCGGAGAACGTTATGGACAAACTCACTTCTGTGTTTATCCTCCTGACCGGATTGGCGGTCATGCTGCAGGCAGGCATCCTACTGGCCATGTACTTCGCCATGCGCAAGAGCACTGCGCTTATGGAGGGCATGGTCACAGAAGTGAAGACCAAGGTGGTTCCCACCATTGCGCAAGCCGAGGCGCTGCTCACCGAAATTCGCCCCAAGCTCGAAGTGATTACCGAGAATCTGCAGGTATCGACCACCGTGCTTCGCGGCCAGATACAGCGCGTGGACGCGGCGGTCAACGATGCGGTCGACCGCGGCCGCTTGCAGATTATTCGTGCCGACGAACTAATGAGCCGCACCCTCGACCGGGTCGAGCAGACCTCCGACATGGTGCACAACACGGTAATCTCGCCGGTACGCCAGCTCTCGGGACTCATCCAAGGAATCACAACGGCGCTGGAGTTCCTGTTTGGCGGACGCGGCCGCAAGAACGGCGGCAGCCGCGAAGAGCGGCGTCCTGTGCCGCAGGATGAGATGTTCATCTAAAGCTGCTCTATTCATCGCATCATTGGCGATTTCTTCCCCAAAGTGATGTTAGGTGCTCCCATGCTGCGTTTTCTCTTTCGTAATGTCATCAGAAATATTCCCACAGGGCTCCTGCTCATTCTGATTTCTGCCGCCGTCTTCGCTCAGGACAAACACGTCTGGAGCGATCTGGAGAAGCCGATCGTCGAGCAAATACGCGGCCTGCGTAAGCTCGATGATACGGTGCGCATAGGCACGACGAAGGATCTCGCGCTGCAGATCCGGGCCCTGCCAGTTGTTCCTAACAAGTTGCTGCTGGCAGGCACTCTGGCGGAATTGTCGACTGAAGGCGACCTCGGGCGTGACACTCTGCAGGAGGTCACTACCACTCTGGCTGCGGCGCTGCGGGAGCAGCCTCCCGCGGGAAAGCCCGGTCAGCCCGATTTTCTTTATGTCGAACTGGCGTCACTGGTTCGCTATGAGCACATGCAGGCGGAGTCCGACAATCCGCAGTTTGCCGCAGCGCTCTCCAAGCTGGAAGCAGATGATGTGAAACGGCAGAGCGCGGACTTCACACTGGCAGATTTGCAGGGCAAGAGTTGGCATCTACAAGATCTGCGCGGCAAGGTGGTGCTGGTGAACTTCTGGGCGACATGGTGTCCGCCGTGCCGCAAGGAAATGCCCGACCTGGATGCTTTGTACAACAAGTACAAGGATCAGGGCTTCGTCGTGCTCGCGATTTCCGATGAAGAAGCCGCGAAGGTTACGCCGTTTATCGCCGAGCACAAAATAAGCTATCCCGTGCTGCTCGATCCCGGACGCAAAGTGAATGACATTTTTGTTGTCGAAGGGATCCCGAAGAGTTTCGTCTACGACCGCAGCGGCAAACTGGTGGCGCAGTCGATCGACATGCGCACCCGCAACCAGTTCATGGGCATGCTGGCGCAGGCGGGACTTAAATAGCTCAAGTAAGGGGAATCGAGGGGTTCTCCCGCCCAGGACAAGCGAGCGGCGCCGTGAGCTTGACAGCAGAGAGGGCCAAGCATACGGTTGCTGCCTAGCATCCAGGCTGAAGTCCTACACACGGGCTCTGGACGCCAAGGAGATATCCGTGTCAAGGGCCCTGGTACTTCTCGTGCTTTTCCTCGCGATCCCAGCCGCGCTTGCCGCTCAAACCCAGCACGGATCGTGGTCCGACCTGAATGCTCTGAAGGCTGGCCAGGGAATCGAAGTGATCGACTCCAACATGAAGAGCCACAGCGGAGCATTCGTCACCGTCACCGATGCGTTCCTCAGCCTAAAGGAGCACGGCGCCGACATCGCGATAAAACGCGAAGAGGTCGTTCGCGTCTCGACCGGTTCAGGGCCCAAGCGCGTAGGGCATGCCCTGGTGGGGCTTGTAGTCGGCGGAGCCATTGGGGCGGGCGTCGGAGCAATCGCCGGATCGAACCACGGTTTCCTGGGGGGATCATCTCGCGGAATTACCGCCCTGGTTGGCCTGGCGATTGGCGCTCCAAGCGGGGCCGGGGTCGGCGCTGCAATCCCTGCCCACACCACCATCTACCGAGCCATTCCCGCGACGGCGCACTAGACCGACTTCTTCGGCGAGCTCGCTGGCAGCCGTGGGCGTCCGATTCAGACAATTGCAGCCCCCTCGGTCAGGTCATTTGAGGCAGAAGGGATTCCAACTGTTTCAAATCCTGCGCGACTTCCCGCAAATTGAAGACCAGCGCCCAGAAGGGCAACATGCGATCGAGATCGAACGGAGCCGTAGTGCGTTGCTCGCGGAGTTTGGCCAGGTCCGTTTCAAGGTCGCTAATAGCGGCTTCGAGGTCCGCTGAATTCAAAACTCGGCCGGGATTGCGTACCGCTCCCGCCAGCGCGGCAAAAGTTTTCGCGGTCTGCTCGACCAGCGCCGGCAGCGATGGTACCAGCCGTGGTTGCAGCTGCGCGTGCACATAGAGCGACATATCTTCGGCCATCGCCGTCAAGCGGCGGCGCACCTGATCGGCCTGGTCGACGAATGCCTGGTACGCTCCCTGGTTGAAGCGAGAAAATGCTAACTCGTTGCGGGCTTCGTCCATTTGCTGAGTAATGCCCCGGCGCAGGTCGTGCAACTGGCGGTCGAGTTCGCGAACCTGCTGCTCGTTGTCGACTCCCTGCAAGGCGGCTGCGGTGACTGCGCGGTAGAGTCCGCCCGAGCCGTCGAGAATGTTGGCCAGCTTGAGGCGCAGGCCTTCGCGGGCGTGAACCGGCCAAATCAGCGCGCCCACAGCGAAAGCAACGAATGACCCCAGCAGCGTGTAGAGGACGCGCAGCCAGCCAATGTGGAAAGGCGTGCCTTCGATCCGGCCGAGTACGAGCACGATGGCCACGGTAAATCCCGCCGCACTGAAGCTGGCATGATGCACGGTGAGAGCGCCGAACAGAGTCGCCAGCACAAACAACATGATGCCCACGCGAACAACTCCGGGCCCAAGCATCATGAACAGGAGCATGGCCGCCAGCGCTCCTGAGGTTGAGCCGATTGTGCGGTAGAGGGCTGGCTTCCACGAAGCGCCCAGAGTTACCTGCGTCACGACCAGCGCCGTGAACACGGCCCAGTATCCCTGCGGCAGATGCCATGCGGCGTAGATGGCGTAGGTGATGGTGCCCGCAAGCCCGGTCTTGATTCCCTGCTTGAGCGGACCGGATTGTCGGCTCCAGAAAGACGGCGCTGGTGCAGAGGTTGGGATTTGAGGAAGTGGAAGTGAAGGAGTTGCAGAGGCCATGCGGGGAATTATATTCGGGTGGCTGGCGACCGAGCGCTTGTCATCCTGAGTGGCGTTCTTTGCCGCGAAGGATCTATGCAACTTGCCCGTGATCTATATGCTGCCGACGGATTACATAGATCCTTCGCTTCGCTCAGGATGACAACGGGAACGGCTATTATGGGGTCCGCTGCTGCCACAGTTGCCAAATCTCGGTAGCGATTGGTTGGTAACGCTCGCGGGGTCCTGCGGTGTCTTCGCCGTCAAACCAGCGGACGAACTCCTCATACACAACACTCAGCACGTCGTCAGAGGAGGCGCAATTCCTTAGTCTAGGCAAGATGGTGCCAGCTTCGGGGTCGTATTCGTCCAGATGTGGGTTGTCGAAGCTGATTCCAACCGGGTCGGCACGGAACAGAAGAGCAGAGGTCGCATCGAAGAGCTCGCCGAACTCGGACTTAAGTCGTCGACGCTCTTCGAGAATCTGCTCGCGTGTCCTTGCCATCGCTGTGTGCCCAGGTCCTCAGGCGATCCAGCCGCCGCCGACCACCACATGGCCATCATAGAAAACCGCGGCTTGCCCCGGAGTGATCGCCCGCTGCGGCTCGTCGAAGGTCGCAAGGATTTCGTCGTCGCCCGTTTTTTCGATCACGGCCGCGGCCGGCTCGTGGCGGTGTCGGATCTTCACCGTCACACGCATCGGCTCGCGCAGCTCTGCGACCGAGATCAGGTTCACGCGGCGGGCGCGCAGGGTGCGCGAATAGAGATGCTCTTCTCCACCGACAATCACCTGCTTTTGCGCGCCGCTGATCTGGATGACGTAGAGCGGCGAGCCCGTGGCCACGCCGAGACCCTTGCGCTGGCCGACGGTGAAATTGTGAATGCCAGAATGCTCGCCGAGAACTTCGCCGTTGGTCGTGACCAGCTCGCCGGCGGTGTCGGGCAAGGCCTCGCCCTGTTCAGATAGATAGGCATCGATGAATCGCTTGTAGTCGCCGCCCGGGACGAAGCAAATCTCCTGCGAGTCGGGCTTTTCGGCCAGCGCGAGCCCGTGCTGGCGCGCGAGTTCACGAACTTGCGGCTTGGTCATGTCGCCGAGAGGAAAAATCGTGCGGCTGAGCTGCTCCTGGGTCAGGCCAAAAAGAAAATACGTCTGATCCTTGCTGGGGTCGGCGGGGCGCTTGAGCAGCCAGCGGCTTCGGGCCTCGTCAAAGGCCACGCGGGCGTAGTGTCCTGTGGCCACACGAGAAGCGCCAATCTGCTGGGCCACAATCAGTAACTGATCAAACTTCAAGTGATTGTTGCACAGACTGCAAGGGATCGGCGTGCGCCCGGAAACGTACTCCTCGACGAACGGACGAATCACGTCGCGCTCAAAACGCTCCTCATGATTCACCACGTAATACGGGATGCCGATCTGCTGGGCCACGCGGCGCGCGTCGTAAACGTCGTCGAGCGAGCAGCATCGTCCCTGCGAAGACTCGGGCATGCCCTCGCGCCCGGCCAGCCGGCGCTGGTTCCAGAGCTGCATGGTCAGGCCGATGAGGTTGTGCCCCTCGGCGCGCAGCATGGCCGCGACGGTGGAAGAATCCACACCGCCCGACATGGCGACCGCGATGGTGTCGTTACTCAGCTTATGGCTCCTATCAGATTCGACCACAGGGGCTGAAGCCCCGTTCAAATTCCGCTACTGTACGCGGCCCTCAAAGGGCCGCTCTTCCACGGTTGCGCAAGCGTCTACGCTCGAAACCAAGCATCGGTTTTGCGGTTGGCAAGTGCCAAAAGCTAAGAGCTAAGAGCCGTTCTCTTGTAAACCGGCGACAGCTCCCGCAACCGCGCCACCGTGTCCGGCACAAGCGCTAGGGCGACGTCGATATCTTCTGCCGTGGTCTGCTTGCCCAGGCTGAAGCGGATGCTGGCGCGCGCCTGATCGGTGCGCAAGCCCATGGCCACCAGCACATGCGACGGCTCAATCGCGCCGGAAGAGCAGGCCGCGCCCGTCGATACGGCGATGCCCTTCAGATCGAGAGCAATCACCAGAGCCTCCCCGTCGATGTGGTCGAAGTGAATATTCGTGGTGTTGGGGACACGCGCGGCACCATCGCCATTCACTCCGGCTTCCTCGACCTGCGCGAGGACTCCCTGCTGCAGGCGCTCGCGCAGGGCCGACATCTTTTTGTCGTCGCCGCGGTCGAGCGCCTGTTCCGCCAGCTTTGCGGCATGGCCCAGACCCACGATCCCTGGGACGTTCTCCGTGCCCGCTCGACGCGAACGTTCGTGCCGTCCGCCGTAAAACAGCGGCTGCAGCCGAGTTCCCTTCCGCACATACAATGCGCCCACGCCCTGCGGCGCATGAATCTTGTGGCCGGAAATTGAGAGGGCGTGGCAACCGATTTTCTGCACGTCAATCACAACTTTCGCTGCGGACTGCACGGCGTCGGTATGAAAGTACACGCCTGCTTCGGCCGCGATGCGACCAATCTCCTCGACCGGCTGCAGAACTCCGGTCTCATTGTTGGCCATCATCACGGAAATCAGTTTCGTGTTGGAACGCAGCGCGCGGCGCACATCGCCGGGATCGACCAGGCTGCGGCCATCCACGGGCAACACCGTCACCTCACAGCCAATTTCTTCCAGATGTTTGCAGGCCAGCAGCACGGCGTGGTGTTCGATGCTCGACGTGATGACGTGATCTCCGGCCGCGACCAGACCGGCGATTGCGAGATTATCCGCTTCTGTGCCTCCGCTGGTGAAAACGATCTCTGAGGACTGGCAGCCCAGCAGCGCGGCCACCGACTCGCGCGCATCCTCGACCGCCGACCGAGTCTGCTGCCCATGATGATGAATGGACGAAGCGTTGCCGAACTGCTCGCTGAAATACGGCCGCATCGCCTCAAATACTTCAGGCAGAATCGGAGTGGTGGCGTTATTGTCGAGGTAAATGCGATGCATACAGAACCCGCTTCTATTCTACGTGGCAGGAGGAAGGCCCGCTAGCCGCCGCCGGGTTCTTCGCCCTCCGACCTTTGCCAGTCAGCTTCTTGCTGCTGGCTAGTTGATAACGGCAACCTTTGCGACCGCGTTAGTTTGGCGCCGCGAAGGCTTGCCCCAGAAAAATCGCAGTTCTGGAACTGGGACCGGCGCAGGTCGGCTTGGCTTAGGTCGGCTCCGGAGAAATTCACTTTCTCGAACAGTGCGGCACGAAGGTCGCTGTTGGAGAGATCGCAATCGCTGAAGTCAACTTCAATGAAATCATTCCAACATAGAGTCGACTCGGAAAGGTCTGTGCCTTGGAAAGACATGCCTCTGATCTCGGAGCGGCCAAAGAAGGTCCGCGGAAGCGTTAGACCCTCGAATGAATCGTCTGACACTCTGGTACGGAAGAACTCCACGCCCAGCGGTTCTGGGTCGTCGTAGCAAGGGCGCTTTGATGGAAGGGGAGGAATGGGACCGGGCTTGAGCCAGCCCAAACGCTGAAGTTCCCGGCAGGATTCTTCGTAGCTGGCTCGTGTTCGCTGGGTCGTCATTCGATCATCGATCCGCTATTGGCACATACCCGGCAGGATAATCCGGGCCCAGGTATTCTGCGCGCGGGCGGATGAGGCGATTGTCGTTGAGTTGTTCGATCACGTGGGCGGCCCATCCGCTGACGCGCGACACCGCAAAGATCGGCGTGAACAGGTCAACGTCAATTCCCAACGTGTGATATGTGGAAGCCGAATAAAAATCCACGTTGGCGTTCAGCTTCTTGTCGGATTTCACGAACTCTTCAATCTTGTGCGAGATCTCGAACCACTTGGCCTGTCCGCTGGAAGTTCCCAGGTCGCGCGACATGGCCCGCAGGTGCGTGGCGCGCGGGTCTTCGGTGTGATAGACGCGATGGCCGAAGCCGGGGATTTTTTTCTTCTGCGCGAGCATTCCCTTCACGTACTCGACGGGGTCGGCGCCGGAGGCGTCAATCGCTTCCAGAATGTGGAACACGGCTTCGTTGGCTCCGCCGTGCAGCGGGCCTTTCAGGGCGCCAATCGCCGAAGTGATGGCGGAATGCATATCAGACAAAGTCGCGGCGGTAACTCGAGCGGCGAATGTGGAGGCGTTGAGTTCGTGATCGGCGTGCAGGATCAGGGCGATGTCGAAGGCGCGCTCCGCCGTCGGCGACGGATGCCGGCCAGTCAGCATCAGCAGAAAATTCGCGGCATGCGAAAGCGAGCGGTCCGGCTCGACCACGGCATGTCCCTTGCGAATGCGGTCGTAAGCCGCGACGATCATGGCAATCTGCGAGGTCATGCGAATCGCCTTGTCGACATTCGCCTGACTGTCGTTATTTTTTTCCTGCGGATCGTAGAACGACAGCGCAGACACCGCGGTACGCAGCACGTCCATGGGCAGGGCGTGGCGCGGCGCGTTGCGCAGCAAGGTGATGATGGAGGCGTCCAGCTTGCGCTCCTCAGCCAGGCGCTCGTGCAGATCGCGCAGCTCGCGGCGCGTCGGCAGCTTGCCAAACCACAGCAGGTAGCAGGTCTCTTCAAAATTCGACTGGTGCGCCAGTTCGTGGATGTCGATGCCGCGATAGGCCAGCACGCCGAGCTCGCCGTCGATGTAGCAAATCTTGGACGTGGTAGCAACCACGCCCTCAAGTCCCTTGGAGGCACGAGCTGTGTTCACGCTGGACATAGATGTCTCGCTTCGACGAATTCTCGCTTCAATCGCAGGATTGGTGTTGCCGGACCGCGCGAGCAGGGACGCGGGAATGCAACCTTGTTTTATACCCGAAATACGACGGAGTTTCCAAGCCGCTCAAGCTAGCGTCGCAGCACGAAGCAAACGGGGCATCAGCAATCGGGCTCTTTTGCCACCTACGATTGGGCGAGCGTATAGTTGAGGGTACTTCAGCAGCCGACCGCAGGTCGTTCTCAGACCTTCATATTCCTCACGGAGGAAATACCCCTCATGAAACGGATTTTCGCAGTCTTGCTGGCGTTTGCCTTCATTTTTTCCACTCTCGGCCAGGCCGACGAGGGCATGTGGCTCTACAATGCTCCGCCCAAAGACCGGATTAAGGCCAAGTACGGCTTCGAACTCACGCAGCAGTGGCTGGATCACGTCCGCCTGTCTTCGGTGCGCTTCAACAACGGTGGTTCCGGCTCTTTCGTTTCCGCTGACGGGCTGGCCTTCACCAACCATCATGTGGGAGCGGCCTGCGTGCAGCAGCTTTCGACCCAGGGCCACGACTACATCAAGACCGGCTTTTACGCCAAAACGCAGGCAGAAGAGGCCAAGTGCCCGAACCTGGAGTTGAACCAGTTGGTCGGCATTGAGGACGTAACCGACAAGGTCAATGCCGGCGTGAAGCCGGAAATGTCTGCGGCGGACGCCAGCCAAGCCCAGCGCGGCGCCATGTCGCAGGTTGAGAAAGATTGCTCCACCACGACCGGACTCCGCTGTGACGTGGTCGTTTTCTATTCCGGACAGGTCTACAACCTCTATAAGTACAAGAAGTACACGGATGTTCGTCTGGTGTTCGCGCCGGAGTTCGACGCCGCGTTTTTCGGCGGCGACCCCGATAACTTTACTTATCCACGCTACGATCTCGACATTACTTTCTTCCGCGTCTATGAAAATGACAAACCGGCGCATCTCGACAATTATCTGCAGTGGTCGCGCACCGGAGTGAAAGAGGGCGACCTGATTTTCGTCTCAGGACATCCGGGAAATACCGGGCGCCTGCTGACCATGGCGCAGCTTGAGTTCACGCGGGATGTGCAGTATCCCCTGGTTTTGAAGTTCATCCAGCGGCGCGTCAGCCTGTTGCAGGATTTCAGCAAACAGTCGGAAGAGAACGCGCGCATTGCCAAGGAAGATATTTTCGGGCTGCAGAATTCGCAGAAGGCGATTGCCGGCTACGAGCAGGGCCTGCTCGACAAATCCATTATGGACGCCAAGGCCGCGGACGAGGCCAAGTTGCGCGCGGCTTTCAAAGCGGACCCCAAAAACGCCGGAGCACCCGATCCGTGGGACGAAATCGCTCAGGCCATCAAACTGCAGCAATCCATCTATTCCGACCTGACGTATCTGGAGCGCATGCGCGGCTTCGGCTCGCGCTTGGCGCAGATCGCGCGGGCGCTGGTGCGGGCGGCGGCGGAAAAGCCCAAGCCGAACGCGGACCGTATGCGCGAGTTCCGCGATTCCGGCCTGCCCTCGTTCGAGCAGCAATTGTTCTCCACCGAACCCATCTACAAGAACCTGGAGACGGCTATCCTCGCCGACTCTCTCAGCGAGATGCAGGACGCGCTGGGCAAGGACAACCCTAACGTGCAGAAGGTGCTGCAGGGAAAAACGCCGGCGGATGCGGCGAAGGACATGATCGCGAATACGAAACTCGACGACGTGGCCGTGCGCAAGCAACTCTACGAAGGCGGGCAGGCGGCCATCGACGCCAGCACCGACCCGCTGATCGTGGCCATGCGTGCGATCGATCCGACAGCCCGTGCCGCTCGCAAGCAATTCGAGGACAAAATTGAAGCGGTCGTGCGCCGCGATGGCACCATCGTGGCCAAGGCGCGCTTCGCTCAAAGCGGTTTCAGTCAGCCGCCCGACGCCACCTTCACGCTGCGCTTAAGCTACGGCACGGTCAAGGGCTACCAGGAAAATGGTAAAGCAATTCCCTTCGACACCAATTTCGCTGGGGCCTACGAACACGCGGCCGAGCATAACAACCAGTCCCCCTACAACCTGCCGGAAAGTTGGATGAAGTCGAAGGCCAGCCTGGACCTGGCGACTCCGTTGAACTTTGTTTCCACAGCCGACATCATCGGAGGCAACTCGGGATCGCCGACGGTGAACAGGAACGGCGAGGTTGTAGGAATCATCTTCGACGGAAATATTCAATCGCTGTCCGGGAATTTCGCCTTCAGCGACGTCCAGGCGCGCGCGGTCTCCGTGGATTCGCGAGGCATTCAAGAGGCCCTGCGCAAACTCTACGGCGCCAACGCACTCGCCGATGAACTGCTCGGAACCAAAGCCGAGGGGGCGAAGGCAGGCAAGTAAAAGCAGTCGCCGTTTCTGCGGAAGCATTGAAGGCCCGCATTTCGATGCGGGCCTTTTTGTGCCTACGACGGGATCAATGAGCGATTTTGCGACAGTTGTGGCGGCCTGCCAATCACCGAACTGTAGAGACGTGACCCAAGTCACTGACATGACACGCCCAGTCGTGTGGCATTAACACGTCTGCTCGCTTCTCTGAAGAGCAGTTCCCGTTTGCGACGCAGAGGAAAGAAAAACCCTATGAGGCAAATCTTGGCAGTTGCTGTGCTCGCGTCGCTCGGCTTTATCATCAGTGGAACCGAGCGAGTGTCGGCCCAGGATAACGAGAAGAGTGCCGTAGAAGCGACCGTGCGAGATTTCGAACAGGCTTTCCAAGACTACAACTATGCCAAGCTGAACTCGCTCTTGACCACCGATGCCCGATCGATAATGAATTCTCTCCCCGAAAAAACGGATCGTTGGGAATGGCTTGACGAACCAAAGGCGGCCGGAATTCGTTATACCCTGCGGCTTCACGACTTCGAGACTCATGTGCAGGGGGACGTGGCGTGGGTGACCGTGGCCCTTGACCAAACTGCAAGTTCGGGCAGCGCGAAAGGACGGGAAATGCTGTTGCGTCGTGGGCCTGACAAAAACTGCTTGTCGCAAGGAACCCAGGTGAGTTGCAAAAGCGCTTTCGTGGAGAGCGAGGTATTGGTTAAGACCCCGAACGGATGGAAAATCGCTCTCATTCACACCTCACGGCTCCCGAAAGCCCAAAACTAGTATTCCGTCGCCGACGGCTGTCGTAAACAGGCCATTTCGCGCATTGCAGCCTCTCCGCGCAAGCACGGAAGAAGTCAGACCGGCCAAATCGAGAGTGCGGTGTTGGTCAAGATCTGCTGCTGGACGGCCGCGCTGAGCGGAAGCGCGCGGAACTCGTCAAGATTCTTCTTGATGTCGGGTACGCCGGGGCCGGGCCAGTCGGTGCCGAACAACGTCTTGTGCGCGATCTCTTCCAGGCGGGGAAAATATTTCAGCAACGTTTTCGGCGGGATGCCGCTGATGTCGAGATAAACGTTGGGATGCCGGCGCACCAGGAAGAATGCGGTCTGCATCCATAGCGGACGCCCGCCGTGGGCCAGCAGGATTTTCAGCTTGGGGAAATCCACCGCAACATCGTCGACATAGATCGGATCGCCATATTTATTGCGCGCCCCGGGAAAAATCGACGTGCCCGTGTGGAACATGACCGGCACGCCATTCGCTTCCGCAGCACGATAAATAATCTCGAGTTCCTTGGCCCCGCTCAAATAATCATTAGGAAACAGCAGCTGGTGCGGTGGATGAATCTTGATCATCTGCAGCCTCAGCCGCAGAATCTGCTCCACATCGGCCAGCACGTTGGTAGTGTGTTTAGGATGCAGGCTTCCGCAGGAGAGCAGTCGCCCCGGATTCTCTTTCACATAGTCAGCGACAAACTGGTTCACGCCGCTCGTAAAGCCAATTACTTCCGGTGCGACATAGTTGATGAGCATGGCGCGGTCAATGCCGCTCGCGTCCATGAACTTGAGAAAAGCTTTGGGCGACCGGCAGAACTCGACGATCTGGTCGAAATTCGGCCGCTTCTGTTTCATCAGCTCCAGCGCGTGGGGCTTGAACATTTCCATCGGCTGGATGTGAATGTGGCAGTCGGTAATCATCGGTAGTTAGTGAGTAGCGGTTAGAGCCTACCTGATAAGTCGTTTTGTGCAAAGTCGGTTCAAGGAATTGCTTCCGCCGTCGGGCGATCCCGTGGAAGAGCGGCCCTTTAGGGCCGCGTCCGCAATCTCACATTCGCGGGCTTTAGCCCCTGAGGTTTGGTGCGTTTTCGTTCGTCGATCACGAGCGAGCTCGCAGCATAACAGACGAACTAATTTCCTGCCGCCGCCAGCACGGCTCGCTTCGTGAAAACGCGAATCATCTCACGGCGGTATTCCGGGGTAAGCGCGGAAGTAGTCAGCGGCTTCGCGGTCTTTGCCGCCAGATCGCCAGCGGCTTCGGCCAAGTCGTCGTCGAGCGCCTTTCCAGCCAGCAATTCGCCAATTCCCTTCACTAGCACAGGCGCAGGGTTCACCGCCGTGATGCCGATCCGTGCATCAGCGATGTGGCCGTTCGAGCGCTTTACGACCACGGCAACTCCGGCCAGCGGATAGTCGATCGATCCGCGAACTCGCAGCTTGCGGTAGACCCCGCGGTAGTCCGCTGACGATGCCGGCAGCAAAATGCGCGTGACCAGTTCGTTCGTCTGCAGTCTACGATAGTTGTCCCCCAGTCCGGTATAGAACTCACGCAGCGGAATACGGCGCATTCCGCTGGCGCTCGCGATTTCGATTTCCGCGTTCAGGCAGAGCAACGCCGGCGGCGTGTCGCCGGAAAAGACCGCCCAGCACTTCGTTCCGCCGGGAGCGACGTGGCACAGATCGCCGTCTTTCTTGATGCAAAATCCGCAGCCTTTGCGCCAGGTGAGCGACTGGTTGTACCACAAACAACGCGTGTCGAGACAGATGTTGCCGCCGATCGTGCCCATGTTTCGCAGCACGGGCGATGCCACCGTTGCAGCCGCTTCAGAGAGCACCGGATAATGCAGCCGCAAGAAATCAGAGCGCTCAATTGTGCGCAGCGCAGTCAGCGCGCCGATTTCAACCCCGCCATCGCTGAGCGGATTAATCCCGCGCAGCGCAGCGATGCCACGGAGATCGAGAACGTACTCCGGCTCGAACAGTTTCTGCCGCATCGAGGGGATCAGATCAGTGCCGCCAGCCAGCACGCGAATATCTCCCGCATGTTCACCCAAATAACGAACCGCCTCTTCGATGCCACGGGGCCGAAGGAGTCTGAATTCTGGAAGACTCAATCCGCGCTCCTTGCCCCGGACGAGTCGTCGCGCCGCGCCGGATCTAGCGCGTGCCGCTGCGGTCCCTTTCCCTTGAAGCAGAGCGAGCCGCCATGCTCGCGAAAACGCGTGGGAGATGTAGGATCGACGCCTTCGGTCAGATTCAGCGCCTTGGCATTCTTCTTCGCGCGAAGCGCCGCCAGCACTCTCTCGGGCGTGAACGGCGATTCGTGCAGGCGCACCCCGACCGCGTCGTAGATGGCGTTGGCAATCGCGGGAATCGTCGCCGCCAGCGAGCCCTCACTGCACTCCTTTGCACCAAACGGCCCTTCCGGATCGATGCTCTCCACAATGATGGGATCGATCTCCGGCGACTCCACCGACGACGGACTGCGATACTCGAGCAGCCCGGGATTCATCAGCATGCCGTCCTTCCAGACCATTTCTTCGGTGAGCGCCTGTCCCATGCCCATCCAAACCGAACCGATAATCTGACCTTCGACAGAAACCGGATTCAGCGCGCGTCCGCAATCGTGTGCCGCCCAAACCTTGTGTACCGTGACTTCGCCGGTATCTTCGTCGACGCTGACTTCGGCGACCTGTGCCGAATAGGAATACGCCGGCGAGGGCCCCACACCTGCGCCTTTGTGCCGCCCGCCTCGGGCTTCCTGCGGCGGCGCGTATGATCCAGTTCCGGTGAGCGCCCCATGAAAGTCGATGGCCGCGACGACCGCTTCTTCAAACGTCATCGAATCTTTCGGGCCTTCATCGTTGCGCTTCTGCTGCAGCGATCCGCGCAGAATCTGTCCTTCCACGTGTCCGCTGACGGAAGCCTCACGTTGTGTGGGGCGGACACTCCTGTCCGCCAACGCCTGTTCGGGAGATGCTGCCACATCCCTTTTGCGGACCTGATCATCACGAAAAATCAAACCTTCCGCGTCACACCCCATCTTCTTGGCCGCAGCAGCAGCGATGAGCTTTTTCACTTCTCCGGCCGCCCGCAACGTTGCATTCCCCGCCATGAAGGTAACGCGACTCGAATAGGAGCCGATATCGATCGGCGTCAGATCGGTGTCGGCGGCAATCACCCGCACGCGAGACAGCGAACATCCCAGAACCTCGGCCGCAATCTGCGCAGTCATCGTGTCCGAGCCCTGGCCAATCTCCGAAGCGCCGGTGTAAACCACCACGCCGCCATCGCGGTCAATCTTGATGTTCACCGTGGAGTGCGGCATGTCGGAGCGAATAATCGAATTGGCCGCGCCGCTGACGTAGTGACTGCAGGCGATGCCTATGCCGCGTCCCTTGGGAAGTTTCCCCTTGCGTCGTTTCCAAGCGGAACGCTCGACCGTCTTCTCGATGCATTCAGGCAGTCCGTAACTCTGAACCCGCAGGCCATTCACCGTGATGCAGGGCGGTTGCAGCAGATTGCGCAAGCGAATCTCGGCGGGATCCATCCCGATCTTCGCCGCGAGTTCGTCGAGTTGCGATTCAAACGCGAAGCGGACGTTCACCGTGCCGTGGCCGCGCATCGCGCCACACGCAGGCTTGTTGGTCAGCACGCGGTACCCGTCGTATTGAATATTAGGAATGTCGTAGAGTGCACCGAGCAGCGCGCCCGAGTAAAGAATCGTGACCACGCCGTACGAGCAGTAGGCGCCGCCGTCCTGCACCACGCGCGCCTTCACGGCAGTGATGCGACCGTCGCTCGTTACTCCGGTTTTCAGATCGATGATGGTGCGCGGCCGTCCGCGATGCGCCCAGAACACTTCCTCGCGCGTGTAAGTGATCTTCACCGGAGCCTGCGCCTTGCGAGCGGCTACGGCGGCAATAATTTCCAGCGGAATCACTTCGCTCTTGCCCCCGAATCCTCCCCCGACCAACGGCTTGATCACGCGAATCTGCGCCATTGGCATCTCCAGCACCAGCGACAGCTTGTGCTGCAGGTAGTACGGCACCTGCGTGGAAGACCAGACCGTCAAGCGCCCCTGCTTGCCCGTGTGCGGGTCAATTTCAAATGAGGCGAGCGTCGAATGCGGCTCCATTGCGGCATGCGTCACTTCATTGGCGATGAACCGCGCTTCGGCAACCTGATCGGCTTCGGCAAAGCCTTTGTCGGGTTCACCGAAAACGTGGTGATAATCCTTTTCCAGATTGCCCGGCTTGGAATCGTGAATCAGATTCGTCTGTGCCTGCATCGATTCTTCCGGATCGAAATATGCGGGCAGGAGTTCGTACTCGACGTCGATCAGTTCCAGCGCTTTCTCGGCACCGGCCTCTGAAACCGCGACGACACAGGCAATGTTGTCGCCCACATAGCGAACTTTGTCGAGCGCAAGCGGATATTCGTCATGCCCGACGGGAAGAATGCCGTAGGGATTCGGCGCGTCCTTGCCGACCGCTACGGCAACCACGCCGTCGCATTGTTCAGCCCGACTGGTGTCGATGCTCTTGATGCGCGCATGCGGATACGGCGAATGCAGAATCTTGCCAATCAGCATGCCGGGCACAGTTAGATCGTCAGTGTACTTGCCCGCTCCCGTAGTCTTCTCGGCCGCGTCGATCATCGCGGTGGGCTTGCCGATAATGGAGAACGTACTCATCTAGTCGCCCGCCGTCACTGCATTGCGCTCCGCCGCAATCGCCGCCCGGATCGCTTCATACATCTGGCTGTAACCGGTACACCGGCAAAGATTGCTGCTGAGCGCGGCGCGAACGTCGGCTTCCGACGGATCAGGATTCTCCGCCAGCAGCGATTTCACCGTCATAATGAAGCCGGGTGTGCAGTAACCGCACTGCGCTCCGCCCCAGTCGCCATAGGCCTTCTGGATCGCCGCCAGACTGCCGTGCTCGCTTACTCCCTCAACCGTCGTAATCTCCTGCCCCTCGCAACTCGCCGCCAGCAGCGCGCATGACATCATGGCAACGCCGTCCACCAACACGGTGCAGGCGCCGCAGGAAGACTCATCGCATCCGCGTTTCGATCCCGTGAGTTCCAGATCCTGCCGCAGCACGTCGAGCAGCACCGCGTTGGGCTCGATCGCTAGTTCGTGCAAACGCCCGTTGATGCGCAGTTCGATGAGTTCCTTTTTCATAAATAGCTGTGAGCTTCGAGCTGGGAGCTGTGAGCCAACCAACGGATGGCTCGCAACTCAGAGCTCCTAGCTCATGGGTGACCTTTAATACTTCGGCACTTTCCCGTCTACTTTCTGCGACCAGGCGTCGATCCCGCCGCGCATCGACTGCGCCTTTTCGAATCCTTGTTGACGCAACCAGACCGTGACATTCATCGAGCGCACGCCGTGATGGCAGATGACAACTACGTGATCCTCAGGATCGATTTCCTGATGCGCCCGCGACGGCACCTCACCCATGGGCATCAGTTTGGCGCCGTCGATGCGCGCCGTCTCAAACTCCAAGAGCTCGCGAACATCGAGCAGCGTGAACGCTTCGCCCGCATCGCGCTTCTTCTTTACTTCTTCGGGAGTGATCTCGTAATCCATCGCGTACTCCACGATTGCGCGAATGCGTTACTTCCATGCCCATTTCGGTTCGCGCTTTTCCATAAACGCCCGGACACCCTCGTGTGCGTCTTCAGTTTTCATCAGTTCGTCGAAATAGATGCGCTCGGCCCGAGCCAAGCCCTTGTCGAAGTGCATCGAGTCCCACGCGTAGGATGCCTTCTTTGCCGCTGCAAATGCCGACGGACTGAGTTTGCTCAAGACTTCGATCGACTCATTCACCACGGCGGCCAGTTCGCTCTCGGGCACGGCGCGATTGGCCAGGCCAATCTCCGCCGCCTCTCTGCCGTCGATGCTTCGTCCGGTCAAAATCAACTCAGCTGCGCGCTTCTGTCCCACCAGCGCGGCCAGCGCCGTGCAAGCCACCGGAGGATAGCAACCTAGTTTGATCTCCGGAAATCCCCATTTCGCCGATTCCGTGGTGTAGACCATGTCGCAAACCATGGCCAGTTCTGCGCCGCCGCCGAGACAGTGCCCATGTACCGCGGCAATCGTAACTTTTTTCGTGGCAACCAGGGTGCGGATTACCGCGTGGAACTTCGTCAGCATCGCCTCGACCTTGTCCGGCGTGTGCGCCGCCACGTCGACCCCCGCCGAGAACGATTTGCCGTCGCCGGTCAGAACAATCACCGACACATCTTGCCGTCCATCCATCTCAGCCAGCGCCTGCGCCAACTCGTCCATCATCGGGAGGTCGATGACGTTCAACGGCGGATGGCGCAGCGCGATCCGCGCGACTGGCGGATCCGCACTCACAGTCAGCGAAGCAAAGCTAGCCGCGGTTTCTGCCGTCAAGGTTATCTCCGTGCCTCTGTGTCTCCGTGGTCAAAAAACTTCTCCCTACAGATTGATGGCCGACTTCCGGACTTCCCCAATGGTGGAAAGCGGATCGCGCGCTCCTACCTTCTCCGCGATCCACTTCTTCTCGTTGTTAATGATGTCGAGCAGCAGCTTCTTGTCCGCCGCTGAAGGCATGTACTCTTTCAAGTGCTCGTCATAGAAACGGTCGTCCATGGGCTCTCCCGTCTGTGCGTGGAACTTCTGTCCCGCCCATTTTCCGATCGCTCGATTGAACTTGATGTGCGGCGCATAGAGCTTCGGTTCGCCCGGCCGCAGAGCACTGTTGAAGCGCTCGATCAGTCCCGCAACTTCATCGCGATACAGGTTGCGGTTGTAATCGTTCAGGTCGTCGAGATCCGGAGCCCTGTCGTTCTTGGGTTCATCGTAGCGGCCCTTCACGCCCCACACGTACGCCCAGTGCGCCGACGAAGAATGATCGGTGCCGAATAAATCGTACGAACTGGAGATCCATTTATTGAGATACTTCTGAATCAGCCATGCCGGAACCACGCCCGCTTCCACAATTCGCCGCAAGCCGTCATTGCCCGTGCCCATGTGAAACGCTTCTTCGCGCAGCATGTACGACATCGACCGCCCCAGCGGCGCAAACGCCGAGTACTTGAACATCTGCAACTGAAATTTGCCGTCGCGGTCAACGAAGTCGGTGTAGGTAAAGAAGTCCATCCAGTTATCGACGTCGACGTTGAAAGCTCCCAGCAGCCGCTTGTTTTCAAACGCCCGCCGCTCCAGCATTTTCTGCGCCTCGACTTTGCCCGAATAGCCGAAGTGGTCGACCAGCAGCGCGCACATTTGCCAGCCGTGACGCATCTCTTCGATCATGACCCGAGTGATGGCGCGGCGGTCCCACTCCGTGGGAGCATTCTCCAGCAGATTGCGCTGCTGTTCGACGCTGGCGAATTCCGTATCGCCCTGATAAACGATCATGTTCATCAGCGCGTCGCGCATTTGCTGCGTAGGAACCTGGCGCAGGTTTTCCCACTTGCGGCGGCCCTTGTACGAACCGAACTCAATTTCTTCCGTATCGATGGCGCCGTAAAGCGTATCGAAGTGGAAGGCTTCAATGTCCTCCGTATTGACGCCGATATCTTTGCGCCAGTCGTTGAACATACCGATCCAGTCGCTGAAGGTTCCGATTTTCGCAACTTTGCCAGGCATAACTTCACTCTCCGCACTTCGTCGAAACTCGCCAGCTATTTCGCTTTAAACACCGCCGGCCGCTTCTCCACGTATGCCGCCAGGCCTTCCTTCGCGTCTTCGCTCTGGAACAGCAGTTGCTGGTTCTCGCGTTCCACAGCCAGCGCCGACTCCATCGGAATTTCCCAGCCGGTCTGCACCGCGCGCTTGATGCGCCCCACGGCCTTCGACGCCTTATTGGGCGGGCAGAACTGTTTGGCGTACTCCATGATGCTGTCCATGAAACCGTCGCGCTCGAAAATGTCGTTGATGATGCCCAGTTCCTGTGCCTCTTCAAACGAGAACGTATTGCCGGTCACCATCAGTTCGATTGCTTTGCTCTTACCCACCATGCGCGACAACCGTTGCGTGCCGCCAGTGCCGGGGAGCACGCCAAGGTTCACTTCCGGCAGGCCCATCTTTCCTGCTTCCTTGCGCGCAATGCGCAGGTCGGCCGCCATGGCGATCTCAAGGCCGCCACCCACGCAGTGGCCATTGATGGCCGCAATCACCAGCTTCGGCGTATGTTCCAGACGCAGCAGCATTTCGTTGGCGTGCAGACAGAAGTAATACTTGAACGTCGGATCGACGGTCGACAGCATCTTGATGTTCGCCCCCGCGGAGAAAAACTTGTCGCCCGCTCCGGTCATCACAATCACATAGACCTCGTTGTCCATGCGCGCCTTCAGGATCGCCTCATCCAGTTGACGATTCATCTCATAGGTGTAAGTATTCGCGGGAGGATCGCACATCTCGATCACCGCAACGCCGCCGTCGGTGCGGTAGTTCACAAGCCGCTTCGTGGTTTCACCGGCTGTCAATTGCACTGTAGTTTCCATGGGAATCGCTCCTAAAAATGTCTGATGCACACTTCTTTCTGCTACCGCTCCTTGCGTACCTTCCCGCCCGCCATCACGCCGCCCACAAAAATATCGCCCATCTCGCGCGCGATCGACGCGGCGTCAGCGTCCACGCGCGGTTTGTGCCAGGTGTAAATCCAGTTCATCATGCCGAACAGGCTCAATACGGCAATGCGTGTGGAACTCTGCAGGCTGCGATCGTGTTTCAAGTCGTCGACCATGCCAACGCAAATGCGGTAGTATTCGCGCTTGATGGCGGCCACTTCGGAGGCGAATCCGTTCTTGAGCGCCTCGGCCTCGTGCGACAGAACTTTCATCGCCGCCTGGTTCGCCAGAAAATACTCCAGGTGATTGAGAATCAAAATCCGGATGCGCTCCTCAGGGTCCGCCACTCCCTCCAGACGCGCTTTCAACCGCTGCACAATGGTTGTGAAGGTGTGCTTCTGGATGAGATACAGCAGTCGCTCCTTGGATTCGAAGTAGTAATACAGCCCGGCCAGCGACATTCCGGTGGCCCGAGAAAGATCGCGCATGGAAGCGCCTTCGTAACCTTTCTCGCAGAAAACTTCCGTCGCGTGCGCCAGGATCTCGGCCAGGCGGCGGTCATAGCGCGTCGCCGGAGGGGCCGTGGCACGATGCCGCCGTGGAGTAACCCGCGTTGCGGTGGAAGGACTCCCCATATCGTGAAGCGCGTCGAATTGGCGCATCTAATTCTGGCGTCTAATTCGAATGTCTAATTCGAACGTTCGTTCGAACAAGTATACGCCCGTGTGTTTGCAATCACAAGTCGAGTTGCTTTTATTGCTTCAGGTGCACGTTATTCCCGGTCGCGGCCGCTTGCGCTTTGCCGACTTCACGGATTCGGCGGAGCCGGCCCCTCGCGTTCGACCAGAAGGATGCGCTTCACCTGGTTGCGATGCAGTCGCTGGTCTGCGCCTCCGACCTTGATCACGATCTCCATTCCCGACACCGACACCAGGTCGCCGCTCAACACGCTGCCATCCCGTAGTTCAATCGTGTCATGAGCCGAGGTGCCGAGTTCGAAGCTGACGCTCCCGCCCGAAGTGTCGTCCGGGCCCATCTCGAACGGAAACTTTCCTGGGTTGAATCCTTCTTTGCTGAACTCCAGCAGGTGCTTTCCCACTGAGACTTGCACTATCTTCGGAGTCGTTCCAACCTCCACTCCGTCCAGTTTCGCCAGTGCACCCTGCGGAACCGTGTTCACCGTGATCGAAATCATTCGCGGAGGAGCGAGGGGCGCCAGTTCCTTGGGCACGTATTTCGCCACAACAGAAAGTGAGGCGGGTGGGCCGGAGGAAGAGACGGTGGTCTGGAATTTCACCGTCTCGCCGGCGGCGATGTTGCTGACGTTCATTACTGCCTCGGCAATCCGAACCTTGTTTCGGTCATAAAGGTACAGTGAGAAATTCGCGTTGCCGATCGCCTTGCTCCAAACATTCTCCACCATCGTGTCGGTCACGTATGTGCGCTGGCTCCCCATCTCGCCAATCTCTTTGAACTTGCCGAAGGTGAAACGCAGAACGGGCGTCCCGCTCTCGGGCCAAACAATCACCTGGGCTGGTGGATCTTTCGCATAGGCAGCCGCACCCAGGAAGAGCGTAATGAACAAGAGACGTGAAAACCGGTTTCGAAGCATGGCTCACTTTCTGGGGCGGGCGATTGTTCGTCGCTTGCCCACTATCCGCTAATTCGGTTTCGACTGCACCGGCTGTTTCGCCGGTGGTTGCTGCGTAACGACATGCTCAACCAGAATCATCTTCTTCACTTCATTCCGATCGTGTTTCTGCTCTTTGCCGGCGACACGAATTACGACCGTGGTCATCGACATGGAAATCACGTCGCCAAGCACGATAGTTCCATCGCGCAGTTCGACAGTATCCTGCGTCAATCCGCCGAGTTCGACGGTGACGCTGCCGCCCGGAAGCTCGTCCGCGCCCACATCAAGGGGCGTGTTACCAGTAGCGTAGCCTTCTTTGCTGAGTTCGAGTGAATGCGTGCCGATGGTGAAGTCGACCAGCTTCGGAGTCACGCCGGCATCTTCGCCATCCACTCTTAGATTGGCGCCAGCGGGAACTGAGATCACTTTCAACGGGATCGTCTTCCCGGCCAGGAGCGTGAGCGCTGCCGGCGTGCCCGCCGCAGAAAACTGTATCTGCGCCTTCTGCGAGCGATACGCGCCAATCTCCGGGAGTTGCAGCCGGGCGCGGCCAATGCGAACGCCGTTCTTGTCGGACACAAATACCGTGAAAACCGATCGCGGCATGCCCTCGTCACCCACGTTCTGCGCGGTCACATCCGAAACGAAGATTCCCTGCCCGTTCTCGATGGCGCTCTGCTGAAATGGTCCGAATGTGAGTTTCAGCGAAGGCTTGTCACCGCTGGGCCAGAGCACGATGATCGGAGACGTAACCTGCGCGGCCGCGAGCCCGATCCGCAGAACGAGAAGGAATACAGTGAGTGCGAACGTCTTTCTCATTTGGGCGTGACTTTTAACACACTCGCAGGCCCAAAGCAACGCGATTCTCAGCCGCGAGCTTTGGCCCCGGACTTCACTTCGCGGCGTAACTTACGGACGTTCCTTGCGGACATTACCTGGAGACTTCAGTTGCGAACGTCCCCGAGCAATTTCTCGACCTCCGCCTTCAGGTCCGCCGTCAACGGCAGAAACGGCAAGCGCGCCGTACCGCCGAAGTAGCCGTTGAAGTCCATGCCGTGCTTCACGCCTGGGACTCCGAGATCGCCCACCACTCGCATCGCCGCCTGGGCGATTCGTTCCTGCTTAAGCCGCGCGAGATCGGCATCGCCTTCTTTCCACGCGGCGTAAATTTCGTAGCATGCCGTCGGCGCCGGGCAGGCAAAGGCGAGGATCGCCCCCACCGCTCCAGCATCCAGCGACGGCTCTAGTGTCTGCGCGGCTCCAACCAGCACCTGGAATCCAACTTCTTTCTGCCGGGTCTTCATCTTGCCCACGACGGTCACGGCCGACGAAGACGGCTTCGCACTCGATCCACCGGACAACCCTCCCACCTGCACCAGTTCCCCGCCCTCCGACCCAGCGTCGCTAGCCGCCGCAGTGAGCATCCGCGGCGTAACCGCTTCGAAGGTTTCAGTGACGGTAGCGCTGCGCTTGACCTGGCGCGTGCCTTCTACCATCTTGCGCACTTTTTCGACGTCACCGCTCGATTCCTTGATGCCGATCAGGTTCGGATGCCCCGCTAGTTCGATCACCACCGCGGCGGGAATGTCATACCCGGTGGCCTGCGGAAAGTTGTAAATGATGACGGGCAGCGGCGAGCGATCGGCCACGGTGCGATAAAACGCCAGAATGTTCGCCGTCTGCATCTGCTTTTTGTAGTAGTGCGGCGTGCGCACCATGGCAACGTCGTAGCCGAGTTCAGCCGCATATTCGGTGAGCCGCAGCGTCTCGATCGCCGACTCAACGCCGGTGCCCGCGATCAGAACTTTATTCGGCGACGCGGCCCCGCGCGCAACTTTGAACACATCGCGCCGTTCCTGATCAGACAGCAGGATCGCTTCACCCGTCGAGCCCAGCACAACAATGCCGGCCACCGGCGTGCGCGAATAGCGCTCCACATTCGATTCGAGCTTCTTGTAATAAACGTTGCCGTCGGGATAGAACGGCGTCGTAATGGGAGGAAAAATGCCGTGTAGAAGCATAAGCAATTCTACCCGGAAACAGCGCCGGAAGGACTCATCCCGCTAGCGGCCGGGTACTCGCGTTACGCTCCGCGTGCAGATGCTGCAGAGCCTTCACGTTGATCTCGCCGCGCTGCAAAGCCTCGATTCCCTCAGCTGCAGCTCGTGCCGCTGCCAGCGTGGTTATCGTAGGGATGCGCGCGGTGACGGCCGCACGGCGAATCGCCTTCTCGTCAAACCACGGCTCAAGCCCCGTCGGCGTGTTCACAATGAGCTGAATGCGCTGGCCTTTGATGAAGTCGACCACATTGGGCCGTCCCTCTTTCACTTTGTAGACACGCTCCACGTTCATGCCGGCGGCTTCGATCACGTCGGCAGTTCCGGCCGTGGCCACCAGTTTGAATCCCATGTCGACGAACTTGCGGGCCACCGGAGCGACGTGCAGCTTGTCGTGGTCGGTCACGCTGATGAAGATTGCGCCCTGCGTCGGCAATTTCTGTCCCGCAGCCAGTTGCGCTTTGGCGAACGCCTCGCCGAAGTTGTCAGCCACGCCCATCACTTCGCCGGTCGACTTCATTTCGGGCCCCAGCACCGTGTCAACCCCCGGAAATTTATTCCACGGAAACACCGGCGACTTCACGTAGAAGTAAGTTCCGGTATCCAGATCCGCGCGCCGCTCAATGAATTCCGGCAGGAACTCGCGCAGCTTGCGCCCGGTCATCAACCGCGCCGCAATCTTAGCCATCGGCACGCCGGTGGCCTTGGAAACAAACGGCACCGTGCGCGACGCTCGCGGATTCACCTCGAGCACATAGACTTTGTCCCCATCCCCGGTCGCAGTGCCGTTGCCGCGCGGAATGGCGAACTGAATATTCATCAGCCCCACAACCTTCAACGCGCGCGCCAGCTTGAACGTGTAGTCGCGCATGCGCTCCAGCAGAGCCTGCGGAATATCGACCGCGGGCAGCACGCACGAAGAATCGCCGGAGTGCACGCCAGCTTCCTCGATGTGCTGCATAATTCCGCCGATGACCACGTCTTCGCCGTCGGAGAGGGCATCGACGTCAACTTCGATCGCATCTTCCAGAAAGTGATCGATCAGCACCGGCCGGTCGTGCGAATACTCAACCGCTTCTTTCATGTAGCGAACAATCGCCGCCTCGTCGTGGGCAATCACCATCGCTCTCCCGCCGAGCACATAGGAAGGCCGCACCAGCACGGGATATCCGATGCGCCCCGCGCCCTCAACGGCTTCTTCAATCGATGTAGCCATCACGCCGGGTGCCTGCGGAATTTGCAAATCCTCGAGCAACTTGTTGAAGTGCTTGCGATCTTCCGCCAGATCGATCGACTCCGGCGACGTCCCGATAATCTTCACGCCGGCGGCCTTCAGCGGCAGCGCCAGGTTCAGTGGGGTCTGCCCGCCGAACTGCACGATCACGCCCACGTCCGCGCCCTTGGACGTCTCGTGCTCGTAAATCGCCCACACGTCTTCGAACGTCAGCGGCTCGAAGTAGAGCCGGTCGCTGGTGTCGTAGTCGGTCGAGACGGTCTCAGGATTGCAATTGATCATGATCGTCTCGTAACCGTCATCGCGCAGCGCGAATGACGCGTGGCAGCAGCAGTAATCGAATTCGATTCCCTGCCCGATGCGATTTGGCCCGCTGCCGAGAATAATCACTTTTTTCTTGTCGGTCGGCGCCGCCTCGTCTTCGTCTTCGTACGTCGAGTAAAGATACGGCGTGAAGCTTTCAAACTCCGCCGCGCAAGTGTCGACGCGTTTGTAGACCGGCATCACGCCGTGCTTCTTGCGCAGATGGCGAACTTTCTCTTGGCCATCGAGTCGCCATACTGCGGCCAGCCGCCCGTCGGAGAATCCCATGCGCTTCGATTCGCGCAGCACCTCGGTCGGGATCGACTCAATGGGATGCTTTTCCAGTTCGAGTTGCTGGTCGTTGATTTCCTTGAGCTGATAAAGAAACCACGGGTCCATCGAAGTCATCTTCGCGATCTGCTTCACCGTGTGTCCCTGGCGCAGCGCGTATTGCACATAAGCCAACCGCTCGGGATGCGGCGTGACCAGCCGCTTAGTCAGGATCTTCGGCTCAATCTTTTCGCCGCCCACTCGCTTACCCGTGTCGAGCGAGCGGATGCCTTTCATCAGCGCTTCCTTGAAGGTGCGTCCGATGGCCATGACTTCGCCCACCGATTTCATCTGCGGTCCCAGCGTATCGTCAGCGCCAGGAAATTTCTCGAACTGCCACTTCGGAATCTTCACGACGACATAGTCGAGTGTGGGCTCGAAACACGCCGGAGTTTTTCGTGTGATGTCGTTGGGAATTTCGTCGAGCGTATAACCTACGGCAAGCTTCGCCGCAATTTTCGCGATGGGAAATCCTGTGGCCTTCGAGGCCAGGGCCGACGACCGCGAGACGCGCGGATTCATCTCAATCACCACCATCCGCCCGGTCTCAGGATTTACGCCAAACTGAATATTCGATCCGCCCGTGTCGACGCCGATTTCGCGAATCACGGCAATCGAAGCATCGCGCATGGCCTGGTATTCGCGGTCCGTAAGCGTCTGCGCGGGAGCGACCGTGATCGAGTCGCCAGTGTGCACGCCCATGGGATCGAAATTCTCAATCGAGCAAATGATGATGACGTTGTCTTTGGTGTCACGCATCACCTCGAGCTCATATTCCTTCCAGCCCAGCACCGACTCTTCAATCAGCGCTTCGTGCACCGGAGAGAAATCGAGCCCGCGCGCCAACACTTCCACCATCTCTTCGCGGTTGTAAGCGATGCCGCCGCCCGAACCTCCCAGCGTGAACGATGGCCGGATGATCACCGGGAACCCTATCTTACCCGCGAACTCCAGCCCGTCTTTCGTGTTGTTGACCAGCGCCGACTTGGGCACGTCGAGCCCAATGCGCTGCATGGCGTCTTTGAAGAAGAGCCGGTCTTCTGCCTTCTTGATGGCCTCGACGTTCGCGCCGATCAGCGTCGCGCCATATTTTTCCAGCACGCCGCCGTCAGAAAGTTCAATCGCCAGATTCAGCGCGGTCTGTCCGCCGACGGTCGGCAGCACGGCAAAACCAGCGCCCGGCGCCATTTCCCGCTCAATGCGGATAATCTCTTCCAGATACTCCAGGGTGAGCGGCTCAATATAAGTGCGGTCGGCCGACTCCGGATCGGTCATGATGGTGGCCGGGTTCGAGTTCGCCAGCACCACTTCGTAGCCCTCAGCCTTGAGCGCCTTGCAGGCCTGCGTGCCGGAATAATCAAACTCCGCCGACTGCCCAATAATGATGGGCCCGGAGCCAAGAATCAGAATTTTCGAGATGTCAGTGCGTTTGGGCATTTGGTTGAGATAACGGTTTCGGCCATCCTGTATTGGGCTTGGTCTCGTTGCGTTCAACGTCGATCAGATAACAGCGTCCGCCTATGTGATCGATTTGAATCTCAAGAGGCACGCGCGTCCTTTTGCCATTTTCGATCGAAACGTAGAAGGACTCCCCGTCCTCCTGACTCATGTACGTGATCCAATACTGGCCGGGCCGCAGTTCTCGAAGATCCAACCTGCCCTCTATGTCGGTCCGCACGTGCGAAATCATCGGACCGAAACGGCCACAAAAGCACTCCGGCCCATCTGCGCTCTTGGAGGCATCGCGAATAACAATCTCGACATTGCTAAGGGGCTTTCCATCGCGATCTTCGAGCAGGGCCTGCTTTGCGTTCGTCTCTAGTACGACGCACGTCACCTGACATGCGAACGTAGGACTCGAAACCACTGTCGCCATGCATGCGCAGGCGATCAGGCTCCAATTTGAAATTCCCCTCACCCTTTCCACTCCTCCATCATCTTCGTAAATTCCTTGAACAGATAATGCGAGTCATGAGGCCCCGGCGCGGCTTCCGGGTGATACTGCACGCTAAACAGCGGCAGATTTCTATGCCGCAGGCCCTCCAGCGTCTGGTCGTTCAAGTCGACGTGGGTCAACTCAACTTCGCTATCGGCCAGCGAATCCGGATCGACGGCGAAATTGTGGTTATGCGCCGTAATCTCAATCTTTCCCGTCTTCAACTGCTTTACCGGATGATTCCCTCCATGATGCCCAAACTTCAGCTTAAAAGTTTTCCCGCCGAGCGCAATCCCCGTCAGCTGATGTCCCAGGCAGATGCCAAAGATCGGCTGCCGTCCCATGAGCCTGCGAATCGAATCGACCGCGTAAGTGCACGGCTCCGGATCTCCGGGACCATTCGACAAAAATACGCCGTCCGGCTTCAACGCCAGCACATCTTCCGCCGGAGTCTGCGCCGGAACGACTGTCACTTTGCAGCCCTCGCCGCGCAGCTTGCGCAAAATATTCTGCTTGATGCCGAAGTCATACGCGACCACGTGAAATCGCGCCGGCTCGTCTTTCACTCCCACCACGGCAGTCGGCTCGTGCGAGCGCTCGCCCACTTCCCACACATACGGACCCTTGGTGCTCACCACCTTCGCCAGATCCATCCCGTCCATCTTGGGAATCGACCGCGCCTTGGCAATCAGCTTGTCGGCATCGCTCTCGATGGTCGAGACCACGCCGCGCATCACACCGTGATCGCGCAGATGCCGCACCAGTGCCCGTGTGTCGATATCCGACAGCACCGGCACTTTGAACTGTTCGAGATATTCCTCGGCCACCTGTTGCGAGCGCCAGTTCGAACTCACGCGCGAGAACTCGCGCACGATCAGGCCTTCGATCCACGGGCGCGTGGCTTCGTTATCTTCGTGGTTGGTGCCGTAATTGCCGATTTCCGGGTTGGTCAGGACGACGATCTGCCCCGAGTAGGAGGGGTCAGTGAAAATTTCCTGATAGCCGGTGAGGGAAGTATTAAAAACGACTTCGCCGTAGCATTCGCCTTTGGCGCCGTAGCCTTTGCCTCGGAAGACTCTGCCGTCCTCCAGCGCAAGGATAGCCTGCATTCTCGCTCCGGTGAGTGGATTTTGAGAATCTTATCAGTTAATAGCGCACGGGCCAAGAGTAGAACGCAGGATTCTGAAAGAAATCTGTGGATCGCGCGGATCGAATCCGTTGATGAGTTGCCACCGATCAAGCAGCTTCAAAAACGTCGGGCAGAATACCTACCGCACTCGCCCCAGCTTATCCATCGGCCAGTACCCGAACACGGCCTTGCCATAGATCAGATTCTGGTTGACCGGGCCGAACTCTCGGCTGTCGCTCGACATCGATCGATGGTCTCCCAGCACAAAGAAGTAATGGTCCGGCACGGTGATTTCGGGGTATGGCCGCGTGTCCTTATAAGCGGGCGGTACGTAATCCTCGTCGAGCGCCTGGTCGTTGACGTACACCTGCCCGCCGTCAATGCGGATGCGGTCGCCCGCCATCGCGATCACCCGCTTGATATAGCTTTTCGACGGATCGTGCGGATAGCGGAAGACCACAATATCGCCGCGCCCGATCGGCTCCAGCCGGTAAACGAACTTGTTGACGAAAATGCGTTCCTGATCCTGGAGCAGGGGCATCATGCTGACGCCCTCAACCTTAACCGGCTGGTAGAGAAAAATAATGATGAAGGCCGAGATCACCAGCGAAATAATCAGATCGCGCAGCCACACCCCGAATCCAGTCCCAGGGCGGGCCGGGCGGTTCGCGACGGGCTCGGCTCCGGCGACCAGCGTGCCCGGGTTCTGGGCAACATCTCCCGGCGCTGTAGCTGTCGGAGTCGTGCCGGTTGAATTGGAGTCTGAGAACGTCACAGGTGTTTTCCTATTGTATACAGAACCGGCCCCGGCCGTAGCGAGTTGCATCGAGCGCCGCGCCTTACTTTCGGCCTTCCCCGGGGCGGGTTACAATATCGGAACGCGAGGACCTCTCATGATGTTGCGGACAATGATGTGGCGGATGATGATGCGCCGTTTTTTCGAGAGCCAGACCGTGTACCGCAGCCTGACTCTGGCTTCCCTCTTCTTCATCGCCTTGACCATGTCGGCTCAGTTTGCCGCTCCGCTGGACGATGAAGGCCGCGTGCCCGATTTCCACAGCGCTCCTCCGGCGAAGGGCGCCAAGCTGCATCCCCTGTTGACCAAGGGCGACCTCTGGGGCGCCGACGCGCAGAATGCCTACCAGAACCACGCCTACGAACTCGCCGCGAAAATCGAACGCGTGATTTACCAGCAGCCCTGCTATTGCTACTGCGACCGCATGGGCCACAAAAGTCTGCACAGTTGCTATGAAGATACCCATGGAGCGCAGTGCGCGACTTGCCTGAAGGAGCTGTATTACTCCTACCAGCAGCACCAGAAAGGCAAGACGGCCGCGCAGATCCGGGCTGGGATTATCCAGGGCGAGTGGAAACGGATCGACCTGGCGTCGGCCGCTGCCATCAACTGAGCGTCGAGGACAACGTACGGCACCGAGACTACGGAGACTGAGTACTGAGTCGGGCACCCAACTGGACCTTCACCCACTGTTTGAGTGATACTTTACTGCTCAGGCTGGAAAGCAATATTCCAAGGAGTTTCCCATTACCAAGAGCACAGGAAGAGTTTTGCACATGGCTCAGAAACCAACCGCGAAAAAAACCGTGGCGGAAGATCCACGTTACACGCAGGCGCTGCAGAGCTACGAAACCGGACTGCGCGCCATGCAGGAGCATAAGTTCGACAAGGCCAAGCCTCACTTCCAAAAGGTGATCGCTGGTCCGGTCAAGGAACTCATCGACCGCGCCAGCATTCATCTCAGCATCTGCAACCAGCATCTGGAGCGCTCCGTGGCCTCGCAGTTCAAAACCCCCGAGGAGCACTTCGACTTCGCCGTCTCGCTGATGAACGTGGGCGATTACGTCACCGCTCGCGAGCATCTCGACAAACTGCTCAAGCAGAATGCCAAGCTCGACTATGTGGTCTACGGCCTGGCCGCGCTCGATTGCCTGACCGGCCACGTTGAGGATTCGCTGCGGAGACTGGATGAGGCTCTGCGGCTGAACGCACAACTGCGTTTCCAGGCGCGCAACGATTCCGACTTCCAGAACCTGGCGGAGGATCCACGCTTCACGGAATTGCTCTACCCGGATCCGGGCGCGCAACTCGACGCCTCGGACGAGGAACTGGGCGACGAAGAGCCTGCCTAAGCTCTGCGGGTGCACCCTCGATGGAAACCAAGACCGCCGAGTCCCGCTCGCCCGAAAAGACCGCCCGCGACCGCGGTCTGCGCGTCGTTGCCATCGGCGGCGGCACCGGCCTTTCCACCCTGCTTAAGGGCCTGAAGCGTTTCGTGGCTTCGCCTGCCGAGCTTGCGGCGCCGTCGGCTTCGCCCGTCAGTTCGCCGATAATTCGCGACCTCTGCGCGGTAGTCACCGTCAGCGACGACGGCGGCTCCAGCGGCCGCCTGCGTAAAGAACTCAACATGCTTCCGCCCGGCGACATTCGCAACTGCATCGTCGCCCTCAGCGAAGATGAGGCTCTGCTCTCCCGGCTTTTTCGTCACCGTTTCGAAAAAGGTTCAGGACTCGAGGGTCACAGTTTCGGCAATCTTTTTCTCGCCGCCCTTACTTCCCTCACCTCCGATTTTTCCGAAGCCGTGCGGCTGTCGTCGGAGATTCTCGTCACTCGCGGCCATATCTATCCCGCGACCACATCGAACATTGAACTCGAAGCTCTAATGGAGGACGGCAGGCGTGTCCGCGGCGAAACCAAAATCACGGCCAGCAAAGGCCGCATTCGCGAACTGTTCCTGGTTCCCCCTGACGTCGGGCCCATGCCCCAGACCCTGGAAGCCATCGCCCACGCCGACCTGATCACCATCGGTCCGGGATCGCTCTTCACCAGCCTGATCCCCAACTTGCTGGTGCGCGGCATTGCCCAGGCCATTGTTGAATCGCCGGCGACCAAGGTCTACATCTGCAACCTGATGACCCAAGCCAATGAGAGTCTAGGGCTCAGCGCGGCCGACCATATCCGGGCGCTGAATCGCCACGCGCACAAACAGATTTTCGACTTCGCTCTGATTAACCGCACGCCTGCCTCCGAAGAACTCAAAACCAAGTACGCCAGCGAAGGCGCCTGCCAGATCGTCAACGATTTAGACGCAATCGAGGCCCTCGGAGTGGTTCCCGTCCTGGGAGATTATCTCGACGAAAGCGGATTCGCTCGCCACAACACCGCCCGCGTCGCCCGCGACCTGATGCAACTGGTGACTCAGCGCCCGCCGAGCCACAGCGAAGTCTGACTCAACAGCTAATTAAGATAGCTAACTAAGACTGTTAATTAAGACAGCTCACTAAAACTGTCATTCCGAGCGAAGCGTAACGATCCGCATTTCGGATCGCTATGCGCAGTCGAGGAACCTGCTTCTTGCCTCGACCATCACGGCCGCCGTTTGTCGCAAGCCCGCCATTCCTGTATCGTGATCCTTCGTTGAGGCCCTGCGGCGTCGAGTTCAGCAAATCATGTTCAAGCAAGTCATGTTCAAACAGATCATAAGGTTCCTCTTCTGCATCGGTATTCCGCTGATCGCGCCCCTGTGCTCTGCCCAGATCGGCCCTGAGCAAGGCGGCCACGAAGTTCAAGTCTGGGCGGGTGGCGGACACTCCGTCGCCGGCGGACGCGGCAACACCGGCGCATTCAACGCCGGCCTGCGCTATGGATGGATCCTCACCAGCCCACACCTGCCCGGCTTTCTTCGCGGACGATTCGAATACGCCGTCGACGCCGTTCCCGTTTTTCTCGTATTCCAACCGGCCAACACCGCCTACGGCGTAGGCTTCGACCCACTCGTCCTCAAGTGGAACTTCCAGCGTCACGGCCGCATCTCGCCCTACCTCGAACTCACGGGTGGAACGCTGTTCACCAATCAGGCCGTCCCCACATACGCCAACACCGTGAATTTCATGGACCAGGCCGCGCTGGGCATGCACATCTTTGGTTCGAAAGGTGGCGCGAACCACAATGTTGGCATCGAGCTGCGGTACATGCACATCTCCAACGCGGGACTGGCGAATCTGAATCCGGGCGTCAACACCGTGCAGGTGCGGCTGGGAGTAGGGAGATTCTTCGGCGGCAGGAAACACCGATAAGTTCCTCTGTGTCATCAGTGTCCTCTGTGGTGAAGGTTTACGTTTTCCTCATTTGCTTCCGCACTCCGCACCCAGCTATTCTTCCTAGTCATGTCCACGCTCGTCGAATGTGTTCCGAATTTCTCTGAAGGCCGCGACAAAACCAAAGTTGACGCCATCATCGACGCCATGAAAATGCCCGGCGTCTATCTCCTCGACCGCGAAATGGATTCCGACCACAACCGTTGCGTCATCACGCTGGTCGGCGAGCGCGAAGCTATTCAGGAGGCCGCCATTCGCGGTGTGGGCAAAGCCGCCGAGCTCATCGACCTCAACGTTCACACTGGCGCGCATCCCCGCATGGGCGCAGCCGACGTCGTTCCCTTCATCCCCATCGACGGCGTCACCATTGAAGACTGCGTGGCCATGGCGAATCATGTCGGCGAGCAGATCTGGAAGCGCTTCCAGATTCCGGTCTATCTCTACGAAGCAGCGGCCAGAACTCCAGAGCGCCAAGGTCTGGAGAATATTCGCCGCGGGCAGTTCGAAGGCATCCGCGCCGAGATTGCAACCAAGCCCGCGCGCCGCCCAGACTTCGGTGAGCCCCGCGTCCATCCGACGGCAGGAGCAACGGTCGTGGGCGCGCGCAAATTTCTTGTCGCCTACAACGTCTTCCTCAACACCCCCGACGTCGACATCGCCAAAAAGATCGCCAAGGCCGTACGCTTCTCAAACGGCGGCATGCGATTCGTAAAAGGAGCGGGCTTCCTGGTTCGCGGTCAGGCGCAGGTCTCCATGAACCTGACCGACTTCGAACAATCACCCGTCCACCGCGTGTTTGAGATGGTCAAGCGCGAAGCTGCCCGCTACGGCGTCACGCCTGTATCCAGCGAAATCGTCGGACTGATCCCCAAGAAAGCGCTGGAGCAGGCCGCCGAATGGTTTCTGCAAGTCGAGAATTTCGACTCGTCTCTCATTCTTGAGAATCGTCTCGCCGCCGTTATGGGCGGAAAGATGGCGGTCGGCGGCCTGCGCGCCGGAGTCGAACCCTTCGTCGAGCAACTCGCCGCGCCCACGGCAACTCCCGGAGGCGGGAGTGCTTCCGCCGCTGCAGCAGCCATGGCCGCAGGCCTTGCCGTAATGGTCGCCTCCATGTCGCGCGGCAAGAAAACCTACCTGCAATATGAGTCGCAACTCTCCGCCGCAATCGCCCGCCTCACTCCCTTGCGCGAAGAACTCAAGGCCGCCATCGACGCCGACGCCGAGTCTTACAACTCCGTCATGCAGGCCTACAAGCAGGCCAAGACCGCGCTGGATGAAAAATCCGGCGAAGCCACGATCGAAGCTGCTCTGAAGGAAGCGACGGCAGTTCCGCTCGCCGTCGCGGAAAAGGCACATCAAATCGCCGCGCTCGTCAAGGAACTCGAACCCATCACCAATCCCAACATGAAGTCAGACTTGACCACGGCCAAGGCCCTGGCTGGCGCGGCTCTAACCGGAGCTCTCGCGAACGTCGAGATCAATCTGGCCTCGCTGAAAGATCAGACTTTCACCGCAGAGGTTCGCCGCCGCGCTGCGGCGCTGTCGTAGAAAGGTGACTTGCCGGGCGCCGGGTGCCCCATTTCTCGCGTTCTTTGCGAGAAGTGGGGATGTTGCCAGGGCTTCTCTTCCCGCCGCCAGGCAGACGTGGCCTTACCGTAATTCTCTTCTCCCGACCGAGTGGAAATCCCACCCTCGGGGTTAGCGACTTATGGCTGGCGAATCATAGTCAGCGAATCGCGAGAATAGCTCCCGTTGCGCCGCCACACAGGAGACGAATGCCTATGCGCCGTACCGCATTCCTGTGCTTTTCGTTCTTGCTCCTAGCCACCAGCGCTCTGCTGCTCAGCCTGAACGGCTGCAGCGGCAGCAACCCCGTAAACAACATCGGTCCTATTAAACCAGGGGCCCTCCAGCACATCGTCATCATCTTTCAGGAGAACCGCACGCCCGACAATCTTTTTCAGGATCCCGCGCTGATCGCCAAAGGCGCTGATATTGCCAGCAGCGGTCTCAACTCCTCCGGCCAGACCCTGCCGCTCACCCCCGGTCCGCTGGGCATCGACTACGACCTCAGCCACGCCCATGCCGCTTTCGTTTCCATGTATGACGGCGGCAAGATGGACGGCGCCGACCAAATCGTCGTCACCTGCTCGGCAGGCGCGACCAATTGTCCGCCGGCCAATCCGCAATACTGGTCAGTGAATCCGTCGGACGTTCAACCCTACTTCCAGCTGGCCGAGCAATATACTTTCGGCGACCGCATGTTTCAAACCAACCAAGGCCCCAGCTTCCCCGCTCACCAGTTCATTATTTCCGGCACGTCCGCGCCTTCGGCCACCAGCGCCCTGTTCATCTCCGAGAACGCCAAGGGCGTCAACGGGGGAAACCTAACCGGCTGTCTAGCTCCACCTGCTCAAACGGTTGCCCTCATCGACGCCAACGGCAGCGAGTCCACCAACGCCCCCATCTATCCTTGCGTCGATCATCCCACACTGACTGATGAACTGAATGCTGCAGGAATCACCTGGCGCTACTACACGCCCTCTGCCGGTTCCCTGTGGACCAGCCCTAACGCCATCCAGCACATGTGCGGACCCAATGTTCCACCGCCCAACGCCACCGCCTGCACCGGATCCGATTGGACCAACAGCGTTGTCATTCCCGAAACGCAAGTTCTAACCGACATCAGCAACGGAAATCTCGCGCAGGTCAGCTGGATCATTCCTACAGGAACCAACTCCGACCACGCCGGCAACACGCAAACCACCGGCGGACCCTCCTGGGTCGCCTCTATTGTCAATGCCATCGGCAACAGTTCCTACTGGTCGAACACCGCGATCATCATTACCTGGGACGATTGGGGAGGCTGGTACGACCACGTTTCTCCACCCTCAATCGTCAGCAACGGCACCAGCTGGGGATCGGGTTATGTCTATGGCTTCCGCGTGCCCCTGATCGTGGTCGCGCCCTATGCCAAGGCAGGCTACATTTCGCACGTCAACCACGATTTCGGCAGCGTTCTGAATCTGATCGAGAACACTTTCAACCTGCCATCGCTCGGCTACGCCGACGCCTACGCCGATGACCTATCCGACTGCTTCGACTTCACCCAGACGCCGCTCACCTTCCAGACCATCAACGCACAGATGAACGCCGACTACTTCCTCCACCACGACAATCGGCCAAAAGTCGATCCCGACGACGACTAGGGATCTTTAAGAATTTTGATTTCGAGCGCCAACGACTGCCCAGGTAAACGATCCAGACGCTTTTCACACGACGAAGTGCTCACGCCATTGGATTAACGCTATTCCTTGGGAAGATCGATCATGACGACCTGCGAGTTTTCTCGTAAGCGGTCGAAGACGATTTCTTTTCCGTCGCCGGTGACGTCGAAGGTCCGCATAGCAGCAAGGTTTTGCAGCCGGGTAAGTTGGCGCGACTTCATGGAGGCGAGGTCGAGTAGCCAGAAGTCCTGGGATGCGAGCAGTCCCTGCATGTAGATCAGACTCTTGCCATCCGGCAAGAAGCGGACGCGCTCGCCCAGGCGCCGCAAGATAATCTCGGGCATTTTGACGCTGGTTCCGTCCGGACGTACGGCCAGAAGCGGAGCGAAGGTGCGCACATTCAGGCCCGCATAGACGATCAGGCTTCCATCCGGCGACCAGACCGGATTGAGTGCCGACCCGCTGACCAAGCGAACTGGCGATCCGCCATCCAGCGGGATCTTGAAAAGCCCGGGACCGGTGGCGTCGCTACCGCCAGTGACGATCCATCTGCCGTCCGGCGACCAGCAGCTCGAACCCTGAGGGACCATCCCCTCCGCGATAGGCTGGAGTTCGGCGCCGTCTGAAGAGAGCACATGCAGTTGCTGTTTCCCTCTCCGCCGCAGCACAATGGCCACGCGACCTCCATCGGGCGAAATGGCGGGCGTCTCCAGCAGCGCACCATCGGCGCCCTTCCAGATCTCGGTCACCTTTCCATCCCGAAGACGCCACAGTCCGTCGCCCGCCCCCAGGGAAGATAAATAAAACAGTGACGAGCCGCTAAAGCGAGGTGCCAGCGCGCGCTCGGTCGGCACGGCAAACGGTTTTACGTCGTGTTCTTCGGCGACACGATCAAGAATGGGAACAGTCCAAAGTGCCGCGACGGGGTTGCTGATGGTGGCTACCAGCTTACGGCCGTCCGCGCTGGCTTGCACCGACGTATATTGCTCGAGACCGATGCTCACGCGCCGCGAATCTCTGCGCTTCACATCAAACACCCACAGCCACGGTCCTGAACCGTCCTCGTCCCGCGCCACGTAGAACACTGTGCGATCGCCGACCGGGGTGGGATAGGCGACGTCTGTATTAATTTGCGTGAGGCGCTCTGGGTTCCGGCCGGCCGGGTCGATGCGCCATAAATCCATCTCACCCGTTGCCGGTGTCCCATGCGAGAAATAGATCCAACGGCCGTCAGGCGACCAAGCTGGAAAATGGTTGTGAAGTCCCGGCCGGTCCCCGAATATCCGCTGCGCATTAGCGCCCGTGCGGTCCGCCACAAACATGGGGTCGCCATTAGCGAAGGTATGGTAGACAATCCGTTCGCCGTCCGGTGACCAGGCCAGGTTGACGACGTCCTCGGCGAGGAAGTTACGCGGCGTACCTCCGGTCAGGGGCATCAGCCGCAGCCGCATACCCACATCTCCACCGCCGATCCAAACATCCGAGCCATCTGCTGAAAAACCTACGCTTCGTAAAGGCCCAGGTAAGGGGCCCGCCTTCCCTTGTGTCAGATTAATCAGACGTCCGGTACCCACCTGGGTGAGCCATACATCGAAGGGGCCGTCATGATCGGAGACAAAAGCCACGAACCTGCCGTCCGGCGAGATCGCCGCTTCTACGCACTTGAAGTCGGTCACGCGTGTGAAATGCGCTCTTTCGAGCGGGTTGGCCGGCACAGCCGCCGGCCGAAACATTTCCCAGACCGCAGTTCCCATCAGCAGTGCAGTGGCTATGACCCACGGGAGCCACGCTTGCCTTGCCTTCGTTTGCAGCACGCTTTTCGCAGTCGTCGTTCCGATCGAGGTCGCGATCGACGCTCCGCTCAGCGATTCAAGGGCGAACGCCAGATCACTGGCCGACTGGAATCGTCGCTCGACATTCTTTTCCAGGCAGCGCGCAAGAATCCGTTGCAGCGGAGCCTCCTCACCGGTGTCGCTCAGCACCTGTGGCTCTTCGCGCAAAATTGCGGTCATGGTTTCTGCGGAGGTCTCGCGTTTGAATGCGCGTTTGCCGGTGAGCATCTCGTACAGCACTGCACCGAAGCTGAAAATGTCCGATCGCGGGTCGATCGGTTCGCCCCGCACCTGCTCCGGCGACATATAGCCCACGGTACCCAACACCATACCCGGCAAAGTCGGCGGGGTCGTCAGCGTTACTGCAGTTTCGCGGCTTTCCTCGGGCCGAACCAGCTTCGCCAGCCCGAAATCCAGCACTTTAATCCGTCCGTCACGCGTGACAAACACGTTCTCCGGTTTCAGATCCCGGTGGACGATTCCTTTCTCGTGTGCCGCGGCGAGTCCCTGCGCGATGCCAAGCGCGTATTCGATGGCGCGCCGCACCGGCATCGGCCCTGATACGAGCTTGTCCCGCAGGGTTTGTCCTTCGAGAAATTCGCTGACCAGAAACGGCGCGCCGTCGTGGGTCCCAATGTCATGGATACCCAGGATGTTGGGATGGTTCAGCGCCGCAATCGTGCGCGCTTCCTGTTCGAAACGCCGCAATCGGTCGGCATCATGAGCCAGCCTTTCGGGCAGCACCTTGATCGCGACATCACGCCCCAGCCGCGTGTCGCGGGCGCGGTACACTTCGCCCATGCCGCCCGCCCCTAGTAGCGACACGATCTCGTACGGCCCGAGTTTGGTGCCTGAGGTAAGCGCCATCGATGCGCGCCATTATAGCCATGCATTGCGGAGGATGGGTACCGATTCCGGACGGTTGGCCTCATTGACCTAAGATCGCCCCTGACTCCAATCCGTCAATGGACATGTCCTTTTGTTTCGCTCATCTCCCTTGCAAGTAAAATAGAATGAAGCGATCTATCAACGACACGGGACGTTCGTGCATCTAACCAAGTGCGCACTTCCCCAACTTTTTCTGATTCGAGGCGTTATGAAACTCGTAAAGATTTGTCTGGCTTCTCTGCTTCTGGTGAGCATGGCTTATGCCATCCCGCTGAACTCTTCGGCGCGTTCCTGCATTCCCGGCGATCTGCTGCAGGTGATCTCGGTGGACTATCGCTCGCTCAAGAACTCACCCACCGCGATGAATCTCAAGAACCAACTGATGCCGGAGAACATCAAGCAGTTTGAAGCAGCCCTGAAGGCGATCGGTCTTGATCCCGACAACGATATCGACAGCCTGACCTTCGCGTCTTTCCACTCCGGCAAGCAGGGCGTCAAGACCATCGGCGTCGCCGCCGGTCCCTTCAACATGAAGGCCGTGCTCAAGAAAATGAAGTTGCAGAAGTTCGTCCCCAAGAAATACGGCCAGGCAGATATCTATCCCATGGACGGCGGCTTCGTCATGAGTTTCCTCGACGACAGCACGTTGTTATTCGCCGATCCGGTGGCCATCCGTGTCGCGCTCGATACCCAAAACGGCCAGGTCATGAGCCTCGATACCAACGGCGACATGGCCGACATGATGTCGAATGTCGACTCCTCGCCAGTCTGGAGCATTCTCGACCAGGCGGGCACGCAGAACGCCGTGCGCGCCGCCATCGGGGACCTATCCAAGTTCGCCGATTACGAAAACCTCAAGAAACGCCTGACGGGCTCGCGCTACACCATGGATTTCAGCAGCGGCGTGACCTTCGATCTCACCGTGGTCACTTCCGACTCCACCACTGCAGGCATGCTGTCTGGGGGCCTCAAGTTGACTTTGACGGCAAAGAAGATGAGCGCCTCACCCGGGGAGAAGATCGCGGTCGAGAATACCACCGTGGATTCCGACGGCTCGAACGTAGCCGTCCACTTCAAGGCCAGCGACCAGCAGTTCCAATCGCTGATGCACTCCGACTTGTTCGCCGCCATGACGCACTAAATTCTCTCGTTGTCATCCTGAGCGGAGTGGGTGCCTCGCGAACAGCGAAGCACCCGCGCAGTCGAAGAGCCTGCCCTGAGCGAAGTCGAAGGGATCTCTACTCCGATGTAGCCGACGCGAGCTACTTCTTCCCCCGCGCGTCCCGTTTCTCCCGCGCCCAGCCTTCTTTCACCACCTGCCGCGCCCGCCCCACCGCCAGCGCGTCTTCCGGAACATCATCAGTAATGCACGACGCCGCTCCCACATACGCACCCTTGCCCACGCGCACCGGCGCCACCAGCGTGCTGTCGCTGCCGATGAACACCCCGTCGCCGATCACCGTCATGTGCTTGTGGACTCCGTCATAGTTGCAGGTAATCGTCCCCGCGCCAATGTTTACTCCCACGCCGATCTCGGCGTCTCCCAGGTATGTCAGGTGATTCGCCTTCGATCCCTTGCCCAGCTTGATCTTCTTGGTCTCAACAAAATTCCCGACGTGCGCGCCCTCGCCAATCTCGCTGCCCGGACGCAGATGCGAAAACGGCCCGATCACCGCGCCGGCACTGACCCGCGCTTCCTCCATCACACATCCCGTGCGGACTGTCACTCCATCTCCAATTTCCGAATCGCGAATGACCGAATAAGACCGAATGCGGCAGCCCGTGCCGATTCGCGTTCTCCCCAACAACTGCACGAAGGGTTCAATCACCGTGTCGGCCGCGATTTCGACGTCAGCATCAATCACGCACGTGGCCGAATAAAATATCGTCACTCCATCTGCCATGAGTTGGCGGCACTTCGCCAACCGCATCTTCTCGTCAATGTCGGCCAGTTCCGCCCGCGTATTTCCGCCCAGCACTTCGCTGGCATTCTCGGTCTTCCACGCCACCACCCTCTGCCGCGCCTGCCGCAAAACCTCCGCCATGTCGGTCAGGTAATACTCGTGGTGCGCATTCGCCGTCGAAAGTTTCCCAATGTTCCCGTACAGCTCTTTCACCGCAAAAACATAGAAACCAGAATTAATCTCGCGAATCTTTTTCTGCGCCGCGCTCGCCGCCTTCTCTTCGACGATCCTCTCCACTTCGGCGCTGCGAGCGCTCTTCCGCAACACCCGGCCATACCCGGTTGGATTCTCCAGATCGGCGCTCAGCAGCGTCATCGCGGCCCGCTCATCGAGATGAAAATTGAGTAGCCGTGCAATTGTCTGCGGCGTAATTAGGGGAGCGTCTCCTGACAGCACAATAACATGGTCATACTCAGCCCCCGCTCCGCGCCCAGCCAGCGCCTCGCGAGCCACCATCAGAGCGTGGCCCGTTCCCCGCTGCTCGGCCTGCAGCACAAAATTGACTCCGGTGTGCGCCATCGCAGCTCGCACCCGCTCGGCTTCATGCCCGATGATCGCGTACACGTCGCCGGCCGGCACTGCCCGTAAGGCTGCGCGGATCACATGCTCCAGCAGCGCCTTCCCCCCGACTTCATGTAACACTTTAGGAAGTTGCGATTTAAGCCTGGTGCCTTTGCCCGCGGCCATAATAGCCACGGCCACGCGCGGGTCCGCCGCCAGAGAATCCCGAGAAGAACGAGAAGAAGTAGAAACAGCCTGCGATTTCTTCATTCGCCCCAATATACCGCGCCCGCGCTTCAATGGCTATTTTCCGCCTGATGGCTTAAAATTCCGCCCGGCCGATTCCGGAATTGCAGGCCCTAAATTTCAAGTTGAGGAAGCCATGCCCAAATACGTGATTGAGCGCGACATCCCAAACGTTGGCAGCGTGAGCCCGGCGGACGTAATCGCCATTTCTCAGAAATCCTGCAGCGTCCTGAACAACCTCGGACCGAGGATTCAATGGCTCCACAGCTACGTCACACAGGACAAAATCTACTGTGTCTACATCGCGCCCAACGAGGAAATGGTCCGCGAACACGCCCGCCAGGGCGGATTTCCCGCCAACCGCGTTTCTGAAGTCAAGCTGGTAATCGATCCCACTTCAGCCGAGGCGTAATATTTGAAGAAAGCTTCCGGTGCACGGGATTCCGATGTTCACACGCGTTCTCATCACGGCTCTTGCGATACTGGTCTGTATAGCTGGTCTGCTTGAGCCTGTGCTGATTGATGCTCATCATTGGTGGCCGCGCAAACGCAAGAAGACGGAGAGATAGGCAGGCGCAATATGGGCTCTACAGACCGAGTCCTCCGTCCACCGCCAGAATCTGCCCCGTAATAAATTGCGGAGCGGTCGCAAAAAACAACACCGCCTCGGCAATTTCCTCCCCGCTCCCATTGCGCAGCATCGGGGTTTGCTTGGCCATGCGCCGCATGAACGCTGCCGCCGACTTCTCGCCCAGATCAATCATCCCCGGAGCCACGGCATTCACTGCGATCTCCGGAGCCAGCGCTTTCGCCATGACTTTGGTCAGCATGTGCAACGCCGCTTTCGACGAACAATAATGCGCGTGTGTCGCCCACGGCCGCAGCCCACCCAGCGACCCCATATTGATAATCTTCCCTTCGATCTTTGCCCCGCCCTGGCTCTTGCCGCGCTTGCGTCGCATCCACTTCAGCGCCTCGCGCGACACCAGAAACGGACCGCGTGTGTTCGACGCGAAAATTGCGTCCCACTGCCGCACCGTCAGCTTCTCAAACTCAGCCGTTTCATAATTCGCCGCATTGTTTATCAGGATGTCGATGCGCCCCAACTCGCGCCCCAACTCCTTCATCATCGCCCGGACGCTGGCTTCCTCGGTGATGTCGCAGCGCAGCGCGAACGCCCGCACTCCAAATCCTGAGAGATCGACCACGGTCTCCCGCGCCTCGCGCGCCGAGTGGTTGAAGGTGATGGCCACATCCGCGCCCGCCCGCGCCAGGGCCAGCGCCGAAGCCCGTCCCAACCGCCGCGCCGCACCCGTAATCAGCGCGGTTTTTCCTCGAAGAGGTTTTGCCCAAAGCTCTTTCTTGTCGTTTGGCATCCTGCGATTCTACCGCCTCGCGCTGCCGTGGGCGCTCCATCGGCGCACAGGTGCACTCACTGGTCTGGCCACCACACCTTCAAAACCGGTCTATTCATGCCCTTCCGGCTGGGTTTTGCCGCTGGATAAATGCCGCGCGCTCGCGCTAGAATCTCCACACATGCCAGTGCCCCGCAACGTCGTGATTTACTCCCGCAAAGGCTGTCACCTGTGCGAAGTCGTAAAAGAGAGCCTGTCCAAACTCTCGCGCCGCGGCGGCTTCACATGGCAAGAAGTCGACGTCGATGCCGACTCTGACCTGCGCCGCCAGTACAACGACGAAGTTCCCGTCGTCTTCATCGACGGCCGCAAAGCCTTCAAATACCGCATGGACGAGCAGGAGTTCCTGCGCAAACTCGCCAGCTAAACTTAAGCCAAGTTCATTCTGTCATTCCGAAGCGGGCTGAAAGCTCGGTGAGGAACCTGCTGTTAAACCGCCCTGGAATGAAGAGGCCTGCCGCTTATCCAGTACAATCTCTCCCGGCATGCTGCGCACCCAACTCTACGCCGACCCCCACAACCTGTTTTTGCACGATCTCGTGCTCGACGCCTGCCGCCGCCATGCGCCGAAAACCGCGCTGATCGACTCCTCCAGCGGACGCCGCCTCACCTACGCCGAATATGGAGAGCTTGTCGAATCCGTCGCCCGCGGCCTGATCGCCGCCCAAGTCAAACCCGGCGACGTGGTCGCCATCTTTCTGCCCAACTCGTGGGAATTCTGCGTGTCCTACCATGCCGCAACCCTGGTCGGCGCCATTCCCACGCTCCTCAACCCCACCTACCGCGAGCGCGAGGTCCGCTATCAACTGGAAAACTCCGGTGCAACGCTATTAATCAGTGACGGCGAAAACCTCGACGGGATCAACCTCGCTGGCCTGCCCAACCTCCGCCGCGTCTACACCACGCGCCAGCACGCACCCGGCACTGAGCCGTTCGCCAACTTGCTCGCCCGCGTCACTGCGGTTTTCCCCAAGCCCGAGCAATCTCCCGAACAAACTCTCGCCGCGCTTCCCTACTCCAGCGGCACCACCGGACTGCCCAAGGGAGTCATGCTGTCGCACTTCAATCTCATCGCCAACGTCTATCAATTTCTCGGTCCCGGCGGCACCGCGCTCAACTCCTCCGACACCATTCTCTGTTGCCTCCCGCTTTACCACGCCTATGGATTGAACGTGGTCCTCAATCCTTCGCTGATTCTTGGTGCGACGCTCGTCCTGGTGCCGCGCTTCCAGGCTCAGGGCTTCGCCAAACTCATCGCCGAAGAAGCCGTCACCATGATGCCGCTGGTCCCGCCCGCCATGAATGCGCTTTGCCAGGCCGCCGAGGCCGGACAATTTCCCCGCGAGCACAAAGTCCACTGGGTCAAGTCCGGAGCCGCGCCGCTCGCACCCGATCTCGCGCGCCGCTTCACCGCGCTCACCGGAATTCTCGTATGTCAGGGATACGGCATGACCGAAGCCTCGCCCGTTACCCACGTCGGGTTTCTCGAACCTGAACTGTACCGCCCAGATTCCATCGGCCATCCCCTGGCCCAAACCGACTGCCGCGTGTTGTCGCAGACCGACATCGATCCCACCGACACGCCTGACGACCTCACGGAAGTCGCGTCCGGCCAGCCCGGCGAACTGGTCATGCGCGGTCCGCAATTCATGCTGGGCTACTGGAGAGAGCCGCAAGCGACCGCCGCCGTGCTGCGCGACGGCTGGTTCTGGTCGGGCGACATTGTCACTCGCGATCGCGAAGGCTTCTACCGCGTCGTCGATCGCCGCAAGGAAATGATCAAGTACAAGGGATTTCCCGTGGCTCCCGCGGAAGTTGAAGCCGTCCTCCTGGAACACCCTGCCGTAAAAGAATGTGGAGTGGTCGGCCGCCCCGACGCCGCCGCGGGAGAAATTCCCGTCGCCTTTGTTGCCCTGCGTGAAGGATTTGTCGAGAGTGCGAAACTCGGCGATGAACTCTGCGCCTTCGTCGCCGACCGCCTCACCCACTACAAACAACCGCGCGAAGTCCACTTCGTCGACGCCGTTCCCAAGACCGCTTCGGGAAAAATCCTGCGCCGCGAACTAAGAAAGTCCATCGGCTGAAGCCAGGCTAGTCAGGGTGCCCCATTTCTCGCGCGTTCTCTGCGCGAGAAGTGGGGATTCTTGATCCTGAGTGTTCCTCACACGGCGTGCCCCACCCTTTTTTTCGCGTTCTCTGCGAAAGAGGGTGGGGATTTTGACCTTCACTCACCCGTCAGAAACTTGAACTGCGCCGCGTTCAACGGCACCACACTCAGCCGTCCCTGCCGCGCCAGGGGTGATTCGGCAAACAGCGGGTTCGCCTTGGCCTCAGCCAGCGTTACCGGCTTCGCATTCGCTTTCCCCACCTTGATCTTCACCTGCGGGTTCTTCGCGTCCGACGCATCCACCGATACGACGGTCGCCGTCCCCACCGCGCTCTTTTCGTCGCCCGTGTGATAAATCACCAGCCGCTCACCCGGCTTCATTCCCCGCAGATTCTTCAACGCCACCGGATTCGACACCCCATCCCAGATCGTGGTCTTCTCGCGTTGCAAATCCGCATACGAATAGGTTGACGGTTCCGTTTTCAGTAAGTAATCCATCGCATCCTCAATCGTCAGAAGTGATCCTGCTTAAAACCTAAACTTACCCGCGAACACCAGATGCTCCCCACAATGGAATTTTCCAATATCCACCAGCCGCTGATCAAACCGCCGCGCCATCGCAGTCTCATTTCTCAGTTCCGCATACCACATAGCGTCAAAATACGCCGAGCACCGCTCTCCCGGAAATTTGCTGGCGCTCACTGCCGACTCGAATCCGTTTTCGTCGATCGCCCCGGAAATGAACTGAATCACCGCCTTCGTCGGCGTCGAGGATTCATCCAACCGGCTCACCGCATCCTGCAGAATGTTGTCATCGCGATGCCCGCGACTCAGTTGAAACAGAAACTCATCCACATCGATTCCGGCCCGGTGGCACACATTCCGGTTGTGCTCCGCCGTTTCCAGTTGGTCGAGCAATCCCTCGCCCTTCTTGGTCCACTCCAGTTCATCGTCTCCACTGCGCCGCACCCCAAGAAAATAATTGACTCTCGCGATGTCCACTGCCGACTGCGCCCCCACACAGTGGAACTTTACTCCCGAGTCATACACGCTCGCATACAAGCTGAGCGCTTCGTTCACGTCGACCTTCTCTCCGCCCTCACCCGTAATCCGCGCGCCGGCCAGATTGTGCAGACATCCCGCATGGGCGTTCGCGGCGCATTTCTCCCAATAGGAATACGCTGCCCGCTCATCGTGTAATTGATTGCGCGTGACAATCCCAGCCCAGTACTCCGCGTTGGTCACGTTCACATCCGGCACGTAGGTGACGATTCTCCCTGCGGCCAGCAGTTTGTCGAGGTCCGCCCTCGCCATCCGCGCACCCGCCACATCGATCGCGTCTGCCTCATGTTCGTGCGCCATGTTAATCATGGCCAGCGCCAGGGCCCGGTAATAATGGATCACCATCGCATCTGAACTATTGATCTTCGGAGTTTTGAGAATCTCGCTCAGCATGCGCACATCCTGCTTCAGATACAGCAAGTCCTCTTTCCCCTTCGCGCTCTTGCGCTGCTCGCGCTGCACGTCCTGCACCGCACTCGGCAGGTCCACCGCCTCAATGGGCGCATCGGGATGGTAGACAGGGGCCGCACTCTGCGCCCGCAACGTACTCACTCGCTTGGTCGCGCTAGCCACCGCCTGGCGCTTCGCCGAACTCCCAAGCGTTAGTCCAATCACCGCCAGCACCAGTGCCCCCGCCACCAGCAGGCACGCCAGAGCCACAGGCACCTGCACCGGCAAGCGCGACGCGGAGACGTTCTGCAAGGGCGCCTGCCCTGCCATTGCCAGCGATTCCGTCACTTGCCGGTGGGCGATGCGGTAAGCGTCGGCAGCCGCGATCAGTTGCACCAGGCCCACCAGAACCGCGAGTTTCGTATTGGCCATCCGCGCCACTTGCATCACCACAAACAGGACGATCCCCTTGCTTCGCTCGCCCAGATAGAAATATCCAAACCCCGCCGTCAACAGATTCAGCGTGACCGCGACGCGCGGATTCTGCCCGTCGACCAGATCATCCTGGCCTCGATTGATTTCAGTCGCAGTGAAATAGGCGTCCAGGAAGGAAAAGATCCACAGCACGAACATCACAAAAATGCCCTCGCCTCTCACGTCCTGTGAGACATGAGCGAAGCAGAGCACCAGTCCCAGCAGCCAGAAGCCGAGGGTCACGCCGCCGCTTGCGTTCTTTCCGCAATAGAGCTGCCCCGTTCCCGGAATCAGCAACGAAAGCGCAAACGCGGTCCCAGCGCTCTTGTGCCGAGGTTCAGGAGCGAGCGCCCCCAGCGGCGGATTGTCGTTCAATCCCAGAGACACGAAATACTCTTCATCGCCGCAGCAGCCCAGAGCAAACGAATCTGCAGGCGCCGGGCCGCGGCAGCGTGTTGCATCTAGTTCGGCTTCTTATTCGGATCGGCTGGCGGCGGGTCTGTCTTCGGCGTGGCGTTCGGATCCTTCACCTGACCCTCGTACACGGAATATTGTCCTTGCGGCCGTTTCAGCTTGATCGTGATCTCCATCTTGGTCTTCTCTATGTCGAAGTCTTCCCCGTAGGTCTGAAAGCCCTGCGCCAGCACCTGCACCCGCAGCATGCCGTACGGAACGCCGTCAAAACTGGCATTCCCCTCCAAATCGGTTTTCAACTCCATGCCGCCGCGTTCCTGCTTGCCTTTCGGATTTACCTCATGCATGATCACGGCCGCATTCCGCACGGGTTTTCCATTATCGTCCTTCACCACGTGGAAGTAGAGATACGACGTGACTTCATTGTCCTTGTCCTGCTGCCCCCAGGCCACGCTCGCCGTCGAGAGCACCGCCATCACGACTCCGGCAAAGAATATTTTTTTCATGTCCGCCATTCTATGCACCCCCGCGCTCCCTGTCATCTCCGCAAGAATCGTGTGCGGACAGCCGCCCTCGGTTGTCCGTTCGAGCGCAGCTCGACCCAGCCTCTTTTACAATGCCGGAGTGAAGACTTGGGACGTAATCATCGTCGGCGGAGGCATCATCGGCCTCGCGCTCGCCATCGCCCTGCGCAGACGCGGCGCAGCCATCCTCGTCGTCGAGCGCGGAGAACCCGGCCGCGAAGCCTCCCACGCCGCCGGCGGCATGCTGGTCGACTGCCCGCTCGAAACTCCTTCCGCGCTGCAACCGCTGGCCACAGCCAGCGCGAAGATGTACCCGGAGTTCGCGCGCGAACTCGAAATCGAATCGGGGATGAAGGTAGACCTACGCGATCAGGGCACGATCCTGTTTCCCTCGCTCGATCCGGCAATACCCATCAGCATGACGTTCGCGCCCTTGCCGCCCGCGTGGTTCGACAAGGACGAGCCCGCACTCGTCCACCAGCAGCGCCCAGCCTTGTACTTAAGAGAGCGCAGCGTCGACCCTCGCGCGCTCGTCGCCGCCGCCTGGAAGACAGCCAAGCTCCGCGGCGTGGATTTCTCCTCCGGCGATGAAGTCACCGAAGTCAACTTGTCAGGCCGCCGCGCGTGCGGGGTCACGACTATCAAAACCAACTTCCACGCCGCCAAAGTCGTCAACTGCGCCGGAGCCTGGTCAGGACAAATGAAACTAAACTCCGGCCAGACCACTCCCCCCGCTCTTCCCACCCGCCCCGTCAAAGGCCAGATGCTCTGCTTGCTTCAGCCCGCGCATGGGTTGTTGCGGCATGTCATCCGTTCCCATGACGCCTACCTCATCCCGCGCAGCGACGGACGCCTCCTCGTCGGCGCCACCGTCGAAGAAGCCGGATTCGACAAACGCACTGACCTCGCGACCATTCAGCGCCTCCACCAGGCTGCCCTTGCCCTGGTGCCGAAACTCGCCGACGCCAAGATTCTCGAGAGCTGGGCCGGCCTGCGCCCTGGAACGCCCGACGCACTCCCTATCCTCGGCGAAACCTCCACTCCCGGCTACTACGTTGCCACCGGCCACTTCCGCGACGGCATCCTCCTCGCCCCCATCACCGCTGAAGTAATGACAGCAGTCATCGACGGCCGCAATCCAGAGCATGACCTGACCCCGTTCTCGCCCGCAAGATTCTAATGCGCTCCACTTCAATCCGTTCCACTTCGATGCGCTCGACTTCGCTGGAACTTCTGTTGCCTGTTATACGTTTCTCCCACTAGGGTGTTTTAGCTAAAAGCTTTAGGAGCCAGCAGCCAGGAGCTTGCCTTGCAACTCTCGATCGAAAATGTCAGCAAGCGCTACGGTCACGACCATTGGGCCTTGCGCAACTTCACTCTGCAACTCGGCCCCGGCGTCCTCGGATTACTTGGCCCCAACGGCGCGGGCAAGACCACCCTCATGAGCATTCTCGCCACCATCACCCGCGCTTCCGACGGCCGCGTGACCTGGAACGGCACTGACCTCGCCTCCAACCCCGATGCTCTGCGCTCGACCCTCGGCTACCTCCCGCAGGATTTTGGCGTGTACCCCAATCTCAACGCAGTCGAATTCCTCGAATACCTCGCTGCCGTCAAAGGCCTCGACGCCGCCTCTTCGAAAAAACGCATCGACGAACTCCTGAACCTGGTGAATCTCACCGACGCCCGTAAACGTCCGCTGGGCGGCTACTCCGGAGGAATGAAGCAGCGGGTCGGAATTGCTCAGGCCCTGCTCAACGATCCTCAACTGCTGATCGTCGACGAACCCACCGCCGGTCTCGATCCCGAAGAACGAGTGCGCTTCCGCAACCTGCTCTCGGAACTTTCCGGCGAGCGGATCGTCATCCTCTCCACCCACATCGTTTCCGACGTCGAAGCTACCGCTACCGACATCGCACTGATCTCACAAGGCTCGCTCGTGGCGCACGCCTCGCCTGAGGAACTCCTGCGCAAAGTGGAAGGCAAAGTCTGGGAGTGGGTGCTGCCCAGCGCCGATCTAAACGCAGCACGGCAGAGCTATCTCATCAGCAACACGGCCCGGCGCAGCGACGGCGTTCATGCCCGCGTGCTCGGCGATGCCCCGCCCCGCGGCGCGCTGGCTGCCACTCCTAATCTGGAAGACGCCTACCTTTATTGCCTGTCGCAGCACCGCGCCCAAGCAATCGCAAGAGGGCCCGCAGCATGAATGCACCGCGCGTGCTCTACCACATGATTCGCGCCGACTTCCTGGAGCGCGTCCGGCGCTACAGTTTTCTGGTCACGCTGGCCGCGGCGTTGCTACTCGCTTATGCCGTCGCTGCCGAAAAGATCTGGATCGTCGTCGGCAACGGTTACCGCGGTGTCTACAATTCCGCCTGGATCGGCATGCTGATGACCATTTGCTGCTCCACGTTTCTCTCGCTCGTCGGCTTCTACATCGTAAAGAATTCGATTCAGCGCGACGTTGACACCCGGGTGGGACAAATCCTCGCCGCCACGCCCATGCGCAAGGATTTCTACACCGTCGCGAAAACTCTCAGCAATTTCGCCGTCCTCGCCTGCATGGTTGCCATCCTCATGCTGGCCGCGCTGCTCATGCAACTCATGCGCGCCGAAGCTCACTCCTTCTCCCTCTGGAAGTTGTGGGATCCTTTCATCTTCTTAGCGCTCCCGGCGATGTTTCTTACCGCCAGTGTGGCCGTACTCTTTGAGACTTTGCCGGTACTGCGCGGAGGCGTGGGCAACGTAATTTATTTTTTCCTGTGGACGGCAGCCATCGCAATGGGCGCCACCGGCCTCGATGATCCCAGCGGACTGCAACTCCTCTACCGCAGTTCGCATCGCGCGCTCCAGGCCCTCGATCCCACTAGCGGCGACAATTTCCATTTCAGCCTCACCATCGGTGGCGAACGTGCTGTTCGTACCTTTCCTTGGAACGGAATCGATTGGACCTCCAACGTGCTGCTCATGCGCCTGCTCTGGCTGGGCGTTGCCGCCGCCATCGCGCTGTTGGCGTCACTTTTCTTTCACCGCTTCGATCCCGCACGCTCCTGGCGCAAGCAAAAAACGAAGACCGAACCAGCACCGTCGGAAACGCGAACCTCCGAAGACCAACCCGTGCCCGTCCCCGCAGCCACCATCTCCGCTGCCCATCTGACGCCGCTCGTCCGCACTTCAGTCAATTCGCGTTTCGCCCAGTTGGTGACCTCCGAACTCCGACTGATGCTCAAAGGTCAACGCTGGTGGTGGTACCTGGGCGCCGTTGGATTCCTCGTCGGCCAGCTCGCGGCTCCCGACCGCGCAGTTCGCAGCGGGTTCCTGCTGGCCGCCTGGATTTGGCCCATCCTCGTCTGGTCGCAGATGGGTTGTCGCGAGGCTCGTCATGCCACCGGCGCTTTGCTCTTTGCCTCCGAGCGCAGTCTTTCCCGCCAGTTTCCGGCCCTCTGGACCGCGGGCGTGGCCCTCGCTCTCTTGACGGGCGCTGGAGTAGGTCTGCGCTCGCTGCTGGCCCGGGACTGGCTCGGTTTTGCCGCCTGGCTCGCCGCGTCCTTCTTCATCCCCAGCCTCGCCACCGCGCTCGGCGTCTGGAGCCAAAGCAGCAAAGCCTTCGAGGCCCTCTACACCGTGTGGTGGTACATTGGCCCCGCTCATCAAATCCCCGGCCTCGACTTTATGGGCACAACTCCAGCCTCGAGTTCGCCCGCGATCTATGCGCTGGCAGCCGGCATTCTGCTGGCTGCCGCCTACTGGCGCCGTCGTCAAAGTCTCGGCTATGCCTGAATACTCGCTTCGAAATGACAACTTTCAAGCTGGCGCACTACGCCTGATGGGGCAGTGGCGCAGTTTGGCCTTTACACGACTTTGTCATCCTGAGCGTAGCCGAGCTTCATCGCATAAAAGCCCAGGCGTAGCGAAGGATCTCCCGCTTGACCGGCCTAATGCGTAAGCCAAACTGCACCCCAGCTCCTGAGGGTTCTGGCGGGCACACCCGCCGCCTTCGCGCTATACTGGTGCGTTTCCGCAGTTGCATCGATCCACAATTCCTAAGTTCTCCCACGAAAGGATGAACCAATGGCCTCGTCCGCCGTCGATTTTGCCCGCAGCAATCAGCAACGTTTTCTCAACGAACTGAAAGATCTTCTCCGCATTCCCAGCGTCAGCACTCTCGAGGAACACAAGCCCGACATTCAAAAGGCCGCCGACTTCGTCGCTAACGAACTGCGCCGCATCGGTATGGAAAATGTTGAGGTCATCCCCACCAAGGGCCATCCCCTGATTTACGCTGACTGGCTCCACGCTGCCGGCAAGCCCACCGCGCTCTGCTATGCCCACTACGACGTCCAGCCCGCGGAGCCGCTCGACGAGTGGCATACCCCGCCCTTCGAGCCCACCGAGCGCAACAACAACATCTACGCCCGCGGCGCTGTCGACGACAAAGGCCAGCTCTGGATGGAAGTCAAAGCCCTCGAATCCCTCATGCAAGCCGGCGGCGGCAAGCTGCCCATCAACGTGAAGATTATTTTCGAAGGCGAAGAAGAAGTTGGCGGAGAATCCATCGACGCCTACATCGTCAAACAGAAAGCCAAGTTGAAAGCAGACTTCGCCCTGGTCTGCGACACCGAACTCTTCGCGCCCGACCTTCCTACTCTCTGCGTCGGCCTGCGCGGCCTGGTCTACACCGAAATCGAAGCTGTCGGCGCCAAGACCGATCTGCACTCCGGCGTTTACGGCGGCGCTGCTCCCAACCCATTCTTCGCCCTGATCGAAATCATCAGCAAACTGAAAGACGCCAAAGGAAAAATCCTCATCCCCGGCTTCTACAAGAATGTGAAGGCCCCAACTAAAGACGAGTTAAAGGCCTGGAAGCGCCTGCCCTTTAACGAAGAGACCTACCGCAAAACCGAAGTCGGCTCGAAAGTCCTCACCGGAGAGCCCGGCTACTCCGTTCTCTACCGCACCTGGGCGCGGCCCACGCTCGAAGTCCACGGCATGCCCGGAGGCTTCATCGCTGCCGGCGCCAAGACCGTAATCCCCGCCAAAGCACAGGCCAAGGTCTCCATGCGCCTCGTCCCCAACCAGGATGCCGATGACATCCTCAAGCGCTACACAGCCTTCGTGAAGAAGCTCACGCCCAAAGGCATCGAAACGAAAATCAAAGTCCACAGCAAGGGCCCCGCGGCCGTGGTCGGCACCGACAACCGTTACATCAAAGCCGCCACCGAGGCCCTGCACGACACTTTCAAAAAGGAAACCGTCTTCATCCGCAGCGGCGGTTCCATTCCCATCGTCACCGGCTTTCAGGATGTCCTGAAAATTCCCAGCGTCATGATGGGCTTCGGCCTGCCCGACGACAACCTCCACGCTCCCAACGAGAAGTTCCACATCCCGAACTTCCACCGTGGCATCGAAACCATCTGCCGCTTCTTCGAGAAGCTGGGGTAAAAACAACTCTGTCATCCTGAGCGAAGTCGAGGTGCTCGCTTAGCGAGCACCTCGGCGCAGTCGAAGGATCCCTACACTCCAAACCGATCCCGCACCACCGCGAGGGAGTTCTCCAACCCACTCAAAGTTGCGCCTCCACGCAACATCCCGCCAGCCTCAGTGTTCTTACATCTCGACCGGAGGATTCTCATGCCGCCAGCCAGCTCATTCTCCCTCGCATCGGCACTCGTCACTCTTTGCGCAGCATTGGCGGTATCCGCGAGCGCCCAAACCGTCACCCCGCTCTGCACACCAAAGATTCTCGCCAACCAGGAATTAGTCACCCCGGCACAAAGGCAGGGCGCAGGCGCGATCGCCGAGCCGCCGCTCACCGATACCGTGGACGGCTTTGCCTGGCCCGACACTCCCCTGGGCGTCGTCAAGACCAGCGCCGGTTACGCTTTCTTCGGCAGCGATGGCGGCTCGCACTCCCGCCAGTTCTGGCAAGGCCACTGGTTCGGCAACAACAAATACGGCTCCATCACCCGCACCCTGGGCACGCTCGATAACCCGATCGGTTCCGCTCCGCCCGTCGACGTAACTCTTACTCCCAATCCCGACCCGGCAGTGAATCCGTTTTACTCAAGCTACGACTACATCGGAGGCGGTCCGGTCTATCAGATTCCAGCCGGCATGCTCGGAGCCGGTAATCTCCTCATGGTCTACCACGCCGAGATTCCCACCGTCACCACCCAGAGTTTCTATTCCGTCTTAGGGTTGGCCGTGTCCTCCGATGAAGGCAAAAGCTGGATTGACCTCGGCGAAATCATTCGCATTAATCAGGGCTACCGCACCGACCTTGATGGCTTCGATATTGGAGACTCCACGCTCGTCCGCTCGCCTGACGGTAAGTATTTCTACATCTATTTCCCCGACTGGCGCGCCAACGGCAGCACGCACTGGGGCAACACCATCACTTCAATCTCCGTCGCCCGCGCGCCCATCGCAGCCGTGCTGCAAGCGGCATTCGGACCCAATCCTCACGCCGTGGCTTTTCAAAAGTATTATGACGGCTGGCATCTCGACCAGGGACTCGGCGGCTACTCCACTGATCTCGACACTCAGACTACCTACGGCGGCAATCTCCAGGTCGCCTATAACGCCTACGTCCAGCGCTACCAGTTATTCATCAACGCCGGAGTCGTGCTCTACTACGCCGAGTCGCCCGACGGAATGAACTGGTCGCCCCTCTCCCTCTTCTACGATTTTCGCAATCTCCCCGATCAGCCTAGCGTTTACGCCGCTTTCGTTGGCCTCGGCGAAGACCCCACTGTCCTCGGCAAACAGTTCTACGTTTTCTACACCAGTTACCCCGGCACCGGAGCCGGCTGGACCGGCGCGTCGGTCAACCGCTTCACCGTATCGTGCGAGTAATAAGTCATCGCCGGAAAACCAGCCCGGATCTGCCTCGAGCCGGGAAAGCCGAAATAGCAATTACTCGAAACCTGGCAACCGCCATATTCGCAATCAATCATAACTATTGACAATTAGTCGTAAGCGGCCTACTCTGTGCCGGTCAGATTCGTAAGAAGTCCGGCAACGGGCTTTCTCTCCCGTTCCAGTCTCAACCGCCGCCGCTCGGCTGAAAAGAGAAGCGGCAATAGCAATTAACGGAACATCCCAAAACTTAGGGTGAATTGCGGGATCTGAAACTGCATTTGAGAAAGATTGCACCCCATCACCCAGGAGGCTTTCAATGATGAATAGCTTTCGGCCCACTCAAAAACCAATCCTGCAGCGCGAGTTGATTCGCGCCGTACTTCTCTTCCTCTCCGCCTGCCTCGCGCTTTCCTGTTTCGCGCAGGCTCAGACCTACTACTACGTTGCCAAAACCGGCAGCGACTCCAATAGCGGCAGCGCCAGCGCACCCTGGCTCACCATTGGCCACGCGGCGCTCGAAGCGCAAGCCGGTTCCACCGTTTATGTGGAAGCCGGAACCTATAACGAGAGCGTCACCTTCGCCAACTCAGGAACTTCCTCAGCTCCCATCATCTTCAATGGCCAGGGTGTCGCCATTGTCGATGGCACGGGTGTAGCCTGCTGCACTTCACCCACCTTTGCTCAGAGCAACGGTTTCATCGGCACCAACACGCAGGGACTGTTCAATATCGGCGCCGCCGCCGGCGTGAACTACCTGACCATCGAAGGCTTCACCGTTCAAAACTACAAGGTTTCAAGCGCTTCGAAGGTTCCCGTCGGCGTCCTCATCGTCGGCAGCGGAACTGGCATCAACTTCCTCAACAACACGGTGCAGAACATCCAAACCTCAGCCGGGAAAAACGGCAACGCCTATGGCATCGGCGTTTTCGGTATCAGCGCCACTCCGCTCAGCGTGACCGTCAGCGGCAACACCATCACCGGATGTCTGACCGGTGAAAGCGAGACCACCACCTACAACGGTAACGTGCAGAACTTCGTCGTCTCCAACAACAAGATTTACAACAACGACAACATCGGCATGGACGCCATCGGCTTTGAGGGCGTCGGCCCCACCGGCTACGATCAGGCCAAGAACGGCGACGTCTACGGCAATCTCATCTACAACAACAGCGCCTACAAGAACCCCGGCGAAGGCAACTCCTACGACGAGGATGGCCTCTACTGTGATGGCTGCACCGCGGTGACGTTCGAGCGCAATACGCTCTACGGCAACGATCTGAATATCGAAGCCGCCAGCGAAACCTCGGGCGAAGTTTCCAGCGACGTGATCATCCGCAACAACCTGATCTATGCCGCCAATTCGAATGGGATTTCCGTGGGCGGCTATGCCAAGTCCGGCACCGGAGGGAGCACCAACATCACCATCGTAAACAACACCCTCTACGATAACGACACCAAGAACACCGGCAGTGGCGAGTTCCAGATCCAGTACCGTGCCACCGGGATTGTGTTCGAGAACAACATTGTCTACGCCGGCGCGCAGGGTCTCTTCATTCACGGTTTCGTTTCGGGCAGCGGAGTCACCGCCAACTACAACGACTACTACACCACCAGCAAGACCACCACGTTTGAGTTGAACGACAAAACCTACACCACGTTCGCGTCTTATCAGTCAGCGACCGCGCAGGATAAGAACTCGGTGTTCGCCAATCCCGACTACCTCACCGTACCCACTTGCACATCCACCACGTCGAAGACTCCTCCGACGCCCATCACCACCTGCAGCCCCACGCCGAACTTCGACATCCCGACCACTTCCCCCGCCGAGAACACCGGCAACGCTAGTCTGGGTATGGCCGACTTCGGCACGGTCGATTTCAACGGCAATCCGCGGCTCAACGCCAACGGACAAATCAACATGGGAGCCTACGAGCAATAACGAACGGCGAAAGCGGTGCAGTTTGGCCTTTACGCGACTTTGTCATCCTGAGCGTAGCCGTTTTGCAGGCGTAGCGAAGGATCTCCCGCTTAACCGGCCCAATGCGTAAGCCAAACTGCACCACTACCGCGAATGGCTGACTAAAATGACCAATCAACAGTAACTTCACGCCGGGCACGCAGCGTGCCCGCTTCATTTGCCCAACCACATCCTCCCCGGGGATACTACTTCATGCGTTTCCACTGTCTCATCTGCCTCCTGCTCGCAGGTTTGTGCCACGGGCAAGCTTCCCCACCCGTTGCATCTCCGGCCGACCACCCCTCCCCAGTTCAAGTTGCGCCTGACGATCCCGTGATTACGGTGAATGGTTTCTGCACAGATTCTGTCCCACCCGCCAGTCCCTGCCAGACGGTGATTACTCGCGCACAATTTGAGAAGCTGACGGAAGCGTTGCAACCAGGCATGTCGCTGGCTCTGCGTCTCAAGGTGGCAAATTCCTATGCCCGCATGATGCGAATGGCAGCAGCCGCGGAAAAGCGCGGCCTTGATCAAACCCCCGCCTTTGCCGAGGAGATGCGCTATGCCCGCATGCAACTCCTATCGCAGGACCTGACCCGCACCCTGCAGCAAGACGCCAACCATATCGCGGACGCCGACCTCGAGCACTACTACAAGAAAAGCGAATCATCCTTCGAGCAAGCGACCCTGGCGCGAATCTTTGTTCCCCGCGCGAAACAAACACCCGACGCGGATGCAACAACCAGTGCTCCGCAGCCCGCCGAGGTACAAAAACAAGACGCACAAGAAAGGGACGCGCAGGAAAAAGCGGCGCAAGACAAAGCCGATGAAGCGGCCATGACGAAACTCGCAGCCGATCTCCGCGCCCGCGCCGCCCGCGGCGAGGATCCCGACAAACTCCAAATCGAGGCTTACACCGCGGCCGGAATCCCCGGCTCGAGCCCCAACACAAGAATGGAAAAGGTTCGCCGCGCCACACTCCCTCCCCGCCACGAGCTGGTCATGGCGTTAAAGCCGGGAGAAGTCTCAGAAGTGTTCTCCGACCCCGGCGGCGCCCACTTCATCTACAAGATGGTCAGCAAAGAAACCCTAACCCTCGACGACGTAAAAGCAGAAATTCGCACCACGATTTCCAGCCAGCGTTATCGCGATAGCATGAAAAGTTTTGAGGGCGACGTCGTCTTTAGTGATGCCTATTTCAATCCTCCGCCGGACTCCACTTCCCCGCCGCCCCGGCGAAATCCCAAGGATCGTCGAAAAACACCACCCGCAGACCACAACTAATTGGCCTGTCATCCTGAGCGAAGGTAAGTGATTCGCAAAGCGAATCACTTAGCGCAGTCGAAGGATCCCTCCACCCTCAACCTGACCCAGCCGTTAGAAGTTCCTTCCAAGCGCGTCGCGTTCTATAATCCGTTTGCGTAGGCGAAGCCCAGTGAAACTCCAACCCCTTTCCTTTACCATTCCAGTTCTAATCGTCGCGGGTATCTTCTTTTCCGTATGGGGCTACTTTGTCGGAGGAGTGCCGAAAGCAATAGAGCATGCCGTGGTCTGGTTCGCCGCCTCAATAGTGGCTGTTCTGCTCGGCGTTTGGCTTCGGAGAAGCAGCCCAGTCAAGAAGTGAATAGCGCGACATCCCCATTGCACTCCCCCCCTCGAACGCGCTAGCCTTATCTTGCTCTCGCGTTTCTCCCCCCTCCTTCCCGTCTCCACCCCAAAATCACCCAGGTGCTGCAATGTGTGTGCAACCCAGCGCGGTCTCCCGCAACCCCACACCATATATGGTGTTATATTGCTTGACCCCGCCCCAATATCACCGTTACAGTAGCTTATCTTTGTGCTCTCCCATCCAGCCCGGGGTGAGAGGTTTCGCTGACAGATGTCGCCGAGACAGTGGTCCAGCCCGCATCGAACCGGGGAGGAATCCCTTTAGTAAACAAGCATTCCTGAGCACGCATGTGCAAGCGAGGATGTTCAAGTCGGTCGACAGGCGGCGTCTCGAGCCAACCGACTGGCCACTGACCACTAGCCACCGGGTCCCAAGGAGTTTACGTTGCTCAAACTGAAGCGTCTGCAGATTCTCGGGTTCAAGTCGTTCTGTGACCGCACCGAACTCAAGTTCCACGGGGACGGTGTCGCCGCCATCATCGGCCCTAACGGCTGCGGCAAGTCGAATATTTCCGACGCCATCTCCTGGGTGCTCGGCGAGCAGTCGGCCAAAACGCTGCGCGGCGCCCGCATGGAAGACGTCATCTTCGCCGGAACCCGCGACCGCAAACCCACCGGCATGGCCGAAGTCTCGCTCACCCTCATCGACCCCGAAGCCTACAACGGCCCTGACGCCAACGCCCCCACCGAAATCGATGTGCAAGAAGAAATGCCGGAGGCCCAAGTGGGTGCCCCATCCTTGTCGCGTTCTTCGCGACAGGGTGGGGAGTCTGACTTGGACGACCACAACATCACCGACGACTGGGACGAAGCCTCCATCCGCGCCCGCGCCGCCCAAGCCACCGATCAAGCCGTAGAAGAAGCGCAGCCTGGAAGAACCGAAGAAGTCGAAGTCCCGCGCTCGAAAGTGACGATCAACGCCATCGCCTTCCCCGACGACGAGCCCGGCTTCGCTGTCCAGGTCGCGTTACCCGCGCACAACGTCATCGCGCCCGCCACCGCAGCCTCGGCCGGAACCGCCGCCCCACACGTCGTGCTGAAAATCCGCCGCCGCAAGTTCAACCAGCAGCAATTCCGCCACGGAGAAATCGTCGTCACCCGCAGACTATTCCGCTCCGGCGACAGCGAATATCTGCTGAACGGCAAACTCTGCCGTCTGCGCGACATTCAGGAATTGTTCATGGGCACCGGCCTTGGCCCTGAGTCCTACGCGCTCATCGAGCAGGGCCGCATCGGCCAGATCCTCAGCAGCCGTCCCACCGATCGCCGCGCCATTCTCGAAGAGGCCGCCGGAATTACGAAATTCAAAACCAAGAAGCGCCTCGCCGAAGCCCGCCTCGAAGACGCCAAGCTGAACTTGTCTCGCATCAACGACATCTTTGACGAAGTCACGCGCCAAATGAATTCGCTGAAGCGCCAAGCCTCCAAGGCCGAGCGCTATGCTCGCCTGCGCGAGGAAATGCGCGCCAAGCTGCGCGTGGTTCTCGCCAGCAAGTTCGCCGCGATTGAGCGCGAAAGCGCCGAACTCGATTCCCAACTCAACGCGCTCGCCGAAGAAATGCAGCACCGCACCGCAGCCGTGCAGCAACTCGAAACCGAGCACGCCGAGCGCACTCAGCGCGGCTACACCATCGAGGCCGAACAACGCGAGAATCGCGAACGCATCAGCCAGATCGCGCTTGAAATCGATCGCGCCCACGCCCGCCGCCGCCACAATGAAGAACGTTGCGCCGAGTTGCTGGTGCGCTCCGCGTCGTCAGAGGCGGAGCTCGCGCAGGCCCGCCATCGCCTCGCCACACTCGAGTCTGACCGCGAATCCAATCGCCAGATTCTCGAATCCGCCGCCGCCGATCTCGCGGCTGCGCAGAGCGCTCTTGCCCTCTGCCAACAGGACGCCGCAGCCGCTGCCGCCAGCCTCGCCGAAATCGAGCGCCAGCAGGAAGAATCCCGCGTCGCTATCTTCGACACCGTTTCCTCCGCTTCACGCCTGCGCAATCAACTCGCGCAAGCCGAAGAACGCCTCGCCGGAGCCGACCGCGAGGCCCGCCGCCTCGACGCCGAAATCACCAACGCCAACACGCAGGTCGAAGCCTTCGGCGGACAGCGCGGCCAGCTCGCCCTCGAATTTGAAACCGTCACGCAACGCGTCACCGGAATCGGCGAAGAAATCAGCCAACTCCGCCGCCTGATCGAACAGAAGAAGCTGGAAGAAACCCGCGCCAAAACCAATCTCGACGTGCTCCGCGCCGAGTACGCCACGGCTCTCGGTAAGAAAGGTTCGCTCGAAGCCGTCATCGCCGAGCACGGCTACTCCACCGAGTCCGTCCGCCGCCTCTTCCAGTCCGGCGTGATGCAGTCAGGCCTCGCGCCCGTAGGCGTGCTCGCCGACTTTCTCGAAGTCGAGCCGCGTTACGAGCGCGTAGTCGAAGATTTTCTGCGCGACGAACTCAACTACGTCGTTGTCAAATCCTGGGACGCCGCCGACGAAGGCCTCCGCATGCTACGCACCGGCGTGGATGGACGGGCCACGTTCCTGGTGCATCCTGAAGACGCGCAGGCCAAGTTTTCTTTCGTCCTCGATGAAGCCGCCCACTGCGCTCCGCCCGCAGCCCAGATCACTCCCCTGAAAAATACGATTCGCGTGCTGAACGGCTTCGGCAAATCGCTCGAAGTAATTCTGCCCAAACTGCGCGATGGTTATATCGTTCCTGAATCCGGCGTAGCTCGCGGCCTGGCCCTCGAAAATCCTGACGCTTTCTTCCTCTCCCAAGCCGGAGAATGTTTCCACAACGTCACCGTCACCGGAGGCAAGCAGCGCTCTGAGGGTCCGCTGTCGATGAAGCGCGAACTGCGCGAAGTTCTGCGTCAGCTCGAAGATCTCGAACGCGCCCTGCGCGACGAAGAAATGCGCGTCCTCACCCTCGGCCGCGAAATCAAAGATCTCTCTTCCCTGCTCGAACGCCTCGACGGCGAAAAGCGCGAAGCCGAACATCGGGCCATGACGTCCGGCCACATGCTGCGGCAACTGGAATCCGAGATGACTCGCGTCAGCGAACGCCTCAACGTCTCCCAACTCGAACTGCGCCGCCTCGCCGCCGAACGCGCCGAGCAGGAGAGCATCGTCTGCGCCCGCCAATCTGAAATCGCCGCCGTCGACGAGCATCGCATCCGGCTCGAACAGCAAATCGCCGCCGCGCAGGAATCGCTCACCTCGCTGCGCCAGCGCCGCGAAGAATCGGCCCAGACGACTTCGCAACACGCCGCCCGTGTGGCCACTCTCGAAGAACGCCACCGCTCGGCCGCCGCCGTGCTCCAGCGCATCGAGTCCCTCTTCTCGGAAATGGGAGAACGCGTTCACGCTCTTGCCTCGCAGATCGAATCCGCCGCCGCCGAAAAGCTGCAGCGCGAAACAGAAAACGAACAACTCGTGCAGCACGCCGCGGATCTCGAAGCTGAGCGAAATGCCGCGCAAGCCCGCGAAGGACTGCTGCAATTTGAAACCGAACAACTTCGCGCCCGCCTCACCGAAATCGATGAACTCCTGCGCAACAGCCGCCTACTGCTCGACCAGGCTCGCGACCGCCGCGGCGAATTATCGGCCGTCGCCGCCAAGCTCGAGTCCGACGCGCAATACATGTCCGAGACCTGCATCAACGAACTCGGCGTCGAACGCGCCGCACTCATGTCTGAAGTCACGGCGCCCGAAACCTCGCTGGCGATCGTCGCCGGCGAAGAACTCGCCGCCGAAGACCAACTCTACCGCGACATCCGCGCCAAACTCGAAGCCATGGGCCCAGTCAACATGATGGCTCTCGAAGAATACAAAGAAACCGCCGAGCGCCACACGTTCCTCGAAACCCAGCGCAAGGATTTGATCTCGTCCATCGAGAACACGACGGCCACCATCAAAGAGATCGATCAAATCTCGCGCCAGAAATTCGAGGAAGCCTTCCACAAGATCAACGAGAACTTCCAGGCCACGTTCAAGAAACTTTTCGGCGGCGGCCACGCCTTCATGAAATTAACCGACGAAGAGAACAGCGCCGAGAGCGGCATCGATGTCGTGGCCTCGCCTCCGGGCAAGCGCCTGCAGAGCGTGCTCCTGCTCTCCGGCGGCGAAAAAGCACTCACTGCGCTCGCCCTGCTGGTCGGAATTTTCCAGTACGCGCCCAGCCCTTTCTGCATCCTCGACGAAGTCGACGCTCCGCTAGACGAGGCCAACATCGGCCGCTTCACCGAACTGGTGAAAGAGATGAGCGTCAAAACCCAGTTCGTGCTCATCACCCACAGCAAGAAAACCATGAGCATTGCGCCGGTGCTCTACGGCGTGACGATGCAGGAGCCGGGGGTCTCGAAACTGGTTTCAGTACGCTTCGGAGCGCCAGCGTAGCTTGTCCCTTTACGCGATGTCATCCTGAACGCTGGCGAAGCCAGTCTGAAGGACCCTACGTCGGCGAGTTGTCACGAACAGCGGATGGGACCAATTACAACGTATGCGATGCTCGCACCCTCACCGCCGCACTTCCACCGTACGCGCATCCTAAGGTCCCTCACCCGGCTTCGCCGCGGTTCAGGATGACACCGTGCGAAGCGCGAAAAGAAATTCTCCGTTTTCCACTCCCATCCTCAGCTTTTCCACAAGACCGTCCGCCCAAAACCCTTGCCCAGCACGCCTTCTCGCCGATCTGCAATCCTGTCAACTGCTTTCAACCGAACGGATTCCCCGCTTCCTCTCGCCCCGTGATCACAGTCGTTGACATTTTTTTCTGACCAGCTAGAATACGGCTCGCTCCCTTGTAAAATTTCATTATGAGCCCCGAACTTCTCGACACCGTTCTCTTGCAAACTGACTTCCCCGATCTCCACCTCCACGCCAGCGGCAAGGTCCGCGACGTCTACACCATCGGCGACCAGCAACTGCTCTTCATCGCCACCGACCGCATTTCGGCCTTCGACTACATCCTGGCCACCGGTATCCCCCATAAGGGACGCGTCCTCACCCAGCTCTCGCTGTTCTGGTTCGACTACCTCGCCGACATCGTCCCCAACCATCTCATCACCGCCGACGTCGACGAGTATCCGCCGGCCGTTCGCAAATACGCCGAACAGCTGCGCGGACGCTCCATGCTGGTGCATCGCGCCGAAATGTTTCCCGTGGAGTGCGTCGTACGCGGCTACATCTCCGGCTCTGCCTGGAAGGAATACAAAGCCACGGGTAAGGTTTCCGGCATCGCGCTTCCCGCTGGCCTGAAGGAATCCGAAGCATTTCCCGAGCCCATCTTCACGCCATCCACCAAGGCGACATCCGGACACGACGAGAATATTTCTTTCGACCAGATGTGCGAACTGGTCGGCGTCGAGACCGCCAGCCATCTGCGCGACCTCACGCTGCGCGTCTACAAGAAAGCGGCGGCTTATGCCCGCAACCGCGGCATCATCATTGCCGACACCAAATTTGAGTTTGGACGCACCGCCCACGGCATTACCCTGGCCGATGAAGTCCTTACCCCCGATTCCTCCCGCTTCTGGCCCGCCGACAAGTACGCTCCGGGACGGCCGCAGGATTCGTATGACAAGCAGTACGTTCGCGATTACCTCGAGCAAATTCACTGGAACAAGCAACCGCCCGCTCCAGCCCTGCCGCCGGACGTGGCTCTGCGCACCAGCGAAAAATATCTCGAGGCATATTTCCAGCTCACCGGGCGCAAGCTGGATGTGTAGCTGGGTTTCTGATACGATCTCTGGCCGCGGGAGCGCGGGTTTCACTCTTGGTTTGAGCCTAGTATGACCCTCGCGGATTGGATCATCTGTGCGCTGGTACTCGTCAACGTCGTAACAGCCGCCATGCAGGGCTTTTTTTCCGAGGCCCTCACCCTGGCTGGTCTGGTCGTGGGCTACGTGGTGGCCGCTTGGCGGTATCGCGGTCTCGCGGAGTGGCTGGAATCGTTTTTGAAGAACGAGTGGTTAGCTGAGGTTCTCGGTTTTCTCATCATTTTTTTCGCCATCGTGCTCCTGTTCGGCCTCGCCGCCAGGTTCGCCCGCTGGGTGATGAAACAATCCGGACTCAGCGGGTTTGACCGTTTCCTCGGCGCAATCTTGGGACTGCTGAAGGGCGGCTTGATGGTAGCGGTGATCCTGATGGGCATGACGGCATTCGAGCCAACATCGAAGTTCCTGCAGAATTCGCAACTCGCCCCTTACTTCCTGGTCGTGGGCCGAGCGGCGATCTGGCTGGCTCCGGCCGAGTTGCGTGCCCGTTTCGATCAGGGTCTCAACCTGCTCCATCAGGCTCCGCACAAACTGGCCGGTTCCCCTGCTTCTCCGCCGAAATAGGCCGCGGTGCAGTGAAAAAATTTATAGCAAAGAGAGAGATGCATCGTGAAAGATCAACTGGAAGCGCTTGTGCTGCAGATGTACCGAAGCAATATTCTTTATTCCGAAGGCGTGCGTGAATTCAAGAAACGCTTCATTCTGACCGTGCTCGAAGAAAACAAAGGCAACCAGTGCCGCGCCGCCCGCGAACTGGGCATGCACCGCAACACCCTCAGCCGCACTATCAGCGAGCTCAAGATCGACGTTCGCCAACTCCGCGACGGCGTCAGGCGCCCACCCCGCAGCGCCCGCCCCGCAACCCTGGAAAAGAAGGTCGTCCGTTAGATCAACTCTCGAAGTCTGTCATCCTGAACCGGGGCGAAGCCGCGGTGAGGGACCCTACGATGCCAATGCGGTGGCACTGCAGTAAAGAGGGTTTGAGCAGTCCCACGCCTCGTGATTGATCCAGCGCACCGTGTCGTAGCCGCCAACCGACACAAGATCCACTCACGCGCTGCCTTTCCGCCAGCCTTCAGGATGACATCAGGCACGAGGCGAAACCGCCGGAGCAAACAAAAAGGCAGCCCGCGAGGGCTGCCTCTTTGGCAAAAGAATCCAGGCTTACTGCGCGGGCGCAGCTGCCGGTTTGTGATGCACAGGCGGCTTGGGTGCCGCTGGCTTCACCAGCAACACGCCCTTCTCCATCACCATCATGAACGGATTTGGCGTGTAGGACACCGGGTTGCCCTGGAAGTCGAAGCTGGCTCCGTCTTTCGGAATCATCCTGACCGGAACCTTCTCTTCAAACTTCAGCGTGATGTCCGCCTTCTTGGCGTCGATGTCATCCGAACTGCCCGCGATCATGAACTCCGTCGGAGTCGTGCTGATGATCGTGCCGTTCATCTTCACACCTTTGTCCTTGATGGCGTTCCACACCGTGTCCTGATCTTCCTGCGATCCATTGGTAAACACGAACTGCCACTCCGCGAAGCTCATATCTTCCAGCTTCTTGGATGCCAGCATGGCATGCACCTGTTCCGCCGGTGTCGGAGCGGGCCTGATCGGAACCTGCGCGCTGTTGGCCTTGGCCGCCGCCAGCACATCCGTCCAGCCATCATCCCCGGCGTGGAACTTCACGTATTTCGACTTGGCGTACTTCTCAACCTGGGCCTGATAGGCAGGAGGAGAAGCCAGCGCGGCAGCTCGCGCCGCGAACCAAATGCCGTCCTGCCACTCCGGAGTGGGCTGATCGAGATAGGCCCGGGCCAGCGGGTAAATGATGCTGAAATCTGCCGGGTTAAGATTCGCTGCTTTCCGCAGATTCGTAGTCGCAATCGGGTAATCCTTGTCGGTCAGCGCCGCAATGCCGATGACCGCGGTGAAAATTCCGGTCATCTGATCCTTCAGCTTGAGCAGGTCCGGATCGGTAACTTTCGGCAAACAGTCCAGTCCCTGCTGACCGTACTTCTTCCCATCGGCCAGGAGCTGCGTCGCATTGGGATCCTGGTTCTGTGCCAGCAGCCGGTCAAAGAAAGCCAGCAGAGCCAGTCCGCGCACATTGCACGCGTCCACCGCCACCAGCTTCGTGGCCGTGTCCATGGTCTTCTTCATGTTGTTGGCCTGCTGGTAAAACCCCATCAGCAGTTCCAGCGCCTGGTTGTACATGACGCTCTTGGGATACTGCGCCAGAAATGCTTCCAGCCCGCTGATGTGCGCATTTACATCCTTCGATGGGTCGGTCGCGCTCACATAGGAGTTGTACTCAGCCGGGTCCTTAATCACGGGCGCAGCAGCTGGCGCCGGAGTCTGCGTAGTCTGCGCGGCCTGACCTGTCGGCGGGTTCACGCTTCCCGTGGGCGGGTTTACACTTCCCGTCGGCGGGTTCACGCTCCCGGTCGGCGGGTTCGTGCTCGAGGTCGGGGGCGCGGTCGATTGTCCTTGAGCTGGCGGCGCAACACTCAATGCCACCGCGATCCCAGCTACCCCAAGCACAACCGTAAGCAGAATCTTTTTCATCAGTATGGCTCCTTGGTTCTTCGGGAAATAGGTCTTCGGGAAATTGCTTTTCCCGGTATCGTGTTCTCTCACACTTAGCAGCAACTGCATTCCGTCGGGGACCGCTTTGCCTTCGGTTCCTGCTTTGGAATGCCGGGCTTCCTGGCAGGGCCCCGGGTACCAGGGCTGACCTGCTCCAACACAAAGGCGCCTGACCCTTTTCCCGGTTGGCCGGATTATATGTACCTCTTCCGCCGAAGGCAAGCGACTTCCAAGCATCCTCCCCTATTATTGTTAAGATGCGATGGCTAGGATGTGATGGTTACGATGCGATCGTTAACCTCAATGGCTCACCTCAATTGTTAACCTCGATCGTGACATTGCTTGTTAAGATGCGCCTACCGGACATGGCGGATGTTCCATTTCCGTCCTGCCCCGATTCCACTGCAACACGCGGGAGACCCATTTACCTATGGACACCGGACAGCCCCCACTCGGGCAACTTTCAACCACACAGCCTTTAAAAGACCAGGTCGCCGTCGTTACCGGAGCCGGCCGCGGCATCGGCGCCGCCATCGCCCTCAAACTCGCCCAACTCGGCGCCACCGCCGTGCTTTGCGGACGCACCCAGACCACTCTCGACGCTACGGCCCGGGCCATTTTGGATGCCGGAGGCAAAACCGAAGTCATCCCCTGCGACGTCACCCTGATGCACCAGATGGAATACGCCTCGGCCCGCGTCGACAGCACCTTCCATCGCCTCGACATCCTGGTCAACAACGCCGGTGTCGGCGGCTTCAACGAACCCCTCCACACGCTTCTCCCCGAAGACTGGGACCGAATCCTCAACACCAACCTGCGCGGCGTCTACTACTCCATTCGCGCCTTCGCTCCCTTGATGATCCGCGCCTACTCCGGCCATATCATTAACATCTCATCCCTCGCCGGGAAAAATGCGCTCCCCAACGGCGCAGCCTACGCCGCCTCCAAGTGGGGACTCAACGGCCTCACCTACTCCGTCGCCGAAGAACTGCGCCCGCACAACGTCCGCGTGTCGGTCATCTGTCCCGGTTCCACCGAAACCGAACTCAGCCCCCACGCCGGCAAAGACCCCGCAAAAATGCTCCAGCCCAACGACATCGCCCACACCGTCGCCATGCTGGTAACCCAAGCCCCCAATTCCTTTATGAGTGAAATCCTGATGAGGCCAACCCAAAAGCCGTGAATCAAGAAAGACTGACTTGGAGAGGGACTCGTGCGGGGGGAGGTGTAGGTTTATGTGGGGACAGCCGCCCCCGGCTGTCCGAGTAGCGCAGCTCCGCTTGTTTTGTCTTCTGAGGGGAACCTCTATGATCCTCTGTGCCCTCTGTGGTTAAAGCTCTTGACTTGCCTCTACTTCTTAAACAAATTATCAAACGCCGCCCGCGCACTACTCGGCCGCAAGCTCGCCGGAGTCGAAGTCTCCTTCTCCCGCGTCACCCGAATCTCGAACGACTCGCACGAATTCCGCTCATCCTTCTTCGCGACCCGTTCCTTCACCGGCTGCATGCACTCAAACCGGCTCCCCGGATCGAAATAAGTACACTGCTTGCACGAATGCAATTCAAACCCACACTTCGGACACTTCTCCTCTACACCCATCCCCTGCAACAAAGTCCCACACTGCGCGCAGCGCGACACCGCCCGTATGCCCGGCAGATTGAGCGGCTTCGGCCCCAGCGCATGGTCCCACTTGGGTGGCCCACTCGTGCGCTCGACCGGCGCTTTCCGCGGCCGCTCGGTCCGCGCCTCACCCCGCGATTCGCCCCGCGGCTCACGATCACGATCCTGATATCCATGCTGCCGGTATTTCGCCACAATCCCTCCCAACCAGCGCGTATTGTCTCCCCGCCCCCACCCGCCCCGCAAGTGGGGTGCCCAGGGAAGCCGCGTGCCCCAGGGAAATGGGGTGCCCCATGTCTCGCTTCCTTTGCGAGACATGGGATTCCACACCATCATCCGTCACCACGACACAAATCAAGTCCTAGCTACAATGGACCCATGATCCACGAAATCCTCCCCGTCGGCCCCCTGCAATGTAACTGCTCCATCATCGGCGACGAATCCACTCACGAAGCCATGGTCATCGACCCCGGAGACGACATCGAAGACGTCCTCGCCCTAATCCGTAAACACAATCTCCAGGTCAAGCAGATCGTCATCACCCACGCCCACATCGACCACGTTGGCGGAGCCATGAAACTCCGCGCCGCCACCGGAGCACCCATCCTGCTCAACCAGAACGATTACGCGCTCCTGAAAATGTTAGATGTGCAAGCCACCTGGGTTGGCATGCCCGCGCCCGGCAAAGTAGAAATCGACCGCAGCGTCACTACCGGAGAAACCGTCACCGCCGGCTCCCACACCGCCCAAATCCTCCACACCCCCGGCCACACCGAAGGCAGCATCTGCCTCTATTTCCCAGCAGAAAAAAAGCTAATCGCCGGCGACACATTATTCGCCGGCTCCATCGGCCGCACCGACCTCCCCGGCGGATCCACACAGAAAATCATGCGCTCCCTCCACGACACAGTCCTCGCGCTGCCCGACGAGACGGTAGTAATCCCGGGCCACGGCGACCTAACCACCATCGGCGAAGAGCGCGAAACCAACCCGTTCCTGGTGAAACGCTAGAACTTATCCGACTTCCCTGAGACGGATGCAGGGCTCTGATTGCAGGCAATAGTGGGAACGACCGTGGAAGAGCGGCCCTTCACGGCCGCGTCAGCAATCCAAAACAAATTGGCCTTCAGGCCCTGAGCCTCCTCCTACTTCTTGCCCCTGAACAACGGCAATCCCCACGCCCCAATCGCCAGCAACGCTCCAAACAAAATCACCGCGTCAATACTGGCTCGTCCCTGCGGAGCCCAGTACACATCTTCCAGATTCAGCCACAGCGCGAATTCGTCCAGCGTAAGCGCCGCGCCTACGCCATACATCACCGCCATCACCCGGCTCAGCAGCACCGACGAATCGTCCGACCCGACGCCGACCTCGCACAACCATCCGTACCCCACCAGCAGCAAAATGATGATGCCGAACACCAGATGATGAACATGCCGCCCGTCGTGCTGTATGAAATGAAACGGCGGTATTTTATGCAGCACCGCATAAACCACCGCCCGCACCCCGGCAAACGTCAAAAAGAAACTGACCGCAGCCGCAAACAGCCGCCGCCTCGGACGATCCGGAATGCGCTCCTTCACCAGTCGCCCCGCAGGCGTCCCCTGCAGCACCAGCAACACCAAAGCCGCCAACGACAGCGCCACCAGCAACACGAACCATGCGTAAGCCATAAATGTCGATCAAGAATTCAAAAATGCCAGAACTCTGCCCATGCCTTCTTTAAATTCCTCGGCGGGCGTAATCAAACTCAACACCAAATATCCATCCCCCGGAAAATCATAAAAATGTCCGGGATGCACCACCACCGCCTTCTCCCGCACCAACTCAATCGCGAGTTCCTCATCCGACTGCGTCACCGGAACCCGCAGCACCGCATACCACCCGCCCTCCACGCTCAACCGCTCGCAAGCCTTCTGCCCCGCCAGTTGCCGATCAAGCTCAGCGAGATTCGCGTGAACCCGTTCCATCAACTGCCACTGAATATCCTTCCTCTGCTCCAGCAGCACCGGCACCGCCCACTGCACCGGAGCATTCATCGACAGATAAGTATCGGCAATCACTTCCAGCCGCCCCATCGCCTCATCGGCCAACTCCCGCGGCCCGCTGGTCACCACCCACGCCACTTTCATCTGCGGCAGCGCCGCAATCTTCGACAGCCCACTCAACGTAAAAGTCAGCACCTCCGAGTTCCCGGCAAAACTCCCACGCTCAACTGGACTGTCATTCCGACCAAGTGTTTGGATCGGCAAATGCCGATCCAAAGGCGCGTGGAGGAACCTGCTGTTTGTCGACAGCGCAACGTCGCCGGGCAACCCATCCAGCTCGTAATCCAGAAAGACTTCATCCGCAATCACCGCCAACCCATGCGCGCGACAAAACGCATTCAGCATCCCCACTTCCCTATCCGACACAAACGATCCCGTCGGATTATTGGGATGCACCACCACCACGCCCCGCGTCCGTTCCGTCACCGCCCGCTCCAGTGACGGAAAATCCATCTGCCACCCATGGTCATAAATCAGCGGATACGGCACAAGCCGCACATCCTGCAAATCCGCCAAAAACTCAAACAGCGGATAACTCGGCTTCGGCACCAGCAACTCATCCCCCGCATTGCACAGCAACCGAAATACAAACGAATACCCCTCGCTGGTGCTGGTAGTCAGAACGATCCGCTCGGGATCCACCTCGATCATGCCAGAATCGGTCATCGAAGATTCGATCATCGAAGACTCGTGCGTCGTAGAGACGTTGCTGGCAACGTCTCTCTCATCACGACCACTCCGGTCGCGGTAATATCCGCTCACCGCCTCCCGCGCCGCCAGCAGCCCCTTCGACTGCGGATCGTAATCCAGCGCCCGCGGCGAAGCGAGCGCCGCCAAAATCGCCGCCTCGTCATAACGCAGCCCCGCCCGCGTAGGATTCGAAACCGTCAAGTCGAGCACCCGCGTCCCGCTCGCGCGCGCCTCTTCCACCGCCTGCGTAAACCGGTTCTGCGCCAGCTTCCACTTGGTTCGATCAGAAAACATCAGTGGGATTCTACTTGGGATTCGACAATGAAATGGGTTCACCGCAAAGAAAAGAATGGGACGAAGAGAGTTGCACTGATGACTACGAATTGTCATCCTGAGCGCGGCGACAGCCGGGCGAGGGACCTTACGACAACCAACAGAGTGGATGCTGCGTAAGAGTGTGCCGGCGCTAGCTGCAGCACAGGCGTTCCTCGCATCGCTACAACCGAACGCTCAGGTTTCGTAAGGTGAGAAGATCCCTACCACCCCGGCCCCTTGAACTCCCGTTTCGCCAGTTCCGGCGTGTTCGACAAACTCGGCCAGTCCCTGATCCCCACCGCCGGACAAATCAATCCCTTGCCCGCCGGTTTCAGCAACTGCCGCAGCGTCTGCACTCCGTAGAACAATCCTTCGCCCGTCTTGGCCGCCACAATCAAATGGGTCTTGTCCGAGAACAGCAGATAGCCGTCGTCCCCCACCAGAGTGTCGGGGTTCAATCCGTTGCGCGCCAGAAATCGCCGCACCCGCGAGTCCTGCAGGCGAGCCAGCACAATCGCGCCGCCCTCGGCCTTCCCCGCCGCTTTCATCCCCACAATGTCAAGCCGCAGTCCCGACTGGTCGGCGACTTCTTCCGCCAGCGTTTCCGCGGCAATGCGATCTTCCGACTGGTGCCCGCGCAGCACAAAAATCTTGGTCTTCCGCCCCACGCGAAATCCGCCCTCGCGAATCTGCAATTCTTTCGGCGCAGGTTCCAGCGTCAACAGCGGTCGGTTGGCGGAATCAATCGCCAAAGCCGGAACGCAACATAACGCCAAACACAACGCGCACAATGACAGGCAATGCACGATCTGCAGAAGTCTCTTATTCATTCCGACCCTTCACCGCAGAATTGGAGTAGACATTGTACCCTCAACCCGGCCCCGATGCTATCAAACGTTCTAATCCATCCTACTCAAACCCCGTGGCCGCGAAGATTCCTCTCAACCGCCCAACTATTTCCCAAATGCTCACTCGTCAACAACATACGGCATAATCGTCATGGAGGCGGCCCGTTCGTCGGGCCCCTTGCATCAGATTCATTTCCGCTGATGCTTCTTTCGCGCGAACCGAACCGTATGTCGCAGGGCCGGGAGCGTCACCGCCACCAATGCACCCGCAAGAACAAACTGGTCGATCCTGTCTTTTGCGAAGGTGTTCAAACCCAACAGCGAGATGACGCCATTTCCGAAAGCGGGCCAGAAGCGAACAATCTCAATTCCAAACACCCCGAGCAGTGTATCTTTCCAAATCCCTTCGACATGCAACTTCAAGAGGACGGAAACCAGGAATCCTGAGACCGCCCCCAGGACGATCCCGCCCACGAATAAGACAATCTCAGCGACGATCACAACGATCAGCATTTCGAAACAGACTCAGAACAGCACGGAAACAATCCAAATTTGTCCCTATTTTCCAAACGCTTCCTTATTCACCACATACGGCATCTTGGTCACATCTCCGCCGTAGTTCCCTTCCAGCACATCAATCAATCCCTGCACGCACCGCCCCGCCATGCCCTTGTCCGGATCGGTCGAAAGCCGCGTAATCCGCGCCGCGCTGGCAAAGTGCGGCATCAGCCGGCACCGGTCCGCAATCGCCGCATCGCGCAGCGGAGAATCCACCGGCAGCGGTTCTTTTTCATAAACATCTAAAGCCGCGCCGGCAATCCAGTTCTCCCGCAGCGCCCGCGCCAGCGCCGCCTCATCAATCACCGGACCGCGCGAAGTATTCACCAGATACGCCGTCGGTTTCATCTGCCGCAGCGTCGTCTCATTGAACAAATGATAGGTCGGCGTCGCACTCTCGCCGGCCCGCAGCAGAGGCACATGCACGCTCACAAAATCCGCCTCGCGCAGCGCCTCCTCGAACGGAACATACTTGATCCAAGTCTTTTCCTTGGCCAGCCCGCGCGCATGCCGCAGATCGTTGATCTCCTGAATCGTCTTCACAAACTCATGATTCTCATACGCCGGGTCGTAGCACAGAACGTTCATATCGAACCCAACACATTTCTTGATGAACGCCAGCCCAATCCTCCCCGTACCAATCACGGCCACGGTCTTGCCCGTCACCTCATCTCCCAGAAACGGCAAATAAGGATGCCAGTATCCCCACTTGAGTTCCCTCGTCAGGTGCTCGGCCGCCCACATCTTCCGCGCCAGCGTTCCCATCATGAAGAACGCAAATTCCGCCGTCGCTTCCGTCAACACATCCGCAGTATTGGTGAATGGAACCTTATACCGGTTGGCGTCCGCGCGGTTGATGTTGTCAAACCCCACCGCAAACTGCGCCACCGCCTTCAGCGTGCCCTTGCCCGCCTCAAACACTTCGGCGTCAATCGCATCGCGCAGCGTCGTGATCAGCCCGTCCACCCCGGACTTCACCTTCTCGACAATCAAACTCTTAAGCGGCGCTTCTGGCTGCGGATACACTTCCACCTCATATCCCCGCTGCCGCAGCAGTTGAATTGCCTCCCCAATGTCGCAAGTAGCAAACACCCGATGTTTCATAGCCATAGGTTCGAAATCAGACCTCAAACATAATACGCGACCCCATCGTAGAGACGTTAGCTCGCACGTCTCTCTCCGCACCATCTCGGATAATGTCGATGGCGAACCGCCGCCAGCAACACGCCTTTGTGATCCCCGTCACGGTTCGTCTCACGCGCGGTGCTACAATCCTCCCGTACTCACTCTTGCATCTTCAAGAGGAGGCTCCCGTGACAAGATTCACGCTGGTTCTTCCCGCTCTTCTCGTTCTCGCAACCGCGCTGCCCGCGCAGCAGGCCCAAACTCCAACCCCGCAGAAGTCCCCCACCTACGCCGCCATTCCGGTCGATGTGGCCAAGCAGCCGAATCCGGTCAAGATGTCGCCCGAATCGCTGGCTCGCGCCAAAAAGTGGTGGACCCTCGATTGCGCCATGTGCCACGGCGCCGACGGCAATGGAAAAGGCGAGACTGCCGCGGACATGAAACTCAAGCTGGCCGACTTCACCGATCCCGCCACACTCAAAGACCGCACCGACGGCGAGATCTTCTACATCATCAAGACCGGCCACGACGACATGCCGCCCGAAGGCCAGCGCGTCAAAGTCGAAGAAAACTGGGACCTGGTCAACTACGTCCGCTCCCTGGCCAAGAAGAAGGCAGACGCCGACCCGAAACCGTAGTAGCGATCAACGACCTCGCACCGCTTTGACAGCGCTGTCGCATGGCGGTAAGAGTCAAAAAGCGTTTTACAGGCCCGGAAAGTACCGCGGAAGAGCGGCGCTTTAGCGCCGCGTAAGCGCGTGGAAATGAAATGTGGGGCTTCAGCCCCGTAGTTCATAATTCATGTCGGCTCCTGGTAGATGCCGATTACGTTTCCACCCGGATCACGAAATCTCGCCGTGATTTCCGGAGTGTCCGCACCGATCGGCTGCACAATTTCACCGCCATTCGCCAGAATCGTCTCCACCGTCGCGGCCACGCTGTCGACCATGACGTACACCAGCAGTCCGGGCTCCGGGGAGGGCGGCCGTCCCAGAACCCATTCCCCGCTCACTTCGCCAACCCCGTCGTCGAAGGCAGTGCGACCATCCCCACGCTGCCGAATGTTCCAGCCGAACACGCTCTTGTAAAAGTCAGCCGAACGCGCAATATCCGTCGCGGGAATCTGGATGTAGCAGATCTTGCCGTTACCAACTGTGGGAGACATGATTGAACTGCCCAAATTTATCCCGCTCGGCGATACCTCACCCGCGCCTCCGGCTCATCTTCGCCCGATCCCAGCAGCCCCACCACTCCCCTCAAACTTTCCCATGCTGCCTGATTCAGCGAAGGCTCCGCGCTGACGATGTCGCGGATCATGTCCCACGCCGCCAGATTGAGCGCGCCCTCCGGCGGCATTCCCATCGCCAGCGACACCGCGCACTGCGGACAAAAACATATGCGCTGCGCTCCCGACTTCTGCCGCGGCTTCACGCCCACGGTCTGCGCAAACATATACACCGCCACCGACTTGTGCCCGGCCTCAATCTCCCGCCTGCAGCGTAAACAAGTTATAGGTTGCACCGATCCCCTCGCAGTTTTTGTGTGGTCCCACGAAATATCGATAACTCTCGCGGACTCGCCCCCAAACCACAAGTATGAAAGCAGATTCCCGCGGTCAGGCACTCGTGGAGCAGTTCGTGTGGAGCGGGCACTCCTGCCCGCTTCTGGCCCGGATCAGCGCATTTTCGTTCTTGACACGCGTCCGGCCTAGTGTTACACATTGTCACGCTACACCGACTAACACTCGAATGACTAACCCCCGCCAGCCCCGTCTAAAGAACCTGGGAGAAGTCGAGCAGCTCGTCATGGACTACGTCTGGACCCACGGCCCCTGCACTGCCGAATCCTGCCGCGAAGCTCTCGCTTCCGCCCGTCCCATGAAAGATTCCACCATCCGCACCGTCCTGCGCCGCCTGGAAGAAAAAGGCTACCTCACGCACGCCATCGACGGCCGCACCTTCATCTACCAGGCCTCCGACGCGCGCCAGAACGTCGCCGTCCGCGCCGTCAAAAACATCATCGACCGCTTCTGCGGCGGCTCCGCCGAACAACTCGTCCTCGGCATGGTCGACAACGCCGTGCTCAACCGCAAGCAACTCGAACGCCTGGCCCGCAAAGTCTCCGAACGCGGAAATGCAGAACGAACCCCCGCCGCACAAACGTCCGCCGACCGCCGCATCCCGACAAAAGAGGAAAAGCCATGATCCTCACCAACATGATCCTCACCGAATCGATGCCCGTCTCCGCCAGCCTGCTCGCGCTGCTGGTGAATTCCGCCGCGCGCGCCACCGCCCTCGCAGCCGTCGCCGCGTTCGGCCTGGCCGCCTTCCGCGTCAAAGCCACGTCCGCACGCCTGTTCACCTGGAGTGCCGTCCTCTACGCCGCGCTCGCCATGCCCCTGCTGGGATGGCTCCTGCCCCCGCTCCCGATTCCAGCGCCTGAATTCTTCCAACGCACGTTGAACAGCGCGCAGGCCCATGCGATCTTCGGCAGCACCAATCAGACCATCGTCGCAACTGAGGAGCGAAGCTCACTTGTAGGCAAAAATCTGCCGCCCGATAGCACGCTGGCAGTAGCCGCAAAGCGGCGCCAGAATACAGCCCACGGCGCAAGCCGTGGGGAAAACGCACCGGCCGCGAATCAGCCCCAGCGGGCCGAAAGAATGGCTCTCACAGAAAACTCGAACCCGGCCCTCGATTCCGCGACTCCATCGCCAACAACTTTCTCGTCGCTTCCCTGGCCCGCAATCGCCGCCGCGACCTATCTCTCCGTCGCTCTGCTCCTACTCGCGCGCTTCATCATCGGACTCTTCTTCGCCCGCCGCCTGCTGCGCGCCTCGCGCCCCATCACCGACGCGCGCGTATCCCGATCGCTCGCTTCGCGAGCCGCCGGCCTCGCCCACATTCCGCGCGTCGTCGAATCCGAACTCATTTCCGTCCCGGTCACCATGGGCGCGCTCCGCCCCACGATTCTTCTTCCCACCGATTGGCCGACATGGGACGACGCCAAACTCTCCGCCGTCATCGCCCACGAACTCTCCCACGTGGCGCGCCGCGATGGGCTCACCCAGCGGCTCTCGCTGCTGCATCGTGCGTTGTTCTGGTTCAGCCCGCTCGCCTGGTGGCTCGACCGCCATCTCGCCCTTCTGGCCGAGCAGGCCAGCGACGAAGCCGCGCTCAACTGCGGTACCGATCACAATCGTTACGCCACTATCTTGCTCGAGTTCTTCGAAGCCCTGCACGCCGCTCCCGGCCGCGTCTGGTGGCCGGGAGTTTCCATGGCCAAGGCTGGTCAGGCGGAAGAAAGAGTGGACCGAATTCTTGCTTGGAAAGGATCAGTTGCCATGCGTCTTCAGAAATCCATCGCCGTTCTAGTCGTCGTCTTCGCCATTCCTCTGGTTTATCTCGCCGCCTCGGTGCACGCGGCCAACCCGGCAACGGCTCCGCGCGCCGCGCAGGAACAAGCTGCGCCTCCGGCCCAGCCCGCGCCCGCCGCTAAGCCAAGCGCCGCGGTTTCCGCCGAGCCCGCGCCGACAGCCGAGGTCGCCCCTCCAGCGGAACCCGGTGCTCCCTCCCAGCCGCCACTTCCCCCGAGCGACGGCATCCGCGGCGGAATCTACGGCGGAATCTACGGCGTTCCTCCACTCCCGCGCGCGCCGGTCAGCGCCTACGCAATCGATGCCCGCGCCAACCAGGTCCGGGCTCAGGCCATGGCCTACGCTCAGTTGGCGCGCCAACTGGCGACGGCCTCGCGCTCCGGCTATTCTCAGTCTGCCGCGTCCGCCCCCGGCCGCAGCTACTCTTACTCCTACAGCTTCGACGACGATCAGCGCTTCGTCATCGTGACCGGCAAATCCGATTCCCTCACCATGTCCGGTTCCATCGACGACGTTCACCACATCGAGAAGCTCCGCAAATCCATCCCCGGCGACTTCCTCTGGTTCGAGCGCGACGGCACCTCCTACATCATTCGCGACCAGGCCATCATCGATCGCGCCAAAAAGCTCTGGGCCCCGCAAGACGAACTGGGCAGAAAGCAGGACGAACTCGGCAAGCAGCAGGATGCTCTCGGCAAACAGCAGGACGAACTCGGGGCTCAGATGGAGGAGGTTCGCGTCAACGTTCCTGACCTGACCGGCGAACTCGACAAACTCAAAGCCGAACTCAAGGCCCTCGGCCCCAACGCCACGATGGACCAACTGAGCCAGCTGCAATCAGAAATGGGCGACCTGCAATCCAAGATGGGCGACATCCAGTCCCAAGCCGGCGAGCAACAAGAGAAACTCGGCCAGCAGATGGAAGCCCTGGGAGAAAAGCAGGAAAAGCTCGGCAACCAACAGGAAGAATTAGGCCGTCAACAGGAAGAACAGTCCCGCAAAGCCTCCGAGGAACTGAAGCAGATCCTGGACGAGGCCATCAAAAAAGGCACCGCCCAACCCGAACTGTAAAGCGTGCAGAAGGGTGAAGAAGATCCCGAGGGTGCCCCATTCTAACGTCGCGTCCTTTGCGACGTTAGAGTGGGGATTTTGACTTCGTAATCCTCGACTGAGGCGGGTGCCCCATTTCTCGCGCGTTCTCTGCGCGAGAAGTGGGGATTCTGACTTCCAACCATCTAGACCGAACCCGCCCAAACAACTCTGTCATTCCGACCGGAGCCGGAGCGTACGCGACCGCGGAGTGGAGGAACCTGCTTCATCCCTATTTCAAAACCCCGTCATCCTTCCACCGATACCCGCAAGCATCGCAACCCCACTCAAATTCCTGAGGCGAGTCCTTCTCCGCTGCCGAAGCCTCCCCCACCAGTTCCTCAAGAACAACCTCCTCGGACCGACACTTCGGACACCGCATGACAACCTGATCTAGTTCCGCCTCCGGTTCGTGATCCGGCTCGTTCACCGGCTCGTAATACTCCAGCGCTTGCCGTGCCCACGGCAATCCAATGTTCATGATCTGCACGCTGACGCCCCTCGCGAAGTTCGACGTCACCGCGTCAACCTCCGTAGCTTTCTCCGGTCCCATAAAAAACGGAATCCCCGCCCCACCCAGCAACTGCTGCAACTGCAGCGCGTCCGCCAAACTCCACACCCTGGCAATCTCCACCAGCCTCCGGTCTTCATAGTAAGGAGAATCCGGCAGCGTCTCCGGCATCGGAGCCGGCTTCGGACGCGCCTCAGGCTGCACCTTCAGCTTGCGTTGCGCCATCTCATTCCGCAGCGCTTCCCTGGCAACGTCCGTCAATTCCAACTGCTCCCGCGCCAGCCCCAGCAGTTCCTCATCGCCCATCCGCCCATAAAGCTCAGAGAGCCGCCGCCACTCCGTCCCCGGATCAAGACCGGCCATGGAAGGCATGATACATCGGCAAGTCGAAACCTCCGGCCCTTGAGATCTGTCATTCCGAACCGGGCTGGAAAGCGCGGTGAGGAACCTGCTGTTCTCCCGATTCGGGATGACTGAGCACAAACAGGTTCTGCACGCCCTTGACAATCCCTCGCTCACATCCTACAATTAGCACTCGTGGGGCATTAGTGCTAACAACACTGCATAACCCATCCGAATCATAGGGTTACAAAGCTCAATTCAGGCACGTCAACCTTCTAATATTCGAAAGGAGTAACAAACCATGGCGAAATTTTCACCACTCCATGACCGCATTCTGGTCCGTCGCGTGGAAGAGGCTTCCACCACTCGTGGCGGCATCATCATCCCTGACTCGGCCAAAGACAAGCCGCAGGAAGGCGAAGTCATCTCCACCGGCAAAGGCCGCACCAACGATGAGGGCAAGACCTTCCCTCTGGCCGTCCACGAAGGCGACCGCATCCTGTTCGGCAAGTATTCCGGCACCGAGATCAAGATTGATGGCGAAGAGTTCATCATCATGAAAGAAGAAGAAGTGCTCGGCATCCTCACGGGCGCCGCTGCTCCGGCCAAGAAAGAAACGGCTGGATCGCGCAAGTAGCTGCTGGCGCGTTTTTGAGCGCTGGCTGTAGTGCCGCTGCTTGCAGTTCGTAAGGTCCTTCGCATCGCGCTTTGCGCGTTGCTCAGGATGACAAGGGCTTTAAGGTTTGGCTAACAGCTAAGAGCTAAAAGCTTCAGAGCCGAAAGCTGACAGCCCTAACCAAACATTCCGCAGGTCAATCCTGCGACAGAACTAAATAGGAGATAAGCACAATGGCAAAACAAATCATTCATGGAGAAGATTCACGGCAGGCGATCCTCCGGGGCGTTAACGTCCTGGCCGATGCCGTGAAGGTCACACTCGGCCCCAAGGGCCGCAACGTAGTCATCGAAAAGAAGTTCGGTTCGCCCACCATCACCAAAGACGGCGTTACCGTAGCCAAGGAAATTGAATTGCGCGATCCGCTCGAGAACATGGGCGCACAGATGGTTCGTGAAGTCGCTTCCAAGACTTCCGACATTGCCGGTGACGGCACCACTACCGCCACCGTTCTCGCCCAGGCCATTTTCCGCGAAGGCGTCAAGACTGTTGCCGCCGGCGCCAACCCGATGGCCCTGAAGCGCGGCATCGAGAAGGCCGTCACCATCATCACCGGCAAGCTCGACAAAGAAGGCAACCGCATCAACGGCGAGCTCGACAAGCTGTCCAAGCCCGTCAACAACGATGGCATGATCGCTCAGGTTGGCACCATTTCCGCCAACAATGACGAAACCATCGGCAAGATCATTGCGGAAGCCATGAAGAAGGTCGGCAAAGACGGCGTCATCACCGTCGAAGAGTCGAAGACGCTCGAAACTCAGCTGGAAGTGGTCGAAGGCATGCAGTTCGACCGTGGCTACCTCTCGCCCTACTTCGTCACCGATCCCGAGCGCATGGAAGTTGCCCTCGAGAACGCCTACATCCTGATCAACGAAAAGAAGATCAGCTCGATGAAGGACCTGCTCCCGCTGCTCGAGCAGATTGCCAAGTCCGGCAAGCCGCTCCTGATCATTGCTGAGGACGTGGAAGGCGAAGCACTCGCCACCCTCGTCGTCAACAAACTGCGGGGCACGCTGCAAGTCGCGGCCGTCAAGGCTCCTGGCTTCGGCGATCGCCGCAAGGCCATGCTGCAGGATATCGCGATCCTAACCGGCGGCAAGGCCATCACTGAAGATCTCGGCATTAAGCTCGAGAACGTGCAGATCAGCGACCTCGGCCAGGCCAAGAAGATCACCATCGACAAAGACAACACCACGGTGGTCGAAGGCAAGGGTAAGCACGCTGAAATCGAAGGCCGCGTAAAAGAAATTCGCAGCCAGATCGACAAGACCACCAGCGACTACGACCGCGAGAAACTGCAGGAGCGGTTGGCGAAACTGGTCGGCGGCGTAGCCGTCATTAAAGTCGGCGCCGCAACCGAAACCGAAATGAAGGAAAAGAAAGCCCGCGTGGAAGATGCGATGCATGCGACGCGTGCAGCCGTGGAAGAAGGCATTGTCCCCGGCGGCGGAGTGGCTCTGGCGCGTTGCGCCGCAGCGCTCGACAAGGTCAAGGCCGAAGGCGATGAGCAGATCGGTATCAACATCGTCAAGCGCGCCATCACCGAGCCCCTGCGCATGATCGCCGAGAACGCCGGCGAAGAAGGCGCAGTCATTCTGGGCAAGGTGCTCGACTCCAAGGAGACCAACTACGGCTTCAACGCCTTCTCCAACGAGTACGAGGACCTGGTCAAGGCCGGCGTGCTCGACCCCACCAAGGTCGTGCGCACCGCCCTGCAGAACGCCGGCTCCATCGCGTCGTTGATGCTGACCACCGAAGCCCTGATCGCGGAGATTCCTGAAAAGAAGGAAGCTCCCGCTCCCGGCGGACACGGCGGCGGCGGCGGCATGGGCGACATGTACTAAGACTAGCCGTCAAGGCAGACGCGCCTTCGGCGCAAAAGCCTAGATGGAAAATTAAGCCCCGCTCGCAAGAGCGGGGCTTTTTCATGTCTCCGCTTACGCGCGTTGCGCCACCGCCGCAGGTCCCGGAGGGACCGCCTGACAATAGCCCGGCGTTTCCAACGCCGGGTAGCCGTTCCGCAAAACAGAACCGCGTCCCGTAGGGACGCCTGAATCGTGACCACGAACCTCCTCATCGCCCAACCCGTCGCGCAGATCTACCCCCACACATACTGCGGGTCGTATTCGACTCCATGCTTCTTCAAGAACGCCACAAACTCCTCCTCGAAACTTCGCTTGCGATGATGCTCGGCCTGCGTACGGATGTACTCGATCGTGTGATCTTTCTGCGAGATCCCCACCGTGAACGCGCCATATCCTTCCTGCCACGCAAAACCCCGCCCATGCTTTTCATTCATCCATCGCGACGATGCTCCCTTCACCAGCTGCATGGCTTTCGCCAGCGGCATGGTCGCGGGTAACGACAACAGAAGATGCACGTGGTTTTCCGTGCCGCCAACAATCAGCGCCTTGAATCCGTTTTTCCGCGCTATGCCTCCGACGAACGCCCAAAGTTCTGGTTGCATTTCGGTAGCAATCAGATTGCGGCGTTTTTTCGTCGAGAAGACGCAATGCACCAGATCGGAAACATACGTGTGGGACACGTGGAGAAGCCTCAAGCGTCCCTACGGGACGCGATTCCATCACTCCCACTGTACCCGGCGTTGAAACGCCGAGCTATCATCAGGCGTCCTGCGGACGCTTTTTCGTTCCCAATTTGGGTGGAGCGGTCTCCTCCAAACATCGGCTGCCCCACGCTTCGCGGTGTTCGAAGCGTGGGCACGATGCAGTAGAAATCCAGAGATCTTCGCGCTCAATGCCGCCCACCCCTCGCAAAGTGCGCGAAGTATGGGGCACCCGCTGTGTCGGTGATGCCATCGAGATCAAAAGCATGGGCCGAAGTCAAAACCCTGTGCCACCCGCCCCTAAATAGGCTCCAGTCTCCCAAGCAAAGCTCATGCCCGATGCGGCGATGTGTATATGGGAATGCCAGTCAAGTACGAAGAATGAATACCTGAGTGTCGCTTGCGTCAGTTTCGCCTCTATGTCAGCAGGAAGCAAGCCCACTTCACTTCGGCTAGCGTTGAACCACACCCCGCCAGGCGAGGCGAAGGCGGATGAGGCCTCAGGGCTCTCAACCACGAATAGCTCAACTCCGCTGAACGTAATCATCCCGTTGCGATATCTCTCACGCTCCTCAGGCGGGTCGTCTAGCAGCCCAACGTGGATGTGCAGTGCCAGCGTTAGAGTCCCATTCTCGAAATTGCGCGTGATCGACCGAATCTGTGCGTCATGAAGCCCGTTCGGTAGCTCCTCTTCCAATTGTTCCAGCGTCATAGTCAAAGGTCTCTTCCTTGCGTCGACAGACCGCACAGGCGGGTGGCCCACACAACGCGTGGGAATCGATTCCGCGGCGATCTAGAGATTTTAGCCGAGGGCTGGCACATCCAAACATCGGCTGCCCCACGCTTCGCGGTGTTCGAAGCGTGGGCACGATGCAGCAGAAATCTAGAGATCTTCGCGCTCAATGCCGCCACTTCTGGGGGTTTAGCCTGCTCTTCTCCGGCAATGTAGAATCTCTCCTAACACTGGGAGACCCTACCCGATGAAGCCCTTCCTGGCGATTGTCCTCACATTCTTACTCAACACAGCCCTGGCCCCCGCCCAGACTTCGTCCTCCGACGAAGGCCCGCACGTCCTGGCGCTCGACAATTCCTGGAACAGCGCGCTCGAAAACAAAGACACCAAGGCGCTCGACCTGCTTCTGGCCGATACATTCGTGTCCATCGATATTGACGGAAGCATTCAGACCAAGCGCGAATTTCTGGCGAGCCTGAAAGCGCCTGACTATCAACCTCCCGCGCAGGCCGTGACCGAACAGAGCAAAGTGGATGTCTATGGCGATTCAGCGGTAGTTGTAGGAGTCTTTCGCACCCAGAGTATGCACAAAGGCAAATCGGTAACCCGCCGCGAGCGCTTCGTCGACACCTGGGTCAATCTAAACCATACCTGGAGATGCGTCTCCTCAGTCGCGGTCCTGATCCCCGCAAGCTAGGTGGCCGCCGGATCGAAATCTCCCCTGCGACTCGCACTTCGTTATTCCCGATCAGCCACAAGATTTTCCTCCCACAAACGCCAGTTGGTGTAGAATGTCCCCAATTCTTCCCCTCGTGGGCCCTGTCCGCAAAATCCTAAGTCTTCTATGACTCCCGAGGTGTCCTATGGGTGGAAATCTTGCTGTGCTTCCTGGCTCGGCGGCTCTTGTGCCGAGCGAACCACGAATCTTCAGAGTCTTCATCAGCTACGCGTCGGAGGACGCTCCCATTGCCGAGGCCATCGATAAGTGCCTAACCACGGCCCTGGACGATCACTTCGCCGAAATCTACTGGGATCGGGGCTTCCTGCAGGCGGGCGATAAGTTCAAAGAGGAGATCGAATCGAAGCTGGAACGAAGCGACGTATTGATCATCGTCTACACCGGCGCCACCAAGGCAAGTCACGGGTACACCGGCTGGGAGGTTGGCTACTTCGATGCTCTGATGAAGGCGCATCCCAACAAGCGGAAAGTGCCGCTGTTTCTGCAGAGCCTGCCCGCCACTGCCACTGACGATCAGGGTGTATCGCTAAACATCGGTCCCGACAAACTGCAGCTAACCCACACCGAGTTCGAAGCCGGCCTGACCATCGACTCGGATGATCCGCTCTGCAAAATGATCGAGACCTGGCAGGATTCAGTGGCTGATCTCACGAAGGCGGCTGGGTTTCAAAAAAAGGACTTGCGGCCCGAGCAGAATGCGGCCAGCTGCGTGAAGACCTTGCGGCTCGAGATTTTCCGCTATCTCAAGACCACGGTCGACATCACGCTGAAGCCGCAGAAGCAGATCACCATCAAAGCCAAAGGAGCGGCGCTGCAACAGTCTGACAGCGATCTGCCTCCCGATGCCCAACTGGTGCCGGTGGGTTCAGGCGGTTCCATGGCCATCTTCGGGTTGCCCGACGTTTCCACCACGTGGGAAAAGTTCTTGCAAGCCACCAGCGGCAGCAAGTTTCAGGATTCCTGGCGCGATGCCATTACCAGCGTCGTCATGTCCAGTTTCCCCGCTTTGATCAACGTGGACAACAGCCAGGTTATCCTTTCCAACGATGAAACCAAGGCGTACCGGATCATTCTCACCACCGCGACTCGCTACTATGACGATAATCGCGAATTCAACTTGTATTTTGTCGAAGCCTTGCGCCGGCCCGATTATGGCGACCAATCGACAACTCTCCTGCTGAAGGGACTTGACCTCGTCTGCCGCTTCCGCTCTCTTTTCCTCGAGGACGACAGCGAGTTCGGCTTCCAGAACGTACAAAACCTATCCCCAGAGCCCTTCCTGCGACTTGCCAGCCAGTTGCCCAAGGAACTCAATCTGCTGCGCAAGGATTCTCAAGAGGCTGGCCTCGATCAACCGAAGGTATGGCGCAAGTTTGTTACCTGGGACCACATCGATAAGATGGGGCGCGATTACAGACCGCGGGAAGCAAAGATGCGTGAAACCATCAGCCGCATTGCCACAGCCAAAGGACAACCGGACCAACTAATCCAGTTGCGCCAGCAACTGTCGGATGTTCTGAAGGACATCGCAGAAACGATACGTCCCGAGAACACGCTCCTGCTCCACGAAATGGCGTCCAAGCTGCAGGAGATTGCAGGAGAGGTTAAAGGAACCTAGCGGCTGTAGGTGCGCGACCGAACCATCCCAAGCACACATGTTCGCTCGTACAGCAATCGAAACGTCAGTGCCCCACTCTCTTTCAGCCAACGCGAAGGAGCAAAGAGAGTGGGGCAGCCTTCTGACGTTACTCTAGGCTTAGTTCGGCAACACTTAGTTCGGCAACACTACCGCGTCCACCACGTGAATCACTCCATTCGACTGAAACACATTCGGGATGGTCACGGTCGACATTCCTCCCGTTTCGTCTTTCAGCACAATGTTCGATCCCTGCATCATGGCGATGAGCGTCCCACCGCTCACCGTCTTCAGCGTGGCCTGCCCATGTCCGGCGCGGATTTCCTTTTTCAGTTCGTCCGCGCTCAACCTTCCGGCAACCACGTGATAGGTGAGTATCTTCACCAGCATTTCTTTATTCTCCGGCTTCAGCAAAGTTTCCACGGTACCCGCCGGCAACTTCTGGAACGCCTCATTGGTAGGCGCGAAGACCGTGAACGGCCCCGCCCCCTTCAGCGTCTCAACCAGTCCGGCGGCTTTTACCGCTGCCACCAGCGTGGTGTGATCGGCCGAGTTGACGGCGTTGTCGATGATGTCTTTGTTTGGATACATCGGCTGTCCGCCGACGACGGGATTCTTATCGCCAGCGAGCGCCGTACCCGCGATGGCCATAATGCTCAACAGCAGAACTGCAAACATGCGCTTCATAACTTCTCCTGATTCAGATGGATTCGATTGGGAACCGCTTTCAGGATATGTACGCGACCGCAGGGAGATTGGATTGTTCACCTGGACTGGTGACGCGCTCAAATCCGGAACATTCTCGACCTCGCTTCCGTACCCTAACTTGCCGCACATCCTCCGGAAAGCGAGATCCCTCATGAAACGGCAGTCGAAGCTGTCACCGATCCTGTTACTGCTGGCAATTCCCTGCGTCCTTGTCCTTGTCCTTCTCAACGATGCGAACGCACAGAACGCGCCGGCGCAAAACGTGCCCGCACCAACCGCGTCCGAGCAACCTATCCCATCGTTCGACAAGATTCAGAACCAGGAAGAACTGAACCGCGCCGGAGCCGCTCTCGATGCCGCGCTGTTCGATGCCTACAACCGCTGCGATCTCGACAAGTTTGCCTCCTTCTTCGTGGATGACGTCGAGTTCTACCACGATCAGGGCGGCGTGACGCTCGGCAAAGCCGCCTTGACCGACTCCGTCAAGAAGAACATCTGCGGCAAAACCACGCGCGAACTCGTTCCCGGAACGCTCAAGGTCTACTACATGAAAGGTTATGGCTTTGTCGAAATGGGCGTGCATCGCTTCCACCACCCCGGACACGAAGACACCGAAGGGGTCGGCGAAGGCCAATTCGTTCATTTGTGGCAGTATAAAGATGGCGCATGGAAAGTCACCCGCGTGATCAGCTACGACCATCACGCCGTCGCCAAGTAAAATCCAAGCAAAATCGAGTCTGGCCCGTGGCCCACACAACGTGCGGTTCGTTGTGTGGGAACCATCTCAGGATAGAGATGCCGGAGAAGAAAAGACCGGCCCTCGCGAGCCGTCATCCGCAAAACAACATGAAGGTATCGGGCCCGATCAGCTTTCCAGCGACGAGATTTGAGTGGCGTAAGGGCATCTCTTGCCGTTATGCCCCGAAGAGTCGTGTTCCCGCAACAGAGCCATAGCAAAACGCTCAGCCCGCACGGCCGCAGCCGTTTCCTCCGGCGTAAGCCCCGGCCTCATCGCCAGGTTGCGAATGTCCGAAAGATGTTGCTCCAGTTCGTCCTTGGTCCGGCATTCCATTTATTTCCGATTCCTCTCCCCCAAAAAACCATGTATATCACATGCGCCCGGTCGCCCGCCCGTCACTGGCGTCATCTTCGGTTCTCATCCAGAGCGAGCCCGCTCTTCAGGCGGAGCGAAGGATCTCAGTCTTCATCGGGTATCAAGCGCGAGCCTGCAAGACCCGCGCGAGGCGGCCCTCGGTACTTTCGCGCGGCCTTTAACGGTACAATCTCTCGTCATGCGACGGAGCCTCGCGCCTGAGACAAAATCGCTGATCGAAGCGCTGCACAAGCACCTCTCTTTCTGGCAGAATTCCACCAGTCACAAAGTTACGACTTTGGCGCTCATCAGCGATACTAGTGATCCCGCTGCCATCCCAGACATCGTTTCTCTTCTGTTGAATCCTAATCGGCGCGTTGCGCAGGCCGCCGCGAACGCGGTGTCGGCATTGGCGGGGACTCTCAATCCTGCGGATCTTCCTTGGCTCGATCAGCAGATGCGTCAGCGATCACCGTACCGCTGGTCTTATCCCTCCGCCTGGGCCGACATGAAGCCCGAACATGTAGGTTTTTTGCGGTTGTTTGGCGAATCATCCGTTTCTGCTCTGGGGATGGCCTCATTTCACTTCAGCGGGTATGTGCGCGAGGAGTCGCTTCGCAAGCTGAGTGAAAGCGAGGACGGAACGGAGTTGCCGTTCCTGCTGCTGAGGCTCAATGACTGGGTGAAGCCCGTTCGCGAGACTGCTCATCGTCTGATACGCGAGCGCCTGCGCCCAGATTATGCGCCGTTTCTCGTCATCAACATATTGCTCGTGAACCGCCTTCGGCTACTCCGCCGCGATGATCAGCAAAACCTACTCGGAGCAGTCGAGCATCTGCTGGCTTCACAAGAATGCCGCGCCGCGCTTGAGACCGGTTTGGGCTCTCTCGATAGACAGGTCAGACGGGCATGCTACGACATCGCGTTAAGAGGCGCCGGCACGGCCGGGTACGCATTAATCCTACATGCGCTGTCAGACCCGGACCCCGCAGTTCGATTGGACGCTGCGGGAAGAATCTCTTGCGTCGCAGAAAGCGAATTGAAGGAGCGCTTGGCAGCAACTGCAATGCGAGATCGATTTGCCCCTGTCCGTCACAGAGGTTTGGAGGTCCTTTCGAATCAATTCCCTGACAAGGCACTCCCCTGGCTTGAGCTTGCCCTGCTCGACTCTCATCGTTCTGTTCGCGGCTACGCTCAATTTCAGCTGGGAAGAGGCTCAGCGTTCGATTTAGGTGAATTCTATCGCGGGGCACTGAGCCAGCCAGCCTCACCAGCTTTATATGCAACCATTTCCGGCATAGGGGAAACCGGCACCGCGACGGATGCAAGTCTTGTGGTACCTCATGTATCTCATAAAACCCCTAGAATCCGCAGAGCAGCGCTTCGTGCGTTAGCGAATCTGAATCCAGTCGAATTTGTCGATGTATTCCGAACCTGCATGGCTGATCAAAGCCCGGCGGTGTCGCGCGAAGCCATGAAGGGATTGAGTAAAACCCGTCATCTGTCTGCCGGGGAGGATCTCTGGACGATTTTCGGCGCCCACTCGGAACTACACGTGCGCCGCAACACGCTTTTCTTAATCGCCCGACTCAGCAAGTGGGAAAGTATCGGCTACCTTGTGCAAGCTGTCGACGCCGACAATGAGGAGGTGCGGAAACTGGCACGGTCTTACATTCGCCGTTGGTGCCAGCAATTCAACTCCACCTTCACCGCTCCCACCAGGACCCAGTCCGAACGGCTCACCTCTGCGCTGCACAGATCCGGAGCGCTCTTGGACAGTGCCATCCTGCGCTCAATTGAATACGGCCTTCGCGCGTTCTAGCTCAAATGGAGGCAGTCAAGAGTGAACGCCCGCACGCCTCATTGGCCTTTTTCCACAGCCTTCCACAGAAGTCTTCCCCGCTATTGTGACGAACAACCTTGACCGAGCCTATGGAAAGCCCATACTGAAACCGTGCGCAGAGCGTCCACACCGTTGATCCGAAACCTGGCATCACTCCGCCCTGCGCCTAACTCCTTATTCTTTAATATTTTGCCGATAACCCCTTTCCTTCGAATATTTTACGCACGAGCACCCAGATCACCCTTCTGCAACTCCAAGAAAACAGGGATTTTATCCAACCGGCAAGAAAAAAATATTTGGCACCACGCTGAGCAGATCGCTCTACCGATCCAGGCCGCCCCACTTCTCTTTCGGCACGCTGCGCTTCACGGTCTCGATCTTTTGAAAGCCGTCTTTGAACACCGTATCCCGGGCATTCAGCCGCGTGACTGCGATCGGAGTCAGCAGGATCGCCTTGGTGGTCTGATTGGAAGAGCCTTGGGCGCCGTTCGGCACAGTCGTGGTGCTTCCCACCGTTTCGTGGCGGGCCAGCGCCACTGCGGCTTCGGCGGCCGCTCGCGCTTCGCCGGGGATCGGCTTGTAAACAGTCATGAGCTGCGTATCGTCGAACAAGCGAGTCACGCCGGCCAGGTCCGCGTCTTGCCCCGTGACCAGCACCTTCCCCGCCAAATGATTATCTTCGAGCGCCTGGATGGCGCCGCCCGCCGTGCCGTCATTCGAGGCCACGATCGCGGCCAGAGGAGCTTTCAGATTCTGCAGCGCCTGCCCAACCAGAATGTAGGCTTGTGTCGGACTCCACTCCGGCACCCAGATGTCGGCCACAATCTTGATGTCGCCGCGATCGATCAGAGGTTGCAGCACTTTCATCTGCCCCGCGCGCACCACTTTCGAGTTCGGATCGAGCGGCGATCCGCCCAGCAGAATGTAATTCCCCGTGGGCGCATGCTGCGCGATCGATTGCCCTTGCAGAATGCCGACAGAAAACAGATCGAATCCCACATAAAGATCCACATGAGGATTCGGCACCAGCCGGTCATAGCTAATGACAGGAACGTGTTTGGCATACGCCGCATCCACGATGCGGACGGCCTTCGCGGAATCGTGCGGCAAGAGCACCAGAACATCAATGCCCGAATTCAGCAGCTCCTGCACTTGTTTGAATTGCAGTTCATCGTCGCCGTCAGCGTCCCGAGTGATCGTCTGCGCACCCAGTTGCTGAGCGCGCGCCTGAAAGTTGTCCAGGTCGGTCTGCCAGCGCTCGCCCTTCACGGCTTCCAGGGAAAAGCCGATTTTGATTTCAGGTTTTTCCTGTGCCTGCTGTGTATGTCCGAAGCAGGAAACTACCCCAATAAAAACCAGCAAGCAGCGAACATTCCACAACCGAACTCGCATAGCCATCCCCCGGCGGGGCCCCGCACTCCGCACGACTTCCGCATCATCCGTACAACTTCCGCAAACCGGGCCCGCAGCACGATATCCTTCCATGCTACCGACCTGGGTGCACGTGAGCAATGAACTTAGGTAGCAGCTCGCGCATAGGGCTTCGGTTTCTGCCAAAGGATCCTGCTCTGCGTGCTATAGTGCGATTTCGCCATGGGATCATTTCTCTTCTTCGCGTTTTCCTGGTGGTCCATCGCGCTGCGGATTATCGCCATCGTCCACTTCATCCGGCGCCGTCCGAACTTCTTCTGGATCTGGGTGATCCTGTTCTCCTGGGTAGGAGCTCTGGTCTATATCGTCGTGGAAGTCATTCCCGACGCAGGCCTGCTGCGCGGCTCATTTCAGGTTTTCCCGCGCCGACGGAGGATTCAAGAACTGGAGCGCATCATCCTCGACAATCCTTCGGCGGGAAACTATGAAGAACTTGGTCTGCTCTACATCGACGACGGCAACTTCGCGAAAGCTCGAGCCGCCTACGACAAGGCGATCTCCTCGCGCACCGACCATCCGGATCCGTTCTACCGCCGCGGTGTCGCCGAGATCGAACTCGGGGACTACGCCGCCGCCGTGCCCGACCTGGAACGTGCCGTCACCTCCGACCCGGACTATGACTTCCACCGCGCCAAGGGATTGCTCGCCTGGGCCTACGCCCAGACCGGGCAGAACGAGAAGGCCGACGCGCTGTTTCGCGAGGCCACGCGCATTTCCACGATCTCCGAAACCTATTACCACTACGCTCTGTTCCTGCAATCGCAAGGCCGCGCCGCCGAAGCCCGCGAGTGGGCCCGCAAGATTCTCGAGAAGAAGCCGACCATGCCCCGTTATCTCCGCCGCCGCGAACGCCCCTGGTTCCGCAAGGCCGACGCGCTGCTCTCGCGGCTTCCGGCACAGATGTGAAGGCACGACTTGAAGGCGTGCCCTTCCCGAGCCGATGCTAAACTGAGTAGTGACGATTTCCCCACCTTCTATCCGGCTGCTGGCGACCGACATCGACGGTACGCTGCTCAATCCACAATTCAAGATCTCTGACGGCGATCTGCAGGCGCTGCGCCGGGCCCACGCCGCGGGCATCGAAGTTGTGCTCGTCACCGGCCGCCGCCACACCTTTGCCCTGCCCATCGCCCAACAACTGGGATTCGATTTGTGGCTGATCAGTTCCAATGGCGCGGTCACGCGATCGCTCGCCGGCGAGACCTTTCATCGCGACCTGATGCCCGCCGAAAGCTGCCGCCGCCTGTGCGGGGCCATGCAAGAATTCCGCGGCAATACCGTTCTTACGTTTGACCAGGAAACCAAGGGCGCAATCGTGCTGGAACGGCTCGACGAACTCGGGGCCAGCATCCGCCGCTGGCTGGAGAAGAACATGGAGTACATCGAGTTCGTAGTACCGATCGAAGACTCGCTGGTCACTGATCCGGTGCAAACCATGTTCTGCGGCACGATGGCCCGTATGAATCAGGCGCTGCTGGCACTCGCCGGCGCTGGCATGGACGGCAGCGTGACCGTGTTGCGCACGGAATATCCCGAGCGCGATCTGTCGATGATCGACGTGTTGAATGCAGGCTGTTCGAAGGGCCATGCGCTGGAGCGCTGGGCGAAACGCCGTGGTTACCGCCGCGAACAGGTCATGGCCATCGGTGACAACCACAATGATGTTGAGATGCTTGAGTTTGCCGGGCATCCGGTTATCATGGGGAATGCCTGCGAAGAACTGCGCAGCCGCGGCTGGACGGTGACTTTGGGCAACGACGCATGCGGGATTGCGGCAGCGGTGGAGGCAGTGGTTAGTGGTTAGTGGCTAGTGGCTAGTGGTCAGTGGCCAGTGGTCAGTGGTCAGTGGTCAGTGAATTTGGATGCGGCTCGCGCTCAAACTCGGCGGCTGGATGTTGGCGCTTGCACTGGCGGCGCTTCCCTGCTTTGCCGGCGAGGTTGCCGTGTTGCGCAATGGATTTTCCATCCGGCATGAGCGGCGCGAAGTGGTTGGCGACACCACGCGGTTGTACTTGAATGCCGATGGATCGAGTTTCGTGGATGTGCCTACGGCCGACATCGAACATTTTGAGGCCGCTCCCGACTTACCGGATTCCGGCGCTCGGCTTCCGGCTTCCGCGGGGAAATCCGCTGCCGCGCCTGCGCCTTTTGGGCGAAACTCACAGAATGGTTCGGCGGTGAACTTCGATGCGGTGAACCTGGATGAAGTAGTAGCTTCGGCCAGCGACCGTTACCGGCTCGACCCCGACCTGGTGAACAGCGTGATCAAGGCGGAAAGCGGATTCAACCCGCGCGCGGTGTCGCCGAAAGGCGCGCAAGGGCTCATGCAGCTGATGCCGGGCACCGCCTCAAAGCTGGGCGTGCCGAACGCGTTCGATCCGCAAGCCAATGTCGAAGGCGGAGCGAAATATCTGCGGGAACTGCTGGAGCGTTATAACTTCGATCTGGTGAAGGCGCTGGCGGCCTACAACGCGGGACCGCTGCGGGTGGAGCAATTCGGCGGCGTGCCTCCTTATTACGAAACGCGCAAGTATGTGGCGCGCGTGGTGACGGATTTCAATAAGAAGAAAGCGGCGCAGGAAAAGGCATCCGCGGCTTCTGCATCGAAGAGCGCTGCTTCCAAGCACGCGACCGCGAAGAGTCAGACTACCTCCCGCAAGACGCCAAGCTCATCCATGGTTCAAGCCAAAGCCAGCGCGGGCCCGGCGAGCGAATAGGATTCGCGCAAGCCGCCGCGGCGGCCTGGCACGATCGGCAAAGTGCTTGTTTGACCCCCTCGGCGCGGTCATATACCTTGGAACTGCCGTTTCCCGCTTCGCGTGGTAGGGGTCGCGGCGCGGAGTCTTCCCCTTTCATGGACAAGAAGAGAATTCTGGCCAGCGTGGTGGTATTCCTCATCCTGGCAGTTCTGATTTACCTGCAATACCGGCACTGGCGCACCTTTGACTGGCCCACCTTCTGGAGCCAGACGCATCGCATCAAGAAGATTCATGTGTTGCACGGGATCGCTTTGATTTATCTGGCGTATGGCATGCGGGCATGGCGGTGGAAGATTTTTCTCAAGCCAGTGCGCCCGAAGACGAGAACGCTGGACCTGATCTCGCCCACGCTGGTTGGGTTCACCGGACTGGCGCTACTGGGGCGGGCGGGAGAGTTTATTCGTCCCTACCTGATCGCGCGGCGAACTGATCTGCCGGTTTCTTCGCAGGTTGCGGTGTGGGGCGTGGAACGGATTTTTGACATTGGCGCGTTCACGGTGATGATGCTGCTGGCAATTTTTCTGCCCAGCGCGCTGCCTTCCATTCCGCATCCTGAGTACTATCTGCGCTTCCGTGAAATTGGATTCGGGCTGACTGCGGCGGTGACGGCAACGACGATCGCAGCGGTGCTGATTCGACGCAACGGCGAGCGCGCCGCAGCGTGGGTGGAGCAGCGCTTCTCACACCTGTCATCCAATCTAGGGCACAAAATGGCGCAGAAGGTGCGCGAGTTCGGAATGGGATTGAACACGATTCATGGGCCGTTTTCGTTTCTGTGGCTCTCGCTGGTTTCCATCGGCATGTGGTACGTAATCGCTCTGGCGTATCAGGAAGTGACGCACTCCTACGGAGTGGACGCACTGGCGATTCCGGTATCGCAGCTGCTGATCCTGATGTTTTCGAGCATGCTGGGATCGATGTTGCAGTTGCCCGCGGTGGGCGGTGGTTCGCAGATTGCGACGATTACAACGCTGTCGAGCGTGTTCGATGTGCCACCAGAACTGGCGGCGAGTTGCGGCATTCTGCTCTGGCTGGTGACGTTTGCAGCGGTGATTCCGGCGGGGCTGGTGCTGGCGCACCACGAACGACTGTCGTTGCGGAAATTGTCGGTGGAAAGTCACAGGGCAGAGGAAGAAGATATCGGGCAGCCGCCTGTGGCGTAAGCGACTGTTACGCGGCGCAACTACGCCGGCTTTGCGGTGGCTTCATTCTGCACATTCTTACTGCCCTGGGCCGACACGGCGCAGACCAGCATGGCGACGTAGAACACCGCGACCCATCTCTCTTGCCAGTTCGGCAAAATCACAAAGTGTAGAAGGACATAGGCCAGCGTGACCGCGAAGAGACTTCGGTTGCGAAGCGGGCGCAGGCCCAGTGTGCCCAGCAACAGGAATGGAAGGAAGTAGCTGTCCTCGACCAGGGTGATGCCGGAACGGAAGGCGGAAAGATAATCGCGCACGGAAAAGTGAACGATCATTTCTCCGGGCGCAGTGGGCACGCCGATGAAGTTGCGGTAGTACAGCATGCGAATGCCGTAATCTCCGCCAAAATGATTGATGCACAGCACCGAGCCGACAGCGAGAAGTGAAAGTACTGCGCCCTTCCACAGGTCGAGACGGCGCTCCAGCCAACAGGCCAGAATGACGGGACCGGCCAGCACGACGAAATCAGTGCGGAAATAAATGGAGGCCACCAGCAGCGTCATTCCGGCCGCGAGTTGGAGCCGCTCGAAGATCAGATATAACGCGGCGCAGGCCACCAGGCTGGCGAGCGCGTCAGAGGTGGTGTCTCTGCCGAGCAGAGTTAGCGGTGGACTGATCATCAGCAGCAAAGGCGCGGCCACACCCAGGAGTGAACCACAATACGGCGTCAGCCAGAAAAACAGCAGAATGCCGATGCCAAAGTACGACGCGACCGAAATCAGCACGCCCGCCTTGACCAGGCCGACCCCGGTTTTGCCGACGAGGTATAGCGTCTGGTTATAGAGCGGGCGAATCGCGAACAGGGGAAGAAACTCGGCGAAGCGGTAGGGATCATGGGCGCGCATGCGCCGCGACTCATTCTGATCATCTGAGGTGCCGGCCTGTTGTCCCAGCAACTGATCGAGCGGAATCTTCGGAACCGAGCGGCGCAGCTCGTCATAGACGCGCTGGTGGATGCGAACCGGGTCGCGCTCTTCCATGAGCAAGGCGTTGCCCATGTATTGCAGCGAATCCATGCTGTAGGTGGGCGAGCGGTAAAGATGGATTGAAACCAGCGCAAGTAGAAGGACGTACACCGCAAGAGAAATGCGGGAACGCGCTCCGGTTGGCCGAGAAAGATTCTCAGGCCGCGCTGCAGGATTCTCGACGGTTTCAACCGGAACCATTATGCGGGCTCCGATCGCGCCTCTGGAACCACAGCAGGCTGCTCAGCGATTTCCGCCGCGCTGACTGGGACCGGCCGAAAACGATCCTTCAAGCGCAGAAAAGGTTCCTCGAAATAGCGTCGCGAAAGCGCTGCTACGCCCACGGCGATGGGCGCGGAGACGCAGAAGCGAACCAGCATGATGCCGAAATGTCCTTTGAAGGTGGGAGCCGCTGGAAACAAGTGACTTTGCATGCTGTCGAAAACATTGAAGATCAGCATGTGGATGAGATACAGGCCGTAACTGATCTCACCGAAGAAGCCCAGGATCCTCCAACGTACGAGCGAACTCCACGAACTTGCGCCAAGGAGCAAGGTTACGGCCACCACAGCGGTACAAAGAAGATTGAGGGCGGTGACGTTCAAGGCTCCGCCCAGAAAGGCGCGATGAAAGGGGACAACCACCATGACAACGCCAGCGAGGGCACCGACGGCGATCAACGCATTCACCGCACGCGATGGGCGGGGCCCGCGTGCCAGGACGGCCAGCAGCGAGCCGAAGGCCAGCCCGTCGGCAACCAGCCAGGTGTAGTGGGCGAGCGCATCGTAACCGAGGCGAAATGCCGCGACTCGCGCCAAGGTTGCGGCGGCGGCGATGAGGAGCGCGACTCCGGCGATGGCTCCGCGGCGCAAGTGGCGTACGATCACCGGCCAGATCAGGTAGAAATGTTCCTCAACGGCCAGCGACCATAGCACGCCAAACTGCATGGGAACACCGAAGAAGACGGTAACGTTCGCCAGACAAACTGCGCTGAGTCCGAGGAATTTCCAGGAGACATTTTCGCCCAGCAGGCCATATCGCCCGAACAGCGGCAGTAACAGCAAGAGCGCGTAGTACGCGGGCAGGATGCGGAGAGCGCGGCGCCAGTAAAACCGGCGAAAGTAGTCTGGGCGCTGCTTGCTGTCGAGGAGGATTCCTGTGATCACGAAGCCCGAGAGCGCGAAGAAAAGATTGACTCCGGCCCAGCCTGGAGCCGTCAGACCTACCAGGAATTTCTGCAGACCGCTCAGGCCTGTGGTGCCGTAGCGAGAAGCAAAGCCGTGATAGTAGAGCACCAGCAAAATCGCGATGCCGCGCAGAGAATCGAGCTCGGGCATGCGGGCGCGCAGCAGCGGCTGCGGCGGGAACGGCGTCGGATGTTCGCTTTTCTGGCCGGGCACGATGATAGTCAAATGATGACAGTCAAGGAATAGTGTAGGGTAGCACGCCCGGCCGCGGAAAAATGGTGGCCCCGGCGTGAGTCGAACACGCGACCTTCGGTTTAGGAAACCGCTGCTCTATCCATCTGAGCTACGGGGCCATCTGAGCCAGGCGGCCGATGGGGAGTTGGCCCATTATCTCACGGGGATTTCGGAGTGCAAACCTGACGCGAGCGTTGGTGGTGCGGTTTGGCTTACGTGTTAGGCCGGTTGAGCGGGAGATCCTTCGCTGCGCCTGAAGAACGGCTCCGCTCAGGATGACATCCCCGCTGGAGTAGGCTCCATGGGTCAGCGCTTAGCGGTCAGATCGTCGAGGGCGAGATTGAGTTCGAGGACATTCACGCGGGCTTCGCCGAGCAGGCCCAGGTCGCGCTGGTCGGTATGCTTCTGTACCAGGTCGCGGACCGTTGATTCGGGCAGGCCGCGCTCGCGAGCTATGCGCGGGACTTGGAATTCAGCGGCGGCCGGAGTAATTTCCGGATCCAGGCCCGAGGCGGACGTGGTAATGAGATCAACAGGAACGGGCTGCGAAGGATTCTCTTCATGCAGAGTCTTGGCATCGGCCTGAATGCGGTCGATAAGCTTCTGGTTGGTGGGGCCGAGGTTGGTACCGCCGGAGTTAGCGGCGTCGTATCCGTTACCAGCAGCGGAGGGGCGAGGATGGAAATACTTCGCCGAGGTGAAGGGCTGAGCGATGATGCGCGAGCCCACTACCTCTCCGTTGCGCATAACCAGTTGGCCGTTGGCTTTGTCTTTGAACACAACCTGCGCCACGACGGTGATCAGCAGCGGGTAGAGCACGCCCAGCAGGATCGTGGTCGCGATGGTCATCAGTAATGCGGTGATGAGATGCTTTTTCATAAAGTCCTCAGGCCCGGTTTGCCAAGTAAAGTTTTCTAGGCCAAGTGCGCCGCAGTGATCAGCATATCGATCAACTTGATGCCCACGAAAGGCGCGATCAAGCCGCCGACGCCGTAGATCAAAAGGTTGCGACGCAGGAGGGCCTCGGCGTTCATGGCGCGATATTTCACGCCGCGCAACGCCAGCGGAATCAGCGCAATGATGATCAGCGCATTAAAGATGACCGCCGAAAGCACTGCCGATTGCGGCGTCTTCAGGTGCATGATGTTCAGCGCATTCAGCACCGGGAAGGTCACGGCAAACATCGCCGGGATGATGGCGAAATATTTAGCGACGTCGTTGGCGATGGAGAACGTGGTGAGCGCGCCGCGGGTCATGAGCAACTGCTTGCCGATTTCGACCACCTCGATGAGCTTTGTGGGATTGGAATCGAGATCGACCATGTTGCCGGCTTCTTTGGCGGCCTGCGTGCCGGTGTTCATGGCGACTCCGACGTCGGCTTGAGCCAGCGCGGGCGCGTCGTTGGTGCCGTCGCCGGTCATGGCCACGAGTTTTCCGCCAGCCTGCTCGCTACGGATCAACTTTAACTTGTCTTCGGGCGTGGCTTGGGCGAGAAAGTCGTCGACGCCAGCTTCGCGCGCGATGGCTGCCGCGGTGAGCGGGTTGTCGCCGGTGATCATCACGGTCCGAATGCCCATGGAGCGCAACTGCGCGAAGCGGTCGCGGATTCCACCTTTGACTACATCTTTGAGATGAATCACGCCCATGGCGCGGCGATTTTCCGAGACCACGAGCGGCGTGCCGCCGGAGGATGCGATGCGCTCGACCGAGGCGCGCACTTCCTGGGGCATTGAGCTGCTCAGTTGCTCGAGATGACACGCGATGGATTCAGAAGCGCCTTTGCGAATCTCGCGACCATCCAAATTGACGCCCGACATGCGGGTCTGAGCGGTGAATGGAATAAATTGCGCCTCGTGGGCTGCGAATTCGCGGCCGCGCAGTTTGTATTTTTCTTTGGCCAGCACGACGATGGAGCGGCCCTCGGGAGTTTCGTCGGCGAGCGAGGAGAGCTGCGCGGCGTCGGCCATTTCGGCTTCGGTCACTCCGGGCGCAGGCAGGAACTCAGTGGCCTGGCGGTTACCGAAAGTGATCGTACCCGTCTTGTCGAGAAGTAGCGTGTTCACATCCCCAGCGGCCTCGACGGCGCGCCCTGACATTGCCAGAACATTGTGCTGAACCAGGCGATCCATACCGGCGATGCCGATGGCTGAGAGCAGGCCGCCGATGGTGGTGGGAATCAGGCAGACCAACAGCGAGACGAGCACGAACACGGTTTGAGGTGAGCCGGAATAGATGGCAAACGGCTGCAGCGTGACTACTGCCAGCAGGAAGATGATGGTCAGTCCGGCGAGCAGAATGTTGAGCGCGATTTCGTTGGGAGTCTTCTGTCGTGCCGCGCCCTCAACCAGGGCGATCATGCGGTCGAGAAAAGTCTCGCCGGGGTTGGATGTGATCTTCACCTTGATGTAGTCGCTAAGCACGCGCGTGCCGCCGGTTACAGCGGAGCGGTCGCCGCCAGCCTCGCGAATCACGGGCGCAGATTCGCCGGTGATGGCCGACTCGTCGACCGATGCTACGCCTTCGACGATCTCTCCGTCTCCGGGAATGAGCTCGCCGGCGTCAACGGAAACCAGATCGCCGGAGCGCAGTTGAGCGCTGGGAACTTCTTCGATCTTGCCGTCGCAGGTGAAGCGCTTGGCGATGGTTTCAGAGCGAGCGCGGCGCAGCGTTTCCGCCTGTGCCTTGCCCCGGCCTTCGGCCATGGCTTCGGCGAAGTTGGCAAACAGAACGGTGAACCATAGCCACAAGGTGATCTGCAGGTTAAAACCGAAAGCGTCGTGGGGATGGAGAATCAGCAGCACGGTCGTAATCACGCTGCCGATTTCAACCACGAACATGACAGGATTACCCATCATATTCTTAGGGTTCAGCTTGAGCAGCGAACTCCAACCGGCGCTGCGAACCAGATTCAGATCCCAAACCGATTTGCGATGACTTGCCATAGGTTTTAAAAAGTCTTTCCGGCGTACATGAGCAGGTGTTCGAGAATCGGCCCCAGACTCAGAGCCGGGAAGAATGTGAGCGCACCCAGAATCAGGATGACGCTGATCAAGAGCAGCGTGAACAGCGGCGTGGTGACGGGAAATGTTCCCAGCGACGGCGGGACGTATTTCTTTTGCGCCAGGTTGCCCGCGATGGCCAGCATGGGAACGATCATGAAGAACCGGCCGAGCAGCATGGTCATGCCCGTGGCACCGTCATACCAGAGCGTGTTGATCGGGCCAATGCCGGCGAAGGCGGAGCCGTTGTTTCCGGCGGACGAGGTGAAGGCATAGAGAATCTGGCTGAGGCCGTGCGGCCCGGGATTGGTGATCGCCGCGGTCCCGAAGCCCTTAACGGTCGAGATTCCGGTGAGGGTCAGAATGATCAGTGGAAAGACGAGCGAGACCAGCATGGCCATCTTGACGTCGTAGGCTTCGATCTTTTTGCCGAGATATTCCGGCGTGCGGCCGACCATGAGTCCTGCGATGAAAACGGCCAGGACGATATAGATGAGAATGCCGTACATTCCGGAACCGACTCCGCCGAAGATGACTTCGCTCAGCATGATGTTCACCAGCGGAACCATGCCGCCGAGCGGAGTGAAGGAGTCATGCCAGCCGTTGATGGCGCCGCAACTAGCGTCGGTGGTGACGGTGGCGAAGAGCGCGGAGTTGGCGATGCCGAAACGAACTTCCTTGCCCTCCATGTTGCCGCCGGGCTGCGAATTGGTGGAATGCTGCGCGATGGTTGAGGGATACAACGGATTGCCTCGCGCCTCCGCCCAGTAAGCAACCGTGACGCCGGCGAGAAACAGGAGCGCCATCGCCGACCAGACCGCCCAGCCGTGAGCGGGAGAGCCTGTCATGCGTCCGAGCGTGTAGGTGAGGCCGGCCCCGATGGCGAAAATTGTGAACATCTGAAAAAGGTTCGTAATCGGCGTGGGATTCTCAAAAGGATGGGCGCTGTTGGCGTTGAAGAATCCGCCGCCGTTCGTGCCGTATTCCTTGATGACCTCCTGCGAAGCCACGGGCCCTTGCGCGATGGTCTGCGTGGTGACCGTGTCCATCACAGGCTTGCCGCCGGCGTCGACAACTGGTTTGCTGTCGGCACCGACGCGCTGCACCTGCTGCGGCTCAACCAGCTTCACCGTATCGTAGGGACGCAGATTCTGCACGACTCCCTGCGAAACCAGGAACAAGGCCCCGATGATGCAAAACGGCAGTAGCACCCACAGGCAGCAGCGCACGAAGTCGACCCAGAAGTTCCCGAGGGTCTGCATCTGGCGGCGAGCAATCCCGCGAATGAAGGCGATCGCCAGCGCAATGCCGGTTGCGGCCGAGGCGAAGTTGTGAAATGCGAGACCGGCCATTTGCGTGAAATAGCTCATGGTGGTCTCGCCGGAATAGGCCTGCCAGTTGGTGTTGGTGGTGAACGACGCGGCGGTGTTCCAGGCGAGGTGCTCAGGCGTGACTGCCGCGAAGTGCTGCGGGTTGAAGGGCAACATGCCCTGGACGCGCTGAATCAAATACAACACCAGCATTGAAACCGCGCTGAACACCAGCATGGTGGTTGCGTACTCGGTCCAACGCATCTCGTGGGTTTCATCCACGCCGGTCACGCGGTAGAGCAACTTCTCGATGGGCCGCAGCACGGGATCGAGGAACGTTTTCTCGCGGGCGAACACGCGTGCCATGAAGACGCCGAGCGGCTTGGTGACGGCAAAGACCAGTGCCAGGAACACCACGATCTGCAGCCAGCCATTCAAAGTCATTTCAGAATTTCTCCGGACGCAGCAAAGCGTAGAACAGGTATACGGTCACCAGCGCGCTGATGATGAGCATGATGAGAGACTGAATGTCCATGAAAGTTCTCCTACTTCATACGATCGCAAAAACGCACGTACGCTATGGAAGCAGCGAAGAACGCGATGGTGACAGCGATCCACAAAACGTCCTGCATGATTAATCTCCCCGGCCGGTGTCGCGAGGCCGCTTCACTCGAATCCCCTTCACTCGAATCAAAGGGCAATCCGCCGGTCGCTTAATGGCGCTGGTGGGACTCTTGCTACACGAACCTGAGGAACCATTGTGATCAGTTCGCCACGCCGGCGCGACCGGTTGCAGTTCGCGTACTGAACTCTTGCTCCGCTGGAAGGCCATCTTACTCCCTCCATGAGCAGCGCTACCAGAACGCGCAGCAGAAAGGCGACAGCACCGACACACAAAACAACCAGCGCAATTTTCATAACGTCACCTGCGTACCGCCGCAGAAACGCTAGTGAAGATGATTCTTCATCGAGTATTCTTCACAGCATTCTTCACCCTGGCGCGTAATAGCGGGCTCAAGAGTTCATAAAGAATTCGTAAAGAGACGATTGGAGAGATTCATGGCGCGCGGCCGCGAAGCGCCGCCAAGCACAGGCTTCAGCAGCCCCATTCGGCTTCGCCGGGCTTGGCATAGTACTTGCGATCGCGGTTGGATTGGACGGGTGTCGTCGCCAATTCCAGAAGCGCCAGGCGGGCCGCAGCTACCATTAATTTGCGCTCGTTCTGCGGCGTGCGGTCCCAGGTCGAGGACCCTTCCTCGCTGCCATCGCAGCTGCAGTCATGCGCCAATGCGGCGCGATAATGTTGAAACACTTTTGCCAGTTGTTCGGCGGAAACATCTTGAATCGTCGACATCGAAATCGCTTTGCCTCCCTTGGTTCGTCCAGCATTCGTTACGACGGCCCGGCGCTTCCGTCCGTCTGTCTTGGATTGATTGGACGACGGAAGCCGTAAAGATTGAATAAAAGGTTCGTAGAATGTTCGTAAGAAGATTGATTGGCGTGGGTCGTGCGGGGACGATCAGTTATTCGCCGGGTTCGAAACGATATCCCACCCAGGGCTCGGTGACGATGTAGCGCGGCGAGGAGGCGTCCGGCTCCAGCTTCTTGCGCAACTGGCCGACAAATACGCGGAGATACTCGACTTGCTCCGTGCTTTGTCCACCCCAGATCGCGCCCAGCAGCGTGCGGTGGTTGACCACCTTGCCGGGACGGCGCGCGAGAAACACCAGCAGGTCAAACTCTTTTGGAGTGAGCCGCACTTCGTTGCGCCGCACGGTCACCTTGTGGGCAGCGGTGTCGATGCGGAAATCGCCGACTTCAATCACCGCGTCTTCCGGTTCGCTTCCGGTGGGAACGCGGCGCAGATTCGCGCGCACGCGGGCCAGCAGTTCGTTCATACCGAAAGGCTTGGTAACGTAGTCGTCGGCGCCGGCGTCGAGCGCTTCAACTTTTTGCTGCTCCTTGTCGCGAACCGAAAGCACCACGATGGGAACCTGCGAGGTAGTACGAACGGTGCGGCACAACTGCACGCCGTCAATCGAAGGCATCGACAGATCGGTGATGATCAGGTTGGGCGACCAGTCTTTCATGATCTCCAGCGCCATTTCGCCGCTGTTGGCCACTCGAATGTCATAGCCTTGCGCCGAAAGGCTGGTGCGCAACACGCGAGTGATCTGTGGTTCATCATCGACCACCAGAATGTGGGGCGGATCGGTCATCAACGGGCCTCCTGGGTGACGATATGCACATCGACCGAAGGCGAGTCGCGCAGAAAACGCTGAATCGCCGACAAATATAAATAGCGCTGCCAGCCGGTGCGCGCCGACCGGCCGAAAATAACCTGCGTGATGTGATTCTCGCGCACCAGTTGCGCGACGCCTTCGGCAATGCTGCGGCCAGTGCACCGCACTACGTGTGCACCCAGGTTCTCGGCAAAGCGGATGTTCTCCGCCAAACTCTTCTGATCTTCCGGACGTGTGTCGCGGCCGACATCGACGTAGAAGACAAAGAAGTCGCCGCCCATGGCCTGAGCCATGCGCGATCCGCGTGCAATCAAATATTGAGCTGCCGGATTCGAACTCACACAAACGCCGATGCGTTCGCGCACGGTATGGGCGGGCTGCGTCGCGTCCTTGTCGAGAAACGCGTCGAGACTGCGGTCGACGACGCCCGTGACCTGGCGCAGCGCCAACTCGCGCAACGCGATCAGGTTGCCGGGCCGGAAGAAATGCGAAAGAGCGCGCTGGGTCCGGTCCATGGGATAGATATCGCCGCGCTCCATGCGCTTCTGCAGCGCCTGCGGCGTAAGATCAGCGAGCACGATTTCGTCCACGCGCTGCATCACCCAGTCGGGAACGGTTTCGCGCACCTGCACGCCGGTAATCTGCTGCACCGTGGGACCCACGCTTTCGACGTGCTGCACGTTCATGGTAGAGAGCACGTCGATCTTGGCCTCCAGAATTTCCATGACATCTTCGTAGCGCTTGGCGTGCTTGCTGCCCTCGATGTTGGTGTGCGCCAGCTCGTCAATGACTATGACGGCCGGCTTGCGGGCGAGGATGGCGTCCACGTCCATCTCTTCAAACGTCGTGCCCTTATATTCGAGTTTGCGAGGAGGAATGCGGTCGAGCTTAGCGGCCAACTCTGCGGTCGCCTTGCGGCCGTGGCTTTCCACTACGCCGGCAATTACGTCTTCTCCGCGGCTGGCGCGCCGGATGGCCTCGCTCAACATACTGTAGGTCTTGCCCACGCCGGGGGCGTACCCGAGAAACAGCTTGAAAATTCCCCGCGTCTTCTCCGGCGAAACTTCGTTGAGCCAGTCCTCAGGCGTCTTGGTCATAGCTTGGTCATCGAGTGGTCACCGCACCTATTGTCTTTCGTAGGGCAGGAATTGTCACGTCCATCGTGGCGTCCATCGTACAATGCGGGAGTGAAAACCGGCGAACCACAGGCAGTTTCGAAGAATGCTCGGACGCAGGCGCTACGCTACACCTTTGTGGTGGCGACCATCTGCGCGATCACTGCGGTCGATTTCAAGCTGCACGTCAACCACACTACTGTGGCCCTGATGTTTCTGGTGACGGTCCTGTTGACGTCGGCGTACTGGGGCTTGCGCTATGCCGTGGTGATGGCCGTGGGAGCCACGGCGGCCTTCAATTTTTTCTTCCTGCCGCCGGTGGGTACGTTCACCATCGCCGATCCACAGAACTGGGTTGCGCTTTTCGCTTTCTTGGTGACGGCACTGGTAGCCAGCAATCTGGCGGAGCGAGCGCGCCGCGAGGCTGAAGGTGCGAAGCAACGACGCCGCGAAGTCGAACGCCTTTTCGGTCTCAGCCAGCGTTTGCTGGCCTCGGAAAATGTTCTTGAACTGCTGAACGCGCTGCCGAAGTATGTGCAGGAAACATTTTCCGTGGGCAGCGTTGCGGTCATGGCTGCGGATCATCCCACCGTCTATCGCTCGTCTCTCGATGCCCAGTTTGAAGAAACGGTACTGCGCTCCACATTGCTGCGCGGCGAGCCCATCACGCAGGCCGGAGTTTCGTATGTGCCGCTCCGTCTGGGAATGCGAACCGTCGGCGCCCTGGGAGTGACCGGAGATGAGCTGTCGCGGGAAACTCTGGACGCGTTGGGAAGCCTGGCGGGCTTGGCGATCGAGCGTGCGCGCGCGCTCGAAGCGCTTAGCAAGAATCGCGCCGAGCAGGAACATGAGCGCCTGCGCACTGCTTTGCTCGATTCGGTGACGCACGAGTTCCGCACACCGCTCACTTCCATCAAGGCCAGCGTTACAACTCTATTGTCCGGAGCGGTTCTCGAAGATCTGGGACGGCGCGAACTGCTGACCGTCATCGATGAGGAGACGGACCGCCTGAACCGGCTGGTCGGCGAGGCCGCGGAAATGGCGCAGTTGGATTCAGGCATGTTCAAGCTCGACTTGCAGCCGCATTCCATTCAGGATGCGCTGCAGCCGGCTCTCGAGGACGCCAAGCCTTCGCTGGATAAACATCCAGTCGAAGTCGTGGTTGCACCCGATTTACCGAAAGCCATGATGGATGCGGAGCGGATTCGCGAAGTGCTGATGCACCTGCTAGAGAACGCGGGAAAGTATTCCGATCCTGGAGTGCCTATCAAAGTGACCAGTGAAGTCAAAGGAGAATGGCTGGTGACCAGCGTCGCCGACCGCGGGCCGGGCATTGATTCGTTCGAGCAGAGTCTGATCTTTGAAAAGTTTTATCGCGGCCAGCACCAGCGCTACACGGCGCCGGGAACGGGGATGGGCCTCGCCATAGCCAAGGTCATCATCGAGGCTCACGGGGGAACTATCGGCGTCGTGAGTCAGACGGGAAGCGGATCGGTGTTCTCGTTCACGCTGCCGATCGATAGGGCCGCCGCCACGCCGCGCTGACTCGTGGACGAATCCGAGGGGCCCCTTAGAATTTCTTGCGAAGGGCTTCGACCACAAGATAACCAGCAAAAGCCGCAATGATCGCGATTGCGAAATTGGCAAGAGTGAAGACGTCCGAAACCGCCGCGGCCATTCCTTTGTTGTGGCCGAAGCCGGACCGCTCAAACTCGCCCATCAGCAGATTGGCGTAGAAGAGGAAAATGATGAACGCGATTTCGATCGTAGCCCGTAAGATGTGATTCTTCATTTGTTAGGCTCAATGTAGTACGCGGCTTCTTCGGGACGCACCACGCGCGGAATCCACAACGGGCGCCGCAACCCGCCGGGCCCGGGCGCCGGACGCGCCAGCATCTTCCAGCGCTGATACACGGCGAATGACAGATTTGTATCTACGAATATGTCACCGTAGCGATCATCAGCGCCGGCTCTTTCTACGCGCACCATCTGATGCCAGCAGTGCATGCCGCTGATGGGATCGGGATGCACGGGAAACGTGATGTCCTGGTGCACGCCCGCGTCGCTCCACCACACACGCTTGGTTTCAGGGTCAGGACTATCGTAGGGGGAAACGCCTTCGAGTTGCCGCATCTTCCACTGGCCCTTACCAACTTCTTTTAAATCGACCCAGGCGCTCGACATGCGTTCCACCTGATCGTCTTTATTGATGCGCCAGCGCCCGAGATGGTGCGAACATGCCACTACTCCCGGAGCGAGTCCCTCGGTAACCCAGGCATGGAGCACAAAGTAGCCGATCTCGGTGTGAACCTTCATGAGATCGCCGGTGCGGATTCCCCCGAGTTTTTCCGCGTCCACCGGATTCACCCATAGCGGATTCTTGTGGGAAATCTCGTACAGAAACTTGGCGTTGCCCGAACGCGTGTGAATCAGATTGGGCAAGCGGAAAATCGGCAGCAGCGTGTAGACCGGGCCCTGCGCCTCTTTTGGCCACTCGACTACGGGCGTGTATTTCGGATCGAAATCCGGCGGTGCTTCTCCCTGCGAAGCCGCCTGCGCCGAGCGATGGATGTGGCTGCGATAGTACTCGGGCAGCGTGAACTCCGGCCACTTCCAGTCGGCCATAGTTTTCGAAAACAGTTCCAGCTTGCGTGACGGAGTGTTGTAGCCGACGACTGCCTGGTCTTCGACCATCACGCCGACGGGTTTGCCTGCTTTCGTGACCACGCCGTTCGATTCGACTCTCGAGTTCGTCAGATCGGCGGCGGAGACCGGCTTTTCATTCTGCTTGTAAACGTCGCGCGTGATTTCAAATGCGCCGTATTTGCGCATATACTGCAGCGGTGTGAGGCCCTCTTTTTTCGCGGTCTCGGGCAGGCCGGGCACGGATTTCTCGAAAATCCAGCCGTAGTATTCGTCGACTGTCAATTTCTGACCGGGCCGGTACGGCGATTCGAAATATTGCCGGATGCCCATCGATCCGTCGGGGTCGATCGCCCACGAAAGGTTGATCCAGAATTCGTCCTCTTCCCAGACCTCACCGGGATTGGCCTGATAGGTGTACTCGAATTTCTCGCCCGCTCGTTCGCGCAGCACGCGATTCACCGGCTGGCGGAAACCGATCCACTTGCCGGCATACGATTCCTGGCTCATCAAATCATGGCGCTCGGAACTGAATCCCATGGGCAGCACGTAGTCGGCAAACCACGCAGTCTCGCTCCAGGTGGGCGTGAGCGCCGCGTGCAGGCCGATTTTTTCTTGGTCGCGCAGCATCTCGATCCAGGAGAAACCGTCAGGGAAAGTCCAGACGGGATTGAACACCCGGGTGAAATAAGCCTCGATGCGCCCGCGACCCTCCTTCAAGAAGTGCGGCAGCAGGAACGACATTTCGTGCGTACATAGCGGCCACTCCTGCGGATAGAGCAATTCGTTCCAACGCTTCTGCGGCGGAGCAGTCTTGAAAGTCTTGGGAACGAATTTGTTCCACGCATTCAGATTATGTCCGCCTTCGGTGCCGACCGATCCGGTCAGCACGTGCAGCAGCACCAGCGCGCGAGCCGGTTGCCATCCGCCCAGATTTCCTGAGGCGCTACCGCGCCACAGGTGCGACGCGAAGCGGCTGCCCGCGGCCGCGATCTCGCGCGCAGTCTTGGCGATCACGTCCGCCTTGACGCCGCTCTCTTTTTCGGCGAACTGGGGCGTAAACTGCGCGTAATGTTTTTTCAGCGCCTCGATGAGTGATTCGAAGCTCTGCCCTTTTGCGCGGAATCCGTCGACTTCCAGTTCCTCCCAATTTGTCCAGTTCTTCACGAACGCGGCATCGAAACGGTTTTCGTCGAGGATCACCTTCGCCATGGCCAGCAGCACCGCGGCTTCGGTGCCGGGATACGTCGGCATCCAGTAATCGGCCATGCTCGCGGTGTTCGAAAGGCGCGGGTCCATCACCGCCAGTTTCGCACCCGCCATTTTTCCGTCGATGATGCGCTGCGCGTGCGGATTGAAATAATGTCCCGACTCGAGATGCGCCGAAAGCAGAAGAATGAAGCGCGCGTTGGCGTGGTCGGGCGAGGGACGGTCGGCGTAATGCCAAAGCAAATAGCCGAGACGCGCCGACGACGAGCAAACATTAGTATGCGAGTTGTGGCCGTCGATGCCCCACGCCTGCAGCGTGCGTTCCATGATGAAGTCGTGGCCGGGGCGGCCGACGTGATACATCACTTCTTCACCGCGGTTCTCCTGAATCGCCTTGCGGATCCGCGTGCCGAAAGTTTCGAGCACTTCGTCCCATGAGGTGCGCGTCCACTTTCCGCCACCGCGCTCGCCACTGCGCTTCATGGGATACAGCACGCGATCCGGATCGTGAATCTGGTTGATCGTCGCCGGGCCCTTGGCGCAGAGCCGTCCGCGGCTCGCCGGGTGCATGGGATTGCCCTCGAACTTGTCGACCTTGCCGGTTTCTTTGTTTACATAAGCCAGCAGCCCGCACGCCGATTCGCAGTTGAAGCAAATCGTAGGCACGAGATCGTAATGCTTCTCGACGCGGCGCGGCCAGGCCTCGGGGTCGAGTTCTGTCCAGTCATCCCACTTCGCTACCGGAGGACAGTAGGCAAGATGGCTGCCGTCGCGCTTGAAATCGGTCATCGACAATTCTCCGTACTTCTCAGCTTCTTAACTATTGGGCACACTCTGCCCAGCCATAACGAAACACCACTCGAAGATCAACAGGCCCGCGAGAATGAGTACGGCGGCGACTGGCTCAGCCTCCGGGACCGGCGTCCACAAAAGGATTAGCGGTGCGATTCCGCCGAGCACGACCGCTCCGCCCCAAAACCACCCTTTGAACGGCCCATTGGTGATTAACCGCGCAGCGTAGGCAGCGTTATCAGTCGTGTGCGGCATCAAGAATTCAGCAGCAACGATCAGCAAGTGAAGAATCAAACTCGCTGTCAGCGCAATGCTGGCCACGGCGCGAGCGTCGCCCGTACCTCCAGCGAATGAAGGAAGCAAGGCTAACACCGCAGCGCCGCACATCAGAGTCTGCACAATCAAATGCACCGGCAGCAGCGGAGTCTGCCACAGGTCGCGGCCTTCACATTGTCCGAAGAGAAATGCAGTGTAGATGGCGGCCATAAAACCCGCCAGCACTGTCGGCCATAACAAAACCGATGAGGCTGCAGAAATGCCCAGCACCGACGCGACCCAGAACAGGCCACTCAGCCCGCTATAGCCAATGAGAATGAAAGCTCCGCGGGCCAGCCACGATTTGCTCTGAGGGGTGAAGACAACGCGCAGGAAGCGCGCTTTGTGTTCGAGATCCCAAACGAGAAGAACGGTCGTCAGCGCCGTGAACAGCAGCGCGATGGTCGACAACGCCACGTCGCGCAGGCGATCGGGCGCGAGACGCCCGAGCAGCAGTGCGATCGCCGGAATGGCCAGTGCGCCAGAGCCGATCGCTTTGGTCCAGCAATAGGTGGGAACCTGCCATCCCCAAGGCCGCGCGTGCGAGACGTCATAGGCTGCGAGAGCATTCTTCTGCAGCAGAGGACTGTCGGGCGGATATAACGCGCCGCCGCCGTGAAGGCTCTCATTGCGCTCCGCCCACATGTACATCGACTCGTGGCGTGCAGCGGTGGGAACAATCGCGCTCTCGTCCCCGTCGATGTAGTAGAGCTTGGGCCGCGTTCCCTGCTCGGGCTTGCGCACGCGCACCGGCTCGCGAGCCAGCAGTCGCGCAATCTCTCCGTCGTATGCGTCGAGATCTCCGGCGATGATGGCGTGCTCGGGGCAGACCACCACGCACGATGGCTCAAGCCCAACTTCGGTGCGATGCGCGCAGAAGTGACACTTGGCCGCAGTGCCTTCGTCGGGATCAATGTAAATGGAATCGTACGGGCAGGCCTGCATGCAGGCTTTGCAACCGATGCAGCGCTCGGAACTGAAATCGACGATGCCGTCTTTGCGCTGATACATCGCCGTGACCGGGCAAATAGTTACGCACGGCGGCTTCTCGCAGTGATTGCAGCGGGTCACCTGAAACACGCGCCGGGTGTTGGGAAATGTTCCCTTCTCCACATACTTCACCCAGGTGCGGTTCACCGTGAGCGGAACGTGGTTCTCCGTCTTGCACGCCACGGTGCAGGCATGGCAGCCGATGCACTTGCGGTTGTCGATGATGAATCCGTATCGCATCCGAAAATCTTCAGCGTGCGCGAACCCCTAGTGCGCAGCTTGGGTATTGTAGCTGACTGTCAAGCTGGGAAGAGTGACCGGTTTGAGGCGTAGGACAAGGTTTTCAAACTTGAACCGAAAGCAAAATTGCCGGGTTGCCCTGCCGCCTACGCTACAATGCAGAGTCTTTCTAAAACACCGCAGCTTAGTTCAAATGGCGCGACCTTGCAGGTAAGGTCAAATCCAGGCACAGACGAATTCAGGTACTACGAACTTATGACCGCTGAGACCGCAAACGATATTCTTGATAGCAGAAAGATCTTCTATAACCGCTTTCTCCTGATCGTGGCCGGGCTCGGCGGCCTGCTCTATGGAGTCGACGTCGGCATCATCGCCGGCGCGCTGCCGTATCTGCAGGCGACGTTCGGTTTGAGTTCAGGCCATCTCCTCACCGCCGGCCAGCTGTCTCTTATTGTTGCCGCGGTGCTTCTCGGCAGCGTGATCTCGACGCTATTCGCGGGCCTGCTGGCCGACTGGATGGGCCGCAGGTCTCTCATGGCGCTCAGCGGGATCATGTTCGTCATCAGCATTCCGATGATTGCGTTGTCTCAAGGGTATGGCCCGTTGGTGTTTGGCCGCCTGCTGCAGGGCGTCAGCGGGGGGTTGATCGGCGTCGTTGTTCCGCTCTACCTGGCGGAGTGTTTGACCGCCTCCAACCGCGGCAAAGGTACGGGCGTCTTCCAATGGCTGCTCACGCTCGGGATACTGATTGCCGCTCTCGTGGGCATGTATTTCAGCTTCCGCGTGGATCAGGTGGCAAAACTCGGCGACGCAGCCCGACTCCTTGACTTTAAGAACACGGCCTGGCGTGGGATTTTCTGGGTGTCGTTACCTCCCGGTATTTTGTTCGTCATTGGCAGCTTCCTGGTGGCAGAGTCGCCGCGCTGGCTGTTGCGGCGCGGCAAGAAAGACGCTGCCTATGCGGCGCTGCTTCGCTCTCGTACCACCGCGCAGGCAGATCTCGAACTCCGGGAAATGGAAGAAGTCATCTCCGCCGAAAAAGGAAAGGCAACGGAGAACAAGACCAAGGAATCTCTGCTGCGGCGGAAATACGTGATCCCGTTCGTGCTCGCGTGCATCATCCTCGCCTGCAATCAATCCACCGGCATCAACTCGATCATCGCCTACAACACCAACATACTTCTGCAGAGTGGACTTTCCGATGTTGCCGCGCATTGGGGATACGTTCTGTTCACTGCCGTGAACTTTGCCATGACTTTTGGCGGCGTCATGCTGGTGGATCGCAAAGGCCGCAAGTTTTTGCTCTCTCTGGGTACCGCCGGGATCATTCTGTCTCTGATCTGCACCGGACTCCTTTTCCTGGGCACCGAACGCCTGCGCGTGGACGTAAAGACCGCCGTGCAGCAGATGGTGACCGCCGACCAGAAACTTTCGTTGACCTACAACCCGCCGTTAGCCGCGGCACTCAGCGGACAGGAAGGACGGGCAACGTCGCTGGTTGTGATCTATTCTTACGGCGATTTCCGGGCTGCGACCCAGGTTCTGCGCTCCGACGACCCAGCCGCAAAGCCCATCGAGATCGCACGCGAAAGCTGCGTACCCGATAGCAAAGTGTCGGCGTTTTTCTCGAATCCCTTCGGCGACCTGGATGTCGCTCGCACAGCGCCGCTGCGCATTGAAAACGCGCTGATCACTCCCGTACCCCAGACTCGCAACGGCTGGCTGGTGGCCATCACCCTATTCGTCTTCATGGCGTTTTTCGCGATTGGCCCCGGTGTGTGCGTGTGGCTCGCACTTTCGGAACTGATGCCGACGCGCATTCGCTCCAATGGCATGAGCATCGCGCTGGTTATCAACCAGGCGGTCTCGACAACCATCGCGGCGATATTCTTACCAACTGTCGGCAAGTATGGCTATTCGACAATGTTCTTCGGGTTTGCCGCGTGCACGGTCATCTACTTTGTGACCGCAACCTGGTTCTTGCCCGAGACTAAAGGAAAAACGCTGGAGGAAATTGAAGCGCATTTCGAGGGTGCCGGCGCGAAGTAGCGAAGACGCCAAGCAGCCGCTGATAAAATACCCGACTAAACAATGGATGCATCGAAGTTCGAATTTACGAGATTGCTCGATCTGCTTTGCCGCTCAGAGAACGACCCACAAGTTCGACACTTCTGTGGGCGAGCCATTTCGCGAATCGAGCACGATGAGTATTACGGGGCATTAGAGTTCAAGTCCGACGGCGTCGACGTTGTATTCAAGGAAGCACAATGGATGAAACCGTTAGAACAAATTGCCAGCGCAGAGGAACTGTACGTCGCAGCCTTTCACCTGCATCGTGCGGGCCATGAGGACTTCTGCGGCTACACCGGCCAATTGCCGAACGGCCTTGCCTTTGGGGATCGCGAAGAAGAGGTTCTTCAAAAAATGGGCCCGCCGCTTTCGCGCGGTGGGGGTGGTATTAGCAATTTGCTAAAACTAACGGTCCCCCGTTGGTGTCGTTATATGATTGGCGACCGCTTTATACACGTCCAGTTGGATTCGAACGGTTGCGTTGAAATGGTAACGCTCGATGCCTGCGAGCCAGAAAGCGACTTAATCTCAGCCCAAGTCTCATAATCTAAAAATGACTCCTACAAAAAAAGAAAAGCCATCGACCAACCAGCAGCAGTCTCCCGCCATGCATCGGGAAATCTACGAACAGCCGGCGGCCATCGCCAAGACAATCGCAAAACACTTAAAGGACGACATTATTTTCCCTGGCGAACTGCATGCCATCGAAGGCGCGCTGCTGACGTTCGAGAAGCTGATTATCGCCGCCAGCGGATCGAGCCGGCATGCGGGCTTGGCGGGCGAGATCATGATTGAGGATCTGTCGGGCGTGGCCGTCGACGTGGAGTACGCCAGCGAATATTGCTATCGCTCGACCCACGCGGCCGTGGAACCCATCGTGATGGTGATTACGCAGTCCGGCGAGACTGCGGATACGATCGCGGCGCAACGCGAGGCCCTGACGCGCGGCGTGAAGACGATCGCGATTTCGAATGTGCCGAATACAACGATTGTTCGCGAGGCTGGCGCTGCGTTGATTTCGGGAGCGGGCCCGGAACTTTCGATTCCTGCGACGAAGAGCTTTACCACTCAGCTCACGATTCTCTACCTGATGGCGCTGTTTCTGGCGCGCAAGCGCGGACGGATGACGTCGGAAGTGGCGCGGTCGTATCTGCATCGGCTGATGCGTCTGCCTGACGCAATCGAGCAGAATCTCGCGACTTGGGACAAGCTCGCCGGGAAATTCGGCGCCGTGCATTACAAGGCGGAAAAGTTTCTGTATCTCGGCCGAGGGGTACATTACGCGATTGCCCGCGAGGGCGCGCTCAAGCTGAAGGAAATTTCCTACGCGCACGCGGAAGGCTATCCCGCGGGCGAACTGAAGCATGGGCCCAACGCGCTGGTCGACGGGAAACTGCCGGTAGTCGTGCTCGCGACTTGTGACCATGGCGATCCGGATTCTGTGTTGCGCTATCGGCGGACGCTGGAAGTGATGAAGGAAGTGCGATCGCGGCGCGGGCCTCTGGTCACCGTCGCGACCGAGGGAGACAAAGAAGTCGCGGAGATCGCGGATCATGTTTTCTACGTGCCCTCGGCGCCCGAGCTGCTGCTGCCCATCGTCGAAGTGATTCCGTTGCAGCTCTTCGCCTATCACATCGCGGTAAACAAGGGCTACGACGTGGACCATCCTCGAAATCTGGTGAAGGCCGTGGTCACCGAGTAAGCAGGGCTAGGGACCGGTGGGACTGATCGGGTTGCCGCTACGGCATAGCGCCCAACAGGTCACCACGCCGACGACGGCAATACCTCCGCCAATGGCGTAGGGAGAATTCAGAGCGGCTCCGATCGCCGGAAGACCTCCACTGGGTTGTCTGATGTCAGCGCCTCCGCATTTCTCTTCGCGCGATTTTTGCTCGCCCTCCCGCACCGTGACCCGGTTGGAGTGTCCGGCATCTTTGATCGATTGCGGATTTTTCGACCGGGCGTCGATATTCACATCGTTCTTGAGCGCCGATACCGTGATTTTCCCATCCAGGTCGACGACGTCGTAGTGAGTCCATTGGTCGGCGTTCGCAGGCGTTACCGTCACGCAGCCCACCCGCACCCGCATTCCACGCGAAGTGCTGACTGAAAGGCTGCCGTGGTCGAGAACCAGTTCGTTGTTTTCAAACTGGACCATGGTTTCGGCATTGAGGTCGGCGGAGGATCCGCTGGCCTCAATTCGGGCTGCAGCATTTTTCTGAGTTTCGATGAGATCGTCGGAAAACAGGGCGACTGAGTCCGGGGCGGAATTCCGGTTCACCAGCACGCCCACACCATTGCTGCGCAGCATGGCGGCCGCGGTGTCCTGCGCGATCAGAGACACGGGCAGAATTACGATCATGGGCAGGCAAACGAAATGTCGCCACCTAAACAGAAATGTGCCCCGATATTCCGCACTGAAAGACTACTGTGAAGCTTATCGTGCGGACTTCGACGCGGCTATTGCCTCGGTTGGTGCGCCCGGCGGAGGTTGGCGAGCGAAGTGATGCGGAGTCAGGCGCGAGCAAAATCGATGAATCCCTTTTGCACGTCGGTGCGAATGAGTTTGACACGCAGTTTATCGCCGACATCGAGTCCCTGCTCGCCCTGGGCTAGAAGTCCCTCGATGCGAGGTTGCAGAACTCGAACGAAAGTTCCATGTTCGGTGACGCCGGTGACCATGGCGTCGAAGGCTTCGCCGATTCTGTTTTGCATGGCAACGGCGGCCAAGCGCTTGGCCATTTCGCGTTCCACTTTCTTCGCTGCGTCTTCTTTTTGCGTGCAGTTGGCGGCGATGGCCGTGAGTTCGGCATCCGTGTAAGGATTCTTCTGACCGGCCAGCAACGCCTTGATCAGGCGCTGGGTGACGACGTCAACAAAACGCCGGTTGGGCGCGGTGGAATGCGTGTAGTCCTGCACCGCAAGACCGAAATGTCCGGGGGCAACGTCGCCGGCGCGCTCCAGAACGTACTCGCCGGGACCGATCAGCTTGATGACCGCGAGAGAGACATCGGCGAAGTGGTCGGGATCGGCGGCCTTGCGGAGCAGCAAAAAGTCGTTTAGCGCCTTGGAATCCGGCTGGGCAGGAAGCTTTCCGCCTTTGGTGGCGGCCAGTTGCACGATGCGGTCCCAGCGCTTGGGAGTGCGCACGATGCGGCGCAGCGAAGAAACCTTTTCGAGCAGGCGAGCCACGACGCCATTGGCGGCGACCATGAAGTCTTCAATTAATTCCGTGGCATGGTTCTTCTGCTGCTTCACCACATCGATGACCTGATCGTTGAGCATCAAAGGCTGTAGCTCGTCGCTTTCCAGACTGAGCGCGCCGTGCTGAAAACGCTGCTCTTTGAGCTTCTGCGCAACTTCATCCTGCAGTTTCAGTTGTGTCTGCAGGTCGCTGGAGGCGGCAATCTTAGGTGGTGCAGGCGACTTCCCTTCCAGCCATGCGCCGACGGAGTTGTATTGCAGTTGCGCCCGGTTGCGAACGAGGGCGCGGTATACGTTAGGAGACTTCACTAAGCCGGCGGGATCGACCACGAATTCGGTGACTACGCTGAGGCAGTCCTGATTTTCGAGCAGCGAGGTTTTGCCCGTGGAAAGTTCTTCGGGCAGCATAGGAAAGTTACGGACTCCGGCATATACCGTAGTTGTTTCACGCGCGGCGTGCTGGTCGATCGGAGTTTGCCTGGAAACGAACGCGTCCACGTCGGCGATGCCGACCATGATTTTCACATCGCCGTTGGAGGCAGGTTCGGCGAATTCGATCTGGTCGAGGTCGCGCGACGTGTCGTTGTCGATGGAAGACCAGAGCAGATTGCGCAGGTCGCGGATATCGCCCGCAGCGGCAATTTGCGGCGGATGAGCTTTCAGGTCGGCCAGCTGCTGCGGGACCTGCGGCGGGAAGTCCGGTTCGAAACCGTAGCGCTGCATGATTTCTTTTGCCGCGGCCTGCAAGTCGAGATGCGTAGGATTAGCGTCGTGCATGAACTCCCCGGGCGCAACTGAGATGGAATCAGGCTATCACGCGCGGCGGAATGCTGCGGAGTCGCCAACGCGGACTCTCGAGGTCACAGAACTTCGCAGCGGAGGAGCGTCAAAATTCCCGCTTCTCGCAAAAGACGCGAGAAACGGGGCACCCGGCTAGCTGCGGCGCAGGCGCTGAATGTCGATGTTGGTGTAGACGCGAGGGGCGCCGGGTTTGTGAGTCTTCCAGAACGCGGCTGCGTCGCCGAGAGGAACGCCGTATCCGCGTTGTCGCAGGGACTGGGCATCGGTCATGAGGGTAACTCCGCTGTTGACGATGCTCTCGGGCAGGTTCACAGGGAGCTTAGGGGAGGTGATCTCGATCTCATTCACGCTTTCGGCGGCACTCTCGCTGGCATTCTCAGCGAGCCGAGCGCCATAGAAGATGCGGGCCAGGCCGCTCGGGGAGGGAGCAGCATTCGCGGATTCGTTCCCAGCGCCGTTTGGAATCGCGGCGAAAGGAGACACTGGTTCCGGAACCGCTTCGCTGGGCGTTGCGCCGAGGCTCGCCAGCGGCGCGGAAAGCGAGAGCGTGGGCGTGGCGATGGAGTGGAGAAACAGCGTAGAGTCCGTGGTGACCAGGTATTGCGGGCCTGCGGGAAAGTTGGTGTCTTGGGCGGCGCTGATACCGGCCAAAGCAAGCAGCACACAAAACAAGCTAGCGAGACGCATAGGAGCCTCCGGCGCGATCGTTCCTATGGCTGATTATGAAACGAAACGGGGAAAACGACCAGAGTCGTTGGACTCCAAATGGGGCTCGGGACGAGGGTTTTAGGGCGGGAGCGGAGGCTCCCTAGAACGGCCGCGCGATCAGCACGTAAACCAGCACCACAATGCAGAGCGTCAGGACGAGGAGTGACAACTTCTCGACCTTCAACGTGTCTTTGCGCGGGGCTGATTCGGCTGCCATGGGAGTAGTTTGCGCTAAGAATTGCCGGCTCACAATGGCTCAAGCGTGCTTGGCACGGCGGTAACGTACCTAAAGTTTTTCCGGGCCTTTTTGATGGATAGCCGCGCTTTGCGCGCCACGAAGGGTGGTCGCGAGATTCGTCGGCGACCCTAAATGCTTGCTGCTTTGGCGTTTTCGCGTTCGCGCCGGTTGGCAAGGATCACATAGAGCATGTAGAAAACAATCGCGAGATTGAACACGAACAGAGCGACGCGAAAGGGCGTTATGCCACGCATGATCTCGCGGACCTCCCAGGGCAGCAGCAGAGCTCCGGAAATGAGGGCAACCCACTCCGCCCAGGTGCGTCCCTTCCACAGGCCGTAAGACTCGGTGAAACGCAGGGCAGCATAGGCGAAGGCGAAGCGCGCCGCGGCCCACAGGCGCGCGTCGGTAATGGTATCGGCAAAATCGAGGAAGAGCTGCGCGGAATGGCGGTCGGTGTCAATGTGCAAGCGGGTGAGCAGAATCTCTGCGATAAGCCAGGCGTCCTTGTGAACCAGAGCCAGGGCGCACACTCCCATCAGCACGACGAAGATGCCTTTGAAAAATTCGAAGGCGGCTACGGCCCGCAGTACTCGCCGCTGGCGGCGGTGTGGATCTGGCTTGGTTCCGAACTGGCGCATGGACGCTGGCGACGACTCAAGGCAGAGTATCACGGGTGGGATGGTAGATACACCGGCGGAATCCGAGTAGTGATGGTCGGAGTCGGCTCAAGTTTGCCACCCCCCACTTCTCGCAAAGTACGCGAGAAATGGGGCACCCTGGGGCGCTAGTCTTTACTTAGTGCGGCGACTTCTTGCGGATGGCGCCGCGCAGTTCGGCAACGATTTCCTGCGACGCCTTGATCGCGGCCGCATGCTGGTTCACGTTGAATGAGATGGCACCGACGCGGGCGTGGCCTCCGCCGCCGTAGCGCTCACAGATGCGCGCCAGGTTCACTTCGGGTTCCTGCGGAGCCCACGGATTCGAGCCCACCGAAACCTTCACGCGGAAACTGCTCTTGCTGAGACCCACGCTGTAGACCGATTCCGGATGCAGGTAATAGGGAATGAATTTGTTGTAACCCTCGAGATCGTGATCGGTGACGTCGAAGAAAATGGTCGCATCCTTGCACTCGGTGCGCTGTTCCAGAATGCCGATGGAAAGTTGATGACGCTTGAGCAGCGGCGGAAGCAGCGGGGCTACGAACTTCTCCTCGAGAATCTCGCCCAGAGACTTGGTGGCCAGCAGCGGAATCAGGTTGGGGACGAATCCGTGGTCGGGCGCTGATTCGATGACCATGGTGAGCTTCATGGCAGGCGCTTCCATGGCGACCGCAGTCTTGGCGTCGGGGTAGAGAGCTCCGTCAATGATGTCGGTCCAGTGCACCAGATCGGCCAGCGATGAGGGATCGAAACCGAAGCGCTGCTGACCGATCATGGCGATGAAGCTGGTGCAGGACTTGAAATCGGGATCGTAAAACTTGCGATTGCTCTGATCCTGCTCGAAATGTTCGGCGTCAGCGGGCGAGAGGAAGGCGCTTTCGTGATGGTCGAACCACCACGTAATCTTCGGCGAACTGGAATACTTAAAGTCGACGATGGCATTCTCGTCGCCGTCGAACTGCTTCTCGTCGAACAGAGCGCCGGCGCGGTGCACCAGGCCGGTGAATTCGAACTCGGCGTCGCTGCGGATGCGTTCGCGATAGAAGCGTGAGAACAACGCGGCGGAAGAAGCTCCGTCAAAGCATTTGTCGTGATAGAAAACCCGTACGCGCAATGAATTCCCCAATCGCCCAACAGATTCCCGCCAGCCGAAAACCACGCAGCTGGCGTGGAATTGGGACGCGGGTAAAAGCTAATAGGATTGACAGCTTACAGGAAGAAAGTCAAGGGCGGGCCGCTAAGTCGGGCAATCTTCTGACGCCAGGTAATAAAGTCAATAACCACAAAAGACACTAAGTATCACGAAGAAGGCTTGTTGCGGAGCATTTCCTTCGTGTGACTTCGTGTCCTTCGTGGTTACCGGTTCTCTATTCCTACATCGCGTTGGCTTGCTTTTCCGCGATATCGCCGATCACGGGGAGCTTGAACATCTGGCCCTGATTGGCCTTTAACACAAGGATGATCCAGATGATGAACCCCGCAATCCAGACCAGCGGCCAAAGAAAGATGGTGATCCAGCCGAAAATCGGGATGTGCAGAACAACCCGCATTGCAAACCAGAGCACAAACCAAGCCACATTGAACACCAGGCTCTGCCATGCATGGAAGCGCACGAAGCGGCTCTTGTTGTAGGGCTCGAGCACCAGGAAAATGACCGCCGGGATGAAAGTGAAATAGGCCAGCATGCCGGCGATGTTGTCGGTCATTCCCGCAGCACTGCCTGTGGCACCGGCGTTCATGGGAGCGTTCGCGACTGGCACCCGGCCCGCACAGGCTGCGCATGTGGCCGCGCCGTCGGGAATCTGTGTTCCGCACATGTTGCAAAAAGCCATCGAAGTATCCTCCCTGCCGCCGTAGACGAACCGACTACAGTGGGGCTGGAGAGCGCCCCAAGCGGCGTCGGCGGCACCGTAACAGAGACGCAAGCGAAATGCAATCTTGATTCGGCAGCGCGGAGATCTCTTGACGGAAAAAATTGGCTAAAGCGGGGCAGCGTAGTGCTCGGCAAAGTCGCCGAGGACGGGCAGCCTGAACATCTCTCCTTGAAATGCCTTGATCACCAGAACCAGCCAGATCAAGACTCCAGCCAGCACAATCACAGCACCGACCACCGTCACCAGCAGCGGCCCGAGAACTGGGATGATCAGCAGAACCACGCTGGCCAGTTTAAGCGCGATCGCGAACAGAACGGCCGCGCCCCACAGCAGCAGGCACTGCAGCGAATGGAAGCGCACAAAACGATTCTTGCTGTACGGTTCGGCAACTAAAAAGACAATCGCAGGCAGGAACGTGAAGTAGGCGAGCACGCCCGCCATGTTCTCGCGAAGAGCACCGACGGTGCCCTGGGCACGCGGCTCGGCCGGCGTAGATTCGGCAGACTCGGATTCGGCAGACCATGGCTCAGCAGACGCGAGCTCGACTGATGTGGATTCGGTCGCTATGGATTCCGCCGATGTTGGCTCGACCGACATTAGCTCAACCGATCTCGGTTCGACCATGCTGCGCCCGCAACCGGGACAAAAGGCCGCCGTGGCGGGCATCTGGGCCACGCAGTCAGGGCACGATTTCGAGGGCTCGGTCGCCGGATCCATTGATGGGCACGATATCAAAGTCGGGCACGATATCAAAACGCCGCGTGGACCGGAAATGTGGTTCCTCCACGTTCGCGACCGATCAGCCTTCAGAGCGGGCGCGGGGCGTGGTTCTTCTTGCGGCAATCTTCGCACACGCCGTAGATCTGGAAGGTATGCCGGGTGGTGAGGTAGTGGTATTTGTGGCCAATCTCTTTCTCGAGCTGCCCCACTTCCTGGGAAAAGAATTCGACCGAACTACCGCAACCGGTGCAAACCATGTGGTGATGGCTGCGCCGGTTGTACTGATGCTCATAGCGGGCAATGCCGTCGTGGAAGGCGACTTCGCTGGCCAGGCCGCACTCGGCCAGCAGCTTCAGCGTGCGGTAGACGGTGGTATAGCCGATGCGCGCGTCTTTCTTCTGAACGAGCCGGTGCAATTCGTCGGTGGAAAGATGGTCGCGGGTTTCGAGGAAGGCGCGCAGAATGGCGTCCCGCTGCGCCGTTTGTTTCAGGCCGACATCCTTCAGATGGCGGTGAAGGATCTCCTGGGCCTCGCGGACCATCTGGCGGGAGATGGTGGGCTGATCGTCAATGCGTTTTTGCAGCATGGCGGGTCGTGCGGACTATGGTGAACCGGTTCAGGATAACGTTTTCAGAATGACTTGTGCAGGATATCATCCGGGCATCTTGAAAATGAAATTCATTTTCAGCGCGTGACGCGAGGCCGCGCGGCGCGGAAGCCACCGGTGGAATACAATCTCTGAAATAGAATCGAAATCTCCTGATGAGCACCCTGCCAGAAATCAGCACGCCTATCTCGCGCCGTTCGCCGGTTGCCCGCATACTGCTCGGACTATTTTTGGCAGCCCTCGTGATTCTGGCGGGCCTGGTCGGCTGGGGATATTCCGTCGCCCACTCTGCCCTGCCCCAACTCGACGGGCAGTTGCAGGTAGGTGGACTCGCTGCGCCGGTGACGGTCACGCGCGACAGCCACGGCGTTCCCACGATTGATGCCGCCAGCTTGCCGGATCTGTTTTTCGCGCAGGGTTTTGTGACGGCGCAGGACCGGCTGTGGCAAATGGATGTGATGCGGCGTTTCGGCAGCGGAGAACTCTCTGAGATCCTTGGCCCGGACACTCTGCAGCATGACCGCGAGCAGAGAATTCTTGGTTTGCGGGCAGCGGCGAAGAAGGCGCTCGAAACTGCCAACCCGCGCGACCGCAGTTTTTTTGAGGCCTATGCGCGCGGGGTGAATGCCTACATTTCTGCGCAGGCCGGCCACTTGCCGATTGAGTTCCGCATCCTGCACTACGCACCGAAGCCATGGCTGGCGGAGGATTCACTGGTCATCGCCAACCAGATGATCAAGGATTTGAACTATCACTATTTTTACGACGCGTTGAGCCGGGAGAAAATTCTGGCCAAGCTGGGGCCCGAGTTGACCGCGGACTTGTATGTGAACCGCTCGTGGCATGACCGTACGCCGACTGTGATGCGCGAGGACTTGCAGCAGCCGGACACTAACAACGGCGACTCCGATGAAGATGACGACAGCGATGATGGCCCTGACAACTCGGTAACGCGCAAAGCCGTTCCGCCGCGTGCGCCAGACGTTTCGCCCAACGTTTTGCCCGACGAAGGTCCGCCGGTGAATGGCTCGAATGACTGGGTGGTTTCCGGGGCGCACACGGTCACGGGCAAGCCGCTGCTCTCCGACGATATGCATCTCGGCCACACGATGCCGAGCCTTTGGTACGAAGCGCATCTGCGCTCCGGCGCGCTCGATGTGGCAGGCGTGACGCTGCCCGGCATGCCGTATGTGATTGTTGGGCACAACCAGCGCATTGCCTGGGGATTCACCAACGTCGGCCCGACCGTGACCGACGTTTACATCGAGAATGTCAACGCGCAGGGCGCCTACCAGACTCCGAGCGGATGGGTGCAGCCGGAACATCGCGTGGAAGTAATTCACGTCAAGGGCCAGCCGGACGTGAATGTCGATGTGAAGATCACGCGCCACGGCCCCGTGATCACAGAACTGGTCCCGGGCGAAACCCGGCCACTGGCGCTGCGTTGGACGCTTTATGACGTGCTGCACATTCCCTTGTTCGACATCGACTCGGCGCAGAACTGGGATGAATTCCGCAAAGCGTTTTCGCAGTTCGACGCACCGGGGCAGAACGTGGTCTATGCCGACGTCGACGGAAACATCGGATATCAGGCGACCGGCAAGGTTCCGATCCGCGCCGCGGGGGACGGCAGCTTGCCGGTGAGCGGCGCCGACAATGCGCACGAGTGGACCTCCTACATCCCATTCGACAAGCTGCCCAGCATTTACAACCCGCCGTCGGGAATTATTGGCACGGCGAACGGCAGGATCGCGCCGGACAATTATCCGTATTCGATCAGCATGGAGTGGGAAGCGCCGTGGCGGCAGGAACGCATTTACCACGTGCTCGAGTCCGGGCGGCAATTCTCGCCCGCAGATATGCTGGCGCTGCAGACCGACATTCACTCCGAGGCCGAATTGTTTGCCGCCGAACGCTTCGTGTATGCGGTCGACCATGCTGCCAAGGCTTCGCCTCGGGCCAGGCAGGCCGCGGATTTGATGCGCAGCTGGGATGGGCGCATGGAAGCTTCGTCGGCCGCTCCGACGATTGCCGACAATTCGATTGTCGAGCTGCGGCGCTTGTTGCTCGAGCCGAAGCTGGGCAGCGCACCCGCCGATCCCACCCAAGAAGACGCAACGCTCAGCTGGGAGACCTATTCGTGGGAAATGCGGTCGGTGTGGATGGAAAACATTTTGCTGCACCATCCCAAGCGGTGGTTGCCGGAAAAATATCCGAATTATGAAGAACTGTTGACTGCAGCGGTGGATGCGGCGGTGAATTTGCCGGATGCTCCGAAGGATTTGGCGTCGTGGAAATGGGGCGCATTTAATGCGGTTGAAGTTCAGCATCCGATTCTCGGCAGGATTCCGCTACTCCGGCGCTGGTCAGGGCCGGGCGTGCAGGAGCAATCGGGCAGCCGGTATACGGTCAAGGCGGTATCGCGCCACCACGGGCCGTCAGAGCGCTTCACGGCGAATCTGGCGGACCTCGACCAGTCCACGCTGAACATCGTGACCGGACAAGGCGGAAACTTCCTCAGCCCGTATTACATGGACCAATGGAAAGCGTGGTACGAAGGCACGACGTTCACGCTTCCCTTCAGCGCCAAGTCCGTGGACGCAGCCAAGGCGCACCGGCTGGTCCTGCAGCCGGGCAAGTAAGCGGCAAGTCTAACGCAAGAAACTTTTATTATGACTTCAGTTGAGTCCCCCACTCTATCTTCCGCCAGATACTTAGACTCGAGTGAGAGTCGTCGCCACGGTCTCGAACTATTCTGTCTGTCATTCCTGGCTCTCTTCCTCGAATTGATGGTGATTCGCTGGGCGCCTGCGGTCGTACGACTGATCGCCTATTACGCCAATCTGATCTTGATCAGCTCGTTCCTCGGTCTGGGAGTCGGAGCGATTGTCGGCAAGAAGAGAAAGTCGCTCTTTGGATGGCTGCCCGCACTGCTGCTAATCAACGTGGCGTGGCTGTTAGTTGCCCATTTCATCACCCTGCCGACTTCGGCTTCAGAAAGCAGGTTTTACACGCCTAATCCCCAGTTCGTGCGGTACGTAAGCCTGGTGGGTATCTTCCTCAGCAATGCGATCGTGTTCGTACCGCTGGGCCAGCGGATCGGATCGCTCTTTGAAGTTCTGCCGCCTTTGCTGGCCTACTCCTGGGACCTGGGCGGCAGTCTCGCCGGGACGCTGTGTTTCGGGGTCTTCTCATTGAGGTACTTTTCGCCAATCCTCGGAATGGGATTCGTGGCGTTCGCGATTATGTTGCTTCTTTCGCGCGGACAGCGGTTGCGAGCAATCCCGATCCTTCTTTTGTCGCTGGCGGGGGTATATTTTTCGGTCAGTCCGAGTGCAATCTGGTCACCGTACTATTACATCGTCGTAGTCTTGCAGGGTGATAAGCACGGCAATGCTCCTGTGCGAGATCCGCAGCCGGGGTTGCGCACCATGCAGGATCCGCCCATCTACGATGTGAGGGTGAATCATTATTTTCTTCAGAGCGACGGCACCTTCGACCCAAGCCGGTATTCTCCGCCGAACCGGCCGCAGATTCTCGACGCGAGATTGCAATACGACCTGCCGTATGCAGTCGCTCCGGCCCACCGGCGGGTGCTCATGTTAGGGGCGGGAGGAGGCACGGACACACAGATCGCGGTGTTGAATGGAGCCGAACAGGTGGATGCGGTGGAAATCGACCCGATGTTAGTGAAGCTATCGAACCGCTTCAATGCTTCGGGAATTTACGAGAATCCGAAGGTTCATGTCCACGTCGAGGATGCCCGAGCTTTTCTTCGGCGTTCCAGTGGCGGATACGACATGGTGGTCTTCGGCTTCCTGGATTCACAAACGCTGTTTAGCTCAATGAGTAACATCCGCTTGGACGGTTATATCTACACCGTGCAGAGCATGCAGTCGGCCTTCCGGTTGCTGAACGACAATGGAGTGCTGTCCCTTTCTTTCATGGCCGGGCATGAGTGGCTCGCCCGCAAGTTGGTGCGCATGGTTGCGCTGGCTACCGACCGGATGCCTGTCGTCTATGAGAGTCAGGGACAGGTGGTGATCTGCGCGTTCCGTGGCCAGCATCCGTCCCCCCCGCAATACGGCCGGTTCGTACGTACAACCTTCCCACCCGGCGACGACTTGTCTGAAGCCGTCGCTCCTACCGACGACTGGCCCTTTCTCTACCTGTCTCACAAAACCATTCCTGCTGATTACCTGATCGTGATTGGAATCCTGCTGGCGATCACGATACCGGCGGTCTTCATGCTGCGTGGCCGCGGCTTCGGCATGAACGATGGCCACTTTTTATTTCTCGGGCTGGGTTTTCTGCTGCTGGAGACGAAGAGCATCTCGGACTGTTCGCTCTACTTTGGCACAACTTGGTTTGTAACCATGGTGGTGGTGACGGGCGTTCTCCTGATGGTGTTGGTGGCTAATTTAGTGGCCATGCGCATGAGCCATTTCCGGCCGTGGTTGTACGCCCCACTCATCGCGACTCTACTGCTACTCTACCTCGTGAAGCGCGACTCTATTCTGGCGTTAAGTTTCGACGAACGTTTATTGTGGTCTGTTCTCGTCGTGCCCCTGCCGATCTTTTTTGCCGGACTGATCTTCTCCACGACGTTCCGCCAAGCCTTGAACCCATCCTCCTTCTTCGGAGCAAACCTGATTGGTGCTGTCATCGGCGGATTCAGCGAGTACCTCAGCATGATCGTCGGCAACCAGAACCTGATGTTTCTGATTGTGGGAGCGTACCTGGTCAGTCTCGGTATCCAAATGCGGCTCGGTAAGACGGCCTAGCATCGCGAGGATGTACCTTAGGCCCGCTTGAATCGCGGAAGCAGGCTGCGGAAAAACTCCTTTTGGCGGGAGAGCACACCTCAGGCGCTGAAGCGCGGCTGACTTTAACCGCTTAACGGCACGAGTGTCGTGCCCTTCCCAAAAAACGTTTCGAAACAGAATTTCTGAGCAGCAGCCCCCTGATCGCTGAACCGGGGCGAGTTCTAGAAGAAGTCGATGGCCTTTACGTCCCACACGTAGCCGGTCACGTTGATGGTGCCCTGGGGCAGGTAATCGTCGATGAGCAGGGTGTCGGTGGCCGTCTCATAGACCCGCAGGTTGCCGTTTTCCGCCACGTACTCGACGGTGCGGCTGATGAAGCCCTGCAGGCCCGTCACGTTGCCATTGTCCGGCGGGATGACCACGGCGTTGGTGTTGCTGTTGTAAATCGCCAGGCATCCGCGAACTTCGCCGACCGGATTGCTGGCGTCGCCCACGTTGGTGCAGTTGTACGATCCAACGAAGACCTGGCCGCCAACCGTCAGATCGATGCGGTCATGATAGCCATCGGTGATGGCGATCTCGCTGGCCGGATTATTGAAATAGGGGTCGGTCATGGTACTGACATTCACAATGTCGAGCGTGCCGCAGTAAGTTGCGGCCGTAGGAGCGGCGCTGGGAATCGAAGTGCAGGTCGGTCCGGTGGGCGTACCGTTCCCCGCGACGTAAAGCTGGCTGCCGCTCAGAACCGCAATGGTGGCGCCGTTCACGGGCACCGGCGCGCCTACGGTGAGGCTGGTTAGATCGAGCGTCTGCACGCTGGCCTGAATTCCGCCGCACTCCGCGCCGCAGTTCAAAATGTACGCCGTGTTTCCACTGATGACGGCATTCACCGGCCGGTCGAAGCCCGGGATGACTGTGCACACGGCATTGGGCGCAGTGGAGCAACTCTGATCAACCGGAGGCACGGCGGCGCTGGGCGACAGCACGGTCACCGAGTTGGAATCGTTGCTGAAGACCAGAAGCTGGCTGCCGTTGGAATTCGCCACCACGGTTTCGGCGTTGTTGACGGGGATGGTGAGGACCGTTCCATTATTGAAGTTCATCACGTCCAGCGCGCCGATGAAATCGAAACCTTGCACCGTGGCGGTAGGCACCGCGGCATATCCGATGCCAACGGCCGACGGAAACACCATGCTCGTGATGGGGCCCGGCAGGCGAATGTTGCCCGCGTCAGATTCCGTGTAGGTGTTGACCAGGTAAACCGTATTGGTGCTGGAGTCGAAGGCCGCGGCGAAATTGCGGGTCGGGGTGACCGCCATCAGGCCGGGGTTGTTTCCCGCACCAATGGGTTGAACCCGCGGAATCGAATCGTTGTAGCCGTTGAGGATTCTCAGTGCGCCGAAGTCGAAGGTCGAGGTGACTCCTTGCGACGCCAGCACCCGATCCGGCAAACCGCTGGGCGGATCCTTCGGCTTCGTGCTCCCGCAGGAAATACAAACCATGGTGGCGCACAAACCCAGCACAAGAACAAGCATTCGTCTGATCAAACGGCGAGCTCCTAACAACATGAAAAAGGTAGATTTAATCGCGAAATGCTGGATTATAACAGACCTGCAACCGAGCCTCCTGCCACACCTTGCCGGTCTTGCCTGCCGTAACTCTTGCCAGTCGTCGGTTTCCTAGAGAGATCATCAGGGAAAAATTCGCCACCAAGATCATCAAGATGGATCATCAAGTCGAACCGGCCAGATGCACGACCGGCGGTGATCCTGTATTCTCAGAAACATATATGGCGGCTGACTTTCTTACCCGGATCAAACAGTCCCCGGTGTTGTGCGACGGCGCCATGGGGACGCTGCTCTACGCCAAAGGCATTTTTATCAACCGGTCTTACGATGAACTCAACCTTTCGCAGCCCGACCTGATTCGCGGCATTCACCACGAGTACCTGCAGGCCGGAGCCGAGATTATTGAAACCAATACTTTCGGTGGCAACTCTTTCCGCCTGGGCCGGCACAGCTTGGCCGACAAGGTCCGCGACGTCAATCGCGCCGGCGCACGCCTGGCACGCGAAGCCGCCAAAAGCTTCGATGTATGGGTGGCCGGATCGGTTGGCCCGCTCGGCACCAGAATTGAACCCCTGGGCAAGACTTCGTTCCAGGAAGCGCGCGCGGCCTTTCGCGAGCAGATTGAAACCCTGGTGGAAGGCGGTGTCGATCTGCTGATGTTCGAGACCTTCGGTTATCTCGAAGAAATTCATCAAGCGCTGCTGGCAGCGAGAGATGTAAGCAAGACTCTGCCCATCGTGGCACAGGTCACGATTGATGAGGATGGCAACTGCCTGGACGGCTCCGATCCGCAGACGTTTGTCGCCAAACTCGAAGAGTGGGGCGCGGACGTGATTGGTTGCAACTGCAGCGTCGGTCCGGTGGCCATGCTGGACGCGATGGAGCGGGTGCGGGCCGCGACTTCCCTTCCGCTAGCCGCGCAACCCAATGCCGGCATTCCGAGATCAGTGGATGGAAGAAATATTTATCTGTGCTCGCCGGAATACATGGCGAGCTATGCGCGCAAGTTCGTGGCCGCGGGAGTGCGGCTGGTGGGCGGATGCTGCGGGACAACTCCGGAGCACATTCGGGTGATGAAGTCGGCGCTGCGCGTCGGCGAAGCTCGCGGAAAAACGGCTTCGACGCAGGTGTCGGGTGGCTCGTCGGCGGTCGCGGCAACCCCGGCCGTGCCGCTGGAGAGCCGGTCACAGCTGGGCGCGAAGCTGGCGCGCGGCGAGTTTGTCACCATGGTCGAGATCGTTCCCCCGAAGGGCATCGACATTGCCAAGGAGGTCGAGGGCGCGCGTTTTCTGAAGTCGGTGGGCGTCGACGCGGTGAACATCCCAGACAGTCCTCGGGCCTCGGCGCGCATGAGCAATCAAGCGTTGTCGCTGCTGATTCAGCGCGAGGTCGGCATTGACGCGATTCTGCATTACACCTGCCGCGACCGCAATGTGCTGTGCATTCAGAGCGATCTGCTGGGCGCAGCCGCAGTCGGAATCAAGAATCTGATTTGCATCACCGGCGATCCACCGAAGATGGGGAATTATCCGGACGCAACCGCGGTGTTTGACGTGGACGCGATCGGCCTGGTGAACATCGTGCACAACCTGAATCGCGGGCTCGATCTGGGCGGGAATCCGATTGGGACTGGGACCCAGTTTGTGATCGGGGTGGGAGCGAATCCGGGACTCACCGATTTGGATGAAGAGATTCGCCGCTTCGAATATAAGGTCGAGGCTGGGGCAGAATATGCCGTGACCCAGCCGGTGTTCGATCTGCGGCTGCTGGAGAATTTCCTGAAGCGCATTGAACATTGCCGTATCCCGGTCGTGGCCGGAATCTGGCCGCTGGTCAGCGTACGCAATGCCGAGTTCATGAAGAATGAATTGCGGGTTTCAGTACCGGATGCAATTCTGGAGCGCATGGCCCGAGCGCAGACGCCGGAACTGGCAAGGGCGGAGGGTGTGGCCATCGCGCGTGAAATGCTGATTGCGGCCAGGCAGATTGCGCAAGGCGCGCAGATCAGCGCGCCGCAGGGGCGCTACAGCTCGGCGGTGGATGTGTTGGAGGCGCTCGGCAACAACTCGTCGAGTACATCTTCCTGAGTCGGCAGCACCCGGTCGCCTGCATTTCCACTTGCCCGGATCAGAAAATCGTTATTGCGGGACCGCTTCCCCCTCCGGGAATGAATGGTTCGTTAATTTCGATGCGCCGCAGAAAAAAGACTGGACTCCTCCTGCAAAATCCTGCATTACAATAGAAGACGGAGCGAAAGACCCCGTTGCCAAAATTTGAAGAGTGCCTCCAGCGGCTGGAGAAAATTGTTCAGGAACTGGAAAAGGGAGAAGTCCCTTTGGAGAAGTCTCTAACCCTCTTTGAAGAAGGCATGCAGCTCTCTTCCTCCTGCCGAACCGAGCTGGAACAGGCGGAAGGCAAGGTCGAGATGCTGCTGAAGAAAAACGGGAAGCTTCAAGCCGAACCATTCGAAGCGCTGACAGAAAAGTCGCCGGCACGACGCTAAGTCGTGCGGATTTCTGACCGCGATTCGAGAGCTTTAGATGTCTGTGGAGTCGGTTTCCCAGCCACCCCGCAGCCCTAGTCGAAGGTCGATGTACGCTGTTGACGAAGGTTGAAGATTGGGGGAAGTATGGCTCAAAGTGTAGTTCTTCTCGAAACCAATCCTGGGCTGGCCCGGTCGCTGGCCGGTGAACTCCGCTCTCACTTCTCAGTGCATGTCACCCGCTCCCGCGAAGAGTTGCGCGACGATGTAACGCGAACCCAGCCGCAGGCCGTGGTTCTCAACCTCGAGCACTGGCGACTCACGGATGTGGAGAGTTTGCACCGCGATTTTCCCACGCTGCCCATTGTCTGCACCCACCGCGTTCCTGACGAAGATATGTGGATGGCTGCGCTGGGGGCGGGGGCCAGCGATGTCTGCCCTGCGGATGACGTGACCAACGTGCTGACATCGGTGCTGCGAACCGTGGCGCTGGCGCAGACCGCTGCGGCCTAATCACACCACAAACAACTTCCTGGAAGAGGACGCTCCAGCGAGCGTCCTTTTTGTTCCCGCACAGATCTGCCGGCGATCATCCGCGCTCGGGTTCTTCCCGAATCGGCGGCCTTGTTATACTCACTGCTTCATGCTGAAGGAAACTCTCGAACAAGGGCGGCAGTTCGCAGACGCAGCGCTCGACCGGCTCATTCCGCTGGAAACCCAGCATCCGCAATCGATCCACAAAGCCATGCGCCACAGCGTGTTCGCCGGCGGCAAGCGCTTGCGGCCCGTGCTCTGCATGGAAGCCGGGCGCATGATTGAGGAATCATCGCCGGCCGGATCCTTGCCCGAAGGCATCGACGAACTGGGCGCGGCGCTCGAGATGCTCCACACCTATTCGCTGATTCATGACGATCTGCCCGCACTCGACAATGACGATCTCCGACGCGGTCGCCCCACCTGTCACAAGGTATTTGGCGAGGCTATCGCGATCCTCGCGGGAGATGCGCTGCAGACCCAGGCCTACGAAGTTCTGGCACGCCTGAAGTGTCCAGCCGAAGCCTGCGTGCGCATCATCGAGGAGATCGCTCACGGCACGGGCACGGTCGATGGCATGATTGGCGGCCAGGTCGTGGATTTGGAATCCGAGCACACGCGGCCAACGCCGGAAATGCTGGAATATATTCACCGTTCGAAAACGGCCGCTCTCATCACGGCCAGTCTGGTGAGCGGGGGCTTGTACGCCGGAGCGAAAGACAATCAGGTGGCGAAGTTGCGCGCCTTCGGAATGGCGATCGGCCTGGCCTTTCAGATTGTGGACGACGTGCTCGACGTAACCCAGACCTCCGAGCAATTGGGAAAGACCGCGGGCAAAGACACAGCGTCAGAAAAGGCGACGTACCCGGCGCTGTTCGGGATTGAAGCCTCAGTGAAGCGGGCCGATACGCTGGTGAACGAAGCCTTCTCGCAGCTTGACAGTTTCGGCCAGCGTGCAGAGACGTTGAAAGAACTGGCGCGGTTCCTGGTGGAAAGAAAGAAGTAGTCTCGCACCGGCACATCGAGCGCCCCAAGCTCAACGTAATCCAAGGTACTCTGTGCTCCTCCGTGCCCTCTGTGGTAAAAATTAAAGACGGCGATGGAGTTCGCCACAACCGCCTGCGCTGCCCAGGCTCTGCAGGCTGATGACTCCTACAGAATCGAATCCATTTTTGTAGGGAGCTCCATCGTGAAGGACTTTCTCGCTATATCCGTCGCCGCGATTGTCGGCGCCAACCTGCGGTACCTGATCAGCCGTCTCGCCGCCCGAGAGTTCGCCCCGGTCTTTCCTTTTGGCACGCTCACCATCAACATTGTCGGCAGCTTTATCGTTGGCTTTTTCGTTATCTGGACCACCGAGCGCGTGCTGGTCGATCCTCGCTGGCGGCTGCTGGTAGTAATCGGCTTCTGCGGATCGTTCACCACATTTTCCAGCTACGCCTTTGAAACCATGTCGTACTTCGAGCAGGGTCAGTGGGGATTGATGCTGGCCAACGTCCTCAGCAACAACCTGCTCTGCCTGGGCGGCGCGCTCGCCGGGATGGCGCTGGCGCGAGCGCTCTGACGATGGACGCGCCTCCTACCATCGAAACTGCGCGGCTGAAGTTGCGCCCCTATTGCGAGGCAGACATTCCGGAATTGTTGCCGCTCGTGGGCACGCGCGAAGTCGCGGCGACCACGCTGCGCATCGCTCATCCCTATACCGAGCAGGATGCGAGGGCCTTCCTCGCTCTCGCGCAGCAGCCCGACAAGATCTGGCTGGCAATTGCGCTGCGTTCCGACGGACGTCAAATCGGCGGCGTGGGGCTGCGCCTCGATCCAGAGCATCAGCATGCCGAGCTTGGTTATTGGATCGGCGTGCCCTATTGGGGCAACGGCTATGCCACCGAAGCGGCGCGGGCGCTGCTCGATTATGGATTTGAGACGCTGAACCTGCACCGCATCTTCGCTTCGCATTTCCAGCACAATCCAGCCTCTGGCCGGATTCTCAGAAAACTCGGCATGCGCTACGAAGGCTGCCAGCGCGAGCATCTCCACAAATTGGATCGATTCGTAGATTCGGAGTTATACGGGATGCTGCGGCGAGAACGGCAGACTTCCCCGCAGCTTTCCAACCAGAAAGGCGAGTAAAATGCCAGATGCGATGGCCGTACAAGTCACCATCTACCTGAACGAAGCCGACCAGTGGCACCACCGGCCGCTGCACATGGAGATTCTCAACTACCTGCGCAAAGAGAACGCCTACGCCGCAATCGCGCTGCACGCCGTTGCGGGCTTCCTGGGACGGCAGCGCGTGGAAACTTCGCACCTGGTCGAGGCTGGAGGCAAGCTGCCGGTCGTGATTATTTTTGTCGACACCGATGAGCACGTGAATCGCCTGCTGCCCACCCTGAAGGAAATGGCCGCGCATCGGCTGATCGTGCGCGAGAACGTTGTGCTGGAGCAAGGCAATCTTGACTGACACGACTTCCCTGCACGATAGCCCGTCTCTGGATATCCTCGCCATTGCCGCGCACCGCGACGACGTGGAGCAGACCTGCGGCGGCACGCTGCTGAAGGCGGCACAGCGCGGGCAGCGCACGGGCATTCTCGACCTGACGCAGGGAGAAATGGGAACGCGCGGATCGGCGGAAGATCGCGCCCGCGAGGCCGATGACGCGGCGAGAATTCTGGGCGTGAACTGGAGGCGTGCCCTCGACATTCCCGACGGCCGCGTCGAGAACACGTGGGAGAACCGACTGAAGGTCGCCGCCGTGATTCGCGAAACGCGGCCGCGCGTGGTCATTCTGCCTTACTGGAAAGGCCGGCATCCGGACCACTACACGGCTTCCGTGCTCGGCTACGAAGCGTGCTTTCTGGCCGGACTGGCGAAGCTGGATCCGCGAAAAGCTCTCAGCTCTCAGCTGTCAGCCGTCAGCGAGCGGACGTCGGACCTCAGACATCAGACCGCAAGCTTCGCTCCGCATCGTCCCTTCAAAATTCTTTACGCTACACTTTACTACGATATTAGGCCCACGTTTGTGGTTGATATCGGAGATCAGTTCGAAGGGAAATTCGCTTCCATCCTCGCCTACAAATCGCAATTCAGCGACCAGGACGCAGGCAAGGATCTGTTCCCTGCCCACGTCGAAATTCGCGCCCGCGTGGATGCCATGGCGCGCTTCTACGGCATGTTGGGCGGAGTCACGTACGCTGAACCATTTCTGCAAAAAGAAGTTGGCCTGGTAGAAGATTTGTTGGCCATTCCGGTCAAATCCATTTAACATTTCTGAACTCAATCCTCCGCAGGAGAAAATCCAAATATGTCCCGTTTTGTCTTCGCCTTCATCGTTGCCCTGGCAATGACTGTCTTGGGAACGTCCGCCGCTGCCCGAGCTCAGACTGCAACCTGGCAGATCGATCCTAACCATACTGCGGCGCAATTCTCCGTGAAGCACCTGGGCGTATCAACGGTGCGCGGCGCATTCACCAAGGTGAGCGGGACCGCGAAGCACGATCCCGCCGACCCCTCGAAGGATTCGCTTGACGCCACCATTGACGTCAATTCGGTGGACACGCGTGTGGAAATGCGCGACAAAGACTTGCGCAGCTCGAATTTTTTCGACGTGCAGAAGTATCCGACGATGACGTTTCATGCCAAGCAGACCAAAGTGACCGGACCTGGGAAGCTGCAGTTCACGGGCGATCTGACACTTCATGGTGTGACGAAAGAAGTCGTGCTTGACGTGGAGGGTCCCTCGGCCCCGATTAAAGATCCCTGGGGCAACCAGCGCATTGGCGCGTCGGCAACCACGAAAATCAGCCGCCAGGAATTTGGCATTACTGGCGCTCCCGGCGTGGTGGGAGACGAGATCAGCATCACGATTGACGTCGAGCTGATCCAGGCCAAGTAGTCAGGACTCGGCTCGCGTTCATGCGCGAGCGGCCGGTGCAGTAGATTGTCCTAAACAGAAGTTCGTCCTCGTCTGGGGTAAAACCAGGAGACAAGTATGGTGCGAAGTGCGTGGTGTGGGCTGTGGATCGCGGCAGCGATGTTGGTCACGACCGGGTGTGGAGGGGGCGGCGGAAACATGATCGTCGCGCCGAGTTTCACGCTATCTTCCGGACCGGCGAGCGTGAATGTAGGTCAGGGCGGCAGTGCCACAACCACGATCACGGTGTCCGGCCAGAACGGCTTCAACGGCAGCGTCGCACTCTCAGCGTCGGGCCTGCCAACCGGCGTCACGGCCTCGTTCAACCCCGCCAGCACGACTACCACGAGTGTGTTGACCCTGACGGCCGCCGGCAACGCTAACGCAGGAACAACTGGGGTGACCGTCACGGGTGTATCGGGCAGCCTGTCTCCGACTACCCCGGTAAACCTCACCGTTGCAGCGCCGAGCGTTACCGTGAAACTGTCACCTCAGCTGGCCGCCGTGGCCGCGGAGACCCAGCCGCAGCAGTTCACCCCCACAGTAACGGGAAACATGGGCAATCCGAACGTCACCTGGAGCGTCGACACCATCGTCGGTGGCAACCTGGCCGTCGGCTTTATCAGCGCCAGCGGCCTCTACACACCGCCTTCGACCGGAGGCACGCACACCGTGACTGCGACCAGTGTCGCGCTGAACACGGCCTCGGCGTCAGCGACGGTGGCCGTCACCGACCTGCCTGGCGTGTTCACCTACCACAACGACCTATCACGCGACGGGGCGAACACGCAGGAATACGCTCTGACTTCTTCTACGGTAAACACCACAACCTTCGGCAAGCTGTTCTCCTGCCCGGTGGATGGCGCGGTTTACACCCAGCCGCTATGGGTGCCCGGAGTCACCATTAACGGCGGAGTCCACAATGTGATCTTCGTGGCCACGCAGCACGATAGCGCATTCGCCTTCGATGCCGACGCCAGTCCCTGCGTCCAGCTTTGGAAGGCGAATCTGCTGGATACGGCGCACGGCGGCACTACGGGCGAAGGACCGGTGGTTTGGGAGGACGTGGGCTACTGCTATGGAGATATTTATCCCGAGGTGGGAGTGACCGGGACGCCCGTGATTGACCCTTCGAGCGGCACGATCTACATGGTCAGCCAATCGGAGATTCCTGGGCCCCAGTCAGGCAACTGCCCGCTGCCATCGGGGAGCTATTTCCACCGTCTGCATGCGCTGGACATCACCACCGGGAATGAGAAGTTCAATGCTCCGACAACCATCGCGGCTCAAGTTCCAGGAATCGGCGACGGATCTGTTGGCGGAGTAGTGACCTTCACGTCGCAGTTGCAGCACAACCGGTCCGGGCTGGCACTAGCCGGAGGCACGGTCTACGTAGCGTTCGCCGCGCACGAGGACGCCGCTCCTTATCACGGCTGGCTCTTCGGCTACAACACGGCCACGTCCGATCTGCAGCTGGCACCGAGCGTACTCAACACTACCCCGAACGGAGTAACCAACCCCGCGAATGGAGAAGGCGCCGACGGCGGAATCTGGGGCGGAGGCGGCGCGCCCGCAGTCGATGCTGACGGAAACATCTACGTCACCACCGGAAATGGCATCTTCGACCAGGGCGCTGGCATGTCGATGCAGAGTGACTACGGCGACAGTGTGCTCAATCTTAGCCCAGCAGTCGCGCCGTCGACTTCGATGCAGGTGAATGGCTGGTTCAGCCCTGACGATGAGTCCAGCTTGGAGGGGAGCGACCTGGACCTCGGTTCGGGCGCGCCAGTACTGCTTCCCGATCAAACGGTGGGGCCGTCACATCTGCTGGTGCAACTCGGAAAAGACGGTGTCGTTTATTTGATTAACCGCGACAGCATGGGCTTTTTCAATCCGTCCACCAACCAGGTGGTGCAATTCTTCCCAGCAACGTACGACCCTGGGTTCTGGGGAACACCCGCTTTCTGGCAGAACAATCTTTACTTTGCCGGCGCGGGTGACGTCCTGAAGCAGTTCACTTTTACGCCGGGAGCGGGATTCAACACCACTGCTTCCTCAACGTCGAGCGAGTTCTTCGGCTTCCCGGATGTTTCGCCATCGGTATCGTCGCAGGGAGCGACTAATGGCATTGTCTGGGGCATAGATGCGGGCCTGTACGGCTATGCCAGCCCGAACGCGGCAGGCGGCATCAATTGCTACGTATCGCCTGTGCCAGCGGCCTGCACCGGCCCCGCAATTCTGCACGCCTACAACGCGACCAGCCTAGCGACGGAATACTGGAACAGTTCGATGGCCGCTAACAATCGCGACCAGGCGGGCAACGCGGTAAAGTTCGTGCCACCTACCATCGCTAACGGCAAGGTCTATGTGAGCACGCGCACCGAAATCGACGTCTACGGATTGCTACCGAACTAAGCGCATAGATGCGAAAAGGGCTCCAGCCAATCGCGGCTGGAGCCCTTTCAATTTCGCTGGAACATTCTGCTTAGAACATCTTGCTGAACAGAAAGAACAGCGACCCCGACAGCAGCATCGCGACCGGCAGGGTGAGTATCCAGGCCAGGGCCAGGTTGCGCACCGTGCTCAACTGAATGCCGGAATGATTTGCCGCCATGGTGCCGGCCACTCCCGAGGACAATACGTGCGTGGTACTTACCGGCAAACCGAAACCGTCGGCTGCGCCGATCGTCGCCATTGCGGTGATTTCCGCCGCTGCTCCCTGCGCGTACGTGAGGTGCTCTTTGCCGATTTTTTCGCCCACGGTCACCACGATCCGCTTCCAACCGATCATCGTTCCCAGACCCAGCGCCATCGCCACCGCAACCTTCACCCAGGTTGGGATGAACTTGGTCGATTGATCGACATGCTTTTTGTAGTTGGCCAGCACGGCGGCGTCAGCGGCCGAGAAGTTGGGTTTGCCACTTTTCGCCGTGATTCGCAGCGCCTCGCTCACCAGATAAAGATCGTTGCGGAAGTTGCGCACCAGGTCACCGGGCACCTTCTTGAGTTCCTTGTAGATGGCGGTTTCGTTGCCAATGTCGTTGACCAGCGTGCGCATCGCCAGCATAGTGTTGGCATTGAACTGCTTGGTACGAATGAACTCCGTCACATCGTCGCGCGCATCGCCGATCACCGCGCTCGGTTCTACATAGTGGTCGAGCACTGCGGCGGCTTGTTGCGAAACGGCAATGAAATCCTGCGAGTCTTTGAACGACACGGCGTGGTTCAGGGCGTAGGCCGTGGGCACGGTTCCAATCAGGATGAGCATGATCAGTCCCATGCCCTTTTGCCCGTCGTTGGAACCGTGAAAGAAACTCACGCCCGTGCAAGTCAGAATGAGCAGGCAGCGAATATAGAACGGCGGCGGCGCTTCGCCTTCCGGAGCGCTGTAGAGTTTCGGATCTTTAATCAGCGCCTTGGCTGCGAGTAACAACAGCGCCGCTACGCCGAATCCGACGATCGGCGAAAGCAATAGCGACTTACCGATGTTGGCGGCTTGTCCCCAGTCCACTCCCGACGTGCCGCTTCTGCCCGCCATCAACTGGTTGGCAATGCCCACGCCGATGACCGAACCGATCAGCGTGTGCGAACTGGATGCGGGCAGTCCCAACCACCATGTGCCCAAGTTCCAGATGATCGCGGCCACAAGCAGCGCGAAGACCATGGCGAATCCGGCCTTGCTGCCCACCTGCAAAATCAACTCCACTGGCAGCAGCGAAACGATGGTGAACGCAACCGCCCCGCTCGAAACCATGACTCCCGCAAAATTGCAGATGCCCGACCACACCACCGCGATATGCGGCTCCAAAGAATGTGTGTAGATGACTGTTGCGACCGCGTTGGCCGTGTCATGAAATCCGTTCACGAACTCAAAACCCAGAGCCACAAACAGCGCGATCCCCAACAGGACGAACGGCGTAATCGATCCGTTGTGAATCGTGGAGAGATCATTCAGCAGGTGGTATCCCGCGTAGGCAAAACCAATGACCAGGACGACGCCGAAGAAAACCATGCCGATCTTGGCGATGGTGCCGGGCGAGGAGCGCGAGAGCTTGTTGTCAAGAACAGTGGAGGGTGCGGCCATGGTGATCCTTTTATGGCTAACTAGCCAGGATTTTGAACCCCGTGTGAATGGCCGAACTATATTGAAGGAATGTTACAGCCGCGTTAAAAGAACGCGCGCGGTGTGCATGAAGTTCGTAATTATTTTTTTATCGCTACCGCGAGACCGTCGCGGATGGGCAGAATGGTGGTGTAGAACTCGCTCGCGTCGTAGAGCTTGCGGTTGAATTCGAGGATGGCCCTGGTTTTCGCGTCGGCTGGGTTGTTTTCCGCGACCCGGCCACTCCACAGAACGTTATCGGTGATGAACAGACCGCCCTTACGCAAGCGCGGTCCCACAAGGCGCAGCACGCGCGGATAATCTTCTTTATCGACATCGTTGAAAATGATGTCGAACTCTTGCTTCTGCTCGGAAAGGAATTCCAGCGCGTCGCCGGTGTGCAGCGTGACCCGGTTCGAAACGCCGGCGCGTTTGAAATAGCCGCGAGCCCGTTCTGCATTCCTCGCATCGCCGTCGGTATAGACGACGCGGCCCTTTTCCCCCACCGCCTGCGCCCACCAGATCGTCGAATAGCCAATGGCAGATCCCAATTCAAACACCGTGCGGGCATTGATCATCAAGGCCAGTTGCTGCAGCACGCGCGCCACGGCCGGACCCACGATCGGCACGTCGTGCTCGCTGGCATAGTCCTCCATCTCGGCCAGCACTTCGTCCCGCTTGGGCAGCATGGAGTATAGATAGTCATCGACCGGCCCTGCGGTCGTGAAGTTGTAATGCCGCCAATTAGGTCGCGTGTCTGCTTTCGTGCCTACAGTTTTCTTGCTTGGAGTCACAGGCCTTCCCCTTTTTCGAATCAGCGCTGGCTACAGAAGACGCGTTTCATCCTAACCGATGGTCACTCCCGGCTTCATCTCCAGAACCTCAACGCCGGGGACAAGATTCTGCAATGCCCCGGGAGTTCCCGTCAGCGCCGGAAACGTTCCGAAGTGCATGGGGATCACCGTCTTCGGCTTCAGAAGATTGATCGCATAGGCGGCTTCGCGCGGGCCCATGGTGAACAGATCGCCCATGGGCAGCATGACGATTTCCGGGGCGTATAGCTCGCGGATAATCGCCATGTCTCCGAACACGTTGGTGTCGCCCGCGTGATAGATCTTCACTCCGTTCTCAAACTCGACCACGTAGCCGCAGGCCTCTCCCCCGTAGATAATCTCGTCGCCATCCTGGATGCCACACGAGTGATCGGCGTGAACCATGGTCACCTTAATGTCACCGACAGTTTGTGTGCCCCCTTTATTCATGGGAGAAATCTGCTTGGCGCCCTTCTTCGCTAACCAAAGACAGAGTTCGTAAATGCCCACCACAACCGGGTTGTGCGCCTTGACGACTTCAACCGCGTCGCCGATGTGGTCTCCATGACCGTGGGTGCACAGCAGGACGTCTGCTTTCTTCACCCGCTTGTCGGCCTCGGGGCACATGGGATTGCCCATGATCCAGGGATCGATAAAGATGGTCTTGCCGCCCGGGGTCTCAATGCGAAAAGTGGAGTGACCCAGCCACGTGAGTTTGACGCCCTTAAGATTCATAATGTATAGCTCCTAGCGTTGCCATCAGCATTTCGACATTTGAGATTCGGCGTTCACACAGTTCGCCGGTTTCCGGGAGGGACTGTTCCTATCTGAATGCCAACTGCCGCCTGCTGATTGCTTTTCCAATAATCCGCCCACCTAGTTTAATATGAAACGCCATGGCTGAACTCAAAGTGCTGATTACGCGAGACGACATTTCCAAGCGCGTGGCCGAACTGGGCCAGCAGATCACCAAAGACTTCGCGGGACAATCCGTCATCTTCGTTGGCGTACTTAAAGGCGCGGCGATTTTTCTTGCCGATCTGACGCGACAGGTCAATCTCGACTCCACTTTCGATTTCATCGGAGTGTCGAGTTACGGAAATCGCCCCAGCCCCGCCAATGAATTGAAAAGCGGTTGGGACTCAACCGGCGAGGTGCGCCTGCTCAAAGACGTGGATCAGACGATTAAAGATAGGAACATCATTCTGGTGGAGGACATTCTCGATACCGGCCTCACCATGACTTACTTGAAGAAAATGCTGCTGGCGCGCCAGCCGCGGGCGCTGAAAGTTGCGTCGCTGCTCGACAAACCGTCGCGGCGCAAGCTTCCGCTCGAAGGCGACTACGTCGGATTTAAGATTCCCGACGAGTTCGTCGTGGGCTACGGTTTGGATTATGCCGAAAAATACCGCAACCTTCCGGACATTTGCATAGTTCCCAGAGAGTAGCGAGGGCGTAGGCGAAGACTTCAGCCAGAAGAATAACGCGTCGTGCGCATCCCGCGCTTCGCCTGAGTTCACCGGCCCTTTCGAGAGCTCCTGCTCCCTCGAATGTTTGGTCCGGCGAGCGGTAATCGCGCACGCGGCTGCTATCATACCAACGATGGATTCTGTCCTTTCCAAGCCGGATCGTTTGCCGGTCGAGTCGCTCCTGCTCGACGTCGCCGACGTGTTGGCCACTTCGCTCGACCTCGACACAACCGTGCGGCGGGTGGCCGAAGTCGTGCGCAAAGTCATTGACTACGAGATCTTCGCCATCCTTCTGCTCAACGAAAAAACGCAGGAATTACGCTTCCGTTTTCAGGTGGGCTATCCGCCCGAGTTTGCCGAACGCAGCCGCATCAAGGTCGGCGAGGGCGTGACCGGGCAGGCCGCTCAATTGCGCCAAGCGGTTCTGATTGACGACGTAACCAAAGACCCGCGCTACATCGAGGCGGTTCCGAACGTACGCTCCGAGCTCGCCATCCCGCTGATGACCAAGAATCGGGTGATCGGTGTGATCGATATCGAAGCCCGTGAGCCCGGCTACTTCCATGAAGAGCACGTGCGCGTGCTGACGCTGGTGGCGTCGCGCATGGCGGCGGGCATTGAAAATGCGCAGCTCTATACGCGAACTACGAAGCAGGCGCGCATTCTGCTGCTGCTCAACGAAATTGCCCGCGAGCTAACCTCGATTCTGAATCTGGATGAGCTTCTGGGCCGCATCGCGGAACTGGTGCGGCGCCTGATCGATTACCAGATGTTCAGCATCCTGCTGCTCGATTCCGCCGGCGAGAAACTGCAGCACCGATTTTCTCTGCGCTTTAACGAGAACATTCATCTGAAGCACGAAATTCCGCTGGGGCGCGGGCTGGTGGGCGTCGCGGCCGAAAGCAAGCTCGCGGTGCTCGCGCCCGACGTCACTAAAGATCCGCGTTACGTTCAGGCCAATCCGGAGACGCGATCCGAGCTCGTGGTTCCCCTCATCTACAAGGGAAAAGTGATCGGAGTGCTCGACCTGGAGCATACTCGGCGCGGATTTTTCACCGAAGAACACCAGCGCACCATGACGACCCTGGCGGCGCAGATCGCGATCGCCATCGAGAACGCTCGTCTGTATGAGGAAATCGAGCGCCAGGAGCGCCGGCTGGAGCGTGACCTGGCTCTGGCGCGCGAACTGCAGGGACGATTGCTGCCACAGACCAGTCCTAAGCTCGCACACCTCGATGTGGCCGCGAAATTCGTGCCCGCGCGGGCCATCGGCGGCGATCTATATGATTTCATTCCCTACTCGATGTCGCGTCTGGGTATCGCCATCGGCGATGTCAGTGGCAAGGGTGCGCCCGCGGCCATTTATGCCGCGCTGGTCAGCGGAATCATTCGCTCCCATGCTCCCATAGAACCCGGATCAGCAGAAATGCTTTCCGCGGTGAATCTGTCGTTAGCCGAACGCCGCATTGAAGCGCAGTTCGTTTCCATCATCTACGCCGTGTGGGACGACGAGCACCGCACCCTCACCGTTGCGAACTCCGGACTTCCCCGCCCCATATTTGTGCATGGCGGCAAGAACGAGGTGATCGAGGCCACCGGCCTGCCGCTCGGCCTGTTCGACGAAGCCGAGTACGACGAGTTCAAGTTCAAAATGAAGCCCGGCGACATGTTCGTCTTCTTCAGCGACGGTATTCTCGACGCCCGCAACCGCAAGGGAGAACTCTTCGGCCGGGGCCGCGTCGAACAGATTGTTGCCGAATGCGCCGACAAGTCGGCCAAGTGCGTGGTGGATTCTCTCTTCAAAGCATCGGCGGAACACTCGGCGGGAGTGGAAACCTTCGACGATCAGACGGTCGTCGCCATCCGCGTGCACGGCACGGCGCACGCTCCACACAAAAAGAAATGACCAGGCGTAGCCAGAGCCCGGCAGCACGTGCCCCCGGATTTGTCTATTTTTCAACAAATCAGCGCGAGACCAAGCGCAGCAAGCCGCGCAACGAGAGCCGGTTCAATCTCTTCTGCGAAGACGTAAGCCTGCAGAAATTGGCCGAGCAGTTCGGCACGCCGCTCTACGTCTACTCGGCAGCCATGATCCACGAGCGCTATGCGGCCTTCGACGCCGCCTTTGGAGGCATGCCGCATACCATCTGCTACTCCGTCAAAGCCAATTCGAATCTGAGCATTCTGCGCCTGCTGGCGAAAAAAGGCTGCGGGTTCGACGTGGTTTCCGGTGGCGAACTGGAACGCGTGCTGGCCGCCGAGCGCAAGGCCGCGAAGCGAGTCGTTTTCTCCGGAGTTGGAAAAACGCGAGAAGAGCTGACTGCGGCGCTGAAGGCCAGCATCCTGCTGTTCAACGTCGAAAGCGAGTCCGAGCTCGCGGCGCTCGCCGAGTGCGCCGGCCGCCTCCGCACGACCGCGCCGCTGGCGCTGCGCGTGAATCCCGACGTCGCCGCGGAGACCCACCCTTATATTTCCACCGGGCTGCGCAAACACAAGTTCGGTGTGCCCATCCACGAAGCGCGCGCACTCTACGGCAGGGCCGGGGCCGGACAGCATCTCAAAGTATGCGGCGTGAGCGTCCACATCGGTTCGCAGATTACCGAAGTTGCTCCATTCGGCGAGGCCATGGCGCGCGTCGCGGAACTGGTTCGCGAACTGCGCCAGGACGGTCACTCCATCGACTACATCGACGCCGGAGGTGGCTTGGGCATCTCTTACGAGAGGCCGGACGCGCTCGAGTTTTCTGCCAATGTCGCAACCTATGCGCGCGCGCTGGCTGCGCCACTGCGCGATCTGAACGTCCACCTTCTATTGGAGCCCGGCCGCTCCATCGTCGGACCTGCGGGCGTCTTGGTCACGTCGGTGATTTATCGCAAGGAAAACGACGGCAAGCGATTTCTCGTCGTCGATGCCGCAATGAACGACCTAATTCGCCCTGCGCTCTACGGCGCCTATCACGAAATCGTTCCCATCAGGCGGTCTGCGGCTTCGAAAATGGAGACTACGGATATCGTCGGCCCGGTGTGCGAGACGGGAGATTTCTTTGCGCGCGATCGAGAGCTGCCCGCAGTCGCCGAAGGAGACCAACTCGCCATTCTGGACGCTGGCGCTTACGGCATGGTGCTGGCATCGAACTACAACACGCGTCCGCGGCCAGCGGAAGTTTTGGTTAGCGGCAAGTCAGCAAAGATAATCCGGCGGCGGGAAAAAGTGTCAGACCTGTTGCGGGCTGAATTGTGATTTTTCTTGACTCACCGCTCGATCTTCTCCGCCGCGAGCTGCCTTCGAATACGGTTTACGATGTCGAAAGCCTCATTCTCGTCGATCATGCCGCCTACGGATACCATTCGGGATTTGTACTCGAAGTGAATACGGCCGTCGGACATCACATAAGTATCCCCCTGCCAGAAGTTCGCCGACCCCACGGTTAGGTTTCGCATAAGGGTGATATCGAATCTGCGTTTAGGCGTGAAACCGAATGTGATCTCAGCAACGGTGAGCATAAATCCGTCAAGTTCAATCAGCTCTCTGCCAAACAGCTCCATCGCCGCGCCATAAATAATGCCCACGAAGGCGAAGGAAATAACGCAGGCCGGGACGAGAAGCTGCTCTGAGCCGGTCGCTTGATTCAGGAAATGCCTGCCGACAGCCCCAAATACTCCAGCCACCCCTAGGTAGAGAATCAATGCGAGTTTTCGCCGCCTCGGCGGAATCTCAACACGAAATCCGTTGGGCGTTTCGCGTATTGGTTCCATCGGCACCTAACAGTAGCGCTACTCAGTGGCTTCCATGCGATCTCACTCCTGCCGTTCTCCCCACTTCAACTTGGTGCGAAGCAGCTGGAAGAAATCCGTCCCGGTGCGGAACAGACTCACCTGATGTTCCGAGCGGCTGCAGCGCACGCGGTCGCCGTCGCGCAGGTCGAGGCCGGGTTGACCGTCGAGACTCAAGTAGGCGACTTCCTCCTCGCTGCGCAACAGCAGCTCGATCTCGACCGAATCCGGCACCACCAGCGCGCGATGTGTCAGCGAATGCGGCGCGACTGGCGTGACCACCAGCGCGTTCACCGTGGGCATGAGCACAGGGCCCCCGGCCGAAAGCGAGTACGCGGTCGAGCCCGTCGGCGTGGCCACGATCATGCCGTCCGCGCGATAGCTGGCGACGAATACTTTATCGATGTGGAGGTCATAGGTATTCAGGCGCGCGAGCGCCGTCTTGTTCACCACCGCATCATTGAAAACGAGATAGCTGCCGCGCACCGTGTCTCCGCGCAGCAACTGGACTTGCATCAGCGAGCGGCGTTCGACCGCAGCCCGACCCTGCGCGATCGCCTCCAGCATGGAATAGAGCGAGGGCAGCGGCACCTCGGTGAGAAATCCCAGCGAACCCAAGTTCACGCCCAGCAGAGGAACATCGACCGCGGCCGTGATTCTCGCCGCCGACAGCAGGGTTCCATCGCCGCCCAGCACAACCACCAGATCGAGCGCCCGCGACGCCATTTGCGCCCGCGGTACCACTTCCTGTCCGCTAATATATTTCGCGGTTTCTAGATCGATGATCACTTTATATCCATGCTCGCCGAGCCAGGTGAAAAGCCCGGGAAGAATCTGCGCGACTGCTGGGCGGTCAGGCCGCGCAATAATCGCGGCGGTTTTGTGGGAGGAAATTTGCGGACTGGCCATAGGGCAAATGAGATTGTACAGAAATCCCGAGTTTTAACCACAGGGGACACAGAGGACTGCGTTTGCGTGAAATCCCTTCGTACGACTTCGTGTCCTTCGTGCTTGAGTGTCTTCCCGCGGACTACAACGTGCCGCAGAGCAGGAACTCGCGATTGCCTTCCATGCCGAGGATAGGCGATTCAATCGCATCGGTCTGCACCGCGCCGAGAACCCGCAATGCAGCCTTGACCCTCTCTACGGAAGCAAGTTGCGCGGCCTCGTCGCGCACAATGCCTCCCTTGCCAACGTGTTCCCGGCCTGCTTCAAACTGCGGCTTGACCAGCACGACGATTTGCCGCCCGCGGTGATCCTCCGCAGATTCCGGAAAAGCTGCGCTGATCACGGCGGGAAGCACTAGAGTCGCCGAGATGAACGACACGTCCATCGCTATGAGATCCACGGTACGGCCGACAGCATCACGAGTGAGATAGCGGGCATTGGTTTTCTCAAGCAATCGGACTCGCGCATCCTGGCGCAACCGGAAGTCGAGCTGACCGTAGCCGGTATCGACCGCGATCACCGCAGCGGCACCGCGCTGCAGCAGGCAATCGGTGAAGCCTCCAGTGGACGCGCCCACATCCAGACAAATCTTCCCCGCGACGTCGATGTTCCAATGCTCGAGTGCGCGTTCCAGCTTGAGCCCCCCGCGACTAACGTACTTGAGATCTTCGCCGAGCAGACGGATCGCGCATTCCGCTTCCACCTGCGCGCCCGCCTTCTCGATCTTCTGCTCCGCCACCAGCACCTTGCCGGCAAGAATCAGGGCCTGGGCGCGCTCGCGCGAGGCCGCCAGACCGCGGTCCACTAGAAGTTTGTCGAGTCGAGCTTTCATTCTCTGAGCATCACGGCTTGAGCTTCCACGGTTTGAGCTTCAAAATATCTTGCCGTGACTCCCGCCACGAAAGTGCCAGCCCTCGCTCTAGTGCAAAGTGTTGAAGCGCCTCGCGAGTGAATCACTTACGAACATACGCGATGCCTTTTCCACAACGTTTTGCACCAACATGTTGAAAACTTCGGTCCGCCAAGTGCTTCAAGAACAAAATCAGCCAAGAACAAAAGCCGCTCAAGATGTGAGCGGCTTCCGTGCAAATGAATCTTCAAGTCTGATAACACCTACAACATTATCCCGCAACTTCTTCCAGCAATTTCTGGTCGATGTCGAAGTTGGAGTGAACGTTCTGCACGTCGTCGTGCTCTTCGAACGCTTCCATCAGGCGAATCATGGTGTTGGCCGCAGCACCTTCCAGCTTGATGTAGTTCTGCGGGATCATAGCCACGCTGGCGGATATGGGCTCGATGCCCGCTTTCTTCACCGCTTCCAGAACGGCTTCGTAGGCGGAAGTATCGGTCAGTATCTCCCAGTTATCGCCGTCATCGCTAAGGTCTTCTCCGCCGGCTTCCAGGACGATGTTCATCAGGTCGTCCTCTTTCGCGGCGGTCTTGGCGACCAGAATGTCGCCCTTCTTGTGGAACATCCATGAAACCGCGCCGGCTTCCGCCATGTTGCCGCCGTTCTTGCCGAAGACGTGCCGAATCTCGCTGACGGTGCGGTTGCGGTTGTCGGTATTGATGTCGAGCAACACCGCCGCCCCACCTGGCCCGTAGCCTTCCAGCGAGAATTCTTCATAAGTCGCGCCCGGCAACTCGCCGGTGCCGCGCTGGATGGCCCGCTTGATGTTGTCCGCGGGCATGTTCTCGGCCTTGGCCGCCAGGATGGCGCCGCGCAGCCGCGGGTTGGTGTCAGGATCGCCGCCGCCGTTCTTCGCGGCAATGCTGACTTCCTTGATCAAACGGGTAAAAATCTTGCCGCGCTTGGCGTCGAGCGCGCCCTTCTTGTGCTTGATTGTGGCCCATTTTGAGTGGCCGGACATGGTTAGACCTCGTGTCGAAAAATCTTCTTTAAAGAGCTACGGATGGCGCAGGATTCGCCTTCAGAGGAGATCACAAGTGGCCTCGATTCGTATGCAGGCGAACAAAGATTATAGCATGGTCATAGCGCCGGATTGCACGTGGGATTCGCCTTCCCCCGACCGGCCGGTTCCTCTGCGGTTAATGGTCAAGACGCGGCAGAGACCCGCGAGGCAGCAGGTCGGACGCCTGATCGACTGCCTTCCACAGTTCATCGACGACGCTGTGCAGCGACTGAAATCGGTGGCCCGCCGCGAGAATCTCACCAAGCAGTTCGTCCATCATATCGGCCGTCCCGTGGCCAGCCCAACGAACGCCCTCAGCGGGTTCGGAGGTGCCAAACACTCTCTTGCGGACGGAATTGTAGTGATCGAGCGAGGGAGTGTTGCAGCCCACAAACGTGGGATGGAAGTTCAGAATCTTCAATCCCGGCGTGAACAACGACTTCCTAAACACGTCCACGGTGAAGGAGGAGTCCACCGCATCGAAGGCGCAGTCGTCTTCAAAGTAAACCGGGAGCCGCAAGATTCCCGACACGTGAATCATGGGAAGCAGATACCCCTGGCACGGGGACGGATTCTGCGAGTCGGCGACAACACCTGCTCTGGCCAGCGCTCGCACGCGGAATGAATCCTCGGCAAAGCAATGGGCCCGAGACGTTCGCGCGCCAGGAAACGTTCTCTGGCAGTATTGAACAACTTCGTCGACCGTCGTTCCATGCGACGAGCCCGGCATAAAATTTGGATGCCAGCCTTGGTCAATCGAGCCAAGCTTAACGGCGTCATCCAATCGCGCCGACGGGCTCGTGCGGAAAATGTGGGCGGGGACGGCCCATTTGGCCACCTTCTCCAGAAACGCGGCATTGGCCCACTCGGGCGCCCAGTCCTGGTCAGCGGTCAAGACGAACACGGGCTCTGTCGCAACTCGTCCCCACAGTCGGCTCGCGTCAGGCACGTTGAACCAACCCGGCCGCATCCTGACCATACTGCTTTCCGCATGTCGCACAAGTCGCAGCACCATTTTCGAACTGCAACTTGGCGCGGCAAACACACACGTGTGCCATCACTCTGGCCGGCGAGCCTAAAGCAAATGAATGAGGCGGTAAATTTTTTGTAACCACCGACCCCGTTCCCACGTAGCAATGATCTCCAATCGTCAAGAGTTGATTCACCGCAGAGTTAGGCCCAAGCCACACGCCATCTCCGAGCACCGTCGCGCCGGATATCTCAGAGCACGCGGTCAGTGAGCAATCCCTGCCCATGCGCACCGAATGTGCGACATGCACCAGGTTGTCCATGTTCGAGCAGGATCCAACGAACGAAAAATCTCCAAACAGCGCGCGATCGATGCAGGTAGAAGATCCCACGTGCGCTCCCTCGCTTAGCCAGGCGCCCCCAGCGTGAGGAACGACCAAACGCCGCCCCCGAATCACCGCATTTTCAAACCCGTCACCGCCAACTGTCGCGTTGGGTTTAATCACGACATCGGCGCCGACATACGTATTCGGAAGAATTACCGCACTCGCGCCGATAACCGCGCCCGCCTCGATATGCACATTCTCTGCAATCGAAGCCATGGGATGAATTCTCGCCTGCGGGCTTCGAAAAGACTCCAACTGCTCGTACTTCCGGTCCTTCACGGCACTGACAAAGGCATTGTAAAACTCATCATGCGGGTCGCCATCGACGATTAGGGCAATGTTGTCCTTCTGTAGGCATCCGCGCAGGTCAGCGCGCGTCACCACCGCAATATCGTCGCCGCTGCGCAGTAAGTCCGAGTAGCGGGCCGAGGTGAGGTAGGTAACAGCGATACCGCCCGAGGCCGCCAGATCCGATAGTGTGGTAAATCTCCCGATCTCGCCGTCGCGGCCGTCTAGCTTCATCCCATGCTGTTTGGCGACCTCGCCAAGGGACAAAGACCGGCAGCCTAATCTGCGGGGGCGTCCGTTAGTGGAGAGAAGTTCCCGAGCTGGCGTCGTCATAAAAGCAGTTACCGGCGGTGCAAGATTTCGGCGCGATTATACCGCACCGAATCGTGGCGCATCAGGTTCGGGTCTTGACTCCCGGTCGCGTCGCCCCTACCATGCCATGCAACGCGCGCTCGGTGTGCTTTTTTATGGCTGGCCAGTATTTCGGACACTACCGGATTATCGAAAAAATCGGCACCGGAGGGATGGGCGACGTCTTTCGCGCTCATGATGAGAGGCTTCAGCGCGACGTTGCGCTGAAGCTAATCCGGCCAGCATCCAGCGATAATCCCGACCATCTCCGCCGCTTTGAACAGGAAGCGCGGGCCGCCGCCGCACTCAACCATCCCAACATTCTCGCCATCTACGACGTAGGCTTCGAAGGCGCGACGCCCTACATCGTCTCGGAATTGCTCGAGGGCAAGAACCTGCGCCAGCGCCTGCACGAGGGCCCCATCCCGCTGCGCGAGGCCGCCGATTACGCCCTGCAGATCGCGCAAGGCCTTACAGCTGCGCATGAGCGGCTGATTGTTCATCGCGACCTCAAGCCGGAAAACCTGTTTCTCACCAACGACCACCGCATCAAGATTCTGGACTTCGGCGTGGCCAAGCTGCTGCCGCCGTCCGAAGACAACCGCAACCTTGACAGCTTAACCACGGTAACCAAGCAAGGAGGCATCATCGGCACTGTCGCCTACATGTCTCCCGAGCAACTGCGGGGCAAGCCGGTCGACCACCGCAGCGACATCTTCAGTTTCGGTGCGATTCTCTACGAACTGATGGCCGGGCAGCGCGCGTTCCGCGGCGAAACCGAAGTCGACACCATGACGGCCGTGCTGCGCGAAGAACCGCCAGAAGCCGGCCTGGAAGAAGCTGACATTCCGCCGGGCTATCGCGACATTGTCAAACATTGCCTGGAGAAGGATCCTGCGAACCGCTTCCAGTCGGCGAAGGATCTGGTTTTCGCGTTACAAACCCTGGCGGGAAGTTGGACCGCAAGGCCGATTCCCTTGCCCCAGCCGGTGGTGCGCTCGACTCCCACACTGCCCTGGACTCTGGCAGCCGTGCTGGCGGTGGCAACCATACTGCTGGCGGCCGCGCAACTGCTGCACGCCCCGGCTGCACCCCCAACCTACCAGCGTCTGACCTCCGAAGCCGGCACAGTTTATTCGGCGCGCTTTGCGCCCGACGGCAAGTCGATCGTCTATAGCGCCGCCTGGAACAACAAGCCGGTGCGGCTATTCACCACCGTCGGCGACTCTTTGCTAACCCAGCCGCTGGCTTTCAGCGATGCGGGCCTGCTGGCCATTTCTCCTGCCAACGAGCTGGCCCTCGTGTTGCACGGAACGCACGACGGACAACTCGAAACCATCGATGGCATGCTGGCGCGGGCTCCTCTGGCCGGAGGGTCCCCGAAAGAACTGCAAGCCGACGTTCGCTGGGCCGACTGGGACTTCCAAGGCGGGCTTGCCGTCGTCCATGAGATCGACGGCCACAGCCGCCTGGAGTATCCCATCGGTAAAGTGCTCTACCAGAACGGCGGATGGATCAGCAACATTCGCTTCTCACCCCAGGGCGACCAGATCGCGTTCATGGATCATCCCGTTCTCTGGGACAATCGCGGGACAATCCGCGTGGTCAATCTGGCCGGCCAGGTCAAAACCCTGACCGGAGACTGGGAGTCCGAGCAGGGTCTCGCTTGGCGCCCCGATGGCAAGGAGATCTGGTTCAGTGCAAGCGCGAAGGGCAACAACCTGAATCTGATGGCCGTCGACCTCTCCGGTAAAGTCAGAACCCTGCTGGACTTGCCGATGCGAATCGCTTTGCAGGACATTGCTTCTGATGGGCGCGTCCTGGTGGCATTGAATTCCAAGCGTCTGGCGATGGCGTTCAGTGCTCTGGGCGATAAGCAGGACGTGGAACTCTCCTGGCACGACTGGAATGTTGCCAAGGACATTTCCCCCGACGGCGAGTCCGTGCTGTTTGAGGACGCCAGCGAAGCCGCCGGACCGGGCTACGCAGTAGCCCAGCGCAAGCTAGACGGCAGCCTGCCGACTCGCCTTGGCGATGGCAGCGCCGGCGGGCTTTCCCCCGACGGCAAATGGGCAATCTCATTCTCCACTGGGCAACCGCAGCGCATAACGCTGCTGCCCACCGGCCCCGGTCAACAGCAACCCGTCAGCCTCAGCGGACTCGAACACATTCAGAGCGGATGGGCCCGTTTCCTCTCCGACGGCCAGAAGCTCATCGTCAATGGCAATGCGCCGGGCCACGCCAACCGGTGCTATGTGCTGGACCTTGCTGGCGGAAGCCCTCAAGCCGTCACCCCCGAAGGCATCGCGTGCGGCCCCTCCTCGCCCGACAGCCGATTCGTGGTGGGAGTCGGACCTAATTCCGTGGTGGCGATCTACCCCATCGCCGGCGGCCCTTCGCGATCCATACCCGGACTGGACGCCGGCTTCCTACCCGTGCAATGGTCCAACGACGGTTCCGTGCTCTACGGCTATCACCGGGGCGAATTGCCCAGCAAGATTTACAAGGTGGAGATCGCTAGCGGAAAACAGACGGTAGTGCAGGAACTACGCCCGGGAGCTCCGGCAGGCGTGGTCATCGTCGCTCCCGTAGTTGTGAACCGCAACGGAACCCGGTTTGCGTATAGCTACAATGAGGCCTTGTCCGTCCTCTATCTCATCTCTGGCTTGCGCTAGAAGCGGCGGACGCCATCAATCCCAATTGAACCCCACGTTAATCCAAAGACCCCGAGAAGTCCTCGGCCACGTAGTGAAAGAAGATCGAAGTGGAAGTCTGCCCCTCGCTCAGGGTGTTGCGGTAGTGAGGCAGTCGCGTGCCGCGGTAAGCCAATCCATCTCCCAAGGCCTGATACACGGTCACGGAGCCCTCCGCGGTATCCAGCCGGATCGGCCATGGAGTTTCAAGCGCGGGCTCGGGAGAAAAATCCAGGCAGAGTGTCACGCTGAACTCACACTGCGCCCGGTCGGTATGTTTCTTGAGTACCGCCCCGCTCAAGTACGAAGCCATGTAGACATACGAAGGCTTGATCGGCTCACCCGCCACCGCACTCAAAGTGGATGCGATGTCCTGGTGAAAGAATCGCGCCACCGGCTCATTGTAGGCGACATAGCGCAGAGGGCTTTGGCCATCGCCCAGCGCAATTGCGCCGGTGCGGATCAGGTGGCGATAGTACCTCCGCAACGCAGCGACGTGAAACGGATGAATCAGATCTCCTAGGAGCGCATATCCCTTCTCGCGAAACGCAGCCGCTGCCCAGCTAATCCTCTCGTCGCGTTGCCGCCGGTACTGGCGGGCACGGCCTTCCTGATCGCGAGTAATCAATATCTCCGCGGCCGCTAACCAGCGCCGCACTTCCCGGGGCACCAGCGACGGCACAGGCTCATTCGGACGCAGACCGCGCACCACACGTTCCGACCGCGGCCCCAGCCAGAATGGAAGCAGGTTCCCAGTGGCCATGCTCCGCACCCACGCCACAGTTCCTTGCAGAGCAAACTGCGAAAACTCTTCTCTGCGGGACTCCCGTTCCTCCGGCAACTCTCCAGCGCTGCACAGAACACACTCGGGATTCAGGTAGAGCGCTTCCTGTTCGTCACTACGAATCTGAAGCTGTTTAAAAGCTCGCCGCGGGATCAAGTGCACCGGCAATTCATCCAGCAGACAATAAAAGCGGTCAGGAGGGGGCGTCGCGGCATGGCTGTGCCGCGAGACTCCCTCCTGACTTGCTTCAGTCCGTGACAGAGCATCCGGCTCCCCTGCCATCAGGGTCGTCATCCACTCCAGCCACGCCGGGTTGTTTGCCGTGCTGTTCAATGCCGTGCCCTCAATGTCGAAGCCATCCGTTTAGGGTGAATCGGCTGTCGGCGAAGAGCTGCGACGCGCACTTCACCGGGGTGATCTCGTGCATCATTTCGCACGGGAAGAAGACGATCTGGTTCTGCTGGGGCACGATCGTCTGATAACTGCCTTCACTGACGTACACCCCGTCTTCGAGGCGCGCGTCGTGAATGCGCAGTTCCCCACCTTCGAACGGTCGCGGTTCGCGATGAAAGAAATAGACAAACGTCAGATGGCGTGCCCGCACGCGATCGCTCCCGTTGTCGCTGTGGAAGTGGAAAAAGTCCCCATCGTTGCTGGCGGTGACCTGCGCCTCCACGCCGTTGATGGAAAACTCTTCCATCCCGAGTTGATTCAAAACCTGCGGTAATACCGACTTGATGCGGTTCAGCATCACGTCCTGGTACTGCGCCAGGTCCATCAGAACGCGCGAGCGCCGGTGCTCGTAGTTCACCACGCCACCGTCGGCCTCCTGCGGCGAGACCACCGTGCTCGTGGTGAAATCCGCTTCGTGGTCCAGCACGAAGTTGGTAAGGCCGGCCAGTTCCGCCGGCGCAAGGAATTCGTCCAGCACCACGCATCGTGCCGGCAAAACCTGCGGCCTCTCAGCAACCGCTACGCTCGTTTCCATCACTGCCGAAGCCCGGGATGGCGGGTCTGGTTCTTTACGTGGCGCCCGTACCCCGGGTCCCGGCTGCGCGGACGGCGGATCCGGCTCCCCTGGTGTGCGCATGGGCTGGCCTGGCGTCGGTCGATTCGGAGGCTGCGGTGCCTTGTGCGGCGCTCTAACCCCCGGTCCTGGCTGCGCTGACGGTGGATCGGGCTCTCCCATCGTTCGTACTGGCGTCCTGGGCTCGCGCGGCTCGGCCACGCTGTACAGAAACTCTCCCGGACCCACTGGTTCGAACGGAGGATGCGGCGCAGGATGAACTTCCGCTCCCTGCGACCTCGCTGCCGATTGCAGCAGATCTCCGGGAGGTTGCGGGCCCATAGGAGGATGCGGCCCAAGGTGAACATCCCCCGCACGCGCAGCCGCGGAATCTTCCTGCGGAAGTTTGCCGCCCTCGAGAATGCGCTCCACAATGCTGCTGCCGAGCACGGCGAACGCGCGTTGCGCCACGGTTTCACCAACCGCCGACGCAATCACGGCCCGCACCGCAGTCTGCGTCTCCAGGTTGGTGCTGCTGGCTGTTCGGGCATGCTGCAGCAGCGTAGCCAGCAGCGCGCGTTCCTGAGCGCTCAGAATCCGCTCATCCCGCATTAAGGTTTCAGAAAAAGAATCCAGAATCTGCTTCGGTGTCATCAGAGACACGCCTCCCCGCGTGTGCCGGCAAACAGAATTAGGCTTTAGGGGCCCGTGCTACAGGGGAAGACGCCACGACCATATACCGAGAGCCTGTTGATATCCAAGAAAAAACTTCAACTGCTGAGTTAAACGGAGATCGGCTTCGTGCGGAGGGTGCAATCTTGAGCTGAATTACCGAGGGACGACCGCCCCCACCATCGACTGAAAGACCTTAACGCCGTCCGTGCAACCCAGTTCCGGCTCGGCCGAGCGTTCCGGGTGCGGCATCATGCCCAGGACATTGCGCCCTGGACTGCAGATGCCGGCGATGTTATCCAGCGAGCCGTTAGGATTGGCCGCAGCATTGATCTCGCCTCCGGGAGACGAGTAACGAAATACGACACGATTGTCCCGCTGCAACTCCCGCAGCGTTTCCGGATCGCAGAAGTAGTTCCCTTCCATGTGTCCGATCGGGATGGTCAACACTTCGCCCTCTGCGCACACGTTGGTGAAGGGCGTATCGACATTTTCCACCCGCACCTGCACCGGCTTGCAAACATACTTGAGGCCAACGTTGCGCATCAACGCGCCCGGCAGCAGTCCCGATTCGCAGAGAATCTGAAAGCCGTTGCAGATGCCCAGCACCAGCCCGCCGCCGTCGGCGAATTTACGAACCGATTCCATTACCGGCGAAAACTTCGCAATCGCGCCCGTGCGCAGATAATCCCCGTACGCGAATCCGCCGGGCACGATGATCGCGTCACAATTCTCCAGGTCGTGCGACTCATGCCACAGAAATGTCGCGGTCTGATGTGCGACATGTTGAATCGTCCAGTGGGCATCGTGATCGCAGTTGGAACCCGGAAAGATGATGACGCCGAATTTCATGAAGGTCCTTAACTCGCAGGAATTTGTGCTTAGTCTAGCACGGCGGGCAGAATCGGAAAGGTACAGAGCTCGCTACGCCGAGGTTTCCGTCGCGATTTGCTTCAGCCGCCGCAGGTCAAGCTTGCCGGTACCGAGATACGGCAACGAATCGACATGAACAAATTGATCGGCCCGCGGCTTCCACAACGCCGGCAGATCCGACTTCGCCAGCAGCGCCACACACTCTTCCAGTTTGTCCTCAGGCAAGGTATGCAGCACGATCAGGCGCTCGCCCTTCTTTTCGTCGGGCACCGCCGTCACGGCAAAAGTCTGTTCAGTCGCACCGCTCAACTCGTGCAGCTTGTCCTCGACCTTGATGTGCGGCACCATTTCGCCGCCAATTTTGCTGAACCGGCTCATCCGGTCCGTGATGCGAATGAACCCATCTTCATCGACCGCCGCGATGTCGCCCGTGTTGTACCAGCCATCCCGCAACACTTCGGCGGTCTTCTCCGGACGATTCAAATATCCCTGCATCACGTTGGGCCCGCGCACCAGCAGCAATCCGGTGTCACCCAAAGGCAGCGGCTCGAAGGTCTCCGGATTCACAATCCGCACGCTGATTCCCGGCAGCGGATGCCCAATACTGGCCCGCTTCGCGCCCACCTGCCTAAACTGCGCCGCGCGGAAATCGCGCGTGTTCACCGTGACCGCAGGCGAGCATTCAGTACACCCATAGCCTTCCAGCGGACGAAGTCCGAAACGGTCTTCAAAAGCAATCGAAGTTCGCTCCGGCAGTTTTTCCGCACCCGCCATCACATACTGCAGACTGCCGAAATCTTCCGGCTCGCAGCGCCGGATATAAGCCTGCAAGAATGTCGGCGTCGCCAGCAGAAATGTAACTCGATATTGGCTGACCAGCGCGCCAATCGCTCGCGGCTCGAGCGGGCTGGGATGGAACACGACTCCCATGCCGATCGTCGTGGGCAGGCAGAGCGTCCCGGTGAAACCGAACGAGTGAAAGAACGGCAGAATTCCCAGGATCTTGTCGTTCCGCCCCAGCATGAAAACCTGATTCAGCTGCTCAACGTTCGAAGCCACGTTGTAGTGCGTCAGGATGACGCCCTTCGGATCGCCCGTGCTTCCGCTGGAAAAGATAATGGTCGCAATGTCGTCGAGGCTGGTCTTCTTGCTCGCACCAACAGATTTTTCGATAAGCCGCACCGGCAACAACCATGAAATCAGCGCCGCGCTCAGCTTTTCCGTCCATCGCGGATTCGTAGCCAGATCCTCCATCATCACGGCCTGCCCCGGCACCTGCAGGTGAACCCGCTCCAGAAACGCCTTCGACGTAATCACTGTTTTCAACTCGCACTGCTTCGCGCAAGACGCCAGCACTCCATTGGAAGCCGTGTAATTCAAATTGACCGGAACTTTCCCCATCACCAGCGCAGCCAGGTTGACGAGCGCGCCCGCAACCGAGGGTGGTAGCAGAATGCCGACCATCTTTTGATCCTGCCAAATCGAACGCAGGCGCTGCGCCAGAAACACCGTGCTGGTTAGAGCCTTGCCAAACGTGACTTTCGGAGTGCGGCCATCCGCCATCGCAAACCGCAACGGATGCCGCCGCGCCGTCTGCACGAACGAACTATGCAGCGTCCGCATGTACCGTTTGCGCAGGTGATAGGCTTCTGCGCTCAGCTCCTGGACCGCCTGCCGCACTTCCTGCGCGCTCGTCGTGGCGGGCATCGGCTTGCCGAACATCACGGTCACCGGATACGGAATCCGCCGCGGCAGCTTCCACAGAAACCGTCCACGCTCAAAACTGAAAATCGATCCCCACACGCCCCCGAGATTTACCGGGATGATCGGCACCTCCACGCCTTTCACAATGCGTTCCATGCCACGGCGAAACGGCAGCATCTGTCCGATGCGCGTCATCTGCCCTTCGGGAAAGATGCAGACCACTTCTCCATCCTTCAGCGCCTGCGTAGCCGTGCGCAGCGATTGAATCATCTCGCGCGGGCGCAGTTGCGACGAGATCGGAATCACACGCATGATCTTGGCAAACGGTTTGACCAGCCAGTGATCGTACGAACCCTTGAACATCAGAAAGCGAATTGGCCGATCGAGAGACGCCACCAGCAGAACCGCATCCACCATCGAAACATGATTCGGCACCAGCAGCACGCCGCCCTTGGCCGGAACATTGTCGCGCCCCTGCAGATGGGTCCGATAAAGCGTGTGGGTTGCGAACCACAGCAGCAGCCGCAGCAAAGCATCGGGCAGCAGGTACAACACATAAATCGTCGCGGCCACCGTCATCAGCGACGCTGCCAGAAAAATGTGCGATGGCGTCAGCCGCGTGTAGTGCTGAAAAACGAAGTAAATGCCCGCCGCTGCACCGATGCCGACAAACGAAAGCAGATTCGCAGCTGCGATGACGCCGCCTTTATCTTTTTCGTCGGGCCGATGCTGAATGAGCGCGTTGACTGGAACGGCAAAGAATCCCGCGGAGAAGCCGAGTGCCGCCAGCAGCGCCAGCACGTGCTCAAACGAGAGCCCGCGTCCGGAGAGCAGAATGCCGAACACCGTCATGCCCACCGAGCCCAGCGGAATCAGCCCATACTCAACTTTTCCGCCCGACAAATAGCCCGCAGTCAGACTCCCCAACCCAATGCCAATCGCCACCGCAGCCTGAAGGATTCCGGTGCGCGTGGAGCTGATGTGCAGCACGTCGCTGCCGTAGAACACAATGTTCGCCGTCAGCAGCGCTCCCAAAAACCAGAAATAGGTATTGCCCAGCACGGCCAGACATAGCACACGATCCTTGCGGATCAGGCCGCCCTGCACCCAGAGATCGCCAATCGGGTTGGCGCGAAACTTCTTCGCGGAATCGGCCGCTGGAACTTTTGTGATTCCAAAACTGAAAAGCAATCCGACAAACGACAGGCCAAAAAAGATCAGCCCCGACCATTCCTGATGGGCCTGAAAGAAGTCGGCCAGAAACGCACCGGAAACGCCTCCGGCAATCACCGCCAGAAACGTTCCCAACTCGAGCACGCCGTTGCCCCACGAGAGCAAGCGCTCGGGCAACAACTCAGGTAGCAATCCATACTTCGACGGACCGAACAGCGCGGCCTGTGTACTGGCCAAAAACACGGCAGCCATTTCAAGATGCAGGTTCTGCCAGCCCAGCCCGGCAATGGCCAGCGCCATCACGCCGATCTCGAACAACTTTGTCCAGATCGTGACCGTCCGCTTGCTGTAACGGTCGGCCAGGAATCCACCCGTCATCGAAAACAAGATGAACGGAACCGAGAACAGCGTGCCCACGATCAGCACCAACTGGTCGCGGTCGCCTTTCTGCATCGCCATTCCCAGAATCAGAAAGATGACAAGATTCTTCAGGCCATTCTCGTTGAACGCTCCCTGAAACTGCATGATGACCAGCGACCAGAAACCGCGCCGCCAGGCCGGACCGGCATCGTTCTTTATGCTGGCATCGTCAGCGGCCGCTTCAGGCGTGGCCGGGGTAGTCTGTGGGCTCAACTCTGGGCTCGTCTCTAGGCTCATAAGCGGCTCAATGTCATGCAAGTCTTTGGGTTCTGCCCATCTTGTCATGAAGAAGATCACGAATCCAGTTACAAGCGACAGACCGCTAGTAACTTCCTGGTTTGCAGGCGGAAATAAAGTGCAAGCCGGACGCCTGCCCGCGTTCTACTATTAGGCCTACAGGATCACCTATATACGGGAGAGTGCCAGTAGTGGACCTCATACTCGTAGTGGTTGGGTTGTTCGCCATCGCCACACCGTTCGCCACTGTTTATCTTCTGTGGCGGCAGCAAAAGCTGCGCCAGCAACTCCTCAAACTTACTGAGCTGAGCATGGAGGTGACGGACGGCCTCCGTCGCGACCTGCAGGAATTGAAGCGCCACGTGGAGTCGTCGGCCGCTTCGCCCGCAGCCGGACCGGCGCATCAACCGGCCGCTTCCGCCGCCCGCACAGCATCAGAAAGAACTGCTGCTCCGGTCGCGCCTCCCGGCGTTGAGCAAGTTGCGCAGAAAATTATTGAGCCCCTTGCACCGAAGCTAGCCGCGACGCCCGCACCGCCGAAGGCAGAGCCCGTCCCAGAAAAACCGGTCGCAGAAAAAGTAGAGCCCGCGATTCCAGCTGTGATAGAGAAGACGGAACCGAAACCGGTTCTACCCGCCATCACCGCCCCACCGATTCCGACAGCGCCGCCGCAAGAGTCGAAGACTCCGGCCGCGCCCGTTGTTCCGCCTGCAAGCGCTCAGCCCTCGCGGCCCGCGTCCGTGCCGCCTCCGACTCCGCGCCAGCCTATGCCCCCGCCCGCGCCACGTCCGGTCACGCCGCCGGTCGCGCAGCATCCTGCCTCCCCGCTCCAGACCCCGGCTGCGCGCGTGTCCGCACCGCCTCAGTATGCCGCGTTCCGCGGCGCCCCGCCCGCCTCGCCGCCCCCTGTTTCTGCAGCGCACAAAACCGGCGAGCAGCGCATGAAGTCCGTATTCGCGCTGGAAGAAGTGCTGGGCAAGAACTGGCTCAACCGCATCGGCATCGTCCTCATCGTGCTGGCCGTCGCGTACTTTGGCATCAAAGCTCTCAACCATCTCGGCCCTTGGGGCAGAGTCGGACTCTCCTACGCCGCATCCTTCGCGCTTCTCGGCGGCGGAATTTTCCTGGAGAAACGCGATCGCTACCGCCTCTTCTCCTATCCCTCCATCGGCGGTGGATGGGCGCTCCTGTTCTTCACCACCTACGCGCTGAATCACGTCACAGCGATGCACGTGCTCGACTCGCTCGGCCTCGATCTCATCCTCATGCTCGTCGTGGCTCTTGCTATGGTCGTGCACACGCTGCGTTATCACTCGCAGGTAGTGACGGGGATGGCCTTCCTGTTGGGTTACTGGACCGTCTCCCTCAGCAACGACGACGTGTACAGCCTCTCCGCCGGCGTCGTCCTCGCTATCAGCCTTGTCATCATCGTCTTAAAGATGGGGTGGTTCGAACTCGAACTTTTCGGCATTCTTTCCAGCTACGCGAATCATATCTATTGGCTATACCGCCTGCTCGGCCCGCTGGGCGCCAACGGACGCACCTTCGCCGACTACCACCCCAGCACCGCCATTCTCTTTTTCTACTGGATCACCTATCGCGTCTCGTATGTCATTCGCAAGCCCAAGTCCGCGCTCGACGAACATATCTCGACCGTAGCCGCGCTGCTCAACACTTTGCTGCTGCTCGGGGCCATGCGGTTCCAATCGGTGCGACCGGAACTGGCGTTCATCGCTCTTCTCGTCATCGGCGCGGTCGAGTTCACCATCGGTCAACTTCCCCAGCTCAAACGGCGCCGCGAAGGTTTCATCGTTCTCAGCGTTCTCGGCACGGCGCTGATGGTTTCAGCTATTCCCTTCCGCGGCTCCAACAACAACCCCGTCATCCTCTGGCTGATCGGCGCCGAAGTGTTTCTCGCAGCCGGCGTCATGGTCAGTGAAGTCGTCTTCCGCCGGCTCGGCCTCTTGATCGGACTGCTTGTCGGCCTGCACCTGATCGCAATCGATTTTCAACAGCTCATGGTGGCCCGCCGCGTCAGCGACGAAGTCGCGGTCGCGCTTGGAACAATCTTCGCACTCTGTGCAGTTGTTTTTTATTTGAATGCGCTGTTCGTGGGCCAGCGCTGGCTACTATTTTTTGACGATCCCCCCGATTCCACACTGCTTACCGCTCATTCTTACCTCGGCGCATTCGCGGCGGCGTCCGCCGCCTGGGCCTTCTGCTCTGGAGACTGGACCGCCGTCGCCTTCGCCGGAATCATGCTCGCTCTTGCCGCACTCGGACAACGACTGAAGTCGGGTCACCTGCAAGTGCAATACGGGGCGCTCGGCATCCTCGCGCTCTATCGCGTCGTCGTCGTCAACCTGCACAGCGACGTCCCGCAATTCACGCATGTCCAGATGCGGCTGATCACATTGCCCATCCTGGCCACAGCTTTTTATCTCACCGCCTATTTCACGTCGAAGTCGGAAATAGTCAATGACTACAACCGGCGACTTTTCCGCGGCCTGTTCGCCTTCGCCGGAACCGCGCTGGTCACCGCGCTCATCTACTACGAAGTTCCCGAACTCTGGCAGCCGCTGGCGGCGATTGCCTTCGCCGTGCTGCTTCTCGAAGCTGGACAACAAATCGGTTATCCCGTGCTTGCGTGGCACGCCCATCTGCTAACGGCACTGTCTCTGCTGGCGGCCGTTACGGCCGACCCATCCGGCGCGCAGCGCTGGCACACCATTCCTCTTCACGCCTTTGGAGCGCTGCCGGTCATCGCCGGATCCTATTGGATCGCCCGTCGCATCAACGTGCCCAACGAGGCACACGCCAACCTCGCGCGCATGGCCTATAGCTGGGCGGGCACGGGCCTGATGGTTTGGGGGCTCAACGAGGCCGTGCCCGCACCCTGGATCGCCGTCGCCTGGATTGCCTTTGCCGTCGCGCTGGCGCTGGTCATGCGCGCACTCAATTACCGGCCACTCGGCTGGCAGGCCAATGCTGTGGCCGCGTGCGCGGTCATGCGTGCATACAGGTTCGACCTTGAACTGGAGCAGTCGTTGTGGCAGGGCATCTCGCTGCGCGTAGTCACGATTTCGCTCGTCGCCGCCGGCCTCTACTTCCTCTCTCGCAAGTCGACGCCGCCTGACTCCGACTCTGAGTCCCGGCTCGCGGTCGCATATCTACATACCATTGCCGCGACCGCACTGCTCACCCTCCTGGCTTGGCATGAAGCTCCGACAGGCTGGCTGGCCGCGCTGTGGGCGGGTTTCGCGCTGGTGCTCGCCCTGGTCGATCGCCGCTTTGAGCTAGAGGATCTCCGCTGGCAGGCTCACGCCCTCGCCGCCCTCACCATGGCGCGCAGCGTCACCGTGAATCTCTATGTCACCGACACCTGGCACGACCTCAGCGTGCGTCTGCTTTCGCTGGCCCTTGTTGCCGTCGTTTTCTACACCATGTCGCGCATCATCCGCATGCCGGAAGAACTGCGCGCCCGCGACCTTCACCACATTTATTCCTGGGCTGCATCGGCCCTGGTTTCGCTGCTCTTGTGGTATGAGTTGCAGCCGCAACCGTTGAGCGTTGCGGTTGCATGGGCCGTGTTCGGGCTGGTGCTCTTCGAGTACGGTCTCTGGCGAAAAGTCAGGCAGTTCCGCTTTCAGGCGTACGTGGCTCTGGGTGCGTCTTTCAGCCGCATTTTCTTCGCCAACCTGACGGCCGACACTCCCGGCCAGTTCTGGGGACCGCGCATGTACACCGTGCTGCCGATCGCGCTGATTCTGTTTTTTGTCTACGCTCAATTGGAAGATCAGGCGGCACGCGACGATCGTACATTCCATTTTGATATGCTGCTCGCCTATCTGGGAACTGGCACCGTCATCGCTCTCTTGTATTTCCAATTCGCCAACGAATGGACGGTTACGGCCTGGGCGGTTGTGGTCTTCATTCTCTTCGGAGTCGCACTCTGGCTCGACCGGCCCATCTTCCTGCATCAAGCACTGCTTCTCACCTTGTGCACTTGCACCCGCGGCGTCATGCACAATTGTTTTGGCGCAAGTTATTTCACCGGCACCGATTGGATCGGCAGAATCCGCGTGCTCAGCTGCGCCATCGCTGCGTTGCTGGCCTGCCTGCCCTTCGCCTACCGCTGGCGCGACCGCTACAAGTCGCAGCCAGCCGGCAACTGGATTGGCGCCGTGGTGCGGCGTCCTGAGCAGTTTATGTTTTTCGCGCCCGTGCTTCTGCTGACGCTGATGCTGGCTCTGAAGATGCGCGCCGGCATGGTCACAGTGGCGTGGGGGCTTGAAGCGCTCGCGATTCTGATCTTCGCTTTCACCATCAACGAACGCAGTTTCCGCTTGACCGGATTTCTTCTTCTACTCGCCAGTTTCGCGAAAATCCTGCTGCTCGATATGTGGTCGACCGCCTGGACCTGGCCCGACCGCATTACCACGCTCGGAGTCGTGGGCGTCGCGATGTTCTTGGCGTCGTTCCTGTACAACAAGTACAGCGACAAGATTCGGCAATTCCTATGAAACGGGCAATCGCGTTTTTGGTTGTGCTGCTGGTCGGGGTCTCCGCGCTTTATTTCAGTCTGCGCCGGCATGAGCCGACTCCCGTTTCCGCCAACGCGCTGGTCGCCGTGGCCGCCGACGCCCAACGCGACCTCACCCGTGCTCCCCTGCGCCTGACGCGGCTTTCCGACGATGAAGAAATTGCCGTCGGCAAAGAACTCGCGGCGCAATATGCCGTTCCCCCGGAAAAACTCGCTCCCGAAGAACAAGCGCTCGACGCCTACGTGCAGCGGATTGGAACCTCTCTCAGCGCGAACGCTCACCGGCGTTTGCCCTACTCGTTTCATCTTCTCCCCGACCGCTCGCTGATCAACGCCTTCTCTCTGCCCGGAGGCCCCGTTTATATCGGCGAGGGCATGACCGACCTGATGACCAGCGAAGACGAACTCGCAGCCGTCCTGGCCCACGAAATCGAGCACATCGATCACTACCACTGCGCCGAGCGCGTGCAGGTCGAAGCTCAATTACGCAAGCTGCAGCTTGGCATCGTGGGTGCGCTGGTGCAACTTCCGCTCGCGGTGTGGGAAGCCGGCTACAACAAAGACGAGGAACTCGAGGCGGATCGCGAAGGTATGCATTTGGCGGTGTTAAGCGGATACTCGCCGTACGGCTCGGTGCGCTTGTTTGACAAGTTCAACAATCTGCAGCGCGAATATGTGATTCACGCGCAGAGCCCGCAAGAGGAACTGTCGCAGCTCGCCATTCAAGGCCTGCAGGGATATTTCCGCTCGCATCCCCTGCCCCTGGAGCGCCTCGAGCAGGCCAACCGCCTGATCGCGCAGGAACACTGGCAGGAACGCAAGGCGGAAAAACCATTTCGCGTCGAGTATGAAGTGCAGAATGGAAAGTATGTGAAGTAAGAATTGTGCGAAGCGCGAAGTGACCCGCACGATAAGACGGGCCACAGCCTTCCAGAGCGTTCACACTCTACTGCGGAGCGAGCGGAAGGGACGCGATCGGCGCACTCTCAGATGCCAGCGGCGCAGCTGATGCAGGCTCGACCGATACCGGTGCGCTAGCCTGCGTCGTCTGCGGCACACTGCCCGCGTACCTCTGCGGAGGATAGCCTCTGGCCTGCACGATTGCCCAGTGCCACTCCTCGTCCGCCGCCAATTTCAGATTCAGCGGAGCGCTGAACGCTGTCGTCGTCGCCGGAGATGCGGCCGCCCGCATGCGGTAGATCACCGTCGAATCCGGCTTTCTCTCCGGTCGAACCTGGGATTGAACAAGTTCCGATTGAATACTCTGGGACTGAAGAGCTTGGGACTGACTAATCTCCGCAGCATCGCCCACTGCGTCCGACCAGCCCGCTCCGCTAGCCGTTGTCTTCACCACCGTCAGAGCCACTGTAACTTCGCTGACGTGCCAATCGGTCCGGTTATGCACTGAAACGATCAAAGCGTCCCCTTCGATCGTCGCCGAAGCCTCCAGCCTGCCCACATCGTCGGACGAAAGCGCCATTTGAGAATACTGATTCGACAGCAGCGTCTTCACGTTCGCGGTAAACGCCAGGCTGCAAGTCACATCCGGCGCACTGACCCGAAAATCCTTCGACTCTCCGGTCATCAGAAATGTCAACCCCGCGCCCGCCACGCGCCGGCTCTCAGCCTGCGACATCACTTGCGTCAGATTGTCGTCGTCAACCACTACCTGCGATGGCGGCGGCGTCTTCTTGCGCAGGTTCCGCGCCACGTCTCCCAGCGGCGTGTCGTCCGAATATCCATTCGCATCGCTGGACGGAGCGTTGTTCCCGCCGGATTTCGAATCCTGCTGCGCCAGCAATGCTGCAGGCGTCATCGCCGCCAGAAGGATTAGAGGCCTGCACATCCCTCGCATTGTTCGCAGAAACAACATGGCGGCTCAAAAGAAAATCGCGGACCGCTCGTAAACAAGATCGGCCCCTGAGCTCAATTGTATGGAGAGACGGAAGAAACCGGGAAGAAGCAGGCAAACCTTGGTAACAGTTACTTCCGGGAGGATGGGAAGCAATGGGCGCGCGCTGACGAAATGGAGGCGCAACGGGGCGCACGCCCAGGCTCCAAAAGTTCTACAGAAGCCCCTGCGACCGGAACCGTGTCACTGGATCGACCACCGCTTGCCGCTTGAAGATCCAGCGGGCCACCGCGAAGCCAATTGCCGCGTAGAACAGATGCATCTTTCGCATAAAACACCCCCCTATCGGGACTGCTCACAGGACCGGAGGGGAGAACAACATCTCTATCGGCACAATAGCAACCCGCGTTCACCCGTACAAGGCACAACGGTGCCATACAAGTGGCACGGAAGTAATAGGAGTAATTCGAAGAGTAAATAAAAAAGGGAAAGGCTGATGTTTGCAGCCCTTCCCGATCACTGAAACTTAGGAATGCTTAATGCGCCGGAATCTCCTCATCCGTCGCCCGTCCCGGCGGCGGCACTACGACGGTCGACAGGCTGCCTTCTGCCGTCAACTTCTGAAACGCTGCCAGATCGCGCCGCTGCAAATCCTCCCAACGTCCAATCAGTTCCCCGCTCTGCCGCTTCAGCTTTTCGAACTGCTTCTGCTCGGCTTCGGTCGGTGCGGAGTCCGCGGTGCTCACGTCCATCGCAAGATACGCCAGTTTCGCGTCCAGTTGAGGAGGATATGCCAGCGAGTCTTCGTTCGCACTGATCGTGAGATTGATCAGTTCGTCACGTACGCCGACCAGCTTTTTCTCCAGATCGTCCGCCGCCGTAACAATCGTCTTCGTGTTGGCGTTTTCCGGCAGCCGCCGCTTCAGCCCCGACAACTGTGAGCGCACATCCTGGATCTGATTGACCGCGTCATACACCCGGCTCAACTCATCGCGCGTCTGCAACAGCAGATTCAACTGCTGCTCCAGATCAGACTGGCTGACCTGCACCCGCGGATCCAGTTTCAGATCGAACGATGCTGTCTGACTCTGACCACCCACCGTCAGCCGCACTCCGTAATGCCCCGGCACGGCCACCGGCCCACGCGCTCCAGCCCCATACTCCCAGAGATAATAGCCCGGCACATGGTGCGCTTCGTCGTAGCGCAAATCCCACACGAAGCGGTTCAAGCCCGCTTCCACTTTAAGCTGTTTCTCCGGCTTCTTGTCGTCCGGATCAAGCGGCTCTTCCAGAGTATTAAACTCCGCGCCCGAATATTTGCGAATGACCTTTCCGGACGCGTCGAGGATTTCGATCTTCGCTTCCGTCTCGGCCTTCGGCGCATCTTTCAGGTAGAAATAAATCACCGCGCCCGCCGGCGGATTCTGTCCCGTACGCTTCGAAGGATGGTGTTCTCCGCCCGCTCCTGCCTGAATTCGGTACGCCGTTCCCGGCGCGTACACAAACAGATCCTTCTGCACAATGTCGTCGCTATACTGCCGCAGCGGAGACAGATCATCCAGAATCCAGAACGCGCGCCCGTGTGTGGCCACCACCAGGTCGTCGCCCTTGATGGCCAGATCATGCACCGGCGTGGTCGGCAAATTCAGCTGCAGCGCGCGCCAGTTTGCTCCGTCATTGAATGAAACGTAAATGCCAGTTTCCGTTCCCGCATAGAGCAGCCCGCGCTTCTTCGGATCTTCGCGCACCACCCGCACAAATGCCGTATCCGGAATACCCTGCCCCAGTTTCGTCCACGTCTTGCCGTAGTCGCTGGTCTTGAAAATGTAAGGCCGCAAGTCATCGAACTGATGGCGATCGACGGCCACATACGCGGTCCCGGCATCGAACGTCGAGGCATCAATCTGGCTGATGCGGCTCCACTCCGGCATATCTTTCGGCGTGATGTTGGTCCAGTTCTTGCCCTCGTCTCGCGTCAGCTGAATCAGCCCATCATCCGTCCCAACCCAGAGCGTTCCTTTGTTCTGCGGCGATTCCGCCAGCGCAAAGATTGTGTCGTAATACTCCGTGCCCGAGTCGTCGATCGTAATATCGCCGCCGGAAACTTTCTGCTTTGCTTTATCGTTGCGCGTCAGGTCTGGGCTGATCGCCTGCCAGTGCACGCCGTCGTCCGTCGTCTTGAACAGCTGCTCGCCCGCGTGATACAGCGTGTTCGGATCATGCGGAGAAAGCAGCACCGGCGCGGTCCACTGGAAGCGATGCTCCAGATTCGCCGCTCCGTGCGCGTCGGAAAGTTCCGGCTGCTCAGTAATGGCCTTGACCTGCCCAATGTGCCGGTCGTAACGCGTGATGTTTCCCTGATAGTCGGCCGCGTAAACGATGTTCGGGTCGCGCGGATCAGGAGCAATGTAACCGGCCTCGCCACCGCCCACGTCGTACCAGTCGCTGCGGCTGATCGATCCATCGTCGCTGCGGCTGATGATCGCGACCGTCCCGCTGTCCTGCTGCGCTCCATACACGCGATACGGAGTCGCGGTATCAGTGGTCACGTGATAGAACTGCGCCGTAGGCTGATTGTCCTGCAGCGTCCAGTTCTTGCCGCCGTCGAGCGTCACCGTCACTCCGCCGTCGTTGGAAGCGATCATCCGCCGCGTATTCTGCGGATCGATCCACAATCCGTGATTGTCGCCGTGCGGCACTCTGACCTTATTAAACAAGTGTCCGCCGTCGGTCGATTTGTAAGACTCCACATTCATGATGTAGAGCACGTTTTCGTCCCGCGGATCGGCAATCACGTGCATGTAGTACCACGGACGCTGCCACAGGCTGTGGTCGGGATTCACCAGTTGCCACGACTCGCCGCCGTCATCCGAGCGATAGAGTCCGCCATCCGGATTGTGCGCTTCGATTAGCGCGTACACGCGGTCTGAATTCGCCGCCACGGCCACGCCAATTTTTCCGTACGGCCCCTTGGGCAACCCATGCTCTTCAATGTGCTTCCAGGTTGTGCCGCCGTCGGTCGAACGGTAGATACCGCTGCCCGGCCCGCCGCTCTCCAAGCTCCACGACGTCCGCCGCGCCTGCCAAAGCGCTGCAAAAATAATGTTGGGATTATGCGGATCGAAAGCCACGTCGATGCCGCCCGTGTTTTCGTCTTTGTACAGGACTTTTTCCCAAGTCTTGCCGCCGTCCGTTGTGCGGAAAATGCCGCGCTCGGTATTCGGCCCGTACGGATGCCCCAACGCCGCGACGAACGCAATATCAGGATTCGCCGGATTGATAATGATCTTGCCGATAGCGCGCGAATCGCGCAGGCCCACGTTCTTCCACGTCTTGCCGGCATCAAGCGACTTGTAGACGCCATCGCCGTGCGAAATGTTGCCGCGAATGCAAGCTTCGCCCGTTCCCACATAAAGCACGTTGTGATTGGAATTCGCGACCGCAATACTCCCGATCGCCGACGTACCTTCCTTGTCAAACACAGAGGACCACGTCATCGCGCCGTCAGTCGACTTCCACACTCCGCCGCCGGTCGCGCCAAAATAGTATGTTGTTGGATCGCCCGGAATTCCCGCTGCAGTCAGCGACCTCCCGCCGCGGAACGGCCCGACCAACCGGTACCGCATCCCCTTGAACGCCTTCTCTTCTGGCTTGCCAGATTCGGCAGCGTCCGCATCGTCTGCAACCGCAGGCTGGGCAGCCGCAGCGGTTTGCGCTGGCTTCGCCGCTTTCGCTTGCCGGTCAGTCCTAACTTGAGCGCTTGCGGAAGGAGTGAACCAGACCGCGAGTGAAAACGCGAAAACCAGCAGTACAACAAGCGACGCATTCCTGCGAAAGCGGTTGAGGCCCATGGTAAGAGTGATCTCCGGGGAAGAAGTGGACGATCCAGTAATACTAATCCCGCCAACGCCCACTGCAAAGAGCGACCGCGGATCGCCTGCTGCGGTGATGTTGACCTTCGGTCAGACCGCGCTTTCACTTCTTCGCAATGAGCACTTTCTTCGCTGCTTCCAACTCCTTGCGCTTCGCCTCATCCACTTTGGGGTAGGCCAGGCTCAGAGACTCCAGCGTGTCGATCAGCACAGTCGAAACCACCAACCGCGTGAACCACTTGTTGTCCGCCGGCACCACGTACCACGGAGCATGTTCGGTTGCCGTGTGGCTGATCATCGCTTCGTACGCCTTCTGATAGTCATCCCAGTATTTGCGTTCGCGAATGTCCGCCGCTGAGAACTTCCAGTTCTTCTCCGGCTCCTCCAGCCGCGCCAGAAACCGGCGCTTCTGTTCTTTCTTCGAAACATGCAGAAAGAATTTGCGGATCACCGTCCCGCTCCGCGCCATGTGCCGCTCAAAACTGCGAATATCTTCGTAGCGCTCGTCCCAAATATTTTTTCCCACCAGCGTGGACGGAGTTCTCTGGCTCTTCAGAATCTCCGGATGCACTCGCACCACCAGCACTTCTTCGTAATACGACCGGTTGAAGATGCCGATCTTCCCGCGCTCCGGCAAATCGCGCGTCGTCCGCCACAAAAAATCGTGCTGCAGTTCCAACTCCGAAGGCCCTTTGAACGAATACACCTGGCAGCCCTGCGGATTGATCCCTGACATCACGTGCTTGATGATGCCGTCTTTGCCGGCAGCATCCATCGCCTGAAAAATCAAAAGCACAGCCCAGTTGTTCTGCGCATACAGCTTGTCCTGCAGCTCCGCCGTACGCACGATCCCCTGCTGCAGGGCCTCGGCGGCATGCTCCTTCGAGCGCCAATGCCCCGTATCCGCCGGATCAAAATCCTTCAGGCGAAAATGCTTCCCGCTCTCCACTCGGTAGGTATTGGCCACTTTGTTGGCTTTCATGTGAATCGCTCCCTCGACTGCAAATGCCAGATCAGTTATCTCACAAATCAACAGTTCGAACGCACGAAATCCCGGCCGCTCACTACAACTCAAGGAATCGCGAGCGGGTCTCTTCCGTCGGCAGCGGGCACGCATCGTAGCGGCCAAAAATGCGATATCGTCTGCGCGCGACTGCACTGTATGCCCAATCACGCAGCCCCCGCGGCATCGCCTGCAGCAGAAGTCCTATCACCCGCCAGAGTGATTTGCTCGGTGGTATTGCCCTTGGTGTTGGTGTCGTAGGCACAGCCGCCCCCGGCTGTCCGGCCGAGCGCAGTTCGCCTGCTCCCAGATGCCGGAGAATAAAGACGACTGCGTCCGACCGAGCCAACAACCGCTCATCCGCCCCGTCGAAATTCAGCACGACATAAACCGTATCCAGATCCGCAGCATCCATCCCATGCTGCGCCAAAACCCGCCCTGCCAGCGCACTCTGCAGCGAAGCAAATCGAAACCAGCCCGCTGGATCGCGCAGCAGAATAAACTGCACCAGCCGGTTGCACAACCCACAAACGCCGTCGTAAAGCAAAATAGGACTAACAACGGGCCGGCGAAGGATCGATTGCGGCATGGTTAATTGCTACCCGAAAACTCTACCACCTCACGCTCAGATCCTAAGACCAACCACGCAACCACGAGACATCAAATGGCTGGCTTCATCGATTGATCGAGCGGCATCCTGAACCTGCGCCCTGCCCTGTTTTTAATCTAGTGCCCTCTCGCCCAACCGGAGTAAAATTCGCCCAATAGCTCGGCCTGAAGGAGGGTTCCTATGCCTGCCCGCCTCGCTCTTCCCTTGTTGTTCGTGCTCACGATTCCGGCCATTTCGCAACAAACCAACATCCAGAATCAGATCTCCCAGCACATTGAGCAGAAAGAAAATCGCACTTCGCAGGTGATCGCCCCGCAGGGGCAGGACCCCAACGCCGCCCGCCTCCTGGAGGTCAAGAACGACGCGACCGCATTATCGGCGCTGAGTGCATCGGTACAATCCGACCTGCGCCAGCTACAGCACGGCGTGCTGGTCAAGGATTTGAATCGAAATCTCAAAAAGATGGAAAAGCTTTCGAAGAAACTCCGGCGGGAAATGGAGTAGCGGATCCGCCTCTCAATCGTATTCGGTCCGGCGGCCGCAATCCCCGGTCACACTCTCGATCCCAGGCGCAAGAGTTCCTGGCGCAGCCGAGCCTGGCGCTGCGTCAGCCGCAGATAGCGCATCTCGTTGCCGCCCGCTTGCGCGCGGACGATCTTTACCGCGTCCGCCCTTTCTTTTCGCGGCCAGCCCCTCAAGTCCGGCATCAGCGCCAGCACCAGCGCCCAGTTCTCGAAGAATTGCCGCTCCGCCGGACTCCAGCTTGACAAACTCACTCCCAGTGCGCGGCTGACTTCTGTCACCGACGCCTGCCGCATCCGCTCACAGTCGCCGCCGAATTCAAGCGCCATCCGCCGGTTTACCCGCAGCCCAACGTTTCGCGTGGAGAACTTGTCCCACGCCCCGTGCTCGCTCCCCGGCAGCTCGTAGAACACATGCGCCTCTGCCAACCGCTTCAAAGTTTTCTTCGGAGTGCGGTACGCCGGGCTCGCGGCGATTTTCTGTTCTTCGCTCTGCGCCAGCTTTTCCAAGTCCCCACTACCCGAGCGAAATCCCAGCTTGCGGTAAAACCAGAACGCGCCCGAGTCGAGCGCTTCGTCATTATTCTGTCCAATCTGGTAGGGATAAACCGAAATCGTCTTCGCTCCCGTGAACTCGCAAAGGCAGCGCAGCGCCTGCGCGTAAATCCACGCAGTTTCGCCTTGCCGGTAGGTGTAGAAAGTGTTGAAGCCCACCTCAACCCACTCGCACAGACCGATGGCCTCAATGTAGTTGATGGGGACTCCGTTCTTCAGCGTGAACCCGGCAACGTAAGCGCGCAGGGGCAACCGGCGCGCAGCCGGAAGATTCCAGAGGTACATCACCACGCCGCGCCCCGTCTTGCCCGAACCGAAGTCGGCCCGCACCACCGACCCCGGATCGCCCAGCGTCGTGCCGTAGAGTTCGCGGTAGCGCACCGCCATCACTTCCCGGATCGTGTACATCACCCGCTCTCCTTCGCGAATCGACAGCTTGACGAGCCGAGGCGCGGGCTGCGCAAGTTCATCCGCCAGCGAGACTTGCCTGCGGACAATCAACGGCTCGGTGTGGCAGTAGAGCTTGCGCGGGCGAGTCCAATTGCGGGTACGCGAGAATTTCAGGTTATCGAGACGCCAGCGCAGCGGGAGCCTCAACGAATCAAACAATTCAGCGCGGGCCCGATGCGTAGCCGGAAGTTGTTCGAAGCGTCGAATCAACCATTCCAAGTCGCGCTCACGGCCCCTCGCTGCATCCAGCCAGCGCCGCCATGGGATGTTGGCTTCCACGTCGGCATCCTCTGCGAGCAAGGGCATAAAGCGCGGCCACGTCGATCCCACGGCCCGCTCAACTTGAGAGTCGTCCCAGTAATCCACCCACGCAATCTCGACGTTGCGCGGGAAGCGCCGCACTAGCCAGCGCGCAGCTTCGAAGTTGAGCGCGTCCTGCATCGTTGTGCCCGCGATGCCGGACGTGTCAAAGTCATCGAACGCCACCATGTCAACGCCGGCTGCGCGCAGCTTCTCAACCCGCTCATGAAACGTATTCAGGATTCTCTCGACGCGCGGCACCAGCGATGCAGCCTGCGGGAAGGCGCGCAGAAACAGCACCGCCTCGTGAAAGCGAATCAGCGATTTCGCGTCGGTGAAAGTTTGTTCCGAGAGCCCACCGAGAATGGTCCTTGTTCTGGTGGCTGCGCCGTGTCCGTAATCCGCTCTCGCCGCTTCAAGGTCCGTGAGCAGCGCGTCTAAGGTTGAGGCCATGTGGGATTCCGGCTGGTTAGTGTATCGCACTCGCGCAGTGTTTCATTTCACCCTGCGGCCGGCCACGAGGATGCGGGTCCAGGGCTCATCGTCGAGCCGGCTAATCTGCACCACGGCGTGTTCGTGGGTGGAGTCGTGAATGAATTGGCCGTCTCCAATGTACATTCCGGTATGCGTGATGTTGCGTGCGGACGAACCGAAAAAGAGCAGATCACCCGGCTGAAGATCGACGCGCTCGACCGCAAGGAAACCAGTCCATGCAGCTTGCTGATCGGCGTCGCGCGGCATGATAACTCCGCGCGATCGCATCAGCATCTGCGTAAATCCCGAGCAGTCGAATCCGAAGCTGGAAGTGCCTCCCCACAAATAGGGCAGCCCCAGAAACCGCTTGCCCAGTTCGATCGATTCCGTAATCGACAAAGGCTTAGGGTCCGCGACTACGTCGGTCGCCTGAATCCACGCGGCGCGCTTGTCGGGCAGCCGAACCTGCAGCCAGCCTTCGTGGCTGTTCTTGTCTGGCGCCTTTTTTTCGTCGGCCGCTTTCCGCGGAACTTCCTCGGGCATCACTTCCAGGCGCGACTCAAACGGAATAGTCAGCAGAGGCTTGTGGCGCGTGACGTCAGGCTCGCGATAAAGATTGGCGAAAAGACTTTCCACCTGCACCACCGCGCCCGACGTCGCATACCCTGTCCCGCTCTGCACCAGGCGCAAGTGACGGCTGGGAACCCATCCCTTGTAGTGGTCGGCGGTTTGAATTCTGCACCACTCGCCGCGCGCCGTCAGCAGCGTCACGTTACTGCCGTAGATCGCCTGCGAAACCACGTCCGATTGGTCGCTCGGATGAGAGTACATATTGGTAACCGGGACCACAACGATCTGCGTGCTGTTTTTCGCGAAGAGGCTTGTGGCGCAGAGAATGCCGAGAAGAGCGAACAGGCTGAGATGGCTGGGTCTACGGTTCGTTCGCATCAGGGGATCACGAGTCTGGCGTCGCAAGTCTTCTGTCACGAGTATGGATCACGACTAGGGTTCGCCGGTATGGAACGCAAGTCCGAAGCGCACCTTAAAAACCAGCGCACGCTTCCACGGATTGAGATGGTAACGGATAGGCAGACCGCGCCGCCACTGAAAACGCGCAGTCGCTCGGGATGAAATCGAGCGGGAAAGAACCCAAAAAGTTTGGCTGCCCCCCAGGGATTCGAACCCCGATAACCTGCTCCAGAGGCAGGTGTCCTAGCCGTTGAACGAGGGGGCAGTCTTTTGACTGCAGCTGTGACTTGCGACCAATTTCATTTTATGGTCCCAGCGAAGTGTGGTCAACTTTGAAGCATGCCCGGTTTGAAATCGGCTTGGAGTATCCCGAAGGTACGGGGAGCGCTAAACTGATTTCATCGGACCAGTTTGAAGCTAACTGCTGCCACGAACTCATCCGCCTTGTGAGGAAGTAAAGGTGAGGAAATGAACATGATCACCGCCCTGGAGACGGCCGCGAACTCTGCCGACTATTCCAAGATGGCACGCCGTCCGCTGGAATCCGAGCACTGTGCACTGCTCGTCATCGATATCCAGCAGAAGCTGCTGCCGCCGATTTTTCAGAACGAGCAACTGGTCCGCAACGCGCAGCTTCTGATTCGCGCAGCCAGCACATTGAAGATTCCCGCCCTGGTCAGCACCCAATACGCCAAGGGCCTCGGCACGACCGTGCCCGAAATCGCTTCCCTGCTCACCGGAACCGAAGCCATCGACAAGACATTATTTTCCTGCTTCGGCAGCGACGCCTTCTGTGCCGCGCTCAAGCGCCTGCCCGGCCAGCGCAACACGCTGCTGCTGTGCGGCATGGAGAGCCATATCTGCGTAGCCCAAACGGCACTGGGCGCTCTGCGCGAAGGCTATCTCGTCCACGTGGCGTCCGACGCAGTTAGCTCGCGCACCGAATGGAATTGGAAAATCGGTCTCGATCGCATGCGGGCCGCGGGCGCGGTCATCTCTTCGACCGAGATGATGATTTATGAATTGATGCGGTCGTCTTCGTCGGCGGCGTTCAAAGAACTGCTGCCCCACCTGAAGGGATGATCCATCAACGCCTGGAAAAAGATCTCTACTCTTCCTTCTTCTTCACTCGCACCACGGTGATCTTGGCAAAGCCTTCCTCGAAAGCCGGCGGCTTCAACTTCGCGGCCATGCGCCGCATCACATCCTCCGGAACAACGCGGTCGCGGCGCTGGTGGCGCTCGACACAAACGTCCAGCGGAACATCGAAGAACACGGCGTGGACTTCGTAGTTGTAATCCTTCGCCAGTTTGATCCAGTGCTGGCGCTCCTGCGGAGTCAGGTTGGTCGCGTCCACGTAATTCATCGGTCGTTTGGCAATGAGGCGCGCCTTCAGCATCGACCGCAGATTGGAAAACACGAGATCCTGAAAACGCTGCTCGCGGATGTCATCAAACAGCAGCGACCGCACCATATCGCTCGACAACGGCACTACGTTGTGGCGCTTGAACCACGAACTCTTGCCCGATCCCGGCAGTCCGATCGCCAGCACGACGATACCCTTCGGCGGCCGCGCCGAAGCCGCAGGCACAGCAACCGGAGTCGCCGGCCGTCGCGGAGCGGCTGCGCTCTCAACCTCGGCGGTTATGGGCTCTGCATCGGCAGCGCCGTCTTCCAAACCTTCGACCGGAGCTTCCACCGAAACTTCGGGAATAATGCCTTTCGCAACCGCGGGAGTAAACGCCTGCGCGACAGCTTGCTCGCGCCCGCGTCCACCCCGGCCCCGTCCTCCACGGCGTCGGCGTCCGCGTCCACGCGGGCCGTCTCCACTCCCAGCCTGGCGAGCGGGCGCAACGTTTCCGGTGGATTCTTCCGCAGCAGGCTGCGCTTCAAATTCTGCTTCAGGAGCAGCAGCTTCCGCGGCGTGCTGCTCAGGCTGAGCACCAGCGATGTAGCTCGACTCCGGCTCCGCGCTGGGAGCTTGTTCTGCATCGAAGTATGCCGGCTGCAGTGGCGGAGGCGCCAGCTGGCTTCCCTGCTCCGGGGCTTTCTTCTTGCGGCGCTGTAATCGATCTTTCATCCATTTACGCATGTTCAGGCTTGTAACACATTCCACGCGACCGGAGCAATCGGCGCAGGCCACAGGCGTACCAGAGATGATAGCGGAGACTGCTGAAGAACGAACGCGCGACGGCGACTTTTTCTAATCGCCGTTCTAGAATGGACCCATGGCAAGCCAGATTCCCCCGCCGATTCAAGGTCAGAAATATATTTCCCTGACCACGTTCCGCAAAACTGGAGTGGGCGTCGCGACTCCCGTATGGTTTGGTGAAGAGGACGGCAAGCTCTACGTGATGACGCGCAGCGACATGGGGAAGACCAAGCGCATTCGCAATAATCCGCAGGTACGGGTCGCGCCCTGCACGATCCGGGGAAAAGTGACCGGGCCGGAATTCGCCGCGACTGCCCGCATTCTGCCGCCAGAGGAACAAGCCCGCGCCCGCCAGACCATCAACCGCAAGTATTGGATGGCGCGGATTCCACTGATCTGGGTACGCACCGATACATACATAGAGCTGTCGTTTGATTAGCCGCGACGGCACCGAACGGGATAAACGGCCGGCGCAACCGTGGAAGAGCGGCCGTTCAGGGCCGCGTTAAGCGCCAATAATCTGTCGGGGCTTTAGCCCCGTGGTTCGAGAACAGCGCGCTACCACTCGCCCGTCGTCAGATACTCGTGGATAGACTTCGCGGCGCGCCGCCCCGCGCCCATGGCCAGAATCACCGTCGCGCTGCCGGTCACAATGTCCCCACCGGCAAACACGCCTTTGCGCGTGGTGCGCTGGGTTTCTTCGCTGGCCTGAATGTATCCGCGCTTGTTCGTGCCCAGCCCAGGCGTGGTGCTCTGCACAATCGGGTTTGCACTGGTTCCGATGGCGATAATAGCCACCGACAGCGGCAGATCAAACTCCGAACCATCTTTCGGCACCGGCCGCCGGCGCCCCGAAGCGTCGGGCTCGCCGAGTTCCATGCGCACACAGCGCGCAGCCGTCAACCATCCCTTGCCGTCCGACAGAAACTCGACCGGCGCGGTCAGCATCTGGAAATCGATTCCCTCCTGCCGCGCGTGATGCACTTCCTCCGCGCGCGCCGGCATCTCCGCGTCGCTGCGGCGATAGATCACATAAGCCTTGCGCGCACCCAGACGCAGCGCCGACCGGATCGCATCCAGCGCCGTGTTGCCGCCGCCAATCACCGCTACGTCTCTGCCCTGCAGGTCCAGCATGGGCTCGTCGTAGTTCGGAAACTTGTAGGCCTTCATCAGATTGATGCGCGTGAGAAACTCATTGGCGGAATAAACGCCGTTGAAATGCTCCCCAGGAATATTCATGAACTGCGGCAAGCCCGCGCCCGTGCCGATGTAAACCGCGTCGTAACCTTCTTCCTCAATCAGTTCGTCGATGGTGACCGTTCGGCCCACGACCACGTCCGTCTCAAACTCCACACCCATTTCGCGCATGTAATCGAGTTGCTCGCGGATAATCTGCTTGGGGAGGCGGAATTCCGGAATCCCGTAAACCAGCACTCCGCCCAGTTCGTGCAGCGCTTCAAACACGCGAACCTTGTGACCCTTCTGAATCAGATCTCCCGCAACCGTCAGCCCCGAAGGCCCACTGCCCACCACCGCAATCTTCTTTCCCGTAGGCGGCACGTTCGGCACCACGTGGGTTCCCATGCGTTTTTCGTAGTCGGCCACAAAGCGTTCCAGATAGCCGATTCCCAGCGGCTTCACCTTCTTCGAAAGAAGACATTTTCCTTCGCAGTGATCTTCCTGCGGGCAAACGCGCCCCGTCACCGCAGGCAGAACATTGTCCTCGCGAATCTTGGCCGCAGCGCCCAGAAAGTCCCCAATCACGATGCGTTCGACAAACTCTTTCACTTTCACGCCCACCGGACAATTGTCGGTACAGGTCGGTTTGGCGCACTCCAGGCAACGCAGCGCTTCCTGCTGCGCGAGTTCCGGACTGTAGCCCAGATTCACTTCCTCGAAGTTGTGGGCGCGCTCGCAGGCCGCCTGCTCCGGCATCAGTTGGCGTGGAACCTTCATACGCTCTTTCAGCGGCAAGGGGTTGGCTGACTTCTTCGCGGTCGTGCTCATCGTTGCTCTCCTTGCCGGCAGGCCGGAACTGTGACAGTGTGTTCCAGTTCTCGCGTCGCCGACTCCGTCTTGCACCGATGAAATTCCGCCAGCGACCGCTGTTCAGCATCGCGGTACATCGAATTGCGCTGGACCAGCACTTCGAACTTCACCTTGTGGCCGTCGAATTCCGGGCCGTCGACACACGCGAATTCGCTTTTGCCGTCAATCATCACGCGGCACCCGCCGCACATTCCCGTTCCATCGATCATGATCGGATTCAGGCTCACCACCGTGTGAATGTTTTCCTTGCGGGTCATTTCCGCGATCGCCTTCATCATCACGATCGGCCCCACGGCCACGACCAGATCAATGCGGGTCCCGTTCTGAATCAACTGCCGCAGCTTGTCGGTAACGAAACCTTTGTCGGCGTAACTGCCGTCATCGGTGGTGATCATGAGCGAGTCGCTCACCGCGCGCATCTCCGGCTCCAGAATGACCAACTCCTTATTGCGTGCGCCCACAATCGAGATCACGCGATTGCCCGCGCGCTTGAGAGCCGCCGCTGTGGGATACGCCATCGCCGTGCCCACTCCGCCGCCCACGACTACGACAGTCCCATAGCTCGCAATCTCAGAAGGCTTGCCCAGCGGCCCGACTACGTCGAGAATTGTGTCGCCGGTGTTCAGCGAATTCAGCAGTTGCGTTGTCTTGCCGGCCCCTTGTACGACGATGTTGATCGTGCCGCGCTCCGCATCGGAGTTTTCGATGGTGACCGGAATACGTTCGCCCTCTTCATAAATACGAAGAATCACGAACTGGCCTGCCTTCTGTTTCCGGGCAATGCGCGGCGCTTCAATGACGAATCGCTTGATTCCGGGCGCAAGGAATTGTGCGTCGACGATTTTGAACACATGCCCCCCAGACTGAGAAATGGCGGATCTCCCGCTTCAACAATTGTGTTCGGAGGGTCCTCGCGCAGGCTGTGATTTCGATCACATAGCGCTGTGCGGATGAATTCAGACGTTACCTGGGATGACCTAAGGTTTGAAAATAACGCCCTGGCTGGTTCTGCTGTTCATTACGACACGCAGGGGCACGGCGAATTGCAGATGACGAACGCAGCCTTGTTCTTCGACCGCCGGCTGCTCGGCCAGCCATTGCCAGTCGACAGATCCTTCACCGGCATCGGGGTTCACGGTGAAATATCCCACTTGAAACGCGGTCAGATTCTGAAAAAAGTGGCTGCCCTGTGAGGGCGTGACGCGAAAGTCGCGGAAGCCGGCCTCGACAATGGCGCGCGCGCCAGAAATTTCATCCCACTCGACCGGGATGCCAAGCCACGGATCATTCGATCCCCAGCGGCCAACGCCGATCAGCAGGTAGGGGCGACTCTTCGCGTTCAACCTGGCGTTGAAGTGCGCCACCGCTCGCGCCACTTCCTGACTGCGGCTGCGCTCGAAGCGATGCGAGTCGACGACGATGATGTCGTGCAGGTTTTCGATGCGCCCATTGCCCAGAACTTTTGTACTCTGGCAGATCAGTTGCGATGGTTCCACTGCGCCGAGGGTGAGGTCCTGATGATCGCGCGCCAAAGTGAGCGGACGAATCTGTAGAAATCCAAACTCAGCAGCTTCTTCCCCACGCGGCAGCCGAACCGCGAATTCGATTTCAACCGGATTGCCCAACGCTTCTTCGCCCGCACGCACCAGCACCTCCAGAATCGCAGCCAGCGGAAAAATGCCGTGCTTCAGCATCGGCGCAAACGTTACCACCCGTGCCCCGGGCAGGCTCAGACCGTCATAGACCGCGTGATTATCGGCAGAATACGTCGAAGCCACGGCCTGCAAAGTGCCATCGGTTTCGGCGACATCCAGGCCGAAGCGGGCTTCCCGCAAGTGGCCCGGCCCTCCGCCCAACGGAACACCATCAAGACTGAGCGCGCAAAATTCGGTCTGCGTATTGGCCAGAATGTCTTCGACCGAAGAAAACTGCAGCAGGTTCCGCGGATAGCGCGGGCAAAAGCTCAGGCACTTGCCGCCATCCACCACCGTGCGGCCCAGGCCCAGCGCAACCGCGGCGATCCCATCGGCAAACGTCATGGGCTCGACTGGATAGAAGTTATGCGACCGCACTACGCCAGAAAAGTCCGGATAGAACCGCGGTCCGTGCGCCGTGCCCACCACCTGCTGCAGAATCACCGCCATCTTTTCTTCTTCCAGCCGATAGGGCGTGGCCCGCACGTACGCCTTGGCATGTTGGCTAAAAGTTGAGGCATACACGCGCTTGATGGCTTCAGAAAGCTCGTCGAGGCGCGCCTGCGCGCTGGCTTGCTGGTTGCCCAGCATGAAGGTTTCGTATACGCCGGTAAAGGGTTGGTATTGCGAATCCTCCAGCAGGCTGGAAGAGCGCACGGCCAACGGATAATCGACTTCCGCAAGAAAAGCTTTCAGGTTTTCCTGCAGCGCAGCGGGCAGTTCGGCATCGAGAAAACGCTGCTGGATCTCGGCATCATCGTCGCAATGCAGGGCGAAATCGCCCAAATTATTCTCCGCAAGAAACTGGTCGAACACGTCGGTGGCGATCACGACCGCGGGGGGAACACAAATCCGTACACCGGGAAAGCGGCGCGTGACCCGGCGGGTGCGCAGCAGATGCCGAACGAAGGCGAGTCCACGAGCCTTGCCTCCGAGTGAACCGGAGCCAATTCGCAGGAAGCTGGAGTCTGACGGCTTGAACGTGTCCGGCTTGAAGTCGCCGATCAGGACTTCGTTCTGCTCGCGCCGGTACTCATGAATCGACTCGATCAGATCGCGGCGCAGATGTTCGGAATCTTTGAAATCAGAAACCTTGCGCGGCCGCAGCTTGGCGGCCAGCGCAAACTCCGTTCGTGCCATCAGCCAGTGCGAAAAATGGTTGCGCTGCGCGTGATACATCAGGCTGTCAGACGGAAGCTTCTCTAAGGTTTCTTCCAGCCCGTTCAAGTCTTTGGCGCGTCCCACTTCGCGCTGCTCCGGCAGCCGGTGATTGGGATTAATGAAAACGAAATCGCCAAAACCAAACGAGTCGGTCAAAATGCGGCGCAGGTCCTTCAACAGCGTAGGCGAACGCTTGCGCAGGAATGCATAGCCTTCAGCGTGCGCCCGCGGGCGAAATTCGGTGCGGCTGGTCTGCAGGATCACGGGGACGTCGGGCACCAGGCTCTTAACCATGCGGGCCAGTTCAAAACCGGCCTCCGGGCTGAGTTTGCCTTCCCACGGGAATTCCACATCGGAGACCAGGCCGAAAATATAGTCGCGGTATTCCTGCACCAGTTGCGCCGCGTCCTCGAAATTTGACGCCAACAATATCTTCGGCCGCGCCTGCATCCGCACCAGTTTGTGCGCGACGTTGATGCCCTCCTGAATCACTCGCCGCGACTGCTCGATCAATTCCGTATAAATAACCGGTAGAAACGACGAGTAGTAGCGGATGTTGTCTTCCACCACCAGCAGCACCGGGACGCCCATGGCGCGCGTGTCATGCAGCACGTTGCGCTTGTCTTCGATGTATTTGACGATCGCGATCAGGATGCGGGCGTTGCCCTGCCACAGAAAGACCCGATCAATCTCGGTGACCGGGTTGCGCGCGACGAAGTTCTTGATCTCACGATAGTCGTAGCCCAGCACCACCACAGGAACGTCGAGCCCCTTGCGCCGGACTTCGCGGGCGAGTTGCGCCGCGTCCATGTCACCAACGGCGAGGTTCGTGACAATGAGATTGAATTGCGGATTGGCGTTCGCGAGGTCGAGCGCTTCGGCGCAACTGGAAACATGCGTGATGCCGGGAATCTGCCGCAAGTTCAGTTCGAGTGATTCGTCGATCAGCAACTCGTTGAGCCTTCCGTCTTCGCGCAGGATGAACGAGTCATACAAGCTCGACACCAGAAGAATGTTCTGCACCCGGAACGGCATCAGGTTCTCGAAGCCTTCGAAACGCTCTTCGGCGTCAAGAATGGGTTCGGCGATAGGGCGGACGATCATGGCGGGACTCTGAACAGATAATCATAGCGCCGGGTGCCCCATCCTTGTCGTGCTGTTTGCGACTGAGCCTGCCCTGAGCCTGTCGAAGGGGTGGGGATTTTGATTCCCTCGATACATATCTTCAGAATTCAAAAAATCTCCGAGCCCCTACAATATCCGCACCCCCTCACTCGTCTACAGCAGTGGATGAACGAAGCGGCGAGCTCGAAGTACCCGGCATTTGAGCGGGTGGCGTCCGAACAGATGCTACGCGAAGAAGACCAGCGCATCTCTGACGTGGTGAAGCGGGAGCAATCCCGGCTGCGCAACTTCATTCGCCGGCGTGTGCCCGATCCGCTCGACGCAGAAGACATTCTCCAGGACGTCTTCTACCGACTCGTCGAGGCAAACCGCCTGCTCATGCCGATCGAGCACGTAACCGGCTGGCTGTTTCGTGTGGCGCGCAATCGCATTACCGATCTGTTTCGCAAGAAGGAACCGGAGACCTTCAGCGAAATCGAAGCGTCGGACGACGACGGTGGGTTGCTGCAGTTCGAAGATCTGCTGCCTTCGCCCGACGCCGGGCCAGAGGCTCTCTACGCCCGCGGCGTGCTGCTCAACGAACTGGAGCGGGCTGTGGCGGAACTTCCCAAAGATCAGCGCGAGGTGTTTCTGGCGCATGAGTTTGAAGGACGCAGTTTCAAGGAGCTGTCGGCCGAGATCGGAGTGAGCGTGAACACGCTGCTGTCGCGCAAACGCTACGCGGTACTCCATCTACGGGAACGGCTGCAGCGCGTGTATGACGATTTTGTGAAGTGAACGCAACTGGGGGTGCCGCATGTCTCGCCGGTGTTGCGAGACATGGGAATGCAGGATTCGAGAATTCAAGGAGGACTTATGAGAAAGAAATGGTGGATCGTGCCGCTGGCAATTATCGGAATTCCGTTGTTTGTTTTCGTGGGCGGAGAAGTGGTGATGCATCTGTGGAACTGGCTTCTGCCTCCGCTCTTCGGCTGGAAGACGCTCGGCTTCTGGCAAGCCCTGGGATTGCTTGCCCTCTGCCGGATTCTGTTCGGCGGCCTGCGCCACGGCGGACCCGGCGGCCACGGTGGGCGCAGATGGCGCGAGCGTTGCCGGAACATGAGTCCCGAAGAGCGAGAGAAATTTCGGCGGGCGATGGATGAGGGCTACAACGTCGGTTCGCCGAATACCTAGTCGTAGCGCGCTAGCTCCCTGAAATTCAAAATCCCCATCTTTGCCGCAAAGAACGCGGCAAAGATGGGGCACCCGTTTCACACAACTCTTCAAACAGCGCCGGCGAGGGCGCCGCGCCACATAATTCAACTACACCAGGCCCTGATCCAGCATCGCGTTGGCAACTTTTAAGAAGCCGCCGATGTTGGCGCCGTTCACCAGGTTGCCGGGCGTGCCGTATTTCTCGGCCGTCTCGAAGCAGTTGCGGTGGATGGCGATCATGATCTTGTGCAGACGGTCGTCCACTTCCTCGCGAGTCCAGCTCAGCCGTGCGCTGTTCTGGGCCATTTCGAGGCCAGACGTCGCCACGCCGCCCGCGTTGGCAGCCTTGGCCGGTCCGTACAGGATCTTGGCATCGAGGAACATCTTGGTCGCTTCGAGCGTGCTGGGCATATTCGCGCCCTCGGCCACCAGCTTGATGCCGTTCTTAATAAGATTCGCCGCGTCTTTCGCGGTGATCTCGTTCTGCGTGGCGCTCGGGAATGCGCAATCCGCTTTGATGTTCCAGATCGGATTGTGTTCCAGCTTAATATCCGTTGGCATGAAGATCGCTTTTTTGTAGTGATCGGCATAGTCCCGGATGCGTCCGCGCTTCACGTTCTTCAATTCGATGATGAACGCCAGCTTCTCGCGGTCGATTCCATCCGGATCGTAGATGACGCCGTTCGAATCCGACACCGTAACCGGCTTGGCGCCGAGATCGAGCAACTTCTCAACCGTATATTGCGAAACGTTGCCACTGCCTGAAACCAGGCAGAGCTTGCCTTCGAGCGAATCTTTCTTGCTCTTCAGCATTTCAGCCGCAAAATAAACGCAACCATAGCCGGTGGCTTCAGGACGAATCAGCGATCCTCCCCAGCCCAGACCCTTGCCAGTCAGAACGCCGGTGAATTCATTGCGCAGCCGTTTGTATTGGCCAAACAGGAAACCGATCTCCCGCCCGCCCACGCCGATGTCGCCGGCCGGGACGTCAGTGTCCGCTCCAATGTGCCGCTGCAGTTCGGTCATGAAGCTCTGGCAGAAGCGCATGACTTCGTTGTCGCTCTTGCCCTTGGGATCGAAATCCGATCCGCCCTTGCCGCCGCCCATGGGCAGCGTGGTGAGTGAATTTTTGAAGACCTGTTCAAACGCCAGGAATTTCAAAATGCCGAGGTTCACGCTGGGATGGAAACGCAGTCCGCCCTTGTAAGGGCCGATGGCGCTGTTCATCTCAATGCGGAAACCACGGTTGACTTGGATGTTGCCCTGATCGTCAAACCACGGCACGCGAAACATAATGACGCGCTCGGGTTCGACAATCCTTTCCAGCAGACGCGCGGATTGATATTCAGGATGCTTGCCCAACACTAACCGGAGAGAATCGAAGACTTCGGCCACTGCCTGATGGAACTCAGGCTCGGCGGGATTCTTGGCCTTCACACTGATCATCACGGATTCAATGTAATCCCCTTGAGTTTTCACTCTGGGGTGCGTCAACACAGACATAGTCCTACCTCCGTAGGTGCAACATAAAACATAATGCCGTTCTTCATTCTCCCCCTTGGCCGGAACGCCGCAGTGATAATTCTCACGGGCAGGGGTGATCAGGCTCACTCGGTGCTATATCCATTGGAATCAGCAGGATGCGGTTAGCCGCAGGGTGATTGCGCAGGTACGCCGAGCGGCGCACCCTGACATTTGGACCCAGGTGCATTCAACTATGCAATCATTGATTGCACTGCTATCATTGATTGCATGGCCAGCATTACCATCAGGAATCTGGAAGCGGACACCAAGCGCAAGCTCAAGATCCGGGCGGCCATGAACGGACGCTCCATGGAACAGGAAGCGCGCGAAATCCTGAAAAGCGCCCTGGCCCAGAGCGCAAAGAAGAAAGCCAACGTTGCGGAGCGCATTCGCGAGATTTTCGGCCCGCTGGGCGGAGTGGAAGCGGAACGTCTTCCGCACGAACCGGTACGCGATCCAGATTGGATCGCGGAGCGGGAGTAGATCGACGAACCGCGTCCAAATCTTCAACCGATGATTATTCTCGATACCAACGTGGTCTCCGAACTGATGCGTCCAGCGCCGGAGCGAATGGTCTTGCGTTGGTTCAGCGGCCAGGCTGCGGAAGACCTGCACGTCACTTCCATCACCATGGCAGAAATTCTTTACGGCATTGAACTCATCTCCTCGAGCCGGCGTCGCGACGGAGTCCGGGCGGGCGCCGAAAAAATGTTCGGAGACGTATTCGCTGATCGCATCCTGGCATTCGAGGACCGAGCCGCGCGTGCTTTCTCGCAGATTGCCTCATCCCGCCGCCGGCAAGGCAAACCGATTTCCGAAATCGATGCACAGATCGCGGCGATCGCGCGAGCCCACGGAGCAACCTTGGCCACGCGCAACCCCTATGTTTTCGAAGCATGCGGCATAAAGCTGGTCAATCCCTGGGAAGGTTAAGCACAGCCTCTGCGGTTTGTCATTCTGAGCTTCTCAGCAGATCCTCGGCAACTGCTCCCCACTGAGCATATCGACCACGCGGTTGCCGCCGATGCGGCTTTGCAGAACGACCGTGCGCCCGGGGCTCTCTTCGACTCTGCCGACGACGACCGAGCCTTGCGAGACTTCGACTTTCTTTAGCACGTCGAGTGTGGCGACCGCTTGCGCTGCGGGCACGAACACGGCGAACCGGCCTTCGTTCGCGACATATAACGGATCGAGGCCCAAAATCTCGCAGGCGCTCTGCACCGTCTCCTGCACCGGAATGAGCTTCTCTTCCAGCTTGATGCAGACATTTCGATCAGCTGCGATCTCGTTCAACGTGGTCGCCAGGCCGCCGCGCGTAAGGTCGCGCAAGCAGTGAATTTCGATTCCGGCGTTCAACAACGCTTCGACCGCTGGCCAGACCGAAGCCGTGTCGCTCAGAATCGGCGACTCGAATTCCAGGCCTTCGCGGACAGAGAGGATTGCAACACCGTGGCGGCCGAGATCACCGCTGACGATCACCGCGTCTCCAACCTGCACCGAAGCCGGCCCGATCGTTCCCTTCACATTCGATTCGATCAATCCTATCCCCGACGTGTTAACGAAAATCCCGTCGCCTTTTCCCTTGTCGACAACCTTCGTGTCGCCGGTTACCAGCTGCACACCCGCCTTCGCCGCCGCTTGCTGCATGGACCCAACCACAGTGCGCAGCGTGTCCATGGCAAGGCCTTCTTCGAGTATGAATCCCGCGCTTAGATACAAAGGCCGCGCCCCGCACATTGCCAGATCGTTGACCGTGCCGTAGATAGCGAGATCGCCGATGGTGCCCCCGGGGAAAATCAGCGGGCGCACGACATATGAATCAGTGGTAAAGGCAAGCCTCAAACCGGCCTTCATTCCTTCGATCGCCAGCACCGCCCCGTCGTGCCGCTGTTCAAGCATGGAATTGCCGAACGCCGGCATGAAAATCTTTTCGATGAGTTGATGGGTCAGCCGTCCACCGCCGCCGTGCGCCAGCACGATGCGATCGTCAGCGACTCGCGGTACAGGACAACTAAGGTTAAATTCGGTCATGACTGTTGTTGTGTTACCGCCTGCCGTAGTGATAATAGGCCGCGCACGCACCCTCAGACGAAACCATGGGAGCGCCCAGCGGATTCTCCGGTGTGCACGCTACCGCAAACGCCGGACACTGGTTTGGCTTCTTGATGCCCTGCAAAATTAGTCCGCTGATGCATTCCGGCGATTCCTTGGCCGGCACGCCCGAGAATGGAAAGCGGCGGTTGGCATCGTACTCGTGAAATTTTTCGCGTAGCTGAAATCCGCTCATCGGAATCTCGCCCAGCCCGCGCCACTGCCGGTTCGCCACCTCGAACACTTCGATAATGCGTTCCTGCGCTGGCCGGTTCCCTTCCCGCCGCGTGGCGCGCGCGTACTGGTTCTCGACTTCGTGGCGGCCTTCTTCCAATTGAGTGACCGTCATGAGGATACCGTCGAGAATGTCGAGCGGTTCGAAGCCGGTCACCACAATCGGAACTTTGTAACGCTCGGCGATGGGAACATATTCTTCGTAGCCCATGATGGTGCAGACGTGGCCCGCGGCCAGAAATCCCTGGACCACGCAGTTGTCGGACGACAGCAGAGCCTCCATTGCCGGCGGCACGAGCACGTGCGAAACCAGCAGCGAGAAATTTTCGATGCTATCGTGATCGGCCTGCCACGCGGCCATGGCGTTGGCGGGCGCCGTGGTTTCAAAACCGACTGCAAAGAATACGACTTGGCGCTCGGGATTCGTCTTCGCGAGTTTCAGCGCGTCGAGCGGCGAGTAGACAATGCGGACGTCGGCGCCCTCGGCTTTGGCATCAAATAAACTTTTCGCCGAACCCGGCACCCGCAGCATGTCGCCAAACGAACAGAAAATCACTTCCGGGCGCTGTGCAATCGCGACAGCCTTGTCGATCAGTTCAATCGGCGTCACGCACACCGGGCAGCCCGGACCGTGCACCAGCGTAATTTCGCGCGGCAACAAGTCTTCCATGCCACTCTTGACGATCGTATGCGTCTGCCCGCCGCAGATTTCCATGATCGTCCACGGGCGCGTTACTTTTTTCCAGATTTGCTGCGAGAGTTGTTCGGCGGCCCGCTGATCGCGATATTCACTGAGGAATTTCACCAAGCTCCTCCTGCAGGCCGCCCATTTCTTCCAGATACTTGAAGACGCGCTGCGCTTCTTCTTCGTCGATCACGCTGATGGCGAAGCCGACATGCACGAGAACATATTTCCCAACTACGGCTTCGGGAACGTAGGCAAGGCTCACCTCTTTGCGGATGCCACCAAAGTCGACCTTGCCCACGCGGAAAGCAATGTCGCCTCCGTCGATGATTTCAACCAGCTTGCCTGGAACTGCGAGACACATGTTGAAACCTCCCCGTGCACCTAGCCCCAGACGCATTCGTCCGGGGGCGCCGTCGAGTCACGTAATGTGCGGCCTGCAGAACAGTCCGTCCACCCCTACATGTGCTGCTGCAGCGACCGCATCCGTCGCGCCATCACCGCTTGCCCCAGCGCGATGCCGCCGTCATTCGGCGGGACCTGCCGGTGCGTATACACCACGAACCCGCCAGACTCCAGCATCGCGGCCGCGCGCTCGGTCAAATAGCGATTCTGAAAAACTCCGCCGCTCAACACAACCTGTTTGACCTTGGCACTGGCGGCAACTTCCAGAATCCACTCGACCAGCGCGTTGTGGAACCGCGCTGCCATCAGGGGCACGGCGACTCCCGCTCGCTTGTCCGCCACCACCGCTTGAATCAACAGGCCCCAGTCCCCACCCGTTAGAGCATACGCCTCTTCACTGCGGAATGGCGTGCGCAAAGAACCCATTTCATTTTCGAGCAACATCGCGGCCTGACCCTCAAAACGGTTCTGCCGCGCCACGCCCGTAATGCACGCCACGGCGTCAAACAGGCGCCCCACGCTCGTCGTGGGCACCACGTTGACGTCGCGCTCAAGCATGTGAATGACCCGGGCATCGGCCTCAAAGTTCGCTGCGGATTCGAGGGCCGCATCTTTTCCCAGTGCCGCGTAGATCAGACTGGCAGCCGAACGCCAGCCCTCGCGGACGGCGGCGTCCCCGCCGGGCAGGCCAAAGGGGCGCAGGTGCGCGATCCGCTCGAAACGATTGTCCTCTACATGAAAGAATTCTCCGCCCCAGATCGCGCCATCGAGGCCGTATCCGGTGCCATCCCACGAGACGCCAAGATATTCTCCCTGCATATTATTCTCTGCGGCGCAGGCTGCCACATGCGCCTGATGGTGCTGCACGCGGATCAGCGGCAAGCCGGACCGCTCGGCCCAGTGTGTCGAAGCGTAGTCAGGATGCAGGTCGCAGGCGACGACTTCCGGTTTGAAGCTGTACAGGCGGCACAGGTCGGCAATCGCTTTTTCGAACGCCCCGCGCGCCTCAACCGTTTCAAGATCGCCGATATGCTGGCTGAGAAAAACATCCTGACCAACACCGATCGCGACCGTGTTCTTGAGATGGCCTCCGACGGCGAGCACTGGCGGAAGATTGTGCCGAACGTGAATGCCGAGCGGCGCATAGCCGCGGGCGCGGCGCAGGATTCCGGCACGTCCACGGGTCAGGCGCACCACCGAATCGTCGCAGGCGCGCACGATGGGCCGGTTGTGCATCAAAAAATGGTCGGCAATATCCTTCAGCCGCGCCGTGGCTTCGTCGTTGTCGATGGCAATCGGTTCGTCGCTGCGGTTGCCGCTGGTAGCGATCAACGGGAACCGGCAGTCTTCCATGAGCAAGTGGCGTAGCGGCGAGTAGGGCAGCATCACGCCCAGATACGGGGAACAGTGGGCGACGTTCGCGGCGATGTCGGTCTGGCATTTGGGCTGCAAAAGCACAATCGGCGCCGCCTGCGATTCCAGCAACTGCACTTCCGCCGCCGATATCTCGCAATAGCTCCGCGCCACTTCGAGCGACGGCATCATCACCGCGAAGGGCTTCTCCTCGCGATGCTTGCGCTGGCGCAGCCGCGCCACCGCATCCGCATTACGGGCGTCGGCCAGAAGCTGGAATCCTCCAATGCCCTTCAGCGCAACAATTTCGCCCTGCCGAAGCGCCTCGACCGCATCTTCGATGGTGCCGTCAAGCTGCGGTCCGCAGACCGAGCAGGCGTTGGGCTGGGCGTGAAACCGGCGATTCGCGGGATTTTCGTATTCCTCCCGGCACGCCGGGCACAGCGCGAACCCGCGCATCGTGGTGTTGGGCCGGTCATACGGGATGTCGACCACAATGGTGTAACGCGGGCCGCAATTGGTGCAGTTGGTGAAGGGATATTCAAAGCGCCGATTTTCCGGATCGAACAATTCTTCGCGGCAGTCCGTGCAGGTGGCCAGATCGGGCACGACATTGACGGTCTTGCCGGAATCGTGATCACTGGCCAGAATTTCGAATCTAGTCGCGCCCTCCGCCGCGAGCCACGCGGACTCGCGGACTGTCACGACCGAGGCCTTGGGACGCTCCTGCTCCAGTCTCTGCTCGAAACGGTTCAGTTGATCGGCGGGGCCTTCGACTTCCACCACCAGCCCGGCCGAAGAATTCAGCACCCAGCCGGTAAGCGCCATTTCCGTGGCCAGGCGATAGACGAACGGCCGGAAACCCACCCCCTGCACGGCTCCGCGCAGCGCGATGCGCAGGCGCTGGTTCGTGGGTTTGGCTGTAACCGTCATACACAGGGGCCGAATGCGAATGCCCAGGTCGGCTATATTCGATTCTACGGCTTGCGAGAGGCGGGAGGAAATGCTCCGGAAGAGGGGCGCTGTTGCGCCCGAGTTTGCTGAACCAAGCTTTCAATGCGTGCGACGAGCGTTGGCAGCGCAGCCTCGACCGCTGTCGAAAGCGACTCGCCGTGGTCAAAACATTCACCCGTCAGCGTAACAGAATAGGCCCGCGGAATCGCACCGTAGAGTTGGCGGGCTAGAGCCAATACCGCGCCGGGAGAAAGGTGGTGAGAAAAGCGCGCTGTGCTCTCAGGCAGGACTTCCTGGCAGCGCACCTCGCCGGGCGAACTTCCCTCGGCGGAAGCCGCGTCCACAAAAATCACGGCTTCGGCGTAACGGATGGTTTCGGAGAGTTCGGGGGCGAGCTGATGCAGGCGGAGAATCTCGACTTCCGCCACCGGAAACTTTCCCGTCAGTTGGTCAGAAGCGTGCCATGCGAGGCCGTCATCGCATCGCATAGGATTGCCGTAGGCGAGGATGAAGACGCGGGCCATAAGTGGGAGTTTATCGCGTGCATGAGCACCGCGCGATCGCTCAGCCGCGCGCGACCTCGTCGAGCACTTCGCCCGCGGGGCTGAGGAGTTGCACACGCAGCGGCATCTCGCCAAAAGCGTGGGTCGAACAACTCAGGCAGGGATCATAGCAGCGGATCACGGCCTCCACGCGGTTGAGCATACCCGGAGTCAGGCGGTTGCCGTGGACAAAATGCTTGGCCACCTGCAGCACGCTGCGGTTCATGGCCAGATTATTCTGCCCGGTGGCAATGATCAGGTTGGCCCAGCGGATCAGGCCTTGCTCGTCGATCTTGTAATGATGAAATAACGTCCCGCGCGGAGCTTCGGCCGCGCCTACGCCTTCGAGCGCGTTGGGCCGGGCCACGGCGCGCACGTGCTTCGAGAGAATCTCAGGATCGTTCAGCAATTGCTCGAGCCGCTCGATGCAGTAGAGAATTTCGATCAGGCGCGCGTGGTGATAGTGGAACGAGCTCAGCACGGCAGTACGCTGCAATTCGTGAAACTCCGCCAGCTCCTGATCGGCGCGCGGCGTGCCACAGCGGTCGGCCACGTTCAGCCGTGCCAGCGGTCCCACGCGGTAGATGCCGTCAGGAAATCCCTTCGGCTTGTAATACGCGGACTTCAGATAGCTCCAGGGCTCGACTTTTTCGCCGATGTAGTCGGAATACAGCGTGGGGTCGAGATCGTCGGCCACCACGTGGCCCGAGGCGTCGACGATGCGCAGCTTGCCGTCGTAGAACGTGAGCCCGTTATCTTTCTTGACGATGCCCATGAACAGCGTGGGGAAGTTTCCGAACACCGAAATCTCTTCGCGAAACTTTTCCATCGTGCTCTTGAACCATTCCAGCGTGCGCTCGGCAATGGCCAGCGCATCGGGCAGAGAGAAGAGGATGGCGTCGCGGTTGGCCTCGGTCAGCGGCTCGCTCACGCCGCCGGGCACGACCCATGCGGGATGAATGCGCTTACCGCCCAGCCGTTCGATAATCCGCTGGCCAAACTGCCGCAGGCGAATGCCATCCATCGCGAGCTCGGGATTTTTTTCGGCCACGCCGAAGATGTTGCTCTTCGCCGGGTCGGCGTCCATGCCCAGCAGCAGGTCCGGAGAAGAAAGATGAAACAGACTGAGGGCGTGCGACTGTGTGACCTGCGCCAGTCCAAAGATGCGGCGCAACTTGTCCGCCGTGGGCGGAATCCGTACCGCCAGCAACTGGTCGCAAGCCTTCGCCGAAGCGATGAGATGGCTGACCGGACAAATGCCGCAGATGCGCGCCATCAGCGACGGCATCTCGTAAAACGGGCGCCCCTCGCACAGTTTCTCGAAGCCGCGAAACTGCGTCACGTGAAAGCGGGCTTCCTCGACCCGGCCGTCCTCATTCAACTGGAGCGTAATCTTGGAATGGCCTTCGATGCGCGTAACCGGATCGATGACGATGCTGCCCTGCTTCACGGAATCTCCTTGCTTTAGCTTTGAGCTACAAGTCGCGAGCTGCGAGTTACCAGCTGTCAGCTATCAGCTGTCAGTCTTCAATTTCCCGTCGAACTGAGATTTCTCGAAGCTCGTGGCTCATAGCTCGCAGCTGTTTACGATCCAAATCTGGTTCTTGCGCTCACGTCCGGCTGGCGGCCTTCCAGCAGTTCGCTGACTACGTAATAAATTGTGTCGGCCGAGGGTGGACAGCCGGGGACGAACACATCGACGTTGACGAACTCGTGGATCGGACGCGAATTCGGCAACAACGCGGGCACGACCTGATTCGGAATCCCAGGATCGAACGTAACATTCTCGCGATACGCCCGGTCGCACACCGCTTTCACTCCGAACGGATTGCGCATGCCCGGCACGTTGGCCGTGACCGCGCAGTCGCCCAGCGAGACCAGCGTTTTCGTACGCGCCCGAACCAGCTTGATCTTGTGCAAGTCGTCCTCGCTGCTCACCGCGCCTTCGACCAGCGTGACGTCGACATCCTCGGGAAATATTTTGGCGTCGACCAGCGGGCTGTAGACCAGGTCGGCCAGCCCCGCCACGGTCAGCAGGCGCTCGTCCATATCGAGAAAAGACATATGGCAGCCGGAGCAGCCGTCGAGCCATACGGTGGCGATTCGCTTCTTACTCATGCAACCCACTCATTGAGCAAACTCCTTCGATCGGTCTCGTTTCTTCGGCGGATCACTCCGCCCGCTGCGGTCTCATTCGTTTTCTTCCCGCATCATGGTCAGGTAGGGCAGGAACTGCCTGCGCTTGAGCATTTCGGCCACCGAGCGGCCTTTTTCAAACAGCGCGCCCGTAGGACAAACATGCACACACTTGCCGCAACTGGTGCAGGTTTCCGACGCGCCCCACGGCTCGTTCAAATCGGTGATGACCTTGGCGTCGATGCCGCGGCCCATGATGTCCCAGGTATGCGCGCCCTCGATTTCGTCGCAGACCCGCACGCAGCGCGTACACAGAATGCAGCGGTTGTGGTCGATGACGAAGCGGTCGTGCGACGCGTCAACATCCTCCTTGGGAAAACGATAGGGAAAGTGCACGTGGGTAATCCCGAGGCGCTGCGCCAGCATCTGCAACTCGCAGTGTCCGTTCGACACGCACACCGAGCAGACGTGGTTGCGCTCGGTCAGCAGCAACTCCAGAATCATGCGGCGGTAATTCTGCAGGCGATCGGAAGCGGTTGTAACTTCCATCCCTTCCTCGACCACCGTGACGCACGCCGGCAGCAGCTTGTTCTGGCCTTTGATTTCCACCAGGCACAAGCGGCAGGCTCCGACGTCGGACAGTCCATCCATCTCGCACAGGCGCGGGACAAAAATTCCGTTCTGCCGGGCCACGTCGAGAATGGTTTCTTCCTGGCGTCCGCTCACGTCCCGGCCATCGATTTTCAGGGTTTTGACGGCGGCTACGGGGCTCATGCGTTTTCTCCCTCGGCATGCGCGCCGCAAACTCCGGCGGGGCATTTGTGATCTTCAATATGCGCCCGGTACTCCTCGGCAAAGGAGCGCAGCGTGCTCACCACCGGATTGGGCGCCGATTGTCCCAACCCGCACAGGCTGGTGTGCTTGAGCAGATCGCAGAGTTCCTCCAGCATCTTCATGTCATCGCGGGTTGCGGTCATATTGCCAACCGCAGTGAGGATGCGATGCATCTGGTAGGTGCCCACGCGGCACGGAATGCACTTGCCGCAGGATTCGGTCATGCAGAAGTCCATGAAATATTTCGCGACATCGACCATGCACGAACTTTCGTCCATCACGATCATGCCGCCCGAACCCATGATCGAGCCGGCCTTGGCCAGCGATTCGTAATCCACCGGCATGTCGAGACATTCCGCAGGCAGGCAGCCGCCCGACGGACCGCCGGTCTGCACCGCCTTAAACTTGCGCCCTTCGGGAATGCCGCCGCCGATTTCAAATACCATCTCGCGCAACGAAATTCCCATGGGAACTTCGACCAGCCCAGTGTTTTCGACGCGGCCGGCCAGCGCGAAAACTTTTGTGCCCTTGCTCTTCTCGGTGCCGATGCCGGCATACCAGTCGCCACCGTTGCGGATGATGGGCGCAATATTGGCGAAGGTTTCAACGTTATTGATGAGCGTAGGTTGGCCGAATAAGCCTTCCATGGCGGGATAGGGCGGGCGCGGACGCGGCGTGCCGCGCTTGCCTTCAACCGAGGCTATCAGCGCCGTCTCCTCGCCGCAGACGAACGCGCCCGCGCCAAAGCGCACATCCACGCGGAAACTAAAACGCGTGCCGCAAATGTTGGAGCCCAGCAGGCCGACGCGCTCCGCCTGACGAATCGCATTGCGCAGCCGCTTGATGGCCAGCGGATATTCCGCGCGCACATAAATGTAGCCTTCCGAAGCGCCCACAGCATAGGCGGCGATCAGCATACCTTCCAGCACGCGGTGCGGATCGCTTTCGAGTACGCTGCGATCCATGAACGCCCCGGGATCGCCTTCGTCGGCGTTGCAGATGACATATTTCTGCGTGCCCACCGACTTCAGCACCGTGCTCCACTTCAGCCCCGTGGGGTAGCCCGCGCCGCCTCGCCCGCGTAAGCCGCTCTTGGTGACCTCGTCGATGACTTCGCGCGAAGTCATTTCGGTCAGCGCCTTCATCAGCGCAGTGTAGCCGTTGGCGGCCACATAGTCTTCAATGCGCTCGGGATCGATCGCGCCGGAGTTCTCCAGCACAATTTTTTTCTGCCGCTGGAAAAACGGAACGTCGGTGCGACAGACCAGGCGTGATACCGGTTCGCCCTCCAGGCTGTCAAGAATGGCCGCGCCATCCGCAGCTTCGACTTTCTTGTAGAGCACTTCCTTATGCTGCACTTCCCCGCCAGCGCTCACACTCGTCGTCACCAGCGGGCCTTCCGAGCACAGGCCCATGCAGCCCACGCCTTTCACCTGGCAATGGTCCTTGGTGCCGCGGCGGGCAACTTCCTGATCGAGCGCGTCCTTGACCGTCTGGCTCTGGCACGACAGGCAACCGGCGGCCATGCAGACATTCACCCGCTGGGTGAACTGGCCCTGCGCGGCGCGTTCCGATTCTGCGATCTGCTCCAGTTCCTCGGGCGTCATGCGTGCGTCCATTTCTTCAGGTGTTCGCGGATGGCCGAGGTCGCCACCTTGCCCGCGACTTCCTGATCGTAGACTACCGCCGGAGCCAGGCCGCACGAGCCCAAACAGCGTGCCGTGAGCAGCGAGACTTTCTTGTCAGGGGTGGTCTCTCCCGGGACAATGCCCAGGTCGCGTTGCACCGCATCGAGCAACTGCGGCGCTCCTTTGATATAGCACGCCGTGCCCATGCAGATGACGCACGTGTGTTCGCCCGCCGGCTTCAGGGTGAAGAAATGGTAGAAGGTGGCGACGCCGTACGCCCGGCTAAGGGGCACGCGCAGCGACATGGCGACATAGCGCAGCGCCTGTTCGTCGAGATATCCGAACGCCTCTTGCACCGTGTGCAGCGTCTCAATCAGACCGCGCTGCTGCTGGCCCTGCCGCCGTATGGTGGCATCGACCAGCTTCCAGCGTTTGTCCTGATTGGGAGGAGTGGGCTTGGAAACGTATGAGTGCATATTCGTTCTCTATAGAACTCAAGGAAGCCGATGAGTGTCCACAATGATGACGATGAGTTTCGCTTAGCAAAAAATGATTGTAGTCCTGGCAATAGTGTTGAGAAAGAGTTGGGCGGCGATAATTTTGAGGTTGCAGTATCATTCCGGATTCGATCTCCGAAATGTCTGCTGCGGAATTTTCGTATACCCGCCCGGCGTTTTTCTGGCCGGACGAACTGCGCAAAGCGAGAATGGCGTAAGAACCTTTCTTCAAACCTTCGATCGAATATCGAATCTCGATTCGAATGCCTCTCGATCGAACTCGTCTCCGTATCGAATCTCTAACTACGCACCGTCAGCACCGGACACCGCGCCTGCGCAATCACATGGTGCGCCGTCGACCACGGCAGGTGCGTGCTGCCGACTTCGGCTGAAGCGCGCGCGCCCAGCACGATCATGTCCGCTTCGCGATCCGACGCCACCTTCAGGATGCAATCCGGCGCATGCCCGAATTCCAGCACCACCTCCGGCTTGTACTGCAGCGCGGCTTCAGGGGGAACCAGCGCCTGCAACCGGCTGGCCTGCTCTTCGACCAGATCAGGACGCTTGCCCAGATGGCTGTAGTCCTCGATCACATGCATCACGGTGAGGCGTGCACGGAAGTCCTCGGCCAGCGCGACCGCTTCTCGCGTGACCTTGCCTGCCGAATGAGCAAAATCGGTAGCCAACAGGATCTGCCGCAGTTCCAGCTCAACCGGCGCAAGATCGCGGCTGGAGAAGGCGGGCAGCTTGGCGCGTCCCGCCACCTTCGGACCGACCGTCAGCACCGGGCAAGGCGCGTGCCGCAGAATATCTTCCGCCACCGAACCGAGCAGCAACTTGCCCAGCCCCGAGCGGCCATGGGTGCCGACCACGATCAGGTCAATCTCGTTTTCAGCGATGATTCCTGCCAGGGCCTTCCACACCGGCCCATGACCGACATAGCTGTGATGGCGGATCCCTTCGAAACGCTCGGCGATGTGGTCCAGTTTCTTTGTGGCCTCGGCGTGCGCGTCGTCGTAAATCGTGCCCATGCTGACATAGTCGACGCCGCTGGTCATCATGAGCAGAGTCGAGTCGGAAAGCACATGCGCGGCGTGCAGCGTAGCCCCAAACCGGCGGCAGATAGCCGCAGCATAAGGCAGAGCGGATTCCGAGATGGCCGAAAAATCAGTGGCGAATAGGACGTTCTTAACCGCAATGGCGTGCGCTCCTGGCTTCGTTGCAACCGGCCCGTTTTCTATCGCTTGAACAGGTGTCATGGCACACCTCCCACACCCGCTATCAGGATTGCAGGTGTCCCGGGTGTTCGATATGCCCCCTATCACCGGTTTTAGTGATTCGGATCACACGTGAAAACGGGTGCCCCACCCTTGTCGCGTTGTTTGCGACAGGGTGGGGGTGTTGATCTGAAGAGCCGCTTGATCGCTGATCCTTCAAACGCGGGACAACACAAGAAATCAAAATCCCCACCCTGTCGGAGAAAGCGCGACAAAGGTGGGGGCACCCTCAATCCCATTTCCAATCACTGACCAACTTACTGCGCGAAGCCGTCGGCCTGCGTAACCGCGCCGATCGCGACCGTATGGTCGATATAGGTTCGGCCCGCATCCAGCGCCTGGCGGTCGAGTTCGAGCAGCGCCGGATTCTTCACTTTCTTTTCGAGAACGCTCATGGCCGTCGCCGCCGCCAGGCATTCGGTTTCTTCCAGCAGCGCGCCCAGCATGACGATGTTGGCCACCTTGGCGGAGCCCAGCTTGTCGGCGATCTCGGAGGCCGGAATGCAGACGACCTGCGCCTGCGACACGGCGAGATCGTTTGCCAGGTCAGGGGGAAGATGATCGCGTCCGTAAATAATGGTCCCGCCCGGTGCAATCTGAGAATAGAACTTGCGCAGAGAAATCTCATTCATCGCGATCAGAACTCCAGGACGCGACAGCACCGGCGAGCCGATGCGATCCTTCGACAGGCAAACGTGGCAGTGAGCGCTGCCCGAGCGCATCTCCGGACCATACGACGGCAGCCAGCTCACTTCGAGACCCTCGCGCATGCCCATCTCGGCCAGTAACTGGCCGAGCAGCAACACGCCCTGCCCACCGAAGCCGGCAATCTTGATGCCGAGATCGTGGTAGTGATGTTTCGCGGGCACGGAAGCAACGCCCGCCGTTTTGTGCTCGCCCTCGACCAGTTCGGCCACGGTTTTGTGGGGTGGAACATGGTTGTCGGCAATCTCCATCGCGCGGTCGCGAAACACATTCAGCGGGAAGTTGGGAATCATCTTCTCCGCAATCCATTTGCGCGCTTCCACCGGGTCCTTGCCCCAGATAGTCGGGCAGGGGGACAGAATCTCCACAAAGGTGAAGCCCGCGCCGGCGCGCTGCAACTCCAGCGCCTTGCGCACCGCCCGCCGCGCTTTCATGATGTTCTTGTTGTCCGAGAGCGCGACCCGCTCGATGTAAACCGGAGCTTCCAGAGAGGCCAGCATCTCAGCCATATGCAGCGGGAACCCTTCGTTGATGGGGCGGCGTCCCCAGGGGGAGGTCGTACTCTTCTGGTCAACCAGCGTAGTGGGCGCCATTTGCCCGCCGGTCATGCCATAGATCGCGTTGTTGACGAAGAAGACGCTGATTTTTTCTCCGCGATTGGCGGCGTGCACAATTTCCGCGGTGCCGATCGCCGCCAGGTCTCCATCGCCCTGATAAGCGATCACGATCTTATCGGGGCAAGCCCGCTTCAGGCCCGTGGCCGCTGCCGGAGCGCGACCGTGCGCCACCTGCACGTTGCCCACATCGAAATAGTAGTAGGCAAAGACCGAGCAGCCGACCGGACTGACGAGGATGGTCTTATCTTGCAAGCCCAGGTCGTCGAGCGCCTCGGCGATGAGCTTATGCGCGACTCCATGGCCGCAGCCGGGACAGTAGTGCGTCTGATGCTTGAGGTCGCCCTTGCGCTCAAACTCCGGATAGAAGGCGTCCGCGCGCTCGTGCACCACCTCGTATTTTTCGGTGCTCACCTTCGTCTCTTGCAGGACTACTTGGTCCGCCATGATGAGATCCTCTTTACGGCGTCCGGCTTCCGGCTCTCGGCTTCCGGAAGCCGGGAGCCGAAAGCCGGTTTTCATACTGCCGCCGGCACCAATTCTTCAATCTTGCCCAGCAGTTCTTCCACCGAGGGCACATTGCCGCCCACGCGTCCGTAAAATTCAACCGGACGCTGGCCATTCAACGTCAGCCGGACGTCTTCCACCATCTGCCCATTGCTCAATTCGACCACCAGAACTCTTTCCGCCCGCAGCGCGGTTGCCGCCAACTCGTTCGCCGGGAACGGCCACAGCGTGATGGGCCGGAACAATCCAATTTTGATCCCCTGCTTGCGGGCCTCATCCACGGCCGAGCGCAGCACGCGCGAGACGATGCCGTAGCCGACGACAATCAATTCGGCATCTTCGGTGCGGTATTGTTCGCAGCGGGTTTCCGTCTGCTGGGCGCGAATGTATTTGGCTTCCATGCGGCGCTGGTGCTCTTCCAAATCGTCGGGTTCGAGCACAATCGAGCTGATCATGTTCTGCCGCGTCCCGGCCGTTCCCTTCACAGCCCAGGGCTTTTCAGGAGAGCGAATTTCGCGGTAGACCAGGTCGAGTGGCTCCATCATCTGGCCGACGAATCCGTCGGTCAGCACGATGGCCGGGTTGCGATAACGGTCCGCCAGTTCGAACGCCAGGATAGTCAGGTCGGCCATCTCCTGGACCGAGGCCGGCGCGACCACAAGATTGCGGTAGTTGCCGTGACCGCCGCCCTTGACCATGGCAAAGTAGTCGCTCTGTTCGGGCGCGATGTTGCCCAGGCCGGGACCGCCGCGCATGACGTCGACAATCACGCAAGGCAGTTCCGCACCAGCTAGATAAGAAATGCCTTCCTGCATCAGGCTGAGCCCAGGTCCCGACGACGCGGTCATCACACGCACGCCGGCCGAGGCCGCGCCATACACCATATTGATCGAAGCGGTCTCGCTCTCGGCCTGCACAAACGTGCCGCCAACTTCAGGAAAATACAGCGCGGCAGCTTCCGCGACTTCGCTGGCGGGCGTGATGGGATAACCGTAATACGCCCGGCATCCAGCCAGCACCGCGCCCTTAATAACCGCAACGTTTCCTTTACACAGTTGCCGCATGTGGCTCTCCAGATTCGAGTTGGGGCTGGGGTTGCTCATGAGACTGCACAGCCTTCGGGGGTGCGCTCAGGCGATAGACCACGATCGCCCCCGGCTCCGGACAGCAATAAAAGCAGATGCCGCAGCCAGTGCAGTGCTCCCCGGTATAGCGCGCTGGATGCACACCATAGGAGCTCAGCTCCGGATCGAGCTCCAGACATTTCGGCGGGCACGACTCTACGCACAACCCGCATCCCTTGCACTCCTCGACATCAATCGTGACTTTGCCGCGAGCTGGTCGTGCTGATGTTGGATCCGCCATTTTTGTTCCTCGTTCTCCAAGTGGTCGGTGGCTAGTGTCAGTCGCCGGCTAAACTCCTGACATCGACTGGCCACCGGTCACTGACCACTGGCCACTGTTCCCTCAGCCCGGAATCGCTGTCTCAGCCGCCTGAGGGTGATGCGCCCACTTCGTCTTTTCACAATATTCGTACAGCTCGGCACGGAAGTCGGGATGGGCGATCTCGATCAGTGATTTCGCCCGTTCGCGAATCGACTTGCCGTGCAGAAATGCGACTCCATACTCGGTCACTACATAGCGCACCAGGCCGCGCGAAGTCACCACTCCCGCCCCGGGATCAAGCGTGGGCACGATCCGTGAAATCGTTCCTTGCTTCGCGGTCGACGAGATCGCAATGATCGGTTTGCCACCCTTGGAGCGCGTTGCTCCGCGCAGAAAATCTACCTGCCCGCCAATGCCCGAGTAGAACTGATTGCCGATGGAATCGGAGCAGACCTGCCCGGTCAGATCAACCTGCAGAGCCGAATTGATGGCCACCATCTTGTCGTTGCGGGCAATCAGTCCAGGATCGTTGGTATAGGCCGTAGGATGGAACTCAAAAATCGGGTTGTTGTCCACGAACTCAAACAGGCGCTTGGTGCCCAGGGCAAATCCCAGGATGATTTTGCGCGGTTTGAAGTTTTTTCGTGCCCCGGTGAGCACTCCCGCTTCGATCAGCGGAATCACGCCGTCAGAGATCATTTCGCTGTGCACGCCCAGATCCTTGCGGTCCATCAGCATGGGCAGGATCGCGTCCGGAATGCCGCCAATGCCGGTCTGTATCACGGCACCGTCTTCGATCAGGCTGGCCACATTGCGCGCAATGGCGATCTGCAGGTCGGTGACGACCGGCCTTTTCAGCGCGCACAGCGGTCGCGAGGATTCGACGAAGGCGTCGATTTCGTTCACGTGGATGAAGCTGTCGCCGTAGGTGCGCGGCATGTTGTCATTGATTTGCGCGATCACGTGTTTGGCGCATTTCGCAGCCGTCAGGGTGGTATCGACGCCGACGCCGAAGCTACAGAATCCGTGCGAATCCGGAGGAGAAACCTCAATCAGGGCCACGTCGATCGGCATCGCCCCGCTTTCGAACAATCCTTCAATCTCGCTCAAATAGATCGGAGTGTAGTCGGCGCGGCCGTCATTGATCGCTTCCCGCACGTTGGCGCCGATGAACATGGCGTTGTGCCGGAAGTGTCCCGCCATCTCCGGCGCCACATAGGGCGCGCAGCCCATGGTCATCATGTGGACGATTTCCACATCACGCAGCGTCGGACCGCGGCGCATGAGCGCTTCGACCAGGGTTTCCGGTTCGGCGCATCCCGGCTGAATGTAGACCCGCATGCGCGACTCCACGCAGCGCAGTGCTTCATCGGCCGTTTTGAGCCGCTTCTTGTATTCCATTTCCCACGACATCGACATCGGTTTCCGCTCCCCTTTAGTGGTCAGAATCAGACTGCCCGCAGCGCGCCTTCCTCGCGCCGCACACGGGCAACCTCTTCTTCATACCCCACAGCGGCATAATATATGGCCCGGTCGAAAAACATCTCGAGCATCTGCAGCAGTTCCAGTTCCCCCATGATTTCAATGGCGCGGTCCATGACCGCCTCGCTCTTCAAGAAATCCCAGAGATTTTCCTTGGTCATCACAATGGCCTGCACGACCTCGCTCAGTGGGACCTTCTGTTCGGCGCGCCGGGCGCCGATCTCGCGGTAGCGCTGCTCGATATCCACTTCGTTCTTGCCCAGCAGCCACTCACCCAGATGACGATAGATTTCGTAGACGCGCTCGCGTAGTTCTTGTGCGGATATATCGCTGAAGTGCGTGACTTGGCGGCTCGCCTCGACTCGCTTCTCGAGCCCCGCAGCCAGCGCATCGGCGTTCGATTCGATCAAACGCACCAGCCGGTAGGAGAACATCATACCCACCCCCCTCGACTTCTTCCCTGCTCAAACTTCGTTCTCTTAAACCCCAAGTTTGACGCCCACGTCCTGATTGTTCCAGCCCTCGACCGGCACCTTGATGGTTTCCACGCAGGGCTCCAGCGTCTGCGGGACGGTAATGGCCCGCGAGATCATGCAGACCGCCTTGGCCTTGCGCAACAGGTTCAGCCCAGCTTCGCGCTGTTCTTCTGAGGGCACGGTCAGCCGCGGACGCATCAGGATTTCGGTGAAATTGCACCCTGTACTGCGGCTGCGGTGCACGCTGCCCTCGATTTCCACTTCCAGGTCGGTGAACTCGAACTTGGCGGCGCGCGCCACCTCGTGAAACGTTGTAGTAAAACACCCGGCCAAGGCGCACAGCAGCAGCTGTTCGGGAGTCCAGCGGCCCTGCAGTCCGCCCAGCTCAGCGGCCTCGGAGAAGTGAATCGTGTTTGGAGAGGACTCGCACTTCGCCAGTCCAGTGCGGCCTGAAGTCCACCAGGCCGAAACGCGATAGGTATACTCTGCAGCCATATTTACACTCCTGGCGCTTCCCGGGGCGCCGTTGCCCACCTTCAACACCTCTTCAAGAAGAGAGCGTGAAGATCACCGTGATCGTGGTCTCCACTTCTACCGGGGTCCCATTCAGCAGATACGGTTTGTAGCGCCATTGCTTGACCGCAGCGATGGCCGAGGGCACCAGCATGGGGTGTCCGCTGACCAGCTGCAGGTTTTGGATCTGCCCGTTTACGTCGATGACGGCGTTGAGCACGACCTCGCCCTGCACGCGCGCCGCCCGGGCCAGCGGCGGATATGTCGGTTCTTCGCGATGAATCAGCAGGCCTTTGGTGACGCCTTGCGAAATGCGGATGCGCTGCGGCGTCTGTGCCACAAACTTGGGAACGGCCGCCATGCTCGACGTGGAAGCCACGATACCGCCAATCACTCCTCCCAGCTGTCCGCCCGGGATTCCGCCCGGCACGCCGCCTACTACTCCTCCAACCGCCATCGGCGGCGGCGCATCGTCTTCTTTGATCATCTCAATCTTCTGCGGAATCTTGGTGGGCGTGCGCAGCGCTCCCGTGGACAGCATGTCGGTCTGAATCTGTCGCACCACGCGTTGCACTTCGGCCGCGGCCGGCGGAGGTGGCGGAGGCGGAGGTGGCGGCGCCACCAGGAACGTCAACAACTGCGCCTTGGGCAGCTGCTCAGTGAACGCCAGCGGAATCAGCAACAGCATTAAGAGCGCTAAGATATTAAGAATGAATGACGTGGTCGTCGCCAGGGCTTTGCGCTTGCGCTGCACCCCAAACTCCAGCAGGCTGTCGGAAAACATGGCCCTCTGGGGCAGCGCCGGACCCAGCACCAAGTCCTTGCCGCGCAGTACTGCGGCTGTGGACCGGCTGGCCGATTGAACTTCCTTTACTTCGGGTTCGTGGACTTCGAGTGTGCTCATGGGAAACCTCCCTGAATTGCCCCGCTGGGCTTCGCAGCTGCCCGGCGTGCCAGGGGGATGTGGCTTTGCCCCCACATCTCCGCTTTCTCCAAAGCCATCTTCGTCCAATCCATCGGCAGGGCAAATGGCCCACATCACGGCTCTTGGTGATCTCAATCACGGTTTTGGACACTCCCGGCTAAACCGAAGTAACAAGGGCAGATGAATGGCAGTACTCAGTCCTCACAAGCTGTCTGATCAATCGGTTTTGGGAAGAATAGGTTTTAGGAAAAATTGGCTCAGGGCAGAATAGGTTTTGAGAAGAATGATGTTTTGGGAAGAGGTTCTTGGGAAAGGCAGGTTTTGGGAAGAGCGGGTTTTGGGACGGGCACGGCTTCAGCCGTGCCGCCCAGAGTCGTGAAACACTCGGGCTTCAGCCCCTGACGGACCTGGCCGTCAAACCTTCCGCCAGATACGCGGCGTAGAGCCCGGTGACCAGGCCGGTAAACACATCCATGGTGTAGTGAGCGCGCAGGACCAGCACAGCTCCGGCCTCGAACAGCACGATGGCGACCGCGAGCGCAGTCAGCCAGCCTGGGTTGACCGATCGCAGCCCTGCCCACCGGCGTCCCGAGCGGGCCAGTTCCATCGCGCCCACTACGGCGATGGCAGTGTGACCGGAGAAGAAATAATCATTGGCCACGCCGTAGGTGACCAGTAGTGACGGAATCCCGGGATTGTGCCAGATGGCGCCGGGCGGTGCAGGCAGGGCCACCGCCGCCTGCATGATCTGGCGCAGGCCAAGCACCATCACCAGTGCGAGGAAAGGCCGCAGTTCGCCGCCGAATATCCACAGCGAAAGAAGAAAAATCCCCAGCAGGTCGATCACACCTGAGCTCACCACCAGCAGGGCGTTGGCAGCGCCGGGATGCTGGTGCAGATAAAGATTCGCGGAAGCCGTGGCAGTGTGCACGCCGTCGCCGATGCCGGCAGCCGGCAGCCTGCGGGATCCGATCAGAGACTGGGTCCAGAACCAGATGGCGAGGGCCCCCGCCGTCACCACCAGGCGAACGGCCAACGATGATCCCGATGACAGTCTTCCACGCGGGGTCAGAGGCAGCGGGGTCACAGGCATAGGTGCGGGGAATTATATCCGTGCGGCAACGCGATCTCGCGAACGTTTTCTTCCGTTCCAAGGGAATTCTCCGGCACGCTGGCGGCCCAGGAAATTACCTCAACCAATGTCTACTATTTCTATTGACATTGATACTTTCGAATGTTAACGTACTGTGAATGCGGCGGCGAAACAGCTTCCGCCCTTGCGCTTCCCCCAAGCGTCGAAGCACTTTAGATGTAGTTTCTAAACGTTGTTAACCCCCTCCAGCGCCTGACTCCCCGTGCGTCTTGAGGAGAAGTTTTGCCCAAAAACTGGTCTTGTGGAGGAAGAAAGTGGGAAAACTGCTGGTTATTCGTCATGGTCATACAAGCCTGAACCTTCCCGGAAGAGATGAACGCCTGCGCGGCTGGCTCGATGTTCCCCTCGATCAAGAGGGGCTTGCCGAAGCCGCTGAGACCGCGGAACAGATTCAGCAAAACCATATCGTGGACGCGATCTACTGCTCGGATCTGCGGCGAGCCCGGCAAACCGCCGAGGTTCTGCGCCGTAAAACTGGAGCTACACTGACCCATTCCGGCGACTTGCGGCCCTGGAATCTCGGTGTCTTCTGCGGGCAGCGCGTCCGCGAGATCATCCCCTTCCTGACCCTGCTGAACCAGCACCCCGAACTCGCAGCCCCCAGCGGAGAATCTTTCTATCAGTTTTACGGCCGCTATGCGCACCGCTTACAGACTCTTCTGGCAGCGGCCGAAGCCTCTCCCAACAGCATTGCCGTGGTCACTCATGTCAGAAATCTGCTGGCCACCACCAACATCGTTCTCGGCGGCGATCGAAACAAGGTCCCGGTCAAAGGTGGCCCTCACACGGGCGCGGTAATGGTGGTCGAGAAGGTGCGCGGCGCTTGGAAGATGCATACCGGCTCACCCGCCACTCTCATGGCCCTTCCCCAGCCGCAGGACTTGGCGGCGATGAAGTCAGTCGCAATCGCATCGTAAAGGACTGGACCGGCGAACACTGAAAGTCCGCATTGCGGTACTTCGCCCCAAATCCGTCCAAACGCCATTCAAGGAGCCCGTCATGACCGAACCGACTAACAGCGCCGAAGACAAAGCGCAGAATCCGGCTGGCGCGAAACAGAAGAAGCCGACCTCCGCCTACCGGAAGGTGCGTCGCGCCTTCGCGAAAACGAGATTGAGAGTAGGCCTTACCTGGTTGCGCCACCGCGGCATAGAACCCGCCGACGTCTTCTATGCCTCCTATCCCAAGTCGGGAAGCACCTGGATACGCTTCGTCCTGTACGAGATCCTCACCGGCAAGCCGGCTGGATTCCGCAAGACCAATACGGAGATGCCCGGAATCGGCCTGCAGTCCAAAGCTCTGCGCGTGCTACCCCGCGGCGGCCGCCTCATCGCCACCCACGAGGATTATCAGAAGGAATATCGCAAAGCCATCTATGTGACGCGCGACCCACGCGACATCGTGTTGGCCGAATACGCCTTCTATACAGTGCTCGACTACTACCGCGGCGATCTCGATAGCTTCATCAACAGCTTTCTGCTGACCAAGAATTGCAGCGTCTATGGCTACGGTCCATGGCAGCGGCATATCGCCACTTGGCTGGATTCGCCGATCGCGGATACCAGCAACATGTTGCTGCTGCGCTTCGAGGACTTGCGAAAAGATCCCCTGCCCGGATTTATCCAGATGGTCGAATTCCTCGGCGTGGATGTGGATGTAGATAAAATCCGGCGCGCCGTGGAGAACAACACCATACAAAAAATGCGCGACAAAGAAGACAAAGAGCCGGTAAGGTCTTCGATCCGCGGGCGCTTCGTGCGCGAAGGTGCGGTCCGCGGGTGGGTTTCCAAGCTGACCCTGGAGCAGGCACGTCGCATCGAAGAGTACGCCGGCGAATCGATGATGCGCATGGGCTACCCACTTTTAGCTGACCTGAACCTCGAAGCAGAATCCGCTACAGGTTCGATCAAACCGGTCAGCCCGACGGCGGTGCGCGCGTGATTCCTGGTGCGCTCAGATCACACAGGAGACACCAAAGGAGACAGCGCAGGAGAGAACGCAGGAGAGAATAATGACGGCGCCGTGTACGGAAGAGACGTTGCAGGAAATCGGGAATCGAACCGGGTTTCCGACCCACGCTGCGCCGCGATGTCCTGTTCCTCCCATCTTCGTATCGGGCGTGTGGCGTTGCGGCGGCACTCTGTTGTATTTGCTTCTGAATCAGCATCCCGACATCAGGTTGTTCTTTGAAAGTGACCTCCCGGTGCTGTGGCCCATGTTTCGAATTCCCGGGGGACGGAAGACGTGGGCGGAGAAGTGGGAATACTGGAATGCCAGCGTCAGCCGGCACGGCCTCGATCCCGTTCGGCTCACGGCTCCTGCAACCTCGCTGGCTGAGGCTTTCGAACTGGCCGGCCACGAATATGCCGCGCAGCAAGGGAAACAGCGATGGGGATGCAAATCGCCGTCCTATTATGACCGGCTGGCCGACCTGGCTTGCCAGTTTCCCGGCGCAAAGTTCGTCATAGTCTGGCGCGATCCGGAAGAAATCTGTCGCAGCGTCCTGAAAGCCGCGGCGCGTTCTGGAACCTCAGGATTGTGGTTCGCCCGGCCCGGGACCATCCACAAGTCGGTGCTGGCCTCCAGCATTTTACGCAAGCAAGTCGAAAAGCTGCTGCGCATGGGCGCCTTCGTCCACCAGGTTCATTACCGCGATCTGGTCGGCGATACCGCGAACGTGATGCGGGGCGTTTGCGAATTCCTCGAAGTACCCTTCGATCCAGCGGTCACGGTCTTGAAAACGGCGGATCGGTCGGCAGTATTCGCGGGCGCTCATCATACCCTGGCCAGAGGCAACAGCGTCGACGCCAGAAAAGATCGCCATGACCCACTTCCGCCCAAGCTGGCTAGCAAGCTCGCGCGCTACCGGGCGCTCTGGAAGGCCGAAAACGGCGCCGGTAAGGTCTTAAGTCAATACTTCCCTGAAACCGGAACAACCAAACCCACCCCATGGGAACGAGCCACCGACCGCCTGTTATTTATGGCGCTGCGCGCGTGGGACCTAGCGCCCCGAATGGTTTTTTCCCTCCTCCCACTCTCGGTCTGGCAGACCTATCGCCGCCTCAAGTACAAGGATGAGCAATTTATTCACCGCGCCATCACCAACAAACCAGCAACATCGAGAGAACCGGAATCGAAAGAATCGAATAAGAAAAGAGATGAGCTCTGAATCTCGTCTGCCTATCAGTGCAGGAGCCCCGCAGGAGTTTTCGCAATTCTAGACAAGAAAAAATGGAGCGGGAGACCGGGATCGAACCGGCGACATCCAGCTTGGGAAGCTGGCGTTCTACCGCTGAACTACTCCCGCTCAGCCAGGGAACGACCTTAGCTTATCACCCCGCCTGAACCGTCACAACACTCTGTCAGATCTGACTCGTGAACTCCTGTGGTGATTCGTGTTTTAATAGTCGGCCTGTGCGCAATCAGCGCAGTGTCATTTCCTTGCCGATCGTGAGGACACTATGAGTTCCAAGAATTCCGGCGCTTCGCGACGCAGGTTTCTGCAGGCGGCGCTGACTACGGGTGGAACAGCGGCCCTGTATCCGGCGCTAAGCGCGGGCCGGGCGATGGCTGCACCTGCCAGGTCCACCACTGCTGGACCCAAGCCATCCGAGGTCAAGCCGTTTGAACTCGATGAGATCACGATCACGGACTTGCAGGACGGAATGAAGTCCGGCCAATTTACGGCGCGGTCGCTGGTCGAGAAATATCTGGCGCGCATCGACGAGATCGATACTCCGCATAAAGACAACCACGGCCCCGCGGTGAACGCCGTCATCGAACTCAATCCCGACGCGCTCGCAATCGCCGACGCGCTCGATCAGGAGCACAAGTCCAAAGGCCCGCGCGGACCGCTGCACGGCATTCCCGTTCTGATCAAAGACAACATCGATACCGCGGACCGCATGATGACCACAGCGGGATCGCTGGCTCTGGTCGGCTCGAAGCCGCCCAAGGATTCTTTCGTGGCGCAGAAGCTGCGCGCGGCGGGCGCGGTGATTTTGGGCAAGACCAATCTGAGCGAGTGGGCGAACATTCGATCGAGTCATTCCACCAGCGGATGGAGCGGGCGCGGCGGCCTGACGAAGAATCCCTATGCGCTCGACCGCAATCCTTGTGGATCGAGTTCCGGCACCGGCGCCGGCATTTCCGCAAACCTCGCCGTCGCCGGCATCGGCACCGAGACGGACGGGTCGATTGTGTGTCCGTCGTCGTCGAACGGACTGGTGGGCATCAAACCAACCGTGGGCCTGGTAAGTCGCAGCGGCATCATTCCAATTTCGCACAGCCAGGACGGCGCGGGTCCCATGTGCCGAACGTTGCGGGATGCGGCGATTCTTTTGGGTGCACTGACCGGCAACGATCCCGACGACCCGGCGACAGCGGCCAGCGCCGGTAAGTCGCAAACCGATTACACGCAGTACCTGGATTCCAACGGTCTGAAGGGCGCGCGCATCGGCGTGGCCCGCAAGTATTTCGGCTTTAGCGACACCGTCGACGCGCTCATGGAAGAGTCGTTGGCCGTGATGAAGCAGCACGGAGCCACCCTGGTCGATCCGGCTGACATTCCGACGCTGGGCAAGTTCGACGACAGCGAGTTGCTGGTCTTTATGTATGAACTGAAAGCGGACCTGAACGCTTATCTCGCGCGCCTCGGTCCGGGCGCTCCGGTACACACCTTGCAGGAAATTATCGAATTCAACGACCGCAACCGGCAAAAAGAGATGCCCTACTTCGGGCAGGACTTATTCTTGAAGGCGCAAAGCAAGGGCCCACTTACTGACAAAGAATATGTAGACGCGCTGGCCCGGAATCATCAACTGGCGCGCACCGAAGGCATCGACGCCGTCATGGATAAGTTCCACCTCGACGCCCTCGTGGCGCCCACCGGAGGCCCAGCATGGCTGACCGACCTGGTCAACGGCGACCACGTGGCTGGCGGCAGTTCGAACGCAGCCGCGGTTGCGGGCTATCCCAACATCAATGTGACCGCGGGATTTCTTTCCGGCTTACCCGTGGGGATCTCATTCTTCGGCCGCGCCTGGAGTGAGCCCACGCTGATCAAACTTGCGTCCGGATTCGAAAACGCGACCAAAGCGCGGCAAGCGCCAAAGTTTTTGCCGACCATCGGCCCAGAGTAGCAAGCAGAACGACGCGGATTACCTGCTGCCAGTTGCCCAACCCGCCGATCATACGGCGTGGAAGAGCGGCGCTTTAGCGCCGCGTTAACGCCCCCAGAACTCGCCGGGCTTCAGCCCCTGTGTCTTTGTTGCGCGCCCCTTGCGGGTGGTTACCAAGGCTCCTGACTGCAGGCTTGTAAAGTTACGCAAAGCTGGTTAGAAACCTCCGGCGCCAACCTAGAATTAAGACAGGGCCGGAGGTGGCGCGATGCCCAAGCTCCTGCGTTACAAATCCGCTGCGCGAGCACTGACCCAGTGCGTAGGATTCGGGCTGGCGATGTGCGCCTGCGCTTACGGCCAACTCCTCTATCAGCCCCAGGAAATCGAAGTACGCGATCTCCCGACCTTGACGGCGCCTTCGACGCACTCCGCCGACGTAATGCTCACTTCTCTCGATACCGTGTTTCACGACCACGAAGTCTGCTGCGGCAAGGATTCCGCACTGCAGGATCAAGCCGCGGCGGTCGATCCCAAGTCTCTGAAGGATGCGGCCGGCAGGCTGCAAGGGCGGCGTCTATTGAGCGACGGTCGTCCCATCATAGTGACCTCCTCCTATCTCACTCCGGACGCGGTGAATGCCGGCCTTCTCATCACCTGGTTTCAGAACCAGCATGCCGCGCTCATGCGGTGGAATAATCACGTCTATGTGGTGCACGGGATCGTCTATATCTGGATCGAAAACGGCACTGCGGAATCCACACAAACCAGCACCGTGGTCCTCAAGTTTCTGCTGTGGGATACGCGCTATTCCGATTCGCGCCGCGAAGTGGTCTTCAATCGCGACACCGATGACTTAAGCAAGGTGGAAGGATTTTTATTTGTAGACGCCAAGCCACAGTAGATTTATTTCTTCGCGCGGGTCTTGAATGGGAATTGCAGCCAGAAAACTTCTAATTTCTCGAAATTATTCTGCCACTCATGTTAGCCTCAACTTATGAGGGGGTATTACATGACCAACCTGAATAAGGTAGTCTCTTCCCTGCAGAACGAGTATTCCCGTCTTCAACACGAGATGGGAAGAGTGGGGAAGGCATTAGACGCGCTCGGCCAAGCTGGCGGGAAGAAACTCAAGAAGACAGGACGAACCTTGAGCAAAGAAGCCCGCAAGCGAATCGCCGATGCGCAACGGCTACGCTGGGCAAAAGTGCGGAAAGAAGCTGCCAAGCTAGCCAAGTCGTAAACTGCAGTCATTTCGCAAGCACCGCCGGCGGCCCCGTTCGCAGCTTCTCCTAAGTTTGCGAGCGGGGTCTAAGCGGGGCTTAGATTTTTAACCCGCCAGAACATGTATCGATTCCCTGGAAAACCTAACCACAAGCTGCAGAGATGGCCGCTGCCTGGTCTGTACTTGTTGGCCCTGACCTTGTCGGCCGTGACCTTGTCGGCTACGCCCACAGATCTCTCCGCGCAGGATCTTTCCCTGCAAGCGCTGGTTACTCCGTCGACGATTGTCGTGAAGGACGGCCATCCCGTCACCTTTGCCATCCACGGTTTCATCGAGTTCAAATCACTGGCCGAGTCTTTTCCCTACATTGACTCCCAGGCGCGGCGTTGGCAGCCGCATGGTCATCTTACCAACGCAGAGCGCCAACAGCTGGCCCGCGAGCTACTCCGCCATGCCATCGAGAGCCGCGTCGTCTCCATGACCGACGAGCGTCCGCTGGAGATACTCCTCACCCATACCGCCGAAGAAGTCACACAAGCAATTGCGCGGGTAAAGGAACCTGTACCGCCCGGCTACGCCGAAGCCTTTCTGGCAGTGCAGGAACGATGGAAGCATTCCCTGAATTGCTGGAGCGCCTCTCCGTCGATCCCCGCGCGTGTACTCTCCAACTGGTATCCCATTGAGGAAGGTATCGAACTTTACGGCGCCACTTACGATTCGACCGAACACTTCTGGCAAGCCGTGAAATATCATCCCGACGTAACCGTCGCGCAACTGACCGAGTTGCTTGCCACGTTCCAGCAAAAAGATTGGACCCCTTGGCTGGCGCGCCTCGACGATGATCCCAAACTATATCTGCCCAACGCCTACGCGATCGAGTTCCTCCGCCATAACCTGCAACCCGAACGCCTGCAGTGGTTTCGCGACGAGTTAGGCCGCCACGACTTGCGCCCCAGCGAACCTGCGCGCATGGCGCAACAACGTCGAGGCGCCTCGTTTCGTTTCAGTGCCTATGAAGAAAAAGTACTGTGGGGCGACTTAGCCGACATTTTCCATCTGGTCTATGTTTTCTCTGATGCAAACGATCCCGTGCGGGGAACGTTGAGTGAGCGCCAGTTCGATGCCGTTTATCTCGGCGCTCGCAAAGACGATGGCAAAGACAACCGCAAAATGGATTTCATCAGCGCTGACTTCCGCTCCTTGATGCTGGAAATCTGGAAAGTCAAGTACCTGCAAACCCCACGATTCCGCGAAGTAATCGCATCCATTCCTCTGGAAATCCACTTAGACCATTTTCTGAATGACGGCGATTCCCCTGACATTCCGATCCCGGTCTATTTGCAGTATCTGAATCAGATACGCGAGGTCGCGCTGGGAAAAGCGCAGAAATAATTGTTCGAAACTTCTTCTAAATTTGTGAGCGGGGCCGCATGAGATCGGCCATAGATTAATCGGCCATCGCCATTTCGGGGAAGCAGGGCTTATCACCTGCCGGACCGTACGGAAAGCCTTTGTCTTTGCAATTCACAAGCACCCTTTTCGTTTCCGAGTCTGTGATTTGCGTCGCCCAGAACCACTTGTCCTCAACCCTCTCTATCTGCAGATCCTGATGAACCCTCCCGTCCCGCCAGGTGATCTCAATCGCGTAACGCTCGTGATCTGGAACCGGCGGGGACCAGATCAGCTGCGTCGCGAATACGCTGCCCCTTCCTTTCGGATCAACCTCTGGAAACTTGCGGAGAAATTGGTAGCTGTCCAAGTCAGCCTGCGTTAGGGATGTTTTCAGCGCCGACAGGACCTGTTCCCTTCTTACTTGGTCTACAAAAAGGATTTCGACGTTGTAGCTAGGCTGGGGCCCGCGATGATTGACAATCAAGTCCCATGAGCCGGTGACAATCCACGGCCCTGGCGAGAGATAGACAAAGCTCAGCGGGGCCTCGGTATGCGCCCCACTTTCCCGCTTCTCTGTCTGTTGAAAGCGGGGACGAAGTTCCTTGACCCCGAACCAACCGAGTGCAACGAGGCAGAGCGCAGCGACCGCTAGCGAGATTCGCCGTTTGGTGCGACCTCTTGGCAACGCTGGTTCGGCCCCACTGAAAATAAGCCTGAGGCGATCCTCGCTCATCGGGACCAAAGACTCCCCTGAGCGCATCCAATACGCCCCGTCAAGCTGGTAGGCGGTACCTGAGGGCCGCGATGGAATGTGAAAGACCAACACGCGCCCGGCCGGGTGGGCAACCTCCTCAACGTCGACCCGGAACTTGAGTATCTGGAATGCTTTGTTCGCGGTGTCGGCCGCATTGGGGAACGCGTTAGTGCCAACTACGCGACGTGGAGGCGTGTCTTCGATCCCGAGCAACAGGACGCCCCCGCCTTCGTTCGCAATAGCCACGCAGTACTTGTATAGCGTACGGCTATCAAACTGTGTTTTAGCCTCCTTGAACTCCAGCCGTTCATGCTCAGAACGCATCTGCCGCCATCTGTCGATCTGCTGTGTTGTGGTCGGCATACCGTGCTGCTTCTTCCATTCCCGGATTTATGCGAATCTCTAAGTCCAGCGGAACCACTTCAGCGCCAGCACAAAAGAAATCCCTCCCCACAAGGCCAGCACCAACAGGCGTGGCCACTGCCGGAAGAGCGGCGTGCCTTCCAGAATGCTGGCGCGCAGCGCGTCATTCAACGCAGTAAGAGGTAAGGCCTTAATAAGCGGATGGATCACTGCAGGAAAGCGTTCGTAAGAAAAGAAGACGCCCGAAAAAATCCACATCGGCATCATGACCAGATTGATCAGTCCGCTGATGCTTTCAATTTTCTGCGCGCGGCTGGCGGTGAGCAGGCCGACTCCACCGAAGGTGAGCGATCCCAGCCCGCCAATCGCCGAAATCGACCACACCGAACCCAGCACGCGCATGTGAAAGAACAGCGCGCCAAACACCAGCAGCAGTCCGATCTCAATCACCATCAGCAGCAACCGGCTGGTCATGATCGCCAGCAAAAAATCTCCGCGGCGCATGGGTGTGCCCACATAGCGTTTCAGCAGCTTGCGCTGGCGCATGTCGACCAGCGCGAAGCCGATGCCCCACATGCCGGAGTTCATCAGGTTCATGCCCAGCAGCCCGGGAATCAGGAAGTCGATGTAGCGCGACCCGGGCTCGGACGATGTAACCGTCTTGGTCGCGACCGCATCTTTGCGTCCCGCAGCCGCTTGCAGCGCATCATTCACCTCGGTTTTCGCCAGCACGCTCTCCGGACGCGCAGGATCGTAGCGATATTCGAATCCGCCATGACCGTCGGGCTCAATGACGACGTCGAACTTGCCGAGGCGAAATCCCTGGCGAGCTTCGTTCTGGTCTATTAACTGAACCTTGAACTGGTCATGCTGCGGCGAACGCGCCAGCAGCACCTGAGCGTCCTGTGCGCCGCTTACGATCGCGACCGACGCGGCGTCTCCCGGCTTGTTGCGAAACGCTATACCCAGCCCGAGCGCCAGCAAGAGTGGAAATATAAATACCCAGAAAACGACTTCGGGCTCGCGCTTCAGTTCGAGCAGGCGCGCCATCAGCAGATGGCTATAGCCCGCCCAGCGCCCATTTCGGCGCGGAGTCGTCGCGGGCTTGGGCGCCGCGGTCGGTGTTGGTTGGGCGACGGTCATAACCTAACAGCTCTCACTCTTCCCGCAAATGCCGGCCCGTCAATCGTACAAAAACGTCTTCCAGGCTGGCCTGCCGCGTGGTCAGATGCTGCAGTTGACTTCCCTGCTTGTCGATGGCATCAAGCAGCGCCGGAATCGTCAAGTGCGGCTGCTTCACGTTCAAGGCAATGAGGCCATCATCTTCGCGAACGGATTCGACGCTGGGTAATCCGGCCCATAACGATGTCCCGTCAGAACCGCCGCTCACAGAAAACTCGACCACATGATGTCCGCCGAGCCGTTCAATCAAATCAGCTGGAGAGCCTTCGGCAATGATCTGTCCGTGATCCACAATGGCGAGGCGATCGCACAGGCGCTCGGCTTCGTCCATGTAATGGGTGGTGAGCAGCACCGTACCGCCATCACGCTGGAAGGCGCGAATAATGTCCCAGAGCTGGCGCCGGCTCTGGGGATCGAGTCCAGTGGTGGGTTCGTCGAGAAACAGAATCTTCGGATTGCACACCAGCGCCGTCGCGACCGCCAACCGCTGCCGCTGGCCGCCCGACAACTTTCCCACCCACGCGTCGGCCTTCTCGGTGAGTTGCAGTTGATCGAGAACTTCGTCGCAAGAGCGCGGCTCACGGTAAAAGCTGGCGAAGAGTTCAATGGTTTCGCGCACCGTGAGTTTTTCCGACAGGCGCGTCTCCTGCAGCGAGATGCCCAGCCACTCGCGCAGCTCGCGTTCATTTTCCTGCCAGGAATGGCCGAGAATCGAAACCTGCCCCGAGGTCGGCGCCAGCAGGCCTTCCAGAATTTCAATGGTCGTAGTCTTCCCCGCCCCGTTTGGCCCCAGCAGGCCGAAACACTCACCGGTTGCGATCTCCAGATTCAGTCCGCGCACGGCCTCCAGTTTGCCGTCATAGGTCTTGCGCAGGTCGCGGCACTGGACGGCGATCGACATTGCGCCATTCTACCGGATGGAGTTTCCCTTCGTCGTCCTCGCCAGAATTAACGGATTCGCGAGGCTCTGATAAAATTCCGCATCGCCGGAATTTTATCCGGCATCTCTTCCCTCATGCATCTTCCGCAGCGCGGCTTCACTTGACGGCATTCCCTTTAAGACGCCCGTGTGTCGTCAACGTCAGCTGCCATTGGTTCTAGCCAGTGGCTAGAGCCGAAAGGAAGCCGCCCGTGATGCGCAAACTCTGTGTGCTGTGCGCTCTGCTTTTTGTCTTTGTTCTCGCCTCGTTTGCCCAGAATTCCCGCCACTTCACGTTTCACTACGACTTCACGGTTAGGAATCTGCCGCCGGGCAAGACAGTTCGCGTCTGGATCCCCGCCGCACATTGGGATCCGTTTCAGGATGTGACTGTGATCTCCACCAGTGGTGATCTGCCCCTGAAAAGCACGCGTGAGTCGAAATACGGAAACGAGATGTTCTACGCCAGCACTCAGAATGCGGCCAAGTCAGAATTGCATTTCGCGATCGACTACGACATTGTCCGCCGTGAGCGTGTCGCACTGCCGGTTTCCAACCTCGCCTATACCGGCCCACGGCCGGAGTACCGGCAGGCAGATTTGCAACCCGACGCGCTCGTGCCCATCACAGGCATCCCCGCTGACCTCGCCGCCAAAGTTACCGAAGGCAAGACCCAGCCGCTCGACAAGGCCCGCGCCATCTACGACTACGTCTTCACCACCATGAAGTACGACAAAACCGGAACCGGTTGGGGACACGGCGACGTGCTCTATGCTTGTGATGCGAAGAAAGGTAACTGCACCGACTTTCATTCCCTCTTCATTGCGATGGCGCGGTCGCAGGGCATTCCCGCGCGCTTCGAAATCGGCTTCCCCCTGCCTCCCGACAAACATTCCGCCGAAATCGCCGGCTACCATTGCTGGTCCGATTTTTACATCGACGGCCGCGGATGGATTCCCATCGACATTTCCGAAGCCTGGAAGCATCCCGAGAAGCGCGACTACTTCTTCGGATCACACGACGTAAACCGCGTGCAATTCAGCATGGGCCGCGACCTGCGCCTCAACCCCGCGCAGGCCGGCAAGCCGCTGAACTATTTCGTGTATCCCTACGTGGAAGTCGACGGTCAGGAATATCCCAACGTTGACCTGGCCTTTTCCTTTGCCGACGCGCCGTCCGCAGTCGCTGCAAAATAAAATCCGATTTATCCGAGTCAGGATGCAGGGTGACCCAGGTCTCGGGCGTGCTTGGCGCGAGGCCTGGGATTTCCTCCCTCCGTCGGAAAGGTTTTCAGAATATGATGAAGCGCAGAACGAGGGCCAGCATCTACTGATGCAAGGAGAATTCATATATGAGTGAGACGACTTCCGCAGTCCTTGAAGATAAGAAAAGCCCGACATCGAAAGCGTATTCCGCAAAAGCCTATGGCGCGCAGAGCGCCGCTTCCGGTCTGGCGCAAGTTACGATCCGTCGGCGTGAGCCCGGTCCACAGGACGTGCAGATCGAGATTCTATTTTGCGGAGTTTGCCATTCCGATCTGCATCAGGTACGCAACGAGTGGGAACAGATGATGCCGACGGTCTATCCGTGCGTTCCCGGCCATGAGATCGTGGGCCGCGTAACCAAGGTCGGCAGCGCGGTCAAGAAATTCAAAGAAGGCGATCTCGCCGCGGTGGGCTGCCTGGTCGATTCCGATCGCGTCTGCCCCAACTGCCGCGCCGGCAACGAACAGTTTTGCGACAGCATGCCAACGTTTACCTACAACGCGGAAGACAAGCACCTGGGTGGCATAACCTACGGCGGATATTCCGACAGCATCGTGGTCGACGAGGCCTTCACGCTGCGCGTGCCCAAGTCGCTCGACCCGGCCGCAACTGCGCCGCTGCTCTGCGCCGGCATTACGACCTATTCTCCGCTGCGCCACTGGAACGTACGCAAAGGACAGAAAGTGGGCGTCGTCGGACTCGGTGGCCTCGGTCACATGGGCGTGAAGTTCGCGCATGCCTTCGGCGCGCACGTCGTGCTGTTTACGACCTCCCCGAACAAGACCGCGGACGCGCTGCGCCTGGGCGCTCATGAAGTCGTGATCTCGAAGAATGAAGCCGAAATGCTGAAGCACGCCGGCAGCTTCGATTTCATCCTCGACACGGTTTCAGCCGAGCACAACATCAACGCCTATCTGGATCTGATCAAGCTCGATGGGACAATGACGCTGGTTGGTGCGTCGCCGACTCCGCTGCCGCTGGCCGTGGGCGGGCTCCTATTCCGGCGCCGCCAACTCGCGGGCTCCATCATCGGCGGAATCCGCGAGACCCAGGAGATGTTGGATTTCTGCGGCGAGCACGGCATCACCTCTGACATTGAGATGATCAAGATTCAACAGGTCAATGAAGCCTACGAGCGTTTACTGAAAAGCGATGTGAAGTACCGCTTCGTCATCGATATGGCTTCGATCAAGTAAGATACGCCTTCGCTGAAGTGAATGGCTGATGGGGCTGCGGAAACCCGCGGCCCCGCCTTTCTAGCGGACTGCTGAAAACTCCGTTTCGAGGCGCTCTTGGGAAGGGCACGAGTTCACTCGTGCCGTTACGTAATTAGAACCAGCAGCGCTTCAGCGCCTAAGGTGCGCTCTTTGCCTGCAAAAGGAGTTTTTCAGCAGCCGCTAAGACATTGGCGAAGACACAGCCCAGCCGGGCCCAGATCAGTGGCCGGCGATCAAGTCCGGCGGGCCACCGCCGGGCGGCGACGGCATACTCGGCGGCGCGGACGGCGGAAGCGGCGACGCGCCTCCGGATTTCGGCACATCTTCCGAATCTTCCCCGGGACGACGCAAGCTTGGCGCAGTCGCCGGCCGGTCTTCCTGTTCTTTCTTGGCTTCGGTATCTTTGTCCGGCTTCTCGAGGATCACTTCCCTCTCGGTGCGCACGATCTTCTGTCCGCCGACCTTCATGGTCTCGACGCGCACCACTTCGTCACCCACAATGCGAACGAAGTCGACGTCCTGCGGCGGCTCGCCGTAGATCCATTCTTCGTATTCAGTTTCGCCGTCGCGCTCTCGCACTTTCTTCGGAGCCTTGCCCATGGCATGCAGCACCATCTCCGTGTTCATTCCGACCAGCACGTGGTGCACCTGAATCGCAGCCTTCACCTTCGGAGGCACAGTGTTGAGATATGCTTCCTCTTTGTTGTGCGCGCTGAAATCGAGCACGGGAATCAGAATGTCGCGCAACTGCTGCGCCGTCATCTCCGGAACATACCTATCGAAGTAAATATCCAGATAGCTCCCGTGCGGATTGGACGTGGCCTCATTCGGCGCGATGGGAACGGGAGTGCCCCCGGTGCCGGAGACTTCGATGTGGTTGTACCACTTGTTGCGCCGGATCGGACCGCCGTTGATTTCGAAATGAATGTGATCGCCCTTGATCTGCACGAATGAAATATGGGTAGGATCGCCCGGGCGCACCGACGGTCCGTAGAGCGCCAGAGCCTGCTGCAGCTCAATCCCATTGGGGTAGGTCACGCCGTTGCGCAGCTTGATTCCTTTTGTGCCCATGGGAAAAACGGCCCGCGCGTAGACCAGTTGCGTCTCAAAATCGCGGATGATCTCGAAGCGCGTCTGTTTCGACATGTGCGGGGCATTGGCCGGAATCGGCGGCGCGGAGGGTCGAAGCACCGGCGGCTCCGTTTGCTGGCCTTGCGCTTGCGGCGGCGCAGGAGTGCTCGCTGTCGGCGTTGGTTGGTGACTCAGTGTTGGACGATCCATGGATGGCGCCGGGGACGGCGCGGGATCACTACTCTGAGCGCACACGAGGATCGCGTGGAGAAAAACCGGAAGAACCAGCAGGGACGCGACGCGAAGACGTTCCATAAACCACCCCAGCGCGACTTGCAAACATTATAGCGCCAGCGGAGTAGCTTGAGGTGCGAGGTGCGAGGTCTGAGGCCCGGCGTCTTCGATCCAGATCCTCGTTACGTCAGGTTCAGTGCCTTCCTAATAGTCCCGCGCTCTTTCTGGATTTTTTCCTGCAGCAGCGTGATGGCGTAAATCAGCTGCTCCGGCCGCGGCGGGCAGCCGGGAACGTAAATGTCCACGGGGATTACCTGATTGACGCTCTGCACCAATGCGTAATTCTGGAAGACGCCACCGGAAGTCGCGCACGCTCCCATGGAAATCACCCACTTCGGTTCCGGCATCTGCTCCCACAACCGGCGGATTACCGGCGCCATCTTGTTCGACACGCGGCCCGCAATGATCATCAAATCGCTTTGCCGCGGCGACGGACGAAACACTTCGGCGCCGAAGCGGGCAATATCGAAGCGCGATGCCCCCATCGACATCATCTCAATGGCGCAGCAGGCCAGGCCAAACGTCATCGGCCAGATGGAACTCTTACGCATCCAGTTAACCGCGGAGTCGAGCGTGGTCAGCACCACTCCTTCAGGAGTGGGGTTGCCGAAGGTGAGGTCTTTGACGGTCTTGCTGCCGTTCTCGACGTCAACGTAGGGTCCGAAATTCAGTTCACGGGCCATAGCAAGATTCTAAACTACCGGCGGCCCCGCTGACGACTGGCACGTGGACGACTAAACCGCCGAAGACCAGCAGGTGGAAGATTGGTACGCCGAAGACGAGAGCGTGGAAGATCAGTACGAGAAGATTAGAGCGTGGCTTTAGCGCCGCGTTAGGTTCCCGAAGATTTCTTGGGCTTCAACCCCTGAGGAATTTCTCGAAATCTCTTGACACCCTGAACCCTTGCGGTAAGCTAGCCGGAACTTCCCCTCGTTGGTCTTTCTCGGCCCCGTAATCCGGCAACCCAGTGCGGTGTGCCCTGTAACTGCGCCCGGCGCATCTGATCTGTGTAACGACAGATACGCAAAGGACGGCGGCGCCTTCACGAACTGACGCAAGAGTAAAGACAAAAAGAGAAAGGGAGAAAGACGATGAGTCCTCTGCATGCCTTCAGCGCCGGCCAGGGCGCACACAAACGCAAGAGTCATAAGCCGCCCATTTCCGGCCCTAAACTGCAGGTGCAGGCCGCGCACACTTCTCTGCCCACTTATCCCTTTCAGCCGCTCCCCGCTCCCAACGGACCAGCGCCCTACCGCTATGACTTGTCACAACTGTTGACCGCCGCCGACGTTCAGCAGATCACCGCCGCGGGCGTGATGACGATTCACACCGTCGGCGATACCGGCGACTACCGCGGCCAGCAACAGGTATTTGTAGCCGACATGATGACCCAGGACGCGCAAGGTCTCCCAGCCAACCAGAAGCCGGCATTTTTTTATCATCTGGGCGATGTGATTTATTTTGCCGGCGACATCATCCGCTACCCCGACAATTTCTACCTGACTTACAAAGACTATCCCGGCTTCATCGTCGCCATCCCCGGCAACCATGACTGCCAGCCCGACGACCCAACCGACGGTCCCGGAGATCCCAACAAGACTCCGCTCGACGGCTGGGTGCAGAACTTCATGGCCTCCGATCCCAGCCAGCAGGGTTCACCGACCGTGGGCACCGCCCGCACCCCGCTGGATTTGCCCAACGTCTATTGGACGTTCACCACTCCCTTCGCCACCATCATCGGCCTGTTTTCCAATGTTGGCGAAGACGAGGCCGAGATTCACCCCGACCAGGTTGCGTGGTTTCAAGGCGAACTGAAAGCGGCTAACCCGAACCTTGCCCTGATCGTGACCATTCATCATCCACCCTTTTCCGGCGATCAGGAGCACAGCGGCAGCAGCGTCGCCGACCAGGTGCTGATGGACGCATTCCAGGCTACCGGCCGCTACCCCAATCTGGTGCTGTCGGGCCACGTCCACAACTATCAGCGCTTCACGAATGTGATTCAGGGGCCGAAGGGACCGCTCCAGATTCCCTACGTCGTGGCCGGCGCCGGAGGTTACACCAAACTCGGCCCCATGCAAACGGTGAACGGCGCGCCGCCCAAGGTTCCCATGGCGCTCGGGAGCGGCCTCACCCTGGTGCAGTACGACGCCAGCGATTTCGGATTTCTGCGGCTGGCCGTCAGCAAGACGCAGATCGTCGGAACCTATATGTCGGCCCCATATTCGTCGGGCACGACTCCAGCGGCAAAGGTGATCGACACTTTTACCGTCGATCTGGTGAAAAACACAGTCGTCACCGGTACAAGCAGTGGGGGCGGTGGCGGCGGAAACAATCCCAAGCCAACGCCTAAGAAGAAGCCTGTTCCCAAGAAGTAGAAACGCTAGCCCAGATCAGAGATGGCTGAGTTGCAGGCCTCTGATCTCACCGACACAACCACCACAGAGGGTGCCCCGTCCTTCGCGTTCCTTGCGAAGGGCGGGAACCACAGAGGCATAGAGCAGCAACGCGTTCAACTCACGACAATCTACGGATTCAAAACGACCTTCCCAAACATCTGACTCTTCTCCAGATACTCGTGGGCCGCGCGGATTTCGCTCAGCGGGAACGCCCGGTCCACCACGGGTTTCAGCCGCCCCGCAAACACGTGCCCCAGCACCTCGCGCAGTTCTCCCATCGTACCCATATAAGACCCCAGCAGAGTTAACTGGCGCGCGAAAAGGTGCCGCAGATCGAGGCCCACCGTCGGCCCGGTAGTCGCGCCGCAGGTCACCAGCTTGCCGCCAGTCTTGAGCGACCGCATGCTCTCGTCCCAGGTGGCAGCGCCCACGTGCTCCACTACGATGTCCACGCCTTCTTTGCTGGTGATCTTGCGAACCTCTTCGGAAATTTTCTGCTGGTAGTGATTAATGCCGTGGTCTGCTCCCAGCGAGCGCGCCTTCTCGAGCTTCACTTCGTCGCCCGCCGTAGTGATCACGCGGCAATGAAACATCTTCGCAATCTGGATAGCGGCAATCCCCACCCCGGAGCCTGCGCCTAACACCAGCACGGTCTGTCCCGCACGCACCGCGGCGAGTCCCACCAGCATGTGCCACGCCGTCACGAACACCAGCGGGACGCTGGCCGCCTGATTAAAATCGAGCGCGTCCGGAATGGGAATGACGTTGGCTGCACGCACGGCAATCAACTCGCAATTCCCACCGTCAACCGCATTGCCCAGGACGGTAAATTCGCGGCACTGGTTCTGCACTCCCGCCACGCACTTGGCGCAGTGTCCGCAAAAATGCATGGGGGCAACCAGCACGCGCTGTCCCACGGAAAGTCCGCCGATGTCCGCGCTAACGTACTCCCCGATCTCCGCAATTTCGCCCGCGATATCGCTGCCTAAAATGTGCGGCAGCTTCACCCCCGGCAATCCTTTTCGGACCCACACGTCGAGATGGTTGAGCGAGCAGGCCTTCACCCGCACGAGAACCTGATCCTTACGCAACTGGGGATCAGGAACGTCCTCGTACGTCAGGACTTCAGGACCACCGAATTGATGAATGCGGACGGCTTTCATCGTGATGCACCTGCCGGGGGACCAGGATTAGCCAAAACCTTCATTCGGTTCACGATGGTGGTCATGGTCTGATCGAAGTTTTTGTCCCGATTGCCCAGCAGCATGGCTCCACGTACATACTCCGTAAAGTTCCAGAGAGTGATATGCGTCTTAGGATCAATGACGATCAGGCGCAGCTGTCCGAGCACCGGAAGCCGCAGCCCCGTGTCGGTGAGAGCCCAGCTGACTTCGAGCACCAGGTCGGCTTCGGCAGGAGTAGACACCAGCTCATAGCGTCCCCATTCTTTCATGGCCGCGTAACACTGGTTGTATGGCCGGTCGGGACCGCCGCTGAAGACTGTTTGAGGAAACACGGTCTCGAAGCTCTCTCCGCCGGCGTTCGAGATAAAGACCTTGCGGGCGGCCGGGATTTGTGAAGGCACCGGAGCGGCAGGCGGCGCCGCGGACTGCTGCGCAGTCGATGACGGCATAAATGTCACCAGACTTGCCAGGAGTGCGACAGCCATCTGGAAGAACGGTCGTTGGATGGTCATTGCGTGATCCTTCCGAAATCCGTAGGAATTGTATCCCTTTCGCGACTCCCCGAACGCATTGGTGCAGCGCGCCAGTTGCCGATTGACTCACCCCTGTTAACCGAATGATAATCGGCAAAGTAAACGCCGCAATGGACATCTACGAACAAATCGTTGAACTACGGCGCGGAGGCCGACGCGGGGCAGTAGCGACCATCGTCAACGTGCGCGGCTCGATTCCGTCCTTCAAAACCGCGAAGATGCTGGTACGCGACGACGGCTCAATCGTCGGCACGATCGGCGGCGGATGCGTCGAAGCCGACGTCTGGCAGGCCGCCCGCGAAGTCATGGAATCGGAGAAGCCGCGAACCTTAAAGTTCGACTTGAACCAGGACCCCAAATACGACACCGGTCTGGTGTGCGGCGGCACACTGGAAGTGTTCGTAGAACCAATCCTGCCTCCAGCAATGCTTTATGTATTCGGCGCAGGTCACGTCGCCATCAATCTTTGCCAATCGGCAGCGAGTGCCGGATTCGATGTGGTGGTCACCGACGACCGCTCGTCCTACGCAACCAAAGAGCGCTTCCCAACCGCACGCGAAGTGCATGCTCTCGACTTCGACCAGGCCACACAGCAGCTCGATCCCAACGAATCGTCGTACATCGTGATCGTGACCCGTGGGCACCGCGACGACATGCGGATTCTCCACTGGGCCGTGCAAACGCGGGCGCGTTATATAGGGATGATCGGCTCCAGGCGCAAGGTAATCGAGATCTTCAAGACCTTGCAGAACGAGGGCGTTCCGGCACACTTGTTCGATCGCGTACACGCACCCGTCGGACTGGATATCGGAGCGATCACGCCGGAAGAAATTGCCGTCGCGATTACTGCCGAGCTAATCGCGGTGCGCCGCCACGCTACCGCGGCCCTGCCGCATCTGAGTTGGTTCAAGGCAACGCGAATAGAAAGTAACGTGATGACGGAAAGCGGCACGGACTCGGCATCCGCGGAGATGACGCAACAACTAGCCGACGACAGCGAATGATTTCCTTGCTTTGTTCTGTTTCTTTCCGCTCACTTTTCCCCCGCGCATTCTGCTATCTTCCACAATATGGTGCGAGCCTCCAGTTTCGCCGGAGTTATTCTGGCCGCGGGGGAATCCTCGCGCATGGGTACCGACAAGGCGCTGCTCCCCTGGCCGCCGCAGGTCCAAGGGCAGCCCCCGGTGAGCGACACTTTTCTATCGGCGGCGATACGCTCGCTGATGCTGGCAACCGACTTCGTTGTGATCGTGGCGGGCAGCAACAAAGCAAACGTGGTGCCGATTGCCTACGCGAATGGCGCGTCGGTCGTGATCAATCCTGACCCCAGCCGGGGACAGTTCAGTTCCCTGCAGGTGGGCTTGCAGGAAGTGCTCAATGAAGGCCGCGACGCTGCCGTGATCACGCTGGTCGACCGGCCGCCGGTGAGCGCGGGCACCATACAGCTGCTGCGTGAGGCCTTCGAGTCCGCTCCGCATGATGTCTGGGCAGTGGTGCCCGAGCTTGCGGGAAAGCACGGGCATCCCTATCTCGTGGGGCGGGAATTCATGGAAGTGTTTCTGCAGGCATCGCCGACCGCCAACGCGCGCGACGTCGAGCATCGCTACCAGGAGCATATCCAGTACGTGGAAGTGGTCGATCCGTTTGTGGCCATGAACATCAACACGCCTGAGGACTACGCGGCTCTGTGCCACCAGGGCTGAAGCCCTGTTGCTTGTATCTCCGCTTACGCGGCGCTAAAGCGCCGCTCTTCCACCGTGCGACAGGCATTCGTGCTTCCTCCGGCCAACGATCCTGGCCCGATAGCGATAGCGGCCTGTCTTCGCGCCTGCACAATTGCGCGTTCCGGCTTCCGCACGTTATTGTCGAAGGATATGGAAAAGCTTGCAGCACACGTCACCAATCCCACGCGGCAGGAGTTTCTCGAATCCGTTCTGCAGCTGCAACCGCGGATGGCGGCGTTTGATTGCGACGGGACGCTGTGGTCAGGCGACGCCGGGGAGACGTTTTTCGACTGGGAAATCAAGCAGGGGCTGGTCCCCGCCGAAGTCGGCACGGCGATGCGGGCGCGCTACGCGGAATACAAAGCGGGCGGGGTGAGCGAAGACGACATGTGCGGCGAGATGGTCACAATGCATCAGGGAATGACCGAAGCCGCAATGATGATCGCCGCGGGCGAGTTTATGGCGAAGGCGTTCCGCGGCAAGATTTTTGCGGAGATGCAGGAACTGGTAGAGCGCCTTCACGCGAGCGGCTGCGACGTGTGGGCGGTTTCATCGTCGAACGAGTGGGTCATTCGAGTCGGGATGAAAGCGTTCGGCATTGCGGAAGACCGCATCCTGGCGACGAAAGTTGAAGTCAAGAATGGCGTCATTACGGACCGACTGGTGCGCATTCCGTCGGGGCCGGGCAAGGTGACAGCGTTACGCGAAGTCTCCAGAAAGCCGGTCGACGCGGCTTTCGGCAATTCGCGCTGGGATGTCGACATGCTTGCCGCGGCGAAACATGGATTCGCAGTGAATCCGAATCCTGACCTCGAAGCCGCGGCGCGCGAACGCGGCTGGACGATTTACTTTCCGGACGGAACCCGCAAATCAGCTCCTATCCCATAGACATGCATCAGGCAATGCCCAGCACCTCGTTGAAAAATCCCACCAGATATTTCCAGACCAGGTAATACGCGATCAGACCGAACCCAAAGCCGACCGCCAGGAGTGCATACGGGGTCGCGACTTCGTGGAACCACACTAGCCCGCCAGCGGTTGTCGAAAGGAAGCCAAGGCACGCTGCCAGCGCGAGTCCAGCGGGCGCCAGAAGAAATGGCAGGATCGCGCCATGAAAGCCGATCGGCAGGTGCGGGTGCGGCCGCAGCCATAAGAAGAACATATTCCAGACGCCGAAAATATTCGGTACCAGCGCCATCGGAAAGATTATGGCGCGCTCGATGGGAATGGGAATCTGAAAGGTGTAGCGGGCGATCAGGAATCCGCTGAGCACCACCAGCAGCATCATGCTGGGCACCGTGACCCCAGCCATATAGGCACGAAGATAAGGATGTTGATTCATAAAGTTCTCCAGCAATCAAAGGTGATAGAGCCAGATGGGGATCGATTTGGGAAAAATGCATACGCCGACCACCAGCACAGCCAGCAACGCCCAGTCGAACCACGGCACCGACGACAGAGCGGCGGGCGAGAACAGAACAGCCAGCCACTGCCGGCCGGGTGCGCGCTCGTCGATCTCGCGCTCATCAATATTCAGGCGCCTCAGCATCTGGGGCCAGAGTTCGCGATTCAGTTCGCGGTCCATGGGCGTTAGCGACTGCTGCAATCGAGCAGCAAGCTGTTTCTCTTTTTTTTCATTCATAAGTTTTTCATTCACAAGCTCGAGTCCAGGTTTCCGAGTTTGTTCCTTAATAAACGAACCGCGCGAAACAGGCGCGACTTCACGGCGGCCGTCGAAATGTTGAGCGCTTCTGCGATCTCGCTATGCGGACATTCCTCAATCAGTGCCAGCGCTGCCACGGCGCGCAGTTTGGCGGGCAGTTGCTGGAAAGCCAGTTGCGTACGCTCGCGGACTTCCCGCTGAATTGCGGGATTCTGAATTGCCCCGTGCTGCCTGGCCGGATCGCCAGCGAGCGATGCTTGCATGGATTCCTCCGGCAAACTTACGGAGAGTTGTGTTTCCCGCGCCTGCGCTGTCTTCAGATAATCGATAGCCACGTTGCTCGCGATCCTGCGGGCCCAGCCGCCAAAACTGCGGTCCGGATCGAAGCGGGCATGAGCGCGGTAAATCCGCCAGAAGGTTTCGACGGTCAAGTCCTCGGCCGCAGCGGGATCGCGAACGATTCGCACGATCCAGCCGTAAACCTCCTGCTGGAATTGCCGGAACAGAGTCTCGAAGGCCTCGAGTTCGCCCGCGGCAAACTGCGCCAGCACCTTCGGTCGCTGTTCTAACAGTTCCATTTCTTTCTCTATATACGCTTACTGGAGGGCGGCGGCGATGGTTTCATGTTTTTCTGTTGCGCTCGCGAGCATAGGCGGGGCATCGGACGGGCGCGGACATTTACAATTTTAGCGCTATGTATTCCGCCCAGATGCTCGATCACTTCCAGAATCCGCGCAACACGGGCGAAGTTTCTGGCGCAGACGCCGTTGCGGAAATCGAGAACCCGGCCTGCGGAGACGTGCTTCGTCTGAGCTTGAAAATCGATTCCGGACGCATTGCGGAGATCCGATTCAAGGCCAAGGGCTGTGTGCCTTCGATGGCGTGCGCGTCGGCATTGACGGAACTGATGGCGGGACGCACGGTGCAGGAGGGCCGATCCCTAGAGCGGGATACGCTGATCGCAGCGGTGGGCGGATTGCCCCAGGCTTCGACGCATGCGGCGCAATTGGCCTTGGACGCTCTTTCCGCCGCGTTGCGTCAGCTCAAAGACTAGACGCAAACGTTAGGCAAACACTGTAGGCAGCCATCGTAGCCAAACATGAAGAGCCCTCACATTCCACGGCGGATCGCGTGTCTGCAACCGAGCGCGACCGTAATCCTTGCCGCCGTTGGCGAGTTGGGGCGAGTGGTGGCGTGCACGCGCTATTGCGCTGACGTTGTGCCCGAGGTTTCTGACGGCTCGCGTATTATTCTGGCCGACTCCTGGACTGCCGACACCTCGCAGATCGTGGCCGCGCACCCCGATCTGGTGATTGCGGCGGTTCCTTATCAGGAGAAGGCTGTAAGCGAGATTCTGCGGGCAGGCGCACGGTTTCTCGGGTTGGCACCGAAGAATCTGGAGGACATTTACACCGACATCGCAATCATCGCAGGCGCGGTGGGAGCACCGGCGCGCGGAGAAAAAGTGATTGCTGCCATGCAGAACGGAGTCAGCGAGTTCCGCGCGCGTACGACTGCAACGCCCCGGCCGAGAGTCTGGTGCGAGGAGTGGGGCAAGCCGCTGATTGCTTCGCAGCCTTGGGTCGCGGAGCTGGTCGAGGCCGCGGGCGGCGAGTTCCTGGGGACGCCGGGCAAGCAGGCTTCGGCCGAAGAGGTTCGGCAGCTTGATCCAGAAGTGATGATCGCGGCCTGGTGCGGCGCCGGTGATCGCGTGCCACTGGAGAAGATCGTCGCGGAACGGGGCTGGCAGGGCATCGCTGCGGCGCGCGCGGGCCGCGTCTTCTGCATTCGTGACGAATTCCTGAATACTCCAGCGCCCACGCTGCTGCACGGGTTGGACGCGCTCGGCTGTGCCATCCATCCCGAACTGTTCCCTGACACGAAAGGAATCAGGCGGATTATTACTGATGTTCCCACGTCCACCGCTGAGAATTACATGCGATGAGTTAAGATTTTACTTATGCCCGTAGCCCAAAGAATCGAAGAACTGCGGATCGAGTTGAGCGAGTTGTCCCATGCAGTGCGCACGCCTCAGGAACTCATGCAGGCGATGGTGAAACTGCTGAACGAGCGCATGCTGAAATATAACTGGGTGGGCTTCTACATGCTGGAGCCGGGTGCGCAACCGCCGATGCTGGCGCTGGGAGCGTTCGAGGGCGCTATGACGCCGCACACTCGCATTCCGCTGAATCAGGGCATCTGCGGAGCAGCCGCGTCGAGCGGGCTAACCGTAGTGGTCGACGACGTCAGTAAAGATCCACGGTACTTGGCATGTTCTCTGGAAACCAAATCGGAAATTGTTGTGCCGATCTTTGTGAACGGCAAAGTGGTGGGTGAGTTGGATATCGACAGCCACTTCCCGGCTGCCTTTACGTCCGAGCATCAGGAACTGGTGCAGCACTGCGCCATGCTGATCGGCAAGAAGCTGGAAGCCTCCGGGCAATAGCGATCCGAAGCATAACGATCCGAAGCGTAGCGGGCCTGAACCAAAGCGACCCGCAGCAATAGCGGCCCGAACGACAGCGGCCTAGAACAATAACGCTCAAGATAATGACAGGCAAACTGTGAGAGTCGACAAGGGCAAGGTGCGCGCACCAGAGATTGGGCGGGTATGGCTGAATTCGACTCCGCTGAGCTTCCGGCAGTTGCGCGGGCGCGTGGTGCTGGTCGACTTCTGGGACTACACCTGCATCAACTGTATTCGCACGCTGCCCTATGTGCAGGCATGGCACGAGCGCTACCGGGATAAAGGGCTCACCGTGATGGGAGTGCATACGCCGGAGTTCACCTTCGCGCAGTATGAATCGAATGTGGAGCGCGGGATTAGCGAATTCGGGCTGACCTACCCGATCGTGATCGACAGCAATCGCGAAATCTGGAAGGCATTTGCCAATCGCTACTGGCCGACGAAATACCTCCTCGACAAAGATGGATACCTGCGCTTCGGCCACTTCGGCGAAGGCGGTTACGCAGAGTGCGAGCAGGTGATGCAGGAACTGCTGCGCGAGATTGATCCTGCGGTGGAATTGCCGGCGCTGATGGAGCCCATGCGCGAAGAGGACCACGCGGGCGCGGTCTGTTACCGCGCCACGGGCGAACTCTATCTGGGACACGCCCGCGGGAGAATCGGCAACCCAGGAGGGTTCAAGGAAGATCAGATTGCCGAGTATGTTTTCTCGGGGAAGATCGAAGAAAACTTTTTCTACGTGAACGGGCGCTGGGCCTCGACCGCTGAATACTTCGAGGCCGTGGAAACGGGGCCGCACACTTTGCGGTTGAAATGCGACGCAGCCGCCGTAAACTTGGTCATGGCCAGCCCGCACGCACCGTCGGCTGAAGTGGTTATTCTGCAGGATGGCAAGCCGCTCACACGCCCGCAGGCGACCCGAGACACTCGTTTCCGTCGGGCAGCGAACGGCGCCGGGGAAGAAAGTTACATGGTAGTCGACTCGGCGCGTATGTACTTTCTGGTCGACAACCACGAATTTGGTGAACACGAACTCGAACTGCGCTGCTCGCCGGGCGTGGCAGCATTTGCCTTCACGTTCACCAGTTGTGTCGATCCCGTGGCCAGCGCGTTGCAGACGGCGAGTGTGCCTGAGTCAGATAGGTCGCCGATATGAAGCGCGTGGTCGCAGGACTGATCGTGAAAGACGGCAAGCTGCTGGTATGCCAGCGCACGCGCCACCAGACCATGCCGCTGAAGTGGGAGTTTCCCGGGGGGAAAATTGAAGAAGGCGAACAGCCGCGCGACGCCCTGCGGCGCGAGTTGGAGGAAGAACTCGGAATCGTAGCCGTGATCGGCGATGAAGTCCGCCGAATTCAGCACGAGTATCCCAACGGCGGGATGGTCGAGCTGCGGTTCTTCGTGGTGCGGGAGTATCAACGCGAACTCGAGAATCGCATCTTCCGCGATATGCAGTGGGCCGAGCCTAAAGACCTGCCGAAGTATGACTTCCTGGAAGCCGACTTGACGCTCGTACAGGAGTTGGCCGCGGGGAAACTGATTTAGGAGTAGACAGAGTTTGTTCGAGAATTCCCACGTCTCGCAAAAAATGCGAGACATGGGGCACCCAGCGTCTATCCCTTTACCGACGCCCACGCCCACACCAAAGATAATATTGTCACAAGAATGGTGGTCGCCCATGCCACCACGTTGAACGTCCGCTTATTCACGTATTCGCCCATCAGTTCTTTTTTGTTGATGAGCAGCAACATGAAAACCAGGACGAATGGAAGCACGACTCCGTTCAGCACCTGTGACCACACGGCAATTTTAATTAGCTGCGGCTCGGGGATCAGGATCTTGAGCACCCCGCCCGCCACTATCAATAACGTATACAGCCAGTAGAAAACGGGCGCTTCGTTGAACTTCATCCCCACGCCAGACTCGAATCCGAGTCCTTCGCAAACCGTGTAGGCAGTGGAAAGCGGCAGGATCGAGGCGGCGAAAAGCGAGGCGTTAAACAGTCCGACCGCAAACAGAATGTAGGTGTAATCCCCGGCCAGAGGACGCAGGGCCTGGGCGGCGTCCGCCGCGGTCTTGATGTCGCGATAGCCGTGGACCCACAGCGTGGCCGCACAGGCCACGATAATGAACCAGGCAACGACGTCGGTAAAAACGCATCCCGTGACCACGTCGAGGCGCGAAGCTTTGTATCCGCGTTTGGTGACGCCCTTCTCAACAATGGAGGACTGCAAGTAGAACTGCATCCAGGGCGCGATGGTCGTGCCCACCAGGCCGATCACCATAAACAAGTAAGCCTGCTCCTTGAAGGCGCTGGGGGCGGGCGGTTTGACGGTTGCGATGAGTGCGCTCTTCCACAGAGGATGCGCGAACACTCCGGCAAAAATGTAGGTCACGTAGAAAAACGAGGCGGCGAGAAAAACTTTCTCGACGCTCTTGTATTGCCCCTTCACCACGATCAGCCAGACGATCACGGCGCACACCGGCACGGTAATGAATTTGGACAGACCAAACAGACCCAGGCTGCTGGCGATGCCGATGAACTCGGTGACCACGTTGCCGAAATTGATGATCAGGATGCCGATCATCATGAAGAAAGTGATGCGCAGCCCGAACTCCTCGCGGATGAGGTCGCTCAAACCCTTGCCGGTCACGGCGCCCATGCGGGCGGACATTTCCTGCACCACGATCAGGGCGAGAGTGATCGGGATCATAGTCCAGAGAAGGAGATGTCCGAATTGCGCACCCGCCTGCGAGTAGGTGAAGATGCCGCCGGCGTCGTTATCGACGTTGGCGGTAATAAAACCCGGCCCGACGACGGCGAGAAACAGCAGAATCCGGGTTTTCGAACGTTTGAGGAACTTCATGCGCACTTTTCGCTGACATAGAGATGAAGCGGATTGCCCTGAACGACGCCACAGGATAAACGCTGCGGGGAATATGACCAAACGAAAAGTGCTTCAGAGGTAAACAAAAATGCGGATTCATAACAAACGACCCTTCGACGGGCCGAAGGCAGATGCCGGACGCCGATTTACAGCTTCGCCCGCAGCATGCTGATCACATCATCGGATGTGATGACGCCGGTCAGCTTGTTGTGCTCGTCCACGACGGGCAGGGTCTGCAGATTGTATTTATCGAACAACTCCGCGACTTCATTTTCCTCGACGCCCTCGTGGGCGAGAACCAGCGGCTCCTGGGTCAGGGAGAGCATGGGGGTCGACGGCGGCGCCAGCACCAGTCGGGCCAGAGGAACTGCCGCCGCCAGAGTTCCGTGCGAGTCCACTAAATAGATCGTGCTAACGGCTTCGACGCCGCCTTCGAACTCGCGCAACGAATCGATGGCGTTCTGCACGGTCGCCGCCACCGGCAGGGCGAGAAACTCGGTGGTCATCCGGCCCGCGGCAGTTTCTTCGCGATGTTCGAGCAGTTCCACCACGTCCTGCTGAGCCTCCGGTTCCATCTGGGTGAGGATCTGCTCGCTGCGCTCTTCGGGCAGATCGCCGAGCAGGTCGGCGGCCGCGTCAGGATCCATTTCCTCGACGATGTCGGCGGCCCGGCCATAATCCAGCGACTCGACGATGGCTTTCTGAACCCTGGGCTCGACCTCTTCCAGCGCCTCGGCTGCGGTCTCTTCGTCCAGGGTCTGAAATAAAGCCTGGCGTTCGTCGGGCGCTAGGTCCTCGACGATGTCGGCAATGTCGGCCGGGTGCAGCGCGGCCAGGCGTTCGTTCGAGATCTTCAGCTTGACGCGGCGCGCGGGATCGGTCTCGACGATATCGACGAAATTCCATGGAATGCTGTGCGGAGGAATCTTTCCGAGCAGCGCGTGCAAGGCGGTCTTCGGCGCCACGCCGCGCAACAGGCGGCGGACGGCGCCGCGAGCTCCCACGTCGACCGAGTGGACACGCAACACCGGGTGCGCACGGTCAGCATCGTCTTTGGGGGCCTCGACCTGCAGGTCGACATCATTGACACGGACCACTTTGCGTCCGTTGATGTCGATAACCTGCTGGTCGAGCAGGTCGCGCGCCAGCAGAAACAAACCTTCGGTGCCATTGGCCGCGGGCCATTCTGCTTCCGAGGTCGTGGCGCGAATCCCGCCATTGATCGCCGCGACCGAGGTAAACGGAAGAATGCGTGTGCCGGTCTTCGTTTTGACGATCAGCGACGAGACCCGCGACCGGTCTTCCTGCGGCGTCAGCGTGACTTCGCGCACCCGTCCGGACGCGCCAGACGGGGCATACACCGTGGCACCGAGCAGTTCGCTGAGGGCAAGTGTCGTCATCCCGCTAGAGCATAACCAAGTCGAGCGCGATTCGGAACGAAAATCGAAGAGCGGACCTCAGACCCCGGACCTCGGCCTGGCGTGCTTTGAGGCTTATCCCTTCTGAGAGGGGAGAGTCCGAGGTCTGAAGCCCGAGGTCCGGAACCGCAGGAGCGCCGGCAACGTATACTAGTGAAATCGCGTGCGCCTCATTTTCGACATCATCGGGCAGACCCTGCGAGTCCTGTGGGCGCACAAGCTGCGCTCGTTTCTCACCATGTTCGGGATTGCGTGGGGCGTCGGTTCCCTGCTGTTGCTGGTTGGGCTGGGCGAGGGGTTCCGCGCCGGCAACCGGAAGCAGTTCGATTCGCTGGGCGAGAACGTGATGTTCATCTGGTCAGGACGCGCCCCGGCCATGCAAGGCAGCTTCACCGCGCTGCGCCAGTATTACCTCGACTATCACGATTACGAAAGCATTCTCAGCGACTGCCCCAGCGTGGGAGCAGCCGCACCCGTCATCCGGCGCAGCGATATCCGCGCGGTCAGCGACTTTTACCAGGCCAGCGGACCGATCATGGGCGTTCCCGCCATGTTCAATCAAATCCGCTACCTGCCGATGAATGAAGGGCGCTGGCTGAACGCAATGGACGATGCCCAGAAACGGCCGGTGATCGTGCTGGGCGATGAAGCTCGCCGCACACTGTTCCTGGGCCGCCCGTCGGTCGGCGCCACCATTCTGCTCAACGGCATCCGGTTCGAAGTCATCGGCACTTTGCAGCGCATCGGCCACGGCGACAACCAGAACCAGAACCTGCAGAGCTTTGTTCCGTTTCATACCATGCAGGACCACTTCCGTCCGCTGAATACTGGGGTGAACACCGATGTGATCTCGTTCATCAACTATCAGCCGAGGTCGCGAGCCGTGCACGAGAAAGCGCAGCAGGAAGTGGAAAGAGTGATCGCGCGCAACCACAGCTTCGATCCTAGTAATCCGGATTCTTTCGATGAGTGGGACACCATCCGGACGGTCGACCAGATTGGCAAGATTTTTGACGCGATGAACCTGTTCCTGGGCAGCGTGGGACTGGTCACGCTCGCGCTGGGAGCGATCGGGATCATCAACATCATGCTGGTCGCGGTTGCCGACCGGACTCGTGAAATCGGATTGCGCAAAGCCGTTGGCGCGACCAATAACAGCATCATGTTCCAGTTTTTCGTGGAAGGCGCGTTTCTGACACTGATGAGCGGCGGAATCGGCATTGGCGGCGCGGCCGGACTGATGGCCCTGCTTTCCAATTTCAGCCTCGGCGACGGCTTCGACCCGCCCAAGCTGGTGGCTTCAACGGCAGCGCTGGCGGTCGTTTCTCTGGGAGTAGCAGGCATTGCGGCCGGACTGTATCCCGCGCGGCGCGCCGCATTACTCGAACCTGTGGAGGCACTCCGCAAGGAATAAACGCAGAAAACAAACGCAAGAAAATAAATATGTACAGCGATCTTCTAAAGCAAGCCTATTCCGCGATGCGCCACGACTTGCGCCGCACCCTGCTCACCATGGCGGGGATGGCGTGGGGCATTGCCACCGTGGTGCTGCTGCTCTCCTACGGCAACGGTTTCGGCAAAGCCATTCAGACTATTTTCGAGAGCTTCGGAGCGACCGCCGTGGGCGTGTTTCCCGGACGCACGTCGCAGCAAGCCGGAGGCAATAAGGCTGGCGTATCCGTGCGCTTCACCAATGACGACATCGAGTTGCTGCGCAACAACGTGCCGCTCTGCAAACACGTGGTGCGCATGGCGCAGAAGGATTCCACCGTTCAGAACGATAACCGCTCGTTTACCTTTCCCGTGATGGGCCTCGACCCATCGATTCAGGCGATATGGAATCTTGACATTGCCGAAGGCCGGTTCCTGGATGATGCCGACAACATGCAGCACGGACTCTATGCCGTGATCGCTTCGGAAGCGCGCGACAAACTTTTCTCCGGCATGCCGGCAGTGGGTCAATCGATCCGCATTGACGGCGTGACGTTTGAAGTAATCGGCGTGGGCGCGCCTCGCATGCAGGAGGGCGACAACGACAACAATCGCGTCGTCTACATTCCGTACAACTCCATGGATGTGATCAAGGACAATCATTATCTCGACGGCATCTGGATGGACTCGGCCGGGCTCGACCACGACAAGATGGAAAAGACGATTCGCGATTCCCTGGCCGTGGCGCACAACTTTAAGCCAGACGATCCGCGCGCCATTTTCATTTTCGACGCGCAGAAACAGCTCTCGCAGTTCGGCATCATCACCATGGCGCTGAAGGTTCTGCTGGCGTTCATCGGAACGGTGACGCTGGGCATCGGGGGCGTGGGCCTGATGAACATCATGCTGGTGTCGGTGACGCAGCGCACGCGCGAAATCGGCGTGGAGAAGGCTCTGGGGGCGCGGCGGCACGACATTCTTTTCCAGTTCCTGGCGGAAGCGATGGTCATCACAGCGCTGGGCGGCGTGCTCGGGATTATTCTCTCCTATGCGGTATCGATCGCGGCCGGGCGCATCACTTTCTACAGCGCCATGGCGTCGCATGCCGAGGCCGCCGACATTCGCCTGATTGTGTCGCCCGCGATTCTGCTGGTGGCCACATCGATTCTTGCGGTGGTGGGCGTGGTCAGCGGAATGGTTCCGGCGCTGCGCGCCGCGAATCTGGATCCGATCGAAGCGCTGCGTTACGAATGAAACTGCTGTTCACAAATCCCTTATAATCTTCGGTCGCACATATCGGTCTGACCAAGAGGAACCCTTTGCCATTCGACGACCTTCGCCAGTGGATTGCAGCACTCGAGCGCGCGGGCCAACTTAAGCGCATCCGGACCGAAGCTGACCCGATTCTCGAAATCGCAGAAATTACCGACCGCGTCTCCAAAAGCCGCGACGCCAAGGGCGTGCTGGGCGGTCCCGCGCTGCTTTTTGAAAACCTCAAGGGACATCCTGGCGCGAAGGTGCTGATCAATCAATTCGGCTCCGACGCCCGTATGAAGCTTTCGCTGGGGGTTGATTCGTTCGACGAGATTGCCGGCCGCATCCGCATGTTCATGGACGTGAAGTCGCCACAGGGCTTTCTCGACAAGCTCAAGATGCTTCCCCTGCTGACCGAAGCCGGAAAGTTTTTTCCTCGCACCGTGGCGACCGGACCGTGCAAAGAAGTGATTTTGCGCGACAGGTTTTCGCTGCACGACTTCCCCATCCTGCAATGCTGGCCGAAAGATGGCGGGCGATACATCACTCTGCCCTGCGTGACCACGCGCGACCCCAAATCAGGCAAACGCAATCTGGGCATGTACCGCATGCAGGTGTACGACGAACGCACCACCGGGATGCACTGGCAGCGTCAGAAAAATGCCGCGGAACATGCGCGCGAACGCATGCGTGCGGCCGTCGACGGCAAGTCAGCTGCGGTCGACATCATGGCGCGCTCGTCCGGCGGTTCGGTGGTTCCCGAAGGCACGCGTCCGGCTGGAAAGATGGAAGTTGCGGTCGCCATCGGAACGGAACCGGCGGTGACTTTTTCCTCGATTGTTCCGGCGCCGCCGGAGATCGAGGAATATCTGATTGCCGGCTTCCTGCGCGGAGCGCCGGTGGATTTGGTGAAATGCGAAACGGTTGACCTGGAAGTTCCGGCGGCCAGCGAAATCGTGTTGGAAGGCTACGTGAATCTCGACGAGCTTCGCACCGAGGGTCCGTTCGGCGACCACACCGGCTTCTATTCGCTCGAAGATCTCTATCCGGTATTTCACCTGACCTGTGTGACGCACCGGAAAGACCCGATTTACGCGGCCACGATTGTGGGCAAACCTCCTCAGGAAGATGCCTACATGGGCAAGGCGGTCGAGCGTATTTTCCTGCCTCTGATGAAGCTGACCATCCCCGAACTGGTCGACATCAACCTGCCCATCGAAGGTGTGTTTCACAATCTGATGCTAGTGTCGATAAAGAAGTCGTATCCGGGACAGGCGCGCAAGGTGATGAACGCCATCTGGTCGCTTGGCCAGGCCATGTTCACCAAGTGCGTGATCGTGGTCGACGAAGACGTCGACGTGCAGGACATTGGCGATGTCACGCTGAAAGTTTTGAACCACATCGACCCGGAGCGTGACATCCAGTTCACGCTAGGTCCGGTGGATTCGCTCGACCACGCCTCACGCCTGCCAAATTACGGCTCGAAGATGGGCATCGACGCCACGCGCAAGTGGGCCAGCGAAGGCTTCACCCGGCCCTGGCCAGACGAAATTGTGATGGATGCGAAGACCAAGGCGCTGGTCGACGGCAAGTGGAAAGCGCTGGCCAAAGAACTTGGAATTGAATAATCCGACTCTGCTCTGCTCGCTTCAGTTCTCTACCTTGATTCTCGCCAGTGTCTTCACCAGCTCGACATCCCTGGCTTCGTGCACTTCAATGCGTACGCCAGTCCCCTCGCCGTAGCGCTTTGCTTCGTCGATGATCTTCAGAACGCTCCGGGGAAGCTTGCTCTTCCGTGCCGCCGCGACTGCTTTGTCTCCCAGGGCAAACGAAGCCAAAAAACATCCGCTGCTCGGCGATAGATACACGATGTTGCGCTTCTTCAACTGCAATCGCAGCGACCAACCTGCTTTGACGGAATAGGTGTTCCACTCTGCTCCGTCCAGGCGCAGATCGCGCTTCAGGTCAGCGATCAGTTCCTGCCACAAACTGTCAGCACCGCCCAAAACCGAAGCCAACTCTTTCTCGGTTGGCCTCTGGGCGTGGCCGGCAAACGCATTGGGTAACAGCGGCGTATTCAACTCCTCTCACGTCCATGGGACCGGGACGACAAATTGGAATTGATATTGCCGCAAACGGCCTAGACCTTGCCGTGACGTCCATCACCGCGGCCGATCATGCCGACAAACTACTCGGGTGCGAGCGCTCGCTTCGCCCTCAGCGGCTCATACCCGGCACATTGCAGCACGGGCAAGCGCGGATACTTGGCGAAGTTCGGGTCGGTGGCAGAACGTTCGCAGCGATAGAAGGTCGAGCCCCGGTCAGACGCAATCCGGCGCATAAACTCACAATCCGCGCACAAACCAACGCCCACGGCCTGGCCTTTTTCCCCCACCTTATACAGGATAACTCTCCGCTATACCGCGGCAACAACCAGGCAATCAGGCCCGGGAAGCCCAGGGAGCTTATCCCACCAGGAACAGAAGTGTTTCGCCATCAAGCCTATAAGAAAAATTCATCGAATATTGACTCAATTTTGCACCGAATCGCCTTGAATCCGTATATTTCCTTTTGTTATAAGGGCCTTCCATTACAGGAGGTTTGACAGTGCAATCCCCTGCCTTGCGTGTGTTGGCATCTCCTTCGAAGTCTTTCCGCGCCACCCTTTTTGTTTTGACCATCGCGCTTGCTTTTCTGACCCAGATCGCATCCGCCCAGCAAACTTTGGGCGCCATCACCGGCACGGTGACCGATCCGTCGGGAGCGGTCGTGGCCGATGCCACGGTAAAAGCAATCAATATCGCGACCAACCTCGAAGTTGCTGCTCACACCAAGTCAAGCGGCTCTTTTGTGATCCCGGATCTTCCCCCCGGAACTTATCGAGTCACCGTCACCAAGGAGGGCTTCGAAACGGAAACCCACACACAAATCCTGGTGTCCGCTAACCGCACGACCACGGTGGATACGACTCTGGTGGTGGGCTCAGTCGGCACCACGGTGGAAGTGACCGGCGTGCCCTTGATGAACCAGGTGGACACTACGATCGGCTACGTGGTCGATACTCAAACCATCGAGACCACACCGCTGGGCACCGGCAGTTTCACGCAACTGGCAATTCTTAGCCCCGGCGTTCATGCCGACTTCCTGGGTGGAGGCGGCGCCAACACGGGCCTGGGCAATCAGGCCATCTTCGCCAACGGAAACCGGGATACCAGCAACAGCTTTTCCTTGAACGGCATCAGCACCAACAACCTCTTTAACGGCAATTCCACCAGCCAGGTCGGGGAGAATCGCTTCGTGCTTAACACCGGTGAAAACTTCGGTGCGGGCGGCACCATCCAAACCAGCACATCGGTGTATGGGGCAATTGGCCAGGCTCTTCCCACTCCGCCGCCGGATGCCATTCAGGAGATCGCAGTCAACTCCTCGCAGTACGATGCCACCCAGGGCAACAACAGTGGTGCGCACATCAACGTAATGCAGAAGTCCGGCACGAACACGCTGCATGGTTCACTATGGGAGCAATGGCAGAACAGCGACATGAACGCTTCGCCGTACTTCTACAATGATGCTGGCATCAATCCTGTCACCAATCGGCTTTATCTGCCTCGTCCTTTCCTGAACCGGAACGCCTTTGGCGGGACCATCGGCGGGCCGATTATCAAGGACAGGTTGTTCTTCTTTGGATCCTTTCAGGGAGTGCGCATTGCCGATGCGCAGGCTTCCACCAAAACTGTGACCGTGCCTCTGTATTTGACGGATGACCGCAGCAACCAGGGCATCATTAACATGATTCAGTTGAGCTTCGGCAACACCATTACCGCGGGCCAGATCAATAGCGCTGCCTCGCAGCTCCTGAATGCCAAACTTCCCAATGGGCAGTACCTAATCCCAAGCGCGCAGTACAATAAGACGCAAGCCCAAGCCTTGAACTATGATGCCATCGTGCAAGGGCCCAACACGCAAGCGACCATAAACCAAGGGATCGCCAGCATCGATTATGTTGTAAGCGCCAAGGATCACCTGTCCGCGAGATATTACGTTCAGAACGATCCCACCAGCAATCCTTTTGGCTCGGTCGGTTCGCTGCTCGGATTTCCACAGCAGCTTACCGCCGGCAGCCAGGTCTTTTCCCTCTCGAACTCCGTCGTGGTCTCCTCCAACCTGACTTGGGAGCAGCACGTGGGTTTCACTCGCCTGCGAGCGTATGCAAATACAACCGAAGGATTTACCCCTGGTCCGCTAGGCATTAGCCTGCCGGGCGCAGCAACTTTTCCTCAGGTCGAAATCTCCACGTCGGACCCTACGGTCAGTGCCGGTTTAGAGTTTGGTTCTAGCCCCAGCTTTGGCAATGGTGGCATGTTCCAGAATCAATGGGAATACGGGACATCCATGAGCTGGGTAAAAGGAAAACATATCCTCAGCGTGGGGACGACCTGGGACCACACTCAGCTCAACATTCTCAACAACAACACCAATACCGATACTCTTGACTTCGAAACCTTCCAGGACTTCGTAGAAGGCAACTTGCACGGGGGGAATGAGTTTGCTGGTTCGGCGCACCGTTACTACCGCTCCGATACCATCGGCACCTACATCAACGACAACTTTAAGGCGAGCAGAAACCTCACTATCACCGCTGGGTTGCGTTGGGACATCGACGGCCCGCTCACGGAGAAATACGGCCTGCTTACGGCCTTTGACCCTTCCAAGTACAGTTACACGCAATGCACCGGCGGCTATCAGGGAGACCCGGCTTTGACTGAGTACTACTATGAGACGTGCAACCCAGGGACTGACGTAATTAACAGCTCCGGTCTGCTCATCGCCGGAAACAACAAGACTGGCGCCACGCCCGGAGCCAGCAATTCGCTGATGAAAAATCACCAGTGGGGTTTCGCGCCCCGCATCGGCATCGCGTGGTCTCCAACGTCGAAACTCACCGTGCGCGCCGGGTACGGTATGTACTTCGACCGCGGCGAGTTCTTCAGCTACTTGTCACCGAGCGCAGGATCCGGATTTAACGGACCGTTCGGAGTCACGCTCGCGCCTCCGTTCGTCCAACCCATCTCCGTCGCCCAGGGCGCGACTCTCTCGCAGCCTTTCGGCACGACTCTGCCACCCCCGCCGCCAGCCACCGGAGCAGCCTTCCTCGCCTACCTGCCGAACCTCGAGCAAACGGCTTGCGGTTACCCGGGATGCTGGCCGCCCAGCAATCTTTATGGACCGTTCTTGTATGGCGGTTACGATATCAATAACAAACTGCCGTATACGCAGAACTGGACCCTCGACCTGCAATTTCAGCCCTCCAACACCTGGCTGTTCGAGGTCGGGTATGTCGGCAATCACGGTACTCATTTGGTGCTACCGATTCCCTTCAACCAGCCTCTGATCGCTACGGCAGCGAACCCAGTCAACAATCAGACCACTTCTTATGGGGGTACCAGCCCGGCGTCTCCCCAGAACGTGTACTACTCTGGGCTGCCCCCGCTGGACAATGAGCTCATCTATACGAACGAATACGCGGGCAACGCGCCCATCCGCGTTCCTTATCCCGGCTATGACATGAACGCGGTGTCGTATAAGGCGGAGGGCATATCGTTCTTCGATGCCTTGCAGGTCCAGGTTCACAAGCGCTACTCCAACGGCCTGCAATTCACCACGTCTTACACCTGGTCGCATTCGCTGGACGAGCAGAGCGGCTTGGGGCTGTTTTTCACCGGGAACAATCCGCTCACTCCCCTGGCAAACTATGGATCCTCGGATTTCGATCAGACCCACGTTTTTCTGGTCAACTACAGCTATACGATTCCGAAGCTGGTGGACGGCGGGGCGCTGGCCTACCTGGTCAATGGCTGGACCGTTGGCGGCCAGACGGTGGCACAAAGCGGGCAGCCCTACAGCGTTTATGACTATTCGGGCTCGGTGGCGAGTTTGTACTACGGCACCAGTAACTACATTGGGAACCCCATTGTGCCGCTGGTACCGGGCGCAACTGCCAAACAGGCAACCAAGACCGGTATTTGCCCCGCGGGAATTGTGGTAGTTCCAACTTCACTCTGTAAGCTCAACGCGGCTGATTTCGCGCCTCAGTTTGTAGCTCCGGGGACCTACGGGGTTCCCGCTCCGGACAGTACGGGATCCGATCAGTATGAGTCCTTGTTCGGAAATACCGGCCGAAACAGTTTTCGAGGGCCGTTCCAGGTGCGCTTCGACACCAGCCTGGCCAAGCAGTTCGTATTCAAAGAACGCTACCACCTGAAGTTTGAAGCCGATGCGTTCAATATTTTCAACCATGCTGATTTCGACACACCGAACAACGACGTGAACTTCTTTCCCTATTACTACGGTCCGCCGGCGAATCCCCCGCAAGGTAGCTTGGGCGTGATCCAGCACACGGTGGGCAGCCCACGCTTCCTGCAGCTCTCCCTGCACCTGCAGTTCTGATTTGCCGTTAGTGGATTCATGGAGGCATTCCGAACGTAAACCCGGAATGCCTCTTTTCTTTAATGTCATTGCCGCCGCAGGTTCCCGGCTCTTCCTTCCGTTCCCGCGCAACGCGGCGGTCCGACGCGGGTTTCGGTATACTAGATGGGTATGCCGGTTCTGAAAAACATCGCCGCCATCGCCAAGGGCATGAGCATCACCTTCATGGAGATGTTCCAGCCGACGACCGTGGAGAATTATCCCGACGGCAAGGGACCGCTGAAGGGCGCGCGCTTTGAAGCCCGCTTCCGCGGCGCGCACGTTTTGCAGCGCGATGAGAATGGCCTGGAAAAATGCGTGGCCTGCTTCCTGTGCGCTGCGGCGTGTCCGTCGAATTGCATTTACATTGAGGCCGCTGAGAACACCGCCGAGAACCGGGTCAGCGGCGCCGAGCGCTACGCCAAGGTTTACAACATCGATTACAACCGCTGCATTTTTTGCGGCTATTGCGTGGAAGCGTGTCCGACCGATGCGATCACGCACGGACATGGATTTGAACTGGCGACTTTCAATGCCAGCAATCTGGTTTACCGCAAGGAGCAAATGCTGGCCCCCCGGCCAGCACACATGGGGGCCAACGTCATCTTCAACCAGGCCGACGTGGACGGTGGGGCGCCGGCGCAGATGGTGCCAGGGAGCTAACTTCGAAGCAGGTTTCGAGTTTGATCAACGCCGGTCCTCGAGACCGGCGTTTGTGCATGGGAATGGTCGTTGGTCGTTAGCTCGACCCACCGGGCGCCTAATAACTAGGAGCAAGAGGCCAACGACTAACGACTAACGACATTTCACTTATGGCTGACTTCTTACAAACCGTAAAAGAACGCGTCGTCGTCTACGACGGCGCGATGGGGACCAACATTCAGAAGCGCAATCCTACCCTGGACGATTACTGGGGCAAGGAAAATTGCAGCGAAGTGCTGGTGTTGAGCCGTCCCGATATTATTCGCGACATTCACGCTGACTTTTTCCGCGTGGGCTGTGACGTCGTTGAGACCAACACGTTCGGCGGAACCAGCATCGTCCTCGGCGAATTCGACCTGCGAGACCGCGTGCATGAGATCAACGTAAAGGCCGCGCAACTCGCCAAGGAAGTCGCGCAACAATTCTCCACCAAAGACCGGCCGCGCTTCGTCGCTGGGTCGATGGGACCGGGCACGAAAATGCCGTCGCTGGGGCACATCGGCTTCGATGCCATGGTTGCTGCCTATGCAGAGCAGGCAGCGGCCCTCATCGAAGGCGGAGTCGACGTGCTTCTGATTGAAACGTGCTTCGACTTGCTGCAAGCAAAGATTGCGACGATTGGGGCTCTCGATGCGATGGAGAAGGCTCGCAAGCGCCTGCCTTTACAGGTGCAAGTGACACTGCAAGAATCCGGAACGATGTTGTTGGGGACGGAAATAGGGGCTGTCGTCACCGCACTCGAACCTCTCGATCTCGACATCTTGGGCCTGAATTGTTCCACGGGTCCGGACTTAATGAACGACGCAGTACGGTATCTGGGCCTGAACTCGACCAAAGAAATCTCCGTTTTGCCGAATGCTGGATTGCCAGAGAACCAGGGCGGGCAGGCTGTCTTCAAGTTAACGCCGAAGGATCTGGCGGAGTATCACTTGCACTTCGTGAAGGATTACGGCGTGCGCATCGTGGGCGGCTGTTGCGGCACGACACCCGAACATCTGAAAGCCGTGGTGGACGCGGTTTCCGGCGTGGAGCCCGCCAAGCGCGATGTGAAGCGCGTGGGCGCGGCCTCCAGCGCGTATACAACGGTTCCCCTCGACCTTGAACCGAAGCCGCTGATCGTCGCCGAGGAAATGAACACGACGACGCGTGTCGAACATTTCCGCAAGCTGGTGCAAGGCAAGAAATACGACGAGATTTTGGGCCTGGCCAAGAAACTGGTGAACGAAGGCTCGCACATGCTGGACTTGTGCTGTGCGATTGTCGGCGAAGACGAGAAAGGTTACATCACTTCGATTCTAGAAAAGATCGCGACCCGCGTTCCCGCACCGATCCTGGTGGATTCGACCGAAGCTGACGTCGTCGAGGAGGCGCTGAAACGTATTCCCGGCCGCGCCATCATTAATTCCATCAATCTGGAAGACGGCGAGAAGCGCACGTCGAAGGTACTGCCTATGGCGAAGCGATACGGCGCAGCCGTGATTGCGCTGACCATCGATGAAGATGGCATGGCGCTCACCGCCGACAAGAAAGTCGCCATCGCGCACCGCATCCACGATCTGGCCACGAAGAAGTACGGCCTCGACAGCACCGACTTGATCTTCGACGCTCTGACCCTGCCCATTTCGACGGGCCAGGAAGAGTACCGCACCGCTGGCATCGAAACGATCAATGCGGTAGAGCGCATCAAGAAAGAATTGCCGGGCGTCAAGACGATTCTGGGCGTCAGCAATATTTCGTTTGGCCTCGATGCCTATCCGCGGCGCGTGCTGAACTCCGTGTTCATGCATGAAGCTGTCGATCACGGGCTCGATATGGCCATCGTGAACTACACGAAGATTTATCCGTTATACAAAATTCCGCAGGAAGAAGTAGAACTGGCGCGCAAGCTGATCCATCGCGACGCTGATTCCGACGGCGATCCGCTGCAGAAGTATATGGCGCATTTCGCGGGCATGAAGGGCAAGCCCGCCGCGTCAACCACCGCCCATGTCGACACGCTGTCAGTAGAGGACAAGCTGAAGTTCGCCATCATCAACGGCGAGAAGTCGGTCGGCGACGGCGCGAACAAGAAATCGCTAGAGCAACTGCTGGAAGAAGCACTCGTGAACTACTCCGCCCTGGAATTGATCAACACCGTCCTGCTCGATGGCATGAAGACGGTCGGCGATTTGTTCGGCGCGCGCAAGATGCAGTTGCCTTCGGTGCTGGATTCCGCCGGCGTCATGAAAGCAGCGGTCGCCTATCTTGAGCCGAAGATGGAGAAGAAGGCCGGATCGCAAAAAGGCACGATCGTACTCGCGACGGTGAAAGGCGACGTGCACGACATCGGAAAGAATCTGGTCGACATCATTTTGTCGAACAACGGATTCAAGGTAGTCAATCTCGGCATCAAGCAGCCGGGGGATACGATTATCCGTTCAGCACAGGAGCATCAAGCCGACGCCATCGGCTTGAGCGGACTGCTGGTGAAGTCCACGCTCGAAATGAAGTATGTCATCCAGGACCTGGAGCGGCAGAAGCTGGCGTTCCCGGTGATCTGCGGCGGCGCCGCTCTCACACGCAAATACGTCGAAGACGATTTGAGACGCGAGTACGCGAACGCCGTCTTCTACGCCGACGATGCCTTCGCGGGCCTGCACATTATGGAAGACCTCGCGACCGACAATGGCGCGAAGCAGACTCGGCTGACCGAAGGACGCACGGTAAAGGAATACGCAAAGGCTACTGCCGTGGATGAAGAAACCGGGCCGGTGTTCGCTGAAAGAAGTCCGGTGGTCGGCGATGCTGCGAATATTCCGGAGCCACCGTTCTGGGGCGTGCGCGTGCGCAAGGATTACGATTTGCGCGAACTGTTTCAGTACATCAACGAGACGGCGCTGTTCAAGAATCAATGGCAACTGAAAACCGCTTCGCAGGCGGATTATCTGCGACTGGTCGAAGAGAAGTTCCGTCCGGTTCTGCGGAAGCTGGAAGATGAGGTTGCTGGTTCGGGACTATTTGAGCCTGCGGTGGTCTACGGGTACTTCCCTGCTCAGGCGGATGGGAATGACGTCATCGTGTACCAGGCGCCGAGTGCGGAGTCTCCGGCGTCGAACACGACACAGAGCGAGTTTTTGCGCTTCACATTTCCACGCCAGCGCGAAGGGCGGCGGCTATGCATCTCCGACTTCTTCGCGCCCAAGGCTTCTGGAAAAATGGATGTGATCGGGCTATCGTTGGTCACAATCGGCCCGAAGGCCAGTGTGGAGACGCAGCGCTTGTTCGAAGGCGGAGAGTACACGAAATATTTATACCTGCACGGGCTGAGCGTCGAAACCGCGGAGGCGCTAGCGGAGTTTCACCACAAGAAGATGCGCGAAGAGCTGGGGATCGCGGGAGAAGACGCGAAAGAGATTCGCGATCTGTTTCACCAGAAGTATCGCGGATCGCGGTATTCGTTTGGCTATCCGGCATGCCCGAATCTGGAGGACCAAACCAAGCTCTTCGCCCTGCTCGAACCCGAGAAGAATGTGGGAGTGCGTCTGACTTCCGGATTCTTACTCGAACCCGAGCAGTCGACCTCGGCGATCGTGGTGCATCATCCGGGGGCAAAGTATTTCGTGGTTTAGAGACCTAGAAACTCGCTGCCAGGCGAAGGAAATAACTTCTGGGCGGGGCAATGGCGTTGCCGGAGAACAGGCCGCCAAAGTCGATCACGTTGAGGCGGTTGTTTAGGTTTTCTGCGTCGGCTTGTAAGTTCACAAGGATTTTTTCTCTTTTGTAAATCTGAGCGCCGAGCGAAGTGTTCACCGCCAGCGTCGACTTAATACGTCCGCTGTTGAGATTGATGCGATCGAGCACCGCCTGGCCGTACTCGGCCAGCACTTGCTGCGCGGTGCCGTCGAAATCGAACGGCAGGCCACTGCCGTAATCTGCGCCGCCGGCCACCCACAGCCATGAAATCATCTGATAGCGAATGTGCAGGCGCGCGGTATTACGCTGATCCTGTGAATCGGGAAAATGCCCGCTGAGCTGAGGACACGATGGTCCTGCCGATTGGACGCACTTGTCGCTCACGCCGAGCAAGAGTCCGCCAGTGACCGGGAACCACGCGTTGCCCACAATGTAGGAGTAACTGAGAAAGCCGGACCATCGCTTCCAGTGCGGAATTTCGAGTTTACCTTCAGCGCCGTAGAGGATCGCTTTGCGGAAAGCTATGGGAAAACTAATCGCAGTGTTGATGATCTGATCGTCGTCGGCGAAGTTGTGGACGTAGCGCCGGAAGTAATTGGCGTCGAAGCGCAGTTGGTCGCAAATGCTCTTGCTGGCGCCGAATTCGAAGTAGTTGCCGTGAGAGGGTTGCACCGGAAGACGAAGCACGGAGGTTTCAAACGATTGCACCTGGCTGGAACTGGAGAGCAGGATATTTTCAAACGACGGAGTCTGAAAAACGCGGTCATAAGACGCGCGGACGATCAGCTTGGCCGCGGGAAAATAGTGCGCAATGGAAAGACGTGGGCTGACGGCATTCTGATTGAGCAGTAACTGATAGTGATCCCAGCGCAGGCCGGCGTTGACGGTCCAGTTGCCCAGGTGGATGAGATCTTGAATGAAGGCCGCCTGTTCTAGGTCAGGACGGCTGCCGGAAAACGCGAAAGTGCGTGCTGTGCCTGGGTCAAAGGGATAGCTAACGGGGTAATTGGGATTGGCGGTAATAGTGTCGCTGTAATTTTCATGGAGAAAGATATTGTCGGACTCGATCCCCGCCTTCCATTCCTGATGGCCGTGGTGAACCGAGACTGAGCTGTTGAAATATCCTTCGTTGAAGCAGTTGTGCTGGAAAACAATAATCGGCCAGGAGTAGGCATTGGAATTGAAATCGTTGGAATTATTGCGGACCATGCCACGAACATCCACAAGAACGTTGGACGAGAAAATGTGCTGATAGGAAGCGATGCCCATGGTCTCGAAATTGTCGGCGGTTTGAAGCTGCGCAGGAGTGCCCGGCGGAGGCGACGGCTGTCCACCCAGCGTCGCGATGAGCTGCGGGTCCTGCTGCACTTGCTCGTTGGGAATCTCATAGCGAGCAAGTTCATGGCGGACGCTGAGGGCGAGATGGTCTTTCGGAGTTATGTCGACACTATAGCTTAAAGAGAAGTCGCCGGTCGTCCCGCGATTCGTGTAGTTTTGGGGTACCACGGGATTGAGATAATGGGCGGTCATGTCGCCGGCCGCGCTCGCGCTAAGCGTGTTATGTTCCCAGCCATATTGGGCCTGGGCAAAAGCAGTCGCGGTGTCGAAACCTCCGCCGGACAAAATCGCTTCGCCATGCAGTCCCGGCTGTTCATCGCGAAGCGTGTTGACTTCGACGACACCGCCCATCTTTCGTCCATATTGCGCGGGAATTCCGGCCGTATAGATGGTCAGCGAATCCACATCGTCGGCTTCGATTTCGGGACCAAAGCTGGGCGAGCGATTGTCGGTGAGGGGAATGCCATCGACGACGAATTGCGTCTGATACTCGGAGCCACGGGGATGGAGCACGGCGTTGCCTTCATAGAGCCATCCGGGCTCGGAGTTAATCAGGTCGGCCATGGACCTCCCAGGTATCGAAGCGGGGCGATCGGCGATTGCCTGCTGATCCAGATGGTTGGACGCGCCACTTTGCTGCGGGTCGAGCAATGGCGCTTCCGCAGTCACGTTGACCGCGGTGCTAAGCGACGCGATGCTTAGCTTCACCAGATACTCCGTGGGCAGAGCAGAGCGAATCTCGATTACGCCCACGAACGCAGAAAACCCGTCGCTTTCCACCCTAAGCTGGTACGGCCCGAAGGGGAGATTGCGGGCTGCGAGGAACCCGACGTCGTCGGTCATCAGGCTTCGATGGAACTGGGCAGCATTGCTCGATAAAGTGATCGTGGCCTTGACCCCAAGGCCGTTAGGGTCGGACACCTTCATGCGCAGTTCTCCCGCGTTGCTCTGCGCCATGAGTGGCAGAGCCAGCAGAAGCGTTCCGAAGTGAAGCAGCCAGCGCAAAGGTTATGGTCGGGGGAATCCTCATGATACCAGCGCAGTACGCTGGGGCCGGATTACCAAGGGCATCAGGAAAGGAAGGCAGGACTACCCTGTTTTTTACAAAATGCATACAGTTTCGTGACAAAACAACGGGCCAAGTGCGGCATTTTCTAGTCAGATCCTCAGCGGGCAATACTTCCCTAACGCCCGCGCGTTGGGATCGCAGGCTTCAAGCCTTCCGTCACCAGGTAGGCATGAGGAAAAACTGGCGCTCGTACCGCAGGGGGTGCGAGCGCCGTTTTGTTGTGTGCCACTTGCGCCGGTCTCGCGGGTGCTCCGTTCGGCACGGGCCCAGGTCCGAGGCGCAGCGTTCCCACGCCGCTCAACTGTTACAATTTTAGGGACCGGCCAAGACCCATGAAATGTCCTTTTTGCGGATTTGCCAACGATAAGGTAGTGGACTCGCGCGAGAGCAAGGAAGCGGAGTCGATCCGGCGGAGACGCGAGTGTTTGAAGTGCAGCAAGCGCTTCACGACTTACGAACGCATCGATGAAATCCCCTACATGGTCGTAAAGAAAGACGGCCGGCGCGAGAAATTCGACCGCCAGAAGGTGCTCAACGGCTTACTGCGCGCCTGCGAAAAACGTCCGGTACCGATCAGCAAACTCGAGCAGATTGTGAACGAGGCGGAGTCGTTCGTAACCGAGTCGGCGGAGCGCGAGCGCAAAACCAGCGAACTGGGCGAGTTGATCATGAACCGCCTGCGCCGCTACGACAAAGTCGCCTACGTGCGTTTTGCGTCGGTGTATCTCGATTTCAAGGACGTGAAAGAGTTCATGAATGAGTTGAAAGATCTGGTGAAGGCGAAGACGGTTTAACGCTTGAAGTCAGACAGTAAGGCAGGACAGCATTTATGAGTCATAAAGTTACTTTGATTCCCGGCGACGGGATCGGCCCGGAGGTGACGCGGGCCACGGTGCGCATTCTGGAAGCGACCGGAGTGAAGTTCGAGTGGGAAGAGTTTGCCGTGGGCGCCGACGCTTACGAAAGGTCAGGCGAGTACATTCCCAAAGATTTGATCGAGTCGATCGAGCGCACACGCGTGGGCTTGAAGGGCCCGGTGACTACTCCGGTGGGTGGCGGGTTTCCCAGCATCAATGTTGCACTGCGCAAGAAGTTTGAGCTCTATGCCAATTTCCGGCCGATCCGAAACTTGCCGCATATTCCCACGCGGTACCCGGATGTGGATCTGATCATCGTGCGCGAGAACACCGAAGGACTCTACTCAGGACTGGAGCATGAAGTGGTTCCGGGCGTGGTGGAGAGTCTGAAGATTATTACCGAGAAGGCATCGACCCGCATTGCCAAATTCGCGTTTGAGTACGCCCGCAAGAATCAGCGCAAGAAGATTCACTGCATTCACAAAGCGAACATCATGAAGTTGTCGGACGGCCTGTTCCTGCGCTGCACCCGGAATGTGGCGAAAGACTATCCCGAGATCACTTACGGCGAACACATTGTCGACAACACCTGCATGCAACTGGTGATGAATCCGTATCAGTACGACATGCTCGTGATGGAAAACTTGTACGGCGATATTCTGTCGGATTTGTGCGCGGCCTTTGTGGGCGGACTGGGATTCGTCCCCAGCGCGAACCTGGGCGATGAATGCGCGATCTTTGAGGCGGTGCACGGGTCGGCGCCCGACATCGCGGGCAAGAATCTGGCCAATCCGACGGCGCTGCTGCGGTCGGCTCTGCTGATGGTGCGGCATCTCGGGGAGCACGAGGCGTCTACCCAGATTCGCAATGCGCTGGAGCGAGTGTACCGGCATCCGGAGAAACTGACGCGCGACATTGGCGGGAAATCGGGAACATCGGAGTTTGCCGATGCCGTGATCGAAGAAATGCAAAGCGGCGCGGGCGAATAGACAACTTGGCAATTGTTGATTGCTGATTTCTGATTGTTGATTGAAGTTCCCGCTTGAGCAGTTTTCCAATCAACAATCAACAATCCGTATTACCGTCGCTTCAGCGCTTCCAGTTCTTCCAGAGTGCGCGGCCAGTCCGATCCTAGCAAACGAGACAAACTACGATCAGCAAGAACTTTTCCACCGGTCTGGCAGCGGGCGCAGTAGTTCGTCTCTTTGTCCGCATAGCGAATCCTCAGAACCTTATCGCCACACCGGGGACATGGCAGACCGTAACGCCCATGCACCGCCATGTCTTTGCGAAACGCAGTCACTTTCTCTGGGAAGGCCACTTCCGCCTCCGCTCTAAGCCGAGTGATCCAGAGTTGTAGCGTTCCCCGGGTCGCCGCGAACAGGCGCTCCCAATCGCTGGGCGCGAGCTTATTCGTAAGCATGATCGGCGAGAGCTGCGCGGCGTGCAGGATCTCGTCGGAATAGGCATTGCCGACGCCACTGACCAGGCGCGGATCGGTCAGCGCCCGCTTCAGCGTATGATTTTCCGCCGTCAGTGCGGCACGAAAAGAATCGAGGTTCGCAGCGAAGACGTCGATGCCGCCCGCATCGAAGGCGCCCAGGGCTGGCTCGCCGCTAACCACGTGCAACGATGCGCGGTGCTTGGAACCCGCCTCCGTAAGCACGAGCGAACCATTGGTAAAGTCGAAGGTTGCCAAACTCTGACGGCCAGCCAGCTTGGCGTCAGGGGCACGCCAGTGCAATCGGCCTGCGATCATCAGATGTAAAACCAGCCACAGATCGCTCCCCGCGCGAATCGCAATCCGTTTCCCGAGTCTGCGCAGTTCTCCTACGGTGCGTCCCTCGGCAGCCGCCAGCGGGGGCTGCGCCGTCCGCAGCAGAAAGGGGCTCGCCAACCGCACCTTCTTCAGAGGCTGGCCAATGATGCGCGATTCGAGCGCGGTGATGTATGCGGCGATGTCTGGCAGCTCGGGCATCGCTATCAGATTGCATGCGCAAGCCGTTTTTTTCAATGCTGGCATTCCCCCAGGCCGAAGGCCGAACCATTGGCCGCCTCCGAAATCGATTTTTCCGCAATTCCGCCATTGACTCGCGCGCCGGGTTCGGAGTACAGTGCCTTCCGTTCTGGGGATAGTGGGGAAAATGACGCGCACAGCTCGGCGTGTGGGGATAGTTCTCTTTCAGCTCGGTGGACCCGACACGCTGGAAGCGATTGAACCTTTTTTGTACAACCTTTTCTGCGACCCTGACATTATCGACTTCCCTTTTGCCCGCATCGGGCGTAAACCTCTCGCCAAGCTGATCTCGACTACGCGGGCGCGCAAAGTGCAGCACCATTACGCCTCTATCGGCGGCGGCTCGCCCATCCGGCAGCATACCGAGCAGCAGGCACGCGCGCTGGAAAGTGAATTACGCCAGCAAGGCATCGACGCGCACTGCTTTGTGGCTATGCGCTACTGGCATCCTTTTACCCACGAAGCGATCGAGCAACTGCGGGCGGCGCGGTGCGAAGAAGTCGTTCTTCTGCCCATGTACCCGCAGTATTCCTCGACCACCACGGGATCGAGCTTGAACGAATGGCGGCGACTGTTCGCCGATGACCTGCCCGTCCATTGCGTAGAGCCGTTTTATCGCAATCCGATGTATCTGGACGCGGTGGTTGAGAAAGTGAACCGCGCGCTGTCACGGTTTCCCGTGCCCGAGCGCCCGGAAATCGTTTTCAGCGCGCACAGTCTTCCAATGTCGGTCATCGAAAAGGGCGACCCCTACCAGCAGCAGATCGAGGAAACCGTGCGCCTTCTGGTCGCACGCGGCGGGTGGAGCAATCCGCACAGGCTTTGTTACCAGAGCAAGGTCGGCGCCAGCCGCTGGCTGCAGCCTTCCCTGCATCAAACTTTACGGCAGTTGGCCGCCGAGCGCGTGCGTGAGATGTGCGTGGCGCCGGTCGCGTTCGTTTCCGATCATGTGGAAACGCTGGGAGAGATCGATCATGAGGCGCGGGAGCAAGCGCACCGGCTGGGGATTGCGCAATTTGAAATGAGCGCTGGACTTAATGATTCACCCCGATTCATACAAGCTCTGGGACAGATCGTGCACGATGCCCTGGAGCATGCGGTTCATACTTTGATTCCGATTCGTAATTCTGGGAGGCCGTTGGCGGCACCGCAGTACGCGGCAGCCGCTGGTTTAGATTAGGGCCCAAGTTAGAAAGTCAAAGCTAGAAAGTCATCCAGTTACAGGAGGATGCTCATGGCGGATCCGGAGACCGGGAAGGGCAATCCGAGTCCCGAGGTTGAGAAACCTGGCGCGAACCCTGTCGCGAAACCCGCGGCAGCGGGCGCGCAGGATCCCACCAAGCAAGACCCCACCAAGTATGTGGGGACGCCAGCGGTGGGAACCTCAAGAGCAGCGGCAGCCGCGGGCGTGGCCGGGACTGCCCCTTCGACCGAAATCGACCGTCACCGCCGCCGCTTCGTCTGGACCATGGTGACCGGATTCCTGATGGCGTGGTTCCTGGCCTTCTTCCGCTTCTTTCTGCCGCGCACTCTGTTTGAGCCGAACTCCGTTTTCAAGATTGGCTATCCTTCAGAATTCGCCCTCGGCGTCGATACCAAGTTCCAGCAGAAATTCCGCATCTGGGTCGATCGCACGCCCGACCGCTTGTTCGTGATCTACGCACGCTGCACTCATCTCGGGTGCACGCCCGATTGGAAGCCCAGCGAGAATAAATTCAAATGTCCCTGCCACGGCAGCGGCTACGACAGCGAAGGCATCAACTTCGAGGGGCCGGCGCCTCGTCCCATGGATCGCGCGCATCTCGAACTCGCGCCCGACGGGCAGATTCTGGTAGATACGTCGAAGCTCTACTCGTGGCCCAAGGGGCAGCCGAGCAAGTTCAACGATCCAGGAGCATTTTTGACGGGAGTGTAGAACGATTGAGTCATTGAGTCATTGGGTGATTGACCCATTGAAACCAATCACTCAACTGACAAAGGCAGAAGGCGTAATGACTCAATGATTAAATCGCTCAATGACTGAATAATTTATGGCTGACGAAAACAATCCGAGCGGCACCAACGGCGGCGCGAAGAACGGGAAGGTCGGACTGGTCGAGCGCGTGACCACCGGCGTGAAGGAAGACATTCAGGCCCTCAAAACCGACATCCCCGCCAAGGCGAAGGAACAGATCGAGGGACTGAAAGATCCCACGAAGACGCAAGTCTATACCTCGATCTTCCGCCACAAGCACGACGACACGCCTCGCAACCGGGCGCTGGGCGTGCTTTCCAACGTGTTCCTGCATCTGCATCCGGCGAAAATCAATCGCGATGCCGTGCGTTACAGCTACACCTGGGGTATGGGCGGCATCACGTTCTATCTGTTCATCATCCTCACCTACACCGGCGTGTTGCTGATGTTTTATTACCACCCCAGCAAGGTGCAGGCGTTTCGCGACGTGCTTTATCTCGAGCACGACGTGCCGTTCGGAAAAATCCTGCGCAACATGCATCGCTGGGCCGCGCACCTGATGGTCATCGGCGTGTGGCTGCACATGTTCCGCGTGTTCTTGACCGGGTCGTACAAAAAGCCGCGCGAATTTAACTGGAACATCGGCGTGCTGCTGCTTGTGTTCACACTACTTCTTTCGTTTACCGGATATCTGCTGCCCGACGATCAGCTAGGATTCTGGGCAGTCACGGTGGGAACAAATATGGCGCGCGCGACCCCGCTGCTCGGTCATGAAGGCCCGTTCGGGTCGATGCTGGGCATGACGCCCTACAACGACGTGCGGTTCGGCTTGCTGGGCGGATCAATCGTGGATGCGAATGCGCTGCTGCGCTCCTACATTTGGCATTGCATCGGAATTCCGATTGTCGCCTCGATCTTGATGATCGTGCATTTCTGGCGAGTCCGCAAAGATGGCGGAATCTCGGGCCCTGCTCCTGTGATGTTGACGGAAGAAGCGGACAAACCCCGCAGGGGACCAAAAGCCGCGGGAGAGTGATTTGGTGAAGTCAGAAGGAAGAATGCAAGAGTCAGAAGTGAAGACACGAAATTCTGCATTCTGACTTCTCACTTCTGAATTTTTAGAACATTAGCCACGGCATTCGTGGAGACATTATGGACTGGCGACAACTTTGGGAGATTTGTTCGGCGCCGGACAACGTGCCGATCGTGGGCTTGATTCCGCTGCTCGCGTTCTACATTTATCTGGCCGTGAAACAGGCGCGAGCCAATGATCAGTTGATCGAACAACTCGAAGCCGATCCCGTGCTGGCCAAGACGCATCACCGCAAGACCTGGCCCTTCAAGCCCGGCTGGGCCAAGGAAGTACATGTCTGGCCATTCCTGCTCCGCATCGAATTTCTGGCCGCGATCATCATCACGATTATTCTGATGATCTGGTCGATCACGCTGAACGCGCCGTTGGAAGAGCCAGCGAACCCGAACCTGACGATGAATCCCGCGAAAGCTCCGTGGTACTTTCTCGGCCTGCAGGAGATGCTGGTTTATTTCGATCCGTGGATTGCCGGCGTGGTAATGCCCACGATGATCATCATCGGCTTGATGGTGATTCCCTACATCGACACCAACCCGCTCGGCAGCGGCTACTACACCTGGAAGCAGCGCAAGTTTTCGATTTCGACTTTTCTTTTCGGCTTCATCATTCTGTGGGTCGCGATGATCATCATCGGAACGTTCATTCGCGGGCCCGGCTGGCAATGGTTCTGGCCGGGGCAGACCTGGGATCACAATCGCCTGATTTACGAAGTGAACCGCGACTTGCCCGACCTGTTTAACATTACGTCGAACATCGGCAAGGCAATCTTTGGTGCGATTGTGGTAGGCGGATTTTATGTGGTCGGCGGGGGCGCGGTGTATTCGCTGTTCCGGCGCAAGATGCCGAAAGATTTCCAGCGCATGAGTCTGCTGCAGTTTTCGCTCATGGCGTTTCTGTGGCTGACCATGATCGCTCTGCCGCTGAAGATGGCTCTACGGCTGTTATGGCACATCAAGTATGTGTGGATTACGCCGTGGTTCAACGTGTGAGAAAGGTCGTTGGCCGCTGGCCGTTCGTCGTTGGCCGACCCGCGACCAGTCTGGAGTGAGGCCAACGACTAACGACTATCGACCAACGACTGAGGTCGGAGGAACTGGTGCCTGATAAACCGATTCCCGAGCAGGATCCGATCACCGGAAAATCGTACGCGCTGCATTACTTGATCGCGACGGTGATTCTCATTGGCACGCTGTTCTGGGCTTTGTATGACGAAGCCTGGGGACAGCGGCCGTGGAAGGAATTCCAGGATCAATGGAAGGATCGCTATGGCGCGTTCCTGAACACGGCGCGGTCGAGGTCGGCCACGTCGGAAACAGATGTCGAACAGAATCCGGACTACGCCGCGCTGAAACAGGCGTACGAAAAGACCTATGAGGATTCGAAGGCAAAGGCCGCGGATGCCCGCAAAGCAGTGGATGACGCCAGCGCGCGCCTGCTGGCCGTGCAGAGCGTGTTCACCGACCGGCGCGCCTATGTGAATGCCATCAGCTATGAGATTGAGACGAGTACCAGCGCCTCGTCAAAGGCCAGCAAGCAGAAGGAGCTCGCGGAGTACAAAAGCGAGAAGGTGACGGTTGAATTCCCCGACGGCAGTAAGAAGCAATTTAACTTCGAGGAACTGGAGAAGGCTTACAACGAGATTCGCGATGAACGCACCAAGTTGAGTCTGCAACTGGGCGACGTATTAAGACCGGTAACGGCGGCCAAGGCGAAGGTGGACGAATACATCTCCGACCACATGGTCGATCTGACCCCGCAACAGATTGACGGTTTGAAAAAGAAGGCGGCGGACTGGGATCCGAAGATTGTCCAGATCAATGTGGCCGAAGCCAACATTGTGGACCGCTGCGAGTCCTGCCATCTGAACTCGCGCGAGCCTCTCAAAATTACCCTGGCTTCGATGATGGCCAAGGGCGAAAAGAAGCCGGACGAATATGCTGATGCGCTCGTAAGCCATTCGCAACCCGAGTTGTTGCAAATTCACGATCCCGACAAGTTTGGTTGCTCTCCCTGTCATCAAGGAAACGGACGCGCGACTACCAGCGTCGAAAAAGCGCACGGCAACTATGAGCATTGGCTGTGGCCGCTGTTTCCCAAAGAGAACGCGCAAGCGGGCTGCCAGAATTGCCACGCCGCCGACATGGCGCTGGTCAGCGGCGATGTGCAGTGGCAGACCATTAACGATGGAAAGGACCTCTTCCGGCAGCGCGGCTGCATGGGTTGCCATCGCTATGAGGGATACGACAAGGAACCGGAAGATCTGAACTCGGTCGGCCAGCAGATCAAGCAGATTGAAACGCAGAAAAAAGACAACCTGAAGCAGACTGCGTACCTGATGAAACAGGCGGACGCGGCGGAATCGAACGATGTGGCCAACGCGCTGAACACCAAGGCCATCGATTTAAAAGTGGCGAACAGCAAGCTGGACGGGCGCCTGCAACAGCTCGACTTCCAGTCACACAGCCTGATGCAGGATCAGAAAAAAGTCGGGCCGAACTTAAAAGACGTCCGGCTGAAGCTGAACAAGAACTGGATTCCCGTATGGCTGAAGAAGCCGTCCGATTTCCGGCCCACGACGAAGATGCCGAACTTCCGCCTGACCGACCATCAGATTCAGGCGATCTCGGCGTACATCTGGCAATCAGGATTCACCGACGAACTGCCCAAGCACAAACTCGGAAACGCGGCGCGCGGAAAAGAATTATTTGAAGAGCGCGGATGTCTCGCTTGCCACTCCATCGGCGAAGGCGATCAGATGCAGGGTGGAACCTTCGCCGCCAATCTGACGCGCGTCGGCGAAAAAGCCAATTATGACTATCTCGTGCGTTGGATTCACAATGCCCGGCAGCGCACCCGGCCCTATTGCCCATACGAGAAGAAGGACATCGGTCCCGAAGATTACGCCAAGAAAGGCCTGCCCTACCAATTCGATCTGGATCACAGCAAGTGTCCCAACGACGGCCACGAACTGCAAGTACAGAACATGACGGTGATGCCAAGCCTGCGTCTGAGTCCGGAGGACGCGGAAGACATTGCCACCTATTTGATGACGCAGAAAAAACAGGAACCATCGTCGTATCCGAACGCGGCATTCATGGACGATCCCGCGCTCAAAGCAGAAGGCAGAAGGTGGATCAGCCACTTCGGCTGCGCCGGTTGCCACGAGATTTCCGGATTCGAAGATGAAGGACGCATCGGTACCGAGCTCACCTTTGAAGGCAGCAAGCCGATCGAGCGACTCGACTTCGCACTGTTTACCACAGTCGCGCAGCGCGGCGGTAGCAACGCCGAACCGATTACGAACAAGGAAGATCTGGCCCGCCTGCCCGATGGCCCCGCGCACGATCCCTGGTACAGCCAAAAGGGATTCTTCGAACACAAACTGGCCGAGCCCGAGATCTACGACAAGGGCAAGATCAAGGGTGAGTTGGACGCCTCGCGCATGCCCAACCTGCATCTCACCAAAGAGCAGGTGCTCGACCTCACCACGTTCCTCATGGGAAGCGAAGAGACGTCACTGCCCGCGAGCTACCAGTACAAGCCGGGTGACGCGCGGCACGACATTCAAGAGGGCTGGTGGATCATCAAGAAGTACAACTGCATGGGCTGCCACCAGTTCATCCCCGGCCAGCGCACGATTCTGATGGGATTGAAACAGTATCAGGATGTGCAGGAACAGTTGCCGCCCAAGTTGCTGACTGAAGGCGCGCGCGTCGATCCAGAATGGCTGCGGAAATTCCTGTCGAATCCGGCGCTCAGCACGGCCGATACGAACCGCAACGGAGTGCGGCCGTACCTGAAAGTCCGCATGCCGACTTTCTCGTTCTCGGATAACGAACTCAGAAAACTCGTTCGCTTCTTCGAGGCTTTGTCGCAGCAGCCGTTGCCCTACATTCCGGAAGAAGTGCCGGTGCTCACAACCAAAGAAACCGACATGGCGCGAAGCTTGTTCTCAAGCACGGCCGCGCCTTGCCTGAAGTGCCATGCTACCGGCGATCCTTCGCATGACAAGATCGCGACGGCTCCGAATTTCTTGCTGGCGAAAGAACGACTGAAGCCGGACTGGGTCGAACGCTGGATTACCGATCCGCAGGCGGTGAGTCCCGGTACGTCGATGCCGTCCGGCCTGTTCAAGCAGCAGGACAGCCGTTACGTGTTTGCGGGGCCCACGCCACCGACGTTTAACGGCTATGAAGGCGATCATCGCAAGCTGCTCACCGATTACATTTTTCAATTGACGGCAGAGGAACAGCGGCGGGTCGCAGCTTCGATGCCGCACGCCAAGGCCGCGGTGCAAGTGCCGAGCAATCGCAAGCAGGCGGCGGTTGAGTCTCAGCATGCGGCGAGTGGAGGTTCGCGGTAGAATTCTTGCCGTCGGAAAAAGCAGGTTCCTCGAGTCGCCGTCGCATTCGCTCCGGCTCGCTCGGAATGACAAGGCTTTCTGGTTCACACGCAACTTCCCAAGCAAGCTCCAAGAAAGGGCGACATCATGAATAAGAAGACAGGTTGGACAGGAATAACAATTGGCGTGCTGGCACTGTGTGCGCTGCTGGTGCTGGCGGCGTGCAGCAAGAAAGAAGAAGCTCCGGCGGCGAGCCCCATGGCCGAGCAACCGGCTGCGGCTCCAGCGACTCCGATCGATCCCGCAACCGTGGCCACGATCGGCGGCACAGTCAAGTTTGACGGCCCGGCGCCGAAGGCGTCCAAGATCGACATGAGCCAGGACCCCGGCTGCAAGGGCATGAACGAAGCCGAGAACGTAGTCGTAAACGGTGGCGATCTGGCCAACGTGTTCGTCTACGTCAAAGATGGACTGGGCAACCGCACCTTCGATTTCCCCAAAGATCCGGTCGTGCTCGATCAGAGCGGATGCAAGTATCATCCTCACGTGCTGGGCGTAATGGCCGGGCAGACGGTGCAGATCAAGAACGACGATCCCACCACGCACAACATCCATCCCACACCCAAAGACAACCGGGAGTGGAATGAGTCGCAGCCGCCATCTTCTCCGGCGATCGAAAAGAGTTTCGCGCGCGAAGAAATCATGCTGCCGGTCAAGTGCAACCAGCATCCGTGGATGAAGATGTACATCAATGTGGTGAAGAGCCCGTTCTTCGCCGTCACCGGCAAAGATGGGAAATATGAAATCAAGGGCCTGCCGCCGGGAGATTACACGCTCGCATTCGTGCAGGAAAAGCTCGGCGAGCAAGACCAGAAAGTCACGGTCGCAGCCAAAGAATCAAAGACCGTCGACCAGAGCTTCAAACCAGCCGCCGAGTAATCGCTCCGGTGGTAGAATACCGCGTTGGACGGAGCAGGTTGTGCTCAGTGTACGACCTGCCCGTCTTTGATACACAAACGCATGCGCCAGGGACGGTTTAGTTTTTGACCTATGAACCTCCTGACCCAAGGGGCACTCCACTGAAAGCCATCGCGACCACCTACCATCGCGGGCATCATCGGCTCGCTGTCATTCTTGCCTGCTGGACTTTTCTTCTGATCATTGCAGGCGCGCTGGTCACCAGCAACGATGCGGGATTATCGGTGCCGGACTGGCCGACTTCTTTTGGATCGCTTTACAAAATCCCCAGGCTCGTGGGCGGGGTGAGGTTCGAGCACACCCACCGCATGATCGCGCAAGGCGCGGGACTGCTGACCATCATCCTGGCAGTCTGGACGTGGCGCGTGGAAAAGCGGCGCTGGCTGCGGGTTTTGGGCTGGGCCGCTCTTGGCACGGTCATTGCCCAGGGAATTCTTGGCGGCCTCACGGTTTTATTTTTCCTGCCTCCGCCCGTCTCTTCGGCGCATGCCGCGCTGGCGCAAACATTTTTCTGCATCGCCGTGGCCATGGCCGTCTTCACCGGCAGGAAATGGGTGGAAGAGCAACCTCGCGTTGAGTTCGACCAGCGGCGTCCCAGCTTGTTCACCCTAACCCTGCTTTCAATTTTCGTTCTGTACGTCCAGTTAACTCTGGGTGCACTGTTTCGTCATCACGGCTTGAGCTGGTGGCCGCACGTGTTGAACGCGGTGGTGGTCTCGTTTGTGTTGGCGTGGACGGCGGTGCGCGCGCTCACCGTGTATTCGCAAATCGAGGCCGTTCGTCGCCCCGCGATTCTGATGCTGTCGCTGCTCATCGCGCAGCTCTGCCTCGGCTTCACTGCGTTCCTGACGCGCGTGGCATGGGGTCGAGATGCGGTACAGCCCGAACTTCCGATGGTCGTGTCCACTGTGACTCACGTCGCTGTGGGAGCGCTTCTGCTCGCCACCACGGTGATCCTGGCCATTCAAGTCTGGAGGCATGTTCCGGTCGCCTTCGAAGAGCGGTTGCCGGAGGCGCAAGGGAATCCATCTGCTGCTTAAGCTACTCAACTCATAGCGGCACGGCAGGCGCAACTTCGCGCAGCCTGCAGCATTCGACTAGTCGCTGCCGTTCTTGGTCGCGATTGTGAGTCGATGTCGTAAACTAGTAGGAGCCTCCTGGAGTTGCCCTTGGTCTCGAAAGTCTCTGCCGTCGCCGAAGCCGGTCTGGAAGTTGAGCAAACTGCCGCGCCCGTAATTTCCGTACAGAATCTGGTGCACCGCTACGAGAATCGTACGGCGTTGAATGGAGTTTCATTCGACGTGCGGCCGGCGGAGTTGTTTGGACTGCTCGGTCCGAATGGCAGCGGGAAGACCACACTGTTCCGCATTCTGTCCACGCTGATGATCCCGACCTCGGGCCGGGCCGTGGTCATGGGCTGCGACACTGCGCGCGAGCCAGCCAGCCTGCGCCGGCAGATCGGCGTCGTGTTTCAGGCGCAGAGCGTGGACCCGAAGCTGACTGCCTATGAAAATCTTTGGCATCAGGGACATCTCTACGGCCTGCACGGCTCAGCGCTCAAGAAACGCGTAGGAGAGATTCTGGCGCGCGTGGGACTGGCCGATCGGGCGAAGGAGCGAGTCGAGACATTCTCCGGCGGAATGCAGCGCCGCATCGAACTCGCGAAAGGACTGCTCCATCATCCCGGAGTTTTGCTGCTCGACGAGCCGACCACGGGACTTGATCCGGGCGCGCGTCGCGACCTGTGGCAGTATCTCCAGATTTTGCGCGATGAAGAACGCGTCTCCGTGCTGGTAACCACCCACTTGATGGAAGAGGCCGAACGCTGCGATCGGCTCGCCATCATGAGCGAAGGAAATCTAGTCGCGTTGGGTACACCCGCGCAACTGAAGAGTGAAATCGGCGGAGATGTGATTATGCTCGATGCCGCGCACGATGCTGCCCTGCTGGCCGCGCACATTGGCGCGCGTTTCGGTGTGGAGACGTCCGTCCTCGGAAACCAGGTTCGCATTGAACGGGAGAGCGGGCACCGCTTTGTTCCCGACCTGGTCGAAGCATTCCCCGGAGAGATTCAGGCAATCTCGGTCAGCAAGCCCGCGCTGGAGGACGTATTCATTCACCGCACCGGCCACAAGTTCTGGAACGAAGAAGGCGAAGCGGGTTCGGAAAACAACAAGAAGGAAGACAAGAAGAAAAAAAGGAGGTAGCTTGCGTTCCATAATTCTCGTGCTGTCTCTGGTTCTTGGAATCGTTCCCTTGGCAGGAGTGGTCTGGATTTTCGCGACGGGCATGATCACCTTGTCTCCGCCCTCGGCCACCGTGGACGGACTTTTCATGACGCTCATCCTGCTCACACTTTCCGGCTGCTTCTTCCTGAATGCGTTCTGGGAGATGCGGGATCGCGGGTTGCTCGGCGGCAAGAAGGCTGCTCCGCCGGCCAAAACGCCTGCCGTGAAAGCCAGCTAACGACAGCGAGTTAACGAAAGCGAATTCAAGGGGTCAAAGATAAGGGGTCAAGGATAACCATGGCAACTCAGGCAACAACTTTGGCGCGGCCGCTGGCACCCGCATCAGCGGGCGTCCTGCTGCCCGCCTTTACTCTCTGGTGGCGGGAGATTGTGCGCTTCTACCGCCAACCGGGGCGCGTCGTCGGCGTGCTGGCCTCTCCGCTGGTGTTCTGGCTGGTGCTGGGTTCGGGGTTCGGCAATTCTTTTCAATCGAGCGCCGGGCAAAGCCAGCACTACTTGAATTACTTCTACCCCGGCACGCTGATTCTGATTGTGCTCTTCACTTCCATCTTCACCATGATGTCGGTGATTGATGACCGCAAGGAAGGCTTTCTGCTATCGGTGCTGGTCGCGCCGGTATCGCGCACTGCGATTGTGCTGGGCAAGGTGCTCGGTGGCACCACCCTGGCCGCTGCGCAGGGCATGATCTTCTTGATCTTCGCGCCTTTCGCCGGCGTCCATCTCAACGCGCTGCAAGTGCTACTGGTTGGGGTGGTAGTATTCCTGGTTTCGTTTTCTCTCACCGCGCTCGGTTTCGCCATCGCCTGGCCCATGGATTCCTCGCAGGCCTTTCACGGAATCGTGAACCTGTTTCTGATACCGCTCTGGCTGCTCTCGGGCGCGCTGTTCTCTGCCCCCAACGCTTCCGGTTGGATTCAGTTCATCATGAAATTGAATCCCCTAACCTATGGCGTCCAAGCCCTGCGTCAGTTGATGTTTCCCGGTGCGGAATCCAGCGCTTCGTTGTCGTCCGACATCTCGACCCTGGTTTGGTTTGCGCTGGTCATGTTCGGACTGGCGTTCCTGATGGTCAACCGGCGCACCCGATCCTCCAAGATTTGACGCAAAACAGGATTTGCCCCAAAGATATGGCACAAAATATGAGGCCCGCCGCTTGATGCTCACAACCCTGGTTGCCGCCAGTTCGATTAACGGAAGTCCAATTGCCGGAAGTTCGATCCCTGAGCAGTACGCCCACTTCCCCGCCCTGATTGCCAGTTTGAATGGAGCCAGCGCCGTGCTGCTGCTTGCCGGACGCGCGCTGATTGCCCGCGGACGCATGGCCGCGCATCGAGCCAGCATGATCGGCGCAGTCGTCGCCTCGGCGTTATTTCTGGCCTGCTATCTTTACTTTCATGCCCATGTAGGGGAGATCCATTTTTTGGGCCAAGGCGGTTGGCGCACAATTTACTTCCTCGTCCTATATCCGCATGTCACGCTGGCCATCGTGATTGTTCCCATGATCCTTATCACCCTGAGCCGCGGACTGAAGGCGCGCTACCCGCAGCATCGCGCCATCGCCCGCTGGACCTGGCCGCTGTGGATGTATGTTTCCGTGACCGGCGTGCTTGTGTATTTCATGCTTTACCAGTGGTTCCCGCATAGCTGAAGCAATTGTTGATTGATGATTTTTGATTTTTGATTGAAAATCGAAGCCGCGCCACCGGAACTCCAGGTTCTTAATCAACAATCAACAATCAGAAATCAACAATTTCTTTTTCATGTCTCTCCTGAAGCTCAAGATCGACGTTTCAGGCACGGTCGGCGATGCCGCCTGGCGCGACATCCACCAGTTTGATCAGATTCAGAGCGCCGACTTCGGCCCCCAGTTCGGCAGCGGCGGACGCTGCAATCACCCTCCCGATGCACCGCACGCCAAAGGCGAGTGGATCGGGGCTGAAATCCGGCTGCAAACGCCGCTTCTGGCCCAATACGCCATGTCACACTATCTGGAGCAGGAACGAGTTCTCGACGCGGATGTGGAATAGGTAGTCCTTCCGATCTGAATCCCCGGAACATCTGAAATTCTTTCCCCGTACTGTTAACCAAGTGCCCCGCCAAACGTTCTCGGTAGTGAGGGCGGTCCGGAATCGATGAGTCGGCCATGCCCAAAAGGAGCTCGCGATGCAACCAGAGTATGTCGTGATACCGATTGTGTTCAGCTTTTTCTCGTGGTTCGTTTGGATGGCGTTCAGCACGATCCGGCGCTTCAAGATTGCCAAGCTACAGGCCGAGGTGCAGACCAAGCTGCTCGAGAAAGTCAGCTCCGGCCAGGAACTGCTGGCGTACGCTCAAACCGACGCGGGGAAACAGCTCATCGAATCGTTGCGCGTGGAAAGCAACGTTTCTCCGTATACGCGGATCATCGGAGCGCTGCAAACCTCCATCGTGATGATCTCACTGGGGCTGGCCTTCCTGTTCCTGCGGGGCCGTGTGTCTGAAGCGGGAGAAGGCTTCCTGGTGTTTGGCACCCTGATTACTCTGCTTGGAATTGGCTTCGGACTGTCATCTGCGGCTTCCTACTATCTTTCGAAGTCCTTTGGCCTGCTGAACGGCAGCCGTGTGTAAGCAGTAAGTTGGCGCAATGCCGGACGAACCTGAGACTCGATCGATGAACTCTCGATCCATGAACTTTGATCTCGCAATTCCCGCATCGCAAGCGCAAGTGCTTGACGAGCGCGGCGCGCGGGGCGAGTTGCGCATGGATGAGTCCGCGTTTTGCGCCTTCTACGATCAAACCGCCAGGCCGCTGCTCGGTTATCTGATTCGCGCCTGCGGAGAGCGGGCTCTGGCCGAGGATCTGTGTCAGGAATCGTATTGCCGCTTTCTGACCGCGGACGTGCCCGCCATGGACGAGCGCCAGAGCAGGAGCTACCTGTTCCAGATCGCCACCAACCTGCTGCGCGACCGCTGGCGACGTCCGCGAGAGCGGGCTGCGGATGACGATATGCCCGAGTCCGCGCAGCATGAGCCGCCTCTTGATCGCAAGCTGGCCACACGGCAGGCCTTCGACCGGCTGAAGCCGCGCGAGCGGCAACTGTTGTGGCTCGCTTATGTCGAGGGCTCGAATCACAAAGAGATTGCAGATTGCACTGGACTGCGCGCGGGCAGCATACGCTTGCTGCTGTTTCGCGCCCGGCGCAAGCTGGCGGAACTGCTGGGCGCCGGCTTACGCCCCGGCAGTCCGGAGGAAACGAAATGACGGAAGATTACTGCGAGAAAGAGCAGGCCCTGGTCGCGGCATTGCAGAGCGCGGCATTACGCAGCGCAAGATCGCACGGCGGCATCACGCGCGGCGGAATCATCAACGACGAACTTCTGGCTCATGCGGCCAGCTGTCCCATTTGCTCGGAAGTTCTGCTGGTCACCGCATTCCTGCGCCAAGAATTCCAGCACGACGATAGCGCCTCGCTCGACCGCGAATTTCAAACTCCCGATGCGGCCATGATCTGGCGGAAAGCTCAGGCCCGAGCACGGGAACAAGCTCTGGCGCGCGCCACCCTGCCCATCCGCGTGGCTCGCACCTGCGCTGGTGTTCTCGCGATCCTCGCGCTGCCGTGGGTTGGGTTAGGGTTCTCGCAGCGCCCAGCCTGGCTGACCAGTCTGGGGCTAACCGATCTGGGGTCAACCAATCTGGGTATAACCCACCTGGTTGCGCTGAATGGAAACTGGCTGACGGCGCTGAGCCGGCTTACGCTGCTTGGTATGACTGCCACGCTCTTCGGCATCGTGCTGAGTTCGTGGTATATGCTGCGGGAGGAGTAGGCACTCGGGCTGCTCGCGCTTGGTTTTCTGCTATATTTCTCTGCCGTGGAGGAATCGACAAGTAACACGACATTTGCGTCCACGAGGGAGTCACTGCCTGCTGAACCGCAGGCCCTCCGCCAGAAGAGCAATCTTGTGGCGGCGTTGCTTTCGACGGTTGCGCCCGGATCGGGGCAAATATATCTCGGGGATCGGCGCAAGGGCACCGTTTTGCTATTGTTGCTGGCAGCTATTGTCGTAGGCTTTTGGCCGCTAAGGCTGCTGCATTCCTACGTTGGCTTCTGTCTACTCTATTGCGGCTGGATTACGATCTTCCTCTATGCTCCCTTGAGCTCGCTGGTGGCTCGCGGGGAGGCAGTTACAAAGCCATCCTCAAAACGGTGGATCACTCTGTTTTTCCCGCTTAGCCTTATCACGGCACAGCTCCTCGGAATGGCCATCACACGAGCCTCTGGTTTTCGGAGCTTCGAGGTTCCCTCCGAATCGATGGAGAGAACCATTTGGAGGGGCGATCGCATCGTTGCGGATTTCTGGTATTACGACTCGCGAACCCCGGAGCGTGATGATGTCATTGTCTTCAAGAGCAAAGATACATTCTTCGTTAAGCGCGTAATTGCTGTCGGCGGTGACACTATCTCAGGCAAGGATGGATTCGTCTCTCTCAACGGTCAGACATTGGTCGAACCATTCGTCGAGCACCGAGAGTCCCATACGACTTCTTCGTCGAATACGTTTGGCCCAATCACAGTGCCGAGAGACAAATTCTTCGTTATGGGCGACAACCGTGACGTCAGCTTGGACAGCCGCTATCCTTCCTTCGGCCTCGTGGACAAGAGCTCCATCCTGGGCAGGACCCTCTACATCTTCGCGTCCAGCCGACAGAGCAAGAAGATTCAATGACTAGCAACGGCTCGGCAAAGGATGATCTGGGACAGCTCAAGCCCAAGCGCGGCATGTCGCGCACGCAGAAGATTCTCTTCTTCGCCACCGGCTGGCTGATCGTCCTGATGCCGTTTCTGTTCTGGTGGAACACCTGGTTCGGGCGGCATCTTTCCGACCAGCAGTTAACCGAATACCTTCACGACGACAAGAAGCCGCGGCATATTCAGCAAGCGCTGGTGCAGATCAGCGAACGCATCGCGCATCATGACTCTGCGGTCGCGCAATGGTTTCCCGAACTGGTGACGCTGGCCGCGAATCCGGTGGAAGACGTGCGCAACACCGATGCCTGGGTCATGGGGCAGGACACTTCCGGCCCCGGCTTTCACGAGGTGCTGCTGAAGATGCTCGCCGACTCGTCGCCCATGGTGCGGGGAAACGCGGCGTTGTCGCTGGTGCGCTTCGGCGACGCGACCGGGCGTCCGCAGATTGTGGCGCTGCTGCAGCCGGCTCAGATAAACGCTCCAGCGGATGGCCATGTGATCGACGCTGACCGTCCCGGCACTGTCATTCATCAAGGCGGACTGTTGGCCAAGCTGGCGACTGTGGGAGCTTCCTCGCCAGTTGAAATCCGGTCGCCGATTCCCGGGCGCATCCGGTCGGTGGCGCAGCCTGGTGCCAATGTTGCCGCAGGCCAGGAACTCGCAGTCGTCGATCCGGGAACCGAGCAGGTGTGGGAAGCGTTGCGGGCTCTGTATCTGGTCGGGCAGATCGAAGATCTGGCGGCGGTTCGCCCCTACGAACGCGATCTGCCGGATATTTCGAACGACGTGCGCCAGCAGGCCGCAGAAACGGAAAAGGCGATCCTGCAGCGCGCCAAGCAGTAAAGTAAAATTGCGAAACAGAATTGTTCGCACTCCAGCCGGAGTATCGCCATGCGTTTCATCCCGCGCCCTCGCCATCTCTACTCCCTGCTCATCACCATCTCGCTAGCTCTGCCCGCCGCCGCCGCGCCGCTTCGTTCTCCCTGGGATCTGCATCCCGTCATGCTCAGCGACAAATCTTACTCCTGCCCTGCGCCGACGCACGTCTCGCCCGATCTCACTTCCAGCGGCTACTACACCGACGCGCATCATTCGGTCATCAATCAGGCCGAGCAGGAAGAGTACAAAGAAGTCACCGCGCCTTATCAAGAGGTCGTGAAAAAGATCGTCGCGGCAGCCGACGCCTATCAGACCACCGGAAGCCGCGCCGCGGCTGAGTGCGCGGCCACGCTGATCGAGTCGGCGGCGAAAGACCGCTTTCTGGCCGGAACCATGAACGGCCGCCAGTCTTACTACGTGCAGAAATGGCTGGTGGGCGCGGTCGCCATCGCCTATCTCAAGACACGCCCCAACGGGATTATTTCTCCAGCGCAGACGGCCGAGATCGTGCGCTGGCTGCAGGATGTGGCCCCTCAGTCCATAGGCTACTTCGAGTCGAATGCGCGGCATCCTCCCGCGAATAACAATCACCGTTATTGGACCGGGCTGGAAGTTGCCGCCATCGGCATTGCCGCCGATAACGACCGCCTGTGGAAGTGGGGCATGGAATCGGCAGAAATCGGAATCAAGCAGATCAAGAAAGACGGCACGCTACCCCTCGAAATGGACCGCGCTGCCCGCGCCCTGCACTACCATCTTTTTGCCACCAGCGCGTTAGTCATGCTGGCCGAATTCGCCGCGGCCAATGGCAAATATCTATACAACGAACATGATCAGGCGCTCAAACATTTAGTCGACCGCTCCATCAGCGGCGTAACCGATCCCAGCTACTTCCGCGAAAAAACAGGCGTGGAGCAGGAGATTCCAGCGTGGACCTCCAGCGTCGAATATGCCTGGCTCCAGCCCTACGTGCGGCGATTTCCGAATCCCGCGCTGCAGGCGCTGATGGCCAAGTTGGATAACTTAAGCGCGCTCTATCTGGGAGGCTTGCCGCCGGAGTAGACGCAGACGGTAGACAGCAGACCCCAGACGTCGGACCTCAGCCTCACCGCCGCGGTGAGAATTCCCTGCGAGGCAGGCGTCGCGGCGATCGCGTAGGGATCCTTCGACTCCAGTGCTCAGAATGACAAGACTTGTTTAGGCAGTCGAAAGGTTCAAGCCAAGAGCTAATAGCTAAGAGCCAAGAGCTGGTTTTCTAAATCGCCATCGGCCCGACTTCTTTTTCCACCTCAGCCGTGTCGAGCATCACGATGGCATCCCAAGGGCAGCCGTCGAGGAAGCATCCGTCGGGCCCTTTGCTCAGGCATTTCTTGCATCCGATGCAAAGAATCGGATCGATCTGGATGCGGCCGAACGGCGGATTGTCTTCGTCAGGCACCCAGAACATGCAGTCTTCCACCGGGCAATATTCCACGCAGGCAGGCGAGCCGGCGCATCCCGTGCAGCACTCGGTGATGACGGCCAGTTCCTTCGGTTTCTTTTTTCGAGGCGTGGCCAGCCCTTTGGACTTCGGTTCAAACTTAAGCTCGTCAGGAACCATCCCAACAGCTTTGGTAGCGCCGGGTGCAGGAGGCATGCGCGAGATTATACCCTAAGACCGACTGGCTTCTAATTCGGAATACCTTGCGTGGATGGCTGTGCAAAAGGCTAGGAAAACGTCCGCCCTTCACTCGGTTTCCTGACGTCAGGTTACGTCGCACTTGTTCAGCCTTAGGGGCATGAGTACACTTAAGCGGAAATGAGCGCCCGACTCGAGCTCGCACTTGACCTTCTGAAGCCAACCGATTGGCGGAGGTTCGAACAGTTCGCTTCGTCTTTCCTTGTAAACGAATTTCCGGGTTTAGTCGATATGTCCGCAGCTTCGGGGGATGGGGGGCGCGATGCTGAAGTTCTCTCGCTGGCTGACGATCCAACCCAGTTTTTCCAATACTCTGTAACTCAGGACTGGGCGCAGAAAATTAGGGATACGGCGAAGCGCCTTAATGAGACGCACCCGGATGCCCAAGTCCTCGTCTACGCAAGCCCAAAGAGGATCGGGGCTGAGGCGGACTCGCTCAAGCAGGAACTTCGAAAGCTACACCGCCTTCACTTGGAAATCAGAGACAAACATTATTTCACGGTCCGCTATTCCAGCAGCCACATTACCGAGGCGGCCTCAGAGAGCCTCGCTGGCGATGTTGTTGACCCGTACCTCGCCTCGAAGGGGGTGAAGCCAAACAGTGGCTCAGTCCTGAGTTTCTCGGAAACGCGCGCTGCACATCTTTTTCTCATGTTGCAGCTAAAGGATGACACCGGGGAAAAGGGACTTACGAAGCTGTCGTTCGAGGCGGTCGTACGATCAATTCTGGCTAATACCGACGCGAACAACAGAATTAGCAGGACAGATCTGCTGGGTCTCGCTAAGGGACTGCTCACGGGGCTGGCAGAGCCTAGGGTCGAGGAACTTACCTTGGCGGCGCTTGCCCGCTTGATCAAGCGGCAAGTAGTCCGGATTCACCACAAGGATGATTCGGTCTGCCTGTCTTTCGAGGAATCCACAAGGGTTCGAGAGCAATTGGCGACGTGCGAGCTTGACGAGGGAGCTCTTGATGAGCAGATTGGGCTCGTGGCCAGGGCCGAACTGCCCGAGGGAGCGGACGCTAAAGATATTGCATCGGTTGTCATTCGTGCAAGACGGATTCTGGGGCGTTGCTTGTATGCCCGCGCTGAAACCTTCGCCAGTGCCGTCCTGGGTGACCGGGTTTCTGAATTCGCGTTGGACCACCTTCAAGAACTAATTCTTCGGGATCTAAACACATTTCCACCGAAGAAAGGAGCGCATGAGGGGGACCCCCAAGTATTGCATGGGATCATATCTGGAGTGCTCAATGACACGGCCGCCCCTGTGTATCGATATCTGAAAGGGCTAGCAGATGCTTACACCCTAATGGCCTTCCTGAGCTCGACCCCAGACGTGCAGACTGCAGTGCACAAGATCTTCTCCCATGGAGAGATCTGGCTTGATACGACGATCATCCTTCCGATGCTGGCTGAGGAATTGCTTGACGATAACCAGGGGCGAATCCAGCGCATTTTAGCCATGACCCGACAAGCCGGAATCGATCTCCATACCACGACTGGCGTCCTTGAGGAGCTCGCGTCGCACATAAACCGCGCCGTGACGTACACTCGCTTGCCTCCTGCTATCTGGGAGGGCGGCATCCCCTTTATTTTCGAAGCATACGTAAGATGCGGCAAAGATCCTAACGCCTTCTCGCAGTGGGTGGAGACGCTCATGGGCGACGCTCGACCGGTCGAGGACCTTTCCGCCTTTATCGAGGAGCGATTCGGGATCAAGACACGCGATCTCACCAAAGAAGTAGAAGAAGCTGAGCCTCAGCTTCGGAACGCCCTGGATACGATCTGGCTGGAGCTACACGAGAAACGGCGGAGTCGAAGCGCGGAGTCCGAGCATGGACGTGAACTGGACCCGCTGACGGTTCTTAGGCTCGCGAAACACGACACCGAAAGCTACCTCGGGGTAGTGCAGAGGCGCACAACCGAAACCGCCACGCCGCTGGGCTTTAAGTGCTGGTGGCTCACGTTCGACAGGTCTGCCCTAAAAGTCGCCGACGCTCTCAAGGACTGGGGTATCCAGCCGCCGAGCTCCCCAGTGTTGAGCATTGACTTTCTCTCACAATACCTTTCATTAGGGCCAGTTCGTGGCAGAGTGCCAAAGAACGAGATCCAAGAGCTGCCCTTAGCGATTGAGCCACGACTTGTCGCTTTCCTTACGCCCGAATTGCTGGAACAGGCTAAGCAGATCAGGCTTTCGCTCGCGGGCTTACCTGAGAGAGTGATAGCGAGAAAGGTCCGAGATCATTTAGACGCCGAGCGCCGAAGAATGGGGCCGCTCGCAGACCGCGGGACAAACGCCGTATTCGACGAGATCAACGATTCGGATTTGCAGGCCTGACGCTGAGTAGGCAACGGCGGAATCGGGATTGAGGCCTGGTACCCACGTCGTCGAAGACCTCGACGAGTGTGGCAGCCTTGCGGTGGTGGAGTTTGGCCGGTGAGGACAAGACCCAAAACGATACTTCCACGCGCACTTCCGGCAGCTAGGCGATCTCCACTGGCCCCATTCTGCTATAGTGAACCCCAAACAAAGGAGCACCGACATGGCTGGCAAAAGTCTGAACCGGGTTCAACTGATTGGAAATTTAGGGAAAGATCCTGAAATCAAATACACGCCGCAGGGCACGCCCGTGGCCAAGCTGACCATCGCCACCAACGAGCGCTTTAAAGACAAAGCCGGCGAGTGGCAGGACCGCACCGAGTGGCACAACGTGGTGCTCTGGCAGCGCCTGGCCGAGATTGCCGGTGAGTATCTCAAGAAGGGCGGCAAGGTCTACATCGAAGGCCGCCTGCAGACCCGCTCCTGGGACGATAAGACTTCCGGCCAGAAGAAGTACATGACCGAAGTCGTGGCCAGCGACATCATTCTGCTGGGTGGACGCGGCGGCGAGGGCGGTGGCGGCGGCGAATACGCCGGAAGCTCGCGCGGATCGTCATCATCCTCGAGCGGAGGCGGCGGCAACAACTTCGATCAGCGCACACCCGAGCCCGAACCAGCTGGAGCCGGCCCGATCACCGACGAAGATATACCGTTCTAGGTAGTGCGGTTGCCAGGCTCGCGCGCCTGCGACGCTCGCATCCAGCCATACAACGAAATACCGCGCTGCCGGTTAGCAGCGCGGCTCGACTCTTGCTGCGCCTATTCCAGCCTCATCAGCCAGCGGCACAGCCAGAATAGCTAGACTTTGACCAGTTTGCGGCGGACCGCTCCCGCGATCCCCACCAGACCCGTGCCCAACAACAACAGGCTGCTGGGCTCCGGAACCGCGTTGTAGCCAATGAACTCCTGTGGCAACCCGCCCTTACCCCAGCTTTGGCTGCCGGAGATCGGCGTATACAGTACCAACCCGGAGTAGGCGCTGTTCGGGTCAGTCCCAGCCAGCGCAAGATACTCAGCCGCGATGGCGCCCGCGCCCGTACTCAGGTAAGTCGATTGTGTGGTCGCGTTCGAGGCGAACAGCCCCCAGATTGCCCACTGCCCCGCCGTCACATTGACCGTGCCGGTCAGCATGCTCTTGAAAATCAAGCCGGCGGCGCGGTAGTCCAGCGAACCAGTCGAACCGAACAGGCCGGTTCCGGTCAGAAACGGAGTGACGGTGGCATTCCAATTTTCGCCGATTCTGACCTGATTGTTATAGCTATCGCAGATCAGATCCGTAACCGTGGAACTGTAGTTGACCTGGAACTGGTAGGGATATACCGGATAGGGGCCAATCCCGCCGTTCGTTCCCCCCAGATAGTGCATGTGCACCGAGGTGGCGTGAGCAGGACTGGTGAGGATCAGGGAAAACATCAGAACCGCGAGAGGAAGAGCGATATAAAAACGACGCAGACGCATGGAGTTTGCCTCCCAGCAAACGGTGACACGGCATCAGCCAGCTAAGTTGCTCGACAGCGTGACGGCGTATCTTCTTAATCTGTTCCTTCGATTTAGGGGAGTTAGGCCAGGGTTGAAAAAGCCGATGAATCCTGAGCAGGAATCCTGGCCGCCGCGAAGGAGCGGCGTTGTTGTCAATGGGGATCTTGCATAACCCCAGTAACTGGATGAAGAGTACCAGCGGGTGGCCCCCCTGAGAATAGCCTCTTCGTGGTATTACTCCAGTAACCTCCAAGGCCTGTGGATTTTCGAAGGCGTGTATAATCACGTCCGGCAAACCCGCGTGTGCAGCGGTCCTGCCCTGCTGCTCCGCGGCGCCTGTGCAGCGAGAGTCGTTGTTGATGCTGATCAACGTTCGCGCTATCAGTCGGACCACCCCCAGGGTCCGGAAGCCAAACAGTCCGTTCCGGAATGCCTGAGCCGCAAAATCAATCCGTGCCTGCAGCGAAGCCGCAGAAACCACCGAAGTTGCGTGAGGTCCGCTTTGAAGATCACGCTCAAATCGCGGCCCTGGCCGCGAAGTTCGAACTGCAGGTAGAGACTTTTCCCGGATGGTCGCATCTCTGGACCAACAACCCCGCCTACCGCGAAATCCGCGAAGCCAACGATCGCGAAGCCAACGCTAACGATAAGAATACGTTCCCCATGGGCTGGGTACTGGACATCGGGGAAGGTGCGATCTGCGGCTATCTGGGCAATGTTCCGATGAACTACGAATTCGAAGGCAAGCGACTGCTGGCCGCAACTACACGCGCCTGGGTGGTGGACACGCCCTACCGCTCGTATTCTCCGCTGCTGCTGGGCACGTATTTCCAGCAGCGCAATGTCGATCTTTTTCTGAGCACCACCGTAAGCGCGCAGTCGGCGCCCGCCTACAGCATCTTTCAGGGTATTCCCGTACCCCAGGGAGCCTGGGATCGCACTCTGTTCTGGATCACTCACTACCAGGATTTCATCGAGAGCTTCCTGCGCCAAAAGCGTGGCGCCATTTCGAAGCCCCTCAGCTACCCACTTTCTGCGGGATTGTTTCTTCGCGACCAACTGCGCAGAAGTCGTCTCCAACCGAGCGTGCGCGCCATCAACGTGCAGGCCTGCGCCTCATTCGATGATCGCTTCGAGGCCTTCTGGGCCGATCTCCGCAAGCAGAAATCGCGGCTGCTGCTCGCGGTCCGCAGCCGGGAAGCCCTGGCCTGGCACTTCAAGTTTGCCCTGCAGCAGAAGACAGCCTGGATCTACACCGTTGAAGGCAGCTCTGGATTGGCGGCGTATTCCGTGTTCCTGCGTCACGATTATCCTCAAATCGGCCTCACCCGCATGCGCCTGGCCGACTTCCAATCTCTGGACCAGAAAAGTCTGGGTCAGCAGAGTGCCCCCGACCTGCTGATGGCAATGCTGCAGGCGGCCAAACAGCGTTGCCGCGCGGAGTCCATCCACATGCTCGAAGTGGTTGGCCTGGCTCCAGAGCTGGAAAAGAGCCTGAAACGGACTTCTCCTCACCGGCGTCCGTTGTCCAGTTGGCTCTATTACTACAAGGCGGGGAATCCATCCCTGGCCGACAAACTGAAGAACCCTGCCGTCTGGGAACCCTCGCTTTTTGATGGCGATTCCACCTTATAGAGTCCGCCCTGAGCAAACACTTGCAACCCAGTTTGAACCTGGACTATGCTTGCGCTTTCCATTTCACCGCCTTCGGACTTCATGTATAATTTTGTGATTACGCTGGGCTGCGCTTCTCCCCCTCGGCCTCGTGCCCCTGCTATTCCCGGGTTCCCTAAAATGCCAGCTTTCACGACTGTGTTGAATCTTGAGAGGAGCACGCGCGGACATGGAAAGTAGCAACGGGGCAGCTTCTGGCCACACGGCGGGTCGTGACGGGAAGGTAGTGGCTCGCGTACCTGATTTAGTGCAACGCCAAGCCGCGATTTCGCCGGATGCCTTGGCCATCCGTGCCGGTTCTGACCGACTCACTTACAGCAACTTGGACCGTCGCTCCAACCAGTTGGCAAACTATCTCCGCTCACTCGGCGTAGCCCCGGGAAGCATCGTAGGGCTGTGCCTGGAACGATCCGTAGACTTTCCCGTCGCTGCCTTGGCGATCTTGAAGGCGGGTTGTGCTTATCTGCCGCTCGAACCCAAGACTCCCGTCCGCCGCCTGCAGACGATGTTGCAGGCCGCACAGGTCTCCGCCGTGTTAACGCAGTCGAACCTGCTCGACTCGCTGGCGGAAACCGGCAGCAGATTAATTGCGCTGGATGCCAGCGCAGCCGATATCAACCGCAGCTCGACGGATCCTGTGCCCGATTCCGCCAGTCCAGCTTCTGATCATCCCGGCCAGCTGGCTTATGTAATCTACACATCCGGCTCGACTGGAACTCCGAAGGCGGTTGCGGTCGGCCACGATAGTCTGCTGAATCTGGTGCAATGGCACAACCGCGCTTTTAGTGTGACGCCGGCCGGTCGCGCGACGCAACTGGCGTCGATCGGCTTCGACGCCGCCGTCTGGGAACTCTGGCCCAACCTGGTTGCCGGAGCCAGCGTGCATCTGGTCGACGACGACACCCGCACTCAACCGGATAGACTCCGCGACTGGCTGGTACGCGAGCAGATCACGATCAGCTTCGCTCCCACGCCTTTGGCCGAGCCGATGCTGAGTCTCACGTGGCCAAAAGAAACGGCTCTCCGCTTCCTGTTGACCGGCGCCGACACGCTGCTCAACTATCCGCCGGCGAATCTGCCATTTACTCTCGTCAACAACTACGGACCCACGGAATGTACCGTAGTCGCGACTTCGGCAGCGATCGCCCCGCAGAACGGCGGAAGTTTACCGCCAATCGGCCGTGCCATCGACAATGCGGAAATCTACATTCTCGATGGCCAGAGGCAGGGCGTTTCTGACGGCGCAGTGGGCGAAATCTATATCGGGGGCGCGGTCCTGGCGCAAGGCTATCTGAACGATCCGGCGCTAACCGCCGAGCGCTTCGTCGCCAATCCATTCCGCGCAGGCGCGAAACTGTATCGCACCGGCGACCTGGGCTGCTCTCTCGCGGACGGTCAAATCGCCTTCCGCGGCCGGGTCGACGAACAGGTAAAGATCAATGGCTACCGCATCGAATTGAATGAAGTCGTAGGCGCACTCCGCCGGCATCCGGCCATCCGCGAAAGCGCGGTCGTCGCCCGCGAGAACAACACCGGCGAGAAGCAGTTGGTCGCCTACATTGTTTCGCAATCGACTTTGCCGCCCATCGGTGAGCTTCGCGAATTCCTCTCGCGTGATCTGCCGGACTACATGCTGCCTGCAACCTTCGTCAGCCTGCAGTCTCTCCCTGTCGGCACCAGCGGAAAAGTCGATCGCGCCGCGTTGCCCGCGCCCTCCGACGAGAACATCCTGCGGGAGGAGACTTTCCTCGGTCCCCGCACTCCCACCGAACAGCGCGTGGCGGCCATCGTGGCAGGACTTCTCGGCTTGGAGCGAGTGGGCGTGAAAGACAATTTTTTCTATCTTGGCGGCAACTCATTATTTGGAACACAAGTGATCGCCCGCCTGCGAGACGCTTTCAACGTCGACATTTCCCTGCTTAAGTTGTTCGATCACCCCACCGTCGCTGATCTGGCCGCTGAAGTCGAGCGTCTGCTCGTGGCCAAACTCGACGCCATGAGTGAAGAAGAAGCGCAGCGCTTGCTGGCCCTGCACACCGAACAGGCCAACGCATGACGGGTTCGGGCGACGGTTCGACAAACGGCGCCATTTCCAGGAGTTCCGGCTCGAGCGCGCTTAGTCTCTACCATCTGCTCGACCCTGAGGTTCTCGCCAATCCGTATCCGCTGTTTCACCGTCTGCGCACCGAAGATCCCGTGCACTGGGATCCTTTTCTGCACACCTGGGTCGTCACCCGCTATGCGGATGTACTCGAAGTGCTGCTGACCTTCTCCGCCGAGCGCACCCACACGCCAGAAAAACTAAAGGCGATGGGACTCTCTGAGATGAGTCCCATCGCCCAATTGATGGTGCAGCAGATGCTGTTTATGGATCCGCCGGCGCACACCCGGCTGCGCAGCCTGGCATCCTACGCCTTCAGCCCCGCTCGCGTTGCGGTCCTGCGCACACATATTCGCGAGATCGTAAACCGCCTCCTCGATGCCGTGCAGCATCAAGGCCACATGGACGTGATCCAGGACCTCGGTGAGCCCTTGCCCGCGATCGTTACCGCCGAAATGCTGGGCGTTCCCGAAGAAGACCGGCACAAGCTGAAAGCCTGGTCGACCGACTTCGCCGAGATGCTGGGAAATTTTCAGCACAATCCCGAACACGCTCCCCGCATGTTGCGCACGGTGCAGGACATGACCGCCTATTTCCGCGAGACCATTCGCCGCCAGAAAGATCATCCGCACGAGGGACTGGTCCACTCGCTTATGACGGCCGAAGTGAATGGCGACCGGTTGACCGAGGAAGAAGTGGTCGCGACCAGCATCGTGACCATGGTCGGAGGCCTGGAGACGACCACCAATCTGATTGGCAACGGCGTACTGACGTTAATGCGTCATCCCGCAGAGCTGAAGCGCCTGCAGCAGGATCCCTCGCTGATTCCGGCGGCCGTCGAAGAGATGCTGCGCTATGAAAGTCCCAGCCAGCACACTGGGCGCCTCGCGCCGCAAGACGTCGATTTAGGCGGCAAGACCATTCGCAAGGGACAAGCAGTCATGGCCGTGATGGCGGCGGCGAACCGCGATCCCGAGCGCTTCCCTGATCCGGACCGCTTCGATGTGGCGCGCACCGATAATCGCCATCTCGCCTTTGGCTACGCCGCGCATTTCTGTTTCGGAGCGGCGCTGGCCCGCGTGGAAGGCACGGAAGTGTTTGAAGCCCTGGTTCGCCGTTTGCCGGATCTGGAATTGCAACCCGGCCCGCTGGTATGGCGAAATAATCTTGGGCTCAGAGGCATGGTCGCCTTACCGGTGAAATTTCAGGCCCCTCGCGCCACGAACTAATCAATCATCTCCGGCAAACAGTCCCTGATAATCGAGTAATAATCGCTGCTAAGTAATTAAAGACCAGACGCAAAGGAATGGGATGGTAAACGAACCACGCCTCTCCGAGGCCAAGCGGAGATTGCTCGAGCTGCAAACCCAGCAGTCCAATGCTCCCGCGAAACCGAGCTCATCTGAACTGAATCGCCATCCCCGGGAAATTCCTGCCCCTTTATCACTCGCGCAAGAGCAGGTTTGGCGTCTCGATCAGACTGCCGCCAATCTCGCGGCGCTGCATAACGAATCGATCACAATTTATCGCCACGGCCCCTGCGACCCGGCAATACTCGAAAGAAGTTTGGCTGAGATCATCCGGCGGCACGAAATCTGGCGCACCACTTTTGCAGTTCGTGCGGGACGGCCGGTGCAGATCGTTCACCCCGCGGCGCCTTTCCCACTGGCAATGTCGGATCTCCGATCGCGGCCGAAAAGCGATCGTGAAACCCAGGCACTTGCCCTGGCCACCGAAGACGCCCGCCAACCCTTCGATCTCGAACGAGGCCCGTTGTTGCGAGCCCGCCTTATAACCTTAGACGACACCGAGCACCGCCTGTACTTGACCGCTCACCAGAGCATCGTGGACGGGATCACCGTCTTCCACATCTTCCCTGCCGAGTTGACCGCGCTCTACGAAGCTTTCGCCGCGGGTCAGCCGTCGCCGCTGCCCGAACTCGACATGCAGTATGCCGACTTCGCGAGCTGGCAGCGCCGCAAGCTGACCGGCGATGCCTGCGCCAAGCAACTGAAATACTGGCAACAACAACTCTCGGGCGAATTGCCGGTCCTGCAATGGCCGAAGGGCACTCGCCCATCCGAGCAGACCTATCGCGGCGCGATGCACTCGTTCACACTCAGCCGCGAGTTAGCTCAATCTCTCAAAGATCTTGGCCGGCGGGAAGGTGCAACCCTCTTCATGATTCTGCTGGCCGCGCTGGTGAGCTTGCTGCATCGCTACACCCGACAAGAGGACATCATTGTCGGCACGCTCGCGCCCTGCGGCCGCAAACAAACGGAATTCCAGCGCTGCATCGGATACTTCCTCAATCCCGTGGCGCTGCGCGCGAACCTGCGCGGCAATACGTCATTTCGCTCGCTGCTCCAGCAAATGCGCGAGGTCACCCTGGGCGCGATTTCCAACGACGACGTGCCGCTCGAACTCATCGCCGAAAAGCTTCAGTTCCAGCCCGATCCCAGCCGCCATCCTTTCTTCACGGTCGCGCTTTCGGCCGCACCCGAGGTCCCCCAACTCCCACGGGGATGGAGCATGACCTACATGGATGTCGAGAGTGGCGGAGCGAGGTGGGATTTATATATCGAGATGAGCGACCGCGCCGAGGGCCTGCTGGGCCGCGCCCAGTACAATCCGGACCTGTTCACGTCCGCCGACATCGCTCAGACTGTCGAGGACTTTCGAGTCATGCTGGAAGGAATCGCTCGGTCGCAAGATTGATGACCGCCGCGCGCGAGCGACAGAACTATCTGCTCTGCTCAGTCCCCCGGATCCAGCGCCCATTCGCCGTCCAACCGTGAGAAGAACGCGTCGCCGCGTTCCAGCAGTTCCAGAATCCCAGGCTTGCGCGGATTGATAATGGTCCAACCGCCGCGGCAGGTGAAGAAGCAGCCTTTGTCGGAAAAGTCCGGCATCCTCCGCGCATCGACCATGCCATGCAGCGCAATCACTCCCTGCTCCCAGGCATCATTGAACAAATGATCGAGAATACTCTTGGTGGACTTCGGCGCTCCGCCGATCTGCACCACTTCCCCGATCGCTCCCGGCTTCACGTAGTAGATGTACCAGCCCACCAGCTTCTGGGCATCGTCGCGCACCACGATCTTGCGCAGCTTCCCGCGGCTGGGCCGGCGTTCCATGAAATTCAATAACCACGTCAGCGATTCCATGTCGTATTCCGGACACAGCGAATAACCTTTGCGGAATTCGCCCAGGCATTGCAACAGCGTCGCTACATCAAGTTCCCCACCATGCAGGTTGGACTCGCCATGCCTGAACGGACTGGCCGTGAGTCGCGTGGCCAAAATGTCGGCAACGCTGCAGAACGGCTTGGCGGCAAACTTTACGCCGGTAGCTACGATTCCCGTCGAGCGAACCATGGTATGAACCGCGTAGCGAATGGGCTGAAGCGGACGCGCCCAATGGATGTTGAGCGCCGGGATGAGATGCAGTCCCATCCGCTGCAGGATCTTTCGGGAAATATCGTTGGCCGAATCCGTCACCGAAAGGTCATAATCTGCCGCCAGAAATCTGTCCAACAAGCGGGGCGCGGCTGTGCCCGAACGAAACTCCGGATGCACCACAAGATTGCCCCCAAACACGACACGAATGGGCTCGCCACAAACCGACATCTTGCGCACACTTCCCCCGATGAATCCCACGACTCTGCCGTCCTGGGCCTCATACACCAGCGACGGGCTGGCGCTATCGCAGAACGGATTGGTGAAGAACAATTCGAGGAGAAAGGCATGTAGTGCCGGCGGCGCTGATCCCTCCCGCCGACGCATGTATTTCCAGTACAGATCCGCTACTTGCGGTATGTCGGATTCAGACAAAGGACGCACGGACATTTGTTACCCCCGAGCAAAGATGACCGCAACGACGAGGCAGAACATGAGTCTGGCCCGCCCCCACGCGAGTACCAGACCTGTCAACACAGACTCAGCGTTGGCCAGAAACGAATTTCAGGATGATAACGTACGGTGCAGCAGAAGACTTGCGGTAATTCTTGATGGGAGGAGATTTATTTCAGGAACGATCCGGTCACATTACTGCCGCTGCCCGCTCGTCCCCTGCGGCTCGGCAACGGCGCTTGGATCAACGATCAGTCGCTCCGAGATCAGTCGCCCGGATCAAGTGCCCACTCGCCATCCAGACGAGACAAGAAGGCATCACCACGTTCCATAACCTCGAGAATTTCTGGCTTGCTCGAGCGCGCGATAGTCCAGCCACCACGACACGTAAACAGGCAGCCTTTGTCGGAGAAGTCCGCCATTCTGCGGATATCCACCACCCCATGCAGGGCGATCGCTCCCTGTTCCCAGGCATCATAGAAAAGATGGTCGAGAATGTCTTTGGTTAGCTTTTGTTCGCCGCCGATCTGCACCACTTCCGCCATGGCGCCCGGCTTCAAGTAATACATATACCAGCCCACGATTTTCTGGCTGCTATCGCGAACCACCACCTTGCGCAGAGTTCCGCGCGCCGGCCGCCGCTCCATGAAACTCACCAGCCACTCCAGCGAAGGCATGTCATATTCCGGCCACAGCAAATAGCCGGTGCGGAATTCGGCCAGACACTGCAGCAGCGTCTCCAGGTCAAGTTCCACGCCCTGCAAGGGCGACTTCTTCTGCCGGAACGGATTGCTGGCAAGCCGGCCAGCCAGGCCGTCTGCGAGGCTGCAGAACGGTTTCGCTGCCAACCGGATGCCCGCGGAAATCGTCTGCCCTGCCAGCTTCGACATCGCATAGACGCCCATGTGCACCGGGCGCACCGGCCGAACCCAATGAATGTTCATTGCCGGTATGGTGCGGAATTTGAGCCGTTCCAGAATCTTCCGGGTGATCTCGTTGGCCGAATCCGTCATGACCAGATCGTGATCCGCCGCCAGGAACGTCGCTAACAGGCGCGGAGCCGCGACCCCCGACCGCGCCTCGGGATGAACCACCAGATTGCCGCCGAACGCCACACGAATCGCCTGCCCACCCACTGACATCCTGCGCGCAATTCCACCTAGAAATCCGACGACCTTCCCGCTCTTATCTTCATACACGAGCGAAGGCGCCACACTGTCGCTAAACGGATTGTTGAAATAGAGTTCGCGCAAAAACGGCTGCAGGCCCGCCGGCGCCGATCCCTTCCGGCGGCGCATATAGCTCCAATAGAGATCCGCAACTTGGGGAATATCGGATTCAACTATCGGACGTACCGACATTTCTTTCTCCCGGGGCAATAAAGCATGTTCAGCAACTTTAGGTTCAAAGACTCTATGTTCAACAACTCTACGTTCAGCAACTCTTGAATCTGGCGACTCAACGTTCGACAACTAAGTTGATTGTTCCTGCCATCAATCCCCCGGATCCAGACACCATTCCCCATCCAGCCGCGACAGGAATGCCCCGCCGCGCTCCAGGATCGCCATCAGTTCCGGCTGCCGCGAACGGGTGACCGTCCAGCCGCCACGACAGGTAAAGAAACAACCCTTGTCTGAGAACTGCGGCACCCTGCGCATGTCGACTACTCCATGCAGGGCAATCACTCCCTGCTGCCACGCGTCATGAAAAAGGTGATCGAGAACGTCTCTGGTCAATTTCAGATCGCCGCCGACTTGCACCACTTCGCCCACCCCACCCGGCTTCACGTAGTAGATATACCAGCCCACAATCTTCTGGCTGTCATCGCGCACCACAATTTTCCGCAGAACTCCGCGCGTGGGCCGGCGCGCCATGAAACTCAGCAACCACTCCAACGAAGCGACGTCGTATTCCGGCCACAACGAATATTCTTTGCGAGCTTCTTCCAGGCATTGCAGCAGGGTTTCGACATTCAGTTCCTCGCCGCGCAGCTTAGACGCGGTCTGACGGAACGGACTGAACGAAAGCCTCGCCGCCAGGCCATCAGCCAGGGCACAAAAGGGCTTCGCGGCAAATTCAAGACTGGCCGAAGCAGCCGGGCTCAGGGCACGAGCCATCGAGTAAACTCCATAGCCGCAAGGCCGCAGCGGGCGTCCCCAATGAATGTTCAGCGCCGGAATGGTCCGAAAGCCCAGAGACTCCAGCAACGTACGCGACCGATCGTTCGCCGAATCCGTTTGCCAGGCATCGTAGTTTCCATGCATGTAAGTCCCTAACAGCCGCGGTCCTGCCAGGTGCGACCGGCCGTCGGGATGCACCACAAAATTCCCCCCGAACGCCATCCGAATCGGTTGCCCGCCGATCGACATCTTGCGGGCAATCACGCCCAGGAATCCGACAATCTGGCCCTTCTTTCCTTCATAGACGAGCGATGGAAACGCGCCGTCGACCCAGGGATTGGTAAAGTAAAGCTCCCGCAAAAAGGAGCGCAGGGCCGGCGGCGCCGACCCTTCTTTCTGTCGCATGAAACGCCAGTACAGATCCGTTACCTGAATCAGGTCGGATTCCACCAGCGGGCGTACGGACATAATTTCTTTCTACTCCGTGCTCCGATAAAGGTTAGTCAAGAAGATCGATGCCGCCGCCAGCCACTCGCTATGCCGGCGGATTGGCCTGTAACCCGCGTCTCGCGAATCCCAGGCTGCCCTTCGCCACCACCGTAGCGTCTACCGTTGCCACCGCTTCCACCAGTGCAAAACCTTCGATGAATTTTAGAACCTGCACGTCAATTTCCAGTTTATCGCCCGGAACCACCGGCACCAGAAACCTCATCTGATTGATCGCTCCGAGCACCAGAAACTCCCCCGGCTCCATTCCCGTTCCCGTCGTCTTGGCAAACAGAATGGAAGCCGATTGTCCGATGGCCTCCACAATCAGCGTTCCCGGCATCACCGCATGTTCCGGAAAATGCCCCAGAAACTGAATTTCATTCCCCGTAATATTCTTCGTCGTCCGGATACTCTTGCCCGGTTCCAGCGAGACCACGGTGTCGACCATCAACATCGGGAAGCGCTGCTTCAAAGTGGCGCGTACTTCCTCAAATGTCATCAGGGGGATGGTCATTTGGACAGTATCCTCCCCGGAGATTTCTTGAAGAAACCCCGATACCAGAAATTTGTTGCGCGGTCCTGAAATGTCGTTCGCCGGGAGGCAGCTCGCCCGGAAGTAGGAGTAATGGTTCGCCCGGAAACCAATGCCACACCGGCGGCCATCATCGCGCCCTCAAGATCATGGCGGTTGATCGCGGCTGGAACCGCGAGCCCGCCGGCACTGCGGCCGCATCCGAAACCAGTCGGTTCACGCGCAGGCCGGCAGCCTCGGCCATCCGCAGAGGCTGGCTTTCCTGGTTGAATTCAAAAACGTGATCGCGTTGCGGCGATTCCAACGCCGTGCTGAAAAATACCAGACCGTCCGGCGAGATCTCACGAGCCATCGCCGCAAACAGCGGCTTCGGATCAGAGAGATGCTCGGCCAGCATTCCAGAAATCAGTCCCTGGCTTTTACCCGCGCTGCCCGGGTCAGTTCCATGCAATGCGTCCTTCACTGTGAACCGCACCCGGCCACCGTGCCCGGAAACCGCCAGCAGCCGATTGGCGACAGCCACTGCCGGAGGGCTTATATCGGTGCCTTCGATCTGCAGGTCAGGCCGCTCCTCCGCGGCCAGCAGACTCAAAACCCCATGCCCCGCCGCCAGTTCTGTCACCGTCGCATTGGGTGGCAATTTCCTCACGAACTGATCGCGAAACATTTCGATGTGTCCGATCATGGATGGCCAGAACGGGTAGATCAGAACCGCGGCCCACATGTACGGAATCATGTAGCCTTCATCCTCATACACGCCAGATACGATTTCAGGCATGCTCTCGGGGGTGTACTTGCCCTCGCGTTCGTAGATTGCCTTGGCCTTCGCGACCCCGACGCAATACTCCGCGTAGCCCCGCGCCGCCACGTCGAACACCTCGCGCCCGTAGGCTGCCTCCGCCCACCGGGCCAGCGGATTCAGCAACCAGAAACACAACTCCCGGTTCGCCTCCACGGTGGCTCGCGCATGGCGCGCAAACATCTTGCCCTTGCGATCCAGCGCATCGAGAAATTGTTCTCCGTGTTCCATCCTGTCTCCCACCACTCCCATTAATCCTGCGATCCCACATGACGCACCAACCGCACCATGGGACGAATTAGTTCCGTTCCATCCCAAGGCGAGCTGAACACATGCATCCGGCCCAGCTTCACAATGCGATCCACGCCGCGCCGTCCGGCAGCTCTGGCCAAAACTTCTTCTCTCTCCGCATCGCGAACGCCAAGTCCCAATGTCTGCATGGTTCCGTCGAATCGCGCGATCACGTCCAGCAGATCGTCCACAACCAGCACACTCAGCGTCCGGCCCTGCGTCGGGTTGGGCATCTCCGGGCCTTTGCCCAGCAGAATCGTCCAATCCGGCGACGCCGGAAACAACGCGTCATTTCCGTCCTGCAGCAGCCAGGTAGCGCGCGCCAGACAGATCGCCGAGGCCAGCGAAGGTTCAATTTCCTGCCGCGGATGCGCCCGGTTCTCTTCTGCAAAAGCTTTTCTGAGATCTTCCACAAACTCGCTGGCATCGCATCCTTCTCCGCGCTCCAGAAAAAGCGCTTGCGGCGATGAGCAAGCTCGTTGATCGAATTGCCAGACGTCACGCGCAATGCGCCGGCACCACGACGACCGCTCCACTCGATCGCCCCAGGTCGCAGCGTCCATCACGGCCGCGGAGAGCCTTGGCCCAAACACCAGCACGCGCGCCCAGTGCGGAAATTCCAGCCGCCGCACCTGCGACACCGCTTCCGCGCCACCCCAAATCATGGCGCCATCCACCGACCGCGCCATAGCCTCATGCAGATCCATGCGCGAGTGCTCGAAGCTGGCCAGGAAAATCCGCTTCGTCAACAAACCTTCCGCATCGGCCTCTCGCAGTTTCTCCATGACGCGTCGTGTGACTTCGACCAGGCCGCCGGGCACGCGCACCAGACATGCATTTCCCCCCAGCAAAGCGCAGGTCAGCGACAAGATGGGCTGAATCTCGATATTACTCGCCGGCCAGTGGCCGACGACACCCAGGGGAAACGCCCGCAGCCGCGCGCGTCCGTCTTGCCACCATCCCCCACTCAATGCGTTCGCGCCGAGTTCGCGCAGCAGCATCGGCTCCAGAGTTCCGCGCCGCATCCAGAGGCGGAGAAACGCCACGCCGGGCACTTCGTTCAATCCGCGGTCACTGAGCGCTTCGCCCCAGCGCTCGAAAATGTCGAGCACCGTCCCGGGAGCAATCTCTTCATTCCGCGCGATCTCGCGCAGTCGTGCCGCCGCGCTGGCGATCTCCTGCGGATAGTCGACTAAGTCTATCATGTCACTCATGATCGCATCAGTCTTGCTCAAATCCGTCCTGTTTAAATCAGTCCCGACGAGAGTGCTCATGCCGTCGCGCTCACCTGCGCCGGACGGTAGCGCGCATTTTCCAGATTGCCGCAGCCGCGAACCTCAGCCTTCGGCGCTCGTCCCGCAAAACGGAAGCTTATTCCCCTGCGTCCGCAGCCGCAGTTATCGTCGCCGATCACTTCCGCCAGATCCTCGGTCAACAGCAAGAATCCTGGAAAACTCGTGGGCAGCACACTGCACACCTGGATCAATCCGCGTTGTCCTGCCTTCACCGGCGCCAGGGTCAGCGGATCTCTCACGATCACTTCCGCAAATGCGGGCACATGTTTATTGCCGTAATCGCAGTCCGGATAAATCACGCCGACATTTTCGACCATGCCATAGTAGTCGACAATGCGTTGCGGGGAACATCCGAACACCGCCGCGACTCCCTCGGCAAAATCTTCGCGCGTCACCGCCTGCTGCTGCAGACGCTTCCATCCTCCGCTATGCAGCACGCGCACGTTGGGCAGGTCGAGCGTGATTCCCTGTCGCCGCAGCGGTTGCACCAGCTGCGTCCAGAGCACATAGGTAAAGCCGTAGACCAGCACTTCCGCGTTCTTCCACCGGGCCGCGCAGGCCACAAGCTTATCGACGTCGAGACTGGAATCCCCGTCGCGCCCCGGACGCAGGCAACTTACAATTTCCGTGGCAAACGATCCCAGCGCTTGCACCGCCGCACCCCGTGCCCCCAATTGACTCTGTGCCGCCACATTCTCCGGCGTGTCGACCACCAGATAAGGTCGGCGTGCCGGTCCAATAAAATCTCTCACAATCGTGAGCACGCCCTTGGTCATTCTGCGCGCCGTCGCGGCATCAAGAACAATACGGCTCGGCACTTGACCCGTGGTGGCACTGGAGGTAAGAGTGCGCTTCACCTCGGCCGCGTCCACCAGCGCCAGCGGAGGATTCGCCTTGAAAACCCCCACAGGAAGATAAGGCAGATCGGAGATTCGTCCAGCCGCGCGAAAATCGCTTGGCCAGTGCTCCACGTAATTGCGCAACCGCGAATTGCGCTCGCACGCGTAGCTCAACTCAGCCTTGAAAAGCGCGAGCAAGTTGCGGCGCCGTTGCTGCGGGTCCACGCCGTAAGGCGGTTCCTGCAGCAGGCTCTCAATTCCCTGCTCGATTTCGGCCAGTGAACTCATGCGAAGGTGTGCAACTCGGACCGCGCGATTTTGCCGTTCGCCGTCCTCGGCAATTCAGCGACGACTCTTACCAAACTGCAGGTCCAGTGCGCCGGCAGGGCCTGCCGGACCTTTTCGATCAAAGCTGGTTCGACCAGATCTGATTCGATCAGAGCCGAAGCGCCATCGTCGCCCGCGTCTTCCTTTACGATGAACAACGCCAGCGCTTCTCCGGCTTCAGGATGCGGCACTCCCGCGGCGGCGCATTCGCGAACTCCGGCAATCTCCCCTACCTTCGTTTCCACTTCAGTCAGACTCACTCGGTAGCCTCGAATTTTGATGAAATCGCTCGTCCGCCCTTTGATCCACAGGTATCCATCCTCATCCACGCAACCCAAGTCGCCAGTCCTGAGCCAGCCCTGGTCAAATTTGCCGCGGCTCCCATCCGGATCATCAAGGTATCCAGCGCACACCGAGGGACCATTCACCTGAATCTCGCCCGTCTGTCCCTGCGCAACTTGCTGGCCCTGCTCGTCCACGATGCGCACGATCAAATTATCCAGCGGAGGTCCCACGCTGCCCAGCTTTTCGTCGAGGCGCTCGGCCGGCAGACAGGAAATGCGCGCCGTAGCCTCCGTCTGACCGTACATCACGTAAAAATCAGCATGCGGTACGATGCTGCGCAGCTCCCGAATATTTTCCACCGCCAGCGCGCCCCCGGCTTGCAGAAAGCGCCGCAAGCTCGGCAACACAATGGATCTAAGATTGGAGCGCCGGAGCAGGATGTTATAAACCGTGGGTACGCCCGCGAACGTCGTGCAACCGTAAGTATCGATCGCCTGCAGCACTTTGTCCGGGAACATGAATCGCGAATCAAATACGATCGCGCCTCCCTGATATAGATGCGTGTGCAGAATGCTGGCGCCGAAACAGTAACTCACCGGCATGATCAGCATGACCCGTTCGTCCGCAGCCAATTTCTGGCTGCGAATGATGGCCTCGGTGTTGGCGATCAGGTTGCCATGACTCACTTTCACCAGTCGCGGAACTCCGGTCGAGCCCGAGGTCGGCATCAAGACCGCTAGATCATCGTTGGAACATGCGGTCGGCGGGAGTGAACTTGCCGCACAGGGTTCGAAGTTCCCTGCCAACTGAGGAAAGCCGTTCTTGCCCGCCCCATCTTGTTGCTTGGCTTTGAAGCTCCAGGCCGCTTTGGCGTTGGCCTTGGAAAATACTTCATCGCTGGAGGCGGCGTGCGCTCGCTCGTCGATCAGAACGGGAACGCATCCCGCGTACATGGCTCCTAAATAGGCCAGGCTGCTCGCCGCATTCAACCCGCAGCTGACCAACACGCGATCGCCCGGCCGCAGTCCCTTCGCCAGAAATCCGGCCGCAAAGCCCGCCACCAGATCGGCAATTTGCGCACCGCGCAGGGCTTCTCCGCTGGCCGCCTCAATTAGGGCAGAATTCTCTCCCAGCCGGTCGACTAGGCGCCCCGCAAAATTCCATTCACGACTTCTTTGCATCCTGGACCTTGGCCAGCTTCGCTTTCACCACCCGGCAGATCTCCTGCACATTTTCCATTTCCATCAAATCATCCACATCAAAGCTCAATCCGAACGCCTGCTCAATGCTGCTGGCCAGGGTCACGTGTCCCATCGAGTCCCATGCCGGAACCTGGTCCGGCGTGGTCTCCAGCGTGACCGTGTTCGGATCGATATTGAACGCGGAATGAAACGCGGACTGTACTTTGGTCAGCACTTCTTCCATAAATGCCAATTGCCTTTCTTTACCAAGGTCCTGACTCAGTTTATAAATCCAGCGGCAGAACCGGATATTACGAAAGTGGTACAAAAACCGGCTTGCACGTCGCCTCACCAACCGCAAAGGCGGCGCGCCACGCAACGGATTGCTCTATGAATGAGGGGGAAGCCGCGCCCAAGAGATTCCAATCCAGAGAGTTTCCCAACCTCGGTACGAGCTCAGAAACCGGCGCAGGGGATGCCGATTCTGACTTTAGTCTGCACTCCAGCCGTTATCTGGGGATCTTCTGAATCGAAAGCCGCGCTTCAATGCAACCTTACATAATACACCATAAGCTATTGAAAATACACCGGTTGAGTCGCACCACGAACCCGCCCAAGCGGGCCTTCAAGACACCGAAACGCCAGCGCCCAGCAATTAGAGGCGTCTCAGATTGCGATCGCCCGAGGCCTCGCCGGTGTGGAACTCTTGGGGATCTCAACCACCGGTTGCACCTTCACGGGCACCGGCTGCACCTCGCGACGCTCGACGACCGGTTCTGACCGTTCCTCCAGCAAGAGTCGCCGCAGCGTGCGCAGGTCATTCAGCAGCCGGCAGCTGGCCTTGACATGCTGATCGAGTTTTTCCAGTTTAAAGCGTACCAGGCGCAAGGCATCAACCCGGCGTGCCGAGGCCACTTCCGTTGCGATGTCGGCGTCGGCATTGCCTTTGGCTTCATCCACGGCTTCGCGCAGCAGCACAAGAAATTCCTGGGCACTTTCGATGGTGTCAAATTGAGTTTGCATAGTCGGAATCCTTAGAAACTATCCTTATAAACGATCCCTGATAAACGACTCATTAGACGATCCTCGGGAGCACGGGTCCGCCCCCCTGCACAGCAGGATACACCCGTTCCTCTGTCCCCGGACTCTAATCACTGTATACCCTTCTAAGACACGAAACTACACTACCGTCCCTGCCCCTCCTCCTGTTTTCTCGGACTATCCGCCGAACCCGGGACATGCACTTCCCGGCGAAACTTTCTGCCGGACTGAGTGTTACTATCTACCAATCAATCGTAAAGACTTTGTGCTTGGGAGTTTATCCATGCGTAACCCCCTGACTTCTGACCGTTCAGGAGCCAAATTCCTCGTTCCGTTTGTCGCGATTCTATTTCTGCTGATGTTGTCCGGCTGCGGCGGCGGCTCGGCGCAACCGCATGTTTTCCCGGGAGGGCCGCCGAGCATTACCGGCCTGTCCCCGAATTCCGGTGGAGCAGGCGCGTCGGTGACCATCACAGGGTCGAACTTCGGCTCGAATCCGGGCACGGTTACGTTTAACGGCACAGAAGCTTCTCACTCAAACTGGACAGATACGTCGATCATCGCCAAGGTGCCGGTCGGAGCTCAGACCGGAAATGTCGTAGTAACGGTGAACGGCAGTGCCAGCAACGGAGTCAATTTCACGGTCATCACCATATCGGCCGGAACCATCGCCCCGGACTACTTCGGTATGCAGTGCGGCGTCGGCTATGTGCCGGGCGCCTACAACTGCCCCGATGCGCAAGGCACCAATGAACCCCTCTGGCCCTCGAACGCGGCCGGGGCGCAGCCGGGATTGCTGCGTTTGTGGGATTCCCAAACCGCATGGTCCTGGTTAATGACCGGCTACAGCAACGGAGTCGGAACCTACACCTGGTCTCAATTGGACGGCTATCTGGACGTCATCGCAGCCAACGAGCCCGTCAGCGTTAACTATACTTTCGGCTGTGTGCCCGTCTTCGCCATGTCAAACCCGGTCTCCGGCCCGCCTGGCTCCTGCGGCACCGACGGCGCCGGAGGGCCAAATCCGCCGGCCGATCTAGGCTCCAACGGAAGCGCTACCTTCAATCAATTCGTGACTGACCTGATGAATCATTGCAGTCCCAATGGAAACTGCGTCAGCAAACTGATTACCGGCTTCGAGTTGTGGAATGAAGCCAACGTCGCCTCCGGCCCCGCCCCACGGTGGACCGGAAGTGCGGCTCAGCTTTACCAAATGCTTAAACCGGCAGTTGCCATCATTAAAGCCAAGAATCAAAACGCGCTGATCTTTACCCCGTCCATCACCGGAGGTGGTGGCAGTTGGATGTCGAGCTACCTGGCGGCGGAAGTCAACGGCGGCCCCATTTCCGATCACTACAACATCCACACCTATCTGAATAACGACACACCGGAGGATGTCGTCACCATGATCGGCGGCGACTTAGCCCCAAATACTACGACCAGTGGCTGGACTCCGAAGCCGTGGGTGATGGGGGAATCTTCCTGGGACGACATTTCTCTCCCCTATGGCTGCAACGACGGCAACACCGGCACTCTCTTCACCACGAACGACTGTGTGGGGCAGATGGTTCGCTGGGACATTTTGCTCTTTGCCAACGGTGGCGCCAGCGGGCTCTACTGGTACTACTGGAACACCAACATCGGCACTCAGCCGCAATACGCCACCGCCTACTACTACATGATGCAGTACATGGTGGGCGGGAAGTTCCCGACTTCCGGAGCCTGTCAGTCGTCCGGCAGTCCCTCAGTCTATAGTTGCTCGTTCACCGAGGCCAACAATACTAAAGCGCTGTGGGTATGGGTGGCTTGCCCGAACGACGGTAATTACACGTCCTGCGCGGCCAATGGCGCGCCTTACACCGTTCCGTCTGGCTACGTTGACTACCTGGATCTGACGGGGAATAAAACGAACGTATCCAGCGGCCAAGGCATCACGGTCACGGTGCAGCCAATCCTGCTGGAGCAGTAAGCATCCCGTTCGATTGGCTGCCTTCAGCCGAACGTTCTAACGTAGGCCCTATAAAGCTGTCCTAAAACAATAAAAGCCGCTCCGCTGGGGGAGGCGGCTTTCGATTAGGTGCGGGGAGCGCAGGTGCAATCCCCGCTTTCTTGTACGGCGCCCTGCGGCCGCACCCCGTTCTACCTTCGAACCTGCAGGTTTCTCGGCACAGTGCGTTTCGATCACTGCTATAGCGGGAACACAGAAGGGACCGAGAGCCGTGCCCGGCTCCAGGTCCCTGCTGCTGGTTTCTTCTGGCGATTCCCCTACTGCTGAGTCTTACTGCTCAACGAAGATCGGGGAATCACTGATAGGAACGGTGCCCCCGACAACCGGCGTGACTACTCCCATGTCCGTCATATAGGTACTAGCTTTAGTCGCAAAGGTCGTCGACCCGTTCGTAGCCCACATCACGTAATACTCGCTTGAATCGGTCGTGTCCTGCAGAGTGCACTGGTACTCGTAGCCGCCATCGAACTTTTTGTTCTTGCAGCCCAACGCATTTCGCCCGTCATACCAGGTACCGACCGTCTGGTAGACGGTGGCCGCCGGCGTGTTCATCAATTCGCCGACGGTCGCGACATCCCATGAATACCAGTAGTGGCGCAGCGATCCCATATTCAGTTCAAGGCTATAGTAGCGGGCAACGTAGTCGTTCTTTTCCTGTTGCGTGAAGGTCGACCAGTATTTGTCGGAACCTTCCGTGCCCCACAACGGCAGAGCTTGTAATCCCATCGCCTTCTGGAAGTTGATTGCGCTCTGAACCCTGGCCACTACCGCTTCCGCCGGGCCGCCCCAGGTGTAGTCGTGGATGCCAAAAACGTCGAAGCTCACATTGCCCTGGCAGGCCGTCAGGAACTGCTGCAGAAACACCTGCTGATTGGCCCAAGTCGATATGCTGGGCGTAATGATGATGGCGTTGGGATTCGCTGCGCGAATAATCGCCGCCGCGTCCGCCACCATGATTTCCAGTTCTTGTGGAGTGCCATCCCAGTAGGGCAGATTGTAGGGCTCATTCCACATCTCGTAATAAGTGATCTGCGTGCCCACGTGCGCCACCAGCGCGCTCACAAACGCCTTGAAATAATTGTCTCCGGTATTCACGTCGCTTGGCGGCGCACAATCACCGTCGTGAAATGCGTCCGTGCAATTGGGATCGTTCGGATTCGAACTGGCCCATCCCGGAACCTTGCCGAAGGTGTAGAGCACGTCGGAGTTGAGGGTTTGCGCTTCCGTCAGCATCGTATCGAGGTTCGACCAGTTGTACACGCCGTTACTGGGCTCCAGGTAGATCCACGCCGCATTTGAATCCCATATTCGCAGATGACAGATGCCGTATCCGGACATAGTGGGGAAATTCGGCGGAACGAAGTGGGTTTCCATGCCCATCGGGCAATTCTGTTGGGCCATCGCGGCCATGGACAGGCAGAAAAAAACAACCAGAAGAGCAAAGCTCCGTAGCTTTGTTGTGTTCATCATTTCCTTCACCCCAGTTTCTTTGATTTTGATCGAGCTGTGCTGCCAGTTCCCCAGACCGGTCCCCACTGCGGCTCGCGATTGCGAGCATTGGATTTGCTTCACACCTGCGCTCTCATCTTCGTCGTCCCACTGGTTGAACCCCAGGATCCTTGCAATGGAAGAACAGCGGCTGCTCACCCAGCCGCTGTCAAACCACCATCCCTTGGAACAAGAACTGCAGAAGTCAGGAGTCTAGAACGTCGTGCCGTAGGCGCCCCGGAAGATTCGCGTCTGCCAGGTGTAGCAGTCGCTGGTAGGCTGCGAGCAGCCTGACGTCCCGGACTGATTTACGGTGTAGTACTCGCCGACGCCGTAGAAGGTCACGCCGTCGGTCGTGTCCACCACCGTGGCGGCGTACTCTCCCCAACGATCGTTATTCTCCTGGTCGGCGGTTCCCTGCATGATGAGCGTCGGCCCGTCGAAGTTCGAAGCACCCCAAGGGAGCACCTCAAAGGCCAGCGCAGGATGTGGCTGATCACCCGCGCTACACGACGAGCAATTCGGTCCGGACGCGGTGAAGGTGAATCCCATGTTGCCGTTCTCGTCGAGGGCCGCGCTGGGCATGAAGTACCACAACACTCCATTCGGATCCTGCAGGTCCGGAGGACCGGACGCGCTGCCGCTGTTGACCAGCACACTTCCCTTCCCGCCCGCCACCTTAATGATGTAGTAGCGGATGCCCGTGCGCTGATTCGTCGCACTCTCCATCACCACATGCGAGGCCGTCAGGTACTCACCACTGGGACCGCCCGACACCGACAGGTTGTTGTAGGTCAACCGGTTCGAAAGCCGGTCACCCAGCGAATCCACACACGGGGTAGAGTAATCTCCACACGATTTCGAGCCATACGCTCCAATCGTTGTCGTGTTGGTGCTGGGTTCCGGAACACAGTAGGTGTTCGCTTCCTGATTCGTGGTCGTGTTATAGCAACCCGGCGTATAGGCGGCCACCGTCAGCGGGGACGGCTGACTGAGTCCGTTGGTGCCCCAGGTAAACAGGGCCAGCTGGTTCGAGGTGCACGGCGTGGTGGTGCTGGTGCACAGGCGATTTCCCGCATCGCCTTGCTGCGCGTTGCTGGGATTCACAATGGAGAGAAAATATTCCGGCTCCCCTGTAGTCGGCCCGGTAGCGCTGTCGATGTCCGCCACATCCAGCGAGTGAATCAGGCTGGGCCGGTTCGCCGCTGCAACCGTGTAGGTGTAGCACTTCAACGGGTTGGTCGCGTTTCCCTTCACTATGTCGGCGCGATCCAACTGGCAGGCTTCGACGCCCGACTCAATATAGTTGTCGTTCGGATCCTGCAGATCAAACGTAATGTAGAAGCCATTCGACCAGGTGCCGATTCGCGGCCAGTCCGGAAAGTAGTAATAGAAAGAGCCCGTGGTGCAGTTGGCCGAGCTCGGCGTGCACGGGATCACCGTGCTCATCCGGTACTCGTAGGAGTACCACTTGGTGGCCGGGTCGGAAAGGTCGGTGCTGGAGCTGGCGGCGATGCACCAGGCAGATTCGTGAATGCCGGCGCCGGTGGTGTAGACGACTCGCCGGCTGATCACGAATGCTTGATCCACTCGATCGAAGATCACCTGCACATTTCCCGCTCCTTCAGTGTTGCATTCCGGCTGGGTCGATGCTGACCACAACACTGCCACATTCACGGGCTTGGCGGTGGTTCCGTCTGCGGAAGTGAAGATGGGCTGGCCCGTGACTTTGTCAAAAGCCTGAACGTATTCGCCATTCACCCACTCGAGAATCTGCGCATTCTGCCCGCTCACCGTCGGCCCCACGGCAATGTTGTCGTCGATGTCCGGATTCTGGTTGTCATAGAACTGGTAGGCAGTGCCCAGATTCTCGACCGCATCAATCCCTTCGATCTGATCGCCGTTCCATGTGTTCGTCGTGCAGGCCACGGACTGGCAAATGGGGAACGGCGCAGTCGTGGTGTAGGCAGCGACCTGAGCGGCGGTAAAGGGGCCGGAAATTGTGCCTTTCTGGGTATCCCCAGTGCTCGCCTTGGCAAATGCCGGAACCGTCAACATCAGTGCCGTCACAACCCAACTCTTGAAGTGCATGTCTTTTCCTTTTCGATTCCCGTAAGAGGTTTAACTTCCTCAACCAGACTCGCCCGCCCCACTCCCAGATGCAGCAATCGCAGTTCCATCGTCATGGATGGATAGTCGCCTATTTTCAACGACTTACGCAGTGGCAAGGCTCGCGCGGTAGCGTAACTTTCTGCACATAGGGGCAACAAAAGTGCGACGGCTAACCCCTTTTTGTGCAATATCTTTCAGCGATTCCCCAAGCGCCTTATTTAGCTCTTCCCCGATCCAACCAAGAAGATGTTATGCGGGCTGCCTGCGGCATTATCGTTAATCAGCACAAACGCGCTCTCCGGCCCCAGGATCGAGGGAGTGAAAGTGACCTGGATGGAGCACTTCTTGCCCGGTGCCAGGGACGCAGGACAGTTGTTGGCTTGGACGAAATCGGCCGGGTTGGTTCCCGCAACTGTGATACTGCTGATGGTCAGAGTGGAGCTTCCGTCATTGGTCACGGCAAACACTTCGCTGGCCGGAGTACCCAGCACCGCAGTCGCGTACGTCCAGCACGGACTGCTGACGTAGACTCTCGGAGCGGTCGAGGAACCAAGCAGTCCGAACACATCCAGTTCGTTCTGTGTTCCCACGTAGACTCTGCCGTTGGCGATGGTCGGAACCGCCATCTTGTTCGCACAGCCTCCGCGGTCCCGCAACACGCCCTCCGAAACCGCCGACGAACTGCTGTAGATCGGGGTGGTCACGTTGGTGGCGTCATAGGCATAGAGCACCGCTGCCTGTTTGCCCGGCAAAACTCCCAGAGCATCGGGCCGCTCAATCGCCCACAGGACGCCGTCCGCGGTGCCATTGGCCGAGATGGAAGGCGTGGCGCCGTCAGGGTAGTTCGTGCTGCTGGTCGCGACCGGCGCGGTCGACAGCAGCCCGTTGGTCACGCTGTACATCTTCAAATAGTCGCCTCGGCCCGCATTGGCCGTAGTTCCGGCGAAATACACATAGGCGCCGCTGGCACTCTGCCAGTACGCCGGGCTGCTCCAATAGCCTCCCTCGGCTCCGGCAATTTCCTGAACGTCCTGATCCTGGGTCGCGTTGTAGCCGCCGAGAGCGTTCTGGTTCAGCACATAGATTGGGCTGGCCGAGGGATCCAGATCGCACGGCGGTCCGCCCTTGCCGGAAATCAAAAGCTCGTTGGGCACGCTGCCGGTCTGCGTAGGCAACAGCATCGGGCCGCCCGACCCCAGGTCCATGTCGTTGTGCGCACGGCAATTCTGATCCAGCGGAGTGAAGGTATCGAGCACATTCAGATCGGCGCCGAATTGCACCAGAGTATCGCCGTAGTCGCTTCCGCCGGTATTGATGTCGAACATGCCATCGGCCACTGCAACATAAATATTTCCGCTCGCATCCGCGGCCAGGCCATTGCCGCTGGCCCACACACCTCCACCAATGGAATTGGGCGTGGTGTTGAAGATTGCCGTTTGCTTCAAAGTCTGCGCGTTGTAGGCCATCAGCCAGCCGTGTTGCACGCCCGCCCAGCCGATATAGATCTGCCCATTCGCCTCTAACAGTCCCGCGCGCTGAATAGCAATGTTCGCGGGAAACGTAATAACGCCGTTCTTGCTGTTCTGCCCCGTGCCCGGCACCGATCCCGAAATATTCACCGGGCCACCGAATTTCTCCGCTCCCGTGGTGATGTCGAGGGCGTGCAGCGTCTGATACAGCGCGTTCCCGTTCACCGTGCGGGATACCAGGTACATCGTATTGCTGGTCGGAGTACCGATGCTCGTATCAATCACCGGCGTGGAGGTAATGCCGGCATACGGGTAGATGCTGCAATAGGCGTTCGGAGTGCCGCTGCGCGTGCAGGTTACCGGCGTGATTCCCGCAGCCGGGTTAATAAAGCTGACCTGCCAGAGCGGCGTCGAAACCAGGCCGTCGGCATCGAACGCGAAGACGCTATCGTTCTGCGTGGCCACATAGACCACGTTGTGCGTGCCCTGTCCCGGAATACTCACATTCGGAACATAGAGCGGCTGCGCGTAAATCTGCCCGTCCACCGTATAGGAGAACACCTTGCCGAACGACGCCGGCACCACGTTCTGCGGCGTAAGGGTCGTCTCGTAGAGGTTCTGGCCGGTGCGGCCAATATCGTTGTGCTGAGTCAACACGCCGGTGAACGTCTGTGCCCCCGCCGTCGCGAGGCCAGCCACGGCCATGGTAAACAGCAACCCGAATTTAGCGAATGTGCGAATCATAGTGCCTCCTAGGCCGCCCCCATCGAAGAGAAAACCCTAAATTTGATTGATGCTACTGACCTCTAAAAACCCGGTCAAGATGCAGGAACTTGCAACTATCCTTCAAGACCGCTCGCTATTTGCGAGGCGTTTCCCCAATCAACTCTGTATCCTTAGAACTGCTCTACTTAAGAATCTGCTTGATTTCGAACTCTGGAGGAATTCTCGAAATGCGCCTCATCTCGATACTCTGCCTGCTGGCTGCCAGTTCTGCTCTGGGGCAGCAGTCGGCCCCACCGGCCAAGCCAACTGTACCGTCCGGCTCACAGGCTCCAACCGTGCGAGAATCAGCTCCCCAGCAACCCGACGACGACGACCCGCGAGGTCTTCCCGCATCCGCAACCAAGGTTGCGCCTGACGCAGCCGTCATCACCGTCACTGGACTCTGTCCGTCTTCCGCGCCCGCGCCCAGCGAAGCGGCTCATCCCACCTGCCAGACCCTGGTTTCGCGCGCTCAGTTCGAAAAGCTCGCCGACGCGGTGCTCGCCAACCGCCAGTCTGCTTCCCGGCAAGTCCAGCTGGCCAAGACCTATCCCAACCTGCTCGCCATGGCGCTGGCGGCCGAAGCTCGCGGCCTCGATAAGAGCCCGCGCTTCCAGCAACGCATCGCCTACGCTCGGCTGCAGATTCTTTCCCAGGAACTGGTGCGTCAAATCGAAGAAGATTCCGCGCACATCTCCGAAAAAGAAATCGAGGACTACTACCACAATCATTCGGCCGAAATGGACGCGGCGAACCTGGAACGAATCTACATTCCAAACCGCAAGCGCGGAGCTGCGTCCACCGAAAACTCCGAAACCGAAATGAACCAGCTGGCCGAGAAGTTACGCGTCCGAGCGGTTGCGGGAGAAAGTTTTCTCAACTTGCAGAAGGACGCCTACACTCTGGCTGGAATGACCGACGTTCCACCCAATCCCAGCATGGGCCAGGTGCATGCCAATGGAATTCCGCCCGGCCACGCTTCCGTGTTCGATCTGAAAGTCGGCGAAGTGTCCCAGGTGCTCAGCGATTCCACCGGCCATTACATCTACAAACTCGACGACAAACAGACCGGCCTGTCTGAAAAAATGGAAGCCCAGATTCACCGCGTGCTGCAACGGCAGCACCGAGACAAATCCATCCAGGCCGTTCAGGAAGCCATCACCACCGAGCTCAACTCGGCCTACTTCGGACCGTCGAACCACAGTGATGCTGACTCCAAGTAAGCCTCGTCCATCCCCGTCATCAAATAAATAAAGGACGGAACGGGGGAAGGAAGCGATTCCTTCCCCCCGAAGAGGCTCCCATGCCGGCTGGAACCGCAGTGGTCCCAGCCGTAGAACATAGCCACTACTTATCCACGACCTGCGAGAAGCTCACCGACTTGCTGCCGATGAAGTTCAGGTCGCCGGCATACACGGCAGTGATCGTGGTCGAGCCCACTTTCAGGTCCGACACCGTGAAGGTGGCCACGCCGTTGGTGATCGTCGACTGGCCCACCGGCTGGAATACGACGACTTCGCCGTTCGGCGGAGCCGGAGTAATCGTCGCCGTGAAGGTCACCGCTTCGCCCGAGGTGGATGGATTCAGCGAGGACACGCACGTGGTCTTGGTAACCGTAGCATTCGGATTCACCACGAACACCGTGCCATCGCCGTCCGCTCCACCCAGGAAGGTCGTTCCGTATATATAGCCCCCATTGAAGACCACCGGGGCGTACGGCGCCGCTCCATTCTCTCCGGCGAACTGCTGAACCGTCTTAGCGATGTAGCCGCCATTGTGCGCCACCAGCTCGTAAGCGATTCCCGCGCCGTTCTTGCCGCCGACTTTGGTCGTGCCGTAGAGGTTCCCGGCCGTGTCGAGGACTACGCCCGCTTCCGGAGTCGAGCCCGCGGTGCTCGTCGCGCCGAAGGAATACAGAATCTTCTCCGTGTATTTCCCGGTCTTGCCCAGAGTCAGCTTGTAGACAGTGCCCAGGTTGTACTTGCCGCCCAGCGTCGTGGTGCCGTAGATGTTCCCGGCGCTGTCGAGGGCGACCGTGCCATTGGGATTTGCGCCCTGGGTCGCCGAGTCAGCCGCAACGAAGGTAAACAGCGTGCTCTCCAGGAACCCGCCGCTGCCATTCGGTTCCAGTTCAAACACGGTGCTTGCCGTGGTGCCAAAGAGGTCTCCGTTGGAATTCACCGCCAGCCCTCCAAAGAGGCTGTTGATGGGTTGCGCCACCTGCTCGGTCCAGCCACCGCTGCCGTTGGGGCTCAACTCGAATACGGCTCCATTGTCGCCGCCTCCCCCGTTGTAGGCCGTCCCATAAATGTTGCCCGACCCATCCATCACCAGGCCGTTGACCGGGTTCTGCGCATCCGGCACGGCGCCGAAGCTGTAGATCACGCTGTAGTTCCAGGTCGACCCCGAGGGCGTCAGCTTGAATACCACACCAAATCCATTCGCGCCGCCCAGGTAGGTCGTGCCATAGAGGTTTCCCGCCGTGTCAAACAACACGCTGCCGAACCCCGGGTACTGTCCGTCGGTGCAGCTCGGAGAAGCCGGGCAGAAGCTGTACAGAACGCTCTCGGCATAGCCACCCGTGCCGTTCGGTGTCAGCTCGTAGACGGCTCCGTATCCGTACGCTCCACCTTGATAAGTGGTCCCAAAGATATTGCCGTTGTTGAACGTGATTCCGCCGTAGGGGTTGTAACCGTCAGGCGTGCCGGTGAAATTCCAGAGCACATTTTCAGTTTGAGCTTGCGCCGGGCGAGCCGCAATCAGCATTGCGGACAGCACGGCCAGTGTGACGGCGCCCCGGATGATGCCGGTCGCCAGTTTCGTCTTGCTTAAATGCATGGTCCTCTCCTTGTTCGTCATAACTTGGTTCGTCATAACTTGGTTCGTCATAACCTGGTTCGTCATAACTTGGGTTAGTCGTACGTTTGGATCGTCCGGACTTCGTTCGTCCGGACTTGGTGTAACCCTCGGGTCAATTTCAGGGGAGGGCCGTCTTTGTGGAAGCGCTTGCGCAAGGCCCGTTTCAGAAGCAGCTGCCTCGCCGTGCGCCGAAAGATTTTGCCAGGATGGACGCGGCCGCTTGGAACTCCGCGAACCTTAAGCGGCGTAACTTGCACCCGGCTTGGAGAGGGCGTTCCAACACGTCTGTGTGAAATACTTGCTCAGCGTCGTTTTACGAGTGATTCGCTTTCCCGTCTGCAATCGCTATCGTTTTTCGCCGCTGCACTCGTCAGAGGAATCCTTATGCGTCTTACGGTGAAACCAACTCTCCGACAAACTCTTTTCGCTCTGGCGTTGCTTCTCGCGCCGATCCTGCCCGCGATTCCCTCTGCCACCCAACCCGCGCGCCACCACGCTTCGGCTTCGGCCTCGACCGCGGCTGCGGACAAATCAAACTTCCCCACCCTGACCGCATCCAGCTTTGGATTTCAGTGCGGGACCGGGAAGCTTACCAATTGTCCCAACGCCACCTGGCCCACCACCATCGCCCAGCCCGGCATGATCCGCCTGTGGGATTCGCAAGTGCAGTGGCACCTGCTCAATCCTGCGCCCGGCGTTTACAACTGGAAAACTCTCGACGCCTACCTCGACGCCATCGCCGCGCACCAGCCTCGCGATGCCATGTACACATTCGGCTACACGCCTTGCTGGGCTACGAAAGCATCCTGCGATCGCGCTTGGGGATCGCCATTCCCCCCCGACGATCTCTCCGCTACCGGCAGCCAATCTTTCAATGCGTTTGTCCGCGCCCTGCTGATTCACTGCTCGCCCGCCGGACACTGCGTCAAAGACGTCATCAAATACTGGGAACTCTGGAACGAAGCCAACGCCGAGAATTTCTGGAGCGGCACGGTGCCGCAGCTTTATCAGCTCATGGCTCCGGCGGTGGCCCTGGTTCGCAGCCAGGTCGCCGGCGCTTCGGTTCTGACCCCTCCCGCCAGCCACGGCGATACCGACTGGATGCGTGAGTGGTTGAACCAGGAGAACAAGAACGGCCGGCTCTCCGACATTTACTCGTTCCACCTCTACCTGCAGGGCAATCCGCCTGAACCGCGCTCTGCGATTGTCAAGGAAATGGTGGCTTTGAAAAATGGCACGAACGGGTGGGTCGACACGCCCTGGATGAACAGTGAAACCAACTTCGATGCCCGAACCTTTGCCTGTGACAGCCGCTACAGCGTTGACGATTGCATTGGCCAGATGGTGCGCTGGCACATTATTCACTACTCATTCGGAGCCCGCCAGGTCAGCTGGTTTTTCTTCAACTCCACCATCGGCCGCAACCCAGACTACAGCGCCGCCTATCACACCATGATGGACTGGCTGGTCGGCGGCCATTTCAACGCGGCCTGCTCGCCCAGCGGCAACGTGATTACCTGCCCTTTTATCCAGGCCAACGGCCATCAGGCGCTGTTTGCATGGACGTTCAATGGCGACGGCCAGTACACCCCCACTCCGCAGTATATCGACTACAAAACCCTCACTGGGACGACCATAACCATGTCTCCTGGCACTGCGGTGCGCGTCGGCGCCAAGCCCATCATGCTTGAGGCCGCAAACTGACCAACTCCGCCGCACCGACCGACTTACGTTTTTCGTGCCAGCGCCGGTAGAGGAACGAATTGGTCACCGGCTTCACTTGCGAGTATTGCGCGATGATTTTGAACAGAGACTCCAGCTTGTCCCATTCCCCGTTCTGATCAATCTCCCAGCTGTGGAAGTACAAGTGCGCCATTCCGCCCTTGCGCGCAACATCATCCAGTGCGCAGACAAACTGATCGACCCACGGCACCCGCGCCTTGAACGTCGTCAAGTATTCGTACGCGCCTTTGAAGTTGTATTCCAGAAAACAGTGCCGCACCTGAACATACGCGGGATAGGTATTGGCGTAAGTGCTGATGTCCCAGCTGAACGGATTGCGCGGGTAGTCGTTCAGAAAATACCGGCAAGTGCGGCCGGCCAGAAAGCCCGCTTCTTCCACGTAGCCTTCAATGCGGCGATTGAACTTTCCGCCCGGATAGCAGAACGCCACCACTTCGTGGCCCAGCGTATCTTCGGAAAACTTCTTGCCGTCGGCGACCTCGCGCCGCGCCCGTTCCCCGGACATCAAGGTCAACCGGATGTGGCTCATGGTATGGCTGCCGACCTCGAATTGCCGGTCGATATCACGCACTTGCGCGGGCGTCATCACCACCCGCTCGTGATTCGTGCCCGGGACATAGAATGTCGCAGTCAGCCCGTACTTATGCAGCAGGTCGACCGTCCGCAGATCCGTCGGATGCCCATCGTCCACGCTGATGGTCACGTATCTTTCTTTTCCGTCGGCCGGATCGGACGCAGGCGCACTGACCTCCGCGCCGGTCGGTTTAGGCTCTTCGCTGATGGTTCGTTCGCTGATCATTCCCGGTCTCCGTGTTCCAGTTCGCTCCGATTAGCTTGCCCGCACTTGGGTTTCAGCCTGGACGCTCGCGCTCTCCGCATCCGCCGGAAACTCAATTTCGCGCTTGTAAAACTTGAACGCGTAGTAAGGCATCTTGAACATCTTGGCGGTGCGTCCGAACCTGGCCCGCGGCTCGCAGAAGAACCGGAACAGCCATTCGAATCCGATCACTTGAATCCACTTCGGCGCACGCTTCTTTCGTCCCGAAACGAAGTCCAGCGTTCCGCCCAGTCCGTAGGCGCAGCGCACGCCCAGCCCGTAAAGATAATTCGCGTTCTGCGCGATCCACATTTCCTGCTTCACTGGACCAAAACACACCACCAGGTGCGTGGGACGGAAACTGGCGATTCTGCAGAGGATGTCTTCGTTCCAGCTCTGGTCCTGAATATTTTCCGTAAACTCCGGCGAGTATCCCTCCACCACCAACTCCGGGCACCGTTTGCGCAGCGCCTCGACCGTGCCTTGATTGGATTTTCCCTCCGCTCCCAGCAGGAAAAGCCGCTCCCCATGCCTGGTCGCGTATTCGGGCAGATTGTAGATAAAGTCGGAACCGGCTCTTTTCCTGAGCTTGCGTCCCGGATAAAGCAGCGAACACAGGAAATGAACGATGCGCCCATCGATGGTGTTCACCGTATGCTGCAGCAACGTTTCAAACTCTGCGTCTTCATGCGCGCACACAAAGATCTCGCTGTTGACGGTAACAATGTGCTTCAACTGGTTGCCCTGGTTCGACAGAAGTTCATCCACGCTCACCGACTGCAGCATGACTTTGCCCAGGCGAACGTTGCACACCGTGCTGGGCTGCTGCGGAACCGCCTGCGGAGCCTCGTCGTGGCTGCGCAGGGTCGTCGGTTTGCTGGTGATCTGGCGGTGCACCCAGTCCGCGTCTTTGTACTTGAGCCGCCGGTAGGTCTGCCAGGCCGACATGGGCAGAACGGAAAACACCAGCCGTGGTGCAATGTCCCACGCCCGCAGAACCGTGAACTTCAGGCGGTCTGCAATCCGCTCCCGGACTCCCGGCTGGCTTGCGCCCGTTTCAGAAAATCGTTGCGCCAGGACCCAGCGGTCGCCCGACTCCGCCTTCCACATCGCCTTGTAGCGGCGAATCTTGTCTGCCATCTCCGGCGGAACCGATTCCTTGTGCTCCTTGCGGGCGACAATCTGGCTGCCTTGGGCCAGGTTGTGGTGCGCGCCTGCAAACACCGCCGAGCGGTCCGCATGGTCGAGAAGTGTGACCGCCGGATCAAACGGCACATCCAGAAACTCGCAGATGCCGCGCATGGTGTTGGTCGTGTCGCCAATCAGGTCGCGGAAATATAGCTGGTGAACCGCCGCGCCCATTTTCTGCAGCTTCTCCACCTGCTTCTTCAGAATGGTTGCCGCCAGCAGCGCCTTCAGCGTCATCCCCGGCCGCCCAAACCACAGAGCCGTCGCTTTCGCGGCGATCACACTGCGCACCACTTCTTCCGGATCACGCCAGATCACCACAAAGCGCGCTCCCGGAAACTCCCGCGCCAAATCGTCCATGCGGTCGTAGTACGACGGAGACTTGCATCCCCACCGCGTCTTTCCCTTTTCCGCCGCGTACTTCCGTCCCGCCATTTCGAAAGCTTCGGCCAGAGAATTCACTGGCCCCGAGAGCTGCGCCGGATCAAAATCGTGCCGGCTCACCCCCGCATTCCAGTACTCCCATTTTTCCACCCATGACTTCCTACCACCCGCCAGCCGGAACATCGGCCAGAGTGCCGGAAGATCGGACTCATAAAACAGCCGGATGTCCGGATGCTGGTTGAGCAGCGAGTACAGCAACGTCGTCCCCGAGCGCCACACCCCGACCACAAAGATGGGCGGAACCTGCCCGCGTTCGCGATTGTCGGCAGAGATTCCTGCTCCTGTTCTCTGCACCGGTTCTGCCAGGCTGACTGCGTTCAATTCGTTCCCCATAAGTTCTTAGTCCCTAGAGTATTGTTCATTTCCAGCAAACGGCTCGGATGCACTTCATGGCCAGACATGCATTCCGCTTACAGCAACCACCGGCGGCTGCTTAATTCAAACGCGCCGTCTCAATCACTTCTTCAAAAATGGAATTCAGCGCAGCATAGCGCAGCCGGGAATCGTACTTGCTCTCAACCAGAGCGCGCGCCGTGCGTCCCATGCTTTCAATCTGTTCCGGCCGCTCCCACAACCCGCGGACTTTCTCCGCCAGTTCGTCGGAGTTCTGCGACTCGAACAACAACCCGGTCTGGTCCGGCTTCACAATGTAGGGCAGCGCTCCCATGCGCGAGGCGATCACAGGTTTGCCGCTGGCGAACGCCTCCAGCACCACCAAGCCGAACGTTTCGTAACAGTGAGTCGCGCAGATGGTGAACGCGCTCCCGCGCAGGTAGTCCAGCTTCTCCTGACCACCCTTGAATCCCACGATTTCTGCGTTCACCATTCCCTGCTGCTGAATAAACTCGCGCAGCTCCGTTTCAGCGTCACCCGCCCCCACAAACTTCACCGGGATGTGCGGCAGCTTGGCAAAGGCCTTCGCGATCGTCATCACGCCTTTGTCGCGATACAGGCCGCCCAGGTAGAGCACATATTTTCCCCCGCCGTACTGCGGCGTGAAGCTCGCAGTATCAATATGGTTGGGGCAGATGTGGATCTTATTTTCCGGAACTTCGGACTGCATCAGCAGATTCTTGGCAAACTCGGTCAGGCAAATGTAGCCGCTGATCTTCTGCGTGAAATCCATCTGCCGGTTCACATAAAGCGCTCCCGCATAGAGCGCGCTGTAGGCCGTACTGCCCTGCACGCAGCGTTTCTTGATGGCATGCCAGTAGTTACCCGTCTGGCAGCTTTGACACGGGCGGTCGTTGACGTAAAAGCGCGAGTTCGGGCACCACAAACGGAAATCGTGAATCACGTGCACCGAAGGCACTCGCAGCCGGTGCAGCACGTGGTAGAGCGACGGCGAAATCAGCGGAAACACATTGTGCACATACGCAATGTCCGGCCGAAAGCGTCCCACCAGTTCAGCAATTTCCTTGACGGTACGCCGGGAATAAATTGTGTCGAGGCCCAGCTTCGCCCTCTCGACCGCACCCGCCGCAGCAATCTCGTTGCTGTTGCGGGTGTAGCTGGCCACTTCGGCATGCTGGGCCAGCATCTGTTCATCGGCGGCTGCAACAATGTCGGAGCCGGCATACTGCCGGAATTGATTGTGGACGGACAGAATGCGCATGGTGGGAAGCTTACAGCGTCCTCTTCCCCACCGTGGCCGGAGCCGGCGCCTGCTGCAACAACTTCTGGCTCACCACCACGAGGCCCATCAGCAGCATGAAGGGCGGAGTGCACTTGCCGCCAAAGCTGGAATTGAAAAAACCATTGATCACCAGAAAGGCATACAGGGCAAAACATCCGGCGGCTAGTTGGTACAAATACTCATCCTTGGGCACACGCCGCAGCACGGCAATCAGGTTCTTCGGAATCACGAACAGAATCATCATCATGCAGAAGAATCCAATAATGCCCTCGTTGTACAGCGCCTCCAGAAAACCGTTATGCAAGTGCGGAGCCGCCCAGCCCACCGCATTCACCTGAAACATGATGAACTCTGACGCCAGGTAGCCATGGCCCTGAATCGGCTTGTGCACAATCTCTGGAATCACCGCCTTCCACAAGATCGTGCGTCCGGAAAACGATTCGGCGCCGGCGCGGTCTTGGTAAAGATGCAGGTAATCGCCCAGAGGCGTGGTCAGAATCAGCGCCGCCGCCAGCACGCCCGTGCCCGCGATATAGGTAAACGCTGTGCCCAACCGTCCGCGCAGAATAAAGAAGACGGCGCCGGCAAACACGCAAGCCAGAACTCCCGTCTTACTGCCCGCCAGAATCATTACCGCCAGTCCCACCAGGCCCAGCAGCATCGCCGACCGGTTCATGCCTTCGCCTTTGCGTTTCGAGAACATGGTCAGCGCCAGCAGCACCATGATGGCGGCTTCCGGAGACAGCGCGTTGGGCGAGACGACGGTGCTCATGCGGCCTTCCTCGTCAAACATATCTGCACGCATGGCCGCGATGATGACCGGCTGCAGCACAATGACTGCATAGGCCCAGATCCCGAACTTCAGAAACGATACGGTATCGCTCAGGTCGCGCATCGCACTCGAGCACGCCCACAGCAGCAGCACCACCAGGCCAATCTTAAAGCCCCACACCAGCCCCATCGAAAGCCGCGGCGCGTATACGCAGGAACCGATGCAGACCGCCGCGAACAGCGTGTTCCACTTGAAGTCCCCGGTGAAAAGCTGCCGGAAAAATCCCCGCACCCGCGCCGAACAGATCAGCACCGCGATCAGGCAAAGCATCCACGCGATCGCCTCGCCATAGGCCGACGTAGGAAAGCTGCCCTGATATGCGGCGGCGGCCGAGTCGCCGTCGCCTTCTCGGAAGAAGATGCATTCCCCGATCAGCATCACCCACCAGATCACAAACGCCGGCTTCCGCGCCTGTACCGGGAAATAGAACGACGAAATCAGAACCAGCGCCACGCAGGTGATGCGCAGCACTTCCCAGGTCCAATCCTCCGGCGTCAGCAGCAGAAACGCCGCCGACAGCGCCGCCAGAAACATCACGATCAGGATGGTCGAGATCTTACTGCGGCTGGGCGCCAGAGCAGGGGTGACGGAGTTCGGTCCGACAGAGCTCGGGCCGGCGGAGTTCGGCCTGATCGCCGGCTGTCCGCCGGGGATGGTCGCTGCTCCGTTCAACCACGTGCTGCCTTTGTCTGCCATTTAGGTTCGAAGTATCAGGTTTCGAAGTATTAGGATCGAATCAGTCGTCAGCGAAAATCTTCTCCCGCCTGACCCCGGCTCATCAAGTTACCTTTTCCGTCCTCTTAAACGCTTACCGAAGTACCGCTGGCCTCACCCACCAATACTGGGTCGCCTGCTTCCGCTTCCAGTTCCGCCGACAGCGGATACCCCAGACGCGTCATCGTGGCGCCGGCATGCTCTTCAATCAGCCGCACCTGCTCCGGCGTCAGCTTCGACAGCCAGCCCCGCACTTTGCCGTCGCGCACAAAACGACCTCGAATCGATGCCTTCACTGGTTCCTTGTCTTCCTTTTTCCGCATCGCTTCAATCGAATTATTGGCCACTGCGATCCTGATCTTTTCCTCATCCATGTTCAGACCGAGAAATTCCGCCATCCGGCCAAACCACGGCACCGGATCGCGGCGCAGATCCTCGTAACGCACCAGCAGCATGTTGTCCGTTCCCGCGATCGGCGACTCCAGCCACGAGGTCACATTCTTGTGCCAGGGGCCGTACGCGCTCACGCAGGTAAACAGGAAATACGGCACAAACTCCGCCAGTTCTTCGTGGTAGAAATCCAACGCCTTCAGAAAGGCGTACTCTGACAGCAACACGTCGCGCGCATCCCGCACCATGTAAATCGCGCGGTTGTAGTCCTTGCGATAGTACTCGTGGGTCGCAATCAGCCGGCCACCATTCGGCAGCACACGCGCTGCCTTGGCATGCAGCCCAATCCCGGGCATCTGCTGGTTGGTCGCCTTGAATCCCGAAGACTTTCCCGTCAGCAGTTCATACAACACGAAGCGCGCCCAGGTCGTCCCCGACTTCGGATACGCTGCGAAGAACATGTCGGCCGGCGTCACGCCCCGGTGGCGCAGCCACACGAGCGGCGCTCGCAAAGGCGTCTGGGCAAATACTCGACGCAGTTTCCGGTACGCCGATGTCGGTTTTTTCTTCTCGCCCCCTCCGTTATTCTCGACCTTCTCACCGGTACCGTTACTCTTGTCTGTCATCACATCTCCTTGCTGATAGGATTGCGGGTTTTGCACCGCTATGAATCACGAAATGATTTTTTTCGAGTACGAAACGATTTTTCGGGGGACGAGTACGCTCGCACTAGATTTCTTCGGAAGCTTCCAGCACCATCGTCGGCTGCACCTCGCCCTTGGCTCCCACCCACCGCGACCCCAGAGTCACTCCCTCCGAACCGTAGGCCGCAAGCTTGCGCCGGAACATGAACAGCAGCGCCGCCAGCGAGAAGAAGTCAGCCGCATTGCTGCCCCAGATCGCGCCCCGCAGGCCGAAGAACCAGGTCGCCGGCACGCCCACCACCAGCGAGGCCGCAGTCGCCACTCCCAGCGCCGCAAACACCGAAGCCGGCGATTCCATGGCGCGCAACGCCAGCGCCGGTCCGAAAGTTGCGCTCCAGAACACCTGGCCCAGTGCCAGCGCAGGTAACAGATAAGCCACATCCATGTAGCGGCCCGAATACAGCACCTGGAAAACCGGCTTGTGCAGCGGGATAATCACCGCCCAGTAAAGAATCGCTCCCGCCGTCGACGCCAGCGTCAGCCGAATTCCCAAAATCCGTGCGCCAGCTTTGCCGTCTTGCTGCATCACCCGCGCGGCAAACGGCAGAAACAGCATCAGCAGCGCGCCCTTCATCTGCTCAAAGGGCAGGGTCAGATTCATCAAGGCCTTCAACTGCCCGGACGCCTGCATTCCCGTGAAGCTGCTGAGTAACGGAAAGTAGATATAGGAAGGCAGCCAGCCCGCAATACAACTCGCCAGCGCCCAGCGCCCGTAGCGCCAATGCTTGCTCCAGGCCTCGCCGACCGCCGGAGCCGGTCCGCTGCCGCTCAGTCCACGCTGCAGCGCGATGATCAGAATAATTCCCGTCACCAGCGCGCCCGCGCCAATCAGCAAGAACGCACTCAACGGCGAAAGCAGCGCCCGCCGGTACACCAGAAACAAACCCGCCAGCACCACCGCCGAATAGACGAAGGCAGCCGCCGCCGCCGGGGCCGGCGAAAGTTCCACGTAGAAACTGCGCCGTGCCAGGTTAAACAACATCAGGCAAGGCGAAGCAAATGCAATTCCCGCCAGCGCTCCCGTGGTCGCCGGACCCGCGCCCAGCCGATGCGCAATCGCCCACGCCATCACCAGCGCCGCGCAAATCGCAATCGACAGCGCCACATGAATCGACAGCAGCGAGCGCACATACCCGCGCAGATTGGAGCGGAACGTCGAGCCCCCAAACACTCCCATCGGCTCCAACACCAGCGACTGGTACACCAGCGACAACATGATCCAGATGCCGAACGCGACCGCGTACGCGCCATACTGGTCAGGCATCAGCCAGCGCGCCAGCAGGATGCTGATCATGAAATTGGAGCCCGAAATCAGCCCCTGATCCAGAATCGCGAGCCCGCCCTTGCTCACCCAACGCGCGATCTTGCCCACGAACGAACCCTGGCTTGCGTTGGCTTCCTGCTGTGCTGTAGCTGAAGTCATTCTTTCTGAGGCCTTGCTTTCCTGGCTCAACGATTTAGCTCTTGGCTTTAGGTCTTGAATTTGGGTGCCCCATGTCTCGCGTTTTTTGCGAAACGTGGGGATTTTGCTTTGGGGTGGCGCAGCGCTTCCAGCGCTGCGATAAACGTGTGCGATACCGTGGAAGGACGGCGCTTCAGCGCCGCGTCAAAGCCTCATGAAATTGGAGGGCTTTAGCCCCTGAGGTACTTCAGCTCAACCCGCGCTCCTGGCCAGCATTTCCGCCTCGCTCACGCCCGCGGCGTCAATGCACCCCTTCAAACTTTCCGCCAGATCCCCCACCTGCGGCTCCCGCAAAATATCCATGTGAGCCCCGCCGATCTGGATCGTCTCCAGCTCGCCTACCAGCTGCGACCACGGCGCATACGGATCTTCCCCCACCCGCCAGCTATCGCCCGCCCGCAACAGAACCGCTTTCCCGGCATAAGGCTGCAGGCGGTACCGCGCCCCGGCCTGTGCATTGGTGCGCATCACGTTCTTCAGAGCTTCTGGCAACCGCCACGCCAGCAGCGTGCGCCGAATCTTCTTGCGCATTTCCTCCGGCAACTGGCGCAGCTCGACTTGCCCGCGCAGCACATCCCTCAATCCCACCGGCTTCGGATTGGTCGCATACGTATCAAACAGCACCAGGAGTCCAACTTCTTCTCCCCGCGCCCGCAGTTGCCGCGCCATCTCGTATGCCACCAGCCCGCCCAGCGAAAATCCGCCCACGTGATAGGGGCCGCGCGCCTGCACCGTCCGCATCTCCGCCAGGTAATACGAGGCCATGTCTTCGATGCTCGTGTTTAGCGGGCTCTGCCCGTTCAGGCCCTGCGACTGCAATCCGTAAAACGGATAGTCCGGCTTCATGTGCCGCGCCAGCTCATTGAAGCCAACCACGTTTCCGCCCACGCCGTGCACCATGAAAAACGCAGGCTTCGATCCTTCCGGCTGCATCGCCACCAGCGACGACCAGTGCCGCGACAAATCATCCCGCAGCACCGCGGCCAGTTTCTCCACAGTCGGCGCCTCGAGCAGTGCCGCCAGAGGAAGCGTTTTGCCCGTAACCTGCTTCACGCGGTGCATCAGCCGCGCCGCCATCAGCGAATGTCCGCCCAGCTCGAAGAAATTATCTTGCAGGCCGATCGCCTTGCGTCCCAGCAGCTCTTCCCAAATCTTGAGCAGCTCCGCCTGCAGCGGATCGTTTATTTGTGGACCCGTCGGATCGCAAGTCGCCGCAGCCGCGTCGGCTTTCAACGCGGCCAGTGCGCGCCGGTTGATCTTGCCGTTCGGTGTCAGCGGCATTGCCTCGAGAAATACAAATTCCGACGGCACCATATACTCCGGCAGCGACTGCTTCACATGCTGGCGCAACTCGCTCTCGCTAAAAATCTCCTGCTGACTGCGGACCACATACCCCACCAGCCGCTTGTTACCCGTCGCATCCTCGCGCAGCACAATCGCCGCTTCATTCACTCCCGGATGTTTCTTCAGAACCGATTCAATCTCTCCCGGCTCCACGCGAAAACCGCGAATCTTTACCTGATTGTCGCGCCGTCCCACGAACTCGATTTCACCGCTCGGCAAATATCGCGCCAGATCTCCCGTCTTGTACATGCGGGCCGAATTGTCAGGCGAAGCATCGGCGCCAGCGAGGTCGCGCACAAATATGTCGCGAATAAATTTTTCCTCGGTCAGCTCCGGCAGATTGAGATATCCCGCAGCCACTCCCGCCCCGGCAATATGCAACTCGCCCGGCACCCCAGTCGGCACCGGATTCAACTCCGCATCCAGCAGGTACACCCGCGCATTCGCCACCGGGCGTCCGATCGGCAGCCGCGCAGGCGCTTCGTCGCCCGGCTCTAATTTCGGTTCGTACGCTGTCGCCACCACGCTTGCTTCCGCCGGACCGTACGTGTTGACCCAGCGCACGCGGCTTCCCGCAACGCCGTTCACCATGCGATGCCAGGTGGCAAATGCCTCCGGAGAAGCTTTCTCTCCGCCCACAATCACCAGGCGCAATCCAGCAGGAACTTTTTCTTTCAGCCCGGGCAGCGCGTACACCCACTCGTGCCAATATGCCGTCGGCAGATCGACCGCCGTGATGCGCTGCTGGCCCAGCCAACTCAGCAGTTCGCTGGGCTCGAGCGATACTTCGTCCATTAAAAAGACCAGGGTCGCGCCCGCCGCCCACGTCGCGAACATTTCTTCCAGCGCCGCATCGAAACTGATCGAACAGAACTGCAGCATGCGGTCGCCGGGAGTGAGCCCAAACATCTCGACCGCTCCAGTCATGTAATTCGCCAACCCGGCGTGCGGAAGCAACACCCCGCGCGGCCGTCCCGTAGACCCTGACGTGTAAATGACATAAGCGATGTCGGCCGGATGCGAATCGACTGTGGGATTGCTCCGCGGCTCGGCGGCGATCCGCTTGCCCTCGGCAGCAAGCTCTACGACCCGCGTGCCCGCCGGAACCGTGGCCTGCAAAAGCCCGCGCTCTGTGAGAACCAGCGGCGCCGCGACGTCCTCCAGCATGAACGTGAGCCGCTCTCTCGGATACTTCGGGTCCAGCGGAACCACCGTTCCACCCGCCTTCAGCACGCCCAGCACCGAGATAGCAAAATCCAGCGACCGTGGCAAGCAAACGCCGACTCGCACGTTCCGTCCCACCCCACGCTTGCGCAGGGCATGCGCCATCTGATTGGCGCGTGCGTTGAACTCGGCGTAGCTGAGCTGCTCCCGCCCATGCACTACTGCAACGGCATCCGGCGACTTGACCGCGACGGCTTCAATCAACTCGTGCAAACAGCGCCGCGGAAAATCACGCGCCGTATCATTTCGCTCGACCAGCAGTTCGTGCAGCTCGCCAGCGGTCAGCATGGGCAGCGTGGCGCAGGCGCGATTTCCATCTTCCACCACGCCCGCGAGCAACTGCTGCAAGTGCCCCAGCATGCGCACGGCCGTCGCCCGCTCGAACAGATTCTGGTTGTAGTGCAGCCGCAGACTCAACTCGCTCGCGCCCAGCCCGCTCGCGCCAGTCATCTCAAGATACAAATCGAGCCCGGCTGCCGAATTTTGGTCAAACGAAGTTTGGTCCAACCAGGAAGGAAGTGCCGAGAATTCAGCGGAGAAGGCAACCTGGAAGATCGCGTGCCGGCTGGAGTCCGGTTCAATTCCCAACCGAGCCGCCAAGTCCGTGGGGACGGCCTCTGCGTTGCATCCGGCAGAGTAAGCTGGTCCGAGCCGCTGCAGCAGCTCGCGGAAGGTGGGACGGTCAGAGAAATCAGCCACGACCGGAAGTACTTCCCCGCTGCCCAGTCCCGCTGCAATTACAAATCTCTCTTGTGCCGTGTAACGATGCAGCAGAACCGCGAAAGCCGCCAGCGCAGCCTGCCCAGCGTCAGCGCCCGATTCGCGACAGAAACGGTGCAGACCTCGGTTCAACTCCTCGGCCAGTTCGCACGTTTCCACGCCCATGTTCGCCGCGAGCACCGCCGGACGTTGCCGGTCGGTCGGCAACTCCAGCACAGGCACATCGGCCAGATAGCCTTCCCAGTAGCCTGCCCCGCCGGACTCGCGAACGGAGTACTCCCCGCTTCCCAACTCTGGGCTCGCTATCTGCTCGCAGCTTCCGTCGTCCCTGGCAACGTTCAAAACATTCTCTCCGTGGTTGGTTGACTCTTGCGCCGGCGCTAATCTCTACGCCGCGCCCGATCCCTTCAACACCGCGGGAATGGTCTTGGCCAGAATCTGCAGGTCCAGCCACAGCGACCATCGGTGAACGTATTGCTGATCCAGTTCCATCCATTGTTCAAATGGAATCGAGCTGCGGCCGTTCACTTGCCACAGGCAGGTGATGCCCGGGCGCACGCTGAAGCGGCAGCGCTGCCAGTCCGGCCCAGCCTGAGTGAGCAGTTCATAGTCGCGCAGTTGCAGCGGGCGCGGACCCACCAGGCTCATGTCGCCTTTCAGTACGTTGAGCAGTTGCGGAAGTTCGTCAATGCTGGTCTTGCGCAGGAACGCGCCGATCACGGTAATCCGCGGATCGCGCTTGATCTTGAACACCGGCCCCGACACTTCGTTGAGATGTTCAATCTCCGCCAGCTTCTGCTCCGCGTCGATCACCATGGTGCGGAACTTGTAAATGTTGAACATCCGCTTGTTCAGTCCCACCCGCTTCTGCACGAACAGCACCGGACCGGGCGCGGTCAGCTTGATCAGAATCGCCGTCAGCACCATGACCGGGGCCAGCACCACCAGCGCGGCACTGGACAGGATGATGTCGAGAGCCCGCTTGATCACCACCGGCCACCCATGCGGAGTCGGCCCGGCATAGTGCGTGATCAGACGCGCGTCATCGGAGTCTTCCGGCACCGGCCGCGAGTTCTTCAGATCAAACAGGTCTGAGAGCATCCGCACCACAATGCCCTGCTCCTCGCACAGTTCCGCGATCTTGCTGGCGTTTTCGTGGAACGAGCGCACCGGCAGCGCGATCACTACCTCGTCGATCACGTTGCGCCGCAAGAAGCCCGGCAACCCCTCGAAATCGCTGACCAGGCTGAAGCCCGCAGCCCGCAACTCTTCCGCACCCGCCCACTCGTCGTCGGCGAAACCGGTAACGTGGCAGCCCCATTCCGGCCGCTGCGGCACGCTCCTGGCAAATTCAATGGCGCGCGCATTGCTGCCCACAATCAGCATGTTGCGATAGTTGTGTCCGTGGGCGCGCACCCGGCGCAGCCAGGTCCGTACCGTCAGCCGCGTGCCCGCCACCAGGAACGTGCAGGTCACCCAGAAGATGCCGGCAAACTGCGCGTCCACCATATCGAAGCGCAGCACCAGGGAGAACGAAATCAGAATGATGGAGCAGATGGTCGTGGCCTTCATCACATCGACGGCCTCGGCCTTGCGGCTGACGTGCCGCTTGGAACCGTACAACCCCAGCATGGCGAACACAAAGCGCCACAGCCATACCAGGACCACAAAAATCACGAAGTTCTGCAGCTTGATTTTCAGGGAAAAGATTTCGGCAGGCGAGCCCACTCCTTGGCGGAACAGCACCGGTAACATGGCTGCTCCGAACGAGAGGACCATCAAAACAACGTCTACCAACTGGAAGGAATAGACGAAGATTTCGCGACGGAACTTGCTCATCAGAAAACCTCTTCAGAAAAATTCAGATTGGCGAGAGGGAGGGAAAATGTTGCGGTGAAGGGGAGAAACGTTTCGCTTACAGGCGCTTGTAAAGTCCTTCGGGAATCGGGAAGGTGCGCTGGTTCAGCACCGCGCCCAATACCCGAACATTGGCGGTTTGCAGTTCGTGTACCGCTTTGCGGGCGGTTTCGCGCCGCGACGAGTTGGCCTTCAAAACCAGCACCACGCCGTCGCTCAGCCCGCCCAGCACGATCGCGTCGTTCGAGGTGTTGAGCGCCGCAGCGTCAATCAGTACGTAGTCGAAAACCGTCCGCAGTTCCGCCAGCCGGGTACGCATCCGCTCCGAGCCCAGCAGCGCTGCGCCCGACTCCGCCTGCGCTCCGCAGCTCACATACCACAGATGCCGCGACCAGCGGTTGGTATATTCGCGAACCGGAAGATTGCCGGTCAGCGCGTCCGACAGCCCGTGATGATTTTCCGATCCGAATTGCTGATGCAGGCCGGGCGAGCGCAAATTGCAGTCCACCACGCACACCGATCCGCGGCCTTGCGCCGCCAGCGTCTCGGCCACGCGCGCCGTCATCCAGCTGCAGCCGCTGTTCGGCTCGGTTCCGGCGAACACCACGCGCCGCGGGCCCTGGGCCGAAAGAAAAAGCCGCTGCACCAGCTTGTCCACTTCATCCCGGATCGGTCCGCTCATCTCCAGCGACGCCGTCGAAGAAAAATCATCTTCCACGGGGCGAGACGGGACGTGCGCGACATGGACAGCGGGCTCCATCTGTTGCTGCACCAGTTCATGCATCCGGCCCGCTTCCGACAAAAGTTCAAAGTTTCTGCTCAATGGGTCCTCCGGGCGCCTGCTTTCCGCCCTGTTTCTGCTGAGACTTAACAACTGCCGACTAGTTCGCGAAGAACTGGTCCTTTTTCAATCGTCGAACCACTTCCTGAATGTAAGTCAGAGCCTCTTCCGGCTTCAGGGGCTCGCCCCGCTGCATCCTGGCAGGCGTGGGATTGGTCTTCGTCAGCAGCGAATGCGCTCCCGACATGGCGCTGGCCAGCGACAGAGTTTCCGCATCCAGGTTGCCTGCGCTGGTTGCACCCGGCTCCGACCGCATACTCGAAAGATCGAAGTCCGCGGCCACCTGCTGAATCACGCTCACGTCCACCGTCTTCTGCCGCATGGCGCAGCCCATCGACAGCGCGCTGAAACCAATGTTATTGATGTTGCGCGGAATCCCCTCGCTCAACTCCGAGATCATATTCACCGCGTCGGCCGTGAAGGGTGATCCTTCCTGGCGTCCGGCGGCGCGCAGCCGGTGATTCATGTAGCGGGCCACTTCTTCCGGCGGCAACGGCGCCAGCGTGCTCAACAACGACACGCGCTGCCGCAGCTGGCGCAACGAAGGCCGCGAGAGTTTGTCCGCCAGTTCGGGCTGCCCGGAGAGCACGATCTGCACCAGCTTGGCCTGCGGCGTTTCGAAATCGGAAAGCAGCCGGATGGTTTCCAGCACCGTCGGATCCAGGTTCTGCGCTTCGTCCACCACCACCACAAAACGCCGGCCGGCATGCGCTTCCTGCAGCAGGCAACGGTGGAACAGCTCGTGCATCGTCACCAGATCCTGATCCGTGCTGACCTCGCAACCCAGCTCCAGCAGCAGGAATCGCATGAACTCCCGCGACGTGCACTGCGTCTGAAACACGAACGCCGTGCGCGCCTTGGTCCGGAACTGCTGCAGCAGCTGAAACAGCAGGTTCGTCTTCCCCATGCCCGGCTTGGCAATCAACGCCATGAACCCGCGTTGCGCGTCGATGCCGTAAAACAGTGACGCCAGCGCCTCCCGGTGAGTCGGGCTGAGATACAGGAACCGAGGATCCGGCGTGACGCCGAATGGCTGTTCCCGAAGGCCGTAGAAGTCTAGAAACATTCTTTAAGATCCCGCTTTCAGTCCAGGGTTAGATCTTTCAGTCATACGTCTTTCAGTCCAGGGTTACGTCGTGACTGACAAACACCGGCCGCACCCCGGTGCTCTTGCCGGCGCCATGGCCATTTCCGTTGCCATTGCCGTTTCCGTTGCCGTGGCCGTTTTCGCTGCTCCCACCATTGCCCGGGCCGGTCCCGGCATAGGAGTAATGCGGCACCGCCGCCAGCACCGGAATATTCAGTTCGGAAAGAACTTCCGTCGGCGTGCGGAAGGACGGATTCGAGTACTCCAGCAGGAACGCCATGCCGATGCTCACTACCACCGCCAGAAGCGTGCCGACGAACAGCACCATCCAGCGGCTCACGGTGGGCAGCGACGGCGTCAGGGGCTGTTCCGCAATGGCCACGTTCAGAATCTGCGTGCGGTCCAGCGCATCCGTCATCCGCGCCTCTTCCCGCTTGTGCTGGTAGAGCAGATAATTCTCTTCTTCGGTCTTCACCTTGCGCAGCAGGTCCTGTTGCTGCATGCCCTTCTGGTCAAGATCATGGGCATTGGCCTGGTAGCGGGCGACGATCGCTTGAATCGACGCCGCTTTCGCCTGCAGGGCGCTGTCATCGGCTTTCGCCTTCGCCAGTTCCTCGTTGATCCAGGCAAACGTCGGATTGCGATCCGTGGTTTCGTCCTTCAGCGGCTTGCTCTCCTCGTTCGCAATCGAGCTCCGCGTCTCGGAGATTTCCTTGTCCACCTCCTGCACCAGCGGATACGTGGGCTGGTACTTGGTGAGCAACTCGGTGCGCTTGATCTCCAGATTCATCAGGGTCGATTTCAGCCCTTGCAGAACCTGCGCGTCGTCACTGGTTTTCAGTTGCGTGGTCAGCCGCTGCGGGGTTGTGCCCGACTGCTTCTCCAGAGCGTCAATGCGCTTTTCCGTGGATGCGATTTCCGCATACGTCTGCTGCAGGTTCGCCGTGAATTCGGCCAGCTTCTGCAGCGTGATGTCACGCGCCAGTTGCGGCGAAACCCCGCCTTCCTGCTGCGAGAACGTCTTTAACTGCGATTCCGCGTCCGCCAGAGTCTTCTTGTAATTCTCGGTTTCCTGATCGAAGAACTGAAACTCTCCGGCGGGGTGATGCACCGCCTGGTTCTTCTGCAGGTAGGCTTCGTCCAGGGCTTGCAACACCTTCACCGCGAGGTGCGGATCGGAATTGGTATAGGTGACGGAAATCAGATTGCTTTTCTTGATCGCTTCAATCTTCAGTTCCTTGTGCAGGCGCACCACCGACTTCGCCAGCTTCACGTCATCGCTTTCCGTGATGCCGATAAAGCGCAGCAACGAACGGTGCGTGAGATGCGCGTTCTGCACCACTTGCCGCAGCACGTCTTCGCTCTGCAGCAGCTCGACCTCGGAGTTCAGTTCTTCTTCCGAAACCTCGGCGCTCACCTGCGCCGCGTTCTGGCTGGTCGGGCTCACGATTGGATCCACGCGGGCGCGCTCCACCAGAAACTTCGTGGTCGCCTGATAGTCGGGCGGGCTGAAGATCGCGGCCAGCACCGCTCCCAAAAACACGGCGCCAAACGTGATCAGGATGGCGCGCTTCTGGCGAAACGCGATGGCGATCAGATCGCGCGAGGAAAATGAAGAAAACGAAGCAAAGGACCCGTGCTCGTTGCTCGGCATTGGATTTTGGTTTGTCATGATTTTTTTAGATGTCCTCGCTTCCCTTACGGCGTCGCAATTGGGACGAACGCACCCATGCTGGATGACGGTATAAACGGTCTCACCTTCGACAGACCGTTCTTGGGCACAAACACCATGTCCCCGGCGTGCAGCGTGGGATCTTCCTTCAGGTTTCCCGTGTGCTCCATTTTTTTCACATCAATCGTTTCCGCCTGGTACCAGCCGTCGGTCGCCCGCCGGTAAAGCATTACCTTGGAATGTTTGGCGCTGTCCAGAAACCCGCCCGCCATCGCCACCGCTTCCGTCAGCGTTACCTCGCCGCGCAAGTCATACTTTCCCGGATGCCCCACCTGCCCGTCCGCAATGAAATACGGCTTCTCGAAATCCTTCAGCACCACGCTGATCAACGGGTCGTTCAGAATCTTGCTGTAGGCGGTGCGCAACACGTCCGTCAGCTCCGGCACGGTTTTGCCTACAACCACCAGATCGCCCACCCCGCGCAGCGTGATGTAACCATCCGGCTGCACGGTCACGGTCTGGTTGAACTCCGGGTTCAGTTCAAACGAAACTTCAAACGCGTCCCCGGCTTCCAGCTTGTAGCGCGGATGCCTCGGTTGAAAGCCCTTCTCGGTCGAGGCGGGCGTTGTGGAAGACGTTAAGTCGGATGCTGCGGCCGGTGTTGCGGCAGATGTCGTTGCCGTGATCTCCGCTTGCTTGTTGGCGTCGGCAACCACCTTGTCCTGCCCCCAGGCAAAACCCGCCGTCACCGTCAGCGCCAGCGCCAGAATCTTGATCGATTTCTCGATGTTCAGTTTTTTGATGTTCATAAAGGATTGCCACCTTGCCACTCAAAAATCAAAATCTGCCGGGACGTAAAGACTCTACCCCGCCCTACGCTGCTTCCACTTCATAATCATCCAACTTTATGCACACCGAGCGCTGAATGGGCTCGACCGAAATAACCAGCGTCCGCGCGCCCTTCACCGCCACTAGAATCCCTTCCACCCCGCTTAAAGATCCGCTGCGCACCCGCACCCTCTGCCCAACCGACAGAAACGGATGCTGTTCCACCGGAAGCTTGCGCAGCAGAACCGTGCGGATCGATTCAATCTGTTCCTCGGGAATCGACGCGCTCGCCGCGTTCGGTCCCACAAAGCTCACCACGCCCGTGGCCCGCAGCACGCGCACCCGCTCATCCGAGAGGTAATTCACCCGCACAAAGGCGTATCCCGGAAACAGCGGCATTTCAACCTTGGTCTGCCGATCGCTCCACTGCCGCACCGTATAAGTTAGCGGCAGAAATACCGGAATGCCATAGGCGTCCAGTTCGCGCGCCGCCACCTTTTCATGACGCGAGCGGGTGCGAATCGCATACCACTTCGCGTCCGCTTCGGTCGCCGGCAAAGGAACGCCTGACGAAACTGGCTGCACGCTTTGGGTCGCCATACTTTGACTCGCCATACTTACAGCTCCGCCCTCTCAGTCACATTTCGTGACGGCATACCTTCAAGAACAATCGTGCTAACGGCATTGACATCAGCGTCAAAACTGCCGCTGTTAAGAAACTCGTTGATGGTTCTCGAAGGGGGGATTACTGAACAGTCGAGCACCCCGTAGACCGCAGGCGCAATAGCTTGATTCGGACGATAACGGACGTCGCAAATCTGTGCAAGTGGTAGAAAGACTAGAAAGCCCGGAGTCTAAAGTCTCTATTACCACTCCGGTTACCACTGCCCTCAACCAGCCCACGTTCCCGCCCTGCACCAGCTCCCCTTCGCGCCTAGCTCGACTCGGCCGGAGGCGCAATGTTATGCCGGCGAATCTTGTACAACAGTCCGCGGTAGCTGATGCTCAACAACTGCGCCGCCCGCTTGCGATTCCATCCCGTCCGGTGCAGAGCGCTGCTGATGGCACGGATCTCCGCTTCGTCGCGAAACAGACGTAGCGACAGCTCGGAAGACCCCAGTTCGTGATTCAGTTCTGTAGTCTCCGCCAGCTCATGGCCATGCGTCTGATTGCCGTTCATCTTGCTGTCGGTCTTCGTTTCCACTTCATTCATATCAGTTCCCATCTCAAGAGCCGGGCACCCACTCACCCGGCCTTGCCCTTTTCTTAGGAAATATCGACTGTCCCGCCTGGCCCTGGCACCCACTTATCCACTCACAGCTCCGCCCTCTCAGTCCCATTCGGCTTCCCCGGCATAGCAGGGGCGGACCTTTAGCGGCCGATACAACTGTCGGGGGGAGCGACGCAAAGTTACTTGATTTCGGGGGAGAAACTAGTTGCCTGAGACGGTAGATTGGGGATCAACTGCCCCAATTGTTGAAGTGATTCTATGTTGTCTATGCAAAATACTGCAAGAGCACAAAGTGCAGAGAAAAAAGGCTCTATCCCGCAACCTTACACGGCCAGCCGCATCCCGCCTATACCACCAAAGTGCCAGACTCGCTGACCTTCCAAATCCGGCGCTCGGCCTGCCGTCTGGCTGATTTTCCCGGATCGCGCAGAACGCCATATCCCCCGTTCGTGCCATTTACTTAGAGTCGAACTTCTCCTACCCTCTTTCCAGAGCACGACGCTGGATTCACAGCCGGATTCACAATTTTCCTATGGCCCACCTCACCGCCGTCCCGAGTCAGCTCAAGCCTCGTGTCTTAGCCGCGGACAGCAGTTCGATGGGTACTCAGTTGTTGGCCGAAGCGCTGGCTCGGGAAGAGCAGTTCGACATCATCGAATCGCCTTCCGATGCGCGCGGCGTATTAACCTTAGTAAAGAAGGAAAAACCTGAAGTCGCTCTGGTCAGTTCGCAGTTGCAGGATCCCAAGCGCGGCGCCGTCGACCTGGTTCGCAAGATTCGCCTGGAATCCCCGGAAACCCGGGTCATCGTTCTGCTCGATTTTTCCGAGCGCCTCACGGTAACGGAGGCATTTCGCGCCGGTGCGCAAGGCGTGTTCTGCCGCACCGAGCCCTTCCGCCTGCTGGCCAAGTGCATTCAGTGCGTGGCCAACGGCCAAATCTGGGCGAACAGCACGGAATTGCAATTCCTGATCCAGGCTTTAGCGCAGCCTGCGTTTCCGCATTCGCTGCCTTTTGCGGAAGGCTCGCTGTCCGCTCGCGAGACTGACGTCGTACGTTGCGTAGCTGAGGGACTCACCAATCGCCAGATCGCCGAACGCCTCAAGTTGACCGAGCACACGGTCAAGAATTATCTCTTCCGCATATTCGATAAGCTCGGCGTTTCCAGCCGGGTCGAAGTTGTGCTCTACGCCTTCCGCAACGGCCACCCCGCGCACTCCCCGCAGACTTCTCCCGCTCGGCGTCAATCGCCTTCCGGTTCGCGCGCCGCCACCGCCGACAAGCCCGGTCCCGTCGCCGTCCGAAAAACGGCTAATTAGCGGGAACAGGGCCTTTGGATTTCAAACTGTAAGAAGTACCTCGGGCTTCCTTCGTGTCCTTCGTGGTTCGCGGTCTTCAAACCACTGCCCCAGCCCGCAACCTCAACTCGCAGGCAGCGTGAATCGGATCGTGATTCGCGTCTGCATCTCCACCGGCCGCCCATTCACCACGTACGGCTGATACTTCCACTGCCGTACCGCCTGCACCGCCGCTGCCGCCAGCACCGGATTGCCTTCGACCACAGCAATGTTGTGCACCGCGCCTTCGTCTCCGATTTGAACGTCGAGCGTAACCAGGCCCTGAATCTGCTGCGCCGCCGCCTCCGCCGGATACTCCGGTTCAACGCGATGAATCAACCGCGTCGCATCCCCTGATCCATCGGGCTTAGCGTTCGTGCCGGCTGCTGCAGCTGGACCGGAAGCCGGAAGCCGGTAAATGACTTTGCCATTTTCCGTCACCACCAGTCCGCCACTTGGAGGTTCGGCGCCCGCCGCGGCTGGCGTCTTCGGTTGAGCCGCAGCTCCACTACTCGCGGCTGGTGCGAGATCGGCAGCCGATGTCGGCAAACTTCCCTGAGACGCTCCCTGCTCTGGCGGCGAATTCGCCTTCATGCCGGACGAAGCTCCGCCCCGCTCCTGCGTTCTGCCTTCCAACCCTCGCTTGATCGCGCCGCGCCATCCCAGCAAGAGTCCCAGCAGCACCGCCGCCGCGATCACTAGCACGCCCAGAAACGAAGTCCATACCTCACTTCGTCGGTTTCCTTGATGAGGTTGCTCCTGATCCGGGGCCACGATCGCTGGTTCCAGGATGGGTCTCTGCGTTTCCTGCGGTTTCTGCGGCAGCGGCATCTTCAGGTCATTGCCCGGTGCCAGCGGCCTGTCGTTTATGCGATCGTCCACGCTTGGGATATGAGCCGAGACTTTCTCCGCCTTCTTCTTCTCCACGACCACGCGTCGCGCCAGCACCTGCAGCGTGCTTACATCGCGCTCGCCGAACGCGTTCGGCCGGGAAGAAAACACCTCCAGGATTCCGAATCTCTCTTCCCCTCTGCCCTCGCCTTCGCCCAGCGGCAGCACCAGAATCGCTCTCACCCCCAGGCGTCGGCAGGCCTCGGCATCCACTCGCGGATCCAGTTCGGTGTCGCTGCACTGCTGAATTTTCCCGGTTTGCAGGCACGCGCCCGAAAGCCCCGACGTAGCGTCAAGCCGCACTCCCAGGTCCGGAGCATTTCCTCCCGTCGTAGCCCGACAAACCATCTCGCCCACTCGCGCCAGCGCGATCGCAGCTCCCGCGGCTCCGGTCGCCAACCGCGCCTGCTCCACCACTTCATTCAAAATCAGGTCGAGCGCCAGATCGACGAACGCAGCTCCTCCGCCATGCGCCGCCAGAGTTCTGGCCACGCCCGTCAAGTCGCTCCCCGCTTCTACGGAACCGGGTTCCACGGAGCCGGCGTCTACGGAGCGCAGTTCCGCGGAGCATGGCTTCGCTGATGATGGTTCCGAAGAGTACGTTCGGTACGATTCCGGCTGCGCCATAGAAAGTGGTTAAGTCATCACCGGGAGCAATGCTTCCACCGCACTGGCCCCGTCATTATGCGGAGTTTTTCGCGAATCCCCACGGATGTCAACAGTAAACCCAACCCGCATGGCCATGTGGCCTTGACCTGCCGCGCCGACTCAGGCTTCATCGCACTGATCCCGCCTGCGTCCCGTTTTGGACGAATATCACACGAGTGCACAAGTTTTCTTCTGTCTGTAACCGAGGCAAGCCATAGAATCTGTAAAATCAGAGCGCGCGGACTAGACCCGATGTGAAGTAAATGATCTGCAGTGCGCCGCGCATGTGCGACGCTCGATTTGCTGATCTGATTGAGGACGAAACCGATGCGGATTGCGGTAGTAGGTTCTGGATATGTTGGCCTAGTGGCCGGCGCCTGTTTCGCCGACCTCGGCCACGACGTCATTCTGGTCGACAACGACGAGCAAAAACTGGCCTCCTTGCAAAGTGGCCAGGTCCCCATTCATGAAAACTTTCTACCCGAACTTCTCAACCGTCACCGCGGCCAGCGCCTTACCTTCTCCGGCGACCTGAAGCAAGCCGTCGCTCTCAGCTCCGTGATCTTCGTGGCCGTCGGTACCCCGCCCACCGAAAGCGGAGAAGCCGACTTGTCCTACGTGGAATCCGTAGCCCGCGAAATCTCCGGTGGCGTCAACGACTACAAGGTCATCGTCGAAAAAAGTACGGTCCCGGTCTACACCAGCGACTGGGTGCGCCGCATCATCCTCAGAAACGGCACGGACCCTGAATTATTCGACGTCGCCTCCAATCCTGAATTCCTCCGCGAAGGCACCGCCGTCACCGATTTCCTGTTTCCCGACCGCATCGTCATCGGCTGCGACAGCGAACGCTCCGCCGAAGTTTTGCGCGAGATCTACGCTCCTCTCACTGACGGCAGCTACTATGCCCGCCCTGATGCCATTCCCCAGCCCGATCGCGCCGTCATTCCTCCGCCCATCATCGTAACCAGCACCAAGAGCGCCGAACTGATCAAGCACGCATCCAACGCCTTCCTCGCCATGAAGATTTCTTTCATCAATGCAGTCGCCTCGGTCTGCGAATCGGTGGGCGCCGACGTGAATCAAGTCGTGCACGGCGTCGGCACCGATTCCCGCATCGGCCAGCGCTTCCTGAATCCCGGCATCGGCTATGGCGGATCGTGCTTCCCCAAGGATGTCATGGCCTTCCGCGCCGTCGCCCGCGAATCCGGCTACGACTTCCGCCTGCTCGATGAAGTCATGCGCATCAACGAAGACCAGCGCCAGCGCTTTCTGCGCAAAGTGCACCGCGCCCTCTGGACCCTCCGCGGCAAGAATCTCGCTGTCCTCGGCCTGGCCTTCAAAGGCGGCACCGACGACATCCGCGAATCGCCAGCGCTCATGGTGGTGCAGGCCCTGCTGCAGGAAGGCAGTCGCATCACCGCCTACGACCCCGCCGCCATGGACCGCGCCCGGCAGGTACTGCCTTCCGGCGTGACCTTCGCCAACTCCGCCTACGAAGCGGCACACGGCGCCGACGCCCTGCTCATCCTCACCGAGTGGGAGGAATTCTCGAACCTCGATCTCAATCGTCTCCGTCAAGAGCTCAAATACCCCATCGTGATTGACGGCCGCAACCTGTACGATCCCGAAGTGATGGCTGCGCAAGGTTTCACTTACTACAGCGTGGGCCGCGCCGCCGCTCACCCCGATGGCGTTCCCGCCGCAGTCACCAGAAATCTACAAAAGAACGGCGAGACCGCATGACCCCGAAACGCGCGGTAGTCACCGGCGGCGCCGGATTTCTCGGCTCGCATCTATGCGACGCTCTGCTCGGCGAAGGCTGGAGCGTCGTCGTCGTCGACAACCTGCTCACCGGACGCCGCGCTAACCTCGCCCATCTGCAAAATGACGCCCGGTTTGAATTGATCGAGCAAGACATATGCCAGCCCTTCGATGTCGGCCGCATCGACTACGTCTTCCATTTTGCCAGCCCCGCCAGCCCCGTCGACTACATGCTGCACGGCATCGCCACGCTCCAGGTCGGTTCGCTCGGCACGTTTCATGCTCTCGACCTGGCCCGCAAGTACGGCGCGAAATATCTCGTCTCCTCCACTTCCGAATGTTACGGCGATCCGCTGGAGCATCCGCAGAAAGAAACCTACTGGGGCCACGTCAATTCCATCGGTCCGCGTTCGGTCTACGACGAAGCCAAGCGCTTCACCGAAGCCGTCACCATGGCCTACCACCGCTATCACAAAGTCGATACCCGCATCGTCCGCATCTTCAATACCTACGGCCCGCGCATGCAACTCAATGACGGCCGCGTGGTTCCTAACTTCATGAAGCAGGCGCTGCGCGGCGAACCCCTCACCGTCTATGGCAGCGGCAAGCAGACTCGCAGTTTCTGTTACGTTAGCGACGAGGTCGACGGCTTCCTGCGGCTGGCCAAATCCGACGAGCATCTGCCCGTGAATATCGGCAACCCCAACGAGTTCACCATGATCGAGTGCGCCCAGCTGATATTGAAAGTTACGGGATCGAGGAGCGAACTCTGTTACGAAGCCCTGCCCCAGGATGATCCCAAACAGCGTTGCCCCGACATCACCAAGGCCCGCACGCTTCTGGGATGGGAACCGAAGATCGATCTCGAAACCGGCCTCCGCCTTTCGCTGGATTATTTCAAGAAGGCCGTCGCCGAAGAAACCAGTGGCCGGTGATCAGTGGTCAGTGGTCAGAAGAACAGCACTGACCACCGGACGCTGATCACTGGCTACTGGTTTTTTGGGTTTAGTTTGAAGGTTCCGTGGTAGCGGCCACGAAGTCAATCAGCTTCTGCACGCTTTTCTTTTCTTCTGTGCTCTTCAACTCAAACGCCACGCCCATCCCGTAGCCGGGATGCGATGCCTGCACCGTGCCGCGCACGCTCAATTTCAGCGTGTGGGTTCGAACTACGATCTCGACCGTCGAGCCCTCGGGAAACCGCGCCGACACTTCCAGATAGCAGCCCCCCGCACCCAAATCCGTCAGGCAGCAGTGGTGCGGCACCGAAATTCCGGTCCGGTAAACCTCCGCGCCCAGCCGGCAGTCGTATCGGGCTTCGCTGCGCCGGTTATTAACTTCACTCTGTCCCGCCGGCCCGGAGCCCTGACTGCTGTGACTCCCGTGCGTCGTCCGCCTTCCGTGAGTTTGCTCCGCCACCGTGATCGTGGCCAGATGCTGCGGCTCTTCCATCTCCACCGTGACGTCGGGAAGCTGCGCCGGCCGCTCGCTCGGCGCATGCACCGCGAGAAAATCCGTCAGCAGCCGCCGCGAGGCTTTGGGAACATCCACAAACTGTACCCCGGCGCGCCCGTTCCAGTCCTGCCAGATGACCTGGCCCGACAGCCGAATGTGCGTGGCCTGCTCCGGCAGCTTGAATTGGAAATAGACTTTGCTGGTGGGCGGCAGCTTTTTCCCGAACTGCACCGACATGCCATCCTGCGCCAGATCGATCAGCGTGGCCCGCTCCTGCTCCACGTTGGCGTAATCCACCGTGGCGTGCGTGTGCACCGTGGCCCGCACGTTCTTGCGTTTCTCCTTGCGCATCACCGCACGTGCCGCGCGCAGGCTGCTCAACGCCCGGTCGTAGGCTACCGGCTTATAGAGCACGAAGTTCACGCCCAGCGAAAACATTTCCCGGATACTTTCCTGCCCGGCCACCACCGCCACGGCCAGCGTCGCATCGTTCAGGCGCGACAGCCGCGTCTCCCGCAGCAGTGAAATCACTTCCGCGTTGGAATCTCCGTCGACAATGACCACGTCGAAGCGTTCCTGCGCCAGCCGGATGGCCGCTCGCACAAAGTCTGGACAGGATTCCACTCGAATGCTGAGTTCTTCCAGCACCCGGCGCAGCAACTGGGCCGACGCCTCGTCCACGCACACTAACAGGGCAGATAGAGTCATACCTGCCCCATCGTAGGACCCGCTGGTTCCTCCCACAAGTTACCGGGGTCACAGGCCGATCCGTCTCTCACGGCTCTCCCGGCTCTCAAGTGATGCGTTTCCAATCGGTGACCTCAGTAACCATGGCCAGCCCAAAAGGCCAACGCCCAGGCATTGACCTGTCGTGCTTTGACGCAATGGTGATCTGTTCCTACGATGACCAATGACACCCACAGGGAACGCCCGTCCGCTCAGTGCTTCCGGCGGCAGCGGCAACCCCACCCTGGATTCGGCGTCGCCAACGGGACCGCCAGCGCGATCATGTTGCTGCCGTTCCCTGAAAGAACTTATGAAATTGCGCAAACACCGCGGGTTCTCGCTGCTGGAGTTGATGATCGTGATCGCGCTCGGCATGACCATGGCTGCCGTCGCGGTCATGACCATCACGCCGGTTTTCAAACAAAGCGACATGAACAACGCTTACGATATGACCCTGTCGGTGATGCGCTTCTACCGAAACGATTCCATCACCAACAGCAAGCGCTACATCATCTCCTTCACCAGCAATCAGACCTTCATTGTGTATTACTGGGGCGTCGGCGTGCCGGTGTCCCCCGCTCCTACTTTCGTGGCCTCCTACAAGCTTCCTTATGACATCCAGTACGCGGTACAGGCGGGCTTTCCCAACCCCGGCCCGGACGCCTTCGGCACTGGAACAACCGCAATCACTCTGAACAATTGCCCCACCGTAGGTGATCCCTGCATCGTCTTTTATCCTGACGGCTCCGCGCAGGATGACGTGGGCAACTACAACAGCGGAGTCATTTACCTGACCCGTCCCAGCGACAACATGTATAGTTCGCGCGCCATCACGCTCTGGGGCACGACCGGAAGAATGCGCGGATGGCGGCTTTACAACCAGGGCGGAGCCAACAATTGGGTGCAACAATGAAGCCAAACGGAACTCACACATCCCGCCAGAGCGGGTTCACGTTGATCGAAACCATGATCGCCATTGCCATCATGGGCATCGGATTGTGCGCGCTGCTGGCCGCTTTCGGCATGGCCGTCGCCAGCACCCAGAACGCGGAAGAGAATCTCATCGCCCGCGAAAAAGCGCTGCAGGCCATGGAGAGCATTTACACCGCGCGCAACACCCAGCAGATCACCTTCTCGCAAATCGGCAATATCGCCAGCGGCGGAATCTTTACCAACGGCGCGACTCAGCTTCTCGCCGCCGGGCCTGACGGCCTGGTGAATACCGCCGACGATCTCGCCTACCCCGCCTCCGGTCCCTGCCCCGCCGGGCCCGAGTGCGTGGTAATGCCCGGCCCTGACGGCATTCTCGGAACCGCCGACGACACGGCGATGAGTCTGGGCAACTTCACCCGCCAGATTCAGATTAACTCGGTTCTGGAATCCGACGGCGTCACCATTAATCCGAACCTGAAGCAGGTCGTCGTCACCGTGACTTACACCACCTCCCAAACGGGTGCAACCCCACGCTCGTACACAGTCGATGCCCTGATTTCGGCCTTCCGCTGAGGCCCGCGATGGAGAATGCAATGGTTGCAATGATCTCGAGAACGATGGCAAGCACGATCAAAAACATGAAATCGCCAAGCCACAAATCGGAAGCGAAATCGAAGCGTGGTTTCACCCTGGTGGAACTGATGATCTCCATGGCCATCGGGCTGACCGTGATGGCCGCCATGGCGTCTCTGTTCAACACTGCCATGACCTCCACCATACTGGTCACGCAGCGCTCTGAAACTCAGCAGAACATGCGGGCCGGCCTCGATCTCATGGTCAAAGATCTCAGCCTGGCAGGCGCTGGTCTGCCCTCCGGCGGAATCCAGTTGCCCATCAATGGCAGTGCCAGCTTGTCCAAGTTCGGCTGCGACCAGGGCGGAACCTGCCATGTGGTCAACTTCAACTACCCCGGCAACTACATGTACGGCCTTATTCCCGGTTTCAGCAACGGTGTGGAAGCTGGTGCTTCTATTCCGGCCGCGCCTGCGCCCACCATCAACGACAGCGTCACTTCCATTTATTGCGATTACAACTTTCCTCTTTTCGAGTACCAAGTCACGGCCTTCGGCGCCAGCGGCGGCTCCATCAGCCTGGCGGTGAATCCTCTCTATGCGGCCAACCCTCCTCCGCTGATTAACGCCAACGGGGGCATTGTAGTGGGCGACCTGATCATGATCAGCAACAGTGCGGGCACGGCCGTGGGCGAGGTCACCAGCCTCAGTTCCGGCGGCAGCGGCTCTAGCGAGACAGGCTCGATCACCTTCGGCAACCTCGATCCCCTCAATATCAATCAGGGCGCCGCCGGCATCAGCAATAACATCGCGGCCATCAGCGGAGGCTCCAGCACCACCGTCTACCGTCTGTACGCCGTCACTTACTACTTGACCGTGCCCGGTGCCGGACAAACTCCCCGCCTGATGCGCCAGGTCAACGGGCTCACCCCCGTTCCGGTCGCCGACGACATCATTAACCTGCAAGTCGCTTACGACGTGTACAACACCACCACATCCGCGCTCGATGCCAACCAAGCCAACCCCATCGGCGTCGGCGAGTCCCCCAACAATATCCAGAAGATCAACCTCGTCGTCATGGGAGAGAGCATCCTCAACAACACGGGGAAGCATTCGCAGAGTATGTATCTGGCTACCGACGTAGCCGCTCGCAACATGGCATTTCGCAATCTTTATAAGTAACGCTTTTTTGGGGCAGGAGACCAATCAATGGGACAGGCAAAACACAGTTCGCAGGGTTTCACACTGATCGCCGCGATTCTCATCCTCGTGATGCTGTCAGGCGTGGCGGTTGGCCTTTTCTACATGGTCACCAACGAGACCCGCATGGGCGGCAATGACCTTGAGGCCAATCGCGCTTACTACGGCGCTGAATCGGGCATGGAGAAACTTACCTCCGACCTTTCCGCCCTCTACACCCAGTACCAGTCCCCCACCAACGCCCAGATTCAGAGCCTGGTGACCAACCCCCCAACGTCCGCCATGGTTCCGAACATGGCCTTCACAGAAACCATTAGCTACCCTCTGAACGGCAGCGGCAATCCGGCCAGCAGCTACAACACCGTCAGCTCCGGTTCGAACCAGGGCCTGTACGCGGAAATCGTTCCCATGTCGCTGCAGGTGATCGCCACGCGGCCCTCCGGCGCGTCCATCAACATCACCCGCAACGTTGAAGTCGCTCTGATTCCCGTGTTCCAATTCGGCGTATTCTGCGGATACGATTGCAGCTACTTCGCCGGCCCGAACTTCGCCTTTGGCGGCCGCGTTCATACCAACCAGAATCTCTTCCTGGCCTCCGGCGCCAACCTGGTATTCGATGACAAAGTCTCCGCCTATCAGCAGATCATCATGGATGAGCTGGAGAACGGCCACTTAACCTCTTCCGGATACGGCGGCACGGTCTATGTTCCGAAAGCCAGCAGCGGTTGCGCTCTGAGTCCGATTCCCCCTTCAGGTGAGCCGAACTGCGTCGCCCTGCCCGGCGCGTCAACCATTCCCGGCGACGCCAGCTGGAGCGGCGGCTATCCCACCGTTGGCGGCGCTGCCAATGCCAATTTTCCCAGTCTTTCTTCGGGAACTTTTAACGGCTATCTCACCAACTCTCTGACCGGCGCCAAGAACATGCAGTTGCCCTTTGTGCAGAACAGCTGCACCAGCAATCCGCCGCCTTGCACCGATCCCATTTCGATTATCCGTAAGCCCCTGGTTGGCGAGTCGCCCACCGGCACGCTCGGCACTTCGCGCATGTACAACAAGGCGCAAATCCGCATCCTGCTCGCGGATACACAAAATGATCTCCACCCCGAGCGCGGCGCTCTCGCCGACGGCCAGGATGTGCAGTTTCCCAATGCGGCCGCCTTCAACAGTCCGGGCAACACCCCATTCCAGACAGCGGCCGTCACCCTCGCCGCCGGTGGCACCGAACCCGTCGGCTTCGCCACCGTCGGCAGTTTCGGCTGGGTGAATCCTTACACTGACAGCGGTCTCCAGAACTGGACCGGTGCCAATAACATTCCGCTGATCGACGAACTGACCAGCAATCCCGGCTCTCCCGCGGCCATGACCGGCCCCTGGATCCGCGTCGAGTACCTCAACAATGCGGGCACCTGGGTCGGCGTCACCAAGGAGTGGCTGAGTTTTGGCTTCAGCCGCATCTTCAATAACCCGCCCACTGCTCCCAACTCCAATGCCATTGATCCCAACGCCATTCTGATTCTTCAGCAGCTTCGCCCTTCCGTAGCCCAGGCGCCGGCATCGGCTCATGGCACGGCAGCAGCGGTCGGCGGCAACTTCTATCCCATCAACCTGTATGACGCACGCGAAGGCGAAATGCGCGACAACGCTATCGCGAACTACACCCCCAGCAGCAGCCAGCCCGGTTACCCCAGCACGTATTCTTCCTGCTCGGTCAACGGCATCATGAACGCCGTGGAACTCGATGTGGGCAACCTGTCCCGCTGGCTGAACACTGCCTCCACCTTGCCCGGCGGCCCCATCGTCGGCAGCGGCGGCAACGTCAACTACACCAACATGAACGGCTATGTGCTGTACTTCTCTGATCACCGCGGCATGTTGACCGATCCTAACCCGTCCAACGGTGGCCAGACTCCCGCCGGAATCATCAGCGGAGAATCAGGAATTGAAGATGTCATCAATTCCGCCCAGGTCCTCACCTCGACCACCACCGATGGAGTTCTGGAACCTAAGTCGTACTACTCTTACTCGCCGGAAGACGTTGACCAGAACGGCGTGCTCGACAACTGGGGCGAGAAAAACATCGGCTACGGCTTCGGCGTCAACACCAATACCACGCCCTTGAATCCCTACAAGCGGGTTCCCAATCCGGGTCCCGTCAGCAACACCACTGGCGACTGCGCCAGCTACAACCAGTCCACTGGCGCGATTCTGACCGGCGCCACCAATAACGAAGGCATGGCCAATCCCGTAAGCGGAGCTCGCCATGTTCTGAAGCTGGTCGACGGCGGCATGAGCGCCGCCGGAGTCAGCTACCTGCCGGTTACCCCGCCTGCCAGCGGATGCACTCAGTCCGCGGCCAACCCCACCGGCTGCGGCGGCTTCACCATTGCTTCCGAGAACCCGGTCTACATCCAGGGCAACTACAATACCAGCGCGGCGGATCCCTTCTGGGGAACCGCGACCGCGGCCACGCCCACGCAGACACCGCACTCGGCCGCTTCCGTCATCGCCGATTCGGTCATGGTTCTGTCCAATCAGTGGGGTGACATGAACAGCCTGATGTTCCCCGACGCATCAGGCAGCCGCACACCGGGCGCGCCCGCCTACTACCGCACCGCGATCTCGGGCGGTAAGAGCATCCCGTTCCCGCAACCTACTTGGACCAACGTCGCCGAGGACTTCGGAACTGACGGAGGATTGCACAACTTCCTCCGCTACCTGGAGAACTGGAGCGGTCAAACCCTGAATTACAACGGATCGCTGGTCAGCATGTACTACTCCGAGTACAACACCGGCACCTATAAAGACGGCCCGGGCGGCGACGTTTACAGCCCCCCGCCCCGTAACTACTTCTTCGACGTGCTCTTCCTGGCTCCGTCGAACCTGCCTCCGGCCACCCCGGAGTTCCAGGACGTCGACACCTTGAGCTATCACGAAAACTTCACTCCGCAATAACTTTGCGGACGAAAACACAATGCCCCGGCCGCGCTTCCAGGCAGCCGGGGCATTTTTCATTGTGCTTGCTGATTGTCGATTGTTGATTGTTGATTAAGAAGCCTAAGATCGCGATTTTTCAATCGGCAACCAAACATCAACAATCAACAAGCGGAACCCCTCACCTCTGTTCCTTCTCCGAACAGCACGAACCCGCCACCTTCGCCGGCTGGACATACACTGCCTTCGGATCCACCACCGTCCCTTCGTACTTGTCATGATGCCGCACCCACGCCATCGTGAACGCCAGTCCGTCTTCGTCGCGCCCTTTCGGCGCCAGGTCCAGCCAGTTGTACGTGCCCACCATCGCATCCAGCCCGCGCGCGTAGCAGGAGTAAGTGTGGAAGATTTCTCCCGCCTCATTCTTATAGAACACGCTCGCCCCCGGACCCTCCTCACTGGGAAATTCCGCCCGCTCGTAGTTGTAATACACCGGCCCGGCCGCCCGCTGCTCCTTCGAAAACGACGCCTGATAGTCGTAGTTGAAATCGCTGCCGAAAGACGACACCCACGGGAAGCGCCATCCCATGCGCCTCTTGAACGCCTCAATCTCCTGCAGCGTGGCCCGCGAAATCGCCATGAACGTCACATCGCGCTGCGCCAGATGCACCGCGCAACCGTCAAACGTGTCGGCCAGAAACGAACAGCTCGGACAACCCTCTTTCCATCCCGGACCAAACATGAAGTGGTACACGATCAGCTGCCTTCGTCCGCCGAACAGATCGGCCAGCGTCTGCCGGCCTTGCGGCGTCTCGAACTCGTACTGCTTCTCCACCCGCTCCCAGGGCAGCGCGCGCCGCTGCCGGCTCAGCTCATCGCGCAGCCGCGTGAATTCCTTCTCCTTGCGCAACAGCTCCTTGCGCGCGGCCAGCCACTCACCCGCATTCACCACCGCCGGCTGTTCCCTCTTGCTATTCGTGTTGGTTGCGTTCGCGTTTATCACGTTCATCGTCGCCATACAGATTTCCCCTCTCGCTCCGTTCGTTGGAATTGCCTTCAGAATTGTTCGAACTCTCGTCCCTTCCACTCTTCTTTCCGCGCACCACTCTCACCGCCAGCGCCGTAATCCCGCCCGTAGAAATCACACTCCCCGCCATCAGCGCCGCACTAGCCACGCATGCTGGACACATGGAATCCTCCTTGCCCATATCGCATTGTTGATTGTTGATTTCTGATTGCTGATTGAAAAACTGGTGGTGGCTTTAGCTTGATCTCTGAATCTCACAGGGCGTCATCCCGAAGCGCCCGCGTTTTCACCAGCGGGCCGAGGGATCTCCCCTGGCACACAGTGTCGATCGAGAATTCAAAAATGAGCCACGCCACGAAACAAAAGACTGTGACTTTTCAATCAGCAATCAGGAATCAACAATCAACAATTGATCTACCGGTCCTTACCCTCCGCCCGCTCCCGCACCCGCGCATGCATGTGCTTCCATCCCTCCTGCATGCCTTGCTTGTGCTCGTCCGGAATCGCGCCCAGCGCGGAGTGGTGAAACTTGATCAGCGTTCCACCGTCTTTCTCGCTCAGCCGGTATTGCAAATTGTTCATCGCCGCATACGACATGAATAGCGGCCCTGTTATTTCCAGCAGCGTCGGCCGCTTAATGGCCTGCACGTGTCCCCAGAAATGTCCGTTATTGTCTCCCAGGTCGCGGTACCATCGTCCCCCCGGCCAGGCCTCGAGCTTCATCGGCATCGGACCGTCCGGCTTCTCATTCTCCGGCCCCAGCTGCTCCAGCAGCGCCGCGAACGTCACTTCCACCGACGCCCGCACCTCGATTTCCTGCGTGATATTCACCGTCATGTTTTCCGTTCCCATGGTTGCTGTCGACATCGTCGTTCCTCCCTGTTCTCTTTTATTCCGATTCATTTTCCTTCCGATTCGTTTCCGCTCAAACCAGTCCTTTCGGGATTGGTCCAATCAGGACGGTGCCCAATCAAGACTGATCCAACTAAGTTTGGTCCAGCAGTTTCTGCTTCGCTTCCGCGCGATCCTTCACCCGAATCAGCTGGTCCTGCCACAGCCGCTCAAACGTCTTCGTCCAGTCATGCAGCGGCCGGATCGCCTCGGCGTTGGTTCGATAAAACATATGCCTCCCATTCCTCCGCACCCGCACCAGACCAACCCGGCGCAGCACGCCCAGATGTTTCGACACCGACGGCTGTTCCATCCCCAGCCCCGCCACGATGTCCCCCACCGCCCGCTCCTCGAACGCCAGGTAGCTCAAAATGTCGCGCCGCCGTGGCTCCGCCACCGCATTAAACGCATCCGAGGTAGTTGCCGCTCTCGCCATGGAAAAGAAATATATATTCCTATATAGGCATATGTAAAGCACATTTTTCGCTCGATCGGGAGCACAAGCAAGAACTCCCGAGTCGCACACCGTCTACTTTCGTGGTCTTGACTTTTGCGGCGGATGGCCCGATTCTTGATCGCACGGGCTCAGTGCTTGGGCTTCACCTCAAAAAAGGCTGTCGCGAAGCTAGTAAGCTGTTTACAATCAATATTTTGCAGGCGATACATCAAGCGTGCGACTGATTCTAAAGAACTTGCCGCTTCCTGGGTCCCATAAGTTCTTTAGATACAGGATTTTGCCCGCAACTGATTGAGCCACTAGGACCTTTTGGACCATTTTTCTCTAACCCGATGATTCCATTGGACCGAGGGGGAGGGGGGGTACCAGGAAAATAGCTCCGGCCTCCAAAACCAAATCACATTCCATCTCTTCCCGAGGCAATTCGTCTAAACTCTTTGCCAGAGATTTTCCGGCCAGGAGGAATTCGCTTGCCTGCCATTCGCGCCCTTTTCTGGGATGTCGGCGGAGTGCTGCTCACCAACGCATGGGACCGCGTCGAGCGCACCACCGCGCTCGAGCACTTCCACCTCGACGAAGAGGAATTTCACGACCGGCACGAGATGGTCGTCTCATCGTTCGAGCGCGGCAAGATCACTTTCGATGAGTACATCGACCGCACCGTGTTTTACCGCCCGCGCCCGTTCTCGCGCGACGCCTTTCGCGATTACGTTTTCGCTCTGTCGCAGCCCTTTCCCGAAGTGCTCGAATTCGCGCATGCGCTCAGCGACTCCGGCAGGTACTTCATGGGCACCATCAACAACGAATCGCGCGAGTTGAATTATTACCGCATTGAAAAGTTTGGACTCCGCAAGATCTTCCGCCTGTTTATCAGTTCCTGTTTCGTCGGATTCCGCAAGCCCGAGCGCGACATCTATCGCCTAGCGCTGGAGACCACGCAGATTCCCGCTGACGAATGCTGCTTCATCGACGATCGCGCCCTCAATCTGGAATGTGCCGCCAAACTCGGAATGCACACCATCGAGATGCAGCAGTTGGAACAGCTGCGCGCAGATCTGGCAAAGCTCGGAGTGAGCCCCTAACGCTGTTCCTCGATTCGGGCCTCAAATCAAGTCTCGTCCTGAAGAGTTGTCGACTCCTGTAGAGTTGTCGACTCCTGAAGAGCGAAGATACTGCCTGCCGTGACGTGGAAGAGCGGCGCTTCAGCGCCGCGTAAAGCTGCGGGCAACAACTTCCCTACGAATTCTTGCGCGGTTGGCTCGTCTTAACGCCCGCACTCTGCGGCACGTCGGACTCGAGATTGCTGAGCGTGAGATCGCTCGACCAGCAATCCGCCGCCAGCTTCCATTCGCCATTCGACTGGCGCGCGCATACCCACAGATATTTGGCGCGTTCCTCGCGGCGCTTGCCGGTCGCGCTCGGAATCAGAGCTTTGCACCGCCCCGCTTCATAGGCCAAGTCGCCGGCCACTTCCACGCGCAGCGGTTCCATCTCCACTTCTCCCAGTCCCGCATCGAGCGCTCCGAAGAAGAACTCGCGAATGGCCTGCGCCCCGCGGATGGCAGGACAGTTCGAGCGCAGAACCAGCGCATCCGCTACATAAAGTTCGAGCAGGTCGTCGAGGTGTTTCGTATTGCAGGCCAGCACCCACTCGTGCGTGACCCGCCGCACGGCGGCTTCGGCACGACTCATCTCCCCGCGCAGCGCCGCCATGGAACGCAGCGAGTCCTCGCGGCCCGGATCGCGGGTTGAATCTCGCGAAGCGTCGCGAGCGGACTCCCGCGTTGCATCGCGGAACGGCTCGGCCGCCGAGCGCGCCGCCATCGCTTCCCCGCCGGGAAAATAGTGGTGATGATAATGATGATGGTAGTGATGCGTCTCGTTGCCGGTGGGCCGCGTGGTTGCCAGTCGCCCCTCCGGTCCTCTTTCGTGATGCCTTTCCTCGTGATCGAGAAATGGATTCGGAAGCGCCAGCGCGTTTGACGGCGAGTCTTTGTGCTCGGCTCGCGACGGCGAGTCAACTGCTCCCGGTTCGGCGACGATGATGCCGCACATGCCGCAGAATTTATTGCCGCGGCGGTTGTGGTAGCCGCAAACGCCGCAGACGATCACGTTCGAATCGCCGGCGAGTTCGTGCGCGCTATCATGCGCGGCATCTTCGGCGTCGGCTTCGGCGGCCAGACGCTGCGCCGCTTCCAGAGCCGCGGCAATGGCGTCCTGACCGGGCTTGGGACGCCGCATCTCGGGCTGCAGGCGCCGCAGAAACTCTTCCATTTCGGCGTTGTAAGCCGCATCGGCGGGCGCGCCGGAGGACTTGGAAGTCTTCTGCTCTTTGCCCTTATCTATATCTTTATTCTTGTCCACGAATCGCATCACCCAATGGCTGCGGTCATTTTAACAGGGTGCTCAAAACTCATTTTGGAGGGAGAGCTTATCTCAGGCGCTGAAGCGCGGCTGATGTGATCGACTTAGCGGCGCGAGTGTGAACTCTTCCCAAAGTCGACTCACTAGCGGCTGGAAAATTCGACCTTGCCTTCGATCTCGGTGGGAACGCCGTTGCAGGTGGCGGGACGATATCTCCACAGGCGCACCGTCTGCAGCACGTGACGGTCGCCGGCGAGTCCGGCACTTTCCAGAATCAGCGGGCTGTGCACGCGGCCATCGGTTCCGATGATGAAACTGACTTTGACTTTTCGGCCGCTCGCCGACGTCGTGAAGAGAGGATCGGGCGTGGCCAGGGCTTCGGGCGGCTCAACTTCGGCGCAGGATGGCCGCGAGCTGACGTGCCCCACATCGACGAACTGGGAAGCGCGGGCCAGCGTTCTCGACATCTGGTTCTCGCGCTGTTCAAGAGTCGCGGGGCGCACGCGCGGCATGGACGTGCTCACTGCCAGCGCAACCGCGGGCACCAACAGAAAAACCGCAGGCCAGGTGCGACGATGCATAATCCTAGAACCTCTTTCAAGCGGTCAGCTCTCAGCGCTCAGCTTTGGGCTGCTTGCTCGATCATGCTTCTAAGGGCACATGTGTAACCATTTCTGATGATCGGCATGCTATTGATTCCCAGCATGTTAACGAGATTCTACGGCATAGGGAAAACGCACAGGTGAAAGAGATTGCATAGAAGAGGTCGAGTCTTGCGGCACAAGCAGTCGGTTCAACTCCAAGCCGCAAGCTAAAAAGCCCTCAGCTTTGAGCGCGCCGCATGGTCAGCAACGTAATTTCCGGAGGGCAATTCATGCGGACCGCAGCGTTGACCGTGCCCAGACCTGCGTTCACGTAGAGCGCGAGACCTTTGATCTGGTACTGCCCCAGAATGTATTTCCGTGCGAGGACGGGCAAGCACAGCGGACGGATAAAAGGCAGGCGCACCTGGCCGCCGTGAGAGTGCCCGGAGAGCTGCAGGTCCACGGGATAGCGCGCCACGAAGTCGGCGTAGTCAGGTTCATGGGCCAGCAGAATTGTGGCTTCGTCCCTGGGAATCTGGTGCAGAGCTCCGGCGAGATCGGCTCTCTGTTCAAGAACGTCGGCCACGCCCGCCAGCCAGAATCTTGCTCCATCGTGTTCGATCGGAATTGACCGATTGTCCAGCACGGGAATTCCGGCGGAGCGAAGCGCGCTGGTGACGCGATGGGCGTCGGTATAGGCGTCATGATTTCCCAGCACCGCCCACAGACCATGAGGCGCCTGCAGTTGCCGCAGCAACTGGACGCACGGTTCGGCAACGGCTGCTCCCACCTTCGGATCACCCACCAGAGGCGAAGAGACGAAATCGCCGGTCAAAACAATCAGGTCGGGGCGCAGCCCGTTGACCATCCCAATCGCCGAGCGAATGGGATGAACGGAGAAATAGGCGTCGTAATGGAAGTCGCTGAGCAGCGCGATGGTGAAGCCTTCGAGCCGCGCCGGCCAGCACCGGAGTACCATCTCGCGGCGCACAATTTGCGGACGGTTGGGCTCGACCAGCACGGTGTCGGCGGCGAGAGCGACCACGCCGGCGGCCGCCGCCAGGCGGATAAACTTCCGTCGGGTAGTGGGGAGAAACTTCTTAGAACGAAATGGCAATCGGTCTGGCCTTTGCTTGCGGGATGCGCGGCGCGCGCTTCTTCACTTTTTAGGATAACGCGATCGCGATGGTTCGCGATATGACGGGAAAAGCTTCCACTGAGAAGGGCACCCTTCGACTTCACTCAGGGCAGGCTCCGGATCACGAAGGACGCTCATCCAAATAAGCTCCTTCGTGATGCTTCGCGTCCTTTGTGGTTAAAGATCCTAAATGCGCGCCGCCTCAGAAGGCGAACGTTGCCTGCAGTTCAATGCGGCGATTGGCCGAACTGCCCTGCGAGAACGGACCACCCTGCAACGCATTGGGCTTGTCGAAGATGTACGAGCCCAGCACCGCATTGGGATTCGCCGTGTTCACATTGTTGAAGACGTTGCGAGCGCCCACGCCGAGAGTGAGATTGTAACGGCGGTCAGAATTCGACGAGGTGTTGAATCCACCGCCGCCACCGAAGAGCGGACCGCCGCGAGGGCCGCCTCGCCCTCCGCCGCCCGGAGGGCCGCCTTGACCCTGATTGGCGTTAGCAGTTGCCGATTTCAGCTTGGGGCCCAAGCCGAAAGTTTTGGTGAGGCGCAGGTTCAAGACAAAGTGGTTCGGGCCGGTTTCCGAGTTGATGGGAACCAACTTGCCGGCTCCCGACGCGTCAAACGTTCCGAGTTGCGTGCAATAGATCGTGCCGGTCGGGTTCGTACCTGCGGGGCATGTCGTGGAAGACACAAATCCCGGACGATCGTTGTAGATCTGGTCTCCGTTCTCGTCGATTGGGGATGTGATGGTGAATGGAGAGCCGGAACTGATGACCATGAACGGGCTCAAACGAATCAAATAAGGGAAGGCAATGCTGCCGCCGAGAAACAGCCGGTGACGTACGTCAAACGAGGCGCGGCCCCAATCCTGGCTGATGTCATAGGAATTCGTGGGGAAACTGGAAACACCCGAGGTATCGCTGTTGGCGTAACCCAGGGTGTAGAAGCCGAAGAGTTGCAGCTTGGTACCGACGCGAATGTTGGTGTTGACGATGAGCTGGTTCTGTTTGAAATTGCCTTCGGAGACGTAGCGGTAGACGCTGCCTCCGGTAACCGCAGCGCAAGGCGTAAGCGCGAACGGCGGCGGCGGTGACGAGCAAGGCGTCCCGGGGTACGGGGCGTTCGCATTGATGGTGATGAACTGGTCGAAGCCACGCGAGTTCAAGTAAGTGGCGGATACTGTTGCCGACTTGGTAACCTGGCGCTCAACGCTCACCGCACCTTGCATGGTGTAGGGCGCGTGCAAGTTGGAGCCGATCTGATAAACGTTGGACGCAAGAGAACTGCTGCCGCAGGATGAAATTGGTACGGCCAGTGGCTGGTCGATCCCTGGGAAGCACGTTGGGTTGCTGATGAGGTACTGCTGTTGGACGGTACCGTTGAGGCGATCGGCCTGCAGGATTTGTCCCGACTGGAATCGGTTATAAAAAATCCCGTAGCCGCCGCGAATCACCACTTTCGGAGGAGTGCTCCTGCCGCCCACACCCCAGGCAAAACCGAGGCGCGGAGCGAAGTCACCGTGGTCGTGAATGGCGTTCTGAGTTTCGAAGCGCAGACCTGCGCTGATGGTGATGTTCGGCCGGACGCGCCAGTCATCCTGGATGTAGGGTTCGAAGTCGTAGTAGGTGACGGAAGCGTTTGGCGAGCCCTGGGTGATGGAAAGCTGCTGCGGCGGTGCCGGGGTCACACCCAGGCATGCGGGCGGCGGCGAGGTCTGAGTCGCGCATTCTGCCTGCAGCAGTTGATTCAACGAGGAGAACGTGAACGTGCCGTTGAAATTACCTTGGGAATAGTTCGTGTCCCGATTGGCGCGGAATCGCCCGCCAAACTTTAACACTTGATTGCCGTGGATGAGCGAAGTGTAGTTCTGCACTTCGTAGTGGTTCTGAGTGTCGTTGTAGTTGCCCGAACCGTTGCCGCCGCCGGTGAAGGCTCCGAGTACATTGATCACCGGATTCAGGTCTCCGGGGTTCTGCAGGTTGTAGTCGCGGACGAACTGGAAGCGCGTCTCGTTCACGATCTTGGAACCGTACACCTGGGTGTCGCCGATCTGCACAGTGTCTTCCGTCGAGGTGGAATGGTATGCCTGGGAGGGCAGGCTGGCAGTGCCGACGCCGTTGTTAGTTTCGGTATCGCGATAGTACTGATAGCGAGCAGTGAGCGTGTTGTTCTTGGTGACCGCATAGTCCAGCCGCGGGCTCAGGTTGGTGCGCTGGCGCGGGTTGGGAATCGACTCGACCAACTGGACTTGTTCCAACGAGGAATCGAGCGTGGGGGCATCGATGGCCGTGAGTTCGTTGATGTTGCGGCGGTCGAGGTTGAAGAAGAAGGACGCCTTCTTGCCCAGCGGGCCGCCCACGTTTCCGCTGAATTGGGTCGTATAGTAACCGGGCTCGACGCCGGCGAACGGGTTCGGTGAATTGAAGGCGGAGTCATTGCCGATGACCAGCATCTGGCCGTGGTAGTTGTCGGTGCCGGGCTTGGTGAAGATTTCGATGCGGCCGTAACCGAGTTGGTCATACTCGGCGGAAAACGGATTCTGATTGACGCGGATTTCGCGAATCGACGACTTGGGCGGAAGCTGGCCGGCGGTGAAGCCGTCAATATACATCTGTCCGCCGCTGGGCCCGGCGGCTGGTCCGGCGAGGGCTTGCAGATCGGACTGCAGTTCATCGGGATCGTCGGGCAGAGCTTCAAGCTCTTTGCCGGAAATGACGATAGCGCCAGCGTTGTTCGAGGGATTCACATCGACCGTGGGAGCAGTGTCAGAAACCTGCACCTTCTCGGTCGCGACCTCGATGGCCATTGTCACGTTGAGGCGCAGGGGCTGGTCGGCGATAACAATGTTGTCATTCTGATAGGCCGTGAAGCCCGCAGCCGCGACCGTCAGAGAATACTTTCCCGCGGGCAGAGTCTTGAATTCATATGCCCCCTGGGCATTGCTCTGCACCACAATCGGCGAGCCGGCGGCCGGGGTAAGGATCACGCTGGCGCCTGAAATGGCGGCGCCGGAAGGATCGCTGACCTGTCCGCGGAGAGCCCCCAGCGGTGTGGACTGTGCCCATGAGGCAGCGGCGGGCAGCAGAAATAAAACAGCGGTAAAGATAAAAAAGAAACGAACGGATTTTCCAGCCTTCATTATTCTGTATTCTCTTTCCATTTCGTACTAAGAAATCTGAATCCAAGGATTCCTGCAAAGTCAGTTTTGTTACGAGCCCGCCTTGTTAGCGGACCTAATTTCTTTCCTCCGCATGCGGCGCTGGGAAGAATAGTTCGAGAGCAATGCAGCTACTGAGCATCCCCGCCGGGCGCGCCTCCCAGGCTCCAGGGCGCCAAACTCATCGCCTGGCTGCCGTTGGGAGCCTGCAGAATAGGCTCGACTCCGGCGAACATCTTAATCACGGTGCTACCGCCCGAAGGCGTACCTTCGGTTGTGATGACGTACAGAGCGTCTCCCTTGTGCAGATCACCGAGTGCGACGGTTGGGGTTTGGTCCAGCCTGCGCTGGAAGTCTCCTCCGCCGGAACGTGCGCCGCCGGGATTTCCTCCTCCGCCAGCCGCTGCTCCTCCGCTCCAGGAGCTTCCACCGGGGGGCGGTGTTCCTCCAGACGCTGTTCCTTTGTTGGCTGCTCCTCCACTCCAGGTGGTTCCACCCGGGGGCGCGCTTTTGGGCGGCGACTGCCCATTCGCAGCCCCGGCCTGCGACCCTGAGGACGAACCCGCGGCTTTAAGCCCCCTGGCAATGCCCTGCGCCATTTCGTCTGGGATTTTATGGAGCTGAGAGTCGGCAGTAACTTTTATCACGACGATTTTCTTGGTGCCTAAATCTTGAACGCTGAGCGTTCCCGCGCTTGCATCGATCGACTTGATCAAAGCCGGAAACTGGGGAAAGATTCCCGTGAAAATTTCTTCAGCAGTCACTTCACTGCCGTCGGCGCTGCGATCGCCGCGGGCTCGCAGTTGGTCGCCGACGTTGACCTCATGCAGCGTGATCACCTTTGCATCTTCAGCCTTGGCCGAATCGGGAGCGTAGCGCCGGATCACCGTGCTCTTCGAGGTGCGTACCACGATCGTCTTTTTTCCTGCCAAGCTCGAAGTCGTAATCGTCACCGTTCCGGCAGCCGGATCGACGGCGCTGACGGGACCGGCGATGCCGCGTTTCTGCCAGTCCTGACGGATCTGGTCGCTAACTGCCTGGACGGCGGAACGCGTGATCACAATAATCTCCAGGGCAGCGATCGACTTGCCGTCGTCCGATGCCCGGCCACGGGCCCGAATGGTGTCGCCTACCTGCAGATCCTGCAACTGGATCGGGGTCGCGTTTTTCATGTCCTTATCGGCCCCCAGGCGCAGAAGGCGCGCACCGGGCTGGACAGTCACCGTGATTTCCGGACCGGAAGAATCCGCCGCCAGGGTGAGAGTGTCTCCGTTGACCGCTTTGACGACGCCGATGCGCTTGGCGATCGCAGCTTGGCCCCCAGTTTGGCTCCCCGCCTGGGCCGCACTTTGCCCATGGACCGGAACAGTCTGGAACAGCCAAACCGCTAGCACGACGGCAGCCAACGCCAGCGACACGCCTGCCGATTTCTTCGCGTTCTTAGCTTTCTTCATTTGCATAAGCTTTGACTCCTAATTTACATGGCCGTGAGCCGTTAAATGGCATGGTTTACAAAGTTTTACCCAGAATCAGCAGATATTACAAAGGGTCTGCCTGGGACCGGAAAGACGAGCCAATCTGGCGTACAGGTCGCGCGCCGACCACACCCAGACCGCTGCACCCAGACTGCTAATAGACGATGCGTGCCCGCCCAGCTACGATTTTCTTTAGGAAGTATGCCCAAATCGGCTTTCAGGATGCGTGTCTCTATCTTACGTTGTCTTCTGTGCTGGGTGATGTTGTGGATCGTTCCGGTGTCGTTGCTCGGGCAAAACGGGCAGATACCGACCGGGCAGTCTCAAACTCAACCAGTCCCAAACGGACCAACCCAGTCCGGACCAGTCCAGACCGAGCAGAATCCAACGGGAGGGGCCATCCTGCACACGCAGGGTGGAGTGTGGATCAACGGTTACGAGGCCAAGGATTCCTCAGCGGTTTTTCCTGGTGATCTGCTGGAAACAAAGCCGGGATCGACGGCAAATTTGAGCCTGGACGGATCGACCGTATTGATCCAACCGGAATCGGTGGCCAAGCTGCAGACCAACCTGCTGGAACTGGATCACGGGAGTGTCTTCGTTGGGACATCGAAAAATTTCAAAGTGCGGGTGCACTGCATGACGGTGGTTCCGGTCTCGAACGACTGGACGCAATACGAAGTGAACAATCTGAACAATAACGTCCAAGTAGCAGCTCGCAAAAACGATGTGAGAGTCGAGCGGGAACTGGATCAGCGGAAGCCCACGGCCGAGACCGAAGGGTCCAGCGGGACCATCCTGCACGAATCGGAACAGAAGAGCTTCGATGAATCGGAAATCTGCGGAGCTCCTCCGCGCGTCACTGGAGCCAGCAACGGAACGAACTCGAAGTGGATTATTGGCGGCGCGGCGGCAGGAACGGGAGTTCTACTCTGCGTTCTGTTGTGCAGCGGCGGAGGAGGGAAAAAACCGCTGAGTGCGTCCTCTCCCTAGCTGCGGAATCCTCAATCGCAAATCACAGAATTCTTTCGTGGGTGTAGCCTGCATTTCCCAATGCAGTCAGGAGTTCCTCGATGTGCTCGGGGCCGCGAGTCTCCATCGTAATATCGATTGCGGTGTCGCCCAGATTGACGCCGTGATAAGCGCGGTCGTAGGCGGTTTCGACGATATTGGCGCGATGCTCGGCCAGGATTCCGGTCAACCGGTGCAGAGCTCCGGGATAGTCGGGCAGATGAACCCGCAGGCGGACGAGTCGCCCGTCTTTCACTAAGCCGCGCTCGATGATGCGCGAGAGCAACGTAACGTCAATATTGCCGCCACAGACCAGGACGGCGATTCGTTTGCCTTGCAGCGGCAGCTTGCGGTTCAGCACGGCGGCGATGGCGGCCGCTCCGGCGCCTTCGGCGAGAGTTTTTTCTCGCTCTAATAGTAAGAGAATCGCGTTGGCGATTTCTTCTTCTTCGACTGTGACAATGTCGTCGACATATTTTTGCACTAGAGGGAGGGTGCGTTCACCGGCCCGGCGCACGGCGATGCCGTCGGCAATCGTCTTGGCAGAGCTGAGCGTGACGGGTCTGCCCTCGGTCACGGCAGCCTTCATGGAAGGAATGCGGGACGGCTGCACGCCGAAGATTTGCACCGCGGAATTCGTTTCCTTGACCGCGCAGGCGATTCCGCCGATCAGTCCTCCGCCGCCGATGGGCGCGACGATAACTTCAATACTGGGATGCTGTTGCAAGATTTCCAGCCCGAGTGTTCCCTGCCCTGCGATAACCGCATCGTCGTCGAAGGCATGAATAAGCGTGAGGCGGTCGTCTTTACTTAGCTCAACGGCCCTCTCGTAAGCCTCGTCGTAATTCGTGCCGTGCAGCAAGACGTCGGCGCCGTAGGCGCGAGTCGCGGAAACCTTGGTGAGCGGCGTGGGCAGCGGCATGACAATGCGCGCTTTGATGTTGTGGCGTCCAGCGTGATAAGCCACGCCTTGCGCGTGATTGCCGGCCGAGGCGGCGATCACCCCGCGGCTGCGTTCGTCGGGGCTGAGAGTGAGAAGCTTGTTCAAGGCTCCGCGCTCTTTGAACGCTCCGGTGCGCTGCTGGTTATCGAGCTTAAGAAAAATGGAATTATTGGTCAGCTCGGAAAATGTTTCAGAACGCGGACAGGGCGAGACACGGATGTTGGCGCGAATTCTTTCGAGAGCTGCCTGGATGTCGGAAAGTTGAATCATGACGAAGCAGTCATCTTACAACGTCGCTGGCCGGTAGTCGCAGGTCGTTGGCGATTGGTGATCGATCGTTGCAATGATCGGTTCCGGCTAACGACTAGCGACCGACGACCAACGACAAAGTTATGACGCGATTTGTCGCGCGGAGGAAGCCACGGGAACAGTTGGCCGGATCGCGACCGACTTCAAGTAAGCGTCAACGCCAGCGGCCGCTTTGCGTCCTTCGGAGATGGCCCAGACGACGAGCGACTGGCCACGGCGCATGTCTCCCGCCGCGAATACTCCGGGAACGGATGACATGTAGTTGGCGTCGGTGGCCACGTTGCCGCGGTTGTCGAGTTGCACGCCGAGTTGCTCGATCATGCCATGGCGCACCGGGCCAAGAAATCCCATGGCGATGAGAATCAGATCAGCTTCCAGGGTGAAGTCGGAACCGGCGATGGGGTCAAACTTCGGGGGAGGGCCGACCCTAACGGCGTGAAGGTGTGTGACATTTCCGTTTTCGTCGCCAGTGAACTTGGTGGTGGCAATGCTCCAGTCGCGGATGCCGCCTTCTTCGTGAGCGGCCTCGGTGCGCAGTTGCAGCGGCCAGAGCGGCCACGGAGTTTGCGGCGAGCGCTCTTCGGGGGGCTGGGGCATGATCTCGAATTGATGGACAGAGAGCGCTTTTTGGCGGTGCACGGTGCCCAGGCAATCTGCGCCCGTGTCGCCGCCACCGATGATGACTATGCGCTTGCCCGTCGCGAGAATTTCGAGGGCGGGATCGAGTGTGTCGCCGAGGCAGCGTTTGTTCTGCTGCGGCAGGAATTCCATGGCATAGTGAATTCCTTTCAGCTCGCGTCCGGGAACTTTCAGGTCGCGGGGATGCTCGGAGCCTCCGGCCAGCACGATGGCGTCGAAATCGCGGCGCAATTCTTCGACCGGCATATTTTTGCCAACCTCGGCGTTAGTGACGAACTTCACGCCCTCCGCCGACATCTGCTCGAGGCGGCGATCGATGATGTGTTTCTCGAGTTTGAACTCAGGAATGCCGTAGCGGAGCAGGCCGCCGATGCGGTCATTCTTCTCATACACCGAAACCGTATGGCCCGCACGGCAGAGCTGTTGCGCCGCGGCCAGTCCGGCTGGGCCGGAACCGACGATGGCTACCTTTTTTCCCGTGCGGAGTTTCGGCGGCTCGGGATGAATCCAGCCTTCGAGGAATCCGCGCTCCACGATATTTCTTTCGTTTTGCTTGATCGTAACAGGAGGCTGGTTGATGCCCAGCACGCACGACGCCTCGCAGGGAGCGGGGCAAATCCTCCCGGTGAATTCAGGGAAATTATTGGTGGCATGCAACTGGCGGACCGCGTCTTTCCAGCGTCCGCGATAGACCAGATCATTCCAGTCGGGAATGAGATTGCTGACGGGACATCCGGTCTGGCAGAACGGAACACCGCAATCCATACAGCGAGCGCCCTGCTTGCGCAGCTTCTCTTCGGGAAAATCCTGGTAGATTTCAAACCAGTCGTTCACGCGTTCAGCGACCGGGCGGCGCGGAGCCAGTTCGCGGGAGTAGTCCATGAAGCCGGTCGTCTTACCCATGAATAACCTGCCCATGTTGCACGTGCTCATGCTGTGCGTGGTCGGCTTCTGCAAGAACCGCGACCGGCTGATTCGGGATGTAGGCCTGCGATGCACGCGCCACGCCCAGCACGCGCTTGAACTCGTGCGGGAAGACCTTGATGAAGCGGGAATTGGTCTCGGACCAGTGATCGAGAACCCACTTGGCCCGGCGGCTGGCCGTCAGCTCCCAGTGGCACAGGAGAAGATCCCTTACGATCTGCACGTCTGACTCCTCGAGCAGAGGCTCGAGATCCACCGAATCCAGATTGCAACGCTTCTCGGTGAAGTCGCCGCGCTCGTCGAAAACATAAGCGACCCCGCCGCTCATGCCAGCGCCGAAATTCCTGCCGCAGGAACCGAGGACGAGCACGATACCGTTGGTCATGTACTCACAGCCGTGGTCGCCGACGCCCTCGACCACCGCGGTCGCGCCTGAATTTCGAACCGCAAAACGCTCACCCGCGACTCCGTTAAAGAACGCCTCGCCGCTGGTGGCGCCGTAAAGAGCCACGTTGCCGATAATGATGTTTTCTTCCGGAGCGAAGGTGGAATCGCGCGGCGGAAACACCATGATCCGGCCGCCGGAGAGGCCTTTGCCAACGTAGTCGTTGGCTTCGCCCTCGAGCGAAAGCGTGACTCCTTTGGCCAGAAACGCGCCCAGGCTCTGACCCGCCGAACCTGTCAGGTGAATGCGGATGGTGTCGTCGGGCAGTCCGGCAGAGCCGTAAAGGCGCGCGATCTCACCGCTCAGCATGGTGCCGACCGAGCGATGAATGTTGCGCACAGGAAACTTCACTTCAATGGGTGCGAGCGATGCGAGGTTCGGGGCGACTTGGCCGAGAATTTTGTGGTCGAGCGCCTGCTCCAGGCCGTGATCCTGGGCCTGCACGCGACGGCGGGCTACGCGCGAGGGCACGGGCGGGTTGTAGAGGATCGCGGAGAAGTCGAGGCCGCGAGCCTTCCAGTGATCTTTCCAGAAATCGACGGCTGGTTCCACGTCGAGCATATCGACGCGGCCCACCATTTCGTCGACGGTGCGGAAACCTAGTTGCGCCATGTATTGCCGCAGCTGTTCGGCGATGAAGAAAAAGAAGTTAATGACGTGCTCGGGCTGGCCTTTGAAAAGTTTGCGCAGCTCTGGATCCTGCGTAGCGATCCCGACCGAGCAGGTGTTGAGGTGGCACTTGCGCATCATTATGCAGCCCATGGCAATCAGCGGAGTGGTGGCAAAACCGAATTCTTCCGCGCCCAGCAACGCGGCGATGGCCACGTCGCGACCGGTTTGCAGCTTGCCGTCGGTCTGCACACGAATGCGGCTGCGCAGATCGTTAAGCAGAAGAACTTGCTGCGTTTCCGCCAGGCCAAGTTCCCAGGGAATGCCGGCATGCTTGATGGAACTGAGCGGAGCTGCGCCGGTGCCGCCGCTGTCGCCGCTGATGAGGACGACATCAGCATGAGCTTTAGCCACGCCGGCAGCGACCGTGCCTACGCCGACTTCCGCCACCAACTTGACGGCGATGCGCGCGTGCGGGTTCACGTTCTTGAGGTCGTAGATCAGTTGTGCGAGATCTTCGATGGAATAAATGTCGTGGTGCGGCGGCGGCGAGATCAGGCCAACGCCGGGGATGGAATGCCGCAGACGGGCGATCACGTCATCGACCTTGTGGCCGGGAAGCTGTCCGCCTTCGCCGGGCTTGGCGCCCTGCGCCATTTTTATTTGCAGCTCGTCGGCGTTGACCAGATAGTTGGCGGTGACGCCGAATCGCGCGGAGGCGACTTGCTTGACCGCGCTGCGGCGCAGGTCGCCGTTGGCATCGGGATTGAAGCGGGCCTCGTCTTCTCCGCCTTCGCCGGTGTTGGACTTGCCACCGATGCGGTTCATGGCGATGGCGAGAGTTTCATGCGCCTCTTTGGAAATGGAGCCGAACGACATCGCACCGGTGGTGAAGCGCTTCACGATTTCCTTGGCGGGCTCGACTTCCTCGAGCGGAACCGGCGTGTCGCTTTTCTTCAACTTCATCAGGCCGCGCAGGGTGCAAAGGTTGGCGTTCTGCTTGTCGATGAGGTCGGTGTATTCCTCGAAAGTCTTAAAGCTATCTTGTCTGACGGCGTGTTGCAGCTTGCTGATGGTCTGCGGGTTCAGCAGATGGTATTCGCCATTGACGCGCTGGTGATAGCTGCCTCCCACGGAAAGTTCGGTTTCGAATTCGGTGAGCGGACGGAAGGCGTATTCATGCTTCAACGCGGCTTCAGTAGCAAGAACAGAGAGTCCGATGCCTTCGATTCGCGACGTGGTGCCGGCGAAATAAGCGTCGATCAATTCTTTGTTCAATCCGATGGCTTCGAACACCTGCGCGCCCTGGTAACTCTGCAGAGTCGAAATGCCCATCTTCGAGAAGGTCTTCAGCAAGCCTTTCTTGATGGCCTTCATGAAGTGCTTGACTGCGAGTTCGGGAGTGATGCTGTCGCCTAACTCGCCTCGGCGAGCCAGGTTCTCAACACTCTCGAGCGCCAGATAAGGATTGATCGCGCTGGCGCCGTAGCCGCTGAGGAGAGCGAAGTGCATGACTTCGCGAGGCTCGCCAGATTCGGTGATGAGCGCAACCTGGGTTCGCGTCTCTTCGCGGACGAGCAAATTATGAACCGCGGCCAGGGCCAGCAGGCACGGAATGGGCGCGTAATCTTTGTCCACGCCGCGATCGGAAAGAATCATCAGCGAGTAGCCGGCCTTCACCGCTAAAGATGCGCGTTGGCACAGTTCATCGAGCGCGCGTTTGAGTCCGGCTTCGCCGTCGCTCGCGCGGAATAAAGCTGGTAGCGTGGTGGCGAGCAAGTCGCGATTTGAAACGCGGCGCAGCTTCTCCAGTTCTCGATTGGAGAGCAGCGGGTGCGCCAGCTTGAGCATGTGGCAGTTCTCGGGCGCTTCTTCGAGGATGTTACGCTCGCTGCCGATGTAGCTGATGAGTGACATCACCATTTCTTCGCGAATGGGGTCGATGGGAGGATTGGTGACCTGGGCAAACAATTGCTTAAAGTAATTGAACAATGATTGCGCTTTGTCGGAGAGACAGGCCAGTGGCGTATCGGTGCCCATCGATCCAATCGGCTCTTCGCCTTTCTCCGCCATGGGAGTGAGGATCAGCCGCAGGTCTTCATCGCTGTAGCCAAAGGCACGCTGGCGGCGGAGAATCCTCTCGGCGTCAGGGTTGTGCATGCGCGAAGGCTCGGGCAATTCATCGATAGTGATCTGATTTTCTTTTACCCATTGCGCGTAAGGCTGCTGCGACGCGAGCTTCTGCTTGATTTCTTTATCGGAAATGATGCGGCCTTCGACGGTATCCACCAGAAACATTTTTCCCGGCTGCAAGCGGCCCTTGCTCTTGACCTGCTCCGGAGCGATGTCGAGCACTCCGGCCTCCGAGGCCATCACGACTAAGTCGTCATGCGTGACGACGTATCGTCCGGGTCGCAGACCGTTGCGGTCGAGCGTGGCGCCGATCACGCGGCCGTCAGTGAAGGCAATGGCGGCGGGACCATCCCAGGGTTCCATCAGGCAGGCGTGATATTCGTAGAAGGCGCGCTTCTCCGGCTTCATGTGCGGATTGCCCGACCAGGCTTCCGGAATCATCATGGCCATCACATGCGGCAGACTGCGGCCGGACTGCAGCAGCAATTCGACGGCGTTGTCGAAATTAGAAGAATCGCTGCCGTCGGGCGCAATGACGGGATGCAGCTTTTTTATATCGTCACCGAACAGCGGAGACTCAAGCAGCGACTGGCGGGCCTGCATCCAGTTGACGTTGCCGCGAAGCGTGTTGATTTCGCCGTTGTGGGCAATGTAGCGGTAAGGATGCGCCCGCTGCCAACTGGGAAACGTGTTCGTGGAAAAGCGCTGGTGGACAAGGCAGAGCGCGCTGACCGCGTCGGGGTCGGCAAGTTCGCGATAGAAGTTGGCAATCTGCGGCGCCAGCAGCAGACCTTTATAAACAATGGTGCGGCAGGAGAGCGACGGGATGTAAAACATCTCCGCGTCTTCAATGCCGGACTCGCGGATTTCGTTTTCGGCGCGTTTGCGCACGACGTACAGCTTGCGCTCGAACGCATCTTCTTCCATCCCGGGCGCGCAGCGCATGAAAATCTGCTGAATATAAGGCTGCGATGCCCGCGCCACGCGGCCAATCGCCGAGGCATAGACCGGAGTGTCCCGCCAGCCGAGTAGGGTGAGCCCTTCCTCGCGGATGATACGCTCGAGAATTCCTTCGCATTGCAGGCGCTGATGTTTTTCCACCGGCAGGAACGTCATGCCGACGCCATAGGTCCCCGGCTTGGGCAGCGCGAAACCCAGCTTCTCGCATTCTCGGGCAAAGAACTTGTGTGGAATCTGAATCAGGACGCCAGCACCATCGCCCGTTTCCGGATCGCAGCCGCAGGCGCCGCGATGCGCCAGGTTGAGCAACACCTGAATTCCCTTCCGAATAATGTCGTGGCTCTTCTGACCCGAAATGCTGGCCACGAAGCCGATCCCGCACGCGTCGTGCTCGTGCGCAGGGTGGTAGAGACCCTGGGCATGCGGCAGACCATTCGAGTTGAGATGCGTCGTCATCGTCGTGGATTCCGACTCACGGATTCCGAATCATGGTTTCCGAATCATCGAGTCCGACTTTGTCCGCGGACGGAAATCCTTCCGGTCTGGTCTGGAGGGCGTGAATGCCTTTGGGCGTGGATCGCGATAGGCAACCGCACGTCGCACACTTCGGCTCATGAACAGACTTTGGTATTGTCTGGCTTCGCAGCCGGCAAAGTACAATCCAGATTTTCGATGCAAGTCATGCAAATTTCAGAGGCTACCGTTGGCTCGGCGGATTCCGAGTAATTAACCTTCAACGGCGAGTAACTTGGTTATAATCTGGGTCATAACATCTTATTCAAAGCATGGATTTCGACCAACTCATCACGTTCCTGGAAGTAGCGCGGCAAGGCAGTTTTTCGCGCGCGGGCGAGAAAGTGTTCCGTTCGCAGTCGGCGGTGAGCGCGCAAATCCGCCAACTCGAGCAGGAGTACGGCGACCGTTTGCTCGACCGCTCCGGCAAGACCGTGAAGCTGACTCCGGCCGGGCAGGTATTTTTTGAATATGCCGAAAAGCTGAAGGCGCTGCGCGATGAGTCGCTGATGGCGGTCGCCGACCACAGCGGCACCCCGCGCGGAACGCTGCGGGTGGGCGCTAACGAAGCCACGTGTTTGTACGTTCTTCCGGAAGTTTTCGGCGAATACTGCCGCCGCTATCCGCCGGTGCAGATCAGCATCTACCGAAATTTCAGCTACAAAATTGTGGAGAAGTTGGAGAACGGGCAAGTGGAAGTCGGAATACTGACGTTGCCGATCCAGTCTCCGAGTCTGAAAATTCAACCGATCTTCCGCGACAAGCTGATGCTGATGGTTAGTCCCAAGAATCCGCTGGCCAAGTTCAAAGTGGTTCCGGTGAGCGAAATCGTCAAGCATCCGCTGCTCTTCCCGAAGACCGGCCACACTCGCAGGCTGCTGGACAAACTGTTTCGGCCCTACCACGCCAAACTGCAGGTGCGGATGGAACTACCCAGCATCGGCATGATCAAGAGCTTCGTGGCCGCGGACCTGGGAGTATCGCTGATCAGCGCGTCGTTTGCGCGCGATGAAGTGGACTCCGGCCGGGTCAAGCTGATTGACCTGGAAGACGCGGTGCTCTACCGCGAACTGGGACTGGCTTACCGTCGCGACCGCACGCTCTCCGTGGCGTCAACGGCGTTTGTGGCGCTGCTGCGGCAGTTTGCCACTACCCTGAAGAAAAACGACGAGTAGCCTGACGCGACGATCGCTATCGGAACCAGCAACTGGGCCAAATCCAGCTGCTATCCAATAATTCGATTGAACTCATCGGAATTTTGAATTTCTCGTAGACGGTCTCGCCATCTATGCTTAAGCTGCGGCGTTTTTTAGGCGCCGAATTCAACATTTCATGACGACCCTCATCCAGAAAGACGCACGAATTACATCGACAGGCACAACTATGTCGACACGAATTACGTGTCTTCTGGAGGACGGGATCGGATGAAGTAAAGCTCTCTTAAAAGAATCACCCGAACCCACCGCCAGAAGCGATCTGGCGGTGGGTTTTTCTTTGCCCCAAAAACCAAGAAACGGAGTTGGAGATTATGAGCGGACTACGGAACGAACGACCGGTGGATCCATCCAAGCAGCGACAGCGACCAAGCCGATTCGAGCGCGGCGACGACGTGGTGGTGATGAAGTTTGGAGGCACTTCGGTGGAAGACGCGGCCGCGATTCGGCGGCTGACCGCCATCGTCGAGAGCCGGCTCGGCGGGCATCCTATAGTCGTTGTGAGTGCGCTCGCCAAAGTCACCGACCAACTGCTGGAGGCTGGAACCGCGGCGGCCAATGGTCATCTGGGCGCGGCGTTGGCCACGGCGCGGAATATTTATGTTCGTCATGAGCAGATGGCCGACTCGCTGGTCAACGGCTCCTCCTATAGCACTCTCGATCGCGACCTGCGCAGTGAGTTCCAGGCGCTGGAAAAGCTATTGCAGGATCTGGAAGCGTCGCGCCAGCTCGATCTCAAATCGCAGGATTACCTGCTGGGCTTTGGGGAATGTTTCTCGAGCAGGCTGGTGAAGGAAGCGCTTTGCCAAGCTGGGATCAGCGCGGCACATGTCGATGCGCGGGCCTGCATCGTGACGGATTCACACCACGGCCAGGCAAGTCCCGTGTGGGACGTGACTGAACAGCGCCTGCAGGAGACGGTAAGTCCATTGCTGGAATCGGGACAAGTCCCAGTGCTGGGCGGATTCATTGCTTCGACGAGCGACGGCGTGCCGACGACTCTGGGCCGGGGCGGATCCGACTTCAGCGCCGCGATCGTGGGCGCCGCGCTGTGTGCGGCCCGCGTCGAGATATGGACCGACGTAGATGGCATCATGACGGCGGACCCGAAACTTTGTTCCGACGCGCGCGTCATCCGAAAGATCAGCTTTGATGAAGCCGCGGAGTTGGCACACTCTGGAGCGAAGGTGCTCCATCCGGCGACTCTGGCTCCGGCGATGCGGGGAAACATTCCGGTGCATGTTTTGAATTCGCGCAAGCCGGCCGGCGAAGGAACGGAGATTATGGCGCGCGCACGAACCGGCAATCTGGTGAGCGCAGTTACGGCGAAAAGAAAAGTCGCGGCGGTTGAGATTGAATCCGTGCAAGGCGATACGGCTGAGTTCTTGCGTGCCGTGCTTGAATCGTTCGAAAAGCATTCCTGCCCGGTGGATGTGATGGCCACCTCGCTCGGCCGCATGTCGTTGGTGGTCGGTTCAATCGCTGCGTTGCCCGCTATTGCGGCAGATCTGAGTGGTGTCGACATGCGCTGGGAAAATCACAAAGCGCTGGTATGCCTGGTGGGCGAGAACATCCGGCGGCAGCCTGACGTCGCCAGCCGCGCCTTCGCGGCGGTTTCAGATATGGACGTGCGCGTGGTCTGCCAGAGTGCTTCCGACCGGACCATTTCATTCCTGGTGGAAGAATCGAAAGCGGAGGAGTCGGTGCAGCGCCTGCATGCAGTGTTCTTCCCGCAGGCCGAACCTGCGGGCGACTGGGGCGGGATTTCCAGCGCCTACTGTCAAGCGGTTTGAACAAGCTGAGTTGAACAAGCTGATTTGAGCAAGCTGACTCGAATAAACCTGATCTGAACGGGGCCAAACGAAACCCCCTTAGTTGCCAACCTTCGCAGCTTTGGATATGTCGGCCGTGGGCAAAGTCGGCGCCGGCTCAATGAGGTGCAGACCGCACTCGGTCTTGACGAATCCGGCCCAGCGTCCAGCCCGCGGATCTTCTCCGGGCCGGATGGCGCGCGTGCAATGCGTGCACCCGATACTCGGATAGTCCTGGTTGTGCAGTTCGTTGAAGGGCACATCGTGATCGTGGATGTAACGCCACACCTGTTTTGAATTCCAGTCGACAATCGGATTGATCTTCACCAGGCCGAACTTCGCATCCCACTCGATTCTGTTTGCAACGGAGCGTACCGAGGTCTGGTCGCGGCGAATGCTGGTGATCCAAGCGCTCAACTCGCTTAGCTTGAGGCGCAGCGGCTCGACTTTGCGAAGGCTGCAGCACAGGTCAGGATCGCGCGTCCACAGCGCCGTTCCGTGCGTACGCCCCTGCTCTTCGGGGGACAGCGCTGAATATATCTTCTCGATCGTGATTCCGTATTTCTCTTCGATCCGGTCCATTAGATTGTAGGTTTCTGGAAACAGAAACTCCGTGTCGATGGTGAACAGGCGAAAGTCCTTGCTAACCCGCGATGCCATGTCGATGAGGACCATGCCTTCCGCGCCGAACGCTGAAGAAATGGCCACGCCGCTCCCGAACGTCTCGAACGCCCAGGCCAACACCTGCTGCGGCGTCCAGTGCTCAGCCGCATGTTGAACCGCTGCGATTCGGTCTTGAGTGTTGCCGCGAACTCCGTGGCTCATGCGAGTGGTTCCTCGCTGTTTGTGAAGTCCGAAGCGAAAGTAGAACCTGCAAGTAATGAAGAGGGGAGCGGGATGCCGTCGTTCGAAAGCGATGACACTCCTGCTCGGTCCGCCAACGCTACTGGATCGGCAAAGCGCACCACTTCGCCGACCACCAGCAGCGTGGGAGCGGGAAGCTGCGGCGAGCGGTGCAATTCGGCAATCGTCGAGCGATGCGTTCGCTGCTGCGGCGTGGTCGCTCGAGAGACGATCGCGCACGGCGTTTCGCCGGCCAGTCCGGCCGCTTTCAGTGTTGCGGCGATCTCCGAAAAGTTCTGGCCGGGCATGTAGATGACCAGCGTGGCGCCGCTGCCCGCCAGCTTGCTCCAGTTTGCGGCTTCACTTCCCTGCGCTTGGTGCGCCGTGATGAATACCAGCGCCGAGGACGCGCGGCGATGAGTGAGCGGAATCTGCGCCGCCGCCGCCGCGCCCAAGGCAGAAGTCACGCCGGGCACGACTTCGTGGGGGATATTGGCCTCGCGCAGCGCTTCGATCTCTTCGCTGGCGCGGCCGAAGATCATGGGATCGCCGCTTTTCAGGCGGACGACAGTCATTCCAGAATCGGCGAGCGCGACCATCAGAAAGTTGATTTCCGCCTGCACAATATTCTTGTGGCCGCAGCGCTTGCCGACGTTGTGAAGTTGCGCGGCTGCCGGGATGAGTTGCAGGATTTCCGTCGAGACCAAGTCGTCGTGCAGAACCGCATCGGCGGATCGCAGCACGCGCAGCGCTTTCAATGTCAGCAAGTCCGGATCGCCCGGTCCCGCGCCAACTAAATAGACTTTCCCTTTCATGCTCCCTCTCCTTTGGCAGCCAGTTCCGGAAGTTCCACCAGCGCCGCTTCGAATGCTTCCCTGCTGGCCAGCGAATGCAGCAAGTCCAACTTGCGTTGCTTGTCGAGATCGCTGGCCAGAATCAGTTTTCGGGTTTCGCCGAGTTCCGCCACCCACGCGGCGTATCCCAGACCAAATTGTTTTTCGAGTTGCTGGCGGATTTTCTGCGCCAGGGACGGACTTTGACCGTTGGTGGAAACCGCAATCTGCAAATCGCCGCGCCGCACCACTGCGGGATAAAAGAAATCGCAGAGATCGGGAACGTCCACGACGTTGCACAGCACGCCGCGGCGCCGCGCTTCGTGATAGACACGTTCGTTGAGCACGCGAGAATTTGTAGCCACAATGGCGAGGAATGCTCCGGCCAGGTCATCCTCGGTGAAAGCGCGCAACTCAAGTTCGAGGTTCCCTTCGCGCGCCCATTCGTGAACCGTGGGACCGGCTTCAAGGGCGACTACGCGGATGCGCGCGCCGGTTTCGAGCAGGCCGGCAATCTTCGGCTCGCCCACTTTTCCAGCGCCGACGACCAGGCATGGCCTGCCCTGCAGCTTCACAAATATGGGGAACAGGTCAGTCACCGAGTCCTCCAGAGGCCGCCAGACTTTTTTCCGTGAAGCTTCGTTCCGTCAATCCCCGCGCCGGATCTGGCAAGTCGCGAGCGACCGCAGCCACGGATGTTCCGGCAAGAAATTCGCGCAACTCCGCATCACTGTGACGAACAAAAAAGCGGCGCAGATTCTCTCCGGGCTCACGCTGTGCGCGGTATCGCCCCAGCAAGCGTTCGAGCGCATCCGGAACCTCGGTGGCAGCGCAGCGATAGCCGACGGGACGCGCCGTGGCCTGGTGCAGGCCTAGCGCTCCGCCCACGCAGAAGTAATAGGCGTCGACCAGGCGGTCGCTTACTTTAATCTTTTTGCCTTCAATGCCGATGTCGGCAATCCAGTGCTGGCCGCAACTATTGGGGCATCCGGTGACGTGCAGCTTGAGATGCTGATCGAAACCGGGCAGGCGTTCCTCAAGTTCTTCGACGAGCCAGCGGGAAAAACTTTTCGTTTCGGTGATGGCGAGCTTGCAGAACTCCGTTCCGCTGCACGCGACCGTGCCGCGCGAGAATGACGATCCACCGACTTTCAGTCCAATGGCGTCGAGCTCTTTCGCTAGCACGCTCGCGTTGATTGTGGGTACATTCACGACGAGCAGATTTTGCATATTGGTGGCGCGCAGTTCGCCGCCCGCGAAGCGCTCGGCTAGGTCGGCGGCAGCCTGCATCTGTTCGGCGGTGATGCGGCCGCGCAACGCTACGGCGCCGATATACGACAGACCGGACTGCTTCTGCGCGTGAACGCCTACGTGGTCGCGATAAACGTCGTCGGGCGGATGCTCTTCGACCGCGGGGTCGAGTTGGAATCCGACGCGGTCTTGCAGTTCAGCCAGAAAGCGTTCGGCGGTCCAGCCGTGGCGCAGGAAAAGAAACTTCAAGCGAGCGCGTTCACGGTGTTCGCGCAGAACATCGGAATCGCGGAACAGTTCCGCAATCCCTTTGATCACGGGCAGAACCTGATTCCAACGTACGAACGCATTCAAGCGCGCGCCGAGATACGGTTCGGTGGAGAGTCCTCCAGCAACGCGCAGCGAGAATCCGACTTCCGGCTTTCCGCCAACCGCGCGGGTGATCGCGGTCAGACCAACGTCATTGATTTCCGGGTAGGGGCACCATACGGGGCATCCTGTGATCGAGATCTTGAACTTGCGCGGCAGGTTGTAGAACTCGGCATTGCCGGCCAGCAGTTGCGACGCCTCATGTACGAGCGGCGATGCGTCAACGATTTCATCGGCGTCCACGCCGGCGACGGGGCACCCGGTCACGTTGCGCACAACATCGCCGCAGGCTCCAGTGGTGTTGAGTCCGACTTGCCAGAGGCCGTCGAGGACTTCCGGCAGCGATTCGATAGTGACCCAGTGCAGCTGAATGTTCTGGCGGACGGTGAGGTCGGCGATTCCGTTGGCGTGCTGGCGGGTTAGGTCGGCGATGGCGCGCAGTTGGAGGGAAGTCATCATGCCGTTGGGAATGCGGATGCGCACCATGAAACGCTGCAGGGCACGGCCCACGCCGCCCAGGCCGCCGGTTACGCCCGCACCGTCGCCCTGGGTGTAAACGCCCCACCAGCGGAAATAGGTGCCGATCCATTCGGGCGGGATGGAGTCGAATCCATCGCGAGCGAAGCGCCTGATTTCTTCCAGGCCATCCCATGGATTCATGGTGCGCTTCAGGCGTTCGACCCGCTGCGCTGTCGTTTCTTTTGTTGAGTTAGCCATAGAGTCTTTACCGGAAAATAAAAAACCCACCGCCAAGTTCGCCTGGCGATGGGTTCATGAGTGCCTGTGTTAAGAAAGAATTCTTAGGTCAGCAGCCTCCCCGCGCCAGCGCACACGCACGCACAACAACAACAGGTACAACAGCACATGGCGCGAAGATTGCGGTTTACTGACATTCGAGTCTGGATTCTAAGTTTCCCGGCCTTGGCCGTCAACAATCTTAGGTAACGGCTTTGATTCATAATTTGAATGGAAGGAATCAGATTTTTTGCAGAGCCGAAGCTGGCAGCAGCGGCAGGCCATAGAATCAGCAACTTAAGGAAGTCAACCATCATCCCCCGCGCTTGCAGTTACAATTCCTGTTCCCTCGGAAACAGACGAGCAATTCAACATGAATGAAAACCCCAAGCGCAGCGGTCCCATTCTCGGTGTAGATATCGGTGGTACAAAGGTCGCCGTGGGACTCGTCGACCGCGAGGGCAAGATACTCGCGCAGGGTCGCCAGCCGATGGTGGCAAACGGCACGGCTGAGGCCGCATTTCAGGCGGTCACGGGAGCCATCGATTCCCTGGCGGCTGCCACGGGCTCGGTCGCTCGATTTCAAAGCATCGGAATCTGCGCGCCCGGACCGCTCGATCCGAAAACTGGGGTCGTTCTCAATCCTCCAAACCTGCCGTGCTGGCGCAACTTTCCGCTGGCCGAAAGAATTCGCGCGATCTACGACGTTCCAGTCAAAGTGGATAACGACGCCAACGCCGCCGCGCTGGCGGAAACGCGGTGGGGCGCGGCGCGCGGATTCCACTATGTTTTCTATGCCTGCATCGGCACCGGAATCGGCACCGGCATTGTGTTCGACGGCCGCATCTATCACGGCCATACGGGCTCAGCAGGCGAAGGCGGACACGTGAGCATCGACTATCGCGGTCCGCTGTGCGGCTGCGGCAAACACGGATGTATCGAAGTGCTCGCCGCCGGACCGGCCATCGCGGCACGGGCGCGAGCCAAGCTGGCGGCTGGGCCGTCGCAGTCGACCTCTTTGCTCGAGCTGGCCCGGGGCGACATCAACAGTGTAACCAGCGAACTGGTGGGGAAAGCTTATCTGGCGGGCGATCCGCTGGCGTGCGAAATTCTGCAGGAGACCGTCGACGTCTTAATTCCGTGGCTGGGGAACATCGTCGACCTGCTCGACCCTGACGTTCTGGTGATGGGCGGCGGCGTGGCAGCTATGCTCAAACCGTTTTTCGATGATATCAAGAACCGGCTTCCGGGTTGGTGCGTGAATCCGCGCGCGTCCGAAATTCCGCTCTTGATGGCGCATTACGGGGCCGACGCGGGCATTGCCGGCGGCGCAGCCTTATGCTCAAGCGAACTTCCTTAACTTCATTTTCTTAGGCTCGATATCTCTTACACTCGATAGTGAACAGGTGACTTCAAATGCTCGTCTCGCAATCCTTCCGTCGATTCACAGTCGCGACTGCCCTTAGTTTTGTTCTCATCGCTCCCTGGCTGCTGGGTCAGGATCTGCCCAAGGCTCCGCAGGCCCAGGTTTTTCCGCTCACGCCCACGGTTGGTCCGTTCACTGAACCTTCGATTGCAGTGAACCCCATGAATCCGCAACAGGTGGTCGGCGTGTTTCAAGACAACGTGCACGCCGCATACTCGCAGGACGCGGGCCACACCTGGCAACTCGCGGAAAACGTCGACCCCAAAAACTATCGCGTCTCGGGCGACGTGTCGGTGGCGTTCGACAATCAGGGCCACGCGTTTGTGTGTTACATCGCTTTCGACAAGCTCGGAACTTTCAACTACTGGGCACGGGGCGCAACCCGCAACGGCATTTTTGTGCGGCGCTCGCTGGACGGAGGAAAAACGTGGGAGGCCGATCACTTCCCTGTTGCCGAGCAAAGCAGTTCCCCCGGCATTCCGTTCGAAGACAAGCCGTACATTGTCGCGGATAATTCCAAGAGCCGTTATGCAGGCAATCTTTACGTTGGCTGGACGCGCTGGCGGTTGGCCGATTCGCAGATGGTGCTGTCGCGTTCGACCGACGACGGCAAGACGTGGTCGCAGCCGGTTGAAATCGATGCGCATCCCGGCTTGCCGCGCGATGACAACGGCGCCGCCGAAGGTTTCGACGGCGTGGTCGGTGCCGACGGCGCGCTTTACGCCATCTGGAGCCAGGATGACGACATCATGTTCACGGAATCGCGCGACGGCGGCAAGACTTTTACGAAGGTGCGTCCGGCGATTCATACCGCGCCCATCATGTACGCCATCGACACGCTCGATCGCGCCAACGGATTCCCGCAGATTGCGATTGACCCCAAGGGCAAGCGCCTGTATGTGACCTGGAGCGATTACCGCAACGGCGACCTCGACGTTTTCCTGGCGGCCTCGGACGACCGCGGCAAACACTGGTCGCCTCCGGTCCGCGTCAACAACGATCCTGTGCACAACGGCGCCGAACAGTTTTTCCAGTGGCTGGCCGTGGATCCGACCGACGGGTCTATCGACGTGATTTTTTATGATCGCCGGCGCGATCCCGCGAACCGCAAGCAGATTGTGGTTCTCGCGCGTTCCACCGACGGCGGCAAGACCTTCAACAACTACGCCTGGACCGACCAGCCGTTCGAAGCGGGCGGCGTTTTCTTCGGCGATTACAGTGGCATCGCGGCGTACGGCGGTCGCGTCTACGGCACGTGGACGGAGAAGCCCGCGCCCCCGCCGCCAGCGGCGGACAAAGACAAACCGGAAGCGGGCAAGGACGCGAAGGACGCGAAAGAAGCAAAAGATGCGAAGCCGCAGCCTCGCGGAACAATCGTCAAAATTGGGACGGCGGACTTCACCATGCCGGAGCGCGCGAAGTGAGGCGGGAGGTTGGCCTTCATGAATGCTAAGTTATGAATTGCTTACCTCGGAACACACTTCTTTTTTCACCGAAGCATCGGGGTTGTGATAAGGAAAGCAAATGATCTCGCGCCTATCTTTCTGGTTGCTTCTGGCAGTGCTATCGGGAACGCCCCCTCGAACATCGGCGCAACAGAAGGAAGCGGTCACGCAGGTATCGACCGATCGGGGGCTTCTGTTGGGAATGTACTTTCCCAAGAGCGCTACTCCTGAAGTCTTGCAGAGTGCAGGCACGGAGAATAAGTGGGTTCCAGAGATTTCAACGGAGCCACAGGGAACCTATCTCACCTTCTGGATCTCTCGCCGAAATGGCGAAGTAACGATCAAGCCTATTGAAGGACTGCTGGTGCCTCGCAAAGATGGCTTCTGGCGGATAGGGTCGCACATCGTAAGATCGGGAGATACGGAAGGCGCCGATTTCGACGAGCAATTCTGGGCGGCACCCGCCGACAAGAAAGAACCTCCAGCTACGACGACCGACTCGGAGATTAACGGGAAATCCACGCGCCTCGTCACCTACGCAGGTCCGGATTACATCAGTTACCTATTTCATTGGCAAGGAGGAGTGGGACTCTGGGAATATCAGTATACCTACGTTTCTCCTCTCGACAGTCTGACCAAGCAGTTGAGCGTGGGGCAGGTGCTGGGACCGCAGGCCGGTGTGGTCCACAAGAAGCTATCAAAGTCGCTCGACCACATGAAAGACGAAGTCAAAGAAGGCGAAGACCGCGACGCGTGCAACTGCTGCGCCGGGGCTGACAGCGAGTGGGGGCTGATTCATATCGGGGATCAGTGGCAAGCGTATGCTCGCTTTCACGAAGGCACGAGTAGTTCGTGTTCGCAGGGCTGGCAAGATCAAGAGCTTCGAGTCAGCCTCCCGCAGAGCATTTGGTCCGGCGGCAGGCCGGAGAAGCCTTGGGATGCTTTGCGTAAAGAAGTCGCGTCTGTCTTGAAAATCGAGAACGGATCGGTTCAACACCTGTTTCTATCGCCCAAGGGGGACTTAGCTGTCTCGGTGAGCACGGCCGGGTTGGCAATTCTCGAAGTGAAAGACGAGACTCACTTTTCAATCCTGAAGAAACAGGAATTTGCAGCGGCATGTATTCCAGTATCCGAGCAGTGGTCTGCGGGACGGTTTGTCGCGGCCTGGGATGCAGAAATGCAGAAGCAGAAACCTGCCGTCATATCCGTGGAAAAAATCCCCAACGGTGGATAGGAACGCAAGGACGGTGGCGCTGCAAAACTGAAAAGGCGATCTCCTCAGAGATCGCCTTTCGTATGCCGGGATAAGCTTAGAGCGGTTGAACGTTCTCCGCCTGCCAGCCCTTGGGGCCCTTGGTCACGTCAAACTGCACTGTCTGGCCCTCCTGCAGGCTCTTGAAGCCGCCCGCCTGGATCGCTGAGAAGTGCACAAAAACATCTTCGCCATTCTGGCGGCTGATAAAGCCATAGCCCTTGGCGTCATTGAACCACTTTACTGTTCCTTGTTCTGCCATGTTGATACGGTGTCCTTTTTCGATCAATTTACGCTGGAGAGAATCGGAGGTGCTTCAGGCAGGCACTGGCTGTTTAGGCAAGAACTGCTGACAACCGATTTCGGTCTAACGCACCCGGTGATGGTACGCTGCCAAGCCTAAGGTTAGCAAGCAAATTGCTGCGCCAGACCGGGACCACGACCGAAACCTGGACCGGATCAGAACCGCCGCCCGCACTCACCGCACGATGCTGCGCGGGCTGGAAACGGCGTCCTGCGTGGCCTTGGATTCCCGATTTTCCAGTTCCGCCTGCCGAAGTTCCGTGGCTTCGGCGGGGTCGGTCCCCGCCTTGATTGAGGATTTCTCGAGGAAATAACGCCAGCCCTCATGCCGGTCGCCGGAACTTTGTTCCGCTTCAAATCTCTTCAAAGTCGACTCGGCATTCTGCCGTCCCTTGACCACTTCGACCACTCCCGCGGATTCATAGGTACGCACGTTATGCCGGATAACCACGTAGGACGCCTTGAGTTCGTCGTTTGTCAGATGCACTCCCTTTTCGCCGCAGTCTCATCAGCCGCGAAACCGCCGCGACCCGGCCCAATCAGAGGCCTACTCTGAGACTATGCGCGCAGCCGCTGTTTAGCAAGGCGATTAGCTCGACGTTGGAGTCTCGGCCGGATAGTTGAAGAAAAGCTGGTTGCCGTCGGGATCATCGACCACCAGAAGCCGGTAACCCCACGATCCCTCTTTGACCGGAGCGCCCTTGGCCTCGAGTTCCGCGCGCAGGGCGTCCAACGCGGCAACTGCGGCCTCGCGCGAATGCGGCTCAACATTCAGCGAGATGAAGATCAGTCCCTTGCCAATCTTCTCCGGCCACGTGTCGGCCAGGATCAGCGCGCAACCCTGCCGATCGACCTGTGCCACGGACGCTCGGCCGTCCTCGTCGTAGCGCCAGGGGCTGGTGAAGCCGAGCCGGTCAATGTAATAGCGGAGCGAGGCCTCAACATTGGCCACGTGCAGAACGGGCCGCGCGAACCATTCCGTCATGAAAGAATCCCCCCTGTTCGACGCCGGACAGTCAATAAGCGAAATGGGGATATTACAACAGTTCCAAGGGTTGCATTCGACGACGGGAAAAAACGCGCTGGTGGCGCCAAATCGATCGCGCCAGAGCTCGCGCGGTGGCTAGAGCGCTGAAACCGGCATCCCCGACGGGCTCTAAACCCGTCGGGGATTTCAAAAACTGCCGGCTGACCGCTTCCCAGCGTTTTGATCGACTACCGCAAATGCGGCAGCGATGGCGTCATGATCCGGACCGGCACTTTTTGCACGGCAGAAGAACCCGCCAGCCGCGACTGCGGACCCATGGTGCGGAATATGTGGTCTCCACCATCCACGGTCGAAATGACAGGACGCGTCTTCCCGTTCAGTTCCACCCGGACCGTGCCTACCGGTGCGACATGATCCCAGGAGCTGGCCGTGTTGGTGTGCTGCCAGATGCGCTCAACCTCTGAGCCGACGGCACGAACCGCTTCAGAATGCCCGGACGTACCCAGACTGGCCACGAAGATGGGCCTCGCCGAGCCTCTCGTACTTATGGCGTGGCGCAGTTCATTGGTCAGAATCGTATGGCTAGTTGCGACAGTCGATGGTTTAACGCTGGCCATTGCCACTTGGGCTGCGGGCTGCGCCGCATCACCCGACTTCGAGGGTGGGATGGAAACTACCGTCAGCACGACGCCGGTCGACGTGTAGGAAATCGAGAATTGCTCAGTCGAGTTGATGGCGATGGTTGTGTTCGAGAACGTGCCCGTAAGGCTCTTCGCGGTCAGCACGGTAAACGTCTGGCCTACGGTTGGCGTGAAGGAGTTGATCAGACCGACCGAAAGCGTGCCGCCCAGGCTGGCCGCTCCCGTGATCTTGAGCTGGCTATATTGCGTGCCCACCGCGGTTCCGCCGATGGATACGTTCATCGCGCCCGACGAGAGTTGCGTATAGCTGCCGGTGATCGAGAGTAACCCGGCTTTTCCACTGTCGCCAACGTTGATGGTGGGAGCTGTGCCGCTACCACCGATGGAGACATTTGCTTTGATCGAGCCAGCTCCTTGAATCGTTCCCCCAGTGATGCTGATGCCCGCCGTGGCAGTGTCAGTCAGCGTTCCATCGACCGTGGTGGTGCCAGCACTTTGGCCGTAGCTGTTGGTCGTTCCGCCAACCGCCAGCGTAGTTCCCTTCTCTACGTTGACCGTGCCCGCATTGGTAAAGCTGCCGCCAGTGGTGAACGTGGCAGCGGTCGCCAGGGTGAACGAACCTGTGTTGTTATTGAAGGTAGAAAGCGCATTGCTGGTTCCGTCGAGAATCTTGGCCGCGGTTCCCGTCAACGTGAGATTCGCGGCGTTGGTGGTGATTCCGCCGTTTGCGCTGGCCAGCTGCATCGTTCCACCCACCGTGTAGTTACCGCCGGTAAGCGTTCCGCTGGAGAGATTGGTCAACGATCCCGTCACAGTAAGTGTGCTGCCGCTGTTTACGGTCAAGCTGCCTGAGTTGGTCAGGTTAGCGGCGGTCGTGAAGTTCGCGTTGCTGGCGAGTGTGAGGCTTCCGCCGGAGTTGATGCTGGCCAGATTTGCCAGGCCGTTAGTGCTGGTGGTCGAATTCTTGAACTCGCCCGTGCCTTCGAGCGTGATGATCGAGGCGTCGTTCACAATGTTCAGGCCCGCGACCGAGAGCGTTCCTCCTACCGTGAATGAACCGCCGGTCAAGGTGTTGGTGGCGCCGCTGTAGTTGGCCAGGGTGCCCGTTGAGATTACAGTGAAGGCGCTGCCGCTGTTAACCGTGAGCGCGCCCGCGTTAGTGAAGCTGCCTTCAGTCGTGAAGTTGGCGCCGCTGGCCAGCGTCAAGGACTTGCTGTTCTTATTCAGACCAGCCAGAGCATTGGTACTGCCCGACATGATGGTCCCAGTACCTTCGAGGGTGAGCGTGGAGGAGTTGGTGGTGATGCTTACGCCGCTGTTCAGGTCGAGCTTGCCGCCGAGTACGAATGTCCCACCCGACAAGGTCGTGCCGCTGATCTGCGTGAGAACAGGTGCGGTGAACGAACTGCCGGAGTTGATGGTCAGCGTGCCGGTATTGCTGAAGCTTGCCGCCGTGGTGTTGTAGGCGCCGCCAGCCAGGGTGAGTTTTCCCGTGTTGCTGGCAAGAGCCGCCAGGGCGTTCGAGCCGTTCGCGTTCTTGATCGTGCCCCCGGCCAGAGTCAGAGTAGCCGCGTTGGTGGTGATGCTCTGCGTTGCGCCGGTGAGATTCAGGTTCGAATCCAGCACGTAGGTACCGGCCGTCAGCGTACCGCCGCTGATCTGGGTCAGCGAACCGACGTTGAACGTGGTGCCGCCGAGAATGGTGAGCGCTCCGGCGTTGCTGAAGGCGCCGGCGTCAGTGAAGTTCACGTTCGTGGTCAACGACCCCGCCGAGGTGATGCTGGTCAGATTGGCCAGGGCGTTGCCGCTGTTGGTGGTGTTAATGAGTTGTCCGCCGCCTTCTTCGGTCACGCTGGCCGCGAGCGTGGTGATGCCGGTCGAGTTGCCGGCGGCGAAGGTTATGTTGCCGCCGTTCGCAATGTAGGTGCCGCCGGTCAGAGTGGTGGTCGTCCCGTTGTAGTTGGTGAAGCCTAAGCTGTCTACGACGATAGCAATGGTGCCGCCGCTGATGTTGGAATCGACGGTGCCATCATTGGTGAAACCCATCGATCCATTCCCGATGTTTCCTGCGCCTTCGATGGTATTGGAGCTGGTCAGGATCGGGTTGGTGCCGGTGCCCACGATGTAATCGTTCGTGGTGCTCGTCCCGCCCAGAACCACCGTGCCGGTCCCGGCCAAAGTGACTGCGCCGTTTACCGTAAGGAAGGTGTTGTTGCCGGCATTATCCAGTGTGATCTTGCCAGTGTTGGAGATCGTTCCAGCCAGAGTTGTGTTGGTGTTGTTGGCCACAGTCCAGGTGCCCGACGTCGCCAGATTTGTCAGCGAACTGTTAATGCTGGTGACCGTGCCCGTACCCACCGACGACACAGTGCCACCCGTGATGCTGGTGCTATTCAGAATCAGCGACGACCCCGCCGCCGCCGTGATCGTGCCGCCCGTGTTCGTCCACGACGCGCCACTCAAGTCGAGCGTCCCGCCCGCCGTCGCTTCCATGATCTTGGCGTTGGTCGAGGCTCCGCTGGGATTGATCACCAGCGTGTCGCCGTTTCCGTTGGAGTCGATCATGGATTTATTCACCAACAAGATGCTTGAGTTGCCGATCGTGCCAAACCCGCTGATCGGCTGGTCGATGGTCAGCGTGCTGCCGCCGCTGCCCAGGATGTAGTCGCTCGTCGTCCCCGTCCCACCCAGAATCACGCTGCCGGTCCCTGCCAGGGTGACGTTCCCGTTGATCGAGAGCTCCGTGGTGTTCCCTGTGCTGTTCAGCGTCATCGTGCCGTTGTTGGTGATCGTGCCAGTCAGTGTCGTCGTGGTGTTGTTGCCCACGATGAAGTTGCCGGATGTGGTCAGCGTGTTCAGCGAGACGTTGTCGGAGTTGATTGTGCCCGTACCCACCGCCGACAGCGTTCCCCCGGTGATGCTGGTGTCGTTCAGAATGACCGATGATCCCGTCGCCGCCGTGATGGTCGCCCCGGTGTTCGTCCAAGACACGCCACTCAGTTCGAGCGTTCCGCCGTTCGTCGCTTCCATCACCTTGGTGTTGGTCGAGGCTGCGCTGGGATTGATCAGCAAAGTCTGACCACTGACGTTGGCATTGATGGTGGAGTTATTCACTAGCACGATGGAGGAGTTGCCGAACGTGCCGAAACCGCTGAGCGGCTGGTCGAGGGTCAGAGTGCCACCGTTGCCCAGGATGTAATCATTGGCTCCGACTCCGCCGAGCACCACACTTCCGGCACCAGTCAGGGTGACATTGCCATTCAGCGACAATTCAGTGTTGTTCCCCGTGCTGTCCAAAGTGAGCGTGCCGCCGTTGGTCAGGGTTCCAATCAGCGTGGTCGTGCCGTTATTGCCGATCACGATGTTCGCGGAATTCGTCAAATCGTTGAACGTACTGCCGTAGCTGGTAATGGTACCGGCGCCCGTTTGCGTGATGCCGTTCCAGGTGCTGCCATTGGTGGTAATGGCCGCCGTGCCAGCCGTCGTTATGGTTCCGCCGGTCACGGTAGTGTTACTCAAAACGAGCCCGGAGCCGGTTGCCACATTGATCGTGGCGCCGGTGTTCGTCCAGGAACCGCCACTCAATTCCAGAATTCCGCCGCCAGTGGCTTCCAAGAGCTTGGTATTCGTGGAAGCGCCGCTGGGGTTCAGGATCAGCGTATTGCCGCTTACGTTGGCGTTGATGGTGGAGTTGTTGGCCAGCGTAATCGATGCGTTTCCCATGTTGCCATAGCCGCTGACCGGCTGGTCAAGGGTCAGCGTGCCGCCATTGCCTTCGATGTAGTCGTTCGTCGCGCCAGTGCCGTTCAGGATCAAGCTGCCCGTGCCGGTCAGAGTCACATTTCCGTTGGTGGACAAGAAGGTGTTATTGCCGGCGTTGTTGATCGTGATCGTGCCATTGTTGGTGATGGTTCCGGCCAGCGTGGTGTTGGTGTTGTCGGGCACAGTCAGGCTGCCTGAAATCGTCAGCCCGGTCAGCGAACTGCCGAGACTCGTAATTGTTCCCGTGCCCGCCGCCGACACCGTACCACCCGTAATGCTGGTGCCGTTCAAGACCAGCGACGACCCGGTCGCCGCCGTGATCGTGGCGCCCGTGTTTGTCCAAGACCCTCCGCTCAATTCCAACGTGCCGCCGCCAGTCGCTTCCATGATGCCGGTATTCGTCGAAGCCCCGCTCGGGTTGACCAGCAGCGTATCGCCATTTCCGTTGGAGTTAATGGTCGAGTTGTTGACCAGCAGAAGCCCACTGTTGCCGATCGTGCCGTATCCACTGATTGGCTGGTCGATGGTCAGCGTGGTGCCGCCGCCCAGGATGTAGTCGTTCGTCGTTCCGGTTCCACCCAGAATCACGCTCCCCGTCCCGGCCAGCGTGACATTCCCGTTGATCGACAGCTCCGTCGTGTTGCCGGTGCCGTTCAGTGTGATCGTGCCGTTGTTGGTGATGGTCCCGGTCAGTGTGGTCGTGGTGTTGTTCCCCACGATGAGGTTGCCGGATGTGGTCAGCGTGGTCAACGAGACGTTATCGCTGGTGATCGTACCGGTACCTACTGCGGATAGCGTTCCCCCGGTGATGCTCGTGCCGTTCAGGATGACCGATGATCCCGTCGCCGCCGTAATCGTCCCTCCGGTGTTCGTCCAGGACTGGCCACTCAGTTCCAGCGTCCCGCCGCTGGTCGCTTCCATCGTGCCCGTATTGGTCGAAGCGCCGCTGGGGTTGACCAGAAGAGTCTGACCGCTGACGTTGGCGTTGATGATGGAATTGTTGACCAGCACCAGTCCGGAATTGCCGACCGTGCCAAAACCACTGACGGACTCGCCGATGGTCAGCGTCCCACCGCCGCCCGTAATGTAGTCATTCGCCCCGTTGCCGCCCAACACTACGCTGCCGCTGCCGCTCAAGGTGAGAGAGGCGCCGATATCCAGAAGTGTGTTGTTTCCGGTCGAGTCCAGCGTGATCGTGCCGTTGTTGGCGATGTTGCCGCCCACGGTCAGCGTAGTGTCGTTGCCGACCGTCACGGAGCTGCTGGTGCCGCTCAGCGTGAGCGCATCAATGCTGGCGCTGTCGTCCTCGTTGGTGGCAAAGCCCGTGCCAATCAGCACATTCTGGCCGGTAGGGGCGCCGTTGTTCCAGTTGCTGTTGTCGCTCCAGTTGTTGTTCGCGCCGCCGCCGCCATTCCAGGTGTCGGTGGTGACAGGCGCAGCGCTGCTCTTCGGCAGCCCCGCGCTCTGGACTCCGGAGGCCACGGGATGCTGCGAAAGCTTGCGCTTCGAACTTGAAGCAGTCTGAGCGAAGGTGGACACCGCGGCAAAGAGTGTCACCAAAACAACGAGCACACTCATCCGATTCGCAGAACACGCTGGACGCATTGGAAGACTCCCTGTCGGCAATTCTGATACTTACTTTAGTTTCTCTTTTTCTCTTTAGCACCGCAGTGAAGACCACGCGAAAAGCATCGGGGTCCTCGGGCACGGTAAAAGAGGACCCAATCTCGCCCAAAACCGACTATGAGTCAATGCCTGACTGCTCACGTCTCGCTCATACGCCGATCACGCGGCAAGTACTTGCCTTACATAACGATACGGCGATTCCTCACGAGCATTAGGAAGGTGCCAGCCAACGATTTACCGCCGCGTCACACCACCGGGTCCCCGGCGAGAGGTGAATAAGGCTGGCTTGGTCAGTGTCCTGAGAGACTTAGTTCTCACAAAAATCGCCAACGCATGGATTGAAGTGCTGCCGACTGGCTTAAACCTGAGTCTGGCTTGGATTGAAGTTAGCGACTACGCTGATCGCCCTTGGAATCTTCCGCGGAGCGCGTTGCGCACCCCGAACTCGGAACAAAATCCTGAATTTGCATTGCGCGCAAATGCGCACACAACAAAACCGGGGACGGTTTCCCGTCCCCGCCTTGGCGTTGTGTTGCGCCGCCTGACGAACAGACTTGAACCTTGGCCCGTTACGCCAATCGCTCAAATCCGACCGATAACTAACAGAATGATAACGACGAAAAGGATCAGCCCCACACCGCCAGTCGGGGCGTAACCCCAGTCCCGACTATGCGACCAGCGTGGCAGCGCTCCCAAAAGTGCCAAAACCAAAATCACGATCAGTATTGTTCCAAGCATGTTAGCTCCTCTTCCGTGCAGTGCACGGGGCGGCGCGAGCCCAGAGTGGCCCGCGCCCATGGTTAAGTAGCAGATGGCAAATCTAGATGGTGACGCTGAGCGCCAGGTTCACGCCCGGAAAACTCGCGTTGCACAGGTAGTACACGCCGTCAATTTCGACGACATAAACGTCTTGCGTGTACAGCCAGTTGCTCGGCCAGGCGGATTCAAATCCGAACCAGTAGCCGCCGTATTGGAAACGGTGATTGCGATAATCGCCTTCGCTGACACGAAAGCTGTGTTCGCGTCCGAAATTGGCCTTGTAACGGTCGGCAGGAATGCGGCCGGCAGCGGCATGCTGTTCGTTCTGTGCGGGCTTGCCCTGTTGCTGCGCGTTTTTCTCTTCCGGCTTAGTATTCTTCTCTTCCTGCTTGGCCTCTGCCGGCTTTGCCTCTTCCCGCTTGGTGCCTTCCTGCTTGGCGTTTGCCGGCTTTGCCTCTTCCTGCTTGGCCACTTCCGGCTTGGCGGATTTTTCCGGTTGTGCCGCCTTCTCTTTTTCCTGCGCAGGCTTATCTTTGCTTTCTTCCTGCTGCTCGTGCTGCTCTTGTGCGTATGCCGGAATGCCGATTCCGAGGGACAAAGAGAGAACTGCTGTGCTGATCGCTCCTACGAGTTTCATAAAGTGTTGCCTCCATTATCGAATCGCTGTCTATTCCCGCCTTACTGCAAGCTTCCTGTGGTTGCATTGACCGGGCTGCCGATGGCGTCGCCGGACACGAGAAGCTCCACTCTGCGGTTTTGTTGCCGTCCGGCGGAGTTATCGTTGGAAGCGACAGGCAACGAGTTGCCGAAGCCCTTGGCGCTAACCGAGTTGGTGGCCACGCCTTCTTGCACCAGGTAATCGCGCACCGAACCGGCGCGGTTCTCAGATAAGGTTTGGTTCATGGCATCTGCGCCGACGTTGTCGGTATAGCCGCCGACTTCAATGTTGAGTCCGGGATAGGCGAGCAGAATGCCAGCAACTTTCGCCAGCTTCTCGCGCGCACCCGGCTTCAATGAATACTTTCCGGTGTCAAACAGAACATCGGACATGCTGACGATCAATCCGCGTGCGCTGTCGCGCGTCTGAAGAATCGAATTCAGTTGCTCGGACAATTTTGCCCGCATGGCGGCCTTGTCGGTCTCCGCTGCTTGCGTAGCCTGTTGCGCCTGCTGCGCTGCCAGACGTGCTTGATCGGCATCGGCTTGAGCCGAGGCAACTGCGTTGGCGGATGCTGCCTGGCTGTTCGCCATGTCAGATTGTGCCTTCGCGGTTGCAGCTTGTGCGCTGGCAGCGTCAGCCTGGGCCTTGGCTGCATCGGAGTCTGCCTGGACTCTTGCGGCTTCGGCTTTTGCGGTATCGGATTCGGCCTGATCCTTCTGCCGGATCGCGTTATCAGCCTGCGCCTGCGACCTGGTCTGCGCGTCGGCTGAATCCTGGCGTTCGTTGGCCAGGCGGACGTCATCCATTTTCTTGACTGCAATGGCGCGCGCGTCCTCCGCAGTCTGCACGGCTTCGCGCGAAACTGCGATCAGCGGCTTTTTGTCGATGTGCCTGTCCGAGGCGTAATTATCCGCGCTGGCCATGAGCTTAGCGGCGTGCTGATAGCTGTCCGGCGCGTACTGCTCGGCTCCCTCGGATTGAGCGATGCGCACCGCGTTCCGCGCCTCGAAGAATTCCAGCGGCAAATTGGCGCTTAAGATCACGGGGTCAAACTTGTAGCCCGTTGGAATGTAGCCGCCCCGCTCCATCAGTTCATATTTCGCGTTCACCGCTTCGGTGGTTCCCTTGGTCTTTTCAAGAACCACGTTTTCGAGAATCACCACGTTACTGGGCTGCCGGACAGCGTAATAAGGTTCCGCTGTAACAATCAGTGCGAAGGCCTGAAGGTCGGTGGTCACGTTCAGCTTGCTGCGGTGGTTGCCGCCGACCAGAACTTCACCCAGGTTTACGGCGCGGCCTTCGGGGGAAATCGCCCATAGAACGTACGTCAGATACTCGTTGCCGAAGGTCGTCGGCCTCTGCAGATCGCCGAATTCCGCTTCGATCGCAATGGAACCGCGTTTGCTGTTTACTTGGGCCCAACCATTCGCGGAGGGCATCAAGTCGGTGCCGGCAAAATCCAGCCTTGAACTTCCGCTGCGATGCTCGTAGTTAACCGCTTGCACACTGCGGCTGATCACGGTTACTCGGAATATGGGAGTCGAGTTCGTGCGCTCCACGCTGAGGGTTGTTTGAGAATTGGTTTGAGCAACTGCAGGTAAGCTCAGTGCGAGGGCGGCAGCGAACAGCAATGCTATTTTCAAGAGAATGACCTTCTGGCAGATATCTGCCTTAGTGCTTTGGTGTTTAAACCGATTGCGAGTTATGTGCTTCGACCGATCTCACCCTTTTCCGACGTGGATATTGGAAATGTTGTGAAACAGTCCGAACACATTCAGGAGCCACAGGACGACGGCGATGACGACGACGCCGTTCAGGATGGACTTGATCGTTCCTTGCATGGGGATGAAGCGATTCACCAGGCACAGCAGCACGCCGACCACAATGAGAATTTCGAGGAGTTGAATTAAAGGCATGATCTTGACCTTCCTTGTAGCGAGGGCTCACTCCCCTCATCTGCCGGAGGGAGTTTCCCTGATTTCGATTTTCGAGAATGCTTAGGGTCAAATCGTGTACTGCCGCTGGGTTTGGCGGCATGCACACGGATGAAGAGCGCTGATTCGCTGGATGTGGCCGCTTGGCGTGACCTGTTAAGGACACGGCTTCGGCGACCTCGGATAAGAGCTGCGATTCAGCCCCGCGGCTCCGTCTACACACTCAGTAGATGACTAAGAATGACAGGTGTGAGCTGGAGCGTCTGAGCAACATAGCTCACAAGTGAAAATGAAGACGGAGACCGAGGAACAGAATCAGGCTGTGGGCTTCATCCAGCAGGATGAGGATTTGTCTTCATACGGACGTCGCGCGAAGTATTGAATCGCATCGGCGCATCCGCGTCCGGCAAATCGAATTCCCGTCCACAGTCGAAACACACCCGGTAGGTGCGATGTTTGATAGTAAAGATCCGGCTGAGGTGACGGTGCCGGCAACCAAAGATGAACTGAAGAACCGCCGGCAGTTTCACAAATCCTGCGCTCGCTGGCGGCGTTCGCAACTTCCGTTCGCGTCCAGCCAGTCCAGCAAAGAAGTGACGCTGGCGCGAGCCAGGGCAATTGCACAGTCCGCAGCTCCGTAATAGATGTTGAGCGTGTCGCCATCGGGGTCCATCGTGTATCCGCAGGGGAACACGACATCGTCAACGTCGCCGTGACGCTCGTACTCCGCTTCTGGTCCGAATATCCAGGAATCGCCGCGCAGCAAGCACTTTGCCGGATTCTCCAGATCGAAAAGGGCCAATCCCAATCGATACAGACAGCCGGAAGGCGTGTGCCGTACTCCGTGGTAAAAGACGAGCCATCCTCGGGAAGTCTCGATCGGTGGCGGCGACAGCCCGATTTTATTGGCATCCCACCAGGCGCCACGACGGGCTTCGAGCATGAGCCTGTGCCGGCCCCAATAGCGCAGGTCGGGAGAATAGGAAATCCACATGTGCGAACCCAAGGTCGTCATGGGACGATGAATCAGCGCCCAGCATCCGTCGATTCTCCTCGGCAGAAGGGCGGAGTCTTTGTCGTCGGGCGGCATAATTACGCCGAATCTCTCGAAGCTGCGGAAGTCTTTAGTCAGGGCCAGCGACACGCCCGGGCCGCCGCGCGAGTAGGAAGTGTAGGTGACCACGTACTGCTGCAACTCGGGGACGAATGTGATGCGCGGATCTTCAATGCCCCAGATCTCTTCCGGATGATTCTTTGGGTCGGGCATCAATGTAGGCTCAGGATCGATGAGCCATCCATCAACGCCGTTGCTGGAGCGCGCGGCGCAAAGATGCGACAGTCCGCGGCGGTCTTCGACTCGACAAAGGAGCAGCGTCGTGCCGTCCGCCAGCAGCGTCGCGCCCGCATTGAAGACGCTGTTAATGGGATATGGCCAGTCTTTACTGGTCAGGATCGGGTTCGATGGATGGCGAAGAAGCAGTGGTTCGAAGCGAGTGCTCAACCAGCTCACTGGCTTTTCTGCAGGTACGGTCATGAACGGGTTTCCTTTTCTTCGGACGCTGGCAGAGATCGCATTTCGAGCAGCGCCATCAAGAACGACAGCGTTGATTCTGCCCCCTGGTTTTCGTTGGCGCGATCGGGATGCAGGCCGTCGCGGCAACCGCCGGTGACGGAATCGTAAAGAGACAATTGCAAGTCGTTGTCACCGAGGAACCAGTTGAAAGCCGACCAGGCTCGCTTGCGCCAGCGGCTGTCTCCGGTGACGCGGTACGCCTGCAGAGACGCAGAGACCGCGCCGGCGGCTTCAATGGGCTGCTGATCGAAACGAGCCTTCTCACCATTCTGGTGATAGAAGCCTTGCGAACCAATGGGCACGAAGTGCTGGTCGATTTCGCAGCACTGCACGGTTGATAGCCAATCCAGCGATTCCAGTCCTGCGGAAATCATGCGATCATCCGAGCAAGCCGCGCCCACAACCAGTAGAGCTTGAGGAAGTCTAGCATTCCCGTAAGCCACCACGTTTTCAAACCATTTCCAGTCCGGCCTGCGAATCGATTCATACATTTCCAGCAAGCGCCGGCTCAACACCGATCTGACTTTCTGGGCGTCGCGATCGCCAGGATAGGAATCGAGATACTCCTGAATGCCGAGCAGGGTGTAGGCCGCAGCCCGCGGACTGTAGAGCTGCAAGACGGCGGGCAGCGCGGACTCGAGGAGACGGCCGGCGGCGGAGCGCAATCCCTGATTGCAGGACCGCCCCAGAACTGCGCCCAGCGCCCACACGGCGCGCCCGTGGCAATCTTCCGAACCTTCAGCTTCGTTCCAGTGGCGATCATAGCCGAGAAAATTTCGGAATCGTCCCTTCGCCGGATTGAACGCGTGCTCAAGGAACGACAAATATCTAGCCGAGAAATCCGCCGCCAGCAGATCTGCTCTCTCGAACTGCCTTTGGCCCCGCTCGCCCTTAGCGGTTGCCGCCGAGCGTTTCAGAGCCAGGCGCTCCAGCATTACCGTGAAAATAAGTCCGCGCGCATTGTCGTCAGTAGTGTGGCCTTCCCCTCGATTGGGGATGGTGAAGATGGCATGCTGCAGCATCCCAGTGTCATCGGTCAGCGCCTTGAAATGATCCAGCTTCAACTCCGGCAAACGGTCGAGCGCCTTCGGGGTAGCGCGCGCCGAGAACTGAGCGCGAGGAGTTTCCATGCGGTCGCTGCGCACTCTGGCGAAACTTTCCATGTAACCTTGCGCCACTCTTTTCCAAACCATTTCACGCGCGAACAGGTAGGCACGCTTGCGCATGGCGTGACGAATCGCAGGAGTGTCAAGCAGTTCAATGGTCTTCTGCGCAATCGCGTCAGGATTCTGGAATGGGACCAGCGCGCCTCTGCGGTCGTCCAATAACTCGATCGCGTGCCAGTAGGGAGTCGAGATGATCGCCTTGCCCGCGCCCAGAGCATAGGCCAGCGTGCCGGACACTACCTGCGCCTCATAGCGGTAAGGCGTGATGTAAATGTCGGCGGCGCCGATGAACTCGACCATTTCCTCGGGGCTGACGAAGCGGTTGTGAAAGATTACCTGCGATTCCACGCCCATTTCCTTGGCCAGAGCCTGCAAGCTGGCACGATACTTGTCGCCTTCGCGGCGGAGGATGTGAGGATGGGTCGCGCCCGCGACAATGTAAGCAACATTGGAATGCTTGGACAGAATCTGCGGCAGCGCTTTAATTACGTTTTCGATTCCCTTGTTGGGCGAGAGCAGGCCGAAGGTAAGCAGAACCGCCTTCCCTTCCACGCCAAAGCGGTCTTTGTAGAAATTCGGATCGAGGAACGGCAGGTCGGGAACTCCATGCGGCACCATGTCAATCTTGCTGCCCGGCACTTTGAAGATTTCCTGCAGGAACTGTGACGAGAGCTGGCTCATGACAATGAGGCGGTCGGAAAGCTCTGCGATCTCTTCCATAACCATCAACTGGTTGGGATCGGGCTCGCGCAGAACCGTATGCAGCGTGGTCACCACGGGCATCTTCAGACGACGCAGCAAATGCAAAATGTGGCTTCCGGCCGGACCTCCGAAGATTCCATACTCGTGCTGCAGGCACACCATGTCGATATTGTTGAAGTTCAGGAAGTCAGCGGCGTCCTGATAGGACCTCACGTCGTCCTGGGCCAGCGACCAGCGCACCCGCGACGGATAGTCATAGCCTTCTTCAGTGTCGTTGACTGGGAGGGCTAAGAATCGAGCCGTTCCGTACTCCGCGGCAATGGCGCTGCACAGGTCGGTCGTGAAGGTGGCGATTCCGCACTGCCGGGGAAGATAATTCCCGATCACCGCGATCCGACTGGGCAGCGATGGCTTCGATTGCGACCGGACCCGAGGCAGTGCGGTCCCTTCCTGAGTCAGAGGGCGCGGGCTGACTACTTCTAGAAGGGCCTTTGGTAGCAGCGTGATCGGCAGCGACATTACGTTCCTGGCTCGATGAAAAATGGCGAGCTAATGAAATATGAAATAAAGGCCAACTGTCAGATAGCCCAAGAAACAACACCAGCGCTGGTTGGAATCTCTCTGTTGCCAGTATTCACCGAAAGTGGACTTGGAACTGGTCACTATTGACCATTCTGTTGGCGAGCAACAGTGCATTGTGTAGCCATGAAGTCGAAAAGAGAGCAAGCTCTGGCCGTGCGCTGTCCCACCTGTGGCGCCGAGCCCGGCGAAAAATGCGAGCTTAGTACCGGCCTACCCCGCACCGAACCGCATCGGGATAGGCGTTTGGCGGGCTCGGAGAAGTGAAGATCGGGTTAGGCTCAGGCCAGCACGGGTTCGGCGAGAGTTGAGCCGAGACGGTCGAAGGCGTGGTTCACAGCTGCAACGGCCGCAGTGTTTTCCTCTGGTGTGGGCGTGGATATTTGCAGCAAGCCTTGCCGACCAAGGTTCTGGGGCAGCACGAATGCGTCCTGGTGCTGCATGATGAACCCCAGAATATGCGCCAAACCCTCCGACTCGTATCCATTATCGAAGCTGATGCCGGTGCTGTGAAATGTGGAAGGCGACATCCAGTACTCACAGGCCAGAAGCCAATGGCCTCGGGTTATCGATGACCACACCTTCAAATAGTCCAATGTACCGCCGGGAGCGAAACCGTATTCCACATGAATCAAGCCATCCACGCTCACGCCAGCCTGGGTTCCACGCATCAGGTCTGCCCACGACACAACAATAGCCGACTCAAGGATTTCATCGAGACTCTGATTTCCGTTATGTGCCATAAATTGCCCCTCCGGTTCGCTGAGCTGTGCCTACCCTTTAGCCCATTCCGCATTGCGCTGCACCGTCTGCCGAGCCAAGGCGCTGTCGAGATAACAGCTCTGTTGCATATGCCGCGAGTGCGCAGAAACCGTTACGTACGGGATTCCGAGAAACCGTCTGGCAACGATCTGAGTTACTTCCAACCCATTGAACTGTTGCGGCTTGACCTTCTCTAGAATCCGCCGCAACGCGTTCTGGATTTTCACGGCTCCCAGAGAGCCGAAAAACATAACCTTGACTTCTGCCGCCATAAAAAAGAAATTCCATCCGGCGGCATGGATCTTGCGATCCAGCGTGAAGGCATCCAGAGCTTTGAGCAGGCTCCAGTCGCCCGAACAGGGCTCACTCTCCAGCCCAAGCAGTTGGGCCGTGCCAGGCCATTCCTTCATCAGAATCGAGCCGACTTGAACAGTTGGTGGCATAACCCCTCCCAAGAAAGCCCCGCCACAGTGTTAGCTGCGCGGGGCGAGATGAAACCGTCAACTGCTCCTACAGCCTAAGCACGCGCCATCCGCAGTTTGCGCCGGACGAGACCGGCAATGCCGATCAAGCCTGTTCCCAGAAGGCTCAAAGAGCCGGGCTCTGGAACTGTGGTCGTGAAATTGGTGTCGCCGCTGGAGATGGTGGTGGAACCGTTGAAGAAGCCCTTGCCGGTGTTAATGGTTAACTGCACGGTGGCGCCATCAACGGTGGTGCCGTTATACCAGGTTCCCGTCAAAGAACCGGTCAGAGTGTAGTTGTGGGTACCGTTGGCCAGCGTTACCAGAGTCCAACTCACCGGTCCGGTAAAAGAACCGTTGAAGATTGTGCCGGTCGGAACGCCGCTGGTGCCGTTGCCCGTGATGGTGAACATGCCGCCCGCCGCAAATGTGCCACCCATCTGCAGAGTGCCGCTGCTGAGCGCGCCCGTGCTGAAGCTGACGGCGCCGAGGTTGTTTCCCGTGATCAGCCCGCCGCCAAGACCATCGACAGCAATTAATGTCGATCCGGTCAAGGTCAGTCCGCTGCTGGTTCCGGAGAGAGTGCCGCCGCTGTTGGTGAAGTCGACGCTGCTGCCCGCAAAAGCTGTGAACGGCAGGGCCAGAACCAGAATGGAGAGGAAAACCATTTTCTTGAACATGAGGTGCTGCTCCTGAGAGATAGTTAGAGACGTGGTGACGAACAACGGATCAGTTCGTATTCTCTGCCCGTTTGCACTTTGATATTGGACCGGCCGGCGGAAGCATGCTGTTCAATTGTGACCACTATTGGCCAATCGACTGCCTGGCAGCACCCGAGAGGCCCTACCCAAACGATCAGAATCACTGATTTGCTCTCAGCAATTCTGGTCAGAACTGCTCACTTCGAGAACTATTTATTTAGCTGTGTTTTCGATCGTACGGTACCGCACCTTGCGGACTATACTTACCGCAGATGAGCCTTACGGTAGCAGCCAAGAAAAACGGCGGATTTGATCCCGACACCTTCCTCGCGACCATTGGCGACGGCAGAAAGATTCTGACCGTCCCGAAGAAGCAAACGGTATTCGCGCAAGGGGACGACGCGGATGCGGTTTTCTATGTTCAAAAAGGTAAAGTGCGGCTCTCCGTCGTCTCCAAGATCGGCAAGGAAGCGACGATCGCGATCGTGAATGAGGGAAACTTCTTCGGGGAAGGTTCGTTGGCAGGTCAGCTTCTGCGCATGGGCTCAGCGGCGGCCATGACGGATTGCGAAATCCTCCGGGTCGAAAAGAAGAAGATGATGGAAGCGCTTCACCGGGAACCTGCGCTTTCCGAAATGTTCGTGGCCTACTTGCTGGGGCGGAATATCCGTTACGAAGAAGATCTGGTCGACCAGCTCTTTAACTCCAGCGAGAAGCGCCTGGCCCGCGTCCTTTTATTGCTCGCGCATTTCGGCAAGGAAGGCATTCCCGAAACTGTCGTTCCCAAGATCAGTCAGGAAACGCTGGCCGAAATGGTTGGCACCACTCGTTCCCGGGTGAGCTTCTTCATGAACCGATTCCGCAAGCTGGGCTTCATTCACTACGCCGGCGGAACGGAAGGCGCTCTGCAGGTCCACCGTTCTCTGCTGAACGTTGTGCTGCACGATTAGGGCTCCCGCTGCGACGCGCCTCGAAGCCGGCGTGTCGCGCACAAGAAGAAACCGGCGCTCCCGGTAAAGATAAACTATGAAGACACTTCTATTCGCAGGCCTGATCCTGGTGGTGCTCGGCATCGCATCCCTGGTCGTACCGATTCCGCACAGCGAGACGGAGGGAATTAAAGTCGGAGGCGCGAGCATCGGCGTGCAGACCAGCCATAGTGAGCGCGTGTCGCCTATCTTAAGCGTGGTGCTGATCGCGGGCGGGATCGCACTCACTATCGCCGGCGCGCGAGGCGGGACGTCGAAAGGCTGAAACCGGCATCAGACCGGTCGCTTAGTTTAGTGAAGTTCGCGATCGAGCACTTCCACGTAGGCCGCAGTCACCTGACGAGGGCTGACCGTATCGACTGGCTCCCATGGAATCGGCAGCAGATGACGGACACGTGCCGGCGCCGTGGCACTGTCCTGGCGGTGGCCGCACGATAGACACAGGGGTTGTCCCACGGTTCGTATATCGGTCTCTCGGGATATCTCATTTTCGCGTACCGCTGTCGAGCCGGAGATGACCGGCCCAGCGCAGGTGTCACAGGGATAGGCGGACAGGTGAAGGTAGTATTTTTTCACGGGCGTGTCCTCGCAGCCTAAGAACGATACGTATCGAATACTAGGCGCTCTGCACGCGGACTTCTGAGCAGTATTGCTCGCTTCGCACCCCGGTGCGCTATGAGCAGTTTTGGTCAGAATTGCGGGAAACCCGGATATATACCTAACCAGCATGGCCACCAATGGCACCCTGCTTTGCATTCACCGCGACCCGGCTCAATTGAGCCTGCTGCAAGAAAACGGATATGAGCTGGTCACCGCGACGAACGGTTCAGACGGCCTGAGGCTCCTGATGTCGCAGCCTGTGGATGCAATTGTGCTTGAGTACCATCTGGGCCTGCTGGATGGGGCGGTTGTGGCGGCTGAGATCAGGAAGGCCAAGCCGCAGCTTCCAATCGTCATGCTCGCCGATCACCTGGACTTGCCGGAGGGGGCGCTCAAGTCTGTTGATGCTCTTGTCACCAAGGCCGACGGCGCCCATTTTCTATGGCAAACCGTTAACTTTGTACTGAATGTAAAGCCGACGCGACAGATTGAAGAAAAGCTGAGGCCAGAGGTGCCGGCAAACCTTCGTCGTCCTGGCCAGTCACGCTGTGTTCCGGACAGTCGCCCAGCCGGGGCTCCTAACCACACCACCAAAGACCGGGCTGCGCCTTTTTCGCCGAAGCTTTGGAAAAGCATCCGAGATGGAAGGGTCGCGTTCTAGCCAGGCAGGTCCGGGACTAACCTTTTGCCCTGGATTCCTGTTTCGGAGCAAGAGCCGCTGAAGAGAGCTGAATTGACCATCTCCTAAGACTCACATGATGAATACTGGGAGTATGGGAACAGGCCAACTCTCGCAAAAGCAGATATTGTCCGTGCGTTGTCCCGTGTGCCGGGCTAAGCCGAAAGAGAAATGCACGCGAACCACGGGACATCCGTCGAACAAGACTCATCTCGACCGTGGCCTGGCAGCCGCTAAGGCTCCCCGCCCTGAGAGCCTGGCTCACGCCGCTTTGCGATCCCTTAAAGCAATGACAAGCCGTGGACTGCGAGTCCCGTTTCAGCACAAGTAGGAGACAATGGTTTCCCGACAGAATAATTCACAAGAGCCGGTGTTTTTCCAGATCCACAAAGATGGGAGCGCGGTTGACGGCGTCAGCTATGCCACGGTGGAAGAGGCATTTGCCGCGCTGGAGAAGGCTGCCCGCGGAGGCGAAGTAGCCGCGGTCAACGCCCTCGATCAGATCGTGCGGCGCTATACCGCGGGCGAATGCCGCACCGCGCGAAACTTTGCAACCAAGGTGTAAGGCTCCGGTCTGAAAACCGCCGAAAGACCGCCGCACGCAATATGCAATGCTTCGCCGGTAAGCAGACTTGGCCACCTCAGACCGTTCCCCGCCGGCCGCTGACCAAGTTGATGACGATCATCACCAACGCTACCACCAGCAGCAGGTGAATCAGACCTCCGGCCACGTGCAAGCTAAATCCCAACAGCCACAGAATCAGAAGTACAACAACAATGGTCCAAAGCATATAGTCTCCTTTTTAATGTACTTAATCTTGTGGTCCTTCACTCTTGTTGTGCATCCTTGCGCTCGACTTGAACGGCTCTGAGCGGTTTTCCGCACTCTAGACAGTGCCGTTTGGCTCGCGGCGTGATCAACCCGCAGAACGGGCACATCCTATGCAGGGGAACTTCCTGGGTTTGCGGTTTAAGCAGCGCCAGCAACGTTCCGAGAAATTCCCGCGCGGAAGTCAGGCGCCGGCGGAATGAAGGACGATACGGTTCCATCAATTTGACCTTTGCGGGTTTGTCCGCTGACTAATCCAATCTCTGAACGAGTCATTTCTAATGGATTCCAAGATGACAGAGCCAGGCCCGCGATTCTGTGCTGGATTGCTCACATTCTTGAAGTTCTATGCCCAGCCATTGCGGAGAACCGATCCAGGCAGCTTGAGAACTGAGCAATTCAGACCATCTATTGAGTTCCGACTTGAGCGATCATGATGGCAGAGACGAGCACTTCTTCTCTCTCTTTCAGTTCTCTGAACTAAGTCAGCCATCTGAAGCTCTCTCCTCTTAGTTCTGACCTAAAGGAAAACTTTTCATGAAGAAAACAATGTCACTGCTGTTGTTGAGCGCCATGGGCCTGTTCGGAACCTACGCATTCGCCGGCTCGGACCGCGAAGACACGATCGACCGCATGCAGAAGTCGGTGGAAGTTCTGCAATCGATTATGTCGACGCCCGACAAGGGCATCCCCGAGGACGTTTTGAACGGCGCGAAGTGCATCGTGGTAGTGCCCAACTTGCTCAAAGGTGGATTCATCTTTGGTGGCAAACACGGCCGCGGAGTGGCTTCCTGCCGCACGCCTGAAGGCTGGAGCGCTCCCGCATTCGTTTCGGTGGGCGGTGGCAGCTGGGGATTGCAGATCGGCGTCGAAGGCGTAGACCTGGTCATGCTCGTCATGAACGATAAGGGTCTACAGCATTTGCTTTCGAGCAAGTTCGAACTCACCGGCGAAGGATCAGTGGCAGCGGGCCCGGTCGGCCGTCAGACTTCCGCCGGAACTGACATCCTGATGAATACCGAAGTCCTGACCTACGCGCGCTCCAAAGGCATTTTCGCCGGCCTGACGCTGGAAGGTGCCGTGGTTGAGCAGGACAACGATTCGACTCGCGCCATTTATGGCCATCACATGATGTTCCGCAGCATTCTTTCGGGCAAGGTCGCGACTCCCGCTAGTGCAAATGCCTTCCTGAAGGCGGTTGCTGAAGCCGGCCACCAGGCGCATGTTGCCGAAGTACGGGAAGACGGCAAGCCGTAAGCCTGCGGCTAAGCGCAGTCAGCAAGAAGACTTGTGGCAGGCCGGAACCTTACCGAGTTCCGGCCTGCGCCACAATAGCCAAGACGAACATCGCAGCAGTTGATGACGTCTTAATCTCGTCCGAAGGGCGGACAACATGAAAACCAGTCTCCGGAGATTTCTTTGGGTGCCAGTGGCGTGTCTTAGCCTCTGGCCAGTTCTTGCGTTTGCTCAGTCACCCGATCTTTCGCAGAATCTGGAGGCCTGCAAGGCTGGCCGCGACGCCTGCGATCGGTCGAAGCTGAGTGTCTCTCAATCAGCGGAGGTAGCGCTGGCAGCCCACGGGCGGAACGTCGCCAACTGCAGGAATCACTATGAGTCCTGCGACCGGTCAAAACTCTCAGATCCGGAGACTGTGGCGTTGGCCATAGCCGATCATCAGCGGAATGTGACCGACTGCAGCGATGGAATGCAGTCCTGCGATCGCTCCAAGCTGACCCCGACGGAAGCCCGGGATATGGCCGCAGCCGAGCAACTTCGTAACGTCTCTGCCTGCAAGGACGGGACGGGCGCTTGCGATCGCTCCAAGCTCACTCCCGCTGAGACCGCGGAAGTGACCACCGCCCGCAGCCAGCTCAATGCATCCGATTGTAAGAACGGTTCTGGGCAATGCGATCACACTCAGTTATCCCCTTCTCAAAACAAAGACACGACCGCGGCAGAACTCCAGCGCAATGCGCAGAACTGCCAAAATGGTTGGGACGATTGCGACCATTCTCAACTCACTCCCCTGCAAGCCAAACTGACAGTCACCGCAGAACACCAGCGCAATCTCTCGGCTTGCAAAGACGGGCAGACAACTTGTGACTACACCATGCTGACTGCCCCGGAAACCAAGACTCTGGCCGACGCCGAACACAAGCGGAACTACGTGGCTTGTCTAAAGGGTTACGGTTATTGCGATCCTGCCCGGCTTACCGTTGACGAGGCTCGAACGATCCACCCCAGCAACTGATCGTTCAGAGTGTGATTCAGGGTGTGAAGACACGCTACGTTCGTCGTATCAAAGCTGATCGCGATGTTGCTCCAACACAATGCGGACCAATTGACTGCGCGTCCTAACGCCGGTCTTTGAGAACAATTGCTGAAGTGATGCTTTGACCGAGCTCTCTGACACTCCGATTCGTGCCGCGATCTCTTTATTCGCAAGACCCTCGAACACGCAAGAAATCACCTGCTGTTCCCGTTCCGTAAATGGCCGTGTTCGATGGCCTGGATGAAGCGATCTGCTATCCGGCTAGCTCGACCACCGCGGCACCCGGTGATCGGAGAGTTCGGACATCGCGCATCGGTGGTTGGCCGAAGAAGCGTTTGTATTCACGATTGAACTGGCTAACACTTTCGTATCCGACCTCAAAGGCCACAGTTGAGGCGTCGAGGCGATCGACCAGCATTCGTCCTCGGGCTGCTTGCAGTCGCAACTGCTTCTGATACTGCAACGGGCTCATACGGGTCAGCACACGGAAATGATGATGGAGTGTCGAGACGCCCATGCCTGCAATCTCGGCCAGTTCGTCCACGCGTACCGGCTTCGCGTAGTTGTCCCTGATCCAGGAGATCGCTCTCGCTGTGCGATGGCTTTGATCTCCTGAAGTTGCAATCGCTCGAAGGCGAGCGCCCTCGGGTCCACATAGAAGTCTGTAAATGATCTCGCGTTGAATGAGCCCACTCAGAAACGGAATATCCCGTGGACTCGCCAGCAGATCGACCAGCCGGCAGCAGGCGCTCAGCAATTCAGCCGTGATCTCGCCGGTCACCATGGCGGGCATATCAGGTGACAGCTCGCGCACGTGGACTTCTTCCCGGCTGAGAAGTTCACGGACCACCGGCATTTCGATCTTGAGCGCCAAAGCCAGAAGAGGCTTCGCTTCGCTCGCCTCGACGATCTGGCTGACAATTGGCAGATCGATCGAGGTCAAAAGGAATCGCGACTGGTTGTAGGTAAAGGTCGTCTGGCCGAGATCGACGCGCTTGCTGCCCTGAGCAACGACGATCACGCTCGGCGTGTATGTTCCTGAGCAGGGCGCACTGGGGGCAGTCCTGCGCACAAGCAGCAGGCCGGGCACTTCTGTGATCTGCCTCTCTGAAGAGCCGATGAACCAGGCAATTCTCTTCGCCAACTCAGCTCTCAAATCCTGTATCGAGCGGGCTACTGGCGGAGCGCCCGAGTGCTTGCAATTCATGTTCATTCTGTTTGCCTTCCATCCGAAGCATAGCTCTTGCGGCCCTCACGATGCCAGCTCGAAGGCTGGCATTCAAGAGAATCAGGCAAAAGATCGGCAGAATCGGGATACCGGCCCGAGTGCAGAGCGCGCTTCGGAGCTCAACTTAACAATCACGCCTTGATCGCAGAGGACGGAAAGTACGGTATTGCCGACGGCATTCAGTCCATCAAGGTGGTGCGTGCTCACGCCGCCGAATGGGGCATATCTCCCGATCGCGTAGTCTTCATGGGATTCTCCGCCGGCGGGTCGATCGCGGAGTTTGCGTCCGTTCAATCTGACGTGAGCGCACGCCCGAACTATGCGGCTCCGATTTACGGCGCGCCCTTTCCTGTGCCTCCGATACCGAAAGGAGTGCCGCCCTTCTTCATGGAGATGGCACAGGACGACACACTTGCCGGCCCTCAAATCGTGGCCTTCTACGACGCACTCAAGGCGGCCAGATACCAGCCGGAATTCCACATCTATAGCTCCGGCGGTCATGGCTGGGGTATGCGCAAACAAGGTAAATCGAGCGACCACTGGATCGACGACTTTTACTATTGGCTGGAAGCACAAGGTCTCACGCGTCCGCAGTCTCAAGCACAAACAGGAGACGCGATTTTCCCAAAAGGCGAACTGTCCACGACTAAGAATCACACAGGGGATATTTGGCTTAGTGAGTTAAATGTCGGAGACAGCACGTTCGATCCCAGTATCGCTGTAGCAACCTATGGTCACGGTGCAAAGCTGGATTGGCATGTTCATCCGGGAGGTCAAGTTCTACTGATCACGGAAGGCACCGGCTACTACCAAGAACGGGGAAAGCCGGTACGCATCGTTCACAAGGGAGATGTGATCAAGTGCGCCCCGGGCGTAGAGCATTGGCACGGAGCATCGCCGGGAAGCAGCTTTGCCTACATAGCGGTTACCCCGACTCAAAAGGGAAAAACAATTTGGTTAGAGCCTGTCAGCGACAAAGACTATAACAGCGTGAAATAGGAGATTTCAGGGGTTGGGAGGGATGAGTGGCACTATGAGGGTTCTGCCAGAGCAGCTTGCCTCCGGTTGCCGTATCTCTGGCTGCTGCGTAGCGATGCACAGCAAACTCCGGGCTTCGGTGGCAGGATGTGGATTTCGAAAACCTCATCTTGCACATCCGTCGATCGGTAGTGGCGATTGATGGAAGGTGCGTTTACATGCAGGCAGTCGGTCCAAAGAAGCGCGAAGCAATCTGGTAAAGCTGGTGCGAAAGCGCAAAGGGACGCGGTTTTGGAGATCAAACCAACCTAACTGGATCGAATTGGATCATGGAGAAAAACGGCGGGTTCCCGGAAGCCTCTAATTTTGTCGGCGTCCCCGACGGGATTTGAACCCGGCTTCGATCTGTTCTCGATCAAATGGCACGCCGCCATTTTGAGCTCGATGAGGTTATTTGGCGAGAACAGGCGCTTACACTCATTGACAATTGAGACCCGGGTGGAATGTTCGGCTCGACACCTTCCCGCAGGAACGTGCATACTAATTGGTATGTCCGCTGTTGGAAAACCATCGCGAGGCAGACGGGCAACGGCGCGGAATTCCGAGCGCACCCGCGCGCTCCTGTTGCGGGCTGCCTTCGAAGAGATCTACGGCTCTGGCTTTCGGGGTGCTGACCTGGACGCCATTCTGGCCGCGGCGGGCGTCACCAAAGGCGCGCTGTATTACCACTTTGACGACAAAGAGGCGCTCGGGTATGCGGTTCTGGACGAGGTCATGACGAGTGACCTTCACAAGAAGTGGGTGCAGCCTCTGCAGAACGCCAAGGACCCCATCAATGCGCTGGTGCGCATTGTTCAGTCTGAATCGCTGAAGAGAGAAGACGTTCGGCGGGGATGTCCCTTGCTTAACTTGTCGCAAGAAATGTCAGGTCTTGATGAGGGATTCCGCAGAAGGACGGCCAAACTTTTTAAGGACTGGCATGACGCCGTGGCAGGGGCACTGCGCGAAGGACAGAAACGCGGGTTAGTGCGCGATGATATAGACGCGAAGGAGACGGCTACGTTCCTGATCGCGACGTACGAAGGTTACGTGGTTTTGACCAAGAATTCGCAGGATCCACGGATGATGCAATCCGGCCAAAGAAGGGTTAAAGGCCAACTCGAGTCGCTACGCCCGGCACGTTCCCGAGCGCGAGCCGCAGGCCGCGGATAGCGTGCGATCAGTCGTGAAAGAAGGCGCCTGCGCCAATCCAGAACTCTGCGAGGGATTTTAGATTCTTCTTGTAGGTGCGGGTGACAGTGTATTCCTTTCCACCTTTCACCCGAAGACCATATTCACCTGTTGAGTAAGGCCTGATCTGTTCCACAAAAGAAGTATTCACCAGAATCGAGCGATGGATCCGAATGAATCCGTGCGGCTCAAGCTGCTCGGCCACCGCTGAAATCAGCTCTCGCACCAGATAGGAACTCCCGTTTCGTTGCAGCGATACATAATCTCCTTCCGAGTGAACGGCAACTACATCGCTGAGGTTGATGAACAGGATTGTTCCCTTCACCTTGATGGCGACCCGGGGCGACGGCTGCGTCTGCTCCTGCTTCCGAGAAGTCGCCCCTTTCGTAGCAATTTGTAGTTGCGGTGACAGTCCCATCACGATTGCAACTCCTTTTCCCCTCTTCGAGGAATGCTGCACCTCAGGGCTCGGTCGACATCCCCTGCGTTCGCGCGCGGTCAATTATTGACTGGGTCCGCCGTTCCATCCGACCACCAGCCTGCGGGAACCATGAATACGTCGATCGGTTCCGGCTTGCCACCGAACTGGGGAGCCAGCATTACGGGAGAACTGGGCAGATCGGCACCCCAAACGGCACCGCTCATGAGTGGCGTGTAAAACATCAAGTGAGCCATCCAGTTATGGTGGTCGCCATCGCTAAGGTACTGTTGATTCGACATCATGTAGCACATGGCTCCCGGCTCCAGGGGCGGTAACTCTTGCTTCACGAATGTTTTGATGCCCTCAATCATCTGAGCCTTGGATTGGCCAGCCAATACCATCTCCGTTCTTTTGTAGGTCAGCGGCAGGATGGAGCGGACGGCCGGTGGGTTATAGCAGATCGGCCCTCGAATTTTGGGGTTCCAGAAATTCGCCCCATCGAATCCGCCCGTCCACCCTCGCTCCACGATGCATACGAAACCATTCTTACCTTCGACGGCGGTTTCATAGCCATGCGCTCCAAGAACCAACACCTTTGCGTCCTTAGAAATGGAATCCGGCGCTGCAGTTCGTGCCAGGGCTATTTCGGCATTTCGATCCGGCATCAGGTACTGCTCAAGCGGAGCCATGCTGGGATACGATGTTTTGGATTGCGCTTGCATCTGCGAGATCGCCCCCAGCGCTACCACCAGCACGGACATTCCTGATGCGATGAGCTTGATTGATCCTTGGAGCATTCGTTCCTCCTATTTCGCGCAGAGTTAATACGATTTGATTCTCTGATGCTACCACTGCACTCGGCGTTGCATCTAGCATACCAACTAGTATGTATGTTATGAGAAATAGCGCCAGCGCTGCTTTTAATCCCGTTTTTCGTAGGCTTCTCGTGCGCGGAATTCATTTTCTGGTAGATATGCGCCCTTTTCTGCCGAGCTCCGCCGTCAAAGCGACTCGCAACGCAAGCCCTTATCGCGTATGCACGCCGTTCACCGTTGTACAACCGGCGTGCGATTCCGGTCGAAATGTAATTCAGTCCTCGAATCCCGGCATAGGTGGTGATCCGAATGCATTGGACACGGCTAGTAAAGGAGACAAACAATGCGACTGAATTCCAAGAAGCTGCGGGTCTCAATGATGCTTTTTGCTCTTCTGCTGCCGGGCGTGCTAGCGGCGCAGAGCACAACCAACGGCGCGATCAGCGGAACGGTAACCGACGCGACCGGCGCGGTTTTGCCCAACATCACCGTAGGCCTGAAGAGCACTGAGAAAGGCTTCACCAGTTCGGCCAAGACGAACGCGCAGGGCTTCTATCAGTTCGCCTTGCTCGAGCCGGGAAAGTATGCCATCACAATTTCGGCTCCCGGCTTTACGACTTCCACTCTGGCTACGACGGTGAGCGTGGGTGCCACCTCCAGTGTCAACGCGAAGCTGGAAGTGGGGGCGGCCGGAACTACGGTAGAAGTCACGAGCGAGGCCGTACTACTGCAAACCGAGAGCGCCGAAGTTTCGACTACTTTTAACTCGCGCGAAATCTCGGAGGTGCCCAACCCCGGCAACGACCTGACCTATGTGGCCCAGACGGCCGCGGGTTCGGTGATGAACACCGGCAGTGGAGCCGGAAACTTCGCAAGCTTTGGCGTCTCGGCGTCTTCGAACCTGTTCACCTTGAATGGTATGTATGACAACGACCCGTTTCTGAACCTGAACAATTCGGGCGCGACCAACCTGCTGCTGGGCAACAACGAAGTGCAGGAAGCAACCGTCGTGAGCAACGGCTACTCCGGTCAATACGGTGGCTTTGCCGGCGCGAATGTGAACTACATCACCAAGTCCGGCTCAAACAACTGGCACGGCAACACCAATTACCTTTGGGATGGCCGCGCCATGAACGCCAACAACTTCTTCAACGTTGGCAACGACACCCCCCGGCCCTTTGTAAACGCCAACCAATATGCGGCGTCCTTCGGCGGCCCAATCAAGAAGGACAAGGCATTTTTCTTCTGGAACTATGAAGGCTTGCGGGTCATCCTTCCCACGAGTTCCCAGGTCATCGCTCCGACTCCGAGCTTCCAAAACTTTATCTTGGACAACCTCAACAATACCGGCCTATCGCAGTCGGTGCCTTTCTACAATACGATCTTCAACATCTACAACACCGCGGAGGGCATCTCACGGGCGGTGCCGGGCGTTCCGACCGCGGCGGATACGAGCGGCTGCGAGGGTCAAACCTACAGCAACGCCGCCGGAAGTTTCGGCGCCGCTGGCTTGCCTTGCGCGGAGTCATGGCGCGGCACCGCAAACAACTTTACTCACGAGTATTTGACTTCCGGCCGGTTCGATTTCAATGTCACGAACAATGACCGGATCTTCGTGCGCCTGCAAGAAGACAAAGGTGTGCAAGCGACGTTCACCGACCAGCTCAACCCGATTTTCAATGCCGTCAGCACTCAGCCGGAGTATCAAGGCCAGGTCAGTTGGAACCGCGCCTTTGGCGTGAAAGCCGCCAACAACCTCGTCCTCTCCGATCAGTGGTACAGTGCGATCTTCTCGACCTTGAACCTCGCCGCTACGCACGAGGTTTTTCCCACTGACATGATTCTTCAGGACGGCTCTCTTACACCCGTGGGCGGGGCAGATGTTGACTGGCCGCAGGGGCGCAACGTGACCGGCTACCAACTGATTGACGATTTTTCCTACAGCCTCGGTAGCCGGCACACCCTGAAACTGGGCGTGTATTTCCATCGTAACCTGGTGAGCGATTTCGATCCGAGTATCGCATCCAGCGGCCTGCTCTTTCCGCTGTCGTTAAACGATTTCGCCTATGGTGGTGTGGGAACTGACGGGGGCACCACGCTCCTGGATCAGAGTTTCCCAACTGCCAAAGACCAGGACGTGAAGCTTTATCAACTGGGCTGGTATCTACAGGACGAGTGGAAGGTCAAGAGTAACCTGAAGCTTACTCTTGCCCTCCGCGCCGACCACAATTCCATTCCCAACTGCCAAAGCAACTGCTTCGCCAGGTTCTCGTCGCCGTTCGCCGACATGAACCACGATGCGACCATTCCCTATAACCAAGTCATCCAGTCGGGACAGAACCAAGCGATGCAGAGTTTTACGGACATAGCGTGGCAGCCTCGCTTTGGTTTCTCCTACACCCCGTTTGGCTTAAGGAACACTGTGCTCCGCGGCGGTGTGGGGTTGTTCATGGATACATTCCCGGGCCAGATTGCCGATGATCTTTCCGACAATACTCCAGTGCTGAATTTTTTTCCTTTCAACATTGCCGGTAATCTTGCCCCCACCCAGCAAACTGGCGGCAACGTGTTTAACAGCGCCGCCGTCACCAACGCGGCAATCGAGTCGGGATTCTCCCAGGGACTGACCGCCGCTCAGATTGCCGCCAACGCAACCACCAACGGTGGTCAGTTTTCTCCGCCGGGATTCTTTAACGCCAATGCGATCCAGGCTCCGCGTTACTGGGAGTGGAACTTTGAGGTGCAACAAGCGGTCGGCAACAATACCTCAATCACCGTCAACTATGTAGGGAATCACGGCTTTCACGAGACCGGGTTTTTCGACAATGAGAATGCCTATTGCCCGCCGAGCACCTGCCCATCGGGGTTTATCGGCCTGCCGGCGAGCGTGCCCGATTCGCGATTTGGAGGAGTGACGCAAATCCAGACTGTGGCTGTCTCCAATTACAACGGCCTCACCTTCACGGCGCAACACCGCTTTAGTCATGGGTTGCAAATTCAGGCCAATTACACCTGGAGCCACGCCTTGGATGAGATTTCCAACGGCGGATTCAATCAGTTCATCGCTAATGGCACGAACTCAGGCCGGGTTGGCAGCTTCCAGAACCCGATCAGCAACACCAATCTTCGCCAATACAACTATGGCAATGCCGACTACGACACCCGGCACTATCTCAGCCTGAACTATGTCTACGAACTCCCAAAAGGGCCAACAGCGGCGTTAAAGGGTTGGCAACTTTCCGGGACGCTCTTCGCGCGCAGCGGTTTGCCTTACACGGTTGAAAACAGCGCCGCAACGAACCTCCTCGGCGGCTTCAACTATCAGTCCGCCGCTTTCGCAAACTACGCGGGGCCTTCGTCGACACCGGGCTGCAGCAGTCCGAGCAGCATCACATCGGGGCCTTGTCTGTCGTCATCGGATTTCCCTGATTTAGCTGCGGGCGGGAACGTTGGACAGAATCAGTTGAATTCGGGAACTGAGAATCAACGGCGGAACCAGTTCTTCGGTCCTCGCTATTTCGACACGGATATGACCATCATGAAGTACACCCGAATCCCACGCTGGGAGTCGGCGAAGGTCGGAGTCGGCGCTCAGTTCTTCAATCTGCTCAACCACCCCAACTTCGAGAGCCCGGTGAACGACATCAACAGCGGCAACTTCGGTCACGTGCTGGATACGGTGAACACACCGACCAGCATCCTGGGGTCGGGCCTGGGAGCAGATGCTTCGCCGCGGCTGGTGCAGCTGACGGTGAGGTTCAACTTCTAGTTCCTGCCCGAGACTTGAATCCGAGGACGTGAGACCGAAAGGTCGGCATGGATCGGAAGAGGAGTACAGAATCGGCTTTCAAGTTCAACGGGAAGTCACATGTCAAACGTGCAAGAAACATCGAGCCGGCTCTGCGCGGGCCGGCTCGATTGGTTGGCCAAAATCAGATCGTTGTCTTGTCTTACAGCACGGCAAAGATCGGATCGCTCCGTTATTCTTAGACGGCGGTCATGATGCCACCGTTATGGTAACGGGTATCTCGTTGGTGAGTGCTCCGGAAGTCCCGATCAGCTTGATGGTTGTGATTCCACTGGGTGCGCGTCTGGAAGCGCTCCAGACGAGGGTCCACGTTCACGCTGCCGTTAGCCGGCTGAGTCACAAGGTTGGCCGAGGCCGTCGCCGATACGCCGCTGGGGAATTCATTCACGCTCAGGTCCACGGCGGAATGGAATCCACCCCGGCAGAGGCATGATGAGTGTAATGGGGATTTATCAACAGCGCTTGCGAATCAAGTCGATGAAGTTGCCATCTACCCAGGTATCAGTCAATCGTAATGGTCAGCGTATTTGAAGCAGCAGCGCTGCGATGGGTTACCACAATCGAAGCGCTGCCGGAGGCAGCAAGATCACTTGCCGGGATTCCCACCGTCACGTGGGCTGCATCCACGATCGTGGTTGTGCGGTAACTACCGTTCCAGGTGACCGCAACGCCGGGCAGGAAGTTCGAGCCGGTCAGGGGTAGCCGCAAACTTGTTCCGGGTCACGAAACCCTCAACTGTCGAAATCAGATGGGATGAGAAGGCCGGTCTCCGGACGGGATGCGGTGTACGCTCCCAAGTTATCGACGTGCTCAAGGCACAGATGAAAAGGAGACCGGCAATGAAGAAGGTTAGCACCGTAGCAGCGCAGGCGAGCAGAAAAATCTCTGGACAGAAGTTGACCATCGGACTGGATCTGGGGGACCGCAACAGTTGGTATTGCGTCTTGAATGAAGCAGGTGAGATCGTCCTGGAACAGAAGCTGAGCACGACGCCGAAGGCCATGAAGGAAGTATTCGGTGCGATGCCGCGCAGCCGGATCGCGTTGGAAACCGGGATGCATTCGCCGTGGGTGAGCCGGCAGCTGAGCGAGTTGGGGCATGAAGTGATCGTGGCGCATGCGCGGAGTGTGCGGCTGATTGGGGAAAGCCGGAAGAAGGATGATCGGCTGGACGCGCAGACGCTGGCGCGGTTGGCGCGGATCGATCCGCGGGCACACTGATTGCGCTGACGTTTCTGCTGACGCTGGAAGACCCGCATCGTTTCGGCAAGAGCCGCGACGTGGGTTGCTATCTGGGATTGCAGCCGGGACGCAGGAACTCGGGCCAGAGCCAGCCGCAGATGCACATCAGCAAAGAAGGCGATCCGTATCTGCGGACTCTGCTGGTGCAGGGAGCACAGCACGTCCTGGGGCCATTTGGAGTGGACTGCGATCTGCGGCGCTGGGGTTTGAAACTGGCCGAACGTGGCGGGAAGAGTGGCAAGAAACGGGCCATCATCGCGGTGGCGCGGAAGCTGGCGGTGTTACTGCATCACTTGTGGGTGAGCGGAGAAGTGTACGAACCGCTGCACAACAGCAATCGGCGAGCCGCGTCGCTGGCGGCATAAAGCCAAAACATTCTTAGGAAGGAAAGGCAAAAGCCCAAAGCCGAGTTCCGGTGACTGCGTCTATCGCCTGGCCCAGCTTCCATCGCGAGATGAAAACAGAGGTCGATAATCAGGTGGCAGCACCCGCTGAAACGAGAACACCCAACTTGCACCGAGCGAAACAAAATCGCTCACTGAGAGTGCGGATGGAAGGGTGGCGACAGTGGCGACTCGGCAGGAGAATAACCGTGTCCAACGAAAAAACAAAAGAACCCACTTGACTCCGACCGGCCTTCTCATGGAAGGCGTTAACACTCAAATTTCGACTGCTTTCGGTTCGGGTCGCATCCGGTCCATCCGTCAGGAATCGAAAGATGAGTGTAATGGCGATTTGTCAACACCTGGTCGACCTCACCGTATCAGCATAGAACACGCCCGGGGTATCTTCCACCTGCCCAAGACACCCTTATGAACCGACCGTTTTCAGCAGTCCCATGCTGGCAGGTTCTAATACGGTTAGTTAGACGCCCGCCTGTCACCAGTAATATGTAGCCACCACTTCCGGTGTCGCAGGTGTGTTTGCTATGACCTTCATGTGCAGCACGAGCTGAAGGTTCTTCGTTTCCCATCCGGCCGGACGGTCGTGTAGCGCCTTCTTCAGCAATTCAGGATCGGTCACCACCATGGCTGCGCCTTCAGTTCCGTACTGTGTGGCCCCACTGACTAACACGACCATGGCGCGTGTGGCCGGGTCAAGAAATCGCGAGACAATGGCATAGTCTTCGTCGGTGTGCAGATCTTTGGTCAGGTGACGCGGGTACCATTCGGTGTCATGACCATAGTCGGTGATCATCCCCGCGCGTTCGCCGTCGATGTAGTACCGCAGTGCCTTGCTGATCGACTCCCACTGCGTGCTGGAGTAGCCGATCAGGACTACCGTGTGGCGAGGCAGGTCGCGCACATCGACAGAACTGCTGGTCTTCACGTCATACGATTGGTGCATCCGTTGCAACATGGTCGCAAGCAAATGCGATGCCAGCATGTCTCCCTGTCCTACATACTGATCGTTGGTGGCGACATACTCGGTGTGAAGATTCGGAGGCAAAGTCTCCCCAGCCGCATAAGCCACGAAGACTGGGGCGGCGGCTGCCACCAGATGAACCGGTTCGGAAGGGTACAAGGCGGGCGCCCAGAACTGGTCCAAAAAAGTCTGAGCCGGGCGACTGCGGTGGTACCACGAAATCGCAACGCATGCGACGATCAGGGCAACTAAGAATGAACCCAGCAAGACAGTTCGGTGATTTCGAATTCCAGGTTCGTTCCGAACGACGTCGACACTGATTTGCGTGCCAGGCTGAGAATCCCCTGCACACCGCACGTCCGGCAAATCGGTACCCCGCACGCCCTGATCGTCGAAACGATCGAAAGCCGGAACATAGCCGCCTTTGGGCAGCGATATTCTTACGGCACTCTCTTTACCTGAACCTGCGTAATAATAGCCGAGGCGCTTGCGGACCTCGCTGGCGGCAATTCGCACGATTGCGTCATCGTGGGAGTCATAGGAGGGGATGCGGCCAAAAACGGCGACGGCGATGGTGCGTTCTTTGAGCTCGCGCTGGACGCCGAGGAGGGTCTGCTCGACCACATAGGCGAGGAACTCGGAGGAGCGCTTGCTGGTGGCGAAGGCTTCGCTGTGCAGGATGTCGCGGAGGGCAGCGCGCACTTCGGCGGCTGGAAATGGAGGCGGAGGGGAGAGTTCGGTTGTGGTCTTGAGGTCCATACGGTTGGCGCCGTGCGATTGCACCCCGACTATACAACGAACTAACCGTTTGAAAAAGACTGAGATCCAGACTGTGATCCTCGGCGGCGATGCCGTTCCGAACCGTTCACAACGTATCCTCTACCGCGGACCGGCTTTACAGTGTTTGGCGGCGACCATTGCCAGGAGGAAATATGGGAAAAAGCCAGGAATGGAAATATGTTGCAAGCCTTGCGACGGCGTTGTTGCTGGTTTGTGCCGCCGCGGCACAGACCAATATTGCGCCCCAAGGCCAGGGCTATTACTGGTACGGGATGAAGACTTCGACGGCTACGACGAACCAGACGACGACCACGATCATTAACGATGGCAACCTGACCGATACCCTGAACTGCGATGTGACAGGCGAAACCTCGACGAATCGGTACGAGGGTGCCGGGGTCATATTTTCCTCTGAGCAGAGCAATATCACATCAGTCTCGTTCATCAACGGACCCCTCGACAGCAATGGCAATGGAAACTTCGAGGCTAACCTTTCGCTGCAAACCTACAACGGCACTTCGTGGTCCGTGGTTTCGGGATGGACCGTGAGCCCGGCGTATCCGTACACCTCGGCAGCAGCCAGCAAGACTTATACATTCAGCGGGCCAGCTTTGAACAATGTGCTAGGAGTACGGGTGGTGGGCGAAGTGCGCGTGGCTAGTATTGACGATTCGTGGTCGTGGACGGTGAACGAAATCGAGATATACACCAGCTCCGCTTCCCCAAGCTTCACACTGTCGGCGAGTCCTTCCACTCAAACGGTGACAGCCGGATCGAACACCAGCTATACCATCTCTGTGGCGCCGGTAAATGGTTTCACTGGCACGGTGAGCCTGACTACCAGTGGTCTGCCCACGGGAGCGAGCGGTACTTTCAATCCCTCTTCGATTGGCGGCGGTTCCGGTTCCTCTACTCTGACTATATCTACAACTTCTTCCACGGCGGCTGGCACTTACACGTTAACCGTCACGGGCACCAGCGGAAGCTTGACGGAAAAGACCACCGCCACGCTTACGGTTACCAGTTCGACCAGCTCTTGCGCGGCCTATACGGGATCTAACGGTGCGTCCTTTACCTGGTCGGGAATCACATGGAATATCGATCCCGCCGGTTCCATTGCCGGAGGCGGAACTCTTAAGACCGCGGGCAGCAACATTACGGTGGATACGAGCTGCAACTTGCACATGACGATTACCACGAGTTCCTCCGCGGAAATGTGGTCCAACAATGAGATGGGATTCGGCACCTATCAATGGGTGCTTTCGGGCACGAATTACTACAAGATGGATCCCCACATTGTGGTTGGACTGTTTCCGTATGGCCCGGCCAATGGCCAAGGCCAGGACGGACAAAACGAAATCGATGTCGAGTTCTCCAACTGGGATGGCCAAGGTGGTCAAGGCGCCAATCAGAACTTGGACTTCACCGTGTATCCTTCGGTTTACGAAAACGACGAGGACAACGAGCAAGACATGGACGTTCCCGCGCCGAGCACCGCCACGACGACGGCCCGCTTTGTGTGGACTTCCACTGAAATTCAGTTCTACCTGATGGCAGGCACGATACCGATTACGTCGGCTCCGACCAGCGTTATCCAAAACTCAAGTTACGTGATCCTGAGCCCGACCGGCAGTGTCACGTCCTCGGGAACCGGACCCGCAGAATGGACATTCACCGGGAACGGATCCCCCTCGACTTGGATTCCGCAGGGTTCATACCTGCTCGGCATGAATCTGTGGAATTACAACGGGAAACCGAGCACCGGGACGACGGTCGTATACCAAAGCTTCAGCTATTTGGCCCCTTAGGTGTTAAGCCCTTAACGTGTTCTACACCCGCCCTTTCCGGCAATAGCCGGGGAGGGCGATTTTTTTAACTCGACACAGATGCGTTCGAAACATTTCCTGATAACCGAACGTGGAACGAACGTACTTAGGACGCGACTGGTGCCAAGTACCACTTTACGATTCGACTGCATGGCTGGCCGCAATTGCGTTAACTCTCGCGGACAAGTATCGCAATCTGTCGACCAGAAATGCACCAGGACGACTTTGCCGGCCAGGTCGTGGACGGTCACGCGTTTTCCGTCTGCCGTCATGGCGGTAGTGGCGATGAAGAAGTGGGTGGGGAGCAAGAGATGAGGTAGCGTTGTTAAGTGGTACGTGAACCGTACTCAACTGGCGCAATCAGGCGTTAGCGCAAGCTTGCGCCGTCTCTTCGCCCCCGATATGGGTTTTGAGCGTAATTAAGGGATAGCGCTCAACATCCCCCGAATCCGCAGCCGTTGGGGAGAACATATTCAAGTCTGTCAGTGAAGTTTTAGGCGGTTCGCCACTGTGAGAAAAAGAAGCGCCAACACCGAAACGGATACTTTTACCACCGCCTCAAGCCTCATTCTCCGAGCGGCGTGGTTGAATCGAAAAAGGATTAACTCACACCCTGCGACAGTCAACACAAAGACAATTCCCGCGTGGTTCCACGCAACTACGACAGGAAAGAAGAGATAGATGAGCATGAACCCCTGCCAGTTCGGAAGCAAGTGCCAGTGCTCCAAGAATACATACGGCATTAACACTAGCAATATTATCGTGGCTGACGCGGAGAAAAGAAGGCTGACAGAACTGAGAAGGCGCACGAGAATTCGTTCGAATGCATTCATCGTTACTTTCCACAAAAATGCGCAGTTCCACTCGGCGGTTGCTCGCCCGCAATGACCATAGTCTGACGTGGCCGCGTAGGTAGCGAAAGGTAACTGTTGTAACCAGGTGTTTACACTCAACAACCTCTGGGACCGGGGGAATTCCGGTCGATGAGTGTGACGGGGATTTTGCGCCAGTTGACCAATGTTGCGTTGGCCGCATCAGAGCTTGAACGGGCGACCTTGCGGTGGTAAGTTCCCAACCGGTGAAATACCAGCGTACTTTCGCAGTCTTAACGGTGCTTCGTCGCTGCCTTGGCACTGCAGCAGCTCAGTTCGTGGAGTTTCGAGCCGACGGTCTCAAATGTATGCACAGCGGCCTCTCCAGCGGTCTCAAAAACTGCGACGTACCCAATTGGTACGCCTACGCTTTCGTGGGCTCTATTTCCGCCGTCACTCCTGTCGAGAACGGCGAGAGTGAAATTCGAGTTACCCCGGCGGAGGTTTTCCACGGGGCCCCTGGGACCTCACTGACGGTTCGGACGTCGCAGGGAGGGTGCCTGCCGAAACTGGTAGTGGGTGATCGGTGGCTTTTCTTCTTGCGCGATGCTAAGCCCCTCGTTCTCGACTACTACGGCAATGACAGCCGCCCTGTTGCCGATGTCCAGGAAAAGATCGAAACGCTGCGGCGTTTGCAGAAATATCGGTGATCTTGGCGTTCTGCGCGGCCACGTTCAGCAAAGGCCCGTACCTTCCTTACATTCACTACGACGCCGTGCCAAGCGCGCGCGTCATAGCACGCCGCACATCAGACAACGCACAGTGCGTCACGTTGGCTGACGCGGACGGTCGTTACGAGTTCCCACCCGTACCTCCGGGCAAGTACAAATTAACCGTGGAAGGCATGCCCTTGCTCTTTCCACCCGCTGCAGTCGGCTTCTGCCTCGGGACGAACCGCCCATTCCCCAACCACAGGAGCCTGCTCGAAGAAGTAGCGTGCGATAAGTTCGGTCGTCTCCCGATCTTGCTTCACCGACTTCGGAAGTGCTCTCATTCCCGCACTTGTAAAATGGCCGATGCGCCCGTCTTGATCCACGGCATACCAGTCCCAATCTCGGGTGAACTCCTCTTGCTCGTCAATGATCACGGCCACATTCTAAGACGACGCGCCCAACGTTGGTGAAAAATCCCCATATCACTCTTTGACCGGGATTCCCCGGCTCCGAAGGGGTCAATGAGTGTTAACGCCTTCCATGAGAAGGCCGGTCGGAGTCAAGTGGGTTCTTTTGTTTTTTCGTTGGACACGGTTATTCTCCTGCCGAGTCGCCACTGTCGCCACCCTTCCATCCGCACTCTGATTGAGCGATTTGGCTCGCTCGGTGCCAGTTGGGTGTTCTCGTTTCAGCCGGTGCTGCCACCTGATTATCGACCTCTGTTTTCATCTCGCGATGGAAGCTGGGCCAGGCGATAGACGCAGTCACCGGAACTCGGCTTTGGGCTTTTGCCTTTCCTTCCTAAGAATGTTTTGGCTTTATGCCGCCAGCGACGCGGCTCGCCGATTGCTGTTGTGCAGCGGTTCGTACACTTCTCCGCTCACCCACAAGTGATGCAGTAACACCGCCAGCTTCCGCGCCACCGCGATGATGGCCCGTTTCTTGCCACTCTTCCCGCCACGTTCGGCCAGTTTCAAACCCCAGCGCCGCAGATCGCAGTCCACTCCAAATGGCCCCAGGACGTGCTGTGCTCCCTGCACCAGCAGAGTCCGCAGATACGGATCGCCTTCTTTGCTGATGTGCATCTGCGGCTGGCTCTGGCCCGAGTTCCTGCGTCCTGGCTGCAATCCCAGATAGCAACCCACGTCGCGGCTCTTGCCGAAACGATGCGGGTCTTCCAGCGTCAGCAGAAACGTCAGCGCAATCAGTGTGCCCGCGGATCGATCCGCGCCAACCGCGCCAGCGTCTGCGCGTCCAGCCGATCATCCTTCTTCCGGCTTTCCCCAATCAGCCGCACACTCCGCGCATGCGCCACGATCACTTCATGCCCCAACTCGCTCAGCTGCCGGCTCACCCACGGCGAATGCATCCCGGTTTCCAACGCGATCCGGCTGCGCGGCATCGCACCGAATACTTCCTTCATGGCCTTCGGCGTCGTGCTCAGCTTCTGTTCCAGGACGATCTCACCTGCTTCATTCAAGACGCAATACCAACTGTTGCGGTCCCCCAGATCCAGTCCGATGGTCAACTTCTGTCCAGAGATTTTTCTGCTCGCCTGCGCTGCTACGGTGCTAACCTTCTTCATTGCCGGTCTCCTTTTTATCTGTGCCTTGAGCACGTCGATAACTTGGGAGCGTACACCGCATCCCGTCCGGAGACCGGCCTTCTCATCCCATCTGTTATCGTCAACAATGGGACGCTCAGTGTGTTCGTTAAGCCATTCACGGTGTCTAAAACACGTATGGGAACTCTTCTTAGAGCATTAACGGCGGCATTTGTTTGCGTCTGTCCGGCCTTTGCGCAAACGCTCGTTGCGTGTGGTTGCGATGCAGCGACCGTGTGCCTGTCAGACGTGGAGATGTCGAAGCACGCTATGCACGTTGAGATGGAGCCTGACAAGATGGGCAATCACTCCAACTACCGTGGCGTCGCCGTTTTTCAAATAGGGTTCGACGAAAAAGGGCGCGTGACGGGCGCGGACGCAATCTCCGGTGAGCCTTTGGGAATTTCTCACCTGATGGCAGCTGTATCCAAATGGAAATTCAAGCCAGTAGTCGTGAACGGCATCAAGAAGAGAGGGTGCGGCAAACTCTCCGTTAGATTGGCGATGAGAGAGAACGTGCCATCAGCCGAGGTGCTGAAACGGACAACGCGGGACTAGATGGTTGTCGTAATATCGCCATTACACTCAGAACCCCTCAATGAGCGATATGGGCCTCGGTTTCGACAGGCTGTCCTGACGTAGACTTTAAGGTTGAGAATCGAACGCAGGCGAACCGCCGATTCATGACATTCCAGCCCTATTGGCTTTCTCTCCTGTCCCCCGTCATCTTGCGATGGATGTTGCTCCGCGCCGAGACTGCGAAAGCCAAACGCAAGCCCGGCATGGTGGTATTTCCTGCCTCCGGGCTGGCACTGTTATGTCTGGGCAGTCTCGTGCTCGCCTGCTGCATCGTAATCGGCGGTTGGCAGCAAGACGCCCGATGGATGACCACATCGGTCGGCTTGGTGTGGGCGGCCGTATCGTTGTGGATTTGGCCGACCACTATCGTACTCAACAGCACCTCGTTAACGGCAAAGCATATTTGGAGGCCAACCCGATCAATTCCGTACTCGGAAATCGAGTACGTATCTCGAATGGAAGACCGCCAAGCCATCGTCTACGGAAACGGCAAAGTGAGAGAAATAAGGATCAGCGAGTTCCATGTGGGGGATGACGAACTGGAGGCGGAACTGAAGAAGCGCGGAGTCAAATACTACAAGTTCTAGTTCCGAATGACTGTTGCAAAATCCCGATTACACTCATCATCGGCCTTGCGCTGACTACTTCCTGCCCGTCAGGACTTGTCACATGCACAGCCGCAGCGGGCGTCTTCTATCGTGCCGTTTTGCGAGGAAGGTGCCTTCGAGGTGCTTGCCGTTCAAATTGATTTCGGACTTGCCTGAGATGCGCTTTAGCTGCTTGTCTTGCTCGTCAGTTGTGTCTATCCATACCTTGCCATCGGCGATGTTCTCGCACTTGCCGTCGGGGACGCACCCATCACGATAGACATAAACATCGGACCACTTCCCCTGTCCGACGAACTTCCCGCCGAAAGTGCCTCCCGGAAAACCCATATAAGAAAAGAAAACCAGTTTTCCCGACGCAGGCGCACCGTCGATTTTGGCTAGGAACAGTCCGACACCATCGCAGTAAACCTCGAAGTGTCCGGTGGCAGAGGGGGCAGACGCTAATGTAGGCAACGGTTGGTAGAGGATGACGAGGTCGAGAAAGACATACGCTCCTGCGAAGCCGATTCTGCGTAGGTTGTGCATGAAGCCATAATAACTGGCGAAAAATCGCGATTACACTCATTGACCTCTGGTAGGAGGTTCTGAGGACTAACGCCTGGTAACAACAACTATCGCTTTTTCACCTCGGTACGACGCAAAAGAAAAACCACCCGCGAGCGGGCGGATTGGGATGAACTCCAGCAGACTGGCTCAGTCAATATTTTTTTTTCACTCTCGTGCCACTCCCAGTTGCGGCACTTGCGCTTCTTGCTGTGCGTCGGGCGACCTCACTCCTGTACGTTGTCCAGCTCGGGAAGGCCGCTTCTCTCATTACTTTGCTAAGATCGCTCGGTTGGAGCGCAAGAGCAGAGATTTCAATCTTGATGCTGGCTTGTGGGGTTTCTCTAGTTCTGGCATTGGCATGCTGGAAATATCGCCCACAAGTGATAGACGGCCTGCAAGCCGCGACCGGCGCGAACGGTGGCAACAACGAACAGCAAAGAGCTTTACACATGAAAGAAATCGCTAGCGATAGTCCCATTGATTCAAGAGATGGGGTAGAAGTAAAGCCAGAGTCTCAAAGCGAGTCCAAATTGCCTCCCCCGCTGGGGACCGAGGTGCCCTGAGGCTTCCTGAACTAGGCCGCGTGTGAACTGAAGCGAAGCAAGAAGGGTCGGAGGCGAACAGCAAGGTTCAAACGAGCGTGGTTGGGGACGCCAACAAAATAATGGACTTCCACCAACCTGCCGCTTTTCTTCATGATCCAATTTGATCCAGTTAGGCGGGCTTGACCTCCAAAACCGCGCCCCGCCTCACCAGTTTGACCAAGTTGCTTTGCGCCTCGCGCTTCTGTGAACCGACGGCTTGTATGTAAAAGTCGGTCGTGACTTTCAGACTCGCATGGCGCAACAGTTCCTGTACGACCTTGGGATTCTCGCCGTTCGCATTCAAGAGCGTCCCAAAAAGTGTGCCGAAAGGTGTGCGCTTCGTCACCTTCGCACGCTGCAAAGCCGGCTTGCCGTAATATCGCCACAACGTTCCGGGCCAATACGGCTGTCGGCCTTTCATGTGAGGCGAAGCGAATACCCAGTCGCTTGGACTGGCGTGCGGAGAAAGGTGTCTCCAGGCCCACAGCAACTCGGCCGTTTGCGCATCCAGCGGAACGTCTTTCACAGACGCTTCCGTTTTCGGCGCACCTTCCGCCATCGCCACTACCGACCGACGAATGTGCTAGATCGGTTTTCGAAATCCACATCCTGCCACGGAAGCCCGATCCGTTCTCCTCGGCGCAACCCCGTGAAAGCGTCCAACTCGATCATCTTGCGGAGTGGATCGGGCAGTTCCTTGAGAAATGCGATGATCTCCCTGTCACAGGCCCCTAGCGCGAATCCATCAGGCTTCCTCGCACACCAACAGTTCTCTCCTGCACTCTTGCACGCCAGTTTTGTGTGCTCTCAGAACTCCACCCGCGCCTGAAAGGCGATCATGCGTGGACTGCTATCGCCCCCCAACCCGACGCCCAGCAGGCCGGTCGGCGGAGACGTCGTATATGTGAGCGCTCCAAATCCACTCTGTGTGGAAGGATTCCCCGGAACACCGGCCTGAACCATGTTTGGTAGGGCAAAATTCGGATGATTGAAAATATTAAAGAACTGCCCCTCAAGCCGCAGCCTGACGCGCTCGCTCAAAGGAAACGATTTTGTCAGGTAGAAGTCGCTCCAGAGAAAATCGGGACCGCGCAGGGCGTTACGACCAAGCTTTCCGAATTGGCAATTCTGCGGGCTGTCGCCGCCATAGCACTGCCCCGTACTCGGATCGGCCGCCGATACAAATGCGTCCGGATTAAGCCACTGAATAGTTCCTGCCTGAGTTACGCCCGGAGTTGGATGATGCTCGTACGGCGGAACGCCGGGAACTGCACTGGCAAACTGCGGTCCACTGCCCTGCACGATGCCGTTTCCGTTTGCTGAATAAGGCGTGCTTAGCACCGAGAATGGAACTCCGCTGTGCCAGAACGCGGTTCCGGAAATCTGCCAGCCATTGAGCGCGTAAGCCAGAGAATGACTGCGAACTTTGACGGGCAGATGATAGACGTATTGCGCGTTGAGATTGTGCCGGATGTCATAGTCGCAAGGACCATAGTCGCGGGTCAGGTCTCCCGGCAGTGGCGAGAGAATCCCTCCTGCGGAAAACGAAAGGAATCCTCCGTTCGAGACCGTATCCATGCAACGGCTCCAGTTGTAGTTGATCTGCCCTTGCAGGCCGTGTCCCAAGCGCTTCATCGCCGTTAATTGAAGACCGTTGTAGTGGCTGTTCGCGCCGGTTGAGAACTGCGTCACCGCGCCGAATCGCGGATCAGTTGGCTGCCGGTAGGGAAACGGCGAAAAGCAGCCCTGACATACGGTTTGGTATCCGTTGACCTGGCTTGAGTACGGTTGATTCACGGCTCGCGTACCTACGTACTGCACTTGCACACTAGCCGTCGTTCCGATTTGATGTTCGATCCCGAGGCTCCACTCCATGAAATAGGGTGCGTGGAGTTTTCCGTCCGGGACGGCCGTGATCGCAACCGGTGGAAGGCAATTTCCGGGACTTGACTGTGGAGATGCACACGAAAGCTGTCCTTGGGGGAATCCCGAGGAAAAAATCTGATTTGCCGTCACGGTTGCGTCGACGGCACTGTTCGGTACTCCCGGCGCAATCGCTGTACCGCCCACGGTGCCGAGGAGGCCTCCCTGAAACGTTTTATCGTATGGCGGATTGGCTCCGATCAGGTCGGCGACACTGCCCGGCAAAATATCACTGAAAATGCCGAAGCCTGTTCGGAGCACGGATTTGGGGTCGAACTGCCACGCAATCGCCGTTCTCGGTTGCAGAATGGCCAGCGGTGTCGACGAAAACAGATTGCCGAGATGAGTCTGGATGGCCTCATTCAGCGGTTGATTGACAACATGCGAGATGGAACTGAAGGAGCCGGGAAGACGGGCCACGTGATCGTGCGGATTCAGCGGATTAGAGTTGAAAGTGTCGCGTATACCAAAAGTCCAGGTTAGCTTGCGCGTGACTTTCCAGGTGTCCTGCGCGTAGACATCGAGATTGAGAAAGTTGAAGGGTTCATTTGCGTTCGAAGGGAATGTCTTCGACGCAGTATTCGCTACCCCGTTTATGAATTGCTGCAAATTCGCGTAGGTCACGGTCGGAACCGTGCCTTCTCCGAAGTCGTAGTCGTTCAGGCGGAAGATGCGGATATTGGTTCCGAACCGCAGTTCATGAGCGCTGCGACTCCAGGCGAGGTTATCGTTGATGAAAAAGCGAGATGCGCGCCGGCCTTGAATCCAAGTATTGTCAAGCCCTCCCATGGGCGTAAAGGCATTCGCGCCGGTGCCTTGTAACACAATCGGAAAGGCCGACAAAGTCTTTTGAAGGTTGCTCGGTCCGAACAAGCTCTCGTACCAAGAGAACGCTGGGTTGAAGTAGTTCACCAAGTTCTGCGAGAAGACGTGCGTGTGTCCTGCCGCGAAAGAGTAGAGGGGCTGCGGGGAAAACGCGTCGAACACCGGGTTTATAGGGTCCGTCCACGCGGCTTGCAGACCGGTGTCCGACTGAAACCGAAACCATGCCGTATCTCTCGGGTTGATGTTGTAGTCGACGCGGACCGTCTGCACCTGTTCGTGGTCGTCGCTGGAATGTGAGATGCTCTGCCGGTTCGCGCAGCCATCCTCGGCGGCGCCAAGCGGGCATCCAAGTATCGCGGTCGGTGTGCCACCGGTGTTTCCATACAGTGAGAACATCTGCTGATAGAACGGAACCGAGGAAGAAGGAAGTTGCTGCAGCACGTATTGTTGGAATGCCAGGGTGGGAACAATCGTGGGTGTGACGATGGGCAGGGCGATACGCACCCATTCGCTGTCGAAGAAGAAAAAGAGCTTGTCGTGTGCAATCGGGCCGCCGAGACTGCCCCCAAAGTGATTCACTGTTGACCTCGGCTTATGGTTCCCTGGTGTCGCATTGGTGAAGTAGTCTGCCGCATCCAATAGCGAACCGTTCCACAGCTCATAGAGGTTCCCGTGAAACTGATTCGTTCCGGATTTGGTGACGTAGTCGACCTGCGACGCCCCATACCGCCCTTGATCCACAGAATAGGAAAGTGTATTGACGGTCACTTCCGAAATCGAATTCAATCCCAAGACGAGGTTCGTTGAAAGACCGCTATTGAGATTGGTCAGCGGGTCGTTCGTTTCCAGCCCATCCACGATGTAGCCATTGGAGAGGGCGGGGAGTCCGTTGAATTCCACGTTGCCGTACCCGTTGCTGCTGCCAACAAAATCGTTGCTGCTTCCTGCCGTATTGATCAGGGCCCCAGGCGCAAATTGCAGAGGGTAGGTCAGGTCCCCTCCTGGGTTCGGCAAGTCCTCCAGTGCCGGCGCAGTCAGGGTTGTGGATGTGTTGGCGTTTTCCGGATTGATGATTGGGGCGGCGCTGCTCACCTCAACCGCCTCATTGGACCGCGCTACCTTGAGCGTGAAATCCACGGTTTGTTTCTGGCCCAGGCCTGAGATGACGTTGTCATTCTGCCCTGGATCGAAACCCCGCGCTTCTGCCCTAACCGAATAGGTGCCCGGCTTTAGCTGTGGAAAGTTGAATCGTCCTGCGTCATCGGTCCGGGCAGTACGCTTCAGGCCGGTCTCGTGATTCGTGATCGTCACAATGGCGCCCGGCACAACCGCGTCAGTTGTGTCTCGCACTTGGCCAACGATGGCACTGGTGGTTTCCCCTTGCGCCAGTGCTTTTGCCGGAAGAACACACGCCACCGTCAACACAACGAAAGCGAAGTTTGCTGCCCGCGCCATGAATTCCCCACGTCTCTGCCCTGAAGTGGCAAAGGGTTCACTGCTCTTATCTATTAACTAAAGATTATTCCCATTAGTTAACCATAGTTAATAGAAACAAGCAAGGACAGAGGAATGACGCTCGTAGGGTACGGGAGGGAATCAAGCGACCGGCAGTAATGCCCACAAAAAGCTCGCCGCTCAGAGCACTTTCACATAGGGGGCAACCAGCACTGTCTTCATAATTAACTCTTCGGGATATCGTTGCGGTTCCACCATCCGCCGCCAAGAGCCTGAAACAACGCGGCTGTGTCGGCAAAACGATTCGACTGAGCCTGCACCAGGTTAATCAGAGCTTGCTGATAGGCTTGTTCCGCGCTCAGAAGTGCGAGGTAGTTGGCGTAGCCGGATTCAAGCTGTTTCTTTGTCAGGTCGAGGGTGATGCCAGCGGCATCTTTTGCGGCCGCCGCGGCCTTCAAGGCATCGGCATCTTGTTGCAAAGCATTCAGTGTGTCAGCAACATTCTGGAACGCGGTTAGGACGGTGCTGCGATACTGTTCGTCGGCCTGGGTGTACGCGGCTCGCGCGGCTCGCTCCCGATGCATGAGGGTGCCGCCGTCAAAGATCGGCTGCGTGATCCCTGCAGCTACATCCCAAAAGCCGTTGCCGCCCGAGAACAATCGCCCGAGAACCACCGCCATGCTGCCAGCATCCGCAGTCAGTGCAAAGCTCGGGAGGCGGTTCGCGCGCGCAATTCCAACTTGGGCGCTGTCTGAATGCAGGTTTTCCTCGGCCTGGCGGACATCCGGGCGCTGCTGGACGAGTTGTGAAGGGAGGCTCACCGGCAGTTCCTGGGGGAGTTGCAAGCTCGACAGCTCGAACTTTTCGGCCAAGTCCTGGTTGGGAGATCCGCCCGCCAGCACAGCCAGCAGATCCCGTTGTTGAGCCAGCTGTTTCAGCAGCGGAGGCAAGGTAGCGGCCACTTGAGCGAGCTGAGATTCCTGTGCCGCGACATCAAGCTCGCTGGCATATCCCTTCGCATACTGATCCCGCAGGATCTTCAACATGTTGCTGTTGATAGTGATGAGCTCTTGGGTCGCGGCAATCTGTCCCCGCAACGATGCTTCTTGAATGGCTCCGGCAGCCACGTTTGCGCTCAGCGTGATATGGGTCGCGGCGAGGGCAAAACGCGCTTGCTGTTCCTGCGCTTGTAACGACTCCACGGTTCTCCGGTTCAGACCGAAAACGTCGGGCACAAAGGAAACGCTCACCTGCGGCGTGTAAAGGCTGTAGGTCAGGGCGCTGGTGTTGGTTACCGGTGAAATATCAGCCGATGACTTGGCATGGGTCGCCGAGAAACCGCCCGTGACACTGGGATAGTAAGCGCCCCGCTGGGCCAGCATATTTTCTCGTGCAACTATCAGTGCCGCTTGCGCCGCCTTCACGTCGGGATTGGCTTTGAGCGAGCGCTCAATCAAATCGTTGAGTGGTTTTGAGTGAAACAATGTCCACCACTCGCCTGGAATGTCGTGCCCTTCGACCAAGTGTTGTGTTTCTCCACCGGCGACGTTGCCGGTACTGCTCGTGGTCGTAATTGGAGCGGGAGTATAACCGGAAACGTCCGGAGCAGCAGGCTTCTTGTACCTGGGTCCAACCGCGCATCCTGCCATGAGTAGCAGGAGCGAGGCCGCGATGAAGCTGGTGAGGCACGATTTGCGTGCGCGAATCATACGATGATTTCCTTAAGGCCTGCGGTGCATACGCATATGGAGTCGTTGGCAGTCAACTGCTCCAAGTCATCACTCTCCAGCACGCCGTGCCGAAGGAGATGCGAAGAGATGTCGATCTTCTTTAGCACTGTCGTTTTCACTACACGTGCACATGCTGTCGCCGCAGCAGATCCACCGTCCCGACCCGATTCGTAGAAGAGCAGTGGCGTCCCCGCCTTAAACAGATTGGCGTTTCTTGATGCACTGAAGTAAATCCGTTCAGAAAACAGCAAAGCCTCCCGTTTAGGTAGCAGTGACATTTGGCGTGATGCGCCGAGAAGCTGGTCGGCGAATATGCGTCTGATTGGCACTATATTCCCGTAGCGGTTTGGAAGGATTATCAAGGTTGGTGACAGCAGCTTTTCGAGGTCACTGAGTTTCACGCTATAGGAGATGCCCTGCTTCGCGCGAAAGGGCACTTGTTGGTCATATGCAGCGAATGTTGGAAGGGCATCCGGAAAATCAAGTCCACCGTAGTGGTGGAATATCATCTGCATCTTCGCCCAATTGCCAATGTGGATTGGCCGCCCCACGCAGATCTTTTGAAGTTCACCCTCAGTCGCGGATTCACTCGTTCTAAACCCATGTGATGAAGCGATCTTCCTCGCGATGACATGCCCCGGCGGTAGATCAAGCCGCATCAAAACTGGGCGGGCGCAACTAGCCTGCGTACAGATGGTCCCTAGAATACAATCGATGGCTGCTTCAGCTGCGGGATTGTCTTCATCTGCGACCAAATTCACATGGGTACGGTTTTGTAAAGCTGCACCCGCGTCCCAAGAAGCCAAGCAGACTATATCCGACTCCGATGTGACAATCATCCGTTTGCGAGTAGGTGTCACAAGTGACTTAGCCAAGAAGTCGTCACGGAATGCTTTAGGGGCGGCACAATCGTCCAAGAACTTCTTAATTGCGTCGCTATCAGCGCTAAGTGAATCCCAGAGACACTCACAGCTTTTTTCGACCGAGAACAACACGGGTGGTGACACACCTGCGCGATTTGTCGGCACGTCCCTCCGAAGGTGAGAGAGACCCTTAGACGGTCGTCCGGGCGGGGTAGGGTGCTAACAGTGCGTTGCTAGATTTGGTCTTTTGCGATCAATCGACGGTCGCGATGCGGATCGGTGCGCGGTTGACCCGCGCTGAGTTCGCATTTCTCTCCGGGCTTGGCACCACAAGTCGGACAAGGGACAGCGAGTACCTGCTTTAGGCTGAGGACTTTCTTCATGGCCCAGAAAGAATACCCCTACTCCCCGTTTGCTGGACTGGTCAATTTTGACCAGTATGGTGCTAGGCTACGGGCCCATCTGGTTTCGCTCCCATCAAGCCGCGCACGGTTTCCATGAGTTGCGCATCCACCCTTGGACACTACCCTCCGGGTTGGTAGTTTGCTACTTTGAACGCGGGCGTAATCCGAGGTCTGTTCCATGCTGGAAATGGCTTTCGACGCTTTCGCGACTGAATGGGAGTTTTGGCTCGGGCAAAATGACGGAGCAAACGACCTCATGACCGGCAATCTGCGCAGTCAGAAATGCTTTACCGTGCGGCAGGTCATCATAGGTAAATTTCACGAGCTGACCGGCTCGATTCACCTGTGTCCATTCATCTTTCATTTCTGATTAGGCCGCTCTTTCCGCCCTCCGCTGTTCATAGGCTTCCCAGAGGCTACCAAATCCTCCACGCTCCACAGCCGATCCGTGACGCCAGCGGCCATAGCCGGGGACACGCGAAGTGTACGATGAATTTTGGTGAAGTTGTAGGCAAAATAATTGAGGGCGGTTGCTTGCAATCAAATTGCAAAATTCAAAGTAGCCCACTACCTCCGGGTGGTCCCGCTTGACATTTCTAGTAGCCCGGACTACAACACCGCTCGGGGTTGACTTCTTGTTTTCCGCGCGGATCGTAGACTAAGCTGTCTCTTTCAAAAGACAAGTTTTCCCAACAAAATGACGAGAAGAGGTTCTCGCACGTGAGGCGATCGAAACAATTAGGAAAGAAAGAGCGCCGACGAGCGGACAATTCGGTTTACAAGATTGAGAGAGCCGCGCGCGATCGCGCTGATGACCAAGCCCGTCGTGTCCCTTGGCAGTTGCTTTTGGAAACTCGAAATCAGTACGTAGAGATGCAGGAGTTCTACTTCTGGGCTCGGTCCGTCATTGAGACCGAGGATAGTATTCCCGGCTGGCTGGCCAAGATGCTTGACCGGCGCTGCCCAGGATTCACGGAGGACCAGCAACGATGTGCGAGCGATCGTTCGAGGACATATCCTCCACTCTCCGTTCGACTTCTCTTTTGGAGCCAGGAACAGATGTTTGGCCCTGCAAAGAATGAGGGTTGGTTTGATGCAGTCCAGTTTTACGCGATCCGCGATCCGCGTTCTATGAGAGCGGAAGTGTATTGGTCCGAATGCGTGAAGAAGTGGAGAAAGGCGAAACCGCGGAAGTATCCATCCTTGAGGCAGTGGCTCAGCGATGCTGGTGAGTGCGCCCCTTCTACTCACCTAACCCCAGGAGCTCGCAAGGCCAGGGCGTCGTACAGCCTGGTCGAACCCAAGCGCCTCACCGAAGCTGTTGCTCGCTACATAGATTGGGAGGCCCTCGCATACTGGGCTCGGCCGGCGCTTGAGGCCGGGCCTCCACTCGTTCACATGGTTGCCCGAGAACTCGGTCGTCGATGTCGTGGGTTTTTGGAACTCAATGCGAAATCGCGGAATGCAGATCCCGTAGATTTTCCCCAAGATTGGCATCGATTGATGCTCTGGATAACGGACCACTTCTTTCAGGACGCCAAAACGGGCGGTTGGATGGATGCGATCTTGTCGTCTGCCAGCGGTCATCCTGGTGCGATACGCACGATGGAGTACTGGGAGCTGTGTGATGAGATGTGGGCATCGAGCTTACCCCATCCCTATCCCTCATTCCGGAGCTGGCGTAAACAAGTTGATTCGTACGTCGTCTTGACGCCCAATGAGATGTCTCAACTTGCTTGCTGATTACCGCCTAATCGTCCGGCATCCCTCTGTGACATCGCTCCACGGCATGATCGGACGTGCCCAAAATACACGTTCCCTCGAATATCACGTTTGCACTTTGGGCATAGTCTGACGACAAGTACCTGCTTCTGCGAAAAAGGCACTGAGGTTAGCGGCGGCGCCACTACTTTCAGACCGTACTCCGCGATGAGCCACCTCGCGACCTCTGGGTCCATGAGTTGCAAATTCAGTTCCGCGCCGTGCTGGCGACAGAACGCCTCAAAGGCTCGGTCGGTCACGGAAGGGTCTACTACCTTGAGCTCGCCGCTTGCGACCCATTTCCCCACTTCGGCAGCACTGACACCCAAGAGCTTCGCAACTCGGCCCCAAGAGTGCCCGTTCTCTTCTTTCCACAGGTCTGCGGCAATTTTGTCTTCTACTCCCGGTTGCAGTGTAGTCCTGTGTTTCTCACACCATTCCGCCAGTGAGATCAGGGATACCCTCGGGTCGCGTACTTTCAGGAAACCATTTCCGATCAAATGCTGAAGCCGGCGATAGCTGACATGCAACGTTTGTTGCAGCCGTCGTAAGGACCATCCATCCGTAACTCTGGCGCTTATCGACCGACCCTTAAGGCGGAAGCGAACTGATTGTTCCGAGCGGCGGAGCTTCCGAGCGATCTCCTTGACTGAATCGTAGCCGGCCCGCACAAATAGCTCCTGTTCCTCTTCACTCGTCCAAAGTCGCCGGCCGTCGTTCTTTTTGGTTGCCCGTTCTCCTTCCAGCCAACCTTGACTCCGGGCAAATCTGGACACGGCGTATCCCGACAATCCCGGATAAAGTGCTCTGACTGTCTTGATTGCCGCGGCCTTTTTTCGCCCCCCACTCCGATAGCCATCTCGAAGGGTTTCAATGGCGTCTTCGCTCCAGTCGATGGGTCCGGTACGCTTACCGCGATCCTTCTCCCGCAGGTGTCGCATCCGATGCCAGATTTGGGCGGGCGAAAGTTCTGGAGAGAGCTGCCGTAGCTTCTTGACTGCCTCATGCGTGCCTTTGGGACCATACTTCATCCCGACGACCAGAACCTGGTCAATCTGCGGCAACCAACTGAAGGATTGGTTTGCCTTTTTGCCCTTGGGATCGGGACCTTCTTCCATGAGCACATCTCACTGCAAATCGTCCGCTTTGAGCAGCTGCGATCACGTTCCGAACTCGTGGGCCCCTGCGTGTGATTGGGCCAATCAAAGTAGAGGGGCTGCTTTTGTGAGCGCCAGCTGTCTTCCGAGAAACCGCGCTGCGGCGACTGCGGACACTCATCTTCTAGTCATCTCCGTAAAGTGATATCCGCGACAGGAGCGCCCGTATGGGCATCTCCAGCGCCAGTTCTACTGACGAACAAGACGAAGTTGCTGCATCTGATTGAGTTGAAGGACTACCGGGTCAAGGCAGGACGAAGAAAATGCGCGCGCGGTTATGCTTGCCCAGATTTCGCGGGTAGGAGATTTCCGTTCGGCAAATCGCTGAATGGCTGGCCAGGTCCCCATGTTGGTTCACCACTGCCGACGCTGAAATGTAGTAAGGAGAACGACACCGTGTCCAGTCAGTCCTCGCCCCACGCGTCGGATGTTGCCTAGGTGTTTCGGTTGCTGCTCATCCCAATGCGGCAACATGTTCGTACAATTCATTGCTTCTGTCTCTTCGATCCTTAACCTCCGAAACGTCGTACCCGTTTCCCCTCGCACCAAAGACAGGGCACTTGTAAACTCTGAAACCCGCAAATTGTAAAAAGTTGTCTTCTTTAAGAGATTTAATTTCGCTGAAACACGGCCCGTACCGTGGCAGCCACGACAAGCAATTAAGACTTGACGTTGCCCTGCCAACTTTCCCGAGGGGACGCTGCTGGGCTACCGGGATTACTTCCGCATTGCCGACGACTCGGGAGTTATCCTCTCCAGCATCGCGATAGGCGGAACGTTCGGGCTATGGTCTGCGTATATTATCCATAAGAAGACACCCATGTCCTATTCGCCCATACTGGTTGCTCATATCTTCGCGGGGACCTTAGGGTTGCTCTCGGGAACCGCTGCAATGTCTTTCCGGAAAGGTTCCCTCCGTCATGTGCTGGCGGGAAAAATCTTTGTCGCATCCATGCTGACCATGGGCGTCCTCGCTGTATACCTGGCAATCGTGAGGCATCAACCGAACAACATTGGCGGCGGGATTCTAACCGTCTATCTCATCGGAACGGGATGGCTGACCGCAAGGCGCAGAGACGGGGAAACCAGTCGTTTCGATTGGGTTGTGCTCCTGATTCCGTTGACGCTCGGTACCCTCACATGGATGACTGGTCTGAAAGTTGTGCGTAGCGGAGCAAGCTCACAAGACGGAGTTCCGGTCGGAATGACCTTTTTCATGGGTTCCGTGATGCTGCTGGCGGGCGCGGGGGACGTTCGCATGCTTGTACGCGGCGGTGTCTTTGGGGCAAAGCGCATCGCGCGGCATCTCTGGCGCATGTGCTTTGGCCTGTTCATCGCGGCCGGGTCTTTTTTCCTGGGGCCGTCAAACCGCCCGCTGAGATTGCTTTCGGCAGTGGGGCTCGGGCAACACTTGTCCCCGGCTCTATTCAGCACGCCGTTGTATTTATTTCTCAGCGTGCTCCCACTGGTTTTGCTGATTTTCTGGCTCGTCCGAGTGCGCTTCAGCAATGCATACCAGGGGTCGATACAACTCGCATCCCCAAGTCCGGATTTAACGCGATAACCGGACGAGTCAAGCCCCGTGTGAAGTTCGCGCTCGCGGGCCAGCGATTGCGGCGCGGATTACGGGCAAACAGGAAGAAATCTCAAGATAAGAGTTGCCGACGATACGCCCCTAATCGCATTGGCAGTTCCACATCGGGGCGGGGACTCGCAATCCCCATTCTTCAGCCTGCACTTCGCCGTCCGCTCAGTAAGTTAATGACCAGAACCACCAATCCAACAACAAGTAGCAAATGGATTAGGCCGCCACCGATGTGGAGACTGAAACCCAGAAGCCACAAGACCAGAAGAACAACGAAAATGGTCCAAAGCATGTCGACCTCCCATTCGCGTACCCGATCGTGAATCTCACTACGTCCGGGTGAGAGCTGTTTCGCGTGAAGCCTTGAAGAAGAATTAAGTTGTGGACTGCGTGCTCACTCGAACACGCAGCCGAGCGACTTGACTTACAAAGACGGCAGATCGAGTCCGGAAGCCCTAGTTCTTATCGACTCTGGCTTCCGCCTTTGCTCCGCGAATTTCCGCAAGGAACGGCTGGGCTGCGGCTGGAGCTGGCACTTTGCCCAACAGCAAAGCCCGAGTGGTAACGTTGCCTCCATAGATCGCGCGTCGTGAATCATTGTCTTGACGGAGCGATGCACCTTCCAACGTGAGCCCAGCGAATGCACCCTTGGCGCGGGAGTAGGTCAGGATCTCTGTATCCATCTTCCAATCCGTACCGGCCTCGGCATGTCGTCCAACTGGACCCGCAGCCGCTGAAGCGTCGCCTCCGATTTGGAAATTGCTGGAGAGCAGCCTTTGCATCCCTTTGTCATTCTGAATGATCAGTACCACGTCCACAGCTTCTACCCCGATCTGCAGTCCCCAGCTTCCGCCCGAAATCGTGATGAACGCTGGCGCACTCCAGCCATGCGCCGTACGGCAGGTGGCTAGGCCTTTGCCTCCCTTAGCTCCGAAGACAAAACCACCTTTGACCATATGCGGTATGACCGCGACGCACTTTGCATGCTCTAATACTTCTTCCGGGATTCCCTTGTCAGGCATCCCCATAATTTCGTGCATCACGCTGGTGGCGTTGTCCAGCCGTTCGGTGGCATCTTCGCGTGCCGACCCTGCCCAGCACAACGTGCCGAAACTCAACATCGCAAGTACGAACATTACGTTTTTCATGGAACACCTCATTTTCGTTACCTCTGCGCTCTCCGGTTTCGCCTGTGTGTTATGCGCAAATCCGGGCCAGGAATTTGGGAGCACCTTAGGCAAAGCGACGGTAGCAAATCAGAGCCAAAACGGTCTGAGCAATAATGCTCACCGTTGCCCATGGCATTGCGGGGTTCGTGGGGCAGCCCGCGCATCGAAGGCAACGGAAAAAGGCCGGACTCATGTGAGTCCGGCCTGAAAACATGCGTGTACGGGTACAGTCCTTACCGCGGTCGTGAGGGTCTGAACGTCGAGGTCTCCGACACTAACCCATGACCGCAGTTTCGAGCTTTCGAACTCAACCAGGCTACCTGTTGACGGTTTCAATAACTGGTCAATTTTGCACATTTCCCAAAATGAGTCTGAGCGATACTTCCATTACTCGTGACGAGAGGCAGTGCTGTATGACTCCGACCGAACTACGTGTTGCCCACAGAGTCCTGCTGGTGGATGACGATGAAGCCGTTCGTGCCATGATGAATGCGACCCTTGAACGCAAGGGATTTGACGTGGTTACTGCCGCTAGCGTGACAGAGGCGCTGAAGCATATCGCTACGCAGAGCTTCGACGTACTGATCACCGACCTGCACATGCCCGATCCCGGTGATGGGTTTACCGTTGTTACCGCGATGCGCCACTCTCAACCGGCCGCACTCACGCTGCTGGTTAGCGGCTACCCCGACGTCCAGGGCGCTATGGCCGCTATCCTTCTGGAAGCCGATGAAATTATTGTAAAACCTTTCGAGGTTGGGCGACTTGCCGACCTCGTCCGCGAAAAGATGCTGACGCGCAGACCTGCCGCCCGCCCGGAAAAGGAAAGAGTTGGTGTGATACTACGGCGATGCCTTCGCAGTATTGTCGAAGACTGGTTGGTGCGTGCAAAACAGAGCAAGGAACTGAGCTGGCTTTCTCTTAGCGACGACGAGCGTACTGGACACCTCGCTAAGCTAGTGGAAGATCTAGCTCTTCGCTTGGGGCAGGCCGGCCCATCGGCCAACAACGAGATTGATGCTGGCGATTCCCTATCCGCCGCAGCCCACGGCGAACTGCGATTTCTGCAAGGCTACACCCCGGCAATGCTTGTGCACGAATCGCGAATACTCCAAGTGACCATTTTCGGGACGCTGCAGAGCAACCTGAACCATCTGGATTTCAGCTTGCTGCTACCGGACGTGATGAAGATCGCGGATGAAGTGGATTCTCAATTAACGCAGTCGATGGATAGCTATATGACAGTCATGCGGAAGTCGGCGGCGTAGCGGCCCTCACTATCGCATCCCCCTCGTGGACTGCGCACTCGCTGGTCGTGCAGGCTTCTCCGCTTGGACTATGTGGAAAGACCTTGGCCCTTGCCTTGAGGGCCTCCTTTCAGAAGCCTTCCGAGGCTTTGAGAGTGATCAATATTGAACAGACTGTCAAGGCGCGTGTTTGTAGTGTTGAGGCTTTCATCGGAAGTTAGTAAGGGAGTCCCATGTCTATCGACCGGCGCGAAGAGTGGGAATACCCACGAATCATTGCTCTAGTGGAATTGGATATGCAAAAACTGCGGGTGCACGTTGTCTTGTCGCGTGAGGTCATCGCCGAACGACTGCGAGAGTTGGAGCACCCTGCGGGGATCATCGCCGGCACCTCAGAGCAGCCAGCCCCATGTCGGCTGACTGAGCAACTCTGAACAGTCGTCTGAGACTAAGGGTTGCAAGTGAGTTTATTGAAGGTGAACGATGCCTACATCCGTTTCTCCGGGACTCCAAAGCGCAGTAGTTCTTTGCATCGACGATGACGTGGACGTGCTGGAATGCGAGAAATCATTCCTGGAGAGCTTCGGGTATACCGTTCTGACCGCTGCAAGCGGCGGCAAGGGATTGGAACTGGCCTCCCTGCACTCGGTTGACATTGTAATCGTTGACTACCTCATGCCAGAAATGAATGGTCAAGAGGTTGCCATGAAAATGAGGCGCCTTAAGCCAGAAGCCGCAATCATCATGCTTTCCGCAGCGATCGACGTTCCTGAACAAGCCTTAAAGCTGGTAGACGCTTTCATAGCGAAGGATGGTTTGGCCAGCCAATTGTTACCCATGATCGCACAATTGCATGGGTGCGGATCGACTTCTCCGCCTTCTTGCGACGCATGACAGTCGGGAGTGGTCTACGAGAATCTAACTGTCTGCTGGCGTTATGCTTGGCGTCGCATACCTTCAACCACCGTGGCGTTCTTGTCGACGGTGATCTTCGTGGCCAGACCGAGGTCACAAATCTGTATAGTTTTCAGGTCGATGTTCAGGTCTTCGGTGATGGCCTTGCCACCGGTCAGGAGAGCGATGTCGTGCAACATACTCTTGCGCTGATTACCGAAGCCTGGTGCCCTGACGGCAGCAACTTGTAGCGGGCCTCGCAACTTGTTTACGACGAGGGTAGCCAGCGCTTCACCCCCAACATCTTCTGCGATTATGAGCAGGGGCTTGCCGCTTTTTGTGATTTGCTCAAGCAGCGGCACCAAGTCCGTTTTACAGCTAATTTGCTTTTCGTAAATGAGAACGTAAACGTCCTCGAAGGCAACTTCCATGCGTTCGGGGTCGGTGACGAAGTAGGGCGACAGGTACCCGCAGTCGAATCGCATGCCGTCTACCTGGGATTCGTCGCTAGCGCTGCGGGAAATGATGATGCTGTCGCAGGCCGCGGCGGCTTCTTCAACGCGAGCCAAAATCCGGTCGTCTACCGTCGCAAGTTTCGCAGCCATGCCAGCAGGACCTCTGTTTCGACCGTGTGTCCCGGCGTTTCCGTACCGAGGTGGGTAGGCAGTTTGTGGTTACAACATGTCAAGCCATTCGCGCTGGCCGTCCCGAAGCCGCTTTTCCTTCCTAATCAGACGGTCTGCCCTACTTAAGCATCAGTATTCACGCCGCCTTGCGAGATTTTGTCGCCTTCTTGCGCGCGGTGCGTGGCTTGTTCATGGCTGCTGCCGCAGTTTTTCTTGCTTTGGATCCAGCTTTAACCACAGATGGCAACTCCGGCGTAGGCTGTTTCGGAGTTCGATGATGGCCATGTTGCAGCAGTTGGATGCGGGCACCTGTGTGCTCTGGCAGAGATTGAAGAAGCCCCAGATAAGTTCGTCGAAATCAGCCGCAACATCATTCGCATCCTCGACGAGAAGCAGGTTCGCTTGAATCGCCAACGGCCTGCAAGCTATCCGCCGGATGCTCCCTCTAACGCGGCATAAAGGTCCTTTCGGTTTTCGTTTGCTACAGGTGGTGTACGGCAGGAAACAGATTCCGTAACTTGCCGATTTCCAAAGCATCACGGGATCACGGCCCACCCCCAGAGGAATTCTGCCTTAAGTTAGCTTATGGTGGCAGGCCCCTTCAGGGTCATGAATTCTGAGGCCAGACATCGAAAGGAATTTTCAACTGAGAACACTCTGGGTGGTGACTCTGTGCTCCCCTGCGGCCCGACGACGGCTTTGCTGAGGTGCCGCGGTCGGCGAACTATGCGCTACGACGCCACTGGTTGCCCTCTTCGGGCCGAACCGTTACTGGCTGCGCTTTTCGAAGCCAGTTCGCCAATTATGAGGATCAAAACGGATTGCCCCACCCGGCTGCCGCCATCTTGTAGACGCTCTAAATTGGTAACCTTCATTGCGTTTTCCCCAGAAATTATGCCCGTTTGACGGAAATTCAGTCTGCATTTATAGAACATCCCCAGAAGCAGCCAAATCAGCTCGATTCGGGCAATTCGGCTCAGGAGTTCATTATGTCCGCATCCCAGCCTTCGAGGTTCGCTCCTTCTCCAAGCCAGTCTCGGCCTAGGACCGAATTCATCTTTGAGCCGCTCTTAGACAGCGACGAAGCAGCACAGTTGCTCCGCATCCACCCAAAAACGCTACAGCGAATGGCCCGCAACCGTCAGATTCACGGAATTCAAGTCGGAAAACTATGGCGGTTCCGAGCTTCTGATCTCGAAGGGTGGGTGAAAACGAAAAGAGCAGGCTGATTCGCAGATTTTTCAACAGACGTTTTGTCGACTCGCCACTCAACTTGCGCTAAGCTGAGGCAGCCATCCGTGTCGCCTCAACCGAAATGGAGGAAATAAATGAGGCGCACGAGTTATCAAAAGGGCAGTCTGAGACTGGCGGATCGCAAGAAGGGAAAAGTTTGGGAATTCCTATGGAGAGAGGTTCAGCTGGACGGCACGATCCGGCGAAAACACATCGTCATTGGAACGCAGGAAGACTTGCCGACCGAGTCTTCCGCCCAGGCTGTTGTAGATGCAATCCGCTTGGAAATCAACCAACAAACCCCTCAAAGGCTCATCAGGAGCATCAGTTTCGAGACGCTTGTGAATCATTATCGCCAACACGAGTTGCCGGACACTTTCAACAAAACGAAACCGGGGCTCGATGCGGCAGACGAAGATCGCAAATCGTACTCGACGCAGGTGACCTACGAGGGCTATCTGAAGAAGTGGATTCTTCCGCGTTGGCGTGCGTGCAGGCTGACGGATGTCAAGGCAACCGAAGTCGAAAAATGGCTCAAGAGTCTCTGTTTTCCGAAGACCGGCGTTCCGCTAGCGCGGGGCAGCAGGGCCAAGATCAGAAACATCATGAGCGCGATCTATTCTCACGCGATCAGATGGGAATGGACGGAGAAGAATCCAATCACGAGCGTTCGCCAGAGCTCGAAACGACAGAAAGCACCCGATGTTCTGACGCCGGAAGAGATCATGGCATTTCTCAAGGAACTGCCCGATCCACTCCGCACGATGATCGAGTTGGACGCTTTCACGGGGCTGCGCCGAGGAGAACTGATAGGGCTTCGGTGGCAGGATGTGGATTTCGAAAACCTCATCTTGCACATCCGTCGGTCGGTAGTGGCGATGGTGGAAGGTGCGCCGAAAACGGAAGCTTCTCTGAAAGACGTTCCGCTGGATGCACAAACGGCCGAGTCGCTGTGGGCATGGAGACATCTTTCTCCGTACGCCAGTCCAAGCGATTGGGTATTCGCCTCGCCGCATATGAAAGGCCGACAGCCGTATTGGCCCGGAACGTTGTGGCGATATTACGGCAAGCCGGCTCTACAGCGTGCCAAGATTACGAAGCAAGTTTCGTATCACACATTTCGGCACACTTTTGGGACGCTGTTGAACGCGAACGGCGAGAATCCCAAGGTTGTACAGGAACTGCTGCGCCATGCGAGTCTGAAAGTCACCACCGACGTTTACATGCAGGCAGTCGGTCCACAGAAGCGCGAGGCACAGAGCAATTTGGTCAAACTGGTGAGGCGGGGCGCGGTTTTGGAGATCAAACCCGCCTAACTGGATCAAATTGGATCATGAAGAAAAACGGCGGGTTTGTGGAAGTCTATTGTTTTGTTGGCGTCCCCGACGGGATTTGAACCCGTGTTACCGCCGTGAAAGGGCGATGTCCTAGGCCAGGCTAGACGACGGGGACATTTAGCAGATTCCGCAACTTGTCAGCTTTTCGATTATAACAGCCGGAGCCCGTGGTTTGGCGCCCTGTGGCGGCTGGGCCTGTGAACGAATCTCGAAGGTAATTCAGTGGCACTGAAGGAAGTCTGAAGAACCGCCTCTCGTTTTTCAGGCCACAAGACGAGCACTGCAACTTTGCAAGCTAGGAGATCTGCCAGACGCTGTCCAGGACCGTGCCGTCGACCCACTTGACGACGGCAACCGGACGGTCACCGAGCCTGGGCCGCTGCGGTTTTCCGCCGCAGATGCGCTCCACTTCTTCTTTGATCTCCCGCAGCGGGCGAATCGGAAGCTTAGATCCTCGCACTGCATCCATCAGATCCCGACGGAGCGGGTTGATGGCGATGCCGCGTTCGGTCACGACCACATCGATCAATTCGCCCGGCCCGCAGAGAGTCGTGACTTGATCGACGATGACGGGAATGCGGTCGCGGAACGAAGGCACGGCCAGGATAGTGCAACCTGCGCCGAGGCAGTTTTGCCAACCGCCGATTCCATGCAGAAGCCGTCCATCGGAATGAGTGACAACGTTGGCGTTGAAGTTCGCGTCGACCTCGGTCGCACCCAGCACCACGGCATCCACCAACGACGCAAAGTTCCCTTTCCCGTGATAGTTGTAGGAAGTAAACGGAGAAGTCGCAATATGGCGCGGGTTATCTGCGATGGAACGCACGCCGTCAAGATCGAACGTCTGCCCGTCGAGAATGTAGTCGGTCAGGCCCTCTTCGAGCAATTCGACCAGATGCTTGGTCGATCCCCCGCGAACAAATCGCGCCTTCACGCCCGCTTCTTTCATCATCTGCTTGAGGTAGCTGACGAACGCCAGGGCAATCCCGCCCGCCCCCGCCTGGAACGAGAAGCCATTGCGCATAATACCGGCATCGCGCAGGAAGCGTGCCACGAATTCAGCGATGCGCAATCGATCGGGCGAACGCGTGACTTGCGTAGTTCCCGAGACAATCTTCGCGGGATCGCCGATGGAATCCACTTCGACAACGTAGTCCACGTTGTTGCCTTGAACCTGCCACGGAACGCATGGGAAAGGAACAAGGTTGTCAGTCACCGCGATGACATGATCGGCATAGACAGAATCCGCCAGGGCAAAGCCGAGAGAGCCGCAGGCGGACTTGCCATGCGAGCCGTCACAGTTGCCGAATGAGTCGGCGGTCGGCGCAGCGATCACAGCTACATCGATGTGGACTTCGCCGTCCTGAATCGCTTGCCAGCGTCCGCCGTGCGAGCGCAGGACACCCATGCCGCGCATTTTCCCTTGCGTGCAGTAGTCGCCCAACGGTCCATTCATGCTGCCTTCGATGTGGTCGATCACACCCGAGGCCATCAGCTCGATGGCGCTCCGCTGCGAGGGGAACGACGCGCTGGGAAACCACATGAGATTCTTGACGCCAATTCTTGACGCCGTTTCGAGCGCCATCAATGCAACCCGGTCGCCATCCCGCAGGTGATGGTGCGAAGAAATGACCATGCCATCGCGCAGGCCGCATTTGCGAAGCGCACTTTCAAGGTCCGCTACGCGCTTATCGCCATTATTGGGATAATCGGCCGCAGTTCGGATGGGCGGCGCAGCTTTGTATCCGTGAGGCCGGTACTTGCCCACCCCCAGGTAGGGAGCCTGCACACGACCATTCACCATCTCCGGGACCTTGCGCCCGGCTGCGTTGAGGACTAGTTCCGTCTTTTCGAGAATGGCCATCACATCTCCCAACCATACCTGCTATGGACCTCTACGCTACCAACCCCATCGCCTGCGCCCGGGCCATCAGCTTCAGAGCCCGCTGGACGACGGGAGCGTCAATCATTTTCGACCCCAGGCTCACCACGCCCAAGCCTTTCAGCTGGGCCTCGTGAAATGCGGCAACAATCTTCTGTGCCTTGTCGATCTCCGCCGACGTTGGCGCGAACGCCTGATGAATGACCGCAATCTGCGTTGGATGCACGCATCCCATGCCTTCAAAACCCATGGCGCGAGAGTTCAAGGCCCAGGCGCGTAGTCCGTCCATGTCGCCGACGTCGCCAAAGACCGAATCGATCGCCTGCACGCCGGCTGCATGAGCGGCATTCACCATGCGTTGCCGTGCGAACAGCGACTCGGCACCGCCTGGCGTTTTCACCACGCCAAGGTCCGCCGTGTAGTCTTCCAACCCAATGGTCAACGCCGCGATTTCTCCGCTGGCGGTCGCAATTTCATAAGCCTTCTCGATTCCCAGCGCCGACTCAAGAATCGGCATCAGCCAGAGAGCACGAGTAATGCCGTAGCTGGCTTTGATTTCCGCAATCTTCTGGCTGGCATCAATGACCTGACGCGGCGACTCGACCTTGGGAATCAGAATCAGGTCGGGAAACTCGGGGACAATTTCCTCCAGGTCCTCCAATCCCAGTGGAAGCTGATTGATGCGCACCATGCGCTCGCATTGCAGAAAATCAACCCCGCGCAGTGCGTTGCGCACTAGCAAGCGCGCCGCATCCTTCTCGTTGGGGTGAACCGAATCCTCGAGATCGAGAATCACGCCGTCGGCTCCGTGTAGCGCAGCATTGATGTAATACTTGGGCTCACTGCCGGGCACATAAAGTCGGGACCGCCGCATGCGATCGCGCAGCGACGGCTCTGGTAGCGGAAGGCGGTCCGGCAGCACGCGGGTACCTTGGCCGAGTCCCGCACTCCGGGCCGCAGCTTCGATACGTGCCGCGATCACAAACGGGAGTGCGCCCTCATCGTGGATGGAGACCAGAGCGTGCCTCACGCCGAGCGCCTCGAGCACTTCTTCAGCCTGCCGGCGGATGGAATCGCCGTAGTAAGGTTTCACTCGCGATTCGAGTTCAATCTCGATCCCACCCCGTTCGCGTGGCTCAATATGCACGTGCACATCCGAGCGAATGTCCGGGCCACAGTGTCCCGCTTCGCCGGCCTTCCTGACTTCAGTTTCGATCTCGAATGTCATGAGCTTCTCTTCCATCTCCGAGCCGGTCAATCGCAGAACCCGGAATCAGCGAACTCAAATGCCATCGCCGGCCGCCACGCGTTCCAACACTGCCGCGGCCGGTTGCTCCAGTTTCGCCAGAACCGCATCCGTCATCTCGACCGTGCTGGCCGCGCCCTGGCTGATCGCCTTGGCGCCCCCTGCGATGCGCATCATGTCATAGGTGCGGACTTTGCCTTCCTTCACCACAGCGGCAATCGCCTCCCGAATGCGTCCCGCTTTTTCGGTCTCGCCCACGTGCTCGAGCAGCATGACGGCCGAAAGGAACATCGCAATCGGATTGACGATCGGCGGATCGAGTTCCGCATACTTAGGCGCCGACCCGTGGGTGGGTTCGAACACCGCGACCTCATCCCCGATATTGCCCGACGCCGCGAAACCCAGGCCGCCGATCAATCCGGCGAAGGCGTCGGAGATCACATCGCCGAAAAGATTTGACGCGACTACGACGCCATACTCTTCGGGATTCTTCGTGAGCCACATGGTCTGCGCATCGATGTTGGTCGACCACAAGGCAATCCCCGGATATTCCTTCGCCACAGACTTCGCTTCTTCTTCCATCATTCCGGAGGTTTCCCGCAACACGTTGGGCTTTTCGCAGATCGTTACCGACTTGTAGCCGTACTTTTTTGCCCACTCAAACGCAGCCTGGCAAATCTTGCGCGCGGCCGCGCGAGTGATGATGCGCACCGAAATTGCCAGATCGGGCCCCGGTGTCCCGGCAAACGGTTTGAACTTCGCATGCGTCGCCAGTGCAGTCCGCACCGACTCCGGTGGGTTGGTCCACTCGACTCCCGCATAAAGACCTTCCGTGTTCTGGCGGAAGACAACCACGTTCACCAGCGGTTCCTCGAATCCGCCGCTGCGTTTCTTGCGAATGAAATTCAGCGGGTTGCCCGGGAACGAAATGCAGGGCCGGATGCAGGTGTCGAGATGGAAGCGCTGCCGCATGGTCACGATCGGACTGAAGTACGAGTAACCTTTGCCCTTAAGTTCGGGGTTGAGTTCGGCCTCCGCTTCTTTCTTGGGCTTGGAAGTGATCGCGCCGAACAATCCGAGCTTGTGCTTCGCCAGCAGTTCGGCGGTACGCTCTGGCAGAGCATTGCCTTCCCTGCACCAGCATTCCCAGCCGATCTCGGCATGAATGTACTCCGCATCAAAACCAACCGCTTGCAGAAGCCGCAACGCTTCGGGCAGAACCTGATTGCCGATTCCGTCTCCGGGCATCGTAACGACCGTGTATTTCGCCATAGAGTTCTCCTCAGACTTTTTTCTTAGGCCAGAGCCAACTTCTTCGCGACCAGATTCTCGGCGCCACCAGCGATGACCAATGATTGCGGCACACTGCCTAGCGGCGGGAAGCTGAATGTTTCGTCGCACCAGGAAATCGTTCCGGAGGTGAAATCGATATCCACGTCTCCACCCGGAATGATCGTCTTCTCTTTCGCTGCGATCTCCTTAATGAACTGCTCGCGAAGTTTTCTGGTTAGTTCGGGAACTTCCACACACAGAAATCCGTTGTTGTAGGCGTTCCGCAGATAGGTCTGCGAAAAGCTGGCCGCGATCACCAGGGGAATGCCTTTCGCTTTCAGGCATGTAACGGCTTGCTCACGGCTTGAGCCGGTGCCAAAGTTGAAACCGCCAACGATCACGTCCCCCGAGCGAGTCCGCGCGCCAAACTGCGGATCGTAATTCTCCATCACCACTCGCGCCATCATCTCCGGCGTCATATCGTCGCGATAGGTGTAATCCTTGCCGTAAATCGCGTCCGTATTCACGTTGTCCTGCGGCAGAAAAACCAGGCGGCCTTTGACGCGCTCCGGAAACCCGGGAAGAATCTCGACTTTCTCAGAATGTCCCTTTCCGTTCGTGGCGAATTCGCTGAACTGGCGTGTGGGCGTGGCATCTGCAAACGGATAGGGCCCTGCGATATATCCCGCAATCGCCGATGCCGCGACCACTTCCGGACTCGCCAGATAACACTGAGCATCGCGCGATCCCATGCGGCCTTTGAAGTTGCGGTTCGTAGCCGAGATTCCTACCTCACCTTTTTCCAGCAGTCCCACGCCCAGGCCGATGCACGGTCCGCATCCCGGCGGCAATGCGTGAGCGCCGGCCTTCGAGCAGAGTTTGCCAGATGCCGCGTCTCTCGGCCTCTTGCTGCACCCATGCGCTAGCCGCTCCCAGATAGAACTTCACTCCGGACGCAGTTTTCTTCCCGCGCATCACGCGGGCCGCAGCGTTCAAGTCTTCCAGTCTCGAGTTCACGCAGGAAATCAGATAGGCCTTCTGAATCGCGACCTTTCTCTTTTCGATGACGGCAACGGATTGCATCGTCTGGACGGTGTCAGGCCCGGAAACATGCGGCGCAACCTCTGCCAGATCGAGCGCAATCCGTGCCGCGTAGGACGCATCAGGGTCCGGACGCGGCGGCTTCGCAGCCCAGTCATCAATCTCCTGCTCTGTGAAGCGCTCAATGCCCTGCTGTTTCAAACGCTCAAGCACACCGCGCAAGTATTGAATGGTGACCACATCCACCGGGAACCATCCCACCAGCGGCCCCCACTCGGTGCTCATGTTTGAGATGGAGAAGCGTGCGTCCATCGACAAGCTGGCAACGCCCGGGCCCGTGAATTCGACCGCAGCATTGAGCGCCTCATCGTGGTTGTAGAGACCGCACAGCGTGATGATCACGTCTTTGCCGCTAACGCCTTCGCGCAGTTTGCCCTCCAGCACAACCTGGATGGTCCGCGGAATCTGCCACCAGAACTCGCCCGTTGCCCACACTGCGGCCGCATCCGTGCGCACGATGGGCGTGCCGATGGCGCCGAGCGCCCCATACATATTCGAGTGCGAGTCGGAAGCCACGACGAACGATCCCGGCACCACATAGCCACGCTCCACCATGATCTGGTGCCCAATGCCCGAACCCACGGGATAGAAATCGACACCATGTTCTTTGGCAAAGGCCTCAATCGAGCGGTATTTTTTCAGGTTGGCCTCATCCTGATTCTGTATGTCGTGATCGAGCGCGAACACGAGCTGTCTGGGATCGCGGATCTTTTTTGCCCCAATCGCTTTGAACTTGCTCATCACCGCCGACGTGTTGTCGTGCGTCATCACATGAAACGGGCGGATGGACAGGAAATCGCCCGCCCTGAGAGGCCGCTTCGGTCCTTCGGCCAAGTGGGCCTGCGCGATTTTCTCTACGATTGTCTGGGCGACGTTGGTCTGGGCCATGGTGACTCCACGAAGATTAGCGAGTAACGGATTCTCTGCACACTCGCACAACGACTACGCGTACACAGGCTTCCGGCGTTTCTTGATGCTTACGCGTGATTTAACTTTGCTCCTCGACCTGGTGGTCTTTGTCTGGATGTCCGCTTTCATCAACGCCATCAGCGTGCTGATCGAGTCGCTGTCCTCCAGATTCCAGATCGCCGCTTTCACTTTCTTCTGCGCTCCAGCCGAGAGCACGCCCTCCGCCAGCGCGGCGAACTTCTCCTCCACTTCCTGATCGGTCAGCGGATTTCGCGGATCACCTTTGGGGAAATCCAATTGCTTGCTCAAGCTTCGTCCATCCGTAGTAGTGATATTCACGATTACCCTCTGTAGTGCTGGGAATACTTTTTCGATCTCCGGATCCGCGACCACCTCGACCTTCTTCAATTGCTCGCGGATCTTCTCGTCCATGATCTTTTCCATGGTGAACTGCACCGGCGTGACCTGGCGCTCCACTAGCGCCGCTGCGATCACGTAAGGCAGCGAGTGGTCTGCGGTCTCTTTGCTGCGCGGATCATACTTGCTGGGATCGGACAGGATGTCTGCCGCCCGCGCCAGCGACCGAATCTGAATCTTCACCACCTGTTCCGGATGCAGATCATTCGTCTTGACCAGATCGAGTACGGCCGAGATTGGCGTGTGCGTCAGCGCTTCGGTAGGAAATGCCTTCATTCCACATTGCGTGATGCGCCACGAGTCACCGAGACCATCGGTGAGAAGATTCAGCTTCCACTCCGGACCGAAAACGTGTGTCAGACCTTCCTTGCCGTCCACGACATGCTCGGGCCCGGAGTAACCTTTTTCCGCCAGCAGTGCCGCGAAGACCCCGCTCTGCGTGGCCATTGGATCGACCGTGTTTTTCATCATGGTCAGCTTGCCGGCGGTGACCGCTCCCAGAGTGCAGTGGCGGCTGGCAGAAATGCCGATGGCATGCTGAATCTGATCCCACGACAAATGCAGCGCTCGGCCCGCGACGATCGGCGAAACAAACGCCGTCAACGTCGCGTGATGCCATCCTCGTTCGCGGATGCCGGGAAACGCCGCCTCGCAGAATCGCATCTCGAACTCGTGGCCCAAAACCAGACCGACGATTAGTTCTTTGCCGCCGCTCCGGGCCCGCTCGCAGCAGGCCAGCGCCGCTGGAAAAATGTCTGAAGGATGTGAGGGATCCTGCTTCCAATAAATGTCGTTGTAATCCATGCAGCGAATCATCAGGGCGTTCACCAGCGCCGCAGAGACCGGGTCGATGCGCTGGCCCGTGCCAATCACGCTCGCTGGGCCGCGTCCGGCCACTTCGCCCAGGACTTCCAGAGCGATCTTCACGTCGTGCTGCTGGTAGCCCCCAAGCGCGCAGCCCATGGAATCCAACAGGAACCGCTTGGCCTGGTAGACGGCATCCTGCGACAGGTCCTTAAACTGCAACTCCGCGGCCCAGCGCGACATTTTGGCGGTGACGGTTTCCTTAGGCGTGGCAATCGTTTTCTCTGCAGACAAGGTATCTCTCCTTACGATTTCACCTGGACGTTCTGGGAAACAACGTTCTTGGGATTCTTAAACGGCAGGAACGCCATGAAGTCGGCATGGTGCACAATGAAAGCCTCGGTCGTGCGCTTGACTAGGTCGCCCTCGCCGGCGTGCGCCGCAATGATGTGGCAAACCGCGTCGGGAACCCCGCACTCCAGCGCGAGTGCGACTCCGGTGAAGGGATGCCGCAAGGCCTCGCCCCGTTCGCTTTGCCGGCTCTTGCCATCGGGCCCAAGTTCGTACTCCAGCAACTTGCCCACGTCGGCCAGGATCGCTCCTGCGATGACCGTGTCGATGGCGATGGGCAAGGCCCGCCCCATGAACTCCTGCATGGCCTGGGCGCTGGCGCGCGCGATGTGAACGACGCAGCGCTTGTGCTCCATGAAAGTGATAGGGCAATTCGGAACCAGCAGGGTGAACGGAATCCGGTTCAGGTCTTCCGGCTGCAATGAGCTGCGCTTCAGCGCTTTGATCCAGGCCTGCGTAACCTGTTCTCGCAGTTGGAGATCCTGAATCCAGTCAATCTCCGGCCACAGCTGCTTGATGATCTCTCGCACGCTTCCGCTTCCTCCGCAAACGATTCAGGCTATCCTGCGGCTGTGCCAGGAGCGACGATTAGGATCACAGGGATATGTGATTGGAATAGCCGCAGAGTCGGGCAGAACTGTGGGCAAGTACTGCGTATCTGCGCCATGGCCAACCGCCGACACACGAGTCCCAGATTCGGTTGAGCGCCTAGACGGCCGCTAACGTCCTGTCCTGCGCCTGCGTTATCAAGCTTTCGAACTGAGTCTGGTCCAGGCATAGCGCATGCTGACCGAAGCGCGCGTCTTTCCCGACCACGTGCCAGTAAGGCATCCAGTAGAACTGCCGGCTGTCGCCTTCCGCTTGCAGTACCACCAGGAAAGGATAGTAGGTCACTTCTTCTGACTCCTCGCCAAGCCACGAGTCCAATTTTTCCGGAAGGAACGCGTGGACCACTTTGAAATCTCCCCCGCCCGTACCCAGTTGAAAGTCGAGGGACACATGCAATTCCCGCGTCCCTCCGCAGGCCGCACAGTTCCGCAGATCGGCTCGGGAAAAATCCAAAAGACTATCGAACAGTCGCTGCGAGATAGATACCTTCTTATGACATTGCGTGCAGTAGAAATATTGCGTCGCCACGTCCTTGCCTCCTTCTTTCAAAACTCCAATATCTGTCGGACCAAGTCCGTCAGACCGAGTGTGTCAGGCCAACTGAGCCGCGGTTTCGAGAACGGGTTTGCTCCGTTCTGCGAGCAGCGTGTCGAGTTTGGCCATCACCGCAAACGCATCGGCCACATAAAGTACGTCGGCTTTCCCTCGCGCCCAACCGCAGTTCGGGTCAAGATTCACGGCGCGCCGTTCATTGATGAACCGCCAGCCCACGACATGCGGCTCCTCGCCATGGCAGCACGTTGACAGTCCCTTGGGATGGCGCGGCGTCGATCCCGTCTGCCCGACCTGGTTCAGATGAGTCATACAGCGCAACACCGCCTGATTCTCACCCGACTGATCGACCAGCGATTTGCTCCCGCCCAGCGATGCACCCGAAGCGCGCAGGAAATCCAGGATCAACCTCTCAGCTTCTTCGACATGAGGCTTGCCATCGGCTTGTTTCTTGGTCCAGCCCGCCCCTGCGACAAACAGTAAGTCAGCATCGGGACGGATGGTTTGAGCGTCGCTCTCAGGGGCGCGAACACCGGTGACGAATGTTCGGCACGCTGTTTCGGGGAGTGCCACTGCGATTCGCTCGATCGGAACTTTCGTCGGTGCTGAATGCAACGTGGAGGTAGTCCATGGCGCACTGCAGCCGGATTCGAGCAGAACGATCCAGGGCCGCGTGTCGCGACGAATGACCGCCTCAATGCGCTGACGATAGTGCCAGCGCGTGGCGCACACTTCGCCGTCAACGACGTCGAGCGACGTAACATGTGTGTCCACACATCCGCCCAGACGATGCGCCACGCCGGCCAGAACGCGCATGAATCGCGAAGTTGCGGGCGCGAGGATGAGATCTGCTCCCGCTGCCCGGCAGATCGCCTCCGCGGCCGCGGCGTCACTGGCGTAGCGAGGTGTCGAGAAATCAGGTCCAGTGACCGCAAGAATGCGTTCGGCGCCGCAGCCCGCAATCGTCTCAGCCGCCGCCTCCACGTTCGCGCCGATCAAGCCGATTGTCAGGCTCGCTCCGGTCTGATGGCTCAAGTGCAGAGCTGCACCCAGAACTTCATACGCTGCCTTGGGAAGCGCGTTCCCCACTTCCGACTCATGCGCCAAGAATAAGATGCTGTGTGCCATCAGAGCCTCGATCTCCCAGTCACTTCGCTGCTACTCGTGACCTATTTACCAATCCATTCCGCAAGCTCGTGCGCAATCTGTTCGGCCGACAGGTCTTTGACCACGCGAGTCTGCCGTTGCTGTTTCGGCGGGCTCGCGCTCAGGTAGTGCAGCCCAGCGGCCGGCAGCGGCACAGATTTCGCCCGCTGCAGCGCCGGCATCACCGTCCGCATGTTGGCCATCCCGACCTGAGGATTATTGCGCGGCTCCGGCAGATTCCCGGTCGCCCAGCCCAACAAAGCCGGCGGACCGAGGCAGGTCGAAACCTGATGACGCCCACCCTCAATTCGTTCGAGCACCTCGAACGAACCGTCAGCTTGAACAGTGAGTTTGTCGACACCCTGGAATTGGTCGAGAATCGACAACCGCTCACCGACCAACTGCATCGTCGCGCCCGCGCCCCGCGAAGCCGATTCCCAACCACCGAAGACGAGCAGACGCGAGCGATCAAGCCCCGCGATGCCTTGAATTGTTTCCGCCAAGAGAGCGGCTGTGGCATGCGCATCGGCGAATCCGCTGGCACTCGAATCTACCGGAACAAATTCAAAACTGACGCGCTGCGCAATCGTCATCATCACTTGTTGAAGTTTTGCTTTTGGCCCAACGCTTACCAGCCAAACCTTGCTTCCGGCGACCTTCGACGCCAGGTCGGCGGCTTCATAGAGGGCATGAGCAGCCCAGGGATCCAGAATGGCGGGCAGCATCATTTCATTCTTCAGGGCTGGTCCCGATGGCGTCAGCACCGGTTCCAGAGTTTGCAGCGGGTCTGGCACGATGCTGCCGCAGACGACAATGTGAAATCCGTTAGTCATTCGAGTCCTTATTAATTCGACGTCATTTAAATTCGGCGCCATCTGGTTCAGCACCATCAGTTCAAAGCCGAGTGCAGACCTCCGGCGCCGGCGCCGAACTCAACATTTCCTCGGGCATCGTCGCCGCCCGCTTCGCAATTCCACAGACAGGCACCGCAGTACACACACTTCTCGCGATCGAACGCAGGCACGCCATTTTCGCTGCGAGTAATCGCCTGCCCCGAACACATCTCCACACACAACTTGGTCTCGCAAATTTGGCAGAGTTCAGGACGGCGGAAAGTGACGTGATTGGCATAGCCGGGCGCGGCTTGCACGCCCCCGCCCATCAGCAACGCATCCTGGTGCGAGATAAGCAGCTTGCCATCCATGGGAATTTGCGGCCAGCCGCAGCGGTCCATGATGCGGTCGTGCAGCACAGTGCCTTGGGCAGTGCATTCTTCCTGCATCTGCTTCAAGTCGGCTGGTGCAATCCGCGATCCGTAAGCTTCTGCCAGCGAAGGCTGCTTGCTTGGTGCCGAATACGAAGTGAAAGCGAAGCGCCCGCCGGTCATGCCTGCAACTGCCATGCCGATCATCCCCGAGACCACGCCGCTCTGAAATCCGTCACGCGAACCGCCTGCGATTTTCGATTCCTGATCGACCCAACTCTCGCGCCGCCGGCGCACGCAGCTTGCTTCAAGGTGTTCGCGGGAAAAAGCCCGCCTTTGTTCAGCCAGCTCGATGACCGCTTCCGCCAGTTGCACACCGGTGGTCCACGCTTCGTCGACGCCGGATCCCGCCAGCACGTTGGTGCTGCCTGATCCTTCGCCGATCCGTGCGTAGCCGTTGCCCGCGAGGAAAGGCTCGCCGTCGCGTCCCGATTCCTGCAACGATTTCGCGCCCCACGATTTCAGCGTTCCACCTTTGAGATGACGCCATAGATAGGGATGAAGCAGGAAGTGCTGCAGATATCGATAGCCGGTCCGGACCGGACTGCGGAACCACGACGGAATAAAGATGCCCACTGAAGCCAGCCGGTCGGGGTGAACGTAGAGGAATCCGAAGATTTCCGGCTCGGGAAAGCCGATCGTGTGCAGGACCGTGCCCGGTTCGAGTCCACTGTCTTCACGAAGTTCTATCACCATCTTCATGCCCAGCGCCCACTCGCGAGAGGTATGACCTGCCGGCATTCCGAAGTGTTCATCAATCTTGCGCCCGACCGCTCCCACCGGACCGTCGCCCACGACAGTCAGCGCCGCCCGCAAGTCCATGCCCGGCGTGAAACCGGCTTCAGGACGTCCCTGAAGATCGGTGCCCTGATCGGCGAGCCTCACTCCTGCAACCGCATCAGCTTCGAATATCGGCTCAGAAACCGGCATGCCCGGCAAGATTTGCACGACACCAGACGCTGCCACTTGATCGCTCACCCACTGGTTGAACTGTCCCAGCGACAGCACCAAGCCGTCGTGCTTCTGCATGAACGACGGCGTAAACGGCATCTCGAACGCGTCATGCTTCAGCCGGAATAACATTCCTAAAGACCGAAGCACGCGATCAGCCGCCTTGAATGCGAACGAGCGATGACTGGCGCGACCCGGATCGAGCAGGTATACGACCTTTTCTTCCTTGACAGCCGCGGCCATAGGAATTTGCGTGAGATCCACGTCGGGAAAACTACTGCGTATGCCGCGCGCCCGCGTAACCGCGCCCGACACGCCGAATCCCAACCCATCAGCACGTTCGCAGCAGATGACTTGCAAAGGCAGGCCCGGCGAAGCTGCACTTTCCAACCGCACCGATCCGTCTTGGTTCAGGAGACTTCGGCTCAACGTCGTGAGAAAGCCGCCCATCGCCGGACCGAAGCCCACGCAGGCGATGTCAACCGCCATCTGCGGCCGGTCGATCTTTTCGGCACCGACCGCTTGTGGATCGGTCTTTTCGGGCGCCCTCGGTTGGGCCTCGACCGCGGCGACCTCGTCTGGGGAGGGAGCGCTCATGCGGGGTAGTCCAGCGCTTCCGGAATCATCACTTTGGAGATCGCCTCGGCCGCCCGGTCCTTCGACAAGCGGCAACCGGTAAGGCATGTAGCCAGCTTGGTCTGGAACGAAAGGAAATCTTCGGCTCCATTACATTTCGCGCAAGGCCCCGCTTTCCTGGGATGCGAGCCGTCGTTGCCGATGATGTCCAGCCCATACGAACCGATGCCCGGCATTACGTCTTCCAGAGAATCCAGTTCGTCCTGGTGAAAACAACCGCGGTATCCCGCTTCGTCCCACGCGGGATGACGGTTGTATCCAAACACCAACTCGGCACAGATACGGGAGACTTCGCCGCTGGCCCGCGCCGACTGCACGTGGCACAGGTCGGTCATAAAATTCTTGAGCCCCGGCAATCCGTCCGCCACAGCGGGATCGCTGGCTCCGCGCTTCTCCAGTTCAATGACGTCGAGCGTCTGGCAGCGGGCCGCCAGCAGCCAGCACAGCGCGTCCGCCAGCGGAAACGTGACGCCCTGTCGCGCACTCTGGTACAAGCGGTCTCCATCGGCATCGGTGCTGCGCTGCAACCGCTCCAGCGTCCACAGCCACATTCCCATGGCGGTTGCCAGCATGCAGGCGCCGGTTCCCGGACGGTCTGACGCGATCCCGCGCATCTCGTTGATCCACGCCCTGAACTGCGCCAGGAAAATAGGGTTAACCATAGTTAACGAAAGCTGCCGCCGTTGCACCGCTTCCGGTCCTTCGTAGGTCGCTTCAAGTTGTGCATCCATCCACTTGTTGCCGAGAAATCCCGGGCAGTCTTCGGTGATGCCGTACCCGCCCATCAAGCTGACGGCCTCGCGCATCATCTGCGCTCCCCACCCTGTATTCCACAGCTTGGTCGCAGGACAAAGCACATCAGCCAGCGAATCCAGCAGCACGAAACGAAGAAGGGGATCGGATTCCAATTGAGTTCGTTTCGGATCGCTTGCCGGCGAGCGCAGCAACTCAGCCGCCCGCTCACCCGCTTCACGCAACACTTTCATTCGCGCTCTTGCGCCGGTGATTCCCTGCGCGTCCAGCAGCTTGTCAGCCTCGCGCTCCAGCGGATCCAGTTCGTCAAACGCCCGCGCCGCCGCAAATCCCAGCGACGCGCTGGCCTCGCCGGTCGCCCAGATGTCGACCAGCCGGTGCAGCGAGTCTTGCCGAGCCTGCAGCCCAAGCTCGTAGCGCACCGAGCCGGGCGCAGCCGTTTCCGCGCCACGAAACCGCCCCCGCTGATATCGAATGATTGGCTCGACCGCAGAAAGCAATTTGGCCGCCGTCATGATGCCGACCGTCACGCGCGTCCGGCGAAATACTGCTTCAATGACTTCGTTATGCTTGTAGCGCGGAACGATCACGCCGTCTTTCACGTCGTAGCCACCGACAATCCGGCTGGCCGGAATGCGCAGGCTGAAAATCGGATCGCCGGTCGATGACAGCTGATGCACTAGCTTTCGCGTGGGCGTTCCACGATCGAAAGTCCCGGGATCTCCTTCTTCCAAAATCACCATGCAGCTGCCCTTGATCCGCTCATCGCCGGAATCAACCGCCGCGGTTACAAAATTGGCGAATGCAATGTTGGTGATGAAGCGTCCGCGCTTCTCCACCTGCAGGACCGGCTCTTCTCCTTCCTTCCACTCGGCGATGCTGACCTTTCCATTGAGCATGCCGGTATCCACGCCGACATAAGGGATAGGTTCGGTCAGGCAAAATGCTCCGCGCCAGGGTTTGCGGTCTTCTCCCGGCTCCGGCGGCGCGGCCAGCCGCATGTACTTTTCCTGCTGCTCGGGCGTTCCCCGCTCATGAATCGGTGCCAACGCCAGACAGCCCGCCAAGCTGGCCGTTGCGGCCCCACCATCGACCCACGCAAGTTCAAACGCTACCAACGCCAGCGCTAGGTTCTTCGGTCCTGCGATGAATCCGCCCTGCTCGGGTTCCATGAACACAGCCGTGATTCCGGCTTTGTCGAACGCGTCCAGCAATTCCGCCTTGGCCGGGGTCCAATCATGCGAATTGCGTCCGCCGTTCGCCACCAGCCGCGCCACCGGACCTCGCGCCACCGCTCTTGCCGACTGCACCAGCATCTGCAGGTCATAGCGGTCCGCAAGGCGCCATTGAACGTGGCGCGCAGCATCGGAAGGAAGTGTCTGCAACAGATCGGCCTTGATCGGGGTCACAATGGAGGCCATGGCATGCTCCTTGGTTGGTGGCGTTCCGATTCTGCCGTCGCCTCGGCAGAGGGTCTGTGATTTGAATCATGGGAGCCTGTGATCATGGCACGTCGAATCGCTTGGCATGGCGCTGCAAGGGTTCGACGAGCCAGGCTCTGACGAGATGGGAAACAGACGATCTCATTGCACACCGTATACGTGTGAGGCGTGGATTTAGTGGGCGGTATACCTCACCAACCCCCGGTGATTTCTGTCACTCCCTAATGTGCTTCCAGTGACGGCGCGTATTGCTGTTAAACGCTACATTGCGATAAGAGCTAGTGGCTCGTTCGGAGGAGTGTCTATGCAAACACTCTCGCTTGCCGGCCTTCCCACGGAAGAACAAGTTTTCATTGATAAAATAATCCTCAATCGCCGGGGACGGCCGGGCGCTCTGCTCGGCATCCTGGAAGCCGCTCAGGAAAAAAATCGCCACAAATATCTCCCCCTGGAAACACTGCGCTACATCGCGGCTAAAACAGAGCTGCCGCTTTCCCGCATTTACAGCGTCGCTACCTTTTACGCGCTCTTCAATCTTCAACCCCAAGGTGAGAACACCATCTGCATTTGCCGCGGGACGGCGTGCCATACCCGCGGTTCGCGCAACCTCTTGCAGGGTGCCCGCCTCGATCTGGGATTAGGTCTCGAAGACGGGGAGGGCAACGGCTCCGAAGCCGACAAACTCCTGCTCACTACTTCGGACGGTCAGTTCACGGTGCGCACCGTGGCGTGCTTTGGTCAATGCGCGATGGCACCCGTCGTCGAGGTCAACCATCGTATCTGCGGGCATGCCACCGAGCGCACTTTGCAGCGGGAGATCGCAACCATTCGAGCAGGAGAGTAAGCAATGCCTCGAATTCTGGATATTGGAGCATTCAACGCAGTGCGCGAGTCGGGTCTGGCAAAGCTTGTGCCACCGGTTCCGCGCGTGGCCGTCGGAATGGGAACCTGCGGCCGAGGGAACGGCGCGGAAGGCGTGTATCACGCATTTCTTCAGACCATCGAGAATAACGGCGCGAATCTCGTGCTGGCGCCTGTGGGGTGCTTTGGGGCTTGCTTTCAGGAGCCGCTGGTCAGCGTGCGCCTGCCCGGAGCCCCTCTGGTAATCTTGCGGCGAGTACAAGCTAATGACGCCCCCCGTATTCTGCACGACGTGGTCAACGGCAGTCTCAGCCCGGATCTTATCCTCTGCAAGATCGAAGATTGGGATCACATCACGGGGAATGTGCGCTACGGCCAGGGATACCCCGAGGTACCGTCCTGGCGCGAGGTGCCGTTTTTCAAGGGGCAGAAGAAGATCGTTCTGCGGAATTGCGGAATCATCAATCCCGATGACATTGAAGAATACATCGCGGTTGGCGGGTATCAGGCACTCTACAAAGTATTGATCGACGGAAATCCGGCCAGCGTAATTGAGCAGGTGAAGGCGTCAAAATTACGTGGGCGGGGTGGGGCTGGATATCTCACCGGCAACAAGTGGGAATTTCTGGCGAAGGCTAAGGCAGAACCGAAGTACATCATCTGCAATGCCGATGAGGGCGACCCTGGCGCCTACATGAACCGCAACGAGATTGAAAGCGATCCGCACTCGCTGCTGGAGGGCATGATTATCGGCGCCCACGTCATGGGCGCAAGCGAGGGCATCATCTATGTGCGCGCCGAATATCCGCTAGCAGTGCATCGCTTGAATCGAGCGATCGAGCAGGCACGGGAGTACGGACTGCTCGGGGAGAACATTCTCGGTCGCGGCTTCAAGTTCGATATTGAACTGGTCGAAGGCGCGGGCGCGTTTGTCTGCGGCGAAGAGACGGCGCTGATCGCGTCCCTCGAAGGAGAAGCCGGAAGGCCACGGCCGCGGCCGCCGTTCCCCGCGCAGAAAGGACTGTGGGGCAAGCCGACCAACATCAACAACGTCGAGACCTGGTACAACATCGCACCCATCGTGATGCGCGGACCGGCGTGGTTCACAGAAACGGGAAGCCCGAAAAGCTCAGGCACCAAGGTCTTCTCGCTCGTGGGAAAAGTGAAGAACACCGGATTGGTCGAGATGCCGCTTGGCACCCCACTCAAAACTTTCATCTACGACATTGGCGAAGGCGCGGTTGCAGGACGGCAGGTCAAGGCCGTGCAGACGGGCGGACCTTCTGGCGGCTGCATTCCGCAGGAGATGTTCGATACTGCGGTGGACTACGAGAACCTGGCCCAACTGGGATCCATCATGGGATCGGGCGGCATGGTGGTGATGGACGAAGACAATTGCATGGTCGATGTCGCCCGCTATTTCATTGAGTTCACGCACTCGGAGTCTTGTGGAAAGTGTATCCCTTGCCGCGTGGGATTGAACAAGTGCCTGCGCATTCTCAATCGCGTCACCGAAGGTGCGGGGACGGCGCATCATCTCGAGATCCTTGATGAACTGAGCCGCTATATTCGCGACTGCTCGCTCTGCGGGCTCGGCCAGACCGCGCCCAACCCGGTGCTCACGACCCTGCGGCATTTCCGCAACGAGTTCGAGGATCACATCCTTGCGCGGCGCTGCGCTGCCGGAGTCTGCGAAGAACTGGCGTTATCCCCTTGCGAAAACAGTTGTCCGCTGCACATGAACATCCCGCGCTTCATGCAGCTCTACAAAGATGGACGGCTGGAGGACGCTTTCCTCTCGGTGATCCTGGACAATCCGCTGCCTTCTTCGACCGGGCGTGTGTGCCAGCATCCGTGCGATAGCCGCTGCCGGCGGCAAACCATGGACCAGGCGGTCAACATGCGGGAGGTGCACCGCTTCATCGCAGATTCCATCTTGAAGTCCGACAAATATGAAGGGATGGTACGGGCCATTGCCCAGCGCATGCTTGAACCCACTGGGCGCAAAATCGCCGTGGTGGGAGCAGGGCCCGCCGGTCTCACCGCCGCATTTTATCTGGCCATGCTCGGCCACGACGTCACCGTGTATGACAGCAAGGCCGAAGCGGGTGGAATGCTGCGCTTCGCTCTGCCGGAATACCGACTGCCCAAGGGAATTCTGCGACGCGAGATCGAGCTGATTGAGCGGCTGGGCGTGAAGTTCAGCTTCAATACCCGAGTTGGCGTCGATTTGGCGCTGAATGATCTCGACGATCACTTCGACATGATCTTTCTTTCCATCGGCACATGGAAAGAATCATGGGTCTATCAATCCGGTACTGAGCTGAAAGGCGTATATCCGGCCCTCAATTTTCTGGAGGCGGTCGCCGCCGGGCAGGAGGTGAACCTCGGCCGGCGCGTTGCCATTATTGGCGGAGGCAACGCCGCCATCGATTCGGCCAGAACTTCCCTCCGCAAAGGCTGCGAAGTGACCGTCTTCTACCGGCGCGAACGCAAAGACATGCCCGCCATTGACGAAGAAATCAGAGCAGCTCGGGATGAGGGCGCGAAGTTTATGTTCCTGGCCGCTCCGCATCGTGTGCTCGGCGACGCTAAGGGCAACGTCAAGTCGATTGAGATCGTGAAAACGCGGCTGGGCGAATATGACTCCTCCGGTCGCAGGAAGCCGGTCGCAACGGATGAAATTCAGCGCTTCGATTGTGACTCCGTCATCTTCGCCGTCGGAGAAACCGTAGACCTGGATTTCGCCCGAGCCTCTGGCTTGGTTCTCAAAGAGAACGGCACGATCGAGGTGAACCGCTTCACGCTTGAAACCAGCCGTCCGCGCTTCTATGCCGGAGGCGATCTGGTAACGGGCGCTTCCAATGTTTCCAACGCCATGGCTTCCGGCAAGCAGGCGGCTCGAAGCATCGATCTGCAGTTGATGGAAACGGACCGATGGAACACCATCTACCCGCAGATTGAATTCCCGCAGACGCCTCCGGAGGAGCCCAGCCCGAACCAGCGTCATACCGGTCACACTCTCGCGGCCAATGCCCGCGTCCGTACGCAAGACGAAGTGGTCACCGGCCTGAGCCACGACGAGGCTTTGGATGAAACCTGCCGCTGCCTGCGTTGCGATGTGAAAGCCGTCAACGTGAGCTAGGCCGAATGTGCGCTGAAAGGAGCTAGACCTTGCCGCAAAAGAAATTGTCCATCCGAATCGACGGAGAGTTGATCAGCGCGCTGGAGGGCCAGACCATCCTGCAGGCGGCCAAGGCCAGCGGCAAGTCCATTCCGACCCTGTGCGATCTGGACGGTCTGACTGCGGTCGGCGCCTGCCGCATTTGCCTGGTCGAGGTTTCAGGCACTGAGCGGCTGTTTCCGGCGTGCACCACGCCCATCCAGGAAGGCATGTCGGTCACGACCAACTCTCCGAAGCTTACGCGCTATCGCAGAATCTCCGTGGAGTTGCTGCTGATCGAGCGCAACCACGTTTGCGCCGTGTGCGTCTCCAACGGACATTGCGAGCTGCAATCAATGGCCACAGCCCTGGGCATCAGCACGGTCGGACTTGCCTATAACTTCCCCAAACTCTCCATCGACATGTCGCACCCGCGCTTCGTGCTCGATCACAATCGTTGCATTCTTTGCACACGCTGCGTCCGCGTATGTGCGGAGCTTGAGGGAGCGCACGTCTGGGAACTCAGCTCGCGCAGCATCCACGCCCGTATCGTCGGCGAGATGAATGAGAAATGGGGACAGGCTACGACCTGCACCAATTGCGGGAAGTGCGTGCAGGCCTGCCCTACAGGCGCGCTCGCCGAGAAGGGCTTTGCCGTGGAAGAGATGGTGAAGAAGATCGATGCCGTCACCTCCCTGATGCATCGCAGAGGAGTGCAGGTATGAAGAAAGTGAAAGTGGCTACCGTGTGGCTCGACGGATGTTCCGGCTGCCACATGTCGCTGCTCGACATGGACGCTGCCATCATTTCTTTAGCCCGGAAGATCGACATCGTCTACGGTCCCCTTGTCGATGCCCAGGAGTTTCCAGAAGATGTGGATGTCACGCTGGTGGAGGGCGCGGTCAGTTCGCAGGACGACCTCAACAAGATTCAGAAAATCCGCCAGCGGACTCACGTCTTGATTTCCTTGGGCGACTGCGCCGTTACCGGGAACGTCCCCGCGATGCGGAATTCCATTCCGGTGCAGAAGCTGCTGCAACGCATCTATGTCGACGGAGCGCAGGAAGGAAAGGTCGTTCCCTCCGATCGCGTCCCCACGTTGCTGAAGCAGGCGCGCCCACTTCGCGAATTCGTGAAAGTTGATTTGTGTTTGCCCGGCTGTCCTCCTCCTTCAAAGGCAATTTTCAGCGTGATCAACGACGTGTTGGATGGCAAGAAATCCGACGCCACTCGCAAAGTGAAGTTCGGTTAAGGAGCGTGCCATGAAGCGCATCACCATCGAACCCGTGAGCCGCATCGAGGGACACGCCAAGATTACGATCCAACTCGATGATCAGGGGCACGTATCGGGAACGGAATTCCACGTCACGCAGGTGCGCGGCTTCGAGAAATTCACCGAAGGTCACCCCTTCTACGAGATGCCTGGCATTACCGCGCGCATCTGCGGAATCTGCCCCATCAGCCATTTGTTGGCATCGTCCAAGGCATGCGATGCCATTATGGCGGTTCGCATTCCTCCCGCCGCAAAACGACTGCGTGAACTGGTGCATTACGCGCAGATTGTGCAATCCCACGCGTTGAGTTTTTTTTATCTATCCGCTCCAGACTTTCTTCTGGGCATGGATTCCGATCCCGCGTCCCGGAATGTGCTGGGAGTGATTGCGCAGAACCCGGACTTGGCGCGCGACGGCATCGAGCTGCGCAAGTTCGGCTTGCAGATTATCGAAGGACTGGCGCAGGAACGCGTGCATCCCTCGTGGATCGTTCCCGGCGGCGTGGCCTCTCCGCTGGCCGGTGCAACCCGCGACCGCATCCTTTCTGAGTTGCCTGCTGCCCAGGCGATTGCCGACCGCACCATCCGTTTTTTTAAGGGAGCACTCGACAGCTATAAACAGGAAATCGAATTCTTCGGTTCGGTTCCAACCATGTATGCCGGACTGGTCGATCGCAAAGGAAGCTTGCAGCTTTACGATGGTGATCTGCGTTTTCGCGGCGCCGCTGGCGAAGTTGTCGAAGACCACATCCCCGCCGACGACTATGCGCAGTGGATCGGCGAAGCCAGCCTCCGTGAATCCTATTTGAAAGCTCCGTTCTTCAAGCCCCAGGGATTTCCCGCCGGGGTTTATCGCGTCGGGCCGCTGGCACGACTCAACGCCGCGGACCAGTGTGGCACTCCCGATGCCGACGTTGAGTTTCGCGAATTCCACCAGCGTTTCGGAGCTGTGGCGCATAGTGCCTTCCTCTACCACTATGCACGGCTCGTGGAAATCTTCTATGCCCTGGAAAGAATCGGCGAGTTGCTGGCCGATCCGCAAATTCTCGAGACCCACGTTCGCGCCACCGCCGGAGTCAACGCTCTGGAGGGAGTGGGCATGATTGAAGCGCCCCGAGGAACTTTGATTCATCACTACAAAGTGAACGAAGAAGGCGCGATCACCTGGGTCAATCTGATCGTAGCCACTGGCCACAACAATCTCGCCATTGGCCGAAGTGTGCAGCAGGTTAGCGAGCACTATATCGACGGCACCCGCCTGACCGAAGGCATGCTGAACCGCGTGTCGGCGGTAGTACGCGCCTATGATCCTTGCCTGAGTTGTTCGACCCACGCCTCAGGGCTGCTCGCCATGACCATCCGCCTGCTCGATTCCGACGGGCAGATCCTCGATGAGCTGGCGACGGATTAAGGCTAAGCTGACGCTCCACCTATTTGGCCAGGCCGACGATCAGGTCGCTGGGGCAGGGCATCTTGATCCGGGATACGTCCGCGAATCCGGCGTTTTTCATCCAGCCGGAGTATTCGCTTTCGCTGTAACTCGCGCCGTGGTGGGTAGCGACGAGCATGTTCAGTGAAAACAGCGCGGCGTGTAGCGGGCCTGTTTTATCGCTATTGAGGATGAAGTCTTGCACGACCAAGCGGCCGTTCGGTGCGAGTGCCCGGCGAGCGCGGCGAAAGAGTTGCTGATTCTGCTCCTCGGAAAACATGTGGCAGATCGCGTTCAGCATGATGATGTCGTAGCCCGACCCCAGATCTTCCGTGAGCATGTCACCGGGGCGAAGTTTGACTTGGGCTGAAACGCCGGCCTTACTTACGTATTCAGTGGTTAAGGGCACGACCTCTGGTACGTCGAGGATCTCGCACCGCACATCAGACGACGCCTTGGCGAACGCGATGGAGTATGCGCCGGAGCCGCCGCCTAGATCGAGAACACGGCGAACGCCCGCGGTGCCCAGCGCCTGAACCAAGAGTGGAGCTCGAGCCTTGGCGTTGCGATCCATGCCGGCAATGAAGTTCAATGTCCATTCGGAGCTGTCGCGGGCATGCTTGCGAGAATCATCGTCCCAAGGACTCGTGGGAATGCGAGTGCCATAGCGCACGGCGTCGGTCAGAGTGCTCCAGCGATGCCAAATGTTCGCCGTGTGGAGCAGCCCGTTGCGATGATTGTCTTTCGAGTCTTGGAGAAAAAAGCGCGCCGACTCGGGCGTGTTGCTGTAGATGCCAGCGTTCTTGGCGACAAGTCCGAGAGCAACCAGCGCATTCAGCAGCATCTCTGCGGCACGAGCGTTGGCGTGGATCCTCGTCCCGATTTGCTCCGCGTTGGACCCTTCGCCGATGGCTGTAAAGATGTCGAGCTCGAGCGCGGTAAGAATGCAGCGACTCGGCATATACCCGCGGATCATTTGATCCCAGCGGTCAGGCAGTGTGCCCGCTTTTTCACGAGCCGCCATGGCAGCGTGGAACTTCTCTCCGTGTTCGATTGACATGGCTCTCATCGCCGGCGCGTCGTTCCAAACCAGACGATTGACGGGCTTATCGTGGAGCAGATGGGCATCGACAATTTCGCTTACGTCCGACGATTGAACGTGCCGGTACCACACTCCCTCCGGATAAACGACCATGACGGGGCCTTCGTCGCACAGGCCCATGCAGCCGCACGTTGTGAGCTGTACGTCGGAGTCGAGGCCGCGTTTTTGCATTTCCCGGCCCATGCTTTCGAGCACAGCCAACGACCCACCGGCGGGGCAGGAAGGAACACCTCCGGGCTTCTGTTGCGTACAAACGAAGACATGAAAGCGAAACGGCTCCATTGCGTCCTTTTTCTCCAGATAATGTTAACCCAGGCTAAAGCGTTGTGATGCCTACGTCCGCAACTGCTCGACCGGCAAAGATCTCAACTGTGCTATCTTGCGCCCGATTTGCACGGTGTTTCGGCAAGTTACAAGGCACGACTCGCAGGCGCCACAAGCCTCGAGTCCCCGGCCTGGAGCCGCCGACGCGAGCATAGAGCGCGCCATCCCCGTATTTCGATATTGCACCGCATACATGTGGGACCTCATTAATACAGGTATATCTACCTGATTGGGACAATCCTTCGTGCATTCGCCGCACTGCTGGCAAAACTCTGCCTTGGCCGCGAAAGCCTCATCGGCCAGGAACCTTTCTTCTTCGTGCGTGTAGGTAAGATTACGGGCCACGGAAAAATCTTGTTCGAGATGTTCGTAGGTGCTGAAACCCGGTATGGCCGTGGTAACGAACTCGTGATTCAGCGCCCACTTCAACAGCGCTGTCTGGCTCGCTGGCGGCAATTCTTTTGGAAGGTTCACGTCCGGCCTTACGGTGCCTCCTGCCTGGGTTTTCATGGCAACAATTCCTATTCCGCTTTTGGCGGCTTTTTCGATCGTAGAGAGGATTGCCGCATCGTGCGCCATCGTGTAGTTCAGCATCACCAGCCCGACGTCAAACACACCCAGCCGTGTGGCTTCGCTCAATACGTCTACGGTTTTGTGGGTCGATATGCCGATGAACCTGGTCTTGCCATCTTTCTTCAGGCTTTGCAGTGCTTCCAGCGGACCCTCTGCGTGGGCGTCGTCTACAGAGTCCACCGAGTGGTGGTAAAGAATGTCGACGTGGTCCATCTGCAGCCTTCTTAAGCTACCTTCCACTCGCTCGACGAATTTTGTCTTGGCTTCGGCGGTACTTTGTGAATGGCTACCCGACGGCTGCTTGGTCGAAATCACGACCTTATCGCGAACGCCCATCTCTTTGATGACCTGTCCCACCATCTCTTCGTTGCGCCCGTTCTGATAACCGGCGGCCGTATCAAAGTGTCGTATGCCTAACTCGTACGCACGCCGCAGTAAGCCCGGCACATCGGCGTTCATGACTCCCATGCTGACTACCGGTAGAGTCAGACCTGTCGTTCCGAGCGTGCGTTGCAATATGGGCGAAGCAGACAAATCGCCGATAGGATTTGCCCCCAGCAAATCAGTTCTTGCTAACAGGCTGGCTGCTCCGGCCCAAACAATTGGTTTCACGATGAATTCTCGACGGTTCCACCTTCCCTGATCATTCATGGCTAGCTCCTGGAAACTGATTTCGCAATCGATGAATACTTACGTTCGTTACGGAAGACTCCGTGCTATCGTTTTCAAAATCTCTGCCCCATTCTCTGGGGGATTCAGCAGCACAATTACATATCGCCCCTGGGTGCGCGCGATCAGGCGGCCCTCATAGTTGTTTCTCGCCCGAATTCCGCCTTCTCCCAACTCGGGTGCCGACACGCAGTCACCGCTTTGCTTGAAATGCTTCGCCAGTTGCTCCGCTCGCAACTTGGCTTCCGGCACGCTGTTTGCCACCGAAACCAGAAGCTTGCTCTCCTGTTTCCCCTGGGAGTAGGCCACGATGTACGCCGGTGCCAGAAACGCATGTCCCAGCGGATCCTTCCTGACGTACTGTTCGGAATGAGGTACACGATGTTCTCGGGGAAACTTTTCCAACAGCGCGGGGAACGTCCGCGAACCGCCGATTCGTCCGGAGAGAAGCCGCGCAAGTTGATCGAGCAAGAGATCAGCGTTCGCGCCGGAAGCGGAAAGCTTCAGGTAGTAGCGGTCCTCGAAATAATTCAGGATTCCCTTATCTCGATATCCCTCAGCTCCGATCGAAATGAATTTGTAACCAGGAGAGCGCTCCGCCGCATAAATTCCAAACGCATCTTCGATATTGCCCATCTCGTAGATGTCGACCGTCACCTCTGTCGCGCCGTTCTTGAAGTCCTGATGCAGCAGTCTCTTGAAGTCGTAGAGGAGATAAATATCCGCCCCACCGTCAATGTACTGATAGAGAGCATCCGAGGCATAAAACGAAGGTGGGGCCTGCGCACCCGCATGGCCCGGAAGAGGTTCGCGCAGAAGACCTGCCAATTGCTTCTGCGCAGCGTCGGATGTGCGCGATGCCGAACTCTGGGCTTGCACGAAGGTTACTGCTAAGGAGATTGCGACCAAAGCTAACGTTCGTAAGAATGAAAGTTTCAGCATCGTTCCTCATCCAGTCGTCGGGTATCAGAGTAGCGTCGGGTCACAAAGTCTTGATCTGCGTCCGCACTTTTTCAAACTCGTACGTTCCCAGTCCGCGGTTTGCCGCCATCTTCAGGTACGGCAGCGAAGAAGCATCGATGTTCCAGTAGGCCTTCGCCACGTACGCGTCCAAAGCCACCGGATCAGTTCCGGCGACCAGCGTCTTCTTCAACAGCACGTCTTGCAGATTGCCTCCGGTTGGGCCATTGCGGACGAGAATGCGGTAGCAATCCACGACCGTCAGAGTCGGGCGCACAAAATCGGCAAGGTCCACCAGGCTCTCATGAATTTTCTGATGCAGCTGATGACGCGGCCCACCAAGCATGCCGTACCAGTTCTTCATGCCCAGCGTTGTACCGGTGAGGCTGTGATGCTTGGCAATCGGGATGTTGATAATTTTGTCTACATTCAGGAAAAGATCGAGCACCGGCCAAGCGCGCAGAACTTCTCCCTGCAGATCCACTTCCTTGAACATGGCGGGATCAGGAAGCACAACATCTGCTCCCGCGCGCTGCGCGGCCTCGGCGATACCGGACCGCTGAAAACAACGGCGAGTATCATTGCAACTCACGTCGCTCACAAGCACTCGCTTGGCTCCAGCGTTCGAGCACTGGCGAACGATTTCGGCCACTACGTCAGGATTGGTATTGGCCGCCTGCTCAGGAGTGCGATCCCATCCGATGTTGGGTTTCACCAAAACAACGTCTCCGCGCGCGATGAAACGGCGCATCCCCCCTAGCTCTTCGACTGCCTGACGCGCCAATTGCGCAGGATCGTCGCCAGTGATAACTGCCATCTCAGGGAACTGCGGATCCGCCGGGACGGTGTGGCCGTGTTTCGCCGCCATTGCCAGAGCCGGCTCAGGACGCCAGCTATGTTGGTTGAGCCAAAGCCCCAGTCCGGCCGCGCCGGCCCCTGCTCCAGCGACTCGCAGCAGCTTGAGCAAAGCCTCACGACGGCTTAGATGAGTTGCGTCAGGTTCCATGAAGACTCCATATCAAGAATCCAAACTTCAGACAGTCGGCGGGTAAGAGTCGAACTAACTGTCATCCCTTCCTCCGATTCAAAAGGATCTGGTTGGTGCGGGACCGGCTCTCGCCGACTGTCGTGACGTACACGGCCGGCCGGTCCTGCACGGGACAAGCATATTCACAGGCGCCACATCCGACGCAGCGGGACGGATCAAGATAAGGCTGCTTCACTTCCTTCACGTCGCCCGCGGCGTCGATCAGTTCCGCCGGTTGAAGGTAGATCGCTTTAGGCGACGTGGGACACCATTCTTCGCACACGATGCAGTCCGTCGCCATGGCCCAAGGCAAGCACCGGCCGCGATCGTAGAACGCGGTTCCGAGTCGGACGGGCTTGTCAACGCGGCCCCCATCCTCAGACCAGCCCTTCTGTTTTTCGCTGATTGCCCAGATGGCGCCGGTGGGGCAGACCTGCGAACACAGCACGCAACTGGTCTCGCAGTAGCCGATGCGCGGGACCAGAACGGGCGTCCAGAGGCCTTCGATCCCAGCCTCTGAAAGAGCGGGATGCAATGCGTTATTCGGACAAACCTTCATGCACTCGCCGCAGCGAATGCAGCGTGCGAGGAAGTACTCTTCGTCAAGTGCTCCGGGTGGGCGCAGCAGGCGTTCGTTGCGTTCCGCGGCAAACCCGGGAGTGATTCGCATGAGCGGAACCGCGGCAGCGCCCGCGGCCAGCCCGGTTAGGACTTTCCGACGCTGGAGATTCGCACCCACTACTTTCTGCGTGGGAAAAAACTGAAACCGCAACCCGTGCTCCGGACACTCGTCCACGCAGTTCAGACACAGATGGCACTCAGGTTGATGCCAGGGCACGCCGCCGATGGGGTCGTCGCCACCCTGACAGCGCAGAAGGCAGCGGTTGCAGTCATTGCAATGCTCCGGATCCTTAACCAAGCCAAGCACCGACCAGCGCGACACGATGCCCAACAATGCACCCAGCGGGCACAGCGCGCGGCACCAGAAGCGGGTGATGCGGAAATTCAGCACGACGAGGAAAATAAAGATCAGGCCCAGCCATATCCCTAAACGAAAGTGGGGCTGCTTGAAGCTCAGCAAAAGCGCGCCCAGGATGAAGTGCAATACACTGCCGGCCGTCTGAACGGACGCATAGCGGCTGTGCTCAAGCACGCCCAAGAACGCTCGCAAGCCGTAGTCAGTTGCGGGCAGAATCGACAACCCGACGGAGCGCACCAACAAAGAGAACGGATCCAGCCAGCCGACGATGCCCGTACCGAACGCGGCTGCCACTAAAGATGCGATAAGCAAATAATATTTTGTCGTCTGCCACTTCTTGTAGCGATTCGAGTCAATGAGTTGTTTGCCGCGTTTGCGCTCAGATTTGAAGCTGCTGAAGAAATGATGAATGGAGCCGAGAGGGCAAATCCATCCGCAGAAAAAGCGGCCCAGGAACATCGTCGGAATCAAAACCACCAGACTCCACAACAGCCCACGGTAGAGCGAATGGCTGGACAGGGCGTTGGAGATTGCCACCAGCGGATCAAGCCGGAAGAAGAGTGAAACGGGGTAGGGCAAACGGATCTCGCTGGTGGAAGCTGTCAGGGAGCCCCGGAACTCGGTGCGCAACAGAAGAAACAGAAAGAGAACGAAGAACAACACTTGCGAGAGAGTCCGCAGCTTGGTTGGTTTTGGAAAACGCAACACTGCACCTTTCGTGTCTGGCCCGTGCATCGAATCGCCAGACTAGCGCGGACGAAGTTACAGGCCTATTCTTCATTGCTTGCGGCTATGTTTCTGTGACTCGAATCACGTCTCGCCGTGTGCGCATTGCGAAACGCTCACACGACGCAAAGGAATACCCACGGCGGGTTCCGCGGATTTTGATCTGTGTTCAGCCTGCCAGCGACGCCCCTTTGAATGCCTCTGCGCGCATACTGGCGATCGCGCCGCGAGAATGGGAGTCTCTTCCGGCTCACCTCTTCTTGTGATTCGCCTCACAGACCGGAACACACTCTCGTACTCTAATTCCTACGTTCGCGGAATCCGCACGACCGCGCAGACTCTCAAGAATCTAGTGAGTGATGCCGGCGTTCCAGTTGGTACCGTTGATTGTGGTTCGTGATTCTCACAGGAGGAAGCCATGTCGCTTCTCGACTCAGCAACCGGGAGAGCCATTCGCAATTATTCGATTGAGGAGTTGGTGGAAGCCGCAAACCTGATGCGTGGTTACGACCTGGTTTCGCTATGCGCGGCCGGATCGGGTCACGCGGGTGGAACCCTTTCCATCATGGACATCGCCGCGGCACTCTATCTCAAGGTGGCGAATCACGATCCTGAGAATCCGAGTTGGGCCGAGAGAGACCGGATCATTTGGTCGGCTGGACACAAGGCGCCGAGTTTATATCTGAGCCTGGCATTTGCAGGATTCTGCAAGTTGGAAGACGTCGTGACGCTGCGCAAGCTCGGCTCGCCGTTTCAGGGGCATCCGCATTGGCTAAAACTGCCTGGGGTGGAAGTGTCGTCAGGCTCGCTGGGGCAGGGGCTCAGCATAGCGGTGGGTGTCGCGCTGGCCGGCAAACTTAATCAGAAGAACTACCGCACATTTTGCATTATGGGCGATGGCGAGCAGCAGGAGGGACAGATTTGGGAAGCCGCGATGGAGGCGGCGCATTACAAACTGGAAAACCTGATTGCAATTGTCGACTGTAACCAGCTGCAGATTGATGGACCAGTGGCGGAGGTAATGAACATCGATCCGCTGGAGGAGAAATATAAAAGCTTCGGTTGGGATGTGGTGCAGATTGACGGACACGACATGGAGCAAGTAGTGAAAGCGCTCTCGGCAACCCGCATTGGAGCGGGCAAGCCGCTGGCCGTGCTGGCGAAAACGGTGAAGGGCAAAGGCGTCAGCTTCATGGAGAATATTGCGGGATGGCATGGCAAGACTCCAAATCACGAAGAAATGATTAAGGGATTGGGGGAGCTTGGTCTGGCGGACAAGGTTCCATACGCGAGGTTGCTGGAGCATGCGGAACGATATCAGCAGCAGTCACTGGGCGCGCTTAATGAAAAGCAACCGCGCTTTGGCCGCGATTACTGGTGGAACAGCCAGATTGTGATGAACGCGCGGATGGAACCGACGCGCAAGGGATTCGGCCAGGCGTTGGCCCAGCACGGTGACGACGAACGCGTGGTCTGCCTTGGACTCGATATCTCGAGTTCGATCACACTCAGCGATTTCTACGCCGGCAAGCCGGAGCGCAAGCAACGCTGGATCAGCATGGGAATCGCCGAACAATCGGCAACGGCAGCGGCCGCCGGACTGGCGAAAGAAGGCAAGTTGCCAGTGTTCGGCACCTACGCGACTTTTGCTGTGGCGAGGAACCTGGATCAGATCCGTACGTCGATCTGCTATGGCAATTTCAATGTGCTGATTGCGGGAGCGCATGGCGGGGTTTCGGTAGGGCCGGATGGCGCGACTCATCAGGCGCTGGAGGATTTGTTTTCTGTCTGCGGGCTGCCCAACATGTCTGTGGTGGTCCCGTGCGACTCGGTCGAAACCAGAAAAGCGACAAGCTATTTGCTGCTGCGACACTTCGGACCGAAATATATTCGCTTTGCCCGCGAGGCAACGCCGATCGTCACAAAGGAAGAGACTCCATTTGTGTTTGGAAGAGCGAACGTTATTCGGTTGCGGCATATCGACAACCAGTTTGCAGACGCATTCGAAACCTCTCTTGCTGCCGATTATGAAAATGAGTCGGAAGATTTAACCATCATCGCTTGCGGACCGATGGTTCCAGAAGCCATGCGGGCAGCTTATATTTTACGCCAGGAATTCGGCTGGGAGACACGTGTCATCAACATGCACACTTTGAAGCCGATCGACGAGCCCGCCGTGATTCGTGCTGCCAAGGAGACCGGGTTGATTATCACAGCTGAAGAACATCAGATCGGCGCATTGGCGTGGCGGGTGAGCGGAATCATTACCGCATCACCCGAACTTTACGGCGTACCAGTGATCACGGGGGCGATTGGCGTGCACGACCGATTTGGCGAATCTGGCGCCCCGTGGGAGTTGATCAAAGAATTCGAAGTAAGCGCGGAGCATATTGCGCAAAAAGCGGTAGAGCTGGCAAGGATTCGACAACCGCATCTGGCCGGGACGTCGGTTCTTAAGACTGTGCCGTAGATGAGCCGCGTCGAATTACAATGGGTCAGCGAGCCTCACGGCCTTCGCACCGAGCTAAGCTCTGAACTCATGGCTGACCCGTTATATCTGAGCCTCTGGTTTCCCGATTTCTCTGGACCGGCGATGCTGCCGCACATGTTCGCCGTCCTGCAGCAGTTCCCTTTCTCGGCGCAGCGTCCGGGCGTCACCTACGCCGCCGTGCAGCCGGTATCGTGGAATGAAGCGACCGTGCTGGAGCGCCGCTTCGTGCCCGGAATCACTCCCGAAGAATCCGTCGTGGTCGCCGCCGATCTCGTCCACGATGATTACGCCTACATATTCGACGCCTATTGGGATTTGTGGACGCCCGACGAGAGCGGCCAGCAGTGGCTGCTGATCCCGAGCCTGGTCAAGTTCATTGTGCAGGGCGAAGAGTTCGACGACGGAACCTACAACGAGACGGGGCACATCGAAATTGATTTCGGCCTCGATTCCCTGTTCGTGCAGGAAAATGTTGAACTTACCGAAGAGACCCAAGCCAAGATTCGCGACAACGTGGCCAAGCTGGTCGAGTTCACGAAAAAGGCGGAATCGAATACCCGCGCCACTTCGCGCCGCCTCTGGTCAGAATCGGAAGAGAGCCTTCCCCAGAAACTGATCGCCCGTTTGCAAAAAGTGCAATAAACCACGGAGGGCACAGAGGAACACGGAGCCGTGAATTACCCCGTGAGCCTCCGTGCCCTCTGTGGTTGATGCTTTATTTCGTTCTTCCGCCCTCGACCTTCAGCGTTTCGGTCGCCGCAGCCTGCGCCGCAGCCAGTCGCGCCGTCAGCACTCGGAACGGCGAGCATGACACGTAGTTCAGGCCGGTGCGGTAGCAGAATTCCACCGACGACGGCTCGCCTCCATGCTCGCCGCAGATTCCAACCTTCAGCGTGGGCCGCGTCTTGCGTCCGCGCTCGGTTGCCATCTTCACGAGTTGTCCCACGCCTTCCTGATCAAGCGCGGCGAACGGATCCTGCTTCAGAATGCCCTCGGCCAGATACGTCGGCAGGATCTTGTTCACGTCATCGCGCGAGAAGCCGAACGTGGTCTGCGTCAGATCGTTGGTTCCGAACGAGAAAAACTCCGCTTCTTTGGCAATCTCGTCCGCGACCAGCGCTGCGCGTGGCAACTCGATCATCGTGCCGACCATGTACTCGACCTTCATTCCCTTCTCTTTGAATACTTCTTCCGCCACCCGCCGCACGATTGCACCCTGGTTCGCCATTTCCTTCACGGTGGCGACCAGTGGAATCATGACTTCCGGCAGCACCTTGATTCCCTTCTTCGTGCAATCGACCGCAGCCTCGAAGATCGCGCGTGCCTGCATCTCCGTAATTTCCGGATACGTGATGCCCAACCGGCAGCCGCGATGCCCGAGCATGGGATTGAACTCGTGGAGTTGTTCTACCCGCGCCAGCAGCGGCGGCAACGCCTTCTTCAGGTCGCCGACACCTTTCACGCCGTAGTCTTTGTACTTTGCGACTAGCTCTTTCTTCTGTTTCGCGCTGTACGAAGAGAGCAACGCGATGTCCACCATCAAGTCTTCGCGGCGCGGCAGGAACTCGTGCAGCGGTGGATCCAGCGTGCGGATCGTTACCGGTAGTCCGTCCATGGCCTTGAAGACACCGTCGAAATCCTTGCGCTGCAGCGGCAACAATTTCTTCAGCGCGATCCGCCGGTCTTTCTCATTGTCCGCGAGAATCATGGTGCGCATGTGCCCAATCTTTTCCTCGCCGAAGAACATGTGCTCGGTACGACACAGTCCAATGCCCTCCGCTCCGAACGCCCGCGCCTGAATTGCATCTCGAGGAATATCCGCGTTGGCGCGCACTTTCATCTTGCGATGCGGATCGGCCCAGTTCATAAACTTCTGCAGTTCCGGATCGTCGGGTGAAGGATCGAGCGTGCCCAACTTACCCTTGATCACGCGGCCGGTCGTACCGTCGAGCGAGATCCAATCGCCTTCTTTGAAGGTCTGGCCCTTCACTCGCATCTCACGTGCTTTTTCATTGACGTCGATATCGCCCGCGCCCGCCACACAGCACTTGCCCATACCGCGCGTCACGACTGCCGCGTGACTGGTCATGCCACCGCGCGAAGTCAGAATGCCCTTCGCCACTTCCATGCCATGAATATCTTCCGGCGTAGTTTCGGCGCGTACCAAAATCACAGGCTTCTTCACTGCGTCGTGACCTGCCATCTTCACCGCTTCGTCGGCGGTGAACACGATCTGCCCCACGGCCGCTCCCGGTGAGGCCGGCAGTCCCGTTGCGAGCACTTCCACCTTCGTGCTCTTCTCATCGAGGCGCGGCACCAGGAAGTCATACAACTGGTTCGGATCGACGCGGAAAATTGCTTCATCCTTCGTGATCAACCCTTCTTCCACCATCTGAATCGCAATCCGCACTGCCGCCAGGCCCGTGCGCTTGCCCACGCGGGTTTGCAGCATGTAGAGCTTGCCGTCCTGGATCGTGAACTCAAAATCCTGTACGTCCTTGTAGTGCTTTTCCAGCCGCGTGGTAATTTCGCGAAGCTGGTCGTAGACCTGCGGCATAACCTTCTGCAGCTCAAGAATCGGCACCGGCGTGCGCACGCCTGACACGACGTCTTCGCCCTGCGCATTCATCAGAAATTCGCCGTAGAACTCTTTCGTGCCGATGGCGGGATTGCGTGTGAAACCCACGCCCGTGCCGCTGGTGTCGCCGAGATTTCCATAGACCATGGCCTGCACGTTGACGGCGGTGCCGAGCATGTCGTCGATGTTGTTGATGCGGCGATAGACCTTGGCGCGATCGTTCTGCCAAGAGCGGAACACGGCGTCACGCGCCATCACGAGTTGTTCGCGCGGATCCTGCGGGAAGTCGCGCTTGGCGTGCTTCTTCACGACCTTCTTATATTCGACGATGACTTCCTGCAGATCTTTCGCGGTGAGATCAGTGTCGAACTTCGTCTTGCGCTGTTTCTTCTTCGCGTCAAATACTTCTTCGAACGCTGATTTCTCAATGTCGAGGACGACGTTACCAAACATCTGAATCAACCGCCGATAAGAATCAGCCGCGAACCGCGGATTGTTGCTGCGCTTGGCCAGTGCTTCCACGCTCTTGTCGTTCAGACCGAGATTGAGAATCGTATCCATCATCCCGGGCATGGAAAACTTTGATCCCGAGCGCACGCTCACCAGCAACGGACTCTCGCCCGTGCCCAGTTTCTGCCCTTGTAGGGTTTCGAGTTGTGCGAGGGCCGCGTCCATCTGCTTGTCGACGTCCGGAGACAAACCGCCCCGCATGTATTCGCGGCAGGCTTCGGTCTGAATGGTGAATCCCGGAGGCACAGGCAGGCCAGCGTTGGTCATCTCCGCCAGACCGGCGCCCTTGCCGCCCAGCACATCCTTCATCTTGCCGTTGCCGTCGGCCTTGCCGCCGCCGAAAGAGTAAACGTATTTGGTTGCGGACGGCTTGGTTGTGGTCTTCTTGTCCTGCACTTCCGCTTCGGGGAGAGTAATCGTCGCCATATTATGAGTCCTTTTCTGTAGATTCAGAATTCATTCCGTCTCAAACTAGAACCGTTTGTTCAACCCTGCGCAGATCGTGACTTCTGCGCCGCAAGCGCTCAGCCCCGGAGGGGCGTCGCGATATTAGCCCACCGCTTCGGCGGTGGGTACAGCCAGAACTTCCAAAACAAGTCCCGGAGGGACGGAAGAAGCGCTCTACGCCTTCCCTTCCGCCACGATCTCCGAAAAATCGGCGATCGTGGAGAACTCCTTAAGCAAAGTACGCAGCAGCGTCAGCCGGTTCGCCCGTAATTTCGCATCTTCAACCATGACCATGACCTTGTCGAAGAATGCATCGACCGGTTCGCGCGCCGTCGACAGAAGCATAAGCGCTTCGCCATATTCCTTTTTCTTCCGCAGCGCTTCGACTTTCGGGCCGTTGACCTCAACGTAAGCTGCCAGCTTCTTTTCTTCAGGAGCGGAGGCCGGCAGATCTTCGAACTTCGCTGCCGGCGCGATTCCCTTCTCTTCCGCCTGTTTCAGAATATTCCGCATACGCTTGCAAGCCGCGCCAATCGCCTGAAATTCGTGCATGTGCAGAACTTGCTTGACGGCCTCGGCCCGCTGCTGCGCATCGACCACGTCCTCCGCGTCGGCGCCCAGCACAGCTTTCACAACGTCGTATGCATATCCGCACACATCCTTGAGATAAAACTCCAGCCGTTCGCGGAAGAAGGTTGCTACCGACTCATCAAACTTCGGCTTCGCAACAAACCTCCCTTCCGCTTCCGACCGCTGATATCCCGAGCGCGCATCGCGCATCAGCTCACCCAGGCGCAGCGGTAACTTCTTCTCGGCGATCACTTTCACGATGGCATTGGCCTGCCGCCGCAGCGCGAATGGATCTTTCGACCCGCTCGGCACCAGGCCCAGCGCGAACATCCCAGCTATCGTATCTGCTTTGTCGCCGATCGAAAGCACCGCGCCTTCAATCGAGCGTGGAACATCGTCGTCGGTCGACTCCGGCTTGTAGTGATCGTAAATCGCGTCCGCGATGGCGAACCGCGTAGCCTCGGGCAAACCTTCGTCCAGTCGCTGCGCCCGCGCGTACAGCCCGCCGACAATTCCCTGCAGCTCGGTAAATTCCTTCACCAGTTCGGTCGTCAAGTCAGTCTTGGCCAGGCAGGCGGCCTTGTGAATCACTCCAGGCCGCACCGGAATTTCAGCCTGCTTCAGAATCTCGCTCAGCCAACTGCACAGCCGCTGCACGCGTTGCGTCTTGTCGAAATAGCTGCCCAGGTCTTTCTGGAACGTCACCGCCTTGAGCAATTCAAGCCGCTCCAGCAGCGACTTTTTCTGATCGGTCTGCCAGAAGAAGCGCGCGTCGTTGAAGCGCGCCCGCAGCACCCGCTCGTTGCCGTGGCGGATTAGTCCCTGCGGATCGCTGTCCGTATTAAGCACGGCGAGAAAGTGCGGCGCCAGCTTGCCAGCTGCATCTTCGACTGCGAAATATTTCTGGTGATCGCGCATCACCGTGACCAGCACTTCTTCCGGCAGCGCCAGAAACTGCGGATCGAAGCTGCCCAGAACCACGGACGGAAATTCCGTCAGGTGGACGACCGTGTCAAGCAGCCCTGCGTCTTCCCGCCAGCGCGCGCCCGGGATGGTTCGTGTGGCGGCGTCGAGAGCCTTGCGAATCTGATGTTCGCGTTCGCCGCGGCCCAGAACCTTGGCCTCACGCAAACAGTCGAAGTAGGCTTGCCCGGCGTGCGGAATCGTCACGGTGCCGCCGTTCAGATTGCCAGCCAGAATCCGATGTCCCCGCGAGAATTTCCCTGCGCGAATGCCGTCAAACTCCAGCGGGATCGTTTCCCCATCGAGCATCGCGACCAGCCAGCGCACTGGCCGCACGAAGCGCTCGTTCGGCTTCTGCCAGTACATGTTCTTGGGCCAGTAAATGGTAGAGAGCTCTTTGGGCAGCCCCTCCGCCAGAATCGCAGATGCGCTGCGGCCCTTCCTCGTGACCTTTGCGGCGATGTATTCGCCCTTAGGAGTAGTGACCTTCTCCAGTTGTGCCACGTCGACGCCGGATTTCTTGGCAAACGCTTGGGCGGCCGGCGTGGGCTGACCATCCTTATAGGCGACGTTAACCGAAGGTCCGTTAACCTGCTCGACTACGTCAGCCTGCGCAGCCGCGATGCCGGTCGCCAACACGGCTAATCGCCGCGGAGTATCGAAATGTGTGACCTCTGCTCCCGACAGCCGCTCGCGGCTCAGCAGGGCCGCGACGCGATCGCGCAAATCTTCGGACGCCGCAGCAATCATCCGCGCCGGAATCTCTTCGCAACCGATCTCTAGCAGGAAGTCTGGCATGTTTTCAAACCATCTAGTTTCTCAAACCTGATCAGTAAATGGATGTGACGGACATCACAAATCGCTCGCGCAAACCCAAAGCTGGACAAGGCTTTCGTCAGACCACCGGCGACAACGTCTCCGCCTTCGTCTTCGATCTCTTTTCGCCTGCAGGTTCAGGCTCGTCGGATTTCTCCGTAGACGCAGACGCGTTCTTCTGCTGATCTTCTTTTTGTCGATCGACCCAGGCTTTCGCGATACCAACAGCCAGAGCCCGCACGCGCGCGATCACCCCGACTCGCTCGGTCACCGAAATCGCGCCGCGCGCATCCAGGATGTTGAACAGGTGCGAGCACTTCAGACAGAGGTCGTACGCTGCCAAGATGGGGCCTCGCAGGACACGTGCCATAGCGTCCGTCCCCCCGTCAGCCATTGCGACAGCTGGAGACACAGTTCCGCCGCCCGCCTTCAATGAATCTAGATTGACGCGAATTTCTTCCAGCAGTCCTTTGCATTCCGCCTCGTACAGACGAAAATGGTCCCAACTTTTCTCGACATCGGCCATCTCGAAGTTGTAGACGGAAAACTGCAGCTCATCGGCGAGCCGCACGTCTCCATATTTCACTTCAGCGCCCGTCTCCGGATCGCGCGCCCACACAATGTCGTAAATCGAATCCACGTCCTGCAGGAACGCACCGATGCGTTCCAGGCCGTACGTTAACTCGGCCGAAATCGGAAACAGGTCGACGCCGCCGCACTGCTGGAAATAAGTGAACTGCGTGATCTCCAGCCCGTCAAGCATGACCTGCCAGCCCACGCCCCACGCGCTGAGTGTTGGAGCTTCCCAGTTATCTTCTTCAAACTTGATGTCGTGCTGGCGCAGATCAATACCGATCGCCGTGAGCGATTCCAGATACAACTCCTGCACATTTTCCGGCGGAGGCTTCAGGATCACCTGCAACTGCATGTGCTTGAACAGCCGGTTGGGATTCTCGCCATAGCGCCCGTCGGCCGGACGCCGCGAGGGCTGGACATACGCGACTTTATAAGGCTTCGGCCCCAGCACGCGCAGAAAAGTTTCCGGCGCCATGGTTCCCGCGCCAACTTCCACGTCGTAAGGCTGCTGCAGCACGCATCCGCGCTCGGCCCAGAATGTTTGCAGGCGCAGGATGAGTTCCTGAAAGGTCAGCGGGTTGGGAGTTGATGGAGTCATGAATCGGCTCTTAGCCTTTAGCTCTTAGCTTTTGGCTGAAAACCTCGGGATGCGAGTGGTTACACGAACTCCTACGGCGCAGCCAGAGACCAGCAGGTTAATCCACGATTGTAATGGAAGCAGGAGGCAGCCGTCAGCAGGCGGCGCGGAAAAGGTTCCTGCGGGAACACTGTGGATAATGACAGAGAAAATCGACGCAAGCCGTTGATAATTTCAGGCTGCGTTGCAGGCATGGGAGTTAGTCTGTGGAAAAAGTGTCTATTTTCGTGGACGTTTTGAGGGGCAGAATGCCTACCAAAGTGGACTTGACGAAAACAGCAGAAGCCCTTTCAAAAGTAGCGCTAGAACGCACCCTTCTCCAGCATGCCAGCCGTTACCAGCTTTTTCTCCAACTGCCTCTGCAGGATCTGGATCAGAAACTTCCGCAGGTCTGCTCCCTGCGACTTCGGCCATGGCATTCCGGCGAAGCTTTCGACTGGGGCGCGGAACATCTGTGCGGCCAGCGCGCGCGAGTCGCGTGAAATCTCGGAAGACGCCAGGCGCTTGTCGTCGGGGCACATCAGGCCATCGGCCAGGGCGTGAAAATACGCGCGGCCGCCGTTCAGATTACGGCCGCAGACAGTGCACTCCGTCAACTCCGGCAGAAAACCGATCAAGCGCGTCATCCACAGTTCGAAATATGTGATTGGCATCCACACTTCTTGCCCGGACGTTCTTGGGTCCAGCGCGTGCAGCACTGAAAGCGTCAGGCGGAAGATGGCGTCGTTGGCCTCGCGGTCGGGGAGAAGTTCGTCGAGCAATTCGGCAATGTGCCCCAGGGCAACGGCGCGCGCGTAGCTGACCTCCGAGGCCATGGGAGACTCCAGCACTTCGCAGGAATCCAGCCGCGCCAGTTCCTGGCCCTCTTTCACGTCGTAAAACGCGCGCACATAGGTCAGGGGTTCGAGCGCTCCGCCGAAGCGGCGCTTGGACTTTTTGGCCGAGCGCGCCACGCCGCGAACCTTGCCTTCGGCGCGGGTAAAGAACGTGACCAGCAGATCGGCCTCGCGCAGGGGGTAGCTGCGCAGCACAATCGCTTCTGATTCTCTGAGGGCCATGGGAGCTTGGCGGTGAAGGGTTGATTCTAGTGGATGAAGCTTTCAATCGTCAGTAGCCGGTTTGAACGTAAATAACGAGAATCCCCACTTCTCGCAAAATCCGCGAGAAATGGGTCACACGGTTCCCGGTTCCCAAAAGATGCGCAGGACGGGCAACCGGATGGGGACCAATGCGCCTCTCATCTTTCGATATACTTTCAAGACCGTGAAAAGAATCATTTCTGCTCTTCTTGTTATTCTCATGTTCACCGCGCTGGGCCTCGCGGAAGAGACCTCATTCCGGCGCGTCTGGGTACCCAACCAGAAGGGGCAACAGATCAAGGCAGTCTTGACCTTCAGCGATCAGGACAAGGCGATCGAAATACGTCCCGCCAAGGGCACGACCGTGAACATTCCCTACGACCACATCGACAAGTGCGAGTACGAATTCACAGACGCTCTGATGGGCGCCAAGAACCACTGGCTGGAGATCCACTATCGCGACCAGGAATTACCCAAGGTGTTCGTTCTGCTCATGGACGAGCACGAGTACCTGCACATTCTGGACGCGCTCAAGGCGCATGCCGGCATGGACGCGGAAGTTCTGGGAAATGCCAAGAAGCGCTAGCAGAGCCAGCTGAAAAGAATCCAAATATCTCTTCTCACAGAAACAGCAAAGCGCGCGCCCGGAAAAGGACGCGCGCCTCGTGTCTCAAAATCTAGCCCCTGAAAGGTCAGAGCGAAAAGCCAACGGTCAAGAGAGGTCTACCGGCCGTAGTACTTGGCGTTGCGCTCGGTGAACGCGGCCCACTTCTCCGGCAGATCGTCGAGGGCGAAGATCGCTGAAACCGGGCACACCGGAACGCAAGCACCGCAATCAATGCATTCCACCGGATCGATATAGAGCAACTCCTCGGTGGCGTAGGCAGGCTCGTCCTTCTTGGGATGAATGCAATCCACCGGGCAGGCATCCACGCATGCGGTGTCTTTGGTTCCAACACACGGCTCAGCAATCACGTAGGTCATAAAGGTGTCAGTCTCCTGAGGTCGATTCAGTTATCTTACTACTACGGTGGTCGCACCGGGACGACCAAAAGACCGGACATTTTAGCAAGAAAAACGGCCGTTGGTACAGAGCGCGCTCTCGCCTCTGGTTAAACCCCTCCGAATTCAATTCTGCAGCCCTTGCGGGGCACGCTCCCGTACCTAGACCGGCAACCTCTCCTGCGCGAAATATCTTGCCCCAAACCCCTGAAAATGTGCGTTAATAGGCATCCGTGCGGTGTTGAGGCATCAGTTAAGAGGGGCGCAGATCCCTGAAACATGCTCAACTTTTTAGTTTCCCTCATTACAGACGATAACGACTATCAGCTTGAACAAGCGGCCTCGGCGCAGGCGGCAGCGCTCAAGCTTGGGGCGAACGTTCAGATCATTTACGCCGGCAACGACGCCGTGCGCCAGACCCAGCAGATTCTCAGCTTTGTGCAGGATCCCGCCAAGCGTCCCACCGCCATTTTGGCCGAACCCGTTGGAACCGGCATGGCGCAGGTTGCCAAGGCTGCGGTGGGCTTCGGCATCGCGTGGGCCATCATCAACACCGATGTCGATTATATTCACGAGCTCAGGCGCAATGCTGCGGTTCCGGTTTTCGCCATGCTTTCCGATCACGAAGCCATCGGGAAAATTCAGGGCCAGCAGATAGGCGCCTTCCTGGGCGACGAGGGATGTGTGCTTCATGTGGAAGGACCATCGGTCCGCGACGTGGCGAAAATACGCACGAAAGGGATGCTCGCGACCAAGCCCGCGCGAGTTACCGTCAAGACTTTGAAGGGCGACTGGACGCAGAACAGCGGCTATCACGCCGCCAAGTCATGGTTGTCGCTGACTACCTCACGGCAACTCCATGTGGGCATGATTGCGTGCCAGAACGATGACATGGCCATCGGCGCACGGCGCGCCTTCGAAGAGTTGGGGAACCTGGAGGAGCGCGACGCCTGGCTTAAGCTGCCCATTACCGGATGCGACGGCGTTCCTCGCACCGGCCAGGAATGGGTTCGCCAGGGGCGGCTGGCTGCCACAGTCATTTCTCCGCCGATCATGGGCAACGCCCTGCAGATGCTGGCCACTTCCTTGAAGTCTGGCTCGCAGCCACCGGAACGCACGCTCGTGGCTCCCAGCTCATTCCCGTCCCTGCAGGAATTGCACAAAATAGCAGGACGCGCGGCGTCAAAGTCATAGGGAGCCGACCGCACAGGGCACCGGTTCTTTACCTCGAACGGACGGAAAAAAGAACGGCTGGCAGTGGTATGCTGCCAGCCGTTTCGTATTTCAGGAGTGGACTCCGTTACCGGCGTCCGCCACCGTGCCCGCCACCACCGTGGAAACCGCCTCCATGAGAGCCGCCACCGTGGAATCCGCCGCCACCGTGTCCCGCTGGTGCTCCATGGAACCCGCCGCGTGCGACTGCCCCGCCGTGGAATCCACCTACAGCACCGCGCCCCACATAGCCACGTCCCGCATAGCCGCGGCCGCCATAATAGCCACGTCCACCGTAATAGCCACGGCCGCCATATCCCCACGCGCGGCCCCAGCCCGGATTACCGTACCACGGACGCCCGTACCAGCCGTTTGCCCGCCCCCAGTACCCCAGCCAACCAGGACCGTGGAACCATGGGCCGGCTCCAACGAACAGGCCGCCCGCAAACCAGTCAGCGCCGTAATAGCCGTAAGGCGCGCAGGCGTAGGGATAATATCCGTAGTATCCATACGCGCAGACCGGCGCTGCACCAATCCCAACGCCCACCGGCCCAACTCCGACTCCGACTGAAACCTGCGCTTGCGAATACGCAAGCGGCATCGCCATCATCACCGCCAGCACCGCCAAATATTTCATGTACCGCATACTCACCTCCCTGGCTTGGGGACCCTCTACCTTGTCCGGTCCGGAAGCCCTTTCCAATCTCGCTACCTATTTGAACGCGATGGGCCCCGAAAAGTTGCGGAAACGGCGCTGGCTGATTTCGGCCATCCTGGTTGAAATCAACCACTTGCGAGGGGAAAGCCCTGTATCCGCGCCTAATCACCGGTTCGCGAGGATTCCCAAATCTCCGGGTGAAGCTTAACATGACGCAAGGTAGAATGCTGCTCTTAGGGGGATACCATGGCAACCACGCAGGTTGGACGGTCCGGGAATGCGGGTCAAAGGAACTAATCGGCTTCGATGAGGCGATGCAGAAGTTGTCTCGCGAAGAGCTTTTCCGATCCACGGTTTATGCCATGAATACCCTCCTGGTGCAGAAGGGCATCTATTCGCCGGAAGAGTTCGAGTTTCAGTTTCGCCAGTTTGCGCGAAAGCAACTGGGCTAGCGGCCGCGCTTCGGCGTCTTGCCTTGAATGTCCTTCCACTTCGGCATGTGGCACTCCGCCGACTGGCAGTGCTCGTGGGCGCCAATCTCGCAATTGGCCACTCGCATTCACACCATAATTCCCTCTTCGCCTCTGGCTCCTTACCTGGCTTAGCCACCGGCCTCCGCCTTTCTGCTTCAGTGATAGATAACGGTTGCCGCTCGTGCGTTTGGCGAGGAAGTTTTACACAGCATTGGATAGGCCTTGCGAGATCCCTTAACGCTCTTTGTTGCCCTAAGCTCCCACCAACTCTCTCTTTTCGCTGGGCTCATACTCCACGATGTAGCCCGCCACGGCGCTGGCGGCGACGGTGAGCGGCGAAGCCAGGTACATCTGCCCTGGGCCGCTGCGGCCGGGGAAGTTGCGGTTCTGGGCGCTGATCACGACCTGGTCGGCGCGCGTTGAAACGCCCGGCCCGGCGTTGATGCAGGCACCACAACTGGGCTCGATCACTTGCGCTCCGGCCTTTTGGAACACTTCCAGATATCCCTTGCGCAGGCAATAGTTGCGCGTTTCCTGCGATCCGAATTGAATGTAGAACTTCACCGAATCGGCCACGCGTTTGCCGTGCCTGACCGCGTCGGCGAGGACCGCCGCGTACATGTCCATGTCTTCGTTCTTGCCCGCGGTGCAGGTGCCGCCGTAAGCGATCTCGACTGGAACCGGCGTGTTCAGTTCGCGGACATATTTGCCGTTGCCGGGATCTCCGGGCGTGGCCACCATTGGAGTAATCTCAGCCGCATCGAGTTCGATCACGTGCGCGTACTGCGCTCCGGGATCGCTGTAGAGGCCGTCAATCATCGCTTCGGCTTTAGCGCGATTCATGCCGCGGCGCTCATCCAGAAAATCGACCGCTTTCTTGTCAGGCGCGACGATGCCGGTGAAGCCTCCGATTTCCGCCGCCATGTTGGTCATGGTGGCGCGTTCATCCACGCTCAACTCTTCGATAGCCTCGCCTGCGTATTCCATGACCTTGGCCAAGGCCTTGCCGCTGCGCACGTAGTCGAGGCTGAGAATCTTCAGGATGAAATCTTTCGCAGTCACGTTCGCGTGCTTCTTGCCGCGAATCACGATCCGCACCGACTCCGGCACCTTCACCCGCACATCTCTCGTGATCCACGAATTGAACACGTCAGTGGTGCCGATCCCGAAGGCTACGCAGCCGATTGCGCCCACGTGCGGCGTGTGCGAGTCGGAACCAATATTCAACTGGCCGGGCAGCGCGTAGCTTTCGAGCACGATCGAGTGGCAGATGCCTTCCGACCCCTTGCGGTCGGTCAATTCGCCATGCAGTCGGATGCCCTGCTTGGCGGCGAAATCCTGCTGCTTGAGTTTGAGTTGCGTGGCCAGATCGAGCAGACCGATCTTTTTCTTCTCTTCGGAAATCACTTCGTCGAGAAATGTCAGGTGGTCGCGGAAAAACAGAATGCTCGCGGGATCGTTGACCTTCGCGTCTTTGCCCACATAGCGCTCAAAGAAAATCGCGGCCATCGGCGTAACATACTCGTGGCTGAATCGCAGGTCAGCGCGGGCAAAGCCAGTATCACCGGGCTTGACGGAGGCAACGCCGACTTCACTTTTCTCGTTGATCATGTGCCGCGCAAATATCTTCTCGGCCAGCGTCATAGCTCGTGTGGATATAGACTGTGTGGCGCGAGCGCCCCCGCCCGCGTTCTTGCCTGCAAAAGGCAAGATCGCCGGCAAGAATACTTTCCCCTGCAAGCGCGCCACGTTAAACGGAAACAATCCGCCGTACTCGATGACCTGCCGCGTGATCTCGTCCTCGCCAGTGGTGAATTCGCTCAGTGCGATCTCTTCCCCGCCGCGAATGCGGTCGATCAGCGAGAAGTTGGTCGAGGTCAGCAGTCCCAGATTCTGGCAATTCTGCTTGTAAATACGCTCGATGTTTTCCGCGATCACCACACGGATCCCTGCGCACATTTCGGCATAAGGAGACTGCTCGCGGCTCGACCCTTTGCCGCGCCGCTTGCCGCTTACCGCGCACACGAAGCCGCCGCGCTTGACGTCCCCGCGGCCGATGGGCGTAACGCTGCCGCACTTCAAACCGAGATACGGGATCTCCCCCAGAGTCTCGTCAAAGTAAAAACAATAATGGGCCGGAGTGATCTCATCGGTCGAAATATCGTCGCGCAGTTTTGGATTGTTCTCGGGATTCGCCGAATCCCAGGGCAGGTCTTCGCCCGCGAGTTGCCGCTTGATGAGTTCCGGATCTTCGGTGAGGAAAAGAATGCGTCCCTGCAGCCGGACGTGGTTCGGGCGCTTTTCGATCTTGCGTTCCAGAAGAGAATCGATCACGTTGACCTGCCAGCGATCTGAAATGGAGGACGGCCGGAAACAGTCTTGGCGGGTCCCCAGCTATTGTAACCCTGCGGTCTGCGAGGGAAAAATCTTGAACCACGGAGGACACAGAGGAGTCTATTTTCGATATTCGCTGGGCACAGGCAGCGGGTCGAGTCCGCGTCCCGCAAAGATTTCCTGGAACTCGTGCAACAGCGTACCGTGCACCAGGCCATTCGATGCCAGAGTCTCGCTGCTGTCGATGTTAAACGGCGATCCGTCGAAGCGACTGACTCTGCCGCCGGCTTCTTCCACTATCAACACACCCGCGGCCGTGTCCCAGGGATTGAGATTGAATTCCCAGAAGCCATCGAAACGCCCGCTGGCCACGTTGCACAAGTCGAGCGCGGCCGATCCCGCGCGCCGCACGCCGTGAGTGCGCAACGTGATCTGGTGATAGAAGTGAATGTTGGGATTCTTGTGCCGCTTGTGGCTGGGAAAACCAGTCGCCACCAGACATTCTTTCAGCTGCGTCGCCTTGGACACATGGATCGGCTGGCCGTTCAGGTGCGCGCCTCTTCCCTGCTCGGCGGAGAATAATTCGTCGCGCGTGGGATCGTAAACCACCCCGGCGACCCGGGTTGCCGTAGATCCCGCCCGGTGTTCTAACGCCATCGACACGCAGAATACTGGATATCCGTGGGCGAAATTCGTGGTGCCGTCGAGCGGATCGACATACCAGCGGTAGTCGCCGCCCTGATCGTTGAGTCCCTGCTCTTCGCCCAGCACATCATGCGAGGGAAACTGCTGGCTGATGCGTTCCCGGATCAGCTTCTCGGAAGCGCGATCGGCTGCGGTAACCAGATCGGCGTCGCCTTTGTATTCGATCTTGAGGCCCTGCTGGAAATATTGCATGAGCAACGCACCGGCCTCGCGAGCAAAGGCCGACATGGAGGGAAGAAAGCTCTCGGGATGGCTTGCAGTGGATGACATTGGTTTAAAGGCTTCCGGCTCTCGGCTGCCGGCTTCCGGAATTCAAGATCAGTCAGCGAATACAGGGGCCGCACTCGCACGTTGCGGAAGCCCGAAGCCAGCCGATTCACTTTCTCTTTCCGCCATCTTCCGCGATGTACATGATCTCGTGCTTGAAGATGAACAGATTGGGCGCGCCCTCGCGGGTCAGCCGCACCATACTCTTGTCGTAGTACTCGATCCATCCGTGGAAGACCTGGCCGTCCAGCAGTTTGACCGAGACTGGCTTCTGCTTCTCCCCCAGCTCCTTCAGGAATGCCGCCTCCTCGAAGGTATCTTCGGGAGGGGGCGTCCGGCTGCGCTTGGCGGCGTTAGGATTCCCGGGAGGAGTGCGGAGAGGCATGCAGGCATTGTACACAATGGGATGAATCCGGCGGCGCGCGAACGGCCTTGGATGAAGAGGCGGGTGAAGAGCGATGACGAGCGGCCAGCGGGAGTACAATGCCTGAGGTCTTTCCCTCCCGGCAGGAGGTACACCGTGAAGAAATCGGCTGCGCTATCACTCCCATTCACGCTAGGACTCTTCGTCGCGCTGGCAGTTCCGCAGAGCACGCATCACTATCCCACGCCTCCGGAGTCGATGGACCCTCAGCCCACCGACAAAGACCAAACCACGCTCTCCCCCCGCGTCAATCTCGAGCAACTGCAGCGCGAAGCCGACGACCTGGCGCGCACTGCGCAGACCATTCCTTCGGACGTGGCCAGCGTCCGCAAAGGCATGCTGCCCAAGGATGTGATCGAAAAGCTGAAGCAGATCGAAAAGCTTTCGAAACACCTGCGCACTGAACTGAACCCGTAAGGCTGCGGAAGCGCGCGGATGAATCCTCCCAAAAGAAAAAGCCGCCAGCGTGAATGCTGGCGGCGGGATTGTGCAACGTTCGCTGCGCGTCCTAGAAGGTTACCTTCAAGCCGAACTCGATCTGGCGGGGCGAGCCCAGAGTGTAGACGCCGGTGCCCGCACCTACGCGGTTGGCATCATGTCCAATCGGATCAGTACCGTTGACACTACCCGCCTGGCCAGTCAGCAGCCCAGACATCATGCTCGTCGGCAAATCGTAGTTCACGAAGTTGAACAAGTTGTAGATGCCAACTGACGGCTTGATCGTCACCTTCTCCTTAATGTTGTAGGTCCAGGCGAGGGTGGTGTCGAAAGTCTTCAGCCACGAGTAGTTTTGCTGATTCCCCGGCGCCAGCGGAAGGCTCGGAGCTACTGCGCCCAACCCGACCAGATCACTATTCTGTATGCCCAGGTTGGCCCCGACGAGCAAATTGCCTGCCGGAGTCGCTTGCCCGGCCACGGTGGTGTTGTATTTGGAGATGGTCGTGTTGATGTTGGAAGCGTTGATGCCGCGGTCAAAGTTACCCACGTGGGTTCCGGGGATCGGGTCCTGCGTAACCCCGCTCCCCGTGAAATCAGTCTGGAAAATCTGGCCTGCGGACCCGGTGCTGGGAACAGTCAGGGTGGTCGACAGCGGGCTGTCAAAGTGGCCGATCACGGCCCACTGTAGTCCACCACGGATGTCAACGAAGCCACCGAAAGAAAACTGGTGCCTGCGGTCCAGGGTGGAAGGGCCAAAGTAGCGGTTCACGTTGGCATTGTCGAGCGCGGTCACAATGAAGTCCTGATCGCCGCTGGACGCGGTGACCGGGTTGTCCGTCGCCACGCCGCCGCCCGAATTGTCAAAGCGCGAAAGTGCGTAAGCTATCTGGAAGTTCAAGTTTGTGGCGCCCCGGAATGGAGACTTGACGTTTTCCACCAGCTTCATCTGCAGTCCGTCGTAGAGCGATCGCCCCACAGGAGAGAGAAAGTTGAGCGGCGGAGCGTTGGGGTTGATACCACCGAAGGCGCACGGGCGGCCTAGCGCCGCTAGGCAACTGCTGCCACCCATGTCAGACGACGAACCTAGTCCGTTGCCGGCGTAATCGGCTATCGTAGCCGCCCGAGGCTGATAGGTGCTGTTGTCGTTCGTTCCATTCGCGGGATCGGTGGCACAGGCTGTACTCGATGACCACGACGCAGTCACCGAGGCAACGCCGCAGTTGGCCAACGTGGTCGCGATCGCTTGCGCGGCGGCCACCGGGTTGAAGTGGCTGACATCGCCGGCGTGGTTCTTATCCACACCCAGCAGATAGTGGGTCTGGACGTTGCGCACGAAATCGACGCTCAGCACAGTGCCCCGCCGAAGTTCACGCTGGAAGCCAATATTCATCTGCACGGATCGTGGCGACCGGTAGTTGGGGTCAAACATGGATGCGCCCGGCGCGAAGAAGCAGCCGTCGCCGGCAACCTGGCAATTGTATGTCACGCCCTGCACCGTACCGTTGAGATACTGGCCAGCATAGGCCGGGTTGCTCGTCGTCAAGTTTAAGGGCGATGCCGCCACCCACTGCTGCTGCAAGGCGATGATGGCCGGCAGGGCGTTGCCTATGAGCGGGAAGCTGCTGGCGCCAGACGCGCCGCATACTTCAGCGCTGGGAATAATTGGGCCCGTGCTGCTCTGCAGCGTGACCGGCTGCCCAGGCGCGCTGCAAGGCGAGAAGAACTGCAGGAATGCACCGGTCTGCTCACGCGGCGGACCATCGAAGAGCACATTGTTCCAGATAGCATTCTCCCAGAACAAGCCGATGCCGCCGCGAATTGAAGTCTTGCCATCGCCGTTCGGATCCCAGGCAAAACCCACTTGTGGGGCGAGATTGAGGTTCGGCTGTCTTACCGCATCGCCCAGTCCAGGAACCAGCGTGCTGAGCTGAGGAATTGCCGGGAACTGGCTGTCGGTGCGGCCGGTGTCACGGTCATAACGCAGACCATAGGTGAGGGCAAAGTTTCGTTTGATCTTCCAGGTATCACCCAGGTACAGCAGGATGCGGTTGTCCGGCCCCAATCCGCCCGCAGGGAAGCCTAGAGCCGGCTTCGTGGTGGAATAGCCCAAACCGTTGGCGATGGTCACGGAATCCGCGGGATAGTTATACGGGTTAGAAGCGCCGCCAGGAAAAGGGCCACTGGCTGCTGCCGTAACTTCGTCCGTTGTAACGCCCGATATGATCTGCGGCCCGTTCTTAAAGAAAGAAGCGAAACCTCCGCCCTGCAGGTGGTTGAAGGTAACGCCAAAACGAACGACGTGCGAGCCGATGATCTTGCTGCCGTCATACTTGAGTTCGTGGTCGCTCTGCGGAGTGCTTTGCGGCGCCAATAGATTCGGACCGGCCGTCAGACCAGTTGATCCCATGGAAATCTCGGCGTGCAGATTGTCAAAGGGCAGCGCGCTGTTGCCGGTGGTCGCATCCACGATCTGATTCTGGAATTTCAAGAAAGAGAAGCGGATGGAGTGGCTAAAGCTACCGGTGTTGAAATCCACACCGACCAAGTCGTTGCGGGTGATGTCGACGTTGTCATACAGCGAATAACCAAACCCGAATGTGGCGCCCAATGAGTTCTTGAAGTATGAAAAGCGATAGAAAGCGCGCGCGCTCTTGGTCAGCGCGTAGTCCACGCGTGCGAGCAGGTTGGCCTCGTGGAAAGGATCGGCAAAGCTGCCCGAGTACGCCTGGAAAGGAGCGGAAACCGGCACAGGCACGGTGGTGTGCTGGATGGTCCGCTCCCCATCCAGGAAGAAGAACATCTTGTCTTTGATGACCGCTCCCCCGAAAGCGCCGCCGTACTGGCTGCGCTGGAAGGGACCAGGGGCTCCCGGCAGTTGCGACGAGAACGAGCTGTCACGAAAGACGCCAAAGGCCTCTCCATGATATGCGTTGGTTCCGGACTTAGTGGTGACGTTGACCGAACCGGAAGAAGTCAGCTCGGTCGACATATCCATGCTGGATTGACTGATCTGAAATTCCTGAATGGCGCTGGCCGGGATGTCGGTGGTGGTAGTGCCGACGGTCTCGTCGGAGACGTCCACGCCGTCGACTTCGATGCGAGCTGTACGGCCGAATCGTCCACCGAATGAGATGGAAGAGAAGCCCGCCTTGGTGGGATCGAAGTTCTGGCCGTCCTGAATCTGGACGCCGGGTTCAAGCTGCGCGAGATCGAGGAAGTTGCGGCCATTCACCGGCAGATTCTCGATCTGGTTCGCGGTCAGAACACCCTGCACCGTCGCCTGCTCGGTGTTTACCGACACTTCGTCGGCTTGTACGTCGACGATCGTGGTCTCCTTGCCAAGTTGCAATTTGGCATTGGCCGTAGCGGTGTTGCCGACTTGAACCGCAACGGTCTCGTTCACCGTGTTGAACCCCTTCGCCGCGATCTGAACCTTGTATTCACCCGGAACCAGCGCGCCGGAGTTGAATCCACCGGTCGAGTTCGACGTCAACGCGATCACCTGGTTGGTGGCGACGTTAGTGATCGTGATCTTGGCTCCTGCCAGCACGGCTGCGCTCTGGTCAGTCACGGTGCCGCTGATGCTGCCCGTACCGACGGTGGTTTGCCCCAGCAGAAACGCCGAGGACAACAGAACGAATGCGCTGACCAGCGCCAGCACCACGCGAGGAGATTTAGGGTTCATCATCGATCATCCTTTCGGAATCTTCAGAGTCTTTGCCGCTACATGCAGCCAGATTGTCCACAGAACTCGATTGCGAAGTTAAAGCCGAGTCCGCTCATTCACCAGGTACGGAAACACTCCCCAGAGAGATGCTTTTCAGGCCTGCCGAACTTACGTTTTCGGCTGCACTGTGGCGCAAACGCCGATTGATACTTGGCGATGACCTAAGCAATTTTCCAGCCAAGGAGCGAGATCATACACCAGGATGGAAACAACTGTCATTTATTTCATTCACTTGCGGAGGTGGTTGTGACTCGACGGAGAAGAGGCGCGGCGGAACGCAAATTCCAAATACTGTATTCCGCCTCTGCAGAATGGAAGGTAACGGTCAAATCTTACCGCCTCTATTAAGAAGAGGATAATCAAAACTCCGATTTCACGGTGTAGTAGCCCGCGCGGTGGCGGACGCGATAGGTCGAGGCCTCCGGCATGCCCGCGACCTGCACCTCGATGCGGCGGAATTCCGAGAACGATGTCCGCTGCAATGGATAGTAAGCCAGCAGGTACTGGGTGCGCAGTTCGTCGCTGATCTTCTGGAACGCGTCGTCGAGCTGCGTCGGCGCAGTCGCGTAATAATACTTGCCTCCCGTGTCTTCAGAGAGCTGGATCAGGGCGTGCTCGCCTCCGATTTCGCGTCCGGCGCTGCTCTCGATGGGGACGATGATGATCGAATAAATCAGCGCTTCGGCTTCCTGCGCCGCGCGCAGCGCTTCTTTGTAGTCGACCTTGCTGTCTACGTTTTCACCGTCGGTGATCAGGACTAGAATCTTTCGTCCCTTGCGGTGGTCCAGGGCGCGCGAGGCCACGAAAATCGCATCATAGACCGCCGTGGCGGCGCCCACGCGGATGTGGTCTACCGCTCCGTCAATAGACTTGAGACTGGAAGTGAACCCGTGTGTGGAGTCGTAGACCGTTTCGCTGAAGCCGTACACGCAGAGGGCATCGATCGGACGCAGGATGTCATGGGCAAAACGCTTGGCAGCAGCCTGTTCGAGCGGCAGATCGTGGCGAGTACTCAGACTGGTATCGATAGCGAGCGCAATCGAGAGCGGTAACTCCGATTCCTTGTCGAAGACAGATATCTTCTGCTCGTGCCCGTCCTCCTTGAGAACAAAATTCTCTTTCGCGAGCCCGCCGATCGGCGCACCGTGCGCGTCGGTCACGGTAACGAATACGTTGACCAGCCGGACATCGACCCGGAGTTTGGCTTCCGGTTCCGACTGGCGTTCGGGCGAAGACTGGGCTCGGGGTGGCTGAGGCTGGAGCGACGCAGCTGCTGGAGACGACGCTTGCGGAGGATTCTGCGGAGGCGGGTTCTGCGGGATCGAGTTCTGCTGCGCCCACAGGCGGCCGAGCGAAACGAGCACGCCGATCAGGAGCAGACTCGTGGCGGGTTTTCTCATCGAGAGATTGAATTATACCTTTGCCTGACGGGCGGCTCTCGGCGGTGCAGGACTGCTAAGATTCGACGCGCCCCAAGAATCTGGCCGCACTGTTAGATGCAGCCTGCCACCCGGGGCTGCCTCGGCCTCTCAGGAATTCGCCCGAGGAATCTCAGCCGGAAACGGCTCTCCATCCGCCCACACCACGCCGTCCTCGAAGTGCTCCTTCTTCCAGATCGGCACAGTGCGTTTGAGCGTGTCAATCAGCCAGCGGCAGGCATCAAACGCAGCTGCGCGATGCGCCGACGCGACCGCGATCAGCACGCTGGTCTCGCCGATCTCGATCCGTCCCAGCCTATGCACGATGGCTACATCGCGAATCTGAAACTGTTGCAGAGCCTGCGTGGCCAGTGACTCCATGTGCGCGAGCGCCATCTCTTCATAGGCTTCGTAGTCGAGATAAAGCGTCTTGCGGCCGCGAGTCTGGTTGCGGACGATACCCTCGAAAGCCAGCGCCGCACCGTCCTCTCCGCGCTTCAGGCCGGCCACGATCCGGGACGTGGCAATGGCTTCGCGGACAATCGAAGCGTAGCGCCGGCCTCCCTTCGCGTCCGGCGCACCTCCGCTGACTGGCGGAAGCAAGGCTACCTCGTCGTCCTGATGCAAACGCGTCTCTGGCCCGGCGTACTGTTGATTCACCGCCAGAGCCAGCGATGAGAGCGACTGTTTCAAACGAGGGATCTGCACTTCGAGTTGCATGAGCAAGTCGCGCACAGAAGCGCCGTCCGGTAGATGGACGTCGTCCGCCGGCCCGCCCGCCACGTCTTTCAATATCCCGAAGAAAAGAACTCGCACGCGCATCAGGCGTTCAGTTTACCGCGAGCGGGCCTTCCAACTTACAGACAGATTCTTCGCGCCTCTTCCGCCAAAGAAAATGGCCAACCTCATGCGAGGCTGGCCACTGAGCTTCAATCGAACCTCAGGCTTGCGTCAGCACTTTCTCATGAACCGTTTCCGGTTCTTTCACGAGCGGCGTAGAGAGGATCGTGGTCGCCGCTCGCTCCGCCAACTGCGGCAGCGAGACTCGCAGAGCTTCGTCGATCGTCTTCACGTAATGCACGGCGAGGTGATCCAGTTGTTCTGGCGTCAGATCCTCCTCGACGTTCATTTTGTTTTCCGCGGGCAGAATCACTTGGGTCACTCCCGCACGTTTTGCCGCCAGAACTTTCTCTTTGATCCCGCCGACCGGAAGCACGTTTCCACTCAGCGTAATTTCGCCGGTCATGGCCAGCAGCGGCGTGATGCGGCGCTTGGTCAGCAGCGAAACCAGCGTGGTAGCCATGGTCACTCCCGCCGACGGTCCATCTTTCGGAATTGCGCCGGCCGGCACGTGCATGTGGATGTCGTGGCTGGCGAAGAAGTCCTCCGCAATCCCCAACCGTTCCGCATTTGAGCGCACCCAAGTCAGCGCCGCCTGCATCGATTCCTGCATGACCTGTCCAATCTGTCCGGTCATGGTGAAGCCGCCCTTGCCCTTCATTGCATTGGCTTCGACGAACAGCACATCTCCGCCCGACGGAGTCCACGCCAGTCCAACCGCCACTCCTGGCCGTTCCGTCCTCTCGGCGATTTCACCTTCGCTGCGAATCTTGATGCCGCCAAGAAATTCCTGAATCACTTCCTTGGTGACGATCAGCTTATCGGTCTTGCCCTCGGCCAAACGCCGCGCCTGCTTGCGGCAGATGGTACCGATGGTACGTTCCAGGCTGCGCACGCCCGCTTCCCGTGTGTAGTGGCGAATGGTGTAGCGCACACCTTCCTCCGGAAACTCGATCTGGTCGACGGTAATGCCGTTCTCTTCGATCTGGCGCGGAATCAGATAACGGAACGCAATGTGGACTTTTTCTTCCTCGCTGTAACCCTGCAGTTCGATGATCTCCATACGGTCGCGCAGCGGCTCCGCAATGGGATCGAGCATGTTCGCCGTCGTGATGAACAACACCTTCGACAGGTCGAACGTTACATCCAGATAGTTGTCGCGGAACGTCGAATTCTGCTCAGGATCGAGCGCTTCCAGCAGCGCCGAAGCCGGATCACCGCGAAAGTCGCGCCCCACTTTGTCGATTTCATCGAGCATGAAGACCGGATCTTTCGTCTCCGCACGCCGAATGCCCTGAATGATCTGCCCCGGTAGAGCTCCGATATAAGTCCGGCGATGCCCGCGAATTTCCGCTTCATCGTGCACGCCGCCCAGCGACAGCCTTACAAACTTTCGGCCCAAGGCACGCGCGATTGATTTACCTAGCGAGGTCTTGCCCACACCCGGAGGACCGACGAAGCAAAGAATCGGCCCTTTCATATTCGGCTTCAGCCGGCGCACCGAAAGATAGTCGAGAATACGGTCTTTCACTTTCTCGAGGTCATAATGATCCGTGTCGAGAATTTCTTTCGCCTTCGGAATCTCAATTTCCTGCCCCGAAGTCTTGTTCCACGGCAGCACGGCGAGCCACTCAACGTAGTTGCGCGTGAGTGAATAGTCGGCAGCCATTGGAGACATGCGCGATAGGCGGCCCAGTTCCTTGAGCGCTTCTTTCTTCACTTCATCGGGCATGCCCGCTTCGTCGATCTTTTTCTTCAGGTCTTCGACGTCGCGCTGGCCTTCGTCCTGCTCGCCCAGTTCTTTCTGGATGGCCTTCATCTGCTCGCGCAGGTAATACTCGCGCTGGGTCTGCTGAACGCGATCCTGCACTTCGCTTTGAATCTTGTTGCGCAGTTGCTGGACTTCAAGCTCCTTCGCGAGGTGCTGGTTGATTTTTTCCAGGCGCACGTGGATGTCGAGCGTTTCCAGCGTGTCCTGCTTGTCGGGCGTCGACAGCGATGGCAGCGATGACGCGATGAAATCCACCAGGCGCCCGGGTTCATCAATGTTCATGGCCACGGTCGAGAGTTCGTCCGACAACGTCGGCGAACCGGCAACGATCTGCTGAAACAGCGTCAGCACATTGCGCTGCAGCGCTTCGATCTCCGACGTAGCGATGGGTGTGGTGCCCTCGGGCAAGGTCGAATAAGTCGCGCTCATGAAGGGCGTTAGCTGTGTGAACTCGCCCAGCTTGATGCGTTCCAGACCCTCGGCAAATACGAACAGGCTCTGGTTGGGCATCTTTACGACCTTGTGCACCACGGCGGAGGTTCCTACCGTATAAAGGTCGCTGGGTTGCGGGGAGTCGACGCGTGCTTCGCGCTGCGCCACCACAATGATGGTCTTGTCTTCTCCCAGGGAATTGATCAACTGTACCGAGCTCTCCCGGCCCACGGTCAGGGGCAAAACGGCGTGCGGAAACAAGACGGTGTCCCGTACGGGGAGCACAGGCAGGGCCTTCTGATCGTTTATTTCCTTATGCTTAGGAGTGCGCTCGACGGGTGGCTGCTGACTCATTGGGTCTCCTTGAGTGTAACTCGCTCAAGTTTAGATGATACTCCTGCAGGAAAGGTTTCAGGAGCCCCCGGAAGGATTCCCGCAAGATCTTGAATTCTATTCTCTTATGGTCGTTGTGGAATGTGCCTAAGGTGCAGAGGCTAACGCGGAAGGACACCGGTTGCCAAGCCCTAAATTGGGACAAGCTGAACGACCGAGCTCGACCAGGTTCCAAGAAGGTCCAGCAAGCTTCACACCGCTGGATAAATCCCCAGCACTTTCACAAACTCGGCCACTTCGCCCAGATGCCGGAGCGCATTGCGTGCCGGTTCGTCGTCGCCGCGTAAAAAGTCGACGTAGAACACATACTCCCACGGCCGTCCGCGCATGGGACGTGACTCTATCTTGCTCAAGCTGATGTCGCGCAGGGCAAATACGCTAAGCGACTTGAACAGCGCGCCCGGAACGTTCTTCACCTTAAACACAATCGAGGTCTTATTTGCGCCGGGAGGAATCAAGCGGTGATAGTCGGCGCTCGCTTTCGAGTGCGCCTTCTTTTTTCCGGAAGCTTTACGTCCGCCGGCCCGGCCCAGCTTGCGAATCAGGAAAAAGCGCGTGAAGTTGCTCTTATCGTCTTCCACGCTGGACTGCAGGATCTTGCCCGAATATTCGTGCGCCGCCTGCTTGCCAGCAATTCCCGCTGCATCTTGTAATTTTTCAGCGATTACATGCTTCACGCTGCCCGCCGTGTCGTAGAACGGCACTGCCTCGATTTTCGGATTGCGGCGGAAAAAGTCGCGGCACTGGTCAAGCGCCACGGGATGCGACAGCACGCGCCGTAAAGCACTCAGCCGCACGCCTGGAACAGCGATCACGTTGTGCACGATGCGCAGCAGATATTCCTGCTGAATGAACACTTCGCGCGTGAGCATCAGGTCGGCGTGTTCCGCCACCGTTCCCGCCAGCGTGTTCTCGATCGGAATCACCGCCGCGTCGACCGCCTCACGCTGCAAGCGATCGAACACTTCCGCCGATCGCGCGCAGGGCACGACCGTGCAGCGGGCCAGCATCTTCTCCGCCGCTTCGTGACTGAACGACCCGAGTTCCCCCTGAATGGCGACTTTCATGTTGGCAAGGTAGCTTGAGAATACTTCGAAATGCAACCTGCGGCACGCCAGAATTCACTGCGCCTACGGCGTGGGGACAAAGTTCACCACTTCGCCTTCCGTCGGTATTTCCATTTCGTGCTTCGAGATCGAGTCTCCGGGCTTCCAGCGGCCCTCCACTTCGAACGACTTGAAAGCGTAGGGGAGGCCTTCGCAGCCCAGCATCGAGTTCGCGTCGCAGATTTGAAAATGCAGGTGGGGTGCGGTCGAATTCCCTGAGTTCCCCAGCAGCCCGAGTTCTTGCCCCCGGTGAACGTGGTCTCCCACTTTGACGCGCAACGATCCGGGCTGCAGGTGAGCGTAGGCAGCATACAGCCCGTCACCGATCTGCTCGATGAGGTGATTCCCGGGCATGGTTTCAAGCGTCATCTCGACGGCGCGAGACGTAGGCCCAGGCGTGTTCTCGGGAATTCCGTCCTTCGCCTCCGTGATCGCGCCGTCGGCCACCGCGTAAACCATCTGGCCATAACTGCGATAGCTCTTATTGCTGAGCGGGTCGCCGCGGTACCACTCGCCATCCGGGTACAACTGCCCCCAATCGATGGCGAATCTTTGACCGATGGCGGCATGGCCATCGAGCGGCAGGAGGGCGCGACGATGAATCGACGTGGGCGAGGGGCCATTGGAGGCCATCCAGCCTTTTCCTCGGAGGGGTGGGCTGATGACGATCACTGGTCTGCGATCGATGGTTACGGCAGGTGTTTCAGCGCTGGCCTCTTGCGGGTCGTCCGAACTCTTGACGGTCACGCGATGTCGCAACTGCCCGGGAAGGTCGGCCAGCGAACTGGCGGTAATCCAAATATAGACGGTGGTAAAGGCTCGGGGGCCGAGTTTCAGGCCCACGGCGGCGGTGGAATCAGTCGAGGCCTTGAGATCGTCCCCGGACAAGCCGAACAGCGTCTTGCGATTGGCGTCCAGCACCTCCACGCGAGTGATGGTGGTATCGCCCGTATCGGCGAAACTCGCAATCCGCAACTCGTACGCCAGGTTCCATCGGCCATCGGCTTTAAACGCAATCGGTGGGTCGGAGACCGAAACGTCGATCGGCGCAAAGTGCAGATCCTGCGCTTGCGATCTAGCCCCGCCGCACGCCAGGAACAGACTCCAGAGACACAATGTGGCGAGCTTCATGCAGAAGTGAGTTCCTTTCTCATCACCAGCGCGTCCACGCCGTTCGGATAATAGCGCGGCCAGGTGCGGATCACGCTATAGCCGTGCCGCTTGTAGAACGACAGGGCGGCGAGATTGTCGACTGCGGTCTCCAAACCCACGGCGCGTGATCCGCCAGCCCGCAGGCGTTCTTCCGCAGCCTGCAGCAGCAGCGACCCCACTCCCGAGCGTCGAGCCGACGCTATCACGTCAATGGTGATGACGTGGCCAGCCGGGCCGGCGTGGACCACGATGAAGCCTGCAGGTTTGCCTTGGTCGGAATCCATGGCGACCAGGGTGAACGCTCCGCGGTGTCGCACATAGGCCTTGAGTTCCTCTTTCGAGTAGGCAATTCCCGGCGGAAAGCATTCCTGGTCCATGCGCCAGAGGGTTTCAAAATCGCCGGGCTGGAAGTCGCGGATGACGAAGCTCACGCCGATATTGTAGCGGGCCAAGTCGCCGCCCAGTTGTAGTCGAAGTTACGAACCAGCCGCGGCCCTGAAACCGCCGAAACCCTGCCTCCGCGGGCGGTCCCGGTTTTCCACAGCGGCTGGGTCTAGCGCGGGAAAAAATCATTCTTTGGGGCATATTGTCCCCTTGCCCCGACCGCAACCTCGGACGTACCATCAGCATCAGAGGACAAAGAAGAAGACGTGGTGGGACGCCTTCTAGTCATCGACGTGGTCGGCGCGGTTGCGGTGCTGGGAGTGTGGTACTTCCTGTTCGCCGCCTACAACCGCCGCAAAGGAACCGAAGCGCTGCGCTGGGTGCAATCGGCGTGCGCCGGCAAAGGACGCATCCTCGACTCGCGCTGGCTGAGCAGTTCGCACCTCCATGCCCGCCTGCAGTTCCCTTCCCGCAGTTTCGAAAACGCTCACGTCACCATGAAGTTCCGGCCGCGCGCGCTGCCCGTGCAGTGGCTATTGAGCTGCTATCACAAGCAGAAAGAAACGCTGACCTTTGAGGCCGACCTGGGCGGCGCGCCCAGCTTCCACCTCGAAGTGGTGCGCCATCGCTGGTGCGCCCACAGCCGCGGAGTCACCGCCCGCAGCCGCGACGAGCGCGTGTGGGACGTCTACGAACCCGGCCCTGTAGTCCTCACCACCCGCACCCACTGGAAACAGGATACGACTCCCGAACTGAATACTCTGATGACCGTCCGCCAGCAAGATGTGTTGCAGGTGCACTTCCGCCCCGATTCGCCGCAGTTCTCCGCCACCATCTCGCTCGACGCGCTGTATGATCCGCGCACCGCCGCCGGCTTCCTCACCACTTTGCGCGAACTGGCCGCGGGTGCCAAGGCCCACCGGCAGTAGCTTCGCGAAATCTCTCATTCTTGCCGACGTTTGTGTGCTATCGTTCCGGGCCATGACCGACCCTGCCTTCCAAAATCCCACTCCGCAATTTGGCACCGCGGAATATGTCGGTGCTCCCGGCGCCGACCACTGCCAGTTCTGTCATCAGCCGATCGCCGGAAATTACTACCAGGCCAACGGCGCCATGGCCTGTCCGGGATGCGCCGAAAGAATGCGCGGAGAATTGGCCAAGGACACGCACGCCGCCTTTGTGCGTTCCATTCTCTTCGGAGTCGGAGCTGCGATTCTAGGCATGATCCTGTACGCCACGTTTGCCATCGTCACCGGAATCGTGATCGGCTATGCGGCGTTGGCCGTGGGATGGCTCGTGGGCAAGGCCATGGTCAAGGGATCCAACGGAGTGGGCGGAAGGCGCTATCAGATTACTGCGGTCTTGCTCACCTATGCCGCCGTCTCGACCGCCGCAATCCCTGTCTGGATTCACTTTTCTGGGGAACATAAGCAGAAGCAATCCCAGCACAGCACGCAATCCGAACAAGACTCCGACTCGGACGAGCAGAAAGAACAACCGGCACGGCCTCGGCCCAGTTTTCTGTCAGCCATGGGAATGCTGCTTTTGCTTGGCTTGGCTTCTCCTTTTCTCGAATTCACCAGCAATGCCTTCGGCGCGTTAATTGGACTCGTGATTTTGTTTGTGGGCATGCAATTCGCATGGAAAATGACCGGCGCCAAACCGCTGCAAGTTTTCGGACCCTTCGAGAACTCCCCGCCGGGGCCGCGCTGAACTGCGGAACCCTGAGGCGATTAAGACTGCCTCTCGCGTAGAATTAGGCCAGTCTTCTCCGAATCGTGTCGACCACTACGCCCGAACTCATTCGCAACTGCCGGCGCTGCTCCCGCGAACTTGTGCCCGGAACGCTGGTGTGCGACCAGTGCCACGCGCTCGTACACTCGGAGCAACTCGACCGACTCGCCGCCGAAGCCAAGGCCCTCGAGGCCAAGGGCGATCCCCGGCAGGCCCGCGAACGCTGGCTGATGGGACTGCCGCTGCTGCCCCAGAATTCGCGGCAAGCCGAGTGGATCGTGCAGCACGCCCGCTCGCTCGACGCGCTCGCCAAGCGTATTCAGCCCGCGCCTCCCAGCGAGAATAAATGGGCACAGCGCCTCGGGCCGGTTGGTCCGGTAGCGATTTTATTGGCTAAGGGCAAATTCCTGCTGACCGCGATTTTCAAACTGAAGTTTCTGCTCACCTTCTTTGCTTTCTTCGGTGTGTACTGGGCCATGTTCGGCGCCAGGTTCGGCATCGGTTTCGCGGTGCTGATTCTGATTCACGAAATGGGTCATTACATCGACATCAAGCGCCGCGGACTGCCTGCGGACATGCCCGTATTCCTGCCCGGCTTCGGCGCATACGTCCGCTGGCAGGCTTTGGGTGTTTCGCTGGAAACGCGGGCCGAAGTCAGCCTGGCCGGCCCGCTTGCCGGATTTCTCGCAGCTCTAGCTTGTGCGATTCTCTGGTGGCAGACCGGCGATCCACTGTGGGCCGCGCTGGCACGTGCTGGTGCCGTTCTAAACGTGCTGAACCTCACTCCCGTCTGGGTTCTCGATGGCGGACAAGCCGCGCTCGCGCTCAGCAAGACAGAGCGGATCATTCTGCTCACCGCATGCCTGGCTCTGTGGCTCGTACTCGGCCAGGGCGTCTTCTTCTTAGTCGCGGCGGGCGCTGCCTACCAGGTCTTTTTCGCCGGCGATCTTCCTGCGCGTCCCAGTCGCGTCACTACCGTCTACTTCATCGCCGTGCTGACCGCCCTCGGCGTGATCCTCCGCCTCATGCCCGGGCAGGGCTTCGGCTTGAACTAACTTCGACTCCTTCAACGCCTCCCCGAATAAATCTCTTTTATGCGGCTCATCATCTTTTTCGATTGGCGGGTGCCCTAGTCACGCGCTATCCTTCCCCGTTACAAGTCGGCCGTTACTAGTCAGCGAGTTCCGAGTCGAAGTGTTGAAACCAGCCATTTCAACCTGCCCGTTTCCGTGATGCGGTTTTGCTCAAATCTTGAGTTTCTACGCGAAGGAGAATGAACGACATCCATGTCCACTGAACTGCGCAATTTTCTGGCACTCTCATACGACGAACTGGAAGAACTCAACCTGAAGGCCAAGGAGCAGCGCAAGAACCGCGTCGCCGCCCACAAGATTCAGGAGGAGCGCCTCAAGTATCTGACCGACGAGAAGCGGATCAAGGCCGTGACCGTGCTCTTCAGCGATCTCGAAGGCCGGCTGCACATGCTCGACTACGACAAGAAGTTCCTGCTGAAGAGCTATGACAACCTGACGTTCGACGGCTCGTCGATTCGCGGCTTCACCGCACAGCGCGAGAGCGATCTGCGCCTCGGCATTGATTGGGGCGCATTCTACTGGGCGCCGTCCGACGTGTTTGGCTCCGGCAAGGTGCTGGTGTTCGGCGAAGTCATCGACAAGGGCGGCACATCGTATTCCGGCGACATTCGCGGCGTGCTCAAAGGCTATGCCGACGAACTGCATAAGAAGAAAGGCTACACACTCAACGCGGCCAACGAAATTGAAGGCTTCCTGTTCAAAGGTCCTGACGCCGAGCGTCACTATCACGAAGTCGGCGGCAAGTTCGAATACGTCAACACCGGCGGCTACTATCACTCCCTGCCCGGCGATCCGCTGCGCACCTTCATTGACACTTCGGCCGAAGTGCAGCGCGCCATGGGTTTCCAGAACGAAAAAGATCATCCCGAAGTTGCGCCTTCGCAGTTTGAAATCAATTACGGCTACGGCGAAGTCGTGGCCGCGGCCGATCAGATTCAGCTCTACAAACTGATCTGCCGCCAGGTCGCGACCCACATGGGACTCACCGCGTCCTTCCTGCCCAAGCCAGTCGTGGGCGTGAACGGCAGCGGCATGCACACCAACGTTTCCATCAGCGAGAACGGCAAGAACCTGTTCTGGGACGCAAAGGGCGAAGAGAAACTCAGCAAGATGGGCTGGGCCTTCGTCGACCGCATCCTCACTCACGGCAATGATATTTGCCTGCTGCTGAATCCCAGCGTGAATGCCTATCGCCGGCTCGATCCTCACTTCGAAGCGCCCAACCAGATCAAAGCGTCGGCGGTGGATCGCGGGTCGATGATCCGGATTCCCATCGGCAACGAGAAGAGCATGCGCGTTGAAGTTCGCTCCGTCGCTCCCGATGCCAACCCCTACATGGTCATGTACTCGATCTTCAAGTCCGGCCTCGACGGCGAGACCGCGAAGATCAAGAACCTGCGCCAGGCCGAGCGCTACCTGCCCGACAACATCTACAAGGCTCTGGACGACTTCAAGAAATCTCCGTGGATCACCACCATCCTCGGCGAAGACGTCAAAGGCCGCTACGCCGACCTAAAAGAAGCCTCCGCCGATCGCTGCCCCCGCGCTCTGGGAACGTTCGTCAAAGCGCAGGAAGTCCAGTTCCACCACGAGGTCTACAACCAGTACTTGTGGAATATGTTCTAGACCGCGCGCACGTTTTGCCGCGAAGCGCCCCGGTTAAAGCCGGGGCGTTTTGTTTTGCAGTGCCAGGAGTTCCTGAAACGGCTTTGAGGGAACGTGATGATGGCTATCGCCGGATCGCGACAGCCGTGCCGGATTGGTGTCTAATGTCAATATCCATCTCAGAATCCATGACAACAGCGACGGTGCGCAATCACTTGAACAGTACATGGCTGCCAACTGCTGTGTATTGCGTCGCAGTTGTAGTTACCGGGTTGTCGCTTGAAAACTCCGTTTTCAGCCTTTCTATCGTTGCCGCACTTTGCATTGTCTTGTTCTGCTATGGAGCCTCAGCGTGCGGTTCACGCATGGAAACGGGGAGGCTCCTCCTCATCAATTCTTGTTTGCTCGCCATGATTGTCGTGCTGCTTCGGGTGGCACTAACCAAAGCTGGTTGGCATTCCTCTCCTGTGTTTTGGCTTTGGTTGCATCGAGTTTTTCGCGTGTGGTGGTTATCAGAATGTTCGGCAATCATCCTTGCGCTCATTGCCATAGGGCTTGTCGCGATAGAAATCGCTGGCAAAATCGGCGGCGATACCACATTAAGGAGATTCCGAGGGTGCGTCGTCGCAGCATCGTCGATTGTAGTTGCGGCTAATATCGCAAATCTCGTGAGACCTGTTTTGTGCTACGACTGTTTCTTCCCATACGGACTACCATTCACATTCTTCACAGACGGTGGTTTTGGCGGAGGCGGAGGGTTCGTGTGGCTTGGACTCGTCGGCGACGCCGCACTAATACCCGCAGCCGCGACCCTCTGTACACTGCTGTGGAACCAGATCGCTAGGTAGTTGGCGAAAAATCCCCATAGCTCTCATCGACATTTCCCGCCTTCTACTTCTCGTGCTCGAAACCCCGGCCGACTCGGAACACGTGGCCATCGGGATGACGGAGGTGCATCTCGCGAACTTTCCACGGCATATCGGTGGGCGGAAATGTGATCTCCAGCCCCGCGGCGACGCAATGCTTGTGCATCTCGTCCACGTGTCTACCCAGACCGACATCCAGACGCCTTTGTCGCCTTCTTCGTCTCCGTCCTGCTGAAACGTGGTGGTGTTCGCGCCGCGGCCACGGCCTCCCTGCGCTCCCTGACAAAGAAAGATGCAGGTTTCCTTGCCCGATCCAACCGCGCCAAACGTGGAGGCGTGCCCCAGTCCCACAGTCTCTTCCATCCCCACTTCTCAAACCACGCGAACGTGCTGGCAATATCAGACACGTTCAAGATCGGAGTCACACCTTTGGCTTCCATAGCGAAAGCAGGATAACATCGGCGGGGGATGGATGGTGGTCGACTGTTGAAACTTCGCGATCACGCTCATCATCCGCCTGGGATAACCGCAATGCACCGCATTGACTCCCTCCTGATCTCCCCCTAAGATGGCACTCCAGATTCAGCAGCGCATTCCATTCCGAGGATGCAATGTCTTCGAGCCAGACCAGCGCGAGTAAGACCAGTGGTTCCCGCAATCTGCTGCGCGTGATCGCCACCGACCTTCATTTCTGGATTCCGCTCATCGTGCTTCTCGGCGGCCTCGTCCTTCTGGATAAGCTCCGTTGAACTCACCCTTGGGAACCGCACAAGTGGGAGCCGTACAAGCCGCGCCGAATCAAGCTCCCATGCACGCTACCCGCTTGCGCAGCCTGCAGGCCCTCGGCATTTTCTGCGGATTCTCTGCCGGCGCCTGGCTGGGCGGCGCCGAAGCGCCCATCAAGCTGGTCAATCCTGACATCTCTCCCATCACCGTATCGCTCATCATGGTGTTTGGAGTTTTCCTGGCGCGCTGGAGCGTGCCCGCGCTCATCCGCGGCACCGCGCACGTTCACAACGATGTCCGCCAGGCCCCGCACCTGATCGTTTGGGCCGTGCTCGCCGGATGCATGTGGGCAGTCGCCAACACGCTCACGATTTATGCCATCCGCAACGTCGGCCTCAGCATTGCGTTTCCTTTGTGGAACACAAATAGCCTGCTCGGCATTTTTTGGGGATTCTTGCTGTTCAACGAATTGCGGCACGCCGGGTGGAAGCGCTGGCTCGGCGTTCTCGGCGGTGCGGTCTGCATGTTCGCGGGCGCCACTCTGCTGGCCATTGCGTCGTCGCATCAGGCAGCGCCGGGCAAAGCCGCGCTCGGAATTTTCGCTGCCCTCGGCGCCGGCATTCTGTGGGGGACAATGTACATCCCCTACCGCAAGGCCTACCTGACCGGAATGAATCCGCTTTCGTTCATCACATTCTTCACCGTCGGAGAACTCGCCACCATGACGCTGCTGGCGGTTGGTTATCGCGGCGCCACTCCGCTATGGCACGAACTCGTCGGCGCACGCACCGTGCTTTTCTGGCTGATGCTCGGTGGCTTTGTGTGGGTTCTCGGCGATCTATTTCAGCAATACGCCACCAAATATGTCGGCATCAGCCGCGGCATTCCGCTCTCCAACACGAATCAACTCTGGGGACTGCTGTGGGGCGTCTTCGTGTTTCATGAACTGCGCGGAGGAAGCCGAGGCGCCTACGCACAAGTGGTCGGAGGATCGATCCTGATGGCCCTGGGAGCGGTTGCGATTGCGCTTTCGTCGGCCACGGCACGGGAGCACTCCTCTTGGCAAGAAGCCGCCGACCGCGAAGGTCAGCGCTATGGCGTTGAAGGCGAATATGTCCGCGCCGGGATGGAAGGCCGCGCTCACGGAGTCGCCGCAACCGGCCGAACCATTCTGGATTGGCTGCTGATTCTCATCACAACCGCCCTGTTCGCCGTCCTCGCGGTCATGGCGAAGCTCCCGCACATGGACATCGCCTTGGGATGGGCCGTTGCACTCACCGCCGCGATGCTGGCTCTGTTGGCAACCTGTGGAATCGCGCTCTGGCGCACCACGCGGTTTCGCTGAGCCGAAATGCGGCGCACCGACTGTCAACGACAAAATATGCCGGTCTCGACAACCTTATCCAAATCGCTAGAATGGCAGCGCAGAATCAGGAGGATCTCTTGATGAAACTCACGCTCTCAGCCCTGTGTTTGTTCCTGTTCACGGCTGGCGCAATTCCGGCCGCAGCGCAACTGCAGCAGGTTCATCCGTTCCGGGATGGCACGCCGGGCGTGACTGGTTATCGCTCTGAGGTACTGTCCCTGGTCTTGATTCAGGAAAATGAATTTCTTCGGCTCGCGGAAGCCTTCCCCGCGGAAAAATACACTTGGCGTCCCGGGCCCGGCGTGAAATCGGTCGCCGAAGTTTTCCTGCACGTCGCCGCGGCCAACTACAACATGTACAAACTCATCGGCGCCCTGGTTCCCGCAGGGCTCGATGTGGCGGGGATGGAAGAATCCACCACCGACAAAGCCACCATCATCGCCACACTAAAAGCCTCGTACGCCCACGCGAAAAAAGCCATCACCGATATGCCGGACTCTAACCTCGAAAAAACTATGCCCTGGCTCGGCGGAACGATCACACAGCGCGGCGTTTTGCTCTATATCATTCCTCACATCGCCGAACATCTGGGCCAAGCCATCGCCTACGCGCGCATCAACGGAGTTGTTCCCCCATGGTCACAAGACCCTCCGAACAAGAAATAGTCTGCAGCGAAACCCAGCGACTCTGCCCTGGGAATGAAAAAAGCGGCCGGGGGGAATCCGGCCGCTCGTGATTTGCCACGCATCGTTAATGAAGCACAGTTTGCTAAGCCGGTGTGCGCAGAGTTACTGCACGACCAGTGTCAGGTTGAGTGAGTGAGTCGGCGCGCCGGTTCCTGTTCCAGTCGCGGTGACCGCCACGATGTAGCTGCCCGCAGGCGTGCCCTTGGCAGTGGCGCCAGTGCTGGTTCCGCTGCACCCAACCAGGGTCAACGACATCAGCATCAGCATGAGTCCCAGCAGAATTGCGGCCCGCTGCCGGCTGCGTTTCTTTCCGCTGCCCACGAGCAACATTCCGAACAGCCCCATGCCGGTCAGGGTCGCCAGGAAGATTTGCTCGCCCGGCTTTTTTCCGGGAGCTTCCGGCCGCAGCAAGGCGGCAGTCGATGCGGTGGTCGTGATGGTCAGGGTGGTGTTCAACGGCAGGACGCCTTGCGCCACCACTGAGGCCGGACTGAACGAGCAGGTCGTGCCTGCGGGCAAGTTGCTGCACGCAAACGTAATCGTTCCGTTGTAACCAAAGCTGCCTGCCAGATCGAGCGTGTAGGTCGCGGAAGACCCCGAGGTCACAGTCGCGCTGGGCGTCTGCGTCCCCAGAGAGTAATTGGGCGCGGTGCCAGTGCCGGTGGCGTTCAACAGCACGCTCACGCCGCCGGATTCATCATTGGCCGCCAGCACGTCGACCGCGCCGTCCTGGTTGACATCGGCCAGAGCCATGCCAAACACGTAGGCACTGACTGGCCACTCCGACGGAGACGTCACGGTGCCGTCACCGTTGCCGTACATTACGGCAACCGTGCCGAACTCGCTGTTGAGATACACCAGGTCCAGGTTGCCGTCTCCGTTGATGTCGATCATCTGGATACTGGTGGGATCGGGATAAGCGGCCAGCACGGAGCTGGGATAAGCCGTCAACGTTCCGAATGTGCCGTCGCCATTACCCAGCCCGACCTCGATGAATCCGGAGTAAACGCTGCCGTCATCTTCGGTGACTGCCATATCCAGCTTCCCGTCCTTGTTCAGATCGCCGAAGGAGACGAATATCGGTTCTCCATTCACCGGGGTGAAGATCGGCGCCTGGAAGGTTCCGCTGTTATCGCTGTTCGCCAGAAACACGGCGACTGCGTTTGGACCGTCAGTGTAGAGAGTGACGGCAAGATCAAGATAGCCATCGCCATTCACGTCCGCGACCGAAATCAGATCAGTGCCGTAATCCGGGGTCGCGTAGGTTACCGCCGGGGCAAAGGTTCCATCGCCATTGCCCAGCAGAACTGCGATGTTGCCGCTTTCATCATTGGCGGTTGCAATGTCGATCTTGCCGTCGTGGTTGAAGTCGCCGGTCACCAGATTTGCCGGTCCTTCGCCGCCGCTGGAAAACGCCAGCCCAACATTGAAGGTTCCGTCCCCGTTTCCCAGAAGGATTTGAATATTGCCGCTGTTAAAGTCCGTGGCCGCGATGTCAAGCTTGCCGTCGCCGTTGAAATCCGCGACCGCAACGAAGCCCATGCCAGTGCTGCTTCCGTAGCTCACCCCAGGATAGAAGGTGCCGTCGCCCTTGCCCAGATAGACCACCACCCCGGTCGAACCGGTGTTATTCACCTGTCCCACCACCATGTCGGGGATGCCGTCTCCGTTAAAGTCGCCGCTGGCCACGCTAATCGACCATGCCTCCTGGCCAAAGCTGTTCGGTAAGAAATAGTTCGGCGCGGCCCGGAAAGTGCCGTCGCCATAGCCTTGCAGATAGACGAAGTTGAAGTAATCGTCGGGGATGACGACGTCGGTCAGGCCGTCGCCGTTGAAGTCGGCCAGCAGGGGCGTGAACCAGGGATATCCGCCGGTATCGTAGCCCAGTTTTTGGGTTGCGACCGTGCCGTCGCCATTCCCCAGTAAAATGCTGAGGTCCCCTCCCTCTTCATTGCTCACTACGATGTCGGCGTTCCCGTCCCCGTTCAGATCGGCAATGGCAGCTTCGCTGGGTTCCTGGTCGCTGTCGCCGGCGAGGTCGTAGTAGACGCCGGTTTGGAAGGTGCCATCGCCGTTGTTGACGTAGATGGTGGCCGTATCGAAGCCGTCGCAGTTCACGCTGACGATTTCCGGCTTGCCGTCTCCGTTCAGATCCCCCGCCGTGTTGAAGCAGGAGTTGTATTGCGCATCCGGAGTTACCAGCGAAACCGGGGCGGCAAAACCGCTATCCGAGGCAAGATAGACCGAAATCTGTCCGCCCCCGTTGCTGGCAAAATCGAGCTTGCCGTCGCCATTGAAGTCGGCAAAGAAAAGACCGTTGGGCGCGCTTCCGCTCAGCGTGGTCAGCGTGGTGGCAGCTTGAAACGTGCCATCGCCGTTGCCCAGGAGTTCGATTACGTCCGCCGGGTTGGCATCGTCGACCACCAGAATGCCCAGTTTGCTGTTGCTGAGGCTGGCCAGAATTCCACCATTCAGCCCGTTGTCAGAGATCGGGTAGTTGACGGCTGCGGCAAACGTGCCATCGCCGTTGCTGAGCAGGACATCGATCGACGACCCCGACCCGCAACCTCCTTCAGGCCGCGGATTTTGCCGGCCGGTACTCAGCCGTCGGGCAGCGGCGCAATCGTCCCCTTCGGGGTGAACCATCACGATGTCGGCCTTGCCGTCTCCATTCACGTCGCCGACCACAATCGGATCGTCAGAGTTGCCGGGCGTGTTGGTCAATACGGCGGTCTTAAAGGTGCCGTCGCCGTTGCCCAGCGCGACGGAAATCGAGTACGTGGTAGTGCCCTCAACGGTGTTCTCGACTACCTTCGCGACGTCCATCTTTCCGTCGCCGTTGAAATCTCCCATTACCGGTTCGGTATTATCGTCATCTTCCCCGCCGGTCAGGGTGCGTGCCGCAGCTACGAAACTAACCGTCGGCATACTCACGCCGTTGCTGGTCGCTCGCTTAGAAAACGGTCCCTTGGGGGCCGGCATGGCAGCTTGCCGCGCTGGCGGAACCACTGGACGAGTGGATGGCGGCTGAATCGGCAGGCTCTGCTTGTGGGCTGCGCTCGTGCTGCTGACATTGTGCGGTGCGTGAGAATGTTTGACTCGCAGCTGGCTGGACGCGGCCGGCTGGGTGTGGACGGCAACGCTGTTTGAAGCGAAGCCAGAGAGTGCAGCAAAGGCGAACATAACCGAAACGGCGAAGTACTTCCTCATACGAGAGACTCCTTTTCGAAATGCCATCGATGGTGGAGCATGATTTTGCTGGAATCGCGAAGTTGCTTCTTGCGGGAGCACCAACCCAGGGTGCGAAGTTACTTCCTCATCATCGGGTGCACTTTCGCTGAAGGCCATAGATCAGGCCGAATAAACTCCGAGGGCAAGTTCCGCTCCGGGAGGGTTCGTTTTCGGGAGTGGGACCAATGCGTATTTGTTAGACAATTCTTACGATTCGCGCCAGCCTCTTGCCGACCGCTGCGCCACCATCGCCTTGATGACTGCCCATCTCGTATACTGCTCTGCCCGCTCTGGTTTCGCGCGAAGCGCGATCCAGATTCTTAATGATCGATGTTCCGCATTGCGATGTTCTGTATGTCGAGGTTTTGCATGTCCAGTTTCTGCACATCAACATTTAGGCCGTTCTACCGAATGCCGTTGGCGCTGCTCCTGTTGACCGCGCCACTCCTGGCACAAGCCACATCAACGAATGCCGGAACTTGCGATGTGCGGAGTTTCGGCGCCCAGGGCGATGGCTCCACGCTCGATACCGAAGCGATCGTCAAGGCGATTCACGCCTGCGCCGAAGCCGGTGGCGGCACCGTGCTCTTTCCTGCGGGCACCTACGTCACGGGAACGTTCGAACTCGTCAGCAACATCACGCTGCAACTGGATGCGGGCGCGGTCATCCTCGGGAGTCCGAACATTTCCGATTACGGCAAAATCGGCGACTACAGCCTGGCTCGAGACTACGGGGTGAACTCTTCAGGCGAGGGCATGCTGGTCGGCATCATCGTCGCCCGCAACGCGCACGACATTGCCATCGTGGGTAGGGGCACCATCGACGGCCAGGGCGACCACTTCATGGAGATGACAACTCCGCACGTGGGCCTCGACTTCGACGCGCAGTACACCCGCCATCCCGAAGCTTTTCTCGCCGGAGTGAGCGATCTGAAATTCGGCCCCGTCCTGCCCAAAGACCACGGCGCGGGCCGTCCTGGCACGATGATCATCCTCAAGGATTGCAAGAACGTGCTGGTGCGCGATGTGACTCTACGCGCCGCACCCAACTGGACGCTGCATCTTCAAAACACGGAACGAGCCACCCTCTCCGGCATTCACATCGACAACGACCTGCTCATTCCAAACAACGACGGCATCGACTGCATCCGCTGTCGGCACGTGCATATCTCCGACAGCGATATTCAGGCCGGCGACGACGATCTCGCAATCTTCGGCAGCGACGACGTCAACGTGACCAATTGCTCACTGGTTTCTCGGTCTGCCGCCATCCGGCTGGAGAGCACGCGCCGCAGCACCTTCGACAATCTTTCCATCGAATCCAATCGCGGCATCGGCATTTTCCACGGCGTAAACAGCGGCGACAACACCGAATCTGTTCTCTTTTCCAACATCACGATGAGAACGAAGCTCATCCTGGGCCACTGGTGGGGCAAAGCCGAGCCGGTCTACATTGCCGTCAGCCCGTGCGAAAAGGCTGAATGCAAAGGCGGAGTGCGCGACGTCACATTTTCCAACATCACGGCTGAGTCCGAAAGCGGCATCCTGATTTACGGCGCGGAGAACGATCCCATCATCGGCCTGACGCTCGACCGCATTCGCCTGAAGATTGTCGCGCCGGAGCCAGCCATCGCCCGCGGCATGGGCGGCAACTTCGATCTGCGCTGGACGGCGCGCAATCTGCACGAAGCCATCTTCAAACATGACATTCCCGCCGTGTACTGCCGCTGGCTCCAGAATTTTCATGTTCACGGACTGGAATTGCAGTGGGGCGACAACCTGCCGGACTATTTCTCCGACGGCATTCACTGCGAACAGTTTCGCGACATTACCATCGACCAATTCGAAGGCCGCCAAGCCGATTCCAACCAAGCCCAGACCGACGCGGGCGCAGCACTGTCTTTCTCCGACGGCACTGGACTATCGATTACAGCGTCGACAGCTGCCCCCGGAACCGCAACGTTCTTGAAACTGTTCAACGTCGAAGACCGGCGCTCTTTCGTGAACTACGATGTGACCGCGGCGAGGCACATTGTCGTGCCCGCGGGCACGATTTTCAGAACTTCGAATCTGCCACCAGTCCACGTTCTCCCCAACCGCAAGTTGCCCAAGCCGACACCGACAGATCAAAAGCACTGATCGCCGCCAGTATGCTAGATTCATAACTTTCATGGACCTCGCACCCACGATCTCGACTCAAGGCCTGTCGCGCCGTTTTGGCGAACTCGTGGCCGTCGACGGCGTTAACCTGCGCGTCGCTCCTGGACAATTCTTCGGCTTCCTCGGCCCCAATGGCGCAGGGAAATCCACCACGATCAAAATGCTCACCGGACTGCTCGCTCCCAGCTCCGGACGAATCGAAATTCTCGGCCTTGATCTCAACACCGACCCTGTAAACGTGAAACGCCAGATCGGCGTCGTGCCCGAAGGCATGGCGCTGTTCGGCCGGCTCACCGGCGCTGAGTTCCTCAGCTTCGCTGGACGTATGTACGGCCTGGACCGCACCACGGCCGCCAAGCGCGCCGCCGAGTTACTCGACTTCATGCAGCTCGCCGACCAACCCAAGAAACTGGTCACCGATTATTCCCACGGCATGCAGAAAAAGCTGGCGCTGGCCGCCGCCGTGATTCACGGGCCGAAGGTACTGTTTCTCGACGAGCCGTTCGAAGGCGTGGACGCGATCGCGGCGGGCACACTGAAGTCCATGCTGCAAGGCATGATCGCCCGTGGGGCAACGATCTTCCTCACTTCGCATGTGCTCGAGATTGTGGAGCGCCTGTGCAGCCACGTCGCCATCATCCACCAGGGACGTCTGGTCGCGCAGGGCTCGCTCGAAGAGCTCCGCGCCGGAGTCGCAGCCGACACTCCCGCCGGATCAGGCGACGGCGCCACAGCCTCCGGCGAAAAGCTCACTCTGGAACAACTCTTCCTCCGCATCGTCGGAGGCACGCGTCGCACCGAGGCTGAACTTTCCTGGCTGGAATGACAGTAATGGTATGACCCCCACCCTCCACCGCCGCGCCCAGCTCACCGCCGTCGCCGAACTGCGCTGGCGCATGTTCCTCAATAGCCTGCGCAGCAAGCGCGGCAAAATGGAGTTGCTCTCGCGCATCATCGTTACCACCGCCTTCGCGCTCGGCGGGCTGGGCGCCTTCGCTGCTGCGGTCGGAATGTCGTGGTATTGCGTCTCTCAGGGCAAGCCCGAACGCCTCGCCTTTCCCCTGTGGGGATTTTTTTTCTTCTGGCAAGTCTTCCCTGTAATGTCGACCGCGTTCACCAGTAATCCCGACTCCAGCGATCTGCTGCGTTTTCCGCTCAACTACAGTTCGTATTTTCTGATTCGACTGGCCTACGGATTCTTCGATCCGGCCAGCGCGATCGGCTGCGTGGGCGTGTTCGGAGTTCTGCTCGGCGTCAGCTTCGCACGCCCGGCGTTATTTCCTTGGGCGCTGCTCGCACTGCTCACCTTCGCCCTGTTCAACCTGGTGTTGATGCAGACCGTCTTCGCCTGGCTGGAGCGCTGGCTGGCGCAGCGCCGCACTCGCGAAATCCTGGGCGTTCTATTCATCCTGACCATGCTGAGTTTTCAACTGATCGGGCCCATGATGGAGCGCCTCGGCAAAGGCTCGCGCCCGCAGTTGGGCCGCGCCGCCGAAATTGTCACTCAGGTACAAGCCGTTCTTCCCGCCGGCCTTGCCGCCAATGCCATCGCCCTGCCTTCTCACTCCCAATTCACTTCTGGTTTAATTTCGCTGTGCGGGCTGGCGGTGATGACCGCCGCGGTTGGACTTCTCCTGAACCTGCGGTTGCGCGCGCAGTTTCGCGGTGAGAATCTCAGCGAGGCCGCAGCGAGCCGGACCGTTGCCCAGGTTCAAGGCAAGGCGCAAAGCCTGCAGATGGGATGGAACCTCTCGGGATTTTCGCAGCCGGTCGCTGCCGTGTTCGAAAAAGAAATTCGCTACATCGCGCGCAGCGGCCCCATGTTGCTCACGCTGATCATGCCGATTTTCATGCTGGTGGTATTTCGCATGAATCCGGCCAATCCCATGCGGATGCGGGGTCAGTCCAGCTTTCTCAGCCACACGCCGGAACTGGCCTTCCCCGCGGCCGCGGCCTATGCCATGCTCGTGCTCACTAACCTGCTGTACAACAGTTTCGGCGGCGACGCGGCGGGCGTTCAGTTCTTCTACGCCTGTCCCGTCAGTTTCCGCCACATCCTGCTGGGAAAAAATCTCACCCACGCCAGCATTCTGCTTGCCGACACCGTTCTGGCGTGGATCGCCATCGCCTACTTCTGGAGCCCGCCATCCTTGACGGTCACGATCGCGACTACGGCAGGCCTGCTGTTCGCCGCTCCGCTGAATTTCACCGCCGGCAACCTGCTCTCGATCTATTCGCCCAAGAAGCGCGACTTCTCCACCTTCGGCCGTCAAAACGTATCGCAAACTACGGTGCTGGCGAGCCTGGGACTTCAGATCGTAATCGTCGGAATTGGCGCAGGCGTCTTTCTCATCGCGAGACTCTACAACAATCTGTGGATCGCGACTTTAATCTTCCTGGTATTGGCAGCGATCTCAATTCCGCTCTACCTGCTGGTCTTGCGCCGCATCGATGGCATTGCGCTGCAGCGCCGCGAAACGCTGCTGGCAGAATTGTGTCGGGCTTAAAGCCGTCTATTTCTTCTCCGGCTTCGCCACGAACCTATAACCCACACCGCGCACGGTAAGCAAGTGCCGCGGCTTCCCCGGATCATCCTCCAGGTAGCGCCGCAATCGCACCACGAAATTATCGATAGCGCGCGTGTCGGTGTCTTCGTGCAGCCCCCACACTTCTTCCAGAATCTGCTTGCGCGAAACAATCTTGCCGTCGTTCCGCACCAGATGGCGCAACAGTTCCGACTCCATCAGCGTCAGGTGAATCGTGTTTCCGCCCGAGCGCAACTCCAGCGCTCCGAAATCGATCGTCTTCCCTTCAAATGAAAATGTCCCAAAGTCTCCCACACCGCCCGCATCGTCTCGCGCTCCACTCGGTGCGGTCGCTTGCCCGCCGCGAATCCACTGGCTGCGCCGCAGCAAGCCCTGCAAGCGCGCCAGCAGAATCGAAAGATCAAATGGCTTCGCCAGATAGTCGTCGGCCCCAGCCGCAAAACCCCTCAGCACGTCTTCCGGACGTCCTCGTGCCGTCAGCATCAGCACTGGAACATAATTGCGCGCCGCGCGCAGCTCCGACACCACGCTGAATCCGTCTTTTCCTGGAAGCATGATGTCGAGCACGACCAGATCAAAATTCTCTTTATTCGCCAGCAGACGGTCGGTCGCCGTTTCGCCATCGCCGGCCACTTCCGCCGCATAGCCCTCGGCCTCCAGGTTGAAACGCAATCCCTGCGCCAAGTGAGCTTCATCCTCCACCACCAGAACCCGGCTCATGCCGCCCACCTCGGCAGTTCAAGAATAATCGTCGTGCCCTGCCCTTCGCCGTCGCTTTCGGCAAAGACTTTGCCGCCATGCTTCTCCGCGATCGCTTTCACAATAAACAAACCCAGCCCGGTACCTTTCACGTGCGCGAGCGAGCGGTGCGTGACCCGATAAAAGCGTTTAAAGATGCGCTTCATGTCATCGGGCGGAATGCCCACTCCCTGGTCCTGCACCCGCAGCACGATGCGCTTTTCGTCGGGCGCCTCGAGGCGCACGCGCACGTCCACGCTCTCCCCGGAGTACTTGACGGCGTTGTCGAGCACATTCACAACCGCCGTCCGCAGATCCTCGGCGCTGCCGCGCACCCGGAGTCCGTCGCCGTTGCTGGACATTTCTTCGTAGCGGATCGCTTCCGGCTGCAAGTGATGGCGCGCGCGCGTCGCGTCCATGCATTCGCGAACCAGCTGGCCGAAATCAACGTCCGCTTTTTCCTGTCCCGCCTTCTTATCGCCCGCTCGCCCCGCTCGTAACACCTGCTCCACCGTCTCAGTAAGCCGGTCGGTATCGCTCAACATCACACGATAAAAATCCTGCCTTTGATTTTCCGGAAGTACTCGGCGCTGCAGGGTTTCCAGATGCAGGCGGATGGACGCCACGGGCGTCTTCAATTCGTGAGTAACAGCGTTGATAAAGCTGTCGTGCTGTTCGCTGCGCCGCAGCTCGCGCACCAGAAAAATGGTGTTGACCACCATGCCCGCGATGATAAGGGCGAAAAAGACGATGCCGAAAAACAACAGCACGCCCTGGCGCCAGTTGAGGATGATCCAGCCCACATTGAGGGCAATGGCCAGCGCCACCAGGCCGATACCCAGAATGAGGAAGAACGCGATGGTTCCGCGGCGGCTCGAGATGCGCATGGAAGCTCAGCCGATTTTACCGCGTTCGCCACCAGGCGCCACAAAACTGCCCGGGCAGGCTGGCCTCTGCTTACTCGTCACCCTCCGACGACATGAAGCTGCCGTCGCTGACGAGCGCGCCCCAAACCACGCTGGCGGGCGAGGTCGTCTGTGAGCCCCACACCACGCTGAAGCCGGTCAGGTTGCTGCTACCCCATACCACCGACGATCCCCACACCACCGAATTGCCAGACACATTCGAACCCCAGACCACCGACGATCCCCACACCACCGACGATCCCCACACCACCGAATTGCTGGATATGCTGGAGTTTCCGTTGACGAGGGTCAACTTCTTGCTCGACGAGCTATACGAAACGCTGGGAGACATGGCCGCTCCCACGTTCGCCGGGGTCAGATCGGTGTTGGCCAACGCGGCACCCACATCCAGATATCCGGCTCCGATGGTGAACAAGTCGTAGTACGAAGTGTAGGTCTGCCCCGTCACCGGATCGGTGGCCACACTGGACGTGGGGAAGGTCTTGTACGCGGTCTTCATGATCCGGGCCTTCAGCTGGTCCGGCGTGAGCGCAGGACTGGCTTGCAGCAGCAGGGCCACCGAACCGGCTACAGCCGGAGTCGCCATGCTGGTTCCGCTCAGAGTGAAGTAGTCGTTCGAGTAGCCAGATACCATATTGCCGGGGTAGGCAATAGCCAGGGTGCTCCCCAGGTCGGCGAGGGAAACAACCTTATTGCCCGGCGCGACGATATCGGGCTTCACTATGTGGTCATACAACGATGGTCCTTTCGAACTATAGCTTGCGATCAGGTCGTCGGCGCGCGCGAATGTTCCCATGCTCTTCATCGCTCCGACCGTGATTACCAGTGGGTCGTTGCCCGGGGCCGTGATGGTTCCATATCCGTTGCTGCCCAAAATGCTCAAGCGCCCGTAGTTGCCGGCCGCGACCACGACCACAATCCCGGCTTTCCAGGCGGACTCTACCGCCTGGCAGAGCGGATCCTTGGCATAACCCGCCACAAAGCCCCGGCCCAACGAAAGGTTGATCACGCGGATGTTATAAGTGCTCTTCAGCGCAATGGCTTTCTGAATGGCAGCAATCACATTGCTGTCGTTGCCGATTCCAAGCCCGTCCAGAACTCGCAGATCGATCAGGTTTACGTTCGTCGCCACTCCCCCAAACTGCCCTTGCGACATGTATCCGGTGCCGCCGAGAATTCCCGCAACGTGCGTCCCATGGCCGTATGTGTCGTACATCAGCGTGCCCTGGGCATTGGTCTGACTCGTGCCGGTGAAATCCTGGTGATAGAGGACGCGGTTAAACGATCCCGTCTTGTCCCAGAAATCGACGTGATTGCTGTTGATGCCGCTATCGATCACGGCCACGCCAATCGCGCTGCCGTCGTAGCCTGCATTCCAAGCCGGGCTGACGTCGATGCCTGAATCCGTATAGTCGTCCATCCCTTTCAAAGGATGATCCACGCTGACGGCAACAACTTCAGGGTCAGCTTCCAAAGCCGTCAGGGCACTGGCAGGAATCGTCATCGCCAGGCCATTGACCACGCCCAGCCTGTGACCCAGTTGCGCGCCAAAGCGTTGCGCGTGCCATTCCTGCTCGGCTTGCGGAGCCTGAGCGTACTGCACGATCACACGCAAAGTCCGCGGCGCTGCGGCGCCCTGATGGACGAGTTCCACTAGCGGCGCCAGATCCGGGGCGAACTTGCCCGCCGGCCTGCCATTGTCGATCCGATCTTGCGCGCTGACTCCCCCTGCCAGCATTAGCACCAGAAGAAGCCTGATACGTTTTCCCCATGCGGCGCTGTGACGCTCGTCGCGCTTCGCATTCGCCGCTTTCAGATTCGCTTTCACTTTCTCTTTCTCTAACATTGAGCGCCCACTCCTCGTGAGTTCGTACCGAGAGAAGTCCCGGCGTGGGCAGAGGGGGGTCCACGACCGCTTTACTTCCCGGCTGTTCTGATGCACGGAGAAGGCCACTCAGGAATGTGTAACTTATTGTCGCCATTGGGCTTCAAAATGGACGCGAGGACACTTGGGCCACGTTGTCCTGCCCGGTGGGGCGCTTGGGACAGTTTGTCCTGGCATCCGGCCTCGCGCCCGCCGCCGAAATCATCAGAAGGTGAAACGACTCCCGACGGTCGGAGCAAAGTTGTTGTTGGAGTTGTAGGGGACGCCGGGACCATGAGGAATGGCGATGGCCAGCCCCCCGCTCACCCAGGAATACGCAATTCCGGCAAAAGCGTCGAAACGCTTGGTGAAGTGATGATCCACATAGAGCGACCCCTCGTTGAGCGTGCCCGCACAGGAAGCGCGGAAACTCGCGGGCGTGCAGGTCGGTGGAACGCGGAAGTCGTTCTGCCTCTGTTGATACCAGGCGAAAGTGATGTCGGTCTTCTTGGCGTAGGTATACTTCGCCCCCATCCACCAGATGTTCACCAGTTTTTCCGAATCGAGATTGTTGTCTTCCACCCCGCTCATGAAATAGCCGCCCTGGTCCGAGGCTCCAACGCCCAACGGGTTCGACGGGTTATTCTGCCAGATGTATTCGTAGCCGGCAAAAATCTTGACCGGATCCCCGGAGTACCTGGCCGCGACCATGATTGCATTGTTGTCGGTCACGATGCCATATACGGTGTTGCTCGGGTCGATCAGATTGGGCCCCAGGCCGGGCCCCCCGTTGATGGGGTTGGTATTGATGCTGTCCGTGGTCGACTGATATAACCCCGCCGAGCTCAGACTCTCAGGCCCCAGCAAGGGGTTCAAAACGCTGATCGCCTGGTTGTAATGTTGGAAGACGAAGTCGGCGAAGAACCTCTTCGCATATTCTCCGCCGAGGTTGAATCCAAAAGCGTTATTGTGCGCCGATTCCGGTGTACAGGTAGAGGAGGTCCAGCCTGCGGTGGCGGAGTAGCAGCCGCCGGAACCGTCAGCGAACTTATACATCGCACCGAAATGCACCGGGCCATAGGCGATGCGATATTTCACGGCGTCATCCCAACGCGAATCCTCGGTGTCGCCGCCGCCCGCCATCGTGCCGTTATAACCGATGTAGGAAAAGGCGTAGGCGCCATTCGCCGGATCATAAAGCAACATCGCATCGGTGCCGAGAGATCGCTGACGGCCAAAGGTTAGCTCGCCAAAGTGAGTGGACGATATCCCGGCGTAGTATTGGTCATTGAAGGGCTGGCCCGCGCGCGCGCCGTCGATGGCTATCGAATAGCTGCTCCGGGGAAGGCCGTTGTTGATGATGTCGGTCTGCGAAGCATTAGCCAGTAGGCCGGACTGCGGATTGATGCCAGTGGAAGCGTTGAACACAATCGACCAGCCCGGCGCAAACTCCTCCTTGCCCCGGATGCCGAAACCCGTCTGCGACAGGTTGTTCGGTGCGACGAGGAATCGATGTTGATAGCCGTTCCGGTTCACCAGTGATTCGCCTTCATAGTTATAGCCGTTCTCCGGTAAACCGTGGCTGACGTACCCGACGCCCACATCATACGCACCGTACAGCGTGATGCCGTGCCAGGACAGCGCGCAATCCGTGGTGGCGAACTCATGCCCGCTCGCACAGGGGTCGGGTGTCTTGGTCTGGGCGCTCGACCACGTCGAAGCAAGACAGAGAACAATCACGGCGAAAGCAATGGCAACGCGGCGCATCATGCCTCCAAAACACAAATTGTGTCAAAGAATAGGAAGTGTACACGACATACAGTTTTACTGTCTACTTCTGCACGGTTTAACACTGACTGCAGTAGAACGCGTCACCGTGTTGACCACGACCGCTGTTGGCGATAGGATTTCGATCCGATGCCTGCCCCTCAACGGTCGCGCCGGAACGACGAAGAATTACTCATGCTGCGCGATGCCGCCTTGCAACTCGGCATCAGCTTCCCCACCATCAAGCAGTGGATCTACAACAAGAAGATTCGCAGCGTGCAAACCGCTGGAGGACACCACCGCATCCCGCAAAGCGAGGTCGACAAGCTGCTTTTCAAAACCCGAGGCAGAACCGAAGAAGAACGGAAGGACGTCATACGCCGGGTCAGCGGACGCAATCAGCTCGTCGGCCGCATCGATTCGGTTCGCATCAGCGGTCTGATGGCGGAAGTGAAGATTTCCATCGGCGGCCAGCAGATTACATCTATCATCACCGCAACCTCGGCCCGTGAAATGCAATTAAAGAAGGGCCAGACCGCAGCCGCCCTGATCAAGGCCACAGAAGTAATGATCATCCGCGTGTGATCAGCTCATCATCGTTGCGGTGCGCGTGTGATTCACGCCCACGAAAAAGCCCCGGCCAAAAGGCCAGGGCTTTTTTCACAGCTGATTGAAGCAGTCTTAGTCACCTGCAACCGAAGCAGAGACTTCCGGCAGGGCCGCGCCGATCAGGCGCCCGTTCGGCGTGGGCACCAGACCCTGTTCCAGGTCGGCCAGCTTCACTTTCTTGATGTCCCAGGCCAGACCGAGCGTCTTCAGCGTCCAGATGCCGTACCAGTTCATGTCGATTTCATACCACGTGAATCCATGCGCAGCGGCCGTCGGATGCGCGTGATGATTGTTGTGCCAGCCCTCGCCGAATGTCAGCAATGCCACCCACCAGCTGTTGGTGGAAAGATCGCGAGTTGCGAAGCGCCGCGAGCCCCAGGTGTGCGTCGCCGAATTCACCAGCCAGGTCGCATGCAGCCCAACCACGGTGCGCAGGAAGGTTCCCCACAGCAGCCACGGCAGCCCGCCAATGGCATACAGCGCAACTCCCAGAACAATCTGCGGAACGTAGTGATATTTCGTAATCCAGACGTGAAACTTATCCTTGGCGAGGTCGGGGACGTAGCGCGCCAGCGTGGTGGTGTCATGGTGCATCGACTTGCCCATGAGAATCCAGCCCATGTGCGCCCACCACTTGCCGTCGATCGGGGAATGCGGATCGCCGTCCTGATCGGAATACTGGTGATGAATACGGTGCGTCGCCACCCAGAAAATCGGCCCGCCTTCCAGCGCGAGCGTGGCACAGATGGTCAGAAAATATTCCACCCACTTCGGAGTCTTGTATCCGCGGTGCGTCAGCAGCCGGTGATAACTCATCCCGATGCCGAGGCTGCCTGAAACCCACCACAGAAACATCGCGACAAACAAGGCTTTCCAGGTGAAAAAGAAAAGTGCTGCGATGGCGCCAATGTGAAATGCCGCCATGAAAATCGCCGTCACCCAGTTCACTTCGCCGTTGTCCGCTTGTCGTTTTTCCAGATCCTGAAGTTCCATATCCAAGAGCGTCCCCATTTCGTGGTGGTGTGAGTTCGATCAGCCCTCAGCTAACGTATCAAGGGGACGGCGAAACTGACTGTAATACTTGTGTAATAGCGGGTTTTTCCGCCATTACGGGAGTAATGGGAAGGTACTCGGCACCCTCAGTTCAAGCCGGCCTCAGCGGCCGCCGTGAAGCTTTCCGAAGGTGTGGGCAAGCATGATCGACATGATCAGAACGCCCGCTCCCAGGACGAGGACGTGCTGCGTCTTGCGCAGATTGAAACTACCCACACGGCACACCAGCAGGTAACCTATGGCCAGATTCAACAGGCCCCACAAAACATTGACCGTCGAGGAGGACAGACCTACGCCTGGGGGCGAGGCGAAGGGGCTCTGGAAAGCATGCCCGGATATACCGTTCCCAAGATGGGGCAGCGCGTTCGCCAGGAACGCGCCTCCGAAGAAGTACGACAAATAGTAATACCAGCGCATGCTTGCTCCCTTACGCGGCTTTGCCCGTCACCTGCACGCCTGCCCACTTTTCCAGCAGCGTCAGCGTCGCGGCATAGTCGAGATCCTGGTGGCCGTCTTCCGTCGCCATCTCGTAGATCTCTTCTACGGTTTCGAGAGCGGGCAGTTTCACGCGCGCTTCCTTCGCCGCCTCCAGCGTCAGTTTGATGTCCTTATGCATCAGCCGCAGCGGAAAATTCGGTGTAAAGTCGCGCTGCAAAATGAACGGACCTTTGTAATCGACCACCCCGGACCGCACCATGGTGGCGTCAATCAGCGAGAGCAATTGTTGCGTATCCACGCCGAGTTTGGTGGCCAGCGTCAGTGCCTCGGCGAATCCTTCAAATATCAGCGCAATCTGCAAATTCATGGCGAGTTTCGTGGCCTGCCCCTTGCCGGTTTCGCCCATGCGGAAGATCTTTTTTCCCATCGCCGCGAACAGCGGCTTGAGCCCATCGACTGCAGCTTCGCTTCCGCCCACAATGAACACCAACGTTCCGTCGCGCGCGCCGATCTTCGATCCCGTCATGGGAGCATCCACCCAGGCCATGCCTTTCGCCGCCACGCGCTCGGCAAACTTCACCGTCGCCGACGGAGAAATCGTGCTCGAGTCCGCAATGATCACGCCCTCGGTCAGCGACGACTCCGCGCCATCCGCTCCGAACATCACGCTCTCCACCGCATCCGTGTCGGACACGCAAAGCCACACCACTTCCGCGCCCTGCGCCGCGGCCGCCGGAGTCGGCGCCATTCCCGCTCCCTCTACCAGTTTCCCCGGCGTGCGATTCCATACCGTAACTTCGTGGCCCGCCTTCACCAGATTCGACGCCATGGCGTGCCCCATGATTCCCAACCCCAGAAATGCAACTCTCATGCGGACTTCTCCTTGGATGTGACGAACGCGGAACATGCAACGTCTTCGGATTAGATATGACCAGCGCAAGCAAGGTCAAGCAATCGTCTGATGACCACGGCTCGTGTGGGGACAGCCGCCCCCGGCTGTCTATCGAGCGCAGCTCGATAGTCTCTTGGATGAAGCCGCCGATGTGAAAAATCCTTCACATCGACACGATCACAACTATCGGATATAGTCCGCGGAATGGATTTCGCGTCTGCGCCCGACCGGAAACCATCGCCTCTGCGAAGTCGAATCTCACTCTAAGGATCTTTCCCGATGTTAATGTCCCGGTCTTGTCAAGCTGATCGCCGAAGCCTGTTCACGTTCACCCTGGTGCTCGCCTTTGCGCTAGCGCTCGCACTTCCCGCTCCCGCTCAGACCTCGCTCGCCCGCATCAGCGTCGACAATCTCACCAATACCGACAGCGATCACAGAACTGAAGTCGAGCCCGACATGTTCGCCTGGGGCGACACCATCGTGACTGCGTTCCACGTGGCGCGCCGGCCCGGCAGCATCGGATGGGGCAGCGGCGACATCGGCTTCTCCACTTCCACCGACGGCGGCAAGACCTGGAAATACGGCGATCTCCCCGGCCTCACCGTCAATTACAAGGGTGGCCCATACGGCGCCGCCGCCGATCCTTCCGTCGCCTACGATGCCAAACACGGCGAATGGCTCATCTCCACGCTTCCTCTCGCCGGCCTCAATTCCAGTTCCGGTCTCATCGGCGACGTGGCCGTCAGCCGCTCCACCGACGGCCTCACCTGGGGCAATCCCATCAACATCGACAAGACTCATCTCGACGACAAGAACTGGTCCGTCTGCGACAACACCACCACCAGCCCCTACTACGGCAACTGCTACACCGAGTGGGATCAAGCCTACGGCACCGGCGATGTGCTGATGAGTGTTTCGAGCGACGGCGGACAAACCTGGGGCCCCGGCCTCGCATCCTCCGATCACGCCGGCGGTCTCGGCGGCGAACCGCTGGTGCAGCCTAATGGCACCGTTATTGTTCCGTTTCAAGGCGGAGGCATCGACGTATTCAGCTCCACCAACGGCGGCGCTAGCTGGGGCAAGAGCCAGGCCATCGCCGCTATCGACAGTCATCTCGTCGCTGCGAGTATGCGCAATTCTGACTTGCCTTCGGCCAGTATTGACGGCGCCGGCAAAGTTTTTGTCGTGTGGTCCGATTGCCGCTTCCGCTCTGGTTGCGCCTCCAACGACATCGTCATGAGCAGTTCGTCCAACGGCACAACCTGGTCCGCCGTCACGCGCATTCCCCTCGACGCCACCACCAGCACCGTCGATCACTTCCTTCCGGGCATCGGCGTCGATCCCACAACTTCCGGCGCCAACGCGCATCTCACCATCGTTTACTACTACTATCCGGTCTCCAACTGCACTCTCAGCACTTGCCAGTTGGATGTCGGCTTCACCACCTCAATCGACGGCGGATCGACCTGGACTGCCGGCACAAAACTCGCCGGCCCGATGAAAGTCGGCTCACTGCCCGTCTCTGACAACGGCCCCATGGTCGCCGACTACATCGGCGTTTCTTACTCGAACGGCAATCCCTTCGGCGTCTTCGCCGGAGCGCTGCCGCTGTCAGGCAAAACCTACAACGAGTCGATGTACACCACCAAGTCTCCGTTGCCGGTTTCTTACGACGCTCCCCGCTTTGGCTCCGTCGACGATCATCCCGTACCCGGCGCCAAGTCCGATCACGAAATGAAATTCTTCTACGACGACGAGGGCCATCGCGAAATCCCCCGCTCCCGCTGGATCACGAACAGCGAGCCGCAGTGACGTTTGCAGGTTGGGAGAAGTCGTGGAGTAGATTCGCTCTGAAACGAGCACGTTAGAGTTCGATCGAGCCTTGGAGATATAGTCGCGCGCTGCCGACGATCTTCACGCGATCGCCGACGATCGCGCATTCCAAAGATCCGCCGCGGGCACTGAGCTGTCGCGCACGGAACACGCTCTTGCCCAGTCGCCCCGCCCAGTAAGGAGCCAGCGTGCAATGGATCGAGCCGGTTGCGGGGTCCTCATCAATGCCCGCGGACGGTAGAAACATTCGGCAGACGTAATCCACGTCGGCCCCGCCGGGAGCCGTGACAATCGTTCCCTTCCCGGCGTCCAGTTTGGCAAGAGCGGCAATATCGGGCGAGAGCGCTCGCACTTGCTCTTCCTCGTCCACGACGACAAGGTAATCGCGCGATTTCATGACCAACGCAGCCTTCAAACCAAGGGCTGGTAAGAGGCCGACCGGCAAATCGCACGGTCGCGGCGGCATGGCGGGAAAATCCATTTCAAAGTTTTCTCCGTCGTGGGCAACGGTGAGCATCCCGCTCCTGGTGTGAAAGCGAACTGGCCATACGGTGTGCTTGCGCAGCGCGAGCACATAGGCAGAAGCGAGGGTCGCGTGCCCGCACAGATCGTCCTCGACTTCCGGCGTAAACCAGCGCAAGTCGAAATCACCATCCGCGCGAGCCACCACAAAGGCGGTTTCGCTATGCCCGTTCTCAGCCGCTATTCTCTGCATCGTGCTCTCCGCGGGAAATGCAGAAAGGATGCAGACTCCTGCCGGGTTTCCTGCAAACAGCTCACTCGTAAATGAATCCACGTGGTAATACGGAATTGCCATGCTGTGTCCAAAATAATTTTCGTCGCTTCACATTACCGCCGTTACTGGTCCAGAAACTAAAAAGCAGCCCGCACCTGTGCTCTTTCATCTAACATTAACAGGTGGCAAATAAATCCGCCGTATCGCTCTTATCACTGATTTTTTTGCGGCGATTCGGATTAGGATGAGGGGGCTAAGTCTGTCTCCGATCCAATCCCCGGGCTCTATCGCAGGATGATTAAGCAAACACTTCGCAATCCGGCCCTTCGCAAACGTGCTGCCGACTTTGGGCGATTATTGCGCCACTCCGCCGTAACCCCGCGCCGCGGCCAAACCTACAAGCCGCGCCTCGTCACCAACGGAGAACTGGGCGTCACCTTCATCGGCCACGCCAGCTTCTTCGTGCAGATTGGCGGACAGAACGTTCTCATCGATCCCAATTTCGCGCGTTGGCTGTTCGTCTTAAAGCGCCTGCGCCGTCCCGGCCTGCGCATTGCCGATCTGCCCGCCATCGACCTGGTGCTGGTTTCACACGCCCACTTCGATCATTTGCATCGCCCGTCGCTGCGCGCCCTGGTGCAGAACAATCTGCGCACCCGCGGCGTTGCTCCAGCCATCATTATTCCGACGCACGTTTCCGATCTGGTTTCCGATCTCGGCTTTTCCGAAATCATTGAACTGGACTGGTGGAAGAGTTCGCGTCACCGCAACCTCTCGATCACGCACGTGCCTTCGCGTCACTGGGGCGCGCGCATTCTGAAAGATTCACATCGCGGATACGGCGGCTTTGTGCTCAAGGCGGGGAAGCATTCCGTCTATCACGCTGGCGACACCGCCTACTTCGCCGGCTTCAGCGAAATTGGACGCCGTCTCGCTCCCGAACTCGCCCTGCTGCCCATTGGTGCCTACAACCCGCCGCAGTTCCGCAACGTCCACACCAATCCGGCCGACGCCATGCAAGCCTTCCTCGACCTGAAATCCCGTTGGATGGTCCCCATGCACTACGGCAGCTTTCGCCTCTCACATGAGCCCGTCGACGAACCCCTGCAACTGCTCGAGCACGAAGCCGAAGTCGCCGGGACAAAAGACCGGGTGGTCGTTATGGAAGAAGGCGTGACCCGATTCTTCTAAGGCCTGCCGTTTTCTGACCCCTGCCTGTATCAAACACTCCCTATGCATTGTCATTCCGCGAGCGAAGCGCAGGGAGGAATCTGCTTTTCTCAAATTATTCACATTCAACTTCGGACTTTTGGTGTACACTGCCTTTCGCTAAATGTTCTCCCTAAGGAGGTTGTATGCCGGTAAGACCAGTTCCCGATGGATATCACACTCTCACACCCTTTCTCACCGTGCGCGACGCAGCCCGCGCCATCGAATTCTACAAACAAGCCTTCGGCGCGCAGGAACGCGGCGTCATGAAAGGCCCGGTCGGCAAAGTCATGCACGCCGAATTGAAGATCGGCGACTCCATCATCATGCTCAGCGACGAATTTCCGGAGTTCGGAGCTCTCTCGCCACAAAGCAGCGGCGGCGCGGGTATGGGGTTGCACATCTACATTGACGGCGTCGACGCCGCCTTTGATCGTGCTGTCAAAGCTGGCGCCGAGGTTGAAATGCCCGTGATGGACCAGTTCTGGGGCGACCGTTACGGCAAACTGAAAGATCCCTTCGGCCACAAGTGGTCCATCGCGACCCACACCAAAGATTTGTCGATGGATGAAATGAAACACGGCATGGATGAAGCCATGGCGAAAATGCCGAAGACCGCGTAGGAATCCGCGTATTTGAAGAACGCGCGAAGCCAGAAATGCTCAAGCGGGCAGCAATGCTCATGTAGGGACGGGCGCATTCGCCCGTCCCGCCTGGGCGAGGCCCGGCGGAGATCGTTTCATTGCCGCAAGCAGCTAGGTTAATAAGCCAGCAGGATCCTCAAATCCCGCAGATTATTCCCCGTCGGCCCGATCTCGATCGCATCACCGAGCGCTGTGAAAAACGGATAAGCATCAAACTTCCCGAGCGCCGCCCGCACATCCAACCCGCGCTCCCGCGCTCGTTCCACAGTCGTGCCATCCACCACCGCTCCCGCTGCGGGACTGTTCCCGTCCACTCCGTCAGTTCCGGCGCTGAGCACCGTGACATTCTCGCCCGCGATTTTCTCCGCGCAGGCCAGCGCAAACTGCTGATTGCGTCCACCCGTTCCGCCATTCGTCACCTTCACCGTAACTTCTCCGCCGGAAAGCAGGCACACTGGAGAAAACTGTTTTCGCAACTCGCGCACTCGCTGCAATAAATAGTCCGCAGCCTTCTGGCAGTCCCAGTCATCACAAGAATTATCGACATGAACAATGAAGCCCGCGCGTTCAGCCGCTGCACTCGCCTCGTCAATTGCCGTCTGGTTCGACAGCACCGTCCACCAGCGCGCCCGATGAAACGCTGGATCGTCCGACTTCGGAGTCTCTTCGAGCGCATGGCGCTCAAATAACTCGCGCACCGACGGCGGAAACTGCCGTAGCAATTCGTACTTCTCCGCAATGCGATAACAATCTTCCACCGTGGTTGGATCAGGCATGGTCGGTCCCGAAGCCAGGGCGTCCAGCGTGTTATCGGGAACATCGGACACCAGGAGCGACACCTGCTGCGCCGGAAAGGCGGCTAGAGCTAAGCGTCCGCCTTTCACTGCCGAAAGGTGTTTGCGCACGGTATTGATCTCGGCAATGGACGCGCCGGAATGCACCAGCACACGATAGGTCGCGATCAGGTCGTCCAGAGAAATCTCATCGTCGATCGGCTTCTCCACGATCGACGACCCTCCGCCGCTCAGCAGAAAAATCACCAGCGCCGAAGCCGGCTGTGACTCCAGCAGGCGCAGCATCGCGCTCGCCGCCTGAATCGATTCCGCATTCGGCGTAGGATGCCCGCCGCGAAAATAGCGGAAACCGCGAACCTGCGCCGTAGGCCCTGTCGAACTGTCGCTGGTTGAACCGGGAGCAGTTGAACCGGGAACAACGGAACTCGCCACAATGCCTTCCAACGACGAGCCAACCTGACCGGCCAGCGCCTCGACCATGGTGTGTCCAGCCTTGCCGAGTGAGATCACCAGCACTCGCGAAAACGAATGCAGGTCATAAAGGTCCTCGCACACGCGCAGCACGCCCCGCTCATAATGAACGTGCCGGGCAAACCCACTACCGATCGAAGCTCCGGCCAGAGCCTGCTGGAAAATCGTGCGTGCTGCCTGACGCATGTCGCTCACGCGATTCCCTGCTCCCGCACCCACAATTCAATCGCGTCGCGCAGCTCGCGAAGCCGTCCTTCGAAGAAATGGTCCGCGCCTTCAATCATTACCAACTTCTTTGGTTCGGGCAGCGAGGCAACCAGCGCCTCCAGCTTGGCTCGCGGACCGAACTGATCCCGCGCACCGCTGACCAGCAACTTCGGCTTGACGCAATCAGTCATAAAATCAAACGTATAGACGCGCGGTTCTTCCTCACCGCCGGCAACGGGTGCAACCGGCGTTCCGACACCGATCACCGCGCCGACCCGGGCATCGGTGCAGGCCGCGCGCAATCCCACGGCTGCGCCGAAAGAAAATCCGGCGAATAGCAGCGGCAAATGGAATTCTCGGTCGAGCCAGTCGAGCGCCGCGCGCACATCGTCAACTTCGCCATTGCCGTGGTCGTGTTCCCCCTGGCTTAATCCGGTTCCGCGAAAATTGAAGCGCAGCACCGGAAAACCAAAACTGTTCAGCGCCTTCATGGTATGAAACACAACTTTGTTGTGCAGCGTCCCGCCAAACAGCGGATGGGGATGGCAAACCACCGCCGCATGGGTGGCGCTGTCCACGCCCGCATTGAGCAACGCTTCCAAGCGTCCGGCCGGACCGTCGATAGAAAGCGAGCGGATGGATGAGTTCGAAGTAATCACGTTTCCAGATTACACAAAGAGCGGGTCTTCGGTCTTGAGGCTGAGGTTCGAGGTCTGACGTCCGAGGTCCGGCGTCCGAGGTCCGGCGTCGTTTTACGTCTGCTATTCTCTCCTGCATGGACGCAGTAACACTTACCCGCCAACTGGTGGACATCGAGTCCATCACGGGCAACGAAGCTACCGTAGGCAACTATCTTTACGGCGAGCTTTGCCGCCTCGGCTACCAGACCAGGAAAATGCCGGTCGAGGAAGATCGATTCAATGTATATGCGACCTCGCCGGATCGTCCCCATCCCGCGGTCGTGTTTTCCACCCACATGGATACGGTTCCTCCGTTTATCACATCATCGGAAGACGCCGGGCGCATCTATGGCCGCGGATCGTGCGACGCCAAGGGCATTATCGCGGCCCAGATCGCGGCGGCGGAACGGTTGCGACAGCAGAACGTTCATGTGGGATTGCTGTTCGTGGTAGGCGAAGAGCGCGACAGCCTGGGCGCGCACACGGCGAATGAATATGCCGCAAAGGAATCTGCTGCGGGCCATCCGCCTGCGCGCTTTCTGGTGAACGGCGAGCCGACGGAAAATCGCCTGGCGCTCGCCTCGAAAGGAACGCTGCGCGCCGAAGTCATTGCCAAAGGACGCATGGCGCACTCGGCGTATCCTGAGCTGGGCGAGTCCGCGATCGACAAGCTGATTCCTGCGCTTACGCGCTTGCGCGCGATGCGATTGCCTTCTGATCCTGAAATTGGCCCGTGCACGCTAAACATCGGACTGATTGAAGGCGGCCGCGCGCCCAACGTGATTCCGGATTACGCGCATGCGGATTTGCTCTACCGGCTGATCGGTCCTTCAGAAGACTTGCGGCGGCAGATCGTCGCAACCGCCGGCGATGCGGTCGAGGTCACGTTTCCGCTGGAACTTCCCTTCCTTCGTTTGCGTACCGTCGACGGATTGCCGACGATGATTGCGGCTTTCACTACGGACATTCCGAAGCTCACGAACTGGGGCGAGCCCCTGCTGCTCGGTCCGGGATCGATTCACGTGGCGCACACCGACGGCGAGTACATTGAGAAGAAGCAACTGCACGACGCCATCGATCTGTATTGCAAGATCGCTAAGCAACTTCTCAGCTGATCTCGCTACTGCGGGCTCCAGGTCATCTCCACGCGCACCGGGATTTCGTTCTTCACGGGCATGGTCAGCAGCGAGGGCGGATCGATTTTGAAATCGCTGAGCGTGGCCGGGATGGTGCCGGAGATTCGAGTCTCATTCCCCTGTGTGACCAGTTCAAATGCAACCTGCTGGTAGTGCGCGGTCTGGCCGGCGAACTGGATCTCTATATCAGCTTTCACGGTAGTCGACGTAGAGGCCGACTCGGGCAAACGCGTGCGCACCGTGACCATGGGAAATTCCGCGCCGCGGGTCACCTGGATCATGTGCAAGTCGCGATTGCTGTCTCCAGAATCGAACGTCTTGACCGGAACGGCAATCAGAAAGTCGCATTGTCCCTCATGGCAGATGCCCTTGCCGCGCGCGGCGTGACTCACGCCCTCGGACTGATGCAGCGGGTGCGAAACGTGGTAGGTCAGAGTGCTCTGCTTGAGCACCCATTGGCGGTCGGCCGCGTAAAGGGTGGACGCGGCCAGCAACAAAAAGAGAGGTAAGGTTTTCTTGTTCATGGAATCCCGATAGGCGCCCGGTATTTCGCCCCTTCAAGGCTGACTCAACTTTTCACTTTCCACCCGCGGCTTACGCCATGGGTTGTATTCTTACGCCGCTCTGCGGTTGGACATTGTCTGACCAGAATGTCCGCCTAGAATTTTACCGACACTGATAACAGGGCCGCGCCGAAGGCTCCAGCGGTGATAATTGCTACCGGGCCATGCGCCTGAGCAATGCCGTGAACTTTTTCCCCGTTGCTCTTCTGGTCAAACGCCATCGCGCCCAGGATGGGCGTCATGATCATGCCCGGGCCATGAATCCACGCCATGGCTTCATGGAAGCGAATCGGGCCACGCTTTTTTGTATGGTCGATCCTGGGCGCGCGGATGGCGTAGTAAGCGGTAATGCCGTACAGGTCGCCGGTCAGCGCGCCGAGAGCCACATGCAGATCGCGGGAACTCGTGCTCGTGCTGCGACCACCGGCGTTGACTGAACTGATCACCGTGGCCAGCAGCGGCACAGCCGTGATCAATCCCATGCGCTGGTGAATCTTCAGCATGTGGGTTCGTTTATCGAGCAGCGCCTGCTGCGCGGAGTTGCTCTGCGTGTCCGCCTTGGAAAAACCCAGATCGTCGAGCGAAGGCTCGGTCTTGCTGGCGGACGGCGCATTCGGCAGATTGTCAGGCCGCGCCGCAGGTGGAGTGCCGACCTGCACTTCCGTCCCGGGCGTGCTCAGAACCAAGTCGACCTTTTGATTGGCCTCGGCGGCGAGCGCCGTATGGGCGACGTTCGCACCCTCGGCTGCCGACGCCGAGATCTCGTAATCCCCGGGGCCGAGGCCGGAGACGGTAAAGACTCCGTCGGAGTCCGTTTGTATCTCGGTCGACTGACCAGTCGTCGCATTCTTGATCGTGACCTTCACCTTCGGCAGAGCGCGGCCGGTGTGATCCGTGATGGTGCCGGACAAGGTCGCACTGGTCTCCTGTGCCTGCAACGATCCAAACGCCAGTGCGCTAAACAGCACGAGGGCCGCGCTAAAGACAGTCTTCGCCGCTTTCTCTTTCATTCCCTCTTCCTCTGCAGTTGTCCGAAGAACGTTTTCCGAAACACGCTGTACGCACGACCCGCATTTTATTCGATAGTAGATGCGGCGGGGAATGCCGGCGGATGCTTGCGCTCGTGAACTCTCGAGGCCGCCACGATAGACTGGATCATCATGACCACCCCCCTCAACTCCCTCGCCCGCGCCTCATCCGCTTACTTGCGGTCTGCCATGCATCAGCCGATTCAGTGGCACGAATGGGGGCCGGAGGCATTCGCTGCCGCGCAGCGCGACAACAAGCCCATGCTGCTCGACATTGGCGCCGTGTGGTGTCACTGGTGTCATGTGATGGATCGCGAGTCCTATGACGATTTGCAGATTGCAGCGATTGTGAATGAGCATTTCGTCGCCGTGAAAGTCGATCGCGACGAGCGGCCTGACATTGATAGCCGCTATCAGGCGGCGGTGCAAACTGTGAGCGGGCAGGGCGGATGGCCGCTCACAGCGTTTCTCACGCCCGAGGGCAAGCCGTTTTATGGCGGGACCTACTTCCCACCTCAGGACGGATACGGGCGCCCAAGTTTTCGGCGCGTGTTGCTGAGCATTGCCAACGCTTACAAAGAAAAGCATGGCGACGTAGTTGAGCAAGCCGCAATGGTTGAGACCGCAATCGCCCAGTCGGAATCCTTCGCGGGAAAAGACGGGCGAGTCTCCGCCGCATTGATTACCGCGATCCAGACCTCGGCCTTGCGCATGTTTGATCCGCAGCATGGAGGATTTGGGCAAGCGCCGAAGTTTCCGCATCCTTCGGCGTTGGATCTGTTGATTGAGAGGTATGCGCAGGGCCAACAAAACCTGCGCGATGTAATCCTCACCACGCTCAATCACATGGCTCGTGGCGGTGTGTATGACCAACTGGCGGGCGGATTTCATCGCTATTCGGTGGACGAGCGCTGGGTCGTCCCGCATTTCGAGAAGATGTGCTACGACAATTCCGAGCTGCTGAAGAATTATGTGCACGGGTATCAGGCTACGGGCGGAGAATTCTTTGCGGATACCGCCCGCGACATCATTTGCTGGATGGACGAGTGGCTGAGCGATCGCGAGCGCGGAGGATTTTATGCCTCGCAGGACGCCGACATCAATATGGACGACGACGGCGACTACTTCACCTGGACGCTGGCCGAAGCGCGGGCGGTATTGACCGAAGAAGAAGCGCAGGTCGCCGCCTTGCACTATGACATCAACGAAGTCGGCGAGATGCATCACGATCCGGCCAAGAATGTGCTTTTCGTGCGGGTATCCGTCGAAGAGGTTGCGCAACGCATGAAACTGGCGCCGGAGCGGGTGAAAGATTTGCTCGCCTCGGCAAAGAGGAAGATGTACGCAGCACGTCTGCAACGGCCCACGCCTTACATCGACAAAACGGTTTATGTAGGCTGGAACAGCCTGTGCGTTTCCGCCTATCTCGAAGCCGCGAAGGTGCTCGGCCTCACGGAGGCTCGGCGGTTTGCGCTGCGCTCGCTCGATCGTGTGTTGGCCGAGGCGTGGAAACCGCACTCTCCGCCGCACTCTCCACAGAAAGATTCGGGCGGGGGCGGTCGCTCCACACAAGGCGCTCTGCTGCACGTCGTCGCCTATTCCGATCCGGCAGCGGCGCATCGAGATGTTCCGGGACTGCTGGAGGACTACGCTTTCACGGCGCTGGCCTGCCTGGATGCTTACGAGGCGACGTCCGACCTCAGTTACTTCAAGTTCGCGCAGTCGATCGCCGACGCCATGATCGCCCGCTTCTACGACGCGACTTCCGGCGGGTTCTTTGACAGCGAGCCGGCAGCCGAGGGCAAGAGCCTGGGCGTAATGGCCACGCGGCGCAAGCCCTTGCAGGATTCGCCGACGCCTGCTGGTAATCCTATGGCGGCGATTGCGTTGACCCGGCTCCACCACTACACTGGCAACGCCGATTATCGCGACCAGGCAGAGCACACGCTGGAAACTTTCGCGGGAGTGGCCGAACAGTTCGGAATTTTCGCTGCGACCTACGGGATTGCGGTGGCGCATCTGCTGGAAAGCCCAGTTCAGGTGGTCGTGATTGCCGAGGAGGGTGACGCGGAAAACGCGAACGAACTGCAAGCCGCGGCGGTCGCGACCTTTGCCTTCGCCAAGACTACGCTGCGGTTGGCGGTCGATCAGGCGGTAGCAGAGAATCTTCCGGCCGGGCTGGCAGCGACGATCCCCCATCTTCCCGGTCTGGGCGCAGGCAAGTCGTTCGTGGTGCTGTGTTCAGGATCGTCGTGCCAGCCGCCGGTCTTCGATGCGGCGGAATTGCGAAGAGCGCTTGCGGAGGAGAACGAGTAAAGCTCAGAGAACAATTCGTGGCAAGGGACCACTGGCAGGTCTAACGCTCGGAACTTATTCCCGCCGTCGGAGGACTGAAACTTCCCGCTCCTGCAGCGGCGGCAGCGCGAGCAACGGAAGCCGCCGGCTGAGTCTCCGGACCAGCGGCCGCAGGCTGCGTCCGCGAAAGCGCGCGGTCGACCATGCTCTCAAACATCGGAATGAGCGAGTCCGCGGGAAGCGGGTGGTGGATATCGTAAAGCCCCTGCTCCCAGCGTTGCGGCTGCAGCAGGGATAGCGAGGCATCGCGCGCCGGCCGCTTCACTGCGATATAACCGAACCACACCACCAGCGTGCTGTTGTAGGCGGCCATGTTCAGAATACTCATCCAGGGGCCGGAGAAATGTTTGCCCACCCACGACGAGATCAGCACCAGTTCGAGCACCGCGAACGAGCCAAATCCCAGGGCGATGCCGAAGCTGTGTTGACGGCGGCTAACCCCCACATAGTGAGCGAAGAATAGCAGGAATAACACCATCCCCACCTGGATCATGCGCACACAGCGCTGCGAGGTGATGATGGCCTGCATCCAGGGCAGAATCTCCGTCGAGTTGGTAGAGACCGAGGCCACCACCGCGACCAGAAGCATCACCAGGCCTGCCCACTTGAACAAGACCGTACCCAGGTCGCGCAAGGTTTGGAATGGGCGAAACACGTCGACGAAGACTTCGTGAATCACTGCGAATCCGAAGGCGACGCTGAGAGCGTCGAGACCCCAGTAGAGATAGAAAGTGGCGGCGAGACCGCGCCAGGTCGCGGGAAACAGGACGGCGAAAGTTGCCAGTTGCACCAGGATGTAGCCGAAGAAAAACTTGAACTTGCGATGCAGTCCACGCCGCAGCATGAACGCAACGATGCCCATCTCCAGGATAGGGTGTGCGATCCAGAGCGCGTAATAAAGAAGCCTGCTTTTCTCACTCATCTTTCCCGCTCTCGCTCGCCAGACAAACCAACCCCCAAAAGGGCTGTACAGAAGACCTTAGACGTTCCCAACCCGATGATCAACGTACTCAGGTAATCTTAAGTAACGTTACCTTGGCGGATGTACCGGGACAAGTTACCTTCGTGCCACCCGGGAGCGGAGGCTGGTGGCTCGATCTGAACCGGCGCGGAACCCGCTACGCGTCGGGCATGGAGTGGATGTAGGCGCGCATCATACGCACTTCATCATCCTTCTCATCCAGATCGTGCAGCAGGATGTCGCGCAGAGAGACCATGCCGACGAGCTGCCCCTCATGGCAGACTGGCAGGTGGCGGAAACCGTGACGCCGCATCAGCGCCATGCAGTTTTCCAGGTCTTCGTTCATGCTGATGGTGAGGGGATCGTCGGTCATGACCTCGGCCAGGCAGGTGCTCGCGGGATTGCGGCCTTCGGCCACCACGCGCCGCATGAGGTCGCGCTCGGAAAAGATGCCGGCCAATTGTCCGTTATGCAGAACCGGCACGGCGCCGATGTTGCGCTGGACCATGGCCCGCACGGTTTCGAGCACCGTGTAGCTCAGTTCCGCCTGATATGTTTCCTGATTCTTGATCAGGTCGCAGATACGCATTTGACACCTCCCGGGCAACAGCGTTCCGAGCTGTCCAAAAGCATCTACCGGGCCGCGAGTATATGCCCAAAGATTGGTGGAAAGAAAGAAGAAAAAGCAGCAAAACGCAGAAGTCCCTCCAAATAGGGAAAGTGGACCGAGCACGCCCGGTGGAAGTCTTATCGGCCAGCCAAGCGGCGCAGCCGATCCGGCTTGGGAGATCACTGCTTCATCCCGGCTTGGAGTGTAAAATTCTCACCGCACGCACACAGTCCTGCCGGAAAGGACATCGATGAAGAAGGTGAGATTTTTCGGTGCCATCATCACGCTCGCGGCCACGTTGGCATGGCCCCAGGAGACATTCTCAAGATTCGACCGTGACCGCGCGCTCGAGATGTTCAAGGTGATTGACAGAGAGGTGCGGCAGCACTACTACGATCCCAAGTTTCACAGGTTGGACTGGGACGCAAATGTCGCAGAAATAAAGCAGAAGATCGAGGAGGCTCCCTCGCTGAATATGGCGCTGGCAGATATTGCAGCCGCCCTCACCAAGCTCGACGACTCGCATACCTTCTTTCTTCCTCCGCAGCACGTGGCACGCACGGACTACGGATTTCAATATCAGATAGTTGGTGACCGCTGCTTCGTGACCCACGTGCGTCCCGCAAGCGATGCAGACAGCAAAGCTTTAAAGGCCGGCGATGAGGTTCTTGCTATCAACGGGTACAAGGTTACCCGGGACACGCTGTGGAAAATGGACTACACGTATTCTGTACTTCGGCCGCAGCCCGGCCTGCGACTGGCACTGAAGGATCCGGCAGGTGGGGAACGCAAGTTGGATGTGGCGGCCACAGTTCACGCGGGCGATCGCCTTACGTACCCTCCAAATTCCGAATGGGACATCATTCACGCCAGGGAAAAACAACAGCAGATCGTGAGGACGCGCTATCTGGAGCTGGGGGACAAGGTGCTGGTGGTGAAACTGCAGGAGTTTCTGTACTCCGAAGTCGAAGGCCTGGTGGGCAAGGCACGGAAGTATCCCAACCTGATCCTCGATCTACGCGGCAACCCCGGAGGCGAAGCCGAGGCACTCAAGTATCTGGTGGAAGGGATGTTCGACCGGGATGTGAAGATCGACGACCGCGTCACGCGGAAGGACTCGAAGCCGGAAGTCGCCAAAAAGGGCCGCAATCCTTTTGCTGGGAAGCTCGTGGTTCTGGTGGATTCAAAATCGGGTTCTGCAGCGGAAATGTTTGCCCGCGTGGCGCAGTTGGAAAAGAGGGGCTTTGTGGTCGGGGACCGTTCTGCGGGAGCGGTAATGGAAGCGCAACGCTTCACGGAAACCTACATGGGAGCGAACACCGCGGTCTTCTACGGCGCGTCGATCACGGTAGCGGATGTGATCATGTCAGACGGGCAGAGTCTGGAGCATACGGGCGTAACCCCGGATGAAGTTGTGCTGCCCAGCGCCCAGGACATGGCCAGCGGCCGCGATCCGGTGCTCGCTCACGCGGCCGAGACGCTGGGAATAAAGATGAGTGCGGAAGAGGCGGGCAAAGCTTTTCCTTACGAGTGGCCGCCGGAGATCTAGACCCGCGAACTCTTCCGGCCGAATGCACTGTCATCGACAAAGACAAAATAAGACGAGTTCCATAAGGCCGTGGGCAGGCTGCCGCGCGGGCGGGCGGTGACGATGATGTTGTATTCGTCGGAACCGCCTGACGTCATGTGGCTCAACCCCTCGCCGGACCCAGCCTTCCGCGGCGCGCCAGAAGAATCTCCGGCGCCCTGATGTTTTTCCGGTTCGGTCTTTTCCGGTTCGACCATCCCCGGTTCGACCACGGCCAGAAACGCCAGAAACTCGTGCAGATCGCGGGTCCGCGGACGTCCCGGGATCGCAAACGACAGCTCCGACTCCTGCTGCGTGGAAAAGTGCCAGGCCAGCGACGCAGTCAGATCGACGGCTTTTTCATAGGCGCGCTCGGAAATCAGCCCCGGCTCAGGATTGTCGAAGGCAATGCACAGCTTGCGCTCGTCCTCGCGCGCGAACTCGCGAACTTTCAGCGAGCCCGATTTCGCGGTCGCTTTCCAGTCGACGTGGCGGGCGGAATCCTCGGGCATGTATTCGCGAATCACATACAGCTCGGAACCCCGCCCGCGCACAAAGCTTTCCCACTCGCCCCGCACCAGCGGCAAAATCTCGAACACTTCGTCCGTCGGCTCAACCCGCGGATATACCAGCACTTCCCGCGGCAACGAAACATGCCGCGTCTTAGTGAGAAACGCAAACGGAAAACCCGTCGCCAGACCAAAACTGTCTTCGCGATAACGCCCGCGCTGGTCGAATCTTAATTCCAGGTCGGCCGACGCCTGAGCCTGCGGAGGAAGAAACGGAAAATACGCCATCCCCTGGAAAATTCCCGGAGGCGGCGGCAACACCAGAACCCGCCGCAACCGCCGGTCCGGCAGACGCAGCCATTGCTGCTCCTGCGGACGATTAAACGGAAAGGCAAAAGTGGTCGCCTCCCACTGCCACTGTTTGGCCGCCTTCTTTCGCTTCTTGCGCGTCGAAACCACGCGAATCGAAAACGACGGCAGATAGCGGCGAGGATTATTCAGCACGATGCGCCCGGCGACGGGCCGTCCTGCGAAAACGTGTTCGGGCAACCGGATGTCGAGTTCCAGGTAGCGCAGCACCCACGCGGAAACGATTCCGGATACCAGGATCGCCGCCAGCATGGCCGCCACAATGATGTAGAGGAGATTATTGCCGGTATTGAGCGCGGCAATGCCGATCACGATCGTCACGATGACATACACGATTCCTGAGCGCGTCACGTCGTAATCGAAGGACTCGCGCAGCCGCTCAACCGCGACCCGCCGTGCCAAGTAAGGCACAGTCACCAGTCCGACCAGGATGGCGAGCACCAGCGAAGACGAAGCCAGAATCACGGTCGCCCAGAGATTGCCGGCATCGCGCGACACGGTCGAAAACAGCGCCGCCGCGAAGGCTAGTCCCAGGCCAACGAGAGCAAGCAGAAATTTCACCCACACTTCTGCCGAGGCCGACTGCAGCCATTGCGCCAGCCGACCGGGCACAGAAGGGGACGATTTCAACGGATTGGCGAACGCGGAACCCACTTCTTCGGAGCCTAGCATTCCCCGAAGGAACGGACAACCGGGATCGGCTTGCGGAGAAAGCGTTCGTAACCTGGCAACTCAGGCGCGAGTCGGCGACATTCCTTCGCCGAGCCTCGACCCCAGCTCTGGTTTCACCTTTCTGATTCCGGTTTCCTTGTGCTACCCTGCTTGCCGCACGCAACTCGAACCGAAAAACTCACCCTTAAATTAAGGAGACTTCATGCCCATCGGAAAACGTGCAGCAGCGGAATTCTTTGGAACCTTCTGGCTGGTCTTTGGCGGATGCGGCGCAGCCGTGCTCGCCGCCGGCGTCCCCAACGTCGGCATCGGCTATGCCGGCGTGGCTCTCGCCTTCGGCCTGACCGTGCTCACCATGGCCTTCGCCATCGGACACATTTCCGGTTGTCATTTGAATCCGGCGATCAGTTTGGGGTTGGTCGTCGGCAAGCGTTTCCCTGTCTCCGATTTACTGCCGTACGTCGTCGCTCAGGTGGTGGGCGCAATTGCCGCGGCAGGCGTGCTCTATGTGATCGCCAGCGGGCTGACTGGATTCGACGTGCATGCCGGCTTCGCCCTGAATGGCTACGCCGAGCACTCTCCGCAGGGCTACTCTCTGCTGGCGGGCTTCGTCGCCGAAGTCGTGCTGACCGCATTCTTCCTGATCGTGATCATGGGCGCCACCGACAATCGCGCGCCGAAAGGCTTTGCGCCCATCGCCATCGGGCTCTGCCTGACTCTGATCCACCTGGTCGGCATTCCCGTGACCAACACCTCGGTCAACCCCGCCCGCAGCACTGGCCCGGCCATCTTCGCCGGCGGCTGGGCCCTGCAGCAGTTGTGGATGTTCTGGGTCGCGCCGCTGATCGGGGGCGCGCTCGGCGGTGGAATTTATGCAGCCCTGTTCTCGCTGGGCCCCGAGCCAACGGTAAGAAGCGCAATGACAGCGGAAACCAAGACGACGCGCTAACGCCAACCCGCGAAGCTTTATCGCATGCCGTCCGGAGAGCAAAAAACAGCCACGGATTTACGCGGATCATCACGGATACATCAAAGACTTTCTTGCTTGTTATCCGTGCAAATCCGTGGCAGATTTGTTCTTACTAGCCACCAATTCCTAGCCACTGTTCTTCAGTACTCCGCCAGTTCCTTCATCGCCAGGAATAGATCGTTGGCCTGCGGCAGGATGGCATCTTCCAGGATGGGCTGGTAGGCGACGAACACGTCTTTCGCGGCCACGCGGCGGACGGGGGCGTCGAGTTTGTCGAAAAGCTGGTCGGCGAGGCGCGCCGCAATCTCCGCGCCATAGCCCCAGCTCAGCGTGTCTTCGTAGGCCACGAGCGCGCGATTCGTTTTCGCGACCGACGCAGCAATCGTATCCCAGTCAAACGGGTTCAGGCAGCGCAAATCGATCAGTTCAACTTTCACGCCCAGCTCGCGTTCGATCTTCTGGGCGGCCTGCAGCGCGCGCGGCACCACCGCGCCGTAAGTGATCACAGTTAAGTCGGTGCCGGGGTGCACGATCTTCGCCTTGCCAAATGGAATCATGTAATCCGGCCCGGGATACGCAGCGCGTCCGAATGATTCGCGATACAGTCGCTTGTGTTCGAGGAACAGCACCGGATCGTCGCAGCGGATCGCAGTGCGCAGCAGCCCGGCGGCATCCTGCGAGTTCGACGGGAACACCACGCGCAGGCCCGGGATATGCGTGAACACGCTCTCGCCGCACTGCGAGTGATAAATTGCGCCGCCCGTAAGATATCCGCCAATGGCAACGCGAATCACGACCGGGCAGGAGAATCCGTTGTTCGAGCGCCAGCGGATCACGCTGAGCTCGTCGCGAATCTGCATCATCGCGGGCCAGATGTAATCGAAAAACTGAATCTCGACCACCGGCTTCAATCCGCGCGTGGCCATGCCCGTGGCCCGGCCCACAATCGCCGCTTCGGCCAGCGGAGCATTGAACACACGATCGGCGCCGAATTCGTTTTGCAGGCCGAAGGTAAGTTTGAAAACTCCGCCCTTGCCCTTCACCAGCTTGCGCTTTAAATAGTCCTCGCGGCTGCAGTCGGCCACGTCTTCGCCGAAAATCACGATGCGATCGTCGCGCCGCATTTCGTCGCGCAGCGTGGTCGTGATCAGGTCGGCCATGGTCTTGCCCGCGGGCTTCTTGCCGTCGGCTGGAACTTCCGGCGTCACTGCTTGGGTATCGAATGCCGCCGAGGTCGGATCTAGGTCAGGAGAATAAACAAACTGCATCACCGACTCCGGCGCAGGCGGCAACGCCTCCAGCGCCAGGTCCACCGCGGTCTGCAACTCGGCTTCAACTTCTTTTTCCAGCTGGTTGATGCCCTTCTCGTCGAGAATGCCTTCGCGCAGAAGAAACATCTGGGTGCGCGTCACCGGATCGCGCTGCGCATCTTTTTCGCGCTCGGCGTCGGGCCGGTACAAACGCTCATCATCCGACAACGAGTGCGAATAAGGCCGGATCACATGCGCGTGCACGAACGCCGGTCCGTGGCCTTCGCGGCAATGCTGCACCGAGCGCTGGAATGCGGCATAGCTGGCCACAGGGTCAGTACCGTCGACTTCTTCGAAATGAAAATTCGGAAAGCCCGAGACCAGACGCGAAATGCTTCCGCCCGCCGTCTGCACTTCCACTGGCACGGAGATGGCGTAGCCGTTGTCCTGCACGCAGAAGATGACCGGCAGCTTGCCCAGCGCGGCGGCGTTCATAGCCTCCCAGAACTCTCCTTCGCTGGAAGTTCCGTCGCCCAGAGAAACGTAGGTGACTTCGTCGCTCTGAAAACTGACGTTCTTGAACTGGCGGTAGTCAGCGAAACCGAGTGCCCCATTCTTGCCCTGAGCGGAGTCGAAGGGTCTCGCGTCCTTGGCGAGAAGTGGGGATTTTGCGGCCTCTGGACGGCGCGCAAAATAGCGTCCGCCTTCGGCGCATCCCACGGCCTGCAGAATCTGTGAGCCGGTGGGCGACGACTGGGTCACAATGTGCAGGTCCGGATAGCTCCAGTGCGAAGGCATTTGGCGTCCGCCGGAACTGGGGTCACTGGCAGCACCCACGCCCTGCAGGAACATGTCATACGGCTTCACGCCGATCGCCAGGCACAGGGCACGATCGCGATAATAAGGATAGAACCAGTCGTAACCCGGCTTCAGCGCCAGTCCAGCGGCCGCGCCAATGCCCTCATGCCCGGCTCCGGACATCTGAAAATAGATTTTTTGCTGGCGCTTCAGCAGGATTTCACGGTCGTCCACCCGCCGCGAAGTGTACATGACGCGGTAGGCCTGGATGAGCTGCTCCCGCGTTAGTCCTTCGTAGAGCCTGCCCTTCTTTGCACCGCCGGCCACCAGGGCCAGCTTCGGGTCGGTCTTCGTCGTGGCCATCCGCTTCCTGGGTCCCCTTGGTCTTGAAGTCTAGCCTTGAAGTTTAGTCTTGAAACCTACCCGACTCGTGATCTGTTAGAAGCCTGGATCGATTTGGACTCGTGAATCTGATCTTTAGATTCTCGGCAGCCCTGGGGGGATTCCGCGAAGCTGTCCGGAACCTGTTGGATTGTAAATGGTCGGCGCAGGTAGGAAAAGGGCCGAAATTCTCTATTACGGAAGTTCCGCCGACCGCGCAAAGCTCCCGGCATTGTCATCCTGAGGCCTGCGTTTTCTTCAGGCCAAAGGATCTCTGCACTTTATCGGCGGCGTCAGTGCAGCCAGCGAGGGCACAGATCCTTCACTTCGCTCAGGATGACAAGTACTTGCTAGGTTCCGCTAACTACTGACGCCCTGCTGCCGCGTGCTTTATGCTGGATGCAGATGATCCGTACGCTCCGCGCTTTCGATCCGCACTCCATCCAACTCGTCATCTTCGACCTCGACGGCACCCTCATCGACTCGCGTCTTGACCTGGTGCATTCCGTCAATGCCGCGCTGCGCCACATCGGCCGGCCGGAATTGCCCGAGCACGTCATCGCCAGCTACGTGGGAGACGGCGCGCCCACGCTGATCCAGCGCGCTCTTGGCGGGGAGACGGCCGACGAAGCCCTGATCCGCAAAGGACTGGAGTTTTTTCTGTCTTACTACCGCGAGCACAAACTCGATCACACCACGCTGTATCCTGGAATCAAGAAAACACTCGCGGCCATTCAGAATTCAGCGAATGGCCAGCCGCGCAATATGGCGGTGCTCTCGAACAAGCCGGTAGGCCCTTCGCGGGCGATTATCGAGGCGCTAGGGCTGGGACCGTTTTTCTCGCAAGTGTATGGCGGCAACAGTTTCGCCACCAAGAAGCCCGATCCCGAGGGCGCCCGCAAGTTGCTGGAAGAAAGCGGAGTGCGCGCCGAGCAGGCCGTCATGGTCGGCGACTCGCACACCGACATCGAGACCGGACGCAACGCCGGCCTGTGGACCGTCGCCGTGACCTACGGCTTTGCCCCGCACACGCTCGCCGAGGCGTCTCCGGATGTGGTCGTAGACCAGGCCCGCGACCTGGCGGCTGTATTTTCCACGACGTTGGCTTGATGGCAGCCGCGAAGGCAACCACCAGGCTAAAGCTCGGTTGATTTCGGTTGCTTTACGCGGCCCTAAAGGGCCGCTCTTCCACGGTCGCTCACACGCTCACCCACACCTCCCCACGCACGGTTTGGCCTGCGCCCCTCTTGTTGCGGCAGGCTTACGCTACACTGCTTTGAGGGGGATGAGAACGAACCTGGTGTCTGTTCGCTCCTCCTTAGTCTGTCCGCCAACTCATGACCGAATCCGCTCTCTCCACTTTCACGCCGAAAGAGCTGCGCAAGCTGCGCAGCCTGAAGAATCCCTACGGCATTCAGAAGTTTCTCGACGACATGCCGTATCACCTGGAAGACACGGCGTGGTCGCCACGCCAGGTGCTGGCCGAGCAATCGTCGCATTGCCTGGAAGGCGCGATTTTCGGCGCCGCCGCGCTGCGGGCCAATGGATATCCTCCGCTGCTGCTCGATTTCGAGGCCGAGCATGATACCGACCACGTGATCGCCATTTATCGCGAAGACGGTTGCTGGGGCGCGGTAGCCAAATCGAACTACACTGGATGCCGCTGGCGCGAGCCCGTCTATCGCACGCTGCGCGAGCTCGCGCTGAGTTATTTCAACGCCTACTTCAACTTGCGGCGCGAGCGCACGCTGCGTCGCTATTCCGGCCCGGTGAATCTGACCCGCTTCGACGGCCAGCATTGGATGACCACCGAGCAGCCGGTGTGGTTTATTGTCTATCACCTGTTCGACATTAAGCATTACTCGCTGATGACCAAGGCGCAGGAGAAGAGACTGCATCGCGTGGACGAACGTCTGTTTCAGGCCGAGTGCCTGGGCAAGGCGTACAAGGTCAGGGACTGATCGAAGGCGCTAAAGTTTCAGGAGAATATGCCGATCTCCTAGGGAAGAACCGAAACGTGGGGCGTGGGGGGGCATCGGCATGGAAGCGCGTCATCATTTATTCAGAACGGGCCCAACTGAGGACTTTGTGGAACTTCGCCGCCATCCCCGGTTTGCGCTGCAAGTGCAAGTCCGCGTCTATCCGCGCGACTGCCCCGTGGTGCGCGGCGACACTGTGGACATCAGCGAATCGGGCATCTCTGCCCTGCTGCGCATCGAGATTCCGGTCGGCGAGGTCGTCCGCCTGGAGTTCACGCTACCCCTGGGCGAAGTCGAGACGCTCGCGCTGGTTCGCCAAAGAAGCGCCTTCCGCTATGGTTTTCAGTTCGTCGAGGTCCGCTCGGCTCAGGACATCATCGGCCGCACCTGCCAGCAGCTAGCGGTGGAGCAGCCCAGGCAGGGACCGAGCGCTGGGTCCTAGGTTCTGGATCCTGAATGTTATGTTAGGCGTCGCGCCCAACATTCAACATCGAGCGCCTGAGATCTCAGGCTTTCCTTCCGCAACTTCCACAGCTTGAATGCGTTAATGTACAAGCATGAGAGTCTGGCACGTGGGATGGTTCGTTCTGCTTTGTGCTTTGCTGGCTACGAGCCAGCAGAAGCAACCAGCGGCTGCCGCGCCAGACAGTACACCACCCGCAACCTCGCCGGAAACTTCCGCCCTCGATCTCACGCCCGGCCCCGACGGCAAGCTCTCGCAGGAACAGATGCGTCAATTGTTTCGCGTGGTCGGCGACAAAGACATTGAGAACGACAAGCGCCTGAAGGATTACACCTACATCGATCGCGAGGTGCAGCGCAATCTGGATGGCAAGGGGCAGACCAAGTCCACCGAAGTGAAGACCTACGAGATTCTGGAAATCTATGGCGAGCAAGTGCAGCGGCTGGTTGAAAAGGACGACAAGCCGCTCGACGGCAAGGAAGCGGCCAAAGAAGAAGAGAAAATCCAGAAGATCATCGACAGGCGCAAGAACGAATCGGAGGAAGAGCGCCACAAGCGCGAAGAAAAAGAAGCCAAAGAGCGCGCGGACAACCTCAAGTTCGTGAAAGAAGTGGCGGACGCCTACGATTTCAAGCTGGTCGGCACAGAACAAGTCGGCGGACGCGACGCCTGGGTGATCGACGGCGAACCACGGCCCGGCTACGAACCGCAGATGAAGGAAGCGAAGCTTCTCACTAAGATTCACGGGCGGGTGTGGATCGACAAGCAGGATTTGCAGCTGGCCAAGCTGGACGTCGAAATGCTCGACACGATTTCGTTCGGATGGGTGCTGGCGCGCATCCACAAGGGAACGCACGTAATGCTCGAGCAGACGAGGGTGAATGACGAAGTCTGGCTACCGCGGCATGTAACCTTCGCGGTAGATGCGCGCGTCGCCTTATTCAAGGGCTACAAGATTGACGGCGAGCAAGATTATCGTGACTACAAGAAGTTCCGCACCTCAGCGCGGATTGTGGGCATGGGTAAGGTCGAAGAACCGAAGTGAATGCCCGGATGAATGACGGAAAAATCCACTTCATCTCGTCCAGCGAATTGTGGTCCAGCAAAGTGCAGTCCAGAGGATTGTCATTCTGAGCGGTGGCGCAAGCCAGCGCGAGGAACCCTACGTCGGCCAGCGGACACGACGCAGTAAACGGGGCCGTCGGCGCACACGTCGCCGACAATGGCTGCGGCAGTACTGGCTGCGCACGCCGTCGTAAGGTCCCTCACCGCGGCTTCGCCGCGACTCAGGATGACAGCCTGCTAAGCGCGTAGTGATTCAGGCAAACCCGGTTCCGGCAGGCCACATCATTCCCCATGCGCCAGTCCGCAGGCTTATAATTCGTGGTCGCCAAGTGAGCGTTTTCGAATCTTGTGTTGCCTCGCTCGCTCGGGCGCAATATTCCAATTTCCAAATCATCTGCGAGGAACAACATGCCTTCGTTCACCCGTCGCGATCTGCTGCGTTCCGGCCTTGCACTCTCCGCCTCCACTCTGGCTGCCGGTTCGGTGGGCCGGGCGCATGCCCTGCTCGCCGGCTATCCCGATTCGGCGTCGGCGGAGGCGCTCTCAGCCGTGGCTCCGCGCGAGCATCTGCTGTTCGATTTTGGCTGGAAGTTTTTTCAGGGGCACGCCACCGATCCGCTGCGCGACCTCGGCTTCGGCATGGGCCAGGGAGATTTCGCCAAGTCGGGCGAATTCTGGTTTGCGACCGCTAAATTTGACGACTCCAAATGGCGCGCCCTGAATCTGCCGCACGACTGGGCGGTGGAGTTACCGTTTGTGCATGACGAAGAACAGAACAGCCACGGCTACAAGCCGCTGGGCCGACGCTATCCCGAGACCAGCGTAGGCTGGTATCGCCGCACCTTCGATATTCCGGAAGAAGATGAAGGACGGCGCATCACGATTGAGTTTGACGGCGCGTTCCGCAGCGCACTGGTTTTTCTCAACGGATATTTCATCGGGCGCAACGACAACGGCTACGCGCCCTTTCACTTCGACGTTAGCGATTTTCTCAATTACGGCGGGAAGAATTATCTGATGGTCCGCATGGATGCGAGTTTCGGCGACGGCTGGTTCTACGAAGGCGCGGGGCTTTACCGGCATGTGTGGCTCACCAAGACCGATGCGCTGCATCTGGGACATTGGGACAGCAAGGTGAGGACAAAGATCGAGGGCAATACGGCCTGGCTGAACTTGAGCACCATCGTGCAAAATGACGTCCTCCCATTGAAACTCTGCCGCGTGCGTTGGCAGATCCTCGACCCCGCGGGGAAGACGGTCGCCACGACGGACGATTCTCCGGAACAGCCGGTCGCCCCGGTGCTGTCGGCGGAATTCGGCGCAGTGGCAAGAATTTCCAACCCTGCACTGTGGTCGCCGGAAACTCCGAACATGTATTCCGCCATAGTCACAGTCGAGTCCGGCGGCAAAGTCCGCGATGCCGAGCGCATCAGCTTCGGCATCCGCGACATCAAGTGGGACGCCGACAAAGGCTTCTTCCTCAACGGCAAATCGGTGAAGCTCAAAGGCACGTGCAATCATCACGACCACGCTGGCGTGGGCGCAGCGCTGCCCGATCGCCTGCAGTGGTACCGCGTCGGCGTCTTGAAAGATATGGGGGGCAACGCCGTGCGCACCTCGCACAACATGCCCACGCCCGAATGGGTGGAAGCCTGTGACCGCCTGGGCATGATGATGATGTGCGAGACCCGGCTGATGAACGCGAATCCGGAGGGTATGGCTCAGCTGGAGACGATGATCAAGCGCTATCGCAATTCGCCGTCGATCATTTTATGGTCCATGGGCAACGAAGAGTGGACCATGATGTACCAGCCCCAGGGGCCACACGTCGTGTCGGACATGATTGCGCGCACCCACGAACTGGATCCGACGCGATTGTGCACGGCCGCGGTCAACACCGCATTCGACCAGCACTTCCCCGAGCGGCTCGACGTGATGGGCTTCAACTACAACCTGAAGGAACTCGACGCATATCACACGAAACATCCCAAACAGCCGAGCGTGGGCTCGGAAACGGCCAGCACGGTTTCGACGCGCGGCATTTATTCGACCGATAAGCTGCGCAACTGGGTCAGCGCCTATGACGTGAACCATACCGAGTGGTCGGAAGTCGCGGAAGATTGGTGGAAGTTTTACGCCGCGCGCGAATGGCTGTCGGGCGGATTCGCCTGGACCGGCTTCGATTATCGAGGCGAGCCCACGCCTTATGGCTGGCCATCGATCAACTCGCAGTTCGGCATCGTCGACATGTGCGGCTTTCCCAAGGACAATTTTTATTACTACAAATCCTGGTGGGGATCGGAGCCGGTGCTGCACCTGTTTCCACACTGGAACTGGAGTGGGCGCGAGGGCGAGCCGATTCCGGTATGGGTGCATTCCAATCTCGACTCCGTCGAACTCTTCCTGAACGGCAAGAGCCAAGGCTCAAAGAAAGTCGAGCCGCTGACCCACCTGGAATGGAGCGTGAAGTACGAGCCCGGAATCATCGAAGCTCGCGGCACGAAAGACGGCAAAGTTGTGCTGACCGAAAAGCGCGAAACCACGGGCGATCCCGTGGCCATCCGGCTAAAGACGAACCGAACCGAGATCAACGCCGATGGCGAAGACGTGGCCGTGTTAACGGTGGAGGTGCTCGACAAGGAAGGCCGCGCCATTCCGACGGCGGCAAACCTGATTAGCTTCAAAGTAACGGGCGAGGGCGCTCTGATCGGCGTGGGCAACGGCGATCCGAATTGCCAGGAGTCCGACAAAGAGCCGAAGCGCAGCCTGTTCAACGGCCTCGCCCAAGTGATTGTGCAGTCGAGCCGCGCTCCGGGCACGATCACGGTGGAGGCCTGGACCGAGCCGTGGCCGCGGCCGAAGTTGCCTCTCACTCAGGTGACAATTACGACCAAGAAAGTGGAGTTGCGCCCGAGCGTGGGATAGCGCCATCGTTTTGTCATCCTGAGCCGCGGCGAAGCCGCGGTGAGGACCTTACGATGGCGGGCCACGCCGGTGACAGCGCAGAGATCGAAGCGTACGCCTTCGCCGCAATCCCGTCTGCTGCTCCGTTGCCCTTGCTGACGTGAGGTCCCTCACGCTGGCTTGCGCCACCGTTCAGGATGACATCGAGTTTGTCTGCTGTTTTCCTCCCTGCGTTTATAATAGAAAGATTCTCTGGCGGCGAAATTGGCTCCTGTGGAGCTGCCGGCGAAATTGAGCCGAGCTTTGCTCGGCTGGACAGCCGGGGCCGGCTGTCCCCGCATGAGCCATACCGACGACGGCTGCCTCGTAAGATTCTTGGTTCAAGCTAAGAGCCAAGAGCTAATAGCTAAGAGCTTTTTTATGGACTTCAAACTCGTTTCCAGCTACAAGCCGCAAGGCGACCAGGGTCGCGCCATCGAGCAACTGCTGCGCGGCGTATATGACCGCGAGCAGCATCAGGTGCTGCTCGGCGTGACCGGCTCAGGCAAGACCTTCACCATGGCCAAAGTCATAGAGGCCGCGAACCGGCCTACGCTGGTGATGGCGCATAACAAGACGCTGGCCGCGCAACTCTATCACGAGTTCAAGAATTTCTTTCCCCACAACGCGGTCGAATATTTTGTTTCGTATTACGACTACTACCAGCCGGAAGCCTACGTGCCGGCCGCCGATCTCTACATTGAAAAAGAAGCGACCATCAACGATGAACTCGACAAGCTGCGGCTGTCGGCGACGCGGTCTTTGTTCGAGCGGCGCGATGCACTGATCGTCGCCTCGGTAAGCTGCATCTATGGCCTGGGCTCGCCGGAAGCGTATTACGGCATGATGATGTTTCTGGAAAAGGGCCAGAAGATCAAACGCGAAGAAATCACGCACCGTCTGGTCGACATTCTCTACGAACGCACCAACGCAGATTTTCGCCGCGGAACATTTCGCGTGCGCGGCGATGTGATTGAGGTCTTTCCTACTTACGACGACATGGCCTATCGCATCGAACTGTGGGGCGATGAGGTTTCTTCGCTCACCCAGATCGATCCGTTGTTCGGCACAGTCAAGCAGAAATACATGCGGCTGCCGATTTACCCGAAGACGCATTATGTAATGAAAGAGGAGACGCGGGCGTCGGCGGTGGCGTCCATCAAGAAAGAACTCGCGTGGTGGGAAGTCGAACTGGAGAAGCAGGGCCGGCTCGTCGAGTCGCAGCGCATTCATCAGCGCACCATGTTTGATCTGGAAATGATCAAGGCCATGGGCTTCTGCCACGGCATCGAAAATTATTCGCGGCACTTTACCGGGCGGTTGCCGGGCGAACCTCCGCCCACGCTGCTGGATTATTTTCCCCGCGACTTTCTCATGTTCATTGACGAGTCGCACGGCACGGTGCCGCAGTTGCGCGGCATGTATGCCGGCGACCGCTCGCGCAAGGAAACGCTCGTGGAGTACGGTTTCCGCATGCCCTCGGCGCTCGACAATCGTCCGCTCACGTTCGAAGAATTCGAACACCGCACCAATCAACTCATTTACGTTTCGGCAACGCCCGGGCCATATGAATTGACCAAGTCGGCAGGCGTCGTAGTCGAGCAGATCATCCGGCCGACTGGGCTAATTGATCCCCCGGTCGAAGTGCGTCCAGTGAAGGGGCAGATCGATGACCTGCTGCACGAAATTCGCGCCCGCGTGGAACTTGGCCAGCGCGTGCTGGTGACCACGCTGACCAAGCGCATGGCCGAAGATCTGGCCGAGTACTATGCTGAAGTCGGCGTGAAGTGCCGGTACATGCACTCGGAAATCGAAACGCTGGAGCGGGTGAAGATTCTGCGCGACCTGCGCAAGGGCGAATTCGATGTATTGATCGGCATCAATCTGCTGCGCGAGGGACTCGATCTGCCGGAAGTTTCACTGGTGGCGATTCTGGACGCCGATAAAGAAGGATTCCTGCGCTCGACGGGATCGCTGATTCAGACGATCGGCCGCTGCGCGCGGCATCTGAACGGGCGCGCGATTCTTTACGCCGACCGCCAGACCGATTCGATGAAGCGCGCCATGGACGAAACGCTGCGCCGCCGCGCCATTCAAACCGCATACAACGAAGAGAACGGAATCACCCCGGAATCGATCGTTAGGCCTTTGGATATGACTCTCGCGGGAATCGTCGCCGCAGATTATGCCGACCTGACGGGCGGCGAAGCCGAAGGCGTTCCCGAGTTCAAGTCGCAGGAAGAAGTGGATGCCTACATCGGCAAACTAGAAAGCGACATGCGGGAAGCTGCGAAGAAGTTTGAGTTCGAAAAGGCCGCGAAGCTGAGGGACGCGATCAAGGAGTTGAGGACGAAGGAATTCTTGTTCGCGTAGAGGATTGGCTGGGAGCGAGCGACAGAATCGCACTATCCCGCCATCGAAGCATCAGTTCAAGCCTAACGGTTTTGTGTCGATGATGGGTTCCAATGGTGAAAATAACTGAGATTCGAAGGACAGGTCTCGCCTGTCCGGCGCAGTGGGAAGGTAAAACCGAATCTGGATATGTTTATATCAGGTTTCGAGGTGGAACCCTCGCCGTTCGGCCTGGTTCGACGATTAGGGATGCGATAGCTGGGCCCTTAATATTTGAATGGCACGACACTGACCGCTTTGGCGGATTTATGGAGTACGACGAACTGAAGGAGCTCACTTCCGGGGTATTGGATCTACCCGATGCGGAATCCGATGAAGAATCGAACGATGTCCCGGCAAAGATTTAAACCAATTTAGTAAGCATCCGAAGTAGTCATTCTCTATTCCTATCTTCCGTACGCCGCGCTGGCCGCCAGCGGTTTGCGGTGGAAGGTGTAGCCGTCGAAAGTTTCGGAGCGGAAATTGAGATTGGAAGCTTGGAGCTTTTCGGTCTGGCTGAGGAAGAGGTATCCGCCGGGTTCGAGGTAGAGGTGCAGGCGCTCCATGAGCGCCGTGCGCTGGACACGCGACAGGTGCGGCAGCACGTCCATGCAAAAGATGCAATCGAAGCGGCCAATGTAGACCGGCTTGGTCAAATTCATGGTGTTGAAGGTGACCAGGCTGCGCAGCCGCGGCTTGACCAGAAGATGCGCGCCGTTGCCATTGGCTGTGCCGTTGCTTGAGCCGTTGCCCGCGCCGTTGCTTGACCCGTTCGGCGCACCGTTCGCGCCGGTTGGCGAAGCTTCCTGGGAGCCGTTCGAAGTCCCATTGGCAGCTCCGTTCGAGTTTCCGTTCCCGGCCCCGTTGGAGTTTCCGATCTTCGAGAAGCAGGCGCGGATGGCCGCTGGGGGCAAGCCCGTCAGTCCGGATTGCGGATATAGTCCGCGCTCGGCGACTTCAATCGCGGAAGGCAGCAGATCGCTGCCCACAATATGAACTGACCAGTCTTTCATGGCAGGCGCGGCCACGGTTGCGATGCCAGGATCGGCAATGCCGCCGTTTCGGCCGACTGCATTTTTGTCTTTCTCTTTTTCCTTCGCGTCTTTGCTGCCGTTGCCATTACTGACGTTCGAACCGTTATTCGCACCGTTGCCGGAGCCGTTTCCATTTCCGCTGGGCAGCGCTTCGCACAAGGCCATCGCAATGGAATAGGCCTCTTCGCCGGTGGAGCAACCGGCGCTCCAGATGCGCAGCGTGCTGGGACCGTCGCAGGACTTGCGAGCATACAGCTGCGGGATCACCTGCCGGGCCAGCGCGTTCATGGCTCCAGGATGGCGGAAGAAACCGGTGTTCACGTTGAGCACACCATCGAGAAACGTAGGCAGCAGCGAAGGATCCTGATCCGATGCACGCAGACGATCCATCAGCGCCGCGGGAGACTCCAGTTCGTGGCGCTCCAGGTACTCGGCCACATGGGCGGCTAAAGCGCTGTTCGGACAATCCAGCAGAATTCCCGTCTGGCGCTCGACTAGCAGGCGCAACTCGGAAAGTTCGTGCTCGAGAATGGTGACGCCCGCCATCAATCTATGCATAGATCCTTCCCCCGAAGGGCGCGCAAAAAAAGGATGCGCAAGAATTCATTCGCCGGACTTTTTCAGGAACTCTGTCAGAAACTCTGTCAGAAGCTCTGCCAGACCGGCGTCGTGCAAGGGGAGGAGTTTTCATAGCGTCGAGTTACCGGCGGCCATAGCCGCGTACGATCTGCCCGAATCCTGTTCGGCCTGCTGCGCCACCACGTTCATCTCCTTTTCCAAAGAAGAGAAGCGCTGCATGATTTCGTGAATGCGGAGCGTCATGTTGCGAATGGTTTCAATCTGCGCGCGCGTCTGGGCTGAAAGGCTGCCCGGCTCGAGCAAGAGCAGGTCCGAATTGCCCAGCACTGAGGTGAGCGCGTTATTCAGGTTGTGGCGCATTTCAAGCATGTAACGGCCCAGAGTTGCCTGTCGATCGAGCGTGGCGCACTCGGATTCGGCAGCCCGGGCACGAGATTCGGCGCGCGAACGGTGCACCGCTTCGCTCGCCGCCAGCACCAGGGTTTCCAGCCAGTGCGTGGTCTCCAGAGAGTCGCCGCTGCGCAGGATCGAAATGCGAGGCCAGCGCTCGCGCACCAACTGCGCCGTAGCAGCGTCCTGCCCGACGCAGAAAATCGGCTGACCGGTCGAGTGCAACGGCTCCAGCACCACCGACAACAGATCGCGGCGCAAGTCTCCGACAATAGCCACGTCAAACACATCCACGGCAAAGCGCGGCCACAAGTCCCCGCTCAGCACCGTGAACGCAGGGACATTGCGCTCCATCTGCCAGCGGGCAGTAATGCGGCGCGAAAAATCGACTTCGTCGGAGATGATGAGTACAGTCGGTGCCTGCACGGAAAAACTTCCTCTTCGCCTTTTATTTCGCTCTTAATCGGTGACTCTGCCGTTCGGTTCGGGGAACGTCGCACCATTCCGCGACGGTATATGTCTTTTTTGCTTCCTTATTTTTTCTTTCCGGGCTGCGAGCCGGAATCCTCATCCCAACCCGGCGTACCGGACACTTCAAACTCTGGTGCCGCGGAGTCTGGTTCCGCAGATTCTGAATTTGCAGCGGCGGGGTTCGCCTTCCGGCCAGCGGCGCTCGGAGCCGTGGGAGCCTTGCCCGCGGCTTTCGACGCGCCCGCAGCAGCAGCGGATGCCCCAGGCTTCGCTGCCACAGGAGTTGGCTTCCCTGCCACGACCGGTTTCGCCGCCGGAGTGGATGCTGCCGGCTTGGCCAGGGGCGCCTTCGCAGCTGGCACAGGTTTGGCTACAGGCTTGGCGGAGGGCACAGCTTTGGCGACCGGCGCTTTGACTTCGGCTTTGGCTTTCGCTTCAGCTTTTGCATCGACCTCGGACGCTTTGCCCCGTCCGAGCGCGTGCTCCACCGAAGCCCGCAGATCAACGAGCATCCGCAAGGGCTGTCCGGAAGAATATTCCGCCTGGAACATGACCTTCCAGGACTGGCAGATCACGCGCAGGCGAACAATGGGTTCCTTTTCAGAAAACTGGGCGCGCCGGCAGTCGATGGTCTCAACGCCTTTTTCTTCCAGTTCCGTCAGCCCGTCGAGAATGGTGTTCAGGTCGCCCAGCATAAGGCGGAAAAACGACCGTCGCATCAGATAGCCAAAGCGCGTGAACGCCACCAGCGCCACCGGCAGGTAAAACAAATCGCCTGCCAGACTCTTGGCCTTGCGGCCCTGCTCCAGTACGCCGCCATGCAAAAGCTCATCGAGCGAGCGGCACTTCCGCGCCGCGTCCAGCACCCGGTCCAGCGAGTTCAGCCACACCGGAGGCTTCAATTCCACCTGACCCAGAACCGGCTCCAGAGCCTGCGCTACAAAGGCCAGATCCACTTCCGGGTCGCCGACGCCGGTTGGTGCCAGCTGGCTGAAATACTGCACCAGCAGAAAATCAATCTTGTCGCGGATGATGTCGGTACGCGGGGTCTTCGCCAGGAAGTGCTGCAAAAGGCCCTCCAGCCCTTCCGGCGTCACCAGTGAGCTGGTTTGCAAGAACTGGCGCAACTGGTGAACCTGAATCAGCAGGTCCATTTCGTCCAGCCATTGATTGGCCTGCTGCACCGCCTCTTTGCCGGGTGTTTCAATCGCGGCTTCGAGGTCGGGGCACGGTTTCACGTCGATGGCGAACTCGCGCGCCAGCTCGAAATAGATGGGATAAAGTCGCCGGGCGAACTTCCACTGCGTGGCGAGATCTTGCACGGGTGTTGTAGGAGTCATGGTTTCACGATCCAGTTGGGTACTTCTCCGCGAAAGCGGGCCGCGATTACGGTCTTGCCGGGGTGGTATTGCACGGCCACCACGGCCCCGGCCACATCCAACGATCCGTCGGAGTTGCGCAGACGAACTTCGTCGCCAAACTCCAGTGGCGTGCTGCACTCGAACAGAACTTCGCGGGGAGTACCAAATTCAATGACAACGCTTTCGCTGAAAGGCGCACCCGCGGGGTCGCTACCCGGCATCACACGGGCCAGTTGCACCGGCATGCGCACGGGCGATGCCTCGGGGAAAAAACGGGCGAGTCCCGCCACCGGAGTGGCGTTCTGTGCGGCACGTGCCGTACCTGCGGCGGATAGCGCCAAGTGATAAAACTCCCCTGAACCCAGACTCGTTCAACCCAGATTCGTTCGACCCTTTACTTGAAGGTGCGGTTGGGCTCCCCTCTTCCCGGTTAGAAAGACTGTGGGGAGCCAGAATCCGCGGTTCAGAAAAGGAGGAGCAACACGGCAGCCATCTCGCGGAACGGAAGGTCTAGCACTGAGGTGAGTGCATTTTCAGCGGGTTAGAGCTGGGTTGCGAGGTGCTGTATGAGGTTGGAGCGCAGCAACGTCTCAGGCTGAGACGTGAATCTCAAATCAGTGGCTAGTAATTAGTGATTAGTGGCTAGTAGGGACTCTTGCCCCTTCCAGCGAACTCAGCAGGCCGTTCAGGATTTTGCCTACCTCGTGGATACGAACGAGCAGCTGGCATGCTTCGCTCTCTTTGAGATAGCCCAGGTTTCGGGCGATCACAATCTGGCTGTCCAATTCGAAGACGGATCCTCTGGCATGACCTAGGAATTGCTTGAATTCTCCGCAAGAGATTCTTTCCCTGTCCTTCGGCGATGTTGCTCGGAATCGATACAGCTGCGCGGCGGAGCTGTCAGGTTAGCCCGTAGACTTCGTGTCGTGGAAAACTCTGAGTTGACCGATAGATTTCGGTTACCAGCTCGATTGCCTTTTGCCAGGCAATCAGTTCGCGGTACGAGCGAATGCTCATTGGCCGGCCTCCGACGAGCATTCTTCACGTGACCGCCCCGGAAGGTCTGTGACAGATGTCACCAGAAAGCCCGGATCCCTTGTGGAAACTCTGGAATGAAAGGGTTTTACTAACAACTAGCCACTAATCACTAACCACTGCCTTACTGCAACGTATGGCTCGGCGAACCCGTCCCGGACGCGCCCACGCCGATGTTGTAGCGCTTCAGCTTGCGGTAGAGCGTGGCGCGGCTGATGCCCAGCATGCGTCCCGCGAGGGCTTTGTCGCCCTTGACCTGTTCGAAGACGCGCTGGATGGTGGCGCGTTCGATATCTTCGAGATCGGTGCTCGACATTGGATTCGCCGACCCGGCAGCCGCAGAAATGGGACCGGCCAACGCGCGAGAGCCCTGCAACGCCTGCGCCCCGGCCAGATCAGGATCGAGCACGGTCGGCCTTTCCGCCGCCGAGGTCGGCATGCCACCTCCTGCAGCCGAACCCGCGGCAATCGCGGGAGGCAGGTCGCCGAGGTCGATGATCTGTCCGTTGCCCAGCGCGACCGCCCGCTCCACACAGTTTTCCAGTTCGCGCACGTTGCCCGGCCAGTCGTATTGCATCATGGCCTTCATAGCGGCGCTGGTCACATGCAACTCGGCGCCCGGCGCATAGCGCTCCAGGAACCAGTGCACCAGCATGGGCGTGTCGCTGCGGCGCTCGCGCAACGCGGGGACGTAGAGCGTGACCACATTGAGCCGAAAATACAGATCCTTGCGGAAGGTTCCGTTCTTGTAAGCAGCTTCGAGATCGCGGTTGGTGGCCGCGATCACACGCACGTCCACTTTCAGTCTCTGGTTGCTACCCACGGGACGAACTTCTTTTTCCTGCAGCACGCGCAGCAGCTTGGCCTGCAATTCGAGCGGCAATTCGCCGACTTCGTCGAGAAAAATCGTACCGCCATCGGCCGCCTGAAACAGTCCCTGCTTCGATTTCAGCGCCCCGGTGAACGCGCCTTTTTCATAACCGAAAAGTTCGCTCTCAATCAGCGTAGGCACCAGCGACCCGCAGTCGACGGCCACGAACGGGCGGCTGGAAAATGCGCCGCGAAAGTGCATGGCACGGGCCACCAATTCTTTGCCGGTGCCGCTTTCGCCGTAGATAAGCACGGGAGTGCGCGTGTCTTTGAGGCGCGCCACCATACGCAGGACATCTTGAATCTTGGTGGACGATCCGATGATGCCGTGGACCGCGGTTTCCGTATCCATGCGTTGCCGCAGGAATTCGTTTTCTTCGACCAGGCGGATCTTTTCCGCCATGCGCCGCAGAAACAGACGCAGTTCTTCGAGCGGCGAAAACGGCTTGGTGATGTAGTCGTAAGCCCCGAGTTTCATGGCCTGCACCGCGGTTTCGATCGATCCGTGGCCAGTCATCAGCGCGATTTCGGTGCGGGGCAGAAGTTTTTTTACTTTTTCCAAAAATTCCAGCCCCGACATGTGCGGCATGACCATGTCGGTCAGCACCATGTGGACAGACTGCTCTTCCAGCAGCGCCAGCGCGGACTCGCCGCTTTCGGCTTCGAGGCACACAAAGCCGAGGGCCTCGCCGACGGTGACACACAGTTTGCGAATGCTCTGCTCGTCGTCGACGATCAGCAGGCGAATGCGGAGATCTTCTTTACTGCCCGTATTGTTCACTCGGCCTTCCCGAAAGTCTTGGCGACCACTTCAATAAAGGGCTGCACCCGAAACGGTTTTTCCACGCAGGGAGCCCCGGTTTCGCGCAAAGTAGCGACGGTCTCTTCGTTGGCAATGTCTCCCGTAATAAAAATGATGCGCGAAGCCAAGTCGGGCCGATGCTGAGCGACCCAGGCGTGCACCTGACCTCCGTCGACGCCGCCGGGTGTGCGCATGTCAGATACCACACCGAGAAAGCTGCCGTTCTCCAGCAGGCGCAGCGCGTCCACGCCTGACTCGCAGCACACCACGGGATACCCGCTGCGCTCCAGGGCGGCTTGCACGTAGGCCATCACGGCGGGCTCATCCTCGATGAGCAAGATGGGTAAGGGCTGCATTCTCAAGGCGGGTAGGCTCATATTTGTTTGCCCCCTGGCTGTTGGACTCCTGCGGCCACACCGAACGAAGCGGTGTGGGAAGCTGCCGGCAGGCGCACCACAAACGTTGCTCCCGGCCGGTCCGTATTGTTGTGGCAGAGAATTTCTCCCCCATGTTCTTTCAGGATGCCGTAGCAAATGCTCAGGCCGAGGCCGGTGCCTTTGCCAACTTCTTTGGTGGTAAAGAACGGGTCGAAAATTTTGTCGGCGTGGCTGATGCCGTTGCCGTTGTCGCGGAATGAGACTTCGACCGCATCGCCGGCCTTGGTCGACATAATCTCGATGCGCGCCGCGCGCCCCACTTCGTGCACCGCGTCATAGGCGTTGTTCAGGATGTTCAGGAAAACCTGCTGCAACTGGTGGGCATCGCCCATAACCTCGGGCAGTCCCTCGTCAAGATGCTCAATCACCTCGACCCCGTGACTGGTGAAGTCATAGGAACGCAGTTGCATGGTGCGCCGCAGAATAGTGTTCAGTTGCACGGCGCTGCGTTGCGGCGGCATCTGGCGGGCAAAGCTGAGCAGGTTCTGCACGATCTGCTTGGTGCGCTGCGCTTCCTGCAAGATTACCCGCATGTCTTTGCGGGCAGTTTCCGGCAGATCAGGATTCTCCATCAGCAGGTCGGCAAATCCCAGAATCGCGGTGAGCGGGTTGTTCACTTCGTGGGCCACGCCGGAAACCAACTGACCGACCGCGGCCATCTTCTCGGCATGCACTAACTTGTCGCGCAATACCGTGGAATCAGTAATGTCGCTGAGCACCACCACGATGCTGGTGACCGTTCCCTGCTCGTCACGCATGGGGCTGAGATTGGCGGAAAACTTTCCGGCAGCGCCGTTGCCGCGCACAATTTCCAACTCTAGGTTGTCGACCGGCTGTCCGCTCAGCGTCTTGTGCAGCGCGTCCGACAGTGGGTGGAGGCAGGCGGGTGCCGCAAGTTCGACCAAGCGCCGCCCCAGCAACTCGCGCTGCTCGAAGCCCGCATCCTGCCAGCGGCGGTTGGCATAGCTGACCAGGCCGGCGGTGTCGGCCACTAGAATCAGGCTCTGTGTGTTGTTCAGAATCTTGCCGGAGAAGTCGCGCTCCCGATGCAATTCCGACTGGTAGGTGCGCAGGCCCGTCACATCGAGCATCAAGCCACGAATCTGCAGCAGGCGGCCCATGTTGTCATACAGGCCGAAGGCATTGATGAGCACGTGAATCGGCGAACCATCCTTGCGGCGCAGCGTGGCTTCGAAATTACGCATGCTGCCATTTTCTTTCATCGCTTCCGCATGGCGTTCCCGCTGGCCGGGAGAAAGGTAGAGCTTGGTCGCGATATCTATCTGCAGCAGTTCTTCCCGGCTGTCATAGCCCAGCATGCGCACCATGGCGTCATTCACTTCAATGAAGTTTCCCGCCGGGGTGCTGAAGAACAATCCTTCCTGAATGTTGTCGAACAGCTCGCGGTAACGGCGCTCGGCTTCGCGCCGGTCGGAGATGTCTTTCAGCACATGAATCGTTTGCGGGCCTTCGTCGGCGGCGCCCGGCACGCGCGAGGTCGAGACCAGATAGGTGCGATCGAACACCGGATGCGCGAATTCGTCGGAATCTTCGGCCATGGAGCGGCAGAACGGGCACGAGTAGGACGCTGTATCGCTGGTCAGCGCCATGAGCGCCCGCATATTCACGCCGATCAATTCCGCCGGCGGTACACCGATCATGGTGGCCAGCGAGCGATTCACCCGCACCACTTTGTCCAACCGGTCATGCACCACGATGAAGTCGGTGATGGCGTCAAAAATCTCCACCCAGTGCCGGTTCGACTGCTCAATGCGGGTGAACAGACGGGCATTCTCCAGCGCCATCGCGGCGTGGCACGCCATGGCCTCCAGAAACACGCGGTCTTCCGCATCCAGTTGAGATGCGCGTCCAGAGAGGCAGAGTGCGCCCGCCAATTCCCCGTTTCCGCTGGTCAGGCGCACTAGCGTGCAATCGGTCCAGCCCAGGCTGGAAGCCGCTTCCGGGCCCAGCATGTGTTCCGCGGAAGCCGTGACTACGGTCCCGGTCTGCTTGCCAAGAAAATCGCTCAAAGCCTTGCCCAGAGCGCGCTCCAGGCTGGAGCCGGAGCTCGCGCTCACGGCAAGCCCCTGCGAGGTCTCCGTTGACGATTCGCCTTTCTGTAGCGCGGCCACCTGCCAACGTCCTTCCTGAAACACGGCGAGCATACCGCCACGGGACGCCGTCAGCTCGGCAGTGCGGCGCACCAGTCGCCGCGCCAGATCGGGCAGGCGCAACGCGCCTCCCATTTCACCCGCCAGTTCGATCAGGGCTTCGGCGCGGCGGCGTTGCTGCTCCGAGTGGTGCAGGTTGCGCGCCACTTCCACCACCACCGCAACCTGATTCGCCAGCGCCCGCGCACGGCGAATATCTTCCGGCGAAATCCCGGTGCCGTCGCGGCGGTCGAGAACTCCGAACATTCCGAGCACCCGCCCATTCGTGCCCAGCAGCGGCACCACCATGAGCTGGCTCACTTTGTATTTCGAAATCACTTCTTGGTTCACACCTGGAGTGCGGCTGGCCTCATCGGTCCAGAAAACTTCCTTCGCCCGCAGGGCGGCGCTCGCCACACCTTCGGGGAACAGGGTGTCGGCGCGCCTGGGCTTACCGTTTTCCACCGCATGGCGCACGCGGAACTCGCCATTTTCTTCCAGCGCAATGAAGCACCGGCCAAATCCCAGAAAGTCGGAAGCGCGGATCACAAAGGCTTCCAGCACCTGCTCAAGATTACCGCCGGCATTCAGCTCAGAGGAAATCTCCAGCAGCTGGTGCAGTTCGTTCGCCTGGGCGTGAGCCGTGGCGTGCAGCTCGGCATGCGCCACGGCAACCGCACCGAAGCCGGCAATCGCCGCCACCAGCGCTTTTTCTTCCGCGGTGAAAGTGCCGCTGGCGCGCGGGTAGAGCAGGATCGCACCCTGGGTACGCGAGGTACGAAATGGCGCCGCGATCAACATCCCAGGAGAAACCAGATTGCCCAGCGAGTGCACGTCGGCGCCAATGGAGAGCGTGATCGGTTCGCCCGCAGAAACGGCGCGCTGCGCCAGATCGGCCGCGAAGCGCAGCGTCTGCCGGTCATGACGGGAACGCGCGGAATGCGCCAGCTGTGGAGTTTCCGCCGAAACCGCCTTCAGCTCAAACGGACCCTCGCGGCGCAACAACACACAAACCAGCTTGGTTCCCAGCAGCAGTCGCAGACGGTCGGCCAGCGCCTCAATCACGGCAGAGACATCGGGCGTGCCATGCAGCGCATGCGCCACGTCGGCCAGGATTTCGGCGCGCCGATGCTCCGCGCGGGAAGACTCACCGAGGCGCGAAGCTTCCAGCAGGCTGCCCAGTTGTCCCGCCAGAATCGTGGCCTTGGCGGCACTGTCCTCGTTGAAGAATTCGTCGTTGGTGTCGTGCAGAAACGTAATCGCGCCAATCACCTCGTTGAAAACCAGCAACGGCGCCGCCAGCAGCGAGCGCGCTTGAAATTCTTCCGCCGCCGGAAACACCGCGGACTGCACCTGATTGCCGAAGATCGTCCGCCGTTGCCGCACCGCTTCCGCCGTGACCGCACTCTGGTCGGGGCGCAGGCGAAGGCCTGCGAAACGCTCCGCCAGCTTGCCATCGGCAGGCCCGCCCACCAGTTCGTCGCCGAAATCGCAGCGCCAGAAGTACACGCCGGAGACCTGAAAGAATTCGCGCGTGGCCTGGCAGAAGAACTGGATGAGGGAGTCGGTGTCGGATCGATCGCTGGCCTTGGCGGAAATGCGCAGCAGCAGTTTCTGGAATGCTCCATCCGATCCCGGGGCAAGACCTTTGGCCGCCGGAATCACAGGAGGTCCGCTCGAAATGCTTAGCGCCGCATCGACAATGGAGGAATAGGGTTCGTGATTCACAAGTGCTTGAATCTATTGGGAAAGTACCTGTCATCTCAATTTGAGTCAAGAAAAATGGGAAGAGGGGGTGCCCGGCTGTGAAATCCCGAGACGAAGTGAGATTCCGTCTCAGGCTGAGAAGCGAGGGAGGTTTCGTCGGGAATGAGACTGCTCTAATTTAGGGCAGGCCAGATGAGCCGCTTTCGAGACCAAGCAAACGCATTGTTTTCTTATAGATATCTACCATTACTTTGGTTTTTTCAAGAAGGCACAGGTGGCCCGGGCGTTGCACGGCCAAGACCGGCAGCTTCTCGTAGGCCAGGAGGAATTGTGTCTCAACGACTCTCGACAGCTCTGTTGGCTTGCCTGATGCTGCCGGCGACTTTGAGCGCGATTTCAATACTGCCGGAACCGGCTCAGAACGAAGACATTGCCCGCCCTGTAAAAAGCAAGGTGGATCCCGAGTATCCCGAACTAGCGCGCAAGATGCACTTGGCGGGCACAGTCAAGATCGAGGTTGTGGTCGCGCCCAATGGCTCGGTGAAAGATGCTCGCGTGGTGGGCGGGAACCCGGTTCTGGCCCAGGCGGCAATGGTGGCCGCCAGGAAATATCGCTTTGAACCAGCTGCGGCCGAGAGCTCGGGCATCATCGAATTCAAGTTTGAACCGCGGTAGCCGGACTGGCCGCGGAGGAGACAGGCATGACTATCGGAAAGAAGTTATATACGAATTTCGGCATCATCCTCAGCATGGTCGTGGTGCTGTTCCTGGTGAATTGGTCGGCGGTGCGACGCGAACACGCGGCCAAAGCGCTAGCGGATGCCACCAACTCCGTCCGTTTCCAGATGATGCAAAACCGCCTGTACCTGAGTAACTATCTGCTGAGCGGCGATACCCGCGAAGTCGACCGCATGAACGAAGGCCTGCGCACTCTCAACGAAAAGCTCGAACAGGGCAAGACACTGGCCAACTCCGATCAGGTCAGGACTTCACTTGCAAAGGTGCAGCAGCTCGAGCAGTCCTGGGGCAAGGAGTTCGCCGTGCCCCTGATTGAGAAGCGCAAAGACGTCGACTCCGGCAACGCCACCGTTGCCGAACTGCAAATCTACTACTTACAGAAGGACGCATCCTCGTGGGTCAAGAACTCCACCGACTCACTCGACGTGGCAGATGGCGAGAGCCGCAAGTCCGACGAGAGTGCCGCCAACCTGACCATCGGCATCTCGTTATTCAGTACCCTCATCGCCCTGGTGGTGGGCGTGATCGTCGCCTACCGTTCAGCGAGGTCGATCACCCTGCCGCTCACCAATCTGATGAACGTGGCCCGCGCCATCGGCAACACGGGAGATCTCGACCACAACATTGACCTCACCCGCGACGACGAAATCGGCGAACTGGCCCGCACTTTCCACAAGATGGTCACCTACCTGAAAGAAATGGCCGGAGTCTCGGAAGCCATCGCCGGCGGCGATCTGACCGTCGAAGTCAAACCGCGGTCATCCCACGACACTCTGGGCAACGCCTTCTCCCGCATGGTGGAGGGCTTGGCCGGACTGGTGCGCAGCGTGCGCGACGCCTCGTCGCAAGTCGCCAGCGCCTCTAACCAGGTCGCGGGCGCCTCTGACGACGCCGCAAAAATCGGACTGCAGGCCTCCTCAGCCATCGACGAAGTTACCAGCACCATGCACGAGATGAGCGTCAACGTGCAGAACATGGTGAAGAGCACGCAGGTGCAAGCCTCCAGCGTCAGCGAAACTTCCGCCTCGATCGATCAGATGGTGGCCTCGATTCAGCGCGTGGCCGACACTGCCAAAGTGCTGCTCGATATTTCCAACCGTTCGCGCGAGGAAGTGCACAACGGCATCGGCACCATGGAGAAGGCCACCGACGGCCTGAACCGCATCAACACCACCATCAACTCCTCGGGCGACATCATTGGAGCCCTCGGTCAGCGCGCCGACGACATTGGCAAGATCATTGAAGTCATCGACGACTTGGCCGAGCAGACCAACCTGCTGGCCCTGAACGCCGCCATTGAAGCGGCCCGCGCCGGCGAACACGGCTTGGGATTCGCGGTCGTCGCCGACGAAGTCCGCAAGCTGGCCGAGAAATCGGCGCAGTCCACCAAAGAAATCTCGGAACTGATTCAGAGCATTCAGAAGGAAGCCCGCAAGGCGGTGGAGAACATGGACCGCTCCACCACCATCGTGAACGAAGGCCTGGAACTGGGCGGCGAGCTGAATGCCGCGCTGCGCAAGATTTCCAACGTAGTCACCGAGGTCTACAAGTTCGCCCAGGAAATCGGCGCAGCCACCAACGAACAGTCGCACGGCTCGTCACAGATTGCACGCGCCACCACGCGGCTGAACGAAATCACTCACGAAATTAACTCGGCGGTGGAAGAGCAAGCCTCCGGAGCGCAGGCCGTGGTCAAGGCCATGGAGCGCATGCGGGAACTGGTGCAGTCCTCTACGTCGGGTTCGACCGAACTGGCGGCATCGTCGGAGCAGATGTCGAAGATGTCGCGCGGCCTGCTCGACTTCCTCGACCGCTTTGCTCTGGCCGACGCTTCTCACCAGCCGATGGGCACGGAGAGTTCCGGACGCAATGCGCGCCGGGCCGCGGCAGGAGCGCAGTTCTAGATCCCGGTACTAGGAGCTGGCGTCCGGCGTCTCCTGCGGTCGAAATCGGAGCTTGAAAGCGGAGCTGGGAAATTATGAGCCGTGAACTTCATATCGTGGGCTTCAAGGTGGGCCGTGAGACCTATGGCGTGCCCATCACTTCCCTGCACGAGATTGTGCGGGTGCCGGAGATTACTGCCGTACCCGACGCCCCCGATTATCTCGAGGGCGTGATCAACCTGCGCGGCAAGATTGTTTCTGTCATGGACCTGCGCAAGCGCTTTGGCGAGAAGTCGGCCAAGCTGGGCAAGCAGAACCGCATTCTGGTGGTCGAGCACGCGGGACGGCTGGCCGGGCTGATCGTAGATTCGGCCTCGGAAGTCCTGAAGATTCCCGCCGAGGCCGTCGAGGCACCCCCGGCCGTGTTTCAGGATGGCGGCCTGAATTGCGTTACCGGACTCGGCAAGGTCGCCGGACGCCTGGTGGTCCTGCTCGATATGAGCAAGCTGCTGGCTCCGGGCAGTCTGCAAGCCATCAGCGAATCTGGAGAAAAGAAAACTCCGGCCAAGAACGAGGCCCGGGGCGCGGCGGCACGATAGCAAGGCTGTGATTAGTGGTTAGTGACTAGTGGTTGGCGAAGCGGTGTTGAAGACTAACCACTAGCCACTAATCACTAACCACTGAGTTTCGAATTCGGCATCAGGCAGGAACGGGAAAAAACGAATGAGTACATCCGGAGCGGCACCAGCTCCCATACTGACGGAAGCGGAATTGAAGCTGCTGCAGGCCCTCGTCTATCAGGAGTGCGGCATGCACTTCGACGAGCGCCGCACCCATTTTCTGCAGGACCGGCTGCTGCGCCGCCTGAAGGAGTGCCGCGCCGACTCCTTCTATGCCTACTACCGCATGCTGATCAGCCCCACGGGCAAGGACGAACTGGCCAAGCTGCTGGAAAACCTCACCGTCAACGAAACCAGCTTCTTCCGTCACAAGGCGCAGCTGGATTTGTTTCAGAAAACCGTGCTGGAAGAACTGTTCAAGTACAAAAGCTCACGGCGCGAGTACTCGATCCGCATCTGGAGCGCGGGCTGTTCCACCGGGCAGGAAGCCTACACCCTGGCCATGCTGGTCACCGACGCTCTGGCTTACTACTACCTGCGCAACCCGCTGCCCGTAGATTTGCCTTTGCCCAAGCCGCTGGTGCCGCCGCCGTGGCGGGTGGAAATTCTGGCCAGCGATATTGCCTACTCCGTGCTGCGCCACGGCCAGGAAGGCAGCTACAGCGAGAACCAGATGTCGATGGTCGACTACGGCTACCGCCTGCGCTACTTCGACAAAGTGGGCGAACGCTATGCTATCAAGAAGCCGCTGAAAGAGATGGTCCACTTCGACTTTCACAACTTGAAGACCGAGTACCTGCCGCAGCGCAACGACGTGATCTTCTGCCGCAACGTGATGATGTATTTCGACGAGGCGGAGCAGAAGCGCCTGGTTGAAAAGTTCTACCGCTGCTTGAATGCTGGCGGCTATCTGTTTGTGGGGCACGCGGAAAGCCTGCTCGGGCTGACCAGCAAGTTCCAGATGCTGCACAAAGATAGTGGCACGGCCTATCAGCGGCTTGAGGTGAGAGAGTAGCGCATGACCGATCATCCCCCTGACGAGCGCGGACTGGAACTGCGAGAGCTCTTTTTTGAGATTTCGCAGGAACTGCTGCAGGCTCTAAATGACGAAGCTCTCAAGCTGGAGAAGACACCCGGCGACGAAGAGATCGTACGCAGCATCCGGCGCGCGGTGCACACCCTGAAGGGCGACTCCGCGGCCTGCGGGCTACGCGAGTTGAGCGAACTGTCGCACCAGTTCGAGGACGCGTTGTCGATTGAAGGCACCGCCACGCAGACGGCGGTCGCGGAAATCGCCTTTGCCGCCGCAGACATGTTCACCGACATGATTGCGGCCTACCGCCAGGGCAGCAAGTTGCCCTCTACCAAGGCTCTCAGCAAGAAGATTCAAGATCTGACTGCGGTCCCGGCTGCCGCAAAAGCCCGGAGCGCGAAGAAAGCCGCGGGCAAGGCGACCGAGAGTAAAGTTTCGACCAGCAAAGCTGCTGTCGGCAAGAGCACGGCGAGCCGGACAGTTGGCCAGGCAGTTAGCCGGACAACGAGCAAGACAGCCGCCAAGACTACAAGCAAGTCGGCCACCAGCAAAACCGCCGCCCGGGTCTCGGCCAAAGCCGACACCGTCTGGACCGAGTACGAGAGGCTGGCCATGCTCAAGGCGCAGGCCGCTGGGCAGGATATATTCCACGTCGTAGCCAAGATTGATCCGCATTGCGCCATGCCGATTGCCGGACGCCAGTTGGTGCAAAACGCCATTGGCGTAATGGGGCCAGTGCTGGGCGTGCGTCCCGATGCCAAGTCGCCGGCCGCTTCCAAGCAGGTGGAGTTTCTGCTGGCCAGTGTGCAGTCGGTGGAGCAGATCACGGCCAAGTGCAAGATTCCCACGATCGTGGCCGAGGTCACGGTCGAATTACTACTGGATGCAGCCGAGACACCTGCGCAGCCGCCCAGCGAGGGCGTGGCCGCAGCCGAGCCCGAGACATTCCCCTCGGAAGCGGCTCCGCTCGAAGCTCCGGTCGCGGCCCCGGCAGCCGAATTGGCAGCGGCCGGGCAGCTTCAGCAGGAAAACATTCTGCGCGTGGATGCGGGCCGCATCGACAGCGTGCTTAATCTGGTGGGCGAACTCATCATCGGCAAGTCGATGCTGCAGCAGGCTCTGAACGAATTCTCCAAGCGCTACCCGAAGGAACTGCTGCGCGGCAAGTTTTCCGATGCTATGGCTTTTCAGGCTCGAGTCCTCAATGATCTGCAGCGCTCGGTCATGAAGATCCGCATGGTGCCCGTCGATCAGCTGTTCCGGCGCTTCCCGCGCATGGTGCGGGATGTGGCCCGGCAATGCGGACGCGAGGTTGAATTGGACGTCCGCGGGCAGGACACCGATCTGGATAAAGGCATTCTCGACGCCATTGCCGAGCCCTTGACGCATCTGGTGCGCAACGCCGTCAGTCACGGCATTGAGACGCCCGAGGAGCGCCGCAAACTGGGCAAGAATCCGCAAGGGGTGATCCGGCTGAATGCCTATCATCATGGGAACCAAGTTGTCGTCGAAGTTGCCGACGACGGCCGCGGCATCGACGCACAGAAGATTCGCGCCAAGGCCATCGAACTCGGCATGACCACGCCCGAAGAAGCCGCTCGCATGACCGACCCTGAAGCTGTCGAATTCATCTTCCGGCCCGGCTTCTCCACCGCCGAGCAGGTCACCGAGGTTTCGGGACGCGGCGTCGGTATGGACGTGGTGCAAAGCGTGCTGCATCGTTTGAAAGCCTCGATCAGTGTCGAGACTCGACCGGGACAAGGCACCACATTCCGCCTGAAGCTGCCGCTGACCCTCGCCATCATCAAAGCTCTGCTGTTCTGGGTCGAACAGCGGCTCTATGCCATCCCGCTGAACGCGGTGCTCGAGATTGCACGCACCTTCGAGACCGAAGTGCACCAGGTCGATAACTATGAAGTTCTGCAGTTGCGCAACCAGGTGTTGCCGCTGCTGCGCCTGGGCCGTCCGGTGGCTGATGCAGACCGAAAAGCCAAGCTCTTTGTGCTCGTCATTACCGTCGGAGAGAGGAAGTACGGCTTGATTGTCGACACCCTGGAAGGCGAAGAAGAACTGGTCATCAAGGCGCTCGACGACCAGACGTTCCACACCGACCTGGTGTCCGGCGCTTCCATCCTGGGCGACGGACGCGTGGTGCTGATTCTGAACCTGCCCGCCGTGGTGGAGCATGTAGCACGTTCGCGGCCCGAGGCCTTAGGACAGTGCAACGCCGGATTGCTGTTGTCGCACACCGACCGTGCGCGGCTGGCGCTTACTCCGCCCGTGGGAGGCCAGGCATGAAGGCTCCGGTGCGGGTGCTGGTAGTCGACGATTCGGCGCTGATGCGCAAACTGATTCCGCAGATGCTGGCGGCGGATGAATCCATCGAAGTAGTGGGCACGGCGATGGACGGCAGTTTCTGCCTGAAGAAAATCGAGGAACTGAAGCCCAACGTAGTAACGCTCGACCTGGAAATGCCGGGCATGAACGGCATCGACACCCTGAAAGAAATCATGCGGCGGCATCCCGTGCCAGTGATTTTGTTCAGCTCGCACTCGACCGAAGGGGCTTCGGTCACGATGAAAGCGTTGGGGCTGGGCGCGTTCGACTTCGTCCCTAAGCCGAAAGACGCGGCGGCTCACATGTCGGAAACCGCGCGCGAGCTGATTGCCAAGGTGAAGGCGGCGGCGGAATGCAAGCTGAAGCCGCGCATGCTGCCCGGAGTTCCGCCCAAACCGGAGAAAGCGCCTGCGTCCTCGGCCTCGCCGAACAAGGTGATCGCCATCGGCGTTTCCACCGGCGGCCCGCAGGCTCTCGAGTACTTGCTGTCGCAATTGCCGGGAGATTTTCCCGCAACCATCACGGTGGTGCAGCACATGCCGGAAGGATTCACCGACATGTTTGCCCGCCGGCTCGACGAAGTTTGCCCGCTGCGAGTAAAGGAAGCGCAGTCCGGAGATGTATTGCAGCCCGGGCGTGTACTGATTTGTCCGGGAAGCCGCCACATGAAAGTGAAACGGCTTCCCTTGGGAGACATCGTGGTGCTCTCGGACGAACCCCGGGTGAACGGGCACCGTCCCAGCGCCGATGTGCTGTTCCGCAGCGTAGCCGAGGAATTCAAAAGCCAGGCAGTCGGCGTGCTGATGACTGGCATGGGCGACGATGGCGCCGAAGGTCTGGGCGAGGTCAAGAAGGAAGGCGGCATGACTCTGGCGCAGAGCGAAGAATCCTGCGTGGTGTTTGGCATGCCCAAGGCGGCGATCGAACGGGGATACGTGATTCGCGTGGTCGGTCTGGATGGGATGGGCTCGACGCTGCAGGCGCTTTGCGGCAGAAATGCCGGGTCCGAAACGGGATCCGCCGGACGCGCGGTGCGCGCCGGAAACTAAGAGATCGGGCCCGGAGGGGTACCCGTGACCTGCGTCATCTGGTACGGGACAGCCGGGCATGATATGCAGTAGACAGGGGAGGTCTGTATGGAGCAGTTTGCAAGTGTGAAACGCAGCAAGGACGGGCAGCCGGTCCGCTACTTAATCGTGGATGACTCGGTGTTTGCCCGTAAGAATCTGGCCCGCATGATCGAAACGTTCGGCGGGCAGGTGGCGGCCGAGGCCGGCGACGGCTTGACTGCCATCAGCGAGTTCGACCGCACCCATCCTGACATCGTGCTCATGGACATCACCATGCCGCAGATGGAAGGGATTGAGGCGGCCGAACGGATTGTCCAACAGCATCCGGAAGCGCGCATCGTGATGGTTTCCTCGGTGGGCTACCAGGAAAACATCGTGGCTGCCCTGCAACGGGGCGCGCGGCACTTCGTGCAGAAGCCGGTGAAGCCGGAAGTGCTTTACGAAGTCATCAAGTACGTTCTGGGCGACGACGGCGCCGTAGCCAACGGGGCCGGAGTGGGAGTCTAACGCCAATGAAGATGGAACTGATCCAGCCTTTCATCAACGCGGCGGATGCCGTGTTGTCGCAAGGATTACAGGGCACGACCAAGGTCGGCAACCTCACCATGGAAGAGGAAGCCTATCACCGCAAGGGCGTGGCCGGGATGATTGCCTTGACGGGCGACATCGAGGGCCGGATCATACTCGATCTCGAGCCGCACACGGCGGTGAAGGTGGCCAGCCATTATGCCGGCGCCGAACTGCCCGAATCGGATGCGCTGATCAAGGAAACCATCTTCGAGCTCGCGAACCAGGTTGTGGGCAACGCCATCTCGGCGCTCAACGACCAGGGCTTCCATTTCCGGGTGCATCCTCCGCTGCTGCTGACCGCGCAGGAGGGCGACAAGACGAGTGAAGACACAGAAGCGCTCATGATCAGCTTCGAGACCTCCCTAGGACATGTCTTTATGAACGTCGCGCTGCGCTACAACAAACGCCGCATGGCCGATCATGCGGCGATGGGAGCGTAGGAACAGGTGGTCAGTGGTCAGTGATCAGTGGTCAGTGGCGAGTCTAAGTCGTTTGTAAGCCAGGCCATCTCTCATAACGAAGGCTGACGGGCGGGGAGCTCATCCCAACCGGCAGCTGCTCGCTCGGGATATCCCTCATTATTTTTTTTGACCGAAGCGCTCAAATTATTGATTCTGCATAGGTTAGCCTGGGGGTATCTCGCCTGGAAGCCGCAAAATATTGTCAGCAAACGACTTACCTGCAAAGTATTCCAAACTAAAGAGTTAGCCGACATCCTTCCCTTCCTCACTGCCGAGCCGTGATTGATGCAATTGCGCACGGTTCCATTGTGAGCTCTCTGCAGGCTCGGTCAAGGTTGTTCGTCACAAACCGGGGACTTATTGCTGTGGAAGGCTGTTGAATACCGCTCGGGCATCCCGACGGGACGCGGGTCCCTCCTTATCATCCTGCGCGGCATGATCCTGCGCGGCCGCACCCAGCGTTGAAACGCCGGGCTATTGTCAGGGGTCCCTGCGGGACCCGTTCGCAGGCCAGCCGACGTTTCGTCAATTGGAATTTTGTCTCTCAGGTTCGCTAAAGACTAGCGCGGGAGTCGCCGATGGTTGAGGAGCAAGGCAACCACTGGCGAGCGAGGGTTGAGCCAGGGTTGGGGCTCGAGAGGCACGGAGGGAGTTGTTCCCATGAAAAGTCGACACCGCTACGCTGCAAGCCTGATGGCGATCACGCTGTTCTGCTGCGCTGCACTCTTCCTGATGCAGCGGGTGGACGCCGCGGGAGAAGGCAAGATTACCGGAACGGTGAAACTCGAGGGTGCGAAGCCGACGATGAAGGCGATCGACATGTCGAGGGATCCTTACTGCGCGAAAGCGCACGAGAATTCGGTCGCCAAGACCGAGAGCGTAGTGGCGGGTGCGAACGGAGGGCTGCGGAATGTGGTGCTGTACATTTCCGGCGGGCTGGCCGAGGGTGCGGTGAGCGAGGCGCCGACTGCGGTGCCAGTCTTCGATCAAAAGAACTGCGTATATGAGCCACATGTGCTGGCGCTGAATGTTGGCCAGGCATTCAAGATCACGAACGGCGACCAGACTATGCACAACATTCATCCGTTGCCTAACCCGATGACCGGGAACATTCCGTGGAACCAGTCGCAGCCGCCGGGAGCGGCTCCGGTGGAGAAAAGCTGGAAGACGGCAGAAGTGATACCGGTGAAGTGCAATATTCATCCGTGGATGAATGGGTACTACGTTGTGGTGAAGGGGCCGTATGCGACGACGGACGAGAACGGGAATTTCACCATCAACAATGTTCCTCCGGGAAGTTATACGGTGACCGCGTGGCAGGAGACCTACGGCACACAAACCCAGAAAGTGACCGTGACGGCGGGCAAAGCGAGAGCGGATTTCGTGTTCACGGCGAAGTAGGTAAAAGGCACGGACGCTAATTAGTACACCAATGAGGGTGTTTCACCAGCTGAATGCAGCGCAACGCTGCGAGAGTGCAACAGGCTGTGACTGCGGTCACTGACACCACTGAACTTCAAGCCTCAAAATGCCCGCGTAATTTCTCTCGCCTCCCGGGAGAGCACGCCCCGCCCCCCACGGGACACCAAACCCCCAGAGGCGAACACTTGGCCTGCCTACTGCCGGGTGGATGCTCGTTCAAATCGAAGTGCCGCGAATGCGGTTTAGTTCCCAGGTCTGACGCCGCAACTCATCTTTGAGGAGAAGCATTATGTCGCGCATAAACCATGTGTCGCAGTTATGCATTCGTCTGTGTCTGGGTTGGTTGCTGATCGGATGTGCGATCTCTTTGCAGGGACAGCAAACCAGTAGTGCCGTGGTGCCGCCGCTGGTGAGTTTCAACGGGGTGCTGACTGACGTGACCGGCAAGCCGCTGACCAACATCACGGGGGTGACGTTCCTCCTCTATAAGGAGCAGCAAGGCGGCGCGCCAGTGTGGCTGGAGACGCAGAACGTCCAGCCGGACGAGAGCGGACATTACACGGTGATGCTCGGTTCGACGACCAGCACCGGATTGCCATCCGATATTTTTGTGGCGGGCGAAGCGCACTGGCTGGCCGTGCAACCGCAAGGACAAGCGGAACAAGCCAGGATCATGCTGCTGAGCGTACCCTATGCCATCAAGGCGGGAGACGCGCAGACGGTCGGCGGACTACCGGCGTCCGCGTTTGTCCTGGCGGCTGCGCCTAATTCGGTGAGCGCCAACACGGCTACGCCAAGCACGTCGGCGCAGCCCCTGGCCACGGGCACCACTCCGGTGACCACCGCTGGCGGCACGGCGAATTTGCTGGCCAAGTTCGACGCCACGGCCGACATCACCAATTCTCAGATCTTCGACAACGGAACGAATGTGGGTGTCGGTACTGCGACTCCCGCGGCCAAACTCGACGTGAAGGGCACGGCCGCAGTGCGCGGGTTGTTGACTCTCCCGAATATCGCGACGGCCACGGCTACGACTGGCTACACATCGCAACCACTCAAGATGATGGCCTCGGCGTTTAACAGCGGAAGCGCCACCGCAGTGGCGCAGAACTTCCAGTTGCAGGCCGAACCGGTCGGCAACGATACCAGCAGCACGTCGGGCACGCTGAATCTTCTGCACTCGACGGGAACGAGCAAGCTGGCGGAAACGGGATTGAAGATCGGGAGTAGCGGTCAGATCACGTTCGCCGCTGGACAGACGTTTCCGGGTACAGGCACGGGTAGCGGCACGGTGACAAGCATCGCTACTGGACTGGGCCTGACCGGCGGACCGATCACGTCGAGCGGCACTCTGGCGATCGACCCCACGGTTGTGCCGCAGCTGAACCTAGCGAACGTGTTCACCGGCAACCAGACGGTGAACGGGAATGTAAGCGCGTCGGGCCTGGTGACTGGCAGCGCCTTCAACATCGGCAGCAACCTGTTTGCCTTCGGCTCCTACGCGAGTGGAAATGCATTCCTCGGCTTCGCCGGAAACGCCACGACGACGGGCACCTTCAACACCGCCAGCGGTGCGGGAGCGCTCTACTCCAACACTACGGGTGGCCTCAACACCGCCAGCGGCAGCAATGCGCTCTACAACAACACCACGGGCCTGTTCAACACCGCCGTCGGAGCCGCCGCGCTGCCTTCCAACACTACGGGCTCGTATAACACGGCTAGCGGAGCGAGTGCGCTCCAATCCAATACCACGGGAAATGCCAACACCGCCAACGGCTACTCCGCGCTCGCTAACAACACCGGCTACAGCAACACCGCCACCGGGGCCTACGCGCTTACCGCCAACACCACCGGCACCAACAATACCGCTGCCGGTTACTATGCATTGCAATCGATGACCACGGGAGCGGCGAACACCGCAGTCGGCAACGGCGCCCTCTACCAGACCACCACGGGCGGAGGCGATACGGCCAGCGGCGCCTACGCGCTACAGGCCAACACCACCGGATCCGAAAATACCTCCGTCGGCTACTTTGCGCTGCAATACAACACTACCGGCGGCAACAACACTGCCGTCGGCTACAACGCCGGGCCGGACAGCAACTCCACCGCGCTGGTCAACGCCACCGCGATTGGAGCGAACGCTGTCGTGAGCGAGAGCAACGCTCTGGTGCTCGGCGGCACGGGCGCCAACGCGGTCAGCGTCGGCATCGGAACGGCCACGCCAGGCCAAACACTCGACGTGGTGGGTAACGTTCGCGCCAGCGGGAATTTCATTGGTAACGGCTCACAACTGACCAGCCTTCCTGCAGCGACAACTGTGAACTGCACGGGCTGCATTACGAACACCCAGCTTGGCGTGAACTATGCCGGTAGCGCATCCCATGGAGGAGCGGCTACCAGCGCTCTGAATGCGCTTGCCTTGAACGGCCTGACGGCTAGCGCATTCGCCGCCGTGGGCACAGCAAACACTTTTGCGGCGAGTCAGACCATTAACGGCAGCGTAACGATTAGCGGAACGGGAAATGGGATCAGTTTCCCCGACGGAACATCCCAGACCAGCGCTGCCGGCATCGTGCCCTCCGGATTCATGATCCTTGGAACCACGTCCACGGCACCTCCGGGTTACACGCTTTCGCCTTTGACCATAAGCCCAAGCAACAGTATTTGGGCGGGTGCCGCTTCCATGCCCTATGGAGCTTACGGTCTGGCGGCAGCGGCAGACACCCAAGGCAACATCTACGCCATCGGCGGATACAACAGCAGCAGCGGGACTTTGGCCACGGTGGAGAAGTACAGTCCCTCCAGCAATACCTGGACCGCGGTGGCGAGCCTGCCCTATGCAGTTGCCGGTCTGGCGGCAGCGGCGGACACGCAAGGCAACATCTACGCCATCGGCGGATACAACAGCAGCGGCGGGTATTTGGCCACGGTGGAAAAGTACAGTCCCTCCAGCAATACGTGGACCGCGGTGGCGAGCCTGCCCTACCCAGCTCAAAATCTGGCGGCAGCGGCGGACACGCAAGGCAACATCTACGCCATCGGCGGAGGCAACATGACTACGGTTTTGGCCACGGTGGAAAAGTACAGTCCCTCCAGCAACACCTGGACCGCAGTGGCGAGCCTGCCCTATCCAGTTCTGGGTCTGGCAGCGGCAGCGGACACGCAAGGCAACATCTACGCCATCGGCGGAGACAGCGGCAGCGGCACGTATTTGGCCACGGTGGAGAAGTACAGCCCTTCCAGCAATACCTGGACCGCGGTGGCGAGCCTGCCCTATCCAGTTCTCGTGGCAGCGGCAGCGGGCACGCAAGGCAACATCTACGCCATCGGCGGATACAACGGCAGCGTGTATGAGTCCACGGTGGAGAAGTTTTCAGGGGCCCCGCTGTATCTCTTCACCAAGAACTGAGGTTCGTAACGGGAAGGGCGGAGTCACCCGGTTTCACACCGGGTGACTCCTTAATTCTTGCTGCTTTTCGCGGCAGGTTTACGAAACCCGGCGATTACGCTCAAGGCCCGGGACGGCGCGGGGCAGCGGATCGTTTGTGCTGTCCCAACACAATCCGCGCCACTCGACTGCGATCCAGTTTCATCGCCTTGCCTTTCAGGTTGATATTGATAGCGGTTGCGGTCATGGAGGCAACGTCGCCCAACAGCACCGTTCCGTCGCGCAAGACCACGGTATCGAGAGTCAACGAGTTCAACTCGATTTCAACACTCCCGGGCAGGGCGTTCGCGACAGTTTCCACGGGGGTGCTGGCGGTAGCATAGCCTTCCTTGCTGAATTCCAGAGTGTGCTTGCCCGGGGTCATTGCGAGCATCTGGGGGGTTATGCCGGAATCCTGAGAATCGAGCTTGATGCTCGCTCCAGGCGGCGTGCTCTTGATACTCATCTTGACCTTCATGGGCTCGTCGGAAGGCAGGTGCTGCGGCTGCAACTCCATGCTGGCAAAGGGCGCCATGGCGTGCACGCTGACCGGGATCTTGACCCGTTGCCCGGGCTCCAGGTTGGTTACTTCGAGATATCCGTCGCCGACCCGCTTGCCGCTCTTGTCAAGGACGTAGAGATAAAACGAGGCCGAGGGAATCATCTTGGTGCTGAGGTTTTCGGCCAAGGCCTCGCCCAGGTAATCGCTCTGGCCGGAGACGGAACTGACCTGGCGCAACTTGCCCACGGTGAAGCGCAACATCGTGTCTTTGCCGTCAGGCGGCCAAGTCAGGACAGTGTCGGCAGCGAGCGCGCTGGCGACTGCCGATAACAGGAGAAAAAAAAGAATTGAGATTGGCTTAGGCATCGTAGTTATATCTTGCCGGGTTCGAACGGAGCGCACAACCAGAATCTCGGGTGTGGTCGGTGATGCATCCCAAGCGAGCCGGTCGGTTCTGGTTACGGAAATGCCCAGGCTGTATGATTTCTGCATGACTGCTATCGAGACGAGCGCATGAACATAAATCGGCGGAGTTTTCTGGTGCAGGCTGGCGCGGCGTCCTTCAACACAGGGATTCTGACCACACACGCGTTGGCCGCGGATGGCGTGAGCGCAATTGATGGCGAGCGGATGCGATCCGTGGCCGCTTTCACGGCGGAGACGATGAGCACGGATCATCCGGTGCCGTTCGGCGCAGACATTTTGAGCACGGCTACCGGTGAGCGGCTAATGCGCGCGGTGAATCGCGTGGGTCCCGACCACGATCCCAGCGCGCATGCCGAAACTCTGACAATTCGACTCGCTTGCGCAAAGCTGGGCTCGGGATCCCTCAAGGGCTACACCCTGTATACGACATGCGAGCCGTGTGCGATGTGCATGGCCTGCGCTCTCTGGTCGGGCCTGGACCGACTGGTCTTCGGTGCCACGATAGAAGATGCGGGCCGGTTCGTTTCACAGATTAGGATCCCGGCGAAAGAGGTAGCCCGGCGGACCGACCTGCAATGTGTGGTGGCTGGGCCGGTCGAGCGCGAGGTTTGCGTGAAACTATTTACCGATCCGCGCATGCAAAAGACGTTTGCAATGTGGAAGAAGCATTGAGCGAACTTGGGGTGTAGAGTCAATTATTTTGTAACCCTGATGACTGTCGCTTGTGCTGGCGCATCGATACGGGAAGCTGGGCTGGTGTGAATCGATTCCAGGAACTCCTGGATCACGGGCAAACCTGCAGTAAACAGAATCAACTAACGCAAGCAGCGATTTCACTCAAGCACCCACATCCGAGGCACTGGCAAGTGCTGGCGAGGCTGGTGTGCATCAATTGGGAGGTGAATTGCAGGTTACGCTCCCGTCAGTGGTCGTATGTCCAGAGTTATGAGTGTTCCTGCCCGAGTAACTGGCGCGGATGGAATCAACCGCGGGAAGTCTCAGCGCTCTAACAGATTGCTGCATCTATACGCGTTCGCGTCGCGTCAGTTTCCATATCAGGGAGAGGTCGCAGCACCGCTACTTCCTGATCCTGTCGGCTTCAGCATGCCATGCATCCCGAGCCAGCGCACAAAGGCATCGAACCAACCGGTGCTCGTAGTTTCCTTCGGGTACATCCCGAAGCCATGGCCACCCTGTTCATAAAGATGGAATTCGACGGGGCGCTTCGCGGCCTTCCAGCTATCGATGAGCCCATAGCCGCCGTTCCCGAAAAAAGGGTCGTCGGCAGCCAGGGCGATGAACAGTGGCGGCGCCTCGGCTGGCACCGTGACCGACGCGAGAGGACCGTAGATATTGGCGATGAAGGCGGGCTTCGCATCCTCGCCGACAAGTGTAGTTGCCATTGTCAGCATCGCGCCGGCGGAAAAGCCAATCATCCCGATCCGGTTGGGATCGACATGCCACTCGGCAGACCGCTTCCGGATAAGGGCAAATGCGGCGCGGGCGTCGGCGATCTGAGGGGCAAGACCAGCCATCGCCTTTTCTGGGTCGGGGCGCGGCGGTCGCGCTGCACCCGAAAACATTTCCCGCATGGATTTTTCGAACCCTGGCATGTCGGCCGGTGTCTGGTTCAAGCGATATTTAAGGACAAACGCGGCGACACCCTTTTCCGCCAGCGCGCGGGCCACGTTCCAGCCTTCATTTTCCATGGACAAGGTGAAAAAACCGCCGCCGGGCGCGACGACAACGGCGGCGCCGCTTGCCTTGGCGGGATCCGGAAGAAAGGGTGTCAGCGTCGCAATCGTCACGTTGCGGGCGAACTGACTGCCGTACTGGCTATGCCAGACCTCCGGGTTCGTCGCACCGGGCAGCGGACCGGTGCCGAGTTCGATCGCATTGGGCTGCGAAGGCGTGGCGATGGATGTCATCCGGTCGTTTTGCGCATGTGCCGCCAATGCAAGCTCAGCGACCAACACAAGCCCCGCGACTGCCAGACGAAAATGGGTTGACCCCGCGAAAGCTCGCTCCGTCCAGAGATTCGACATCTTTCTCACGTCAGTTTTCCTCCAGTTGTGTAGTGAGTCAGAATCAAGCCATTTTGCCCTACAGATCGAGAAGTGTCACTTATCAACAAAGTCCGAAATGGATAAGGGCACTCCATACTCGATTTCGGTTCAGCGTGTCCCGCGTCCCGAAAGGGTAACGGTTCATTGCTCCGCTCGGCGGTCTCCAGCAAATCCTCGATGATCTCAAAACTTCTTGAGCGGCGAAGCCATCGGGTACGTCGGCGAAGAGCACAAGCTTGTGCGCTTCGTTCGCCTTTTCATCCATTTTGAGTGATATCGGGATATTACGACAGTTGGGGCGGCCCGCCAATCACCGAACTGTAGAGACGTGACCCAAGTCACTGACATCTCGCACCCAGTCGTGTGGTATTAACACGTCTGCTTGCCACTCCGAAGAGCAGTCCCCGCCGTGGAGACGCAGAGGAAAGAGAAAACCTATGAGGCAAATCTTGGCAGTTGCTATGCTCGTTGCGCTCGCCTTTGTCACTAGTGGAACTCAGCGAGTGTTAGCTCAGGATGACGAGAAGAACGCCGTAGAAGCGACTGTGCGAGGCCTCGAACAAGCTGCGCAAGACTACAACCATGCCAAAATAAATTCGCTCCTTACTCCTGATGCCCGATGGATAGAGAGTTCCCTGCCGGCGAAGCCAGACGACCTTGAATGGCCGTGGTTTGTGAAAGCAAAGGCTGCCGGAGTTCGTATCACCAATCGGCCTTACGATTTCGAGACCCATGTGCAAGGCGATGTGGCGTGGGTGACCGTGAGCCTCGACAGCACTTTCAGTGCGGACACTGCGGAAGGCCAGAAGTTGCTGCTGCAGGGCCCAAAAGAGTACTGCTTGTCTCAGGGAGCCCACGTGAGTTGCGAGATCACGTTTGTGGAGAGCGAGGTCTTGGTTAGGACCCCAAGCGGATGGAAAATCAGTCTCGGTCACACGTCACGACTCCCGAAAGCCCAGAAATAGCATCTCGTCCTGCGAATAACGGTTGAAACCAGGCCATGCCCCTCATTGAGGGCTGGCGGGCTGGCCGAGGCGCGTGAATGAGCGGAATCGAGAGGTTGCGCCAACCGTCCGCGCAAGCTCCCTGCCAATGGCAGGGTTTCCGGCTCCAACTCCTTGCACTGCAATTCCTTGCACGTTGACAGTGAAAGCACGCGCGAGCATAATTCATGCGGCGTCCTGGGCACTTGCCCCCTCTCCTTGCCCGGGACCTGATTTCCATACGCAGCTTTCTTGCGTAACGCATCCAGCCGGTTCCGAGACCAAGACTTTGATGAGCGCGGAAGACATCCGGCGCGTGAAACGATCTCGCGACTTGGTGCGGCGGCGATCATGGCAAATCAACTGAATCAGGAGAATGGAATGATGAACACAGCGCGACAACAGAATTGGATTTCGGGGACGCGTTTGGCGGGAACCACTGTTCTATTGGGGTTCGTGACCGTGCTGGTGCTGGCGGTCGTCACGACGCAAGCGGCGCAAGCGCAGACGTTCACGACGCTGCATGAGTTTGACGACACGGACGGCTCGAACGCATACTCGGGGCTGGTTCAGGCCGCCGACGGAAATCTCTACGGGACAACCACCGAGGGCGGGGCCAACAGCAATAGCCTCTGCACTGCCGAGGATGATGACGCCCCGGGTTGTGGGACGATCTTCAAGATCACACCAGGCGGCACGCTGACCACACTCTACAGCTTTTGTGCGCAGAGCAATTGCGCGGACGGCGGCGGGCCCACAGCGACGCTGATCGAGGCCGCGAATGGCAATCTCTACGGGACGACATCCTTTGGCGGAGCGGGTTCTTGCGTACGTGGCGGCACAAACTATGGCTGCGGGACGATCTTCGAGATCACCCTGGCCGGCAAGCTGACCACGCTGCACAGCTTCGTCGGGACGGATGGCCAAACACCCTCAGGGTTGGTTCAATCGGCCAGCGGCAACTTCTACGGCACAACATTCCTGGGAGGGACCAACGGCTCGGGGACGGTCTTCGAAATGACGGCAAGCGGCACACTGACCACGTTGCACAGTTTTTGCGGGTACCTTTGCGTGGATAATGGCGGCCCCAGAGGGGCGCTGGTCCTGGCTAGCAACGGGTACTTCTACGGGACAACCTCAGACAATGTCTCGGGTGACACGGTCTCAGATGGTACGGTCTTCAGAATCAGTCCGAGTGGAACGCTGACCACGCTGCACACCTTCCTAGGTGCGGACGGCAGCACACCGGTCGACACTCTCATCCAGGGCACGGATGGGAACCTTTATGGGACGACTCTGCAAGGTGGCAGCAGCACGGCCTGCACGAACGGCTGCGGCACGGTCTTCAAAATCACCCCGGCAGGGACGCTGACCACACTTCACAGCTTCGACGGCACGGACGGCAGCGCACCCTACGCGGGTCTGGTTGAGACCACCGACGAGAATTTTTACGGGACAACGAATGGCGGCGGAGCCGACGGCGATGGCACGATCTTCGAAATCACTCCGGCGGGTACGCTGACCACAGTACACAGCTTCGACCACACAGACGGCGACGAGCCCTTCGGTGGACTGGTCCAGGACACCAATGGGAGCTTGTATGGGACCACCGAGTTTGGTGGGAACCACAATGGCACAGTCTTCAGCCTCGCGGTTAGTCTTAACCCGTTTGCGGGATTGCAGACTGCCTCCGGCAAAGAGGGGACGAAGATTGGCATCCTCGGCCAGGGATTCAGCAGTTCTTCGGTGGTCAAGTTTGGCGGCACACAAGCTACCACCATCGCCCGAACCGGCACAGCATTTATCAGGGCTACCGTTCCGGCTGGGGCGCTTACTGGAACCGTCACGGTTGCAACCGGCGCAACCACGCTGACGAGTTCGCAGACTTTCCGGGTCACTCCGACGTTCACGTCATTTACCCCGCCCAGCGGTCCGGTGGGGACTCCGGTCACGATCACGGGCACGGGCCTGATGCAAGCGACGAAAGTCACGTTCAACGGCAAGCCGGCTGCAATTACGGTGGATTCGGACACGCAAGTTACGGCGACGGTTCCGACCGGCGCGACCACGGGAAAAATTGTGGTGACGACGCCGGGCGGCAGTGCCACCGATGCGACGAGTTTCACAGTCAACTAGACATCAACCGACAAACAGGGGCAGGCGATTTCGCGTCATTGACGCGTCCCGGCATTTCGGCGGCGACGTGGTGCAGCGCTATTGCGTTACAGGAGCTTGCGCCGAGAGGGTTTGATTGAGCTGAGTGGCGAGCTGGTCGGCTTGGGCGTTGGAGAGTTCGATTTGTCCAGCGAGTTCGACGCTGAGGCCGCCGACACCGACCTCCTGGAACTTGGCGCTCTGGAGAGTGGCGGAGTTTTGCAGGACGGGCGGTAGCGCGATTTTGAAATCCGTTCCGGCGCGCGCCGCCCAGAGAACCGACTGGGAAAGCGCAGCGCGCAAGTCGTCGCCGAGGGGGCCGGAGCGCAGAGATTCGGCGAGCATGCCAGTGGCATCGATGCGGCCGAGTTCGGCGTTGATGTTTAGTGTGTTCGGGTTGGTGTTCGTCTGGTCTTTCTCGTCTTTCTCGTCTTTCACGATGGAGGCGGTCAGTTTGACTTCGACCTTGCCGTCACCTTCCGCAATTTCGGTGGAGGTTTGCTGACCGAAGGCGCGAGTACACATCCAACGCTCGAAGTGCAGCCAGACGATCAGCACGCCGGCGGGAGTGGCGGGGGTGAGCGTGGACTGGCGGATGGAGAGGCGCTGACCACAGGTCTCGGAGGTTTCAAGGCGTTTGCGCAGAAGTTCGGTGATGTTCTGCTGCAGGTCAGAGAGGTCGGCGGAGAGTTCGAGATGGAAGGTGCGCTGGTCTCCCTGGGCGGCGGTTTGCGTGAGGCGGCCGGACACTACGACCGGGATGGTGCGGTTGGCGAGGGTGACGGGAGCCTTCACCTGGGGAAGCATGAAGGTCAGATCCTGGCCGCTGGACAGGGTGATGCTCATCTCGCGTCCGAGGGCGAGTTGCTGGTTGTAGAAATCGGTGAGGGCTTTGTCGAGAGCTTCGGCTTGGGGCACGAGTTCGGCGGTGGGGTCCTTGGCCAGCAAACTTTGAGCGAGCTTCTTGTCTTCGGTTTCGAGATCGGAGTCGGACTTGGCGAGGCGCTTGACGATGTCTTTGAGTCCGGACTTTTGGGCGGCGGAGAATCCGTCCTGGAATTTTCTGGTGGCGGTGCGAGTGCTTTCGAGAGCGCGATCGAAAGCGTCGGCGCTGGCGGGCTCGGGACTTTCTTTTTGCAGGCGTTGCAGAAGTGATTGCAGGGCTGCTTGCGCGGACTCGGTGGACTTGACCAGCGCTTGAAATTCGGCAACCTGCTCGCTGGTCGCCTGCAGCGCGAGGACTTCGTGAAAATCTTTCAGGCTGTCTTTCTCGTCGACTCCATAAGGGCGTGAGTAGGCGTTGAGGCTGCTGGATCCGGCCAGGGAGCCGCCGCTGCCGCCGCCGTGACGCTGCGCATTGGCCGCGAGGGGGCAGAGGGTGGCGAGCCCCAGCGCGAGAGCGGCGATAGCAGCGACGGAACTTCTACTTCGAGAGATGCCACTTCTAAACACGGCGCACAACTCCAGAGAGCAAGTGTAAGGATTGTAGCGGACGGCCAGCAGGTGAGGAACGGCCGGGCTCGGCGTCAATTGTGTCAAAGCCGGCGGGCCAAAGCCGTGACCTCAGCAAACTGGCGACGTGGGTCTAGATTGGCCTAGATGGGGGAAAGAATCCAGAGGATTTACAGTTCTTTGCAGAGGGGCTGACAGCAAAGGGCTTTTACCACAGAGGACACGGAGGAACACAGAGGAAAATCCCGCCTTGCGAGATTAGCTTCTGTCTTCGCTCGAGTCTCATCGTTACTCCAGCGAGAGGACAACCCAATAGACTCCGGTGGGATAGGTTTCGGTGCGACCGTAGCAGGCTCCGATGGAGAAGCTGTGCAGGGTGCGGCTGGTGACGGCGTGGGTGGCGCCATCGGGCAGGGCTTCAGGGTGCAGGCTGGTGTAGGTCAGGACCGTCGCGCGGTCGGCGAGATGGCGAACGGACGGGGTGCCGAGTTTGTCGGCTTGGGCCATGGAGCAGGCGTTGTTGTCGGCGGCGAGCACGTCGCGGCGGGCGAGGTCTGGCTGGCTGGCTTGGTGGCGCGTTTGGCTCACGGCCGCCGCGATGCGCGCTTTGACTTCGGCGGGAGAATAGTTGGGGAGGGCATGGCCGAAATCCTGCACGATGTAGAGGCGGTCTCCGCTGCGAACCACGCCCAGCCCGACCACGTTGAAGGCCGGGTTGAGCAGGTTCGCGCGGTGCGGGGGTGAAAGCATGAGATGTTCGTGTCCACCGGCAGCACTGTAGTCGAGGGCAACGTTTTCTCCCTCTTGATCGAGTTGGAGCTGCGTGGTGGAGGCGAGACGTACGGGTAGGGAGGGCTCACCGTTAAACTGATGCGAAAGCTGGTTGGCTTCAAGCATGGCCAGGGCGTGCTTACGGGCGGCCTGCGAGAGTCCAGAGTCGAGGCGAAGGAGCGGGGCTCCGGCTTGCTGGCGCGACTGGTTGGCTAAGGCGAGAAGCTGGGTTTCAGTTTGAAACTCATAGTCGGTAAAGGGAATGTCGGCGGCTTTGGCGGCTGCGGGCTGCAGCGTCGCGGATTGAGGCTTTGAGGGAGTAACTGCCGGGTCTTCGGCCGGGGACGCCATTAAGCGATTCGAGGGCTGTACGGTCGCGGCGCCGGCTAGGAGCACGAACGCCAACAATAGGAGGATGGGGGCTCTGGGCATCAAGTTTGGCCCACTCAACGAGATCCTGGGAGGGATCGATTTTCGAGCACGAACTTTGGTCTTGCTGCTACTCCTATCGGCTCGAAGTCGTTACGGCTAAACTTTGTTGCTGGTGCTAGGCTAGGAGCTGGAATGAGACGGGAGAAGTTACCTCTGTGTATGAACTAGGCTGGGGTGGGGGCATTGGCCTACTGTTTGGCATGGTGCTTGCATGGCTGGTGCTGCGTTCGCGCACGGCGGCGCTGCAGGCTCGCTTAGCGTTGACGCAGAACGAATTAGCGGCCGCAAAGGCAGAACAGGCGCGGCTTTTGGCGGATCAGAGGGATCTAATCGAGAGCCGGGCGCGGCTGGAATCGACCCTGGAATCGGAACGAAAGACCAGCAACGAGAAGATCGAATTATTGACGAAAACCGGGGATCGTCTTTCGGTTGAGTTGCAGAATGCGTTCAAGGCGCTGGCGGCGGACGCGCTGAAGACCAATAATTCGACGTTTCTGCAGATTGCGCAGGAGACTCTGAAGCGGTTTCAGAGCGAGGCCAAAGGCGATCTCGACGCGCGGCATAAGGCCGTGGCCGATCTGGTGACGCCGGTGCGGGAATCATTGAGCAAGGTGGACGCGCAGATTCAGCAGATCGAGAAAGACCGCGTCGATGCTTATAGCGGGCTAAGAGAGCAGGTCCAGTCGCTGGTGACCACTCAAAAAGAGTTGCACTCGCAGACCGGGAACCTGGTGCGCGCCTTGCGCACTCCGAATGTGCGGGGACGCTGGGGAGAAATCCAACTGCGGCGCGTGGTCGAGATTGCGGGCATGCTTCCCTATTGCGACTTCACCGAGCAGGAAACGGTGACGGGCGAGAGCGGGCGTCTGCGGCCGGATCTGGTGGTGAAGTTGCCGGGCGGGAAAGTCGTCGTAGTAGATGCGAAGACGCCGCTGCAGGCGTTTCTTGATGCGTTTGAAACCACCAACGAAGAAGAGCGGCGGGCTTGCCTGGCGAATCATGCGCGGCAGGTCCGCGACCACATCAATACGCTGAGCGGGAAAAAATATTGGGAGCAGTTCGAATCCACGCCGGAGTTTGTGGTGATGTTTCTGCCAGGCGAAACGTTTTTCAGCGCGGCGCTGGAGCAGGATACCGGACTGATCGAGCACGGCGTTTTGAACAAAGTGATTCCGGCGTCGCCGACGACTTTGATTGCGCTGTTGAAGGCCATCAACTACGGATGGAATCAGGACAAGCTGGCGCGCAATGCGCAACAGATCAGCAATCTGGGCAAGGAACTGCACGAGCGGCTGCGCAAGCTGGCGGGGCACATCACGGGAGTTGGGAGCAGTCTCGATCGCGCGGTCGAGGCTTATAACCAGGCGGTGGGGTCGCTCGAAAATCGGGTGCTGGTTTCGGCGCGCAAGTTTGCCGAGTTGGGAGCGTCTGTAGCAGAAGACATTCCGGAACTGGAGCCGATTGAGACCACGGCGCGGGCGCTGACGTTTGAGTGGGATGATGAGCCGGTGCTGGAAGTGCCGAAGAAGGACGAGCGCAAGGCGGGATAGACGCGGCTGACGCCGCGCCCTTCCAAAGCCAGAGTCAACGAAAGTTCCTAATCCATTTAGGTCAAACTATCCCACTTCTCGCAAAGGACGCGAGAAATGGGGCACCCCAACTTTTATGACCTACCGGTTTGACCGACCGGGGCTGAAGCCCGCCAATTCCATGGACTGCTTGACGCGGCGCTGAAGCGCCGTTCTTCCACGGGATCTTTTGAGCTTGCGCTGTCCTCGGCTACTCAATCAGGCCGGGTCAAAGGCCCCACCCTGTCGCGAAAGACGCGACAAGGATGGGGCACCCGGACTACCCCGACCCTTATATTGGAATCGCTGTCGGATCTTGCTAGTTGGCGGCGATTCCGTTGTAGCCGGCGGAAGCGGATAGATCCCCGGCATCGCCCAGGCTGGCGAGCGTGCCATCCTGATTGATCCCGAAGATGCTGACCGTTCCCATGCCTGAGTTGAGAGTGTAGAGGAACTTGCCGTCGGAGCTGATGGCAAGGTCGAGGTTGGTGCTGCCCGCGGGATTGGTTCCGACGATGGTGCCGGACAGGGCGGTGAGGGTTCCGGTCGACGCAATTGCGAATCCGGAGATCGTGCCGGTCGCGGCATTCGAGGTGTAGACGAAGCGGCCGTCAGGAGTGACTGCGTTCCAGCAAGTCGCCGCGCCCAGAGTTGGCACGCTTACGCTGACCGGGGTGAGAGTGCTGTTGGGTTCGACCCAATAGGACGACGTTGCTCCGGCGTTGGTTCCGCCGGCGGGACCGGTTTCGGTCGAGATGGCCAATCCGCTGGGTGCGAAGGTGAGCGAAAACAGGCCGGGACCGGAGCTCGGGCTGGTGACGATGGCCGCCAGCGTGCCGTCAAGCTGAACGTGGAAGGCGTCGATTTTGCCGGTCAGTTTTTCGGTGACCAGCAGGAATTGGCCGTCGGGACTGAAGGCCACGGAGCCTGGGCCGGAGTTGCCCGTGCTCAAGTATGCCAGCGAACCGGGAATCTGTTTGAGCCTGCCATCGCGGCCGAAAGTGAAGCCTACAACGCTACTGGCGCCGCCGCCGTTGACAACATATACAAAGTTGCCGTGCTGCGCGACCGAGACCGGCTCACTGCCGCCGCATGGAACTTTGTCCACGAGAAACAGGTTGGCGCCTTTCACCTGAAACACGGAAATGTTGCCGCTGCCGGCGTTCACCGCGAAGAGCAAGGAACGATCCTGGCTGAGAGTGAGTGAGCCCTGAGAGCTCAAGGGATCGGTGACGCCGCCGCTGCCTCGGCCTCCGGTAGGAAAGCTTTGACCTTGTTCGAGCGAACCATCCGACGCGCGTTTGAAGGCGATGACTTCGTTTTTGTCGGCGGCGTTCGTCATGACGAAAACCGCGCCCGCTGCGCTGCCACCGGATTGAGCGCTGCTGCGAGCCGGCAATACGACACAGATTGCCAACGCAGCGGCGAGTAGCAGGTGCGAACTCTTGAACATACTTTTGAACAAACTTCTAAACATGGAAAGCTCCTTGATTTGACGGTATCGATTCAGGATTGCGCAGGAGCCAGGCCTCGGAATTCGACGGACAGAGCTGTGGCAGTCGACCGAGCCGCTGGATTGCGCGTTGATGAGAGCATTCGGGTGCTTAAAAGTTTCAGGCTGGGCGGGCAGCTGCGAGCTCTGAGTCTTGAGCTCTGAGCTTCCCCTTTGCGCTTTGAGATCCCATTCAGGACTCTGGAACCACATATCTCCCTGCCAGGCTGGAATCCATCAAATGAAGTGGCGACTGCTAAGCCCAAGAATCCACAAGGACAGCGCCTACCAAATTCCACATAAACCTTCTAAAAGACATACTTAGCGTTCGAAAATGCATCTATAATTTCGGATGTAGCTTTATCTACAGGACTTAACCGTCCGGGAATGGAACCTGACGTGGCAGCGAAGTTGCTCATTGAGGATCGGTGGGACGGGTCTCCGCCTGCTCCGCAGCCCCCTGGGGGCTTGGAGCCACTGCCGACGTCCATGAATCGGGAAAGCCAAGCTCGCTTTGTCGCGGTTCTGTTGTTTCTGCTGACTGTGGCCGCGGTTGTCTCCGCCGGCTTCAATCTGCAGACGGAACGAGCCTCCTCATTCCCGACAGACGGAGTTTGGTGGGTAGAGCATGATAGCCACCTGGTAGCGAGCCGGGTTGATCCGGACGGGCCGGGAGCAAAGGCTGGGGTTAAGGCCGACGATCAGTTGGTTGCGGTCAACGGCCAGGACATCAAGAAGACTTCGGATCTGGAGCGCCAGCTCTACCGCACGGGAGTTTATTCCAAAGCTACGTATACGCTGATGCGGCAGTCGGTGACCCTCGACTCCAGCGTGATTATTATTCCCGCTGACCGCAACCTGAACAGCTGGCTGCGGTTGATTGCGCTGATTTATCTGGGGATTGGCCTGTACGTGCTGCTGCGGCGCTGGACGGCGCACGGGTCGACGCACTTCTACATTTTCTGTTTGGTTTCGTTCATTGCTTATTCGTTCCACTACACGGGCAAGCTGGACGATTTTGACTCGACCATCTACTGGTGCAACGTGATTGCCTGGATGTTGCAGCCAGCGCTGTTCCTGCATTTTGTCCTGACCTTTCCGGAGAAGCGGCAGTTTGTGCGGCAACGTCCGTGGCTGCTGGGGCTGGCGTATGTGCCGGGGGCGGTGCTGCTGGCGAGGCACATCATTGCCTTGCGGCTAGCGCAGGCCACGGGATATCTGGTTTGGGACATGGACCGGCAGGAAATGGCCTTTGGGTCGCTGCTGTTCGTGGCCGCCGCGGGAGTGCTGTGGAATAGCTACCGGTTGGCGAGCACGACCATCCTGCGGCAGCAGTTGAAGTGGGTGACGCGCGGCACGATTCTCGCCATTGTTCCTTACACGCTGTTTTATGTGGTGCCGTTCCTGACGGGATCGCTGCCGGGGACGGTGGGAAAGCTGTCGGTACTGTCGCTCGGATTGTTGCCGCTGACGTTTGGCTACGCTATCTTCCGCTACCGGTTGATGGACGTGGACCTGATCTTCAAACGCGGCGTGGTGTATACACTGGCGGCGGCGACGGTGGTGGGAATGTATTTTGCGCTAGTTGCGGGCGTGGCCACGCTGGTGCAGATGCGGCAGCCGAGCACGGGACCGGTGGGCTTGATCATGGCCGTGGTGGTGACGGCGCTGCTGTTTGATCCGGTGCGCAAGTGGATTCAGGATCGGGTAGACCAGTTCTTTTACCGCGCGGTGTATGACTATCGGAGGACACTGCTGGAGTTCGGACGCGAGCTGGGTTCGGAAACCGATTTGAATGCGCTGCTGTCGTCGGTGCTGGAGCGGCTGTCGCGCACGCTGGACGTGGACCGCATCGCGATTTTTCTGCGCTCGGGGGATGAAGCGGAGCAGTTCGTGGTCGCCAAGTCGGTGGGCCTGAGTGTGATGGGAAATCTGGACCTGACTTTTTTGAGTGCGCCACGACCGGAGCCCGCGGGCCACACGTTCTTCGAGAACACGCATCAAGTGCCGCGGGAAACGGCGGGATCGCAGGCGGCAATCGCACGGCTGGATTTGAATTACTACATCCCCTGCCGCGCGCAGCAGAAAACCATTGCGGTGCTGGGGCTGGGGAAAACCTCGAAGGGCGATTACCTTTCGAGCGAAGACATTGAGCTGCTGGAAACGCTGGGCGGATATCTCGGCATCGCGATTCAGAATGGCCGGCTGTATGCGTCGCTGCAGCAGAAGGTTGCGGAATACGAGCGGCTGAAAGATTTCAACGAGAACATTGTCGAGTCGATCAACGTGGGGGTTATGGCGCTCGACATGGAAGACCGCATCGAGAGCTGGAATGCGCAGATGGAAGTGATGTACGCGCTGCCGCGCTGGCAGTCGCTGACGCAGCCGGTGCGCAGCATTTTTCCGGCGGAATTTGTGGAAGAGTTTTATCGGGTCCGGCAGAATCCCGGGATCAACAATTTGTACAAGTTCCGGCTGCAGACGCCGGCGGGCGAGACCCGCACGGTGAATGTGGCGATCGCGCCGCTGGTGACGCGCAAGTTCCAGGTGATCGGCCGGCTCGTAATTATGGACGACATTACCGAGCGGGTGGAACTGGAAGGCCAGCTTTCGCAGGCGGACAAGTTGTCGTCGATCGGGTTGCTGGCGGCGGGCGTGGCGCACGAGGTGAACACGCCGCTGGCGGTGATTTCGTCTTATACGCAGATGCTGGCCAAGCAACTGCAGGGCGATCCGCAGAAATCGGGGCTGCTGGAAAAGATTACGCGGCAGACGTTCCGCGCTTCGGAAATCGTCAACAACCTGCTGAACTTCTCGCGCACCAGCGGGACGGAATTCGCCGACGTGGATATTAACAAGGTCATTACCGACACGCTGGCGCTGCTGGAACACCAGTTCAAGACGGCGAAGATTCAGGTGCAGTCCGATCTGACGGTGGGCATTTCGGCGATCCAGGGAAACCCGGGTCGATTGCAGCAGGTTTTCCTGAACCTGTTTCTCAACGCAAAAGACGCGATGCCGGGCGGCGGGTTGTTGAACGTCGCGACAGGCAATGGAGACATGGTAAGCGTGCGGGTTTCCGACACGGGGTCAGGCATCGCGCCGGAACATATCCAGCGTATTTACGATCCGTTCTTCACCACGAAGACGGTAGCTAAAGAAGGCCAGAACCGTGGCACCGGCCTTGGACTCTCGGTGACCTACGGGATTATTCAGGAACATGCGGGAAAGATTCGGGTGGAGAGCAATCCTGAGGCGGGCACGACGTTCGCGCTCGATTTTCCCCTGAGCAGGAAGGCAGTACATGTCTGAAGCAGCGGTCATCACGCGCGGCGCGGTCAACGGCGGAACGCACGGCAGTTCGGGGCCGGCGGGGTCAGTGCTGATTATTGACGACGAGGCCGAGATTCGCGAATCGTTGCAGACGCTGCTGGAGATGGAAGACTTCGCGGTCGAGACCGCGGTCAGTGGCGAGGACGGACTCGTGCAGATGGCCGAGCGTCCGTTCGATCTGGTGCTGCTGGACCTGACGCTGCCCGGCCGGAACGGGATGGAAATTCTGGCCGAGATTCGTTCGCATGATTCGCGGCTGCCGGTGATCATGATTACGGCCTACGGAACCGTCGAAAATGCGGTGCGCGCCATGCAGTCGGGTGCGGCGAATTTCGTGCAGAAGCCGTGGGACAACGAGAAGCTTCTCGCCGATGTGCGGGCCGCGGTCGGCTGGCGCCGGGCGGAAGAAGAAAACGTTCAGCTCAAGCGCGCGCTGAAGCAGCGCTACAACTTCGAAAACATCGTGGGCAAGAGCGAGCCCATGTTGAAGATTTTTGATCTGGTGGCACAGGTCGCGAACAGCCGGTCAACGGTGCTGTTGCAGGGCGAAAGCGGGACGGGCAAGGAAGTGATTGCCAAGGCCATTCACCTGAATTCGCCGCGGCACGATAAGCCTTTTGTTCCGGTGAACACCGGCTCGATGCCGACCGATCTGCTCGAATCAACTTTGTTCGGGCACGTCAAGGGAGCGTTCACCAGCGCCATCGCTTCGAAAAAGGGTCTGTTCGAAGTGGCGGACAAGGGCACGCTATTTCTGGATGAAATCGCCACCATGGGCCTGGAGACGCAGGCCAAGATTCTGCGCGTGCTCCAGGACCGGCGCTTCATGCACCTGGGAGGAATTTCGGAAATTCAGGTGGACGTGCGCATTATCGCGGCCACGAATATCGATCTGCGGCAGATGGTGCGCGACGGACGATTCCGCGAAGATCTTTTCTACCGGCTGAATGTGATTACGGTCGAGTTGCCGCCGCTGCGGCAGCGCAAGGAAGACATCCCGCTGCTGGTGGAATTTTTCCTGCGAAAGTATGCCGAAGAAAATGGCCGGCCCGCACCGCGCATCACGCCGGAAGCGCTTCGTCCGCTGATGGCTTACTCGTGGCCGGGGAATGTACGCGAACTGGAGAACGTGATTGAGCGCGCCGTGGTGCTTTCGTCGGGGCCGGAGATCAGCATGGACCTGCTGCCGGATTCGATGATGGGGCGCGGCTCGTCGCTGAACCTGCACGACGCGCCGTCAGATGCGTCGTTGTTCGAGATCGTCGAGGATGTCGAGCGCCGTGTGATTACCGACATGCTCGAACGCTGCAACTGGAACCAGACCGAAGCCGCCGAACGGTTTCACGTGCCGCTGTCCACGCTGAACCAGAAAATCCGCCGGCTGAATATTGAGATCAAGAAGAAGGGGCGCGGGTAGGCAGTTCCCTGTTTCTAGTTTCTAGTTTCTAGTTTCTAGTTTCTAGTTTCTAGTTTCTAGTTTCTAGCCCTCGGTTGCCGATTCTTCGTGCCCCCTGCTCAATTACCGCTACGGCGTGTACTTCCACTGGTCGCTGAGCAGATATTCCGGGTGGGACGAGATCCCCCCATCCTCTCCTCCGAACACCCAGAGGTTTCCCGACTTGTCGACCCAGCTGGCGGCGCCGTCTCTTGCACCGGGATCACCTGGCAGCCCCACACTCTCATAGACTGGAGATTGGAACAGATTGTAGGACCCGCCCATCCAGGCCCACTGGCTGCCATTGTATTTCCACACGTCGCCTAAGGATCCGCCGGAGGCTCCGCCCCATCCGCCGAACAGCCAGAAATTGCCCGAAGAATCCAGCCAAGCATTGCCGTTGTATCGGGCTCCCGGCGTATTGCCCGCAGCGGGCACGCCCAGGGTTCCGTAAACCGCGACCTGTTCGACGACATTTGCGCCGCCCATCCAGGTCCACTCGCCGCCACTGAACTTCCATAGGTCATTCATATCGCCGTATGTGTCGTTCGAGTCGTAACCGAAGCCGCCATATAGCCACACTGCTCCGCTGGAATCGATCCACAGAAACTCGCCATTCCTGGAGCCCGGGATGTTCCCGGCGGCTGCGGTGCCCAGGGTGCCGTAGGTTCCTCCCTGATTCAGTGTGTTCGGACCGCCCATCCACGTCCATTCGCCGCCGCTGAACTCCCAAAGATCATTAAAATTTCCCGTGGGCGCGTTGTAGGAACTAAAGCCGCCGAATAGCCACAAGTTGCCAGCGGCATCGATCCAAATCGTGGCAGCGCCCCTCGCTGGCGGAACGTTCCCGGGAGCGGGCATTCCCAGGGTTCCGTAAGTCCCCGTTCCGCCGGGTGTATTCGGACCCGCGACCCAAGTCCACTGGCCGCCGGAGAATTCCCACAGATCGCTGAATTGCGCCTCGCAATTGGGGCAACCTGTAAACGCGTAGACCCCGTATCCGCCGAAGAGCCAGAAATTCCCTGCTGCGTCGGTCCAGGTGGCAGCCGCGACTCGCGAGCCGGGATAGTTTGTGGGGGCGGCAACACCCTGAGTGCCCCAAACCGGAGTCGGCTGAATTACATTCGAGCCCAGAACCCAGGTCCACTGGCCCCCAGAATATTCCCACATGTCTCCGAGATCGTTCTCGGCGCCGGTGGAGTCGTAACCGATCCCGCCGTAGAGCCAGAAGTTACCCGCCTTATCTGTCCAAGCAGCAGAATTAAAGCGCGCGCCCGGATTGTTTGTCGCAGAAGGCTGGCCCAAGGTCCCGTAGACGCCGGACTGATTGGGAGTATTCGCTCCCCCTTGCCACGTCCAATTATTGCCGCACAAGATCTCCACATTGGTAACGTCGGCTTGGGCGGCTCCGCTGCCGTTGATGGTGATGCAGGCCTGATTGGGGGTCGTAGGCTGCGTCGAGACGCTGACGGCATAATTGCTGCCATACGCGATCTGTTCGGTGAAAGCGAAAGCGCCGCTGGCGCTGACGGGAAGATTGTTGGCCCCGTTGAGCTGCAGTACAAGGCCGTGGCCAGTGAGATCCACGACCGTGCCGCTGACGGTCAGGGAACACAAAACCTGAACGTTGCTCACCGGTCCAATCGCGGTTCCGGTGGCGTTGTTGACGGTGCAGACTTGCGACGGATTTGAGGGCTGCGTGGCCACCGTGACGTCATGCGTGCTGCCGAGGTCGACGGGTTGCGTGAAACTGAAAGGTCCGCTGCCAAGAATTGACAGATTATTGCCGCCATTGTCTTGCAGAACCAATCCCGAGCCGGTCAAGCCAGAAACCGTCCCGCCAATCGGAAAGGCCGTGGTCGCGCAGGCCACTTGAATGCTCGTGACGTTGGACGTGGCGGTGCCAGATCCATTGGTGACCGTACAGACCTGAATCGGATTCGTGGGCTGCGTCAGTACTGTAACGCTGTATGCGCTGTTCGCGGCGACCGGCTGACTCAAGGCAAATATACCGTTCGCGGTCACGGGCGAGTTGTCGGTGCCGTTATTTTGCAGCACCAGTCCACTGCCGCTGAGACCGGTCACGGTCCCACCGATCGAGTAGAGAGTTGCGCCCCCACCACCTCCTCCTTTCCCGCTGGAACATCCAGGAAACTGGGCTGAGACGATCAGCGCGGCCGAGAGTAAGGCGATTCGATAACGACGGTTGACGATGCGAGGATTGCCTTTGGCGCGGAGCAAGAGTTCCATGGAATTCAAAGAATATCGCGGAGAAGTGCGACTGGCCTTTCTGCATGAAAGCAGAACATTGTAACTCTCCTTTCACGCCAGCGGGAAAGAGTGTCCCTCGATCGGCGTGACCGGATTTTCCCGCTAAAACCCGGCCGACGACGATAAGCGCGTCGCGATTGATCGGCAGAACAGCAACACTCTTAGGGGGCAGCCTTCAGCGGCTGCGCCGTTTTGCGGTTCGTTATTGCGGCAAGCCCAGGGTGCAGTTGGGATTCACGTTCTGGATGTAGATGCCGTTGTTGCCGACGCGGTCATCGGTCCAGGCCAGAGCGGCGGCCTGTTCGGGAGTGGTCTTGGCGACGAGAGCGTATTTGTTCGAGGGCGTTGACGACACGACGAACTGCGAACAGACGGTTGCGCCATTGTCGTTGAGGCGCGTGGCTTGAATGGTGTCGTCACTGTAGCCGGCTGAGTCGACCCAGAAGACGAGCGCGCCGCTGCCGACCTGGACGGCGGTGACGAAATCCTGCGTGTCAGCGCCGAGGGGGACGAGGACGAGTCCGGTCGATCCCCACTGCGGTGCGCCGGTGGAGTTGAACTTCTGTCCGTAGACTCCGTTCACGATTTGATTGGAATCTTCTTCTGTCCAGAAAACGAAGACTTCCTGCGTCGAAGCGCGATACGTGGCGGAAGGTGCGACGCGGACGTCGACGGTGTCGGAGGAGACAGCGACGCCGCCCGCAGGGAAGGCTGGCGTGCCATTCGCCAGAATATGCTGCGCGAAAACCTGAAGCGCTGGGCTGCTGGTGTACCAGGCAAAGACCGCACCGCCGCTGCCATCGGGCAGGAAGTAGGGGAAGTTGCCGAACTGGAGCGAGCCCGCGGTGAAGATGGAAAGATTTTTCGCGCCCCAGAGCAGCGTGCCGGAGGTTGAGATTTTGTTGGCGACCAGAGTCGCGTTGCTGCCGAAGCCTTTTTCGCGCACCCAGGAAATGATGACGCTGCCGTTGTCGGCGGCGTGCAGGTCGGCGAGCAGATAGTTGTATCCGGATTCGGTGAACACAACGCCCGCGCCCCACTGGGGCTGACCCGCGGCGTTGAGCTTCTGCGCGACGACGTTGCTGTTGCTGGTCCAGGCGACGACAATGCCGCCGTCAGATGTGGCGGCGATCTTGGGAGCAGCGTGGGAGTTGGAATCGCTGGTGAGCTGCACTCCGAGCGGTCCCCAGAGCGGCTGGGCGCCGGGACTCATTTTGGCGGCGGTGATTTGCTGGTTCGAGCCTTCGCGCGTGTCGAGAAAGGCGAGCAGCGCGTTGCCCTGGCTGTCGACGTCGAGGCCGTAGTCTTCAGTGGAACTGTTGCTGAGGTCGGCGACGATGTGGCCGCCCTGGGGAAATTTCTGGTCGCCCTGCTCGTTCAGCCGCTGGTAGATGACATCATAACCAACGGGAGGAGGAGTGGCGGGGTTGGCGTCAAACCAACTGACATAGCCACCGTAAATTCCGAAGGGAGCGAGCTTGGGCTGGACTTGATCGCTGCCGTTGTTGTTGTCGGCGAGAGCGAGGTTCAGGGAAGGGTCGGAGGAAAACTGTCCCCAGGCGGACGGCGCAAGTGCGAGGCACATGAATGTGAGGCAGATCAGGGCTAGTCGAGCGAAATCCTTTTTCATTTGATTCTCCTGGGGTAATTACTCGTGGACCGACGGATCGCCGCGAATGCTAGAGACGCGAGCCGGAATCATACTACAGAAATGGCGTGGGGGGACTAGGACCCCGAGTCATACTCGGCGTCCATGGCTCGATTTGGCGGGCAGGCGTCTGGTCCAGACGCGCGTGACGAATGCGCGCCATATCCCTCTCTCCGCCGGAAAAACGGCTCCGCTCGGGATGACCCCAGTATTTTTTGCTCGTCCAAAGCCGAATCCGCTGCTACCGGGGGCCCGTCAAGCTGCTGATTGCTTACGGCCTTCTCTGTTATAGTTCGGTCAAGGCAGGGCTTCGCATGCGAAGCATGGCCTTCCTAATCGCATGGAACTCATCTCGCCCATGGAGTTAGCCAAGCAGAAGGTCCAGTCGGTTCAGGAATACACCTTTCTTGCGGGGCGGTCGCTCGCCAACCTCTTCAAGCGGCCGAGTTACCTGGGCGATATGGTTCAGCAGGCCGACCTGATCGGGGTCGGATCGATTTCGATCGTGTTGTCGGCCTGTTTCTTTATCGGAGTCGCACTGGCATTAAATAGCGCAACGACCCTGGGCCGGTTCGGGGCGCGGACTTTGATCGGAGAACTGGTTGCGATCGGGGTGGTGCGGGAACTGGGCCCATTGCTGGCCGGGCTAGTGGTTGCCGGGCGGAATGCCTCTGGCATGGCGAGCGAGCTCGGCTCCATGGTGGTGACCGAACAGATTGACGCAATGCGGGCTCTGGGCACCGATCCGATGAAGAAGCTGGTAACGCCGCGGGTGATCTCCGCCATGTTCATGCTCTTCTTCCTGACCATTCTCGGGGACTTGATGGGCCTGATCGGCGGGAACATGGTGGCGAGTGTGTTGCTGGGGTCGGATTCCCGGCAGTATTGGAATACGGCCTGGCAGTCTCTGGTTTTTGCCGACGTGTTTATTGGGCTGGTCAAGCCGGTGATCTTCGGATTTATCGTCGCCACCATCGGCTGTTACTACGGATTGTCGACCACAGGTGGGACGCAGGGTGTTGGTCGCGCCACCACGGAGGCGGTGGTGGCCGCCATGATCCTGATTATCGCGGTGGATGTGGTTGTGACCCGGCTGCTGATGGTGATTCTTGGAGCAACTTGACGCCCGCTTGGGCCGGCTGAACTCGTCGTGATGTGATTTGTAGTGCGGTGCCAGTGATCACTATGTCTTCCCCGACTTTGCCTGCCGATTGCGCCGCCCCCACGCCGGATCGCGGCGGCGCGGCCTTGGTTTTCGATAATGTGCATCTTGCCTTCGGAGACAACAACGTTCTGCGCGGAGTTTCGTTTCAGCTTCCGCTGGGAGAAACGAAGGCGCTATTCGGCGTCGCCGGATCAGGCAAGAGTACGATTCTTAAACTGGCGCTGGGTTTGCTCAAACCCGACTCCGGCCGAATCACGGTGATGGGGAACGAGATTACTGAGATGGGAGAGCAGGATCTATTCCCGCTGCGGGGCAAGCTCGGGATCGTGTTTCAGGAGAGCGCGTTGTTTGACTCGCTCACCGTACGGGAGAATGTCGCCTTCCGGCTGATGGAGGAGCGCGGCCTCTATGACGAATCGATCGACCTGCGCGTGCGAGAATCGTTGCGCTTCGTGGAGTTGGAAAACACGCTCGATCTTTTTCCTTCCGAGCTTTCAGGCGGCATGCGGCGGCGCGTGGCCATCGCCCGCGCCATCATTACTCAGCCGGAACTGCTGCTCTATGATTCGCCCACCGGGGGCCTCGATCCCATCACCTCCAACACGATTGTTGACTTGATCATGAAGCAGCGCGATGTTTCCCGCACCAGTTCCCTGCTGGTCACTCACCGCCTGCAGGACGCCTTCACGCTGGCCACGCACGAATTTAACCCGAAGACTAATCAGCTGCGAGTGTTGCCGCGCGGGCAGTATTGCGACGTGCCCATGAGTTTTCTGATGCTGCGCGATGGCAAAGTAATTTTCGACGGCGACGTTCGCCAGCTAACGCACTCCAAGGACGAGTACATTCGGGAATATATTTCGTAGGGAAACTCATCCCCAGGCTGAGCGCTATTTCCCTGTCATCGCTTTTTCCACGTCCGCCGACTTGGAGGGTAGCGCGGCGCTCAACTTGATCAGCTTGCCGTCGGCTTCGACGTAGAAATCATCTTCGATGCGCACGCCGATGTTTTCTTCAGGGATATAAATTCCGGGCTCGATGGTGAATGCCATGCCCGGTCCGAGTGGAACTTTGTAGTCGCCGGCGTCGTGTACGTTCAATCCGATGTAGTGCCCTAGACCGTGAATAAAATATTGATCGAGCGGCTGCCCATGAAGATCTTTGCCATGCGACTTGATGTAGTCCTTGGCAACCTTGTTGAGAGATGCATCGGAGTCTCCGACGAGCACAGACTTGCCCGACTGGAAAGCCGCCATGGCCGCTTCCTGCGCGCCCAGTACGATCTCGTAAATCTCACGCTGCCGCGGCGTGAAGTGTCCGCTCACCGGCAGCGTGCGGGTAATGTCGGCGGCGTACATGGAGTATTCGCCGGCAGCGTCGATCACGACCACGTCGCCGGCGTTCATCGTGTTGCTGTCTTCGGAGTAATGGAGGACCGTTGAGTTGTGACCGGAGCCGACGATCGGCGAATACGCGGGTCGCTCGCAGCCGCGCCGGGTCCACTCATATTGCATCAGGCCGGAGATTTCGAATTCGGTGACGTTCGGCTTTACGGCTTTGAATGCCGCGAAGTGAGCGGCGACCGAGGCATCGACGGCTTTGCGGATGAGAGCAGCTTCACCGGCATCTTTGACTGTGCGCAGCGAGGACAGCATGGGTTTGACGTCCTGGAAAAATACGAACGCGTTGGTGCGCTTCAGGAAGGTCAGAGGCTCGGTGCTGGCCGAAGCTTGCCCTTGAGATGCCACATCGGTATAGAGGACTGGCATTCCGGTTGCCAGCACTTTTGAAACTTCGTCGGGAAGTTTCGCCATGTCTTCCACGCGGTCGAAGCCGGTAATTTTTGGAGCGTCCGGATTCTCCGCGCCCAGCTTCGGTCCAGTGAATTTCTCGAGCCGCAGGTTGTGCGGCGGGAGGAAGAGAATCTCCGTGTAGGGGCGAGCCGGAGTGTTGTCTTTGGCCTCGATGGCGGGAGCGATCAGCAGCGCCATTCCGGGCTCGGTCAAACCGGAGAGATAGTAGAAATTGTCGTCCTGGCGAAAACCGTAGACTGCATCGCCGGCTTCGAGCGGGGCGAACAGAACCACGACTCCGCCAGCCTTCTTGGCCAGGGCTTCTCGGCGGACGTGATAATCCGCATTGGGCTGGCGATCGAGGGCGGTTGCCAGACCGCAGGCGAAAATAAGGATAAGAGGAGAAAGCACCAGCTTGCGCATCAGAGCTCCATCATTATGAATTTGTATCGCAAAGTTTTATTCAGAAGCTTCTATCCCGATGACGGCGTGCTTCACTTCGCCGATGCCAGGTTCTTCCCTGCCTCGATGAAGGACTGCACATTGCTCTTGTCGATCAGGCCTGAGCCGGTATCGACGAAGCTGGGGATGGGCGCAAAACTGTCCTTCGACCAATCGGTGTCGAGCGACGACGGCTTGTGATGATAGAGATTGTCGAGCATCTGCATGCCGACGAAGGCCATAGTGTAGGGCTTTTGCGCGATGGTGGCGGCGATCACACCTTTCTGGATCCAGTCGAGCGTTTCCTGATCGGTGTCCATGGCGATGACGACTTTCCCGGTCAGGTGATAGCTGTTGAGCACGCCAGCGACTTCTTTGCCGGACTGCGCCTCCAAGCAAACGAAGCCGTCGACCTTGTCGCGCTCCCGGCCGATGATTTGCGTGGTGGTGTCGAAGGCGATGCGCGGGTCGCCCTGGATGTCGACGAGACGCGTGATCTTGATGTCGGGCGTGCGGGCGAGAGCATCTTTGTAGCCGCGCAGACGGTCCTGCAGGTTCGACTGGTCGGGCATGGTGAAGACGACGACGTTGCCTTTGCCGTGGAGTTCCTGCGCCAGGCGCTGGCCGCCGGTGAATCCTGCCTGGTAGTTGTTGGTGCCGATAAAAAACAGGCGCTTGCTGGAGGGTGCGTCAGAGTCGATGGTGATGACGGGAACTCCAGCAGCCACCGCCTTATCGATACCGTCTTTGAGCAGCGCAGGATCGGTCACGGCCAGCAGAATGCCGGTCGCCTTTCTCTGCACCGCCTGATCGAGAGCGTCGCGCTCGGCCTTGGGATCGTAGGTTTGCGGGCCGGTGAAATCGGAACGAACCTTCATTTGCGCGGCGGCTTTGGAGAATCCCGCGCCCGCGGTCTTCCAGTACGGCACCTGAAGGTTCGCCGAGACAAAAACAAAAAACTCGTCGGAGTCGTGGACCGCGCCACAACTCAGAGTCAACACCAGTAGGACTGCGAGCGAGGAACAGTGGAGGGACTTGCGCGAGAGGAGCACGGCGGCCTCCTTTTTCCGAAGCATTCTGATCCGGCTGGCATTCTTACGGATGGGAATCCTGTCAGCGACAGGATTGTAAATGAGTGGTCGAGGGAAGGCCAGAAGCCACGACGTCAGGCGCTCTATTGTTTTTCTCGGTACGTGGATGTAGATTTATCGCGCTCGGTCGGCATAGCTTGGATTTTGACCTCGTTCTCTTCCCCTTGAGAGCATCTTCATAGTCTCCAAAGGAGAGTTATCGTGCCTATTCGTCGATGGTCTGCCGTAGGTCTGACCGTAATGGTCACGTCTATCCCCCTCGCTCTGATGACGTTGACCGCGCCCGCGCGCGCCACGGTGATGGAACGGAGCATGGACGATCTGCATTGCCACGCCGTTCCCGCACACGAGCCTTCCGCCGCCGAAAAGGCTTATCTCGACGGGAATGCGAGCCAAGCCGAGGCCCTGTATCGCGAGGAGCTGGGCAAAACGCCGCACGACGCGGCACTCACCGCAGGTTTGGTCCGTTCGCTTTTGCGCGAACAGAAAGTCACGGATGCCGCATCCGTCATTAGTGCCGAACTATCGCTGGCGCCCAACTCAGTTCCGCTGCTTACCGCTTCGGCTGAGGTCGAATACCGGCAGGGCAAGATCGCCGACGCCGCCACCGCCGCGGACCAAGGATTCCGCATCGATCCGTGCTACGCGCGACTGTATCTTATCCGCGCCCGCATCCTTCGCCTGAACTCCATGTATGCGGCCGAGCGCCGCGCGATTGGCATCGCGCATTCGCTCGATCCCTGGGACATGGATATTCGCCGCGTTTGGCTCGGAACGCTGCCGCTGGCGAAGCGCATCGATGAGCAGAAGCAGTTTCTGGCTTCCGCCAACGGCATGGATCCGGAAGAGCGAGCTCGCGCTGAAAAGGGCCTGCCCAACCTCATCCGCTGGGCCGCTAACACTGATAAGACCTGCCATGTGGCTTCCAGCACGACGTCGACGGATATCCCATTGGTCCCAATCTGGTCGGGCGGAAACAGTAGTCACATTCAGACCTGGGGAGTTCACGTTCTCTTCAACAACAATGAGTCCGTGCTCGGAGTGGATACCGGTGCCTCAGGACTAATCATCAATCGCGCCATCGCGGACCGAGCCGGCCTGAAACCCATCGCTCGCGTACAGCTGGGCGGCGTGGGCGACCAGGGTATGCAGGGCGGATATATCGCTCACGTGGACTCCATTCGCATCGGTTCGCTCGAATTTCGCGATTGCACTGCCGAAGTCACCGACCGCAAAGATATCCTCAGCATGGACGGTCTGATTGGGACCGATGTGTTCAGCAGCTACCTGGTGACCCTGGACTTTCCGCTGCGCAAATTCCTGCTGGCTCCGCTTCCGCCTCGCCCCAACGACGACGCCGGCACCTCCGCCACTCTGAACACCGAGACTGGTGATCCGTTGGGGGGCAGCGGTTCCGACCAACCGCAAGACCGCTTCATCAGCCCAACCATGAAGGACTACATCGGGTTCTTTCGGTCGGGACATTTCATCATTCTGCCCACGCTGCTCAACGGCAAAACCCAGCGTCTGTTCATGGTGGATACCGGCGCGTTCAGCACCGCCATTTCGCCGGAGGCCGCACGCGAGGTCACCAAGGTTCACGGCGCCCCTGCGGGCTCGGTTCGAGGACTGAGCGGCGACGTGGCGAAGGTCTCTTTCACCGAAGCCATCATGTTTCAGTTCGGCGGAATCCAGCAGCAGAATAATGATCTCTTTTCGTTCGACACTTCGGGCATTAGCAGGGCGGCGGGAATGGAGGTTTCCGGCTTTCTCGGCAGCACGGTTCTCCGCCAGTTAACCATCTCGATTGACTATCGTGATGGGCTCATCAAGTTTGAGTACGACCCGCGTCACGGAAATCACAATTTCTGACTAAGATTACTAAGAAGCTAGACGCCAACCGGAAAGGGTTTGGTGTGGGTGGTGGCTTTCGTGGAGCGCTTGCCGAAGCGGCCTTGCAGGAGCGACATCAATCCGGTGTACCAGTAGCCCACGACGAACAGCAGCAGGAAAGGGATGGTAATGTAGTTTTCGTTGTCGACGGCGTAGTAAACGGTGGCCGCGAAGTAGCAGCCGATAACAAGTTCCAGCCAGGGGACCCATCCCAGACGCTTGCGATATTTGGTGGCGCCGACTTTATCTTGTTTCGATACCACGCTGTACTTGGGGGTGCGGGCAAACGCGCTCTCTTTGCCGATCAGCGCCTCGATGACGGCCTTGGTGTTGGTGATGGTCAAGCCGATGCCGAGCGCCATCAGGAATGGAAGATATAACAGCGCACGCGGCCAACTGCGGGGAAACAGTTCTTTCTGCGAGACCAGGTAGAAGCTGGAAATGGAAAATGTCGATGCCATGAATAAGGGCAGATCGATGTAGAGCATCTGAAACCAGCCCTGATAAAAGCGGATGATCATGGCGGGAAGCAGCAGCACCGACAACATGATCATCAGTGGATAGCTGATGTTTGCCGTGAGGTGATACCAGGCTTCGATCTTGGTGTGCAGCGGAGCGTCGCTTTTTAGCACGCGAGGCAGAATTTTTTTTCCGGTCTGTATCAGGCCCTTGGCCCAGCGAGCCTGCTGTGTTTTGAACGCCGTCATCTCGACGGGAAGTTCCGCGGGACATTCGACATCCTGCAGGTAAATGAACTTCCATCCTTTGAGTTGGGCGCGATAAGAGAGGTCGGTGTCTTCGGTGAGCGTGTCGTGCTGCCAGCCTCCGGCTTCATCGATGGCGGCCCGGCGCCACATGCCGGCGGTGCCGTTAAAGTTGAAGAAAAGTCCGGTGCGGGCGCGGCCGGAGTGTTCGAGCACAAAGTGACCGTCGAGCAGAATGGCCTCGACTTCGGTGAGAAAGGAATAGTGGCGGTTGAGGTGAGTCCAGCGAGTCTGCACCATGCCGATTTTTGGATCGCTGAAGTGGTGGATGACACGCAGCAGAAAATCTTCCGGCGGGGTGAAGTCAGCGTCGAAAATCGCCACGAATTCTCCCTTAGCCGTTTTCAGGCCTTCCGCAAGCGCGCCCGCCTTGTAGCCCTCGCGATTGGTCCGGTGATGGTAGCTGATGGGATTGCCCAGAGCCGCGTAACGCTCGACGAGGCCACGCGCTACCTCGACGGTTTCGTCGGTGGAATCGTCGAGCACCTGAATGTCGAGCTTATCCTTGGGATATTGAAGCTTGCAGATCGACTCCAGCAGACGCTCGACGACGTACTGCTCGTTGAAAATCGGCAACTGCACGGTCACCCGCGGCAGATCGTCGAAGCGCGCGGCCGGTTCGGTGGTGCGCCTTTTGTTGTGCTTGTAATAGAGATACACCAGCACGTAGCGGTGCGCGCCATAGCCAGCCAGCAGGATCAGGACAATGAAGTAAGGGACGAGCAACGCCACGTCAAAGGCGTTGGCATGGTAGAGTCCGCGAAACGTGGTGTCGAGAAAATGATCACGGATGTAGTGCCCGATGCCCTTGGGAGCGTTCGACGCCGCCAGCTTCGCACTCAGGATGAGATCAGAAATCAACAAAGCGCCCCGATGAAAACTTCTATTTTACCGGATTGGAGTTCGCCGGGCGTTCGCGGCTTCCGCCTGACGGTTCAGAGCCTCCCAGCTAGGACCAAGGATTGACCACCGTCTTCAGCGTTGGAAAGTCAGAAACATTGCGTGTAACCAGCGTGAGGCGGTGCACCTCTGCAGTCGCCGAGAGAAACGCATCCATCACGCCTACAGGGCGGCCAAGCGTCTCGCAGTGCGCCACTGTCCTCCCCCACGCCTCAGCGACGTTGTGGTCGACGGCGAGAATTCGGCCTTCGAAGCGCAACGGCAATTCCTCGCGGAGCCACTGCTCGAGCCGGTTCCGCCGTGCTCCCGCTGCCAAGCGTTCGACACCGTAACGCAACTCCGCTAAAGAGATTACGCTCAAAAAGATGCGGTCCTCATCGGCGGATTCCGTCCAACGGATGAGGCCGAGGTTGGGACGCGGTTTCACCCATTCCGAAACTGCATTGGTGTCTAGAAGGAAGTTCATTGCCAGGAGTTCACAGATCAATCTTGCGTGGCAGTGCCTTCCGCCGCGATACTTTCAGTCCCGAACCTCGTAGCGGCGATCCTGCGAAGAACTCTGCCAGGTTGCCCGCGCGCTTGGTCTTCCGCTGCCACTCTTCGGCCCCCACCACAACGGCGGCAGTGCGGCCCTTTCGGGTGATAGTTTGTGGACCTTCCGACATCGCACGCTCGATGATTTCGCTGAACTTTGCTTTGGCTTCGGCCACGGTCCAATTCGGTGCGCCCATATGGTTACTCCTTCCGAAAGGTCATCATGGTCATTATAGTCATCCGAGAGGGGTCCAGCAAGAGTCCACGTGTTTGACTATGGGCGCCGGCCAAGCTCGCCGACGCAGATGGTGGATTTATGGCTGGACGAACGGGAACTACGGCTTCTGTTCCAAATCGATTTTAAGAACGTGAATCTGCTTGAGCTTGGGATCGAGCACTCCCTGGATCACCACGCGACGGCCTTCGAAGCCGTGCACCAGGTCGGAGCGGTCGAGCCGGTACACGTCGTTGCCAGCCGACAGGACGAGATAGCCGCCGAGATGTTCGATGCAGTAGACCGAACAGGTATTGGAGGTGCCGCCCATCGACTTCGATTTGAGCATCTCCTGATGAGAGCGAGTGAGCGAGTGCACGTTCAACGCGCACTGGCTGTCGGACACTTCGCCGCGATAGACGTGCGGACTCTGCGCCAGGGCCGCGCCGGCCAGCAGGAGTATGCCCGCAGCGTGGCGAATGATACTCCGTAAGCTCGCTTGCTGTAACTCCGGCTGCTGTAAGCTCGCGCATCCCGATAATCCGGCCTGCAACCTAGTTCGCTTCATAGACGCTCCTGCTGCGATCGGATCATGGCAGCACGGTGAACTTCATGTGCATGCCTTCATGATCTTCGCTGCAAATCACCGTGCAAACAACCACGTACTCGCCAGGCTCGCTGGGAGCGGTAAGCGTAAACTCCTGCGTGCCGGGCTTGAACAGCAGGTCCCAGCCGTCAACCTTGGTCCGGTCCTTGGCGCGCAGCAGGGTGAAGCCGTGAATCGAACCGTCGCGATTCCATGACTTGCCCCGATGTGCCGTAACCCGCAGAAGCACCTGCTCGCCGGCTTTGACAGTAATCTCCGGAGTGCGCTGCCCTGCGATTTTGTAACGGCTGTCGCTGTCCGCCGTGAACTCAATGACATGGACTTGCGCGCCGGCGCGGGGCAAGGCGACCAGCAAAGTGCCTGCGCCCACAGTCCACATCAAGATACGCCGAACTCGGAATGAATTCATCATCATTAGAAACATTGTTAGAGCATCCTTAAAACGGGGTGATCCTAGTGGCTATTGGGTCATGTAGAAAAGAATCAGACGCCGGTCCTCGGCGGTGATCGTAGCCCGCACCCGCATGTGGCGGAGAATGGTTGACATCATGCGCGGAGGAAATTTCTGCGGAGCATTGTGACAGCGTCCGCAGTTGGCGCGAAAACGCTGCTCTCCGGCGACGCGCATGGCGTCGGGGTCTGTGATAGGAGATGCCGAGGTCGCGGCCGGTGCATCTTTTCCGGTCGAGGCTGGCCCGGCGAAAACGGCGGAGGCGACGGCCAGCGAGCATAGCAGCAGAGCCAGCGAAGTTATTGAATGGCAAGTTGTCTTCACGGTTGCACCCCCACTCGGCCCAGGGGAATGAGGAAGCGGTAGGCTAGGCCAAAGCTCCACTGGTTGGCATTTCCGGCGGAACTGAACTGGCGGCCGTAACTGAAGATGCCTTTGAGCCCGTCACGGAACCAGTAGTTGACGCCGAAATCGGCTTCGCGCGCATTGGCGGTGGGCAGGCCGAGCGCGGCCACTTCCGCCGGGCCGATCTCACCGGTATAAAACTGCTGGAGCCGGGCAACGAGTTCGGTGTGGCGCATTTCCTTCTGCCAGAAGTTCGTCTGGCTGAGGCGGTAGGCGCTTTCCAGCCAGTATCCGCTGCCTTCGAACGAGTCGGCGAATTCGGAGCGCACACTCAAGGGAGCCTTCGAGGACTGCCAGTTGGCGTGAAATCCGAACGCGTTCTTGCGTGCATTCTGCAGAGTCCTCTGGAAGGAGCCTCCGACTTCGAGGCGCGAACCGGGAAAGAAAAATCCCATACGTCCGCCGACCTGGCGCTCGGAGTCCACGCTACTAATGCCGGTGCTGGCAGCGGAAACATAGACGGCATAGTTCATGTTGGCTTGCGCATTCACCGGGAAACCGCCGCGCAGCATGACTCCGTCGCTGTCGACGGTATTGATGGGAAGAATCAGCGGGTCGGGCTGCAGAAAGCGAATCCAAACGGGATACAGCCGCTCGTTGAAGATTCCGAAGGGCGTGAGGAAGCGGCCCGCGGTAACCGTGACATAGGGGTTGGCGATATAGTCGAGCTGGGCATAGTCAACGTGCTTGGTGACCGGGCCCTGATAAGGTCCGCCGGTAAGCGGGCGTTGAAACTGGCCTTCGAATTCCGCGCGCGACTCGATCAGCCAATGTTCACCCAAAGGCACGAGGAGGATCGGATTGATCTGCGTGTCGATCAGATTCTGACCGCCGGTGACGAAACTCAAGGTGCCAATGCTGCCGGTCAGGATGGGGACCGGCCTGTCGGCATCCACAGCCTGGGCGTTGAGCGCGGCGGGGGTGATCGAAGGCAGGGCGAGAAGCAGAACGCATAGGGCAAGGCCCGACCGGGATGTCCCGCGGCGGCGCCGTGGCGCGGTATTGTTGAATCGAGAGAACAAAAGGAACCCCAGTCAAGCCTTTGAGGCCATTGTCTTTGGAGTGCCTTGAGGAGGGGAACGTCACGTCGGTAACTTCTGCTTCCAGTGGTGCTCGACATGAGCCTTTCTTATTTTCGGCGTCTCACGAATTGGCACGGATTGCGTCTAAAGAGAGGAAACGGAGGGAATCATGAATCGCCATCGCCGATCTGCCACATGGTTGGGAGCCACTCTGGGAACCGTCTGTGCTCTGCTGGTGCTTGCGCTGGGGGCGCATGCGTCGGACCATTCGTCCGACCACCGCGGCGCGTTGACCGAAGAGTTTCATCAGACCTATGCCATGACCGCCGACGGCCGGGTTGAACTCGACAACATCAACGGCGACGTGCACATTTCCAGCTGGGACCGGAACGAAGTGAAGGTCGATGCCGTGAAATATGCCGACACGAAAGAACGGCTGGATGAAGCCAAGATTGAGATTGATGCTAGACCTGATTCGCTCTCGATTCGAACCAAGTATCCCAGTCACGACAACACCTGGAACTGGGGGTCGCACAATAATCCCGCGAGCGTCGAGTACACGCTGACCGTGCCGCGCACGGTGCGGCTGGATGAAATCAAGCTGATCAACGGCTCGCTCAACGTTGCCGGCGTGAGCGGAGAAGTGAATGCATCGTGCATCAACGGAAGGCTGGAGGCGCACGATCTGGCCGGGCGCGCCCGCCTGTCGACCATCAACGGCCGGCTGGACGCGCGCTTTGACCAATTGGCTGGGAATTCTGTCGAACTGAATTCGGTGAACGGATCGGTTGAGTTGACCATCCCTTCGGACTCGAAGGCGGATCTTGAGGCCAGCACGGTTTCTGGGGGAATCAGCAATGACTTTGGACTGCATGTGAACCATCATCAGTTCGTGGGCCACGACCTGCGCGGTGAGCTGGGCGCGGGTGGAACGCGCATCAAGCTAGAAAACGTGAACGGCAGAATTGAGATTCATCACGCGCAGGATGGGCGGGCATTGAGCCCGGCAAAAGACACGGGGCATCACGACAAGGATGACGATGATGACAGCTCGATTTGAGAAAACAGGGGCCAGGGATTAGGGGATCGAGTTCTGCCTGCCCCCGATCCCTAGCCGATGCTTTAGTAAATCGTGTATCCCGGAGCGGGCGTGCGCAGGTCGGGCTTGGTGGCCATCAGCAGCAATGCGCCTTCCCTTTTGAAAGCCCGCAGGTCATCGAGACTGTTGAAGGATTTGGTTTTGTAATCGTCGGGAGTGGGAGTGTCGTCGGGAATGCGGCAAGCCTCTACATTTTCAAAGGCGTGCTTCTGCAGCAGCTCGACGTATTCCGCCGCGGAGCGCACGTGCACCGGGACTTTCAGCTTGTCGACCCACTGCAGCGAATACTGGTTGTCTTTGTAGAGATTGATCAGGATAAATATTTTTCCGTGCGGCGCCAGCACACGGAATAATTCCATCAGGGCGCGGTCCTGATCGGGATAGTAGTAGAACGACTCCACCGACAACACTTTGTCGAAGAAGTTTTCTTCCCAGGGAATCTGCTGCGCCGATCCCCACACGTAGAGAACGTTTTCGAAATCTCTTGAGGCCTCGCGCGCCTGGCGGACCATTTCGTCGGAAACGTCGAGCCCGACGACTTGCCCGAACCCTTCAGGGCCTTCACCGACCAGCCGCGCTAGCAGGCGCGTGGCCCAGCCGGAGCCGCAGCCGAGATCGAGCACGCGCTCGCCGGGGCGCAGATTCATGATGCGAATCGTCTTCTCCGTGATGTCGAGATGATGGCGCTCCATCTTCTCGCCTTCGCCGGCCGCGGCCCAGCGATTGAATTCGAGTTGCAGCTTTTCGTCGGGAGTGGGGGATATATCGGGCATGTAAGTTCAGACTTACCGCAGCGACTCTGCCTGCGTCAATACTGCTTGGCATTTACTGCAGATTCCTTGCGCATCCGATCCAGCTGGTCTATATATTTTTCCAGTTGAGATCGACCATGGAATCTGGCAGGTGCATCGGCTCGGAATCCCCACTGAAGGCAGCTTGGGCACTGCACCATCCATCTGCGGATGCGCGGATCGTTCAAGTACCATTCGGGATCGTGCTGCTGTGACTTCGTGATTCCGTTTCCATTCTAATTTTATCGTCCAGCACGGCAAGGGGAACAAGCGGCGGTTTGCGCACGTTTACGCTAGGCATCCTGTAAGATGTGGTATCATATAGGATGTCAGCATGATTCGTAGGGTCGTGGTCGATACTTCGATTGTAGTAGCAGGCCTTCGCACCCGATCCGGCGCGGGAAATGCAGTCCTGAGGCTGATCGCGAGTCGCAGGCTTGTGGCTTTGGCAACACCACCGCTTTTCCTGGAATATGAAGATGTGCTGAAACGGCCGGAGCAGCTTCTGGCGCACGGACTCGAACCGGAAGACATAGACGAGTTTCTGGCGGAATTCGCGGCTCTGGTCGAACCGATTGAAGTCCATTTCTTATGGCGCCCTCAGACTCGGGATGCAAACGACGAAATGGTACTGGAAGCGGCCATCAATGGCCGAGCAGACGCGTTGGTGACTTACAATATCCCAGATTTTACGTCGGCCGGCGAAAGGTTTGGAATTCCAATCGTTGTCCCGGCTGAACTGCTGAAGAAGGTAAAACGATGAGTAGAGCTACGTACCCTTTGAAGCTTCCCCTCTCGATCAAGAAGGCAGCTGAAAGGCTAGCCAAAGAGGATGGCGTGTCTTTGAACCAATGGATTGCTTCCGCGGTTGCGCAAAAGGTGGGAGTGATCGAGACTGCGGCCGATTTTTTCAGGAAGCGTGCCGGGAATGCGACCGGGCACGGGATGATGAAGTTCCTCCGCAACGCTCCGCATGCAACGCCTGAACCTGAAGACACTATCGGGTAGGCTCCTTCGCGGGGACACGGGCTCTACGTCTATGCTACAGTGTCCCTCTTCATGGCGACGCGCCCACAAAATCCACCGCCGGAATCCGAGCCCGGATCGCTCTATTGCCCGAATTGCGCGGAAGAGGTCAACGATCCGCTGACCTGCGGCGACTGTTCGTCGGTGATTTGCCGGCGTTGCGGGACGGCGCTGGAATCGTCCGATGAACTGGGCATCGGATGATGGAACCCGCTGACTTGAAAAACACTGCCGCGTCTTCTACAGCGCCCGGCTCAATATCGGCGGACGGCAAACCGACCCTAGTGCGCGGGCTCGGGCTGCTGGATTCGGTGTTGCTGCTGGTGAGCGGCATCATCGGGTCGTCGATTTTTCTTACCGCGAAAGATATTGCCGGGCCGCTGCCGCAGCCTGTGCTGTTTCTGCTGGTGTGGGTGCTGGGTGCGTTGATCTCGCTATGCGCCTGCTTCGCGTTTGCCGAGTTGGGATCGATGTTCCCGGACTCGGGCGGGCAATACATCTATTTGCGCGAGGCTTATGGCGATCTGATCGCATTTCTTTATGGCTGGATGCTGTTCAGCGTAGCCAACGGCGGGAGTATCGCCGCACTATCGGTAGCAGCGGCGGCTTATGTTGGGCAGGTGTTTCCCATCGTGTCGCAGGATCACGTAGTGGTGGCGTTCGCCGGAGTGGTGGTGACGCGCGCGCATTTGCTGGGACTGGTGCTGATTGCCGCACTGACGTATGTGAACGTGGTGGGACTGCGCTGGGGAGCGTTGCTGCAGAATGTTTCCACCTGGACCAAGTTCACGGCCATGTCAGCGTTTGTGGTTCTTGGATTCGCCATCGGCAAAGGCAACTGGTCGAATTTCCACTCGCACGGGGCGAGCCTGACGATGGGACTCGGTCCGGCGCAGTTGATCTCGGCGCTGGGCGTGGGATTGATTGCCGTGTTCTGGGCCTACGACGGGTGGGTGTACATCACGTGGGTGGCGGGCGAGGTGAAGGAACCGCGGCGGAATGTGCCACTGGCCATGGTGCTGGGTGTTCTCGCGGTGGGCGTGATTTATATCGCGATGAATCTGACGTACATGTATGCGCTGCCGCTGAAAGAAATTGCGGCGCACGAAACCATTGCGCATGCAGCTGCGGCGGTGCTGTTCTCGCCGCGAGCCGCGGTGTGGCTCTCGCTGATGATTGCGATTTCATGTTTCAGCGCGGCGGCGACCTGTACGCTCTCGGGCGCGCGGGTGTATATGGCCATGGCGCAGGACGGAGTTTTTTTCAAGCGCATGGCCGTAATTCATCCCAAATGGCGAACGCCTGCGTTCAGTTTGATTGGGCAAGGCGTGTGGGCCGCGGCCCTGACCATCAGCGGACGCTACGATCAGCTTTACACTTACGTAATTTATGGCATGGTGCTGTCGTACACGCTGACGGTGATTGCCATGTTTTGGTTGAGATGGAAGCGGCCGGGGATTCCACGGCCGTATCGTTGTACCGGGTATCCGTGGCTGCCCGCGATTTATGTGCTGATTGGCACGGCGTGGACGCTGAACACGATCATCACGCGTCCGACCGAGGCGTTCTGGGGAACGGCGATCGTGCTCATCGGCGTGCCGGGATATTTGTATTGGAAGCACAGCAACCGGAACCAACCGCCCGCCGCGAAGTAATCGAGCGGGCTACCAACTTTCGACTTGCCGGGCATCGGCCGCGGTGATATTCCTCTTCTTCATTCTTCTTCGATCAGTGCTTGCTCGCGTTAACCTGACCCCGGGATACGCCATTGGCAGAATCCAATACGAAACGGCAAGCGGAGAACATCGGCTTCCTGTCGCCCGGCGTTTCCATCGCTGAGGTGGAAGACCGGAATCGACCGCGGCAGGTGATGGGTTTCCGCGACCTGGTGCTGTTCTATGTGATCACCGGCATCAGCCTGCGCTGGATTGCGACGGCAGCCGCAGCGGGACCGAGTTCGATCGTCATCTGGGTGGGCGCGTGGATGTGTTTTTACACGCCGCTGGCGCTGTCGGTGCTGGAACTTTCGTCGCGTTATCCCAATGAAGGCGGGCTCTATGTTTGGAGCAAGCGCGCGTTCGGCGACTTCTCGGGCTTCATGTCGGCGTGGACGTACTGGACCAGCAATCTGCCGTACTTCCCTGCCGTGCTTTATTTCGCCGCCAGCAATGTGCTGTTTATGCGGCAGGCGGCGTGGCAACACCTTTCGAACAATGCGATTTTCTACATCGTGTTCGCACTGGTGACACTCGCGGCGGCCACGCTGCTCAACGTGATTGGACTCGACGTCGGCCGGTGGCTGCACAACGTGGGCGCAATCGCCATGTGGATTCCGGTGGGCATTGTGATCGTAATGGGATTAGTAGCGTGGCATCGCTACGGGTCGGCGACTTCGTTCACGCTGCACTCGATGATTCCTAGCACACATATCAACGATCTGATTTTCTGGTCGGTGCTGACGTTTGCGTTTGGCGGGTGCGAGACCGCGTCGTTCATGGGAGAAGAAATCAAGAACGCACGGCGAACGATTCCGCTGGCGCTGCTGTCGGGCGGGATTACGGTCACGATCTGCTACATCCTGGGAACGGTTTGCGTGCTGCTGGCGCTGCCTTCCTCGGAAGTCAACGACCTGCAGGGACTGGTGCAGGCTGTGTCAAAGACGGCGGCGCGCGTGGGATTTCCGGGAGTGTTGCCGCTGGTCGCGTTCTTGATTGCGCTGAGTAATATTGGCGCGGCTGGCGCGTATCTGGCGGCGGTAGCGCGGTTGCCATTTGTCGCGGGTTTGGATCGATTCTTGCCGCCGGCTTTTGGGGCGCTGCATCCGCGATGGAAAACTCCTTGGGTGGCATTGCTGACGCAGTTTGTGCTGGGCGCCGTTTTCATTTTTCTGGGGCAGGCGGGCACGAGCGTGAAGGGCGCTTACGACGTTCTGGTCAGCATGGGCGTGATTACGTATTTCATTCCATATTTGTATTTGTTCGCAGCCATGATCAAGCTGCAGCGCGAACCGGCCGGGCCGGAAGTGATTCGCGTGCCGGGCGGAACGATCGTCGCGAAGCTGGTCGCGACCCTGGGATTCGTGACCACTGCACTCACGATTGTGTTGTCTCTGATTCCGCAGCCGGACGAGCCGAACAAGCCGCTGGCGCTGCTGAAGATTGTGGGAGGCTGTGCCGCCTTGGTGCTAATTGGCGTAGGAATTTACGTTGCTGGAAAACATCGCGCCGGACCTAGGTGAAATCACTGGACCTCGTAGGGATAGTTGTCGGGTATGCTTTAGCACTAGCTCAGAAGGAGGGCAAACGTGAGGCGATTCAAGCTGGTCTTGACCATTCTCTTTTTCTTGCATCTCTCGCTCGCGGCCGAGGAAATTCAACTGAAGGACGGAACCAAGATAACTGGGAAGTTGGTGGGGATCAAAGAGGATACGTTTCAGGTAAAGACGGCGTATGGCGATATTAATGTCCCTCGCGCGCAAGTGCTGACGATCAACTTCCCGGAAAATCAGCCCACACCCGCCGCCGCGGAAGAATCGCTTCCACCCATCGATGAGGCCCTTGACGGCGCCTCGTACGTGAACCGCACAGCAAGCTTCCAACTCACCGTACCTGTGGGATGGAAAATTGCGCCTGAACTTCGTGCATCAAAAGACATCGCAGCGGCGCTGATGTCGGCCGATGAGACTCTCTTCTTTATGGCTACTCCCGAGAAATTTGCCGGAACCATCGCTACTTACAAAGTACTCGCGGAAGCCCAATATAAGAGCAAGTTCTCGGACTACCAGAAACTGAGTGAGGCTCCGGCTGAATTGGATGGGCAGACAAGTATCCGTTTGATTTTTCACGGAACCGAGAGCACGAGTCACTCAGCGATGAAATTCCTGGTGTATATAGTTCCTTACGACGGCCGGATAGTCCGACTGACTTTCTTTACGCTGGAACCGCTGTTCGACGACGGCACCGCGGTGTTTGAGAAGATGGCCGCGTCCTATCGTTCGACGAACTCGCGAAAGTGACGGAACACCTAGGAAGACACAGAGTTCTCGCGGCTCAGCAGTTCGCTATACCGGCGTTGCCGTCTTCCTCGGAGGACTGAAGAACGGGAGGTTTGTGACCTTCACGTTCGTCTTAAGGCGCATGGCCTCGATCGTGATTTCCATTTGCAGAGATGTGCCGGGCTTGGCGTACTCGGTCTCGACGCTGGCCAGCGCAACCAATTTTTTCAGGATCGGCGACCAACTGGTGGTGGTAGCTTTGCCGGCTTGTTTTTCGCCGGAATACACGGGCACGGCGACGCGCGAGGCCTGCGCGGGCGCCGCCGGGGTTAGGCCATAGCGGTCGTAGAGCTGCTCGATATCGGTCCAATCTACTTCTAGACCGACGAGTTGCCGCGGCACGCCATTCTTTGCGTCTTTCTCCAAGGCGCGCTTGCCGATGAAGTTTTCTTTGTCGAGATGAACCATCTTGGCGAAACCCAGTTCGTAGGGGGAAAACTTCTGCGACGGAATCAAGGCCTTCTTCGAACTGGTGTAGTCGACTTCGATCAGCAGCAGTCCGGCTTCGACGCGGGCCACATCGAGAGCCAGCATGCCGGCAGCGTGCAGATCGAATTGCTTGCCTTTGTCGGCGAGCGCATCCCAGACCTTCACGGCGTTAGTAGGATCGTTCAGTGGAACCCAGATTTCGTAGCCGAGGTCGCCGGTGTATCCGGTGCGTGAAATGTCGACAGGCACGCCCGCGATTTTGCCGCGAGTCACGCGGAAGTATTTCAGATTGGCGATGTCGGCTTCGGCGACGGACTTCAGCAGCTTGGCTGAGGTTGGGCCTTGCAGAGCTAGCGCGGCGACTTTTTCGGAAATATCTTCGACCTGCACATCCATGTTAAGGCCGTTCTGGCGAAACCAGCGCAGGCTGGGATCGGCGGCGGTCCAGCGGTAAACATTTTCCTCGAGGCGCGAGATTGTGCCGTCGTCGATGACCTTGCCCTCTTCATCGCACCAGCAGCAATAAATCACCTGGCCCACTTTAACTTTGTTGATGTCGCGGGTGATCACGCGGTTCACCAGTCGGGTTGCATCTTTGCCGGTGATCAGATATTTGTAGAGCGGCGAAATATCGATGAGCGCGGCGGCGTTGCGAATGGCGTTGTACTCGTGCTCGTGATGGACTTCATACACGCTGACGGTGTAGTAGCCGGACCACTCGCGATAGTTCAAGCTGTGGCACAGAGGGAAGGTTCTCTCGTGAAATGCGGTTCCGATGGGCAAGGTGTTTTCCTCGACTTCGACTGTGTTCGTTCGTAAATCGCCGAAGCCGGATTATATTCCATCGGCGCCCTAGTGCGGCAACGAGGCGACGCCGTGACTTGCGGTCAGAGGCGCGGCAAGAATGCAGACAAAATACCGGCTTCCCGATAGAATGACGATTCAACCTCGAGTCAATATGCTAACGTTCATGCCCAATTTGTGTAGTCTCCTCAGAAGCTGGACGGTCCTTCCCAGCGGGCTCTGATCTTTTCCCCGACTGCTTCCCTGCGCGAGTATCATTGCGTTTCCCCACATCCGAACGTGAAAGCTGAGAGCTAGGAGCGAAAATGGCTGCATCGAATTCATACGACGTGATCGTGATCGGCGGCGGCCACAACGGATTGGTCAACGCAGCCTACCTGCAGCGCGCGGGCAAGAAGGTGCTGGTGCTGGAACGGCGGCACGTGCTGGGCGGCGCGGCCTGCACCGAAGAGATTGTGCCGGGCTTCAAGTTTTCGGCGTGCTCGTACGTGGTGTCGCTACTGCGGCCGGAAATTATTCGCGATCTCGATCTGCCTCGCCACGGTTTGGAAATTCTTCCGCTCGACGGTACGTTTACGCCCATGCCCAGCGGGGATTACCTGTGGCGCGTGAACGACCACGGCAAGACCCACCGCGAAATCGCCCGCCACTCGCGGGTAGACGCTGAGGCGTACGACGAGTTCGGCAAGGCCATGCAGGCCATGTGCCGGTTCGTGAAACCGATTCTCAGCATGGTGCCGCCGGACCCGACCACGCTCGATCCGCGCGAACTGATGAAGTTGCTGTTTATTGGGCGTCGCTTTCAGGGTATGTCGAGCTACGACAAATACAACCAGGTCCAGCTCATGACGATGTCGGCCATTGATTTTCTCGATCAATGGTTCGAGACCGACGTGCTCAAGGCGACGATGTCGGCCTCGGGAATTATTGGGACGTTTCTCGGCGTGCGCTCTCCGGGGACGGCGTACGTGCTGCTGCACCACTACATGGGAGAAATCGACGGAGCATTTCGCGCCTGGGGATTTGCGCGCGGAGGCACGGGCGCGATTTCGAATGCGATCGCCGATGCGGCGCGCGAGGCTGGGGTGGAGATCCGCACCCAGTCGGCGATTTCGCAGATCATAGTGAAGAACGGCAGGGCAAAGGGAGTGGTGCTCGCGAATGGCGACGAGATTTATGCCGAGGTAATTTCTTCGAGCGTCGATCCGCGGCTCACGTTCACCAAGTTTATGGGCGCGGAGCATCTGCCCAGCGACTTTCTGGAAGATGTGAACCGGTTCAAGTATCGCGGCTCTTCGGGCAAGGTGAACATGGCGCTGAGCGCGCTGCCGAACTTCAAGTGCATGCCAGGGCCGGGCGCGCATTTGCGGGGCGCGATTTCGATTTCGCCTTCGGTCGAATACATGGAACGGGCGTATGACGACGCGAAGTACGGCAACTTTTCGCGGCATCCTTATATCGACATGGTGATTCCGTCGTTGACCGATCCTTCGGTGGCGCCCCCGGGAAAGCATGTGTTGTCGTGCTTCGTGCAGTATGCACCTTACAAGCTGCGGCCCGGCCTGAACTGGGATGATCAGAAAGAAGCGTTTGGGGACACGGTGGTGAACACGATTGCCGAGTACGCGCCAAACATCAAAGACATCATCATTCAGAAGCAGGTCGTGACGCCGCTTGATCTGGAGCGCGAGTGGGGACTGAGTGAGGGCAACATTTTCCAGGGCGAGCTTTCGCTGGAACAGCTTTTCTTTTTGCGTCCGGTGCCGGGCTGGGCGCAGTACCGCACACCCATCAAGAACCTATATATGTGCGGATCGGCAACGCATCCTGGCGGCGGCATCATGGGCGCGAACGGGCGGCTGGCGGCGTTGGAAATTCTGAAAGACATCAAGGGAGCGGCCTAGACATGCCTACGCAGCGCGACATCGTCATCATTGGCGGCGGACACAACGGGCTGGTCACCGCCTTTTATCTGGCCAAGGCAGGGTACAAACCGCTGGTGCTGGAGCGCGGCGCGCAGGTTGGCGGAGCCGCGGTTACAGATGAATTTCATCCCGGATTTCGTTGTTCGACGCTGGCGCATACCGCGGGACCGCTGCTGCCGAGCGTGGTGCGCGACATGCAACTGGAAAAGCACGGGCTGAAGTGGATCACGCCCGATGTTTCCGTAACGGCGCTTTCGCCTGAGGGACGCACGCTGTCGCTGTATCAGGATTCAAAGAGGTCGGCGCAGGACATCGCGGCGTTTTCTCAGAAGGATGCGACGAAGTATCAGGAGTTCGCGCAATCGCTGGCGAAGATTGGCAAAGTGATTGGTGAGGCGCTGGCGACCACGCCCCCAGACATTGACCACCCGAGCAGCGGCGACTTGTGGAGCATGCTGAAGACAGGGCGCGCGATCCGCAAGCTGGGCAAGCGAGATATGTTTCGCCTGCTACGCTGGGGGCCGATGGCGGTGGCAGATCTGGCATCGGAATATTTTGAGACGGAGCTTTTGCGGGCAGTGATTGCGGCGCGCGGTGTCTTCGGAACTTTTCTTGGTCCGTGGTCAGCCGGAAGTGCGCTGGTGTTGTTGATACGCGCGGCGGCGGATCCTCATCCTGCGGGCTCGGCGGCTTTCGCGGAGGGAGGAATGGGTGCGGTTACGCAGGCGATGGCAGCGGCGGCGAAGGCTGCCGGTGCGGAGATTCGCACGGGCGCGGAAGTCACAGAAATTCGCGTGCAGAATGGAATAGCCACGGGCGTGGTGCTTACTAGCGGCGAAGAAATTCAGGCGCGCGCGGTCATCTCGAACGCGGACCCGAAACGCACGCTGCTCAAGCTGACTGATCCCACGCATCTGTCTCCGGACTTCGTGCAGAAGCTGCAGCACTATCGCGGGAATGGCACAGTCGCGAAAGTGAACCTGGCGCTCGCTGGGCTGCCGAAGTTCACGGCTCTGAACAATGGGGATGCTTCGGCGCTCAAGGGGCGCATTCATGTCGGCAATGAGATCGATTATCTTGAGCGGGCGTTTGACGAATCGAAATACGGGCAGTTCTCGAGACAGCCGTATCTGGAAGCCACGATTCCGTCGCTGACCGATCCGACGCTGGCCCCTGAAGGCAAGCATGTGATGTCGATCTATATGCAGTACGCGCCGTATAAACTGAAAGGCGATTGGAACCAGCAGCGCAAGGCGCTCGGCGAAACAGTGGTGCAGACGCTGGCGCAATACGCGCCGAATCTGCCGGAATTGATTTTGGCGCAGCAGACCATCACGCCGCGCGATCTGGAAGAAAGATACGGGCTGACAGGCGGGCAGATTTTCCACGGCGAACTGGCGCTTGATCAGTTCTTCACCATGCGTCCACTGCTGGACTGGGCGCGCTACCGAACCCCGATTGAGAAGTTATATTTGTGCGGGAGTGGCACGCATCCGGGCGCGGGTTTGACCGGAGGGTCAGGGGCAAATGCGGCGCGCGAGATATTGAAAGAATTGAAGAAGTAGGCATGTAGCGGGCACTCCGCTTGCCTGTAGCGGCAAGAACAGCGGGCAGGAGTGCCCGCTCCACACATTCCATGAAAAATTCCGCCATCCTGCTGGTCAGTTGCCCGGATGCCAAAGGCGAAGTCGCCACTATTGCCGACTTCGTTTACCGGCATGGCGGCAACATTCTGCACGCGGACGAGCATGCCGACGAAGAGTCGGGGCTGTTTCTGATGCGGGTGGAGTTCGATCCTAAGGACTTCGACATCGATCTTTCGCAGAAGGATCTGGCGGATTTCGCGCGGCAGTTCTCTCCTATCGCTGAAACGTTTCACATGAAGTGGCGGCTGGCGCAGTCGGCGCAGCGGCAGCGCATGGTCATTCTGGTTTCGAAATACGACCACTGCCTGGTCGATCTGTTATACCGCCACAAGAGCGGCGAACTGGCCTGCGACATTCCGCTGATTATTTCCAACCACGCCGACAACCAGGCGATTGCCGATTTCTACAAGATCCCTTACGCCATCGTGCCAGTCAACAAGGACAACAAGAACCAGGCCGAGGCGAAGATTCGAGAACTGATTGACGCGCAACATCCCGACTTCATGGTGCTGGCGCGGTATATGCAGATTTTGTCGAATGAGTTTGTGAACCGCTATCCGCAGCGGATTATTAATATTCATCATTCGTTTCTGCCGGCATTTGTGGGCGCGAGGCCGTATCATCAGGCGTTCGAACGCGGCGTGAAGCTGATTGGGGCAACCAGCCACTATGTGACTGAGGTGCTCGATGACGGGCCCATCATCGAGCAGGATGTGGTCCGCGTATCGCACCGCGATACTGTCGAAGACCTCATTCGCAAAGGGCGCGACCTGGAGAAAGTCGTTCTCTCGCGGGCGGTGCGTTGGCATGTCGAGAATCGCGTGCTGCTGTATGGGAATAAGACCGTCGTCTTCTAATTCTTTCCCTCCCGCGATCACCGCAGAAGTCCATGTACCTCCGGTAAGTGCTTCTTCCTACGTGAGGGTCCCACTCCAGTGGTAACTTGCACCGGAAGTAACATTTCGTTTTACTTGTACATTAGTAAAGTTTCAGGAAGGAACATCTTGCTCTCGGGGGCACGTTTGGCCGAAGATCTTCGGTTTGAATTAGCCATTCTGGCGACCGTCCAGGGCTTCTACCAGAAGCTCATGCGGGACGCGCTCGGCGGGGACGTCCCTATTCCGAGCGGTCTTGACGAGGACGCGCTGCGCCATTCCGAGCGCGAACTTCCGACCACTTTATCACGCATGTATCGCTGGCTGCATCTGCTGGATATGGCGATCACGCCGGCGATGGTGCGGCAGGCGCTGACTCCTGACACGGACTCCGAAGTGGCCGAGGCTCTGCTGCGATATTTTGTGCGGCGCCGCGAACCGAGCGACGTCAACCGCGACAAGACCGATCTGATTGCGACTTTCCTTTATCGCCATCCCCGTGTGCCGGGGCAGTGGCAGCAGACTGGATATGGGCTGGACGGCGCGTTGCCGCTGTCGCCGTTTGAAATCGCGCTGATTGAAATTCTGGCTGACTCCGACGTGCCTTCGCTGCCGGAAGAGCATGTGCAGCTGCTGCGGCGGTTTGACCCGTTGCGCGAGGAAGTTGGCCGCTTTCGCGACTTCAACACTCTGATGGATTCCGGAATTGTCGGGCGGGTGCGGGAGTTGAAGCAGTGGCTGGATTCGTCGTTTTATCACCCCGGAGTGCTGGCCACGGTTTCGGCCTACAACGCGACCTTCGGCAAGAAGTTTGACGAGTTATTCGCCAAGGCGCTGACTGAGATCAAGACGTTCGGACAAGCTCTGGAGGAAATGGGCGGAACGATTCTGACCACGGTGGACGGGGTGGAAGTCACGGTGGACCATGTGGCGGCGATTGAAGAGAAGCAACTGCTGGAGGCCGATTACGGCAGCACCCAGGAAAAATTCCGCCGGGTATCGAAGCTGAAGAAAGAATTGGACCGGCGTCCGCCGATCCGGCGCTCGCTGCTGACTCCGGCGGCGCAGACGTCGAAACCGGCGAACGGTGCGGGGGCTGCGGCGCCCAAGGCGGCCAAGGCCAAAGCAGCGGCAGCGGCGAAAGCTCCGGCAGCGGCTGCTGTGTTTCAACCGCCGGCGGTTACGGCGCAACAACTTTCGGCGGAGGAAAGCAAACTACGGCGCGTGGAGGAATCGATTCGCGTGTTTGTGCGGGTCGCCGATCCGAAATATCGCCAGGTTGTGCCTATGCGGTTTTTCAACTTGACGCTGACGGCGCCGGAAGCCGATGCCTACAGTGCGCCGTTCCTGGAGGAGAAAAGTCTACGCGCTGACGTCGCGCGTACGCTGATCCGCCTGGTTTCAATCTCCGCACGCATCAGCACCGAACTCGAAGAATTGAAGCGCAGCCAGAAAATGTCATCGCTGTGGAAGATGCACGCCGACTCCGTGGTGGTGCTGCTGGATATGGCCAGCACATCGGCTGAGGAAGCCGGCAGCATTGGGAAGACGGCGCAGCAGAGCGGAGCGGGGGCGGCGGCGCGAGCGATCCACGAGTCCGCCCAAAAGCTGCGCGATCACGCCGATATCGCGGTAAAGACCCTGGCGAATGTGAGCTAGGACTGACTCACCCCCAGGGGCTAAAGCCCCAACCTTTCTTGCCGCTTACGCGGCGCTAAAGCGCCGCTCTTCCACAAAACCGTGTGGGGCTTCGCCCAGCGGACAGCAGTGGGCGGATCCCATGTCATATCTCGAAAAAAAGACGGGCGGTTTTCGCCCGTCTTTGTCTTGTACCCGAACGCTTAGTTCAGTTGATGTCGAACTGCTGCTGATGCACGGCGGCGTCGCTCTTCACGATTATCGTGCGTTTGGTGAGCTCTTCCATCTCGTTCAGCAGACGTCCGTTGTTGGACTTCAATTCTTTCGCGACATCCGGATGCACGCGCAGCATGACGTCTTCATGCTCCAGGTGCTTGGCAATCTTCCGCATCTCCACGTAAATCTCGTTGCAGACCGTGGTCACGGACTTCACATATCCGGTGGACTCGCAGTACGGACAAGGCGCGCCAATGGTGCGTTCGAGCGACTGCTTGACGCGCTTGCGGGTTATGGCGACCAGGCCGAAATCGTTGAACTGCAGCGTCTTTGAGGGAGCGCGGTCGTGGCGGAGCTCTTCTTCCAGAGCCTGCATCACGCGCTGGCGGTTGCGGCGCTCATCCATATCGATGAAGTCGATGATGATGATGCCGCCCAAGTCGCGCAGGCGGATCTGCCGGACAATCTCTTTGATGGCGTCCACGTTGGTTTTGACGATGGTGTCTTCGAGGCGCGCCGTCTTGCCGACGTACTTGCCGGTGTTGATGTCGATGGCGACCAGCGCTTCGGTCTGGTTGATGACGATGTAGCCGCCGCTCTTGAGCCACACTTTCGACTTGAGCGCCTTGTCCATTTCCGCGGCCAGGCCGAACTGCTCGAACAGCGGCGTCTCCTTGGTGTAGAGCTTGACCCGCTTGACCATCTGTGGCTGAAAGCGGTTGAAGAAGCGCAGGATGCGCTCGTACTCCGCTTCGGTGTCGACCCAGATCACGCTGAAGTCGGAGGTAACCTGATCGCGGAGCACGCGCTCGACCACGTTGAGGTCGTGATAAATCAGAGCGGGCGGTTTGGAAGCCTCGGCGCGGGCCTTGATGTCCTGCCATAAGCCCTTCAGGAAGCGGATGTCGGCGCGGAGTTCTTCTTCGCTGGCGCTCTGCGCGGCCGTGCGGACGATGAAGCCTCCGTGGCCGTTTTCGCGTTCGCTGAGGATGATGCGCTTCAGGCGTTGGCGTTCTTCCTCAGAAGCGATTTTGCGGGAAACGCCGGTGTGGTTCACCGTGGGCATGTAGACCAGGAACCGGCCGGGCAGCGCGATGTGACTGGTGATGCGTGCGCCTTTCTTGCCGATGGGTTCCTTGGCGATCTGGACCAGAATCTCCTGGCCTTCCTTGAGCAAGTCGCTGATCAGCGGAACGGGAGCGTTCTCGCGGCGGCGGAAACGTCCGCGGCCACCGCCCCGGTCTCCTCCACCACGGCGCTGGCGGTCGCGAGGACCCTGACGATCAAAACCGGGACGCGGACGCTGGGTGCGCTGCGTGTAACCTGCAGTGGCGGCTGGAGCGCGGACTTCGACGCGGGCGTCGACCGTGCCGTTGCCGCGGGCTTCGGCGTCGAGCAGGGCTTCGGCCTCGGCCTGAGCTTCTTCGAGTTCCAGTTCCTCGGTATCTTCTTCACCTTCCGGATGGGCAGCGTCGGCGGCAGGCACTTCTCCCGAATCCGTCATTGAGGCTTGATGGATTTCAGCCACAGTCTCGCGGGCTTCGCCATTCAGATGTCCGGGGCCGGCCTGGGTCTCTTCTTCAAACTCGTCGTAGCCCTCGTCGGAAGATGCTTCGTAATGGACGGCGTCCGCTTCTTCGTCGTCGATGGTCTCTTCTTCCATGGTGCCGGGAGCGGCAAAGACGGGAGCCTGCTCCTCGCGGGGAGAACGCACTGACAAACGTTCCGAAGGATCGGAATCAACGGAGGCCGCTGGCGCGTGGTCTTCGTGCTCCTCCTCGACGACTTCCTTCTCGGAAGAGCCCCGGGGAAATTCCGTCATCTCTTCGCGCTCGGCTTCCTCTTCAATGGCGACGATCCCCTCACCCGGCCAGCCGAGCGCAGGAACGTCGTTGCTTTCGGGACGGCGGAATTCCTGATTCCAATCCGTCGTAGTTGAAGCCGATTCCAAGTGCTCGGCCTCCCCGCGGGCCGATGGAATCTCATCGTGCTGCACTTGATCGTGCTCATCATGATCGTGTTGCTCATGATCGTGCTGCTGATGGAGCGGCTCGGCGACGGACTCGGCAGCCGCGAAGATGGGTTCATCCTCGGGGAAGGTCGCGGCGATGGGTGCGACGGACTCGACGGGAGTTTCGACTTCGGCTGCGGGGCTCGTGTGGCGCACTGGCGGCTCGGCCACGGGCGTTTGTTGTGCCAGACGCTGATACTTGGAGATGGACTCTCCAGGCAAAATGATCGGCTGATAGCCGGGAGGCGGTCCTGAGGGCTGGCTGCGGCCGTAATCGGCCGGGCGCGTGGGCTCGACGGGGCGAGCGAAGCGGGGCTCGGGCGTGCGCTCTGAGCTTCGTTCTGAACCTCGCTCGGAACCTCGTTGTTCTGAGCCTCGTGATTCTGGGCTTCGTTCTGAAGTTCGCTCGAAGGGCCGGTCGGCGGTTCTCTCCGGACCGCGCTCGGATCCGCGATCTTGTCCCCGATCCCGGCCGTCGCGGCGTCCGCCACGGCGGCGGCGGCGTCCGCGGAAATTTCCACGGTCGCGATTCTGCGAATCGGCAGTATTGCCGAACTCTGCGGATTCTCCGGCCTGAGCCGGCTGCCCCTCGCTGAGGGTCTCAGCTTCGAAGGTTCCCTCGTCGGTGACGGGCAACTCGCCCGCGGAACCGGCTCCTTCTTCCGACGCTGCTATCTCGGTCGCACCCGGCGGCTGACGCAGATCGGGCACGTTGCGGGTCGCGGGAATGACGTCGGTCAAATCGTCGTCGTGCTCTTCCAATTCCATGAAATCGGAAACGTAGAGGAAGGCGTCGCGCTCCAGGCCGATGTCGACGAAAGCCGACTGCATGCCGGGCAGGACGCGGGTTACGCGGCCTTTATAGATGGATCCGGCTAAGGTGTACTCGTTCTCGCGCTCTAAGTAGATTTCCGCGAGCAAATCGTCTTCTACCAGGCCCACTTTGGTTTCGTGTGGGGTAGAAGAGACAAATAGTTCTTTGTTCATCGAACACTCCGGTCCCGCCGACTATTGACGAAGTCGGACGGGCATCACCGGGGTGGGATCAGCAAAGGTGCGGGAGGATGAAGCGAAGAGCGTCGCGATACGCCCCGAACATGGGGACAGACTGGGCTAGAGAGTTCTTCTCTCTCTTGCTGCCGAGTCCGCTGCACAAGCTTGGGAATCTTTTGCACTTATCTCGCTTTAACTTCTGCCGGGGTTTGTGACCGCACTCTCAGACCCGAAATTGGGTCGGGGGGCCGTTCCCTGCCCGGCTAACTGCTCAGCTTCAATCCTGCCCGGCCTTCTACTGCCCGACTAGCCGGTGAAATGCCCCCTTTACGCGAGGGCGGGCGATATTTTTAGAGATCGATATATTTTTTGGGGCTGTGCCTGCGAGCGCAGCAAAACTGCTTTTCCTGCCGTTCTTCCTGTTTCCTGATCCCGTTGCTTCTAAACCCTGTTCGTTCGAACTGGCTCGTCTTAGCCTGCTCGTCTTAGCTGGCTCACCCAGCTAGTTTACGAAGCGGCGCATACGAACATTCATAACCATCCCCAGCGCCAGGAACATGAACAACACGGAAGACCCACCATAACTCATCAACGGCAAGGGTATTCCGGTGACCGGCATAAAGCCAACCACCATGCCAACATTGACCAGGATATGGAAGCTAAGCACAGCCACCACACCCATCACCACGAACGTGCCAGCGCGGTCGGGCGCTGTTTGCGCGTTCTGGGTCAAACGCATCAGCACTATGAAGTATAACAGCAGAACCCCGAGAGCGCCGACGAATCCATGTTCCTCGGCAAAGGCCGCGAAAATGAAGTCTGTTTGCGGCACCGGAAGGAACGCGCCGTGTGTTTGCGAGCCTTTGCCGCCCCAAAGGCCCCCGGACCCCACGGCGATTTTGGATTGCTCAACTTGGTACCCCGAGCCCTGGGGATCGAGTTCAGGGTCGATAAAGCTGGTCAGACGCTGCTTCTGATAGGACTTCAATACGTGTACCCGGGGAACCAGGAAAACCGCTCCTACTGCCACTACGGCCAGCAGGCCGACCGTCAGGCCTTGTTTCCATTGCAACCCACCCAGAAAGATTCCCATGGCCGCGACCGGAAGATAGGTCAGGGCCGTGCCCAGGTCAGGCTGCTTCAGGACCATGAGCATGGGGATGCCAACGATGGCGCCGGCCTTCATGAAATCAGACCAGGAAAGCTCGCGCTGGCGCATGTCGGCGAAATACTTCGCGACGGCAAGAATCAGAATCAGCTTGACCCATTCCGACGGCTGAAAGTGGTTACCGCCTGGCATCTTGATCCAGCGCTTGGCTCCCAGATACTTGCTGCCGAAAACCAGCACGGCCATTAAAGAGGCGACACCGGCGATGTAGAACCAGTGAATCTGATCGAGCAACGCCTGGTAGTTGATCAGGCTGACCAGAAACATCGCGCCGAGTCCGGCCGCCACCCAGTAGAGCTGTTTGACGTGGGCTCCGGCGAATTTGGTGTGCATGGTCGCGCTGTGGATTTCCATCACGCCCAGGCCGCAAATGATGAGCACGAAGCCCAGCAGGACCCAGTCGAAATCGCGGTATGAGACGTAACGTGCCATAACACAGCTTCTAGCTCTTAGCTCCTAGCTCTTAGCTTTTCTCTTGAGGGATCGACGGCTTGGATCCCCCGCTCTAAGAACTTTTTTCCCTGTAAGCCCTTGTCATTCTGATCGGCGGCGAAGCCGGCGCGACGAACCTTACGTCCGCCGGCGGCGGCGATGCTGTAAACGGGGGAGCACTTAAGCATCCGCCGGGTTACTAGCACCTGCAAACTACATCGTGACTGCGGCCGTCGTAAGATCCCTCACCCGGCTTAATGCCGGGTTCAGGATGACATCACTTTCGTTTATGACATCACTCTCGTTGCTCGACTCGCATACCACTCACAACTCGGCACTCGCCACACGCAACTAATGCATCCCTGGCGCGGCGATGGCTGCTGCCAGCGGCTTCTTCGGCAAATCGAGAACGAAGCGGCCGCCCTGCAGCTTGTCTTTCTCGGCGCTCGCATTGGCGTCGCCGTCGTTGTCTTCGTCGGAGCCGGGCTCGGTCCACAGGGCGCCGATATCGACTTTGCCGTCGTTCTTCGGCTGCTCCACCATCTTCGGCGGCGTTTTGCGTTGCTTTTCGACGTAGGCCTTGATGACCTGCGTGGCCAGACGCGCTGCCAGTTTGCCATGCTCGCCGCCCTGGAACAGAACGCAAACCACCACATCGGGATTGCGCCGCGGCGTGAAGCCCACGAACCAGCCGTTCTGCGCCAGATCGGCGTTGTCTTTGTGTTTGGCGCGGTTCTCAAGCGACACCACCTGAGCCGATCCGGTCTTTCCAGCGATCTCAATCCCGGGAATCGCGGCCAGCGGAGACGTGCCACCGGGCTCGAGCACGCGCTCCATGGCGTCGGTGATGTAGTTCCAACCATCGGGATCGAGCGGAACCGTCTTCACGTCGGTATAGTGCGCCGCCTCCACATAGCTCGGCGGCAAATCCGTGGGATTGATCACGTGCGGCACCACCAGCTTCCCTCCCATGGAGATCGCGCTGATGGCACGCAGCAGCTGCACGGGCGTCACGGTGATCGCTCCCTGCCCGATGCCGACGAAGATGGTCTCACCCGCATACCATTTCTGGTGCTGGCTGTGCCACTTCCACTCTTCGGACGGGACCAGGCCGCTGGCCTCCTGCGGAAGATCGATGCCGGTCTTCTGTCCCAGACCTAGTTGAGTTGCGTACTTGGCAATTCGGTTGATTCCGAGTTTGTCGGCCAGCGTGTAGAAAAAAATGTCGCACGACTGATAAATCGCCTTCGCCAGATCCACGTCGCCGTGAGTCGTATGCATGAAGTAGACCCAGCATTTCGAATTCCTGCCGTAGAAATCTGCGCTGCCATTACAGTGCACATGCATGTTCTGGGCGATGCCTTCCTCCCAGCCCGCCATCGACATGATGATTTTGAAGGTCGAGCCCGGCGCCAGTTGCGCCTGAATGGCTTTGTTGAATAGTGGTTTGTCGGGATCGGTGACTAGCTTGTTCCACTCATCGCGCGAGACGTGCACGGCAAAATCGTTGGGATCAAACGTCGGGCGGCTGACCATAGCCAGGATTTCGCCCGTATGGGGATCCATGGCGACGATCGCTCCGTTCTTGTCCCCCAGCGCTTCTTCGGCCGCAATCTGCAGGTCAATATCTATCGTCAATTTCAAGGGCTTGCCGGGCACGGCTTCGGTCTCGCCCAAGCGTCCGACCTCGCGGCCGTGGCTGTCGACCAGGGCCTGGCGCGATCCGTTGGTGCCCATCAGCAACGTGTTGTACTGCAGTTCCACGCCCGACCTTCCGACTATGTCGCCTGGGTTGTAGAGCTCGAACTGCGGCTGGTTCAGCATGTCTTCGCTGACTTCGCCAACGTAGCCGATGAGGTGCGCCATGAATCCGTTGCGCGGATAGAGGCGGCGGTGCGCCATGATGGTGTCGAGTTCGGGTAGTTCGTTGCGATGCGCCTCGATGAATTGCAGTTCATCGGGCGTGATGTCTTCTTTCAGAAAAATCGGTTGGTACTGCGGCATCGACGCAAAGTGCCGGATACGCGCGCGCACCTCATCGGGATCGAGATGCAGACCCTGGGCAATCAGGTCGGCGTCGGCGGAGATGTCGCGCGTGGAGTCGCGCAGCAGCAGCGCGGAGAATGACGGATAGTTGTCGACGATGGTGCGGCCTTCGCGGTCGAGAATTTTTCCGCGAGGCGCGAGCACGGGCACATTGCGAATGCGATTTTTTTCCGCTGCGAGCGAGTAGTAGTCACTCTGCATCACCTGCAGGCGCCACAGCCCATAGGCGAGCACCAGGAAGATGCCGAGGATGATGTACTGCGCCGCCGTGAGGCGGATTCCGGAAACTTTTTCGTCGCGGCCGAACATTAAGTCAGTCCTTGGTCGTTGGTCGTTGGCTTGGCGCTTTGCTCTTATTGTAAGCCGTGGCGAATTCACTGCGGAATTCGATTAGGTAACGGAGGTCACCATCTCACAACGCTTTCGAGCTCTCGCCAACGACTAGCGGCCAACGACGAACGACGATTCTCACGTTCTCTGCTTGAACTTGTCGAGCAAGAAGAACAGCGGCACACCGAGAACGGCATTGGCCAGACCGGCCAGAATGCCGTGCGACCAACTCCAGGTCTGGGTCATGTTGACGAGAAAGTGGCCAACAATGTAGTGCACCGCGGCATGCACGAAATAGAACCCCAGGGTGACCAGGAAACGGGCGCCGGCGTTCTCCACGTCGAGCTTGACGCCTAATGAGGACGCTCCGTAGCCTACGACGGTTTTGGCGATGCCATAGATTCCGATGGGATTGTGGCCGAGCATGTCCTGCGCCAGGCCGATGATGGATCCGGTGAACAAGCCGGCAATCGGGTTGCGGCGCGCCATCGCGAAAAAAATGGTCACCAGCAGCGGCAGGTCAACATAGTCTCCAAAGAACGCGAACCGGAGCGGCAGAAACGACTGCACAAAGAGCGCCAGCAACGGAATGCCAATCGTGACCGGGATGCTGAACCGGTAGACTTCAACCTGCTCGCCGGATGTGTAAGTGATGGGCACGCTATTGTGGGCTACTTTCATCTACCGGCGGCTTGGAATTGGCCGGCGGCGCGGTCGAGGTGGTCGGTTGAGCCGGTGAAGCTGGGTTCGGCGTGGCGCTGGCGGGCGCAGGTTGAGTTGCTCCGGACTTTGCTCCGGACTTTGCTCCGGACTCCGCTCCGGACGCTACTCCAGATTTTGCTGCGGGTTTTGGTGCGCTGACGGTGCTACCCGTCGCGGCGGCGGCTTTCGGTGGAGCGGAAGGCTGAGTTGGCGTCTGAGTCGTCTTCGCTGCCGGGCCTCCAATCGGTGCGCTGGCGGCATTTCCGTTACCCGATGGATTCTTCGCCGCGGGTTTCACGGTCGTGTTGGGCGCGGCCGGCTTGGTAGTGCCGGTGGCAACGCCTGTGGCCGGAGTCGCGCCCGTGGCCGGCTTGTCGGGCACCGACGGCAAACGTTGCGCCAGAATGTCGGCGGCGCGGACGTGAACCCCTTCTTCCGCTGTAGCCTGGCGTTCCTGCTTTTCGACCAGCACCAGGACTTCTTCCAATTTGCTCAAGTTGGCAGCGGGCCTGATTTTGACATTCAGAAACAAGTCTTTGCCGTTACTGACCTGAGCTACCGTTCCGATGGGTAGACCCTTGGGAAAAATCTGGTCGCCGCCGCTGGTCAGTACGGTTTCTCCGATTGGAACCTGCTCGTCGCTCATCACATCATTGAGCATCACTTCGCCGTTGGCCGTACCACGCAGCACGCCCTGCAAACGCGTCTTCTCGAGCAGGGCGCCGACCCCGCTATCTTTGTCGCTGATCAGCAGCACCTGGGAAACCGACGGATAAGCCACCAGCACCTTGCCGACAATTCCGTCGGCGGTCATGACCGCCATGTCGCGCTGGATGCCCGAGTTCTCGCCTTTGTCGATGTAGATGGTGCGGGAAAGGTCGCTGCCGCTGGAGCCGATCACCTGCGCGGCCACGGTGTGGGAGATGAACTGTTCTTTGAAGGCCAGCAGGGTTTGCAGGCGGCGGGCCTGGGCAGCGTCCTGGGCGAGGCGCACCTGATCGAGGCGCATGTGTTCGATCTGGTCTTTCAGCTGGCGGTTTTCGGCGCGCACGCCGCGCAAGTAAAAATAGTTGTGCCAGATGTTGTCGGCGCCGCTCTCACCCCAGACCAGAGCACGCTCAAAAGGAGCGATCGCACCCACCACCCAGATGCGGATCAAGCGGGTATGTTCGGCGTCGCTGCCGCCGCCGCGTTTGACCTGCGTGGCCAACCCCAGCACCTGCAGAAACAACACTCCTACAAGAATGATCAGGTTGCGGTAGCGGCCGAGAACGGATTCCATAAATCAGTGGTTAGTGGTTAGTGGCTAGTGGTCAGTGGGTTGGTTGTACTGGCCACTAATCACTAGCTACTAACCACTGGTTTTGGCTACTCGATCGAGATTTTTCTGAGCAGTTTGAAGTCCGAGAGCATCTTCCCGGTGCCCAGCACCACGCTGCAGAGCGGGTCATCGGCGATGGAGACGGGCAGCCCGGTTTCTTCGCGGATGCGTTTGTCGAGATTCTTCAGCAACGCTCCGCCACCAGTCAGCACGATGCCGCGGTCGCTGATGTCAGCGGAGAGTTCGGGAGGCGTCCGCTCGAGGGCGACGCGAATCGCGTTCATGATGGTCGAAACGCATTCGCTGAGGGCTTCGCGGATTTCGCCGTCGTCAACGGTGATGGTTTTGGGCACGCCTTCGATCAGGTTGCGGCCTTTGATTTCCATGGTCATCGGCTTGTCAAGTTGGTGGGCGGAGCCGATTTCCATCTTGATCTGCTCGGCTGTGCGTTCGCCGATCAGCAAATTGTATTTGCGCTTCAGATAATTCATCACGGCTTCGTCCATCTGATTGCCGGCCATGCGCACGGAGCGCGAGTAAACGATGCCGCTCAAAGAAATGACTGCGATGTCAGTGGTGCCGCCGCCAATGTCGACCACCATGTTGCCGCTGGGCTCGGTGATGGGCAGGCCCGCGCCGATGGCGGCGACCATGGCCTGCTCGACCAGATGCACTTCGCTGGCTTTGGCGCGATACGCGGAGTCCATGACGGCGCGCTTTTCCACCTGCGTAATTTCAGAAGGCACGCCGATGACGATGCGCGGGTGCACCAGCATCTTGCGGTTGTGCGCCTTCTGAATGAAATAGTTCAGCATCTTCTCGGTGACTTTGAAGTCGGCGATCACGCCGTCTTTCATGGGCTTGATGGCGACGATGTTGCCGGGCGTGCGGCCCAGCATTTCTTTCGCCTCTTTGCCCACGGCCTCGACTTCGCCCGTGTTCTTATTGATGGCGACGATGGAGGGCTCGTTGACGACGATGCCCTTGCCGCGCGCATACACGAGCGTGTTGGCGGTGCCGAGGTCGATGGCCAGATCGCTGGAGAAAATGCTGAACAGCGACCGGAGGTTGTGACTGCGCGTGGGGCCTGAATGAAATCCGTTCTTTGACATGGCGAAATATTCCCGCGTCTTTCTACGTGGAGCTGTGCCGGGAGTGTCCCGGAGTTTTCTTTTTTTCTGTCAGGATGCTGGCTGTCTTTATTCTACGAGATGCCCGGCGTCCCTGCTCAAATTCAAAGTTTCCAGTTTCTAGTTTCCTGTTTCACTGTCTCTAAGTTTGAAAAATATAATGTGCCGCGAAACCACGCCTTCGATCGCATGTAACTTTCAGAACTTGAAACTAGAAACTTCGCTCTTACTGAATAATGATCTTCTTCTGCTGCGTGTTCACGCCGCCCTGCGCCGTCTGTGCCGTCACCGTAATCACGGCTTCTCCGGTCGGCAGCGGCGGAGTGAAGTAATGGAACCCGCCATCCGGGTTGATCATTGGAACCTCGCTGCCGTTCACCATCACCCGCGCTCCGGTCTGGGTCTTGCCCGTTATTTCGATCACGTGCCCGTGCTGAATGAAAGGATCCAGATCCAGTTCGATGGCTTCGTTTTCTTTGCCCTTGGAAATAATGGTGAAGCGATTCTTCTCACTCTCCGCCGATTCCTTCCCCTCCCCATCGTAGGACTGCACCATCCAGTAATAGGCGCCTTCCCCGAGGCTGGTGACGGTTACCGCAGCCGTATTAACCTTCTTGTCAACCAGTGTAGAAGAAAAATATGGGTTGCGGGAGAGGCGCAACCGGTAACCAACTGCATTCGCCATCGGAGTCCAGGAGAATTCCACGTCCTTGGTAGCCTCGCCCGCGGAAAACAGCGGTGCCATGTTGGCGGGAGCGATGGGCGTGGGCGGACCAATCTCCTTGGCCTTCTCCATGTGCGACTGCTGCCCGGTGAAGGTCACCTTTTCCCAGTTGGCGAGTTGCACGGTTTCGCCGTTGCGCGTGACCTCGCCCGTGCCTTTCTTCATCAGGATTTCGTGCTGCTCGGCCTTAGGATCGTTGTGCACCTGGGCCGCCGACTCGGGCGCCAGCGAAGCCCTCGCACCGTCCACTATTACCTGCGACTTCGAACCCTGGCTGTAGGTCGCGGTCGAGAGGTCGACCGTTCCCGTACTGACCGCAACCGCAACGTTGGTCTGCTGCTGCTCGTTGGCGGAGTTCTCTTCAATCACGATCAGAGAATCCTGGCGGACGGTGTAACTGGTGCCGTCGTTGAAAACAACTTTCGCCATGCCTTCCGAGCCGGTCTGCACTACGTCGCCTTTTTCGAGGGGAATGTTGTAGTCGGCCGTCACCCAGCTGCTGCCGTTACCTTTCTTCATGCGCACCGTGCCGTCGAGGGCGGTGAAGTGCGCCTGCTGCGCCGTGGAATTTCCTGTATTCGCCGCCGGCGCCATGCCGGCTACGCGTTCCAGCAATTTGTTGGCAACGTTTTCGCCGGCCTGTACGGTGTTCTGCGTGAATTGGGGAAACGCCACGCGCATGGCAATGAAAAAGATCGCAGCCACGGCAAGGATCATCAGCGCTACGCTGCGGTAGGTGATGGTCGTCCACGCCACGTGGATGCCCGGTTTGCGATTGTCGGCTGGCACTTTGAGACTGAAAACCTCAATAAAGATGCGGTAAAGAGCAACGTTAGCACAAGCAAAACCGAGGAAAACACTGGTTATCACCTTAGGACGTTACCGAAGTGCGGGAAGGTTCGCTCCGAGGCGTTGAACCGCTCGACTCGGCGTCCCTGAAACTTCCGCCACAATCCGCTATTCTTAACTTCCCATGGCCGGACCCACCGCAGCACTCTCCGCCCCTGCCCGCGACCGGCGGTCCCTCTTTGCTTCCGGAATGGCAGTGATCTGGGCCATCGCCCTAGCCAAGCTGCTGTTCCATATTTACTTCAACAACCGCTACGGCTACTTTCGCGATGAGTTCGATTACATGTCGTGCGGCGACCACCTGCAGTGGGGATATGTCGACCAGCCGCCGCTCATTCCCTTCCTGATCCATCTTTGCCGGGCCGTGCTGGGCGACTCGCTGCGCAGCATTCGCTTCATCCCGGCCCTGGCATCGTCGTTGCTGGTTGTGCAAACGGCCGTCCTGGCCCGGGAATTCGGTGGACGCCGCTTCGCCGTGCTGCTCAGCGCCATCTGCGCCGTCGTCGTGCCGCAGTATCTTTCGAACGGCAGTCTGCTCGGCACCAACTGCCTTGAACCCAATCTGTGGATGGGCTGCGCTTACTTCGCCATTCTGGCCATCCAGAGGAATAATCCGCGGTACTGGCTGTGGTTCGGCGTGGTCGCCGGGATCGGCATGGAAGAAAAGTATTCCATCGCCGTCTTCGGCCTGGGAATCGTCGTGGGCCTGCTGCTCACCGAACAACGCCGCGTGTTCCTCGATAAATGGATCTGGCTGGGCGGCCTGGCCGCCTTTCTGATCTTCCTGCCCAACCTGCTGTGGAACATCCACTATGACTGGCCGTTTGTACAGCTGATTCACAACATCAAGGCGGATGGCCGCGACGTCGTGCTGGGACCATTTGATTTCTTACTGCAGCAGATTCTGCTGGTGAACCCGCTCACCTTGCCGATTTGGCTGAGGGGATTGTTCTTTCTTCTGTTCTCGGCGCGGCTCAAGCCCTACCGTGCGCTGGGCTGGTGCTATCTGGTCTGCTACGCCGTTTTCTTTGTGTTGCACGGCAAGAGCTATTACCTGGCACCGGTTTATCCCATGCTGCTGGCGGCGGGCGCGGTCGTCATCGAGGGGGCGATCGATGGCTGGGCGAGTGGCCGAACGGATGCTCCTGCACAGAACTGGCGGCGGCGCCTGCAGTGGTTGAAGCCCGTGATTGTCGTCCTTCTAGTCGCCGACGGCGTGTATCTCTCGCCCATCGTCATTCCAGTTCTCTCGCCCGACGCGTTTCTCGCCTACGCGAAGTCTCTTCCCTTCAAACTCCCCGTGATGGAGCACGCTCATGCCCGGGCCGCTCTGCCGCAGTGGTATGCCGACCAGTTCGGCTGGCAGGAGATTGTGGATGAAACCGCAGTCGCATGGAACCGGCTCACACCGGAAGAGCAAAAAGACTGCGGCATCTTTGCCCAGGATTACGGGCAGGCCGGCGCCATCGATTTTCTCGGCCGCCGCTACGGCTTGCCCGCTTCGCTCAGCGGCCATCAGACCTGGTTTCTGTGGGGACCGCGCGGATATTCGGGCAACTGCCTGATCGTACTCGGCGACAGGAAAGAACGGCTGGAACAGCTTTTCAATCAAGTCGAATTCGTGGGCATTTCGGCCGACAATCCGTGGGCGCTGGAGACCGGGATCTCCGTCAACATCTGCAGGGGACCGAAGTTCGGCACGTTGACTCAGCTCTGGCCGCAGTTGAAGCGCTGGCGGTAACCTGCGGGCAGTTGTAGTGGCTCAATTTGAAGCTCAACACCTACCGATTCAGAACCCACGGATTAGAAGACCGATGTCATCCCGCAGGAGCGCGCCAAGCGCTCCGGAGGGACCAGACCCGGACATCGGTTGTGCTGATGCGAGGAGCGCCTGACGGCATGAAGCGGAGACACTCCTATCCACGGCATCAGCAGCATCGGCCAGCGTAAGGTTCCTCGCCCGGCTGTCGCCGCGCTCAGAATGACATCTCGAATTATTTCGAAAATTGAGCCACTTCCCGGTCCGCCTGTCCCTTGCAGCACCTTCCTCACCGGCTGTAGCATCAATATTCAGGCATTCATATTCAGAAATCGCAGTTCAGCAAATCCAGTTCAGAAACCCAGGAGACATCATGGCAACCGATACTTTGACCAGTCCTGCCACGCTCAGCTACGGCAAGACCAAAGTTTTCAAGAATTTTATTGACGGCGAGTGGGTCGAGGCCTCGACGGGCGAGACGTTTGAGAACCGCAATCCCGCCGACACCCGCGATCTGGTAGGCATCTTCCAGAAATCGGCCAAGGCTGACGTGGACGCAGCCGTCGCCGCCGCCAAGCGCGCCTTCACTAAGTGGCGACTGGTTCCCGCGCCCCGGCGTGCCGAGGTCGTGTTCCGCGCGGCCGAAATCCTCATCGAACGCAAGGAAGACTATGCCCGCGAAATGACCCGCGAAATGGGCAAGGTTCTGGCCGAGACCCGCGGCGACGTGCAGGAGGCGATCGACGCCGCTTATTACAACGCGGGCGAAGGCCGGCGGCTGTTCGGTCCGACGGTGCCCTCGGAAATGCCCAACAAGTTTGCCATGGCGGTGCGCCAGCCCATCGGCGTGTGCGGCATGATCACGCCGTGGAATTTTCCCATGGCGATTTCTTCGTGGAAGCTGCTGCCGGCGATTGTCTGTGGCAACACTTGCGTGATCAAGCCCGCGCAGGACACGCCGCTTTCAACTTTCAATCTGGTGCGCGCCCTCACCGACGCGGGCCTGCCCAAGGGCGTCATCAACGTCGTCAGCGGGTTTGGCGCGGACGTGGGTACGCCTATCGCGGAACATGCCGACGTGCGCGCCGTTTCGCTGACCGGATCTTCCGCGGTGGGCCGCATTATTGGTGGCATCGCGGCCCAGAGCTTCAAGCATTGCTCGCTCGAACTGGGCGGGAAGAATCCCATGATCGTGCTCGACGACGCCAACCTCGACCTCGCCATTGAAGGCGGCCTGTGGGGAGCGTTCGGAACAACCGGCCAGCGCTGCACCGCCACCAGCCGCATGATCGTGCAGAAGGGCGTGTACCGCGAGTTTGTCGATCGCCTGGTGGAGCGCGCCAAGAAACTGAAGGTCGGCAACGGCCTGGATGAAACCGTACAGATGGGACCTGCGGTGAACGAGAAACAACTGCAGACCGACCTCAGCTACGTGGAGATTGGCAAGAACGAGGGCGCGAAACTGGTGTGCGGCGGCAATCGTCTCGACCAGGGAGACTATCAGTATGGCTGGTTCATGGAACCGACCGTGTTCACCGACGTCGATCCGAAGATGCGCATCGCGCAGGAAGAAATCTTCGGCCCTGTGGTGTCGATTATTCCCTGTGAAGACCTGGAAGACGCGATCGAAATCGCCAACGGGATCGAATATGGCCTGTCGTCGGCTCTCTATACCAAGGACGTGAACAAGGCGTTCTCGGCGATTCGCGACCTGTATGCCGGCATCACTTACATCAACGCGCCCACGATTGGGGCCGAAGTGCATCTGCCTTTTGGAGGCACCAAGGCGACGGGCAATGGCCACCGCGAGGGCGGAATCGGCGCCATCGATTTCTATACGGAGTGGAAATCGGTTTATGTCGACTACTCCGATAAGCTGCAGAAGGCGCAGATCGACAGAGAGGACTAAAGCTTCACCACGGAGGCACGGAACCGCGGAGAAAACTGTTCCTTTGGGTTTTTCTGTGCGTCCGTGGCTGGTGGAAGGTTCCCGTTCGATTTTCTCTGCCCTCAGCCTCCTCAGCGGTTAGAATTTGTCTGGCAACTTGTTCTGGAGGCGTCATGGAAAATCTGAGGGAGAAGTCAGATTTCAGGTCCGCCTACGAAGCAGGTAAGCAGGAAGTCCAGATCCGTATGCGGCCGTTCTCCCTCGTTCGGACTATTGGGTTGACTGTCTGTCTTATTCTCATTTTTGAGGCCAGCAAGCGGCTAGCGGCTCGATTTCATTTTTCCGGATTTGAAAAGTCCCTGTTTGAGGGTCTCGCCTGTTTTATTATCTTCTCAGGCTACTTTTTCTGGATTTGGATCCCAATCAAACGCAGCAAAACCTGAGACGCAGAAGACGCCCTCGGTTTCTCCGAAGCGCACCGAGCCGTTTGTGGCGGCCATTTCTCGTGACTATCTCTCGGGTACGACGGTAATCTTGCCCACTTCTGCTCGACCACCTACCTTATGGGACTGAGGCTTCCCCTCCAGGTCTCAACTCTCACCATTCTCGGGGTGGTCTCGTGACGGGTCGTCATTTTCTCACTGATCTCGGCATTAAAGGCTTTAGAAACAGTCTCTTGCTGGCCGCGGCTTTGCTGCTCGGGTTGACGGCTGGCTTCGCTCCGCGTGCTTCGGCCCAGGACCCGGCTCCGGCCAAACCCCACCGCAAGGTTCTGGTGATGACCGAACCCGACTATCCCTACGTTCTTAAGAATGGCCATTTTGAAGGGCAGGTTCGCCTGGCCGTGACGGTGCTGCCCAACGGGAATGTTTCGAAAGTCGAATGCAAGGGCGGCAATCCCATGCTGGCGCAGTATGCCTCGATGGCGGTGACGCACTGGAAATATGCGCCCGGTCCGGCTCAAACCGTTGAAGAAGCCGTCTTCCTGTTCAACGCCAACAAATAGGTCTGAGACTCAGTTCATCCAAATCATCCCGAACCACCTGCAGATTTCTGTCCTGCGCCGCGCTCCGTGCGTTTAGAATTTCCGCTTAGCTGCGGCGGGACTTCGGCTGCAGCTCAACTTCCCATGACTCCCATCAGCATGATTCCTATCAGCCAAGCTCACGAGATTTCGGCCGCCTCCCGCCTCGAACATGTCCGCTATGCCATCCGCGACCTGGCCTGCGTTGCGGACGAAGTGGTGAAGCAGGGACACAAGGTTCTCCCGCTCAATGTGGGCGATCCGCTGAACTTCGATTTCCAGACGCCGCCGCACCTCATTGAGGCCGTCTATAAAGCCATGCGCGACGGCAAGAACGGATACGCGCCCTCGCCCGGCGTTCCGGAAGCGCTGGAGGCCATTCGCGGCGAGGCCGCGCGCAAGGGCATCTCCACGGTGCAGGATGTTTTTGTGACCGCCGGCGTGAGTGAAACCGTCGACCTCTGCCTGTCGGCCTTGGTCAATCCCGGCGAAAGCGTGCTCACGCCCAGCCCCGACTATCCGCTGTATTCGGCCGTGCTTTGTAAATTGGGCATTACTCTGAACGCTTACGATCTTAATGAAGACGACGCATGGCAGCCCGAACTGGCCGATATCGAGCGCAAGCTGACAGCGAAGACGCGCGGCATTGTGCTGATCAACCCTAACAATCCTACGGGCTCGCTGTGCACGCGGCAGATGCTCGAGCAGGTTGCCGAACTGGCGCGCCGCCACAATCTGATCGTGTTTTCGGACGAAATCTACGACAAATTAATTCTCGATGGCACGCCGCATATCGCTTTCGCGTCGGTCGCTCCCGACGTACCGTGCGTGACTTTCGGCGGCATGTCGAAGAACTATCTCGTGCCAGGATGGCGCATTGGGTGGGGCATCGTCTCCGGTGAAGCCACTGCGGTGAAAGCGTACACCGAAGGCGTGCATCGCCTGCTGCGGGCGCGCTTGTGCGCCAACCATCCCGAGCAGTACGCGATCCGGCCGGCACTCGAAGGGCCGCAGGATCATCTCCTCGAAGTGCAGCGCAAGCTGCGCTCCCGCCGCGACCTCACGCAGAAATGGTGCGAAGCCACGCCGCGCGTGAGCTGCGTCGCCCCGCGCGGGGCTTTTTATGCTTACCCCAAAATCGATATTCCCGAGAGCGACGAGATTTTCGTGAAAGAGTTGATCCGCCAGAAACACGTCATGGTCGTCCACGGCTCCGGCTTCGGCCAGAAGCCGGGAACGCAGCATTTCCGCATCGTGTTCCTGCCAGATGAAGCGACGCTGACCAAGGCCTATGCAGGGATTGCGGAGTTTATTCGCGAACGGTACGGGAATTCTTGACCGACCATGGCGAACCCAACGAAACGCGACTCCGCCGCGAGCAGGGTAGTGGCAGTGGCGCGGTCGATAGTTACTTATCAAATTGGTCTCTCAGTTGGCTCCCGGAGAATGGTCCGCACATTCTGTTGGCTTGCAACATATGAAACTGGCCTACCGACGATATTCGGAGAGTATCTAGACAATCTGCGAAACTTACCGATCGGCTCGGAACGTTTGCATTGGAACCGCGAGGTCCTTCGGCAGAAAGATGTCGAAATCGAAAGAATCAACCAGCTATTTCGAGATCAAATCTTCGAAGCATGCTGGGCACTCATCGACCGCTTTGCAGATTCAGGCTCCACTGATGTGAAGCCGATAGATTGATATGGCCATCGTATGAAAACAATCTCCGCCAGCCAGTTCAAAGCCCGCTGCCTCGCGATCATGGACGAAGTGCAGGCCAAGCACATAGCCTTCATCATCACTAAGCGCGGCAAGCCGGTGGCCAAGCTCGTGCCCGTAGAGCAGGAGAAGGACGACATCTTCGGCTTCTTCAAGGGCAAGGGGACGATTGAGATCAAGGGCGATATTGTCTCTCCGATACTCACCCCGGACGAGTGGGGCGATCTTTATTGACGATTGATGCCTCAATAAAGCCCGGGAATAACCGCCGGCACGCGCCTGGCATAGTCCTCGAACTTCTCGCCGAATGCCACCCGCAATAACTTCTCTTCGCTGCGCACGCGGATCACCATGCCAATGCAAAATACGATCACTGCCACGATCGTAGCGCTCCAGTGTTCCATCGCCAGGCCCGTCGCGATCAGCATGCCGAGCATGGCGGTATAGATCGGGTTGCGAACGTAGGCGTAGGGCCCTACGGTAATCAACTCGTGGCCTTCGACCAGGCGTGCCGGAAGCGCCCACTGTTTTCCGAGCGTGCGTATTGCGGATGCAGACAGCCACGCCGATGCCGCCGCGAGACCTACGGTGAATATCAGAAACGCGACTCCGGTGACGCCGGAAAGTGCCGTGACCGGCGGCAGGAAATCCTGGCGTGGCGGTTGAAACCAAACCAGAAAATATCCGCACATTTGCAGAACGATGCCCAGCGTGGCGATCTTGTCTCGACTTGCTTCGATCGCTTTGGGAGGGCGCTTGCGCAGCAGGAGGATTGCGATGTGAACCAGCCAGCAGACAACCACGCCCAACAACGTAGCCAGTGCGAGCGGAGTCGGGCGCGACATGCCTGTGAAACCTCGATGATGAGAATAATCTAGCAGCTACCTGGTTCCCGCGGCGCTTGGTCTTTGCCCTCGAATCTGTTTAAATCGGTAGTCGAAGAGCAACTAAGAACGGCGTGCTCGGGTTCGTACCAGCGTGGTCGACATTCATTCTCACATCCTGCCGGAAGTGGACGATGGCCCAAAATCCTGGGACGTTTCCGTCGCCATGTGCCGCGCAGCCGCGGCTGACGGCATCACCCACATGATCGCCACGCCCCACGCCAACGACCGCTACCACTACGATCGCGAGTATCTGAAGGGGCTGGTCGCGCATCTGCAACAACTCATAGGAGATTCGCCGAAACTGGGCCTGGGCTGCGACTTCCACCTTTCCGCGGAGAACGTGCAGGATGCTTTGGCGAATCCCATGCGCTACGTGATTGAGGATACGCGCTACCTGCTGGTCGAGTTCAGCAACTACGGCATCCCGCCGCAAATCACGGATTCCTTTTACCGGCTGGGAAACTGCGGCATCACGGCGATCATCACGCATCCCGAGCGCAACCCGATTCTGCGCGAGAGCCCGCAACGTGTGGTGGAGTGGGCGGAACAGGGCTGCGTGGTCCAGATGACGGGCTCGGCGCTGACTGGATTCTGGGGAGAACGCACGCAGCGCGTGGCGCACTGGTTGCTGGAACATCAAGCCGTTCATGTGCTGGCCACCGACGCCCATGACATGGAGAAGCGCGTCCCGGTGCTATCGCGGGGGCGCGATGCCGCCGCGGAAATCTGCGGAGAAGAAATTGCTGAAGCGCTGGTTGAAGACAATCCCCGCGCCATTGTGACCAATCAGCCCCTGCCCTACTTTCCGCGGCCGGTGGCGACCAGCTACAAGAAAAACTAGATATCAGCGATTAGGGTGGGATGAATCGCTTGGGGCGGCCGCTGGCGCAGCCGAAGGGTCAGTTGTTGGCGACGCACTGTGCGAGGTCGTGGGCATCGGCTCTGCTCGCGGCGGATCCGGGACGGTGGTCATGGCGCTTTCCGGATTCAACAGATGGTCTTTGCTCGGGCCAAGACCCAGCTTAATGAGGGCGCGCGAGTCGGGCACCTGCTTGCTCTGCCAGCCGTGATCGGCCTGGTAGCGGCGCATGGCCTCTTCACTGGCCTGGTTCCACGAGCCCGTTGGTTCGCCGTTCAAATAGTGCTCGCGGATCAGAGCTTCCTGAATAGCCTGAGCACGCTCCGAATCAATTCTCTGCTGGCCACGGACGAGCGTTGACTTCTTCCGCTGCGAAGAGCGTTTCCCTGTCGTTCTTACCGTAGAGGCCGGGTGCGTGGTGCTGGTCGACTTGCTGGTGGACCTTTTTCCAGCGGATGCGGTTGTGCTGGATTTTGTCGTGCCAGATTTCGTTTTGCCGGAGGACGCTGACGCCGCGGTCGTTGTCTTCGTAGCTCGCCTGGAAGCAGTCGTGGAATGATGAGCTGCCGTCGCCGGCTTTTTCGTGGCGTCGCCGCTCGCGCTCGAGTCCTGGCGGGCAGCCATCACCGGAACGCACGCGGATACCAGCAGCAGCACACAACCTGCGCAGAACAACGCGCGGAGCGATGCTCGTAACATCGCGCGGAACAACGCTCCTCGGATTTCAGCCGTAAGCTTCAACTTGAAACTTCACCTCAAGAAAGCCGAGCGCGTGCAACTTCTGCAAAATGAAAAAGCCCAACTGACGCCGGCATTCTAATGACCCTCCATTGGAGGCCACAGTGCCAGTTCCGGCTGGGCTGATTTCAGTTACGGAAGTGTACCGGCGAGGAAGATGGTTCCATCCTGCCGCGACGAACCGCGCGAGCGCACCAGGAATACAACGTCCTGGCCACTCTTCAGGCTCGACTCGACTTTGGCGAAATCCTCTTCGCTGTTCACCGGCTGCTTGTTCACTTCCAGAATGATATCGCCGCGACCCAGGTTTACATCCTCGGCAAAGGATCCGGGCTTCACATCCTGCACAATCACGCCTTTTCCCGCGGGCATGTCGAGACGGTCAGCCATTTCCGGCGTCACTTTCCGAACGGTCACGCCGAACTTGCTTTGCTTGGGAGCACTCTCGTCGCCGTTTTCCTGGTCATCGCCGAGGCGCGCGGCAAACAGCTTGGCGCGGTCCGCGATGGTGACCGTAGTCTCTTGCGATTTTCCGTTGCGCAGGAAGTTCAGACTAGCCTTCGAACCTGGCTTGCGCGAAGCGATGTCAGCAACCAGTTCAGCGCCCTTGCTGACTTTCTTGCCGTCGACGCTGGTGATGGTGTCGCCGACTTTCAATCCAGCCGAGTCCGCAGGGCTTCCCGGCACAACGCTCGAAACCGTTACGCCCGATCCCGAACCATACACGCGGGCAATCGCCGGGTTCTCGACGGCGTCAAACATGATGCCAATCGAACCGCGCGAAACTTTGTGTTCCGGGCCGGTCAGCTGGTTGTACACCTCGACCACGGTCTTGGAGGGCAAGGCAAAACCCACGCCGGCGTAGGCGTTGGTCTCGCTGAGAATGGCAGTGTTGATGCCGATGACTTCGCCGTTCATGTTGACCAGCGGTCCGCCGGAGTTGCCGGGATTGATGGCCGCATCGGTTTGAATGAAAGTCTGGAACTGGCGGCCGGGGACAATGTCGCGGCCTTTGGCCGAAACAATTCCCGCGGTCACCGTCTCTGACAGGCCGAAGGGACTGCCCACGGCCAGAACCCAATCGCCCACCTGCATGCTGTCAGAATTGCCCATCTTCGCGGAGGGTAGGGCGCGATCGATATCGACCTTGATCACTGCCAGATCGGTTTCCTGATCGGAGCCGATGACCTTGGCGTCATGCTGCACGCCTGGAGGATCGTCTTCGAAGCGAACCCGAATGCGGTCTGCTTTCTCGATCACATGGCGGTTGGTCACGATGTAGCCCTTGGGGTCGACGATTACGCCGGAACCCAGCGAACGCTCGCGGATATCGCCACTACCGGGGCCACCCTGGCCGCCGGGAGCGCCGAAGAAGTGCTTGAAGAAATCGTCCATGCCGCCGCTATTGTCGTCGCCGCCGTCTTCATCATCTTGCCCGCCGCGGCGTTTGTGGACGTTCTTGATGGTCGATTCCGTGTTGATGTTGACCACGCTCGGTTCCAACTGCTTGGCAATCGACGAAAAAGTGTTCGACATCTGCTGCGGCGAGGGCATGGTGAGCGGCGTCGCCTCACCCTTTTGTTGCTGCCCTTCTTTCCCTTTGACTCCGTAGGAAATGACCGACCCAATCAGAATGCCGAGGGAAAGCGTTGCCAGAATACTCAGCGTGTAGGCCCAGCCGCGAGCCTTCATCCGCGTCCACATTGCGCCCGAATCCATATGTCTACCTGCCTCCAAAACTCACAAACTTTCAATAGTATACCGATTTACCGCGTGCAAGGCTTTACCGCAAGCGAATCCCGTTCTGCCAGCCACGGGCTTCCATTGTTAGACGCTTAAACCCGCGAAACCGTTTGGTGACTCGCTGGATTTAGGATGTTCTACCGGGCCCGAGTGGTGGGCCAGTTCCGACCCGGTTTTACTTCGCCTCGTATACCGTCTTCCCGCCCACGACCGTGCGCAGGACCTGGGTGGCCAGCAGTTTTTCCGGTGAAGTCGCGGTGGGGTCGCGATCGAGGACGACGAAATCCGCCAGCATGCCCGGCACTAGCTTGCCTTTTTCTTTCTCTTCGAACTCGGCAAAAGCCGAACCCTGGGTATAAGCGGCGATGGCCTGATCCATGTTGAGTTTCTGAGCGGGGAAATATTCCTGCTTGCCGTTTTCGCTCTTGCGCGTGGTGGCCGCGTAAAGCCCGCGGAAGGGCGTGACCGGTTCCACGGGGTAATCCGTTCCAAAGGCCAGCGTCACGCCTTTATTAAGGAAGGCCTGCCAGGCATAGGAAGTCGCGGCCCGCTTGGGCCCCAGGCGATCCTGCGCCCAACGGATATCGCTGAGCAGGTGGCTGGGTTGCATGGATGCAATCACTTTTAAGGTCTTGAACTCCGCGATCTGGGCCGGCGTGGTGACCTGGGCATGCTCGATGCGCAGGCGAAAATCGTCGCTGCCATCCGGAGCTTTCACGTGCGCGTCGCGCGCGGCCTTCTCAGCGCCTTCAAATGCGTCGAGCGCCATCTGAATGCCCTTATCGCCAATGGCGTGAAAGCCGATCTGGTAGCCGGCCAGCACGCGCTCCTTCGTCATGTCGTTCAACTTCGCCGGATCGTAGCGCGGCAAGCCGGAATTCTTAGGATCATCGGCGTAAGGCTCCAGCATTGCCGCCGTGTGCGAACCCAGCGAGCCATCCATGAAGCCTTTCAGCATGCCGGTGTGCAGCATGAGATCAGATTGCGAATGCGAGTTGCGCTTCTTGCTGAGCACCTCGATGGGATCGTCGAAGGGCAACCACTCGCTGATGCGCGCGGTGAGCTTGCCCTCTTTTTCCAGTTCTTCGTAGATCTGAAAATTTTCCCAGTTCGGCGAGTAGTCCTGCGCCGAGGTCACGCCGTGCGCGGCTAGATCGGCGAGCGCGAGTTCAAGTCCTTCGCGGCGCCTCTGGTGACTCGGCTTGGGAATCACTCCCAGAACCGCGGACTGCGCGGTTTCGCGCAGAATTCCCGTAGGCTCGCCATTTTCGTTGCGGTCGATTTGCCCGCCCTGCGGATCGCGACTGGCCAGCGTCACGCTGCCCAGCTGTAATGCGCGGCCATTGGCCACGGCGATATGTCCGTCGATGCGCACCAGAAATACCGGATGCCCGGCTGACACCTCGTCGAGATCCCAGCGCGTGGGCGTCACCTTGACCGGCCACAGAGTTTCATCCCAGCCCGAACCAATGATCCAGTCTCCGGCTTTCGACTCTTCGACCTTTTTCGCGACGCGCGCGCGCAATTCTTCGAGGGACTTCACGCCCGTTAGATCGATTGTCAGCTTAGTCAGGCCCGCGTCGTCCAGATGGAGGTGCGCGTCGTTGAATCCGGCCATCACAAAATGTCCGCCGAGATCGATCACTTGCGTCTGCGGGCCCTTCAGCTTGTTAATCTCGAGAGTCTTGCCCACCGCCTGAATGCGATCGCCGCGCACCGCGATGGCTTCCTCGCGGTCAATGGAACTGAACGGAGTGTTGTCGGGCACGCCGGTATAAACATTGGCATGCATGAAAATAATGTCGGCCTTCGGTTTGGCTTCAGGTGTCGCGCTGGTAGGCGCGTTCTGCGCCAAGCCAACCAGCGAAGACAGGGTGATCGAGCCCAGCGCCAGCACCAGCAATATCCCCGACTTCCAGCCGCGTACCGCGCGCGCAGACCTCATCGAGAGACTCCCCCTAGACTCAGATTCATTCCCCCACTTCTTCATTCGCCAACCCCGGCCAGCGCCAGCATGGTCAGCAGAATTCTTTTCAGACCGAGTTCGCGCCCGTTAGAATCGAACCATTCCTGCAGAGTGTGCGCTCCGCCGCCCGACCCACCGCCGCCGATGGCAACCGCCTCCTGCCCGAGCGACAGCGGAATATTGGCGTCCGTCGATGCCCGCTGTACCTGCGCCGCATTGGCCAGCTGCGCGTCAACCGCCCGCACCACCTGCAAAATTCGTGCTCCCGGCTGCAACTCGCCCGCGGGACGATTTCCGATCACCACCACTTCGCAACTCACTCCGGCCGGCCGCTTCTGCACCGGCGATCGCATTTCGGCGGCCATGGTTTCATCTTCCACGGCACGGCTCAGCGCCGCGCGCATCGCTTGCTCCAGCCGTTCCATCTCCGCCATCGAAGTGGAACGAATATCGACTTTCATACTGGCCGACTCGGGAATTGAATTCACCGAAGTCCCGCCGCGAATCACGCCAATATTGAATGTTGTTTTCGGCGTGGTCGGAACCGGCGTTGCAGTAAAGGTTTCGATTGCCTTGGCCAGAATCACAATCGGATTGGGCGCGCCAAAATCGCTCCACGAATGTCCGCCCGGCCCGCGCACGATCACTTCAAATCGCCGGCTGCCCAGCGCCTCGGCCACAATCGTGTCCGCGCCTGCGCCGTCGAGCACCAGGCTGTGCGCGATGGAATCTTTCCAGCGCGGCGTGGAAAAAATGTGGCGCATGCCGCGCAGGTCGCCTTCGCCCTCTTCTCCCACATTGCCGATAAACACAAACGGCAGTGCGTGCCGCAGACGAACGTTTCGCAGCAGCGACGCAATGGCCAGCAGCGCCGCGACTCCCGCGCCATTGTCGGAAACTCCCGGACCGTAGATGCGGCTGCCCTGCTGGCGAATGTTCAGCGGCGTGTTCGCGGGGAATACCGTGTCAATATGCGCGCTCAGCGCCACATAGCGCCGGCCGATTCCATATCCCAGAAACCCTGGATGCGTGCCGAATACATTGCCCACATCGTCGATGCGAACATCGTCCAGCCCGACTTCGCGAAAACGCTCCGCCAGCCAGGCCGCGCGCGCCGACTCGCCAAACGGAGGCGCCGGAATCCGCGCCATTTCCATTTGCCACTGCGTCAACTGCGCTTCCTGCGTGCGAAACCAGTTGAAAGCCGATCGCACTTCCGGCGACGCCGCCAGGCGCGCCACTTCCGCCTGAACCTGCTGTTGCTGTGCTTGTGGTCGCACGGCAAGCGCTAGATCAGGGTCCGGCGAATCCGGGCGCTGGGAATTCGGGCTCATGGGAAGTTATGGGTCAGTTTACAACGCGAGCGCCGCGATTAGGATTGGCTAATGTGGAACGGCAGTTACGCCGGGGTGGTAACCATAAGCGCGAAGGGCCATCACTTTTGGGCAACCTTCTCTGCGCGCCACTGTCATCCTGAGCGGAGTATGTGGTTCGCTTCGCGAACCACCTATGGAGTCGAAGGATCCCTTTAGCTCAGGCAAACCTGCGGCCTCGCAGGGAGTTCGCTTGAGCCTGCCAGTTGGACGAGAACTCCCTGAAAAGCTGCCGACGGCGGATAGAGGCTAGGGATCCTTCGACTTCGTGGAGTCTTCGCATTCGCGAACCCTCCACTGCGCTCAGGATGACAAGTGAAGATCAGGATGACTAATAAAGGGATAGACGAATACCGGCTCGTTGCTCCACCGCAGCCACTAACTTCTTCGTGGCCGGCACTTCGATTCCATGCAGGGCCGCACCGCGCAGGATTGGTCCAGCGATCGCGTCGAGTTCCGGCGGGTTGCCGCGCTCGACGTCTTTCTGCATGGAGCTGCGCATGTTTCCCGGCATCTTCATGACCCCGGCGATCACGGCGTCCGCGTCAATGGTTGCGCCCTCGGCATTGGCCACGGCGGCGACCTCGCGGATGCAGGACAAGCCGAGATCCCTCCAGGCCGGATCGGCGAGGATTTCGCCCGTGGTTTTGTCGGCGGCGGTGGTGCACAGCGCGAATGGAGCCAGAAAAGCCAGCTTGCTCCACATGAGTGTGGGCTCGCTGTCGATGAAGCGGCATTCGAATCCTATCTTTTGCAATTCGTCGAGAGTCGAGCTCAACAAAGTCTTCCCTGCCGATGACATATTCAGCCGGGCAAACGGAGAACGATGGACGATGTGTCCGGGTGAGACGCGTTCGGTCTCGACGGCAATGGTCGCCGCAATCACGCGGTCGTCACCGTAGTTCGCGCCGTACTTCGCGCGCAACACTGCCAGATGATCGATACCGTTGAGCAGAGGAACGATCGCGCGGACTGATTCAGTCTTGGTGAAAGAAGCCAGGGCAGATTCTAGCTGCGTCGCTTTCACGGTGATCCAGAGAACGTCGGCGGGCGGGACTTCCGCGGCGCGGGCCACGGGCACGCTGAAGTTTCCAAACGGACTTTCGAGCTGAAGCTGCTCAGGATACTGCGCCAGGGACTCGGGCCGCACCACCATGGTGACCGAGGCGCCAGAACGCGCAAGGCAGGCGCCGATCAAGCCTCCGACTCCTCCGGCACCGAGAATCGCGTGCTTCATGTTCTGTAACCTCGGACCCTGCTGTAGCCTTGAACTCTGCGACATCGCCGCTTGACGTTTCAAGAGTCAAGCCTGCGTCACTTCTTCGGCACGGTGGCGGGCACGCACGCCAGAATTTCGGCTTCGCTCAATGTGTGGTCGCTCTGCTTGGCGCGCTGGTAAATGCGGTCGACGACATCCTCGGTCGGCGGAATGCCGCGCCGCTCAAGCCACCACAACACATTCGATTTCCCGCTCATTGGGCCGATGTCGATAATCTGATCCAGTCCGAACACGTGCGACGGCACGCCCGAATACACGCTATTGGCCAGTACGACGTCATCTTTGTGATACGCCTTGATGATGGCTGCGGCGTGCACGCCGGTTGCCGTGCGAAACGCATCGTCGCCTACCACGGGATAATTCGCCGGAATCGGCACTCCCGTCGCCCGCGACACCGCCTGGCAATACGGCTTCAGCTTCGTCAGGTCCTGCTGATCCCAGGGCGCGATACCCATCAGCTTCAAGTTCACCAGCATCTGGTCGACCTGCGTATTGCCGACGCGTTCGCCCAGGCCGATAGCGCATCCGTGTATGCAGTTTGCGCCGGCGATGATCGCCGCCATCGAATTCGCAATCGCCAGCCCGCGGTCGCTGTGGCCGTGCCAGTCCACGCGAATTTTTTCGTCTGAGGGCTTGACGACTTCTTCAATCACAAATCGGACTAGAGCCAGTGCGCCCATGGGCGTGGCATGGCCGGCGGTATCGCAGATGCAGATCGCGCGCGCGCCGCAACTGATGGCGGTCGCATATAAGCGCTTCACCGTCTCCGGATCGCAGCGACTGGTGTCTTCGGTGACGTACATCACGTCGAGCCCCAGCGAAACCGCATACCGGATGGCCTTCTCGGTGGTGTGCAGAAGAAAATCGTCGGTCCAGCCTTCGGTGAATCTACGAATCGGGCTTGATCCTATAAACGTGGCGGCTTCGATGGGCAGGCCCGTCTTCTGCACGATCTCGGCAATCGGACGAATGTCATTTTCATGGGTGCGCGCGGCGCAGTTGGCGCGAATCTTCATCTTGTGCGCAACAATTTCGCGCGCCAACGCAGTGACGGCGTCAACCGCGCGCGGGCCGGCGCCCGGCAGTCCAAGCGCCAGCGAATGGATTCCCAGGGCTTCCATCAGATGAAGGATTTCGATTTTTTCGGCGATTGCAGGATCGCGCACCGACGGCGACTGCAACCCATCGCGCAACGTCTCGTCGTTGATGAGCACTGGGCCGGGTGGCTTCAATCCCGGCGGATGCTGCTTGTTCCAGTCGTAAATGAGGTCGGGAGTATGCATGGGAAACCGCTCTTGGCTGTTAGCTCTTGGCTCTTAGCCAGTTGCCTTTAAGGGCGAGCTAATGAGCCCTGTCAAGTTTATTCAGCAAACCCCAGCGCAGTCAGATGCAGGAATCCGTTCAAGCTAAGAGCTAAAAGCCAAGAGCCAATAGCTGGTTTATTTCTCTTTCGGCGGCAGCGTCAGCCCGAAAACTGAAATCATCCCCTGCCCCGCGACGTTGATCTTCTTCTCGCCCGGAGTGGGCAGATACAGCGTCTTGCAGTTTTCGCAGCGATAGACTTCCGCCTTCGGTCCCCAGGCCTTTTCCACGTCGCCGCACTCGCGTTCGGCGGCGTCGGTCATGTAGAACCAGAGCTTCAAATGTCCGCCACAGAATTTTCCCTTCGCGTCTTTTTCGTTGCAGGCGCGCTGCCCGGCCTTCTTGACCTTAACTTTGTGGTGGGGAAGCTGCGGAATAGGCTGGGAACTCGATGCGGTTACTTCGCTAGTCGCCAAAGGACGTACCCCTCGTTCGAGCGGCGCCAATGCCGCCGGATTCGGCCTTACGCGGTCATTGTAAATGAAAACCGTATCCGAAACGTGGTTGAGCATCTGGCGCTTCACTGACGACTGCTCATTTGCGACTCTTGCCGACGTCGAACTGCAGTCCGAACGAAAAGTGAAGATAGACGCCTGAGGCGGGATGCTCGCGCGAGAAGATTCCGCCAAGTCCGGTCTCCATAATGAAGCTAGCGTTGTCGGAGATGCGCGCGCTCGATCCAATGACGCCCAGAGGAACAATCGCTCCTGGCAGTAAGGCTCCCGGTAGCAACCCGGTGCAGAACAGACCACCGCAGCCCCGGGAAGCCGCGAGCCGAAAAGAAGTGTAGTAATTCCAGGTTTTGTCGACGTTTCTCGTGCCAATGACGGCGGCGAGGTCGGCATTCACGCTGCGGCCGTCGCCCTCGTCTGCCGCTCCCACCCCTCCTTCGAGACGAAAGCCCGGGTTGACCTGGTAGCGCATCGCGACCTTCGCAGTGGCTCCAAAACTGCCGTCCGACTGATTATCCGCCACCACGTCGAACCCGAGGTCGATGCGGTTGCTCACCCCGCGCCGCCACCGCACAAACCAGTCCGTGCCTCCTCCGTGGTCACAGGGAGACGGCAGCAGCTCTGCATACATACCGACCCCGAGGCCCAGCTCGGTGTGGCCAGGAGCTGCGACAGCCGGGCCTCCGAAGGTGGCGAGCGGCGGAGGCGCAGCGATCAGATTGCAGTTCGGCGAAGGGGCCGTTTGCCCGGAGGCGAGGCGCGTAAACAAAAACATGCAAATGACAACCTGCACGAATCGATCACTTGCACGTCTGCGAACTATCATGTGTGTGCCGGGTTCCGCAATTCTACCCTGATCTCGCCTTTGCACGACGCTCCAGCAGTCATGCCGCACCACATGGGCCTCTGTTAATCTGTTCAGTTCAGAGTAACCGATGATCACAATCGTCTCAGGCCTGCCGCGCTCCGGCACGTCGCTCATGATGCAGATGCTGGTGGCCGGAGGGATGTCTGCGCTGTCTGACGGCGAACGCCGCGCTGACACCGACAACCCGCGCGGCTATCTGGAGTGGGAACGGATCAAGCAAATGCCAAGCGACCCCGGCTGCATCGCCGAGGGTGAAGGAAAAGTTGTCAAAGTGATTTCGCGGCTGCTGTTGTCACTTCCTGCCGGGCATGAATACAGAATCATTTTCATGCAGCGGCCGCTGCCGGAAGTGATCAAGTCGCAGGATGAAATGTTGCGGCGCCGCGGAACTTATAAAGAAGGAGTCAATCCCGCCGCGATCTCGGCTGCATTTGAGAAGCACCTGGGCGAGGTCTACGCGTGGCTCGAGGGCAAGAGCTACGTCAAGGCGCTCCGCGTTCCCTACCACGACGTGCTCAGCAAGCCGGAAGAGACCGGGCAACAGGTTGTGGATTTCCTAGGACTTCCACTCGATATTGACGCAATGGCACAGCAGGTGGACGCGTCACTCTACCGCAACCGCGCGAAATAATCTGCGCCGTAATCTGCGCGGCGCTTAGAACTCGCGCTTGGGTGCGGCCTGATCGGATCCCACGCGTCCGGCCGCAATCTCAGCGACGTAATAATTCTCGCCCTTCACCGGCGCCTGCGCGATCCGCCGCAGGATGGCAATCTGTCCCACATGCGTGAGTGCATCGGCAACCGGCCCCTGAAACAATTTCTCCAGCGGGGCGTGGACGGGCTCGCCCGAAGCGAGAAAATCGTCGAACTTCTTCAGCGCAGTGAAAAACCTGTCGACCTCCTGCGCCCAAGCCAAGGGTTTCGAGTCGTGCCACGCCTGTTTGCCCGCGGCAATCGACAATGCCCAGTCGAAGAGATCGCCCATGTGCGCCAGAATCTGCGCTGGCGTGCGCACGCCCTCGGCGGCCTTGAACTCGGCAAAGCCCTCGGGTGCGTGGCGCACGGCTTTGCCGGCGCGATAGGCCAAAGTGGCCAGAGTGTGGCGCAACAGTTCGCGTTTGGGATCAACTGCAGATTCGGAATGAGAATTCGTGGGAGTGCTCATGGCGATCAGATTACACTGATAGGCAGGAGACGAAAAGTATGGCGAAGAAAATCCAATCTGCTTCTGCGCAAGAGGCTGCGGGCAAGACAAGTTCCGTTCCAACCTCTGCCGTGAGCCGCGACAACGCCGAGCATTACCGCTGGGGAGTGGACTGCGACGCCTGGTATCTGGTCAACGACGAGCAACTCAGCGTGATTGAGGAATTCATGCCCCCGGGCGCGGCCGAAATTCGCCATCATCACCAGAAAGCGCAGCAGTTTTTCTACATCCTGTCGGGTGAAGTGCTGCTCGAAGTCGAAGGTCAGACCACGCTGCTCGCGGCTGGCAGCGGCCTGCGCGTACTGCCGGGAAAACATCATCAGATCCGCAATCCATCGTCGGTGCCTGTGCGGTTCCTGGTGGTCTCGCATCCGCGAAGCCACGGCGACCGCTTCAACGACTGAGGCTGCATCCTCGCTCGCGAATTAGTTGTAGCACGATCGTTCACAACTGCTTGCGGCGGAGGGCTCCTGCGGCGCGGAGAGCGCCGCGCAGACGCGAGCTTACACTGCCGGCGAACTGCATCTCCAGAAATCCTTCCATCTGCCTCCGGAAGCTTTCGCCGTAGCCGTGCCACCAGATTTTTTTCATCCCGGGCATGAGGTCGATGTCGAGATACTTGAGCCTGACCATTTCCTCGAGGCCGAAGCGCCCATGCGTGCGGCCCACGCCGCTCGACTTCACGCCTCCGTGCGGAGCTTCGCTGATGGCAAAACACGAAATCACATCGTTCACCATGACGGTGCCGGCGTGAATGCGGCGCGCCAAACGTTGGCCGCGCTTGGAATCGCGCGTCCAGATACTCGCTGCCAGCCCATATTCTGAATCGTTGGCAAGGCGGACGGCTTCGTCGTCGCTGTCGAAGGACATGATGGGCAGCACTGGACCAAACGTTTCTTCCCGCATGATGCGCATGTCATGCGTCACGCCAGCCAGCACGGTAGGGGCGTAGAAATTTGCGCCCAGTTCAGGCGACCGCTTTCCTCCGGTCAGAACCCTTGCCCCGCGCGCTTTCGCGTCTTCCACGTGAGATTCGACGATCGCCAGTTGCCGCTCGTGGATCATGGGACCGACATCGGTGTCGCGGTCTTCGCCGTGTCCGACACGCAGCTTCTTGGTTTTTTCCGAACATGCCTGCAAGAAGGCGTCGTACAAACTGCGATGCACATAGCAGCGTTCGACCGACAGGCAGGCTTGACCCGCATTGACGAATGCTCCCCAGACCGCCGCGCTTGAGGCCACGTCCATATCAGCATCATCGAGCACCAGCATGGGATCTTTCCCGCCCAGTTCGAGTACGACCGGGAGCAGATGCTCGGCGGCGGTGGCCGCGATTCGCTTGCCGGTTGCGACACTGCCCGTGAATACCAACTTGTCGATTGGCGAACGCACCAGCGCCGCGCCGGCTGCGCCCTCGCCGATTACAACTTGAAACACATCCGCGGGGACGCCCGCCGTGTGCAGCAACCCGGCCAGTTCCAACGCCACCAGCGGCGTTAATTCTGACGGCTTCAGCACTACGGCATTGCCCGCCACCAGCGCGGCCAGCGTTTCCGTGGCCGGAATCGAAAAGGGATAATTCCACGGTGAAATAATTCCGATGACCCCATATGGCTCGCGCACCAGCGATCCTCGCTTGAGCTTGGTAGCCAGATTGCCGTGCGGAACTGGCTCATCACACAGTAGTCGCCAGGCGTTCTCGATGAGAAATCGCGCCGCGTCGAGCACGACCAGAACTTCGGTTACAAGCGCCTCAGCCAGCGGCTTACCAGCTTCGCGCGTGATAGCCGCCGCGATCTCTGATTTCTTCGCGTGCAGTTTCCCTTGAAATTCACGCAGAACGCCAATGCGCCGACGCAGCCCCAACTCAGACCACGCTGTCTGCGCGGCGCGAGCCCGTGCCACCGCAGCCTCGACCTCGGCTCCGCTAGCGCAATCCAGTTCCCGCAGAATTTCGCCCGTCGCCGGATTCACCGACACAATCTTGCGCACCGCGAGATGCAACTCTGTAGCCATAACGAAATCCTAAGTCGTAGAGACGTAGCTTGCTACGTCTCTCTCGCCACGCATACAGCGGTTTCTAATACTCGACATTCACCAGATACAGCCCGCTCGCGGGCGCAGTCGCACCGGCGGCCGACCGACTGCGGGCTTCCAGGATGCGCGTGACATCCTCGACTTGCAGCGTGCCCCGGCCCACCAGAATGAACGTGCCCACCAGATTCCTGACCATGTGGTGCAGGAATCCGGAGCCGCGAACGGTGAAGACCAACTCGTCTTCCAGCCGTTCCCACGATGAGCCAAAGATCTTTCGCACATTCGAGACCGCTGCGTCGTCCCGACCCCGCTCCGGGTCGACCGCCGCGAAGGAAGTGAAATCATGCTCGCCCACCACCAGTTTCGCGGCCCGTTGCATCTCCTCCTCGGCCAGCGGATAAGGATAGTGCCACACATAGCGCGCCAGAAACGGCGGGCAGATCGACGGCCGGTAAATTCGATAACGATAGGTTTTCGCCCGCGCGGAATGCCTCGCGTGGAATTCCGGAGGCGTTTCCTCCACTTCCAGCACGCGCACCGACGCCGGCAGAATGTCGTTCAGCGCCTTCACGAAATTCCCTGTGGGGACGGAAGACTCCGTGACAAATGTCATCACCTGCGCCAGCGCGTGAACTCCTGCGTCGGTGCGCCCCGAGCCCTGTGGCAATACCTTTTCCCCGGTTATCCGTCCAATGGCTAAGGCGAGCGTGCCTTGCACGGTGCAGGCGTCGGGCTGCACCTGCCAGCCGGAGAAGTCGGCCCCGTCATAGGAGAGAGTCACTTTGAGATTGCGCATGCTGCGGTCTTTGATGCTTCGATCTTTATGTCGCAGTCTTTTGTGTCATGATCTTTCGAGTCCCGCGCCGGGGCTGCTTCATCCAAGGCTTTTCGGGCTTTGCCAGCAATGTACCAGTTCCCAGCGCGATGCGGCGTAACTCAGGGGCGGTTCCGGTCAGATATACTGGATGGTTTCCGCGGAACATCATCATTGACGTCGTTCTTGACATCGTTATTTACACCGGTCTTCGCAGTGCGGACGCCTCTCTGCCACGGCCCAAGAACCGCAGAACGCAGGAAACCAGGGAACAAAGAACGAAGAGAAGAGCCGTAGCCCCGCGGGAAGGTCACTTTTTCTTGCAGCTTTTCGGAACCTTCCCCCGGCCCCTTGCGTATCAATGCCTGAGTAGGACTGTATTTTGAGCAGTTTGGCCGGGATAGTTGGAAATTGAGCTCAGCCGTATTCGCAACGCCGTACTTGCAACTAAGGTCTTCATCAGTCTTTCGAACATTATTTTTCGAACCACAGGTACTAACGAACAGGTTCTAAACGAACTGGTTTCACGAACGGAGATGAGTAGATGCCATTCGCACGTTTCACCTCGACCGTCCGGCTCGCTGCCGCAGCCATCCTATTCGCAACGCTGACTCTGGCGTGCTGGGCCCAAGAGCCTCCCGCGGCTCCGACGCCGCAGAACACGCCCGAAGCACGGCCCTTGCCGGTGCTGAATTATGCCCAGCCGGTGTCGCATTTTCCCAACCCAATCGGGCCCTACACGCCCCGACGCCTGGAAGCGCCTAATTTGGCCAACACCGCGCGCATTGACCAGCTCATGCACGATGGCAAGCTCTACCTGTCACTGAATGACGCCATCGCGCTCGCGCTCGAGAACAACCTCGATATCGCCATCGCGCGCTACAACCTGAACATCGCAGATACTGACATCCTGCGGGCGCGCGCAGGCGCGTCGATCCTCGGCGTGCCCAGCGGCATTGTGCAGAACACTCCCGGCGGCGGCGTTGGCGGCCTGGGCGGACAAGTTGGCTCCGGCACCGGCGGCACCAGCCTCGGCGCGGGCGGCGCGGGCGCAGGCGCGGGCGGCCTGAACGGCTCCACGCTCGGTCTAGGATCGCTGATCAACAGCTACGATCCGATCGTCACCGCTACCTTGCAGGAAGATCACTTCAGCCAGCAGGCCACCAGCATTTTTCAGGGTGTGCTGCCCGGCTCCAGTCTGGCGCAAAACACCGGAACGGTGAACTTCGGGTACCAGCAGGCTTTCCCATGGGGCACGAACCTGCAGGTCGCGTTCAACAACACCCGGGGTACAACCAACAGCTTCTTTTCCAGCCTGAGTCCGAGTCTGAATTCGGGTTTCAAGGCAACGGTCACCCAGCATCTTCTCCAGGGCTTCGGCTTTGCGCCCAACGCGCGTTTCATCCGCATTGCCAAGAACAACCGCGAACTCTCTGACGTGGCCTTCCGCCTGCAAGTGATTACCACGGTGAACCAGATTCAGTCCATGTACTGGGACCTGGTTTACGCCTACGAAAACGTTCGAGTGCAGAAAGAATCCGTGGCGTTTGCTGAGAAGACGCTGTCTGATACCAAGAAACAAGTAGAAATCGGAAGCCTGGCGCCCATTGAAGTCGTCCGCGCTCAGAGCACCGTCGCCCAGGACCAGCAGGCATTGACCATTGCCCTCACCAACCTGCAATTGGAGCAGCTGCTCATGAAGAATGCGCTCAGCCGCACCCTTCGTGATCAGGTGCTGGCCGGGGCGGACGTGGTCCCCACTTCGACCATGGAAGTCCCGGAGAACGAACCCATCCAGCCGACGCAGGATCTGATCGCAGACGCTTTGCGCCATCGCGCCGATTTGGTCGAGTCGCGTATTCAGCTCAACACCACCGAGATCAGCAACAAGGCGGTCCGCAACGCTCTGTTGCCAACTCTCGACTTCTTCGCATACTACGGCGGGTTAGGCGTCGGAGGCTCGCAGAATCCAGCGAACCTTTGCTCCAACTTGCCCATCGAATTGCAGGGCTTCGGTTGCGCCACCACTGCAAACCCATCGGTTACTTACGGCAGCACCCTGAACCAACTCGTCAACTCCACCGCGCCCGATAAGGGTGTCGGCCTCTCGCTCAATATTCCGTTGCGCAACCGTACAGCGCAGGCCGTGCAGATCCGCTCGGAGCTCGAGTACCAGCAAGCCCAGATGGCGCTGCAGCAAACCGAGAACCGCATCAGCATCGAGGTGCGCAACGCGCAGTTCGGAGTCGAACAGAACCGCGCCAGCGTCGCCTCGGCGCAAGCTGCGGTTGACTTCGCGAAACAGTCACTCGATGCTGAACAGAAAAAATATCAGTTCGGCACTTCGACCACAACTCTGGTGCTTCAGACCCAGAGCGCGCTGGCTACGGCCGAGTCCACGCTAATGTCGGCCATGGCTGCCTACGAAAAGTCGCGTATCGAGTTGGATCGCGCCGTGGGCACCACGCTCGATCATGCCGGCATCAACATTGACGATGCCGCCAAAGGCCAGGTCAACCGCGTGCCCAACGTCCCCTACGTTGCGCCGCGTAAGGATCTGCCTGCAACAACGCAGCCGCAGTAATAGTCCGCTTGCAACTTCGTGGCGCCGCTGTGGTTCACCCGCAGCGGCGCCATTTTTTTGCCTGCCCTAACAATTCTTTACAATCCCGCGCGCTTTCCCTGAAACTTCTCCCGCTAAGATGAAGTGAGCAATTTTTTGTTTCGTGCGTCCAACATTGGCGCCATCAGAATTCTGGTCGCGAGAACAATCGCGCCCCCGTTTATGCAAGGAGAAGACTCATGCGTTTACCCCGTTTGATTGCTGTGACCCGGCTTCTGTGGCTGTTCATCACTACCATGTTCCTGGCGGCCGTTCCATCCGCGCTCCGGGCGCAAGATGTGCCGGCGGCCCCCTCGCCCCAGTCAACGTCGCAGGCAGCGCCGCAGCCGTTTCATCTAAAGGACTATTCGATTCCGCGCGCGGCGTTTCCTCACGTGCTGCAGCCCTACCAGCCGGAAGCAGTCGCGCAGCCGATCCTGAGCAACTCGTCTCGCATTGACACGCTCATGCGCGATGGAAAGATTTATCTCTCCATCAATGACGCGGTCGCTCTCGCCCTGGAGAACAATCTGGACATCGACATCGCCCGCTACAACCTGAACATCGCCGACGCTGACCTGCTGCGAGCGAAATCCGGCGCCAGCATTCTCGGCGTCAACACCGGCATCGTGCAGAACACGCCCGGCGGCGGCGTCGGTGGACTCGGCGGCACGGTCGGCTCGGGCACGGGCGGCACCACCGTCGCGGCCGGCGGCGCCGGAACCGGTACCAACGGCCTAGTCAGTTCCACCCTCGGCATCGGCGCACCCATCACGGCCTTCGATCCCCAGATCACCAGCACGCTACAGTTCGACCGCGACGACACAGAGTCGGCCAGCCTGGTCAGTCCCGTTCCAGTCATCGCGCAAAACACTTACACCGCAAACTTCGGTTACACCCAAGGCTTCGAATGGGGCGGCGCGCTCACCGGATACTTCAACAATAACCACGTCACCACCAACAACCCGATCAGCCTGCTCACGCCACAGCTCGGTTCGAGCTTCCAGTTTCGCTTCACGCAGAATCTGCTGCAAGGCTACGGATTCCTTCCCAACACACGATTCATTCGCATTGCCAAAAACAACCGCGAGATTTCCGACGTGGCCTTCCGCCTGCAAATCATCACTACGGTCGACCAGATCGAGAACATGTATTGGGATCTGGTCTTCGCCTACGAAAACGTCCGGGTACAGCAGGAGGCGCTCACCTACGGGCAGAAGGCGCTCAACGACGCCATAAGCCAGTCCAAGGTCGGAACCATCCCGCCCATTCAGGTGGTCAGCGCGCAGAGCGCGGTAGCGACCAACCAGCAGAACTTGATCGTGGCGCAGAACAATCTGCAACTGCAGGCACTGCTCATGAAAAACGCACTCAGCCGCAGCATCGAAGATCCCGTGCTGGCCGAGGCCGACGTCGTGCCCACCTCCACCATGCTGCTTCCGCAGGCAGAACCGGTCATTCCCATCCAGGACATGATCACCGACGCGCTGCGCCATCGCGCCGAACTGGTGGAGTCGCGCATCGATCTGCAGTCGCGCGACCTCAACAGCAAAGCCGTGCGCAATGCCATGCTGCCCACGCTGCAAGCCTTCGCCTACTATGGCGGATCTGGCGTAGGAGGAAACATCAACCCAGCTCTGCCGCAATGTTCCGCCACGGTCACCAGCAACTGCTATAACCCCGGCAACGTGCCACCGCCCTTCCAGGGGACGAATCCGCCCGCGCCCGTCGGCTACGGCGGCACCCTGCAACAACTGGTGAATTCAACCGCGCCCGACAAGGGCATCGGCCTGACGCTGACCATCCCCATTCGCAACCGCGAGGCACAGTCCAACCAGGTGCGCGCCGAACTCGAATACCGCCAGGCGCAGGTGCGAGAGCTTCAACTGGAAAATCAGGTACGCATCGAAGTACGCAACGCACAATTCGACGTGAAGCAGAACCGGGTCGCCGTTCAGGCGGCGCAATCCGCCGTCGACCTGGCGCGCCAGACCCTGGATGCCGACAATCAGAAACTGAAGGTCGGACTGACCACCAACACCGTGATTCTGCAAGATGCCTCCACGCTGACCACGGGCGAGTCGAATCTGGTTTCGGCGAAGGCGGCTTATGAAAAGTCGGTGATTGAACTGGATCGCGCCACCGGACTGCTGCTCGATCATGCCGGCATCGACGTTGCCGATGCCACGCGTGGCCAGGTCACGCACCTGCCCAGCGTGCCCTATGTCGCCCCGCGTCAGGATGCGGTGCCCACGGCAAAGCCCGTATCCGCGCCGGTGCAGCCCGCTCAGCCCGGAGGACAGATGTAGCGCCTGGGCGAGATCGCTCACGCGGAGTCCTGCAGACGGCAGGCGTTAGACAGGGTTCACGCCGACCCCGGCCGGTTCGCCGTGATCAGCCTGAAGGGCTTCCTACTAGTGGAACGGCGTTCCCCGCGCCACCAACAGCGTCGCTCCGGTCGACTTTCGCACTTCTTTTCTGGCAACGTCGGTGCTCGCCCTGTGGAACCGGCAGCCCTTACTTCTGCATTCTGACTTCTGCATTCTGACTTCTCACTTCTGCATTGCGTCCGTGTGAGACAATTTCGAGTTCGCCAGCTCGAACAACCTTCCCATGAACCTTTCCGTCGTCATCATTACGTTTAACGAAGAGGCCAACATCGGACGCACCCTCGCCAGCGTGCAGCCGCTCGTTGCCGACGGCAAAGGAGAAATCATCGTCGTCGACTCAGGCTCGACTGATCGCACGGTGGAAATCGCGAAATCATTTGGCGCTAAAGTATTCATCGAAGAATGGAAAGGCTTCGCCGCGCAGAAGAACTCAGCCATCGATAAAGCCGAGTGGGGCTGGATCCTTAGCCTGGACGCGGATGAGTCGATTGAGGCGGATACGGTGGAAACAGTTCGTGTACTGATCTCGAAACCCGAGGGGTTCACGGCGACGGAAATCAGCAACCTTACCCGACGCGGAGACTCGCTCGACACAGTTGAGACCGTGATGGCGTACGAGGAGGCTCTTGACGCCAAATCCACAAGACCGGCGGAAGACTTTCCCACGGCGTTGAGCGGCTACTGGCTTCACCGCAAGAACCACTTCCTAGGGAGATGGATCAGGCACGGGGGCTACTGGCCCGATCCAAAACTCCGTTTGTTTCGTCGGGGCTGCGGGCACTTCGAAAGCCGATCTGTACATGAGACATTGAAAGTCGACGGTTACACGGCCAGGATTAAGCGTGGTGGACTCATCCACCACTCCTATCCCACGCTCTCCGACTACATCGAGCACATGAACCGCTACTCGTCGCTGGGCGCGGAGATGGTTGTGGCAAAAGGTAAAGTCCGCTTCAGCGCGATCAACATCGTGCTACGGCCGCTGGCGACGTTTATCTACAACTATTTTTTTCGCCTCGGATTCCTCGACGGCCGCGAAGGTCTGCTGCTGCACCTCTACCACGCAGTTTACGTTTCGTGGAAATACGCCAAGGCGTGGGAACTCTCGCGCAACTCATCTTCCTTGTCATCCTGAGCACCGGCGAAGCCGATGCGAGGGACCTTACGTCTACTGAGAGCCGCGATGACGTGGACTGGGCCACCCGCAACGCACCCAGACTGACAGTTCCCTTCGACCGCATCGCCAAGTTCCGGGCATCGTACGGTCCCTCGGAGGGCTGCGCCCTCCTCAGGATGACAGGCGGTTTAGCGTATTCAATCAGACCGACCGGTCGTTTTGAACGCGTGTTCCCGCCTTGCTCCCGCGCCCTCACTTCCCTATGATCGAGGCAGAACACTGGGGTTCGCCACAACAATCTATGGAAAAGAAGCCGCTGAAGCCGCACGTTGCCGAGAGTCCGGTCGCCGACGTTTTCGAGAACCGTCATCCTTCCGATGGCGAAAAGAACTGGGCCGAGAAGACGCTGGGACCTACGCTCGAAAAATCTCCTGAGCGGCCGATTGGTGCGCCCACCGGCACAAATCTCGACGAGCATGGGCACGCGCGCTTCACCACCATTTCCGGCGTACCCATTCGCCGCCTATATACGCAGGCCGATCTGCCGCCTGACTGGAGCGAAGAAAACTATCTCGGCTACCCCGGCCAACCGCCCTACACGCGCGGCATTCATGCCACCGGATATCGCGGCAAACTTTTCACCATGCGCCAGTTTTCCGGCTTCGCTTCGCCGGAGGAAACCAACCAGCGCTACAAGTATTTGCTCGAACACGGCGGCAGCGGATTATCAGTCGCATTCGATCTGCCCACGCTGATGGGCTATGACTCCGACCATCCCGCGAGTGAAGGCGAAGTGGGCAAGTGCGGCGTGGCCATCGATTCGCTGGAAGACATGGAAATTCTTTTCGGCGGCATCGATCTGGAGAAAACCACCGTATCGATGACCATCAATTCGCCCGCGTCGGTTCTTTGGGCCATGTATCTGGTGGTCGCGGAAAAGCAGGGCGCCGACTGGAATAAAATTTCCGGCACGATTCAGAACGACATTCTCAAGGAATACATCGCGCAGAAGGAATACATCTATCCGCCGGCGCCGTCGATGCGCCTGGTGATTGACACATTTGAGTTCGGCTCGAAATTCACGCCGCGCTTCAACACCATTTCCATCAGCGGATATCACATTCGCGAGGCCGGTTCCACCGCCTTGCAGGAACTGGCGTTCACGCTTTACGACGGCGTTGAGTATGTGGAGTGGGCGCGGCGGCGCGGGCTCGACGTAGACGAATTCGGTCCGAGGCTGAGTTTCTTCTTCAACGCCCACAATGATTTCTTCGAAGAAATCGCCAAGTATCGCGCCGCGCGGAAGATTTGGGGGCAAGTAATGAAGACCCGCTTCGGCGCGAAGAACCCGCGAACCTGGCTGATGCGCTTCCACACCCAGACTGCGGGCGTATCTCTGCCCGCGCAGCAGCCGATGAACAATATTGCGCGCGTGGCCGTGCAGGCTCTGGCGGCGGTTCTGGGCGGAACGCAGTCGCTGCACACTGATTCCTACGACGAAGCCTTGGCGCTACCCACGGAAGAAGCGGCGCGCATCGCGCTGCGCACCCAGCAGATCATTGCGTACGAGTCAGGCGTGACGCAGACGGTCGATCCGCTCGGCGGGTCCTACTTCTTGGAAACCTTGACGCTCCAAATGGAAAATGGCGCCTTCGATTATTTCGGCAAGCTCGACGCCATGGGCGGAATGGTAAAGGCCATCGAGCGCGGATTTCCGCAGAAAGAAATTGCCGAAGCGTCCTACCAGTACCAGCGCGCCGCTGAGGCCCGCGAGAAGGTCATCGTGGGCGCCAACGAGTTTGTCATCGAAGAAGAATCACCGCACATTCTCTACATCGATGAGAGCGTGGCGCGCCAGCAAACGGCAAAGCTCAAAGCCCTGCGCTCGCGGCGCTCGAATGAGGCTGTTCAACAGGCGCTCGATGCGCTCAAGAAAGCTGCGGCGCAGGAGCCGAATGCAGGCGCCAACGGCAACATCTCCTCGGCCAACACCATGCCCCATATCGTGGAGGCCGTCCGCGCCTACGCCACGGTGGGCGAAATCTGCGAAGCCTTGCGGCAGGTGTACGGCACCTACACGGAAGTCAGCATCACCTGAACCGTGAGCTTCGATTTCGAGCGCCAATACGAAGTCCACCTCTTGCTAGGGGATCCATCCGCCCCTGAACTATGGCACGCGGACAGCTGGCGCGAGATTTTTCCCGTCCTGCAACCGCTGGCCGAACGCGCGCGCGGAGCGCCGATTACAACCAGCAATCAGTACGAAGGCGCCAAGAACCGGCCTGTGCGATTCGGTCGCATCGGATGGGACGACAAAGGTCACGCCAAGTGGACCCATCGGGCGGACACGCTGCGGCGCTTCTTGAGCGCAGAGGTGTGGGCGCCCTCCCGTGCTGCCTGTGCGAAAGGTGGGGTTCCTCCGGACTTTTTATTTACGCTTTGGAACCAGGCGTTTTTCTCGCAGAACCCTACATTCAGAGACACCGTTCTCATCGCAGTGCCCGCGAGCGATGCCGTCTCCGTCCAGGCCTGCAATACTGTCTCAGAGCATCTGGCGAAGACTATGCGGGCCAAGTTTCATGGGTGCATGAAAAGACCGTGGGGCCGCCGCTTCGGGCCAAGCATGTTCACGGACGCATTGGGGCGATATGCCCACGACAGGACTGTTTCGAATCGGCCAGATAGGTCGCCAGACGCCGGGAAATGAGATCCTGGCGGAACCGTGGGAGCCGGTCTGATCATGACTCGCTATTGATATTCGCCGACACCACCATGCCCCATCATTTCGACGCGGTGCGCCTACGCCACCGTGCGCGAAATCTGCGAAGGCTTGTAGTTCTCGCCTTTCTTCGTCAAGTTGCCATAAGGAAATGACTCCTAAGAAACTGACGGAGTCGTCCGCGCGCTACGCCCAACGTAATAGGCAAAGTTAGGCTCCCGTCTAAAGTCTTGCGCTGCAGGCCGATAGAGCCTGTGTGAACAGGACAAGTGCCAACCAAACCGCCGTCTCGGCTCTGACGATTTTTCTGCTATGGAACTGCTCTGTCGGAACGCTCTGGGCCGGGGACGCGCCCAAAGGAGGGTCGGGGCTCGCCATCCCGGTTTATCGTTCTCAAGTTTCTGAAGTACAGATCACATTCTCCGCCACGGATCAGAACCACCACGCGATCGCCACGTTGAGTGCTTCCGACTTCGCTGTCGTAGACAAAGATATTGTCGTCAGAACTTTCCGCGGTTTCAGCCGTGCGCAATATACGCGTTTGGAGCTGGCGGTCGTGGTGGATAACAGCGGTTCGGTCGCTCCCCGTTTCGAACAGGTCGCCGCCGAAGTGGCTAGCCTTCTATCGCAGACTTCCGGAGTACCGGAAGCAAGCGTCTCCATCATTTCGTTTCGCGGCATACAACCAGCCCTGATCTGTAAAGACAATTGCGGCTCTGCGAACCCCGCTAGTCTAGTTCCGGCAGGATCGCCCGGCGGACTGACTCCTCTGTTTGACAGCCTGAAGTTGGCGGCCGACTCGTTTTCCGAGAATAGCGACGGGCATATCCGCAAAGCGGTCATTCTGTTTTCCGACGGCGAAGACACGATCAGCCGAGCTTCCTCAAATGAAGCGATCGCAGCCATGGTGGCCAACGACGTTCAGGTTTACAGCGTTAGCATCGGTCGCAATGCTGCATCTTCAGGAGCGGCGTTCCTTGAGAAGCTGTCTTCCCTCACCGGCGGCCGAAGCTTCCAACTCAACAACGGCGCCCAGACCGTGGCCGATGCCGTCCTCGACGACTTTCATGCCAGCTATCAGGTTACGTACCGGCTTCCCTATCCCAGTACCGGATTCCATGCGGTTCGCATTCTGCCTACCCACAACCTCAACCTAACCTTCCGCTGCCGCCAGGGCTATTTCGACTCCGCCGACAGCCACTAAGCATAGGAGCTTATGAAACGCATACTTTTGCTGATGGTGTTGTGTTGCACTTCGTCCAGTTTCCTCCACGCGCAGACCAGCGCCAATACACAAGGTACGATCGTCCGCATGCGGATGACTGAGTGCATGCCGGAAGACCACGGATTCATGGCGGCCATGTCGGGTGGCGCCAGGATCGAGACAAGCGGGGAGTGCCCGGAATATGTTGTTCTGGCCGACAAAGTGGTTTATGTAATCACCGGCAAGAGTTCCGATCAACTCCTGCCCCTGGCCGAGAGCACTCGTTTCCGCTTTCAGAAGAACGAGATGCTGATTCGCGTGGATGATACGGCGAAAGAGTCTCACTTCCGCATCCGCGCTATGGTGCTGCGCGCCGAATGGGAACGGCAGCATGTGGCGACGGAACAGGACTCGCAATTGGCTTCCGCGAATGGGCGAGGCTCCGAGATCACGGTAGCTGGCAAGCGCTAGCAGCGGACGCGGTTCGATCGCTCAGGCCGGTCTAGTTCGCTTTCGTCTTGTGCTTTTTCCGTGTGGAAGCACTGCCTCCACCCCACAGGATCGTGTGGCACTTGATGCACATGTCTTTGGTTTCGGTGTTCCGGTTCAGGGCATCTTCGGGAATTTCAGATCCCATCTTAAGGTGATGCAGCTTCGTTCCGCCATGCGGCAGGTGACAACTGATGCAGCACATCTCGCCGCCAGTGAGCGGATCATGACTTCCACTCACGGGGTGACGCACATAGGGGTGGCCCATGCTGTTGTTGGCCGTGAGTTCGATCGTCGGCAGGTAACGCGAGGGAGCGCGCTTGAGATTGGCCAGATGACAATCCAGGCAAAGTTCGTTTACGGTGGCTCGCAGCATCCGGGGGTTCACAGACGCATGCGGATTGTGGCACCGCAGGCACATCTTCGAGGCATACGGAAAGTGCGTCCGCTCGTACGCTGCGGCTTGATGACACTCCAGGCAGACAATGGACTTGGCCGGCCTGAGCACGACATAGGTCGCGTCTTCCTGATTCTCATCTTTCCGATTCTCGACCACGTGACAGGAAAGGCATCCTCGCTTCACCGCCGGATGAACATGAGCTCCCGCGGCATGATCGGCATGGCATTCCAAGCAGTTCGAGTTCTCATCGAGAGGCGTCGGATGCCTTCCGGCGTAACAAAGGCATGAGCCCAGGAGCCAGACAACCGCCATGCGACGCGCAACAGTCATTGGCAGGCTCCTTCAATGGGGCTGGCTGGAATCGGGCAGCGTGCCTGCAATCGCTCCGGCAGGTTGGAGGCGAACCAGGTACGGCGAGAAGGGTGTGACCTCCAGCGCCAATTTGTCTTTGGCCGAATAGATGCGAGGCGGCTTCGCTTTTACGAACTTCAACTGGCCGGCCCAGGGATCGAGTTTCACGCGGCTGCCCAGCGGCAAGGCAACGATCTGCTGCGGGTTCTCGAGTTCGAGGGCAGGCGCGGCATCGGCCACCGCACTCATAAAGGAAACGCGACTGTCGGTCACCAGACTCTCGCCCAGGTTCGCCTTGGTCAGGTTCGGCACTTTCCGCCCGTACTTGGCTAGAGCTTTCAGGAAGAGCCCGGCTTCGGCGAGATTGCTTTTGTATGGGGAGTTGGCCAGGATCTGCATCCCGAGAGCATCAGCTTCGCTCTCCTGTTCGGCGCTGTGTTTGAAATCAAAGAGCGGAAGCTGCTGCAGCTTGGGAACCGCCACGCGATCGTTAAACGCGAAGCTGCTGTCCAGGTCGTGGCCCAGAACCGCGTGCGCCAGGGCGTGCGCCAGAACCACTGCAAGAGCAGCTTCGTTGGGCAAGGCATCCAGGAGTCCGCGGCTCACCAGAATCGTGTGGCCGATCGTGGCCACTTCAATGGGCGTTGTCGGCAGAATGCGGCAACGCACTTCCGGATCCAGAACAATCTTGTTGGTCACTTCCAGATTGGTGATGACCGTTTGCAGAACTTTGTCGACCTCGCCTTCGGGCACCACCAGTCCCAGATCCTCCAGCTTTACGATCACATTGTCTTCGGCGCGGCGCTGCCAGGCACGCTGAATCTCCAGGGGACTCTGATCGGGATTCTCCGACAGATCTTTAGCGGCTGCCGGGTCAACCACAATCTCCGCGAATTCCGACTCCCGGCGGGGGCCGATGTTGTAGCCCCAGATCCGCGTCTGGGCCTTCACTCGCGGAGTTTGCGCTTGCGGCTTGTTGGAATCGAATTCTTCGGAATAAACCACTGCCGGCAGCCACACCCCTTCGCGCAGGTTCATGCGCCAACTGTCGATGTGAAATGTGCCGTAGCTGCCGTTGAAACGCACAATGTTGTAGCCGTCATCCTCGACCCAAATCGCGCCCTTGAAGCGGTTCGCGGTTTTATCGTTGTTCTTGCGCGGGATCACTTCAAACACCAGGCAGCGTACTTCTCCCAGAAACTCGCTTTGCAGCGGACGAAGCCGGTAATTCTTGCGGTCGAACCCGGTGCGATCGACGAAGATCATGCTTGAGAAACCCACCGGACTCAGCGAATAGAGTTTCGCGAACGAACCTGCCATTCGCTCCACCAGGCGCTTGTCCAGATAGAACTCTTCCTTGGCCTGCTGAAACTGGACACGGCCGAGAAAATAGCGATCCTCGGCGGGGACGAATCCCAGCGCGGCGTCGGGTTGCATGCGCTGCAGGTAGGTTTCCACCATCGGGCTATAGCTCCGCATGGTGGCGCTCAGCGCGCGTTCATTGGCGACGATTCGATCCATCACCTGTTCGGAATTGGCTTTTGGATTGCCGCCTGCGGACAACTGCACCGAAGCCAGCAGGATTACAACTATGACCACGCAGCGCCGCGTCATCATCCGCCTCCCGTCGATCGAAGTCGCTCAAAGCTAAACGTCTGATGCGACATCACAGCTGGGAAGACGTCACGGAGGGGGCAGCGGATCAAGCAGAGGATTAGACAGAATCTGCCCCGCGGAGCGTGTGGAGGACACCACCTCCGGATAGCCCGTACGAAAGGACCGACTGACGAGGCCTTGCATAAAGCCTCATTCCTCGGAACAGGAAAGGACCGAAATGGCCGTTCCGAGCACGCAGGGGAAGGACGGCAACATTCTAGCTTGTCAGGCTTTTCCCTTACCGTGCGGCCACTCACGACAGGGAGTGATTCGTCTCACACGGCTTCTGGATTGTCGCGAGCGTTCGCTACTCAGCAGAATTCTGGCAGAGCACCAGGTATTGGCCGCCAAAGGGCAGGCCGCGAAGCCAGCGCTCGGCAGGCCGCAGCCAGCGCAAAGAACGCGGGAAGTAGAAAAGCGAATCGGTCCGCAGAATCTTGAAGCCCGCTTCCGACAGAAGCCTGCGCGCTTCGCGAGGGTTGATCGTAATTGCATTTTCATCGAATGCACATTGCGACATCACGTAGCGAGTGCCGGGATTCCACGGATTGTTTTCCCAGAAAGCGAACAGCCCTCCCGCACGCAACGACCGCCGAACCGCCGCCAGACATTGCTTCCGCTCGGCCGGAGGGATGTGATGAAAGACGCCGTTGGTGAACGCAAGATCCATCGTGCCATCCGGCGTCCACTCGTCGATCGACAGGAACGTCCGTCCCGTCCCGGCATATGTCTCGCGGGCTACGGCGATCGAAGCACTAGAAATGTCTACGCCCAGCACCTGATCCGCTTTGAATCCGGCGGCCAACATGGGGACGCTCGATCCGTCGCCACAACCGTAGTCCAGGATGCGTCGCACCGGATGTCCGAGCGGGGCGATGCATTGCCCCGTCCACTCGATTCTGCGTTGCGCGAAGAACTCCCGGCTGTCGCCCGTGACGGCGAGAGATTTTGCCAGATCCTGCTCGTAGCTTTTTGCGAAAGAATCGAATTCGGCTGGAGGCATGGTTAGCGGCGACGCAGGCCAAGGATGCTCAGGAAGAAACTGCTGAAGATGATCTGCGGTCCCAGAGTCAGCATAAAGACGGAAAGCATGACGATGCGCAAAATATTTTCCGAGTTGATGGGACCGAAACTGGTTCGAGCCCACGTGGACAGCGCAAAAATCGAACCGGAAATTCCCAGAACCACGAACACCGCTCCCACCACCAGTCCGGTTTCGAGCGTGATGTATTGGAACATCCGATTAAGCCGTGGATCTTCGGGCAACAATCCTTCAGAAATGGCGAACACTTTGGTGAACACGGCAAAGGCCAGCAACTGGAAGCCCACCAGCATGGAACCGAAAGCGTAGGCGAGCGTGTGAACGTCAAAAACCACGTTGCCGACGCGACGCGGCCCCGGCATGAGCCACACACACGCCGCCAGTCCAACCAGAATGGACGCTACGCCGGGGTACAGGAAAAGCCAGCGCGGGCTGTACATCAGCAGAAAGCGCAGATGGCGCCAGCCATCGTGCCAGGTCCGCAGATGAGGCGGATGACTGCGTCCATCGGGCGAAAGAGTCGTTGCCACCTCGCTCACTTTCATCCGCAGCAAACTCGCCTTCACCACCATCTCGCTGGCAAATTCCATGCCGGTGGAGCGAATGCCCATGCGTTCGTAGCTGTCTTTGCGGAAGGCACGGATGCCGCAGTGAAAGTCATGCGCGGGCGAACCGAAGAAAAGTCTGCCAATAGCCGTCAGCACGGGGTTGCCGAGGTAGCGGTGCAGAACCGGCATGGCTCCTTTGCGAATGCCGCCGCGAAAACGGTTGCCCATCACCAGTTCCGAGCCACTTCTTAGCTGCTCCACGAAACGCGGGATGTGCGAGAAATCGTAGCTGTCGTCGGAATCCGCCATCAGCACGTAGACGCCGCGCGCCGCCTGGATTCCGCCTCGCAGGGCGTTCCCATACCCGCGCTGCGCGACGTTAACGACTCTGGCCCCCGCAGACCTTGCGAGTTCAATCGAACCGTCGGTCGATCCGTTGTCCGCAACGATGACTTCGCCGTGAATTCCCGCACTCCCGATCGCAGCCACAGCCTTCGCAACACAAATGCCGACGGTCTCGCGTTCGTTCAGACAGGGCAAGACCACGGAGAGTTCCAGCGCTTCGCCGGCGACCGTGGTCTTGTGATCGGCAGAAATTTGGGCAGACTGGCTCATGTGCGCAATCGAATCATCCTGACAAACGACGCTCATTATAAAGGCATGCGAGCGCCTAGCCATCTGCCCACGCACACCTGGGACGGCGAACAACTTCAATTTATTTTCGAGGCTTACCCACCCGCTCGGCGGTGGCAAACATCTTGGCCACCGTATCCATATCCTTGGGCTGCACTTTTCCCGCCGGAATGCGCCTGTGCGTGAGATCTTCAAGCTTCAGCAGAAGGTCGACCAGAGCCATCGAATCGATGAGGCCGGAAGAAACCAGCGGAGTATTCTCGTCAATGGTCACGCCCGGTTTTCGAATCAACTCGACAATGTGCTGGATCATCGGCTGAAACATCTGCTGCTGTTCTTCGACGGTCATTAGGACTCGATTCTCCTAAACTGAAATCTGCGCTTCGGAATTTAACTCCGGATGTTCCCGGAACAGTTTTTCGCGCGTAGCCGAGCGCGCGGCCTTCCCGGCAGTACTCTTAACAATCCACTTGGGCGGCTTCAATAAGATGGTTCGTACGGCGATTCCCAGAGCTGCGACAACGCTCCCGCGAATTTCCTTCTCCAGTTCCACCGCATTCGCCAGCAGAGGTTCATTCTCCAACTCCGCGACGACCACGATGTCTTCCGTTCCCAGATCAGGATTGTACAGGCCCATCGCAACCACGCGCCCATCATGAACGGCGGAATGACGGCCCACGATTTCCTCTATGTCCTGGGGATAAATATTCTCCCCGCCGACGATCAGCAGATCTTTCTTGCGGCCGACTACATAGAGCTCTCCATCACGATAAAAGCCGAGGTCGCCGGTGTGGTACCAGCCAGCGACGAGAGCCTGCGCGGTCAAGTCAGAGCGATTGTAGTAGCCCTCGAATAAACAATCGCTCTTGACGGCAATCTCGCCAATGCAATCCGAGTCAACGGTCCCGCCAGAATCAGAAACGATGCGCACCCGCTGGTGGGTCAGCAGCCGTCCAGACGAAGTGAACGACATCGCTCCCGGGGTTTCCTTGTCCACGGGAACCACGCGATGAGCGCTGCGAAACTGCTGCCCATCGGCATAGAGCGTCGGAGGTTCCCGATCCAGTTCTGACTGAGTCACGGCAAAAACATTCTCGGCCATCGCATAGGAAGATTGCAGCACCGTGCTTCGAATTCCAAACGCAGTTTGAAATTCCATCATGCTGCTGGCCCGCACCGGCTCAGAACAGTTAATCAGCAGCCGCAGCGACGAAAGATCATACTGACCCCACCGGCTTTTCGGCGTACGTCTGGGCACAAACTGAAACGCAAAGTTCGGCATCCACGCCACCGTGCATTTGTGCTCGCTCACAATCTGCAACATCGATTCCGGCCGCATCACCCAGTCCAGCGGCGATTGCATGACCACGGGAACGTGATGCACCATGGGCAGCATGAAGCAGGCAATCAGTCCCATGTCGTGGTAAAGCGGCAGCCAGCTGTAGAGGCGGTCCGACGCGCCGTCGATCTTCGCCGCGCGCGCCAGATGTTCAAGTTGACGCAGGACAGCGCCATGACTCAAAGCGACTCCCTTCTGCAGCCCGGTGGTGCCCGCGGAATGTTGGATAAAGGCGATGCTGTGCGAATCGATCGTGGCAGGTTTCTCTTGCGAAGCGGACCGGGTTGCGTCATCTACCTCAGTATTACTGCCGGAGCGAATCAGCTTAGTGCCGTCACCAAGCGTTACACTACTCAGCATCTCCTCCGGAAACTCCGCGTCGATCACCACCGCCTTTGCACGCAGGTTCGCCGTGACGCCTTCCAGTCCGGATCGATACTTCGCGGGCTCGACCTTGAAATTCGGATAAGCGAGAAATGCCGGAACGGCTCCAATCCTCATCGCGGCGACGAAAGTCGTCATCGCAGGAATTCCTTGCGGCATGATGATGACCACCCGGTCGCCGGCCACTAGTCCATGGTTTCGCAGTGCGACGGATTGCGCTCGGACGCGCTCTCGAAACTCCGCGAAAGTTACAGTCTCGCTCTCATCTTCGTCGATCCAAAAGGTGATGAACGGCCGATCGGCGGGCGCCGCGTCCAGTGCGTCGATCAGGTTGTCGAACCGAATCACAGGCCCATTGTAGACGACGCGCCGCAACGTTCTTTTTGAGCCCGCGGGTGGGCGCTGCAAGCCGCCGTTTATACTCTTAAGTTTATTTCGCCATGGAATCCTTGCAATGCTAGCGCCGCTGGCCAATCTACGCGATCAGCGACGGTTGCTGGCCGCTCTGCTTGTCGCCATCGTTCTGCTCCTGTATCTTCCAGTGCTGCATCACGATTTCATCAAACTGTGGGACGACGACGCTTACGTCACCGACAATCCTCACGTCGTTTCCGGACTGAAGCCCGCGGACCTAGCCTGGGCGCTGACCAGCTTTGAACAATCCAACTGGCACCCGGTGACCTGGTGGTCGCACATGCTGGATTGCCAGTTGTTTGGCTTGAACTCCGCGGCCCACCACTACGTCAACGTGTTGCTGCAGGCGGCCAATGTTCTGCTGCTGTTCTGGATCTTGCAGCAAGCCACCGGCGCCGTCGGACGAAGCTTCATCGTAGCCGCTCTTTTTGCCGTGCATCCTTTGAACGTGGAGACAGTCGCCTGGGTCGCGCAAAGAAAAAGTCTGCTGAGCGCTTTTTTCTCTTTGCTCGCGATTGCGGCCTACGGATGGTATGTGCGCCGCGGAGGCTGGAATAGATATCTGTTGATCGTGGGCGCGTTCGCGCTGGCCCTCATGTCGAAGCCCATGGCAGTGAGTCTTCCCGTGCTGCTGTTGCTCTTCGATTACTGGCCGCTGCAGCGCTTGGAAGCACTTTCCTTCTCGCGCCGGTGGATGAAGTTGACTCTTGAAAAGCTGCCTTTTTTTGCCATGAGCGCCGCAAGTTCTGCGCTCACCGAAATGGCGCAGGGAGCCGGCGGATCGGTGATGGGCTTGTCGCTGCTTCCGCTCTCCACTCGTTTCGAAAACGCCGCCATCTCGTGCGTCGCGTACCTCGGGAAAATATTCTGGCCGGTGCGGCTGGCCACGTATTATCCGCTCCGATTGTCAGCGTCTCTGGGCGATGCGATCGCCTCCGCTGCGATTCTGATCGCCATCAGCGCGCTGGCCTGGCACTTGCGCCGCAAACGCTACATCATTGTTGGCTGGGTTTTCTTTCTGATCACGCTGATCCCTGTGATCGGCATTGTGCAAGTCGGGTTTCAGGGCATGGCCGACCGCTACACCTATGTTCCCGCGATCGGCGTGTTCATCGCGGTGGTTTGGGGTATCGGCGGAGTCGCTGAGGATTTTTCGCTTGCGCGCGCTTCTCTCTCTGTGGCTGCTCTGTGCCTTATCGCCGCGTTGAGCGTGGCCACAATCCACTACTTGAGCTATTGGAAAAATGGCGTCACCTTGTTCGCGCAAGCGGAGGCCGCATGGGGCCAGCCCGACATGTGGCTGGAACAGCTGTATGGGAATGCTCTATTCTCCGCGGGCCGCACCGACGAAGCCCTGCAGCACTACCAGGAATCGTGCGCCATCCAGCCCCGGACCGAATATTGCCACTACAACATTGCGCACATTTTCTCGGGACGAGGCCAGTTTCGCGATGCCGTGCAAGAGTATCAGCTGGCCCTCCGCTACACCGCCAGCCGCGACATGGCGCTGCTTTGCCTGGACGAATCCGGCGAAGCGCAGGCAGAACTCGGCGACTACGATGCGGCGCTGAAATCGTTTTCTGAAGCGCTGAGGCTTAATCCTGAAGACACCACAGCGTTGCGCCTGCGAGATCAGATCATCCAGCGCATGGGGGACGGGCACTGACGTGGAAAATGGAGGAATGTTGTTCCAGAGCGCGTGCTATGTTCTGCTTTTTCTGACCTGTGTCGCCGTCTTCGCCAAGGTTCATTCGCGAAGCGTGCGGCAGGTATTCCTTCTGCTCGTCAGCTTCGCGCTCTACCTGACGTGGGGGCCGTGGTTCGCCGGTGTACTGGTGGCGTCGATCGTCGGCAACTTTCTAATCGGAAAATGGCTGCGGAAAAATCAATCTTGGTTGCCGCTGTCGGCTGGAATTGTTTTCAACCTTGGCCTCTTGAGTGTTTTCAAATACGTTCCAGAACTTGCGATCCACATCCACACCTTTGCCCTGCAGAACTTTGCGAATCTGGCGCTGCCTTTGGGCATCTCGTTCTGGACCTTTCAGGCGCTGAGTTATCTTTTTGATCAGTATCGTGGCGAGGATCTCGATCCGTCATTCGTCGAATTTTCCCTCTACATGGTTTTCTTTCCGGTCACGATCTCTGGGCCGGTCTGCCGCCTGCCCGACATGCTCCCGCAGTTTCGGTCGGACAAGACAACATCCTGGACTGAAATTGCGCAGGGCTTACGCCGCATCGCCACCGGTGTACTGATGATGCAACTCGCCAAGCTGCTCGGACAAGGCGTTCTGGCTGGCGACGGAATCGTGAGCGGATTCGACCACGCCACCCAGTGGAGCGGCCCCGACGCGTGGTGCCTCGCTTTCGGCTACGGGTTGCAGCTTTTCTTTGATTTTGCCGGTTACACGCACATCGCCGTGGGCGCGGCCAAAGCGCTGGGCATCACGGTGCCAGAGAATTTCGAACGTCCGTTTGCATCGACCAGCCCATCGGTGTTCTGGACGCGCTGGCACATGTCGCTTTCCTTCTGGATTCGCGATTACGTTTTCTTCCCGCTCGCCCCTTTGAGCCGGGAAATGTGGTGGCGCAATCTGGCCTTGGCGCTTTCCATGGTGGTTTTCGGGCTCTGGCACAAAGCCTCGCTGCTCTTTCTGATTTGGGGCTGCTACCACGGCGTGCTGCTGGTGGCGCACCGGCAACTGCAGCAATTGGAACGCAGGCTCGACTGGGAACCGGCGGAGAAGCTCTGGACGCCTATATCCTGGATTGCGACCGCAATTCTCATCAGCTTGGGATGGATCTTTTTCCGCGCAGATTCTCTGGCGCAAGCTGGACAAATGCTGTCCGCAATGGTGTCGCCGGCAACCTATGGTTGGCACCTGCTGAGTTCAAGCCTCTATGCACTGGTCGCGGTTCTATCGGTGGGATACCTGATCGTCCTGTTAGTCAGTGATGCGCTCGATCGCCAAACGATCGACCAGCACACTGGCGAAGAGCCCGCGCAATCGCAGCGGGGAGCACTCGCGCTGATTGCTCGCTGGCGCTGGTTCTGGATTCCCTCGCTCTATATTCTGACGCTGATTTTCGTTTTGCTGCTCACTCACGGACAAGAAGCCAGCGCCGGGCAACTCATGTATCGCCGCTTCTGAATCAGATGTCGATTCGAAACTCGAAACTGAAGGATTGAATGAACGATCGAGCTGGCGGCCGGTCAGCGAACTTGCGTTCCATCCGGTAGAAACACAGGATACCCATCCCAGGGCTGAGCCATCCCGATCTGTTCGGCGGCGGCGGCACGGTTGTAGGCGTAAAGAAACATCCCGAAATTCAGGTGCAGCATCGGGTCTTCCGGATTTCTCATGATGGCCCACTGATACTGCGCCGCCGTGTCATTCGGAGTCTCGTCGGAGCGCTGCGCCTTCGCCGCCATGCGAAAGAGTTGTTCCGAGTGATTCAGTTGTGTCGTGAACGGAGGCTTCTGCAAACGATCGAGCATCTCAGCCGCGAGGCGAGAACGATCAAAGCGAGTCAGGGCCAACTGCCGCTCGCAATCGGCTTCGGATAAGACGTCATCTCTTGAAGGCGTGTCACTCGAACCCGCAGCCTCGGGAGGAAGATATTTCGCGACTTGCAGAAACATCGCGCGCGCCAGCAAGTAGTTGCCTTCCGGCGTCAAGTGCACGTGCTCATAAACGAAGCCGCTGCCAATGACTCCATCGGGACTTGCGTCCGACAGAATTTTTTCTATGTCAACCAGAGCCGCGTTAGAAGATGACGTAGCCACCGAGCGATTGATTTCATTGATCCGGCTGTCGGCGCGAAAACGCAAAGTATCCAGATCGCGGGCGCGGGCGAAGTGTTCTTTCTCGGCCTTGGCGTCTCCCGTGGCCCACAAACAACGCGCGATGCGAAACTCCAGCTCCGCGTAATCATCATCGATCTTGGCCGCGGAGAAATATATCTTCAAAGCCTCTGCGGCAGAACCCGCAGCTTCCAGCTCGTTGCCCTGCTCGACCAGCGCTGACCAGGAGCGCAAATCCTCTGCTTTCAGGCCCTCCCGATGTTGAGAACCAAACGGAGCGCAGTCCTTCACATTAGTAGCCACCGTGGCGACAATAATCTTCGCCCCGGCCTTACCAGCGACCGCAAGAATGTCGCGCAGATTCTGTTCGAAGTTTGCATACACATATTTCATCTGCGGCGAACTGGCCGGGACCTGCTTGTCGAGAAACATCTCCATACCGCGCCATTCTCTTTTCTGCGTCCCCAGCCTGGTCACCGCCTGACCGATGCGCGTGGAATGATAAGAAATGCTGGCGCGCACCACCGGCATGCTCATCGCTGACGACGTCAACACCGTACCCGCCCCGTACGGACCAACCACCTCGTTATTGCCCGAGTAACTGATGAACAGGTCCGGGTGCTGATCCGCCAGACCTTTGGCAATCGGCAACTCGACGTGCGAATTGATGGCCACGCTTCCGGTATTCACAATCTCGAATCGAATCGCGGGATAACGCGCGCGCAGCATGACCTCCAGATAGCGACTGAATCCGTAGGCGGAATCTGGGTCACCCATGGCCGCCGACTCGCCCAGCACAAAAATTCTGAATGTTCCGCGCGGCTTGCTGGCTGGAATCGAATACAGGCGCGGCGTCTGCACCATGCCGGCAGGAAAGTAAGGCGCAGCAAAAAACAGGTTGTAGCATGCGGCGGGCGCGCCTCGAACCGTGCACGGAACTAAAAGGTCAGGACTGTATCCCACCCCCGCTAATCTCAGGCTGAACTCAACCACCGCAAGAATCACCAGCGGAACGAGAATCGCAACGGCCGCGACGAGGCTCCAGTGCGGAAGGCGGACCGGCGCCGCTCCTTTCGTCTCAAGATCGGAATTCATCGAGGCACTTTCATTCTTTACATCTCCACTCAATGCCCGCCGTCGCTATTGCGCCGTAGCCGGCTTGTCGGTCTTCGCGCCCGCGGCCATGCTCATGTGTTTTTCCGCCTGCGCAATCAAACCCTGCACCCGATCCCGCTGCGGATAATCAGGATTCGTTTCGAGCAAGCGCTTCCAGGCCGCCACTGCGCCGTTCACGTCCATTTTGTCCTGCCACTTCACCATGCCTTCGTTGAACAATGCGTTGGCGTGCTTGCTGTCGGTCTTGAGCACCTCGTCGTACTCGCTGATGGCGCGATCGGGCTGACCCATTAAGTGATACGCCGTGCCTAGGTCGGTGCGAACGTCGGTGGCTTTGGGATTGATCTTCAATGAACTCTCGTAATACTTCACCGCGTCAGGATATTGCTGCGCGTCATAGTACAAGTTGCCGATGCTGTAGAGTAATTGCGCATTGTTTGGATCGCTCTTAAGCTGCGCCAGAAGCGGTTGCGCCTGCGTGTCGGCCATCTGCCGCAGCTGCTCCGGTGTAGGCTGGGGTGCGCCGTTGGCAGCTGCCATCCCGGGTGCGGTACCAACTCCATTTCCTCCGGCCGCCTGCGCCGCAGTGGCCGTGGCCGCTGTCTGCGCCGGAGCGGACCCGCGCAGAAGATAGCCGAACGCCACTCCCACCAGCAAACAGATCACGGATAAAACGTACGCCTGCATGCTGCTCCAACCTGCATTCGTCGAGCCTGCATTGGAAGCGCCCGCGGGCGTGGAACTCTTGCTATCGGCCATGAATTTCTCCTCGTTTCGTTTCTTGCTTCTCTTCTGGGAATCCCCTTATGGAGTACACGAATTGTCCCGTGATCCCCTGCCGACTGGGTGTGATTGAAATCACAGCTGACCGTGCGTCTGACCGTTTGGCAAAATTTTGCGCGCCGCAAGCGCCGGGCTTCCGCGCGGACTCAGTGTGAGTATCGGGCCGGTGGGTGATATGCCCCGTGCGCTTGCGCGATTTCCAGTAGCAGCGTCACAAAATTCATTGGAGCCCAGCAACCTCGGCGTAAGCTGTTGAAACAATTACAGATTTCACTCTTCCAGGTCAATTCTTTTGGCATTTCACGTGCTTCATGTCTTTTGACGGGAGTAAAGGCCTTGCCGTGGGCGTATTCTGCTCGCAGGCCGCCAGGATGCGAAACTACCCGTTCCTGGCACGCGATAAGGAGAGTTATGGAAGCGAACCAACCAACGTCGGACAAACCAGCTTCGAACCACCCAGCTTCGAAAAACTGGAACAACGTCCAGACCTACAGTATGGCAGTGATTTGCCTGATTCTCGGCACCGCCATGGGATATCTCCTGCATGCGCCCGCCACGGCTAACGCCGGCCCGCCGGTGGCCACGACCGCGCCCACTCCTACGCCCGGCAATGCACCGCACCCCATGCCGAACGCAGCCGACATGAAGCGTATGGCGGACAAGAAAGTCGCCCCCCTGCTCGAGCAGCTACAGAAAAATCCTAACGACGCCGATTTGCTGGCCGAAATCGGCCGCTCGTATATGGCGGCGCAACAGTTTCAGAGCGCTCAACAATATTATGAACAGTCAGCCGCGGTGAAACCCAAGGCCGACAATCTGAATGAACAAGCGTTCGTTTACATCAAGCTGGGTGATCTCGATAAGGCGATCGCCACACTGAATCAAGCGCTCAAGCTTGAGACCAAGAATTCCAAGGTTCTCTTCAACCTCGGTTATTTCGAATGGAAGGGTAAGGCCGACCCGAAAGCGGCGATCGCCGCCTGGCAGGGCTTCCTGAAAGCCGATCCCAAGAGCCCGCGGCGAGCCGAAGTCGAGCAGATGATGGCGCAGGCGAAACGCCACCTGGGTATTGCTCCCGGCACCAAGACCGAGAAACCCGCGATGTGATCGGTCGGGCATTACCCGGCACAGCTTTTGGAATCCACAGCGGCGGGATCGCTGGAGTAGGTTCACGCCTGCAAAAAGCATCCCAACTTCTTGAAACTTACGCAGCAGAAACAATCTCGCTTGCGTGTTGGGTGATTCCGCCCATCCATTCGCGCGATTTCTCGCCCGCCCGCTCAGGCCTGAAACACGCGGCCAGCCGCCGTTTTCCCCTAAGCCACAGAAAACGGTTACGTCCGCGCCGCTGCTTCCGAGATTCAATCTTGGCAGCCGGTTTGCAAGCATTCCGTTCGGTGACCCTATGAAGAGGCTGCTGACCCTTAGCCTTATTTTCGTTAGTTGTGTGCTGGTCGCGCCCGCGCAAGGTCCGCCGACGCTCGATGTTTTCACCAGCCCTGACGGCGGATTCCAGTTCCTATATCCCCAGACCTATGAGTTGCTGGTCGGGGATCGCATTCTCCGCGCCACGCAGGGCAAACATGTGGGCATTCCCGTTTGTGACTTTTCGACCGCGCTCGCTTGTATTGTCTATCCCATCGAAATCGCCGACGAATCAAGATTTGAAGCCGCCGGATTTTCCGTCAACCTGGTCCCTGGCGTAAGCTCCGAATCAGATTGCCTGAACTATGCGGATCAACAGGCGCGATCGCGCGGCGAGGCGGTGCAGGCATCGTCCGCTGTCATGAACCCCATGGTCATTAACGCCATCGTCATTAACGACCACGAATTTCGCCACGCCACCGTCAGGAAAACGCTGTCTGGACATTCCCAGGAGTCCGATCTCCACCGCACGTTCCACCGGCAGAAATGCTACGAATTGCAAATTGAAGTTTCCGTATCGGAGGAGCCAGCCGCTCAAAGCCATCCGCAAACTGTTTCCCCGGAAAACGCCCGCGCATACAGCGCGCGCGAGTCGCTCCGACTGATTCTTTCGTCGTTTAGTTTCATGCCGTAATCGCCGTGTTGTAGACTCGGTCAGCAATGTCATCGCCATGCCTGCCGTAAGACATTCCATCCCATGAGCATTAAGCAGGATCTCATCGCTCTTCTGAAACTCCGCGCGCTGAAGCTGTTCGCCCTGACGGCGCTGATCGTCGCGGTGGGCACGGAATGTCTGATCACCCGGCTCTCGGTGATCGATCCTGATATGTGGTGGCATCTCAGCGTGGGCGATTGGATTGTTCAGAACCGGACTTTCCCCCATACCGGAATCTTCTCCCGCACCGCCGCCGACCGGGCGTGGATGGCCTACAGCTGGGGCTATGAAGTTCTGCTGTCCCGTGCCTATGTCTGGTTCAGTTTCCTCGGCATGGGCTGGTTCGGAGCCGCGCTCACCATCGCCGTTGCCGTGGCCATCTTCGCGATGTTGTACCGCATCTCCGGTCGCTTCTGGACTTCCTGGGCGCTTTCGATAGCTGTGTTCGCAGCGTTCCTGTTCAACATCGCGCCCCGTCCCGTATTCTTCACCGTCATCCTGTTCACGATCACGCTGACTTTGTTGTTCGAAGCGCAGCGCAGAGGCCGAATCCAACTGCTGTACTGGCTGCCGCTGGTGTTCATGATTTGGGCGAACATTCACATCCAATTCATTTACGGGCTTGCCGTGGTTGGTTTGTTCGCCGGAGTCAATCTGCTGCAGCGCATCGCCGTCTCCTTGCGCATCTATCCCGACTCCCTGAATGCGCCCACTCTTCCTGTCATTCAGCCGTTCGCCGTTCTGCTTGGCTGCATGCTGGCTGCGTGCGTCGGGCCCTATTCGTTCCATCTTTATCAAGAAGCCATCGTCATCTCGCGATCGAAGATCATGTACACCATGATCCGCGAGTTGCAGGCCTTGAGCTTCCATTTCTTCAACCAGTACGTTGAGCTCATCCTGGCCACTGGCGCTTTCTTCGCGCTGGGCTGGCAGAAAAAAATCGATCCCTTCAAACTCTCCTTGCTCATTTTTGCCAGCATCTTGGGCTTTCGCACCTGGCGTGATGCCTGGTTTCTCTGCGTGATTGCAGCAGCTGTCATCGCGGACTTCCCTGCTCCCGAGGCGAAGCGCGACCACTCGATCAGACCTTCCGGCTGGGCGATCGTGGCCGTGGCCAGCATTCTGCTTCTGCTGGTGACGGTTCGCAACACGGACTTCAACGAGCGCGCCCTGGATCGCGAAATCAGCCAGGAGTATCCCGTGGATGCGGTCAACTTCCTGCGCAAGAATCCCGCGGGCGGTCCGCTCTACAACAGTTTCGATTGGGGCGGCTTCCTCATCTTCTATATGCCGCAATATCCGGTTTCCATCGACGGCCGCACCGATCTCTACGGCGACGCCATGGACGCGCGCTATTTCTCCACGCAAGAAGCAAATCCTTCCTACGTTACGGATCCAGTTCTCAACGAGGCCGGAGTCGTAATTCTCAAGAACCAGTTTCCCATCGCATCCATGCTGATGACCGATCGCCGATTCCGCGTCATCTACCGCGATAACCTGGCGACCGTCCTGGTGAGAAATTGGTAGGAACGGCTGCGCTGGAATCGATCTCACAAACGCTTACGAGAAGAGGACGCCTTCCTTGTGCTGATTGTGCTGCGTTCCGATTCCACAACCGAGCCGAACTGCACAACCGGGCGATCGCGCAACCGGCCGATCGCGCAACCGTGGAAGAGCGGCGCTTTAGCGCCGCGTCAAGGCGCTAAGAAATCTTGGGCTTTAGCCCCTGTGGCCCGCTTCAGATCGGCCGACGCAGTCTGGGGCAAGCCTTCTAGTCACTGTGCGCCTGCGGAACGAAGACGCTAGCCAGGTCATCGCTATAGACCAGCCGATATTCCGCACTCAACTTCGGCAGATTGACCAGCGCCTTTGCCATGCCCGATTCGCGTTCCAGCAGCAGCGTGCCCGCGCGAGCCACCCGCGCATCGGATTCCAACAACTGCTTGCCGCCGACGACATCAAAATACGACCCAAGCATGTCGTCACCATAGAACTCCACCCGGCCGTCGACCGCCACCGGATACTCCGGCAGATACCACGTCAGAAAACTTCCCCACGAATAGTCATTGAAAAGCGGCTGCGGCAACCGGTTCTCGCGGATGTAATCGCAGGCCTTCACCGGATACTGCTGGCTCACCGTCGCCATCAGCGCCCTCGACTCGGGTAATCGCACAACAGCGAAAACAACGATCACAGCGGTCAGCGCCGCGCCCCAAATCCACTCCCGCGAGCGAACCGCGTGAACCATCGATTCACTTTCGCCGCGATTCCAGCGCGATACGCTGGACACCATCGCGACCGCCGGCAGCACCGCCAGCCATCCGTCCCGCTGGATGCGAAAGGCGACCAGCGTGCCTGCAACCAGAATCAGCAGCTCAAACAATGCCAGGGAGCGCTGCCGTCCCAGAACCAGAAACGCCGTCATCAGCAGGAGCATGATCGCGAATTCCTGCGGCCGACGAAAACTCATCGAAGTCATTTCCGAAAAATGCTCGAAGCCCACATGGCTGTAGAGAGTCCGGAACGCCTCCGGCAACTGATGAAAGAAGTAAGGCGTAACCCACGTGCCGACGAGCGAAAGCCCAGCCACCGCTCCCACCGGACCGAGCGGAACTGACGCGATGTCACGGCTGACCCAGCTTGTGCCCGCGCTGCGCAACATTTGTTCAAGCCCCACAGCGATCACGAACAACCCGAGCAGAATCAGCCCTGCCACGAATTGCAGATGCACATTCGCCCACAGCACAAACAGCACCGGCAACCAGAACAGATCCCGAACCTCTCCTGTCTGCCGGCAGCGCACCAGCAGCCCCAACTCGACCGCGAAGAACAGAATCGAGAACGCATACGGCAGCGGCTGCAGACCCGAAATCACATACTGCGCCATCGCGGAGAGCAACACGGCAGTCCAGAAACTTGCCCGCGCGCCGCGCGCCAGAAGGTATGTCGCCACTGCCAGCGCAACCTTAAACAGCATCAGCACAATCACGATCGCCCGCAGCCCCAGCAACCGGTGAGCGCCTGAGATCAGCACATCGAACCCCCAGCTCGAATCGTTCCACGGCAGATTGGAGTATTGCGAGAAAAGGCCAGTATGCGGAACAGAATGATTCTGCAGAATCCAGAGGCCGGTGCGCAGGTGTACCCAGACTTCAATCGTACTCAGTGCGGAAAGGTGAGCGCCTTCATAAACCGCCGCGGCCGAGAACAGGACCGTCAAGGCTACAATGCGCAGCATGGACGTCAGCGGTTTTATATTCATCTTCGTCGATGCAGTAGCTGCGCCCGGCGACGCTTCGTCGATATGGATTGGTTCAGGCAAACGACATTGTAGCCGACGGTCAATCGAGCGCCGGCCATACGCAGACACATCCCGATCAGCGCTGGGTCAACCAATACTCGATCAGACGACGACTCAGCCAGCAACTCCATGTTCTAGGTCCCCATTTTGGCGCTCGTGATGTGATTCTAATCACATTCGCCTGTGACCTAGAAAGCTGCGCAGCTGATTCTTACCCCATAATTTGAGAATACAAACCGCTTCGCAAAGGTCCATCGGGCCTGCCGGGGCACGATCAGCCGGGACTCGTAAAATGCTCCGGCTCAAGCGAATAGAAATCCGCCACTCGATCTCGAATGCGCCGCTGCACCCGTGCCCTCAGCATTTAGAATAGTCGGAGCGCACGAGAAGGAAGGTCGGCCAACCGTATGGACTGGGGAATGACTCGCATCTGCAACTACCTGCTCGTGATCGCCGGCCTGTCAGTGATCTCTCTCGCGGCCGCTCAGGCAAACGACGCGCCAGCCAAGGACGCCCACGCCAACAACTCCGGTCAGCTTTCCGGCACCTATCAGATTGTTCACCAATCAGAGGTCGACGGTCAGACTCGAATCCAGATCCAGCTTCATCTGGAGAATCGCGGGACGCACTCGCTCCACATCCAGCGCTTGACCTTCTGGGATTTCTCTCATCCCGCCAAGGGAGCGTCGCGAGCCTGCTCCCTCACCCTCGACTCCTCCGCTTCCGCCGACACCACGCAGGATTTCACCATACCGCGCGCGGAATTTGAATTGTGGAAGCGAGGTGCCCGTCCGAGACTGCTCCTGCAGATCGAGACGCAGCACGGCCCTCCCACCATCGCGGTCGTCCATCTTCGCATAGCTAGCGGGAAGGGGAACTGACCATGCGCTCACCTAAGTTCCTCGCGCCGATTCTCTTCGCGCTCGCCTTCGCGCTCTTTCTTCCGCAGCTTTCCATCGCTCAATACTCCATCAGCACCGTCGCCGGCGGCGGCCCCAATAATCTTCCCGCGCTTCAGTCCAGCATCGGAACCGCAGGCAGCGTGGTCCTGGATGGCGCAGGCAATACCTATATTTCTGACTCCTACTCGAGCCAGATCTTTAAAGTATCTGCGGCCGGCACGCTCACCGTAGTGGCCGGGAACGGAACGACCGGCTATTCCGGTGATGGCGGACCCGCCACCAGCGCGGCCCTCGCGCTGCCCGAAGGCATCTTCGTCGACGGCTCGGGAAACATCTATATCGCCGACACCTACAACTCAGTCATTCGCGAGGTGGCGTCCAACGGCACGATTCAAACCGTCGCCGGAGGCGGCACAGGCTGCACCGCGCAAACTGACTTATTAGGTGACGGCTGTCTCGCTACCAGCGCTCTGCTCAATGATCCCTACGGCGTATTCGTCGACAGCCAGGGGGACATCTTCATCGCCGACACCGGCGACAACGTTATCCGCGAAGTCGTGGCCAACACTGGCAACATTCAACTTGTGGCCGGAAGTGGCAGCGGTTGCACCGGCCAGACGGACTCGTTGGGCGACGGCTGCACCGCCACCAGCGCACAGCTCAACCAGCCGGAGGGAGTGTACCTCGACTCGACAGGCAATATCTTCATCTCCGACACGCTGAACTCACTGATTCGTGCCGTCAATCCGAGCACGCAGTCGGTGACGATCGCTGGAATCACCATCCCGGCGGGGGATATTCAAACCGTCGCGGGCGTCTACTACAACTCCGACAGTGGCTCGGCTTGCCAGTTTACCGACACCAATGGACTCGCTACCGGCGCGTATCTGTGCCTCCCGGATGGCATTTTTGTCGACAGCTCGGAGAACATCTATATCGCGGACACCGCGAATTATGCGATCCGCGAGGTCGCACCCAGCGGCACCATCACAGCAGTTGCGGGCACGCTCGGCTCATTTGGCTACACCCCCGCCGCTGGCCTGGCGACCAGCGCGCTGATGAACTACCCCGCGAGCGTAGCCGTGGACAGTACGGGCGATATTTTCATCGCGGATAGCGACAATTACGTAGTCCGCGAAGTAACGGCCGGCAACATTCAGACCATTGTTGGAAACAACACGCTGGCTTACTCCGGCAACGGCGGACCCGCGACCGGCGCGGAACTTAACTTTCCCGGCGGCGTCTTCGTCGACGGTTCAGGAAACGTTTTCATCGCGGATACCAGCAATTCGGTCGTTCGTGAAGTCGTCGCGGGCACAGGCGATATTCAAACCGTGGCCGGCGATGGCATCTCCTGCATGGCGCCCGCGCCCGGCGGCTGCGGCGATGGCGGGCCCGCGACCAGCGCGCAGCTGAATTTTCCCTACGGAATTTTCCTCGACAGTTCGGGAAACATCTACATCGCCGACGCCGGACTGATCCCATCCAGTTCGGTCATTCGCGTGGTCAACACCGGAGCCGCGCCGCTCACCATCGCCGGAACCACCATTGCGCCCGGAACCATTGAAACCGTCGCCGGCACGCTCGGAACTGCCGGATATTCCGGCGACGGCGGAGCACCGACCAGCGCAGAGCTTAGCAACCCGCAGGGCGTCGTCAACGACGCCTCCGGAAATATTTTCATCGCCGACACCGACAATTCCGCCATCCGCGTGGTCAACACCGGCGCGCAGCCGTTGGTGATTGGAGCGGTCACAGTGCAACCAGGGACGATCAACACCGTCGCCGGAACGCCGCCCACAGCTTGCGCGGACCCCGGTGCTCCCAGCCCAGCTTGCGGCGACATTGGTCCCGCCACCGCCGCATTTCTCAACTTTCCCACCGGCGTTTCTGTGGATGCATCGGATGACATTTTCATCGCGGATTCGCAGAACTCAGCCATACGGGTCGTAAATGCTTCGAGCACTCAGCCGATCACCATTGCCGGAACAGCGATCCCGCCCGGGGACATTGTGACTGTTGCCGGCACACTTGGCAACGATGGCTACTCCGGCGACAACGGCGCACCCGCCGCTGCTCTGCTGAATACTCCTTACGGTGTGACCGTCGATTCCCTAGGAAACATCTTTATCGCCGACACCGATAACTGGGCCATCCGCGAAGTAGTCGCCGTGAATGCCACCATTCAGACCATCGCCGGCACCGGGACGCCAGGTTTCTCCGGCGACAGCGGACCCGCCACCAGCGCCGCGCTGAACGGACCGCAGACTGTTGTCCTCGGCGCATCAGGCAACCTCTTCGTCGCCGACAGCCAGAACTCTCGGATGCGGCAACTCACCTCCACCGTGAGCATGACCGTTGTGCCCGCGACCGCAACCGTCCCAGCAACTCTCACGCAGCAGTTCCTCGCGACCGTAACCGGCGCAACCAACACCAATGTGACCTGGCAGGTCAACGGAGTGACGGGCGGTAACGCAACCGTAGGAACTGTCTCCACTGGCGGCCTGTATCAGGCCCCTGCAACCGCGCCTGGATCCGCGATCACCGTGACCGCAATCTCCGACGCGAACGGCACCACTTCCGCTTCCTCCGCGGTAACGATCGCCGCCAGCTCGGCGCCAGCCATCAGCGTAAGCACGAATCCTTCCGGAGTCACGGTGGTTTACACCTCGACCCTGCAGGCATTTATCGCCAGCGTAACCGGCGAAACCAATACCGCGGTCAACTGGGAAGTGAATGGAGTGGCCGGAGGAAACTCGATCGTCGGAACCATCGACGCATCGGGGAACTACACCGCGCCCGCGGCGGTTCCCGCGCCTGCTTTAGTCTTGATCACTGCCGTTGCGCAGGCCGATTCGACAGTCTCGGCTACCTATCCGATCACCATTGCCATCGCACCCGCGGCAGCGCAGCCCGCCGCACAAACCATTTCTCCCGGCGGCACCGCCAATTTCTCGCTGGCGCTCAACCCCAACACCGGCAGCCCTCACACTCCAATAACGCTCTCGTGCTTGCAGAGCTCGTTACCGACAGGCGCGACCTGCGTGTTTTCACCCGCCACCATCACGCCCAGCAGCAGCGCCGTCTCGTTCAGCCTGGCCGTCACCGTGTCCTCAGCCTCCGCGTCTTCTTCATGGCAGCGGCCAGCGGCGCCACAACAGCCCGCAACCTGGCTGGCCACGCAGATTTGCTTTGGCCTGACTCCGCTGGCAGGAATCTTGCTGCTCGCCGGAACGCGCCGCAAACAGCACACACACTGGATGGGCCTCGCGACTCTGTGCCTGTTCTTACTGGCGCTGGTGGCCTGCGGCGGAGGCAGCAAATCGTCCTCACCGCCCCCGGTGACCTACGAAATCCAGGTCCAGGGAACCAGCGCAGCCCAGCCCAACCCGGTACCGATCACGATAGTGAGCTTGACGGTGCAGTAGGCTGAATTGAAACAGCGCTTCACCGCTTCAGCAGCCTTACTTCTTAATTCCCGGCCCCTTCACCAGCAGAGGCTGCACCGTGCCGTTGGGATAGTGCACCGTATCGTGGCAGACCAGCGCGCAACTGTTGGCTCCTCGGTTGTATGAGACTGGCATGCTACCGTTAGGGGCCACAACTTTCGCATCAAAATTCACCAGGCGCTCGCCCGTAATATTTCCGCTGCTCGCTCCCATGCCGTGCGCGGTGTGACAGGTTCCGCAGGAAAAGCCCGCATTAACGTGGCTGGAGTGCTGGCTCCAGCTCGTATTCTTGATGATCTGGTTCGACAAGTCATGGCACTTGCCGCACATCGCGTACGGACCATTCACGCTCAGATCGGGCGTGGGGAACAGATTCGTAACGCGCTGCCCCGGACCGGGCGCCTGGCTGAATTCATACCGCCGCTCCAGCAGGTGGTCCCACTTCGATCCATGCGGGCCGTTGGGACCGCTGCCGCCAAATTCGCGGTTGTCGTCGGCATTGTGGCAGTCGGTGCAGTAAATCTGCGTGCCCATCGGACGCCCGTTAGTTTTGCCGTCCTGTTGCAGCATATAGCCCAGCAAGCTGGGTTGCGGCAGGCCGCCGTTGCTGATGGGGTGCATCACCGGATGGCTTGAGGTCGCCGTCGTACTGAATTGCGGGATCAGGTTCAAACGGTCGCTGGCGCTCACCGCCCGCACCGGCAAGTATCCGAATATGGCAGGCGTCTGCTTGCCCATGCTGGTGCCGTGGCAGCGCAAACAGTTTTCGTACTGGTTCACCGCCGGGGTCAGCACCGTTGTGCCATCCGTGGCGCTGATGCCCGTCACTCCAGCCTGCGAAGGACGCAGCGTCGGCGGCAGAGTCGAACCGAACGAAGTCACCTGCAGCGCAGCATGCGGGTCATGACAGTCGACGCAAGTGGCATGCCGGTTATTGTTCAGCAAGGCGGGCTCGCCGGCATCGTGCGTGTTGATGCCCGAAGGAAAGGGATGCGAGATCTTGGAGTACTCGGCGTAAACATTGGCGATCGCGGGCGAAATATTCGAGCCGCCGTTGTGGCAGGTGATGCAGTTCTGCGTGGACGAATCCATGTTAGGAATCGGCGGAACCGGTCCGCGCAGCAAGCGCGCGCCGGCCGTCGAATTGTGCGACTCGTGGCAGGAAACGCAGGCATTCTGCGCCACCGTCGTGTAGTTTCCCAACACGGGCCCATTCGAGATCGCAGTCCCCGACGTGGCATGGATGCTGCCCGTCCACTGCGCCAGAGGATTGCTCTGACTGCTGACCGTTCGCGGATTCGGTTCATGGCAGGCCAGGCACAGCTGTCCGCTCGAACTATCGCGCACCAGAAAGTTCTGCGAAAACGTGTCAATCGCCTGCGAGTGCGGATTATGACAACTGGTGCACTCCACATCGCCGTTGATCAGCTTCACCAGCTTCAGCGGATCGGCCGTCGTCCCGTTCGTCACCAATGACGGCACCAGGTCCGGCGCATCCACCAGCGGCAGCTTCAAGCTAAAAGGATGCGAGCCCTGCAGGTTGGTTCCGAAAACGTCCACCGGATACATGCTGCCAGTCATGGGGACCTGTCCCGAAGGCTGCGTCTGCCCCACCGCGACCGTTCCGTCGTGACAACTCAGGCACAGGCTGCTGTCCGCTCCCAGCGTGGGTTGTTGCGAGCTGTTGTGCAGCGTGGTGCTGGAATAGGTTGTGTAGGTCTGGGTAGAGAGCGTCTGGCTCCACAGCGCAGGATTCGTATTCTGCACCCCGGAGTGCGGCGCATGACAATACAAACACGGGTCCAGCCTGCCTTTAATCGGCGACGTGCCGCTCAACGACAGATTATGCGATCCCAGCACGTCGCCCGAGGTCTGGCCCTGGGCCCGGGCGAACTCGGTCAGCCCGGTGATGCCCAGCGCAATCATGCCCAGCGACAGCAGCGCCGAGAGCAGCAGAAGTTTCTTCATGGCCGGCCTGCCCGCGCCTGCTTGGGCAATCCAAAATAGCGGTACACCTGCACTCGCCGGTTGAACGAATCGACCACGAAGATGCGATCTTCGCGGTCAATGAACAATCCCGCCGGTAACTGGAACTCTCCATTCGCCATGCCCCGACCGCCGAAGTAGTAGAGCAGTCTTCCCTGCTGGTCGAAGACCTGCACAATGCCCCACAAGCCGTCCACCACATAAAGATGGCCTTCGGAATCCACCGCAATTCCCTTAGGCCGGAACATCGAACCGCTGCTATCGCCCAGTCGGCCCACTTCGGCTTGATACGCGCCCGAGCGATCCAGAAACTGCACGCGGAAATTCATGGCATCGACCACGAACAGGTTCCGATCATGCACCAGCAATTCCGTCGGCAGGTTGAACTCCCCGTTTCCGTTTCCACGACGCCCGATCTTCTCGAGCACGCTGCCGCTCATGTCGAGGACGAAGACTTCATCGCGCAACGTGTCGGTGATGTAGATCCTTTGCGCGGCCGAATCCACCGCAATTCCCGTGGGCCGCTTGAAATAACCTTCCCCACCCTTCAGGCTGCCAATCGTGCGCCGAAATTTTCCGCTGGGCTCGAACACAAAAATCTTGCCCGACTCCGAGTCGGTCACATAAATATTGTCCTGCGCGTCCACGGCCACGCACTGCGGCGTCCGCATGAGGTCTTTATCTTTATCCCGGCGCTCGATGAACTTGTACTTGTGGTTTTCGAAATCGAAGATGTGAATCCCGTTCGCGCCCGGATCGGAGACGATGGCTCGTCCCCGCGAATCCACCGCAATGCTATATGGCCGCACCAGCTGCGGATGGTCCGGTTCGCCCGCCACCACATCCACCAGCTTGGTCAGAAAGCCGCGCTTGCCTTCGGTTTCTTTCTCTGAGCTGAAGCTGCGCTCGAAATGCAGCTTGCGTCCGCCTTCCAGCAGCAGGTCCGGCGGCTGCACTTCCGCCGTCGGATTCTTGATTTTCACTTTCGCGGCCCAACCCGGCGTCCATAGCACAAAGACAATCAGCGCCGCTCCGGCCCCAATTTGTAAAAATCTCCTGCGCGCGGTCCTCAGAAGAAGTTGAACCATCTGGAAAACCCAATATAGTACGACGTTACCATAATCGGCGACGAGCCCGGCGTCCCCACACTCTGCTGCAGCCGCGTGTATCCGCCATTCAGCCAGATCTTCCTCAGCCGGTACTGAAAAATCGCGTCGACCAGCGTGTTATTGGTATAGATGCTCAACACCGGATTGATCGTGTCGCCGTCTGATTTCGCGAAGCCACCGCTGAGGGTCAGCCGCTTCACCGGCATAGCCGACATACTAAAGCCCCAGCCTTTCGAGTCGTAGGACGTAACCGAACCTGGCGCAATCACCTGCGCCGGCAGCGTGCTCGGAACCGGAACCAGACCCGTAGTCGTCAGAATCGCCAGCCCATCCGACTTCGTATAAAACGCGTTGAAGGCCGACCCGCGGTGCAGGAACGTCGTGAAGATTCTCTCGGCGCTGCTCGTAGTCCCTGAGTTCGCCGTGATACCGCTGTGCGACCCGCTATATCCCGCCATGAAATAAGTGCGCTCGCCCAGCCGGTGTCTGATACTCGCCAGGTAGCTGTAGGAAGATGTCGTATACAGCAACAGCGCGGTCTCTACGTTCTGCGCATAACTGAAGTTCCCACCCACGTCCCAGCCGTGGAACTTACGGTTATAGTTCACCGTGCCCACGAAACCCAGACCGGTGTTGCTTTCCTGCTGCGCCGTATCCACTGCCCCAAAAGAGAAGGACAATCCCTGCAGCAGCGAGTGCTCGAAAAGATAGTTCACGCTCGCGCCAAACTGCGTCGCCGAATAGCTGTGGCCCAGAAACGACTGATCTTCGTGGTCTACATCGACGTGGAAGCCAAGGTTCTTGAACGGCTGGTAATAAACGTCGGTACCCACCAGCTCAGAATGGAAGCTGCCCAGGCTGGTCATATCGACGGCTGTTCCGGTATTCAGAATCGACTGCGGCACGCTTCCCAGCAGACTGTCGTTGTAATTCGTGTTGAACGAGAAAGCCAGTTTGTTGGTCGGATGAAATGACGCATTTCCATTCACCGTGGTCGAACCACCGGTGTTGCTGGTCGCGTAAGAATCTTCATACTGGTAACCGTAGCTGAGATGGTTCACGCTTACCCCAAAGCCTCCGGCCCAGGGAAGCGCGTGCGTAGCGGTCGCCCCGTAGCTGTTGCTGGAGCTCTTGGACGTGACCGCCCCCTCGCCCGTTTCCAGCTGTTCATCGAAAGTCGTATCCGTGGTTCGGTGCAGGAACTGGCCCGTCATGTGGAAACCATCCCACTTATAAGTCGAGAGCAGATTTAGCGTGTGATCCTTCTCGGTATCGCTCCCTTGCTCGCCGAGAATGTCGGTAGTCCCACCATTGATCCCATAATTCGCGGTCAGGGTTGGCCAATCGGGAACCAGCGCGCTCCACCCGAAGGCAAGCCCCTGAGTATTGGCGTGCTGCGCCAAGCCGATGTCCGATCCCGGCACGCCATAAGCTCCCGTGCTGTTGAACAGTTTGTTGTAGGAGATAGTTCCCGGAAAATGCGTTCCGTTGAACAGGTTCACGCTGGAGGACACGCCCGAGGTGTTGGTCAGGCTACCATACAGGGAGTCGCTCTGCGAGCGGTTGTAGAAGGGACTGACGTTAAAGTTCAGAAAATTAGGGTTGTAGTAATTGCCGTTCAGATTGGCATTGCCGGTGAATCCCATACCATGGCTGGAGGATCCCTGGTCGAGCGCGCCCGCGTAGGTGTAGCCGACCGTGCCGCTCAGGTTCATGTTCATCAGGCCAACTTCCATCTGCGCGGCCGCCGGCAGGGCCAGCAGAACCAGCCCGGCCAGCACCCAGCCCGCATTGCAAAGTTTCCTGAATTGCGGCGACATTCCCCACCTGGCTTCTGCCCCCATGAACCAACCCGGTATCAACCGGCGCGTGGTTGATCGCAACCTCGCGTTGGCCAAATGGTTCACAGGACCTCAATTTTTGCCGTCTTTCTCAGCTTCTGGTCGAGTGCGGCGCGCACTTTTTCCGTCTTTTCTTTTTGCAGATCGGTCATCAGCTTCGCCTTTACCTCTTCAAAAGGCGTGGTGCCGGCTGCAATATGCTTGTTCAGGCGAAACAGCGTGTAGGCCGGACCGAGCTGGATCAGATCGCTCACTTGTCCCGGCTTCAGGGCCAGCGCAGCAGTCACTACCGGGGGCGGAAGCTTGTCGCGTTCCACTGCCTTGCGGTCGCCCATGTTCACGTGCCAGTCATCGTCCGACATTTTCTCGGCCAACAACCCAAACTCCTGGTAAGTCTTGGTGGCTTTCGCTAGCTTCTCCGCTTTTTCCGCTTTATCGCGCGCTTCCTTCGCCACGTCAGGACTCGAGTTCTGCGGCGGCAGAATGGAAATCGTCTGGATGCTGAACATCTCAGGATGCGCAAACTGCTTGGGATTGGCGTTGTAATAGGCGCGGGCCCCGACTTCCGTCACTCTGGCCTTGTCGCGCACTTCCGTCTTCAGCATGTCTTCGATCAGCAGCGAGCGCCGGATTTTCTCGCGCATCAGTGGCTTCGAGCCGTGCACTTCCGCCTGCATTACGGCATCGAATTCCTGCTGGGTAGCGAACTGTTTGCGAAATTCCGCTTCCGCCCGCTGCATGCGTTCCGCCGTCACCGTCCGCTTTTCGCGCAGCGCCTCCTGATACAGCAGCTCCTCGAAAATGATCATCTGCATGGCGCCCTTGCGCATCTCCGGCTCCATCGACTTTGGAATCTCGCCGTTATGAATGTTGGCGTAAGGGAAAATCGCCTGAATTTCGCGGGCCAGGTCGCGATCGGTAAGCACCGCGCCGTTCACTTTGGCCACCGGAGTGCCGGCCGTAATTGCGGGTGTCGCAACCGAGCTCGTCGCCGCCGGCGCTGCGGGCGCGACAGGTGCAGCATTATTCGCCGTAGGCGCGCTAGCCAGCGTGGGAGCGTGCGATGCCACAACCTGCGCATTCGCACTCAGCGCCGCAGCCAGCATCACGCCGCCCAGCGTCATTCTGAGCTTCGCTGTCCCCGTCCCCGTTACTCTGAACCCCAGTTGGTGTTTCATTTCCGCTTTCCTTCGTTGCGAGCTTTTGAAAAAACGGGGGAGAGAAACTCTCCCTCCCCCGTGTCTGAACAAGTTAGAACTGCGTGGTTACAGTGGTGATGCCAGCGGATTCGTTCGACTCCGTATAGTGGCACTGGCGGCAGAATTGCGTGGTCGAAACAGCCTTAGTCGGGCTGTTGTTGGTGGCGCCTGGGTTATACGGCGAGTTGATGAAGAAGTACGTCGGATAGTTCCCGCCGCCGACGATCGCTGCGCCGGTCTGCTTGCCAGCCGGGGCAGTGTACACGTACATCGCGTGCTGGTTGTGGCACGTGGTGCAGGTCAGGAATGCCGTCGATCCATCGACTGCGGTACTCGGAACCGAGACACCGTAAGACCATTTGCTGCCGGCGATCGCGGGATAGCCGTAGTTACCGACGAAGCTCACGTACCCTGCCACGTTCGGGGTTATGCCGGTGATGGCGCCATTGGCAACCGTGATGGTCAGCGGGCTGGTGGTGGCGTTGTTGCTCCACACGCCGACTGCCTTCAGGGTGGCGTTCACGCCCACCGGGTGGTCGTTGGCGTATCCGGAGGTATTGCCGTCGCCGCTGTCGTTACCGAGCAGCGTTGGGATCGGACGAGTTCCGTACACAGCCGCGGGCAGCAGGTTCATCCTCTGCTCCCAAGACTGGCCGTTCATCATCTGTCCTTTGGCGACTACGCCGTCATGGCAAGCCAGGCACATGGTGATGCCTTCCAGTTCGGCGGTTTGCGTGGTGTAGGCATTCGCTTCGGAAGGCAGAACTTCAACATAGCCGTTGCCCAACGTGATCGAATAGCCCAACAGTGGGGTTACGTCCTGTCCGAACAGCGCTACACTGCCGGAGAGTGGGTCGCCGAAAGCCGCGCCGTTGGTAGCAACGTTGCCGCCGCCGCCCGCGCCGCCGCTGTGCGGAGCATGGCAGCCTGCGCAGCCACGTCCGCCGTTCTGGTGGGCGCCCAGAATATCAATGCCGGTCAGGCCGGCGCCCTGGGTGTAGGTCTGTGCTGCTGCCAGGCTGGCAGCCATCAGGACCAGTAACATCGCTAACATTAGCTTTTTCATGATGATTTACTTCCTCCTGTTTTGTAACAGCTGTTACTTCTACGTCTATTACAAGTGCGTACTGCCTTTGCTGCCCGGAGCCGATTTGCACCGGCCCCGGTTTGGCTATCCGCGCGAACAGCCAAACTCTATTGCGGCTTCTGCGCCGCAGAATTCGTATCCGCCGCCGGGGCCCCATTGTTCGCAGTTCCTGCCTTGGCCCCTTGCGACTTCTTCTCCGCGTCGGCCAGGCGTTGTTTAATCTGCGCGCGCGCCTCGTCGTCGGTGAAGTAGCGGAACATCTGCACCCGGCCGGGATACTGTTCGGAGGTGAAGATGCGATTATTTTTGTCGATGTAGAGGCCGGTCAGGGCTCTGAACTGTCCCGGAAACAATCCATGTCCGCCCATCCACATCAGGAACTGCCCTTCCGCTGTGTAGCACTGCAAAATGTCCTGCACCGCATCCGCGACCCAGACGTGTCCGTCGGAATCAATGGCGATGCCTTTCGGCCGCGAAAAAGTTCCCGGCCGGTCGCCTTGTTTTCCCCAGGCGCGGATGAAGTTGCCGTCGGCGTCGAAAATTTCGACCCGGTTGTTGTACATATCGGTCACATAAAGATTTTGGTCAGCATCCAACGCAACATTAGTTGGCACTGAAAACTGGCCAGGCTCGGTCAGCGAGTGCTTCTTGCCGGCGGTGCCGATGGTGCGGATCAGGTTGAGCTTGTCGGCGTCGTACACCATGACCTGGTCGCGGCCAGCGTCGGCTACATAAAGGAAGCGGTTCTCGTTATCGACCGCCATCCCGCCCGGATCGATCAAACCGCCCTCGGTGATGGCGCCTTCGACCTTGTGGTCCCGGTCGAACACCAGAATGCGGTGCAGCTTGGTGTCGGAGACGAACATGCGGTCGGAGTCGTCCATGGCCAGACCGATGATGTCGCCGAAGTGCGCCTGCACCCCGTGCTTGATCATCTGCAGTTCTTTGGTCTCGGCGTTGAAAATGAAGATCGCGCCCACTTTGCCGTCGGCGACGTAAATGCTGCCCTTGGAATCAACTGCCATGCCGTAAGGCGTCCACAGCGCGAACAGCGGCTTGTCGACTTGCTTCTGTTCCTGGCTTTCGCCGCCGGCCATGCGGTCCATCCAGGAACTCTTGGCGTTCTTTTGCGGCGGAACGTACTTGTCGCAGCAGAAATAATTCAGGTACTTCACGCGGGTCGGAGCCGGCGGATTCGGCCACACCAGCTTGGAGTAATCCAGTTTGTCGAGAATGTTGGTGGTGGGCGCGGGTGCGTCTTTCTTCTTCTTGTCGGCATACAGCGGCGCCGGTCCGGCCAGACTCAGGCAGAACAGGAATCCTGCGACGGCTGCCGTGATCTGAATCGCGTGATTGGAAAGCGTCTTCATCTCGTTTTCCCGTTCGGTGCTTGCGGCGGAGTATTTGGCTGCGCTGCCGGAGGCTGGGCCGCCGGCGGTTGCGCTGCTGGTGGCTGCGTGCCTTTCGGCACTGCCGGCCCGCCGCCTGAATTCAAGTCCGCATGGCAGGTCATGCAGAACGCCATGTTATTTTCCTGATCCTTCACCAGCATTCCCGCCTTGGCTCCCGAGTGCGGCTGGTGGCAGGTCAGGCAGTTGATCGCCTTCAGGACCTTGGTCTGATCCTTCGGGTCCATGATGTCGTTGACCGGATGTCGATCGACCGGGTGACCATGGCCGTACTGAATGGGCAGCAGGATCACTTTGCGGAAGTAGTCTTCCGGCAACTTCACCTTGCCGTCAAAAATCGTGACCAGATGTTCGCTCTCCAGCTTCTGCGGGTTGGCATCCGGCCCGTGGCACTCCAGGCAAAGCCGGTTGATGCTGGCCGCGCGCAGCAGGTGTTCGTTATCGCCGCCGTGCGGCTCGTGGCAAGTCGCGCAACCTTGCACGAATGCCGGCTGGTGCAGGTGCGCCTTCTTCATCTGCTCCGCCTGATCGCTATGGCAGGCGAGGCAGGCTTGCACCGGATCCGGCTGCAGGAACCCCGGAGATTTGCCGGCATGCGGGTTGTGGCAGGTCACACAATCGCCCTGCGCCCCCGGATGCTGGACCTTCGCGGTATCAATCTTCTTGGCCTGCTCGTCGTGGCAGGTCACGCACAGCGCCTTGGTGTCGCTGTTGGTCAGGACGACCTTCCCATCTTTTGCCGGCTGATGGCAGGTGTCGCACATCTTGTTCTCGAACGGGTTGTGCAGGAACGCCTGCATCAACTTCGGCTTCGCCGACTGGTGCGGATTGTGGCACTGCAGGCAGTTCGCGGCTCCGAAGGGCTGGCCGTTGTGCGCCTTCTGCAGGTCGGCATCCTTAGGATCGTGGCAGTCGATGCAGAGTGCCGGGATATCCTTCTTCAAGTGCGCCGCAAACTCGATCTTGCCCCGGTCGCCGTTCTTATGAGTCAGGTGGCAGGTGTCGCAGCCCATGTCGAGCGCCGCGTGGCGGCTGCCGTCTTTCGGAACGTTCACACCGGTGTTGTGGCAGCTCAGGCACAGGTTGTCGTCGCGCGTGGCGCCGGTCGTCGCTTTCAACAGCTGGTTCGGATTGTCCGACTCATGCGGGTCATGGCACTTTACGCAATCCCGAACCGCTGGAGGATGCATCGTCTGCCCGGCTTGGACCTTCTTCTCGTCGTGGCAGCTCAGGCACAGGGCCTGGGTCGTGGTGGTCGTGAGCTTGACCCGGGTGACGTCCCGGTTAACCCGAACTTCGTGGCAGCTCAGGCATCCCGTGGCAATGGCGGAGTGAACCGCCTTCCCTTTGCTCTTATCTTCGTGGCATTCGAGGCATTTCGCCGCGTCGACATTCTTGTCGAGCGGCACCGGGTGGGTCTTGGCGAAAACCGGCCCAACCGCCAGTACAAAGAGGAAGGCCGCCACCTGCACAAATTTGGGGAGGGCTTGCCGGAAGCCTGCCTTGCCGATCATTGCTTTGCAGGTCGTTGCCGGGCGATTTGGGACTTCGGGGTCCATTGTCACTCTATCTTTTGCACGAAGGTCTCCTTAACGGCCCGGAGGCTTGAAGGCTTTAGCGGTCTCTGTAAGTTATTGCATCAGCGCAGGTTCGCGGAAAGGCAGTATACTGTTGCAAATTTCCACAGGGATCTAGTCTGGCCCAGAATGGGCCTTCTGCCGCACTGGCATGGTGAAATGACCCACGCCGCCAAACCCATTATGTGATTGCAATCACGCTAGTTCCGCAGTGCGTGAAATCGCAGCCGGACCTAGCTGAGATGAGTGTTATGGCCCAGATGGAACCCTCGTGCGAAACCGGGACTTGAATCCAACCCACTGAAAACACACTGCTTCGCAGGGACGCGTCCCGTTGGCGCAGAACGTGCATTACAGCATGTGAGGAAGAAGAAACTTTATGGCCCTCACACTGCGCACCGCGCCTCGAAAACTCTGGCAAACCCTCAGTTCCATCAAGACCGGCGTCCTTCTTATCATTCTAGTAGTCATTTTTTCGGCCGCCGGCACGGTCATCCTGCAGCGTCCCATGACCGATCCCGACGACATGCAGCGGGCTTACTCGCCAGCCATGCTGCGCTTCCTCGACGCGGTGGGCCTGACCGATGTTTTCCATACGCGCTGGTTCGTCGCCTTACTGATTCTGGTCAGCCTGAGCATCATCGCCGCCTCGGTGCAGCGCTTCCCCAACGCCTGGCGGTTTTTCTCGCGGCCTTACAAGAGTCCCGACGAGAACTTCCGCAAGGCCCTCCCCACCCAGGCACAGATTGCGATCGCCGACGAAGAAGAGGGACTGAACGCCGCCGAACGTGCCTTCAAGCACCTCGGACTGAAAACGGAACGCATCGTCCGCACCGACAGCTTCTCATTGTTCTCCGAGCGTCATCGCATTTCCGAGATGGCGGTCTACATCGTGCATGCCAGTCTGCTGCTGATTTTCACCGGATTCATCGTCGATTCCCTCTACGGCTGGCGCGGATTCCTCATGCTCAGTCCTGGTACATCGAGCAACCAGGTTGAGACCAAAGACGGAGTCCAGCGCACCATTCCCTTCTCCATCCGCTGCGACGGCACCGGCGAAGAAACCTATGCCGATGGCACGCCGAAACGCTGGTGGTCGAAGCTCGCCGTCGTCGATGGCGGACGCGAAGTTTCCAGCAAAGAAATCGTAGTCAACGATCCTCTGGTCTATCACGGACTGCGTTTCTACCAGGCCAGCTACGGACGCACCGGCAAACTCGATCGCCTCGTTCTCGACGCAACTCCAGCCAGCGGCACCAAAGGCGCTCCGCAGGAAATTTCCCTGGGCATGAATCAGGCCGTCGCGCTTGATGCCAACACCAGCGTGCAACTGGTCGAGTTCATCCCAGATTTCGTAGTGCAGGATGGCCGCGTTTATGCCCGCAGTACCGACGTCGTCAACCCCGCAGTCCACATGATCGTGACTTCGAAGAATGCTAACGGCAGGAAAGCCAACAGCAGCGTGAACGTCTGGCTGCCGCCCATTGAAGGCATCGCCGAAAACGCAGCTTCCCCCTACGCTTTCGAGCCCAAGGATCTGAAGACCGGTATTTTCACCGGACTGCAGGTCTCGCATGAACCCGGCCAGTGGGCCGTCTGGGCTGGCGTGGTGCTGATGGCCATTGGCCTCACCTTTGTCTTCTACGTGATTCACACCCGTTACTGGGTCGTTCCCGTGGTCGATGCCGGTGGCCGCTCAGTGTTGTGGATCGGCGGCACAGCCAACCGCAACCGCGATGCCTTCGAACTTTCGTTCAAGCATGTGGTGGAACAGATTCAGAAGGAATTGAAACCTGAACTCGCGGCCTCCGCTCCGGCGCAGGCCACATCAAGAACAACCATCGCCGGCAGGTGAGTCCGGCCACGGAGGAAGTGTATGGAACGCGCAAAAGTTGAACAGCATCCCGCGACTGGCAACACCATGGTCGTGTTGGTGGGGTTGGGAATCCTCTTCCTGCTGTTCATCGCATTTCTGAATGTCGTGAAGAGCGGAAACATTTTCAGTGAAGCTAACCTGCTCTACGCCGCCCTGGTTTTCTACGCCGGCGCAGGCGCCCTCTATCTCGGCTTCGGCGTCACCGGCACGGAAGCATACATCAAATTCGCTTCCCTCATGACCTGGGCTGGATTGCTGGCCAACACCGGAGCCGTGGCTCATCGCTGGTATGAAGCCGGCCATCCACCCTTCGCCAGCATCTATGAAATGCTGCTCAGCTTCGTCTGGACTTTAGCCGCGCTCACGCTCATCGCCGAAAAACGCTATGGCGTGAAAGTCATCGGCACCGTGACCATGCCAGTGGCAATCACAGGCGTAATCCTGATGCAACTTCTCCCCAGCGAAGTCCGCCCGCTCGTTCCCGCACTGCAATCGACCTGGCTGCACGTGCATGTCACGCTTGCCATGCTGGCCTACGCCGCCTGCGCTCTCAGCTTTGCTCTGGCCATGATGTTCCTCATCCAGGACAAAGTGAAGACGGAAATGTTTCTGGCCGCGACCAGCATCTTCACCGTCGGAATTTACGCCGCAGTCCTGACCCGCTTCGAAAAGTGGGGCGGCCTCAACGTAATCGCCTGGGACGCTCAGAATAAAACGGAAGTATTCATTTCGCGCGGTGTACGCCTGTTCGTCACCATTCCCGATCTCGGCTGGCTCATGCTGCTGGTTTTCGCCGCCGTAGCGGCGCCGCTGGTTCTATTCATTTTGTCGCGGATCAAAAAGAACGAGGGCCTGCTGGCGGTCGCCGATCGCGCCGTCTTCATCAGCATTCTGCTGCAAGCGCTCGCGCTGGTTTTCTTCCTCCTGCGCGTGCGGGGCGGACAATATCCTTCACTCGACGCCGACGGTCTCTACGCCACCAGCCTGGCCGCCAGCCCGTTCATTCTCTCGGCGCTGGTCGGCGGCATCTTCGCTAACCTGCTTTATCTCTTGTTGCTCTGGCGCCGCGAGGACCTGGAGCGCCTTCTCCCCGACGCCGACGCGCTCGATCGCATCACCTACAAAACCATTTGTATCGCTTTCCCCCTGCTCACCCTGATGATCGCCGCCGGCGCCTACTGGGCCAACCGGGCCTGGGGTTCCTACTGGAACTGGGACCCCAAAGAGACGTGGGCGGCGATTACTTGGCTGGTCTATGCCGGCTACTTGCACATGCGCATCACCCGCGGCTGGCGCGGACGGCGCGCTGCCTACTTCGCCATCCTCGGCTTCGCGGTGGTGATGTTCACCTTCTTCGGCGTCACCTACCTGCTGCCTGGATTGCACGCTTATGCCTGAGACTGTGCGCGACCTGACGAACTCGGATGCACCAGCCGACACGGCGCCAGAGGCTGCCGCTCCGCGCTCCCGTACCGGCTTTTACAGTACGGCGTATTCGAGCGCCAGCTCGCTGGCCGATCCGATTTCGACTGGAACTGTCGCGCATGACTCCGCGACGTCTGGCATCTGCTCGGACGATCCTGAATCGCCCTGGTTGAACATCACTTGGGAAATCAAGGCTCTGGTTCCGATCGCTTGCGTCCTGCTCGGCGGAATGCTGCTGTTCCTGCTGGCAACGCTCTCCTGGCGCGACCCTGAACGCCATCTTGTACTCTTAGTCGCCGGAGCGGGAGCGGTCGCGATCTGCGGCGCGCTGCTGGTCGTGCTCACCTACACCGTGCAGCGGCCCATGGTCGAACTGCAGCAGAAAATCGCTCAGGTCGGTGGCGGCGATCTCAGTGTGGCCGTCAGTTTCTCGCACCGCAACGACGAAATCGGCGACCTCGGCCGCAACTTCAACCAGATGGTGGTGCAGCTCCGCGAAAGCCGCGAAGAAATCGAACGCCTGCACCGCACTCAGATGTCCCGCGCCGAACATCTGGCAACTCTCGGCGAAATGGCCACTGGACTCGCCCACGAAATCCGCAATCCGCTGGCCGGAATCGCCGGCGTCATCGAAATCATTGGCCGCGATTTGCCCTCGAGCAGTCCCGCGCGCGCCGTGGTCAAAGACGTTCGCCAGGAAATCTCCCGCATCAATCACATTGTGACCGATCTCCTGCAGACCGCGCGGCCGCATCCCCCCACCGTACACAAAAGCGACCTCAACACCACCGTCGAACATGCCGTGATGTTGGGTCGCCAGCAGGCTCTGGCTAAATCCATCGAAATCGAACTGCACAAAGACCCATCCCTGCCCGAAGTCGAGCACGACAGCGATCAGATCCACCAGGTGCTGCTCAACCTGCTGCTGAATGCCGTGCAGGCTACCGATTCTTCGACGGGCGAACCCACCGGAAAAATTACCGTCACCGTTAAGCCCCAAGGAAGCACTGCGGTCGTCGAGGTCGCCGACAACGGCCGCGGCATCGCGCCCGATCATCTGCCCAACATTTTCCGTCCGTTCTACACCACCAAAGGCGACGGCACCGGCCTCGGATTATCCCTGGCTCGTCGCATCGTCGAAGACCATCACGGCCGCATCGACGTCTCCAGCGCCCTCGGCAAAGGCACCACCTTCGCCGTCATCCTGCCCCTGCGGCGCGCCGAGGCGCAGCCCGCCGCGTCTTAGGCCTCACTGTCGAAGCGCACAGACTACTTCACCGCTATTTCACGCTCGGGCCAGCATCCGTCGCGCCCTTCGCGGGCAGCTTCTTAGTCCCCCAAAAACTCCAGATAGTTTCGTTGGCATTCAGATCCGCGCTGGTTTTTCCGATCTGATTCTCCACTTCGTACTGTTCGCCCCCAGGCCATGTATTGCCTGCGCCTTTCACGTTGTACGAAACCACCTGCGCGCCCTCATGGCACCCATCGTACGTCGCAACCTTCGTCTCCATGCCGCCTTTCTCATGCGCCGGCAACTTGCTCTCGCTCGGTTTTTCCGCGCAGCGATCCATCCGCGCCCACGACTTTGCACTGTCCTCCACCGAGATGACCGGCAACTGAAGGTTCTTTTCGGTGCCGCCGCTATGAGGCACCACCGGGTCCGAAGTCCCGTTGATCATCACCACCGGCACTGGACGCAACGGCAAACAGATCATCGCCTTAGGCATGGCCGCCGCCACCGGCGCAATCGCCGCGATCCGGTCGGACATCGCGCACCCAACCTTCATCGCCATAAACCCGCCCTCCGAAAGTCCTGTGGCATAGATGCGCTCCGTATCCACAGAAAATTTCGCCGCCATCTGGTCCAGCATCCCATTCAGAAATGAAATATCATCCGCCGGTTCAGATCGGATATCTTCTCTTCCGCGATCCTGCCCTCCCGATTGCCCACCGCCCTGCGATCCTCCGCCTCCCCCCGGATATCCGCCCCCTCCGCCGGGATACCCTCCGCCTCCACCCCCGCCACCTGGATACCCACCTCCACCGTGACGCCCGCCGCGCCCTCCCGGACTTCTCATCATGGGCTGCTGCACCGGCGCGGTCACTCCCACATTCCAGCGCCCGTGCAGCGCCATCGGATATACGGCGATGATGCCGTCTTTATCAGCCAACTCATCGAACCGGGTCAGCCGCTCCATGTCCTCGCTATCCTGATTCATGCCATGCAGCAGTATCACTACCGGATACTTTTGCCCGGGAACGTATCCCTTAGGCAGCCGCACCACGTAGGTGCGATCCACCTCATTGACGGTTACCTTTTCTTTGGTCTCCTGCCCCCGAGCGCTATAAGTACCGCACAGAGCAGCGAGGCAAATTCCCGCAAGCAACGCCATCTGCACTTTCGTCCAAATTCTTGATTTCATAAAATCTCCGGACGCCATCCGAAAGCCAGGATTGCAATCTCCAACCGTTTGGAAGCCTCTCCCCGTAACGGGGTTGTTTGACGCAAAATCACCATAGCACTCCTTGACTTCCGAGGACCGATACCGATAGTGGCCCAGCAACCCCGCGTGCCCTCTCAGCCCTTCCGTAGTAAGCTTAAGTACGCATGCCCGCGGAGAAGATTCTGATTATTGACGACGAGCGCCTGGTGCGCTGGTCGCTGCGTCAAAAATGCGAAGAGTGGGGATATCACGTCTCGGAAGCCCCGTCCGGCGAGCCCGGACTGCGCATGGCGCAACACGATTCCCCTGACCTGGTTCTGCTCGATGTCCGCATGCCCGATCTCAACGGCATCCAGGTTCTCGAACAGCTCAAGAAAAGTCCCGACGCACCCGCGGTCATCATGATCACCGCCGACCCGCAACTGGATGACGTGAAGACTGCGTTGAAGCTGGGCGCATATGACTTCATCGGCAAGCCCCTCGACTTCGAAGAATTACACGTCACCATCCAAAACGCGCTGGAGGCATCCCGCCTGCGTACCGAAGTCCAGTCGTTGCGAGGCGAAGTCCGGCGCAACACCGGATATCATGAAATCGTCGCCGTCTCGCCGAAAACCCTCGAGCTGATGAGCTTTGTGCAGAAAGTCGCGGCCAGCGAAGCCACTACGATTCTCATTCAAGGCGAGAGCGGCACCGGCAAGGATCTTGTCGCCAAAACGATTCACTACGAGAGCTCCCGCCAGAACGGCGCATTCGTGGCCATCAATTGTTCCGCCATTCCAGAAACTCTGATGGAAGCAGAACTTTTCGGCCATGAACGCGGCGCCTTCACTGATGCCAAGCAGATGAAGAAGGGCCTGTTCGAAACGGCCAACGGCGGCACGCTATTCCTTGATGAAATCGGCGAGCTCTCTCCCCTGCTCCAAGCCAAGCTGCTGCGCGTGCTGGAGGATCAGGTCATCCGCCGCGTCGGCGGCGTGCGCGACATGCAGGTGGATGTGCGCGTCATCGCTGCTTCCAATCGCGACCTGGAAAAAGCCGTGCGCGAAGGTCATTTCCGCCAGGATCTTTACTATCGGCTGGCCATCATCGCGATTTTCATTCCGCCGCTGCGCGAGCGCACCGAAGACATTCTGCCGCTGGTCGAGTTCTTCATCGACTGGTACAACCGCAAGTTCAAGAAATCCATTCGCGGCATCAGCCCGGAAACGCGCCGCCTGCTGCTGGCCCACAACTGGCCGGGCAATGTCCGCGAGCTGAAAAATTCCATCGAGCGCGCCATGATTCTCGAAGAAGAATCGATTCTGCGACCGGTCTATATGCCATTCGCGGTGGGTGAAGCCGCCCGCAGCGGTTTGACGGCCTTCGAGCACAGCAGCGCAACGTCCGATGGCGGCGGCAAGGCCCTGGCCAATGGCCGAGTTCTTCCCCGGCTCTACATTCCGGAAGAAGGAACATCTTTGGAAGAGGTCGAGCGCGCCATGGTGGAGCTGGCCATGCGGCAAGCCAGCGGCAATCAGACCCACGCCGCCCGCCTGCTCGACATCAGCCGCGACGCCCTGCGCTACAAGCTGAAGAAATTCGAACTCGTCCCCGCCGGCGACGACGAACCTGCCGATTCGGTGCCCACCGAAGGATAGCAAGCAAAGACACCGAGGGATCGGAATCCTACCGCGGCTCTTCCGCTGCAATCTGTGCCATGGCAAGCCGCGCCGTTGGCGGACCACCTCGCGAGCCCGCTCTTACCGCTGCGGCTTCCGGCCTGTCGTCTACATGGGTGTGAAACATCTCGACCGCGCCCACGATCCGGCCTGCGCTGTTGCAGACGGGCTGCGCGCGCACCGCAACCTTCAGGTAATGCCCCTCCTTGTGCATCAGGTAAAGCTGCACCTCGCGCGGTTTTCCGTCGAGCATGACGCTCGCCAGCGGACATCCCTTGGCGCACAATGGCATGCCTTTTCCGTCGACATGACCCAGAATATTGTTGTAGCAGTATTTTCCGACCGTGTCGGCCGCCGCATGCCCTGAAATGCTCACCGCACCCTCGCTCCAGTGCGTAATCCTTCGCTCGCGGTCCACAAAATACATTCCATCCAGCCGCGCGTCCCGCAGCCTCTCATCGGAAGACGAAAAGCGAATTCCCCAGAACTCGTCGCAGGGCTTGAGCATTTCAACACCAAAGATGTGCTCATCGGATTCCACATTCGTCAGGTGCTCGTTCATCCGAGCGACCACTCGGCCAACCTCCCAATCCCCGTTATCCAGGCGCCTTATGCGAAGCTCCTCGTTAGGCCGCACCGTGCGCGGCAACCTAATGCCGCATCCGTAGCGGCTCACAGCGCTGGTGGTGGTTTTCTCGCTGAACACTTCGCCAGCCTCATCCCTTCCCGTGATCTCCACGGGAAACGCGATCGACACCCGATCGCTTCTTCGTCGCGCTGGACCTGCAGGCAGTATGGGTAGCAGTTGTGGGCACATGCGATTGCACATCGGCAGCGCCCTGCGAAAGGTTTAGAAGTCCGCCGCAATAATGAGCCACTGCTCATCCTCGGCTGACTTTTCCCCAGCAACTGTTGCGAAACGCAACGACCCCGGAGCAGGGCTTTACGGGTTGGACCGTGTGACGGTTGTGATCGTCTGCCGCAGCCCAGTCGGGCCCACTCGTTGAGCGGATTGCAACTTCCCAATCTCTGGCTTCTCGCTGGCGTTCGATTGCGTCCCGAACGGCACTCCGTCGCTCACCTGCGCGCAATCCATTCTTAGCGTGCCGCTGTCGTTGAACACCAGCCCGTAGAAGCGCAGCGTGCTGCCCGGCGCGAGCGCCTGCGTGTTCACCATCTGTGTATTGCTGTCGACGTACACCTCGACCTGGCTGGGATTCGTCAGCAGCGTGGTCTGTCCCTGCTGAACCGCCAACGTTGGAAATAAATCGTAGGATGCCAGCGAGACCGTGTAATCCGTAAAACTGCCACTCGGCTGCGAAGCGACGATTTGCCCGTCGATAGTCTGGGGAACCAAGTTGATCGTGTTCGTGGGAGTATAAACTCCTCCAACCAGCGAGAAGTTCGCCGAAGTAACGTCTACGTTCTGGCCTGCCACCACGTTGGAGGCGTTGAAGCTGGGAACGAACGGCAGATTCTGCAGGTTCGCAAGCTGGCCCGAGATATTGAAGGCGGCATTGCTGAGGTCGAAAGTGGGAATGTCGAAATAGATTCCGCTTTGGGTGCCGATGGTTTGCAATGAGCCCAGTTCGGTTCGGCCATAGAGTTCAAGAAGAGGCTCTACATAGTCAACAAACATAACCGGACCGCTGGAATCATTGATCGCCGAGGAATCTTCCACTGCAATTCGAGTCGCCAGCACGGAACCATCGGATTGGATCGCGCCATCCATATTTAGGAACATTCCAGGGGCAAGCGCGGACGCGCCGCTGATTCCCTGAAAAACGGTCGCGCTGTTGGAACTCGCAGAAAGGGTTCTCGACCCAAACGGTCCCCCCGCAATCGTCAGCGTCAGACTCGCCCCTGCCGCTCCCACCGAAGCAACTTCGGCTGTGAGCCCGCTGACTTTGCCGTTTCCAGAGTTCGTCGGAGAAGCAGCCACCACAAATGGAGTCAGGTTGAAGGTCGGTGTCATGGAGAACCCTTCAAACGGAGGGTTGCTATAGCAGCCGGGAAAAACCGCCGAATCCGCAACCTGCATGTTCAGCAATAATCCCATGCTGGTGCCCGTGACCGTAATGGGCGTTGGCAAAGTCACTGTCGGGGGTTGGTTGACAATTGAATAATTCGCGATCTCGAGTCCGCCGTCTGGAACCTGCGCCAGGCAGACAAACACCGCCCCTAGCGTGACCGTGGCCGAAGTGTAGATGTCCTGAGGAACATTGAGGGTCGTCAACGGCTCGATCCCTCCATTCAAGTGCATAAACTCGGAGGGTTGCTGTGACGATAACAAGGTAACGGTCTTCCCCGACTGGCTGGTCAGCGTCAATGTCTGAAGCTGCACAGCAAATCGCGTAACCTGGTCATTCGCCGTGCTTGACATGATCAGCGTCACATCGGTACTCCCACTGAGCTTTGGAGGCGCAGTACTCCCCCCCGAGCCACAGCCGGTCGTAAGGCTCACCGCAAGAATCGCCAGAGGACTGAGGAAGCGCGAGAGGGAGAGGGAAAGAGACCGGGCAGAACGAAGCAGCGTCATACCACCTCCGGTAGCGGCAACCGAAGCCCCTCGAATCGAGGGGCGCTCATGACTCGTGCAACTTTACGCCGAAGAGATTCGGACAAGCTCACATAACCTGCAAACTACACTCAACCATCTCCATCCTACTCCCACACTATGTCAACTGCCATATTGATGAGTCAGGAATTGTAAAAGTTGTATCCAGTTATGTAACTCGACTTGCAATAAACAAGGGCTCCCTTTTCAGGAAGCCCTGAGGCGCTGGTATGAGCGGTTATGAAGGGCGCCGATGGATCAAGAGCTGCAGTTATGCCAGCAGTTGTTACTCGACCTACCTAGCCGCGCGCCGCGTGCTCTTTCGCCTTGGCGATGTACTGCTCCACCTGCTGCCGCTGCGGATAATCCGGATTCACCTTGAGTAACTGCTGCCAGGCCTCGATCGCTCCCTTGGGATCCTGTTTGCCCTGCCAGCGCACCCAGCCCAGATTGAACAGCGTCTGCGGATGTCCCGGACGATATTTCAACGATCTTTCCATCGCTGCCACCGCCTTGTCCGCGTCCCCGGTGTACCAGTACGCCGTTCCCATGTCGGTGCGCACGTCCGGGTTGTCAGGATGAATCGCCAGCGCGCGTTCGTAATACTGAATCGCCTTGGGAAACTGCTGTCCGTCATAAAACAAGTTGCCCAGCTTTACCAGCGAGTCGTAGTCGTTAGGATCTTTGTTCACCGCATCGAGCAACGGCGCGGTAGCCTGCGCCAGCGCAGCCTGCACGTTCGGGTCAGGCTGCTGCGGGCGGACGTCCGTTTCCGGCTGCGTGCTTACGGCCGCGACCTGCGCCGGTCCTGAGGCCGATCCCCGGAAAAGATATCCCAGCGCCACCCCCAGCAACAGGCAGAACGCCGCCAGCACATAGGCCTGCGTGCCTGTCCAAATTTGTATTCGTGCGGCGCTGCCGTGTTCCGCCGCGCTGCCGGAATTAGTAATTGGCGACGGCGCGCTGTTGGTTTCGTTTTGAGCTTCGCGCATTTTTTTCTGTCTCCGATATGGCGCCGGCAAGCGCCTGTTTCGGCGGTTCCAGGTGAAACAGGCGCGTCACGGCTGCGGTCATCTGCTCCTGTTCCTCCTTCTCTGGAAGTTCCTTGAGTTCGCGAGCCAGGGAGCTGGCAATCTTCTGTATGACTTTCGCTGTGATGGCTTGCAGCGCTTGATCCTGCTCCCGGGTAAACGGCCCGCGCTCTGCGATGAAGGACTCCAGTTCTTGCCGGCAAATTTGGTCAAGCCGGCGCCGTAGCGCCACAATCGTCGGTACTACCGTCTCCGCCTGTAGCTTGCTGCGGAACGCTTGCACTTCCGCGGACATAATCCTTTCGGCCTCGGCAACAGCCCCTGCGCGTTCGTCACCGTTGCTCTGGGAGGCGTGCTCCAGACCCTCCAGGTCATAGAGCAGAATCCCATCCACCCGCCGCACTTCCGGGTCCACATCGCGCGGCATGCCGATATCCATAATCACCAGCGCCACCCGGTTGCGTTCCTCGGCAATCCGTTCCGCTTCCTCGCGGCTCAACACGATGTGCGGACATCCCGTCGCGCTGATCACAATATCCGCCCGCAACATGCACTTCCAGCGGTCAGCCAGCGTGGCCGGTGTTCCTCCCAGCCTCTCCGCCAGTTCCTGCGCGCGCGCCGGCGACTGGTCGATCACCACCAATGATCCCGCTCCGTTCTCTACCATCTGCCGGGCCGACAGTTCGTTCATCTTGCCCGTGCCCAGCAACAATATTCTGCGGCCCTGCAGCGAGCCGAAAATCTGCCGCGCCAAGTCGAGCGCCGCCCCCGGAATCGAGACCGCCAGCTTCTCAATCGCTGTCTCGGTGCGCACTTGCTTGGAGACGCTCAACGCCTTTTCGAGAACCGAGTCCAGAAAATGTCCCGCAGCGGCCACGGTTCGCGCCTGCTCCCATGCGGCTTTCACTTGCGAAACAATCTGCGGCTCGCCCAATACCAGTGAATCCAGCCCCGAGGTCACGCGGAAAATCTGCGCCAGCGCGCACTCATCCAGCAGGCGATAGAAGTGCTGCCATTCGCTCAGCTTCAGGCCGTGCTCGGCACCCAGAAAGTTCAGCAGCGAATTCGCCGCCACCGTCGGTTCGCCTGCCCATAACAAGAACTCCGTGCGGCAGCAGGTCGACAGCACCACCACTTCCTCAATGCCTTCCGCGCTCTTCAGTTGCCGCAGAACTTCATACCGCCGGTTTTCGCTGATCCAGAATCGTTCTCTCATGGCCAGCGGAGCGGTGCGGTGGTTCAGGCCGATCACCATGAGTGTAGGTTCCAAAGCGAACTCCTCGTGCGCAGGTTGCACATAGGGCAATCGCAAACCGCGTGCCAAAGAGGCAGCCCGTACCTGGAATAGCAATCAATCTGTTTTCAGCAACTTGCGCGCGGATTGGAGGATGCAGGAATGTTGGAAATCCCGACAGTGCGGCATATCACGCGGACCGCGAGTCTTTTAACGCGATCTTTGACCTGATGTTCGACGCAATCTTCGACGCGATCTGCCTGTCCTGCATCGACTTAGAGGTAGACTGCAATCACCTCCCGCTGTGATCATCATCACAGACCAACTCGGCTGCAAAGTGGAAACTGCAAGACGATTAGTACGTTCTTATCGAGTCTCGAACTCGTCTGTGATATCCCTGTGCTTCAGCGCAGACCCGGATCGAGGCCCTTAAGCCGAGACGCTTAAAGGGTTCTGAAAGGAAACGCAATCATGAAGCTGTCCAAGATCGTAATCCTGATCGTGATGATCGCTCTGGCGCTGTTCCTCATTTTGCCCAATCTCTCCTGGGCAGCCGATGACGCCGCCACCACCTACAAAGCCAAGTGCGCCATGTGCCACGGCGCCGACTTCGCCGGAAAGCCCGCCGCCAAGATCCCCAGCCTCATCGGCGACGACGCCAAGAAGGCCTCCGACGCCGACCTCACCGACATGATCGCCAACGGCGGCAAAGACAAGAAACCGATGCACACCTTCTCCGCCAAGGGCATCACCCCGGACCAGGTCAAGATGCTAGTGACCTACATCCGCGACGCGCAGAAGAAGTAGTTCAGCAACAGCAGCGGTTCGGAACAAAGGTAGTTTGAAATAGAAGTAGTTCCGAAGCCAGCAGTCCGCAAAGATCGCTGTTCCGGAAAGGCGAACCCCGCGTCGTCCTAAACAGGAGACGCGATACGCAAGCGAGGGTGAGTCTGCTGCTTACCGGCAAGCCCTGGCAAAGTCCAGTACGCCGGCTTCCCCTCGGTGGCTCGCTCCACATGCGGAACAGCAGCCCGGGTCTATGGTGCTCACCCCTAGGCCCGGGCATTTGTTTGCTCCCCTCCATCGCTAATTCGCAATTCGTGGAATCGCCTGTTCTCGGAAGCTTACGACCCAAACTGCAGTATGTGCTATCTTCTGCGTATGCGTAGCGGATGCTGTCTGCTCCTCGCCGCTTCACTTTGCCCCTTTATCGCCGCACCTATCGCGGCACAGGAAAACACCGGGCAGCCAATGCAGGGATTTACGGGTTATCCCCCGAGCGTTTACATGCGTCCCTTCTTGGCCTGTGTTTCCGATGCACCGTGTGCGCAGACCGACGAGTTTCATCTTGACCAAGTGCCGGCAGGCTGCTGTGTTTTGATGGTCACTAACGGTGATGGGCAAGGGACGGACGAGGTACGAAGCTACGAAGTCTTTCTGAACGGCGAGCGCGTGGTCCCCGATCATTCACGAAGTGCTCAAGCAGTCGTGAAACTGCTGGCTACAAACACGCTCAAGGTAGTTCTGAGCGGCGCTTCACGCTCCAAGGTGCTCGTTCTATTTGCCTACGACCCGCGCGCTCAGCAAAAATCAACCCCTCCGCAAGATTCGTTGCCGTTCCTAAAATTCTCCACGCCTCTGTATTTGAGTTTGTACGCCTTCGAGGACAAGCCGACAGGTCTGGAAGTCCTTTCCATTGAGAATCGCAGGTGGAGGATTGCTAAATATCGTGTCGACGACGGCCGGCAGACCGACAACGACGGGCTGATCGATGCGAGGAGGACGGCAGAAATCACCTTCCAGGGCGGTAGCGTATCCGGCTCTCCAACGTGCGGGGGCTGGTCGGGCAGTTACAAGCTTTCTGGGAGGCGGGTCGATGTTGATGCGGACGTCAGTCTCATAGGGCTTTGTCTTCCTGAAGCGTGGTCGGAGAGCCTTGCCCTCGTCAAGGCCTTCAAGGGAGAACTGAGCATCGAGAAAGCCGGGGACGAGATCCTTCTGCTCGATAAGGACGGCAGAGCAAGAGCGCGGCTTGTGCCGATTGGCTTGCCTCCGTCATTCCCCACGAAGTGATTGTCGTAACATCGTCATATCACTCATCATCCGACCCCCAATTCGGCCCCTTTTTGCGAAATCCGTCACTCCTCACTGTGATCCTAATCACAGCCTTTTCCCCATTCCGGACGTAATCTGACCCTGTCTGTGGGAGTTCTTTTCAGGCTTTTCGCCGAAGGGGGAACAATGGGGATCACCGGTAAAATGCCGAATATTGGCCGTGGGGCGCACGACTTTTCTCGCAATCCAATGCTGGTTTACTGGGAGATGACCCAGGCCTGCGGGCTGGCCTGCAAACACTGCCGGGCCGAAGCCATGCCGACGGCTCATCCGCTCGAGCTCAACACCGAAGAGAGCAAGCGCTTTCTGCAACAGCTTGTGGGCTTTGGTGACCCGCTGCCGCACCTGATTCTGACTGGCGGCGACCCGCTCAGCCGCAAAGACATCTACCCCCTCATCGACTACGCCAACGGCCTCGGCCTGGAAGTTTCCATTACCCCCAGCGCCACGCCTGAGCTGACCAACGACGCCATCACCAAGCTGAAAGGCCACGGGATTCAAAGCCTCGGACTCAGCCTCGACGGCTCCTGCGCCGAGAAGCATGACAACATTCGCGCCGTCCCCGGAACCTTTGATCGCACCGTCGAAGCCGCCCGCCACTGCGGACGCCTCGGCCTTCCGATTCAGGTCAACACGTTGGTCGCGGAAGAAACTGCCGACGACCTGCCCGCCATCTACGAACTCCTGCGCACCACTTTCCCGGTCATGCGCTGGAGCCTGTTCATGCTCATCTCCGTCGGACGCGGCAAAGCCCTGAATGAAGTTTCCGCCGAGCGCGGCGAGGAGATCATGCGCTGGGTGTTCGATCTTTCCATGCACTCGCCCTTCGCGGTCAAGACGACTGAAGCCCCGTCCTATCGCCGCATCGCGCTCGACAAGATGCGCGCCACCGGCATGGCGAAACCTGAGATGAAAGAGACCTCTGTTTACAAAGGATTCCAGATTCGCGACGGCCACGGCATCGTCTTCGTCTCCAACCTGGGCGACATCTATCCCTCCGGATTCCTTCCGCTGCGTAGCGGCAATGTGCGCACCGGATCGCTGGTCGACGTCTACCGCAACTCCGAGGTTTTCCGCGGGCTGCATTCTCCCGATACGTTCCACGGCAAGTGCGGCGCCTGCGAATACAGCCACATCTGCGGCGGATCCCGCGCCCGCGCCTACGCCCACACCGGCGACGCCCTTGGCACCGACCCGTTCTGCACCTACGAACCGGCCGAAGCAACGACCTTCAACAGCTAGCGGCAGCGGTGATGAAATGGCAAGTCCGCTGCCAGTGATCGCATCGCTTGAGGACGGGTCGAACAAGGATGGATCGAACGACGCTGCTTCGCCTGAGCGATCGGCCCATCTCCTCAGCCGCGACTCCGGAACCAATTCCACAGCGTCACGCAAGAAACTGGTTCGACGCACTTCGCCCGACTATTCGCAAACTCTGCGCCGGATCTTTCAATTCGCGTTCCTCATCCTGAACGTGTGGCTCGGCGCGACTTTCTATTTCTGGGTGCGCCGCCTCGAAGCCGGAGTGTCTGACAGCACAACGGCCCACCAGATGATGCCACGTCCGGCCGGAGTCGAAGGCTGGCTGCCCATCGCCGGACTGATGAACCTGAAGTATTGGCTCAGCACCGGTCGCATTCCCGGCAGCCATCCCGCAGCACTGTTCCTGTTGGTCACTTTTCTGGCCATAGCTTTCCTGTTGCGCAAGGCATTTTGCAGCTGGCTCTGCCCCGTCGGAACTCTCTCGGAATATCTCTGGCGTGCCGGTCAGGGAATATTAGGGCGCAATTTTCACTTGCCGCGCTGGCTTGATCTTCCCTTGCGCAGTCTGAAGTATCTTCTGCTCGCATTTTTTGTGTGGGCTGTCGCCAACATGTCGGCCGAATCGGTTGAGCAATTCATGCGCAGCCCTTATGGCGCCGTCGCCGATGTGCGCATGCTGAACTTTTTTCGCGACCTCGGTGAGACCGCCGCCATCGTACTCGGCATCCTGGTAGTGGCGTCGATTCTGGTGCAGAATTTCTGGTGCCGCTACTTGTGTCCGTATGGGGCGCTGCTCGGACTGACTTCCCTGTTCAGCCCGCTGCGCATTCGCCGCTCTGAGTCTGCCTGCATTGATTGCGCCAAGTGCGCCAAGGTCTGCCCCGCTACGCTGCCCGTCGACAAGTTGATCACCATCAAGTCTGCAGAGTGCACTGGATGCCTGGAGTGTGTTGCCGTGTGCCCGGCAGAAGGCGCCCTGCAGATGGCCGTTCCGCCGTGGACACGCTCACCGAATCGCGGCCGTCTCCCAGCCTGGGCCCTGGCAGCAGCCATCGCAATTCTGTTCTTCGGAATTGTCGGATACGCCAAAACCACCGGCCACTGGAATGGCGACGTGCCCGACTCCGTCTACCGGCAACTCGTGCCCCAGGCCAACCAGACGGAACACCCGGCCGAGTGAAGCCGAGGATCGCGCTGCGTCTTCGGGCTACGGAGTGCCTACGAATGTCGTAATGCTCTCCGGCAGCACCGTGTAGGTGAACGAGTCCGACGACACCGGAACACTCGACTGTTGCGCGAGATTCAAAGTCGCAGAAGTCGTCCACGGAGTCACGCTCGCAAATGCAGGCGCGTTCGCGATCGTAAAGGTCAGGGCCACAGCGGAGCCGGAATAGTTGGTCGCGATGATCACCAGAGTATTCGTGGCCGTGTTCCGGTACGCCGAGACACTCACATTCGGTTCTGGCAGATGCGTAGCGTCGATGCGGAAATATCCTGGCCGCACGAACCGGCTATATTGCCCCAACATATAAGCACGTTGCGCAACGGTTCCGTTACTGGACATCAGCCCCTGATCATCGGTGCTGTTGTTATCGATCAGCCACCAGTAGAGCCACGCGTTGGCGCCATCCACCGCGATCCGCTGGTCAATCACCGCGGCCCAATCGAGCGCGTCGGTAATGTCCGTGTTAAAACCGGACTGGCAGAAATTCGGTCCAAAACCATCCCCGCAGGAAGCTTCCGTCTCCCAGTATTTCTTTCCCGCCGGCCAGTCGGAAGGATAAGGATCGGCGGCAATCGTGTTCGTTCCGGCCAAATTGGCGTCGTAGTCATGCCAGTTGATGCCGCCCACATACTGATTGCAGGTCGAATCGCTGGCGCAAGTGCTGCCCAAACTCATCTGGTCATAGCCGCTGCCTTCGGGCACCAGAATCAGCGTGGTCAAGTTGTTCGATGAAAATGTTGGCCCAAGATTCTGCGCAACGAACGTGTCAATCTCAGCCGCGGTCCACACGGCGCTGTCATAGCTCTGGCAGATATCCGGCTCGTTCTGCACCGACAGCGCGTAAAGAGTAATGCCAGCCGCTTGCAGGCTCTCGACATAGTTCGCCAGCCAGGTACCATATAAGCCGTAGTCCGCGGTGATGAGCCCGCTGTTGTTAGTGCAGTAGGTGAGCCCGTTGGTTTTGTAGATAGCAGGCGGTGTCCAGGGTGAGGAATAAATTTTCCCGCCATTGGCCAGCACGGCCTGCATATCGCTGACATACGGTCCCGCGCACGCGGTATTCACGGTTGAGCAATCTCCGCTGGTGCCGGCGTTGTTGGGCACGGCGGTCCGGAGCAACGACAGGCCAAGTTGTCCGTTCGCGGTTCCGAAGAAGAAAGTCTGGTTTGCCGCGGAAAGCGGGCCGACGAAGGCGTCAGCGGCGCCAAAGCCGTCGATGACCTGATGAACATCCGTCCAATTCACCTGCGCTGACGCGGACGAAGTGGAGCAGGTGACCTGTACGCTGGTCACCGCCGCACTGGCGACGTTTCCACTGCCGTTGGTCACGCCGCAGTTCTGCGCTGCCGGACTGGAAGGCTGCGTAAGAACAGTAACGCTATAAGCACTGCCGCTGGCGAGTGCAGTCGAGAACGTGAACGACGTTGCATCGGCAGCGACCGTCAGGTTATTCCCGCCGTTGTCCTGCAGCACAAGTCCAGAGTTGGAAAGTCCTGAAACCGCTCCGCCAACGGTGTACGTCGCCGGAGGGGGAGTGCTCGCCGTACCGCCTGAACTGCAAGCACCGGCAAACAGAAGGCTGATCAGAGCAAGGAGCGCGAGAGCACGTAATGCGCCCTCGAAAGCGAGCGGTCGAATAGGCATCGAGATGGCTACCATCTTAAGCCAGTCGTGGGAAGACTGGACTGGCCGTGTGGCAGAGTTCCATGCAGGAAATCGGCCGGGATCCAGGTTCGGAACTCAATACAGAAAACTCAAGCGAGCTCAATACAATCTGATGGGCGCGACCACGCGCGTAATAGTTCCGCTCGGGCTTGGCTGATCAGGCTTTAGGCCGCAGCGCATGGAGCCGAATAGGCCAATCAACTGCCCCAGCATCACATCCAGCACCGGCCGATAATCGTCGTGCAAGCCAGCCGCGCAGTTCCCAGCCTCGCAATTCAATGACAGATAGTAATCCGACAGCGACGTCGCATCGTCGAACCCCTGCGCCGTCACCACCGCTCGCACTCGTCCCAGATGTTTGCGATCCATCTCCCGCAGCAGATCCAGCTGGTAGCCGCGGCGGCGCGCTTCGCTCGACAGGAACGCCACGAATAGCGATTGCCCGTCCACGCTCGACATGGGCCCGTGGCGCAAGCCCAGCGGCGTCTCGGCCATCGTCGTAATTCTGCCGGCGCTCAGCTCCACCACTTTCAGCGCGGACTCATCGGCCACCGCGCGCAGCGCACCAGAGCCCACAAAACAGGCGCGTGTGCACCCCAGCAGCGTAATGGCCTCCGCCACTTCCGCCGCCACGGGCAGGAACCGCCGTCCGGCATCGCACAGCTGCTCCACTACTTCCCCGAACTGCTCAAATTCTTCCAGATGCCCCACGCACTGCCCGGCCAGAACCATGTTGCTGAACGAACTGGTCATCGCCAAGCCGCGGTCGTTCACTGCATCGTCGAGCACCAGGGCCAGCGCCCGGTCAGAGTGCTGCGCGCACAGTTTCGCCATCGGCCCCTGCTGGTTGCAGGTGATGACCAGATGCCGGATCTCCCGATGCCGGTCGAGCGCCTGCTCCAGCAGCGCCACTCCCTCGGGACTTTCTCCTGAGCGGGAAAACGAAATCCAGAGATACTCTCTTCCCGGCCGATGAAATTCTTCGAACTCGGTGAGCATCGTCGTACTCGGAATGGCCCACACATCGCAGCCCCAACGCCGCCGCAGCAGCGGCGCCAGCGCCCGCCCGGTGTAGTCCGACGTGCCCGCGCCCACCAGATAAACCGTAGGCGACGAAGTGCTGCCGCGGCCGATCCCGGCGCGTCGCAACACGTCGTTCAACTCGCCGCTGTGCTCCTGACAGCGCTGGTAAGTCTGGCTCCAGGTTTCGGGCTGCTGCCAGATTTCGCGGGGCGTATGCTCCAGCCCGCGCACGATTTTTTCCGCTTCCGGCAAGTCCAGCAGCGCGCGCAATGGGTCGCCCAAGTCGTTATCTCCTCGGCTTCAAGTCTATTACAATCTGACTCCGTTGAAAAGCAATCGAAAGAAAAAGAAATACTGTTCGCAAGGAAACGTTACCGCCGCGGGGCAACCCTCTTTTCCACCGCCGTCTCAAGCGACCACAATTTTCTGAACCGCGCCCTCGCGTTTCGGCAACTAATCTTCCTGAGAAGTGTTTCTCTATCTCGAAGGAGAAAAACATGAGCCGTGGTTCCACTCTGAGTTCTCTGCTGCTGGCTGCTGCTCTGGCCTCTTCGCTGGCAGGAATCGCCTGCGCCGAGCACCATCCTTATCGCGTCTACGATCCCTACTACACCGATTATCACGTGTGGAATGATGACGAAGTCGTTTACTACAATCGCTGGGCCGCTGAAACCCATCGCGATCCGCATCGCGACTTCCGCAAGCTCAACAAGGATGAGCAGAAAGAATATTGGACCTGGCGCCACAACCACGGCGACCACCACTAGACTGCCCGGCTGGGCTCTCAGTGGCCAAGCGCCCTGAGAGCCTGGTCCGTGGTCGTAATCCGCGCTCCGAGTCTTTGTAGCTCGGCCACAGTTTTATTCCCGTCTTCCGGCTTCAACGTTTCGATCGCGTCCCGCACCACAGCCACGCGCCGTCCACGCTCCAGCAGTCCTTTCGCGGCGAAGCTCACGCAGTATTCAGTCACCACGCCAAACACCACAAATTCCGCCTGAGATCCCAGTTGTTTGACCAGCGCGTCGGCGTGCCGGCTCTCAAAAATACTTAGCGTCTGTTTTTCCAGAAGAATCTGCTGGTAGGGGGACAAATCATCCGGGATTCTCGCGCCCGCTTCATTCGGCACGCGCACAACTTTTTCCGTGAGTGCCTCAGGGACAAGTTCCGCGCCGGGAGTGTCTCGAACGCAATGCGGCGGAAAGATTTTGAACTCAGGATCATCCGGCGGATGAAAATCTCCATGCGACACCAGAAATACCCGCCCCTGCCGCGCCGCATCCGTGAGTCGCCGGATGTTGGGCAGCAACTTCTCCGCGCCCGGAACGTAGAGTTTCCCGCCCGGCAACATGAAGTCGGCCTGCACGTCCACTTCCCAGAAAATGAAATCTCGCGAAACCATAATTCTCCTCGACTGTCTTTTCCGTCGCGAAAGCCCAGCGCACCACTCTCTCTTCCACCATCACAAAGGTCGCCGTACAGCGCAACGTCAGGTATGATTTGCCAGTTCGCGATTCCTGAACTGATTTCTGAAGAACGATTCTATCCGGAGAACCTCATGCAGCCCACATTCTTAAAGCGCGTCGCAATCTTATTCGCTGCCGGCATCCTCATCGGGTCCGCGTCGGCGCAGTCCACTCCGGCCGCACCTCCCGCCGATCTCGAAGCCTACGTCGCTTCCTCGATGAAAACTTTCGAAGTCCCCGGCATGGCCGTCGCCATCGTGAAAGACGGCAAGATCCTCGTCGCCAAAGGCTACGGCGTACGCAAACTCGGCGATCCCACGCCCGTCGACGAATTCACTCTGTTCGGCATCGGCTCCAACACCAAGGCCTTCACCACCGCCGCGCTCGCCACCCTCATCGACGAAGGCAAGCTCGCATGGGACGATCCCGTCTACCAGCGCCTTCCCGGCTTCGTCATGTACGACCCCTACGTCTCCCACGAAATGACCATCCGCGATCTGCTCACCCACCGCAGCGGCATGGGACTCGGCGAGGGCGATCTCCTCTTCTGGCCGCACTCCACCTACACCCGCGACGAAATCATCTACAAGCTGCGCTTCATGAAACCCGCCTCCAGCTTTCGCAGCCACTACGCCTACGACAACCTGCTCTACATGACGGCCGGACAAATTATTCCCGCCGTCACCGGAATTTCCTGGGACGATTACATTCGCCAGCGCATCTTCGCTCCGCTCGGCATGACTCACTCCACCGTCACCAACGCCAACTTCAAGGCCGGCGACAACGTCGCCTTCCCCCACTCCGTGCTGGACGGCAAACTGCAAGTCATCCATTTCGAAGTCCTCGACAATGCCGGCCCCGCTGGCTCCATCAACTCCTGCGCCGCCGACATGGCCAAGTGGGTGCAACTGCAGCTCAACCGCGGCAAGTTCGTAGATCATGATGGACATTTGTTCAGAGAGCAGCGCTCCGCCGAAATGTGGACGCCGCAAACCATTCTTCCCACCGGCAACCCTCCGCCTCCGCTCGCCGGATTGAAAGCCAACTTCGCCGACTACGCTCTGGGCTGGGGACTGCGCGACTACCACGGCCGCAAGCTGGTCGGCCACACCGGCGGCATCGCCGGATTCGTCTCTCGCGTTATGCTCGTGCCCGAAGAAAATCTCGGTGTCGTCGTGCTCACCAACGCCGAAGAAGGCGGAGCCTTCGATGCCATTCTCTATCACGTGCTCGATTACTACTTCCACCTGCCGCCGACCGACTGGATCACGGCGTACAAGACCACGAAAGATGCGCAGGAAAAAGAAGCGGCCGAAGCCATGAAAAAAGCCGAAGCCGCCCGCGCCGCCGGTTCCAAGCCATCCCTGCCCCTCGAGAAATATGCAGGCATCTACCACGACGCGTGGTACGGCCCCATCACCATCAAACAAGAAGCCGCCGGCCTGGTCATCACCTTCGATCACACACCAACTATGATCGGCGACCTGCAGCCCTGGCAGTTCGACACCTTCAAAGCGCACTGGCGCGACCGCACCATTGAAGACGCCTTCGTCACGTTCGCGCTGAATCCCGACGGCACCATCGACAGCGCCCGAATGGCCGCCGTCTCTCCGCTCGCCGATTTCAGTTTCGACTACCAGGACCTGCTGCTGAAACCCGCAGAAAAGAAGTAACGCGGCAAGAGAGAAGATATGAGGGTGCCCCATCCTTGTCGCGCTTTTCGCGACAGGATGGGGATTTTGACTTTAACTCGGGTGCCCCATTTCTCGCGCGCCCTTTGCGCGAGAAGTGGGAACGGCGAATTCTCATTACCGAAACGCGTGACCACCCCGCCCAACTCGTCTCTCGAATCGGCCGAGGCCGCGGTCCAATCCCACAGCACCGCCCTGCGCCGCGAACTCGGCCTGCTCGATCTCATCCTCGCGCAGATCCTGCTCGTCATCGTCCCCGATTTTTTCGGCACCGCGGTCAAGGCCGGACCTTCGCATGTGGTTCTGTGGCTGTCGGCCATGCTCCTGTTCTTCATTCCGCTGGCGCTGATCGTCGCGCATCTCAATCGCCTCATGCCCCTCGAAGGCGGACTCTACGAATGGGCACGCCTCGCCTTCAACGATCAAATCGGATTCCTCGTCGCCTGGAATTTGTGGCTGTTCATCATGCTCTACGTCGCCGTCATCGGCCTGGTGACCACAACTTTCCTGGCCTACGCCCTGCCTTCGCTCGCCTGGATGGCCGACAACAAGTGGGCCGTGCTCGCCGCTTCCGTCATCCTGATTGCCTTGCAAATGCTCCTGGCCAGCATCGGATTCGCCGTCGGCAAGTGGTTCAACAACGCCGGCAGCATCGCCGTCCTCATCACGGTCGGTGTGCTCATCGCTCTCCCGATCATGCATGCCCGACACGGCACATTCCTTGGAACTTTGTCCGGAACGCTGGCTGGAACTTCGCACGAAACCTGGCATCCCCTGCGCCTGGTCGTCCCGCCGCTGACCATATTCACCCTCAGCGTCTTCAGCAAAATGACCTTCGGAGCGCTCAGCGGCTTTGAATACGTCGCCATCTTCGCTGGAGAATCCCGCAACCCCGCGCGCAACATCGGCCGCTCCATCCTGATCACCGCCCCTCTCATCGCGCTCATCTACATCTTCACCACCAGCGCAATCCTCACCTATGTTTCCCCCGACAACGTCGACGTCATCGGCCCCATCCCGCAAGCCCTGCGACTCGGCTTCGGGAAGCTGGGCGCCGTAATCGTTCCCGTCGCCATCTTCCTGCTGCTGGCAAATTATCTTTCTACCTTCAGCCTCTATTTCAGCGGCAGTGCCCGCCTGCCCATGGCCGCCGGCTGGGACCACCTGCTGCCCGCCTGGTTCTCGCGTCTGCACGCGCGCTACAAAACGCCTGTTAACTCGATTCTTTTTCTGGGAGGCGCAACCCTCGCCGCCAGTATCGCCGCCCTCGTCGGCGTCGGCGAGCAGGAAGCCTACGAACTTCTCCTCACCTGGGGATTCACCTTCTACGGCATCGCCTACCTGGCCCTGTTCGCGATTCCTCTGCTGGCGCCGAAAGCCACCGGCATCCGCCCCGGTATAGCTGTGCGCGTAGCCGCCGCTTCAGGTTTCGTCGTGACCTTACTCTTCGTCGCGCTCTCAATCTTCCCCATCATCGACGTCGCCAGCTCGTGGCACTATTCGCTGAAGATTGCCGTGGGTGTAGTAGGCGCAAATTTCCTAGGCTGGATGATCTATCGTGCCGGACACAGGAAGAGAAACCTTCCCATCTCCAACTGACTGAGAAAGTCGGCTTAGTCTAGCCCTGCTTTTTGGAGAGCCTCTTCGAGCCATTCGATATACCAAAGTGAAAACGTCGCCGGAGAGCCATTCGCTAGTCGCAGTGGCGACAGCCCGGTGCAGTCTGCTCGTCCATCACGCCACAAGCAACCGGCCTGGCTTCCAGTTATCACTAGCCAGATTCGCAATGCGCATCCTAGGTGACATATCGGAATAGCGCCGTCAACAAGGGACGAGGCGAAGTAGACCTCCTCGAATTGGTCTAACTGCCTCCCGTACTCCTCCTCGTCGGTCTTGGCCAATTCGTCGGAAGGTTTTCCTTGCAGGTCATTCCAAGCCTCGGTATGCGGAAACGTTTTCGAGAGCACACCGATGAAACCATTCGCTTCGTTCCAAGCCTTCAACTTCCCTCCCAAACCATCCATCATGCCCAGAGGAAACACACCATAGTACGGCCCAGCCCCTCCGTTGCCGATCGCAGTGAGAAAGCGTCGGTAATCGGCAGGAAGGCCGATGTTGTGTCGCTGCTCGAAGGCGAGGACATCCGGTTCCGGCATTGGGAAGTTGAGCAAAAAGTGGTGTCCATCAGCCCCGAAAACCTTGGTTTGAGAAGCGCCTAAGCGGCGCAACGATTCTCTTACTCTTGTCGCGTCCAGTCCGCCCAAACCGCCTCCTGGTTCACCGCAGAAACACCCGCCCCGCATCCTCCACCCGCACCGTCGACTTCCGCCGCGCCCCCGTGCTCACGTTGTAAGCCACGAGCACATGATCTTCCACCAGCAGAATTTCCTTCTCGCTGATCCATCCCACCAAGGTCGCGTGCGGCAAAAACGCGACCCGCCGGGGAATCTCCTCCATGCTCTTCACTTCCACCGCCGGCAATTCCGCCAGCGCCTTGCGAATCCGCACCGACTCCTCCGGACTCGCCTGCCCCTCCTGCGCCAGCTGAATCGGTTTGTTGGCCTCCGCCGTCGAAACAATGGTCATCGCCACCGCTCCCAACTCCGGAGACAGCCGCGCGTTCGCCGTATAAAAACTCACATCGTAATCAGGATTCTTATACGTCTCCTGCTCGTCAAACAGCGTGATCTTCTTGCCCTCACGCACCACCAGCGTCTGATCGTCACTTTGATTCGCCCACCCGCAGCACCCGGTATCCGGAATCGCCTCCACAATTATTTTCCCGTCCGGCGACGCATCCAGCACCCGCTGCAGCGGCTCGGCCAGCGGTTCGGCCGTCCACTTCCCCGCGTCTTCCCGATAACGCGTGCTCGCCTTATAAACCGGCGCCGTCTGCCCGGCGACGAACTGCGTCATCAGAAAAAACTTTCCCACACCACCCTCCGGCGTCCATACCACGCCGTACGGACAACTCTCCTCGCACGTCCCAGTCTTACAGCGGCAGTCAGGAAACTTCGCCATGCTCAACTCTTCCCGCCCCGCGCCGTTCAAATCCGTCTGCCACGCCCGCCAGGTCGTCGCCGTCGAAAGGTCCACGCCCTCCCGCTCCAACCGCCGCGCCTCGTTCGCAAACCAAAAAAGATGCGTGCCGTCCGCCGACAGATACGCCACCGGAACCGACTCCGTGATCGCCTGGTTCGATCCCGTGGTGCCAGCCTCGCGCTTCACGCCCTGCTCGATCATCGAAGCAGCAACGGATGTCGCGGCATTCCTGCCCGCCACGTGTCCATTCCAGAACCACGCCTTGTGCTCCGCCGCGCCGTCTTCCTCCGAAAGCGGCAGCGACAGCTGCGCCTCATAAAGCATCTGCCCCAGCCGGTTCACCGCGAGATTCCCCGGCGACTGCACCGCCTCGGCTGGAACCTTCACCGTCTGCTTGACCGCAAACGTCGCCGGATCGTACTCCACCATTTCGGCCGGAGCGTGCTCTCCCGGCGCGCGCAGCACCCACAGCCGCGTCGCCTGCCCCAGCGCGGACGCCGTCATCAACAGTACGAACAGCAGTACCATCAGCATTGCATCGATCACGACTCGCAATCCGCTTCTCATATTTTCTGATCTAGTTCTTAATCCAAGTTTCGATTCTAAGGTCCCAAGTCTTGCCAAACCGCTCTGCCGTCTCCACTCAGCAGCGCAGGCTGATCTCGACGACCAATCCCAGTCTTTCACAAAACCCAGAGGAACCCTCCCCGGCTCCAGCGCAAACTTTTTCCTCTTTTCCGGACAAAATCAAACTCCATGCCCCACAAGGCCCCCGAAAGTGATAGGCTACCGGATTCTTGCTCGTGGGTTGAATTGACCCGGACAGCAAGCCGAGGGTTGCACGCTTCTCATATAATGTCCGAACCGTTCTAGGGGCCGTACCGGGATCCATCGCACCAGACTTACTCGCAGCAGCTTTATTGCGCACCGATTCGTGCGCAACATGCTTCCGCACAAGACACGCTCGCTCTTTCTCTCTATCTATGGCAGTTGACTCCAAAACTCCCAAGCCCGGAATCGAAACGGCCAGCCTGACCGACGTCGGCCTCCAGCGCACCAACAACGAGGACTCCTATCTCTACTGGGAGCCCGATTCCGACGCCGACTTCCGCCTCAAGGGCCGGCTCGCCGTGGTAGCCGACGGCATGGGCGGCTACGAAGGTGGACAGGAAGCCAGTCGCCTCGCCGTCGAAACCGTGCGCAGCGTCTATGACAATGCCTTCGGCGGCAATCCCCAAGATACTCTGATCGCGGCCTTCGAGTCCGCTCACCAGAATATTCAGCGCTTCGCCACCGAGCATCCGCAGTTCTACGGCATGGGCACCACTTGCACCGCGCTCGCCATCGTCGGCCACCAACTCCATTTCGCGCATGTCGGTGACAGCCGCCTCTACCTGATCCGCGGCGAGAACATCACGCGCCTCACTCGCGATCATTCTTATGTTGGCCGTCTGGTCGAAAGCGGCATCGTGCGTTCCGAGGACGCCGAGTCCCACCCCCAGCGCCACATCCTCACCGCCGCCCTCGGCTCCGGCCGCGATGTGACTCCTCATTTTCCCGAACTGCCCGTCGCCTTGGAAAAAGATGACATCCTTCTTCTTTGCACCGACGGCCTATGGGGCCTGGTCAGCGACGCCGAACTCGCCCGCATCACCCACGGTAATCCTCTCGCAGAAGCCTGCCGCCAGTTAGTAGCGCTGGCGATCGAGCGCGGCGGCCCCGATAACATCACCCTGCAGATCCTGCGCGTGTCCGCCTGACCGCTCTACAGGTTCTCTGGGATGAAGCTCCGCCAAGACTAGCTCTGGTGTGCAAGAACCTGCAATGGCCCCACGCTGCAATGCCGCGCGGCACTTTCCCCGCTCTAAACTGCAATCCGCTGCACATCCCGCGGCTGCACATTTTTTCATCGGCCCGGTAACATACTGAATCCAGACGCATAATTCGTGTCTCTTTTCTCCACCGGATGGAAGCCAGCTTGCTTTCTTAGCCATGTTGACTATGTCTACTAGCTCAATCTGGTTTATGGAATAATGCGCCTATGAAAATCTCTCAAAAAGGACTCTACGCCCTGCAGGCCATGATGATGCTCGCCCGCCATCACCACCAGGGCGCCATCAAGATCCGCGACATCGCCTACGAAGAGGTGCTGCCGGAAAAGTTTCTGGAACTGATTCTGCTGGAACTCAAGAACGCCCGAATGGTGGAGAGCGTGCGCGGCGCCAAGGGCGGCTATCAGCTGCGCCGCGAACCCGCTGACATCCATCTGAGCGAGATTATTCGCCTCATCGATGGTCCGCTCGCTCCGTTTGGTGACGCCGAGCAACTGCGCGAACTGATCGACCGCGACCTCCCGCACCGCGCCCTGTACCAGGTTTTTCTCGACGTTCGCGATGCTGCCGCACGCATCCTCGACCACACGACTCTGGCCGATTTGATCGCGCAGGATTCGCCGCGATCCGGCAAAACATCCAGAAAGAACCTAAAGAAAGACACCGCCAGCATCCTCCCTATGGTGGTGGGAGGCCACAAGGGTGAGTAGAAGATCGCTGGTTGCGTTTTGGCTCTGGCTCGCGATTACGGTTTCCGCCTGGGCCCAGGGGAACGTGGACACGATCCGTGTAGGAGCATTTCCCAACATCACGCACGCGCAGGCGATGGTGGGTAAGGCCAATGGCTGGTTCGACAAGGCCATGGGGCCGCAGGTCAGAATTAAGTGGACCAGTTTCAACGCCGGCCCTTCGGCGATCGAAGCCCTGTTCGCCGACGCGATCGACATGACATACGTGGGTCCCAACCCGGCTATCAACGGCTACGTCCGGTCCAACGGCGAAGCACTGCGCGTGGTGGCCGGCGCGGCCAGCGGCGGCGCTTCCCTGATTGTGCGCAACGATTCTGGAATCAACCAGCCGCAGGACTTCCACGGCAAGCGCGTCGCCTCGCCGCAATTCGGTAACACGCAAGACGTCGCTCTGCGCAACTGGCTCAAGAATCACGGCTTGAAGACCAACGACAAGGGGGGCGACGTGCAGATCGTTCCCTTGGCCAATCCCGACCAGTTAACCCTCTTCCTCAAGAAAGACCTCGACGCCGCATGGGCTCCCGAACCCTGGGCGACGCGCCTGATTCATGAAGGCAACGGCCGCCTCTTCGTCGATGAGCGCACGCTATGGCCCAACGGACAATTTGTCATCGGCCTGCTGGTTGTAAATACCAAGTTCCTCAGAGCCCATCCCGACCTGGTGAAGAACTGGATCCGCGCCAACGTCGATCTCACTGATTGGATCAACGCTCACCAGGCTGAAGCCAAGAAGCTGCTGAACCAGCAGATCCTCGCTGAAACCGGCAAAGCCCTTTCCCCCGCCGTTCTCGACGAAGCCTTTTCCCGCATTCAGGTCACTTACGACCCGCTACACAGCGCACTCAGCACTGCCGCGCAGCAAGCCTTTGACGACGGATTCCTTGGCCGTCAGATGCCTGATCTCTCCCACCTCTACGACCTGTCACTCCTCAACCAGGTTCTCTCCGAAAAGCGACGAAAGGCTCTGCAATGAGCACGAATATACAGAAACTCCCCAGTCCGTTTCCGGTTCCCGTGGGCCCGCACTACCCCGCGCACGCTGGCACTCCAGCAGGCAAGGTGGGTCCGGTCTCTGTCGGCAGCCCCATGCTCGCCCTTGCGCCGAGGATCCCCAAGGTCGGCCTCAGCGAAATCTGTCTGAGTTACCGCACACAGAGTGGAGAGCGCTTGCTCGCCCTCGACCGCATCAATCTGCAGGTGCGCGCCGGCGAGTTCGTCTGCATCGTCGGTCCCTCCGGTTGCGGCAAGTCCACGCTCTTGCATCTGATCGCCGGTCTGCATCCGCAAACTTCCGGCCAAGTGCTGGTCGATGGCAAGCCCGTCCAGGCTCCAGGCACCGACCGCATCCTCATCTTCCAGGAACACGGCCTGTTCCCCTGGCTTACGGTCGGCCAGAACGTCGAGTTCGGCATGAAGATGAAAGGCCTCCCCAAAGCTGAGCGCGAGGAAAGAACTCGTTACTATCTACGCCTCGTGCACCTGGCCAAGTTTGAGAAAAGCTACATCCACCAACTCTCCGGCGGCATGCGCCAGCGCGTTGCCATCGCCCGCGCCCTGGCCACCGAACCCGACGTCCTCCTCATGGACGAACCCTTCGCGGCACTCGATGCTCAGACCCGCGACTTGCTGCACGATGAGTTGGAACGCATTTGGCGCGAAACCGGCCGCACCATCATTTTCGTCACTCACAATGTCCGTGAGGCCATTCGCCTGGGTGACCGCGTCGTTCTTCTCACCTTTCGACCCGGCCGCGTAAAGAGCGAATTCCCCGTGGAGTTGCCCCGCCCGCGTCATCTGGAAGATCCCACCGTCGCCCGTGCCGCTGGCGAAATTCTCGCTGAACTGCGCGACGAGATTAACCGCTCCATCGAAGCCGAATACAGCGAGGGCGTGAAGCCGCGCATCGACCCGGAACTCGAAGGAGCCCGGCCATGAAACGCGCTGCCCGCTACGTCATCTTCTACGCCGCGCTTTTCGGCCTGTGGACCCTGCTCGCCGAACTGAAAATCTGGCCACCGTATTTGTTCCCCACACCTTGGGGAGTCGGCGAAGCCCTGTATGCCGGATTCCAGGATCACACCTACTGGATCGCGATCCGGGTCAGCATGCAGCGCGTCTTGATCGGCTACGCCATCTCGGTTGTTCTCGGCATGATTCTCGGACTCGGCGTCGCCAGTAACAAATTCCTCGAGGACACCATGGGCGGTCTGCTCGTGAGCCTGCAAAGCTTGCCCAGTATCTGCTGGTGGCCTCTCGCCCTGCTTTGGTTCGGACTCAGCCAGAACGCGATTCTCTTTGTCGTGATCATGGGCTCTCTGCTTTCCGTAACCCTGGCTATGGAAGACGGCCGCAAGCAGATGCCCAAGATCTTCGGCCAAGCCGGACGTAATCTTGGCGCTACCGGCTTGAAGCTTTTCTGGTATGTCCTGCTGCCCGCGAGTCTGCCCTTCATCGTCTCGGGCCTGAAGCAGGGATGGGCCTTTGCTTGGCGCTCGCTGATCACCGCCGAAATGCTTTACCTGAGTCTCGGCCTCGGCCAGGTACTGATGATGGGCCGCGACCTGAACGACATGAGCGCCGTCATCGCCGTCATGATCCTGATCATCGCCATCGGCTATGTAATCGATGGAGTTGTGTTCAAGGGGATGGAGTGTCATCTCCAGAACAAGTGGGGGTTGACCCCCGCCACTTAAGAATCAAGGAACCTCCGAAGTGTCCTGAAATTAACAGTCCTTTAACAATAAAGGGTGAGGGCCTTCGCTAGTATGTCTAGTACGTTTATTGTGATGATTTTGTAAGTTGGGCTGGCTCAGCGAAGCAGCACGCGCCGACCCGGAAAAAAGGACAGTCCATCGCCGCTCACCAGCGGCGGACTGGACCTCCGTTGTCTCCCCCTCGTAGTAGCTGTGCAAACACAAACTCAAAAGGAGAGGACTGTACTTCCATGAAAGTCAACAAGAACCTGTTACTCACTTCCCTCACGCTGGCTGCATTAACGGCTGGCGCCTGGGCGCAAACTCAGACCGCATCCAACACACCGCCAGCGGCAGCTTACCCCGCGCCTCCGGCAACTCCGGCTCCGTCCGTGGTAACCGCCGCCGATGTCCAGGCGCTGAAAGACGCTCTGGCCGCGCAGCAATTGCAGATTCAGAAACTCACCGAGCAACTGCAGCGTCAGCAGGCCATCCAGCAAGCCCAGCAATCCGCGGCCCCGAAGCTCAATGACGCGCAAGCGGCCTCGGCGCAGCAAATCGCCGCAGTCACCAACCCGGCCGCAGTTCCACAAACCGCCTCCAGCACCGGCGTCACCGTTCAAGATGGCGCCGCCCCCAGCCAGACTCCCAACCCCGAAGACGCGCCGCAAACTTTCGACAAGCAGATGGAAAGTACCACGACCATCCACTTCCGCGGCATCAACATCACTCCCGGGGGATACGCCGAAGGCGCTTTCATTCACCGCTCGCGCGCACTAGCCGCAGACGTAGCCACGCCCTACAACTCTCTGACTATGCCCGGTGCGTCCCAGAGTCGGATCCCGGAATTCTTCGGCAGTGGCCGCCAGTCCAAAATCTCTGGTTTCGTGGATGGCAAGGTTGGCAGCGTCGACCTTTCCAGCTACGTCTCGGCGGACTTCCTTTCGGCGGGCGTCACTTCCAACTCCAACCAGACCAACAGCTACACACTCCGGCTTCGCCAGTTCTGGGGACAGGCAAAGTTTGCCTCAGGATTGACTCTGTCGGCCGGCCAGATGTGGAGCCTCGTCACAGAAAACGGCCGCGGCATCGCTCTTGACGATGATCTCGGCAAAACCAACGACGCTCGCCCCAAGGTCATCGATCCGTCGTACAGTGTGGGTTTTGTGTTCGCGCGCCAGTTTGGGCTTCGCCTGACCCAGAAGCTCGGTGATAGGGTCGCCGTCGCATTTGCCATTGAAAATCCGCAGGGAACCCTGACCACCCACGGCAACGCATCCAACTTCCTGGTCGGTGAAGCCGGAGCGAGCAACAGCTACAACACCGGCGCAACTTACACCTTCAACCCGTCGCCCGACATAATCGCCAAGATCGCGTTTGATCCCGGTTTCGGACATTACGAGATCTTCGGTCTCGCCGATCGCTTTTCCGGTCGCATATTTCCCTGCGCCGAGGTCGTAACCGCTGGCACGCCTCCGGTGATTACGGCGGTGGGGCCGTCCTGCCCATCTCTGGCCGACGGAGGCACTGCGGCAGCAGCTCTCAACGCTTCCAAAGAGGGCGGCGGTATTGGCGCGAGCGCTCGCTTCGACATTGCCAAACGCGTCGTGATCGGCTTCAAAGGTTTTGGAGGCAGCGGAGTCGGGCGCTACGGGCCGGGCGGTCTCCCCGACCTCTCGGTTAACGGCGATGGCTCGCTGCATCTGGTCAAGAATCTTTTGGGCTTAACCACGCTCGAGATTCACCTCACTAAGAAGCTCGACTTCGTCGGCTACGGCGGCGTTGAATATGCCGGCCGCGCGGCCAGCTTCGATCCGTTGGGCAAGAACGGCGCGGGCGCCGTGGTTGGTTATGGCGCTCCTGCATTCAACAACTCTGGTTGCTTTACCGAGACCCTGCCCGGCTCGGGCGGATTCGCTCCGGGCAGTCTCGCCAATTGCACCGCCGACACGCGCGCGCTCGTCGAAGGAACCTCCGGGTTCTGGTACAAGTTCTACAACGGGCCGAAAGGCAGCTTCCGCTTCGGCGCGGACTACGCCTACGTTACTCGCAATGCCTGGTCGGGTGTGGGCGGACAACCGCACGGAATCGACAACATGATCTTCACGTCGTTCCGCTACTACCTGCCGTAAGCAGCCGTCGATCTGAGGATGGTCCCGCGTTCGCTCTGGGCGCGGGACCACTCGACTGCTTCTCAACCTTCTGAGGGGCTTCCCTTCAGAATCGCCGCCGGCTTGGTTTTGGCCACTCTCCTTTTCCAGGCCGGCGGTGCTAACTCACCTGCGCAAGACGTAACGCACCTTCATTCAAGAGGGGACTTATGGCAACCGAATCTTCTTCCAGTGGCAAGGGGTTCAAAGTCGCTGGGTTCAAACTCGCCCTCGACACTTGGGCGGTGATTCTGGCTCTGGCGCTCGCGCTCGCTGTCCGCGTGGGCGTGTTCCACAAAATCCCGTGGTAGCTCTGCATTTCTGAAGCCGCTCGCTTTACGGCTTCCGGAGACACGTCATGGCAACTTCCATTGCAGCTTCGCCGGTCAGTTCAGAGAAAGCTCCTCTGACCATCCTTCGGCTCGTTCCCGGCCTACTCCTGCTCGCCGTAGTCGGCTACGCGGGAAAGTTTCTGGAAAAATTCCTCAACACCTACGCCAAGACCCATCACTGGACGTTTCCCAACATCGAGTACGTGCTCTGGGCGATCGTGATTGGCCTGCTCCTCTCCAACCTCTTCACTCTGCCCAAAATCTTTCAGCCCGGAATCGCCACTTATGAGTTCTGGCTGAAGCTGGGCATCGTGCTGCTGGGCTCGCGCTTCGTGCTCGCAGACCTGCTCAAATTGGGCGGTATCAGCCTCGCGCTCGTGGTAGTTGAGATTTCGCTCTCGCTGCTGCTGATGCATGCTCTCGGCCGCATTTTCAATCTAACGCCGAAACTCACAGCGCTTCTCGCCATGGGCTCCTCTATCTGCGGCGTCTCGGCCATCATCGCCGCCAAGGGCGCAATCGACGCCGATGACGAAGACTCCACCTTCGCCATCGCCGCCATCCTTGCCCTGGGCGCGCTCGCTCTGTTTACCTTCCCGTTAATCGGCCACAGCCTGCACTTGAACGACACCGCCTTCGGACTGTGGGCCGGTTTAGGAGTCGATAATACCGCCGAAGCCACGGCCACCGGCGCGCTCTATTCCGACGCCGCCGGCAAAGTCGCCGTGCTGGCCAAGACCGCGCGCAATGCCATGATCGGCTTCGTCGTTCTGGCCTATGCCATCTATTGGGCCAAGCGCGGACAAGCCTCCACCGTCGGCAGTAAGACCGCGTTCCTGTGGAACAAGTTTCCCAAGTTCGTGCTCGGCTTCCTCATCATGTCGCTGCTCGTCAGCTTTCACACCTTCAACAAAGATCAGGTATCCTCGCTGGCTAACCTCTCGCGATGGGCTTTCCTGCTGACGTTCGCCGGAGTCGGCTTGCGCACCAACTTTCGAGCCATGTCGAAGCAGGGCCTGCGGCCGTTTGTCGTGGGAGCGCTCGGCGAAGTGCTGATCGCCGCGCTGACGTTTGGATTGGTCCTGGGAGCAAATCGGATTTGGGGATTGTAGAAACGCGGACGAGTGCCCACGAAAAGCAAAGCGCCACCGACCCAGTGTCCTGCAAGGTGGATGGACACTACGGTAGCGCTGCCAATGCAGAGCCCAAACTGATGCTTGCAGTATAGAAATTCGCATGCACTACTAACAGTGCATTGTCAGGTACCGGGAAGATATTATCTGGAAGGTGATCGCTTAGGCCTTCGGCTTTTCCTCGGTGCTCTCTGTGTCCTCTGTGGTTGAGGTTTTCTCCGGACGCAACAACGGAAAAAGAATCACATCGCGGATGGTGTGCGAGTCGGTGAGCAGCATGCACAGGCGGTCGACGCCCACGCCCACGCCTCCGGCCGGCGGCATCCCGTACGACAGAGCCCGAATGTAATCTTCATCCATCTGGTGGGCTTCGTCGTCGCCGCGCTCGCGTTCCTTCAATTGCCCTTCGAAGCGCCGCCGCTGGTCTTCGGGATCATTGAGCTCGCTGAAGCCGTTTGAAATCTCCATGCTTCCAGCAAAAATTTCCCAGCGCTCGGTCCAATCCGGCTCGTCCGGCTTCTGTTTCGAGAGCGGTGAGATCGCGGTCGGATACTCATAAATAATTGTCGGCTGCGTCAGATGCTCTTCCGCGACGGCTTCAAAGAGCGTTGCAATGTTCTTCCCTGCCGGAGCGTTTGCCTCGTAGGGCATGTGCGAGTGCGCCGTGTTGAAGCGCTCCACCAGTTTCTTCACGCCCTCACTGCTCGCAAAGTCGCCCATCTCCGGCTTCGCGCCCGCCGCCTCCGGCCAGTAATGAATGATGGCCTCGCGCATAGTCATGCGCTTCCAGTTCGCCCAATCAATCTCGGTGTCGCCACTTTCCGAAATCGTCCATTTCGTTTTCGTCCCACCGGTCACATCTTTCGCCGCCTGCGTGATGATTTCCTGCGTCAAGTCCATCACGCCCTGGTAGTCGGTGTAGGCCTGATAAAACTCCAGCATGGTGAACTCAGGATTCCAGCGCCAGCCCAGGCCTTCGTTGCGGAAGTTGCGATTGATTTCATACACGCGATCGAGCCCGCCCACCACCAACCGCTTCAAATAAAGCTCAGGTGCGATGCGCAAGTAAAGATCCATGTCGAGCGTGTTGTGATGCGTGACGAACGGCCGGGCCACCGCTCCGCCGGCGATAGGCTGCATCATCGGAGTCTCGACTTCGATGAAACCCCTCGCGTCGAGAGACCGCCGCAGCGACTGCACCAGCCGGGTGCGCTTCAGAAAAACCTCGCGCACTTCCGGATTCACCACCAGATCGACGTAGCGTTGCCGATAACGCAACTCCACGTCGGCGAGAGCGTTCCGGTTCTCGGCGGCGCCGGGCGCGGAGGCATCCGCCTCAACGGCTTTTCCGATGGGCAACGGCAGCAGGTCTTTACTCAGAAAGGTGATTTCCTCGACGTGCACGCTGAGTTCGCCGGTGCGGGTGCGAAACAGATATCCGCTGACCCCGATGTGGTCGCCCAGGTCGAGCAGTTTGTACAACTCGAATCCCTTGTCGCCGACCGCGTCTTTCTTCACGTAAATCTGGAGGCGCTTTCCGCCCTGCTGCAGGTGGGCAAAGCCGGCCTTACCCATCAGGCGAATGGCCATGATGCGTCCCGCCACGCGGACATTGACGTGGACTGCGTCGAGTTCTTCGGCGGTCTTCGGCGTGTACTCCGCCAGAATCTGTTCGAGCGTGTGGGTGAATTCGAACTTGCTGCGGTAGGTAGCCTGGCCGAGCGCCTCGATCTGCTTCAGCTTCTCGCGGCGCAGTTCGTAAATATGATCGTCGAGTGCCAATGGAGTCCTTTGGTTGCAAGCAGTAGAACGCCGATTATAAACAATGGCGCTGGGACGCAGGCGAACACGACGGGTGTGGCCAGGCAGTGGAAGTGATGGGACTATGGGGGCATTATTTTTTGTATCGAGCGCGGCAAGATCCGGTATGCGGACGTAACGCCTGGCGGGCTCGAAGAGCGTTAGAGCGGGTTGACCTGGGGTAAGTGAATCTTCAGCTTCTCGCAAGCGAAGAGAACCAGGATCGCGCCCAGTGTGGAAAAAATGAGCCCGGCGGGATGGTAGCGTTCGTTGGCCGGGCGCCAAAGCATGTGGCTGACGCCGCCGCCAAGGACCGACCCGATGACGCCGAGCACGGTGGTCCAGAACATCGTCATCGGGACGTGCATCACGGTTTTCCCGATAAACCCCGAGATTAGCCCGATCAGGATGTACCAGATTAAGTGAAACATACCTTACCTCCAGGGTTTGCGTTCGGACCGCCGCGTTGGTTTTCCTCGTGCGGCCCCGCCGCGCGTGGCGCAGGATCGGGGCACGGCGTTTTCTGGGTCGGAACTTTGTCTGCCAGAACAAGGTTCATTTCGGCCGCCAGTTCCGTCAGCTTCGCAGGATCCTGTTCGCCAAGACACCGGGCCGCTAGTTCTTTCCACCGCTCGAGCTTTTTCGACACATAGTCCTGCTTTCTCTCGATCCGTCAAAGATTGGGACGCTCTCCCAAGCGTTTCTTCTTCCGCTGCCCGGACCACGTTGTAATCCGTGGTCAAGAGTAGGAAGAGACAGACTAGGCCGGAGCCAAGAATCCGTCTGTCCAATATTGATCACCCCGGCGGATACCGGCGCGGACAACTGGAAGGCGTGGTTGAAATCCGGGGGCAGCGTTTGCGGCAGGAGTCTTGCTGTGGGCTTCCGCGGCGGGATGGCGGTGCGAAGGATTCAGCCTTGCGGGGATTGTGGTACCGTGGTACATTGGTACGCATGACGGATGATCCTAAACTTCTGGTGGAACGGGTGCAGACCGGGGTGCGCATCGAAAAACGCATCCTGAAAGTGCTGAAAGCTTTTGCCGAGTACCATGACATGACGCTCGGCGACGTGCTCGAGGGCATCGTGCTGCATGCCTTTGACGGCAAGACTCCGTTCAGCCCGGCATCGCTGCAACGCATTCGCGAGTTGAAGAAGTTCTACGAACTCGATCTCGATTCCAGCGCCAGCCACCGGCTGAAAGAGATCAAGGCCAAATCTCCGCGCAAGCGCCCCACCAGGTAACGACAAATAACCAGGAAAGAGATCCCATGAGCCCCATGAAAAACAAACTCGGCCTGAGCGTGCTGCAATGGTCGCTCGGCATCGTGATCCTGATCGAAGCCGTGATGTTCGTCCTGCCGGGCGCGGCGCACGACTTCGCGCGCACTCACATGCCCGGATTCGTCCGACTGGTGCTGGGATTCGGCGAAATCATCGGCTGCATCCTGCTGCTGATTCCGCAAACCGCGATTCGAGGCGCTTGGTTCCTGCTCGCCGTTTTTGTCATGGCCATCCTGCTTCACCTGCTGCATGGCGCTTACAACGTCGGCAACGTGGTGATCTACGCAGCCGCGGCGTTCGCCATCGCCGTGGGCAAGAACGGGTAACGTCGGCATCTGTCCAGGAGGAAACTCGTGATCGCGTTCCATGCGCTTCTGTTCGGCTCGGCCGCCGTTGTGGCCGCCACTCTTGTGAAGCCAGCGGCACAGCAAGTCAGCCGCAGCGGCAGCTTCGAGTTGCCTTGCCATCCTGACACGGCCTTCCCTTTCTTCAGTCCCGAGGGCGAACGCGAGTGGGTGAAAGGCTGGAATCCCACGCCGGTGTTTCCCGACACCATCGAGTTTCGCCGCGACACCATCTTCCGCGAACGCCCGCCGGACGACGAAGCCGTCTGGACCATTGTGGACGTCGATTACGAAACCCATCGCGCCGAATATGTCCGCGTCGCTCCCTCGCACGCCGCCCGCATCGTAGTCCGGATCGAAGCCCAGACCGAAGCACAGACCGAAGCGCTGGGCAGCGAACGCTCGAAAGTCACTGTCACCTACACCATCACCGCCTTTGGAAAGAGCCCGGCCAATCTCATCGCCGCGTTTTCTGAAGAAACTTACGCCGCGAAAATGCGCGCCTGGCAGGAACAAATCAGCGCGTGTCTTCGGAACCGATAAGTGTTCGCAAGCTGAATTGCCATGCGTCCCCACCAGGCGTTACGATCTTTTCCACCCACGAGGCCTTCATGAAAGTGATCCGGCATCTTTTCGTCTCAGCTTTACTCACCTTAACCCTGGCTCACGCACAAGACATTCGCAGCGGCGATGCCGTGCTGCGCGCCATGCACGACCGCTACCAGGCGTCGTGGTACCACACGCTCACGTTCACGCAGAAGAGCACTACGTACAAGCCCGACGGCACCGACAGCGCAGAAACCTGGTATGAAGCGGCACTGTTGCCGGGCAAGTTGCGCATCGACGTTGGCGCGCCGGCCGCGGGCAACGGCTACGTGCTGGTCGACGGAGTGGTGACCGTGGTGAAAGAGAACAAGGTCGTCGGCACGCGTCCGCTGGTCAACATGCTGCTGGTGTTGGGATTCGATGTCTACACCCAGGCGCCGGAGACCACCATTAAGGTGGTGAAAGGCGAAGGCTACGATCTATCCAAGCTGCGCGACGATACGTGGGAGGGCCATCCGGTGTGGGTGGTCGGCGCCGACAAGGGAGACCTGAAGTCGCGCCAGTTCTGGGTCACGAAAGACACGCTGCTGTTCGTGCGCGAAATCGAACCCGCGCGGGGCGATCCCAGCAAAATCGACGACATCCGCTTTACCGATTATCGTCCGCTGGCCGGGACTTGGGTCGCGGCACGCGTCGAAATATATTCCGAGGACAAGCTCATTTTCAGCGAGGACTACACCGACATCCAAGCCAACGTGAAGCTCGGTCCTGAAGCTTTCGATCCGCAACAGTTCAGCACGACGCACTGGGAAAAACCGTAAGCGTTCGGGCAAACTCGCCCCTGCCGTTTCAGACGAGCGTGGTTTCGCTCTTGAACCATCCTCCTATCGGCGCTACTATGGCGTGCTGCGCCGATTGCAAGGAACAAGACTCTCTATGCCGCAAAATTACGTTCCCATCTTCATCTTCATCGCGATCGTCGGGTCGCTGCTGCCCATCACGTTGCTGCTGGCCAAGCTGGTGCGGCCCTCGAATCCCAGCAAAACCAAGCTGATGCCCTACGAGTGCGGCATTGATCCCATCGACAGCGCACGCGGACGCTACACGGTGCGCTATTACATCATCGCCATACTTTTTGTGGTGTTCGATGTGGAAACGATTTTTCTGTTCCCCTGGGCCGTCCGGTTCAAGGCCTTTGGTCTGTTCGGCTTGCTCGAGATGCTGGTCTTCCTCGCAATCCTGATCGTTGGCTATCTCTGGGTATGGCAAAAAGGCGCACTGGAATGGGTTTAGGAATTTAGTCATTGAGTGACTGAATCATTCAGTCATTGAACCGCCTTAAATGCACGACTCAGTCGACCAACGGCTCAATGATTGCATCACTCAATGACTCAATGGCTCAATCACTCAATGGCTCAATGATGGATTCTTCTCCCGCCGAAACTTTCGCCGCGTCTCGCTGGACGCAAGGCAACTTCTTCTTCCCCACTCGCCTGGTCATCAGCCCGCAGCGCGTGACCCGCGTGAAGTCGCGCCTGTTTGGCTCGAATGAAGAGAGCATTTCCATGTCGAAGATCGCGTCCGTACACATCTCCACCGGCGTCTTCTGGTCTGAGATCGTCATTGAATCCACCGGCGGCACCGATCCCATCACCAGCCACGGCCATCGCAAAGCCGACGCGCAACGCATCCGCGACCTGATCGAGCAGTATCAGGCGCAAGCCCGCGCCTAAGAATTATCTTGGACTCATCGTCGCCCCTCCCTCTGTCATCCTGAGCGCGGCGACAGCCGGGCGAAGGACCTTACGTCGGCTGGCGCCGTTGGCGCCGTAAACGAGGGCGACTCGGTTTCATGCAGTCAGGCGTTCCTCGCATCGGCGCAAAATGATGTCTGGGCTTCGTAAGGTCCCTGCGGAGCGCTTCGCGCTCCTGCGGTATGACAGTGGTGGGCGACGTGTATTTGTTTCAGCCTAGAATTCAGCCTCGACCGAACATTTCCCTCCGTTGACTTCATGCTCTCAAGCTGATAAAAGTTATCGTTCTTTTCGAACGCAGACGGTGCCGAGGTCTGCGCGTTCGCGAACTATGCCGGACGAAATCAAATCCCCCAGTTCGCCGCCGCCGGAAGGCGAACCGAAACCGGCGGCGGATCAGCCCTCAACCCCGGGCGGGGTGAAGGCTATCCCCTCCGGTTCATCCTCGGTTCCACCCTCTGTTCCAGCAGAAACAAAACCCTCCGCCGATAAGCCCGCCGCTTCCGCAACTCCGACTCCGGCAACCCCAGCAAAACCCTCGCCTGCAGCCCCAGCCGCCGCAAAACCTGCTGCCGCGCCGCCCAAGCCTGCCGCCCCCGTGCCGACGCCTTGGGATTCGCCCATGATTGCGAAGTTCAAGCGCGAATACGGATCGGGCGTCGAGCCCCTGACTTATCTCGGCCAGAACTACATGGTGGTCGACCGCTCGCTGATTCCCGAGATTCTGCAGGTTCTGCGCAATGAAGAAGAATTCGACTACTGCGTGGACATCACCGCCGTGCACTATCCCAAACGCGAGAAGCAGTTCGACGTCGTCTGGGTGCTGTATTCGTTTCCCCGCAATGAGCGCATTCGCGTGACGACGCGCATCGCCGACGGCGAAACCCTCGCCAGTTCCGTGCCCGTCTGGGCGACCGCCAACTGGCTGGAGCGCGAAGTCTTCGACATGTTCGGCATCAAGTTCGACGGCCATCCTGATCTGAAACGAATTCTTCTGCCCGACGGTTGGAAGGGACATCCCCTGCGCAAGGATTACGGAATCCTGCAACAGGACAACGAGTGGGTGCAGATTAATTTGGGGATTGAGAGCGGACAATGACAATCGCTAAGAAGAAATGACCGACCCCAACACACTCTCGCCGCTCGAACTTGAAACGCCCGACAAGACGTTTCTCGATGCGAACGAGCTCGTCATCAATATGGGCCCGCAGCATCCTGCGACCCATGGCGTCCTGCGCGTGATTCTGAGATTAGACGGCGAAAAGGTGATGGGCCTGGAGTGCGTCATCGGCTACTTGCACCGCGGGGTCGAAAAAATTGCCGAGAACCGCACCTACACGATGTTCAATCCCTACGTCGACCGCATGGATTACGTGGCTGCGGTCTCGAACGGCCTGGGCTACTGCGAGGCGGTCGAAAAACTTCTCAACGTCGAAGCTCCGCCGCGGGCGCAATACATCCGCGTCATCCTCACCGAACTGAATCGCATCGCCAGCCACCAGCTCTGGCTGGGGACGCACGCGCTCGATATTGGCGCCATCACGCCGCTGTTCTACACCTTCCGCGACCGCGAAGAAATCCTCAAGATTTTCGAAAAATACTGCGGCGCGCGGCTGACCACGCACGCCTTCCGCATCGGCGGCCTGCAGTATGAAGCCTACGACGGCTTCGAGAAGGAAGTGAAAAATTTCCTCACGTTCTTCGCACCCAAAATCGACGAGTACGAGGAACTCCTCACCACCAACCGCATCTGGCTGGAACGCACCAAAGGTGTTGGGGTTATCTCCGGCAAAGATTGCATCGCGCTGGGCGTAACCGGCCCCGTGCTGCGCGCCAGCGGCGTTAAGTGGGATATCCGCAAGGCGCTGCCTTACGCCAATTACAAGAATTTCGATTTCGAAATTCCCATCGGACAAAACGGCGACACCTATGACCGGTATCTGGTCCGCATGGTCGAGATGCGGCAGTCAGTGCGCATCATCGAGCAGGCTGTCGCCGGCATTCCCGAAGGCCCCATCATGGCGAAAGTTCCCAAAGTGATGAAGCCGCCCGTGGGCGAAATTTATCACTCGATCGAAGCGCCCAAAGGCGAACTGGGATATTTCATTGTCAGCGACGGCTCCACGCAACCCTACCGCGTGCGTGTGCGTCCGCCGTCTTTCGTGAACCTGCAGGCGCTCGACGTGATGTGCCGCGGCCAGCTCGTCGCCGACGTCATCGCCGTCATCGGCACGCTCGACATCGTTCTCGGCGAGGTGGATCGCTGATTTGATTTTGTTTTGGAAGGGCGCGGCTTCAAGCCGCGCCGTTAAGGCTGAACAAGGATTAGCGGCTTTAGCCGCTGAGGGGAACAAGCAACACGCCGGATACACGAATGCACGAGTTCATCGACTACATCCAGAATTATCTGAAGAGTGATCAGACGCCCGGCGGCGCCGGAAACATTTTCTGGGCCACCGTCTACATCCTGCTCGTATTCGGCGGACTCTCGGTGGCCGTGATCTGCATGAACTGGCTCGAGCGGAAGATTCTCGCGCACATGCAGGTGCGCCTCGGCCCCATGCGCGTAGGCCCGCATGGCCTGCTGCAGCCCATTGCCGACGCGCTCAAGCTGTTGCTCAAAGAAGACATCATTCCCGCCGAAGCCGACAAGATTGTGTTCTGGGTCGCGCCCTTTATCGTGGTGCTCGCCGCATTCACCGTTTTCGTTGTCGTGCCCTTCGGTCCCACGCACGCCATCACCGACATGAATATCGGCATCCTGTTCATGCTCGGCGTGTCGTCGCTAAGCGTGCTCGGCATCGTTACCGCCGGATGGGCCTCGAACTCGCACTATCCGCTGATCGGCGCCCTGCGCTCCAGCGCGCAGATGGTTTCCTACGAAGTTGCCATGGGACTGGCCGTGGTTTCGGTCATCATGATGACCAGCCTGGGCAGCATTGCCACTGGCCTCTACGGCGCAGGCGACGCCGGCACACAGACATCCGGCACGCTCAGCATGATTGGCATTGTGCAGGCCCAGCAGGCCCAAGGCGTTTGGTTCATCTTTAAATTTTTCCCGCTCGGCCTGATCGGATTTGCCATGTTCGCCATTGCCATGGTCGCCGAGACCAATCGCGCGCCCTTCGATCTGCCCGAAGCAGAATCCGAATTGACGGCAGGATTTCACACCGAGTACAGCGGCTTTCGCTGGTCTTTATTCTTCCTCGCCGAATATTCCGCCATGATCGCGGTCTCGTCGATCGCGGTCACGCTTTGGCTGGGCGGATGGCTGCGCCCGTTCCCCGGCGTGCACGGGCCAACGATTGTGATCCCACACATCTGGCCGCCGGCGGACGCGACGGCTCCGGCGGGTGCCTTGGATTTTGTTTTCGCTCTATTCCCGGGAATCGCCTTCCTGCTGCTGGGCGCAATGTGCTTCTACAACGTGCGCCGCATGCCCAAGCATCCCCTGTTCAAGATTCAAACCATGGGCCTGGCAGGATTCGGCGCAATGCTCGCTTTGATCGGGCTCGTCATGTTCATCCCCGGGGTGCGCGACCGCGTCGGCGACATTTTCTGGTTCGCCGCCAAAGTTGCCGGTTTCATGTACCTCTATATCTGGTATCGTGGCACGTTCCCTCGTTACCGCTTTGATCAACTGATGAAAGTTGGATGGAAAGTGCTGTTGCCCATGGGCCTGGCGCTGCTGATCTGCACTGCCGTCTTCGCCATGCACGCTGAACTCTGGGCACAGCTCACGGGAGCCGGGCACTAATGATTCCGAACCCAGCGAATGCTCCGATTCCGAATGCTCCGGTAGCGACGCCGTTTTTCTTTTACCTGCTGGCCGCGACCATGCTCATCGGCGGCGTCCTGGTCATCACGCGCAAGAACGCGGTCCATTCGGCCATGGCGCTGATTACCGCTCTGCTCGCCCAGGCCGGACTCTACCTGATGCTCTACGCTCCGTTCGTTGCCGGCGTGCAAATCATTCTTTATGCCGGCGGCATCATGGTGCTGTTCCTGTTCGTCATCATGCTGATCAACATCGAGCGCACCTTGAAAGAGCGCCAGTTCAACAAGCAATGGCTGGTGGGCACCGCGGCGGCGGCCGCGCTGGGCGGCCTGTTCATCACGGTTTATACGACGACCACAGGCGGCAAAGAACTGTTCTCCGACAGCCGCATGACCTACGGTGAAGGGCAGAACACCCAGCAGATCGCAGCCCTGCTATTCGACGGCCGCTTCGGACAATATATGTTCGCCTTCGAAATCGCATCGTTGCTGTTGCTGGTCGCGATCATCGGAGCGGTAGTGATGGCGAAGAAAAGAATTTAGCTGCGAGCTCCGAGCTATGAGCTGCGAGAAAACAGCTCATCACTCACAACTCGTAGCTCGTAGCCCAATATGGACGCAATGCTCCACATCTCGACGCTGCACTACCTGGTCCTGGGCGCAGCCCTGTTTCTGCTGGGTGTGATCGGCGTGCTCACCCGCCGCAACGTCGTGATTGTTCTGATGTCGATTGAACTGATTTTGAACGCGGTCAACCTGAACCTGGTGGCCTTCTCGCACTACTGGCAGGGCATGCCGGCCCGCATGGGCGGTGGGGCTGGAGCGTTGCATGGCCAGGTGTTCGCGATTTTTGTTATCACCGACGCCGCTGCCGAAGCCGCGGTTGGCCTCGGCATCCTGATCGCCTTCTTCCGTAATAAGGAGACGGTCAACGTGGACGAAGTGAATTTGTTGAAGTGGTAGAAACCGCTCTTGGCTCTTGGCCGTTCCGGGTCAAGCTAAGAGCTAAGAGCCAACAGCTAAAGGCGCAATGTTCCTAACCCACATCTGGCTCATCCCGCTGTTCCCCGCCGTTGGCGCGGCCCTCATGTTCTTTTTCGGCCGCCGGCTCGAGAAGTCCACGGTGAGCGCGGTCTGCGTCGGCTCCGTCGTGCTCGCATTCCTCATGGCCTGCGGCGCCGTGTTGCAGTACACCAACTGGGCCGCGGTCAACGACCACAAGCCCTACGAGAAAATTCTCTACACCTGGCTCGGCACCGATACCGGCCACCTGAACTTCCAAAAGTCCGACGGCTCTTCGGCGTCGCTGCAAGCTGATGCCGGCTTCCTGCTCGACCCGCTCTCCAGCATCTGGCTGCTGTTTGTCACCGGCGTCGGCATGCTCATCCATATTTATTCCACCGGATACATGGCGCACGAAGGCGGCTACTACCGCTTCTTCGGATATCTCAACCTCTTCATGTTCTCCATGCTCACGCTGATTCTCGCCAACAATTATGTGCTTATGTTCGTTGGCTGGGAGGGCGTAGGCCTGTGCTCGTATCTGCTGATCGGATTTTATTTTCATCGCAAGTCGGCCAGCGACGCGGCCAGCAAAGCCTTCATCGTGAACCGCATCGGCGACGCCGGATTCATTCTTGGCATGTTTTTCATCGCGTGGATGTGCGGGTCGCTGCGCTTTATCGACGTGACCGGATTCGCGCGTGGACATGCCGCCGCGCTGCTGGGAAATCCTTACATCACCGCCGCGACTCTGCTGCTGTTCGTCGGAGCCTGCGGCAAGTCGGCGCAGCTTCCTCTTTATGTGTGGCTGCCTGATGCGATGGAAGGCCCCACGCCGGTTTCCGCCCTGATCCACGCGGCGACCATGGTCACGGCCGGCGTCTACATGGTGGCGCGGTCGAATGCGCTGTTTGTTCTGGCGCCGACTTCAATGAAGACGGTTGCTATTGTCGGCGCGCTGACCGCCATTTTCGCCGCGTCGATCGGCTTGGTGCAAAACGACATTAAGCGCGTTCTCGCCTACTCGACCGTTTCGCAGCTCGGATACATGTTTCTCGCGCTCGGCGTGGGAGCGTTTTCGGCTGCCGTGTTCCACGTTTTCACGCACGCGTTTTTCAAGGCTCTGCTTTTCCTCGGCGCGGGCTCGGTGATTCACGCCATGTCGGGCGAGCAGGACATGCGCAACATGGGCGATCTCGCGGGCAAGATTCCCGTCACCTATCGCACCATGCTCGTCGCGACGCTGGCCATTGCGGGGATTTTTCCGTTCGCCGGATTTTTCTCCAAGGACGCGATCCTATGGGAGACCTGGTCGCGCGAAGGCGGAGCGTACCGGATTCTGTGGTATGTGGGTTATGCCACCGCGCTCATGACCGCGTTCTACATGTTCCGCCTGATGTATCTCACGTTCCACGGGCATGCGCGCATGAGTCACGAGGTCGAACACCACATCCACGAGTCGCCGAAGTCCATGACCATGCCGCTGGTGGTGCTGGCGCTCTGCGCGATCGGCGCGGGATGGTTAGGATGGCCGCACAGTCTCGGCGGCTCCGACCATTTCACGAAATTCCTCGAACCGGTGTTCGCCGGGGAAGCGCAGACGCTGACTGCCGAAGGCAAGGCCGGCCAGTTGGCTGCGGGCGAAAAAGAAGAAGAGCACAACACCGGCACCGAATGGCTATTGATGGGCCTGTCGCTGGCCGCAGCGGGCGCCGGATGGTTCATGGCTTCGCGCGCCTACGGCAATGCCGACAAGGGCTACACCGAACCGATCGCCGTCGGTGCGCCGCCGGTCTACAACGTGCTGCTGAACAAGTATTACGTCGACGAAGGCTACGACTACGTCTTCACCGGCCGCCGCAAAATAGGAAACGTCCGTCTCGGCGTCATGGGTTTGGGCGAAGCCAGTTCATGGTTCGATTCGCACGTGATTGATGGCGCGGTCAACGGCGCCGGGCGGATCACCCGCTTCACGGCAACTTTCTCCAGTTGGTGGGACAAGTGGATCATCGACGGCATCGGCGTCAACGGCCCTGCGATTCTGGCGCGCATGCTGAGTTATCCCACGCGCCTGCTCGAATGGGGCTTGGTGCAATGGTATGCCCTGGTCATGACCGCAGGGCTGGTTGGGTTTGTTTTTTATTACGTGTACCACTGATGAAACCGGCTCTTGGCCATTGGCTCTTAGCTCTTAGCTCTTAGCTCTTAGCTAAAAGCCAAGAGCCAAAAGCCAAGAGCTTCTTATGCAAAACCACATCTTATCCATCATCCTGTTCACGCCGCTGCTGGGCGCGCTTGTTCTCCTGTTCGTTCCCAAGGAGAATAAAGACGCCATCCGCTGGATTGCGAACTTCTTCGCGCTCGCCGGCCTTCTGGTCTCGCTGCCGCTTGTGCCGTGGTTCTGGGCGCAGCGCTTCGAGCCCGGCTTCAAGTTCATCGAGGGCGGGTTCGGCAACTGGATCCCTTCGATCGGCGCCAGCTATGTAATCGGCATCGACGGCATCTCGTTCCTGCTGATCATGCTGACCACGCTGCTGGGCTGGATTTCGATTCTCTCCTCCTGGACCGCCATTGAGAATCGCGTCAAGGAATACTACATCTGGTTTTTGTTTTTGCAGACCGGCATGCTCGGCGTCTTCATGGCGCTCGATTTTTTCCTCTTCTTCGTTTTCTGGGAAGCCATGCTCGTCCCCATGTACCTGCTGATCGGCATCTGGGGCGGCCCGCGCAAACTCTACGCCGCGATTAAATTCTTCCTGTACACCCTGGCCGGCTCGGTGCTGATGCTGCTCGGCATTCTGTTCCTCTACTTCCACCATCAACACGTGACTGGTACTTACACCTTCGCGCTGCAGGCGCTCTACGACACTGCGCCTCGTATTTATTCAGACTACGGCCCCCACGTCGCCACACTGCTGTTCCTGAGTTTCTTCTTCGCCTTCGCCATTAAAGTGCCGATGTTCCCGTTCCACACCTGGCTGCCCGATGCACACGTGGAAGCGCCGACGGCAGGCTCGGTAATCCTGGCCGGCGTCCTGCTGAAGATGGGAACTTACGGCTTCATCCGCTTCTCACTTCCCTTCTTCCCCCAGGTGCTCGCAGACCAGACCACCCACCTCGGCATGACTGTGCGCGGCTGGATGATTTTCCTCTCCATCGTCGGCATCATCTACGGCGCGCTGGTGTCGCTGATGCAAAAAGACATGAAGAAGCTGGTGGCCTACTCGTCGGTCAGCCACCTGGGCTTCTGCACTCTGGGAATCTTCGCGCTCACGCCGCTGGGCCTGAGCGGATCGGTGCTCCAGCAGATCAATCACGGCATCTCGACCGGCGCACTCTTCTTGATTGTCGGCATCCTCTACGAGCGCCGTCACACCCGCGAGATCGCCGAATACGGCGGCATCTCGAACGTCATGCCCATCTACGCCACCATCACCATGATCATGTTCCTGTCGTCGATGGGGCTGCCGCTGCTCAACGGTTTCGTCGGCGAGTTCACCATCCTGCAGGGCACGTTCATGGAAAACTGGAAGTGGGGCGCGTGGGCCGTGCCCGGCGTCGTCCTCGCTGCAGCATATTTGCTCTGGCTCTACCAGCGCGTGTTCTTCGGCACGGTCACCAATCCGAAGAATGAAAAGTTGCATGACCTGACGCCGCGCGAAGTTGCCACGTTCGTTCCTCTCTTGATCATGGCCTTCTGGATTGGGCTTTATCCGAAGCCGTTCTTCCAGATTCTTGAGCAGCCGGTAAACCACACCATGGCGATGGCGCGGCCCGATTATCCGCAGCCGGGAGCGACGGTGAACGCCGCGGTGAAACCTCCGGAGGTCACGCCGCAATTTCCCGTGCCACTTGACGATCGAGGCGGACTTCCCGGGAAGACTCTAAAGCCCATGCCGGCGCCTGCAAAGGGGAAGAACTAGTGGTCTGGACTGACTATCTTCTGGCGCTGCCGATCACCCTGCTGGCGCTGTTCGCGCTCGGCATCCTGCTGATCGACCTCATGCTCCCCAAGGATATGAAGTGGGCCAACGCTGTCTTCGCCATGGTGGGGGTGGGGTTTTCGGCCGCGGGCGTTTTCAAGATTCAGCTCTATTTTCTGGCGATGCACACGCAGCCCGGCAGGGGTTCGTCCGCCTTCATGCACACCATGCAGGTCGATCCCTTCGCCCTTTATTTCTGGTATCTCTTCCTCGCGGCCACTGCAGTCGCCATCCTCATGTCGGTGAGCTACCTTCAAACCGAGCATGAGAATCACGGCGAGTACTACGCGCTCATGCTGCTCTCGGTGGCTGGCATGATGTGCATGGCTGCTGGTCTCGACATCGTCCTGATCTTCATCGGCCTGGAATTGATGGCGATCTCGACCTACGTATTAGTCGGCTTCCTGCGGCGCGACCGCCGCTCCAACGAAGCCGCCCTGAAATATTTACTTCTCGGCGCATTCTCTTCCGGCATCTTCGCCTACGGCTTGTCATTGCTCTACGGTCTTTCCGGAAGCACGAACCTGGGCGCCATCGCAGCCCAGCTGTATCGTGTGATGCACGACCCCTTGTATGCGCAGTACAAGCCGGTCGCGATCCTCGCGCTGCTCACCACCATGGTCGGTCTGCTCTTCAAGATCGCCGCGATTCCTTTCCATCAATGGGCACCCGACGCCTATGAGGGCGCGCCAACTTCGATCACCGGATTCATGTCCGTCGCCGTCAAGGCCGCGGGATGGGCCATGCTGCTCCGCGTCCTCATCATCGGACTCGGCCCCATGCGTTCCATCTGGCTTCCACTGCTGGTATTCGTCTCCATCGCCACCATGACCGGGGCCAACTTCGCCGCGCTCACCCAGACCAACACCAAGCGTCTACTGGCCTATTCCTCGATCGCACACGTAGGCTACATGATGCTCGGCCTGATCGCCGGAACCGCTACGCAGCTCAATGCCGACGGCCTCAAAGGCATCCTGATCTACCTGCTGGTCTATACCTTCATGAACCTGGGCGCATTTGCCGTAATCACGTCCCTGCGCCACCGCAACGTGATTGGCGACGAACTCGACGACCTTAACGGCCTTTACTCCCGCGCTCCCGTCGAAGCCGTGCTCATGCTGGTGTTCATGCTGTCGCTGGCCGGCATTCCTCCGCTCGCCGGATTCTGGGGAAAGTACTTCATCTTCCTCAGCCTGATTTCCACCGGCCACTACACGCTGGCCGCGCTCGGCGTGCTCTACTCCGTCTTCGGCCTCTACTACTACCTGAAGATCGCCAACGCCATGTTCATGGGCAAGGTCGAAAAGGGAGAAGAAATACTTCCAGTCAGCCTGACCATGCGCGCCGCCATCGCCGTGACCGGCATCGCCACGCTGTATATCGGACTGTTGCCCAACACTTTCATCGAAATGGCGAACTGGGCGCTGGGCCTGGCGAACAATCCAAGCGTAGCCAAGCTCACGCACTGACATCGCTTTCCGCAGACTCTGTCATCCTGAGCGAAGAGGATGCTTCGCAAAGCGAAGGATCCCCGCAGTCGAAGGATCCCTTTCACCTCCACGCCGCCCGCGACCTGAAAAGACGTTCACTTCAGTTCGCTCCGGCCATCGCGGTTCAAGAGATTGAAGCGTAAGATGTTCCAGTTCGAGAAGAATGCTCAACCAATGCCCGAATCCCCAACTCCCGAACCACGCACCCCCGAACCAAAGAAGAATCCGTGGGTGCAGGTGGGCCGCTACAGCCAACTGGCCATGATGCTGCCCGCGGGCACGGCTGCGGGATGGCTGCTGGGCTCTGCCCTCGACCGCTGGCTGCACACTGGATGGATCAGCATCGTCGGCCTTTTCCTCGGAATCGCGGCCGGCATGACCGAGTTGATTCGCACCGTGCTGCGCGATACGAAGTAGGAAGGACGAAAATCGTTGCAAGTTGGGAAGGGCACGACTTCCAGTCGTGCCGCGAAATGCGCCACCATCGGTCGTGGCTTTAGCCGCCGAGGGACTGCTGGACGCCAAGTTTTTTTGCATGAATCACGAACCGCTCACGTCCGAAGCACCGACTGACGCCTTCTACTCCGGCGCTGTCGATCGCATCCGCCGCTCCATGATCGTCCTTGCCGTCGCGCTCTCGGCCGCTGCCTGGTGGAGATTCGGCCGCGCCGCCGCTCTCGGCTTTCTCGCCGGATGCATCATCGCCTACCTCAATTTCCATTGGCTCAAAAGCGGCGTCTCCGGCCTCGCCGACCGCGTCACCAACGCCGGCAAACGCCAGTCCGGCGCGGGCATCATCACCCGCTTCCTTATCCGCTACGTGTTGTTGGGAGCCGCCGCGTATGGTATCTTAGTTAGTTTTCCAGCCAGCCTGCGCGGCCTTCTGGCGGGACTGTTTTTGCCCGTCGGAGCAATTGCCTGCGAAGCGGCGTACGAGCTGTATGCTGCAGTGACTCGCAGTGCTTAACGGTCTGGCGAGCCGAAAGGCGCGATCATAGTGGGGTTAGATTTTAGGCTCACGGCTCGAAGCTCGAAGCTCACAACTGCTTTTTATGCCTGAACAACTCTGGTTTACCGAATTCCTCAACGGCCTGTTCCACGGCCCGGTCACGGCATTTTTGCGGGCGCTTCACATTGAGCCGAAATATCCGCAAGCACCCATCACGAATTCCTTCGCCATGGAATTGCTGGTCTTCGGCTTCCTGCTGACCATTTTTCTTATCGTTCGGTCGCGCCTTTCGGTCGACCAGCCCGGCGGACTGCAGCACATCACCGAGTTTTTCCACGGCTTCGTCGACAGCCAGGCCCGTGAGATCATCGGCCACGGCAGCGAACATTACGTCGCCTTCCTGACGATCCTGGGAGTGTTTATTCTCGCCTGCAATCTTCTGGGCGTGATTCCGACTCTCGAATCTCCGACCGGAGTCGCGATTGTTCCTCTGGGCTGCGCGATTGCGGCCTTCTGCTATTACAACTGGCAGGGCATTAAACACCACGGCGTAGCCGGCTATTTCAAACACTTTTTCGGACCACCTATGGAAGGCATGCCTCTGCCGGTACGCATCGTGCTCGCCGCGCTGATGCTTCCGATTGAACTGGTCAGTCACCTGGCGCGTTTGCTGTCACTCACGGTTCGTCTCTGGGCCAATATTTTTGCCGGCGATCTGGTCACGCTGGTGTTCTTCTCCATGATCCCGATCGGCGCTCCAATCATTTTCATCTCGCTGCATATTGGAGTCGCGTTCCTGCAGGCCTACGTCTTTACGTTGTTGACCATCATTTATATTTCCGGCGCCGTCGCCGAAGAGCATTAGAAGGCAGTTGCCAGCTGCCAGATGTCAGTTGCCAGCGTGTGAACGAAAGAGTGCCGTTAAGAACTGGAAACTGATAACTGGGAACTAGCAACTGTGCTACCAGCGTGAGGGCGTCTGCACGGTATGGCGTCAACCACCTCCTGGCGGCAATTTGATACAAGGAGAAACAATATGCGTAAATTGAGTTATCTGTTCATGACGTTATCGGGTCTGTGCTTCGCCATGCCTGCCTTCGCGCAGGGCGGCGGAGCCAGCGAGACCAACTGGGTCGCCATCACCGCCGGATTCTCCATGGCGATCGCTTCCGCCGTCTGCGGCCTCGCCCAAGGCAAAGCGACAGCGGCCGCAACTGAAGCTCTGGCACGCAATCCTGCCGCGCGCCCGGGAATCCAGTTCGCACTGCTGCTGGGACTGGTCCTGATCGAGTCGCTGGCGCTCTACACCCTGGCGATCATCTTCCTGAAGGTAAAGTAGGAAAGTTTCAGAGCAAACAGAAAGGCCACTGCGCGAGCAGAGGCTTTTCTTTTCTAAAATAAACCTGTCATTCCGAACCGGCGCGAAGCGGCGGTGAGGAACCTGCTATTCCTCGCCACGTCTCGATGTTTCCCTACACCTTCCGCTCCCCGCTCCACTCCTGCGGCTTGTTCTTGGGAGCATTATTCAGAGCCTCGACCAGCAGGCGCCGCAGCTTGTAGCGGCTTTCCAAATCGATGCTCACGATCTCGAAGCCCACTTCGTTCACCCGCGCCCGCCGCAGCAGCACGTGCGCTTTGATCTTCGATCGCATGCCCAGCGAAATCTCCAGATCCGCCTCGCTGCCAATCCGCAAGTTGTCTTCCTTCGTGCCCATGCCGCCGCCCAGGCTCAGTTCGCGGATCATGATTTTCGACTTGCCCCACGAACTGCCAATCGTCGCCGACACGGTCTTTGACAGGATCAGCCGCTCGTAACGCCGTTGCCGCACCCAAGGACACGCCGGAGCCATATCCAGCGGTGCAATGGCCAGTTCCGCCGGCTCCAGTCCGCTGTCCGACATTACCTGCGCACTGTAGCGCGGATCCGTCTTCGACAGCGCCTGCGCCGCCGCGATTCGCAACTCCCGGTGATGCACGAAGCCAAACGTTTTCTTGGTCTCCAGAATTTCCCGCAGCGTCGCTACCGACTCCGCATCCTTCAACCGGCCCAGTGATTCAATCGCCTTGAGCTGCACGTAAGGCGAGCGCGAAGCCGCTTCTCCCGGCCGCGCCATGGCAATCAGCGGAGGCGTCGCCGTAATGTCGCCGCTCATTCCAATCTCATCCACTGCCTCGGGCAGCACCAGCGGATCCAGAATCTCCGCCAGTTCCAGCAACGTGCGGCCGCGATCCTGCGCTGCCCCATACGCTACCTGCCGGACTACAATATCGTGGTAGAAGCGGTTCCACTCCGGCATGCGCGTAGGCAGCAGTTCCAGCAACGTTCCCACGTCGAGCCGGCTCACCAGTCCCACAGCGCCGGAAGCCTGCCGCGGCTGCCCCGTGCGCAAAATCTCCCGCAACTGCACCAGCACCGGAGAACCCAGCTGCTTCACCAGTTCGATCATGCGGTCGCATTCGTCGCGCCGCATGCAGCGGAAGAACCGGTCCGCCAGATGTTCGGCCCCGGACTGGCTGGTGCGCCGCAGCACCGACAACATATCCGGAGGCACCGTGTCCATCTGAATCGCTTCTTCAATAAATTCCGGCAAGCGGTTCTCCACGCCTACCCGCGGCCGCAGATCGTTCATCAGCACCGGCCGTTCCATGCTGATGCGCTCCATACCTGCGCACACTTCATTGACCGCGCCGTAATTCTTGGCCGAACTGGCCTCCTGGCTCAGGCGCACAAAGGCCGCGCTGCACAGGCTTTGCAGCTCCGGGTCTTTCTCAGCAATCAGTTGCTCGCTCAGCTTCCGGATGGCCTGCCCCATCGGCTGTCCGCCCAGGCGGGCGTATAAATCGGCGACCTGGCTCAATCCAATCGCCGTACGCCGCCGCGGTTCCGTGTCCTTCGCGCTCAGACAACTGGAATAGTTGTTCAGAATCTCGGCCGCGCTGTCCTTGTCGTCGCGATCGAGCAGCACTTCCACAAACTGCCGCAGGTTGCGCGGAGGCACGCACGGCGCTTCATGCGACATCAGCACGCTCTTCTTGCCCGACTCCGGCACTTCCGCCCAGAACATCCGGTCCAGGATGTCGGCGTGCGACTCCACCAGAATCCCGGCCTTGTTCATCTTTTCTTCTTGCAGTTTCAGAATCGAGCGCAGCGAGTCCATCTGACGGCTCATGTGCTCCATCATCTGATGGACCGCGTTTACCTTGACTTCGCCCTTCTGGTAGCGCTCCAGCGCGAAGCGGATCGCCATGTGCTCGGCGGCCTTCATCAACAGCGGCGTGTCCGACTCTTCCGCCGTCGTCGCCTTCGCCGCCAGGCTGCCCAGCAACTGCTGCAGGTTCAACCGCGTATTCGGATCCGTTTCCTTCAGTTCCTTCTGCAGATCCTCTTCTTTCACGCCCGGTTCCTGCTGCACCTGCCCGAAGCGCGTCAGCAGCCGGATCGCCTGAATCACTTCCTCTTCCTGCAGCGGAACCATTCCGCCCGTCCACGCCGGAGCCGCGCCTGTGGCCTGACCACCTCCAGATCCGGTTCCAGCACCCGCGCCTACCGCACCCTTCACCGGGTTCGGCACACTGCCCAACGGAACCATCGGAGTTCCTTCGCCGGTAGCGCCGCCAGAACTCGCGCCCTCAGCCGCGGCAATCAACTGCAACAGCTTCTGTGGATCATTCAACCACTGCTTGAACTCCGGTCCCAGCGTCTGCGCTGCAATCTGCGCCGCAATACTCACGTCGCCCGTCAGAGGATCGGCTGCCACGAATTTCACTTCATTGATCTTGATCGTGCTGCCCTGCTTGTTGCCCGCCAGCGCTTCCTTGATGTTCTTCGATACATCCTGCGCCTTCGATCCCCCGATGGTGAACGCGCGCACCAGGCGCACGAAATCCTCTTCCGTCACGTCTTTCGAAAAATGAAGGCTGGCTAATCCCGCCGTCGACAGCAGCGTTGCGAAGCTCTTTTCCGCGTTCCCCGCTTCCAGCGGAATCCCGTCCAGCAGCAGCTTGTTGTCCGAAACCCCCAGCAGAAAACCCTGGTCTCCGGTGGTCGGCAGACCCTGCTTCAGCTCATTCCAGCAGGTTTCAAATTGCGCCTCCGTGCGCTTGTGCTCATAGCCATACATCCGCGCGTACTTAATCAGGATGTTCAGGCTATGAACAAACGCACGCGCCGAGGCGGCACGCGCTCCTTGCGACATGTTCGTGGCAGAAATAGCAGACTCCTCGGAAACCCCAGTTTTGATGGCTCAAGGTTAAAGCGAAATGGTAAGCCCTTAAACGTTACGGAGGTAATAGACCCAAACTTCCAGACGCCCGTAAGGCCATGACCTCACCGGACTTGCCCACCCGATGCGCGGTCAACCCGGTGCCGCGGAACCGCAAAACGCCTATCTTAAGTAGAATGATCGCAAGCGAGACGATCGTAATCAGACCATCGTGATGAAAGATAATTGCGGATCGTCCTCGGCTGCCACAAACTTGAAGACCACCACCAAAACCACCGGCCTGCGCTACTGGATGGCCCGCGTCCTGGAAGAATGCGACCACGTCGCCGCCGACTTCAGCGCCGATCCCGTGCACGACTTGCGCGTGTCGCTGCGCCGCTGCCGCTCCCTGGCCGACGGCATGATCGCCGTCGATCCCGACCCCGACTGGAATGCCATGAAAAAGGCCGGCAAGCGCCTGTTCCAGCGCCTGGGTGCATTACGAGATGTGCAGATCATGATGGAGTGGATCGAGAAACTGCACCCGTCCGAAGCAAGTGTGGACCACGAGGCCAGAGTGGAGCGGGCGCCCTCGCCCGCTTTGCAGGAAGAGGCAGAACATTCTGCTCCCTTATCTGATGCCGCCACGCTCACCGAACCCGACGCCACTATCGAGCATGATCCCGCCACTCACGCTCTCCTCGAAATCCTGCGGGGCCGCGAAACCGAACAGAAAGCCGAGGCCCGCGCCGCTCTAGCCGAGTTCGACCGCAAGCAATGGCGCCAGTGGAGCAAATCTCTGCCCCTGCGCGCCGCCCGCATTCGCCCCGGCAGCGCCGTATTCAAGCATCTCGCCCTCGAGCGCTGGACGGCTGCTCGCGAACTGCACGTGCGCGCCCTGCGCAACCGCTCCCAGGTGGCGTTTCACACCCTGCGCATCGGCATCAAACGCTTTCGCTACATCGTCGAGAATTTTCTTCCCCTCGAGCACAAAGCCTGGAGCAATGACCTGAAGCACATGCAGGATCTTCTCGGCGAAGTCCACGATCTAGACGTCTTGTGGGCGACCGCGCTCTCGTGCCACGTGTTTCCGGACGAACCTTCGCGCAAAGCCTGGCATGCGCGCATCCTCGAAGAACGTACGAAACGCATCGATGAATATCGCGAGCGCACCGTCGGCCCGGATTCCCTGTGGTCCGTGTGGCGCGCCGGACTGCCGCAAGGCAAACAGATTCAGCAGATCGCAACCCAACGCATGATGCTGTGGGCGAAGGCGCTCGACCCTGACTTCGCGCACTCGCAACGCGTGGCACGGCTCGCCCTGCAACTCTATGATGGACTGGTCGATGGCGGGCTGTTCGCTACCGGAATGCTCGATTCCCCGAACGGCGCGGACGCCCGCGCAAGCCTGCAGGTCGCCGCCCTGCTGCACGATGTAGGCAAATCAGAGGGCAATAAAGGCCATCACAAAGCTTCGTTCGAGCTCATCCGCGTCCACCCCGCTCCCTTGGGATGGAATCCGGCGTCGCTGCAGCGGGCTGCGCTGCTTGCGCGCTTCCACGCCGGAGCCTTGCCCACGCGCAGCCACAAAGCTCTGCGCGACCTGCTGCCAGACGAGCAGAGAATCACCATTCAACTGGCTGCTGTGCTCCGATTAGCCAATGCCCTCGACCTCGCGCACGATGGCCAGATTCGCCGCGTAAGAATCGAAAACGCCAGTGCACCGAAGCGCCGCGCCAACGGATTCCTCCGCAAGCCCCCGAAACTCGGTCCGAATGAAGCCCTGATCATCGCCGCCGAAGGCTTCGAGCCCGGCAGCCCCACCGCGCAAGCCGTCGCCGCCGAGAGATATCTGCTCGAAACCGCGCTGCGCCGGCCGGTGGTGGTGAAGGCGATGAAGACGGACGCCCCCCGGCGGCTTGCGTTAGAACCAAAGAAGATCGCGTCGTAATGATTGTCTCGCTGCAGGTTCCGCGACCTCGGCACCGATAGCGGCGTCCCTCAGATCTTCTTTCCCTCAAATCCCGCGAGCAGCGCCGCATCGCGCAGCTTTAGATCGGCCGTCAGAAAAACCTGCCCTTGCGCCACGCCCTCCGACCACTCCAAGGCAGCGGCCAACTGCAGACCGTCGCCAGCCCGCAGATCATATCGATCCACGAGCTGCGCAGCCCGGGAGCGCAACCCATCCGACGGCTGTATCACAAACCATGAGCGCGCCAGCGTTGCAGCCAATCGCCGAGCCTTCGTCCAACCCGCGGAATCGAGTTGCTGCATTCGCACCAGTCGTGCTAGCGCGCTCGCAATCTCAACCGGAGTCGCCCACCACACGACGGCTTCGTATTGTTTGTAAAGGGCGATGGCGCCAGGTGTAATACTTTGCCCAACACACAGAGGCACCAATGCGCTCGCATCCCAGAACGCCAACTGCCGCTCTATCGGTTTTCCCGTTCTTCCTGCCATAGGCGCTCGATGACCTCGTCAGGAATTGCTCCCGGCGGCTCTGGCCATGAAACCGGAGCAGTACGCCGCTTGAGAGGAGGAGTAAGAACGCCGCGCGCAATCAATTGCCGCTCGCGCTCCGGCTGATCCTCCAGACGGCAGGGAATAATGCGCGCCACCGGCTGATTGCGGTCGCAGACCAGCACTTCCTCGCCTTCGCGCACCCGTTGAATGTGCGCGCTGAGTTGCGCCTTCAGGTCGCCGATGTTGACCGTAATCATGAGCCCATTTTACCAAACATGACCAAGTTAGTCACGTTCCCCGAATTTCGCCTCTCCACGCTAGTAGCTTGCCAGTCACTTTCAAGCCTGCCCTTTTCCCTATACAAAGGTTAGTGTCTCTAACTTTGGCCCCGTAGCCAACGCGGAAGCCGAGAGCCGGAAGCCGACCCCATGACTCACCCGCAACTAGTCGAACGCGCTGTGCGCTGGCTGCGATCCTATCGCTGCGGCGTGGTGTTGTCGGAGCAGGCTTGCGTCAGCGGCGAAATGCCCGACGCAATTGGCTGGAAGCGCGCCAACCACTCAGTGCTGGTCGAGTGCAAGGTCACGCGCGCCGATTTCCTGGCCGACCGCGCCAAGCCCTTTCGCCTCAAGCCCGAGCAGGGCGTCGGCAGCGAGCGCTTCTACCTGACTCCTCCCGCGCTCATAAGGCCCGAAGAACTCCCCGCCGGCTGGGGCCTGCTCGAATACCGGCGCGGCCGCATCGAGATGCTGCAAGCCTCGGCCAAGAATCTGCGCACCGCCACGGGCTTGCGCTATGAAATGAACCTACTGCTCGCCAGCCTGCGCCGCGTCGAAGTGCGCATCGAACCGCAGAGCATCACCGACTTCCTGAAATGGAAGAACCGCATGGCCGAGTACAATCGCGGCACGCTGCCCGAGGGCCTCGAATCCGCCGAGGAAGAGATGAACGTTTTCCTCGAGCCGGAAATCCCGGTCTAGCTATTGCCTGCCAAACCTTGAACTGCAAGAAAAGCCGGGCAAATTCGCCCGGCTTCTTTTCCCGCGTCACGAGAACCGCGTTACATATCCCTGCGCCCTTCCATAGCTTTCAGCATAGTGATCTCATCGGTATATTCGATGTCGCTGCCCACCGGAATCCCCATCGCGATGCGCGTGACTTTCACTCCAATGCGCTTCAGTTGCTGCGAAAGATAAGTCGCCGTGGCTTCGCCTTCCACCGTGGGATTGGTGGCGACAATCACTTCATCGACATTGCCCGCATCTACGCGGCTGATCAGGTTCGAGATGCGCAGCTGTTCCGGCCCAATGCCGTGCAGCGGCGAGATAGCCCCGTGCAGCACGTGAAAGACTCCGTTGAAGTGCTTCGTCTTTTCGATGGCCGCAATGTTGGTGGGCTCTTCAACCACGCAGACCAGCCGCTGGTTGCGGGTTGCGCTGGTGCAATAAACGCACGGGTCAACATCCGTAATGTTGTTGCACACCGAGCACAGCCGCAGGTTGGCCTTCACGTCGCGCACCGCCGCAGCGAGGGCCTCGGCGTCTTCATCGCTCGATCGCAAAATGTAAAACGCCAGCCGCTGCGCGCTCTTCGCGCCAACACCAGGGAGTTTTTTCAGCTCGTCGATCAGGCGCGACATCGGTTCGGCAAATTTCGACATTCTCAGTTCACTTTCGACCAGCTTGTCATCCTGAGCGAAACGAAGGACCTATGCAATTTGCTATAGCTCAAAAGGGTGCAGAGATCTTTGGCTTCGCTCAGGACGGCAATTCTGTTTTGCTCATTGCGCCGCGGGCAGCGTGTATTCGAAATCGTAGAAATGCTTTCCACCTTCGGCAATCTTGATGTTCATCTTTCCCGCAATTCCCGCCAGCTGTCCAGTCCCCGAGTCCGGCACAACCGTAATATTCAACTGCGGCGTGCCCTGCGTCATAGTTCCCGAATGCTGCAGCACAAACGTTCCTGTGTGTCCCTGCAGGGTCCCCGTAACTTTTTCGATGGCGACGTACGCCCCAGAACCTTTCGCGGCTGAGCCGGCAGTCAGCATCTGCCCTTTGCCGGTGCCTTCCAGTTCTCCGTGATATTGCTTGTCGATCGTCATGCGGGCGAGCAGCGGGTCGTCGAACTTCTCCTCCGCGGGAATCACTTTCACATCGAACGGTCCGGCGGCGTGGCTGGTCACGAGTCCCTCTTTCTGCGTCGCTTTCTGAGCGTCTTTCTGAGTATCCGGCTGAGATTGTGCGGCGGCAGTTTGCGCGAGCGCCGTCCCACTCAGGATCAGACCTGCTATCCCGACAACAATGAATCCCGCGCTGTGCTTCGTTTGCATTCTCGTCCTCAGCGTCGCAAACCGCGCGCCCTACAGTCCCGGGATGCCTAGTCCGCCCAGCATTCCGCCCACCGTAGATTGCACCTGCGCATCGATCTTGCGCCCGGCTTCGTTCACGGCCGCGACCACCAGGTCCTGCAGCATTTCAACGTCACCCGACTTCACCGCTTCCGGATCGATGTGCAGGCTTAGTAGTTGTTTGCGCCCGTCCATCTTGGCGGTGACCGTGCCGCCGCCCGACGTGGCTTCGACGACCGTCTCCTGCATCTTCTTCTGCAGCGAGTCATACTGCGACTTGGCCTTCGACATCAGTTCTTGCAGATTAAACCCACCCATAAAACCTCGGCTCCCGGCTTCCGCCATCCGGCCTTCGCACTCATCGCGCCCCCGGAAGCCGGAAGCCGAGAGCCGAAAGCCTCTTCCCTAGCGCTTCTCTTTGTAGTCAATCACCGTGCGTATTTCCGCGCCAAACTTTTCCTGCATCCGCCGCACCACCGGATCTTGTTCCGCCCGACCCCGTCCGCCGGGCCCCGGCACGCGCGGAGCCACGTTGCCGCGTTTATTCTCCTGCGGCCCGACCGTTGCACCGGGAACAATTCTTAGCTTCACCGCGCGCCCCAGCACTCCGCTGGCCGAAGCAATCGCCAGGCGCTTCGCATCAGCACTGAGTGTCATGTCAACCACCGTCTGGGATTCGCCGACCTTGATCACGACTTCATTGCCCTGCACCGACCACTCGCCCGCCGACAGCATCGAAACCAGAATCCGCTGGTTGCCATCCGTCAGGGCCTGCAGCACCGCGTTCTGCAAACGCTCTATCGGCGCTGGCGGTGCCTGCGGCGTCAACTCCATGGCCGCGTCCGCAGTCGCGCCTGCAGCCGCGACAACCTCCGCCTGCGACGGTGCAACCTGCAGCTCAACTTCCCGCTGCGGTTCCGGCGCAGACGGCTTCGCCGCCACATTGTTAGCTGCGTCTCTGCGATCCGAAACTGGCTCCGGCGACGATTCCCGCAAAGTCGCGGGCGCAGCCGAGCCCATGATTACCGAACCCAGGGTCACCGGCTCAGAATTGCTGGCTGCCGCCACGATGCGCGGACCCGGCGGCGCTGCATCGGACAAAGCTTCCTGCCGCGGCGTACCCTTCCGCGCAGAGTCCGCGGCAAACGGCGAAACAAAATTCGGACGCGCGCTCGAACTCGGCTCAGGACGCCGCGTTTCAGAACTGGGCGAAGCACTCGACGCGCCATACCCCAGCGCACCCCCCACAATCGCCGGCCTCGGAGCCGGCCTCTGCGCGCCGCTCGCCGGAGCCGCAGCTACATCACTCAGCAACTGCTCAATCGGGAGCAGTTTCTGCGCGTGCGCCATTTTCAGCAGGCCAAGCTCCAGATGAAACCTCTGCTCCTGCTTGTATCCCAATTCGCCGTGCGTCCGCAGCATGATCTGAAAATGGCGCGTCAGATCTTCCTCGCCAAACAATGCGGCAACCCGCTCCACGCGTTCGCGTTCCTCGCTCGAGACCTGCAGTAAAGAAGAGTCCTTGCCCGCGATTTTCGCGACCGTCGCATTCCTCAGGAAACGCACCATTTGGCGCGCGAAGTGCGTGGGACTGTGCCCCTCACTAATCAGGTGGTCGACCTGGCGCAGAATCTCTTCGCTGCGGCTCTCGGAAACCGCCTGCATCACTTGCTCCAGAATGTGCGCCGGCGCGGCCCCCACCAGGTTGCGCACCGAGTCCGCAGTCACGCGTCCGCTGGCTGAAGCGATGGCCTGATCGAGAATCGAGAGCGCGTCGCGCATGGAACCGTCGCCGGCCTCGGCCAACAGCGCCAAAGCATCATCATCGGCCTCGATGTTTTCGCGCGTGACCAGGTCGCGCAGCTGGGCGACGATCGCGTCAAACTTCACCGCGCGGAAGCTAAAATGCTGGCAGCGCGATCGGATGGTCTGCGGAATATCCTCGGGCTGCGTCGTCGCCAGCATGAAGACGATGTGGTCCGGCGGCTCTTCCAGCGTCTTCAGCAGCGCGTTGAACGCCGCATCGGTAATCTGGTGCGCTTCGTCGAGAATGTAAATCTTGAACCGGTCGCGCGCCGGACGATAGCGCGCCGCCTCGCGCAGTTCGCGGATTTCGTCGATGCCGCGGTTGGTGGCCGCATCGATCTCAATCACGTCCACCGCGTTCCCCGCGCGAATCTCCGTGCAGCTTTCGCAAACGCCGCACGGCTCCGGAACCGGACGATCTTTCGATCGGCAATTCAGCGCCATAGCCAGAATGCGCGCGACGGTCGTCTTCCCGATCCCGCGGTGTCCGCTGAAAATGTAGCCGTGCGCGCTGCGGCCCTGCTCAATCGCGTTCTGCAGGGTGCGCGTGACGTGCTCTTGTCCGATGACCTCGGAGAATTTCTGCGGACGGTATTTGCGGGCCAGGACGGTATAACTCATGGGCAGAAGAGAAGATTATACGTGATGCCAGCGGCGTGGGCTTGCGAACCTTCCCGGCAAGCGCTACGCTGGTGGCTCGACATCTGGTGCTCGACATTACGTGCAGAAGCGGCTGGGGCGCCGATTCTACGGGCGGGCCGCAAAGGAGCTTTTTATGCAATTAAAACTGAAGAAGCGAACCGTGGATGGCATTCTGGCCATCGAAGCCAACGGCCGGATTGTTTTCGGCGACGAGTCTTCCCTGCTGCGCGAAGAAATCAAGCGCGCCATCGCCGACGGCCAGAAGCGCATTGTGCTCAACCTCGGCGAGGTCAACTACATCGATTCCGGCGGCCTCGGCACGCTGGTCGCGCTGCATACTTCGGCGCACAACGCCGGAGGCACCATCAAACTGGCCAACCTGACTCAGCGCGTCGGCGATCTGCTGCAGATCACCAAGCTGCTCACCGTGTTCGAGGTGCACAACTCGGAATACGAAGCGCTCGAAGCTTTCCGCAAAGCAGCGTAACGCGCACGCCACCCGGGTGCCCCATCCCTGTCCCTCTGTTCTTGGGAGGGACAGGGTGGGGACTTTGACTTTCAGGCCCGAGCCGTCAAGACTTTAGAATCCCCAGCTGGACGCCCCGTGAAACCCGCGAAACAGAAGCTCCGCACGTCCACGACCGCAAGAAGTAAGCGGAGTAATTCCGGAGCCATGCGTCTGCGCATCGAGCAGACAGTACGCGCCATTCCTCGAGGCAAAGTATCCACCTACGGCGGAGTAGCCCGCGCGGCCGGATTCCCTGGAGCCGCGCGACAAGTCGCGGCCGCTCTGCGCCGCAGCTTTGGCCTACCCTGGCAACGCGTGCTCGGATCAGGCGGCCAGATCAAGCTCACCGGCGACTCGGCTGTCGAGCAACGTCTGCGCCTGGAGGCCGAGGGCGTCCGCTTCCGCGGCCGAAGAGTTGATATAAAAGCGCACGAGTGGAAGCCCAAGCGCCGCCCTCGGACTTCGGACCTCAGACCCTAAACGCCCGACGTCTGAGGTCCGACGCCTGAGGTCCCGAGGTCTAACGCCCGGCGGCAGGTTCATTTCTTGAATTGCGGATCGATCTCCACCTGATATCCCGTCACCATCTTGTTCGTTTCGTTCGCCATGCCAACTACCGCCATCAACTCCGCGAACATCGCATCGGTCATGCCCTTTTTCTGCGCCGACATGGTGTGCGACGCGATGCAGTAGCCGCACTGGTTGGTCACGCTGACCGCAACATAAATCATTTCCTTGGTCAGCGGATCGAGCGCCCCCGGCGCCATGATCTGCTTGATGTCTTCCCACGTGCGCTTCAGCGTCGCCGGATCATGCGCAATCGCCTTCCAGAAATTGTTGATCCAGTCCGTCTTGCGCGTGCCCATGATGTCGTCATAAACGGCACGGACTTCGGGGCTGGCGTCTTTATATTCGATGAGTCCGAGAGTCGACATGATTGTCTCCGATGTTCTTTTCACCACGGAGTCACAGAGACACAGAGAAGGCCTTTTCAGGCTTGGCTCTTCTCTGTGCCTCTGTGGTGAAGATTTTTCGTTGATTTGACCAGTCTGGTCACCGGGCCGGCAATTCTCCACTCAGCAGCTTCTCCAACTGCCCAGCCGGAACTCGCACGCCCACATAGAAATGTCCAAAAAGCGCGTAAACAGCGCTCACTTCGTCGAAGCGCATTTCGTAGATCAGCTTCTTGAAGACCAGCGGCTCGTCGGCAAACAGATCGACGCCCCACTCCCAGTCGTCGAATCCAATCGATCCGCTGATGATCTGTTTCACTTCTCCCGCGTAGCGCCGGCCGATCAGTCCGTGTTCGTTCATCTGCCGGGCGCGCTCTTCAATCGGAAGTTTGTACCAGTTCTTGTCTTCCCCGCGTCGCCGGTCCATGGGATAAAAACACGCATACCGCTGCGCCGGAATCTCCGGATAAAGACGCGGACGCATGGCTTCCTTCTGGCGCGTAAGCGTCTCGCCAATTTCGCGCTTCCACTCTTCGGAATTGGGCTCAATGCCGCGCTCGATCAGCGCTTTGTAAACCTTCACCGTCGATTCGTAAAGTCCCAGCTCAATAATCGACAAGTACGAAGTGGTGGGCTCAAGGTAATCGCTCAGCCGCAGATTGGCCAGTTGCAACTCCGCCTGATTGAGATCGGCGAACGTGTCGCGGAAGTGGATCAGCATCAGGTCGCCCTTATGGCCGATCAGCGAAAACAGGGCGGTTTGCCCTGCGGGCTTTTTCTCCATCGCAGCCAGCGCGTCCGAGGCTTCGCGCGCAATCGCCGACTTTTCACCCGCCGGCAGCGCCCGCCAGGCAGGCCAGCGCACCCGCATCATCTGGTGCAGCACGCTGTAGCCTTCAGTGGTGAGCGGCACCGCCGGTATTTCTGCCGCGACTTGCGGGCGAGGTGGATGAGTGGTCGACATGCAATCCCCTTTTCGAAGTGCCGCCAGGTGTTATGTTTCAGCTCCCAGCGCTTCCAGCACGAGAGCTTATTGTACGCGGTGCCGCTGTGCAGCAAAACTTTCCACCTTCGCAAATCCAGCATTTAAGCCCGAAGTGAGATACACTTTCTGATCGAACTGCTAGCGAACTGGGGTTCGCTTCACGATTGACCAATACAGCTTGACCAATACAGCTTGACCAATACAATGTTCACAAACACAGCCAAGCAGACGTTTTGCGGGCCTCTCTGCCCGCGCAAGCTCCACGCCAGCCGCGGCTCTGCCCTGATCGGCCGCATGATGCCCGCCCTGCTGCTCGCCCTGAGCCTTCCCGGAGTGATTTTCTCTTTCTCCGCGCAGGCCCAGCAGGCCGCCACACCCCCGGTCGTAGTGCAGCCCGGCGCACCCGGCAAGCCGAGCAAGATTCTGCCGCCCTCCACCAAAGCCACGCCGCCCCAGCGCTCGCAAGCCGACATCGATTTCATGCAGGGCATGATCATGCATCACGAGCAAGCCGTCGAGATGACCGCGCTGATCGACTCGCACACCAACAACAAAGATCTCCGCCTGCTGGGCGCGCGCATCAGCCTTTCGCAATCCGACGAAATCAAATTCATGAAGCGCTGGCTCACCGCTCGCGGCGAGGCCACTTCCATGCCGTCCTCCATGCCCGGCATGGACATGCCCATGCCCCTCATGCCCGGCATGCTCACCCCCGCGCAAATGGAAGCCCTGCGCAAAGCCCGCGGCGCCGAGTTCGATCGCTTGTTTTTGACTGGAATGATTCAGCACCACAACGGCGCGCTCACCATGGTGCACGACCTGTTCAATACCGCCGGCGCCGGGCAGGATGCCGAACTGTTCGACTTCACCACCGACGTCGACAGCGGCCAGCGCGCCGAAATCAGAATTATGCAGAATATGTTGGAGAAAAAATCGTCCGAGGAGAAACGATGAACCGATTTCCCAGATTTGCTTTTCTTGCCGCGGTAGCCATAATCATCTCGTTTTCGGCCGTAAGCCGCGCGCAGGCCCAGACGCCCGCCACCCCGCCCGCCGCGCAGGAACCCGCCAAGCCCGCCGACGCGCCCCCCAGCGACGCCCCAAAAGACGCCCCTAAGGAACCGCCTAAAGAAGGCGAAGGCGGCGGTAATCCCTTCGCTCCGCAACCCGCGCCCCCGCTGCCTCCCGGCATGGTCGGCTCCGACACCAGCGATCCCCGTTTCACGCTAACCCCCGGACTTTACGACGCCGGCGAAACCGCGATGGGCATGAAGCACATCGCGCTGCTCAAGAAACCCGAAGCGTTTCAACTCGACGCCGCGAACCCCGACGATCCAAAGGTTGGGAAGATGCTCGGCCAGCTCGGCATCGGCAACCCCGCACGGATGCCCAAGCCGCTGCAGATGGTCATCGCTTCGCTCGCCTTCGCAAACTCAGATCTGGCCTTCCAGGGCAATCATCTCTTCATGGGAAATTTTTATGGCATCAACATTTACGATATTGCCGACCCGGCTAACGCCAAGCTGCTGACTTCGCTGGTCTGCCCCGGCGGCCAGGGCGACGTCTCCGTCTATAAGAACCTGCTCTTCATGTCCGTCGAAATGCCCAACGGACGCCTCGACTGCGGCGCTGACGGCTTTCCGCCCGAACCTCCCCCGGCCGAAGGCCATGAGCGCGAACGCCACTTGCCCGCGGCCCAAAAAGATCGTTTCCGCGGCGTGCGCATCTTCGACATTTCCGACATCAAAAATCCCAAGCAAGTCGCCGCCGTCCAGACCTGCCGCGGATCCCACACCCACACTCTCGTCATCGATCCCAACGACAAAGATAACGTTTACATCTACGTCTCCGGCACATCCTTCGTGCGTCAGGGAGAAGAACTTGCCGGATGTTCGGGCGAGGCGCCCGATAAAGATCCGAACACGGCCCTGTTCCGCATCGACGTAATTCAGGTTCCCGTGGCCGCGCCGCAGAATGCGAAAGTCGTCTCCAACCCCCGCATCTTCATCGATCCGCGCACCGGCGCGCTCAACGGCTTGAACAATGGCGGCAGCCACGGCAAAGGCGCTGAGAAGCCCGAAGACTCCAACCAATGCCACGACATCACGGTCTACTCCGCGATCGGCTTGGCTGCGGGCGCCTGCTCCGGCAACGGAATTCTTCTCGACACCAAAGACCCCATCCATCCCAAGCGTCTCGATGCCGTCAACGATCCCAATTATTCCTACTGGCACTCCGCTTCGTTCTCCAACGACGGCACCAAAGTCGTCTTCACCGACGAATGGGGTGGAGGCCTCGGCGCGCGCTGCCGTCCCAACGATCCCAACAAGTGGGGCGCGGACGCCATCTTCCATCTCAAGGACGACAAACTGAGTCTCGCCGCCTACTACAAACTCCCCGCCGCGCAGGGTGACACCGAAAACTGCGTGGCCCACAACGGCTCGCTCGTTCCTGTCCCCGGCCGCGATATTGAAGTGCAGGCCTGGTATCAGGGCGGCGTCTCCGTGATGGACTTCACCGACGCAGAGCACCCCGTCGAAATCGCCTACTTCGACCGTGGCGCGATCGACCCGAAAATGCTCGTCCTCGGCGGCGAGTGGTCGGCCTACTGGTACAACGGCAGGATCTACGGTTCGGAAATTGCCCGCGGTCTCGACATCTTCGAACTCACTCCGTCGAAATTCCTGACGCAGAATGAAATCGATGCGGCCAACACCGTGCGCGTCTCCGAACTCAACGTCCAGAACCAGCAAAAACTCGAGTGGCCCGCAAAGTTAGTCGTCGCCAAAGCCTACATCGACCAACTCTCGCGCACTCAGGCGTTGCCGGCGGACCAGATCGCCGCTCTGCAAAAGGCAATCGAAACCGCGGAAGCTTCGCACCTGAGCAAGAGCAAAGTGTCGGCGTTGAAGAAATTCTCGCCGTCGCTGGAAAAGAGCGCCGGTGCAGCCAAAACTCCGGCCGACGCGGCTCGCTTGCACGCTCTGGCGGACGTCCTCAAACATCCGGCGGCCTAACCATCGCAGCAGGAACGTGAAAGTCATCGACCGCGGAGCCCACGCTCCGCGGTCGATCCTTTTTTGCGGAAGCGCGATGAGTGAAATCGCTTTACATCAACGATTTCGCGATTGTCCTCCTGCTGTGGCACCCAGGGGAACCATCGCCCAACCTCCTCGAACAGCCCCAGCATCGCCGCTGACGATGACCAGCGATCAACTGACCGTGCCGATCCAGGGCCTCCGAGATCTCACGATTCGGGTTGACTATCGGCGGGCGGCGCAGTGGACTCCCTGACAATCAATTCCGGCATGACCTTGCGGTGAACCGGGCTCAACGGCGCACTCTTGCGATGGGCACGGATGGCCTCCATCAGAATCTCCGCTCCCATCGAAGCCAGGGTTTCCATGTGTTCCCGAACACTGGTCAGAGCGGGATTGTAGAAGGCCGCAGCGGGAATGTCATCGAATCCGATCACCGAGCAGTCCAGCGGTACCCTCAGGCCAGCGCTGATGAGCGCTCGGATGGCGCCGAAGGCGGTCATATCATCGAAGGCCACCAGGGCCGTGAACGGAAGTTTGAGGGCAAGCAACTCCTTAGTGCGCTCGAAACCCCCTTCATAGCTGGAGAACGGATCGGTCAAAGTCACCACCAGCCTGGGATCCAACTCCAATCCTGCGGCACTCGCGAAAGAGCAAATTCCGGACCATTGATGCTCGCTGTCCACAATCATCCGGGGCCCTCGGATAAAAGCGATCTTGCGGTGGCCCAGCCGATAGAGGTGCTCGAGCGCCTGCTCCGTCCCGGCGTTGTGGTCGGTGGCGACCCAGCTCAGGGCCGCGGTCCCAGGCTCGCGGCCCAGAATGACGGAAGGAATCTTTCGGCTTTCCAGGACGCTCAGCAACTCGGTCTCAAAAGAGAGCGAGTTGGCGAGAATGATCAGCCCTTCCACCCGCCGCGCCAGCAGAACATTCAGATATTTCTTGAACCGTAAGCGGTTGTTTTGAATATCCACGAGGAACGGAAGATAGCTGGAACGCGAAAAGCTGTTTTCAATGCCGCGCAGAATCTGAGCGCAGTACGGATCCGCAATGTCCGGCACCATCACGCCGATGGTATGGCTGCGATGACTGCGCAGGGCCTGGGCAAAAGGGTTGGGTTGGTAGCCCAGGCTTTCCGCAACCTCGAAGATGCGCTTCTTGGTGGATTCCGGAATATAGCTTGCCAGAGGAGCCTGGTTCAGCACCATGGAGACCGTGGTCGCCGAAAGCCCGCATTCCCTGGCGACGTCTCGAATAGTGACCGCAGCACCTGGTTTTGCCTTGGATTCAGTCACTGCAATTCTCTCCTACGATAGGCCATCCCGCTTTTCCCGTGGTTCGCACCCGGTGTTATGTTCGCACCCAGTGTCACGACGCAAGACCCTGACGACTTTCGTCCTACTGTGGTCGGTACCGCGACGTCCTGAAAATCATACGATGCTCATAGGGCTCCCGCTCAGCGCCGCATCCGTGGCCCAACCCGGCAGCTTACGGCCCCGGCTTTTTCGATCGTTCCCAGCGGGAAAATTCCCTTGACAGTGCGCATCGACCGATGATATTACACCGTTTTAATAAATCGGTAAATCCAAAGCTCGCAGCCTGAATTCCAGGTTCTAGAATCGCTGCAATCGGTCGGCCGGTCCGTTCATTCCGAACGCCAGCGGGCGCAAGCCAGGTAGTCAACGAGTCAAGGCATCTTTGCAGGGAAAGGGGTCCACTGTGACAAGGCATCTGAAGTCCATCATGAATTTCAGCGTGGCTGCGGCCGTGTTATTCAGTGCGGTTGTGGCATGGGCAGGCATCACGGGTTCGATCTCGGGCACGGTTACAGATCCGAGCGGAGCTGTGATGCCGGGCGTGACGGTCACCGTCACCAGCACGTCGACGAATGTGCGAAATACGACCGTGACTGACGCGAAAGGGTTCTATAGCTTTCCTTCCCTCAACGTTGATCACTACGACGTTGCCGTTAACCAGCCTGGCTTTAAGAACTTTGTGGAGCGCGGGGTGCGCATCGACGCCAATTCCGCAATCCAGATTGACGTCAAGCTGCAGGTAGGCGAGGTCACCAACACCATCACAGTGCAGAGTGACACGTTACAGGTGGAAACCCAGAGCACGCAGATGGGCGATGTGATTGAAGGTTCCACGATCACATCTGTGCCGCTCAATGGCCGTTCCTATATCGATCTGCTGGCGCTTCAGCCCGGCGTATCGCCGTATTCGGGCGATGACACGGCTGCCGGTATTGTGCAGGCCCCGATTTCCGGCAGCCTGGGGAACGGGACGCAATCCATCAACGGCGGCCGGCCCGAAGCCAACGGATTCATGGTGAACGGGGCGGATGCGGAAGAAGGAATTCATAACGGCGCAGCCATCGTTCCCAACCTCGATTCGATTGCGGAGTTCCGCATTATTACCAACAACTTCAACGCCGAGTATGGGAATTACAGCGGCGGACAGATCAACGTGGTCACAAAATCCGGAAGCAACGAGTTTCACGGAGACTTGTTCGAGTTTCTGCGCAACACGGACCTGGACGCGGCGAATTACTTCACCGGCCGCGGCGACTTCAAGCAGAACCAGTTTGGCGGAGTATTCGGCGGCCCCATCAAGAAGAACAAGCTCTTTTTCTTCGCCGACTATCAGGGAACCAGGCAGATCATCGGGGCGCCACAGAATTATCCCGTTCCGTCCACGGCGGACCGCACCGGCAACTTGTCGGACGAGGCGGCATCACTGACAGGCAGTGTGGATGGCGCCCCCTTTGCTTCCGTGCTCAACCAAAGAATGAATTTGGGCAATACAATCTTCAGCGGCGAGCCCTATTACACGGACGCCAATTGTTCCCCTACGAATGCTGCGGATCCCTGCGTGTTCGCGGGCGCCGTAATCCCGAAGACAGCCTGGGATCCTGTAGCCGCCAACATGCTGCAGTACATTCCGTCTCCGACTGGAGGCGGCCCCAACTTTTCCACCTCGGCCTTCAACGAGACTTTGACCGACAACAAAGGCGGAATTCGGATCGACGCGAATTTCGACAGGAACATGCTGTTCGGCTACTACTTCTTCGACAAGTACAACGTGGTCAATCCGTATGAAGCCGTCAACGTTCCGGGATTCACCGCGCTCAACTATGGCACGGCGCAGATGATCAACCTGGGTCTGACCACAACCGTGAATGGTTCCACCGTAAACGACCTTCGAATGGTTTACTTGCGCAATGTGAATTACGTCGGAAATCCGCAAGGCGGTTTGGGAGTTTCCCTGGCATCGTTGGGGTTCAACACTCCGTGGAATAGCACCGGCGGGTTGGGCAACATTTCCGCCGCGCTGGCCGGAGTTCCGAACGTTTCGTTTAACAGTTACAGTTTTGGCGTTCCTTCCACTACGTTTGACCAGCACAACAATACCTTCCAGATCATCGACAACCTGACGAAGATATTTGGAACTCACAGCTTCCAGTTCGGCGCCGACGTCCACTACGATCAAATCGACCTGAACGGATTCACAGCGGAGAACGGACAATTCTCCTTTACGGGTTCAGAGACGGGTTTTGATTTTGCGGATTTTCTGATTGGCGCTCCCAGTTCCTTCATTCAGGGAAGTCCCGACATTGAGCACACGCGCAGCAAATACTTCGGCTTGTATGGGCAGGATAGTTGGCGGGTCCGGCCGAGCCTCACCCTGAGTTATGGATTGCGCTGGGAAGCCAGCACGCCTTGGTATGACAAGCAGAACTACATCGAAACGATCGTCGCGGGCGAGCAGTCCCAGCTTTTCCCCGGCGCCCCGACGGGACTTGTACTTCCCGGTGATCCCGGCGTTCCGCGCACGCTGGCGCCTACTCGATACGGCACCTTCGCGCCCCGCTTGGGACTGGCATATTCTCCGCGAACTACCGATGGGTTGATGGCAAAGATTCTGGGCGGGCCGGGAAACACCAGCATTCGTTTGGGCTATGGTCTGTTCTATCAATCCATTCAACAGGCCGATACCGAGCAGGAGATTGGAGACGCGCCCTACGGTTTCTACTATCAAAGCTCTTCGCTTCCGTTGCTGAATTCTCCTTTCATCAATCGGACAGCGGCGCCGCCTAACAATCTGGTGCCGAGTGATTTTCCTTTTTCGTTCCCGCCATCCAATGTGTCGGCCAAGAATCCGGATACGAGCTTCCCCTGGAATCTGGTCGAACCGATTGCCGGAGGGAATTACTTCTACCCTAAGAACACTCTGCCCTATTCGCAAGACTTTGAACTGTCTTTGCAGCGCCAGTTTGGCAGTGCGACGGTGATGACGCTGAGTTACGTTGGAACGGTGGGGCATAAACTGCTTAGCTTCGTGGAATCCAACCCAGGCAACCAAGCGATCTGCCTGTTTCTCAGCAACCCAGCGAACGTGACGTCGAGCTCATCCACATGTGGTCCATTTGGAGAAGATCCTGGTACGCAAGCGCCCTACCAACTGGCTTCCGGGGTAACGGCTCCGGGATTCCCCGCTGCAACTTCCTTCGCAACCACTCGCCTGGTCAGCGGATTCGGCTCGCCCACCACAGACAACTTTGGCAGCAATGCTTACATGGAGTCCATTGCAAACTCCAGCTACAACTCGTTTCAGGCCAGCCTGCAACATCGCGATAAATACGAAAACTTCATGCTGGCCTATACCTGGTCGAAGTCGATGGATAACGGGTCGGGCACGCTGGACGCGACCAATCCGTACAATCCCCATTTGACCCGGGCGTTATCCATTTACGATGTGCCGCAGGATTTTGTCGCCAGCTATACGATCCAGTTGCCCTTTGACAGATGGACCGGCACCGGAATGCTGTCGAAGTACGTTGCGAGTGGCTGGGCGCTGTCAGGTATCACGACGTTTGCGAAAGGGGAACCGGTTCAGCTCACCGAGAACGACGATAACTCTTTAAGCGGAACTTTCCTGGCCCCGGTGGATGCTCCGAGCTATGCCGATAACGGCAGCAAGTTGTACGTTGACCGCAATCCGCGCCATGGAAACCCCTACTTTAATCCCTGCAATGCCCTCAATACCGGCGTTCCCGGTTGTCTAGTTAATCCCGGCTACTTTGCTCAGGAACCGGAAGGACAGATCGGAAACGTGATGCGCCGTTTCTTCGTGGGCCCTGGCCTGAACAATTCCAATCTCGCGTTGTTGAAGGATACGAAGATCTCGGAATCCAAGACAGTCCAATTCCGGGCCGAAGCATTTAACGTCTTCAACCACGCCCAATTCCAAATCCCAACCGCGTCTGGTCTTATCAACAACACGGGCATAAATGGCTTCGGTTATGCCACAGCCGCGCGCGATCCGCGCATCATGCAGTTGGCTTTGAAATTCCTGTTTTAGTTTTGTTGCACTACTCATATCGACGTCGAATCGTGACGAGGAGATAATCCATGTCTGCACTAGCATTGCTCGGTGGGAAGAAAGCAAAAGGCAAGCCGTTTCCCGTGTGGCCGTACTATGACAAGAATGAAGAGCAGGTGCTGAAAGAGGTTCTGGAGAGCCGGGTCTGGTGGCGCACCCCCGGCACCAAGACACTGGAGTTTGAGGGCGCCTTCGCCAAGTTTCACGGTGCTCGTCACGGAATCGCGGTCACCAACGGGACTGCCGCTCTGGAAGTCACCATCGCCGCTCTCGGCATTACTTCTGGTGACGAGGTGATCGTGCCGAACTTCACCTTCGTCGCCACTGCGAGCGCCGTTCTGTTTGCTAATGCGCTTCCGGTGCTGGTGGATGTTGACCCCGGAACGTATTGCATCGATCCCGACCTGGTCGAAGAGGCGATTACTCCGAGAACGAAGGCCATCATTGCGGTACACATGGGCGGGCATCCCGCCGATCTCGATCGCCTGATAAAGATCGCTAAGCGTCATCGCTTGGCGTTGGTCGAAGACTCGGCGCATGCGCATGCTACGGAATGGCGTGGGCAGCGAGTGGGAACATTTGGCGTCGCCGGAACGTTCAGCTTTCAAGCCAGCAAACTGATGACCGCCGGTGAAGGCGGGATGATTATTTCCAATAACGATAAGTTTGAAGTGCAGGCCCGCTCCGTGCACGACTGCGGCCGCCTGCCGGGCGAGTGGTTCTACAGCCATTTTGCTTATGGCTCAAACTACCGGCTCAGCGAATGGCAAGGCGCGGTTCTCAACGTGCAACTTAGCCGTCTCGACCAGCAGACTAAACTGCGCCACGAAAACTCACGCATTCTGGACCGGCTGTTGAGCGAAATCCCCGGCATCACCCCACAAAAGCTGGACGAGCGGTGCACGCGCAACGGCCAGTATGCCTACATCTTCCACGTAAACAAGAAACAATTCGCCAACATCTCGACCGAGCGTTTCATCGAAGCGATGAATGCGGAAGGCATTCCCAACCAGGCAAGTTACCCGCCACTGCATAAGCTGCACATGTTCCGCAACGGCAAGTACCGCAATCGCCTCTTTGGCAAGCAGGCCAAAGAAAAGCACGCATTCCTGAAGGCCAAATTTCCGGTGACGCATAAAGCTGCGTGGGAGACCGTCTGGATTCCGCAGCCTGCATTGCTGGGCGATGCGGAAGACATGCAGGAAATCGCCGCTGGCCTGTCGAAGATTCAAAAGAACGCGAAAGAACTTGTCTGAGAGCGCAGACAGGTTGCCCGACCATGTTCGAGTGATTATGTTTGAGCGATTCTCATACCGCGGCTGGGACAACGCGTACAAGTTGTCCAACGGCGTCGTCGAGTTGGTCGTGACCGCCGACGTCGGCCCACGGATCGTTTTTTACGGCTTCTGCAGCGGCCAGAACCTGCTGCATGAAGTCGAGCAAGATGCGGGCAAGACTGGCGGTTCCGAATTTCGCCTCTATGGAGGCCATCGGTTATGGGTTTCTCCGGAGGTGGAGAGAACGTATTATCCTGACAATGCTCCGGTCGCGGTTTCTCAGCATGGCAAGGCGACTCGTTTCACGGCGCAACGTGAGTCGGCATCTCCGGGCACCAACCTGCAAAAAGAACTGGAGATCGAACTCGCAGCGAAGGGCTCGCAGGTCCGCATCACGCACCGCATAAGAAATGACGACACGCGCTCGACCAGACTCGCTCCGTGGTCGCCCACCATGATGCGGGCCGGTGGACGCGCGATCCTGCCTCTTTCTCCCCGGGTTGCGATGGACAAGGATCATTATCTGCCTGTCGGAACCTTCGGCATCTGGTCCTTTACGGATTTTGCCGACCCGCGCTGGGTGCTCGGCACATCCTATATTCAGTTGCGGCACTCAGCAAATCCTCAGGGCCGTTTCAAGGAGCAGATGGGCGGCATCTACAACTCTTCGGGCTGGGGAGCGTATTTTCGGGAAGGCGATCTTTTCGTCAAGCGTGCCGCCGTGATCGATGGTGCACGCTATCCTGATTTTGGCTGTAATTTCGAGCTGTTCACCAACCCCGAGTTCCTCGAGTTGGAAACGCTGGGGCCTCTGGTCGAATTGCAGCCGGGAGAAGTAGTGGAGCACGTCGAGCATTGGTGGCTGTTTGCCGATGTGCCCAGCGGCGAGAACGAGGCCTGGATTGATTCGACGGTAGTTCCGCTGGTGGATCGAACTTCAGCGCCGTCTGCGTGAAACGGGAGAAAACTAACGGGGGGAAACTAATGAAGAGATTCTGGGCGCAATCATTCACTCATCGGGCCACCGTTTTTGTTTCACTGGTCTTTCTGCTTTTAATTCCGCCGAGCGTGCCGGCTCAAACCTCGCGCCCGCTGCCTGACCACGTTCCTCCTAAGCGGTCGTCGCAGATCCGCGACGGGTTTGGCATCAACTCTGACCTGCCGCGCGATCCTTATCTTCCCTGGAACCGCTGGTGGTGGACGCGCATGTTTGATGCCGGTTTTAAGTGGGCCCGCATCGGGCAATATGAGAACAGCTCAGACCGCACCAGTTGGGACTGGATCGAGCAAAAGCGGGGCGTCTACGCCGGTTCGCCCGAACTGGAAGATTCTGTCGACTCGCTGGTCGACAACGGGATCGACATTCAGGTGCAGCTGATCTATGGCAACGTGATGTACACGTCGCCCAGCGGCAAACGTCCGGACGTGAGTGTTCCCGAGCCCGGGTCATTTCATAACGACGACCGGAGTTTGTATTCGGTGTTCTGGCCCCCAACCACGCCCGATCAAATTGCCGCCTTCAATCGCTACGCGGCCTGGATGGTGAATCATTTCCGCGATCGCATCCACTACTGGGCTTTGGGAAATGAAGAAGACATCGGTTATTGGAATCCCTGGGGCAATCCCGAACAGTTTGGCAGACTGCTCGCTCCTTTCATCGAAACCGTGCACAAGACTGATCCGCAGGCAAAAGTAATTTATGGCGGCCAGGCCGATCCTGTTCGCGATTTCACCCAGCGCGCTTTCGACACCTGCCAGTGTGCTTCGGGAATCGACGTCTATGCCTATCACACCTACCCAGGCTACGGACAGAATCTGAATCCGGAAACTATGGATTACGGCGCTTACCAGACCGAGTCGCCGCGGGCCTTGCGGGATTTAGTCAAACATTATCCCGGAGTGAAAAGGGACATCCCGTTTTTCGACGATGAATTCAACTCAATTCCTTCGTGGGTAGGTTCGGATGAATCCGTGCAGGCCAAATATGTTCCGCGGGGCTTCGTCTATAACCTGGCTGCCGGCGTGAAGACGTTTGTCTGGCTGCTGGCGGCCGGGACGGACGGCAACGAGTACGACGACTTTGGAATCATTCACGGCATCACCAATCACGATTACGACTTCACGCCGCGCCCAGTCTTTTATGCGCTGCAGAACACGAACGCACTGTTCTCGGATACCAAGTTTGATTCCTCGATCGAAATCAGCGGGCCGGACCTGCCCGCGCTGCGGCGCCACGCCGGGTTTCCATTCATGGCGTACGGGTTCCGCTCGGACAAGGGAAAGGCGATTGTTGCCTACTGGCTGGCGGCGCATAGTCTTCCAGGAAATTCCTTCCCGCCGCTTTACGCTACGCTGTCATTGAAGAACACTGGAATCACGCATCCGGTCTTAGTCGATGTCGTCTCCGGAGAGATCAAACAGGTTTCGTGGAAGCCAGGCACCACCGACACGCTGGAGGCACTTCCGATTAAGGACAGCATCATGGCCGTCACCGACGAGAATTACTTCGATTGGCCGGTTCTTCCCGAAGCTCCAAGCTCACTCAATCTCTCCTTTGCCGTTAATTGCGTGAAGCTGGGGTGGGAGGTGCATGGTGGGAATCCAACGGGCGTCGTGGTCGAACGCCGCATCGAGGACGTTGAAGGTGCGAAGGGAACCTGGAGCCGCATTGCGAAACTCCCAGCGACTGCGACTGAGTACAGCGACTCCAGCCTCAAGAAGGGTGAGCGCTTCGCATACCGCGTGCGCGCCATCAACGGCGACGGCGAGTCTGCCTACTCCAACATCGTAAGGGGAGCGCTTCCCATGAAACCTTAACTGGGAATGTACCCTCCAGTTCGGGCCGTTAGGTTTTTGGGATCATCTTCCGAACCATTGCATTCAGGGCGAAATGTTTTCTGGAAAAAGAGGGCAGTCGCAGTAGTAAGCTGGAGCACCTCATGACCTATATCCCTGCAACACGCCGCGGCTTTCTCTCACGGGTGAGTCAAGCAATAAGCGCGGCTGGACTGCTCGGTCTTACAGGCCGCGCCAGCGCCCAATCGGCCACAGCCATTTCTGGCGGGGCCGTCTACGATGTGACCGCGTTCGGGGCGCGCGGGGACGGCACGACGCTGGATACGGTGGCGATCAACCAGGCCATTGCCGCGGCCGCTGCGGCTGGTGGAGGCACTGTCAACTTCCCTGCCGGGACCTTTCTGTCGTACTCCGTCCGGCTGAAGAACAATGTCGGATTGCACCTGGGGCACGGCTGTGTGCTGGTTGCCGCTGAGGGCAACGGCTACGACGCTGCCGAATCGAACCAGCCCTGGGAGAACTATCAGGACTACGGCCACAATCATTGGCACAACAGCTTGATCTGGGGAGAAGATCTGCATGACATTTCGATTTTTGGCCCGGGACGTATCTGGGGAAAGGGCTTAAGCCGCGGGGAGGGCCCGCCGCCGCAAGCCGAGACTCCCGGCATCGGAAACAAAAGCATCGCGCTCAAGAACTGCCGCAATGTTCTGCTGCGCGACTTCTCCATTTTGCACGGAGGTCATTTCGGAATACTCGCCACCGGCGTGGACAACCTCACCATCGACAATCTGCAAATCGACACCAACCGCGACGGTATGGACATTGATTGCTGCCGCAACGTCCGCATTACTCACTGTAGCGTCAACTCGCCCTGGGATGATGCCATCGTACTGAAAAGCTCTTACGCGCTCGGCTTCCCCCGTTCCACCGAAATGGTCACTATCAGCGATTGCCTTGTGGCCGGCGACTACCAGGAAGGGAGCCTGCTGGATGGCACGTTCCGCCGCTTCGATCCCACCCGCAAGCTGGCGCCTTATGAAGAGGTGTGGCGCACCGGCCGCATCAAGTTTGGCACCGAATCCAACGGCGGATTCAAGAACATCACCATTTCCAATTGTGTCTTTGAGGCCTGCCATGGACTGGCGCTGGAAAGCGAGGATGGCGCGCAACTGGAAGACGTAACCATCACCAACCTGACCATGCGGGAGATTTACGATGCGCCGATTTTCATCCGCCTGGGATCGCGCATGCGCGGACCGGCCGGCGCTGCCATCGGAACTATTCGCCGTGTGCTGATCAGCAACGTGGTTTGCTCCGGCGCGGCATCTACTATCTGCTCGATCATTACTGGCATCCCGGCACATCCGATCGAAGACGTACACCTAAGCAACATTATTCTTGAGCACAAGGGCGGAGGCACTCGCGAGCAGGCCAGCCTCCGCGTGCCGGAGAAAGAATCCGAGTATCCCGATCCGGATATGTTCGGCCCCATGCCCGCCCACGGCTTCTTCGTGCGCCATGTGCGGGGAATCGAGATGGAGGGGGTCAAGATTATTGCTGTCCAGCGGGACGAGCGGCCTGCCCTTGTGCTGGAGGACGTCGAAGATGCCGGTTTCATTCGCGTCCAGGTTCCGGTCGCCGACGGTGTGCCGCTGTTCGCGTTGCGCGACGTGCGGCACTTCCGGCTCCGCGATTGTGCGCGCCTGCCCGATATGAAGCTTGAGCGGGTCGAGCAGAAAGAGATTCTGCCGGAGTGAGACCGCCAGCGTTCCGGCAAGCCCAGACACAGTCAAGCGCAGCTACAGCAGGCTCACGCCGAGGTCGGAAATGCTCAAGCCGAATTGAGAAATCTTGGTGAGCGCGGCAGGACTCGAACCTGCGACCCATGCCTTAAAAGGGCATTGTCCCGAAAATTGATCTTAGTACACAGCTTGAGCGGGCGATCTGGCATCCGTGGCTATCATCCCTTGCTTGAGCGTCGAGGCAGGGCCTATGATGTTACCGCAATGAAGAAAGAGTCCAAACTTCTGAAGTCGGAGATTGTCGTCAATCTTCCCCACTCCGTTGAACTCACTCGTCGGAAGACCAAGAACGCTCTGGAAGTTGAGGTCTGGGTATCAGGCTCCAAGAGAGGTACTCTCACTCTCGCCCAAGGCTCCGTAACATGGAAAAGCAGCGGCAAGTCCCCAATCACTCGTCGAGTATGGTGGAAGGACTTCATTCCCCTGCTTGAGCAGATGAAAACAAAGCGTTCCTAGAAACTCCAACCAGCCCACTACCCCTCGTTCGGACACAGCCAACATCGGTTCCTTTGGACTATAATCCAGCGTTGTTTTTGAGACAGCGCCAGTTTCCGAAGGAGCGGCTATGTCCTATTTCTTACTGTACGGTGTGCTTGCGGTATGGGTCTTGTTCGATGGTGTGAACCGCAAGATGGGCGCGTCCACAGTGCTTTGGATTTTGGGAACAGTCCTTTTGGGGCCAATCATCTTACCGATCTATCTTGCTCTGCGCCCACTCAAGCAAGGTGAAATACGGGAAGGAGGGACGGCGTGGAACGTTCTGAAGAACTTTGCCATCCTCTGGACCATCGTCATGGTCATCGTCACAATAGCCGTTTTAATGAACGTTGCAGATGTGACTAAGGGACTCAACAGCGAAGCAGAACGAGCCGGAGCCGGACTTGGAACGCTGATCGGAATGGCAGTGCTTGGGGCGATATGGTTCTTTCCCACAATCGGAGCAGCCGTTTTGGGATTCTTGCTGAAGAAGAGCACCGTAGTCGAGACTGGACCTACCGGACCCCTCGTGGGACAAACCAGTTCGGCTAGTCCAGTAGGCGGATGGGCAGGCGTTATCGGCTCCGCCTTCCTCGGATTGATCGCACTAGTTGTACTGGCAAATACCACTAAGCGGGAGCATCCTTCAGAGCCGGTGACAAGCAGTGGGAGTCTCAGCCCAGAATCCGCAGACACTAATGAATGGTCGTTAACTGAATCGTCCGACAAGATGGACAACACTCCGATAGTGATTCTGCGAAAGTCGGGAAGCAGAGGAGCCAGCATGACTATTCGGTGTGCCAAGCGCAAAACTGAAGCCTATATCGACACCGACGCAATCCTCGACAACGGTAACATCAGGGTTAAGTTTGATGAGTCCTCGCCCTTGCACCAAACGTGGGAAAAGTCAACGGACGATAAAGCTCTCTTTGCACCGGACGCAATTACTTTTGCTCGGCAATTGGCGAAAACCAAGACACTCCTTTTAGAGTTCACTCCATTTCAAGAAGGAGCACGGACGATCAGCTTCGACGTTACAAAGCTCGACGAGAAGCTAGGCAAAGTTTCTGATGCTTGCAATTGGGAAGCAGTTGACCGAAGCAGAGCACAAGCGAAAATCGCGGATGCCCAACTGCGAGCACGTCTCGTTCGATACGTGCATCCCTGTGCGAACCAAGAAATAGGCAAGTGGTGCTGGTCCGACCCAAACGACGAACTCTTCAACAATGATAGTGGCTTCAGCGAGACAAAAGAGATTGCACTAGCAGACGCGGTTCGATACGCACGAGAGGGTCTTGCGTTTAAGAATCTGAAAAACGACGATGCGGATGACTCAGCTTGGCACGCCATTAAGTCAAAAGCCCAGTGTGAAGCCAAAGGCTACGACTGGTTTGACACCGAAACTGACACCCACAGTCAGGGATGCTGGAAAAAACAATAATTCCCCGCCCCAGAAGCTCGCCTACTGGTACGAAAAAGACCTTGAGGCTAACACGCTGGCAATCTCTGCTTTGGAGTTTTTGCACGCGACTCAGGAATATGAAGCCTCACAAGTTCCCCGCCCCTAGTCCTTTCTGGCGGGCTGGCAGAACACCGCCAGTAGTGCGGGCTGTGGAGCACGGGAGAATCCCGCGACGGGCCTTTCCGCCTCATGTATCACCCGCACAAGTTCGACAGCGTTGGCTCCGCGTTCCATAGGAACAGAGCCGCGTTCGATTGACGGCGGGCTGGCCTAGGCTGGCCCGTGCGTTGACATCAAAGCATCAACTAGGGAGAAACACATTGACCAAATCCGAAGCCTGTCAGCTACTCAATATCAGCCCGAAAACACTCGAAAGGCGCATGAAAGCAGGCGTCTATAAGTTCACTCGAAACGGTGAGGGACAGTACGCCGAACTGTCGTTCACGCACAGCGATCTGGGCTTGCCTGAGCCTGTACCGACGCCCGAACCTGTGCCAGAGCCGACGCCAGCGCCAGCCGTTGAGACTGCGCCCGCTGTGTCAGTGCCAGCGCCCGAACCTGAGCCGAAGTTTGTGCCTGCCCCACTTGGCCCGATTGAACGTCAGCAGGAAGCCGACGAACGATTCGCACAGGATTACAAGCGGGGCCTTGTGACTGACTCACTAGGCAACAAGATCAGCGGTGCGAACGATTCTCGCCCGACTCTGGGAGCGGTATCGCTCATTGGGGATATTGACCAGACGCAGCGTCCCGCAATCGACATGCAAAGTCACATGAATCCCGCGCTGATCGGTGCGCCTGACGCCATCAACGCAGAGCGTCACCCATTCGACCGGGGACTCAGCGACGAAGACCTAGCGGCGATGCGATCCGACTGGCGAAGGCGTCACGGTAACGCGCCGTCTATGAGCGAGCAACGCGAAGCCATCGAACGCAGCAAAGCGAACATCAACGCAGCATTCGATTACGCACGGGGAAGGTATTCACGATGACCAGTCTAAGCACGCACGAGAAACTAATTCGCAAGCTGACCCGTGACCACAACGCGACGATCAAACGTTTGGAAGCAGCCCGCGATGCGTGCAGCATCGGGACGAACTCATATCGGCAGTACGAAGTGTCCATTGCCGACGAACGGCGCAAGCACACTGCCCAGCTTGTCGAGTTCGGCATCATCCCGCAGGAATTGCAGAAGGCCACGAAGGTTGAGTACTTGTACGTCGCTCACTGCCACACCGTTCCCGCAAATCGTGAGGAATTGCAGAGGCTACTCAGTGAGCAAGCTATCAAAGCCTGCAAGGGCCTGCATTACGACGAAGACAGCGAACGCATTCGCAAAGAACTTGAGGAGAAATTTCGATGACAATCACCAAAGAACTACTGACACGCAAAGATGTCATGGCACTATTTTCCGTGTCCCAGCCCACGGTCATCCGACTGGAAGCGGCTGGCAAGCTGACTCCCGTGCGCATCGGACGCAGCGTCCGCTACCAACGGTCGGAAGTAGAGCAGTACATCGCAAGTTCCCTGACGCGCTGACCTAGCAGCGCAACGCAGGGCTGGCCCGTCATCACTCATGGCGGGCCTGATCTTTGTACGCAACACAAACCACACTAGGGAGCAACAATGATAAACGCCGTAGAAAAGTTCTTGCGGACGTTCGGTATAGATGCTGTAGCTGAGCACAACGTGAGATGTGAAATGGTAGCCTCAGCGATCAGGGCCATCGGTGACAGCATCAAGGTCACTCACGGCGGAGGCACGTGTTGGTGCCATCCCAGAATCAACAAAGACGGGTACGGATACACTCACGTGTTGGGCCTGTCCCGTATCACTTCCCGACTCGTGCTGTGTCTGGACACTGGCAAGCCCTACGATTACCACAACGAGACGGGCGAGTACATGATTGCCAGTCATCGCACTCCTGTCATCTGTCGGCACCGTAACTGCCTTAACCCTGAGCATTTGTTCTGGGAAACGTTGGCCGAGGGATGCAAGCGACGGGAAGCTGAGGAAAGGGCACGCAAGGCAGCATCGAACTTGCACCTAGTTCACTAATACGCATAGCGTGGGATAGGGTAGGTGTGGGATAGGTACTGCATCTCATTTCCATACCTAACCCTATTGTTAGCAGTACCCTACGCATGCGTGGGATAGCTTCCTCACCATCGGTGCCTGACCACCGGGACACCCTCGATACTGCCTGAACCCCGACTGCATCGGCCCTGCATCCGTCCCCTGTGTCTGTCGCATCGCAGGCCCGGAATCTGACGAAATCCTTGATTGATAACTCAAGACAACTGGCCCGCACAATATACGCACGCCGTACGCCTCAATTTGCACAGCGCGGGGAATCCCCATCCCCGCCGATCTTATGAGAGAATCCGAATGCCAGATCGCACCGCTCCCAAGGAGCGGGATGACGATCACAGAACTTGTGCAGCACTACAACCAAAACGAACTCCCAAGGCTGGCGCACTCTTCACAGAAGGCGTACCAGAGCTATGCGCGTACACGCATTCTGCCAGTGTGGGGCAACCATCAACTCACGACCGTGAAAGCCGTCGCTGTGGAGAACTGGCTCGCATCTCTGCCACTGGCGAACGGAACCCGAGCGAAGATTCGCAATATCATGTGCGGACTGTTCTCCCACGCTGTACGGTGGGAGTTCACAGATCGCAACCCGATCACCCACGTCCGGCAGGCAACCCAGCGAGCGAAGCAACCCGTGGTGCTCAGTAACGATGAGATCACGAAGTTACTCGCTGAGCTTGGGGAACCTGCACGCACGTCGGTGTTCGTGGCGCTGACTACCGGACTGCGAGTGTCAGAACTGCTCGCACTCAAGTGGGAAGACGTGAACTTCGCAGAGCACACGATCACACCTGTGCGTGGCATCGTGGAAAATCACATTGGAGGACTCAAGACGATAGCGTCCGCTGCGCCCGTACCAGCGAGTGAAGCCGTCACGGAAGTGCTGGCAGCATGGCGCAAGCTGACGCTGTATCCGAGTCCGACCGATTGGGTTTTCCCGAGTCAAAAGTTGAACGGCACGCAACCCTACTGGCAAACATCCCTCATGCGCAAAGTGATTTGGCCCGCTGCGAAGCGAGCAGGGATCACGAAGCGCATCGGCTGGCATACGTTCCGGCGCTCGCTGGCGACGTTGCTGGTCGGTGAATGTGCGCCTATACGGTTGACTCAGGAGATGATGCGGCACGCGAATGCCCGGATCACTCTTGAACTCTACGCACAGAGCACGATGCCTGCGAAGCAGGAATTGCAGGCAAAGCTGATAAACAAGTGGGACTTGGTGAGCGCGGCAGGATTCGAACCTGCGACCCATGCCTTAAAAGGGTCGCCAACTCAATTCCAAACAACAACTTGCACGTCCAGCTTACTCCATGCACGACACAACAAAATCAATGAGATGCAAACAAGACATCGGTCTGGGTGCTCGGAGGGTGCCCGGAATCCGGCTTCTCGAACAATGACACTTCGATTTGATGGATGCCTTTGTAACGAGAAGGAATCATTTCGCCGAACCATCCAGCATCCGACTTTTTCAGCCCCCTGCGTTGGCATCTTCACGCTTAACTCCCTGTCACTTTGTAAACATCTACTTGATGGGAGCCCAATTCCCACCCGGAACCGGGCAGCCCCAGAGGGCGGCAGCCGACTGAGGCGGATTCTGACAGGCTGCCGATGACGACGCTGTACAGCTATATAGACTTCCTTGTGTACAAGTACCTGTTGGGTACGTGATTCCGCTTGCCCAAGTAGGCACGCTCGGACTTGTCGTAAAACGGGCATAGCCGTTGTTCGCAGGCTTTCCCAACGCATACACGGCAACTTGCGGGTCCAGGAGACCTAAAGTTGTGGAAGTCTCGTCATCTTCAATCGTATTCGTTCCTTCTACTAGCTCATCGTTCGCGCCCACGATCACGAGATCGCTTACTGTGTTGGTGTTCTTAATGTGAATAACGTTGACGCTGATCGCTTTGCAGGAAGGAGGAGGACAGCTCCTCGTATCGCCGATCACATTGATCAGCACATTGTTTTGCGCTGATGCAATCGCCCCGACAAGAATACCGTCCTGGAAACCCACAATGGTCACGTCTTTTATTGAATTGTTCGAGGCGTCCAAGAGTACTGCAGCGCTCGGATATGGTTCTCCCGACGAGGTGCAGTTCAGCCCACGAATTCCGGCGGTACCGGTCAGGCCCGTTCCTCCACGGATCTGCATGCAGACTGTCCCAGACGCTCCTGCGAAACTACCGGTATTGAAGTTGATATTGGTATACGGCCCCGAACCGGTGGCCGCGGAACCCGTGGGCACGCCTGTAAGCACGAGACCAGTGCCAAGAATCTGATACAGACTGACGTGATCGACATAGCTGAGGCTTCCCGCATACGCATTCACGATTCCGTCGATCGAAAGGCCTTTCCCGTCCAACACCAACTTTTCTACCGCAACGCCCGCACAAGCCACCGAGCAGAACGCGATCATGGTGCTGCCGCTGAAGTTGCTCGCGGCGGCCTGAATCGTCGTACCGGACGATACATTATCTCCCTGACCGATAACGTGGGTACGCGCTGGGAGAACCCATACCGTTGGAATGATGATCGTGCCCGCAGGCAGCAAAATCGTCGAGGGAGGTGGACTGGTGATGCCCGCCCACGGGCTCGCGGCACAGGTCATGCTCGTGCCCGTGTTGCCGGGGAGTCCGCGCGCGTCGATGACAGCACCCACTACGGGCATAACGTGATTGGTGGGATTAAGAATGAAGTTCAAGACCCCGCAGAAATTCAAGCCTGAGCCTCCAAAGGTGCTGGCGTCGATAAAGGCCGATGATCCCGCACAGAGGGAGCCGGAACTGCAGTTTCCGCCTGATGCCGGATAAACAGCGTTTTGCCCTTGTGTGCCTTGCGCCGCTGCACTGACATGAAAGATCCAAAGCCAAACCAGCAAGCCGGCCGCAACGGTGATTAACTTCGACCTTACCGCGAATCTAGCTGCCCTGTTCATCGCGCCTTCTCCTCGGAGCTACCGAATCAAAATTGGCAAACCGTGATGACCTACGGCGAAATTTCAAATACAGTCCCACAACCATAGAAACTGCATGCACCGGTGCCACCCTTCTGCGTTGTGCCATAAAGCGTGCTGCCCGTGTCTAGGATCAACTTGGAGGCAGGCTGCGCTCCATCAGGGCTACCCTTGAAGCCGTAGAGAATAGCAAAGGTCCAAGAACCTGCACCTTGGCTGGGCGGCTTCAACCCGAAAACTGCGCCTGACAATGCGCCAGCAGAATACGTTGTGCCATATAGGTCTCCGCGTGTATCTAGAACGAGACCGGCCATAGGGTTATTGCCGCTATTCCCGCCCTTAAACGCGTACAACGCTTTCTCGTACCAATTGTGCGATGTTCCGAGAGGCGCCGCTAGCTCGATAATTCCGCCATAGCCTTGGGTTCCCCCGGCGTAGACTGTCCCATCAAGGTTGCCGTTCGCGTCAAAGGTTACTCCAGCGACCGGTGTCGCACCGTCCGTCCCGTCGAACCGAAGGAGGACATTTTCCCTCCATGATCCTCCGCGCGCTGTTGGTCGGACGAGCCTGAAGACCGTTCCGCAACCGACGCCTTCAATACCTCCATCACACTCACCAGTCTCATTGCCACCGGCGAATGTCGTGCCGTAGATCGCGCCCGAGGCGTCCAGTACCAAGCCACCATTCGGAACGGCACCATCTGCACCGCCGCCGAAGCTGTGCAGCACTGCCTCTGTCCACTGCCCGCCCTTCTGCGCTGGCGGACTGAGTTCGAAGATTATTCCGCATTGGCCGCCGTAGAAAATATCGCAGCTCGTTCCCTGGCCGCCGCCAAATAACGTCGCCCCGTAGAGGTTGCCTGCCGTATCAAACACCAAATCGCCAGCCGCCACATAGCCGTCGTCGCCTCCCTGGAAGCTGTACAGGACTGTTTCCGTCCACGGATCGCCCGGCTTGGCCGGCGGTGACAACTCATACACCGTACCGCATCCAACCGCTGCACCCAGAAGCGGGCATGACCCGTTCCCTCCATAACCGGTCGTGCCATACAGGTTTCCCGCGCCGTCCATGATGACGCCGCCTTCCGGCGTGGCTCCGTCGCTATAGGCATAGCCTTTGAACGTGTACAAGATCGTCTCGATCCACTCTCCACCCGCTTGCGCAGGCGGTGTCAACTGGTACACCACCCCGCACTGCCCCGGCCCGGCGCAAGAAGACGATCCGCCGTTCAAGGTTGCTCCATACAAGTTGCCAGCCTTGTCCCTAACGATGCCGCCGATCGGCACGGCACCATCCGTCCCGCCCAGAAAGCTGTAGAGTACCTGCTCCTTCCACTCTGCCGAGGCAGCGGAGGCGAGGCAGCAAACCATGGCAACCGAGAAGAACGAGCGATGAATGATCCGCATCTGTACCTTGGGATTCATAACCAGAAGACCAACCTCCGAACGGGATTCGCAGCGTTTGCAGGGGAGGACAGCAGTTGAAACGATCTCCATGATATTATCCCCCATTGCCCTCCTTCGTCCATAAGATAACCCGTTCGTGGTTTCATGCCGAAAACCTCGTGAGCCCCTAAAGCTGGGGTCTTTATCCCTATCCCTACTGAATGCCGTGCCAAGTAGACCCGCCCATGCATTGCCATACAGCCGCCGTCTTACCCGAGACCGCACACTGGCTAGAAGTCCCAGTACAGCTATACAAAGTGCCGACGGCACAGCTGCCGGAAGGGGCGTCCACTCCGACCAGCCAAGACGGGGCGTTGGTATCGCCAGCAGCCGTAGCCGTGGTGTAACGCGAATACCCAACATAACTAGGAGTGTTGCTACCGGAAGCGACGCTCTCACCTAGCGTATACATCGCTAAGGTCGAATCCTTGATTGTCGTGGTTGTAGTGTTGGAAATAGTCAGGTCATCTTGAACAGTCGTGGTGTTTGCAGTGGAGTTAGCCACGCCCAGAATTGTCAGATCGCATACGTTGAAAACCGTACCGGACGTCAAGTATGGACAGTTCCCGCTGTTGTTGTTCGGATTGCTATTGGTCTGGTTGCTGACGTGAATCACATTCTTCAGACCGCTACCCTGTATATTAATCAGCGTATTGCCCTCGGCTGGAGCCTGAGAACCGATGAGAATTCCATCCTGGGCAGATGAGTTTGAGCCTGAGATTGAAATATCCTCCAAGCTATTGTTAGGACCGTCGATTGTGATCGCGGCGGTGTAAGTGCTGCTGTATGTCGCCGAGCAAGTCAGGCCATGCACTCCGCGGCTATTCACCATTGTGTTGCCGCTGGTGGTGGCGGGTCCGATACGTAGGCACGTGTTCACACCGGAGATCATGAGGTTGGTGTATGGGCCTGAATTTTCAGAGAAACTGTCGGAAAGCCACAGGCCCCTCGGCACATTGCTGATGGAAACGTCATTGACGCGGCTGAGCTCTTGCGCGCAACAATTGTTGATGCCATTTACCGGGTTTGCTCCAGTACCGTTGCCCTTCACTGCCAAATGTTCAATGACGATGCCAGAGCAGTCCCACACTGTGCTCCCGCCGACGGAAATGGCGCAAGGGTTAGATGCGCTCTCGTGTCCCATCTCGATCATATCTGTCTGTGAGAAGGTCGACGCGGCTTGGATCGTTGTCGTGTTCGGACCTTCACCGACCAACTGGGTGTTATTAGGCAGAATCCAAGTTGCACCGATAGTAATCGTGCCGGCGGGCAGCAATACAATATTGGCAAAAAACTGATTTGGGGAGGTGGTAACGAGGTTGTACCAAGGATAGTCAGTCGCGCCGTTACTGCAAGCGGCCGGGGTTGAGACTCCGCGCGCATCGACAACAATCCCATGAGTTGGAGTCGACATCGCCGAGTTATAGGCGGTGATTGCACTGTTAATCATCGTGCAGATGTCGCCCGAATACTGGGTTGCATCCACAACGGCATACGAGGCCGCTACGTTGCTGGGGCCATATACAGCATTCCAGCCGGCCGTTTGTGCACTTGCGTAGCGGCCGCTCAGCGCCAGCACTCCAAGCGCTAGGACCATGGAACCCAGGCCGTTATGTAGCGACCTTGACTCTGTTTTTCTGCTGTGCTGCATATTGCGCTCTCCTTACACTTGGTACTTCCGATGGTCGCGTTGCCGGCGAAACGGGCAGTAGCTCAAAGCAGTGGCAATGCCAGCCATTCATTCGTACTCCCGCCGAAGGTGCAAACATAAACCGCGCTTCCGGAGCCGGCTGTCGTGAATGAATAAAGTGCCCCAGGCGTATAGCACTGCGTCCCCGATAGACTACCGGAGCTGTCCGCCGCCCAGGTGGGAACCGTTGTGGAGCTATTGGAATACAGATGGTTATTGCTTGGGTTGGTCGCGAATCTGGAGTATCCGCCCGAACTGCCGCCGTACGGTCGGCCTAATAAATACATCCCGGTCGTAATTGGAGCCGGACAGCCTGCAGCATTGCAACCCCCTATCGTTGTTCCCGTGGAATCGTCCTGAACGCTAACCACCGGTTGCTCAGATGGAATGGGGCCATTCGAGACCCCCATTATCGCGACATCGGTCACGGGGCCGTCAGCGGAGCAGGCGTTATTACTTCCGTTGTGGGCCCCGCATACGTGAACCGCGTTAGTCACACCGCCGCACGCGTTGGCGCTTGCCTCGACGTTGGATACGAAGATGTTGCTGGCTCCAGAAGCACCGATTTGTATGCCGTCGTACCAGGACTCCACGTGAACATCTTCAATAGAGTTATTGCTTGCGTTGACGACTATGGCTGCGGAACCTGCGAGGCCTCCGGAGCCTGCATTGGCGTTCGGCGTACCGCCCTGGCAGGTTATTCCATGAAGCCCACGGGTCTGAGCGTTAATGTTTACGCACTTAAAGGCCGTTCCGGTGCCGCAAGTGTTATTGCCCGGGGCAACTTGAACATAAATATCGGAGTACGGTCCAGAGTTGATCGCTCCAGATCCGATTGTGAGGGCATCTCCTCCTAAGCTTTGTCCGTTGTTGAAACCAGAAATCTTCACGTCCTTCACGTAACTCGACGCACCCGCACACTCGTTGTCAATTCCGCCAAACGTTCCGTTCGTGATCAGCTGCAAATGCTCAATCGCTATCCCCGTAACGGCATATGTCGTCGGGCATGGTTGCGCCGGACCCATTTCAATCATTGCAGCCGAGCAACAACCAGAATCGCCTAGCAGAACTGTTTCAAGACCCGCGCCAATCAGCTTGACATTGTTGGGAAGAGTCCATGTGATGCCGGACGTGATTTCGATCGAAAATGCTGGCAACAAGATCGTGATCGGGTAAGCGTTCGTTTGCTGGATCTGCGACGGAAACGGATTGCTCTTGCAGGGCACTGTGGTGTTTCCGTTGAGAGGGACTGGGAGAACGCCGCGAGCATCTACTACGCCGCCTACCGGCGTAGTAACAGTTACCAAGCTCTTCAAAGCAGACGATAGCACCGCGCAAAAATCAACGATTTGGCTACCAACGGCACAGCTATTGGTTCCCCCTCCACTATTCAGGTTGCAAAAAGCGCTTGCATCCACCCAAGCAGTAGAAGGAGCTAAGTTATCACTTGTCGTGTAGACTGCCTTGTTCCCCTGCTGCGCGACGACCCGCGTAGTTGCAACAAGGGACGCGCACAGAACCATAACTCCGAAGAGAAATCCGCTGAACCACCAAGTTCTCGATATCTTCATAACTCATCCCTTCGTATTCCGAAGTTTGCAAATAGCGAAAAGAACAATGAACCCATTACGATTTCAATCTTCGGACGCGACCCATTGGCGCTAAAGAAATCTCGCGTTCAGTGCTCGCCGCAAGGCGAGGAGCGAAACCACCGGGAAGAACCGCACCAGGCAAACGCGTCATTCGCTCCCTTGACATTTGAGCCTCACCGTGACGAAGATGCGAACGCGCCGCGCTGGCGCGTGAGTCAATTGTGCCTAAATTCCCTGGGGAGCAGCGATCAGGATCACGAACGGAGGTGGAAATCCGTTGTCCCACCACGAATCCTATATCACTGAAATTAGGACAGGACTGTAACCGCAATGAACTCCATGTGTCAAGTCAACAATTCGTGAACGTTAGAGAGATCTAAGGACAATCGTCACGGACTTAGGAAGCATTCGTATACCTATTTAGGTTTCCAAGCATTAACTTGAGAGCTCAATAGGAGCAAGCAGCGCAACATGGCAGCGGCGTCCTTCGAGCAAGAATAGTCCGTTAGTACCTAGCAGGCTGCTGAAAAAGTACTCCCGATGCACAGTTTTTATATGGTACGAAAAGGCATGCGCGGAGACGATGAGCAGCAGAATCATATCTTCAGTTATTTGTCGCCGGAAGCGCGAGTGCGGAAGGATCATCCGCTGCGTGCGATCCGGGCCATGGTGGACGAAGTACTGAGGCAACTTTCGCGGCGGTTCGACAGCATGTACGCCCGGGTCGGCCGGCCGTCGATTGCGCCGGAAAAGCTGTTGCGGGCGCAGTTGCTGCAGATGCTGTACTCGATCCGCAGCGAGCGCTTGCTGATGGAAGAGATGGATTACAACCTGCTGTTCCGCTGGTTCGTGGGGCTGAACGCGGACGACGAAGTCTGGGACGCGACCACCTTCACCAAGAACCGCGACCGCCTGCTGGAAGCGGAGGTGGCCAAAGAATTTTTGTTGCGCGTGGTCGAGCAAGCGCGGGGAAAGGGGCTGACCAGCGACGAGCACTTCACGGTGGACGGGACGCTGCTGGAAGCCTGGGCGAGTTTGAAGAGCTTTCAACCCAAGGAGGGCAAACCGACTCCGCCCCCGGATGATCCTGGCAATCCCACGGTGAACTTTCACGGGCAGAAGCGCTCGAACGAAACTCAGGAGTCCAAGACCGATCCCGACTCTTTGCTGGCGCGCAAAAGCGGGGGCAAGGAGTCGCGGCTGAGTTACAGCGGGAATCTGTTGGTGGAGAACCGCAACGGACTGATCGTGGACGCGGAAGTGTTTCAGGCGAACGGGACGGCGGAACGGGATGCGGCGCTGGTCATGATGGGGAGACTTCCCGGCACGCAAGCACTGACGGTGGGCGGCGACAAAGGGTTCGACACCTTCGGGTTTGTGGAGGAGTGCCGCCACCTGCGGGTAACGCCGCACCTGGCTCAGAACCTAGGACGACGCGGCGGCAGCGCGATCGATGGCCGCACCACGCGGCACTCGGGTTACGCCCTCAGCCAGAAGAAGAGGAAGCGGATCGAAGAATGCTTCGGCTGGTTGAAGACGATTGCGCTGATGCGGAAGGTCCAACATCGCGGGGTGAGCAAAGTGCACTGGATCTTCACGCTCGCCTGCGCCGCCTACAATCTGGTGCGCATGCGCAACCTGGCCGCCGTTTCGACGGTGTAAGTCCGGGCCGAGATGGGTCTCGCAGGGCATGAAGTAAACGAAAGACGGTTCAGAAACCCAGTTCAATACCGACGGAAATGAGAAGCAGAAAGAAAAACTCGCTGCCGATCACTTTTTCAGCAGCCTGCTAGTGACTCAATGGTGCTAGGCGCGAAACTCTTTGCGGCCTTGTCATCATTCACTTCTGCGCCAAGGTATCAGTAGCTAGGGGATAACCTGGAACGGCACGCTACTGGGAAGCGTGCCCCCGGGCGTAGTCACGTCAATCGTTCCCGTGGCCGCATCGGTTGGTACTTGCGCCTTGATGTATGTGCCGGAGATCACCTTAAACTCTGCAGGCGTGCCATTGAAGCTGACAATAGTGGTTTCCGGCAGATTGTTTCCGAGGATGCCGATGACGCGCCCAGCTTTTCCGAAGTTGGGATTCGCCTGCACGAATGGTCCGAGCCCCATAGACAGGCCGAACAGCGTACCGCATCCAAGAGTTTCATCTGAATTGCAGCTCTGATTGCTGCTGCCGCCGTTGTTCGCTGATCCATAAAAGTTTCCGTCCGTGGCTTGCATCAGAGATGTCTGCGGGAAATTGCCATCTGTGCAGCCAGATTGGTCGCAAAAACTGTACAAAGTGGTCAGCTTTCCCATTGGCGTGATTTGAAAGATCGTGCCACACCCAATATACGAATTCCCGCAGCCGTAGACGTGGCTGCCACCTTGTTGTGTCGTTCCGTAGAAGTTCCCGTCGGTGCCCTGCACCACCCCTGCTTCCGGGAAGTCGCCATCGGGACAGGCGTATTGCGAGCAGAAACTGTAAAGCGTGGTCAGCATGCCCCCTGGGCTGATCTTGAAGACCGTGCCGGCGAAGGTCTTCACACCACCTTCGCTTGTCGTCCCATAGAGGTTCCCGTCGCTCCCCTGCACCAGCCCAGCGGTCGGATAGGTGCCGTCGCTGCAGTTCGTTTGCGAACAGAAGCTGTACAAAGTAGTTAGCTTCCCCGTCGAAGTGAGTTCAAAGACAGTTCCTTTGCCTGAGTTTCCGCCCGAGTAGGTTGTCCCGTAGAAGTTTCCGTTGCTGGCTTGCACAAGTCCCGCCCAGGGGCCTGAGCCGTCGGGGCACGGGTCACCAGCGCAGAAGCTATAGAAGGTGGTCAATTTGCCAGCCGGTGTGATCTCAAAGACCGTGCCCGCGTCGTAGATCCCCCCGCGGTAAGTTGTCCCATAAAGCTCCCCGTTGGTGCCTTGTACCAGACTACCCGCATACGGCTCGGAGCCGTCGTTACACTGCGTTTGAGAGCAAAAGCTGTAAAGGGTGGTCAGTTTCCCTGCCAGAGTCATCTGAAAAACTGTACCGCCGTCGTTGGCCCCACCAGAGTACGTCGTTCCATAGAGATTTCCGTTGGCGGCCTGCACTAACCCGGCGAACGGAAGTCTGCCGTCAACGCAATTTGTTTGAGAGCAGAAGTTGTAGAGTGTGGTCAGTTTCCCCGCTGAGGTGATTCGGAAGACGCTGCCACCGGTGTTGGTCCCGCCCGAATAGGTCGTCCCGTAGAAATTCCCATCAGTGCCTTGGATTAGGGCTGATGGAAAACTGCCGTCGGTCCCGTCAAAGCTCAGAAGGGTCTTGAAGGTTTGTGCCTGTGAGGCGAGTACAGTTGCGACACAGAATACAGCGATGGCGCAGGCAATCTTTCCAAATACATCCTTTCGCATACGCATCCTTCTCAGACTTGCTCTGTAGGGAGGAGTTTAGAACGTCTACTAGTCTGTTCATCAAAATATTCGGTCGCAATACAGCGGGGGTGAGTACCAGCAGTAATAAGTGAATCGTTGCAAAGTCGAGCTGCCTTGTCAACTGTGCAAGAACTTGCGTGCGCAAGAAACTGCGGTCACCATGTCGAAATTGGTCGTTGTTTTGAAGACATCCCATTGCTGACAATAACGACCTTACTGTGGGGCGGAGCGAAGACAAGCCTTATCACGTTTGTTCTGGTCAGGCCTCGGCCTGATCTCGCCTGCTAGGAACACCTCCATTAGTATTTGGCGCTAATATCCAGTCCGAGCCAAATTCAAGATGCAGGGTCGCTATAAGTAATGATTCTCATGCTCGTAAGAGAATGCTCGTTTGAACCCTTTCTCAAGTGCCAGATCTCCTCCGACTGGACAGTAGTTTGGCACCGTCGGGTTGTGTAAGAGGACAACTACCATCGGCAGTGCTTCGACTCGGGGCGGAGCCCGGTTCGTAGAACTAGAAATCTGACATCTCCCGGATAGCTGAATGATAAGCCGAGGCGCAAAGGCCAGTGTCAAGGCTCTTAGACCGCGAACGCGGCGCGCAAAGCGCGGCCTTGACACTGGCCGGGCCTCGGCTATGCTCTGGCTATCCGGGGCATGTCATTCGGGAATCCCGCATCACAGACCAAGACCGAAACCCTGACTGATCTGATTCGTGTGCGTGGTTTTTGGTTCTATCTTGTGCGCTACTGGCTCTTGCTGAATGGCGGGGGAATGGGACACGTCGCGGCTGAGTTCCTGACCCAGCTTCGCTGCATTGTTCGTATAAATCTGCGCGTCATAGCGTCCACGTGAGACGGAAACGTAGGCCATGCGGCTGTTGAGGAGATCCTTTGCGCCCAACTCGGTGTCCACGTGAATCAGGACACGGTCGGCGGTCTGTCCCTGGCTGGAGTGGCTGGTCATGGCGTAACCGTGGTCGAGATGCGGATGCTGGCGCGGATCGAGTTCGACCGCGCGGCCACCGTCCATGTTCAGGCGCAACCGCCCGTCTTCGCCGATGCTCTCGATGGTCCCCAACTCGCGGTTTGCAACTCTGAGGTTATTGGCCGGCGCGGTGAACTGAATGCGGTCGCCTACTGAAAAACTCCGCATATCCTCGCGGAAGACCGAGACTCCTTGCTGTCGGCGCGGATCGTACGTTCGCCGCGTGCCGTTCTGCAGTTCGACTGTCAGCCGGTTTTCTGGCGCGTCGATGCTCTTCACCTGTGCGTACGCGCCTTTCCCGATGCCGGTCTCCTTCGATGCGCGCGAATAGCGCAGCACATCGCCCACCTCATAGCGCTCGGCCCAGGTGCGGTCGGCGCCGGTGAGGTCTTGACGCGGCACTAGCGTCCTGATGCGATGCTCCTCGTTGCTGACGAGATCAGTACGCTGCAGTTCCGCATGGATGCGCTCGTTGATCTCCATGCGAGAGCGATTATCGGGAGAAATCACCAGCGTATTCTCGGGCGATCGTGCGTACTCCTTCGCGATAGCGGCGATACGCTCGTCGCGGCCGTGAATCTCATGGACGCGGCCCTGCCGGTCAAGATTCTGTATTGCTTCCTGTACTCGGCCCTGGGCAAGGTGCTCGACTACCTGTTTCAATTCTGGGTCTTTCTGGCGCACGATCTCTTCGAGCTTCACCGTTTTCATACCGGCGTCCTGGAGCTGCGCGAAGGGCCTCCCGGCCTCAACCGCCTCATGTTGCCGCCGGTCGCCGACGAGCAACACACGGTCATTCGCATGGAGCCGGTTCACAAACTCATGTACCTGCCGGGTCGATGCCAGAGAGGATTCGTCGAGTACATAGAGCCGCTTCTCCCCGCTATCCGGCGGCTGTCCACGTACCAGATGCTTCTGTAGCGTGGATGTCTCCAAGCCTGCTTCGCCGAGCTTCTGCGCCGCACGGGACGTGGGCGCGAAACCTTCCACCCTGTAGCCCTCAGCCTCCGCGCCTTCACGGATCACGGATAGAGTTGTTGTCTTGCCTGCGCCTGCGATGCCATCTAAACCGACAACCTTCTCCCGCGAAAGAAAAATTTCGTCTACTGCTTGGCGCTGCGATGCATTCAACTCCGGGTGGCGGTCTTCGGTGGCGATACGCACTTGCGGCGAGACCAGCATGGGATCGCGGTAGCCGCGCCGATTGCCTTCCTGCATTCGGCCAACGATCTCACGCTCCATGCGTACCATCGCGGCGGTTGTGTACTGTCTGCCAGCACCGACGTGAGAGACTTCGCGGAACTCTCCGGCCTCGATCCGGCGCTCGAACTCCTGCCGGACCTGGGCATAGGTGGTTTCTCCCATGCCGCGCACCACCGCTGTTTCAAGGATCGCGCGACGGTCCTGCACAGCCGATCTCTCGAAGACATGATCGCGCGCCCAGGTCACAGCCTGCTTCGCCTGAACCTCTGGCTCCCGCATCTGGTATTGCCCATGTTGGTGCGCCTGTGCGACGACGCGGTCCGCCTGATGCCCGTACTGTGCGGCCAACTCGCGGTGCCGCCGTAAGACTTCTCCAGGCGACAGTAGTTCCTTGCGGTCGCGAGTATGGTGGGCCGCGATCTGTGCTGCCGCGGCTCCGTCGATTCCCTGTTCCCGGAGGTGGTCTTTGATCTGCTCCCGTCGCGGACTGGAAGCTTCCAGATATTCCTTCGTGTAGCCTTTTATATCCGGATGTCCATGCTTGCCGCGCTCCAGTTCGTAGCCCAGTTTTTCCAGACGCAGCGCCAATTCAGATCGGTAGACCGCAGTGATGTAGCGCTGTGACACGAACAGGTCGCGTGGCTGCAAAGCTCGCATCTGTTTCCCATTTTCAGGACTGCTCTCCCGCTCGGTCATATTGAAGATCACGGCATGAGTATGAAGCTGGGGCGCAGCATAGCCATCGACTGGCCGCGCAGTGTCGTGCTCGAAGGTGGCGGCGATGAATTTGCCGGTCGTCTCTGGGGCATGGACATTGCCGATCCGCGCCTGCGTGTATCGCTCAAGTTCCTGAAGCGCCGCGCGTACACTCTCCCGATGGGCCTCCCGCACCCGATCATCGCCGCCCACAAGCGCGGTGAGCGATACCGACTTCGGCGCAGAGAATGTGGCGTCCCACCCGGCGCGATGCTCAGCGCTGGTCACCTCTCTGCCAAATTTGCCCTCATAGGTTCTCGAAACCTGATGCCGTACGAGCTGCTCTTCGGTGTGCGGATGTTGGCCTTCACTCAGTCGTGCGAAGTGTTCGGAACCAACGCCACCTTGCAACCCCCACTGCTCGGCGAGTCTGCCCTGCCACTCACTGTGACCCCGCTGATCGCGGCTCCAGTAGTTCTGTTCCTGCGAGGCAAACTCCCGCACATGGTAGGTCTGCGCCTGGCTGGCTGACAGCGGTTTCGACATCGTGAGCATACCGAGGGTTCCTCAAGCGTCAAGTCGTGTTCTTGGCAATCTGTCTCTCATTCGATTCCCTTCGTTTCCTCCCAGGCGAACGCCTTTTTGGGTTTGGTCTCGGACGCACCGATAGTCGAACCAAAGAGTCCGAGCATCGGCCGCGTAGCCTTCTTCAGCGGATCGGCGGGAGCATTCGCGGGCACAGATGGCGCTGGTTTCGATGCGATCTCTGGCATCTGCCGCTGCGAAAATCTCAGCAGTCTGAATCGGATTCTGCCCATCTTTATCCTCCATCTCTGGATCAAACTTGGCCGAGGTCGGCCCCATTCGATCGTCTCCCTATCCCGCCCTTTACGTGGGGACCGGTTCTGCAACACACTCCGCACCGCCAGTAGCAAAAGCAACATCGCGGCTACCCAAAGCAACGGCGTCAAGAGCGAAAAGCTTCGGGGAAAAGGCATGGCACTCATGGCATACGAGCACTTTCCTTGCCCTCGCGAGCGAAGAAGTTATCAAGCAGTTTGCGCGCCTGCTGAAGCTTTCGTGCGTCCGCCTGGTCGCGAATTGTGAGGACAGAATCAGGCGACAATTGTCTGCCTTCCGATGCTGCTTGAGAGGCTGCATGGAAGAGATTCAATAGCGCGTAACGCACCGCCCAGACTTCGGCCAATATCAGTTCGACGGGATCAGCGGGCCGCTGTCGCGCAGCGCACAGAGCGGTCCCGCGCAGCCACTCGGAAAGAACCTGTCCCGCTCTTTCGGCGGCAGATTCTATTTCTCCCAGTTCTTCGGGAGTCAGTCTCGTGGCCGCGGTCTTGCTGCGGAAGCCGGGCTTCGCTTCTTCTCCGAACGGCAAACTGGACTGCGGATTAGCCTGGACGCGGGGACTACTCATTGGACGAACCGCCTTGTCGCACTGCTGCGCTTGATTCCGCTGCGACTAAGCTGCGTACTTGTTAGTTCACAGCAAGGTCTTGCGCTTCAATACGTTTACGTGATCGACGATGGGCAGCGCTTTGTCGGAAACAAAAATCATCGCAGTCAGTCAGCAGGCGACGAATTTTGTTGACGCGGCGAAAGTTAACCGGCGTAAACGCCGAAGTCTCATTTGGCGCTCCGCAGTTCCCAACTTGGGGGTGACGTGTCCCCACTTCTTCCGGTGCGAAGCACCGCCGCTTCTACATCTCGCCATATTCCAGCGCCAACGTTTCCCATGAGCTGATCACGTCTGGCGACTGCCACGCGCGCTGAAACAAAGTGCGAATTGCCTTCCAGTGCGCTATAGGAAAGCTGAAGCTGACCCCGTTCTCGCGCGCACAAAACGACACGTTCAACTCCTCGTTCTCCATGATCATGTTGATGGCCGAGAAATAAGACCCCTTCCACTGTGCGAATGGTCGTGTCATGTCATGCCCTTCGAGCATCCTTCTGAACTCGGCAATCCGTGCGTATCCGCCCACGGGATATCGAGGTGCCAGCGGCCCAGGAAACTGCAAGATCGGGGAGAATTCGTTGCCTTTCTCCCGCACGAGATCGAGACGGTATCCGCCTTCTTCCTGGGCGAGTAATCCTCGCTGCACGGGGAGTTCAAAATCCTCGTCATCCCCCTCGGTTGGCCGTGGGCGCAAAGGCTTGCGATGAGCTGCATAATGCCCTCTCGCGCACACCCGCCAAAGAGCGGCCCAATGGGGCAATAGAGCATCGTTCAACTTCTCGACATTCGAGAACTTCTCCTCATCCAAGAGAGTGTAGAGGTTGCGAATGGCAAGCAATGGTCTGCGCCGCCTCTGAGTCGAATCATTCAGCATTTGAATCGTATGCTTAACCACTCGGTGAACGTCATCGCTTCCGACCGCAGCTGGCTCCTTTGTTGCAGCCTGTTTGTCCTCGGGAAGCGTCATCAAATAAAAGAAGTCGCGGGGAGATTTCTTTTGTCGGCGTACCAGAGCGTAAGCAGCGAGAAATGCCTCAAGAATCTCGGCCAAAGATTCATAAGAAAGCTGGCCTTGTTCAGTGCTGGTAAACGACTCTGCACCCTTCGCGCAATAGTAGGCAACCAAGGTCCATTCGGCCACGGATAGAGGCAGCTTTGCTTCTGCTTTCCCACGAATCTTGAGCAGAGAATCCGTTGGCTCGGTGAGAAGATTTGCCAACTCAAGACGGTCATCTCTGGCCGACTCAAGCAACTGTTTTGCGACCTCCGATGTTGAGACGGTTTGGCCCGTCTTGAGAGCGATCACTTCCTTCAATGTTTCTAGCCTCGAACGGAGTTCCTCGGAAATACGAATGGAAATCACCGGTTGGTGCAACGTCACTGCCTTCTCCGCCATCGGCCCTCCCAATCGAAACTATGTAACGATACATATTGACTGTATTGGTACGCCTGCGTTATTGTCAAGCGCAATACCAGCCAAGGAGTCGATCAACCATGCCCCGGCCAAATCGAACAAGAAAACCTTCTTCCCTTCATTTCGCAGATACCGCAGGTTGGAACACAAGCAGCCGAAAACCTAGCGTTAGAGCTCTTCCGCATCTGAGTGCACAATCACCCGAGCCTTTTGTAGAGGCAAATGCAGCTGGGGAATTTCTGAATTATTCCTCTCGAACTATAAAACAGATGGCCCGAGAGGGGCGGATTCCCGCTCATCCTTTCGGATCCGGTGCTCGCAAGAGATGGTATTTCCTCATCTCAGAGCTTGCGGAACATCTTCGCGGTCAGGTAAATTCCGTTCATGGAGAAGCTGGTCGTGACAAGACACAAAGGAGGGTCATTTGAGTCACGATCACTGCAAGCCTGTCCGCTACAACCGCGGCATGGTTCGCAAGGAAAAGAGAGCAGTCGGAACGGTGTGGGTGTTCCGCTGGAGCGAGGAAGTGAACGGACAGCGGCGCCAGCACAAAGATGTGATTGGCACGACGAAAGAATTCCCTACCGAAGCGGCAGCGAACAAAGAGGCCGATCGGCGACGATGCCAGCTCAACGAAAACAAGAAGTACTTGAGCCTAAAGGCGATTACGTTTGGGGAACTCATCAACCACTACGTCAACCACGAACTACAACGCTTATCGAGATCGGCTCGCAAAGCAAACAAGTCGTACATCAAAAACTGGATCGAACCGAATTGGCACGGTCATCGTGCCGGCGGCATGAAGACCATGCAAATTCAAGAGTGGTTGGACAAAATCCAGCGCCCGGATGGAACCAAACTGAAGATCAAGAATGTGCTGTCGGCGATCTACTCGCACGGTGTCCGCTGGGAGTTGGTAGAACGCAATCCAGTCTGCGGCCAAGGAGGGAGTCCCGGCCATCGTGGTGCTTCAACGGGGGTTCGCCAAAGCAGCAGGGTCTCAATTCAGCGTCTGACTCTTGCCCCAGATGTCGTTCGTCAAACGCTGGAGCAGTTGCCTTTACGAGAAGCGACGATGGCGCTCGTAGATGCAGTCACGGCTCTCCGTGCGTCGGAGTTAGTCGCCCTGAAGTGGAAGCATGTCGGCTGGGAGACAGGAATCCTTCAGTCCGAGTTTGCAATGGTCGAAGGCGAACTGAAAGAGACCAAAAGCAGAAACAACCCACTGCCACTGGCGGAGTGTGTGCTACAAGTGCTTCGTCTTTGGCGCGAAAACACGGCCTATCGATCGGAGGAGGATTGGATCTTTGCCAGTCCGCATTATCATGGCAAGACTCCTTACACCTATCAAATCCTCTTCCGTCGCCACATCCGTCCCGTGATCGAGAGAATCTCTGGAATCAAGAGCAGCAAAGAAGCACCGATCGGATGGCACACGCTACGCCGGTCGCTAGCGACATTGTTGATCTCGAACGGGGAGAATGTGAAGGTCGCACAGTCACAACTTCGTCACACAACCCCAAAGATAACGCTGGAGCTTTACGCACAGGCGGTTTCAGCCGATCAGCAGGAAGCCCACAAGAAGGTCGTGCAAATGGTGCTTCCGGCGGGATTCTCAGAGAAACTGAAGGCGCGGAGCGTTACTGCAACAGCGTAGGAACCAGAGTCTGTCTTGCTCTGGGTGTCCGAGGGTGCCCGAAATCAGCCCTGCCGAAATCAGCTAAGTACTGTGAAATCTTGGTGAGCGCGGCAGGATTCGAACCTGCGACCCATGCCTTAAAAGGGCATTGCTCTACCAACTGAGCTACGCGCCCTCACCGTGAACAACGAACTCTCGAAGGTCCAGCTTCCTCGACTGTCGGATCAAACCACTCGTTTGCATCCCAGCAGAGGCTTCCCTTCTATGTTAACAAAAACTTGCCGTCCGCCGGTGAGTGATCGCTTCGGCGGCGCTTTAGCGCCGCGGACAATGTTCAATACTGCTCATTCTCTACGCTCTAGTCACTCGGCCGTTGTCACTTTGAGTTTCACAGGTTGCTTCTAAATTGTGAGCAAAATTGAACATATTCCGTTATTCCTCTTCTGGAATAATCTGTGGCAGGTGTATTCCTACGCCGGGAGAAATCCCTTGACGGCACCAACCAGTCTGGTCAAGAACGATCGCGATTTCGACCCGAAGAAATTCCTTGCCACCATCGGTGAGGGCAGAAAGTCTGTGGCTGTTCCTCAGAAACAAACAATCTTCGCGCAGGGCGACGCGGCTGACGCGGTCTTCTATATCCAGGGCGGCAAGGTTCGACTCACCGTGGTTTCGAAGATTGGCAAGGAAGCAACCCTGGGCATATTGAACGAAGGAGAGTTTTTCGGGGAAGGTGGCCTTGTCCTGCCTCAGCTGGAAATGGAGAAAGCGTTCGTCCGTTAAGATAGCGGAGCGAACGTATGAGAAAAGAGCGCAAGCACTACACAGCTGAAGAGAAGGTGGCCATTCTACGACGCCATCTTTTAGACAAGGTCCCGGTTTCCGATCTGTGTGAAGAACTGGGGCTGCAACCCACCGTGTTTTATCGCTGGCAGAAAGAGCTCTTCGAGAACGGAGCGGCCGCCTTCCAAGCGACGGAGCGTCCTCGCCGCCAAGTGGAGGAGAAACAGAAACGGATTGAGTTCTTGGAGAAGAAGGTGCAGACCAAGGACGAGGTTCTGGCCGAGCTGATGGCGGAGCACATCGCGTTAAAAAAAAGCCTTGGGGAACTCTGACCGAGACCTGGGTGCCGCACGATGTGCGGGATCAGGTGGTGGATTTCGTCCGGCGCTGGTCGGAGAAGACCGAGATCAGCGTCGGCCGATTCATTTCGTGGCTGGGCGTTACCGTGAGCAAGTTCTACAACTGGCGGCAGCGCTATGGACGAGTGAATGAGCACAACGGTTGGGTGCCCCGAGATTTCTGGTTGGAGATGTGGGAGAAGGAAGCGATCATCAGTTTCCATTTAAAGAATCCAGTGGAAGGTTATCGGCGACTTACGTTCATGATGTTAGATCACGATGTGGTGGCAGTGAGTCCGGCGAGCGTATGGCGAGTGCTGAAGCAAGCGGGGCTGCTGTCGCGCTGGAAAGCGAAGCCGTCGCGCAAGGGCTCCGGCTTCGAACAGCCACTCGAGCCGCACCAGCACTGGCATGTCGATGTTTCCTATATCAACCTGTCGGGCACGTTCTATTACTTATGCAGCGTGCTGGATGGTTGCAGTCGTTTTCTGGTGCATTGGGATCTGCGGGAGTCGATGAAGGAAGCGGACGTGGAGATGATTTTGCAACGAGCCAAAGAGAAGTACCCGGAAGCCAAGCCGCGGATCATCTCTGACAACGGACCGCAGTTCATCGCGCGGGACTTCAAGGAGTTCATTCGCATCTCGGGGATGACGCACGTGCGCACCTCGCCGTTTTATCCGCAGTCGAACGGGAAAATCGAACGCTGGCATAAGTCGCTCAAACGGAAGTGCATCCGACCCCTGACCCCGTTGACGCTGGACGATGCCCGCCGCTTGATTCAAATCTATGTGGATCACTACAACACGGTGCGACTGCACAGCGCGATCGGCTATGTGACGCCGCAGGATAGGCTCATCGGACGACAGGCCGAGATCCACGCGGCTCGCGATCGCAAGTTAGAACAAGCTCGTAGCCAGCGGCAATTTCGTCGGCAGCAGACAGCGTCTTCGACCTTTGCGCCAAGCGCAGCTACAATGACTTCGCCGGGTGAAACGGAAGCGGGCACTGCAGGGATGCAACCATGCTGAGGGATAACCTGGTGGGGCTCATCGAGCCGATGCTCAGCAGCGCGGGAGCTTATCCTCTCGCGCTGTGCACTGCATGGAAACAGTCATCGGACGATAGACCCCCATGCCTTGAAAATCCCCGCCCCGAAGGGGCGGAATCTACACTAACGGAGAACGCCCCTTCTCCATTTCACGCTGAGCCAAAACACGTATGCGTGACATTGTCACGGAAGTGGCCAAAATTGCACAGCCCGAACGGAGACAGTTCTGCCACACTGCAAGCCATGACAGTTCAAACGATTCCCGAATATCTTGAAGAAGAGCGCCAAAAAGCTGCAGACACTCAGCTGCGAACCGAAGAAGAAGCTGCGCGCATCCAGCCGCTGCACCATGGCCACCATCGCACGACGAAACAGCCCAGGCTGCCGTTGCTACCTCAAATCAAAGCAGCAACCAGGAAAAAGAAAAAGAGAAAAACCGTCGCTGTAGCTCGCAAGAAAGCACGCGTCGCGAGGAAGCCGGCGGCAAAAACACGCAAGGCAGCGTGATCTGGAAATAAGGAGAAACTCAAAAATGAACAAAGATCAGTTGGCGGGCAAGATCGCTCAAGCAGTGGGAAAAGTCGAGCAGAGCGTCGGAGAGCGCGTTGGCAATCAAGAACTAGCCAACAAAGGTGTGGTCAATCAGGTCAAAGGCGCGGCCAAGGAGACCTGGGGCGATGCCAAAGATGCCGCGAAGCAGATCCATGAATCCCATAAGAAGGCCGCTTCCGAGAAGGCCACCCAGAGCCGGGAGAAGCTCAGCCAGTCCGTGGATGACGCCAAAGACAAGGCCAAGGCCAGGATTGATGAATTCAAGCGGCGCCACTCTGCCTGAGACCATCGCTCCGCAGTTTCAACTCCTACAGTAACCGTCTTCGGAGTTGCGCCTGAATCTCCCTGGGAACAGCGCGCCGCCGCCGCAAAGTCAGGTCACTCGGCTCACGCTGGGACGAACGCTTTGAATAGACATTGCTCGATCGGTGCTCTGCCCGTTCGCTGCAAGAGTCGCGCTGCCACTTCGAACCATGATCGTGTCTGGGACTTTCGAAATCTCAGGAATGAATTGATTGAGGAAGTGGCTTCGCCAAGACCGCTACTGGTCGGCGCCTCGCCGCCGAAAGAGAACTGAAATGCGGGCTCGGGCTCGGGTGCGGGCTCCCACCAAATAAGGTCTTCGCTCGTTTCGTCAACCACTGGATCGGTCTCAGAACTCTTGACTTGCCGCAACTCTCACAGCCGAATAGCGGTCGCACATCGGAGAGGATCGCGTAGGCCGCGTCGAGCCCGACTTGAAAGGGCCGGAATCCCAATACAGTGGTGGCGAAACTCCCGGCGAACCATTTCGTGTTGGGCAGATTCTTTAGCGTCTCCGCGACGGCTTCCCCGCCAAGCTTCATCGAACCATCGGGCATCAGAACATGGATCGTCGCGTAAGCATCCCAGATATCGAGATCAGGATTGAGCGACCGAAGCCTCTCCGGGTCGTCACCAATCGGTTGTACGACGATGCTCGTCTCACCCGATTTGCTCTGCGCCGATCGTTGCACCCAATGCCCAATGTGCCGGCAAACAGCACATTCGTCATTGAACAAGAGAATTGGCTTAAGCTGCTTCTGCATCACTTGGCTTCCGTTCATGACTCAAAGGGCTGCGTCACCGCTGTCAGGACGCTCGCTACTGTCGGGGATGGTCCCTCGACTCGTCCAACTTCATTCTGGTTAAGAAACATGACTAGAGTTGGCGTGCCCTCGATCTGGTAGCTGCCGGCGAGTTCCTGTTCGACGGCGATGTTCACCCTGAAGATCTTCTCTTGAGCCTTTACCATTTCTGCCACCTGCTCCAGAACCGGCTCGATCGCCCGGCAATGTTCACATCCGTAAGACATGAACTCAACTGCAATTGGTCCCTCGGCCTCCAGGACCAGCCGCGAAAACGTGCTGGAAGTAACGGTTTGTATCTTGCCGCTCGACAGAGGTTTGGCTGCTCTTTGTCGCGGATGCTCCAACGTCTCGTTAATCATGAGTGCGTCCGCGTTTGATGTACTCCGTGGCCGCAGCCTTGCTGACGCCATCTTCAAACGCCACTTTATCGATGCGACTCTCCTGGGCTTGCTCTTTAACTTTTTCCCTGGAGGCCACGGCATTGTCGGCAGTCTCGATCTGTTTGTTGCCCATCTGCCTGTTGCCCATGGATGGGGTCGAAACGCCGCTTCCATTTTCAAGTGCTAGCTTCTCCACGTTGTCTTCCTCAATTTGCTCGTCAACCTCTTCTTCATTAGCCGCAGCATCGTCGTTGGTTGCAATTTGTTTGCTCAATCGAGACTCCGCGATCGTCGCCGATCTTCCGCCGGTCTTCATATTTCTTGAACCTCCTCTGCCATTTCGGTGTGGCCGTTCCGAAGCCCTTGTTTCGCGAAGGAACCTACCAGACAAACAGGCGAGCACCCGACCCGGCGGAACGCACCCTGCCAGTTTGGGTCGAAGGATCTCGACCTGGAAGTTCCTGGTCGATCTCAGCGTTCGGAAGCGCCGGCCGGGGCGCGCTGATCTTTTCGACCTCCAGGGCGCCGTGACAGTTCATAATCTCGGCGGCTTGGTCCGCGCTCTTGCCGGCTCCGGTTGCGAAAACCATGACACCTCCACGACGCACGCCTTGGACATAGGCCTCTGCATCCCCTTGGACGACACCAAACGCCGTCAGATCCCGCACTAAATCGACCTCGAAATCGGAATGTGGAGTACTCATGAGGCCGCTGCCCGGCATTTCGACCGGCTCGCCTAAAACACGAATATCTTTCTGGAGAAAACCTTTGGCCGTTAGATCGCGAACGACTCCATCGGCCGATCCTGAATTTTCAAACAGACCTACCGCAGTCCTTGCCATATATTGCCTCCTTTTGCGCCTTTCGTAAGAGTCGCCGAACCGCACTCGCAATACTGATCAGAATTGATCAGCCAATCTCAGACATGCGGGCGAAACTAACTTAGTGCGCACCATCTTTGTGGTCACACTACCTTGCGGTCACACTCGGCGAACTCTATCTCTCGGCGTTCGCGGTATTGATAACTCCAACCTTTGAAAGGAACTAATCATGATTCGTACGACAGCGCCAAGCAACCCGAGCAACTCTGTAGCGGCAGTGTTCGCGCAACATTCCGGTGCCGACAAAGCAGTGAAAGAATTGAAAGACAGCGGGTTCGACATCAAAAAGCTCTCCATCATCGGCAGCGATTACCATTCGGAAGAAAATGTAGTTGGTTTCTACAACACCGGCGACCGGATGATGTTTTGGGGCAAGACCGGAGCTTTTTGGGGCGGACTCTGGGGAATGTTGTTCGGGTCGGCGTTCTTCCTGATTCCCGGTTTAGGTCCTATCCTCGCGGCCGGTCCCGTTGTCACCTGGATTGTCGCTGCCCTCGAAGGCGCAGTTTTGGTGGGCGGAGTGAGCGCGTTGGGAGCAGGGCTGTTTAGTCTGGGCATTCCGAAGGACAGCATCTTGAAGTATGAAGAGTCGGTTAAAGCCGGGAAGTTTCTGCTGATTGCCCACGGCACCGCGGACGAAGTCCAGCGTGCACGCAATATCCTGCAAAATTCCGGCGCCGAGCAGATCAACCTGCATCAACCAGTCGTGGAACCTGCTCTCGTTGCCTGAAATAAGGGTTGCGAGTAGTGCCATCAAAGGAAAGATGGCAATACCAAAGCAGTTCATCCCTGCCACCCAGCCGCGCGTATCCCGGCGGCTGGCGTGGTTTCTTTGGAGTAGCCATCATGAAAGAACATTTGAAATCGATCATCGAAGTTTAATTCCAGCCCGCAATGCCCTATCAGCAGATCCCCACTCTTTAATCTCTACAAGTGAGCAATTCTGAACAGCGGCGGTTCTGCGAATCGCGTATTTTTTCTTTTTCACTAGTCGGTCGCGACCGCAGGCAATGCTCTTTGGCTCTGCATGGTTCACCAAGGTTCGAAAACGGGAATTAGCGGCCCGGATTTTCGTCTCTTCGGCGCGATTCTTGTTGACGTTGCTGGGTGACTCCCAAAGGATGGGACTTTAGCAACGCGGCGTCACACAAGCTTTAGATCTGTAACACACGCTGGATAAACCACTGCAGTCCAGGAGCGCACGAATGCGAATGCCGGGAAATTGGAAGGCGTCTCGAATTCTTCTGTCTCTTATTCTATTTTTTTTCGCCGGCCTGTCATTTGTTCCTGCCCAGACCGCTGCGCCGCCACCGGCGCAGGCACCGGCCCCGGCCCCAGCTAAGACCGTTCCGTCCAGTAACGCACCCGCAGCTGCGCCTTCCGCTGAAGCCTCCAAGTACGTGGGAGCGGAGACCTGTAAGACCTGTCACGAGGAAATTTACAACGCCTGGGAGAAAACGCCGCACTCGAAGACCGTCCTAAACAAGGATCCGGCGCACCAGGGTTGCGAAGGCTGCCACGGTCCCGGTGCCGACCACGTTGCCGGCGGCGGCGACATAACCAAGATATTCGATCCCGCGAAGCACTCGGCCAAAGAGGTTGACGCCAAGTGCCTGACCTGTCACGCGGCAGCGCACCCGAACTTTGACCGCTCGCCCCACGCCAAGGCGAACGTCAGCTGTATTAGCTGCCACAGCGTTCATCAGAGCAAGGAAGAAGAAAGTCTGCTGAAGGCTCCCCAGCCCACGCTCTGCTTCCAGTGCCACTCCGACGCTAAGCCGGCGTTCAATATGCCGTTCCACCACAAGGTGAACGAAGGCTTGATCACGTGCAGCGATTGCCACGACGTGCACGGCACCTTCGGAGCCAACAACCTGAAGTCCACGGCCGACCAGAACGCGATCTGCACCAAGTGCCACACCGAGACGCGCGGGCCGTTCGTCTTTGAACACGTCGCGGTCAAGGCCGAGGGGTGTCTGGGATGCCATACGCCGCACGGTTCCCAGAACGCCCGCCTGCTGAACATGCCGGCCATCAACCCTCTCTGCAACCAGTGCCACAGCGGCGTAGCTGCCAACAATGTTCACGGAATGGGCGCCGGGTCGTCGGAAACCATAACTTGTACGAACTGCCATACCTATATTCATGGTTCGAACATGAATGCGGCGTTCCTCAGGTAGGAGTTCAGGTAGGAGTTATCGATTGCAACGCGCCTGGAGAATTGCGGAGGCGCGGCCGGGTTTCGATTGCGCGCAGGGATTCAAGGTCTCGACGAGCAATGTTCTTCAAGTGAGGCTTTCAAGATGATGAACCCAGAATGGATTTCCCGGCGGTTGATTAAAAAGCATTCTCTTGCGGCGGCCCGATGCATGGTCAAGGGCGTGGCCGCAGCCATTTTGGGCTTGACCGCGAGCACTGCCGGCGCGCAGCTTCCAATCTTTGTGTCGAACCAGGCCGCTCCGGAGGGCTACACGCTTCATGAGTCGATCGATCTGGGCGGACACCTGGCCAATATCGACGGCAGCGGCGCCATGTACGACACTCTGGTCAACCAGCAGTCCGGTCCGCGCATACTGGGCGAGACCTTTGAGCTGCGCGCGCTTCCGAACACCAAGCACACTCTCGTCGATCACTTGAAAGCCTTTACCAGCGGGCTCGGCGGCGATCCCAACAACCTTGCCAAGCTGGACCTTTCCAAAGGCAAGCTCTACGAATTCTCCGGCCTGTTCCGCCGTGACCGCCAGTACTTCGACTACAACCTGCTGGGCAATCCGAACCTTCCACCCGGCCAGTCGATTCCCATCGGTCCCACCCTGGCGCCGACGGGTGCCTACGCATGGCCACAGGTGGCACAGTCGCCGTTTATGTTCAACACGGTGCGCCGCATGACCGACACCAACCTTACCCTGCTTCCGCTTTCGAAGCTGACCTTCCGCGCCGGCTACTCGCAGAACGTCTTCCAGGGTCCGAGCCTGTCGCCCAGTGGTTATCAGGTTGCCGGCTCCTACGACCTGCTGCTCCAGCAGTATCAGCGCAACAGTACGGATGACTGGACGGGATCGGTCGAGTGGAAGCCCGTCTCGCGAACCCGGTTGACATATGAAGAGCAGGTCACTCACTACAAGGGCGATTCCGTTTTCAGCATGGCGCCCCAGTATTTCAACCTGCAGGAAGCCGACGGATACAAGGTCGCGGTGCTCCAGAATTACGACAATCCGATCAACAAGCCGGTCGGCATCACCTGCAACGCCGGCGTTGGACCCTCCCCAATTTCCCCGGCACAGACCCCGAACGGTCTGCCCGTCGTCGATCCGGCGTGTAATGTGATTACCAGCTATTCCCGTTCCCAGCCCACCCGCGAAATCTTCCCGACCGAAATCTTCCGCCTGCAAAGCTCCAGCATCAAGAACGTCACGATGAACGGCAATCTTCGCTACACCAACGCGAACACGAACCTGCAGAACTATTACGACGACTTCCAGGGTCTTTCGGGAACCAGTCGCGAGATCACCTATGCCGGCAACGCCCACGCCAAGCGGCAAGCCATCGCCATCGACTACGGCGTCTCCTGGCAGGCGCTGAAAAAGCTCACCATTTCCGAGCAGATCGACTACTCGAATGTGCACCAGCCGGGAGTCGCCAACATTACGAGTCTAACCACCGTGGCTGCCGCAACCCCCAACATCAATAGCACGGCGTTAACCACCACGGTGATCAACACTCCGACCACGCCGGCCACGGGCTCGTTTGAAGGCAGTCCGGCCGTCGCTACGCCGCTGTTTGATTTCTTCGGCCAGAAGTTCCTCACCAACAACCTCACAGCGGCCTACGACCTTACCGATCGCACCACGTTTACGCTCAACTATCACTACCAGCAGCACACCATCGGCGAAGGTGCCGCGAACACCACGGGCAACCTGACGGGTGTCTCCAGCTACACCATCAACGAGAACGGCGGCACCTTCGGCGTCAATGTGCAGCCGGCGAACAACTGGCACATCAACGGTTCGGTCGAGCTTCTGTACGCCGACAATGTCCTCACCCCGGTCACACCCCGCCAGTTGCAGCATTACAGAATTCACACCGCTTACCGGCCGAAGACCTGGGCGACGTTCTCCGCCGCGTACAACGACCTCGAGCGCCACAACAACACGAACAACACCGGCACGGCGTCCGTGGATGGCCCGCTCCAGCACGTCGATCATAGCCGCATCCTGAGTTTGAACGCCGACTTGATGCCGAACGAGCACTACGGGGTCGACATCGGCTATGCCTACAGCGACGTGTACACCGCGACCAACATCTGCTTCCTGGGCACGGCCGCCAGCCCCACCATACCGGGCGCCGCGACTCCCGCTGGCGTGGCCTGCCCGTCTCCGACTCCCCGCGTGCCAGGCTCTCCTTACACTTTTGGCCCGGCTAAGGACTTCATGAACGCTCCCACTCAGTACGCGTCAGTGGCCTTGGTTCTTTCGCCGATCGACAAATTTCACGGCAACATCGGCTACCGAATCAGCTCGGTCAACGGCAGCCGCTTTTTCAACGATCCGCGCGATGTGAACGGATCGCTGGTCTCTACCTACCAGTCGCCCTTCGTGAATCTCTCCTACGCCATGCGAAAGAATCTGATCTGGAAGGGCGAGTATAACTACTTCGGCTACGGCGAGGGTGGTCCTTCCGGAGCACAGTACTGCAATCCCTCCAGCGCGCTCCCGACGCTGACTGCCCCGGCTCCGGTCGTGCCCTGCAGCACGCTGCCCAATACTGCGATGAGCGGTCCGGCCTACGGATTCACCGCTCCTCGGAACTTCCACGCCAACAATCTAACCCTTGGAGTGCATTACGAATTCTGATTCCTGATCGATGCAGTCCTCTTATTTCTAAGAGTGAGCAATTTTGAACAGTCGAGATAGGTGAATGGCTTTAAGTTGTCTGTCTTTGACCAAATGTTGGAGCTCTCAGAATGAAAGGGATGAATTTATGAGAATGGCCAGGATGAAAATGTTTGTCATGGTGACGGCGATTGCCGTCGTGTTTCTTCTCTCATTGTCGGCGCAGGCGCAAGACGCGTCAGCGACCTACAAGGCGAAATGTGCCGCGTGTCATGGCGCCGACGGAACCGGTTCGGCTATGGGCACGAAAATGGGCGCCCACGATTTCACCACCGCCGCCGTGCAGGGAATGTCGGACGCGCAACTCACAGACGTCATCACGAATGGCAAGAACAAAATGCCCAAGTATGGAACGTCTTTGAAGCCGGAGGACATTAAGGGTCTGGTCGCCTATATCCGGACTCTCAAGAAGTAACCGTGCAGTTCAAAGTAGCCGAGAAGATCTGCCTCCAAGTTGAGAGCGTGATCGCAGCACCGAATAGTAGCTACAAGGTAGCCGGTCCATGAATCTGCGAGAACGAATCCGAAGCTGGTTGCAGCCGCTCTACTTTCTCGGCCAGAACACCGTCACGCTCGCGGGCGCCGTGATTACTACAAGCACGGCGCTTACGACCATCGCCTTCTGGTTCTACGAGATCCTCTTACCCGGGCCACCGCATCCTTATATTGGCATCCTCTTCTTTCTGATCTTCCCCGGAATCTTCGTCCTCGGCCTGCTTCTAATTGCACTGGGCATTTTGCTAAGGCTGTGGAATCTGAGCGCCAGTGGAAAGCTGCCGAAAACGTTCCCTGCCATTGATCTGCACCTTCCAGTGGTGCGGCACACCTTCGGGTGGGTGGCGGTTGCGACCGGCATCAATCTTCTAATCGTTGGGACCGCTGCCTACCGTGGCGTGCAGTACATGGAAACGCAGAATTTCTGCGGAGCAACTTGTCACGTCGTCATGCAGCCCGAATACACGGCCTATCAGAACTCCCCGCATTCGCGAGTGGACTGTGTGGCCTGCCACATCGGCCCCGGCGCAACCTGGTTCGTTCGGTCCAAGCTTTCCGGATTGAAACAGGTTTACGCCGTGGCGTTTCACACTTATCCCCGCCCCATTCCTTCGCCAGTGCAGAACCTTCGCCCGGCACAAGCCACCTGTGAACAGTGCCATTGGCCGCAACGCTTTACGGGCGACAAGTTCCTGATAAATACGAGCTACAAAGACGACGAGAAGAACACACCGCAGACCGACGTGTTCCTGATGAAAGTGGGCGGACGTACCTGGCAAGGGTCCCTCGGAATTCACGGTCATCATCTCGCCGACGGTGTGCGCATCCGCTACATCTCGACCGACGCCGAGCGGCAGACCATTCCCGTCGTGGATTACACCGACGATAAAGGCAAGACCACCGAGTTTGTTTCGACCGATACGAAGCCAACCAAAGAACAATTGGACAAGGGCGATCACCGCGTCATGGATTGCGTGGATTGCCACAATCGCCCAACGCACACCTTTGACTTGCCGGAAAGCGGGGTGGACAAGCAAATGTCGATCGGCCGCATTAGCCCTGATCTTCCCTACATCAAGAAGAAGGCAGTCGAAGTCCTCAAGGTAAATTACACCACTCGCGAAGTCGCCCGGCAGAGCATCACCAGTGAAATAACCAGGTTTTATCAGACGAATTACCCTGAAATCGATCGAGCGCGGCGCAGTGACGTGCAGCAAGCAGGCCAGGAGGTGGCGAATATCTACCTGCGCAACATCTTCCCTGACATGCACGTGACCTGGGGCACGCACGCGAACAATCTTGGGCATAACGACTCGCCCGGCTGCTTCCGCTGCCATGACGGCAACCACACCAGCGCCGACGGCCAAACCATCACCAATGACTGCTCGGCGTGTCATCAGATGCTGGCCTCGGGCGAAGAACATCCCAAAGTCCTCACCGACTTGGGATTGAAATAGGGCTGACATGTTAAAGGACCTAACATTAAACCCGCTTGTAGCTTCTGCCAGAGTTCTCGATGCGCTGGGGACAGTCGATCTCGGGACAATCGATCTCGGAACAATCGATGAGCGCCTGACGCGGTGTGGCATCACCCGCCGCGCCTTCGTGCAGTTCTGCTCTTCTCTGATGATCGCTGCGCCGTTTGGCTTGGCCATCACCGACAAGAAAACTCCGGAAGAAGTTGCCGCGGGACTCGGAAAAGTAATTCGTCCGCCCGTCATCTGGCTGGCGTTTCAAGACTGTACCGGCTGTACCGAGACACTTCTCCGCACCTCGCATCCTGATTTGGGCGATCTGATCATGAATGTCATCTCGCTCGAATATCACGAAACGCTGATGGCAGGCTCGGGCCTGCAGGCCCAACAAGCTCTTGCGGAGGCCGTGAAGAAATATTCCGGCAAGTACATCTGCGTAGTCGAGGGCTCGATCCCCACGCGGGATAAGGGCGTCTACATGAAGCTGGCCGGGCGGCCTGCCATGGACGTGCTGGCCGATGTCGGTGGCAAGGCCGCCGCAATTATTGCCATCGGATCGTGCGCGGCCTGGGGAGGCATTCCGTCTGCCGATCCTGATCCCACTGGCGCAGTCGGCGTGGCAGATCTGCTGCCCAAGCAGACCATCGTCAATCTGCCGGGCTGTCCCCCGAATCCCTACACGCTGCTGGGCGTGGTGCTGCAGTTTGCCGACTCCGGAACACTGCCGGAAATGGATCACGAAAGGCGGCCGAAGTTCGCCTACGACCGCGACATTCATGAGCATTGCCCGCGCCGCGCACACTTTGATGCCGGCAATTTCGTCAAGCAATTCGGCGACCAGGGCCACCGCGAAGGCTGGTGTCTCTACGAGATGGGATGCAAGGGGCCGGACACTCACGCCGGATGCTCGACCCGACATTTCAATGAAATTCCAGACGTTTGGCCGATCGGAATCGGAGCGCCCTGTATCGGATGCACCGAAAAAAGCATCGCGTTCCGCGTTCCCATGTTTAAGGTCGTACAAATTCATACCCTGGCCGCGCCTCCATCGGCCTACGCGCCGATCAGCGCGCCGCAGGGCGTGATCAGCCCGCTGGCAGCCGGTGCGGTCGGGCTGGCGGTGGGCGCGCTCGCGGGCGCGGGCTATGTGGCCTCTCGCAAGTTCTCGACTGTAAAAGATGATGAAAGTGTTCCGGGTTCCAGCCCGACCAGCACTCCCGAGAAGCCTGACGCAGCCGCGGGGCCGAAAGGCTCGGCATGAGCCCCGCAGTCATTCCCGGTGAGGTCATTCCCCGCCAGATCTCTCCCAGCCAGTTCGCTCCACACCCGGTCAGCCGACGGCAGGCGCTCCTGGGAATTCTCGGACTGGGAGGAACGATTACGGGCTTGGCTCTACCCGTGCTGGGAAGCGAACATCCGGCCCATCCTGTGGCCCCGCTCGACGCCGTCTCCATGCTCTATGACAACACCATGTGCACCGGGTGCAAAGCCTGCATGCCGGCGTGCAACGAAGCCAATGGCCTGCCTCCCGATACGGTGCTCTCCGGAGGCATCTGGGATCTGCCTGCAGATCTCAATTCGAAAACAAAAAACATCATCAAGCTCTATCAGGAGCCCGATGGGCCCGGCTTCTCTTACGTGAAGCGGCAATGCATGCATTGCCTCGATCCCGCCTGCGTGACCGGTTGCCCGTTTGGGTCCTTAAAGAAAAGCGACTGGGGTGCAGTTACATGGAATAGTTCACTCTGCATCGGATGCCGCTACTGCGAGGTGGCCTGCCCGTTCGATGTTCCCAAGTTTGAGTGGGACAATTGGAATCCCAAGATCGTCAAGTGTGAGTTTTGCTACGACCGGCTGAAGAAGAACGATCAGCCTGCATGCACGGCGGTTTGTCCGACGGGAGCAGTCATCTTCGGCAAACGCACCGTTCTTCTGGCCCAGGCCAAAGATCGCATCACCGCTTCACCGGACAAATACTTCGAGAACCGGGTCTACGGCGAGCATGAAGCGGGAGGAACACAAGTCCTTTATCTGTCGAATGTCTCCTTCCAGAAGATCGGCCTTCCGAAACTCGGAACGACCTCGCTGGGGCACTACGCTACCAAAGTCACGTCAGTTATCTACAAATGGCTCTCGGGGCCAATCCTCGCGGCTGGGCTGTTGGGAGTAGTGATCAAGAAGAACTGGAATCGCCACGAGGCCGAGAGCGCCGAGCAAGAGAAAAAAACCGGGCTGCACGAACAGCTATGAGCCAGCCAGCTATACATCAACACGACGCAACCGGGTCCACGCTGGTCAATCACTGGCAGCGTGGCGTCCCCGTGCATGGCGAGCCGGTAATAACGCCGACACTGCTTTTCTTTGCAGCGCTGGCCGCAGTCGGGCTCGTCCTGGCTGCAGTGCGCTTCTTCTCCCCGCTCGGACCATTCTCCGGAATGAACGATGCCTATGCCTGGGGCATCTGGAAGACCTTCAATGTCATGACCCTGACTGCTCTAGGTTCCGGGCCGCTCGCAGTTGGCATCGCGGCGTGGGTCTTCAACCGGCACAAGTTGCACGTGGTCATGCGAACTGCCCTCGTATCGGGCTTTCTCTTTTACGCCACGGGCCTGGTCGCGCTCGGCTTCGACGTTGGCCGTCCTTGGAATTTCTATAGCGCGCTGCTCCCCTGGCGATGGAATGCAGAGTCGGCCATGCTCGAGATTTCAATCTGCATGCCGCTGTATTGCGCCGTCTTCCTTGCCTTTGAAAATCTTCCTTTGGTTCTGGAACGGTTCTATTACACCGGCAGTGACCAGACTCGGTCGGTTCTGCGAGACATCGCCCCCTTCTTGCGCCGGATTTATCCCTTCGTAATCGTCGGCGCCTACGTTCTCCCGCTCATGCACCAATCTTCTTTAGGAGGGCTGCTGCTTCTGGCTGGAAACAAGATCAACCCTCTCTGGCAGACTCCGTTCCTGCCGCTTCTCTACTTGCTGGCCGCAGGTTTGTGCGGGCTCGGCTTCGTGATCTTTCTCCTTCTTATTTGCAGTCTTCGCTACTCGCGGCCGCTTGACCTGGGAGTGCTGGGAGAGCTAGGCAATCTGCTGTCGTGCGCATGTTTCCTTTTTCTGGCCGTTCGCGCCGGAGATCTGATATGGCGAGGACAGGTTCGCGCCGCTTTCGCCTTCGACGAGATGAGCATCCTCTTCCTGATCGAGACCGTCCTCATTCTGATTCCAGCTATTTTGCTGCGCATAAGAGTCGCGCGCGAAACCCCACGAACCATGCTGAAAATGGCCACGCTCGCCTGTTTGGGAGGCATGTTCTACCGTTTCATCCCCACATCGATCGCATTCATCCCTGCGCACCGGGCCAGTTATTTTCCCTCGCTGCCCGAGGTGCTGATGGCGATCGGTTACATCGCTCTCGGAATCGTGGCCTTCCTTCTGGCGGTTAAATATTTTGCCGTGTTGCCGGGAGAGATCAAGGATTGGAATTACGTGTTCCGGCCAATCCCCAAACGCCAGCCAGCGAATCAATCAGACGCAGAAGGAGGTACCCGATGGCCCGCATCTCTATCGACCCGGTAACTCGCATCGAAGGGCACCTGCGCATTGACGTCGAGGTCGATGGCGGCAAGGTGCAGAAGGCATGGGCAAGCTGCACCATGTGGCGCGGACTCGAAACCATCCTTCGCGGCCGTGATGCCCGCGAAGGCTGGGTATTTGCCCAGCGCTTCTGTGGAGTCTGCACCACGGTTCACGCCATCGCTTCGGTGCGCGCCGTGGAAGATGCTCTCCAGCTGGAAATTCCAGCCAACGCGCAGTACATCCGCAATCTGATTCTCATCGCGCACGCACTGCACGACCATATCGTCCACTTTTACCACCTCTCCGTTCTCGACTGGGTCGACATCACCACCATTCCGAAGGCTGATCCGACGCGCGCCGCGTCCATCGCAGAGGGTTTCAGCAATTGGCCAGGGAATTCGCGCCGCGAGTTAGAGGCAGTGCAGAACAAGGTTAAGGGTCTGATCGGAAGCGGCCAGCTCGGCATCTTTTCTCATGGCTATTGGGGCCATCCGGCGATGCGGCTGAGCCCGGAACTGAACTTGATCTTGTTTGCTCATTACTTGCAGGCCCTGGAATTCCAGCGCAAATCATGTCAGATCGTCGGCGTGCTGGGAGGGAAAACGCCGCACATTCAGAATCTCGCGGTCGGCGGCGTGATGAACGCAATCAACCTCAACAGCCTGGCGACTTTTAACATGGACCGCCTCGGGATGTTGCAATCCCTCCTACAGGAGTTGATCCCGTTCGTGCAGCAGGCCTACTTCGTCGATGCCTGCCTGCTCTCCGCTTCCTACCCCGAGTGGTTCCGTTATGGCCGCGGCGTCGCAAATTATCTGGCCGTCCCTGACCTTCCCACCGATGCGAAGGCCACGCAATTCGATCTTCCCGGTGGCCTGATCATGAAAGGAGATCTTGCTTCCGTGCAACCAATTCAGAATTGGCGCGACCAAGCCTTCCGCTCTGCGGTCGCCGAAGATGTTACCCACGCCTGGTACAAAGGCGAAGGTGCGCAGACCCCCTGGAAGGGCGAGACCGATCCCGATTACACCGATTTCCAGGCCGACAAAAAGTACACTTGGGTAAAAGCTCCGCGTTACAACGGCCAACCGATTCAGGTCGGCCCCCTGGCGAATGTTCTGGTCGGCTATGCCTCCGGCCATGCCCTCACCCGCAAGTGGACGGACACCGCTTTCAAGACAGTTTCTTCAGTCCGTGCTTCCGGCGCGACCAGCTTTAATCTGACCCCGGAAGACCTGCAATCGACCATGGGCCGCTACCTGGCCCGCGCGATTCGCTCCGCCATGCTCTCCGATCTGGCGCTGCAGCACTGGCAGTTGCTCGCCGACAACATTCTTAAGGGCGACGACACTACTTTCAATCCGCCTCAATTTCCGGCGCATGAGTGCGAGGGTGTCGGTATGCATGAAGCCCCCCGCGGCGCGCTTTCCCACTGGGTGATCATCGACAAAGGGTCTTTCACCAACTACCAGGCCGTGGTGCCGACCACCTGGAACGCCAGTCCCCGCGACGAGAAAGGCGTTGCTGGCCCCTACGAAACCTCCCTGATCGCAAACCCGGTAGTTGATCCGGCGAAGCCGTTGGAAGTCCTTCGCACGGTGCACTCCTTCGATCCGTGCATGGCGTGTGCCTGCCACACGCTCGATATCAGCGGCCGCGAGATCGCGCGGGTGAAAGTCTTATGAACGCCAGCACTGCAAGCCATCCTCCTCGCATCGCCGTGGTCGGCCTCGGAAACGTCCTTCTTGGCGATGACGGGTTTGGCCCTTTGGCTGTCGAAATGTTTCGTCGCCTCTACGAGTGCGACTCGAATGTTGAAATTCTCGATCTCGGGACGCCGGGTCTGGACCTCGCACCGTATTTGTACGACACCGATCTGGTTGTAATCGCAGATGCTGTTTATCCGCCTGAAGACGAAAAACCGGGAACCTTGTGCGTCTACTGCGAAAACGATCTTGCATTCTCTGAGGCTGGCTCATCTCACGCTCAGCCGCGTCTGACTTCGCATGACCCCGGGGTTCAGGAGTCGCTGGCGCAGTTGAGGCTGGCCGGTCATGCCCCGTCCGAAGTAATCGTCGTCGGAGTCGTTCCCGAGTCCTGCGGCCTCGGCAAAGGCATCAGTCTGTCTGTGCTGAACACTTGTTTGGTAGCGGTCGATACCATCGCTCGACTGCTGGTGGCACGCTCGATCGACTGCCGCAAGCGACACGATCCCGTCCCCCGGACTCTCTGGTGGCAATCGGGTTCGGCCTGAAGGGCATACGTCTTAGTTCATGGTTGGCCGGTTAGCGGTTCGGGCGCAAGAGCACCGCCGCGGTCGCCTGCTACGGCAATTCTTCAAGACTGCGAAGCAGGAGCAGCCGAAGTTGCGGCCGGATCGACGGAGCGAAGTAGCAACAACGGGCATTGCACTCGCTTGACGACCTTCTCCGCGATCGAACCAAAGACCAGCGGGCGCCAGCCGGAGATGCCGTGCGTAGAAATCACAACCATATCGATATGCTCGCGTTCAATCACTAACATGATGTTTCCCACCACGTCGTTGCCAAGTTCGATACTGGAACTCGTCTTAATCCCCTTGCCAATCAGCGCCGCGTCAGACGTGGTCAACTGCCGCTGTGCATCACTCTCCGCCTTGTGAAGATACTCCGTTTCAGGAAAGGAGACGGTTTTTGTGCCCATCGGAAGCATGGGAATCACATGCAGCAGGTAGAGCTCAGCATGAAAGTGCTGGGCGAGTTCGGATGCCGTCTCCAGCGCGGCATCCGATGATGCGCTGAAGTCAACGGGCACCAGAATTTTTGTGGGGATGAAATGGGAACTGCGCGGCTGTAGCATTATGATCTCCTCGCCGAACCACGGAGTGGCAGACTTCTCATGATCGCCCCCGGAAGACGCGAAGACTGTGCCCTTTTGACCTTCCGCCAGAGATCGATCCGGTGGCGCTGCGCCCGCATCTCTCGCGCAGACGCAGAGTGCTATGGAACTCTGCTGCCGGCGGGCATCTGTTTCTGACGGCCTGAGGGCACCATCGACAGATCATTGGTGCCAACATAGATCCCAATCGCCACGAGCATGGCGATAAGGCCGAACCAGAAGCGCCAATCATGATGCGCGCGCCTCCAATAAGGAGTTTGGTCGCTATGACTGTGATGACTCTCGCCATTGGGATGTAGGTGTTCCGTGTTGTTCATGCTCATTCTGCTCTCCACCGAGAGATTGACAGCCGTTCTTGCCGGGTAAGCACATCAAACTTTGGGCTACCAGCCGACGATAGCAGCGGCACCCTCGTTTTTTCTGTGCAGAAGTGACCATCTTCTCCGCGCTGGACGCTGCTTTGCGTGGTCGGTATTGTCGCTCGATTGCCGGTAGACCGCTCGCTTGATTGCCGCGGCCGACACGATCCGGACCAGAGGACTATTTGCTGGCACGATTATCAGAACTGTGCAGTTTGGATCAGCCAAACCATTCTCTTCTAGCCCATTCTGTATCTCTGCCATCCATCGGAGAAATAACCGGTGGCAGCGAGAACAGACCAAGTTCCGCGGAAAGAACTTTTTCATATGCCCCATATCAGCAATAAGCCGACACCCAAACTCAGTAAAGCTCCCCAACCGCCTCTGTCATATCCCGGGGCTCCCGCTGATTCCGACCGTGCCAGGAAGCCAGCGCTGGTCGAACCCTCTGGAACTGGCCAGAATTTGAGTCCCGGAGATCGAGTCGAGGGTTTGGGCAATTTCGGAATACCGACCGGAGAATTTGGCACGGTTCGGCGAGTGAATGAAGATGACGCGCTCGTCAAATGGGATGACGACGGTCGTATCAGAGTCCACCAACCTTGGCTCAAGAAGGTGTAGGCCGCAACCCGTCTTCTCTTGATGCGCCGCCCCTTCCCCGTTTCAGAAGTGAGCCATTCTGCACAGTTTTCAAAGAGAGATTGAGCGAGATTAGCTACGTGAGTGGAAGGGATTCAAAGTCATGATAATTGCCGAACGTTCCGCAGGATCTTTAAGCCGTCGCTTGGGTAGACGAAGTTTAATGCCCATGTTGTGTTCCGTTCTGCTGTTCGCGATTTGGCCGGGAACGCTGTCTGCTCAGCAAGATCCTCAGGCTCCACAGCCCCAGCCGCAAGACCAAGCAGCGCAATCGCAGGCAGCATCGGCGCCGCCCTACGCGCAACAGAGTCCTGAGCAGCTGCAGCGCCTGGTCGCGCCGATCGCGCTGTATCCGGATTCGTTGGTGGCGCAGATTTTGGCGGCAGCCACATTTCCCGAGCAAGTCGTCGAGGCCGACCGCTGGGCACAAGCAAATCCCGGCTTGAAGGGCGACGCCCTGGGCAGTGCCGTAGATCAGCAGCCATGGGACCCCAGCGTGAAAGCGCTCACTGCGTTTCCCTCCGTGCTGGGAAACATGGACAAGAACCTCTCCTGGGCGTCATCTCTCGGCGATGCCTACTTCAATCAGCAAGCGGATGTCATGGATGCCGTGCAGGTCATGCGTCATCGCGCCCAGGCCGCAGGAGACCTGAAGACAACATCGCAGCAGAACGTGACCACGCAAGACTCCACCATCTCGGTCGAGCCTTCCGATCCACAGATGGTCTACGTCCCCGCGTACGATCCGTGGCTGGCTTACGGTGAGCCGATCAATGCTTGGCCAGGATGGTATCCCTATCCCGGAATTTGGTTTGGCGGCCCGTTCATGTCATGGGGCGGCGGTTTCGGCATCGGCTGGTACGGCGGCTTCGGTTGGGGTTGGAATCATTGGGGATTCAACTGGGGCGGCCGATACGCGATGTACGGCGGCGGCCGCTACTACTCCCGCAGCAACACCTTTTATAACCGGAGCAATTTCTACCGGGCCGGAAGCGCGCGCGGCGGTAACGGTATGCGCGGCGGAGCAGGATCCCGCGCTTATGCCGGTAACCGGTCCGCAAATGGAAACTTTGGAGCGCGCGGCGCAGCAGCCAACCGCCCCGGCGCAGCCGCACGGCCTTTCAACGGAAACACCAGGGCGGCACGAGGCTACGCGGCCCCCCGCGGTCAAAGCGGCGTCCGCTCCGGCGCGTTTAGCGGCTATTCTCACGGCGGACAGGCTCGCAGCTACTCCTCGCGAGGCAGTGCCAGTATGGGTGCGGCGCATTCCGGTGGCGGCGGAGGCGCGCACGCGGGCGGCGGTGGCCATGGCGGTGGTGGGCGCCGGTAAATCGAAGTTCCTATTACGTTGATGAGTCCACAAAGTGTGAATTGGAGAGATCAAATGCCACGCATCATCCTGAATTTCGACAAGCTTTATCGCGCAACTTTTCTTAGATTAGCCGCGCTCGCCATTCTCTTGACCGGATGCTTCCTTACCACATCCCTGGCCCAGCAGCCCGGCCAGAAAACTTTCTCGTCACCCGAAGATGCCAGCAGCGCCTTCGTCGCGGCCGCTCAGAGCAACGACGAAAAAGCGATGCTCGATATTCTCGGCCCCGACGGAAAGCAAATCGTCTCCTCTGGCGACGACACCGAGGACGCTCAGAGCCGCGCCAACTTCGTGGAGAAGTATGGGGAGATGCACCGCCTGGTGAAAGAACCGGATGGATCCACCGTTCTGTATATCGGTGCGAGTAATTGGCCCACACCCATACCGCTCGCAGACAAAGCCGGTGCCTGGTTTTTCGACACCGAAGCAGGCAAGCAGGAAATTCTGTACCGGCGCGTTGGCCGCAACGAGTTGTCGGCCATCCGCGTATGCCAGGAACTCGTAGCGGCACAAAAGGAATTCCGTTCCACGCACGGAGACGAGTACGCTCGCGAAATCTTCAGTGAGCCAGGACAGAAGAATGGCCTGTACTGGAAGGCTGCGGACGGCGAACCACAGAGCCCCATCGGCCCGCTCGTAGCCTCGGCCGTTGCCGCAGGCTACACCAAGACGCAAGAAGGTCCTCCCACTCCCTACCTCGGTTACTACTTCCGCATTGTGACCCGCCAGGGAAAGAATGGCCCAGGCGGCTCCAAGGATTTCATGGTCAACGGCAAATTGACCGAGGGATTCGCATTTGTGGCCTATCCCGCTGAATACAGGTCATCGGGTGTGAAGACGTTCATGGTTGGCCCGGATGGAGTTGTTTACGAGAAGGATCTCGGCCCGAAGACGAACGTGATTGCCGGAACCATCAAAGAATACAACCCCAACTCCAGTTGGCAAGAGGCGGAAGATCAGCAGGAAGAAATCGCGGGCGCGCAGTAGACCGGCGATTAAGCGCCGACTCCGCCCTCGGACCAGACTCGCTAATCAGACGCTTGGACCGCAGTCCCAGGAACCGCAGCTCTAGGAACCGCCATCAGTGCGGCGTGGCACGTGGCCAGACCAGCACAGGATGTCGCACTCCAACCGATTCAAAAAAAGGAGGAGATGAGCATGGCACCGAAGGCTCGCCACCCGGAAACAACCGTCCCCTCTTTCCACGACAACATCAAAGCAGCCGCAAAGAAGAACCTGGCGTTTACCCAGACGGTCTGCAAGGGAGCCTTCAGTGAACTAGTCGTGATCAGCATTCCGCCCACGGGAGAACTCGGCGAAGGAGCACACGACGACGCCGACGTGATCTTGTTCATTGTCGAAGGCAAAGGAGAAGTCATCTTTGGCGATCGCAAAGAAATCGCCAACAAGCATGATGCCATCCTGGTCACCGCAGGGCGACCCCACAATCTAAGAAACATCGGTCGTCACGACCTGAAACTCTTTGCCGTTTTCTCTCCTCCACCCTCCGGCGCGAAAGCCAGCGTTCACCGAATCGGTGCCGCGGCGGCAGAAGAACAACTCAGGTATGCGTGGGAACAATAGCAGTCCGGAGCTTTCAAATCTCTGACCGCTACGGGAACGGACTTTGAGACGATCCGGCGGAGTCCGTCCCTTCGATCCTCAGTCAGCACCTCTGCACACAATTGCCTAACAATGCACGCGTTTCTCGCTACAAGTCCACAGCTCGCTTCTCCATGTAGTTCTGCACGACTAAGTCAAAAGAAAAGGGCACCCTGACCACTCAGGATGCCCTTCGACGTATATCCAGCGATGTAGATCCCGGTCTGTTCCTCGTTCAACGACAGTCTTACCTCTTCGACGGCTCCCGGTTCGCTGGCTGCTGTCTCTGCTGCAACTGCTGCGTCTGCTGCTGATGTTTCTGTTGCAATTGCTGTGTCTGTTGCTGGTGCTTCTGCTCCACCTGTTGCTTTTGTGCCTCAGGTGCCTTCTGTTTATCCAGATTCAGGTGCTCCTGGTCCTGCTGCTGCTGGAGTTTATCTCTTTCTTGTTGCTGCTTCGTGATTTGCTTTTGCTGCTGCTGCTGGTATTTCTGGTCCAGCTTAGGATTGCCCGTATTGGTTGGGCTCGGCGCCAAGGCCGGAAGGTCGTGAGGATGGACGGCCGCGCTGGGTTGGGCTGCGTTGTTCGCAGCGTTGTTCGCGGCGTGCCCCTGATTCGCTCCGCGATTGGCTGGGGTATAAGATCCGCCTGCCTCCTTGGCCGGTACAACGGCGCGGTCATTAAAATCTCCCGGCCTGGGGGTGGCTGCGACGTTTGGCTTGCCCATATTCGCGGACGCCCGTTGCTGCGGATTCGCTCGGGCGGCCTGCGCATGTTGCGTCTGAGCCGCTACCGGCGGAATATGTCTCTCGCGCGCCGCGGACTCCTCCTCCGCTGTCGCATGCACGCTGATTCCACCATTGCCGCCGTTGTAGCTGACGTGGCTCTCGTTGTGGTTGATTATGGTGGTGTTGTAAACGTTGTGAATATTCGTGACGTCCACGTTGCTCACGGAACGGTTGTAGAAAAAGTGTCCACCGTCCCATCGCCCGCCTTCAAAACCCACACCGAAATAGCCGAAGCCATAATTGAGCCCGCCGTAGAAACCTACGTGCGGCCCCCAGTATCCGTCATAGAAAACAAATCCGTCGCCGCCCCAACCCCAATAGGATGGAGTCCACAGGAAACCCACCTCCGGCGCCATCACCCAGGTGCCCGGTACCCAGTAGTAATCGCTGGCGTCATAATCGTAGGCCCAGTAGCCAGGCGTCCAGAGATAACCGTCCCCCGGACAAAGCGGCTGTTCATAAACAGGCAGCGGTGGCGGGCCGACGTTAATCGCCACGCCAATCTGCGCAAACGACGCTGCCGACATGCACAGCACGATGAGCGCGAACAATAGCGTACGAATGAAGCGGATATGCATTTGTGATTCCTCTGGCCCATCATCCCTCGTTTTCCCGGTGTTGCTCTGCTGCTGCGGGTTACGTGGATTAGGTCTAAATGTCTGAGCCAACTTTGAATTAATTTGATACCAGCCGGATTTGCCGCGCCGATGCATGACCTGCATCATGCACACTCCCGGCACGGCTCATGGCTGCGAATAGAGGACAATCTCCTGCTGACAATCTGTCCACGATCTCAAAATAAGCAGCCCCAAGAACGTCGTCTGGTCAAAATTGACCACTTCCGAGTTCACTGGAGTAGGCGAGGGCGTACCTTCCGCTCCGGTTGACACCGCCTCAGCTCTGTTCTAACTTGTTCCTGCCATCGGGCAAAGAACGAAGATGATCCTGTCGCGACCCGGATCAGAACATTCCTCGCCCGCGGCCTTCCCCATTCCAGCATCCAGCGAGCCGCGGCAGAAATTCGGCCGCCACTATTCCCGGGCCACCAATTCCTGCGAAAGGACACACTCATGGACATCAATCAGGCCATCCTCTACGGACAACTGGTCAACGCCGCCTACGCCATCGACCCCACCGACGTCACCAACCACGCCGGCCAGCCCCTCGCCATCGGTGCCGGCTACCAGATCATCACCTCCATCTTCGCCAACGACCTCGCCACCGACATGAATCCCCAACGCGGCAACCAGCGAGTTTCCATCGGCCTCATCCTCCAGGCCACCACCACCGGCGACGTCGTCATCGCCATCCGCGGCACCGAGGGCATCCAGGAATGGATTCACGACGCCAACTTCCTCATGGTCCCCACCCCGTTCCTGCCCGGCGCCGGCCACACCGACGACGGCTTCACCGCCATGTACTTATCCATGCAAACCGCCCTCGGTGCCGGATCCACGCCGGTCACAAAAGCCTTATCGGCTCTGGCCTTCCCCCGGCCCCTCACCTCACTCACCATCTGCGGACACAGCCTCGGCGGCGCACTCGCCACCCTCCTCGCTCTTGACGTCGCCGCCAACACCTCATTCAAGAATCCCACCGTCTACACCTACGCCAGCCCCCGCACCGGAGGCCCGAATTTCGCCTCCACCTACAACCAGGTCGTCCCCAACACCACCCGCATCGCCGGCCGCCTCGATCTCGTTCCCAAACTCCCCCTCCCCCCACTCTACGAACACGTCCTCGGCCTCTTCGAACTCAACTCCGTCCAACTCATCCCCCCAAGAATCCTGGTCAAGACCGACTTGGTCTGCCTTCACATCCTCGACACCTATCTCCATCTCCTCTCCCTGCAAGCCGGCGGCGCAGTCCTGCCCCTGAAACCCGAATGTGTTCCGTAAGAATCGCTCCGCAAGAACGTGGGGTGCCCCATGTCTCGCGTCCTTTGCGAGACATGGGATTCTTGATCCAGTCCGTGTGACTGCCAAGATCCCATGTCTGCTAGAGGCAACCTCAGAAACACGCCAACGCTAAACTCCGGCCGCCCTCGATCCGTTTTTCCGGGCGAACTGCTCCGCCAGGAGCGACAGCGACGCAGCCGAGCAGCTCGTGGGCAAGCGGGCGGGGAGCGCCTGAACCGTGGCGCAGGAAGGAGCAAAGCGACGACCGCAGCCACGGAGAAGGCGCCGCTCGCCCCCAACCGCAATTCCTCCCCGACCAAAAAAGAAACGGGCCGCCCGCAGGCGGCCCGTCTTGGTTTTAAGCTAAGAGCCAAAAGCTAACAGCTAAAAGCGGCGTTAGTCCCCAGCCACCGGCTCGGCAACCTCCGGCTTCGCGGCATGCGCCCCGTTGCCATTGCCGTTCCCGTTTCCATTCGGCTTGGTCAGCGCGCCCAACGGAATGAATCCGTTCTCGGCAACCACCGGCTTCTCTTTCAACACGACTTCGCGATACATCGCAGCCATGCGCGCGTTGTAAGCTTCATCGTTGATCTTCGGCCCGCGTGCCTCATCTCCGGAAGCTGCCTCCGCCGTGGCCTTCTGCTTCGCATCCCGCGCCCGCACTTTTTCTTCGCGCGCGTTCTTCGCGATGCCCTTGCTGTCGAGATCGTGCTGCAACTCGGTCGTCACAATCTCTTCCCGCAGCTTCAGATATTCCGTGGCGGTGTGTTGATTCTCCATGTTAACTTTCTTGCCGCCCGCGAAAATCTCATGCCGCCCATGCTCTTCGTACCACTTGGTCAGCGTGGCCGTCATGTGCATCTTTTCGATAATGTTCCGCCAGCCCACGCCCGTGTTGTAGGCGCAGAACGAAATCTCGCCTTCCTGCGTCGCATACGGAATAATGCACTGCTCCGTCCGCCGGAAATCGTAATTGAACAGATCCTGGAACCACATTCCCGCGATAAACAGGAAGTTCCAGCGGTCCGTTACACGCCGCTTCATCACATCTTCCACCGTCCGGTCCGGACCAACCTTGCCGTAGTCCTTGCCCGTAATGTGATAGTTCTTGTCGAACTTCTTCAACAGGTCCATCAACTTGAAGTGCGTCGGCGACTGGAACGGATCGTAATTCTTCATCAGGCATAGCGCCATTCCGAACCCGGTCCAGAACTTTCCGCGCGCCGCATCGTTCACCTTGGCAATATCTTTCGCCAGCTGATCCCCGTGCAGGAACGCCGTCACCGGAACCGCTTCCTTGGTTTCCTTGTCAATCATGATCGCCATCCCCGTCCCGCAGTTAGGGTGGCAGCCGCAACTTAGTTGGCCCCAGTCGTTTTTCGGGTCGTTGACGTGCATCAGGTCGGCCCAGTCGCTGAATGTTCCCATGAACGAAATCGGGAACCAGTCGCGCGTGGGCTCGCCCAGGCCGGTTTGATTTTTTACGTCGTGCGCCAGGTGCGAGAGCGTGTAGCGCTGCGCGGCGCGGCGATCGTCTGTGACGGCCTCGTCGCGGCCGGTGAAGCTGACCGGCTGGAAGCTGAGGAAGCTGATCGTCTTTGGATTATCCAGCGCGAACTTGATGATTCTTCCCACCTGCTCGTTGTTGATCCCGTTCACGATGGTGACGACCGGAACGATTTCAACTCCGGCTTTGTGCAAGTTTTCAATCGCCTTCAACTTCACGTCGAACAAGTTGCCGACCAGGCGGTGCGCATTCGCCGCGTTGCCGATGCCGTCGAACTGCAGATAGGCGTAGCGCATGCCGGCTTCGACTGCCTGCTGGCAGAATTCGAAGCTCTTCGCGAACTCGATTCCGTTGGTCGCGGCCTGCACGGAGTTGTATCCAACTTTGCGGGCGTAGCGAACTGCATCCAGGAAGTACGGCGACAACGTGGGCTCGCCGCCGGAGAACTGCACACTCATCTGCCGCCGCGGCTTGATGGTGATGGCGTTGTCGAGCATGGTCTTGATTTCTTCCCAGGTCAGTTCGTGCACGAACCCGACCTGGTTGGCGTCCATGAAGCAGGGATCGCACATCATGTTGCAGCGGTTGGTCAGATCGATGGTCAGCACCGAGCCGCGCCCATATTTCACGGTAGACGACCCGTGATGATGCAGCTTTTCATCATTGTGGGCGGTGATGTCGCGCCCCGGGAACACCTGCTCCAGATGCTCCGAGAACGCGGTGTCGATCGACATCACGTCTTCGAAGTGGCCGTGCGTGGGGCAGTCTTTCACCATCAAAATCTTGCCGTCGCGTTCGACGATCTGCGCCTTGATCTCGCCGACCTTCTCGTTCATCAGCACTTCATGCGGCAGGTGCCCGTCCAGAATCTGCTGCCGGATTTCCGGCACGCACTTCGGGCACAGCGAATCGGTGGTCCGCGGCCAACCCAGCGGAGGCTTCGACTTCTCGTACGACTTGAGCAGCGGCTTCTCTGACCACTTCGGCGTGGGCGACGGATTCGGCTTGATCCGGTTCAAGCGGTCGAATACTGCCCAAGTTCCCTTGGCGGCGACAACGGCTACTTTCTCAACGTACTTAATCGGCTTGCGCATGGTAGCTTCTAGCTCCTGAGCTTCTAGCTTTTAGCCAAACCCACTGGCTTTCTTAACCTGTCATTCCGAACCGGGCGCTAAGCCCGGTGAGGAACCTGCTCTTCCTTTTGGATGTCCCCCAACCCACAAAGGTTAGGGCTATCCCACAACCTGCGAGCTTGCTTCTGTTTCTCGCCGTGCCTGGATGAACCTGAGAGTATCATCCGAAACCTGCGGCTTTCCCGGGGAATCGCCCCAGATCGTACCGATCTGGATTCCCAAACTACACTTTTCCCTGGGTATTTGACTGCACCCATCCTATTGCAGCCCTAAGGAATGGCGCATCTATATCCCAACGAACGGTGCAAATTCGGGGTTTAGCGGTTCCGTGCGGGATTATACGGAGCTAAAGTATTGAAAGTAAAGGGGACTGGCAACGGCGGCACGTGTGGGGCGGACACTCCTGTCCGCCGCTTTTGACAGACGTTCACCACCGCCCCGTCTGCGAGATTCCCTCAGCCGAGGATTCGTTTTGTGGAATACTAGCCGCATGGCAAGGAATTTCCGTGAACTGCGAGATGAAGATGTCGCCGGAGTCGCGCGGCCGAGCTCAGGCGATGTCGGAGAAGTAGCGCGCGGAGATCGCATTCAACGAATCCCGCAAAACCGTTACGACTTCGCCCAGTCCTGCCAAACCAGCCCCTTCACCCGTGAGAACTCGGAAACATTAGCCGTCACCAGCGTCAAGTGCTGCCGCAGCGCCTGCCCAGCCATCAGCAGGTCATACGCCCCAATCGGTTTGCCGACGGCTTCGAGCGCGGCCCGCACCAATCCTGAGACCCGGGCATCGGCATCTTCGAACGGAAGCATAAGAATCGGCCCCGCTAGAAACGTCTCCAGCCTTTTGCGATTGAATTCCTGTTTCGTACTCTTAGCGACGCCGTACCAGAGTTCGAACACTGCGACGGACGACACCAGCACATGCTCGCCTCCGGCGGTCGCCTTCTGCATCCGCGCGCGAACCGTCCCCGGCTGCCCATTGATCAGCGCAATGCAGGCATTCGTATCCAGCAGGTAGTCCATTTAGAAAATCTTTCGCTTGGGCGTGACCGGCTGACGGCGGCTTCGCGTGGGAAACGGCTCTGCGCTGAACCGGTCTAGTTCCTCGAACCAGCTCTTCGTGTCCGGGATGAGCGGCTCCAGCAGCACCCCCTGCGCGACACGCCGGATGCGGACGCGGTCCCCCTCGAAACGAAATTCCTTCGGTAGGCGGACTGCCTGGCTGCGGCCGTTTTGGAAGAGCTTGGCGATGTCGGTCTTGGGCATGGGACCCTCTCCACGAAAGTATATATTATTCGTATATATCAGCAAAGGACTGCCCGAAGCGTTGGAGCTGGAAGTCGCGCCCTTCCCGGTTTTCCACACCCTCCCCATGTTCATCCAACCTTGACCGAGAAATCTCGTTCCCATCTACTCACCTCATGAGCCAGCCACGAATATGTGCGGGTGCCCCATCCTTGTCGCGCTCTTCGCGACAGGGTGGGGATTTTGACTTTAGATTTTCTGCGCGAGAAGTCGGGGATTTTCCCCTCCCTAACCCCCACGCGCTCAAGATTTTGCCCGCAACTTGTTGCAGCCCATAGACAAAATCTCAAAATCCCGCCAACCCAAAGATTTCAATAGACCAGAGGGGGAGGGGGGTAGGAGAAAATCAATGCCGGAATATCCCAATCGCTGTCAGCATCTCAAAATCAACGGCACCCAGTGCGGATCGCCCGCCCTCCGCCGCAACCGTTTCTGTTTCTTCCACAAACGCTTTCAGGACGAACGCATCAAACTCTCCGCCGACCGCGCCCGCCGCGGCGTCGCCACTTTCGTCCTGCCCGTCCTCGAAGACGCCAACTCCATCCAGATCGCTCTCATGCAGGTCATGCGCCTCCTCGTCGCCCACCAGATCGATCACAAAACCGCCAGCCTCCTCCTCTATGCGCTGCAAACCGCCAGCACCAACCTGCGCCTCACGAACTTCAAGCCCTTCTCCAACGACGTCATCCTCGACCCGCGCGACGTCGCCAACACTCCGCTCGACTCCCACATCTGGGATGACGACGACTTCGCGGAAGAGGAAGAAGAGGAAGAAACCGAGGCCGACCGCGCCATCGCGGCCCTCGAAGCCACTCGCAAGAAAAGAGAAGAAGATGCCAAATGGATGCGCTGGGCCGAAATGCAGCATCCCGACCCTCGCAAGGCGAATCCCACTGCCGCAGTCAGCGCCACCGGAAGCGCTGTAGTGAAATCTGAACCGACGCCCGAAGCCAAGCCCGAAAGCCCACCCAGAAAGCCCGCCGCCAGCCTGGACCCAAAGGAAATCCGCGAGCAAATCAGCGAACAAATACGCAAGGAGTTCTTGCCCGGTTACAAACCATCGTCCGGCTCGAAGCCCACAGGCTAATCAGTCGTGACCGAGTACTGAGTACTGAGTACTGCGTACTGAGCACTCTCTCTAGAACCTGACGCCCACGCCTCCGGTGACTATGTTGCTCTTCCAGTTGTACAGGCCGTTGGGGTTGCCGGTGGTATTGGTCAGGAACTTGAAGTAGCGGGTTTCGGCGGAGGCTTTCACGTACCACCACTGGCCGAAGTTGTATCCGGCGCTGGCCCGCACGGTGTAGCCGTGATCGAAGCTGGGATTCGGAATGCCGACGGTCGACAGAGGAACGTCTTTGAAGTGCGGAGTGAATTCGGGCTCGCCGCGGGCTTCGACAAACGCGCGGCGTTCGGGACCGAATTTGTATTTGATGACGATGGGCAGCTGGAACAGTTCCAGGTTGTTGCGCACGAAGGTTTCGTTATCGACGGTGGTCGAAGGCATGTAGATTTTGCGGACCCCGGCGTCGACGCCGATGGACAAGTTCTGGTGGAAGGTCCAGGCGAGGCCGCCATAGACGGCGATCTCTTTGGCGTGATCGGTGGCGTCGACGGGGACACGGATCTCGCCGCCGGCCACGATGCTGGCTCCGCCCTTCTTCGGGTTCGGCATCTTGATGGTGAGTTCACCGTTGATGTCAATCAGCGGGCTGGTGGCGGCCGGGATGGCGCCAAACTGGTCGGAGGTTTGGCCGACGTTCAGATCGAGGGTCCCGCGTTGGCAATAGGCCGGGACGGCGGCCAAAAGGACGGTGGCGAAAAAAAGGAACAGAAAGATTCCGGTGCGGACGCTTATGCGGACGTTTTCGCGGACTATGTCCGCCTTGCAGGGCTTCATCAAATACGTTTCCTTTCCCAATGGGCAGTGTACACTCCCGCGAATGCCGGCGGACAGAGCGCTGGCGGTTTCGCGGGATCGTCGCGATTCTTACCGTGTATTGTCAGATGCTGATTGTATAGGGAGGATGTCTGGAGGCGAAGGTCTGGCGATGCGGCAACCGCCGGGCGGGCGCCCGGCGGAGCATAGACTTTGTCATCCTGAGCGTAGCCGTTCTTCAGGCGGAGCGAAGGATCTCCCTCTTAGCCGGCCCAATGCGTAAGCCAAAGTGCCCAGACTTCGGCGCGCTCACGCGAGGACGCCAGGTGAAAGCTACGAGCCTTGTTTTTCGAAGACGATCTCGGCTTTGCGGGCGGCGAGTTTTTCCTTGCGATAGGCGCGGGCAACGTCGCCGAGGGGCGTCGGCTCGGGCAGCGGAGAACCGAACTCCCACAGCGGGCGCTCGCCCTGGCCGTAGGTATAGGTGGAAGGCCCGCCACCGACCAGAAGATGCTCCGGGGCCATTTCATGCGATTCGGCGTGGCCGGGGTGGTCGGGAATGGTAACCGGCACGGCTTGGCTGGAGATGGAGCCTCCGGCCTGACCGAAAGCGGCAGCAGCACAGAAAATGAATAGCACCACGAGTGTAGTTTTCATAAGTGTTTGGTCCCTGGTTCACGGTGTGTAGGTGCAACCTCGATACCAACCTAAAAGACTTATAATTCTACGACTTACGAGGGGGCGGGAGGGTGCGGCGCAAGACTTTGCACATTTAGGGAAGGTACATCTCTGCGGGCAAAAGCCGCGCTGGGCGCGGGTTTTGGCGCGGATTTCGGATCAGGCCGGAGGAAAAGTGGGTTCCTCCTGTCTCGCTGTCGCGCGCGTGTCGGAATGACAGAACGAGGAAGAAGGCGAGCGCGCATCTGAAATGAAATGCTGCTGCAGCGCATGAAGGTTTGTACTTTCGCGGAGGCGCAAAATGATTCCGACGTTGCGCGCGGTGCGTGGGCGGTGTATGTTTCGGCTGACAAAATTGCGAAGGAGTTTCGGCAACATGAGCGGGCATAAAGTCATGAGCTGGCACGAAGTCACGAACGGGCGAGAAGTCATGAGCTTTTGCAAAGTGAAGACAACGATCGGCCGACCGTTGGGATTCGCGGCGGCGGTTCTGGCCGTGTTGCTCGGCGGGTTGGCAGCGGGCGCGTGGGCGCAGACCGATTGCAACGATGGCAATGGCGTGCTCGACATGACTCCGCCGAAGGGGATAACGGAGCAGGAAGTGATTCAGAAATTTACCGCGCAAGAGAGCAAGGTAAAAGACGCGCGGATGCATTACATCCACACGCAGGATGTGCTGGTGCAGACGCTCGACGACAAGTCGGCGGTGGACGGGCAGTTTCACGAGATTGCCACGGTGTCTTTCGACGACAAGGGCAGACGCCAGGAGAAAGTCACGTTTGGCGAGCAGTCCACGCTGCGGCAGGTGCAACTCACGCAGACCGATTTTGACGACATTCACACCTTCATGGCGTGGACGCTGACCAAGGAAGAGCTGCCGCTCTACAACCTGACTTACGCCGGGCAACAGCACGTGGACGATCTGGACACCTATGTGTTCCACATCGTGCCGAAAAAAGAAGAGAAGGGGAAACGGTATTTTGACGGCAAGGTGTGGGTCGACAACCGCGATTTCGAAGTGGTGAAGCTATGCGGCAAGAGCGTGCCCGACATGCAGCGCGTGAAGAAAGGCCAGTCGCTGGATATCCGGCCGCAGTTTGTGAGCTTCCGGCAGTTGGTGGATGGGCAATGGTTCCCGGCCTTCGCACGGGTCGATGACACGTTGAACTTCAAGGCGCAGTCGATCCACATTCGCGAGATCGTGAAGTATAAGGACTACAAGAAGGCGGGATCGGAGTCGGCAGCGGCCAAGCCGTAGGGATCGGCGAGTTGGGGGAAATCAACGCATCACTTGAAGCCCGATTTCGGGTATGCTGTACTTCATTTTATGGCGGAAGAGAAAAACAAGAACAAAGACATTGTGCTGTGGATCATAACGGTCGCCCTGGTGGCGCTGTCGATCTACTGGTACATGAAGCCGCGCTAGTCGGCGGCGAACCGTGTCACGGCCAGAGTCTCAGCCCGCGGTTGACCTGCAGTTCGGGCCCGGGTGGGATTACGCCTTTTGCCGGCCCATTCTCGGCCATTGCCAATCTTTAACTAGTCACTGCCTGTCGAGCAGAAGTTCGGCGGCGACCAGATCTTCCAGAGCACAGCCTACGCTCTTGAACACCGTGATTTCTTCCGGGCTGCGTCTTCCCTGCTTCGTCCCACTAACTAATTCGTGAAGATCGGCGGCGAGGTGGTCGCGCGGGATGGCGCCCTCCTGCCAGGGAATCAAAAACTCTCCAACGTCTGAATGAGCCGAGACATAAGTTTCAACCACCACGCGCGCCCGCTGAATAGTCAGCGTATCGACTTCGCGGGTTTCCGGACGGAAGGCTCCGACCAGATTGAGATGGGTTCCGGGACGCAGGTCGCGACCGTCGAACAGCGGAGCGGAGTGCGAGGTGCAGGTGCAGAGCACGTCGGATTCGGCGGCGCAGGTTCGGGCGTCGACGGCGGTAATCGTGAGGCCGGGAAACTCCACGGAAAGCTTCCTGACAAATTCGGAGGAGCGGGATGGATTTCGTCCGCAAATGAGGATGCGCTGGAAATTGCGCGCCAGGGGAAGCACGGCGAGATGGGCGCCAGCGAGGCGTCCAGTACCGAAAATACCCAGAGTGGAAGCATCCGGACGCGCCAGAAATTTTGTGGCCACGGCGGAAGTCGCGGCGGTGCGCAGGTCCGTAAGGTAGTTGGCCGCGATGGTGAGGCGTGGTTGGGCAGTTTCCGGATCGAGCAGCAGGTAGGTAGCCTGCACGCGGCCAGCGGCGAGAGCGCTCTCATCGCCAGCGCCGGGACTGACGACAGGATGCTGGTCCTGATCGAGAAAATCTCGGTCGCGCAACAGGATCAGCTTCATTCCGAGCGTGCCAGTCGGGCTTCTGTAACTCGATCCGTCGTAACAGGACATGGCGAGGAAAATTCCATGCGCGAGTTCGACGTGGGTGCGCGGCGGCAGACTGATGGAGGGATAGCGGTCGCGAAAGGCGGACTCAAGCGCGCCGCAGAGCTCACGAGGATCGAGGAGGCGGCGAACGTCGGCTTCGGTGAGGGAGGGAGAGGACATAGGTTCCGCCGAGTCGTTGAGGCGCGGACTGATTTTACAGGACGTGCTTCACTGGGCGTTGGCCACCACGTAGACGTAACGCAGCGTGCTTGTCCCGGTGTTCCTGACGTCGTGTTCGGTTTCGGGCGGGCAATAAAGAGCGGTGCGGGCCCTGAGTTCAAGGCGCGAGCCATCGTGGAAAAGCATTTCGCCCTGGCCTTCCAGCACGATCAGGATTTCTTCATGGTGTTCGGTGCTGTGCTTTCCGACAGAGTGGCCGGGATCGAGCACGACGTAGCCGGACTTCATGGTGACGGTTTCAGGCGGGCCAGTGAGGATGGGGAGAATTCCGTTGTCGTCTTTGTCGAGGGCAACGACTTTGGCGTGGGGCTTGGGTTGTGTCTGGCCTTGTATCTGGGCGGCGGCGATCGCGCCGCATGAAACAGCCGCGAGGATAACTGCGAAGATACGAATGCGTCGGGGACGAGTGGGCATAAGGCCTCCAAGGATCGAGATGACGATATTATTCCAGACGTCGTTATGACAGAACATCGCAGGGGATACAGCCCGCATCCATTTTTGACGCTTAACGCTGCGCTAAAGCGCCGCTCTTCCACCTTTCCACTCTAGGGATTTCGGGGTTTCATCGGGTAAGATGTTTTCGCTGCGGAAGGCTCAGGCAGGCAGGGGCTAAAGCCCCGTCTTTTTTATGCACTCTGCGGCACGGCTAAAGCCGTGCCCTTCCACAAAACCTCATGAATCGCGAATATCACAAGGGCTACAGCCAGGAATTGAATCGGGACATGGAAGCGCTGGTCTACGGGCATGCGGGATTGCCGCTGCTGGTGTTTCCGACCTCGATGGGGAAGTTCTTCGAGTATGAAGATCGCGGGATGATTGGGGTGCTGGCGCCAAAGATTGAGCGCGGCGAACTGCAGGTATTTTGCCCGGACGGCGTGGATACCGAGAGTTGGTACAACAAGGGCGTGCATCCGCGAGTGCGGGTGCTGCGGCATTTGCAGTATGAGCGCTACATTCTGCATGAGTTCTTGCCGTTTATTAAGTGGAAGAACCAGAACTGGCAGCTGGGAGTGACGGGCTGCAGCTTTGGCGGATACCACACGGTGAATTTTGCTTTGAAGCATCCGGATGTGGTGACGCATTGCGTGAGCATGAGCGGGGCGTTCGACATTCATCAGTTTCTGGATGGGTATTACGACAACGATTGCTATTTCAATAATCCTCCGGACTTCATTCCGAATATGACGGATGACTGGTTCCTGAGCCGCTACCGGCAGATGAAGATCGTGCTGGGGTCGGCGGACTGGGATATGTGTCTGGACCAGAATGTGAAGTTGTCGGCGATTCTGAATGGAAAAGCAATTCCGCACTGGCTGGATGTTTGGAACGATAACTCGAAGCATGATTGGCCGCTGTGGCAGAGGATGGCGGCGAAGTATTTCTAGGGCAGTGGTCAGTGGCCGGTGTGAATCGTGAGAACGCCTTGCGGCTGCGCTTGCGTCCGCGTGGAGGCAGGGATCCTTCGACTGCGTAAGTGCTTCACTTCGTGAAGCGCTTACTTCGCTCAGGATGACAATGCAATTTGAATGACAATTTTGTGATGGATGGAGACTTCGCGTGAAGAAGATTGGGATTTTGTTTGGGATGGAGAATACGTTTCCGCCAGCGTTGGTGGAGAAGATTAACGCGATGAAGATGGACGGCGTGGAGGCGGAGTTTGTGAAGATTGGCGGGATTCGGATGGATGAGCCGAAGAAGTACGACGTGATCATCGACCGGATTTCACAGGACATTCAGTTTTATCGCGCGTATCTGAAAAATGCGGCGCTGCACGGGACGATTGTGGTGAACAATCCGTTCTGGTGGACGGCGGACGACAAGTTTTTTAATTACGCGCTGGCGCACAAGATGGGCGTGGCGATTCCGCCGACGGTGATTCTGCCGCATCACAAGCATCCCGAGGGAACGACGGACCAGTCGATGCGGAATCTGATTTATCCGCTGAACTGGCAGGAGCTGTTCGATTACGTCGGCTTCCCTGCTTTCTTGAAGCCTTATTCTGGCGGCGGATGGAAGCATGTGTATCACGTACATAATCCCGAGGAATTTTTTCATCATTACAACCAGACCGGCGATTTGTGCATGACGCTGCAGCATGGCGTGGAGTTTGAGGAGTATTACCGGTGCTACGTGGTGGGTCAGGAAAAAGTGCACATCATGAAGTACGATCCGCGGGCGCCGCATCACGAGCGCTATGTGAAGGGGAATCCGGCGCCATCGTCGGAGGCGTTAAGAGTTCGCATGGAAAAAGACGCGTTGTCGTTGTGCCGGGCGCTGGGCTACGACTTAAATACGGTGGAGTTTGCAGTAGAGGGTGGAGTGCCGTATGCGATTGACTTTCTGAATCCTGCGCCGGATGCGGAGATTACGTCGGTGGGGCAGGAGAATTTTGACTGGATCGTAAATGCGGTCGCGGAGATGGCGGTGAAGATGGCGACTTCAGGCGCGAATCCGGTGAAGGAATTGCGCTGGGCGGAGTTCTTGGCGGGAGCTTCTGCGAAACCGGAACGAAAGGGCGAACCGGAGTGGGTGGCGGCGCGGAAGCGGAAGCCGGGGAAATAAGACCATTTACGCGGGTCTCCCCACATTCTGCTTGAGAACCCCGTGCACGCCGCAAGTAGTGTTTGGGTGATAGGGGTCCTTCGACTGCGCACGTGCTCCGCTTCGCGGGGCACTTACTTCGCTCAGGATGACAGGGATTTCGGGGTTTCATGCGAAAAGGGAAAGTTGCGCGGGACGTGGAAGAATATCTGGCAGGGATCCCAGAGCCGGCTTGCGGCACGCTGAAACATCTTCGCGCGGTGATTCGGTCGGTGGTGCCGAAGGAGGCCACCGAGGTGATCAGCTACGGGATGCCGATGTTCAAGTACAACGGGATGCTGGTGGCTTACGCGGCGTTTAAGAGTCATTGCAGTTTGTTTCCGACGGGGTCGGGAGTGCTTGATCAGTTCGAGAAGGAACTGCAGGGATATCGGACTTCGAAGGGGACGATTCAGTTCCCTGCTGATCAGCCATTGCCGGACGCGCTGGTGAAGAAGATTGTCAGGGCGCGGGTGAAGGAAAATAAGGAATGGGACTAAGGTAACTACGACCCGGAATCAGCGTTCTGCGTTGTTATACTGGTAAGGTTCGGTTTCCCACTTCTCGCAAGGTGCGCGAGAAATGGGGCACCCGGCGTTGGGGCGCTGGCGGCGAACAGCAGGTTCCTCGACTTCGCTCGGAATGACAGAACATCAAGGAAGAGACAAGACTCTACAAAAGCGAAGTAAAGATGCCTCCTACTTTCACTATCGGGATTGAAGAGGAATATCAGACCGTGGACCCGGCAACGGGGGAACTGCGGTCGCATATTCAGGCGGAGCTTTTGCAGAAGGGGAAGCTGTTGCTGCAGGAGCGGGTGAAGGCGGAGATGCACCAGTCGGTGGTCGAGGTGGGGACGGGGATTTGCCAGAACATCAAGGAAGCCAAGGCGGAAGTGAAAATGCTGCGGCGCGGAATTGTGCGGCTGGCGCGGGAGAACGGGCTGCGGCTGGCGTCGGTGGCGACGCATCCGTTTTCGGATTGGCGGGTGCAGGAGATTTATCCCGACGCGCGGTACGAGAATATTGTTGAGGATTTGCAGCTGGTGGCGCGGGCGAATCTGATTTTTGGGCTGCACGTGCACATCGGGATAGAGGATCGCGAAACGGCGATCCACATGATGAATCATGCGCGGTATTTTCTGCCGCACATTCTTGCGCTGTCGACCAATTCGCCGTTCTGGCTGGGGATGAATACCGGGCTGAAATCGTACCGGTGCAAGGTGTTCGACAAATTTCCGCGGACGAACATTCCGGATTACTTTCCCAGCTGGGGCGAGTACGAGAACTTCATCAAGCTGCTGATCAAAACGAATTGCATTGATAACGCGAAAAAGATCTGGTGGGACATCCGGCCGCATCCATTCTTTAATACGATCGAGTTCCGGGTGTGCGATGTGCCCATGCGGGCGGATGAGACGATTGCGATTGCCGCGCTGATTCAGGCTACGGTGGCGAAGCTGCACAAACTCTACACGCAGAACCAGGGATTCCGGCTGTACCGGCGCGCGCTGATCATGGAGAACAAGTGGCGGGCGTCGCGCTACGGGCTGGACGGCAAGATGATTGATTTCGGCAAGCAGACGGAAGTGCCGGCGCGGGATTTGATTCACGAGTATCTGGAGTTTGTGGACGACGTGGTGGATGAACTGGATTCGCGGGAAGAGTTGAATTACATTCACAAGATTCTGGAGCACGGCAGCGGGGCCGACCGGCAGCTGCGGGTGTTTGAGCAGACGGGCGATTTGAAGAAGGTTGTCGATTACATCATTGAGGAGACGGAGGCGGGACTGGAAGAAGAGCCGGCCGCCGAACGAAAAGTAGGGTAATGAGCATTCCTTCGAACCAGGTTAATTCTACCGATCAAGTCAAAATCCCCACCCTCTCGCAAAAAACGCGAGAAGGGTGGGGCACCCTCAACATTCCGTTTGATCCTGAATACTCTCTCGGCGCGCACAACGCGGTGAATGTTTGCCTGCGCATTCAGCCAGACGAGCGGGTTTGCGTGATCACCGACGAAGCCACCATTGAGATTGCAGCGGCGGTGGCGCGGGAACTGGAGAAAGTCGGCGCGCCCTACCATGCGTGGGTGCTGGAGGAACTGGCGGAGCGTCCGCTAAAGGATTTGCCGCAGCCGATTCTGGAGGATCTGGAGACCTGCCAGGTTTCGATTTTTGCGGTGCAGGTGCAGACCAACGAACTGCGGTCGCGCATTCAGATGACCGACGTCGTGAACCGGAAGAAGATTCGGCACGCGCACATGGTGAACATCAACCGGCAGATCATGCTGGAGGGGATGCGGGCGGATTTTCAGCGCGTGGACCGATTGAGCGCCAAGGTGATTGCCATGGTGCGCCAGGCTTCGAAAGTGCGGGCCACGACCGCGGCGGGCACGGATCTGACGGCGGATTTGAATCCGAATTATAAGTGGCTGAAGACCAGTGGAATTATCACGCCGGAAAAGTGGGGCAACCTGCCGGGCGGGGAAATTTTTACGACGCCGGGCGAAGTGAATGGGACATTCGTGATTGATGGAGTCGTGGGCGATTATTTGTGTGCGAAGTTTGGGAATTTGCAGGAGAATCCGCTGACCGTGCGGGTGAAGGGCAACCGGCTGGCTGAGGCGCATTCGGAAAATCGCGAACTGGAAAACGATTTCTGGAAATATACGCATACCGACGAGAACAGCGATCGGGTGGGCGAGTTTGCCATTGGAACGAATATTGATCTGAAGGAAGTGATTGGGCAGATCCTGCAGGATGAGAAATATCCTGGAGTGCATATTGCGTTCGGGAATCCGTATGGGGCGCATACGGGCGCGGATTGGGATTCGACCACGCATATTGATGTAGTGGGAAGGAAGTTCAATATCTGGGTGGACGAGGAGCAGATTATGCGGGAGGGGAAGTTTCTGGTGGAGGCGTAGGGGAGATTGAGCGATTGCGCCATTGAGAGATTGGATGATAGTGGAGAAATCGGCAGGGAGGATTAGCTCTTGTCAAGTCGTCTAATCACATGTGCTTTGTGCTTCGTTCTTGCAGTATGCAGTGCTTCGGCGGGCCAAGAACGAGACTATCTGCAAGATCTTGCCACGAGCCGCGTGATACTGAATGTTTTGAGGAAGGAAGGGACTTCCGGTTCTCTCGAATATTGGACTCAGTGTCGGTCCCCGCAGTTATTCCCGCAATTGCCTACGGTGCGGACGCTACCTGAGAACTGGCAGGGCTTTGCAGCGAGCGGATTGCAGGAAATGCTCATTGATGATCCGCGAATGCATGTCACTGAGGACACGGATGGGACGGTTCGGATGGTGGAAGGCGTGCCCGAAGACTTGTTAAATGTAGCGATAAGTCACATTTCGTTTCCCGAAGTGTACGAGGCGCGAAAGGCACAGGAATTTATTCTTGCAGCGCCTGAAGTAAAATCCTTTATGAAGAACCATGGGATTGCGTGGCTACCGACCGGTTCGCCCCTCGGTCTTTTTGTAATACCTACCGCCGGGATGCCCCACATCTCAGGAGACCTGAATAATGTCACCGTACGACAAGCACTGGATTACGTATTGAAGACGTTTCCGGGCTTCTGGATTTACGAAACCTGTTCCGACGACGTGCACAACCGCGTCTCCATTTATTTCTTTACTTATGGCGGAAGATTAGGTGGAGTTCCTGGCGGAGGTATACGAGTAGAGATCCCTTTCCAAGCCGCCGGAGATGCACGGTAACACGGGATCCTTCGACTTCGCAAAACGCCCACATTCGTGGGCGTTTTTGCTGCGCTCAGGATGACAGGGATAGAATGATCGCTCATCTAAAGGGCTCCCGACATGATTCCTTTTTTACGAGAACAATTCAACGCGAACTTCGCTCCGGAAAAATATCAGGCGTTTTTGCGGCGCGTGGATGAGGCTTGCGGGACGCATGTGGAGTTTCGGTTGTCGGAGACGCCTTGCTTCTTCCCTAAGGCTCTGATTGATCGGATGGCTCGCGACGGCGCGGAGTTGATTCGACAGCTGGTCGATAGTCCTGCTTATCTTTCGAAATCCAATGAGGCGGTGCCGACGGAGTTTAAGGTTCCGAACGAGCCGGATCATCCTATGTTTGTGCAGGTGGATTTTGGGCTGGTGCGGGACGCTGCGGGCGAGTTGCAGCCGAAGCTGGTGGAGTTGCAGGCCTTCCCCTCTCTGTATGCGTATCAGGGGCCGCTGGCGGAGGCGTACTTGGAGGCTTATGGACTTGGGGCTTCCGGCTTCCAGCTTCGGGCTTCCGGGAGCCGAACGCCGGAAGCCGGAAGCCTGAAGCATTTATTGAGCGGGCTGGAGACTGCTTCTTATCGCGAGTTGTTGCGGCGTGCGATTGTGGGCTCGCATGATCCGGAGAATGTGATTTTGATGGAGATTGATCCGCTGCATCAGAAGACGCTGCCGGATTTTCTGCTGACCGAGAAGATGCTGGGGGTACGGACCGTCGATATTGTCGACATCAAGAAAGATGGGGCGCGGCTTTATTACGAGCGCGGCGGGAAGCGGGTGCCGATCGAGCGGATTTATAACCGGACGATCGTGGATGAACTGGAACGCAAGCAGGTCAAGTTGAATTTTGACTGGCGGGATGAGTTACAGGTGGAGTGGGCGGGACATCCCAACTGGTATTTTCGGATTAGCAAATTTTCTATTCCGTACTTGAAGCACGCGTCGGTGCCGAAGACTTGGTTCCTGGATCGGCTTGATGAGATTCCCGCCGATCTGGAGAATTATGCGTTGAAGCCGCTGTATTCGTTTGCCGGGCTGGGAGTGGTGATTGCGCCGACGAAAGAAGAGATTGCGGCGATTCCGGCGGAGAAGCGAGCGTATTACATTTTGCAGGAGCGGATGCACTTTGAGCCGGTGATTGCGACTCCGCTGGGCGGGACGAAGGCTGAGGTGCGGGTGATGTATGTGTGGCTGGAGGAGTTGCAGCCGGTGCTGACGATTATCCGCATGGGGCGGGGGTTGATGATGGGCGTGGATCATAACCGGAATATGGAGTGGGTGGGGGCGTCGGCAGGGTTGTGGGTGGAGTAAGTCCCTACGTCTCGCAAGATGCGCGAGAGCTGGGGCAGCCCATTTTATTGCCCAATCAAACCACGGGGCTGAAGCCCCGAATTCAATCTGCACGCTTAATGCGGCCCTGAAGGGCCGCTCTTCCATGGTCGTGCACAAGTCGGTTGCGGCACATGGGATCACTGCCGACGCCGGCATGGGTTCATTCACAAACCCGTTGCCGCACATGGGTACAAGGTTGCGCGCGGGTTCCGATGCGTTCACTTGGCGGGAGCGGGGTCCAGGCGGCGGTTGAGCAGGATGCCGGCGACGACCAGGGCGATGGTGAGGACTGCGACAAGGAGCACCCATCCCCAGTACTGCATGGGGTGGCGGAGGGCGCGGATGAAGTGGCGGCCGTAGCGGTCGGCGACGATGGCGATGAGGGAATAGCGGGCAGCGCGGCCTATGGTGACGATGACGAGAAACTTGCCGACGGGAAAATCGGAGGCGCCGGCGGCGGCGAAAAACATGCTGGTGGGGGTGGGGATGGGAATGGCAGTGGAGGCAATGAGCGTTCCGGTGCCCCAGCGCTTGAACAGGCGCAGGAACTTTGCCAGTTTCGATTTCTTGAACTTGCTGTCGAGGTAGGCCGAGCCGGCATGGCGAGCGACGCGGAAGGTGAGGTAGGCGCCGATGACGGAGCCGGCAGTGGCGGTCGCGGCGTATTCATACCAGGGATTACGGTGACTGGCGGAGAGAACGGCGGTGAGGATGTCGGGACCGCCGAAGGTGGGGATGGGTGAGCTGTCGAGGATGGCGAGGAAGAACAGGCCGAGGGCTCCGAGATGGCGGAGGGTCGCGGCGAAGGTCTGCGGGACGGGGCGGCGGGGCTTCGGCGCGAGCAGGTGAAGCATGTTGGAAATATATCAAGAGGATGCGGACGGCGACGCACCGGGGCTGAAGCCCACATCTTTTTGCACGGGTTAACGCGGCCCTAAAGGGCCGCTCTTCCACCAGCCCGGCGCTGACGCGCCGCACTTCCACGGGGCGCGCGGCGTTCGGTAAGCCACAAGAAAAAGCAGGTTCCTCGGGTCGCTGTCGCTTTCGCTCCGGCTCGCTCGGAATGACAAGATGGATGGGCGTGTCCCTGCGATCAGATCAGCCGAGTTTCTTGATGATGGTGGTGGCGAGGACTTTGCCGTTGGGGCGGCGGATGAACATTTTGTTGCCGCGGAAGCGGACGGGGACGGGTGCGCCTTTGCCGAGTTCGCCGGGACGGTAGCCGTCAGCGGAGGAGGGATTGTATTCGCCGACATATTCGGTGCCATTGACTTTGACGATGATGGCGGCGCGACCGGCGGGCAAGGATTCGGCGAGGATTTCGCGTTCGGCTTGGGCCCAGTTCTCCAGGTCGCGACCGGGGACGCGGCCGTTGCGGATGTAGATTTCTTCAGCGCGGCGGCGGATTGCCGGGTGTTGGTCGGAGGTTGCGCGGGTCATGGGATGTCTCCTGCGAGTTCATCATCTTCATGATATTGGCGTTGAGGGCGGTCGAGTGAGGTCGAGGGCGTCACGGAAGGACGTGGGAGAGTCGATTCGGGAATGGGCGCCGGAGAGAAAGGTGGTCGGTTCAGGCGTCCCTCCAGAACGCGGTTCGGTTTTTCTTTCGGTAGACCCGGCGTTGAAACGCCGGGCTAGTTTCATCGGCGCCTACGGCACCCCGACGTGTCTCGTTCTTTTCGATCACTGGTGGCGCCGGGAAGTCAAAACTCCCACTTCTCGCGCAAAGGGCGCGCGAGAAAGTAGGGCACCCCACATCTCATTTTCTGACCCACATCCCGTTCTATTAGGCGTTGCAGCATTTCGAAAACCGACGCACTTTTCTGACAGGTGGAGGACGGTTGATGGTTACTGGGCGCGCTGTAGGCCTTTGGGAAATAAGGGGATTGACCGGATTCGGCGGGGAGCCTAACATTACCGCCAAGCGAAGTCGCGTCCTCTCATGATCGGGCAGCAAGTCTCCCATTACCGCATTCTTGGCAAGCTCGGCGGCGGTGGGATGGGTGTGGTTTATGAGGGCGAAGACCTGAAGCTGGGGCGGCACGTCGCGCTGAAGTTTATCCCGGAAAATCTGGCCGGCGACCCCAAGTCGCTGGAGCGGTTTACGCGCGAGGCGCGGGCGGCGTCGCAACTCAATCACCCGAATATCTGCACCATCCACGGCATTGAAGACAACAACGGGCATCCCTTCATCGTGATGGAGAAGTTGGACGGAGAGAGCCTGAAGGCGCACATCTCCGGGCATGCGATGGCGGTGGAGGAAGTGCTCGACGTGGGAGTACAAGTGGCGGACGCGCTGGTGGCGTCGCACGCCAAGGGGATTGTGCACCGCGACATCAAGCCAGCCAACATTTTTATGACGCCGAGCCACCAGGTGAAGGTGCTGGATTTCGGGCTGGCGAAACTGGTGCACAACGAAGACGACGGTGGCGCGGACCTGTCGCTGACGGCGGTGGGAGTGATTCCGGGGACGGCGGTGTATATGTCGCCGGAACAGGCGCGCAGCGAGACCATTGACGCGCGCAGCGACCTGTTTTCGTTTGGCGTGGTGCTGTATGAAATGGCCACGGGCAAGAAACCGTTCACGGGAAATAACTCGCTGATGACGCTGGACGCGGTGCTGCATTCCAAGCCGGTGCCGCCGCGGGAGCTGAATCCGAAAATTCCGATCGAGCTGGAAGGCATTATCGGCAAGGCGATGGAGAAGGACCGCAACCACCGCTACCAGAGCGCGGCGGAAATGCGGTCGGACCTGTCAACGCTGAAACGGGAGACGGAATCGGGGACGATCAAGAGTGGAAGCGCCACCGTGGTGAAGCTGCGGGCGGCGTCGCGAACGTTTGGGCACAGTTCGCGGCTGCTAACGTGGCTGCTGCTGGGGATGGCGGGACTGCTGCTGGCGGTGCTGGCGGCGGTGGGGGCGTGGTGGTTCAACCACCGAGAAGTAGCGAACGCGGAGCAGCGCAATGCGATTGCGGTGCTGCCGCTGCAGAACATGAATGGGGATTTCAACATCGACTATTTGCGGTTTGCGCTGGCCGATGAACTGTCGAATGTGCTGACGTATTCGCGGTCGCTGGAAGTGCGTCCATCGTCGGTGACCCGCAGGTATGTTTCGGCGGATCTGGATCCGAAAGCTGTGGGGAAAGAACTGCGGGTGGGGCGACTGCTGCAGGGACACTTCATGAAGCAGGGCGACCAGCTGACGGTGACGCTGGAGGCGATCGACGTACCGACGGACCGGCTGCTGTGGCAGGCGACGGTGACCACGAAGGCGGAAGACCTGATCGGCCTGCAGGAGCAGCTGACCACGCAGGTGCAGCACGGCCTGATGCCGATTCTGGGCGGAGCGGCAGGTGCGGGCGAGGCGGCGGCATCGCGGCCAAAGAATCAGCAGGCGTATGACTTGTATTTGCGCAGCGTGGCCGTGCCGCATGATCCGACGCCGAATAAGGAAGCGATCAAGATGCTGGAGTGGGCGGTGGGGATCGATTCGAGTTACGCGCCGGCGTGGGAAGCGCTGGGGCAGAGATATTACTGGGACTCGACCTATGGAGGCGGCGGTGAAGCGATGTTCCAGCGCTCGAATTCGGCGTATGAGCGGGCGCTGACGCTGGATCCGAATCGCATGATGGCGGCCAGCAACCTGATCACGGCGCGGGTGGAACGGGGCGAACTGGGTCGGGCCTACGATGCGGCGACGGACCTGGCACGGCGGCGGGCGCAAAGTGCCGACGCGCACTTCGCTTTAAGCTATGTGCTGCGCTATGCGGGAATGCTGGAGCAGTCCGGGCAGGAGTGCAACGCGGCGCGGCAGCTGGATCCGGGAAACTTCGCATTCCGGTCGTGCGCCTGGTCGTTCCTGGAAATGGGCAAGACGGACCGGGCCATGGACTTCGTGCATCTGGATGCGGGGACGGAATGGGCGGCGTGGGTGACTCCGTATGTTTATCTGGCGGAGGGCAATGCTGGCGAAGCGCATGAGGCCGCAAAGAATATGAGCAGCGGTCCGACCTATCACCGCGAATTGATGCTGGCCTGCACGGCGACGCCGCGTACGGCAGACCTGGCGAAGACGGTGCGGGAGAACGAAGCTTCGGTGATGATGGAACCGGACGCCGAGGCGTGGTATCACGTGGGGGCGTTGATGGCGGCGTGCGGACAGAAGGAACCGGCGCTGCGCTTGCTAAAGGCGGCGGTGCAGCAGAATTATTGTGCGTACTCGGCGCTGCTGGATGATCCGCTGCTAAAGGACTTGCGCAAAGAAACCGCGTTCAATGAAGTGTTGACCGCGGCGAGCAACTGCCAGGCGGTGCTGAAGGAAGGCAGGCAGTAGGGCAGTGGTTAGTGGTCATTGACTGGGGCTCAGTTTCGGAAGGAATCCTCTTTAATTCTTATGGCTCGATTGACGCGGCGGGCGCTGCTGAAGTCTTCGGCTTTGGGCGTGGCTGCGGCAGGGATGCCCGCGCTGGGGCGGGCCTCTGATTCTGGATCGGCTGCGGCGCGGCGCGGGCGGATTCATCAGTCGGTGTGCCAGTGGTGTTATCCGCACATGTCGGCGGATCAGCTGGCGGAGTATGCGGCGAAGATTGGGCTGCGGGGGGTGGATTTGTTGCAGCCGGAAGAATATGAGATTCCGCGGCGGTATGGGCTGGTGTGCACCATGGGATACGCCGGGGGTGGAGAGATTGGGAAGGCGCTGAACCGGGTAGAGAATCATGCGGGAATTGAGCAGGCGCTGCGGACGAATATTCCGCGGGCGGCGAAGGCGGGCGTGCCGAACGTGATTACGTTTTCCGGGAACCGCGGCGGGATGGGGGATGAGGAAGGCGCGCGCCATACGATTGCCGGGCTGAATCGGGTGAAGAAAATTGCGGAAGATCACGGCGTTACGATTTGCATGGAACTGCTGAACAGCCAGCGCGATCATGCGGACTATATGTGCGATCGCACGAGCTGGGGCGTGCGCGTGGTGGAGGAAGTGAACTCGCCGCATGTGAAATTGCTTTACGACATTTATCACATGCAGATTATGGAAGGCGATTTGATTGAGACCATTCGGCGGAACCTGCAGTGGATTGGGCACTTTCACACCGGCGGCGTGCCGGGGCGGCATGAACTCGATGGGACGCAGGAAGTGCGGTGGGACGGAGTGATGCGGGCGATTGCAGACGCGGGGTTTCGCGGGTATGTGGCGCATGAGTTTCTGCCGACGGGGGATGCGATGGAGTCTCTGCGGAATGCGGCGGAGTTGTGCGATGTGTAGCGAGGGCTTCCTTTACTTCGCAGAGCTTTCTTGGTCCTCGGGATCGAGGCGCACTTCAAGTCTCATTTCCTGTCCTGACCCGACGCTGATCGCTGGGGCTGAAGACCACGTCTTATAGCCCGGCGAATTCACGACGAGCGTGAGATTTGTATTCGCCGGAGCCAACTGACGGTAGGATTTCTCTGCGATGTAATGAGTCACCTCGGTTTGTTGAGAAGCATCTGATGCCCAAGCGAGCCTGAACGTAGGTTGAATTGCCAGGCCCAAGACGCCGATCACATGGATAATGAGGGCGCCAACCGGAGGGCCGAGGTTGAGCTCAACTGAGGCTTCGGGACCGTTGGGCGAAAGCTCGACAACCTTCGGGCCCGGTACATCATTGCCGTAGAATGCGTTGGGCCTCGGGTAGAACCCATCTCTTGAATAGGGATAGACCGCCCAGTGTTCAGTAATCCCCTTGATCAGCGAGCGGATTACGATCACGAACCTCCCGTGCTCGTCCGTGGTCCCAGCGGGAAGGGATCCGTCGAAACCGATGTCAGTCGGGCACGCTTGTACGCCCATGTGCGGGACCGGCAGGCCCTTTTCATCCAGGAGGGTTCCAGTGATCTTACCGTCGATTGCGGCCGCAGAGCCGGACAGAACAAGAAGCAGAGACAATACAATCCAACCGCGGCGCATGTGCCCACCTCGACAAAATTGTACTCCGACCACGGAAAGAATTTGCGTCGGAGCAGGGGTTGGCCCCATCCTGGTAGCGTGAGACATTCGGGGACTGCTAGCCTGCCGCGGCGCTTTCTGCGCCGCGTTTCTTTTATACTTCAGCGCATGCGATTTTCACGGGATCTGGTCTGTCTGATCATGCTTCTCGCTCTGGCGGCAGAGACTCCCACCCTTGCGCAAAGTGCGCGCAAGGATGGGGCACCCGCAGTTTCTGCGAATCCTTCTTCAGAGCAATTGTCACTCGATGCGGATCCTCCCGGACTTTTGTATCAAGGGACCCCGGCGGCGATTCCGCAGGATGAGGGAGCGGCGGGGTTGCGGCTGGAATTGTTGCGGCTGGGGACGACGGCGCGGCTGATGCAGGTGGTGGCTCATCCGGATGATGAAGACGGCGGGATGCTGACGCTAGAGGCGCGCGGGCACGGCGTGAGCACGCTGCTGATGACGCTGAATCGCGGCGAGGGTGGGCAGAACAAAATTGGGAGTAATTTGTCGGATGTGCTGGGCGTGCTGCGGGCGGAGGAGTTGCTGGCTTCGGATGAGTATTACGGGGTGCAGGAAAGATTTTCTCGCGTGGCAGATTTTGGATTTTCGAAATCGCCGGAAGAAACTTTTCAGAAGTGGGGCGGGCATGACACGGCGCTAGCGGATATGGTGCGAGTGATTCGGACGTTCCGTCCGGATGTGCTGGTGGCGCGGTTTTCGGGGACCGAGCGCGATGGGCACGGGCATCATCAGGCGTCGAGCATTCTGGCGAAAGAGGCGTTTCGCGCGGCGGCTGATCCGAAGCGGTTTCCGGAGCAGATTGCGGCGGGACTGCAGCCCTGGCAGGCGAAGAAGTTTTACATCGGAAATGTGTGCGGGTTTGGGGTCCAGAAGTGTGATGACGACAAATGGACTTTGAAGCTGAATACGGGCGAGCGCAACGCGGACCTGGGCACAGGGTACTTGCAGTTCGCGATGCAGGGACTGCGGCATCAGCTGTCACAAGGGGCAGCGAACTGGACAATTGATCCCGGAGACTGGTTTACGTTTTACAAGCTGGTGGATTCGGTGATTCCGTCGACCGTGGGTAAGGATGGGCATGAGAAGAGTTTTTTTGATGGGATTGATACGACGTTGCCGGGGCTGGAATACAGATTAATCGTCGCGGGGATCCCGGATCCGCGAATAGCGGAAGGGCTGAAGAAGATTGCGGCGAGCGTTGCCGAGGCAAAGAGTGCAAGAGATAGCGCGGCGGCAACGACGCCGCTGATGACCGCTCTTCGTGAGATTGACAAGCTTCTCGCAATCCTGCGACCCGGTGGGGTGTGGGCCGGAGATTTAACTTACGTCCTCGAAGAAAAGCGGCGACAGGCGGAGAGGGCGCTAAATCTGGCGCTGGGCGTGAGTTTGACGGCGGACGTGTCTTCCGACGGAAAGACCGTTGGCGGTAAAGGCGACGATGGCGCGCCTGACATTCGTGCGGTAAAAGAAGCCGATGCGCTGACTGCGGTTTCGCCGGGACAGGAATTTCTGGTGGCGGTGACGTTTCACAACGGATCGAAGCTGCCTCTGGTGATTGACCACCTCAAGCTGGAGGTTCCGGCGGGATGGAACACGATCAGCGGGAAGACGCGGCCGGAGACGGTGAAGCCGGGTGACGATCTGCACGCGAATTTCCGGCTGCAGGTGCCGAAGAATACGGCGTATACGCGGCCGTACTGGCATCGGGATAATCCGGATACGGAAGCGGTGAATCATATTGATGAGGAGAAATATGCGACGCTTCCCTTCCCGCCTCCGGCGCTGCGGGCGCGGGTGGAATATACGGCGGACGGGACGGGCGCAGCGGCGGCGGCACGCGGCGGGATCAATGCGGTGGTGGTGACGCCGTTTCTGGATGATGCGGGGAAAGAGCACAGGCGTCCGCTGGCCATTGTGCCGGCGTTTTCGGTAATGCTGGAACCGGGGACACAAGTGATTTCGACGCATAACGGCGGGGCTTCGAGCGTGGTGGTGGGGATCACGGGGAATGTCGCGGGCTCTGGAGTGAAGAGCGTCGGCTCGCTGCATCTGGAACTGCCGGCGGGATGGAAGTCCGAGCCGGAACAGTTTGGGATGGAATTCACGCGGCGGGGAGACAAGCAGGAACGCACGTTCAAGATTATTCCGGCAGCGTTGCAGGAAGGGCGAGCGACGATTCGCGCGGTCTTCACCTGGGGCGGACAACAATATAGCGAAGGCTACTCGCTGGTGACGCGCGAGGATCTGGGAAGCTTTTATTATTACCAGCCGGCACGGCAGAGATTAAGCATTGTCGATGTACAGGCGCCGCATGATTTGAAAGTCGGCTACATCATGGGCGCGGGCGATGACATTCCTACGGTGCTGCAGCAGGTGGGGATGGACGTGACGCTGATTCCGGCGGAGAAGATTGCGAGCGAGGACCTGAGCAAGTTTGGCACGATCGTGCTGGGGATTCGCGCCTACGACACGCAGAAGGATGTGGTCGCGAATAATAAGAAGCTGCTCGATTTTGTGTACGCGGGCGGGACGCTGGTGGTGCAGTACAACGCGAGCGTGGGGGATTTCAACAGCGGGAAGTTCACTCCTTATTCGGCGGAGCTGAGCCGGGCGCGGGTTACGGTGGAAGAGGCTCCGGTGGAGATTCTGGCGCCGGGAGATCCGGTGTTTCATACTCCCAACACGATTACCGCGAAAGATTTCGATGGGTGGGTGCAGGAGCGCGGGCTGTACTTCATGGACAAGTGGGATGATCATTTCACGGCGCTGCTGTCGTGCCATGATCCGGGAGAAGATGCGCAGAAGGGCGGGCTGTTGCGCGCCAAGTACGGCAAGGGGATTTATATTTATGCGGCGTACGCGTTTTTCCGGCAACTGCCGGCGGGCGTGCCGGGCGCGGTGCGGCTGTATGTGAATCTGTTGAGTCAAAAGCAGTAGGCAGGGGCCAGGGGTTAGTGATCAGGGCTCGGCAGTTTCTTCTTTAGTGTTTTTCCACCCGTTCATGGGTTCTCCTTCAAAATCGGAGGTATCGTCTCCTGGCCTCATCCGCGGGATGGGGCTGTGGTCGGCCACCGCGCTGAACATGATCGACATGATCGGCGTGGGGCCGTTCATCACCATGCCGCTGGTGGTCAGCGCGATGGGCGGGCCGCAAGCGCTGCTGGGATGGGTTGCGGGGGCGCTGCTCGCGGTGTGTGATGGATTGGTGTCGGCAGAGATGGGCGCGGCGCTGCCGGCGTCGGGCGGATCGTATCGTTATTTGCGCGAGATGTATGGACCGAAGAAATGGGGACGGCTGATTTCGTTCTTGTTTATCTGGCAGGTTTCGTTTTCGGCGCCGCTGTCCATTGCGACCGGGTGCATCGGGCTGGCGGGCTACGCGGCGTATTACTGGAAGGGGCTCGACACGGTTTACGCGCTGCATGAGGCTTCGGCGCATATTCCGTGGGTTGGAACGATGCAGGTGAGCTGGATCGTGACGCCGGGAACGGCGGTTGCGGTGTTGATTTGTTTTTTCACGGTGCTCTTGCTGTATCGGAACATTACAGCCATCGGGCGCCTGTCGAAAATATTGTGGTTTGGGGTGATGGGAACGATTGGCTGGATCATCTTCGCGGGGCTGACGCATTTCAATGCCGCACGGGCCTTTGATTTTCCGCCGGGGGCGTTCACCATCTCGCACAAGTTCCTGACCGGGCTGGGTGGGGCGATGCTGATCGCGACCTACGATTATTGGGGATACTACAACGTGAGTTTTCTGGGCGATGAGATTAAAGACCCGGAGAAGAATATTCCACGGGCGCTGCTGCTTTCCATTCTGCTGGTGGCGTGTCTATATCTGATGATGAACGTGTGCGTGCTGGCCGTGGTTCCGTGGCGGGAAATGATGCAGGCGGGACAGTACAACAACAAGCTGTATATTGTGTCGTTGTTTATGGAGCGGATTTACGGCGCGTGGGCGGCGCGGCTGGTGACGGGGCTGGTGATGGTGACGGCGTTTGCGTCAGTGTTTTCGCTGATGCTGGGATATTCGCGGGTTCCGTATGCGGCAGCCAAAGATGGCAATTATTTCAAGGCGTTTGCGAAAGTGCATCCGGTGCACCGGTTTCCGCATGTTTCACTGCTGGCGCTGGGAGTGGTGGCGGCGGCATTTTGTTTTCTGCGGCTGAAGGATGCGATCGCGGCGCTGGTGGTGATCCGGCTGATTCTGCAGTTTCTGGTGCAGGCGGTGGGAGTGATCTGGCTGAGGATCTGGCGGCCGGAGATGCGGCGGCCGTTCCGCATGTGGCTGTATCCGCTGCCGGCGCTGCTGGCGTCGGCGGGATTTTTGTTCATCCTGTTTAATCGGGAGAATTGGCAGAAGGAGATGCGGTATGCGGCGGTGATTCTGCTGACCGGCGTCATCATTTATATGATTCGGGCTTGGAAGGATGCGGAGTGGCCCTTTGGGAAGGCAAAGGCTTAACCACAGAGGGCACTGAGGAACACAGAGTAATACCTGCCGCGCGCATTAAAATTGCTTGCATTAAGATTAGGTCGGATTGCAAAGGGAACGAAAGATCTAGGGGGAATCATGAGGAAGCGATTGGGAATGGCGGCTGGCAGTTTGCTGCTGCTGACGGTTGTGGCAGCGGCGCAGTCGGGGATGATGAAGGATGAACATCGATCGGTTACGCAGGTGCTCGACGCAACAGTGAGCAATATGGAGCACGAGTTCGTTCCGGCGGCGGAAGCGATGCCGGAAGACAAATATGGATTCGCGCCGAGCGGCGGCGAGTTCAAGGGCGTGCGCACGTTCGCGCAGCAGATCAAGCATGTGGCGGCGGTGAACTATATTTTTGGGGCGGCGATTCTGGAACAGAAGCCGCCGGTAGATACGGGAGGCGAAGACGGGCCGGCGTCGATCAAGAGCAAGGCCGACATCATTAAGTTTCTGAAGGAATCGTTCGTGTACGTGCACAAGGCGATTGCGACCATCAATGAGACGAACCTGGTGGCACCGGTGAAGAGCCCGTTCGGGGAAGGAACGGTCACGCGGCTGGGCGTGGCGACGAGTGTGTCGTCGCACGGCTTTGACCACTACGGGCAGATGGTGGAATATCTGCGGATGAATGGGATTGTGCCGCCGGCGAGTCGCTGACGGGAGTTAGGCGTTAGCGACGGATCAGGATTTTGCCGCCCCTCTTTTCTTGAACGAGGCGCGGGCGCCGCGCAAGGTGATCGAGGTGGGAATCAGCTCGGCCGATAGACGGTTTGCGGCGAGGTGAGCCGCGACCAGGCGGCGCGCTTTCTGCAGCGACAACCGAGCATCGCGTTGAGGATCCTGCTGGGGGTTCAGGAAAATCAGCACGGAGGGTCCGGCGCCGCTGAGAGCGGCTCCGAGGATGCCTTGCTTTCCTTTTAATTCCTGCAGACAGGGCAGCAGCGGGCAGAGCGCCGCGCGATAAGGCTGGTGGATGCGGTCGTCGAGCGCGGAGGAGAGAAGCTCGGGGCGCCCTTGGGTGAAGGCGGCGAGCAGCAGCATAGAATTCTGCAAGTTAATGACGGCGTCGGCGCGGGAATATTGCGCCGGAAGAACTCCGCGGGCCTGTTCTGTCGGGAGACTCTGCTCAGGGACGGCAAGCAGGAGCGGCCACTTCCCTTTCGGACGAACGCAGACGACCTGAGCTTCAGTGTCAACGTCGGGTCCACCGGACATGCGGGCGACGGTGAGGCCGCCCATCCAGCAGGCGGAGGCGTTGTCAGGGTGATGCTCGCGGCGAGAGGCCTCGCCGATGATCTCGGCGTCCGACCAGCGCAGACGTCCAAAATGTACGGCGAGAGCGATGCCTGCCAGGCGTGCGGCGGCCGAGGATCCGCAGCCTTTGCCGATGGGAATATCGTTGGCAATGCGCAGGGAGAGTGGCGTGAGGTCGCGGCCTGCGGAGTGGATGACCTCGCGATAAGTGTTCAGGATTAGATGGTTTTGGATGTTGCCGCAGATTTCCTGGTCGCGGCCGGTCGCGATTATCGAGAATTCGGTTGCGGCGCGGGCGGTGAGTTGGATGTAGAAATCCATGGCGAGCGCGGCGGCGTCGAAGGCTGGTCCGAGGTTAGCCGAAGTGGCGGGAAGGGCCAGGCGCAGGGGTTTCGGGTGTTTGGTTTTGGCGGGCATATTCTTCGAGTTCAGTTTCGAAATTTCCTCAGCGGCTAAAACCCCATTCCTCATTAGAGTTTGTACGCAATTAGAGTTTGTACGCAGCGCTGGAAGTGCTGCGCCACCCAAAAAGCTTTTCCGAATCACGTTAGGATTTTTCCGCTTGCTCCAGGGTGCGGATTACCGCGTCCAGCGTGGCTTCGAGAACGATGGGCGGGCGACGCAACGAATTTAATGCCGCGCTCGCACTCTCATCGGTGCCCTTCAATAAATCTCCGCGATGGAATTCCATGGTGAAGTCGGGATCCTTGAGCAGATTTCCGGTGAGCACCAGCACGACGCTTTCTTCCGGCCTCACAAAACCTTGCTTCACCAATTTCTTCAAACCGGCCAGCGTGACGGCGGAGGCGGGTTCGCAGCCGATGCCTTCGGCGCCGATCTCGGCCTTGGCCTGGGCGATTTCGGCTTCGGTGACTTGTTCGCAGGCTCCGCCGGTTGCCTCGAGAACGTGCACCGCTTTTTTCCACGATGCGGGATTGCCAATGCGAATGGCGGTGGCGCGGGTTTCGGCGTGCACGCTGACAAGTTGCTTGCCGCCGGCTTCGCGAAGAGTGCGTACCAGCGCGTTGGCGCCTTCGGCTTGAATCACTGAGAGCTTGGGCAGGTGCGAGATCAGGCCGAGGGCGTGCATCTCGAGCAGGGCTTTGCCAATGGCGGAACTGTTGCCCAGGTTGCCGCCGGGGACGATGATGTGGTCGGGCGGCTGCCAGTCGAGTTGTTCGAGCAATTCGAAGGCGAGAGTTTTCTGGCCTTCGAGGCGAAAAGGATTCAACGAGTTCAGCTGGTAGACGGGGGCGCGCAGGACAAGCTCTTGCAGGAGCTTGAGGCAGCCGTCGAAATCGGTGCGGAGCTGGCAGGTCACGGCACCGTAGTCGAGAGCTTGAGAAAGTTTGCTCCAGGATATTTTTCCGTCGGGCACAAGCACCAGGCTGCGCATGTTTCCGCGGGCGGCGTAGGCGGCCATGGACGCCGAAGTATTTCCGGTGGAAGCGCAGGCGACCCAGCGAAATCCGGCGAGGCGGGCGAAGGTGGCGGCGACGGTCATGCCGGCATCTTTGAAGGAGCCGGTGGGATTCAATCCCTGATGCTTGGCGAACAGGCGCGGCACGCCGGTGATGCGGGCGCACTGCGGAAGTTCGTAGAGTGGAGTGTTGCCCTCGCGCAGGGTGATGGCCTGATCGTTATCGTCGAGAGTGGGCAGCAGGTCGCGGAAGCGCCAGACTCCGCTGAGATCGATCGCGGATTGCGAAAGGCGGCGCTGACGCCAAGCGGATTTTAATTCGTGCGCATCGAAGGCGGATTCTTTCCAGTGCGGGTAAGTGATTTCGAGCAGATCGCCGCAGTGGGCGCAACGGAAATCCTGGCCGGCGCGGTCGCTCAGATCGCCGCAGGCAATGCAGCGGAAGCGGAAGTTCGTCTGACGTGCTTTTCGCGACACATCCGGCGCTGGAGTGGAAGGAGTGGGCATCGGCCGAATTATTTCTTTCCTCGAAGATATTGGTCGGTCTTGTTGATCCAATCGGCGCGGGGTGGAGTGAAGACGTCGAGATCGATGGTGTCTTCGAGGGCCTCGGCTTTGTGCGGCAGGTTGGAAGGGATGCAGAGCGTTTCGCCGGCGTGGACGACGATTTCTTTGCCGTCAATCCAGAACTTGAGCGCGCCTTCGAGGATGTAGGTGAGTTGCTCGTTGTGGTGGCTGTGCTGGGGGACAATGCAGCCTTTTTTCAGGAGCACGCGGGCCAGCATGATTTCCTGGCCGACGACAAATTGGCGCTGCAGGAGCGGGTTGAGATCTTCGAGCGGGATGGTGTGCCAGGGGATGTAACGCAGGGCGGGTGCGGCGACGCGTGGGGCGCGCGGTTTTACGGATTTCGCTTTCAATCGCGTTTTGGATTTCGATTTCGATTTCGATTTCGCCATGGGAGTTGAGTCTGATCCGTACCGCCTCCGGAGTTTGTATCTATGCTTTTTCTTACGCCCCTCAGGGGCTGATTCCTTCCCTGCCGCGTTGTGGCGTGGGCTGCATTCTTTCCCGCTTCGCCGTTTAACTGCAAATCGTTTTAGTGCACTCGGCCTGCGTACAACTTTACGGCGGTGTCGTGCAGGTAGGCGTGGGCCAGTTCCAGTGCCCGAGACTCGGTAATTTCGTTTTCCGAGACCATCTCGGCCAGAGCCGCGGCCAGCGCGGTGCGGCTCGACTGCACGCCCAGCCAGTAGCTCTCTTCCGCCCCTAACACTTGATTGTAAGGGAAACAGTCGGTGCCGAAAGTGATCTTGTCGGGAAAAGTTTCCAGCCACATTTTGAGCGTGTCTTTGAAGGCCGCGGGATACTGGGCGAGCTCGCCGAAGGAAGAGTCGAGATAAACGTTTTTCATGGCGGCCAGCCAGATGGCCTCGCGCTCCAGCGGATAGCCGCCGTGGATCATGACGAAGATGGTAGAAGCGTAGCGGGGGTCGCGCAGAACGCTTTCCAGATTCATGATGTTGCTTTGCGAGAGATTGAAGTAGTCGCCGATGCCGACGGCGGTGTGGATGTGCACGGGCAGGTGCAGGCGTCCGCCTTCTGTAATAAGGAAGCGGAAGATGTAGTCCTGGAAGGTGCGGTAATCTTTTTTGCTGGGGATTCCGCCCGTAACGTAGCGCTGGTAGAGGTCTTCGGCCTGGGCGCGTGTGGGATCGCTGAATGTTGTCGGGCGGAAATACGCGACTTCAAATTTCATAGCGATGCCGCCGCGTTTCGAATTGTCTTCCAATGTTTGGCTGATGAATTTGAGGTAGTCGTCGAAGTTGCCTGGAAGTTTGCTGACGTTTTCCTGCTGCATCCAGCGGTGCAGCATTTTTTCCTGGAGCGGAATGAAGACGCCCTCGTCAGGATTGCGCGCGGTCTCGCGCTCATTGTTGAACGGCCATAGGAAAGAGTCGGCGAAGAAGACCCATGGAAAACGCCGGGGATCGAGGTAGTCGGGCATCATGGCGCGGTTGGCCACGGAACTCTCGGTGTTGAGTTTGTCGAGAATCGAGTTGAAATAGGCGGTGCCGGGGAGTTGCTTTTTGAGTTCGGCTTTTTTGTCGAGCAACCACTTGGCGTGCTCGGGAGAAAAATCGGAATAGGGATATCCGAAAAGAGCTTTGGCGGCCGCGGCGAGTTCTGGATTGTCGTCGCGGGTGCGGAGAGCCGCGCTGGCGTTGGGCGGCCCGGCCATGGCGTCGACGTCGGGATCATCGGAGAAGCCGGGGTGGGCGTGGTGGTCGAAGGCGGGAATTTTTTCGATTTGCGGGAGCAAGTGGTTGTAGATTTGCTGAACGTCGGGGCCGGGGAACGGGCGGGCTTGGGCTGCGGCGAGAGCGGTTGAGGCGATGAGTGCGGAGAGAAACAGTTTTCGAATTGCTGAGCGCATGGAGATCCCTCTAGAGCTGAAGCCCAACATCATAGCTGGGTTTATCGCTGCGCTGAAGGGCTGCGCTACCCGAAAGCTGGCCTTGGCGGCTTAAGCCGGCCTCAGCGGCAGAAGCCGCGTCTTTTTGCGGTCGTTATACGGCCCGGCTGAAGCCGGGCCCTTCCCAGAGCGTCGGATCGCCGAGTTCACACGTGCGTTAGGGATCCTTCGACTTCGCACGTGCCCCGCTTCGCGGCGCACATGCTGCGCTCAGGATGACATTTCTCCTGGATAAATCTGCGCCGCACCTCATTGTTCACAGACCTTTGTACAGACCGCCGTCGACCAGGACGGTTTGGCCGGTGATGTAGGAGGCGCGGTCGGAGGCGAGCCAGACGATGGTCTCGGCCAGTTCGCGCGGGTTGCCGAGGCGGTGGAGTGGAGCGTCGGCGGCCCAGGCAGCGAAAATTTCCTGTTCGGTCTGGCCGGTGGCGGCGGAACGCGCTTTGGCCAATTCCTTCAGACGGTCGGTGGCGGTAAAACCGGGGGCGACATTGTTGACCAGGATTCCGTCTTTGCCAAATTCGTTGGCCAGACTTTTTACCAGCCCGACGACGGCGGCGCGGACGGCGTTGGAGAGCACGAGGTCGGCGACGGGCTGCTTGGTGGTGATCGAGGTGATGGTGATGATGCGTCCCCAGCGGTTGCGCTGCATGTGGGGGATGACTTCGCGGGCGAAGTAGACCGTGCTCAGAAAATTTAGTTCAATAGCGCGCTGCCAGTCGGGGAGCGTGGTGGAGAGAAATCCTCTGGCGGGCGGGCCCCCGGCGTTGGTGACGCAGATGTCGACGACGCCGAACCTCGTGGCAACAGCGGCGACGAAACTAGCGACGGCGGCGGGGTCAGCTACGTCACACGGTTCGGCGAAAACGTCCGCGTGTTGCTGCTGTCTGATTTTGTCGGCGGCGGCGGCGAGCGTTTGCGGGTTGCGGGCGCACATGGCGATGCGGCAGCCTTCAGCGGCGAAGGCCTGGGCGGTGGCGAGGCCGAGTCCTCGGCTGGAGGCGGCGATCAGGGCTACGCGGGATTTCAGGCCGAGGTCCATGAAGGTCTCAAAGGAAAGTCGCACGGAATTATATACGGATCAGGTGCAGGTTCAGTGATGCGACAGGATTCGCGAAATCCCACTTCTCGCAAGGGACGCGAGAAATGGGGCACCCCTCGTCCGGATGGATCACCGTTCACTGCCGCCAGAATTCCCCACCCTAACGTCGCACAGAACGCGACGTTAGGATGGGTCACCCGTCCTCTGCTTGCGCTTTTGCTTGCCCCAGTTGAATGTGCGCAATTAGTCTTAGGAGCGAGGGTGCCAATGACGCGAAAGAAACATCGTGCGGAAACAGCCGCGGTGCATGGCGGGGCTGATCTCGAGAAGAAGAATGGGCCGGTAGGGACGCCCATTTATCAGACGTCGACGTTTGAGGTGACCGACAACGACGAGCAGCAGCGCGTGACCACGACCGACCGCTACTACACGCGGTGGGGGAATCCGACGATCACGGTGGCGGAGCAAGCGGTGGCGGCGATTGAAGGCGTGGAGGCGGCGCTGGCGTTTGCTTCGGGCATGGGCGCGATCACGACGACGATTCTGGGGCTGTTGAAAGCGGGCGACCATATTGTGTCGCAGCGCGAAGTTTACGGCGGCGTGATGAAGTTTTTTTCAGAGTGGTTGCCGCGGGTGGGGATTGAAACGACATTCGTCGATACCAATGACTGGGCGCAGCACGAGCGGGCGATTCGGGCGAATACGCGGATGCTGTATCTGGAGTCGCCGACGAATCCTTCTCTGCGGGTGGTGGACTTGAAGAAGGCTGCTGCGCTGGCGCGGAAGCATGGGCTGCTGAGCATGATCGACAGCACGTTCGGCACACCGATCAACCAGCATCCGGCGGAGTATGGGATTGATCTGGTGATGCATTCGGGTACGAAATATTTGAGTGGGCACGCGGATTTAACTTGCGGCTTGGTGTGCGGGCGGAAGGAACTAATGGACCGGCTGTGGGAGTCGCGCACGACGCTGGGCAATTGCATGGACCCACATGCGGCGTGGATGCTGATCCGGGGGCTGAAGACGCTGGCGGTACGGGTGGCACGGCAGAACGAGAATGCGCTGCGGGTCGCTGAGTTTCTGGGTCAACATGGAAAGGTGCGGCGAGTGCATTATCCACTTCTGAAGAGCCATCCGGAGCATGCGATTGCGCGCGAGCAGATGAGCGGCGGCGGCGGCATGGTGACGTTTGAAGTTGACGGCACCGGCGAAGACGCGCGGCGAGTGAGCGAGGCGATGCGGTTGTTCACGCTGGCCACGAGCCTGGGCAGCGTGGAGTCGCTGGTGTCGATTCCGGTGCTGACGTCGCATGCCATGATTTCGGCGGAGCAGCGGGCCGAGATGGGCGTGAACGAGCAGATGGTGCGGCTGTCGGTGGGGATTGAGAATGGGGACGATTTGATTGCGGATCTGGAGCGGGCGCTGGCGGCGGTGGGGAGTGCAGCAGTGGTTAGTGGTTAGTGGTTAGTTTCTAGCTCTTAAGTTTTAGTTTCTTTCCAGCCCATCGCTCTCCGCTCTTCCTCGCTTTGTCTCTGGGCCTCGCTCCTTCGTCTTCGCTCGGGGCAGGCTCTGGCGGGACGGCCGAAGGCGGCCGTCTCCACATGAGCTATGCAGCTCTAACGGGAGTGCCGCTTTACAGGCAAATAATCCACCCCGGCCTCGTGAGAGGCCGGGGTGGCTGTTTGGGCTGCTGCTGGCTAGAACAGGAACTTTATGCTCAGCTGCAGGATGCGGCCGAGGTGAGCCGAACTCATTTCAAACAGGTTGGCGCCAGCGCCCCCTTGGGCGACCGACTTTACGCATCTGGGATCGCCAGCGGAAATGAAGGTGTCACCGGCACCTGGGTTCGGGCAACTGAGCGAGCCGGAGAAACCCGACCATTCGGGGTGGTTGAAGATGTTGAAGGCTTCGCCGCGGAACTCGAAGGCCATGTTCTCTTTAATGGCAAAGTGCTTGAACAGGCCCATGTCGAAGTTAACGCGGCCCGGATTGCGCAAGTTATCTCGGCCGGAGTCACCGAAGGTGAGTCCGGTTGGCACCTGGAAGGCCCCGGGATTGTAGGCGAACTTGGAATAGCTCGGGGAGTTGACTTGGCCTACCGACGGAACTCCGGAGCTGGGATTGCCGACCTCGTCCACGTACGAACCAGTGCCGACGCCGTTGCCGACGCCTGCATTGTCTCCGTAGGTGGTGCCGTTGGTGACGGTTAATGGGGTTCCGGTGGCAAAGGTGGCTATGCCGGAATATTCCCAACCTCCGAGCAGGGAGTGGGTAAGCCCCTTCTTGCTGAAGAAGGGGAAATCGTAGATATAGCCCACGTTCAGCATTTGGCGCTCGTCGAAGCTGGAACTGGCGCGGGTAGCGGCGAAGTTGTAGGAGTTGACGAACGAACCATCATAACGATCGGAGGAGTCGTCGATGGAGTGGCTGTAGGTGTAGGCTGCGACCAGGTTGAAGGCTCCGACGCTCTTGCGAGCCGAGACCTGCAACGCGTTGTAGGTGGAGGATGCCTGGTCGGTGAGGCGGGTAATGGTGGAGATGCCGTAGAAGGGGCGGTAGGAATTGGGGTCATTGCCGCAAGCCACGGCGAGATTGTTGGCCCAGCCGTCGGTCGTTGTGGTCGTGTAAGTCGTGCCGGGGCCTGCCGTGGCTGTCGCGTGGGCAATGGGCCCGTTGGCAAGCGTGATGCCCGCGCAATCGGTTGGGGTAATCACCTGGCCGAAATGATACGGGTTTTGCGCAGCGGTTGCCGGGTAAAGCTGGTTTAAGTCACTCTGGCGCCCGAGATGCGTACCCTTGCTTCCGACGTAGGAAACCGTGAGCACGGTGTGGGACGGCAACTCGTGCTGGAGGTCGAGGTGCCACTGCTGCATGTAAGGCCATACGACCTGGTTGGGAATGGAAATGAAGCTTAGCGGATATACCGGAGGCGTAGCGTTGCTCGATGCCCCGATATTCGGGTAACCGCCATTAGGCCCGGTTCCGGTGATGTTGATCTGCGAGGAGCTTTGGAGCAGTGGTGAAGATTGGCTTTCCATACCTTCGGTGTTGGCTTCGTTGCCGTTGGCGTGTTCGAAGAAGATGCCATAGCCGCCGCGGATGGCGGTCTTGCCGTCTCCTTTTGGATCCCAGGCGAAGCCGATGCGCGGAGCGGGATTGAACAGGTGGCCCTTCGAGCAGCCGACGGGAACGCCGTTCACACCGCATTGCACAAGTCCATCAAACAGGTTGCCGGAGAGGACGGACCCGGCGTTACCGGTCGCGTTACCGTTGGCGTCAAGCACGGGTGCGGTGTTCGCGTTGTAAACGCTTGGATCCCAGTTATAGGCGTGCTTGTAGCGGTCGCGGTAGGTGCCTTCCAGGCTAACCCGCAATCCGAGGTTCAAGGTCAGATGGTTGCTGATGCGCCAATCGTCCTGGAAATACGGTTCGAAAATCTTGTAGCGGTTATAGAACTTCAGCTGATTGCTGCCCTGGGAAAAGCTGGCGATGTTGCCGAGGAGCATATCGGCGAAAGCGTTGCCGGTGCTGACCGGGGAACTGATGTCGTAGGTAAGTGAGCCATTCACCTGTACGCTGCTCAACTCATTTTTCTGAGCGGCCACCAGGTAGGCGCCGAACTGCAGATTGTGGCGGCCGGCAACTTTGGTGACGTTGTCGCGATAGGTGTAGGTGGGGTTGGAGTTGTAGGGCCCTTCGGGCCAGATGCCGTCAGGATCTTCGCCGAACCCGCCGCCGTATTCAGCTCCACCGCTGATGTTGATGGCGGGCAGTTTTCCGGCTGCGCCGTTGTTGTAGAGGTATCCCATGGAGAAGCCCGGAGCCTGGGACAGCTGCCAATAACCGAGGGAGTGGAAGGCGATGTGGTCGGTGGTATAGCTAGCGACAAATTCGTTGAGCAGCGTCGGGGAAACTGTGGTGGTCAGGCGCGCGACAATGCTGACGCCGGGGCCGTTGAATCCGGTTTGGACGGTGGGGAAGGATGCGGTATCCCAGATCGGGCCGGCTTCAACCGTGCTCCACGAGTCGTGGATGTAGCGGAAGGTGACGCGGTTCTTATCGTTAATGTTGTGGTCGATGCGCACCAGTTCCTCGCGCCAAGTTGTGGGGAGCGTGATGTTGGTGTTGTAAATAGCTGCGCCTGGATTATCCGCGGTAGCCAAGGGAATCAGCGGAAGCAGAGCCTGAGCTGTTGCGGTGACCGGAAGAGGCCCTAGGCTGCCGTTGTAAAGCGCTTGTGTCCTCGGATCAATAGGACAGTCCTGCGTGGGAACCGGAAGGCAGACATCGCTGAAGTCGCCAGTGCGCTCGGCGCTGTAGGGCACGGGCTCGTTGAAGGTTCCCGGCACGCGCTCGCGGCGCCATTCCTGGGACCAGAAGAAGAACGTCTTCTCTTTCTTGTCGTTGTAGACCTTAGGAATGTAAATGGGACCACCGAGGGTGTAGCCGAAATCGTTCTTCTTGTATTCGGGTGCTACTCCGGAGCCGCCAGCGGCGACGCTGTTGAAGTAGTTCTGCGCGTTGAAGGCGTCGTTGCGGAGGAACTCGTACAAATCTCCGTGGAAGGCTCTTGTTCCACCCTTGGTTTCGACCTCAACCGTGCCGGAGCCGTTGCGGCCGTATTGCGCACCGTAGTTCGAAGTGAGAACTTTGAACTCGGCAATGGCGTCGATGCTGGGATAAACGTTCAGCGTGCCGTTGCTGCCGTTATCCATGTTGTCCCCACCATCGAGTTCCCAGTTGTTGTACTCGACGCGGCCGCCGTTCATGCTGAAGCTGACGCTGCCGTTGATACCGACCGAAGGCTCGTCCATGCCAGTCTGATTGCTAACGCCGGGAACAAGGGTCACGAGGGTTGTAAAGTTTCGGCCGTTCAGTTCGAGCTGGGTGATTTCCTTTCCAGTGACGGTGCCGGCGAGCTCGGAAGACTGAGTCTCGACCTGGGCAACATTGGCGCCTTCGACAATGACTTCGGTGCTGATGGCACCGACCTCAAGGGTGATGTCGACGCGGGCCTTCTCGCCTACGTCCAGTACCACGCCCTTGGCTTGATATTTCTTGAAGCCGGCAGCGGTAACGATGATGTTGTAGTTGCCGGGTTGCAGCGCGGATTCGTTGTACTCGCCGGTGGAGTTGGTGGCCATGGTGCGGGTGATGCCGCGCTCGGGACTGGTGACGATGACGGTGGCGCCCTGAATCGCGGCTCCAGACGAATCCTTAACTGTGCCGGTAATCGAGCCAGTTTGAGCCCAGGCGGCTCCGCAGAAGATTACGAACAACACCATCCCAAGCAGCACGCGATGCAGTTTCATAGTCACGTTCTCCTGTTGGCGCGGGAGTTGCCCAGCGCGAATGTAGACGGCTTGCGGTGTTTCTTCCGAGCCCTGAGGCTCGGGGCTTTGCTTTTGGACGAACACTCAATACTTGCCACTGCAACAACGAACCCGGCCTCGAGAGACCGGGTTCTTGGTTTTGCCAGGCGAACGGTTAGAAGATAAGCTTCGCTCCAAACTGCAGGATGCGAGCCAGGTGCGCGCCATTGACCTCGAACAGATCGGTGGCGCCATATGTGGCCGGGAAGCCATTCCACTGGGTGTGGTTGAAGATGTTGAAAGCTTCGGCGCGGAACTCGAAGGCCAGGCTCTCCCTTATGGGGAAGTGCTTGAACATGGCCATATCGAAGTTCTCGCGGCCTGGATTGCGCACCGAGTTTCTGCCCGCGGTACCGAAGGTCAGTCCCTGCGGCGTGGTAAAGGCAGCGGGGTTATGGAAGAACTTCGAGTAACTGGGCCCGGTCAGTTGACTGTTTGGCGGGATGTTGGAATTGGGGTTGCCAATCAGGTCGGGGAATGAACCCGTACCAACAGCGTTACCCACACCGGCATTGTCGCCGTAGGTTGTGCCGTTGACGACGTTCACGGGCGTGCCCGTGGCCAGGGTAGCGATGCCGGAATACTCCCATCCGCCAAGGAGCGTATGAGTGAGACCGCGCGCCTTGAAGAGCGGGATGTCATACACCCAGCCGGCATTGAGCATCTGGCGCTCGTCAAAATTGGAACTGGCGCGGGTCAAGCCAGGATTGTAGGAGTTGACGAAGGTGCCGTCATAACGATCGGACGAGTCATCGATGGAGTGGCTGTAAGTGTAGGCAGCCGTCAGGTTCAAGGCTCCAATGCTCTTGCGAGCTGAAATCTGGAGTGCGTTGTAGCTGGAATTCGCCTGATTCTCGAGACGCGTGATGGTGTTCACGCCGGCGAAAGGACGATAGTAAGAGGAGGTGTTGCCACAGGCAACGGCCAGGTTAGTGGCCCAACCGCCCGATTGGGTGGTTGTAAATGTTGTGCCCGGTCCAGCGGTGGCAGTGGCCTGGGCGGTCACTGGGTCAATCGTCACAGCCGCGCAGTCGGCAGCCGAGATGACCTGGCCCGGGCCATACGGATTCTGCGACGCCGCAACAGGATAGAGTTGGTTCAGGTCGCGTTGCAAGCCGAGATGGGTTCCCTTGCTGGCGACATAGGAAACGGTCATCACGCTGTGGCCCGCGAATTCGTGTTGAACGTCGAGGTGCCACTGCTGCATGTAAGGCCAAATGGCTTTGGTGGGAATGGAGAGGAAGCTCAGCGGGAACGCAGGGGGTGTGCTTCCGACCGAAGTACCGATGACGCTGTAGCCACCATCAGGCCCAGTGCCCAGGATGTTGTTCTGAGTTGAGCTCTGGAGTAAAGGAGAAGTCTGGCCTTCCATGCCCTCGGTGTCGGCTTCGTTACCGTTAGCGTGCTCGTAGAACATGCCATAGCCACCGCGAATGGCGGTCTTGCCATTGCCGAACAGATCGTAGGCAAAGCCGATGCGAGGTGCCGGGTTGAACAGATGTCCCTGCAAGCAGCCAGCGTTGGAGTTGCCGGCGACGACGGCGCTAGCACCGCCGAAGTTATAGGTTCCACCCGGACCGCCGCACTGCTCCAGGCCTAGAAGCGGGTTACCACCGGTGACGGAACCCGGCGTACAAGTTGTCGCGCCGGGCGCGCAAAGGGTGGGCGCATTGGCGATGCCGGCGGTGTATATGGCCGGATCCCAGTTGTAAGCATGGTGATAACGGTCGCGGTAGGTTCCGAATAAGCTCACGCGCAGACCAAGGTTAAGGGTAAGGCGGTCGGTGACGCGCCAGTCATCCTGGAAGTAGGGCTCGACGATCTTGTAGCGGTTATAGAACTTCAACTGGTTGCTGCCCTGCTCAAAACTGGCGATGTTGCCCAGCAACATGTCAGCGAAGGCGTTCCCAGTCCCGCCGGGTGTGACCCTGGCGAAGGTGAGATTGCCGTTCAGTTGAAGGCTGCTGAGTTCGTTTTTCTCGGCGGTGACCACGTAACCGCCGAAGGTAAGGTTGTGCCGACCGATGATTTTGGTGATGTTGTCGCGGTAGGTGTAGGTGGGGTTGGAGTTGTAAGCGCCTTCCGGCCAGACACCTTCCGGATCCTGGCCAAAACCACCGCCGTAGACATTTACGCCAGAGCCGACGTTAATCGCGGGAAGCTTTCCTCCAGCGCCGTTCTGGTAGAGATAGCCCATCGTGAAACCGGGGGCTTGAGAAAGCTGCCAGTAGCCCTCCGACTTAAACGCGATGTGATCTGTGGTATAGCTGGCGACGAATTCGTTCAGCAGGGTGGGAGAAATCGTGCTGGTCAAACGCGCGACCAAGCTGATTCCAGGTCCGTTGAAGAATGTTTGCGAGGTCGGGAAGTTGCCAGTGTCCCAGATGGGACCGGGTTCAAGCGTATTCCAGGAATCATGGATGTAGCGGAAAGTAGCGCGATTCTTATCCGTAATATTGTGATCGATGCGGAACAATTCTTCGCGCCAGTTGGTGGGCAGAGTGGTATTCGTGTTGTAGATGGCGCCACCTTGAGTATCGAGAGTGCCGACAGGGATCAGCGGCAGCAGGGCTGCAGCGGTAGCGGTAACGGGCAGCGGGCCCAGCCCGGCAGTTAGGGTAAATGGGTTTCCGGTTCTCGGGTCGATGGGACAGTCGGCCATCGGATTTGCGCTGGCAGCCGGATTCTTGTTGGGACAGACGTCGGTAAAGTCGCCCGTGCGCTCTCCGCTGTACGGTACTTGCACGTTATAAGTGGCGGGAAGCTTATCTTTGCGCCATTCCTCTGACCAGAAGAAGAAGGTTTTCTCTTTCTTGTCGTTGTAGACGTGGGGAATATAAGCCGGGCCACCGACGGTGTAGCCGAAATCGTTCTTCCTGTAGGGAGGAGCCACGCCAGTGCCACCGGCGGCTGGACTGTTGAAGTAATTCTGCGCGTTGAAGTAGTTGTTGCGGACGAACTCGTAGGCGTCGCCGTGGAATTTGTTGGTGCCGCCTTTGGTTTCGACTTCGACCGTGCCCGATCCGTTGCGGCCGTATTGCGCACCGTAGTTCGAAGTGAGAACCTTGAATTCGGCAATGGCGTCGATGCTGGGATAGACGTTCAGCGTGCCGTTGCTGCCGTTGTCCATGTTGTCGCCGCCATCCAGTTCCCAGTTGTTGTACTCGGTGCGGCCGCCGTTCATGCTGAAACTGACGCTGCCGTTGATGCCGACCTGGGGTTCGTCCATGCCGGTCTGGTTGCTCACGCCCGGAACCAGACTGACCAGGGTCGTGAAGTTTCGGCCATTCAGTTCGAGCTGGGTCAGTTCTTTTCCGGTGATGGTGCCGGCAAGTTCGGATGACTGAGTCTCGACCTGGGCCACGTTGCTGCCTTCAACCACGACTTCGGTGCTGATGGCGCCGACTTCGAGGGTAACGTCGACGCGGGCCTTCTCGCCTACGTCCAGTACCACGCCCTTGGCCTGATATTTCTTGAAGCCGGTAGCGGTGACGATGATGTTGTAGTTGCCAGGCTGCAGCGCAGATTCGTTGTACTCGCCGGTGGAGTTGGTGGCCATGGTGCGGGTAATGCCCCGCTCAGGACTGGTGACGACGACGTTGGCGCCGGCAATGGCAGCGCCGGAAGAGTCTTTCACTGTGCCGGTAATCGAGCCGGTTTGAGCCCAAGCGGCTCCGCAGAAGATTACGAATAACACCATCCCAAGCAGCACGCGATGCAGTGTCATAGTCACGTTCTCCCGTTGCGCGGGCTTCGCCCGGCGCAAGATCACACAGCCTTGCCGTCAAGCCTTGCGGCTCGTTTTTCAGTTGGACACATCCACCCGTGGTTTGAGACCCGAGGGCGGGTTATTAAAACGTATGAATAGTGCGTTTAGTAGATGGCGTCTGTCAAGAAAAAACGCGAGGCGCGACTAAGCGCAACCGATTTAGAGCAAGCTGCGCGTAGACTCGCGCACGACCAGCTCCGGGGCGACCTTGCGATGGGTGGCGCCGACTTCCCGCTTCTCGAGTACGGCGTTGATGCCGTCGAGCACCACAGCCACCGACGAGGCGCCCATGGCCTCCATGGGCTGGCGGATGGTGGTGAGGGAGGGAGTGTAGATGGCGGAAGTGGCGACGTCGTCGAAACCGATGACCGAGCACTGGTCGGGGACGCGGACTCCGGCGCGAGTCAAAGCACGGATGGCGCCGAACGCGCTCATGTCGTCAAAGGCCAGCAGCGCGGTGAAGGGGCGCTTCTGGCGGATGAGTTCCTCGGTGAGTTTCAGTCCGGCTTCGAAGCTGGAAAGAGGATCGCGGGACTCGGGCAGATCGAGGATGAGGCGGGCATCGAGTTCGAGTCCGAACTCTTTGGCGCAGTTGCGCACGCCCCGCCAGCGCGGAGAGCTGTCAGTCAGCGCTTTGGGACCGCGGATGAAGGCGATCTTGCGATGACCGAGGGAGTGCAGGTGCTCGAGCGCCATGCGCCCGCCGACCTCGTTGTCGACGATGATAGAACTAATGGTGTCGGTGTCGAGTTCGCGGCCGATCATGGCGGTGGGGATGCTGCTCTTTTCGAGATCGCCGAGCAGATCGATATCGAGAAAGAGCCAGTTGGCCAGAACGATGAGAGCTTCGATGCGGCGGTCGAGCAGCATCTCAAGATAGCGCTCGAAGCGGCTGCGCTCGTTGTGCACGTCGGTAAGAATCGGAAGATAGGAAGCCTGGTAGAGAGTGTTTTCGATGCCGCGCAGCACCAGCGTGCAATAGGGGTCGGTCATGTCGAAGACCATGACGCCGACGGTGTGGCTGCGCTTACTGCGTAAGGAGCGGGCGAACTGGTTGGGGCGGTAGCCGAGCTTCTGCGCGGCGCCCTCAATGCGCTTCTTGGTGGCGGGTGGAATGTAGCGGGCTAAGGGGGCGTTGTTGAGAACAATCGAAACGGTGGTGGAGGAAAATCCGCTTTCCTTGGCCACGTCACGAATGGTCACCATCGCGCTCTTTCCGCCGGAACGGATCGGCACGGCAACTCCAGTGAGATTACTAGTTCGCTTTCGGAAGGCGCGTTACCGCTTGAATTGAAAGCGTCCACTGGCGGACACTACAGCAGAGAGTCATACCAGTGTCAAGGGCTCACATCACGCGAGGGTGTTTTGTCTGGCTTCTGCTGGGGGCCGTGGCGATGGCGATGCCGCCGCAAGTTTCGTCTGCGCCAACGGGAAACGGGCGGAGCGGGAGCGCTTCCGCAACGTCGTCTGCTTCCGATTCTTCCCACGGAGGTGACGCGCCGGCCGCAGATGTCGAGAAACTTTTTCAGCTGGGCGAGGATGACTTGAATCACGGCCGGCTGGACGAAGCGGAGCGCGATTTCCGGAGAGTGCTACAGCTGAGGCCGCAGACCGGAGGCGCGTACGCGAATCTGGGCGTGGTTCACATGCGACGGAAGGAATGGGGCAAGGCTCTGGAAAACCTGGAGAAGGCGGAGCGCTTGATGCCGCAGGTGGCCGGGATCCGGCTGAACATTGGTCTGGCTTACTACCGGCAGAATGAATTTGCCAAGGCGATCCCAGTCTTCGAATCGGTGGTGCGCGATCAGCCGGATGCTGCCGAGGCCCGCAACCTGCTGGGGCAGTGCTACTTTTTCACCAAGCGTTGGGCCGACGCCGCCAGCACGCTCGAACCGCTCTGGGCGCAGCATTCAGAGGAGCCGCACTATTTGTACATGCTCTCGAAAGCCGCTCACCTTGCCGGGCAGAAAGATCTGGATGAAAGAGCGTGGGACCAACTGATGAAAGTTGGCGACAGCGGCGCTGCGGGATTCCATCTTTTGATGGGCAACGAGTTTCTGCAACTGGGGCAGTGGGACTCGGCGCTCGGCGAATTACAGATTGAGGCCCAGGCGAATCCGAACTTGCCGTACGTCCACTACTACCTTGGCCAGACCTACCTGAAGAAGCAGGAGTTCGAGCACGCCCGCGAAGAATTTCTGAAAGACGCTGCCATCGAACCGAATGTCGCTGCTAACTACGACGAACTGGGAGAAACGTATTGGCTGATGCAGGACGACGCGAACGCGGAGAAGAGTTACCGCGAGGCGCTGCTGCGCGATCCAGGGCTGGCTAACTCTCACCTGGGGCTGGCGCGGATTTATCAGCGGCAGGAAAAATATGCCGCGGCTTTGGTGGAGATTGATTCGACGATCAAGCTCGACGCGGCGCGCAGCGACGTCCACTACATGCGCGGGCAAGTGCTGCTGCATCTGGATCGAAAAGACGAAGCGAAGAAGGAAGTCGCCGAGGCGGCGCGACTGGAGAGCGAAGACCGCGCCCAGCCGGAGAAGCATCAGGAAACGGCGCCATCGCCTGCGCTGTTGCAGGAGCCGCAGTGATAAACTCGCAGGGTTCGTAAGCAGAGTTTGTAAGGTTCATCTGCAACAGCTTTCTTTCTTCAGTACGCGCCCCATGTGCGCAACCGAACAGTCCGCAAACCCATCCGACGTTTTGCCATTTCCGGCAGGAGGAGGCATCGTGAATCGCAATCTGAAAATCGTGGTGATCGTCGCGGCGGTGCTGATTGTCATCGTCGCAGCCATTCCGCTGTTCGTTGACGCCAACAGTTTTCGGCCGAAGCTGGAGACGGAGTTGACGGCGGCGCTGGGACGCGAGGTGAAGGTGGGAAATCTCTCGCTCTCAGTGTTTTCGGGCAGCGTTTCGGCGGACGATATTTCCATCGCCGATGATCCGGCATTCAGCAAGTCGGCTTTCGTCGAGGCCAAATCGCTGAAGGTGGGCGTGGACCTGATGCCGCTGATTTTTTCGAAGACCTTGAATGTAACCGAGCTGACGTTGAACCGGCCGGAGATCAGCCTGGTGCGGTCAGAGAACGGCGCGAAGTGGAATTTTTCGAGCCTCGGCGGGAGCAACGCTTCGGCGCCGAAGCCGGCCAGCGCCGGCGCTGCGGGAAATCCGAACCTGTCGGTGGCTAAGTTGAAGATCAGCGATGGCCGGCTGACGGTATCGCGGGCGGGATCGACGGACAAGTCTATCGAGAAGCCGTATGTTTACGATAAGGTTAATATTGAAGTAACGAACTTCTCATTCACATCTTCCTTCCCATTCAAAATGACGGCGCGGTTGCCGGGCGACGGAAGTCTGAAGCTCGACGGCAAGGCCGGACCGATTGATTCCAACAATGCGGCTCTCACGCCGCTCGACGCCAAGGTCACAGTGGAAAAGATGAACCTGGCGGCATCGGGTTTTATCGATCCGGCAGCGGGCATTGCGGGCATGGCGGATTTCGACGGCACGCTCTCGTCTAACGGACACGAAGCTAAAACCAACGGCGTGCTGAAAGCCTCTAATTTACAGGCCTCGCAGAAGGGCTCGCCGGCGGGTAGGCCGGTGCAGGTCACCTACACCATTGAGCACAACATCGGGACCGAGGGCGGCAGCATTCGACAGTGTGACATTGCGATGGGGCAGGCGGTGGCGCACGTTACGGGAACTTATGACGCGCACAGCCAGGTGACGGCAGTCGATTTGAAACTGAACGGGCAGGCCATGCCGGTTGACGATCTCGAAGCTATGCTGCCGGCTCTGGGAATCGTGTTACCTCCGAAGTCAACCCTGAAGGGTGGAACGATGACGACGACCATGGCGATCACTGGTCCGGTCGATAAGGTGGTTATCGTGGGATCGGTGCAGATGGAAAACTCTTCCCTGTCGAACTTCGATCTGGGCTCGAAGCTCTCGGCCATTTCCGCGTTGTCGGGCAAAAAGACGGGCAACGACCTGGTCATTCAGAATTTCAGTTCCGACGTGCGGGTCGCGCCCGAGGGCACGAAGGCCGACAACATCAACCTCAACGTGCCTTCGCTGGGTGTGGTGACGGGAGCGGGGACGGTGAGTCCGGCGAACCAACTGGCGTTCAAGATGAAGGCCACGATGGACAAGATGGGGATTCCATTTTCGGTGGAGGGGACGACGGCCGATCCGAAATTTGTTCCGGACGTGGCAGGAATGGCCAAGGGCGCGGTGAAGGGGATCGGAAACGTGGCGGAGAAACCGGCCAGCAGCGTGAAGGGATTGTTCGGGAAGAAACCGTAGGAAGCCCGAAAAAAACCTGTCGTAGAGATGTAGATTGATGCGTCTCTGCTCTCTCCCACTACCAACGCCACCATTACGAACGCCGCCAACAGAGACGTTGCGAGCAATGTCTCTACGCAACCTGTATTTACTGATGCGAACAAATGTTTTATCATCACGAAATGACAACTGGGATCACTGAAACCATTTCTGAAGGCCTGGGGCGGTACTCGATTGGCGAAAAACTGCGCGGCCTGAGGCTGCGCAAGAGCATGGGACTGGTGGAACTGGGCAAACATACCAGTCTTTCGGCGGCGCTGCTGTCGAAACTGGAGAGAGGAAAGTTGTTTCCCACTCTGCCCACACTCTTGCGCATTGCCATGGTGTTCGGGGTGGGGCTGGACTACTTTTTCACCGACGAACGCAAGCGCCGGGTGGTGGGGGTGGTGCGAAAACAGGAGCGGGTGCGCTTTCCCGAGAAGCCGGGAGCGCAGGATGTGCAGTACTTTTTCGAGTGCCTCGATTACCGGGCGACCGAGCGGAAACTGAGCGCCTTTCTGGCGGATTTTCAAGAGGTTCCGCTGGAGAAACTGAAGCCGCACCAGCACGCGGGAGTGGAGTTTCTCTACGTAATCAAGGGGTCGCTGGCGGTGAAAATCGGTAACGAGGAGTTTCTGCTGGAGCCGGAGGACGCCATCTATTTCGAGTCGGGGGTGCAGCACAGCTACCGCCGGCGGGGGTCGAAACCGTGCACGGGTGTAATTGTCACCGTACCGTGAGCGGGCGGACCGCGAGAGCCGAGTCTGAGCTGGCGGGCGGCGGTGGTACCTTAATTGCTATCCAAGCTTGATTGACAAGGCCGGTTGCGCAATCCATACTCGCGGCTAAGCTGCAAAACTTTGCAACCTTGCTGGCTCAGGGCCCGAGGCGGGCTGTTTTGGGTTTGATTTGTTCTCAGACCGAGTCGACTTTCTATGGAACGGCTTCCAGGTCTCAGCTTTTCAGATTTCGTCTTTTCAGGTTTCACCCCAGGAGGATTTCGTGTCTAAGACAACTGCGTCAAAGAGGTTTACGTCTGCGGGTTGGGTCGCGGCAAGTTTGATGGTGCTGGTCGCGGCCGGTGTGTTCGCCGCCAGTCTGCGCATGCACAGTGGAAACGGAACTGCCTCTGCAAAGGCCGTGCAGGCGCCCGCATTGAGCGCGGAACAGCGCAGCCGGGTACGCGCCAACATGGGCACGATGCCGCTGGCGTTTGAAGCTAGTCAAGGACAGACCGACGCGCAGGTGAAATACTTGGCGCGGGGCAACGGCTACACGGTATTCCTCACGGGCAATGAGACGGTGTTCGCGGTGCAGTCGCCGGCACTGTCTTCCTCTACAGGGATGACCGGGAAGCGTGGGATGAGCGCGGCATCGAAAGCCATCCAGCAAGCCGCGCCGAAAACGGCTGCGATTCATATGCGACTGGTCGGCGGAAATGCGCAGGCGCAGATTGCCGCCGAGAGCCAACTGCCGGGCGTCACCAACTACTTTATCGGCAATGACCGCAGCCAGTGGCTGTCGGGCGTGAAGCAGTATGCGCGCGTGGCCTACCGGGATGTTTATCCCGGAGTCAACATGGCGTTCCATGGCGAGCAGCGGCAACTGGAGTTTGACTTCATCGTGGCGCCGGGAGCGAATGCGGCCCCGATCCGCCTGGGAGTTTCTGGCGCGAAGGGCATGGCCACGGACAATGCAGGCAACCTGGTGCTGGCGTCCGCGGCGGGCGACGTGACGCTGCACCAGCCGGTGGCTTATCAGCAGAAAGATGGAACTCGGCAGCCTGTCGATGCGCGTTTCGTGCTGGCGGCGAATAATCAAGTCGCGTTTGAGCTGGGCAACTATGATCGCAGCCGGGAGTTGGTGATTGATCCGTCGGTAAGCTACGCGACTTATCTGGGTGGCGCGAGCGAAGACGAGGTTTTCGGCATCGCGGTTGACGGATCGGGCAACGTCTACACAACCGGTCAGACAAGTTCTCTATCGTTCAACGGTCAGGCGGCAGGGCCCAACTTGAACGTCTTCGTCACGAAGCTAAACGCCACTGGAACGGCCTTTACCTATACAGATATTTTTGCAGCAACAGGAAGCGGTGTGCGCTGCTCCGCTGCCGGCACCGGAAGGTGTTCAGGGAACGCGATCGCAATCGACGGCTCAGGGAACGCCTATGTCGCGGGCAGCGCAACGGCGGGATTTCCGACGCTGGCAGGGTTTCAGACGACCTTTGGGGGCGGCAACTCGGATGGCTTTGTGCTGAAGCTGAATTCATCTGGGGCGCTGGTTTATTCGACTTACTTAGGCGGCAGCGGCGAGGACAACGTCAATGCAATCGCTATCGACGGTTCTGGGAACGCCTACGTTGCGGGAGAAACTCAATCGACGAACTTCCCCCTCCAGTCCGCCATCCAGAAAACGGAGAGTGGCGACGACGGCTTTGTAACGGAGATTGCCAGCAGCGGTTCGACCTTGGTGTACTCCACATATCTCGGAGGATCGAGCACGAACGTGGCAACCGGTATCGCGTTGGACAGTTCTAATAACGCCTACGTTACTGGGATCACGGACTCCAGCGACTTTCCTACGACCACAGGCGTGGTGCAAACGACTTACGGTGGCGAAGACGACTGCTTTGTGACGGAGGTCAACGCCGCCGGTTCCGCGTGGGTCTATTCGACCTACCTCGGTGGCAGCGGAAATGACGATGCTCTCGGCATCGCCGTGGACGCGGCGGGGGAAGCCTATGTGACAGGCACGACTAACTCCACGAACTTCCCCACTGCGAATCCTGTCCAAAGCGCACTGGGCGGCGCTTCGGCCTACAACGTCTTCGTCAGCAAGGTGAATGCGGGGGCAACCGCGCTGTTGTTCTCGACATACTACGGCGGGACTCTGGACGATGTTGGAGCTGGAATAGCGCTGGACTCCTTCGGCGACGCTTATGTGACGGGGAAGGCCACTTCGTCGAACTACCCGATCAGCAGCAACGCGTTTCAGAGCTTGCTGAGCGGCCCGTCGGACGCATTTGTGACCGAATTCAGTAACACAGGGTTTGTCGAGTACTCCAGCTTCCTGGGCGGCACTGGCACGGAAAATGAACTACCGGGGGGGAACGCGCAGGCCGGGGTTGGCGCCGTCGCCGTGGATTCGACCAGCAACGCGTATATCGCAGGCGCAACTGCCAGCACCACCGGCTTCCCAGTCAGCGCTGGGGCGGCTCAGGGTAGCTATGGCGGCGGGGCAAACGACGGGTTCGTGGCCAAAATAGGAGCGGCCCCGGCCGACTTCTCGGTCGCGGTTTCGCCCGTTACCACCTCGACCACGAGTGGTCAAACTACCCCGGCGGCCACGGTCACGGTGTCGTCGGTAAACGCCAGCTTCGGCCAGGCGGTAGCCTTGTCGTGCGTGGGCTTGCCAACCGATGCGGCATGCAATTTCACCTCAGCTTCGGTCACTCCGACTAGCACCGCCGCGACCTCGAGCCTAACCATTTCCACGAGCCTATCGACGACCGGCATGTCGTCTCCGAGCGCCCGTGGCCTGCGGATGTTCTATGCGATCTTCCTTCCGATTGGCGGCATCGCGCTGCTGGGCGTGGGGAAGAGTTCTCACCGGAAGCGGCTCTTCGGATTCGTGCTCCTCGGCGTAATGCTGACGGGACTGCTCATGCTTCCGGCTTGCGGCGGCAGCAGTAACAACGGGGGCGGTGGTGGCGGTTCCAAGAACACTCCTCCGGGCACCTACCACTTCACTGTGTCAGGACAGAGCGGCAACCTGACGCACTCGGCTCCTGTGACGCTGACCGTCAACTAGCGGCGTACTTTAGGTTATCGCGGCCGTCTTCCTTGGCGGGAGGCGGCCGTTTCTTTTTGCCGCTTTCTCTTTACGGCGGGCGGACTGCGGACTCGTCTCGGCATGATGGTAGTATGGAAGATTCCGCGGAGAGGGTTGCGGGGAGTTGGTGTGGATGATCCCCGAGGCGACGCTTTGCGGTAAAATTTAGGGCGCGGATTCTGGGGCGGACTGGCGGACCCTCCGCCCGAGTGTTGGCGATGCCGGGCAGCCTTTACGTTCGACCATGAATCGAAGCTAGTGGAATCGAAGTAACCGGAATCTCAGCTACGGGAACTGAAGCGACTGGAACCGAAACCTGCTCATGTTGAAATCCAATCCGTTGAGATCTAGTTTAAAAGTCCGGAGCGGGTATGCCGGAATTGCGGCGCTATGCTTGCTGGCCGCGGTAGTGGCGTTGCCGTCGGCGGCGTTGGCGCAGTTCACGCTGCAGGCGGGGCCGCTGTCACCGGACGCGGTGGCGCCGGGCGGCACCTCGTCGTCGAACCTCACGATCGGGACGACCAATGGATTTAGCGGGGCCGTCAATCTGAGCTGCCAGGTGACCACGCAGGCGACGAACGTCAACGACGCTCCGACGTGTACGGTGAATCCGGTAACGGTGACGCCACCGTACTCGGCGGCGGCGACGATCACGACGACGGCTTCGTCGGGATCGGCGCCCGGAACGAGTCCGGTGAGCTACTCGATCACGATCACGGGAAATGCGCCTTCGACGGCGCAGACCACGGTGACGCCCGCGCAGACTCTGACGGTGCTGCCGGTCACGCAGCAGTTCACCATCACCGTGGCAAAAGCGGTGTCGCCGACGAGCGTGCAGGCCGGGAGCGTCGCCGTAGCAACCATTCAAATCAATCCGATTAATGGGTACTCGACGCCTGACGGATCGCCGGGAATCACACTGTCGTGCAGTTCGATCACTCCGCTGGTGGCGTATCCTCCGTATTGCACGTTCACTTATCCGCCGAACATGACGACGTTGCCCATAAACGCCGGGCAGCCTGCGACCGCGACGCTAACCATCTCGACGTTCGGCACCCAGATCATCACACGGGCGAATCGTCCGCGGATGTTCTATGCGCTGTGGATGCCGTTACCCATGCTGGCGCTGGTGGGGCTGGGGGCTGCGGTGGGCGGAAAGAGGTCGAGGCGAGCGTGGGGGCTGCTGGCTCTTTTGATGATGAGCGGAGCGCTGGTGCTTATGCCGGCCTGCGGGAATAGTTCGCCCAACTTGTCGACGCCCAACGGAATCACTCCGGATAACACGTACACGTTCACGGTGACGGGAGTTGACGCGGCGGGCAACGTGGCCAGCAACACGGGTTCCACTACAAGCACCAATCCTTCGGTCACGCTGACCGTGACCACGCAGACGACGCCCTGACCTCATGCCCCAGCTTCGGCACTGCTCGCTGCGTGGGCTGTGGCTGGCGGTGGCGACCGCTTCCCTGCTGACGCCTTTGGCGGCAGATGGTCTCGCGGGCAAAGACAAAACAAAAATTCCTGCCGTGCGCTGGGACGAGCAAACCGCCGGTTGCACCTTCGCGCGCGGCGACGACGGCCGCTACCGTTACGGGCTGTGGGATGAAAATGTCGGCATCACGCTGGCGGTCGATTCCCAGGAGTTGGAGAAAGTGCACCGGCGGCACGAGGCTTTTTTCGGTGTGCTGATCGATGTGCGCTACCGCGGGCAGGAGTCGATCGACTTCAGCGTCGACCAGATTTCGCTGGAGTTCGTAAAGCACTTTCAGGTGGTGCAGACGGCGCTGGATCCGGACAAGTTCGCGGAGAAAGTGCAGGGCGACGCCGACACTTTGAATGACCAGACGGCGCACGAGGTGGAGAGGCATCCGGAAAAGAAGGAAGAAAAAGACGCCTATGTGCGCGCGTTCTTGAAAGATTCGGCGGAACTGCAGGAGTTTGTGGGCAAGAACAGTTTGCGTGCGACCCGGCTGGGGGCGGGCAATACGGAAGTGAGCGGGTGGGTGCTGTTCAGCACAGAAAGCAAGTGGATCGGCAAATGGAAGAAGCAGGAAGATTTTATTCTGCGCGTGCCGGTGGCGGGAAAAGTTTATGAGTTTCCGTTCCGGCTTCCACCCAAGCCGGGCGAAGTGATTTTGCGGAAGCGGGAGTGAGTCGGCTTCCGGCTCTCGGCGTCCGGCTTCCGGGTTTCCTTTCCGGAAGCCGAATGGCGGAAGCCGGAAGGCGGCCTTACGACGCGGCTTTGCGCGCCTGGCGCTCGAGTTCGGCGGCGTGGTGCATGAGCAGGTCGCGCAGCGAGACCAGTCCCTTTAAATCCTTGCCATCGACGATGGGGAGATGGCGAAATCCAAACTCACGCATGATGAAGAGGCACTCCTCGATGCTTTCATCGGCGGCGACGGCGCGCGGGTTGGCGGTCATCACCTCCGAGACGGCGGTGGTTCCGGGAGTGCGGCCGACAGCGACCACGCGGTTCATGATGTCGCGCTCGGAGAGGATGCCCGCGAGTTCGCCATTGCGCAGCACGGACACGGCGCCGATGTTGTGCTCCATCATGTAACGAGCAGCCTCGAGCACGGTGCGGGTAACTTCGACGGAATAAATTTTGCGGCCTTGCACCAGATCGCGGAGGGTCGTCATGCAATCACTCCTTGGGAGAGCGGAACTCGCGAGGAATCGGCCAGCCCCCACGGCCAGCCTGTGCGGTGGGGAATAATGTATCACAGGCGGAAGCTGACGAAAAATCGCTCAAAACCCCAGATGACGGCGAACGGACAGCGCAAGCTTGTGCTCTCGCCTGATTTCAACTGCTAGGACTTTCCGCGGGTCGGGTCGGTTCCTGTCGCAGCGCAGTTACAGTCGGCGCCGGTTCGCAAATGGCTTCGCGACTTTTCCAGATCAAGACGAAAAGAATCAACGCAACTAGGTTTGCGCCTATGCGCCAAGCATCATCTTGAAAAAACGAAAATCTCCAACTGCTCCCCCACCACAAATCAAACTGAAAATGGGCGAAGGCTCTCTCTCGCTGCGGGCCAGTTATGCCGACGAAGAGACTCAAGCCCGAGACAAAGATGTAAGTGACGACCGGAGAGGAAAACGATGGAACCTGGAGTGCGAGAGCAGCCAAGACCGGTGCCGTTCGACTGGAATTTTGAACAAAGATGAGTCCACTGACGGTGACATAACCGTACAGGGCCAAAAACACGATCATTGATAGCAGGCTGGGAAACTTCTGGTTGTGAGGGTGCAAGAGGGTTTGCAGTGTGAACGCAAGGCCGGTGAATCCTCCACCGACAGTCATCGCGACAACTGTCAATCGCAACCATGTTTTCATAGAGATATACCGCGGCCAATTATCAACTAGAAATATGACTGCTGCAAAATCGCGATTTCGCTCATCGACACTGCCCCTGGCTGCATCTCGGCGACCCTGCTCGTGAAGGCTACGACTGCATCCGACCACGGCTCGACGCATTCTACGATCTAGTGCAGAACGAGGTCGTGCTCTTCGTCGTAAGCCTCGTGATCGAGAGAGCCGGGCAAAACCTCGGGGATGTGGGGCGTGGGGCTGGCCTTGTCCAGTTCAGGAGCCGGCTTCGGGGCACGCGCCTTCTTGGAATACTGCAGCAGCGGCAGGAAAGCCAGCATCACGAGAAAGACAACTCCCATGATCCAGAAGGCTTCGACGAAGGCCAGCATGGAGGCGTGCTGCTGGACCATGCCATAGATTGCGCCGAGAGCCTTGCGCGAAGCGGTGACGCCATCAATGCCATGCGCCATGAAATTAGCGCGCAGACCCTGCACCCACTGCATGGTGCGCGGATCGCCCGCTCTGATATTGGCGACGAGATGATTCTGGTGCACCTGAGTGCGGCGGGCAAGAAAGGTCGTCATGAGGGCGATGCCCACGCTGCCGCCGATGTTGCGCATGAGGTTGAAGATGCTGGTCGCGTTACCCATTTTCTCGGGCGAGATGTGCGACATGGCGAGCGACATGAGGGGAATGAAAAGGAAAGCGAGCGCGATACCCTGCAGGATCTGCGCCCAGAAAATATCCCAGAAGCCGGCGTACAGGTTGAGCCCGGAGAGTTGGAACATGGTGACCGCACCGAGGACCATGCCCAAGCCGAGCAGTCGCCGCGGGTCCATCTTAGTGGTCAGGTGGCCGGCTAGCGGTGTAAAAAGCAGCGCGCCGATGCCGCGCGGAGACAGGGCCAGGCCCGAGTTGTAGGCGGGGTATCCCATGAGCGTCTGCAAATAGAGAGGCAGCAGGACCAGGCTGGCATAGAGCACGAAGCCCAGCATGCTGATGAGAAATACTCCTGCGCTGAACGAGCGGTCGCGGAGGACGCGTAAGTCCACGACGGGATGATCAGTCATCAACTCGCGCAGGATCAGCGCGACCAACCCAAACGCGCACAGTACCGCGAAGGTGCGAATATATTGCGAGGAAAACCAGTCTTTGCGCTGGCCGGTGTCGAGAAGAATCTGAAGCGAGCCAATGCCGAGGGCGAGAAAACCGATCCCCCAGAGATCCACGCGGGAACCGCTGCGACGCCGCATGTAGGAGGGATCGAAGACAAACTTGTTCATCAGGAACAGGGAGAGAACGCCGACCGGAAGGTTGAGATAAAAAATCCAGCGCCAGCTGTAGTTGTCGGTGATCCATCCGCCGAGCGTGGGGCCGAGAATGGGCGCCAGCAGAATGCCGATGCCGAAGGCCGCCATGGCGTGGCCGTGACGCTCCTTGGGGAAAGTTTCCAGAAGAATGGCTTGCGCGAGCGGCTGCAGGCCTCCACCGGTCAGGCCCTGAAGCACGCGAAAAATAATGAGCTGCGGCAACGAAGCTGCGAGGCCGCAGCAGAGAGACGTGACGGTGAATCCCGCGACGCAGGTCAGCAGCAGACGCTTCCGGCCCATGTGGTTGGCCAGCCAGCCGGAAATCGGCAACACAATGGCGTTCGACACCAGGTACGACGTGACCACCCACGTACCTTCCTCATTGGTCGAAGCCAGGTTGCCGGCGATGTGAGGAATGGAGACGTTGACGACCGTGGTGTCGAGCACTTCCATGAAGGTCGCCAGCATCACCGAGAGCGTGACGACCCAGGGGTTCACGTAGCGTTGTGGACGGGCATCCACGGAAAATTGTTTCGGCGAGCGGAAGATTTCCGCATGTCGAACGCTTCAGTGTTTCGCAGAAGCCGAATCGGCGCCGTGACACTGGTCACAGGGTTGGTGAGAAAGTTGAAGAGTCGACGGCGGCCCGAAAACACAAACGGCGCGGATTATGGGTCCGCGCCGTTTCATTTATTCTCGGTCTATTCTCGCGCGAATTTCCCTACTGCAGGTGATTCAGATGGACCGGCGTGGCATCGGCTGCGCTGCTGTCGGAGAGCGGCGCCATCGAGACCACGATGTACTCGCGCTCTTTACTGGAGTCATCTCTGTCAGGGCCTTCGAGGCGGAGTAGCATTTTGTTGTTCTGCAGGCGGAATTGCGCACGATTGTCCACGGGCAAAAGAGCGGCGTGCTTCGCATCGCTAGGACGAATGTGATAGACCACTCGCTCGGATTGCAGAACATATTCCTGGCAGAGAGGCCGCTGCTCGCTGGCGGAGTTGGCGGCTTTCGCCGTCGCGGCGCAGGGGATGGAATCCATCTGCACGATGTTTCCGGTCTGGTAGGGCTTGGGATCTTTGGCCCAGGCAGCCGCAGCCAGGCTCAGGACGACACAGAATATCCACTTGGAACGCATGCGACACACCCCCAGAAAATCAGCCTGCGGTTACGGACTTCCGGCTCGCGAGGGTGGGGGACGGCTCGCGGCCACGAACTATTCTGGTATGGCGCGCGGGCAGAAGACAGGTAACCGGGGTAATCGAACGCGAGGTTACCTTTTGCAGTCTGAGAAAAAAAGCGAGCTGCGCTCGCTGGACAGCCCGGGGCGGTTGTCCCCACATAGACCTCTGTCGTCTGGCGTTTTGCTAGCGTTCGGTTAGGTCTTCCAGGGTTTGGAAAAATGCGGGGTAGGAAATGGCGGCGGACTCTGCGCCTCGGATCAGGGTTTCGCCGCTGGCGCGCAAGGCCGCAACGGCGAAGGCCATGGCGATGCGGTGATCGCCGAAAGAGTCGAGCTCGGCGCCGTGGAGATTCTGGCCGCCGGGGATCTTCAGGCCGTCTTCGAGCTCGTCCACCTGCGCGCCCATGAGGCGCAGGTTCGTGGCTACAGCGGCAATGCGGTCGGATTCCTTCACGCGCAATTCTTTGGCGTCGCGGACTTCGATTCCCTGCTCAGTGTAAGGAGCAATCGCCGCCAGCACGGGGATTTCGTCAATGAGCGCGGCTGAGTCGGCGCCGGAGATAGATGCGCCCTTAAGTGCGGCGCCTTCGACTTGCAAAGAGCCGACTAGCTCGCCGTGAACTTCATCGAGTTGCGTCACGGAGATGTGCAAGCCGATTTGCATGAGAACGTCGAGCAGGCGGGCGCGCGTGGGATTCATCAGGAGACCGGGGACGGTCAGTTGCGAGCCGGGGAACAGGGCTGCGGCGCATAGGAAAAATGCCGCGCTCGACAGGTCGCCGGGGATGCGGGCGTCAATGCCGCGCAGGCGCTGGCCGCCGCGAATGCGAATTTCATTTCCCGCGCCGATGCTGCGGCGATCGAGTTTGGCGCCAAAGGCCCGCAGCGCCACTTCGCCGTGATCGCGGGTGCGCAGCGGTTCTTCGATACGCGTCTCGCCCTCGGCAAAGAGTCCGGCAAACAGCAGACACGATTTGACCTGGGCGCTGGCCACAGGCATGACGTAGTCGATGGCTTTGAGCGCCGCGCCGGTAATGCGCAGCGGCGGTCTGCCCTCGTGCGATGCGATCTGCGCGCCCATGGCGGTGAGCGGCGTGATGACGCGGGCCATGGGGCGGCGGGAGAGCGATTCGTCACCGACCATTTCTACGAACTTCTGGTTGTTCCCAAATTTCTGGCCGGCAACGATGCCGCTCAGCATGCGGATCGTGGAACCGGAATTGCCGCAGTCGAGCGCAGCCGTGGGAGCAGCGAGCGACAAGCCGCTTCCCTGCACTTCTATCACGCCGTTTTCTTTTTTCTCCCAGCTCACGCCGAGAGCGCGCATGCAGCCGAGCGTGCTGGCGCAATCGGCGCCGGTGGAATAATTCTCGATGCGCGACGGGCCGGCGGCGATGCCGGCCAGCATGGCGTAGCGGTGGGAGATCGATTTGTCGCCGGGCAGACTGACGCTACCGCGCAGGTTGCGTGCGGGACGCACTATGACTTGGGAGCCGTTCTTCATGCTGAGGTCAATATAGCGGATTGGGAATCGGAAGAATGCTGGCCCATGGCAGATTTTAGATTCTAGATTTTAGATTTCAGATTGAGAACGGTTGCCCGATTGTTTTCAATCTGAAATCTGAGATCAACAATCTGAGATCAGAGGTCTCTACGCCATCGCTTTGGCTTCGGCAGTGGCCTCTTTGAGAATGTTGGCGGGAATTTCCTTCAATGCGACGCTGAATTCGAACTTAGGGGTCTCGGTACCGCGGCCCCAGCGGGCGACTTCCCAGTGAGCGCGGACGAACTTCACTCCAGCATGCGCGGTCAGGTCGAGTAGGAGCGGAGTTTCTCCGCAATAAAACTTCTGGGGAAAGGCGGCGAGCGATTTCGCGTCCCAGGTGGCACCGTCGGCCGAGCCGAAGATGCTGACATCAATTGATTCTTGCTCGATGATCTGGGTGATGGCGAGCGTGACCAGAAAAACTCGGCTGGCTGCGCCGCTCAGGTCGACCGCGGGGCCGTCGCCTTTGGCGGTCACGGTTTGTGCGGGGACTAGAAATGTATCAGTCGTTATTGTTGTCGTTGTCATGGTGATGGCGATCGGTATAACGACAGGATTCTAACAAATCTACTCCGCCGGGTGCGGCCCGGTGAAATCGCTGCAGCAGGGTTTCTGCGCGGGCTTGAATTCCATGAGTTCCACGCGCACAAAATCGGGATCATACAAGTTGAGCTGCCATTTGCCGTCCTTACCCATCTGCGCCTTTTCATCGCCGTGGGTCTTCCAGCCGTGCGCTTCCAGAATCGCTTGCGCCTGTTTCATGTCGGCGACGCCCAGCGAAATGTGGTTCATCACTCCGGTGAGTTGCAGGGACATGTGCTCGGGCTGGTTGAGCATGTACTCCAGCCAATCGGTGCCGTCGGGAACCTGCATCGCGACCCAATCTGTGTCAGTGTCTTTCATTCCGCCGTGCCAGTAAGGGCGAAAGCCGAGGATGTCGCGGTAGAAATGGTCTTCGGCATCGCGGTGGTAGACGACGAAGCCGGCGTGAATCATGTGGTGGGACACGGCGGAGGCCGCGGGTGGCACCGCTTTGGCGTTGTCTCGCTCGACGAACTCTATCCGATGTCCCTCGGGATCGTTCACGACGAAGAAAAGACTGTGGTCAGAGCGGCCTTGAATCTCGGGAACTTTGATGCCCTGCGCGATCAGATATTTTCGCAGCGCGGCGATGTTGTCGGTGGAGAAGGCCACGTGATCCATGCGGTCGGTGGCCTTGGGATCGGGAGCAGGGCTGTAGCCGACCCATTGCGCGCCGACGGTGTATCGGAAAGTGCCGCCGGGCTCAATAGGATCGGCAGAGGCCAAGCCAAACACGTCGCCGTAAAGCTTTTTTACGCCGTCAGGCGCGGTCGAGTAGAACGACACATGGTCGATGCCGAGGATGTGCGGGCGCTGGGCGGGAGTTTGCGCGAGGGCATGAATCTGTAACACAGCGAGGGCGAGAATCAGGGCGAGATGTTTCATGGCGTCCTGATTCTAGTCCAAGAGGTCCCTCAGGGGCTAAAGCCCGGATTCATGTGTACGCTTTACGCGGCGCTGAAGCGCCGCTCTTCCACGGTTGTGTCGGCATTCGTGGATCGCGCGGGCTTGTGGATGGCATGGGCTTGTCGATAGGTGGGCGTCGCAAGGCGCGTCTTTTCGGTGGGACGTGGAAGCAGGTTCCTCCTGTCTCGCTGCGCTCACGCGTCGGAATGACAAGCAATCAAGAGAATACGTTCAGCGAAGGCCGTCGAGAAATTGGCGGAAGAGTTTGGCAGCGTCTTGGGGCTGTTCCCAAGGGGAGTAGTGGCCGGCTTTTGGAATTACGCACAGCTGGCTGCCGGAGATGTGCTGGCGCATCAGTTCCGCCTCGTTCAATCCTGTGAGAATGTCTTCGTCGCCGGTGACCAACAGCGTCGGAACATTGATGGTCTTCAATGTTTCGACGGAGTCGGGGCGGGCGGCCATGCCGCGCTGGACTTGGGCAACATCTTCGGGCGACATTTTGCGCATCATGCGAAGCGCGCCGTCGACTAGGTCGGGACGGGCGTCGCGTGTGCTCTTGCCGAACAGCTTGGGAATCATGGATTCGAAAAACGGTTCGGTGCCGTAGTCGAGGACGTCGTTGGCAGCCTGCAGGCGTCCAGCGCGGGCTTCGGGCCCATCGGCGGGAGCTTTCGTATTGCAGAGTGCGAGCGCGGCGACGCGGCCGCGAAATCTTCGCCAGAACTCGAAGAGGACGTAGCCGCCGATGGAGACGCCGATGAGCGGAGCGCGGCCGACGTCGGCATCGTCCATGACCCGGGCGAGGTCGGCTGCGTGTTTGTCCATGGTGGCTGGGCCTTCGCCAATTTCAGATTCGCCGTGTCCGCGAAGGTCGGGGAGGATCAGGCGATAACGCGACGCGAGGGAATCAGCGACGGGCAGCCAGAATTCGTGATGAGCGGGAAAAGGATGCAGCAGAACGACCGGAGGGCCATCGCCGATGGACCAGTAGACGATTTCGGCGTCGCCGCTCCTGATGTGCTGGGAGGGGATGGGAGGCATGGGGAGATTAGATCATAAGCTCGGCTTCCGGCTCTCGGCTTCCGGCTCCCGGTTCAGCTTGCGACTTTCGGCTCGGCTATAGGGATGCCTTCGGCTTCGCTCAGGGCAGGCTCTTCGACTGCGCGAGCTCGTGCGAGCTCGCTGCGCTCAGGATGACAGGGCTAAGAATCGAAGATAGATGTTCAAGGTTGCGCGCTGCGTTACTGCGTTGCTTGCTGCGAGCCCAGCGGCGCTCGAAGCAGGTACGGCTCTTCGGGCATGACAATCCACGCGAGAAGGTAGGGGATGAAGCCGACGCCGGTCATGATGGCGGTGATCAGCCAGACCACGCGCACCAGGGCGACATCGACGTCGAAATATTCTGCGAAGCCGAGGCATACGCCGGCGACTTTGCGCCCCAGGCGCGGGCGGACCAGGCGCGTGCGGGCCAGCGAACCGCCGACGCGGACTCCGCAATAGGCGCAGACCGCTGCGTCGTCCTGAATGGCTTTGCCGCAATAGTTGCAGTACATGAATAGCCTCCGTGAGGGATACCTTCGGATGATACGCAATCGTGGGTCGAAAGTTCCCTGAGCTTTGAGGTGCCTCCGAAACTCCCCCATTTACCGCCCCAGAGTGATGAACTCCAGCAATTCGGCGGCGCTGACTACCCTTGCTTCCAAGGGCGGGCTCTGCGGGAAGTGTCGCTTGTTGCCGGTTACAAGGAAGTCAGCCTTTCCGGTCAAGCCACAAGCGATGAACTTGTCGTCATCGGGATCTATCGAGGTGCGGGCCAATGGACGTGGGCTGAAAAGGCTGCCTCGGCCACGAAGCATCTCCAGTAAGGCGTCCACTTCGTGCTGCGGAAACCGGAAGCGCGGCCGGGACAGGACTTCAGAATACTCTTCGAGAATCTCGGACGAAAAGCATGGCACAACCAAGCCCTGGTTGACCGCCATGAGCACCAAAGCTTCATTCCCCATCGATGAAATCATGGCCGACACGAGGACATTCGTGTCAATGACCGCGCGAATCATTTTCGTTTCTCGCGGCGATGGGCGGAAATCTCGGCGTCGATGTCGGACGGGGCGAGTTTATCCAGGCCTCGCTTCTTGGCACCGTTCCAAGCTTTCTTCAACCAGTCCGGTGGAGGAGCCGCGGTGCGGATGAAGTCCTGGATGCTCATGATGACCACGGCCGGTTCGCCGCGGCGTTCCACGACGAAACGTTCGTTGTTTTCGACAGCACGGTCCATGATCTGGCCAAATTGGGTGCGGGCGAGGTGGGCGTCGACGCGGCGATTCATGGCAACTCCATTGATCAATCAATTGATGCATTAATTCTAGCACAAAGACGCGTTGGTGCGCTCCGCGGACCGCCGGGGGGCCGTCCTCACAAAAACCTCTATTCCCTGTACGCTTCTTTGATGTAGCGCCTCGCCTGGTCGGCGGGGCCGGTGTTGGCGTTGCCGGCCAGGACGGTTTCGTATTTCCTCATGGCCAGGTCGCGTTTCTGCAACAGGTCGTACATTTCTCCGGCGGCGAGGTTGGCTTTTTGCAGGATGTCAGGATCAGGATTGGGAGCTTCGTTGACCGAGTCGTAGGCGGCGGCCGCGCCGCTGAGATCTTTCTTGCTGCGCAGTAATTCTCCCAGACCCCAGGCGGCGAGTTCGTAATGCAGTTTGCCGTATTTGCCCTCGCGTCCGGTTTGCCAGACTTTGCGATACATGGCCTCGGCCTGATCGAGGCGTCCGGCGGCGCGTTCGAGGTTGGCGACTTCGGTCGGGAACAAGTGGTTGCCGGGATACTTCGCCGAGTGCTCGTTCATATAGCCGATGGCCTCGTCGTACTGGTGCTCGCGGCGGAGGAACAGGCTGAGCACGACCTTGGCATCGACCGCGTTTTCGCCGTCGCTTTTCGCGACCTCGCGAAGAAATTCGAGACCTTTGTCGGCCGATCCGCTCAGCCCGGCGAGCGCGGCGGCTACCTTTACGCTCCAGGGCAAGCGGCCGATCACGTAGTTGTGGGTGCCGACAACCATTTTCGCGTCGATATAGTTGGGATCGAGTTCGAGCACGCGTTCATGATCATGCCGCGCGCCGACGGCGTTGCGCAGCGCGGAAAACCAGGCGCGCTCGACCAGTCCGGTATAGACGGAGAACTGGGCGCGGGTCACGCCGCGGCAGTAGAGGGCGTTCACGTCCTGAGGGTTGGCCTTGAGTTGCTGCTCTTCGATATCCTGGGCGCGGCGGACCAGTTGCTTGATGCGGTCCTTGATCTTCTGGTCGGTGGGGCGGGGCGCGCGGCCGATGAAACTGTCGTTGGCGTAGTCGCCAGTGTTCATGGCGCCGGTGTCGTAGAGATCGTGCATGAGGATCACGGTCAGCAGGTGGTTGACGGCGAAGGGATCCTCGGGATGCTTGTCGACGATCTTCTCGAGTTCCGCGGTGGCGCGGTCGTATTGCATGTTGTAGAAATCATCGAAAGCGGCGTCGGTCTGGGCGTCGTGGGGCGCGCCGTGAGGACCGGCCGGTGCGGGTTGCGATTGAGTTACGGCGGGAAGGCAAGAGGCGATCAGGAGGCACAAAGAAATCACGAGGGGCGGCGCACTGGGGTTGAGCTTCATGCTGAGAATTCCCGGTTGCAGGGTCACGAATCGCTTGCCCTCTAGTTTAAACCAAGTCGCGCTTCGGCTTCGGAAGTGAGTGGATGGTTTGGGAACTGACCCACTACTCCAGGACGACTCCTGATCCCAGCACTGGGGACTCCCACCCGTCGAACGCCGCGACGGGTGGGGCAGCCTAGTCCGTGACAGCCCCGCTCCGTGCACAACACAACCGGAACCAAGAGCGTCATCTGTGTGGCATCTACGGGCGACTCTATAATCGGCGCAGCTACAGACTGAATCCAGGTTGCGGGAAGGCTCGTTGCGGGAAGGCCGAACGGGCTGTCTGTGTCCGGTCCTCCGAATGGAGCTCGGAGGATCGTGCGGCGCTGCAGGTAGGATGCTGATTTTGGGCTTCCGAAAGCTGAGCCGTCCCGCAACTTGTTTCAGTGATGGAGTTCGCTAACAGGTGGTACGGGCCAGCTTGTCGGGGCACGAAGAAGCTGGCATTGTTTTTTGTGAGCGGCAGGCTTGGGGCTTTCGTAACTGACGCATCTTTACTCGCTCGGACGCGTAATTATTGCCGGAGCGGACTGTTCGGCAGGTATTGGGAAGAAGTGCAAGTATTTGTGGGGTAGGCACTTAGGTTCTGCTGGGCTTTGGTGGTTGGAATGCCATAGGCACCTTAAGCGGTTTGCCGTAGGACGCAATTATGTCGGAAGCAGCGCAAGCAGCACCAGAAGCACATCAGGAGTTTTGGCGGCCACCCTCGCCCGTAGCGGCCGAGGAGATGGTCGTTCAAGAGGCCGTCCCGGTAATGGCGGAAGTCTGCCCGCGCTGCAGCAGCGAGTTTCTGCTGGGATCGCGGTTTTGCCATACTTGCGGCGGGCGGCGTCCAGAAGCCGTCCACGAGGACGCGCACTCGGATGCAGCCGTACTGGCGCGAGTGTGGGAACAGGGTGTGGCACGGATTTATTCCGTGGCCGCGGGATTATCGGAGAAATCCGGAAGGGTCTGGGACCGGATCCAGTTCCCTGCCTGGTTGCAGCGCCTACATTTCCATGAGATCCAGAGCTTTTTCGGGCTTTCGACGGCATCGCTGGTAGCGTTTGTGATTGGCTTGGGATGCGTGGCCGGAGCCTTGATGGTGGGACTGCTAACGGCTAAGACTTTTGTGGACTGGCAGGCCATTCAGTTCTACCGCGCGGAATGGCTGCTCGCGGCGACGGCCGCGTTTGTGGCGGGAATTCTGCTGAAGAAACCTTCCAAGAACGACGGCGAGTAACGCCGCGTTAAGAAAATCTTCCTTGGGATTAACCTGCAATTTAGGACCACCGGGGCTAAAGCCCCCTCCGTCACTTGTCTTGACGCGGCCCTAAAGCGCCGCTCTTCCACGGTTGTTCACGCCTTGTCGGTTGCCACGCGTCGTCAAGTGTTCGCGCCTATTGTCACACAAGTCTTCAATCGTTCACGCCTAATTGTTCCCGCCCTTGCTACGCTGAGACCTTCAAGCGGTCGCTCAGGATTCTAGTGGCTTCGACATCTGCTACTCCTCAGCGCCTGAGCCGGCGGCGCGGCGTTGCTGGCTCATTCTATAGAGATGGTGAACGGGCCCGGTTCCGCGGCCCAAGGGATGGCCGTTGGCGATAGCGGCGGAGACATAAGTCTTGGCCAGAAGCGCGGCTTCGGCCAGGCCGCGATCGAGCGCGAGGTGGCAGGCCATGGCGGTGGCGAAGGCGCATCCGGTGCCGTGGGTGGAGTTGGAACGCTGGCGCTCGGCCTTGAAGATTTCCTGCTCCGGCGGAAGTTGCGACTCCTCCTGGGACGAGGCGTCCGGGGCTCCATGCGTTGTTGCTGTGAAGCTCAACAGGTCGATGGCTTTGTCGAGATGGCCTCCGGTGATGACCAGGGCTTTCGCGCCCATGGCGTGGAGTTTGGCGGCGGCGGCCTTCATTTCGTCGAGGTCGGTGACTTTGAGGCCGGTGAGGACTGCAGCTTCGTCGATGTTTGGGGTCACGACATCGGCGAGGGGGATCAGGCGTTCGATTAGCAGGCGAGTCCCGGCGGCATCGAGCAGATCAGCGCCGGAGGAGGATTTCAGGATGGGATCGAGCACGATATTGGGCAGACGGGACTTTCCTGCCTTGCCAGAAAGGAAGTCGGCGACGGCCTTGACCACTCTGGCCGATCCCAGCATGCCGATGTGGACGGCGGAGATGTCGAGGTCGGCGGCGAGTTCCTCGAGGGTGTCGGAAATCAGGGCCGGATCGACGGCCTCAACTCGCTTGACCCCGGCCGTGGACTGGACGGTCATGGCAGTGATGCAGGCGACGCCGTAGCAGCCGTGGGCGGCGATGGTTTTGATGTCGGCGGTGACGCCGGCTCCGGAACAGGGATCGAACCCCGCAATGGTGAGGACGATGGGCGGTTTTTCGGACATGGTCTTTCGTTCTGACGGAATCGGATGTCGAGCCCAGCATCTCACATCGGCGGGGCCGCGAAGTTACTTTCGGGACTTACCTGCACAAAAAAATCTTCGCCGGTGGCTTCCGAGTCACCTATGCAAGTACATGATTCCATGTAGGTTGCGGCGTCGTAGGCTGTAAGTAATTGATTCCATGGAAGTTGTAAATAATACGTTGTTCGCCCCGACGTGCTATTTACTAAAGAGTAAATGCGTAACCGTCCTGAAATAAAGGATATTACGCGGATGTGCCTAAATTACCAACAGGTTACGTGAGACATCCATTACTAGGAGGTCATCGGTCGACCGGCCAAATCGCCTTGACATGAGTTTGGCAGCCCGATAGCATTTACCAACTGCAGAGAAATACCAGCCTAAAGGCCAAGGGCACTTTTGAGTATGCGAGGAGAACTGAATGCGAAGATGTATAGCTCATGGACTGGCGATCGCTTGTCTGGTCGTCGGCCTGGGAGCGGCTCAGGGACCGAACATCTCGGAGGCGACAGCGGCTCCAGTTAGTTCTGTTCGAAGCAATCCCGAAGTCCGCCAACAGGTCAGTAAGACCAAACCGTATCAAATTGGGACTGCGTCCTGGTACGGCGAGATTTTTGAAGGAAAACCGACCGCCAGCGGCGAACCGTACGAAATGTACGACATGACCGCAGCGCACCTAACGCTTCCCATGGGAAGCTACGTGCGGGTCACCAACCTGCGGAATGGACGGGCCGTGGTGGTCCGGGTCAACGACCGCGGGCCCATCGTTCCGGGCCGGATTATTGACCTGTCGTACGGGGCTGCCCAGGCGCTGCAATTCAAGGCGCGTGGTCTGCAGCGTGTGCGGCTGGATCTGGTCGAACCCAGGCAACCCAATTCGGTCGCCAAGCTGGCCCAACCCAAGCTAGCCCAACCCAAGCTGGTTCAACCCAAACTGGCTCAAACCAAGACCGTCTACCAGACGGTCGCTGTGAACCGCCCACCGGTAGCGAAACTCCCGTAAAAGTCATACACTGACGGGGATGACAGCGGCTTTACCTAACCGTCTCCCGAGTGATAGTTCTGACTATCGCATGGGGAAAGTTCACAGCGATGATCTTCGCGACGATGATCCGCGCCAGCGGCTCATCGTTGCGCTGGACGTATCGACCGCCGCGGCCGCACAGAGGATCGTGGCAGCGGTGGGCGACTCCGCGCTGACCTATAAAGTCGGCATGCAGCTCTATACCGCCGAGGGGCCGCAGATTGTGCGCGATCTGGTGGCTTCCGGGCGGCGCGTGTTTCTCGACCTGAAGTACCACGACATTCCCAACACCGTGGGAGCAGCGGTCGGCGAGGCGGCAAAGCTGGGCGTCAGCATGCTGACCGTGCACGCTTCGGGCAGCGGCAAGATGCTGCGCGCAGCCGTCGAAGCAGCCAAGGCGCGCCCGGATTTGATCGTTCTCGCCGTGACCGTGCTGACCAGCATGGACGGAAACGACCTGGAAAAGATCGGCATTCGCGGGACGGTCGAGGACAGCGTGGTGCGGCTGGCCACGATTGCGCTGGCCAATGGATGCCAGGGCGTGGTGGCGTCGGCGCGCGAAGCCTCGACGCTGCGGGCCGAGCTGGGAAACGGTTTTGCCATCGTCACGCCGGGAGTGCGTCCGCCGGGTGGAAGCGCGGGAGATCAGGTGCGCGTGGTCACGCCCGCAGAGGCGATCAAGTCGGGAGCCAGCCACATCGTGGTGGGGCGGCCGATCACGGAAGCGGCCGATCCGGCGGCAGAAGCGCGCGCGATCCTGGGGCAGATCAGCGGGTAGGGGAACGAAGGCCGGTCAAGAATTCGCCGATAGTGTAAGTATGGCGGCGAAACGAAAGGCAAGAATATCGATCAGCCTGTCGTCGGATGTACTGAAGGCGATTGATCGATTGGCCCGTCGGGCCAAGATCTCGCGATCCGCATTCATCGAAGATGTGCTGCAACAGCATCTGAAGCGCTGCGCTGGAATGAGGGCGGACCTCAGGGGGGCTGAAGCCCGTGCGTTTAAACGACCTGGACGGCACGATTGAGAGTCGTGCCCTTCCCAAATCCGTTCAGGAAAATCGAGCCAAGTCTTTGAGCCTTACAGCTTCTCGAAAAACTCGCAGGCCGAGCAGGAGATGTAGACTCCGCCGGGGACGCCGCGTTCGCGGTCTTTGACGCGCTTGACGATGCGCGTGGTCTTGCCACATTTCGGGCAATCGGTGCTCTTGGTGGTGTCCATAATCTTCTTGCGGTCAGCGGTTTTTGCGATCTTGGCGCCTACAGCCATGTTGGATGTCTCCTGATCTCTTCAGATATTTGTATCGATATTTGCGCAGCGATCCGGGCCTGTCGCCGCGGATGATGTGGATGGGAGCTTTCTGAAACCCAGAGCTACAGTTGATCCACTCGGGAAGACACTGAAGCTGCGTCTTGATTTTCTTCCGTCGCCATTCATTTTACAGTAAGGTGGGGGCGGCTGTCTTGGGGTCGCTGCTCTGGCTGACTGGGCAGTGTGGAAACTGCGTGGCGACATAACTTTCAAAGCTGTTTATTGACGATTCGCTCAGGCCGCGGGACGTGCCTGCGATCACTGACGTACTTCCCGCAAAGTGGTAAGAAGAGGCGACTCAAGGAAGATCGCTTGAGAGGCAAAGCCGCGGGCGAATTCCCCAGGCTTCGCGCAGGAGGAAAAATGGCGAAACCAAGTGTGTCGCTGGAAACGATCAACGACTTCCTGGCTCAGAAGCGAATTGCGATGGTTGGCATCTCGCGCAACCCGCGTGACTTCAGCATGATGTTGTTCAAAGAGCTGGTCAAGCGCGGGTACGACGTGATTCCAGTGAATCCAAGGATGGCCGAAGTCGAAGGCCGCAGGTGCTTTGCCCGCCTGCAGCAGATTCAGCCGGCAGTGGACGGAGCGTTGCTGATGACCTCGCCCGGGGTGACGGAGACGGTGGTGAAGGATTGTGCCGAGGCCGGAATCAAGCGGGTATGGATGTACCGCGCCGGCGGGACGGGAGCGGTCAGCGTGCAGGCGATCGCATTCTGCCAGGAGCACGGAATTCAGGTGGTGCCGGGTGAGTGCCCGTACATGTTTCTGCCGCACGCTGGCTTACATCGCGTGCACGGTTTCATTCGCCGGATCAGCGGCAGCTATCCACGACACGCGGCGGCGTAGAGAGAACGTTGCCGCGACGGATATTCTTCGTCTTCGTTCTATTACTCTGTTTTTCTTACTCTCCAGTCTCTCTTACTCTCCAATCCGGCCACGCAGCACGGTGATCGACGCCTTCGGAATCTGGTAGAGGACGTCTGCGCCGCCATTCACTGTGGATTTTGAGGGCGGGCCGTCCGGGTCGGCATGGCCGCCTGTGCCCTCGCGGTGCCACTGATATTCGTTGGAGCCGAAGGTGATGCGGTCGACTGGGCCCGTAAAGTGTCGATCGTGTTTGCCGCCCGCGAATGCGACTTTCACCGCGTGATCGTTGAACTGGTCGCGGTTGACCAACATCACGGACCACTGGCCGTCGGGGCGCTCGACGGCGTAAGCGGTGATCAGCACATTTCCGGCAGCGTCGTTCACGTCGCTGGCGGCTTTGAATTGTTTGTGCGGCGCGTCAACGGGCTGCACCCATTCTTTGGTGATGATCTGCGCCGCGAGATATTGCGGCGGATAATCGATCACCTTGTAGTCCGAATCGATGTGCAGGAAGTTTCCAAAGCCGCCCGAATCCCTTGGGTAGGGCATGTAATGGAAATAGTAAGTCGCGCCCGCGCGCTCGCTCATCATGCTGCCGACATAGTCGGCGAGCCACAGACCAGCCTTCACCGTCGACGGAGGCGCACCCCCGCCGATGTTGCCTTCGGTCATGAAGAATGGAATGTTTGATGGCAGGCCGTCGTCTTTCCACACTTGCACGATGTGACGAACGTATTCCGGCTCGGGATAGAGATCGGCCCATGAATATGAGGGGCGATCCTGATACGGATAATGCTCGAACGAAAAGAAGGTGAAGTCGCTGAGGCGGCCGTGGGCTTTCAGGTAGTCGAGGAAGCGGCCGAGCCAGGAAACTTTCCCGTTGGCGTCGGGCCAGACTTCGACATCGCCGAAAGTTCCTTCGAATGGCGGACCGCCCAGTTTCGCCTCGGGCACGAGTTTGTGAATCGCGGTGGCGAATTGTATGTACAACGCGGCGTAGTCTTCGGGGAGCATGTGCTGGCCGTCGGCTTCTTCGCCCATCTCGACGTATGAGATGGGATAGTGGCGCTTGTAGAGATACGCAATTTCGTTGGCGGCATCTTCGGGAGTGGCGTAGAGCATGGCGATCGGAACCATGGTGGGAAGGCCGCGCGTGATGCCACTGGTCATAAAGAAATCAAAACCGACTTGATCGCCACGAGACTGGTCAATGTCCGAAGCGGCGTGCCAAGGGTCAACCGATGACGGCCAGGTCACGGTCTGATCGCGGCTGGGAAAATGGGTGACGTAATCGTTGAAGGATCCGTCGGCGGAAAGCGCGCCGGCGTAGAGTTCGTTGATGGCGTAGCCTACGCAATTTCTGATGTCGGCTGAGCCATGGCTGTCGCAGGTATTGGAAGATTCGGTCATCCAGATGCGGATGTAGCGAACAGGGATCATCCAGTCGACGAGCTTGAGCGTGACCGTGCCGCCTTTGCCGTCGGTGATGTTGCCGAGGGGAAAAGTCTGCCACGTGCCTTTGGTGGTGCCGTCGTAGAAGGGCTTGAGTTCGCCGGTCCAGAATTGCACGGCGTAGCGTTTCGCATAGGGGTCCATCCAGGCGATGCGGATGGCATTCAGGTCGATCTTGGTGCCGAGATCGATCATGACCCATTGCGGATGCAGCGAGTCGTCTTCGCCAGTGAAAGCCTTGGTGAGGTATGGATTGCTTTTCCAATAAGACTTGAGATCGCCGTCGGTGAGTCGGGACCAGCCGTTGCCGTCGCCGCGACTGAAACCGCGATGCGGCAGCGGCGCGGCCCAAGAACTATGAATTTCTCCGGCGGGCTCGGCGTTGCCCACGAAGTAACCTTCCTGCTGGGCGGCGTTGCTCCAATTGCCGGCGGGATTCCAATGCCAGGCCTCGACCATCAGCTCGGTGTTCTGGCGATAGGTGACGGTCTGCCATCCCGCGCCGAGGATTTCGTGCAGCAATGGATCTTTCAGCAAGTGATCGGGTGTACCGGTGCGCAAACGGTCGATGGCCGCGCCGAGCGAGCGGACTGGACTGAAAGTGTTGGCCACGTGCGCCGGGTCGGCGTCGACGGTGACTTTCTGGGCGAAGGCGCAATGCGCCGATAGAAGAAGACTCACCACGAATGAAACCGAAAGAAGACGTGACCCGACACGCAATGGCATGATGCCTCCGAGATTTCAGTCAGCGGCCTTGAAGTTGCCGCATAGTGAATCGATTTAAAACTGGGAAAAGTCCGCGATCAGCATACACCGGCGTTCTTGTAAAAAGAATGGGTTCGCGCACTCGGGATCCTAGTACCGGGTCGGAAGCGGCGCAGGAGAGTTATCCGTATCAGGGCGTTCCAAATGAAGAAGAAAACAGGGACGGCGATTGGAGGGCCAGGCTAGATTTTTCTCATCAGAATCCCCGTGGTTGCGTCCGGAGAAGCTCGCCCACTCAGCGGCTGCGCGCCGGGAGCCACGGTATACGTTCAATAGGCATGCCACATGGGCCCATCCGACGAAGACGCGAATGCCTGGCGGCCATGAACAGCTTTGGCGTGCTCGTTCATTGCCTTTGCCGATTGAGTGCGGCAGTTTCCGTCTTTGCTGCTGAAGTCCCGCGTGGTGACGGAGTGCTGACAAAGCGGGCACTTGAATACCGAAAAACCGTTCATCATCTTGATCGAGTAATGTCGCACATCTTTGATTGTAGTCTCCTTTCCCAGAGATAAGTACGAACGAAAGTCACCCCCTGCCCGGCCCGTTGACCCATATCCCTTGGCCCTGCTACCGTCATATGTTTGCCCGCCGGCACGCGCCCGGCCTCTGTGCGGCAGACTTGATTCGCCTGCTTCGAATCGCCGGACTTACTGTTTCATGGGGAACTGCTTTCATTAGGAGACCTGTCATGCCTGCCATTAAATTTCGCGGTGTCGATTTCATCCAGTACGATTCCCTGCTGACCGATGACGAGCGCCTGGTGCGCGATACGACGCGGCAGTTCATTGAAGACAATCTGATTCCGATTATCGAGGAATGCAATCGCGCCGGGCGCTTTCCGCGCGAACTGGTTAAGCCGATGGCCGACTTGGGATTTTTTGGCGCGTCGCTGAAAGGCTACGGCTGCGCTGGGATGGGCAACGTGGAATACGGCCTGATGACGCAGGAACTGGAGCGCGGCGACTCCGGCGTGCGCAGCTTTGTGAGCGTGCAGTCGGGATTGTGCATGTATCCGATTTACGAATTTGGCAGCGAAGAGCAGAAGCAGACGTGGCTGCCGGCGATGCAGCAAGGCGAGAAGCTAGGCTGCTTCGGACTGACCGAGCCGGACTTTGGATCGAACCCCGGAGGCATGCGCACCCGCGCCAAGAAAGTCGGCAATGAATACGTAATCAACGGCGAGAAGATGTGGATCACTTCGGGAACGATCGCTGACGTTGCGATTATCTGGGCGAAAGTGGAAGACGAGAACGACAAGATTCGCGGATTTCTGGTGGAGACCGACCGACCCGGCTTCAAGGCCGATGACATTCACGGCAAATGGTCGCTGCGGGCGTCGGTGACGTCGGGGCTGTCGTTGCAGGATGTGCGCATCCCGGAATCGAATTTGCTGCCGAAGACGGGCGGGCTGAAATCTCCACTAATGTGTTTGAACCAGGCCCGCTACGGCATTGCGTGGGGAGCGCTGGGCGCGGCCATGGCGTGCTACGACTGCGCGCTGCAATATTCCCTGCTGCGCAAGCAGTGGCGCGATCAGCCCATCGCCTCGCACCAGTTGGTGCAGGACAAGCTGACTTGGATGATCAGCGAAATCACGAAAGCGCAGTTGCTGGTGCTGCAGGTTGGGCGCTTGAAAGACGCGGGCAAAGTGCAGCCGCAACACATTTCGATGGCCAAGCGCAACAACGTCTGGATGGCGCTGGAGTGCGCCCGCCTCTCGCGCGACATCCTCGGAGCGAACGGCGTGGCCGATGACTATCCCATCATGCGCCACATGATGAACCTGGAGTCGGTAAAGACCTATGAGGGCACGCACGACGTGCACTCTCTGATCATCGGGCAGAGCATTACGGGGATTGACGCGTTCTAGCGGAGTATCAGCGACACGCGGGAGCTGCCGAACAGATCAGGCGTTCCAGGGTGTAAGCGCCTGTGCGCGATCGGTATGACTGTTTCAGGGCTCGGCCTTGTTCTGTTTTTGTAACAGGGAAAACCCGCTTCCAGACTGGCCGTTCGGGCGATTTGCAATTCTACTGGGCGAGGTCGCGACCCGAATCCGTGTGGCACGATGCGGCGGAAATGGCCGAATTACGGGCCCGCGTTCTGAATTCGTAACAACTTCCAACCTTCATTCGAGCTGCGCTCGTCATGGCGTATTGTGCTCGCCATCGAGGGCGACGAGCCGTGCCCCCAACGAGCGGCCTTCCCTTTCCTCCGCGTCACCCTCGGGCGTGGCACCACAACAGAGCATTAAGTAGCCGAGAGCGTAGTTGTGCCTTGGCACGGTAGTGTCCTCAGCGCGATCTCCGGACTCGAGCATGGATGTCGGAGCTTTCGCCGGGATCTCGCAAAGAGACAGGAAGCCAGACAAAAAGTTATCCAAACCGCAGCGTGGGCGAAGCAATCCACGCAGGAAAGAGTGAGAGTCTATGAGAGCCCATGTTCGTCGCTTGTCTGTTATCGCCTATTTGTTCAGTGTCGTTTGGATAATTGAGCCAGTTCGCGCGCAAATCCCGCAACCGGCCAGCACGACACCAGCAGCGTCTTCCCAGTCTCAAAATCCCTTGCCCTGGAAACCTGTAGCCACACCACAGGGAATATTAAGCATGAATGACGCGGACAAATTCGGAGACAAAATCAGGGCTTTTAGCAACGACCAAAAGTTCAGTGAGACCGAAAAGAATGTAGAGCAAATTCTCGCGAAAACAGTCAGAGCAAACGCAGGAACAATCTCTCCAGCCATTCTGAACCAAAAGGACGTCTGCTTCGTAATACATGTCGTCGAATACGGGGACACTCCCGAGAATATTAAGTCAAATTCATGGTACTTGTACCATCCTGGCATTTCGTTTCAGGACTTCACTGGCCAACGAATATATGGCTCCAAGCACATCGTTGTGCTATTCCTCCACCTGAATGCCAAGGGATTGGAATCCCCCGGTCTCAAATCGCTGGCAAAGGCAGAGCAAGACGCCTTAGCGGCAAACCTGCTTTTCGACAACGACCCCAAGAACGCCCTCCAGATCCAGGGACTCGGCGACGGCGCAATTGACAGCGCGTACGCGCAAGTGCACTACGAGGCAGCCGTAGTCAAGAAGACCGCTGCCAATATACAGAACTTGCTGTCGATTCTAAAGACGTTGAATCTGGCGCAAGGAGAGTTACCGGGAAAGGTGCAGGTAATGACTACCCCCGTTATTGTGTGGGGCTCGGGAGCGATCCAAGACGCTGCTACTCCGAGCGACATCCGGGTCGCAGGATATAACCTGCCCACCGGCGATCCAAATATGGCAACCGCACGCGACGCCCATCAAGTCGGCGCCGATGTCTCGTTAGATAACGAGGGAAAGTACTGGTGGGACGCCAGCATCGGGATACCTGTCAATAAGATCAAAGACCTCCAATATTCGTCCACGGATAATATGATCCAAGCCACCCAAGTAAGCAAGCAAAGCGCTTATGCGATGTTCAATCTGATGTTGCTTGGGCCGGTGGACCTTAAGGCTCCCAACTCCAATCTCAGGCCGCGAATTCTCTTGGGGTTCCCGCTAACCAGCGATCCTTGGGACAAACTCTTCGCTGGTGGGGGTATCGGTTTGCCAAAGATCATGGTGGGAAGTCAGTTTTTTGCCGGCGCGGTGTTTAACCGCGTGAGTACCCCGACATCACTAATCGCAGGCAGCAGCGCAAGTCAGGCGCAACTAGCGAATGACTCGCGGCTCAAAATACAGTACAAGTTTATGTTTGGCATCAACGTGCCCGTCAAATCAGTCATCGACAAACTGAAATGAGCACTTACACACAAACGCGTGATGCAACGCTGCTGCTTCGGGACGCGCTTCAGCCCCGCTCTCGCGCTCCGAAAGGAACTGAAGGCTCCGCCTTTAGCGAAGATCGGAGGCAAATACGCTCCTTTTTCTCCGATCCGAACGTTCTCGGCTTTGGGGTCACCGAAAAAGTCGTGGCGGGAAAACCGGTTGCTGGGCAGTTCAGTCTGACTTTCCATGTCAGGCGAAAACTGCCCAAGAACCGCCTTACCATGCAATCGTTCATTCCGAAACGACTGAGACTTCACAGTCGTGGAGCGTCCGTGCAAACCGACATCCAGCAGGTAGGTTCTATGCACGTGGCACACGCAGGCCTTACCAGCGGTTCCTCCATCGGTCACGTCTCGGGAGCCGCCGGTACGGTAACGCTGATCGGGAAGGACTCGACTACCCAGGAAGAACTCATCCTAAGCTGTTCCCACGTTCTCGCCCTTTGTGGGGCCGCACAGCGAGGGGATGAGGTTGAGAGTCCGGCATTCGCTAGCGGCGGGAGTTCACCCGAAGTTGTTGGCCAGCTAACTGATCGATTCATGGTGATTAACCCCAGCGTCTTCAACACGATTGATGCGGCTCTCGCCAGTCCTGTCGACGGCACGTCTTTGTCCAACAATATTCCGGGGCTGGGCGACATAGCGGGTGTTCTAGATTTGCGTCAGGTGCCCGACCAGTCCGCAATTAACTTGCCGGTGGCGAAGTTTGGCGCAAGCACCGCGCTGAAATTTGGCCAGATCACGGGAGTGCACTTTACGCTTCAAATACGATTTCCGGAGATGGGGGATCAGGTTGTCTCGTTTACCGATCTGTTGACTCACAATATTCCGGCGGAAGAAGGCGACTCGGGCGCGGCAGTCGTGGACTCGGCTACCCTGCAGGTTATCGGAATGCATATTGCAGGCACAGGACAATCGGGACTCTGCACGAATATTCAACCCGTTCTGGATACGCTTCAGATCGGGTTATGAACAATCGTCCCCCGCTCCGGAGATTTTGAACTTGGGCGATCTGCCCGCCCCACTCAACGCTCCTACAAGTCCTTCAGATTCAACCGCGGAGCGCAAGGGCAACACGCACATGCCCGTGAGACGAGCAACTCGACATTACGCGGTTTCTTCGGCGTGCTCCGGCGAGCGCCTGTCCCCGCCGATCATGCACTGTCGTCACATTTTTCTGGAGGTCGCAACCGATATGATTTTGGGAGTTAGGGTTTGTAAGCAAGATCGGTTGCTAATTTCTTCAGGAGCAGACGCGTGTTGATCCTGTTGCCGCTGGGGCTGGGCGCGGTTGGCTGGGCGGGGTACAGCTTGATGACCGGGAAGGGCTACTACAAAGGCTGCCCTCCGGGTGGGTTTGACCGCTACGACGATCCCTTTTCTTTCTGGGCTCCGACGATTGTGATTCTTGGCGTCGGAATCTTTGTCGTTTTGATTTCTCTGGGAGTGATTCCATTGCCGCCGCCGCGGCAATGACGAGCCTTCGCGTCGTCACTGCTCACCGGCGCAACTTTTTATTAGCCGTACAACTCTTCCAACAATTCATACGCCCGCCTCAGGTGGGGGATCACGATGGTACCTCCCACGACCATGGCGATGTTGAGCGACTCTTCCTGCTCGGCGCGGGGAACGCCCAGGCGGTAGGCCTGGATGGCGTGATAGAAAATGCAGTCGTCACAGCGCAGGACCGCAGAGGCAACGAGCCCCATGAGTTCTTTGGTCTTGGCCGGGAGCGTGCCTTCGAGATAGGCATTGTGGTCGATGTTATAGAGGCGCTTGACGAGGAGATTGTTGGCCTTGTCGACATTGGCGTTGAGCCGGGCGCGGGTGTCGAGGAAGCGGCGGGCGATTTCGCTCTTGTCGGCGACCTGCTTCTCGGTAAAAAGATACGCCGGCTCTTTGCGCTCCGGGCGCTCGGGCGCGGAGTGTTCTGAGGGCACTGGACTTTCGGTGGTGGTTGGGCTCATTTGCAAAATATTAGCAGACGCCATTTGTGACGCGGAGCCAGCTTCGAGTTTTGTGGGGTTCCTCGACCGCGCGGCTGTTTGCGGCTGTATGCAGGACGGCGGTGGGACGCCCGCGCCACACGAGACTGCGGCACATGCTTACGAGGTGGGTTTTTCTCGGGGTGGTTCGACGGCGAGGAATTCTTCGGCGAAGCGGCGAGCGTAACCTTCGAGCAACGCTGGAATTCGCTGCGGATCGGACGATTGCAGCACCAGGCCGGCGTGGTGATGCTTCTTGATGCGCAGATGCACTTCCGGATCATTGTAGGAGGAAGTGTCCGGATCGGCCTGGCGCGCTAGCGAAAGAATTACTCCGGCATAATCTTCGCGCACTGGCGGCAGGTTGTAGCTGCCGTCGCCGCCGGCGATTTCGATGCGGGCCCACTCACGCCAGAGATTGATTCCCGTCGCGGCCTCGACCATCTCGTTGATGTAGGCTCCGCCGACGCGCGCGGCACATTCCAGAAAATAAAAATGCCCGTCGGCATGCGCGTGGATGAACTCAGCATGCGCCACTCCGCGCACCAGGCCGAGCGCGGCGATCAGATCGCGGTTGATGGCGCGTAATGCCGCATCGTCGGCGCCGCCGCGGGGCACCGTGAACGTGGTGAAAATTCCGCCGCCCTGAGCTACGTTCATGGGCGGCTTGCCGTATTTGCTCACATTGGCGAAGACGACTTCGCTCTCGGAAACGACCGAGTCTACGTGATAAACGTCGCCGGGGACGAACTTCTCGAGCAGATAGGAAGATTGCTTGTCGCCCAGTTGTTCGAGGAGCCGCCACAATTCATCGGGAGCGTGGATTTTCTTGATGCCGATGGCGGAGGCTTCCTGACGCGGCTTCAGCACCCAGGGGCCGGGAACATGATCCAGGTAGTAGCGGATGTCGGCATGGTTGACGACCGGAACAAAGTCAGGCACGCGGACGCCGCGGTCAAGCGCGCGCATGCGCATAGCCAACTTGTCGCGAAAATAGCGCATGGTGGTGAGGCCCATGCCCGGAATGCGCAGATGTTCGCGCAGCGTGGCGGCGGTTTCCATGTCGTATTCATCGAGCGCGACGATACGATCGAGTTTGTGATTGCGCGCGAGATGAGTGACTGCGCCCACGATGTCGGCCAGGGCAATCTCCGCCGGAAGATAGAAGGTGTCGTCGAGGCTCTCACGCGGCCAGTCGGCGTCGCGCAATTTTTCCGCGGTCAGCAGAATCACGCGGCAATCCTGCCGCTTGCACTCGCGCATGAACTCCTGGCCCTTCTCGTAGGTCGTGATGCACAGGAAAGTCAGCGGGCGCGCGTCAGGCATGGGATCAGTTCCGGGACTTCAGTTTTGAATCAGGGATAGAAGATACCACGGCGAACCCGACGGCGTGCATGCGTAATGCGGGAAGAAAATCGATACGGTTCATCGTAAGTTTCCATTGGTGACGCGGTTGCGCTATAGTCTCAACCCGGCGCGTAAACGCAAGAGCGACGCCATATTTTCTTGTGACATACATGGGGGATATTGATGGGGACACAAAATCGACCAGAAGGCAAAGCCCGCACCTTTGGGGAGAACATTGAGAGCGACCTGGCGTCGCGATTCCTGCGCGTGGTGGAAGTGGCCGCTATCGATTCGGCCCGCACCATGGGGCAGGGAGATCGCAAGCTCAGCGACCAGGTGGCGACCGAGGCCATGCGGCGAACCATGGATACGATTCCGATGCGGGGCACCATCGTGATCGGCGAGGGCGAACGCGACGAGGCACCCATGCTCTACATCGGCGAAAAAGTTGGCGCGGAATTTCCCGATGGAACCGACGTTCCAGAAGTCGACATCGCGGTCGATCCGCTGGAAGGCACGAATCTGTGCGCGACGGGCGCGCCGGGTTCGATCACGGTGCTGGCCGCGTCAGAGCGCGGAGGGCTGCTCAACGCTCCGGACTGCTACATGGAAAAAATCGTGGTGGGGCCGTCGTGCAAAGATGCGGTTGAGTTGGATGCGCCGGTTGCCGACAATCTGAAAAACATTGCGAAGCGGCTGGATCGGGATGTGGAAGACCTGGTCGTGATTGTGCTCGACCGGCAGCGGCACGACAAACTGATAGCGGACATTCGCGAGGCGGGTGCGCGGATTCGGCTGATCGGCGACGGCGACCTTTCTGCGGGAATCGCGGCAGCGGTCATTGGAACCAGCGTGCACGCCGTGATGGGCTCGGGCGGCGCGCCGGAGGGCGTGATCACGGCGGCTGCGATCCGCTGCCTGAACGGATACATGCTGGGGCGGCTGGTGGTGAAACCGGAGCAGGAAGAACGCCTGGCACGCATGGGTATCAAAGATAAGAACCGCATTTATGAAGCGGAAGACCTGGCTCCCGGCAAACAAATCATTTTCGCGGCCACCGGCGTGACCGACGGGGCGCTGCTGAAGGGTGTGCGCTTCTTCGGCGAAGGCACGCGGACGTCGTCGGTGATCTTGACGCTGCGCACGGGAAAAGTGCGGTTCGTGGAGAGCATTCACCTGGAGAAGGGACCGGATGTTAAGGTGAGGTTCTCGTAAAGCGTTGGATCGGACGCCGGCGGCACGGGTAGGAGGGGTTGCGCCACAGAATCTGATCCGAAATACGCCTTGACTGAGGATTCGTAAACACGCGAAGCCTCTCAAAGGAATCACAATCAAGCAACTCATCGAGAAAGGTCGCCACTGACCGTGACTTTGCTAACCGCCCAGCGGGCGGGGACGCCCGCCGGACAGCCGCCGAGACGGCGGCGCTACTTCTTTTACTTCAGATACTCCGAATCCTTCTTCAACTCCTCCGGGACGTTCGGCATGGGCGGCCATTCCTGCGAGTAGCCCTTGAGCAGAGGAGTGGCGATCTCGGAGCGCAGTGTACCGTCGTGCACTGCAAACTTGTGCGGATTGCCGGGAGAATATCCTTCCCAGAGCGAGACGCCAGCATAAGCGCCGTCTTTGCGTAGGACGTAGTACGTCATGTCCATGAAGCGGATTTTGTTCATGTCGCCGTTGTAGTTGCGGACGATGCGCTGCAGCGCGTCCATACCGGCTTCTTTCGGCGCCATGCCGTGGCGCATGTTCTCGACGATGGTGTGAGCGCCGGCGACTTTGATGTTTTCTTCTCCAGCGCCGGTCGCGCCGGCGGAACCCACGTCCTGGTCGGTGTAGCAGCCCGCGCCGATGATGGGCGAATCGCCACAGCGGCCGGGCAGTTTGAAGGCCAGCCCGCTGGTGGTGGTAATGCCCGACATCTCGCCTTTTTCATTCAGCACCGAGCAGTGGATGGTGCCGGTCGGCGGAAACAAAACGCGTCGCACAGCGGCGAGTTGAAACTCGGGCTCGATGCCGAGGTCGGCAGCGCGCTCGCGCAGTTGCTGAATTCGATCCTGCCAGAGTTCGGATTGCGGTTTGGACTCAGGTGCGGGCGCGTGCCAGTGCGGGTCGGCCAGGCCCGGACCCCACCAGTCGCGATCGGAATTGAATTCCTTCCACAATAACCAGATTTTGCGCGAACGATCGGTCAGCAGGTTCTCGCGTGGAAATCCCATGGCGACGGCGAATCGTTCGGCGCCTTCACCGACCAGCATGACGTGGCCGGTATGCTCCATGACGGCCTTGCCAACCATCGAAACGTTCTTGATGTTGCGCACGCCACCGACTGAACCGGCGCGGCGCGTGGGGCCGTGCATGCAGCAGGAGTCGAGTTCGACCACGCCTTCTTCGTTGGGCAAGCCGCCCAGGCCGACGGAATCATCGTTGGGATCGTCCTCCGGACCCTTGACCACGCGGATGCCGGCGTCGAGCGTGTCGCCGCCCGCTTTGAGAAATGCGTAGGCCGCCTCCACATAGGCATAGCCGTTGTTGGCGCAGATGATGATGGGGCGCTTGGGAGGGTTGGCGTGCGACGCCTGGCCCTGGCTATTCTCGGCGAGCGCCGCGGGACTGCCAGCATGCGCTCCCACCCCGGCCGCAACGGCTCCGAGTACGGACGTCTTCACAAACTCACGGCGCGAAAATGACACAGAGTCTCCCTCGCAGTCTTAATCGCCAATCATTTCAGGCTATTCGACCAAGTTGGTCAACCGTCATTTTTGGTCGATACGTTCTAGCCGGCTAAAAATCAATCCGCAATCCATACTCGGCTTCGCGCGGAGCGCCAACCGCAAAGACGCCAGTACCGCGGCCAACGCGAATCGTGTTGGTGCCTACGTTTACGCCGGAGGTAGTTCCATTGATCGAGCCATCTCCACCTGACAGCCCGCCCAGAGAGCCGTAGTTCACAAAATTGAAAACGTTAAAGAACGACACGCTGGGCAGCACAGTGATGCGCTCACGAATCTTGAAGGGCCACCGCAGCACCACATCGATGTCTTTGTAATAACCATTGCCTGCATTATTGGTTGGCGGGGCTTGAATCGTCGGAATCACCGCACCCAATGACACTAGTTGCGGGTTCGTGAATAAACCAGCATTCACCAGTGCTTGTCCCGCGGGAGTAATCGTGTATCCGTTTCCGTAGGTGGCATTGAAGTTCTTAATATAGTTGTTCAAATCACTGCGCGAAACCGAACGCATGAAAGTTCCAGGATGTCCGATGCCGGTCGCGGCCGAATTGAGCAGATCGCCCGTCGTGCCATCGCCGGTGATGTCCGAACGGAAGATTTCGCCCACGGTGCCCTGCGTGGGCAGGGTGAGGCTGGAGGGCTGCGGCGAAGCGAATCCGCCGATTAAGCCCAGCTGCGGCCCGTGACGCAGAAAATCAAACGTCCCGCCGAATTTCACCTGATGCCTCCGATCCTGCGACGTCGGCCCCATGAAAGCCGTTGGATGGCGGAAGTCGGCGGCGTTGATAGTGAAGTGCTGGTCGGCACCGGCATTACTCACGAAACTGGACAAGGTGTAGTTGACCTGCAGATCGAGTTGGCGGACGCCACGAAACGGATTTGCCACCTGCGTCTTGTACTCGCTCTGCAGCCCGCTGTACACCGAGCGGCCAATGGGAAAGTTCATGTATAGGCTGCCCACGTTCGGGTTGATCCCGCCGAAGGCGGCGCCGGTGTCGGGAGTCAGCCCGAAGTATTGCGCGGAGTATCCACCGTAATATGCTTCGCCAGAATCGAGCCCGTAGTTGGCAAAGTCGTCGATGCTGGCTCCTGTCACACTAGTGATGTAGCAGTTGATCGTGGCGACCACGTTGGCCTGCGTGACGCCATAGTTCACCGCACTCGACGAAGGCGCGCAGTTCGAGTTGTTGTACGCCGTCGAGCCGATGGCGTTGAGGGCCGCATTCGTATCGAGATAGCGGGAATCGCCGGCATGATTTACATCGATGCCGAGCTGGAAATGAACTTCGATGTTGCGTAGATAATCGACGGTCAGGACGCCTTTACCGATCTGGCGCTGAATGCCGATATTCATCTGATACGAACGTGCGGTGCGGAAGTTCGGATAATACGGATAACCCAGCTCCAGCGTATTGCCCACAAAGTTTGGATTCTGCCCTGCACTGCCAACCGCTGCTGTAGCCCCAATGTATTCGGACTGCAGGTCGGCCATCGCTTTCGCTGCGCCTTCCGGGATCGCTGAACCAGCTACATTCGGTCCGAGAGGCTGGAAACAAACCTGAGTAGCCAGATCGTATCCATCGACGGATGTCACTGGGTTTGCTACGCCGCCGGGCCCCGGCAAGCCAAAGGCGAGCGAACCGGGAGACGCTCCGGGCTGGCAGTTCAAATAAGGCGTCTGATTGAACAGACCGGTGGCCAGCTTATCGCTGCGGTCGTAGGAAACGTTATTGAAGATGTTGTTTTCGTAATACAAGCCGCCACCACCGCGGATCGAAGTTTTACCGTCATGCCATGGATCCCAAGCGAATCCAACCTGCGGCGCAAAATTCAAATTGGGCTGGCGAACCCGGTTGCCGAGCCCCGGGCCCCACTGATCGAGTAGATTGCCAGTACAGGTAATCAGAGTCGTGGCCGAGCACGGTATCGGTGCCAGATCGCTGTCGGTGCGTCCCGTATCGCGGATGTAGCGCAAGCCGTAATTGAGCGTGAGGTTCGGTCTGATCTTCCACGAGTCGCCGACGTAAGCCTCAAATCTTGTGTCGAACAGCCCGCCGGCTTGATAGCCGAATGCCGGCAATTCGGTGCTGAATCCCTGGCCATTGCCGACATATCCACCCGCGAATGGATAATCTCCGATGTTGGGGTCGCAACCGCTGAACGGAACGCTGGGGTTGTTATCCAGGTTGCACGAATAGAACGGCGAGTTTTGAACAGATCCTTGAGGCAACAGTGCGAAGTTGACGTAAGAATACAACTGCGGTGCGAGACCGTTGAATGAAGCCAAGCCTCCGGTCGCGATGCCATTGACCGTCGCGCCGAAACGAATGATGTGCGCGCCCCAAACCCGGCTGGCATCGTACTTGATCTGCTTGTTGCTTTGGAAGGTCTGCTGCGGCGCAAGATAGTTCGGCCCCGTATCCAGACTGGTATCAGCGAAAACGAGCTCAGCGAAAGGAAATGGATTGATGGAAGATGGCTGTGACGCCGTATCGTCGCTGATGAGGTTGTGAAATTTAAAGTAGCCCAACCGGATGCTGTGCGACCAATTGCCTTTATTGATGTCGATGCCTACGGCATGGGTCGGCGCATAGTCGCGGTTCTCGTAATACGAAAAGCCGGTTCCCGCCGAGGATGCCGAGGAATTCCAGTCATAGGCATATTTGTAGAAGACGCGAATATTGTCCCGCAGCTGCCAATCGAGCCTTCCGCTGACTTGCGAACTCTTGAAGGGCGAGTCGACACCCTGGGTCAGGAATTGAAAAGGAGCGCCGGCAACAATCGAATCAGCGCTATCCTGCTTCAGCCTTTCTGAATCGACGAAGAAGAAAAGCTTGTTCTTGATGATCGCGCCGCCGAAACGCCCGCCAAACTGATTGCGCTGAAACTGCGGCGACACCGCACCTGGAAGATCGGCAAACCCGGCGCGATAGTCGCGAAACTGGTAGAAAGCTTGCCCGTGATAATCGTTTGTGCCGGAACGAGTGGCTACGTTGACCGTCCCCGAACCGGTGATTTCAGAGGAAATGTCGAAGGAAGAGCGGCCAATGTTGAATTCCTGAATCGAGCTGAGGGCGATGTTCTGGGTGGTTGTGCCCACCGTTTCGTCGCTGACGTCGAGACCATCGACTTCGATGCGGGGCGTGCGACCGAAATCGCCGTTGATCGACAACGAGTTGTAGCCAACTTTCGTGGGATCGAAAGCCGCACCGTCCTGCATCTGGACACCGGGTTCGAGCTGGGCGAGATCAAGAAAACTGCGCCCGTTGACCGGCATGTTATCGATCTGCTCGCCGCTGAGCACGCCTTGCACGGTGGATTGTTCGGTGTTGACGGTGATGGCGGTGGTCTGCACTTCGACCGTAGTGGTTTCCTGGCCGACCTCCAGCTTCACATTTCCCGAAGAGGTGACGGTAATCTGCACCGAGGCGGTGAGTTCCGCGGTCTTGAAGCCCTTGGCCTGCACGCGTACTTGGTAGTCGCCGACCGGCAAGCCGCCCGAGTTATAGGTGCCGGCCGAGGACGTCTTTACTTTGACGACCTGTCCGGTGGTGCGAGAGGTAATCGTGATGGCGGCATCCGCCACGACGGCATTGGTCTGGTCGGTGACCGTTCCCTGAATGCTGCCCTGGCTGGCTGTGGTCTGGCCGTAGGCGGAGAACGACAGCAACGATAATAATGACGCGAGTAAAGTTGCGAAAACGAGTCTCGAAAAGAGCGGATAGACGAACACAGACAGACGCCGAGCGGACATGACAGGCCCCTTCCCTATTCGACCCTACCAATTCCGAATGAGGGCGGTCATTTTATCGCGTAAGGGCCAAGACTCTCAAGTCAGACTCTGAATTGCGAGAGGCACAGGCCGGCGCTCGCCGCTTGTCCAAGTGCGACTTCTTGACGCGTTCACCGGCTGGCGAAGCGGCGCAGACGACCGGGATAGGCGGCGCCGGCTCGGCCCAACTGATCGGCGACGTCAGTCGAGATGGGCTGCACGTTCTCTGAACGAAAACGCAGCAGCGCGGCGATGTTGCCCACGCGATCGAACTCCGGGTCGTCCTTTACATAGAAGGTTTCGATGTCGCGGCGAATCACCCAGGGCAGGATGGCCTCGCCCACATCGACAATCTCGTGCGCGGCGCGGCCGCAGGCGGGGCAGAAGCTGATGAGATGGGCGTCAATGTGTCCGCATCCGGAACACTCGATGGCATGGCCTTGCAGGTTCGCACCGACCAGCAGCGTCTGGACCTCGCCGAGTTCGAGCGAGCGCAACACGCGGCGCAGTCCGGTAACGCCGCGGCCGTTGCTGCGTGCCTGGCTCAGGACCTGGCTGACCATTTCACGGCGGCGGTCGGCTTGCCAGCTCTCGACAATTTCTTGCGCGTGGCTGCGAATCTCGTCCCGAGTGGCGTGGGCAAGATCCGCATGGAAGCGGCCGATCAACGCCTGGCTCACGTAGGAATGCAGTTGCGGTTCCAGCAGAGAGCGATGGGCATCGGAGCAAGCCAGAATCCATTTTTCGAACACGCCTTTTTCCAGCAGGTCTTTTAAGACATCGGCGACGTGCTTGAAATGTTGGCGAGTCTCGTCTTCCACGCGGCGCTGGGCGTGGCCACCGTCATAGCCCGCGAATCCGTCGCTGCGGCCGCGGCGGGGCAAAGGATGGAACAGGTCCTCACGCTCGGTCAGCTCGCCTAGGCGAAGATCGGAAATGCGAGCGCGGTGCCGGTCGACCAGAACCACGCCCAGCAGCGGAAACGCGCCCAGCAGGTGGGCCAGCGGCTTGAGGTGAAAATGGCGGTCGACGAAAAGCTGCGTGGCCGGCAGTTGGGCAGGCAGATCAAACTCGCGCCAGATGTTCTCAGCGGCGCAGGCGAACACGGCCTTGGCGTGGGTTCCGTTGCTGCGCAGTTCGCCCGAGAGCCTCACAATGCGGTCTAGGTCGGCGCGAGCACACTCCTTCCTATCTTTTCCCTTGTCTTTTTCTCTGGCCATGCCTTCTTTTTCTTTGCCCGCTTCTTTGCCGGTGGAGCTTTTGCTTTCGAGGCTGCGCAGAGCTTCGCGCGCCAGATCTTTAATCAGGATCATGTCCTCTTTATGCGCCTTGTTGCGGGGCGTAGAGGGCTGGAAATAAAAACTGACAGCGCAGGATTTCACATCCTGAAATTCGGCTAGCTCTCGAAGTTGTTCACGGCTGATGGTCATGGATGACCCTCCCACAGATTGAAATTTGGATTTAAGCGGCGCCGGTCGGAGCGAATCGCCCCTGAAACTGACGGGCGAGAGCGGGCGCTTTACGCAGGTGGTCGCGTGCGGCAGAAACGAAAGCGAGAACGCGCTCGGCGGGATGGCCGGTGATCCCCGCAATCTCATCGACCGTGAATCCTTCGAGCGTGTGCAGGATAAAAGCCTCGCGCGGGCCGCTGCCGAGGTCGCGCAGAGCGGACGCAATCAGGCGCAAGAGTTCGTCGGAAGCCAGAATCTGCTCGGGTGTAGCAACGCGGGCATCGGCAATGACGGTGGCGCCAGTAATGGACTCGTCGGGCTGGTGGAATTGCAATTCCGATTCGTCGCTGGCCTTGACGTTGCGCGGGCGCGCGGAGTCCTCCAGCGGCATAGCGTGGCCGTCAGTCTCGTCGGTGTGCGAGAGGTCGTCCAATGCGCGCAATGCGAGGCGGTAAAGCCAGGGCTCGAGCGCCAGGCGCTCCGGTTTTTCGTAGCTGTCACCCAGGCCATTGCCCAGGGCAGCCGCGATAGTTTCGTCGATCACTTCTTCTTTCGAAAGGCTGTCGCGAGGAATCGACTCCTGAGCCTCGCGGAAATAGATTTCGCGTTCGACGAAGCGTTCCAGGCGCGGAAGATTGACATTCACGTAGGAGCGAATATCGTCCGCGGAGATTGTTGGTGGAAAGACAGCTGCCAGCGTCTGTTCGAATGGGACTTCCCGCACAACCATGCCGGGCCGGGCGCTGTCGCCGCGCTTGCTGCGCTGCCACTTGTGCGAGGCGCGCAGAATCTCCTTGTGCTTGTTGACCTGCTGCAGCAGATCTTCAAACGCGCTCTTGACGGCAGCTGCGGCGCTCGCCGCCGAGACCTGCACAGCCATCTGGCCGGAAGGCAATCGCAGGTTCAGCGACACGCTGGTTCCCTCGCGAGGTGAGATCTCCTCCACCACTCCCTTCAGGTGGATGAGTTCGGGGCGGAAAACCTGCAAACGCTTTTGCAGTCTTTCGATCTGGTGCTGGATATCTTTTTCGACGGCGGGAAGTTTGTGAAGACGATAACTGACGTGAACGTTCATAGCGCCTCGGCCTTGCTTACGAAGTGCGCAACCAAGTGCTTTCTAAGCCGAATTGTACACCCGGCGAAAAAGGCAAGCGGAGAATTACATTGCTTTGTTTATGAGATGTTCGGCTTCGGGACTTCGTTGCAGGAGAATTTCAGGATGGTTTGCAGCCGCCGGAACGGCAGGATATGATCCGGGACCATGACCTGGTCAAAACTTCCTCTATTCCTGTTGTTCACTACCTTGGCCTGCGCGCAGGCTTCGTCGTCGAAAGAAGTGGAAAACGTGTATCCGGACGCGCATGCCCTGTATCTCGATCTGCATGAGAATCCGGAACTCTCGGCGCACGAAACCCAAACCGCCGCGAAGCTGGCCGCGCGCTTGCGCAGCGCGGGATATGAAGTAACCGAACACGTGGGCGGCACGGGCATCGTGGCCATTCTCAAGAATGGGCCTGGACCGACCATCATGCTGCGCACGGAACTGGACGCGCTGCCGGTGGAAGAAAAAACCGGACTTGCCTACGCCAGCAAGGTGCACACCAAAGACGACGCCGGGCGCGATGTTCCTGTGATGCATGCCTGTGGTCACGATCTGCACATGGCTTCCCTGCTGGGTACGGCGGAGATCATGGCCCACAGCAAAGATACCTGGCATGGAACGCTGATGCTGATTGGGCAACCGGCCGAGGAAACGATCAGCGGCGCGGAAGGAATGATCCGCGACGGATTGTTCACGCGCTTCCCCAAGCCGGACGTGGCCGTGGCGCTGCACGTGGGCAACGAACTGCCCGCGGGGATGGCCTCGATCACTCCCGGCATTTACAACACGAATTCGGATTCGGTGCGCATCACGATTTATGGCAAAGGCGGACATGGCGCCATGCCGAACACGGCGATTGATCCCATTGTGATCGCGGCGCGCACGATTCTTTCGCTCCAAACGATTGTGTCACGAGAAGTGAGGCCGGGAGAAATGGCGGTGGTGACGGTGGGCTACGTTCAGGCCGGGACGAAGAACAACATTATTCCCGACCATGCGGAAATGGGCCTGACGGTGCGGACCTACAAGAAAGAAGTGCGGGCACAGATTCTTGCTGCCATCGCGCGCATCGCCAAGGCTGAAGCCGCCGCCGCCGGCGCGCCGCAGGAACCGTTGGTGGAACGCTACGAAGGCACAGACTTGGTTTACAACGATCCTGCGCTGGCCGAGCGGCTGAAAGCTCCGCTGGAAGCGGCTTTAGGTAAGGGCAACGTCGTGACCGCCGAGCCCATCGCGCCGTCGGAAGATTTTTCTTACTTCGTCGAACAGGGCGTACCGGGCTTCTACTTCAGCCTAGGCGGAGCTGATCCAGCAAAATTCGCGCAGGCCAAGGCGGCGGGAACGTCGCTGCCGTCAAATCATTCGCCGCTGTTCGCTCCGGATGTGGATCCGGCGCTGCACGCGGGGATTGTCGCCGAAGTCGCGGTGCTAAGAAATCTGCTGAATGCGTCGCCCGAAGAACTGCGGAAATTCAGCGCAACGCAGCCGTCTCACTAAGGCAGAATCGCGACAAGCGATGTGTACATACATATGTATTGACACAACGCATATTCCCGGGTATCTTAAGACTATTGCGGCGCCGGAAACGGCCATGCGTTTTGAATGGGACGACCATAAAGACCGGCAAAACCTGCTCAAGCATGGATTTAGCTTCGAGACAGCAACCCTTGTCTTCGAAGATCTGCACGCCCTGACGCAGCGCGACGAAGCGGCAAGCGAGGAGGAACGCTGGATCACGATTGGATCGGTCAGCCCGGGTACCGTGCTCTTTGTCGTTCACAAATCTTTTGAATGGGAGCATGAAGAGGTTATAAGAGTCATCTCGGCTCGGGTCGCGACGCCGCGCGAGAGGAGAAGCTATGAGGAAGTTAAGCAAGGAACAGAAACGAGACATCGCCGTCATCGCGGCCATGCGAGACGAAGACATCGACCTCACTGATATGCCGGAGGTGGTGGACTGGAGCAAGGCTGAGATCGGCAAGTTTTATCGTCCGCCAAAAAAAACCGTAACGATGCGACTGGATGCAGACGTTCTGGAATGGCTGAAGGGGTACGGTAAGGGCTATCAAACCCGAGTCAACCTGCTGTTGAGGCACGCGATGGCGAATACGGCGGATCGCGGAAGAGTTCCTCGGGAACGATCGACGAGAAATCGCAAAGCGGCCGGTTAGCTGCGCCAAAAGTCGCGAATCCGAGAATCGCCAGCTACACCGCGACCGTGACCGAGGTCTCCGTCCGCGTGACCGGCCGGTACAGCGTGTCGCGTTCGATGGCCACGCGGCCGGCGGCGCGGATCAGGCGCTCCAGCTCTTCCCGGCGCATGCCTTGCGGCGTAGTCGCGCCGGCGTCGTGGTAAATCTTTTCTTCGATCACGGTGCCGTCCATGTCATCGGCGCCGAAGCGCAGTGAAATCTGCGCCATCTTGGCGCTCACCATCTGCCAGTAGGATTTGATGTGTGGGAAGTTGTCGAGCACCAAGCGGCTGACGGCGATTTGCTTCATGTCGAGCATGCCAGTCGTTTTCGGCAGATGCTGCAGCGGCGTGTTATCAGGATGGAAGGCCAGCGGGATGAACGTCTGGAAGCCACCGGTTTCGTCTTGCAAGGCGCGGAGCTTGAGCAGGTGGTCGACGCGGTCTTCGTCGTTCTCGACGTGGCCGTAAAGCATGGTCGCGTTCGACTTGAGCCCGATCTGGTGCGCCAGTTTAGCGGTTTCCAGCCACTCGCCGCCGTCAATCTTGTGATCGCAAATGATGTGGCGCACGCGGTCGGCGAAAATTTCTGCGCCACCGCCGGGGAGCGAATCCACACCTGAAGCCTTCAGCTGTTCCAGCGTTTCGCGGATCGACAGCTTCGCCCGCCTCGACAGATACGCTACCTCTACCATGGTGAACGCCTTGAGATGCACTTGCGGAAAGCGCTGCTTTAGCCCAGAGCAGAGATCGAGGAAATACTGAAACGGCAGATCAGGATGCAATCCGCCGACGATGTGGAATTCTGTGACCGCCTCGGAGTATCCAGAGGCCGCGGTTTCGAAGGCGTCTTCAAGCGCCATGGTGTAGGCGCCCGGCGTATCTTTCTTGCGGCCGAAGGCGCACAAGCGGCAGGCCGCCACGCAAACATTCGTCGGATTGATATGGCGATTGACGTTGAAGTAAGTCTTGTCGCCGTGCATGCGCTCGCGCACGGAGTTGGCCATCCAACCCACAGCCAGAATATCGCCGGTGCGGTAGAGGGCGAGGGCGTCGTCGGCGGTGAGGCGCTCGCCAGCCATCACCTTGGCGTGAATCGGGGCCAGGCGTGGGTCGTCTGTTTGAAAGGCGTGGGTCTGGGACACGTGGGATTCACGAATATCCATCTTCTTGATGATATCGCAGGAGCGGCCAAATGCGGGAGTTACAGGTCAGCTAGCTTCAGTTTGAAATATTCATTCCGAAGCGCGGTTTCATCGCGTGAGGAATCTGTTGTTCGCAGGCGGACAACAGAGTTTTCACCGGGCTTTCCACCCGGTTCGGAATGGCAGAGTAAACTTTGCTCAACGAATCGGTGAATCACTACCGGAGGTCGCGCTTAGCTTCCCGCCAGTTTCTTTTTCGCCAGCGGCCGCGCGAAAGCATTGGCGGGATTGTGGTTATTCAACGCCAGGACTTGCCGATAGCAGGCTTTCGCCTTGGCCGCGTCTCCGAACTTTTCATAGGCCTCGCCTAGCAGCGCGACGACCATCGGGTCATGCTGATCGGCGTTCTGCAATTGTTCGATCGCCTCGTGGGAATCGCCCGCGTAGAGCGCGACATAACCGGCAAGGTAAGGATAGAACTTCATCTGGTCGGGATTCTTGGCGTTGTCGAGCGCAGTTTTGGCGGCGGCCAGGTGCTGGCGGGCGTCATCGCCATTGCCGCGGCGGGCCGCGACGCGGGCCTGCGCACTTTCCCAGCGAAAGAGCCACAGATGCTGGTCCGCGTCGTTAAGGTCGGTCTTGTGGGTGGCGGTGGTGTAACCCTGCTTGTACCACTTGTAGGCACCGTCCGCGTCGCCAGCTTCGAGATAGATGCGGGCGAGTTCGTTGCAAATCTCGGCCGCGCCGGTCGAGTCGCCCTTTGCCCGGCGCGCGTCGAAAACCCGGGTTTCGAATTCCGCAGCCTTGAAGGTGTTGCCCTCGAAGGCATACGACACGGCCATCGCGCGTAGCGCTTGCGCCTTGTTATCTGTCGAAGCAACCTCAATCGCCACTGCGAAATGCTGATGCGCCTCGGTGTAGTCTCCCTTGAGATCGAGCGCCATGCCCTCGGCCAGGTGTGCCTCGTAAAGGTCCGGCGCCTTGTCGAGCGCCTGGCGGTAGAGAGCGAGGGCGTCGTCCAGCTTGCCGTCGCGGCTGAGCTTCTCGCCTTGCTGCACGAGGTCGGCGGGACTGCCGGGTGCTGGAGCTTGCGGGGCCGGTTGCTGGGCGAAACTAAACGCGACGAACAGGAATGAGGCGCAGGCCGGGTGAAGGAAACGAGTACGAAGCATGAAGGCCTCCGATGCGGCAAAGATTATGACACGGGCTGCTGAGCTTGGGTAGGAGGAGGGCGCGACAAGAAGCATCGGGCTGCGCTCGATGGACAGCCGTGGGCGGGTGTCCCCACATGAACCCACTGACCGGAATTCAGCAGCAGATTTACTTCCGTAACAAAAGATCGGCGGCGACAAAGACGAAGAACAATACCGAGATAACTCCGTTCATGGTGAAGAACGCGGCGTTCAGTTTCGACAGGTCGTCGGATCGGACGAGAGAATGTTCATAGAGCAAGAGCAGAATCACGGCCAGAACACCGATGACTGCGATCTTGCCCATGCCGAAAACGATCAGCAAAGCGACCAGCAGGCTGACCATCATCAGATGGAAGGCGCGGGCAATCCACAGGGCCGCTGGAATGCCCACATATCGCGGGAGAGAGTGCAGGCCGGCCTGGCGGTCGAACTCGAAATCCTGGCAGGCGTAGAGAACGTCGAAGCCTCCCACCCAGAAAGTGACGGCGGCGGTGAGAAGAAGGATGCGCGGGTCAAGCGAACCGCGAACCGCGATCCACGCGGCAGACGGCGCAATGCCGAGCGCGAATCCCAGCACGAGATGCGACCAGCGAGTCACGCGCTTCGTGTAGGAATAGAGCAGCAGCACGGCTAGAGCCACCGGCGAGAGCATGAGCGAAAGATGATTCAGCTGGCTCGCGGCCAGAATGAAGATTGCGCTGGAAACCACGACGAACGTCGCCACAAACGCAGGCGAGAGATGTCCGGCGGGCAAGGCGCGGGTGCTGGTGCGGGGATTGGCGGCGTCAATGGCGGCGTCGGCCCAGCGGTTGAAAGCCATGGCGGCCGAGCGCGCGGCGATCATGGCCACGATGATCCAGACAAGCTGATGCGCCGTAGGAAAGCCTCCGGCGGCAAGCACGGCTCCGCAGAGCGCGAAGGGCAGCGCGAAGATGGAGTGCTCCCACTTAATCATCTCCAGCGTGACGCGTAGATTGTGCAAGACGGCCACGAGGTCGATTGTAAAGCAGGCGCCTCGTTGGCGGGACCTTTAGGAATCGCCCGAAACCAGCGGAACAAACCGACACAACTCGCGCAGCGAAAGGCGCGGCTGGCCGTCTTCGATGCGGATCAACTGTAGTTGCTGAGAATCAGGCTGACCGACGGGAAGGATCATGCGTCCGCCTTCGGCCAATTGCGCGACGAGCGCAGGCGGCACCTCAGCGGCAGCGGCAGAGACGAGGATGGAGTCATACGGCGCGCACGCGGCAAATCCCTGGCTGCCGTCGCCCACGATGACTCGCACGTTGGTATAGCCCATGCGGCCAAGCAACTCGCGCGCGGGATCGGCCAGAACGGCGTGGCGTTCGACAGAGAAAACCTGCGACGCGAGTTCGGCGAGCAAGGCCGTCGCATAGCCTGATCCAGTGCCGATTTCGAGCACGCGGTCGCCAGGCGAGAGCGCGAGAGCTTCCAGCATCAGCGCAACAATATACGGCTGCGAGATGGTCTGGCCTTCTCTGATGGGCAGAGGATAGTCTTCATAAGCACGATCGCGATAGGGTTCCGGCGCGAATTCATGGCGCGGTACGCGCAGCATGGCGTCGAGCACACGCTGGTCAGCAATACCGCGCGCGCGTAGTTGGGAATCGACCATGCGCTGACGCAGTGTTGAAAATCGCGATGTGTCACTAGAGAAGATCATGCGGCGGGCGCCTTTTGTGACGCCGGAACACTCGTCCGGTGAGAATACTTTATTTCCTGCGGCGCCGCACGCGGACGTCGAAACTGATCACGCCATTCTGATCGCGGTTACCTACGATCGAGACGCTCCGATTGACGTAGTACTCGCCTTGAATAATCTGCTGCGAGCTTTGCGAAACGTTGGTGCTGTAAGTAAGAGAAATGTTGTTAGCGAACTGCTGCTCGATGGTGACCTGCGGGCCGCGCGCGGTGGGATTGGTTTCCGTGGTCAGACCCTGGGGATCGATCTTGATACGGCTGACGCCGAAAAGTTTTTGCATGCGGCTGCTCACCGTGGAGTTGATGGCCTGGTTGATGATCAGATTCGAGGCTTCATCGGTAAACACGGTCTGACCGGACTGTTCCTGCAGCTGCTCGGATTCCTCGCTGGTGCGGCCCAGGGCAAGCAGCGCGATGATGTCGGACTTCGGCAACGGCGGTTCGGAACGATAGTTGACGTTGAGACGATCGGGCGTTCCGGTCACGGTGACGTCGAGATCGTAGTTGCGCACGTGAGTGGTGGCCTGCAGATTGACCTGAGGCTCGATCGCGACAGGATTGGCGAAAGTGATATCGCCGCGTTCCAAGCGGAATTTGATGCCGTTGAAAGTCGCGTCACCTTCCAGGATGTCGGCGCGGCCGAGCACGCTGGGACGCGCCACCGAACCGCGTAAATGGAGGTCGGCATCGCCCGAGAGCCGCGCCACCGCGGTCTTCATTTGCAGTTCGCTGGCGGTGCGCACGCCCACGTCGAGCTTCACGTTGTAGAGCGGCGAATTCGCCGCCGTGGTCGCAGCGGACTGGCGGCTGCGCTCCAGGTAGGATCCGAAATCAAAACCGGGTGTAACGGCCAGCTTGGTGACCATGACATCGCCGGAAACCGTAGAAGCCGCGCGGTTCCCCACCCAGTGCAACTCCGCAGTCGCGGTCGAACTGACGCCGGGCGGATAGCGCAGGCGCACATCTTTTCCCACTGCGGTGAGATTGAAATTGAGTTGCCGGTTGAAGTTGTTTGCGTCGCCTTTCAGGTCGAGCGTGCCGCCGCCGGTACGAGCCGTGAATTGGTCGATATGAATACGGTCGCCGGTGAACTTGAACGCGCCATTCATCTCGCTCAAGCCGCTGGGCAGGCCGGCATAGTTCGCCGTTCCGTTGGCGATTTCGATCGTGCCCTGCGGAAGAGGATGGTCCAGCGTGCCGCCCAGCGTGATGTGGACGGTCATCTGACCCGTAGCCGTCAAATTCGAGTCGAGGATGGAGAACTGCTTGAGATCAATTTTTCCGTCCGCCGAAAGATCGTATGCCTGTGCGCCGGCGAATTGAATGCTGCCTTGTCCGACGACGTCGGTCCCATCGCCCACCAGGTGCGCCGTTTGGATGTGGGCAGTCTGTTCCGCAAATGTGAAGCGCACCGGACCCTGGTTGCGCAGCTTGGCGTATTCCACTTCAATGGCAAGGTCGTTCGCGGTTCCATCCAGACTCCAACGCTGCGGATAACGCAGCGGCCCCTGCATGGTCAAAGTGCCGCTCACCGAGGAGTGTCCGGTAAGCTGCTGGCCCAGATAGGCACGCCAGATGGGATCAAGATCGAGATGATCAGTGTGCGCGGTGATGTTCGCGGGATAGTCGCCGTGCATTCCGACGCTGCCCTCGATGGTGAGTGTTCCTTTCACAAACTGCGACTGTCCGCTCAGGCGCAGTTCGCCATCTTTGGTGGTCGCTTCCAGATCCATGTCGCCCGAGAGTTCGTGATCAAACGTAAGATTGTGGGCGTGCACCTTGGCGCTGATCACGGGAGCATCGATCGTCCCGGAACCTTGCAGCCTGAAGTCGGCGCGACCCTCCACTGGCAAGGGGTCGAGATGAAACTGGCGAACGCGCGCAAGGTCGAAATTCTGTCCGCTCAAATCCAGGCGGAAGTTGCGCGTGTCCGGCGTGTAAGCGGCGCTGCCGGAAACTTCGGCGTCTTCATGCGTGAGATGAATATTGCTGAGCGCGGTTTCATTGCCGGCAATGCGCAGGTCAGCGTCAAACTGCTCAATCGATTCTCCGTAGGCCGAGGCGTGCGCCGCGTGAATGTGGCCCTGCGCCTGGGGATGCGCGCGCGTTCCTAAGACCTGCAGAGAAATATCGGCCGTACCAGAGACCGGATAGTCAAAACCAGCCAAGGCTGCAGTCGAAGCGACGTCTACGTTGTGCAGGTTCACGCGCGCGGTATAGACGCTGTCGTCGGTGAATTGGCCTTTCTGCAGCGCGGCACTGACATCGAAATCGGCGCTGGTGTCACCGTGACGCAGCGTGCCTCCGCGCAGGGAAAGTTCGCGCGTGGAGAGTTGCAGGTTAGCGGCGAGAGAATCCCAATGGACCTGCTGCTCGGCGGTGCGCGAAGTCGCGGGCAGAGTAAACTCGAAGTCTTGCGCCACCAGCGTGCCGGAAAGCGTCGGCGCGGAGAATGTGCCGCCGGCCACGCCGTTGAACGTGGCATTGCCGTCCACGCGGAACGGCAGGTTGGTGGGCCCTCCAAGCGTGTTGACCAGTGGACGCCACTCTTCCAGGTTGGAAGTGGAAACAGAAATGTGGAGCGTGGAAGACTCCGACAAGATTCCGGAGGCCTGAACCCGCGAAGCCGGCGTGGACAAGTTGAACTGCGCCAGTTCGAGCGAATCGCTGCCGAGGCGATACTTGCCCTGAAGATGAGCGGTGACCGGCAATTCACCCGCTTTGGGCTGGGGCGGAGGAGCTACATCGAGAGCAAATCCGACTTCGGCATCCTGGTACGTGCCCTTCCAAGCGGCATCGATTGTGCCGCTGGCCGAACCGGCAGGATGAAAATGGCGCAGGGGGTGGGCTGGCATATCTAGAGCGACGGCCATGTCTGCCGCGGAAACATCCCGCAGGCGCAGATGGACTGCGCCGCTCTGCACGCCCGGCAGCTTCAGTTTTTCGCCCTTCTTCGTAGCGGGCCGAGTCGCGGTAAGCACGGCAACATTCTCGGCAGCTTTCTTCCCTTTGCCCGATGGCGGCGGTATGCTGTGCAGCCAGTTGTCTACTTGCGCATCGCCCGTAAAACTTCCGCCAAATATTCTGCCCTGCAATTTCGACAGCTTGATCTGTTCATCGCTGATTGTGTAGTCCGAGGCTGCGCTCGCTCTCTTGATGGCAATCTGATCGTCCTGCCAGCCCACGTCGCGCAAGGCGAGGCTGCCGGCGGTGCTGAAATCATTGAGCGCCCACTGTCCGCTGCCCTTGAACTCGGCAACCCCCTCGCGCAGATCAGAGCGCCGCAGAATCGCGCCCGCTTCCTGAAGATCGACGCGGGCGTCGTAGCTCATGTCGAGGTGGGGATCGCGAAAATTGCTGATGCGTCCGCTGGCTTGCAGCGACGACCGGCCAGAATTCCATTGCAGCGACTTAACGTCGGCGAAGGTCGTTCCCAGGCTGAAGTCCGCAGTGAGCATCCAGGCGAACGGGCGGAAATCCTCAACCGCGGCATCGACTTTCCCCAGAGCGAGATGGCTTTCGTAGCGCCCACGCAGGAAGGAATAGTCCATCTGCAGGTTGGTGTCATGCACGGCGAAGTCGAGAGGGATTTTTCGATCGGCCCACTGCAGTTCGCCGTTGCGCACAGAAAGATGATCAATAGAGAGCGCGAACAGCGATTCGAATGGAATGCTCGGCGCAGGCTGCTGCGGAACCTGCGGGGCGGGGACATTGGTGGCGCCGTCCGCACCTACGACGACGTGAATCACAGGATGATCCAGGATCAGGGAGTGAAAGCCGAACTCGGTGCGCAGGAAGGAAACTACTTTGACTTGCGCCAGCAGGCTGTCGGCATGAACCAGCGGAACATCGGTTGGTGATTCTTTCCCATGCACGGTAATGTTGCGTACCTCGACCTGCATGTGGAACGGGACGACGTGAAAGCTGCCCACTTCGGCGCGGCCGCCGGTGATGCGCTCGATCTCGGCGACCATGCGGGCGCGCACGTAGTTCTGAAAGGAATCGGTGGTGGTGTACCAGAACGCAGCCAGTACGGCGGCCATGCCGATGCCTGCGGCAATCAGCAGATATTTCCACCAGCGTCGCGGCTTGGCGACGGGCGTGGTCACTGCGTCTGCACTCCCTCGCCCGTGGACCCGGCGACGCCGGGCACGCTCACTTTACTTTCCGAGCGCAGGGACTGCAGCCAGGAAACCATCAGCTCATTCACTTTTTCCTGGGTGAGCAGTTCGCGAATCCGGGCGGAGACTTCGGCCGACGGAGTGTCCGCGGCGCCCGACGACTTTATCTGTGGAACGAACTTCTCCCTGTAATAGGCTTCGACAGTTTTGGAATCGATCTGCACCGCGGGACGAAGCCGCGCGTCCACCAGCCGCATCAGGTCGATCTCCTGCCGCACGTGCGCTACTAGATCTTTCTCTGCCAGCCCGAACCGGGCCAGCACAGCTTGCCAGCCTTCAGGAGTCGCCGCTTCCGGATATTGCTTTCGCGCCTCGGCGAGTCGGGCCGCCGCCTCGGCTTCAGAAGCATGCTCGAAAAAAGCCGACTTCATCTGCTCCCCAAGCAACTCCTGGTCAATCAGGCGGTCGAGAACGGCGCGGCGATCTTCGTCAGAAAACTGGTTCAGTGCGCGGCCGTTGAGCAGAGCTTCGTAGCTCAAGGCTTCGTCCCAGTCGCTCTGCAAAATAATATGACTGTTGACTTTGGCGACGATGCGATCGATCACCTGGCCGGCGATCACCTGGCTGGCGCGGGCAACAGGCATCATCGCGGCGCTCAGCAGAAATGCGAGCGCGACCACCGCGATAATTCTCCTAATCCGGTCCCTATGCATCAGAATGGCTGGCCTATGCTGAAAAATACGTTGAAATGACGCAGGCGCTGGGTCTCCAGCACAGGCGTGGTTTGCAAGCCGAAACTGCTGGGCTGCAGATACGTCTGGAAGTAGCTGGTCGGGTTTAGATTGTACCCAAAATCAAAGCGTAAAGGCCCGATCGGGGTCCGGTAACGCACTCCGAGCCCGACCGCGTGCGAAGTGTAATCATACCCGGAGTTGTTGAATTGGGTATAGCACCCAGAGTTCGTTGTACCACCGGACAGGCACAGCTCAGGATTGTCCTGATGCCAGCGCATCAGGCCCTTCAGCATGTCGTGCGGCGCGGTGAATACGTTGCCCATATCGTGAAAAATGGCGAGGCCAAATCCCTCTCCCAGGAACGGCACGCTGACCGGAGGAAGGCGCAATTCGAAATTGTTGACAAACAGCGCAGTACCGCCGACCGGGAAGCCCGACGAGGGATCGCGAGGTCCTGCTTGATTTAACCCGAATCCGCGGTGAGAGTTGCCGCCCCCGGCGAAAAACTGTTCGGGCAAGGGAATCGTGCTGATATCCGTGCACGTGGGCTCGCCGGCCGGGTTCAGCGGGCAGGAACCAGGCGGAAGAACTTTGGTACCCAGGAATGGCTGCTGAATTCCAATGGTAGTGGAGCGGGCAAATACGAACTGATGTCCGGCTTTGCCCTTACCGCCAAAAGCGTAATACGTGGAATGCTGGGCCAAGGCGCGGCCGAAGTTCGTGTCAACATATCCTTGCGAGGTTTCGGCTCGTGAACCGAAATAGCTGGAGGCGGCGAACGCATCGAGCGTGAAATAGCTGCCCTTGGTGCTTTCCAGCGGGTTGTCGCGCTTGTCGTGGATGAAAGTAAATCCAGGCCCGCCGACCCGGGCGGGAAGAGAGAGCAGCGCAATTTCACCCGAGCTGAACCCCTCCGCGAAGTGGCTGGCCTTCACCACCCGGAAATCCCAGCGATAGGTAATCGAATTGGGACCGCGTCGCGTGCCCGGTTCCACGCCGGAGTTTCCGAACTGTTGCCGCAGGTCGATCTTGCCTTCCAGCCGCTGCGAGGTGAACGTGGCTACGTCCAGGCTGTTGTCATAAAAAATGGTATAGATCAGCTTGAACTTATCGTTGTCCATGAGCTTGGGAATGGCGTAGCTGATCAGCCCACGCTGTTGCAAGCGGCCTACGTGAGACTGGAATGTCAGGGTCTGGTCGAGCCCGCCAACGTTTAGCCGGGTCACGTCAAACTCAACCCTGGGACTTACTCCCGTCGAGCCCTGGGGTGCGGTGCTTCCTGAAGGCAGGCCGGTCTCGAACTCCAGCCCAGCACCATAAGTGAAGGTGTAGCGCTTGGCCTCCTGCACCTGCACCAGAACATTTTTCTGCGGATCCGTTCCCTCCGGATTCTGCACCGCCGTATCCACCTGGCTGAAGATGCCCAGATCGTAGAGCCGCGTTTGCGTATTCAGCAGGTCCTGCTGGCTGAGCGGCTGCTTCTGGTGAACTTCCAGTTCGCGCTGCACTACGTGGTCGCGCGTGTGTTCCGTTCCTGCCACCATCACGCGGTTTACAGTAAAGCGCTCGCCTTCCTCGATGGTGTACGTGACATCTTCGCGGTTGGCAGGATTTTCGACAGGCTTAGTGGTGATCTCCAGCGTGGCGTTGGGAAATCCGTGATCGAAGTAATAACTGAGGATCCGCTCGCGGTCGTTCGCCAGATCCAGCTCAGAATACGGTTGTCCGGGCTGGGCGCTGAGTTCCGGGAGCTGGCTGGTGGCCACCATCCGGTTTCCTACAACCGTCAGCTCGCCGATGCGCGTCCGCACGCCTTCATCAATGAAAATGTGTACCGCCAGCTTATTGGCCGAGCCGTGGTAGTCGTCGTCGACTCTGGTCTGGATTTTTGCGTTGCGGAAGCCGCTTGAGCGATAGAGATTTTCCAGGGTCGTGACGTCGTTGCTCAGCAGAGCTTCGCTGTAACGTCCGTGAGTCGAGAAAGTGCTGGCCGGCTCAATCTGCAGGTACGATCGCAGCTTTACTGTGTCGAGAAAATCTTTGTTGCCCGCGATCTCCACCAGGACGAGCTTGTGCAACGGCCCGGGATCGATCTGGTAGATCACTTTCAAAGTTTTGGCGTCGGACTCCTTCTGAATTTCGACCTTGGCGTCGAAGTGGCCGAGCGTCTGCAGGTAGTCGAGCAGATTGCGCTTGCCCTCATTCAGCAGATCGTCATCAACGGCATTCTCTTCGTAGACGGGGATCTCTTTTTTCAACGCACCCTTGCTGATGTGAAAGCCGCGGGCGTAGATCACCACCACTGGTCCGGGATCGATTTGAAAGGTGAAGTCGACGGTGTTGGTTTCAGCGTGGTAGGGCTGTTCGGCGATGGAAACCTGCGCCAGCGCGCGGTTCTGCTTCTGGAAGCGCTTGCGCAGCCGTTGCAGCGAGCCAGTCACGCGCGCCGCGGTGAGGCGGTCTCCGTGCGCCAGATGCGCGATGCTCTGCACTTCAGCGGAACTGAAGCTGGAGGTTCCGGTCACTTTCAGCTCGCCCACGTGCGCGGGCTCGCCGGGCATGACGTGAAAAAGAATGTCGACCTGCTGTGTGGCGGGGTTTGACGTGGTCTCGGCGGTCACTCGCGCCCGGTAGTAGCCGCCCTCCTGCATGAGTTGCCGTACGTTCTCGAGTGCGCGGTCCAGCTTTTCCTGGGTATAGCGTTCACCCAGCTGAAACTTCGATGCATTGACGATCTGATTCTGGTTGGGCCGGGCGGGTGCACCCTCAACATCGACCGCGCCCACAAAGTAATTCTCCGAGGTGGTGAAGGTGAGCGCAACGCCTGCGCCCGAGGGCTCGGCTTCGGCCTGGATGTCGGAAAACAGTCCGGTGCCATACAGGGCGCGAATGCTGTTGCGCAGGAGTGTGCGGTCGAGCGGTTCGCCGACTTTCTGCGGCAGCAATTCCAGGATGTGGGCGCGATCCGCCTCGAGCACGCCGGGAATCTGGATCGATTGCACGACCTTGCCTTCATATTCGGACATTGCGCCCGCCGCCGACGCGGGATTCTGGCTGGCTGGCGGGCCGTTTTCCTGCGCCGCCATGACCGCTGGCAACACCGCAGACCACAGCAGGATCATCGCGGTCAGAAGTGTCGCGTACCGTCTCAGCAAACAGTGTCCTTGGGTCCGGAGGCTATTGTCTTCGATGGAAAGCACCCGGCGAATGTTGTACGAATTGTTCGGGCTCGCGCTTTCGAGTCCGGCCCGGCATGGCAGTCATCCACTGGCCACTCCAGCGGGAATCTCGCCGACAGGCCCTCCACTTATAATAAGGGTTTTGCAGGCGCGAACTGGTGATCTCTTTGGCACAGGAACCCCAATTCGAAGGAAAAGACCAGACAGCAGAGCGGCCTGCAGCCCCTGGTCAGGCCAACCCGCAGCAAGAACGCTATTCGCGCCAAGTCTTGTTCTGCGGCATCGGCGTGGAGGGCCAGCAAAAACTGTCGGAGGCGCGCGTCGCGATCATCGGCTGCGGGGCTACTGGGTCCGCCCTGGCCGGGCTGCTGGCCCGCGCAGGTGTGGGCACGCTGCGCATCATTGATCGCGACTACGTCGAGCCCAGCAATCTGCAGCGCCAGTCGCTCTTTGATGAGAGAGATGCGGCGGAATCGCTGCCCAAGGCCATTGCCGCTGTGCGGAGAATTGCAGCATTCAACTCCGGGATCGTCGTCGAGCCGAAGGTAGCGGATTTGGTCCCAGCAAACATTGAAGACTTGCTGGAAGGAATGGAGCTAATTCTCGACGGCACCGATAATTTCGAAACTCGATATCTAATCAACGACTACGCCGTCGAGCGCTCGCTGCCCTGGATCTATTCGGCCGCGGTGGGCAGCTACGCCGTCACTTTAAATATTTTGCCGGGCCGGACGGCCTGTCTGGCCTGTATTTTCCCCGATTCGCCGCGCGGCCTGGTCGAAACCTGCGAGACTTCAGGGATTCTGAATTCGGCAGTGAATCTGGTGGCTTCGATCGCCGCCACCGAGGCGCTCAAGCTGCTGGTCGGCGGAACCAGCAATGCGCAACTGCGGCGCACTTTACTTTCCTTCGATGTGTGGACGAATGAGCATGCTGAAATATCCGCGGCGAAACCGCGCCCCGGATGCCGCGCCTGCAGCGAGCGCGACTTCATTCATCTCGCAGGCGAGGGACGCCCGCACATCACGCTGTGCGGCAGAAACTCGGTGCAGATCCATGAGCGCCAGCGGCCGATCGATTTTGTCGAACTGGACCGGCGGCTGCAGCCTCACGGCACAGTCCGCCACAACGACTTCGTGCTGAAATTCTGGCACGAACCCTATGAGATGACGCTGTTCCCCGACGGCCGTGCCATTATCAAAGGCACCACCGACACCGCGGTGGCGCGCAGTTTGTATGCAAGATATGTAGGAAGCTGAACTGAGCTGCTCGCATGGCAGCGGCATTGCAACGACAATAAAAACCTGAAGCGCCGGCTAACCAAAGTGAAAATAGACTCATCCATCTTCTTGGGCGCCCGCATGTCGATGATCCGGCATCTCTCGAAAAGCAGACGCGAATTCGTCTCGTATCGCACTGCCATCGTTTTCGCCGCCACTCTTGGCCTATTATTGGCCCGTTGCGTGCCGCCCAGTCATCAAGAGCTTGCTTCCGCTGTAGTCGCCAGTTCCATCGCAGCCCAAAATCATAACCAGTGTTTTGATCACGATGATTTCCAATGGCTGACTCCTCCCGCCGCAACCCTGACTGCTCCCGTAACGGTTGCGTCGTCGCACGCGGTCATCGCCAACGGTCCGCGTGTCGACGTCGTGGCCGACGGATGGCACTACAATCGTCCTCCCCCGGTCGGCTAGCGCTCTCGCCCTGCCTCTTCCCCACATTCGGTTCGCGGCTCCTCATTCCGCAAGCATTACTTGCACCGAGGAGAGCCCCTGTCTCATTTTTTACAAGCTTCCGGAGGGATTATGGTGATGCTTGAAGAACGCCGGCATATAAGCCGTCCACCCGTCCGGTTCGTTCGCCAAGAATCCGGTAAACAGATGACTTCTTGGCGATATGTTCTGGGAACGGCGTTTGGAGTCGGATTCATTTCTTTTTTAGCTACAGAACTTATGCGCTACTGGCTGGTGCCAGATATTGGTCGCAATCGCGAAAGATTGCTGGCGGAAGCCTTGTCGGCTTTGATCGTAAGTTGTCTGGTCGCGAAGTTAGTCGACATGAGCCGCCGTCAGCAGCGCTTGACTCTGACAAGAGTGCAGGTCATCGCTGAAATGAATCATCACATCCGGAATGCGTTGGCTCCGATCTCGCTCTCAGTCGATACAATTGAAAACCAACAGCTCATCCGTTTGATCGCCGACGGCGTCGACCGCATCGACTGGGCGCTCCGGGAGATATTGCCGCGCGAAGTACCGATGGTCGAAGCAGAACGGTACGGACCTGGCAATTTCAAACGAGAATCCGCCGACAAGAAAAGCAATTGGGAGCACCGGGCTTCGGTACGCTGAGGTGGACGCATCCGGTCCGGGGCTAACAGGAAATTCGCCCGCGCGCTCAGGCGAAGGCGCTCGCAATCACGCGCCGGCCCGCGCCGCCTTGCTCCTCCGGGCGCTGATCGCGGAGGCTCCGGCCGTCTCGTGCCGTGGCGACGCTACAACTTGGTCCACGTCATTCCAAAACGATGAATTCGGATCAACCGGGGCGACCCCAATCTGACCCGCTTCCTCAGTTCCAGGTTCCCCGACCCACGCTACCCGGAAACGTTCGTTCTGGTTGGAGCGAGCCAGACGCAGGGTGTCACCCGGCCGCAGCGAACCTTGCACGCCCTGCAGCAGGGCTCCGCGACGGCTGACATTCACCGTCATCACACGTTGATCGGGAACCCGGCCGTCGGCATTGTCGCTGACAATTTGCACCGACAGTACCACATTAATCCTGGGGTCGCGGCGTCCGATCTTAAACTGCTCAATCAACAAGCGCAGTTGTGCGAAGGTCTCCACCAGATGCTCCGACGCACGGTGGGCTTCGGCCGCGCCGCGCGCCGTACGCTGCGCCGACTGCGCCACTCCCGCAATGTTGCTGTTGATTTCGCCGCTTCGGCTGGCCGCTTCGGTCACGTTGCGCGTCATCTCGGTGGTGGTGGCATTCTGTTGTTCTACCGCGGTAGCGATGGTGCTGGAAATATCGTTGAGCTGGTGAATGACCGTCGCAATCGTCCCCATGGCGACGACCGCGTTCTTGGCGTCGTGCTGAATGGCTCCGATTTTCCGGCTGATGTCCTGGGTGGCCTTGGCCGTTTCATTGGCCAGCCCTTTCACCTCGGTGGCCACCACGGCGAAGCCTTTGCCGGCGTCTCCGGCGCGGGCGGCTTCAATGGTGGCGTTTAAGGCCAGCAGGTTGGTTTGCTCGGCGACCGAAGTGATGACTTTTACGACCTGGCCAATCTCGGTCGAAGATGCGCCCAGACTGGTAACCGAGGCCGTGGTGGCTTCTGCAACCTCAACCGCCGCAGTCGCGGCCTGCGCCGCATCGGCCGCGTTGTGGGCGATCTGCCGTATGCTGGCGCCCATCTCTTCGGCGCCAGTGGCCACGGTCTGAAGATTCTGCGTGACTTGCTGGGCAGCCGTCGAAACCAGATTGGCCTGCGCCGAGGTTTCCTCGGAACTGACCGTGATCTGCTGGCTGGTAAGGTTCAAGCCCTCGCTGGCGGACGCCACCTCCAGCGCGTTCTGAGAGATGGCGCGGATCATCTCATCCAGCTGGGTAAGGAAAGCGTTGAACCAGGTCATCAGCTCGCCGATCTCGTCCGACGAGGTCACATCGATTCTCTTGGTCAGGTCCCACTCCCCTTCAGTCGCGTCTTTGAAGCGGTCGACGATGTAGCGCAGACGCACAACAATCGAATGCCAGGTGGCGACGTTGACGACGAGAAGGGGAATCAGGCAAACCAGGGTCAGCCCTCCAGCCTTAAGCGCGCTGCTGCGCCAAGCCCGGTCCACATCGTCGATGTAAATTCCGGTGCCAATCACCCAGCCCCAGGGGGCAAAGCGCTTGACGTAGGAAAGTTTGGCGACCGGTTGTTCGCTGCCCGGTTTCGGCCAAAGGTAATTCACAAAGCCGCCCCCCGGAGGCTGCGCGGCGCGCACAAACTCAACGAAGACGGCCTTTCCCGAAGGATCTTTGAAGGTGGTCAGGTCGGTGCCATCCAGCGCGGGCTTCAACGGATGCATGATCATCGTGGGATGACCGTCATTGATCCAGAAATAGTTACTGTTGTCGTAGCGCAAGGTTCGGATCGTTTCTACCGCGGCTCGCTGAGCCTCGTCCTGGCTGAGTTTTCCCGCCACCTCCAACTGGTATTGCCGGTCAAGGATGGCGTATGGCACCTCGACCAGGTTCTGCACCTTCTCTCTCTTGCCCAAGAGCAGCGCCGATCGCTGGTCTTGAATCCAGAAACCGGCCACGGCCAGCAGTCCGGCCATGGAGACGATACTCATTGCCTGAAACTTTGTCTTGAGAGTCATGCCTTTGCCGAGGCGAGTTGAGTCCTCACCTATTACTTTCGGCCAGAAACGGGTGGACTTGAGCGGCCCCCCGAATCAGGGCATGTCGAAGGCGCCCTGCTAGGAACTGGAAGCGGAGTTCTGCTACTCTCTTGTGCTCGTCATTTTCTGTGCGCATCTTCGTGTTCGGATTCCCGATGTTCGGATTCCCGGAGTTCAATCCGCTGAGCAATTAGAAAAGAGCGCTGATGACCGAAACCGTTCGTCCCGAGCCCACCCGCCTGTATCGCTGGATGGTCCTCATCTTCGTCAGTCTGGCGATGGCAGGGAACTATTACATCTACGACAGCATCAACGCGTTGGAGCGAATTTTCATCGACCATCTGGGGTTTTCGGCCACCCAGTTCGGATGGCTGAATGCCAGTTACAGCGTGGCTGCAGTCGCAACCCTCCTGGTTGGTGGAGTCATCATCGATCGCATCGGCACCAAGAGAGCGATCCTCGGCTTTGCCTTGGTTTGCCTGCTGGGCGCCGGAATCACTGCCGCCCGTGGCAGCGCGGTCACCATGATCATCGGACGCAGCGTGCTGGGCCTGGGCGCGGAGTCCATGATCGTGGCCGTCACCACCGCCCTGGCGAAATGGTTTAAGGGGAAAGAGCTCAGTTTCGCTTTCGGAATCAATCTCACTATCGCGCGGCTGGCCTCGGTCGCCGCCGACAATTCCCCGACCTGGGCCAATCGTGCGTTTTACCCCCAGGGCCCAACCGGTGAGCCCAGTTGGCAAGGGCCTCTGCTCATCGCGGTCGCAGCGGCGCTCTTCGCCGTTCTGTGCTCGGCAATCTACTGGGCGCTCGAAAGCCGGGCGGAGAAACAGTACGAACTGGGCAAGGCGGGACAGACCGACAAGCTGGAACTAAAAGGAATCTTCCGCTTCGAATTGTCTTACTGGCTGGTCGTCGGCCTCTGCTTCACGTTTTATTCGGCGATCTTTCCGTTCCGCACTTTCGCCATCGATTTCTTCACCAATAAGATCCTATCCGCTCACGGTGGATTGCAGGCGGTGGAAGCGGTTCGAGTCGTTTCCCTGGAGCAAGCAGGCCGCCTCAACAGTTTGCTCCCCCTGGCGGCAATGTTCGCCACACCATTGTTCGGGCTCTTGGTCGACCGCGTCGGGAAGCGTGCTCTCTTCATGATGTTCGGGTCGGTTCTGCTGATGCCGGTTTATCTGATGATGGCCTATTCGCCAACTTCTCTATACGTGCCGGTCGCCATGATGGGAATTGCCTTTTCTCTGATTCCGGCGGTCATGTGGCCGTCGGTGGCCTATATTGTCGATCAGTCTCGTCTGGGTACTGCCTATGCGCTGATGACGTTGATCCAGCAGATCGGATTCTTCCTGCTGAATCTGTTGATCGGCAAGGCCAACGACTACGCTCACGCCGGTCTGAGCAACCCCGGCGGCTATGCCTTGGGTATGTGGATCTTTTCCATTCTCGGGTTCGTGGGCCTGGCGCTCTCGATTGCCCTTCGCATTCGCGAAACCGGTTCGCACAGTCACGGCCTTGAAACAATTACCACCGCCACGGCGGCAAAATAGAGACAAGAAATTTACCAATTTTCGAAGATTGCGACTCTAAATTCGGGATAGGGTTTATAAGGTGGGGAGCCAGCCTGTTCAACCCTGAGCAGGCAAAGGATTTCCCTTATCGGCGCATCTCAATCGAGAATCCCAAGATCGGTAGAATGCCTCTGATATTCTGAATATGAGAGTTACTTTTGTGCCAGCGCGACGGCCCGCAAGCCATACAACGCAAAGATAGTTAGCCGCATCTCAAGGGGTGCGGCCGGAAAAGGCAACTTGACCGACCGAGTTCCAAACGAAGATTCAAAAGAAGCTCCGCGACAGGTCACGGAAAGAGACCCGAACGAAGCCCAGCTCATCGAGCGAGCCAAGCTAGGGGACGCCCAGGCGTTCCAGGCTCTCTACGACAAGCACAAGCGCCGGGTGTACTCGCTGTGCTTGCGCATGACGGCGAACACGGCCGAAGCAGAGGATCTGACCCAGGAAGCGTTCTTGCAGCTCTATCGCAAGATTGGAACGTTTCGCGGCGAGTCGGCGTTTTCCACTTGGCTGCACCGACTTTCGGTGAACGTGGTGCTGATGCAGTTGCGCAAGAAAAGTCTCCCGGTGGTTTCGCTGGAAGAGACCACGCAGGGGGAGGAAGACACTCCGAAGAAAGATTTCGGGGCGGAAGATTTGGCCTTGGCCGGATCGATTGACCGGCTGCAGTTGCAGAAAGCAGTCGAGGATCTCCCTCCCGGCTATCGCATGATTTTTGTTCTGCACGACATCGAAGGTTACGAACATAACGAGATCGCAACCATCGTGGGGTGCTCGATCGGCAACAGCAAGTCGCAGTTGCACAAAGCGCGCATGAAACTGCGCGATCTGCTCAAGATGAATCGAGCCGAAAAGGCCGAGAAATCCTGAGCGTGATTTACCGGTGATCCGGCACAGAGCGGACACGGCGGTAACCCGGAATACGCCACAAGAGCGCAAACCGGGGCTGAATTGGCAGTAGACTGGTTCGGCGTAAATTGGTTCGACGTAACTGGTTCGACAGAGGCTTGGGGAGAGCGGTATGAACTGCATTGAGTTGCAAGCGAGCCTGGCCCAGACGGAAGACGGCAGCAGTCTCGAACAGCGCGCTCATCTGAAATCCTGCGCCGAGTGCTCGGCGCTGGTCGCGGAATTGAATTTGATTGCTGCCTCGGCAATCACGCTGCGCGGCGCGGACGAACCCAGTCCGCGAGTTTGGAATTCCCTTGAAATTGCATTGCGGCAAGAGGGATTGCTTCGTCCGCAGCTTGCGGGACAACTTCCGGGCAGTTCGCTTTTGCCATCTTTCGGCAGCCGCTGGGGGTGGGCGCGCTGGGCGCTTCCCGTGGCCGCCGTGTTGCTGGTCGCGGTGGGAATATACGTTCGTCAGCATTCGCTGGTCGAGCAACTCGCCCGCAGCACCACGCCGCCCGCAGCCGTCAACGTCTCAGGCGATGTATCGGACGCCGCGATTGCGGGCCTGAACGACGCAGACCTGCTGCAGGAAGTGGCGCAGCAGTCGCCCGCCATGCAAGCGCAATACAGCGACAATCTGCGCCGGGTCAACGAGTACATTCAGGATGAGAAAAGCGTGGTGGCCGCCGACCCGAACGACCAGGAGGCTCGCCGGTCGCTGATGGAGGCTTATCAGCAGAAGGCCATGCTGTTCGAACTGGCTATGGACCGGTCGTTACCGTGATTATCGTTGCCGTGATCGTTTTTTTGCACGATCGTTCTTGATGATGATCGTCGTTTTGCCATAGAGTGTTTTGCCATAGAGTAAGGCTGTTCTCGGGCAGTCGAGGAATCTTATGAGCGGGCGCACAATCGAACTTGTTGTGGTGGGCGCGATGCTGGCCGGAACCCTGGTCGCCCAGACCCCGGCTGCCGGGACCCACAAGGACTACCATTTCAACGTCGGGCCCAAGGCCGGAGTCTCGGTCAACAATCCCTACGGCTCGGTCTCGGTCAAGCCGTCGAGCGGAAACGTCGTCATCATCAGTGCCACTCTCGCTTCCGATAAAGTCGAAGTCGATAACAATCTGATCGGCAATCGCGTCGACGTTCAATCCCACCTGCTGCCCGGCGCCGATGCCCAGTCCGGACGCGTGGATTACGAAATCCAGGTCCCCGCCGACGCCAGCCTCACACTGCACTCCAGCACCGGCTCGCTGCACGCCGAGAAGTTGCACGGCGATGTAACTCTCGAAGGCGCATCGGCCACCGTGGACGTTCGCGACATCAGCAGCGCCCACGTGCACGTGAAAACCTTGAATGGCCCTGTCACTCTCACCAACGTTCAGGACGGCCACGTGGAAGTGGATTCCCTGAGTGGCGAAGTCACCCTGACCTCTGTTACGGGACCTCTGGTGCAGGTCATTTCCACCAGCGGCCCTATCAATTACATTGGCGACTTTGGCGATCGCGGCGAATACCGCCTGACCAGCCACAGCGGCGATATTGAAGCGACCGTTCCCGGCTCAACCTCGGCGGACGTGAGCGCACGCTCGGTGCGCGGCGAAGTGCACGACGATATTCCTCTCCAACCCAAGTCCCACACCTGGTTCCCCATCACACCCGGCAGTGCCTTCTGGGGTACCATGGGCCGAGCCACCATGTCATCGACTGTGGTGCTGCGCAGCTTCAGTGGTAAAATCCACCTCAGAAAACGCACCTCAACTAAATAGAATTCAGCTTCCAGTCCTGCGCTTCTGGCTTCTAGCCGAACCAGTGCGTGGCTAGGGGCTGGCGGCTGGACGCGGACTCTTGAAGAAGAAGACGACGAAGGGCTCCGGCAAGACCGCGAAGCGGCCCCGGCGGTCGTCTGCGGAGTTCGCCCGGGTTTCGTGCAATGCCGTTTTTCTGGTCGGCTTCATGGGCGCGGGGAAAACCAGCGTGGGCCGCGCCCTAGCGCAGCGGCTGAACTGGATTTTTGAGGACCTCGACGACCGTATCGTGAGTCGCGATGGTCGCACGGTCGCTGAGATTTTCCGGGATGCCAAAGAAGCCGGGTTTCGGCGGGCTGAACGCGCAGCGCTCGAGCAGGTGCTCCATGAACTGCGCGGTGGAGTTCCGAAAGGCGCTGCGGGAAAGATTATTGCTTTGGGCGGGGGCGCTTTCGTGCAGAAAGAAAACGCGGCTCTGCTGAAAACATTCGGCGTGCCCACGATCTTTCTCGACGCTCCCGTCGAAGAACTATGGCAGCGCTGTCGGACGCAGGCGAATGAAACAGGAGCGGAACGTCCGCTGCTGCAGAGCCGGGAGCAGTTTGGCAAGCTCCATGCTACGCGGCGCAAGAGTTACTCCAAGGCAGCATTGAAAGTTCAAACTGGCGGCCGACCGGTAGAAACCATCGCGGCCGAGATCACGAAAGCGCTGGGCCTGAAGAAAATCGCGCCACGCACCGAGACCTTACGCATCGAAGAAGGAGAAGTCGAGTGAAGTTCCAGACCCCAATGCGGCGAGCGTTATCCGTGGCCCTGATTCTGGCCACTTTCCTGGCGGCCCTCGTGGGCGCGTACGCGGCCGACAAGAAAGATAAGGCAAAACCCAACGGCAAAGAAGACATTGACTCCGGCTCTTTCGGAGTCTTCGTCAAGGGCCAGCGCGTAGCCACCGAAACCTTTCACATTGTGCAACTGAACGGCGCCAGTTCGATCACCTCGCAGATCAAGGGCACGAGCGGCGCCGACAGCCAGAAATCGGACCTCGAACTCAGTCCCAGCGGCGAGTTGCTGCGCTATGAATGGAGCCAGGCCTCCGGCGGTTCGCTCAGCGTGTTTCCGGAAAACGACTTTCTGAAAGAAAAGATTTCGGCTACCAGCAGCGGTAAGGCCGCCGAGCAGGCCTTCCTGCTGCCCAGCACTTCGCCGATTCTCGATAATAATTTCTTCATCCACCGGGAAGTGCTGGCCTGGAAATATCTGAACGGGATTTGCCAGCCCGCGGGTAGCGACGTGAAATGCAAGCAGGAGGCCGCGGACTTTGGCGTGCTGATTCCGCAGGACCGTTTTTCCATGAGCGTTCGCCTTGAACTGGTGGGCAAAGAAAAAATCACCATCCGCGGCGCGGAGCGCGAACTCATGCGCCTGAACCTGAACGGCGAAGACCTGCAGTGGAATCTCTGGGTGGACGATCGCGATCACTTTAAACTCATACGCGTGGCGATTCCTGCCGATAACACGGTAGTGGACCGGGACTAAGGCGATGCCTGCCCGGCGGCAGAATCGAGAAGCGCTCTGGAAAACCTATTGCTGCTGACTGACTCACGAACCGCGCGGGCTCTGGTGACGGTGCTGCTGTTCGCGCTGGCGCTGGGATTCCTCTACGTCGCCCGCGCTACACTGATCGCCTTCCTGTTCGCCATTTTTTTCGCCTACCTGATGAGCCCGCTGGTGGGCCGTCTGGAACGCATTTTGCGCGGACGCGAACGCGCCATCGCCGTGCTCTACCTGATGCTGCTCGTGCTGGTGGTGGTGTTCTTCGTGGTCGTCGGTCCGAAGGTCACGCGGGAAGGCGCCAAGCTGGGGCAGTCTCTCCCCTTGCTTCTCACCCAGCTGAGTTCCGGTCAAATCGCGCAGCAACTGGGCGCCGAGCACGGCTGGAACGCCAAGACCACTGACCTGGCGCAGTCGTTCCTGGTCAGCCACAGCGATGAGATCACGCAACTGGCGCAGCGCATCGGCTTGCGCGTGGCCGACGTCGCCAAGCAGGCCTGGCTGTTCTTTGTGGTCCCGGTACTCTCCATCTTCTTCCTCAAAGATGGACGCGCTTTCAGCGACTTCCTGCTGTCGACCATCCAATCACGTCCGCAGCGCGAGTTTCTGGAAAACGTGCTCAACGATCTGAACCAGATGCTGGCACACTTCATCCGCGCGCAACTGACGCTGGCCGCACTGACGCTCGTCATGTATTCGGCGTTTCTGGGTGCGATGCGAGTGCCCTACGCGCTCGTCCTCGGCACCATCGGCGGAGTGCTGGAATTCGTTCCCGTGGTCGGACCCCTGGCCGGCGCTCTGATCATCGTGACCGTGGCCCTGCTGATGAGCTACCAGCACTGGCTCGTTCTGATCATCTTTCTCGGCATCTGGCGGCTCGTGCAGGACTATGTTTCTTCCCCGCGCATCATGGGCGAAAGCATGGAACTGCATCCCCTGGCCGCGATCTTTGGCGTCATGGCCGGCGGTGAAGTCGCCGGCATCCTCGGCATTTATCTTTCCATTCCTGTCATGGCCAGCCTGCGCATCGTGTTCCGCCGCTGGCGCCTGTATGCCGAGAAGAAAAAGTTCGGCCCGCTCACCGAATTGCCTCTGCGTGGCCACGAAGTTCACCGCACCTAGCAGCCGGTCGTCAGGTCACGCCGCCCTCCAAGCGCGAAAGAAATGCGAATCGAAATCAGCGCCTGCTGAATCCAAACGTGTATTCGATTCGTCTGTGCCGAGGGCGTTATGGCTACTCTGGAAACTTCCTTCCTGCAAACTCAGCTCGACGCGCGTAAGCAGCGCCTGGAGCAGGCCATTGCGCTGGCGCCGCAAAACTCCGCGCTCGCCAACCTGCTGCGCGAAGTGGATGCGGCGCTGGAACGCATGGCCAAGGGCTGCTACGGCATGTGCGAAGAGTGCCACGATTCGGTCGAACAGGACCGCCTGCTGGCCGACCCTCTGGTGCGCTATTGCCTCGATCATTTGACTGAACTGCAACGCGCCGCTCTGCAGCGCGACCTTGATCTGGCTGCCGAGGTTCAGCGCAGACTATTGCCGCAGGCTGGACTATCCGCCGCTGGCTGGGACACGAGCTATCACTACGCGCCCGCCGGCCCAGTCAGCGGCGACTACTGCGACTTGATTCCTTCGGAAGGCCAGCTTTTCTTCGCTCTCGGCGACGTATCCGGCAAAGGCGTGGCCGCCTCAATGCTGATGACTCACCTGCATGCCTTGTTCCGCAGCCTGAGCGGAATGGCCCTGCCGTTGGGGCAGATCGTGACCCGCGCCAATCGTGTTTTCTGTGAGAGCGCGCTCGTCGGCCAATACGCCACGCTGGTATGCGGGCTGGCGAAAGCCAACGGTGAAGTCGAAATTCATAACGCCGGCCATTTACCTTCAGTCATCGTCGGGCGCGGCGGAGTCATGCGCGTCGAATCCACCGGCTTGCCCCTGGGCATGTTCCATGATGGAGAGTTTTCCGCCACGCGCGTACATCTGGAACCGGGAGACGCGTTGTTTCTCTTTACCGACGGCCTCTCAGAAGCCAGCCGCCCCAGCGAAGATAAGGAAGAAAACGAAGAATACGGTGTGGACCGCGTCACGCGCCTGGTGCGCCAGCACGCCGCAAAGCCGCCGGCAGAACTGATCGCGACCTGCCTGCAGGATCTGCGCAGCTTTGCTGGCACCGGCCCGCAGCATGACGATTTGACACTGCTGGCCCTTCGCCGCCAAGCCTGAGGCACCGTTTGCGCGCGTCATCCATTTTGAAAAGGGGGTTTGAAAATGGTTTCGAAAAGGGGTGCCCCATTTCTCGCGCGTTCTTTGCGCGAGAAGTGGGACTGGGTCGAGCGAATCCTCTACTGTCCCGCCCAAGCGCCCGCGACCTTCTCCACCGAAACTCTGCGCAGAAATTCCGCCGCAGCTTCCGGCAGCACCGTGTTGATGAACATTCCCGACCCCAGTTCAAATCCGGCCACGCGCGTCAGCCGCGGGATCACGCTCACATACCAGTGAAAGTGCCGCGCCCCGGCATATTCGGCCGGACCGCTGCGCACGGTGAAGTTCAGGTCAGGATTCTCCAGTCCCACATAAATCTTGGCCAGTAGAGTCCGCAGAATGCGCGCCAGATCGTTGATTTCCATTTCTGAGATGTCGCCGAAGCTGGCCATGTGGCGCAGCGGAAAAATATGCGTGGCAAATGGCGTAGGTGAGGCAAACACCTCCAGGGCCACGAAACGCTCGTTCTTGATCACAATGCGGGTCTGGTCTTCCACTTCGCGCTCAACCATGTGGCAGAACATGCATTCTCCGGCATCGTCATAGTGGCGCAAGGCTTCGAACAAGCGGTGCCGCACCTGGCTCGGAATCACCGGCGTGGCAATTAGTTGTGAGTGTGGATGCTGCATGCTCGCACCGGCATCGGCCCCATGATTCTTGAAAATCGTAATGTGGTTCACCCGGTGGTCAAGGCTGAGCGTGTTGTAGCGCCGTTTATAGGCCTGCAGGACGCTGGCCACGTGCTCATCCGGCAGCAGGGCCATGCAGCGCGAGTGGTCGGGACCATCAATGATGACCTCGTGAAAACCGAAGCCGTCGATACGCCGCCGCAGATGTTGCAGGCTGCGCGTCGGCTGCGCGTCACTCGACAGCGCCGCGAACTTGTTGGGGATCACGCGCACCGCCCAGGGTTCTCCGTTCGCGGGCAACCGCATCACCTCGCCCGGCGTCTTGCTCTCGTTCCCCGGACAGAATGGGCAGCTTTCCACAAACACGGGTACCGGCGGCTGCACGCGATGTGTCGCCAACTCCTCGGGACGCTTGGCCCGCTCCGTGGCGATGATGACCCATTCCTTAGTAAAAAAGTTCTGGCGTAGCTCCGGCATCTGAGTGCCTCCAGCTTCTCCATCGGCAGGTCGAAGGATTCCTGCAGTCCTGCCAAGCCGCGGATGCGGATGGAAGTGGTCCTCCTTTCGCTACTTGCAGACTCCCGCAGGCATTGAAAAGATGTGTTGTCGTTCCGCAGCCCGAACGTAAGTGGGGCGGAGGAATCCGCTTTCTCCCGGCTGTTATAGAATTCCAAGTACTCCTAATTGAGATCACCTGACTGCCAGAACGGCTGACAGAACTGGCTGACATAACTGACTGGACTAACTGGTTGAAATAATTATGAACCGTAAAATTCCTATTGGCATTCTCGGAGCCACCGGCGTCGTCGGACAAAGATTCATCCAGATGCTGGAGCACCATCCCTGGTTTGAAGTGGCCTGGCTGGCCGCTTCCGACCGTTCCGAAGGCAAGATCTATTCGGAGGCCGCGCGCTGGCGGCTGAAGACGCCGATTCCGGCTGCGGTTGCCGGAATGACGGTGTCGCCGGCCACGCCAGAAGGCGCGCCCAAAATTATTTTTGCCGCCCTTGATTCCGCCATCGCCGCCGAAATGGAGCCGCGTTTCGCCGACACCGGCTGCGCTGTGGTATCGAACTCCAGCGCTCTGCGCATGCAGGAAGACGTTCCCCTCGTTATTCCGGAGGTCAATGCCGGACACATCAAACTCATCGACATTCAGGCGTGGCGCAAGAAATCCGGCGGCTACGTGGTCACCAATCCCAACTGCTCGGCCATCGGTCTCGTGTTAGCTTTGGCGCCGTTGCACCAGCAGTTTGGCCTCGAAACCGTGATGGCCGTCACCATGCAGGCGGTCAGCGGCGCGGGATATCCTGGCGTGGCCTCGCTCGACATCCTCGGCAACGTCATCCCCTTCATTAAGAACGAAGAAGAAAAAATGGAGGAGGAGACGAAAAAACTGCTCGGCCAGCTCAACGGCTCCAAAATTATTCCCGGCGGGTTCGCCATGAGCGCGCAGTGCAACCGGGTCGCCGTCGAAGACGGACATACCGAATCCGTTTCGATCCGTCTGAAGAAAAAAGCCAAGCCCGCGGAAATCATCGCCGCCTGGAACAGCTATCGCGCCGAGCCGCAGGAACTGAAGCTGCCCAGCGCTCCTGAGCGCCCGGTGGTTTATCTCGAAGCCGCCGACCGTCCGCAGCCCCGCTTCGACGTCGACCTGGGCGCGGGTATGACCACTGCGGTCGGACGGCTTCGTCCCTGCGGCGTGCTCGACTGGAAATTCACCGTGCTCTCCCACAACACCATCCGCGGAGCCGCCGGCGCCGCCGTGCTCAACGCCGAACTGCTCAAAGCCAAGGGATATCTGGGATGACTTGGCTTTCAGCGAGGAGCTTCGATCAGCCGCGATGGTGTCATCCTGAGCGGAGCCGTTCTTCCGGCGTAGCGAAGGATCTCCCGCGCCACAAATCCATCCCCCACGAGTCGCGCCCATGATCGTCATGAAGTTCGGCGGCACTTCCGTCGAAGACGCCAGGGCCATCGAACGTGTGGCCGCGATCGTACAAGGACGCCTGGCGCAAAAGCCCGTCGTCGTGGTCAGCGCCATGGCGAAGGTCACCGACACGCTGCTGACCATGGCCCGCGCCGCCGGAGAAGGCGAGCGCAAGACCGCGCTCAAACTCTGCCGCTCGCTGCAAGAGCGCCACTACAACACGGCCAGCGAACTGCTGGGCACCGCGCGCTTCACCGAATTTCATTCCGAGCTGGGCACCGATTTCGAAGCCCTCGACGAACTCCTGCGCGGCATTTCCGCCGTCGGCGAAATCACGCCCCGCACCACCGACCACGTCGCCGCCTTCGGCGAAATGCTTTCCAGCAAAATTGTCGCCGCCGCCTTCGCGGCCCGCGGCCTCAATGGAACGCACGTGGACTCGCGCGACGTGCTGATCACCGATAGCGCATACATGCAGGCCGTGCCGCAATATGAAGAGACCAACGTCAGGCTTCTAGAAAAAGTTCAGCCCCTGCTGCAGGCCGGACAAGTCCCGGTCATGGGCGGTTTCATCGGCTCCAATCGCGCCGGCATCACCACCACCATCGGCCGCGGCGGCTCGGATTTTTCCGCCGCCATCTTCGGCGCAGGCCTGGGCGCCGACCGCATCGAAATCTGGACCGACGTCGATGGCATTCTCACCACCGATCCCCGGATCTGTCCGGAAGCGCGCCGCATCAAGGTCATCAGCTTCGACGAAGCCGCCGAACTCGCCTATTTCGGCGCAAAAGTGCTGCACCCGGCGACCGTCCTGCCCGCCATCCAAAAGAATATTCCGGTCTATGTGCTGAACTCGCGCAATCCCTCCTGCGAGGGCACCCGCATCACTACCCACGCGCCGCAGGGCAAGAACATTTTCAAAGCCATCGCCGCCAAGAAACGAATCACCATCGTGGATGTGGCCGCTCCCCGCATGCTGCTGGCCCACGGATTTCTGCGCTCGATCTTCGAAGCCTTCGATCGCCACAAAGTTTCCGTCGACGTTGTCTCGACCTCGGAAGTCAGCGTTTCGCTCACCGTTGACTCCAACCAGGCGATTCCCGCGCTGGCCGCCGATCTCGCCAAGCTCGCCGACGTAAAATATGAAGGCCGCAAAGCCATCGTCTGTCTGGTCGGCGAGAACCTGCGCGACACGCCTGGCATCGCGGCCCTGGTCTTCGGCGAACTTGCCGACAAAAAGATTCGCATGATCTCGCAGGGCGCATCGGAGATTAATCTGACCTTCGTGATCGAGGAAGACGAAGTCCCCGAAGTCATTCAGCGCCTGCACAAAACATTTTTCTCGGAACTCGACCCCGAAGTATTCGCCTAGCTTCGTTCCCTGCATGGCGTTCCTCTGTGCTCCTCTGTGCTCTCTGTGGTTAAATCTTTCTAGTACACAATCATGAATATTCTGATCCTGGGCCGCGGCAAGACCGGATCGCTGGTGGCGGAAGTCGCCACCGAGCGCAAGCACCACGTCCGAGTTGCCGGCTCCAAAGAGAACTCTGTCTGCGCCGCACTCACCTCCGAACAACTCGACGACATCGGTGCTGTCATCGACTTCACCACTCCGCACGCCGTTCTGGCGAACATCGAAGCCTGCGTGCAAGCTGGCAAGAATATGGTGGTCGGCACCACGGGCTGGTACAAAGAAATCGATCGCGTCCGCGCGCTGGTCGAGCAGCACAAGACCGGATTCGTCTACGCCGCCAACTTCTCCGTCGGCGTAAACCTTTTCTTCGACGTCGCCCGCGCCGCCGCCACCGCCCTGCGCCACGATTACTCCGGCCAGATCTTCGAACGCCACCACGTTCACAAGAAAGACGCTCCTTCGGGCACCGCGATTGCGATCCAGCAAGTCATTCGCGAAGCCGCTGGAAAAAGCGAAGACTTAGAGATCACTTCCTTCCGCGAAGGCGACGTCGTCGGCCTGCACGAAGTCGTGCTCGAATCTTCCGCCGACCGCATCTACCTCTGCCACGACGCCAAGTCCCGCCGCGGCTTCGCCGAGGGGGCGGTCCGCGCCGCCGAATGGCTGGCCGGGAAAAACGGTTTCTACGATTTCAAGGACGTGTGGCGAGAGCTGTAGGAATCTACAACATCTGGGCAGCCGGGCAGTTTTCCCTCGGCGCCCATTCGCGTTATCTTATTTCTATGCAACTCCGTGGCTGTGGCACTGCACTCGTAACTCCCTTTCATCCGGATGGTTCCATCGACGACGCGGCTCTGCGCAATCTGGTCGCGTGGCAAATCGAGTCCGGCATCGATTTTCTTGTGCCCTGCGGCACCACCGGCGAGACTCCCACGCTCAACCACGACGAATGGCTGCACGTCATCGACACGACCATCGAGGTCGCGGCCGGACGACTCCCCATCGTTGCCGGAGCCACGTCCAACGCCACTCACGACGCCGTCGAGAAAGCCAAAGAACTTGCCGCGCGCCCCGGCGTGAACGCGATCCTCACCGCGAACCCCTACTACAACAAGCCTACGCAGGAGGGCCAGTACCGCCATTTCAAGGCGATTGCTGAATCGGTCGGCGACAAGCCCGTCATCCTCTACAACGTTCCCGGACGTACCGCCGCGAACCTCGAACCCGCGACTCTGGCGCGTCTCGCCGAGATTCCCAACATCGTGGGCGTGAAAGAAGCCAGCGGCAACATGACTCAGGTTGCCGAAGCGATCAGCGCCGTCCCGGAAACATTTTTGGTTTTCTCCGGAGACGACGCGGTCACGCTCCCAGTCATCGCACTCGGCGGCGTCGGAGTGGTCTCCGTGGCCTCCAACGAGATTCCGCACGAAATGGCGTCGCTCACCCGCGCAGCGCTGGCGAACGACTGGACCACCGCGCGCACTCTGTTTCGAAAATATCTCCCGCTGATGCAAGCCAACTTCATCGAATCGAGCCCGCTGCCCGTGAAGGCCGTGCTCGCCATGATGGGAAAACTGGAAGAGGTTTATCGCCTGCCGCTGCTGCCCATGCGCCGCGACACGCGCTCGCGCTTGCAGAAAATCGCCACCGAAGTAGGATTGATCGCCAAGCCGACAGGGCCCGCCGCCGAAGCGCCGGAATTCTTCATCTACGAAAACTGGGCCGCCGGCCCGCGCAAGATCGTCCTGCATCGCGGATCCTGCGGCCAGTGCAGCCACGGCAAGGGCCGTCCCGCCGGCCACGACGCCAAGCACGCGCGCTGGCACGGCCCCTATTCGACGCTGCCCGAAGCCCGCGAAACCGCCCACGCCATGACCGGCGTGCTGATCCGCAGCGAGTGCAAGTGCGTCTAGAGACCGATTGTTGATTGATGATTTCTGATTGTTGATTTGCAAGACGGCATCCGGGTCGCGCCCTCACCCTGTCATCCCGACCGGAGCGAACGAAAGTGAGCACAGTGGAGGGACCTGCTGTTTCACCGCCTTTGACAAATCAGGAAGGAGCAATCAACAATCATCCATTCATGTCTTCCCTCAAATCCTCCATCGAGCGCCTCGCGTCTCTCGGCGAAGTCGAACACGATCCCGACGCGCGCAAAACGTTTCTCGAATTCCGCGACCAACTCACGCAGGGCAAGATTCGCGCCGCTGAAAAAATCGGCGAAGCCAAGGCCGCCCGCTGGACCGTCAATCCCTGGGTCAAGCAAGGCATCCTGCTCGGCTTCCGCCTGGGCGTTCTTCAGGAAATGCCCGCCGGCCTATCGTTTGTCGATAAAGACACTTTCCCCGCCCGCCAGTTCACCATTGCGGATAAAGTCCGCGTAGTCCCCGGCGGCTCGTCCGTGCGAGTGGGCGCTTACGTCGCGCCGTCAGTGATCTGCATGCCGCCCATGTTCATCAATGTGGGCGCTTACGTCGACGAAGGCACCATGATCGACTCGCACGCGCTGGTCGGCTCCTGCGCGCAAATCGGCAAGCGCGTGCACTTGAGCGCAGCTGCGCAAGTCGGAGGCGTGCTCGAGCCCATCAACGCCGCTCCCGTCATCATCGAAGACGACGTGCTGGTCGGCGGCAACTGTGGAATTTATGAAGGCACGCTCGTGCGGGCACGCGCCGTTTTAGGCGCAGGAACAATTCTCACGCGCTCGACTCCGCTCTACGACTTGGTGCGCGGCGAAGTCTACCGCGCCACTGCCGATTCGCCACTGGAAGTTCCGGAGAACGCCGTGGTCGTCCCCGGCTCGCGCGCCGTCAAAAAAGGGCCCGCCGCGGATTGGCATCTTTCGCTCTACACTCCGGTCATCGTGAAGTATCGCGACGAAAAAACCGACCGCGGGGTTGAGTTGGAAGACTGGCTGCGGTAGACACGGAGGGTTCCCCGATGAATGCAAAGCAAAATTCTCGCCTGCCCCTGCTGGCGGTAGTCTTCGCATCCTTGACGGGCGTTTGCCACTCACAATCCCTCGCCGAGCGCCTGCAGCAGGTGGTGCAGCCCTATGTTGATGCCGGAATGTTCATGGGCAGCGTACTGGTGGCGCAACACGGCAAGGCGCTATTTAGCAACAGCTACGGCTGGGCGGACGCAGAGTGGAACATACCAAACTCGTCCACGAGCAGATTCAATATCGCTTCAGTGACGAAACAATTCACCGCAGCTTCGATCTTGGTTTTGGAAGAGCGGGGAAAGCTGAAGACGGCAGACCCCGTCAAAAAATATCTGCCAGATGCGCCAGCAGCGTGGGACAAAATCACAATCTATAACCTGCTGACGATGACATCCGGCATCGCGGGCGACGCCGCGAAATATGAGCCGGGACCTCCAGATCGACTGGTCTTTCGCGACGAGCCACTGGCCTTTGAGCCCGGTGACAATTGGGATTACACCAACGAAAGCTATATGGTGCTCGGGTATCTGGTGGAGAAGATCAGCGGCCAATCTTATCCGGATTTTCTTGCCGAAAACATCTTCAAGCCGCTCGGTATGAACGATTCGGGAGTGAGTTCCACTGTAGCTATCATTCCGCACCGCTCATCCGGGTATTGGCCCGGTGCCGATGCGATAGAGAACGCAGAGCGACCGAACTTTACGGGGGCGGGCCTGGCATCGGGTGGTATCTATTCCACAACCGAAGACATGCTTCGGTGGGAGAACGGGCTTTTCGGCGGCAAGTTGCTTGCACCCGCCTCGCTACGCAAGATGACCGCTCCATTCAAGCACGATTATGCCTGCGGTCTATACGTGCGTCATGTCGGAGGTCGCCTCCTGATCGACTATGACGGCAACAGCATCGGTTATAACGCGCAGGTGGCTTATTATCCCGAAGACGAGTTGGCCGTCATCGTTCTGGCGAATCTGAATGGCTATGCGGCCGCCAAGATAACCACAGCACTAGCGGCGACGATGCACGGAGAAACTGTGGCCTTCACTCCGCCGCCAAAGGAAATCGCCTTTCCCAGGGAAGTGATCGCGCGTTATGTGGGAACTTACGAATTCCCCGACGTCACACTAGGGATTACGCTCGAAGGCAGTCATTTGATAGCCCACTTCGGAGCGACTTTCCCGCTCTTCGCCGAGTCAGAAACGAAATTCTTCTCGAAGGGGTGGGACTTACAGTTCGAGTTCTCCAAAAACGATAAGGGCAACTTTATGTTCGTAACCCAGCACCTCGATGGCAAGGAAGCCAAGAGGGCAAGAAAATAATTCGCGCCTGCCTGCCAGGCCCAATTGGGTGCCTTTACTTTCTGCTATAATGTAAAGTATGCCCGAAGCCAAACTTTCATCGAAGAACCAGATCGTAATCCCGCGCGAGGCCCGCGAGGCCCTGGACCTCAAGCCCGGCGACAAGCTCCTTATCACCACCGTCGGTGGAAGAATCATCGTGATGGAAAGACCAAAATCCTATCGCGCGGCCCTCGCCGGCATCGCCCGCGGCCTCTATCCTAAGGACTACTTGCGCAAGGAACGCAGCAGTTGGAGATAGGAAGGCTCCTCGCGCGGCACCGCCGTATCGCTCTCGACACCTGCGTGTTCATCTATCAGATGGAGCGTAACCCACGGTATTGCAGCCTTGCCGACGCGGTCTTCGCATGGATGGAGGCTCCCGGGTCCTCTGCCGTCACATCCACCGTGGCCCTGACGGAAATTCTCGTTCAACCGTACCGCAATGCGAACTTGCCTCAGGCTGAAAACTTCTACTCCCTGCTCACGACCATTCCGAACCTTGAGTGGGTTGCGCCCTCGCTCCAAATCGCTAACTCGGCAGCATCGTTGCGCGCCCGCTATCGTCTGCAGACCCCCGACGCCTTGCTTGCGGCCACCGCTATCCTCTGCAACGCGTCGGTCTTCATCACCAACGACCCAATTTTCACCCGCATCCCCAATTTCGACACCTTGGTCCTTGACCAGTTGCTTTGACTCAGGGCCCGCGCACTCCTCTGGTCCGAGGTCGTCCAATCGCACGGCTCGACTGCTCCCGCTCCGGAAAGCTCAGCCGACATCCACCCTCAGCTTCCCTGCCCCGTTCGACGAAGCTTTAATCTGCCCGAGTCCGCTAATCACCGCATCCGCCCGCGTTAGCGCATCCGCTGTATACGTGCTCGTAATCCCCACCACTTTCATCCCGCCCGCGCGCGCCGACTCGATCCCCGCGGGCGCATCCTCGATCACCAGACAGTCCGCCGGAGCGAATCCCAACAACTCAGCCCCCTTCAAGTACGGCTCGGGATGCGGCTTGCCATGCGCCACATCATCTGCTGTGACCAGAACTTTTGGAACCGGCAATCCGCAATAGCGCAATCGATTCGTGGCCAGCAGCCTCGACCCGGAGGTGACCACGCCCCAACGACCTTCCGGAATCGAGCGCAAAAGATCCATCGCGCCCGGCATCACAGTCACACCTGTTTGATCGCCCGCCTCGTGGTTTTCAATCAACGCCGCTTCTGCTCCTGCATCCAAGTGCGGCGCCACGCGCTGGATCACCTCCAGCGTGCGCACTCCGTGGGCGATCGCCATGACGGCGTCTCCGTCGACGCCTTTGCGCCGCGCCCAATCCCGCCACTCGCGGTCCACCGCGCGCGTAGAGTCGACCAGCACTCCGTCCAGATCAAAAAGAATGGCTGAGCAGGAAAAGGAAGGCATCTCTAAATGTTTATCACAACGACGAGTAGCGTCGGCATCGGCCGAGACGCGCGCGCTACTTTGAACTGGCCGCCGGAAGGATCGCCTGACCCTGCAGCGTCACAACATTCTGATTCTGCTGCGCCCGTTGCCGCAGCACCAGATGCCGCCCGCGAAAATGCTGCTTGGCCCGTTCGCCCCAGGCCCGCACGAACCAGTAATTCAGTCCCGCGCCGATCGCCGAACTAGCCAGCGGAATCACGCGCCCCGCCCACTTCTCCACCACTTCGGTGCTGGCCTTCGCCGCAATGCTTTGGATAACCCGCGGCACAAACTTATTCACCACTTCTTTTTCCAGCAATTCGCGGCTGATGTCGACTCCCGCCGCGCTGGCCGCGGCAATCCACAGTTCTGCGATCTCTTCGTCGGTGTTGAACTCGAATCCGTACAGCAAGCTTAGTTTCTGAATCGTGCGCATCGTAATCGCCGACAAAATCCCGAGGTCAGGCACAATCGTCAGCAGCCCGCCCAGACCCAGTCCCGCGCCCTCGAGCGCCGCAATCTTCATCCCGCTGCGAATAATCGAGTCGGCCACCACGTCGAGTTCGCCGATCTCCAGCGAGTACACGCCGTGATATCCGCTGATCGGCACCCGGTACGCCGCGCGCAGCTGCAGAAGAAATTTGTCCGGATCAACGCGCACGGTCGAGTAGGCGCGGGTCAGCCCCTTCACCATTGCCCCTTCCACGCGCCGCCGAAACCACGATTTGCCCTGCTCCGCCATAGATTCAACCTTACCCCAGTGCAGGGGTCAGGGGCTAGAGGTCAGAGGCTAGGGGTCAGCTACACGCCTCGACGGAACACTGGCCCCTGATCCCTAGCCCCCAGCCCCTGATCTACTGTGCTAGCATCATCTTTACTCCATGCCAACTGGAAAACTGCAAATCATCCCTCTCGGGGGCCTGGGCGAGTTCGGTATGAACTGCATGGCCGTTCGCTGGGGAGACGATATTCTCGTCATCGACGCCGGGCTCATGTTCCCCGAAGCCGAGCTCCTCGGCGTCGACATCGTGGTCCCTGATATTTCTTATCTCATCGAAAACCGCCAACGCGTGCGCGGAATCGTTCTGACGCATGGCCACGAAGATCACATTGGCGCTCTGCCGTGGTTTCTCTCAGAACTGAAAGTTCCGGTCTGGGGCACCGAGTTCACCCTCGCCTACGTCGAAGACAAGCTCGACGAACATGGCCTGCTCGACGACGCCGATCTGCGCGAGATGCGCCCCAACGAGCGCTTCAAGGCTGGACCGTTCACCGTCCATCCCATTCGAGTCACGCACAGTCTGGTGGATTGCGTGGCCTTGGCGATCCACACCCCGCTCGGCGTCATCATTCACACCGGCGATTTCAAAGTCGACCCCACGCCCACCGACAACAAACTCTTCGACCTGCACACCTTCGCCGAATACGGCAAAACCGGCGTGCTGGCTCTGTTTCAGGATTCCACCAACGTCGAGCGCAAAGGCTACACGCCCAGCGAGCGCGCGGTCCGGCGCAAGTTCGACGAAGTTTTCGCCCACACCAAGCGGCGCCTTTTCATTTCCTGCTTTTCATCGTCCATTCACCGCATCAACCTCGCCGTCCAACTCGCGCACGAGCACGGCCGCAAAGTAGCATTCCTCGGCCGCTCCATGAACAACTCCGCCGAGATTGCCGAAGACCTCGGCTACATCGAAGTCCCCGACGGACTGGTGATCAATCCCGGCGAGATGAAGAATTTCCCGCCCGAAAAAATGTGCGTGCTGATCAGCGGAACGCAGGGCGAACCCATGTCCGCGCTGTCGCGCGCCGCCGTCGACAATCACAAGCACGCGAAAATCGAAAAGGGCGACACCGTCGTACTCTCAAGCCGCATCATCCCCGGCAATGAAAAAACTATTTACCGGATGATCGACCACCTTTTCCGCCGCGAAGCCCACGTCATCTACGAAGATGGAACTTCGCCGCCCATCCACGTCAGCGGTCACGCCAGCCAGGAAGAACTCAAGCTCATCATCAACCTGGTCAAGCCACGCTACTTCATTCCCATCCACGGCGAGTACCGGCAACTCAAGTTGCACGCCGAAATGGCTGGATCGATGCACGGTTCGGTCGGCAAAGTCATGCTCATCGAGAGCGGAGACGTTCTCGAATTCGACGAACTAGGCGCGCGCAAGACCGCCCGCATCAAAGTCGGCCGCGTCTGCATCGACTCGGGCAACCGCACCGACGTGGTGGAAGATCTGATTATTAAGGACCGCCTGCATCTCAGCGAAGACGGCATCGTCCTGCCCATCATTGCCATTAACAAACTTTCGGGCGATGTGGAGTCCGCTCCAGAAATCGTCACCCGCGGCTTCAATCCGGGCGACGACGGCCTGCTGGAAGGCGCCAAGCGCATCGTCGAAGATACGCTGGCCCATTCCAGCGACGAAGAAAAAGGCGACTACGGCGTGATCAAAGAAAAAATCCGCGCCGACCTCAAGCGCTATATCTCCAAGCAAACCCAAAAGCGCCCTCTGATCATGCCGGTGATACTGGAGATCTGAGCTTTGATGGTCTCATGCTATTTGAGTGAAGGCATAATGTTACTATCTGTGGAGGGAGAGGCCTGCCATGACCGGCATTCAATTCATCACCGATGAAACAGGTCAGAAGACAGCTGTCGTCATTGACCTGAAAAAACACAAAGCTCTGTGGGAAGACCTGCAGGACGTCCTCGTCTCGCGTTCGCGGCTCCACGAAAAGCGGATTCCCCTTGCAGCAGTCAAAGCAGATCTAATCAAGCGTGGAAAGCTCCGTGCCTAGGTACAAAGTCGCGCTGACCTCCAGCGCGGCGAAGGAACTTCAGAAACTACCCAACCAACTCGTAACCCGTATCTTCTCGCGCATCGAAACCCTCGCTGGCAGTCCCCGCCCTCCAGGCTGCAAGAAAATGCGAGGCGGCGACCGCGAGTGGCGCGTCCGCATCGGCGACTATCGCGTGGTGTACACCATAGACGACGCTGCCTTGCTCGTGGAAGTAACGCGTATCCGCCACCGCAAGGACGTGTACGAATGATAATCTCCGGAGTACTGCGCTAATCTCGGTGGTGGCAGTGCTAACGCAGACTAACTCTTAGATGATCACTCTCGACGACATCCACTCCGCCCACGCACGCCTCCACGGCATCACCGTCCGCACGCCGCTGATCGAACTCGACCACGGGGACGCTGACCGCCGCCTCTTCCTCAAGCCGGAAAACCAGCAGCCCATCGGCGCCTTCAAACTGCGCGGAGCCTACAACAAAATCGCTTCACTTTCCGAAGTGGAGCGCAAGCGCGGCGTCATTTCCTACTCCAGCGGCAATCACGCGCAAGGCGTCGCCTATGCGGCCCGCGCGCTCGGCGTGAAGGCCGTCATCGTCATGCCCAACAATGCGCCCTCCATCAAGCGCGAGGCAACTGCCGCCCTGGGTGCGGACATCGTAGTGGTAGGCCCCGGCAGTGCCGAACGCCAGCTCAAAGCCGAGGAACTCGCCGCCGAGCACGGCTACATCATCGTGCCGCCCTACAACGACGAAAAAATCATTGCCGGCCAGGGCACCATCGGACTCGAAATTCTCGAAGACCTGCCCGACGTCGAAACCGTGCTGGCCCCGGTCGGCGGCGGAGGCTTGATCAGCGGCGTCGCAGCGGCTATCAAGTTAAGCAAGCCTTCGGTGAACGTCTTCGGCGTCGAACCGGAACTCGCCGCCGATGCCCAGGCCAGCTTGCGTGCGGGAAAAGTCGTCGACTTCGCCGCCGAGCAGGTGACGCGCACCATCGCCGACGGACTCCGCACGCAGAGCGTGGGCAACATCACCTTTGATCACATGCAGTGTTTTCTCGACGGCATCATCACGGTCGGCGAAGACGAAATTCGCCAGGCGATGAAACTGCTGGCGGCCACTCCCGCCACCATGGCCGAACCCAGCGGAGCGGTCGCGACCGCCGGGTTCCTCTTCCACGCCAATCAATTGCCCAAGACGAGAATGAATGTTGCAATCATCTCCGGCGGCAACATCGAGCCGAGTATGCTCGAAACGCTGCGCGCGCCCTGATCAGCTAAGCATAAGACATTGCAACACACGTCTATAAATCGAATAATCTATAGATTATGAAACCCAGACTCGTTCTTCTCGCCGCCGTGCTTTTGGCCGTCACGCAGCTTGTCTTCGCCGATGCGCAACGCGGCACTCTCGTCCACGAAGAAACCATCCGAGTCGCTCCCGCCGCCGACGCCGCCAAGCTTGGCGAGGCCGAGCGCGGTCACGAACTCGTCATCATCGAAACCAGCCGCGACTGGACTCATGTGGAAGCCATCATCCGCGAACCCAAGAAGGACTCCGACGAAGATGAGCCCGGCGCAGAAGGCAAGACCATTACCGGATGGATCCAAAGTAAAGCTCTGGTCAGCCAGACCACCGCGAACGGCGACAAGATTGTTTACGGCGAAGCAGCCAACTCCGAAGACGAAGCCAGCCGCCGCCGCGGCCGCCGCGACGCCGCGCAAGACGCTTTGCGCCTTTACTATCGCGTTTACGACCTGTTCCCCACTTCGCCGCTGGCCGCCCAGGGCCTCTACCGCGCCGCCGACATTCGCTGGCAGGTCGAGCGCTCCGACGTGCTGACCCGCCCTTCCGCCCGCGAGCGCGACTCCTACATGCGCGGCCAGATCGACGAACAGTGGATGAAGCTGGTCATCAAGAAATTTCCCGGCACCAAGTGGGCCGACCTCGCCGCTTTCCATCTCCTCGAAAACAAGCTCTGCGGCGACTGGCAGGGCGCGTCAAAATGCCCCGATCGCGAAGCCGAGATGTATGAGAAATACGTCAAAGAGCACGAGCAGTCCCCATCCGCGCCCGAAGCGCTGTACCAGGCCGCCTGGCGCCGCTCTGCGCTGATCGAGATCTACAAGACGGAGGCCAATCAGAAAAAATCGGAAGAGGCAAAAACCCGCGCTCTCGAACTGGCGCAAAAAATTGTCAGCCAGTATGGTCAGAGCGACTGGGCCTTGCGCGCTCAGAGCCTGATCTTTTACATTCAACAAGGCGTACCTACCTTCGGAAACACGACGGACTAAACCTTGCCAATTTATCAAGCTGTAGTTCTTGCCATTGTCCAGGGCTTCGCGGAGTTCATCCCGGTCTCCAGCTCCGCCCACCTCATCATCGTGAGGCGGTTGCTCGGCTGGAACGAGCTGTCGGCGGCCCATGAGCTCAGCTTTGACGTGGCGCTGCACTTCGGGACGTTGCTCTCGGTACTGTTTTATTTCCGCCGCACCTGGTTTCAAATCATTCGCGCCGCGTTAGGCGGAAAAGTCGTTCGCTTCTCCGAAACCAGCGGCTCCGACGTAAACCTGGGCCCCGAAGAGCAAAAAGAAGAACGCCTGCTGCTGTGGTTTCTGGCCGCGGCCACAATCCCCGGAGCCATTGCCGGCAAGTTGCTGGAACATTCCGCCGAGGACTACTTCCGCGAACACATCGTTCTGATCTCCGCGGCCCTGATTGTTGTCGCGCTCCTGATGTGGCTAGGAGAAAAAGTCAGCCGCATGGAGAAACCGCTGACCCGCATTTCTTTCACTGACGCGTTGATCGTGGGCTGCGCGCAGGCCTTCGCGCTATTTCCGGGCGTGTCGCGTTCGGGCTCAACCATTACTGCTGGCTTGTTTCGCAACATGACGCGAGAAGCCGCCGTGCGCTTCAGCTTCCTGCTTTCGACCCCGCTCATCGCAGGAGCCGCATTGCTGAAAGCCCACGAACTCCACAAAGAAGGAATCCCAGCGGGAATGCACACGCCGCTTCTGGTCGGCATTGTGATTTCCGCAATCGTCGGCTACGGCGCAATTGCCTGGCTCGTCCGCTATCTGCAATCCAACAGCCTGAAGGTTTTCATTGTCTACCGCATCCTGCTGGGCGTGGTGGTGATTGCCCTGGCCTACACCATGCACCTGCAGTAACGCGAGGCTATAACCTTCGCCCTGCGTGATCCCGAGCGGAGCCGCAGTCGCGCGCTATGGCAATTCCATGGGAAACCATGTCGCCACTAGCCCGCAATCAGCGCGATTGCCGACCGCCCTCCTTCTTGGCATAATGTAAGGGCTCTGGCCGATTGCGGCACCGAAGCTTGCAGTGTCTTCGGTGTGTGAATCTGGCCCACATGGATTATCTGGCAAGCATTTTCATTCCCACCGGGAACCGGCGGCTCAACGAGCTCGTCGGATTCCTGATGTGCGTCTCCGCGCTCCTCCTCTTCCTCGCGCTGGCTTCGTATTCCCCGCTCGATCCGTCGTGGAACAGCGCGTCAGTCCTCACCGGCTCGCATGCGGCGCGCAACTGGATCGGCATTGTCGGCGCCTACACCGCCGACATGATGCTGCAGTTCTTCGGCGTTGGCGCGTTTCTGCTGGTCATCTTTCCGGCGTTGCTGGGCACGCGCTGGTTCCGCTCGCTGAAAGTGCAGTCTCCGCTGGCCAAGAGCCTGGGCGGAATCTGGCTGATGATGTTCATCCCGGCCATGCTGGCGCTGCTGCCCGGGCACTTGCGCTGGATGCACGTGATCCCAATCGAAGGCCTGATCGGCCGCGTGGTCGGCGACGCGCTGATTCACTACCTGAATGTGGTCGGAGCCTACATTGTGTGTGCCACCGTGCTCGCGGTGGCGTTGTATCTTTCGACGGCGTTCTCGTTCTCGGCGATTCAGCTCTGGGCTCCAACGCGCTTCGCCTTCGTCACCGCGCTGTGGAATCGCTACAAAGATTGGCAGGGAGAACGCGCTAAGAAACGTCAGCAGAAGGAACTGGAGCAGCGTCGGATTTCGAAGCCCGTAGTGAAGACGCAGCTGATTCAAACGCGACCCGCGTCAGTGTCTGCCGCTCAGCCGGCAGCGGCATCCGAGCCGCGCCGCACCGGCATCGAGCGCATGCTGGAAGAGGAAACGCCCAAGCTCGCAGCCACAGGCGGAATCCTCGCCGAGCCGTTGGCCGCAGATGTTCCCGTGGAATCGCTCGCCGATCCTGAGGTCACCGAGCGCGCCGACAGCGGCAACAAAGCCAAGACGACGATGCCGCGCATCGCCGGCGGCTACAAGCTGCCCTCGAGCAGCCTGCTGCAGCGGCCGGACGAGCAGCAGCAAGTCGACGCCGACGAACTCAAACTGCTGGCGCAGGTGCTGACCGAAAAATACGCCGAGTTCGAAATTCACGGGCAGATCACGCAAATCAATCCCGGCCCGGTCGTCACCACGTTCGAGTTCAAACCCGAGGCCGGAATCAAGTACAGCCGCATCACCAACCTGGTCGACGACTTGTGCCTCGCGCTCAAGGCCGAGAGCATCCTGGTCGAGCGCATGGCGGGCAAGAGCACCGTCGGAGTCCAGGTGCCAAACCGGCAGCGCGAAATTATCTGGCTGCGCGAGAACATCGAATCGCAGGAATTTATGGGCTCGAAGTCGAAGCTCACGATCGCCATGGGCAAGGACATCAACGGCCGCATCGTCACCGCTGATTTGGCGGGAATGCCGCATCTGCTGATTGCCGGCTCTACGGGCGCCGGCAAGAGCGTGGCCATCAACGCCATGATCATGTCGATCCTGTACAAGGCCACGCCCGATCAGGTGCGGCTCATTCTGGTCGACCCCAAGCGTCTGGAACTGGGCAACTACGAAGGCGTTCCGCATCTTTACACGCCCATCATCACCGAACCGAAACTCGCGGCCAATGCGCTGCGCAATGCGGTGCGCGAAATGGAGCGGCGCTTGAAACTGCTCGCGGCCAAGGGCGTGCGCAACATCGACCAGTACAACAAGCTGTTCGATCAGAACGGCACGCCCAGCCTGTTCGCCGAAGAGTCCGACGAGAAACCGATTCCCTACATCGTCATCATCATCGACGAGTTGGCCGATCTGATGATGCTCGATTCCCACAACGTGGAAGAATCGATCACGCGCTTAGCGCAGATGGCGCGCGCCGTGGGCATCCACCTGGTACTCGCAACGCAGCGCCCGTCAGTCGACGTGATTACCGGATTGATCAAGGCAAACTTCCCGGCGCGCGTTTCATTCCGCGTCGCGACGAAAGTCGACTCGCGCACCATTCTCGACGCCAACGGCGCGGAAGCGTTGCTCGGCAAGGGCGACATGCTGTATCTGCCTTCGGGTTCGGCGCGCGTGCACCGGCTGCATGCTCCGTTTGTGACGGAAAAAGAAATCGCTGCCGTGGTCGAGTTCTGGAAGGCGCAAGGCCTGGCGGAGTATCAGCAACAATTCCTGGAAGCGCCGAAAGGCGAGCGCGAAGCCGGCTCCGAAGGCAGTGGGGACGCCGCATCAGACGGCGAGGCCGAGGACGATCCCATGTATGGCGATGCCGTCAAGCTGGTGGTGGAGTTCGGCAAGGCCTCCACTTCCCTGCTGCAGCGGCGTCTGCGCATCGGCTATGGCCGCGCCGCCCATCTTATCGATCTCATGGAGCAGGACGGCATCGTCGGCGCCGCCGACGGCCCCAAGCCGCGCGAAGTGCTCAAGCGTCCTGATTGGATTTCAGAAATCGAAGAGACTACGCGCTAGAGCGACGCCACCGATCACAGCCCCAGCCACTCCACGATGCGGCCTTTCATGCGTCGTAACGAGTCCGGCAGCCAGCTCTTGTAACGCAGCAGAACGTTGGCGTGCACGGCCTTGGGCGTTTTCGGCGCGGCCTTGTTGCTGAAGACAAGATAGTAAATTCCAGCGCCCGCCGGAATGTCGGCCTGCACATTGCCTTCGCCAACGATCCCGCTATCGTAGATCGAGCTGGTCGCATATCCGTTCTGCCAGACCGTAAAAGCGGATTCCGTGAGCACGTAGACTTCGATGCCGGAATCGCCGTCGGTCGTTTTATCGGCCGCCGTTTTATCGCCCGCAGCCTTGCCGGCGGCGCTCGGGCTGCTGGATGGGCTCTTGCGCGCCCCCACGTTCTGGCTGTCTGCGTCGGAGTGGAACTGTCCGACAACCGCCACGTTGACGCTGCCTTCCGGCAAAGCAAATTTGTAATAGCGGAAAGTATGTGGACCAATCGAAAACGCAGAATCGAGGATAGGACGATCCTGCTTCAGTCCGGCAAACTCCTGTATCTCCTGCGCGACCGTACTGTCGCTGACCATGAGCCAAAAAGCGAAGCCGGCCAGAACCGCCAGCAACAGCAGCCAACGCAGTATGCGCCGCTTGCGCCGCGGACGTGGCGCTTCCGCGGCAACCGGCGTCTCGGCGGCGCCAGCGCTTTTCGGCGGTACACTCACGGGCTTGCCGCACTTCAGGCAGAATTGGGCACCATCCGGCAGAGTGGTGCCGCACTGGCTGCATCCCAGCAGGACGGCGCTCGGCGGTGGTGTGGCTCGGTTGGTCGACATACGTACTGGCTCCCGCACTTTCGGATGTAGCGCCGGATTCGTGAGGTGCGAACTTTATGGAAGAAATTTCCAGCCGATCTTAGCACAGGTGCGTGACCGCAACTATGAATTCACGGCCAGTTCTCAGCCGCTGCGGATTCGCTATCCCGCCTGAGCCGCGCTGCCATCTAGTCCCAGTTTGTCGGCGATCGGCTTCAGGGCCTCGATGCAGAATGCAATATGCTCGTCCAAGTCAACGCCCAGAGCGGCCGCGCCCTGAATGATATCGTCGCGGTTCACCTTGCGGGCGAAGGCTTTGTCTTTCATCCGTTTTCGCACCGACTTGGTGTCGACTTCGGCCAGCGACTTGCCCGGCTTGATCAGCGCGACGGCGGTAATGAATCCCGCGAGTTCGTCACAGGCGAACAGAGCTTTTTCCATGGGCGTGTCGCGGGTGACGCCGGTGTACTCGGCGTGTGACATGATGGCCCGGCGAATCTCGTCAGAGTATCCGCGCTCCTTCAGAATCTCATTGCCCTTGTAGGGATGCTCTTCAGCAGTAGGCCAGCGGTCATAGTCGAAGTCGTGAATCAGACCGACGACGCCCCACAGATTCTCATCCTCCGCAGAGCCGTTGCCTAACTTGCGGGAGCAGGCGCGCATGCACGCTTCGACGGCCAGCGCGTGCTTGCGCAGGCTTTCGGATTGGGTGAACTCGGTTAGGAGTTGCCAAGCTGCTTCTCGCGTGATGATTCCGTTCATGGTCACAATGAGCGTAACGGGGGTTTATCGTCAACCAACCTTCGACTGGCCACAATGATCACTGTCAGTTTCCGTATCCGTATTGCTTCTCCAGTGCGATAGCGTGCGCTAGGTCGCCAGCATAAATCTCGCGGAATGTTGCTCCATGCGTCCACATTACCGCATACGAACTCCGATCCGGCTTCAGCGATACCTCGGCTCTGCGGCCGACGTGATTCCCTTTCCGATCGAGTTTATCGCCTTTTGTGATGACCTGAGCAGCCTTCGCCAAGCTCCAGTCGAAATAACGCGTGGCTTCATCTTCGGTGCGGAACTCGCCGTATTTAGAATCCAGTCTCTGCCCGTCCGATGCCTTGTATCTGTCGTATCCGAATTCGGCACTGTCCCAGTTGCGAGTTTGGAATCCAGCCTCTGTGGCCTCCTGATCCACTACATCGGCCCTCGCAGTGATCTGGAAAGTGAGAGGTCTTTTCGCAGCAGAATGCGCGAGAGAAGCAAGAATCAGAATTACAACAACCGCACCTGAAATAATCGCTTGTTTCACGGCAGCATCTTACACCCTAATTCCAGCCAAATTTTCCAGATTGGCGCTAACAGGCGATTAGACTAAAAGCCGCGTCCTTGGGCGCGAACACACTTAGTAAATACCATGCTCCTACACGATCAATCATAGGTTTTCGCCTTGTTTCTCCGGCTTTCGTGCGGCATTTTCAGCGGATCGTCTGCAAATTGTAGCGTTTTTTGTGCATTTTTCTGTTGACTTCCACAGGGCACATGCCCCAGATTGACCATGCAAGCAGGAATCACTCCCCCAAGTTCTTCCTGCTGTTGTATTTAGGCTGTAAGGAGAGCCCGCTCTGGCACTCCCACAACCCGATGGCCACGACTCTTGCCCCGGTAGACTCACGGGAAGTCGTACGATGCGATCACTGCCTGCTGGTCCAGTTTCGAACATCCAACAATAATTGCCGACGCTGTCACGCGTCCCTGGACGAGGAACCTGAACCTGAACCCATTACGGTAGCGCCACCGTTGATGATGCCCGTGCCCGGCAATAACGGTCGCGGACACCTGAACCTGGCGACCTCCATCCGCTCGCTGCGCCTGCGTAACGGGCTCAGCCAGCGCCAACTCGCGGGACGCATGTCGGTGCCGCGGACATACGTGTCTAAAATCGAAAACGAGAAGGCCACGCCTACGCTGTCGTCCCTGGAACGGCTGGCGCGCGCACTGGAGGTCACCGTGCCCGACTTGCTCAGCGGCGGCGAACGCACTCGCCAGGAAGAAGTCATGGAACTGATGAAAGATCAGTTTATCGCGGAGTTGCTGCCGTTTGTTTCGCAGCTGAACGGGATGCAGATGTCGAGCATCCTCACCCAGGTGCGGGATCTCACGGTGCGGCCGAGACGGAGCGCGTAAAGACGAGCAGATAACGTGGAAGAGCGGCCCTTTAGGGCCGCGTCCGCGCAGAAAGTTCAAGGGGCTTCAGTCCCGGTCGATATCAACAAGTTTATCCGGGCAACCAGCCAACTAATGCCGGGACCGATCTCTAGGTCCCGGTTTTTTATTGGGAATTGTGCGGCACGCAGTCCGAACGTCAACAATCACGGCTTCGCCCGGGAACCCCTAAAGAGATGACGGTGTCTTGACACTTATGAGGCCGATGCGCCGCTCCTTTTGCCTGCTGCCGCTGATCGGCGTGCTTTTCCTCACGAGCATCTCAGACGCGACCGATTCCTGTAAATGCGACGGGCCGTTGCTGACAGACAAAGATGGAAAGCCTATTTGGCTGAACACCAACGATCTGATCAAGGGAGCGGCGCACTGTGTTGCGCCTCAGATGCCACCTCTGATGCGTCAAGCCGAAATCGATGGGTACGTTTTCGTCGACACCTTGGTCGATGAGAGAGGGCAGGTTGTGTGCGTGCGTCTGATCAAAGGGCATCCGATGCTTGCAGGTTCCGCAATGGATGCCGCCAAGAGTTGGGTGTTCCGACCGAAGACACAGAATGGGAAGGGTGTGTCCTTCTATGGCCATCTTCGCTTTCACTTTTCAAAGCGACCGATTGCGAAGAATGAGAGTCCCTGCACGGTTGCGCATTGGTAGCTCTGAGCACGGCGCCTGATTATCAGCCGGACGGGCCGACCGTGAATCCGAAGTAGATTGATCGGCATCTATCCTGCATGAAGCAAGAAAATGTAGAGTTCGTCTCAGCCGCTCCTAATCCCTCAGTATTGTCGCAACGGGCCTCAGATAGCGTCGGCTGGGACCATGAATCCCCCCGGGAGTCCGAGAGCGCGTTACAGAGCGATGGCGACTCTTCCCTGCTGGACGCCTATTCCACCGCCGTGACCGGCGCAGTCGAGCGCATGAACCCGTCGGTGGTGAACATTGAAGTGCATCAAGCCGTGCCCGCTGGCGGCGCGGGCCGCACACGCTCGGGCGAGCCGAGAGAAAAAGAACGCCGTGGCGGCGGCTCGGGATTCGTGTTCACTCCCGACGGACTGATCCTCACCAACAGCCACGTCGTGCACGAAGCGGTGCGGATTGGCGTGACCTTGAATGATGGCCGGCGCATGCCGGCCACCGTGATCGGCGATGATCCCGCTAGCGACCTGGCCGTGATTCGCCTCGATCAGCCGCACTCCGGCGAACCCGGTCCGACCGCGGCCGCGCTGGGCGATTCGCAGCGGCTGCGAGTAGGTCAGATCGTGATCGCCATTGGCGCGCCCTACGGATTTCAGTCGACGGTGACGGCGGGCGTAGTCAGCGCTCTGGGTCGATCGCTGCGCTCATATTCGGGCCGGCTGATTGACGACGTGATTCAGACCGACGCAGCGCTTAACCCGGGCAACTCCGGCGGACCGCTGGTCGATTCCGCAGGTCGAGTCGTCGGCGTGAACACGGCGACGATTCTGCCCGCACAGGGCATCTGCTTTGCCATCGGCATCAACACCGCAAAATTCGTAGCCAGCCGCCTGCTGCGCGATGGCCGCATCCGGCGCAGCTACATTGGCGTGTCGGCGCAGACCGTGCCAGTTCACCGGCGCGTGGTGCGCTTCTACGACCTGCCGAAAGAAATGGGAGTGGTGGTCCTCGGCGTGGAAGAGAATAGTCCAGCTAAGCGCGCCGGGCTGCGCGAAGGGGATATCATCGTGGCACTGGAAGGCCAGCCCGTGGCGGGCGTGGACGATCTGCATCGCGTGCTCACCGACGTGCGCTTGGGCGTGAGTTGCACGCTGACCGTGCTGCGCTGGACGGACAAGCTGGAGTTGAAAGTCGTACCGGAGGAAGCGAGCTCTCGTTGAAGGGCAGAGCTTGAGCCGCGTATGATGCAATCGGAACCGCAGTGAAGCGCAGCATTTTCATCTCGGCCATGATTGCGGTAGCGATCTCACTAGGGGCCGCGGTTTTTCTAAATGCCAGCGACTATTTTTTTCAGTCGAGGCTTCTGCCTTGGGACTTACCACTGATCTACCTGCAGGACCCAGGACTCATTGCGGCCAATCGACTGTTCCCGTGTCAAAAAGAAGGCTTTGACACGGGCTGCGAAGCCTACAAATGGGCGCCCACTATTTTAGGGATGAACGCTCTTGCATATTTCTTATTTCTCCTTCCTGGTATTCATTACTATCGGATACGCGTTCTGAAACGGAATCAAAGTGGAGGGTAGGCCTTGGCGTCATTGCGCCCCCCTTCCCTGCTGTGGTAGCCTCATACCGTGACCACTTTGCACGACAAAGTAGCTTCATCGGTACCCTCGGGCCTCGACCGCAAGGAAAGCGAAGTGTACCGCCGCCTCGATCCAGCACGGCTCCCGAAGCATATCGCCATCATCATGGACGGTAACGGGCGCTGGGCCAAGCGTCGCCACCTGCCGCGCGTCGCCGGACATCGAGCGGGGGTCACGGCTGTGCGTTCTACGGTGGAGACGGCGGCGCGCATTCATATTCCTGCGCTCACGCTCTACGCATTTTCCGAAGAAAACTGGAAGAAGCGGCCCAAGAGCGAGGTCGGATTCCTGATGGGACTGCTGAGCCGCTACCTCAAAGCGGAAGTTCCCACGCTCAACGAAAACAACATTCGCCTCGAATATATCGGCCGGCAGCAGCAGTTGCCCGATGACGTGCAGGAGCGCATGGAGTGGGCGCGCGCTGCCACGGCGAGCAATTCCGGCATGGTGCTGACGCTCGCGCTGAACTACAGCGCGCGCAGCGAACTGGTGGATGCCTTCCGTTCCATGGTAAGCGCGGCGGCGCAGAACGGCGGCATCGATCACCTGCATATCGACGAAGACATGGTCAGCCGCCACTTGTACACATCTCATCTTCCGGACCCGGACCTGGTGGTCAGAACCTCCGGCGAGATGCGGCTGAGTAATTTCCTGCTGTGGCAACTGGCCTACGCCGAGATTTATGTCACCCCGACCCTGTGGCCGGATTTTCGCGGTCTGCATCTGCTGGAAGGAATCGCGGAATTCCAGAAACGCGAACGCCGCTACGGCGGGCTGAATCATCACGAGTCGAGTCTCAGCGAGTCGAACGGCGACGGACACGCGGCCAGTGACACATCCGTGGCTTCAGAATCAAAATCGTAACCACAGAGGACACAGAGAAACACAGGGGAACCGTGAAGTCCTCTGTGATTCTCTGTGACCTCGGTGGTTAAATCTTTGGTTTCGTGCAAAGATCGTAACGGCGCGGCCGAGGCCGCCATTTCAGCGCAGTGCCACTTCCCTTGCTAAAACGCATCGCGACCGCGGTCGTACTCATTCCGATTGTGCTGGCCCTGATTCTGCGGGCGCCCGTACCGGTGTTGGCGGCTGTGGCCGCCATCGTGGCCCTACTCACAATTCACGAATTCCTCAAGCTGACGGAATCCTACGGCGTGCAGCCGTTGCGCTGGCCGACTTATCTCTTCACGGGAGCGTTTTTTCTTGCGCTGGCAATCCACGCTGCCGGAGAAACGCCTTTGCCGGCTACAGGAAAATTCCTGGTGGTTCTGGGATTCGCGGCGGCGATCGCGCCTTTTCTGTTTCTCACCATCCTCATGCGGCGCCGGGAACTGAGCAGCGGATATCCGGCCTCAGCCGCTTCCGTCTTCGCGTTTACCTACATAGCCTTGCCCCTGGGAATGCTGGTGCAACTTCGCGAACTGGCCGCAGGAGCCATCTATCTGCTTTATCTGCTGCTGGTGGTGTGGGCCGGGGACATCTTCGCGTATTTCGTGGGCAAGGCGATCGGCCGGCATTTGATGTCCCCGCGCATCAGCCCGAAAAAAACCTGGGAAGGCGCAGCAGCATCTCTGTTGGCGAGCGTGGGCGTGGCATGGCTACTGTTTGGCCATGCGGAGCAGATCAGTTCTGCGCTGCTGCGATTCGGATTGATCACTCGGCCCGGCGGCATGTACGGGCTGGAAGTCCCTGAAATGGCCCCAATCATCTTGCTAACGATCGCGTTAAATGTGGCGGCGCAGCTTGGCGATCTGGTGGAATCGCTGATCAAGCGCGGCGCAAGCGTGAAGGATTCCGGCTCGATTCTCCCCGGGCACGGCGGGATGCTCGACCGCATCGACGCCCTGCTGTTTGCTGCCCCGGTGCTGTGGTTTTATATGGCGTGGCGTGTGATGCAGTAGCTATCTATGGTCGACCCTCCCGAGCGCCCGCCTCTCAAATCCCTTCACCCCGAAAGCTCTCTGAACCCAGGGAAGCTTGCAAAGATGGAGCGGCTTTCGACCGAAGATCTGCTGGCGTCGCTAGTACCGGGACTGAAGGACTGCCTGAAAACACGGCCGGAAGGAACTATACTGGATGGGCACCACCGTATTCACGTTCTCCGGAAGCGGGGCGTGAATGTTGACCATCTTCCGCGGGATATAGTCGTAAAGGAACCATAGCAAATATGCCGAAGGAACTCTATTGGGTCGATGGACCGTGGCGCGGGAAACTGGCCATGGCCGCCCGCCCGCGCGGGGGCGACTGGTTGAAAGCCGATATCGCCGGCTGGAAGCGAGAGGGTGCAGACGTGGTTCTGTCGCTCCTCACGCCGGAGGAGGAGCACGATCTAGATATACGGCAAGAAGCATCTGAAACAAAGAAACAGGGGATGGAGTTCACTTCGTTCCCAATTCCGGACCGTCAGACTCCGAGGTCAGAAGCGAAGTGGGCAGAACTTTTGGATGACGTGACACGCGTTCTGTCGGGAGGCAAGAATGTAGTCGTACATTGCCGCCAGGGAGTCGGTCGCAGCGGGCTGGTAGTAGCTTGTCTTCTGGTAAGAAAGGGAATGAGCCCGGGAGCCGCTGTAGACATGGCCTCCGCGGCGCGTGGCATTTTCGTCCCGGAAACCACCGAGCAGCGCGACTGGATCGACCACTACGCAGTCACGCTGGGCGTTGCCAAATGACGACCTTCAAGTTCTGAATAATCATGAAACGCATCGCCATCCTCGGTTCCACCGGCTCGATTGGGCGCAGCACGCTCAGTGTGGCCGAGTCTTATCCTGACCGGTTTCAGATTGTGGCGCTGGCGGCTGGGTCGAATCTGGAGGCGGCGTTTGAGCAGGCGCAGCGCTGGCGTCCACGCGTGATCTCGATCGCGGCCGAAGCCGACGCCGACACTCTGCGTTCGCAGCTCAAGAAGAACGGCATGGGCAAAATCGAGGTCGTGCACGGCGCGGCCGGAACGGTTCGGGTTGCGACTCATGCGGAAGTCGACTTCGTGGTCAGCGCCATCGTCGGCGTGGCAGGACTGGAAGCCACATTCGAAGCTGTGCGCGCCGGGAAGGTTGTTGGGCTGGCCAACAAAGAATGCCTGGTCGCCGCCGGAGAGTTGATCACGGCCGAGGCGCGCCGCCAGGGCAAGCCGCTGTTGCCCATCGACAGCGAGCACAACGCGGTCCATCAATGCCTGCGCGGCGGGCGCATGGAGGAAGTCGAGCGCGTCTGGCTGACCGCTTCGGGCGGCCCGTTTCTGAACACGCCGCAAGCGGACTTCGCCGCCATCACGGTCGAGCAGGCACTGAATCATCCTACGTGGAAGATGGGACGCCGCATCACAATCGACTCAGCCACGCTGATGAACAAAGGCTTCGAAGTAATCGAGGCCTGCCGTCTGTTTCACATGCCACCTGAAAAGGTAGGAGTGATTGTCCATCCCCAGTCGACCATTCATTCCCTGGTCGAGTTTGTGGATGGCAGCCTGCTCGCTCAAATCTCGGTAACCGACATGCGCTTGCCGATTCTTTACGCCCTAACCTATCCCGAGCGGATTCAGTCGGATCTGCGTTTCGCGGTCAGTGACTTGCGTCATCTGGACTTCTGCCCACCCGACCTGAAAAAATTCCCGTGTCTTCGTTTAGCCTACGAGGCAGCGGAGGCCGGGGGCGCGAAAACAGCGGCGCTCAACGCGGCGGACGAAATCGCGGTAGCAGCGTTTCTGGAAGGCAGCATCGGCTTCAACGACATTCCCCGGATTATTGAAGAAGTTCTGGCGGCCACGAGTTTTGGTAAGCCAGAGTCGATTCAGGAAGTTCTTGAAGCTGACGCGGAAGCCCGCCGATATGCCCAGCAGCGGGTCACAGAAAAGAGGAAAATAGAACGTCCCCGGGCAACGTCTTTTGCATGATTTTGGAATCTAACCAGCTGGAGAGTACGTACCTCGATTATGTCTGATTTCTTGACTTCCCTTGTAGCGGTGGTTGCGGTCCTCGGCTTCATGATCCTCATCCACGAATTTGGCCACTTTGCCGTGGCCAAGTTGCTGGGCGTGCGGGTGGAGCAGTTCGCCATCGGATTCGGCACGCGGCTGGTGGGCTTCCGCCGTGGCGAAACCGACTATCGCATCAACGCCATCCCGCTGGGCGGCTATGTAAAGATGAGCGGTGAAAATCCCATGGACGAGCGCTCCGACGATCCGCGCGAGTTCATGAACCACTCCCGCTGGCATCGCTTCCTGATCGCCATTGCCGGGCCGGTGATGAACATCCTGCTGGCCATTGTTCTGCTCACCACGATTTACATGGTGCATTTCGAGTACGCCGCCGTGGACGACGAACCCACCGTGATCGGATGGGTGTTCAAGGATTCGGCCGCGGCCAAAGCTGGATTCCAGGTCGGCGACCGCATCACTCGCGTGGAAGACGAGCAGGACCCGAACTGGAAGCAGGTTGAGATGAAAGCGGCGCTGAACCCCGGCCAGCCGCTGGATGTGGTGGTCGATCGCAACGGCCAGTCCATCGAAAAGACGATCGTACCGGAAGCCGAAGGACTGGATCGCATCGGATACGCAGGCTGGGCGCCGAAAGAAAACGCCGTTATTATTACCGACCTGCAGCCGGGCATGCCTGCCGAAAAAGCCGGTCTGAAAGAAGGCGACCAGATTCTGGCGCTCGACGGCAAGCCTTTACCGGCCCTGGCCGCAATGGTGGAGAGCCTGGAAGTCACCAAAGACAAGCCGATCACGCTGACGGTGTTGCGCAACGGCCAGCAGCAGACATTTACCGTTCGGCCGGTGCCGGCCGACAAACGCTATCGCATCGGCATTGGCAGCCTGCAGACCAAGGTCAAGACTCTGCCATTCGCAGAGGCGCTGCAGCTTTCGCTGCATGAAAACCGGCAGAATGCTCTGCTGATTCTCGAGCTGGTCAAGAAGATGCTGCAGCGCAAGATGTCGGTGCAGTCGATTGAAGGACCGATCCGCATTGGCCAGGCCGCGGGCGAAGCCGCCCGCAGCAAAGGCTGGACTCCGCTGATGGGGCTGACCGCGGCCATCAGCCTGAATCTTGGCATCTTCAACCTGCTGCCCATTCCCATCCTCGACGGTGGCGTGATCCTGTTCCTGCTGATCGAGGGCCTGATGCGCCGCGACATCAGCATGAACATCAAAGAACGCGTCTACCAGTTCGCCTTCGTCTTCCTGGTCCTGTTCGCCGTCATGGTCATCTACAACGATTTGAAGAAGACGATTCCGGGGCTGGCGGACCGGCTGCCGTAGATTCTTTACTCTCAGAAATCGGTTGCGCGCGCGCGGCATTCGTGTTTTAACAATAGCGCGATGCCCACTGTGCAGCCGTTCCCCATGCGTTCCGAAGTCTCCCACCTGGGTGGAGACCTGCAAATCTCCGTCCCTCCGAAGCGGAGTTGGGTGATTCTCTTCTACCTGGTTTGGATTTCTTTCTGGACCTTCGCAGGCGTACAGGCCTGGCGCAGCCTGATCCAGCACTTCACTTTCTTCATGTGTCTCTGGTTGATGGGATGGGTCCTTGGAGAACTCTGGGCGGCCTACGCGATTCTCTACATGGTGGGAGGCCGCGAGATCATCCAGGCCAATACGGAAACGCTGACCTGCAGGACTCAGCTTTTTGGCCTGGGCTGGTCTAAGACTTACCTCGTGCGCGAGATGCGGGATCTGCGCTTTCAACCCGCGATGAGTGCGGGAAGGAACCGCCGGCCCAGCAGGATTGCCTTCGACTATGGCGCGAAAACGGTTGGCTTTGCGAGGGAGGTCGACGAACCGGAGGCGGCGGAATTGATCAGCCGAATCAAGCAGCGCTCCAGCATCGCGCAGACTCCGTCGCCGCAGGAGTCCGGGATCAAGTTCTGGCAACAGCGATAGCGTCGGACCCCCGCTTTCCACGTGATAAAATAAAGCTTCCCATATGGCCCATATTCAACGCAGAAAGACCGTAACCGCCCTTGTCGGCGGTGTACGCGTCGGCTCGGATGCACCGATTGTGGTGCAGTCCATGACCAATACCGACACGGCTGACATTCCCGGCACCGTGCAGCAAGTCGCCGCGCTCGCCCGCGCCGGGTCGGAACTGGTGCGCGTTACCGTGAACAATGACGACGCGGCCGCGGCCGTACCCCATATTGTCGAGCAACTCGATAAGCAGGGCATCCGCGTGCCCATCATCGGCGATTTTCACTACAACGGGCACGTTCTGCTGACCAAGTATCCCGAGTGCGCGCGCGATCTGGCCAAGTACCGCATCAATCCTGGCAACGCCAGCATCGGCAAGACGGGCGACTCCAACTTCCGCACCATGATCGAAGTCGCGGTCAAGTACCAGAAACCGGTGCGCATCGGCGTGAACTGGGGATCGCTCGACTCCGCGTTGCTGACCCGCATGATGGACGAGAATTCCCTTCTCGCCGAGCCCAAAGACGCGCGCGAAGTCACCATGGAAGCCATGGTGGTGAGCGCGTTGAATTCCGCCGAACTGGCCGAGAAATTCGGCCTGCGCCCCGACCAGATCATTCTGAGCGCGAAGGTCAGCGGAGTACAGGATCTGATTGACGTTTACCGCGCTTTGGCAGCGCGCTGCAATTATCCGCTGCATCTTGGGCTGACCGAAGCTGGCATGGGCGCCAAGGGCGTAGTCGCCTCAAGCGCGGCCATGGGCGTGGTTCTGCAGGAAGGCATTGGCGACACGATTCGCGTCTCGCTCACGCCAGCACCCAACGGCGATCGCACCGAAGAAGTGCGCGTCGCCCAGCAACTTCTGCAATCGCTAGGCATTCGCAGCTTCACCCCGCAAGTCACGGCCTGCCCCGGCTGCGGACGCACCACCAGCACCTTCTTCCAGGAAATGGCCGAGCAGATTCAAACTTACCTGCGCGAGCAGATGCCCGCGTGGAAAGGCCGCTATATCGGCGTCGAAGAGATGAAGCTGGCGGTGATGGGCTGCGTGGTCAACGGCCCTGGAGAATCGAAGCACGCCAACATCGGCATCTCGCTGCCCGGCACGTTCGAGGAGCCCAAGGCTCCTGTGTATGTCGACGGACGGCTGTTCACCACGCTGAAGGGCGACCGCATCGTCGCGGAGTTTATCGGGATACTCGACGAGTATGTCGATTCCCACTATGCGGCGCGAGAGGCCGTGAAAGAAGAAGTTCCCGCCAAGGTCTAGCTGCCCGCCAGAATCTCAAGATTACCCAGCCCGATGTCATCCTGAGCGCGGCGATGGCCGGGCGAGGGACCTTACGCCGTCCGACGCGGTTGAAGCCGTGGACGGGATTACCGCGCTTCATGCAGTGGGGGCGCTCCTCGCATTAACACAACCGATGTCTGGGTTTCGTAAGGTCCCTCCGGAGCGCTTTGCGCGCTCCTGCGGGATGACATCGGTCGGCGAATCAAGGAGGGCTCCGGCTGCAGCTATTGTCCCGTCAGCAGGAACACCGGATTCTGCGGCGCTGGTTCGCCGCTCGATACCGCCGCGGCGCTGAACGGAGCCGGCAGATCGGTCACAAGAATATCTGGCGTGTTGGTCCCACCGGTGGCAGTGGTGCTGGTCGTGGTGTTGATGACGGCCACGTTCCCGCTATCGCACAGACTGGCATAGACGCGGCTGCTACCGACGGCGGCCACTGCCGACATGCGGAAACGCGCCGAAGCTGGCGTGTAGGGTTGAGGAAAGGCGGGCGCACAGAATGGCGTCGGCGCCAGCGCGTATGGGTAAGTGTAGGTTGTCGTGGTTCCGGACGTGTTCGCCACTATTGGCAGCAGCGGGAATACCGTTGTCTTCACGGTCAGACTCAGCGCATCGAATACTGTCACCTGCGGAATCACGCATCCGGCCGCGGTTAGGGTCGTGTCAGGACACGGCACGCTGGGCAACGCAGTCGAATAGCTGGCCACATAGAACCGGCTGCCATCCTGCAACGCCGCTACTGACGTCGGCATCACGGGCGAGCACGTCGTGCTGGTGCAGGCCGGGGGCAGAGGGATAGTAATGCCCGTGGTCGCGACTCCTGTGGGACATGTGATTCCCTGGCCGCCGAGAGCGCACAAGGGAGTCGGCGGATCTGTAGTCGTGTCGAAAACGAAGACCTGCCCGGCCGTAGGATTGGTCACGTACAAACGGTTCAGGCTATTGTCATAGACCACGTAGTTAGCGCCCGGTCCGCCTACCGCTTGCGGCGACCCGGGAATCACAGCGTTCGTGGCCGTGTTAATCGTATAGAGATTGCCGTCGCCCTCGGTCACAACGTACACCCGCTGGCTGTCAGGACGCGACGCCGCCCACGCCGGAGTGTTCCCTACTGGAATCGTGGCCAGGGTCGTCAAGTCCGTCGGCGAAAGATCAAACACCGTGTTTGTGCTTTGGCTGAGCACGTAGAGATTCTCACCGTTCGGCGGCTCGACCATTGCGACCGGGTGCGTGCCTGCCGGCAGGTACACCGTATTGCTGATGGTGTTGTTGTTGGCGTTGATCTCCATCACGGAATCGGTGCTGCTGAGGGTGCAATGCTGGCCACCTTCAACTCCGTAGTTGGCTACATACACCGCGTTGTTTTGCGAGGTGGCCACGAAATCCGGCAGGTACGAACAGAAAAGTGGAACCGGAACTGTCACCGTCCCGCTGGGGCCGGAAATCGAGGGAAGCCCCGCAATGGGATCCATGAACTGCATAGTGGTTCCATTGGCGCTGACCGACAAAATGGTGAAGTTCCCGTCGTATCCGGCGGGTGGAGGGGTTGTGCAAGGTGGATTTGCACACGGAAGGATTACGCCGGAAACCACGATCCCGCTTTGCGCCTGAGCATTGATGAGCGGAGCGCTGATGGTCATGGTGACGATGTTGCCGGTTTCACTCAGCGAGAGGATTCCGGCCTGCTGGCTGGGCCCGACATTGGGAAGCGTAAACGTGGTGGTCGTGCCCAAACCGGAAGCGGACGAACTGTCGCCGGCTGGATAGAAGGCTGTGATCACGTCTGTGTCTCCGGTGAAGAGACTACCCGCACTGGCCACGAAGACGCGTGAATTGTTGGGCAGAACGGCCGCATGGGTGGGATTCATGCCCATGTAGGCCTGGCCGATGTCGCTGTCGCCGGACACGTCGATCTGCAGCGCCGTGCCGGGCGTAAACGGCACGTTGGCCGCGATCGCGAACACGGCGTGGAAGTTCTGCGGATTGGGCTGAACCACGTTGATGGGAATGACCACCGGGCGATAGATCTGGCCACAGGAAATTTCGAGCAAAGTCGCCAGCGCGATCATCGCCACCCAGCCCACACGTCGCAAACTCATCGGCACCCCGAAGAAAGAAGTTCTGATTGCAAGAATCAATGTCGAATGATTCAACCGGAAAACAGATTCAAACGGAAACGAGTATTGTAACGATTGTGCGCCGTCCGCGCTAGCGGCGGCGTCCGGCTTCCGCCTCTCGGCTGCCCACACTCAGCAAGGGATGCGTCAAGAACGAAGCGGGATGCCTGCAGTGATCACTCCGCGGGACCAAGGGATGCCGCCGATGAAGTTAAACACCGCGAGTGGACAATTGAGGGTTGCGGAAGCCGTAAGCCGAGAGCCGGAAGCCCCTACCGCCTTCGAGACTTCGCCGTCGCGGCGACGGGTTCGTCGCTTGTGATGGTCGCGGCGGGCTTCTTCTTGCCTTCCATCTGAGCCAGGCTCTGTTTCAGCGCGGCCATCAGATCGACCACCGGAGCCAGTTTCTTGGGCTTCTCGACGGCGGCAACTTCTCCGCCTTCGAGTTTCGTCTCAATCAGCTTCTTCAGGTTCTCCTGGAAGTTATCTTTATACTTTTCAGGATCCCATTCATCGGCCAGAGCCTCGATCAACTGGTGCGCCACTTTCACTTCGGCGTCCTTCAACTCCACATCGGGCGCGCCGAAGCCTTCGACCTTCTTCACTTCTTCGGCGTAATACATGGTGTGCAGCATCATGCCGCCTTCGTGCGGGCGCAGGAAGACCGTGTATTCGCGGTTGTGCATGGTGATTTTGGCGATGGCGACGTACTCGCTCTCCTGCAGAGCCTTGGTCAGCAAGGCATAGGGGCGGCGCCCAGCCTCTTCCGGCATCATGTAATACGACGATTCGAAGTACACCGGATCGACGTCGCTGGCCTTCACGAATTCGAGAATCTCCATGGTCTTGGCAGTCTGCGGCTCGATCTTCTTAATCTCGTCGGGCTCAATGATGATGTATTCGTCCTTGCGGAACTCGTAGCCCTTCACGATGTCGGCGCGATCGACCACCTGTCCGTCCGCCTGGCAAACGTACTGCTGCTTGAGCCGCGACTTGTCAGTACGATGCAGCATGTTGAAGGAAATGCCGCTGCTGCGCGCCCCGGAAAAAAGACGCACGGGCATGGAGATGAGTCCGAAAGTTAAGTGACCTGACCAAGTCGACGATGGCATAACGTCCCCTCGAGAGCAGTCTTCGAAATTCGGCCGGGCGGCCGACTTCTGCGACTTAGATGCTAAACCCCACAGCAGGGAGAGTTTAGCCTAAGAATCGTACTTTATGCACCAAACTAAGGGCATCCGGAATCGAAATTCAAAGCCAGAGGGAGTGGGGTGGATAGAGGATGGGCACTAGGGGTGGTAGTTAACGGATTGGATTCCGTATCTCCGTAGAAATTCAGGGCCGGATTTGACAATATAGTAGATTTACTATATCGTATGAACCGCACTAGAGTTTCCCTCTCAAAGCCGCATCCCGCCCGGCGGGCTGTGAAACCGCAAGCAGCGCCCAAAACAACTAGGAGGACACAGCGGATCCTCTAAAGAGGGAAACTCTAATGGCATCCTCAAATTTTAGGAGCACGCGGTCCCTACGACCAGTTGTCTGGCTCGGGGACTCGAAAAGGAACCTTCGGGATTTTCCGGATCGCGCGAAAAAACTGCTGGGGGACGAACTTCAGCTTATTCAGTTTGGTGGGATGCCCAAGGACGCCAAACCTTTCAAGGGTGTCGGGAGCGGCGTTGTTGAGATTGCTCTGCGATACGCATCGGACGCCTACCGCGCCGTGCTCGCGCTACAGATGGGCGAACGGATTTATGTTCTGCACGCCTTTCAGAAGAAGTCGAAGAAAGGCATCGCAACGTCGAAGCGTGACGTTGGCCTAATCAAGAAGCGGTATATACAAGCACAGGAGCTGGCTCGTGAGTACGAAAAGGCGAAAACCAATTGACTTCGAAGAAGGATCCGGGAACGTCTTCGCGGATCTGGGCCTCAAAGATGCCGACCAGCTTCTGGCGCGCTCGCAGATCGGATTCCACGTCTACAGGATTCTTGTAGAACAGAAGCTGAAACAGCGCGAAATAGCCGAGGTTCTGGGCATTGCGCAACCCGACGTGTCGCACTTGATGAACGGGCATTTCAGCCGATTCACCACCGACAAGCTGCTCGATTTTCTGAAACGGCTGGACCGGAAGGTAACGATCGAAGTCAGCCGTCACCACGAAGGCGAACCCTATCAGCAGGTGACGATTGCCCCGTAGCTCGGTCTAACATAGCGAAGGCCTAGGCCGATAACCTCAAACCCGCGCACTTCAGAGCGCTGCTGGTCATTCGTAAGGCGACGCTCTCCACCGGAGGAGACCTATGACTGACCCGCGCTATCCGATCGGCAAGTTCTACTACGACGGACCCCTCAACGACCAGCAGAAGCAGGCATCGATCGGGGAAATCGCCCGCGCTCCCGAAAACCTGCGCGCGGCCATCCGCGGACTTACGGACGCTCAGCTCGACACTCCATATCGTCCCGGCGGATGGACCGTCCGGCAGGTCGTGCACCACGTCCCGGACAGTCACATGAATGCCTATATCCGCTACAAGCTGGCGCTCACCGAAAGCGACCCGACCATCAAGCCGTACGCGGAAGATCGCTGGGCGCAGCTGGCCGATACGAAAAACACGCCGGTAGAAGTTTCGCTGACGCTGCTCGATTCCCTACACGATCGCTGGGTGCGCCTGCTGCGGTCGCTGACTGCAGAGGATTGGCAGCGCACCTTCCGCCATCCGGAACTCGGCCCGATGACTCTGGAGAAGACGCTTGCCCTCTACGCATGGCATGGACGCCATCACGTGGCGCACGTCACCGAACTGCGCCGTCAAAACGGCTGGTAAGACACGTTGGGAACCTAGGCGGCCTACACTTTGGTCATCTTTCCTCGGACAGCGCGTTCTTTAGAATAATCACGATGCTCGCCCTGCTATCATTTCGCCGGCGTTTGCAGCGGAATCTGATCCTGTTTTCCGCGGCGTTTGGATTGCTGAGTACAGCAGCCGCTCAAAATCCGCCTGCGGCGTCGCAGTCATCTTCGCAGTCGGGGCAACAATCTCAGTCGCAATCCCAATCACAATCCCAGCCACAAACTTCCAGCAGTCAGGATTCATCACTGGCAGGGGCAGCGCGCGACGCCAAGGCACAAAAGGCGGGCCGCGCCAAGAAAGTCTTCACCGACGAAGACATGGAAGCTGTCGCAGGTCCATTGCCGCGCCTGAAGATGGACGGCCTCGAGAACGCCGAGGAGGTAGTGGCTGCTATAGCCAAATACAAAACCGACCACACTAAGGAAGAGGTCGAGTCGGCCGTTCACATCTGGTATGACCGTTACGACGGGATGCTGGAAGCGGCCATCCGGCAAAACCTCGACGTGACCACAATTCGCAACGCGAACTACAGCAACGGATACGAACTCTGCCAGCAAAGCCAGGACTACCAGCAATGCAACAGCCGGCAAATGGCCGAGTTGCGCGGGGCGCGCAACGATCAGTTGGAGATGGCCAAGAACAACAACCTCGTAACCCGAATTCAGCACGCGTTTATGAATGTGCGCAATGGACTGCAGATGAGCGGCCTGCGCTACGACTGGTTCAAGATCCGCACTACGAACGGCATCGACACTTACTGACCTTCCCTGCAGCTCCGATTCTCATCGAATTCCCACCCGCCACAGCAGATAGCTGGTCGCTTCGCGCAGCACGGCGACGGAGCGCTGCCACGAACTGTGCGGCCGGGAGTCCGGGCGCGGCGCCACGTAGACCGGGTCGACGCCTTCATGCTCCAGAAGTTTGCGGATGCGGAACATGTGGTAAGCGTCGCTGACCGCGATGCAACTGTGCAGGCCGTTGGCGTGCATGATCACGGCAACGCGTACCGCAGACTCTGCCGTGTCATGGCCATGGGTTTCGGCAATCAGGCTGCGCTCGGGCACGCCGTGGTGCATTAGATAGTCGCGGCCCACGCCTCCCTCGCTAAAGGTAGGATCGTCGGCGGCTCCACCCGTGGTAATCACGACCGGGGCCACGCCGCGGTGGAATACGGCGAGCGCTTGGTCGAGTCTAGCCCGCAGCACGGGAGACGGACGCCCGGAATATTCCGCAGCACCAAAAACGACAATCGCGTCCGCCGAATGGATTTCCTGAAGAGAGGCTGTGCGTACGACCTGAACGGATGTGACGGCCAGGAACGTCAGGAGAGCCACAACGACCACACTCAGTAGGCGGAGCCACCAACTCGGTCGCGGAGGCTGCTGGGCGTGCTCATCAGTCATCACTTCATCGGTCTTTGCCTCATCGGCCATTACAGAGTGTTCATCCTGACGATGTCCATCCTCAACAGATTCATCCCTGGGCAAAGAACTTTGAGATTTCGTCGGCCGGAATCGCGCCTTCGCGAATGATGCGCCAGCGCACGGCTTCGTCGCTGAGGTCGATGATGGTCGAAGCCACATCCCGCGGCGACGCGCCGCCGTCGACAATAATGTTGATGCGGCCTTCGAGTTGCTCCCGGACCTGCTCCGCGCTGGTGCACTCCGTAGCGCCGCTCAGGTTCGCCGAGGTCGCAGTGATCGGAATAGCTGCCGCGGTTACAACGGCCAGCGGAATCTTTGCGTTGGGCACGCGCAGCGCGACATTGCCGGTATTGGCCGTAACTTTCAGCGGCAAGCGCGAACCGGCTTTGATAATGATGGTCAAAGGACCGGGCCAGAATTTCCGCGCCAGAGCATAGAACTCTTCGGGCAGCGGCTTGGCCAGTTCCTCCGCCTGGTCGGTGCTGGCGATCAGCAGCGACAGCGGCTTGTGCCGCGAGCGCGTCTTGATGTCGTACACCTTGTCGACGGCGCGCAGGTTGAAGGGATCGGCCGCCAGTCCATAGAAAGTGTCGGTGGGCATGCCCAGCACTTCCCCGGAACGGATCTGATCGGCGGCGTATTTCACCAGGGATGATTCCGGAGCTTCACTATTAATTTTCAGTATTTCGGCGCGCACGGCGCTCCCTTCTAATTCGCTACAGGATAGATTTATTTTGACCGCGAAACCTACCATAATACGGCAAAACGCCGCAAGATGAGGCCGCAGCGTATCATCAGAGCTAAGGCAAGAGACACAAGTATGAGACGCAGGCATGACACAGGCATGAATCGTAAATGACCCGAACCTCAGAATCCGCGCCCAGTAGCCAGCAGCGCCTCCGCCGAATCGAAGGCCGCCACAACGCTCTGGTGAAGGAACTGCGGCAGGCATTCGCCCGTGCCGAGCGCACGGAGGATGGAAACTGCGCCATCGAAGGCCTGCGCATCGTGGAAGAAGCCACGCGCAGCGGCCTGCGCTTCCGTGCCGTCTTCTTCAAGGAGTCGGCCCAGAATCTGGCCGAACGCCTGCTGCCGCAGATCGGCGCCAACGTCGACACGCTGCTCCTGCCCGACAAACTTTTCGACGACAGCGTTCCGACTGAGACGCCGCAGGGAGTGGCAGCGCTGGTCCGTCTGAAAGAATTTACCCTCACCGATGTTTTGGAGCGCCTGCAGATCGGCCCCATCCTTGTTCTCGCAGGATTGCAGGATCCAGGAAATCTGGGGACGATCCTGCGCTCCGCCGAAGCCTTTGGCAGCGCGGGCGTGGTGCTGGGCGAGGGCACGGTGAGTCCATTGAATTCGAAAGTGATTCGCGCCTCGGCCGGATCAATATTCCGTCTTCCGGTCGTTGTCGGAAAAGCGGCGGGCGGGCTGGAAGAAATTTCCGCCAAGCTGCGCGCGCAAAGTGTGCGCCTCATCGCGACCTCTTCGCATAAAGGCACTCCGCTCGACGAGGCGAGTCTGACCGGACCGGCGGCCATTTTTGTCGGCAGCGAGGGCTCGGGCCTGCCGCGCACGGTGCTGGCGCACGCGGATGAACTGATCGCCATCCCACACACGGCCCAAGTGGAATCATTGAACGCCGGAGTCGCCGGCAGCATCGTGCTGTACGAGGCAGCGCGCCAACGCCGCGCGAGTTGACGGGAAATTACCGCATGGCCAGTTCAGGGGAAGCTTCTCGTCTCACAGATTCCTGGATGACCCTCAATGGACGTGGCCTCAGATGATATACGGCACCAGCGCCCTTACCCGCCGAGAGTAGCCGTCATAAGACTCGCCGAACCTTTCCCGCATCCATTTCTCCTCCAGCTTTAGTTTGTGCCACAGCACGGCGAAGACAAGGGCTACCGCAATTAGTCCCCGCCACTCGCCTCGCGCGATTGCGCAACCGAAAAATGCCAGCAGAAGCCCGGTATAAATGGGGTGGCGCGCCAAGGCATAAGGGCCGCTCGCAATCAGTTCGTGGTCTGCCTTCAGGGTGACGGCTTGGCTCCAGTTTTTCCCAAGGTAGCGACGCGCCCAAACTGAGAACAGCATTCCGCTTGCGGAGAATGCCGCGCCGCTCCAGAAACACCACACGGTCAGCGGAAGAAAACGCTGGTTCAGCAATCGAAATGGGACGCGCGGCAGCCAGAGCAGGGCCGCCGCGCAGATCATGGAAACGAGCCGTATCAGCCGCGACGCCAAGGATTCCTGGCGCTCGGTTTCTTTCACACTCGTCGACATTCCCCACCAATAGGCGAAATAACCAACCCACATCGCCGGGAAGAGATAGTCATAGATGATTGGCATCAGCGTTCCTCGGACTCCTTACGCCAGGTCCTTACGCTAGCCCACCGCCGTCGACTACCAGCGCTGCGCCGGTAATCCAACTCGCCATAGGACTCACCAGAAACAAGACGGCGTTCGCAACATCGTCAGCCGTGCCGACGCGGGCCAATGGGCGATTCGCCGCTTCGCGCAAAAATGCTTGCATGTCCTCGCCAAGCTGGGCGCACTCGCTGAGCAGCATGGGAGTTTCGACATCGCCCGGGCAAACGCAGTTCACGCGAATGTTGTGCTTGCCGTGGTCGATGGCCATCGCGCGCGTCAGATTCACCACACCGCCCTTGGCGGCACAGTAGGAGGCGGCGCGCGGCCCGCCTTTGAGCGACCATCCCGAACCGATGTTGATGATGCTGCCTCCGCCGTTGCGGATCATGCGGGGCACGACTTCGCGCGACAGCAGATAAATTCCCTTCAGCGTCACATCGAGAGTGAGATCCCATTCGTCTTCGGTGAGCCCGACGATGTCTTTGCGAATGGCGATTCCGGCGCAGTTGCAGAGGATGTCGATCTTGCCCTGTTGTGCAATCAGGGTTTCGACAGCGCGCCCGCAATCGGCGGCTCTACGCACATCGCAGTCCAAGAAAGCCGCTGCCCCGCCGGCAGCTTCGATCTCGGCGGCAGTTTCGCCGCCCTGGGCCTCGTCGATGTCGAGGACAGCGACGAACGCTCCCATCTCAGCCAGGCGCAGCGCGATGCCGCGCCCAATGCCCGAAGCGGCCCCGGTCACCATCGCGACCTTGCCCTTTAAGGAGAGAAGTTGCGCCGCGCGTGCTTCGATCTTGCTCGATTGCATCCTCACCGCTTAATTCAGTGGATTTGGGTCTTTGCGATCGCCACACCCTTCAAAGGGCGCGCTGCCACATTCGGAGAAGTCTTTTCAACACCGTTGAAGCAAGGTCGTTCGTTCTTTTTCGGCCGAAGATAATCCTGAAAAGCACGCAGGCGATCACGACACTTACGAGCACTTCCAAGACATAGAAGGTCGTACCGCCAACAGACGGTGTGTGCCGTGAAAGGTATACTTTGTATTTAACAGAAAGAAACTCCGCCAGCAGCATGCAAGTTACGATGCTAAGTCCGGCACCAAGCAGTTTCAGCTGATCGCCAGCGGGCCGCAGACCGGCGATACCAATCATCACCGAAATGTAATGATCCTCTCCCTTGAGGAAGCGAACAGCTGCCCACCATGCGTCATATTCGTCGTGAGATTCCTTGCGAGCGTGCTTGTCGGCTTTGACAATAAGCCGCGCAATCTTTTTTTCATACTCATCCTGATCGTATTCGCGATCAAACTCCTCATAAACTGCCGTCATATCAGACAGCGTCCATCCGCTTTCCGAGAAGTAGAGCATCTTACGCTCGATTTCTGAGAGTGGGACGCTCTCGCGACGTGCTTCCGCGACAATTCTCGGAATCAAGAACTCTTTGGCTTGACGCCCGCTGCGGAATGCCTTCATGCGGGGAATTTTACTCCCGTTCCAACGCCTTCTCCGCCGCTTCCAACGTCCGCTCAACGTCTTCGTCAGTATGCGCGAGCGTAACAATTGAATGCAGCGCCGCAGACGGCGATGCATACACGCCGAAGGGAAACAGCGACAACACAAACGTCTGAAACGCTGCGCGGTCCACGAACTGGCAAAACTCTCGGTAGTCGCGGATCGCAGGCCGATCGGTGAACATCAGCTGGAACATTGGTCCGACGTTTTGCACAACGACCGCGACGCCTTTCTTCTTGAACAGTTCTTTGTACCCCGCGCACAGCCGCTCCGCGATTCGCCAGGTGTGGCAAAAGCTGGCATTGTTCTCGCGAGTGAGCACGCGCAGGTTGGCGCGGGCGGCGAACATGCCAATGCGCGATCCGTTGTGCGTGCCGTAGTGCAGCACGCCTCCCCACTGCAGCGCGTCCATCACTTCGGCGCGTCCAACTAACGCCGCCACCGGCAGGCCGCAGCCCAGCGCCTTGCCGAACGTCACCAAATCCGGCGACAGCTTGTAGTACTCCTGACATCCACCGGGCGCGATGCGAAATCCAGTCACGGTCTCGTCGAGAATAAAAAGAACGCCGTTGCCTCGCGCCAGTTCCTGCAGACCCTGCAAATATCCTTCCGCCGGCGGAATCACGCCCATGTTGGCCATGATGCCCTCGGTGATGATCGCCGCAATTTGCCCCGGATGATTTTCAATGGTCCGCTGCAGCGCGGGCAGATCATTCCAGGGGACAACAATGGTGTCGTCGAGCGCGCTGCGATTCAAACCAGAACTGTCAGGAATCTTGATGGGATCGCTGCGCAAACCCAGCGCACTCGCAGGCAGGACGTTGGAGGCGACGAGCAGATCGTCGTGCCAGCCATGGTAGTGCCCCTCGAACTTCAAAATCTTCGGCCGGCCGGTCACGCCGCGCGCCAGGCGAATCGCCGCCATTACTGCTTCCGTGCCGGTGTTGCAGAAACGCACGCGTTCGGCGTTCGGAACCATGCGCTGCAGCATCTCCGCCACTTCCAATTCGACCGGAGTTGCCGTGGCAAAATGCGCTCCGGAGGCAGCCGCTTCGGCGATCGCTTCGACGATCTCAGGATGCGCATGCCCGAGTGGCAGCGCGCCGAAAGCCATCATCCAGTCGATGTACTCGTTGCCGTCGACATCGTAGATACGCGAACCGCGACCGCGCTCCATGAAGATGGGATACTTGCCGAAATTGGCCGGACCTCGCGACGACGAACTGCTGGCCTCGATCAACACGCCCAGCGTGCGCTCGTAAATCTGCTTGGACTTTTCCGTGCTGAAAGTCAATCGAGCCTCCAGGCCCAGTTGCCGCGACTTGCCATGGTACAGCAGAGAGGGCGCCGCAGACAGGGCACAGCAGAGGGTACAGCAAAGTCCGCACCGGACGCGCTCTGCGACCGGCTGCGCACGTAACTGTTACCGAAAATTGCCTGCAAATTCCTGTCGCCCGAGCATTCTTACTCTGCATGCCCGCTGGCGCCGACACATCCCCAGGAGACAGCCGCGCATCCCCCCATTCAGTTGGAGTGAAGCTTGAGCCAGACAAGATTTGACCCAGATCGAGGTTGAACAATGAAAACGTCACTTTTCGCCGAGGTTCCGCAACTCAGACGATTCGCTCTGAGACCGTTTTTCCTTTGCATCGTCGCAGCCTCGCTGTGCTGGGGAGCCACCGCGCAAGCCGCATCCGGCGCGCAAGACCGGGAAACAACGAAGCCGGTCGAGTCTTCCCACAACGCAGGCTGGGTCGTGATTCCGGTCGAGGAATATCGCGTGCTGCGGGCCAAGGCCTACCCGGTCGAGCACGATCCCGAACCACCCCCGACTGACGCCACGCTGACCCGCGTGGACTATGACCTACGCATCGCCGGCGACCTGGCCGCTGGACGCGCCAGCCTTACCGTCGACGTCTTGAAAGATGGATGGGTGCGCGTGCCCGTGCCCGCAGGCTTGCTGGTGCGCGAGGCGCGCCTGGATGGCAAGCCGGTTTCGCTGGTGCCGGGAGCGCCAGGAAAGAAAAATCATTTCTCCGCGCTGCTCTCGCATGCCGGGCGATCGGTGTTGCAACTCGACGTCGATGTGCCGGTCATGTCCTCAGGCGGCGAAGAGAGTCTGGTATTGCCTTCCTCAGAATCCGGCGTAACCCGCGCCACGGTGCTGCTGCCGCGCCAAGGCATCGATCTGCGAATCGGCGGTGGAATGCTCTCCGAGAAATCGGAGACCACGGGCGAAACCAAATGGCTCGCTTACGGCCGCGGAAATGAAGCCCTCACCTTCACCTGGCGGAAGAAGACGGAGGATCACCACGTCGATCTGCCACTGCGGCTGCGCGGGTCGCTGACGCAGCTGACCAGCCTGGCGGAAGACTCGACTTCAGTTTATGCCGAAGCCAATTTCGAAGTCGTGCAGGGTGCGGCGCGCGAGGTCAGAATCCAGCTGCCGGAGAAGATCACAATCAATCAGGTTTCCGGCGCGATGGTGGCCGATTGGGAGATGAAGAACGGCGAACTGGCCGTCACTTTTCTGGAACCGGTTGAGCACAGCGCCCGATTCGTCATCAACGGCGAAGCGCGGCTGCCGCGCGACGGCATCATCGACGTTCCTCTTCTGCGCTTGCTGAACACGGAACGTGACACCGGAGGAGTTGCGGTGGAAATCCTCGGAGCCGGCGAAATCAAAGACCAGAAAGCGCAAGGCCTTGAAGAGGCGGACGCCACTGATCTCGGTGAAATGGTGGCTAACCGGCAGTCGCCGGCCCTGGTCGCGTTTCGTGCCCGATCGGGCGAAGCCGGCGCGACCCGTTCATTGAGTGTGAATGTCGCGCGCTACGACCAGCAGGCCGTGCTGATGGCGAACATTGAAGAAGCTCGTTACCAGGTGCTGATGAGCGCCGACGGGAAAGAGCTGGTGCAGGCGCGCTACGCGGTGCGCAACAACCAGCGCAACTTCGTGAAGGTGACGTTGCCCGCGGGCGCGACGGTGTGGAGCGTAACTCTCGCGGGCCGACCGGTTCGTCCCGGGCAATCGCCGGATGGCAGCCTGCTCTTGCCGCTGGAAAAATCACGCGGCGGCGACGATGCCCCCGCGTTCGCGGTTGAGATTCTGTATCTCGCCAAGGCGGCGGCGTGGGAGGAAAAAGGCCGCGAGAAAGTTACGCTGCCCGCGCTCGATCTTCCCATCTCCCGCACCGGACTGCTGCTCTACTATCCGCCTCTGTTCAAGATTTCGGCCGAGCCGGGAACGTTTCGCGCGCAGGAATATGTCAACCCTACTTCTGCGGCGCTGGAACCGCCGAGCGGCGTGATCGGAGGCGCTGTGGGCGCCGCTAAACCTGCTGCGAATCCTAAAGAGTTCGATCGGCTGGAAAACTACGCCAAACTGCAAGGCGCAGGCGATGATGCCAAAAAGGACTCCACGCAAGCACTCCTCGACAACTTCAAAGCGAAGTCGCTCGGCGGGAAGGTGACGGGCATTCTTCCGGTCAACGTTGCGTTCCCGGCGTTCGGCCCATCGATGTTCCTGGTCTCCGAGCTCACCAGCGAGAACCAGTTTCCGGCAGCAGAGTTCAGCTTTCAGCGCGAGAAAAAGGGAGGTGTGCGATGAAGACCAGATTGTTTACGAGATCGCTACTCGGCAGTAGATTCGCAGCAAAGACGGTCGTGCTGATGATGTGCGCGGCAATGATGTTCACTGCGATCATGTTCGCCACAACGACGTGCGCCGCACAGGAAAAGTCGGTCCTGCCTCTGCCCGATGCCGGCAACGTCACGCTGACCCTGGACGAATACAACCGGCTGATGGCGCTGGCCGACAAACCGCCGAAGAAATCCGACGCCGCGCCGCTTCCATACTCCATGAAGCATGCCGACCTGAGGCTGCGCGTGGAAGACGAGGGCGTACGAGGCACGGTCGAACTCGAGGGCGAAGTCTTCAACAAGGGCGTGAGCAAGGTTCCGCTGACCAGCGGAATGACCGTGCTCGACGCGCACCAGAACGGCAAAGGCGTTCCCTTGCTGCAGGAAAATGGCACGCACATGGCACTGCTTCCGGGACCAGGGGAGTTTTCCGTGGCGCTCGATACCGGCCTGCCGCTCAGAATCGAAGCGGGTCGCGCATCCTTCAGCCTGCCCGCGCCGAACGCGGGCAGCGTGCAATTGTCGCTGCTCATTCCCGGCGATCATACGGTTGCCAACCTCACTCCCGGTATTATCACCAGCCGGAAATCTGAAAACGGCCACACCGCCATCGAAGCCACGCTGGTGCCCGGACAACCCGCAAACATCTGGTGGACTACGCGCGAGGCCGTGACGCCCGTGGTGCCCCGCGAAGTGCGGTTTCTGGCCGACGCCAAGACGCTCATCTCCGTCAGCGAAGCCGCAATGCGCGTGACCGTGCTCGCCGACATCACCGTGGTGCAAGGTGATCCGGCGCAATTCCATGTGGAACTGCCGGAGGGCTACGAAGTCACCGGCGTCACTGGCTCAACCATTGAGTCCGCGGAAACCAACGCGGGAGTGTTGACCCTGAGGGTGAACGCTCCCAGCCAGCGCAACCATCAGTTCCTGATTTCGATGGAACGCTCTCTGAGCGGCAGCGAAGCGAAGACTGACGCGCCGTTCGTCAGCTTCGCAAAAGCACAGCGCGAAACCGGTGAAGTGCTGGTGGAAGGCGCCGGCACCATGGAAATCACCGCGACCGAAGGCGGCGATCTTAAACGCATGGACGTGAAAGAAGCGAATCCTTATCTGCGTTCGATGGCGCATTTCCCTCCGCAGGCCGCGTTCCGTTATCACAAGCAAGCCAGCGAATCGCCCACGCTGGCGCTCTCATGGGTACGTTTCCCCGACGGCAGCGTTCTCGCGGCCGTCGCCGAAAGCGCAACCGTGACCACGCTGGTCACCTCTGAGGGTAAGTCCCTCACCGAAGTGCGGCTGGTGCTGAAGAATCAAGCGCAGCCGTTTCTGAAAGTCGCACTGCCGCCCGGCGCCAGCATCTTGTCGGCCGATGTTGGAGGCGAGCGCGTGAAGCCTGTGCAAGGCCCCGACGGAAGCCGCGTGCCGCTGCTCCGCGCCGGATTTCATCCCACCGATTCCTACACTGTTTCGTTCGTATTCATGCACTCCGGCGCGCCCTTCGCCAAGAAAGGCGGTGCGGACCTGAGCCTTCCCAGCATGGACATCCCGATCAGCCTGCTCAGTTGGGAAGTTTTTCTGCCGGAACAATACAAGGTGAAAGATTTTGGGGGTGATGTGATCGCCGCCAATCTCGTGCCTCCGCCGTTTCGCGAAGAGGCTGCGATGAATGCAACGGGCGACAAGGAGTGGTTGAGCAATGCACGGCTGGAAGCACCTGCCGGACAGATGTCTGGCTATGTGACCGACCCCAGCGGAGCAGTCATACCCAACGCGCGCATCACGGTTACCGCCGGCAACGGAGCGACTCGCGCCGCAACTACTGACAATCAGGGCCGGTGGCTAATCGCGGGCCTGCCGTCGGGAAATTACAAAGCGCGAGCCGACGCACCCGGCTTCGCGACCGGCGTTTTCAACCTGAACTACAATGCCGGCCAACCATCCATGTACGCCTTCCGCGTCAACGTTGGCGCCGTGTCAGAGACTGTGGAAGTGAGTGCCGCAGTACCTCAGATTCAAACCGATCTGTCGACGGTCAACGGTGCCATCACTGCACTGGAGGTAACGTCGATCGGGATAAACGGGCGGGACATGACCTCGTTGTCTTCTCTGGCGCCCGGCGTCGCCAGCCAAAACCAGGCCTCCGCTAACGTAATGAACTTACAGAAGCGCGTAGCCGGAGTGCTGCCAGTTGCGGTCGATGTGCCGCGAGCGGGCACGTCCTTCAGCTTTGTCCGGCCGCTCGTGCTGGACGAGGAAACGAAGGTGACTTTCAGCTATAAAAGCAGGTGAAAAGGCAGTGGTCAGGGGCTAGTGGTCAGGGGCTAGTGGTCAGGGGCCAGTGGCCAGTGGCCAGTCCAAGACGTAAGCAGCGAACGCTGACCCCTGGACACTGATCACTGGCCACTGCGGTCCCCCCGCGAAGAACCTTCGTGCCAACGATTTCCCGCCGATGGCATAGAATGTTCCCGCGGGAGCCCCTGATGAGCAATGTGGAGGATTGGAAGAAGTGGGAAGGCCGCACGGACGGAAAATTTCCGCTGCGGCAGTGGCTCGGCGGCTCGGATCATAGCGCCGTTTTTCTCACGGAGCGCGTCGGACATCCGGAGAAAGTCGCGATCAAGTTGATCGCAGCCGACGCCGGGGCCGACCGTCAACTGGCGCGCTGGCGGGCCGCCGCACAAGTTTCTCATCCTCACCTGATGCGCATCCATGACGCCGGACGCTGCCGGATCGACGGCGAATCCCTGCTTTATCTCGTCATGGAGTATGCGGAGGAGGATCTCGCGCAGATCCTGCCCCAGCGTGCGCTTGCCCCCAACGAAGTGACCGACCTGCTGCCTCCGCTGCTCGACGCTCTTTCTTATCTGCACGGCCAGGGATTCGTGCACGGACGAGTCAAGCCCTCGAATGTGCATGCCACGGGCGATCTGCTGAAGTTATCGACAGATCAAATCACCCAGATTGTGTCATCCACCGAACTGGATTCCGTACCCCGCCGGCGCGACGTCTATGATGCCCCGGAAACGGCTGCCGGAATCGTCTCGCCTGCAGGTGACGTCTGGTCGATCGGCGTCACGCTGGTGGCCGCGCTGACGCAGAACGTTTCTTTCGAATCGCCATCGCGGGGGGTGGCTACGAGCCGTGATCCCGATCCTCCGGATACCGTGCCGCAACCATTCCGCGGCATCGCGCGCGAGTGCCTGCATCTCGACCCCAAACGGCGCTGCTCGCTCGCCGAGATCCAGGCGCGCCTGCAGCCGGAGGGACGCTCGGTGGCAGCTGCGCTCGAAGCGCCTCCGATGCCAGAGCCTGCAAACAGACGCGTCCCAATCTTTGTGGCAGCGATAGTAGTTCTGATGGCACTGGTGATTGGACTCGTGATTTTCCGCTCGCGAGGAACCAAAGCACCAGCACCAGCACCAGCACCAGCGCCAGAGCCATCCATCACGACCGCGCTGCCAGTCCCGCAAAATCCGCCGGACGCCGCGTCAGCACCTGCGCCGAACCCGCCGGCTCACGAACCGGTGGCGCCCGCAAGGAAATCTATTGCCGCGGGCGGAGATGTTCTCCACCAGGTTCTTCCCGAAGTTCCTCAGAGTGCGCGAAATACGATTACCGGCACCGTCCGCATCGGCGTCGAGGTGGAAGTGGATTCGTCGGGCAAGGTGACTTCCGCGCAATTCAAGTCGGCCGGACCGAGCCCGTATTTTGCCCGCCTGGCGATGCAGGCGGCGCGGGACTGGCAGTTCACGCCCACGGCGAGCACATGGGTCATTCAGTTCCGTATCAAGAGAACGTCCACGCAGGCTTCGGCACAGCGCATCAAGCGTTAGTCTTTGGTGGTTAGTCTTTGATCGTCTGCCGCAGTTTCCACACGATCTGCCGCACCATGCCCAGCAGCAGCTTCGCGTCATAGGCCTCCAGGCCGAAGCGCAGAACCAGCCAGCGCGCTTTCTTCTCGAACATGGCGTCCGTTCCCGGCTTCACATAGCCGCTGATGCGTAGCGCCTCCAGCAATCCTTCGATAATCTGCTCGTTCCGGCCGGCAGTCGCCGGCTCGGCTGGCTCGGCAACTGGCGGAAGTGGCGTGCTCCGCGCCAATTCATAAAGACAGACCGCGACGGCCTGCCCCAGATTCATGGAAATATTTTTCTGCGCGGTTGGGATATTCAACAGCCAGTGACAGTGGCTGAAGTCTTTGTTTGTCAGCCCGATTTTTTCCGAGCCGAACAACACGGCCACCCGCCCAGTCTGGAGCTGCTGGCGAATCGCTCTGCCGGAAGGTTCGTCGAGATGCCGCACAGGTTGCTGCAAGGCGCGATTCCGCACCGCAGTCGTCCCCACCACCATAGAGCAGTCGGCCACGGCCTCAGCTACGGTCTTGAATTCTTCGGCGCTACTCAGCAGATCAGAGGCGCCGACGGCCGACCGCGCTTCGCGAAAGCCCTCCGCAAACGGATTCACCAGGCGCAGCCGGTGCGCCCCGAAATTACTCATGGCACGGGCCGCCGCGCCAATGTTCAAGGGATTGCGCGGGCGCACCAGCACCACAACGAGACCGTCTAATTCGGAAAGGACAGGCAAGCGCTCAATTCTACGACAGATGAAAAACGCCAGATGAAAAAGGGCGTGCCGTTTAGCACGCCCCTTTCCCGCCTCTGTCTTCACTTCGTTTACAGCAACTCGTTCCAATCAACTCCTGTAGAGACGCTGCTTGCAATGTCTCTGGCAGCTTAGCGGTGCCCGCCACCAGAGTGCCCGCCGCCGGAAGGGTGGCCGCCGCCGCTGGGAGCGCTCACATGCCCGCCCCCGCTGCTGTGGCTGGGCGCGCTGTAGCTCGGCGAGCTATGCGATCCGCCGTAGCTTGGAGCGCGAGTGCCGCCATAGGACGGACCGCGCACAATGGGCTGCCGCATATCCAGTTGCGGACGGGACGACGATCCTCGCTCGGACGATCCGCGCTCACCCGAGTACGAACCGGCGCCGCGAGATTCCGCCGAACTCGGCGCGGTGCGGTTCCAGTAGCTGCCGCTGCCGCCGTGCTCCGCTGACGCGCCGGATGGCACGCCCGCCTCGCCCCGCGAAGCCTCGCTGTGCGATGGTGGCGTGAACGGCCGGAATCCGTCGCGGTTCGCAGCCGAAACCGCGCCACGCGCCTCCGCGTTGCTCGGGGTGAACGTGCGCGACGAGCTCGCACTCGTCCGCTGCCCCCCACTCGCACCGCGCGCCGCGGATTCGCCCGCGCTCTCGCGGCCACCCGCAGGAATCGCCCCTACATGACTCTGTGCCATGCTTTGCCGCAGACTCGCGGTCTGCGCCTGGAACGATTGCGGCCGCGATACGCTGTTATGCACCGCGCCGAAGAAATGTTCCGAACCGTTGCGCACGGTCGACGGCGCGGCCGCGCGGCCGCTGGCTGACAGACTGGCCCGCGAAGGCACCACGGGCAGGTTGCCCGCCATCATGTGCGCACCACTCAACTGCGATCGCGTAGCCGCCCCCGCCGTCACCCGGCCTGCCCCAAAGTGACCCGCATTGACGGTCGACATCGCGCGGAAGATGTGATCGTTATGAACGTTCGCGACGTTGGAGAACCGCGTTCCTGCATGCAGCGGCGCAAAGCCTCCGAAGCGGTTAAACCCGCCGCGGTAGCCCACCCAGCCAAACCGCCCACCGTATCCTCCCCACCATGGATGGAAATAATCGCACGGCCCGATCGGAAGCCAGCCGAAGCCGCCCCATCCGCCCCAGCCAAAACCAAAGCCGAAGCCCGCGCCCCATCCCCAGAAGGAAACATACGCCGGCGCCCAGAATGGACGGTAGAAAGCTCCCACCGGCCCCGGCCACCACGCCCACGAATTGCCATACCAGAACCAGCGCCCGTAGTGGTACGGCGCCCATCCCCAGGGCTCGTAGCCCACCCACGTCCAGCCGTAATAGGGTTCGTAAACCCAGTTGCCGTTGCGATACGGAGCCCAGTCAGCGGCCTGGGTCGGAACCCACACATCGCCATAGTCAGGCACGTTCTGCCAACTGCCGTAGGCATCCAGATCCTGCGCTCCGGTGTAGTAGTGGTTGGTGTGGCGCCAGGCCTGCGCGTTGCGGATCATGTGATTGCGGTCGCTATTCCAGCGGTCCCAATCGTCGCGCTCCGGAGCCGGCGAAATCTTGTATTGCGCGGAGTTGCTGTCGCCGCGCACCGTGGCCATTTCTCCCACATGAACTTCGGCGCTGCCCTGCGGCGTGGCAATCTGCGCCTCGCCCTGGCGCACGATCACCAGCGTATCGCCATCCGGCCGCACTTCAATGCGGTACACGCCATCTTTGTGCGCGGGATGCACCGCAACATTCGGAGTATCGATCTCGGGCTCGGCTTCGCTGTTTTTCGAGACCACAAAGCTCGCCAGCCCTTGGCTCAGCTGAATCTGAATGTCTTTGTGTGTGAGGTTCGCGACGTTGGCCTTGGAGTTTGCGCCCAGGCGAAAAATATTGGCGAAGTCGAGCTCCAACTCAACCCGTGCGCCGTCGCCGGTCGAAACTTTATCGCCGGTCATGACTGGCTGGTTCAGTGTCGCCGCGGACCAGTCGCCCGAATCGCCGCGCTGCGTCGACACGTCGCCATGAATCAGGCTGACGCGCGCCACTCCCTGGTCAGTCTTCGCCGGGCCCTCGCCCGACGGTCCGCCCGGCTGAGCCTCGATCGGCTGAGCGTCGCCGGGCTGTCCTTGCGCCACCGGCCGTTGCGTGTTGGGATTAGGCTGGCCGATTTCCATCGGCGCACTCGGCTGATCCGAGGGCGCCGGAGTTTCTTCCGTCGTCTGCGCCCATGCGCTCACAGAAAGCCTGGCCAGTACCGCTAGAGCTAAGACTGCCAAACCCACTATGAATCTGTTCTTCTTCATGGTCGACTTCATATTCCGCTTCATAACTCACCTCTCCGAACCAAACACGATCTTAGAACCCACCGTATTGAGGAATATTTCTGTCAAAAAGAGTGGCAACTGCCATGCCAAAGCCGCCGGAATGGGCTGCCTGCAAGTCGTTTGTTTCCAGTGGAGAACGAGACGAACTGAACAGGCTGGATCGAAGAAATCGACCAAGCTGGCCAACCTCAGCCAAGGGTGGTGGTTTTCGGCCACTTGACGTGTGAAATGGACCTCGCAACAGTTCCAACCAAAAGATCGCTGGATTACTTCGGCAACCCCTGAATGAACTCCTCGACTACGCGGTTGAATTTGTCCGGATCGTCCACGAACAGGGCGTGGCCGTCGCCGTCGAAACGCTCCAGGCGCAGCTTGTCACCGAGTTTCGTTTTTAGAAAGTCAGCGGTGGGCTGCGACTCCGGCTGGTAGGCGAAGAGCACCGGCCGATTCATTTTGCCCAGGCCGGTGGAGAAATCCTTCACCGCAATCATGTTGTAGATGAGTACTACCGCAGTGTCGGCCGGAACCTGTACCGAAGCATCGATGACGCGGTGAATGTAATCTTCCGTCTGCGGCTTTTTATACATGCTGCGCACAAAACCGTCGGCCTGTTTCTGCCGATCCTGTTGCAGCATGTTCATCCATCCCGAGAGTGCAGCGAACATCTCAGGAGCATTCTTTTCGGAGAGGAATCCGTCGACCAGCACGAGTCCGCCAACATTGTCGGTGCCGAACTGTTCGGCATATTTCACCAGCTCGCCGCAAGCCATCGACCAGCCGACCAGCACCGGCTGCTTCAGGCCGAGATGATCGACCAGTTCTTTGTAGTCGCGGCTGCGGGTTTCGGGCGTATGGCCATACGCGGGCTTGTCGCTCTCCCCTTGTGATCGCGGGTCGACGGCAACCACGTGATATTTTTTCGAAAACTCGTCAATCTGTTTCTGCCAGATCCACGCCGGCATGGTCCATCCCGGAATGAACACCACGGCGCGGCCGCTGCCCGCCTCAGTATAGTGAATCTTGACGCCATCGGAGGTCGTGAAGAAGTCGCTCTTCGCTGTCTGCGCGACGGCGGGCATCGCCAGAATGGATGTCAAGATGCCGATCAGGACTACGGTGAATCTTGCTCTCATATTTCGCTCCTGCCGGTCGGGTCGGATTATCATTTCGCCTTCCCGCGTGCTCCTCGAGACTGTGCGCCGTGCCAGATCGTGCTGATCGTCACCCGTGCCCCCTTGACAGAGTACAAAACAACGTACGGTGTCCCTCCAATCACCAATTCGCGGATCCCCGGTTCTGCTCCCACCCTGCCGAGATTCGGGTGATTCCTGAGCGCCTCCACAACAGCGACAATGCGCGTGGCCAGTCGGCCCGCAGCGTCCGGTTTGTCCTTGGCGACATACGCTCGAATTTCCTGCAACCGCGATCGCGCTCGACGGGACCAGACGATCTCCACTTAGCGCCGCGCCCCATCATCGTGCGCCTTGCCGCAGGCGCATTTCGGCGGCGGCAACTCCCGGTTCGTGCCCCAGGAGAGCAACCACGCCTTCATGTCTTCGTGCTTGATGTAGTGACCGGACTTCACGTCGCGATCCGCCTCACGGATTTCGGCCAGCATGCGCTCCTGGTCGGCGACGTACGACTCAACTGCATCGGAGATCAGGAAGTTAGAGCTCCGCCCAGATACCTTGGCCAACCTGGCCAGCCGCTTCTTCGTCTCCGATTTCAGACGAATGCTGAGGGTCGCGCTAAGTGTGTTCGCCATGAACACATCTTAACATGCTGGCTTATGTTTCTTTCTCCGGTTCATCCGCAATGCCGATCTTCGACAGCCGGTAGCGCAGCGCGTTGCGCGACAGCCCCAGCAACCTCGCGGCCTGGCTCTTGTTGCCGTTGGCGCGGCGCAACGCTTCCTGCACCATCTCATCTTCCCACTGTTCCAGAGTCATGCCATCGGGAAGAAATCCTCCGGTGCCATTCGAGGCTTTCGCGGGACGCGTGTCGAGATGAATATCTGCCGGCGTCAGCACGCTGCCTTTCGCCAGGGCGCAGGCGCGTTCCACAATGTTCTGCAGTTCGCGAACGTTGCCCGGCCAGTGGTAGTCCACCAGAATCTGCATCGCCTCGGGTGTAATGCCTTCGACCGGCTTGCCCGATTCGCCGGTGAAGCGCGAGATGAACAGATTCGCCAGATCAGGGATGTCCTCTTTGCGCTCGCGCAGCGGCGCGATGTCGATGGGCACGACGTTCAGCCGATAGTAAAGATCTTCGCGAAATGTTCCCTGCTCCAGCGCCTCGCGCAGATCACGGTTGGTGGCGGCAATCAGGCGCACGTCGACCTTCACGGTGCGCGTGCCGCCCAGGCGCTCGAACTCGCGCTCCTGCAGCACGCGCAACAACTTCACCTGGGTCAGCGGGGGCACGTCGCCGATCTCATCAAGAAACAGCGTTCCCTTGTCTGCCAGTTCGAACTTGCCGGGCTTGCTGGCCACGGCTCCGGTGAACGCTCCCTTTTCGTAGCCGAATAATTCGCTTTCCAGCAGATTCTCCGGGATGGCCGTGCTGTTGATCTTCAGGAACGGCCCCGATGCCCGCCGCGATTTTTCATGAATAGCGCGCGCAATCAAATCTTTGCCCACGCCGCTCTCACCGCCCAGCAGCACGGTCGCGTTGGTCGGAGCGACGCGCTCCACCGTGGCCAGCACTTCCTGCATCTTCGGACTGCGTGCGACAACATTGGGATGTGCATACCGCTTCCCCAACGCCTCGCGTAAAGTCCGGTTCTCTTCGCGCAAGTTGCGGACGTCCAGTTCCTTGTGAATCACCATCCGCATTTCGGTCAGTGAAAACGGTTTCAGAACGTAGTCGCTGGCTCCGGCCTTCATGGCCTCGACCGCGGTCTCAACGCTGCCGAATGCGGTCATCACGACCACCGGCAGCGCGGCATTCTGCCGCTTGAGGGTCTGCAGAAATTCCAGGCCGTTCATGCCGGGAAGTTTCAGGTCAGTCAAAACCAGATCGATGGGATTCTCGCGCAGCAGCTTCAGCCCGGTCTCGGCATCTCCGGCAGAGAACGTGGTGAATCCGTCCTCGCCGAGATTCAACTCGAGCAGGCGGCGCATCTTGGCCTCGTCCTCAATGATCAGAATGGCCGGCATCAGCGAGTCGTCCTCGATTCTATGTGCTGAGCAATTCGCGTTCTCACGAGATCACCAGATGAGCCGTCCCTAGGTCGCTGGTCTCGCGCGCAGGTGGGGAAGAATATTACAAACCGGGCGCCGGAGCCTTCAGCAGAAGCGGGATCGTCAGACCCTTCGATGCGGATGCTGCCATGATGTCCATCAATAATCTTCGATACGATCGACAACCCCAGTCCGACGCCGGTTTTCTTCGTGGTCACGAACGGATTAAAAATCTGTTCCCGCAACGCCATCGGAATGCCTGGCCCACTATCTTCGATCCGCACTTCGACGCCATCCGTCGAACCGGCATCACGCCCGGCGTCGCCTCCGCTGGCCTGAGTTTTGCGCACCTTCACCCGCAGCACGCCACCGCTGGCGTTCATGGCATCGTAAGCGTTCTGGACAATGTTGAGGAACGCCTGCTCGCACAGGCTTTCATCGAGCGGAACCAAGGGAAGCGCAGCCTCATATTGTTTCTCCACGCGAACGGGCGCGCCCTTCCACAGCTGCGCAACATCATTCAAGGCGCGATCGAGCACGGCGGTAATATCTTGCGGCGTGAGGTCGGCGTGCAGCGGACGCGCGAAGTCGAGGAAGCGCGTGACCAGCGCGCTCAGGCGATTGGTTTCAGTCGAGATGTAGCCCGCAAGTTCGGTAGCCAGCGGATTGGACTCCGCCAGTTTCTGGCTTAGCATTTCCGCCGAGCCTTTGATCACTCCCAGCGGATTGCGGATCTCGTGAGCGAGTCCCGCCGAAAGCTGGCCCAAAGCTGCCAGCCGCTCAGACCGTCGCGCCTCGGCCTGCGCCTGCTCGAGACGGCGGTTGGTCTCCGCAAGGGTTTCGGCCAAAGCCTGATAACGCTGCGTCTGCCGGCGGTTCTCGACCACAAAGCGATTGATCACCATCGCGGCCAAAAAGAAAAACACGATGCGGATCGCCAGCCGGCCGTAGTCGTCGGTAGAGATTTCAAACTCCTTCAACGCCGGATCAAAAAGATAGGAACAGTACGCGGCCGAGGCCAGCGACGTCCACAGCAACGTGGCCCACGGACCGAAATACTCTGCCGCCGTGACCGCTGGCAAGTAATAGATCGGATAGTAGTAGCTGTTGATTGGGATTTCGCCGGTGTGATCGAGCAGCAGCGTGGCTAGACCAATCTTCAACAAGACAAGATAGGCTGGCCCGCGCTTGGGCATGCGCGCAATCAGCCAACTCTCGCCCAACTGAATCACGCCGAAGGCCAGCAGGATGAGCTGCTTGTGATACTCCTCGATAGGCGGCAGCAGAGCCAGTGCGGCGAGCAGCACGAGCCACAACACATCCATCCAGTTCATCTTCATCCGTGGACGCTTGGCTTCGTTCATTGGGCTGCGCTCAGTTTACTTCGGCTTTAGCTCGGATGTTTATCTCGATGACGGCTCCGCCATTGACCTCGACCGCAAAAAGCTACGCCGGGAGAAACATCGCCTCTCCCGGCGTTGCCGTCATTGTTTGTCCGGTCCGCAGGCGCATCTCATGCGAACCCTATCACACCGCAAGAAACGCGTCAGCGTCAACGTTACTTCTTCGGCTTCTCCGCTTTCGGCTCCGGAGCCTTGGGAGCCGGAGCCGGAGCCGGTCTCGGCGCCGGCGGCGGAGTTGCCGGCCGCTGCTGCTGCCACTGATTGAATTTCTGCTCCTGCTGCTGCTCCTGCTGCGGAGTCGACTCCTGCACGGGCGGCGCGGGCCTTACCAACGGATGCGTGGCCGGCGAACTCGCTGGCTGCGCATTCCGGCCCGGCTGCGGCTGCTCGTTGCGGTTCTCAGGCTGCGAACTTCCCTGCTGCTCGTAGACTCGCGGCTGCGTCTGCTGCATTGTCCTAACTTGACTGTTGCCGCCATTCGGCGGAGTAAAGGGTTTGAACCCTGCCTGACCAGAGGACTGAGTGCGAGTGCTTTGATTCGCTGGTGTCGTTTGCGCTGGTCGCACTAAGCTTGGTCGCACCAGCGCCTGCTGGTTCAAGCGTCCGCCAGCCTGCGACTGCCGCTGCGCGATCGAACTCGGAAGCGGCGGCGGAGTTCTCACCGCAACTACCGGCCGGTTAAGAACTGCTGCTGGGGGCCTCGCCGTGACTGGCCGTCCCGCGCCCACCACGCTGGCGTGGACCGGCTCGGCCGCCACGGCGGCACTCACCGGCGCTGCCGCGATTTCTGTCGCGTTCACTTTCATCACGTTCTGCGCCACCGGCCGCGCATTGATGAACGTATCGCGTGAAACCACCGTCACGCCGTTGGTGACCCGCTGGTTCGCATAGGTGACGTTGCTGATGGCCGCGGTGCGATTCACAATCACCGTGTTATAGACGTTCGTCACCTTCGTGACATTCACCGATGTATTTGTGATGTTCACGTTGTTGACGTAAGCGCGGCTCACGCGGTATCCGGGGACAAAAACTTCTCCGGGAGCGAGCGGGAACCATCCCACACCGACTCCAGCCGAGAAGCGGAAGCCCGCGCTGCCGCCCACGAACGCCACCAGAGCCGGCGCCCACACCGGACGCACCACCACCGGCCCCGGAACCCAGAACCATCCGTTGTTCACGAACGCCCAGCGCCCGTAGTGAAACGGCGCGAAGCCCCAGGGCTCGTTGGCCACCCAGGTCCAGCCCCACGGCCCGATGAACACCCAGTGGCCGAAACGATAAGGAGCCCAACCCACGACGATAGAGCGGGGCCGCCAGCACGGACCGTAGCCCGCGACATAACTCCAGTCGCCGTATTCGTCGAGATCTTCATAGCCGGTCATTTCGCGCGAAACATAATTCGCGGAGTCGGCATCATCTTCCTGGCTGTCGCGATCAAACGCCCATCCGTCGAAATCATCCTGATCAGGCACCTGGCCGAGGTCATAACTCAGCTGGTCACTTCCGGTGAAGGTAGCCGATTGATTCGCCACCACGGAGTAACTTGAGCCGCCACCCGTGGCGCGCCCTCGGCCGTGAAAAACGGTAATGACCGTCTGGCTTCCGTCCTCGCTCACGTCGAGGCGGTATTCGCCGGGCTGCAGCAGGCTGAACGCCACGTTGGGCGTATCGATTTCGTAGCTGTCATCGTCATCGACGTGGCGCACGCGCAGAATCAGCGAACCCTGCGCCAGCCGGATCTGTGTGGTGTGGTCGTCGAGATCGAGAAAAGTGATTCCTGTTTTCGCCCCGAGACGAATGGCCGCCGAGCCTACGTGAACTTCAGCGCGCGAATCCTCGTCGGCCCATAGGTCGTCGCCGGTAACCATGGGACGATTGGGCACACCAGAAACCCAATCATCCTCGCCCGCCGGCCGAAACGAGATGGAACCTTCAGAGAAGTTCAGCCGCGCCACACGGCCGGGAGGATCCTGACTTTGATCTTGATCTTGATCTTGATCTTGATCCTGCCCCTGGGCCTGATCTTGATTTGGATCGGTCGCATTATCCTGCGCTTTCGCAGGGGTTGAAAGTTGCAGTAGAAGTGCAAAGCTCGCCAGTAAAAGTATCCAGGAACACTGCTTTCGTGTTTTCATATCGTCGCCCCCGAAGGGATGAAGAATCCGTACGCACTGATTTTACCGACACCGTTGTAAACCCAATAGAGACGGATTAGTTTCCCCACGCACGGGTAGCGCGGTAGTGCTCGCGCAGTTTTGCGAGAGGAGATTCTTCAAGATTTGTCATCCTGAGCAAAGCGAAGGACCTATGCAGTCTCCAGCCTGCTGCACAGATCCTTCGCGGTGAAAGAACGCCGGTCAGGATGAAAATTGCCTTCAGTTTTTCAACTTCGGCCGCTGGCAGGCGTCCACGATCTTGGTGGGATCGATGGCGTCTTTATCCACCTGCTCCTCCAATATCTTCCCATCCTTGCCGATCAGGAAGTTCACGCGGCGCGGAGCCTGATATTCGTCTTTGTAGATGCCGTACTCGCGGGTAACTCTTCCGCCCCAATCGCTCAGCAGAGGGAACGTCACGCCGATTTGGTCGGCGAAGGCTTTATTGGAGAACCAGCTATCCATGCTCACACCCAGGACCTGGGTGTCGGAAGCTTCCAGCGTTTTCAGGTTCTGCTGGAAGTTTTTCATTTGCTGGGTTCAACCACCGGTGAAAGCAAACACGAAGAACGCCAGCACGACATTCTTCTTGCCGCGATAGTCGCTCAGCTTCACATCTTTCCGGTCGGTGCCGTCGAAATACTTCAGCGTGAAATCGGGCGCCATGTCGCCGACTTTCGGCATAGCGAGACTGTCATTCTTCGTCGACGCAGATTTCGTCTGCGCCAACAACGGTGCTGCAGCCATCACCAGCCAGCCCGCCAAGAGCAGCCCGGCCGCCAGAACCCCTCGGTGTTTTCTTATCATTTCGAACTCCTCCCACGGGAGCGTTGCTGCCAGCATAGCGTCTCTACGGCTCGCGGTAAACCCGGAAGCAACTTCGGTACCCTGCCCTGCGACCTTTCACGTTGCTCAAACCGCTCACAAAACAGTAAAGTTCAGTCGAAGCGGTTTCGACGCCGCTTCGCGAATCAAGCTCGCGAATCAGGGACCCCGAAAGACGCAATGAGTATTGCCACTCTCAACGATATTTTCTTCGCCGCCGTCGAACGCAATTTGGACCGCATCATGCTGTACCGCGAGGCCGGGAAGTGGCTCCCGGTGACGTCCCGCGAATTTGGACAGAGCACCGCAAGAACCGCGCGCGCGCTGCATGCCTGGGGAATTCGGCCGGGAGATCGCATTGCCATCCTCGCCGAAAATCGGCCGGAGTGGCCCATGGCCGACCTGGCCAGCCTGCTGCTCGGAGCCGTCACAGTCCCGCTCTACACCACGCTCACGGCCGAGCAGACCGCCTTTGTGCTAAAGGACTCCGGCTGCCGCGCCATCTTCGTATCGTCGGACCACCAACTGCACAAGATCCTCTCCGTCCTTCCCAATACGAAGATCGAGAAAATCGTCGTCATGGATCCCGTCGAATTTATCGGCGATCTCGCTCCCTTCGCCCGCCAGTGCGCCAACATGGGCAAAATTACGTCGCAAGGTCCTGACAACCTCGGCGCGGAGATCGAAAGCCAGGCCCGCTCGATCGGCCCGGATGATCTGGCCACGATCGTCTATACCTCGGGAACCACGGGCACATCGAAAGGAGCGATGCTGACCCATGGCAACATCGCGTCCAACATTCAGTGCGCGCTGCTGGGCTTCGACCTGCTGCCGGGCTCGATCAGCATTTCGTTCCTGCCGCTCTGCCACATCACGGCGCGTCACGTGGATTTCTCCATGCTGTATCACGGCGTCACGCTGGCCTACTGCCCGTTCATGGACCGCATGCCCGCCAGCCTGTTGGAGGTGCGGCCGACTATCTTCGTAGCGGTGCCGCGGGTTTACGAAAAGATTTACGCGCAGGCCAGGCAGAAGGCCAAGGGCTTGCCCAAGAGCGCCATCTTCGATTGGGCACTTTCCGTGGGACGCAGACATAAACCGGAAATTCTTGCCGGAAAAATTCCCACCGCGCGCACTTGGAAGCTGGCCAACAAGCTCGTCTTCTCGAAGATTCGCCAAGGCATGGGCGGCCGCGTCGAGACCTTCATCTCCGGCGGCGCGCCCCTCGGTCGCGAACTGGCCGAGTGGTATGCCGAAGCCGGCATCCGCATTCACGAGGGCTACGGCCTCACGGAAACCTCGCCGGTCATCGCGGTAAATACGCCGGTCAATCACCGCATCGGCACAGTGGGCAAGACTCTACCGAATCTGGAAGTGCGCATCGCTGATGACGGAGAAATCCTGGTGCGCGGGCCGTCAGTTTTCAAAGGCTACTGGAACCGGCCGGAAGAAACCAGCAACGCCTTCGTCGATGGCCAGTTCGTGAACGGTCAAGTCACCGGCGGCTGGTTCAAAACCGGCGACATCGGCAATATCGACGCCGATGGATATCTTTGCGTCACCGACCGCAAGAAAGATCTGATCAAGACCTCGGGCGGAAAATTTATCGCGCCGCAACCCATCGAGAACTCGCTCAAACTCACTCCGCTGGTGGGAACCGCCGCCATCCTCGGCGACCGGCGCAAATTCGCCGCAGTCATGATCTCTCCCAACTTCGTCCTGCTGGAAGAATGGGCGCGCGAGAACAACATCCCATTCGCCTCGCGGACCGAACTCATCGCCCATCCGAAAGTGCAGGCGCTCTATAAAGGCGTCGTCGAAGGCATCAACGGAAATCTGGCACGCTTCGAAAAGCTAAAACGCGTGCTGCTGGTGGCCGAAGAATTCAGCGCCGACAATGGCGCCCTGACGCCCACCATGAAACTCCGCCGCCGCGTCATCGAAGAACGCTACCGCAAGCAGATCGACGAACTCTACGCCCAGGCGGAAGCCGCGTCATCCTAGCGCCCAGCATCTCTAGTCCCGATGTCATCCTGAGCGCGGCGAGAGCCGGGCGAGGGACCGTACGCTTGCCAACGCTGTGGATGCCGTAGACGGGACTGCCTCCGCTTCAAAGACCCACTCCCTCCGCAGATTCTCTTGCCAGCCCCGCAAAACCGGGGTATTCTGTCGCTCTGGGGCGTCACTGGAGGGCTTAGATGCGTTCACCATTCTCTCTGCCTGCAGTCTCCTGCTTGGCTGTTCTAACTTTCGCCGCGGCTGTGCCAAGTCTTTCCGCTCAAGACATTTTTGTAACGCCCGTGCCCAACGCACCGTTCAGCGCAGTGGTCAATGTCGAGCGCTCGCGGATTCAGCCGGATGGCTCCGTCCTCGAACTGCACTCCATGCGCGAGATTGGCCGCGACAGCCGCGGCCGCATCCACAACGAGAGGCGCGCGCTCGTACCCCTTTCACGTAGCAAGACGCCCCCGCTCTTGCATCTGCATCTCTATGACCCGCAGACCCGCATCTCGACGGAACTCAATCCCAGCAACCACACTTTCTGGACGCAGACGATGAATCACCCGCCGTCCACGGTGCCGCCCGGTCTTCGCTTCGCCGCGCCGGCGGGCGAAGGCCTGCCCCAGAATGAGTTCACGAAACAAGAAGACCTGGGTATCCACGAGATCGAAGGAGTTCCGGCGCACGGCATTCGCGAGATCCAAACCATCCCGGCCGAGAGCAGCGACACCGGCAAAGAGGTCGTCATCACCGACGAATACTGGTACTCCGGGGATCTCCGCATCTACCTGATGATAAAACACAGCGACCCGCGCACCGGAAGCACTGCGCTAACCGTCGAGCAAATCACGCACACCGAGCCCGACGCCGCGTTCTTCGAAATTCCCGACGGTTACGAGCCAGCCGGAACCGAGCAGTAGCGCGGACCAACAAGGTTTCTACTCGGAGTGGTCGCTGGCGTAACGCTGATCGCGTACGCCGGATTCGTTTCAATGCTTCGGATCACCACAGGACTACGCGACCGCTTGGTAGTGGCTCAGATTTCAAACTATTCAGCGCGATGTCATCCTGAGCGCGGCGACAGCCGGGCGAGGGACCTTACGACTGCCGACGCCGTTGATGCCGTGGGATGGGAGTACCTGCGACTCACACAGTGCGAGCGCTCCTGCGGGATAACATCGGTGAACCCATCAGCACTCAACTTCAAGTGCGCCGCTACCTACCATTTCCGCCCTTGTGCACCGCCATCGCGCTTTCATTACAATACTTCCATGTCGGACTCATTGATTATTGCCGGACGTTCTTTTCGCTCGCGCCTCATCGTGGGCACGGGAAAATACAAATCATTTCAGGAAACAGCGCGGGCCCTCGAAGCCAGCGGCGCGGAGATGGTCACAGTCGCGGTGCGCCGCGTGAATCTCGACCGCAGCAAGGAATCGCTGCTCGACTATATTGACGCCAAGAAATATTTTCTGCTGCCCAACACCGCCGGCTGTTACACCGCCGACGAAGCCATCCGGGCCGCGCGCCTGGGCCGCGAAGTCGGCCTTTCCGATTGGGTCAAGCTCGAAGTCATCGGCGATCAGGCCACACTTTATCCCGACGTGCAGGCCACGCTCGAAGCCACCCGCGTACTGGTTAAGGAAGGCTTCACCGTGCTGCCTTACACCTCGGACGACATTGTGTTCGCCAAGCGTCTAATTGACGCCGGAGCGGCCACGATCATGCCGCTGGGTGCGCCCATCGGCAGCGGCATGGGAATTCAGAACCAGGCTCACATCCGCATTCTGCGTGAAATGATTTCGGGCGTTCCGTTGATTGTCGACGCGGGCGTAGGCACGGCCTCAGATGCCGCCATCGCCATGGAACTCGGCGCCGACGCGGTGCTCATGAACACCGGCATCGCCAACGCGCAGGATCCCGTGCTCATGGCCGAGGCCATGCATCACGCGGTGATCGCAGGACGGCAAGCTTATCTTTCGGGTCGCATGGCGAAGAAGCTATACGCGACAGCAAGTTCGCCGCTGGAAGGCGTGGTGAAGTAGAAGTAATTGGGTAATTGGGAAATTTAGTAATTGGGAAATTGAAAACCGCCGTAAGTTAGTTTTTCAATTACCCAATTACCAAATTTCCCAATTACCCAATCCCCCGGTTTCTTGCCACCAAAACAAAGGGCGGCCAGCAAGGCCGCCCCAACCAAAAAAATAAATCCCGCCTACAGCATCTTCACGCTGTTCACGTGAATAACATTGTTCGTCACGGTACCGGTCACGGCGACATGATGGCCGGCGTGATCTTTCACGGCGTCTTGGTTGTCAACGGCAATTACTTTCGAATCGCCATCGGTGACCACGACCAGCTTTTCGCCGGCCGCCACGCATTTCTTGGTGCACGCCTCGCCCCCTGCGTTGGCGCCCTTGGCGCCACACTTGGCATCGACGAGGTATCCGTTGACGGTCGTGCTCTTGCCCATATCATCCAACGCCATCGCCGACAGGGCGAACACGAAGCTCACTGCGAGACAAATCAATAGAATCTTTCTCATGGCCGGTTTCTCCTTTTTCGAGTTTCAGATTGCGGCCCCACACCGCATAGCACCCGTGCGCGTCGGAAATGGTGCGACGACAATGAGGCAACCCGAAATATACCACAGCTCGGCACAGGAGTTGTCAGCGCAGCGGCCAATCCGCAAGTGCTGCACACGGGAAGTTGCCTGACCGGAAAACGCACCCGCTATTTTTTCGCGGAGCGCGTGGCGGGCGGCGCAGGTTTAGCGGGAGCCGGCGGCACGTACACGTACTCTCCCGGCTTGGCATAACCCAGCTGTTCGCGCGCCTCTTTTTCAACCGCCTTCTGATCGCTCTTCAGGCCCTGAATCTGCTGGGTATAGCGGTCATTCTCCTGCTGCATCTGAGCCATTTGCCGGCGCAGCGCTTCGTATTCGTCGCGCTTCTGTTTGTAGACGATCATTCCGTTCGCGCCAAACATAACATGCACAAACAAAGACGCGGCCAGCACTCCCACGGCAATGGTCGCGATGCGGCGCCGCAAGGCATAAATACGAAGCGCCAGCGGCCGTGCCCGCTCGATCCAGGAGGCCGCGAACGCCTCCGCCTGCGGCGCGCGATCGACCACCGCCCGCAAGCCCTCTTCGGGGCTGGGAAATCTCGTGATTTTGGAAAATGGCTTCACTCTTATGACATTACTCTTGACGTAGCTCTTTGAAGAACTTCGGCAACGCCCTACTCGAAAATCCAGTGCTTCGCGGCCGTGCTCAGTTTCTCTAAACCATTTTCGCTGCGCGCCTCTGTGTAAACGCGCACCACAGGTTCGGTTCCCGACAGCCGGTAGCAGACCCATGACCCGTCGTCGAACACCAGCTTCAATCCATCGGTGCGGACGACCTGCCCGACCGGGTGGCCGCAGAATTCCGTCGGGTCTTGCCGTAGCTTCTCAGTGAACTTCGCCTGGACCTCGCGCGTCAAGCGGAAGTTCTGCCGTTCCGGATAATAGGAACCAACTTGGTTACATAGCGCCTTCAGTTGTTCGCCCAGAGACTTGCCCCGCCGCGCGACCGCTTCACAGCACAATAGGCCGGCCAGCACGCCATCTTTCTCCGGAACGTGATGACGAATCGACAGTCCTGCACTCTCCTCGCCGCCAATGGCGATCTTGTCCTGCATGATGAGTTCGCCGATGTACTTAAATCCCACCGGAGTTTCGTGCAGCTCGACGCCATGTTTCTGCGCCAGTGCATTGATTAGATTAGTAGTGGCGACCGACTTGGCTACACCGTTTTTCCAGCCCCGGCTTTCAACCAGATAATCAAAGAGCAGTGCGATCACATAGTTCGGCTGCAAGAAAGTTCCGTCGGCGTCGACGATGCCAAAGCGATCGGCGTCGCCGTCAGTCGCGATTCCAATCTGCGCGCCGGTCTCGCGCATCTTCTTTCGCAAATCCTCCAGCAGATGATCGTCGGGCTCGGGCGCATGTCCGCCGAACAGCACATCGCGGTAATCGTGCACGGTGGCTACCTGGACGCCGGCACCGCGCAGTAGTTCGTCAGAATATCCTCGCGCCGATCCCCACATCGGATCGAAGGCCACGTGCAGGTTCGCCTTGCGAATCACCTCCAGGTCGACGATCTCAGCCAGGCGTTTCAAGTACGCGGGCTTAGGATCAAGATTTTCGTGGGCGGCGGAGCCAAGCTGCACCGGAGCGGCGCTGGGAGTTTTCCCGGACGCCGCCTCATCTCCCGCAACAATTTCCGCTTCGATCTTCTTTGTCACTTCCGGCAAAGCCGGGCAGCCGTCAGGCGTGGAGAATTTGATCCCGTTGTATTCCGGAGGATTGTGCGAAGCCGTGAAGTTGATGACGCCGTCAGCCTTGCTCTGAATGACCGCGTAGGCAAACGCCGGAGTGGGCGCGGGCTCCGCGACCACCAGCGGTGAGATTCCATGCGCCGTCAAAATTTCCGCCGCCATCGAACAAAACGTCTCCCCCAGAAACCGCGGATCGCGTCCCACGATAACGCGAGCCCCGTGCGGTTTCTGCGCGGCCACGTAGCGCGCGATCCCGCCCACAGCCCGCTGCACGTTGGCAAACGTGAACTCCTCGGCCATGACGGCCCGCCATCCCGATGTGCCAAACTTAATTTGCGTTCGCATGTTCGCCCCCATTTCACGCAATGAGTGCTAATCTCTCGGTCAACCAGCTGCAAGCTGATGGCTGAAAGCTAACAGCTGAGAGCTGATCGCTGATTTTATATGACTGACAATCGAATCGTCCTCTCCACCGTGGGCTCCGAAGACGAAGCCCGCACCATCGCGAACCATCTGGTCGAGAACCGGCTTGCCGCCTGCGTCAACATCGTGCCGCAGATTGAATCGATCTACCGCTGGCAAGGAAAAATAGAATCAAGCCGGGAATGGTTGCTGCTCATCAAGACCACGGATGAAAGATTTCCGGCAGTGCGCGACGCCATTCGCGAATTGCACTCCTACGAACTGCCGGAGTGCATCGCCATCACCATCGAAGATGGCAGCCCGCTCTATCTGCAGTGGTTGGAAGATTCGGTAAGGTGAGTGAAGGAGTTAAACAATGAGTCAAGCACCGTAGTTCGCCACAACTCGCGACACTTTTCCAGACACCGATATCTCCATGAACTCGGCCGTTCGCGTTCCCTTTTGATTGGCATACAAGAGCACGAGGCTGCTCATGCCACAGAACACTTCATCCAGACGAAAGCTGAGATCAGGGTAAGCTTCGAGCCCGCGCTGGAAGTACGCTCTCAAGTTTGTCTTTCCAACCACCTTGCCATCGGGCGTCCCCAGCAGTCGAGCGGCGACCGGCGACATCAACTCGACCGCGTCATCATAGTGCGACATGATCAAGTCCAAATCATGGGAATTCCAGGCCGCGACCCAATGCTTAGCCAGGTTCAAGGCCTCATCTTTCGTCACTGCGATTTCCTCCGAATGCGGCAACCTAGATCGCGTTCAGCGCCGCGTCCAGGTCGTCGAGAATGTCATCCACATCCTCGATCCCAACCGAAATTCGCACCAGCCCATCCGTGATGCCGATCGCCTTGCGGCCTTTCACGCCCAGCGCCGCGTGCGTCATGGTCGCCGGATGCGAGATCAGCGTCTCGACGCCGCCCAGCGATTCGCCCAACGAGCACACGCGCACTCTCTTCAGCATCTTGTTGGCGTTTTTCAGCGAGCCGGTTTCGAAACTGATCATCGCTCCGAAACCCGTCATTTGCCGCCGCGCCAGAGCATGTTGCGGATGGTCTGGCAATCCCGGATAAAACACCGCCTTCACCTTCTTGTGCTTCGACAGAAAATCGGCGACGATGCGCCCGCTGCGGTCGTGAATCTCCATGCGCGCCGCCAGCGTTTTCACTCCACGGAGCACCAGCCAGCATTCAAACGGAGAAAGAATCGCACCCGCCGCCTTCTGCAGAAACGCCAGCTTGTCGGCGTGTTCCTGCCGGGCGCACATCACCACGCCGCCCAGGCCATCGCTGTGGCCGTTGAGAAATTTTGTCGTCGAGTGCACCACCATGTCCGCGCCCAGCGCCAGCGGTTGCTGAAAATAGGGCGACATAAACGTGTTGTCGACCACCAGCAGAACTTTCTTGCGGCGGCAGATCTGGCTGATGGCCGCCAGATCGCTCAAACTCATCAGCGGATTCGTCGGCGTCTCCACGTGCACCAGGCGCGTTTTCTTGCGAATGGCGCGCTCGACATTTTTCGCGTCGGACGTGTCGACGTAGGAAAACTCCAGTCCGAAGTTGGTCATCACCTGGTTGAACAGCCGCGGCGTTCCTCCATACAAATCGTTGCCGCACACCACGTGATCGCCCGATTTCAGCATGCTCACGATCGCATTAATCGCCGCCATGCCGCTGCCGAATACGCGCGCCGCCACCGCGCCCTCGAGCGCCGCCAGATTTTCCTCCAGCCGGGCGCGCGTAGGATTCGATACGCGCGAATATTCATACCCCTTGTTCTCGCCGATCCCTTGCTGCACGTAAGTCGACGTCGGATAGATGGGCACGGTGACAGCGCCGGTCAAAGGATCCGGCTCCTGTCCGCAGTGAATGGCGCGCGTAGCAAAACCTGGTTCTCTATTCCCTTTGTTTTTTTTCATGAATGTAATCTGCGAGATTCGCAGCCCCAAAGGCCGGCGGCTCTAGACGCCGCCCTCAAAAATCTTTTTCGAGAGATACCGTTCCGCCGAATCTGGAATGATGGTCACAACCCGCTTGCCCGCTCCCAACTTCTTCGCAACTTTCAGCGACGCGAATACGGCCGCCCCGCCACTCGATCCCGCCAGCACGCCTTCCCGGGCCGCCAGCAACTTCACGGTGGCGAACGCATCGTCATCCGTCACCATCATCACTTCATCGCACACCGATGCGTCAAATGTTTTGGGAGTGAAGCTGGTGCCAATCCCTTCCACCTTGTGTGGCCCGGCCTGTCCGCCGCCCAGCGTCGAACCTTCCGTCTCAACCGCGAATGCCAACACGGCCGGCGATTTCTCTTTCAAATAGCGCGCGATTCCCGAAAACGTTCCGCAAGTTCCGCAACCCAACACAACCGCATCCACTCTTCCTTCCATCTGTTCGAAAATCTCGTGCGCCGTCGTCTGGTAGTGATAATCGGGATTCGCCAGATTCTCAAACTGCCCAGCCATGAATGCCGACGAGTCCGTGGCGACGAGTTTTTTTGCCTCCCGAATGGCGCCCTGCATGCCTTCCGCGTCCGGTGTGCGAATCACCTCTGCACCCAGCGCCCGCATGATCGTAACTTTCTCCTCGGAAAATCGCTCAGGCACGAACAGTCTCACCTTGTAGCCGCGGTTCACGCCGATCAGCGCCAGTCCGATGCCCGTGTTTCCGGCGGTCGCCTCGACAATCGTTCCGCCGGGCGCAAGTTTTCCTTCCTGCTCGGCGCGCCGGATGATCCCGATCGCCGCCCGGTCCTTCACGCTTCCGCCAGGGTTCAGATACTCCAGCTTGGCAAACACATCCGCCGACCCAGCCGGTACCAGCCGCTTAAGCTGCAACATGGGAGTTTCGCCGACCAACTGGGTGATGTCATCGGCAACGCGCAGGCGGGACATTTCAGAAGTTTTTGAGGTCACACTTCAGGGTACGAGGGACCGTGCAGAATCGTCAATGGAACCAAAGGTTGTGTCCCGGCAGCTAAACAATGCCGAAAAAAAGATGATCCAGGGCCAGTTTTCGCAGATGCCACGAACTGCCCTCCTTGCCGTCGACATAGATCATGCACGCGCCGTCGTCATTCAATCCTACGGTCGCCTGAAACGTCTTGCCATTGGCGTCCTGCACTTCGATATAGCCATCGGCGCGCTTGAAGGTTACCGATTTGTGGACTTGGTAGGCATGCAGATGCACGGCGAAGCCGTTCTCATCGCCCACCATTTCAAAGGCGTACTCAAACCCAAACTGCGGGATGGCCGGACGCATGGCATTGCGCGTGTCTACATCCTGCTGAATCTCGAGGCCCAATTGTTCGAAAACCCTTGCCACCGAACAGAGTGACCGTTCCGTTACCCAATCAAACTGCCCCTGGTCTGTTTTCACGTTTCGATCTTTCACGTTTCGATCATACCGATGGATTCACTCAAACGGCAACGCACGGGAAGCTGAAGACTAACCTCTGTGTGTGACGTGCTTACTGCGCGCCGCCGCCGGCCGTCTGCGCACCCGCATAGTAGCCGCTCTTGGTGCGGACCGTCAGCTTGCCGTGTCCTTTGGCCTTAGCCTCAACCCGAATCTGGCGGTAGCCGCCCTCTGCCCTGGGCTTGGTCGGTTTGTAGCCGATGGCGTACTGATTCCGGATGTCGCGCGCCACGGTCCGGCTGATCTCGTCCACTTCATCCAGCGTCTTCGGAAAAAATGCGATCCCACCCGTGTGTTGCGCGATGATGTCCAGCGCCTTCTTGGCCCGCTTGGGATGTTCCTCATCGCCCAGAATTCCAATGGCATACACCGACGGCCCGTTCTCCGCCTGCAGTTGCTTCACCGCCTGTTCCAGGCTCTCGTTGCTGGCGTTGTCCTCACCATCGGTCACCACGAACAAGACTTTTTTCTCCAGGCGCGCGTTCTGTTTCAAGTGCTCGGCCGAAGCCACCAACGCGTCGTACAGCGCCGTACCTCCGCGGGGGTCGATTTTTTCTAGTGCTTCCTTCAACTTCAGCAGATCGTTGGTGAAGTCCTGGTCGAGATAATATTCGTCGTTGAAGTTGACGATGAATACTTCATCCTGCGGATTGCTCGAGCGCACCAGATTCAGCGCCGCCTGGTTTACCTTGTTCCGCTTCTCCCGCATCGACCCGGAGTTATCGATGACGATGCCCATCGACACGGGAATGTCCACGTGATGGAACGAGATAATATTCTGCGGTTTGCCGTCTTCAAACACGCTAAAGTCGCCGCGCTCTAGCGTGGTCACGATGTGCTGCCTGTCGTCAATCACCGAGGCATGCAGCAGAACTTCGTCCACATCTTTGCGGAAGACGAACACACCCTGTTCATCTTTATCTTTATCGCTCTGCGGTTTCTGTGGCTGATTTTGTGGGGAAGCGTTCGGCGGAGCGGTGGTTCCTGGCGCAGGCGCGGCAGCCGTGGAAGAGGCCTGCTTGCTTTCGTTCTGAGCGGCGGCGGCCCGCGGCCAAGCCGGCATGGCCAGTTGCGCACTGGCCAACATCACGAGCGTGAAGAAGAAGAACCCGGCGGCCCTATTCCTGAGGCGCGTAGTATCCCGTCCTGGCATAGACCCGTAGAGGCGGCAATCCTTTCGGTGGCAGCAGCTTCACTTTTATCTTACGCCATTTGCCGTCGCGCACGATTTTCGCCGGACGGTATCCCAGGACATACTGATTCCTCAATTCGACTCCGATTTTCGTGGCCACATCCCCCAGGTCATTCGGATTGTCGATGGTAAAAGCCCGTCCTCCGGTCAGTTCGGTAATGTCGCTCAGCAACTGCGGGCCCAGGCGCTCCTCGGTGGCGGAAGCATACCGGTCGTAGATGCCGATGGCGTAGATCATCACGTCGGCTTCCTTCACCAGTGCCTTGATCTCGCCTTCCGTGTAACGGCTGTGATTGTCGCCTCCATCGGAAATAATCAGCAGCGCCTTTTTCGCATACTTCGCCTGCCGCATTTTGCTGACACCCATGTAAATAGCGTCGAGCAGAGCGGTGCGGTGCCGCGGTACGGCGTAGACCAGCTTGTTCTGAATCTCGTCGACGGAATTCGTGAAGTCGCTCACCGCCTCCGGTTCGTCCGAGAAAGTGATCATGAAAAACTCATCCTGCGGATTCGCCGTCTTGAAGAACTCGACCACCGCATCTTTAGCGCGGTCCATCTTGCTGGCCATGCTTCCGCTGGAATCGAAGATCACGCCCAGCGACACCGGAGCATCCTCACTCGAAAACGTCCGGATTTCCTGCGTGGCATTGCCTTCAAACAGCTGAAAGTTCTCTTTGTCGAGCCCGGTCACCAGCCGGTTCATAGGATCGGTAATAGTGACCGGGACCAGCACCAGATCCACATCCACTTTCAGCGGACGCACGTGGGCAGTCATCCCAGTGGTCGAAGCGATCAGATCGGGCTTGGGCGGATCAGGCGGCTTTGCCACCTCGCGCGGCTGAATGTGAACATCATTCACATCGGTCTGCGCCAACGCCGGGACGCACCAACACGCCAGGGCAAGCACCGTCAGAGCCAGCCAGGTTGACTGTCGAATCAGTCGAGGCGATGAGAGATTTTTGCTCAGCTGATTTTGGCGCAGCCTCGTGCCCGCCGGATCCCAGGGGAGAACCCAACAGCCACTACCATCGCCACCCCAACAGCCACCGCGAACCAGGGCCTCAGGACGAGATGACCAGCGCCCTTCTTCTTTACGCAGGCGGGCCATAAATACCTCAATGCCGCAGGATGTTAGCACAGGTCTTGCCACGCGCAGCAGGGATTTTGTCAATTTTTAACCACAAATCCCGGAACGAACCTTGGTTGCAATTTCGGGTCAAAGGGTTGGCCGTTGGCCGAACTACCCTGCCGGTCGCGACTTCCGACTGGCTGGCGGGCAATACCTCAGTGACCCCGCAGCGGGATGCAATTCAAACTGAGGCCTTACCGGGTGGCATCACGACCGTCGACAGCGCCCTATCTTGTTACAATCAACAGTTTCCCGCGACATCAATAACGCGGCATACATAAATGGCAGACATTCTCCCCTTTCGCGCCCTTCGCTATGACCTGCAACGAGTTTCCGCGGCGCAGGTCGTTACCCAACCCTATGACAAGATCACCCCTGCCATGCAGGAGCGTTACTACGCTGCCAGCCCCTACAACCTGGTGCGCATCATACTGGGCCGCCACGAGGCCGACGAGAATGCCGGCGAAAACGTCTACACCCGCGCCGCCGCCTACGCCCGCGAATGGCGCACCCAGGGTATACTGCGGCAGGATTCCGCGCCCTCCATCTACGCCTATTCCCAAACCTTCATCGCGCCCTCGGGAGCCCGCTTCGAGCGCCGCGGATTCATCGCCCTCGGCCGCGTCGAAGACTATTCCGCCAAGGTCGTCTACCGCCACGAGCAAACTCTGTCAAAGCCCAAAGCCGACCGCCTCGACCTGCTCCGTGCCACCCGCACGCACTATGAACAACTCTTCCTGCTCTATGAAGATTCCGGCCAGATCGATGCCCTGCTCGCCACCCCGCAGCCGCCCACCACGCAGCTGCCAAGCATCGACGTGACCGACGAGTACGGAGTCGCGCACCGTGTCTGGCAGATTTCCGACGCGCGCGTGATCGCGCAAGTTCAAGACAAAATGCGTGACCAGAAGCTGGTCATCGCCGACGGCCATCACCGCTACGAAACCGCGCTCAACTACCGCAACGAGTCCCGCACCGCCGCGGGCGCAAACCCGAATCCGAACGCTCCCACCGAATTCGTCATGATGACGTTCGTCAACATGAACGACCCCGGCCTGCTCGTTCTGCCCACGCATCGCGTAGTGCATTCCCTGGAGTCTTTCTCCGCCGAAGCATTTGAGAATTCCGCACGCGCCTTCTACACAATCGAAGCAGTCGACCCCGCGATCGACGCCGCCCGCGCCACCTCGTTGCTGCACGACCGAGGCCGCTCCGGCACGGCTCTGCTCGCCGTCACGGCCAACCGCGCCCTGCTCCTGCACTCGCCAAAACCTGCCAGCGCAAAATTCTTTGCCGGTCTTTCCGCCCGCCAGCAGGCCCTCGATGTCGTGCAACTGCACAAATGCCTGCTCGAAGGCGTGTTGCAGCTCACGGAAGAATCCATCCGCAACCAGCAAAACCTCTCGTACCTGCGCGAAGCCTCCGAGGCACTGGAACTGGTTCGAGGAAAAGACGCTCGAGGACCGAAGTCCGGCAAAGCCGCGGCCAACATCGCCTTCCTCATGAACCCATGCCCAGTCGCGCAAGTCCGCGACGTAGCCCTGGCCGGCGAAGTCATGCCCCAGAAGTCCACCGATTTCTATCCCAAGCTCCTGAGTGGATTGACCGCCTATGCGCTGGATTGAACGCTGGACTAAAGGCTGGATTAAATGCCGGACCGAATCCACGCGGCGCCGCAGCCCGCGTAGCGCCGGCGTCCCGCCGGCTGTCCGGAGCGGGTCTCGCGCTCCGTCCGTCCTGCTAGGCGCACGATTCCTGGCTTTTATTCTTATCGGCGCGACTCTTCTCTCCGGCGCTCCCGAAAAACATCTAGCCGTCTACTCCGTCGCCGCCAACTATTCCCTGCCCCTGGTGCAGCGCGACAATCGCGAATATGTCGGCCTGCTGGAAATACTCGAGCCTCTAGGCAAAGTCAGCGCCAAGTCTGACGGCTCGCGCTGGCGCCTGCGCTACAACAATGTCGAAGGCGACTTCCAGGTCGGCAAAACGCGTGCCCGGGTGCAGGGCCGCGACGCCGATCTCGGCGGAAAATTTCGCCTCGAGAATAATCGCGGCCTCATTCCGCTCGCGTCGCTCGCTTCCCTCCTGCCGCGCTTCCTGGGCGGACCCGTCACCCTCCACGAAGACTCCGGACGCCTCTTCATCGGCAGCGTTGGCACTCACTTCACCGCAGCGCTCACCGCCGACAATCCTCCGCGGCTCATCTTTCATTTCACCGCGCCCGTGAATCCCTCCGTGGCCACCGAGCCCGGAGCGCTGCGCATGACCTTCGCCCGTGAGCCCCTGGTCCCGCCCGCTTCGCCGACTCTCACCTTCGGCAACAAAGCCATCCCATCGGCCATTTACAGCGAGAGCAACGGCACAGCCGTCGTCACCGTGAATGCCGCCATCCCGGTGATGGCTGTCTTCAGTTCTGACGGACGCACCATCACGATTTCGTCCACCACCGCCGCAGCCGCGCAAAACACGAATCCTTCCGCTCCGGGAACGCCCGCCGGTCCGGAACAGCCGCCGCCCCCCCCTCTTGTGCCGACCCCACTCACCCGCCGCTACTTCGCCGTCGTCGACGCCAGCCACGGCGGCGACGATCGCGGCGAGACCCTCAACCCTTCCCTATTCGAAAAAGACGTCACCGTCGCCTTCGCCCGCAGCCTGCGCCAGGAACTGGAGAGCCGCGGTATCCCCACACTCGTGCTGCGCGAATCCGACGCCAACCTCTCTCTCGACCAGCGCGCCATCTACGCCAACGCCGATCATGCCGCCATCTACATTGCTCTGCACGCCGCCTCCAACGGTCACGGCGTGCGCGTCTACACCGCGCTGCTGCCTTTCGATGGTGACGATCGCGGCACTTTCCGCGCCTGGAACACCGCCCAGCACGCCTCCCTGCCGCTCAGCCAAATCACCGCCAACGCCGTCGCCGCCGAATTTCAGAAACGCCAGGTCCCCGTGCGCACCCTGACCGCTCCCCTGCGCCCCCTGAACAACATCGTCGGACCCGCCATTGCCATCGAAGTCGCGCCCCAGGACTCCGACCCCTCGCAACTCACCGCCCCCGACTACCAGCAACTCGTCACCAGCGCCGTAGCCACCGCCATCGCCGCCACCCGCGACCAACTGGGAGCCGCCCAATGACGCTCCCGAAATTTGAGGGAATAGTATTTACGGGAATAATGAAGTGGGGTGCCCCCTGGAAGTGGGGTGCCCCATATCTCGCTGTTTTTGCGAGACATGGGATCGCAGTTGTCAGGACACCCACCCCACCCAGAAGCATGAGCTTCATTAGCCTGAGGCCCGCCCCATGATCCCCCGCCACCTCATGATCGCCATGTCCGTGCTGCTGGTCGCGGCGCTGGGCCTGAGTCTCTACGCATGGCACATGCGCAAGAGCGTCACCATCACGCCGCCAGTCTCCACCGATGCCCGCCTGCTCGCTCCCCCGGTCACCGGCCCCACCGAGCGTGTCACTCTCTATGTCGCTTATGATGCCGACGGCACCCTGCGCGCCGAGTCCGCCCAGATTCCTCTACCCTCCGGCCGTCAGCAGCGCGCCCAGGAACTGCTGCGCGCCCTGCTCTCGCTTTATCTCGAAAAATCCTCGCCCCACGTTCTCGGCTCCGGTGCCGATGTGCGCAGCGTCTTTCTGATCGATCCCGGAGTCGCCGTCATCGACCTCAACTCCGCCTTCGCCGACACCCACCGCTCCGGCGCTCTGGTCGAGGAACTGACCGTGGCGTCGCTCATCCACACCATCTCCACCAACACGCCCGGGATTCTGAAAGTAAAGATTCTGGTCGACGGCAAAGAGCGCGACACCCTCGCCGGCCACGCCGATCTTTCCTCGTTCTACGACGTAACCGCCGTCAATCAGCTCGCCACGCAACTACAACCCGCGCAGTAGGAAACAGAACGCCCGTTAACCGGACTTGAGTGAAATCGCTGATTTCGTCAATTGACATGCACCCCGCTGGTAAAATCGATCCGCAATGCGCTTCTATACGAAAGACGAATGTGAGGACTGGCTTGGTGGGGGGGCCGGGTAAAGCCCGACGCGCTCCCCGGAATCGACAGAGCGCACGTTCACTATCCGACTTCGCCGGGCCGCATTCTGTATCTGGCGCATTGGGTCGCTGGCTCGTTGATGTACCGCGATCCAGCATTGGTCTGGATTACCGAGTGGGGCATTTGGGGGAGCAGCGAGAATTGGCACCTATACTACAAACTCCGGCAAAGCTACGGCGATCTTCGTCTGCTTCATGAAGCACCCGGCCATCTGTTTCTCGGCCACGAATCGGAAGACCTCACATCCTTTCTGCAGATCGCTATGCTGAACGGCTGGGGCGGATACATCTTGACTCAGGCGGACTATGTAAACGCATTCTTCAGCCATGACGAGTACATTGATTTCTTTGCCGCGCAGGGTGGACTTGGCCGTCTCGAAGATATACGCAAGGAGTTCGGCACGATCGAACATCCTCCCAAAGAAGTCTGACCCTCTGGCAGTTGGCGAAAAATCCGATTTCCCTCATTTCCTGCGCCTGCGCATTCTCTCGCTTAAACCACTGCATCGACTGGCGATAAACCCGACTAAAGTCTCGCTCCCGGATGCCGATAGAAAAGGAAGCGGCCCAGAGGGTCTGATCCAGAGGGTCTGATCCAGAGGGCCTGATCCAGAAGTTCGGATAAGGGGGTAGGTCTTGTCCACCAGCGGAATCACCGGCAGCCTTCTGTCACAGATTGTCGGCTCGACGCCAACTGCCAACCAGTTTGCCAGCGACCTGAACCAACTGGCGCAGGACCTCCAGAGTGGCAACCTCTCGGCTGCGCAGCAGGACTTCGTCGAGCTCTCCCAGGATGCGCTCAATGGCGCCACGTCCTCGACTGCCAACACCTCGGCCAGCGGGATTACGACGAACCTGCTATCAAACATCGCATCTTCGCCAACCGACTCCAGTACATTCACGAGCGAGCTCAATCAGCTCGGCTCGGATCTGCAGAATGGCAATCTGGCTTCCGCCCAGCAGGACTTGCTCGCGGTTGATTCTACGGCCCTGAACGCCGCGCCTGTAGCCGGTGCCGGATCGAGCGCCACGGTAAACCCAACGAGTTCCGCATCGGCAAACTCCAACGAAAGCGCCGTGCTGATCCAAGCCACCATCCAGGCACTGGAAGCCGGCGATGACTCCGTAGCGAGCAGCACCTTGGCGCAGTTAGCGGCTATTTCGCCCAATTCTGCAGGAGCTAGCGCCCTGCAGCAGGCCAGCGAAAGCTTCGGCTCAGGCTCTTCGAACTCAGTCTCCACCAGTTCGACGAGTCAACTGCTACAGAGCCTGAACACGAGCAATTCCGGAAATTCAGCGTCTATTCTGAGCCTGCTGGCGTAGCCCACCCAGGCGCATTCCGAAGTCGTAAGATCCAAGGTCCGAGGTCCAAGCTCCGCCTTAAGCCGGCTTCTCCAGCCCCTCAATCTCGTGCTTGGCCCGCTCCAGAATCTCGCGAATCTTCGCGATCTTCGCCGAGTCGTGCGAGCCGCGAGTGGCCGTCTTCAGCGCCGCCTTCATCACTTCGGCCGCCGGACGCATCACCTCCGCGCCCTCCAGCCCCATCCACGGCGCCCAGTCGCCAGCCTGCTCGGCGCGCTGCCAGATCTTCTTCACCGTCTCGGCTTCGCGCTGCAACTCCGCCCGGCCGGCATCGGTCAGCGAATACGTTCGCTTCCCTGCCGCCGTGTCGGAGGTCACCAGGCCCTCATCTTCCAGTTGCTGCAGCGCCGGATAGATCGCCCCCGCGCTCGCCTTGTAGATGCCGCCCGACTTCGTTTCCAGTTCCTTCATCAGCTCGTAGCCATGCTTCGATCCACCCTCCAGCATCGACAGCAATGCCAGTCGGATCTCGCCGGGTCCAAAGAACCGTCCCCAACGCCCACCGCGGCCCCAGGGAAAACCACCACCCATGAATCCCGCGCTCATTCCACCGCCAAACCAACCTCCACATCTTCCGTACATACTCGTAACTCCTTCAAAACAAAGTTCACTGATCTGCAACCCGACCCTCGATCTGTGGAATTCGAGGCTTCTCAAAGCTCCATCCTTACGAGGTATCGCAATTACTGCAGATCGTGCTTTATATATATCTTTAGATACATCTATTGTCAATAGGATTCAGAAGGTCAACTTTGAAAACGGGTGGGGTCCGGAACTATAGCCGACGCTAGACCAGAACGGTTGGTCGGAGCTCGTTAGCATGAGGCAATCGCCTCGTTAGGAAGACTTGTGGCCGCTAGCGCTTGCACCCAGCGCCTTTGAACTGTCCAGCCCAAGAGAAAACGCAGGCGGCCTGTCGCGATATCTCCAGTAAGGAATGCATTGGAACAGCTTGATCCAGAATACGCCTGCGCATAGATAAGCGATCTCGCCTCGCAGCAGAATTCCGGCCCACAGAGCCAGCAAGAGCAGCTTGCCCAAGGTACGCAAAAAGATGCTGAACGATCCTAGCTTGGCAGGAGAGAGACTCTTGACCTCGGCGAGCTTCGGGGCCTCCAGCTGAGCAAGCTCCGCACGCACCTTGGGCTGCACATGCGGCTGTTGCTTCCAGGTCTGCAGTCGCTGGCACAACTGCCGCATTTCTCGCCGCACTTTCCACATCGAGGTCGGATCGAGAGTGTACAGATTGAACACTCCGCCCCGCTCGCCCGCTTTCCACTTCACATAGATTCGTTCGAACTTCCACCAACTCGGTCCCCCGGCACCAAGCACAATGCTCTCCACCTCAGCTGGCGTCAGCGAGAACTTGGCCTGCTCCCCGACGAATTGCAGCCGATCCTGGGCCAGCACCAGAAATCCCGCATCCCAGTGGTAGTTCCCAATGCCGTAAAGCCGCGGATATGCTTCCGGCGCAAACCCAACCAGCACGTCTCCCTCTTTTCCAACCGGTAAGCCGTCGGCGGCAAAACGCCGCAGCAGGCGCTCTTTTCGCGCTGCCTTCCCTGCTGATCCGAGCCATACTCCGAGTGGAACTGTCAGCACCGCCGTGCACACCACGCCCGCACCATACGCGGCCATGGCAGCCCATCCCTCGAGTCGGCTCAGCTCTACCGCCTTCGCCACGGCAACCAGCGGAAGCACGTGCAGCGCCAGAAAAAGCCACGCTAGAAGTTGTCTCGCCGCTCGCTCCTTGGCCATTGAGCGAATTCTGTCGGCGTCGCACGTGACTGGAATCGCGTAGCGATCGTCCGCGACCACGCGAGCTTCGGGCGCACGCAAGGCCACCGCCGCATCGTGCTGCTGCAGAATCTCCTGCAGTCGTGCGGGGGCGAGCCCGCCGAAGGCCGCAATCCGCTCCACTCGCTTGGCAGTCGAAGGATGCGTCAGCCAAGTCTCCCACTTTCCGAACCGGATCGGCATATAGTTCAGCCGGCTCAGTTTGAGCAGTCCGGTAATGGCCGCCTCTGGATCTCCCGCCACGCGCACCGCCGTCTCATCCGCCTGGTTCTCAAATCGCCGCGACAGGAAATAAAATCCGGTCAGTCCCAGCATGATCAGCACAAAGTCGCGCTGCGGCCATTGCTCGAACCACTCCATTGCCTGAAAAAACTCCATCTGTACCCGAAGACCGGCCATCCATCTCGCCAGGCCAATGGGAATCATGAGCAGGCCGGTGATGATTCCAAAGATCGTCGAGAAGTAAGCGGGCAGAAAAACCCCCGCCAGGAACGCCGCCCATCGTTTGATGGGATGACGATGCCGCAAGTGAGCCAGCTCATGCGCTGTCGTCGCATCAACTTCGCGTTTGCTCAAATGCTCCAGCAAATAATCGGTAAACAGAACCCGTTTGTTGTGCGACGCATAGGCGTTCGCAACCTGCCCCTTGCCCGACGGCAGGACTAGAACCTGTTTCACCTGCACTCCCATGCGTCCCGCCAAAGCCAAAATTCGCTCGTGTAGAGCTCCCGTCGTCACCGCCTGCGGGAACTGCTTCGTCACCCGCACCTTCAACTGCACCAGAACCTGCGCCATGACCAGCGTGCCGACTCCGAGAACAACGGAAACCTCCACGTGATCGTGCATCACCGCCAGCGCGGCGAGCCCCAGCATCAGCGGCAAGGCCCACGCGCCCATCGTGGTCGACTGCTGCACCAGGTATTCCCGCCGGCTCCAGCCGCCACTTCTCACCTGCGCGTAGACCGGATAGGACACCGCGATGCACAGGAAATAGATGACGAACACCGGCCCCACCAAAATCAGCACATCTCCCGCAGTTACTTGCCAGCCCGGAAGTCCTGCCTGCTCCAGCCCCTCACGCAGCGCCTGCCGGAACCCGAGCCCGGAAGTCGTCCACAGCAGCATCGCGCCCGTCACCAGAAAATTCATCCTGCGGAAAAACTGAAACCGCGACAGGATCGGATCGGGCGCACTCATAGCCATCCGCCTCATCCCCAACGTGATCGCCAGCGGCAAGAAAAGGAACCCTGCCAGAAGGACCCAGGCCCGGTACACATCGACGCGCCGCAGCCCGTAGGCCACATGAATCGCATGAGTGCCGGAGTTTTCATTCGTCGAAATGCTGTATGTCAGCGAGTCTTTCGACTGCCAATATTGACGCTTCAGCCCAGCCTTCGTGTAATCGCGATACTCCGTCTCCGGCAGCACTACATACAAATTCAACTGCAGCATGCCAGCCTTGGCCAGTTCCGCCGCCAGCGGCCCATAATCGATGTCACCCTCGAAGACGCCGTCGCGCTTTGGCAGCACTGCCGTGCAATTGCCTTCCACCATTTTCTGCTGGGCCTTTTCCATCGCTGCCAGATACTTCTCGCGCTGCTCAGCCGACCACTTCGCAGAGAGCGATGTGGCCGCAGCGTCGAAACTCACTCCATTCTGGAGTTTCCCGCCCGGACAATGCAGACCGCGGGCCAGCGCATCGCCCAGCGCCCCTCGCGATGGCGGCGCTTCGGGCAAGCTCAAGTCCGCCTTTACCGACCCTTCTTTATCGAAGCGCAGGGTGAGCGTCGCCGCCATCTGCGTATCGGACCAATTGTCATCCTCGTCGTCATCCTGCGCGCGGCAGAGAGTCCCAGCCGCCAGTGTAGACAGCACCAGAGCGCATAAGAGCGCTTTCGCCGTGCCCGACCTTGGCCTTTGTCTTGCCCGGTTGTCTTTCAAAGAGTCTTGCCCTTCGGATAGTTTTCGCGCGGTCACGCCGGCACTTTGCCGACTGTCGCGAGGAAGCTCCCAGCCCTCGCCAATAGAAGGGGAACCTCTATTTTTTCCGCCGAGCCCAAGCCCTGCAACGGTACCGAAGTGCTCCGTCTACTCATCGATCGTTTACAATCCCCGAGCATGTTCTATCGCTCCGATAATCGCTCTCCCGACCAACTCCGCCCTGTCCTGCTCACCCCGGAATTCATCTCCACCGCCGAAGGCTCCGTACTTATTGAGGTCGGCAATACCCGCGTCATCTGCACCGCCTCGATCGAAGAGACGGTCCCGTCGTTCATGCGCAATTCCGGCAAAGGCTGGATTTCCAGCGAATACAGCATGCTTCCCCGCTCCACCCTGACCCGCACACCGCGGGAAGTTTCCAAAGGCCGGCAGAGCGGACGCACCCACGAAATCCAGCGCCTCATCGGCCGATCGTTGCGGGCCGTCACCGACCTCACCCGCCTCGGCGAACGCACCCTCTGGATCGATTGCGACGTCATTCAGGCCGACGGCGGCACGCGCACCGCCTCCATCACCGGTGCGTTCGTCGCGCTCGGCTTGGCTCTGCAGAAGTTAGTGGATGCCGGGACCCTGACCTCAGTCCCGCTGAGAGATTTCGTCGCCGCCGTCAGCGTGGGGATTGTGGACGGAGAAATCCTGCTCGATCTCGCCTACGAAGAAGACTCCCGCGCCGACGTCGACATGAACTTCGTCATGACCGCCGGGGGAAAGATGGTGGAAGTCCAGGCCACCGCCGAGCACCAGGTCTTCGACGACCAGCAACTGGCCAAAATGATCGCCTTCGCCAAGCAAGGCGTGCATTCGCTCATCGCCAAACAGCAGGCCGTGCTGAAAGCGCTGGCGCTCAGACAGTAGCCGAGAACTCATCTGGCAGTAGCAAGGTTCATCTGGGGACGGCCGCCCTCGCCCGTCCCCAGGGGCGCAGTCCGGCGTTCTTATTTTTGCTCGGCCTTCTTTTCCGCGGCCTTCTTCTGCGCCTCGACCGTCCACGGAGGCACAATCCCGTTTTCGCGGGCATAGGCTACGGCCTGTCCGAGGTGTTCGTGGGCGTCGGCCACCAGGATGTACACCACATCTCCGGCATTGGCCTGCGGACCCAGTTTCGGCAGCAGTTTCGCGAAGTCTGCATTGCTCATGCCCTGGATCGCCTGCTGCGCGAATCCCCAGGACTTGTTCAACTCCTCGATAATCTGGGCCCGGTCGGTCGTGGATTTTTCAAACGTCTTTCCGTTGAATCCAGCCGGCTTCTCGGCTCCCATCAGCGCGAGGATTCCGTAGCGCTCCCCAGCGACATGCAGAAATACCTCGGCAAACGAGCGCGAGTCGGGCGATGGACGCCAGTTCAACTTGTCGGCCGGAAGCGCGTTGGCCAGGTCGACAAATTTCTTCTGAACGCCTTCCAAGTCAAGCAGCGCCTGACCCTTCATGTCATAGCTAGGAGCAGTCGTATCTTTCGCATCCGCGGCTTTTGCCAAGGTCGCGCCGGTGACCAGAGCGGTTGCCAGCACCACATAACGCAGGAACATTGTTTTTATTTTCATGTTAGCCTCCACAGAACGACTTCCAACCTTAGACGAACCACTCCTGCAATAGTCGCAGCTGCGGGAGACGATTTTCCGATGCCTTCAAACGGGAATGTCAGTTGATAGTCCCGCTACATGGGAGGACAGGATTGTCCGAGGTTCGTCTCGGAGATGATCGATGAGGTCCGATGCCCGGGTGCCCCATGTCTCGCGTCCTTTGCGAGACATGGGAATCGGCGATCACTCCCCCAGCGCTCCTGCCAGCAAGGCATGCTTCTTTGCGGCAAATGGATTCACGACTGTGACTCCACCCCAGGTGAATCCTTCTTGCATATCCTCGGAGAGCAGTAACCGGCAGCCAGCCTCAGACGCAGCCGAAAGAATGATCGCATCCCAAATACTCAAACCATGGTCGGCGGCAACGTCGAGGGCCGCGACCAGAATCGACGGTGAAGTTTCGATCAGCGGGAACGTGTCGCGCCAGCGAAGTACGAGGACCCGCGCCTCGGGCGGCGAAAATTGGGATTTTCCCACCAGGACACGGAACAATTCTCCGAGCGCTTGGACGGGCAGAAATGTGCTGGATTCCGGCAGTTTTTTGATGAACTCTCGGGTCGCCTTTGCCCGGAGTGCGCCGTTCACACCTTCCGCGTAAACCAGAATATTGGTGTCCAGCGCGATTCGCATGTCTCGCTCAATCGGTCCCGCTCACTCAGTCATACAATTCGTCCCGCGTCCAGCGGCCAATAGGGCGCCGTCGCACAGGCTGAGCTTCGAGATGAGCCATCAACGCAGCCTTGGCCTTGCTGCGATCTTCGGTTACCGGAGCGATGCGGGCCACGGGTCTGCCATGGCTGGTCACCACGTAAGTTCGCCCCTCCTTCACTTCGCGGAGGACTTGGGAGAACTTCCGGTTCGCCTCGGCAGCTGAAATGGCTTTCTCCACAAGTAGTGATTTTACCTACTTTCAGAAGATGCTGTCAACCGGGTGTTACGGGCAACTGGACACTGGCAACTGCTCTCCGCTTCTACGCCACCCACACGGTCTTCGCGTTCAGAAACTCGCGGATCCCAACCGCTCCCAACTCCCGCCCGTGCCCCGAAGCCTTCACCCCGCCAAACGGAATGCGAGGGTCCGACGCGACCATCTTGTTGATGAACACCATCCCGGCTTCGAGTTCGTTGATGAAGCGCTCACGCTCTTTGTCGTCATTCGTCCAGGCACTCGCGCCCAGGCCAAAGCGCACGTCATTCGCAATGCGGATCGCTTCATCCTGATCCTTCACTCGAAAGATCGACGCCACCGGACCGAAGAATTCCTCGCCATACGCCGGCGACCCTTTTGGAATGTTGGTCAACACGGTCGGCGCATAGTAATTCCCTTTCTGTTTCAGAGGATGCCCTCCGGTCAGCAGTTTGGCTCCGGCCTGCACACTTTTCTGCACATCCGCGTCGAGCGTGGTCACGGCATCGGCCGTGGACAGGGGACCCAGTTCGGTCTTCTCGTCAAACGGATCGCCGATCTTCAGGCTCTCCATGCGCGCGACGAATTTCTTTTCGAACTCCGCCGCAATCGACTCGGCCACAATGAATCTTTTCGCCGCAATACACGACTGCCCGTTATTAAGAATGCGCGCTTCCACGGCCGTCTTCACCGCCGTGTCGAGATCGGCGCTTGGCATTACGATAAACGGATCGCTCCCGCCCAACTCCAGCACCACTTTCTTAATCCGCTTCGCTGCTCCTATGCCCACCTGGATGCCGGCCTGCTCGCTGCCCGTCAGCGTCGCCGCCACCACTCGCGGGTCGTTCAGCAGCGCGTCAACCTGTCCCGAACCGATCAGCAACGTCTGGAACGCGCCTGCGGGAAACCCGGCTTCCAGAAAAATCTGCTCGATCGCCAGCGCGCACTGCGGCACGTTCGAGGCATGCTTGAGCAGCCCAACGTTTCCCGCCATCAGCGCAGGCGCGGCAAAACGGATCACCTGCCAGAACGGAAAATTCCACGGCATCACCGCCAGAATCGGCCCGATCGGCAGGTACCGGATGAAGCTCTTCTTCGCGCCAACTTCGACCGGTTCGTCGGCCATGAAGCGTTCCGTATTCGCGGCATAATAGCGGCACGCCGTGGTGCACTTCACCGCTTCTGCCACGGCGGACTTGTACGTCTTACCCATCTCGAGCGTCATCAAGTGGGCGAACTTTTCCTTGTCGCGCTCCAGAATCTCGGCCGCTTTCAGCATGCGCTGGGCGCGCACCGCAAACGGAGTCTTCAACTCCGCCTTGAACGTGCCCACGGCAAGCTTCAGCTTGCTCTCGATTTCGGTCTCAGAAAGCGGTTGGAACGTCTTTACGACTTCGCCGGTGGCGGGATTGATGGTGGCAATGGCCATGATGGCAGGTCTCTTTCGTAGGAGATGAAATCTTGAGGTGAAATTCTATCGCTATCCCTCGGAAGCAGCGCCGCAGACCGCGCGGGCACGTGAAAGTCCAAGCGGTCATACCACTATACCACTGGCACTGATCGCGTATGGATGGCGCTTAATCTGGAGGATTGCTGCCGGAACTTCAGCCGATCTTTCTTACCGTCCGCAGAGAGACTATTATCTCTACCCTACCGCGCGCTTCGTTTCGTTTCCGCTTCCCAGTTCTTGAGCTGTTGCTGCACGATCGCGTAGCAGTCGCAGGCCGCACCTTCCAGTCCCTTGCGGTTCAAGATCGTGACACTTCCCCGGGCGTAAGCAATCAGCCCAGCCTTCTGCAAGGCGCCGGCGGCCACGGTCACACTGGCGCGGCGGGTTCCCAGCATCTGACCAAGAAACTCCTGGGTCAGCGGAAGCCGGTCCGAAAGCACGCGATCCTGAGTCATCAGAATCCATCGCGCCAGCCTTGAGACCACGTCATGCAGGCGGTTGCAGGCTGCGATCTGGGTACTCTGCATGGCCAGTTGGTAGGCAAAGCGATGCAACTGCCGACCCAAATCAGGGAATTGAGCAATCAGATCGTTGAGCGTCTTGACATCGCAGCGGTAGGCCGTGCCGTCCGCCTGAGTCATCACTCTCGTTGGGCCTCTGCTGTAGCCAACAATCAAGGGCAAGCCAGCAAAGCCTTCCCTGCCAATGAGGCCGACCTCGACCGTTTTTCCGTCAGGCTGAACCGCCAGCACGGACATCATTCCTGAGTTCACGAAGTAGCCTGACTTGATGGTTTCTCCGGCCTCGTGCAGCACCTGATGAAGCTTCAGCCGAACAAACTCCAACTTGGGCAGGATCTGGTGGCATTCCTTGGCTGAGAGACTGAGCAGGATTCTGTTGGCAACCGAATTCCCGTCGCCATCGGTGGGAGACTCTACGACGCGGGTAGGGACACTAATCCTTTTCGCCATGATGGCTCCTTGCGCAGCGCAAACGCTGTCTGATTTCGCAAGGAACCGTCACCCGATCGGGTGCCGCGGAAAGATGCTGGAAGAGACGACTCCAGACTACTCCCGACCACTCCTGTTTACCAGCAAATTACTACTGTTTACCAGGAACTTACTACCGGGCGGGCGTTTTGGCGCGGATTCCACCCATGATCCAGCGCAGCCACGATGAGCGCCAATATTGCACACCAGCGTCTACTTCGACATCGGCTTTCTCAGTTGCGAACTCGGGTGCGAATCACCGTCGTCGAAGCGGTGGCCGGGATGCATCCGCAGTTCCTGAAACTCCGCGTAAACGCCGAGACCGAAGAGAAGCACTGCTCCCGCTGCGCAGAATGCCACGATTGTGAGTACCATGGCGTCACCTCCAAACCCTGTCGTCAGTGGCAGGTGACTTTTCATCTTCAGCATAGTTCCGCGCCGAGATCCCTTCAGTGATCTGGGTCACATTAAGCGAACGTGGGCTCGTTTCGCCTGCGTTCACTTCGGGGCAAATGTATATACTTTATGTATATACAAACAGGAGGGTCCATGGGCACGGCCCGCGTCTTCCGGTCAGGCAACAGCCAGGCAGTCCGGCTGCCGAAACAATTCCGTTTCAAGAGCAAAGAGGTCGAAATCTTCCGCCGCGGCGACGAGGTTGTTCTTCGGGAAAAGGACCAGAACCTGGCGAGGGCGTTCGCACTGCTCACCTCTCTGCCCGATGACCTCGACCTTCCCGGGCGCGAGAACGAACGACCCGAAAAGCGCAAGGGGCTGTAGACCGTGGAACCGCGCTTTCTACTCGACACGAATATCTGCATCTACATCGCGCGGAAAAAGCCTGAGCGGGTCCTGCGCCACTTCGACAAGGTTCGCGTGGGAGAGGTGGCAATCTCGGTGATCACTTATGGCGAACTAATCTTCGGCGTAAGCAAGAGTTCCCGGCGTGAGGCCTCGCTGGAGACTCTGCGCGAGTTCGTTCGCCTGGTTCCTCCGCTGCCCATGCCTGAGAAGGCAGGCGAGGTCTTTGGACTCATCAGCGCAGATCTTGAGGCTAGAGGCGAGCCCATCAGTGCCAACGATCTTTGGATCGCTGCCCATGCCTTAGCAGCAAAATTGACCCTAGTCACTAACAACGAGAAGGAATTCCGCCGAGTGCGTGGACTGAAGGTACAGAACTGGGCATTGTAGAAAAGTCGCCTGAAAAAATCTGCAACCTCCCGCGATGATTGCGTTCTCCGCATAGCGCGGCCCATGAAGACCTTAATCTTTTTCGCTGTCCTCCCGTGCGCAAACCTCGCGTGCGCTGGGGACGCCACTGACCCGACGCTCGACCGCTTATCCGAGGTTGATATATTCGCCTTCGGCGGGATTGGCTATGCCGGAACGATTTCGCGGGGAGAGCGGGACTACAGACTCATTTTCTCCCGCACATCGGCAGAAGCCGACTTCGAGAGATTATTCGCCGTGGGCAACGCGCAGGCCAAGGCGTACGCACTCGTGGGAATCCGCGCGCTCGATCAGGAGCGCTTCACGCAGATTTCCCGCTCCCTTCGCAAATCGACGGAGGAGGTAATCACGGAAAACGGTTGTATCGTTGAGCACCAACCTTTTGGGGCCCTCCTGAAGCGGATAGCAGCCAACGAATTCTCTCCGTACAGCAGTGTTCGTCCGACCCGTTCTTGATTTAGGAAACCCTGACGCCCACAGCCCGCGGTCCGACGCCGTTTTTCCCGCTCCTTGGTTTACAATTAAAGGTTCCACGCACTCATCTTCATCCGCACTATAGGAGGATTCTCATGAAGCTCACCCCTGGCAAACTTGCCGGTCTCAGAAAGGTCTCCAACGAACGCGGCATCATCGCCGCCGCGGCCATGGACCAGCGCGGCTCCCTGCAAAAATCTCTGGCCAAAGAAAAAGGCGGCGAAGTCACCGACGCCATGATGGAAGAATTCAAGTCGCTGGTCAGCGAAGTTCTTACCCCGCATGCGACCGCCATCCTGCTCGATCCCGAGTGGGGACTGCCCGCCTCCAAGCGCCGCGCCAAGAACGCCGGCCTGCTGCTGGCCTATGAAAAGACTGGATACGATAAGACCGGTCCCGGCCGCCTGCCCGACCTGCTCGACCTGTGGTCCGCGCGCCGCCTGAAAGAAGCTGGCGCCGACTGCGTCAAGATTCTGCTCTATTACACTCCCGACGATCCCAAGCATGTGAATGAGATCAAGCACGCCTGGGTCGAGCGCATCGGCGACGAATGCCGCGCCAACGACATCCCGTACTTCCTCGAGTTTGTCGGCTACCAGGAAGGCGCTGACGAGAAGGGCGTGGAATACGCCAAGAGGAAACCCCACATCGTCACCGAGAGCATGCGCGAGTTCAGCAAAGACCGTTACGGCGTCGACGTGCTCAAAGTCGAAGTGCCGGTCAATATGAAGTTCGTCGAAGGCACTAAATCATTCGGTGGGACGAAGGCTTATACCAAGAAAGAAGCCATCGAACTGTTCCACAAAGCCGCCAACGTCGCCACCAAGCCGTTCATTTATTTGTCGGCCGGCGTCAGCAATGCCGAGTTCAGCGAGACTCTCGAACTCGCCGGAGAATCCGGAGTGAAGTTCAACGGCGTGCTCTGCGGCCGCGCCACCTGGAAAGAAGGCATCCCGGTTTACGCCAAGCATGGCGCAGCCGCGTTCCGCAAGTGGCTGGAAACCGAAGGCGTAAAGAACATCAACAACGTCAACGACAAGCTGAAAGCCGCGACCAGTTGGCACTCGATTTACGGAGTCGAACTGGTTCACGCGTAAGAAGCTTGTCGAGAACAAAGGCGCGGGCTCTTTCACCTGCGCCTTTTCTTTTTCCTAGTTCGTCTGCGCCGCAAACCCCCGCAGCCGCCACAGTGCGATCATGCCCAGCACCATGAGATTGGGAAACAGCAAGGGCGCCAGCGGCGCCGCTCCATAAATAAAGTTCTTGAACGGCTGGGCCGAAGGCCCGTGCAGATTTCTCTCGACATGCAGCAGGAAACCCCAGAAGCCCACTCCAGCCTCGGCCAGCAGAATGGCGCCACATAGCGAAAGAAACCGGCGCGAAACCCGCACCAGCAAGGGAGTCGCCAGAAATCCCACAGCAATCGCGCTGGCCCAGACAGCTACCCACTCCAATGGATAAAAGGGTTGATCCGTCTCGACTTTGGGACGGGCGCGATTGATAAGAAACGCCCCGAGAATCAACGCAAACGCGATTACCACCGCGATAAACACGGAGCGAAACGACATACGCACGCCTCAGGCGCGAGAGTGAATGATCCGACGGACGTAGTGTAGCCCAAGACTTAGCCAAGAAATGTACGCCGCCCGATATGTTTCTGCCCTTTAACCCGAAGTGGAACCGATCATCGCGGTCGCTTCTCCCCCTCCCGAGCGAGGCTACAATGTTCCCATGTCTACCGTGCTTATCACCGGCGCGTCCGGCGGCATCGGATACGAACTCGCCAAACTCTTCGCCCGCGATCGTCACAACCTGATTCTCGTCGCCCGCAGCGCCGACAAGCTCGCACTGGTCGCCACTGGACTGCAAGCGCACGGCGTTACGGTCAAGACCATCGCGCTTGATCTCTCCGCGCCGCCCGCGCCGAAATTCCTCTTCGACCAGCTACAGCGCGAGGGCATCACCGTCGATATCTTCATTAACAACGCCGGCTACGGCGTCTTCGGCGAGTTCGCGCAAATGCCCGAAGAAGAAATCCTCGGCCAGATCGATCTCAACATCCGAGCGCTCACCGAACTCACGCGCCTGTTCTTGCCGGCGATGGTGCAGCGCCGCAGCGGCCGCATCATGAATGTCGCGTCCACCGCGGCTTTTCAGGCCGGCCCGCTCCTGGCCGTCTACTATGCGACCAAGGCCTACGTGCTTTCGTTTTCTGAGGCCATCGCCAACGAGCTGGCGCATAGCGGCGTCACCGTGACCTGTTTCTGTCCCGGCGCAACCCACACAGATTTTGCCAAACGCGCCGGTGTAGAAAATTCCCGCATCTTCAAGACGTTCGGCGCCATGTCGGCGGACAAGGTCGCCCTTGATGGCTATCGCGCCGTGATGGAAGGCCGCACCCTGGCCATTTCCGGCACGCATAATTGGTTGGTCGCAAAGTCCACGCGCTTCGCTCCCCGCAAACTCGTCACTGCAGTCTCGCGTTGGATTGCCGACAAGAGCGAATAGTAGAGACGTAGCCAGCTACGTCTCTACGATCGTTCCGAGTGTTGCAAAACGCATCAAACCCCGCGTCCTGCAAGCCTTTACAATTCCCGACCATCTCTATGCAAACCTTTACCTGTGCAAGCGATACTTTCATGATGGGCGCGGGTCTAAGTCGCCAGGAGCAAAGATTTCTCCCCCCAGCTCCTACGAAGAAGTCGCACCAAATCGAGAGCCTCCGCACGACGCGGCTTTCGACAGGAGATAGCAAAATGGCGAACACCCATAGCACTTCCGTTTCGACCATGATTGCCTTTCTGACTCTGGCCGGGACCAACGCACGCCGCACTCTCATTACCGTCACCACACTCTTTCTAACCCTCACTTGCTTCGCGCAAGACAACGCTCAATCTTCAGCTCAGTCTCAACCAACCCAGCCGCAGGATTCGCAAACCATGCAGGCTGCGGCGACGCCTCCACCTGTTACCCAGACGATTCCCGCCGAAACCAGAATTGTTCTCGTGCTTACTCATCCCCTGCAAAGCCGGTATCTCCACCGCGGCGACGACATCTACGCCCAGATCACTGCACCCATCACGCTCGGCAACGATGTCATGATTCCGCCTGGCACCCTGGTGGACGGAAGAGTCGACAAGCTTCAAGTTCGGCATGGCCGCGCCCAGCTCTATTTGCAGTCCATGACCATGACGTTCCCTGACGGCTACGTGGTGCCCGTCGCGGGACCTGCCTTGCTTGAGGGCGTCGAAGGCTATGCCCTGAAAGATCCGGGCCCGGGTAGAGTCGGCGGGATGTTTGCGCTGCTAGCCGGAGGGGCTGGCGTGGGCGCGCTCATCGGCCACTCGGTCGGGCATCCGCAATCCTCCGTCACTTCCAACTTCCCTCCCGGATGCACGGGAGTGCCGCCCTACTGCACCCCGGAAACCACCCCGGCCTACAGCACCCAAGGCAGAGACACGGCCATGGGCGCGGGCATCGGGATCGCGATCGCAGCAGTGGGATCCATGGTGCTGCTGACCAATTCGCGCCAGTTCTTCCTCGACACCGGAGCGCCGCTCGACATGGAACTGCAGCAGCCGTTAACGTTGCAGAGAAGTCAAGACGATGCCGCGGTGCGCCAATCAGAAGAACGTCCAGTCGCGATTCAGCCCGTTGCGCCGCGGCCCATGCCTCCGCCTCCTCCACCGGACACCAACCACGGCACTTGTTACACACCAGGAACACCAGGCACGCCACCGACAATCATTCCCGGCACGCCCGACGCTAACGGCATCCCCGGGCCTCCGACGGTTATTCCCGGCACGCCGCCAACTCCGGGCACGCCATATCCCTGCCCGTAAAACTCCGATTGTCATCCTGAGCCGGGTGCCCCATTTCTCGCGCGTGCTTTGCGCGAGAAGTGGGGATTTTCGACAGAGCGAATCCGAAGAGGGGTGGCCCATTCTAGTCCCGCCGTCCGCTGGCGGGACTAGAATGGGGATCTTGATTTTCGAGCCGCAGCACCTCCCAAAGTTTTCCACAGAAATTTAGTCCGCAATTGTGACGAACAACCTTTACCGAGAATTTCAGATGATGCAATCTGGCGAATGTAGGGCCCGGATGCAACGACGCGCCAGTCCTAGGAAACTCGCGACCCCCGCAACCTCCCCACGTGAGTGAGGGACAGCCAGGGACATCCGAAAGCCAGGGTGCAGACAGCAAACCCGAATTGCTCGGGATCTGGCACCCGCTGTGGGAGTGATCACTCCTAACGTTTTACCGAGCACGCTTTACCCAGCCACGAGTCGTGAGCTACGAGTCGCGAGCCGGATCGAGAAAGCTAAGAGAGGAACAGAACAAGGAAAGGCCAGGAAAAACGAAGGCAAAACGATAAAGAATCAGGAGTTAGAAATAAAACTCAGAGAACAAGCCGGAGTCCATATCGCGCCCCAGCCGTAGAGACGTAGCTTGCTACGTCTGCCCACCACTTCACGGAACTCGCCCGCCGTTCCGAGGGAGTTCTTCGTCCCGAATCGCCTCGCGCACTCGAACATTCTTCGCGACTCTGTCTTCGCGGCCTGACGTCGCGATCTGGGCTCGCGATCGGGGCTCGCCATCTGGGTTCGCCGCTCTGTTCGCAACCTCTGTTCGCGATGCCTGCGTCAAAGGTTCTGTTGTACTCTTGAAGCCGGTCGCCGGAAACCCGGAGCCTGAACATGCCAACACTCATCGCCCAGCCCACGCGCATTCAGTCCGCCGGCAACAAGCCTAAACTCATCGACGAATATGTTGGCCGCGTCAACAGCAAGACTTCCGCCACCAGCGTTGCCCACATGCGCAGCCCACAAGGTTGGCTCGAACCCGGCCAGACTCCGGAATTCGACGAGTTCACCATCGTGCTGAAGGGATTGCTGCGGGTCGAGCACAGGAGTGCGAACGGGACGATCGCTTCTCTCGACGTCTCCGCCGGACAAGCCGTCATCGCCCACGCCGGCGAGTGGGTCCGCTACTCGACACCACAAGAAGGCGGCGCCGAGTACATCGCCGTCTGCCTGCCGGCATTTTCGATGGAAACCGTCCACCGGGACGAATGAGCCCACCTCTTTTCCATACACATGATCGTGATAAACTTACACATGGGGGAGGGATTCCATGCGGACCAACATCGACATTGACGATCGCTTGATGCGCACCGCGATGCGGCGCAGCGGCGCGAGGACCAAGAAGGCAGCCGTCGAGGCCGGGCTGCGCTTGTTGGCCCAGACCTACGCGCAGGGCTCCATTCGTCGCCTTCGTGGCAAAGTTCAGTGGGAGGGCGACCTTACCGAGTCCCGCAGAGGCCGCTTCGCGGACGAATGAAAAATGGTAATCGTCGACACCAGTGTATGGATCGAATACCTTCGCGGCAATAACCATGCCGAAACCGCCTGGCTGGAACGCGAATTGCAACAGCAAGCATTGGGATTGACTGACCTGATTCTATGTGAGGTGCTGCAGGGTACGCGCGACTCGGCTTTCGCGCAAGTGCAAGCCGATCTCTTAAAGTTTCACGTTTTCCGGAACTGCAGCACCCGATCCTCCATTGCAGCCGCTCAGAACTACAGAATCTTGCGCCGCAACGGATACACCGTGCGCGCTACCGTCGACTGCCTGATCGCTACTTTCTGCCTTGAAAACAACCACTCTCTCCTGCATCGCGATCGCGACTTTGACCCTTTCGAAAAGGTGCTGGGCCTGCAGGTTGTACATCCTTAGGAACGTGCTGCTTCTCCTGTTTGTCCTAGCCACCGGCATCCCCCAACAATTCACGTAGAATGCTCGCGTGCTGAAGAAGCTCACCCTCTTACGCGAGCGTGTCGAAGACTGGGAAGTATATCCATTCTCAGTTCCGGCAATTCGCGGATTGGGCGAGCTAGCCTTCCGATCACGCATCTCTTTCTTCGCGGGTGAGAACGGGACCGGGAAGTCAACCCTTCTCGAAGCGATCGCAGCACATTATGGATTTGGCCGCGAAGGAGGAAATCGCAATTTTCGAAACGACTCAACCGAAAGCAATCTGTCGATCGATCCGCTAGTGAAGGCCTTGCGTTTGTCTTTCGACAAGAAAACTGGAGCGGGATTTTTCCTGCGCGCAGAAAGCTTCTTCAATACCGCATCGCACATTGACGCGCTGGACAAGGAACCCAGCAAAGGTCCGCCGATTAGCGCATTCTATGGCGGCCGCAGCCTTCACACTCGCTCGCACGGAGAGACATTCTTTACCGTTCTGGATCTCAAGTTTCGGCGCAATGGACTCTTTCTTCTCGACGAACCGGAGGCCGCGCTGTCGCCTCAGCGGCAGCTGTCTTTCCTCGTGCTGATTCACGACGTCTTGCGCGAGTTTAGAGACGCGCAATTCATCATTTCAACCCACTCTCCCGTTCTGCTCGCCTATCCGAAGGCCCAGATTCTCTCGTTCGATGAAGAGAAGGTCCATGAGGTCAACTACGAGGAAACAGGATCGTTTCAGGTTGCCCATCGGTTCCTCAATCATCGGGAAGAGTTTCTGGAAGAATTGTTCGCGGACACGCCGTCGCTCTTTGAAGAAGAGTGAACTGTAGGTGCCTCCTTCAGACGGCAACGGGATGTCCCCGAACGGGTTGGGTTTAGCTAAAAGCCAAGAGCCAAAAGCTAAAAGCCCCTACTCCCACTCAATCGTCCCCGGCGGTTTCGACGTCACGTCATACACCACGCGGTTCACGCCCTTCACTTCATTCACGATTCGCGTGGAGATCGTCTTCAGCACTTCGTGCGGCAGCGCGACCCAGTCGGCCGTCATGCCATCTTCGGAACTGACGGCGCGGATCGCGCAGGTATACGCATAGGTCCGCGCGTCGCCCATCACGCCCACCGACATCACGGGCAGCAGCACCGCGAACGACTGCCAGATCTTGGTGTACAGTCCAGCCTCTTTAATTTCACTGACTACAATCTCGTCGCACTCGCGCAGCAGCGCCAACCGCTCCGGCGTGACTTCACCCAACACGCGCACCGCCAGCCCCGGCCCCGGAAACGGCTGCCGTTGCAGAATCTCTTCCGGCATGCCGAGGTCACGTCCGATCTTGCGGACTTCATCTTTAAACAAGTCTTTCAGCGGCTCGATCAGCTTGAGCTTCATTTTTTTCGGCAGCCCACCGACGTTGTGATGCGACTTGATCACCTGCGACGGCCCGCGTACGGAGCGCGATTCGATCACGTCGGGATAGAGCGTCCCCTGCACCAGCCACTTCACCTTGCCTTCGGTCTTTTCGATGCGGCGCGCTTCTTTCTCGAATACTTTGATGAACTCGTTACCGATAATCTTCCGCTTTTTTTCGGGATCGTCCACGCCTTTCAGCTTGTCGAGAAAACGTTCCGTAGCATCGACGGCATCCAGGTTGAGGTTGAGCTTGTCGCGCAGCGCCTTCTGCACTTTCTCGAATTCGTTCTTGCGCAGCACGCCGTTGTTCACGAAGACGCAGGTCAGCCGCGACCTTCCCTTGGCGTCTCGCAGAGCGCGATCGACCAGAACTGCAGCCACCGAAGAATCCACGCCGCCCGAAAGCGCGCAGATGGCCCGTCCGCTGCCGACCTGCTCCCGCACCTGCTCGACGGTCGATTCAATGAAGCGCTGCGCCGTCCACGTGGGCTTCGCCCCGCAAATCTGAAAAATAAAATTCCGCAGGATCTGCGTGCCTTGAGGCGTGTGATGCACTTCCGGATGAAACTGCACGGCGTACCATCGCTTCGCCGTATTCTGAATGCCGGCCACGGCGTAGTGCGTCTTCGCCATCAGCTCAAAGCCTGGCGGCAACTCGAGCGCCTCATCTCCATGCGACATCCATACGGCAAGTTTCTTGGCCAGCCCCTGAAACAGAATCGAGTCCGAAACGATGTCGATTTCAGCCGGCCCATACTCCCGCTTGTCAGCAGGCCGCACTTTGCCGCCCAGCGTGTGCACCATGAATTGCAGCCCGTAACAGATGCCGAGCACGGGCACGCCCAGTTCGAACACGCGCGCGTCAGCCGGCGGCGCGTCTTTGTCGTACACCGACCACGGCGCTCCCGAAAGCACGATGCCGGCCGGCGCGTAGCTCTTCACTTCATCGAGCTTGGCCGTGCACGGCAGCACCACGGAAAAAACATTCTGTTCGCGAATGCGGCGCGCGATGAGCTGGGTATACTGCGCGCCAAAGTCGAGGATTACGATGCTCTGGTCGACAGAAATTTGATTGTGCGGGGATTGGGTTTCCACACATGAGTTTCTCAAATTCGAGGAGCGAGTGTAAAGAAGGAACGCGAGGCAGGGCGAGACTTCGCGACGCCATTTCAATTCGAGCGCAAGAAGCGGATAGATCGCAGCGCCGCGCCGCGGCATAGTGGCGGGATGCACAAGACCATCGAACCAACCATCCTCTACTTCGGCACGCCGGTGGCGTTGATCTCAACCTTGAACGAGGACAGCTCGCCCAACCTTGCTCCCATGTCCTCCGCGTGGTGGCTGGGCTGGAGCTGCATGCTCGGCCTGGGCAGCATGGGCAAAACGTCTGACAACCTGATCCGCACGCGCGAGTGCGTGATCGACCTGCCCTCGCAGGAGCAGGTCACGCACGTGGACCGCCTCGCCCTGACCACCGGCAAGAACCCCGTGCCGGAAAAGAAGCTGGCATGGGGATACCGCTACGAGCCCGACAAATTCGGCGTCGCGGGGCTCACGCCGGCGCGGTCGCTCGCCGTGCAACCGCCGCGCATCGCCGAGTGTCCGGTGCAAATGGAGGGCGTCGTCCACCAGTGGCGGCCGTTCGGAAAAAACGTTTCCGCTAACGCGTTTGAAGTTCACATTGTCCGGCTGCACGTCGAAGAATCGCTGCTGACCGGTGATGCGACGCGCCCGCACATTGACGCCGAAAAGTGGCGCCCACTCATCATGAGTTTCTGCCGCTTCTTCGGGGTGGGCGGAGAAGTGCATCCGTCGCGGCTGGCGGAATCGGACTTCATGAATTTCGTTTACCAACGAACGCCTTCGGCGCCGGCAGTCACCACGCTAACAGACAGGAACCTCGTTCAAACTAGGCCGCACGCCTGAACCGGCGGAACTGCGCGGTTTACAATGGATGTTAAATGTTCAAAGTTCACGTGGAAGAGTTAGTCAACGCAATCACCCACGGAATCGGGTTGGCGCTCAGCGTCGTGGGTGCCGTGCTGTTGATCGTGGCAGCCGCCTTCAGCCGTGACGCCTGGGTGATTGTGAGCTGCTGCGTCTACGCCGCAACCCTGGTCAGCCTGTATGCGGCGTCCACCATGCTGCATTCTGTACCCTCTCCCCGCTGGGCGCGCCCGCTGGAGATCATCGACCACAGCTGCATCTATTTTCTGATTGCGGGAACCTACACCCCGGTCACGCTGGTCAGCCTCCGCGGCGGCTGGGGATGGGCTCTCTTCGGCCTCGTCTGGGGACTCTGTTTTCTGGGTGTGCTCGCCAAGGCGCTCTGGTTCGAGCAGGTGCAAAAACTCTCGACTCCTCTCTACATCGCCATGGGAATGCTGGTCGTCATCGCCTTCAAACCGCTGCTGTCCGCCGTGAGCGCGCCCGGCCTGATATGGCTGGTGGCCGGCGGCGCAGCCTACATTGCTGGCGTGGGATTCTACGTGTGGCGGCGGCTGCCTTTTAATCACGGGATTTGGCACTTGTTTGTGATGGCGGGCAGCATCTGCCACTACGTTGCCATTTATTACTACGTGGTGCCGCGGCAGGTTTAGGTTTCCCCGGTCGGATTCGGCACATCGCTCAGAATCGTCTCATCGCGGTCGATTGTAGCTTCGATGCTCGTCTCACTCCCGGTTTGCGGCAACTCGGTTTGCGGCAACCCAGCTTGCGGCAACGTTGTCTGCATCGGCGCCGCCTGCACCGAGGTCCCTGTCATAAACGGGAGAGCGGGCGGCAGCGGCACTTTCAACACCGGCTCCGGCATTTCAGCGATCCACACATATCCCGCCAAGCGGGCCGTGTGGAGCCAATCGGCGAACGCGAAGTAGACCAGCGTCACCACCATGTCGCCGGCAAAGATCAACCGCCACGGCACAACCGCTACGAAGCCCATCGGCATGGAAGCCGCGATGGTCGCCGCCACGAAGGCAACCAGATGCGCCAACACGGTCCACGCCGTAACTGCGAACACAGCGCCGGTGCGCTCGCGGCACAAAGATGCCGCCGCGGAAATTGCGCCCATCGCGTCCTCACCATCGCGCACGGCAAACATCCCCGCCAGCGAAAGCAGCCAGTTCAGCGCCCACCACACCAGACCGATCAGTCCCGCCAGCGGCAGAAACAGGAAGAACGCGAGCCACGGCGAAGGATTAGCCTCAGGCGAAGCAAACCCGGCCAGGATCGATGCGCCCACGAATCCGAAGACAGCGGCCATCGCTACGCCAGCGCGCAGGAAGTTAAGCCGCAGCAGCGCCGGCAAGGGTGCCTTCGCATAACCACTATTCGTAGAGACCTCGCGGGCAACGTCTCTCTCACCCTCATTTCGAGCGCCGCTGGCAGAGACGGAGTGAACTGCGTCTCTGCGAAAGTATTCCAGCATGCCGCGCACAATGGCGATCCGCCCCACCGACGCCGCCACCATCCACAGCACCGCTAGCAGCGCCGCCGCCAGCAATCCGGCGATCACCACACGATTCAGGCTTCCGCGCAGAATATGCGCGATGGCTTCGCCCACGAGATAAGGTTGCCGCGAGCGCAGGAAAAGCAGTTCACCGTTGGTGACGGGCAGCGTGTCGAGGTATTCGAACAGGCCAAAGAGGAATAAAGCAGCGGCGGTTGCGCCCGCGGTCCAGCGCCACATGATTTCCGCCAGCGTCAGCGACGGACGCAGGAATGTCGCACGAAACCCTTCAGCGGTAGGCGAGATGGCCATGCAGCCTCAGGATAACTCATTCCAGGTCCTCATCCGCGGTCCCTTGAAGCAAGGAGGAATTTACTTCACCACCACATTCACCAGCTTGCCCGGTACGTATATCTTCTTCACCACCTGCTTGCCCGCAGTCAACCCCTGCACTTTCTCATCGGCGAGCGCGCGTTCGATCACAAACGCTTCCGTCGCGTCGGCGGGCACCACCACGCGGCTGCGCAGCTTGCCATTGATCTGCACCGGAATTTCCAACTCTTCTTCTTTGGCCAACTCTGCGTCAAACTTTGGCCACGGCGCCTTGAGCAGACTTCCCCGCTCACCCAGCATCTCCCAAAGTTCATGCGCCAGATAAGGCGCAAACGGCGCGAGCAACAAAGCGAGATTGCGCTGGACGTCCGCCAGAAACGCTGCCGGAACTTCATTCCGCCCGATCGCTTCCTCGGCGCCGTACAACACATTCACCAGTTCCATGATGGCCGAGACGCAGGTGTTGAAATGCCAGCGTCCCTGAAAATCGTCGCTGACCCGCTTGATGGTCTGGTGCAGCTTGCGCTGAATGGCTCGCACCGCGGGCGGCAAATCCGCTGGAACGGCGTTGCGCCATTCCGGATGATCAGGTCGAGCGTTCCTCACCACAAAACGATACACGCGCCCCAGAAACCGCTGAATGCCTTCCACACCCGAATCCTGCCAGTCGAGATCGCGATCCGGCGGCGCGGCGAACAACACGTAGATGCGCGCGGCATCGGCGCCGTAACGCGCGACCATCTCGTCGGGCGATACCACATTGCCGCGGCTCTTCGACATGGCCGAGCCCTGGTAAGTCACCATTCCTTGCGTGAACAACCGCTCCACCGGTTCCGCGTTGGTGATCAATCCCATGTCGCGCATCGCTTTCGTCCAGAAGCGCGAGTAGATCAGGTGCAGAATGGCGTGCTCAACCCCGCCGATGTATTGATCGATCCCATGGTCGCCAAACCAGTACTGCGCGGTCTTGCTGTCGAACGGCGCGTGGTCGTTGTGCGCGTCAGTGTAGCGATAGAAATACCAGGACGAGTCGACGAAGGTGTCCATGGTGTCGGTCTCGCGCCGCGCCGGCCCTCCACACTTTGGGCAAGTCGTGTTCACGAACTCGGGTACGCGGCTGAGCGGCGAGCCGCCGGTCAGCGTGACGTCCATTTTCTCCGGCAGAATCACCGGCAAATCTTTTTCCGGCACTGCGACGATGCCATCTTTTTCGCAGTAGAGCATCGGAATCGGTGTGCCCCAGTAGCGTTGCCGCGAAATTCCCCAGTCTTTCAAGCGATACGTAACCGTGGCTTTGCCGAACTTGTTTTCCTCAGCGTAGGCGGACATCACTTTGATCGCTTCATCGCAGGCCAGTCCGTTGTACCGCCCGGAGTTGACCAGCATGCCCCCGTGCCCAACGAAGGGCAGCGTAGGTTCTGCGATGGTTTCATCGGGATCGCCCGCCATGGGCAAGATGACGAGGCGGATTTCGAGACCATACTTCTTGGCGAATTCGTAATCGCGCTCGTCGTGCGCCGGAACGCTCATGATGGCGCCGGTGCCGTAGTCCATCAGAATATAATTCGCCACCCACACCGGAACCCGCTCGCTGTTGAACGGATTAATGGCATAGCGCCCGGTAAACACGCCGTGTTTTTCAATCTCGCCGATATCGCCGGCTTCTCTGGCCTTGCGCTGCTCGGCAATCAACTCGTCGACCTTCGCGCGCAAGCCGGGGTCCGCCGCAGCGAGATCTTTCACAATGGGATGCTCCGGCGCGAGCTGCACCGAAGTCGCGCCGAAAATCGTATCCACGCGCGTGGTGAACACGCTGATCGTCGATCCCGCCGGCCCGAAGCCGGTATGGTTCTCGGCGTAATCCAGTTTGAAGTCGACGCGCGTGCCCGCGCTGCGCCCGATCCAGTTGCGCTGCATGGTACAGACTTTTTCCGGCCAGCCGGGCAGCGTGTCGAGACCATCGAGCAACTCGTCGGCATACTTCGTCGTGCGCAGAAACCACTGTTCCAGCTCGCGCTGTTCGACCAGCGTATCTTCGTGACGCCAGCAGCATCCGTTCACCACCTGCTCGTTGGCCAGCACGGTCGCGCATTTCGAGCACCAGTTCACCCGGCTCTTCTTGCGATACGCCAGCCCGCGCTCAAAGAGCTTCAGAAAGAACCACTGATTCCAGCGGTAATACTCCGGCAAACAAGTCGTAACCTCGCGCGCCCAGTCGTAAGCAAAGCCGAGGCGCTTCATCTGCGCCTTCATGTTGGCGATGTTGCGCAAGGTCCACTCGCGTGGTGGCGTGTTGTTCTTGATGGCTGCGTTTTCCGCCGGCAAGCCGAACGAGTCCCAGCCCATGGGATGCAGCACGTTATACCCGTTCATCCACATGTAGCGGGCCAGCGCGTCGCCGATAGCGTAATTGCGCACGTGCCCCATGTGCAGCACGCCCGAAGGATAGGGCAGCATCTCAAGCACGTAATATTTTTTCTTGGTTGAGTCCGGTTCGGCGGCATACTGCGCCGTGTCCTGCTGCCAGCGCTCGAACCATTTCAGCTCGACGCGCTGTGGGTCATAACGCTCGTCGTTGGTCCTGTCCCCATTCCGCTCCACGCGCTCCGCGGAGGGCGTAGCTGTTTTGTCTTCCTGCTCCATAAGTGAGGGTGCTCGAAAGTCGAAACCTAGATTCTACAACGCGGGTTGGGAATGTGGCGCGGGCAAGGGTCGAAACGATCAGCGATAAACGTCTTTGCGATGCCCGACTTCGAGTAACAGCACCGTGACCTTCTCGTCCTGAATGTCGCAGATCAGCCGGTAATCACCCACGCGATAGCGCCACAAACTCCGCTTATCGCCATGGAGCGCCTTGCCCCATTGCCGGGGATTGTCAGCTGTCGTCAAACGCTCGCGTAGAAATCTCTGTATGGATTTCTGGGCTTCGCCGTCGAGTTTGGTGATCTGTCTCGTGGCAGTACGCGTGATCTCGATCTGCCAGGGCTTCGCCGTTTCGACCGTCCCTGATCGAGTCTTCACCGATTAAGCCCGAGCCGCCGTTCCAACTCTTCGAGAGTGATCGTGGGCTCGCGCCGCTCCAGCGCTGCAATACCTTTCAGATAGTCTTCGCGATCCTCGATATAGCTACGGATCGCTTCGCGAGCGTAGTAGCTCTTGCTGCGGCCAGTCTCTTTGGCAAGAGACTCGAGCTTCTGTTCGAGTTCGGGTTCGAGGCGGATGCCGAGCATGTTAAACATGTTTAACACGTTTGACCGCCGCCGTCAATGCGCGGCATCCGCGTCCTCAATCCGAATTCCCTCAATCCATCGTGATCACGGCCCGGAACCGCACCTTACCGTCGGCCACGCGGTCATAGGCTTTCCCAATGTCGTCGAGCTTGTAAGTCTCGGCCACGACCTTGACCTTGCCCTTCGCCGCGTAATCCAGCGCTTCGTAAAGATATTCCGGCCCATTCTGGCTCGATCCCATCAAGCGCACGCGCTTGAACATGAGTTCGGGATTGTAGTTCAGCGGCTCGTTGCTCACGCCCATCAGAATGATGCGGCCATCGGGACGCATGCCCTTCGCGGCGTCGGCCGTCGATGCCCAGGAATTTGAGGTCGCCAGCAGCACGTCCGCGCTGCCCGTTTTCAGCAGCGCCGCACCATCCTCAACTACTTCGTCCGCGCCCAGTTCGCGAATCATCTTTTCTTTATCTTTCGATTTCGTAACGGCAATGGTTTCAAATCCCGATGCTTTGGAATATTGCAGCGCCAGATGGCCAAGTCCGCCTATGCCCACCACCGCAACCCGCTCGTGCGGTTTGGGGTCGGCGAGACGCAACCCGCTCCACACCGTGTATCCCGCGCAGAAAATCGGCGCAGCCTGCTCGTAGGCGAGCGCGTCGGGAATCAGCATGGTCGCATCGGCGAAGGCCAGCATGTATTCGGCGTGACTGCCCTGCGTGGAAATCCCGGTCGAGATGTTGTTCTGGCACAGCTCTTTCTTGCCGCGCAGGCACCACTCGCAGCGCCCGCAGCCCTTCTGCACCCAGCCCACGCCCACGCGATCGCCTACTTTGCGCGACGTGACACCCGGGCCGATCTCAACGATTTCTCCCACGGGCTCATGCCCCAACACTCGCGGCCACTGCAGCGGAAATAGGCCATGCGTCAAGTGCACGTCGGTATAGCACAGCCCGCTGGCATGAATTTTGATGACGACTTGATTGGGACCGGCCTGGGGTGTCTGCCACTCTTTGACTTCCCACTTGCCATTAATGGAAGGGACGACTGCTGCTTTCATGAGAGCGCTCCTAAGGAAGATCCTACGTACGACAGAATTGTCAATAATCTTTTCGTTGGATGCTTCCCAGGTTCGGCGGATTCAGGCCGAGTGCTCTATTTGCGGTGCAGGCGGGGCGGACGGTAGACTTGATGTGGTAGGAACTGGCCAGCGGCTTCTCCTGCAGCCGCTGTAAAAAAATCGAGCTACGCTCGACGGACGGGCGGGAGCGCCCGTCGCCACACCAGCACTTCCCAGGGTGAACTTATGCTAGTCGTCATGAAGGCGCAGGCCACCGAAGAACAGGTGCGCGCCGTTTGCCAGAAAATCGAAAAGCTCGGCTACCGCGCACATTCCATGCCGGGAGCCACGCGCACCGCCATCGGCATCACCGGCAACAAGGGCGAAGTCGAGCAGGGCACACTGGAAGAAATGCCGGGCGTGCAGGAAGTCATCCAGGTTTCAAAGCCCTACAAGTTGGTCAGCCGCGACGTCAAACAGGACAACACGGTCATCACTTTTCCCGACACCAACGCCACCATCGGCGGCACCGGCCTGGCAATCGTGGCCGGACCTTGCGCCATCGAGACTCGTGAACAGGCCTTCGCGGTGGCCGAACGCGTCTGTCGCGCCGGAGCGCAGTTTTTCCGCGGCGGCGCCTACAAGCCGCGCACTTCGCCCTACGCTTTTCAGGGACTTGGCGAGGAAGGCCTGCGCATCATGGCGGAAATCCGCCAGCAGTTTGGCATGAAGATCATTACCGAGGCCATTGACCACGAGTCGCTCGATCTGGTCGAAGAATATGCCGACGTCATCCAGATCGGCGCCCGCAACATGCAGAATTTTTCTTTGCTGAAGCGTGCAGGAAGATCCCGCAAGCCCGTTCTACTGAAGCGTGGCATGTCGGCCACGCTGGAAGAATTCCTCATGGCGGCGGAGTACATCCTGAGCGAAGGCAATTACAACGTCGCGCTCTGCGAACGCGGCGTGCGCACCTTCGCCGACCATACTCGCAACACCCTCGACCTCAGCGTGGTACCCGCAGTGCAACGGCTGAGCCACCTGCCGATTCTGGTCGACCCCAGCCACGGGACGGGAAAGCGAAATAAAGTCACGCCGCTCTCGCGCGCAGCGGTCGCCGTCGGCGCCGACGGATTGATGGTCGAAGTGCATAACCAGCCAGATCAAGCCATGTCCGACGGCCCGCAGTCGCTCTTCCCCGACCAGTTCGACGAACTGATGACGCAAGTCCGCCAGATCGCCGCGGTCGTGGGCAGGACCGTGCCGGCAATCGGAGTGCGCGAAACGGTCGCGGTCAGCAAGTAGCCTCGACCTGGATAGCTCGGCCTGACAGCTTCGACGCGAGGGTTCGGCCCGCGCAACTTTTTGTTCCGCCCAGCGTTCTATATTTGGATCACAACTGATTCCCTGCTGAACCTGCGGAGCGTGCCATGAAGAATCAGCGAATCTCTTTTGCCGAGTGCTTGCTAGGCGCAACTCTTGCCGCGTCTCTTCTCGCTGGAACCATCGCGGCGGCCCAAACCCAGGGCGACACCGCCAGCGGCGCTTCGCCGAGGCCGGCATTGACCTCGGTCAGGCTGCCCGAAATCCTGAGCGACTCCATGGGCGTGGATTTCACTCCCTATTTTCACCAGAGCGTGTTGCCGGCCATTCGTCAAAGCTGGCACTCGCTGGCGCGGCAGAAGGGCCTCGCACCCTCCACCGGTTGGAAAATAGTAGCCGAGTTTACGATCCTGAAGGACGGCTCTCTCCGGGGCCTGAAATTGGCGGAAAGTTCCGGCGACCCTGACGCCGATCAAGCAGCCCTTGATGCGATTGCGACTTCGGCTCCCTTTGCCGCCTTACCCGCCGAATTCCAGGGAGAGTCCGTCGCCTTGCGCTGCCGTCTCGATGTGTTCTTCCCCAACATGAACCCGAATGGGGTCACGCCGCCGCGGCTCATCCACAACACCAACCCCGAGTTCACTGATGAGGCGAGGCGCAAGAAGATTCAAGGCATCGTGACTCTCTCGCTGGTGGTCGACAGCAATGGTCAGCCCACGGATGTACAGGTTGTCACCCCGCTCGGGCACGGCCTGGACGAAAAAGCAGTCGAAGCGGTGAAGCAATGGAGATTCCAGCCGGCCACGAAAGACGGGAACCCCATCGCCAAGAAAATCGCTGTAGAAGTCAATTTCCACCTGTATTAGAAACGTCGACGATTAGAAGCCTCGATTCGACGCCGCTGCCGCTCTGGTAATCTTCGTCGCTTCAGACGCCGGCGCCTGATCGCGTCGCGTCCGGTTATACTTCATTTTCCGGAGGCCGCCGTGATCCAATCCCGGCCCACAATGCGGCAGATGTTCACCATCGTGATCGCGCTGCTGTCATGCGCTCTGCTCGCGGCACAGGATTCGAAACCACTCCCGGCACCTCCTGTCGTAAGCGTACAAGCAGCATCGGCCAATAGCGCTCAGGCGAACGGCGATCACCAAGCAACCGCATCTGTGCTTTGTTTTTCGTCGAAGCCGACCACGCACGTTGAGGGCGACATTCTCAACGAAGCTTCGGCGGTTGAGCTTCACCAGTATCTCGAAGGCAATGTCCTTCCCTTGATTCGGGGACACTGGTATCAATTGACGTCCCGCTCCGGAGACAGAGTCGGCGGAGAAGCCAGCGTCGAATTTGATGTTCTCAAGGACGGCAGCATCAGTTCGTTGGAGCTTGTTGACGGGGCGGGTCATGCCGCTCTGGGCGATTTGGCGATGAGCGCGGTCAAGAACTCCGCGCCGTTGCCACCCATGCCGCCGGAGTTTGCCGGAAAGTCCATCAGGGTGCGCAGCCATTTCTTCTATGACCCAGGCGCAAACGCCCCGGCGTCGCGCGGAAGGGCGAATGGAAATGAGGAGACTCCGGCTCACGCTAATGTTTGCAAGCCAGACGAAATCGTGAGAGGTGCCGTGAACTGCATGGTCCCGCCCAAGCCCACTTACAACCCCGAACCGCAATTCAGCCCGGAAGCCAGGCAGCAGAAACGGCAGGGAGTCGTAACAGTCTCGGTCGTGGTGGCGCACGATGGCAACGTACAATCCGCGTGCGTGGATCAGCCGTTAGGCTATGGGTTAGACGAACAGGCCGTCGACGCTGTGCGCTCCTGGAAGTTCACGCCTGCCACCCTCAATGGCCAGCCCGTGGCCATTCAACTCTTGGTTGAAGTTGACTTCCATCTGAGCGACAAGGCAGACGCGACGGATCCCGACAGCATGAAGGCTCCGGCGATAAACGCACCCTCGACTCCGGCATCTGAACCCGCACCCTCGGATGAAAAGCACGCAGCGGCGAATGCCGCTAGCGAGGCCTCCACAAGAATCGCCACCGTGGCCATCGGCAAGGGCGTCACGCCGCCGCGCCCGATTTTTTCGCCGACCCCGGACAGTGCACACGGTTCAGGGCCGGCAAAATATTCAGGCACGGTCACTTTGCAGCTCGTGGTTTCAACCGAGGGCAAGGCAGAGGAAATCAAAGTGTTGAAGAGCCTTGGGCCCGGCCTCGACCAAAAAGCCATCGACGCGCTGCGCCAATGGAAATTCCAACCGGCGATGAAGGACGGACAGCCAGTCGCGACCCAGATCGAGATTGACGTTGACTTTCACTTGTATTGATGTTGATAGCGTGCGGTCTGCATCTGCACGCCGCTCTGGTAATCTTGATCTTTCTACCAAACAGACGCTATCTTGCGAAAACTCCTCTTCATCGCGGTACTGCTTCCCATTCTCGGCGGACTCGGCTGGTGGTACTTCCGCGAGCAGGCCCTGCCCGACTATGGCCCGCTCTACCGCGAGTACGCCTACGTCTCGAATGGCAAGAGCAATACCGTCAGTGTGATCGACCTGCGGACGTTCGCGCTGGCCAAGACGATCCCCGTCGGCAGCGAGCCCACTGGCGTCGCCGCCAATAGCAAGAAGAACGAAATCTACGTCGTCAACACCGGATCGAACAACGTCAGCGTGATTGACGCCGAGTCGAACACCGTCGTGGCCACCATCGGCGTGCACGGGCGGCCGTACTTCATTGACGTGGCCGAAGACGGCAAACGCGCTTATGTCGCCAACTCAGGCTCGGCGAATGTCAGCGTGATCGATCTCGAAAAGCGATTCGTCGTCGGCAATGTGCGCGTGGGCGCTGCGCCCGGTCTGGCGCGGGTTTCGCCCGATGGCTCGACGGTGGTCGTCAGCAATCGCGGCGACAACACTGTGTCCCTGATCGACGCCAACCTGCTGCGCGTGCGTGCCACCCTGCCCGTCTGCCAGCAGCCGGAGGACATCGCGATCCTGCCCGATTCGAGCAAGGCATTCGTCGCCTGCTCCGGTTCGTCGCAGGTGGCGTCCATTCAGCTAAAGAGCGAGCCAATAAAGGCCGAACCAATAAAGAACGAACCACCGCCCAGCGGCGTGAATAAGAAAGAGGACCGTCTGCTGGCCCTGCTCGACGTCGGCCGCACCCCGGTCAGCCTCGCGCTCAAGCCCGACGGCGGCGAACTGATGGTTTGCAACTTCGACTCCGACAGCATCTCCGTCATCGAGACCGGCAACGATGAAGTCGGCAGCAGCCTTGAGATTGGCCAGCATCCCTCGCGCGGCACGGCCACGCTCGACAACTCGCGGCTCTACGTCACCAACTTCGGCTCCAATAGCGTCGCCGTCTATGACATTGACCTGGGCCGCCGCATCTTCTCGCTGAATGTGGGCAGCCGTCCCGATGGCCTTGCCCTTACGCCCGATCAGAATTATCTGCTGGTGCTCGACACGCAGTCGGGGGACGTAACCGTCATCCAGAAACGCAAGGCCCGCAAACTGGAGCCGACCGAATACTCGCTGCTGACGTTGATTCCCGTGGGTGTGCAGCCCAACGCGATTGTGGTGAAGGCGTTTACGGCCAGCGCGAAGAAGAAGCCCTAGATGTGGCGAGGGCGCCCGCGCCGCATAGGCTAAGACAACTAGACTGCCGCCGGTTTCGCGCAGAGCTTATCAAACGCCGCCTTCAAATCCGCCGCGATGGCCGGAGCTTCGCGCCGCTCAATGTCACTACGCGGCATGAGATAGACCAGCTGCCCGTCGCGCAGAATTCCAATCGACGGCGAGGACGGCGGATATCCCGTGAAGTAGCTGCGCGCCCGCTCGGTCGCCTCTTTTTCCTGCCCCGCAAATACGGAGTATGCGTGATCGGGCCGAACAGAATTCTCCATCGCCATGCGCACCGCCGGACGCATGCGTCCCGCGGCGCATCCGCAAATCGAGTTCACCACCACCATCGTCGTCCCCTGACGATTCTTCAGCGCCTGATCGACTTGCTCGGGCGTGCGCAGTTCTTCAATTCCCAGGCGCGTCAATTCCTCGCGCATCGGGATCACCATGATTTCGGGATACATCGGCATGTTGTTGATTCCCCCAGTTGGACTCTGCATTCATTGTAACCGCTTGTCATCTGGAGCGAAGTATCAGCAACCCCCTTGTCATCTTGAGCGCAGTGGAGGTTCGCGAAGCGAACGTCCACGCAGTCGCAAGATCCCTGCGCTACTGCAGGACTGCATGTGCGATCGAAGGCGTTCTCTCTAAGAAGCGGGATCGGTGTTTCCTCGAGTACGCCCTGCCGCGTTCGTCTTTGTGCACGCCGGCCCGAGATCCTTCGACTCCAAGGCCGCTTCGCGTTCGCGAAGCTGTCACTGCGCTCAGGATGACAGGAATGTATATTGGGAGCACGATGCAGCTCCAGGAAAACGTTTCCTTGGCTCCGCTGACCACGTTCCGCCTGGGTGGGCCGGCGCGATTTTTCGTAGAAGCCGTATCCGCGGGCGATGTGCAGCAGGCGGTCGCGTTCGCCGAGTCGAAGGGCCTGCCGCTGTTCGTGCTCGGCGGGGGCAGCAACCTCGTCGTGGCGGACAGCGGCTGGCCCGGACTCGTCTTGAAAGTCGCGATCGCCGGCATCGAGCAGCGTCCAGGCAGCAACGACGAAGGCAAGATTCTTTTCGACGCGGGCGCTGGCGAAGCGTGGGATCGTTTCGTTTCGCAATCCGTCATCGCGAAGTGCGCGGGCGTCGAGTGCCTCAGCGGCATCCCCGGCAACGTCGGCGGCACGCCCGTGCAGAACGTCGGCGCCTACGGGCAGGAAGTCTCGGAGACCATCGCATCGGTCGAGGTCTTCGACCGCAAAGATAGGCAGGTGCGCGAGCTCTGCCACGAGGCCTGCGGCTTCGCCTACCGCTCCAGCATTTTCAACACGACGGAGCGCGGACGCTTCATCATTCTGCGCGTGACCTACGCGCTCACGCCCGGGGGCGAGGCGCATCTCACTTATGCTGACCTGCAACGTCATTTTGAAGGCCGCGAGACGCGCCCCGATCTCGCCGAGACGCGCGAGGCGGTGCGCCACATTCGCGCCCGCAAGGGCATGCTCATAGTCGACGGCGATCCCGATTGCCGGAGCGCGGGTTCGTTTTTCAAGAATCCGATCCTTTCCGAAGCGCAGCACACCGAACTGGAGAAGCGCGCCGCAGCCAAGCATCTGACTCTGCCCAGCTATCCCGCGCTCGAAAAAAGCCGAAAAGTTTCGGCAGCGTGGCTGGTCGAAAAATCCGGATTCGCCCGCGGCTACGGCTTCGGCCACGTCGGTATCTCCAGCAAACACGCGCTTGCCATCGTGAATCGCGGCGGAGCCACCGCCGCCGAAGTGCTCGCCTTCAAAGAGCAAATCCAGCACCGCGTCGAAGAAATCTGGGGCGTGCGCCTGGAAGCGGAGCCGGTGATGGTGGGATTCTAAAACCAGTGGCCAGTGGCTAGCGGTCAGTGGCTAGTGAATCCCCAGAACTTGTCATTTCGAGGAGCGTAGCGACGAGGAACCTGCTTTCCCCTGCCAACACCACAGCAGATTCCAGCGCTAAAGGCTCTGCCAGCTCTGTCGGCTGGCCACTGATCACTGACCATTGGCCACTGCAGTCCTGCAAGCAACGTCTCTACAATCGTTCTTCCTGTAGAAATTCCTGAACAAAACCGGTCCCGGGCAGGTCTGCAATGATTGAGGGCACACGATTGCTGGCGGGAGAAGCGACGCTGAGCGGCGAGGCAACCACCGACCGCGCGGAAAACGAGCGAAGTCGGGCGCAGAGTGAACACGACGTGCTCGAAAGGCTGCTCGAAACCATGGTCCGGCAGCATTCCCGGCTCGTCTATCGCATCGCCTTCGCGCTGCTGCGCCGCCATCACGATGCCGAAGATGCCACGCAGGAAACATTCATGCGGGTGCTGCGCTATCGCTCCAAGCTCGCGGCCGTGGAAGACCCGAAAACCTGGCTGGCGCGAATCGCCTGGCGTGTCGCCGTCGACCGCAGCCGGCAGCGCGGCCGCACGCGAGAGATCGCTCTGCAAGATCCCGACGAGCCGGTCGCGGAACCGGCTTCAACCCACGCTCCGGCGGACCAGGCCGTGCAGGGGGCCGAGGTGAGCGCGGCCGTGGAGAAGCTGATCGCCGCTCTGCCCGAAAAGCTGCGCCAGCCGCTGATTCTCTCCGCGATCGAAGAGATGTCGCCCCGCGAAGTCGCCGCCACGCTGGGCATCAACGAAGCCGCAGTGCGGTCGCGAGTCTTCCGGGCGCGACAGATTCTGCGGGAGAAGCTGGCCGCAAGCGTTGGCACGAGGTAGAGGCACCTATGGCAGAGAAAAAACACGACGAACTCGATAGCACACTCGACGCTGCGCTAACCAAGTACGCCACCGTCGAACCCAGAGCCGGACTCGAAGATCGAATCCTGGCGAACTTGCGAGCCGAGCAGGCACGCGTTCTAGATCGCGCGTGGTGGCAAGTGCACTTCATGGCATGCCGCGCGGCCGCGCTCGCGGTAGTCGTCGTCATGGCCCTGGCGCTGGCTTGGAGATCGGGCAAGCCGTCGCATCCGGTCGTGACCAGTCACTCGTCCGTCACGGCGCATGCTCCAAACTTGGCGACGACGCAGGTTGCGGCGAGCAGCAGCGGCAACGGAGTTCGCCCTCCGGCACCTATTTCGCCCCGAAGAACTATGGCGCACCGCTCGCGTCCCGCACTGGAGGCTTCGGCCCCGCCCAAGCTCGATCAGTTCCCTTCGCCCCAGCCGCTGAGCGCTGAGGAACAGGCGCTTGTAAGGTACGTCGGCCGGTTTCCAGACGACGCGACACTAATCGCGCAATCCCAAGCCGACTTCGAGAAAGAGATCCAGCAGAAGATGAACGACCCACGCTCTCAAACCGAAAACAGCTCTGACCAACAAGAAAGATAAAGATGAGGAGGAGACTAAATGCGAAAAAGATTGGCAGTATTAATGGTAGCAACCATGCTGGGGCTCTGGTTCGTACCCAGGCCCGCACAAGCCCAGGAAGAATCGAAAGAAGCGAGTCCGGCGACGGCCCCAAAGGCAAAACCACCCCTACAGCCCTACCGTCTCGATTTTTCCTTCAACGAAGTGTTGGAGGGGAAGATTGTAAACACGCGGCACTACACCATGGCCCTGTCCGGCACCGGCGAACCGAGCACTGTTAAAATCGGCACGCGGGTCCCGGTCACGGTCAGCACCTCTGGCCCTGGCACTGCCAACACACAATATCAATACTTGGACGTCGGAACCGACCTCTTTGCCCAGTTGAGAGAGCGCGGCGACGACTGGCAGCTGGTAGTAAAGGGCGAGGTCAGCAACCTGGATCTGGAAACCGCTCACCCCGGGGAACTGGCACCCGTGATTCGCCAAATCAAAATCAATGGCGACACTTTGCTGGTTATCGGGAAGCCCATCTTGATCGGCAGCGTAGACGATCCTAACTCCAAGCGCCAGTTTCAGCTGGAAGTGACTGTCACCAAGCTGCGATAAGCCGCGTGGGGTGGACACACCGGGCAACTGTTGATTGATGATTTTTGATTGTTGATTGAAAGTCGCTGGAACGTCTCAGGGTTTTCAATCAACAATCGACAATCATCAATATGCTCTCGGAACGTCCGCCCTACAGAAAAAGTAACGGCGCCACTCAGGATCGTGACCCAGCCGTTTGGGCGATCCCTGCAAGAGGGAGGGTCGAAGCAATCCAGGCGAGCGGCGCCTCAGCCTATCTATCGGCAATTCTTTCCGCCTCTTGAAAAATTTCCACCAGCATTTTTCGCGTCAGCTTGCCGGTCTGCGTGTTCTGGTTCGACGGGTGATACGACGCCAGTAACACGTTACCGTCCGGCATGCGGTAACTGGCGCCGTGTTTGAAGGCATAGTCTTTCTTTCCAACGAGCAGGCCGCGGCGCTTCAGGTAATTCAAGTAAGCATCAAACCCAATTTTCCCCAGAGCCACCACCACCTTCACTTCTTTCAATCCGGCCAGCTCACGATCAAGGAAATGGGAGCACTCCGCCAGTTCCTCGGGCAGAGGCTTGTTGTCGGGAGGAGCGCAGCGCACCGCGGCCGTAATATAAAGATCCTTCAATTGCATGCCGTCGTTGCGGTCGGTGGAGGTGGGTTGGCTGGCGAATCCAGTCTCATACAACACGGGATACATGAAGTTGCCGGAGGCATCTCCGGTGAACGGGCGTCCCGTGCGGTTCGAGCCATGCGCGCCCGGTGCCAGTCCCATGATCAACACTCGCGCCTGCGGATCGCCGAAGCCCGGCACGGGCTTGCCCCAATATTCCCAGCCCAGATAAGCCCGCCGTTTCACCCGCGCAACTTCCTCGCGATACGCGACCAGCCGCGGGCAGCGCGTGCAGGCGACGACTTCGCGGTTAAGAATGGTGAGCCACGACACGCTGGTTATTACAACATAGTCGGACACTCACTCGTGGAGATGTAACTCGTTACGTCTCCGCCGTCGCCCGACTGAACCCTAATTATCTACGGAACAAGCTTGAACACCACGCCGCTGTTCGTGGGTCCTCCGTAGGCGAAGGTTCCGTACAGGTTGCCTGACGAATCGATGATCAGGCCGCCAATGGGCGTATTTCCGTTGGCAGGCTTCGGCGAAAAATAGCCAGCCTGTTTCCACACTCCCGACTCTAACGACAGCTTATAGATCCCGCTATTCTGCACCGTCCCGTAAAGATTGCCCTCGGAATCGAAGACCACAGAACCGCTGGGCGAAAACGGACCACTCTGGTTGAAGACCCGCAGTTTGGTTTCAGTCCAGGCAGTCGCACCTGGAGAAAGCTCGAACACTATGCCGCATCCGTCGTCGCATTGCGTCGCAGGGCCGCCAAAGACCGTGGTGCCATAAACGTTGCCGGCAGCGTCCAGCGTCACCGGACCCTGGGGCGTATTTCCGTTGCTTTGGGTGAACTGGTGAATAGTAGTTTCTTTCCAGCCGCCGGAAGCCGGCGAGAGTTCGAAAACCGTGCCACAGTCGCAATCGACGCTGCCACCTAAAGTGCTGGTTCCGTAAAGATTGCCAGCCGTATCCAGAGTGACGCCGCTATAAGGCTGCGAGCCGTCATGATCTCCGGAGAACGCATAAAGCACAGTCTCCTGCCAGCCGCTGGAACCCAGCGAAAGCTTGAACACAACCCCGCATCCGCCGGGAGTGCAATTCGTCGCATTGATATGCCCACCTGCAACCGTGGTCCCGTAAAGATTGCCCTCGGAATCGCGAGTCAGGGTGCCAAAGGGAAAGCCACCGTCCTGGGCACCGGTAAAGGTATACAGAACGGACTCCGTCCACACGCCTTCACCTGCCGGCGAAAGTTCAAAAATCAGGCCGCACCCATCACTTTGACAGTTGGCCGCCGCGAAGTTGCCACCATAAAAAGCTGCTCCGTAAAGATTGCCGGAACTATCAGCGACCAGGCCAGCATAAGGAGTCGCGCCATCGCTGCCGTTGGTAAAAGCGTGCACCACGGTTTGTGTCCATGCCCCAGTACCGGACGCGGGCGGCGAAAGCTCATACACTACTCCGCAACCGAGCCCACCGTTGCAATTGTTCAGGCCACCATACCGAGTCGTGCCATACAGATTTCCAGCTCCATCGAAGGTCAGGCTCGACCAGGGCGTTTCGCCGTTGTTGCTGCCTTGAAACTCATAGAGAGCCGAGAACTTCTGTGCTTGAGCACCGCCGGCCAGCATCACAGTGGAAATTGCGAGAGCAAATAAAATACTCAGGGCACGCGCAGGGTTGAGCAGTGTCGTGCGAGTTGGCATATTCTTTTTCTCCAAAGATGACGGGAATGCTACCGAACGGGCGAAACAGCGGGGGAGAAATTCTTGGCTGCGACTATACCACAGACTCGTGGATTGGGCCTTCCCGCACCTGATCGAAACTCACACCCTTAGCGAGCCGCCGAATCCCCTGGCGGCATAGTAAGATTCCGCACCGTTGTGATACACGAAAACCGTGTTGAAGCGGCGATCACAAAACAGAGCGCCGCCGAGTTTTCTGACCTCAGCAGGCGTCTTCACCCAGCTCGAGGTTTTCTCGTCGAAGTCCCCGAGTTTTTGCAACTCCCGGTATTGTTGTTCCGTAAGAAGCTCAATGCCGATAGCCGACGCCAGTTCCATCGCGTTATTTTTGGGCTTGTTTTCTTTCCTCGAATCCAGCGCTTCCCGGTCGTAGCACAGACTTCGGCGGCCTTTCGGACTTTCCGCCGAGCAATCATAGAAAATGTATTCGCCCGTCTTCTTGTCCTGGCCAACCACGTCCGGTTCCCCGCCCGTTCTTTCCATCTCACTGAGTGACCACAGCGCTTCGCTGTTCGCTTCCAGTCGGGCGTGAACTTTCGCCCATTCGAGACCTTTATGGCGGTTCATGTTCTTCTCAAAACGTCCTTGCAATGTCTTGAGTAGGTCTTCACGCTGTTTTTTCGAAAGCGCTGTGTTTGACATGGTTTTCTAATCGTTCAACCCCTTGCCGCTGAGAATTTGCTTCATACATTTTTCCACCCTCGCCTCCCGGGTCTTGGGTAGTTTGGGTTGAGAAAAGTGATAGATGTAGCCTCTTTGCCGTCCGGGGGTCAATGCATAAAACGCGGTCTTCAAGGCAGGGATTTCATCCAACTTCTTCTGGAATTCATCAGGAACCCGGAACTCTGCCGTCTTTTTCAACTTCACTTTCAATCCCGCTTTTTCTACTTCAATGGCTTCGCGAATATAGGCCTTCACGATCGCTTCCTTCTCGCCAATCTCTCGAAGACTGGTGAACCGAATCTGACGCGTCGCCTGATGCTGCCCCGGTGTGGCCAGAATGCCGCGGCGATCCTTTAATAACGCACCTTTAAAAAACATGAGCGCAAAGTATTCTTTAAATCCGTGAATCAGAACTACGTTCTTGTCCTGCAGCGTGTAACACGGCTGATACCACTTCACCCCTTCGTCTAACTCGAAGTCGAGAATGATGGCTCGCAATGTCTCAAACTCTTCCCGCCACTTGGTTTCCCTGCGTAAGAGACCATCGACCTTGGGATTTTTTCTGTTCATAGATTGACACTCTGATTTGACACTCTGATTTGTCGAACCGATTAGCGAACCAAAGACCGACGCTCTGAGATGAAGCGACCTTATCCCCTTAGGCCGGTCTTTTCCAAAGCAGTCGTCGAACCACCTGGCCTTTCCACATCCAGAGCCCTGAAAGCACCAGCGCCGGAAGAAAGCCGTATCTGATGCTGTGCGCGTAGTAGGGAGTATCCGCCGGCGAATCGTATATGTAGCCGAGTATCGGAATGCCACAGACGATGTGAATCCAGCGAAAAATCGAACGTTTGGTGGTTTCTTTCATTGATTCGTTTGCCCCCGTTCCTCAGTTCAACCCTCCCACTACCCGTTCCAGGTTGCCGATGAACTTCGTCCAGCCGTATCTTGCACCGTTGTAGTTGGCAGTTTGATCGGGCCCGAATCCTGAATGCTCCATGCGCAGGTGCGTGCCGCCCGTGGTCGGCGTCAGCGTCCAGGTCACGGCACTCTCCAATCCCAAAGTGCCCCAGCTATACGAGAGCCGTGAATTCGGTTCCACCACCAGGACCTGACACTCGATAACCCCATTCCAATTTTGTACGGGCGCGGCGCGAAAGCTGAAGCGGTGGCCCACCGCCGGCTGAAAATCATTTTTCATCAGCCACTCCGAAATCAATCGCCCCTCGGTCAGCGCCCGCCAAACCTTTTCTGGGGGATGCGGCACCTCCCGTTCAATGACCAGCGTGCGGGTTGCGGGGACATTTTGGGCTATTGGTCCGCTGGGTACGGGTCCGTCGCTCATGGGCTGATCAGTCATGGCTCCATCCTGTTCAGAAGTTTTTCGAGTTGATCGAACTTGTCCTGCCAGAAGGCTCCATACTGGCTCATCCAGTCGGCCAGCGGCGCCAGGGCCTGCGGCTGGGCGCTGTAATGGGTTTCGCGTCCCTCGCGCCGGCAGCGCACCAATCTCGCCCGCTTCAGAACATTCAGGTGCTTTGAAACCATGGGTTGTGAAACCCCGGCGCGGTCGGTTAAGGCGTGCACCGTATGCTCGCCGCCGGTCAGCCGTTCAAAGATCGCTCGCCGAGTCGGATCGGCGAGCGCCTTAAAAACATTGTCTGCTGCAGCTTGCATCCAGAGTCCCCTCAGTTCTGCGTCCGGTTACCAATTCCAGCTCTTACCAATCCAGGTGCGTAATCTGAATGAGATTTCCGCAGGTATCGTCCAGCACTGCGATGGTCGATCCCGTCGTCTTGGTTGGCTCCTTGGTGAACCTCACGCCATGTTGCCTGAGCCGTTCGTATTCTTTTTGCACGTCCCCGACGAAGAAATTAGCCGCAGCTACCCCGTGCCGGAAAATCTCTTGCTGATACGTTTTCGCAGCCGGGTTGTAGGCGTTGTTAGGCTCTAAGACCAGTTGCGTGCCTTCCGGATCCTCCGGAGAAACCACGGTGAGCCACTTGAATTTCCCCGCCGGGAATTCATGTTTCTTCTGGAAGCCCAGAACTTCTGTGTAGAACTTCAGAGCCTTATCCTGATCGTCCACGAAGACGCCCGTGAGTTTGATTTGCATGGTTTTATCCTTTCCGCTGATCGCTGTAAAGTTCTTGCGCTGCAGCAACCATAACCAAATGGTTATCGATTGTCAACATCTTTTTTGCGTTTCTTAATTGATCGCCACTGATGGGTTGGGCGGACGCTCCTAACGATAGAAACACTGCTTCGTGGTGAAACAGTGAAACGTAAGACGCACGAGCACGTGCTAAGCGCGATTCGAGCGTACAAGAGCCCTTAAAGGGATGGCGCTCACAACAGTTACTCTACGTCGGATGCGATCAGATCGCGATAGCGCAGCGTTTTTGCCAACCTTTCAGAGCTTTGTCGAGAATTGTGCACGCAGTTTATGGCTGAGGAGTCACTCCCAATCCCACTCTGCCATAGCCCATTTCCCAGGTCTTCGCCCATTCGTCGAGGATGGCTATGTGCGCTGGACTCCGTTCCAACGTATCGACGACTATCGCGATAACTGGTGGTGTGACGACGTAGGTGGGATTCCGGACGACCTTAACTTTTCTAAGCAGTACGACGGCAGCCTGCGCCGCGTTACGCAACTCAACCAGCGGCTCGAGGCCAGCCCGCCAGTTTTTCTGACCACCGACCAAGAAGCGCAGGCTTCGTCCTAATGGGAGCACCTGCTTTCGCTCGGCTCGGCGGCAGACTATCTTCCTCGTGAAATCGTTGCTTGGGCCAAAATGCATCCCGAAGATCCCCGAGTTCCCGAGGCACTGCATTTTGCCTGGCGAGCAGCCAGGTATGGGTGCTCAGCCGACGGTACGTCGAAGACGAGTTGGCTCCATGATGTTTTCAAGCTGCTACACAAACGCTATCCCAATTCGGAATGGACCAAGAAAACTGCCGTGTGGTAGAAAACGATCTCAAGCCTTGTCTGGTTGTCGATCTGCAGCAATTTGTTTCATGATGTTGGCGAGAGTCTTGCGGCTGACGCCACCATGATCTTGCCCGACGAAGCCGATCTCCCAGAGATCAACCGGCTTGGCTGACTGACGAAGCGTACGTGAGGCAGATTCAGCCCAGGCTACCCCTCTGCCCGTTTGACGGGATAGGAGGTAGGAGAAAAAAAGTCCGTCCTGGATAGTAACAAGAAAGTAAACGGGGGTGGGGAGTGGGTGTGATGAGCTATGGTCCGTTCGCTCTTAAAAAAAAAAGGGAACTTTAGCATTTTCTCGAACGTATCGCTCGGTATAGACGAGGACTGCTAAATGAATTCGAAGAAACGACAGGTCCTTCCGAGGGGCGCCATGGTCGGCGGGACGATGAGCTTACTGGTGTGCGTTGCAATTTCTGCTTACGCGATCGACGGAGCGGACGTCAAGGCAGCGCGCCACGTTAACGGCAGAACGATCATTTCAGAAGAATCGCCCAAGGCGAAGCTGACCATCCCGAAAGGTTTTCAGTTCATTGGCAGTCAAAAGATAAATCTTTATGGAAACGCTGATGCAGAACAGTATGTATTTGCGAAATCTGGCACCGGCAACACTGTAGAAAGCTTCTATCTGTTGCAGTTCGAGCATTTTCTGCCGACGAACAATCTTACTTACAAATACGACGCTATGCAGCCAACGCGGACAGGTGATTTGCCATTCATCTATTACGTGAAGGGCTTTTCTGATCTTGCGGCCATTCTGGCGGGAGACCAGGCCTCGGACGGCGCAGCATTGGAGCGCCTGCTCGCAAAACAAAACCTATCGCTCCCGCATAAGAGTGTTCTAGTCCGTATGGTCCATCTACCGTCGATCGATCACCGAACGGAGCTGTTGATTTTGTACGGAGAAGCTTTACCTGTCCATAGCGCTGTTCCGATCGGTAAAGATGGGGTTGACGTCGATACAGAATCGCTTGGAACGGCACAGATGTTTCTGGAACGCGCTCGCCAGGGGCTGATTGTTCGAAAACGGTGAAGCCCTGCCCGCCTAGCGGAAGTCTCCGCAAGGCAATGCCAAACGTTATGTAGACAGCATTTGGCCAAGACCGTGTACAGTTCGTTGATCAGATGCCATTTCTGGTCGGTCCCATGAAGTCTTAGGGCTGTCTGGAGCGCCCACACGACCAACCCACTCAACCCCCACCGGTGCCTTGGGGCGCTTCGGATACAGCGGCTTGAAGGAAGTCGCGTGTCCCAACTCTCGATAACAGATGGGATGAGAAGGCCGGTCTCCGGACGGGATGCGGTGTACGCTCCCAAGTTATCGACGTGCTCAAGGCACAGATAAAAAGGAGACCGGCAATGAAGAAGGTTAGCACCGTAGCAGCGCAGGCGAGCAGAAAAATCTCTGGACAGAAGTTGACCATCGGATTGGATCTGGGGGATCGCAACAGTTGGTATTGCGTCTTGAATGAAGCAGGTGTGGCAGTTTTGCCCTCCCTTCCTTCCACCCCCTCTGCCCGTTTGACGCTGCTCTCCTTCTGTCTTTACACTCAACATTAACGGCGTGTGAATCAGGATCGGTCCGGGGCTCGAGGACCGCGAAATCCGGCCGGACCATCCGCAAAAAGCAAGGCGAAAGGGTACAAGTGAGTCCCACAGAAACCGCCGGCACCAAGAACGACGCGACCAAGCAGGACGGGGTGAAGCGCGAGATTTCGGTCGAAATCCCGGCCGAGGAAGTCGCTCGCGAAATGGATGTCATCGTCCAGAAATATCAGAAGGTCGCGCGGCTGCCCGGCTTCCGCTCCGGCCACGTGCCTGCGTCCATCATCAAGCAGCGCTTCAAAGAAGATCTCAAGAGTGACGTGGTCGAGGCCCTGGTGCCCCGCTACTTCCACAAAGAGGCCGAAAAGCTGGGGATGATTCCCGTCTCCCAGCCGCGCGTCACCGACCTGCATATTCATGAGGGCGAGCCACTGCGCTTCAAGGCCAGCTTCGAAATCCTGCCTGAGATCAAGGTTGAGGGCTACAAGGAACTGCGCGCCGACCATCCTGAGATCGTCGTAAAAGAAGAAGAAGTCGAAGATGCGCTGAACCATGTCCGCGAGCAGCACGCCACTTACGCCTCGGTCGAAGGCCGCGCGCTGGCCGACGGCGACTTCGCCCAGGCTTCCATGGATGGCAAGCCAAAAAAAGAAGACGACGACGGCACTGCCCAGCCCGTTCATATGGACGAAGTCCTCGTCGAAATCGGCGGCAAGAACACCGTGGCCGAATTCACCGAACACCTGCGCGGGGCCAATGCCGGTGACGAGAAAGAATTCGAAGTAACATATCCCGCCGATGCCAGCGACAAACGTCTGGCTGGAAAGACTTTCGTCTACACCGTCAAGATTCAGGCGATCAAGCAGAAGAACCTGCCGGAACTGAATGACGATTTCGCCAAGGAACTGGGCGAATTCACCACTCTCGAACAGGTCCGCAACCAGATTCGCGAGAACATGGAGCACGAGCGCAAGCATGACGCCGAACGCCAGGCCAAGGACAAGCTGGTGGCCGAACTGGTGAAGCGCAATGATTTCGAAGTGCCCGAGTCGCTGGTCGACCGCCAGATCGATGTGCGCCTGGAGCGTGGTCTGCGGGCGCTCGCGGCCCAGGGTATGAAAATGGAGGACCTGAAAAAAATGGATCTTCCCCGCCTCCGCGCCGGTCAGCGCGACCAGGCGGTACAGGATGTGAAGTCGTCGTTGTTACTGGAACGCGTCGCGGAGCTGGAAAAAATCGAAGTCGCTGACGAGGAGTTCAATCACGAGATTGAAGCCCTCGCCCAGCAGTCGAAACAGACTCCGGAAGCGATCCGCGCTCGTTTGACACAGGATGGGGGCCTCGATAGAATCCGGAACAGAATCCGCAGCGAAAAGACCCTCGATTTTCTTTATCACCAGTCCGCGTAACCGGAAACACGCGGACCACTTTCGAACCCTCCCCAGCGAGCTAGGCAGTTGCGTCGGGGCGGAGTGTGACAGGTGAACATGAACTCAAATGATTCTCGCAAGAACGACGCACACATGATGCTGGTCCCCATGGTGATTGAGCAGACCGGGCGGGGCGAACGCGCCTACGACATCTATTCCCGCCTGCTGCGCGACAATATCATCTTTATTGGCACGCCCATTGACGACAACATTGCCAACCTCGTCATTGCCCAGATGTTGTTTCTGGCTCAGGAAGATCCCGAGAAAGACATCCAGCTTTACATCAACTCTCCCGGCGGCTCCATCACGGCCGGCATGGCCATTTATGACACCATGCAATACGTGAAGAACGACGTGATGACGTTGTGTGTGGGCCAGGCCGCGTCGATGGCCGCATTACTTTTGGCATCGGGCGAACCTAAAAAGAGATTGGCACTGCCGAATTCGCGAATTCTAATACATCAACCTTCCATGGGAGGGTTGTCGGGACAAGCCACCGACATTGACATCCACGCCCGCGAGATCCTGCGCATGAGAGAGATAACTAACCAGTTACTCTCCAAGCACAGCGGGCAGCAATTGGACAAAGTGGAGAAGGATGTCGAGCGCGACTTCATCATGAATGCGCAACAGGCTAAGGAATATGGAATCATAGACGATATCATCTATAAGACGGCAAAGGCTGTATGATCTGCCTTCGCGGCTGAAGAACGTCGGCGGCGAAAATGCGGGACGGGCCGAAGGGACGCGGGGTCCGGTCATACGGGAAGTGGTTTTGCCGGAGCGGTGATACCGGACTACGATTCAAGGAGTAGAGCCGAGTGAAAAACAAGTCGGGCTCCGACGAGATTCTACGCTGTTCGTTCTGCCATAAGTCGCAGGACGCTGTGGCCAAACTGATCTCGTCGCCCAGCGATTATCCCCGCGCCTACATCTGCGACGAGTGTGTCGCCGTCTGCAATTCCATTCTGGAAGACGACCGCACCGCCACGCCCGCCAGCAGCACGCCCAACCAACTGCCCAAGCCCCAGGAAGTGAAAACCTTCCTCGACGAATACGTCATCGGCCAGGAGCAGACCAAGAAGAAGCTGGCCGTCGCCGTCTATAACCACTACAAGCGCATCTTCATGAACCGCCAGAAAACCGGCGATGGCATCGAACTCACCAAGTCGAACATCATGCTGATCGGCCCGACCGGGACCGGCAAGACGCTGCTGGCGCAGACTCTGGCCCGCATGCTGGACGTGCCCTTCGCCATTGTCGACGCCACCACGCTCACCGAAGCCGGCTACGTCGGCGAGGATGTCGAGAACATTATTCTCAAGCTGCTCCAAGCCGCTGACGGCGATGTCAGCCGCACTCAGACGGGCATCATCTACATCGACGAAGTCGACAAGATCGGCCGCAAAGACGAGAATCCTTCCATCACCCGTGACGTTTCCGGCGAGGGCGTGCAACAAGCACTGCTCAAGATTCTCGAAGGCACCATCGCCAATGTTCCGCCGCAAGGTGGACGCAAGCATCCGCACCAGGAATTCACGCCGGTCGACACCACCAACATTCTGTTCATTTGCGGCGGAGCGTTCGTCGGACTCGACAAGATCATCTCGCGCCGTATCGGCAAGAAGTCGCTGGGCTTCCGCACCGGCGAAGACGCCGAAAAAGAAGATGCGGTCAACTCGAAAAAGCGCACCCAGGAGCTGCTGACCGAGATCCAGCCGGAAGATCTGATCAAGTTCGGCCTGATCCCCGAATTCGTCGGCCGCCTGCCCGTCGTCGGCATGCTCGAAGATCTCGACGAGTTCGCGCTCATCGAAATCCTCACCCGGCCGAAGAACGCCATCGTCAAGCAATACCAGCGCCTGTTCGAGTTCGAAAATGTCCGCCTAAAGTTCTCCGACGAGGCCTTGCGGGCCATCGCCCGCCAGGCCATGGCGCGCAAAGTGGGCGCCCGCGGCCTGCGCATGATTCTCGAAGAACTCATGCTCGATCTCATGTTCAATCTGCCCAGCCAGAAAAAGTTAAAAGAATTCGAAGTCACGCGGGAAATGGTGGAGAAGCGCACCGCTTCCTTCGCTACCGTGATGGAGAAAGCCGGGTAAGATTTTGTAGAGACGTAGCTTGCTGCGTCTTTGCCGGCGGCGTTCGAAGAGCGGAGTCTTAAGACACCGCAGCCATGGTCGGTAAGTGCCATGTCGCGGAACGCCAAGGGCGCGGTAGAATTGTAGGGTTCTCGCAGGTTCGTCTGTTGGCCGTCAGCGTTGCTTGTCAGCCCAGGGAGACTCAGTGACCACATCCAAGGAAAAGTTCGAATCCAGGAAGCTGCCCATGATGCCCATCCGGGACGTGGTCATCTTTCCCTTCATGATGACGCCCTTCGTCGTGGGCCGCGAGTCGAGCGTGCGCGCCCTTGAAGAGGCTCTCGCCGCGGACAAGAAGATTTTCCTGGCCACCCAGCATGATGCCTCCATCGATGAACCCAAAGCCACCGAGATTTACCAGGTGGGCACGATCGTCAACATCGTGCAGAGCCTGAAGCTGCCCGACGGAAATATCAAAGTCCTGGTCGAAGGCGTGGAGCGCGGCAAGATTCTGCAGGTCGTCGACACCGAGGGCTTCATGCAGGCCACAGTGCGCGTCGCCCGCTACGGCACCGAGCCCAATCCCGCACTGGAAGCGGGCATGCAGCGCGTCACTACCCTCTTCGAACAATATGTAAAGCTCTGCCAGGCCCTGAACTACGAGACCATGATTTCGGCCGTGCGCATGGAAGATCCGGCCAAGCTGACCGACGTGATCTCCGCCAACCTGCAACTCTCGATTGAAGAAAAGCAGGAACTGCTGGAGATTTTCGATCCCGCCGAGCGCCTGACCCGCATTGCCGACGTGCTCGACATTGAAATCGAAAAACTGAATGTCGACCGCACCATCCAGTCGCGCGTCAAGCGCCAGATGGAAAAGGCACAAAAAGAGTATTACCTCAACGAAAAGATCAAGGCCATCCAGAAAGAACTGGGCCGCGGCGAAAAGAGCGAATTCGACGAACTGAAAAAGAAGATCGAAGCCGCCGGTATGCCGAAAGAAACCAAAGACAAGGCGCTGCAGGAACTGAAGAAACTGGAAGCCATGCCGCCCATGTCGGCCGAGTCCACGGTCTCGCGCAACTATCTCGACTGGCTCCTGGCCGTGCCGTGGAAAAAGCGCTCGAAGGAAATCCGCAACATTTCTCGCGCCGAGAAAGTTCTCAACGAAGATCACTACGGCCTGGAGAAAATCAAGGAGCGCATCCTCGAGTTTCTCGCCGTCCGCCAGTTGGTAAAGAATCCCAAGGGCTCGATCCTCTGTTTCGTCGGGCCTCCGGGCGTCGGCAAGACTTCGCTCGGCATGTCGATCGCCAAGGCCACCGGCCGCAAGTTTGTTCGTATGTCGCTCGGCGGCGTGCGCGACGAAGCCGAAATCCGCGGCCACCGCCGCACCTACATCGGCGCGCTCCCCGGTCAAATTATCCAGATGATGAAGAAGGCCGGCACCAAGAACCCGGTTTTCATGCTCGATGAAGTCGACAAGATGTCCATGGACTTCCGCGGCGATCCGTCTGCGGCTCTTCTCGAAGTGCTTGATCCCGAGCAGAACTTCATGTTCGTCGACCACTACCTCGACGTGGAATACGATCTCTCACAAGTCTTTTTCGTCGCTACGGCGAACGTGATGCACACCATCCCGGCCGCCTTGCAGGACCGCATGGAAGTGCTACGTCTGCATGGCTACACCGAGCAGGAAAAAGTTGAAATCGCCAAACAGTTCCTGGTGAAGAAGCAAATGCTCGCCGCGGGCCTCTCGGAAAAGAACATCAAGTTCACCGACGAAGCCATCACCGGCCTCATCCGCTCCTACACTCGCGAAGCCGGCGTCCGCAACCTGGAACGCGAAATCGGCAACGTCTGCCGCAAGGTGGCGCGCAAGGTCGTCAAAGAGGGTGAGAACTACAACATCACCATCACCGGCGAAAACGTCAACGACTTCCTCGGCGTCATCAAATTCCGCGACACTCTCGCTCATGAGAAGTCCGAAGTCGGCCTGGTCACCGGCCTGGCTTGGACCGAAGTCGGCGGCTCAATCCTGAGCACGGAAGCCAGCGTGGTCGACGGCAAAGGCAAGCTCACGCTGACCGGCAAGCTCGGCGACGTCATGCAGGAATCCGCGCAAGCCGCCATGTCCTACGTGCGCTCGCGCGCCAGTCGCCTCGGCCTCACTCGCGACTTCTACCGTAATCTCGATCTGCACGTGCACGTGCCCGAAGGCGCGATACCGAAAGACGGCCCCTCGGCTGGCATCACGATCGCCACAGCCATTTCCAGCGCGCTCAGCAAGATTCCCGTGCGCCGCGACATCGCCATGACCGGCGAGATCACGCTGCGTGGCAAGGTTCTGCCCATCGGCGGCCTCAAAGAGAAGTTGCTGGCCGCGCATCGCGCCGGTCTCTTCGAAGTCATCCTGCCCAAGGACAACGAGAAAGACGTAGCCGAGGTTCCGGAAAATCTGCGCAGCGCCATGAAGCTGCATTTCGTCGACACCATGGACCAGGTTCTGCAGATCGCTCTGGAATCCCCGCTGCCCACGCAGCTCGACGACGAAGCCGCGCAACCCATCGCGCCTCCGCTTACCACCGGAACCGCCGACGCTCCCACAGCGCACCAGTAGCTTTCTCGTGGAGACTTAGCTTGCTACGTCACTGCTGAGAACGTATCGAATGATGGGGAGAGAGACGTTGCCAGCAACGTCTCTACTAAGGCTCGCTTGCCAACTGGCCCCTCTTCATTGCAAACTTGAGCATGAGGGTTCTCTCCCGGTTTCTGGCGGCCGCCACCGACGCCGCGCAATTTCCCGCTCCCAGCCTGCCGGAGGTCGCATTCCTCGGCCGCTCCAACGTCGGCAAATCGAGTGTGATCAATTCACTGCTGGGCGACAAGGTGGCGCGCACCAGTTCCACGCCAGGCCGCACCCGCAGCATCAACTTCTTCGAAATCCGCTGGCCGGGAAAACCGCGTCCCGAGCTCATCTTCGCCGATCTCCCCGGCTACGGCTACGCCAAGATTTCGCGCGAGATTTCGCAGGAATGGCCGAAGTTCATCGAGCCCTACCTCCACCAGCGCTCCAGTCTCGGCTTATGCATCGTTCTGATCGATGCCAACGTTCCTCCGCAGCAAAGCGACCGCCAATTGCTGGACTTCCTTAACGCCTCCGGCCGCGACTTTCTCCTGGTCGCCACCAAGAGCGACCGGCTCTCCAACAATCAACTGCAAACGACTCTGCGCACTCTGGGCCAGGAATATCCCGCGGCGCAGTTGCTTCCCTACTCCGCCAAGACCGGTGCCGGACGCGAGGAGCTGTGGAAACAGATCCGGCAGGTCGCACAGCCAGCGGCTGCTGAAGCATCGGCAGACACGCCCTATCATTAGAAAATCCTCGCGGAGATGGCTCGCCCCCGCCCTGACTGATCCTCGTGCCAGTTTCTTCCGATAGACACACCAGAGTTCCGCGCTCGCTTGCGTTCGCTGAGCCGCGCCGGGACCGACCTTTGATCAACGATCAACTTTTGTTACGAGTCCGCGGGGCACTATGGCACAAGAAACCGGCGAAAACGTTTACTACCTGACGGCGTTGAAGCAATCGACATCTCTGCAAGCGGCCGCGGCAGCGGCACGGGCCAAGGAAGCCCCGGCTGAGGGAAGTCCCAATGCCACTCTTCCCGCGGAGAAGCGGCGCAGCATGCGCTACAAATGCGCAGGCAGCGTCGAGATCCGCGAAGACGGCAAAGAGGGACACACTTGGGCCGCGTTCACCGACGTCAGCCTGCATGGATGTTATGTGGAAGCTCAATCCACCTATCCGGTGGGAACCATTCTGCATCTGAAACTGGATGCCAACGGCATGCGGGTACGGAGCAAAGGTAACGTACGCGTTTGCTATTCCCATCTCGGCATGGGCATCGCCTTCATGGAGATGGCCGATGAGGACCGGGAGCACCTGAAAAGCATGCTGGCCGCCATCTCCCAGCCGTCAGTGATTATCGGGACGGGAATTGCCTCCCCGCATCCGACTACCGGACCCATGGAGTCTGTGCCCGCCATCTCCAATCCTGGCGCGGCATTGCAGGGCCTGATCGACTTCTTCCAAAAGCACCAGGTGTTGATTCGCGAGGATTTCCTGAAAGTCCTGCAAATGAGCCAGGATGCCGCTGCCCGAGCCAAGCTCTGAAGATGCCCGTCCATCGCTCGAAGACTGGGCCGCTCTCTTAGCGCGAATCCGCTTCCATTCGCTATGATGAGCATGCATGGCTCTCTACCTGATCACTGGCATCGGCGGCTTCATCGGATCGTCGCTGGCCCGCGCTCTCTTGTCACGCGGCGAGCAGGTGCGCGGCGTCGACAACTTCTCCACCGGCAAACGGGAAAACCTAACTGAGATACTGGATCGCATCGACTTTCGCGAAGCCGACATCCTCGACCTCAACGCTATGCACTCCGCCTGTGGTGGCGTGGATTTTGTCCTCCATCAGGCCGCGATTCCTTCCGTGCCCAAATCTGTTCTCGATCCACTCGCCAGCAACCGCGCCAATGTCGACGGCACGGTCAACGTGCTGGTGGCGGCCCGCGATGCCAAAGTGAAGCGCGTCGTCTATGCGGCTTCGTCCTCGGCCTACGGCGACACGCCCACACTGCCCAAGCACGAGGCCATGAAGCCCGATCCCATTTCTCCTTACGCCGTGGCCAAGCTGGCCAGCGAGCATTATCTGATTTCCTTTTACCGTTGCTACCAGCTCGAAACCGTCGCGTTGCGCTACTTCAACATTTTCGGACCGCGCCAGGATCCCTCGTCTCCTTATTCCGGAGTGCTGGCCAAGTTCATCACGCTGATGCTGCGCGGCGAACAGCCTGCCATCTACGGCGACGGCGAGCAGAGCCGTGACTTCACTTACATCGACAACGCCGTCGAAGCCAACCTGCTAGCCTGCCAAGCTCCCGCAGCCCAAGCTGCAGGACAAATGTTCAACGTCGCCACCGGCCGCCGCGTCACGCTCAACGAAACTTTCAAGCTGTTGCAGCCGTTGACCGCATACGCCGGCCAACCCAAGTACGGCCCGGAGCGCGGCGGCGATATCAAACACTCTCTGGCCGACATCTCGAAAGCCGCAGCCGGTCTCGGCTACAAACCCAAAGTAGATTTCGAAGAAGGCCTCCGCCGCACCGTCGACTGGTACCGCGGCAAGTAAATGGTTCGGGAAATAAATTGTTCGGGAAGGGCACGGCTTTAGCCGTGCCGTTGGCGCAACCTGCTGATCAGATACCGTGGAAGAGCGGTGCTTTAGCGCCGCGTTAAGCGCCAAGAATTCGCGGGCTTTAGCCCTTGAGGGCCGGGCTACCGACATTACTTCCGAGTTCTCCGCCTGGTTCCCTACGATTCGACCGTCCATTGGTTTTTTGCTGAAACCGGGCCGGAATCGCAATATAGTGAACTGGACGGGCCCCATTCTGTCCGGCGGAGTTTCACCGTGAAATCATTCTCTTGCAAATCACTAACTGCCTCCATCCTGGGAATCCTTTTTGCCGCCGCGACCATGCAGGCGCAAACCCGTCAGCGTTCCGAACTGGCCTTCGTTGCCAACCAGACTTCCGACAATCTTTCCGCGTACACGATCAAGTCGACTGGCGCACTGGCGGCAGTATCGGGCCCGCCGTTTTCTGCCGGGGGATCGCCCAACTCAGTCACGGTTGTGCCCTGGGGCGGATTCGTTTATGTGGCCAACGTGATTCCCGGCGGCATCAGCGCCTTCAGCGTTTCCGCGAGCGGCACATTGACGCCCGTCACCGGCTCGCCTTTCCCCGCACCCACCGGAACGGCCTTCGTCACCAATGATCCCAGCGGCCGCTTTCTCTACGCCCTCGACTGCGGCGCAGACTGCTCGGGCAGCGGCTACGGAAACATCTCCGCCTATACCATCGATCAAACTACTGGAGCTTTGACCCCGATCGCAGGTTCGCCATTTTCCGCCGGACAATGGCCGTACTCCCTCGCCGTCGATCCCACCGGACATTTCGCTTATGTGGCCAACGCCGGCTCCGGAGACGTTTACGCATTCTCCATCGATAATCAGACCGGCGCGCTGACCCAGATCGGCTCCCCGCTATCCGCCGGTACCCGCCCGCTTTCCGCTGTGGTCGATCCCTGGAGCCAGTATGTGTACACGGCTAACACCGGTTCCAGCAATGTGTCAGCCTTCGTCATCAATTTCGACGGAACCTTGAGCAGCGTTACCGGCTCGCCCTTTGCCGCGGGGGCATTCACCGCGGGAATCGCCGCAGCCAGCAGCGGCAAATTCGTTGTCGTGGCCGCAGGCCCTGGCGCCTATGTCTACAGCATCGAAGAGGGCGGAGCATTGAAGCTCGTCGCCGGCTCGCCCTTTGCCGCCGGAACCGGCCCCAACGGAGTTTCCATCGACCCAACCGACAGCTACGTCTACATCGTGAACGCCGGATCGGACAATGTTTCCGCGTACCGACTCGGGTCAACCGGACGACTCTCTCCCATCAGCGGATCGCCTTTCCCCGCCGGAACCTTTGCCGCCGGAATCACCACCGCGCCCGCCCCCATTCACGAATAGGATCCACTCGAAGCCATCTCAAAAAATTGTCGGGCAGAACAACCGTCTGATTCCGCAACATGGAAGTGCGCCGCGTCCGCGCGGAAGAGCCGCCCTTCAGGGCCGCGTCAAGCGCTCTTCCATTCGGGGCTTTTAGCCCCAGAGGTCTCCTCGAATAAAAGCAGCCACTCCTTCGTTACGTTGGTTATCTACGTCCCCGTTACTCCCGCCGCTAGAGTGGAACGCATGACACTTTCCTCGATGGTGGTTTCGCGCGACTGGCAGGAAGTTAGTGTTCTGGAATGCATCCTCGGCGGCCTTCACATGGACGTGGCCGTCGAGCACGAACCGCAGCAGGCTTTGGCCAAGCTGGCCAAATCCAAAATCGATGCCCTCATCGTGGACTGCGATCTAAACGGCAGCGCCCAATTCCTGCGCGAACTGCAATGCCTGCAAAATCCGCGAACCGTCCCGCTCGTGATCATGGGCGGCGCGCACAGCACGCAAACTCTGGATCAGACGGGAGCGCTCTTCGCCTTCGCCAAGCCAATTTCCGTGGAACAGGCCGTACGGACGCTGTCCGCGGCACGCAGCATGATTCTCGACGGCCGCCTGCGTTATCACCGCGCCGGCCTGGAAGTTCCAGTTTCGCTCGACTGCAAGGACGGCAAAGCCACCGACGCATTTCTGGTGAACGTCAGCCAGGGCGGAATTCAGATTCGCACCAATAACCCCGTCGAGGCCGCGAAAGACTTTCAGGTCTCATTCGAACTGCCAGGAGCACGCGCGGGATTGAAAGCCAAAGCGGAAATCGCGTGGCAGGATAAGCGCGGAAATCTAGGCATCCGCTTCGTGAAACTCGCGCCCCAACAGCAGCGCACCCTGCAGCTCTGGCTAGCGCAGCAATACTTCGCCAACTGAGCTTTGAAAGGGACCTGCCCTTGAAAGGGCAGCGTCCAGACGCGCAGTCAACAAGCCATTAGGGAACCGCAACCGTGTCGATTGAAGCAACGTGGAAGAGCGGCGCTTTAGCGCCGCGTCCAGGCGCTAAGAACTCGCGGGGCTTCAGCCCCTGAGGTTCTCGTCCGAGTTCAGACATTCACCGAAAGCGCGCATCCGCCGCTTCGTCTTCTTCCCCAACCTCAAAGCCCGCTAGCCGCGCCAGTCTCGCGCCCGGGCTCGCCCCTCCAAACCACTGGAAGAATCCCCAATACAGAGCGCTAACCACCACCGCGCCAACTCCCGCCATCGCCAGCGGCCGGGACGGGAGTTCTCGATTCACCGAAAGAAATACCAGGGCAAACAGCAAGAGCGCTGCCGCCATCACCAGCACATTAATCGTCCAGATCAGGCTGCGCCCGGAAAGCGGCTGCGACAGCCAGTCTAGTTCTGCCGCTGAATGCGTTGGCGTTGCGGAAATGTCGGACTCGGCATCGCGCTGGCGCCAAGGATCCGTCCGCGCTGGCAGTTCAATTACCTTCACCGGCGCCGTGGAAACCATCAGCCCATCCTCTTCCTCAGCATCGCAAACGAGCGAAGACGAATCTGCAAACATCGGTCCCGCGCGTTCGGAATGCAACGCGATGCCTTCCAGCAAGCTCCCGAAAATCCATTCATCAATCTGGCGAGCCACGCGCGGAGACAGGTCAAGGAAGCGTATGCCGCATTGTCCGGAAAATGTCGCCCAGGTAACTTCGCCGCGCGTCTCCACCCGCAGCCGGGGATAGCGCAGCTCGAAACGCACCCGCACCTGCTGCCGCGGACGCAGCGCCGCTACCGCCTGCACCCCCATGCCCTCGTGGCTCAGGTTGCGCACCACGCCGCCGTTCCCCTGGTCAAGCGTCACATAGGTCAGCGTGCGCAGGTCATGACGGTACTTGGCCCGAGCTTGTCGCGGAGATAATCCTGCACCCATAACCCCACCACCGAAGAACCAAAATCAGCCCGAGCCCTATCCCATGGATGTTATCCCCGGTGGCAGGCGCCGCCTTAGTAACTGTCATGGTTCAGAAGCAGCCTGACGAAAGCTACGCTTCGAGCTGTTTTGGGAAGGGCACGAGTTCACTCGTGCCGTTAAGCGCATTAGGATCAGCCGCGCTTTAGCGCCTGAGGTAGGCTCTTTCAGGACAAGGAGAGTTTGTCAGCAGCCTGCCATTCGTAGAGACATCGCTCCCACGTCTTCGCCGGAGAGCCAAGCCGCATGACGACTGGCCAGGGGAGAGACGACGTCATTAGCGACTCTCCGAGCGGTCCCGCCCTACGCCTAGAAACGCTTCCTTCGCCCGCCGTCCCGAAGCCTGCCAGATCTTGATCACTTCGAACAGAATCACCGTGCCGTAGGTAACGGCCAGCCACACCAGCACGGCTTCGATCGGCAGTCCCGACCACGCGCCGATGAACACGCCCATCATGGCCGCGTGCTGGTAGTTCCACCAGCCGTAAGGCAACGCCAGCGTCGCCTCCCAGAGCAGGCTGACCAGCAGCATGAAGAACATAGTCAGACTCAGCGCGCGCCAGTTGATGAATCGCCGCGCCACCGGATAGAAACTCACCGAAGGAATCAAACCTCCCACGACCAGCACAATAAAGTAGCCGGGCCAGCCTTCGGGCACCGCAGAAAACAATTTCTTATAGAGAATCGCAACCGCAATCAAACCCACTCCCAGAATCAAAGACGTGGGATGAAACTGCAGCAAACGGCTCCCCGCCCGGACTTCCGCCGCGTAGTCCTCGACTGTGTATTCGGCCAGCCAGTACTCGCTTAGCCACACATACAGCAGCAGGATGGTGATGAAGCCGGTCAGATAAAAAACATACTCCTCAATCGGAACCCGCCTGCCCAGTGCAGGCGCAAGAATGCCCAGCGTCGCCTTCGGGTTGGGAAAACAGAAAAACCATTGCGCAAAGATTACATCTAAGAGGCAGCCGATGGGCGCGAGAATCCCAATCGTGCGCCAGAAGGCACGCTGCGGAATCTCCAGCCCCTCGCTGGGCAGAAACCACAGCCCGATCACCAGGATGGGAACAATGAAAAGCAGCAGGCTCCAGGTGTAGCCGTGTGGTGAAGCATCCATACCAACCCGCAGCGTTCCCGGCGACCGCACCGAGTGCAACGCGATGCCCGCCGGAATCACCACCATGGCCAACATGCCCAGCACGATGGCCGCCGCAATTGTGGGAGTCGACGCTCCAGGACTGGAAGATCGGTGAGTGCGCGTTGGCATTGAGATTCCCTCGTGCGCCGAGTCTGATTGCGGAGGGATTCTACTCCTCGCTCAGCGGTCCATCGCGGAGATTCGAAACCTGTTCGGAAACCGAGAAACGCGGGACGACCTCCTTACCAAGGTACATGCCCAAAGGGTCATGCCCAGGTAATTGCAACCCGGCTCAAAGACCGTTAACTTGAAGGTGAACTGTCTCTAATGGCGACCACCACCACCAAACCGGACCATGTAGCCACCACTCCGCTTACCGGTGCTGGCGTTACAGGTTCTGGTGTGCCGGCATGGCCGCGCGGTGAGAATGAAGCGACCTTCTCGGGTGCGCCAGCACATTCCTCGCAATCCAAAGCTCAGCCACCCATGCGCCCATCGCAGCATGACGCGCTGCAAGCGCTGCTGGCCTTTTCGGCTCTGCACGATCAGGTGCGGCGCAGAAAAGCTCTGGCAGCGCGGAGCAACTTCGATGCCGGCGCTCCGGTTGCGAAGCTTGAGAGCGCGAAGTCCAGCCAGCAAGTATTTAAGCAAAGCGAGTTCGAACCAGATGAGTTGTTCGTCCTCGATGAAGTGCTGCAACTGGTCGCCGAGCGCGCCGTAGCCATCACCGGCGCGGACGGTCTGGCCATCGCACTCGCGGAAAATAATGAGATCGTCTTGCGCGCCGCGGCCGGCGCGATCCGGCCCGACGTCGGCGCCCGAATCGACCGCGATTCTGCGTTCTCCGGCGCCTGTTTCCGCACTGCACAGATCGTCAACTGCGACGACACCGAAACCGATCCGCGCGTGAACCTCGCGGCCTGCCGCAAGCTGGGCGCTCGCTCCATGGTCGCCGTGCCGCTGTGCGGTCGGCGCCGCGTGATTGGCGTGCTGGAAGCATTTTCCGAGTGGCCGTTCGCCTTCAACGAGAGCGACGTTCGCAACCTGAGCCTGCTCGCGGAACTCGTACTGGGCGCGCTGAAGCCCGAGGATGAAGATCGCTTCGCGGAGTCTGCTCAGGCCGCGGCGACCAAGCTGGAACCGGTTGTTGCGAAGACGCCAGCAGTTCCGCAACCGCCGCAGATTGTGCGCGCCGCACAGAATGTCGTCGCTCGCGCCGTGCCCGTTCCCGCGACGCCCGCGCCCGTTGCCTCGACTCCAGCGGCCCCAACTCCATCTGCAGCGGTCGCAGAAAAGAAGCCTGTCGCACTGCCAGTCAGCGCCGCTCCCGCCGTCGCACCAAAGTCTGCGGTGGTAAGCAAGCCAACAGTTCCCGAGAAAACCGAACAGCCCGGTGAAATTAAAGCTCCCGCTGTAACTGAGACCGTCGCAGCCGACACCGCCGCGGAACCCGAACTCGCATTGCTGCAACCGGAGCCCACCAGCCGTCGTCCGGTGCTGCTGGTCTTGCTCGTCTTCATCGTCATCTGCACCGCGTTTGCGGTCGGAGTCTGGTTGAAGCAGACGGCCTTGTCGAGCAGCACGGTCATGCAAAGCGAGAAGATGCCGGTAAAGCCTTCGGCCAACGATACGGCAGCTCCCGCGCCACCTTCGCCTGCGCTGCCGGCCGCGAATCCAACGGCCAATGCGAACAGCAATCCCGATACCGTCTCTGACTCCGGCGAGCCCGACAGCGTCCCCGCGACAGCGCAGGAGCTTTCGAAGTTCCCGCGCGTCACCGGAATCCGGCACTGGTCGTCGGCCGACTCAAGCACCGTCGTCCTCGACCTGGAAGACCAGGTGCAGTATGAAGCGCACCGGCTGGCCGGACCGGATCGCATCTACTTCGACCTTCGCGACACGCAACTCTCGCCCGAGTTGGTCGGCGCCTCGATCGAGGTGGGTGACACGTTCGTGAGCCGCATCCGCGTGGCGCAACCGGTCGCGGGCATGACACGCGTCGTGTTGCAGACCAAAGCCGACTCGACTTTCTCGGTAAGCCTCGAACCGAATCCTTACCGGCTCGTCGTTGAAGTGCGCAAGATCGGCGCGGCTCCCAAGGGCGCGGTCAACCTGTTCCCCAACTCCGGCGAAGCTGAAAAGAACAAGCTGGCGATCGTGGTGCCGCCTCCGACCAAGGAAGACTTGCAGCTGCGGGCGCGCGTGCCCAAGATGCGCATCGTGGTCGACGCTGGTCACGGCGGCTGGGATCTGGGCACGGTCGGCCGCCGCGGACTGCTCGAAAAAGATCTGGTGCTCGAAATATCGAAGCGCCTGGGCATGCTGCTCGAAAGCCGGCTGGGTATGGACGTGATCTACACGCGGCCCGACGACAACTACATCACGCTCGACGAGCGCGCCGCGATCGCGAACCAGTCGCAGGCCGACCTGTTCGTCTCGGTGCACGCCAACTACAGCGATCTGCCTTCGGCGCGCGGCGTGGAAACCTATTACACGAACTTCTTCTCGGCGCCCGGATCGAAAGATGTCGATACTCATTCGAGCGGCGCGAAGAATGCCGTCACGCCGACGCTTTCGCCCGCCGACCTGCATGAGCGCATCGAACAATCGCGGCGGCTGGCGACCAGCGTGCAGAGGTCGTTGTACGGAACGCTCTCGGCGGAAAATCCGGGGCTGCGCGATCGCGGCATTAAAGAAGCCGGATTCGTGGTGCTCACCGAAAGCGCCATGCCGGGAATTCTGGCGGAAGTTTCGTTCGTCTCGAGTCCCACGGATGAACAGAAACTGCGCTCGGACGGCTACCGCGAACAGATCGCCGAAGCTTTGTACCGAGGCATCGCGCGGTATGCGGCTGCTTCTCATGGTGTGAAGGTGGCGGCGAAGTAGGGCAGTGATCAGTGGTCAGTGGCCAGTGGCCAGAAAACTGTTCGATCTGTTCTACGCGGGCCGTGGCGGCGAAGTAGCTTGGAGCTTCGAGCTTTGAGCTGCGAGTTGTTAACTGCTCGTTGCCTTTTGGCCTCCTATTGAAACGGATTCACGATGCGAACTCCGTCGATTTCGCGCGTCGGCTGCATGTCTTCTGTGAAAAGCACGCTGCATCCGGCTTGTTTGGCTGCGCGCAGGATCAGGGCATCCCAAAAGGAGAAGCCGTGCAGCCGGTGCAGGTCGATCGCGGCCAGGATGTCGCTTAGTTCAGGAACAACTACGTCGAACTTCGAGAGCAGTTCGACTCTTCGGCGCGCAGTCCGCGCATCGATTTGCAACTTCCGAGTCACGGTGACGAAGTATTCCTGGAGCACTTGCAGGGAGACAACGCCAGTCCGCGCACGGCGATGTTCATTGAAAAGTTCGAGGGCGCGACGTTGCTTGACGGCGTCCTCAGCGTCGTCAGCGTAGACGAGGATGTTGGTGTCGAAGAAGCTGCGAACGGGCATCCTAGCGGCGCTCGTGAATCTCGTCGCGGTTGAAACGCCAGCCGCGCGAATGACCCTTACCGGAAAGGCGCCCGAACTCCTCGATGTCCTTCTCGGCATCGTCTTCGCCAGCGACGGTCATGAGGTAGTCTCGAATCAACTGATTCAGGCTCTTGCCAAGCACCTCGGCTTTCTTTCGGGCGCGAGCGACCAGCTGATCTTCGATGGATAGGGTGACGTTCATGGACACAGTATATGTGGACACATATTATGTGTCAATCGCCCGCGTAAGACGCTCCTATTTTTTTCGCGCTTTCCGGTAAGATATTAAGGACAAACGGTTTACTGGTCTTGGATCGGCCGCGATCCGGGCAAAATATTGAGCCGTAATGACTTACAGCTAAAATATTACCGAATAAGGACTTAGCGTATTTTACGCGAGGCTGGAGCTGGATAGAGCCGGCGGTTTCGGTGGAGCTTGCGCGCATGGAACGAGTTTGCGCTTTCTGCATCCTCGGTCAAGGTTGTTCGTCACAGGAATGGGGAATCTTTTTGTGGAAGGCTGTGGAAAAGGGGGCGGGCTGGGCGCGACGTTAACGGAATAAATCGAGGAACGTTTCGTCTGTCGCTGATTTTCCTCCCCCTACTTTCCTCTCCTTCGCCTTCGGCTATGGTGGAAACTCCTGATAGCGCCGGTGGCGCTTTGGGGTGGCATGGGGTCCTTCGTCGGGCGAAGAACGCCCGCCTCAGGATGACAAGGGCTGTTGAGTTGCGATCGGGGCTGGTGCCGTCCCTGCGGGAACCACGGGGGCTGAAGCCCACGAATTCTTAGCGGCTGGACGCGGCGCTAAAGCGCCGCTCTTCTACGTCGCGCACTGGGCGCAGGTCGCTCCATCGGCGCGGCTCGAATGACGCGGTCCGGTTCCGCGGGCTACGCTGCAGGCTTCAACTCTACCCACCCTTGCAAAGAATGCAAGGATGGGGCACCCTCGGTGTTTGTGGCGCCGGCAAAATCAAGAGCCCGGGCCAGCCCGCCTATGTTGGAAATTCCTGATAGCGCCGGTGGTGCTTTGGGGTGGCATGGGGTCCTTCGTCGCGCGAAGAACGCCCTCCTCAGGATGACAAGGGCTGTTGAGTTGCGATCAGGGCTGGTGCCGTCCCTACGGTAACCACAGGGGCTGAAGCCCGCGAACTCTTAGCATCTGGACGCGGCGCTAAAGCGCCTCTCTTCCACGTTTGCTCCGTCAGCGCCGCGCTTCCACGTTCGTCCCATTAGCACCGATCTTCTACGGTGCTCTTCAACGTTCGTCTTCTACGTTGTTCTATCCGCTCAGGCGCGGCGCTGGAGTTATTTCGGCGTGGATGTTTCGGTGCCTACTTCGGTTGACACGACACCATGGCAGCCGGAGGCTTCTTTGGTGACGATCTCGTAGCCTTCGGGGGGTTGGAAGGTGGAGGGATCGGGGTCGGATTGGGTGAGGCTGGTTAGCTCGCGGGTGGAGTTGCCGCGGCGGGGATCGTTGGTAATTTCGCGCACGACCAGGCCTTCCAAGCCGGGAGTAAGGGCGGTCCAGCGGTCGGAGGTGGTGACCAGCGGGGCGTCGTTGCCTTCTGCGCCGGCGGGAATCGTGGTGATGCGGCGTTTGCCGCGGGCTTCGATGTTTTGGATGGATTCTGTTCCCAGATCCTCGGAGGTGTGCTGCGCTTTGGGGCCGCTGGCCACCCCGACGTCGTCGCGGGTGCTGGTAGACGTGGAGCAATGAGATTCCGCGCCGGGAGCGGCCATCTGAAAGACGTGCGCGACCTGGCCCGGCGAGTGCCACATGGTCTGGGTTCGGGCCACGGGGTCAAAGACCACGACGTGGGTTACGGGGTGGTCTGCGTTGGTGACTGTGGACGCCGTCATGCGCCGGCCCTGAGAGTCCAAGGCCTCTACTGTGGTGGTGTCGCGAGTGATGGTGGTTCCGTCGGCCAGGGTCTGTACGTGCGTGACCTTGTACTCCGCGGTGTAGGGCGTTCTTGCGGCCCGAATGTTGGTATGGGTAGCCGGAGTTTGGGTAACCGGGATCTGGGTGACCGGCACGTGATGCGCAACCTGGTTCTGCGCAATCTGGCTTGCGGCTGGGATTGAAAGGAAGAGAGCCAATCCGGCGGCGGCGATGAGGGTCAGAACTTGGTCGATGATCGCTTTGCGCATTTCAGTACTCCTGCTGACGGACAAGCTTACATTAGGCCGGGGACGAGACGGCTGCAAGCATTTTTCACGGGTTCGGAACAGGAATGCTTGACCCGCCTTCGATAGATCGCGGGGAGTGGAGCGGGTTGCGGGGAATTTCTAGTCAAAGTCCCCACCCTGTCCCGCCAAAGAACGGCGGGACAAGGGATGGGGCACCCTAGGGTCACGCTGTCAACGTCTCGCTCCTTCTGCGGTGGCGGAAATTCCTTTTGGTGCCGGTGGTGCTGCATGGTGGCATGGGGTCCTTCGGCCCGCTAAAGGCGCGGGCCTCAGGATGACAAGGTTTGTGGAGTTGTGGTCAGTTTCCGGCCGGGACGCCGCCGTATTTTTGCAGCCATTTTAGTTCTTCTCTTACTTTGATCTTGCCGTGCCAGGGATTCTTGGCGAGGCTGTGGCCTTCGCCGGGGAAGATCAGCAGCTTGTTGGGGACGCCTAGCGAGTAGAGGGCGTGCTCTAACAAGTAATCTTCGAGGACGGCGACTCTTATGTCGTCGGCGCCGGCGACTATGTGGGTGGGCGTCTTCACTTTGTCGATCTGGAAAATTGCGGCTTCGTCGTGGTAGCGCTGGGGGGCTTCCCAAGGGCGTCCGCCGAGGAAGTAGGCGTCGTCCATGGTGGTGTCATCGTTGCCCCAGTTACCGATGTGTTCGACCGAACCGGCGCCGGTGACGGCGGCCTTGAAACGGGTGGTCTGGGTGATGAGCCAGTTGGTCATGTATCCACCATAGCTGTAGCCGCCGATGGTGAGGTGATCGGGGTCGGCGATGCCGTCTTTGATGAGGGCGTCGACGCCTTGGAGAATATCTTTGCCGGGGCGGGAAACGATTTGGGGAACGATCTGCTGGAGGAATTTGTCGCCGTATCCGGTGGAACCGCGGTAGTTGGGCTCGAAGACGAGCCATCCGTTAGTGGCGGCGAGGGCGGACCATTGGTACCAGTCGGCCTCGAAGTGGTTGCCGTCGGCGTCAGCGGGGCCACCGTGAATGAATGTGAGCATGGGGAGGTGCTTGGCTTGGGGGCTGTCGGGTGCGATGCCTGGAGGAAAGATCAGCATGCCTTCGATGGTGGTGCCGTCGTCGGCCTTCCAGTGGTAGGGCTTGCCTTGAGGGAGATCGCGGTTGGTGAAGAGTTGGTTGAATTGCGTGATGGGGCGGGCTTGATCGAGTTTGTCGGCGCTGTCGGCGAGATAGATTTCTGCGGGCTTGCCGAGCGAGGAGTAGGCGAAGGCGATTTCGGGCGAGTGCGCAGCGGTGGAGATTTGCGCGTAGGTGCCCGGCCACGCGCTGAGGCGGTGCAGCGATTCAGACGGCTGGGCGGCGGAATAGAGTTGGACTTCGGTGCCGACGCGGGCGGAGGCGAGGACGGAGTCTTTATTGTTTGATGCAGCGACGTTTGATCCGACGGCGTAGTGCTCGACGGGGCCGATGAAGTCTTTGGCCCACTGTTCGATTTTGCCGTCGGTGATGTCGACGGAGTAGAGATGGGGTTGGAGGTCGCGGTAGGGACCGGCGACGTCGCCGACTTCGACGCTGAAGAGGATATGGCGGGAATCGTTGGCCCAGCGGGGGTGGGTTTCGACGGCCTGGTTGTTGGTGACACGCACGGTCCGCATGTCGTTCGGCGCAGAAACATCGGCTACGTAGATTTCGACATCGTCGGGCTTTTCCTGGCGCTGGTTGATGGAGTTGGTGAGGAATGCGAGCAATCTGCCGTCTGGGGATGCGATCAGTTCCTCAATTCGCAATGGTTCGGATGCGATGGGGCGCGCGCCGGGAGTGAGATCAGGATCCTTCTCAGGCTCGCCTTCTTTCTTTTCTATTTTGGTTGGTTCGGCGGTGTGGTGAGCCAGAACCGTGGAGAGATCGAACGCGAAGATCATGTCGCCGCGCTCGGCAGTGCGGTACTGGACGACATCTTTCCATTGCTGCTTGTAATCGTCTTTTTGCGTTTTCGTCCAGGGCTTCCGGGTGGAGTAGTAGATGGTCTGCGAATCGGCGGACCAGGCGAAGGCGTGAACTTCTTCGTCGCATTGAGTGATGGTGAAGGCTTCGCCGCCGTTGGGGGAGATCAGGTAGAGCTGTGCGGCAGGGTTGTCTTTGGAGTCGGCGTCGGAATCGGAGTCGGCGGATTTTTCAATAGATGTTTTGCGTTCAGAGAGGAAGGCGATCCAGCGGCCGTCGGGGGACCACTTGGGGTCGGAGTCGTGGCCGGACTGGGTGAGTCGGATCAGGGAGCCGGGTTTGCCGTCGTTGTTCGGAACGGCGTTCGCAGCGGCGACTCGATAGAGCCAGAGGTCAGTGCGGAAGATTTGCTGGTCCCAGTCGGCGCGTTCGGTGGCGATGACGACGGAATTGCCGTCGGGAGAAAGCTCGAGCGCGGTGAAGTCGACGGAGTTGAAGAATTCGTCGAAGGTGAGTTTGGGTTTGGTCTGAGCGAAGGCGGTGAGAGTGCAGCTGACGAGTATGAGGGCGATGAAAACTGGTTTATGGATTCGCATGGGTTTTGATTGGGTCTTTGTTTCCGTCTTCGCTTGGTCCCCGGTGGGAAAAAGGGTTATACAACGGCGGAATCGGTGGAGGCAAGATCTGACGCTGTGCGGGCTCTCACGGCCGTGGCGCTGCCCGCAATTGCATCGATCCTTCGCTTCGCTCAGGATGACAACGGGGAGTAGATTGGCGTGCGGGATTGGCGCCACAGCAGGCATAACAACGCGGTCATGGCGATGACGGAGAGCTGGAGATGAGTCCAGCGGGAGAGCGGGCCGAAGAGCGGCAGGATGAAGGTGAGATAGGCCAGCAGCGAAAGTGCCGCTGAGGACGGATGGTCGGGGTGAGTGAGGATCCAGTCGGCCAACAGCAGGAGTGCGGGAGCGAGGACCAGCAGGTCGTAGACGAAGAGATGGGGATTGACGAGGACGGCAGCGATGGTCAGAGCCGAGAAGCGGAGGGCCAGAGCGGCGGACGATTTCCAGATAAGCGCGGCCATGACGATCACGACGATGGAACTCAAGAGGTAGAGTGCGAGAGCGAGGTTGGGCCAGGGGGTCGAGGGCGATGGATTCGACGACCAGGGGATGAGCAGCGTCCAGAAGGAACGCAGGGAGTGCATTTGGATTTGGGCCGGACCGGTTTCCGCAAGATTGATCCAGCGTGAGGTGTGCAGCATGGTGTCGAAGTAACTGCGGATTACGGTCGGGCCGAAATAGAGCCAAGTGAAGGCTAACTGTCCGACGGCTGACAGGGCAAGAGCGGCGAAAGCTTTCCAGGCGTGGGCGAGCAGCAAGATCAATGGAACGGCGACCAGAAACTGTGGTTTGAAAACGAGGCAGCCCAGGGCGATGCCTGCAAGCCAATCGCGGCCGGAACGGAATGCGAGGAATGCTGCGGAGAAACAGACCAGAAGCGGCGCAGTAATCTGGCCGCGCACGAAGAAATGGAAGAGCGGGGGAAAAGCCAGGGCGCCGAGGACGACGGTTGGGGCGTGCAAGCGCAGGGATGGGCACGATCTCCAGAGGAGATAAAGACAGGCGGCGATGGCGATCAGGCTGAGCGTGACCCAGATGTGGACGGCCACAGGGAACGAGAAGCGCGTCAGGGGGACGAAGAACAGTCCGACTTGCGGGCCGTAGACGGGGGGGAGACGTACGCGAGTCTGCTCATCTGTGAGTGCGCGCATTTCCTGGTCGGCGACGGGCTGATCGTAAAGCTCGGCGACGCGGCCTTGGGCGATCAGACGGGCGGAAATGTAGAACTGGAGAAAGTCCTGGAACTTGATATTGCCGGCGCGGTCGAACAGGCCGGGCGTGGCGAAGTCGAAGGCACAGACTAACCACAGGCAGAGAGCGAGCAGGATGCCCTGGGAGCGGAGGCGGCGCGGCGTGAGCCAGTGCGCGAACGACGTCACTCTGGATTCAACCCGGCCTGATTCAATCCAGCCTTCAACCCATGCCGGCGTCACGGCGCGGGCTCGGCGTTTTTGAGGGCGTCGTCGAGTGACTGGACGGGGCGGGGAGCGCTGGGTGCGATGACGATGCGCCAGCCGTCGTCGTAGTCGCGGAATCCGACGGTGGAGTTGTAGCGCAGGTCGCCGGAGTAGAGGGCGGCGCCGACTTCGTTCAGCGGAACCCACTTCCAGGTGAAGTCGACGTCGGCCACACTGCCCTGTTTGCTGATGCCGGTGACAGCGACGAGATCGCGGCGGGCGACCGGAATGGCGAGGGACGGCTTGTCGGCTTCTTCGGCGGGGATGAGGGCGCGTACGGTGTCGACGCCGATGGGAGTGAGCAGGACGTCCCAGCAAGGTGGAGGCGTGAGGCCGGCGGGGCATGGGGCGGTGGTGGCGGAAATCCAGCCATGATGCTGGAGGACGAGGTATTCGGGCGAGGCGTAGTCCTTGCTGGAGACGACTCCGGTTTGCAGTACGAATTGTTGCGGGGCTTTGAAGGCGTCAGAGGACGAGATGAGGTCGGTGGCGAGGCGGCGAGTGAGGAAGTCACGGGGGGAGCAGGAGGCGAGGATGAGCAGCGTCGCGAGGGCAATGGAGGTCAGAAAATTCCCACTTCTCGCGCCAAGAACGCGCGAGAAATGGGGCACCCTTCGTGTCTTCATATTGTTTATTGTGCCCACGGACTTCAACGACTTGTGATTGTAAATAAACGGGGGCGGTTTTGTGGGAGGAAAGGGCGGGAGGTGATTTGGCCAGCGAATTTTGCGGGCCAGCGGCCGGGGATTTCGGTGGAGCATTTCGGGCAGCGGCCGTCGGGAGTGAGGCGATAGTCTTCGATGTGATAGCCGTAACGGCGGATTAAAGTTTCGTGGCAGTTCGGGCAACGCGTGTTTTCCCAATCGCCGACCATGCCGGGAAGATTGCCGGCGTAGATATAGCGCAGTCCGGCGGCTTGGCCGATTTCGGCGGCGTGGAGGAGATCTTCGACGGTCGTGTTTCTGGGTGCGTCCATTTTGTAATCCGCGTGGAAGGCGGTGACGTGCCAGGGAATGTCGGGCGAGATGGCGGCGAGGAAGTCGGTGAGGCGGCGCAGTTCGTCGGGGGAATCGTTGAATCCGGGGATGAGGAGGGTGACGATCTCGAGCCACAATCCCATGGCGTGAATGCGGCGAATGCTGTCGAGGATGGGGGCGAGGCGCCCGCCGAGTTCGTGATAGTGGCGATCGTCGAAGCTTTTGAGATCGACTTTGTAGAGATCGAGATGAGGACGCAGGAATTCGAGAACTTGCGGCGTGGCGTTGCCGTTGGAGACGAATCCGGTGAGCAGGCCGGCGGCGCGCGCTTCTTTGAAAATTGCGACGGCCCACTCGCTGGTGATAAGAGGCTCGTTGTAGGTGCTGACCAGAACCTTTGCGCCTTGGTCGAGGGCGTCGCGAACGAGCGCTTCAGGAGACGCGTCGAGCGGGGGCGAGATGGCGTTAGGATCGCGCAGGGCTTGCGACGTGACCCAGTTCTGACAATAGCCGCAGTGCAGATCGCAGCCCAGCATGCCGAAGCTGTAGGCGAGAGCTCCGGGATGGGCGTGGAAGAAGGGCTTCTTCTCGATGGGATCGCATTGCATTCCGGCGGTGTATTCCCAGGGTGCGTAGAGCGTGCCGCCGCGGTTGTAGCGGACTTTGCAGACGCCGGGCTGGCCTTCGGGGATGGGGCAACAGTGTCCGCAGGAGAAGCAGCGGACGCGGTGGTTGTCTAACTTTTCGTGGAGCGAGGGGTCGGCCTCTTGGACTCGGGCGTCGAGGATGTCGCGGAGGGCGGGCACTCTACGATTATTCTACTGCTGGAGCTCGGGGTCTGAAGAGTGTTGCGAAAAGGAAAGTCTGATGCATGGGCCTCCTAACGACGGTGCGGTTGAGCGGGAGATCCCTCTCTTCGCCTGAAGAACGGCTCCGCTCGGGACGACGCAAGGGAAAATTCTTGGCGCCCGGGCTGAGGGCTTTAATGGGCGGCGGAGGGCTTCCAGGTGGGGAGGTGCTGGTGCAGCCACTGGTCGGCGTCCTTCTCGGCGGAAATAACCTGGGCACGGGTGAGGCGCGCCATGACCGAAGGCGCGAGCATCTTGCTGGCCGGGTCACCGCCGGCGCGCGCCAGGTACATCCAAAAGTAGGCTTGGTTGAAATCCTGAGGGACGCCACGGCCGCTGAAATAAATGGCTCCGAGCTTGGACTGAGCGGCTACGCTGCCATGCTCGGCAGCTCGGGTAAACCAGCGTACCGCCTCGCGCTCGTCCAGTTTGACTCCTTCGCCGGTGGCGTAGCGCAGGCCCATGGCGTTTTCGGCTGCGGGGTCGTTATTGTCGGCCATCTGACGGAGTTGTTCGAAGGTTGCGGTCTCGACCGTGGGAAGGGCCGGAGCGGCGGGCGCGTCAGACGTGGGCGGGCGCGACGAGGCCAGCACGGTTTGCACCGAACTGAGGCGGCGCTCATGAAGTTTGGCTTGAATCCACGGAGCGCTGGCGATCCCGAGTACGAGGGAGATGGTGATGGCGGCGCAGACCAGAAGCACGAGATGCGAGAGCGGCAGGCTGATGCCGCCGGAATGTTTTTCCTCGGTAATTTCCGGCTTAACTTCCGCTTCGGGCGCGGAGGCGAAGAGCACGCTGCCGGGGGTGGGCGCGAATCTTGAGGCTGATGCGGCGGCGGCGGCAGCGCCGGGCAGCGGGAGATCTTCGGCGCGGGCGGCGCGGTTGACGGCGGCGATGACAGATTGCGCGAGGCGTTCGAGGACTCGGCTGTGAGTGTCGGAGAATGCGTCGGGCTCGCTGGAGAAGGCTTCGAGAATTCCGATGGACTTGCCGCCGATGCAGACGGGAGCGGCGAGGATGGAGCGAATACCGAGCGCGCGGCAGTTCTCGCGATCGACGCGGATGTCGAGTTCGGTATCGTCGCAGCGCAGCAGCGTTCCGGTCTTTACGCACTGGCCGGAAAAGCCGGAGCCGACTTGCAAGCGTGCGCCGACGGGCGGAGCATCGGGGCCGGAACTGGCGCGGCAGATCATGAAATCGGGATCGGCGTCGGCGAGGGCGATAGCGGCTCCGGTGGCGCGCACCAGAGTTTCAGCGCGTCCGGCGATCAGGGGCAGAACGGCTGCGAGATCGGAACCGAGAGCTTCAACCTGGCGTTGCACGGCGCTGACCGCTTCAAGCGTATCGCTGTAGCTGGGACGCGGAGGAATTTCTATGTGGGCGGCGGCGATTCCGGCTTCGGCATTGTTTTCGACTTCGGCTTCGACATCCGCGACTCTGGCCATCACATTGGCGAAGAGCCACTCGCGCAGGCGGAAGACGGACTCGGATGATAGCTCGGAAAAATGAAGGCCGGAGCGGCCGGAGGGGTTCGACCACACGACCTGCGCGGTGGTGTAAATGTGGTCGGAGCTGTCGGCGAGATCGAGGCAGAGGTTCACCGGCTTATGCGCGGGCAGCGGGGAGTGGCACTGGATGGCGATGCCGTCCTCACTGATGTCGACGATTTCATGCAGGTCGAGCATGGCGCCCTGAGACTCGGCGGTAAACGTGGCATAGGCGGGCATCTGAATCTTGTGCCGCACGCGGCGGCGGCGGTTGGGGGAAACCGGATGCAGTGCGGAGTTGGTGACTGCCATGGGAAAGGGCCCTGATACTGATCGCTACATATTAGCGCGGGGCTTAGCTGGCGACGAGGGAAAAGTAAGCAAGGAAGAAAATCGGAAGGACGACAGGTCCAAAACCTAGAGAAGCGTGCAACTTGACTTCGTGCCTAGAACGTCCGGTCGCGAGGGCGCGGTTTCGAACGGGGTAACGACAGCGTAGAATTTGTGCCAGGTCCAGGGAGAGCGAACACAATGCGCCGGTACCATCACATCGGAATTCCCACGACGGAAGTGAAGCCTGGCGAGACCCACTTGAAACACCTGAAACTCTTTGTCGTCAGCCACGAGAAAAGCGAATTTGGCGTGGAGTGGATGCGTTTCGAATCGGACGCGGCGGTGCCAGATCTGGTCCGGCAAGTTCCGCACGTGGCGTTTGAAGTGGCCGATCTCGCGTCCGAGCTGGCCGGCCACGAAATCCTAATTCCTCCCAACAGCCCATCCGACGGCGTTCGGGTCGCGTTCATCGTCGAAAACGGCGCGCCCATCGAACTGCTCGAATTCACCGACCCCAACCATCCGGCCCGCCGCCAGCAAGGCAAGATGCCGATATAAATGCCCTCCGTTCACCGAGGGGCGGATTTCAGCCGGCGCGACGGAGGGTTTGGGCCTGGTGGAGGCTGGAGATGCGGGAGATGGCGGCGACCATCATGCTGGAGAGGAGTTGCATGGTGGCGACGTCGTTCTGGTCGAAGGCTCCGGGGGATGAGGAGAGGACTTCGAAAACGCCGAGAGTGCGGCGGTAGTGGCGCAGAGGCGAGACCAGGATGGAGCGGACGCCGAGGCGGCGGCAGCTGGCGAGGTCGACGCGGGGGTTGCGTTCGGCATCGTGGCAGAGCATGATTTCGCCGGAACGGACGGCTTCGGCGGAGATGCCGGTATCGGTTTGGAGGCGGATGCCGAGATCGGGAGCGGTGCGGCCGGCGCGGGCGCGGCAGACAATTTCGTCGCCGGCGCGGAGAGCGATGGCGGCTCCGGTGGCTCCGGTAAGATGCTGGGCGCGTTCGGTGATGGCGCTGATGGCGGGCTCGAGATCGAGCTCGGCGGGATGAATCTCAATGTCTTCGCCGGGGGAAACGGCGCGGAAGCCGGAGACGGGATGGGCGGCATTGGCGACGCGGAGCTGACTGCGCTGGGCGAGCGCGGGCATGTGGAGGTGGTCGCCGGAGTTGCGGTCCGCCATTCGACGCTCGGGCAGATGACGGTCGATCATATGATGATCAGGCATATGACGATCGGAGCTGACAGCGTCGGGGCGAGGCACGGTGCGCAGCAAATCGCGCACGAGAATATTAAGCTCGTTGTCGGTGATGAGATGGGCGGTCTGCTGGTGGCTTAGCGATCCGCCGAGCACGCGCGAAAGGCCGAGCAGAGCGTGGCTGCCGCAGGCCAAGCAATAGGGCTTGCTGTTGCTGCTGATCAGCTCACACTGGACACAGAATGTGGCGGACTGCAAAGGGACAAAATTGACGTCTTTGAAGGTCGTGCCATAAACCGTCTTGCCAAACATGATTGCTGATTCCTCGCTTGTAACATCTGGGGATACATTTTCGTAGTCGTATTCGTTGGGTGCAGATGAAGGTAAACAGATAGCGAAGAGCGAGAAAGTGACGGTGATGGTTCCGGGTGTGGAAAAAGGGGACCATTTTTTTCGCAGTCAGCGCCTGTCGGGATGACGCACTACTCCGCAGTCGAAGCCGAGCGGCAAACAGCAGATTCCTCACCGGGCTTTTAGCCCGGTTCGGAGTGACAGGGTGACTCTGACCGCTTCTCACGAAAGGCGCAGCGAGTATGCAGAATCTTGCAAGGTGTATCCCTTTCAGGGCAAAAGCCTTGCGGAGCGCGGGTGATCAGCGGTTAATCTCCAAGTGAAGTATTGATTTTGGACGGAGGGTCGGCTATGCTAGCAAAACGTTGGCGGTTCAGCCGCACAACGATCTACTGGGGGAAATCATCATGCAATGGACCGCACCGGCTTTTGAAGAAGTTTGCCTGAACTGCGAAATCAACTCCTACGCCAGCGCCAAGCTGTAGTAGAAAACGCTCTCCCCTGACAGCTTTCTAGCAGCGCCCTCGCGGCCTTGGCCTCACACGGCGAAGTGTGCGAGCTGCTTGGCCTTCTTGTTTGTTATATGTTTGGCGCGGAGTTTTTGTTTCGCGCTAAGACCTTCCTGCAGTAAGCAACCTTCTCTTTCGCCCCTTCGGGGCTTGATCTTCCAATCGCTTCTTCGACCCACGGCGTCCGATCCTTCGCCAAGCTCAGTGCAGGCTGTGGGCTGTATTCTTGCGCCGCTTCGCGGCTGTAGCCATGCTTCCTGGTCGAGCTATAGCGATATTTCTTGAGCTAGTTTTCGGGGGCAATCGCAGGAATAATCTTCGGTCAGCCGGCTTGAGCGGCGATCAGAGACGGGTCCTGTTCGGGCAGGGCGATGACTTGCGGGGATTGAGCGAGGGTGCGGTCGAGGGCGTCGGCGAGGGCGGTGGGGAATGCGGTGGTGAGAAGATTGATGTCGAGTTGAAGATCGCGCGCGGAGTAGAGGCGATGCACGGTGAGAGTGCCGCGGCGGCGGTTGGCGGAACTCTGCAGGCTGAGGGCGACGGTCCATGTGGCGGAGGCATCGAAGGCCTTCGGAGTTCCCACCTTGGGCATTCCGGCTTTACACCAGCGGAAGGCGCTGCCGGCGCGGCGTGAAGAGGCATCGGCGACGTCGAAGGGGACGAGTTCCCCGGAGGCAGTTTCTCCGGGGAGCAGTTCGAGTTTGAGCTCGAAGCTGTCAAAGTCGTTGTTGCTGAAGGCGGCGGTAAGGATGCGGCGAATCTGGTCGAAATCGCGGGCGACTTTGAGTTCCTCGGTGGCGCGGCGAATAGCCAGGTTGTTGACGAAGATCTGGGGCTGATTGAGGGTGCGCTGGGCGACGCGGGCGAGCTCGCCGAATTCCAGATAGCCGAGATGCTGCACGCCGATCCAGATGCCGATGCCCAGGACGGCGAGGACCAAGCCGAGAGAACTTCCGGTCGGCCACAGCAGGAATAGGCTGAGCATGGCGAAGACGGCGGAGACGCCGTAGAGCAGAATGACGACCTGGCGGTGCGTCATGCCATGCTGCAAGAGCTTGTGATGGATGTGTTCGGCGTCGGCGGTGAAGACGGGACGACCGCTGATGAGGCGGCGCATGATGGAGAGCGCGGTCTCCAGAATGGGCAGGCCGAACGACACGACCGGGATGGCTACGGCGACGATGGTGGGAGCCTTCTGGGCACCTTTAATGGCGAGGGCGCTGAGGATGAAGCCGATGAAGAGGCTGCCGGAGTCGCCCAGGAAAATCGTGGCCGGATTAAAGTTGAAGCGCAGGAAGCCGAGAATCGCGCCAGCGAGGGCGATGGTCATTACGGTGACCAGTGAAGGGCCATCGAGCAGAGCGACGACGAAGGCAACGAGCGTGGAGAATAAAGCTGATCCGGCGGCCAGACCGTCGAGGCCATCGATCAGATTAAACGCGTTGGTGATGGCGAGAACCCAGAGAACGGTAAAGGCCCAGCCCACGATCCAGGGCAGGCGGATATCGCCGAAGAGCACAGGGATGTTGACGATGCGCAGACCACCCATGTAGAGCATGGTGGCGGCGATTCCCTGTACGGAAAATTTGACGTAAGGACCGACACCGCGAATGTCGTCATACACACCGAGCAGAAAGATGAGAGACCCGGGGATGAGGATGGTCAGTACGGTCCGCAAGGAAAAGGTGGAGTGCAGACGAGGACTGTGCAGAGCCCAGATGGCGGCCAAGCCCATGCAAGCGGAAAAGGAAAGAAAAATGGCGACGCCGCCCAGGCGGGGTAGAGGGCTGGAATGGAGATGGCGGCCTTCGGTGGGGACGGTGACCAGGCCGTGGGCTGTGGCGAAGTCACGGACGTAGCGCGTCAGCACGAAGGCCGACAGCAGCGCCAATACAAACGTTCCGAGGAATATCCCCGTCAACTATCTCACCTTGGGCGAACCGACGTGCGGACGAGGCACGAGGGCTCGACAGTTTTCGTCTTTGCAAACTCGAACCTGGAGCAACCCGAACTTGATGAAGTATTGCAGCAAAGAGCTGCTGTTAAAAGCAAGGGAACAGATTCCCGACGTAGTGGTTGCTCCGACTTTAGCAGTACCAGAATGGGACTTTCAATCGTCGTGCCTGAAAAAGCTGTGGAAAACTAAGCTGAAGCCTTGCGGATAGCAGGGGCGTAAGCCGGGCTGCTGTGCTAAACTGCAGTTCAAATTCTCTCTTTTTACTTCAGGGGTCCAGTGATGGAGTCGGGCACTTCGAGCGTCACCTGCCGCGGCCGGGTTTTCTGGCTTTTGCTCACAGCATTCTTCATCTTCGGCGTGCTCAGCGACGGATTATTCGCCCAGCAACCGGCGAGCGGCGCCCAGCCGGCACAAACCAATGCACCGGCGGATACGCAGCCGACACCGGCTTCGGCGGTCCCGTCAGCACTGCCGCCAGCGCTTCCGCCGGGTCAGCCACTCTCGCAAGCGGCGGTGAGTACGACCGATGCTACCGCCAACGCGCCGGCAAAAAGTCCGGATGCGGCGCAGGATGCGAACGATCAACCCGCATTAGTTAAGTTGGGGCCGGGCGATCTGATTGAAGTAGGCGTGTACAACGTCCCGGAGTTGACCAGCAAGGTAAGGGTGAGCAATGGAGGAGATGTTTACCTTCCGCTGATCGACTACGTGCATGTTGACGGGTTAACGCAGGAAGAAGCGCAGAATCTGATCGAGAAGCGGCTGGAAGACGGCGGGTTCGTGCGCAGCCCGCATGTGACGATTTTTGTGGATGAAGCGTCGTCGCAAGGGGTAACGATTATCGGCGAAGTGGTGAAGGCCGGGATTTATCCGGACACCGCGGATCACAAGCTTTATGAGGTGATCTCACAAGCCGGTGGATTCTCGCAAACGGCGTCGCGCAAGATCGCAGTGATTCGAAAAGGGCTGGCGGAGCCGATCCGCCTCAACTTGCCGAGAAATCTGGCGGACGACCTGAGCGGGAATATCGACATACTACCGGGCGATACGATCTCAGTTCCGCGAGCACCGATTATTTATGTGGTGGGAGATGTGGGGAGGCCGACCGGATTGCTGGTGGATAACGGGACGCTGACGGTATTGCAGGCGGTGGCGCTGGCCGGCGGCACGAACCACACGGCGAAAATGAGCGGAGTGCGAATCATCCGCAAGACGCCGGCAGGAATGACGGAGACGGTCGTCCAACTCAAAAAAATGTTGGAGGCCAAAGCGCCGGACGTAACGTTGCAGGCGGATGACATTTTATTTGTGCCGATAAGTGCGGGTCGAGTGGCGGCGAGCCGGTCGTTCGAAGCGGCGATGGCGATGGCGTCGGCGCTGGGCGTTTACGCTGTGGTGCATTAAGGCGGACCTGAGGGGTTATAGCCCCGGATTTCCCGCCGCTTGAGGCGGCGCTAAAGCGTCGCTCTTCCACGTTGTGCAATCGGCAGTTTGCGGGCTGGCTTTACTGCGCGGCATTCGCTGCGCGGCTCGAAGCCGCGCCCTTTCAAAATGCGGAGAGCGCGGACTCTTCCCGCAGCCTCTATTTTTCCGAGGTCGACGATGCCATGCCCTTCCTAAAAACCAGCGGCGCGAAAACACCTGCTGAAAACAAACGGCTATGGGCTGTGCGTTAGTGTGACGAGGACGTCGATATATTTCTCGGCGGTGCGTCCGCGCGAGAAATTCTGCAGGATGTAGTCCCTTCCTTTTTGTCCTAGAACTGTGCAGAGTGCGCGGTCTGCGGATAGCTGGCCGATGGCCTGCACCAGTGCGTCGGCATTTTCCGGTTCGATGACCAGGCCGCCTTCGGCGTGTTCGATGATCTGGCGGGCCTGACCGTCCACGCCGAGAATTACGGGGCGGGCGCAGGACATGAATTCCAGCATCTTGGTGGGAATGACGGTTTTGAATACGTCGGTTTTCTTCAGAAGGACCAGGCAGGCATCGGAAGCGGAAATGAAAGCTGGAATTTTCTCGCGCGGCTGCTGGTCGAGGAAACGCACGTTGGCTAATCCGCGGGATTGGGCGAGCGCTTTTATTCTTTCTTTTTCTGCGCCTTCGCCCACCAGCAGAAACTGCGCGTTGGAGTGCTGGCCCTGGAGTTGATCGGCGGCATCGAGCAGGGTTTCGAGGCCGTGGGCCATGCCCATGGTGCCGATGTAGCAGACCAGGAACTTGTCGTCCCAGTTGCCGGGCGCGCCGAGTTGCTGGCGCAGGGCGTGGTTGGCGGCGGACGAGGCTGGAGAAAAAAGGTCGGTCTCAACTCCGTTTTCGACGACTGCGATTTTTTCTTCGGGCACGCGCCAGTGCCGCATCAGGTGTTCTTTGAACGCGGGGGTGACGACGACGATCTTGTCGGAATGCCGGTACAGGAACTTCGCGATGGCACCCAGGGCGTGGTGCAGCAGGGAGTTTTCATCGCCGACTCCGACGGCGGTTAAGGATTCGGGCCAGAGGTCGCGAACTTCGAAGACGAGGGGGATGCGGCGCGCGAAGGCGATCCACCAGCCGGAGAGGCCGACGAGGAGTTGGGGCGAAGAGGCGATGACGACGTCGGGGCGCGGGAGGGCTAGGCCGCGCAGGGCGGCGGAGATGCAGAACGACGCGTAGTTGCGCATGCGCTCATGAGCTTTGCGGTTGGGCAGCGGCCAGAGCCAGGTGCGGAAGACATCGATCGAGCCCGCTTTGTTCTGAGCCGGTGCAGTGGAAAAGATTTTTTCGTGATCCGTCAGGCGGCGCAGTCGAGCGCGCCATTCGGGGGGAACGACTCCGGTGGGATGATTGGGGAATCCGGTCAGTACCGAGACTTCGTGGCCGGACTGCGCCCAGTGACGGGCGAGTTCGGAGGCGCGGGCAGCGGGCGCACCCATCTCGGGCGGGAAGTATTGGGAAATGTAAAGAATTTTCACGCGAGTCTGGGTGTAGAAATCTGGGTGCGAATAAAGAGGCTATCGCATAAGGGGCGGAAAGGGATAGCTGGGTGACTGGCGGAGCGATGCGCGCATCCTAGTTCGAAGACGCGAAACAGTCTCAATCAAGAAATCCTATGGGAAGCGGCCGGACCCTCAGGGGCTGAAGCCGGCGTGTTCGGTGAGTCTGAGCGGCACGGCTGAAGCCGTGCCCTTCCCAAGACCGGAGGATGAGACAGCGTTGCATTGACGCAGTGGCGGCGATTGGAGTTCGTAACGGGGGCGTGGGAATGAGATACCTTTGGTGATCTGGTTAAGAAGAACTGGAGAGGATAAAGTGAAGGGGCTCATGACGCTCCCGCTCGCCTCCAGACTTAGCGCGATTGTGCTGGCCACCCTTAGCTGTGGGGCGTTGTGTGCAGGACAGAGCGTGCCAACTACACCCGCGCCGGATGCGAAACAGAATTCAGAACAGACTTCGGGACAAATTCCAGGACAAACTTCAGATCAGTCGGGGACGGCTGCGCCGCCTTCTGGTCAGCAAGCATTGGGAAGCATCAGCGGGACGGTGGTGGATCAGAGCGGGGCAGTCATCGCAGGAGCGCGGGTGAAGCTGACGCGGCCGGATGCGTCGGCGAGCCGGGAGGCGGCGTCGGACGCGCTGTCTGACACTCTCTCGGACACTCTCTCCGACAATGATGGGAAGTTTTCTTTTGTGAACGTGGCACCCGGGCCTTTTCAGATCGTCGTTACTTCGGCGGGATTCGCGGCGCAGATTTCTTCTGGGGTTTTGCATGCGGGGGAGAATTATGTTGTGCCTGCAGCCGCGATGGGAGTAGCGACCACGGTGACGGACGTGGAAGTGGGAGTTTCGCAGGTGGAGGTGGCGGAAGAGCAGATGAAGGTGGAAGAGCAGCAGCGGGTGCTGGGCGTGCTGCCGAATTTTTATGTCAGCTACATTCCCGACGCTGCGCCGCTCACTTCGAAACAGAAATTCAAGCTGGCGTGGCGGACGGTGATCGATCCGTTCACTCTGGTTTTCGTCGCGGGCGCTGCGGGCGTGGAGCAGGCACAGGATCACTTTGAGGGATACGGGCAAGGCGCGCAGGGATATGCGAAACGCGTTGGCGCCGGATATGGCGACACGCTGACGGGCACGTTCATTGGAGGCGCGATTCTGCCGTCGATTCTGAAACAAGATCCGCGATATTTCTATAAGGGAACCGGCAGCGTGCGGTCGCGGTTTCTGTATGCGATTGCGAATGCGTTCATCTGCAAGGGCGACAATAAACGCTGGCAGCCGAATTATTCGAACATTCTGGGAAGCCTGGCGGCGGGAGGGATTTCGAATCTGTATTATCCCGCGCAGGATCGCGATGGAGCGGCATTAACGTTTGAAAATGCGGGGCTGGGGATTGCCAGCAATATGGTGTCGAATTTATTTCAGGAATTCGTGATTAAGAAGTTGACGCCGAAGGCGCCGGGGAATGGGGCGGCGAAACCGTAGGCAGCGATGTCAAATTAACGGCTTGTTAAGCGCTGTCGCCACGAACTACGCTCTAGGAGTACGATTTCCTTGTCCCCTCTATAAGGAGTGCCATTTGAAGGCGGCTTTCTTGTTTGCCTTTTCGTTGCTGTGTGGACTTCAAGCGGCGGTTGGCCAAGCAACATCCTGGCTAACCGACGAGCAGGCACGCGACGTTGCAGGGTCGGCGATACACTCCGAATATCCTGAGCCGTGTTACAGCACCTATCGTAACGAGCGCCTCGAAAGCTTTACGCTCGATATTCGGCAGAATCCCCTCATAGGTGATCATCTCAACAACGCCGTGTATTTCTACCGTGTTGTGAGCGATTCCTGTAATTACGTTGTCGAGAGGGACGGCAAGGCTGTTTTGATGTTTCAAGCTTCGATGGACTGTTGCGAATACGGGATTGTCGCTGTCGATCGTGCTACTGGAAAAAGCTACTGGTTCTCCGGAGAGAAGAGGATGGTAATATTCAAGGAGTTCGTGCAGGACGAGCAAATTCACCCCGACTCGTCTCGGCTCACATTGTTCTCCGCGCTTTACCGCGAACTCGTTTGGGGTGACTCCGGCGACAACGACATTGAGAGCATAGAACAGCTTCGAAATGCAGTTCAGCAGAATTTCCAGTCTGCTTATTCTCCCTACGAACGGGACAACCTCTGGCAGCGGAAATTTGAGCGTTGGTGGCGGCAATTTCGTTCTCACGCGTCTCAACTGAAGTTGGAAAACACGAATGAGCTGACGAGCGACGGCGCCATAATGCGCGGGTATGCTTTCAATGGATTCGCTCTGACGATTCCACGGAGTGACCCACCTCCGAAAGGGACGCCGAGCCTGTTCCAATGGGCTCTCCTGGTAAAACCTGACGGCACGGTTGAGCGACTACCTTCAAAGGTAATTTACTCGTCCCGCTGAACTTCCTGCGTCGCGACTCTTGATCGCCCCTAGTCGAATCAATTCTCAGTAGTAGCAGAGTTTGAAGATGCTTTTGTAAGCGAGGGCGCGGGCGCGGTTTAGCGGGCTGCGGGTGTAATTTTCCCAGCGGTCGGCGACGCGGGCGAAGGTGGGTTCTCCGGTGAGGCGATGCATGACGCGCAACTGCACGATGTGCAGCTCATGATAGAAAGGGCTGGCCACCATGGGCAGGCGCGTGCCGGACTGTTCGTAGAGCGACCAGAAACCTAAATCGTAGCGATCGAGATTGTGCAGCAGGGTGCGGACGGCGCGGGTGAAGAGTTCGTGCGCGGCAGGGTCTTGCGTGGTCAGGAAATAATCGTAGAGGCCCCAGGCGGCCCAGATGAATCCATTGAGAATGTGGGTGGGGGGCGAGACGATGTATTCCTCGAACCAGAGGTCGCCGGACTCGTCGGTGAAGGCGACGCCGCCGTCTTTCATGGGGACGTGGAAGCAGGCGAGGGCGCGGCGGGCGGCGTCGAGATAGCGAGAGTCGTCTGAACCTTTCTGTTTACCTTCTTTCTGCTTTTCTTCTTTCTGACTTTCTTTGTGGGCGCGGACCAGCACCGAAATTCCCTGGCCTTGGGCGAGGGCTGAGTACCAGGGGGCGCGGAGGGTGTCGCGGTATTCCCAATTGAAGTGGTGGTTCCAGACGGCGAGGCCTTGCGGGTTGGGCTCGAGGTTAGAGCAGAGCCAGTCGGCGACGATGAAGAATTTTCTCAGGCGCTCGGGGTCGGCGGTGCGGCGGTAGAGATTGTAGTTGCCGAGACCGTACTGCGCGATGGCGATGGGGTTGTACTGCAGGCCGATGTGGCCGTGATAGTCGAGCTGGGGGACTCCGGAGGGATCGTATGAACCCTGGTAGTCGGCCTTCTCGGCGAACAGCATGTAGTATTCGCCGAGCTCGCCGGGAGTCGCGTTGGGATTTTCGGCGGGGGTTTCGTGCCAGAAGGTGAGGTGACTTTTGCCGCCGAGGAGGTAGGCGCTGAAGATGCGTCGGTAGTAGGCGAGGCGGGGCAAGCGGATTTCAGTTGGACTCACTTCATATTACGGCAAACGCCGCGGTGGTCGGGCTGTCGAGCTGCGCTCGACTTCAGAGCTGGGTCAGGTTGATATCTGGCATTCCGAAGGGTGGTTTGATCGCACGAGCAATCGGCCTTTATTGCTGGTGCAACAGCAGGTTCCTCACCGGGCTTTCAGCCCGATTCGGAATGACATCATGATCTTTGTTCTTTTTTCGAGCTATGGCACTACAGCTCGCTATTCCGCATGTTGTCCCTACAAGGCGAGCGAGTATATCGAGGTGACCTGGTCGTCGGATTCGACGGCGATGGTGGTCAGGGCCAGGAACGGGGAGGTGTTGTTGCCATCGGGCATGAGGGCGTTGCCATACTGGAACAGGGCCATGGGCCAGCGATCTTTTTTCCATGCCAGAAGCGGGTTCCAGTTGGAGGCGGCGAGGCTGCCGGTCTCGCCGGCATAGACGCGGACGTGTCGATCGCGGTTGACCTCGCTGGGTTCGACCATGGTGGAGAAGAAGACGCAGCGGCCGACGCGGCATCCGTAGATGGAGGAACTGGTGATCGGTGCGAGTTGCAGCAACGAATCCTGGCGGTCGAGGCGGTAGATGAAATTCGATTCGAGAGGCGTGTCGGAAGAAAAATAGAGGCCGTCTTCGGTGGGAATGGCGGCGACTGCCCGGGCCTGTTGACGGCCTTGCAGCACGGACTCGACGCGGCTGAAATCGCAGGCGGCGCGCAGGATGCGGCATTCGTCGCCGTAATCTCCGGTGAGCACCCAGAGGCAATTGGCCCAGGGATCGTGGACGATGTTGTGGACGTGACGGATGGCGCCTTTGGGGAACGTGTAGGCGACGGCCCATGTCGCGCCGTCGTCAGTGGAGGCGTAGATGTGGACGGCATCGCGAGCGGGGTTGTCGAAATATTCTCCCCAATAGATTGCGCCGGATTTTCCTGCGCCGACGCTGCCGACGCCGGGAACGGCGGTGAGGTGCAGCGGGCGCGTGCCGCGGAGGATGGTATGAGTGCGGCGAAATTCGGATTCGCCGGGGCGAAGCGTGACGATGGCTCCGGGAACGGCGGCGACGAGCGCGCCTGAGGGCAGAGTCGCGAGGGCGTGGAAACCGTCGCGGAACAGGCGAGTGGTGAGGCGGTTCATGGTCGAGAGGCGGCGGCGTAAAGCGGGATTGAACGTGGCGACGGGTTGCCAGGCCAGCGTATCGGAAGGATTTTGAATTCGGGCGCGCAGGAGTTGGTAGCCGCGCGCGGCGTAGAGATAATCGCCGGACCAGGCGACGGCGCGGAGCCGCGGAAAGCGCGCGACGCGGGTCAGGCTGTTCAGGGTGGCAGGCTTGATCGGGTCAGTCATGCTTTGGTCAGGCTGGCTTGGGTCAGGCTGGCTCGCGATACAGGTCGTTGCAAAACGCTACAGGGAGCTTCCTTCCGGATGCGCGCTTTCACTCGGTCGACTGGGGATTCTCTTTCCATGCAGGAGTTTTCCTGATCGGCGACATCGAAATAATGCGGCGGACACAGCGAGCCCCTAAGCATAGGATGGATGGTAGCTGGCACGACAGAACACAAGCAAGGGAACAGCGACGCGGCGTCGGCAGTCATGCCGAATAGTCGGCAGGCTTTGAAGAGATCGAGATCGGAACAAGGCTGGGATTTGCTCGCGATGAGATTCCGCGCGGGAAACCTTCGTGGCCAGTGACGTGCTTGTGGATTCAGCCCTTGAAGCTCGTTGGGAGATCGGGAAACGGTGAAGAAATGCTCAGCCAATGTGCGAATTCGAAATGTGGCAGGCCCTTTTTGAAACTGCGAGAGGGCAAGCTGTTCCTGGTCGAGACCGAGCGCGTGACCAAACCAGGAGAGTCGGCGGCGCCTCCGTTTGTGCGGGCGCGGCAACAGCCACGGTGCGTGGAGCATTACTGGCTGTGTGACGACTGCGCGGCGCACTGGACGCTGGTTTACGACCGCGCGAATGGCATTGCCCTGATCCCGCTGCGGCGGGCGGCGGTGAGTGTGGCGGCAGAGGCGGCGAGCGCGGCCCACAGCGGAGTGGCGTAGATCTCATAGCCCGGGTTCCTAACTTTCCCCCTGGAATCTGGCATCTTCGATATTGCGATTCGACAGGTATCTCAGGGGCTGAAGCCCAAAATCCTTGGCACCCTAACGCGGCGCTGAAGCGCCGCTCTTCCACGTTGCGCAGTCGGCAGTGGCGCGGCAAGAAAGGGCACAGGCCCGTCCCTTAATACCGTGTTGGTGGGATCTAGGCGTAGCCTTCTTTCTTCCAGGTTTTCCAGTCGTCGCGGACTGCGCTTAGCATCTTTTCGGTCGCTTGGTGCAGCCAGTTCCCTTTCTGCTTTTGGATGTGTTTGAGGATGGGCTTGCGGGCGGATTTGGCGCCAAGGTGGATGTTGGCGGTTTCCCATCCCATAGCGCGAAGCAGGCGCAGTTCCTGGTCGGGAGCACGCAGGGTGGCCAGTTCGATGCGCGAGCAATGCGGGCTGAGACGGCGCACGATCCAGCGTCCGCGGAGTTGAACGAAAGGATCCATACAGCGGACGGCGCGGCTGATGATGGCCTGATAGAGAATCTCGGATGGACCCTGGTCATCTTTGGCCCAGTAGCATGCGGAGGACACCAAGGCTTTGGCTTCGCGGGCGATTCTGCCGCCGTGCCAGTCGGCGATGGCGACATAGCGGGCGTGGCCGAGGCTGCCCAGGCCGGCGACGCGAGTGGCGAGGCGGTACTTGAGATCGCGAGCGGGCATGAGGTGCTCGATGGCATCGATGGCGCTGATCGGAATGTCGCCTTTGGCGGTGGGTAGGGCGTCCATTTTGGCCCAAAAGTGGACCGGGTCGCGCAGGTCGCTCTCGGCGATCTGGCGCAGCCACTCGTGGTTCTCGCCCAGAACGAAGGGCTGGCCGCCGACGCTCATCGATTCGCGATAGCCCTCAAGGATGGAATCGCAAATGTCTTTACGCTTCAGGACCAAGTGCCCCGCTTCGACGGCGAGATGGGCGCTGACGGCCAGGCGGACGAGATCGTTGACGTAGGACATGGGATGGGCTTCGTCGAAATCGTTGACGCCCCAGATGAGGCGGCCCTCGACGTCGCGCCAGGTGCCGAAATTTTCGACGTGCAGGTCGCCGACGGCGAGCGCATGCGGGGCCTTGGCAAGATCGGGACAGACCTGCGGCCAGATTTGCGCCCAGCGATAATAGGTGGCGCGAAGGAAAGGAAAGACTGCGGCCTTCATGTTGGTGTGCTTGAGGTGGAGATCCTTCTTGACGATGGGCGTGCGGTGAGCCAGCCAGTCTTCAAACTGGCGGGTCGCTTTGACGATGTTCATAGCGTGGGCAACGGTAGCGAGGTAGGGAGAGAGAAGTCAAGGGGCGGGATATCGGCGAGATTGAGTGGAGTCCGACTCTAACGTCGCAAAAAGCGCGACGTCAGAATGGGCACCCGGCCACCGAATCACGGCAAGCGAGAAATGGAAACAGAATCTAAAGTCAAAATCCCCACCCTGTCGCGAAGAACGCGACAAGGATGGGGCACCCGGAGCTATTCGGCCGGAGTCATCCCTCCGGAGTCATTCAAGAGAATTAGTGCTGGTAGTAGGCGGCGTTGCGCTCGATGAATTCTTTCTTTTCTTCCGGGACATCTTCGAGAGCGTGGATGGAGTCCGATCCACAGGCGGGGATGCAGGCGCCGCAGTCGATGCAGCCTTCGGGATCGACGTACATCTGAGTGGCGGCTTCGAAACCGGGCTCGTCGGCCTTGGGGTGGATACAGTCGGTGGGGCAAACCTCGACGCAGAGAGAGTCTTTGATGCAGTTGTCAGTGATTACGTAGGCCATGATGAAACGATCTCCCAGAATGAATTGAGCATGGAGCAGGTGCGGCTCGCTCGATTACGAGTGTAAGAAAGCGGTGAGAGAGCAGGCCGTGATTTTGATCACAGGCAACTGTGCGCGGCGAGGGAAGGACACGGGCGCGCGGAAGATGGCGCCTAGGGGCAGGGTCCCGATTGGCGGGATGATGAGAATCACGCGCAACCGTGACCGCGGTCACAGAAATCGAGGGGCGATCGGGCTTAAATAGGCACAATTGAACTAGGCCTTCTAGTCATAGGATCGCCCGGCCGCACCCACAGAACCCCACAAGCCGTTACCCCAGACGGCAGCGGCCGGGCGCTTGAAGGCTCAAGAGAGAGCCTCCTCGGTCTCACCTCTTCTTTTATTCTTCGTTAGACTCACTTCGTTTCTCCACTAGGTTAGGGTCAAGTCCTGCCTGGAGGCCTCGATACCGTGTGTTCCACCAGACACACCGTGGTCGGGGACACACTCCGTCTGGCTCCTTCCTGCATATCCAACCATCCTATTTTCAATTAGATACGACTTGGCTTTTGTCCTGCTACCTGGATAGGCGTACGGCAACTCAACAGGGGGCGGACATGGAAAGCGCGACTGGCAGTCAGACGACGAAGCGGACGCAGAGACTGATCGTGGCACTGTTCACTTTGGCGCTGGTGGATTGCTCACTTGAGCTGGCTCCGTTTAGACCATCTGCCGGACAGTCCGTCGGGCAAACGGTTGGAAATTCCGTCGCACAAACTCCCGCGCAAGCTCCCGAACAAACTCTGGCGCCAACCGCCGTACCATCCGCCTCGCAAACCGCCATACAGACCGTCGCACAAGTCGAGAAACCCGTTACTTCCGATAACAGCAGCCGCGTGGTGTTGATCAGCATTCCGGATCGCAAGCTGGCGGTGCTTGAAGGCGGGAACGTGATCGCCACATTCGAGGTCGCGGTGGGAGCTGTGAAGAGTCCGAGTCCGACGGGGGAATTCCAAATTGTGAGCCGGGTTGTGAACCCCATCTACAACCACGGCGGCAAGGTGGTTCCGAGCGGCAAAGACAATCCGGTGGGAACGCGATGGGTGGGCCTTGACCGCAAGCCATATGGGATACACGGCACGAATGCGCCGCGATCCATTGGACACGCGGCTTCGCACGGCTGCATCCGGCTGCGCAATCGCGACATGGAGCGGCTGTTCACCCTGCTGCACGTGGGCGACGTGGTTGAGATTCGCGGGGAACGCGACGAACAGGTGGCGCAGGTCTTTGGCGGCGGCGCGGATGATACGACGGTGGCCGCGGCGCAGGTTCCCGGGCAGGAGTAGGCCGGGCGAAGCGGATTAGTGAATCAGGTTGGCGAAGAGTTTGGGGGTTTAGGAAGCGGAAATTCGAAACGGAAATCTCAGGAGGACGTTATGCAGATGGCAATCACATTCATGGCAGTGGTGGCGGGGATGGTGTTTTCGGTGGCCGTGGCGCTGCTGGCGGAAGAGCTGATCTTCGGGCAGGTGTTCCGGCTGTTCTTCTCCTCGGGAAAACTGGCGGGGCAGGCGGCCGTAGCGAAGAATGCACAAGAGCGCTGAGAACGCGGCGGCAGACATTTCCCACCCTAACGTCGCAAGAAGCGCGACGTTAGGATGGGGCACCCGGCGGAGCAGGAGCGCTGATCACATTGGAAGATGTAACGCCGGGCTCCGCCCTGGCGAGACAGCCGAGACGGCCGTCGCCACATGAGTCGATGCGGTGTCCAAACAGTACAGGGCGTGAGGACAGTCTGATGCGGGCAGCGGTTTATAATGCGGCCATTCCGAACATCATCGCGAACTCAGTGAATCGTGTATTACGCCCGGCGTGCCGCCTCCGTGTGGTCATGAAAATCTCTTGCGTGCTGCTTGGGTGCGCGCTGCTCGTTCAGGCGCTGGGTGCGCAGGCGGCGGAGTGGAGTGGTCCGGAGCAGCAACTGGCGCGAAAGATTGTCGCGGTGACGGGACAGGGGTCGGTCGGCCCGGTCATTCTTACCGTGGAGAACCGCTCGTCGCTGGGCAAGCGCGACAGCGAGGTGATCCAGAACGGACTGCGGAGTGCGCTTGAGGGGCTGGGTGTTCATATCGTCAGATCCGAGGCGGCTTCCTCACCGGGTAATTCTCGGACAAACAGTTCTCCGTCCAACAGTTCTCAGTCAAGCACGTCGGTGAAGGTTTCGCTGTCAGAGAATTCCGCGTCATATGTCTGGGTGGCGGAGATTCGGAAGGGCGCGGCGGAGCCTGTGGTGGTGATGGTGACCGCACCGCGGCCGGAGGGTACGACGGCAGGCTACGAGACGGTGCCGCTCAGCCTGCGAAAGACGCCGCTGTTTGCGCAAGATGATCCCATCCTCGACTTGGTGGTGCTGGAGGAGAATGCAACTCCGACGAGGATTGCGGTGCTCGATGCGGAGAAGATTTCGACCTATAGGTCGCAGGGTGGAAAGTGGCAACTGGAGCAGGGACTGACTGTCATCCACGGACGGCCATGGCCGCGGGATTTGCGGGGACGGCTGGTGGCGGCGAAGGATCATTCGCTGGATGCTTATCTGCCGGGCGTGCTCTGCCGGGCGGCGGGAGCGCCGCTGACGCTGAGTTGCCGTGAGAGCGAGGATCCGTGGCCGCTGCTTCCGGCGGCGTGGAGTAGCGGAGGCGCATCGGTTTTTCCGAGTGCTGGATCCACTGCGGCGACAATCCCGGCGGTGGGCGCTTTCTATGCGGCGTCACGCAACTTTTTCACGGGAGCTTTAACGGCGGGCATTGGGACATTTTCGGCAGTGCCCAAGTTTTATTCCACTGCATTGGTACCACGAGATAAATCGATGCTGTGGCTGTTCGCAGCGGTAGACGGGCGTGTGCACTTGATTGACGGTATGAGCGACCAGACGACGACCGGACTCGACTGGGGCAGCGACTTGACGAGTGTAAAGACCGCATGCGGGGCGGCCTGGCAGGTGCTGGCCACAAGTTCTGACGACGCGGGCGGAGACTCGGTACGGGCGTATGAGTTTCCCGATCGCGATCCGGTAGCGGTCAGCGCCGCAGTGGATTTTGCAGGCGCGGTGACCGCGCTGTGGACGGAAGCGAAGGGCGACACGGCAATCGTGGTGGTGAGAAATCGAGAGACAGGGAGCTATGAAGTTTTTCGGCTGGCGGTGGCTTGCAGTCAGTAGCATGATGGCCGGGGCGATGCTGGCCGGAGCGCTGTCGGCGAAGGCCGAGACGCGTCCGCAATATGGCGGGTTGCTGCATGTGGCGATGCGGGCCGCACCTGCGACGCTGAATCCTGTGGAACTGGCTGGCGTGAGTTACGGGCAGGAGGATGCGTTCGCGCGACGCAATCTGACGATGCTGATGTTCGACACGCTGGTGACGACCGACGAGAGTGGACGGATGCAGGCGGCGCTGGCTACGTCGTGGCAGGCATCATCGCGGCAGGTATCAGGTGCCCAGACGGGAAATGAACGTTGGGAGTTTCACATTCGTCGCGGAGTCAGGTTTCATGACGGGACGGCGCTGAGTTCTGAAATTGTTGCCGCTTCGCTGCGCGCGGCGAATCCTGGGTGGAACGTGCGCGCGGAAGCGGACTCAGTTGTGATCGAGCGGGAAGGCCGCGATCCGGCCTGGTTGGCGGAGTTGACGTTGCCGCGGAATGCAATTGTGAAGGCGAATCCTGACGGCGTGCCCAGTGGTACGGGGCCGTTTCATGTTGTCGATTGGCAGCCGGGGAAAAAGTTGACTCTGGCAGCGGAAGAGAATTGCTGGCGCGGGCGCCCGTTTCTCGACGGAATCGAGATTGAGATGGGGATGAGTTTTCGCGATCAGATGACTGCATTTGACCTGGGCACAACGGAACTGGTGGAAGTCGCGCCGGAGCAGGCGCGGCAGCTTTCGCAGGGCCGGACCTCGCAGAACCAAGCTTCGCAGAACCAGACTTCGCGGGCAGGACGGCAGGTTAGGTACTCTGCTCCCGTGGAACTGTTGGCGCTGGTTTTCACGCGCGATGCAGCATCTGCGGACGAAAAGCTTTTGCGCGAGGCGTTGGCCTGGAGCGTGGAGCGGGGATCGATTCGCAGTGTGCTGCTGCAGGGTGCGGGACAACCGGCGGCCAGCATTCTTCCGAACTGGATGAGCGGGTATGGATTCGTGTTTTCCAGCGACGCGGATTTGCCGCGGGCGCGGCAAGCGCGCCAGCAGGTGCGTGCGATTCCAACCTGGAGTCTGGGCTACGATGGTGACGATCCGTTAGACCGGTTGCTGGCGGAACGGATTGCGCTCAATGCCAAAGATGCGGGCTTATCGCTGCAGCCAACGCCGGGAGCGAACGCTGATTTGCGGCTGGTGCGAATTCCGCTGGCGTCGGCTGAGCCTTGGATCGCGCTTGCGAACGTGGCCAAGGTAACGGGAACTGATACTGGAAAAGAAGGCGGTACCGTCGAAGAACTTTATACAGCCGAAAGGTCGCTGCTGGCGACGCAACGCGTGATCCCTCTTTTTCATTTGCCGGTGTGGTATGCCACTGCAGGAACTTTGAAGCGCTGGACGGTGCGGCCGGACGGAAGCTGGAACCTGGCGGACGCGTGGCTGGACGAAGGCGGGCCGTGATTAGGAATCGTGATTTAGAAAATGATTCGCTAAGACATGATTGGAAATAGCATGAACGGCACGCGATGACTTTCCGCCGCAAACTCCTGACCGTTTTCACGCTGACGGTGTTCTTGTCGGTGGCAGCGGTGGCGTGGCTGGTGCAGGTAATGACGCGCACAGCGTTTGAGACAACCGAGAACCAGCGCACGGCGGCGCTGGTTACACAATTTCAGCGGGAGTTTGGACGGCGAAGTGACGACGTGGCGCGGCGCGTGGCGGCGATCGCGGCCTCGGAACCGGTCGGCCGAATGGCAGCCACATTCAACGGAACAGTGTCAGACTCGGCGGAGTATTTCGATCTGGCGCGGCAAATGGCGGAGGGATATCAGCTCGATTATCTGGAGTTTCTGGACGCGCATGGAACGATTATTTCTTCGGCGCAGTGGCCGGCGAAGTTCGGCTACCCTGACAGCGGCTTTGAGAGTTTGTCGGCGACGAGCGGGCAGGGCGCGTTTCTGAAACGCGAGGAGTTGCAGGACTCGACAGGCCTCGGACTGTTTGCGGTGAGGACGACTCGCATCAGCGAACATCCAGTGTACGTGGTGGGCGGGCGGCGGCTCGACAAGAATTTTCTATCCGGGCTGGATCTGCCGGCCGATATGCGGGTGCTGCTCTACCAGAACCGCAGCGATCATTTTTCGGCAGACTCCGTGTTGGATCCATCGGTTCCCAGAGACGGCATTGATGCCTCACGGCCGGCGGAGAAGTTCGCGCCGCTGGTGGCGGCGGTGCAGCAGTATGACCAGGAAGTGACCGGGATTGTGTCGTGGTCGAGCGATCAGGCGCAGGACGAGGTGTTTCACGCGATTCCGCTGCGCGGGGCGGGTAAGGATCGTCCGCTGCTGGCGATTCTGCTGGTGGGAAATTCGCGGCGATCATATGTTGAGTTGAAGCGGCGCATCCGCGAATCGGCACTGCTTGTGGGCGGCGGTGGAATCATTCTGGCGATTCTGCTGAGCAGTTGGGCGTCGGCGAGGATCACGCGTCCTATTGTGCAATTGGCGAGGGCAGCGCAGGACGTGGCCGCGGGACAGTGGGATACGCGGGTGGAGATTCGCGGCAGTGACGAAGTGGCGCAACTGGCGGAGTCGTTCAATCGCATGACAGCTGAACTGCTGGCGCAAAAAGAACGGCTGGTGCAGACCGAGCGAGTGGCGGCATGGCGCGAACTGGCGCGGCGACTGGCACATGAGTTGAAGAATCCGCTGTTCCCGCTGCAACTCACGGTGGAGAATTTGATGCGGGCCCGAACACAGAGTCCGGAACAGTTTGACGAAGTCTTTCACGAGAGTTCGAGTACGTTGCTGGCGGAGATTTCGAACCTGAAGACGATCATCGGGCGTTTTAGCGAGTTCTCGAAGATGCCGCATCCGCAGTGGCAGCGAGTGCAGGTGAATGAAATTGTGCAGGGCGTGGCCAGACTCTATCAGGCGCAATTGCAAGCGCCGGGGCGCGCGCCGATTGCCTGCGAGCTGGAGTTGGAGGACAGTCTGGGCATGATCGCCGCTGATCCGGACTTGCTGCATCGCGCGCTGTCGAATCTGGTGCTCAATGCGATGGATGCGATGCCGAATGGAGGGACGCTCACGCTGCGGACTCGGAGTGGTGATGGGCATGATGATGGAAAAGTGATCATCGAAGTTGCCGACACGGGCACTGGGTTGACGCGCGAGGAGTGCGAGCGGATTTTCACTCCTTATTACACCAGCAAGCAGCACGGAACGGGACTTGGGCTGGCGATTGTGCAATCGGTGGTGAGCGACCACGGGGGAAGAATCAGTGTGCAGAGTGAGCCGGGACGCGGGACGGCATTTGTGATTGAGTTGCCGGAGAATGTGCAGAACACAAGCTCAAACCACGAAGGACACTAAGGTTCACGAGGGAACACCAGATAGCGAGGAGGAACGTTGCCACTTAAAGCGCATCTTTTGATCGTCGACGATGAAGCCAATACGCTGGCCTCGCTGTCGCGTGCCTTTCGGCTGGCGGGACACGAAGCCACGGTGTGCGATAACGCGGCGAAGGCTTTGGAGCTGGCGAAGGCGCAGAATTTCGATCTGATTCTTTCGGACGTGGTCATGCCCGGCAAAGATGGCCTGACGCTGCTGGAAGAACTGAAGCGGCAGGGAGTGACGGCACCGGTGGTGATGATGTCGGGGCAGGCGCACATTGAAATGGCAGTACGCGCAACGCGACTAGGTGCGCTGGATTTTCTGGAGAAGCCGATCTCCAGCGACAAGCTGATGCTGACGGTGGAGAATGCGCTGAAACTGCAGCGCCTGGAAAGCGAGAATCTGCAACTGCGGCAACGTCTGGGCAAACACGAAATCGTGTGGAAGGGCGAGGCCATGCGGCGGGTGATGGCGCAACTGGAACGCGTGGCGGCGAGCGAGTCGCGGGTGTGCATCTTCGGCGAAACTGGCACGGGAAAAGAATTGGTGGCACGAACCATTCATGAGCGAAGCCCGCGAGCAGCGGGCCCGTTCGTGACGCTGAACTGCGCGGCCGTTCCAGCGGAGTTGATCGAGTCGGAATTGTTTGGACATGAGAAAGGATCGTTCACGGGAGCGAGTGGGCGGCACATCGGCAAGTTTGAGCAGGCTGATCAGGGAACGATTTTTCTGGATGAAATCGGCGACATGCCTTTGAACATGCAGGCCAAGCTGCTGCGCGTGCTGGAAGAAGGCGAAGTCGAACGAATTGGCGGCGACAAGCCGGTTCGAGTCAACGTGCGCGTGGTGGTTGCGACACACCGCGATCTGGAAGCGCGAGTACGGGAAGAGAAATTCCGGCAGGATCTATTTCACCGGATTCATGTTTTTCCGCTGCTGTTGCCGCCTTTGCGGGAGCGGCGTGACGACATTCCTGCGCTGGTGGAACATTTCGCGGCGCAAGTGTGCGCGCAGAATGGGTGGAAGCCGGCTCCGTTCTCGGCGGAAGCGATCGCCGCGTTGCAGTCGCATGCCTGGCCGGGCAACGTGCGCGAACTGCGCAATATGGTGGAGCGCCTGATGCTGCTGGCGACCGAGGGTCAAGTGGATCTGGCGACGGTGCAGTTGGCATTGCCGAAGACTTCTTCGGCAGGCGGCGCAGCGCCAGTTTCCGTTGGGTCGGGCGCACTGGCGGATCGGGTGCAGTCGTTTGAGCGCGACGTGATACTCGCCGAACTGAAACGCAGCCACCAGAACGTGAGCCTGGCCGCAAAAACGCTTGGCCTGGAGCGCAGTCACCTGTATAAGAAGGCGGAGCAACTGGGAATTGATCTGCGGGCGATGCGTCGGGAGCAGGATTCGCAGGAATGACTTCGGGGCAGCGCTGACTTAGCTTTCCCACTTCTCGCAAAAGAAGCGAGAAGTGGGGCACCCATGGTCAGGTGCCCATGGTCACGCATCCCAACGGTCGCACTGGTTGACTCAGCAATTGGGAGACTTGCATTGGGGAAAATCGCCGGGATTCTTTTATCCATTCTTTTTCTTTCATTTCACATCTTTGCGACTGATCCTCCGTCGCCGCCTGTTTATGGAGTGCGCATGGAGCAGGCGTGGATTCCGATGAAGGACGGCGTGCGACTGGCTGCGACTGTTTACATGCCGGATGGGGCGAAGGCGGGCGAGAAGTTCCCTGCCCTGCTGGAATATCTGCCGTATCGCAAAGACGATGGCACAGCGGCGGGTGACTATCCCAAGCATGCATACTTTGCGCGGCGGGGCTACGTGGGGGTGCGCGTGGACATTCGCGGGTTTGGCGCCAGTGAAGGCGTTCCGCCGGAGCGCGAGTATTCTGAACAGGAGCAGGCTGACGGAGAACAGATTATTGCGTGGCTGGCGCGGCAGCCATGGTCGAACGGAAATGTCGGCATGTTCGGAATTTCATGGGGCGGGTTCACGGCGATGCAGATGGCGATGCGGCATCCGCCGGCCTTGAAGGCGATTGTTGCCGTGCACGCGACTGCGGAATTGTTTCATGACGACGTTCACTACGTCGATGGGATGGCACACGTTGATGAATTTGAATTGAACATGGACATGGCGGAAGGCTGGGTGGGCGCGCCGGAGTATTCCCTTGACGAGAAAGTTCTGGGGCCGCGCTTCGATTCGCCGCCGTGGTCGCTGCTTTACCTGAAGCATCAGCATGACGGGCCGTTCTGGCGCGAGCCGGTGCGGCCACTGAGTGAGATTACGATTCCGAGTCTTCTGATCGGCGGCCTGCAGGACGGCTATCGCGACAACGTTCCTGACATGCTGATGAAATCGAAGGCTCCGATTAAAGCGATCGTCGGGCCGTGGAATCATTCGTTCCCAAACGATGCGGATTTCGGGCCGCGCGTCGAGTGGCGCGACCAGGCAGTGCGCTGGTTTGACTATTGGCTGAAGGGACGCGACACGGGAGTCGAGCACGATCCGCGGCTGGTGATCTATATGCAGCACTGGCATCCGCCGGATCCGAATTTGCAGGAGGTGCCGGGAGAATGGCGGCGGGAAGATGCGTGGCCACCGAAGGATGCGGTGAACGCTACATTGTTCTTGCAGGGGAATCACACGCTGGAAAGTTCTGCGCCCGCACAGACAACGCATCAGTTGAAGTATGTTCCTACGGTCGGCGTGGAGGCCGGTTTCTGGTGGGGAGAGTTGTTGAGCGACCCGCGGCCGGTGGATGCGTTCAGCCTGGTATATGATTCCGCGCCCCTGGAGAAGGAAGTGGCGATTCTCGGCCGTCCGCATGCGTGGTTGCAGGCTTCGGCGAGCGCGCCGCAGGCCGATTGGTTCGCGCGGCTTTCCGATGTGGCTCCTGACGGCACGGTTACGCAGATTACCGGCGCAGGGGTGAATGGAGCGCAGCGCGAATCGATGAGCGAACCGCGCGATCTGGAGCCGGGGAAAGTGTATCCGCTCGATATTGAGATGCACCTGACTTCGTGGGTATTTCCCAAAGGGCATCGCATTCGCGTAGCGATTTCAAACTCGCTGTGGCCGATGGTGCTGCCGACACCGTATGCGATGACCACGTCTCTGGAACTGGGCGGCAGTGATGGATCGCGGATTGTTTTGCCGGTGGTGCCGGTGCACGGAGCGGCTGCGCCGGAATTCTCGCCGCCGCAGCCGTCAGAGGAGCGCACGGATATTAAGAATGAGGGATTTCCCTGGCCCGGCGATTGGACCGTGGAGCGCGATGAAGCGCGGCAGAAAACTACGGTGCACTGGAAGGGGAAGGATGGATATGAGTATCCGTGGGGCACGGAAAATGACTTCGAGAATCTTACTTATGAAGGCGACGACGCGCATCCGGAAATTTGTTCCGTGCGCGGCGAAGCGGAGAGCGTCTTTGTGTTGAAGGGCCGCACGCTGGTGTGGCGCGGGCATCTCTCGGTGACGACTGATCAGAAGAGTTTCTACTACAAATACACGCGAGAGTTGCTGAAAGACGGAGAGGTGGTCAAAACGAAGACGTGGCAGGAAACGATTCCGCGCGATCATCAGTGAGGGACGTAGCGAGCTACGTCTCTACGACGAGGCTTTCTTCAGGCCGGCGGCGAGCAGTTGATGGAATAGTTGCTCGCCGGCCTCGCGGCGCACGGAGAGCCGGCCGGCTCCGTAGGCGCGCGACTTCAAGCCGCGCTGTACATCTTCACAAATGCCGAGGTCTTCGTCCTGCACGCGATTGCCGACGTTGACGGATTCGGTGTTGTAGGCACGCCGCGCCTCGCTCACGTCGCTGAAATAAAAATCGAATATCACGGTGCAATGGTCGGCGTCGATGGGGATGACATAGTTGGTGTCCATGTATCCCTCGTAGCAGTTGATCATCAGATTGGGATACTGCCAGAAATACCAGGCACGGTCGCCCCTGCGCGTGGCGCCGGTAGCGGTATCTTCGTTGGACGCGACCATGGGACTGGACTGCAGGCAATAGCGGTCTTCGTTTTCGATGGTGTATTGCTTGTAATCGAGCACGGAGCTCAGGCCCTTGTGCAGGTGGGGGACGTGATATCCGCCGTCGAGATAGTTATCAACATAGACTTTCCAGTTGCAGTGAATGTCGTAAGACCGACGGTCAAAGTGATGCAGCCGGCTGATATTGAGAGGCGCGACGCGCTTGACCAGGCCGCCGAGAAACTCGTGCAAGGGCGCGGCGTGAGAATCGAGATCCACGAAGACGAAGCACTCCCATGTTTCAACGCGGATGGGAAGCAGACCGTTTTCTGCGCGATCGAAGTTCTGCACGCCGTCAAACTCGGGCATGCCTTTGAGCGAACCGTCGAGGCCGTATTTCCAGCCATGGTAGGGACATTGCAAAATCTCGGCGTGGCCGCAGGGCTGGGTAACGACGGCCGCAGCGTGGTGACGGCAAACGTTATAGAAGGCGCGCAAGGTTCCATCGGTTCCGCGCACAACAACGATGGGCTCTCCCGCGAGCCGCGTGGCGACGAATTCCCCTGGCTTCGCGAGCTGATCGGTGCGGGCGACGAGCTGCCAGGTCTTGCTGAAGACGTGGAGGCGCTCGAGTTCGGCAATGCGCGGATCGACGTACCAGGGTGCAGGGATGGTTGACGCTTCCGACAACGGGGCGCGGTCGTTGTAGCTGGCGAGAATCTGATCGATAGATGGTTGCATATTTATGCTCTCGGATGAATGGGCTAAGTTCTAACGCCGCGTTCCACAGGTTGATACTAAGGCAACGCAGAAACAACGGTCTTTGAGGGGTGCGCGGATTTCTGCTCTGGCTTGTGTGCCGACTTCCGCCCTCGATGAATTTCCGGCCGCTCGTGGCGTGATCGGGCAACTGATTTTGCAGCTACGGCCGCGCCAATCGCCCGCTGCAGCACGTCGAGGAATTGCTGGATTCGGGCTTCTTTCTTCTCGGCGAGTTCGCCCTGGCGGCGGAACAAACCAGGATCAAGTTCTGCGGTCAGCAGAGCATCCTGAAAGCGTTCCATCATCCAGTCGAGAATAGAAACGATCATCTCGATGTCCATGTCTTTGCGGAGTTCACCGCGTTCCAATCCGAAGCGGACGAAACTCACGGTTCCGTAGGGATCTTCGCTGATGAGGAATCGATTGATCTCGCGCTTCAAGACAAAGTCGGTACCGTAATTTCCGAGAAGAGAAATCCGGTAAGGAATCCAATCTTCGTGCACCAGATGCTCGGTGCGCACCAGCCAGTAGCGCAAAACTTCGAAGAAGCCAGCCGCCCGGATATCGGCAGGGGCGTCAAGATACTTGGCGAAGGAACGAACCGAGCGCTTGTAGACCTCGAAGAATAATCCGTCCTTGCTGCCGAAGTGCTGGAAGATGGAACCCTTGGCAATGCCGAGCGCGATGGCGATGTCCCCCACGCGGGCGGCGTGATAGCCGTGTTCGGCGAAGTGTTGGGTGGCGGCGTCAATGATGCGGCTACGTTTCGCCTCGGAACGAGGACGCGTAGGGACCTGACGCTGGTAGAGCGGCGGGGTGGCACGATTGCTGGAGATTCCGGGCATAGAAATGACTAGAAGTCATGACAGCATACAGCAGTGTCTTATCGATTTCAACTTCATTTTTGCTGACATCTGCGATAGTGTTATTCGATTCGCGACACGTTTCATGACTACAAGTCAACCCAATCAAACCGCAGCCAAATCCATTTACGACGCTATCGTAATTGGAGCAGGGCATAACGGACTCACGGCGGCGGCCTATCTGGCGCGCGCGGGGCTTTCGACACTCGTACTGGAACGCCGGGAGATTGTGGGCGGATGTTGCGTGACGGAGGAAATTGCTCCGGGATGCCGGGTGTCAACGACTTCGTACATTGCCAGCATGCTGCGGCCGGAAGTGATCTCTGAATTGCAGCTAGCAAGTCACGGCCTGCGCATGATTCCGTGCGATCCAGCGATCCAGGTACCCTTCCCGGACGGGCATGTCGTTCCGTGGTGGGTGGATCGGGAACGGGCGAAACAGGAATTTTCGAAGATTTCCGCAAAAGATGCAGCGCGGTTTGTGCAAGTAGACGATCAACTGAAAAAGCTGGCACGGTACTTGCAGCCGTTTTTCATGGAGCCCCCACCGGAAGTCGACACCTCGACAATGAAGGGGTGGGCAGACTTGTTCCGCGTGGGCAAAAGGTTTCGCGGGATTTCCAGCGCGGAGATTTCGCAACTGGTGTCGTTCCTCACGGGCAGCCTGGGAGAGTTCCTCGATCACAACTATGAATCCGAAAAAATGAAGACGATGTTTCTGGCAAACAACGTGTACGGCAAGCACGGCGGGCCGTACCAGCCGGGGACGGCGATCGGACTGCTGTTTCATCTGCTGAGCGGCGGAGAGCACGAACTGCAGGGTTTCTACGGACATGTGATGGGGGGGATGGGGTCGATCACGCAGGCGTTGGCGGCGGCGGGAAGAAAACTGGGAGTGGAGATTCGGACATCGGCACCGGTGGCGCGAGTCGAGGTGCGCAGTGGGAGGGCGCGCAGCGTGGTGCTCGAAGACGGCACGGAACTGCGAACCCGCATGATTCTTTCCAACGCCGATCCCAAGCGGACGTTTCTCGGGATGGTGGACGCGAAGGAGCTTCCTGAAGATTTTCTGTTTGCGGTGCGCGGCATCAAGATGCAGGGGCCGTGTGCGAAAGTGAACATGGTGTTGAACGAGGAGCCTCGATTTACCGGGACCTCGCTGCAGGCGACAGCGCTGGAGCGGACTTTCTACACCTTGGTGCCGTCGCTCGCGTTCGCGGAGCGCTGCTATGACATCGCGAAGTTCGGTGAGATTCCGGAGGAGTTGTGGGTGGACTGCGTAGTGTCGTCGAACGCAGATGACTCGCTGGCTCCGCCGGGCAAACATATTCTCACTTGCTTTGTGCAGTATGTGCCGTATCACCTGCGGGAAGGAACTTGGGACGAGAAGCGCGATCTGCTGGGCGATCGCGTGGTCAAGAAGATCGCCGAGTATGCGCCGAACGTTCCGGGAGCGATTGTGGCGCGGCAGGTACTGACTCCGCTCGACTTGGAGCGGACTTATGGGTTGACCGAAGGTAACATTTTTCACGGCGATCTGAGGCTGGAGCAGCTTTTCTTTATGCGGCCGGTGCCGGGATGGTCGCAGTACAGGACTCCAGTGGACGGACTTTATTTGTGCGGAGCGGGCGCGCATCCCGGTGGCGGCGTGACGGGAGCGCCCGGGCGGAACTGCGCTCACCAGGCACTGCGCGACTGGAAGAAGGGACGATTGCGGGAGGCGGCATGAACCCTGCGAACGGAAACACGAGTTCCCTGCCCGGCTCATTGCATGGCTCCCAGCCCGCTTCCCTGCCCAAGTCTGCCGACATCGTCATCCTCGGTGCGGGAGTGATGGGAGCGTCGATTGCGTTTCATCTGGCCAAGCGACAGGCGGGAAAGATTGTCGTCATCGACAAAGATCACGTTGGCCGCGGTGGCAGTGGACGCTCGTCGGCACTGGTGCGCATGCACTACAGCTTTCCCGCGGAAGTGCAGCTGGCGCTGATCAGCCTGCGCATGTTTCAGAACTGGCAGGAAGTCGTGGGGCAGCCTGGCGATTTTCGCAAGACGGGCTTTGTGCGCATCGTGCATCCCAACGAAACCGAGCGGCTCAAGCTGAATGTTGAGATGCAATGCAGGCTGGGAACAAACGTAGAACTCATCGACAAGCATGCACTGCAAGAACTCGAGCCGGACTGGATTGTCGATGACGTGGAACTCGCCGCATACGAGCCGGATTCGGGCTACGGAGACGGCGCGGGGGTTGCGGGAGACTTTCTGGGCGCAGCGCGCGATTTGGGCGTGACTTATTTATCGCGTACGCAGGCGACAGCATTTTCGGTTGAGGCAGGCCAGGTTCGCGGCGTCGTGACCGACCGGGGAACGATTTCTTCACCCATCGTAATTTGTGCTACCGGGCCGTGGACGCGGCCGCTGTTACAGCAGATCGGATGTGATCTTCCTATCGAATGCGAATTTCACCAGGTCGCGATTCTTCGCAACGCTCCGGACATGAAAGGTGGAGGGCGCGCCTGCATCGATTCGGTAACGGCCACCTATTTTCGCTCCGACGCGCACGATAAATTTCTGGTGGGCGATTTCTACGGGAAGCGTCCGGTGGATCCGGACAATTTTCCGCAGCGCGCGTATGACGATTCGCTGGAAGAGATTATTGAGAGGGCCTGCCGCAGGATTCCGAAGCTTGCGGGTGCGGAGGTGATGCGCGGGGTGACGGGCGTTTATGACATGACGCCGGATTCCCGGCCACTGCTGGGCGAGGTCGCGGGAATTCAAGGACTGCATATGTGCGCCGGATTTTCCGGGATGGGCTTCAAGATTTCTCCCGCGATTGGGCTGGTGATGAGTGAGCTAGTGATTGACGGCGAAGGCAAGGCGGTGGACATCAGCGCGTTCCGCCCGAATCGCTTCGCCGACGGCCGGCCGATCAAGGCGGAGTACGAATATGTGGATGACTAGAAACTCTGAGGAGCAAGCATGAAGAAAAAAGGGATTCTGGAACGCTTGAAAGATGGTCCCGTGCTGGGTGACGGCGGCTATTTGCTGGAACTAGAAAAGCGGGGATGGGTGCGCGCGGGTCCGTTCACGCCGGAAGTGGCGCTGACCTACCCCCCGGCTCTGCGCGAATTGCACATTGAATTTCGCGAGGCCGGTGCAGAGGTGCTGCAGGCGCTCACGTTCTACGCCAGCCGAGACAAGCTGGCAACGGTGGGCCTGGAAAATCGGCTGGAAGAATTGAATCGCTCGGCGGTGCGGACGGCGCGCGAGGTTGCAGGCGATCAATGTCTGGTTGCGGGCAACATCAGCCTGACCTGGATGTATGAGCCGGGGAGCGCTTCGGCGGCCGACCGCGTGCGCAAAACTTTCGACGAGCAACTGGCCGTGCAGGTGGAGGAAGGCGTGGACTTCATCATCGGAGAAACGTTCTCCTGGCTGGGCGAAGCGCTGATCGCCGTGGAGCGCGCCAAGGCTACGGGACTGCCCGCGATGGTCACGATCTGCTTTGAGAATAAGGATGAAACCGCCGAAGGCACGAGCGCCGCGGACGCCGCGAAAACCTTGTTCGACGCAGGCGCCGACATTGTCGGCATGAATTGCCTGCGGCCGCCACAGCACATTCTGGGACCGATGGAGCAGATGCGGAAAGCGGTTTCAGGTTATCTCGCCTGTCAGCCGGTTGCCTACCGCACGCCGAAAGATAAACCCGATTTCACGAGCCTTCCGGAATTTCCCTACGCGCTCGATCCTTTGCAACTCACGCGCAAGGATATGGCGGACTATGCGGTGCAGGCTCGCGACCTGGGCATCAACTATATCGGGGCGTGTTGCGGGACGGTCGCCATGCATATCCGCGAGATGGCGCGCGTGCTGAATAAGCTGCCAGAAGATTCGCGCATCTGGAAAAAGGGGGGCGAGAAGCCGATGTCGGGGTACGAGTATTATGACCACGACAACATGAAGGCATAGGCCTCGGCGCTATCGTCGGAGCGAGCAGCCAGAAATTGATGCGGGCCCTGCCAAATCAGGACCCGCTTTTTCTTGATCGCTGATGACTTATCGGCTTGCGCCCTAGCTGGCCTTTCGAGCGCTGGGCTCCTCTGCATGCACCAGAGGAACGTCGACCAGGTGCTCGCTCAGGAACCACACCTGCAGTTCGTTGGCGCGAAGCACATCGCTTACGACCAGGTCGTTGGTGCCTGCGTCTCCCAACTTGGTGGAGAGTTCTGCCAACTCGCGGCAGTGGCCGATGATGATCTGATGAGCATCGAGCAGGCGGGAAATCTGCACCGGCACTTCTTCGCGGCCGCGCGGGGGACGCTCGATGCGCGTGGTCTCGGCAACGTCAGCGGCCATGGCCAATGAAACTCCACCGAGCAATTGGATGCGCTCGGCAATCTCGTCGACGATCTCCGCCTGCTCGCCGTAATGCTTGTCGAACAACAAATGAAGTTGATAGAACGTCGGCCCGGCGACCTGCCAGTGCGATTTCTTATAGAGATCGCGCAGCGTCATGGTGTCGGCCAGCAATAGATTCAATTGCTCGGTCATCTCCAGACGCACGGGTTCTTCCAATTCGAGGGGCAAGCCGTGCGCGACGGTTCCGTAAGCTTGAATCTCCGCGGCACGCTGGTGCAGGCGGGGCTGTGCGTTGATGGTGGTTTGACGGGCGGTGGGAATTTCCTTTTTCGCCATTGAGTGAACCTCCAGGTTTGACGTGCTAAGGTGAGCAAAACGGGGCGCGCCTCGAAATCGAGTGGGCGCAATCCGATCCACAGCAGTTGGATGCCACGAGTTGCCGCAGGGTGCTGGGTTTTTTGCAGCTTCCCACTTTGGGGGACGCAGCCAAGAAAGATGCGGCCCCGAGAAGAGCACGAATGATGGTCCGGCGCATCCAGAACCGACGCCCGGCGGGACAAACAAGGTTTGACGGCACTCCGCGCGGTTGCTATGATCGAGGTGCGGGGTGGAGCAGTCTGGTAGCTCGTTGGGCTCATAACCCAAAGGTCGGTGGTTCAAATCCACCCCCCGCAACCAAACCTCCCGATCTGGTACCTATTTCCTCATTGTTTCCTCGCCTTTTCAGAGATTCCTGACCTCAGCTGGCTTACTTTGTGCTGCTTTTTTGCTGTGGTTCGCCGAAAGTGGCGATTTTCCCAGGATTGCTTCGATACGGGCTATGGTTGGTTCATTTCACTGTAACTTCGAGTACTCTGTCTTGGCTTGCTGGTAGATTGGGATGTCGGGGTCTGCATCTTTCAAGAGGGTGAGGAAAGTTTTGTAGGCAGCGAGCGCGCGAAGGCGGGCGGCTGCGGCATCTGTGCCGTGCGAAGCTCTCGCCTGCAAGGCGTTGGCACGAGCCAAGCCCAGATGCGCCAGGGCTCCCGTCCAGCAGTTCCACACGATGCCGCTGTGGTCGATAATTCTTTGAAATTCTGCGGCGGCAGCCCTGCCTTGTCCGGATGCCAAGTAAGCCTGTCCGCGAACATACGTCGGATACAGGCAGGAAAGATTGGCCAGGAAGGCAATTTGACCCAACTCGGTCTGAGTAGAGGCTTGCAGAGTGTTCAGAGCGAGGGACGGATTCTTCTTGTCGAGCGCTATTTGCGCTCGAATCGCCGGCAGCCAAAGCGACTGCATTTGCGTATCCAGGGGAAAGCGTTTTCCGAGGTCTTGCGCCATGGACTCGGCTCGCGCGGTATCGCCCGCCAGGGCAAATGCCAGCGCCGCCTCGGCCCCAACACCCTGACTCGCTGGGGTCAGAGTCAAGGCTGCCGCCGCTGAATGCCTGGCCTCCAAGGTTTTGCCAAAAGCCGCTTCCCGCTGGGCCGCGATTGCTTGCCATATCGCGCCGCTCTCCTTGCTGTCGGCTGCGATGGCCGAATCCACAGCCCGCCTGGTCAGATCTCGCGCCTTTTCCAAGCGGCCTGCATAAGCCTCGGTGTCGGATGCCAGCGCCAGGCCAAAGTTCTCGTACGCGGGCTTACCGGCAAACCACTGCTGCTGTTCTGTCATCGCCGCGGAGTCCGACGCAATAAAGGCCAGAGCGTAGAGAGCGCTGCGCACGATTGGATTGTCTGCTCTGGCCTGCGCTTCGTGGATAACTTGCCGCGCCTCGTCGAGGCGCTGCAAGGCCATGGCGTAATTGGCCAGGTTTACGAAACTGCCCACGTGATCTGGCACCAGCCGCAGCGATTGCCTGGTGATCTCAGAGGCTTTTTCGTATTGCCCGAGCGAGGCCAGCATCAGGCCCAAATATACATACCCCGAAGGTTCCCGCGGATAACTCTCAATCTGCTCCCGATACGCCCCCATCGCTTTATCCCGTTCGCCGGTCGCGTACGCGTAATAGTTAGCTGTGATGATGAGCCGTTCCCGCTCACTGGCGTGCTCCCGTAACTGGAATGCTTTGGTGATGAACTCCTTCGATCGCACGGGCTCGCTGAACGAACCGTAGTTAGCGCCGGTGGCCAGGTAAGCCAACGCAAAATTCGGGTCGAGCTCGACGGCCCGTAGAAAGTGTGGCAAAGACTCCGCCATGCCTTTCTCGTCGTAAGCCTTGTTGCCGAGACTGTAGGCTTTCAGGGCTTCCAGCGAAGGTGTAGTGGCTTGTTCCAGCGGGACATCAAATTTCTGTACGGTCACCAGGGACTCGCCGAGTTTCCCGCGCAGCCGGGACGCCGCCTCGCCGAGCACGTCCAGCACTTTCTCCTTGGAGGGCGCCGTGATCAGTTCCTCGGCGAGCGCGTCGCCGTTCTGGCAGTTCACAGCGCGTAAGCCCAGCACATACGCGCTCCCCAGATTGCCAATCGATCCGGCGATGTAAGCCTTGCTGCCGGCGCGCAGGCAAAGGTCGCGCGCCACCTGGGGCATGAGTTTTGTGCCGGGTGGAAGCGCCATCAATTGCAAGGTTTTCGCAACCTGGCTGTCGGGGAGCACATTCAGGAAGGGCGATTGCTGCAAGGAAACGTCGAGGCCGGTCTTCAGCGCGTCGTCGAACACCGCATCGCCTGTGGTGTTCACGAATTCCGCGACCACGACCGAGTCGGTCTCGCCCAGTGCCATGGACTTGCGCCGGTGAAGAACGAGTAAAGCGCCGATTATTAAGAGAGCTCCGACTGCCGTCGCGGCGAGAATCCATATCCAGCGCGGCGTATGAGGCTGCGGCTGGGCTGGGATCACCGAAGCTTCGACTTCCTTCGGCTCAGACTTTTCAGTCACCATCCCCGACTGCGAGCTGCCTGCGACATCCAACTCCTGTGGTATGGTGCTGACCTTTTCCGCGAAGCGATAGCCTCGCCCCGGCAACGTCAGAATATAGCGGTGATCTTGCGCGCTTTCTCCCAAGGCCTTCCTGACCATCGAAATGTGTTTGGTGAGATTGGACTCTTCCACGAAGGTATCGGGCCAGAGCTTCCCGATGAGTTCATCCTTGGAGACTTCCTGGTCGCCATGCTCGACTAGGATCAGCAAGGTCTCAAACGCCTTGGGAGTGAGCGGTATGGTCTGGTCGCCACGCAGCAGCAGGTTTCTGCCCGGGTCCAGGCGGTACGGCCCGAATTCGTAAAACTGCTTGCCTGTCATGCAGTTACGCGCTTTCACAAAATTTCAGAAGTTTTCACTGTCCGGGTCAGGACATTTCGTGACTACCCGTGACCAAATGTAACCCGTTCGGCGCGTGGGGGCGGCTGCCACAGGCACTGCTGGGCCACCAAGGTAACACATTCAAGCAATACGGAGAAAAACATGCATTCAACCGGGACGAACCACGGGATGAAAAATCTGGCAGCCACAATAGTCCGCAGCGCTCTGGCGCTGGCTGTACTTTCCGCGCTGCTGCTTGTTACAGCTCACTCAGCGCAAGCCCAAACCGAGACTGTGCTTCACAGCTTCAATCTGAATACCGACGATGCCGGAGACCCAATATCAAATCTAACGTGGGATGCCGCCGGCAACCTCTATGGCGTCGCGGCCGGGGGGTTTTACGGGTTTGGAGCCATCTATGAGCTTTCGCCAGACGGCAGCGGAGGCTGGACCGAGAGCGTGTTTTACAGCTTCAGCAACAACTTCTGGAGCGCAACTGGTCCGCTGTTCTTCGACAGCCTGGGAAACCTTTACGGAACGGCGGCGACTGCCGGCCCGAATGGCGGGGGCGTCGTGTTCGAACTCAGCCCATCGGGAGGAACCTGGACAGAAAGCGTTGTCTATGGCTTCTCCGCCGGAAGCAACAACTCTCCCTTAAACGGCGTGATTATGGACTCGGCGGGCAATCTCTACGGCGAAAATTCGTCGGGAGTTTTCGAGTTGACGCAGTCCGGCGGCATTTGGACGGAAAAGCTGATCCTCCCGGCCGCTATCTTCACCGATGGTGGATCGGGTTCCGGGCTGACCACGGTGGGCGGCAACATCTACGGCATCGGAAGCGGAAAAGTATTTGAGCTTTCGCCGAGGAGCGGAGGCGGTTGGAAGGCCAAAGTGATCCACGAGTTTGCGATCAGTGGCACCAATGCAGAAGGCACTCTCATTGCCGACGCGGCCGGGAACCTGTACGGCACGACCGCTGGCGGCGGCCTGGGTTTTGGAACGGTCTATAAGCTGACTCTGGAGACCACTGGAAAATGGAAACTCACCGTTCTGTATGCCTTCAAGAACAACGGCACGGACGGAGAAAATCCCTGGGGCGGGGTTGTGCTCGACTCGGCCGGAAATCTCTATGGCACCACCCAGAACGGCGGCACGTCCGGCTATGGGACCGTGTTCGAACTTTCGCCTCCTCAAGCTGGAAAGACTGCCTACACGGAGAAGGTTCTCTGGGAGTTCAACCTGGCCGATGGTCAAACGCCCTATAGCAGCCTGGTCCGGGACAGCGCCGGCAACCTCTATGGCAATACTCGGCTGGGCGGATTGTTTGGATACGGCACGGTGTTCGAAGTAGCTCCGTAGGATGCCGGTGAACTTCGTCGGGCAAGTCGGAACCCCGCTCAATTTCACTCTGAGCGGGGTTCCACTCAATCGTCCAAACTTCGGGTGGTCGTGCAGTTTGTCCCTTGCACGACTTTGTCATCCTGAGCGTAGCCGCATTTCAGGCGTAGCGAAGGATCTCCCGCTTAACCGGCCCAACGCGCAAGCTAAACTGCGCCACTGCCAAACCTGCAAGACATTTGAAATGGAGAAAGCATGAAAACAATTCTACGGTTCGCTTTATGTGTGGGGGCGCTGTCATTTTGCCTTTGCCCGGCGCAGGCGCAGACCAAAGACGCCACAGGTTGTAAGGACTCGACGCTGGTCAGCCGTTACCCCGGCACCTTTATCAAGTCCTGCACCGATAAGACCGACGAGAGTCACGACTTCGAGATGGGCGACGGGAAACCGCCCAAGAAGCTCGAAGGTGAATTTCACGAGAACAACTATTCGGCTCCGCAAGGTGCGACCAAGGCGCAGGTGGTGCGCAATTTGCACGCCGCGCTGCAGAATGCGGGATATATTTTCGATTACGATTCCGGCGCGTATGGCGATCTTACGGCGCATCTGGGCAAGACCTGGATCGGAGAAAGCGTAGGCGGGGCGGGCCAATACACGCAGTCGATTCTGATCGAAACCAAGTTGACGCAGGATGTGGTGGCGACGGCAGCGGCGCTTTCGAGCGGCCTGGCCGCCAGCGGTCATATCGTGGTCAACGGAATTCTGTTCGATACGGGCAAGGCTGAGGTGAAGCCGGCGTCCAGTGCCGCGCTGCAGGAGATCGTCAAACTGCTGAAGCAGGATGCCAAATTGAAGCTCTATGTAGTCGGTCATACCGACAATGTCGGAGTGCTGGCCGCGAATGTCGATCTCTCGAAGCGGCGCGCGGCTGCCGTTGTGCAGGTGCTCACCTCGCAGTACGGCGTGGATGCGGGAAGGCTGCTAGCTTATGGCGACGGCCCCTATGCGCCACTGGCATCGAATGACTCGGAGGACGGGCGTACCCTCAATCGCCGGGTCGAACTGGTAAAACAGTAACTCGTTCAAGCCCGCTGACTTGGAGAGACCCCGTAGCCCGCGCGGTGGAGTGATTCATTGGGCTTGGGGGAGTGCCCATGCGAAGACCACGCCGCCGCTGCTGGTGATGACGTACTGGCGGCCATCGAGCTGGTAAGTAATCGGGGAGCTCACGATGTTGGAGCCGGAGCCGGCGTGCCAAAGGGTTTTGCCGTCGCTTGAATCGAGCGCCAGGAAATTCCCTCTGCCGTCGCCGGTAAAGGTGAGGCCCGAGTCGGTGGTCAGGACTCCGGCACCGGACTCGGGGCCAATTTCGTGGCTCCAGCGGATCTTGCCGGTTTGGTAGTCGATGGCCTCGATCACACCCTTGCCCCAGACGTTGTAGTCTGCGCCCGCCCAACCGTAGACGCCATCGGCCGGCTTGGCGAAGTAGAGGCTCCAGCTGGGATGGGCGTCGACGATGAACAGTCCATTCTTGGTGTCGAAGCTGGGAGAACGGTAGTTGGTCATGCCGCCTTCGTCGGGAGCGATGATGCGTCCATCGGGAGCGGGTTCCTTGGCGGGGTTCGGAATCGGCCGACCTTGTTGATCGATGCCCAGAGTCCAGTTGACCGGACCGAACGGAGCGGTCAGAAGATTCTTTCCGTTGGTGCGGTCGAGAACGAAGTAGTAGCCGTTGCGTGAAGTCTGCATGAGCATCTTCTTGGGCTCGCCGTGAAAATCTCCGTCCACCTGAACGGGAGTCTCGACGGCATCCCAGTCATGAGTATCGTGCGGCGACACCTGAAAAGCCCACGCCAGTTTGCCGGTGTCGGGATTGAGCGCGACGATGGAGCAGGTATAGAGATCATCGCCGGGCCGGGTTGAACCGTTCAGCACAGGAGTGGGATTTCCTGTTCCCCAATAGACAAGATTGAGGTCGGGATCATAGGTTCCGGTCATCCAGGTCATGCCTCCGGTGGTTTGGTTCGGAGTTCCCGCCGGAGGAGTGGAATTCCACTGCCACTGAGTTTCGCCGGTTTCCGGATCGATCGCACGAATGTAGCCGCTCAAGTTATCAAAATCTCCGGAGACGCCGACGAGCACGTGGTTGCCGACGACGAGGGGCGCCATGCTGGTCCAGTAGCCCTTGGTGACGTCGGCCACTTCAACCTTCCAGCGAACGCTTCCGTCTTTGGCGTTGAGTGATACGAGGTGAGCATCGGGAGCGGAGAAAAAGAGATAACCTTTGTAGGCGGCTACGCCGCGATTGCCGATGTGCTCGCCTTCTCTTGTTGGCTGGTTATAGTGCCAGATCATATGGCCGGAGCGGGCATCGACTGCCCAAACGTGGTCGGGGACGGTGAAGTACAGAATGCCATCCACGAGTAGCGGGGAGGACTTGATGGGCGCGTTCTGGTTGGTCTGAAACGCCCAGGCCAAGCCGAGAGTTCCCACGTTTTTGGGCGTGATCTGATCCAGCGAACTGTGCCGCCTGCCAGAATAATCGCCGTGGTACCCCGGCCAGGCATCGGCGGGGGGATGCAGAAGCGTTTGCTCATCCGGCCCTTGCGCCAGCAGGATGCTGGTAGAGGCGAATGCAAAAACTGCGATTACGGCGATGAGAGATGTTTGGCCCGCAAGCTTCATATCGACTGGAGTCCCCTAGAGCTCGTTGGAAAAGAGTCTCGTTAAGAAAGAATTTGTTCAATGAAAACCAAGTTCCACGACTAACGCAACTTCTGCAAATACGCCATCAAGTTGTGGATGTCGGCATCGGTGTATTTCGGCAACTGCTCTATATGAGCGTTCAATGCCGGATCGATCTTGTACTGCACATCGCTTATCCGCCACGAACGATATGTATCCGTGGAGTCGATGAGGCCAACCGTAAACTCGTCCAGATATCCCAGGATGCCGGTGACCGTTTCACCGGAAGCGAGGGTCACCGAGACCTTGGGTCGGGCGTGCCGGGGATAAAGCATTTGCTGTTCGAGTTCGAGGCCGTTGTAACGCGACGCCACTCCGGCAAGATCGCCGCTGGGCGAGTGGCACGCCGCACATCCTCCCGCGCCCTCGAAGTATTGTTCGCCTGCCGCAGCGTTTCCGGTTTGAAGATCGGACGCATCCACACCTCTTCGTCCGCCATTACCTCGTCGCCCGGCGGCACTCGCCAGCGCGTTGTTTTGCTGAGTGTGGATAAAGGCCACCAGGCTGGCAATCTGCTGATCAGATCGGTCGAAAGGAGGCATGCCTTTGTCGGGGCGTCCGTTACGCACTACGGGGCCGATGTTGTTACCGTCCACATCGGCAGCCACCAACTTCGAACGCGTCAGGTCTGGGCCGCTCTCTCCACCGCCCGCGTCGCGGCCATGACAGAAGGAACAGTCCTGGCGGAAAAGGGCGCTGCCTTGCTGCACCAGATTGGGCGGGTAGGTTTTGGGCGCGGGCCGACTTTGTTTGGCTCCGCCGGCCGACTGGCTAATGGCAGGGGTTTGCGCCGCGGAGGACGAAAGGGCCGCCAGACACAGCGCCGCTAGCAGAGCGCAGGCATGCCGAGTTGTGCGCGGGAACTTCATACAGGTGGCCTCAATGTTGATCCTCACTATTGACCCGTCGGCATTTGCGGCCGCGGGTGAGTTGCTGTGCTGCCTTCGGTCATGCCCAGCACCCACTTGATCGCTTCAAAATACATCTTACGAATGTCGGGATCTTCCCAGGCTTCTTCGGTGTGCCCGAGCGTGGAATAGAAAACTCGGCCCCTGCCGTACATCTTGTCCCAAGCCACGGCAAAATCGTGGTCGGTTCGGTGGACGCGCGGATTGTTGGCGTAGCTCAACTTCGCGGGATCGAGGCTCAGCAGGACGTTGACCTTTTCGCGCGACCATTCCTTGGGCTGATAGATTTCGTCGTACTTCACGAAGGCTTTGGGAAAGTGGCGCACTGCGGGGAAGTTCGGGTCTTCGTTCAGGATCGGAGCGTTGAACGTGGACCAGGGATGCTGGTCAAACCATCCGCCAATCATTTCGCCATATTCCGGCCATTTGTAATTCGTATCGAGAGCCGCATGAACACCCACGAAGCCCTTGCCATCTTCCTTGATGAATGACATCATGTCGGCCTTCTGGCCGTCGTCTAGGTCAAGTTCTCCGGTCGTACTTACAAAAACCAGGGCATCGAAGTAGTTGAGATTCTTGGCGTTTCTGCCCAGATCTTTCTTGGTGATTAGCTCGACATCGGTGCGGAGCGTGGCATCCCACAGGCCGCTGTCGCGTCCCATGTTGTAAATGGCCACCATGCCGTCGGAGATGGAATCGTGCTCAAATCCCTTGGTCTGACCGATTACCAGAATGTGTTTGAGATGTATTTGCTTTTCGTGCGGCGGGGCAGGAAGCGAGGGATCGACGGCCGGCGGATTCTGCGCGGTCATCAAGACCGGTAGCAGGATTGGCAGGAACAGAAGCAGGACGGGAACGATTCGAGATGGGCGCAAGCGATCTCCTATACTGCAATTCGTTTTGATACTGTCCGGCATGAACGGTCCGGTCGAAACCTAAAAGGTAACATAATGCGTCTGCGATAGAATAAGGGCCGTTCAAATGCCGCTCAATTTCTGAAGAGAGAAAATGCGTTATGCGCGTTGGAGTCTTTACTCCCTTGTTGTCGCAATTGCCGCTGCCTGTGGTTCTCAAGAAACTGGCAGCTCTCCATATTGAAACGGTCGAACTGGCCACGGGAAATTATGTGGGCGACGCCCACTGCAAGCTTACGATGCTCGACAATCCGGGCTCGCTGGCTGAGTTTCAGCAGGTGCTGGCCGATCACGGGGTAAAGATCAGCGCCTTGAGCTGTCACGGGAATGCGCTGCATCCCAATAAAGATCACGCGAAGCGGGATCGCGAGGTGAGTCGGAAGACCATTCTGCTCGCCGAAAAGCTATGCGTACCTATGATGGTGGATTTTTCAGGGTGTCCGGGCGACTCGCCGAATGCGACCGCACCCAATTGGGTGACTTGTCCCTGGCCGCCCGACTTCCTTAAAGTGTTGGACTGGCAGTGGAACGAAGTGGTTGCACCGTATTGGGTGGAGCATGCGAAGTTTGCTGCCGACCACGGCGTGAAGATTGCGGTCGAGATGCACCCGGGCTTTGTGGTCTACAACCCGGAGACTATGCTGCGGCTGCGCTCAATTGCCGGGCCGAATGTGGGGTGCAATTACGATCCCAGCCATCTCTTTTGGCAGAACATCGATCCCATCGCCGCCGTGCGCGTGCTGCAGAACGCCATATTTCACGTGCATGCCAAGGATACTCAGATGTATGCCGCCAACCTTCCCCGCACCGGCGTGCTCGACACGAAACCGTATACGCAGGAGCGCGATCGCAGTTGGATCTTCCGCACGTGCGGCTACGGTCACGGCGCGGAGTTCTGGAGTGAGCTGATTTCTACTCTGCGCATGTTTGGATACGACTACGTCGTCTCCATTGAGCACGAGGACAGTCTGCTCTCACCGGAAGAAGGTCTGACCAAGGCGGCGAACTTCTTGAACGGGATTGTAATTCGCGAGAAGCCTGGAGCGGCGTGGTGGAGCTAGTTGAAACGCGCGGCCGGGGAATTGAGAAACTGGGAATGGGAGCGGAAGAGAAATCACGATGAAACCGATCAGAACGGCAATCTTCGGCACCGGCTTCATGGGCCGCGTGCACCTTGAGGCGGTACGCCGAGTGGAGTACGTGGAAGCGGCCGCAATCGTAGGCAGAACCGCCGAGTCGGCACGACGTCTCGGGGCTGGCTTCTCCATTCCTACAATTGCGACCGATTACCGCGAGGTACTGCGCGATCCGGCAATCGACGCCGTGCACATTTGCACGCCGAATGCGCAACACTTTTCGATGGCCAAAGACGCATTGCTGGCGGGCAAGCACGTGCTGTGCGAAAAGCCGCTGGCCACGAGTGTGGAACAAGGCGAGGAGTTGGTTGCTCTTGCAGCCGAGAAGGGTCTGCGCAACTGCGTTTGCCACAACCTGCGCTACTACCCTATGGTGCAGCAGATGCGCCGCATGTGCGAAGCAGGAGATCTGGGCGAGATTCTGGTCGTCCAAGGCACCTACTCGCAGGACTGGCTGCTTTATGACACGGATTGGAATTGGCGGGTCGAGACCAAGGCGGGAGGGCCGTCGCGCTGCATGGCCGACATCGGCTCACACTGGTTTGATATGGCGGAGCACATCACGGGGTTGCGGGTGAAGTCGCTGTGCGCCGACCTGCAGACGTTCCACCAAACTAGAAAACAACCGAAACATTCGGTTGAAACTTTTGCCAATAAGTTGCTCGGGCCGGAAGACTACCTTGAAACGCCGGTCGATACGGAAGACTTTGGAGCTGTCATCTTTCGCATGGGAATGCGCACACGAGGCTGCATGACCGCCAGCCAGGTTTCTGCCGGACGAAAAAACGGACTCAGCATCGAGATCTACGGCACAAAGTCTTCCGTGGCATGGAAACAGGAGCGTCCGGACGAGCTGTGGGCAGGCCATCGCGACACCGGCAATCAGATATTTATTAAGGACCCTTCCCTGCTGAAACCCGCTGCATGCAGCTTCGCAGATCTGCCGGGCGGACACAGTGAGGGTTACGACGACACTTTTAAGCAAGTCTTCCGGAGGTTTTACGCTTCGATCGGCACGACCGATGCGGCGCCTGAGTATCCGCAGTTCAGCGACGGATTGCGGCAGCTGAAGATTCTGGACGCTGAGATGCAGAGTCATCGGGAGCGAGGTTGGGTTGATGTTCCGGCGGCAGAAACGGCGAGGTGAGAAACACCATCAATGATCTTCCGCGGCCGCTGCAATACTACTTCACCATAAAGCTATAGGAACCTGATCCAACCTGTATTACATACGATCCATTCTCTGCCGGTGCATTTACGGGAGTGCCGTCCTCGGTGAGGTGCGCTCCCGCGATTGCCGGCAAATACACCTTTGCCGTGGTGTTGGCTGGTATGGTGACGTTGAGAGAGAACGGACCCGCAGGAGTTCCATGCCAATCGCTGATGATCTTGCCATAGATGGATTCATATTCCGCGCGGGCCGACGTCATGCGCGCGTCGAGATGCGGGTGAATCACGATCTGCTTGAATCCCGGCGAATCCGGCGTGGTATCAATGCCGGCAGCATAACGGTAGACCCAGGCGATGACCGAGCCGAACGCGTAGTGGTTGTAGGAGTTCATCTCAGGATCGCCAGTGTCTCCGTTCCAGCGCTCCCACCACGTGGTTGCGCCTTTGGAGAGCATGTATCCCCAGGATGGATAAGTATCGTTCAGCAGAAGGCGATAAGCGACGTCGTTGCGCCCGTGATCGGCGAGAGTAAAGAGCAGCAGAGGCGTTCCCAGGAATCCTGTCGATAGATGCCAGTTGCGCGTTTCGATGTCTTTGACAAGTTTGTCGACGAGAAGCGGCTCCAGGGCCGGGGGAGCGAGCTTCATATAGAGGGCAACCACATACGAAGTTTGCGTCCCGGTTCCAACCGTGCCGTCATCTTTGATGTAGGCCTTCTGGAAGGCTGCGCGAATTTTGCGCACGAGGTCGTCATAGCGCTGCGCGTCTGCGACTTTGCCGAGAGCATGCGCCATCTGCGTCATCATGTCGGCCATCAGGGACCAGTAGGCAGTCGCCAGCAGGTCCTTATTCGTATTTTCGTCAGGCGCAAGCCAGTCGGCGAAGTTGGGCCCAACTCCCTTGGTACGCAGGAAATCTGGATTCCGGCGCTGGATGAATTCCATCCAGCGCTGCATCGGTTCCCAGTTTTGTTCGATGACGGCTTTGTCGCCGTACTGCAGCCAGGTCGTCCAGGGAACGATAACTCCGGCATCGCCCCACCCGGGTGCTCCTATCCTGTCGCTGTCGTCAGGCGCTGGCGCGGATTCATCCACGCTGGAAGGAAGCGTGTTCGGGGATACATTTCTGAAAGCGCCTTGCGGACTTTGGGCGTCGACAATGTCCTGGATGAACTTGTGCGAGAAGGCGGCGATGTCGAAGTTGTAACTGCCGGTCCGCCAGAAAACCTCCGCGTCTCCCATCCAGCCGAGGCGCTCATCGCGTTGCGGACAGTCGGTGGGGATGCTGAGAAAATTTCCGCGCTGGCCCCAAATGCCGATCGACCACATGCGATTGACGAGATCGCTTGAAGTGGCCAGTGTGGCTACGGGATCGCCGCTCACACTGCTCACGACGTCTCCCCGGATCGAATCGAGAGTTGGAGTACCGGGATAGCCGGTGAGCTCGACATAGCGGAAACCATGAAACGTAAAGTGAGGGGAAAAAGTTTCTTCGTCGCCACCGCGCAGAATGTAAACATCGGTGGCGTCCGCATTGCGGAGATTTGCCGTATAAATGGTTCCGTCGGGATTGAGAACCTCGGCGAAGCGCATTTTGATCCTGGCGCCAGCCGCGCCCTTCACCTTGAGAGTTACCCATCCCACCATGTTCTGGCCCAGGTCGAAGATGTAGGCGCCGTTGGCGATGGGAGTCACACTTTTGGGATCGAGTCTGGCGATCACTCGGGCGGGCGCGGTGAGTTGGCTGGAGACGGAAATGGCGGGCGCGGCGGCGATTACGGCCGATTTCCAGGTTGAGTCGTCGAACCCGGGCTTCTGCCATCCGGGCTGCTCCAGGCGCGCGTCATAGACTTCGCCGGCATAAATCTCCGAACGGAGAATGGGTGAAGCGGCCACCTTCCACGAGTCGTCGGTGATTTCCGTGTCGTGAGTGCCGTCTGCGTAGTCGATTTCGAGTTGTGCCAGAAAGCGTTGGGGAGGTGGGAAGAAATGCGTGCCTAACCACGTCAAGCCACTGCCATACCAACCCTCGCCGAGCAGTGCGCCGATCACATTGTCGCCGTGCACTAATAAACTAGTCACATCGTAGGTTTGATACAGGACGCGCTTGCGGTAGTCGGTGAAATCGGGAGTGAGAGCATCGGTGCCAACGCGGTTGCCGTTCAGGAAAACCTGGTAGCTGCCGAGAGCCGTGACGTAGAGCCGGGCACGTTGCACGTTCTTAGCGAGCGCGAGCGTTCGGTGAAGGTATGCCGCCTGCTGCGTAAGTTCTCCTGGATCTCCTAACCGCTTGTCGTTCAAGTCCGCTACTACGTGGGCGAACTTCCATCGCGATGTTGGCGGCAGATTGGCTTTCCAGCGCTCGTTCGTGGGAAAGCGCGTCGTGATTCCATCAGAATTTGTAATTTTCACCAGAGCCGCCAGCGCGGCGATGGAAGTTTTGGCTCCGGCGTGCGGCTCGTACTCGGGCGGATTGGGCGCAGTGACGGTCACTTCGACAATATTGTTGCCGACGACCAACTGATCGCTGATATCTCTGCGATCGAAGGTGCTCCATCGGCTCTTGGCGTCGACTTCGTGACCGTTCACCTTCGCGACAAAATCTCCGCGTGCCGCCAACAACAGGACGGCATCTCTTGGCATCTGGTCGAGTGGGATGCTGATGCGAAAAGTGGCGGCGGTGCCGGGTTTCGCCGCAAGCGCATTTTGGCCGGGCAGCCAAATCCAACGAATTCCGCGGCGGTCTGCATCATCGTCGGGATTCTGCCAGCGAATCCACTTGGCTTTCCAGTCCGCGGGATGAAGAAGGCCCATTTCCCACCATGCGACCGCGGACTCCGATACTTGCCCCGCGACATCCCACGCCCGAACTTTCCAGTAATACCTTTTGCGCGACTCCAGCGCTGGTCCGCGATAGACAATTCCCACTGATTCAGAGGAATCGATCTTGCCACTATTCCAGATGTCGGGCTTTCCAGCCCGCAGAGCGTCGTCACTGCTGGCCACCCAGACCTGGTACGCGGCTTGCGTCCAGTTGCGCTCGCCGTTGTCGCTCTGCCAGGACAAGTGTGGGCTGACCGCGTCGATGCCGAGAGGATTCTCTAGATACTCGCAACGCAGGCGGACGGGTTGGGCAGAAGCCGGGGATGCCACGAGGGTCAATGCAGCGGCGATCAATGCGACCAGCACTATCGAGCTCAGAGCAGGTTGGTTTTTCACGGTGCGAGTTTAACGCAAAAAACAGCCGCCCGCTGTAGTGTGGGAGAACTGTTTTTGACCAATCCGTTTTGGCGCATCCCGGTGCGGCCACGGGCTTTTCGCCGTGCACCCCGTTGGGCGCTTGGGGATGTTATGCTGTGCGTTCCGCGATTGCGAAACGGTATTAAGGAGCGACATCCGCGACTTGCTGAATGCCGGATGATGACCGTCGAATCCGAAGAGAGGTCCGTTATGGACGCACGGCAGAGTGAGAAGATTTTTAATGCGCTCGAGACCTTCCGGATCGAGTTGCCGTCCTGGGGCTTCGCAAACACGGGCACGCGATTCGGGAAGTTTATTCAGCCCGCAGCGGCCACCTCGACCGAAGAAAAATTCAGTGATGCGGGACAAGTTCACCTGCTCACGGGCGTGTGCCCCACGGTGGCGTTGCATGTGCTTTGGGACTGTGCTGACGGCGTCAACAGCACCGGCGACATCGAGAATTACTCCAATCGCTACGGAGTGCTTCCCGGTGCAATTAACCCCAATCTCTTCCAGGATCAGGAATACAAGTACGGTTCCTTTGGCAATCCTGATGCGGCGATTCGCGAGCGTGCGCTGAACCATACCAAAGACAGCATCGAGATTGCACGGCGGCTGGAGAGCCGGGACATTTCGATGTGGTTTGCCGACGGCTCGAACTATCCCGGAACCGCGAACATCCGGCAACGCAAGGGGTGGTTCACTGAGATGCTGAAAGAGTGCCACCGAGCCTTGTCTGCGGAGCAGCGGCTTCTGGTTGAGTACAAACCATTTGAACCGGCCTTCTACCACACCGACATCGCCGACTGGGGCATGTCGCTTCTGCTGGCGCGCGCGGCTGGTCCGCAAGCGAAAGTCCTGGTCGATACCGGGCATCACTATGCGGCACAGAACATCGAGCAAATCGTCGCCTGGCTGCTTTCTGAGGACATGCTGGGAGGTTTTCATTTCAACGACAGGCGTTATGCCGACGACGACTTGACGCTCGGATCGATCGATCCCTTTCAGGTTTTCCGGATCTTTCACGAGATTCATCTCTTCGAGTGGGAAACCGGCAAGAAGGCCGACATCGCGTACATGGTTGATCAGAGTCACAACCTCAAGGGAAAAATTGAGGAAGCGATTCAAACCGTGAGCATGGCGCAGGAACTTTTCTGCAAGGCGGCATTGGTCGATCACGGACAGCTTGCGACGGCACAGAAAAAGTGTGACCTAATCGCGGCAGAGTCGCTGGTGCAGGATGCATTCTCGACTGATGTCCGCCCGGTTATTCAGGAGTGGCGCGACTCCAAGGGCCTGCCGAAAAATCCAATGGAGGCGTTTCGCCAGAGCGGCTACCTCGAACGCATCACGAAAGAACGCGCTGCCCGAAATCTACAGAACGTCTCCTCCTATGCGTAACCGCACTCATTATGCTTAACAGCACACAGGGCAAACCATATCTCGCGTTTGACTTCGGCGCCGAGAGTGGACGGGCGGTTCTTGCGCATCTTCAGTCCGGAATTCTCACGACCGAGGAGGTACACCGTTTCCCCAACGAGCCGGTGGAGTATGCCGGCGGACTTCATTGGGATGTGGCGCGACTCTGGCTCGAAGTGCGGAGAGCCTTCGCGCAGCTGGGGGAAATAGAACTGGCAGGCATCGGCGTCGACGCGTGGGGCGTGGATTATGCCCTGCTGGGAGAGCGCGGCGACTTGCTGGAAAATCCATACCACTACCGCGACCGGCGAACCGAGGGAGTGATGGAGGAAGTGTTTAAGAAAGACAGCAAGGACGAAATCTATGCGGCGACCGGCATTCAGTTCATGCCCATCAACACTCTCTATCAGCTCTTCGCCGCGCAACGCAGGACTCCCAAGCTGCTCGCCGCGGCGAAATATCTAGTCACCATCCCAGATCTATTCAATTACTGGATGACGGGAAATGCGGTCTGCGAATTTACCAATGCAACGACCACGCAGATGGTGGACCCGGTTAAGCGCAACTGGGCCACCGGCTTGATGCGGCGCCTGGAACTTCCAGCACATTTGCCCGGGCCCATCGTGGAGCCGGGATCGATCGTGGGCACGCTGCTGCCGGAGATCGCAGGTAACACTGCGCTCGCGGGAACAACGGTTATTGCTCCGGCTTGCCACGATACGGGCTCGGCGGTCGCGGCTATCTCGGCACGCGATGGCGTCGCATTTCTGAGTTCTGGAACCTGGTCGCTGTTGGGCACCGAACTGGATGCCCCGGTAATAACTCCCGATGCGTTGCGCCTGAACTTTACCAACGAAGGCGGCGTCAACGGAACGACGAGGCTGCTGAAGAACGTGATGGGCCTGTGGATGCTGCAGGGCTGCCGGCACGGCTGGGCCGCGCAGGGCCGCAGCTACGACTATCGTGAGTTGATGGAACTGGCGGCGCGCGAGACTTCGTTTCGCCACCTCGTCGATCCCGATGACGAATCCTTCCTGCGTCCTTCGGATATGCTCACGGCCATCGACAAGTTTTGCACTCGGACCCACCAGTCGGTTCCGCAAGCACCCGGCGCATACGTGCGCGCGGTTCTGGAGAGCCTTGCTTTCAAATATCGCTTGGTTCTGCGCAACCTGGAACAGGTGAGTGGAAGGCGCATGGCGCAGATTCGGATCATTGGCGGGGGATCGAAGAATCGTCTGCTGAACCAACTGACGGCGGATGCCACCGGAAGACAGGTCCTGGCGGGACCTGCCGAGGCCACGGCACTGGGAAACGTGGCAATGCAGATTCTCGCGACTGGAGGCGCAGCTTCATTGCAGGAAGTCCGGGCCATCGTCGATCGGTCGTTCCCAACGGAAGTGTTCGAGCCGCTCGAAACCGACAAGTGGGATCAGAACGCCGAAAGATTTGAGCAGTATTGTGGGAGCATTTATGCCTGAGATCAAAGAGACGACTTACTTGAAAGATTTGTGGAGCGACGCTGAAGCACAAAAGATGTCCGGCAATCAGCTGGCGCTGTTGCGTTACCGCTCGAACCTGCTGGGCGCGGACCTGCGGATCACCAATTTCGGCGGCGGCAATACCAGTTCGAAGCTGGAGCTGCCTGATCCGTTCACCGGCAGTGCGGTTCGCGTGCTGGCCGTGAAAGGCAGTGGCGGAGATCTTGGCTCCATCAGCGAAGAGGGATTTGCCCTGCTCTACCTCGATCGCCTGCAACAACTCAAGGAACTGTATAGCGGCGAACAGTATGAAGACGAGATGGTGCGTTACTATCCGCTCTCGGCGTTCGGCGAGAACCGTGTCGCGGCTTCGATCGACACGCCTCTGCACGCGTTCCTTCCTTTCGATCATGTTGACCACTTGCACCCCGACTGGGCTATCGCTTTGGCGGCGAGCGCGAACGGGAAGCGCAAACTGGAGGAATTCAATCAGGAGTTTGACCGCAAGATCGTCTGGCTGCCCTGGCAACGCCCGGGATTTGAACTGGCGCTCATGATTGAGCGCGCTGTCAAAGAAAATCCGGGCGCCGAAGGCCTGATTCTTGGCGGCCACGGATTGTTCACCTGGGGGAAGACGCAACGCGATTGCTACTGGAACAGCATTCGCACCGTCGATCAGATGGGCGAATTTATTCGGAAACATCAATCGAAAACGGGTTCCCTGTTCGGTGGAGTTGTGCATGGGCCCGCGCAGGATCGCAAGAAGATCGCGACAGAAATTCTGCCTTCGCTGCGTGGAGTCATTTCCTCGAATCGCCGAGTGGTGGCGCACTACGCCGACGATGACGATGCTCTGACTTTTGCCGGATCGAAATGGGTGAAGGAACTAGCCACGCTGGGCACGAGTTGCCCGGACCACTTCCTGCGGACGCGGGTCTGTCCTCTGTTCCTTCCCTGGGATCCTGCAAAGGAAAGTGTCAGCGTGCTGAAGTCACGAATCCGGACAGAGGTAGTTGAGTACCGGGCCGCATACAAAAAATACTACGACGCGTGGGCGACTAGTAACTCCCCCAAACTGCGCGATTCGAACCCGTCCGTGGTCGTGGTACCGGGCCTGGGGATATTCGGTTTCGGCAAGAATAAAAAAGAGGCGCGGATCACGACCGAGTTTTTCGTCAATGCCATTCACGTGATGGCAGGCGCGAATGCCCTGGAAGATGAAGGAGTCTCCGATCCTGTGCCGCAGGCTCGACATGCCGAGCAGTCGCAGCAGTTCACGCAGTTTCATAACTATGTTGCGCTTCCGCGGTCAGAGGCTTTCCGCATCGAATATTGGACGCTGGAAGAAGCTAAGCTGCAGCGCATGCCCGGGGAAGCAGAATTCAGCCGCAAGATTGCGCTCGTCATTGGAGCGGCCAGCGGAATCGGCCGCGAAGTTGCGCTGCTGCTGGCGCGCAAGGGCGCACACGTGGTGGTCGCGGACTTCGACGAGCAAGGCGCGAAGAAAGTTGCGGATGAAGCTGGCGCCATCGCCTCTTCTGAGTTCGTCGCCCACACGCGAGTCGACCTGAGTTTGACTGCCTCTCTAGCCGAGGCGGCGAATTTCACCGTCTCTCAGTTTGGCGGCGTCGACATCATCGTCAACACGGCGGCGATCTATCCTGTGCCCGGCGCTGACGCTGAACTCTCCGATGCCCAATGGGCGCAGACTTTTCTCGTGAATGTAACCGGCAACTATCATCTTGCCCACCAGACCGAATGGATATTCAAAGACCAGGGGCTAACGGCGGCCATGGTGCTGACCAGTTCCGCCAACGCGGTGGTTCCGAAGAAAGGCAGCGAAGCCTATGACACGAGCAAGGCTGCGCTGAACCACTTGATTCGGGAACTCGCGGTTAAGCTTGGTCCACAGGTGCGCGTGAATGGAATCGCACCCGCAACCGTCGTCGCAGGTTCTACGATGTTCCCGCGTGATCGGGTGATGCAATCGCTCGAAAAGTACAAGATTCCATTCCAAGATTCGGAGTCGACCGAGGAACTGCGCGGCAAGCTGGCCGATTTTTATGCACAACGCACATTGACCAAGCGTCCTATCCTGCCCTCGGATTGTGCGGCGGCCATTGTGTGGCTGGCGGGCGACCAGAGCGCGAAGACGACCGGGCACGTCATCCCGGTGGACGGGGGACTTTCCGAGGCATTCTTCCGTTAAGGGGCGCTAAGGGGCGTTAATGGGGTCAAGGAGCCAATATGCAACGTGTCTGCTTCGTATTGCAGGTGAAGCCTGACCGACTCGACGAATACAAAGAACGCCATCGAAATGTTTGGCCTGAGATGAAGGCAGCATTGCGGGAAACAGGATGGGGGAATTATTCGTTGTTCCTGCGAGACGATGGCCTTCTCGTCGGCTATCTGGAGACAGAAGACTTTGAAGGCGCTCGCGCTGGAATGGCCAATCGCGCAATCAACGAACGATGGCAACACGAGATGGCCGACTTTTTCGTTCAACCCGACGGAGTGTTGCCGGATCGCGCCATGCAACCGCTGGAAGAAGTGTTTCACCTGTAAATGTAGATTCAGATGCGAGGATTCCATGAACCCTGCGTTGGGAGTGTTTCTGCACTGGCTGGGCGGTCTCGCTTCGGCCAGCTTCTACGTTCCTTATCGTGGGGTGAAGAACTGGGCGTGGGAAACCTATTGGCTGGCGGGCGGATTCTTCAGTTGGATCATCGCCCCATGGATTCTGGCGTTAACCATGACTCACGATCTGACCCAGGTGCTGCGTGAAGCTCCTGCAAGCAGCTTGATTTGGGCATACATTTTTGGGGTGCTGTGGGGACTGGGTGGTCTGACCTTCGGCCTGACGATGCGATATCTGGGGATGTCGCTCGGCATGGCCATGGTTCTCGGATATACGGCCGCGTTCGGCACATTGATGCCTCCGATTTTTCGGGGAGTGTTCGCATCGGAAGTTCTCGGAACGCACTCTGGCCTGATCATTCTCGCAGGGGTTGCGGTCTGCTTGCTGGGTATTGCGGTCGCGGGAGCAGCCGGAGTTTCCAAGGAGCGCGAAATGTCGACCGAGCAGAAACGGGCGTCGATTAAGGAATTCGACTTGAAGAAAGGACTGCTGGTCGCCACTTTTTCAGGCGTGATGAGCGCCTGCTTTGCGTACGGACTTGCGGCAGGCGATCCGATCAAGGCTCTGACGATACAGCATGGAACTCCGGTGTTGTGGCAGGGACTGCCCGTGCTTGTGGTGGTGCTGGCGGGCGGCTTCACCACCAACTTCATCTGGTGCGTGATTCTCAATGTTCGCAACCGGACGGGCTACCAGTACTTCCGGTCAGAAATTCGCGGCGGCGTTCCAGCCCGCAGCGAAGAGCACATTCTGGAAACGGCTACGGATGCTCCGGCAGAAGAGATGGCGGTCGCGGCGCCTTTTGCGCAGGACACGACGCTCAGGACTCCGATGCTGGCCAATTATTTGTTTTCGGCGCTCGCGGGCACGACCTGGTACATGCAGTTTTTCTTCTACACCATGGGCGAGACGCAGATGGGACGATACAAATTCTCCAGCTGGACGTTGCACATGGCGAGCATCATTATCTTCAGCACACTGTGGGGCATTGCGTTGAAAGAATGGAAAGGCGCGGGAAGCAGAACGAGGCTGCTCGTAGCCTTCAGCCTGTTGGTGCTGGTGAGTTCCACGGTGATCGTGGGCTACGGCAACTACGTGGGCGGAGCGCCACGCTAGGACGGTCGGTCGGACTCGGGGTTAGCCACGAGCAGCAGCACGATGCCGATCACGGTGAACATGCGGAAGGCGGCATCCTGGCCGTTCCAGGTTTTCGATTGCCACATCAGAAACCATTCTCCGCCTACTGTGAGGAAAGCGACAAACCACATCAGCAGGGCGAGTGTGAGCGCTGCCACGGCCATGTCTTTGGCCTGATGAAAGGCAGGTGCCGGCGTTCGCAACGCGCGCGCCAAGCGAACTGCTCCCCACCAGCAGAGCAGCATCACAATCGATTCCCAGACGATGATAGAAATGTAAAACGCTGTGTGCCATGCCGAGGAGTTCAGGGCCCGCCACATGCCGTGGTTGCCGGGAGAAGTGGAATCCATCATCAGCACGTGGCGAACGAACTGGTAGTTGGTGTTGTAGTCAGTAAGATTATTGAAGACGACGAACGTGTAGAACAGGGCCACGGCTACCACCAGAGAAAGTTTGCCGGCACGCAGGATCATGGCTTCTCCTAGAGTGTGTTCGACGCAGAGGGTGAGGAAGGCGTGGAGGAAAATGTTCGGAAGTAGGCGGTCAAGGCCCGGAGCGTGACGTCGTCGTAGCTGGAGTTTGCGGGCATCTGCGCGTGCGGATTTTGCGATTGAGGATTGCGAATGTACGCGGCGAAATACTTGGGCGATGCAGTTGCCCAGGCAGAAAGGACCAGCCATGGACGGCCGGCTTTCTTGCCGCCCACATCGCCCTGATTGTGACAGCGAAAGCAGTTCTGCTGGGCAATGCGATAGCCGGACTGGACGCTCGCGTCGGCAGCACTTGGTCCGATGGGCGCGATGGCGCTGAAAATGCGCTTTTCGTTTTCGAATTCGAGGCGAACCACGCCCCAGGGAATCTGCGGTTCGTCCTGGTGCGCGAGAATCTTGAAGCTGGGAGTGAACTGGCGGTGCGAAATCATGTAGGGCCCCATCGACTCGCCGTGACCCTCGGCATCCTTCGGCCAGCCGTCGGGAGATTGGCCGTTCACTTTTAGAACCAGCACGGGATGGTGCGCCGCACGATAGGCTCGCGGGTAATGGGCGTGATATTCATCGTCGCAAACCGCGATGGCGAGATCGGCGTCGGGGGTGCGGGTTAGGGCACGCATGAGGTCCTCGATCGGGATGCCGCTAATCTCGGTTGAGCCCTTGAAGTTTGAGTCGTCGGTGACGGTGTAGGTCACTTGGGGAAGAGCGAGCAGGTCTTCGCGACTGATATAACGCACGGTGCCAGCGGAGAGGCCTGCGATGTCTCCGGCAATTTCGAGATCGGTGGGAGCAAGGCGCTGGGCGTGTGATTTCGCAACCAGACTAGAGGCGGAAGAGGACGCGATTACGTGGGAAGAATGAGGAACGATCGCTGCGAGGCCAAGCAGGGCGCAAAGCACAGCCGAAGCCAAGTTTCGCATGCGGCATGGTAGCGGATTCATGCGAGACAGGCAATTCATCCGGCGGCATTGCGCGGCGGAGGATTCTTGATCGAGGATCGAGCGTTCGTGCGACGATCAGACAGAGGCGGACCTCGGGCGCAGGAACCCGCCAACTATTGGCGCGGCCGACGGGAGTTGAAGCGCCGAAGCGCCACTCTGGCACGACGTCCGAACTGTGAATGAAATGTTTATCGCTTCTAGTGCTAGTGCTTGTTCTTATCTTCCGCGATGAGCTGCGCGACTTTCGAGTTTGCCCCAACGGGCTCAATCATGATGATATGGCGCTCGTTCAGGAACATCCGGTCAGGGCCGTGCACTTCGTTGCCGCGGCGTATCAGAGTGTTGCTGACCGCTTTGGTTTCCTGATTGACCTGGCTCTGGATGTAATAGACATCCGTCAGCTCAGGAAAGGGCGAGCCGGCATTGGCGAGTTTGCCAAAGTAGACCTGGTTGTTATCGAGCAGAACAGCGGCGTAAGGGGTGGTGATTTCCGGACCCTGGGGCTTGCTTTTGTCGCAAGCCACGGCTGCGATGAGAACGGCAACGAAAAAAAATAACGCAACAATCTTCTTCAAAACAAGTTCCTCCTGCAGAAATTTCGTGAGTCCCAGGTAGTGCGCGGCTGAATTCAACCGAACGACGGTTGCGTCGTCAGGATGACACTAACTGCGCACTACAGAACTTTAACCTCAGACTATCGCCTCGATATTACCACCGCACATTACCACCGCACAGGGGGCAGCGAGGGAGTAAGTGTACGAACTGGCAGGCGGTGCGCATCGGATACGCCAGTTAGTGGTGCACGCGCGGGAACCGCTTGATTTTGTCTCTGTCCTTGTCCTTGCCAGTTGTTGACATGGCGGGCCAGGTCGGAGTGAGGCTCGGTCGGAATCGGCGAACGAGGACTCTGTGCGACTACAACTCCGCGAACGTGATCCCATGAGGGCGCGACCGGAACGTGCTCCCAGATGCGCAGCGAGCTCGGGTCGGTGCCTCCGGGGAAGACATGGCGCGCCGGCGAACTGCCGGTGCTGGCCAGAACGATCGGTCCCTTCGCACCCGTGTTCACGTGATGGCTTAGAGTGCTCGTCCCTGCTACAGGTTTGAGCGAGGCCGCGGCAGGCTTGGCCGTGGCTTTGGCTGCCAGTTGAACCGCCGGCTGGGCTGCATCGGTCGCCGGACCGGAAACCACCGTCAATACGACGCCCGTCGCGGTGTAAGAAATCGCGAAATGCTCGCTCGAATTGATGGCGATGGTGGAATTGGTGAAGGTGCCGGTAACGCTGCTCGCGGTGAGAATCGTGAACGTCTGACCCACAGTCGGCGTGAAGCTGTTGACCAGTGCGGCGGTTAGCGTGCCGCCCAAGCTGGCCGTGCCCGAAATCTTCAGCTGGCTATACTGCGTGCCCACCGTGGTGCCGCCGATGGAGACATTCAGCGTTGCGGTAGAAAGCTGCGTGTAGGTTCCGGTGATGGAGAGCAGGCCGGCCTTTCCCGCATCGCCGACGTTGATGGTGGCGCCGTTGGAGGTGTTGCCGTGCAGCGTGCCCGCGCCCTGCAGGGTGCCGCCGGTGATGCTGATGCCGGTCGTTCCGCCGCCTGCGAGAGTTCCATCCACGGTCGTGGTGCCTGCGGTCTGGCTATATTGTTTGCTCGCTCCCGTGCCCGCTTCGAGAGTGGTCCCCTTGGCCACGTCGACCGTGCCGGAGTTGGTGAAGGTGCTGTTGGCCGTCACCAAGGTGGCCGCGCTGGCCAGGTTCAACGTGCCCGTGTTGTTGTCGAAGGTGGAGAGCGCGTTGCTGGTGCCGTCGAGAATCTTGGCCGTGGTTCCGCTCAGCGTAAGGCTGGCAGCGTTGGTGGTGATGCCGCCGTTGGCGCTGGTGAGTTGCAGCGTGCCGCCGACGGTGTAAGTACCGCCGGTCAGAGTTCCGCTGCTCAGGTTGCTCAGCGTTCCGGCCACGCTGAACGTGCTGCCGCTGTTGATGGTCAGCTTGCCGGAGTTGGTGAAGTTGCCGGAGGTGGTGAAGTTGGCGTCGCTGCCCAGGGTGAACGACCCGGCGGCAGCGATGGTGTTCAGGTTTGCCAGCGCATTGGCGTTCGCGCCGGTCGTGGTGTTCTTGATGTTGCCGGTGCCGTCGAGCGTCAGGGTTGAGGAATCCGTCTCAATCCCGTTAGCCCCGGCGGCAAAGGCCAGCGTGCCGCCGATCACAAAGGTACCGCCTGACAGCGCGTTCTGTGCGGCCTTGTATTGCGACAAGGCGTTCACCGTGAAGGTGCTGCCGCTGTTGACGACCAACTCGCCCGCGTTGCTGAAAGTCGTGGCACTGGCCGTGAAATTGGCATCGTTGGCCAGGGTGAGGATTTTGGTGTTGGAGTCGAGACCGGCCAGGGCATTGACCGAACCCGAGTTGATGGTTCCACCTTCCAGTGTCAGCGTGGAAGAGTTGGTGGTGATGCTGACTCCGGAGTTCAAGTCGACATTGCCGCCCAGCACCCAGGTGCCGCCGGAAAGCGTGGTTCCGCTGATCTGGGTCAGCGCCGGAGCGATGAAGGTGCTGCCGGCATTCACGGTCAACGTGCCGGTATTGCTGAAGCTGGCCGCGGTAGTGGTGAAAGCCGTGTTGCCGCCGATGGTTAGCTTGCCGGTGTTGTTGGCCAAGCCCGCCAAGGCATTCGATCCGTTCGACGTGTTATAGAAGGTGCCCCCAGCGAGGGTGAGGTTGGCCCCGTTCGTGGTGACAGACACAGCCGCAGCCGGGCCAAGATCGAAGTTCGAATCGAGCACATAGGTTCCGGCCGTGAGTGTGCCACCGCTGATCTGAGTCAACGACTGCGCGGAGAAGAAAGTCCCGGGAAGAATCGTCAGCGACCCCGCGTTGCTGAAGGCACCCAGATCCTGGTTATTCACGTCTGTGATCAAGCTTCCGGTGGACGTAATGCTGGTCAGGGCGGCGAGGGCGTTGGTGCCATTCGTCGTGTTGAGAAGCTGGCCACCATTTTCTTCGGTTACGCTGGCTGAGAGGGTGGTGATGCCGGTGGTGTTGCCGGCCGCGAAGGTGATGTTGCCTCCATTCGCGATGTAGCTGCCACCGGTCAGCGTCGTAGTTGTGCCGTTGTAGTTGGTGAAGCCGGAGCTGTTGACGTTAATGGCGATGGCTTGGCCGGCGATGTTGGCGTCGACCGTGCCATTGTTGGTGAATCCCATGTTGCCCGAGCCAAGGTTGCCCGCGCCTTCAATGGTGTTGTAGCTGACCAGGATCGGGGTCGTACCCTCGCCGTAGATCGAGTTGGTGTAGCTGGTTCCACCCAGGTTGATGACTCCGGTTCCCTTCAGTGTGACAGCGCCATTGATGAGCAAATACGTGGCGTTGCCGTTGCCCAGCACATTGAAGCTGCCGTTGTTGGTGATGGTGCCAGTGAGTTCGGTCTGAGCGTTGTTATCGATATTGAAGGTGCCGCTGTTGGTCAGGTTCGAGAGGTAAACAGTCTGCCCACCGAGCGCATAGATCTGACCCGTTCCAGCCGTGGTGAGCGTTCCGCCGGTAATGCTGGCACCGTTTGTAAGCTGCACTGCCGAGCCGTTCTGCGCCGTGACGGTTCCGGTTGCGGTCTGCGTCCAGGCGCTGCCGCTAAGAATCAGCTGGCCGGTATTGCTGGCTTCGAGGGTCTTGGAATTGGTCGGCGTGGTCAGCCCGGTCATCAACAGATTCGCGCCGGCCACGTTGGCGTTGACCGTTCCTGTGTTGGCGAAGATGCCGTTCTCGATGGTGCCGGCGCCTTCAATGGTCTCGCCATTGGTCAGAGTCTGACCGCCGGCGATGTCAACGATACCGGTATAGTTCCCGTTCGTGCTCGTGAGTACAACCGAACCGGTGCCCGTCAACGTTCCGCCCGTCGGCGCATACAGATACGTGCTGTTGCCGGCTCCGTCCAGGGTAATGGTGCCGTTGTTGGTGATCGTTCCGGCGATGTTCAGCTCGCCGTTGTTCTGCACATTCAACGTGCCGCTATTGGTGAGGGTGGCGATATTGGCCTGGTTGCCGGACTGCACGTAAATCTGGCCGGTGCCGGAGGTGCTGAGCGTGCCGCCGTTGACGGCAACGCTGGCAGTCAGATTCACCGCCGATCCGGTAGCTGCAGTGATGGTCGCCCCGGCGTTAGTCCAGGTCGAACCGCTCAAGGTCAGCGTGCCACCGTTCGTGGCTTCCATCGTGCCGGTATTGGTCGCGGCCGCGAAGGACTGCATCAGAATATTTCCGCCGTTCTGGTTGGAGTTGATGGTCGCGTTGTTGATGAACGTGCCATCCTGGATGGTGCCCCAACCAGAGATGGTCTCGTCGTTGGTCAAAGTCGCCCCGCCGGCCGCCTCGACGATGCCGTTGTAATTACCGTTGGTACTCGTCATCACCACGGAACCGGTGCCCGTCAAGGTTGTGTTGGTGGGCGCATAAAGGTATGTGCTGTTCCCGGCTGCGGCCAGAGTAATGGTGCCGTTGTTGGTGATGGTTCCGTTCGTATACAACTGGCCGTTATTCAGAACATTCAGCGTGCCGCTATTGGTCAGCGTTGTGATATTGGCCGTCGCTCCGCTGACAACATCAATCACGCCCACTCCGCTGGTGGTCAGGGTGCCACCCGTGATGCTGACATTGTCATTTAGCAAGACCACCGACGCGTTGCTGTGGGTGTCGGCGCCGACGGCTTGAATCGTCCCGCCCGCGTTGTTAATCGTGCTTCCGTACAACTGCAGCGTGCCGCCGTTGGTGGCCTCCAGCGTTTTGGTGTTGATCATGCCGCCGCTGCCCGGCTGGATCGTAAGCGCTGTCCCTGTCACCGTGGGACTCAGGTTGGCATTGATCGTCGAGTTGTTGGTCAGCGTCAGATCGCCCAGTCCGATGTTGCCCGCGCCCGTAATCGTCTGGTCAATGGTGAGGGCGCCAGTCCCGTTGCCCCAAATATTGTCGCTGCCGTAACTCCCGTTGGCGCTGCTCAGCACCACTGTGCCCGTGCCCGTCAGGACCGCGCTGTCGGTGCCCGTGGTTTGCACGTAAAGGCCGGACTGGTTGCCCGTGCTCGCGATATTGATAGTTCCGTTGTTGGTGATGGTGCCAGCGATCTCCGTGGCGGCGTTGTTCTGAATGTTGTAGGTTCCCGCCAGCGTGAGGCCTGTCAGAAACGCGTTGTTGCCGGCGACGTTGTTCACCGCGCCGGTGCCTACCGATTCCAGCGTCCCGCCGGTGATGTTCACGTTGCCTTGCAAGTTGATCGCCGACCCAGCTTGCGCTTCGATGATCCCGGTATTGGTCCACGTGCCGGTAGTGAAGGTGACCGTACCGCCGTTCGTCGCCTCGATCAGTCCCGCGTTACTGGAGGTAAGACTCGTGTCCGGATCCAGCAAAATGTTCCCGGTGTTCACGTTGGAGTTGATGACGCCGCTGGACGCATTGACGATGCCAATGTCCCCGGCACCAATCGTGCCCCAGCCGTTAATCGTCGACTGGTTGGTCAGCACAGTACCGGCAATACCGTTAAATTGGCCGTTGTAATTGCCATTCGTGCTGGTCATGGTCACCGTGCCCGAGCCCGACAACGTGGTGTTGGCGGTCAAATAGAGCTCGGTGGTGTTCCCCGAGGCATCCATGGTGATGGTGCCCGTGTTGGCCAAGGTTCCAGAGATTTCGGTAGCGCTGTTGTTCTGCAGCACGTACGTGCCGGCGTTGGTCACGTTGTTCAGGAAAACGTTGTTGCCGCCCGTGTTATAGACGACGCCCGTGCCCGCGGTGGTCAGCGTGCCACCGTTAATCGTCACGTTCTGTTGCAGGTAGACGTTCGACCCTGTCTGCGCTTCGATCTTGCCGCCCGTGTTCGTCCATGTCCCGTTTTGGAGAACGAGGTTGCCGCCGTTCGTGGCTTCCAGCGTGCCAGTGTTGGTGCTCGTGCAACCGGTGCAGGTATCGGGAGTGACCAGCAGGGTCTGACCGCTGATGTTGGCATTCATCGTGCCCGAGTTAATAAAATTCAGGTCGCCCACGCCCACCGTGCCCGCGCCGACAATGTTTGACGAATTGGTGAGCGTCGAGCCGGCGACGCCATCCAGGTGGCCAGTGTAGTTGCCATTGGTGCTGGTCAGCACGTACGATCCGGTACCGCTCAGGGTGAGACTGTTATTGAGGTAGAGATCGGTCGTGTTGCCCGCGGCATTCATCGTGATGGTACCGTTGTTCACGATGTTGCCGGTGACGGTCGTCTGTACGTTGTTGTTCAGAGTCACTGAGTCGCCCGCGTTGCTCAGGGTCAGCGTGCCGATCGTATAACTCTGGTCGTCCACGGTGTTCGCCGTCGTCAGGCTGATGGCGACGTTGTCGCCGCTGGCTAAGGCGCCATTATTCCAGTTGGAGGCGTCACTCCAGTTCGTGTTGCCCGAACCTCCGCCTCCTGTCCATGTCTCGGTGGTCACCGGTGGCGGGGCACTGTTGCTTTTCGCCAGTTGCGACTTAGCGGCGACTGCAACGGGATGCGGAGAAAGCGCTTGCTGCGAAAGCTTTTTGCCGGCAGCCGCTCCGGATTGAGCGGAAACGAAACTGGATAAGGCCAGAATGTTCAGGAGGATGGAAGGCACACTCATCCATTTAACTGCCAGAGACGACGCAGGGCGCATGGGAGACTCCAAGAGACGCATTCAGATTACGGACGTAAATCAACTGCTTTTCTTGCTATTGAACAAATCAATTCACTTCATTATTTAACTGCCAAACACAATTCAAACAGGGTTACGCGAGCCCAGACGGGCTCGGTGAGAGGGTGCCCGCATCATAGCGGGCGACAAATAAATGTCAAGATGAATGTTCTTGCATGTTGCCGCCACGATCAACATCTCAGGCGATGAGTTGCCCGAGGGATTAACTTGCGGAATTGCGCACCGAGTCCTTCGACTCTGAATCGATATTCCGCAACCCGAGGAGGAAAAAATCTTGAGGCCAACATCGTGTGCGGTGGTGCAGCGTTTTTTTCGAGGGAATCTCGGCTAGAATCGAAACGGAAAAAGGGGAAATTCGCCGGACGCAATCCGGAGACTCATTATGATTGGATCCCGACGGAGATTTTTTCATGACAGCCTTGCAGGGCTTTTGGTCCTGCTGATGGCGGGATGCGTGGCGATGCTGCCGGCGTGCCGAACTTCCGCGCGCGCCCGCAGCCACGTGGAGAAAGGCAGTGCCTACGTCGAGCAAAAGCAATTCTCCGAGGCGCGGTCTGAGTTCCAGCAGGCGATTGAAATCGACCCCGAGTTGGCCGACGCGCACTATCGCCTGGGACTTCTGGAGGCGCAGCAGGAACATCCGGGGGCGGCTACCAAGGAGCTTCTGCGCGCTGTAGAGCTCGATCCGAAAAATCTGGACGCGCGCCTGCGTCTGGGAAGCCTGCTGGTAGCGGCGACGCAATATGGAGCAGCCCGCGGCCAGGCCGATGCCGTGCTTTCCAGTGATAGCAGGAATGCCGGTGCCGACGCGCACCGCCTGCTGGGACAGATTGACCTCCAACAGATGCAGTACGCGGAGGCCGAGAACGAACTGAAGCGCGCGCTCGAACTGAATCCACGCGATGCGGAAGCTTACGAAGAGTTGGGCCTGGCCCAATTGCTCGATGCAGAGTTCGGCGCGGCGGATAAAAGTTTTCAGAATGCGGTTGACGCACGGCCGGACGATCCGCAGACCTACATTAATCTGGCGAGCTTCTACAAGGGGCAGAATTCGCCCGACCGTGCGGAACAGACCTTGCACCAGGGAATGGCGAAGAATCCGAAGAGCGCCGAACTGCCGGTTGCGCTCGCGGGACTTTATGCGGAGCGCGGGCGCTTGCCGGAAGCGAAGCGGGTTCTCGACCAGGTGGAGACGGACGCGAGTGATTTTCCAGACGGCCGGCGGGCAGTGGCTGAGTTTTACCTGGCGAGCGGCGATGCGGCGGGAGCGCTGCCACGGTTTCGCGCTCTGGCAGCGAAAGACGTTCACGACCAGGAGGCGGCGAAAAAGGTTGCCGAGTGTTACTTGCGGTTGAGCCAGTGGCAGGACGCCAATGACTGGATCGATCATCATGACCCTAGCCACGACTCCGACCACAAAGATGTTGACTTCCGTTTGTTGCGGGCGCGCAGCGACCTGGGCGCATTCCGTTTGCGGGAAGCCACGGGCGAGTTGAAGAGCTTGCTGGCGGATTCTCCTGATGTGGCTGCCGTTTATTACTACCTGGCGCAAGCGTACGTCCTGCAGGAGGAGCCGGCGGCGGCGCAACAGGCGTTCGGTGACGCGTTGCGGGTGCAGCCGGGTTATCTGCCCGCAGTTTTGGGATTGGGCAACATCAGTTTGCAACAAGGGAATGCCGGAGTGGCACTGAACTATGCCAGCCAGGTGATCGCTACCAGTTTCTGGCTCGCCGACGCGCATGTGCTGGCGGGCAGCGCCAATCTTCTACGCGGAGATCTCGATCAGGCCCAGCGGGCTTTTGAGTTGGCGGTCGGCTTGAATCCTCGCAGTCCTGAGGCGCAGGAGCGGTTGGGCAAAGTTTTGAGCCTGCGCGGAAACTATGCCGATGCGGAAAAAGCTTACGAGACTTCACTCGCCCTGGCGCCAGACTATGCGCCTGCTCTGAGCGGCCTCGCGGAGATTCTGGTCAAACAAGGAAAAAGCAAACAGGCCAGCGCGCGCATCGATCGCCAGACCGCCGCGCAGCCCAAGGCCAGCCAGTTGCTGGTGGCCAAGGCAGAGTTCTGCATCTCGCAGAAGGACTGGGCGTGCGGCGAGCGCAGTTACAAGCAGGCGTTGGCGCTGAATCCTTATTATGTGAACGGATATCTGGCGCTGGCGCACATCTATGCGGCGACCAACCGGCCGCAGGATATGATCCAGCAATACGAAACGGCCCGCAGCAAGTTTCCCGACTACCTGCCGACTTATGTTCTGCTCGGCCAGGTATACGCCTATGTCGGCGATGTGAGCCGGGCGCAGCAGGCTTACCAGGATGCGCTGAGGGTTGACCCGGATTTCTACCTCGCTCAGATGAATCTGGCTCGGCTCTTGGCCGATCATGGAGGATCTCTGGCGGACGCTTTGCAACTGGCCCAAAAGGCGAAGGCATCGCAGCCCGACGACCCGAACGTGAACGACACACTGGGCTGGGTTTACTACAAGCAGGGGCTGTACGCGTCGGCGGTTCCGGTACTGCAGGCCGCGGTCGCCAGGAATCCTCGAGTAGCCGCGTTTCAATTTCATCTCGGCATGGTCTACCTGGCGGCAGGACAACTTGCGCAAGCCCATACCAGTCTGCAAACGTCGCTCAGTTTAGGGTTGAGCGCGGCCGACGCCCATGCGGCGCAGGAAGCTCTCCAGAAAACAGGGTCTTAGGACAAGGCCTGGCGTCGAAAGGTCGGCTTCTGGCTTCCGGCTCCCGGCTTCCCGCTTCAAGGCAACGACTGGTTGCAATTTCTTGCATATCGAACTTACCTTTTGGTTACTTCGGTTCGTCCCAAAGCCCGATTAGGCTAAATAACTGAATGAGATAGCAGATATCATGCAGGATGTGGGCTGCCCAAAAACAGCGCGCGTTCTGACCTTTCTCCTGCTGATGGCAGGAGCTCTTACTGCGCAAGAGTACAGTTTCCGCACTTTTGGGACCGCGGAAGGGCTAAACAACCTCGCGGTGCGGCAAGTGTACGAGGACCGCGGCGGATTCATTTGGGTCAGCACGGAGAATGGGATATTCCGCTACGACGGAGACCGGTTCGAGGCGTTTGGACCGGCACAGGGAATTCCAATCTCCTCAGTCGCGGCGTTTGGCGAGGCTCCGGATGGATCGCTGCTAGCCGGCGGTGCCTTTGGGCTCTACCACTTGCGGGGCAACAGATTTGAAAGGCTTCCCGTCAGTTTCAAAACGGTGAGTCCCTCCCAAGGCATCCAGTCGGATGGCAAAGGGCACACATACCTAGGGACCGAAGCCGGACTTATAGAGCTCGCTTCCAAGTCCGGCCAAAACGGATTCGCGGAACAGGCGTTTCCCCAAGCGCCAGCAACTTCGGGGCCGAGCGCCGATGCCGTTCTAGTCGACGGCGACACCTTCTGGTACGGCTGCGGTGAGCAGTTGTGCCGCCGGGAACAAGACAGAACTCAAGTTTTTGGTGCAGAAAGCGGGCTTCCGAATTACCGCATGATGGTGATTCGCAAGGATCGTGACGGCAATCTTTGGGTACGAGCCCGGAATGCTGGAGTGTTTGTGCGGCTCGCCGGCCAGACCAAGTTTCTTCCTCCCGCTGCTCTGATTCCGGGCACCGTGATTGGCATTCCCGGACTCGATTCCGAGGGACGGATTCTGCTGCCGACACCCGATGGACTGCTGATTCGGAATGGCAAGGGCTGGCAAAAGATCGACCGGTCTGTCGGTCTTCGGGGAGCGGTCTATTCGGTTTTCGAGGACCGGCAGCGCTCTCTGTGGATTGGGATGGCGGGCCGGGGACTGGCCCAGTGGCGAGGCTACCAGGAGTGGCGAAGCTACTCGACAGCCAGCGGCCTGGCAAGCGACATCGTTTACGAGATCCTTCCGCAGAACAGCAAGACCCTCTGGGTGGGCACCGAGGGAGGGTTGCTGCGAGGCGAACGTGGAGAATCGGGAATCCGGTGGAAGAAGGTCGCCGGACTGGATGGTTTCCCGGTTCATAGCGTCCGCATGGCGCCGAACGGAGATTTGTGGGCCGGCACAGAGGCCCATGGCGCCCTTCGTCTCAAGATTCGAAGCGGCGAGGTGCAACGCTTCGGCGAGGCAGAAGGTCTGTTGGGGCGATCGCCGTACACTTTGCGTTTCGATCACCAGCAGCGACTCTGGGCGGCGACGGATGTCGGGCTATTCGTCGCCAAGCCTCCATACCAGAGATTTTCACGGGTTAACGAATTGCCGGCGAACCAAGTCTGGGCTGTGGCCGAGGGAAGCGACGGCAGCATCTGGGCCGGGGGCGCTGGGGGACTCTTTGTCTTTGCGAACGGCCAGTGGAAGAATTTCACGCCGGCAAACGGCTTAAGCAACCAGGAAGTGCTTGCTCTGGGTGCGGGCGCAAATGGCGTGATGTGGATCGGATATCGATTCGGAGGCGGTATCGACCGGGTCCATCTGCAAGCGGGCGGCCTGGCCGTGGAAAAAGGCGTCCAGCGACCGGGCACCGATGGACTCGTCTACTTTCTGGAATTCGACGCCTCCGGGCGCTTGTGGGCGGGCACGGAGCGCGGCGTTGACATGTGGGACGGCTCGCGCTGGAGCCACTATGATTCGAGCGACGGCCTGGCGTGGAATGACTGCGACCTGAACGGTTTCGCACAGGAACCCGACGGCACCGTCTGGATCGGAACCAGCGGCGGACTATCGCAATTCAAGCCTCAGCCGCGCCTGGCGCGCGAGGTGCCGATCGAAGTGGTTTTCACTAAGCTGGTTATGGGAGGGACGGACGTTGCCGGGCAGGACGATCCGTCATTCATCACACATGCGTTCAACACGCATGCCAACTCTCTCAGCGCACGATATTCCGCGCTGAATGTTTCCAGCGAAAACCGCATTCTGTTTCGCTACCGCCTGGAAGGTTCGAATTCGCCCTGGACCGAGACCACGCAAAGAGAACTGCAGTTTGCCCAACTGGCGCCAGGTGCATATCGCCTGGAGATTGAAGCACAGGATGGCGATGGCGTATGGAGCGGGCAAAAGGCGGAGTTCGCCTTCAGAGTCCTGACTCCGTGGTATGCGTCGTGGTGGTTTGGGTTTATCTGCGTGCTCGGACCTCTGCTGGCTGCGGGAGGTGTCGTCCGACTGCGCATGTTGAGCGGCAAGAGGAGAGAGCGTGAGCTGCAGCAATTGAAGGCGGCCCATGACGAGATCAGGAATCTCGCATTCTTTGACCCGCTCACCAGTCTGCCCAACCGCCGCCTGTTGCTGGACCGGCTGCGGCAAAGTCTGGCTGCGGGCGCGCGCAGCAAGCACAAGCGGGCACTGCTGTTCGTCGATCTCGACGATTTCAAGACCTTGAACGACACGCTCGGCCATCACATCGGTGACCTGCTGCTGCAGGAAGTTGCGCGGCGGATTCTCGCTAACATCCGAGAAACCGACACGGTCGCGCGCTTGGGCGGAGATGAGTTTGTGGTGCTGCTCCAGGATCTCAGCGAACTTCCCGAGGAGGCAGCAGCCCAAGCCAAGACAGTCGCCGAGAAAATTCTCGCTACTCTGCACGAACCGTACTTGCTGGATGGGCGTGAATGCCGCAGCAGTTCCAGCATTGGGATCACGGTATTTGGAAATCCCCAGGACAGCACCAACGAAGTTCTGCAGCAGGCGGACATTGCCATGTATCAGGCGAAGGCAGCAGGCCGCAACACGCTGCACTTCTTCGCTCCTGCCTTGCAGGCTGCGGTAAACGCCCGCGCCGCGATGGAAGAAGATCTGCGCCAGGCGATGAAGCGGAACGATTTCCGGCTCTACTATCAGGCCCAGGTGGATCGTGGGATGTTGATCGGCGCCGAGGCTCTGGTGCGCTGGCAGCATCCGAAGCGTGGCCTGTTGTTCCCCGACGAGTTCATTCCTCTGGCCGAGCAAACCGGGTTGATCCTAACGCTGGGCGATTGGGTTTTGGAAACGGCTTGCAAGCAGATTGCATCATGGTCCGCCCGGAAGGGGACGGAACATCTGACCGTGGCGGTGAACATCAGCGCGCGGCAGTTGCTCAGCCCTGATTTTGTGCAGAATGTGCTGAGCACGCTGCGGCGCACGGGAGCCAATCCAAAGAGTCTGAAACTGGAACTCACTGAGAGCATGTTCGTGGACGACCTGGAGAACGTCATCGCCAAGATGACGGTGCTCAAGTCTCACGGTCTGCGATTCTCGCTGGACGATTTTGGCATGGGATACTCTTCCCTTGCCTACCTGCGGCGGTTGCCTTTGGATCAACTGAAGATCGACCAGGAATTTGTGCGAGACATTCTGGCGGATCCGAGCAGCGCCGCCATTGCGCAGAGCATCATTTCCCTGAGCGGGGCCATGGGATTGTCGGTGATCGCCGAGGGTGTCGAAACGGAAGGACAGCGCGAATTCCTAGCGAGTCTCGGCTGCCATGCGTTCCAGGGCTTCCTGTTCAGCGCAGCCGTGCCTCTGGAAGAGTTCGAATTGTCATTGCCGGGCCTAGCCAAGAGTGCCGCGCAAAACCAGCAGTAATTCTGCACTCACCGCCGGCTATTGGGCAGTCTGAAACTCCATGTCCTGATCGACCGAGAGTTGCGCGGGTGTGCCTGAGGTGTTCTCTCCGGAGCGAGTAGCGATGACGCGAAACCCGCCAGAACTGAACTCGATGGAGTAGGAATAGGGCGGTCGCTGCCGGGGGACGATGAGAGACTTGGACGAGATCAGTTCGTCGAGTGAAGCGTATTTGCCTTCGCTGGCAAAGTAGCCGCGCTCGGCCGAGGCGATGGTGATGAGATCGCTCTTGACGCCGGTGATGTTGATGGCTGCCTGCGGATTATTGGCGCCAGCGGCTGCCGAAGAGTTCTGCGCGTCGCGGGAATAGATGTACATCGCGATGCCCAGTACAATCACCAGACTGAGAAAGCCAAACATGCGGCTCATAGGCCCCTCCTGCAGCTCATTGCACCGCGAAACGGCATGGCTGACAAGTAACCAGAAGGCAGCGACCAGGCAGCGACCAACTCGAACGGCCGCAGAGGTTAATGCGGCTGGGAGCGAAGCCAGAGTTCGGCGACCGAAATCAAAGCGGGCACCCTGAGAGAACTCAGGATGCCCGCTGTTTACGCCCAACCAACCGAGGGGATTCGGCTCCTACACGCCTTGCGGCTTCTCCTTCTCTTCTTTCTTTTTCTCTTCCGGCGTTTGTGGCTTCGGCTTCTGCGCGGGAGCCGGCTTTGCCGCGGGTGCCGGCTTGGCCTCAGGCGCTGGTTTGGCCTCAGGCGCGGGCTTCGCCGCAGGCGGAGGCGTACGTTCTGGCTGCGGACGCTCGCTGGGTGGAGGAGTTTGCGGCCGCGGAGCGGGCTCGGGGCGATTGTTCGGCTGAGTTGCTGGCGGACGATTCGCCTCAGGCTGGGTGGGCTGCGGTTGATTAGACGGAGGACGGCTTGGCTGCACCGGCTCGGGGCGGTTGTTTCCCGGGCGATAGTCGGGCTGTGGTGCAGGCGTGGGAGCGTGAACCGGTTGGGCTGGAGCGGGCGCAGGAGCCGGACGCTCATTCGCAGCCGGAGGATTGCCCGGACGATTCGCCGGCTGATTCATCGGCTGATTTGCTGGCTGGTTTGTTGGCTGGGTTGCGGGCCGATTCATGGGCTGGTTGGCTGCGGGCTGACCCGGTCGCGGCGCATTCGGCAGGTTCGCCGGATGTCCGACATTCGGGGTCGCCGGTTTCGCGGGCGGAGCCTGCTTCACCATGGGCCGAGCGGCCGCAGCGGCTGCAGGACGAAGAGTCTGCACTTCATTCCGGGCTAAGGGCTGTCCGGGATGCGCGGCCAGAGCCTGCTGCTGTTTGGCAAAAGACACGGGCGGCGGCGGCGGAGTCTTCTTGGCTACGACTTGCCTGCTGGCTACCGCTGCCGGAGGCGCAGCCACGCGACCCGCGCTCCCGGCTCTCGCTCCCAGCACACTTTCGTGGGTCGGTGCGACGGCCACGCGCGCACTCATCGGAGCCGCAGCGATTTCGCGGGCGCTGACGGTGACCGACACACTCGCTACCGCTTGCGCACTCACGAACGCGTGCTGCGGAACCACCATCACCGCTCCCTGCACGTTCCGGTTGGCGTAGGTAATGTTCGTGATGTTCGTGGTGTTGTTGATGATCGTGGTGTTGTAGACGTTGGTGACCTGCGTGACATTCACCGTGGTACTGCTGATGTTGACGCGATTCACGTAGGCCTGGCTCACGTGGTACGACGGAACATACACTTCCCGCGGGCCCAGAGGAAACCATCCCACATTGCCCCCGAAACCACCGGGACCGCCGCCGATGAAAACAACCAGTGCGGGCGCATAAACTGGCCGTACGGCTGGGGGACCGGCCACCCATCCCCAGCGGCCGCCAACACTAACCCAGCGGCCGTAGTGGAAGGGCGCGTAACCCCACGGCGAGTCATCAACCCAGGTCCAGCCCCAGGGAGAAATCCAATCCCAATGGCCGGCATGATAAGGCGCCCAACCGACGGCAACCTGGTTGGGGAACCAGACATGGCCGTAGTTCGAATCGTCGCGCCAGTCACCGTATTCGTCGAGATCCTCGTAACCGACCACATCTGGCGAAAGGTATGCAGTCGAACGCGAGGTTTCGTAACGGTGATCGCGGAAGTCGGACCAGTTATCGAATTCATCGCGATCGTAGAGCTGCTCGACATCAGCATAGAGCGAGTCGGTGCCACTGAATGTGCCGCGCTGGCCGGCGTGCAACGCAAAACTCTGACCACTACCGGTCGCTTCGCCGTCGCCACTGCGGACACTGATGACGGTGTAGTTGCCGTCCGGGCTGGCCTCGATGCGATAGTGACCCGGCGAGAATGCCGTAAACGCCTGGTTGGGAGTATCGACTTCGAAATCATCCTCGTCCCACAAGCGGCGCACGGTGATGTTGATGGCGCCGGAGGTGAGCTGGATCTGAACGGTATTGTCATCGAGATTCAGGAAAGAGAAACCAGTATTCGGCGCCAGCCGGATCACGGCGGTTCCCAGCTGCAATTCGGCACGCCCGTCGACATCGGTCCAGAGCTGGTCGCCAGTGCTCATGGGGCGGTTGGGAACAGCGCCGACCCAATCGCTTTCGCCGGCGGGCTGAAATGAAACGGAACCCTGCAGGTAGCTGAGCCGCGCGACGCGGCTCGGCGGGTCATCCGTATCTTGAGCGGACGCCTGCGTGGGCAGAAGCAGCGCAGGCAGAACAATGAGGGCGAGCGCAATGCTCAGCATGATGCCGGAGCAAACAGAACGCTTCGATGGCTTTCTCTTCCTCGATAGGATCATCATCTTGATCTTTGTCATAAAAATATATTGCCTCCCAAGCTTTTTCCGCGAACGCAGTGGTTCGCGAGATTTCCTGTCGGAACTTTGATGCTGGACGCGGTGGCTACGAATAGGACGTTTCAAACGTGCCTGACGAAAATCAACTCGCGAGCGCTACGAACAGGCGAGCGCTCCGGCCAACACGTTTGAGTGGGCTATTGTTGACCCAAGAATATCAGGTTGGCAGGATCAGCGTCCTGACGTCAGTGGTGCATTCATCGTCCCGGACTCATCATCATGGAGTCGACGGCATAGCCGGTCGTGGATAGTCGACGCGGATGGTGAGAATCTCATACGGATGAATCGGCACAGTCACTTGATTGCCGGTCACCGACAGCGCCGATCCTTGTGGCTGTTCGAGAAGGTTCGTCAGCGTGGCTCCGCTCGCTCCCTCAGGAACGGTAAACGTCACGTTGCCTGCCTTGCCCGCCCATTCGTAAGCGTGAAAAACAAGGCTGTCGCTATCCTCGGCTTTCTTCATCGCCGTCAGCACAACGTTCTCCGGTTGTACGGATGCGAAAGAGTGCTCCAGAGGCAGCGTGCCGGCGTGCGCCATCACCTGCATGGACTGCAGCGGATAGTTGTACTCATAGCCGTGCCGCACGGTCAGCGCCTGCTTCCAGTCGCCCGCGTGCGGATAGAGCGCATAGGCGAAGTGATGGTGGCCGCGGTCGGCGTCCGGATCGGGCCAGGTTGGGGAACGCAGCAGGGTGAGGCGCAGAACATTCCCCTCATCGTCATATCCGAATTTAGATTCGTTTATCAGGCTGAAGCCATGCTGGCCGTCGCCCAGATCAGCCCAGCGTTGCGCAGGAACTTCGAACTGCGCTTTCTCCCAACTATTGTTGCGCGTGGTGGCGCGTTCAATGCTGCCGAAAGGGATCTCATACGTGGCATGAGTGCTGGTTGCGGCGAGCGGGAAAGCGGCTTTGAGCAGAACGTGGGTCTCATGCCAGTCGATGTCGTTGACCACGTCAACTTGATCGGCGCCAGCGTAGAGGGTGATGTCCTGCACGAACTTTGAGTTCTGCCAAGTGCGCGAAACCCGGATCACGGCTCGCAACGGACCTTTTTCGATCAGCGCGACGGAATCGACGGTTTCGATCGGGGTCACGTGATCCAGTGTGCCCGGATCGATATTCCACGCGTCGAAGTCTTTGGGCGTGTCTTTAAATGTCTGCAGTTGATTGCCGCAGCCGCCGCTGGCAAGCGACTCGAAGTTGGAGCGCTTTTCGAAGAGACTCGTAATGCAGCCCGTCTTCGGATCGACCGTGACCCGGAGGTTCGCATTTTCGATCGTCAGTCCATTCACTTTAAGGTCGCTCGCAGCTGGCTTCGCTTCGGGAACGACATGCAGGACGGTGTAGCCCATCGGCGGCACATTCTTGACATCGACCAACAAGTGATAGCTGTTGGTGGCGCGATCGCTGGCAAGAACTTCCGACTGCAGCACGCTGCGCTCGGAATCGACGACCGAGAGAGAGCCCGCGGTCGCGGCAGGCATCTGTACTTCAATCGTGGTCAGTCCGGAACGCTGCCATGCCAGAGGATTGAAAACGAAAACCGGAACGCCGCTGCCCACGGCTGTATTGACGTGCGCAGCGAGAACATTCAATGCGTTGCTGGAAATCTCCTGGGTTGACCAGCGGACCCGGTCGTAGTCGCGCTGCGCATCCTTGTAGATGATCCCGATACCAGATCCCGCGCCCAGGTCGTGAAAATCATTGAAGGTAACTTTCTTCCACGCTTCGGTCAGGGCGTCGGTGGGATACGGCTTCCCATCCAGCCACGCCAGCGCGGCATATTTTTCGGCATTCAACGTCCACACCGTGCTCTGACGCATGTTGCGTTTGTGGTTGGCCTGCGTGGTCATCACGCCGCGGTGGTATTCGAAATACATTTCGCTCTTCCACGTGGGAATGCTGATCTTGCCTTCCGCCGGCGCATGCGGCGCGGTGTAGCCCTTGGCGATCGAGGCATAGTCCCACTCCGGCGAGTTGCAATCGACCTTGTTCTCGACATCATGAAAGAAAGCCGCGGCCGTACCGAACTGCATGGGCGGAACGATTTTGTCGGACTGCATCCAGTGCACGCCCTCGTCGAGAATGGCGCGCGTGGGGCCGCCGCCGTGATCACCCACGCCATACAGGTCCATCATCTCGGTCAATCCGGGCGACTGCTTGCGTGCAGTTGCGAGATCTTCCGCCAGGCGAACCGGATTCAGATCGGTATGTACGTAATCATGAGGAAAATAAGTGAGCACTTTGCTGCCGTCGGGCGATTCCCACCAGAAGAGCTTGAAGGGCAGATGGTTGGTGTCATTCCACGCCATCTTTTGGGTAACAAAATAATCCACGCCGGACTTTTTGTAGATCTGCGGCAGTTGCCAGTTGTAACCGAACGAGTCCGGGTTCCAGCCGATGTGGACGTCGACGCCATACTCTTTCTGGAACCAGCGCTTACCGATCAACAGCGAGCGCGCCGTGGACTCGCCATCCGGAATATTCAAGTCGGGCTCAACCCACATGCCGCCGACAATCTCCCAGCGTCCTTCTTTGATGCGCCGTTTGATCTCGTCGTTCATCTGGGGATATTTCTCGGCCATCCATTCGTTGTATGCAGCGGCCGACTGGGTATAGGTGTAGGTGGGATATTCGTTCATCAACTGCAAGGCCGTGCCGAAGGTTCGCCGAACGACGTCAACTGTTTCGGTTACGGGCCAGAGCCACGCTGCATCGATATGCGCGTTGCCCGTCAGGTGCAGGTTGGCCTGCTGGAGCGTGGGTCGCAGCGCTGCCATGAGTTCCTGCGCATGCTTCAGAGAAGCGTCAAAGGCGCGTTGATCGCCGGCGTCGAGCGCTTTCAAATCCACAGCGCCAATCGCTTTTTCCAGCGCCGCCATATCGGCGGAAACATTTTTCGACAGACTCGGAAGTAAGAGAGCCGAGGTGAGAAACTCGATGCGCATGTCGCTGGGGTTGGGCCGGCTTTCAGAAAACTCGATTTTCTGCTCCGTCCCGTTGAAAGTCTTCTTGTCGACCGTGTGCAGCAATTTGACTGCGACCAGCACTTTTTCGCCCGGCGTTGCATGATCGAAGAGGACGATGGGCTCGAGATCTTCGCCCATGGCCACGCGCCGGCCATTCAGATAAAAGATCTCGGGCATGGGCCCGTTGGCGTCAGCGCGAAAGCTCAACCAGATTCTGGCGCCGGTGAGGTCGTATCCGTTGAGCGTCGGCGGGACGGTAATCAAGCGTCGATACCAGACGGCGTCGGTCCCGGCTGACGCTCCAGCGCGGACAACGGGCCAACCCGAGTCATCGAGATCGAGCGCTTCGCCGTGTGCCAGATCGCCGAGATGCGTCTTCCATCCGTCGGCGGGCAGGGAGTCTAAGACCGACAGCCGCTGGATCATCGCCTGCGATTGGCTGGACAGCGGGCGCGCGATGCGAGCGGCCTCTTCGGCGGACTGGGCGTGGATCGGCGGTGCGGATAAAAAAAGAAGGATAGCGATGAACGCCGCAAGAACGCCGCATTGGGCCAATCGTTGGGAGGTATACATGCTCGATCGTCGAGTTATTTTCATTATCACTATCACTGTTCTTGTTATTGTCATTGCGACTCCCCTAGCGCGGGAAAACGACCCGCGAGTATACACCCGCCTCTGCCGGAGTTGGCGCAGACTTGACAGCATTTCCGCAGCGCTTCAGTACTCGATTTTGTTCGGCTTATTTTCCCACGCACGAAATGCCGCCAGCGCTTCCTCGCGCATCATTTGAATCATCGGAATCTTGCGCTTGGAATGCGGCTGCGCGATCTCACTGTAGATCAGGGAATCGTCAAAGCCGATCCGGGAGGCGTCAGCATCACCGTTGGCGAAATACACACGCGAAAGACGCGCCCAGTAGATTGCTCCTAGACACATGGGGCAGGGCTCACAGGAAGTGTAGATCTCGCAGCCCTCCAGATCGAAGCCGCCAAGTTTCTTGCATGCTTCCCGAATGGCGACCACTTCCGCGTGGGCAGTGGGGTCATTCGTCGAGGTAACCTGATTGGCAGCCTCGGCAACAATAACGCCGTTCTTGACCACGACCGCGCCGAAGGGGCCGCCGCGCCCGGAAGTGACGTTGTCAATCGAGAGTTGAATGGCGCGAGCCATGAAAGGATTGTCCATGTAAGGGCCCCACCTATGCGTGTGGTCAGGAGTGTGCGGCGTCAGCAATCCGCGAACCCGCAGATCGGTCGACATGGACCTTCGCAGCCGCTTCGCTGAGAAGCGAGTATAAGCTGGACGCAGACTTTCGTAAAATGGTGACTTGACTCAGCAGATGCAAGCCTTCGTCTCTCGTAGCGTGGTCACGCCGGAAGGCATCCGCCCCGCTTCAATACTGGTAGCAGGCGAGCGTATCCACGCCGTCGTTTCTCCCGATCAAATACCCGGCGGTTCCCGCGTGCATGACTTTGGCGATGTGGCCATTCTTCCCGGACTTGTCGATTCTCATGTGCATATCAACGAGCCTGGCCGCACGGAGTGGGAAGGTTTCGAAACCGCGACCCGCGCGGCGGCGGCAGGCGGTTACACGACGCTGGTCGATATGCCGCTCAATTGTCTTCCGGCAACCACGACAGTGGCCGCGCTGCAGGCCAAGCGTGCGGCCGCGCAAGGTAAGTGTCGTGTCGATTGGGCAGCATGGGGTGGCGTTGTAAATGACAACGAACATGATATCGAAGCGCTCGCCGCCGCCGGAGTTCATGGCTTCAAGTGCTTTCTGATCAACCCCGGCATCGACGGATTCACCATGGTTACGGAGCAGCAGTTGCGCTCGGCCTTGCCGCATGTTGCCCGGACTGGCCTGCCGCTACTGGTGCACGCGGAGCTTCCTGGTCCCATCGATCACGCCACTGCGTCTCTGGCGAACCCCGATTGGAGTCGCTATTCAACTTATCTTGCTTCGCGGCCCGACGAGGCGGAACTGGGTGCCATTCGCCTGATGCTCTCGCTGTGCCGCGAATATGGATTTCGTGTGCACATCGTCCACCTGTCGACGAGCCATGCGCTGCCGGAACTGCGCACCGCTCGCGCTGAAGGACTTGCCGTCACCGTGGAGACGTGTCCGCACTACCTGCATCTGTCGGCTGAAACGATTCCCGATGGGGCGACGCTCAACAAGTGTGCTCCTCCTATTCGCAGCCGAGAGAATCGCGAGAAATTGTGGCAGGGTTTGAAAGATAAGACGCTCGACCTGGTGGTCACCGACCATTCGCCATGTCCGCCTGCGATGAAGCGACTCGCTGAGGGCAATTTCCGCACGGCCTGGGGAGGCATTGCCAGCCTTTCCGTGGCACTGCCGCTGATGTGGACCGAAGCCAGTCAACGTGGATTCACACTGCTCGATCTGGCGCAATGGATGTCCGCTGGCCCGGCTCGACTGGCTGGGTGCGACGAGCGTAAGGGCCGCATCGCCGCCGGCTGCGACGCCGATTTTGTTGTCTTCGACTCCGATCGTGAATTCGTCGTCACGGAGGATAAACTGCATTATCGGCATTCCATCTCTCCGTATTTGGGAGAAACGCTGCGCGGAGTGGTGAAGGCTACGTATCTTCGTGGGCGCCTTGTCTTCGCGGAAGGCGAGTTTCCTGGTGAGCCCAGCGGGCGCGAACTCTCGGCAAATCAGAGCGACGGATCGCCGCCATAACCATTTTCTATTCTGCCGTCGCACACTTCCGCACCATTCTGACCGAGTCTGTCATACACTATCCCATCCGCAGGACTTGGCAGAACGCTCCGGCCAGCGGAGAAATTCTCTTGGAACATCGAGCCATGGACGCAACCAGCCATGAATCCTGATCACAACACCGACCGCGTCATCGGCCAATCGGTTCCGCGCAAGGAGGGGCGCGACAAGGTAACCGGAAGGTCGCAGTATGTCGATGACATGGTTCTACCCAACATGATTTTTGGAGCGACCGTGCGCAGCCAGATTCCGCGCGGCCGCATCCGCAAGATCACATTCGGTCCCGGCATCGCGTGGGATGAATTCGTGATCGTGTCCGCGAAAGACATCCCGGGAAAGAACTGCATTGCGTTGATTGGCGACGACCAGCCGTGCCTGGCGAGTGAAGTGGTGAACCATCCCGAGGAACCGATTCTGCTGCTGGCTCATCCCGACCGGCATCTTCTCCCGCAGGCAGTCGCGGCGGTATCGATCGAATACGACGCGTTGCCCGCCATCTTCACCATTGAAGAGAGTGAGCGGCGGTCACAAATCGTGTGGGGTGAGGACAACATCTTCAAGACGTATGCGATCGAGAAAGGCGATCTCGATGGCGTCTGGGAAAAAGCTGACTACATTGTGGAGGGCGAGTATTCGACGGGCGCGCAGGAGCAGCTTTACATCGAAAACAACGGCATGATTGCAGTCTTCGACCCGGCGCAAGGAATCACCGTGTGGGGATCGTTGCAGTGCCCTTATTACATTCACAAGGCGCTCATGGCGCTATGCAACTTGCCGGCAGAAAAAGTTCGCGTCGTGCAAATGGAAACCGGTGGCGCTTTCGGCGGCAAAGAAGAATATCCGTCGATGATCGCCGCGCATGCTGCGCTTCTGGCGATCAAGGCGGGACGGCCAGTAAAGATCATTTATGACCGCCTGGAAGATATGGCGGCGACGACCAAGCGGCATCCTTCGCGCACCCGCCACCGGACTGCCGTAAGCCACGACGGAAAGATTCTCGGCGGCGAGATCGACTTCACAATCGACGGAGGAGCATACGCAACTTTGTCTTCCGTGGTGCTCTCCCGGGGAGTCATTCACGCGGGCGGGCCTTACTACTGGCCGAGTGTTCACATCCGCGCCAAGGCTGTCGCTACGAATGCACCGCCGCATGGAGCCTTCCGCGGATTCGGAGCGCCGCAGAGTCTGTTTGCTATGGAGCGGCATATGGACCGCATCGCGCAGACCGTGGGACTTTCTCCAATCGAGATTCGCCGCCGAAATTTTCTGCAGCCTGGGCAGGATACGACCACGCAGCAGATGATCAGCGAGCCGATTGATCTGGTGACACTGCTGGATCACGCCTTGGAAGTTTCGGACTATCACGCCAGGAAAGAAAGTTTCGCGAAGCAGAATCAGTTTGGCACATCCAGGAAAGGCATGGGCATTGCCGCATTCCTGCACGGCGCCGGATTCACGGGATCGGGCGAGCGCTATCTGAGTTCCGTGGTTGGGGTGGAAGGCTGCGCCGACGGCAGCGTTCGCGTGCTGGTGTCGAGCACCGAATTTGGCCAGGGGACGAAAACTGTCTTGAGCCAAATTGCGGCTGAGGCTCTGCACCTGCCGTTCGATTGCGTCAGCGTGGCGCAAGCAGATACACAGGAGGTGCCGAACAGCGGCCCCACCGTGGCATCGCGCACGGTGATGGTTGTGGGCAAACTCGTGCAGTCCGCGGCCGTGGGAATGGCGCAAGCTTTGATTTCCTCCGAACTGCTGCGCGAGGGCTACTCCGGCGACGAGTTCCGCGCGGCTTGTCAGGAGTATGTCGCCAGGCACGGCCAATTCCGCTGCTGGTCGCGGTATGAGGCTCCGAGTGGAATCTTTTGGGACGATCAGGCCTATCGCGGAGAAGCCTACGCCGCATTTGCCTGGGCGGTTTATATCGCGGAGGTCACCGTCGACCTGACGACCTACAGCGTGTCGGTTGACGACTTCGTCGCGCTCCAAGAAGTCGGAAAAGTGTTGCACCCGCTGCTGGCGCGCGGGCAAATCATCGGCGGCGTTGCCCAGGGAATTGGGTTCAGCCTTTACGAAAAGGTCGTCTGGCAGAATGGACGCATGCAAAACGGCCAGATGACCAACTACATCATGCCCACTTCCAGCGACCTCCCGCCGATTCGCGTGTTCTTCGAAGAGCTGGGCAATGTTCACGGAGCCTACGGAGCCAAGGGCATCGGCGAACTTCCGATGGACGGCCCGGCCCCGGCCATTTTGAATGCCGTTGAAGATGCGCTCGGTCTGCGCTTCGATTCCGTTCCCCTGCTGCCGGAAGACATCATGGACGCGCTGGAAAAGGGCGTGCTCGCTGCATCGTCGCCGGTTCCGCACGCGAATTCCGCTAGTGGGGAACAATGACAGATCCTCGCGACCATCGCGGCGAAATCGAAATCGCCTTCACGGTCAACGGTGAGGCGCGCACGGTTAGCGCCTATCCGGTGGAGCGCCTGCTCGACGTCTTGCGGATGAACCTTGGATTGACGGGCGCGAAAGAAGGCTGCGGCGAGGGCGAGTGCGGGTCGTGCTCGGTGCTGATGGACGGCGCCCTCGTGAATAGCTGCCTCGTTCCAGTTCTGCAGGCGGCGGGCACAAAGATAATTACGATCGAAGGACTCGCAGCGGGAGAAACTCTGGGCGGGTTGCAGCAGGCTTTTCTGGAATGCGGCGGCGCGCAGTGCGGGATCTGCACGCCCGGAATGATCATGGCTGCATTTCATTTATTAGATCGAAAGCCCGAGCCCACAATCGAAGAAATCCGCGAAAGCCTTTCGGGAAATCTTTGCCGCTGCACGGGCTACAGTCAGATTTTGGAAGCTGTGGCGGAAGCGTCGCGTCGCATGAGGCCCACCCCGTGAGATCAAATCCCAGTGATTACGAAATGATCGCGCCCGGCAGCTTGCAAACAATTGTGACGCTGCTGGCCGAGGATCCGGGCGGCTGGCTTCCGATTGCCGGCGGCACCGACGTGATGGTGCAGTACGCAGCCGGAAAGCTGCCCGCGCGAAAGCTGGTCAGCATCTGGAATCTCCCTGAACTGCGGCGCGTCGAAGTCACGGACAGCGAGATTCGAATCGGCGCGGGATGTACTTACACCGATCTGCGCAAGCACGACGTAGTTGGCAGGGAATTTCCGCTCCTGGCTCGCGCCGCGCAATGGACCGGAGGAATCGCCAACCAGAATCGTGGAACGATTGGTGGCAACATCGTAAACGCATCGCCAGCGGCGGATTCGTTGCCCGCATTACTGGTGTACGACGCGGAGCTTATATTGGTGTCGATCCGCGGCGAACGCCGTCTGGCATACGGTACATTTCACACCGGCTACAAGAAGACACTGCTAGCCGCTGACGAGCTAATTCGTGCCGTGTGCCTGGCCCGCCGATTCGCGGGATATACGAGCCATGCCCGCAAAGTTGGAGCGCGCGACGCGCAAGCCATTTCCAAAGTGTGCATCGCCGCTCTCGGCCGCTTGTCTGGCGGCGTGGTCGAAGACGTCCGCATCGCAATGGGCAGCGTTGCGCCCGTGCCAGTTCGTCTGCGCGCGACCGAACAGGCAGTGATCGGGAAGCGGGTTGACTCTTCCGTCCTCGCCCAGGCGAGAGAAATCGCGGCTTCCGAGATCCATCCCATTGACGACATTCGATCGACCGCCCGCTATCGCGCAACCGTCGCAGGCAATCTCGTGATTGAGTTCTTGCGTCGCCTTGATTCTGAGCGAACTGTCATGGAATCTTCAGGAGCCAGCGATGTTCTGACGCGGTGGAATTTCCTTCCAGCCGACGAGGCCATCCGTTCGATACTGCCCTGCTGCGGATCCAAATCCTGGGCAAAGGGCGTAGTTGCCCGCAGACCGTTCGCCGACGAGAGCGAACTCTTGACAGCATCCACCGAAACCTGGCGCAGTTTGTCTCGATCCGACTGGACCGAAGCTTTCCAGAGTCATCCGCGAATCGGGGAGTCAAGCGCGTCGCAAACTCCGCCGCCGCAGTCTGTAGCATGGTCGGCGCAGGAGCAAGAGAGCGTCGCAGAGGCCGATGCCGCAGCAAAGATCGCGCTGGCGGATGCGAATCGAGAATACGAACGGCGTTTTGGCCGTATCTTTATTATTTGCGCCACGGGCAAGTCCGCGCCGCAAATTCTGGAAGCCCTCAAGCGACGAATAAATAATGATGCCGAGACGGAACTGCAGGAAGCCGCGGAACAGCAACGGCAGATCACGGACATCCGGCTCAGAAAATGGCTGCAATCATGAAACGAATCTCAACTCATATTCTCGACCTGGTTCAGGGCAAGCCCGCTGCAGCCGTACCTGTTCGGCTGGAGAAACAGAACGATAACGGAACCTGGCGACTGGTGAATTCAGCGCGAACTGATCAAGATGGTCGTTGCGCCCAGTTGCTGCCCGAAGACCATGACCTCGCGGCCGGAATATATCGTCTGACTCTTGAAACGGGCAGCTACTTCGCCTCACTCAAGATTGTTTCGCTGTATCCAGTGGTTGTCGTTACGTTCCAGGTGCAACCGGACGAGTCGCATTTTCATATTCCTCTGCTCCTGACTCCGAACGGCTACACGACCTACCGCGGAAGTTGACGCGAAGTTGAGAAGAAGTTGATCGGCAAATCTCTCGCCCGATGGAGTGAAAACGGTGACCTCGTCAATCCGAGAATGGCTCAACCTGCTGGTGCGCTGGACGCATGTATTTGCGGCGATCATGTGGGTTGGCCAGACGTACTATTTCACCTGGCTCGACGGGCAATTTAACCAGCTCGCGCGCAAAGCTGCCGCGGATGGCCCTACTCCGGCGATTTGGATGGTTCACAGCGGGGGGTTCTACACCGTCGACCGCCACAAGTCTCTCACGGTCGGCCCCGAGCAAGTTCGCTGGTTCCGCTGGGAAGCGCTCATGACCTGGCTGAGTGGAATGGTTCTGCTCGTTCTGGTCTACTACTCGAGCAGCGGGCTGATTGATCCCGATGTTGCCAACATTTCTCAGGCGCGCGCCATCGTCATTGGACTCGCTGTTCTCGCAGGCGGATGGATCGTCTACGATCTGGCGCTGCGGTCGCCTCTGGGCCGGTCCGAGGCACTATTTGCCGTGTTCTCTCTAGCCATGGTTGCAGTGCTGGCATGGGGATTGATGCACGTGTTCAGCGCTCGCGCCGCCTACATTCATGTCGGAGCGGTGTTCGGAACCATCATGACGGCCAACGTCTGGTTCCGGATTCTCCCTTTCCAGCGCAAGATGATCGCCGTGTCAGCGGCGGGTGGAAAGTTCGAGGCCTCGCTCAGCGCACAAGCCAAGCTGCGATCCAAACACAATACTTTCATGGCAGTTCCCGTTGTCTTTATCATGATCAGCAATCACTTCCCAGTCGCGACCTATGGCAGCGACTACGCTTGGGAGGTTCTGGTCGTTCTCGTTGTTCTGGGTTGGGCGGCGGCGAAGGTCATACGGGAATCTTGAGTCACACGACGGCTCGCATTCCTCGAACCGGTATCCTGTGCAGATCACTGAGATCACAACGCGTGCGGAAACGGTTATCGGGCGCTGCCTGAAGCTCGCGACCTTTTCAGAAGACGCGCACGGCACGCGCCGGACATTTTTGTCGGCGCCCATGCGGGAGTGTCATCAAGAACTCGCTCACTGGATGAAACCGCTTGGCGCCCAAGTGAGCGTCGATTCCGCTGGAAATTTTCGTGGAGTGTATCTCGCCACGCAGCCGAACGCGCCACGCCTTCTGATCGGTTCGCACCTCGATACAGTCCCGAACGCCGGCGCATATGACGGCGTCCTGGGAGTCGCGCTGGCCGTCGCGTTGCTGGAGGAGTTGCGGGGACGGAGGCTGCCGTTCGAGATTGAAGTCGTTGGCTTTTCGGAAGAGGAAGGCGTACGCTTCGGCACTCCATTCATCGGCAGCCGCGCGCTCGTCGGCAGATTGGACCAGGAACTTCTCGACGTTCGCGATGCAAACAGTATTTCTGTGAGAAAGGCAATCGAGGTGTTCGGGCTGGATCCCGAGGAAATTCCTCTTGCTGGGCTGCGAGAAAAGACCGTGGCTTACCTTGAGTTTCATATCGAGCAAGGTCCGGTTTTGGAGAACTTGAATCTCCCGCTGGCCGCGGTGGAAGCGATTGCAGGACAAAGTCGTATGGAGTTTCTATTCTCGGGCCGCGCGAACCACGCAGGCACAACGCCCATGCATCTGCGACATGACGCCCTCGCAGGCGCCGCGGAATGGATCTCTGCGGTAGAACGCATGGCGCAGCAGGTCTCCGGGTTGGTGGCGACTGTTGGCAAAATCGAAGCGAAGCCTGGAGCGACCAACGTGATCGCGGGAGAGGCGCGACTAACGCTCGATGTTCGCCACAGCTTGGACGAAACTCGCTTGCGCGCCGTGGGCGATCTAACGCGTGAAGCGCGGGAAATCGCTGCGCGGCGCGGATTAGCGGTGCGCGAGCATATCTTGATGAACCAGCGGGCCGTCGCTATGGACTCATTTCTAATAAACGAAATCGAGCGGGCGATCGTCCAGGCCGGATGCGAACCGCGCCGCATGGTGAGCGGCGCCGGTCATGATGCCATGATCCTGGCGGAGAAAGTTCCGAGTGCCATGATTTTTCTGCGGACTCCGGGCGGAATCAGTCACGATCCGGGGGAATCAGTGGCGCAGGATGATGTTGAAAAAGCGATCGCGTGCGGCTTGCATCTTCTCGACCAACTCGCCACGTCGCTCCAATTCTGCCAAAGGACAAACCGTGCATAATCTTGGCCAGACGCGCAGCTCTCAACAACCCAATCACTTGCTGTTGACTCCCGACACTTTTGTGCGTACCACCCTGCCGGGAATGAAGGCCTGCTCCGCCATTGTGCACGTCAGTCCGGCTCTGGGAGCCCGGTTCACTCAGTACACCGCTGAGTTCGAAGCTGGCGGAGAATTGGGCGAGACGGCTGCGCAGCGCTTTATTTTCGTGATCGAAGGCGACGTGCGGGTTGAAGCTGAAGGCAAATCGCACGAGCTCAGTGCCCGGGGTTATTCGTATCTTCCCCAAGGATCGCCGCATCGAATCGCGGCTGCGAAAGCGAGCCGTGTCGCCGTCTTTGAGAAACACTATCAGGCTGTCGATTCGGTCAGGCCTCCGCACTTAATCATTTCGAACGAAGATGCGATTTCCTCGCATCCACTCGGTGACGATCCTGCCCTGCAGGTGAAGTGCCTGCTTCCCGATCAGCCGCCGGATGCGATGAGCTTCGATTTCGCAGTAAACACCATGGTCTATCAGCCCGGGGCGGCATTGAGCATGGTCGAGATGCACGTGATGGAGCACGGCCTCATCATGCTCGAAGGCGGCGGAATTTACCGCCTCGGCGATTCGTGGTATCCGGTCACCGCTGGCGATTTCATTTGGATGGGAGCATGGTGTCCGCAGTGGTTCGGAGCGATCGGCAAGGTGCCTGCAAAATATCTCATCTACAAAGACTGGAACCGGCATCCGCTGGCGAGTTCGCAGCCATGAGCCTCACCCTGAACCGCGACCGGATGATTTCCGAGATCGAAGCGCTGGCTTCGATTTCCGAAGCCGAACCTCCAGTCGTAACTCGAATTGTTTTCACCGCATCCGATCTGAAGGCCCGAGCCTGGATGAAGGCGCGCTGCAAGAAAGCCGGCCTCACGGTGCGAGAGGATGCCGTCGGAAATACGTTTGCGCGTTGGAACGGTTCCGATCCATCGGCTGCAGTAGTCGGCACCGGCTCGCATATTGATGCCATTCCGAACGCAGGTAAATATGATGGAGTCGTCGGCGTGCTGGGAGGGTTGGAGGCAATTCGAGCACTGCAGCAGAGCGGATTCCGCCCGCGCCGTTCCATCGAGTTGCTCACCTTCACTTCCGAAGAGCCCACGCGTTTTGGAATCGGATGTCTCGGCAGCCGGCTTTTGTCGGGAACGCTTTCTCCCGATGCCGCGAGAAAACTGAAAGACAATGATGGCGCGACGCTCGACGAGGTTCGCCGCGGAGCAGGATTTCCCGGCGAACTGGAAGAAGTAAAACTGCCGATCGGCTACTTCCACGCATTCGTCGAACTGCACATTGAGCAGGGCCCGCTGCTGGAACAACAGCAGATTCCGCTGGGCATCGTCACAAAAATCGCCGCACCCGCGAGTCTTCGCATTTTGATCGAAGGCTCTGGTGGACACGCAGGCGCAGTTTTGATGCTCGACCGCCGTGATGCTTTGTGTGCTGCGGCGGAGATGATTCTGGCGATTGAGAATGCTGCTCGCACCAGCGGAGCGATGGACACAGTCGCAACCGTGGGTATCTGTGACGTATTTCCTGGTGCAGTCAACAGCATTCCCAGCCGCGTCCGCCTCAGCGTGGACATCCGCGATACCGACGTGCAGCGGCGCGATCAAGTCATGCGCGCCATCGAAACCGCCTGTCATTCGATTTCGAACGGGCGGCACCTCACGACTAGCTTTGAGTTGCTGAACGCTGATGCGCCCGCGGACTCTGCACCCATCATCATTGAGGCACTTTCCCAATCCTGCCTCAAGCACGAATCGAAGTTCATGACCATGGTCAGCCGTGCTTACCACGACTCGCTCTTTGTTGCCCGCATCGCTCCCGTCGCCATGTTGTTCATCCCGTGCCGCGAAGGATACAGCCATCGCCCCGATGAGTACGCCTCACCGGAAGACATTGCTCGAGGAACGCTGGTTTTGGCCGAAACTCTCGCTGCGTTGTCCGAATGATCAAAATTAGAGAAACGGGGTTTGAGATGCCTGAATCATCGATTCCCGGATTCTGGCGTACCCGGGCTTGATGGCCTTGTAGATGAAATCGCAGCGCTGTTTGTACGGCAGGAATGCACTCTTCATCGCATTGATCGTGATCTTCTCAAAGTCGTCCAGCGACAGGCCGAACGCCACTGCAGCGGCGGCAAACTCCTGAGTCATGGTCGTGTTGCTCATCAGCCGATTATCGGTGTTCAGAGTGACTCGGAATTTTTCCTGATAAAGAATCTTGAAAGGATGTTCGGCCAGACTGGGCGTAGCACCGGTGTGAACGTTACTCAGCAGGCAGATTTCCAGCGGGATACGCTTGTCAAGAACGTATTGCGCAAGATCGCCCAATTTCACTGCCTTGCCGTCCACGACTGCGATGTCATCGATGAGGCGCGTCCCGTGCCCGATACGGTGCGCCCCGCAATACTGAATGGCCTGCCAGATCGACTCTTTCCCGTATCCTTCGCCGGCGTGAATTGTTATGTTGAAGTTCTCGCGCTGGATGTAGTGAAACGCATCCACGTGCTTCTTTGGTGGATACCCACCTTCTTCGCCCGCCAGATCGAAGCCGACCACGCCGCGCGCACGAAAATCAACGGCCAACTCCGCCATTTCCAGCGAGGTGTTCATGTTGCGCATCGCACAGATGATCAGGCCGGAGGAAATTCCAAAATCTTTTTTCCCTCGCTCCAATCCCTTCAGCACCGCCGAAACAATCTGCTGATGAGTGAGGCCTTTCTGCGTATGAAAGACCGGCGCAAAGCGGGTCTCAAAATAGACAATTCCATCGCGGCTCAAATCTTCGGCCTGTTCGTACGCTACGCGCTGCAAACCCTCCTCGGTCTGCATGACTGCAATGGTGTGCTTGAATCCTTCAAGGTATTTCGCCAGGCTTCCTTGATTCGCGCCGCGAAAAAACCACTCGGATAATTGCTGCGCATCATCGGTGGGAAGATCTGCGTACTTCGCTTCTCTTGCCAACTCAATCACGGTCTGCGGGCGCAGCACTCCATCCAGATGCTCATGCAACAGAACTTTGGGAAGGCTCTTCAACAATTCTCGATCAAGTTTCATAGCAGTCGAACCTCGCGACTCCGGGCATCGTTTACCAGATCTTGAGCGCTCCGTGACAGGTTGCCTCAGGCCAGTTTACTCGGATTGTGAAAATCGAAAATCAAGGACCTTGAGAATGTCGCGTGAGACGCAATCAAAGTTCACGACGGCTAATGCCTGCCCAGAAACTCCGCCAAAGGCGCGTCGATCGGCTTGCGCTTTCCTTGCTTACCCGCTTCGTCGATGCGATAAAAAGCGTTCTGCATGTAGCGAATCGCCAGCCAGCGCAAGGGCTCAATCTCCCACCGGGGCGAATTTCGTTGCGCGATGGGCAACTGGCTGAGCGCCGTCCGCTTGCCCGAGATCAATTCCGCTAGCACTCGTCCAGCCAGGTTGGTGGTCGCAACCCCTTGTCCGGTGTAACCTCTCGCCGTGGCGATCTTCGTCGCAGAGAACGCCGTCATCGGCATCCAGTCGCGCGGCATACCCACCGGCCCTCCCCACGCATGCGTGAATTTCACATCTCGCAGCATGGGGAACCACTCGAGCACGAGCTGTTGAATGCGAGCGTGCGTTTCAGCGTGACGGTCTTGCTCGTCGGAGATTCTTGAACCCATGCGGTAAGGCGCTCCTCGGCTGCCGAAGAGGATTCGCCCATCTGCGGTTCGCGTAAGGTAATCCACCGTGTAGTTGCACGACGCCAGGTTCTCCCGGTTCTGCCAGCCGATCTGCGCCCACTGGGCCGAGGTCAGCGGTTCGGTCAGCGTAATCAGCGAGTAGATCGGCAAAATCACGCGATGAAGTTTGGCGAAACGACTTAGATACGACTCGCCGGCAAGAACAATCGCACAGCGAGCGCGGATTTCTCCGGCGGGAGTCAGCAGCCGCGGCGACGCTCCTCCTGCAAAATCCGTGACCTCGGTGCGTTCGTAAATCACACCGCCATGTCTTTCGAAAGCACGTGCCAAGCCCCGAACCAAGCGCCCGGGATGGACGCTGGCATTTTCCGAAGCGAACAGAGCTCCGCAGACATTCGTCACACGCACGCGCCCCTGGGCTTCGGCAGCGCTGCACAGACGGAATTGATCGCCAAGTCCCAGCCTGGCAAAATCATCGAACTCAGAACGCAGCATCGGCAACTGGTGCTCTCCGCGAGCCAGCGTCAGAATTCCGCCCTTGCAATAGTGCGCGTCAATGCTCTCGTCTTGGCAGACTCTGGCCACCTCGGCGACAGCGTCATTCATGGCGAGAGCCAGGGCGCGAGCAGCATCCAGGCCATACCGTTGTTCGAGCATGGCTGGCGATACGGGGAATTGAGATGAACACCATCCACCGTTACGGCCTGAAGCACCGAATCCCGCGATCTCTTTTTCCACCACCACAATTTTCAGATCCGGATTCTTCCTCAGCAAATAGTAAGCCGTCCACAGCCCCGTGTATCCCGCGCCCAGCACTGCCACATCGACGTCGATGGATTGGGCCAAGGCCGGGCGGGGCCTCAGGTCGTCGCCCGAAGTCTCAAGCCAAAAACTGTATTTGGAGTAATCGGTCATTTTCAGTGCAGAATGCCTGCTCGTTATTGGCGGTCTGAGCCGAGGTCGAGGCGGACTCGTGACTGAATCATCCTAGCATTTGCACGCCTTGTGATACGCGCTTAAACTCCACCCATGGTTATCGACGCGCACCAGCACTTCTGGATCTACGACCCCGCAGAATATGACTGGATCGATGATTCGATGACACTGTTGCGCCGCGATTTTCTGCCGGCAGATTTGAAGCCCGAGTTAGAGAGCAACGGTTTCAGTGGCTCAGTTGCTGTGCAGGCCCGCCAGACCGTTGAAGAAACTCGTTGGCTTCTTGGGTTAGCGGCGCGCTCACCTTGGATTCTCGGTGTGGTGGGCTGGGTCGACTTGCGATCGCCGGAAATTCGTTCGCAGCTGAAATCACTGGCACGCAATCCGAAACTGGTCGGCGTCCGCCATATCGTGCAGAGCGAGCCCGAGGATCGCTTTCTGTTGCAGCCGGACTTTCTGCGCGGCATTTCAGCCCTCGAAGAGTTCGAACTCGCCTACGACATTTTGATTTACCCCAAGCATCTTCCCGTGGCCGCGGAGTTTGTCGGGCGCTTTCCGCGCCAGCGTTTTGTTTTAGACCATCTGGCCAAACCTCCCATCAAGAGTGGCAACATCGATTCCTGGGCGCGTAATTCCTGGGCAGAGGGAATTAAGCGGCTAGCCGAGTTCCCCAATGTCTTTTGCAAACTTTCGGGCCTGGTCACTGAAGCTGATTGGCAAAATTGGCGGGCAGAGCAGATCGTTCCGTATCTCGATGTCGCCTTTGAATCGTTCGGTCCCGATCGGCTCATGATCGGCTCCGACTGGCCGGTATGCCTGGTGGCGGGATCGTATGCGCGAGTCGTCGAGGTAGTAGTGACTTACCTGCTCCGCCAAGATCCGAAATCCCGTGATGCCGTGCTCGGCGGAAACGCACAGCGGTTTTGGCGTCTCGCCGCGGGTTGACGTTCGTCCCGAATCCGACACAGAGCGAATGCTTTACAATAAGCGGGCTCGAAACTGCCATGCCTTCAAACCTGCTGCAACTCGATTCCCGCGACAATGTTTTGATCGCGCTCACCGACTTGAAAGCGGGAGACCGAATTGAGTTCGCGGGCCAGACTTATACCCTACCCAAGAACGTTCCCGCCAAACACAAATTCGCCACGCAGAGACTCAATGTCGGCGACGATGTGACTATGTACGGTGTTCTGGTGGGCCGAGCAGTCAGCCCCATCGCTGCCGGTGAACTCCTGACGACCAGCAACATTCAGCATCAGTCTGCGTCGTTCCACGAGCAGTCGGCCGAATTTCACTGGACGCCGCCCGATGTTTCTCGCTGGAAGCAGGAAACTTTCATGGGCTATCGCCGCTCCGATGGCGGGGTCGGCACGCGCAACTACTGGCTCGTCGTTCCTTTGGTGTTTTGCGAAAACAAGAACATTCAGGTCTTGAAGCAGGCTCTGGAAGAAGAACTGGGGTTCGCGGCGCCGCAACTCTACCGCAGCCAAGTGGCAGAACTCGCGCGGCAGTATCGTGCGGGAAACGCGGCAAACATTGATTCTGTCGCCCCGCTCCCGGATACTGCGCCGGCGCAGCGTGACCGCCTGTTCCCCAACGTCGACGGCGTCCGCTTTCTGTTGCACGAAGGCGGCTGCGGCGGCACGAGGGAAGATTCCAACAATCTCTGCGGGCTGATCGCCGGCTACATTCACCATCCCAACGTAGCAGGAGCAACGGTCCTGAGCCTGGGCTGCCAGCACGCGCAGATTGCGATTCTTCGCGAAGAAATTCGCAAGCGCAATCCCAACTTCGACAAACCGTTATTCATCCTCGAGCAGCAGCGCAGCGGCTCTGAGGCGGCGATGATGTCGGAGGCAATCCGGCAGACCTTTCTTGGGCTCGTTGGGGCAAACAAATCTCAACGCGTGCCCGCGTCGCTAGCCGACTTGTGCGTAGGCCTGAAGTGCGGCGGGTCAGACGGTTTCTCCGGGATCTCGGCGAATCCGGCCATCGGGCACACTGCCGATCTGCTCGCGGCTCTCGGCGGCCGAACGATTCTCTCCGAATTCCCGGAGTTGTGCGGAGCCGAACAAAATCTGATCAATCGCGGGAAGGACAGAGAAGTCGGCAAGCGCTTCATGCAACTCATGCGTGCTTACGCGGCCCGCGCAGTAGCTGTCGGATCCGGCTTCGACATGAATCCGTCGCCGGGCAACATGCGAGATGGACTCTTGACCGACGCCATGAAATCCGCCGGAGCCGCAAAAAAAGGCGGCACGTCTCCCGTGACCGCCGTTCTCGACTATCCCGAGTATTCCACCGAGCCGGGCCTGAATCTACAATGCACGCCCGGCAATGATGTGGAGTGCGTCACCGCGCAAGTCGGCGCAGGGGCGAGCGTGGTGTTGTTCACCACCGGACTCGGCACTCCCACCGGTAATCCGATTGCTCCGGTCGTTAAACTCTCCACCAACTCCGATCTGGCGAAGCGCATGCACGACATCATCGACATCGACACAGGAACCATCATCGCGGGTGAGAAAACCATCGAGCAGATGGGCGAAGCCATCCTCGATCTCGTGATCCAGGTCGCAAGCGGCGAAGTGCGAACCAAAGCCGAGCAGAAGGCTCAGGAAGATTTCATTCCCTGGAAGCGAGGCGTTTCGCTGTGACAAATCCACTGACCAACGCCCGAAACTTCCGCCTCGACGGCAAAGTGGCCGTGGTCACTGGAGGCGGCAGTGGCATCGGGCAAGCGATCGCATTGAAATTCGCGGCGCAAGGTGCAGTCGTTCGCATTCTCGACGTAAACGAATCGGCCGCAGCCGAAACTTGTGATCGCATCGTTGCAGCGGGCGGCAAATCCTCCGCGCATGCATGCGATGTAACCAACCCGGCGAGTGTGAACGCCAGTTTCGAGGAACTGTTCCGGCAGGAGCGGGTTCACATCCTTATTAATAATGCGGGAATCTCCCACGTCGGCACCATCGAAAGCACCACTGCTGATGACTTTGACAACGTTCTGGGAGTCAACGTCAAAGGCTTCTACCACTGCATGCGAGCGATCGTCGGACACATGAAGAGCCGAGGCGGTGGAGTGATCTTGAACATGGCGTCCATTGCCGGATCGTCCGGCTTGACTGATCGCTTCGCCTACTCGATGAGCAAAGGCGCGGTCATCGCCATGACTTACTCGGTGGCGCGCGATTACCTCGCGCACAACATCCGCTGCAATTGCATTTCGCCGGCGCGGGTGCACACCCCCTTCGTCGACGGATTTCTGCAGAAGAACTATCCGGGGCGCGAGCGGGAAATGTTCGAGAAGTTGTCGAAGTCACAACCAATCGGAAGAATGGCAGAGCCGGCGGAAGTTGCATCGCTGGCCCTGTTTCTATGCTCGGACGAAGCTGCATTCATCACCGGCGTGGACTATCCCATCGATGGCGGTTTCTTTAATTTGCGAGGCTAGAATTTGCGAGGCTAGCGCATGGATCTGCACCTGAAAGATAAAGTCGTCATTGTCACTGGCGGAGCCAAGGGAATCGGCGCAGCGATTGTCCACGCCTGTGCCGCGGAAGGCGCAATTCCCGTAATCGTAGGCCGCGATGCGGAAGCCGGCGAACAACTGCAGAGCGAACTGCAGAATACCGGCGTCAAGTGCGGCCTCATCACCATCGATCTCGCCACTCCGGAAAGCTGTTCGCAATCGATCGAGCGGACTTTGCAATCATTTGGCCGCATCGATGCGCTCGTCAACAACGCGGGGCGCAACGACAAAGTTGGTCTGGAGCATGGCAGCGTCAACGAATATGTAGCGTCGCTCAACCGCAACTTGGTCCACTATTACGGCATGGCCCACTATGCGCTGCCGCACCTGAAGCGCGCGCGCGGGTCGATCGTGAACGTCGGCTCCAAGACCGCGGTCACTGGCCAGGGAAGCACGTCAGGCTACGCGTCGTCGAAGGGCGCGATCATGGCTCTCACTCGCGAATGGGCGGCCGAACTGTTGCCCTACGGAATTCGCGTCAACACCGTAATTCCCGCAGAGGTGATGACGCCGCTCTATCGGAGTTGGCTCGACACGTTTCCGAATCCCGACGACAAGCTGAAAAACATTCTCAGCAAGATTCCGCTCGAGCAGCGCATGACCACATCGGAAGAGATCGCCTCCATGGTCGTTTTCCTGATCTCGTCCCGGTCCAGCCACACCACCGGCCAGCACCTATTCGTTGATGGCGGCTACACGCACCTGGATCGCTCGCTGACATGAGAATCCACGAATGAACGCCTCCGCGCCCCTCACAGAACGCCGCTACATCCTGCCACTGGTGCTGGTTACCAGCCTGTTTTTCCTTTGGGCAATCGGCGTCAACATCAACGACGTCCTGATCCAGCATTTCAAGAAGGCGTTCGGCCTAACCGACTCCGGTTCGTCTCTGATCCAGGTTGCGTTTTTCGGAGGCTATTGCCTGGCCGCTCTGCCCGCGGGATGGCTGATGCAGCGCGTCGGCTACAAGCGCGGAATTCTGATCGGCTTGCTGATCTGCTCCGCAGGTACGATTTTATTTATTCCCGCAGCGTCAGTTCGCATCTATGGATTCTTCCTCTTCGCCCTCTTCCTGATGGCCTGCGGACAGTCGGTCCTGGAAGTGGCCGCCAATCCTTATGTCACGACGTTGGGTCCGGCGGAAAGTTCAGCCCGCAGGCTGAATCTCGCGCAATCATTCAACGCCGCCGGCGCGGTGATGATCGCTCTTCTCGGCTCCCGCTTCATTCTCTCCGGCATCGAGCACACTCCCGCCGAACTTGCAGCCATGAATCCCGCGCAGTTGTTGGCCTATCGCATCTCTGAGGCCAACATGGTGAAGACCCCGTATCTCGTAATCACCTGCGTCTTCCTTTTCGTCGCCCTGCTGATCTTCCTGACTAAACTGCCGGAGATCAGCGAGAGCAACACAGAAGGCCTGCAGACTGCGGACGCAAAGCTCAGCGGCACTCTAGCTTTTCCGCATCTCATCAAAGGCGTGCTGGCCCAGTTCTTTTATGTCGGCGCACAGGTCGGAGTCGGTAGCTTCATCATCCGGTTCTCCGAGTTCACCCTGCCCGGCGTTCACGAAAAACAAGCCGCTCATTACCTGCAACTGCATTTGGCCGGATTCATGATCGGGCGCTTTGCCGGATCAGCGATTATGAAAACAGTCGCCGCTCCTCGTCTCCTCAGCTTGTTTGCGGGAAGCGCGCTGCTTTGTCTTCTGGTTGTCTTGTTTGCTTCAGGGACCGCGCCAGTGTGGGCGATTGTGCTGGTTGGCTTTTTTCATTCCATCATGTTCCCCACGATTTTCGCGTTGAGCTTAAAGACTCTGGGCCCGTACACCAAGCTGGGATCTTCCCTGCTCGTCATGGCCATCATCGGCGGCGCGGTCTTCCCCTGGATCATGGGGAGGATTTCCGATGCGACGAATATCCAGCACGCCTTTGTTGTGCCGCTACTATGTCATGCCTACATTTTCTATTTCGCGATGTGGGGATATCGGCCTCCTGCCATTGCGCATACCGGTACAAGCCTTGCCATGCCCGCCACAGAGGTCCAATGACACGACGATTCTGCCTGACCCTCGACTTGAAAGACGATCCGCAGCAGATCGCCGAATACAAGCGCCATCACGAAAAGATTTGGCCCGAGATTACGCGCAGCATTAAAGATTCCGGCATCGACGACATGGAAATCTATCTGCTCGGAACCCGTATGTTCATGATTATGGAAGTGAACGATTCGTTTTCGTTCGAGGCCAAGGCCAAGGCCGATCGGCTCAACCCAAAGGTGCAGGAGTGGGAGTCGCTGATGGGGACGTTTCAGAAAATGCTGCCGCAGGCCAAGCCAGGCGAAAAATGGCTGCTGATGGAGCGAGTGTTCAAACTGGAAAAATGAAAGAGCCTACGGACGCTCCGGCCACGCATGCCGCGGATAGCGCCGCATCAATTCCCGCCGCACTTCTGGATACAACCGTTCCCAGAATCCCGCTAGATCGGTCGTAGTTTGCACGGCCCGCTGATTCGGCGCCAGCAAGTGAACGACAACCGGGGTTCGTGCAGGTCCAATCCGTGGCGTGTCATGCATTCCAAAGAAATCCTGCAGGCGCGACGCAATCCACGGCGGTTTGCCGCGTTCATAGTGAATCTTCGTCTGTCTTCCATTCTGCAAACGCACGCTGACCGGAGCAAGTTCACGTAATCGTCTCAACCCTGGCTTCTGTTCGAGCCCATCAACAAGACTCGCGGCCTCTTTTTTCAGCTCAGCAAAGCTCCTCAGTCCGAAACACAACTCTCGCAACGCTTGCGAGACGTCTGGCATCTCGAAACCCGCAAATTCAACGCGTCCCCTGAACTCATCCAGAGCTTTCATATCGACGAAGTGCTCGATGCCGGCCTCCAGCGCTTTCTGGGCCAACAGGTCAGCCGCCGCTTGCGCGTCCGGCACCGCGCCTCGCGATTCCTGAATCATCAGTTCGTCATACAGCAGCGCGCTCACCGCATCGACGCGTTCCGCCGCATGGTTCCACACCACCTTGGCCTGCTCCTTCACACGATCCGGAAACAGATCGATCAGCCACTCCGGCTCGATGCGCGCCGTCATTCGAATCAACGGCAGGGGCTTCTCTTTACGATCTTCGGCATCGACCGCAACCATGAATTCATACCGTGGAGGCTCGCCCTCCAGTTCCGCGGACGCACCCGTCGACAGCAGCACTTGTTTCCCTGCTCTTCGCCGCGCGACGCGATCCGGAAATCCCGCAAGCACCGATATCAGCAGAGCATCGTCGTTATGTTTCTTCTTGATGGAGATGCGTGCGATTCGACGCAGCTGCGCAACGTGCTGCAGCACTCGGTGATCCTGTTCGACATCCATCGCGGCGAGCAGATCGTTCTTTTCAGCATGCACGCCTGCTCCGAGCAGCGCCACAGCCACACAAGCGTCGTCGCCCACGCCGCGTTCGATGGCCTCCACCATTATCCGCGACAGCCGAGGAGGCAGCGGATACCGCGCCAGCCGCTGCGCCATCTCTCCTCGCGCCCCCAATCGATCCAGCAGCGATTCGGCCCGTTCCACCGCCGCGTCAGTCGGAGCATCCAGCCAGTCGACATCATTCACGCGTGCGATGCCCATCGCTCGCAGGGCCAAGCAGAGCTGAGACAGGTCACTGCGGAGAATCTCTGGCGCATCGTGATCCGGACGCCGCGAGTAATCCTCTTCGGTATAAAGCCGCAACACGCGGCCCGGAGCGGTGCGTGCCGCCCGTCCAGCTCTTTGCCTTGCAGACGCTTTGCTCACACGGCCCACGTGCAGCGTGGGCAACCCGCTCCACTGGGAGTAGCTTGCGAAGCGGGCCAGGCCGCTGTCGATGACGGCAGTGACACCTTCGACCGTCACCGAGCTCTCCGCAACATTGGTGGCAAGAATCAGTTTGGGTTGCGATGCTGGAGTGAGCGCCCGATCCTGTTCCTTCGGCGGCAGGTCTCCGTGCAGCGGGAGCGCCAGGAACCCAGAACATCGAGTGACTGCCTCGCATACCCGCATAGCGCGGCGAATCTCGACTGCCCCTGGCAGAAACACCAACGTGTCGCCTGTTCGTTTAGTGTCTACCAGGAGTTCCACGGCACTCCTGACCTGGGATTCGAGTGGCTCGGGCGAATAAGGCAGATGTTGGATCGCAAGGTCGAATAACCTTCCTTCGGAGCAAACGACCGGGCAGTCATCCAAATATCGCGCTACAGGACCGGCATCGAGAGTCGCCGACATCACTACGATTCGCAGATTACGCCGTGTCCGCTGCAAGCGCTTCAACAATGCCAGAGCCAGGTCGCTCTCCAGGTGGCGCTCGTGGAACTCATCGAGCACCACCGCGGCCACGCCCTTCAGTTGAGGATCAGACAGAAAGCGCCGAGTAAGAACGCCCTCGGTCACAAATCGCAGGCGCGTGCGCGGACCAACCGCTTCTTCAAACCGCACCTGATAACCGACCGTCTCGCCCGCCTGTTCGCCCAATTCCCAGGCGACCCGACGAGCGGCCAGCCGCGCTGCGATGCGGCGCGGCTCCAACACAACCACTTCCCCGCTGACCATTTCCAGCAGCGCCGGCGGCACGCGTGTGGTCTTGCCCGCCCCCGGGGCGGCAACGATCACGAGGTTTGGCTGCAGTCTTAAAGATTCGAGAATCTCCGGCAGAATCGCGTCCACCGGAAGGGCAGGTTTCGAACTTGGCACTTCTCATCGAAGCATGAGGCTTTGGCCCGCGTCAAATGGCACGGTTCTACCGCTTTACTTTTTCTCCGGCGCTTCATACCTTATCTGCCATGCCCGTTTATTTCACTCCCGACCTCTTCAAGTTTCTTACCCGCCTCAAGCGCAACAATAATCGCGATTGGTTCCTGGCGCACAAAGAAGAATGGGAAACCGGCGTGCGCCAGCCTGTCCTGCGGTTTATCACAGACTTCGCGGCGCCATTATCCGGAATCTCAACGCATCTGGTTGCCGATCCCCGCCCCTCGCGTGGTTCCATGTTTCGCATCTACCGCGATACGCGATTTTCGGGCGACAAGCGGCCCTACAAAACACACGTCGCCATGAGATTTTCGCATCGCGGCAAGGACGTTCACTCTCCCGGCTTTTACCTTCATCTTGAGGCGGGCGGTTGTTTTGCTGCCTCGGGCCTGTGGCATCCCGAGCCTCCGACGCTGCTCCAAGTCCGAAATGCCATCGTCGCGCGCCCCAAAGAATGGCGGGCGGTCCGAAAGCTCCTCAACTGGGACGATGCCGGCAAACTGCGGCGTCCGCCTCGCGGATTCGCTGCCGATCACGAATTTGTCGAAGACCTCAAGCTGCGCGATCTCGGCACGGCCATCAACTTCACCGAGAGGCAAGTATGCAGCGCTAGTTTCATGGCGACCTTCGTTGCAGCGTGTCGCGCCATGTCGCCAGTCGCGGCATTTCTCAGCAGCGCCGTCGGGCTGAAGTTCTGAGTTCTCAGTTTTGCCGTTCGGCGGTTTGTTCGGATTTCGTAACAAAACCGGATCACCTGAACCGCGAGTTCCAAACCAGCGTACATTTCTCGGAATTTGTCAGCTCGGGCCGAACCAATGGAGAAGCGCGGGAATCAGTCTCCAGCCCGTTGCGTAAGTTAGCTGTTTTGCGCGACGCTTGAAAAAGGGACTGTTTTGCCAGCGCTGCCGATACTATCTTTCCCCCACTCGCGATTAATTTTCGTAACGAAATTGACCGTGGAAACACCATTCAAAAGAAGTAGTATGCGCCCATTTTGACGCCGCTCAGGGGAGGCCCTCCGCCTGTTTTGGAGGGTCTGCGACGAAACATTAGACAACTGATTCTCGCGGAATGCAGGTGGAGAACGCCCCATGCGCAGCAGTCCCGCATTACTAGCGATCGACACTCCGGTCGAGTCTGGCGCCGCTCCAGCGGATGCGATCACGCGCACCCTGGTGGAGTTGATTGAGAACCTCTGCAGCGCCGCCAAGAGCGATGCCGCTCCTGGCACATCCGAAGAAGTGCTGGTTGACACCGAGGTCGACGGCTCCCGCTACCTGCTGCTACGCATGCCTGCGCCCAGCCGCAACCGCATTCAACTCAGCCCGCGGGAGCAGGAAATCGTTCGCATGGTTGCCAAGGGGCATCCCAACAAAGTAATCGCGGATGTTCTGAATATCAGCGCCTGGACGGTATGCACGCACCTGCGCCGGATCTTTGCCAAGTTGGGAGTGGGATCCAGGGCGGCAATGGTGGCACAGCTTCTGCAGCTGGGAATTCTATCGAACGAGAACCGGACATCCTCCGCGCCGCGCTGAAATCTAAGATCCGTGCCTACAGTTCATACTCCGGCTGCGTTCCCGGGGGCAGCGAATTTCCCGCATCCACCACACGTGATGCGGTTCCATCCGGAAGTCGTCGTGACTTCGAGATCCGGCGGATTTCCCGCGGATCTGCATCCGTCCGCACTTCGCGCAGCAAGCGGATGATGTTGCCGCCGAGAACCAGCGCTTCTTGTTCGGCGGGCAAACCCAGCAGCCGGACCTTGTGCAGCTCCAGCCCAGGATGCAGCCACGGCCCGTCGGACCCGAACAAAACTTTCCGCGCTCCCGCCCGCTTGATGGCTTCCACAATGTAGTCGAAGCGCCGAATCCCGGACGTGTCGGTATAAACATTTGGATATCGCACCAGTTGATCGATCACCCGCTGATGCGCTCGCCAGTCGTCCGCAAAGCTGCCGAGGTGGGGGATGATGAAATTAACGTCGGGAAACTGCGAAGCCAGCAGATCCACGACTTCGGCCCGACCGACCACGTCAGCCAGCAAGGGCATTCGAAATGCGCGCGCCGCTTCGCAAAGCTCGCGCGTGGGCATGGCCTCGAAGCCATGCGACTTGATGCCGCGAAAGCCCCACCGGCGCGCGCGTTCCACCATCTTGAGGATGCGGCCGGCATCGCGCGTGGCGTGAACAAAAGCAAAACCAATCAGCCGGTCGGGAAAGCGGCGGACAATGCGGGCCACCTGGCGGTTGGCTTCATCATAGTTGGTGTGGAATGGGGCAAAGACAACCGTCTTGTCAATTCCCGCCCTGCGTGCGCGACGCAGGTAGGGTTCGATGGGGGCGTCCGTGTTCCACGGAGCAGTCATGCGATCGCCTTTCCCGGCGTGGCAATGGCAGTCGACGATCATGATTTCGCCGCTCCTTTCGAGATACCCTGCTGCATGCCGGACTGCGCCGGTTGGTTGCGCATGTCTTTCCGCTTCGCGGCCAGCTTTGCCGCCGCCGCCAGGTACCAGATTGACGTTTCAATTCCGCGATAGAAATTTGGCAGATGGAATTTTTCGTTGGGCGCATGCACATGATCGTCGGGTAGTGCAAATCCCATCAGCACCGTCGGAATTCCCAGCGTTTCTTGAAAGATGCTCGCTGCCGGCACTGACCCTCCCGAGCGCAAGAAGACGGGCCGGGCTCCAAACCCCTTCTCATATGCGAATGCCGCGGCCCGTAAAGCGGGATGATTCCGGTTCACCAGCGCCGGATTGGAAGCTCCCAGGGTTCTCACCCGAACGCTCACGGTCGCAGGGGCAACCCGCTCAATATGCTCGTGCAGCAGTTGTGCGATCTCGGGCGGGTCCTGGTCCGGCACCAGCCGCAGGCTGATCTTTCCCAGAGCCCGCGCCGGAATCACCGTCTTGATGCCCGCGCCCTGGTATCCGCCGCTGATTCCATTCAAGGTGAGCGCCGGGCGGATCGTGACGCGCTCATACAGGCTGTAGCCAGGCTCCCCCCATGCCTGGGCGACGCCGGCGTCGCGAAGGATCTCCGAGTCCTTCGGACCCGTCCGCTCCATGTACTCGCGCTCTTCGGCACTCCACTCGCGCACTTTTTCGTAGAAGCCGGGGACCGTCACTCTTCCTTCGGCGTCATGCAGGCTGGCGATGATTTCGCACAGGGCTTGCAGTGGGTTGTGCACCGCGCCCCCGAAGTTTCCGGAATGCAGATCCTGCTTCGGTCCGTAAACCTCCAACTCAAGACGCAAATTCCCCCGTTGTGAATATCCCAGCGCCGGACGTCCCGGCCCCAGCATGCGCGTGTCAGACATCAGCACGGCATCCGCATGCAGCGCGGATTGATTGCGCCTGATGAACGGCTCCAGCCCCGGACTGTTTCCCAGCTCCTCTCCGCCTTCGAAAATGCACTTCACATTCACCGGCAGCTTTCGCTCCGCTCTCAAATATGATTCCAGCGCCTTCACATGGGTGAAGAGCTGCCCTTTGTCGTCACATGCACCACGACCGTAAAGATTGTTGTCCTTGACCACGGGCTCGAAAGGAGGAGTGCGCCACTCCTGCAGGGGCTCGGCCGGCTGGACATCATAATGCCCGTAAATCAGGATCGTGGGCCGTCCTCGCGCATGCAGCCACGCCGCGTAGACGATGGGATGCCGCTTCGTGGGCACGATTCGAATCTGCTCCAGCCCGATGCGTCGCAGATGAGTTGCCAGCCAAGATGCGCAGCGGCGCAGATCGTGGGCGTGCCGGGGCTGGTTGCTGACACTGGGGAAGCGGACGAACTCTTTCAGTTCAGCCACGAAGCGCGGCCGCTGGCGCCGGGCATACGAAAGCACGCGGAGAGGTTTCATGACGCATGGGTCGCAACCAGAAGTAGTCTGCGATTCGCACTTCGCCGCCGTCTCAGCGCAAACCCGGTTTGGTTCACGCTGAGACGGGGGTCACCGGTTCAACTTCACCTCGTCGAAAATCGCCGCTAGATTTCCAGTTCAAACTCGCGGGACGGAGGACGTTCTGTGCGTTGAGATGACGCTCCCGGCCTGTGCCGGCCATTGGCTTTCGCCGGCGTCGGCTGCGTCTGATCCCAGGGCAACACACGCGTCGATCCTGTTCGCTTCGCCAATCCCATGGCCTGCGCGCTGGTGAGCCACTCTTCCGATTGTTCGGCAATCTCGAGCAGCAGCGTCTCAAACTGTGCCCGCGTCCCCTGCAGAATGTGGGGCTGCGCCAGCCAGCGCAGCACTTCGCGGCCAGTCACGCCCATGCGCTGCCGCGGCGAAGTCACCAGGCGCTCGTTGAAGTAGCGCACCAGTACTTCTTCGACTACGTCCCAGGCATTGTCCGCGCCGAATAGACGCTTGACATCCTGAGCGTTGAGAATCTTGAAGGCTTCTTCGAGCAACTGCATCACTTCCACCCGCAGCACGTTCAAATGGCCGAACGACAGCCACTTCAGGTTGTTGCGCAAATCGAGCCCCGCGCGCCGCACAATCGCGATGGAACCGAAGCTCGGATCGTAAGCGCGCTCCCGGATCACATCTGAGATGCGCTTATCGCGCCAGAACAGGGTGACCTGGTGCACGAAGTGGCTGAACAGTTTTTGGAAGTCGGTGTTGGCGCGTGCCCCTGTGGGCGCGGAACCGCCGCCGAATCCAAAAATCCTCTTGTACGCTCCCAAACGGTCATTCTGGGTGTAGCGCAGCACTTCCCGGCGGTCGAACTGGTAGAGAGCGAATGCACCCGGGCCGCCCGAGAGGCGCACCGTCCCGGCCTTGAACAGTTCCTGCAGCTTCTTCACCACACGGAAGACGCCGATTTTTTCGTGCTGCCAGAGGTAATACATATCTCCGACGGCAATGATCCGTTCCGAGGTGATGGTCTCGTCGTAGGCTTCGATCCCCGGCGGAACACGGGTCGCGCCAATCTCGTTCGCCGCTTCGGGCCCAATGCCGATCAGGGCACCCAAGCCTCTATCCGGTGGCGGCGGAGTTTTCGCATCCGTGTCGACCACGGACTTCAGCATGTCGTCGATCTGCTTGGTGAGGGCATCGGCGAGCTGCGGATTCGAGATGAGGTCGGCGCCCAGCCGGTCCGTTACCTGCTCGCGCAACGCCGCTATGCGGTCATATAAGCTCTGGTGATCCTTATGTAACGCCATGGATACCCCTCCTCTTGTGCCGCGCTCCTCACCCCGCGAGCGCTCTGACTACCATCCCTCTTCTACTGCTGCGGCCGGTGCCGCCAAACTGCCGGCCGCGTTCTCAGTCTCACTGTTGCGACGCCCGCGGAACCTTCATCCCCACCTGATCCGCCAGGGTGTGGAGATAGTGCAACTGGTCGTGCAGGTCGTCGAGCGAGCGGCGTACTCGCGGCGTCCGGTATCCGTCCGGCAGCTCGTTGATGTTCTTCGGGTCCTTCGCTCCCTTCACCATATCGATCATCGTGTCCAGCACGGGCACGAGATTGGTGTGCACGGCAATCCTGCCACCATCCTTGATAAGGCGCGGACCCTCGTCCGTGACCGTGCCTTCGATTTCCGTCAGCACATCCTCCAGGTACATAGCCGGAAGGTCGTGGTGGAACTCAAGCAGCAATTGTTGTCTCTCGTTCGGACCGATGAACACCGAATCCAGAGCAAAACGTACTTCGCCCACGGTTTCAGCAATCACATTAAACTGCCGCGACATCAGGATCAGTTGAGTTCCCAGGAACGCCGGTGCTCTGCCCATAGTCAACTTGAAGTACTTGAAGTTGCTCAGCCACGTCACCCACAGAGATGTCATGTAATCAGAAATGACGCGGAAGTTAGTGATGTTCTGTTCGTCCTCGACTGAGTTTGACAGCGGGTTGTTGTGATCATGCTCGCGGAATTCGATTCCGTAGAGTTCGCGAATATCCCCCAGCGTGCCGCCGATCGTATCCGGATCCAGTATTGCGGCGACGTTGCTCTCCGGGCCGTGTCCCGCGTGGGGCACTGGCGTGAAATTCGGTGGCAGCTCCAGATGTCTGCGTTTGGTTCCCAGGAGGATGTCGAAATAAGTATTGACCCGCAGGATCGACGGCGGGACGACCGCAAATTGCTTGACGATCTCCGTAATCTGGCTCTTGGCCATCTCGCGCAGGGCCTTGACATACTCGGGATCGGCTCGCGGATCCAGCGCATAAAGGCCGTCCAGCAACGGCAGGCATTTCTCCTGCGCTACCTGCGCCCGTGCGTAAAGGCTGGCCTGCGCTCCGGTGATTCCACCGGCCAGGTCGGTTTGCACGGTATAGGATTTTGGATTCCACTTGGACTCAGTTCGCCCCTCGACCTCGACCAGCGTGAACGACTGGGTGAGCGCGCCCAGAAAACCTTTGGCATCGGCCGCATTGGTTTTCCATCCCAACACGTCGCCAATCGCACGCGAGGCTACCATCCCCAATCCGCCGGGCGCGCCCCCTCCCATGGATGGGCCAGTCCCGCCGGACGGCCGCGATACTGGCGACGGTGGATATCCGATTTCCTCGGTGAGGATCGGGTATGCAGTGAGATCGACTATCGACTCTTTGGCTGCCTTTTTGAATGAATAATAGGTCGTCATGTCGTTAACCGCTCCTTTGCAGCTCAGGGCCGCTTCATGCTCGCGATTGCTTTAGGTCTATTCTGTGTCCTTGGCTGCTCTTGTCGCAGCTTACTTCTTGGCAAGCGCTGGGTGATGTGCCACCTCGTCGAGTACTTGCCCGTTCGCCACGCACTGAAAGATATATGGTTGATCACTGGCTGCGAGGTACCTGACTTTCCCGTCCTCATCCGGCGTCAGTGTGTGAATCTCATGCCGATCGGCAGTTAGAACCTTTACGACAGCCTGCGCATCCTTCTCCAAGGCCTCTGCAATATCGAGGATGAAATCTTCGAGTCCTCTCGTAAGCGCCTTCCGGGCGGCCACCTTCGGCGTTACGCGAAAAACACGTGTGCCCTGATCATCGGCGCCAGTTATATGGTGACTCGGAGACGACAGGCGGCTGACATTTGCGGTTCCTGTATAGACCCCATCCTTGATGTCAAGCTGATTGAGGTCATCGTCATAGACAACCAGTCCGGCAGGCGGCCCATCGCAGCCGTCCTCGGAGCGTTCCTTAAAGAACAAAGTCTGAGTTTTCCCGCTCCGAAAACCGATGGGAATAACCGCTTCGCCCTTCCAGTCGACGTTCAGCGGGAAAGGCATGTTGACACAGGAAACGGCACACTTTTCCCTGGTGTGCATGGTGATGGCATACGAGCGCTTTCGCAGCAGGGTCACCCGAGCTTTGTTACCAAGGACAATCGCTTGCGGCGCCGAAAACTCGTGGCTCAGCTTGGCGTCGTCACACCCTTCCTTCGGCTGCAACTTCGCCGTAACCCTTTCGATGGCGATCTCCTCTCCTCGATCGTGGCGTCCCTCCTTGTGAGAGCACCGTACGGCGCTGAATACAGCACTCGCCGTATCCACAGACTCCGGCGTCTCCAGTGCATCCGGCACAGTGATGTCCAGCTTTGTGCCTTCTTCGCCACAACTGAGATATGTCATGGTGTCGGCGTTTACGGTCGTGCCTTGCTTGCCCGCATACGTGACTGCAAAGGCGAGTTTCAGCGCTGTGCCCACTGGGAGGTCCCAATCGAAAGCCACTGCGCGGTCGGTGGCCTGGCCGTCGCATGTTGGAACTGGCTCCGGACACGATTCATTCTCTCCGCACGGGCCGCTCCACTTACGAGTCACACTGGACACTTGTCCCGATGCCTGCCCGCCCTCCCGCGCCCACTGCAGCGGGCCCGCTGAGTTAAAAAGTCGGATGCCTACCTTCTCGGTTTTCTCGCTATCTTCGATCCCCATAAGTGCCTCCTCCGCCAGCAAAATTCCCAGCCGCGCGGCCAGTCAAGTCATGCGCTCGCGGATCAATTCTTCCTTGAGCCCGTTCCGGGCGATGATCTTTTGCCCGGTATTCATCACTGAAATCGAAGTGCCGCCGCTGCGCTCCACCAACTCCTGCCAGCACGCTGCCAGGGCTTTGCTGGCTTCGGCCAGCGGCTGCCGGCCTTGCTCGATCGCGTCCTTCATGCTTCCGGCCCAGGGCTTCCACTCTCCGCCGCGATCGCTTCCCAGGGTCGTCAGGTTCGCGAGCTTCTCGTACGACACCAGCTCAATCGCGTACTGTTCCTCCACGCGATGAAAACTCTCCTGGCATTTGGCCAGCGCGCGCCGGGCCCGCTCCAGGTCCATCGGATGCGCCACCGCTTTCTCCGCTATGCGGGCGGCGGTGCGCGCGTCCTCCGCCAGCCCGAGAATGTCGAGCACCGAATTCTCCAACTCGTCCGCCAGCATCGCTCCCCGGTTCTGCGGCTGGTCGCCGACCGTCAGCAGGACCGCGTTCAGAGTGTCGCAAAGCTTGCGCGTTTGAATGAACAACGCTCGAAATGTCGCTTCCAGTGCCATCGTTTTACCCGCTTGCCAGCGCTTTGTAGAAATTCCTGGCCAGTATCTCCGGCCGTGCGTGCCGCCGGTCCAGCGCCAGGCGCACGGCGCCGATCAAGAAACGCTCCGGCACAATTCCAGGATCCACCCCCGCCGCCAGCCGCCGCGACGCCTCTTCGATCATCTGTTGCTCCTTGTGCCCAAAGTTCAGCACTTGCGCCAGACTGCGATTCCCCAACGAGCGGTAGGGCTGGAAACACATCGCATCCACCGCTACCGGACAAGCCTCATGGAATGATCGCACCATTGCCTTCGGGATGCTGTCGGTCGCCGGCTTGGGATAAATCTTCAACCAGACCTTTCGATATTTCGCGGCCTCCGACTCGAATCCCATTCGCCGCAGTAACTCGGTATTGATCAGCATGCGAAAAAGAGGAGTTGGATGCACCCCATTTTCCCGGAAGTGTGACACGGTCTCCGGTTCGCGCGCCAGAATGTCCATAAGGGATCCGGCAATGCATGGACCGCCCAACAACATCCCGATCATGTCGGCAAACATCTCGCGATTCCATCGCACCCAGGTGCGCGCCACCCGCTTGCTGGCCCCGGCCCGCAACAGGCACAACCCGACTTTTCTTGGAACATCGCGATGCAGCCCCAAATCGTTCTGCAGATTGTGACCGGTCTCGTGCAACACCGCGCCCAAGGTCCACGGATTCACCAGCCGGTGATACGGGAGTTGAATCAGCGGGAAAGGGTTCAGCTGTTTCCCGAGCTTCTTCAGCGGAATTCCTCGTCGAAACGTTGCCGGCCCGAATCCGGTCTGCAGATACGAAAATGGCGGCGGCGCTGGAATCGGCCTCGCAACCCCCAGCCCCAGATAACTCGATCGATAACAATCGAGCGCGATCCGGTCGCAGCTCAACAACCACTTGGCATAGCGTGTCTGCCGCAGGCCGAAGAGTTCGAAATAAAAATCCCATATCTTCTCAATCCCGCGCACCCAGTGGTGAGCATGCGCCTTCCGCCGCATGGCTTCCTGCAGCCGGGCAGTGGTCGGTTCCTGACTGGCGTGCGCCGCCGACTTCCGAACCTTTCCCGTCATCTCCAACAACCCGCGGCGGAGCCCGGTGATGAGTTTGTTCACGGCCTGCAGATGTCCCGCCGTCGGCGCCTCCGCCCCAGTGCCGAACTCATCGGGGCGAAAGGGCCGCAGTGCCGCCGCGTGACGCGTCACGTTGATGGATTGCGCTCGCAACCAGGGCAGCATCACCGCGGTGGATGCGCCGGTAGCTTTCGGCCGCTGGCGCAGTGCCGATTCCACCTGGGTTGCGGTCTTGCCCTCGGTTTCGATCTGCGTCGCCATCGTCGTCGTCCTTGTGCTCGTCGTCTCCAAACGCAGTCGTAAACCTACCTCAGCACTTGTCCGCAGCAACGGCAGTACTGCGGAGTTGCAGCAACAGCTCCCGCTGGAGTTCCACACGAGGGACAGGGCCCGCACGTGCAGCTTCCGCCAACGACACGACCGGCGCGCGTACCTCCCACTCCTCGGTAACGAACCACTCCACCCGGTCCGGCCACTCTCACGCCGTGCCGATGCACGATGCCCGGCGCTCCCACGTGAACTCCATGAGCGGCTCCGTGAATCCTGCGGCCCCGGATGTGACCGTACGGGTAACGCCTGTGCAAATGTCGTCCGTAAAAACGCCGGCCGTGCACGCCTCTAAAGTGTGGGTGCCCGACTCCACCCGCGAAACGCCGGTGGAACTTGTGCTCCAGACGGCGGTGATGCCGCAGCGCGTGCTTGCGCTGACCAGGATGGGTCAGAATCTTTCGCGCATGTTTCGCCAGGGTTCGAACCGCGGCGTGCGGCGTGATGTGGCGTCCGTGCGCGGCCTGACGCGCCACACTGCCCACCGTGCGGCGTGCAATCGCCGGCACAACCTTCAGCAAGTGCCGCGTCTGTGGATTGCGATGCAGCGTGCGCGCCACCGTGCCAATCTTCTTGGTGAGGTGGGGCGCAGCTTTAGTGACGGCGCGCGCGATTTTCGGCAGCAGCTTCTTCGCTGCCGGAGCAACCGCCCTGGCCACCACCGGGAGCAGCTTGCTGGCCGCCATTCCAATCAGAGGTAGAAATTGCTCGGCGGCTTCGTCTTCGGTTTCGGCCTCGGAAGCCAGCTCACCCAGGTGCTCCATCATGGCGTCGGGATAGATCTTGCGCGTTGGACTGACCTCGTCCTCGAATTCATCTTCGAACTCGCCTTCGTCCTCATCTTCGCCCTCGCCCAACAGGCTTCCCGCTATGTTGCCGATGGCGCCGAGCCAGCCTTCACCTTCGCCGGCCTCGTCTTCCATCTCGTCTTCGAGTTCTCCTTCGTCTTCGAACTCGTCTTCGAGTTCCAGTTCATCTTCCAGCTCGTACGCCATGATGATTCCTCCTGCGAAAATTGGTCGGACAATGGAAAGGCCGGTTCTACTAGCTCAGCTCGACTGGTTCAGGTCGGATAGTCGCGTTCGGCTAGTCATGCCCAAAGTGACGAATGCAAGCTTCTAGCCCACGATCCTGCGCCGGCGCTGGAACCGTCTCCGCATACGGCGGTGTGGACGGCGGTAGCGGCGGCTTACCTTCGTATTGCGCCGGATCGCGGCGCTGGCTGCCTTGGAACTGCCCAGCACGCGCCGAACCTGCTTAGCCGCGGTGCGAGCGGCACGCCGGCGATTGATCTTCAGACCTTTGGCGGCTTGTCGCTTCAGCGACTTCACCGTACGCCGCATGATGGTGGGCACGGCCTTCACGCCGATTCGCGTTCGGCGCCGACGCCGCAGAATGCGAGTCAGAATCGCTGTGCCGCGCATCAGGTGCGGCAGAATCCGGCGCAGCCGTCGGCGGTCCTTCGGTGAAATCACCGTCACCGCCGCTGCACCAGCCATAGCTTCGGCTTCGCCTTCTTGCGATTCGTTGCTGGCCGCCTCGGCCAACATTTCAGCGACAGCTTCGTTGTGCGTCAAGGGATGCGTGGCGATTTCGTTCGCCATTTCATCTTCCCCTTCGCCCTCGAACTCATCTTCCATTTCGTCTTCGAACTCGCCTTCACCCAGGGCGCCAGCCGCGGCCTTGCCGAGAGCCGCTCCCGCCGGACCGAGAATCGCTCCACCCACCATGGGGGCGGCAACTTTCGCCACGGTCTTCAGGATGGGAAGCGCTTTCTTCAGGAAGCCACCAAAAGAGAACTGCTCGCCGGCCTCGCCTTCGAACTCATCTTCATCCTCAAACTCGTCTTCGCCCTCACCGAGCAGACCGCCAAGAATATTTCCGATGGCGCCGAATTCGTCTTCCTGCTCATCTTCATCTTCCAGTTCGTCTTCGTCTTCCATTTCGCCGAGGCCGACCTCATCTTCATCTTCATCTTCGTCCTCGCCTTCGCCGAGCAGGCCACCAAGAATGTTACCGATGGCGCCGAACTCATCTTCCTGCTCATCTTCGTCTTCGCCCTCGTGGAACTCGTCTTCCAGTTCCAATTCCAGCTCGCCTTCCTGCATGTCCGCCATTGTCCTGACCTCCTCACGATTGATGACGACGTGAGCCAACTTAGACCGGCACTGCGTAAGCGTCTAGTCACATCTTGCGGTGAGCAGGTTTGAGTTCACCCGAACTGGCTCGCTCAAACGGGGTACAGAAGAGGTCGAACCGCACCTCCACGTGAGGTTTTGTGAAAGCGTGTTTGAGAGGACTTGCTGGTGAGCACAGAAACGCGGGTGCGCGGCACACGCGCGATGGGAAAGGCAATCAGTTGTGGTTGTAGCCGCCGGCGTTCATCGCACTCGGCGACTCAACGGCGGGGTGCTTCTCGAAGTGCTTCACCGCACGCCGCAGATCTTCCATCAGCAAACCGGCTAAATCGCGGCTGAACCCAAGCCGCGCCACAATGCGCTGCACAATGAGGTCGCTGCGATTGGCAGGCAGCGGATACGCCGGCACCTGCCAGCCTTTCATGCGCAAGCGATCGGCAAGGTCATACAGCGTGAACCCCGCATCCGCGTTCTTCTTCATGCTCCAGGTACATCCCGGAACGCCGCCGCGACCGTCGTATATCAAATCAAAAACTCCCACCTTTTTCAGTTCATCAGCAAACCACGCGCCCACATCGGCGCAGCCTTGCGCCACTCGTGTGTAACCCTGACGGCCCAGCCGCACAAAGTTGTAGTACTGCGAAGCAATTTGACCACCGGGGCGCGAGAAATTCAGCGCAAACGTGGGCATGTTGCCGCCCAGATACTTCACCTTGAAAATCAATTCCTCCGGCAGATCACGAGCTTCCCGCCACAACACCCACCCGCTGCCCAGCGGCGCCAGACCAAACTTGTGTCCCGATGCGTTGATAGACTTGACGCGCGGAATGCGAAAATCCCAGGCGACGTCGGAATGAATGAAAGGGGCGATGAAAGCTCCGCTCGCCCCATCCACGTGGATCGGAATGTCGAGTCCCTGCTCTTCTTCCAGATCATCCAGCGCGATCGCGACTTCCTGCACCGGCTCATACTGCAGTGTGAAAGTCGTGCCCAGCGTCGGGATTACCCCAATAGTGTTTTCGTCGCAGCGCCGCACCGCTTCTTCCGGCGACATGACAAAACGCCGCCCCTGGCAGGGGATTTCGCGCAACTCCACATCGAAATAGCGGGCGAACTTGTGCCAGCAGACTTGCACCGGCCCGCATATCAGATTCGGCTTGCTTGCCGGTTTTCCCGCGCGTTCCCGCTTCTGGCGCCAGCGCCACTTCAGCGCCAGACCACCTAGCATTGAACCTTCGCTCGATCCCGCCGTCGAACACCCCATCGTGTTCGACGCATCCGGAGCGTTCCACAGATCGCCCAGCATGTGAACACATCGCGACTCCAGTTCCGCCATCTGCGGATACTCGTCTTTGTCGATCATGTTCTTGCCGAGGCATTCTTCCATGAGCTTGCGAATCCCAGGCTCAACCCAGCTTTGGCAAAACGTGGCCAGATTCTGCCGCGCATTTCCATCCAGCAGCAGTTCATCGTGCACAAACTGATACGCCGCCGCCGGATCCGTCTCCTGCCTGGGGAACTTATACTTCGGCATGGGATGCGGTAGAAAGCTGGTGCCAAATACCTGCGCTTTCAGACGCGGAAAAATCTCATCTTTGCTGTGGATCGCCATCGCCTCTCCTCGGCTGAGAGAACTTCCAGTCGGGCACGCCGGTTTCGGAAGCAGTCAGCCGTCGTAGCCCGCCGATTGTAGCCCGGCGTTCTGGCGCGTCGAAAGTCGCTAGTTTGGGGGACACACAGCGACAGGGAGAAAGAGTGCGGACGGATGCTCCGCATGCGCTGCGATTGAAGCCGTTCATGCGCGAGCTACGCGGAAAGGACTCCTTGATAGATTGCCATTCCTACCACGGCATCGACGCCTATGGCGTGCAGTTCATCAATTTCTTTTTGCGCTCGGATTCCACCGGCTGCAATCAACTGCCTTGCCGTGGCCTGGCGCAGCGGACGAACCACATCCTGCGGAAAACCTTGCAGCAAGCCTTCTGTGTCGACGTGCGTATAGAGAAACGCGCCGCACCGGGGCTCAAGCGCCTGCACCATCTCCAGCGGCGTCACCTCGGTCACCTTCCGCCATCCTTGAATCACCACTCGCCCAGCCATCGCATCCAGCGCGAAGACCAGGCGATCTTGGCCCACGGCTTCAGCAATTCGCCGCGCGAAGTCCGGATTGAGCTTGTCGCCGGAGAAGAGGGCCGATCCAAGAATCACTCTCCGTGCGCCCGCGGCCAGCGCTGCCTGCGCAGCTTTGATCGACCGTATGCCTCCGCCCACCTGGCAAGGCAACTCCCGCGCGAATCTCTTCACCAATTCAACGTTGTCACCAGTCCCGATCGCAGCGTCGAGATCGATCAACTGCACCAGCGGATACTTTGAGAAGCGGCTCACCCACTCTTCAAAGTCCTCGAACTCCAACGCCTTCTTCCGTCCCTGCACCAGTTGCACAATCTTTCCGCCCATCAAATCGATCGAAGGAATCAGCACGGCCACCTCACCGGAATCCCCCGTGCGCCGATCTCCTGCTTCAAGTCCACCAACCGGCTGAACCCGTAATGAAAAATCGATGCCGCCAAAGCCGCGTCGGCGTGCCCCTCGCGGAAGACCTCCACGAAATGCTGCGCCCCTCCCGCTCCTCCCGAGGCGATCACTGGAATTCGCACCGAGTCGGCCACAACTCGAGTGAGTTCGCAATCGAAACCTATGCCCGTCCCGTCCCGGTCCATCGACGTCAGCAGAATCTCTCCCGCGCCGCGATCTTCAGCCTCGCGCGCCCACTCCACCGCGTCGCGTCCGCTTGTCGCGCGGCCCCCGTGCGTGAATGCTTCCCAGTGCGACCCGTCGTCGCGGCGCTTGGCATCAATCGCCACCACTACAGCCTGCGAACCGAACCGCTCTGCGATCCCCGTGATTACTTTCGGATCGGCCAGTGCCGCCGAATTAATGCTGATCTTGTCCGCACCCGCCGAGAACACCCCGGCTGCGTCCTCGAGGGTGCGAATCCCTCCGCCCACTGTGAACGGAATGAATAACTGGCTCGCAGTCCGCCGAACCGTGCCCAGCAGCGTGGCCCGTTCTTCGTGCGTCGCCGAAATATCCAGCAAAACGATCTCGTCCGCCCCCGACGCGCTGTGCGCTTTCGCCAGTTCCGCCGGATCACCCGCGTCGCGCAGGTTTTCAAACTGCACACCTTTCACTACGCGGCCGCGGTCCACGTCGAGACAGGCGATAATTCGTTTCGTCAGCATGTTAGAGCTCGCAGAAGTTGCTCAGCATCTTCAAACCAATCTCGCTCGATTTCTCGGGATGAAACTGCACTCCAAACAAATGATCGCGCTCGACCGCTGCTGAAAATCTCCCTCCGTACTCGCAACAGGCCACCGTCGCCTCCATCACCGGCGCACGGAACGAATGTGTGAAATACACAAAAGATCCCGACGGCACGCCGCGTAGCAATCTTGAACACGGATCGACCTCGATCTGGTTCCATCCCACATGTGGCGATTTCACGCTCCCCGGAAAGCATTCGCACTCCCCGTCAAGCACTCCGAACCCGAGAGTCTGCGGCGATTCCTGGCTTCGCTCAAACATCCACTGCATGCCGACGCAGATGCCTAAGAACGGAATCCTGCGATCAATTGCGTCTGCGATCGCCTGCTTCAAACCGGTGCGACTAAGCGATTCAGTCGACGCAAAGTGCCCCACTCCCGGCAGCACAACTTTCTCAGCTCGCGCGACCACCTCAGGATCGGAAGTGATGGCACACTCCTGCCCCGGCCAATCCAGAGCCTTCTTCACCGAGACCAGATTCCCCGCTCCGTAATCCACGATCGCGATCATCACAGCACTCCCTTGGTGCTGGGCAGTAGCCGCACCATGCGCCGGTCGCGCCAGCAAGCCGCGCGCAGCGCCCGCGCAAACGCCTTGAAAATGGCCTCAATCTTGTGGTGACTCGATCGCCCATACAGCACGCGCACGTGAACATTCGCCCGTGCGCCCCGCGCAAAACCCTCAAAGAAATCGTGCACCAGTTCCGCCTGCAAATCGCCCACCAGCCGCGTGCGCACCTTGGTATCCACGACGGCGGCGGTGCGGCCGCAGAAATCGACCGCGGCCATCCCCATGGTCTCGTCCATCGGCATCAGAAAATATCCGGCACGCAGGATGCCGCGCTTGCTGCCCAAAGCTTTATCAAATGCCTGCCCCAGAACGATGCCCACATCCTCTACTGTGTGATGCTGGTCTACATCGAGATCGCCGCTGCACTTCAGCTTCAGATCGAAGCCCCCGTGATGCGCAAACAGTTCCAGCATATGATCAAAGAATCGAATCCCCGTGGACACCTGGTACCGTCCCCGCCCTTCAATCGTGAGCGCGATCTGAATCTGTGTCTCCTTGCTTGCGCGCTTGATGCTTCCCTTCCTCATGGTCGCGGCGCTCCTTGCTGTGGCGCTACTTGCCCAATGCCCAGTTCTTTGCACGTTTCCTGCAGCGCGATCAGCAAACGATCGGTGTGCGACTGCGGTCCGAGTGTAATGCGAACGCATCCCTCGCACCCGTGATCAGCCGAGCGGTCACGCACCAGAATGCCGCGCAGCCGCATCTGTTCGACAAAAGACGCCGTGGCGCCGACCCGGACCAGAACAAAGTTCGCGGCGCTAGGCCAGAACTGAATTCCGTTGGCCTGAAGCGCATGCTCCATCCTTGCACGTGATTGCCGCACTTCACTCACATACCACTCGATGTAATCTCGGTCGCCGAGGGCGTCGGGGAGGCAGGCTAGCGCGACCGCGTTCACGTTGTACGGTGAACTCACTCGCCGCACGGCGCGCATTTGTTCCGCATCGCCGGCCAGGAGGCCAATGCGTAATCCCGCCAGCCCATATGCTTTAGAAAATGTCCGCGCCACGAACAAGTTGCGGAATTCCTTGCGCTCCCCCAGCATGCTCTGACCATAAAATTCAAAGTACGCCTCATCCACGAGCACCGCCGCATCCGGTGCCGCACCAGCAATTCGCCGCAACTCTTCCTGCGGTGCCACTGTGCCCGTGGGATTGTTCGGGTTCGCCATCGCGATCAGCCGCGTGCGCGGTGTAATTCGGTTGCGCACCTCTTCGCCAGGGAATGCGAAATCTGTTCCCGCCGGAACGCTCATCATCTGCGCGCCAGCCGCGATCATGTAGATCCGGTACATCGAATAAGTCGGCACTACGATCAACGCTTCATAGCCCGGCTCAAGATAGGTTTCACACAACAAATGAATCGCTTCGTCCACGCCATTCGTTAACAACAATTCCGGCGCCGCGATCCCGAGCACTTCAGCCACCTTCGCTTCCACCGGCTCGCGTTCCGGATAGCTCGCCAGCTGCTCGGGTCCCAACCGACGTAGCCGTGCGAGCACTCGCGGAGAGCATCCCACCGTGTTCTCGTTGAAATCCAGGCGCAGGCCGTTCCGCCCTGCCAGAGGTGGATGATACGCCGGCAGCTTGCACACTGTTTCCCGGGGACTAAGCATGCTCGCACCTCAGACGCACCGATCGCGCATGTGCCTGCAGTCCTTCCGCCTCTGCCAGGCAGTCGATCGTTGGCGCAATCCGTCTCAGCCCCTTCGCCGAAAGTTTCTGCACGGTGATGACTTTTACAAAATCCGCCACGCTGAGTCCACCGCGAAACCGAGCCTGCCCCGAAGTGGGCAACGCATGATTCGGTCCAGAGGCGTAATCGCCCGCAGCCTGCGCCGAGTAATCTCCCACAAACACCGACCCCGCGTTTTGAATGAACGGCAAGTCTTCCTCGGAAACTGTAATATGTTCGGGCGCAATCCGATTCGCCCAATCCCGTGCCTGTTCCCGCGACGCTGCCACCAGAATGGCTCCGCGTGCGCGCAGCGATTTCTGAGCCGTCGCATTCCCTTTCGCCAGCCGCGTCACGCTCGTCCTCACCGATTGCGCCAGCTCGCGGGACGTCGTGATGAAAACCGCCAGCGTCTCTGGATCATGCTCAGCTTGTGCCACCAGATCGGCGGCAATAAATTCCGGAACGCCGGCATCGCTCATCACAACCGCCTCCGTCGGCCCGGCGAGAAAATCAATCGCGCAGTCGAACGAGACCAGTTTCTTCGCCACCGTGACATAAGAGTTCCCCGGTCCCACAATCTTGTCCACGCGCGCGATGCTGTCGGTCCCGTAAGCAAATGCCGCAATGGCCTGCGCACCGCCCACACGGTAAAGGTCGCGTACGTCCAGCATCGCGGCCGCAGCCAAGACCTCGGTCGACGGCCGAGGCGAAACGACACGAATGTTCTGCACACCTGCGACCTGCGCTGGAATCACGGTCATCAGCAAGGTCGAGACCAGCGGATGGCGTCCACCCGGCACATAGCAGCCCACCGACTCCAGCGGACGCACGACTTGCCCCAGAGAGATTCCAGCGCGAGTGCGCATCCAACTGCGAGGCTTCTGCCACTCGCAGAAACGCCGTATGTTCTGCGCAGCTTGACGCAGCGCGCGGCGCAATGGCGGAGCCAGCTGTCGCCATGCCTCTGCCATTTCTACTTCGGAGACGCGCAGCGGTTGCTTCGCGGCCAACCCATCCCAGCGCTCCGCATAGCGCCGAAGCGATCGTTCCCCGCCGTTGCGCACGCCAGCAACAATCCGCCGTACTCGCGGCTCAAGGCCAAGCAAGTTCGCGCTTCGCGATGCGAGTTGTTCCGCCGCCGCTGCGGCCACGCGCCCAGAAGCAATCCGCATCACAGCACCACCTTGTTCAGCGGATACTCTACGATGCCCTGCGCCCGTGCCTCTTTGAGCCGCGGAATCACATCCCATGCCGCTCCTTCGTCGATCACCGTGTTCACCGCCAGCCACTCCTCGTCGCTGAGATGTGAAATCGTCGGCTTCTGCAGCGCAGGCAGCACCGCCAGCACCGCCGCCAAGTCAGATTTCCGGACGTTCAGCATCAAGCCTACCCGATCCTGCGCTTCCATCGCCCCCTGCAACATAAGCGCCAAGTTGTCGATCTTTCGTCGCTTGTCGCGATCGCCACATGAACTCTTGTTCGCGATCAACTGCGTGTTCGACTCCAGCACTGTCTCCAGAATGCGAAGCCGATTAGCTTTGAGCGAACTTCCAGTCTCGGTCACCTCGACGATCGCATCGGCCAGCATCGGCGGCTTTACCTCCGTGGCTCCCCAGGAAAACTCCACGCGCACGTCGACGTTTTTCTTGTGGAAGTAATCGCGCGTCACTTTCACCAGTTCAGTGGCAACGATTTTCCCCGAGAGGTCTTCCGCCCTCTGCCATGGAGAATCCTCCGGAACCGCCAGCACCCATCGCACCTTTCCACGACTGCGCCTGGCATAAATCAAATCGCTCACCGTTACCACTTCTAGTCCGCTCTCGACCACCCAGTCGCGCCCGGTGAGGCCCGCATCAATGGCGCCGTGTTCCACATAGCGGGCCATCTCCTGCGCCCGTATCAGCATGCAATCGATCTCTGGATCTGAAGTTCGGGCGAAATACGACCGGCCATCCGTGTATGCCGGTAGACCCGCACGCGCGAATAGCTCTAAGGTTGCCTCCTGCAGGCTGCCCTTGGGAATACCGATCCGCAGTTTCATCGCGCCTCCTTCCCCACGGCGACGATCCTTTGTTGCAAAACCGCTTCCGTGAAACACGACCGGGTCCCGCGATGGCAGACCACCCCCGCTCCTTCCACTTCCACGCGTACCAGCAACGTATCGCGGTCGCAGTCGGTACAGGCCGAAACCACTCGCAACCGGTTCCCCGAAGTCTCGCCCTTCATCCACAGCTGCTGGCGCGTTCGGCTGTAGAACGTCACATACCCGCTCTCCAGCGTGCGCTCCAGCGCCTCGCGATTCATAAACCCCACCATCAGCACTTCCCTGTCGCGCGAGTCCTGCACCACGGCCGGAAGTAGTCCGCCCAGCTTGTCGAAATCGAATTCCTTATTCATACCCATGTTTCCTTTCCCTGAAAAACAAAAAGCCCGCTGAACGATTTCGCGTCAGCGGGCCGGAACTCCTTAAATTGCTGCTTACGTCAAATCTGCAATCTCAGGTGCACATCGCCGCCGTCGCGCTATGCGCGTGATGGTGGTGGCGATGATGTACATGAGACAACATGCTGGCAAGTAGCGTACGTGAGATAGACGCTCGGGTCAATTGGTTTAAGCGGTGGCTCGATTCGTTTTTTCGATAAGTCTCATTCAGGTTTTGCATCCACATCTGGAATGCCTCACCCAGTCCTGATACGATTCCCCTTCATCCACGAATCTATCTTCGGTCATTATCATTTTCGGGGTTTTCATGAAGACTTCGCTTCCCGCACTCCGGCGCCTGCTTTCCGCTGCCATCATCTTGGTCGGGCTGACCGCAACCTCGGTTCGCGCCCACTCGCAGGCGCAGATCACCAACGATCCTCCGTTCTACGGCCCGTTCAATGCCGTCTTCTTGCCCGACGGCGACGGCGTTAAGAAGAATCTCGTGAAGACCGATTCCGTTCTCCGCGCGGATTCCCCGTGGTCGCTCTACGGCTGGGTCAAGCCACTCGAACCATTCCAGCAGATCACACTAGTCGCTGGCTTTGGCGACCCCACGGAAGAATTCTCCAGGTATCTCGCGGTCGATGCCGGACACTTAATCCTCTCGATCGGCAAGGACAACAGCATTTCCGGACTCGCCACACTCTCGCCCGGAAAATGGCACTTCCTCGCGGCTACTTTCGACGGCGAACAATTCCGTCTCTACTGCGACGGCCTCCAGGTGGCCAGCGGCAAGCTGGATTGGGGCAGCGTCAGCCCACTTCTCGAACTGGCTCCTCCCTCGCCGCCTTCCCAAAACTGGCGCCACTTCGGCGGCTCCATCGCTTCTCTCACCCTGATTCGAAACGCCTTAAGCGGGGACGAAATCAAACAGCTATTTCAAAAGCCCGACGATTTCTCAGCCATCGAATTTGAAGAAGGATCCAAGCCCTGGCCCGTGCAAACCCGCGGCCAGGCTGGATACCGCGCGCCTCAAGATCCTGCCACCATGCCGCACAGCAAGGCGCCATTCTCCGCTCCCGTGGCAAAGGCAAAGCCCGCAGAACAAGAGGTTCTCCAATCCAATGGAGACAGCCGGTGGACGCTCGCCTCCGGATGGCGCATGATTTCCGCGCCGCAGCTAAACGCCGAGGGCCCCGCTATCTCGCAGCCCAACTTCAGCGCGAAGGACTGGATGGTCGCGACCGTTCCCGGCACCGTACTTACCACCATGGTCGATCGCGGGGTCTATCCCAATCCCGATTACGGCCTCAACAATCTAGCCATCCCCGAGACTCTGAACAAACAGGACTATTGGTATCGCGTCGAATTCCACTCCCCTAAAGCTGCCCGCGGACGCCGCCTCGCGCTCACCTTCGAAGGCATCAACTACGAAGCGCATGTCTGGCTGAACGGCCACCTGCTTGGCTCAGTCAAAGGAGCATTTATCCGCGGCAACTTTGACGTGACCGATGTCGTGGAGCCTGACCACGCGAACGTTCTCGCCGTGCGCATCTCGCCTCCGCCTCATCCCGGCATTCCCCAGGAACAATCCATCAAGGGCGGTCCCGGAGAAAACGGCGGCATGATGTGTCTCGACGGCCCCACTTTCGTCGCCACCGAAGGCTGGGACTGGATTCCCGCGGTGCGCGATCGCGACACGGGAATCTGGGAGCCAGTCATGCTCACCGCGACGAGCGCCGTAATCATCGGCGACGCGCAGGTCGTAACCTCTCTGACGTTGCCCGATACCACGCGCGCCGATGTCGCCATCACCGTGCCGCTCAAAAATATTTCGACGGCGGCCGTTACTGGAACTCTGAAGGCTTCTTTCGGTGACTTCATTGTGACGAAGCAAGTCATGCTTCCCGCAGGGGAATCTGAGGTCATCCTCACGCCTTCAGAATTCGCTCAGCTCACCGTGCAACATCCACGGCTGTGGTGGCCGAACGGCTATGGCAAGCCGAATCTCTATACTCTCCACCTCAGCTTCTCCGCAGGCGCCACCGAGTCCGACGCCAAAGATCTGCGTTTCGGAATTCGTGAGGTTACCTATGAATTGAGCCTGCTCGACAGTTCGGGCCATCTTCGCCGCCTGGAGTATTCCCCGACCACCGCCAGCTTCAAACATGAGCAAGTCGTCGACGTCCGTCACGAAGCCATGCGCGAAATTCCTGCCGCCGATCCCTTTCCGCCGAACTTTCCTCCTGAATGGCGAGACGGATGGAAATCCTGGGTCGCGTCGCTCCTGCCCGGCGGCGAGCAGTCCCCATCCATCAAGATGCTCGACGACACCAAAACTTCTCCCTACCTCGTCATTAAGGTCAACGGCGTGCGCATCGCCGCCCGCGGCGGAAACTGGGGCATGGACGATTCGCGCAAGCGTGTCTCGCGCGAGCACCTCGAGCCTTTCTTTCGTCTGCACCGTGACGCCAACCTGAACATCATCCGCAACTGGGTGGGCCAGAACACCGAACAGACTTTTTACGATCTCGCCGATGAGTACGGGCTGATGGTCTGGAACGACTTCTGGGAATCCACGCAGAACTACAATGTCGAGGCCGAAGATCCTGCGCTGTTTCTGGCCAACGCCCGCGACACCATTCTCCGCTTCCGCAATCATCCTTCGATCGTCGTATGGTGCGGCCGCAATGAGGGCGTGCCACAGCCCGTCATCAACGAAGGCCTCATCGATTTGATCCGCACGCTGGATGGTACGCGCTACTACTTCCCAAGCTCGAATCAAGTCAACCTACAAAACAGCGGGCCTTATAAATACATGGATCCGACGCTTTACTACACCGCGCTCAACCACGGATTTTCCGTCGAAACCGGAACTCCGTCGTTCTCCACTCTGGAATCTTTCCGCGCCTGGATTCCGCAGGAGGATCAGTGGCCGGTCAGCGATGCGTGGGCTTATCACGACTGGCATCAAAGCGGAAACGGCGACATGGCGCCCTTCATGGCGCAAATGCAGGCCGAGTTCGGCGCTCCCGTCAGCCTGGAGGATTTCGAGCGCAAGGCGCAGATGCTCGACTATGTCGACCACCGCGCGATTTTCGAAGGCATGAACGCCCACCTCTGGGCCCCGAATAGCGGACGCCTCCTATGGATGACCCAGCCCGCCTGGCCCAGCAATACCTGGCAGATTCTGAACGCCGACTACGACACTCAATCTTCCTTCTACGCCGTCAAGAAAGCCTGCGAACCATTGCACATACAACTCGACCTCTCCAACTACAACGTCGCCGTCGTGAACACCACAAACGATTCGCAGACCTCATTGCAGCTGAGTGCCAACGTGTATTCACTCGAAAACAAACTGCTGCTCCACAGAGAAGAGAAACGGGACGCGGCCGCCGACGCGCTCACCGAAGGGTTCCCACTGGAACTCGCGCCCTTGTTCGCATCGGAAAAGATGGTCTTCGTGAACCTGGAATTGCGAAACTCTTCCAACGAGGCTGTATCCAGAAATTTCTACTGGCTGGGCGTGGACAACGCTTCTTATCGCCGCTTGAACCGTCTCCCGGCTGCCTCACTCTCGGCCACGGCCAAATCCGCGCGGAAAGGCGAAAACATCCGCGTAAGAGTTGAACTGCGCAACGCCGGAACCACCGCTGCGCTGGTCAACAAGTTGACCCTGCTCAACGCCTCCGACGGTTCCCGCATTCTTCCCGCGTACTACTCCGACAACTACCTGTCCCTGCTCCCTGGCGAGAGCCGAGAAATTGAAATCGAGTATCCCGCAAAATCGGCCAACGGGCCGGCACAAGTCGCGCTTCGAGGATGGAATCTCACTAAACAAGTGATCCCCATTCCGTAAGGTCCGGCGCTTTACGATTCCGGCGTACCCGGCTTGATCTCCGTCGCCTTGCCGTCTTCATAAACGACCACCACCGGCTTGCCTCCATTCGGATAGCGCACTGTTTTTTCCGAACCACCGCCCCCGTCCGGAACTCCCATTCCGATCGCGAAATCCGCCTGTAGTTCGTTCATCCCCGGTTTCACTTCATGTTGCGCCACCGCCTGCCACACATCGGCTGACCAGTGTTTATACAAGTCATGCGGATCTTCTATGAAAAACATTTCGTCCGAATAAATCTTGTACTGCTCTTCTGCTTCAAATCCAATCGGCACGGCGTAGGTCGCACCTTCTTGTTCGAACACCGCCATCGCCTGCCGCCGCTCGCCCTTCCCCTTCGGCATCACTGCGACTACGTCCTTAATCTCCAGCCGTTCAATCGGCAACAGCAGTCCCGCACCGTGTTCGAAGTCAGCCTGCTTGCGGGCCTTGTCGTACCGGTAATATGTATAGCGATATCCTTCTTTCACCCACACCGGCTGCTGCATCAACTGCCGCGCACTCTTGAGATCGTATGGATACAGCTTCTTCGGATTCACATAATAGTCCGCATTCGAATAACCCGCGGCTTCCACCTGTTTCTGCTTCTCGGCCGCAACATTATCTTCGTGCCGCTGGTACAGAATGTAGCCCGCGCGCAAAGTCGCCACGACCAGCGCCAGCAGCAGTGCCAGTTGAATCTTCTGCTTCGCCTCTGGACTCATCATGCGAAAACTTTAGCAGACGGCCAACGCAAGGTACATCGGATGGCATCGGTATAGCTTAAGTAGTAATATCTCGTCGATACTGAGGAGGGTGCATGCCCCGGACCTTTTCCGTCAGACTGTTGTTCCTGCCCCTCGTGGTCATCTTAGGCACCCCGTTGGCGGCGCAGCAAGTGGATGACTGCCCAGGGCCGCGGGCATTGATGTCTCCCAGCCAACCGGCTTACTCCGATGCCATGGCTCTCAAGAGCAGCCTCGAATCACATGGAATGGTAGTGCGTTGCATCTTCGAAACGAAGTTCAGCAGCCAGTTCATCGTATGGGAGAATGGAGAGCCGCGCAGCACGATCGAAGGCGAAGGCTGCATCGTTACCAACTTGGGCGTCCTCGAGGTGCTGTTCGTATCCCGGCCCAGAACGTTTGCCGAACTCAAGATCAAGGAACGCCGCACTCCCGGAGGGTACGTTTACACAGTTTCGGGTATGCCCGATGTGTGGCCCGTCAAATTCAAACGTTGGGCTAGCGTCCGCCGCACGTATTACTTCCGGCACGACAACTACCTCTTGTCTGGAGGAGGCGAGGAACTGCGCACTGCCGTCCAAGCGGCCCTGCACCTCCAACCTTTATCGTTGTGAGTCCGGGTCAGGGAGTCTCCCGGTTACGTTAAACTGGCAGAAGAGGCCTCCCCATGTCGATCACCGAAGAAGATGTTCTGAGCGCGCTGAAGAGTTGCTACGATCCTGAGATTCCCGTCAACATCGTCGATCTGGGTCTCATCTACAAAATCAACTTTGCTCCCGCGCCCATCGGCGATCCCGCGGATTCGAAGCAGGACGTCACGGTCGAAATGACTCTAACGGCGCAAGGTTGCCCCGAGCACGTCAACATCAGCGCGCAAGTCAAATCCCGGATCGAACAACTGCCGGGCGTCGGCACCTGCACCGTCAACGTGGTGTGGACTCCGCCCTGGACGCCCGAGCGCCTCAGCCCCGACGCCCGCAAGCAACTCGGCATCGAGTGAAAGCTTGGACCTCAGACTTCAGCTTCGATCTTCGCGTGCCGTTCCACGTTAAAAGTTAGCGCCTGAAATCTGAGGGCTGAGATCCGATTTCCTATCCTCCAACTTCTTCCCAAGCATCCACGGCGCTCCGGCCCGCCGCCTCGGTAATCCGCTTGCCGGCTCTTCCCGCCATTTCCAGCACGCGCATGCCCTGCTCGAAATAATCCGGTAGCGAGCGCCGCACCGTCTCGAACTTCTCCGGATATTCCGCCGCCAAAACCGCCAGTCCAACTCCCGTCGCCAGCACGGCTGCTGGATATTTCTTCTTCATAAACAGAATTCCCGCCGCACCGACCGCACTCAACACCACCGCTTTTTTCCACCCGTCCATAAAACTCCCCCAAGATTAATCTGCTTATTTGCGATTGTACCCCAGCGTCCTCGCCGCTTTCAGTGGACTCACCTCTCCGCTCCGATCGCACTCGCATCCTTTATACTTCCCTTTCGTGGAGGGCCCCATGTCCGCGCAAGTTCGCCGCACCGCATTCGCTGTCATCGTTGCACTGGCCACAATCATCGCTGCGCAGGTCGTCTCTGCCCAGAGCAAACCGCGCGCCCGCGATCTCGGCGTTCCTTTTGACGGCACTCCCGGCGCCAACAACGCCATCACCGATGTGAAGGGAGTCGAGGTCGGCCATACCACGCTCATCTCCGGCAGCGGCAAACTGGAAGTTGGAAAGGGTCCCGTGCGCACCGGAGTTACCGCCATTCATCCCCGCGGCAAAGCCAGTGACGACGCCGTGTTCGCCGCCTGGTTTACCCTCAACGGCAACGGCGAAATGACGGGCACGACATGGGTCGACGACTCCGGATTCCTCAACGGCCCCGTCATGATCACCAACACCCACAGCGTTGGCGTGGTCCGCGACGCCGTGATTGCGTGGAAAGTCAAACACGGCACGCCCGACATGGAAGGCTACTGGTGGTCACTGCCCGTCGTCGCCGAAACCTGGGACGGGTATCTCAATGACATTAACGGATTTCACGTGAAGCCCGAAGACGCCTGGCACGCCCTCGATGTCGCCCATACCGGCCCCGTCGAAGAAGGCAATGTCGGCGGCGGCACGGGGATGATCTGCAACGAATTCAAAGGCGGCATCGGCACGAGTTCGCGTGTGCTCGATGCAAAACTCGGCGGCTACACCGTGGGCGTTCTGGTGCAGTGCAACTACGGATCGCGCGAGCAGCTTCGCATCGCCGGTGTAAATGTCGGCCGCGAAATTCCCGAACACACCATCTTTCATGAGGACGTGGGCTCGATCATCGTGGTTCTCGCCACCGATGCTCCTCTGATTCCGACTCAACTCAAGCGCATTGCCCGAAAGATCTCTCTCGGCCTGGGCCGCGATGGAAGCTATTCCGGCGACGGCTCGGGTGATATCTTCATCGCTTTCTCCACCGCCAATCCCGGCGCCGTCAGCCCGAAGGGGCTTCACCAACTAACCATGCTCCCCAATGATTCCCTCGACCCACTTTTTCTCGCCACTGTGCAGGCCACCGAGGAAGCCGTGGTCAATGCCATGGTCGCAGCCGAAACCATGAAGGGCATCGACGACCACGAGGTCATCGCCCTCCCGCACGACCGCCTGCACGAAGTCCTGAAAAAATACAACCGCCTGGTGAGGTGATCGAAAACAGATCGAGCGAACCAAATTAAGAGGGTTGCCCCACCCTTCTCGATCTTTTCGCGAGAGGGTGGGGATTTTTATTTTCGATCTTGAAGGAATCAGCTCAGGCACGCTAACCAGGCCCGAAGGTCCCGGTCGTGCGGCGAAAATCCTGCAATGCGATTCCAAAGCGCTTGAGCATTGACTGCAAGGTGGTGCGCTTGACCCCCAGCCGGCTCGCCGCCCCATCCGGTCCCGAGAGCAGACCGCCGGTCTCCTGCAAAATGCGAATAATATGCTCGCGTCCCATGTCCGCAAGATTGTCGTCGCCGGTTTCCTGCGGCGCGTCCAGTTCAACCGGCGGCTCGGCCAGCACTCGCCCCTTGCTCAGGATGACCATGCGCTCGATCATGTTCTCCAGCTCGCGGATGTTGCCCGGCCAGTTCCACTTCTGCAGCACATTCATGGTCTCCTCGGGTACGGTATCAATGTGCTTGCCCATCCGGGCGGAATGTTTGCGAACAAAATGGTGAACCAGGATCGGAATGTCGTCCCGCCGCTCCCGCAGCGACGGCAACTCGATCGGAAAAACATTCAGACGGTAGAATAAGTCCTCGCGAAACAACCTCTCGGCAATATCCTGGTGCAAATCGCGATTCGTGGCGGAGATAATCCGCACATCCACATGCAAAGTATGCACTCCGCCCAACCGTTCGAAGTCGCGATCCTGCAGCACCCGCAACAGTTTCGGCTGCAGGTCGAGCGGCAACTCGCCGATCTCGTCCAGAAAGAGCGTCCCTTTGTCCGCCAGTTCAATACGGCCCACTTTCTGGCTGACTGCCCCGGTAAATGCTCCCTTCTCGTGCCCAAACAATTCGCTTTCCAGCAGGCCGGAGGGCACAGCCGCACAGTTGAGCTTGATGAACGTCTTGTCGCGCCGCGAACTTAGCGCATGCACCGATCGCGCCACCAATTCCTTTCCTGTCCCGGTCTCTCCTGTGAGTAGAACCGTGGAATCAGTCGGCGCCACGACCCGCACGTTCTTCAACACATCGCGCAGGGCCGGGCTATGCCCAACGATTGCTTCAAATCCCAATTCCGTCTGAATCTCATTTTCCAGATACGATTTTTCCTGTAACAGCTTGTCCCTGGCGTCCTGCAGACGATCCGCCATTTCGCGCAGCCGCGCAATGTCGATGGCAGCACCTGTAATTCCAACAATGCTGCCGTCCGCGCTGAATAGGGGCTCAATCCAGATATCGAATGCGCAATTCTTGCCGTCGTTGGGGATGACGACATCCTCCCGCAGCCCTACTCCCGCCTTCAGAACCCGGCGTTTGAGTTCAACCAGGCTCGCCGCCTTCCTCGGGCCGATGACTTCAGCGTCGGTCTTGCCGATGGCCTCATGCTGCCAATAGAGCTGAGGGTTGTAGATCCAGGTGTAGCGCAGTTCGCAATCCTGATTGAAAACCGTGATGGGAGAATCCTTGAGCGCCACCCGGAAACGCTCTTCACTCTGCTCCAGCGCCAGTTCTGCCCGCCTCTTCTCCGTGACGTCATGGGCCATCCCGCGCACGACGGGCTTGTCCACTCCCTGCGTGCGCAACGTTTTGTTGTATTCCCAGGTCCTGACTTCTCCGCTGCGGGCCATCACACACATCAAGCCCTTGTCCGCACCTTTTTCCTTGATCCTACGCAAATATTGGTCGAACAGTTCGCGATACTCCGGCACCATCAGCTCTCGCATCGGAATCTTCAAGAACTCGTCGACCTCATATCCCAAAGAACGAGCCGCGGCCGGATTCGCTGACAACAACCTACCTTCCAGATCGTGAGTGCATACGAGATCCTCACTGTGGTCGACAAGGTCGCGGTACTGGTCTTCGCTGTCTCGCACCGCCTCTTCCGCGAGTCTTCGCGCCGTGATGTCCTGCACCACGCCGGCCAGACGATATATCTTTCCTTCCACGTTGCGGATCGGAAATCCGTGGGCCTCCACCCAGCGGACCGTTCCGTCCGGGCGGACAATTCGAAATTCCTCGTTCAGTATCCCTGTCCTTGCAGCCTCCTCCAATCGGCTCAGAACGTGCACCCGGTCGTCAGAGTGGATGATTTCCCGGTAGGACAGCGGTGAGTCCATCAAGCTCGCAACCGTCCGCCCGGTGATATGTTCGAACGCGGGGTTTACAAAGATCGCCTGTCTGGTTTCGGCGTCCACCATCCAGAAGATCTCCTGGATGTTGTCGGCCACTTGGTGGAATTTTTCTTCTCGCTCGCGGAGGGCTTCCTCCGATTGTTTGCGCTCGGTGATGTCGCGTGCGATCACAACGTGATAGACGCGGTCAAGTTGCACATGTTTGATGCTGAGTTCTACTGGGAAGGTCGACCCGTCCTTGCGGCGACGGAAAGTCTGCTTTATGACGAATCCGGAATCCCGCAACCCGTCCAGAACCGCCGTCCAACAAGCCTCGTCGGCTTTCGGATCGACGTCAAACACCGTCATCGCCAGCAATTCGTCGCGCGTATAGCCCAAATCCTTGCAGGCCGTCTCGTTCACATCCAGAAACCGCAAGGTTTCCGGATCCACCACTTCCACCGCGTCATTCGAGTGGTCAATCAGCGTTCGGAACAACTTCAACGCCCTCTCTGACCGTTTGATTTCCGTGACATCAGTGCCAAATACCAGGTTCTTTTCTCCCGCACAAACCAGTTTGAACTCCACTTCTCGCTCAGAACCGTTTTTGCACCTTACTCTCGCTTCAATTGACGGAGTTTCGCCGTTGCTCGCGATCGCCTCTTGAACCGCCTTGTTCCACACTTCCGAAATCTGACGTCTGTACGCTTCATCCGGATAAGCCAGAGGCCACCAATGATCCACATCCGGTACTTCCTCTTGCGTGTACCCAAAGAGTTCCGTGAATTTGGGATTGTAGAATTCCGCCCGCTGCCCTTGCCCCAGGGAAACCACCATGGCCATGGGAGCTGACTCCACCAGCGTTCGAAACAGCAGTTCCTTCTGCTCCAGCAAGGTCTGGGCCTCTTTCTGCTCCGTGATGTCCTGCAGAATGCAAGCCACTCGCTCAACCCCCGTCGGGCCCTCGATGGGAAAGTACGACACAGAAAAATCCCTCTCCCCCAGCCCCGCGTACTTATAGCGCTTCTCGTATCTCACCACCTTGCCACGGAAGCACTCATCTAACTTCGGTTTCACTGTGGTCTCAAAGACACTTTCCTCCATGGTCTCTGCCAGGGAACGTCCAACGAGTTCTTCTTTCTTCACTCCTCGGTATCCCAAGTAGACCCGGTTGGCGGACACATAGCGATACTGCCGGTCGAGTATGATGATGCCCTCTTCTACGCCCCCCGCCACTCGCTCAAATTCGCGCAATCTCTCCGCGCGGCGCCGGTACATATCGGCCACCGCGCTCATTACTATCCCCGCGCCGGTGAACAGCACCAACCCATTCGCGTTCAGCGGGAGACCCACCGTGACCGGACTAGCTGTCCCAAACAGTAAGAAACTGGCTGACACTTCCGATAGGAAGACCGCAAACACGCCCGGCCCCAGCCCCGCCATCCAAGCGACCAACCAGATGACGGGGTAAAACAGCAGGAAAGGAAGATTGGAACCAAGCAATCCGCTTAAGGGGTAGCGCAGCAGAGTTGCCACTGCCACCGCGATCAGCGCAAACCCAAACCGCCGCGGCCAAGTGTACAACCAGAACACGGGCACTCCAACGGCTCCCTTTCGATCGGCAGCACTCATAGCCAACCTTTCACTTCATTCGGGATTTCCCTGGGTCAAAGCCGTGCTTGCGTCTGCGAGCGGCGCAACGTTCTCTGCGAAAGGCAAACCGCCTGCGTCATGTTTCCTTCGCAAAAAGCGGTCTCGTGTTCCATGGCTCACGCACACTTTGGGGAAGGTCGCGAACCACAGGTCAACATCATAAAGCCGCGCCGCCAAAACAAAAAGGGCGAGCCGACGTCGGCCCGCCCTTCCCGCGCAACTGGCTGAACTTAGTGTTGCATGGAGGCTGACAGATCGTTTTTCATGACGCTGACTTCTACTCGCCCCCCGCTGGTCGGCTTGGCCGGCGTTCCTTCCACGCCCGCCACCTGAGCATTGCCCACGCTAAGCACGTAAATCCGGTATACCGGGACCTGATGGTTGAGCACCAGATAGCGCACCACCGAGTCCGCCATCTTCTGCGAACTCGCAATCGCAGCCTGACCACGCCCCGCCGAGAACCCGCGCACCTCGATGATGTAGCTGCGCTGATCTTTCAGCGGAACCGCCATCTCGTCCAGCGCATCTTTCGCGGCTTTGCTCAGAACGGTCTGCCCCGGCCGGAAACGAATCTCGGTTTGCGCGGCTCCTTTGTATTGATCGATATTGCCTACGATCTGTTCCTCGGTCGAAACCCGGCTGGCCAACTGCGTTGCAGCCGTGTGCGCCAGTTGCGCCTTGTTGGCTGCGTCCGCCGCATGCTGGTCCGCCAGGCTGCTCTTCTCCGACGCGAGCTGGATGCCGGCTTGCGCCCGTCCATCCACGTCCTTGATTTGCTTGCCGTTTTCCGAAGTCAACTCATCCAGTTCGTTGAGCCGATCTCGAATCGGTCCCACCTGCCGCTGCACATATTTCTTGCTGGCAAACGGATGCGTCACCAGATTCACCAGGTTCGGGTCGTCACCATCCCAGAAGTCCCTGGGCTTGGTGTCGGGCAGCGGATCCAGATTGCTGGCGCTCACACTCTGCGCCTGGGCGTTCGCCGGCTGTGCGCTCGAAGTTCCACTGCTCTGCTGCGCAAATCCCGGAAGCGCAACTGCGCTCGACAATAACAGCGTGATGAATATCTGATTTGATTTCATTTTTCTTGGACCTTCTTCCGAGTGGAACACTGGGGGCCCCACTCTTACTAAATGGCGTCTCGTCTTGACCTTTAGATTGTGCCCTTTGCGGCCTAAACACGCAAGCACATCCTGAACCCACCGGCCTTCGCTTCTGGCGCCAAACCCCGCGCTCCACGGGGGTTCTAGCAGGAGTATAATTGTGGGTTGTGCTCTTACTTCATCCCTTAACCGTTTCGATCCCAGCCAATAATCATACAGGTGTCCTAAATGTCAGCCCCTCATACCATCCTCTGCGCCAAGCTGAAGCAACTGGGCTTCACCCCGGAAAACCATATGCGGCTCTACGGCGAGGAATTTCGATTCCTTAGCGACCCCATCGTCATGGCCGACGGTGCCGTTTTTGTCGACGCCATTGAAGAACGCTCGCGCCAGACCAGGCGGATCCGCGTGCCCCTACCCATCGTCAACATGGCAAACGCCAGGAACACGATGCGGGAAAAAACCGCCGCCTGAGGGCCCGGCGGGAGAGTTCACGAGGAAAGTTCAGCCGCGAAGCTGCGAGAATGTGGAGCCCATGATGTGAGCTGTGGGTGATCTGAAACCAGCGGCGAGGCGCGAATCAAGCGCTCGCGAAACGGTGACGCTGCCTAATACCGGTTAGTGGGTAAGTGGGTGTTCTTTCGATCCTTCTTGATCATCTTGCGCTGCGCTTTCTGCTGCGCCTTTCGGTACTTCTTCATCGCCTTCTGCTGCTTCCTGTCCGCCTTCCGGGAAGCGCGGCTCTGGGCAGTGTTACGAGTCTGCCCGGCCTGCATCACCCCAACACTCAGGATGCCCAGCAGGATCAAAGCGGCAAGTTTTTTCATTCAAGTCTCCGCGTTCAGCGCTATTGGCTCGATTCTACATCACCGCCTGCCGAAGTCTGATCGGCAAGCAATGATCGGCAAGCAATGAAAGAACGCGGATGCCCCACCCTTCTTGCAGGGTTCGCAGGAGTGCCACTTTGACCTGAAAGAAGCTAGTCCTTTACCGCCTTGTCCGTGATCTCAAGACCTTTGTCGATAATGGCAAACGCCTCGCGCAATTGCTGCTCGTTAATGCACAACGGAGGGTTGGTGTAGAACGAGTTCCAGCGCACGATCGTATACAGCCCCTGCTCGCGGAAAAAACGGCCTAGCGCGCCCATTTCTTCCGAGGTCCCGTTGAACGGTGCCATCGGCTGCCGCGTCTTCCGGCTGCGCACCAACTCCACAATCCCGAACAGCCCAATCGACCGCACCGCGCCGACCGAGGGATGCTTCGCCTGCAACTCGGCGCCAAGTGTTTTCATGATCGCGCCCATCTTCTTCGCGTTCTCTATCAGATGATCTTCTTCATACACGCGAATAGTCGCCAACGCTGCCGCGCATCCCATGGGATGCGAGTTGTACGTCAGGCCCCCGTAGAACACTTTGTCCTGGAAGTGCTGCGCGATGTGATGCCGCATGCCCACCGCGCCCAGCGGCAGATAGCTCGCCGTGAGTCCCTTGGCCATGCAGATCAAGTCCGGCACAACCTTCCAGTGGTCGATCGCGAACCACTCGCCCGTGCGCCCGAAGCCGGCCATCACTTCGTCGGCAATCATGAGAATTCCGTACTTGTCACACAGCTTGCGTACTCCCTCGAGATATCCATCCGGTGGAATGAGAATTCCGTTCGTGCCGACGACCGTTTCAAGAATGAAAGCGGCAATCGTGTTCGGGCCTTCGAGATGAATGGTCTCTTCAATCATGGCCAGCGAGGTTTCAGCCGACTCCCATCCGCGCTCGATGCCGTGATAAGGATCGAGCACATGCACCACGCCCGGAATGCCGGGTTCGGCGGCCCAGCGCCGCGGGTCGCCGGTCAGCGTGATGCTGCCCGCGGTAGCGCCATGATACGACCGGTAGCGCGCCATGATCTTGTGCCGCCCGGTGAAGAAGCGCGAAATCTTGATCGCGTTCTCGTTCGCCTCCGCGCCTCCATTCGTAAAGAAGAAAGTGTCGATGTCGCCGGGCGTGATCTCCGCCAGCTTCGCGCCCAGTCGCGCGCGGGGCTCGGTCGCCATAAACGGGTTCGCGTACGCGAGAGTGGCCGCCTGCTCGGCGATCGCCTTCACTACGCGCTCGTCGCTATGCCCGATGTTGACCGACATCAACTGGCTGTTGAAGTCGATGAAGCGCTTGCCCTCGGGCGTCCAGAAATAAATGCCCTTAGCCTTGGCGACCGGAATGGGGTCGACTTTCGATTGCGCCGACCACTCAAACAAAGTGTGCTTCTTGGTGAGGTCGACGATTTCCTGGCCGGTCATGACGGGGGTGGTAAGAGTTGTGGTCATAAGATTCCTCAGTTTTCAAATTCAGAACATGGCAGAAATTGAGCCATTGGGTTATTTGGTGATCGAGTCATGGAAAAACGCCTGGTGCCATCGATCTTCAGTCGCCCGAGGACTCAATCGCTCAATGACTCAATTTCTAGAACTTCCTGCTGTGCTCTTTGGCCCAACGTTCCACGACGACTTTCTTGTCCGTATAGAACTCGATGGCGTCGCGGCCCTGGCCGTGGAGATCGCCAAAGAAGCTGTTCTTCCATCCGCTGAACGGAAAGTAAGCCATGGGCGCGGCGACTCCGATGTTGATGCCAATATTGCCCGCAGGCGCCTCGTAGCGGAAGCGGCGCGCAGCCGACCCGCTCGACGTGAACAAAGACGCCTGGTTGCCGTAAGCGCTGCGCTCGAGAAAGGCCAGCGCTTCGTCCATGCTGTCGGCGTGCACGAGGCTGAGTACGGGCCCGAAGATCTCGGTATCGGCGAGATCGCTGGTCGGCGGCACATTGTCGAGGATGGTGGGCTTCACGAAATTTCCGGATTCGTATTTCGGAATCTTCGAGTTGCGCCCGTCGAGCAGAACTTTCGCACCCTGCTTCTCGCCGAGACCGATCAGCGACTCGACGCGCTCTTTACTCTGCGGCGTAATCACCGGGCCCATCTGCACACCGTCTTCCAGGCCATTGCCGACTTTAAGTTTCGAAGCTGCATCGGCGATTGAGTCACGGAATGTTTTCTGCGCTTCGCCGATGGTGACCGCAGTCGATACTGCAAGACAGCGCTGACCTGCGCAACCGAACGCGCTATCGTTGATGATCTGCGTCGCCATGGGCATGTCGGCATCAGGAAGAACAACAACGTGGTTCTTGGCTCCGCCCTGGCACTGGCAGCGCTTCCCTTGCTCGCCCGAGCGCGCATAAATGTAGCGCGCTACCGGAGTCGATCCGACGAAGCTGATGGCTCGAACCTTCGGGTGGTCGATGAGTGCATCGACCACGGCTTTGCCTCCGTTGACCAGGCTGACGACGCCTTTGGGCAAGCCAGTATTTTCCAGCAGTTCGTATACGTAGCGCATGGTCAGTGGCACGCGTTCGCTCGGTTTTAGAATGAATGTGTTGCCCGTTGCGATGGCGTAGGGCAGATACCAGAACGCGATCATGCCGGGGAAGTTAAACGGCACGATCGCAGCCGTAACGCCCAGCGGCTGCCGGATCAACATCTCGTCGATGCCGCGAGCGACATCTTCCAGGTTGTAGCCCTGCATCATCATCGGAATGCCGCAGGCGACTTCGACGTTTTCGATGGCGCGGCGCATCTCGGCTTTGGCTTCGGTGAAAGTCTTGCCGTTTTCAGTGGTGATGATGCGGGCGATGTCGCCGATGTGATCTTCGAGCAGCATCTTCAACTTAAACAGTGGCTGAATGCGGTCTTCCGGCGGCGTGCGGCGCCATTCGGGGAAGGCGGCAGCGGCGGCTTCGACGGCAGTGTTCACTTCAGCGGCGTCGGCGAGCGGGACGCTGGCCAGGACTTCACCCGTGGCCGGGTTTACAACGTCGCGCCACTCGGACGAATGCGATTCCGTCCACTGGCCATTGACGAAATTCGTGAGCTTGGTAACGGGAGGTGCGGCTACGCTCATGGTGATGCCTCTGCGATCGTGAAGAATATTCTGTACGGGAAAGCAACCTCCGAATCCCGCAGACGACTAGCATGATATCGCTTATAGGGATCCTTCGACTGCGGCTGAACTTCGCGCTTGGCGCGAAGTTCAATCCTCGCTCAGGATGACAAAATCTAACTCTTTAAACCAATTGCGCTATCGCGTTTTTCTGATTGCAAACTGCGGCAATCGCGGACTCCAGCACGTCCATCGCTTCGTCCATTTGCTCGGTAGTGATGACCAGTGGCACCAGCACGCGGATCACGTTCGAATACGAGCCAGCTGTGATCGTGATCAGGCCATGCTCGTAACAATATTGCGTGATCTTTTTGGTTTCATCGGCCGCGGGCGCTTTGCTTTCCTGCGATTGCACCAATTCGATGGCCTGCATGCCCCCGAGCCCGCGTACGTCTCCGATGATGGACCAGCGGCGCTGCCATTCGCGGGCCCGACGCTGAAATTGGTCGCCCAGTACGTCGGCGCGCGTGAGTAAATTCTCGCGCTCGAACAGATCGAGAACCGCCAGCGCCGCAGCACAGGAAAGCGGATTACCCGCAAACGTTCCGCCGAGGCCGCCGGGACCAGGCGCGTCCATGATCTCGGCGCGCCCGGTGACGGCGGCCAGCGGCAAGCCGCCGCCCATCGACTTGGCCGTCACGATCAAATCCGGCTCGATGCCGTAGTGCTCGCTCGCGAAAAGCCTGCCCGTGCGGCCGAAACCAGACTGCACTTCGTCGGCAATAAAGAGGATGCCGTGCTTGTGGCAAAGATCGATAAGCACTTTGAAATAGTCCGGCGGAGGCACAACGAATCCGCCTTCTCCCAGAACCGGCTCAGCGATGACAGCGGCCACTTCCTCGTTTGCTACGACGCGCTTGAATGTGTCTTCGAGATGCCGCGCGCAATAGAGATCGCACGACGGATATTTTAGGTTGTACGAACAGCGATAGCAGTAGGCAAACGGGACGCGATACACCTCACTCGGAAACGGCGCGAATCCGGCCTTATAAGGATGCGTCTTGCTGGTCAGCGCCAGCGTCATCATGGTACGACCGTGGAAAGCGTCTTCAAACGCGATGATGCCGGGACGCTTGGTGTAGGCGCGGGCAATCTTCACCGCGTTCTCGACAGCCTCGGCGCCGCTGTTGACGAAGACGGTCTTCTTCGCGAACTTACCCGGCGTGACTTCGTTCATGCGCTCGGCGAGTCGCACGTAGCTTTCATACGGCGTGACCTGCACGCAGGTGTGCAGGAAGCGGTCGAGTTGATCTTTCACGGCTTCGACGACAGCTTCCTGGCGATGGCCAACGTTGAGGCAACCAATGCCGCCGGCGAAGTCGAGGTAACGGTTGCCGTCGACGTCTTCGAGCCAGGCATCTTCAGCCTTGGCCACATAGATGGGCGTGCCGTGAGAAAGGCCGCGGGGCACGGCTTGGGCGCGGCGCTCGGACAGGGCCTTAGATTGCGGGCCGGGTATGGAGGTGCGAAGTTGAATAGTTGACATATTTTAAAACCTAGTGGTCAGGGGCTGAGGGGCCAGTGAACCTCGTTTCTACTGGCCGCTGAACCCTGATCCCTAGCCCCTGCTTCTCAGTACCAGCCGATCGGCTGCTCATTCAAATTGATGTATACCTGTTTGGTCTCGAGATATTCTTCGATGCCCCAGGGGCCGAGTTCGCGGCCGAAGCCGGACTGCTTGTATCCTCCCCACGGCGCTTCCACGTAGGTGGGCTGCATGTGGTTGACCCAGACGATTCCCGCGCGAAGCGCCTTCACCGAGCGCATGGCCTTGAAAATGTCGCGCGTCCAAACGGCGGCGGCTAAGCCGTAAGGAGAATCGTTGGCGATTTTGAGTGCATCTTTTTCGTCTTCGAACGGAATCACAGCAGCGACCGGACCGAAAATCTCTTCGCGGGCGATGCGGGCGCTATTAGTCACGTCGTAAAAAATTGTGGGCTGCACGTAGTAGCCCTTGGCGAAGTTCGCGGGGCGTCCGCCGCCGGAGGCGAGCTTGGCCTCTTTCTTGCCGATTTCGAGATATGAGTTCACGCGATCATATTGTTCTTTGCTGACCAGCGGGCCCATCTTGGTGTCGCGATCGAGCGGAGGGCCGAGCTTGATCTTCTTGGCTTTCTCGGTCATGGCTTCGACGAAGTTTTTGTAAATCGATTTCTGCACGAGGATACGGCTGCCTGCCGAGCATACCTCGCCTTGATTGATGAACACGCCGAAAAGAGCGCCGTCGATGGCGGCTTCGAAATCGGCGTCGGCGAAAAATATGTTTGGTGACTTGCCCCCGAGTTCGAGCGTGACGCGCTTCACGGTGTCAGCAGCTTGCTTCACGATGATCTTGCCGACGGCGGCGCTGCCGGTGAATGCGATCTTGTTGACGTCGGGATGCTGCACCAGCGGAGCGCCGCAGGACTCGCCGAATCCGGTGATGACATTCACTACACCCGGAGGCAAGCCGCAATCGGCAAAGTGCCTTGCGAACTCAAGAGCGGTCAGCGGAGTCTGCTCGGCGGGTTTCAGCACGCAAGTGCAGCCGACGGCCAGTGCCGGCGCGAGTTTCCACGCGGCCATCAGCAGAGGATAGTTCCACGGAATGATTTGTCCGGCGACGCCAACCGGTTCTTTGAGCGTGAGCGACATCGCGTTGTCGGGAACAGGATTGACGTAGCCAACGACCTTGGTCGCGAGTCCGCCGTAATATTCGAAGCAGGTGGCAACGTCGTTGAGGTCGTATTCGGCTTCAACGATCGGCTTGCCGGTATTGCGGCATTCAAGTTCGGCCAGCGCGGGCAGATTCTGTCGAACTTTGTCGGCGAGACGGAACAGGACGCGGCCGCGTTCCTGCGCCGTGCTAGTCGCCCACGGTCCGTCTTCGAAAGCAGCCTTGGCGGCAGCGACGGCGCGGTTCACATCCTCAGGGCCAGCGTCGGGAACCTGCGCGATCACTTCTTCCGTCGAAGGATCGTAAACGGGAAAAGTTTTCGCGGATTGGCTCGCGACCCACTCGCCGTTGATGAACATCTGATAAGTTTTTACGTCAGCTTGCACTCCGCTGGGCATTTCTAGAACCTCCTGCTTACCTGAGGGCTTCATGGCCCAATCGTTTTGAAACTAGAGCGGCGCGACCAGAGTCGCAGCCTTTCCAATCTCCTGCGCGGCTTTCCGCCGCCCGTAGACAAAAAAGAAAAACGCCGCCAGGCCTACAAAGAACAGAGTTCCGCCGATCATCCAAACTTCATACCAGAACAGCGAAGAGATCTGCTGGGCCGGGAAAAACACCAATGCGATACCGAGAATCGTAGTCAGAAGACCGCTGGAACCGGCAATGAACATTTTGGCCCGGCTGTACTGGCCTTTCGGAACCGACTCCGTCACGGCGAACATCACCAGCGCCCCGAAGACATAAACGAACGGGACAAGTTGTAACACCACGGCGAGTGAAAGAAGTTTTTGAAACACTTCTCCGGCGCCAGCCGGGCTCAAATACAAACGCGGGAGCAAACCCAGCACGCCCGCCAGTTTGTCCCAAACCCACCAGCCAAAGAAATTTCCCAGCACGAGTAGCCCTGAGACGATTGCCTGCACGATCAGCGCAGCGTAGGGCGTGGCATAGCGCGGGTGCACCTTGCCGAGCCACGACGGCATGTAGGAATCGAGTCCTGCGACGAACGGGATGCGTGCCGAACCACCCATCCACGCGGACCCAATACCCGCAATCGAGAGACTTAGCAGAAGCGCAAAGGGGATCGAAATCCAGCTCACGCCGACGCGATCAGCCATGTGGGTGACGGCTTGAACGATTCCCTGCAACACGTTCACGTCTTTTCCAACAGCGATCAGCAACGTGAGGGTCGCACCGATGTAGAGCACGCCCGAAAGCACGCCGCCCCAGGCGACTGCGCCCGGCAGTGTACGCCGCGGATCCTGAATTTCGTCGCCCATCACAGAGGCTAATTCCAAACCGACCAGGCCGAAGCAGATCACGCCGAATGAATTCAACACGGATCTCGCATCAGGGAGGATCTTAAAGTCGGCAGCGGTGATCGTCGTTCCAAAGCGCAGCCAGACCACAACACCAAGGCCGATCAGCACGGCTGCGGCGATGAACGTGCCGATTGCGCCGAGATTGTTGATCCACTTGCCAACGCCCAGGCCAAAAATGTTGAAAACCGTGAGAGTTGTTAACAGAGCTATCGAAGCGATCGGCGCGAAGGCCCCTTGTTCCGCCAGCCGTTGGTGGCTGGGACCGAGGACATAGACCGATACGCCGACGAAATAAAGCGTGACCGTCGGCACGTAGAGCATGTTGTTGGTCCAGTAACACCAGCCGGAAAGAAATCCGTGAAAATCGCCGAAGACTTCTTTCGCCCAGAGGTAGACTCCACCTTCACCGGGATAACGATGAGCGAGTTCGATCACGGCGATGCCCTGCGGCCAGAAGAAAAGGAGGAGCGAGATGATCCAGAGCCAGATGGTGACGCCGCCATTGGCGGCGATGCTGGGGACAACGTTGAGATTGAACACGGCGACGACGAAGAGCAGCACCAGATCACGGCGTCCGAGGGCGCGGATCAGGTGCGGCTGGGCGGATTGGGGTGTAGTGGACACGGTTAGGGGTTGGGGTTTAGGGCTAGGGGTCAGCCGTGAGCGCTGCTGCTCAGCCGACAACTGATCCCTGCCCCCTGATCCCTTGTTCTAATGCGCGACGGCGACCGGCGCTTCCCGCTCCTGCTGTGCTTTAGCCAGCGAGGCTGCGATGTCGTCGAACGCTGCAAGATGCTTATCGATGTCGGCCTCGGTGTGTTGCACGGAGATGGTCCACTGCTCGTCCCACCAGTAAGGCTGAGCCATCACGCCACGGTTCACCATGCCGAACCAGTAGTGGCGCCACAGGTCGATGTCGATTGCTTCCCAGTCGCGGTAGTTGCGAATTTCTTTGGGATAGAGCATCAGCGCGCCGTTAGCTCCGGCTTGCGCAATATAAGCCTGCAGGCCAACTTTCGCGATGGTCTTGCGATAGCCGTCGGCCAGCTTCTTGCCGAGTTTGTCGACGTGCGCGTAGTTTTCACGGGTAAGCACTTCGCGGAACGTCGCCAGTCCCGCGGCCATCGAGACCGGGTTCGTGTTGTAAGTACCGCCGTGGAAGACCTTGTGCTGCGAGATCAGGTCCATCACTGACTTGCTGGTGCCGAAAGCAGCGAGAGGCAAGCCACCGCCAATCGACTTGGCAAGACAGATCATGTCGGGATGAACGCCGAAGTATTCGCTGGCGCCTCCCCAACCGAGTTTCGCGCCGGTTTTTACTTCGTCGAAGATCAGCAGCGCGCCGTTCCTGTCGCAGATCTCGCGCAGACCTTCGAGGAAGCCGGGTTGCGGGATGCAGAGGCCGACGTTCATGAGAATCGGCTCCAGAATAATCGCGGCAATCTCACCGGGATTCTCTTTGAAGCGGCGCTCGACCGTAGCCAGATCGTTGAACGTGGCGATCAGCACGTTGGCAATTGCCGATTTCGGCACGCCGAGGCCGCCAGTGACCGCGGTGGGATTGTGGATGTCGCCGTAGTCGGGCGCATGCGGTTTTACGCTGACCAGGGCACTGTCATGCAGGCCATGGTATGCGCCTTCGAACTTCACAATCTTGTCGCGTCCGGTGGCAGCGCGCGCCAGGCGGATGGCGTGCATGGTGACTTCGGTGCCGCTGTTGCCGAAGCGGCACATCTCGACCGGGAAACGAGTGCAGATTTCTTCGGCGAGTTCCCACTCCATGTCGTGAGGCATGCCGAACATAGTGCCAGTGGAGAGCCGCTTTTCGACCGCCTTCATGACGGCGGGATGGCAGTGTCCAGCCATGAGCGCGCCGAAGGTCAGATTGTGGTCGATGTACTCGTTGCCGTCGAGGTCGCGGAACTTGCTGCCGCTGGCGTCTTTCACGAAGATCGGCCAGGGGTCGTAAGCGCGATAATTGCTGGCGACGCCGAGCGGAATGCGTTTGAGGTTTTTCTTATGGGCTTCGGCGGATTTGGGCGTGCGCCGCTCGAAAGTGGCGAGTTCTTTCTGCAGATCGGGATACATCGAATTGCTCCGGTGAGGGCTCAAGCCCGCAGCTTCTGTGGCAAGCGGGCCATTAGATTGCCGGGCAGATCGAGCCGCCCGGGTTTGTAGGACTGTCTTTATTCTAGCCGTTCGAGCTAGAAGTAGAACTTCAAAGCAAACTGCACCAGCCGCGGATCACGCGCCTGCTGCACCACACCAAACGTGGAATCGCTGAAATTGCCGTCTGGGTTGACGAATTGCGTTTTGTTGAACAAGTTGAAAATATCGCCGCGGAACTGGAAATACTTCGACTCCGATAATGCGATCTTTTTGGAAACCGTGATATCCCACTGGTTCTCGCCCGGCCCGCAGCAGATGGAGCGCGGGGTCGTGGAGAACTGCCCCAGCGGCGGATCGGACCACTGGGCGGGATTGAGATACTGGCCGCCATTGGTCTTGGGGTTCAGAATCTGTAGCGGGCCGCTCAACTGCGGCGCTCCTGCTCCCAGGAAGAACAGGCTGCTGATTAACTCGAAATCGTCCTGGGTCTGGATGCGAATGGGAAACCCGCTCTGGAACTGAAGGATTCCGGACAATTGCCAGTCGTCAAGAACCTTCCCGGCCAGACCGCTGTATTTGCGAACCGGCAGATCCCATACATAGTTAATGACAAAGCGCTGTGCGGAGTTGAACAACGACAATGACCGGCTGGCTTTGTAGTTGAAGGGGTTGACGGTCTCCTCGAAGCTCGAGGCCCAATCCAGCGATTTGCTGAAGGTATACGCGGCCTGAAACTGCAACCCGTGAGAGAAGCGCTTTTCCAGGCTGGCCTGGAAAGAATTGTAGGCAGAAGCGGCGATGGTGTCTTCCGCAAAGATGTTGGTGAAGATTGGGACTCCGTCAATCGGGCAGCCGGTGCCGGCGGTAAAGGCTGGGCCGGTTGGATTGCAGTTAGGCGACGAGTACGGGCGAAGGCCAACCAGGTTCAGCGTCTGTCCCGCGGATTGCACGGTAGTGCCGTTTGGCAAATGAAATCCGTTGGGCAGGATGGACCCGTTCGTCGCGGGCAGCGTGACGGAGTATTGGTTGTCCTCAAGAAACTGTCCGCAGGTAGCTTGAGCACCGTAGGAGGAGACTACGGTTGAAGTGGGTGTGTTTCCTTGAGCAAGCGTGGCTATGTCCAGGCAGGTTTGCGGGTTGGCCGCGTTAATGTCGTGTGAGGCCAGCAGGCGATGGCCTTGTGAGCCCACATAGCCAATCTGCATCACCAGATCGCGGGCCAGTTCCCTCTGGATCGTAAAGTTGTACTGCGCGGTGTACTGCGTCCGCATCTTGGGCTGGAAGTCTCCATACAGCAGCATGGGCCGGAAGCTCGACCAATCCTGAGGCGTTCCCGGCGTGGGACTGAGGATGCCATTGAACGGATTGGGACTTACGGTTCCTGTTTGGCCGATGAACGGCGTATTAAAGAAAGTTGCGGGAAGGTATGTGCTGCCTCCGAATGGCGGTTCGGCTCCGAACTGCTCGAGCACTAACTGCTCCATCGGGTTATAAAACATGCCCCATCCGGAGCGGATGCTGGTCTTCCCGTTGGCGCCGAAGATTTTGCCCAGTACTCCGCTGGTAAAGTTCGGGCTGTAGGCGATGCCAACTCTTGGTGCGATTGCCTTGTAGTAGGTCTGGGTCAGACCGGGCTGAATACCGGCGTCTCCTGGAACGACCAGACCGGTCGGCTGCACGCCCGCCTGCGCGCACGTGCTCACACCGAAACTGGCCTGTTCCCCCGCCGTCAGTGCGCAAGGGTACTCCGTGGAGTTCTGGCCGGGGCGGTAGGTCTCCACGTGGTGTAGAACATCGGTCAGGGGTGTGTTGAGCTCCCAGCGGAGACCGTAGTTCAACGTCAGGGAGGGCTTCATCTTCCAGCTGTCTTGCACGAACAAGTAAACACCGGTGGTGCGGACGTTTTCGCGCTGCGCCGAACCTTGGGTGTAGCTGTCGGCCAACCCCAGCAAATATCCCGGGTAGTTGTCCGGCTGCGGAGTTTGGTTCACCTGCTGAACTGGGCGAAACGTGTCCACTTGGTTCTCGGTCGAGCTGTTGAACGTGAAGTCTCCGCTTACGTTGTAATAAAGAGTCTGGTCAAAGCGGTCACGGCGAACATCCGCGCCGAACTTCACCTGGTGGCTGCTCTTGACCCAAGTCAAGCTGTCGGCCCACATAAAAGAGTTGCCGACTTGCGGCAATTCGCCTTCCCAGCCGTTGCCGATGGCAAATCCGCCGCCGATGTCCACAAACGGAACTCCCGTGCGGTTGCTGGGAAGTCCTGTTGTGATGCCGTATTGTGAGTTTGTGCCCAATTGGCCAGTAATCGAGTTAGGGCCGGAATTGGAATCCGAGGTTCCGTTAAAGCAGACTGCCTGGGCGGCGGCCGAAGCGCATGATGCCTGCACTGCATTCGTGCTTTGAGGATGCTGGAAGGTCTTCTGGCCTTCGCGCATGTAAGTGAAGCGCGCTTCATTGATGAGAGAGTTGGTAATCGTCCAGGTATGGCTGGGATTGTATTGCTGGTAGCGCGATCCTACTCTTGCGCCGAATCCCGGGACGTTCGCGCCCGAAGCCTGGAAGTCATAGAAGGGCTGCAGTTGGCTGTCGTTGGTGAAGTAGTAGTAGAAGCTGAAGGTCTGGTGATCGTTGATATGATGATCGAACCGCACGGTAAATTGATCCTGGGTGTCGGAACTCACCGGAACACCCTGGTACTGCAGGCCATTAGGGCGATTGGCTACGGGCACGAAGCGCTGGAGGTCGGCTGCAACCGGATCCTGGCATCCTGTCGGGATCACGTTTGCCGGAAAAACGCTTCCCCAGGGCAGGAAATTTCCTGCGCTCATATACGCGCTGTAAATCCCGCCCTGCGAAAACCCTAGGGCCGAATCACAATTCGGACGTCCGTCCAAGGCCTGCGCGGTGAAAGCGTCTGAGATTCCGCCTTGAAACGGAGTGTCCGCGGAAAAATCTCCGGTTCTTTCCTGCGGAGTCGGAACGATGACAGTTTGCCCAGAAACGCCCTGCCGGACGCGGCGACCTTCGTATGACACAAAGAAGAATGTGCGATCTTTCCGCAGCGGTCCGCCGAAGGTTCCCCCGAATTGGTTTTGATTCTCCTGCGGCTTCACCGTATTGAAATAACCCTGCGCGTTCAGAACCGTATTGCGGAAGTACTCGTAAACATCGCCATGCCACTGATTGGTGCCCGACTTGGTGATGACATTGACCACGGCCCCGGAGTTGCGTCCGTATTCCGCATCGAAGGTGTTGCTGATCACGCGAAACTCGTCGATCGCATCGGGCGTGGGCTGGATGGTCGGCAGGTTGACGAACGCGTCGTTGGCGTCGCCCCCGTTGACGCTGAAGTTATTCGAGCGGCCGCGGCCGCCGTTCACCGACACGGCTCCAGCATCCGAACTGCCGTAGAACGTTCCGCCGCTCGATCCCAGCTGCGATTGCACTCCAGGCTGCAGCTGCAGGAATTGATAGGTATCGCGAGCGTTGAGCGGAAGCTCGTTGACCGAGCGATTGTTGACCACTGCACCCAGCTGGGTGCTGGTGGTATCGACCAACGGCGCTTCCGAAGTTACTTCCACGGTTTCCTGCGATGCGCCAATTTGCAGCGTGGAGTTCAGGGTCACCACCTGATTCACATCCACGGTGATGCCCTTCTGCACATTCTTCTTAAAGCCGGTCAACTCGAATTGGAGGGTGTAGGTGCCCGGGACAACTTCAACGAACGAGTAGTCTCCGCCGTCGTTGGATTTTCCCTCGCGGCTGACGTTTGTCGCTTCGTTCACCAGCGTCACTTTCACCGACGCGAGCACGGCACCTGTAGGGTCGGAGACGCGTCCCAGAATACGGCCGCTCGTGCCCTGGGCCGAGAGTAGGGTGGGCGTCAGAAGTGAGATCGCGACGAAAACGCAAACAGCAGACCAGCGGGCTCGCAGTGACGGCATGGAACCTCCAGACATCTTCGGGAGACTTGTGTTTTTGTTTGAAAAACGACAGCTTGTGCTCAGCCACAACCTTGCTATAATCCCGCAAGGTTAGAGAACAGGGACCGGAGCTGTCAAGAATAAAAAAACGCGTCCCTCCCATTGAAATTTTCTATCGGGGATTCTGATTCCGTCCTGCTATGCATGACAACCAGCAAGGCTGAACTTCACCGATGCCTGAACCTTACCTAAAAATCGGAGACGTGGCGCGCAAAGTCGGCGTTTCGCCGTCGGTGATCCGGTCATGGGAGAGCCTTGGGTTGACGCGTCCGCGGCGCACCGAGAGCAAGTACCGGCTGTATACCGCGGAAGACGTGAAACTGCTGAAGCGGGCGCGGTTTCTGCGCAAGGTGCGCGGGCTGAATGCGGCCGCCATTGTGCAACTGCTGAAGCGCGAGGGCAAGGTGCGTCCGGCGGCCGACGGGAATGCGGGCGCCATTGGCGGGCATCTGCGGCAGTTGCGGGCGCGGCGTCGGCTCTCCCTGGCGCAGGTCGCCGAGGCGGTGGGCATCTCGGTCGGATTTCTGAGCGCGCTGGAACGGTCTCAGATGAGCGCATCGGTCGGTACGCTGCGCAAACTCGCCCGCTTCTACAAAGCAAACATCCTGGATTTTTATGATGCCAGCGGAGCCAGCAGCCGCCAGGTGCGTCCGGCCGAACGCAAAGTTCTTGAAGCCGGCGCGGGCGTGCGCATGGAATTGCTGGCCTGGGGCAACACGGTGATGGAGCCGCACTTGTTTCGCATCGCACCGGAAGCTGGAAGCGGAGATCCCTATACTCACGAGGGCGAAGAATTCATCTATGTGTTGCGCGGAGATCTGGAGATCTCAGTGGAGGGTGAGCAATACCGGCTGAAACCCGGCGATAGTTTCTATTTTGAGAGTGCCACGCCGCATCGCTGGAAAAATCCGGGGCGCAAAGAAACGTGGGTTTTATGGGTGAATACTCCGCCAACGTTTTAGCCGACCTTATTTAGGCCGACCTTATCTAGGAGGAAGCATGAACTGGCAACGCATGAGGAGATTGCTCGGCTCACTCGCATTGCTGGCAGCGGTCCTGTTCGTGGGCTCCTGCTCGAAGAAAACCCCGACCCTCAACCTGCTGGTATGGGAAGGCTACGCCGATCCTTCGTTCATTCAGGCGTTTGAAGAGCAGAACCATTGCAAGGTCTCAGCGTCGTACATGGGATCGAGCGACGAACTCATGGCCAAGCTGCGCGGCGGCAGCGCAGGAAATTACGACGTGATTTCGCCGTCGAGCGATGTTGCGTCCTCGGTGGCGACCGCAGGATTGGCCGCTCCCCTCGACCTTTCGAAGATTCCGAGCTACGGCCAGCTTTCCCCGCAGCTCACCTCTCTGCCGCTGGTGCGTGCCAACGGGCAAGTGTATGGCGTGCCCTTTATGTGGGGCCCGGATCCAATTATCTATGACACCACGGCCTTCGCGCAGCCGCCGGATTCCTGGAGCGTGATGTGGGATCCGAAATACAAAGGCAAAGTTTCGGTGTGGGACGATCTGTCGACCGTATACATGGCGGCGCAGGTTCTGGGCTATGACAAACCCGATCCGTCGCAGCTTTATAACTTGAGCGACCAGCAACTGGAAGCGGTCAAGAAAAAGCTGCTGGAGCTCAAGCCGAACGTCCGCAAAATGTGGGCTACCGGCGGAGAGTTGACAAATCTTTTTGAGAGCCACGAGATCGTGATTGCGATGGGCTGGCCGCTCAATACGGCCGATCTGAAGAAGGCGGGCTTCCCTGTCGGCGAAACCATCCCCAAAGAGAACACGACTGGCTGGATCGATCACCTGATGATCACGGCCGGCAGCGAAAACAAAGAACTGGCGCACAAGTTTCTGGAGTACATGATCGAAGCCAAAACGCAGAAACTGGTGACCGACAAGACGCACTACGTTCCAGCGAACCCGCAGGCTGGGCAGTTCATGACGCCGGACGAAGTGAAGTCACTCCATCTGGACGATGTGGAGACTTACCAGAAGCGCCTGAACTTCTGGCAGAATGTGCCGCGGCGCGCAAAGTATACCGAAATCTGGAACGACGTAAAGGCAGCACAGTAGCGGACTCCCAACTCATGGCATCTCCCATCACTCCCGAAATGGTTGTAACGCCGAACCCGCACACGGGCGCGAAGCCCACTCTGCTCAGCATTCGCAATGTGGCCAAGAACTTCGGGCGCAATGCCGTGCTGCGCAATGTTTCGCTGGACATTGCAGAGGGAGAGTTTCTTACCATTCTCGGCGAGAGCGGCTCGGGGAAGACCACGCTGCTGCGGATCATTGCTGGATTCGAGAGCGCGACTTCGGGCGAACTCTGGATGGAAAGCGAGAGACTGGATCACCAGCCTCCTTACCGCAGGCGCGTTAACACCGTCTTTCAGCACTACGCCTTGTTCCCTCACCTCACCGTCGAGGAAAACGTTGGCTACGGATTACGCGTGGCCAAGCGGCCTGCAGCAGAAATTGCACAGCGAGTCGCCGAAGCGTTGGACAAAGTAAAGATGACGGCGCATGCCAAATCGAAGCCGTCGAAAATCAGTGGAGGTCAGCAACAGCGGGTCGCTCTGGCTCGCGCGCTGGTGAACCGCCCTCGGCTGCTCTTGCTCGACGAACCACTTTCGGCGCTGGATGCCAACTTGCGGCGGCAGATGCAGGTGGAATTGAAATCGCTGCAGCGCGAGGTCGGGATCGCATTTGTGTTCGTCACCCACGATCAGGAAGAGGCGATGGTCATGTCCGACCGCATCGCCTTGCTGCGTTCGGGCGAGTTGGAGCAAGTTGCGACGCCGCGCGAGATTTATAGTCGTCCAGCAACAGCCTATGTCGCGTCGTTTATTGGGCACACGAATTTACTGAAGGGCGACGTACGCGGCGGCGCGGTGCGATGCGGCTCGCTAACCTGGACGGCTTCACTTCCCGATGGGCCGGCGCTTTTTTCTTTACGGCCCGAGCATGTGCGGCTCGCCGGAACTGGTGCATCGGGCGAAGGCGCGGTGCGTGTTCGCGGCCGAATCCTGCATCAAGCCTTTCACGGTGCAACGGAGTTGATCCGCGTGGAATGCGCGAGCGGACTTTTGCTGATCGCTCGAATCGCCAGCGGGGGCATCCCACACAACGAAGTCGACCTGGAGTTCTCCGCCGCCGATGCGGTGCTGGTGCGCGAGTCGCCCGAAAGAAACTAGGGAACAATGTTCTCCCGCGCTTACAAAACGGTTGTGACCCTGCCGCCGCTGCTGTGGGTGACTGTGTTTCTGCTGGTGCCCTACCTTCTGATGTTCTGCTACAGCTTCTGGTCGGTATCGCCGGACCAGGTCATCGTGCACTCGTGGGATCTCCATAACTATAAAGACCTGTTGCAGAAGCCGACGTACTGGCAGACGCTGCTGCGCTCCATGTGGATTGCGGCGCGCGTAACGCTGTTTTCTCTGCTGCTGGGATATCCGCTGGCGTATTTCCTGTCGTTCTATGCGGGCAAGAGAAAAGACCTTTTATATCAATTGGTCATCATTCCGCTGTGGGTGAGTTATCTGGTGCGGGCCTATGCGTGGAAGACAATCCTCGGGTCCGACGGCGTGCTCAATACGCTTCTGCAATATGTGCACCTGACCCAGCATCCGCTGGATTTCCTGCTGTACAGCCCGTTTGCCGTGGTGCTGACCCTCACGCACATCTATACGCCGTTCACAATTCTGCCGATCTATGCGGCGCTGGAGCATATTCCGCGCATCCTGGTCGAGGCTTCGCATGATCTGGGTGCGACGCCGGGGCAGACGTTCTGGAAAGTGATTTTCCCCTTGTCGATTCCCGGGGTGGTTGCGGGGGCGACGTTCGCGTTCGTGCTGAGCCTCGGCGATTTCCTGGCTCCGCTCCTGCTGGGCGGACCGAGCGGCATCATGATTTCCAATATCGTAGTCAGCCTGTTTGGCGCGGCTTACAACTGGCCGCTGGGCGCGGCCATTTCGCTCGGGATGCTCGTGATTGTGGTCAGCCTGCTGTTTCTTTCCGAGCGACTGGAAAAGAAATGGAGTTTCTCGTGAGCGGCGCTGACTCGAACATTCCGAAGTCGCGCTGGCTGCTGGTGCATGCTACAGCCGTGTTTTCGTTTCTGTACCTTCCGATCGCGGTCCTTATTCTCTATTCCTTCAACGGCCAGGGAGTCGGTGGATTTCCACCGCATCATCTTACGCTCGACTGGTATCGCATCCTATTTAATGACACAGCAATCTGGGATTCCGTATTCAACAGTCTGCAGGTCGCTCTGGCTGCAATGGCCATCTCGCTGACTTTCGGAATTCCCGCGGCACTGGCGCTCGACCGCGCGCAGTTTCCAGGCAAAGCGCTGTTCCGCCGCCTGGTGCTGCTGCCGCTGATTCTGCCCGGGATCATCACGGGGCTTTCGCTGCTCATGTTGTTCAACGTGATGGGCGCGAAGCTCAGCCTGATGACGATCGTGCTGGGCCACGGCACGGCTTTGATTTCAGTGGCGACCACCGAGGTTTTCGCGGGACTGCAGAAGTTGGATCGCGCACAGGAAGAGGCGTCGCTCGACCTGGGAGCCAACTACTGGCAAACTTTCTGGCGCGTAACCGTGCCGAACCTGAAGCTTCCCATCATCGGCGCGGCGCTGCTGATTTTCACGCTGTCGATGGACGAAATCGCCGTCAGCTTTTTCCTGATCGGCCGCGACAATACGCTGCCGCTCGAAATCTGGGGACGTCTGCGCCGCGGCATCACGCCGGAGATCAACGCGGTCTCGACCATCATCTTCGTGTTTTCGCTGGTAACGATCGTGGTCTGGTACCGGCTGCGTGTGCGCAGCGCGGACGTCGGAAACTGAACTCGTCAAAAATGCCCCATCGCAGGGCAAGTGAATCCATCCTTTGACATCGATCAATACCTTGTCATCCTGAGGGAAGCGAAGGAGCTATGCAGTACGGCTGCGAGCATCGGTGCCTCCGAGGATTGCATAGATCCTTCGGCCCGCAAGAAGACGCGGGCCTCAGGATGACAATGATGAGATGGCGATCATTAGAAGAAAACCGCGTCAGAAGAAACAGCGTCTTTCGTGGTGATTTCAGTCCCCGCATAGTAAAGTGGTAATACACCATATTTCGGGGAAGGATCCTTTTTGAGTTCAGGCATTCGCAACATCGCGATCATCGCCCACGTCGACCACGGCAAGACCACGCTGGTTGACGCCATGCTGCAACAGAGCGGGACGTTTCGCTCCAACGAACACCACGTCGAACGAGTCATGGACTCGAACGAACTGGAGCGCGAGCGCGGCATCACCATCCTCGCCAAGAACACCGCGATCTTCTATCACGACGTAAAAATCAACATCGTCGACACGCCCGGCCACAGCGATTTCGGCGGCGAAGTCGAACGCGCCCTCAAGATGGTCGACGGCGTGATGCTGCTGGTGGACGCCAGCGAAGGCCCACTTCCGCAAACTCGCTATGTGCTGAGCAAGGCGTTGGAAGCCCATCTGCCGCCGATCGTCGTCATCAACAAGATCGATCGCTCCGACGCGCGTCCCCAGGAAGTGCTGAACGAAATCTACGACCTGTTCATCGATCTGGACGCGAAGGAGGAGCAGATCGATTTCCCCGTGCTCTACACCAACGCTAAGACCGGCACGGCCTCAACCGACATCGGCGGTGGCGGCACGGACCTGCGTCCGCTGTTCGATGCGATTATCAAAACGATTCCTCACCCCAAGGGCGATCCCGCCGGTCCGCTGCAAATCCTGGTGGCAAATCTCGATTACAGCGATTATCTAGGAAGGTTGGCGATTGCGCGCGTGTTCAACGGCACTATGTACACGGGGGAAGAAGTCGGCATTGCAAGGCTGGACGGAACGCTGCACAAAACCAAGATCACGAAACTGTTTTCTTTTTCCGGTCTGAAGCGGACCGACATCACGGAAACAGAGTTAGGAGACATTATTGCGGTCGCGGGGGTGGAAGGAATTACCATCGGCGAGACGATCACTGACGCTGAAAATCCTTCCCCACTGCCGCACATCGCCATCGACGAGCCGACAATCGCCATGTTGTTCACGGTGAATACCTCGCCGTTCGCGGGGAAGGACGGCCAGTACGTCACCTCACGCAATCTGCGCGAGCGCCTGCAAAAAGAATTGCTGACCAACGTTTCGCTGCGCGTCGAGGATACCGGCACGACGGATTCGTTCAAAGTGCTCGGTCGCGGCGAACTCCAGCTTTCCATTTTGATTGAAATGATGCGCCGCGAGGGCTACGAGCTCATGGTGGGCAAGCCGGAGATCGTCACCAAGCGCGACAAAGAAACCGGCAAGCTGATGGAGCCAGTCGAACATCTCACGGTTGATGTGCCGGAGGATTTTGTCGGCGTGGTCATGGAGCAACTTGGCTCCCGCAAGGGCGAAGTCACCAACATGCACAATCACGGCTACGGCCGGGTGCGCATCGAGTTTCGCGTGCCCAGCCGCGGATTGATTGGCCTGCGCAGCCAGTTGCTCACCGACACCCGCGGAACTATCGTGATGAACGCGTTGTTTGACGGCTACACCGAGTGGCAGGGCGACATTCCGCACCGGCTCACCGGAGCGCTCATCGCCGATCGCAGCGGCGTTTCGACCGCGTACGCACTGTGGGGACTGCAGGAGCGCGGCGAACTTTTTGTCGGACCTGGCGTGGATCTGTACGAAGGAATGATCATCGGCGAAAACGCCAAAGATACCGATCTCGACGTGAATGCGGTGCGCGAAAAGAAGCTGACCAACATGCGCGCCTCCACCGCCGATGAGGCCATTCGCCTGGTGCCGTTCAAGCCGCTCAATCTGGAGCAGGCCATTGAATTCATCGCCGACGATGAGTTTGTCGAGATCACGCCCAAGTCTCTGCGGCTGCGCAAGAAAGTCCTGCAGTCGAATCAGCGCAAGAAGAAATCGTTTGCCACGGTCGAAGATTAATAACGAAGGGTCATAAGGCAGATTCGCAGGACAGGCGCGTGAAACCCCGGCGCAAATCCGAAAAGGCTGTGAAGAATGTAAAAGCCGCGCCACCCCTGCGCATGTTTCTGGTGCCCTGCAGTTGCGGCACGACCTTCGCCGTGGCCGAGAATTACGACCATCAGGGCACGGCCTGGCGCCGCTATCTAATCTGTCCGGGCTGCGGCAAGCGCCACGACCCGAAGAACCGTCTTCTGCAGATGGGCTTTCACTCGGAAGGTTATTGGAAGGTCGACGAGTGCTAGCCGCCGCTCGGACTAAAAAATAGCGTGACGCCGACTAATAGAGTTCTCTACGTCGCTTCCATCGGTGGATTATGCGCTCCTATATTACTGGGGGCGTTCATGCTTTATTCTGCTTGCTTCCGCCGGTCTTGGGGGAAAGGCAAACGTTACCCGGTAACATTAAATATGCGTTTGTTTTCGGCGGGAATGGGAATTCTATTGCTATTTAGTTGCATCTGGGAGTTAGTACGTTTTCTGGCGCGTTAATTCAAAGTGCCCCACTGCCCTGAAATCGATTTAACAAGCCTGCTTTACGAAACCTGCTATACTTCTGGCCGCATTCGACTGTTCGCCAGCTCCGGTATCGATTTTCAGGAACGGTCCTCCCGACCTGCCAGTCTGCCGACTTGCTCGCACTTCCGACAGCGCAATGCAGAGGCAGACGCGTGAAGAATATTTTTGTGGGCAACCTGAGCTTCAACACCAACGAGGACGAACTTCGGCAGCTGTTTGAACCTTTCGGACAAGTGGACCGCGTGAGCATCATGACCGACCGCGACACTGGCCGCTCTCGCGGCTTTGGCTTCGTGGAGATGGCCAGCAACGAAGACGGGGAAAAGGCGATCACGGCGTTGAATGGCTCTTCGGTCGGCGGGCGCACCATCAACGTCAACGAGGCGCGGCCTAAAACCGAGCGCAGCGGCGGTGGAGGCGGTGGTGGTGGTGGACGCGACCGCGGAGATCGTGGCGGCCGAGGCGGCGGCGGTGGTGGTGGCCGGCGCGACCGCTACTAGTTAAGTGCTTGTCCCAGAGAATGCTGCATGAACCGCGCCCGCCTCGTTGCGCTTATGGCCGGCTCACTGCGGGCTCATGGCCGCGGTTCATGTTTTCACGGAAACGCTGGCGCGTCCGGAAGAGCCCATTCTGGCTGAAGTGCGTCGGCCTGCGCTCGCCGCGATCTTCCGGTTGACGTTGAGCCATTCCCCCTGCCCATGTAGACTGTAATTACCCGTGCGCGCCCGTAGCTCAGCTGGATAGAGCGGTTGCCTCCGGAGCAACAGGTCGGGAGTTCGAATCTCTCCGGGCGCACCAGATCCCTCCTCACCAACCCCTTCAATTGCTGCCTGCTATTGTTCGCCACTGGCCATTGAAACCGCACACAGGCACAACTCCTCGAACGACGTCTCCATCGACGACTCTTCACACACGCACACCTTGGTTAAACCGGCGACAGACCGTTTTATTCCCCTCAACAAAATAAATATCCAAGGAATAAATGCGCGCCGCGACAGTTCTGCACCGTGACACCACAACGATCCTTGTGGGACGAAAGGCAGGACGGGAAATATGCCGCTACAAAAGAAAACCGATACGATTTGGATCGATCGCAAGGTTGATCACAGCTTCAATCACAGTCACGACGGAATCGACCGCAGGGGATTTCTGAAGTGCATGGCGTGGGCTGGCACGGGAGCCCTGTGCGTACTCGAAGGTGGAGTGCTGAAGTCCTATGGGCTTGACGATCCCGCGCGCATGGCAAAGGCTGCCCGGGGCGATTTCAGTTTTGTGCAGATCAGCGACAGCCACATGGGATTCAACAAGCCCGCGAACACCGACGTGGTCGCGACGCTCAAAGCCGCGGTCGGCAAAATCAATGCGCTGCCCGTGTCTCCTGAATTCATTCTGCACACCGGCGACATCAGCCATCTCTCCAAACCGGAAGAGTTCGACACGGTCGATCAGATTCTGAAATCCGCGCCCACCAAGGACGTCTTCTTCGTTCCCGGCGAGCACGACGTGCTTGAAGACGACGGCAAGCAATACCGCGAGCGTTACGGCAAGAACACAAAGGGCGACGGCTGGTACAGCTTTGACCAGAAGGGCGTGCACCTCATCGGACTAGTCAATGTGATGAACCTGAAGGCAGGAGGCATGGGATCGCTCGGTGCGGCACAACTGGAGTGGCTGGAAGACGACGTTCGACATCTTTCCAAGAGCACGCCCGTGGTTGTGTTCGCGCACATGCCGCTCTGGAACATCTATCCAGAATGGGGATGGGGCACTGACGACAGTACGCAAGCGCTCTCTTATCTGAAGCGCTTCGGCTCAGTGACGGTACTGAACGGACACATTCATCAAACTATGCAAAAAGTGGAGGGAAACATCACGTTCCACACCGCCGACTCCACGGCCTTCCCTCAACCGCATCCGGGAGCAGCGCCTTCCCCCGGTCCGATGAAGGTTCCGGCGGAGCAGTTACGCAGTCTGCTGGGTGTGACCAACGTGAATTACGTGCGCAAGCATCATACGCTGGCGCTGATCGATTCCACATTGGAGTAACCGGTTGTTGAACGCCTCGAAGAAATACCTAACAACCTTATAAGGAGCAGGCAATGAGAAGCAGCAAGCTGAGAAACAGCAAATGGATTTGTGTCGCGGCTTTAATCGTGCTGTCTATGGCCGCAGTGCTTACGGTACCGAAGTCGATGGCTGCGGACCCGCCAGCTATCAGCGTCAAAATTGATAATTTCAGCTTCACCCCGGCAACAATCAACGTGAAAGCAGGAACGCAGATCACATGGACCAATGCAGATGACATTCCGCACACCGTGGTCAGCGACACCCAGGACTTTAAGTCCAAAGTGCTCGACACGAATGAGACGTTCACGTTCACGCCCAGCAAGCCCGGCACATATTCGTACTTCTGTTCGATTCACCCGAAGATGACCGGCAAAGTGGTAGTGGAGTAGACGCGTGAATCCGTTTGATCCCAAGGCAGCGTTGCTCGCCAAACATGCTCAGCATGTCGTCCTGATCCACTTTCCGATCGCGCTTTTTCTGACGGGAGTCGTTTTCGACATTGCGGGGCGCTGGACGAAAAACGCCGCGAAGCGGGCGACCTTGATGGCTGCTGCGCGACTCAATATGCTGGCCGCGGCCGTGGCTGTCGTACCTACGCTGGCAACCGGCATTGCAGCCTGGCAATGGCAACTCGAGGGACAGAAGTTGAAAGGCCTGTTGCTGCTCCACCTCGCCCTGGGATGCACCTCCGGTCTTCTTATCTGTTTGGTTGGGTGGATCCATCTTCGTCGGCGAAGCAGTTCCACTAATGCGCTCCCCGGTTATTGCCTGACGCTGGAACTGCTGACCGCGTTGGTAGTTGCGTTGACCGCTCACGTCGGCGGGTTTCTCAGTGGCGTCAATATTCCTGGCTAGCGCGGTCGCGCACCGATGCCCCCGTCTCTGGACAAGCGCCGGGAATCCGTTGCGCAACGCCACGTAGTCTATAATTGCGCCCACGAATGGCCCTTACCTCCGGCACAAAACTTGGTCCGTATGAAATTCAATCGCCGCTCGGCGCAGGCGGCATGGGCGAAGTGTACCGAGCTCGCGACCCCCGCCTGGAACGCACCGTCGCCATCAAAGTTCTTCCGACGCACCTCAACGCGAATCCTGAACTGCGCGCCCGTTTTGAGCGCGAAGCCAAAGCCATTTCCGGCTTGCAGCATCCTAATATTTGCGTCCTCTATGACGTCGGCTCGCAGGGAGACATTGACTTCCTCGTCATGGAGTATCTGGAAGGTGAGACGCTCTACGCGCGCCTTGTCCGCAAGCCGCTCACTACTGACGAAACTCTGAAAATCGCCACTGAAGTGGCCGACTCGCTAGTCAAAGCACACCGCTCGGGCATTATTCACCGCGACCTGAAACCCGGCAACGTGATGCTCACCAAGGGCGGCGCCAAGCTCATGGACTTTGGTCTCGCCAAGCCTTTCGGCCTCGCCATCGGACCTCAATCCGGATTGAAGTTTGCATCGGCGCATGTCTCATCGATGGCGACCATGGCCGCCACCATGGCCGATCTAGCATCGCCTGTCACCGTTGCGGGCACACTCATCGGCACCGTGCAATACATGAGCCCGGAACAGATTCAGGGCAAGGAAGCCGACGCCCGCTCCGACATTTTTGCTTTCGGCGCCATGCTCTACGAGATGCTCACAGGCAAGCGCGCCTTTCAGGGCAAGAGCCAGCTTTCGCTGGCCAGCGCGATTCTCGAGAAAGATCCCGATCCGATCGCGACGGTTCAGCCGCTGACGCCGCCTGCGCTGGAGCAGATCGTCCGCACCTGCCTGGCAAAAGATCCCGACGACCGCTTCCAGAGCGCGCACGATCTCAAGCTGCAATTGCAGTGGATCGCGGCCGGAGGCAGTCAGGTCGGCGCTCCTGCCGTCGTCTCGTCGCGTCGTAAGAAAACCGCCACAGTCCTTACGGCCGCAACCATCGCCGGATGGCTCATCGCCGCGGCTCTAAGCGTTTTGCTATTGATCTATGCCGGACGCCTGACCTCGGCGCGGCAGCCCGTTCACACCAGCATTGAACCGCCCGCCGGATTTGATTTCTTCGCGGTTACCGACGGCGCCCCAGTTCTATCCCCCGATGGCCAGCAGGTTGCATTCCTGGTCGCTAAGAAAGGCACATCCTTCACTCCGAGCGGCGGATCACTTTATCTGCTAAGGCTCTCCACCGGCGAATCCGCGCCCGTGGCGGGTGCTCAGGGAGCGCTGTTTCCCTTCTGGTCGCCCGACGGCAAATATCTCGGCTTCTTCTCCGAGGGCAAGCTCAAGAAGGTTCCGGTCGGCGGGGGTACGGTGCAGATTCTGTGCGACGCGCCCGAAGGCCGCGGCGGCAGCTGGAACGAGCAGGGCACTATCATCTTTGCTCCGCGCATCGCCGGGTCGTTGCAGTCTGTTTCTGACGGCGGAGGCACTCCCGTCGAAGTTACGAAGGCCGAAAACAGCGGCCAGGGCTACACCGACCGCGACCCCTACTTCCTGCCTGATGGCAAGCACTTCCTGTTCGTGCGGCGCGCGAAAGACTCGGGCAGCGTCTATGCCGGTTCGCTGGATTCTTCCGCAGCCAAGCAGGGCGAAATCAAGCAGATTCTCCCCAATGGATCGAACGTCGCCTACAGCGACGGTTATCTTTTTTATACGAAGGAAGGCGCGCTCACCGCGCAGGAGTTCGACCCGTCCAGCCTCAGTTTCAAAGGCAAGCCCATCTCCATCGCCTCGAACATTGAGTTCGCCCCGGCGCGCAACGAGGGGAGTTTTTCCGTGAGCCACAATGTGCTGCTCTATCGCCATACGTCTGTGGTGAATCGCGAACTCGTCTGGCTCGATCTGTCGGGCAAGGAAGTCGACCACTGGGGCGAGCCCTCACCTTACCTCGGCGGGAAATTTTTTGCCGCGACACAGACTGCCCTGCTGTTGCGATCCACTTCCGGCGGCAACGGCTACAGCCTGTGGATCTCGGATGTCGCGCGCAAGACAGTGAACCGGCTCACCGAGGACTCGGAGCGAAGCGCGACCGGAGCGTTGTCTCCCGACGGAAAGGATGTGTGGATTTCCACCACCACTGGCTACGTAAGCAGTCTCACGCGCAAGTCGCTGAGCGCTTCCGGCACGGAAGAAAAAGTATTGGATAATTTCAATGGAAACATGATTCTCTTCGACATCTCGCGCGATGGCCGTTACCTGATATTCAATCACCAGGATCCGAAGACTGATTTCGACATCTACCTCATGGATCTGCAAGGCGATAAAAAGCTCGTCCCCGTCCTGAACGGTCCCTCGGCCGAGCGCAATGGCCGAGTTTCCCCCGACAGCAAGTGGCTGACCTACATCTCGAATGAGACCGGCACTGACGAACTTTACGTCACTTCGTTCCCGGTTCCCGGCTCGCGCTGGCAGGTTTCGAGCGGAGGCTCCACCAGTGCCGGCGAGTGGTCTGCCGACGGCAAGAACTTGCGTTACCGCAAGGGCGAAAAAATTTTCAACTTAGAAGTACACCCGGGCGCAAGCAAGCCCGACTTCTCCGCTCCCAGGGAACTGCTATCGCTGCCCACCAGCATCATTGACATCGCTCTTCTCCCCGACGATAAAAGGATTCTTGCGGTCCGCCCCAGTGGTGACAGTACCCCGGTCCCTATCGACTTCGTTCTCAACTGGGAACACGTCACTCATTGATCCGAACTCGCGCGATCTGCTGCGACCGACGCCAACAGCGCTGGTCGCCGCATTGAACCTTTTCTCGTAAGATACCCATAGGCTCCGATTCAAACGATATGACCTACGACGCGATCCTTGTTGTTTCCTTCGGCGGGCCGGAGTCTACGGACGACGTGATCCCCTTTCTGGAAAATGTTCTGCGCGGAAGAAATATTCCGCGCGAGCGCATGCTGGCGGTCGCCGAACACTACTACCACTTCGGCGGCAAGAGCCCCATCAACCAGCAGACCCGCGAACTTATCTCTGCGCTGGAGCACGAATTGGCGCAGCATGGGCCGAAGTTGCCGGTCTATTGGGGCAATCGCAACTGGCATCCCATGCTGGCCGAAGCCTTGCAGCAAATGAAGCAGGACGGCATTCGTCGCGCGCTGGCTTTCGTGACCTCGGCGTACAGCTCGTATTCTGGATGCCGGCAGTATCGCGAAGATATTATTCGCGCACAAAACGAAGTCGGTGCGCAGAGCGATGCTGACGCGGGCTCGCCCGAGATCGACAAGCTGCGCGCCTTTTTCAACCATCCCGGATTCATTGAGGCCACAGAAAGCCGGCTGCGCGACGCGCTGGCACAGCTTCCCGCGGATGCGCGGGAGAACGTTCAGCTTGTCTACATCGCCCACAGCATTCCTGTGTCGATGGCGAATAGCTGTGACTACGTCCGCCAGCTGGAAGAAGTGAGGAAGCTGGTGTCAGCGCGCCTCGGCATCGCCAACGATGCGCTGGTCTATCAAAGCCGCAGCGGAGCACCCGGTCAACCGTGGCTGGATCCGGACATTCTCGATTATCTGCGCGAAGTGAAGGCGCGCAATCTGGCGGGTGCGGTCGTGCTGGCGCCGATCAGCTTCATTTCCGATCACATGGAAGTGCTCTACGATCTGGACATTGAAGCGCGGCAGCTTTGCGATTCGCTGGCTCTGCCGATGGCGCGGGCAAAGACGGTGGGCGTGCATCCCAGGTTCATCGCGATGATTCGCGAACTGATTCTTGAGCGCACGAATCCCGGCGCGGAGCGGCGTGCGTTGGGATCGTTGGGGCCGCGGCAGGATGTTTGCGAAGAGAATTGCTGTCCTGCGCCGCAGCGGCCGGGACGGCTGCAGACCGCGTCAGGAAGACCGAGCGTATCGTAGAAATCAGATCAGGCCGCTTTTTTATCGCGGGTTCGCGGGAACGTTCGGATGCTCGTACTCGGTAGCTTTGGGGCGACCTTCCACGAGACGCATAGTATCGAGGACGGTCTGGATCACCGGCTCGTTCCCTACCGCTGTGTTCAGCATGATGTGGTAAAGCGACCGCGTGGGCCAGTCGGCATTGAAATAATGCTTCACGTAGGCGATGCGCTCGCGGTCGACCGTATCGACCATCTCAGCCGCATCCGCTTCGCTGTGCCCTTCCGCCATGACGCGCCGAATTTTCTCTGAGCGGGGAGCGTAGAGAAACACGTGGAACGCGTCGGAATTCTCGCGCAGCAGATAAGGCGCGCCGCGGCCCACCACAACTGCATTCCCTTCCTGCCCAATTCTGTTCATGGTCTTCTGCATCATCTCCATCATGCAGTCGGCGTCGAACATCTGGCTTCCCAGGGCTGCGGAATTGCGTTCGTAGCTGCCGCGCCAGAAGGACCGGGCCAGACGGTGCAGGCGGCTGTCCATGCGCTCATCACAGCGCCTTACCGCCGACTGATCAACGTTGGCGAGGCGGGCAATCTCTTCGGTGAGTAACTGGTCCCAAACCTTCCAGCCCAGGCGGGTGGCCAGCTCAGTGGCGATGCCGGCTGCGCCGCAGCCGAATTCGCGCTCAATTGTGATGAGACGAAACATGTGTGCTTAGTGTACTGCGATTGCGCCGCCGGGCTTCGATTTTCTCATCAGGAAAACCATCGGAACCATGCACAAAATGGCGACCCCGAGAAACCAGAAGCAATCGATGTAAGACAGCATGGCGGCTTGGCGGGCAACTGCGCCCTCGATGATCGCGTAGGGCAAAGAAGAAGAGCCCGGCGGGCCGCCGCCGTGCGACTGCACCATCGCGCCGAGCGCTTTCAGTCGAGCCTGCAGCACGGGGTTGGACGCGCTCAGGTGGCCGGACAAATCGGTCATATGGATCTGGCTGCGCCGGTCGAGCATGGTTGTCACCACGGAAATTCCCACGCTGCCGCCGATGTTGCGGGCCAGGTTCATCAGGCCGGAAGCGGCATTGTTCTTGTCGCGCGGCAGGAAGGCGTAGGCGGCGGTGTTGATCGGAACGAACAGAAATGCCATGCCTGCGGCTTGCACGACCCGCGCCAGGGCCACACTGCGGAAGTCCATATCGAGGTCAAAACCCGTCATGTGGAACAGAGACGCCGAGAGCATACATAGGCCGAATAACAGCAGCCAGCGGGGCGAGTACCGCGAAAGCAGGAACCCAACCAGCGGCAGCAGCAAAATGATGGCAAAGCCGCCTGGCATCAGCGCCAGGCCCGCCTGTTCGGCGCTGTAGCCGAGCAGGGTTTGCGAAAACAGGGGCAGCAGCAGAGTGCTGCCCAGCAGCGCAAAGCCCAGCATGAACATCAGCAGGTTTGAAACCGCGAAAGTACGGTCGCGGAACAGGTGCAGATCGATGATGGGATCTTTGTGCCGCCACTCCCAGATGACCACGAAGATGAGAGCGGCGGCGGCGATGAGCGAAAGAGTCACGATGAAGTGGGACTCGAACCAGTCGTCGCGTTGGCCCTTGTCGAGCACAATCTGCAGTGCGCCCAGGCCGAGAGCAACGAAGCCGAGGCCGACATAGTCGATGGTGGTTTCCTTGAGCTTGCGGCGCTTGAAGTAAGGCGGATCCTGAATCAGCCGCGAAGTCAGCAGGAGGGAGATAATCCCGACGGGAATGTTGATGAAAAAAATCCAGCGCCAGCTGAAGTTGTCGGTGATCCATCCCCCCAGAGTCGGCCCAATCGCCGGCGCAGTGACCACGGCCATGCCATAAACCGCAAAGGCCATGCCGCGCTTGGCGGGAGGAAATGTGTCAGCGAGGATGGCTTGCTCGCTGGGCTGCAGTCCGCCGCCGCCTGCGCCCTGCAGAATGCGGCAGATGATCAGCGTCGCCAGGTTCGGAGCGAGGCCGCATAGAAACGAGCTTACGGTGAACAGGGCCACGCAGCCCATGTAGAAATTCTTGCGGCCGATGATGGACGAGAGCCAGCCGCTCAAGGGCAACACGATCGCGTTGGAAACGAGATAGGAAGTCAGGACCCAGGTGCTTTCGTCCTGACCGGCGGAGAGGCTGCCGGCGATATGCGGCAGTGCGACATTGGCGATGGAAGTATCGAGCACTTCCATGAACGTCGCCAGGGTAACGGTGATGGCGATGATCCACGGATTGAACGCGGGACGCCAGGCATCGGCGTTGGCGTTATCCATGGTGACGGTGGCCGCGCTCATTACCGGATCCAGGCCTTGGGGTTCACCGACATGCCGGGGCGTAACTGATGATCGTTGTTGGCGCCAGGATCGAGCACGATCTTGACCGGGATGCGCTGCACGACTTTCACGTAATTTCCGGTGGCATTCTCGGGAGGCAGCAGGCTGAAGCGCGCGCCACTGCCTGCGGCGAAGCTGTCGATTTTGCCGTTGTAACTTCTGCCATTGGCATCGACGTCGATGGTGACGCGCTGGCCGACTTTCATATCGCGCAGCTGCGTTTCTTTGAAGTTGGCGGTGATCCAAATGTCGTCAAGGTTGATGATCTTCATCAGTTCCTGACCGGGAGCAACGTTCTGCCCGACCTCCATGGTGCGATCGCTGACGACGCCGTTCACGGGAGCAATGATTTTGGTGTACTGCAGATTCAACGCGGCCTGGTCGAGACTGGCTTTCTTGAGTTGGGCTTCGGCCAACGCTTCCGCGGCCTTGGATCGAGTGACCTGCATCTGCCGGGGAGCGGTTTTGGCGTAGCTCCAGTTGGCCTCGGCCTGAACCAGCCTGCCCTGAGCTTGCGTGACTTGCTGCTGGGCCGCGTCGGCGCTGGCGCGCGCCGCTGCGACTCCGGCTGCATTCGCTTTGGCCGCGGCGACCGCCTGGTCATACTGCTGCTGAGAAATTTCCTGTTTGTCGACCAACTGCTTGTAGCGGACGAGATCGTTTTGCGCCTTGACGTTGTTGGCTTCAGCCTCCTGCAGTTGGGCCTTGGCGGCTTCGAACTGTTGTTTCGCGACCTGAATGCCCGCGCGCGCGCTGTTGACGTCGGCTTCAGTCGCGGAAACTTGGCTCTCAGTATTGACAGAAGTAATCGGAACGGTCACGCCGGCCGCGACCGCCGCAGCTTGCGCATCTTCGAAATCTGCTTTGGCTCGATCATAGGCAACCTGGTAGTCAGCCGGATCGATCTCAGCCAGCACGGTTCCCGCAGTTACAGATTGGTTGTCCTGCACGTTGAGCTTGATGACGTGCCCTGAGATGCGCGCGCTGACGGAATTAATGTGGCCGTCGACCTCGGCATCGTCAGTGGATTCGTAGCTGGCGAAATAGCGGTAGGCGAAGAATCCGACCACCAGAAGGACGATTACGGCAACGACGACACCGATGCGGAACCCGGAACTCTGGGTGCGGGAGGGCTGGGTATGAAAATCCTCCTCGGTGGCCGGCAAGGGCTTGGTGGTGCTGACGGGCTTATCGACTTCGGGTTTGACGTTCGCGGGAGGACTCTGTGTGGTTTGCTCCATACGTTTATTGATTGCCTTTCAAATATCGTTTGACGCCTTCTTCGGCGTCGCCAATGGCGTGAGCCAGTTCGACCTTGGCGAGATTATGAGCATAAAGACTTTCAATATAACTCTCATGGGCGCTGGCCACAGCCTCCTGCGCCTGGACAACTTCCAGGTTGTCAGCCACGCCGGCGGTGAAGCGGTCTTGCGACTGTGTGAGTGCCTGTTCGGCCAGGTCGACCGAACTGCGGGCCACCTCGACCTGCTCGGCGGCGGAGTTCAGGTCGAGCAGGGCGGTGCGAACCTCATAGTCAATGCGGCCGCGAAGGTCGCCGAGTTGAGAACGGGCCTGCTTTAGCTGGGCGTCGGCTTCGAGCACATCACCGTGAGTGCGGTTGCCGGCAAAAATCGGGATGTTGATGCCGCCGTCCACCTGCCAGGTACCGTTTGACTGGCTGGGCGTTATGCCAATGTCACCAAGATTGGCGTCAACTTCGAACGTGGGATAATGCCCGGCCGCGGCGGCCTTGCGCGAAAGTTCCGCGGCCCGCACTTGGGCCAGTGCCGCCTGATAATCGGGGCGGGAAGCGTAAGCCTGCTGCAGGTAGGTATCGAGCGGGAGCGCGGCCAGAGCCTGGTATGGAGCTTTTTCGGTGAGAACAAACTCCTGGCCCGGTGGGACTCCAATGATTCGCGCGATGTTCAGTTTCAATTTGGCGAGATCGTTCCGCGCGGCGATGAGTTGCTGCTGGCGGGTTTGCAGTTCCACTTGCGAGCGCAACGCATCAATGGCGGGACTGAGCCCGGCTTTCTGCTGGTCGGCAGCTTTGTCGTAGAGGGCCTGCGCGCTCTTGACCTGTGCTTCCGTGGTTTCTACGCGCGCCCCGGCGGCGATGGCTTGCAGGTAGGCATTGCCAACGGCCAGCACCACTATTTCGCGCGCATCCTTGTAAGTAAACTGTGCGGCCTTGACGCTTTCTGTTGCTGCCCGTTCCTTCTCGATATTCCTGAAATTGAAAATCGACTGGCTGAGAGAAGCTCGGGCGTCAAAGTAGTTGAAGGCAGGTGTCACGCGGGGAAAGCCGCTCAGGTTGGTGCCTTTTGGGCTCAGCAGCGGCAGGAGTTTGTTGAACCCAAGTGCAGCCAGGCTCTCGGTCTCAACATTTTCCTGGATGCGGCCGCTAAGGTTGGGCAAAAGTTCCGCGAGTTCCCTCCATCTTTCCCCACGAGCCGTCTGGGCTTGGTCGCCCGCCAGCAGGAGTCCGAGATTATTCCGCAAGCCGCGATCAATCGCGTCCTTGAAGTCGATCTGCAGGATCTCCGATGTAGCCTTGCCTTCGGGAGCGCTTCCCAGGAAAGGGTTTTGCGCGCCCGGAAGAGCAACACTCGGGGACGAAGAATTTGTGCCCGCAGTCTGACCGAAAAGTCCGGGAGCGGCGAGCAGGACGAGAATAAGGCTGAAAACTAGGGCTCGGGAAATGATCGCCGTTCTTTGAGTGGCCGTTGTCAGGCTTTTCGTTATCTGGCCTGTCGCTGTTTGAGCTGCCGTTTTCTGACCTGTCGTCTTCTGATCGAACAATGTATGAGCGATTAATGAGCGATGCATTCTTTATCGTGGACCGTTCCCGGCTCCCCGCAGGTCACCCGGACGTCCTTTCCTCGCCTCTAGCATAACTCGTTCGGTTGGATTCACCTGTGATTATGGGGGATGCAAAGGATTTGCGCCCTATCAACCCATGGAACGTGGGTTCAGGGAGGGCGAGAGTGCTCTAATCCATGGGCTCGGCACCCCAGAAGGGCAATACCTTCGGTACTTTGCCTGAAAACGGAAGCGACCGTAAGCTGAAAACGTGAAGGGGAACGAACGCATGCGCAGGAGTATTTTGCTGATCATCGTTGGACTCGTCGCATTGACGGGAAGCTTGGCCTTCGCGCAGAGCGGCACTGCGTCGGGTTCGGAGCGCAAGATCACCTCGCGCGTCGCGCCGAATTATCCTGAACTGGCAAAGAAGATGCACATTCGCGGCGTCGTCCGACTCGAAGCCGTCGTGCGCACCAATGGCAGCGTGAAGTCGACCCGTGTCTTGGGGGGGAATCCGGTGCTGGTGGACGCGGCGGTCGAAGCCGTCGCAAAGTGGAAATTCGATCCCGGTCCAACCGAGACCACCGAGGTAGTCCAGGTTACATTCGACGCCCAGTAAAACCCGCCTTTGTATTCTGATCCCAAAGGCTGGAAAGTCTTCTAGAAAGGTCCCCCAGACCAGCCAACGAACGCAACCTATCTCAAAATGCGGGAAAAAGCCTCCGCCAAGTGACTACGGTCATCTTGAAGAGGGGTGACCTTGGGTTCAAGCTATACCAGAGTCGCAATCCTAAAAGAACGGAAGATGTGCATTTGATGAGTGCAGCAACAGGAACTGACTGGACTCGAATACTGGCCGATCCGGACCTCGTCCGGCATGTGGGCAAGCTGCTGCAAGCTTACCGTGAAGCTCCGGCTGAAAAGCGCGACCAAGCGCTGCTGGATGCGATGCGTGAAATTAAGGCTGGCGGGTCGGCTACTGGGAAGACGGCGGGGAAATCCGCTGCCATCGCGGCCCCAGAGCCTCGTGCAGTTGCGACTCCGGCTTCGGCCACGCCTCCGTTTGAACCCGATCTCTTCAGCCCCAACTGGGGAAGCGACCGCCGCCGCCACCCGAGAATCAAGTGTTTCGTGGCGGTCGAACTGCGTGTCGACGAAACTCCCGCTCCCATCTGGGGCAACTTGTCAAACACCAGCGTGGGCGGATGCCTGGTCGAAACCGCGCAGCCGGTAAAACCCGGGTCAAAGGTAGAAATTGGACTTTGGGTGCCCAACGGAAAAATCTGGGTGAAAGGCTTTGCGCTGAGCGGAGTGGTCTCCCGTAATGGGCCGGCGAACGGAATTCGCGTGAATTTCGCAGGCATGGCCCCGGCTGAACGCGACAGCCTGCGAGAGTTTCTCAAGTTCGTACAGCAAACCACTCGAGGAGCCCAAAACGAGAACGGCTACTTCAATCTGCTGAAATAAAGTAGTTCCTCCCATATCTGATAGTTCTTCACCTCACTTATTAGCTCATTTTTCACCAGAGCTCAATCCACGCTGGCGCAGAAATTGATACACTTTCTGCGTGTCGAACCGTGTATTGAACCCTTTCCGTAATGGGAAACTCTAATTAGTCGTCGGGCCGTCGCGCAGATGGAGATCCCCGCCGGAGGAGCATAGTCGAATGGTAGCCAGCGAGCAGGTTTTGCTGACGGGAAAACAACTGGACACGCTGTGCGTCAACACGATTCGAACTCTGGCCATTGACGCGGTGCAACAGGCCAACTCCGGTCACCCGGGCGCGCCGATGGGACTGGCGCCGGTCGCGTATTGTCTTTGGCAGGAATTCCTGCGCTACGATCCCGCCGATCCCACCTGGCTGAATCGCGACCGGTTCGTGCTGTCGAATGGCCACGCATCCATGCTGCTTTACGCCATGCTTCATCTGGCCGAGGTGCGGCGCGTGGACGAACATGGCAAGGTTTTGAATGAACTCTCGCTGCCGATGGAAGAAATCAAGCGCTTCCGGCAGTTGGGCAGCCGGACGCCGGGGCATCCTGAGTCGCACCTTACTTCCGGAGTGGAAACTACGACCGGACCGCTGGGCCAAGGCGTGGGCAACAGCGTCGGGATGGCGATCGCCGGGAAGTGGCTGGCTGCGAACTTCAATCGTCCGGGACTGGAGATTTTCGACTACAACGTATACGCGATGTGTTCGGATGGCGACCTGATGGAAGGCATTGGCGGAGAAGCGGCTTCGCTAGCTGGGCACTTGCGGCTCTCCAATCTCTGCTGGATGTATGACCACAATCACATTACGCTGGATGGCCCGGCAAGTTGGTCGTTCACCGAAGATGTGGCGACGCGGTTTATCGGCTACGGTTGGAACGTCACGCGCGTGGCAGATGCCAACGATCTGGAGATGCTGGCCCGGGCGTTCGAGGTTTTCCGCAAGACTGCGGACCGACCAACGCTGATCATCATCGACAGCCACATTGGTTACGGTTCCCCGCATAAGCAGGACAGCAATGCCTCGCACGGCGAACCGCTGGGCGAAGAAGAAGTCAAGCTGACCAAGAGATTCTACGGCTGGCCGGAAGATGCGAAGTTCCTGGTACCGGAAGGCGTGCGCGAACATTTCCGCGAAGGGATTGGCAAGCGCGGGCACGATTTGCACGCACAGTGGTCAGACCGGTTCGCGGAATATTCGCAGAAGTATCCCGACCTGGCCGAGCGGCTGCGCTGCATGCAGCATCGCGAACTGCCAGCGGGCTGGGACAAGAACCTGCCAACGTTTCCCGCCGACGTCAAGGGCGTTGCGACGCGCGAGAGTTCGGGCAAAGTCTTGAACGCGATCGCGCAGAACATTCCGTGGCTGATCGGCGGGTCTGCCGACCTGGCGACTTCGAACAAAACCACGCTGAAGTTTGACGGTGCGGGAGAAATTGAAGGCGGCACCTATGGGGGCCGCAACCTGCACTTCGGAGTGCGCGAGCATGTGATGGGCGCGAGCGTGAACGGAATGGTTGTGTCGGGCATTCGGGCGTTCGGCGCGACGTTTTTTAACTTCAGCGATTACATGCGTGCCAGCATCCGGCTGGCGGCATTGATGGAGATTCCGTCGATCTTCATTTTCACGCACGATTCCATCGGAGTGGGAGAAGATGGGCCGACACATCAGCCGATCGAGCAACTGGCGTCGTTAAGGGCCATGCCCAACTTGATCGTACTACGCCCGGGTGATGCGAATGAGGTGGTCGAAGCCTGGAAGATCATCGCACCGTTACAGCACTCACCGGCGGCTCTGGTGTTAACGCGGCAGAACCTGCCGACTCTGGATCGCACCAAGTATGCTCCGGCTTCGGGCGTGGCCAAGGGAGCGTATGTACTGGCTGATGCGCCGGGCGGAAAACCCGACGTGATTCTGCTGGGAACTGGGAGTGAATTATCACTGTGCGTGGACGCGTACGAAAAACTGAAGTCCGAGGGCGTTAAGGTTCGCGTAGTAAGCATGCCTTCGTGGGAAATCTTCGAGCAGCAGGATGCGGCGTACAAGGAAAACGTGCTGCCTGCCAATGTCACCGCGCGAGTTTCCATGGAGATGGCAGCGACTTTCGGATGGGGACGGTACACGGGCCTGAAGGGACGGAACATCGGGATGCACCGGTTTGGCGCATCGGCGCCCTTGAAAGATTTATTGAAGTTTTTCGGCTTCACCGTCGACCACGTGGTGGCGGAAGCGCGCGCGGCGATATCGGAAAAGTAATCCAAGAGACGTAACTTGTTACGTCTCTTGCCTGCCATCAAACAGAGACGCAGCAAGCCACGTCTCTACGAAATGGGGAATCGTAGATCGTAGGAGGTCATTATTATGCAGCCAACAGGAGTCGCGGAAAACTCGAAGGCAACGAAGAATCCGCTGAAGGAATTGCTCAACTACGGTCAGTCGATGTGGCTTGACTACATCCGCCGCGATCTGTTCACGACTGGAAAGCTGAAGCAGATGATCGCCGACGACGGATTGCGAGGCATGACCTCGAATCCGGCGATCTTCGAGAAGGCGATCGCCGACAGTTCGCTGTATGACGACTTCCTGAAAACGCTGGCTGGGCGCAGCGATCTTGACACGACCGGCCGCTATGAGCAGATCGCGATTCGCGATATCCAGGATGCGGCCGACGCGCTGCGGCCGGTGTATGACGAATCAAATTTCCGTGACGGATACGTCAGCCTGGAAGTCTCGCCCTATCTGGCGCGCAAAACGCAGGAGACGATCGACGAGGCGCGGCGCCTGTGGAAGGCGGTGCAGCGCGAGAACGTGATGATCAAGGTGCCGGGAACGGCGGAGGGACTGCCTGCCATCCGGCAACTGATCGGCGAAGGCATCAACATCAACGTCACGTTGTTGTTCGCGCAGGATGTGTACGAGAAGGTTGCTGAGGCGTATGTCGCTGGCCTCGAAGACCTGGCGGCGCGCGGCGGCAATCTGAAGAAAATGGCGAGCGTGGCCAGTTTCTTTATTAGCCGCATCGATACGCTGATCGATTCCCTGCTGAATGACAAAATCAAAGCCACGACCGACCTGAGCCAACAGGCGTTGTTCAAAAGTGTGCAGGGCAAAGTGGCGATTGCCAACGGCAAGCTGACCTACAAGAGCTACCAGAAAATCTTCAGCGGACTACGTTGGCAGGCACTGGCGGCCAAGGGCGCGCAGACGCAGCGCGTGTTGTGGGCCAGCACGAGCACGAAAAATCCCGCCTATCGAGATGTAATTTACGTCGAAGAGTTGATCGGGCCGGATACAGTCAACACCATGCCGCCGGCCACGGTCGATGCTTTCCGCGATCACGGCCGGTTGCGCAACGCACTCACGGAAGACCTGCCGGGTGCGCAGAAGGCAATGGACGACCTGGCGCGCACCGGCATTTCGATGAAGCAGGTTACCGATAAGCTGACCGACGACGGCGTCAAGTTGTTTGCCGATGCGTTTGACAAGTTGCTGGCCGCGGTCGCCAGCCGCACAAAATAGAAAACACACAGAAGACGACGTAACGAGAGGGATTGACCGTGAGTACACTGAAGACTTCCCTGCCGGAATCGCTGGCCGCGAGCGTAAAAGCTACAGTCGCTGACTGGCAATCGGGCGGCAAGATGCAGCGCTTGTGGCAGCGCGATGCCAAGCTCTGGACGGGCAGCGACGAGTCGAACTGGCTGGGCTGGCTCGATATTGTCGACGAGCAAACGGCGCAGCACGATCAACTGGTGAAGCTGGCCAAAGAAATTCAGGCCCGCGGATTCCAGCACGTGCTGCTGCTCGGCATGGGCGGATCGAGTCTCTGTCCGGAAGTTCTACGCATGACGTTCGGCCGCGTCAACCGCTTCCCTACCCTGCACGTGCTCGATTCGACTGATCCTGCCCAGGTGAAAGCGTTCGAGCATCAGATTGACATCGCGAACACGCTCTTCATTGTTTCCAGCAAGTCGGGCAGCACGCTCGAGCCTAACATTTTCAAACAGTATTTTTTCGAGCGGGCGAAACAGGTTGTAGGTGCGGCGAAGGTCGGCAGTCACTTTATCGCAATCACCGATCCAGGATCGAAGATGCAACAGGTGGCGGAAGCGGATCACTTCCTGCACGTGTTCTTCGGGCGGCCCTCGATTGGCGGGCGTTATTCAGCGCTGTCGAATTTTGGCATGGTGCCGGCGACCGTGATGGGATTGGATGCAAAGAGATTTCTCGACGGGGCCGCGGAGATGGTGCGCGCTTGCGGGCCGAGCGTAGGCGTCGAAGAGAATCCCGGGGCAGCGCTGGGGACCATCCTCGGCACAGCCGCGAACGCCGGGCGTGACAAGGTCACGATCATTACTTCACCGGGCATTGCCGATCTGGGCGCGTGGCTTGAGCAGTTACTCGCGGAGTCGACCGGGAAGATCGGTAAGGGCATTATTCCTGTCGACCGCGAGCATCTGACGACTCCCGACGTTTACGGCAACGACCGAGTTTTCGTTTATGTTCGGCTGGAAACGGGTGCAGACGCGGATCAGGATGCGAAAGTCGCAGCCATCGAAAAGGCCGGGCATCCTGTGGTGCGCATCGCCATGGCGGATATCTATGAACTGGGTGCGGAATTTTTCCGCTGGGAAATTGCGACGGCGGTTGCCGGTTCGATCATCGGCATCAACGCCTTCAACCAGCCCGATGTCGAAGCCAGCAAAATCGCGACACGGGATTTGACTTCGGCGTATGAGAAGACCGGTTCGCTGCCGGCGGAAAAACCGGTTGTGGAAGATAACGGCGTCCGATTATTCACTGACGAAATAAATGCCGCTGAACTTGCGAAGGCCGCGGCTGGCAATCAGTCGCTCGCGGGATATCTCAAAGCGCACCTGGCGCGCATCAAGACTGGCGATTACTTCGCGGTGTTGGGGTACATCCAGATGAATGCCGAGCACGAACAGGCCCTGCAAGCTTTGCGGCATTTAGTGCGCGACAAGAAGCACGTGGCCACGTGTTTGGGATTCGGCCCGCGGTTTCTGCACTCGACAGGCCAGGCGTACAAGGGCGGCCCGAACTCAGGAGTATTTCTGCAAATCACCTGCGACGATGCGGTGGAACTGCCGGTGCCGGGACAGAAATACACGTTCGGAGTGGTTAAGGCAGCGCAGGCGCGGGGAGATTTCCAGGTGCTGGCGGATCGGGGACGACGGGCGCTGCGAGTTCACCTGGGCAGCAGTTTGAAGGTGGGTCTGGCCACGCTGCAGGAGGCGGTTCAGAAAGCTCTGTAGTCTTAATGTTAGGCGACCAGCAGGCGGGCCGCTCTCGCGACAGCCGGCGAGCCTGCCCTGAGCGAAGTCGAAGGGCCAGCGCTACTTTAGGAGTGAAGCATGCAGATGGGAATGGTCGGTCTGGGGAAAATGGGCGCGAACATGACGCGGCGCTTGATGCGCGGCGGACATTCGCTCGTTGTGTCTGACCTGAGCGCTGACGCGGTGAAACAGTTGGCGGGCGAAGGCGCGGGTGGATCTTCCTCGCTCGAAGACCTGATCGCCAAGCTGACTCCGCCGCGAGCAGTCTGGATCATGGTTCCGGCAGGTGGGCCCACCGAGGCGACCGTGCAGAAACTGGCGCAACACATGCAGGCCGGCGACGCCATCATTGATGGCGGCAATTCGTATTTCAAAGATGACGTGCGGCGCGCGACCGAATTGAAGGGCAAAGGCATTCACTATATCGATGTGGGCACCAGCGGCGGCGTGTGGGGACTCGAACGTGGCTACTGCATGATGATTGGCGGGCCGGATGAAGCGGTCAAGCGGCTCGATCCGATTTTCAAAACGCTGGCCCCGGGCAAAGGCGACATTCCGCGAACTCCCGGACGGGAGAAACTTCCGGGCACTGCCGAAGAGGGCTACATCCACTGCGGCCCCTCGGGTTCGGGACACTTCGTGAAAATGGTGCACAACGGCATTGAGTACGGCATCATGCAGGCCTACGCGGAAGGCTTCGACATCTTCAAGAACGCCACCAGCAAGGACTTGCCCGAGAACATTCGCTACGATTTGAACCTGCCCGATATTGCGGAAGTCTGGCGTCGCGGCAGCGTTGTGAGTTCATGGCTGCTCGATCTGACGGCAATGGCGCTGACGGAAAATCCGACGCTGTCAGAGTATGAAGGGTTTGTGCAGGATTCGGGTGAAGGCCGTTGGACGATTCAGGCGGCTCTCGAAGAAGCGGTTCCTGCGGATGTGCTGACGGCGGCGTTATACGTGCGCTTCCGTTCGCGGCAGCAGCATACCTTTGCCGAGAAGATGCTTTCGGCGATGCGGCAAAAATTTGGCGGCCACATTGAGGCCGGTGCAGCCAAAGGAAAATAGCCACCACAAGGCCGGCGATTTTTCAGAAGGCAGAGGACTTATTCATGGCTGAAGTAGCGGAACAAGCAACGGCGCCGCCGCCGCGGATCGGGAAGCAGGGCGATCCGTGCGTGATGGTGATCTTTGGCGCGGCGGGCGATCTCACGGGACGCATGCTGATTCCTGCGCTCTACAACCTGGCGCGCGCGGGATTGCTTTCCCGCGAATTTGCCGTGGTCGGAGTGGCGCGCACGCCATACTCGAACGATGAGTTTCGCAAGAAGGTTCATGAGGACGTTAAGGCGTATTGCAACGAATGCGTGGACGACGATCTCTGGGAATGGTTCTCGCGCCGCTTCTATTACTTTGCCGGAGACTTCGGCGACGACAAGCTGTACCCGCAACTCAAGGATTTTCTCACCAAGATTGATGAGGAGCACGCGGCCCACCAGAATTTCTTCTACTATCTCGCGACCGCTCCCAGTTTTTTCGGGCCCATCGTGCAGAAGCTTTCGGCCGCCGGATTGATGGAACAAGCCAACAGCCACTGGCGGCGGGTGGTCATCGAAAAGCCGTTCGGCCACGACCTGGAATCGGCCAAGGCGCTGAACCAGCAGTTACTGAAGGAAGTCGACGAAAAGCAGATCTACCGCATCGATCACTATCTCGGCAAGGAAACCGTTCAGAACATCATGGCGTTCCGTTTTGCCAATGGAATTTTTGAGCCGGTGTGGAACCGCCGCTATATCGATCACGTGCAGATCTCGGTAGCCGAGACCGTGGGTGTGGAGGGCCGCGGCAGCTATTTCGATCACGCCGGCTCGCTGCGCGACATGGTGCCCAACCACATCATGCAACTGATCAGCCTGACCGCGATGGAGCCGCCGATTTCATTCGACGCCAACGCGGTACGCGATGAGCAGGCCAAAATTCTGCATGCTATCCAGCCCATGAGCGACGAAGAAGTATTGAGCCGCAGCGTGCGCGGGCAATACGGCGACGGCACCGAAGACGGCAAGCGTGTTACGGCGTATCGCGCCGAGCCCGACGTGGCCACCGACTCGCGTACCGAAACATTCGTCGCCATGAAGCTGCTGATCGATAACTGGCGCTGGGCGGATGTGCCCTTCTACCTGCGCACGGGCAAGCGGATGCCGGTGCGCAACACCCATATCGTGATACAGTTTCGGCGTGCCCCCTTCGTGCTGTTCCGCGACACGCCGGTCGAACACCTGATGCCCAACCAACTGGTGTTGCACATTCAACCCGAAGAGGGAATCTCACTGCAGTTCGCGGCCAAAGTTCCCGGCCCGGTCATGCGCCTGGGAACGGTCGACATGAATTTCGAGTATCAGGAATACTTTGGCAAGCAACCCTCGACGGGCTACGAGCGCCTGCTGCACGACTGCATGATCGGCGATCAAACCCTGTTTCAGCGTGCTGACATGGTGGAGGCGGGCTGGTGCGTAGTGAATCCCGTGCTCGACTTATGGAAGGCGCTGCCACCCAGGAATTTTCCCAACTATGCGTCGGGCACCTGGGGACCGAAGGAGGCCGACGAACTGCTGGAACGCGACGGCCGCCGCTGGAGGAACTTCGAGAAATGATTCTGGCCGGCGATATCGGCGGCACCAATGCGAGGCTGGCTTATTTTCAACCCCAGAACGGACACCTGCACCTGGTGTCCGAGCGCACCTACCCCAGCCGGGAGCACAGCGAACTCGGCGAAATCGTGGTTCAGTTTCTCGGCGACTCTGGCGCTCATCCCGACGCGGCATGCTTTGGAATCGCGGGTCCGGTGCGCAACGGGCGCGTCGATGCCACGAACCTGCCGTGGGCCATCGATCAGTCACGGCTGGCCAAGCAGATTCATCTTCCGTCTACACTGCTGATTAACGATCTCGAAGCCAGCGCCTGGGGCATCGGCGCGCTGAGCGCCACAGACCTCGTCGCCCTGAATCATGTCAGCGGCCCAGCCATCGGCAACCAGGCGGTGATCGCGCCAGGTACCGGACTAGGTGAGGCCGGGCTGTTCTGGGATGGAAGCCGGCATCACGTCTTCGCCTGCGAAGGCGGCCACACCGACTTCGGCCCGCAAGGCGATTTGCAGATTGAGCTGGTACGTTTTCTGCAGGCGCGTTTTGGTCACGTGAGTTACGAGCGCATTCTTTCCGGTCCAGGATTGGTGAATGTTTACGAATTCCTGCGCGACACGGGCTGCGGGAAGGAGTCTGCTGAGTTTGCCGTGCTTCTGAAGAACAGCGACCCCGCCGCGGCAATTTCGCGGGCCGCGCTCGACGGCACTCATCCCCTGGCGGAAAAAGCGCTGGACCTGTGGATCTCGGTTTACGGCGCGGAGGCTGCGAATCTCGCGCTCAAAGTGATGGCCACCGGAGGCATGTTCCTGGCCGGCGGCATTTCTCCCAAGGTTCTCGCCAAGCTGAAAGGACCTTTGTTTATGCAGGCTTTTCTTGCGAAAGGCCGCCTGCGGTCTCTGGTGGAGCAAATTTCGGTACAGGTCGTCACCAACGAGAAGGCCGGTCTGCTGGGGGCAGCGCGCTGCGCCTCCGTTCGGGGCAAGAGCTAGTCAAGGCTTGAGAGTGGCTTCGTGAGTTCCTCCGTGGAAATTCGGACGCTGACCACGCCGCAGGAATTGTTTGCGGCGGCGGCGGAAGAAGTTGTGCGCGCCGCGAACGACGCGGTCTCAAAACGCGGCCGCTTCACCATTGCCCTGTCGGGCGGGTCGACTCCCAAGAGCCTGTTCAATTTACTGGCTACCAATGCCCGCACGGTGCTCCCCTGGGATCGCACTTTATTTTTCTGGGGCGATGAACGCCACGTTCCTCCTACCGACCCCGACAGCAATTACCGGATGGCGGATGAGGCCATGCTGGCCAAGATTCCAGTGGCGAAAGAAAATATTTTCCGGATGGCCACGGAAAATCCTGACGCCGCAGCCGTAGCCGAGGCCTACGAACAGACTCTTCGCAAGGTTTTCGAACTGCAGCCCGGGCAGGTTCCAGTCTTCGATCTGATCCTTCTCGGCATGGGACCGGATGGACACGCGGCATCGCTGTTTCCCGGCACGGACGGTCTACGGGAAAAATCGCGGCTCGTGATCGCCAACTGGGTCGAGAAGCTGAAGACCAGTCGCCTGACCTTCACCCTTCCGGTGCTGAATGCAGCGCGGTGCGTGGCGTTTCTGGTGAGCGGACTGGACAAGGCTCCGGCGCTGCATGCCGTGCTGGAGGGCGACGTCCCCGGTGAGCAGTACCCCTCAAAACTGATTCAGCCGGCCGATGGGAAGCTGATCTGGTTTGTGGATCGGGCAGCAGCGAGCGAGCTTTCGACGAGAAGCTGAACGACCAATTACATATGTTGTGGTTTGAGTTTTAGCCGCGCCAGTCGCCGATTTCCTTCAAGCCCTTGCCGCGGGCGTGCTCGAACAGGCGGACGCGATGGCGCGAGTGTTCGAATTCGTGGATGTCGGCCCAGACCTCAGCCTGCCAGCCCTTGTCATGGGCGGAAGATTCGCCGCAGGTCGCACAACGGGTATGGAGCGTAACCGGGATAGTCTCGCTCCCCACCGGAACAGCACCGGCGAGTTCCACGAAGATGCAACGAACTTCCTCGATCTCTTCGTCGGCGCCGAGGATATGTTCGTAGCGCAGCAGGTATCCGAAACCGAGCTTCTTGGCCTCGGACTCGGCCTGCTCGCGGGTGTGGAACGGACCGTACTCCGCTCGCAGCTGTTCGGTGGAGTCACACGCCATCCAGAAAGTCTCTTTATAGGCCATCGCGGGTTTTGCCCAGGGTTGCGAAGCTGGTTGCCGAAATCTGTTACCAATATCTGTTGCGGTTCGAGCTCGCGAAATCCTGATTTTGTGCAGCCGCTCATGGCTGCCGTTGAGCCCGCCCCTAGCAGATCAGCTTCTATTCCGCAATTCTGATACCGTTGTGAGTCTCTCGTAATTCGTTGGCGGATTTGGGGTTAGCGGGTCGAGAGCAGGCCTCGCGTGGTCATGGCCGTGAAAGGTTTTGCAGAGTTTGGGTCCCCGGCGCTTCGTCTGGTGCGCGGTAGAGGTTAGGACGACTCCCCGCTGCTGCGATCAGTGAGATCGACATCCGTAATGTCGCGAACAGCTTCTCGCCAACCCGACCAGGTCCTTGCCAATCCAGGTTTCTTGTCAATCCAGGTCCTCGCCAAGCAATGATCGAGAAGGCGATAAACGCCAGTCCTGCAGCTGGCAACGGTACCGACTCCTAGACGGACAAATGTTGTGTGTGGCTGGGGCCAGCCTAGTCGGCTCCGATCGCGTGGGAATAGGGCGCACCGGGGCGCTCGGACTCTGGCGGCCAATCCTTGCCGCCGTGGGTAGCTACATACATCGCCAGTTCCAGTCGGCTCCAGACGCCTATCTTGTCAAATGCGCTGCGCAAGTGGTTCTTGATGACCTGTTCGCTGGTGCCGACGATCCTGCCGATTTCCCGATTGGTGAGACCTTCCCAGACCAGGATCGCGATCTGAACTTCTTTCGGAGTGAGGCGCTCGCGGGGGGTCATGACTGCACCTCGTCCTTGGCGAACACGGCGATGGCCAACTTCACCCGTTTGCGGCCCTCGCGGATTCCCGCCCGCAAAAAGAGCGTGCGCAGATGTTGTTTCACGGTGCGTGGGCTGATGTTCAGTTGACCAGCAATCTCTTTGTTGCTGCAACCTTGCACCAGCAGGTTCAGCACTTGCTGGTCGCGGGGAGTCACTTTGACTTGTTCCAGGCTGATCACGGTTCCTCCGGTCTGCTTGAGGCTCACACTCGCCTTCCTCACTCTTCATTGCACGATCTTCGCCAATTCTTCGCGCTTATCGGCAGCGACGGCTAAGTACTTTAGGGCACTGGCACTTAGGGGCAGCGACCGCGGTTTTCATGAGGCCTTCACGAAGCTCATGATAGGCTAACTAGTCCCAAATTGGTCCAACCACTCGACCCATGACGCAGAATCGCATCTCCCATTCTCGCCGCCAGTCTCTTGGCAGGCCCGCAACAACAGCTCATCACGGCACCTGCGATGCGGGCACGTCGTATCATCTATCTCCTTTGTGTTTAGTAGCTTCCATGAGTGAGCGAGCCTCTCAATCGGGCTGCGGGACGCACGGGGATGACGCCTCAGACCCAGCTCTATGCAGTGCCAGAACTCCCTTCCCGTATTGGATATTGCTCATGATCCGCAGTTTTCATTTTGGTTCCTCGGCAGACCGGAAGAATGAGTTTTGCACAGGTGCGAAGGGCCACTCGGCCCGGGCCAGTCGATCTGGACCGTATATGAACTCAGGCACGACGCGCTTCCGAACGAACCGGCCCAGCTGCACGCTGAGTGGGTGGGGCTTGATCGCCTGCTTCTTCCTTTTTGCCGCGACTTCCGCCTTGGCCCAAGGCGGACCGCCCTATTACACCAACGATCCGGGTACGCCGGGTCCTCTCAATTGGGAAATCAATCTCGGGTACATGCCGTTTTTCTACAGCAATCAGTCGGTCTCTCATACCCCTGACGTGGACATCAATTTCGGCGTGGGCGAGCGCATTCAGCTCACCTACGAGAATGCCTGGCTGCGCGTCCAGAATCCGGGGTCCAGAACGCAATTTGGGCTGGGTCAATCCAATCCCGGCGTGAAGTGGCGCTTCTACGACGCGGGTGAGTCTGGACTTTCCGTCTCAGTTTTCCCACAGATGTTCCTCAACAATCCCAACCACGCTGTCCAGCGCGGCATCACTCCCGCGTCGCAGTCGTTCCTGTTGCCCTTTGAATTTTCCAAAAAGTTCGGCCCTATCGATGTGGATTACGAAATCGGTTATCAGGCGGTGCACAAGGGGCCCGACGCGTGGATTACCGGCCTGGTTCTCGGCCACGAGTTCACCAAGAAATTCGAGTTAGACATGGAACTTTATTCTCAGTGCACGTTCCATCCGTCCCAATATCAACCGACTTTCGATATCGGTGGCCGCTACAAACTGCACAGCCCGGTGATTGTTCTCTTCATGGCCGGACGCAGCCTGGAACCCACGCGTAGCAACCAGACTTATTTCCTCGGCTATTTCGGCCTGCAGTTCCTGCTGCCGCCGAAGTCCTACAATCGGGAGTGATCCGGGGATCTTAAGACTGGCAGGAGCAGCGGGCTCGCAAGATTCCGGTAATAGAGTGTGGTTACTGGCGAGTGGTTACCCCTGGCCGGAACGGTTTCCAGTGCTCACAAGAACACTCGCAAGTCGGCTTGCCAGGCAGTAAACTATGAGCAGATTTGAGGGCGCTCCCTTCCGAGGAGCATCCGGGTTCTCGATCCCCCTGTAACTCGTCCCCCGGCGCGAACCAACTTAGCACTGATCATAGCTGGCCTGGCATGGGACTTTTGGTGCGGGAGTTGCACTAGAATAAACGCATTCGGGCCAGAGTAATGGGCTGCGCGATGGGGCAGTTTCCACGGGTGGAAAAAGAAATCGTGTCCGAGGAAAAAGACAAACCAGTGCTGGACGAGCAGATGCTCGCAAAGCTGCTGGAAGCGGCCTACGTGTTGCAAGAGCACAGCCGCGAACTCAAAGAGAAAGAACGTGTCCTTGAACTGACGAGGAATATGCTGGAAGCGGCCGAGCACTCCGCTCCAGCACACGGCACGCCACCCGCGTACGATGCAGAACCGGCTGCCAGCGGCGACTACACCTTCACCCTGGCAAGAATCGTCGAGACCCAGCACCAGATTCAGGTTCGCAATCTGGAATTAGAAAGCGCGATGGCGCTGGTGACGGAGCGCCTCATCGCGATCGCACGGGCCAGCGGCGCGGCCATTGCCATTCTCGACGGCGGTAAGCTTGCCTACCGGGCGGCCGCTGGGTCGCTGACTCTGCCGGTCGGAACTGAGGTTGCGCCGGAAAAGGCGCTGTGCGCGGCCTGTCTGCGCACCGGCCAGGTGTTCCGCAGTACCGGCATCAATTCAGAATTTTTAATCGATCCGGAGGAATGCCGCCGGCGTGGGATCCAGTCGCTAATCGCGGTTCCGATTTTTCATGATGGCGGAGTCGGCGGCGGTCTGGAGCTCTACTATCCCACGCCTCAGGCATTCACTGATTCCGACGTTCATACCTGCCAGCTCATGGCCGGGCTGGTGACCGAAGCGCTGGCGCGGCATGAAGAAGTTGTGTCCAAGAAATCGCTGGCGCTGGAGCGCGCGGAGATGCTGGAAGCCCTCGAACAGCTGAAGCCAAATCTTCAGGCGTTGGTGGACCGGCCAATCGCCAAGGACGCTGCGGCTCGAGCTGGCGCTCCAACGTCGACACCGGCGGCATCCGCATCCTCGCCAACATCGGTTTTCGAATGTGGCAAGTGCGGGCACAAAATGGTGGGCGAGGAACAGTTCTGCGGTCACTGCGGCATGCCGCGCGCGGGTGACGAGTATGAACCACCCAGCATGCAGAGCAAAGTTGCGTCGCTGTGGCACATGCAGGAGGCGATGAAGCAGGCGCATCCCACTGAGGCTGTCGGAGTCCCCGCAGATGACAGACCCGCTCAGTCCAGATCAGCCACCAGCTTAGATCACCCCCACTCCGAGAATCCGTGGACCGATTCGCTGGAAGAGGAAATGCCCGAGCTGTTTGAACCCGCCGAGGGGCCGGCTGACAGAATTCCCTTACCCATCAAACTCGACCCTACAGCTATAGGGGCTGAGTTCGAAGATTCGGTGCTGGCCGATCTTGAAGCTCCGGTTGCGGCAAGCTCGGAAGTTGAGGTCAAGGCCGGACAATCGACGGCTCTGGCCAATAATCCGGAGCACGCCGCCGCATGGAGTTCGGCCGCAAGCGCCCGTGACTTCCTGGAGCAATTGGCCGCAGCCAAACGCTCCGGATCGCTGCTGCAGTTCTGGAAGACCCGGCGGGGAGATATCTACCTAGCAATCGCCGTGCTGCTGGTGGCGGGCGTGATCTCCCGGGCGATCTGGTCGGGCCATTCGGTTAGCGCCACGGGAAATCCGGCTGCCGGATCAACTGATCATCGCAAGCCCGCACCCGACGCTGATCTCTCGTGGTTCGACCGGACGCTGATCAGCCTGGGCCTGGCGGAAGCGCCTCCGCCACCGGAATACAAGGGCAATCCTGACACGCAGGTTTGGGTTGATCTGCAGACCGCGCTCTACTACTGCCCGGGAGCCGATCTGTACGGAAAAACGGCGAAAGGAAAATTTACTTCTCAACGCGACGCGCAGTTGGACCAGTTCGAGCCCGCCTACCGCAAAGCCTGCGATTGAAGCGCCATTTCGAGCCTGTATCCACAACTTTCTCCGCGCTTTGAGTTGACAACCTCCGGTTGCCAGAGTGCAATCATAAGTAGATTGCGTCCTAAATTCTGATTTCGTTTGCCTTCCACCGGAGAACGCTGATTGTCGAGTCAAGACGACCATCCCGACGGGCCCAGCACCTTACCCATCCCAGAATTGAATCCGCTGCTGAATCCGATCCTGGGTCAGAACATGGGGCGATGGGCCGAGGTCTATTTCACAAGTCCGCCGGAGAAACGTGCGCAGGCAGTGCTGGAACTGCTGCGCGAACTGCAGGAAGAGGCCCTTGCTGAGGGCGTCGCAGTCAGTTCCGAGTCGCCGGTGCAGGAACATGCTTTGGAATTCAATGAAGCACACACTCCAAAACCGGCGGATCCGCTGGGAACGACTCGCTGTCACGCGTGCGGCTGGGAGAACCCTGCATCCCACCGATTCTGCGGCATGTGCGGAGGACGGGTCGCGGAGCCGTTGCCGCAGGCCAGTGTCGCTGCGACTGAAGTGAAGGCGGACGATCCTGCCCTGGAAGATCCTTTTCGCGGTCGCCACCTCGAGGATCGGCAGATCGAGAGTCGACAGATCGAAGATTGGCGCATCGAAGATCGGCAAAACGGGGATCGGCACGGCGAAGATCGCCACATCGAAGATTCCCTGGTTGACACTCGTCTGCCAGGCGATCAATCCAATGAGGACCGCCCGAAGGATGATCCCGCGGAGCAGATGACGATCAAGTCGGCGATCAACGAGTCCCAGACCACGAGACCCGCCGAGCCTTTCTACGAACCGGCAGCGATCCCAGACGATTTGTCGCTGCTACGAGCCAAGTTCGGGCGGCATACGATCGAGGACCGCGATGAAGACTCAGCCGAAGACGTTCGCGATGCTTCGGAGTCACGGTCCTACCGCGTCTATATGGGAATGGCGATGGCGGTAGTAGTTCTCGCCCTTGCCTACATCGCATGGCGGAACTCTCAGACGACGTCGCGAACCGCGCACGTGGAACTCCAAGCTGCACCGGCGGTTGCGACCCAGCCCGCCGCGCCGGTGCAGGTACCACCGAGCGCATCTCTGAATTCGTCGGCAGAACGACCCGCTGCAAGTGGATCCACAAGCAACACTACTGATCGAGCACCGGCGGAAAACAACGAAGCCGCTCCTCCGTCCAATGCAGATCCAAAGAGGGACAACGCAGTCTCGAACAATAGCGGAGCTTCTCGGGCTGCAAGCCCATCGACTTCTCTGATTGGGAAACCGCAGGCCGCGGAAACTACCACAGGAAACGGCGCCGAGGAACTTGCGGTCGCGCAAGGCTATTTGAACGGCGTCAACGGCGAGCCGCGCAATAGCGCCGAAGCGGCGAAGTGGCTATGGAAGTCCATGGCCAAACACAACGCCACGGCGACGCTGCTGTTAGCCGATCTGTATTTGAAGGGCGACGGGGTCGCGAAGAATTGCGATCAGGCGCGAGTGTTGCTCGACTCCGCCGCACTCCGGGGACTGAAAGAAGCCGGAGAACGTCTGCAAAGTCTGCAGGCGTTCGGCTGCCAATGATTCGAAAAGTTGAAACTCACCTGGCATAGCGATGCCTGGCAACGCCACTGCATTTGGAAGCAGCGGCGCGCCGAGGCTAGTTGCCCAATTAGGAATTACTGAGTCGCCAATACAGACGGACTGCGCCGCGACTCATACCACAGCGCCAGCTCGACCCGGTTCCAAAGTCCCAGTTTGTCGTAGATGACTCGCAGATAGTTCTTCACAACATGCTCGGTCGTCCCGATGGCTTCGGCGACTTCGCGGTTTTTCAGGCCTTCGGCAACGAGTTGGATAACTCGCTGCTCACGCTCACTGGGGATACGGGTGCCATAACGCCCACCTGCAGACATGCTTGCCTCCGGTATAACAGGGTCGCGAGTTTTACTCGCTTGATACCGCTGGTGATTCCGAAACGAAGAAACAACCGGTTGAAATGGGCTTTCACAGTGCGCCGCGCCATGTGGAGTTGAGTGGCAATCTCGGCGTTATCACAGCCCTGCAAAAGCAGTTCGACAATCTGCTGTTCGCGTGGACCGAGCCGAACAGTCTGTTCCTTCATTCAATCCCCCTCACAACAACCTTGCATCGCCTCCGCCTGAACAGCGAAGGGCTGAATCCTTTCAATTCTCATAGCACCCAGATTGCCAATTTGAGACGAAATTGTCTGTGACGAGTGAACAGCAATTTCCACAGGCACTTGCAGACGGTTGAGCACCACTCTTGGAATCTGCAGACCGTCTCCCAAAAACACTTAGGGCCGCCGCGAGAGCGATTTTGCGCGGCAGCAGCGGGAAAAACGCCCCGCAATCGGCTGCTCATAACGGAGGCGAATGCAACGCCATGCCCGCTGGAACTCGGCAAACCCCAGCGTTCTCGATAGCGCCTTTAACCACCTGTTTAGTTCCGGGGAGCCGGAAAGTATCTTTGTGCCTAACGGTAAGGTGAATGCCTTAGACGAAACTTCTCGCCGCACGCGAAACCCTCGGCATAAATTACACGATCGAGGCGATTGCGAAATCGTCTCGACCAACCTTCGGGTCGCATCTGGCAACCGTAGGGTCGACCATCCTGCTTCTGCGCCGACTCGGCCACAGAGTACTTCAGCAGACCCGGCTGTTCCGCTGGTGATGGAATCCGTAGCTCCTCAGTGTGGAATGGACGGCCCCGTTCAAAGACACATCGTTTTATCTGGGTGTGCACAATCTTCCCAGCGCTGCGCGCTCGCGATCATGGCGCAACTGAGTGAATTCACGGTGCAACCTTCCGCGGCTGACAGTCGAGAAGGACGTTCGAGATCTGGTCGCGATGGGAACAAGTTCTGATTCGGGAAGGCCTTACCGGTTTTCGCTTCCTGATTGTTGGCCAAGGTGCGGAAGAGTCGTGGCTGAGGGCTAATATGATGTCGACGGAGTTCACTTGCGTGCTGCGGGGAGAAGTGCTGGCACCGCTCACGCTGAGAAACAGCGCTGCGGCCGCGCGGGAACGAAAATCAGAATGCGGTCGCACGCAGGCACGACGGCTCCGCACCTTGGGTAAGACGACCAACACCCAGATCGCAAGGTGAAAAAAGATATGGGAAAAACTCACTCACGTCAGGCCGTCGTGGTTTCTCTGTCGTTGCTGCTATGCAGTTTCGCTCTGCTGAAGGCGACAGTTTGGGCGCAAAGCGCGGAGGGATCGGTGAGTACTGGCTCGGCGAATGCTGGTCAGGCTAATTCCGGTTCAACAAGTTCCGGCAGGAGCGTGCCGCTGCTGCCGGTTGACGTGGTAGTGAGAAATCTGCAACAGAGAAATGCGCAACGGGCCGCGGCGCTGGAAGAGTTTGCGGGGACGCGGGTTTACCGGATGGAGTATCGCGGATTGCCGGGTGATCGCGATGCCGAAATGGTAGTGAGCATGACGTTTCATGCTCCGGCGGAGAAGCACTTTAATGTCGTGTCAGCGCAGGGATCGAAGTTCATTATCGACCACGTGTTCAAGAAGCTGCTGGAGGGCGAGCAAGAGGCGGCTAACGAAGAGAACCGGCGACGGTCGGCCTTGAGCAGCGAAAATTACGAATTCTCGCTGGAGGGATACGATGACACGGCCGAGGGAGGTCGATACGTGCTCGACCTGCTGCCCCGCACGAAGAACAAGTTTCTCTACCGCGGGAAGATCTGGGTGGATGCCAAGGACTTCGCTGTGGTGCGAATCGCAGGCGAGCCGGGAAAGAATCCGTCGTTCTGGATCAAGAACACAGCCATAGAGCACCACTATGTAAAGCTGAACGACTTCTGGCTGCCGGCCGAGAACCACACGGTGAGCGTGACACGGTTGGGAGGGAAAGCAACCCTCACCATCGAGTATAGGGATTACAGGATTACGCAAGCGACTCCGCTGCCTGAGTTGCGGAACGCTCGCGATGAAACCAAAACATCCCAGCTCTATGGGATTCACTGAGGGGAGTTCTGGTAGGCGAACCTGGTAGGCGAATGTTGATGGAAACGCTCGCTTCCGCCCGTACATCGATCTCTGTCGATTCTCGTTGAACGACCGCCGTGTTTTGGGAGACGCCCCTTGGCAGCGGTGGCGCCATGTCTGGCGAAGTCTGGCTAAGATCGTGGCCGAGAAACTTAGCTACCGAAAGATGCCAGATGATGATGCAGCAAATCTGGTTGTAGTATCAGCTTTCGGACGAATACCGTTTTTGGCCCGGCTCGGTTACAGAATACTTCAGCAAGCACCACAGCGCTCGAAACCCGTCCTTCATGCCGATTTTCTTGCCTTCCTCATAGGTCCGCCCGCTGTAGCTGATTCCCACTTCGTAGACTCGCAGCTTGCGCTTCGCGATCTTCACCGTGATCTCCGGTTCGAACCCGAAACGCGTTTCCTCCAGCGGGATAGCCTGCAGAATCTCCCGCCGGAAGGCCTTATAGCAGGTTTCCATGTCGGTCAGGTTCAGGTCGGTCAGGCAGTTTGAGAACAGCGTCAGCAGTTTGTTGCCCACCGAGTGCCAGAAGTAAAGCACGCGGTGCGGCGCGCCTCCCATAAATCGCGATCCGAACACCACATCCGCCTTGCCTTGGATCAGAGGCCCGAGCAGATTGGGGAATTCCGCCGGATTGTATTCCAGGTCGGCGTCCTGAATGATGACGTAGTCGCCCGTGGCTTCTCGGATTGCACGGTGCAAGGCCGCTCCCTTCCCCATGTTCCGGGGTTGAAGGAGAACCCGCATTCCCGGATGTTTCGATTGCAGGTCGGACAGAATGTCCCTGGAGCCATCCGTCGAACCGTCATCCACGCACAACAGTTCGATGTCTAACGGAGAGGCAAATACTGCTTCAACAATCAAGGGAAGAGTCGCCCGTTCGTTGTAAACAGGCATCGCCACAGACACTTTCATCCAGTTGCTAGCTCCTCACTAAGAAGCGGGACTGCCCCTCATGGAACAGACCACGACGACGAGATACACCCAAACGCGATACGCCCACATTATGGCGCACATCGCCGAATGAGGCGAGAAACAAATCTAGGTTTCGTGGGTGTTTGGGGGCGGCTACTGAGCGAGGGTCCCGACGTGGAAGGGCTGTGCCGGGTTGGTGCCGTTCACCAGATAAAGCGTCGGGACGCTCGAGAGTTGCTCGTAGTAGCCATAGTAGGTAAGAGTTTGACCCTGGAACGTCCCAGTCGCGGAGAAGGCGTTGCCGGTGACTGGGCCGGTTAGCGTGAAGTTGGTGTTATCGGTGCCGCTAAGCACGAGACCGAGCGTTAGCACATTGCTGGAGCTTTCGCTCACCGTGGCACTCACCACAGTGTCGGTGAATTCAGAGGAGCTTTGGCACGTGCTGGCGAGCGGACACATCGTTCCCGTGTAAGTTCCCGAAAGTTTCGAGAGCAGAGTACCGGTAATCGTGCCGCCGGGATCGGTGCAGGTGTTCCCGGTCTGCGGCGTATAGGTGCCGTTCAAAATGCTGGTTCCGTCGCCGCTGATCGTGGCGGTTACGTTGAACACGTTGCCGTTCTCGGTAAAGCTGAAACTAATTGGAGCCCCAAGAGCCGTGACCGTGCCGGGACCGAAGGTATTCGCGGTGGTCACGGGCAGGCAAGACCCTCCGAAGCCAGTGATTTCCGAGTTCGCAGGATTGAGCGAAACGAATGTAATCTGAGCGCTGTCGGCCGCGATCTGGCCGTCGGGTTGCTCCACTCCGTTGACCAGAACTTGCCCTTCCGTCAGAGCCACTTCGATTCCCGTCGCCGATCCGTCGGTGGAAATTGCAATCAATTGCCAAGGTCCAGCGACGTTGGGCGTGGTGGGATTTGTGATAGCCGACTTGCTGCCGCTGCTGCAACTGATTAGAAGACCGCAGGCAACGAGCAGGGTAATCCCAACGATCAGCTTGGGCGTGACGAACCTGAGCATTTCAATTCTCTCCAGCGGCGCGCGGTGAAGGATCGATTTGCCATCCTTTTCAGGATGACGTTTGGACGAGAATCTGTCCGTCGGAATTATGGCATCGGCAAGTCAGCTGAGTGTTAACGGCGCGTTAATTTCGATTCCTCAAGCGAGCATCAGCCCGACAAACGGAGGACGCGAAGGCTCGCGAGGTATACTGCATCGGGATTTCTTAGACCTTCTGCATATGGCTTGCAGCGTCAAAATCGAGGTGCGGGAATGCAGCGATGCAATGATGGACTGCATCGTTCCTCAGCTTCAGCCTGATGTGGTGCAGATTTGGATACAGCGCCTGCAGATGCCTTCTCCCATCGAACCAGCCTGCTACGAGATGCTCTCAGATGAGGAACGCGAGCGCGCAGCTCGCTACCTGGTTGAGAAACCACAAAATGACTTCATCTTGACTCGTGGCAGGCTCCGTTGCCTTCTAGCCTCTTACCTTGGAACTGGGGCGCGCGAAGTGTTGCTCCGCCAGGCAGAGCACGGCAAGCCCCACCTCGATAGGGGGTTCGACTTACGCTTCAACGTGTCGCATACCGACGGCCTAGCCCTGCTGGCCTTTGTCAGAACACGTGAGGTCGGCGTGGATGTGGAGAAGATCAAAGCCGCGCCTGACGCGAGAAGACTCGCGGAGCGATTCTTTTCGGTGCGAGAAAGAGGTTTTCTGAAGGATTTGTCCGGCGACGACCTGCACGCGGCCTTCTTCCGATGCTGGACACGCAAAGAGGCTTATGTCAAAGCGAGAGGTGAGGGGCTGTCGCTACCGCTGCATCAATTTGATGTCTCCGTGGCGGAGAACGAGTCTCATGCTCTGCTGGCGACCCGCCCGGACGAATCGGAAGCCTCTCGTTGGATCCTGCGCGACCTGCCAGGGATCCCGGGATATGCGGCGGCCCTGGCAGTGGCGAATACCGTTAGCGAGTGAAAAATAGCTCCGAATCGCAAAACCTCCAACAACTGTACAAGCAGCAGATTTCCACGTCTTTTCCAGAGCGGTGCGGTCGGATGAGCCACAAATTCACATGCCCTTAACTTTCCAGTCATTGGCCCGTAACAGTTGTCTGGGATAGTTGGGTCGCCACAAAATCAGGTTCGTCGCTGGTTCTGTGGGACGTATCTTTGCCCGGACGCGAAGTAATTGGGTGAGTGTTCGTTCGCTGGTGATCGAACGCACTCATTCAGGGCACGTTTCTGCCATCCCAGGGGGCCATGCCGTGTCTTACTTGCACGTAGTCGAACCGCCGAAGTTCCATCCGACGGGCACAGAGCAAGGACCGCGAGGCTTGGTCGGTTACGACCCAAGGTGGTACGCGGTGTTTACCATGCCCCGCCACGAGAAACGTGTGGCGGCATGCTGTACCGAGCGGGGAATCGAATCGTTCCTACCGCTTTACCGAGTTAGAAATCGGTGGAAGAACCGTTGCACGGCCACAGTGGAGCTGCCACTCTTTCCTAATTATTCGTTTGTGCGAATCGACGCACGGGCACGCGTTCAGGTCCTTAGTCTTTCCAGCGTGCGATACATCGTTTCCTCAGGCCACGAACCATCGCCGATCCCAGATGATTACGTCTCATTTCTGCGAGCGGGATTGCGGGCGCACCGAATCGAACCTCACCCCAACCTGGAAGTAGGGGACCGAGTACGCATCAAAACCGGACCGATGGCTGGAATCGAAGGCATACTAGATCGTCACAAGAGCGGCCTCCGGATTGTGCTCAAGTTGGAAATGATTGGGAGGAGTATCGCCGTGGAAGTAGGCGCCGACGAAGTGTCCAATGTCGGGGACAAACACTTGAACCCTCCTTACTTTGCGGGGCTCAGGCTATTAGCACACGGGACTATGCAAAATGACCCCTTGGTTGTATGAAGTCTTGCTTTGCGGACCGCTGAACCCGGCTCCAACTTATCTTTTTTTACTGCGCCTCCTGGCCGCGGTCCGTTCACGAAATTGGATGACGCACTACATCGCGCAATAACTTCTCAAGTTCCGCAACTTCAGTTCTAATCCCAATGTGGGATTGCCACCATCGGTCGGGATCGAATACTGAGTAGCGCGCTGAGCGCACCATGACTTTGGTTAGGTGCCCCTGCATGGAACGATGAAGCACTCGACGAAGACGTCGCGAGTGATCCGAAGTGCTCACCACAACGACTGAACGGAACCTGTGTTGGTCGCACCAGTCGGCAAGTGCTGGACCTTCGTCCTCGCTTCCATCCACAAAGGTCGGGATGAGTCCAATGGTATCGAGTCCAAGCAATTTGAGTTGTCGGAGGGATCGTGCGGCCGCGTCTTCGTAAGGAATGCCGCGCCGGCTGAATTCACGTTCCACGGTGTCAGGAGCTTCACCGAAAGCGGCGACTTGCTTAGACACCCCGCTGTGAACTAAGTCGGCGGCTTCGAGCGCCCCCGCGCCATCAGCCTCGACCGTCACGACGATGACATCGGCGGGTTCGATCGGGTCATTGACAATGAGCATCCATCCTGCAGCCCGCAAAAGTGGTCGTCGAAAGGCGAGTATGCTGATGCTGGCAATAGCCAACAGCGCGACTAGGAACGTGATTCGGCTGCGAAAAGGACGGCGAGAAGTCACGTTTTGCATGATATCTGATGGTGTATTGCCGGCGGATAAACCTTCCCACGCGTCACTATCTAGCGTCGATCCGCTTCCTCAACATCGATCTCAGTTTGGCGAGGGGGGTGCGGAGCAGAAAGTATTCGTTGATGGGCCGATCATCCTGAAGAGGCGAGACCGAAGGCGCCAGGGCAATCAACTGTTCCGTGGTCATTTGCCCCGAGAGCATACGCTCAAACTGCTCTTGAGGGGATTTCGCGGGTCCCCATTCCATCATGTCGTCGACTGCCTTTGCTGGCATACGCGCGATTAGTTCTAACGGACTGCGACTTGGGATGGGGTGATCGCTGGCAAAAAAATGCCATCCCCAGTGTTTGATCGAAGGAAAAACGTAGACATAGGGAAAGGAATTTTTCAAAGCCCGGGCAACCGAGGCTTCCGCGGCGGCGTCGCCACCAGGCGGCATCCACTGGGCAAGAATCCCTCCCGGCTGCAACCGCTCCTTAACCACCGCGTAGAAGTCCTCGGAATAGAGCAGGCTGGACCCCGCCGCCCGAACCGGCGGCGGGGGGTCGATCATAATGACATCGTAGCGTTCTGGGTTACGCTCCAGATAGTGGCGGCCATCGTCCACCACAATGTGCGCGAGCGGCGATGCAAGCACCTGAGCTGAGTCGGCATGGAAGAAGTGGAAGAGTTTGGGAACGCTTGGCACGAGATCGACCGCGGTAACGGGAATTCCCCAGGAGAGTGCGGAGCGGAACGTCGTGCCCATACCGAAGCAAATCACCAACACTTCGCGGGGTGGATGATCGAGCGACGCTAAGGGGAAGTGCGCCATCATCTTGGTGACTGGTGTCAGACCCGTCATGCCGACGCCGTTGACGAGGAGAGTCTTCGTCACCCCCGTCCCCAACTCATTGGGGATCTCGGCCGCAACGACGGTGGCAGTGCTGTCGCGCAAAACCTCCCGTTGCGCGAATCGAGTTTCGTAATCCTTAGTAAGACAGAAAATTGTGATCGCTGCCAGAATAATCACGGCGGCGGCAACGCGCGGAGCCAAAGCCATGGCACGCGTGCTGCGGCTCGGTACCGCCATGACAAACCACGGCAGCACGAACAGAAGCATGGAGAAATGTTCGCCAACCAAGGGCAGCAGGACGAAGCCGGATAGCAGCGGCCCCACGATGCAACCTAAAACGTTCAAAGCGTAAGCGCGGCCAGCACGGTCCGGATCGCCCTCCGACCAGCGGTCCACAAGCATTGGCGTGAGGAATCCGATTACGGCTGAGATCGGCATCACGCCAAGAAAGACCCGATAGAAAGACCCCAGGTGTATACGACTATCGGAAGTCAAGAGGGGCAGCAGCCCCAGTAGCGCCAGCGAAATCCACGCGATCCTGCTCTCGCGATGCCGGTTTTGGCTCCACACGCGATACACTCGCGAACCGGCAAACGTGGCCAAAAGATAAGAGGCCAGAATGGCCGCAAAGGAGTACACGATAGCGCCAAGGTATGGTGTGAAAAGGCGGATCCACACGACTTCCATCCCCATCGTTACGAGGCCGGTTATAAAAAGCAGCACCAATGTGCTTTTCCGCTGGTCCGACCCCCTGGAAGCGGTGGCGGGCGGTTGCGAATCTGGGCTCACAGCATGGCTGCGGGAGGTCAAGGTCGCAACGAAAGCTGAGCCCGCAATAGTGGCGTTCAGGGCCGCACCTACCCACAGCGTCCGGTGAAAGCCGCACAGCTCAATGAGAAACAGCGGAAAGACCGCTCCCGCAACTGCTCCCAGCACATTTGCCAGATACAGAAAACTGAAGGAGCGGCGCGACTCGCAACGCGCGTCGCTACGAATGGAAAACATTGCCAAGGGAATCGTGGCTCCCATGCAGGCGCACCACGGCACCAAAGTCAGCGCCATCCAGGTGCCTGATAGCAAGTAGGAAAGGACTGGTGAAAGAATCGAGTGTGCTGCAGCCACTTCAAGAACCCGGTGTCCCCATGCAAGTTCGAGGGGTACCGCGAGTGCCGAAACCCCGATCGCGAACTCGGTTAGCGCATACAACCTCAGCGGAGGGAACCGGATGTCGTTGCCACTTCGCCGAATCCACGCCCCGGCCGCCAAGGAGCCGATCCCCAGGCCCGCCATGAACATCGACAGCACGATGGATACAAACGCCGTAGTGACGCTGAATTGCGCCATCGCTAGCCGCAGCCAGACGAGCTCATACAAGATGCTGCAAAATCCAGAAATAAAAAAGAACAGAAAATACCACACCATCGATAAACTCCGTTAACGCGTTTGCCCTAAAGTTAGTCGCCTTAAGTAATAACACCACGCGGCCACCCCAACGCTGATTTCCAAGGGTTCCAAGTGGGCTAGTCCTGGGGAGCGCGAACGTAATATCCGGGACATCGAACGCCTGCGATTAATGCGACTGAGTCGCCCCATCAGGCATTTTGGAGCCCTTTGGAGGGCTTTCGGAAGAGTAGAGCGCCATCATTGTTCCAAGCCCGCGCGCAGGAAGTGACGTGCTGAGAAGAGACTTCACTATCCCATGCTGGGTTTCTTTGACCTGAACCGCAAAATTGGCACCGCTAGTAGCTGGTTTGTAGTTGCTAACCGCATAGACAAAGGAGACGTGCGAGTCGTTCACCACGAAACTCGCTGAATCAGCAGGAGTTTTCCAGACTGGGTAGATGAGACCGCCGAGCACCTCCGTATATCCACCTTCGTCGGTTTCAACGTTTGTACCGATACCTTCCGTTTTCAGCCCTAGAACCCACAGTTCGCCGCCCTTGTTCGTGATCTTTGTTCGGTTACCTTCAGGGTTGATTTGTCGGGCAAACACTTTTTGAGGGAACAATATTTCCCAAGGCATCGCTGCCACATTTTCCACAAAGAGTGCGCCGGCTCCCCGGATGGTGTTCTCATAAGCAACGGTAGTAGGTTGCACGCCCATGAGAGAATCCCGCAGGACCAACGGTCGCGCCGAATCTTGCTGAACAAAAATCACGCCGGGAGAAGGGTGGGCGTAGAAAGCTCCCATCCTGAAGTGGTCCAAAGTAACATCAGCCGTTCCAGCCTCGACTTTTAATAGGGGCGCTGGACTCTCTCCATGGCTGAAACACTCTCCCGACGGATTCAATGACGAGTTAAAACCCTCCAGCATGCGGACCTTGCCACCGATCAGAATAGTCCGCGTAATCCGATATACTCCAGTAGGAAAATATACCGTTGTAGCCCCAGAATTGATCGTCGCCTGAATCGCAGCCGAACTGTCTGCTGTTCCGGTCGGGTCTGCGCCATAGGCGATGACACTCTTCCAGTTGCTCAGGCTCACGTCTTCAAAAAGCGGTGTTTCCTCGACCGGAAGGTTCAATGATGAAGTACTGTTGCCGAACTGTCTAATAATCGGTCCAGAATCGTATTCGGTGATTGCAGAACCTTGCCCTTGCAACGCGGACGCGTATCCTGACGATATAACGTCTCTTGCGTAAAGAGTCCCCAAGTTTTGAATTGCCGACAATTGGGAAGAATCACTCTTCAACCTCGCACCAACCAAGGTTATTAAGCTATCGCCTGTGGCGTTGTAAATCGCAGGGACGACGTTCGCAGAAACGAGGTGCCGGATGCAAAGAACATTATTTGCATTGTAGATTCCGTATAGTTTCTGATTCAGGAGAGTCAGGTCCTCGAACGTAAAACTGTACTCCTTGTTGGCTACCTTTATCCCGTAATCAAATCCGTTGATAACTACATTTTTCATGAAACAAGGGCCGGCAGCGTACCGCAACAATGCAAGGCCGATCGCCCCTGAGTGATTCGAATCGCTCGACTGAAGGGTCACGTTGCGCAATGCGCAATAATTATTGCCCATGAAATCGAGAGCGACTGCTCCGGCATTTCCTCGGCCCACATCAATGGTCATGTCGAAAATGTTGTTGTCAAACGCAGCATTTCCTCCTCCCATCGAGTTGCCGTTCTGAGATGCAAATACCAGAACTCCAGCGGGAGCGCTGGCGCTTTGATAAGTTGCGTCGTTGTCCTTGAGCCTGATCATTGTGGAAGCACGATTTTCGCCCTGCAGCGTGAGCAAAGAATTCCAATGCGAGTTCAGATCCCTCTCGAGAAGAGGGCGCGAGACCAAATACGTTCCGGCCGGAAAATATATGATTCTGGGCCCTGTTTGCGGATGATGCACCGTAGCCGAAATCGCCTGCTGGATGGCCTCGGTATCGTCGCTGACACCGTCTCCCCTAGCTCCATATTGAGTTTTCACATTGACCATGCCTGAGTCGGATGGAAAGGCGCGCTCCGCGTTTCCGACAGGATCTCCCGCGAAAGCTGGTTGCGCCGTCATTGTCACTTCAAGCGCTTCTGCCGGCGTATTTGGGCTCGCAATCTGCGCTGAAGCTACATAGATTCCGGGAGCGAACCCTGCCGGATCTGCAATGAACTCGACCACAGCCGTGGTATTCGGAGAAAGGGAACCGGAAGCAGGCTCAAACCGGAGCCACGCCTGGTTTGAGGAGACCGCCCACTCCAGCGTTGCCTTTCCCGTATTCTTGAGAACAACCGCATGCGAACGAACAACTCCGCCCCCTTGGTCTACGGTGAACCTGAGAGGAGAAGTAACAGTGACAGTTATCGGAGATTCGGCTTTAGTCGCGCCGAACAAAGGGCATTGCAGAACCGATACAAGAACAAGGCCGAAGGCGATATGGCCGCATTGTCCGAGGTGGCCTTCACGTCGCTTCATGTAACACCCTCGATTGGAATCACCAGCTAGACTAGATTGCCTGAGCATTCACGAATGTGGCGCATGAGACCGAGTGTACCGATCACCTTAGGAATCAACTCACAACAAAATCAGAAATATTCGCCGTTTTGACGATTGCGTCCTGAGCAAGGAGGTAGTTCCGCTCCTTCTCGTACAGCTGTGTTGCTTGAATATGGCTGGTGCGCACAAGGCCTCCTTGTTCAACAACTCTGTAAACGTTATACCCAAGATTGCGCGTGATATCGTTTACCTCTCGCGCGACTCGTTGATTAAGGATTTCGATCAATAGAGTAGGTTTGCAGTTCGACAAGAAGGAACCCATACCGAGAAGAACTTGCGGTTCAGATAATTCTACATCGATCTTAATGAGATCGACAGTGTGCAAATCGGCATCATGCAAGACATCCTCAAGGCGCTTCGTTGCAACGGTATACTCAACAACACCGCTGCAGCCTTCCGACATCGATCGGTCCAGAGAAGCTGTCAACTCGTGGTCGGTGGGAAGATCATAGATAAGCGCTGTACCGGTTGTGTTCGACGCCGCCGCTTTTTGCAAAGTGATCTTGCCACCGTTCAACTCTGTATTTCGCTGGAGGCGACGAAAGACGCGCTCAACCGGTTCCAATGCAATTACGGTTGAGGTCGGGTTGACGCAATGCGCGACCAGCGCGTAGACACCGGTGTTCGCCCCAACGTCTAGAATTACGTGCGCGTGGGTGGCCAATCTGCGCCACACCTGAAGAGATGTTCCTTCATATCCGTTTCCAAACCCGTTCCAAAAGAGATCATTTTCCACCATGTAGCCCCAGTGTTCAAGGCGGAAATGGTGGGAAGGGTCGATCACCACGGTGAACGGACCCTGAAAATGAAGATGCCCGGTGAGACTCCTGGGCAAGCGGACAGTCCGACGAAGCAACTCGAGGACCGGGCGCCTAAAAGGTACACGTGCGTATGCTTGCTTGATTAACCTGCGAATTGCTGGTGCAGTCATGGAATGGCCGGAGGGCACGTGCGAGGACAACGCTGCTTGAAGGTTGAAGGAGTTCCGGGGAGAGCTCAAGTATTTACTGGTTACGATGCTTGGTTACATCCGCGCGGTGGCTTTGCACAGGTAATTCGAAACACCCCTGAAATATTCAAGGTCTTCATAGTATTCATCGATCCGCAAGATGTTGCCGCCGGGTAAGACGCGGTAGATTTCGAAACCATAGCCGGTTAGAAAATCCCAGAAGTCCCGGAAGAACGTCCTGCTATTGATATTGCCCGATCCAAATTCGAGAGAAAGAGCACCGATAGCACCCCGGGAAAAGCTGCGCGTAGCTCCTCGAAAAGCCGCCAACTCGGCGCCTTCAATATCGAACTTCACGAAGTCCACGTACTCGATGCCTTCCATATCAAGCGCGGCATCCAGCGTCGTAACGGAAACCATAACTCTTTGTTGGGGTTGTGCCGCAAAAAACGTCTCAGCGCGCTCGTAGAGTGACGCTGCACCCCAGCCGGCACCCCCGACGTAAAACGGCTCCATACCAGAATGATCACTCAGCGCAGAAGGGATCACAGCCTTGCCCGGAAGTGGCAGCCCGGCAAGCTTCACAAGGCACTCTTCTTGTGGCTCGAACAGCAGGACTTTCCGAGTGGCAGGAAAGAGCTTCAGCATGCCCTGCGCCCACTTGCCATAATTGGCGCCAACATCAACCAGTACTGGATCGGGGCGCTTAATGCAGGCCGCTGCGGCACGCAGTTCACCGGACATGTCCCAGCCGCTGCCTGCGCCTTTCCCTTGCAACAGCGACATGCCGATCTCTGCCGAACGCACAAGGGCATGCATGTGAAGGCGGAAAAGACATGACGATAACAGCGGAATGACCGACTTAGTCATTCTTGCGGCTGTGCTTGTATTGTTAACGCGAAACATCGGGGTTACGGATGGGACCAAGAGATAACAGCTCACCAACAATGTTCTTGGCGGCTCTTGGGTCGGCAAACAAATCTCCGGCTAAGCGCCGTTCAACGGAGAATCCACTATTAAACTCTAAACTCAGAGGGCAACTCAAAGCGGTAAATCCATCAAGCATCCCGGACTCGCTGGCGGTGAATCACTCGAGTCCCTGGCGAGCAAGCATGGCGACCTCATCAGTCTTTGGCCCGGAGGCCAAGGTCCTCTCTTCCGCCCGGCCTACTCTTCTAATCGCCCTGCTCGATTCCAACATATTGGTAGGCAAGGAATCTGTGGCCAACCAGAGCCGCGAGCATGCCAATTCCCAGACTTACCCGCTGAAGAGAGCGAACCACGGCGGGCCCGTCAAACCACAGCAATCGCCAAAACGCAGCTGCCGAACCTATCACAAGATGTCCGCATGCTTTGACAAACCGGATCACCCAAGTGCGGAAACGATTACCCACAACGGCTTCGCAGAAAACCCATCCATTTCCGGTCTGGTACTCTCGGCGGAGGAGCCAGGTGATCGTTCCGCGATTTGCAGAAGTGTATTCGTACACAACCGCCTCCTGCGACCACACTATCGTACAACCCGCTTGGGATGCGCGAAGAAAGAAGTCCGTATCCTCGGCTCCAGATAATGCAAAGCTATCGTTGAACTGCGGTACTTTTGCGAACACGTGCGTGGCGACCAGCCCATTGTGAGTCGCGCAGGTTCGGCACCGGGTGCCTGTGGCCTGGGGCGGACTGGCAAAAAATCCTCCGGCCTTTATCCAGCCCGCAACCTCTGGAGAATACGTGGGAGAGACCGGGCCGGACACGACGTCCGCAGAGAATTTTGCCTGCGCCCACAAAAGCTCGTCCAGCCATTGAGGCGAAGGGACTTCATCGTCATCGATAAAGGCGATGAAATCCACGGATCCGGCCTCGGCAATGGCACGGTTTCGCGCATAAGTAAGCCCGCGCCTCGGCTCAACCACGTACTTAAGCCGCCAAGGTAGAGAAGTGTTGTCGCACACCTCTTGCGCGCTTCCCGACTCATCGGGAGTATCGACCACGACGATTTCCAATTGAGGTGGCGAAACCTTAGCAAAGCGCAGCTTTCCGATGCCGTGCAGAAGGTCGCGCAGAAGGTTCTGACGTCTGAAGGTGCTGATGCAGATCGCTACTTTGACGTTACTGTGGCCCAACATAGCTCAATCAACTCGTTTCAGCCAGGATGACGCCATGACCCACAGGCGCCGCACTTTGGCTCCTCGCGTATCACTCTCGATAGCTAACACTTGCAGGATATCGATCTTATAGTCGCGAGGCGTGCGGTTAGACCATCTCCACCTTCACCTGTGCGTTTCAGTGAGCTTGCCGAGGGCGGTCGGTAGGCTGCCGACCCTGTGCCTTGCGGATATATTGATAAGCTGCCAGTATCCTAGACTCGATTTCGGGCTCCCCTATTTCACTCGCATAACTCTGCCGCCCGAAATGATGGATATAACTGTTCCGGACCCACACAGTCCGGTACCCCAAATTGGTTACACGTTTACAAAGCTCAATCTCGTTGCCGTAATCTGACAGGTTGCGATCGAACCCCCGCAATTCTTCCCACAGACGACGGCGTATGAAGAACGCGAACCCTGAAACCCACGGCAAGTCCAGTATCAAAGGCTGAGGAGGAGTTACCCTCAATCGCTCAGCAAAGGCGCAGATTTGACTGTCATTCCAATAAAATCGACAAGGCTCTGCGATGGCTTGTTCATTCCCAGAAGTGCTCGTACAGGGACCGGCAACGCCGATTGCGGCATTTGTTTCGAAAGCTTCCTCGATAGCTCGCCAGCACCAAGGCGTCACTACAGTATCGGAATTTAAAAGACAGAGATAAGGGCGGCTTGCCACGCGAGCCCCCGCCACGCATGCTGCGCTGTGTCCACGCGACTCCGCATTCCAAATGACCTTCCATCCGTTCCGGCCACTGAACTCTCGGATCGCGCGGGACGTCTCAGCAATCTTTGAGCCATCATCCAGAAGAATGATCTCCGCCTTCGCGGCATCACGCTCCAGGCTTGCGAGGCAGCGCTTTGTGACCAACGGTGCATCATGGATAGGCACAACGATCGACATCGACGCGCTCGCCAGCGTGCAGTCAACAGGCTGCTCGAATACCCTGTTCCGAGGTAAGCCGCGGCTCAGCAGCCTCCTTCTTATCCGCCTTCTTATTGCATACATGCCCTCAATCACGACCTGCGGCAGGGCGCTTCTGATGAAACCTGGAAGACGCCAAGTGGCTAGCGGTCGCGCCGAGGGGGGGAATTCATTTGCCGACACTACGTAACCTCCCTGCAAACCTTGCGTACGAAAATGTGGATCGTCCTAGCACATCTCCAAATACTGTGCATTCGGCTGTTCATTTTGCACTTCTAGGTCGGTTCAGATGCACGATCTCTCTTGGACTCACCCCTCCCAGCGAGAAGACTCCTCCCTAATCCACTTAACAATTTCTGCCTGGCCCTGGCTTCGAGCAGGCCACACAGATTACGGAAGGCCCATCTCAGAGATTTGTGCGGGTTGGCTGCCTCTAACCAGGCTCGACGAAATAGGGGACCATGCTTCACCGCAACGAATTCCTCGATCTGCTTCTCGAATCCGCGCGCACGAATTACCCTCGACTCTACAGCCACCCGGTAGTCAAACAGAACCTCTGGCACATAGGCAAACTGCCAGCCACGCTCCAAAGTGGTCAACCAAAAGTCCCAGTCTTCCAGCATCCAAACCGGCAGACTGGCATCATATCCGCCGTTTTGTTCCCAAACGGTACGCCGATAAATGGCACAGGTATCGATATAATTCCATTGCAGCAGCCGATCCCGATCAAACGGGCCAATATGCCAGCGTCCCGTTCGCGTACCGAAGTACTCCGCATCGCCGTAGACGACGCCGACTTGCGAGTTGGCGTCCAAAATTCGAATTCCGTAGTCAAGATAGCTGGAGCGCACGCGGTTGTCTGCGTCGAGCGGAAGAACATACTCTCCGCTCGAAACGAGGACGCCCGCATTTCGCGCTGTCGCCGCCCCTTTGTTTTCTTGCCGGATGACGCGAATTCCTCGCGCGACCAGGGCGTCCATTTCCACGCATGTCCGCTCATCAGTGGATCCGTCGTCCACAACAACTAACTCAACGTCGTCGCGCCCGATCCGGGTCACACTGGCCACGGCGTCCGGCAGAAATTCGCCATGGTTAAAGCAGGGAATAACAACGGACACTTTGCACGGTGTGGTCACTTGAACCCCAAGTCAGACTTGCTGTTTCCCGAAGCTGCCGTACCAATCGGAAGGGCCCTGTCGGCCCGGGAGTTGTGATGGGTCGTATCGTCGGGAAGCGCAGATTCCACGTCGGAGGAATTTATTGCGTGGTCCGGCACCCTATGCAAATTATGAGCCTGGAGCTTCGCCGGCGCTGCACCATTGTGTCAACCGTCGGCGAAGATAGGTCAACGTTGCGGGCGCGCGCTCCTTGGCCCGCAAGGCCAAGCAGCGAGCAATGCACCATCGGGCGGCGACCGTCCACGTTAACGGTGGGATGGAATAGCGCTCGGTCAGCAGCGGATGACGGATGCCCTTAGCGCAGATGAAGTCCAAATCACCTCGCCTCAACTGCCGCTCCGCAACGCCAACCCGGCCTTTTTTCACACCCCCGCACAAGGCTCCAGGCGGATACCAGTCTATCCTTCTCTCTCGGTTTCGGGCGGTTTCGAATTGCTCATTTTCCAAATCTAGCCGCTCTATCTCTCGCACGCCAATAAAACGATACATCCGGTTGGCAACGACCAGCGGATCGGAAACCACATCTTCGTAATAGATCACCAGGCAGTTAGCGCTGCTTCCCGCCACCGCGATGCCTGCCCTCAGGTGCTGGTTCATGTAATCGACGGCAGCGAGGGTGTCCCGGACAAAATCGAGGCGCCGGCCCGTCCGGCGCCGCTGGCGCCTACCGACCTCCAGCATTGAACTAACCACATCCCGCGGATCCCGAACAACAAGAATTTTCTTGGCTTCCGGGGCGCATTCTTCCAGCCATGGAAAGGCAAGCGCATTGCTCGGCGTTTTTTCGCTTAGATAGCTGGCTCCCTTGTCCTGCAGTTTCGGCAACAGCATAGCAACTAACAAGCACCGGAAAGCATGCGCCAGATCCTTCTCATCGAGAATCGCATCGATGCTGCCGCCCCGCCGGATCTCCTCCCGCATATATTGAAACAGATTCACGATGGGTGAAATAAAACCAAACTCGGGGCCGCCATAAACTTCTGGATGGCAATCCAGTATCCTTTGCACCAAAGTTGTCCCCGAACGCGGACAGCCTCCGACAAAAATCAAGCGCTTCAATTTAGAAGCCAGAAGTGATGGCGCCGTTTCGCTTGCACCCATTATTGCAGTTGTCTCGATCAGACGCGAGAAACCTAAAACAGCTGAAGGGGTGTCTTGAAGGAGTATCTTATTGCCGGTCACATTGCAGTGCGACACATTCCTTACGTCCTCGCTTATGTTTTCGCTCATGTCTTTCTTCCGGGTCCTTTTCGATTTGCCTGATCAGGGTTGACTAACCAACGCAGGCTCGTCCTTGAAGGAGTGGCGCCAGGAGAGCAACGGGCGAATGACGCCTGGTGCGACGCCCATGTTTGAACCCCGGCCGGTGGCCGTGTTCTCCACTTCAAAGGAAACGACGCCGTCGATGCGAAGCAGGACCCATCGCTGGTCCTTGCCGAAACGCACATCCAAGGAATAACGACCGGCGTTAAGCAAATGGCCGGGGATTCTGGCCGCTAGCTGATAGAAACCGCAACGGGAATCGCCGACGCGGCAACTGGATTCGAAGATAATAACACCTTCGGAGTTGGTCACCTGAATAGCACAGCCGAGAAGGATATCCTTCCGGAAGTTTTCAAAACCGACTTCGATCTGAGCCCCTGTGTCGACTGTGATTACCGTATTGCCGTCCGGGGGGATTATTCGTACGTAACGGGCACGGACATTTTCATTACCGGGGGCATCCACTGGATCTTGCCATTCCTTCGCGCTTTGACCCTGCACGGCACCTAACAAATACTCGTCCACCACGCCTGCCACTGTACCCGACGCAGCTACGGCGCCATCTCTTATCAAGATTGCTCTGCTGCAGAGGGCTTTCACCGCTGCCATGTTGTGGCTTACGAATAAGATGGTCCGACCTTGCTGTGAGACTTGTCCCATTTTGCCCAGACATTTTTTCTGAAAGTAAGCATCCCCCACAGCCAAGACTTCATCGACCAAGAGAATTTCCGGCTCGAGATGCGCGGCCACCGAGAACGCCAGCTTCACGTACATGCCGCTTGAATAGTGCTTTACCGGAGTGGCAATGAACTTTTCTATTTCTGCAAACGCCACGATTTCGTCAAATTTTCTTGCGATCTCGCGCCTGCTCATGCCGAGGATGGCGCCGCTGAGGTATATATTCTCGCCTCCGGTGAGTTCCGGGTGGAACCCGGTTCCGACTTCGAGAAGGCTGCCCACACGGCCGTGAATCTTCGCCCATCCGGTGGTCGGTTTTGTTATTCGCGAAAGGATCTTCAGGAGCGTAGACTTGCCGGCGCCGTTGCGGCCGACGAGGCCGACAACTTCGCCCTGGCGCACCTCGATGGACGCTCCCTTTAGCGCCCAGAGGTGGGATTGCTCTCCGGGAAGACGATTGCCGTTCCGATGATTGCCATTGGGCGAAGCCGGCTTGCGCGCAAACATACGCATGGGAGCCGATGCCACGCGCGCCAGCAAGTCACGCAGCGCAAGATAGCGCTCGCGTTCGCCAATGCGATAGCATTTGCCCAGATTCTCAGTTCGGATAACGATTTCACTCATGGTTGGACTTATGGCCGTAGCTGTAGAGGCTGTGTTATTGGGTGTTACACCACGTCGGCTATGATGCCTTCCATCTTCTGGAAATAAACCACACCGCCTACCAAAAGCAGCAGAACCATGGCAGTCGAGACGGCGAGCATGGCATCGGGTGGCTCTCCCGCGCCTGTCAGAGACCAGCGGAAGCCCTCAATCACACCTGCCATTGGATTCAGGCCATAGAGCCATCGCCAGCGCTCCGGTACTAAGCTGCTCGGGTAGGCGACAGGCGAGGCAAACATCCAGAACTGAATCACAAATGGCACGACGTATCGAACATCACGATAAATCGCGTTCAGTGCTGAGAGCCATAGCCCCACACCGAGCGCGGTGAGAACAGCTAACAGCAGGAAGAATGGCAGAAGAAGAATTGCTCGACCCGGCGTGATCGAATAGTAGACCAGCATTCCCAGAAACACAACACACCCAAAGGCAAGATCGACTAACCCAGACATCACCGCAGCCAAGGGCAAGAGCAGCCGGGGGAAGTAGACCTTAGTAATGACCTTCTGGTTTTCAACCATTGTGTTGGTGGCATTGTGGAGTGCACCTGAGAAATATATCCATGGTAGCAACGCGCTGTAATAGAAGACGGAATGGGGCAAGCCGTTCGATGGGATATGAGCTAGTCGGCCAAAGAACAGACTGAACACGAGCATGGTCAAGAAAGGCTGGAGGATAGCCCAGAGGGCGCCGATCGCAGTCTGTTTGTAGCGAACTTTCAGGTCACGCCAGACGAAGAAATACAGCAGTTCTCGGTAGTCCCAAAGCTCGCGCAGATTGAGGTCCAGCCAACCGCTGGGAGGGCTGATCGACATTTCGATCGCCAGGTCTTCCGACTGCCAAGCTACGTCGGTTGCCACGTTCATCGTATATTGCCTCTTATCCGATGCTGATATCAGTGCGTTCAATGCGAGTCGGTCGTGCGCCAATACGGAACTGCTCTTAGTCAGAGCTTAGTTGCTTTTGCATGCCAGCCAGACTTTACCGATCTCCGCGATGAGCGTAACGTCCCAGCGCCCCAGCGGCGTGGCCGGAGAATGCGATACGTCATCCTCGCCAAGACTTCCGCTCTCTCTGGGACTGCACACTTCCTTAAATACTGCCTAAGTTCGCCCGAACATTCCTGGAAGTCAGCGCCGGCGTTCCACTTCTCTGCGATGGCATTCGCAAACAATCGGTTTGCAAGCCGCGTGAGCTCCGGCAAGGCATCGTGCATACCCCTGGCGATGGACATCTGGACCCTGGCCTTAAACAGGGGGTCCTCTTTCGCTGTATATGCATTGGCACCGTGGATGCGCTGTAAACTTAGGCATTCCGAAACATAGAATCCCGGCGCGAAAGCCGGAGTGCAAAACGTAAGATAGTTATCGCTGGTGATTCGAATGTGACGCGGCATGGGAAGCAACTTCTCTAGCAGCCCCCGCCTGAAAGTGAGGCCGGAAGTTGGCGGGGCCCAAAACACTGGTTTGCCGCGATTGTATTCGCTTCGGAAATCACACCGCCCAGTCGCATATCGAATGTCGAAGGGATCCGGAATAGGCCGAACTAGAGCGTCGACCGACTGCAAAGGATGGAAGCACCAACCCACCTCCGCGTCCGCGTATGCGTCAACAATCCTCTCGACCTTATTCGGCAGGAACAAATCGTCGGCGTCGAGGAAACAAATAACCTCACCGGAAGTTCGCACGAACCCTGCGTTAAACGCTGACGCTTGCCCCTCATTCGGCTTGAATATCGTTACGATTTCTTTTCCGTAACCCTCGATGACAGATTTGGAGTCATCAGTCGAACCATCGTCAACAACAATTACCTCGATGCGGTCATATGTCTGACGGAGAGCGCTGCCGATCGCTTCGCCGACAAAGCGCCCGTAGTTGAAATTGTTGATGACGACGCTTACAAATGGCTTGTTCATTGTCTATTCTCCGGAGACTATCCGTCGATTCCGCTACTCCGTCGAACCGGCCGCCCTAAGCTGTTGGCCGAGCCCAATCTCAACCCACCCTAACTTCATCGCCGTCTCGACCGCCTTCAGGTTTTCTGCGGGAATAAAAACATTATTCATACTGGCGGGAGCAGTGAACCTTCGATAGTTCAGACTTAGAGTGCTTTGGCAGATCGTTACCTCCACTTGAACGATAGGCCTAAACCGGCTGATTGCTTCCCGGGCGCCTTCGAGTACTGCAGCCTCTGCGCCTTCCGCATCGATCTTCAGGTAGTCCAAGCGTTTAAGGCCTTCCCATCGGCAGAGATCATCGAGTGAAACGGATAAAACAGAGATGGACTCAGCATTGCCCCTAGCGACGAGACTAAAGGAATTCGGCTTGCCCTGATTCAGGTGCAAGCGCGTCTGTTGGGTATCAGACCCGACGCAGAATGTTCGTACGCGAACGTTGGTAAAACCATTTGCTCGCACATTGTTGGTAAGCCGGAGTGCAGTTTCGATAAAAGGCTCAATCGCTATAACCAGACCGTCGTTACCGACCTGCTTTGCGGCTTTCACCGTGAAGAGGCCCACATTCGCTCCAACATCGACGAAAACGTGTCCCGCCGCAAGAAAATGCTGCAAGGAGAAAAGCTCGGGCTCGAGCGAGTCCCCAAAGATATAAGCTCCGCGGCCGCCATACCCGGACCGGTTGTATGCCTCTATGATGGCACCATTTTCTAGCCTGGTGCGCAAAAGCACGGAACGGGGCGTCAGAGCTACGCGAACTTTTCGCAAGAACAATTGGCTTTGTGTCTTGTTCATTGTCTGGCACCGGTGCGATGAAATACGGTCTGAAGGGAAACCAGTGTTCATGAGCCCTTGGGCTCACGAAATTAGCAATTACAACGTCGTTTGCTAAGCAGCCGCTGAGTCCGGTTTCGGGGTATCGCGTGATCCACTAGCTTTCTCTCAGGATGCAGTTTTATTAGGACGATTCAACATGACATCGCGAGTTATCCCTTTGCACGACTTCGCTGACGGACTCGGCAGCGTAGCCAACGGGCAACATCTATCGGCACGACTGCGTAGATCACAGCGATCAGTTTGTCTTGACACCGTACAACTTGATAAGTAATCCAATCGCGCCAAAGTTCAATCAGTCTCGGTGGCCGGCTATCTCCAGACAGATAGAGAGGATACTTGGGCCATTTGCCGTCGTAGCGCCGCCTCCAGCGGCAGATGTAACGGTTGACTTTAGCCTTGAGAGCAGGCGCCAGAAGATCAGTCTGTTTTCTCTCGCCGACCACCTGCTCACTTCGCACCATGGCATGATGCTGCCCCGAATATATGGCGGACCTATCAGCCCCTTCAAGAGAGGTAAGTCGTGATTCGAATGGTAACTCGAGAAACAAGCAGATCTGTCGCATACACTCGGACGTATTCGATGTGAGATCTTCATAGTTCAGCTCGTATACGGCTCGGCCTTGGCCTTTCAGGGCGTCGCAGGCCTTTCTCAGATTCTCGTTCCCAATCAACGCTCTGTTCGCAATGCCGACCTTCCTGAAAAACCGTTCGGTACGAGCCGCCTGGCACATGCTTTCCATAACCGCATTCATATCTCGCCAAAGAAATATGAAACGAGCACTTGGAAACTTTTCAGCCATTTGCAGTGGACAGTCATACCACTGTGGTGTTTTCTCACCCCAAACAGTGGCCTGTTTGCGGCGTGCTACTTCTTGGTAGACGACGCGAGTGGCCTCCCACGCATTCGATACGTTGGCCGGCATGGATTCAACAGCAATTCCGTGTCTTGATGGGCCCTGGTTCCAGAATTCCCATCTCTCTCGCCAAGCCCCACTCCGAAAGCGTCCCCACAGAAAAAGGTGCAGGCGTGGAAGATCGCCTTCGTAAAGGAGAGAGATCTTAGAATGCTGATTGAGAAGGGCGTAAAGTAGAGAGGACCCGGACCGCCACACGCTTAGTACAAACAGTGGATCTTGTAGCTCGCTCCGAACCAACGAGCCGCTCCCGAGATTCTCGACTGCAGTCGACATAACATTACCTATTTGCACACTGTGAGAGCCGCCCTTATGGCGCCCTACGCAATGCGGAGAATGTCGCTGATTCTTAGTGGTTCTGTAGGGCCAGGTTTGCCAATGCGTCTGCCGCGCGGGCTGGGGTGAAGGGCGCGATTTTCTGGAGCGAATGCGCCCCTAGTCGTTCGGCAAGACCTCGATCCTGAATGAACTTGGCCATGTAGCCTGCAAGTTGCGCGGAGTCGAAAGGGTCGAAGATGAACCCGCTCTCTCCGTGTGCAATCATTTGCCGAGTTCCCACGTACTTGGAACATAAGACCGGCTTTCCGAAAGCCATAGCCTCCAGAACGGCTACACCCCAGGTATCTGCTCTACTTGGGGATATAAAGACATCGGCGCTTCGGTAGTAGGGGCCGAGATTGTGATATGAAACGGCTCCAACTTGGTGCACGATGCCGTTGAGCTCATGGTCCCTAATGGCTGCCCGCAGTTCCTCCTCTTGCTCGCCGCTGCCAACGAACAAAACGGAGAACTGCTCAATCCCCTGTTCGACCAGCTGCCGAGTTGCGTCGATGAGGTAACGCCATCCCTTGCGCTCGCTTATGCTGCCCACGTACAGAAAGACGGGGCGCTTGATGTCGGGTAGGCAGAACTGACGTTCAACCGAGCAAAGCAAAGACAGATCTGGCACCTGACAGGGGTGGCAAAGAAGCTTCCCTTGGGGCATTCCGATTATGTCCCGCAAATACCTGGTTCCTTCATCGGCATTACTCACTGCCGCATTAGCAAAGTGGGCGATCCAACTGCGCAGCATAGTCTTTACCCTGGACCGGCTGACTGACTGAGCGGAGCACCCTTCCCAAAAGATAATGACCCGAGAAGATCCGAATAACCTGAAGAGCAAGGCGCATAAGGTCCACCCACTGAAGCCCGATGTAAATATCACGTCTGGACCAAAGGTCGCCAGCTTCGTCAGGATGGAGAGTGGCGTCCAAATGAAACCCCGGCGGGAATCCGGCAGCTTCTTCTTGAAATCGACGAATCCCAATCCCGGGATCACATGAACTTCAAAGCCATTCTCATAGCCTGGCGCAAACCCCGGCCAGATGCCCGTAAAGACTGCGGTATGAGGACACCGGGCAACGAATTCCCTGAAAATCGGCTGCCAATAATAGCCGCGTGCGAGCGATGGAAAGAGCCAGGCGACACGGGTGTTCTTCCCCGATCCAGAGATGCTCGAAACCTCGATGCTAACGGGGGCTGCGTGAGCCATAGATTTTGTTCCGATACTCCTCGTCGGATTGACTTCTCAGAAACGTACTGATCAGGAGAACCGCAAAGAATGTCATGAATCGATTGTCGGGGGCGCCGCCAAAGGTTACTGAGATTAATCCCCATACGAATAAGTGTACGTACAAGGCGAACGCGGCGGCTGCGAAGTACCGCAACTGCAGCGTAGTGGGGCGTACTAAAACTCTCCTGAGATTGACCACGATAAGGACATTCATTCCCACTATCGGGACCAGCCCTCCCAGACCAGTGTTGTACGCCACCTCCAAGAATGAATTGTGCATATTGCCTGCTTCCGCGAATGCACCTGGAATGTCTTGCGACAGGAATCTTGAGTCGCGATATCCTTTGCCGAGTATGGGGTGTGTCTCAATCTGCGGCCAGGTCGCAGACCAGAGATTGGTTCGGCCGGTGAGAGTAGTCGCATTGCCGGACTCGCTGTATTTCTCCAGGGAACCTCCCAACGGAGTGAATAGGAGGCAGAGTATAAAGAGGACACCGAACACGAGACTCACGGCAACAGCCTGTGCCGGCCTTTTCAACAGTAGGAAAAACATCATGAGCGACACGAAGCTGGCGACGATGCCACCCTTGGTGCCGGCCAACATCATCACTATCACTGAATAAAAGCCGCAGAGAAGAAACCATGGGCTCTTTTTGAGCCATAGAAAGAGAACACTTAATAACAAAAGGACACCGCATGTGCCTGAAAGCCCAATCATGGCTCCGAGCCGCCCGTTTATGAAGGTTGGTCCAGGGGCAAGAAACGGCGCGGCGAACTGCATCGAAACAATAATCAGCATTGCTATGAAAAGCGCCGCGAAGAGCTTAAAGATGCCCGCGTCGTCTTCAATTGCTTCTCCAATCGCGCCGAGCACTAAAACGATCACGCAAAGCTTGAATGCCAGCGTTGCAGAGTACAGAGGGTTCTGCGAAATAGGACACGAGAGCACTACCACGATGGCGAAAATGGACGCCCACTTTAACGGGCCAACAAACAAGCGCCGGAGGTAAGCAGGTCGGAAGCAGCTAATGAAGGCGAGAGCGACTAAGGAAAGTATCCAGGAGACAGCCTGGTACATCGCGCTAGGGTCAACATGCCCTTTAGCGGCGCGCGCAGTTGTCTGATTGTGAACGAATACTGCTTCCGAGATCATCAAGAATATCCAAATCACCAAAACAGAGGACAGGAACGATTCTCTCTCTCCGGCAAATATGTTTCCAGATAGGGGCCGCGCCAGACAGAGGCCGATGAAGAAGATTGCGCACCAGAGGAGAAATTGAAATAGGTCCCAAGAAGCTGCTCCCAAGAGCGCAATTGTCAGCACTATAAGGAGGATAAACACAACAATGTTGCGCGTTCGCCGCACTCCCCTCCATGCGGGTCTAAGCGGATACGTTAAGTGTGCCGCGGTCATATCTGACTAAGACGGTGCCGATCAAACTAAAGATACGGTGGGAACATCCGGACGATTGCAGAGTTTCGGGTAGCTCAAATATTGACGCCCGCTGCCTCTGAGGCAGTAGTACTTTCCAACGCAGAGGCTCCGGACAAGATTTCCTGATAGAGTCGTTCGCACGATTCCGCGCGAACCGACCAAGTGTGCGTCTTGGCAAACTCCCAAGCGTGCAGGGACATGCGATTCCTGCTCAGTGACGGCAGTGAAGCATAATCTTCAATCGCGCGAGAGAGATTTCGGACCGTTTCCTTGGGGCCGCTAACCTGCACTTTGAGAGATGCGGCGTCCGGAAGCCAATCGTGAGCGCCATGCAAATCCAGAGTGATTACGGGTAGGCCCATGGCCATTGCCTCAAGCAGCTGCGACCCGAATGAATCGCGCAGACTGGTGAAGAGCATCGCATCGTGCTCCGCGTAAGCCGTTCGAAGTTCCGGCCAGGTCATGCGACTGCCCTTCCAAAACACCCTGCACTGAAGATTCCGCTCTTGAATCATCCGATGTACCGCTCTGGGCTCCATCCCATCGCCTGCAATGGTCAACGTCACATTCTGGCGCACCTCTTTCAAAGCATCGAGCGCCAGCGGAAGCGCCTTTCGCGTAAGCATTCGTCCTACCCAAAGGAGCCTCAGCCCCCCTCTTTCCTCTTCAAAGCTTCGGGGGCTTTCTGCAAAATAGTCTGCAGGAATCGCCGTGTCGCACATCAGGCTGGCATTCTTGCAGCCCAATTTTTGAGCGATATTTAGTGTGTCGCCGTTGGCTGCGAACACGAAGCTCATTCTTCTCAGCCAATGTCTGTGAAGAGGCGAAAACCTCAGCGCCTTGGTAATCAGCGACCGCAGCTGCTCTTTAGATTTCTCTGCCCCGAAGTATGACAACATGCTTCCTGGAGCAGTCTGCCCCCCGCCCACTGGGCCAAACACTACGGGGATTCCCAAACGCCACAATTGTGTGGGCACATGGACACTAGCGTAAGTCACGTGGTGCACCATGTGAAATTCACACTTGTTGGCCAGCTCTCGCGCTGCACGTAACGCAGCGACCTGCCAACAGATGTAGTGTAGGGCCTCGCTTTTCTTCGCCCATGAGTAGGGCACAGCCACATAGGTGAAGTGTAGATTTCTGACACGATTATCCCGCAGTCCTGCTTCGATCGACTCCTGATTGCGTTTTGCTACCAGAACGTGGACTTCTATGCCGCGTGCAGCCAGGTGAGTAGCCCAGTTCCACCCACATCCTGGCTCACTACCGGCATTCGGCCGACACGCGTAAGCAGAGAGCAAAAGTCGCACGGGTGTTTATCCTATTAAACGTGAAGTGCGGAGGCATGACTGACTCCAGTCAGCGCGCTTCGATCGCCACAACTCGTAATACACGACGCCTCCGGAGCCGAGGCACTGGACGTCACGATGAGGCCTTAAGTGAACAATCCGGCATCATGGCATGAGCAACGACGCGAGAGCGTGGCCGACCAGCTCGATGTTTCACTATGCAGTACACCGCGAGCGGGATTCCTATGCCAGATATTGGCTCCGAACGGACTCCAAGTGCGGTGAAGGTCTCAGAAAATAGCAACCTTTAGTGAGCTCGGCACAGGAAGTAGTGTCCTCTTGTGATCAGACCGACTGCCCTCGTGCACGAGCCTCAACTGTGCGAGCGCGCAGAGGAGAACAATATTCAGCAGCAGTAGTATCCACACAGAATGGGGTAGAACGATCATGCTCCACCACATGGTAGATCTCACAGTAGCGGGCAAGTACGCCATGGAAAAAGCACCGAATGTGCGCTCTGGGATCAGAAACAATAGCATTAGTATCACTGTTGTTCGGCGCAACAGCCCAAACGGCTCGCTGGTCCGGCCCAGTGCCCAGCACAGGGTCAGAGTCAAAATACCTATGTCATACACCCGGTGATAAATGGGCAGAAAACTTAGCGCGAGCAACGAGCCCAACGCCAGCGCCTCCGGACAAGATGGATTTCGGAGTACCGCCCAGAACCAAATGCCCAACCCGATCGCAAATACCAGATACGCAAGCAGGCTGGCTGCACCGCCAACCATGGGATGAAAAACCACCTGCAAATTGAGCAGACCTAGTGGGTTGCCAGTACTGAAGGCATTTGATCCGCCGGGGCCCAGGGTTTCTTGTATATTTTGCGTGTAGTTGGCCAGCAGTCGAAAAGGAGAAATTGAGAGGCGGGCCAACGTCACTGAGGTCATGACTATGCCAGATATGATGCAACTCAAGCTCAACCGCCAACGTCGTCGAAGCAGATAGAACGCCAGTATCCATATGCAGAGATTTGGTTTCAAGGCCGTTGCCATTGCTAAGACCATTCCTGAGACGGTGTCCCTTTCCACACTTGCCAAATAAATCGCAGCCAGGCACAGGGCAATGCAAACGATCGCGGGGTTCTCCACAAGCACTCCCGCGCGAAAAGGGGTTAGAGAAAACACGATCAGTACAAGGAACCAGCCCCTGATGTCTTCAAATCTGAAACGGCCCAGGCTTAGCAGGCTGAGAGCAATGGCGGCAAGCCCAACAACACCCAACAAACTCCATACGAAATTGGCTGTTTTCCACGACAAAAGGGTAAAGGGCGATAAGAGCATACAACTGGTCGCTGGATAGATAAGAACCACCGGTCTGTCGTTGTTAAGAAAACGCCTTCCGACTGCACTGGTAAGCGCAACATCATATGGGTTTTGATCGTGGCGCCACATCCATGCACCAATCCAGGGACCGGCGAAATCATTACTGGCCGAGGCATCCGATTTCTTACCAGAGATCGCAGGCACGATCCCGCGGTCAATGAGGCCAGCGAGCATCAGCAACGCAAGACCCGCTAGCACGATTTTACAAAGGCGCATTCTCATCGACGTGTCTTTTGGGGATCAAATATTAACTACGATTACTTTCGGTTTAGGCCGTCATCTCTAGTGCCCAGCAACTCATGTTAGGCCCGACGTTATGACTTCGTTGAACCGCTCGCGTAACGGTTCTCGCAGCGGGGTTCGGAACCACGCAAACTTGTTCATCTCGGAAAAGACCGAACGATCCTAAATCACGCTGCACGGTGGCCGGAGACGACTCGGACCCGATCTGCCATCCTCAGTTCGCTCTCGATCCACCGGTATGTGACCTCCAGGCCAACTTCTAGAGCAATCGATGGTTCCCATCCCAGGACCTGAGCTAGACGGGAGTTGTCGCTGTTGCGGCCGCGAACGCCCTGCGGTTTCGTCAGATCATAGCGCTTCATCAAGCGTTTGCCAGCGATCGCCATTACCAGTTCAACCAGTCCGTCAACGCTGATCATGGTCGACATGCCAAGATTCAGGGGTTCGCTGTAGGTTGAGGCCATGAGTCGAAGCAAGCCTTCAACACAGTCGTCCACGTACATGAATGACCGAGTCTGCTTTCCATCGCCCCAGATTTCGATCTCATCGCCATCGCGAGCCAACGCTACTTTTCGAGAGATCGCTGCCGGCGCTTTCTCCTTGCCTCCTTCGTAAGTACCAAGAGGTCCGTAGACGTTGTGAAAGCGGACAATTCGAGTATCAAAGCCATAATCACGACGGTAATAACGACATAGCTCTTCAGTGAAGAGCTTCTCCCACCCATAACCAGGCTCGGGATCCGCTGGGTAAGCGTCTTCTTCCCGCAAAGGATCAATGTCGACCTTCTTTTGCTTGTAGCTTGGGTAAACGCAGGCCGACGAAGAAAAGAGGAAGCGGGTTATGCCGTTCAGCCGTGCAGCTTCCAGCATATGGGTATTAATTAGGACGTTGTTCTTCGCAATTTCGGCGTGCGAGCCAGTGATGTACCCAATACCCCCCATATCCGCCGCAAGATTGTAGACGTGCTCGATTCGACCGCGCGTAGCTTGGAGGCAGCTGTCATACTTTCGCAGGTCAAGGATCTCGAACTCGTCCGCCTGACTGGGCTCATAATCTGGGACTTTTAGGTCAATACCGCGTACCCAATGTCCTTCAGCTTTTAGCCGATTGACTAGATGGTGGCCGATGAACCCACCGGCACCTGTTACCAGGACTCTAATCTGCTTTCCCATGAGGTGTGCTCCTTGTGTGAGCGCTATGAAACTGTTAATTGATAAGAGGCGGATTAGGAGAATCAGGTAAGAGCCCCAAGAGCTCCAGTAAAACCAGACCTGCAGCTCTGGGAATTGAAATGAGGTAGCGCCGCCAAAGTCTTCGCGGCTCGCTCAATAATCGAAACAGCCATTCCAGGCCGTTTTCTTGCATCCAGGCCGGCGCTTGACGAGTTCTTCCGGAATTGAAATCAAACGCAGCACCTACACCGAGCGTTACATGTGCCGAAAGCTGCCCGCAATTGTGGTGCATCCATTTTTCCTGCTTTGGGGTGCTGAGTCCCACCCACAAAACATCCGGGGACACGGCGTCGATACGCGATATAACGTCCCGCTGTTCTTCTTCCGTAAGCGGGCGGAATGGCGGACAATAGGTGCCCGCCACTACGATCCCATAACGTCGCCGAAGCGAGTCCGCGAGGCGTTCTGCGGTTCCGGGGACGCCTCCATAAAAGAAATGACGGTAAGTAGCTTCGGTTTCACGGCAGAATGTTTCCATCAGCTCTGGCCCATAGACTCGACGTTTGAGTGGATGCCGATGCCACCGGCCCAACCAGACGAGCGGCATCCCGTCGGGAACCACCAAATCGGCGGAATCGAGTGCGAGCCGAAACTCGGAGTCGGCGCGCGACTCGGCGATTCCGTGCATACCCGTAACGGCTATATACCGCCCCTTTGCGCCGCCTTCGATCCATAGTCGGATCTGCGCAACGACTTCCGGAATTTGTACTGCATGCACCGGAACGCCGAGGACCCGAAAGCTAGGCGGTGGCACGAAGCGACCGATCGCGATTGAACCCGGTGTGAATGTCAATTGCTGAGGCATAGATATTCATCAAGAGCTTGTAGTTTGTGTTTGCGGTATAGCGATCCTCGTAAACTCGCCGGCGCTTTCGCCATGACTGCCAACTCAGGCAGGTGTCCCCAGGCCCATGCAACTTTCTTTGCGAGTGCGTCCGGATCACCCGGCGGGAAATGCAGCCCCGTTACTTGATCGTCCAGCATCTCTTGAATTGACCCCACGAACGCGCCCAGCACAGGGGTTCCGCACGCGAGAGCCTCCGCGACAACCAAGCCAAACGGTTCGTGCCAAATGCTGGGAACGACCAAGAATGCAGCCTTCTTCATCGCGTCGTACGCTTCATCATGTCTCAACTGGCCAGCAAAATGGATGCTCCGGAGTCCCTTTCTTGCGGCTTCCTCTTCGAGACGGGGACGCATCGGTCCGTCGCCCGCGATTACCAGAGGAACGACGGAGGGCAGACGCTCCCACGCTTCCAAGAGCGTTAATATGCCCTTCTCAGGGCTAAGGCGTCCTAGAAAAAGAGCGTAGTCTCCGGAGTGGGATCGCTCGCCCGGATCCGGGTCTACAAAATTAGGCTTTACATATATCTTGCTCGCTGGAAATCCCGCCTGTACGAATTTGTCTTTCACAAAACGGCTGATCGCGATGTAGGCGTGTATCCGTCGATTCCACGTCTGCTGGAAGCGGTGCGTTTTGAGCATGAGTGCAATCGCCCCGGACATCGTGCGCGAGTCGCGGTAGCATTTGTATCGCACACTGCGCAGAAGACTATGTGTCACGCACTCCTCACAAGGGGCGGCGTCTCGATAAAAAGTCCCGGCAGGGCACAGAAGTCTGTAGTTGTGGAGGGTCTGGACGACAGGGACATTCTCCTCTTCACATGCTTCGTAGACGGAAGGCGACACCATCGCAAAAGTGTTGTGAACATGAACAATATCTGGCTTGAGATCGCGAAGCAGGCGGCGGACAGCAAGCTTGCTATCGCTGGCCGAAATGATTCGTCTGATCAGACCCAGCCGCTGCCCGAAGGGCAGATCATCAAGCTCGTCATTACTACGCTTATAGCTACTAACCCTGTGCCCATTTCGCTCCAGCAATCTGGTCTCTTGAGCAACTACAACATCCTCTCCACCTGGCTGTTGGTAACTGTTATGGATGATGAGAATATTCACGGTGACCGTGGATAGGCGGGATGTCGGGGACTTGTCCGGTGGCAACGTCTTATGCTGCGCCCGAACCCTTCACAACGGCAGGAATTGTTTGTGCAAGGATCTTCATGTCAAGCCAGATCGACCATTCATCCAAGTACTGAAGATCAAGCTTCATCCAGTGGTCAAAACCAATATTGCTCCGCCCATTGACTTGCCACAGACAAGTAATACCGGGACGTACGCTGAAACGCCGACGTTGCCAGTCCTGGTCGAAGCCTTCATAGTCCCGCAAGGGCAGAGGCCGCGGACCTACCAGGCTCATGTCTCCTCGCAGCACGTTGAATAGCTGGGGCAGTTCATCGATGCTGGCGCGTCTAAGCAGCCGGCCAAGCGGCGTCATTCGTGGATCGTTCTTAATCTTGAAGACGGGCCCTGCAGCTTCGTTGAGCCGCTCAAGCTCGGGCTGGAGCTTTTCCGCATTCGGCACCATGGTGCGGAATTTGTAGATGAAAAATCGTCTTTTATTCCGTCCTATGCGCTCCTGCAGGAACAAGATTGGTCCTCTTGAGGTCAATTTGATCATCAGTGCGACCACTACAAGAACGGGAGCAACCGCCAATAGGAGCACGAAGGATAGAGCCACATCCAGGATGCGCTTCAGAACCACTGGCCATCCCTCACGCTGAGTAGGGTACGCCGTGATCTGAGTCCTCCCATCAATTTCTTCGGCGCGAGCACGGGCGATCTTCAAATCGAAAATCTCGGGATCGAAGCGCATCAAGATGCCGTGCTGTTCACACAAGACTGCAACGCGAGAGGAATGCTCATAGAAAGACCGCAAGGGAAGATAATTCGCGACTTCATCAACCACATTGCGCCGCAAGTAATCCGAGAGTTCATCGAGACTGCAGCACATGGGATGTGGCTTCTCCAGGCTGGCACCCTCATTCCATTCCCGGTCAACGAATCCAAGCACCCGGTAGCCCCACTCTGGTGTGGCATCCAGTCGACGAGCAAACTCAATGGCGCGATGATTTGTTCCCAAAATCAGTATGTACCGGAGATTTCGACCCCGCACACGGACGAGCTCGAGACCGCCTCGTATTAGCACTCTCGAACCTGCCACTAACGAAGAAGCACAAATCCAAAATAGTAGGAGAAACTGGGGCGTAATCATGGTGATTCGAAATACCATCGCTGCCACTCCCAAGAACAAGGAGGCAAATGTGGTGGCGCGAGTGGCATTTGCAATAACGGAACGCCAGCGGGCCAGCCGCTGCGATTGATATTGGCCGCACAGCGAGAAGATGCCGTGCCAGGCGAGGAGAATCCCACAAAAAATCAAAACATTAATTAGTTTCACCCTCACCGACAGGAAAGCAGAAAGAGGTACGCCTCCCCCTTGTTGGCGAACCTCCAACACGGTGACGATTCCCAAAGCTCCAACCATTAGCCCGAGGTTAAACACCTTGAGCATCCCGAGAAACAGGCGTCGTTTAGCGGTGTTCATAATTTGGAGGATCCGAGAAAGATAGGTGGGAATGAAGCCGGACGGAAGTCTAGCTACAGCCTGCGATAAACAAAACCTGGGATGGGAAACGTCCTGCGGTTGAGGACTGCTCCCAAAACCTCGATGTGAGCCTCGCGCAAGGTTTGCAAACCCTTCAGCGCTGACTCGCGACGCGTGGAATCTGCCTGAACCACTACAACGACCCCGTCTGCTATCCGGCCCAGGGTAAGAGCGTCAGCGTAGAGGTTCAAAGCTGGCGAGTCGATGAGAATGTAGTCGAACTCTTTGCGCAACTCTTGCAAGCGCACCTTAAGCCGATCGGAATTCAGCAGGCTCTGTGACTCGGGCTTTAGGGTTCCTCCCGAGAGCAGCCACAGATTGGAAGGTTTCAGTTGCTTTGCAAAACTTCGTATATCGCCCTCCTCGGTCAGAGACCTGACCAAGCCGCTAGTGTCGGGAACCCCCAAGAATCCCGGCAGAGAAGGAGTCCGGAGATTCGCGTCGACGAGACACACCGAACGGGAGGTATTTGCAGCCAAAATACGGGCAACTTCCGCGCAGATTCGGCTACAGCCATTGCCTCGGTCGATTCCAGCGAAGACAATGGCCCGGAGGAGACTCTCCGGCTGCTCCAAGAAAACACGCTGAACCAGTCGGAAGCATTCCTGCTGCCCAACCTCATCCAGATCGGACAAACCGTGATGCACACGGGGCTGCCTCTCAGATCCCACAAGCACAGCTTTGTCTACTTCTGGGCCGGGAGGAGTCTCTCGCAGCTCTCTCTTGAGTAACTCTTGCATCAGCTCAAAATTCTTACTCATGCTCGTTTTTCCCGGCAATCGGGGGGCGAGTCCAGCAGAAACCGTCGTACCGAGTGGCTGGAAGACGCAGGTTCCGGGTTCAATGAATGAATTTTCATACAGTAAACGTGGAACCCCGCACGACACGGCATCGCATATACGATTATACGTTCTTTCGAAATTGGTGGCACCGGTTCCCATAACCACCTAGCAGGGCTACCGCAAACGCCTTTCTTTTTGGAAGGGCAACCAGCCAGAGGAGTTCAGCCCGCGGGCGATTCCTGGATGCAGCCGTGCCCTCAACATAAAGCCGGCCGAAATCTGCTTATCTCTCATGGGTTGGTGTTGATGAGGCGGCCTCAGGTCTTCCAGAAGTTTCATCTGCGGAAATCTCCGGCGCCGATCTTGTCGGGCTGACGCTCGCGACTGGAGTCGGATCGTCCGAGCCCGACCGATCCGATCGGATCGCCGAACTGACCTCGATCGTTCCTGCCTGCCGAGAAGTCGCACCGACAGCAAACGAATGACCGCGCAGCGCCTCTCGGCTATGGCGGTCACCAGGGGAACATAGGAGTTGCAGAAGCACTAGAACGCATGCCGCAAACCGTATTCGCCACCAGAGAGACTTCCAGGATTTTGTGCTGGACTGGCTCTTCCTGACGGCAACCAACTTACGCTCGGCAGGTTCATGGCCCAATGCGTTTGCGGCGCCAGGCTCGAGTTCCAGGTCCTCTAAGGTTTCGCGAATCACTTCCTCCCGGATGGTTTTTTGTTTCAATACGCAACCCAACGAAAGGGCGTTAAAGGAAATGTTGTTAATGTTTCGAGGAATTCCCTCGCTGTATTTTGCGATGAGCGCTTCCGCCTTCCCCGAGAAGAGCGGGGTCTTGAAGTCGTAGCCCGCAACCTGAAGGCGATGGCGTATATATAGCCGGCTTTTCCTCGACACTGAGCGGCTGAAGTCGAGCTAAGACTGACATTCGCTGCCGGAGTTGAAGCAACTGGGGTGATGCCAGTTTTTCGCGAAGCTGAGGTTGACCTGCGAGAATGATCTGCATCATTTTGTAACTGGAGGTTTCAAAATTTGAGAGCATTCGCACCAACTCGAGAGCGGAGTCTTCTAGACTTTGCGCTTCATCGATGACCACGACAACCGTCCGCCCCTGACGAGCCTCGGCTGCTAGCACGCCGTTGAGTTGTTCCTGCATGCGGACAACATCTCCGTGATCGTCAGAGACACCAAGATCACGCAGCAGACTTCGAAGCAGCTCTTTGGGACTGCACAGCGTCTGAAATAGAAACACCGTTCGCGCTAAACCTTCCAGTTGACTGAGCAGTTGAAACAGGATCGTGGTCTTACCCATTCCTGGCTTAGCTATGAGGGACATTGCGCCCCTCCGGCTTCGGATTCCGCAGGCCAGTGTGGCCAATGCTTCACGATGAACCGGGCTGTAATAAAGATAGCGCGGGTCAGGCGTTACCCCGAAAGGCTCTTCTCTCAAGTTGTAATAGTCCAAGACCATTATTTTGACCGCCTAAGCGGTCTGTCCGGAACGCTGGCCAGCACCGGAATTCTGAGAACTTCAAGCACGTGCGCGGGAGTGCCCATCGACGGATTGAGGTATTCTGCGAGGAACGCCGCCCCAGCAGCTGTAAGGAACGCCAGAGCCACGCCGCAGGCGACTATCAGCATTGGTCCAATCCACGGAAGGATTGGTAGAACCGGCGGGACCGCAATGGTAACATTCGCGATCCGTTTCTCATCCAAGGCATCGGACGTGCGCTCCTGCTCTCGCTTCGACAGATAAAGCAGATAGTTCGCTTGATTGGCGTTAACTTCACGCATTAAATCTGCCTGCTTCATCGTCTTTTGATCCAAGTCGAGCATTTGCATCCGCAGGTCGCGAATGCTGCGTTCAAGCGCTCCGGCGCTCGCTTGGTGGAAAGCCAGATCGGCTTGCGTCTTTGCGACGTCTTCTCGTATCAATTCAAAAGTTGGATCACGGTCCGTGGTTTGGTTGATGTACTGCTGCTTGGTCGCAGAAGCAATGGCAGCCTGCGTTTCAGCGATTTCCTGGTCGGCTTCCTGCACAAACGGATAGCTTGGCTCATATTTCATCAGGAGCTGGGTCTTCTTAACTTCCTCAGCCAAGAGATTAGCTTGCAATTGTTGCAACAACGATTGCGCAGAGTCTGAAGACTGCTGAGCCAACGAGCGGTCCGGGGTGACCTTCATACGAGCCATTTCGTCTTCGATTCGGCGCTTGTCTGCGGCAATCACTTGACGAGCCGATTCGAGCGCGCCGACCGCATTGACTACCTCCTGGGCCATTTCTGTCCGCTGCACGTCAGGTGCGGTAATACCTGTTGTTTTTGTGAAATCAGCCAGACGCGCCTCTGAGTCTGCAAGGGCTTTCTGGTACTTGTCGGTCTCTGCGGCAAAGAATGTGTATGATCCCGGCGGACGGCGCACGGCATTGTGTTTTGCCAGGTACAACCTACCTAGAGTGTCCAAAACCTTGTAGGCGAGTTGCGGATCGCTCGCTTTGTAATCGACTTCAATCAGTTGGCTCTTCGTTACCTGTGAAATATCCAATTTGCCGCTTAAATGCTGAGCCGCGCGGGCATTAAACCATGCATCATCTGCTCCGGGGTGAAAGAAGGCCGTAAACGATTTACGCTCCCTCTCCGCAAGGCCCGTGGCGGCTACAACCTCTTGCATGAGATCCATGCTCTTCAATATTTCAATCTCGGAGCCGACGTCATTGTCTCCTACCGGAGGGGCTGACTGTTGTCCCTGTGTGGACTGTGGCGTAACCGTAGGTTCCAAACGCTGCCCGTTCACAAGTATTTCTATGGTGGCCTTATGCGTGGAATTCATGACGAATGCGGCCACGACGGTGCCAAGCATTACAGCGCAGAAGGTATAGGCAACCACCCGCTTGCGGCGGAACAGCGGCGCAAGCAGATCCCGCAGCGTGGGGTCTGATTTTTTTCCCAACAGCGCTTCTCGGTTTTGCTCAGTCATCTTATGTTCGACCCCCTAAGCAACTCATTGATTGACGAGAGCATTTCCACTCCAGCCCACCGCACTGCCAGTACCAACCGAGTAGGGAACATATTTTCTGAACTTTGCAATGAAGGTATCAGGCACAAAAATCATGTCGCCGGCCTGAAGATGGATATCCTCCTTTATGTTGTGGCCGGTTAGAAGGTCCTTCAGGTTTAACTTCTTAACCTCCGCCCAATCGGCGGATATGCGGTGAAAAACGAACACCTGCGTCTTGGCCGTCGGCAAGAATCCGCCAGCGACAGCAATACCCTCCGCAACTGTGGTATCGACGCGCAGCGGGTACTGGCCTGGCTTCCCAACCTGTCCATTCACCGTGAACAGCGGGGCTTGGAAGTTTGTAATGTCCACAGCCACAATTGGGTTGTGCATGGTTTTCGAGTAGGCCTTGGTCAGAATGTCAGCAATTTGCGGAACCGTATCTCCTTTGACATACACAGCCCCAACCCCATTCGGAAGGTTGATAAAGCCGTCGGGCTGAACGGTCAACGACACAGGTTGGAGTTCAGGAATCAGCGGGAAGGACACTGCCAGTACGTCGCTCGGCATCACCTGGTACCGAGGGTATCGCTCTTGACGCTCTTGAAGGGCTGGCACGTTCGGGTTGGGGGCGCTGGTCGCTTGCGCGGCATTCGTCTGGCTCGAATTCGACGGAGTCGTCTGCGCATAGCTTGGCCCGCACACCGCCATGAAAATCAGCAACAGCGCCTTACCGGACAATCGCATTTTGAACATAATCGTTGGTCCTAGAAGGTTTGCTCACTTTGGATGAACCGATTCAGAGTGCGAGTGCGGTCAACTCTGATGATCGCTGCCCCATGTTCTCCGAGCTGGTGCAGGGCGAGGCTTCGCCAGTGTGGATTAGCAATCGCACTTTTCCACAAACCCGATTTGGGCGTGCAACTAATGGGTCCTCAGCAGAACAGGAGGATTACGGGCAAGTCAAGATACCACCCGCTCTGCGAATGGCTCGTTAACGGATCATGAATGGTTGATGAATTTCCCAGGCAAATCTGCCGGACTCTTGCAGCCGACGGCTTCCTCCAAAAGCCGCTCCAGTAGTGAGATTTCGCGCTTTGCGTTCCGGCGGATACGTATTCTCTTGGGCGCATACTCCGTTAGTATTACTCACCCGACGACGCTAATCCTGCCACTCAAGAGGCACAGCATGGAGATCAGGCGCTGGCTCCTTCACCCGCCTGAAGGACTCCGCGCCGCGACAGTGGCAGCATCGGCATCGCTTACGTTCCAGAGAATTAACACACTGTTAACATTCATGTGATCTTCTTGTAACAGGTCTGGGCCGATACTTCTCTCGGCCCTTGTTGCATCAGGCAGTTGCACTTTCGGCTGATTCCAGGAGATTCTCATGAAGCGGTGTGTTCTCTCATCTCTGGTTTTGTCATTCGTCTTCCTAATGGCCGCGACAGCCCACGCGAACTCGGGAGAACTCCTGACTTTTCAATACCTTGGCGACCTGCAGTCAGTGAGCAATTTTTACAACGGGGGTGGACCGGCTGGCATCCCTAACTACGGGATCACGTTCTCGTCGAATTTCTACGGCTTGCGCTCTTATCTGGACGGCGGCTCGGGAAATTTCACGCCAAATCATGATGGATTTCCGGCCATTTTCCTCTCGAACGGCCTCAACGCGCCGGCCGGGTCTTCAGCTTTGGGAGTCATGAATGTAACGCCCGGTTTCTCGAACGGACTCAATTTCTTCTACACGGCTGGATTCGCACCGGGGCAGAGTGAGACCGTTAAGATCTGGAGCGGCTTGAACGGCACGGGCACGGTGCTGGCTACGATTATTCTGGCGAATAACAATGGAGGCTGCTCTGCTCCGCTCTATTGCAACTGGAGCACAGCCGGAACAAGCTTCTCTGGGACAGCTTATTCAGTGACCTTCAGCGGCCCCGGCAACGAGCTCGGACTGACCGACATTACGGTCGGATCCAGCATAACTGGAGTTCCCGAGCCCTCCTCCATCTATCTCTTGGGCGTCGGGCTCGTTGGGGTTTCGCTGGGCAAGCTTCGTCGTTATTTCTTGCTGTAGCGCGCCCCACAGTAAAGTCTGAAAGTCCAAGGGCAGATCGTCGTCGATCTGCCCTTCTTGCATCCTGCGATTCCTGCCCTTCATGACGATTGCCAAGAGATCACGCCAATCGAACAAGCTGGCTCGGCAACTCGCGAAGAAGCAGCAGTCTGGCTGGCTGCAACCAAGTCTCATCGGCGCGATAATGCCGCGCTCGGCTCTAGCCGCGCTTCTGATACTTTGTACTTTCGTCGTGTACTCCCCCGTCCTTAGCTACCCGTTTGTGAATTATGACGACGGGGATTACGTGACACGAAATCTTCACGTCCAGCAAGGCCTCACCAAGGCCACCTTTGCTTGGGCAATTACTTCAACGGAATACTCAAACTGGCATCCAGTGACATGGTTCTCACATGCTTTGGACTGGGAGCTCTTCGGAGGAAATGCTCGCGGGCACCATTTCACGAGCATTCTGCTGCATGCGTTGAATGCGGTGCTGCTGTTCTTGCTGCTCGCATGGGTGACTGGAAAGACCGGTCGAAGTCTATTTGTGGGGGCTTTGTTTGCCCTTCATCCTCTAAATGTGGAAAGCGTGGCTTGGGTCGCAGAACGAAAAACTGTGCTCAGCATGTTCTTTTTCCTGTTAACCCTGGCAGCCTATGCCTGGTATGCGCGACAGCCTAAGTTCTGGCGGTACGTCTGTGTGTTCGCCCTTTTTGCCCTTGGCCTGGCTGCCAAGCCGATGATTGTGACCCTCCCCTTTCTCCTGATGTTGCTCGATTACTGGCCGCTGCAACGCATTGCATCATGGACTCCGCAGCCTGAGGTGTTAATTGTTCCGCAAAGGCCCTGGCGTTGGCTGGCCTGGGAAAAATTGCCGCTGCTGGTGCTCAGCGCTGCCAGTTGCGTCCTCACCGTGCTTGCCCAGCGCGGTTCGATCCCCGCCTCCGATGTGCTTCCGATCGGCCTGCGGTTGGCAAATGCGATTCACTCCTACGTCATGTACCTCAGCAAGACTTTCTGGCCGCATCCGCTGGGGGTGTATTACCCCCTCGATCCCTCCACCGTTACAACCCTGGAAACCGTTCTTTCCTTTTTGCTAGTGGGCGGATTGAGCATTGGAGCCTGGAGGTTGCGTGCCCGCGGTCATTTGTTTATGGGCTGGTTTTGGTTCCTTGGGGCTCTGATTCCAATGATTGGCGTCGTGCAAGTTGGCAACCAGGCCATGGCAGATCGCTACGCCTACTTGCCTTTGATCGGTATTTTCATCGCTCTCGCTTGGGAATCTGAAGATCTCGTCGTGCGCCGCGGCGTTGATCTGAAATGGTCAGTAGCTGCCGGCAGCATCGTGCTGGTCTCACTATCCTTGGTCACGTTGCAGCAGATCAAGGTTTGGAGCAGCAGTTCCGCCCTGTGGACACATACGCTCGAGATTACAAAGCACAACATTGTCGCCGAACGCAGCCTGTATTTAGCGGAGGACAATCTGGCTTATGAGTTGCTGTCGCTCGGTCGGCAGGACGAAGCCCTCGAGCACTTTCAAAACGCGGCGCGGCTGTCGCCCGCCGACCCGCTGAGCCATTGGGCCTTGGCCGCACATCTCGACGATCAAGGCCGACTTGCCGAAGCAATGCAAAATTACGAAGTGGTAGCCAGCAATTCGAAGAACCCGCGACAGCTCACGGCCGCATACTTGAGCTTGGCCGTAATAGCGAGCGAACTCGGACAGTACGCGAAGGCCAGTGAATACTCGCAAAAGGCCCTGCAGACCGACCCACAGACCGTGGACGCACTCGTTCTTGACGCTGAGCGCACCGCTGCCACAAACACTTCTGCGAGCGCTTATCTCCGCCTGGGACTTTTGCTTGAACAGGCCCGCCAGACCTCGAAGGCCCGACAGGCCTATGAGCAGGCTATAAAACTGGATCCAGGCTCGCCCCTGGGTCACCAACTGCTAAATCATCTTCAAGCCGCGCGCCCTGGTTCGTAGCCAGTGCTGGCCCGCTCCAGGTATGTCGGAAGCCCGGCAGCGCTTAGAGGCTCTTCGTATTGCGCGGCGCTAGGCGACGAGAAAGCAAGTGTTATGTCTCCGAAGTCTCGGTACTTGGGATCCTAGTGCATTTCCGGCGTACTGGTAAGTAAATGGTCCAGCGCCCGCTTGGCTTCGGTGCGCCCAGGATTCAATTTGAGCGCTTGATTGTAGGCCACGCGCGCTTGCTCAGTCCGTCCGGTTTGCTCAAGCAGCAGGCCAAGGCGTAAGTATCCTTCATCGGACGGGAGCTTGGAGACCATGTCTGATAGCTCACGGACCTTAGCGTCGGTCATTTCCGGACTCATGCGCCACGCGCGCGAAAAGGCTTCGTGGGCTCTGGAAAAGTCTCCCAGTTCGCCAAAAATTTCGCACAAGTTTACGTAGCAAAAAACTAGTTGCTGGGAGTCTGTGGATTCACGAACAACGATTTTATAATTCTCGATGGCTTCGTGCAGACGGCCCGTGTCCTGGCGGTTCGCCGCAACTGCCAGATGGCTGTCTGTGTCGCTCGAATCAATGCGAGCGGCTTCCTCGTAGTAGGCCAGCGCCTCGTCGGGGCGGTGCCGCAAGGTCATCTGGTACCCGACATGATCGTCGGCACGGACATTGTTCTGGGTCACCGCAAGCGCATGCAGCCACAAATCGTAGCTCGAACTCCAATAACCGACCTGACGAACGGTGAGAAACGACAGAGCGGTCAGAACGATGGCTGCTGCCAAGCGCCGCCACGTGGATCGCATCTGGAAGTGGTCGGCAATCTCGGCTGCGCCCCAGCTTACCATGATGAACAATCCGATCAGCGGGATGTAAGCATAACGGTCCGCCATGCCCTGGAGGCCAACCTGCACGATTCCAATCACCGGCACCATGGTTCCCAGATACCAAAGCCAGCCAACGATCAGATACGAGCGGACACTGCGCTGGCGCCACGCGATCCAGCTCACCGCCGGCAAAAGAACTGCTCCCGCTATGAGCGCGGCCCAACCTGAGGCTCCCCCCGAACCCGTTGCAAGGGGAGAGAAAGGGTTGGGGTAATGAACGGAGAAACCGGAAGGCCACAGCATTTTCCAGATGTAGAGAAAATACGAAGCGAGCGCGTTCTCCAGGCGGGCGCTGAAGGGCATGATCTGCAGAGGTTGCATCGCGTTCTGTTGGGCGATGATCGTAACCACGGAACTCAACCCCGACATCGCCAAAAAGGGTAACTTCTCAATGAGCAACTGCCTGGCGCACCTTTGCGGTACCGGAAAATGCTCGGCTGGAGGCGACCAATCGGCGATGCGCTGTAAGGGCCAATAGTCCATCAGCATCAGGACAAAGGGCAGCGTGACCAGCATGGGCTTAGCCAACAATCCGAGAAGAAACAAGAAGGTCAGCAGACTATAGCGCCGCCAATTCGGTTTGCGGGCGTAGTAGCCGTATGCACCCAGGCTAAGCAGAAAAAAGAATGTGCTCAGGAGGTTCTTACGCTCTGAAATCCAAGCGACGGAATCTACATTGAAAGGATGCAGCGCAAACAGCCCCGCCACCATTAGGCTCCTACCCCGCCAACCGGTAACTGCCTCCAAGAGAAGAAAAAGCAGAAGAACGTTCGCAATATGAAAGCCCAAACTGACGATGTGATGCGCTCCAGCATCAGCTCCGAACAACTCGCAGTCCAGGGCGTGCGAGAGCCAGGTAAGCGGGTGCCAATTGTCCTGTTTGGTTGTGGTGAACGACCACACTACGTTTTCCCAACTCAGGCCCGACAGCACGTGCGGGTTGTGAACCACATAGTCTTGATCGTCGTAATCGATGAAAGGATTGTGCCGAACCGGACTGTAGACAACTGCAGTCACCACCACCAGAAAAAGACAGGCTGCCCAGCGTCGGCCCCACCAGTGAGCATTTTGCGCTGTCGTTGAAGGTAGGAACGCAGATTCCGTCCCAGGTGACTTCAGCTTAACCCCTGGGCGGCGTGAACTGGGTCTACGATTCCGTTTGTCGGTAACTGGCATCCTTTGATTGATGCTTTGGCGCTTTCGATTTGAATAACCGAGATTAACCGCAACATTTGTCCATGTCGGGCTTCCGCCAGCCCATTGTTAAAGCTGCGTTACACGCATCCAAACTCATCGGGCCCCAGAGTTCCACGCGCCAGCAGGACCTTTAAGTGTCTCGGTCATTAATCACGGCACCAGCGGGCCTGAAGGCGTCAGTTCCGGCAGATCCGAACGCTCCAGCACTTCGATGGCAGAATCGGACTCTTCTTTATAGGTTCTCGCCGCATCCCCCCAGACGTAGCGACTTTGCGGCGGGACGTACTCGGCTACCCCAACGAGTTTGTAATGCTTGGGAACATAGTCGTTAATCCAATCAGCAATCCACCTGTTGGAACCTGATCGAACCTGCCATGACGTCACCAGCTTGACGAGGACGATGTACTCTGGGCGATTGCCTTCGATCTCCTTTGCCATTTCCTTTTGCATCTGGAGGGCAAACTTCTGCGGCTCAAAAAAGGGGTAAACGTAGATATATCCAGTGGCTGAGTGGCGGTGGGCCAGGAAGTAAATCTCCGGTTCGGAGCCGAGCACCGCGATTCGGGCGTCTGCCTTGGCATGCTGGTTCAGGTATTGTGCGACGCCCCCGGCTTCGGGAAATGGATTCAGTCCGTAAGTCTGACGGCAAGCTGTGACGGGATCCAGTTGAAACAGCAAGATGCGCTGCGCCCCAACGGAGACGGCCATCACGATTGCGAGGGCCAGCACGGGGATGGCAACGGCGGCTGCGTCATTCTTGAGAACTCGTGACACTTCGTGCGCCCCCGAACTCACAGCGACGCCCGCTAGAAGGCTAACGGCAGGAAGGACGAGAATGAAATAGTGCGGCCTGAAATAGAATCCAACGCATACAGCTGCCCAGGAAAACAAAAGGAACCCGATCAGGAAGAAGACTTGCCTCCGCAAGCGCGAGTCCCAGGCCAGTGCTGCCAGCCCGAGCGCTGCAAGAATCCAGGCCAGGAAATAGGTTTCGACGACGTAGGAGCCGATTTCGAAGAGGGCCTCCCAGCCCTGCTGCGGCGCCATGACTGATCCATACTGGCGGGCGTAGGAGTACGTCCAAAACCACATCTTCCCGAAGTTGCCCGCTAACAGCATGAGTAGGCACGTAAGTGCAAAAGGGAAAATCGCGCCCGCAGCGTAGGTTGCGAACCGCGCCGCGCCATTCCAGCTTTTCCACTCCTTGCGCTCGCTTACAACGAGATACAGAGCTCCGAACAAAACAAAAAATAATCCTGGCTGCTTAAAAACAAACGCCAGGCCGAAAAAGAATCCGCTAAGAAAGTAGAGCAGAACCTGTCTGGTCTCGAGCGCGCTGAGCAAAGCGAGTATTCCGGATAACGCCGCGAACACTACAAAATGGTTCGCATGCCCGGCGAAACCCAGCACGGCTCCGCTGTTGGAGAGCAGAGCATAAATGGATGCCGCGGCTAGGCCAGCGATGTCATCCAACAACTTCCTCGCCACCAGAAAAACCAGCACCACCGTGGCGGCGCTCACCAGAATCATGCCGAGATGAATCCCGGCCGGCGACTGTCCGAAAACGACCATCATTAATGCATAGGCAGCGTAGGTCCCGGGCAGCTTCATGTTGTAGGCGAGTTCATAGGGAGGGATGCCCTGCAACATGAGTTGTCCCGCATAGGCGTATTCGCCCTCGTCGCGTTCCAGGGGCATATCGCGCAACCGGAACCGGATGGCCGAGAAAAGCACGATCACCGCAGCCAGGAGAACCACAGGCCAGAGACGTTTGGCCTTTGCTGGGCCGACTCCCGCCCTCGGCTGCTGCTTGGACTTTGAGGTCATGATGTCGTGATGAGGAAACGCGGTGCTAGCAACTTCAAGCTTCCGGTAGGCGAGCCGCGCCTCAGAGCTTGCAGCCGCGCCGAAGGACTGGGTTTGCAGGCGCACACGGTCCAAACCGAAGAATACAGGCAGGTTTCTCGCAGAACGGACCACTAAGCCTCGAAACTCACAAGGATCTTAGTCCGATGTTCGCTCAGATTGTTAAAGCCCGGTTACATTTCGATGAAAATTGTGCAACACCTCTCGCGTCCAGCGGCGTTGCCCTTTATTCTTCTAGCTCTGAGAGAGTAGAGAGTGAACAGAGGCTATGCCCGCCACCAAGATAAGGAAGAAGACAAAGAAAAGTCCCGCCCTGCCTAAGCTCGCGGCCGTTGTCGTTCCGATTCCAACTCCAGTCTCACAGGAGCCGGAGACACACCCATCGGACTCCTCCGATTCCCAGAGCGTACTGTGGAGGCAGCGAGTGGCACCCGCTATTCTGCTGAGTCTGATCACATTCGCCATTTACAGCCAGGTCATCCATCATCCCTTTTCGAACTACGACGATGGCGAATATGTCCAAGACAACGCAGACGTCCATGGCGGAATCACGTGGCGCACGCTTCGTTGGGCGCTGACGTCACACGAACACGCCAATTGGCATCCGGTCACATGGCTCTCTCATGCTCTGGATTGGCAGCTTTTCGGCCCCAACCCTTCCGGCCATCACCTCACCAGCGTACTGGTGCACATTGCCAACGTTGTGTTGCTTTTTCTTTTCTTGTCCCTGGTAACGAAGTCGACGGCACGAAGCCTGCTGGTGGCAGCGCTGTTTGCCATCCATCCCATCAACGTAGAGAGCGTGGCCTGGGTGGCGGAAAGAAAGAATGTACTGTGCACGACATTTTTTCTGCTCTCTCTGTTGGCGTACGCTCGCTACGCGCAACGTCCGAACCTATTGCGCTATCTGGTGGTCGCGCTGTTGTTTGCCTTCAGTCTCGCTTCCAAACCCATGGTGGTGACTCTTCCCTTCGTATTATTGTTGCTGGATTATTGGCCTCTGCAGCGAGTTGAGGGGTGGACTGCACCTTCGCCGGTATTTCCGGCGCCGCAGTTTCCGCTGTGGAAGCTTGCTCTCGAAAAGTTTCCCTTGCTCGCTCTAAGCCTGGCGGACGGCCTGATCACGGTGGTCACCCAGGAAGGCGTGCACGCCATCCGCTCCGGGAGCGCGTATCCGCTGTCCCTGCGCATCCAAAACGCGATTTGTTCTTATGCTGCGTACATATGGAAAATCATTTGGCCCACACACCTTGCAGTGCTTTATCCCTATCCCTCGAACGGATTGCCGGTCGGGCTCGTTATTCTTTCTGCCCTGTTGCTGATCGCTGCCACTGTCTGGATGTGGCGCCAGCGATCGCGTCCTTTTCTGATGATGGGGTGGCTTTGGTTTCTGGGCATGCTGGTGCCCGTCATTGGGTTGGTTCAAGTCGGCGAGCAGAGCATGGCCGATCGCTATGCCTATCTTCCTTTGATCGGATTCCTGATTCTGGCGGTTTGGGGAGCGTTCGATCTTGCCCAGAACGTACCTGGCAATCTGCGCTGGACCACGGCGGTTGCCGCCGCAATCGTGCTGATCGTGTTCGCTTCCCTGTCCGTTCGGCAGGTTGGATTCTGGCGGAGCAACATTGATCTGTGGTCTCACACTTCTGCCGTGACTGAGAATAACGCGGTGGCCGAGGGCGTGGTGGGATCGGAGCTTTTGCTTGATGCATTGAACCACGGGCGTCACGGTTCCAAAGAAGCGCAGGTTCACTTTCGCAATGCAGCCCGTATTAACCCCAAGGACAGCGAGGCCAACATGAACATCGGCGCCGATCTTCAACTGGCTGGCCACATGCAGGAAGCTCTGGAGAAATACAAACTGGCTCTCGAGTACGTCCAAAACGACGAGATGAAGGCTGAGATAATGACTGATATGGGCTCGGCGTATGAGCAAAGCGGTGACTTTACCACCGCACGAGAGTACTACCTGAATGCACTCAAGATGAAGGTCGGCTCGAAACCCAACAATACCGCGTTCCTTGGCTTTGCACGCACATTCACCGATGAAAAAATCAAGGCGCAAGGTGCAAGCATGGCGCAGCATCCTACAGCCGAGGGCTATTGGGAGCTAGGTCAACTGCAGGATGCCGGAGGATATACGGCTTCTGCCGTGGCCTCATACCAGTACGCGCTTTCGCTGGATCCCAAGCTCGAAAAGGCCCGCACGGCCTTGGCCAAAGACTCGCCTGTGGCTGCGAACTCAGGCACTCAGCAGCATTGAGTTTGCCGAGCAACTGAGACTGCCCTAATGTGCCGTTGGCACGACCCGCAGGGTTGCTCAGATTTCAAACTCGAACTCGATTCGATGGTGCTGGTCGGCGTGAACCCTGCTCGAACGCGATGGTGAAAGGATCACGGTGAAGGATCGACGGCGCAAAGTTCCGGCGAGGTCTGCTGGCAATCCTGCGCTCTCGAAGTTGGAGCCCGGGCACCGGCCAGCACCGCGATGGGAGACGTGGGCGAGTTGCCTTCTATTGGCAATCGTCGTGCTGGTAGTTTACAGCCCTGTCCGCGATTATCCATTTGTTAATTACGACGACAACACCTATGTCACCGACAATCCGCACGTGCAGTCCGGCCTGAGTTGGTCGACGATCGGCTGGGCCTTGACAGCCACTGAGGCAGACAACTGGCACCCTCTGACCTGGCTCTCGCATGCGCTGGATTATGAGCTCTTTGGTCTGGATGCGGGATGGCATCACATCACTAGCGTGCTGCTTCACCTATTGAATGTGCTCTTGCTTTTCTTGTTGCTGATGAAAGTGACAGGTGCAGCGGGGCGAAGCTTTCTGGTGGCTGGATTGTTCGCGCTGCATCCCTTCAATGTGGATTCTGTAGCCTGGATCGCCGAACGGAAGAATGTTTTGAGTACGCTGTTCCTTCTGCTGACCTTGGCCGCCTACAGCTGGTACGCGCGCAAGTCTGGAGTAAGACGCTACGTGCTAGTGGCTGCGCTGTTTGCGCTGGGATTAGCAGCCAAGCCTATGCTCGTGACGTTGCCTTTTGCGCTGCTGTTGCTGGACTACTGGCCGCTGCGGCGGGTGGCGGGTTGGAGCGAGGGGACGAAACAGTATCCGGTAGAGCAGGTCTCACCATCGCAACTGCTGTTGGAAAAGCTGCCGCTCCTGGCACTTTCGTTAGCGAGCGTGATTGTTACGCTGCTCGCGCAAAGTGAAGCTGTGGAACCTCCAACCGTGATTCCCTACGGCGCTCGGTTCGCAAACGCCATCTCGTCCTACGTCCTGTATCTGTGGAAAACATTCTGGCCGAGTTGGTTTGCTGTCTTCTATCCACATCAATTCGCCCAGGATCTCGGTGTTCCGCTTGAACCCGGGGCGTGGGTCCTGGTTCTGGTTAGTCTTCTACTCTTGATCGCTGCGAGTCTGCTTGTGTGGTGGCAACGTCGTACCCGGCCCTACCTGGTGACTGGGTGGCTATGGTACTTAGGAACCCTGGTTCCCGTGATCGGGATCATACAGGTCGGGGAGCAAGGGATGGCGGATCGCTATGCCTACGTCCCCCTGATCGGAATATTTGTCATTGTCGTTTTCGGCGGGGCCGAGATTGTGCAGCGGCTCGGTCTGCCAGTCGCCGGCCGACAGGCGCTGGCGGCGGCAATCCTGGCTATTCTGGCATTTCTCACTTTTCGCCAGGTGGGTTATTGGAAAACCAGCCTGGATCTATGGACGCACACCCTGGAGGTGACCAAAAACAACTATTTTGCGGACGACCAGGTTGGCGATTTGTTGGTAACTGATGACCGGCCCGAAGAAGCATGGCCATATTACCAAGCCGCCGCCAAGATTGCGCCGCGGGATATCGCTACACGCATGGCCATTGCGGGATACGCTCAGGACCACGATCTCTGGAGCGAAGCTGTTCAGAACTATACCGCCGCGGTTCACACGGAACACCCAGATCGGCATCGACATCAGATCGCGTTCGCCTACGTGAATCTTTGCATCCTTTATGGTGAGTCGGAGGATCGCGTCCGATCACACGAAGCGTTTGAGCAGGCTTGGCGAACTGATTCGGAGGCGGTCGAGACCACGATCCAAAACTTGAGCCAGTTAGTCGCAGTTCGCCCATCGGACCAAGCATATCTAGGTCTGGGCCTTCTCCTGGAGCAAGCCGGGCAAATAGCAAAGGCGCGGGATGCCTACATGCGAGCGCTGAGCCTCAACCCCGATCAACCGCAAGCGCAGAAGGCGCTTGCATTTTTGCAGGGAGAAAGTGGGCAGGGTAATCCAAGCAGCGGATCGAAGAGCAACTGATTTCCGGAGTCGAAGCCTCGTCCAGTTATCAACTCAGAACCGACCATCCAGCACTTTCTATTGTGGTGCTGTCTCTGATTGTGCTGCGGGCACGGACCCAGTCTGCTGACCGGAGGGGTTTGCGGGATTGCCAGTAGTCGCCGGAATCCGCGTTAATGACGTGGGCCCCCAGTGATCGTGACCCTGGTCGAAGCCCGGGTCATAAAAGAACAACCACTGATTGTAGCGATTCTTGTGCTCAAACTCCCGAATCGTTTTCTTTCGGCTGGTGCTGGCGACTCCGACGATCAGTCCGCCGCTCAGATTGTCTCCTGGTTGCGCCGAAGATGATCCCGCCCGAGCCGGTGACGCACCCGACGTCGAGGGACTCTGGCTCGCTTGTGTGTCCTCACCGTTCTGAGCCTGTTCAGCGGACAACCCAGAATTTGGGTCCTGACCGTTCGATAAGCTATTTGCGCTGACACCGGGCTGCGAGCCTAAGGGGTTGGCACCCGATGGAATGTCCCACATGTGCAGCAAGCGGAACTCTTTGCCAGTAATCGGATCCTTGTAGGATTTGCGCAGGTACCGCAGCCCGCTGCTGGTTACTAATTCATCCACCGTAGAAGGATAACGGCCTTTGTGTTTCGCGAATTGGCGAATTGCACGACGATACTGCATGGCACGGTGGATCATCTCCTCTTCCCGATCACGCTGAATTTGCCACGCCAGGGTAGAAGCCGCTGTCCCAGCGAGGATCGCCATTAGAGCGATGACAAGCAGCAGAGTGAGCAGGACATAACCCTGCTGATTTCGTGATTTTCCCCGCTCGGGTGAAGGTCTCATTCCCAGTTTCCGTCTAGAAGCTGTATTTCAGACCCAATTGCAAGGTTCTGGGACGGTGCGAGTCCACCGGGTGCAGGAAAGCGCTGCCCGTCGTGCAGTCCACATTCACGTCGGGCGTACCCAGAGACGCTCCCGGCACCGGCGTCAGGCCTCCCGCCGTGGTATAGCCCGGGCCGCCGTAACAACCGGCGATGTTGGAGGCGGTATTGCCAATGTTCGAATTGAAGATGCGGAATTGAGTGTGGTTGAAAACGTTGAAGGCTTCGAGACGAAACTCAAGTCCGCTGCTCTCGGTCACGCGGAAGTTTTTCAGCAAGGTGAAATCGAAATTAAGGCGGTGCGGGTTGTTCAGGAAGTTACGTCCTTCGTCTCCGAACGTTAGCCCCTGGGGTGCGGCAAACGCAGCGGGGTTATAAAGCAAAGGTCCGACGCTGCTGCTGTTCGGCGGAATGGGAACGGCAGTATGACCATGGGGACTGGCAACCACATCCGGGTACGAGCCCGCCCCGGCCAGGTTCGCAACGCCGGCATTGTCAGGCACCGAGATTCCGTTATTTCCGCCCCCATTGATCACGGTGAAAGGCGTTCCTGACTGGAAGGACGTGATGCCGGAGAATTCCCAGCCGTCCAGAAGCGCGCGCAAGAATTGAGAACTGCTCTGCGGGGAAGGTGTCTTTGAGTTCGGATCCGAATCCGATGACTCTTTGATGAATGATCGCGTTAAGGCGCCGCTCAGTTTCGGGAAGGCGTAAATGTAATTGATGTTGAGCAGGTGGCGCTGGTCGAAACTCGAACTCGCCCATCCATACCTAACATTGGCGGAATTCACGAAGGACGCGTCCGAGCGATCGGAGGAGTCGTCCAGAGAGTGACTGTAGGTGTAGGAAACGCCCAGGGTTACCGGACCACTCGTGTGTCGAGCGGTAGCTTGCAAGCCGTTGTACATGGAGTCGGCGACATTCTGCAACGAGAGCACGCGGCCCATGCCCGGCGCGAAAGTGCGCAAAGCGCTAGGCGGCGGTATGTTCAGCGGATCCGTGGTATAGCAGGCTGCAGCCAAGTTTTGCCAAGCGGGCTGTGTGGGTGTCACGATCACATTGCCGACGGTAAAGTTGCCGCGGACGTAGCCGCCATTCACAGAGCCCGAGTAGGTATCGCAGTCGTGAGTCGTGATGGGTTGGCCCGGGGAGTAAGGATTTCCCGTTGGGAAAATCCCGACGTCTGCGCCGGAAGGAGGAACCGGCAACTGGTTAAGTTGCAACTCGGCGGACAAATGAGTGCCTTTGCTTCCCACGTAAGCAATGGTCGCCACTGTGTCTTTGGGAAGTTGCCGCTGCATGCTTAAGCTCCATTGCTGCGCATAAGACCAAACTGTCTTGGTGGGGATCGAGGTAACGTCGATCGGGTAAGCGACCCCGCCACCGATGCCGATGTAACTGTACGGATTAGTCTGAGTCATGGTCAGCACCGGCGATGGGCTTCCTTCCAGAGACCCGGTATTAGCCTCTTTCGGTGTACCGTGCTCGTAGAACATGCCGTAGCCGCCACGAATGGACGTCTTGCCATCCCCTTTGGGATCCCAGGCAAAGCCGATTCTTGGCGCTGGATTGAAGACGTGGCTGCTGGCGCAACTGGCGGGAATACCTCCCGAACCGCACCGCACGATCCCGTTGGTGACGACCGAATTTTGCGCCAGGGGTAGCGTAACGGGGTTGCCGTTCTGGACCAGATATCCGCCATTAAAGCCCTGTTGGTCGACGGCCCCGATCGTCACGGTTGAGGCCACGCTCTGGCTGAACGCGCTCTGTTCCCAGTTGTAGGCATTGAGGTTCGTTTCGTGGAAATTGGTGAACAGGCTGAAACGAACGCCGAGATTCAGCGTGAGATGGTGGTTCACGCGCCAATCATCCTGCACATAGGGCTCCACGACGTAGTAGTTGTTGTAGTACTCCATCTGAGCGCTATCCTGCTGGAAGCTGTACACATTGGGTCCGGAAGTAAATTCCAACTGGCCGAGAAAATCCGCGAACGAGTTTCCGCTGCCGACACCGCTTTGGTTGGTAAAGGCGAGCAGGCCCTGGAGGTCGCCGGTTGCTGAACCGATGGCGCCGTTGGTTTCCCTGCGGCGGGCATCCACCGCTTGCACTCCCAGTTGCAACGTGTGGCCGCCGATCGCCTTGCTGAGATTGTCGCTCAGAGCATAGGTCGGGTTGGTATGGACCCACGGTGTGAAAGAAGTATCCACGGCAAAACCGCCGCCGCCGTAAGCGGCATTCGTACCGGCGATAATAACCGCGGGCAGTTTATTGCCGAAGCCATTATTGAATATGTAGCCGATGCCTGTTCCACCGCGCTGCACCGTGGCGTTCAAGTTCCCGCCGGGACCGCTGAGGTCGCTCAAGGTGATGTGGGAATCGACGTAGCTGGCGACCACCTCATTGACCATCGTCGGATTGATCGTCGTGTTGAACCGGGCAACCAGGCTGGTTCCAGGACCAATCAGCTTATTCTCAACCGTCGGGAAGCTCTGCGCGTGAACCGCCGCGGTCTGCAGATAGGACCACTGGGGGTTCGTGGTTGTCGTATCCCACGTGTCGTGGATGTAACGAAACGAAAAGCGGACGCTTTCATTGAAGTTGTAATCGAACCGACCTAGTTCCTCTCTCCAGTAGGTCGAAGGCGAGATCGCTGCCACATAGCATGGAATGAAGGGCTGACCGGTCACGGGATCTACCTGTCCCGCCAGATTCGAGTTACAGCCCGTGGCAGAGTTTGGGAGCGGGATCAGCGAAGTGAGAAGAGTTTGGCTACTCGGATTCAAGCTAGGAGTTGTGCCGCTCAGAGCCCCCAACTGGTTACCGGCATATGTGGTGGGTTTGCTCTGGCTAGCCGCGGTCAGCTCTGATGGACAATCGGGATACCGGAGCCTCTGAAAGCTGGTTGTATTTCCTGGAAACACGAACGGACAGACGTCGCTGAAGTCTCCGTTCCGCTCAGCCAGCGTGGGAACGGCCTGATCGAAGTCGCCAGGCTCGTTGCCCGGTCCGAGCGGCGATTTTTCCAGGCGAAACTCTTCCGACCAGAAGAAGAATGCCTTCTTTTTCGCCGTGCCGGCAAAGGCCAGCGGGCCACCCAGCGTAAATCCGAAATCCTGCCGGCGATACAACGGGGCTTTGCCCGGCGGATCGAAGTAATTGCGCGCGTTGAAGAACTCATTGCGCACAAAGTCGTAGGCGCCCCCATGCCATTTCTCAGTGCCGGATTTAGTCGTCACTAGCACCGTACCGGACGCTGTTCGCCCGTATTGCGCGCCGTAATTGGAAGTCAAAACCTTGACCTCCGAAATGGCGTCGAGGCTGGGGTACACCATCAACGTGCTCTCGGAGCCGTTGAGCCCTGCGTTCAGCACGTCGCTGCCGTCCACATCGAAGTTGTTGTACTCCACGCGTCCGCCATTGACGCTGTACTTCACACTGCCCTGCACACCCACCTTGGCTTCATCCTGACCAGTCTGGTTGCTGACGCCGGGAGCGAGGGCAATCAGCTGCGTGAAGTTGCGTCCGTTGAGTCCTGTGGCCAATACTTCTTTTTGCGTAATTGTGCCTTCGATGTTTGAAGCCCCGGTCTCCACTTCAGTCGGGCCACCGGCCGTCACGTTGACACTCTCTGCCGCGCTCGGCGGCATGAGGCCGGCCGGCATCTCCAGAACCTGGTTGGCGCTGAGGGTAACATCGGTTTCGAAGGGAGCGAAGTTCGGGGCCGTTACCTTTAACTTGTATGCGCCCGGAGCCAGACCTGAAACCGTGTATTGACCGCGGTCGTTCGAGGTTACGGTCTTCGGTCCTGACGGACCAGTCACAGAGATTGCGGCGCCGGCAATAACAGCCCCGGTCTGGTCGGTTACAACTCCCGTCAAGCCAGCCATCCCTTTGGCGACCGTCACCTGCGCGGTTGGCGCAGGCTGCGGTGCACTTACTTGCTGCGGAGCCGACTCTGGGGTCTGCGTGACGGCCGGCGCAGCCACTGGAGTAGGAGCGGGAGCAGTAACCATCAGAACCGCGTCGGCTTCCGCATCTTCGTCGGCGCGCACCGTGATCTTCACTTCGAACGAGTCAAATCCTGGAGCGGACACCGTAACCGCATAAGCACCTGGGTTGAGTCCCTTGATGCTGTAGTGCCCGGCCTCATTGGTGGTCGCGGCCTGCCCACCACCCGATCCCTCAACCGTGACGCTGGCCTGCGCCACAGGACCACCGGTCAGCCGGATGACGGTTCCGTGCAGCGAACCGCCGGCTTGCGCTTGGGCCGAAATGTTTAGTGCGAGAACAAGCGCGGCAAACAAGAAAGACGAATGAAAACGGTCCAATCTCAAGTACAAACCTCCAGACGGTCGTGGGAGCCTCAACTCGGGCAAGACACACATATCGATAGAACGACAGCGCTTTTTAGTAGAGCAACCAAGCTAACCGCCGATTGTTACAGTGAAATGAATAAAGAATGAAATTCGCGTGACAGACGATAAGAGACGGCCGCGGAGGAGAATATTCGGCGTCGGTGCCCGCGAGCAGTCGGCCTGCAAGGAAAGCCCTCGCGTAATAGAAAAGGCCTTCTGCCGCATCCTTGCCCGAGCAAGGTATGAAAGTAGTTGCAGACCAAGCTGCGTTTGATCTCCCTTTTCCACATCGAGTGGCCCCTTGTCACCAAAAATTCACGGGACGTTCATTTTTCCGTCATTGTGGTGTAACAGCGCTCAGGGATAGTTGCTACGCGCGGCCGGGTGTCTTTGGCTGGCGCTTCTTGGCTACTTGGACCATGACTTCACACCTAGCTGCCTCACCCGTTTGCCCGGAAGATGCACCCGCCGGACGAGGGATCCCCTTCAACGACCGAACAACCAGGTTCAAAGGAGATATCGTGATGAATAAGAAATTTACCGTGGCGATGCTGGCAATCACAGCGTCACTGCTTCTCGCCACAACTGCATTCGCACAGGAGACTGAGTGTACGGGCGGCGCCAATCTGCGATTCGTTGGAATCGGCTCCTCCGCGCAGACCAACGCTCTCGCCTACGCCGCAACCATTCTGCTAACGAACTCCCGTGGCGCCTATGGCTTGATCTCGTTCAAGACCAGCACCATCAACGACAAGAGCTCCGGCAAGTCCGACAGCGGCATCACCACCTGGGTCGCTTGGGATCCCAGCACGGTCGCGAACAACGTTTGCGACGCGTATGTTTACTTTCAGACCGACTCCGGCGTGGGCGTGAAAGACTTTTTCCGCTACGAAAAATACACCGGCGGCATCCACAGCACCAGCCACTTCACCAGCGTTGCGTCCGCCTACGCCACGTTGCAGGCTCTGCCCATCACGGCTGGCAATGTGATCCCGGGCCTGTCCGACGTCGCAGACCCCTTCGAGGGCCTTCCTACCGCGATTGAGGCGGCGCTCAACACCACTCCTGAAACCTACGTTAACGCCAACGCACAACCGCAGTCCTATTGCGGCAACCTCGATACGGCTGCTCCGACTTCGGAGTACTGGTGCTACTTCAACGCGGCGGGAACCGATATCCGTCCTGAAGACGCTCTTTTCGCCACCACTCGCGGCTTGACCGCGTACAACGGCATCGTCCCGCCAGCTCTGCACGGCGGCACGCTGACCGGTTTAGGCTATGCCACCGCCAGCACTGGCTGCACTCCGACCAGCGCTGCCATTGGCTGCGGAATCAACGACTCGTTTAACAACATGAGCACCGGCTCCGCCGCCGCCCCGGCGCTGTTCAACGTGGTGAAGTTCGCTTTAAGCGGTACCGATCCTCTGGGCTCGGGAACGCTGCCCCTTTACACCACGCTCTCGGTCGGCGCTGAACCGGTTCTGGTAATCGCGGGTAACGAAGACACCAATAACTTGGGTGCGGTCTCCACGACCACCAGCACCTACGTCTACAACGACATTAACCGCCAGATTCTGGCTCAGGTTTTCTCGGGCTATACGGCTTGCGTGGCTGACCTCCAGTCCGGAAGCGCGGGAAACCTTGCCAGCGGAGCTGCTCCGTTGCAGGTAATCGAGCGCGAACCGCTCTCCGGCACCTACAACACGTTCGAGTTTACTGCCGTGCGCACCCAAGCGGGTGGCCCCTTGCTCAGCACTGCTGCACCCAATGCTAATGCCGACAGCGGACAGGAACAGTTCAACGATCCTACCGTGTACGGCGGTATCTTTGGCACCTCAACTTCCTGCAGTCTCACCTCAAACGACGTTCCTCAGGGTAACTGCTTTGACCCGCTGTTCCTGAGCTATCAGGGCGATTCGACCCACACCATCAAGGTTGGCAGCAAGTGCGCTGGCAACACCGGTGGAGTGGCCCCTGGTATCCCCGTCCGTCTGCGCGCTATCGGCACCGGCGAGGAAGTCAAGGCTGTCATCGGCAAGGGCAACGCCGTTCCCAATATCGGAAGCGCCACGGTATTCAATCCGATTGGATATTCGTTCTGGGGCTTCGGCAACCTGAACCCGCTGTGCCACTCCGTTTCTGGAACCACGTGCACGAGCAACGACTGGCTGGGCCACTACCTCACGGTAGACGGCATCGACCCACTGTTCGCCACCGAAGGCGGCCAGTACGATCCAACTCCCAACCCGTCGGGCGCCTTCAACCCGCCGGTTTGCGACTTCAAGCCCACCACCACTTGCCCCACCATCCCATTCACCCACATCAAGGACGGAAAGTATCCTCTGTGGTCCCTGCTCCGCACGGTCACTTTCGCTCCCGTAACCTCGGGCGTGAAGGTGGCGACTCCGGCGGGCGTGCTTGACCTGATCACCACCGAAGAAACTGAATCCGCCACCAACGGCCTGTACGACTACCTGCCCTTCCTGACGGGCATTACCGGGACAAGCCCCAACTACACGGGTAACTTGAACCTGTTCGTGTATCGTTCGCACTTCAAACCGACGGGGTCAACCATCACTCCGGCTAACGGCCACAAGGGCTGCTCTGGCGTCTTCACCGGGGTCAGCGTGCAAGGCGGTAAGAGCACTGCCAGCACCTGCCTGGTTGATTTCGGCGGTGACGTAGGCGGCTCGGTCCTTACGGTTCAGAGCGACGTCGACTTCATTGCTGATTTCGGAGTCGAAGAACTAGGACTGCGTCAGTAGCAATTGCGTTAAGGTCGGTCGTATGAAGTAACATTGCCGGGGAAAGAGAGGAGGAAATCACCCTCCTTTCTCCTCCCCGGCAGTTTCTAGTTTTAGGACCAGGGGGAAAAATCAGTGCAGTTGCGACATGGAAATTACAGGATTCATTTCATAAGAGCATTTTTGCCGACTTTATCGGCCATCCTTTCGATTTCGACTATGTGGGGGCAACAGAGCCCGGCCCCAGCCGCTTCCGCCGGAGACGCGGCCGGGCAGACCCAAACCAGCGCGCCCACGGCGAATCCAGCCTCTGCCGGCAGGAAACACAACCCCGCCGCGGGCCTTGATCCCAAGACCGGAAAAGCTCCGGAGGATCTTGATCCGAAGACCGGACTTCCGTGGTACGAGTCGATTCAGGAGGACTGGAGTTCGCTGCAGATCGGATCGAGTATTTTGACGCCAGACCCACCGCTGGTGGCGCAGACCGACGAAGGCCCGGGTTTTACCCGCACGCTGGTGCAACTGAAATGGCGGCCGGGCGATCCGCTGGACTTGTATGTCATCCTGCCCAAGGGCGTGAAGAAACCGCCGGCGGTGATCTATCTTTACAGCTATCTGGAGGACTCGGAGCGCTTCCGCGACAACGGATGGGCCCAGAGGGCAACGGAAGGGGGGGTGGCGGCAGTGGGTTTCGTCTCGGCGTTAAGCGGGCATCGCTTTCACGGCCGGCCGATGGAGCAATGGTTCGTGAGCGAACTGCAGGAATCGCTGGGCAGCACGGTGCATGACGTGCACTTCATTCTGGACTATCTGGCGCAGCGGGGCGACATTGATATGGACCGCATCGGAATGTTCGGACAGGGATCAGGCGGCGCGATCGCAATACTGGCGGCAGCCGCGGAGCCGCAGATCAAGGTGGTCGATGCCCTGGATCCGTGGGGCGATTGGCCCGTATGGCTGGCCAAATCTCCGATTGTGAAGGACGATCCGAATCACAAGGACTTTGCCTCCGATGCGAAGTTCCTGAAAAAAGTGGCGCCACTCGATCCGGTCAAGTGGTTGCCCACGCTGTTTTCCACCCGCGTGCGGATTCAGCAGGTGATGGAGAATGAAGCGACGCCGGACGCCTGCAAAGAAGCGCTGAGAAAAGCCGCTCCGCAGCAGGCCCATGTTGTGCAATACAAAGACGTGAAGGATCTCGCCGCGCAGAACTCGGGAGGCAGGTTGTTCGAGTGGGTCCAGGAGACGGTGAAGAACGTTCCGGAAAAAACTATGAGCCCGTCAGTCGCGGTGGGAGTGAAACCAGAGACTTCGGAACGGAAACAGCAGTGAACCAGCCGTTGCGGAACTGCGGCTCCAGCGGAGTTTCCCGGCTGAAGCGAAGTCTGGTGTTTTTCTTAAGGTTTCGGGGCAGGTTCTGAGCATGTTTTTGTGACCAGCTTCGCGGCATACACTGCTGCCAGCTGGCTGTTTGACTGGAAGAGGAGGGTTCAGGTGGTAAGGCGAGCTCGGTTGATTGGCATTGCATTCATTTTTTCCTGTAGTCTTCTGGTCTTGAGTTGCAGCAACTCAAGCAAATCCGTCACCTCCACAGGATTGCAATTCACCGCGCCGGTGAGCGCGCCCTCCATTGATGCCGGGCAGACCGTGAGCTTCACGGTAAACCAACCGGTGACGTGGAGCCTGCAAGTCACCGCGGGAAAACCGGTTGGGACCTTGACGAACCCGACGAGCACGAGCGTCAGTTACACCTCACCGGCAGCCAGCACGGTCAGCAGCACCATCCAGGTGTCGGTGGTGGCGACACTGGTGTCGGACACGACCCAGTTCGCGATCATGCCGGTCGTGATCAATCCGTCGCTCACGGTTGGAGAAGGTTACCTCGTTCAAAACACCAGCTGCGCCTTCGATCCGATCACGTCGACAACCCAATTGAGCGACGGCACGGTCGGAGTAACCTACCCCAGTCATGGCGCCAATCCCGGGGCCAACGGCGGGACGGCCCCATACACGTGGACAATAAGCGCAGGCTCGTTGCCTTCGGGACTCACGCTTGGATCTTCCGGCAGTACGGCATTCATTCAGGGAACACCGTCCGTGTCAGGTTGCGCGCAGGCTACACTGCAAGTCACGGACGCCACTGGCGAGACCGCCACAACTCCGAACTTCTTCCTCATCATCACGCCACCGCCGCTGAAAGTGCAGGTTCCGAACACCGCGGGCGATTATTCGGGTGTCCCCATCGCGCCTTACGCCGTCACAGTTTCGGGCGGGCAGGGGCCGTACACGAACTGGAGCATCTACCAGTCCGCATCCGGCCCGCTGCCCACAGGTGTGACCCTGACCCCAAGCGCCAGCAATTCCTCGGTAGCGGTTATCTCGGGCACCCCCAATGCGACTCCCAGCAGTTCGGCGATTACCGCCGTGGTGCAAGTCGAAGATAGCCAGTACCCTTATCCTGCACGGGGTTCGGCAGGAGTCGGTTTCTATGTTCAGTTCACACAGCCCACCAACCCGTGCATGGCAGCGGGAGGGGGTTCGGGCACGAATCCGGCAAGCCTGATGGGCTCATACGCCTTTCTGTTGCGGGGTTTTGACGCCAACGGTCCGGTAGTGATGACCGGAAGCTTTGCGGCGGACGGAGCGGGCAACGTCACCGGAGGAGTGGAGGACGTGATGCGAACCACAGGCTCGCAGACCGGCGTCCCGATCAGCGGCGGATCATATTTGCTCGTGAACCAAAGCGACAACGTCCTCGATAGCTTCTCTCAGAGCGGGTGTTTGGCATTGACGACGTCAGCGGGGACGACCACCTTCTCGCTCAACATGGGCGGGTGTTCGACCAGCCAGGATCCCAGTACAGGCAATTGCTTGCCCACTGCGCAGAATGCAGCACCTGTGTATACCGCCGGCCGCTTAATCGAATTCGACGACAACACGGGCAACGGAACGCGCGGCTCCGGGATCGTTCGTCTCCAGGACTCCACCACTTTTGCTACTGGATTGAACGGATCGTACGCGTTCGGATTGAGCGGGTGGGATACCGGCGGGGGCCGCTTTGCGGCCGCGGGATCTTTCAGCGCTGGCTCAGGCAGCCTGAGTTCGGTCGCGGCCGACATTAACGACGCAGGAACCTTGCAGTCGGCAGTGACCGCCGGCACCGGAACGTTGAGTGCGCTGGATACGACGACCGGACGCGGGACAGTTTCGATGACCGTCGGATCGTTGACTTTCAGCAGCCTGACGGCGTACCAGGTAAACGCGACGGAAGTGATCCTGGCAAGCACCGGAACTCCGGGCGCTTCCAACCCGTTCGTCGCGGGAGAAGCCATCAGCAATAACGGTCCGTTCAGCAATGCCTCGTTGCAGAACAGCCACATTTTTCACACGGCGGGACTTTCCGGACCAGGTCCTGATCCGAATATCGGCATTCTGCAGTTTGACGGCATTGGGAGTTTCAGCGGCACCCAGTATGAGAATCAGGCCGGAACGATCAGCACGACTTCGCTGTCCGGCTCTTATTCCGTGGATGGAAATAGCGGACGGTTGCTGCTTTGGGCGCCAACCGTCGGCCAGAATGTAGGAGATCACCCTCTCGTCGGTTACATGATTACGGTTCCCGGGACGCTGACCCGGCAAAGCTGCGTCAAACCGGCCAGTTGTGTAACGGGCTTCGTCGTAAGTACTGATGCAAGCGCCCAGGCTGGATTGATGGAGTTTCAAACACCTGCGGTCGCTCCTCCGCCACCGTTTTCCAGCCAGTATGTCTCGGGATACTACTATTACGGTTCCGAAGAGGGCATGGACGATGCAACCTCCATGTTCGCTGGTTCGGCCAAGGCAAATCCTAACGGCACGAGCTACAACGGCATCCTGAGCGCGAGTTATCCCAATGCCGTTTATTGTCAGCAACCGAACTGTGCCGTTCTCCTGCCGAACGAGACTTTCGCAGGCGGGTATTCAATAAACAGCAATGGCAGCGGGACCGTCGGGGGGCAAACCGTTTCTGTCACGAATGGCAACGCCATATTTTATCTTGATGAGTCGCCGCTCGACTCTCATCCCTCGGTGATGGTGGCCGAACAGTAACGTGAGTAGAAAAAGGGGGCGAGACCGCGAGGGCGCATCAGAGCCCTCGAAGAGATTGGTACCGATTTTCGCAGTGTTACTGGCGGTCGGCACGCTCGCACTCTATAGTCCGGTACGCGGCCATGATTTCATTGATTACGATGACCAGGATTATGTCGTCAAGAATCCGCATGTAACATCGGGCCTCACCTGGGAAACCATCCGATGGTCGATCACTTCGACCGAAGCGGCAAACTGGCATCCGATCACGTGGCTGTCGCACGCGTTGGACTGTCAGCTATTTGAATTGGACGCCGGCGATCATCATCTTATGAGCGCGGTGATCCACACCCTCGCCGCGCTGTTGTTGTTTCTCCTTCTGCAGAGGATCACGGGGGCGTCGGGGCGCAGCTTTTTCGTCGCCGCGCTGTTTGCCTGGCATCCTTTCAACGTGGGATCGGTCGCATGGATTGCTGAGCGGAAGAATCTGGTCAGCACGCTCTTCTTCTTCTTGACCCTGGGCCTGTACGGGTGGTACGCCCTTCAGCCCCGAATGAGCCGTCTCGCCGCGGTCGCAGGCGCCTTCGCCCTCGCGCTGGCTTCCAAACCCATGGTAGTGAGTTTGCCTTTCGTTCTGCTGTTACTCGATTACTGGCCGCTACAGCGCGTGGCGGCATGGACTAAGCCCTCGCCTCGATTGCCTATCCCGCAGCAATCTGTCCGGCAGTTGTTACTGGAAAAATGGCCTCTCTTCGCGCTATCTGTGGCTAGCTCCGTGGTGACGGTGTGGGCGCAACGATCGGGAGGAGCGATGCGGTCTTGGCAGTCCTTCCCCTTCGGCGCTCGCTTGGAAAATGCTATTTATTCATACGCGGTCTATGTTTGGAAGACGTTCTTCCCTTTCGGCTTTGCGGTGTACTACCCGCATCCCGGAACGTCGCTCGCGGTCTGGAAATGGGCACTGGCCGCCGTCGTGCTTCTCGCGGTCAGTCTGGCGGTCTGGTGGCAGCGCCAGGCTCACCCCTATTTGATCGTAGGATGGCTCTGGTTCCTGGGCACAATGGTGCCCGTCATTGGCATCGTCCAGGTTGGAGACCAGGCGATGGCGGATCGCTACGCCTACCTTCCCCTCATCGGTCTATTCGTAATGGCCGCCTGGAGCGCGACTGATTTCTTCGATCATTTTCACTTAGGCATGATGGCGCGCTGGGCAGTCGCTTTTCTCGCGCTCGCGCTCCTGTCATTTCTGAGCTTTCAGGAGATGGGGTACTGGGAAAATAGCGTCACGATTTGGTCTCGGGCCCTGGAAGTCATACCTGGGAATGTCCACATTGAAGAACAGCTTGCCAACGCCTTGGCCCAACGGGGTGATGCCGAGGCAGCCATGCCTCACCTCCTAAACATCGAGAAGCTTGATCCAGAGGACGCCCCTACGCATGCAAATCTAGGGTCCTGTTACGCCATGCACGGTGAGATGCAAGATGCCATCCGCGAGTTCGAGATTGTCATCAAACTGACAAGCCACGCGGATCTGAGTCCGCCGGATCGGTTGTCCCGCTCGTCCGCGCAGCTCAATCTGGGTTTTGCTTATGCGGAGTCCAAGGAGTTCGCCATGGCGCTGAAAAGTCTTCAGGGTGCAGATCAAACGAACCCGGCATTCATTGATTCCACCATGGAGACCGTTGGGCGGAATCTGGCGGCTTCGCCCTCTGATCTGGGGTTCCTGCGGCTTGGCCTGCTGCTGCGAGCTAAAGGAAACGAACAGGATGCCTCGTCGATATTAGAAAGAGCAATTGTGAAGAATCCCGACTATGTAAACTCAAGGGAACTGCTGGATTTCTTGAGAGGCGCTCTCACGGCGACCAAGCAAACGCAATGAACTTTTCCACGATTTCGACCATGGCGTATGGACAGCGCTCAAGGAAACATTCCTACGGGAGTTGTTGTGAGAAAGCCTCCTGCCAAGAAGTCGGGGCGTGACGACCACGCAAGTGCGAGGCGGCTCCAACCGCGAGGAAGTCTCCGCGAGGCTGACTCGTCGCTGCCGGGGGTGGAAATTCCTGCTCCGCGTGCCCGCTGATTTCTGGAGATTTTGACTTGTGCCTGCCTTCTGGCAATCGTATGCAAGACTCTTCACACCTCGATGCCAGTGGAAACAATTGCCCAGTGCTGCGCAACAGTTTGCACATTCTGGACTTCGATAAGCCTCTTCCCAGGAAAAAACTGCGTCTTACCTTTTATCCTTATCAATTTACAGTACAATAGCCAAAACGGCTCCGGCATGGCACTTGCGAGCGATAGGCTGTGCAATTCGCATGGTGTACACTAGAAGCAATTAAGGTCATCGCCCGCAAGAAGTTTTCGGTCTCGTTAGCATGTGTCGTTCGCATGTCCCCCCCGATTAGCATGTCCGGAAGTCAGCATTGATTCCTTCTGCGAGACGCTGAATTTACATGCAGTAAATCCAAAATCAACGAACCTTGGAGGTTCACGCACTTGTCTGCTTCAACCAGTCATTTGATTGCTCCGCACGGCGGCGAACTCATTAATCTTCTGGCATCTCCGGAAAAAGCCGCGGAACTGAAAGCCCACTCCCGCGAGTGGCCATCCTGGGACCTTACGGCCCGTCAAGTTTGCGATCTTGAATTGCTCATGAGCGGAGGCTTCTCTCCGCTGGGCGGCTTCATGAACAAAGCCGACTACGAGGGCGTTTGCCACAATATGCGCCTGGCCAGTGGAGTCCTCTGGCCCATGCCGATCACGCTTGATGTAACCGAAGAATTTGCCAAGAAACTCACCGCGGGAAGCAGCAAAGTTGCGCTGCGTGATGCCGAAGGCGTGATGCTGGCGGTCCTGCATGTAGAAGATATTTGGCAGCCCGACCGCGCTGCCGAAGCCAAAGCGGTATTTGGCACCACCAGCAAAGCGCATCCCGGCGCCAACTATGCGATGAACCTGTCAAACCCTTGGTATGTGGGCGGGCGCATTGAGGGGCTTCAGGGTCCATCGCACTACGACTTCCGCACACTGCGGGCGACTCCGGCGGAATTGCGCGCTGAGTTTGCCCGCCTGGGATGGCGCCGCGTAGTGGCCTTCCAGACGCGCAATCCTATGCACCGCGCCCACGTGGAACTCACCTTCCGCGCGGCCAAGCAGGTTGAAGCCAACCTGCTGATTCATCCCGTGGTCGGCATGACCAAGCCAGGCGATGTGGATTACTACACCCGCGTGCGCTGCTACCAGTTGCTGAGTTCAAAGTATCCGCAGGGCACGCAGAAACTTTCCCTTCTGCCTCTGGCCATGCGCATGGGCGGACCACGCGAGGCCATCTGGCACGCTCTGATTCGCAAGAACCACGGTTGCACCCACCTCATCGTGGGCCGCGATCACGCCGGTCCGGGCTCCGATCCTGAAACCAAAAAGCCCTTCTACGGTCCTTACGAAGCTCAGGAGACCTTTAAGAAACACGAAGCCGACATCGGCGTCACCATGGTGCCCTTCAGCATGATGGTGTACCTGGAAGCCGAGGACCGCTACGTTCCGGATGACGAAGTCAAGAAGGAAGATAAAGTTCTGAATATTTCCGGGACGGAACTGCGCAACCGCCTGAACGAAGGCCGCGACATTCCTGCCTGGTTCACCTATCCGGAAGTCGTGCAGGAACTGCGGCGCAGCTTCCCTCCACGCGCCAAGCAAGGCGTGACCATCTTCTTCACCGGGCTCTCGGGCTCGGGCAAGTCCACCATCGCCAATGTCCTGATGACGAAGTTCTTGGAAGTTGGCGGACGTCCGGTGACCTTGCTCGATGGCGACCTAGTCCGCAAGCACCTGTCGTCGGAACTCGGATTCTCGAAGGAACATCGCGACATTAATATTCGGCGAATCGGATACGTCGCGTCAGAGATTACGAAGAACGGCGGCATCGCGATTTGCGCGCCCATCGCACCTTATGACGCGACCCGTAAACACGTGCGCCAGATGATTGAGCCTTACGGCGGATTCATTCTGGTGCATATCGCGACCACGGTGGAAGTTTGCGAGCAGCGCGACCGCAAGGGCCTTTATGCCAAGGCGCGCGCCGGCATTCTGAAGGAATTCACGGGGATTTCCGATCCTTATGAAGTTCCAGCGGACGCGAACGTAACCATCAACACCGGCGAACTGTCGGCCGAGGAAGCAGCCCAGGAGATTATTCTGCACCTGGAGCGCGAAGGCTTCATCGGCGTCAACAAAGCAGGCGAGTAAGAGTACGAGGGACCGACTATGCCAGTACTAGCGGCCAAAATCCTGGCTGGATTTGTTGTGGGCGTGCTCATCGGCATGACCGGGGTGGGGGGCGGTGTTCTTATGCTCCCCGTTCTGATCTTCGGCTTGGGTTATTCGCCTATCGTGGCAGTCGGTTCCGACGCGCTATTCCAGTTCTTCACCAAAATCCCGGCCGGACTGCTCCACCTGAAAAATGGAACAGTCCGCCGGAAGGTTGTCCTCGCGTTGGCGCTGGGAAGCATTCCCGGCTCCTTCGCTGGAGTCAAGCTGTTGATCTACATCCGTCTCCTGTATGGAAATGGCGTGAATACCTTTATCAAGCTGGCGGTAGGTGTGCTACTGCTCGTGATTCCCACGATGCTGCTCCTGCAGAAAAACATCGAAGAGCGAATAGCGAATCGTGCGCCGTCCATGAAAGGTTTCGCAGGGATGGTAGTCATTGGCCTCACGGTGGGTTTCGTCGTGGGCCTGACCTCGGTCGGATCGGGCAGCATCATCATGATGCTGCTCCTCTTGTTCTACAGTTTCCCGCCCAAGATCAATGTCGGAACTGACGTGGTGCATGCGGTCATACTCTTCGGCGTGACGGGGTGGCTGCAATTCAGGGCGGGCAACGTAGATTCCAGACTGGTGGTTGCGCTATTGATCGGCTCCATTCCTGGCGGGCTGCTCGGTTCGCATTTGGCCACGCGCGTGCCGATGCTGTGGCTGCGCCGGATTCTGTGCGCTTTGCTGCTGCTCACCGGAGCCCGCATGTTGTGGGCGTGATGCCGCACGGCTGGATTCAGAAGAATATTTCTTAGAACATCTTCAGGAGCACATGACCTCTTCTTACGCTGACATTCTCGTCCGCATTCAGGCTGCATTGGACGCCGCCCGCCTGGTCTTCGACCGTTTCACACCGGGCGCCGTCGCAACCGAGTACAAAGCCGGGCATGACCCGGTCACCGAAGCGGATCGTGCCGTCGACAAAGTTCTCCGCGAAAACTTGCTGCGCGACGGCGAAGGCTGGCTCTCCGAGGAGACCGCCGACAATTCCGCGCGCCTCGACAAAGAACACGTCTGGATCGTAGATCCTTTGGACGGTACGCGCGAGTTCGTACTGGGCCTTCCCGAATTCTGCGTCTCGATCGGCTTCGCAGAGAGGGGCAGGCCTGTGGCGGGAGGAATCTACAATCCCGCGACTCAGGAAACTTTCCTGGGTGCGATTGACTCTGGAGTGCTCTACAACGGCAAGCCCGCTCGCCCCAGCCAGCGCACGGCACTCGATGGTGCCCTCGTCCTCGCCAGCCGCAGTGAAGTGAAACGCGGGGAGTGGAAGCAGTTCGAGAATGGGCCCCTTAAAGTTCAAGCCATGGGTTCGGTTGCGTATAAGCTCGCGCTCGTGTCCGCGGGCCTCGCGGATATTACTTTCACGCTGACGCCGAAGAACGAGTGGGACGTAGTCGCTGGCGCGGCCTTAGTCGAAAGCGCGGGTGGTTTCGTAAGCACGCTCGAGCGAACCAGCCTGCAGGCCAACCGGCGCGATCCGCTGCTTTCAGGGCTGCTGGCCAGCGGACCTCTGATGAAAGACAAGCTGCTGGAACTGGTTGGGCCGCATATCCCGGTGCCGGAAGCAGCTCGCTAGCCGCGTTAGCCGAGCGCTGCCACTTCCCAGACGGACGAGCTCGCTCGAGTATTGCTGTTGAAAACCGCACGTGGAAAATTGATCCCAGAACCGACCGTGGAGCGTCTAGAGGGAGCCGCCTGCACCGTTCGATTGAATCAGACCGCAGCTGCGGAGGACCTTCACAAGCCCCCGGGGTGACGGAACCAGCCTCTCTAACACTCGGTCGGCACAACGCCCTTTCGCGCGTCGAATGGCCTCCAAATCAAGATATACTACCCGGACAACGGCGGGCTCCATCCCCCACTGCGAATCCGGAGGCTTCCCGCCCCACGCATGACGCGGCTCAAGGAGAAATGCTCGAACTCGGGAACGCCATAGCTCCTTATGCTTTTTGACACCCCAGTTTTCTTCGTTTTCCTCTGCGTGGTCACTCTTTGTTACTGGTGTCTGGAATTTCGCGCGCAGAACAAGTTTCTCCTGGCCGCCAGCTATTTCTTCTATGGCTGGTGGGACTGGCGCTTTCTCTGCCTGATGATCGTTTCCACGGTGATCGATTATTTAATTGCTATCAAGATCGCCGACGCTGAAGATCATCGCGTTAAACGCTCGTTGCTGATTCTTTCGCTGGTCATCAATTTCTCTATCCTGGGATTCTTCAAGTACTTCAACTTCTTCGCCGATTCGCTGCATACTTCGCTCTCCGCGCTCGGCCTGCAGGTCTCGCTTCCGCTCCTGCGCATCCTTCTTCCCCCCGGCATTTCCTTCTACACGTTCCAAGAGGTGGCCTACATCGTCGACGTGTATTACGACAGAGTACCTGCGTCGCGGTCTTTCTTTGATTACGGTCTCTTCATCAGTCTTTTTCCACACCTCATCGCCGGACCAATCCAGCGTCCTTCTCACCTTCTGCCGCAAGTGCAAAAGCCCCGGCGTTGGGATTCTGACAAGTCGTTCGACGGATTCCTTCTCATCCTAGAAGGCCTGTTCCGCAAATGTGTGATCGCGGACAACTGCGCCTTGATTGCCAATGCCGCATTTGGAGGAGCATTCGGCCCTCCAAGTCTGCCCGTGGTCATGCTTGGCACCTACGCCTTCGCTTGGCAAATCTATGGCGACTTCAGTGGATACAGCGACATCGCCCGCGGATGTGCGCAAATCCTGGGCTTTCACTTCATGGTCAATTTTCGCCAACCCTATTTCGCCGACAGTATTCAGGATTTCTGGCGCCGGTGGCACATCAGCCTTAGCACTTGGCTGCGCGACTATCTCTACATCCCCCTCGGCGGCAACCGTTTCGGAGAACGCAAAACTTACCGCAATCTTCTGCTGACCATGCTTCTCGGCGGCCTGTGGCACGGCGCCAACTGGACGTTCGTCGTCTGGGGTGCAATCCACGGAGGCGGCCTCGCGATCGAGAGAAAGCTAACCCGCGATCGTCAACTGTCCTCGTGGGTCATTCCCAAATGGATCAAGCGCGTCTTCATCTTCCACCTGGTCTGCCTGAGTTGGATCTTCTTCCGCGCCACGTCACTAGGCGCGGCCTGGGGCATGCTGAAGGGCATTACTGTCTGGAGTTGGCGGCCAGAATTTCCCGCTGCATTTTTGTTCCTGACCTTGTTTTCAATTCCGCTTCTTGTCCTCGATGTCTATCTGGAAAAGTCGGGAGATGAATATCTAGGCGCCTCGGCGTCTGTCCCGACGCGGGTTGCGTTCGGCTTAGCGTGCACTGTGATCATTGCGTTCTTAGGGGCGAATCAAGCAAATGCCTTTATCTATTTCCAATTCTGAGGGTGCCGCCGAAGCCCCGGTTGCAGTGCCTTCGCGCGGATTAAGCTCCCGCACCGGCATTATCCTCCTGCTCTCGGGCGTGTTCCTTATACTCGCTGGACTGGAACTGTTTTCGCCCCGGATTCTGATGCGCTTCAGCCGAATCCAGCGCCGTATCACGCGCGAGATGGCCCAGGCGAAGCATCTTCCGCCCGTGAATGACGGACATCCTACCGTGCTTCTGGTTGGCAACTCTTTGTTGAACGAAGGGGTCAAAATCGACTCTCTCCGCTCCGACCTTGCTTCCGATTATTCCGTGAGCCGGCTGGTGATCGAGCAGACTCACTACCTTGACTGGTATTTTGGCTTACGGCGCCTGCTTGAAGAGGGATCGCACCCCAGCATCATTATTCTCACCTTAGATCCGAGCCAATTGGCCTCTCCATTTACCATGGATGAGTCTTTTGCGCGCCGTCAAATGAGTATCCATGATTTTCCGCTGGTGGTACGCGAAGCGCATCTGGATCGCACCACAGCCAGCAACTACTTCTTCGCGCACTGGAGCAATTGGCTCGGCGACAAGGGATTCATCCGCCAAGCCGTGATGATCCTTCTCGTGCCGCATTTCCGCGAACTCGGCGGCCGTATCGCTGACCACGGTTCGCACGTCAACGACCGGGAGCGACTGTTGGCCGCGGCTCAGCAGCGGTTGCCGCAACTGGCAGATCTGGCTCAGAGTTACGGTGTGCAGATTGTGGTGCTATTCCCTCCGGCGTTGCGCGAGAACTACTCAGTTGACATCCAGAAGGTGGGTGCGACTTTAAATGTTCCGATCTTGGTTCCGTCGCTGCCAGGAGAATTCTCGCGCGATCTCTACAAAGATGGCTATCACCTGAACGACAAAGGAGCCGAAATCTTCACCGCTCGCCTGACTCAGGCGCTTCGTGAATTGCCACATCAGGTCGCAAAGTGAAATTCTGGGTTAGAAACGATTGTCTCGGGAAATCTGCGATGCCCGGCTTTCAATCTTTAAGATGTGCATTACACAGACTGCCGGAAATAGCTGGTAAAATGCAGCAACTCGATCGTACGATTCATCGCGGCAGCAGTATTCTTCCTGCCAACGAGAAGTTGGTAGCCACGATCCGGGATCATCATCCCCGCGATCATTCCGTGTCGCACTGCTCGGGCCTTCAACTCTATGTCTAGAATCCGCGGTTTGGACGGGCTTCGTGCCCTCTCGATCATGCTCGTCCTCTACGGGCATGCCGCGGGAACACGGTTTGGACCGAGTCTGAGCTTCTTCGAGCACTTCGGACCTCTGGCAAATCTCGGAGTTCGGATCTTTTTCATCATCTCGGGGTATCTGATTACCACTCTTCTGCTGCGAGAGGTCAGGAAGACTGGAACCCTTTCCCTCGCCAACTTCTACTTTCGCCGCACCATGCGGATATTCCCGGCCTTCTACATTTTTTTGTTCGCGATGGCGGTCGCCCAGTGGCTTCATTGGATCGAACTTCTGCCCGGCGACCTGCTGCACGGTTTAACCTACACGACAAACTTCCATTACCAGCGCTCCTGGTGGATCGGTCATATCTGGTCTCTGTCTGTTGAAGAACAGTTCTATCTGCTATGGCCGGCGACAATGCTGCTGCTTGGGGTTCGGGGCAGTCTGCGCACAGCCCTCGTGGTCGTATTCGCATCTCCTCTGGTTCGACTGGCGATTGCTCATTTTCTGCCGTCGCAGCAAGTGGGCATTGGCGAATCTTTCCCAACCGTCTCCGATACGATCGCGATCGGATGTCTACTCGCAGGATATTGGGATGAAATAACCTCGGTGCCATGGTTCAGCCGCCTCTTGCGGTCGCCATGGTTCATTCTGTTGCCCATCGCGGTCGTTGCATTGAACGTAAAGACGGGAGGACGGCTCCGTTGGGCGCTCCTGGACAGCTTAATCAACCTTTTGGTCGCTGTCTGTATCGCCCGTGTGGTAAGCATTCCGCAAGGTTGGACAACCAAGCTTCTGAATTGGTGGCCGCTGGTGTTCCTCGGGCAGATGAGTTATTCCCTTTACTTATGGCAACAGCCTTTCTTGAATCGGAACTCGAGGGCTTGGTTTTCCGCATTTCCTGTGAATCTGTGCCTGGCATTTGCGGCTGCTCTCTGTTCCTACTACCTGATCGAGCGTCCCTTTCTGGCGTTGCGCGAGAGGGTCGAAAAAGGTCGCGGGCGGCCATCCGCCGATGGGGCTGCGACGCCGTCGAAAGCGGAGATCGGATGACTTTCGCGGCTCTGGAGGCTGCGGATGGACTGTGAGAAAATCGAGATGGTCGCCATAAGCAATCGCAACAGCGCGAGGCAATCTGCGACTGTGGGCTATCGGACAACTCGGTCCACCGCTTTGTTTCGATGGAGCGTTGCACATCGCGTGAGTCTGAGGCTATTGTTCGCCAACTTTGAGATTGAGAATATGAGACCAGATAAGGGACGCTTCGACAGATTGCTCGGCGCTCTGGTGCAAGCAGGACGCGTTCTGGGCGGACGGCAGATAGCCGGCCGCGGGTTGACCGTGTTCCCTGACGACGTATTTCTCGTCTCCTATCCCAGGTCGGGCAATACCTGGACGCGCTTCCTGATCGGGAACCTCATCTATCAGGGCGCGCCAGTCACTTTCTCCAATATCGAATCCCGCATTCCGGAGATCTATTTCAACCGGGATCGTTTTCTGCGGCAACTGTCTCGTCCCCGAATGCTGAAGAGCCATGAACCGATTCAGCCTCATTATCCGCGAGTCATCTATATTGTGAGAGATCCGCGCGATGTGGCAGTTTCGTTCTACCACCATAACGTCAAGGCGAGAAACATTCCCGACGACTACCCTATGGCCAGTTTCATCCCGCGCTTCATCGCAGGCGAGTTCGATTGCAAGTTCGGCTCTTGGCGGGACAATGTGCTCAGCTGGATTACCCTACGGGGCAATTCTCCGGCTTTCCTGATGCTTCGCTATGAGGACATGAAGCACGATACCGTGTCCGCGCTTTCCACGATTGCTGGCTTTCTCGAGCTTCATTCGTTTCGAAAGATTGACACAAGTCCGGAATCCCTACAACGGGCCATCGAGTTGAGTTCTCCAGAAAGAATGCGGGCACTCGAAAAGAAAGAAGCCAAAACTTGGGTCCTGACCAAACACACCCGCAGTGATAAACCATTTGTGCGCTCGGCCTCTGTCGGAGGATGGCAGTCCAGCCTCTCACCCGAGTCGGTTACTGCGATCGAATCAGCATGGGGCGATCTCATGCAACGCTTGGGATACGAACTCCTGTCAACGCGCCGTGCCGAATCTTCAGCCCTAGCGCCCGCTCAAGGCTCCTCTTTGTGACCCCAGATCCACAACAAACATTCGCTAAGCGCTCAAAAAAAGTTGTTCGGAGACTCGTCCCCAACTTTCTATTGCGGCAAAGAAGCATCGTGCGCCGGCTGGAACCCGGTTCGGCCCGTGCATACCTTAGGCTGCGCCTCCTTGATATGCTGGGGATCCGCATTGCCAACCAAAGAATGGCGCCTCCCTCAGCACGTTGCTTCCTTTTTGTCTGCTCTGGAAACATGATGCGAAGCGCCATGGCGGAATTCGCGATGCGGCAAACATTGAGGGATGCCGGCTTGGAAGACCAAGTGCGGATCTTATCCGCGGGCCTGCACGCATCTCCGGGAGGCGAGGCCCACCCATGGGCGCAGCAAGCCTCCGCCGAAGTTGGCATTTCGCTGGCGGCTCACCGAGCCAAACTGGTGACCCAGGAAATCGTGGAGCAGGCCGATTGTATCTTTGCCATGGACTTTCAAAACAAGGCAGAATTGCTGACGCTTTATCCCAAGGCTCGCGAGAAGGTTCTAATGCTGAGCGCGTATGCGGATGGCCCAGGTCAATACCGTGAGATTGAAGATCCGTATTTCGGGGACATTGAGACCACTCGACGTTGTTGTCAGCAGCTGCAAACCTGCGTTCGTAACCTGGCGATCAGGACTTTCCCGCTCTTCGCTGACTCGATCCGTCGAGTCACCCCAAAAGAGTGATCCGCCCTCGGGGGTTCTCGGTTCAAGATGAGCGTTTCATGCGAGACTGGAACCAATTCCAGATCCCCGCGGCACCGGGCCGCGGATCGGAAAGCCACACATCGTCATAACAGGTTCCTGGCCGCCAAGGGAGTGCCATAGAAAAAAGGCTTGACCAAAAGTTGGGATAAGCGCCAGGCCAATTGGGTGGTCGCCCGCGGCGAATATTGCTCAGATGAGTTAACTCCCCCACGAGTCGTCGGCACAGGATCCCATCGGGGTACGCGACCGTTAAGGGCGGCAGCTTTTCCTGGATCCACCATTCGATGAGGTAGCGCGGGTAATCAATCCCACAGGCCACTGGCAGGCCTATCGATCCCCACGGGCGTCCATTGACCTCCATCAAGACATATCGTCCGTCCGCCGTCCTCTTGTATTCGACCATGGCGATGCCTTCGAATCCCATCTCCGTAATCAGCTTTATGCTGCGGGCGACTAGAGTTGGCTCTAATGGCACCGATTTTCTAGCGCTACTCCCGGAGCCACGCGGGTCCATCTCGCGGACTCTTTCCCACTGAAATGGCACGAAAGCCCGTCCGCCCGCGACAAAACAGGAGAATCCAATCCCAACGCCCGAAATAAAACCCTGAAGAAGGACATCTCCTGCCGCGCGCAAGCGCTCTTCAACTTTCCGTTCCACTTCCGCCGAGGAATGAGCATAGGACACTGCTCCGAGCACAGCCTTGTTGTCGATCCACCTGACCGAATAACGATCCTTCACCACTAACGGAAATTGCGACTGCTTCAATTGGTTCAGGTCGTCGAGTGACTCGACGAGTCGACTCGCGGGCACATCAATACCGAGAGACTTCGCAAGCTCGACCGTCTTGTACTTGTCGGAGGCAAAATCCAGAGCAGTCTGCGATGGCATGGCCACTTGGCAGATGCCGGCGAAGCGTTTCCGCGCGGCTGAGAGTGGCCCCAAAGTCCAGTCTGTCACTGGAACAACCAAATCAATCGCTTGCGCCCGCGCGAACTCGAGAATCGAATCCACGAACGGCCCCGGGGCCTGAGTACAAACCGGATATTCGAAGCCAATGCGGCAGTAACGCGACGAAATCGATGCGGCAAAGAGGCCCTCATTCGCTCCCACTGCCACCCAATGCCCGGCTTGGCCGGCCGAGCGAGTAATCGACAACGCGGCCGCGCTGTGTCCATCCAGAACCAGTATCCTAGCCAATTTGACGCCGTCCTATTTGCTTCTGATCCGAAGCTCGCATCGTCTAGAACACATCTGATGTGCAGTTTCTTGCCCGCTGCTGGGGATTCTGGAAACAGCAATGCGGGTGTTGGACGTTAACCGGCATTCAACAAAACACCCCGGGATTGCGGGAGAAATCAGGCCCTCAGTCCCACTCGGTCTACAGTATAACCAAATAAAAATCTCACGGATGCAGCGCGCGTATAGGTTGCAGAGTGATTCTCTTTGCACCCGAGCGCACCAAAGTTGGATCGATGATGGTAAAACAGTTCAAGGATACGTAGGTACTGGCGAGGAATGGCTTCCCGAGCGGATATATGCGTAAGATCGAAAAGATACAGATCATCAAGAATGTTGGGTCCAGTTGGTTTGCCCTTGGGGTCAACATCCTGGTTGGCTTTTTTCTTTCTCCATTCATCCTGCACCGTCTGGGCGACGCGGCCTTCGGGATTTGGGTCTTAATTTTTTCGTTCACGGGATTCTACGGCATCTTCGATTTTGGCATTCGCTCCTCCATAATTCGTTACGTTTCCAAGTACACCGCGACCCAAGACCTTGAAGAAGTCACCGGCTTGCTAAACACGGCCATGTTCACCTACATCTGTGTAGCCGCCTTCAGCATGCTGCTCACGGTCGTGGGATGCATCTACATCGACCGAATGTTCCCCAAGATACAGCCGGACTTTCGTTCCACCGCGCGTTGGCTTCTATTCGTGGTGGGAACCTCTGTGGCCTTGGGATTCCCCTTAGGCATTTTCGGCGGAATACTCGAAGGACTGCAAAAGTTCTACCTTCTCAACTGGACCAACATTGTCTTTTCCAGCATTCTGCGCGTGATTCTGATTGTTTACTATTTGAATCGAGGCCACGGGCTCTTAACCGTTGCTCTGATCACCGTGGGGCTGCCGATCGTGGGCGCCATGGTTCGTGCGGTGGTTGCTTTGCGCTCGATACCGTTGAAATTCTCTTGGAAGCATGTCCACCGGAACGCCTTCCGGCACATGGCGAATTACAGCGGCATCACCTTCATGATCATCGTGGGAGCTCGCCTGCGATTCAAGACCGATGCGTTGGTAATCGGGGCGTTCCTCTCTTCGGCTGCAATCACGTATTTTTATGCTGGCTCGCGTCTACTCGACTATGCGGGCGAGGTGGTGAGTAGCCTGGCCCAGATTTTCGTTCCCATGTCGAGTCAGTCAGATGCTGCCGGCAACCTCGACAGACTTCGTAAGATTTTCGTGGTTGGAAACCGAGCGTGCGCTTTTACCACTCTGCCGATCACAGCAATATTCATCATCCTGGGCAAATCGCTGATCGAGGTGTGGGTTGGCAAGCAGTACGTCGGACGGGGCTATCCAATACTGGTCGTTTTAACGATTCCTTATACGATAATGCTGGTTCAGTCGGCATCGGGACGGATTCTGTTTGGCATGGGCAAACACGGGAAACTGGCCGTGGTTACTATGATCGAGGGGGTCTCCAACGTAGCTCTCAGCATTCTGCTGGTGCGACCTTTTGGCATCATGGGTGACGCGATCGGCACAGCAATCCCTTTGGCCGGGACATTTCTGTTGTTCATGCCATTTCATCTTTGCTCGCGGTTGGGCATCCGGATGGGCACATACTTGCGGCAAGCGTACTTGTTGCCTTTGATTCTGTGCGCGCCGATGTCTGCGGTACTCATTCTTATCCAGCACTGGGGCATGCCACACACGTATTGGCAGCTGGCCGCACACCTGCTCGCAGGCGGGTTGACCTACGCCGCATGCATGGGATGGGCCTACGTGACCAACCGGGCGTTGCACGTCGTCGACCTCACGCCATCAGCGGAGAAGCTAGTGCCGGAGCTGTCGCCTCTCGCAGCGAACTTTGAGGTTAACGAAGGGGACCTGTAAGAACACGCCTTCGGTGAACGACAACTAGACTTTCACCAGAAACCACTTCTGATAATTCTTCCACTCGATCATCTCCAGCCTTTCCGGCTTTCCGACCAGAAATTCATCCACGGCTTTGTTGCAGCCCGGCCATGGCGGATCGTTGTATTCATCGAAGAGGACTATGCCACCTCTCGGTAGACGGGGATAGAAGTGCTTCAGGCAATCGCGGTAAGAGGATTCCAGGTTGACATCCATATGCACGAATGAAAACTCCGCCGTTTGCGGCAATCGCGGCAATGTGTCACAGAAGTAACCTTGCACGAGAGTCACGTTTCTCAATTGAAAGCGCTTTAGTTTCTGGGCAACCAACTTAACGGACGTGCCGCTGAACCCACCGAGATGGCGATCTTCGTTTTCCAAGCCGCCCAACGCAAGATCTCTCTCAACCTCTTTGGGGTCGAAGCCTTCAAAGGAGTCAAACGCGTAAATGGCCTTTGTAATCCCGCGTTCCCTCATGTAGAGGCCCATGCCAACTGTGCTGCCTCCCCGGAACACACCGCAATCGGCAATTGCACCTGGCAAATGGCGTGTGCGCTCGATCATCTGGCAGAGTATCTCGATGTTGGCGTTTCCTGTTGGATCAGGTCGCACTTTGACGGGCTGCGCACGGGGAACTTTCACACCATGAACACGGCCTAACCATCCTGGCCACTCGCTAATCGGCTTGTCGCGGATCAACCCTGGAGTCACCGCCACGATGACGCCCTTTAGCGCATCTTTCATACGCTTCGCCTGGCTTCTGAAAGCCGAAATCTATACCAAGTTCGGACTCAATAATTTGCGATGTTATCATGACCTCGCCGTATTATTACGGGTATCAGTCTCACTGTCAGGCTCCATCATTTTAAATTCGTGCGCTGGACGGGCTGAAAAAGAAGAGCACTCGGGAATCGAAGAACGCTGTTCGCCCGGCGGATCTGTAACGGAATGTCAGCTAAAACAACGATCCAAAGATCGCTGGTGCGCGCGGGAGTCTTGCGCCTGGCCTCCAAGTTTTTTGAGAGCGGCGTCGCCATGATCATGTATCACTCGGTTATGAACGATCCCTCTTTGGCGCAAACCACCTTGGGCGGCATAGTCCACTCTACGAATATCTTCCGCGGGCAGATCGACGTGATTGCCAGGTACTTCCATCCAGTCAGCCTGAACGATGTTCTTTCGTTCTTAAGGGGCGAGAAACTTCTACCACCACGAGCCGTAGTTGTAACTTTTGATGATGGCTATGCTGATAATTACCAGGTTGCAAGCGATATTCTCAGCCGGGCCGGCGTACCCGGTGTGTTTTATGTCACGGTCGACTGCATCGATAGACAGCGCTTGCCATGGCCCAGCCTGTTGCGGCACGCGTTTCTGACCTCGAAGAATCGCAACTGGACTGACCCTGGCGGAACGGTGTGGGCGCTCGCGTCTACGGCGCAGCGTATCCAGGCATTTGACCGCGCATCGGAGTACTGCGCCAAGCTCTCAGGGAATTCTCAGGATCAATTCGTCGAGGCGATTGGGCAGCAATTGGAGGCCAAATCACCGCCCTTCTTGCCGAGGCTCATGATGACGTGGGATGAAGTGCGCGGCTTGACGCGCAACGGCCACATAGTCGGATCACACACTATGACGCATCCCAACATGGCTTACTTATCAGAAAACGACGCGCGAACCGAGTTGCTTGAACCAAAACGCAGACTCGAAGAAGAACTGGCAATCCCCATTACCCACTTCTCGTATCCTTGCCCCGCCTTGCAGCCCCACTGGACCGATCACACAGTGATTGCGAGTCGACAGATTGGTTACCACACTGCGGTTACAACGAACGGCGGCATCGTCCGGAGGCAGGACGATCCCCTCAGACTCCGCCGCATTCGTCCCACGAAGACCATCGAAGGCTTGCGCTGGAACTTGGAGTGCGCTTTTCTCGGGCGCATCGTCTGAGTCGTTCGCGGGATTCTTGGTACGTCGAGTATCTCAAGAACGTTTGGTTTTGTTGCCTGAAACCAAGGACGACTTGGTCCGCTGAATACACCGAGGAGATTAGGGTCTAATACTCCTATGTACCCCTTGCCTAAATTTGCCGGGCTTTTTTCCGTTGACCGCACCTCAGTCGGGAACGTAAGCCAAGCGGGCCCTCCTGCGCCGGGAAAGAAACTGGCCAATCCCGTCCAGCCAACTTTCGAATTCCAGGTCGGTGCGCATACTGGTGTCGACCAATCGCGGCAGCAAGAGTGGATTACTGTCCACAGTTGCGAATCCTGTGTCGCACGTGGTGGCTGAAGTAACTGCTTCCTTTTGGAGCCATCCCACAAATTCAGGCCGGTGCGCACCTCCGGGGTAGCAAAAATGCTTCAGCTCGCCGCTAATCATACCTGCCATGTGCGACCGGTTATCCCGTATCTCTTGGCGAAATAACTCCTCGTTTTCGGGTGTGCGGTGCCGATGCGTGTGCAGCTGAAAATCCACACCCTCGGAAGCCAACTTCATTACCTCGTCACGATTCATCAATTGCAAGATGCGCCGCCGCCGCAGTTCCTCGTAATCGATTTCCAGCCGTTGTGCAAGGCTCGCGGCCACGGCATCTTTCTGCTTGCCGGTCAGATCCTGTCCGGCCATCGTGGTCACGATCTGTTTCACCGCGCCGTCACGGCTCGCTGCAGCGTTCAAGTCCACCGAATCCGCAGCGCCCCATTCGGTCAGGCCGACCTTCCCCTTCGTTCGCGCCTTCCAAAGCATGTACGAACAAATCAAGTTAAAGATCGGGAGCTGCGCTTCGCTATAGTATGTGGTCAGATAAACCGTTACCGGAAAGCCGAATCTGGTTAGGTGGGGATAAGCCTGTGCGTAGAAATCGTAGGTCCCGTCATCGAAGGTAAGCGACACACTTCGTGGAGGAAGATCATTCTTATAGAGTCGCTCCAAACCTTCGGCCAACGGCAGAACGGAATAGTTCCCTCGCTGCAAAATCTCAAGACGGCGTTCTAGCACCTGGGATGAAATGTACAGGCTTGGACGCCATCGATCTTCGTCGTCGAGGGCAATGCCGTGGTAGCAAAGAATCAGCAACCGATTTTTGCGCCACGCACTGTCGCGCACTATGCCGAACACTCCACTGCGTCTCAGGGTAGAAAGCGCTGCGCTGCGCAGTTGCCGTCTCATACTTTGTATTCCGGAGTTTCAACCAACGGATGCCCCTGCCCGCGGAGTTGCGCGCCGACAGATTCCGCTAGCTCACCATCGATCGCAACTCGTTGCCAGACTTCGAGATTGATCAGTCGCCAAATCCGGTTGCCGTGATCCCGCACCTTGTTTCGATGCTCAGCAAAGAGTTGCTTCAGGGCATCCTCCCGGAACAGGCCTCGCTCGCGGGTTCGCGGTTCCAGCAGCATCCGTTCCAGATCGTCCAACTGCGCTCCAGCGAGCCAATATTCCCAAGGCGTTGGAAATCCCATCTTTTCCCGATAGACAATCGATTTGGGCAAGAGATCTTCGACAGCCTCCTTCAGAATGAACTTTCCCGCCGTTCCCTGAATGGAGTACTTCGCCGGGATGCTGGCTGTAAATTCCACAAGCACGTGATCCAGGAACGGCACCCGGCTTTCCACCGATGCCGCCATGCTCATCTGGTCCTGTTTCATCAGCAGTTCGATGAGGTAGCTGTTGATGTCGGCGTAGAGCAGACGGTGCAGCAGATCGCCGTGCGACCGCTCCCAAGCGGCCATCGATCCCGCATAGGCGTCCCCGGCGTCAGCCAACGCCCCTGGAGTGAGTAATGTTGCCTGCTCGGTCGCGGCAAACGCGGAAAAGAAATTGTCGTAGTAGAACGAAGGCCACGAGTTTCCGTCCCGCACCAGGAAGGTGTGCCCCAGTTTGCGATGCAGCCCCGCGCCCAGCGGACTGGCGTGGATGGCTTTCCGGATCAGGCGGCGCATTCCGTCCGTCGTTAGCGCGCGATAGATATGATCCATGCGAGCATTCAGCAGAGTCCAGGCATACCGCGTGTACCCGCCCAGAGTCTCGTCGCTTCCCTCTCCCGTCAGAACGACTGTTACATGCTCACGCGCAAGCCGTGCCACTGAATACAACGACACGCTGGATGGCCACACGATCGGTTCATCTTCGTGCCAGATCAATCGGGGGAGATTCTCGAAAAACTCCTCCCGCGTCAGCCGCACTTCGTGATGATCCGAGCGGATGTGGGCCGCCACCTCGCGGGCATAGCGAAGTTCGCTAAACGCTTCTTCACCGTAGCCGACGGCAAACGTCTTGATTTGATCGCCGCGAATTTTCGTCGCCAGAGCCGCTACTGCGCTTGAATCCAAACCGCCACTCAGAAACATTCCCAGCGGTACCTCGCTCATCAGATGCGACTTCACAGCGCCTTCGAGCAGGCTCCGGTAGGTCTTGACGTAGTACTCGCGTGGGCGGGCCTCACGATCCACCTCGTTTGTAAGATCCCAGTAACGCTCGATTTTGGGCTCTCCGCCCTCGGAGAGTTCCATGGTGTGCCCGGGCATCAGCTTACTGATTCCGGCGAACATCGTTTCCGGGCCCGTGATATAGCCAAAGGAGAGATACTCCGCCAGCGTGCCCCGGTTGAATTCAGCCGCGATTCCGGGATACGCCAGGATTGTCTTGATCTCTGAACCGAAGAGCAGAGCCTTGCCATCCCATCGATAGTAAAAAGGCTTAATTCCCAATCGGTCCCGTGCCGCGAACAGCAAACGCTTGCGGCGGTCCCATATGACGAAAGCGAACATGCCGCGCAAATGCTTTACGCAATCACGGCCATATTCCTCGTAGAGGTGGACGATCGTCTCGGTATCACTGCGCGTACGGTAGGTGTGGCCCTTCGCCTCCAGTCCCGCTCTTAACTCCTCGTGGTTGTATATCTCGCCATTGAAGACGATCCAGACATCTCTGTTTTCGTTGCATAGAGGCTGATGACCGCTCTTAACGTCGATAATGCTCAGACGCCGCATGGCTAGGCCAACGTTCTCTTCGACGAAGAAGCCTTCGTCATCGGGCCCGCGATGCACGATACGGCGGTTCATGCCTGCCAGCACGTCACCTCTGACCTGCCAGTCGCGATCGGAAAAGAAAATGCCGCAGATTCCACACATATCAAGATCGTTTCACTCTGAACTTTGAGATGCCGAACTCGACTGCTGCCACTCAGTGGAATTCTCTTTCAGTGCTGACATATCGGAAGAAAACACCGTTCGCTTACCCGCTTTTATCACCACTTCCGCCCACTCGACCGGGCGGGTGCAGTACAGCTCGGGTCCCCCATCCACGCGCGCATGGGACCCTCCACAAAACATGAGGCTTTCTTCCTGGACCCCATCCTTCCGCCAGCATACGAAGCACGCGTCACTCGTCAACGAGCCCGCTTGCTGCGGCGTGTCGCGGGGGCCAAATACAAACGAATAGTCAACGCCCTCCGACGAATAACGGTACCCAACGGAATCTGAGGGTGCATACTCCATACGAGCAAGCGACGCCTGCCCGCGCAGCGGTTCCTCCAATGTTACAAGCGCGACGGCAAATTCTATTGGCAACTCCGCTTCCAAACCAAAATTCAAAGTCGTCATCGGGGCTTTTTGCCCATACACAGGGGACCACGATTCTCTGCGCACTTCTTCCGCCCATCCGTGCGACTTCGCCGGTAGAACTAATAGCCCTTGCGAACCGCCTTTGACGCGATACGTGCCGTCTCCCGCCAGTTGCAAGTCCTGCCCCAGATGCCAGGCGATATCAAGCCGACGTCTGCCCTTTCCGGCTACAACATCGCGAACAAAGTACATCCCGTTCTTGAGGGACAGGACCCAGCGTCGATGCGTCACCGGCCGCTCCAGGCGCTCGTAGCCGTCATGACTCGCACACAGAAGGTCGAAACTCTTCCCTTGAATCCACCGTTCAACTTTCGATCTGGCTCGCCCCTGCCACGAAAAAGGCCCTGCGGGTTCCACCTGATCCTTCCCGTCGACGCGAACCGTGTTATGCATGGCGGTTCCGCGAAACCGATCCCGGTCACCCTCAGGGCCGATATATTCAAAAGTTCCCGGATCAATCAGGAGGGCGTTGCCTTGGCTTTGCAGGCAGATGCTCAACGCATCAGCATGCCCGTGGCCTCCATTCTGCGTACCCAGTGCGCCCGCCGCCACAACCAGTTGCGCCTTAGGCGCACATAAGATATAGAAACCCGATTCCGGTAAAGCCGCCGATTCGCACGACAGAGGAACTTCGGGCAACTCATCCCATTGCTGGACGCCTTCTGCGCCCAGCAGCCAGAGAGTTTCCTCCCGCAGCATACCCGCGGATGTCTTGAAATCTCCCCGATGAAACAGGATCGCTCCCGTCGCCAAAGGATCCAGCAGGTGCTCACTACGATTGCGCGCAGGATCAAACAGTCGACCGCCGTCATCGTCCCCGAAACGGGGCGGCACTGCGCCACGCCCAAGCAGACAGATAGCAGCCAGCATCCGCTCGCAAGTGTCTGCCAGACTCTTAGGAACCGAGATGCCATTCAGACTGGCGAGAATGGCGGAGTGCAGAAACAAATCGAGGGCGTACACGTGGTAATACGTGGACTGCTCAAAATGAAAACCGTCGGCTCGAACTTGCCGCTCGGCTTCCTGCAAAACGATTTGCCAGCCCAGCTTCTTCCAACGTTCCGCTCCACTCAGTTCTGGACACAGCACCCCAAGGAAGAACAAAGCTACACCTTCTCCGAGCAGGTGCGTGTTGGCAGAGAAATAGGTTGAGAGGTAGCGTTCAATGTGCCGGCCGTGCAACGCCAAACCTAGCAGCCATTCGCGCCGCATATCCGGAACGTCGGGAGAGCCCTGCAGCAGATGGTACATCCAGATCCATGACAGGCTCCGAAACGCCACTTCCAGGCTGCTGGCCCAATTCGTTCCCACCGCGTATGGATTCTCCGCTTGCCAGTGTCGCCACTGCCGAAGAGCTTCATCCGCAAAACGACGATCGCTCGTAAGCCGATATGCCTTGGCCAGCGTCACTAGATGCTGGTGACGATTCAGTTCCCACGTAATCTTGCTGTCGCCGACTTTGGCGTAATCCAGATAAGGAATCCGGTAAAACGCTTTTCGTGGGGACAGCTTCCAATGAACTGCATCCAGATGCCATGCGATGGGGCTTCCGTAGTCGAGGCCGGAGTAGCCCAGCAGGTCGAAGCGATGCTTGCAGTTCCGCTCGGCCTGTTCCACGATTCGCTCCGCTTGCCCCGGAAGACGCTGTCGCAGAATCGCCAGAATGGAATCCACGGACCCTGGAGCAAAGAAAAAAATACCCTCTCTACTGGCTGATTCGCGAGAGGCCTGGGCGAAGGCGTATCCCAGACGCGCCAGCACAGCGTCCTGACGCTTGGCGAATTCTTGCCGCAAGCGATCGCGCAACTCGGCCCGATCCATCTGGGCCAACCGCGAACCGATCTGTCGCCATTTGTCTATCCTCATGAGCTTCGAGTGCCAGTGCTACGGATGCCCGGCGCATCCAGCGTTCCGGGACGCCGACCACAACCACCTTACCTGATTTCCTTTTTTACGTCAGATTCTTTGGGTGTTGCGGAGGGTTCCATGCCTCTAACGCTAGGCCGGGGACGCGCCCTAACGTGCAATCAAAACTCCCGGCCCAAGCTCCTAATTCTTGCTGCGCATAGGTGCATTGGCCTTTGGAGATGTACCTCTGTGACCGAATAGACCCTGATCCCAAGTTATCTGCCCACCTTGCGCTGGCGTCTCTAGAGTGTCCTCAGGACTGGAACGACGGTCCCCCCAACTCCGTTCCGAGGTGTCTTAATGCGCCGCATCGAACAGGTGAGAATCACCAGCACTTTGTCCGCCAGTTGCCTATCTTATCGACTATCAGCTCTATGCCTCCTCTGCGTCCTGGCCACCATCACGATTGGCTGCGGCGCGGTTTCCCAAGGCAATAATGCGGCATCGACCCAGTCCGGCGCGCAACTCGCCGTATTCGTTCCGGCAGTCTCGGGTGAAGTAGGCGTTAGCTACAACGTTGTGCCGTCAGTCAGCGGAGGCGCTGCACCTTACCTGTTTTCAGCGGAGGGAACTCTGCCTCCTGGCATCACGGTCAATTCCAAAACGGGTTCGATTAGCGGAATGCCCACGGCTCCGGGCAGCTATAACTTCAATTTGTCGGTTGTGGATCCCCCGCGAACGGATCGCGGCCTGGTTCCAGTTCGCATTCTCGTTGCTGCCGCCAGCTCCGACGGCAAGAACGGCATTGCAATCACAGTGTCGCCCGCCAGCGCCACGGTCAATTCGCAAGCGATCTTGCAGTTCAGTGCCAGCGTTACGGGAACCTCCAATACCGCAGTCAGTTGGACGACAAGCGCCGGCACGATTTCCAGCAGTGGAAAATTCACCGCACCGCAAGTATCCGCCAATACTTCGGTCACAATCACGGCCACCAGTTCGGGTGGAACTCACTCCATGGCTACTGTGAATGTGACGCCAGCGGCGGCCTTGGCGATTACAACTTCCAGCCTGGCGGAGGCGAATGCAGGAGTGCCCTACAGCACATCTCTCTTCGCCACCGGTGGATCCTTGCCGTATCAGTGGAGCCTCTCGTCGGGCACACTGCCCAGCGGCATTCAATTGCAATCCTCCGGTGTGCTGGCCGGAAGCACGGGCGTGAGCGGTTCTTATCCTTTCACGGCGAAAGTCACCGATTCGTCGGGCAAGAACTCCACTCAGGCGCTCACCCTTTCGATCTCTTCGCTGTCGACCAGTGGGTACGACGGCCCCGCAGAACTTCCGAGAATCTATATTCAGTCCGCGATGGCAAACACGCCAGCCCCGGGAGCCACGATCACGGTAAACTCAGGCGGAGATTTCCAGTCTGCTTTGAATAGCGCCAGCTGCGGCGACACGATCGCGTTACAAGCAGGCGCCACCTTTTCCGGAGTCTTCACTTTCCCGGCCAAGAGCTGCGACGATAATCACTGGATCATCGTGCGCACCAGCGCCCCTGATTCGGCGCTGCCGGCCGAAGGCAGCCGGCTTACGCCCTGCTATGCCGGGGTCGCATCTTTGCCCGGACGCCCCGCTTTCAATTGCACCTCGACTTCGAATGTTCTGGCCAAGTTGGTCATGCCCACCGCATCCTTGGGCCCCATCATCTTCGCCTCCGGAGCGAATTACTATCGCCTCACCGGCTTGGAAGTCACACGCCTGGCAGGTACTGGAATTGTTTACTCCCTGGCGTCGGTCAAATCCGGCGGAACTGCCAGCAATGTGATCCTTGATCGAGTGTGGCTGCACGGTACAGCCAAGGATGAGACCGAAAAGGGCCTGGAGTTTGGCGGCCTTTCCTATGCGAGTGTCGTCGATTCCTTCTTCACTGATCTCCATTGCATTTCCGTCAGCGGATCCTGCACCGACGCGAGTGCGCTCAGCGGCGGCGCCAACAGCCCGGTCGGTCCGTTTAAGATTGTCGACAACTTCCTGGAATCGTCGGGCGAGAATATTCTGTTCGGTGGCGCAGAGAGCGCAACCACCCCAGCCGACATTGAGATCCGTCAAAACCACCTATTCAAGCCCCTCACATGGCTGAAAGGCCAGGCAGGCTACGTCGGAGGAACGAATGGGAATCCGTTTATCGTAAAGAATTTCTTCGAACTGAAGAATGCGCAGCGTGTCCTGTTTGAAGCTAACATCATGGAGAACACATGGGGTGGCTTCTCGCAGAACGGTTACGGCATTGTCCTCACGCCGAAAAATCAAGCTGCCAGTGGCAACTCATCTAATCTCTGCCCGAACTGCCTAGTCACGGATGTGACCGTCCGATATGACACCATGAGTCATGTGGGCGGCGGACTGGAGATCGCGAATGGCCTTTCTGACAATGGGGGCGCCGCATTCGAAGGTCAACGTTATAGCATCCACGATTTAACCGTGGACGATATTAATCCGGTCAAGTATGTCGGTTCTGGCCATTTTGCTGAGATTACGTCCGCTCTCGGCGCGCCTCTGCTGCAAAACGTCTCTATTAATCACGTCACCGCCTTTCCACCCTCGGGCCTATTCACCATCGGAGGCGTCGCCGGAGGCACGAAAATACCGAACTTCATTTTTACCAACAGTCTGGTCATGGCGGGCACGTATCCGATTTGGTCGACGGGCGGCACTGCAAATTGCGCCTACTACGACAAACCACTCACAACCTTTACCGCTTGCTTCAACCCCTATTCATTCGCCACAAACGCCTTGATCGCAACTCCGTCCGGTTTTCCGTCCACTGTTTGGCCTGCGGGCAACTTATTCCCCGCCAGCGTGGCCGCAGTGCAGTTCGTCAACTACAACAACGGCATCGGCGGTAACTATCAGCTGTTGCCCTCGAGTCCCTACAAAAATGCGGGCTCGGACGGCAAAGATCTCGGCGCCGATATAGATACCATCCTGTCAGAGACGGCCGGAGTGTACTGATTCATGGAACCCATCCGGGCTGAGGCAGCGAGCTCCTGACTGCCTCGCCCGGAAAGGCCTCTGATATCGACAACCAGCGTCCGTCTAGTAAACTAGAAAAGGTTTCCCCGAGTTCTTACGGGGACCTTGGTCGAGTAGCCTTGGCACGTATCTCGCGGCCGGCTAATGGTCGTCTCTCCCGCAATACCACTTCGTGGATGGGCTGATGGGCGAAGGCGTAGTCTTCTTGATGTATCACGAACTCGAAATGCCTGGACGCTTGCTGTGCCAGGCTGAGCCGGGTTACGTCCGCTATATTGTTCGCGCCTCAGATTTTCGCGCGCAGATGGAACTCTTGCGGAACGAAGGCTGGAAAGGCCTCAGCGTTGGGGATGCCATTGCGTCGTTCGCTGACAAGACGGTTGCCATCACTTTCGACGACGGTTGTGAAACGGATCTTCTATCGGCAGTTCCCATCCTTCGTGAGTTCGGCTTTGGCGCCACTTTCTACATCACCAGTGGATGGTCCGGACAGCCCGGCTATCTCTCACACTCTCAGATCCGCGAAGTGGCGTCCCTTGGTTTCGAAATCGGTTGCCATTCAATAAGTCATTTGTACCTGACCGACTTGGACGAGCTGGGACTGCGCCGCGAGATCGTAGATGCGAAGCTCTCCTTAGAGCAGGTCACTGACAAGCCGGTGGAGCACTTCTCCTGTCCTGGAGGACGATTTGACCTTCGGGTTGAGAAAGTCGCTCGTGATGCCGGATATCGAACTGTTGCCACGAGCGAAGCAAAAGCAAACACTCCAGCGACCAATTCTTTCGCTCTGGGACGAGTTGCAGTCATGCGCTCGTTATCCCTGACTGAGTTTCGTAACTTGTGCCGGGGCCGCGGACTTTGGCAATCGAACGTTGGGGGATACATCCGCGCCATAGCCAGGAACATGCTCGGCAATTCGGCTTATGATCGCCTGCGCGAGCACCTTCTCCGAGAGCCACCTTCGAAATGAACGGCTTCCTCGCGTTCAAGGCGAGTTGCATATGCAGGATGTTATAGTGGCCTCACGGTCCGTCCTGGCTTCAGAGAGGTGGGAAGCTACCTGACAGCCCTCGTCGAGGAAAGGATTATCCCTTGAATTGCCTGGCAGTGTTTAGTCTAAGCGTGCTTGCGTGCATGGTCGGTATGGTGACAGCATCCACTCCAGCACCTTCCGATGGCTTCGACGGTCCCGCCGAATTGCCACGCGTTCTGATCAAGAGTTCAGTCGCTGACACACCTGCCCCGGGTCGCATTCGCATGGTGAAGCAGGGAGACAATCTGCAAGACGCGATCAACGATGCGAGTTGCGGCGACACGCTGAAACTGCAGGCCGGCGCGGTCTTCCAAGGGCTCATCCAGGTTCCCGCGAAGTCCTGCGATGATGGTCACTGGATTGTGCTGCGGACCAGTGCACCCGACAAAGACCTGCCCCCGGAAGGCGTCCGCTTGACGCCATGTTACGCAGGAGTTGCAAGCCTGCCCGGGCGTCCCGACTTTCATTGCATCGCCGTAACCAATGTCCTCGCCCGCATCGAATTTGCCGGCAAGGCGGGATCCGGCCCGATCATATTCTTGCCCGGAGCCAACCATTACCGATTCCTTGGCCTTGAGATCACCCGCGCGAATTCCGAAGCGTCGATTACCGCACTTGCTCAGGCCCGCGAAGCCGCGACCGCCCACCACATCATTTTCGACCGCGTGTGGATGCACGGAACAGCCCAAGCTGAAACCCGTCGCGGCGTCGCCCTTAAGTCCATGACCTATGTTGGGGTCGTCGATTCTTTTTTCTCCGATTTTCACTGCGTCGCTGTAACCGGATCCTGCGTCGACTCGCAAACCATCACGGGAGGCAGTAGCGACGACCCAGGAGGCCCCTATAAGATCGTCAACAACTTCCTGGAAGCGGCCGGCGAAAACATCATATTCGGAGGCGGTCCCGCTACCACCACTCCCGCAGACATCGAAATCCGCCGGAATCATCTGTTTAAACCGATGATCTGGAAAGAGGGTGAACCTGGTTTCGTAGGTGGTATCTCCGGCAAGCCTTTTATCGTCAAGAATCACTTCGAGCTGAAAAATGCGCAGCGCGTGCTGTTTGAAGACAACCTGCTCGAAAACACTTGGGGAGGATTCTCTCAGACTGGATTTTCCATCCTCCTGACCCCAAAGAACCAGGAAAACAAATGCCCGGCATGTCAGGTCACCGACGTCACCATTCGATCCATCAAAATCAGCAACGTAGGCAGCGTATTTCAGATCGCCAATGGCCTCTCCGATGCTGGAGGGGCGAGCTCGGGAGGCGGACGCTACAGCATCCATGACGTGCTCGTAGATGACGTGCGAGGAAGGGGCCTTGGGGGGTTTGGAAATTTCGCGAACGTTAGCTCCGTGGCGCCTCCTCTGCACGATGTACAGATAGAGCATGTAACTGCTTTCGTGCCCCACTTCCTGGTCTCGGTTTTAGATGCCACCTCGCAGAAAATCTCCGGCTTCAGGCTCGCCAACAATCTGTTTTACTCCGCGGACTTACAGTTCGCCTCGTCTGGCGGCGGTCCGCAGAATTGCGCTTTCCGTCCCGATGCACAGGGGCCATCCGGCGTGATCAAGAATTGTTTTGAGAACTCGACCTTCACCCACAACGTCATCATCGAGGGCTCAGGCTGGCCCTCGGGCAACATCACGGCGAAGAACGCCGCCTCTGCTGGGCTTCCTGAGAAGGCGGCCGGCCTTGATCGCTACCGCCTCTGCCGGACGAAAAGCGAGGCCTGTAAGAACCCTTCGCCGGCCATCGCGGCGGGCACTGACGGCAAAGACGCGGGAGCGGACGTCGATTCGATTGAAAAGGCCCTTGAAGGCGTTCGGTAGAACTCGACCGCAATGCTCAGCTACTCTTCTGCTTTCGGCTGGCGCTCGGTGCGCTCGCCCTGCAGCCATCCCATAAAACGCTGTTTCCGCTCAAACGCCTTCCGGGCTTCCTCGCGAAGTTTCGAGACGAACCGATACCTCGACTTAATGAACCACGGCACAGAATGAGCCACGCAGCCGTATTTTTCTTTGTAGGTTCCGCCGCCACCCCAGTCGTAAACCTCCACTCCAAGGCGTTTCCAGTGGCGCATCACATACCATTGAATGTATTCGTTTGGCCGTAGAATTTGGCTGCTGCGGAAACTAGCATTGCCCCAGAACTCCGCGATTTTGTTGAATCCGGGAAAAATCCCCGAGGCGATGCACTTTCCTTGCGCATCGCGCGCGCGCACCAGCAGGATACGGCCCGTCGGTTCGAGATGCCGAATGAGCGACCGGACCCGTTCCACGTTGTAGGTGGGGACCAGTCCCTGCTTGGCGAACACATCCTTCAATTGCTCGTAGTATTCATCGGCAAAAACCAAATCGTGCGCTTCTTCAATCGTCACCCCTGATTTCTCAGCCTTCCGCACACATCGCCGGCAGGCACTATCCATTCGGTTGAAGATTTCGTCTTCGGATTTCGTCAGATCGGTGCGGTAACTGGTGTAGGACTCGCACTGAAAACCCAGACTTCGTCCGTCGTCGTCCACGAAATTTGGATCAGAAATCTCCATGTGCAAGCACTTCAATTCGTCCCAGACCGATGTCTCCAGTGCCCGCAGGGCGGTAGCGCGCGAAGCGCCTCTGATCAGATTGAATCCCATATAGGGGGTCGTCCATCCAGGAAACGAACTCCCCAGCACTCTCACACCGAAGCGACTGAACGTCAGACCGGTGAAATATCCCACGATATCGCTGCCATCGCGGAGTTCGGCCAGCACCGGCACCGCCTTCTGGCATTGGGCCACAAACCGAACCCACTCTCGTGTCTGGAAGACGGTGCGATCTTCGAATCCGTCGAGATGTTTCCAGTCCGCAGATTCAAAATCGATGAACTTGCATTTCATCGCGGGTGTTCTCCGTTCCTTCCATTTGAGTGCAAAGTTTTCGTCATTTATCAATTAGGATTGCGGAATAGTCGACCATCATTCGTGACAGCGGCGTATGGACCTTCGCCCACTGTTTGAATTCGTAGTAGGCGCCATACATAAGCCTTTTTCCGGATCTGGCCGCAGAGCGGTTCCCGCTCGCCGACACTGAATATCCCAGTTCCTGCATATAGTCGCCGACGAGGTTTTCCAGTTGCGCCAACTGATCGGCAGGGAATTTATCTTTCCAACGCCCAACCGGATTAAACTTTCCCTCCTTCAGGTCTTCCTTGAACGACGTCAAAGGCTTTCTTACCGAGCCGATGCTGGCCTGCTGGATTAGTTGGTAATCCAGATCCTGCTGCAGAAATGTTCCGATCTTAGCGAGCGCCTCCTCTGGCTTCTGCACGAGGTCCTCATAGCGGATCTCCATGTAGCGCTGATTCAGGATGGCTCCCAGTTTCCTTCCCTTCCTCACGATCCACTCCCAGTAAAGCCCCGCAGCCACCAGGCTGCGTTTCTTGTCCCATGGGAGCGGGCGAGTCCAGGCACGCTTGTCGAGCGAAAGAGCGACATCCCGCGGATCCCGAATGATGTGCACGAACTGGGCTTCCGGAAAGTCACGCTGAATGCGCAGCATGTGCGGAACGTTGGTAGGGGTCGAATCAATCCAGCGGTCTACTCCCTGCTTTCGGGCGATTTCCCCCATGATGATCTGTAGAAAATCGCTGGCTCCATGACACTGCGCTAGAATTTTTTTCTGGATGTCGCCAGCATCAAGGCCCGACACGCTAAATGCCTTGCTTCGCAGCCATTCGTGGATCGCTGCTTTTTTGTTCTTGGGTACGCCCAGGTCGCCGTAAATCGGCTCCAGCACGTCATACACATTCATTTGGGTATGGAACTCCGCGAACCCTCCGGCAGAGAGCAACAGATGGTAGAGAAAGCTGGTCCCCGAGCGAGGACACCCGACAATAAAGACCGGCGGTTTCATCTCGGAATTACCAGCAGATCCCTTCGTAGACCCCCGCACCGGTGGGACGGCGCGTTTTGTCCAGATGCACCAGGTCGATCACGATCTGCTCCAGACGAAGATACTTGCTCAGTTCATCTTTGCTGGCGGATTTATTCCCAAGGATCACTACTTCGGCGCCACGCAGAACACCTTCCAGATCGGCTGACAAGATTGACCCGATGTGTGGGATCACTTCCTCGATGTATTGCCGGTTCGATCCGGCCAGGCGCCCCAGACTGACGTCCCGGTCCCAAACCTTCACGTCGTATCCCTCTCCCAGCAAGCGTTTCACGAGTTGCACCTGCGGACTCTCCCGCAAATCGTCGGTTCCCGCCTTAAAGCTCAAACCGAGTTGAGCGACCTTGCGCTTTCCGGTGCGCATCACGGCTTCCACGGCCCGCTCCACGTGTTCTATATTGCTGGGCAGCAGCGACTCTAGCATCGGCAACTTGAGATCCAATTCCTTCGCGCGGTATGTCAAGGCCCGCACATCCTTCGGCAAGCAGGATCCTCCAAACGCAAATCCGGGCGACAAGTACGCGGGCGAAATATTCAGGCGCGTGTCCGACGTGAAGATTTCCGTAACCGCGTGCGCATCGACTCCCAGGTTCTTGCAGAGCGTTCCCACCTCATTGGCAAACGTAACTTTCACTGCATGAAACGCGTTGGAGAGGTACTTCACCATTTCAGCAACCGCAATGCTGGTCTCGTACACCTTGCCGGGCGTCGTTTTATACAGTTCGCGCAGTATTCCGAGTTGCGCGGGATCGGAAGTTCCCAAAATCGTGTAAGGTGGCTGCAGAAAATCGGCGACAGCGCTTCCTTCCCGCATGAACTCCGGGTTGTAGGCCACCATAAAGTCCCTGCCCGCGCTCTTGCCGCTGCATTCCTCAAGAATTGGGCGTACAAGAGTCTCGGTGGTCCCTGGCAGCACCGTACTGCGTAATACAAATGCGTGCGGGGATTTCTTTTGCTTGAGAGCCGCTCCGATCTCCCGTGCCACCTTCTCGATGTGCCTTAAATCAAGCTTCCCCTGGCGCAAGCTCGGCGTCCCCACGCATACGAACGAAACATCGGAGTTCAGGACGGCATCAATCGAATCGGCGGTTGCGTGCAGCCGGCCAGCGGTGTGAGCTTCAGCCACGAGTTCATTCATCTTCGCTTCGATGATCGGACTGCGCCCGCTCGCCATCATCTCGACTTTGGACGGATTCACATCCACGCCGATGACCTGATGTCCCATCGACGCGAAACACGCCGCCGACACTGAGCCTACATAACCCATTCCAAAAATGCTGATCGACAAACCCACGCTTTCCGCTCCTTCGTACTCACTCTCTCAGCGAATTTTCACTATATAGCAACCTTAATTGCAGCCAGGTGCTTCGAGATCTGGAGTACCACGCTCGCCATTCGAATTCGGATTTATCACACCGGAAGCGGGTATCACTTTGAACCAGGCGGCTCGATCTGGAGTCGCCCTAGCCGCACCTTCCGCCCCAGTAGGGTATGCGTTTTTGCCCAATGTTTGACTGGAAACATCGAGAGATAGGTCGCCCGCAGCCGCATCGTCCGCAAATTCGATGTCTGGCCTCTCGCAACCAGGGGATACCCAAGTTCCTCGAGACGATCTCCCACCAGCGCCTCAAAATCCGCCAGTTCACCCGACGACATTTTCGTCCGCCAGCGCTCCACTGGATCAAACCTCCCTGCCTCCGCGCCGAAAGAAGTATTAGGCTCGCTTACTGATCCAATGCCCACGCGCTGAATCGCTTCATAATCCAATTCGTGGTCAATAAACTCGGCCAGTCGCGCCAGAGTTTTCTCGGGGTGCGTAATCAGTTCTTCAAACCGCACTTCCTGATAATCCGAACCGAGTTTCTTGCCAGCTTCCCGCCCCCTGCCGACGATCCATTCCCAATACAAACCAGCGACTCCCAGACTCTCGTTCCGGTCCCAAAGAAGCGGATACGACCACCCCTGCCTCAGGTAGGAGAGAGCCACGTCGCGTCCATCGCGCACGATGTGGATAAACAACGCGTCAGGAATCTGACGCTTGATCTCCCTCATGTACAACAGATGCTCGGGGGTACAATCTGCCCAGCGCTCCACTCCCTGGTTCTGAGCGACCTCCCCCATCACGATCCGCAGGAAATCGCCGCCACTGTGGCATTCCTCCATCACTCTGGCGGTGATTCTCGCTGAGTCTAAGCCCGAGACCTGGAACAGTATGCTGTTCAACCAAACGTCCATCAGGCGCTTCCGGTCCTGAACCGAACGCATCCCTCCGAAACGCGGCGCCAGCAAATTGAAGACATTCGATTCAGAGCGATACACCGCAAATCCGCCGGCCGACAGCAACATGTGATACAGAACCGTCGTTCCGGAACGCGGGCAGCCCAACACAAATACGGGCGCTTTCCTGCGCCCGCTTTTCGGCCCGTTGCCGAGGTCTCGTTTCGTTCCTGTTTGCTGGGAAATCATGTTCACCAAATCATGTTCACCAAGTTCAAACGGTGGTAGCCACAGCTCGTTCCGTCGCACGCGGTGGCGCAAGGATGGCGTAGATCTCCAGCCACTGCTTCCGAACTGCTTCCCATCGATACCGGCTCGATTCCTCATACGCATTCTGCGCCAGGCGGTCCGCAAGCTCGGGCTCCCGCAGAACTCGCAGGATGTTTTGCGCCAGCGCTTTCGCATCGCCGGGCTTCGAGAGCAGGCCTGTATGCTCGTGCGTCACGATGTAATTCATCCCTTCCGGTTCTGTGGTCACGACTGGAGTACCGGCTGCAAAGGCTTCCAGCACTGAAACCGGCATGTTGTCTAGATTCGACGCGTTCACGAAGATGTCGGCCCGGTCATAGAACTTCCCAATCTCCTGCCGTGAGGCCACTCCCAGAAAATTCACATGCGACACTTTCAGTTGACTCACCAGCGTGCGAATACTCTGCTCAAGTGCGCCACCACCGACGAGGTCGAGTTGCGCCTCCGGATAAGACCGCTGCACCTCGGCAAACGCCCGCACCACGACATCGATCCCGTAGTAAGGATGAAAGCCGCGCGTGCACACCAGATGCGGACGCACCGGCCGCCGCACCCTGTATTGAAATTGTGAAAGGTCGACAATGTTGGGGACGACCTGCGCGTTCAGCCCAAACTCCCTGAAAACCTCGACGAGATATCCCGAGGGCACGATCAACCGGTCGGTACCGCCCAGAGCGCGCCGGGCAATCAGTGACCTCTGCAGGTGGTCCCGGGCTTCGCCGCTGCGATAGTTGATCAACGTTTTCTTGCCGAGCATGCGGGCTACAAACCACGCGGGAAGGGGCGCCAGCAGAAACGACGAGTAGGATGCCGAGAAGATATGAGCCACATCCACATCTTTCAGGGCGCGCCACAGCTGCCAGGCATAGAACGGTTCCCGTATGGCGGTCCGCAAAAGAGGCACCCGCTCGGCCCATCCCAGTCCCACGGGAAAAGGCGGATCGACGGCCACAAAACGCGCATCGACTTCTGAATCTTCTTTCCAATTCCGCATCAGCAGGTCTGCCTGCACGGCCTGCCCGCCAACATACCGAAGAGAAGGCGCTACCAACGCGACCCGAACGCGAGATCCCGTTCCCCGGTGCAAACCCGACCGACTGCGAGGACGCGACCGTCTCCCGCTGCGGCTCAGTGTGTCGGCATAAAGTTCTTCGTACTGGCGGCACACTCGCTCCACGCTGAATCGGGAGCGCACATAGTCCCGTCCCTCGCGGGCCATCGCCGCTCGCAGTCCTGCATTCTGCACTACACACGCGATCCCGGCTGCCAGCGACTGCTCGTCGCCCGCCGGAACCAAAACCGCCCGCGAGTCTGCACCAATTTCGCAATTCCCACCCACGGCCGTTCCCACCACGGAAACCCCGGCCGCCATCGATTCGAGCATCACATTCGACAAACTCTCGGACGCGGAAGGCACCACGGACACATCGAGCGACGCTAGCACTGCCTGAATATCGCGGCGGTCTCCCAGAAACATCACGCGGCCCTGCAGCCCAAGTTCGGTTGCTTCGTTTTCCAGTTCCGCACGCAGCGGACCATCGCCCACGAGCACGAATTCCACGTGCGGATATTTCTCGCTCAACATCTTCGCGGCCCGCAAAAAACTGCGATGATTCTTATAGCTCGCGTTCATGCGCGCGATCATGCCGATTCGCAGGCAGCCGGGAACTCGATCCAGCGCTGGGTTAACCGCGGCGAAGGCCGCTGGAGGCAGCGCATTGCCGATCACTACGACCTTGTCCTGGGCCAAACCGGCTTGCAGAAGCCGCTCTGCAGCCGCCTGCGAGTTGCATACCACCCGATCACACATCCGAAAGACAGCGAGTTGCGCGCGGAATTGAGCCGATGTCAGCAGATCTCCCAACTGCCGGTGGCTACCCAGCACCACGGGAGTCCTGGCTAGTTTGGCCGCGGGAATCAAGGTCAGATTCGCGTAGAAATCGAACGCATGCGCCACTACCGCGTTCAGCCTGCGCAGATGCCTCCACAGGCGCAAGCGGCTCTGCATCGAGCGCAGACCGTAAAGGCTGCCTCCCAACCGAAATTCAGCCAGTTCTCCCAGTTCCGCGGCAAACGGTCCCTGGTTCCGGACGCATCCCAAATGCACCGGAACCCGATCGGACCGGAGGGCATGCGCCATTTCGACGAACTGCCGCTCTGTGCCTCCCGTCTCCAGGCTGTTGATCATCAGAAACACCGGGTCGGAGAACAATACGGAAGGATCGGATTCGTCGGCACGCGCGGGCGGGACGAAACCGGGCACGCTCTCGGTCTGCTTTTCCGTCAGCGGACTCATCCCAGCGTTCCTGCCGTCCGCGTCACACGGTAAGGCTCGTCGTTGGCGTCCTGGGCCCGGACTCTCTCCAAATAATTGCGATGCCACAACTCGAACATCAGCAAGCGCCAGATTCGGCCCGAATGGTTCCGGCGTCCGCGGAAATGCTCGTCCAGCAACTGCCGGACGCCTCGCGAGTCAAAATATCCACGCTGCTGTGTTCTCGGGTCGAGCAATACCGTCTGGATCAGTTCCTTCAGCTCGTTCTTCATCCAGTGAACCAGCGGCATAGCGAAGCCCTGCTTCCGGCGGTACAACACCTCTCGCGGCACTCCCAGGCGCTCCGCCAGCTTGCGTAATATGTACTTCTGCTTGCCGTCTCGCAGCTTCCAGTCGGCGGGCAGTCCCGTTGCCCACTCTGCAAACACATGATCGAGAATGGGCACTCGCACTTCCAGCGACGTCGCCATGCTCATTCGATCCACTTTCGTCAGGATGTCGGCCACCATGTAAGTCTTCGTGTCGACGTAGAGCATCTGGCTGACCGGGTCTTTTGCGGGAGCTCGATCAAAGTATCCGTACATCACATCCTCGGGATCACCGCTGTCACGCAGCACCGCCCGGAACTCATCCGACAACAGAGGCATGTCCCGTTCGAACGACGGCACGAACGAGATTCCATCCACGTAACGCTCGCGCCACGGCAGCGAAACGTTGTAAGAGAATTTCTTTCCCCGCATGTCAGCTGGCAATCGCGGATAGACCTGTTCGCGGTAAAAACGCCGTGCCCAATTCGGAATCCGCTCAAAAACCTTCCGCCGTAAATGGACTCCATACCGATCATATCCCGCGAATATCTCATCGCCGCCATCGCCCGAGAGCGCCACCGTCACGTGCTTTCTCGCGAGACAAGACACAAAGTAAGTAGGCAACATCGAAGAATCGCCGAATGGCTCTTCCAGTGAACCCGTCAGCGTCTCTACGGTTTTCAGCACATCGGGCTCGACAATTAGCTCATGGTGCTCGGTTCCAAATTTATCGGCGACGATTCGCGCGTAGGGCGCTTCGTTGAAATCCTGATCGCGGAAACCAATCGCAAACGTCTTGACAGGTTTGGAACTGGCCCGCGCCATCAACGCGACCACAGTGGAAGAATCCGTTCCTCCGCTCAATAGGGCACCGAGGGGGACGTCAGCGATCAGACGAATCCGAACCGCTTCCGCAAGCCGGTGCTCCATCTCCTCCAGACACTCTTCTTCGCTTCGCGGCGGGTGCGTTCCATACTGCGGCAGATCCCAATATTGACGTACGCCGATCTTTCCATCCTGGAATTCGAGCAGATGCCCCGGCGGCAGTTTCCGAATCGTCGTAAATGCGGTCAGGGGATCTGGAACGTACCCGAAATACATATACTGCAGCAAGGCTTCGTTATTTACAGTTGCCAGTTCGGGCGCGACGGTCAGAATCGACTTGATCTCCGACCCAAACAGCAGCCGCGCCCCTTGCAGGGCATAGTGCAGAGGCTTCTTGCCGAATCGGTCGCGCGCGAGTAGCAACTTGCGGTGCCGCTCGTCATACAGAGCAAATGCAAACATCCCGCGCAGCTTCGTGACGCACTCCGCACCCATCTCTTCATAGAGATGCACGATCACTTCCGTATCGGTATGGGTGTAAAACTGGTGGCCGCGCTTCAGCAGATCCTCGCGCAGCTCAGGAAAGTTGTAGATCTCCCCGTTGAAGACGACCCAGACGGACCGATCCTCGTTAAACACCGGCTGATGGCCGCCAGACAGATCGATAATGCTGAGACGGCGCATCCCCAGCCCCGTTCCAGCTTTAACGAAAAGACCTTCGTCGTCCGGGCCCCGGTGCACAATGGCCTGACACATGCGGTGAACCACTTCGGCATCGATGTGATCCCCAGCAGCCGCGCTCACCATGCCTGCTATTCCGCACATATCGATCCCTTCGAGGCTCGCTCGTTCACCCGAAACGCAGAAGATTCTTGCCTTGCCAGCATCACAGTCCCTCGCGTTTCCAACAAGTACGCTCGAACTTGGTTTCCGTGGCCCATGCTACCTGCGCGGAGTTCTCTGGAGCATTCCGGTGTACCAGGTCAACGTGCGAGAGTAGCGGCGATTGGTTTTCGATTATTGAGCCGGAAATCTCCAAAGCGGTGCAGGCTCGATCCCTGATTGCCCGGCCCCGGTGTGCCCTCTTGCTCAGCCACGGTTGCCGCTAAGGCGGCCACGAAGGCAACCGCAAAGTACGGGAAAAACTGGTACGCTTCTGGCGCGAACACCGCTCCAACGGCAAAGCCAATCAGCGAACTGTAAAGCGCTCCGACCAGCAACGTTGTGTGCTCATCGAGGTCCTTCCTGCGGCGTAGCTTCCTCAGATTGCTGAACCCACGCCCAAATAGTGCCAGATACAAAATCAGACTTGGAATTCCGCCTTCCACCGCGATTTGCAGGTAGGTCATGTGCACGTCCCGCCACACACCGGAGTAAGTCTGGAAGTTTCTCACTCCCAAACCGAGAATAGGATAGTGCGCGATGCCTTCGAGGGCGCGCTTCATCAAAAAGCTCCGTTGCTCGTAGGATCCGTAGGCCTTGGCTTCCTCCCGCGTGTCCACCTCGCCTGAGATCGCGCCCATACGTTTCATCAGAGGCCCGCCCGCCACCACCATCAGCAGCACCACGGTAAGTGCCGCGCCCGCGATCAACGACACCCGCCGGCCCTTCACCCCGAAGAGCCACAAGCACACCGCTCCTGAGATCACCAGGGTGATGAAGCCTCCGCGCGACGCCGTCATGAACAGCGTTAGAGCCATCACGAGAATTCCAGCCACCCAACAGAGCCTGGCCAGCACTCTCTTCGAAGTCAGCAGGAAGGCCAGACAATATGGCAAGGTGAGCACGACTGCGAACGCCAGATCGTTCGGGTTCGAATAAATTCCGCCTATCACACCTTCAAGCCGCGGCCGCGAGTGCCCTTTGATGACCGATACGGCGCTGATGACTAATACCGAGGCTGTCTGAATGTAGATAATGCGTCGCAGGCGCTTGAAGTTTGTGACCAGCAGAAACGTCAGGACCCATACGATGTACACCTTCGCAAAATCGAGAGTGTGGGTAATGGCGCCGCCGCGCCAGACGGGCGACAGCACGGCCGATACCATCAGCACACCGATCATGCCTAGCAAGTAAAACGATTCCCGCGGCAGATCCTTGAACCTTCTTTGCGTTCGACCCACGCTAGCCAATAAGCCGACGAATGCGAGGATGCTGCTGATCTTCGCGAGTGGAATATAGGCCAGCCCCGGAATCCAGTCTTCGGGCCGGGCGCAGTAGACAACATAGAACGCGCTGAGCCAAAAGAAAGCTCCGCTTGCAGAACTCTGTGCTTGCGGGTTCTCACCGCTTTCCCGGATCTGTCGTTTGGTGTCGACAAGATTCTGATTCATGCCGTTGGCCTGTCTGCAGTTGGAATCGTGGCTCCGGAGAACTGCCCCGCCGGCAACCGTGTCCCCACGCCTGAAATTCTGCCGAGCACGCCTTCAAAAACCTTCCCAACCTCTTTCCACGAATAGCGCCCCGCCAGTTCCGCGGCCGACAGTTCGAATTGTTTTCGTCGCTCAACGTCTTGCAGAAGCGTCAGGATCGAATCGGCAAATGCGCCGGGCGAGTCGGCGAGAACGATGTCCCGGTCATGATGCACATCGAGTCCTTCCGCTCCCACCGATGTCGAAACCACCGCCTTGCCGGCCGCCATCGCTTCGTAGATCTTCAGCCGTGTCCCGCCGCCAATGCGCAGCGGAACCACCACCACTGAGGCTTCCCGCAAATGCTCAATCACCGAAGGCACGCGCCCCGTCACTTCGACGGACCCACTCGCCAAACTCTGAACACGCCGGTCAGGGTTGCGGCCGACAATGCGAAACCTCGCAGCCGGAGTCCTGGACAGAACCCTGGGCCAGATGTCGCTGCAGAAGTATTCCACCGCGTCGATGTTTGGCTCCCAGTCCATCGCACCGACAAACATCACTAGCGGAGCACCGTGATCACCACTGTTCTTACCGGGCGAATACTGTTCCAAGTCAACTCCAGTTGGAACTACCGTCACCCGCGCCGCATCGACCCACGCACTCATCAAGTTCCGGTCGTGCTCGGAAACCGCGATGACGTGATGGAATCTCCTGACGGCCTCCATCTCGTAAGCAAGAATCCGCTTGAACTCGAGCCCGTACACCATCCGTTTCGCCGGATTGGATTCCGTCGCCGCATGGCGCCGCCAGATCTCGCTCTCCACGTTGTGCTGAAACAGCACGCTGGGCACTGCGAGCGTGGCTGGAAAATTCGTGGCCGCATCCAGAAAATCGCAGACGGCAACATCGAAACGTCTTTCCTGAAACCACGACTGAATCGTTTCCTGCACGCGCGCAAACTGGAATCGGCTCACGGCATAAGGTTTGCCGCTGGGCAACTTCGCCAGATAATCGAGCAACCGCGCGGACTTTGATTCCTGCCGCTCCGTACACACACACATCGATCCGGGAAACTGTTCCCCCAACTTATGCTCGTACTCGGCGTCCAGAACTCCATCGTAATAAGACATGAAGACCAGCTCGTGCTGCGAGGCCAGATGGCGGGCGATGTGGTACGAGCGGATATCGCCTCCGCTGTGCACCGGCAACAGCTTGTTCGCTTTTACCCAAAGAATTCTCACCGGGCCCACAACTCTTTCCGGCCGGTCACAAACTTGGCAAAAGCCACCACCGCCGCGGTATTCAGCACAATCAGGGTCAGCGAGGCATTCGCCACGCGCGCCAAAGGGCCGAGCTGTGCCCCAGAAAGGGCTAAAAGACTGAGCACATAGAAAAACACCTGCGTGAAGAAGGCAATCCGGTAAAGCGGGTAGGGCAGCGTTAGTGATGTCAGCAGCATGGTCACCAGCGCAAATGGCACGACGAGCCGCAGCAGTTTGTGGCTGATGAACCGGAATCTCAGCGGATTTGAGCTGCCCAGTACCCACGGTGCAATCTGCATCAACTGGTAATTTCCTGTCAGGGTGCGAACCTTCCGCCGGAATTCCCTGCCCGCTCCGAGGTCCGGACTATCCCAGGCCCGCGCCCGCCCGTCGAACACGACGCGCGCTCCCTGCCGGGCCACCTGCAGCGGCAGGAACACATCATCGAGAATCGTGTCGGGGGGCACAGGAACCAGCAGGGCGCGGCGCGCTGCGTATAGGGCGCCGGTCGCTCCTACCACCGAGCCTGATGCACTCTCCATTTCCCGGATTTTTTTCTCGACCCGCCAGTACATTCCCATGCCCTTTTCCGCTTCCCCAGACGCCGCGTCTCCAAGCATCAGTTCTCCGCTCACGCATCCCACCGACTCTTCGACAAAGTTCTCGGCCAAGAGCCGCAGTGCGTCGCGCTCGATCTCCTGCCGCGCATCGCAGAACAACACGATTTCTCCCTTGGCAGCCGCCAACCCGTCATTCAGCCGGGCCGCCTTTCCCTTGCGCTCAGCAAACACCAAGGCACGGCAACGAGGATCCTGCCCGGCCTCCGCCAGAATCCGATCCGTCGCATCCTGCGAGCCGTCCGACACCACCACGAACTCCAGCCGCTCATGGGGATAATCCAGCTCCGCCAGGTTGCGCAGCTTGCGCCCCAGAGTTCCTTCCTCGTCACGCACCACCATGACCACCGTCACAAACGGGAAATACGGACCGCGACGTAACGGCCACGGACGCATCCGGCTCTCCAGCCATAGCCAGACGGCGTATCCCACATAGGCGTAGAAAACCACGCCTGCCGCAGCCCAAAATGCGACCTTCACTTTGCCCCTCGCCCCAGCAGCACAATCTTGACGGTCTGGAACCAGATCAGAAGATCCAGGCCAAGGGACGCGTTCTTGATATAGAACAGGTCGTACTGCAGCTTTTCCCGCGCATCATCGAGCGTATTGCCGTACTTGTACTGCACCTGCGCCCAGCCCGTAATGCCCGGCCGCACCGTGTGGCGAACACCGTAGTACGGAATCTCCCGTTCCAGCCACTCCACAAATTCCGGCCGCTCCGGGCGCGGGCCCACAAAATGCATGTCGCCCTTCAGTACACACCACAGCTGCGGAATCTCGTCCAGGCGGGATACCCGCAGAAATTTTCCGACCCGGGTGATGCGCGGATCATCATCCAGCGCCCACGTCGCCCCGGTGTCGGCTTCCGCATCCGGGCGCATGGTGCGGAATTTATAGCAATAGAAAGGCCGGCCGGTGCGGCCTACGCGTTTCTGCCGGTACAGCACCGGACCAGGCGAGTCCAGCTTGACCGCCAGCACAATAAACGGCAACAACGGGAGCGCCACCACCAAGCCAATCAACGCCACCGAAAAGTTCAGCGCCCTCCGGACCAGACGAAAAAAACCACTGAAGCGGAACCCCTCGGCGAAAATAAGCCAGCTCGGATACAGCTGATCCACTTCAATCTTCCCCGAAATTCTCTCCAGCCACGAGGTCGCTTCTTCGACTTTCACACCGGAAAGCCGCAGACCCAGCAACTCTTCCACGGGAAGCGTCCCGCGCCGGTCCGGCATGGCAACGATCACCCTGTGCACGCCACTCTGTCGCGCCACGCTGACCAAATCCGCCGCCATCGTCTCCCGCGTCAGTTCGCCTGCGATATTCCCCGTCCATCCCACTACTTCGATGCCCAGCTCCGAGCGCTGCCGCAGCCCGTTCAACAACCTCTGGGCGCGGTCTCCCGTCCCCAGCACATACACCCGCTCGCGAAAATACGGTTGCTGCACGATCCAGGCGTAGACCCCGCGCCAGCCCAGAAGCATCACCGCCAGCACCAGCATTCCCCATTTCTCTCCGGGAAGAAAAATGCGTCCCGGCAGGAAATAGCCGTAGGCGAAGTCAATGGCAGCCAAAGAAAAAGCCACCAGGCCCAGCACGAGGAAGAGTCGGAAGATCTGATCCCACTTGGCACCCAGACTTGAAGAATCGTAAAGATCCAACCCGTGCGAGAGCAGCAGCACGATCGCCGTGACGCAGACGATCTTCAAATAGCCGCCCTCAAGGTTCAGTAGAATCCAGCTCGTCTCCTGGTTCAGCCACCAGGTCGCGAGTAGAAAAGAGGACCCCACGACCAGGGCCTCCACTACCAGGAGCACCAGTGTCCGTACCGGGTAATAGACGTTGAAGAGCCGGATCAAATCTTGACTTCTCCCTAGACCTTGGCCGTTGACTTCTTCTGGTACGACTCGTAGTAGTAACGCGAATAGGGCACCGCGTCTTCTCGCGTCCCGTTCAGCACCACTCCTACCAGGGCCTGATCGGGAAATTCCTGGCGAGCCTTGCGGGCAACTTCGGACGGCGTCACATTCGAGCGCACCACCATCACCACGCCATCACACGCCTTGGCCAGCACGCTCGCATCCGAAACCGGAAGGGCCGGTGGCGAGTCGATGATGATCCAGTCAAACAACGGCTCGACCCGTTGCAACAGCATCTTCAGTCTTCCATTGCCCACCAGTTCCGCCGGATCCGCCGCCCCGGTACCACTCGGGATGAAGAACAAATTCTCCAGCGGGCCGCGCTGCATGATGGAGAATTCGTCATTCTTCCCCAGCAGGTAATCGGAGAGCCCGGGGTCGGAAGTCGTCCCCAGCATCGTGTGCAAACGGGGCGCGCGCAGATCGGCATCAATCAGCAGTGCTCGGCGCCCGTGTTGCCGTACCATGACCTGTGCCAGGTTCGACGAAGTGAACGACTTGCCTTCCTTGGGCAGAGCGCTGGTGATCAGCAACTTCTTCAGCGGCATTTTCTCGCGCAAGTGATACAGCCGCGAGCGCAGCGTGCGAAATTCCTCAGTGCCGCGCGCACTGTCGTCGCTGTTCAGAAACAGCATGGTGGAAAGATCCGGCTTCCATTCCAGCTGAGCGCTGCGAGCCAGCAGGGTATCGATGTTGAACTGGCTGCCGAACCCAGGCACTCCCATTTGTGCTGGGGCCGCAGGGGTCGCCGTTGGATCATGCCCGGCTGGATCATATCCGGTTGAATCATGGAAAACCGGCGGATCGGTCACCGGAGTCGATGCGAAGCTTGGTTGCGCCGCGCCTCCCTGGGCCGCTGCCCGCTCCTGTTCGGCTTTTTTCAAGGCTTCATGAATTCGGCTCATAGTTTCCTTTCGTCGGGGAGGTCTTTTTCTTCCTGCCGCAAACGGTCGGCCAGCGTGGCCAGCGACCGCAACGCATCCACCAGATCGAACTTGTCCGCACCTGGGTTCGCCGGCGGCGCCGATGTCGTGAGCACGCCGGACGTTGTGTTGTCGCCCAGATCGAAATCCCGCGCCACGCCATCGACCACCGCGGGCCCGATCGTTTTCTGCTGATCCACAAAAGCGCTCACCAGACAGTGCTCGCACAGCAGGTTAATCACACGCGGAATCCCCAGGGCATGACGGTGAATCGCCACCAGTGCCTCGGGGTCAAAAATCTGCTGTCCGTTCGAGCCCGCGATGCGCAACCTCTGCTGGATGTACGCCTTGGTCTCGTCGAGGGTCAGCGCGTGGGTCTTGGCTCGCAGCGTCAGACGTTGCCGCAATTGCCGCAGCTGCGGCTGCTTCAGTTTCTGTTCCAGTTCCGGCTGCCCGACCAGAACAATCTGCAGCAGCTTTTCCGTGAACGTCTCCAGGTTGGTCAGCATGCGGATCTCTTCCAGCACTTCCTCCGAGAGGTTTTGCGCCTCGTCGACGATCAGCACCGCCGTTTCCCCTGCCCGATACCGGTCCAGCAGCCAGTTGTACAGCCGCAGCAGGATCTGGCTCTTGGCCTTCGAATCGCATGGGATGCCGAAGTCCGCCATCATGTAATCCAGGAATTGCGGCGTGTTCAGGCGCGAGTTGAAGATAAATGCCGTGGCCACCTGCTGCAGCCGCAGCCACTCCAGCAGCTTGTTGATGAGCGTGGTCTTGCCCGTGCCGACTTCTCCCGTGAGCAGCACGAAACCCTTGCGGCTCTGGATTCCGTAGGTCAGACACGCCAGCGCCTCTTCGGTGTGCCTCGTGAGGAACAGATAGCGCGGATCCGGATTGACGTTGAACGGGTTCGCTCGCAGTCCGTAAAATTCTTTGTACATAAGTCGTCCCTAAATCCCTCTCCGCTTACACGCCAACCGTATCTTTTTTCTCGTCTGGAGTTTTCTTCCGGTTCCAGAACTTCAACTTTTGGTTGCCCTCTTCCTCGGCCACGATTCCGACCCATGGAACCGTCGCCAGAAGAGGCAACTCCAGCGCCGCCTCGGCATCGGCCTCAGTGCGAATCGAACTGTCGCGAAATTCCAGCCACATCGCCAGCCCGCATCCCACGCCCAGTCCGGCTGCCAGCCCGACGCCCGTGAACAGCCAGGGGTTGGGGAAAGTCGGCGCGTCCGGCAAGTTCGCCGGGTTCAGAATCGCCATGCGCTCGCCTTCCGACTGGTTGTTCATATTCACCGTCAAATCGGCCGTGCTTTTCTTGGCCAGAAGATCCTGGTAGGCCTTCAACGAGTTGCTGTAGTCGCGTGTGAGTGCGTTGTATTGCTCTTCGACCGTCGGGCTCAACGAAACTCGCCCCTGGTACGCTGCAATTTCCTGCTGCAGCCTCTTCTGGTCGCGCGTATACGCCGAGATCAGGTCCCCGTACTGGTGCACCTGCAGGCGCAGCTGCCGAATTTCCGGAGGTTCAGTGGCCGAGGCCGGATCGTTGCTCCCGGCATCGCCCACATCCGAAGATGCCTTGTTGATCTCAGCTAGCTTCTTCTTCACTTCCGCGATGTCGGCCTTGGTCTTGATCACATCGGGATGATCCGCGGTGTAGCGCGCCTGCAAACTCAGCAGCAGCGATTGCAAGTCGGACAACTGCTTTTCCAGGGTCTGCGGGTTGGTCGAAGATTGCGTCGATTTCCATGTCGCCAACTGCTGCGCCAGAACGGACTCGGTGTAGGCCTTGTCCTGCTGCGCCCGGTTAAGGTTCTGGGTGTTGGCGTCCAACTGCGAGTTTAGCCCCGCCAGAATTTTCAGGTTGTTGACTTCATCTCCCGGAAGCTGTCCTACATACTGCTTCTTGAACGCCGCCAGTTTGGCATCCAGGTCATCCAGATTTTTCTTGGCGTCATCGATGCCCTTGCTCAGCACATCGCTGGTGCCCTTGGCCGCCGCCTGCACCGATTTCAGGTTTTCGTCCACCAGAAGCGTGGTCAGTTCGTTGCAAATCTGCTGCGCCACGCCTGGCCTAGAATCGGTATAAGACACAGAGAATCCCCCTGACTCTTCCTCCATCCCGGGTTTCTTCTTGGCGCTTGGCAGCTCCGTGGCAACCGGCTCTACCTTGATGTTTTGCCGGATGGTTTCGATCATCTCGCCCACTTCCTGATCGTTCTTGCCGGGGAATAAGCGCTTCACCACGGGCTCCAGGTCGCTCTGGCTCAGCGCCTGCTGCTGCAGAGTGGCCATGCGCGCTCCCAGGTCAGCTGAAACCACGGGCTGCACCATGTTCTCGGGAACCTTCTGCGCTTCCACCAGGATGGTCGACTGCGAGGTATATTTGGCGTAATAGTGGTTCACCACCACGTAGGACGCATACCCCAGCAATAGGGCGAGTACCGTCGGAATCAGAATCACCTTCGCCCGCCGGCGCAACATCGCCAGATAATCGTCCATCGTTAATTCGCGATTCGTGATCATGCTCGTTTTCCTTCTGGCCGAGCGTCCCATCCTTGCGTATTCGCAAGAGTGGAAACTTGGCGGCCACCGAAATCAGTCGATGCGGATCGGCCGGGGGGTCCAATCCAACCCAAAAGTGATGATTTGCCGGTTCGAAATCCGGTTGCAGTCCGTAAGCCCCCCGCAATAGGAATGGTCGAACGCCAATTCGTTGAACTGGTAGCTGACAAATCCGTGGAACTCTCGTCCAAACGCGCGATGCAGCCCGCCTCCGGCAAAACCCGTGGAGAAAGTGTTGGCATTCACTCCGGGACACGGAGGCAGAAGAATGTTGTACTCGCCCGGAACGTTGCAAGTGCTGACTTGCGACTCGGTCAGGTTCTGCAGGCGGTCGTTGTGGGAATACCCGATGTCGACGAACGATCCCCATACCCGGTTCAACGGGCGGTCCACACTCAGCCTGACGATGTCGCTCTGCGCCCCCAGGAACAAACCCGATCCGCTGGTCTCGAAGCGCTGATATTGCAGATCCATCGACGCCTTAGTGAACTTGTAGCGCAGCCGGGCCTGCGCTGCGACCCCGATCTTGTTGCTGGGAATGTTCCCGAACAGCGACACCACATTGATGCGGGTAAACTGCGGTCCTGCTCCGAGCAGCAAATCCATGCGCCCGGAAATCCTGTGCCCGTACAATCCCTGGATAATGTGGGAATGAAAGTCCGTTCCCAGGATTGAAAAATTAAATCCCTGATAGCCGTAGACCAGCGCAATCTGGGTGTGCGAACTGAGCAGCCGGTTGTATCCCGCCTGGGCTGACGTCTGCGTGCTGCCGATAAAAGTCGTACCCGTCGAAGCGTCGGTGCCGTAGAAGTGGGTTATCGCATATCCGCCCGCCGCTGTCAGGGACGACTTGGGAGTAAGGTTCTCGGTAACGTCGCCGATGGCGACGTTCATAATGCGCGGAGTCAGTCCTAGCGCTCCCAGAGCCGAACCGCTCCAGAAACTTGAGAACGCGGTGTTGCCGAGCGACCCGATGCCCTGCGATCCCAGCGAACCGTAGGCTCCGCCGAAATTCCCTTCTGGCAGATAACTGAAACTGTCTCGGGCTGACAGCACGCCGCGCTTCCAGGTGATCTTCTGGTCGAAATCGCCCTGTTGCAGCGACTTCAGCCCTTGTCCCTGCAGCGTGTAGTAGCCGACGCCGCCCATGTAGTCGGCCCCCAGGTCGTAGTTGCTCCACAGCCGTTTCAGGGTCAGGCTTCCCAGCCCTCGGCTGACCGAGGTGAAACCGGCTCCCCCCGCTATATTGCCGGCATTGGAGTCCGCTGACTCGCTGAACGTCGCCCCCGGTTGCAGGTAGCTCAGCGGCGCCGCGTGCGGCTCGATCGACGGCAAATCCAAGCCCGACAACGGCGGATTCTCGCTGACCGGAGGCGGCGCGTTCTCCTGTCCATAGGCCGGCACCGGCTGTTGCGGAGCCGGTTCCTGCTGTCCGCTCGGCGCCGCGGGTTGGGCCGGCGGCGGTGTGGAACTGTCTTGGCCCCACGCTCCACTCAGCGCAAAGGCCAGCATGCCCAGGGTCCAGATGCTCTGATATTTGCTCATCGCTTTCCTTACGGGACCACCAACGTGTCGCCCGGCTTCAGAATGATGTTCTGTTCGGGGTGATTTCCCTTGACCACTTCCTTGTAATTGAACGAGATCTTCTGCTGCTTGCCGTTTTCAGTCCGCAGCAGGTAAATGTTCTTGAGATTGGCGAACTGCGTAAAGCCGGCCTGCGAGAGCGCCTGCAGCATCGTCATGTTGGGCAGCAACGGCATCGGCCCGGTGTGTACGACTTCTCCCGAGACAAAAATGCGCCGGCTGTTCATCGCCGTTACCACCACGGTCACCCGCGGATCCGCAATATATTTCTTCAGCCGCGCCGTAATCAGATCCTTCAGCAGCAGCGGAGTCATGCCCGCAGCCGGAATGTCATCGAGCAGCGGCATCGAAATCTTGCCATCGGGACGCACTGGCAGTTGCTCGGAAAGATCCGGCTCTTTCCACACCGTGATCTTCAGAATGTCGTCCGACCCGATGACATAATCCGGCGCATTCCAGGAACCCTGCGGCGCTTCGTCGCCGGCCGGTTTGTCGCCAGGCACACTGGCCGGCTTGTCGCCGGGCGCGTCAGGTTTGTTGGCTGCCGCGTTTTGCCCAAGCGTCGCCGTCGCCAGCAGTCCCATGCCAATCAGTACTGCCAGTTTCATTGCTTTCGCTTTCGCCTTCGTCTTCTTCATACCGTCTCCGCGGAGTTACGACGCTCCGTATCCTTCAAATCCAATTTGCTTCAGTTTGTAGAGCAAAGCCTTATAGCTGATCTGTAATTCTTCCGCCGCCCGCCGACGGTTCCAGCGCGTGCGCGTGAGCGCGTTCAGAATCAGTTCCTTTTCCGCCTCGCGCGAGGCCGCCCGTGACGCCGCCTTCAGCGAAATCCCCCCGCCGTTGCTCCCGGCCTCCGGCTTGCGAAGCAAAGCGCGCAAGCCGCCCAGCGCCACCTGCTCATCTCCGAGGGCCACCAGCACTCGGGCCGCGTCTTCCAGTTCGCGCAAGTTTCCCGGCCACGAATAATCCAGAAACAGGCGCAGCGTTTCCGCGCTCAAATCGGGGACGGTGCGGCGGAAATCTCGCGCGTACTTGCGCAGAAAATAACCCATCAGGAAGGGAATGTCTTCCTTCCTCTGGCGCAACGGAGGCAGACGCAGGCACACACCGCTAATGCGGTAGTAAAGATCCTCGCGCAAACGCCCCCGCTTGACTTCCACTTCCAGATCGCGGGCGCTGCCACAAATCAACCGCGCCCGCTCGCTGCCGGCCAAACTGTTGCCCGCCGACTGCGGCAGAGCCTCCATCAGGCGCGCCTGACATTCCGCACTCAAGTCGGCCAGTTCGTGCAGATAGATCGTTCCCGCGTTCGGCTGGGCGCTGTCGTTTTTCTGGTCGAGATTCTTCTGATCATAGCTTTTCTGATCTTCGATAATCTCCAGTTCAACAGGCTCCAGCCCTAAGCACTGAAACCATCGAAAAGGTTGCGCGCTGCGCTGCGACATCTTGTGAATGCGTTGCGCCGTCGCGTGCTTGCCCGCACCAGCTTCGGCCAGCACCAATACCGGAACATCGCTTTGCGCCAACTCCCGGATCACCGCTTCCACCGGACGCATACTCACGCTGACGCCCTCGACAAAGGCCAGTCCCGCAGGCCCGGCCGGTGATCGTTCCGCGTCCCGTGCACGATTGGGCAATAATTTACCCATTTTTGTCTTTTCCACTGGAATGCCTTTGGCCTGGTCCCGACACCACGACCTCCCACCTTAACTGCACGAGGATTGCCACTGCTGCGCTCAGCCGCGAAAAACCAGGAAGCCAATTGTACTCTATGTTTTCAATAGCTTAGAAACAAACGGCAGAGCCAGGCAGGAGACTGTGTGGCCCTACGGCTGGCGGGCGGTCCTGCTGCTTCGGGACTAGTGAGAAAACTTTTTCTCATTGTGGCCGTTCCCTTCCGCCCAACTCAGGGGCTGGTCCGCCCTAGACAACTCTGCCAGGAACGTTCGCTTCCAGCCGGATCGCGCGCATCTCATAACTTTATGCACGGGATTTCTCCCCAGCCAACCGAGCCAGGATTTGAAAGCCCAGTCCCGACTGACTTCCCTGCCCAGAGTTTGCATTGCGCACCTGCGCGCTTTCGCTTATTCTCGAACTTCCCCCACTGCATAACCACGGTTCTCTTGAGCCACCTGGTACAAACGGGCCAAGTACAAACGGACCAAGTGCAAACCGACCAAGCACAAACCGAGCCAGTGCAAAGCGAGCACGCGCAAAATCAGTCCTCGAACGCCCGGGCTTCCGCCACTTCCAGGGCGATTCCGCTCTGGCAATTCGGCATTCTGGCGGCATTAGCCCTCTGGCTGTATTGGTCCACGCTGATTCACCTGGTATTGCAGTGGTGGAACGATCCCAACTTTTCCCACGGATTCTTCGTCCCTCTCTTTTCCGCCTTCGTCCTCTGGCAAGAGCGAGATCGCCTTGCCCGCATCGTTCCTCGACCCTCATGGTCAGGCGGGGTCATACTGCTTGGCGGGCTGGCTGTGCTCATCATCGGACGCCTGGGCGCGGAGCTGTTTCTGGATCGCTCTTCGATGCTGCTGGTGATAGCTGGAGTCGTGATCCTTTTCTCCGGATGGAATCTGTTTCGCGCCGTGCTTTTTCCCTGGACCTTCCTGCTGCTGATGATTCCCATCCCCGCCATCGTTTTTAATCAGATCACTTTCCCGCTGCAATTGCTGGCCTCGCAGGTCGCCGCCACTGTGCTGCCGCTTCTTGGAGTTCCGGTGCTGCGCGAAGGCAACGTCATCAATCTCGCGGCCATGCCTCTCGAAGTGGCCGAGGCCTGCAGCGGCATTCGTTCGCTCATGTCTCTGCTGACGCTCGCTATCATTTACGGATATCTGATGGAAAAACGACTCTGGGTGCGCTGGGTGCTCGCGCTGGCGGCGGTACCCATCACAGTTGCTGCCAACGACATCCGCATCGTCGGCACGGGATTACTGGTTCAGTATTGGGATCCTGCCGCCGCGGAAGGCTTCTTCCACGCATCCTGGGGATTGATCACCTTCGTCCTTTCCCTGGCTATGTTTTACGCGCTGCACGGATTGATTCGCACGCTGTTCCGCGCGGGAGCGTTCCCCGAGAAAGGCGGCGCATTTTGAAAAACTCCACCGCCCGCTTCGTCGTCGCTGCCGTACTGATCGCGGCGGCCGCCATCTTCCTGCAAACTCGCGCCCGCGGTGAAGTCTTCCCTTCCCGCGTTCCCTTGCAGCAGTTTCCGGCGCAACTAGGTGGCTGGAACGGCATCGACGTCCCCATCGAGCAGGACGTTCTCGATAAGCTCGGGCCCGGAGATTTCCTTCTGCGCGTCTACCAGGATCAGGCCAAGACCCATTACATCGATCTGTTCATCGCCTACTTCCGCAGCCAGCGCGCCGGCGATACCATCCATTCGCCCCAGCACTGCCTGCCCGGTTCCGGTTGGACGCCGATTGAGAACCAGCGCGTCACTCTCACCCTTCCCGGTCACGAACCGTTTCCCGCCAACCGTTATCTCATCGCGAGAGGCGAATCCCGCCAGCTCGTCCTGTACTGGTTCTGGGCACATGATCGCGGGGTGGCCAACGAATACTGGGCCAAATTCTACCTGGTCAAAGATTCGATTGAGATGAACCGCAGCGACGGCTCTCTGGTGCGAGTCACTACTCCCATTTATCCGGGGGAAAGCGCCGAGGCCGCTCAACAGCGAGTTTTGCCCTTCGTCAAGGACGTCGGGCCGCTGCTCAACAGCTACATTCCACGTTGAGGTGGACCGCCCGCTTCAATCTCTGTGAAAGTATGACTCCAGTAACTGTTTTCCGCGGTTACCGTGCAGTATCATGAGGCGTTCGTGCGGATGAACGTCTTCGTGTGCCTTCTGCATCCGCAGTTGGAGAATCCCTTATGAGTCGCTCCGTTTCGTTTCGTCTGCTGCTGGCCGGCCTTTGCCTCGCCGGTCTTCTTACCGGCTGCTCCCGTGATCCTAACGTGCGCAAGCAGAAATACCTGGAGAGCGGCGACAAGTACTTTGCCGAGGGCAAGTACCACGAGGCGGAAATCCAATACCGCAATGCCGTTCAGATCGATGCTCGCTTCGCCCAGGCGCACTACCAGCTCAGCCAGACCTATCTCAAGCTCGGCGACCAGAACCGCGCCTTTCAGGAATTGAGCCGCACCGTTGACCTCGATCAAAATAACTATCGTGCCTACGCCGATCTGGCCAACCTGCTGGTCACGGTGAGAAATCCAGACGGCACGCCCACGCCGGACACCATGAAGCAGGCGAAAACGTACTTGGATAAGCTGCGCGACAAGCAACCCAACAACGCCGAAACCCACGAGGCCTGGGCCAACTACGACGCGGCGCAAAACGATATTCCGGACGCCATCCAGGAGATGCAGCAGGCCATTGGCGTGAACCCCAACCGCTCCGAATCCTATCTTCTCCTGGGGTTATTTGAACTCCGCTCCAACCAGCCCGATGTGGCTGAGGCCAACTTCAAGAAGGCAACGGAAGTCGATCCTAAAGCCATGAACGCGCAACTCGCCCTGGGTGGCTTCTACCAGTCGCGCAGCCGCATGCCTGAAGCCGAACAGCGGTTCAAGCACGCCATTGACGTCGATCCCAAAGACCCCGCGCCCCGCGCCGCCCTGGTTCGCCTGCTGATGCAGGAAGGCAAGAGGGATGAGACTGAATCCGTCTTGCGCCAGACCAAGAAAGATCTGCCTACCAACCCGGAAGGCTATCGCATGCTGGGCGACTACTATTTCGCCACCGGCGACCTCGACAGGGCCACAGCCGAGTATTCTTCGCTCTACAGCGATCATCCCAAGGATCCCCAGGTCAAAAAGAACTACATCCAGCTCCTGATTCTGAAGAACCGTCTCGACGAAGCCGCCAAGCTAAACAATGAGATCATCAAATCCAACCCGCACGATGTCGACGCCCTCGTTTACAAGGCCCAGATGCAGCTTCGCCAGAACAATGCCGCAGGCGCGATTGAATCCTTGCAGAGCGCTTTGCACAACGACCCCGATAATGCCTCCGCGCACTACCAGTTAGGCTTGGCTTTTGCGCAGCAGAACAATGAGAACCAGGCCGAGTCGGAGTGGCGGGAAGCGGTCCGTATTCGTCCTGACATGACCGATGCGCACCGTGCCCTGGCTGCCATGGCATTGCGCCGCGGCGATCTCGATGCTCTGCTGCGAACCGCGCAACAGATCATCACTTCACAGCCCGCTTCACCTGACGGTTTTCTGCTCAAAGGAATCGCAGATCTGGCTCACCAGAAATACAGTGACGCGCAGCAGGATGCCGAGCAGGCCGCGCAGCGGGCTCCACAAAGTCCCGCCCCCTACGTCCAGCTAGGCAACATCCAGCTGACGCAGAAGCACTTTCCCGACGCGGAAAAGTTTTACCAACAGGCGCTCGACAAAGATCCTTCTTCCGCCGAGGGCCTCAGCGGCCTGATGAACACCTATTTCGCGGAGAAGCAGTTTGACAAAGCGATTGCCGCGGCCAATACTCAGCTTGCCAAGTCCCCCAACAACTCCAATTTCTACGATCTTCTCGGGACCGCCTTCTTCAACGGCAAAAAGGATTTGCCCAGCGCCGAAACCGCTCTGCAAAAGGCCATCGCACTCGACAAAAATAACGTCGACGCCCTGGAAAAACTCGGCAAGGTGCAAATTCAGGAGGGTGCCGTCGATAAGGCACTCGCTCTCTACCAGCAATCCATCAAAGACAATCCGCGCGAGGTCACTTTCTACATTCTTTCCGGCGAACTCTATGAAGCCCGGAAAGACTGGGATCACGCCAAAGGCATGTACCAGCAGGCGCTCAGCATTTCACCGGACCAACCCCTGGCTTCGAACAATCTCGCTTACGTGATTCTCGAACAGGGTGGAAACGTCGATGTTGCCATGGGACTGGCGCAGACCGCCCGCCGCGGAATGCCCGACTCACCGAACGCCGCCGACACTCTGGGCTGGGCCTACTATCATAAAGGCGTCTACCAGTCGGCCATCAGCCAGTTTCAAGAGGCCCTGCGGTTGGGAGAAAAGCGCGGTCAACCGGATGATGCGGATGTGCACTACCACCTCGGCCTGGCCTATGAGAAGGCTAACCAGAATGCGCTCGCCCGCCAGCAGTTAGAGAAGGCAGTTAAGCTGCGCCCAGACTACCCGGACGCCCGCAAAGCTCTGTCAGACCTGCGTGGTTAGTTTCCGTAGCAAGGTTCACGCAAAAACAAAAACCCCGCCTCGCGGCGGGGCTTTGCGTTTTCGTAACCTGAGAGAAGCGGTTAGCCCTTCAGCTTGCGACGAACCACTCCAGCCAGACCGATCAACCCGGTGCCCAGCAGGCTTAACGAGCCCGGCTCAGGAACCACGATGTTCGTATCGCCGCTCGAAATGGTGGTGCTGCCGTTGAAGTAGCCCTTGCCGGTGTTGATCGTCAACTGCACGGTCACACCTTGAGTCGCCGATCCGGAAGCGGTCCATCCCGACAAGCTGCCAGTAAGCGTGTAGTTATGGGTTCCATTGGCCAAGGTGACCAACGTCCAGGTCACAGGACCCGAAAAACTTCCGGTGAACAGTGTGCCGCTCGGAAGTCCGTTGGTGCCGTTCCCGGTGATGGTGAACCACCCGCCGGCCGCGAACGTGCCGCCCATTTGCAATGAACCGGAAGTTAGGGCTCCGGTTAAGAAGCTAACGCTGCCCAGGTTCGAACCTGTGACCAGCCCGCCCCCGTTCAGCCCATTAACGGCAATCAGGACAGATCCGCTCAGCGAAAGTCCTTCGCTCGAACCCGACAGGGTGCCGCCGCTGTTGGTGTAGTCAACGCTGCTGCCAGCGAACATCGCCGTTGGCAGGGCCAGTGCCAAAACAGCAAGCAAGAGGATTTTCTTCATTGTAGGTTCTCCTAGGAGTTACTTCGCCCGGGTCTTTGATGACTACAGCGACGCGTGGCTTTGCACCTTGCCGACCTACAGAGCCGACAAAGTACCATGGCATCTAGAGCACCCTGAGTACCAAAGTTTCATACTTTGTAAGTTAAAGCTGGATAAGCATTTACGGTAGATTTACAGGGCGGCTGCCGGACTAAGAGTGCAAATATCTGCGCAGAAACGCAAAAAACGCAGAGAACCCGTGTGGGACGCGGCGAGTCGAACGTGCATTGGGCCAAGCTCAGTCGGCCGCAACATCCTTGGGATTTTCCGCCTCCCTGCGCTTTACCACCCGGTTCGAGGGCAGGCCGGCGTCCCGGATCTTGTACAGCAGCGCCCGGTAGCTGATGCTCAGGGCACGCGCCGCTTGTTTGCGGTTCCAGTGGCAGTTTTGCAGAACTTTCAGGATAACTTTCCGCTCCAACTCGCGCACCGCTTGCCGGGTCAGTTTCTTCAACGAAATCTGTCCGTCGACCGGAATCTCCGTGTTGAAAAAGTCGGTGGCCCGCGGCGCCAGATCCGCCGAGATCACTTCTTCGTTGCCCAGAATCACATAGCGCTTGATCAGGTTTTCCAGTTCGCGGATGTTTCCGGGCCAGTGATACTTGCGCAAGTCTGCCATCAGCTCGGCGGAAAGCGCCCGAGCCCGGCAGTTATATTTGCGGTTGTGATAATCGAGGAAGTAAGCCACCAGTTCCGGTATATCACCTGCCCGCTCGCGAAGCGGCGGCAGATGGAGATTCACCACGTTGATGCGATAAAACAGATCAGACCGGAAGGTTCCGTTTTCAATTTCCTGCTCGAGCTTGCGGTTGGTCGCGCACACCACCCGCACTTCCACCTTCTTGTCTTCCTGCGCGCCGATGCGGCAGAACTGTCCATCCTGCAGCAATTGCAACAGTTTCGACTGCAGAGACATATCCAATTCTGAAATCTCGTCGAGAAACAGCGTGCCCCGATGCGCCATTTCGACGCGGCCCGGCTTCATTCCATACGCGCCAGTGAACGCACCTTTTTCGTACCCGAAAAGCTCGCTCTCCAGCAGCGTGCCCGGAATCGCCGGACAATTCACTTTCACCCATGGTCCAGTACGCCATGGCGACGCGGCATGAATCATACGCGCGATGATGTCTTTGCCCGTTCCGCTCTCTCCCTGAATGAGCACCGGAACATTGGCGCTAGCCAACTTGGTCAGCCGATCGTGAACCGAGCGCATGGCCTCGGTTCGACCGAACACAATAGCGTCGGGAGGCATTTCTCCCAAAGGCTGAACGAGCGTATTCACACTGCCGGTTGTCATGGCTGGTTTCTATCGACTGAAGGGGGAGACCCTGTACCCTGCATCCGGAGAGCCAAAGAGGTCCGGACCCGCTTTGTACTCCTCAAACCTAGCTTATGTAGTTGAAGAGTATCAACTTACCAAAGAGCCAGATAGTCAAACCCAGGTAATCAGGGTATTGGTGCAAAGGTAACACTTCCGGGCAGGGTATGCGCAAACATTTTCACACCGCAGAAGCGATTTTCCGTCGTCGGCCATTAGGGTTGGTCGAAGATGGCAGCGGACGCGCGAATTTCAAGCCCAGCAGATAGTAGCCTTCCGCAGGGGTAGTCCGCAGCGCCTTGGCAAGCAGCGTGCGCGAAGCCCTTGGAAGCAACGGCACTGCGGCCACCGGGGCGCTGGGAATCTCCAGCCGGATCTGGGCGATTGCGGGCAGAACGCGGCGAATCGCAACCAGCATCCCGCCGGCGCTCACGTTCAGGGCGGTGGCGAATTCGAGGAGTTCCTTGCCTTTTCCGTCGCGGCTGCGAACAAAAACGGGAATCGCCAGGGGCAACCTGGGCCACTTCCGGCGCTCGTTTCCTGCCCTAGTCCCGTTCATGCAGACCTCTCCATCCTCCCGAACCCTCAATAAGAGCACCTCAGGGGCCAAATTTAAGGCAAACACCCGAAGAAACGAGGAACAAACACTGAGATTCCGTCCTTCTCGACCGTGAAACCCGCAAGGAGGTGGGAGTTTTCAGGCCACACGTTCTCTTTTTATTCGGTTCTGTAAATCCGCGCACACAAGGCATCATCTCAGCCAAAGTGCAAGCTTTTGCTACACTTGGGTAATTCCCGTGCATTTTTCGTTGACAACAAATTCAGCCTGACATACGATTTTCCTACCAGCGCTCTTCCCGAAATGGTCGAGTGCGTTTCCCCTCTCCCTGTTAAATCCTGTGGTTTTTTCTCATGACCACTGCTCAAAAGAACACGTGTGTTTCGAATGCGGGAGGGACCCCGGAACCTATGCCAGCCCCTGCCGCCCGACCCGACGGCGATGTTCCCAGCCCGGAGAATCTGCTTCAGGAATATAAGGAGCTCCGGGAGCGCTTCCAGCGCACCACCAACGCGCTGGCCTCCGCCGCCCACGACCTCAAGACGCCGCTGTCGATTTTGAACGGCTACGTCGAACTCCTGCACAGCGAGAAGCTGGGCCCGTTGAGCGACCGCCAGCGCGAAGTCCTGAACGACATGAAGGCCAGCGGAAAGCGCCTGCAAGAGTTCATTCAGGATTTTCTGACTTACAGCACTCTCGAAACCGGCGGTCTGCGCATGCAGTTCGAGCCCGGTAACATCAACGACTGCCTGTCAGACATGTGCCGCCTGTGGTCGAATCGCTTTCAGGAAAAAGGTCTGGCTCTGTATTTTCTGGCCAACGACAAGCTGCCGGTTTTCCCTTTCGATTCTCCAAAACTGGAGCGCGTGATCTCGAACCTGCTGGAAAACGCTTTCAAGTTCACGCCCCAGAGCGGGACTGTATGGCTGCACGCGGAGCCGCACATGTGGGAGCGGCGCGCCGCGGCTCAGCCTTCTGCCGCCGAACGCCGCCGCCAGAATGTGACTCATCCCAACTCGGTGAAGGTCAGCGTTTCCGATACCGGACCGGGAATTCCGGCGGAGTTTCACCTGGAAGTTTTTGACGATTTCTTTCGCCTTCCCGGCACCGAGGATCAGGAAGGCACGGGACTCGGCCTCGCCATCGCACGCCGCCTCGTACACGGTATGGGAGGAAAAATCTGGGTCGAAAGTGATAGCGGTTCGGGCTGCAAGTTCTCTTTCCTCATTCCGTATAAACCGGTCGTAGCCGCCGCCAGCAAAGGGAAAAATCGATGAAGCCAACCGCCAATATCCTGCTGGTCGACGACGAGCCGGGAATGCTCCGCTACATCAAGACGCTGCTGGAAGTGGACGACTACAAAGTCGAAACCGCGACCACCGGCGAAGAAGCACTGCTGCGTGTGGAAAAAGGCTTGCGGCCCGATCTGGTGCTGCTCGACGTGCTCATGCCGGGCATTGACGGCCTGGAGACCCTCGAGCAACTGCGCCAACTCCAGCCCGGCGTGAAAGTCGTGATGCTGTCCTGCGTCAACGACACGCGCAAGGTCGTTCATGCGATGAAGTTGGGCGCGCAGGATTATCTGACGAAGCCTTTTCAGAAAGCGGAACTCGACGCCGTCATCGATCTCAGCCTCGGCCAGGGCAAACAAACCTATGGCGGAGAAGTGGAAGAACTCGCCGACGATGTGTTCTTCATCGCGGCCAGCCCGCAGATGCGCAAGATCCGCTCGCAGGCCGCGCTGGTCGCCAATGTAGACATCCCTGTACTCCTGCTGGGTGAGAGCGGAACCGGCAAGGAAGTTCTGGGCCGCCTGATCCATAAGCTTTCGCCCCGGGCTCACCGTACTTTTCTCAAGGTGAATTGCGCCGCTGTTCCTGCTGACTTACTCGAAAGCGAGTTGTTTGGCTACGAGCAGGGCGCTTTCACCGGGGCCAATCACGCCAAGCCGGGCAAGTTCGAACTCTGCAATCGGGGAACTATTCTGCTCGACGAAATCGGCGAGATGCCGCCGCTACTGCAGGCCAAGCTGCTGCACGTATTACAAGACCAGCAATTCTCGCGCCTCGGCAGCCGGTCCATCATCAAGGTCGACGTACGCATTCTGGCCGCCACCAACATCAACATTCCGGAAGCGCTGGCCAGTAAGCGTTTGCGCGAAGATCTCTACTATCGCCTGAACGCCTTCACCATGCAGATTCCGCCGCTGCGCGAGCGCAAGGAAGAGATTCCCATCCTGCTCAAGCACTCGATGACGCGCATGGCCGAGCGCTACGCGCGTGCGCCGCTGCCGCTGTCTCCGGCGTTGCTGCAGGCCTGCCAGAATCATTCCTGGCCGGGCAATCTGCGCGAACTGAATAACTTTCTGAAGCGCTACCTGATTCTCGGTGACGAGAAACTGGCCGTCGCCGAACTACTCCCCAGAAATGACGGCCCGGGCGGAACCTCCGGAGATTCCACAATTCGAGGTGCGGATGCGGGCGGCTTGAAATCTCTGGCGCGCACCGCCAAGGACGAAGCCGAGGCCCAGGCCATCACCCAGGCGCTCGAACAAACCAACTGGAACCGCAAGCAGGCCGCTGCGATTCTGCAGATCAGCTACAAAGCTCTGCTCTACAAAATCCGGCAGTATGGAATTGCCGAAGCCAAAGGCCACCACAAGCTTTCGGCGGGAGCATAGCTGCTTTCTTTCCTGGCACGACCTGACGACCCAAAAGGTTAAAGCCCACGGATAGACTCCGTGGGCTTTTTCTTGTCTTGCCAAATCGCCGGAAGCGAATCCCGAGCAAGTGCAGAGAATTCGCCCATCCGCCGATTTATGGCACCGTCAAGGTGATGGTCTGGCTCTTCGAGTCCGTTCCCGACGCCGCGGTGACTGTAATCGTGTACTTGCCCGCTTGCGTTCCGCTGACCGGGATCTGCGTGTTGGTATGGCTGCACGCGGGCAGCAACAGAATCAGCGCAAACATAGCACACAGCATGAACACTCCCAGCATGCGCCGCCGGCGCCGGTTGCTTCCGGCTCCCACACCCAGCAGGGTCAAGCCCGGAACCGCCAACCAGATCGCATAGAAGTGGCGCGTGAGCAGGCTCGCGGCGGGCGTGGTCACAGGCCGCGCCGTGGTAGTGATGTTGAGGGTGGAAGACCCAGGACCTGCCAGCGTGACCGATTGCGTGGTGAAGTTGCACGAAGCACCCGCCGGCTGGCCGGTGCACGACAAACCGATGGGCGACGAGTAAACAGGAATCGGCCTCAGCTGCACCTGATACACGGCCGTGTCTCCGGCCTGCGCCACGCTGTTGTTCGGCGGTCCGACGTTCATGGTGTAGTCGGACATCGTCGCCGGGACCGAGATCTCCGCCAGCACGTTATTCCCTGGCCCAATAGCTTCTACGGATCCTCCGGTGAAACCCGCCTGGCCCCCGGTCGGCGTCGGCGTGAGCACAATCGTGACCGTTGCCGTGGAGCCTGCCTGCAGCGGCGGCAGGCTGCAGCTCACCGAGGCATTGGTCGAACCTCCTCCGCAGGTCCCGGAACTGACGCTCGCGGAAACAAGAGTCACCGCCACGTTGCCCGTGGACGCCTGACTCAAATTGTCGAGTACTGTGACGTCGTAGGCCGGGTCAGGTCCATTGTTGGTGATCGTATAAGTAAAGGTCGCTTGATTCCCCGCGCTGATGAATCCTTGCTGGTTCGTGCCTTGCGACAGCACTCCGGTGATCGACAAGCTCACAGCCGCGCTGTTCTGGGTGACAAACGAGTCGAAGCCGCCGTTGTATCCGTTCACACCGTTCACAGCCGCTGCCGTAATCAATGGTTTTTCGACTTCCAGGTCCGGCGAATTGGTGTCCCCGGCGAAATAGGTGTTCTGGTTCACGTCGATCGCGACGCCAGTACCCTCGGTCAATATCGAGGTCGGGCTCGTGTTATCCGCGCTGCCGCCGTCGAAGTAATTCGCCCATGTCCCCGACGTGGACTGTCCGGACGCGGCAGTCGTATTCAACCGGGCCATAAACGCAGCTTGCGTACCGGTCAGCGAACTCTGGTTGGTCGTCGGAGCAACCGGGAAATTCGTCGATTGCGTCCAGCCCGTGACCACGGCGCCCTCGGCTGCATCCACCGCAATCGCCAGTCCTTCTTCGTTGCCACCGCCGCCGAGATAGGAGAAATAGTTCAGCGCCACGTTCACCGGTATGCCAGTCGTGGCAGCTGCGGGGTTGCTCAACCGCGCGACGAAAGCATCGTTCAGCGGACTGGCAGGTTCAATACACGTCGTCGGGCCAGCTGGCACGCCAGGCTGGTTCAGGCACGCTTGATATGCCGCAACCGTGTTGAGAGTAATCGTGCCGATTCCGATGTCGGGAGAGTTAGTGGTTCCGACAATGTAGACATTCGCCGCACCCGCATCGAGCGCAATCTGAGCACCCGAGTCATTATTCTCGCCGCCCACGTAGGTGGACCAAACCAACTGTTCTCCCTGGGCCGCCTTGGGGTTCAGATTCAGCTTGGCAACGAAAGCATCCGGGGCGGTCGGTGTCGGTAAACCCGTGTAGATGCAAGCCGGAGGATTTGCGTACGTACCCGAAGACGCTATGTCGAGACAGGGCTGGTAAGCGTCCAGAATGGGAAAATCAGTGCCGCTGCATCCCGTGCATCCTAGATAGAGGTAGTTCGTAGTGCCGGTGAAGTAGACGTTGCCATTGGTATCCACGGCAATGCCGCCGCCGGTGGCGACTGGGGCAGGGGTTGTATCAAAAGTTCCTCCCCCAAAATAGGTCGAGTAGGCGATGCTGGTCGCCCGCGCCGCCGTAGGATTCACCTTGGTCACGAAAAACTGAGCCAGGCCCGGCGCTTTTGAGAAGCTCTGGAACGGCACGCCTTGCGGCACGTTGCTGGCCGGGAATTGGTCAATGGCGCTGGAAGCATCCGTCGAAGTGGTGGTCCCGGTAATGTAAATGTAGCCCGACGCGTCGAGGGTCATGCCGCTGGCTATATCGGTGCCGTTGCCGGAAAGATACGAAGAGTATTGCAGTCCGGCAAAATTGCTTTGCAGCTCGGTCACGAAGGCATGCGTGCCGGGGACCTCGGCCGCAGTTTGATATGCAGTGGTCTGCGTCGTGGGAAAATTGTCCGACGTCGTAGTGCCCGCGACGTACGGGTCGCCCGCCCCGTCGACCGCGATTCCGACGGGATAATCCGTTCCGTCTCCTCCCAGATAAGTCACATCCAGAAGGGCTGCCGGCAGTGAGCTCAAAGGCGGTTGGATCTTGGCGATATAAATGTTTTGCGTCGCTCCAGCAGCGAGCGTCGGGTATTTGACCCCAACGGTTGTCGGCAAATTGGGCGATGTGGTCAACCCGGTAAGGTAAATGTTCAGGCTGCCGTCGACGGCAACCGACGTTGAGCCCCCCTGACCGTTAATTGAGCCGTCGTTGCCGCTGCCTCCGAAATAAGTCCCGAACGTCAGGACCGGGTCGATGACCAGTTCACGCGTGCGGTCGTATGATCCTATGGTGAATCCCGCGCGCTTGTCGCCACGCAGAACAAACTTGCCATCCACCGGCTGCTGGCGGCCGCCAATCTCCTGGTACATGCGGGGAGCATCGAGCTGCATGCTGCCGCTCTCACCCTTGATGACCAGAGCACCGTTCTTCAGTTGCAGCTGCTTCGCGCCGTTGAACTCGAGTTCGGCCTGCCCCGGATCAGCCCCGGGCGCAACCTGAAAGTCATATTCCAGCCGTGCCTGATGTCCATAAAACACCAGATTGATTCCGGGATAGACATTCTCGTAGCGAACCTTCGCAAACTGAGGAACTCCGGCCCGCCACTTGGCGGGATCGTTACCTAGAAAATAGTTGCTCTTGCCCGGCAACAGGTCGGCACCCGTGACGGCCGCGTTCTGGTTCGCTCCCGCCAGTTTCATCTGCAGCGATTCCACGCGCGCCCGCGAAGCATCTGGCTTCCGCGAATCGCGCCGCGAAGCTTCGTGCTTCGGCTGCTTCTGCGAGACCTGATTCTGAGAAACCAGATTCAGGATGGCGCCCTCGGAGCCCAGAAACAGGCTGTATCCCGAACCGCGAGTCACAAACTTGGCGCGCGCATCGGCAGGGTCGAGATTGCCCTGCCCTTGATTGGGCTCGAAGCTCAGCGGCAGCCCGTCGAAAAGCGACCGCGCCCGGGATCGTGCTTCGCTGCTGGCCGGACGCGGCACACTCTGTGCCGCCGCTACAATGCTGGGAATCGCGGCCTGCTCCTGAATCGCGGGAAGCGGGGCCGCGGCGTTCGCGGCGCTGTGGCCTGTGCGGAAACCCCACCCGAGAACTGCGCATCCTGCCGCGAGCAGCACCAGCCCTGCGCCCAGAACACGAACTTGAACCACGGAAGTTCTCAACCAACGGCGATCAACGTTCACTCGTTCCTCCGATGCAGATAAACCAGTATGCTTTCGATCGTTCATTTCTTGCGATCGTTCGTCTTACGCTTACTCAATTCTTGCGACCCTTCGGGTTCAGATCGTTCCCGCCCGAAGACTGATGAAGACAATTTCGTGCAAGCTCGCTTTTCGCCCCAGCCCGTGACGCGCTCGGACCGTGTTCACCCGGATCATCTTCACCAGATCAGTGGAGAGATTGCCAGAACGGCGCACAAGTTCCCGCAGCCTCGCGCCGGCAAACTCCCACGGCGTGCTGGCCCGCAGCTAGCTGGTCACTGGAACTGGCGGAAAAATTAAATAACTACTTAAACATCTGGCGGATAGACAAGTCAAGCGAGCGCGCCCCGCCATCTCTCCAACGATTCCTCAGATGCGGCCGATGCCGGGGAAAGATGCCGCGATGTAGCACAAAAGTGGCCTGAAGAAAGTTGCAGCCAGTTCTGGATTCCGATACTAGATGAAGTCCCGCCGCAGAAAGAGGCGGAAAAAGAATGATCCACTCGGCACAACTGCTTGCATGATCTCTGGCTCATTCCTCTCCACGAGTCTCCAACCTGCTCATTCTTCGCGGAAAACCTACCTCCGGCGGACGCCGCGATGGCAGCAGGATTGCTCATCTCTCAATCGAGCCATGCGCATTCGTGCGTCCTCCCTCGGCTCCGTAACGGATTCTGTTCCGAATTCCGAAACAGATTACCGAACCAGTTCAGACCGGCATTTTGGTGTTGCAAACTGCAACTGTTTCTATACATTGAGTTACAGGCCGAACTGGTTTACAGATCAGGCCAAGGCGAGTTGGGTTGCCGTCTGCTGTGCTTTTCTTGGGGACTACGCTCTTGGCAGAGCGCTCGGGCATGCAATCGAATTCACAGGAACGGCGGATGATGCGGCGCTTTGACATGCGCCTGCCCGCCATTGTCCGCCTCGAAGGCGCCAGCCCAGATCAACCTCGGGAGGTCCAGACCGAAACCCAAAACGTCAGCGCCCGCGGCGTTTTCTTCTATCTCGACCGCGCCGTCGCGACGGGCACCAAACTCGAAGTCACGCTGACTTTTCCCCCGCACGTCACTCTCACCGATGCGGTCCGCGTCCGTTTCACCGCGCGCGTCATCCGCGTCGAACATCCTCTGCCTTCCGCCCGCATCGGCACCGCCGCCATGATCGAGGACTACGAATTCTTGCGCTCGGGCGGCAGCCCCGACTTTCTCAGCGCTCTGCAATCGGAGTGGAAACAATCCAACTGAAGAGGCTTCCGGCCTTCGGCTTCCGCAAACCTTCAGTCTCTCGAGCCGGCGCGGCGGCGGGGTCATAGAAAAAACCACGCGGAGAGTTCCTGAAGGGACTGCACGACCCGTTGTCCGGAAGCCGCCTATTTCTTGCCCATTTCTTTCATCTCTCGCCGCAATCGGCTGAATCTCCGGACCAGGCTTCCCAGATAGGCTCCGTGGATGAGCCAAGTAACAATATAAGCCGCGAACAGAAACTTGATGGCATTCATTTCGGACTCCGATTCAGCGGAAGGCTGGCCCCGGCCGCCGTTCCCGTTCCACCGAGCGATTCCATCGCGTGCGCGCCTTCGATTTCGCGTTGCAGCAATTCCAGCCGGAAGCGCGACCAACACACCAGGAACGCGAAACAGAGAAACGCCATCCAACTGATCAGCAGCACGTGCAGCATGCGCGGATCCATCGAACCGCCACCGCCGATGACCGGCTGGGGATGCTGCGTGCGGAAGAACCAGATGGAAAAATAAACCAGAGGCACATCCAATGCTCCAAACACCGCCAGGGCTGCGGCCAGCATCTGCGTCTGTGCGCTGTTTGAGAATCGCCGCAACACCAGATAACTTACATAAATCAGCCACAACACCAGCGTCGAAGTCAGCCGGATATCCCCCGGCGCCCACCAGATGCCCCACACCGGCCGCGCCCAGATCGGCCCCGTGACCAGCACGATCGTGCAAAACACTACGCCCACCTCGGCGGTGGTTACCGCTAACACGTCGAGATTGTCTCCGGGGAACAATTTCCCGATCACGAAATAGAAGATCGGAATCAGCAGCACCGTCGTCGCGACAGCACTCGGCCGCATTCCGGCCGGCAACAACCGCTGCACCGCCGACAGGAAACACGCGATCACTCCCACGACACCGATCGCAGTCACGACCCACTTCGCGGCCGCCTGACTCGAAGCCTTCCGGCTAGCCAGGTATTGAATCGACGCGATGAAATTAATGAAGAACAGCAGAAACGCCGTCCACGCCGAAGGCACGTGGTAATAAATGATGCGGTAGACCTCGCCCTGCTGCGCATCGGTCGGCGCAACCACCAGTGCCTGATACAGGGCATAGGCCAGCAGGACCGCGGTGACGACCGATAAGATCGCGAAGGTTTTTCTCATTCCGCGTGCAGAACCATGCCGAATAACGCCAGGCAAGCTGTAGTAAACACCACATCGTAGGTGAGAAGCAACACGATGTAGAAGTGGGCCGAGTCGTCTCCGGTCAGGATCGAAGTTGTGGCCGCCACCATCGCGATCACGGCGGGAATGGAAATCGGGAACAGCAGCAGCGGCAGCATAATCTCGCGGCTGCGCGTGCGCAGCGACATCGCCGCGAAAAATGTGCCATTCACTACCAGTGCCCAGGTTCCGAGAAGCGCAACCGGAATCAACTGCCACGCCGGACCCAGTACTCGCACGTTATAAAAAATGACGAACAGCGGCGCCATCAGCGCTTCCAGCACGCCCACGAAAATAAAATTTCCCAGCGCCTTGGCCAGAAACAACGCATTGGCCGGAGCCGGAGAAACCCGGTAAGCATCCAGCACCTGATTGCGCAACTCGCGCGCCCACGTCTGATTAAGAGCCGTCACCGAAGCAAAGAGGAAACCGACCCACACCAGCCCACCCACAATGTGGCGGGACTCTTCCGCCAGCGGATCGAAAGAAAAGCTGAAGATCACCACAACCAGCAACGAAAAAAATAGCATGGAATTGAGCGCATCTTTCGAGCGCCACTCCAGCCGGATGTCTTTCACCAGCGTCGCCAGTGTCACCGCCCAAAGCGAATTCGCTGGAGGCTTCGTCGGGGGCATTAATGTACTCATCACTGAACGTCCTCACCCGCGGGACTGGCCACGCGCCCCAAGCTGGCCGTCCGGTCAACGATCTTCCCGGTATGCATCCACACAAACTCATCGGCTACACCTTCCAGCAGCTGCGCCTGGTGCGTGATCACGAAAACCGTCTTCCCGGCGTCGCGCATGCCCTTCAGCAGCCCAACCATGGCTCGCGCCGAATGCACGTCGACATTCGAAAACGGCTCGTCCAGCAGCAGCACTCGCGGATCATGCAAAATCGCCCGCGCCAACGACATCCGCTGCCGCATCCCTTGCGAATATTGGCCGACGGGCCGCGTCAGCTCCGGATCGAGCCCGACTTTTCGAATCACTTCGCGAATTACGTCGTCGCAGCGGCTATCTTTACTACTCTCACCTGAGACGATTCCGTAAAGGCGGGCAAAGTAGCGCAGGTTCTCCATCCCGCTCATTTCGTCGTAAAGCAGTGACGGATGCGCCATGTATCCGATATCGCGGCAAGCCTCTTGCGGGGTCTTCCCGAAGATTGAAATCTCACCTCGCGTCGGCTGCGCCAACCCGGCCAGCGCCCGCAACAACGTCGTCTTCCCCGCCCCGTTCTCTCCGAGGATGGCGTGGAAGCGTCCCGCATCAAATTCAGCAGTCACGCCGCGCAGGGCGGCAAATCGTCCGAACTGCTTGACGACGTTGGTGACCGTAATGATGGAGGGAGTGCTCACTCAGCAGTGAGTTTACTGGACGCTGCGAATCTGTGCACCGCTCACAGAACACGGAACAATGTGAGCACGCGACACTTAGTTCGAAACTCCGCCGGCACCCGATGGTTGCACCTGCGTCATGCTCTTCGGCGGCTCGGCGGATTGCGTTCCATTGGCTGGCTGCTGCGGCGCATACTTCGACGCGCACTTGGCCTGCAGCTGCTTGGCATGAAACACGCCGTCGCGATCGAAGCGTCCGTCTGCGAGTGCCTGCGAATCATCTTTGAATGTGTCCGGGGGGGCTTCCGTTCCGGTGTAGTCGACGTGCAGAGTCTGATCCTCTTCCATCAGCACGAACTGCACGTGAGTTCCAATGCGCTTGATCGAGCCGGGCTGTACATTTCCCGCAACTCGCAAACGCTTGGAATAAGCTCCGTCGCCCATTTTATGCAGCTCTTTAATGGTGACGTAGTAGCTCTTGCTGTCCTGCACCCCGCTATAGGCCAGGTAGCCAAGCAGCAGCAGAATTCCGGCTGTCACTCCGCCAAATTTGAGATAGGTATTGAATTGGCTCGACATGCAGCACCCCGAAGGCAAACACCCACTATTAGACTCTACGCGCCACTAGCGCGAGAATCAAGATTCCGATCGGACCATAGTGCAGCCGCAGAACCCGCTCTTCGCTAACAGTTCGTGCTGCCTCCCGTCTAAACAGCGCTTTCAGGCACATCCATTCCAGAGGAAAAATGTTGCAGAACTGTTTTTCCAAGGCTCTTGTATCGGTCATCGTATCGCTCGCCACCGTCTCCGCACAACAGACCCATCCCACGCAGCCGACTGAGGATGTCGATGCAATCGTCGCCCGGCGCGCAGTCGATTTCTTCAAGAGCGCGCCCCAGGGCGTTGGGCTGTCCATTGGCGTCCTCAAAGACGGTAAAGCTTACACCTACAACTACGGGACAATCGAAAAAGGAAAAAAGAATCTCACCTCAGCCGATACTCTGTACCAAATCGCGTCCATCACTAAGACATTCACGGGAACGCTCCTGGCGCAAGCTGTAATCGAGAAAAAAGTAAAATTCGACGACGACGTACGAAAATACCTGGACGGCGACTATCCGAATCTGGAATTTCAAGGGCATTTCATACAGTTAGGCCAACTCGTGAATCATAATTCCGGCCTGCCCTTCAATTTGCCGGACATCCCAGAAAACCGCCCCCCGTTCACTGCTCCTGTCTCTCCGGCAACCCGGGAAATGCTGAACCATTACTCCCGCAAAGACTTTCTTGCCGACTTACATAAGGTGGAGCTCAAGACCGTCCCTGGCGAAAAGTTCAGCTACTCCAACACGGCTGCCGTGCTCCTCAGCATCGTCCTCGAATACATCTACGGCATGCCCTACGAAGAAATTCTTAAGCAGAAGATCGCGATTCCTCTGGGCATGGCGGACACCGCCATATCCCTGACCAAGTCGCAGCAAGGCCGACTCGCAAAAGGTTATGACGAGAACGGCGCGATCGTCCCTGACCCACCAGAAATACTCTTGGGCGCGGGAGCGTTGAAATCCACCGTCGCCGACCTTTTGAAGTATGCTAGTTGGGAACTCGCCGAAGAAGATCCGGAGGTGAAACTGTCGCACGAGCCTCGCTTCATTCTCACCGGCAATTTCTCAGTCGGACTCAATTGGCAGATGCTACATTCCGGATCGTATCGTCGGGTCTGGCAAGAGGGCAATCTCCCTGGCTTCGTCAGCATGTGCATGACTTTCCCTGAGTTGCACATGGCCATTGTCTTTCTCGCAAACGAAGACGATCCCGCTTCATCTCACGCCCTCTCTGTCATGGCAGAGCAGATCGCGAAATCGCTCAACGCGAAATCCACACCTCTCTTCTGATTCTAGTGTCTGGCTTGGCGTGCAGCCGATCCGTCATCGTACGCCGGCATGTTCTTCGTTCAACCGCCAGCGCGGACCGACCATCGTCCGCTAGAATGAAGAAGTCACGACATCCTTATGATCCATCCCTGGCACGACGTTACTCCCGGAGACAAGCTTCCCCACGAATTCGACTGCGTGGTCGAGATTCCCTTCGGCTCCAGCGTGAAGTATGAGCTCGACAAGTCGAGTGGCCTTATCCGACTCGACCGCATTCTCTATTCGGCCGTTTATTATCCCGCGAACTACGGTTTCATTCCGCAGACCCTCGCCGAAGACGACGACCCGCTCGACGTGCTCGTGTTATGCCAGGAAACGGTCGTCCCGCTGACCATCATTCACGCCCGAACCATCGGCCTGATGACCATGATCGATGCCGGCAAGCAGGACCACAAAATCATCGCGGTCGCTACCGAGGATCCCGAGTTCAATTCCTACCGCCAGGCTTCGGAAATGCCGCCCCACCGCATGCTCATGCTGCGCCGCTTTTTTCAGGACTACAAACAACTCGAAGGCAAGGCTGTCGAAGTCGACGAGATTCGTCCGCCCGCGGAAGCGCACCCCATCATCCTCGACGCCCTGCACCGCTACAGCGAACAACGCCGCAAGGGCTTCAAGGGTGCGAAGTAGCCGCCTTCACATTCCTTTGAACATGAAGTTAATCTCTTTCGTCTCGTTCGCACTGATCGTCACCGTCTGCGTCGCCGTGCCCAGCTTCTCGTGCCATGCCTTGATGGTGTAGGTGCCCGGCGGCAGATTACTCAGGTCAAAACCTCCGTCCTTACCCGTCACCGCAAAGAATGGATGCTTGAACACTGCAATGTACCCTCGCATCCAGGGATGCACATTGCACTTCACTGGAATCGCGATCTCCTCCCGCGCAAACGCCTCTTCCATCTTCGATCCCGGTGGCTCGGCCTTGTTCCACTCGCGATTGTTCGCAGGCACCGGATGAATATTGTGCGAGGTCGGATCGTCGTTCACCAGTTGCAGCGTCTGGTTGGCACGCACCGCCAGCACGTGCGGCTGGTACAAGCATCCTTTCTGTTCCACCACCACGGGCTGGGTGGGAGCATCAAATGTCCGGTCGCCTAGCCCCTCCGACACGAAAACAATCACGTTCTGAAGATCCCCTTTCGCATCGGTCAGTACTTCTTGCGCCATCACGGGCGTGGAATGCTGCTTGGCGCACTCCGGGTCGGCGGCCATGCTGATCGCCTTGGCGACAGGAATCTTGCCTTCAAATCGTACGTTCCCTCGGACTGTGGCAGCCGGGGAGGTTGGGGAAGGGCTGCCTGCTCTTACTGCATGCGGCGTCGAAATGCACACTGCCAACATCAGAGCAAGAATTGAAGCTAACTTCTTGGAATCCATCACGCACCTCATATAAGAATCCGCCAACTCGCACCTAACTCAATTCACTCCGGCCGATTCGACGGCCGCAACCGCGGCGCTGGCCACAGAGCTGTCGTAGCCGCGCCGGTATCCGGCAACGAACGAAGCACGATCGCGTTCGTCCGACCACCGTCCGATCTGCGGACGCAGCGGCCGTCCGTGCTCAGCGGCCAGCCTGCCCACGTAAAGCCCATCGCGGAATGCCCCATCAGTCGCCATTTGCGCTTCCACGCTTTGCACGGAACCGGCTGCGCGGCCGCGATTGGCCAATAGCGCCGCCGTCCCCAGGCACACCGCAAGCGCCACTGTGAAAGTGAATATCCTGTCCATGTCGTTACTCCTTATTTGTTGGGCAAGCGCCGACGCGCAGCTCTGCCCTGGCGTGGCCGCAACTGCTTGCGGTCGATGATGGTTTCAGTTGCAGGGGAAACCGTGGGCTCGGTTCTGTTGCACTCGAGTTGAACGCAGACTAGCCGACGAGAGAAGAAGGGTTGTCACCGCTCCGTCATGGCTCAGTCATTTCATCGTCATCTTCTTGTCAGGTTCGTGTCGGGATTCTTGTAGGTTACGAAGTGACATCATCCGAGTCCCCGATCAGCGCGTTTCTGCCATTACACCGAAGTAACCTTCCTTGCGCCTGCGTCCGTCGCTAAAATTCTCCGAGTCAAACGCTGCTACTCCGGGTTTACAACTTCGAAGCACATTTCTGCCGAAAGGCTATAACCAGAAGCTAAAGGAGACTATGAAAACCGTACGACTTCTTGCCGTACTCGTGTTTTTTCTTGCTGTTTGCACGGGTCTGACTTTCGCCGATGAACCTGGAAGGCATCCGGCCTACCTGCACGCGCTCACCGATCTCCGGCACGCGCGCGCTCACCTGGGCCAGTGGACCGACTCCGCACACCAGGACAGGGAGGAACAGCACGCCATCGACGAGATTGACAAAGCTATTTGGGAAATCAAACACGCCGCCATCGATGACGGCAAGGACCTGAACGACCATCCGCCGGTCGACGCGCACATGGATCGCAGAGGCCGCTTTCATCGCGCGCTGGAATTGCTAGACAAGGCGCACAATGATATTGCCCGTGAAGAAGATGATCCTTCCGTGCGCGGCCTGCGCGATCGCGCCATCCACCACATCGATGAGGCGCACCGCATCGTTGGTCACATCATCGAGCAGAATAGCTGGTAAGCACGCGCTGTCTTTCGCAGACGAAGCCCGGCCCGCGCCGGGCTTTCTCTTTTCACGCCGCGGAATGGTATCTTAACTTCTCCCGATCGCTCGCGAGGAGGACGACATGCCAACCGCGAAAACCAGCAAGATTCCGGCTGACAAACTGGCGCTCTACGAAAAGCTCATCTCCACCAATCCCGCCATTGAACGCAAGGGCGACGTCCATCCTTACACTTCCCTGAACGGCCACATGTTTAGCTATCTCGACCAGAGCGGCACCTTGGGCCTGCGTTTGCCGCAGGATGAAGTCGACACCTTTCTGAAAAAACACAAGACCACTCTGTTCAAATCTTACGGGGTAGTGAAGAAAGACTACGTGACCGTGCCCGACGCGCTACTGAAGAATACAAAAGAGCTCAAGAAGTATCTGCAGATCAGCTACGAATACGTCAAAACACTCAAACCAAAGTAGTTCTGCCCCGCTGGTCGCGACCCCGCTGACTTGAAAACCGAAGCGCACCGTTTTCTGCATTTTTCTCTTGACATAATGTACTAACATCATAGTACACTGACACACATGGCGAGGAACTCCAACTCGGCGCCGCCACGGTTCGCCATCGACCTGCACAGCGGCGTCCCCGTATACCGCCAGCTGATCGATCAGGTGCGCAGCGGCATCGCCTCCGGACAGCTGACCGCCGGCGACCAACTGCCCACGGTGCGCCAGCTCGCGGTCGACCTCGCCATCAACCCCAACACTGTGATGCGGGCGTATCGCGAGCTCGAATTGGGCGGCCTGCTCGAAACCCATCAAGGTACGGGAACGTTCATCGCCCACCGGAAGCTGGAGAAGAACTCCGCCGAGCGCGAACGTCAACTGGTTCAGATGGCCGGAGAATTCGCGGCCCGCGCGGGCGCCGCCGGATTCACCCTCGAAGATTTGATCGATCGTCTGCGCGACTTGTTGCCCAAAAGGAGATAGACGTTATGGCGAAAATCAGAATCAACGATGTCAGCGGCATCGCCCGCTTGCTGTTCGCAATCAGCCTCGCGATCGGTCTCGCGATCACTGCCGCAGTTCACAACCCGGCTCCGGCGATTGTCGGGGCCCTGGTCGGCCTTTACTTTTTGTTCGCGATCAAAGTCGTGCAGCAGTGGGAAAAGGTCGCCGTGCTGCGCCTGGGCCGCTACGTCGGCCTGCGTGGTCCCGGCCTCTGCCACATCATCCCGATCGTCGAAACGCTCAGCCCCTACGTAGACCAGCGCGTCCGCGTCGCCAGCGTTTCTGCCGAGTCTACGCTCACCCGCGACACCGTTCCCGTGAACGTCGACGCCATCGTCTTCTGGCTGGTATGGAACGCCGAGAAATCCATTCTCGAAGTGGAGAATTTTATTGAAGCCATCACTCTCAGCGCGCAAACCGCGTTACGCGAATCGATCGGCCGCCACGAGCTCGCGCAAATGGTCACCGAGCGCGAAATGATGGGCCGCGAACTGCAACGCATCCTCGACGAAAAAACCAATCCCTGGGGCATCACCGTGCAGTCGGTCGAAATTCGCGATGTGAAAATTCCGGCAGGCCTCGAAGATGCCATGTCGCGCCAGGCGCAAGCCCAGCGCGAGCGCCAGGCCCGCATCATCCTGGGCCAGGCCGAACAGGAAATCTCCAACAGCTTCGTGCAAGCCGCGGCCGCCTACGCGGAAAATCCCGTCGCCTTGCATCTCCGCGCCATGAACATGCTCTACGAAGCGGTGAAAGAAAAAGGTGCGATGGTGATCGTACCTTCGTCCGCAGTCGAAACTATGGGGCTCGGCGGAACTCTCGCGACTGCGTCACTCGGCGGAGTCAAACCCTGATCCTCTAGCTCGATAAATCCAACGTCGAAAAGGAGCACCACTATGAGTTACATGCGATTCGTGTGTCTACTTGCTTCAACGTTAACCACAGCGGCTGTGCTGTTGGCAGTCGCGCAATCTCCCACGCTGCAGCGGGGCGTCAGCGTGCAGATGGCGGTCACCAATAACGCCGCGCCGATGCCCGACGCGGACAACCAGGACGCCTGGATCGTGACGGTCGCCGACGACGGCAGCTTGTATTTCGGAACCGATCCGGTCACCGCCCAGGGACTGGTGAACGCGATGATGCGTACGCCTCGCAACCGAGAGCAGAGGCTCTACATCAAGGCCGACGCTCGCGCACCCTTTGCCAATGTGGAGAGAGCGCTTGCGGCCGGACGCGAAGTGGCGTTCGATGCTCCTGTCCTGCTCACGATGCAACGCGCGAATCCTGGAACCGGGACCGTGGTGACTCCGAAAGGGTTGGAGGTGATGATCGGTCCGACGTCGCCCCCCGGCGCGGTGGCAACCGTCGTCGAGCTGTTCAACTCCAAGCAGCAGCCGCTGATGTTGAAGATCAATGGCGACCAGATTCCCTTGTCAGCTCTACAGAGCACACTGATGCAGCACTTTCAGAAAGGCGATGAAAAGATGATTCTGCTAAAAGCAGACGTCCATCTGCCATTCGCCGACGTCGCCCGCGTGATCGACGTGTGCCGCTCTGCCGGAGCCCGGGTCTACGTGTCTGAGCCACTTCCGATCTAATTTTGTGGGCCCCGCGCGTAGCTCTCGGCTTTCGGCGATAGCGGGCGGGGCCTGATTTTCGAAATTGCTCCCTCTCACTTCATGTTGTCGAGAATCGATCCCACAATGCCGCCGACCACTCCTCCTTGCACCGACTCTCGATTACTTTCGCGCGGCATGTATCGCTCCAGCGCATGCGCCAATCGAGAGATGGGCAGCGTCTGCAACCAGATTCGCCCCGGCCCAGTCAGCGCCGCCAGAAAGATTCCGTCGCCGCCGAAGATTATGTTCTTGATGCCGGGCACGGTCGTGATCTGAAACGCCACACTCGCCTGAAACGCGCCCACGTGTCCAGGATGCACGCGCAAAGTTTCGCCGGGCTGCAAATCGCGCACTACCAGTTCTCCTGAGAGCTCGAGCCAGGCAGTTCCCTGTCCGCTGGCCTTTTGCAGCAAGAAGCCGTCGCCGCCGAAAATTCCCGCGCCCAGCGATTGCTGGAAACCGACACCGATCTGCACCTGCGGCGTCGCACACAGGAACCCATGGCGATGAATCATGTACTCGTGTCCCGGCGAAATTTCCACGGGCACGATGTGACCGGGAAGTTTGGTCGCGAACGCGAGTTCGCCGGGGTAGCCGACGGCGCGGTACTCGGTCATAAAAATCGAACCGCCGCCGGCCACGCGCTTCAGCACGCCGAACAATCCTCCTCCGCCTCCGAACTGGGTGTGCGTGGTCATTTGGATCGAACTGCCCATCCACGACAGTTCTCCCGCTTCAGAGATGATGGTTTCATTCGGTCCCAGGGCAAATTCCAGGACGGGCATGGTGGTGCCGGTGATGCGGCTCTGCATGGAAGGATCTCCTCAGTCAATTCTGGTTCGTATCTTGGTTTAGTTCGCGCTTTTCTGGTTCCAGTTTTTCTGGTTCACAACTTTGCATTGTGGCAGCGCGGTCGGCGCCTGGCCGCAGAAACCTCAGAGTATACATCGCCATTCCAGCGCGGTCGCGCAACTTTGCGCCATCGTGAAGATACTTTCGCTGTATAGTTTTTTCATGTCCCGAAAGTCTGCAATCCTAGCGTTATTCTTTGCAGTCGCCGCACTCACCCTTCCTTATTCCCAGGCTCAAAACCCTGCAGCGGACTCGGAAGTCCATCCCTGGTGGCAGCACGCCGTCTTCTATGAGATTTATCCGCGCAGCTTCGCCGACAGTAACGGCGACGGCATCGGCGACCTGAACGGCATTGCCTCCAAACTCGACTACCTCAAAGATCTTGGCGTGGACGCCATTTGGATTTCGCCCTGCTATCCCTCGCCGCAACTCGACTTCGGCTATGACGTCTCGGATTACGAAAACATCGACCCCATGTATGGAACCCTCAAAGACTTCGCCCATCTCGCGAAGGCTGCGAAGAAACACGACATCCGCATCATCATGGATTATGTTCTGAATCACAGCTCCTCGCAGCACAAGTGGTTTCTCGACTCGGCTTCCTCCCGCGGTTCAGCGCATCGCGACTGGTACATCTGGCGCGACGGCAAAGCGCCCGGCGTTCCTCCGAATAATTGGATCTCCGATTTCGGCGGGTCGGCGTGGCAGTTCGACCCCAAGACTGGCCAGTATTACTACCATTTTTTTGAGGTCGGCCAGCCTGATCTCAACTGGCGCAATCCGGCCGTGGAAAAAGCCATGTTCGACGTAACCCGCTTCTGGTACAAGCACGGAGTTTCCGGATTTCGGCTCGATGCCGTAGACCTCTTGTTCGAGGATCCAGACCTTCACGACAACCCAGTCTTGCCGGGCACGACCGACCTGGGCGATCCGAAGATGGACAACAAGTTCAACGATAAGTTGCCCGAGAATCACATCGCACTCAAGAAGCTGCGCCAGGTGGCCGACCAGAATGATGCCGTGTTAATCGGCGAGACTTACACCTCGAATCGCGACGAACTGAAGGAGTACTACGGCGAGCACAGTGACGAAATCCAATTGCCCATGGATTTCATGTTCTGCACTGTCAACAAGCTCTCAGCCAGCGAGTTCCGCGCCCAGATCGCAAACGCCGAGTCCACTGGCGGATGGCCGGTCTACGTCATCAGCAATCACGACATGCCGCGTTCCTTCGTGCGCTATGGCGACGGACAGCACAACGATCAAATCGCCAAGCTCATGGCCGGGATGTATCTCACCCTCCGCGGCACGCCCATCATGTACTACGGCGAAGAACTTGGAATGGAAAACAATGATCCGGTTCGCAAGGAGGACGTAAAAGACCCGTTGGGGATTACCGGATGGCCGAAAGAAAAAGGGCGCGATGGCGAGCGCACTCCCATGCAGTGGAACAATTCGCCCAACGCTGGATTTACCCAGGCCACTCCCTGGCTGCCGGTTCCGCCGAGTTACAAAACTCACAACGTTGCCAGTGAACTGCAAGACCCGAATTCAGTTTTGCAGTTTTACAAGCACCTGCTGGCGCTTCGGCATCAGGAACGCGCGTTGCTGGACGGAGACTATGTGCCCTTGAATCAAGACAATCCAAACGTCCTGTCTTACCTGCGTCGCTACAAAAATGAAACGCTCCTCGTAGTTCTAAACATGTCAGGAATGCCGCAACAAGTCAGCTTCAATCTTTCCGAACAGGGTCTGCCTTCCGCCAAAGCGACGACAATGCTCACCACTCTCGCGGTAGCGCCCAGCGGCCTGTTAGAACAAGTCGCGCTCGATCCGTTCGCAGTGTACATCGCACGCATCTCGCAATAGCGAATCGGACGAGAACCGACCGAACGCTCCACTGAACCGCAAAGGACTCCGGTCTCCTCCCGGCTGTCGGGAAAATCGACGCCCTTGTCGGGACTTCCCACACCTCCCGAACCCAAATCTCCGTAAGTCATTGACTTCACTTGATGGCACGCGGAGTGCAATGCACTCATGTCCGCTTTCTCTACTAGCGGCAAAGGAGGTCATCGAAATGGCTGGTCAGGATTGGACATTCTGGTTCAACATGACGAACTTCGCATTGGGCATGATCACGATTCTGGCAGTGGTGGTCGTATTCGCTGCAGTGGGCTGGGATTTATTCGAACTCTGGTTGCATCATGCGCGCAAGACCGACACCGTCGATGTGCGCAACATCAATCTGGGCAACATCACCGCCGATTTGCTGGCGCACTGGCACGATGAGCCGCACAGTCTGGCCGTACCCGGACTCGGTCTCACCATGGCTGATGGCGGCGAGCGCGTCGATCCTTCAACGAACGACCCGTCAAACAAACCTTCTGAGCCACGTTCCTCAGAAGAGAAATCCGCGCGGAAGTGATTTATGGCTTGCCCATTTCTCAAAGAAGGTCGAGCCCGGTACTGCCATGCGGTTCCGGTGCAGAAATTAATCCTGGACGGTCCGGGGGCGGCCGACGCCGGAAAGTGCGCCTCCCCCGAGTACCGGCAATGCGAATGGGTCAAGTCCGACGCGACCGAACTCAATCGCAGTCCGAATCGCTGCCCGCACCTGGAAGAAATCCGGGTCCAGTATTGCGGCGTCTCCCCCGTCACCAAGCTGGTCCCGTTCAGCGAATCGGAGCTTTCGAGTTGCACCAGCAGCAGCTATCTCTATTGCGACTCGTATCTCTCCCTGGCGCGGCGGCATAACACCACGCCGCGCACGCATCTTCTCTACGCGCCCAATCACCTCTGGCTCGACATTGCGGAATCCGGCTTATGCCACATCGGCATTGACGGCTTTCTCGCCGACGTTGCCGGGTCGGTCGAAGGCGTCACCTTCGCCACGCTGCGCGGCACTCATTGTCCCGCCCTGGCGCTCACCATCCACGGCGTCGAATGGCCCATGAGCTTTCCCAACCCACTCATGATTGAAAAAGTGAATTTCCGTGTGCGCAGCGATCCTGCGCGCCTGACCGCCGATCCCTACGGCTCCGGCTGGCTCTTCGAAGGCTGGGAATTACCCAGCCGAACCCGCGCCGGCCTGGTCTCTGGACCGCAAGCCACGGCGTGGCAGGAGGAGGAAGGCAACCGATTGACGCGCGAAATCCACGACACGCACGCTCCGGGTTGCGATGGCGGCGCGCCCGTCCGCGGCGTAGCGCAGTTGTTACCGCGGCAGGATCTAATCTGCCTCTTCCAGCATTTCTTCTCCCGGCAAGACTGGGCGGCGATAGAAAGATGACGGTAGAACCATTGGTGAAATTATGAAGCTGGCGCGCTTCACTCTCGTCTTCGCATTCGGGCTGGCCGTCGCCCTCGTGGCGGGCTGGGTTGTGTTCCCGCGCGTGCTCTATGTGCAGAAACAGCAGCCCGTCGAGTTCCGCCACAAAACGCACTCCGAAAAATCGGGCGTCACCGAATGCAGCGACTGCCATGCCCTGCGCGACGACGGCACTTTTGCCGGAATTCCCGCCATGGAGAAATGTGCCAGCTGCCACGCCGACAAGATCGGGCAAAGCCCGGCCGAAGCCACTCTGGTCGACAACTACATCAAGCCCGGCCACGAAACTCCGTGGCTCGTCTATGCGCGCCAACCGGCCAATGTCTGGTTTTCCCACGCCATCCATGCGAAGCGCGCCGGCCTGACCTGCGAGCAATGCCATTCGACCTTCGGCGAGACCGACCAACTGCGCGTCTATCAGGTCAACCGCATCAGCGGATACAGCCGCGACATTTGGGGACACTCCATCTCACGTCTGCGTCGCGCGCCACATGAAGGTATGAAGATGAGCGACTGCGAAGAATGCCATCGCCGCCACAAAGTCGACGTAGGCTGTCTCGGCTGTCACGAGTAAACGCAGAAACGCAAGAGGTAAGAGAACATTATGAAAGTCTCACGACGAGATCTGCTGGTTTGGAGCGCGGGCGCAGCGGCAGGCCTCATCGTCACTCCCGTGCCCTGGAAGCTGCTGGACGACACATCCATCTGGAGCCAGAACTGGCCCTGGATTCCGCAGCCCTCGCGCGGTACGGTCGAAGTCAAGCAGTCTTCCTGCACCCTCTGCCCCAACGGATGCTCCATTCGTGTAAAGACGGCTGCAGGCTGGCCGGTCGGAATAGCGGGCGTGGCCAGCCATCCCATCAGCCGGGGCGCACTGTGCCCGCTCGGCTTCGGAGCCCATCAACTGAACTGGCATCCGCAGCGCCTGCGCACCGTGCGTCACGGTGCGACAAGCTCAAGTTGGACTGAAGCGCGTGCGGCCTTTGCGAAAGCCTGCAGCGAAGGTCCGGTCGCGGTCGTCGACGGTTACCCCGGCCGCGCGGCCTCGCATGTCCTCGAAACTTTCGCCGAAAGACGCGGCGGCTGCTATCGGATCGTATTCGGCCCGGAAACTCGTGCACTCGCATCGTATGAAACGATGAGCGGAATCCCCGCATCCGCGCTAGGCTACGATCTCGAGAACGCACAGTCCATCGTGAGCTTTGGCGCGCCCTTGCTCGACGGTTGGGGCACACCCGGCCGCTTCACCCACCTGTGGGCCGACCGCGCAGCGGGTATGGCCGACCCGCAACTGCGGCTGATTCAAATCGAGCCCACGCTCTCTCGCACCGCAACCCGCGCCTGGAAGTGGGTACCCGTCAACGGGGGCGCCGAAACCGCCCTGGCCGCGGGTTTGGCACGAGTGCTTGTTGAAGAGCATCTGGTGCCGGCAGGCGGCCCCATCCCACCGCTCACGCTTTCTGAAGCCGCGGCTCAAACCGGCCTCACCCCGGATGCGATTCGTGACTTGGCAAGAACCATCGCCGCGCGCACTCCCGCCGTGGCCATCGCGAACGATGACAATCCGGCGATCGCGGCCTTGAACATCGTGCTCGGCGCCGTCGGAGCCCGCGGCGGCATCGTGAGAAACTTCGTGAGAAAGTCCGGCAGCCAGCCAAAGACTGTCAGGCCGCTCACCTCCGCCGATGCCGCGCTTCCCAAACTTCGGGCTATCCTGATCGACTCCTCCGTCCCCTGGGATTTCGTTCCTCCGACCGACGCCGAAGTCTTCCGCTTCGCCGCCTGGGATGGAGGAAAACTGAACGGAAGAGAAACAGATGGAGCGGCAAGTAAGGGCGCGTCGAAGGCGGCCGACTGGCTGCTGCCCGCTCCAGGCTTCCTCGAAGAACTCACCGACGTTCCCAGCGCGCCCGCGTTGGCGGTCGAGACCTACGCAGTCGCCCCAAGCTTGGTTAAATCGCCTCACGAGACGCAGAGCGCCGCAGGATTGCTGAACAGCATCGATCCGGCTCTGCCGACGACGGAACAGATCATTCACACTCGCTGCGCCGATCTTTTCCGCGAACGTGCGGGCACACTTCACGCGCGAGAAGTGACTCCGGTCGCGAAACTTGCCTCCGCTCAGAAGCTCGAAGAGCATCTCTCGACGGGAGCCGTCTGGATCGGAGAACCCGTGCACCCCGAACACTTCCGCTGCGAACTGAAAGCTTGGCCAGCGCCCATCGCCGCGACGCCTACCGAGACCTGGACCTCCGCCTGGACCGCGCCCGTCCTGCCTCCCTTGGCCACGAAGCTCTATCAGGAATCGAGCCTGCGGGAACCGCCCGCTAGCACGAGGAGGAACGCATGACCGCCCGCTACGGCATGGTGATCGATCTCGACCGCTGCACCGGTTGCGGCGCCTGCATGATCGCGTGCGCGGCCGAGAATAATGTTCCCGTTCTGCCCAAGGCCACCGCCCGCACCGGCCTCACGCCGCTGCTGGTCCGCAAAGCTTCGAATGGCATGGAAGCAGCCGCGCGCCGCGAAGTCTTCATTCCCATCATGTGCATGCACTGCGAGCACGAGACGCCGTGCGTCACCGTGTGCCCGCAGCAGGCCGTCGAAGTCGACAAGGCCACTGGAATCGTCATGCAGATGCCGCAGCGCTGCCTCGGCTGCCGCTACTGCATGACCGCGTGTCCATACCACGCCCGCTATTTCAACTGGTGGGATCCCGCATGGCCCGCCGGCATGGAGAAGAGTCTGAATCCCGGAGTGGCTGTGCGTATGCGCGGCGTCGTCGAGAAATGCAATATGTGCCACGCCCGCCTGCATTCGGCCAAAGAAAAAGCTGCAGCCACCGGCCAGCGCGAAATCGATCCCGCCGACTATATCCCAGCATGCGTGGAAGCCTGCCCCACTGCAGCCATCCGCTTCGGCAACCTCGCCGATCCTAACGATCCCGTTTCGCAGGAAGCGCATTCTCCCAATGCATTCCGCTTCCTCGCTCGCCTGGGCACCGAGCCGAAACTCTATTACAAATCGAAGGAAGCCTGGGTGAGAGCACTGGCGGAATCCGCTTCCGGTTCGGGGGTCAAACAAGGCGAGGCCAAATCCGCGGGCGTCAAACGTGTGGAAACCCAACAAGCGGAGGTCCAGCATGGCTAGCACCACCCTTACCGACAGCCGCCGATCTGAAGGCCACGCGACAGACACGAACCTGACTGATGCGAAATGGATCGCCCGTGGCGCCGACCGCACATCTCTCTCGCGCTTCTTGCTCTGGCTCGCGCCCTGGGCCGCCCTGCTCGCCCTGGGAATCTATGCCGCCGGCTTGTGCCTGTACTATGGCCTCAACCAGACAAACCTGGACAATCGCTTCGCCTTCGGCCTCTGGATTTTTCTCGATCTCGGCGTGATTGCCCTCGGCGCTGGCGCGTTCTTCACCGGATTCCTGGTCTACATTCTGAAGCGCGCCGAGCTCCGCCCCATCCTCAACACTGCCGTCGTCGTCGGATTCATCTGCTACAGCGGGGCGGTCGGCATCCTTGGGATCGACGTAGGGCAACCTCTGCGCTTTTGGTTCACCTTCTGGCATCCCAACACGCACTCCATGCTGACCGAAGTTACGTTCTGCATCACGTGCTACCTGCTGGTGCTCTGCCTCGAATACATCCCGATCCTTCTGCGCAACCGGCAACTGCGCAAGCTGCCGTCGTTCCTGGTCTTTGAACATCAACTGCACAAACTCGTCCCCGTCCTCGCCGGCGTGGGCACCTTGCTCTCGTTCTTTCATCAGGGCTCGCTCGGTGGACTTTACGGAGTGCTGCGCGGCCGTCCCTTTGCCTTTCGTCAGGGATTCTTCATCTGGCCCTCAACTTTCTTTCTGTTCATTCTCTCTGCCATCGCAACCGGCCCAAGTTTTCTGATGCTGGTGACTGCCGCCGTCGAGCGCGTCACCGGCAAACAACTCGTACCCCGCGATCTTTTCCGACGCCTGGGATTCATTTCCGGCGTGCTGCTCGGCATCTATGTTGCCGCCAAATCAATCGACACTCTCATCTGGCTTAACATCACTTCGCCGGCCGCAGGTTTCGCCGCCTGGCAGTACTACATCTACAAACCCTTCGGCACGCCGATCCTGTTCCTGGAGATCGTGCTCTTCGGCTTGCTTCCCGCATTCTTGTTGACATACCACAGAACCGCCGCGCATCGCGGATGGCTTCTGAGTGCGGCTGCGCTGGCCTGCGGCGGAGTGCTGCTCAATCGCTTTGTTCTGACCGTCCAGACTCTGGCCTTACCGACGTTGCAGTTCGACGAGTTCCTGCACTACACTCCCAGCTGGCAGGAGGTCGCCAGCTTCGGCGGTGTGATCGCCTGGGGAGTGATCGTCTACTCGCTCTCCTATCGCTACCTGCCGATGTTTCCGCCCCTGAAAGGAGAAGACACACATGTTTCCGGGAATTGATGGGTTCCACTGGACGGTCGACCACGTTCTGTTTCTCTCGCTCTTTTTCGCCGTGGCGCTGACCATCCTCACGACGGTCCTCTCGGCGGCATCGAGAACCCTCCGCGATTTTCGCACTCATCGCGCGACCGAATTGTGCTGGAAGTCCGACTTCGCAGACTTGCCTAAGTCCGATCGCCGTTGCCGCCACGAACTTGCCGGCCGCGTAATTTCCCGAACCTGCGACAACGCCTTCGATTGCCGCCATTGCGACCAGTACTCCCAATTCGCCGTGCTACCCGCCCGCGCTATGATGCACGACCTCGGCCTGCACTATCCCGAAGACCGCTTCTATCATCGCGGCCACACCTGGGTTCACCCCGAAGAAGACAGCACGGTCACCATCGGCCTCGACGAATTAGCGCAGCATCTGATTGGCAATCCGGACGATGTCAAGCTGCCCGACGTTGGAACCGAAGTCGAACTCAACCAGACCGCGTGGCGCATGACCAAGAACGGAAACGAAGTTCAAGTGCGCGCCCCTCTGGAAGGAACCATCGTCGCCGTCGGAGGCCCGAACGACGGCTGGTATCTCAAGCTTCGCCCACGTCTCGATCCCCACGACCCCGCCGCCCTGCGTCATCTTCTGCGCGGACCGGAAGTCCACGGCTGGCTCTCCCGCGAATTGGAACGCTTGCAAGTCCAACTCAGGCCGCTCAATGCCGCGCCCAGCCTGGCCGATGGAGGAACGCTCGTTCCCGATCTAATGGACGCTCTGCCCGACGCCAACTGGGACGCCGTGCTCGCCGACACGTTCCTCGAGACCTAGAAGCCGTCAAAATGGTTTCGGGCAGAGTGCTGCTCCAGCCATGCCGCTTGGGCAAGGTGGAAAACCAAGGTGGGAAAGCCAGCGTGGAAGAGCAACGTGGACGATCAACGTCGAAAGAGCAACGTGGAAGCGCGGCGCTTCAGCGCCGCGTCCAGACGCCAAGAACTCGGGGCTTTAGCCCCCGAGGTCCGCTCCTTGTAGAGACGCAGTCTCAGTGCGTAATCTCGTAGCGTTTGAGCTTGTCATAGAGCGTCGACCGGTCAATGCCGAGCGCCACTGACGCCTCTTTCACATTGCCGTGTTTCCGCTCCAGCGCCGTAATGATGGCGCGTCGTTCCAGTTCGTCAAGCGACACGTCAGGAACTTCCCAATTCTGCTGCGGCCCGGCATTCTGCCGCAGCCAGGAGAAATCCTGCTCGTCGAGCATGCCGTTTCGGCAAGTCACAATCGCGCGCTCGATCACATTTTCCAGCTCGCGCACATTCCCCGGCCAGTCATAAGCAATCAGCAGCTTCAGCGCCGCCCCAGAAACTCCGGTGATTTCCCTTCCGAGTTCCGACGAGATGCGCTGCACAAAATGTTCCGCCAGCAGCGGAATATCTTCCCGCCGCTCTCGCAACGCGGGCAGCCGAATCTCAATCACGTTGAGCCGGTAGTAAAGATCCTCGCGAAACCTTCCCTGCTGCACTTCCTCTGACAGGTTCTTATTGGTCGCGGCAATGATCCGAACGTCCACTTCGACTTCCTGATTTCCACCGATACGGTAAAAGCGCCGCTCCTGCAGCACGCGCAGCAGGTCGGCCTGCAGCTTAGGCGAAATGTCCCCGATCTCGTCGAGAAAAATCGTGCCTCCATCCGCCAGCTCAAATTTTCCCTTAGCTTGCGCGGCAGCACCCGTGAACGCGCCCTTTTCGTAGCCAAACAATTCGCTCTCCAGCAGCGTCTCGGTCAGCGCTGCACAGCTCACAACAATGAACGGCTTCTCCACGCGATTCCCGGAAAAATGCACCGCCCTCGCCACCAGTTCTTTTCCCGTCCCGCTTTCTCCCCCAATCAGTACCGTGCTGCGCAGGCTGGCAATATCCTGCGTCAACGCCAGCAACTCCTCCATGCGCGGATTCTTGGTGATGATGTCGTGATGCCGATATTGCCGCGTCAGCTTCTTGCGCAGAATCGCGTTCTCGCTCTGCAGCTTCTTCAGCTTCAGAATGCGCGATACCAGCATCGAAATTTCCTGCGGATTGCACGGCTTTACGATGTACTCCTGCGCCCCCTCCTTCATCGCCTGAATCGCCGTATCGACGGTGGCATAAGCGGTAATAATGATCACCGACGCTTCTCGCCGCACCCGGTGAATCTCCATCATGGTCTCAATGCCGTCCATACCGCCCGGCATCTTCAAATCAACAAAACAGATCGCATAGTCCGACAACCTCGCCAGTTCGACCGCCTTCTGTCCGTTCGGCGCCGTGTCCACGCTGTAGCCGTCTTCGCGCAGCCAGGCCGCCATCGACTCGCACATCACGTCTTCATCGTCCACCACCAGGATCGGCCAGTTCTTTTTCATACTCCTCCATCCCGCGATGTGAATCGCTCCACCAGTTGCATCCCGCAGCGCGAACAGTATTGTTCCGACTTGGCATCGACGAACTCGATGTGCGTGGACAGGCTCATCGCGCAGGTCGGCTCCGCACAATGCACCAACCCGAAGGTGTGTCCCATCTCGTGCAGCACTTCTTTGACCGTGCGTTCGCGCAACACATTCTCTTGCGCGGGAAGTCCATAGAATTCCTGATGCAGCCGGCACAGTGACACCACCGCGACTGGACCATCCAGTTGCGCCTGCCCAAACAGAAAACTCAGCATCGGAATCGCCAGGTCCACATCTGTCACTCCCAACACGCGGCCGGCATCGCGCGGAGCAATTTGCGCCAGCATCTTCATGAACTCCACCGACTGGTACTGTCCACGCTTGGCGTCATACGCGCCCTCCGGAATCGCCAGAGCCGGCAGTCGCTTGACCGGCAGCGGATACCTTTCCGCCGCCGCGCTCTCGATCCATTCCCATGTCTTTTCCGGTACGTTCCCGATGGCCACGAGATAAAGCGCGTTCACACCGCATGTACCTGCACTTCCCTGAGTTCAGAGTCACTCTTCTGCGACTTAATGGGCAGCGTTACCGTAAACGTTGCGCCCTCGTTCTTCCGGCTGGTGACTTCCACTTCACCATCGTGCGACTTCACAATCCCGTACAACACGGCCAGCCCCAATCCGACTCCCTTGCCATCGGCCTTGGTGGTAAAGAATGGATCGAAAATCTTCGACAGGTTCTCCGGCGCAATCCCTTCGCCCGTATCCCGAACGCTCAGCTCAATCTCGCTGCCACCCGCGACTAAGCCCGTGCGAATTGTCAGTTTTCCGCCACCCTGCGGCTGCATCGCCTGCGCGCCGTTCAAGATCAGATTCAGAATCACCTGCTGAATCTGCGAGGCATCGCACTCCACCAGCGGCAGATTCTCCTGCAACTCCAGAACGACTTCCGCGCTGATCAACTTAAGCTTGTGGTCCGCCAGGCCCAGCGTCGTCCGCACCAGCTTGTTCAGATCGGCCGGCGCACGCTGCGGCTTGGACCGCCGCGAAAATGCCAGCAAATCCGAGACAATGCGCCCCACCCGCGCTGTTTCAGTCGAGATCAGTCCCAGATATTTGCGAAACTCCGCTTCCCTTCCCGCCGGGAACTCGCCCTTCGCCATCAGCCGCTCCAGCAGCATCGACAGGTTCAACACACCCGACACCGGATTGTTGATCTCATGCGCCACACTCGCCGCCAGCTGCCCCAGCGTAGCCAGCCGGTCCGATTGCACCAGCTTGCGTTGCGCCACCTGCAATTGCCGGGTACGCTCGTCCACCTTGGTCTCCAGCGTCTGCTGCATTTCGTTGAGTTCGGCGACGGCCAGCTTCAAGCGCTCGCGCATCCGGTTGAAAGAATCCACCAGTTCGTCGAGTTCCTGGCTGCGGCTGTCAACGTGAAGCGGCTGGTCCAACTCCATCGCGCTCACCGCCTTCGTGCCTCCGATCAGTTGCTGAATCGGAGTCGCCACGAAGCGCCGCGTAAACAGAATCACGAACGCCGCTCCAATGCCCACTTCAAACAGCGTCCAAACCACGGTCTGCAGCGTGATGGCCTGGGTCTGCTTCTGCACCGGATCCAGCCGCAATGCCACGTCCACCACACCCAGCACCTTCGTCGACGCCTGGTGCGCATGGCAGCCGGCATTGCTGCACGAGGGTTCGTTGTAGATCGGCGTCACCATGCTCAACGTCTTCACACCGTCCGGGGAAGTCGTCGTCCGCACTCGCGATTCCTGCGCCGGCCGGTCACGTGTGGACTTCTGACCGTGGCAGCTCGCGCACACTTCGTTCGACAAACTTGGAACCCCCGGATTCCCCTGCTCCCGCGCGTCCGTCGAGTACACCAGCCGCCCCTCGCGGTTGAACATGCGGATGCGGTCTACTCCCTGTTTGTCGGCGATCAGCTGCATGATCTGGTACGCCGCCTTGCGGTCGTCGTCCAGCATGGCGTGCCAGGTCGCGCTGGTAATGCTGCGCGAAAGCTGGTCCGCACCCAGGATCATGGTGTCGAGTAACTGTTTTTTTTGGGTTCGAAAATTGAGGTAGCCGCTGCCAATACTGATGGCAACAATCAGGATGGTAAGCGACAGAATCAGCTTGGCGCCGAGTTTTCGAGGCATTGGGACCTAGCTTCGTGCGTGCCAGACGCGCGGCACATGGCGGACCACGAGATCCGCCCGGGAAACCTCCCCTATTTAGGCTAACCATGCAACCGCGCCCTAACTGTGATCATCACCGCGCTAACCAGTGATCGTGGTCACGCCAGTTTCCCTGCCGCCGGTTAACTGTTGTTTTCGAATGGGTTGTACGTGGTGCCGGGAGGGGGAATCGAACCACCAAGGGCCGAAGCCCGGCGGATTTTGGGTCCCCCAACCGTTTCCCTATCTTCTGCAAAGCCGCAAGTTAAGGGCTCTCTGCCACCGAAGGGTGGTGCGTGTGAATCGGTGGGGCTCGGTGAAGGTCGAGAGGTCAAGAAATGGTCACGCTGTCAGTGCCCCCTAATTCACCGTCTGTGTGCGGACAGCCGAACTTAGCGGCGGCATGAACTCGGGCAGTGACTCCGACCGGACGGTTGGTGAAGACGGCGTTTCTCTCCACTGGAATGCTGTGCACGATTTCTTTGGTCTCAAGGTCGAACCGCCTGAAAAACGCCAGCAGGATCAAAACACCCTCCGTTGTGGCCATGGCATGTCCAGGGCATCTTTGCGGCCCAAAGCCAAAGGGAATGTAGTTTATCGTTTGTTCGGAACTCAGCGGCCTGGCGAATCGATCCGGATCGAACAGTCGGGGATTCGTCCAGATGCTTCTCTTCATGTGGCCCTGGATCGGCAGGTATCTTAAGGTGGCCCCTTTGCGAACTCGGACGTTTACGTCTGATTCGGCCCCCGGCTTCTCACCCGCAAGCTCATAGTCAGTCTCCGTCTCGCGCAACATGGTCGGGACGACGGTGTGGCGGCGTAACGTCTCTCGGAAAACACAATGCAGGTAAGGAAATTGAGCCCCCAAGGTTTGACTGCCAGGAGCGTTGTTTGACTCTTGACGCGCCTCCTTTATCACTCGGTCGTGCACCACGGGGTTGTTGGCAATCTCGGCAATTGCGAACGTCAGGGCCGACGCCGTGGTTTCTATGCCAGCGATGAACAACATCGCATACTCGGCGGCGATACATCGCTTCAGTTCCGCTTGCTGCCGATCGGCAAATCGGTTTTTCAGACCTTCCAGCAGAGGCGGTCGGAGGCCAGCGAGCTGGGCTTGATCAATCTTGTGGCCGATCCATCCGAGAACATCATCTAAGGCCTGGCGCTGCGCTTTGGGAAAGACCACCGGCTGATGCTCCGGGAGGTTCAATACCGATAACATTGCGGCCATCCCTGTGTTTATCCCTGCCGGAATGCCGCTCTCCACCACTTTTGTAGCGATGCTTAAAGTCCTTTCCAGGTAATCGGCCTCTTCCAGCGGAAGGGGGTGACCAAACAGGATGTACCCCAACACGCTCGATGTCACACTTCGCATCAACGGTTCGACCTCAACTTCGAAGGCCATTGTGGAACGCACGCAGCCGCTCGCGCGATCCTGCAATTTGGCGAACGCTTCATCGGCTACTGCTCTGATCACTGGCGCGTACTGGGTGGCGACAACTCCAGCCTGGAACTCGGGAGTGATCGCATCGTGGGTTCGCTGCCAATCATCGCCATCAGCAACAATCATCACTCGGTGTCGCATGGCGGTGCGCAAGAGCGCGACCAACGGCTTGTAACGTAACGGTACGTGCTTCAAGAAGAGCGCTCTTACAGTTTTGATGGAATGGATGTTGAGGTCGCACCCCGTCGGCCTGCGATGAACGGAGAACTCTTTGCATCGACTATTGCTGTTCTTCGTGAAAGCGAGTCGGATCGGACATAGGAGTGAACCCAGTCTAGCGATCAGGCTTTTCATGATTTCCAATCAAAGCCGTTCGACTCCACGGGAGTTCGCTTGCGTCGCACATAGAGCAGCGGGTTCACCTGGGCGATGAGCTTTCCCTGCGGATCGGTGATCGCCACAGAGAAGGCTGGTTCATACTTTTGCCCGCCTGCGGTGGCGGCGCGGATTTCCGCAAGCTTTTCGGGAGAGATTCGAAATGACGCTCGCGCCACGCTGCGGCCGGGCGCTACAAATTCGATTGCGGCCGACCGGACCCACACCGTGTAGTCCCGGCCCAGATTGTGCTGGAGCATCAGCGCATAAAACGGATCGGTCATGGCGAACAGGCTCCCGCCGAACAGGGTGCCGACCGCATTCCGGTTCCACCACGTCAGTCGCAATTCCACTTCGACGTGACGCCAGTCCTCGGCGATCCGCTTGACCCGAATTCCGGAGAACAGCAACGGCGGCCACCAATTGATGAACCTTCGAATCGCAGTGGGTGACACTTCGCCTCCTGAGAACGGCCGCGTTTGCAGCTGAACCGTCGTTTCCTCTTGGACTTTGGCTAGTTTTCAATGTGAAACTAAGCGGAGAAGCAACTCGCGCTGGAGGGGGCCATGGCTTGGAGCCAGTGCTTCGTAGCCTTGGTCCCCTCGGTTTCAGCGCAGGTTGTCATCGGCCTGCAACCCTTAACGGGTTGCGCGGCCTAGGGTTGAAGTGCTGCCCGGACTGCCGGCTTTTGGCCTGCACCCGGGTTGACTGGCGCCCGCCGCACCGGATGCGTGCCCGGCGCGATCGGCTTTGGATTTGGCGGCACAGCGAGTGGTAGCGGCGCGGCGCGGTTCGTGGATGCTTGACCTCGGCCCTCCAACTGACGGGCTCTCATGATCTGCAACTTCTGCATCATCGCGGGATGGCGCGCCCACTCCATGTTCCGCACCTGGGATGCGCCGTTCAGTTCGGGATGCAGGTAGTAGCCACGCTCACGCGCGTTCTTCGCCGGTTCGACCACTAACGGATGCGCCTTGGCGTAGGCATCGTTGCGGACTCCGGTGATTTGCCAGGAAACTTCCACATTCGGTTTGTCGGTCTTGATGCCAAACTGATGGCCTGCCACTTTGCTATTCACAATGGCTTGCGCGAATTGGCCGATCACGGTGAGCTGGTAGCGGAAGTCCGTGTTGACCGCTTCAAACCAGTCCGGCAGTTGGACGGTGGCCAGACCTGCGCCGTCGGTCGTGACGTTGCCGGTGTAGATGTTCATCATCTCGGAGGACTGAACCGAGGCGTGAACCAGGTATTTGTTGGCCGCGTCGAGTGGGTGGTCGATCTGGACCGTGGATGGCGTGCCTCCGTTCAGCGAGCCGTTGATTTGCACATTACCGTTGAAGGTAGCGGCGGCAGCGCAGCCGGCACCTCCGCATCCCGCGTTGACGATCATGCCCTCGCCGCCGGTCGCGGTGGCGCTGAGTATGTCGCCTTCGCCGCCCCAAACGGTGAGCCCCGTCCCGCCGCTCTGATTCGAGCCGGAGGTTGCCTGAAATCCCCCAATATCCGCTGCGTCGACATTGAAATCTTCAGTGATCCCGTTCACCACTTTCGAGGTTTCCGGGTAGATCTGCATGACGCTTAGCAGGTCGTAGCCCAAGACACTTGGGTCGCCGAGAATAAAGTTTCCGCTGAGGTAGTCTCCTCCAATAAGAACCTGCCCGAAATCGGTAATCTCCATGTTGGTCTGCAAGCCTTTGTTAGAGCCGCCGGGGATGTTTGACTGGAAGAGGATGTTGTCGGAAAACTGGCCGGCATCCTCCACGAGGATGCGGGCGGACGGATTGTAGGTGCCGGTCGTGATCGGTGGATAGCTGTTGAAGTCCAGCGAGGTCGAAGTGTTTCCGCCTCCTGCAGAATTCGTTAACGTAATTGTCGGCCCGAGGCCCTCCTTTTGGGAGACGACCGCCTCGAGGATGGAGCGCGGCACGGCGGTGCCGATGCCCACGTTCACGAAGGCTGTTCCCGGACTCCCGGCCGTGGTCTGCCCCAGGACCAGCGAATTACTTGCGCTGACGGTTGCGTTTGCTCCGATGGCTATGGCGTTGATCAGGCCGGTGGATGCCGAGTCCGGACCGGCAGCAAAGCCAAGCGCTGTGTTACCGCTACCCACTTGATCGTTGCTCAGCGCGTACATGCCGACGGCGGTATTAGCGTATCCGTTGGTGTTCTGCGCAGCGAACGCCCCCACTGCAGTGTTTTGGTAGCCGCCCGTGTCGTTGACGAGAGCATTTATCCCGACGGCAGTGTTGTCGCTCCCGGTTGTCACGTTTATCGCGGCGGCCGTTCCAACCGCGGTGTTGGCGGCGCCGGTGGAAACGGCATTCAAGTCGTTCGGTCCGTCCGCAAAGTTATACATGCCCGTTACAGTGGAATTTCCCGAGAAGCCGAGAAACGCGTTGTAGGTCGCCATCGAACCGAAGGCAAACGGGGTGCCCCCGATATCAAAGCTGGTGGTGGCGTTGATCACTGAGCCTTGCAGTTCGCCGCCCCCGGAAAAGGTCTGCGTGGGGGCGAAGGTAACCAGTCCGGTGAAGTTGGCCGTGCCGTGCACGTCCAGGTTGAACGCGGGCGAAGCAGTGCCGATGCCGACGTTCACGGCATTGGAGCCGGTGCCTCCCAGCACCAGGGCGTTGCTTTCGCTCACCAAAGCATTCGCGCCGATGGCGGTCGTGTTGGTGAGGGCGCCCGTGCTCGGGCCGGCCTGGTAGCCCAACGCCGTGTTGTAATTGCCCGTGGTGTTGTTGTAGAGCGCATTCGCTCCGGTGGCCGTGTTATAGACGCCGCCGACGTTGTCGTACAGGGCTTGGGCGCCGAGGGCGGTGTTGCTGTAGCCGGTATTGTTGGAATAGGCTGCCTTATACCCCATCGCAGTGTTCCCGTTTCCAGTGGTAGTGCTGCCGCCGCCGGTGGCGAACAGTGCGTCCATGCCGACCGCGGTGTTGTTGATTCCTGAGCTGTTGGTGAAAAGCGCACTTACACCGAACGCCGTGTTGTCAGCACCCGTCTTGTTGGCAAGAAGAGCGGCCCAGCCGGCGGCGACATTGTCTGCCCCGGTCGTCGTCGCGTTGCCCGCGAATCCAAGATAGGAGTTGCCCAGCCCGGCGCCGCTGGACGGTGAGCCGTAGTCAAACAAGTAGTTTGTGCCGGCGAATTGGATTTCGTAGCCCGCGGTGGAGATCACATTGCCCGTCACTGTCTGATTGCCGGTGAAAGTGTTGGCCGTGCCCAATAGCGGTACTTTGGTGGTGTCAATGGTGAGTGTTCCGCTGGTCGTGATGGGACCGCCGAGCAAGCCCGTGCCGGTAGCTACGCTGGTCACCGTGCCCGATCCACCGCTGCCGCCGCCGACGGTGGCGCAAGCCCATGCGGTGCCGCTCCACTGCAAAACTTGATTGGGAGTGCAGGAAGTGAGCAGACTCAGAGCCGAGGTGCCGCTGGTGACGCCACCGGTCAGGCCGGATCCGGCGGCGGTGGTGATGCCAGAGAGTGTGTTGGGAAAAGTCTGCGTCGCATTAAACGTGATCACTCCGTTGCTGGCGATGTTCAGTCCCGTCTCGGCCGGTTTGGTGGTGCCCGAGCCGAACAAGAGATTCAGAGTTGCGCTGGCGGTTGCAGTGTCGTTATTCACCGCCTCGGCTTCCCACTCGAATGTCTGATTCACGGCTTTTGCCGCGGTGCTGTTAAAAGCTGATGCGATCTGCAAGAAGGGCTGTGAGTTCTTGCCGGCAGTGGCTGTTGCGGTGCCGGTGTTGGGCAGTTCGAACGTGCCCCGGACAATGCTGGTACCCGCGATGTCTAGCGTGGCCGCAGGAGTCGGATTGTTGATTCCGATTTTGTAGGGCGAGGTAGCCGACTGGAACAGCACCGAGTTGACGATGTCGCCGGTCGCATCCCACAGAGGTATGTAGCCGATCGTGCCCAGGCCGGTCACATCGGCATTGGCGGGAGTCGACGAACTCTGCGGCGTGGCGCCGGTTTCCTGTGGCGCGGCCTGCGCCGAGCCGGAACCCGGAGCCGCCAGCACGAAGGCCGAGGGCGGCAATCCGCCGATGGTGGCCGCATCTCCGGCCTTCAGCGCATAGGGCACGCTAAGCAGCAGCACGCGTGGCTGCTCTCCCTGCTCGGCGATCTGCACTCCGAGCCAGCGCGCCTCGGTCGTGGTGAACAGAGCCGTGGGCATGCCGTTGGGTTTGGTGATGCCGAGCTGCACGGAGTAGTGTCCGGTGGCATCGAGTTGAATATTGTTTTGCGTTTCGGTCCACAGCGGCTCGCCGCCTTGCTGCGCGGCGTAGAGCGAAAACGTGATATTCACCACACCGCTCAGCGAACTGCCACCCTGGTCGGTGGCAATGCTGGCGAACGGAATCAGCGGCGGCACTTGCGACGACGTTGAACCATCGTTCGCCGTTTGCGCGGCCAGAGAAAGAACGAACAACAAGAATGCAACCACCACAGAACCGATGCGGAGTTTCATGGGAGACTTCTCCTTTGCAAATTTCCAAACCTTGACCATCACGCCGAGACCGGACCCTTTTCCCAGCACAACCTCCAGGCACTGCGCTGGAGGGGGCCACTGGGCCCCCTCGCTCTCAGCGCAAAGCGTCATCTGCCGATAGCGCTTACTTTGGATTGCATTGCCACGGGCCGACCCGTGGGCGGGACTAGCGGCGTGGGAGGAAGTGCCTTGACCTGCGGTGCGGCCGCCGGCAGCGTATGCCGCGTGTTCGGGGTCGGTGCGTGTTGTTTGAACCGCCCCGTGAGATCCTCGAGGCGAACATTCTCATAGCCCTTACGCTTCGCCATGATGCGGTAGTCGAAGGCGATGCTGGAGGTCCCGCCGCCCTGTTCATGCACCTCGAAGGAGGTCGCCGTTTTCTGGCTGACAAACAATCCTTTCGAGTCGCCGTTGGGCGTGAGGAACACGTGATACTCAACCCCGGCATTCACGGTTTGCGCGAACGCAGGATCGAGTTCGATGCGGACGGAGCCATTCGCGAGCTGGCCGGAGCCGGCATCCTCGAGCCAGTTTTCCGCCGACTGCATGGCGTAGATGGCTGTCTCCTTACCGTCATCGGCTTTGACCACTCCTGTCAGCACTCCTGTGCAGGTCAGGTTGGCCGAAGTATCGATCGTGCAATGCCGAGACCCGCCGTAAGTGTTGGGAGAGCTCGTCTCGAACACCGCATTGTGGGTCGCCGTCGTGTTGTTTTCTACAATCATGGTCGCGAAACTGCCGCTGGGATCATTGTTGATGAAGTACCCTGCAACGGCTTCATCGTTAGTACCAAGTACCGCATAGTTACCTGAGTCGCCCCAGATCCCGGCTTGGTAAAAGTTCTCGCCCGTAACGCTTCCGCTGCCGGAGTACCCTTTGACCCCTGTGGCCCCGCTGCCCATGACGCCACCGTAAGGAACGCCGCTGGTGCTTGTCCCACTGACGCCCCACTCCGCGCTCGTGCCACTGACTCCATAAGACGTTCCACTACCGGACACGCCCGTGGTCCCGGTGCCATATACGCCGATCGCATTCCCCGAACCGGCGGAATTGACGCCCTCTAAGCCGTACCCGGAAGGGGACTCCGAATTACCGGAAACACCCGTCACTCCGAAGGCGGAGACGCCGGTTCCCGCGCTGTCGTAACCGTAAACGCCAATACCGCCGGAGCCCGTGTTCACACCCTCAACTCCGTACCCGGCGGGAGACGCCGCCGTCCCGGCCACACCGACGGAAAACCCCGAACCGGCGGTCGCCGAGCCCGCTACGCCGAAGGCGTTGGACGTGCCCGAAAGGATGCCATTCACCGTCTGATTCGCTGTGAAGGTGTTGGCCGCTGCCAGTTGCGGCACCACGGTCGTGTCAATGGTTAGTGTGCCGCTCGTCGTGATGGGGCCACCTTTCAGTCCCAGGCCCGTCGCCACACTGGTTACAGTGCCAGAGCCCCCACCGCCGACGGTTGCGCAAGTCCAGTCGGTGCCGTTCCACTGCAAGACCTGATTGGTCGCGCAGGTCTTCAGCAGACTCAGAGTCGAGGTGCCGCTGCTGGCGCCACCAGTCAGGCCAGAGCCAGTTGCAGTGGTGATCCCGGTGATAGTGCCTGCCCCGGGAAACGTCTGGCCCGCGGCGAAGTTGATTTGGCCAGTGCTGGCGATGTTTAGTCCCGTCTCGGCCGGCTTGGTCGTGCCCGATCCAAAAAGAAGATTCAGGGTTGCGCTGGCGGTTGCGGTGTCATTGCCCGCCGGTTCGGCCTGCCATTCGAACGTCTGATTGACCGCTTTGGCCGTGGTGCTATTGAAGGCCGAAGCGATCTGCGCGAATGGTTGCGAGTTCTTGCCCGCCGTGGCGGTTGCTGCGCCTGTGTTGGGCAGTTCGAACGTGCCGCGTACAATGCTGCTGCCTGCCACGTCCAGCGTGGCGGCGGGCGTGGGGTTACCGATGCCGATCTTGTAGGGCGAGGTTGCCGACTGAAACAGCACCGAGTCGACGATGTCGCTGGTCGTATCCCACATCGGAATGTAGCCGACCGTGCCGAGGCCAGTGACGCCCGCATTGGGGGGCGGTGCCGAGGTGGCGCTCGCGTCCTGGGGCGCGGATTGCGCCGAGCCTGGAGCCGCTGCCGCCAGCACGAAGGCCGAGGGCGGCAAACCTCCGATGGTGGCCGCATCCCCGGCCTTCAGTGCATAGGGCACGCTGAGCAGCAGCACGCGTGGCTGCTCTCCCTGCTCAGCGATCTGCACTCCCAGCCAGCGCGCCTCGGTCGTGGTAAATAAAGCCGTCGGCATGCCGTTGGGTTTGGTGATGCCGAGCTGCACGGAGTAATGTCCGGTGGCATCGAGTTGAATATTGTTTTGCGTTTCGGTCCACAGCGGCTCGCCACCTTGCTGCGCAGCATAGAGCGAGAACGTGATGTTCACTACGCCGCTCAGCGAACTTCCACCCTGATCAGTGGCGACGCTGGCAAACGGAATCAACGGTGGCACCTGATTCGCCGCCGTTGTCACGCTCTGCTGGGCAGCACTGAACAGGCTGCACAACAGCACCATTGAAAGTGAGAGCAATACCACGCGAGCCTTTGTCATAGAGATTCTCCGTTTGTGCTTTGTGGATCGCCCGGGATTTGTGGCTCGGGCGATCTTGTGATTCGTTGCCTTAGGTCGCTCACTCAACTCAGCTACGCTTACTTCGGTTGAGCGCCCGCCATGGTTTGCGACAGTGCGGATTCAATCCTGTTGAGCCGATCTTCAAGTTCGCGTATCTGGGCCTGCTGGCGCTGGATCTCAGCCTGCTGCCGCTGCGCTTCGTTCAGCAGCATGGGATCGAGTAATTGATATTTCACGGTTTCAATCTGACCGTCCGCGGAACGGGCAACGAGATCGGGATAGACCTCGGCCACTTCCTCGGCGATCAGTCCGAATTGCATGGGTTGAGAGCCGTCGGCGAGCGTCTTCTTGTAGCGGAAAGTGACCGGACGCAGGCGCATGAGATCGCGGCTGGCGTCACCCATATCCTGGATGTCTTCTTTGTAGCGTCGCGACGAACTGACCGTGACTAGCTGGCCGCTGGAATCGACCAGCAGGGGGATGGCGCTGTTGCTTCCAGAAGAGACGCCGTAGATTCCCGCTGCGAAAAACGAAGTTTGGGTGCCACTCGTCCCGATGCGGATGGTGCCGCTATCAGCCGAGGCTCCTGCACTGCCAATCTCAATATTGTTACTGTTTCCTGAAGAGACACTGTTGCCGGCCTGATCGCCAATGGCGATGTTGAAGTTGCCGGTACTAACGGACATCCCCGCCTCAAAACCGAGGGCGGTGTTTGCGGTTCCGGTCGTGTCGTCCCCGAGCGCCTGGAACCCCACGGCGGTGTTGTAGCTGGAAGTTGTCTGAAACAGCGCACTGGCGCCAACGGCTGTGTCGTAATACCCGGTGGAATTGGTCATCAACGCGCCCGCACCGAAGGCTGAATTGGCTTCGCCCGTGGTGTTGTCATTGAGCGCGAAGCCGCCCACGGCAGCGTTATCGACCCCGCTGGTGTTGTATTCCATCGCGCTTTGGCCGACGGCGGTGTTCAGCGCGCCGGTGTTGCTTTGCATGACGTCATAGCCCAGAGCGACGTTGCTGGCGCCACCGGGTGCCGAAAGATAGAGATTGCCTCCAACCAGATAGCCGGCGCCGTTGATGTGGCCGTTCACATCCAGCGAATAGTGGGGCGAGGTCGTGTTGATCCCGATGCCGCCGTTGGCCTCGTAGAGATAGGAGTTCCCTAGGGTCGTGCTGCCCGTCCACATGGGAATGTAGTTGGTGGTGCCCGAACCTGTGACCGTCCCGGGAGGCGGCGCGGAGGACTTGACTTCGGTGGCAGGCGCGGCTTGCTGCGCGCTCCCGATGGTGGATAGAAGGGCAATCGTTACCAGCAGTACGGCGTGAATCTTCTTCATAAAATGCTCCTCATCGGTTCTCCTTAGCGCCAGCCGGCGGAGGCTGGGTGGTTCCAGCGACACCGCTGCAATGCCGACTCCAGGTGAAAAACATCAATTGACGGGGATCTTGGTCACGCTCAGTACGTAACCAGCACCCAGCCTGCCGTGCCGTTAACGCCCGGTGACTGCGCGCTAGCAGATCCGCTTCCTCCGGCCCCGACCGGTGGCCCGTTTGGAACCAGCGTGATTCCAGCGCCGCCAGCTCCGGGAGTGGTGGTTCCTATGGTTCCACCGGCAGTTCCGGCCGTGGCGAAGGGTCCCGTGTTTCCCGCGATGGAACCGCCGGCGCCGGGGCCTCCACCGTTTCCGTCGCCCCCGCCGCCTCCGCCGTTGGCATAGGCCAGAATGTTGCTGCTGCTGTCAGTGATGCTGGACTTCGTGCCGGCCCCTCCGCTGGCACCTGCGGCTCCAGCGCCGCCAGCTCCGATGTTGATGTTGTAGGTTGCGCCGGGCGTGACGCTAACAAAGGCCCTGACATAGGCGCCGCTGCCACCTCCGGCGCCGTAGATGGTAGCGCCGTCGAGGTTATAGGCGCTGCCGCCAGCGCCGCCGCCGCCGATCATCTCGACAACCACAAAAGTCACATTCGCTGGAACTACAAACGCTGTCGTGCCGGGCGTCGCGTAGACCTGAACACCGTTTGTTCCCGCAGGCCCGGCTGGGCCTTGCGGTCCTTGTGCGCCGGTTAGGCCCATGAGCCCTTGCGGGCCGGTTGCCCCGGTCAGCCCTTGCGGGCCGGTTGCGCCTGTAGCGCCCGTCGCTCCGGTCAATCCGATCGACCCTTGTGGTCCGGTTGCTCCCGTAGCGCCCTGCGCTCCGGTCGGCCCGATCGCGCCCTGTTGCGCCATCACGCTCCAAGCCGTTGGATTTTGATCGGGAGTTTGCGAGCTCGGACCATTGGCCGCGATCGCTACGTAAGTCGAGCCGTTGTAGGTGCAGACATCATTCACGGCGTAGGTGGCAGTCGGATCGAAGGCGTTGCGGAAGTTGAATCCCGTGCCGTTCGTGCCCGCCGGACCTTGCGGTCCTTGTGGACCCTGCGCTCCCGTAAGGCCCATCAACCCGGTTGCGCCGGTTGCACCCTGAGCTCCGGAGGCGCCCGTCAAGCCGACCGGACCTTGCGGCCCGGCGACACCCGCCAAGCCCGTTGGTCCCTGAGAACCTTGCGGCCCTGTGGCTCCCGTTAAGCCCGTGGGTCCGGTTGGCCCCGCCGCACCCGTGGCTCCCGTCGGTCCGGCGGGTCCGGTTTGTCCGATTGGACCAGTCTGTCCAGGAGCTCCTTGCGGACCAGAAGGCCCTGCTGGACCAGTTGCCCCACTCGCCGCAACGAGCTGCCAGTTAGGATTGAGGATCGCCGGCTCAGAATCCGTATTTACAGCGACCGCAATCCAGAACTGCCCGCCGTCCGTCACCGCGTCATCGACCTGATAGTTGACCGACGAAACCCAGCTGCCCTGATTGTTGATGCCTTTCGCGGCCATCAATTGCCAGTTGGTGTTGATCGGGCCAGGGGCAGAATCAGTATTCACCGCAAGCGCAATCCAGGACGCACCTGCGTAGGCCACGGAGTCGTCGATCTGATAGGCGGTGGTCGAAACCCAGGTTCCGCGATTGTTGATTCCCGCCGGGCCAGCGATGCCTTGCGGACCGATGGGGCCCACTGGACCGGAAGATCCCTGCGCGCCTTGCGGACCTTCAGGGCCTTGTGGTCCAGCCGGCCCTTGCGCGCCATTGCCCAGGAAAACAATGTCCAACTCTGGGGAATGACTATAGGTGGTGCTCTCCTTGCTCGTGAAACTGCAACTCAGCGGGCTATTGGCCACGAGCGCAATACCATCATTGGCTTGAGTGCCGTCGAGCCACGCAGCCACCGCCGGAGTGATGTCGATGACGATGTAATCATGGGCGTTCGATTTGGTCACTGAGACGCCGCTGGCGATGGTTGTGCCCATAGCGGGCAATAGGCTGGCGTTGATCGTCGACTCGGTCCACGAGCCGTCGACGTAGTTCACGTTGAAACTTCCCGACGTGCCGACCGCGTTGACGTAGAGCTTCAGGCTCGCCTTGGCGATGTTGGCGCCGGTATAGCCGGCGGGAACGGCCGACAGATCAAACTCGATATAGGAAGTCTGCGAGGCGCTCTCAACGTTGATCGTGACCGCAGTCCCGTAGTTCGTGGCCGGAGAAGCGGTGTTGGTATAGGAGTCTGCGCTAGGAGTGAATTGTCCGTAGGCAAGGCTCGCTCCAAACACGAAGGTGAAAAACAGTACGGCAGACGAAATTAGCATCCTCGATCTGTTCATAGCGGCCTCGAATGGAAGTTTTGTGAATCCTTATTCCAGAGGGAACCGAGGGTCTGAGTGAAAAGCCGTTGCCCCACAAAACGGCTCAGTCCCGCCCTTACACACAGAAGCGGAAACTGCGAGTGAAACGCCTCATCCGGCAGCAAGAAAGTTTTCGAGCCGGGGCGGCTGGGCCGGGAATGAATGAAATCAAAGGCGGTTGACGACCGTCTGCTCTGCGAATATCCTGTTTCCCTCCCCCCGGGAAAGGGGCACCCAGAGCCTATGCCCGATGACCAAAAGGGTCAGGTCACCGAGCTGTTGCGTCACTGGAAGGAGGGCGACGAAAAAGCCCTTCGTGCTCTCGTGCCATTGGTCTACAAAGAGCTTCGCAGTCTGGCGCATTACCATCTCCAGTCCGAACGCCCGGATCACACCCTCCAGAGCACGGCGCTGGTTCACGAGGCCTACCTGCGGCTGCTGGGAGGCCGACCCGTGGAGTTGCAGAACCGGGCGCACTTCGTTGCCGTGGCCTCGCGCCTCATGCGTCAAATTCTGGTGGACTATGCGCGCGGCCGCCGGGCCAACAAACGGGACGGTGGATGCAAGATCGAATTCGACGAGATGGCGGCCCTGCCCGTCGCCGGAGATACTGAGCTCTTGGCCTTGGACGACGCCCTGGACGAACTGTCTCGCATCGACGAACGCCAGGGAAAGATAGTGGAAATGAAGTTCTTCGGCGGATTGTCCGCTCCTGAAATATCCCAGGTGCTAGGAATCTCGCGCGCCACGGTGGACCGCGACTGGGCCACCGCCCGCGTCTGGTTGCATCGCCAGATGAACCGGGCGGCCGAGCTATGACGGTCGAACGTCGCGACGATCGTTGGGAGCAGGTCAAGGACCTGCTGCACCAAGCCCTGCAACTTGGCCTCGAGCAGCGTGCCTGTTTCTTGACTGACGCATGTTCTTCTGACAATTCTCTGCGTGCCGAAGTAGAGTCACTTCTGTTGGCCGAGGAAGGCGTCCGCTCCAGCTTCATGCAGTCGCCCCTGCTCGCCGACCTACCGGCCGGGGACTCGAATAGGTTCGACGCTTCTGGAACCTTGGAGGCGGGGCAGATCTTTGCCCAGCGTTTTCAACTCGTCCGGAGGTTGGGTGAAGGCGGCATGGGCCAGGTGTGGCTGGCCGAGCAGACTTCGCCGGTACGACGCCAGGTTGCCCTGAAGTTGATCAAGGCCGGGATGTACGATGAGGCCGTCGTGCAGCGCTTCCAGGCGGAGCGGCAATCGCTGGCGATCATGGATCACCCCGCCATCGCCAAGGTGTTTGACGCTGGAACGACGCCGCAAGGCCAACCGTACTTCGTGATGGAGTACGTATCCGGACTGCCGATCACAGAGTATTGCGATCAGAAGAAGCTCAAGATCTCGAATCGGCTCGAACTCTTCATCCAGGTCTGCGAAGGCGTGCAGCACGCGCACCAGAAAGCCATCATCCATCGCGATCTCAAACCGGCAAACATACTGGTACAGGAAGTAGACGGCAAACCAGTACCACGGATCATCGACTTCGGCCTAGCCAAGGCGACCACATCTCGTGGGGCAGGCGAAACTGTGTTTACCCAACTGGGGCACTTCATGGGCACGCCCGGGTACATGAGCCCGGAGCAGGCGGATCCTGAAGTGCAGGATATCGACACGCGCACCGATGTTTACTCACTGGGAGTTGTTCTCTACGTACTGTTGGCCGGGTTGCAGCCGTTTGAAACCAAGCAGCGGCAGAAGCAACCGCTCGACGAGTTGCTGCGGAAGTTGCGCGAGGAAGAACCCCCGTGCCCCAGCACGAAGGTGAGCGCCGATCGTGACACATCCGCCGCGACCGCCGAAGCGCGCGGCACTGAGCCTAGACAGCTCGTGAGCATCCTGCGCGGAGATCTCGATTGGATCGCAATGAAGGCGCTAGAGAAGGATCGCGCCCGCCGTTATGGCGCGCCGTCCGAACTCGCTGCCGACATTCGGCGGTATCTGGATCACGAGCCCATTGTGGCGCGCCCTGCAGATGCCGGCTACCGGTTGCGCAAGTACGCCCGGCGGCACCGTGTCGCTGTCGTTGTGGCCGCTGCAGTGATAGTGCTGCTCGCCGCCTTCTCTGTCCTGCAGGCGGTGCAGTTGCGCCGCATTACTCGTGAGCGCGACCGTGCCACACGCGAACGCGATCGCGCCACACGGATCACCGACTTCATGACGGGCATGTTCAAAGTGTCCGATCCCAGCGAAGCCCGCGGCAACAAAGTTACAGCCCGCGAAGTCCTCGACAAGGCTTCGAACGATATGGGGACAGGTCTGGCGAAGGATCCCGAAGTGCAAGCGCAGATGATGCAGGTCATGGCGCAGACCTACTCGAATCTGGGGCTATACCCGCGGGCTCATGAATTGGCGCAGCGAGCCCTGGACGCTCGGCTGAGCCTTCTGGGACCGGATGACCCAAATACGCTGGAGTCGATGACTCAGTTGGGCTGGATTTTGAATCGTGAAGGAAAATACGCCGACGCCGAGAAGATGGAGCGCCGGGCGTTTGACGGCGAGCGTCGCATTCTGGGGCCTGAGAATCCGCTTACGATTGAGACTATGGCCAATCTTGCCTACATTGTGCAGGGGCCGGGTGGGTTTGCCCAGGGAGAGAAATTTGCTCGCGATGCGATTGAAGTAGGGACTCGCAGACTGGGCCCGGAAAGCGACCCAGTGCTGCAGTCGATGGGCTACCTGGGCGTTGCGCTCTGGAACCAAGGCCGCTATGCCGAGGCGGAACAAGAGTATCGCCGGTTGGTCGAACTCGAACGCCGCGTCGGACCAGACCACCCTGAAACTCTCAGAACCATGAGCAATCTGGCCGTGGCCGTGCAGGCTCAAGGCCGCCTCGCGGAAGCCGAGCAGATTTATCGCGACAATTTGGCAGTATTGCAGCGAGTGCTGGGGCCCGAACATCAGCTAACGACTGGCACAATGTTCAACCTTGCAAGCCTGCTCACTGAAGAAGGCCACCATGCCGAGGCCGAGAAAGTGTACCGGGAGACGCTGGCGATTCAGTTGCGGGTCTCTGGCCCCGAGCACCCGCGCACACTGCTGACTAAGTCGGGTTTGGCGGATGAGATTTTCAAGCAAGGGCACATTGAAGAGGCGGAAAAACTGCAGCGAGAGACTCTTGTAACGATGGTTCGGGTCATCGGACCGGAACATCCCAGCACCTTGGAATGCCAATCCAATCTGGCCCGAGATCTGATCAGGGAGGGCCGCTATGCGGAAGCTGAAAAAAACGCCCGAGCGGCCTTCGACGCAGTCCTTCGTACTCTCGGCCCTCTGCATCTCTTGACCGTGGAGGCACTCCGGCAACTCGGCACAGCGATGGCCTACACCCATCGCTACTCCGAAGCCAGCAAACTATTTCGCGACGTGATCGAAAAGCAAGACAGTGCCAAGGGGCAGGGGGACCGTTTCTCGGTGTGGTATTCGTTCGCCTGTGTGGCCGTAGCTGCCAACCATCCCGAGGACGCGCTGCAGTATCTGCGTGAAGCCATCAAGCGCGGCTATAAAGATGTCGAAGGATTGGCGGCCGACGACAGTCTCGCGAGCCTCCACCAGAATCCCCATTTCCAGGAACTCGTCGCCGAACTCAAACATCCGGCAACAACAGCTCAGCCCGAATAGCGGCGAAAGCACTCTAAGAGCCGGGCGCCGCCCCAGTCTCGCTCACCAGATTAATGAGCTGGCCGAGCCGCTACTTGCCGAGGCGGACGCGGGCAAAGCTTGTACGAAGTGCAAGAGAGTAAGAGGTCCACATATTCGAGCTTGATTTTCCATGATCTCCGCAGGACGGCGGCACGCAATCTCCAGCGCGTTGGCATCTCTGAAACTGTGATCATGAAAATCGGCGGTTGGCGGACTCGTAGCGTCCTCGAACGCTATGCGATCGTGAACCGAAATGACATGGCTGATGCAATCCCGAAACTAGACGTAAGAGGGAAGCAAATCGAGAATGGTCACGAAATGGTCACGTCGGCCAGCAAAACACTCGCCGGCGCCGCTTCCAATGGCGCTGCACGTCTTCAATGCATGTCATATCATGTTGCGGCAAAGGAGCAGCATTCATCCCAATTTATGTTCACGAGAATCATAGCTTGTCTTCTCTTGACCCTGATCTCGGCCCAAGGCTTCTCTGGCGCCGATTTTGCCATGAAGGTGACCGATAAGAATTACCTCGATACTCAAGGTTTCAGCGTTTTTCTTTACGACAGCACGTACCATCCGGTTTTTGTGGACCAAAAGAACACGGCTATGGAGATGATTCTCCACGGCCAGCGCATCGCCACCAACGGCGACGTGCGCCTGATGCCAACGCCTGAGCAGTGGGACCTGGTGGCAACTCTCAAAGATCGCCATGCCGACAAGGCGAACAACCGACTCAGCGCCGACCTCGCGTTCCCGACGTTCGACTTCAGTTACACACTGGAAGTGGCAGCGGAACCAGGCGGCGTGAAGGTCAGCATCAATCTCGACAAGCCGCTACCGCAGAAGCTAGCCGGGCGGGCCGGCTTCAATCTCGAATTTCTGCCCTCGATCTACATGGGCAAGGCTTACCTGGTGGACGGAACCACAGCAGGCATCTTCCCGCGTACGCCGAACGATCCAATGGTCAAGGTGATGCCCCTGCCCGACGAACCGAAAAAGGCGTACTACCTGGAGGACTGGGAGAAGGCCAAGGGATACACGCAGCCCCTGCCATTCGCCGAGGGCAAGAGCATCACATTGGGAATCGACGACGCGCTGGCCCGGATCAACGTTAAGTCGGATACGGCCGACCTCATGTTGTTCGATGGCCGCGACCGCGCGCCGAATGGCTGGTTCGTGTTGCGTTCTCTGATCCCTTCGGACAAGACCACCGGCGCTGTCGTCTGGCACATCAGACCGGACGTGATTCCGAACTGGACACGGCCGCCGATGATCGCGCACGGCCAGGTCGGTTATGCGCCGGATTTCTCCAAGGTGGCGGTACTCGAACTCGACCCGAACTACAACGCCCCGAAGACGGCCAGAGTGCTTCGCCTGATGGAAGACGGATCTTACAAGCAGGCGTTCGAGGGCCCGATCACGCCTTCCACTCCCTGGCTGCGCTACGTCTATTCGAAATTCGACTTCACTCCTGTGAAGGATCCCGGTCTTTATGTAATCGAATACGCAGACCAGCGCACAGCCCCCTTCCCCATTTCAGAGAACGCTTACGCTAACATCTGGCAAGACAGCCTCGATCATCACCTCGCGGAACAAATGGATCACGTTTCGGTTCGCGAAGGCTACCGTATGTGGCATGGCGCTTCACACTTGGATGATGGCCGCATGGCGCCCGTGGTTGGGGAGCAATTCGACGGCTGGAACCAGGCTACGGCAACGGATGGGAAGTGGAAAGGCGGCGATCACATTCCTGGGATGAACGTGGGCGGCTGGTACGATGCCGGCGACTTCGACCTGGAGGAGCCTGCGCAACTGAGCGTGATTCAGAGTCTGGCTTTGGCATATCGCGAATTCAATCTCAAGTACGACGAGCTTACGGTGGATGAAACCGCCCGTGAGGTTGAGATGCACCGTCCCGATGGCGTGCCGGATACGGTGCAGCAAGTGAAGCACGGTGCACTGCTCATCCTGGCGCAGTTCCACAACATCGGCCACGCCATCCGCGGCACTCACGAGCCAGATCTGCGCCAGTACACACAGGTGGGCGACGGGGCGTCGAAAACTGACGGCCGCATTTACGACCCGAAGCTCGGCCCGAACGAGACGAAGGGCGACTACTCGGGCAAGCCGGACGATCGCTGGATCTTCACGACGAACAACCCGTATTTCCAGTGGAACGCCATCGCGGCGCTGGCTGCAGCGGCGGATACGCTGAAAGGCTGGGACGACGCATTAGCGAAAGACTGTCTAGAGACCGCGATCAAAGCATGGAAGGACACAACGGCAAATCCAACGCTATATCCGACAAGCGCCGGGCCAGACCGAGAGGCTCCCGCAGGTGGTGTGCTGGCTGCGTCTCAGGGTATGGTCTCTGGCGCGCAAGGTCGTAAGCCAAAGAGCAGTTCGGGTACGCCAACAAACTCTGGCGCGCCAGGCGCTCCGGCAGCTTCGCCCGCTGGCTCCGGCCGGAGCCGATCTTTCGTCGGCATGGATTGGTCCGCGGCTCTGGAACTGACCATCGCCACAAATGGTGCCGAGCCCTACAAGTCTCGTCTGAAGGAATTGTTCCCTCAGATGATCACTCCCGAGCAAATGGACTTCAATGGTTGGAAAGCAGTCCGGGCATTGCCCTACTTGGATGCGAGCGCGAAAGATCAAATGCGCGAAGCGGTGAAAACATACATGGCAGGTTTGGACAAGCGTCTGGACGAGACCCCGTTCGGCGTGCCCCCGAGTCTTGGCACCTGGGGCGGATCGGGCGCCGTGGTTGACATGGCCATCCGAATGTATTTCCTGCACAGGACGTTCCCGGATCTCGTGGGCCCGGAATACACACTTCGCGCCGTCAACTACATTCTCGGCACGCACCCGGTGTCGAGCACTTCGTATGTAGCTGGCGTCGGTACGGTCTCGAAGACGAAGACGTACAGCAACAATCGCGCCGACAATGCTTACATCCCGGGCGCCGTGATTCCGGGATACATCATCATCAAGCCCGATTTTCCGGAGTGCATCGACGACTTCGGATTCCTGTGGTTCGAGGATGAAGCAGTCGTGGCCGGGTCGGCAAGCTGGGTCGTGGCCGGCAACGCTGCGAACGCAATCATTAAGGAATCGAAGTAGGCCCAGTAGAAAAGGCGCTGGAACAGGAATAGTCTTGCTCGATGACTCGCTTCGTGTCCCACTCTCCAAGCAATACGCATTCCAAATTCTTTAGAAACATGCTTTTGGTGTTCGTCTCTGCTAGTTGTGCGTGGGCGCAAGAACCGAACTCCTGCGCGAAGCTGACCAGCTTCAAAGCCGAGAATGTCGAAATCACCAAAGCGGCGGCCATTGCTGCCGGAACCACCGAGGCCATTCCCTGGAGCCAGACTCGCACCGCACCTCTACCTGCATATTGCCGAGTCGAAGGTGTCATAAACCGACGCACCGGAGTCGACGGAGAAGAGTTTGCAATCACCTTCGCATTGGCCATGCCCGATCAATGGAACGGCGACTTGCTGATGCAAGGTGGGGGCGGTAGCAACGGCATTGTACTTGCGCCCCTTGGATTGAACGCTGCTGGCGACACACCTGGACTCATACGCGGATTCGCCGTTGCAAGTACGGATACAGGTCATAAGAGCCGCCACCCGGGATTTGATTTCGGTTTCATGCGCGATCAGCAGGCGTATCTGGACTTTGCTTACCTCGCGAATGCCGAGGTCGCTGCATTGGCCAAACAACTCATCGCGCAATACTACGGCAAGCCGGCAGCCTTTTCATATTTCTCTGGATGCTCCACCGGCGGGCGCGAGGGCATGATTCTTTCACAGCGTTATCCAACGGTTTTCAATGGCATCATCTCCGGCGACCCCGCGATGCGCACCGGATTTTCCAATCTCGCGATCGGCCGATGGATTCCCATCGCCTTCAATCAAATTGCCCCGAAAGACGCAAACGGGAAACCAATCATCGAGCAAGCGATTACAGACAATGATCGCAAGTTGATCAGGGATGCCCTCATTAAGAAGTGCGACGCCAAAGATGGCATTGCCGACGGCTTGATCTCCGATCCGCTCGGGTGCGACTTCGACCCCGAGATGTTGGCGTGCAAGGGCGAAACGAATAACTCCTGCCTGGCTCCGGAAAGAGCGGCCGCCATCAAGAAGGCCATGGGAGGGCCGAAGACGTCGAGTGGAACCCAAGTCTATGCCGGCTTCCTTTACGACACGGGCATCACGAACGGGCCGCCGTTCCGAGGATTGCTCTCACCCGGACCCGGCATTTTCGGGCCTGCGACGACGGACATGACAATGGACGTCGATAAGGAAGCTCTGTCGGCCAGTCAACCGCTCGTGGATTCGATGTCCACGAATTTGACGACCTTCTCCGCCCATGGAGGGAAATTGATTTTCTACCACGGCGATAGCGATCCGTGGTTCTCGCCTCTCGACACGTTCGAATACTACAAGAATATGGCTGCTGCAAACGGAAGCCTCGACACCGTTTCGAAGTGGAGTCAGTTCTATTTCGTTCCAGGGATGAGCCATTGTGGGGGAGGGCAGTCGCTGGATCAGTTTGATTTGTTGGGCGCAATGGTGAACTGGGTCGAGAAGGGAACAACACCTACATCAGTCGTCGCGACTGGGAAGGCCTTCCCTGGGCGCAGCCGGCCGCTATGTCCCTATCCGAAGCACGCACAATACAAGGGACGCGGAAATCCGGAAGACGCGAATTCGTTTGAGTGCCGCTAGAGGGGCGGATCTTCTCCATCACCCAGGAAACATGAAATTGAGAGGGGATTGATGAAATACGTCGGAATGATAATGATCCTTTTCGCAGGTTTTTGCTGTGCACAGGAGGCTGGAGATTTTCAGCCTTCTTCAACCAATGTCTGGGCAGCGGAGTATCCACGGGTTGACAGCGCCGGCAGAGTACAGATTCGCGTGAAAGCTCCAGATGCTACGAAGGTAAGATTGAACTTCTGGAGCGGCCCGAAAGTGGACATGGAGAAACAGCAGGACGGATTCTGGACCATCACCACTCCGCCGCTTGTTCCCGGTTTTCACTATTACACGCTGGTCATCGACGGCGCCGAGGTCAGCGACCCCAACACTCACGCCTTCTTCGGAGGAGGAAAAGCCGGCAAGTGGCGTAGAAGTTCCGGAGCCGGGCTCGACATATTATTCGGTGAAAGATGTGCCGCACGGTACCGTGCGGGAGGTCTGGTACAGCTCGAAGGTGACGGGAACCTGGCGGCATGCGCTGGTCTATCTGCCGCCGAATTATGATGCCCAAACAAAAGAGCGCTATCCGGTGCTCTATTTACAACATGGCGCCGGCGAGGACGAGACCGGCTGGGTGCGTCAGGGCAACGCGAACTTCATCCTGGATAATTTGATCGCGGCCAAGAGTTGCAAACCGATGATCGTGGTGATGGCCTACGGCTACGCGCACCGCGCAGGCGAGGCGCCTGTCGATCTGTTCGCAAAAGGGTTTGGATCACCAGAAATGCTGAAGGCCATGCAGGACATGGCAGCGGCGTTTGAAGATGACGTGACGCAAGCTCTCATCCCCTACATTGATTCCACCTTCCGCACGTTACCCGACCGCGAGCATCGCGCGATGGCAGGCCTCTCGATGGGCGGCATGCAGACCTTCCAGATTACTCTGGATCATCTCGATCTCTTCTCTTACATCGGCGGTTTCAGTGGAGCGGGCGGGATGCTCGTTCTCGGGAATCGCAAACTGGATCCCAAGACCGACTACAACGGAGTGTTCGCTGATCCGGCAGCATTCGCCAAGAAAGTGCACTTGCTCTGGATTGGCGTGGGGACGAATGAACCGGAGAGAATGCGCACGGGGCTCCAGAGACTGCATACGTCCCTACTGGAAGCAAATATTCAACACGTTTTCTACGAATCACCGGGCACCGACCACGAGTGGCAAACTTGGCGCCGCGATCTGAATTATTTCGCGCCGAGACTCTTCTGATCCAGCCCAAGCGCGAGGGTGCTCGGGGGATCCTGAGAGTGTGGAAAAGGTGTGTAAGCCATGCTCAATACAGCATTTTGTAAGTAGATTTGCTATTTTCGCTTGCATAGAGAACGCTCGCTGGTTATATATTGGCGCGAAATCCGCTGCGTCTGCTCCGGAGGGGTGCATCTCCCGCGGGAGCTAGCAGCGGCTAGCCGCGTATTCTGTGGGCTTTGGGGGTTGGTGCCGGGAGGGGGATTTTATTGAATGCGTTTCCCGCTGCCAATGGTATCAGCAAGATGCAGTGTTTTGCGTAACTTGAGCCTTTTCGTGCCTCCGTTACGTCCGATCTGACACCTTCTGGAGAGGAAAAACGGTAGGAAACGGTAGGGAAAATCTCGAAGAAAAACCCCAGCGAAGCCTACGCTGGGGGTCGCACGTCCGTGGCGCTGGTTTAACTCGCCCTGAACCTCAGCGGAGTTGACGGGGCAGTGCGCTTCACACGCCGCCTGTATGGTCTTCGCTGCTTCGGAACTGGCTCACTCTTTAGAAAACATCTCCCCAACTGGCGCAGGCGCGAACGCATCCGGCAGAAATCCGCTTCAGTTGTTCTTAGCAACTCAGCTCCATCGCCGGACGTCCCCGTTGCTGCAATCGCTCCCATTGCCGGGATCACGTCCGAATCCTCGCGGAGCACAAAGTCCACGAACTCGCCAATCCGGTGGGAACGCTACAGGAAAGGACAGAGCGTCACGCTAGACCAGAAAAAACTGGTGGCCTTGCTTGAGAAGAAGAAGGCGGACGGGCAGTGGCAACCGAAAAGCGAATCCTCAGTCGTTGCTCAATCAAGTCCAAAGCGAGTTGTCCCAGTTGGACCTGAAATAGCGACCTCGGTCGTCCACGTCCGCAAAGCTCCGTTCGACGTGTACATCGGGCGCGATTTCCTTGAGTTCAGAGGCATCGGATGGGGGAATCCATTTAAGATCGAACCGGGGTGCGGCTGGAAGTGCGTGCTTGAAAAGTATGAGGCATACGTTCGATCCCGAACTGACCTCATGGCTCGGCTTCCCGAATTGAGGGGAAAGGCACTGGGGTGTTGGTGCAAGCCCCGAAAGCACTGCCACGGCGATGTCCTCGTGAAACTCGTCAACGAAACTCTGAGGGACGAATGACCGTTTGGGAAGAGTACGAGAACCGTCATGACGACTACCCTTGGCGCGAACGCAACGACGCCGTCCAGTTTGACCGCTGGTGGGTCTCGCGCATGACGGCACGCCATACCGAGTCCGAAATTCCCGGTGACGGAAAAGTCTGGTGGGACTTGGCTGCCGAGTACATGCGTAAGCACTACAAGGAAAAATCGCCCTACGCTCCGGGCGAACGCGAGAAGCGCGTGATGCCGGATTGTGCGCACGACAAGCACACGAACTCGGGGCAAGCATTGGGGCGGGGCGTTGAGTACTTCTTTGAAGTGAGCGGCAAGCTTGTCAACTGCACGCTTCCCGATCCCTACGAGAAGTTGGCGCGGCAAGTGTGCATCGAGAACGAGAAGCAGGAACGCAAGCAGCGCTTAGCAGAAAGACTGAAAAAGGCGTGATGACAAAGGCGAGGGAGTTCCCATGGCCCACAGTGGGCGGTTACGACTTCTATGAGGTTCTTTCCGCCTTGCAGAAGTCCATTCGACGAGGGTTGGAAGAGGACGCTCTCTTTTGGGGGACGGAGTTGTACCTAAGCGACTACGACGCGCACGCGTGGAACCGCTTGCTGGTAATCTCCAGTGAAGACGTTGGTCTTGCAGCCCCACTAGCCACTGTCATAGTCAAGAATCTCCACGATTTATATAGCCGCGACAAAAAGTCCGGGGAATCCCGGCTCCATTTTGTCCACGCCATATTGACCTTGGTTCGCGCACCGAAATCTCGCATCGCAGACCACGCAGCCATTGCGTTCTTTGAGGGAACGCGGGAACCGCGAGAACTCCCAGACTAAGGCTGTGTCGATGGCTAAGCAGTTGCGAGGGGAGAACGGGGTCTTGGGGCCAATCCACCGCAGGTTTCGGCGGCCATTCTCGAATCATAGGATCGGCGACTTATGCGAACCAGACGACTAACCTAAGCAAGCAAACTGAAGGGGTTCACACCCCAAACTTCACAGCATTCACCTTCGCACGCACCTTTGGCGACTCAGCCTTTGCGAGATACCGCATAGTAGATTCGAGATTTTTGTGACCGAGCAACTTCTGCACGGTCTTAAGGTCGATGCCATTCTGCAAGCAACACGTCGCATACGTGGCACGGAACCGATGCGGATGACAGTCCTCGACCTTCGCCTTCTTGGCGATCTTTGCGCAGTCGTCCCAGCTATGCGTGTACCTGTGTCCAGCTCCGTTTGCAAAAACGAATGCGCCGCGCCGAGGCATCTCCTTCAGGATGGCGAGAAGCTCGTCAGGAATCTCGACTGTGCGCTGCTCCCAATCTTTGGGGGTGAAGTCTGGCTTAGGCGACACCGTAATCGTGCCAGCCTTGAAATCGACATCGTCCCACGACAAGGACTCAAGCTCAGCCTTGCGAAGACCGCTCATGAGGTAGCACCTGAAGATCGCATACCTGAACGAGTCGCATTCTTTGAAGAACGCGGTCAACTCATCGTCATTGAATACGGTTGGCTCAAGCTCCACGAACTTCGCGTGCTTTACCGACACCGGACCTTCCCCCTCCCGCAGACCACGAACAGAGCGGATGAATTGGTTCACGCGCAGCATCTTGTTGGCGGCAGTGCGCGCTGAACGCTTCTTCTCAATCAACCATGCGCGGTAGCGCAGCAGGTCAACTGTTGTGATCTTGGCGACAATATCTTTCCTGCACCAGTTGTTGAATTCGTTGAGAGTCTGCACCATTAGCGCGTGGGACTCTGGTTGGTGCGAGAGCCTGTACTGTTCAAGCCACGGCAGCAGTACGTCATTCATCGTCGCTGGCGGCGGGGTCTTGTCCCATTGCTGCTTTGGCGTGAGTCCGTGCGCGAATGCTGTGAGGTACGCTTCCTGCCTTTCGCGTGCGATTTTTGCGTCAACGGCGCTGCTGCACTTGCGCCAGATGATCCTCGATCCTTCGCGATAGCGGAGGTAGTAGGCTGCGTTCGGGACGTGCGTCTCAATACCACCGATGAGGGCATACCCCGGTCTGAGCTTGTTGTTCTTGCCGACCACGGGTTTGACGTAGCGCCAGCGATCACCAACTTTGACGTACATCCAGATGCTTGCTCGACGGTTTGCCATGCGGTTCTACACCGCAAGCATCGTGCAAAACGGTAAGAAAGCGGTAGGAACGGACGATATTGACCTTAAGTAATTGAAACGAAAAGTGCTGGTGCCGGGAGGGGGAATCGAACCCCCAAGGGCCGAAGCCCGGCGGATTTTGAGTCCGCTGCGTCTGCCAGTTCCGCCATCCCGGCTTAAAGGGAAGTCATTGGATTTTTCAGTCTAGTTGATCGGCTTCCCTTTGTCATCTGCACCGTCTGAGGTGCTCACCATGGCTGTTCTATGGTTGTTCTCAGCTTCGACGATCGTCCGTTGATGCTCTTCGAGTTTGGTCGTGGCGGTTTAGCGTCGGCGAGGGAGTCTCTTTGCCGAGGCCTCGGATCCAGGTGGTTCACGGAACGGTTCCACGGCAATGCGCTCGTAAGACACTCCCAGCACGGTCAGGTATTCTGTGCCGCCCGGCAATTGAAGGACAACGCTGTCACCCGCTGCCGACTTCATCAACGCGCGCCCCAGAGGTGACACCCAACTGATGTGGCCGTGGTTGAGATCGATTTCGTCGGTGCCAACAATGCTCACCACCCGCGATACTCCTGCGGCATTGGCATAGCGCACGGTCGCTCCGAAGAATGCCTTCGTCGCCGCCTGCCCCGATCTTCGAGCTTCCGGGTCCACCACTTCGGCGGCTTCGATTCGCTTGGTGAGAAAGCGAATCCGCCCATCAATCTGCCGCAGCCGCCGCTTGCCGTACTGATAGTCGGCGTTTTCACTGCGATCCCCGTTGCTGGCAGCCCACGCCACCACCTCCGTTACGGCCGGGCGTTCCCTGGTGAGCAGAAACCGGTGCTCATCTTTGAGGCGCTCCAGCCCGCTCGGCGTGATGTAGTTCTTGACTGGCGGCGCGGGCTCGTCCGGTTTTGGTTTTCTCGTAAACCCTTTTCGCATCTCGTAGTCTTTCGTCTCCCAGCGCGAATCCAGTGGGTGCACCAATGAACAGCCGATGAACGCCGATAGAAAACACTGCAGGTTATCCGCGGGCGGTTTGATCTGGCATCCGGCGCAGGTGCAATTTTTCGGTGCCCTTTGGTTCAGTTCCGGGAGGTTACCATAGGCACCCACCTTCCGCAAAAAGCGCTGAAGAATGGGGCGCCCACGCAGGATACTTGTCGAAACGGACGGCCAACCAGCCGCGCGGGAAAGGAAGAACATCCATGAGTTCAAAACTTTTTGTTCCCACTACGGTGCTTGCTCTTTGCCTGGTAAGTGTGGCTGGGGCAGTGGCAGAGCCTACCTGTGATTCGTTACTGCACTCGAAGTCAGATGTGCAAGCGAACGCAAACTCTGGCGATGCTTTCGTGCAATTCTGTCTTGGCCTTGTGTATGAGGCGGGTCAGGTTGTGCCGCGCGACTACTCCAAGGCAATGGCATGGTATCGCAAGGCGGCAGAGCAAGGGGAGAAATATGCCCAATACAACCTTGGCTCCATGTACAACAACGGTGAAGGTGTAACGCAGGACTACGCACAGGCAGCGGTGTGGTTTCTCAAGTCAGCGGAACAAGGGCTCACTCAAGCCCAATCTACCATCGGTCGCATGTACTACAACGGAGAGGGTGTACCTCAGGACTACGCGCGGGCACGGGTCTGGTATCAAAAGGCGGCGGAACAGGGAGATGCCGTATCCCAACTCAATCTTGGCAGCATGTACGCTGAGGGTCAGGGCGGGCCGCAAGACAATGCGCAGGCCATGTCGTGGTTTCGCAAGGCGGCGGAACAGGGTTCTTCTGATGCCAAATTCAGCGTTGGCCTCATGTACCACAAAGGTCAAGGGGCGCCCCAGGACTATGTTCAGGCAACGGCGTGGTATCGAAAAGCAGCGGAGCAAGGTAACTATAAGGCTCAAGGCAACCTTGGTTTTATGTACAGCAACGGTCTGGGTGTGACGCAAGACTATGCAGAGGCCTATTACTGGTTCGCCATTGCGGCTCATGGCGAGACTGAGAGCGGGAATCAAGAACAGATAGTCAAACTACGTGACGACGCTGCCTCTCACCTGACACCGACAGTTTTATCTCGTGAGCAGAAGCGAGTGAGTAAGTGGCTTGAATCCGAGGGCGGGGATTGAAGAACTCCAGAGGTGGCCCGGAGCGAGTCTAGCTGGGAGCTTCCACAAAATGGGGGAAATCCGGGGACAGATGGGACGTCCCCTGTTTCTTGCCCCACAAAGTCGGGAAAAAACTGGAGTAGGTTCCGCCTGTCCCCACGTCCCCCCCACGTTTCCTCTGTCCCCACGTTTCCTGTCCCTACGCCTCGTGTCCGTTGCTCGGAATGGAACGGTTTGAGGGTTCCGGCGTAGGCGTTTGGAATATACAATCAACGTCAGTCGCGAAGCGAAAACATGGCCCACAGGATTATGCCGCTATCGGTCGGCGATACGCTTGGACCCTACGAAATTCTCTCGCAGATCGGCTCCGGTGGGATGGGTGTGGTCTATAAGGCTCGCGACACCCGCCTCGACCGGATGGTCGCTCTCAAGGTTTCCACCGAGCAGTACCCGGAACGATTCGGACGGGAAGCCCGCGCCGTCGCCGCTCTCAACCACCCGAACATCTGTCAGATCTACGACGTCGGCCCCGATTACATTGTCCTGGAATTCGTGAATGGGCATCCGCTGCTGTCTCCGGCCGAACCTGGTCCCCTACCTCTGACGCGAGCCCTGGAATACGCCGGGCAGATCTGCGACGCGCTGGAAGCAGCGCATCAGAATGGAACAGTACACCGGGATCTGAAGCCCGACAACATCCTGGTGACCAAGGCCGGCGTAAAGCTGTTGGATTTCGGGTTGGCGAAAGTCGCGGCCCAAGCGTCGACCAAGGGAGGGTTCCACCAGGACGACGAGGCTGAAACGGCCACCCTTACCCAGGAAAACACCGTCCTGGGGACGGTTCATTACATGTCGCCGGAGCAGGCCCAGGGCAAGAGCGTGGACGCGCGCTCGGATATTTTCTCGTTTGGCGTGGTCTTGTATGAGATGCTCAGCGCACGGAAAGCATTCCGCGGCGAAAACACGATCTCGATCCTGGCGGCGATCCTGCACACAGATCCACCTCCGCTGACGGAGACGCCGCCGGAGGTTGCGCGCGTGGTCGCCGGTTGCCTCGCTAAGCAGCCGGCACAGCGGTTCCAGAGCATCGCGGAGGTAAAGCGGGCGCTGCTACAAGCCGCGGCGGCTCCCGTCTTGAACCCCCCTTCGATCGCGGTGCTCCCGTTCTCCAATCTCAGCGGCGACAAGGAAAATGAATACTTCAGCGACGGCTTGGCCGAGGACATTCTCAATGCGCTGGTCAAGGTGCCGGGGCTGCTGGTGACGGCGCGCACCTCGACGCTGGCATTCGCGGGAAAGGGACAGGACATCCGCAGCATCGCGCAGGGGCTGAACGTGGAATATATCCTGGAAGGTGGCGTGCGCAAATTCGGGAGTCGCCTTCGCGTAACCGCCCAGTTGATCAAGGCGTCGGACGGATACCACCTGTGGTCAGAGCGCTACGACCGCGAGATGACCGACGTGTTCGCGATACAGGATGAAATCTCGCAGGCCATCGTCGAAACCCTGAAGCTCAAGCTGAGCGGCCAGCCGCTGCTGAACCGGCCCACTGCGGATCTGGAGGCCTACAATCTCTACCTGCGAGGACGGCATCTCTCGGCCCGGCTCAATCCTGCGAGCGTTCGGGTCGCCCGGGAGTACTTCGAGCAGGCGCTCGCACGCGACTCCAAGTACGCGCTCGCCTACGCTGGGGTGGGATACTTGCTGTTCATCGAAGCCGTGTGGGGACAAGCTGCTCCTCGCGGTATTTTGCCGGCCGCGAAACGGGCTTTGCAGAAAGCTCTGGAGTTGGATGGAAGTCTTCCGGTTGCGCATGCCTACCTGGGCAGCGTGCTGGGATACTACGACTACGATTGGACAGGAGCCGAGCGTGAGATGAAGCGGGCTTTGGAGCTTGGCCCGGCAGTCGCCGAAGTCCATTTCTGTTACGCCATGCACTTCCTCCAACCTCTGGGACGTTTGAAGGAAGCGGAAGTCGAGTTCAACCGGGCGGCGGAGCTCGACCCGCTCTATCATCTGGCGGTGATCGGCCTGGCGGAAAATGCCTATCGCCGGGATGATCCGGACACGGCGATTACCCTGGCGACGAAGGCGCTGGAGTTGGACGCGACCTACTATTTTTCGCACTGGATGCTCGGGCTGGCTTATTTTCTCAAAGGTAACATCGATAAGGCGGTCGATGCCGTAGAGCGGGCAGCTGGGTTTTCGGAGCGAAACCCCTGGGTGCTGGCTTCGCTGCGCAATCTTTATTCGCGGGCAGGACGCTGCGAAGAAGCGACCGCTGTCTTGCAGGAAATAGAACAGCGCGCGCAATCAGGTTACGTGGCTCCCGGCGTATTCGGAATCATGTGCCTCGGCCAGGGACAGGTGGAACAGGCGCTGGACTGGTATGAGAAAGCTATCGAGGACCGCGATGCCATCGCGCTGTATCTCGCCACAGAGCCCAAACTAGGCCGTCTTCGGTCTCACCCTCGCTACCAGGCCCTGCGCCGCAAAATGCTTCTGCCAGATTGAAGTTCAGGCGGACGGCCCATCTTTGCATTGCACCATCCCCAGGGATGGGTGCCCCACCCTTGCGTTTTTTGCAAGGGTGGGCGGCGGTGCTGCCGGCGCAACTTTTCTCCGTTCTACGCTACCCCTTGTGTATGCCGTCGTCGTACCCGCCGACCTTACTTTTTTTTCGGCTGAAACTCGGGCACACCGAACTGCCACAGCAGAAAGCTCCACGCGTCTGCCAGGCTTTCCTGAAATTCCGTTTCGCCGCTACCGCCACCGTGACCGCCGCCGTAATCGACCCTCAGCAGGACCGGTCTGCCGCTGGAGGTCGCCGCCTGCAAACGCGCCGTCATCTTGCCCAGCATCCACGGGGCAACGCGCGGATCGTTGATGCCGGTAGTGAGCAGAACCGCGGGATAAGGCGTGTGGTCTTTCACATGGTGGAATGCGCTCATCTCATAGAGCGCCCGAAATCCTTCCACCGTTTTTGTACTGCCGAATTCAGGGATGTTCGTCTCGCCGTTGGCGGTGTTTTCCGCACGGAGGGTGTCTTCCATACCGACGTCGATGATAGCGGCGCCGAAGAGGTCAGGCCGCTCGGTGATGGCGCGGCCAATCAGAATGCCACCGCCGCTCGCGCCTTCGCCGGCGAGCCTCGCCGGGGAGGTGTACTTTTTGTCGATCAGATACTGGGCGCAGGCGATGAAATCGCGCCAGGTGTTCGGCTTGGTCTGCCCCTTTCCCGCGAGGTGCCACTCCTCTCCGTACTCTCCGCCGCCGCGAACATGGCAAACCGCCATGACTCCGGCCTTTTCGTACCAGGCAAGATTGGTTGGATCGAAATACGGATACTGCGAAGTGCCGTAAGCGCCGTAGCCTGTGAGGAACGTGGGGTTCGAACCGTCCAGCTTCATGCCCTTCTGATACGTGATGGACAGGGGTACGAGCGTGCCATCGTAGCTGGGGACTTTGACCTCCACTGACTCGACATTGACGGGATCGTCGTAAGGACCTGCCGGTTGGAGTCTGGTGTCGGTCACCGCCTTCGTTTTGGGATCGTACGCATAAACCTTGAACGCCTTGGTCCATGAGGTCATGTAAAGCAGGGTGCCCGGCAAGCGAGGATCGGCTTTTTCTTCGACGGTGCCATCAAACGGGAGGGCGACGCGCTCCGCGTTTGGAGCAGGACCATATGGGACTCGCAGCAGGCGGCCTACGCCTCCGTCCGCCAACCGCACGTACAGCGCGTCCTGAGCGGGACTCATGCTGGTAATAACAGCTTCGCTGGGCGGAACGATAATCTCGGCGGAAGCGAGATCGGGTTTGCCGGCATTGATGCGCACGATTTTATACCGTGGAGCATCTTTGTAAGTCAGGAGGTAGAGGTCGTCGCCGTGAATCGCGATATCTGTCACGCCATCGGCGAAATCGGCGACCTTGCGCCACCTCGGGTTCGGTTTGCCGATCGAGTCCACCGGTGCGATGTAATACGAGCTGTTGGGTGTGACGCTCCCATTAAGAACACCGAGGGCATAGCGCGAACCCGGCTGCGTCGTAACAGAGGCGATCAGGCTTGGGTCGACGTCAATGGATGGGACCACGCCGAACCCGAACACTGGCGGATCTTTCTCGGGGTCTGTTCCGAGGACGTGCAGATACGAGCGGAACTTTTGCCGCGCCTCCGCCGCAGGCGCCCCCGGCGGCAAGGTCTGCATGCGTCCGTACACGAAGCTCCGATTATCAGGCAGCCAGTATGGCGTCCAGGCTTCCGGACCAACACCGCGGGAAAGCACATCCCCGGTCTCGAGACCCGAGGCGGTTTCGATCACGTGCAGTTCGGCATTGGTCTCGGAGCCGCCCGGAATGATGCCCGCGACCAGATACCGGCCGTCATCGGATAGCGCGTTTCCGAGGAGCTCGTTTTTACCCTTGCTCTGGTTTGTCGCGGTGAGCGTAATCTTTTCGGGATCGATTAGCAGCCGGTCCTGTCCGTTCAGACCGCTGCGCAGGTACAGCTTGAACACGTCCTCGGTGGGGAGTTGCTTCGAAATGACGTAAAGATCACCGGGCAGCTGCCGTGCTGCGACCAACGGGACGGACTGATCGAGTTCGCGAATGCGCATGAGAAGCTGCGCGCGGCCAGGGAGGCCCGCCAGCACTACCCGGCTGTAGTCGTTCTGACCCTTGAACCAAACTTGCACCTCAGGGTCTTTTAGGTCCTCCATGTAGCGATACGGATCGACCACCTTCGTCCCGTGATAGTCGTCGGTGACGGCTCTGACGGGAGCCACGGGCGGAGCGGAAGGAGCGACTAGAGTTTCCCCAGACTGCGACCATACTGTGTGACTAGCCGCGAACAAAACCGCGATCCTCGCGAACGCACTCAGAAATACCTGCCTAAGTCTCAATTGATTCTCCTCCGGAAGTGGTCGCGGAAGTTTATCACCGACCTCAGCAGGATACCGATGCGCACGCGTGACGGATGGGCGTCCACGCTTAGATTGGGGGGGTGGCCCATCTTTGCGTTGCGCCATTCCCACGGAGGGTGCCCCATCCTTGAGTTTTTGGCAAGGGTGGGTGGCGATGCTGCCGACGCAACTTTTGTCCGTTCCTACACCTCCTGCTGTGGATGCCGTCGTCCTGCCCGCCGTTCGCAAAGTGCGCGAAGGACGGGGCGCCCGCTCCTCTAGTGGCTTCTGCAGTTTGAAAGCCGAGCCACCCGCCCCGCCCAACCTTAGGTTTCCGGAACGGACCGGCGTTGCGTCACGTTCCGATCTCGCGCATGACAATCATCAAAAATCCAGCTTCTTATTTCGCCTGCGCCAGCTTCGTAACAACCTCGGCAACTTTATCGAGTACCTGGTTCATGCCCTCGAGTTGACCGCTATTTTTCGCGCTCTCCATGGGTTCATTTCCAATGAAGGTGAGTTTCGTCTGGCCGTTTCCAAGATCCTCAAACAGAATCACGTCGTTAGCGCCTTCGATAGCCTCATGTTCTATTCCCAATTCCGCAGGCTCAACCTTGTTTCCCTTCGCGTCGGAAAAGTACATGGAGGAGACGATCCTTTCCAGGGGAACAATCTCATGGTATTCACCGCCATGCCAGAAGTCCTGTCCATCCGGTGTTCTCGTGCAGATGAGGTATTTTCCTCCCACGCGAAAATCCATCTGGCAAACCGGCGAAGTAAAACCCTTCGGCCCCCACCACTGCATCACATACTTCGGGTCTGTCCATGCCTTCCAAACCAACTCGCGTGGGGCATCAAAAATTCTTGTCACGACCATCCGCTCGATTTCGTTCACCTTATTTTTTGTCATCCCTGGCCTCTTCTTTCTTTGTTCGATCTTTCTTTATTTGATCTTGCTTCATTTGACTCACGACTGCATCCAGTTTGTCGAAACTCTCTTCCCAGAATCGGCGATAGCTGAACGCCCAGTCGCTGACTTTCCTAATCGCCTCTGGCCTGAGCGTGCACACACTCTCTCGTCCACGCTTGGTCTTGATCACAATCCGCGCCCGCACCAGGTAGGCGATATGTTTTGAAATCATCTGCTGCGAGAGTGCAAACGGTTCCGTTAATCCATGCACAGAGGCAGGCCCATGGGAGAGTCGTTCGATCATTGCCCGCCGGGTCGGATCAGACAAAGCCGCAAACGTTGTACCCAATTTATCCACAACCATATGGTTGTGGATTATTGGTTGATGTCAAGTGTGGATTTTGCGATCCATGATTCTGTTTACTGATCCCAGTTGGCGCGCTACAACAATCGCGACGAGTGCGACATCGCCGAGTCACTCATCCGACCCTCCCGCGCAACTTTCATCCGTTCTGCAATTCGCGTTGTGCATGCGATGCAGCCTGCTCAACTTTTGTCCCTTCTACAACTTCCGGGTTCCCGACAATACGGCCAGAACCTGAAATCTGCGCTTGCGAAACATTTCTTTGCGGACGGATCCACCTTGTCCGGATACAATCCTTCCCTGACATCCACCAATGACGTTGAGGTTCAGATCGATGATTCGACAGCTGCGATTGAACAGCACGTTCTTTTTCTGTCTGCTCCTTCTCCCATGGACACAGCTGATCGCGCAAGGTGTCGCGGTTCCGGGCGATCCGTGCAAACCGGCGAGTGTGCGAACGCAAGAGATTGGGTGCTGGATTCTGGCGGACAATCCCGTAGGTCAATTCACAAAAGCACAAGTATTCTGGCATCTCGATGCTTATCCAACACGCTTGGCGGCGCAAGCAGACAAGGGGCCGCGAGGTGTGGTTGTCGAGTCGTTTGGCAAGGTGTGGTTGATGACCATCGAGGACGAGAACTGGAAATCGGACCACGGAAATCCGATTGCCAAGATTGGTCCGCTTCCGATCGTGGCAGGAGAAAAGTACTCGGCGCAGTTAATGGAGGCGGACTTCACACCCGGAATGACAGCGCCCGCGCACGTCCACTCTGGCCCGGAGGCCTGGTACGCAGTGGGCGGGGAAACATGCCTGGAGACCTCCGATGGCCGCATGCAGATCGGTCGAGCAGGAGGACCTGCGGTAATCGCTCCCATGGGATTATCGATGCATCTCACCGCCATCGGCACAGAGCTGCGTCGTTCTATCGTCCTCATCCTCCACCAGTCTTCGCAGCCACCGACCACGATGGTCCATGATTGGATGCCAAAGGGTTTGTGTAAGGCGAACCATTGAGCTGGGATCTCGCCACCAAGGATTCTGCTCAAATGTCGGCTTTCAGGAAGTAATTGATTCCTCGACGCGCAACTTCAAAAATCCGGCGAGCCAGCATTGGCCGGCAATTTTCTGGCCGCTACCACCGCGGCTACACTGGAGGCGGCACCGTGCCGAGAGTTGCGTCTTCAAAATGATCTCTTTCTCCAACATCAATAAGCAGTATGGCAAGCAGTTGCTCTTCGTGGATGCTTCGTTTCAGTTGAATCCTGGCGAAAAAGTTGGACTGGTCGGTCCCAATGGGGCGGGCAAGACTACGCTCTTCCGGATGGTGGTTGGCGAGGAAACTCCTGACGAGGGCTCGGTCTCTGTCCCCAAGAAGTTGACGATCGGCTACTTTCGCCAGGACGTCGAGGAAATGCAGGGGCGTTCGGTGCTGGATGAAGCGATCGCAGGGAGCGGGCGCGTCGGCGATCTGCACCACGAACTCGAAGCCTTGCAGCGGGAAATGTCTGACCCCGACAAGGCTGATGACATGGACCGCATTCTTGATCGCTTCGGTCACGTTCAGGAGGAGTACGAGCATTTGGGCGGGTACGCGCTCGAATCGCAAGCGCGTGAAGTGCTCCACGGTTTGGGATTCAAAGACGATCAAATTGACGGCGACGTGGGCGCTCTCTCCGGCGGATGGAAAATGCGGGTTGCGCTGGCGCGCGTTCTACTCGGAATGCCGGATGTATTGCTGATGGACGAACCGACGAACCATCTCGACATCGAATCGATCATCTGGCTCGAACAGTTTCTCAAGTCATTTCCCGGCGCGCTGCTGATGACTTCACACGACCGCGAGTTCATGAATCGTTTGGTCTCAAAGATTGCGGAGATTGATGGCGGCGAAATCATCACGTACTCAGGTGACTACGATTTCTACGAGCGCGAGCGGGCGATCCGGGAGAGCAATCAGCAGGCAGCGTTTGCCCGGCAGCAGTCCATGCTTGCCAAGGAGCAGCGCTTCATCGATCGTTTCAGGACGCACGCCGCCAAAGCGGCCCAGGTGCAGAGCCGGATCAAGGCCTTGGACAAGATCGAGAAGATCGAACTGCCCAAAAAGCGGCAGGTCGTGAAATTCGACTTTCGCGTTCCTCCGCGATCCGGCGAACAGGTGGCCGTGATTGAGAATCTGCACAAGAGTTACGGACCGCGTGTGATTTACGAAGGGTTCAATCTCACCATCCGCCGCGGAGAGCGCTGGGCCGTCATGGGAAGAAACGGCGCGGGTAAGACTACGCTTCTTAAAATGATTGCCGGGGCCAGCGCTCCGGATGCGGGAAGCGTGCGGCTTGGCGCCAGCCTGTTTATGGGCTACTTCGCGCAGCAATCGCTGGACGTGCTTAATTCCGATCTTACGGTCGCCGAACAGTTGCAACAGGATTTTCCTCAGGACAGTATCGGCGCGTTGCGGAACCTGGCGGGAGCATTCCAGTTCTCCGGCGACGACACAGATAAGAAGATCCGCACACTCTCCGGCGGAGAAAAGTCGCGGCTGGCCATCGCGCGCATGCTCTACAACCCGCCGAACTTCCTGGTGCTCGACGAGCCGACCAATCACCTGGATCTTGCGACCAAGGAAATGCTGGTGGACGCCCTGAAAGATTTTGAAGGTACCATGATCTTCGTATCGCATGACCGCATGTTCCTTCGCGGTCTGGGCTCACGTGTGCTGGAACTAGGCGGTGAGAGCGGCACCGACCGCAATCCCACTGTGTATCCCGGGTCCTATGTTGAATATGTCCAGAAGCTCGGACATGAGGCGCCCGGGATCTATTCGTAGGTTCACCGGATGTGCCAAGCGTTCCTGAAGGAACCTATCGTCATCACGCATATGGGACGACGATTCTGTCATGACATTTAAGCCTATGCAAACATAGGGGAAAGTGGAACTTCGACGGCAAGGGGAGAGAGCGCTCTTGGAACGGCGTGGCCATTCTGGCGCGACACCATGTTCCCGTGCTGACTTGCACAAGTTTGCCAGGAAATCCGGAAGATCATGATCCGGCCTGCGGCCGAGTGGTTTGGGCAATTCCTGCTCTATCGTTTATCCTCAAAGGTTGTCTGACGCGTGCCAAGGGCGCCGTCAGACCCATCCTCATTCAAAGAAACAGCCAAGAGCCAGGAGCAAATAGCTAAGAGCTTCTTATGAAAACCGGCATTATTGGCCTGCCCCAGGTAGGCAAGACATCTCTGTTCCGCATTTTGACCAAGGCCCATCTCTCTGCCCAGGCCAGCAACCCGCGCGAAGCCCACATCGGAGTCGCCAAGGTTCCCGACGACCGCCTCGACCGTCTGGCCGCGCTCTACAACCCCAAGAAGCTGACGCACACTTCGGTCGAGTATGTCGACGTCGGCGCCATTGGCCAGGACGCGCTGAAGGAGACGGCCTACATCGGCCACCTGCGCCAAGTGGATGCGCTGGCCCACGTCGTCCGCGTCTTTGAAGACCCTGCCGTTCCGTTGGTGGCTGAAATCGATCCTCTGCGCGACATCAAGAACGTCGAGTTCGACCTGATGGTTAGCGATCTTGGCCAGATCGAAAAACGGCTCGAGCGTCTGGAAAAAGATCTTAAGAAGATGAAGACGGCGGAACTCGAAAAGGAATTCGAGTTGCTCAAGCGCGCCAACGCGCATCTCGGAGCCGAGAAACCATTGCGCGAAATGGAGATGACGCCCGAGGACAAGAAGCGCCTTCGCGGCTTCATGTTCCTGAGCGAGAAACCTATATTCTATGTGCTCAACATCGGCGAATCCACCGAACTGGGCAAAGAGCTCGACGAAGCCGTTAACAAATACAAACTTACGGAAATCGCCGCTCGTCCCAACGCCGCGGCCACAGCCATTTGCGGCAAGGTTGAGGCCGAACTTGCTGAAATGAGCGATGCTGACGCGGCCGAATTCCTATCGAGCTATGGACTGACCGAGAGCGGTCTCGTTCGTCTCATCCGCACGACTTATAAACTTCTTGGCTTGATCTCCTTTTTCACCGCCGGGGAAGACGAATGCCGGGCCTGGCAGGTTCCCGCCCGCTCCCGCGCCCAGGAAGCTGCCGGTGCCATCCACTCCGATCTGGAAAAGCATTTCATCCGCGCCGAAACCATCCGCTGGGACCAACTGCTCGAAGCCGGCTCTGAAGCCAACGCCCGCGCCAAAGGCACGCTGCGCCTGGAGGGCAAGGACTACATCGTGCAGGATGGCGACGTGATGCACATCCGGCATTCGGGATGACCTTTCCGACTGGGGACACAGAGACATGAGAGATTCAATATTTCGTTTTCTCTATGTCTCTGTGGTGAACCCCCTATGGGACTGGCGCGAGTAGCTGTTATCATCCCGCCTGTCCCATGAATCCCATTTTCACCAGCATTGTGCTCGGATTAACCGCCGCTGCCGCCAACGTTTTCGGCGGAGCCATTATCGTGCAACGGAACTGGGAGCGCCGCTATCTTCGCTACTTCGTTGCGCTGGGTGCGGGATTCATGCTGGCCACGGCCTTGGTTGAAATGGTTCCCGAGAGTCTCGAATTACGCGGCAGGTCCGCCGCATTTCTCGTGCTGCTCGGCTACCTGATCATCCATTTTTTCGAGCACACCGTCACGCCCCACTTCCACTTCGGCGAGGAAACGCACCATGACGAATTCATTCATTCGCACAAGGGATATTCTGTCCTCTTCGGACTGATCATTCACACTTTCTTCGACGGCATCGCCATCGCTTCCGGATTCTTGGTGTCGAACTGGCTGGGCTGGCTGATCTTCCTCGCGATTTTTCTGCACAAGATTCCTGAAGGCTTCACCGTCAGCTCGGTGATGCTGGCCAGCGGACGCAGCCGCGGAACGGCCTGGGGCGCGTCAGTAGTTCTCGGCGGATCGACTCTGGCAGGCGTGCTGACCATGGCGCTGTTCCGTCATCACGTGGGCGCAGGATTACCCCTTGCGGCCGGAGTCACAATTTATGTTGCGGCTTCCGACTTGATTCCCGAGGTCAACAAAGAGCCCGCCATGAAGATGGCCCTTCTGGTCTTCGTGGGCGCAGGAGTCTTCGTTCTGCTCGATGCCTTGTTTCACGGGCTCTGATTGCAAAAACAAAAGCCCCCGAATATCGGGGGCCCTGAGTTTCGCAATCTAAGTACCGCAATCGAAGATCCGCGAACCGAAACTCTAATTCACGGTGATGCTCACCGCAGCGGACGGAATTCCGTTGGCCACGACTTCGAGCGAACTTGCGCCCGTCTCCATCGTCGCCGGAACGTCGAACTCCGTCGAAACGATGGCCGCCCCCGTCGCCACGCCCATGGTGCTATGGTTATGGGTCTTGGCATAGAAGATATGGCCGGTGCCGCTATTCGTAATCCTTACCAGCGGATAATTCGTTGCGGTCTGAAATTCGTCTCCGAACGCCGCCGCCTGCGAAAGCCCGTTGAATTGCGTGCCCGAGATTTTGTAAGTCGACCCGCGGCTGACGCTCGTCGTAACTGATGTGATGGTCGGCGCCCATCCCGCTTCATACGTACCCGTCGGGTTATAGACCTCGGACCCACCCACCAGCACCTGGCCCGTCGGCAGCATCATCAGACAGCCGGGAGTCGCCAGCGTCTGAGTAAAGGTTGTGCCATCCCAGATGTACGATCCGATCGTGCCTTCGACCAGAACGTCTCCGCTGGGCAAGAGCACGGCGAAAGAATCGCCGGCGTTATCGGCATTGGGAAAGTCAGGACCCGCCGTCCACGTCTTCGTGGCCGTGTCATAGATTGCGGTATGCCCGGCGCCGCTTCCGGTGCTGGAATACGATCCCGTTGCAAAAACCGTGCCGTCGGGGCGCAGGATCGCGGGACCAATTTCTCCCGGCGGGTAGTAGCAGAGCGATCCGTTCGGGCCGTAGTTGATACAACCGAAGGGCGACGGCGAGTGCAGATCGACAATCGTGCTGCCCGCCGTGCTCCACGTTCGGGTTGAAGTCACAAACCGTTCTGAGTTGGGAGCGTTTTTCACGTCCATGGTCAGGACCGAACCGTCCGGCAACAAGGTCCAGCCTTCTTCGGCATTGAAATCGCTCTTGCCGGTTCCCGCCAGCACTGTCCACTTCAAGGTCTTAGGATTCAGGGCTGCCATGCTCTTGTTCAGCTTGTTTCCCACCAGAAATAATCCGTTGGGCAACACCAGCGACGGCGAATCCCCAATGTACGGCCAACTCGCCGGAGCGGGAAGATTCGTCCATGTGTTCGCCTTCGGATCGTAGATTGCGCCCAGATTGGTGAGCGTAAAAACGTTATTCAGATATTCGCCTCCAGTAATCACGAGGCGCCCGTCAGCAAGCACGGCGGAGGCAAACGCATCCGGAACATATCCTGCAGGCAGGTTCGGCAATCTCGTCCAGGTACCGTTCACGTAGCTCCCAGTGTTGTCCGGAGTGAGTTTGTACCAGTCGAAATCCGCATTACCCTGGCACATGACAGTGCCGTCGGTGAGTTGGAAACAGAGTTGGGCGCCGTCTGGCGGCTGGTGAACAAGACTCTGAATCGTTTGAGAAAGCGCTACGCCGGAAACCACAAACCACAGGAAAATCGAAGGAAGAAACCTCTTGAGCAAGGGCATACTCCTTTTTCTTGGCCGCAAACCAGGGCCGGATTCGCCTCGGAAGCATACAACAGAGGCACCCGGAAGCGAACCTTCGCCCGAAGATTTAATTGATTGTTTACAAAGTCTGGATCTTACAAGCTTGGGGAAGTTCCCAGACCACCGACGTGCTGGCTGGCTTCCCCGTGGGCGTTCCTGCTGGAAATAGTTCGCTAATCCACCGTATGTTTCGCCGTATAACCGTCGCGCGCCACCACGTCGATCTTCACATCTTTGCCCTTCTGATCTTTCACTTTCAGAGGACCGCCATCCGGCGCCACCACCTCGACTTTCAGCTTGCGGTAAGTTCCATCCAGCTTCGCATTCGTCGGCGCGTAAGAGATCGTGTACTGGTTGCGAATGTCGTTGGAAATATCCTGAAAATCTTCACCGTACTCCGCCTGAAAGCGCGGGAAATAGGCGCGGCCGCCAGTCATGGCCGCGAAGTTTCTCATTTCATTGTCGCCTTGCAGGTAGTCCATGTGCCCCACTGGAATTCCTATCCCGTGCGCGTTGTGGCAGTAATAGTTGCCGGGGTGGGTTTCGCAAAACTCTCGCAACATGAATCCCACGCTTATCGGGAAAATAGTCACATCTTTGGTGTCTTTGATTTTCTTCGTGATCTTGTCGAGCGTGAGCTTGCTGAATGTGTCAATACCGGTGGTCACCAGAATGATGTACTTCTTGCCTTCCACGCGGTCGAGCCGGTCCAGCGTGTCATACAACGCGTCGAAGAGATTGGTCTCCGCAAATCCAGGAATGCGCAGCTGGTTTAGCGCCCCGTAGACCGCCTTCTTGTCTTGCGTGAAATCCACCAGGATGTGCGGCTGCATGTCGTAATACGACACCGCAACCCAGTCGTCTTTCTTCAACGAATTGGCGAACGCGTACGATGCCTGCAGCGCGTCCCGCAGAAAAGAGTAGCTTGTCGAGGCAAACTCCACCAGCAGCACGGCCGTAATCGGAGCCTGCGACACGGTGAAGTGGCTCAGCTTCTGCGGAACGCCGTCTTCGAGAACGCGAAAATTCTCCTGCTTCAGTCCCGGAACGAACTGCCCGTCCTTGGTCGTGACCAGCACGTCCACATTCACCAGCGGCACGTTCACTTTCAGCGAGTAGTCGGGAACGTCCTCGAGTTTTCGTGGTGCGACCGGCGGTGGTGGCGGCGGAGCGTCTTCCGCTTTCTTCTTCGGAATCGCGTACGGACCCACACTGTCCGTCGGACCGCCCGCCTCGTCGGGAACATCCTGCTTCGCCTTTCCGTTGTCCGTTGATTGCGGTGAAGTTGATGAAGGCGATTGTGACGGAGCCTGCGGCGTTGGCGTCTGATCCTGCGCCATGAGTGGCAACGCGCCGCACAGTAGTGCCATGCAGACCACGGCCACTAACTTACCCCTGGAACGATCCCCGCCTCTGCGGTCTAAAGTCTTGTCTTTCCGTTGATTAAGCATGGTGAACCCCGAAAACTCTCTGTGCTAGTATAGACGCAAGGATTCGCAATTGGGATGTTTTGCCCGGTCCCAGATTCTCCCCTCCTGGCCCTCCCTGGCAACGAGTCACAGTTGCTCTGAGTCTAATCTGTGTGGGGCCCGGATAACCGAGATTGAACGCCGGGTCCTGTGGCGGGGATTTCAATGAGAAAACTGGTTCTTGCGGTTCTGGCCTTCGTTCTATCCCTGTCCCTCAAACTGCCCGCCCAGACTTCGCAGCCGACCATCCCGGTCGATCAGATTCACACCGGCATGCGCGGCTACGCTCTGACCGTCTTTGAAGGCGTGAAGCCCGAATCCATGGACGTGGAGGTCCTCGGCATTCTGCGCAACATGAACGGGCCCAAGGGCGACATTATTCTTGTCCGCCTGCACGGGACGAAGGTCGAATACACTGGCGTCGTCGCAGGCATGAGCGGCAGCCCGGTATATCTCGACGGCAAACTAGCGGGCGCGCTCGCCTTCCGCATCGGCGAATTCTCCAAGGAACCAATTGCCGGCGTCACGCCCATCGCCGATATGCTTGAGATCAACGCCCTCGACCAATCGCCCGCCGAAGAAACCGCCGCTACCAAACCCACAGTCACGAACGCCGCCGGAAAAACCGCGTCGCCGGGCGAGGAGACTTCCCTCTCCGATTCAGTCGAAGCTTCTTCAACCCAGGGCTTCGCCAACTATCTCAAGCCGATCGAAGCACCTCTAGTCTTCAACGGATTCTCCGAAGACACAGTGCGCCGCTTCGCCCCTCAGTTCGCCTCTGCGGGAGTCGTCCCCGTGATGGGCGCCGGTTCCGTCAGCACCGACAAGCAGCCCGAGCCGCTCGAACCCGGTTCAGCCGTGAGCGCGATTCTGGTTCGCGGCGATATGGACATTGCCGCTACTTGCACTGTTACTTACATCGATCCTCAGCGGCTGCTGGCCTGCGGACATCCTCTGCTGCAATTCGGCTCCGTCGACCTGCCCATGAACAAGGCGCAGGTGCTGGCCACACTTCCCTCGCCGCTAAACGCGTTCAAGATCGTCAACACCACCGAGCAGGCCGGAGTTTTCGTGCAGGATCGCCACACCGGCATTCTGGGCGTATTCAACAAGCAGCCGGAAATGATCCCCGTCACCCTCACCATTCACGGTGCGGGCGGCGCACTGCAAAAAGACTTTCACTTTGAAGTGCTCAACAACCCGCGCCTGAGTCCGGTAGCAATCATGGCGACGGTTTTCAACGCGCTGCACGGTGTGAACGAATACGGCGAAGAAATCACCTACCGCCTCAACGGCAGCATCAACGTCAAAGGCTTTCCCGAAGTCGCGCTCAAGAACATGTTCGTGCCCTCAGACAACGGCCAGCCCGCCGCCATGGCCGCTGCAATGTCGCTGGGTGAGCGCTTCGGACGCATCTACGACAATCCCTACAATGCGCCTGCGGTGAAGAGTGTGAAGCTCGACTTCGACCTGGTTCGCGAGCGCCGCTGGGCCCGCCTCGAAAGCGCTCGCACCGACGTGACGGAAGTCCGCCCCGGCGACGAAATTATGGTTGAGACCGTGCTCGCTCCCTATCGCGGCGAACGTGTCGTGCGCCAGATTGCGGTGAAGATTCCGACCTCGGCGAGTAAAGGCACGCTGCGCATTCTGGTAAGCGACGGCGAAACTCTCGACCGCGTGGGCCGCACCAATCCGGCCTTCGGACGCAAGCTCGACCTGGCATCCACGATCGCGCTGCTCAACAAAGAGCACGCCAACAACCGCCTCTACGTCTCGTTATTGGAAAATGATCCGGAAGCCCGCGTCGCCGACAAAGTCATGCCCACGCTGCCCATCTCCGTGATGAACATCATGGACGGCATGCGCGGCAATCAGGAAATGATCGTCAGCGGAGAATCGAACGTCGACGAAACCGCCACCCCACCGCTGGATTATGTAGTCAGCGGCGCGCAGCTGCTGACCGTCACCGTGAAGTAGACAGGCTGCCCGTTTGATTTTTGATTTTGACTTTGTGGTTTTAGCTTGTGGTTCTGACTGTAGCCGTGCCGTTAGGACTCAACTAGACGAAGGGCTTTAGCCCCTGCGGGTACGAGCCGATGCCCCATTTCTCGCGTCTTTGCGAGAAATGGGGCTTTTGAATTTAAAAATTACTCTTCTTCATGCTCGCCCATCTGCTGCGTCAGATACCGCTCGTACCCCAGCTCTTTCATCAGATGTACCTGGGCTTCGAGAAAGTCCACGTGACCTTCTTCGTCCTTGAGCAGCGTCACGAACAGATCGCGCGATCCGTTGTCACCTTCCGTAGTCGCGATCTTGACGGCGTCGTTGTACTCCTTGACCGCTCCGATCTCCAGCTTCAGATCGTTCTCAATCATTTCTTTGACCGTGGTGCCGACCGTCAACTCCAACGGCTGCATCGACGGGCTGCCATCCAGAAACAGAATCCTCTCCATCAGCACTTCGGCGTGCTTCATCTCGCCGATGGATTGTTTCTTGATGAATTCGGAGAGCTTGTGATATCCCCAGTTCTCGCACATTTCCGCGTGCAGAAAATACTGGTTGATCGCGGTCAGCTCCTCGCGCAATGCCTTGTTCAGCTCAGCAATTACTTTAGGATTACCTTTCATAATGCCCCGAGTATCGCAGAAGAACAGATCGAGAGCAACGCGGAACGGTTCTACCCCAGCGCCGCATCGACCATCTTCAGCAACTCGGCCCGGGTGAACGGCTTTTCCAGCAGCCGGATGCCGCTACCCAGCCCCTGGTTCGCAATCAGCTCTCCCGTATAGCCCGACATGTATACGACTTTCATGGCCGGATAAGAGTCGATGAGCTGCAGTACGAGTTCCGGTCCGCTCATTCCCTTCATGGCCACATCGGTGAGAATCAGATCAACCACCGCATGGTCGGAACCAATCAGCGCCAGAGCGGAATTTCCGTCTTCCGCTTCCAGCACCTTATAACCGTGATCTTCCAGAATCGTTCGCGTCAGCCGGCGCATGGTCGCCTCATCTTCCGCCAGCAGAATCGTCACTCCCTCGCGTCTCGCGGGCAGCGCCTCCGCATGCACCTCAGCCGCGGTCTCCAGCTTGTGTTCTGCGCTGGGCAGGTAAATCTTGAAAGTGGTTCCGTGTCCGGGTTCGCTGTAGACCCAGACATGACCGCCGCTCTGCTTGACGATGCCATACACCGTCGCCAGTCCGAGCCCTGTTCCCTTCCCCATTTCCTTGGTGGTGAAAAACGGCTCAAATATGCGGGAGCGCGTCGCTTCGTCCATGCCGGTCCCGTTGTCGCTCACCGCCAGCATCACGTACCGGCCCACAGAAATCGCCGGATGTTCGCGGGCAAACGCTTCATCGAAATCGAAAACCCCGGTCTCCAGAATCAGTTTCCCACCGCGCGGCATCGCGTCGCGCGCGTTCACCGCCAGATTCACCACGATCTGATCCATTTGTCCGGGATCGGTCTCCACGATCGCGGTGGCCGACCTCGGCAAAAGAGCAATCTCCACGTCATCGCCCATCAGAGGACGCAACAACTTGCTTAAGTCCTTGAGCCGGTCGTTCAAGTCGATCACCTGCACCTGCACTTGCTGTTGCTGCTTTCGTCCGAAGGCCAGCAGTTGCCGGGTCAGCGCCGCACCGCGCTTCGCCGCCTCGCGAATGTTGTCGAGATATTCCACACTCCCTGAATCGACTCGGGTGCGCAGCAGTTCCGTGCAGGCAGTCACAATTCCCAGCAGATTGTTAAAGTCGTGCGCAATTCCTCCCGCCAGCCGTCCCACGGCTTCCATCTTCTGCGACTGCCGCAGCTGATCTTCAACCTTCTTCTGCGCCGTAATGTCGCGCGCAATGGTCGACGCCCCCACAACTTTGCCGTCCGCATCATAGATGGGCGAAACCGAAATCGAGACGCTCAGATGCCGCTTGTCTTTGGTCACGCGCACCGACTCAAAGTACTCGACCCTTTGCCCGTTGCGAATCTTCTGCAGAATCGCCGGAATCTCGTCCTCGCGCTCCTTCGGGGCGAGCATCGTAATCGGCCGTCCGATCATTTCCTGCGCGGTGTAGCCGTAGATGTGCTCGGCACCTTTATTCCAGTGCGTGACGATGCCATCGAGAGTCTTGCCGATAATCGCATCCTGCGAAGAGTCCACGATCAGCGCCAGCAGATCCTGCGATTGCCGCAGCTCACGGCTTTTTCTCCGGTCGAGTTCCTCATGAGCGCGGCGCAGTTCCTCTTCAATCCGCTTGCGGTCGCTGATGTCGCGAATCACGCTCAGCACGATCGTCCCGTTGCCCGTTGCGATCGGGCTCAGGCTAATCTCCACCGGAAACTCCGACCCGTCGCGGCGTCTGCCGCAGAGATCGAGCCCCGATCCCATGCGGCGAATCTTAGGTTGCTGGTGAAAGTGCTCGCGATGTTGATGGTGCTGTGGCCGCTGCCGGTCGGGCACCAGCATCTCAACCCTCTGGCCGATCAGTTCGTCGCGGGTATAGCCGAACAAAGCTTCCGTCTGGGAATTGACTTGAATGATCACGCCCTGCTGGTTCACGGCGGCCACGGCGTCGGGAACAGCCTCCAGGATGCTGGTCGACAAGATCGTTTCGGCCACACTCCTGGCGTCTGATTCCGAGTTCTGGTTGGGCACAACGGGTTCGTTCATACTTCATGCCGTTCGAGGGACAGCCAGCATACTATACGTGAAAATCTATGGCGAGTCTCCCGCAGGGACCGGTTCCGCGGAAGCAAGAATTCAACGCGGCCAAGGACCAGCCAACCCTTTGGGCATGTGCCGGAAACCCTGCGTCGCCACCATGGCAATCAGCATCTGCGTCCCGTTGTACCCCACATGCACCAGGAAGCTCGCCCCCACCGATCTCGTGACCGCTCGCACAATACCGCAAACCACGCCTACCACCAGAATCACCAGCATGGCTCCCCACGCCCAACCATATTGCGGCAAGTGCATCAGCGCAAACGGCAGCGCGGTCAGAAAGATTCCCCACCCCACACCCCAGCGCCGGGCGACCACGGGATAGAAAAACCCGCGGAAGAACAACTCTTCCACCAGCGGTCCCAAGCTGACCGCCATAATCGCCAGCAGATAAGCGTCTCGCGGCCGCGCCAGCAGTTTGTCGAACGGAGTGTCCTTCGGCATCGGCAGAATGCTTTCCAGCAGGCTCAGCCCAAACAGCATCAGGGCGCCGATGCCGAGCAACTTCCATTCCGACCGCGGCCAGTTCCACCGGATCGCCTGCCAGAAGCCCGTGCGATACTTCCCCTCCACCAGCAAAATCAAATACACCGCCACCGCTCCGTCAATCAGAAACTGCGAAACCAGCAGCAGTATCGGCATCTGCGCCAGATCGAGCAGTGACGCGCGGGGATACAGAAACCAGTGCGCGATGAAGAGGAGCGCGAACTGAAAAACGAAGATAGTCGCGACGGTCAAGCCAAAAATCAGCAGCACGTCCCACCCGCTCCACGCGGGATTCTCAGCTGGCGCCGGCGTGGACGGAACGGGGGCGACGCTCGCTGCAGCAGTGGGATCGAGCAATAGATGATCGGGCGCGCCGGAAGACGGCGGCTCAGCGCTCACTAGCGGCTGCGGCTCGAACTGCGGATTGTCGGAAGATGACAAGATGCTTTCGTTCTTTATGAGATCTTAACCGAGTACTGAGGACTGGGCGCTGACTGCTAGCTACTCGCCACTTTCTTCCCATTTCCAAAGTAAACGCCGAGCGCCTGCCCGGTATACGACTTCTTCACCCGCGCCACCGTCTCCGGCGTGCCCTGGGCCACAATCCGTCCGCCTTCTTCGCCGCCTTCCGGGCCCAGATCGATAATCCAGTCGGCGTTGCGGATCACGTCCAGATTGTGTTCAATGATGATGATCGAGTTCCCCAGGTCGGTCAACCGGTGCAGCACGTCGAGCAGTTTCTTCACATCATCGAAGTGCAGCCCGGTGGTCGGTTCATCGAGCAGATACAAAGTTTTCCCCGTCTGCCGCTTGCTCAACTCACGCGCCAGCTTGATGCGCTGCGCCTCTCCGCCAGACAGCGTCACCGCCGACTGCCCCAGGTGAATGTATCCCAACCCCACGTCGACCAGCGTCTGCAGCTTCTGCCTCACCTGCGGAATATTTTCGAGAAGTGGCAGCGCGTCCGACACCGGCATTTCCAGCAGATCGGCAATCGAGTTCCCGTTGTATTTCACGGCCAGCGTTTCATGGTTATAGCGCCGCCCGCCGCATACTTCGCACAGCACATACACATCGGGCAGAAAATTCATCTCGATACGCCGCTGCCCTTCGCCCTGGCAGGCCTCGCAGCGGCCGCCGGAAACATTGAACGAAAATCGTCCCGCCTTGTAACCGCGTTCCCGCGACTCCGGCAGCATGGCGTAGAAGTCGCGCATCTGGGTGAACATTCCCGTATAGGTCGCCGGATTCGAGCGCGGCGTCCGCCCAATCGGCGACTGGTCGATGCGAATGACCTTATCAATATTCTCCGCGCCCGAAATCGACTTGTGTTCGCCCGACTTCTCGCGTGAGCGATAGAGTTGTCGCGCCAGCGCGCGATACAAAATGTCATTCACCAGCGTCGACTTGCCCGACCCGGAGACTCCCGTCACCACGGTCATCACACCCAGCGGAAACGTCACATCTAGATTCTTAAGATTGTTTTCCTTCGCGCCCAGAATCGTCAGCGCCGCGCCGTTCGCATGCCGCCGCTCCGGCCGCATCGCAATCGACGTTCGCCCCGAGATATACGCCCCGGTCAGCGAATCAGGATTGCGCATGATTTCTTCCGGGGTGCCGTGCGCCACCAGGCTTCCGCCATGCCTCCCCGCACCCGGCCCCAGATCGACCACATAATCCGCCCGCCGAATCGTCTCTTCATCGTGCTCCACGACCAGCACGGTATTGCCCAGGTCGCGCAGATTTTCCAGCGCAGTCAACAGCCTATCGTTATCCCGGTGGTGGAGTCCGATCGACGGCTCGTCCAGCACATACAACACACCGCGCAGCTTCGATCCAATCTGCGTGGCCAGGCGAATACGCTGGCCCTCACCGCCCGACAACGTCGCCGCCGAGCGATCCAGCGAAATGTATCCCAGCCCGACCGCATTCAGAAACTGCAGCCGCTCCACCACTTCGTGCATGACCCGTCCGGCAATCGCCGCCTCACGTCCGGCCAGTTTGATTGCTTGCGCCACGCCCAGAGCCCGCTCCACCGGCATCGCCGTGAAGTCCGCAATCGACATCCCATTTACCTTCACCGCCAGACTCTCCGGCCGCAGCCGCTTGCCCCGGCATGCCGGACACTCCGTCGCCGACATGTGATCCATCAGCCAGTCGCGATAACCTTCCGAAGTCGACTCTTCCAGATTCTGTTTCAGATATCCGAAAATTCCGTGAAAGCCGGTCTTCCCTCCGCGCCCCGGCTCGCCGTTCAGCAGAAAATCCTGCGTCTTCTCTGGAAACTTTTCGAACGGAGTGTTCAAGTCAATCCCATACGCCGCCGACGAAAGCTGCAGCATGTGAATCAGATTTTGCGACGCCGACCCCGGCCCCAACCCGCCATCAAGCAACGGCTTTGACCAGTCACTAATTACTTTCGCCGGATCGAAGTCGTACTTGCTGCCCAGCCCGTGGCACTCCGGACACGCGCCATACATGCTGTTAAACGAAAACGAACGCGGCTCCAGCTGCGGCACATTGATGCCGCAATCCGGACACGCCAGCTTCTCCGAGTAAAGCTGCTCCTCGCCACCCACGACCGCAACCTGCACCAGCCCGCCCGCCAGCTTCATCGCCAGCCCAACCGACATTTCCAGCCGATGCTCAATGCCCGGCTTCACCAGCAGCCTGTCAATCACCACTTCAATCGTATGATTCTTCCGCTTGTCCAGGTTGATCAACGCTTCGTCGTCAAGACTCACCAACTCGCCGTCAATGCGTGCCCGCGTGTAGCCGTGCTTGACCAGCGTCTCCATCTCTTTCTTGAACTCGCCCTTGCGCCCGCGAACGATCGGCGCCATCACCATCACGCGATCCTCAGGACTGAGCGCCATTACCCGCTGGACGATCTGGTCGGCGGACTGCCGGCTGATCGCCCTCCCGCACTTGGGGCAATGCGGCACGCCAATTGAAGCGAACAGCAGGCGAAGGTAGTCGTAGATTTCCGTAATCGTCCCCACGGTCGAGCGCGGGCTCCGGCTGGTGGTCTTCTGTTCGATCGAGATGGACGGGCTAAGTCCATCAATTGCATCCACATCCGGGCGTTCCATCTGGTCCAGAAACTGCCGTGCATAGGCCGACAAAGTCTCCACGTAACGGCGCTGTCCCTCGGCATAAATCGTGTCGAAAGCGAGCGAGGATTTCCCCGACCCGCTCAGCCCGGTAACCACCGTCAGCGTGTTACGCGGAATCTCAACGTCAATGTTCTTGAGGCTGTGCTGCCGGGCGCCACGGACGGAAATCTTGGTAATCGCCATCATTCGCCAGGGTTCATGCCCCTTCCGTAACGTCGACAGGCACACAGAATTGGTGGAAAGTGGAATTGCACAGCTCTACTCCGTATCTTAGTCGTCAACAACGCGGAGCGTCAACGCGGTTAGATTTGAGCAAGCGTTGAGCAAGCTAGATTTGAACAAGCTTGCGGATTTCGCACTCAGGCACAAGATTTCGTGAGAGCTGCAGCAGACTCTGGGTTTTCTAAGGTTGGTCGATCGTGATCTCGTTCGTGATGCCCCTCATCCTCTTCGTCACCGTCATCGCAGCCGTCAGCCTGGGCGTTTTCGCTGCGTATGCCGCAGTCATCTGCATCTTGAACGCCTTCGGCACGCCGCAGCGGCAGCCCGAACCAGGCCGCCCGCGCTTGGTGCTCGTGCCCACACAAAACCACGCCAGCGGCGACTAAGTCATGATGAAACTCTGCCTCCTTCCGCGATCGAGGCAGGGCCTCTGCGGCGCAGCTATTCTGCTGGCCATATCTCTGACATCGATGTTCCTAACATCGTGCAGCAAGAGGCACACGCCAGCAAATTCGCCCGTCGATTCAGTCCCGCCGCCACCTCCGCCGGTCGCGAGCACGCAAACCGGCTCGTCCCCGGCTGCTCGCAAGCCGCGCCGTGTCGTGCTGCCGAACCTGGCTCTTGCGGGATGCAAGACAGGAAGCTGTTCTCAGGTGTTGCCGGATAAGGCCGCGGATCCCGACGCAACTTATCCCTGGCAGGTCATGGTTGATATCAACGGCGGCGAGGTCATCGGATTGATCGCGCTCTACGATCAGCCCACCACGATGGATGACCTGCAGGCAGCGGTCGACGAACGTTATGGAAAGTTTGCCATGGCACAGTTCCGGACAGGTCCGGCGAGACTCTGGCGAGTCGAACCCGAGAATACCGCCATCCAGCTGTCCGTAGCCGGCAGCGGAATGGTCCAGCTCATCTACCTCACCTTCGGTGCCAAACATCCGGCGTCTGACCAGGCCATCGAATATCAGGCTTGTGTGGCGGAAAAATCTGCCAAGTGCGCAGCCCGCGCCCGGCAACGGACTTCCGCGGCGCCAGACCTCCGCTAACCGTCAAACTCTATTCCGTCTCTCCGCTTGCCGGCGCCAGCAGATACGTCTGTGGTTCATCAAGTTCTCAGTAAATCACCTTCAGCGAGAACTGGATTTGCCGCGATGTCCCCGAGGTCTTGCTGATCATGCCAAATCCGCTGCCGCGCACAATGTTTGAGGGCAGGCCGAAATTCACAATATTGAATAGGTTGAAGAACTCCGCGCGAAATTCCACCGTGCCCAGCTCTGCGCCGCTGCGCTGCCCAAACGGAGTATCTTTGATCATCGCGAAATCGAAATCATGGTATCCCGGCCCGCGAAAGGTATCGCGTCCCAGCGTGCCAAAGACTCCCTGATTCGGTCCCGTGCCGCCCGGAACGTTGATGGGAATATTGAAGAACGACGCATTATTGGCGCCCAGTCCGAAGTAGTCGTCACGCACTGCCCGGCTCGTAGAAAAATGCGGCATCGAAACCAGATCAGGCCGGTCCGCGCCACCTGCTCCTGCGCCTGTCTGCTGAATCCCCGAATACACGCTGAACGGCGACCCTGTAGTGAGCGTCGTGATATTCAGAAACTGCCAGCCCTTGGTCAGCACCTTTGGCGCAGCTTGCAGAAACCCAACCCGCTCCAGCGGCAGCAACTGGATCACGCTCACATTGAACGCGTGGGTCACGTCAAACGTCGACGGCCCTTTTTCTGCCGAAGGATTCCATGGATCCTGCGGAACCGTTTGCAGAATCGTTCCGGTAGCGCCGAGCAGTCCGCCCAGCACCGCGCTGGTATCATCCATCGACTTGGAATAGGTATAGCTGGCCTGCAGGCCGAGTCCGGCCCGCGCTGAAGTCTTGCTCGCGCTGGCCTGCAATGACTGGTAATCGGAATGCGACCCGCTGGTCATCAAGGATTCATTTCCGAAGCCTCCCGTGGCCAACCCCGCCGAGTTGAATTGCGTGAACGGTGCGTGGGCCGCGTCGGCCCCGTTGTAGCTATTCGGCGCATAAGCCCTCGCCAGATGAATCCCCGCCGTGGCCACGTACGAAACATTCACCTTCACATCGCGGAAGTCATGATCGATCCCGGCCGTCCAGCTGCCGACGTAGCCATTGCCAAAATTCTTCGCGATGCCGGGAATCGCCAGCAGCTGAACATTCCCGGGCGTCAGAGCGTCCAGATCGTTTTGAAATCGCGTCAGGTCGATCACCGTATTTGCCGGAACATCCTGGCTGCGGCCCGTCGCGAAAATCGGCTGCCCTTGCACGTTGTACGCTGTCGGCAGATTCACCGGCGTAAATGTGTCATGAAAAGGAACCGGATACCCCGTCTGTGCATAGACCGTCGGCGCAAAAACATACGGAATCGCAGCCGTCAGAAAATTGTCCTGCCACAAGTTAGGAATCATCGTAGTGATCGCCCCGCCTGCGTGCAGCACGGTGTGCCGGCCCAATGAGTAATCCAGCGCCAATCGCGGTCCCCACCCATTCCAGTCCTGGTCATACGGCGGCTGCGGATTGATCACTACGATCTGCATTGCGTTGCGGTCGCCGTAGGGCGCTGGTTGGCCATCCGGCCCATAAAAGAAAGGTCCCGACGTGCGTTTCGTCGCCTCATGAATGCGGCTATTCACTTCATAGCGCAATCCGTAGTTAACGGTCAGCTTCGGTGTCGCTTTCCACGCGTCTTCGAAATAAAAGTTGTAAGCCTCGCGTCGTACTCCCGCCTCGTCGAACTTATCGCCGATCGGCGTAATGCTAGCCGCCGCCGTAATGTTGTAGGAGAAAGGAGTCGCTGTCAGCAATCCGGTGAGCGAATCGGGCAGCGGATCGCCCACATTAATGTCGTGCGTCCCGCTGGCTGAAGTAATCTGCACCGGCGAATATGCCGGCCCTCCCCCAAACGCATAAATACCGTTGGGATTCACTCCAAAAATCGTGGAGTCGCGATTCACCCGTATCTCCACTCCCCACTTGAAGCCATGCGAGCCGTGCGTCCACGCTATGTCTTCTTTGAACTGATAAAGATTGCTGTACGATCCAAAAATCGAACCCGCGGGCGCATTGAAACTCTGAAACGAACCATCCCCAAAAGTAATTCCCGGCTGCGTCTTGTTGATAGTCGGAAACATCGGCGTGCTGCGGATATATCCCAGCGAAGTTTCCGCAGTCAGATGCGACGAAATCGTGCGCGTGTACTTCACGCCCGCATTGCGCTGGTGATCAAAAAACTGCACCCCGAAGCTGGGGTCGATCGCCGTCTGGTCAGGGTTGGTCAGCGGCCCCGTCACCTGATTCAAACTGAATCTTCCCATCACCGAAGCCTTGCCGGAAATCTGGTGGTCGATTCGAATCGAGAACTGGTCGGTAACCGTCGACACCTTCGACGCTGCCGCATACGTGCGGTCGCCGAAGGCTCCCGAAGGCTGGTTCGGCAGAGGATATCCGTTGAGTATGGGCAGAACCGCCGAGTTCACCGGAACAGTCAGCGTGTCGCCCGGCGTGCACACGTTGTTGGTGCAACTCGCGGGATACGCCGTCGAATCGATTCCCTGCCGCTCCGCCGCAGTCGGCACTGGAATCACCTGCGTGGTTCCGAGCACCTGGCGAAACCCCTGATATTCGCCGAAATAATAAGTGTGTCCGCGCCCGTCGTAGAGCCCCGGAATCACCACCGGGCCGCCGTTGGTAAATCCAAACTCATTGCGCACAAAGGGCGGAATGCGCTGCCTCCCCGTGGGATCGATGTAATCGAAATAATTGCGCGCATCGAAAGCCGCGTTGCGCAGGAATTCAAACAGGCTGCCGTGCAGTTGGTTCACTCCCGACTTCGTCACCACATTCGTAAAACTTGCCGCCCCATGCCCTGTCTCTGCCGGCATCACGCCGGAACTGGCCTGCACTTCCTGAATTGCATCCACATTGAAATTGGAAAACGTCGCCCCGCCCATTTCCGGGTCGGTGGTGTCAGCTCCGTCCGTGGCAAACACGGTGGCCACGCCGCGCTGGCCGTTCACCGCAAACTGCTGGGTAAAATTTGCGGCGCCATTCGCATCGGTCATCGTCCCCGCCGCCAGCAGCAGCAATTTGCTGAAGTCTCGGGCGTTGAGCGGAAGACTCGACACCTCCGCGCTCGAAAGGTGTTCGCCCCCGCTGGCCTGCGCAGAAGTTACAGTGCTGGCAGGCGTCATGGCGATATCCTGCCCGTGAGCTGACAACTCCAGCACCAGCGTGAATGCGGCTGCGTCTGTGACTACGAACGGAGCCCCAGCCTTCCACTCCTTGCCCGCACTTCTTACTGATACGTCGTAGCTGCCTGCGCCGATTTCGCCAAACGCAAACTTGCCGTCTGCCGTGGTCGTCGCCATGTAGTCGCTGCCGCCGGAGATCGAATGCAGTTTGACCGTGGCCTCAGCCATGGCCTTACCCGCTGCATCCCGTACCGCTCCGTTCCATGACGCGCCAGAAATCGCGCCCGCGACCGGCACTGCCAGAAGCAGCACCGTCAAGCAGAATCTCTTGCACCGAGTTCCCAAGTTCTTAGACATGAACCGGGAATTATAAAGCCCGCCCGATCCCGCCCCTATAGCCCGACGCCCCCCCAAACATCGTGGTAGCATTTCCCTGCAGCCGTTCTTCTCTCGTGGCCCACATGCCTCGCCCTCGATCGATCGCGCTCGGCATCGCATTCACGCTTTGCGCGCCTTTCCTGCGCGCCACTCCAGCGGCCGAACCGCCATCTCCCTGGCTTGAAATCCATTCCGCCCACTTCACCGTTCTCACCGACGCCGGTGAAAAGAAAGGCCGCGAGGTCGCTCTCCGCTTCGAGCAGATGCGCGCCGTCTTCGGCACTCTGCTGGGCAAAGAACGTCTCAACCAGTCGATCCCGCTGACCATCCTCGCCTTCAAAAACGACAAGACCTACTATCAGGTCGCGCCCCTCGTCCATGCCGCCTCGACCACCCCCGGCCAACTCGATGCTCACGCAAGCAATCAGCAGAATAGTAATAGTAATAACGTCCAGCCCATCTCCGTCCCCGGTTTCTTTCTCCCCGGCGACGATCAGGACTTCATCGTTCTGAACCTCTTCGAAGATGAATCCTGGCGCGCCGTCGCCCGCGACTTCGCCGAGATGCTGCTCAGTTACAACTATCCTCCCGCTCAGGGATGGTTCGACGAAGGCCTCGCCGAATATTTCAGCTCGATTCGCGTCGATAACAAGAAAGTCGAACTCGGCGGCGATCCCGAACTCCGCATGTCTCTCTCCGAAGACTTACTCGGCAACCAGTACGAGACGCATCAGCCGAAATCTTTCACCGAGTTGCTCGGCGCCCAGGTATGGCTGCCTCTGCCCGACCTCTTCGCGCTCAAGCATGACACTTCCGCCCGCAACCAGGGCACGCATCACACGCTCTACTACGCCGAATCCTGGATCGTCATGCACTACCTGCTCCACGAAAAAAAGCTGCCCGAAACCGGAGCCTATTTCGATCTCGTCCTGAACCAGCACGTCCCCGTCGAAGACGCCATTCAGAAGGCCTACGGCATGACTTCCGCGCAGCTCGAAAAAGCCGTGAAAGATTATTTCCAGGCCCAGAACGGCCTCTTCACCGCGCTCGACGCCGCCCGCCTCACCAACGTTGACCCCAGTCATCCCGCGAACGCGGCCGCTTCCCAACAACTCGACGAACTCCCCGTGCCCGTCGCGCCTGACGACTCGGCCATCACCTCAAGAGCCTTCCCCGAGGCCGATGAGCGTGCGCTCTACGCCGGGATCGCAATCCGCATCCCCGACCGCCGCGACTTCGGCTTGCAGCAATTACAAGCCCTGGCTTCCGCTCCCACCCCAGCCGACGTAAAATTCGAAGCCAAGAAAGAAGCTAAGCATCCCGGCGAAGATGCCGATCTGTTGCCCACCAATGCCAGCGGCAACCCTCTCGCTCATCGCATCCTTGCCTGGGATCACATTCAGCACGGCGAATTCGATCAGGCTCTCACCGAACTCGCCGACGCCGCTGCGCTCAATCCCCGCGACATGTGGCTGCGCTATTACTTGTCCGTTCTGAAGTACCGCAGGGCCCAGGTCAATCACACCGACATCCAGGGCCTGCCCAACATGATGCTCGACCTCAGAGCCGTGCTGGAGTGGTACCCGGAGTTCGCCGACGCCTACGACCTGCTCGCCATCGCCCGAAACGAAGGCGGAAGCACGCCCGCCGCCATGCAGGCCGAACACGCCGCCATCAGCCTGAGCCCGCGCGACGAGCGCTATACCTATCATCTCGCCCAGATTTATGTAGACAGCAAGAAATGGGAACCGGCTCAGGTTCTGCTCGATCGCCTGAAAGCCAGCAGCGATTCGCAGATGGTGGTGCTGGCCAAGCAGCTGCTGGAACGCGCCGCCACCGAGCGCAAGTATGGCATCGCCCTAAGTCCCGGATCATCACCCCAACCGAAACTCTCTCCACAAAAGTCGCCCTTTGATGTGCTCGAAGAAGATGCCGCGAAACGCGAAGCCGCCGCGAAAGCAACCGCAGCCACCGGCGCCGACGCCCGTCCAACTAAGTTCTCCAAAGGCCGTCTGCTCTCGGTCGACTGCTCGCAGACTCCCGCTGCCATCTTAACCGTGAGCGCCGAGGGCACAACCCTGAAGTTCCGCGCCGCCGACTACAAGTCCCTGCTCTTGATCGGCGCCGACAATTTTTCCTGCGACTGGAAAGACCGCTCCGTCACCGTGAACTACAAACCCGGCGGATCCGCCGCCGGCGACGTAGTATCACTCGAACTGCGCTGATCACCGCATACCACGCACTCCTGCATCACGGAGCAGAGCTTCGCCCAAACCGGTAAGTCAAGCTCACGCTCGCATACGATGGCAGCCGAACTCCGACCACTTCGTTCACCGGATCCTCGGGCACCAATCCATCCGCGCCGATTCCTACCTTTCCCGGTCCGTATACCGAAGCGGCCGCGAAGTTCTCCGTGGTTTGCCCCGTCCAGCCGTTGGCAATCATCACGTTCACGCCAACATTCAGCCGGCCATTGAGAAAAGGCCGCGCCAGCGCCAGCCGGAACTCCTTGTTGGGCACGCCCAGGCAGTAGCCCGTTCCGCCCGTGAGCGGTTGGCTCGCGTCGCATGAAGTCCCCACGACTTTTCTTCCCACGTATTCGAATTCGCCCTTCGCCTGCAGGCGGAATGGCAACTTCTGATACGTCCCGGTCAGATCGCCGATCAACCGCGGAGCCTCCGGCACAATCGACGCCGTGGTCACGCCCACCAGCCGCGCGTCCGCCTGCTCAAAAGTTGCCAGCAACGTTCCATGCGCGAAACTCTGCCGCAGTGTCGCCGCCAGATAACGAATGCGCCCCGGACCCAGATCAAACTGCAATCCCTGATCCGGATCAATCTTGCCGTACTCGGCGCTTTGCGTCTCATGTCCGAGCGTCAGCTTCAGATCGGTCTTGTTGAACGTCTTACTCGCAACCAACTGGTACGACCGCGCCGTCTCTACCGGATCAACCGCGGTCGGTCCGTCCAAGGCGGTGCCCTCTCTCGGATCTTCGGTGAAGAACGACCGGCCAAAGCTGAACGCAATCAGCGGGACATACCACGAGTCGTCAGGAACAATCGTCAGCGTGGCCTTCGGTGAATTCACCCCCACCCACTTGCTCCACGAATTCGCCGGCGTGAGCAGGTCCTGGTTCGTAATGTCGATCTCGTCGCGCCGCCAGCCCAGGTAGTAATGAACATATTTGCTCAGCTCACCCTGCCCGGCCACAAAGGGCGTCACCGGCGCGATGGTCACGTTGTTCCCATCAATCGGAATGAAGGGCCCATAGTAAACCCGGGCAGCGGGATTATAGAAGTTGTAATGATCCAGGTCATCGCGCCGCGGAGCCTCGCGCTCATAATCCATCCCCGCCAGCAACGTGAAGGTCTTCGCGATTTTCTTGACGTAAGTCGCATTCGCGCCGGTCACCGTGCGGAACTCACTCTGCCGGATCAGTCCCAATCCAAAATCCGAAAACAGAGATAGGTTATAGGTTCTGAAGAATCCCGAGAGCTGTAGCTCTTGATGACTGTCTACTTTCCAAACATCATTCAGCGCCACCAGCGCCGTATGCGTTTGATCCTTCTGTCTCGGGTCAATCGTATCCGGATACTCCACCCAGCCCGCGGCGGCATCCATCGAATTGAATCCGTACATTGGCCTCAGCCCCGCCACGTAACCATAGCCAAGGTACGCGACCCCAAACAGGGTCAGCGTATGATCTCCCGCGTGGAACACTCGGCCCCCGTTGAGTTTGAACTGCTTGCGGTGCTCCAGACGGTCCAGAAATCCGTTGCCGAACGATCCCTCCATCGCTGCCCACGAATTCGCGGAAGGGCTCATCCCTGCCGTCGCCGTGATGTCGCGGTAGTCCCCGGTCAGCGTGAGGAACGGATCCAGATGCGAGCGCAGCCCATAGATGGCCGCCAGATTCAGCGCGTGATTGCCCTCGCGCACATTGAACGCGCCGCCATCCACCTGCACGCTCTCAATCGCGCTGGCAATATAAATGTTGGGATCGGAATAACCATTGCCGTGCGCATTCGCCGACAGATTGTTCGGCACCAGGTAACTGCCTACTTGAATGTACTGCGCGATCGGCTCCCCGTGGTCGCCCGCCACGCCCGGAGCGAAATACTGCGGAGCCTTGATTCCGCTCGACGCCGTCTCAATCGGATACCCGGGAATCGAAACCGGCGCGCCCGGTCGGCCCGGGTTGGCGTCCAGCAAATCCTCCGAAGCGAAAACCTTCATCGCCGGATCGGGCAGCTCCACGTCGACCGCATTCACGTCGGCGGTCACCAGAATCCGTTCCGTCTGGCTCGACAACTGGGCCATTCTCACCGTGATCTCTGAACTCCGGTTCAAGGCAACGTCGACAGTCTGTTCTACCGGGCGAAACCCCGGCGCCTCAACCTTGACCACGAATTGTCCAGCGGAAGATTGCCCGGCAGATTGCCCAGCCGATTGCCCACTAAAGGCCAGCTTGATTTGAAACCAGCCGTCGCTTCCTGATGTGGCCTGCCCTAGCACGCGCCCATGGTCGACCACCTGCACCGACGCCAGCGGTAAACTGTTTCCTTGCGGGTCAGTGACGCGGCCCTTCAGAACCATCTCTTGTGCGAACGCTGGAAACGAAAACGAGAGCGTGAGCATCAGCAGCAGCCCGAACGCTCTGACCGTGGCCGCACCACTGGTTGTTCTCCAGATCTGACCTCGCAAAATCTTCCGCATCACCTGCTGCTCTCGGTCGTGCTACTCGCCCACTCAACGATAGCATTAGCCTGGAAAGGCGATTCATGATCGAGATGCGAAGTCAGTACAACCCGCCGGACCCACCACCGACGACGTAGTATCACTCGAGGTTCGCTGACATCGAATCGCCGCCGAACCCGCGTAAGCTGAATTTGTCTGATGCTTACGCGCTCCACTGACTATCTGGAATACTGTCGCGAGACGGCGAAACATGCTCGCGATCCGCACGATCTCGCCCTGCGCGGCAGACACCACAAAGAAACCACTAGGGTAGTCCATCAGCAAATCGCTGAAGCAGTCGGCCTCGGCTCGGGCGACTGCCTTGTCGACATCGGTTGTGGAGATGGCACATTGTTACGCATCGCCGAAGCCGCCGGCCTAACCAGCGCAATCGGTCTGCTCGCAACTAACGAAGAAGTCGCTCTTCTTCGCCGCTTCGGACTCAACGCCAGACAAGGACTCTCCGACCAACTCCCGCTTCCCGATGCCAGCGCCTCGGTCGTCGTGTGCAACAGCGTCCTGCTCGTGGTTCCACGAGAACGGATTCCGGCAAGCCTCTGCGAAATCCATCGTGTCGCAAAACCCGGCGCCCTCATCTTCCTCGGAGAGATTCCGCGCGCCCCACAACACGATCCCACTCCCAATTTCGCGACCCGTCGCGAACTGCTTTCGTATCTTTATCGCAAGCATGGCTTAAGGACCTGGTTCGGCATGGTGCGAAGAATGGCTTATCGTCATCTCACCGGCCAACCCGCGATGCTGAATAGCGGGACGTCAATCTCCTTCTGGGCAGAGCCGGAAGAATTTATCGCCTTGGCTCACGACGCAGGCCTGCAGCTCGTGCGTCATTGGGAGTGCTGGCAATACCCCACGCGCAATAGTTACCTCTTCCAGAAACTTCATTAAGCGCAAAGAAATAGAACGGCCGCCCTTGCAGGCGGCCGTTCATTCTTTAGCGCTTCGGTGAACCGCGTTAGTCCTTAGGCGGCTTCGTCTTGTTGTTGTTGTGCTTCTCGTTGTAGATCTGCTTGCTGTTCTTGTTTTGTTCTTTGTTGACTTGCTGTTTTTCCTGCTTGGTCAACGCGCCGCCGTTGGCGGTGCGCTCGTTGTGAACCTGTTGCGCGACGGCGGCCTGGTTCTCGTTCGTCCGGGCGGCTTCGCCGGAAGTCATCTCGCCGCTGCGCAAGCCATTGGCGGTGCGCTGCTGCTGGTTGGCTTCCCGGTCGTCGACTTCGTTCGGCTTCACGGTATTGCCGTTGTGCTTTTCGTCGTAGATCTGGCGGCTGGCGGCATTTTGCTCGTTGTTGATCTGTTCCCGCTCCGCGCCCGTCAGCTTGCCACCGTTCGCCTCCCGGTCGTTGTGCACCTGCTGATCAATGCCAGCTTGCGTGCGCTCCGCCCGAGCCGCTTCGCCGGAAGTCATCTGGCCGCTGCGCAGACCATTGGCGATGCGCTGATCCTGATTGGCCTCCCGCGTATTGGGATTGTAGTTGCGTCCCATCGAGCGATCGGCCGCCGAAATCGGCTGCGACTGCACGTGTGCCTGCGCCACCTGGTGATACGCGCTTACATTCGCACTCGCCATGGTCGTCGGACGCCCTCCGTTCACTGACGCCAGCTGCGCGCGATCCTGTGCGGCAAAGTTCACATGCTGCACCTGTTCGGCGGTTGCTTCGAAGTGGTGCTCGTTGGCTGCCTGCATCTCCACTGCCGACGCATGCACCTGAATGCCAACGCCTCCGTTGAAGCTTACGTGGTCAACGTTCACAATCGTGTTTTGCTCGACGATGGTGCGGTTCTCATACACATTCGTTACACGCACGCCGCCAAAGTTTGCCACGGCGCTGTTGTAAGCGAACACTCCGCCGCGCCACTCGCCGCCGACGAAGCCCACTCCGCCGAAACCGAAGCCGTAGTTCACGCCACCATAGAACCCAACATGCGGTCCCCAGTAGCCGGCGTGCCAGCCGTACGCTCCGCCTTCAAAACCCCAGTAGCCCGGCGTCCACAAAAGACCAGCCGTCGGAGGCTGCACCCACACACCGGGAACCCAGTAGTAGCCCGCGTCCCCATAGGACCAGTAACCCGGAGTCCAGAGATAGCCCGGAGCCGGCAGCGGTGGCTGCTCATACACCGGCAAAACCGGAGGAGCAACATGAATGTTGATAGCTACGCCAATTCCGATTTGCGCCTGCGCGACCGGCAGGGCAAACAGCGGCAGCAGGATGACCGCAGCCGCGAGCAGATTGCGAACTTGCGAACCGATTCCCGAACGAAGAGACATCGTGATTTCTCCTTGTGTGCCGGGGCCCCAATAACGGCAACATCTCCCCGTTTCGCCCTTATTCCATGGGCGTATTGATTAAAACCCAGAATCACGACGTTTGTTGCTAACCAAAGTTCAAGGCCCTTGCAGGGAGATAAGTGCAATGACTCGTCATACTTTGGTGATGGTTCCGCGGTGATGGTTCTGCGCTGATTTCCTCGGACAGTTACTAAGGTCACCATCCTCGGGTTACCACGTAGGCAGGTTATGGCGCTAAACACTTTCATACTTGCGACCCTAGGCGATGCTTCCCTAAGGCCTTCGCAAATCTGCGTGCTAGACTTTTTCCTTGCTGATCCTCGAAAACCTGCGGCGCCGCCTCTTCTGGATCGTGGCTCGCACCTGTTTCATTCTCTACCGCTGGTTCCCCTTGTTCGGAACTCTGCGCGCATCCATTGCCATCATCCAACGGAACCAGCAATTCCTCGTCATTCAGCGGAACGACGGACGCGGCGTCTCATTGCCCGGAGGACTCGCCGGCTGGAAAGAGACGCCAGAAGAAACGCTGCGCCGCGAGGTCCTCGAGGAAACCGGTCTGCGCGTCACCGGCCAGAAACTGCTCCTCCACTATCACAGCACGGCGGACGTGCCCTGCGATGTTTCCGTCTTCGAAGTGCAGGTCGAGTTACGGAGCGAGTTACAGAGCGAGGTCCAGGGCGAGGGGCAGGCCACGGGAGAACTGAAGAGTTCCTGGGAAGGATCACCCCACTGGATGACGCTGGCAGAAATCGAGCCACGCATATTGGAAAGCCAGCGTCCCGTGCGGGAACTATTTCGCCAGCTGAGTGCGGCATCGCAGCCCGGGAAACCGCCGGCGCCCTCGTAATTGACGCATCGTAATTCGCGCATCTGCCACGGTACTTTCCCGCCGGTTATGATCTTCCCTACACTGCCAAGACCACCCATCTGAAACCACATGCAAAGACTGACGATGCTGCGACTAGGATTGGCCTGTTTGCTGGCTGCACCGGTTGTGAGCGGGGCGCAAGTTGAAGAGTTGTATCAGGCTCGGTGCTCCAGTTGCCATGGCATGGATGGCAGCGGGTCCACTCCGGCCGGGAAAAAAATAGGAGCGGCCGACCTGCGATCCCAGCAGGTTCAGAAACTATCCGATGAAGAACTGTTCCAGACCATTGCCTACGGCCTCAAGCACAAGCAATATCCCCACGCCTACGTGAGCCGCGGCCAGCTGACGGCCAAGCAGGTCACAGATCTGGTCGCCTACATCCGCAAACTGTCCAAGAACAAATGACAGGGGGTTGTTTCGAGATCGTGAGTGCAATTTATCGCCAACGCCGTCGTCAGTGCGAATCGGCGTAGCCGGGCCAAACGCGACGAAACTGGGACTCTGTATAGCGTCGTAGAATATCGCCTGAGTGAGGATCAATGATGTATCCGCGCATCTTGCCCATGTTCGCACCGTAGGAACTGCTGGGCGGGACGCCAGCGGTCACGAGAAGCCGCTCTGGGTTTCGCAACCAGTGCTTTGCTAACACGTTGACCCATGAGGGATCGCGCGCATATTCAGTGCGCTCGCGTTGGCTGAAAAACTCTGTCCCAGCGGGATTGACTGCTGCGGGAAAATCGCGGGCAATTTCCGCTTGGACCCGCCCCATCACGTCGTGTGTCATAACTGCGCCGTGTTCGATGCTGTTGACATACACCTTCCAGTTCCCCACAGACCCACCATCACTCGACCCTATCGCCAGCAGGTCGGAATTGGGTGACCACAATGCATACGGGTTGTTTTGGGGCAGAAGCGGTGGACGGAGCCGACGTGAGTCCTGTTCGATGAAATAGTCAGGAGCCCACTCGTCCTCGGGGTAGAGGCGACCGGTCTTTTGGCACGTCACGCGAAGAACGAGGGTCTCATTCGGGGCCCTGACTGCGACCGGATTCGTGTTTTGATCACAGACCGGAGGCAGGGAGACAATCTCGGCCGCTCGAACGTGCTGCCGAGAAACATCAGCGACACTAACCAGCAGTAGCACCGCATAAACTTGACGGAAATAAATCACTGCTGCAATTTTGAACGGTTGCAGGGCGAACATCAAGTGACGAGAATACGTGGTTACACCTAGAATTCCAGCGCAAACCCGGTTAGCTTGCCGGTCCGGTCAACGGGAGACAAGCGGCTGCCTCTTCCTCGGCGGGAGCGGGTGCTGAGGGGTAAGGTGGCAACCCCTCCAGATACTTGGCGAAGTTCTCATTGAAGAGGGCGCCGGGCCGTTTTTCGCGCAGGAGTGCTACCGCATCCGCACCTTTTATTCCGAGGTAGGTCAGCACCAGCCCCGCGACCAGAGCCGATCGATTGAAGCCCATACCGCAGTGTGCCAGAACCTTTTCTCCGCTCGCCACCAGGTGAGCGCCGAGCCTTGCCAGCGCGTGCAGTTTATTCAAGTCCGGCAGCCCTTCGTCGTAGACCGGAAAATAGACATAAAGCATGTGATTTGGAATACACGGAATACCCAGATCGACATCGCCGTCCAGGTCGATCACTGCCGTAATTCCATGGTCTTCAATCAGCTGCCAGTTATCGATCGACGGGGAAATAAACAGCTGACCTCGTTCATCCAGTTGTATGAGATCCATCGGAAATTGTCCCGGTTCTCGAGTATTATAAGCCGTCGTAGGTAGGGGGGAGACCGCTGGGAACACGCAGTTCGCATGCTGTGAGAAACAGTTTGTTCCTCTGATAGCATTAAATAGAACGGCTATTCTTGCATGACTGTTGAAACCAGGCGACTGCTCTCAAAACCCCCTCCCGCTCGTGCTCAATAAAAAACCCTCCCGCTGGGACCGGGAGGGTTCTTAAATGGTTCGCAGTTATGCGCGGACGACGTTTGCCGCCTGGAAGCCTTTGGGGCCCTTTAGCAGATCAAACTCCACGGTCTCACCCTCGTTCAAGGTGCGATAGCCGTTCTCCTGAATTGCAGAGAAGTGCACGAATACATCTTCCCCCGTGGAGCGCTGGATAAATCCATATCCTTTCGCCCCGTTGAACCACTTTACTGTACCTTTCTCTCTCACGGAAAAAACTCCTTTCACCAATCGCGAAGAATTGTTCTCCAGCTTGCCTTCGATCGTCGCCCCGGTCGGCCGAAGCCCCCTCAAAGAGAGCTGGTAGAACTTTCAGCACGCTTACGCTGGCGCGGAAGAAACACTCCAAAAATGGCAAAGACTCCTCAGTTCGCACTGCGGCTTGCACCCGCTGCGTGAACTTCGGAGCCCGACATTGGAAGCGTTTCTACCACACCCAACAACCGTCAATCCATGTCTTACAGGTCTCACCACCGGACCATTCTCTGGCGGTGAGCAACAGATAATAAGCACTATTAAAACGATTCGCAAGAAGAATTAGAAAGAAATCGAAACATGACCTCTGGTCATTTCAGATAACTTTAACAAAGATAAAGAAATAGCTGGGTAACCACTTCTGGCACTTTGGTTTAGCCCCTTCCCGCCCTTATCGCCGCCCTCTGGTACGATTGGATCGTCGCCGTGTCCATCCCTCCCATTCCGACGCTTCCTCTGGCCGAAGCCTCGCCTGCGCCGCCTTCCCACCCGCGCCGTCCTCCCGCCCGCTCCTCCAGTCTCGTCCTCGCCACCGTCAAATACCTGATGCGCACCGACGTCCACACTTTTGCGTTCTCGGTCGCGGCTAATTCTATTCTCTCGTTCTTCCCTTTCGTCGTCCTGCTGATGACCCTGATCCGCCGCGTTTTTCATTCGAAAGTGATGTACGACGTCGTCCTCGAACTGCTGCGCGACTACCTGCCCGCCGGTCAGGATTTCGTAATCCGCAACCTCAACTCCATGGTTAACTCCCGGCAGCGGGTGCAGTTTGCGTCGTTGGTGATTTTGCTGGTTACGTCCTCGGGCGTGTTTCTCCCGCTCGAAGTCGCGCTCAACCGCATCTGGCGCTTTGAACACAACCGCTCCTACCTGGGCAATCAGTTGGTCTCGTTTGGCTTGGCCTTTGCCTGCGGCGTGCTGGCTTTGCTCTCGATCGCCCTGACCGCCGCGCCCGTCAAGTTCCTGGAATTCCTGCTGCGCGGTTATGGCGAGGGCTTTGTTCGGGTGGTTGGATTCCTGATGATGAAACTCTTTGCCATGGTGGCCAGCATCGCCATCTTCTTCCTCATCTACTGGCTGTTGCCCAACGGAAAAGTTCCGCCCCGGGCCGTGCTGCCCGCGGCCATCATCATGGGCTTGCTCTCAGAAGCGCTGAAATACGCCTACATTCTGGCTCTGCCGTGGTTGAATTTTCAGGAAGTGTACGGCCCCTTCGCGCTCTCGGTGAGTATGATGTTCTGGGCGTTTCTCTCCGGCTTGCTGCTTCTGGCGGGCGCCAATCTGTCAGCGGAAGAACATCTGCAAAACGCTCTGTAGGAAAAACTCACTCGTGCAGGGGAACGGTCGAAAACGCAATTCCACGCCTGCGGTTGATGCGGCAGATCACGTTTTCCAGGGCGTTCGGCAGCAGGTTGATTCCGGCGCCCGGCATCAGCGCACCTTTTTCCAGATACTCTTCCGCACCCTCTTCCATTAACTTCTCGCGGTTCTTCTCCGACAAACTGCTCAGCACGACTACGGGAATCGCGGCCGTCGCAGGCTCCTGCTTCAGATGCCGCAACACTTCCGGACCGCTCATCTTGGGTAGGATCATGTCCAGCAGCACCAGGTCCGGCTGCGCCTCCCGCGCCATACGCACCGCCGTCTCTCCGTCTTCGGCGCAGATCACTTCGTATCCCGCTTTGGTCAGGGCCGATTCATTCTCCCGTCGGATGGGCTTGCTGTCCTCCACTAAGAGAATCTTCACGTTGCTCTGCCTCCGGCTCTCATTCCCCATCGGCAGTCCGGGACCGTCACATTAGCCTTGCTGGATTGGACAACCGGACTGCACCCGCTTTGTTGCACCCGCTTGATTGCACCTGTACTTTGTCGTAGCATTCGCTGCATGAGCCATCACATTACCCGGCAAGTCCACGATAAGTTCAAAATCTTCACCGGAGAGTTGGCGTCCGACGGAACCATCGGCAAACTGGCGGACGAAGTTGCCGCTTTCTCCACCAAGCAAAAGATTGCGCCCAAGAGCATCGGCGTAGCCTACCTGGAACCGAGCAAGCGCCTCGTCCTCACCCTCGGCTATCGCGACGACGAGGAGCCCTACGCCGTAAAGCTGCATTGCGTGCGCCTGGGCAAGCTCGACATCAAAGGAAACGACTTCAGCGCGCTGGAAGAAAAAATGGCGCACGCCGGCTCCAAACACCGCGATATCATCTGCCACGAACTTTACGTCACCGGCGGAAACGACTTCACGGTCGTAGTCATGACCCATCAAGCCAAGTAACCAGGCACAAAGAAATGAAAAGGCCGCCTGCACCTCGCAGACGGCCTTTGGTTTTTCTGACAGCTGAGAGCTGATAGCTCTGTCTTACTTCTTCGGTTCTCCAATCGAGATCAACTCAACTTCAAAAATCAGAGTCTCTCCCGGGCCGATGTCGCCCTCGCCACGGTCGCCGTACGCCAGATCCGCCGGGATAAACAACTGCCACTTCGATCCCACCGGCATCTTCTGCAGCGCCTCGGTCCATCCGGCAATCACTCCGGTTACGGGGAACGAAACCGGCTGGCCTCGCTTGTAGGAGCTGTCAAATTCTTTACCGTTGACCAGCGTTCCGCGATAGTTGCAAGTCACGGTATCGGCTGCCGTGGGCGTCGGCCCCGTCCCCGCAGTCAGGATCTTGTATTGCAATCCGCTGGGCAGGGTCACCACTCCCTCTTTGGTCTTGTTCTCGGCGAGGAAGGCCTCGCCGGCTTTGCGGTTGGTGGCGCCTGCTTCCTGGGCCATGGACTGTTGTCTCGTCATCACTTCGGATTGCAGTTGCTGCAGCACTGCCTTCTGCTCATCCTCGGTCAGCAACAGTTTGCTGCCGGCCAGAAAATCCTTCAATCCCCGCGCCGTGAGCGCCGGATCGACCGACTTGTCGATGGTCTTGCGTTTAAGATCACGACCAATAGTCACTCCCAGCGCGTAGCTGGCTTTTTCCTTTTGCGTTTTCAAAGTGAGCGGGACCACCGGCTTCGCGGTCGCGGGCTTTTTGGCGGCGGCGGCCGACTGCGTTTTGGCGGGAGCGGCGGCTGGGCTGGAGGCGGGCTGAGTGGGTTGAGCTGTCGTCGCTGCCGGAGTCTGCTGCGCCAGGGCGTTGCCCAGCAGCATCATCCCGGCGGCCAATAGTTGGAACACAATGGTGAGCGGTTTTCGCATATACCTCTATTGTCCCATTGAGAAGGAGAGATGGGCAAACCCAATGGCCAGTGGTTAGTGGTCAGTACTCGGTACTCAGTACTCAGTACTCGGTACTCAGCGTTCTCGATAGTCCTACAGATTCAAAGGTCTCGTCGCCAAGTCGGAACCTGTGGAGATCTCCCGGAAAAAAATCTTGGCGAAGGGGACTTATCGAACAGTTTGCGCAGGTTTCGTTCCGGGAAAAACATGGGTTGCGGGGTATACCCCCTCCCCCCAGCTCTCGAAAAGCCTCGACTGGCGCGGGTTCTGCAAAGATGGTCTGCAAAATCTTGAGCGCCTAGGGTTTAGAGGTCAAAATCTTGAGAACAAATAACTTATGGCGGTTCCTGCGATAGCCGCGCGCACCGCCTCCGCCTTGACGATGATCTGCTTCTTTAGGTCTGAGGTCAAGGTTGGATGTCACACGACGATCGGGACGCCTGTGGATTTCTTCCAAGAACGGTCGGGGAGACTTCTGTAGTTCCCACGCGTCGAACACCGCGACGCATGGGGCAGCCAAGAAACCGGCGCTCCGGATTGCGCTGCTTCCCACGTCTCGCAAATTCGGCGAGACGTGGGGCACCCCACCGTTGGGTAAGATGGCGGCGCTAGTGGGCCGTTAAGGCTGAGAGTTCGCGTTTGGCTTCCTGGGCGGGGATGAAGTCGGCGTCGGCGTTCTTCCAGATGTCGAGCAGCTGGGTGTAGCTTTTGATGGCTGCCGCTTTGTCGAACATCGCCTGGGCGCGAGCCGTGCCCAGCAGGCAGAGAATATAGTCGGGGGACTGACCTGTGCTGGTCGCTCCCTCACCCAGAGCTAGAGCACGGTAGCGGACGCCGGGCTCAAAATCGGTGACCGCCTTCTGCGGCTGCTTCAGTTCCAGGGACGCACGGCCCTGCAGATGAGCCAATTTGGATACCAGAGGATACGGACCCACGGGGACCAACAATCCCGCGACCTGATCCGGATGGTGTTCTGCCAAAGCCACGGCAGCCTTCACCTGCGGCAGATAGATTTCAGTGGCCAGCGTGTTGGCGGGATTCTCAGCTGCCAACCGTTCGGCCTCTTTCAGCGCCGGACCAGTGTCGCCGCAGAGAGCCAGCGCCAGGGCGGCATCGGGAACAGTCGCGTTGGAATGATCAAGCGCCAGGCCTTTATGCGCCGCGTCGCGAGCCGCCGAGCAATTGGAAACCAGGGCATCGTGCAGCGCCTTCACCGCATAGAGACCGCCAGCGGAATCGGAGAAGTGTTGCTGCTCCGCCCGCTGCGCAGCGCTCGCCCAGCGCAGGTCCGCTTCGTGCATCCGGCCCAGGAACAGATAGATGGTTGCGGCTGCGCCTTCCAAAAGGAAGCCATCGGGACGGCTCGCGGCCCACTGCAGTTGTTTTTCCCAATCCGGCTTCCCGGAGAGAAATTCGTCCTGCATCACATTGACGTGGTAATTGGTGTCATCGCTCCCGCCTTGCTCGACGGCCTCTTTTAGATAGCGCTCCGCTTCCGGCAACCGGTCCATCGACATGAGCGTGCCCGCGGCATTGTTGGCCGCGATGTTGTTCCACTTGGCAATTTCCCAGGTCTTCTCGAAGTCCGTGGCGGCTTGATCGTAGTCTCCAATGGTCTGGAAGACGGTGGCCAGATTGTTCCAGGCGGCGGCATCGCGCGGATACGTCGCCACATAAAGTTTGTAGGATTCCAGAGCCCGGGGGATATCCAATTGCTGCAAGGCGTATTGCGATTCGATGTACATGCGTTCGCGTTCGGTGACGCGCTCGCGCAGGTCGTAAGCTTTCTTCAAATGCTCGAGCGACTTGCCCAGAGCGCCCACATTGCCGTAGGCGACGCCCAGGCGCGCATAAGCCATGGCAAAACCGGGATCGAGCCGGATAGCTTCGGCGTAGAAAGAAGATGCCTGCGGGAAGTCACGGCCCATGCGGTGCTCGTCTTCGCCCAGAGAAAACGCGTGGAAGGCCTGCAGGTTGACCGTAGTCACGTTGGTGAACGGGGTGGTCAACTTCTGAATCGAGGCCATCGACTCACCCAGCCGCGCGCGCATCGCCGTGGCGGCTTTCGACACCGACTGCAGAACTGCAGTTTTGTCGGGAGCGGTCTCCTGCTCGCGCGCGAATACTTCGCCGGTGGCGCAGTTCACGGCGTTAATCGAGATCACATACGAAGTTCCGAGGTTGGCAATGGTTCCCGCCAGGTAGGCTTTCACTCCCAGACGCTGGCCCAGTTGCTGCGCCAGCTCCGGAGTAATTTTCTGGTCGCGCGACTGGCCAAGATATTGCAGATTGCTGTGCAGTTCCGAATCGCTCACCAGCTGCAGTAAGGGCGACTGCTCCAGCTGAATCGCCAGCGCTTCTTTTAAAGTGGAATCGAAAACCGCGTCGCCAGTCTGATTGGTGAAGTCGGCGAGAATGAGCTGATCTTTGTCCGTCAGTTGCACCGTCTGGTGCTTGCGCATATAGAAGGAGCCACCGATCACGGCCAGTGCCAGCACCACGGCCGCTGGGATCATCCACTTCACCCACGCTCGCGACGGATCCTGCTCTTCGACTGCACTCACTTTCCCCGAGGATGCCGTTACTGCCCGCGCCGATCCGCTGGTTTTCTGGCCGGCGCTCTGGGCTGTTGCGGACGTGGGCTCAACCTGGACTGCGCTGCCACTATGCGCCGATTCTTGCGCCGCAATCGGCGCGCTTCGATCAGAGCTTCTGTCAGAACCGCGGTTTTCACTTCGGCCCGAGTCCAAATCGCGCTTCAGGCGTAGCAATTCTGACTTGATGTCAACCGCATGCTGGTAGCGCAGGTCGCGCTCTTTCTCGAGCGCGCGGTTGATGATGTCTTCGAGTTTGGCGGGCAGCCGGGGATTGAGCCGCACCGGGGCGGGAGGAGTGCGGTTCAGAATCTCATCAAAAATGACTCCGGAAGTTTCTCCGCGGAACGGCACCGCGCCGGTCGCCATTTCGTAAAGGACTATGCCGAACGAAAACAGGTCAGTGCGCGCATCGAGATCCTTGCCTCGCACCTGCTCGGGCGACATATAGGCGACCGTGCCCAGCGCCGAGCCGGGGCTGGTTAAATGTTCGGCGCTCACGCCGTCAGTCTTGGTGGCTTCCGAGGGATCGAGGGCGCGGCTGGCTTCCTGCGTGACTTTGGCGAGTCCAAAGTCGAGAATCTTTGCGGTCCCGCGCTGCGTCACGAAGATATTCGCCGGCTTGATGTCGCGGTGGACGATGCCCTTGGTGTGGGCGGCATCGAGCGCATCGGCGACATCGATGCCGATGGCCAGCAGTTTCTCGGTCTCCAGCGGACGGTTGCCGATCAGGTGCTTGAGCGTCTGCCCTTCCAGATATTCCATGACGATGAAGGCCTGGTCGCCCTCCTCGCCGATGTCGTAGATGGTGCAGATATTGGGATGGTTGAGTGCGGATGCGGCCTGGGCCTCGCGGCGGAAACGGCTGAGCGCGGCCGGATCGCGGGTCACATCTTCGGGTAGAAACTTCAGGGCAACAAAGCGCCGCAGGCGCGTGTCCTCGGCCTTATAAACGACGCCCATCCCACCACCGCCGAGCTTTTCGATCACTCTATAGTGAGAGATGTTCTGGCCGATCATTGTCTTGGTCGCGGTTTTCGTAGTGGCGTTTTCGTAGTGATGCCGGGCGCCGGCGAAAACCCCAAATTTCAGGTGAGCCATCTTAGGGGCGGGAAGGAATCAAAGTCAACGGAAGGACGGGGTCCCGCCGCCTCTGAACTTTCAATCTTGTGCCCAGCCGCAAATCAAAAGCCCCACCCGGTCGCAAGAGACGCGAGCGGGATGGGGCATCCAGATGTGGTCAACCGAGGCCTACTGTTTGTCGTAAAAGAACGTACCCTCGAATTTCATGCCCATCGGATCAGTGCCGCTGACCGTGAGAGTACGGCTCTTGCCGTCGGCAGCCAGGACGATTTTGCCGGTCAGGGTTACTTTGCCACCTTTTTTCGCGGTCATCTCGAGGGTGCGAGCGTCGATCTGCTTGAGGGATCGAGTGTCCGAGGTGGGATCGCCGGTCACCGGATAGTCCTTGCCGTCGAACTTGCCGACCCAGACCGAGTGAGTGGGCTTGCCTTGAGCGTCGACTCCATCGACCGTGGCTTTGAGGCTGTCGCCCGCTGCTTCGTAGACGACCGAGGTGTTCTTGGGGAAACCGGGAGCTAACTTCGACTTGGCTTCGTTGAGCTTCCATGTGCCCATGTTCGGATTTTGCGCGAAACACATGGTGCCGATCAAAAGCACCGCGACCGTCAAAGCGGTCTTTTTTGGGTTCATGTTGCCTCCAGGGTGAGTAACGGATTGCTCGTCTGAGAGCAGTGCATTGTAGGTGCCGCGCAGCGATTTTCGCAACCGGCAGGGTTAATTCAAAACCGAGACAGCGGGCTCCCTCGGAGTCGAGAGCTTAGTCGCGGGTCAGGCCGCGGCGTTGAAATATGAGGACCGCCAGCAGAAAACACACCAGCGCGTAATCCAGGCCGTAGGCCAGGGCCGTCAAGTGGTTGGTCCAGGGAAAAGGTTTCAATGAAGCGCGGGTAATTTCCATGAAGCGGTCTTCCGACAACAGGCTGGTAATGGGCAGAACGAGGTGCACCGGCTTCTGCAACCACACCGGGATATGGCGGGCGGTCGAGGAAAAAACTGCGATCAGCGTCATTAGAATGACGACCGCGCCCATGGCAACAATCGGATGCACCAAGGTGACCAGCAGCATCGCGATCGCCGCCCACAGGGCATAGCGCACCAGCGGATAAACCAGCAGAGTCCACACTGGGGTATGAAAACTTTGCCCGCCCAGCCAGGCCAGGAGAAACGTCACCCCCATCATAGCCACGACATACACCGCCATCAGCATGAGGACGCCGAGATACTTTCCCGCCAGGAACTCCCAGCGGCGCAGGGGGCGGGCCATGACGGCGAGAATTGTCCCTGACTTCATTTCCGCGGCCACGGAATCGGCCGCGGCCCAGGCGGCCAGCAGGCTGCCGAAGCCGCTCACCAGCGAAATCACGACGGTTACTTCGTTCAAGATGAATCCCTGCATCTGCTGTGCATTGTCTGCGGTGGTCATCGCCTTATAGGCGAGCAGCGGCGTCATCATCAGCAGGACGATACAGACAAACAGGCTGCCAAATAGCAGGATCACCTTGTTGCGGAGAAAGCTGCCAAAGGTGCTGAGCGCGATGGTTCGAATGGCGACGCTGCGTATGGCGAGGCTGCTCGTACTCATTGCGCGCCTCCTTGTACTTGTCCTTGTCCTAATCCTTGCCCTTGCGCGACCAGTTTGAGGAAGGTTTCTTCCAGCGAAGTCTTCATGGGGGTAAGGCTGATGACATCGCAGCCGCCGGCCCACAACATTTCGGTCAAGGCTCGCTTCTGCGCGACATCGACGGCAATGCGCACGCGGTGCGGCTCGCGTTCCAACACCGCAGCTCCCCGCTCTTTGACGGCCAGTTCGAGTTCTTCGGGTAGCTGGTCAACGATAATCTCGACGCGATTGTCTTCCGCCAGCATCTCCTGCATGGTTCCGGTGCGCACCATGTGGCCGCGGTCAAGGATGATCACGCGATCGCAAATCTGCTCCACTTCCGAAAGAATGTGCGAGCTCAGAAAAATTGTTTTGCCTTCGGCTTTGAGAGCAAGGATCAGGTCGCGCACTTCTTTTCGTCCGGCAGGGTCGAGGCCTGAGGTCGGCTCATCGAGCACCAGCAGCTCGGGATCGCCCAGCAGGGCCTGCGCGATGCCCAGACGCTGCACCATGCCGCGCGAATATTTGCCGATCTTCAATCCCTTGTAGCCGTCGAGCTTCACTTTGTGCAGCAGGTCGGCAATCAGCGCGGCTGGATCGGGAAGCTGTCGGCCGCTGAGCTTGAGGTGAAACTGCAGCAGCTTTTCCGCGTTGAGGTAACGATAGAAGGCGAAGTTCTCCGGCAAAAATCCGATGCGCTGTTTGGCGCGCACATCTCCCGGCTCGTAGCCGAAGACGCGGGCTCGACCTGAGCTGGCATAAATAAAGCCCATCAGAATATTCATGCTGGTGGTCTTGCCAGCGCCGTTCGGACCGAGAAAGGCGCAGACCTCGCCACGCGCAACCGCGAACGAAATATTGGACAACGCCGCGACCTGCACTCCAGCCAGGCGTCGATGGTAAATCTTGTTCACCCCGGAGAATTCGATCGCCGGCGTCGCCATCAGTGCGCCCCTCCGGCAGCCTTCAAAGTGATTCCGAGTTCGCCGGCCAGGCGAAACTCCATAGTCGCGTCGAAGCCCTCATGCCCGTGAATCACTTTCCCGGCCTTGTCGATCACGAACATGGTGGGGATGCCTTCGACTCCGTAAGCCTTCGCCATTTTCTGGGTGGAGTCGAGAAGCACGGGAAACTTGAGTTTCATGGCGCTGGCGAAGTTTGCCGCCTCTTTCGGATCTTCATCAATACTTACCGCCAGGATCTCGAAGTCGCTCGCATCGCTGTGATTGTTTTTGTAGAACTGGATGAGAGTCGGCATCTCCATGCGGCAAGGTCCGCACCAGCTGGCCCAGAACGCGACGACTACTTGTTTCTGACCGCGAAAGTCCGACAGGGCAACAGTCCGGCCATCGAGTGTTAAGGCCGAGAAATCGGGCGCAGACTTGCCGACCAGTTCCGGCTCCTCGCGCTCCTCGGCCAGTCTGGTTTCGAGCAGGCTGGCGCGCCAGGTCAACAGCACAGTGAGAACGGCGAGGGCAGCAATCCCCAGGATGGCCGCAGCCGAGACCTTAGGCCGGTCCGGCGCCGGAGCGTCATCCTGCCGGGAACCGTGCTGCTGCGAATCGGGCTGCTGCGGATCGGGGAGAACGAAAGTGTCCATCGCATTTGGCGAACTGCCCAAGAGTCACCACCGCGCGCGAACGGCACCTGGAAACGGCGCCGACCACAAGTTGAACCTGGAAGTCTATACCAAATCGAGTGAGGGTGCCCCATCCTTGTCCCGAGCTTTCGGAGGGACAGGATGGTGGTTTTGAGTCGGATGTGACGGCGCCCATGCCGCCCTCGCCGAGTTTCGTCGTGATCTTGTAATGAGTAATGCTGGAGTGCGCGGTCATCAATTGGGCGGCGAATGGGCACAGGAATCGTATCACCTTTCCCTGCGACTCAAGTGACCACCTCGCGCCGCCGTTGGGATCATCGCTTAAACCAGCCACGGCGGAGACGCGGACTCAAAGGCAATCTGTCCGCTCTCCGCCGTTGGCGTGGCGCTCGGGCTGCGGTTACTATTCCGCAGGCTTCTCGACATGGTCCTGCTCCACATGATCCTGCTCGACGTGACCCTGCTGCTCGACATGATCAACAACGAGAACCTGCACGGGAGCTTTCTGCGATTCCACTGTCAGCCCCAGCTGATCCTGGAGCGCGGTTAAAAGCGAAGTGCGCGAAGAGGAGGATGCGCTGTCGGCGGGCTTATCTTCCATCAACTTCGGCATCCCGACTTCGCCCTCTCCCGGCGTCCATCGCAGAGAGAATTCATAGTTGCCGGTGAGTCCGGTCTTATCCAGAACCGTGCGGCCCAGCCGGAACGATAGCTGTTCCACCAGGGGTGCCAGCGTGGTCCCGTTATCCACTAGTTCGCCCGGTCCCATCCTCATGTTTCCCATCGGCGGAAGCGGTCCCTCGGGTCCATTAATTCCGTTCGGATTCATATATCCCTGTTTCACTTCTTTCAGCTTAGAACCATTCTCGGCGACCACCAGTTCGTAGACGTCGAGATTCCTGGTCTCGCGGTGCAGAGCCAGCTTGAAACGGTCGGCCAGCAGCCCTTGCAGCGTCAGTCGAAGTTGCTCAATCCCAATCCCACCGACAGGTTTTGCAGACATCGGGGTGGGCGAATCCGAGGGTGCCGCGTCCGCCAGCCTGACGTCGATGTCGTATTTTTCGGAGCTGACCCAATCGGGCGCTCCAGCAATCATATCTTTCTGCACTCCGTAGGCAAATCCCATGACGGTCTGCAGGGTCGCGCCGTGTGCGGAAAAACCTTGAGGCCCGAACATCATCTTGCTGCGCTCATCTGCACTCTCGGGTTGATGCGGTTGAATCGTGGCGGATTTGTAGGCCGGTGCGCCGGCGTCGGCGGTTGCGCTCTGCGCCTGCGCGCGGCCCATCGCTCCAGCCACGCTCGCGTTCAGCACGCCAAAAGAAAGCGGCAGGGCCAGTGCCAGCAATCCAGCCGTGCTGAGCAATAGCTTTCTGCCGAAATCCAGTTTTCGTGAGATTCGTTCGGTCATAATGTTCGCCATCCTTTTCTTGAGATCCGATCCGGTCACTCCCGACACACAAGGCAGCGGAGATCCCACGCAGAATTCGCACACTTTCAAAATGCTCTCAGCGTAGACCCGCCGTTCACTGCCCAGGGCCAGAACTTGTTCGTCGCAGGCGCGCTCGCGCTCGTCCACCAAGCGCGCGCCCAACCACCACACCAGCGGGTGGAACCAGAAGATGGCCTCGACCAGCATGTGCAACGCGGCCGCCAGATTGTCGCGACGGCGCACGTGCCAGAGCTCATGCGCGAGAATGGCTTCCAGGTGCGCCGGCTCGAGATGCTGGGAGATTCCTTCCGGCCAGATCAGAACCGGCCGCGCAATGCCGATGCCGAACACGCCCGGCTCGAGCGAAGTCCGCGACAATACGATCTCCATTGGCCTGCGCAGGCCGGCCGTGCGCTCCAAGCGGCGCAGGGCTTCGACTTCGCGCCCTTCCCGCAGTGGCGTTGCTTGCCGCAAGACCAGAGAAATCCGGCGCCAGCGCGCGAACCATAAGAAGACAACCGCGGCAAATCCGCAGAGCCAGGCTGCGATCGCCAGCGCCGGAAGCAGATGGAGCAGACTCAGCGCGGCCGCGGACGGTGCCGCCGGAGAAACCAAAGATAGAGCCGGCTGCGTGAACGGCTGGCTGACTTCCTCCACGGCAAAGTACAACCCCGGGTTCGTGGCCGCCGAGGGATGTGACAATGCGAGTCGGCTGCCGATGTTGACCAGCAACGAAAACGGAATCAGAAACTTCACCGATGCTGCCAGCCACAGCCCGTAGCGGGCGCGGGCGTGATTCTTTCGCAAAGTCAGTGTCAACAATCCGGCGGCGGCCGCGAATAAGGTCGATTGCCACAAGTGATTGCCCAGGCCAGGTGCGAGGGCACGGCTGATCTCGGACAAGTGCGTAGGCGTCATTTCGTTTTGTCCTTTCGCTCCAGCTTGCGCAGAGTCTTCTCGGCTTCCTTCACATCCTCCAGCGTGAGCTGGCCGGATTCAATCAGATGCGCCATGACGGGTTGGGTGCGCCCGCCGAACAGCGCCAGCAGGTCGTCGATCAACTTTCGCTGCGCGGAATCGCGCGTGACTGCGGCCTCAAAAATATGGAAGTTCCCCACTTTCCCAACGCGGCGCACCGCCTTCTTGGCCTCCAACCGGTACACCGTCGTCTGGATGGTCGTGTAAGCGGGCCGGCCTGGTTCCGGGAAGGCCTCCTGAATTTCGCGGATGGAGGTGCGTCCGCGAGTCCACAGCGTTTCCATGATCTGCAATTCGAGCTTGGCTAGCTTCGGTCCGGCCATGTTGTCTCCTGCCTCATCTCCTACTGACGTATGCATTACTACTACATACGTAGTTTTGTGTCAAGCTTTTCTTGGATGAGCCATCCGCATCTGTGTGGCGCTTGGCGGGAGTCCCCATTTACGCTGGTTTTCAGCAGGTTTCGCCCGAGAAATCCACAGGCTGGGTGTGACATCTGTCACAGCTTTGGTTATTCAGGAACGGTTAGGCTGACTTGTTTCCTCGAGATCGTTTTCCCGTTCTCGATTCCCGGTAGTGTTCCCGGCATACCTCCGAGCAGATGTCGAATCTTTCCTGAGGTCTCCCCATCATGCATGGGAGAAGTTGCACGTGTCTGCTCGCGCTCTTGCTTCTGATGGCGCCGGCTTTGCTGCGCGGCCAGTCGACTCACGATAAGCCCGTGCCCGGTTTCGCGCTTGCGCCCGACCCGAGCAAAGATGCCGGGCAAGCCCCGCCCAGCGATCCGCTGCGGCCACACATTCCCATCCCGCCGCCGGGCAGGCCTCCGACTGGAAGCGGCTTTCGCGTTATTGCGCGCGCCGCAGGCACCATTTTCTCGGGCACCGTCACTGCCATTGAGCGCCGTCCTGCAACCAGAGGCCAAGCCGTCGAAACCGTAGCCATCACCTTCCATATTGAGAACGCAATTCGCGGCGCCACTTCCGGCGAAAATCTGATCATCTCGCAGTGGATCGGGGTGTGGTCGGCGGGCCAGCGCTACCGCGTCGGCGAACGCGTGCTTCTTTTTCTTTATCCCCCAAGTAAGTTGAGGCTCACCAGCTGTGTGGGCGGGACCATCGGGCGTTTCGAGATCGATCGTTGGGGACGAGTCCTGCTTTCCGCGCAACATCTTTCAGCTTTTCGAACGGACCCCGTCCTGGGCGGGAAGTCGCGCGTGCGTTTCAGCGACTTCGCTTTGGCGTTGCAGCGCGCCAGTGAGGATGAGGAGGAGTAAGTGCGATTCGCTGACTGCAATTTTCGAGAGGTGAGCCGAGGCTCACGTCGCATGACCGCTCCCCTCACGACCCGCAGGGCATTTACGTTGCGCGCATTCCTGCTGAGGCTGGCCGCGGCCGCGGCAATGATCCTGGTGGTTGCTTTGCTCGCCCGCGCCGGTGGACCCAGGAACGTCGCGGGCCCGAGCTACTTCGACCCGTCCGTTACCGGCCAGCCGCTGGTCTGGCCGCAAGGGACCATTACTTACTACACCGATCAGGGCAATCTCAGCCCGATCCTGCCCAACACGTCGGCCAACACTTTCGTCGCCAATGCCTTCAGCGTATGGACTGCCGTCCCTACTGCGGCCTTAACCGTGACCAGCGGTGGCCAGCTCGCCGAAAATGTGAGCGGAACGAACGTCTACCTAAACTCGAACGGCACCATCTCCATGCCCACCGACATTCAATCGACCGCGATCGGCACACCGGTGGGGGTCGTCTACGACTACGACGGTTCCGTGACCGACGCTCTGATCGGAGCCGGCGCCGGAGACCCCAGCCTGTGTTTCTTCAACGCAGCCTTTGGAGGCGACGACAATTTCGGAACCTTCGCCACCTACCAGCACGCGTTGATCGTGATCAATGGCCAGTGCGCACTGGAGTCGTCGCAGCTGACTGACATGGAATATCGTCTGGTGCGCGTGATCGGCAGCGTGCTCGGCCTGGGATGGTCGCAGGTCAATCCTAACGTACTCACCGGCTCACCTCCTCCCACGGCGGCCGATTTCGCAGGCTTCCCCGTCATGCACCAGACCGATCCTCTGAATTGCATCCCCATCACGCGCTGCTACGCCAAGCCGTACCAGCTCGCGATGGATGACGTCGCGTCTCTGTCCGAACTGTACCCAGTCACGGCACAGAATCAGTCGGACTTTCCCGGCAGCCAGGTGTTTTCCGCAGTCACGGCCAGCATCCAGGGCTCGGTATGGTTCACTGATCGCTATGGAAATCCGGCGCAGGCCATGCAGGGAGTCAATGTAGTCGCGCGCTGGATCGATCCCTCGACCGGCCTGCCTTCGCGCCAGTATGCGGCTGCGTCGGTTTCCGGTTTTCTATTCACGGGAAACACAGGCAATCCCATCACCGGCTTCGACGATGCGCTTGGCGATCCTTTCGCCCAATGGGGTTCCAACGCGCAAACCTTGGAAGGCTTTTTCGACATCGTGGGACTGCAGCCGCCGAACAACAGCAGCGCGCGATATCAATTGAGTGTCGAGCCGGTCGACCCGAACTGGTCGGCTGGAGTCGGCCCTTACTCCCCCGGTCCGGTTGCGCCCTCGGGATTGGCTCAACCCATCGTGGTGACGGTCACTCCCGGCAATGATGTCGCTCAGGACATTCTTATGACCAGCAGCGCGCAGGCCTTGCCGCAACCTGCATCGAGCTGGACTGCCCCCGCCACTTTGCCCGCTGAGGGAGATTGGGAAAGTTCTCTCGGCAGCTATGGAGACGTCGCCTACTACTTTCTTTCCGCGCAAGCCAACCGCACGTTGTCAGTGGCAGTGACCGCGCTCGATGAATCCGGCGATCCCAGCGAAGTGAAAGCGCAGCCCGTCATCGGTATGTGGACGGCTTCCGATCCGCAGGGCACGGCTCCGCCGGCCTTCACTCCGTCTCCGTTCAATCAGAATATAGATGGACTGACCCGGCTCGACGCCCAGGTCAACACTACGTCCGCATTCTTGATCGGCATCTCGGACGTGCGCGGCGACGGCCGCCCCGACTATCTTTATCACGCGTATGTGCTCTATGCAGACTCCGTGTCTCCCGCGCGCGTCGGCGTGAATGGCGGCGTTGTTACAGTGCAAGGCATCGGCTTCTATCCCGGTCTGACGGCTGCCATTGGTAGCACCGCGGTGACTCCGCTCGCGGTCAGCGCCAATCAAATGATTCTGCTCGCGCCCGCCTATCCTGACGGGCTGCAGAACATCACACTCAGTGATCCGGTCAGCGGCGGTTCTTCGGTCATGACCGGCGCTCTCACCTACGGCGCGGCAGCCACTGACACTATCGTTCTGCTCGGCGGCGCCAATCCGCCTACGCCGGTGGGTACGCAGGCGGAGAATCCAGTGAGCGTGCGCGTGCTGGCATCCGACGGCGTCACTCCTGTCAGCGGCGCGACCATCGCCTGGAGCGCCAGCAACGGCTTGCAGCTTTCCGCCTGCGCCGGCGCCACATTCTGCTCGGTCACCAGCGATCAGAATGGCGACGCCTCGACCTGGCTGACTCCATCCGCAGCGGGCGACTCGAGCATTGTTGCGACACTGGCTCCGGGAGCCTATAACTTTTCGCCGTCGGTAACAGCGACGCTGGAAGCCACGCAAACCTCCTCCAACATCGGAGCGCTCGCGTCTAACCTGTACATTGCCCAGGGTGCGACGGTCAGCGTTCCGCTCACCGCACGTGTCTTGAGCAATGGGGTGCCGCAGAACAACGTCACCGTGAACCTGAAAGTTGTCAGCGGGTCGGGAACCCTGAGCGCGGCCAGCGCGGCCACCAATTCCAACGGTTACGCCACCGCAACGCTGACGGTGACGCAAATCGCGGCGCTGGTCGAGGTAACCGCCTGCGTGGCGCCGGGGAACGCCCCGTGCCAAAGCTACTACGCCAATGCGGTGCCGCTGGCGCAACTGAATCTGCAGCCCGTCTCCGGCGGCGGGCAGGTCTCGACCGGGCAGGCGTTTCAGCCGGTGGTGGTGAGGGTCACGGATTCTTCGTCACCGCCGAATCCCGTGATCGCCGCCAACGTGGCTTTTCTAACCACGGTGCTGCGGCCGGGCGGAATCTCTGCAGGCGGCAATCCAGTCCTGCCGGTCATCCTGCAGGTGAGCCAGAACAACGCGACTAGCGACCTGAACGGTCTGGCCAGCATCGTGCCCTCCGCCGGCAGTTTCAGTGCGCCGTTGGAGGTGGACGTCGGAGTCACGGCCGGAACGAGTGCGTCGCTCGACGATCCGCTGGAGGTGCTAACCGCAGGCCCGTGAACAGAGTACTGCTCCGAACTCGTGCTGATTACGACGATTGGCCGTCAGAAGATGATCGGAGGCTGCACAAATCGAGCAAGAGCGTAGGCCGCACTTCGTCGCCATTCCCGGCAGATGCTAACCTGCGCCGCGGCGCGGACGCTGTTTCTTCGCCACCGCGCGAATTATCAGCTTGCGCTGCGCCTTGGCGGGCATGGGCACTTTGGCGCGGTTGAGCGCCACGTTGATCAGGCTTAGCACTTCCGGGTCGTCGAGCACCTTCGCATCTCTTAGCCCGCGGGTGTACAGCCGGATGTTTCTGACCACGTTCCCACTGCCCTGTAGCAGTCCCGCAGGGTCGGGCAGCCCCGCGCCCTGCAAGAAACAGAGGGTCACGGCGTCGGGCGGCAGCACCAGGGAAAAGATCGCCTCCGACGGCCGCTCACTCGGACCAAAGCCAATCACCAGCCAGTTGTAGTTGTCATAGACCATTTCGATTGCGCCCGGAACCAGCTTGCGCATTTTTCCGAGCGCACGCCGCGCGAAGCGTTCAACCTCTGGCGAGTATTTCGCGAGGAAGGAATCGAGTTGTCGCTTGGCCTCGGCCTGCGAGACCGGTGAAGGCTTCGCTGTTTTGCGCGATGTGGGCTTGGTCACATCCACCTCCCCGATTGATCTTTCGTGACGCGGACCTCTGACAGGTATGCTCTCGACAACGCGGGCAAGAGCGGTCGTACTCCACGGGAAAAACCTGCCGAGCAGCGCTCGGCGGACAGCCGGGGGCGGCTGTCCCCATATGAGCCGCTGAACTCTTCCGGAAGCCGGGAGCCGGACACCGGAAGCCGGAAGCCGGTTTTACTTCGTCCAACGATCGACCCAGTCGTTCACCGTCTGGTACCACAGCCGCGAATTCTGCGGCTTCAGCACCCAGTGGCCTTCGTCCGGAAAGTACAGCATCTTGGACGGGACGCCTTCCATCTGTAGCGTGGTGAAAAGCTGGAAGCCTTCGCTCACGTCGAGCCGGTAGTCGCGCTGCCCATGAATCACCAGCGTCGGCGTCTTGAAATTCTTGGCATACTGGTGCGGCGACCACTTTTCATAGCTCGCGCGATTGTCGTAGGGAGTGCCTTTGAACTCCCAGTCGTTGAACCAGAGTTCTTCGGTCGTGCCCCAGGCCGACTCGGCGTTGAACATGCCGTCGTGCGACACCAGGCACTTGAAGCGGTCGGTGTGGCCGAGGATCCAGTTGATCATGTATCCGCCGTAGCTGGCGCCCAGCGCGCACTCGCGATCTTTATCAATAAAACCGTAATGCGCCTCAGCGTAGTCGAGGCCCTTCATCAGATCTTCAAACGGAGCGCCGCCCCAGTCGCCGTTGATGGCGTCAATAAACTTCTGTCCGTATCCGGTCGAGCCGTGGAAGTTGATCATGATGACGACGTATCCGCTGGGCGTCGATGAAGTTGGTGACGCGAACAGTTCTGGATTCCAGCGAAAGCTCCAGTCATCTCCCCAGGCCCCCTGCGGCCCGCCATGGATGAGGAACTTCACGGGATATTTCTTTGAGGCATCAAAGTTCGGTGGCTTGACCAAGAAGCCTTCAACTTTGTCGCCCTTGGCTCCTTTGAACCACAGGGACTCAACCGGAGACATCGCGATTGCGGAGAGTACGGCATCGTTGATATGGGTCAGCGGCTGCGCTTTTGAAAGTTGGCACTCGGGGACTTCATATCGCGGAGACGGAACCTTTTGATCTTTCCAATACACTTCGCAAACAGTGAACTCCGTCGCTGCGGTATATATCTCGACGGGACTAGAGATTGACATCCGGGTGAGGACGAGCGCTTTTCCGTCTGGCGTCGAGCTGATCTCATCATTGAATCCGCCTACTATCGGGCGAGTCCAAGTTGCATGGTCAAGGTTCAGCTCGTAGATTAGGGATGATCCGGCATTCTCAGCCGTGAAAAAAATATCCTTGGAATTCGGTGCCCACGCGACGGTCCCCACCCAACGATCGAACTCTTCTGTCAGATTCTTCTTCTCGCCTGTCTTGCGGTCGTAGAGCATCAGGCGGAAGCGGTCGCTCTCGTATCCCGGACGCTGCTGGGCGCGGTAGGCGATGTAGCGGCCATCGGGCGAATAGAGCGGCGTCGAGTCGCTGGCGGGATTGTCGGCGGTGATGTTCTTGGCCTGCCCTCCGCTGACCGGGACAAGCCACAGATCGTTGTTGGTGGAAGCCGCCGGATTCTTGTCGTGATTCGAGGCGTAGCAAATCTCCTGCCCGTCGGGCGAGAAGGCATAGTTGTCCTGCCCGCCGAGCGAGAATACGGGCGCGTCGTAGTCGCCGGGCGTGAGATCGCGGGGAATCGTATAGCGCTCCACTTTGTCCTTGTCTTCGTCCATCCTCACGGACTTCGGAAGTTCCGCCGAAACGACGAAGATGTGGGTGTGCTTACCTTCTTTGTAGGCATTCCAATGGCGATAGAGCAGGTGCGTGAAGATCTGAGCCCTTACTTTCGATTGCTCTGCTTCTTTCAGCTTCTTCGCGTTGCACTCATACTCAGCAGTCGGTTCGCCATCGCATTCCGGATATACATCCGATGTGAACAGGATGTTCTTGCCGTCGGGCGACCACAGTTCGCCGCTCGCCTCAGTCGCTGTCATTGTCAGTCTATGGGTCGCAGTCACCGTCCCTGCGGCTCGATCGAAGTCGGCGACCCAAACTTGGGATCCCTCCGCTTTCGTTGACAAAAAAGCGAAGCGCTTGCCATCCGGCGCCCAGCGCGGGCGGTCGGCATCCTGATCGGCGATTAGGATTCGCTCGGCAGAAGAACCTGCCGAGCTTTGCGCGGCCGGACGGCCGGGGGCGGCCGTCCCTACATGAGCATCTAGCGGCACGATCCAGATGTGCGGCGTCTTGGTGTTGGCTTCGAGATCGACGTCGACCACGCTGAAGATCACCCACTTGCCGTCGGGCGAGACCTGCGGATCGCCCACGCGCTTCAGCTTCATCATGTCGTCGAAGGTGAAAGGATGCCTGGCCTGGGCAACGGCGGGAAGGGTGAAGGCAAGAACAAGAAGAGAGAGAAGAAAACGGCGCATAAAGCCCTCCTGCGGCAAACGGGAAAGTGTAACAGGGTTTGGGTAGCGCCGCCGTCCCGGCGGCTGTGTGGATGAACTCCAGTTGCCGGAAGTTCCGTCAAGCGAGTTTAATCAAACAACGCTACCGTCATCAGCTTGTCGACGCCGAGGGCAAGCTGCCCTCGGGACAGCCGGCGAGACGCCGGCGCTACTCCCGGCAACCTCTTCGTCGTTCCCGCATCCAAATAAATGGCAGAACTGCAGCGGCCTTCCCTCCGGCCTCGCTGAGCGGAGAGGGGTTGGAGGGATGGGCTGCCGCGGTGTGTGCGTAGGGACTGTCGCTTGCTAGGTCTACTGTCGATGTCGGCAAGAGACGTTGCCAGCAACGTCTCTACGACAGCTTCTCTCGGTTCCGATAAACTAGACTGCATGACACTGGTTGGTCGTATAACGTTACTCCGCCGTTTGCTTCTTGGTCTGACGCTGCTGGCTTGCGGGCTGGCGGCCTCGCCGGTGCGCGCGCAGGAAGGTTCGCTGGAGAGCGCTCCGCCGCAGGGCACGACTCCCGAAGAAATCATCAAGCACTTCGCCGCCAAGGAAACGGAATTTTCCAAGGCGCGCGACCAGTACACCTACCGCCAGGATGTGAAAGTTGAAACCCTGGATGGCAGCACGGTCACGGGCGAATATCACGAAGTCTTTGACGTGATGTTTAACGACCAGGGCAAGCGCATCGAGAACGTTGTGTTCGCGCCGCAATCCTCGCTGGAGCAGGGCGGCCTTTCCATGGACCAGGGGGACTTCGAAGACATCCGGCACCGCATGCCGTTTGTGCTGACCGACGCCGACCTGCCGGAATACGAAATCCTGTACGTCGGCCAGCAACAGGAAGATCAGTTGCATTGTTATGTCTTTGACGTCGCGCCCAAGAAGATCGAAGGCAAGAAGCGCTACTTTCAGGGGCGCTTGTGGGTCGACGACCACGATTTTCAAATTGTAAAAACGTACGGCAAGTCCGTGCCTGAAATCCGTCCCAAGCACGGCGACGACGAACATCTCTATCCGAAGTTCACGACCTGGCGGCAGCAGATCGACGGCCTCTACTGGTTCCCGGTCTATACGCGGGCCGACGACGAACTGCACTTCAAGATGGCCGACATACACCTGCGCGAAATCATCAAGTACGAAGACTACAAACGCTTCGGAGCCAACTCCAGAATCATCTTCGAAGGCAAAGAGCTGCCGAAGTCCGACAAGCCGCAGGATCCGAAAAAACCGGATCAGAATAATCCAAATCAGAAATAGTCCGAATTCGCCGAAATAGTTTATCGTGTTGAGCATGGCGTCCGTTCAGCCACCCGTCGTGCGCTCCTCGAATGCTGCCGGCATTGACACTGTTGCTGCCGCGGGCACAGTCGAGTTGCGCAATGTCTGCAAGAGCTACGGTGAGTTTGTCGCCGTCGATGACCTCTCGCTCTGCATCCAGCCCGGAAGAATCTATGGCATCCTCGGTCCGAACGGAGCAGGCAAAACCAGCACGCTGCGCATGATCATTGGCATCACGGTGCCGGACTCGGGCACGGTCTCGGTATTCGGAGAACCCTTCCGGCGCGCGCACATGGATCAGTTCGGGTACCTGCCCGAAGAGCGGGGCTTGTATAAAAAAATGAAAGTGCTGGAGCACCTGGTGCTGCTGGCGCAACTCAAAGGCCTGAGCGGCGCAGAGGCGCACAAGCGCGCGCTCAGCTGGTGCGAACGTTTTGAATTGACCGCGTGGACCGGGAAGAAAGTCGAAGAGCTCTCCAAAGGGATGCAACAGAAGGTGCAATTTATCGGCGCCATCCTGCACGACCCGAAGCTGATCATTATGGACGAGCCATTCTCTGGGCTGGATCCGGCCAGCGCGGTGTCGTTGAAAGATGTTCTGCTGGAACTGGCCAAGAGCGGCAAGACGATTCTGTTATCGACGCACCGCATGGATCAGGCGGAAAAATTGTGCCATTCAATTTGCCTGGTGAATCATGGGCGCGCCGTTCTGGAAGGCGACCTGAACCAGATCAAGGCGGGGTATGGTTTCTGCAACGTGCAGATCAAGTATGACGGCGATGCCCGCTTCCTCCAGGAAAAGCGGCTGGTGGAATCGTTCAACGATTACGGCAACTATGTCGAGGCGCGGCTGGCGCCCGGCGCCGATACGCAGGAATTGTTGAAGCTGGCGTCGGCGGGCGCGCGGTTGAGCAAGTTCGAAGTGATGGAACCGTCGCTGGAAGAAATCTTTATCGCTGCTGTGAGTAAACCAGCTGTGGGCAAACCGGCCGGGAGTAAACCCAATGCGTAACACGTGGCTCATCATCCGGCGGGAATATCTGGAGCGAGTGCGCACACGCTCCTTCCTGATCCTCACGCTGTTATTGCCCGGCATCATGACCGTGGTCATGATCCTGCCGGCAAAGCTCGCCACTGTGGGTAATAAAGCACAGCATCTTGTGGTGGTGACCTCAACGCCGCAGTTCGGCGAGATGGTGCGCCAGCGTTTTCTGGAACCGGCTGCTGACGCGGACAATGAAGACGAGGATAATCCCGACACGAATGCCGCGAAAAAGAAATCGGAACAGGAATACATCATCGACGTCGATTCCAATCCCACTGAAGCGGAACGCGATGTCCTGCGCGACAAGGTCAGCTCGAAAACCATCGACGGTTTTATCTGGCTGAGTGATGATGCCATCGCGTCCGGCAAAGTCACCTGGACCGGCCGCAACATGACCTACTACTCGGAAAGGACGCGGCTCAGCGAAACCTTAAATCGCATCATCCAATCGCAACGGCTGGCGAAAAATGGTTTGAGCAGCGCCGATGTCGACACCCTGCTCAAGCCCATCAAAGTCGAATTGGTCCGCATGGAACGCGGGCGGGAAGCCAAGGGCAGCGGCACCGGAAAACTTCTGGAAGTTGTGGTCATGGTCATGCTCTTGTACATGGCCGTGCTCTTGTATGGAATATCTGTCATGCGCTCGGTGCTGGAAGAAAAAAATTCGCGCATCATGGAAGTGCTGCTCTCTTCTGCGAGTTCTACGGAATTAATGGCGGGGAAACTGCTCGGCGTGGGCGCCGTCGGCCTGACGCAGATCGTGGTCTGGGTGGTGATGGCGAGTCTCTTCGCTCTGCCCGCCATGGCCGTGCAGCCCTCGTTCAGCGACCTGCAGATTTCGCCCGGCGTGCTGGTCGCATTCGCGGCCTTTTTCCTGCTCGGCTATTTGTTGTACAGCACCTTGTACGCCGCTATTGGAGCGATCACCACAACCGAGCAGGAAGGCCAACAACTCCAGTTCATTGTTATCATTCCACTGGTCCTCTCGGTTTTCATGCTGGCGCCGGTGGTACGCACGCCCGATGCTCCGGCGATCGTGTGGATGTCGATGATCCCGTTCTTCGCGCCGGTGGTGATGTACGCGCGCATCGTGGTGCAAACTCCGCCGCTATGGCAGATCGCTCTATCTCTGCTGTTGCTGATAGGAACGATTGCCGGAATCCTGGTGCTGTGCGCCCGCATTTACCGCATCGGCATCCTCATCTACGGGAAGCGGCCGAACCTGCCGGAAATCTTGAAGTGGCTGAAATACGCCAAGGCGTGAAGCAGTTGTCAGCTATCAGCAATCAGCTTTCAGTTAAGTCAGCGCGCACAGGCCCGTCGCTCGATGCGTCGGAAACGTTGTCATCGTGAGCGGCGTTTTTGGCCGCGAAGGATCTATGCATCTGGCTGCAGGTTGCATAGATCCTTCGCTTCGCTCAGGATGACGAGGCAGGGTTAGCTGAAGGCTGATAGCTGAGAGCTGACAGCTTAGTAGAACAAATACTTTCTCCACTTATCGTCTGACCGTCCCATCAGCCGCATGATGTGGCGGCTGGTGTGCAGGTTGAAGGCGCGGGGTTCGCGCATCAACTTCATGTGGGCTTCGGCGGGATGCTGGTTGCCTTTGCGGCGGTTGCAGGCGTGGCAGCAGGCGACCAGGTTTTCCCAGGTCGACGAGCCTCCGCGCGAACGCGGAATCACGTGATCGAGCGTGAGTTCACCCGAGGGCAGCACCGTGGAGCAATACTGGCAAGTGTTGCGGTCACGCAGCAGAATGTTCTTGCGCGACAGTGCGCGGCTCTGGTGCGGAATGCGACGGTACTCGAGCAGGCGAATCACAGAAGGCAGACGCATGGCCACGCGGGCCGAGTGCAGGAAATGTCCGTTCTCTTCCTCGGTCATGGCCACGCCCTTGAGCACCAGCACCAGCGCCCGGCGCGCGGCGCAGACGTTGATGGGCTCATACGACGCGTTCAGCACCAGCACAGGCGCGAGCAGCGCATGGCCGTCCCCGGGCCGGTGCATCCCCGCTGCCGGCGGAAACAGGCCAGCGTTATATCGGGGGCCCGCGTCGTGTTCGATCCTCAGTGACATAAAAGCTACCCAGGTATCAAAGTTCCAAGGTTTCAGAGTTTCAAAAGTTAAGTTTCGTATCAAGTTCCGGTTAATTCCGCGACTCCTTGGAACTCTGAAACCTTGAAACTTTGAAACCTGTCTCCATTAGATGCCAGTTTCATGGTCCGCGCCGCGGTTGCGACCCACACCCGGCGAGCACCGGCCTTGCGCAGCACGCGCGAGCATTCTGCAGCCGTGGTGCCGGTGGTATAGACATCATCCACGAGAAGCACATCGCGGCCAGTGACTTCCGCGGCACGGGGGACGGCAAACGCTCCGCGCAGATTGACCCGGCGCTGATGGCTGGTCAATCCAATCTGCGAATGCGTGTCGCGAGTGCGCAGCAGAAGGTCCGAGGCCAACTGGAAGCGGACAGCCTGCTGCGCCGCATGAGATTTCAGTGCCGCGCGGGCAATCAACTCCGCCTGATTGAAGCGGCGCTGCCAGCGCTTGGTTTTATACAGCGGCACGGGAATCACCAGAACGGGCTGCCGGTCAAACATGTTCTGGTCGAATCTGGCCTGCTCGAAGTCCGGCTCAAGCGTGGTCAAGGCCTCGGCCAGCATGCGGCCTAATACCTGCGCGGCCGGACGCACGCCGTTGTACTTCAGCAGATGAATCAGTTCGCGCAGGCCGCTGTCATAACTGCCATAAGCCACGGCACGCTCGAACGGCCGCTCGACCCGGCGGCACACCGGGCATCGCCGCAGGCCGTCGGGATCGCTTTCCGCGTAGCTGGAGAGAACGCGTTCTCCGCACACGGAGCACACTTTGCCCCGCGCCGGAGCGACGGCAGACAGACAATCCGGGCATACCGGAAGCCGGGAAATATTCAGCAGTGGCTCGCCGCAAATGCGGCAGTCAGAAGGAAATAGAACGGAAAAGAGACCTTCGGCGGCCCGCCGAGCCCAGGCTAGTACCGGGCCGGAAGAAGCCTCCTGGCGAACATCCTCGGGAAAATCGCGCTCCGGAGAATCGCGGCGGGGTGAAGCTGGACGAGGACTGTGTGTCTGGGCAGCGTCTCCCGGAACAATAGGATGCCCAGCTACTGCAACGGTGGCCTGGCTAGCCCGGATTCGGTCCTCACTACTGCTGAAGACGGCCTCCTTATCAATCCCGCGGACAGAACTCCTCCGCGGCCAGTGATTCCTACATCTCTTGCAGTATAGCGGCGATCCCCGCGGTTAGGCAACGTTCCGCTTGGACGTAGCCTGCTGTTATACCGGCATGATTCTCGTCGTTTCCGACAGCCGGTCGCGCACCGGAGTGAACATCCACCGGTAATCCCTGCGGAAACACTCTCCGCAGCGCACGGGCCGCATAAGAAACAACGGAAGGAGGATGCGTTCGGTCAGGGTTCGTCGCCGGGAACGGAAGCCTTCTTCGCTGCCACAATCGCTGCAGCGGTACCTCGGAGTGAATAGGCTAGCGGGGGAGTTGCTCATTACGACACCTCGGGAATGACGGGCTGCGAAGGGGCGGAACAGATTAAGCTCATTTTACACCCGGAGGGACGGTTGCGGCCAAGTTCTGTGCAGGGGCTTGAAAATGCAACCCTCCCCCGCCCGGATTCGTTGACGATCGGAGGCCGCATCTTTAAGATGGTGCGACTCGAAATAAGACATAGCGACTCGAAATCCAACCCTCCACCAATGATCGGCCGGACCATCTCGCACTACCGCATCCTCGAGAAGCTGGGCGGCGGAGGCATGGGTGTGGTCTACAAAGCGGAAGACACCCGGCTGCAGCGCACGGTCGCCCTGAAATTCCTCTCCGAAGATACCGCCAAAGATCCCGCCGCGCTGGAGCGGTTTCGCCGCGAAGCCCAGACCGCCTCCGGCCTGAACCACCCCAACATCTGCACGATCTACGACATTGGCATTGGCGAAGACGGCGGATCGGCCTACATCGCCATGGAGTTTATCGATGGGCAGACCCTGAAACATCGGATCGAAGGCCGGCCGATGAAGCTAGCCGAACTGCTGGACGTGGCCATTGCCGTTGCCGATGCCCTTGCAGCCGCCCACGCTCGCGGCATTGTGCATCGTGACATCAAGCCGGCAAACATTTTTATCAGCCGCAGCGGCCAGACCAAGGTCCTGGATTTTGGTCTGGCGAAATTCACCGCCGAGCAGGCAGCGCACGCCACGCTGACCAGTTCCCTGCCGACAGCGGCCAACCCTCAGCTGACCAGTCCCGGTACGGCCGTGGGAACCGTCGCCTACATGTCGCCTGAGCAGGCCATGGGTGAGGAACTCGATGGCCGCACCGATCTGTTTTCCCTGGGCATCGTCCTGTATGAAATGGCGACCGGGAGGCAGGCCTTTTCCGGCCAGACGACTGCCGCCGTGTTTGACGCGATCCTGCACCGCCAACCGACGCCCGCGCTGAAGCTCAATTCCCAGCTGCCCGCACGGCTGGAGCAGATCCTCGAAAAGGCGCTCGAAAAAGATCCTAAGCTGCGCTATCAGGCGGCCTCTGACTTTCGTGTGGACCTGCAGCGGCTCAAGCGCGAATCCGATTCCCATTCCTCGGCAAGAGCAGAAGGCCAGCCAGACGCCGCTTCCGCCGTAGCCGCGGCTTCCAGTGCAAGCGGCTCGACGCCCTCCGCTGGCCGGAAAACGGAACGCGCCTGGATTGCCGCCGCTGTGTTCGCTGGGGTTTCACTCGCTCTGATGGCGGGAGCATATTGGGAAGGACAGCGCGAAGGCCTGGCCGCCAGCATCTCGCCGCCTACCTATCGTCAGCTGACTTTCCGGGGCGGAACCATTCGCATGGCGCGCTTTGCACCAGACGGCAAGACCATCGTCTACAGCGCCGCGTGGGAAGGGAATCCCACTGAGATTTACACGACCCGCCCCGAAAGTCCGGAATCCCGCACCATGGGGCTCGCGGCGGAAGTGCTCTCAATTTCCGCAGAAGGAGAGATGGCAGTTCTGCTGCACAGCCACAACGTAGACCCATACATCAACGCGGGCACGCTGGGCCGGGTGCCGCTGGGCGGCGGCGCTCCACGCGAAGTCCTGGAGAACGTGCAGTGGGCCGACTGGTCGCCCGACGGCACCAACTTTGCCGTAGTCCGCGAATTCGGCGGCCAGAGCCGGCTGGAGTATCCCATTGGGAAAGTTCTGTATCAGACCGGAGGCTGGATCAGCCATCCGCGCATCTCGCCGGGCGGCGACATGGTCGCCTTCATTGATCATCCGGTGCGCCGCGACGATGCGGGCTCCATCGCACTGGTCGACCTGTCGGGAAAAGTGAAGACTCTTTCCTCCGGCTGGGAAACAGTCTGGGGACTGGGCTGGGCACCGAAGGGCGGAGAAATCTGGTTCTCCAGCACGAAGCTGGGCTACGGCCGGTATCTTACCGCCGTGAGTTTGTCGGGCAAAGAACGGCTGCTGGCGCGCGAACCCGGCACTCTCACTCTGCAGGACGTGGCGCGCGACGGCCGCGTGCTGCTTACCCGCGACGTGCCCCGCGTCGGAATGGTGGGACTAACGGCCGGCAACAGCAAAGAGCGCGACCTGTCATGGTTGGATTGGTCGGCGCCGAAAGATTTATCGGACGACGGCAAAACACTTTTATTCACGGAATCTGGTGAGGCCGGTGGCGCAAATTATGCAGCTTATCTTCGCCAGACCGACGGCTCACCCGCGGTGCGGCTGGGCGATGGAGTTGGCCTGGCCCTGTCCCCGGATAAGAAATGGGTAGTGGGTGGACTGCCCAAAGCTCCGGTGCAGTTTTTTCTGCTTCCGACCGGCGCGGGAGAAGCCCGGCAGCTGACCCATGACAACATCAATCACTTATGGACTCGCTGGTTTCCCGACGGCAAGCGCTTGCTGTTCACCGGCGACGAGCCCGGCAAGGGCGTCCGCCTGTATGTACAAGAGATTGACGGCGGCCCGCCGAAGGCCATCTCGGGCGAAGGTGTAAGCTCCAGCCTTTTTGCCATCTCACCGGACGGAAAGCAGATTGTGATCGTCGGCCCCGATCAGAAACCGGGGCTCTTGCCTGCCGAGGGCGGTGAGGTTCGACCCATCCCCGGCCTGGATATCGGCTACGCTCCCATTGGTTTCACTAGCGATGGCCACTCGCTCTTCGTGTACCGGCTGGGTGAAGTTCCCACCAAAGTTGAGAAGCTGGACCTGGCCACCGGACGAAGACAGCCATGGAAGCAGTTGGTGCCGCCTGATGTTTCCGGAGTCACCGACATCAGCGCCATCCTGATCACGCCCGACGGAAACAACTACGTCTACGAATACGGCCGCACGCTTTCCGATCTGTATCTGGTCAACGACGTAAAGTAAGCGCCCGAGTTTTATGCGCCGTGGCCAGTACAGTGCAGCACACCCAGATACTCTTTCCACGGACCAACCGAGTCACGATACTGGTGAGCCATCACGCGCGACAGTTGATGTAGATGAGTCAGGTCGTGGACCGCCCAGGTGGCCAGCAGCTCCCCGAGCGTGACCACCCCCAGAGCCGGATGTCTTCCGCGCCGGGCCAAATCTTCGGGCTGCAAGTTTAGTGCCTCGAGTGCTGCCAGATTTTCTTTTCGCACGCGGGCAAACTCGTCGAGGAGCTGTTCGAGTGACTTGCCCTGACTTTCCTTCTCCTGGGCAAAGCGGTCGAAGGGATCGAAGGCCCGCGCTTCACCCTTCTCCATGATGATCCGCGCTCGCGGCATCCAGTCAGTACGGTCTCCGACGATCAAGTGTCCCACGATGTCGAACGCGCTCCAGGTTTCGGTTCCTTCGCGGTTGCGCCCTTCGTTGCAGCGCACCCAGACATCGGGCAGGCCGCGCAAGAGCGCGTCGAGAGCGGCAGGAGTACGGCTGAGAACTGCGATCGCCTCATCTAGTTTGAATTGCGTCAAGTTTGCCATGCCTCAGTAGATGCACGTCCTGCGCGCGAGACTCACGCTGCCAGTGTCCTGCGGTATACTGTCCCCGGCGTACAGGACGCCGCCCGTCCGCGGACAGGACCGAGTCCACCTGAGCGAAGCACTGAATCCAAGGTTCTCACGAACCTCCTTTTCGCCCGCCGCAGCGGACCCCGGGCATGTGCTCAGTAACACGGCCACAAAGGAGGTCCGTACATGTCTTCCAAGTCTGCCCAGCAGTTTCCTGATCGTCACTTTCCGGTTCGCCCCAATCTCGACCAACTCAAGCATCAGTCCAAGGATTTGCTGCGCGCCGTGAAGCGAGGCGACCCGGCGGCCGTCGCCGAGTTTCGCAAACATCGTCCTCAGCAAAACAACAAGCTGTCCGATCCAGCCGACGTGAAACTAGCAAACGCTCAGGCCGCGCTGGCCCGAAGCTACGGCCTCGCAAGCTGGCCGCGACTGGTCACAGCCTGCCGCATGACCGACGCGATCTGGCGCGGCGATGTGGATACGGTACGGAAGCTGGTGCAGAAGGATCCCCGGTTGCTGCATGAGAACGCGCGCGGCACGCCCGAAAGCAACTGGGGTCCGCCGATGTCGTATGCCGCAAACCTCGGGCAGACTGCCATCATCGAGATGCTGCGCGCAAAGGGCGCGGAAGATTTGCAGCATGCTTTCGACCGCGCTTGCCTGCAGGGCCAACTCGAAACCGCGCGGCGCTTGCACGCCATGGGCGCGAGCCTGGTCCCAGGACTGGTGATGGGACCGTGCGAAACGCTGAATGCGGATGGTCTCGCATTCCTGCTAGGCCTGGGCGCCGAACTGGCCGACGCACACGGTGACCGTATGGCTCCGGTCGCGCTGATTCTCGAAACCTATTGCCGCGGGCAGGAAGGCAAACATCGCTGCCTCAAGTTGGTGGCCGAGCATGGCATCGCTCTCCCGGACACCCCGGTGATGGCGCTGCATCGCGGTCGCATTGACTTGCTGGAGGAGCACCTGCGGCGCGATCCGCAGCTGGTTCATCGAACTTTTTTGCATGAAGAAATCTATCCGCCAGAGTTGGGATGCAGCGCCGACCACTCGCTCGCGCTGCACGGCACGCCGCTGGCCGGAACCACGCTGCTGCACATCTGCGTGGATTTCGACGAGATCGAAATCGCGCGCTGGCTGATCGCTCACGGCGCGGATGTGAATGCAAAAGCCGAGATCGACGCCGACGGTTTCGGCGGCCATACGCCCTTGTTCGGCTGCGTCGTCTCCCAAGCCTACATGTGCCGGCTGCAGCGGGACGCCGAGTTCGCCCGTCTACTGCTCGATCACGGCGCTGACCCCAACGCCCGCGCTTCGCTGCGCAAGCAACTGCGCTTCGTCCCTGATGAGTCCATGCACGAGTATCGCGACGTCACACCGCTCGCCTGGGGCGAACGCTTCCACGGTCCGGGCACTCCCGGTCACACTTGGATCAGCGAGCCTGCGATGCGGCTGATTGCAGAGCGCGGCGGGCATCGCTGAAACCAGGCACCCGGCGCATGCGCACTTGTCACGCGGGCGGTTCGCGTGCTAACGTGCGCCGTTCCTTTATTTCGACAATATTTAGACAATATCTCGAACAGATGTTTCGCCGCATTTGATTTCATCTCACGCTCTAAAAGGATTCCGTCTATGAGCAGTCCCGCGACCGACCTTTCCGGCAAGAAAAAGCACATGCCGTATGTGCCCGAAACCATGGAGATGAAAGAGTTCACCTTCCGCGCCCTGCTGATCGGGCTGGTGATGACCGCGATTCTCGGCTCGGCCAACGCTTATCTCGGACTGAAAGCCGGGATGACGATTGCCGCGACCTACCCGGCAGCCGTAATTGGCATGGCGTTGCTGCGGCTGATGAAAGGCTCGCTGCTGGAAGAAAACATCGCGCGAACCGTGGGCTCAATCGGCGAGTCGGTGGCGGCGGGCGCGATTTTCACCATTCCCGCCTTTGTCATGGCCGATCTCTGGCCCGCTCTCACTCCCAGCTTTACGTCTCCGGAATACTGGAAGTCAGTTGCGTTGATGATGATCGGCGGCACGCTCGGCATTCTCTTCGTAACGCTGTTGCGCCGGGTAATGGTTGAAGATCCTGACCTTCCCTTCCCTGAATCGGTAGCCGCGTCGGAGATTCATAAAGCAGGCCAGCAGGGTTCCACGGCGGCCAAGATTCTGTTCGCCAACATGGGATTCGGCGGCTTCATGTACCTTCTGGGCGCGATCAACATTTTCAATCCCAACAACACTTTCCCGGTGACCATCGGCAATCTGGGAAAGAAATTGCTGCTGCGCACCAGCACGAATCCAAATGTCGCCACCACCATCACAGGCGGCACAACGCTCTTCACCGCGCCCGACGTCAGCCCAGCCTATCTCGGCGTGGGTTACATCATTGGACCTCGACTGGCCGCGCTGAACTTTGCCGGCGGCGTGCTGGCCTGGGGACTGCTGGTCCCGCTCCTAACCTTTACCATCGGTCCTTATATTCAGGCGCAGCAGGCGCAGGCAGGCGGGCAACCGATCGCGTGGACTCTGCTGGCGAGCGCGATTTATTTCTCGATCGTGCGCCCCATCGCAGTCGGCGGCATGCTGGTCGGCGCTTCCTACACACTCTTCAAGATGCGCAAGCAACTGGCGCTGGGCATGGGCCGTGCGGTTTCCGACTTGAAAAAATCCGCGACCGTGCAGGCCGCGACAAATCGCACGGAGCGCGATTTGCCCTCAAAGGCGATCTTTGCGGGCATCGGCGTCGTTTTCATCGCCATGATTCTGCTGTATCACTATTTCATCAGCGGGGCCGGAACGCTCACCGGTGCGCAGGTTCTATCTGGCTCGCTCGTGGCAGCGGGCGTGATGATCATCGTCGGTTTCTTCTTCGCCGCGGTTTCCGGCAACCTGGTCGGTATGATCGGCTCGTCGAACAACCCAGTCTCCGGACTCACACTGTGCACGCTGGTGATTGCCGCGTTGCTCATGGTTGCCATGGGCGTCAAAGGCACCGGTGGAGTTGCGGCTGTGCTGGGCGTCGCCGCCGTGGTTTGCGTTTCATCAGCCGTGGCGGGCGAGATGTTGCAGGACTTGAAAGTGGGATACATCCTGGGCGGCACGCCCTCGAAGATGCAGATCGGAGATTTGTTTGGCATCGTCATAGCATCGCTGGTTCTGTTCTTCCCCATCGCGATTCTGGCCAAGGCTTACCACTTCGGCAGCGCGCAGCTTCCGGCTCCGCAGGCTGGATTGATGGCGATGCTTTCGAAAGGAATTGTCGGCGGAGACATGGCGTGGCCGCTGGTGATTGTCGGCATCCTACTCGGCCTGGGGATGATCATGATCGAGGTCAAGAGCGTGATGCTGTTCGCAGTCGGCATGTACCTGCCGTTGGGAACAACGTTCGCGATTTTCGTCGGCGGCATCATCCGCTGGATCACGGACACGTTGCGCGATCGCCGTGGCTTCAACGATGCGCAGAAGGCGCGCGTAGAGAATGCGGGCGTGCTGACGGCTTCCGGCATGATCGCTGGTGAAGCTTTGTGCGGCCTGGTCATCGCGGGGCTGGTAGGGTCAGGCCACGACGTCACGCTTTTCAAGTGGACGCCGCCGTTTCTGCTGGCGTTGGGCGCACTCGCCATTCTGGCCATCGTCATGATCCGCTTACCGCTGGCCAGTTGCGGACGTCCGGAAGATCCGGCGCCGCCGACCGCGATTATGTAGGCTTTTCACCGCGAAGGACACGAGGAAACACGAAGGAACACTTGGGACCCTTCGTGCAACTTCGTGTCCTTCGTGGTTTATGCTTCGGTGGTTGGATTCTTATGTCCATTGCTGAGAACATAGCGGCGGTGCGGGAACGGGTTGACGCAGCGTCCCGCCGCGCGGGGCGCTCGGCTTCCGATATTGCGCTGATGGCCGTCAGCAAAACGCACCCGCCGGAAAGAATCCGCGAAGCCTTCGCCGCTGGACTGCGACTGTTCGGGGAAAATCGCGTGCAGGAGTTCTCCGCGAAGGCCAGCGCGTTGGCCGACCTACAGGGAGCAGAGTTTCACATGATCGGCCATTTGCAGACCAACAAGGCCGCCAAGGCGGCGGAGCTATTTGATGCCGTCGAATCGGTCGATTCCGTGAAGCTGGCTGAAAAACTGGACGGGGCCGCGCGCGCACTGAACAAGAAACTGAGCGTGCTCATCGAAATCAACGTTGGCGGCGAAGACGCCAAGAGCGGCGTGGCGCCGGGTTCGCAGGATCTCGAGGAACTTCTGCGGGCCGCACCACGCTTCGAGGCCCTGGAATTTCGCGGCCTCATGACGGTGCCCCCATTCACTGAAGATCCCGAAGGCGCACGACCTTACTTCCGCCGGTTGCGTGAGTTACGCGAGGCGATCGCCCGGCGCCAACTCCCCGCGATGCGCATCGATGTGCTTTCCATGGGCATGTCGCATGACTTCGAAGTGGCGATCGGGGAAGGCTCGACCTGCGTGCGCGTAGGGACCGCGATTTTTGGGGAGCGAACGAAAACCTAACCACGGAGGCACGGAGACACCTAGCGAACCAGCGGTTCTCCTTCGGACCATTTTCTGAGCCTCCGTGCCTCCGGTGAAATATGCTCTCAATTCACGAAACCGCTGACGGGGTCAACTTCGCCATCAAAGTTCATCCCCGCGCCCGGAAGAACGCCATCACGGGCGAACTCGGCGGCGCGCTGAAAGTCTCCCTGACCACGCCTCCGGTTGAGGGACGAGCCAACGAGGCCTGCATTGAATTTCTCGCGAAACTTTTGAAGGTGCCGCGATCTTCCGTTACCATTGCCTCCGGCCAGACCAGCCGGAATAAAGTCATCCGCGTGGAGGGGGTGACTGCGGAGCAGGTGCGGGAACGGCTGGGATAGGTCGCGGAAAATCGGCGAAAGCACTCTCTGCGCCGGCAGTTGCGGACAAAGCCTGTCCTGAGCGAAATCGAAGGAAGCGTCCGCGCCACACAAATACAGGAGCCATTTTGTCTTTCTCTCAGCGTTTCGAGGAAATCCGCACCGGATTCGAGCGGCCGTTCTGGATCGCCAACATCACCGAGATTTTCGAGCGGCTCGCATACTACGGGGCATTCGCTTCGCTGGCGCTATATCTGCAGGAGCAGCTGAATTTTTCCACCGAGCAGACCGGCACGCTGACCGGCATTTTCGGCGGCATGGTGTGGTTTCTCGCGATTTTCGGCGGGGCCGCTGCAGACCGGTTGGGTTTCCGCCGTGCTCTTTCGGTGGCCTACCTGATTCTGGGCGCGTCGTATTTCCTGATCGGCTCCATCGGCGCGTCGTGGCTCGCACCGGTGCGCCATGCTGTGCCCCTGGGCTTGTTCGTCGGCTTCATCCTCATTCTTCCCGCGCTCGGAGTCTCGCTGGTCAAACCTTGCGTGGTCGGCACCACGGCTCGCGCCTCGAAAGAAAATGTTCGCTCCATCGGCTATTCGATCTATTACACGATGGTCAATATTGGCGGCGCGGCCGGACCCTATTTCGCATCATGGGCACATCGCCACCTGGGCGTCGAAAATGTGTACCGCGTGGCGGCGTTGAGCGTGTTCGCCATGTTCTTTGTGGTCCTGCTGTTTTTTCGCGAGCCGCACAAGGCAGGTGATGCGCCCCCGCCCTCGGTCGCGACGGTGGCACGAAATTTTTGCGTGGTGTTGGGCAACTATCGGCTGGTCCTGCCCGTGTTGCTGATTGCCCTGCTGCTGCGCATCGCGCTGTGGGTCAAGCCGGATTGGGCTGCCCCGTGGTGGATCTGGATTGCTTTTCTCGCCCTGATGCTCGCCGGCATGAGCCGGTTCATGTGGTTCCTGGTGATTTTTACCGGCTACTGGATCGTATTCTGGCAGCAGTACATCAGCCTGCCCGGCTTCATTCACGGCTATATCAACTCCCACGCCGACGTCGAAATTATTCTGGTGGTCGATGGGCTGACGGTCATCTGCCTGACGCTGGCGGTAAACTTTCTCACCAGGAAGATCCCGGCGTTCCCCGCGGTTATCTTGGGCACGGTCATAACCTCGCTTTCCTGGCTGATTCTCGCCTTCCGGCCAACGATCTGGGGCGCAATCTTCTCACTGTTTTTCCTGGCCCTCGGTGAAATCATTCAGGCGCCCCGCTACTACGAGTACATCTCGCGCCTCGCGCCCGCGGGACAGCAGGGGACGTACATGGGATTCGCCTTCGTTCCGATCGGCATCGGATCGCTGATTGGCGGGCCATTCGGCGGATTTCTGCTGCATCACTTTGGAGAAGTCCGGCATGAGCCCGCGATGATCTGGTTCTGGATCACTGGCGTCGGCCTGGGGACTGCAGCCGCGCTCTGGGTCTATGACAAGTTCGTGAGAATCGCCGGCAGCACTGCGTAGGTTGTCGGTCGAGGCCAAAGTCGAGTGACGAAACGCCAGCACAATCCATCCGAGGTTGCAGCGCAGATTCGGAATGCGCTGAAGAGCGGCGGCTCGGCCGAGCATGCGGCTGGGGTGCAGTGGTTCTTCAAAGATGAAATCAAGTCGCACGGCTGGTATACGGCCGATCTGCGGCGGGCGGTGCGGCGCTCCCGCCGGGAAATTCTGCGCGAACATGATTTGGCTTTCATAGTGAGGGTAGCCGACGAGCTCTTCACCGGCTCCGTGCTCGAAGAAAAAGTCGCCGCCGTATTCCTGCTGGAAAATCTGGACGCGCAGTTCGGCGATCGCGAGTTCCGCGTATTCGAGTCGTGGCTGGGCCGCATCAGCAGTTGGGCCGATCACGACGGGCTGGTGCATTACCTAATTTCGCCAATGGTGGCGGCAAAGCCGGCGCGGATCAAGAATGTATTTCGCTGGGCAAAGTCGCCGAAACGCTGGCACCGGCGCGCTGCCTGCGTGGCGCTGATCCGCGGAACGCGGGCAAGAATGTTTTTCCCCGAGATCGTGAAGCTTTCCAACACGCTGCTCGCCGACGAAGACGACATGGTGCAGAAAGGCTTGGGCTGGCTGCTGCGGGAAACGGTAAAGTTCGACGCCAAGCGCACAGTGCCGTATCTGATGAAGATTCGCGCGCGGGCTCCGCGCTTGGTGTTGCGGACGGCCTGCGAGACGCTGCCGGCGACGGCAAGAAACAAGATCCTGAAGTCTTCTTCCTGATTCCTCCCTATTTGGGAATCAACCTGACAGAATGTGCTTTGGGTCCTTGCAGTTCGCGAGTTCCGATGCTCAGATGGCACCAGGGGCCCGTGGTGTAATGGAAACACAGCACTCTGCAAAAGTGGCGGATACGGGTTCGAATCCCGTCGGGTCCATTCTCCCTTAGTGCGTAGGCACGGATTGAGAGTTGTGCGGGGGAGCAAATGCAGAGAAATCTCCCCCGGTAACTTGACAGCGCGTTCCACCGCCGCAGATACTTGTATTGCAGAGTGCTAAGTTTCACCACGGTTATTGAAAGGCTCCGGCTTGCCGGGGCCTTAGCTTTTTGCTCCCATTGGGCTGCCCGGTCCGCCTCCGTCAACAGCACCTCACAAATAACTCAGCCAGGCATCGCTGCGGCGCTGCTTGAGCGCGGCAAACCAGCGGCACAGCGGATACAGCGTCAGCACCACGATTCCCCATATCAGGTACACCACGGGCAGAGAATATCCCCAGCCCGGCGGCTGAGTGATGGGAAACTCCCGCAGCGTGGGCGATTCGAACATCCAGTGCGCCTGCCCGTAGCGCGCGTAGCACACCGCGACCGCGATTCCATGAATGAGCGGGACATGCAGCAGGTAGTAAAACATCGGCACTTTGCCGACCGTGAGCGCGGGCCGCAGCCAGCGCGGCGTCCCGCCATCCACAGCCCACAAGAAAAGCATTGCCGGGCCGAGCGTCATCAGCAGGTAAAGCAGCGACGGCGGATATTTAGTGGTGTTCAGAAATGAAAGCACGGTAAATACCGCCGACCTCTGATGGCTCCAGGGTTGCGGATCGCCGTAAATATTGATTGCACGCAGAATTATGAAAGCCGCACAAAGGCCGATGCCCAGCGGCAACAGAAACGCCCGCCGCCGAGCCGACGGCCAACTGTAAATCTGTCCAAGGCCATAGCCTGCCGCCGTAACTCCCACCCAGGGAATCAGAACATAAGTCACAAACACAGTGTGCCCCGGAATGCTCCAGAGAAAATTGGGAGAGTGCAGAATGGTCCAGAGTGGATTGTTCGAATCCACGGAATCGAACAGATTGTGGGACGCGATCATCACCACACCGAAGGTTGTTACGGCCCATGCCGGCAGATACACCAGCGCCGACAGCGTAATCATCGCCCAGCCCAACGCCCACAACACAATCAGCAACAGCACGTGATAGTCGAAGTTGAACTGCCATCCAAAACAGCGGACGACCACCAGCTCCAGAAATATCAGCCAAAGGCCGCGAGTGAAAAGAAATCCCGAAAGCTCGCGCTTCGATTTCTTTCGCAGCGCGAGAAAAGCGCCGGTTCCGGTGAGCAGGAAAAAGACGGGCGCACAGAAATGCGTAATCCAGCGCGTAAAGAACAGCGGAATCGTGGTGGTCGCAGGGTCGGTGGGATTCAGGCCGGAATTGCCGAAGAAGTCCCGCACATGGTCAATGGCCATGATGAGCATAATGACCCCGCGCAGCACATCGACAGACTCGATGCGGATTCGCGGAACCGTGACGGATGCGGCGGTCGCGGACATCTGCGGAGTTTAGCAAAAGCGGCGGGTCGAGTTCGACTGGAATAACAGATTCTCTGGCGCGGCTCTGGAGCTTCACTGAAGCGGACGGCCGGGGGCGGCCGTCCACAACATGACTCGTGCCCGCAGCACGCGGCCGATTCGCCCAAATCCGTGCTCTTGTTTACAATAGACGTTTGCCCATGGACCTCGCTGCCATCCAGTCTGCGCTGCGCGAACGCAATATTGATGCGTGGCTGTTCTACGACCACCATCATCGCGACCCCATTGCCTACCGCGTTCTGGGGCTGCCTGCGAGTTTGATGGTGACGCGGCGCTGGTTTTACCTGATTCCTGCCGAAGGCGAGCCGGTGAAGCTCGTTCACAAAATCGAAGCCGGACATCTCGATTCCCTGCCCGGCAAGAAGCATCAGTACTCCGGCTGGCAGGAACTGTTTGACCAGCTCAAATCGATTCTCGCGAAACACCGCGACCTGGCCATGCAGTACTCGCCGAACAACAGCGTCTTCACCATCTCGCTGGTCGATGGGGGCACCATCGATCTGCTGCGCGGCTTGGGCAAGAACATCGTCAGTTCCGCGGATCTGGTGGCACAATTCGAGTCCACATGGAGCGAAGAACAGATCCAGTCGCACTTCGCGGCCCGCGACAGCATCGATTCCATTGTGGCCGCGGCGTTTCAGGAGATCGGCAAGCGCGTTCGCAACGGCGGCACGAAGGAACACGAAATCCAGCAATGGTTCATGGAAGCCTTCGCCCGCGAGAACCTGCTCACCGACGATCCGCCGATCGTCGCCGTCAACGCGAACGCCGGCAATCCGCACTACGAACCGCACGCCAGCCGTCCCGTGCCGATGCGCGAGGGCGATCTGGTTCTGCTCGACGTGTGGGGCAAGAAAAACACACCGGGCGCGGTCTATTACGACATTACATGGATGGGCTTCGTGGGCAAAGCGCCTTCAGAGCGCATGCAGGCAGTTTTTGAGATTGTGCGCGACGCGCGCGACGCCGGCGTGAAGACCGTGCTCGACGCCATCAACGGCGGACGCCGTATCGCCGGTTGGGAAGTGGATCGGGCCACGCGCGGCCATATTCAGAAAGCCGGGTACGGCGAATATTTTATTCATCGCACGGGACATTCCATCGGCACCGACGTCCATTCCAATGGGGCCAACATGGATGATCTGGAAATTCACGACGAGCGGCAGATTCTTCCCAACTCCTGCTTCTCCATCGAACCCGGCATTTACCTGCCGGAGTTCGGCGTGCGCAGCGAAGTTAATGTGCTGGTGCGCGCCAAGTCAGCCGAAGTGACGGGAAAAATCCAGCGCGAGATTGTGAACATCTGAATGGCAAATTCATCCACAGAGAAAGCAAAGCCCGCAGCGGCAGAACCCGTGAGCATGATGACCGTGCTTGCCCCCGCAGTCGGTTGGCTGATTCCAGGCGCGGGACACATGATCCAGAAGCGCTGGATTCGCGGCGTGCTTCTGTTCGTGTCGATCGTAACTCTGTTCCTGCTGGGGCTGGCGATGCAGGGCCGCATCTACAAAGCGAACGGCGGCGACATCCTCGACATCCTCGGCTTCATCGGCGACTTTGGCGCGGGCGCGCTCTACATTGTGACCCTGGCCAATGACTGGGGACAGGGGGCAATCGCCTTCGCGACCGCCGACTACGGAACCAAGTTCATGATCGTCGCGGGACTGCTGAACTTTATTGCCGTGGCCGACGCCTATCATATCGCCATCGGAAAGAAACAATGAAGCAGCTTTCAGCGATCAGCCATCAGCCATCAGCTGGAATCCGCGTGCGCGGCTGCGGCTTCCGAGGCTGCACATCCCGAGGCTCCGAACAATGACGATTACGCTCAATCATTTCAGCGCGGCGGCGGTGTTTGCTCTGTTCGCCTCCATCGTATTCGGCATCACTCACCGTGAATCCGCTCGCGACATGGTGCGTTACGGCCTCTATTGTTTCGTGATGTTTCTCGGCGGCGTCTTCGTGGCCGGCTGGGCGATGTGGCTGTTGCGCAGGTAGCTTTTGGCTTTTGGCTTTTAGCTCTTGGCTCTTAGTTTGAACCTTGATGGCTACCTGCGCACCGTTTAAGGAAATCTGCAGCAAACCTACACCACGACAAAGCTAAGAGCCAAGAGCTAAACGCTAAGAGCCTCTTTCACCCCTCCCATACGAACGCATCAAAAATCCTCTCCGACTCGAAATGCAGCCTGCGGTAAAGCGCGACGGCCCGCGCATTGGCTTCGGTCACGGTCAGCGACAAGAGGGCGAAATTTCTCTTCCGCAAATTGCTTTGCGTAGCCGCCATCAGTGACTCTCCAATTCCTCGCGAGCGGTACTCCGGCAAAATACATACCTGCGTAACGTGGCCCACGTCCTTGCGCACGCGCGAGCACAGGATCAGTCCGATCAAGCTTCTCGACTTGCGATCGAGGGCCGCGAACGAGGACTCCGCATCGAACACGCCGCATCCCGGAAAGCGGACAATGTTGTTCAGGAAACGCAGCGAGCCGCTGAGAGTGTGGTACTGGTCGTTGATCTGCGCATCAACGTGGCCGCGATACGCCGCGGTGATGACCGCAGCAGAGAGTTGGTAGTCGGCATCGATCCATGGACGGATTTCAACATCAGGATGAATCGGCATATGCTCCGGCGCAGTCTTGTCCAACGCCAGCGTCATGAACAGACGCGGGTGCCGCGAGAACCCGGTATCAAGGAACGGTCGCGCAACCGCGTTGGCTTCGTGCGCCAGCAGTTGCGCTTCCACGCGGTGAATTCCCGGCGACTGCTGCAAGGTTTCGATCACATGGGTCAGCAGCTTCAACTCCACTTCGCGGGCATTGGGTAGACGATTGCCGTTGATAACGAACAGGTCGCCGATCACACCCTTGCTGCCCTCATATACAAAAAACGAGTAGCCGAAGACGCGGCCACGATCGACCGCAGCATAGCCAGGAAGAATCTTCGCATCGACATAGCGGAGAATCATTTCCGCCGAGCCCGAATAATCCCACGAGAGCAGGCGCGACCAGACCTGGCTCTCGTCGTCGAGCAGCGGGCGCAGGTCGACGGATGAAAAATGCCTGAGGTCGAGGATTTCCAAAGGGCTCCGGCAGCGGCAGCCACTGGCATCGACGTCCAGCGGCAAATCTCGCGGCAAAATTCCGAGTGTAGTTGGTTCGCCGACTGGAGGCAAACCAAGCGAACATGCTGCGGCAACAGACCCTGCTTTCGCTGCAAGCGCGGCTACTTGGCGTCACGCCCCACTGTGATGCAAGTCACCACGTTGGTCGACAGGCGTTGTAATTCACAACACGCGTCGATTCCCGAAAAGCTCCTAATCCCAACATTCGCAAGCTTTTATGCTGATCTTGGCGCCCAACGCGCTCGTGCTTGGCCTCACCTTGTTCTGTGACGCTGGTCACACCCATCTGCCGCCGTTCCCCGCATAATCACATCCTGCTTGATTGAATTTCCCGGAGTGCTCGCTGCTCCTTGGCTGGGGGATCTCGTGGCAAAAGGACGTGTTTCGATCGTCGTTGAGCGCTGCAAGGCCTGTGGCTTTTGCGTGGAGTTTTGTCCCACGCACGTGCTCGCGCTCTCTTCCGCTTTCAACTCGAAGGGCTACCATCCACCGCACGTAGTGCATCCGGAAAAATGCAGCGGCTGCGATTTGTGCGGCATGTACTGCCCGGATTTCGCCATCAACGGAACTAAGGTTGCCCAAACTAAGACCGCGCAAGATCAGGATAGAGATAGAGATAGAGATAAAGATAAGGATAAAGACAAAGTCGCGCAGGCCAGCGGAGGTGCGCAGTGAAAGCTGATCCCAAGGGTGTTTTGACCGGCACACATTTTCTTGACGGCGACCACGCCTGCTGTGAAGGCGCACTGGCCGCAGGCGCGAGATTTGCCGCGGGATATCCCATCACGCCCTCCACTGAAGTGGTCGAGCGTTTCGCTGCGCGCGTACCCACGGTGGGCGGATGTTTTATCCAGATGGAAGACGAACTCGCCGCCTCGATCGCGCTGCAAGGCGGCGTCTGGGGCGGAGCCAAAGCCTTCACCGTAACCTCGGGCCCGGGCTTCTCGCTGATGATGGAACACATCGGTTACGCTGCAATGACGGAAACGCCCTGCGTGTTCGTCGACGTACAGCGCGGCGGACCGTCGACCGGACTGCCCACACTTCCTGCCCAGGCCGACATGATGCAGGCGCGTTGGGGATCGCATGGCGACTACGACATCATCGCGCTGTGCCCGAACTCCCCGCAGGAATGCTTCGACCTCACCATCCAGGCGTTCAACTTCGCGGAAGAATTTCGCGTCCCGGTCATGTTCATGATGGACGAAGTCGTTGGCCACATGACGGAAAAGGTTGTGATTCCTCCCGCCGACCAGATTGAAGTCACGCCCCGCAAGCACACCAAGAAGTCGGTGGAAGACTACCTTCCCTACGGCACAAACGGCGACATGGTGCCGGAGATGGCGCATGCCGGCGATGGCTACAAGTTCCACGTCACGGGTCTCACCCACGACGAACACGGCTACCCGAACATGACGCCGCAGGTGCAGGACAAGCTGGTGCGCCGCCTGCAAAATAAAATTCGCTCCGCCGCCGACCGTATCTGCCTGTTTGAAGAAGACCAGCTTGATGACGCCGATGTGGTCGTGGTCTCGTACGGCATCACGTCGCGCGTGGCGCAGCGGGCCATCGATGCAGCCCGCGTAAAAGGACTCAAAGTCGGCAAACTGCGCCTGATCACCGCATGGCCCTTCCCCGAGAAAAAGATCGCCGAACTCGCCGCGCACGTGAAAGCGTTCGTCGTGCCCGAACTTAATCTTGGCCAGATGGTGCACGAGGTGCAACGTGCGGCCAACGGCCAGGCAAAAACTTTCGCCGTCTCGCACGCCGGTGGCGGAGTTCACAACCCTGACGAAATCCTGAACGCCATCGTGGAGGCAAGCCGATGCTGAACATCTTAGACAATAATCACGGCAACGACGAACTCGACAGCACGGTCAATCCCGTAGAGCAGTTTCTGCGCACTGACCGCATGCCGCACATCTGGTGCCCCGGATGCGGCATCGGCACCACGGTGAACTCCTTTGCCCACGCCCTGATCGAATCGAAAATTGATCTCGAGTCGCTGGCGCTGGTTTCCGGCATCGGCTGCACCGGGCGCGTGGCGGGCTATGTGAAGCTGGATTCGTTTCACACTACGCACGGGCGTGCGATCCCGTTCGCCACCGGACTGAAGCTGGCCAACCCCAAGCTGAATGTTGTGGTCTACTCCGGGGACGGCGACCTCTCTGCCATCGGCGGCAACCATCTCATCCACGCTGCGCGGCGCAACATCGATCTCAAAGTCATCTGCGTCAACAATCTGATTTATGCCATGACCGGCGGCCAGACCGCCCCCACTACTCCCGGTCACGCGACGACTGCGACCAATCCCTACGGAACCTTCGAGCCGGCCTTCAATCTGCCGCACCTGGTGGAAGCAGCAGGCGCGGTCTACGTCGCGCGCTGGACGACCTTCCATGTAAAGCAACTGGCACGCTCGATCAGTGAAGCCTTTCAGAAAAAAGGATTCTCCTTCATCGAAGTCATTTCGCCCTGCCCCACGCTCTACCAGCGCCGCAACAAGATGGGCGACGGCCTCGACACCATGAAATTTTACAAGGAGAAAAGCAAAGTGAAGCACGGCGCGCCCACCAGCGAAGTCGGCCTCACTCTGAACGGAGAGATCGCAGTCGGCAAGTTTGTAGACCGCGACCGTCCTGACTACCAGACTATGATGCGCGCCCAGTATGTGGAATCGCTGGGCGATCGTTACCTCGGAGACGAAGTGGAAACGGAGTGCGTATGCGGCTAACTGAGATTCGCGTTGCAGGCTTCGGCGGCCAGGGAGTGATTCTATCGGCCATTCTATTGGGCAAAGCGGCGTCGATTTACGAGAACGGCTTTGCCACCATGACGCAGAACTTTGGCCCGGAAGCGCGCGGCGGCGCATGCAGCGCCCAGCTCGTTCTGTCGGACTCGCCGGTGCTCTACCCGTATGTGACGCGACCCGACATCATGGTCGTGATGTCGCAGGAAGCCTACAACCGCTTCGCGCCTGAACTCAAACCCGAGGGCATGCTGATCATCGAAGAAGACTTGGTGCGTGTTTCGAATGTCAATGCGGACAAGCGCGTCTACAGTATTCCCGCCACCCGCATCGCCGAAGAACTCGGCAAACGCATGGTGCTGAATTCCGTGATGGTGGGCTTCTTCACCGCGGTCACGAAACTTCTGACCGCCGACGCAGTGCGCAAAGCCGTAGCCGACTCCGTGCCGCCAAGCTTCCGTGAGCTGAACCTGAAAGCCTTCGAGCGCGGCTACGAATATGGCAAGACCGCTCTGGCTGCGGCCCCGCCCCGGCAGGGGCTGCAAGAGTTGGCGTATTCGAGCGAGTAGAGGCTACTAACTGACCTTATCCTGACCCTGAGGAAGTCTGTTCGCAGCCCATCTGCGAGCAAGCCACCAATGTTTGCCCGCCAGTAATAAACAAGCAAACACCCCACCCGTCACGAACCAGCTTCTCGTAAAGAAAAACAGAACCGCGTACAGGGCGGCAAGGGAGAGAAATTCCACTGCCGAAAGGCGAAGGATAAGGGGTCGGGAGTATTCGATCCGGCCACGAACCACATCGGCGTGTCGCATCGCGTGAAAGAGAAAGAGATTTTTCGTATGCCGGACATGAATCCCCAGCTGAACCAAGATAAACGCTCCAAGCAAAAACGAGTACAGCTCATTTGATGATTGAGCCTCGGTTAGCCAAACAGCGGCGAGCAGGAGGTTGGTCGCTGCCAGCGCCAGAACGAAACGAAAACTGACCCATCGCAAGGCGTCGACCTCGCGCTGGAATACCGGATTGAGTTCAAAACTTCCTTCATACACAATCTTTTCGCGAGCGGTAACTCGATATAGATGGGCACACCAGATTGTCAAGGTGTGGTCTGAGATATACAGAAGACTCCATACCGTAAGCACTGGCCACAAATGGTCAAGAAATAACTTCGGCAAGACGCCCCGATTCCGGCCAGAATTAATTGGCCTGTGAAGTTCGGTCGAACTCTGACTAAAGTTTTGGAGAAACACCCGCCGCGGACACCCAATAATAATCCACGTTCTGCGGCGCATAATTCCCGAGGAACAGCACGCGCCGCCCCGCCGTCTTCATCGCGACATTCACCTTCCACGTCGCGGGAGCCACCAGCAGGTGTTCTTCTGCCGGCACGGTGCCCGCTTCATACCGCACCGTCGTCTGGTTGCGATAAAACGTAAGCCCGTACTCGATCTCGCGGGACACGCCGTAAACCGCGAGCGGAAGTTGACGCGTCTCCACGCTAGCCAACTCAACCGCCAGCGGACGCGCCGACAGCGTCTGATCGATTGAGACAGTTCCCAACTTCAACACCGCAGCGACCGCCAGCACGACAGGAATCAGCGTCACAAAGCGCAGCATGCGCAGACGCATCCGGCTAGCCAACGTCACTGCGATCGCGATGCAAAGCACGAACGCCACCGCCAGGGCAATCAACATGGGCCGCCCCGCCGGCAGCCGATGCTCAGTCACGACGTACGCTACCAATACAGCAGGAACGATCGGCGCGGCGGCCACGAGCGCATGCGACACGGCCAGCCACTTCGCGACTGGTCTATCTTTTTCGTGCTCAAAATGCTGGAGCAAGTAATTCGCCAGCAGCACGGCTCCGGCAGGAACTGCGGGAAGAATGTAGCCCGGAAGTTTCGACTGCGAGATCGAGAAGAACGCCACTGGCACGACGAGCCAGCAGCACGCGAATATGCTGAACTGTAATTCGAGATCAGTGTCGGCCGAAACCGACTTGCGCTCCCCCCACCAGATTCGCACCGACTCCACGAAAGCCGCGATTACAAACATCGTCCACGGAACGAGCGCCAGAGCAATGATGGGCAGGTAATACCAGAAGGGCTGGCGGTGGTGATACAGATCGCTGGAGAAGCGCGCCAGATTGTGCTGCAGAATGAATTCGCGAAAGAATTGCGGATTTCGCAACTGCACCGCGAAGTACCAGGGCAGTGCAATCGCACAGAAAAGAAGAATGCCCGGAAGCCACAGCGTCTTAAGAACAACGCGCCACTCGCGAGTCGCCAACGCAAAAAGCACAATGACAATCGCCGCTAGAAACGGCGCAACTGGTCCCTTAGCCAGCATACCCAGCGCCATGAAGAGATAGAACAGCGCAAGGTACATTCGCTTCCCGCTCTCGCGCCAGGCCCACCACCCCAGCATCCCTATGGAAAAAGTCGCGGCCAGCGCCATGTCCATGGAAGCGGCGTGCGCGTAGCCGATCACTCCCGCGCAAGAAGCGGTGATGAGCGCCGCGTCCACCTCCACGCCTCGCCGGAACTTCCAAAAGAAAAGATAGACAGCGATCACCAGCAGCGTCGCGTCGACCGCGGCGGGCATGCGCGCAGCCACGTCAGTCACGCCGAACACGGAGTACGCCAGCATCGCCTGCCAGTAATACAGCGGAGGCTTTTCCAGCCAGGCGTGCCCGCCGAGCACCGGCGTAATCCAGTCGTGGCGCTCGAGCATTTCACGCGCCACCTGCGCATAACGCGGCTCGTCGGCGCCGATCAACCCAAACTGCCCCGACCCATAGAAAAACAAAAACGCGCAGAAGCCTGCCAGCAATAACACGTCGGTGCGGGTGCGAGCGCTCATGAGGAGAATTGCTGATTGATGATTGCTGATTGATGATTGAAAACGCCGCTCCTTAGGCTCCTCAATCAACAATCAAAAATCAGCAATCAAAAATAGGTTTGTCTATTGTACGGAAGGTCCGCGGCGAATCTGGAACAGAACTTGTCGCACGGCCTCGGCCAGGGGACCGTCGACCGAGCAACCGCTGGCGCATTCGTGGCCGCCGCCGCCGAAACTTTCGGCTACGTGAGCCACATCCAGCTTGCCCTTGCTGCGCAAGCTGACGCGGTAGCGCCCCTCGGGCATCTCCCGGAAAAACGCTGCGACCTCAACGCCGCCGATGGATAGAACGTAATTCACCAATCCTTCGCAATCCTCTTCGATCGCGCCGCAGCGCTCCATCTGCTTCTGCATGACCCACGCATAGCCGATGTGCCCTTCGACATGCAGACTGCGCAGAGCCTCGCCCAGCAGTCGGATCTTGCCCACGGAGTGCGCAAAGTAAATGCCGCGGGCACAGTGCGCCGGATCTGCTCCCGCCAGCACCAGTTCGCGCGCCAGAGAGAACGTGTTTTCATTCGTACCCTGAAACATAAATGACCCAGTATCGGTCATCAACGCCGTGTACAGGCAGGTCGCAATCTCGGGCGAGAATTTCACGCCTGCTTCGCGTGCCAGACGAAAAACCATTTCCGCCGTAGCCACGGCGTGCGGATCGATCCAGTTGACGTCGGCGAACGGACGTCCGCTGACATGGTGGTCGATGCTGATCAGAAACCGGTCTTCGAGACCTTCGAGCCGGGTGCGATGAATACTGTCGCATTCCAGAATAATTGCCGCTTCGTAACTTCCCGCGATTCGATTGGACTGCACCACTTGATCGGCAAACGGGAGCGAACGGTAAATACGGGGCACGCCGTCGTGCAGCACCACATCGGCGTGTTTGCCCATGGCGCGAAGAACCTGGCAGCAGGCCAGCGCCGAGCCCACGGCGTCACCATCTGGGCGAGCGTGCGACGTCAGCACGAAACGTTCATGCTGTCCGATCTGCCAGAGCACGTCCTCCACGCCACTATTGATTCTTTCCACCTGGTTCCTTGCGCGGCTTGTTTCTCTTTTTCTGCCGCGCCAGCAATTCTTCCACTCGCGCCTTATCCTGTTCCGCACGATCCAGCCGGAAATACAACTCCGGGGCGCGTCTCAAATGCAAACGCTCGACCAGTTCATGCCGAATGTATTCGCGGGCGGCTTCCAGGCCTTCGAGACTTTCGTCCGCATCCTCGTCGTCGCCTTCCACATTCACCCACACCTGCGCCGACCGGCCGTCGTCGGCAATGTGAACTGCCGTCACGCTGACCAGGCCAATGCGCGGATCGGCCAGCTCGCCTTCGACCAGCGTTTCAATCTCCTCGCGCAGGGCTTCGCCAACCCGCCCGCGATGATATTTCAGCCCGCGCTTCTCCACGATCCAGCACCTCAGGGAAAACGAACGAGAATATCAGAAAACCGGCCCCAGGTGTGTGATCCGGCTGAGTTATTGTCGCGTGCTTTCGCAGCCAAGGGTTAAGTACGGAGGTAACAATGTGTTAGGAGACGTTGCACTGTTCAGCAAGCCCCTGCCATTGGGAGGAGGTACGTTAATGCGGCAGGTTGTCGTAGAACTCCTTATCTCTTCTGCGGAGTTCTTTGCTGCTGAGCGGGTATTTCTTTCTGAGCTCTGCAGGACGCTCGACCATGACCCAATGACCAACGAAATACGATGCTACCCAAGCAGCCAGGAAGATTGACAAAACGGCCCCCGGCCCAAAATGGGGCGTGGAGCTCTCCACAGCGACCGTCACCAGTGTTGCCGATGCCAGAGCGCAGACCCACAGGCCGACCCGATAGAGGGAGCGTAGCGGTTTGTGTTTTCTTCGGTGCAGCCATACTGCAAGCATTTTAGGCTATCCCGACGATCAACCACCACCTCTAATAATATTCCACGAAAGAATCCGCAATCTCCGCCCCGTGGTTGTTGGCGATGCGCGCGGCCGCGCGTTCCACGTTCTTCATCAGGCCATCAAGATAGTCGCGTGAGTTTGAGATGCTGACCACGCCGATGGTGGCGCGGTTCCACAGTTCGGCGGCATCGAGTTCGGCGACCGAAACGTTGAAGCTGGTGCGCAGCCGGTCTTTCAAGCTGCGCACAACCTGGCGCCGGTCCTTGATCGACTGCGCCGCTTCGATGTGGAGTTCGAGGGTGAGGAAAGCGATCATCGGTCGTTCGTCGCTAGTCGTTAGTCGTTCGCCAAGAATCTTGATCCCGAGCGGCTCTGCTAACGACCAACGACAAACAGCTAACGACGGCGCTTACACCATCGCTTCGGCCGCGATCTTCTCGGTGGCAAACGCCTCGATCACGTCGCGCGCCTTGATGTCGCCGTAGTTCGCGATGGAGATGCCGCACTCCATGCCGTTGGTGACTTCCTTGGCATCGTCCTTGAAGCGGCGCAGCGATCCCACTTTGCCTTTGAACACGACCACACCGTCGCGCAGCAGGCGCACTTCAGAGTTGTTTTTGATCACGCCATCACTCACGCGGCAACCGGCAATGGTTCCCACCTTCGGGATGCGGAAGGTTTCAAGCACCTCGGCGCGGCCCTGGTAGGTTTCTTTGATGGTTGGCTCAAGCAGGCCCGTCATGGCGCGTTTGATCTCATCCTGCAGTTCGTAAATGATCGAGTGCAAGCGGATGTCGACTTCTTCCTGCTCGGCCAGTTCCTGCGCCTTGCGTTCCGGCCGTACGTTGAAGCCGATGATGATGGCGTTCGACGCCGAGGCCAGCAGCACATCGGTCTCGGTAATCGCGCCCACGCCCGAGCGCAGCAGGTGCAGCCGGACTTTTTCGTTCGAAAGCCGCGAAAGCAAATCGCTGAGCACTTCGACGGAGCCCTGCACATCGCCCTTCAGAATGATGTTCAGTTCCTTGGTGCCAGCGCTCTTGATCTGCTCGGCCAATCCTTCGAGCGATACTCGGGAACTCTTGGCCAGCGCGGCTTCGCGGGCTTTCTGTTCGCGGTATTCGGAAATGCCGCGCGCCTTGTCGCGGTCGGCTACGACGACGAATTGATCGCCGGCTTGCGGCAAACCTTCCATGCCCAGAATTTCGACGGGCGTGGATGGCGGTGCGGACTGCAGCGCGGCTCCGCGATCGTCGAACATGGCGCGGATTTTGCCGTACACGTTGCCTACAACAAAATTGTCACCGGCAACCAGAGTGCCGTTCTGCACCAGCACCGTAGCCACCGGTCCGCGGCCGCGATCGAGTTTCGCTTCGAGTACAACGCCAGTTGCGGCGCGTTCCGGAGTTGCCTTCAGTTCGGCTAGATCCGCAACCAGGCAGATCATCTCCATCAGCAGGTTCAGATTCGTTTTCTTCTTCGCCGAAACGTCGACGAACACCGTCTTGCCGCCCCACTCTTCCGGCACTAGCCCGCGATCGGCCAGTTGCTTTTTCACGCGGTCGGGTAAGGCGTCGGGTTTGTCGATCTTGTTCACGGCCACGATGATTGGAACTTCGGCGGCGTGGGCGTGATCGATAGCTTCAATGGTTTGCGGCATGACGCCGTCATCGGCGGCTACGACCAATACAACAATGTCGGTAGCTTTCGCGCCGCGTGAACGCATGCGCGTAAAAGCCTCGTGACCCGGTGTATCGAGGAACACAATCTCGCGCCCGAAAGCAGGAGATTCCTTGTCAGTGATGCGAACTTTGTAGGCGCCAATGTGCTGCGTGATGCCGCCCGCTTCGCCTTCGGCCACGCTGGTCAGGCGAATCGAATCGAGCAGCGTGGTCTTGCCGTGATCGACGTGGCCCATGATGGTAACCACCGGAGGCCGCGTCGAGACCTCGACGGCTGATTCTTCACCGCCTCCTGCGGCCGCGTCGATGTCTTTCGATGCCTGTTCTTCGAACGTGATGACGTTGGTTTCCGCTCCGAAGAATCGCGCCATTTCGCTGGCGAGTTCGGCGTCGAGAGTCTGGTTCACCGTGGCGAAAACTCCGCGGCCGAGTAGACGCGAGATCACATCCTTCACGCGAATGTCGAGTTTTTCCGCCAGATCTTTTACGCTGATGCCTTCCGTGATCGTGATGTTGCGCGTGATCGGCATCGGCTCATTCGACACCACCATGCGCGGCGGCGGCGTGTAGCCCTTCATCGGGCCTTCTTTTACGCCACGCGGAACATAGCGCTGACCGGGCCGGCGAGCCGGAGCTCCAGGACGCGCACCCGGACGCGCTGGACCCGGAGGCGGAAGTCCCGGACCAACCCCGAGTGGACGCGCACCAGCCGGAGCCGTGCGCGTGGGATGCATGGGACGGCGCTCACCGGGCCGCAACGGGCGCGGCGGACCGCCGCCGGGCGTCATTGGACGCGGGCGCTGAAAAATCGGCTGTCCCGGCACTGGACGGCCGGGTGCAGGTCGCATGGTTCCTACGGGCGCGCCGCTGATCGGAGTAGGCGCGATCGGACGCGGCGGCGGAGCTTTGTAGACCGGGCGCGGTCCAGTCTGCGGAACAATCATGCGCGGTGCCGGAGGCTGCGGCGGCCCGACCACTGCCGGTGGCGCAGCCGGGCGCGGTGCGATCGGCGCTTGCGGCGCGGCAGATGCAGTAATCGACGGCGCGGCGGGCGCCGGAGGCGCAACCACAGCGGCGGGCGGCGTCACGGGACGCGGCGGAGCCATCGGAGAGACTGTCGGACTGGCGCTGGGAACTGCAGACGGAGGAGCAGGCGCAGCCGGCTTCTCCACCACGGGCGCAACCACGGCTGGCCGCACTGCCGGCGGAGGTACAGCTGCGGGAGCGGAAGCAGAAGGCGCAACTGGAGGCGGTGTCGGCCTCGCGGGCGGCGGAGGAGCAACGGCTGGTCTTGCCACAATCGCCGGAGGAGGCGCCGGTCGCGCTGGTGGCGCTGCCGCTTCTTTCTTCTGCGTGATGGCTCTCAACACATCGCCCGGCCGGGAAATGTGCGACAAGTCGATCTTGGTCTTGATTTCTTCTTCGCCGCGCAAGGGATGCGCGGAACGGGCAGACGAGGGCTGCGCTGCGGATGAGCCGCGGATGTGCGCCCTCACCTTCTCCGCTTCATGATCCTCGATTGAACTGGAATGCGTTTTCTTCTCCGTCACCCCGACGACAATGAGCGCATCGAGGATGGCTTTACTCTTAACTTCCAGTTCCCTGGCGAGATCGTTGATTCGAACCTTACTCATCCGGCCTTTCATGTACTCCGCGTTGTGCTAGGTCTTCATTGCGGCCTCACGGAGTCAGCGTCCTGCATTCGCACGCTATCGAAGATGTCGAAATGCACCATCTTTCGCATAGCATGACTATTCAGTTGTTTCGGGAGCGGAGCCCGCTTTCGGCTCGTGCTCTTCGTTTTCTTTATTTCCGTCTGCGGCAGCGTTTTCTTCCGAGGCGGCTTCGGCTTCCGCCGTCGCCTCTGGAACCGCCGCCTGTTCTTCGACGGCAACTTCACTGGCTGCTACTTCCGCGGCACCTTCGGGCGCGCCTTCTTCGCCTACTACAGCGCTTACTACTGCTTCAGACTCTGCCGCTTCGCCCTCTGCAATCGCACCTTCCGCAGGCACTGCGCCTTCAGCGGGAGCCGCGTCCAAACTGGCAAAGTAATTATTCACCGCGAGGCTGATTTTTTCCACCGTTTTGGGCCCAATGCCCTCGATGGCTTCCAGTTGTTCCGGCGTCATATCGGCCAGAGCCTCGACGGTGGTCACGCCCGCGGCGCTCAGTTTTTCCACCAGCCCTTCACCCAGGCCAGTGACATTTTCCAGCGGAGTCGTCGGCGGTGGAGCCATTGCCGCCATCTGCAACTCGACTTCCTGCCGCTTCTCTTCTTCGCTCTTGATGTCGATCTTCCAGCCCAGCAGCTTCGCCGCCAGCCGGACGTTTTGCCCCTTCTTGCCGATGGCCAGCGAAAGCTGGCTATCATCGACCACTACTTCGAGATGCTTGTCGCCGCTGTCGACAATGGTGACGCGGCTCACCTTGGCGGGCTGCAGGGCTTTTTCCGCAAACGTAACGGCGTCTTCGTGATACTCGATGATGTCGATCTTTTCCCCGCGCAACTCGCGGATAATCGACTGCACCCGCATGCCCTTCATGCCGACGCATGCGCCCACCGCGTCCACGTCCTTGTCTTTGGACATGACCGCGATCTTGGTACGCTCACCAGCCTCGCGTGCGATCGCCCGGATCACCACCGTGCCGTCATAAATTTCCGGAACTTCCGTCTGAAACAGATGCTGCACCAGTTCCGGCGCGGCGCGCGACGCCACAACGCCGGGGCCTTTCGAAGCCCTTTCCACGCGCGCAATCACCACGCGCACCCGCTCGCCAATGGCAAACGATTCCAGCCGCGACTGTTCCTTGCGCGGCATGCGCGCTTCCGCCTTGCCGATATCGAAGATCACATCCGGACCTTCAACACGCTTCACTGTCGCATTCACGATTTCGTTGACGCGCCCGATGTACTCGTTGTAAACCGTGTCGCGTTCGGCTTCGCGCACCTTTTGGAAAATCACCTGCTTCGCCAGTTGCGCCGCAATGCGGCCGAGAATACCTTCCGTCACTTTCGGAATCAGCAGCTCGCCCCCGACTTCCAAAGTCGGATCGACCTTACGCGCGTCCTCCACCGTGATCTGCAGGTTCGGGTCCTCGACCTGCTCGGGGGCCTCGACCACCGTCTTCACCGCGAAGGCGTTGATCTTGCCGGTTTCCTTGTCGAGCTTGGCCCGCAGGTTTTCCTGCGACTTGTAGTACTTGCGCGTGGCCATAACAATGGCGTCTTCCACCGCGCTGACCACAATCTGCGGATCAATGCCTTTTTCCCGGCTGAGTGCGTCGATCGTGTTATAGAGCTCGCTTGCCATAAAGATTCCGTTATATCTCCGGCACCAAGTTCGCCTTCTCCACATTGGCGAATTCGATTTCTATCTTCTCGCCGGCTGCCGCGCCCATCTTCTTGCGCGACTTGTGACTGGCCACGCTCAAATCCAGCGTCAGGCGCCCGTCTGCAAAACTCTCCAGCCGTCCTTCAAAATGGCGGTTATTACTGGCACCGACCGGCTGCCGCGTACTCAACTTCACGCGGCTACCCGTGAAGCGGGTAAAGTCTGCGGCCTTGATCAACTTCCGATCCAGCCCCGGCGACGAAACTTCCAGCGTGTACGATCCCGGCATCACATCTTCGACATCGAGGATGGTGCCAAACTCGCGGCTGAAATGCGCACAGTCTTCGTGCGTCACGCCCTCGGCCGAACCAGCCTGCGCATCAGTCCCCGCTGGATCAGTCTTCCCTAGATCAGTCGCGCGATCAGTCCCCGCCGCGGGCTTATCCAGAAACACCCGCAGCATGCGAGCCTTGCCTCCGCCCAGGATCTCGACTTCAACAATCTCGAGCCCGCTCGTGGCCGCCACGCGCTCCGCGATTTCCCGCACACGTTCAACGTCAAGTGCCATGAATCAAATAGCTTACAGGCGATGGCGGCAACAACCGAGGGCACCAAACTAAAAAGTGGGCTTGCGCCCACTGGTGTGCTTCGCCAAATGCCGGTATTACACAACAGTTCTCAGTTACCTAATATACGCCCGCAGAGGGTAAAAAGACAAACAGGTCCGTGGCCATGGCGTGGGGTTGAATTGCCCCCATTTCTGCATAAGTCTCTACAACCTTATGATAGCCGCCGGGTTACAATTTTAGCGCTTCTTTAGTTCGGAGGTTTTATGTCCACCCATCGCCTTCCTGTTCTGCCCCTTTTGGCCTTTACTCTCGCTTGCTCGCTTGCTTTGGCTCAAGGCCATGGCGGCGGTGGCTCCAAAGGCGGTGCAACCACCGGCACCATGGTCAATCCGACGGCGAACATGAACGGCAATATCGCGACCGGCACCGGCAACACCCTTGACACTACGACCGTTCATCTCAGTTCGGCCAGTGACGAAGGCAAAGTCGAGTTCCGCACGCAAACGGTTTTGATCCAGGTTCCGGTCGTGGTCACGGATAAATCCGGCAATCACCTGCGCGGGCTGAACAAAGGGGACTTCACCATTTTCGAGAACGGCAAAGCGCAAAAGGTTTCCACGTTCGAAGAAATGACCACCAGCACCGCCCCGCTGTCTGCGCCCGCCGCCGCTCCCGCCGGGCAATTTCGCAATCTCGCAATCGATAGTTCACAGCTCAGGAATATCGTGGTCGTCGTGCTCGACACTGTGAACACACCTTTTCTCGACCAGACCTACGGACGCCAGCAACTGATCAAGTACCTGGCCCAGAACGTAGACTCCGGGCAGGTAATGGCTCTGATGGTCATCACCACTCACGGATTGAAAGTGATTCAGGGTCTGAACGGTGATCCCGCCAAACTGGCCGATGCCCTGAAAAGAGTCAGCGGCGAACTGCCTGCCCTGACCGGAGTGAGCGCGCAATCCCAAGAGACTGCCCTTTCAGGAGATTCGCAACAGTTGTCTCAGGCCGTGGGCGCTTCCTTTGGTAGTGACTCGCTCCTCGGTTCGCTCAACTCGTTTGTCGAGCATGGCGATGCCATCGAAGCTCAGTTCTACCAATCGAACGCTATCGAGACGACCATGAATGGTTTTCTCGGCATCGCGTGGTCGTTGTCCGGCGTGCCGGGAAGGAAGTCCCTGATCTGGGCAACCGGCGGCTTTCCTTTTGCCATGGATTCGCCTTCCACCGTCCCCGGCGGTTATCTCTCTCTGCTCTACGAGCGCACCATGCTCGCGTTGAATGACGCCCAGATTTCGGTGTATCCCGTGGACGTCCGCGGCCTGGTGAATTCTCCCTCGTTTGTAGGCGGCCGTAGTTCCGGGCTCAGCGGCGGAATACCTACCACTCGACAAACGACCAACCGAATGTGGCTCAACCAGTCCAAGATCGACACGCTCAACGACTTCGCCGACATGACTGGCGGCAAAGCGTTTTACAACACCAACGACATTGCCGGCAGCTTCAAGCGCGCCGCCGATGATGCTTCGTCTTACTACCTGCTCGGCTACTACCTCGATACCAGCAACAGCAAGTCCGGATGGCGGAAGCTGCAGGTGAAAGTCGCCGGTAAAGATGTGGAAGTCCGCGCCCGCAACGGATTCTTTGTTACCAACGCCACCATGAATCCTCTGCTCAGCCGCGACCGCGACATGAACAACGCTCTGCATTCACCCATTGAAGGTACCGGCGTCGCCATGACCGTGCAGTGGGCGGGCCTCGCCCCCGATGGCGACAAGAAAAAAGCTTTGTTCGCCGCGCACATGCCCGCGGGAGGTCTGAGTTTCGAAGGCGCACGCTCCCAGCTCAATTTCGATTTCGCCGCGATCGCCTACGACAAGGACGGCAAGGAAGCGGGCCAGACCGCGCGCAACTATACTCCGGTTGTTCCCGAAGCCCAACTCGCATCCGTAAAAACCAACGGCGTGGATTTTCGCAATGCTCTGGAACTTGCGCCCGGAAAATATACCGTCCGCTTCGTGGTGCGCGATAACCTCACCGGCAAAGTCGGCAGCGTCACCGCGCCGTTGACCGTGAACTAGAAAACGCACCGCGCCGAGCCTAGAAAAAGGCCTTGTCATTCCGACAGCGCGCACTTTGCTTCGTGCGCGGAGGAATCCCAGTCTCCTCCGGCGAAGGGCGATAGCAAACTAGTCTTCTCTTTACTTCTGCGCAGGCGCGGAAACCCCGGCATGTGGTCCTCCCATTTGCCTCAATCCCCCGCCCTCTCTAGAATGAAGAATCCCCTACTGGCTGGGAGAGTCCTGAAAACTATGATTCATTTTCCCGTTCCTGAGGCTCTTACTTTCGATGACGTCCTGCTGCTGCCCGCTCGCTCCGACGTAATTCCCGCACAGGCCGCCACCCAGACCCAACTCACGCGCCACATCAGCCTGAACATTCCCATCGTGAGCGCCGCCATGGACACGGTCACCGAATCGCACATGGCCATCGCGCTCGCCCAGCAGGGCGGGCTCGGCATCATTCATCGCAACCTCTCGATCGAGCAGCAGGCCAACGAAGTCGACAAGGTGAAGCGCTCGGAAAGCGGCATGATCGTCGACCCGGTCACCATGTCGCCCACCGACCGGGTCAGCGACGCCCTCGAAGTCATGCGCAAATACAAGATCTCCGGCGTGCCCATCACCGAGCACGGCAAACTGGTCGGCATCCTCACCAACCGCGATCTGCGCTTTGAAACCCGTTTCGACATTCCCATCGATAAAGTGATGACCAAGAAGAATCTCATCACCGTCCCCGTGGGAACCACGCTGGAAGAAGCGGAGAAAATCCTGCACCAGCACCGCGTTGAAAAGCTTCTCGTGGTCGATGACAAGTACAACCTGAAGGGCCTGATCACGGTCAAAGACATCCAGAAGAAACTGAAATATCCCAACGCCGCGAAAGATTCCCAAGGCCGCCTGCGCGTCGGCGCAGCCATCGGCGCCACCGGAGATTTTCTGGAGCGCGCCCAGGAACTCGCCGAAGCCAAAGTGGACGTCCTTGCCATCGACAGCGCCCACGGACACTCCACCCGAGTTCTCGACGCCGTGAAACTAGTGAAATCGAAACTGCCGCACGTCGATCTGCTGGCCGGTAACGTGGCTACATTTGACGGCGCTTGCGAACTGACTCGTGCTGGCGCTGACGGGATAAAGGTGGGCATCGGTCCGGGTTCCATCTGCACCACGCGCGTCGTCACCGGCGCCGGCGTGCCGCAGATCACCGCCATCGCCGAAGCCTATCGTGCCACCAAAGACTCCGGCGTCCCCATCATCGCCGACGGCGGCATCAAGTATTCCGGCGACGTAACCAAGGCCTTGGCCGCTGGCGCCAGCGCCGTCATGATCGGCTCACTCTTCGCCGGCACCGACGAAAGTCCCGGCGAATTAATCCTGTATCAGGGCCGGTCGTTCAAGTCCTATCGCGGCATGGGCTCCATCGGCGCCATGGCCCAGGGATCCAGCGAGCGTTATTTCCAGAGCACAGAGGGTGATTCATCGGCATCCATTTCCGCGTCTGACGGCGATTCCAACCGCCTCGCCAAACTCGTCCCCGAAGGCATCGAGGGCCGCGTTCCTTATCGCGGTTCAGTTGCCATGATCGTCCACCAGATGGTCGGCGGATTGAAATCCGGCATGGGCTACTGTGGCTGCTCGACGATTCCAGAACTGCTGCAGAAAACGCGCTTCATCCGCATCAGCGGCGCCGGCCTGCGCGAAAGCCACGTCCACGACGTCATGATCACCCGCGAGGCCCCCAACTATGCCATCGAATAAACGGGTCAACCGGCTGGGCGGTGAGGAAAATGTGGGTGCCCCATCCTTCGCGTTCTTTGCGAAGGGTGGGAATTCCGGAACTGCAGGTCCTTCCCTGGTTTGACCACCGATCGCCACCAAGTCCTCAAAGCCTGGATCGCCGCCATCCTGTGGCTGATCGTAATTTGCATTGAGTCGACCGCGTATCTTTCCGCCCACAACACCAGCCGCTTCCTTTTTCCCCTGCTGCATTATCTGTTCGGCATCAATTGGGAACAATTCGAGCCCATACACTTTTTCCTTCGCAAAGGCGGACACGTCTTCGGCTACGGCCTGCTCAGCATCCTGCTGTTCCGCGCGTGGCGAGAAACGTTACCCGCTCCCGGAAATCCGCGCTGGACTTTCCGCTGGGCCACCATCGCCGTGCTCGGAACCGCGCTGGTGGCCAGCCTCGACGAGTGGCACCAGAGCTTCATCCCCTCGCGCACTGGCACAGTCCGCGACGTCATCCTCGACACCTGCGCCGGAATCGGCGCTCAGATCCTGGTGCTTCTCTGGGTGAAATTGTTCTAGCGGTCCGGCTTGAGCAAGAGCAACATCGCCGACATCGCCGCCAGCCCCGCAGAAAAGTAAAACGGCACTCCCGCACCACAGTGCTTCCACAACTCGCCCGTAATCAGGCTGGCCGCCAAAGTGGCGGCGCTCGTCGCGAAGAAGTAGACGCCCAGCGCGCGCCCGCGAACTTCCCGCCCCACGCTCTCCACCACCATCGCTTTCAGCACGGGCTGCGTCAGCGCATAGTACAGACCGTAGACGGCCATCGTGATCCATATCGCAAGGGTGGACGGCGCCCACCCGAACACAAAGTAAACAGCGGCGAAAATAAGATAGCCGGCAGCCGCGATCCATCTTCGCGAAATTCCGCGCCCCGAGAAATGGTCACTGCACCATCCCGCCGGCCAGGACCCCAGCGTGTAAGTGAGGTTAAACACGAGCCCCAGCAACGGAGCCAGCCCCACCCGGATACCTACGTCCTGCGCCCGCATCACCAGAAACATGTCGCTGGAATTTCCCAGCGAAAACAAAGTCACAGCGATCAGAACCATATAGAACGAACTCGGCAAGGTGGTGGGGGATGTAGCGGGATCTGTTGCAACGTTCTTCGTGGGGTGCCCCATGTCTTGCGGGTTTTGCGAGACATGGGACTTTTTCGTCTCGCGAACCCCGAATAACGCCACCAGCACACACAGCGCGCCCGGCACCGCAGCCGCCCAAAACACCCCGCGGATTCCGTAATGCGCAATCAATACCAGAGCCGCCAGAGGCCCCGCGATCGCGCCCGCCGAGTCCATCGACTGAATCAGGCCGTAAGCCGAACCAAGGCGCTCCTTCGGCACCGACTCGGCGACCATCACGTCGCGCGGCGCCCCACGCACTCCTTTGGCCAGCCGGTCAGTGAAGCGAATCAGCAGAATCTGCCACCACGCACTCACCAGGGCGAGCAGAGGCTTGACCGCGTTGGCGACGAAGTATCCCGCGACCACCAGCGGCTTGCGCCGGTCGATGCGATCAGTAAGATATCCGGAGAAAAGTTTGGCGAATGAAGCGACGCTCTCGGCCAGCCCTTCGATTAGTCCCAGTTGCGCCGGCCCTGCTCCCAGCGAAACCAGAAACGCGGGCAGCACCCAGTACGCCATCTCGGTGGCCGTGTCGTTCAGAAACGAAGTGGCCCCGAAGGCGTAGATGTTACGCGCAGCAGAACGCTGAGAGTCAGGGGAAGACGCCGACATAGAAAGGTTTTACCACGGTTAGCTGAAAGCTGAGGGCTGACAGCTGAGAGCTCTTTCAGTACATCGCGTCGTACTTGGTCACGTCCCACTCGCCGGCCTTGTTTTCGACCGTAACCGTGAACAGGTCCTGATCGATTCCGGGTCCAGCCGGTCCCGCATTGCTGGGCCGTTTGCCGCGATAGTGCAGGATGACCAGCGGGGGCGCGTCTTCCCAATCCACCAGTTCCCATGAGAGCAGCGGGTGCTGCGCCTCCGACTTGCAGATGTAGCGCGCGTACTTCTTGTGGTAATCGTGCTCCCACTTGGCCAGCAATTCGTCGCAGTGGCCGTCGCGGATTTCGCGCAGAAATTTGTTGGCAGCCTTCTCGGTGGAGCGGTCGCGCAAGGGATTCATCTTGATGCTCACCGGCAGCCCGGTCAGCGGATCGTGATCCTCCGACCGCGCCAGCACTGGTCCCTGATTGCTCAGCCAATACAAGTAGCCAACGAACCCTCCGACCAGCAGAACTCCGGTGGTCACAGCAATACCGATCTGTGTGCGCGTGAATGCCATTAGAAGCAGTCTATGGAGAGCAAGGAAGCGACGGCAAGATTACCAGTGGGAAACACGACAGGACATGTACGAGTGCGACAAAATGCCGAAAAACAAGAAAAGGGCGCGGCCGTCGGCCGCGCCCTTCGAAAAACGCATAAGCAGTTACTCTTTCTTGTCTTCCTCTTTGCCGTCGGCCGGAGCAGCTTCGTGCTCCGCCTGAGCCTGCGCTTCCGCCTCTTCCATGGCCTTCTTGGTTTCGGCGGCCTTCTTGGCGCGAGCCTCGGCGCGCTTCTCGCGCTTCTCGTCGAGGATCTTCTCGCTGCCCAGCAGTTCCAGGAACGCCTTGTCGGCGCCGTCGCCTTTGTTCCAGTGCGTGCGAATGATGCGCGTGTAGCCCCCGTTGCGGTCGCCGAAGCGCGGTCCGACGGTGTCGAACAGCTTCACCACGGCCTCATCGGTCATCAGATAGGCCGCAGCCAGCCGCCGCGCCGCAACGTCACCCCGCTTGCCGAGAGTGATCATCTTCTCGACGATGGGCTTCGCGGCTTTGGCCTTGGGGACAGTCGTCTCGACACGCTCTTCGACGATCACCGAGGTGACCAGATTACGCAGCAGCGAGCGCCGGTGCGCGGTGTTCCGTCCGAGTTTGTAGCCTGCAACTTTGTGACGCATGGGAAACCCTCAGTGACTAGTGCTTAGTGGCTAGTGTGGCTCTTACTAGCCACTGACTACTAGCCACTAACCACTGATTTCTTACAGCTGGTCGTCCGGTCCGTAAGCGGAAGCCGGCAGAACCTGATTCGACGTTGGTCCGGGCACGGCATTGCCGTGCTCGTCAATCTTCATGCCCAGGCTCAGACCCATCGAAGAAAGAATTTCCTTGATCTCGTTCAGCGACTTGCGGCCAAAGTTTTTCGTCTTTAGCATTTCGGCTTCGGTCTTCTGCACCAGTTCTCCGATGGTCTGGATGTTCGCGTTCTTCAGGCAGTTGTAGCTGCGCACCGAGAGCTCGAGTTCTTCCACGGAACGGTTGAGGTTCTCGTTGTGGATCTCGGGCTTGCGATCGTCCGACGACGACGTGCCGGTTTCAATTTCTTCCTCGAAGTTGATGAAGATGTTCATGTGGTCCTTCAGCAGCTTCGCGGCCAGACCGAGCGAATCGGCAGGCGTGATGGAGCCGTTGGTCCACACTTCGAGGGTCAGCTTGTCGTAGTCAGTAATCTGGCCGAGACGCGCCGCCTCTACCGTGTAGTTGCATTTGCGTACGGGCGAGTGCACGGAATCGATCGGAATGAAGCCGATGCCGAGATCCTCGTCGAAGTTCTTATCGGCCGAAGTGTAGCCGCGGCCGCGCTTCAGGCGCATTTCCATGTCGAGTTTGCCACCCTCGCTGACCGTAGCAATGTAGACGTCTTTGTCGAGCACTTCGACGTCGCCGTCAGCTTCGATCATGCCGCTGGTCACCACGCCCGGCTGATCCGCACGCAGGTAAATCGCCTTGGGCGCGTCGCCCGCGAGTTTGAATGGAATCTGCTTCAGGTTGAGGATGATGTCAGTCGCGTCTTCGACCACGCCAGGAATCGACTGGAACTCGTGCAGCACGCCTTCCATCTTGACGGCAGTGACGGCCGCGCCTTCAATCGAGCTCAGCAGTACGCGCCGCAGGGCGTTGCCCACGGTCGTACCGAAGCCGCGTTCAAACGGCTGCGCCCAGAACATGCCGTACTTGTCGGTGAGGCTGGAGGTGTCGGTGGCGAGACGTTTCGGTTTTTGAAAACCCTTCCAAAGCATGTGTTTCTCCTTCGGCCGTTTGGCTCAGAGCTGACTCCCTGAATCGGTCCGGACTCAGGTCAAGTGTCAGCAGAGGCTGATCTGGCTCGAAAAGTGGACCAACAACATTGAGTAATTGGGAAATTTGGTAATTGGGAAATTGAAAACCCAACACCGCATTTGCCATCTCGATTTTCAATTACTCAATTACTAAATTTCCCAATTACTCAATCTCGGGAAATCTACTTACTGTAAAGTTCCACAATCAACTGTTCGTTCACTGGCAACTGAATATCTTCGCGCTTCGGCAGCGACAGCACTTTCGCCGTGTAATTGTCGCGATTCACTTCCAGCCAGCTTACCGTCGTGCCATGGCTGGCGAATTCCTTCGCCAGTTCAAGCACCGTGAGCTTCTTGCTCTTCTCGCGGATGGCGATCTCTTCGCCCGCGCTTACTTCATACGAAGGAATATTCACCTTGCGGTTGTTGACGGCTACGTGCCCATGACGCACCAACTGGCGCGCCTGGCGCCGCGACTGCGCGAAGCCCAGCCGGTAAACCACGTTGTCGAGACGGCGTTCCAACTGCTGCAGCAACTTCTCGCCGGTTACGCCCTGCGAGCGCGCCGCCTTCTCGAAGTAGTTGCGGAACTGGCCTTCCTGGGTGAAGTAGATGCGCTTGGCTTTCTGCTTCTCGCGCAACTGCAAGCCGTAGCCAACAATCTTGGCCTTGCGGTCTTTACCATGTTGTCCGGGAGCGAAGTTGCGCTTCTCGATGGGACACTTGTCGCTGAAGCACTTTGCGCCTTTGAGGAACAGCTTCATGCCCTCGCGGCGGCATAGACGGCAGACTGCATCGGTATAACGGGCCAAGTTTCTTCTCCTTTAGATGACCGGTTTACGGGTTTGGCTTCACCCTTCGTCCCGGACGAAAATCAGTGGTCAGTGGCTAGTGATCAGTGGCCAGCCAACCGTTTTGATCTTTGCTGGCCACTGGTCACTGACCACTGGCCACTGTTCTTACACTCTTCGCCGCTTCGGCGGACGGCAGCCGTTATGCGGAATCGGCGTGACGTCGCGGATAGAACGGACCTCGATGCCCGACGCAGCCAGCGCACGAACCGCCGACTCGCGGCCTGAACCGGGACCGCTGACACGGACGTCCACGCTGCGCACCCCGTGATCGCGCGCCATATTCGCGGCGTTCGACGCGGCCTGCTGGGCCGCGAAAGGCGTACCTTTACGCGATCCACGGAAACCGAGCGAGCCGGAACTCTTCCACGACAGAACGTTGCCGTTCATGTCGGAAATGGTCACGATCGTGTTATTGAAGGACGCCTGCACATAGCACAGTCCATGCGGCACGTGCTTGCGCTCCTTCTTTTTGAAGGTTTTCTTCTTGCCTTTTTTGTCCGGTGCGGCTGCTGCGCCGCCCGCTGCTGCTGGTTTTGCCATAAGTTCGCTCTTAGCTCTTGGCTATTAGCTCTTAGCTCCAACAAAGGCCAAGAGCCAACAGCAGATTTTACGTTTTTGCCGTCGCCTTCTTCTTCTGCGCGACCGTTCCCTTGCGCGGACCCTTGCGGGTACGGGCATTCGTATGTGTGCGCTGGCCGCGGACCGGCAGGTTGCGGCGGTGCCGGAACCCGCGATAGGAGCCGATTTCGATGAGCCGCTTGATGTTCATCGAAACTTCCTTGCGCAAGTCGCCTTCCACCAGTCCCTGGGCCTCAATGACCGTGCGGATGCGGTTGACCTCTTCCTCGCTCAGGTCCTGAACTTTTTTAATCGGCTCAACCTTGGCCTCATCGAGGATCTGGCTGGCCCGCGGATGTCCGATGCCGTAGATGTACGTCAGCGCGATGTTGATGTGCTTCTGGCGCGGAAGATCGACGCCTGCAATACGTGCCATTGTTTCTAATCTCCTGAGCTCTTGGCTCTTGGCTCTTGGCTCTTGGCCTTTAGCTAAAAGCCAAGAGCCAAAGGCTAAGAGCGCCTTAGCCTTGCCGCTGTTTATGTTTCGAGTTGACGCAAATCACCCGCACCACACCTTTGCGGTGGATGACTTTGCACTTGTCGCAAATCTTCTTTACCGATGCTCGCACTTTCATAACCCAGCCTTCAGCTGTCAGCTATCAGCTTTCAGCAAATATCTATTTATACCGATAAACAATCCGTCCGCGATTCAGGTCATACGGCGAAAGCTCCACCGCAACCTTGTCCCCCGGCAGAATGCGGATGAAATTCTTGCGCATCTTGCCCGAGACATGCGCCAGCACCTGGTGTTTGTTCTCCAGTTCCACCTTGAACATGGCGTTGGGCAGCGGCTCCAGCACCACCGCCATCACTTCAATCGCGTCTTCTTTGCTCATCGACTCCTTGTGACTCTAAGCTTGCAGATCCCTCGCACAAAGCGCTCGGGATTTCGGCTGCGGACTCCCGCTTCGCTCACGCCCGCAAGACGCCTCAACTTCAATCGCGTCTTCTTTGCTCATTCGCTTCTGGCGGCTCTTGGCCTTTGGCTGTTGGCTTTTAGCCAAAAGCCAAAGGCCAAGAGCGGTTTTACTGCGTCAAAATTACCGGACCATCTTTCGTCACCGCGACGCAATGTTCAAAATGCGCGCTGCAACTGCCGTCGACCGTAACTGCGGTCCATTTATCACCCAGCACGCGCGTCTCGGGCTTGCCATAATTCACCATCGGCTCGATCGCGATCACCATGCCCTCGCGCAACTTGGCGCCGTGTCCCCGGGCCCCGAAGTTCGGAACCTGCGGCTCTTCATGCAACCGCGTCCCAATGCCGTGTCCCACAAACTCGCGCACTACGCTGAATCCCGCGGCTTCCACATGTTCCTGCACCGCCGCGCCCACATCGCCGACCGAGTTTCCAATCCGCGCCTGCTCAATCCCGCGATACAGCGACGCCTCGGTCACATCCAGCAACTTCTGCAACTCCGGCTTCAGCCCGTTACCCACCGGAACCGTGATCGCCGAGTCGCCATAATATCCGTCGAGCACGACGCCGCAGTCGATCGAAACGATGTCGCCTTCCTGCAGCACCCGCTTTTCCGACGGGATGCCGTGCACAATCTCCTCATTCACCGAGGTGCACAACACGCAGGGATAATCGTAATACCCCTTGAACGCCGGCTTCGCGCCCAGTTCCTTGATCTTCTTCTCGGCCGCGCGCTCCAGGTCCATCGTTGAGACGCCCGGCGCCACCAGCGTTCTCACATAGTCGAGAACCTGGCGTACGATGTGGCCGCTGTGCCGCATCTTCTCGATTTCCGCCGCCGACTTACAAACAATTGCCATGCTTCGTTCTTACAAGGCTCCTGTGCGAATCATCCTTACGCTTGCGCTTAACCTGCCGCTACGCGTGATGATCTTCCAGTATCCGGAAAATCTGCTCCGTAACGTCGTCCATCGGCAAATCGCCGTTGATCGAAATCAGCCGGCCCGCGCGCTGGTAGTAATCCGATACCGGACGAGTCTGCTCCTGATAGGCCGTAAGTCTGGGCTGCAGCACTTCCAACCGGTCGTCATTGCGGGTCACCAGCTTGGTCCCGTCAACGTCGCAGAGTTCATCCACGCGGGGCGGCTGGAGGTGGACGTTATAGATCCGTCCACAGGTGGGACAAGAACGGCGTCCAGTGATCCGGAGCAACAGTTGATTATAGTCCACGTCCAGGCGGATCACAATTGGCCAGGCCCGGGTAGGACGCGAATTGTCACAGAGCTCATGTTCCAGCAGTCGATCGAGCCACTCGGCCTGGGCTGCAGTCCGGGGAAACCCGTCTAAAATGTAACCGCGCTTGCAGTCCGGCTCCACCAGCCGTTCCCGGACCATCTCGCAGACTTCATCGTCCGATACCAGCTGTCCCCGCGCCATCACTGCCTTGGCGGCGAGGCCGAGTTCGGTGCCGCGGGCCACGTTCTCCCGCAGCAGATCGCCCGTCGACACCTGGGGAATCCCGTAGCGTTCCATGATGCGCTTGGCCTGCGTGCCTTTTCCGGCACCCGGCGGCCCCAGCAGCACCACGGGACCTACTTCACGCGAGGTTTCCTGCGCCATCGGTTTGGCCCAAGCCTCCCCAACTCAGTCTCCCCGGCGTCACGGCCGAGGTGCAGCAAAGGTGCAGCAACCCCACAAAACATTACGAGAACCACTACCAGCGGCGGCCGCGAACGCGTCCGCTGCGCGGCGTAAATCCGTCATAGTGGCGCATAATCAGCTGCGCCTCGATCTGCTGGACTGTGTCCATGGCCACGCCCACCACGATCAGCAGCGAAGTTCCACCAAAATAAAAGCTCACGCCCAGACCATTCGTCACCCAGTTCGGCAGAAATTCAAAGAATCTCCCGATTGGCCCATACAGGTGGTTGAGGTGAACACCGGTAATCATCCACTCTGGAATAAACGAAATCAGAATCAGGTAGAGCGCGCCCACCAGCGTGATCCGGGTCAGCACTTCGTTGATGAAATCTGCCGTGCGCTTGCCCGGCCGTATCCCGGGAATAAATCCGCCATACTTGCGCATGTTGTCGGCCACTTCGCTGGGATTGAACACGATCGAAACGTAAAAATAGGCGAAGAAAATAATGCCCACCGCATACAGCAGAATGTAAAGCGGTTCGCCCCACTTCAGCGCATCAAACAGCGGCCCAAAATAGCGGTTGTTGCGCAGACCGTAGCCAATCGTTTGTGGCAGCGTCAGAATCGAAGACGCAAAAATCACCGGCATCACGCCGCCCGCATTCACCCGCAGCGGCAGATGCGTCGACTGCCCTCCCATCACTTTCCGGCCGACCACGCGCTTGGCGTATTGCACCGGAATTCGCCGTTCACTGCGCTCCACGTAGACGATGAACGCCACCACCGCGATCATGAAGATGACCAGAAAAACCATCAGCGGGAACGTCATCGCGCCCCACGAGGCGTTCTTAGCCTTCTCGACCAAGTCCACCACACCGCGCGGCAGGCCCACCACAATGCCGGCGAAGATCAGCAGCGACATGCCGTTGCCCACGCCGCGCTCGGTGATTTGCTCGCCCAGCCACATGATGAACGCGCTGCCCGTGGTCAGGGTCAGCATGGTCATGAAGCGGAAGCCCCACCCCGGACTGAGCGCGAATCCGCCCTTCTCCAGGCCGACCGCGATGCCGAACGACTGCACCGCACTGAGAATGACGGTGATGTAGCGCGTCCACTGCGTAATCTTCTTGCGCCCCAGTTCGCCTTCCTTCTGCAGCTTGGCCAGCGGCTCATACACCACGGTCAGCAACTGCAGAATGATCGATGCCGTAATGTACGGCATGATGCCCAGGGCAAAAATCGTCATGCGGCGCAACTGCCCGCCCGAAAACAAGTCCACGAATCCCAGCAGCGATCCGCTGTTTCCGCTCGACGTAAAGAAACTTTCCAGCTTGGCGGTATCGATTCCAGGGGTCGGCAGATGCCCGCCCAGCCGGTACACGAACAGCATTCCCAGGGTGAACAGGATGCGTTTGCGCAGATCCGGAATCCGGAAGATATTTGCCAGTTTGTCGAACATTTACTTCCCCGCCTTCGCCTTCACTACCGGCTTTACCACCTTTGCTTCAATGACCTCGACCTTGCCGCCCGCCTTGGTGATCTTCTCCTGCGCCGCCTTCGAAAACTTGTGCGCGTGCACCGTGATTGCGATCGTCAATTCGCCATCGCCCAGAATCTTCACCGGATGCTTGGTCTTGATCACTCCGGCCTTGCGCAGCACCTCAGGAGTGATGGGCTCCGAGTGAAACGAATCGCCCAGCTCCACCAGCCGCTCCAGGCTGACAATGTTGAATTCCTTGCGGAAAATGTTGGTGAAGCCGCGCTTCGGCATGCGGCGGTGCAGCGGCATCTGGCCGCCTTCGAAGCCGCGAATCATGCGCGAACCGGTGCGCGAACGCTGACCTTTGTGTCCGCGGGTGGACGTCTTGCCCATCCCCGAACCCATGCCGCGCCCCACGCGCTTGCGCTTTTCCGTTGCCTTCTTCGGTGCTCGTACGTTCGATAAATTCATAAGTAAGCTCTTAGACCTCAGCTATGAGCTATGAGCCGTGAGCTTAGATCTGTGTCATTGCTCGTGGCTCAGAGCTCGCGGCTCGCAACTCTACTCCACCACTTCCACCATATGCGGAACCTTGGCCACCATGCCGCGAATGGCCTGATTATTGGGCCGCTCGATCACCTGGTTCAGCCGAGTAAAGCCCAGCCCCTTGATCACCAGTTTCTGTTTCACCGGAGCGCAAATCGCGGAGCGCACCCACTTCAACTGAATCGTTCCGCCGCCCGAATTCGATTTCTTCGCCGTCATTTTCAAACCTCAGTGGTCAGTGGCCAGTGGTCAGTGGCCAGTGCCGATCAATTCTTACGCTCAAAGTCTGGCCACTGATCCCTGACCACTGGCCACTGTTCTTACAGTTCCTGCGCCGTCTTGCCGCGCATTAACGCCACGCCTTCGCGCGTCTTCAGTTGTTTCAGCGCGTCAAACGTCGCCTTGATCACATTGTGCGGGTTGGTCGTGCCAATCGATTTCGTCAGCACATTCTGCACCCCAGCCGACGTCATCACCGCCCGCACCGCGCCGCCCGCAATCACGCCTGTGCCTTCCGGCGCCGGCTTCAGCAGCACTTTGCCCGAACCGTACTTCCCCAGCACCAGATGCGCAATGCTGGTCTGTGTCAGGTTCACTTTGATCAGGTTCTTCTTGGCCGACTCAATGGCCTTGCGAATGGCCTGCGGCACTTCCTTGGCCTTGCCCGCTCCATGACCGACCACTCCGGCCGAAGGATCGCCCACCACCACCAGCGCGGCGAACGAAAGGTTCTTGCCGCCCTTGACGACTTTCGTCACGCGGTTGATGGCCACCACCTGATCCTTCAACTGAAACGAATTGGCATCCAGCTTCTTAATGATTGTTGGCATTTATAAACCTAGCCTTTGGCTGTTAGCTCTTGGCTCTTGGCTTAAAGCTCTAGCGAACAGCCAAAAGCCAAAAGCGGTTTTAGAACTTCAATCCCGCTTCGCGCGCCGCTTCCGCCACAGCCTTCACGCGCCCGTGATAAAGGTAGCCGCCGCGGTCGAATACCACCTTGGTCACGCCCTTGGCCTTGGCCCGCTCGGCAATCGTCTTGCCCACGGCCTTCGCCGAGGCCACGTTGCCGCCGGTGGTACGGCTTTCCTTCTTGCCTTCGGCAGTGCTGGCGGAGACCAGCGTCGTGCCGTGCAGATCGTCAATCACCTGCACGTAAATGTGATTCAGCGAGCGGTACACGTTGAGCCGCGGGCGCTCCGCGGTCCCCTGCATCTTCTTGCGAATGCGGTCATGTACATGTCCGCGCTTCTCGTTTTTTGTAACTCGTGTCAGCATGATTAGGCTCTCAGCTATCAGCCGTCAGCCATCAGCGAAAACCCGCCCCGCAAAACCTCGAATCATCCGAAGTTGCTGAGAGCTGAAAGCTGAGAGCTGAAAGCTAGTTCTTTATTTCGCTCCGGTCTTTCCAACCTTCTTCTTCAGGCGCTCGCCCACATAGCGCACGCCCTTGTTTTTGTACGGGTCCGGCGGACGCAGCGAGCGCATTTCCGCCGCCACCTGCCCCACCTTCTGCCGGTCAATGCCGGTCAGCGCGATCTTGGTCTGCTTCGGATCGACCGCAGCTTCCACGCCCGTCGGCAGCGGATATTCAATCGGGTGCGAGTAGCCCAGACTGAACACCACCATCGACTTGCCCTTCATTTCCGCGCGGTAGCCGATGCCGACGATTTCCAGTTCGCGCGTCCAACCCTTGGTCACGCCCTCGACCGCATTGTTGACCAGGGCGCGCGCCAGCCCGTGCAGGGCCGCCTGCGAATCGTTCTCGCGGATGGCGACGATGTTCCCGTCCTTCTGCTCAATCTTGATGCCGGCCGGCAAAGCGGTGTCCAGCTTGCCCTTCGGCCCCTGCACCAGGACGGTGTTGCCTTCGATTTTGACCGTCACCCCTTTGGGGATCGCGATCGGCTTTTTTCCAATTCGTGACATAAGTCGCTCTTAGCTCTTGGCTCTTAGCTTTTAGCTAGAATCTTTCGCTCTTTAGCTCTCTTGCCTTTGTCCCAGCCAATAGCCAAAGGCCAAGAGCCAAGAGCGGTTTACTAATAAATCTGGCAAAGCAACTCGCCGCCCACGCCCTCTTTGCGGGCCTGGCGGCCGGTCATCACGCCCCGCGGCGTGGTGAGGATGTTGATCCCCATACCGCCCAGCACGCGCGGAATCTCGCTGCGGCGCACGTAGACGCGGCAGCCGGGGCGCGACACGCGCTCGACTTTCGAGATGGCCGCTTCGTTGTTGGCGCCGTACTTCAGATAAATCCGGATGACCTTGTGGCCTTCTTCTTCCGTCGGCTTGAAATTCGAGATGTAGCCCTCTTCTTTCAGAATGCGGGCAATCTCCAGCTTCAACCGCGAAGCCGGAATGTCCACCTTCTGGTGCCGGGCCTGGAGTGCGTTCCGCACTCGCGTCAGCATATCTGCGACCGGATCGGTCAACCTCATCGTTTGCTTCTCCTCTTGCCACCCGTTCGCTCCGCGTTCCGCGGAGAACCTGCGGCAGCTTGTTTCCCTACGTCCTTGCCATCTCGTTCGTCGTCACTCTCGTGCTGTCATCCTGAGCGGCGTTCTTTGCCGCGAAGGATCTCTAACTGCACACAGCTCGCCCCAGCGGTCGAATGAACAGCCACGCCTTGGCGCGCTTCCCTACTCCACTACCACGACGACTTAGAAACCCCGGGAATCTCCCCGCGCAGCGCGAGCTGGCGGAAGCACAAGCGGCAAATGCCGAACTTGCGCAGAAACGCGCGCGGCCGTCCGCACAAATTGCAGCGGTTGTGCTTGCGCGTGGAGAACTTCGGTTTCTTCACGTCTTCCGGCTTCTGATGTAGCCCGACGCCGTCCTTCACTCGTTTTGCTGTTGTCGCCAACGTTAGCTCCTAGCTTCTCGAAACCTTCGAACTCACAAATCTTGCAGCTTCGCTCACGCCCGGAACGGCATGCCCATATGCTTCAACAACGTCCGCGCCTGGTTGTCATTCACAGCCGTGGTCACGATGGTCACGTTCATGCCCTTCTGCTTGTCCACCTTCTCGTACGAAATCTCCGGGAAAATCAACTGGTCGTGCAACCCGAGCGTGAAGTTGCCCCGCCCATCGAACGACTTCGTCGAAACTCCCTTGAAATCTCGCACTCGCGGCAGAACAATGTTCACGAGGCGATCAAAAAATTCATACATGCGGTCGCCGCGCAGCGTGACCATCGCGCCAATCGACTGTCCCTCGCGCACTTTGAAGGCCGCAATCGACTTCCTGGCCTTGGTCGTGACCGGCTTCTGTCCGGTGATCTGACCCAGTTCGTTCACCGCCGGGTCGAGCACTTTCGAGTTCTGGGTCGCTTCGCCCACGCCCATGTTCACGACAATCTTGTGCAGCCGCGGCACCGCCATCGGATTCTTCAGTTCCAGTTCTTTCAGCAACGCCGGAGCGACTTCCTTGTCGAACTTCGAGCGCAGCCGCGGACGTTCCTTCGCGCTATGCCGCGCCTGGTCGGGCGCCTTCTGCTCCTGCGATTCCTTCTGTCCCTTTTTGTCTTTATCTTTTGCCATGTCCTTCAATCCTTCTCACGGTTTCGGGTTGCAGGAAGTTTGTGGCTTTTTGGCCTTTAGCTCTTGGCTTTTGAACCGCCTGCGTCTACCGGTTCGTGAGACTCAATTTTTCATCTCGCTGCTTTGCACTATCGCCACAAGCCAAAGCCAATGGCCAAGAGCCAACAGCTATTTATCCAGCGTCGTTCCGCACTTCTTGCACACCCGGACTTTCTTGTCGCCGCGCTCTTCGTGGCCGATGCGCACCGGCCCGCAGGTCGGGCACACCAGTTGCACATTGGAAATCGCAATCCGGCTCTCCTGCTCGGCAATGCCGCCCTTGATGTTGCGCTGGGGGTTGGGGCGCACGTGCTTTTTCACCATCATCACGTGCTCGACCAGAATCTTCGAGTCATTGGGAAACACGCGCAGCACGCGCCCTTCCTTGCCCTTGTCCCGTCCGGTGATCACCTTCACGGTGTCGTTCCGCCGCAGATCCACTCGCTTGTTTTCCGTGCTCACAGTTCGCATAAAATTCCTTAAACCTGGAAACCAGAAACTAGAAACTCTAAAACTGCCGTTAGATGACTTCCGGCGCCAGCGACACAATCTTCAAAAACTTCTTCTCGCGCAGTTCGCGCGCCACCGGACCAAACACGCGCGTGCCGACCGGCTCGCCTGCATCGTTGATCAGCACCGCGGCATTGGAATCGAATTTGATGTAGGTGCCATCGCGCCGCCGCGACTCTTTCCGCGTGCGCACAATCACGGCCTTCACCACGCTGCCTTTTTTTGTCTGGCCCTCGGGAGCCGCCTCTTTCACGGCCGCCGTGATTATGTCGCCCAGCCCGGCATTCAATCCGGTCGAGCCCCCTAGCGGCAGAATCATCTGCAGCTTGCGGGCGCCGGAGTTGTCGGCGACTTCCAGCATCGATCTCATCATCACAGCCATGGCGTCAATCTCCCTGAATTCCTGTCATTCCGAACACGCGCCAAGCGCGGGCGAGGAACCTGCTGTTCCCGCACCGGCGCGACTTAGATCGCGACTTCCGTCGCCGCTTCCGGCACCAGCGCGGCCTTGCGCACAATGTCTTTCAGCTTCCAGCGCTTCAGCTTCGACAGCGGACGGGTCTCTTCGATCCGCACCACGTCGCCCACGTGCGCTTCGTTCTTCTCGTCGTGCGCGTAGAACTTCTTGTTGCGCGCCACCACCCGTCCGTAGAACGGATGCGCCTTCTTGCGCGTCACCTGCACCACAATCGTCTTCTGCATGCGGTTGGCGACGACGGACCCGACTACTTCCTTGCGCCGGCCCTGCGCCTTCGCTGCGGCTGGGATCGATGTCTTGGTTTCTGCCATGATCGTTTCTCCGTTACTTCTTCTGACCCGCGGCCGAGCGTGCACGCTCGCCGGCGATCGTCTTCACGCGCGCAATGTCCCGGCGCAGCCCGCGAATCTTTTTCAGGCTCTCCGTCTGCCCCATGTTCAGCTGAAACTTCAGCTTGAAGAGCTGGTCGGCCAGCTCGCGCTCCTGGTGGCTCAACTCCACTTCGGTCAGGTTTCTGATTTTGTCTACCTTCATAAATAAGCTCTCAGCTTTCAGCTTTCAGCTCTCAGTGCAATCGGCTCGTCTTAGCTGACGGCTGATAGCTGATCGCTGACGGCTCTTTTAGTGCTTCGCGCCTTCGCGTTTCACCAGCGTCGTGCGCAGCGCCAGCTTGTGCGAAGCCAGGCGCATCGCTTCGGTCGCATCCGTGATGGCCACGCCTTCCATCTCAAACAGAATTTTGCCCGGCTTTACTACAGCGACCCAGTGGTCGGGCGCGCCTTTGCCCTTGCCCATACGGGTTTCGGCCGGCTTCTTGGTGACCGGCTTGTCGGGAAACACGCGGATCCAGATCTTCCCGCCACGCTTCACAAAGCGCGTCATGGCCACGCGGCTGGCTTCAATCTGCCGGTCCGTGATCCAGCCGGGCTCCAGCACCTTCAGTCCGAAATCGCCGAACGCCAGCGTCGACCCGCGCCACGCCTTGCCGGTCATGCGCCCGCGCTGCTGCTTGCGATACTTCACTTTCTTTGGCATCAACATAGAATCAGCTCTTCGCTTCTAGCTCTTGGCTTTTAGCTAAACCCAAAACCCTTGTCATTCCGAACCCGCGCCAGGCGCGGGTGAGGAACCTGCTTTTCCAGGCGGCTAGAATCCGCCCGCCGCCGCAACCGCTTCGCGCTTCTTCTGCGGCAGAATCTCGCCCTTGTACACCCAGCACTTCACGCCAATCACGCCGTAAGTCGTGCGCGCTTCGGTGAAGCCGTAATCGATGTCGGCGCGCAGCGTATGCAGCGGCAACCGCCCCTGCAGATACCACTCCGAACGCGCGATTTCGTTGCCGTTCAGCCGTCCGCTTACGCGAACTTTAATTCCCTTGCACCCGAAGCGCAGCGCCGAATCGACCGCCTTGCGCATCGCGCGCCGGAAGCCTACGCGCTTTTCCAGTTGCAGCGCGATCGATTCCGACACCAGTTGCGCGTCCAGTTCGGGCTTGTGCACTTCCTGGATGTCGACAAAAATGTCTTTGCCCCCGGTGCGCTTCTGCAGATCGGCCTTGAGCTTGTCGATCTCCGCGCCCTTGCGCCCGATGATGATCCCGGGCCTCGCCGTCTTGATGATGATGCGCAGCTTGTTGCCCGGCCGCTCAATCTCGATGGCGCTCACGCCCGCCGACTTGAGCTTGTCCTTCAGCTCGGCCTTCAGCTTGACGTCTTCGTGCAGCTGTTTGTCGTAATCCCGCTCGGCAAACCAGCGCGACTTCCACGGCTTGGTGAAGCCGAGGCGGAAACCATACGGATGGACTTTTTGTCCCATTGCTTCTCCTGAATCCAACCACAAAAATCAAACTCACAAACTCTGTCATTCCTACGGTTCGCGAAGCGGCCCGGAGGAACCTGCTGTTGCCCCTACTTCGCAACCGCTTTCTTCTTTGCGCCGCCCGCTGCTTTCGCTGCCGGAGCGCGCCGCTTGCCCGGAGCCGGAGCCGCCGCTGTCCTCGAATCTCCAGAATGTCTCGGACCTGCATCGCCAACTTTGCCCCGCTCCGCCAGGATCAGAATAATGTGCGCGATGCGCCGCTGATACCGGTACGCCCGCCCTTGCGGAGCCGGCCGGATGCGCTTCATGCGCGGCCCTTCGTTGGCGATCGCACTCTTCACATAGAGATTGTCGATCTCCACGTCGAGATTCTTCTCGGCACTCAGAAAATTCGCGTTGTCCAGCGCCGACTGCAGCAGCTTGCCCACGTGCGCCGCCACCCGCTTCTTGGTGAACGCCAGCGTGTTGCGCGCTTCTTCCACGCGCTTGCCCTTGATCAATTCCAGCACCAGCCGCGCCTTCTGGGGCGACACGCGCAGGTAACGCATTTCCGCTCGAAATTCCATAGTCGTTATCTCGCTCTTGGCTCTTGGCCTTTAGCTCTTAGCCAAAAGCCAAGAGCCCACAGCCAACAGCGGTCTTATGCCTTCGGCGCCGCAGGCGCTGCCGGAGCCGATGAAATCGCTCCCGGACCGCCCGGAATCCCGGCCGGCTTGGCCGCCACTTCCGTCGCCGCCCGCATGGAGTGCCCCTTGAACGTCCGGGTGAAACTGAACTCACCCAGCTTGTGGCCCACCATGTTCTCGGTCACGTACACCGGAATAAACTTCTTGCCGTTATGCACTGCGATCGTGTGTCCCACCATCTCCGGCACCACCGTGGAACGCCGCGACCAGGTGCGCAGCACTTTCTTCTCGTTGCGTGCATTCATGCCGTCCACCTTCGCTTGCAGGTGAGCATCCACGAACGCGCCCTTCTTGGTTGAACGTGCCATAAATTCAGCTCTCAGCTTTCAGCCGTCAGCTTTCAGCTAACAGCTTCTAAAATCCTTGTCATTCCGACGGTTCGCGAAGCGACCCGGAGGAACCTACTTCTACTTGCTGCGCCGGCTCACAATAAACTTATCCGTACGCTTGTTGTTCCGCGTCTTATACCCGCGCGTCGGCTGTCCCCACGGCGTTACCGGATGCCTTCCGCCCGAGGTCTTGCCTTCACCGCCGCCGTGCGGATGGTCGACCGGGTTCATCGACACGCCGCGGTTATGCGGACGCTTCCCCAGCCAGCGCGACCGTCCCGCCTTGCCGATCGTCACGTTCTCGTGATCGAGATTTCCAACCTGGCCGATCGTTGCCATGCAGTCCTGCGAAATCTTGCGCGTCTCGCCCGAAGGCAGCTTCACCAGCGCGTACTCTTCTTCCTTGGCGATCAACTGCGCCGCTCCGCCCGCCGACCGCACCATCTGTCCGCCCTTACCCGGCTTCAGCTCCAGGTTATGAATCTGCGTGCCCGGAGGAATATTGCGCAGCGGCAGCGCGTTCCCGACGAGAATATCCGCGTCCGGTCCGCTGACTACCTTCTGTCCCACCTTCAGCCCTTCCGGCTGAAGAATGTAGCGCTTCTCGCCATCGGCATAGGCCAGCAGGGCAATGCGCGGCGAGCGATTGGGATCATACTCGATGCTCACCACGGTCGCCGGGATCCCGGTCTTGTCGCGCTTGAAGTCGATGATGCGCAGCTTGCGCTTGTGTCCGCCGCCGATGAACCGCATGGTAGTGTCGCCCGAATTGCGGCGTCCGCCGGTGCGCGGCTTGGGCTCGAGCAGCGGCTTGTGCGGATTCTTCGTCGTGATGTCGTCGTTGACCAGGGTCGTGCGATAGCGCAACGTCTGCGTCGTCGGTCGATAAGTCTTAATTGGCATAATCAGCTCTTCTTGCCAGCAACTACAAAACTTGCTGCTGCAAACTCTCTGTCGTTCCTGCTTCTCGATCGAAGCAATTCGGCCGATCACGCGCCGAATTGCGCCGCCGAAGGGCCTCCCCACTCCAAAGTCATGCACCGCCCTTCAGCGGTTTTCGAATTAAAGATTCTGCGCGTACTCCGGCATCTTCTCGCCGGCCCGCAGGCGCACATACGCCTTCTTCCAGTCCGGACGGTAGCCCGCGAACTTGCCGCGCCGCCGTTCTTTTCCCACATAAGTTGCGGTGCGCACCGAATGCACCTTCACTTTGAAAATCGACTGCACTGCCTGCTTGATTTCGGTTTTTGTGGCCTTCGGTTCCACCTGGAACACCAGCGTGTTCTGGTTTTCCTTGATGGCCAGGCCCTTTTCGGTAATCACCGGCCGGCGAATAATCTGGTATGCGGATTTCATATTGCTTACGCCACCTCCGCCGCTTTTTCATGCCGCGTACGCTTGCGGCGTTCGCTGTGCGCTTTCTTGGTGCCCTCGTCCGGTTCCGTCTTATGCTTGCGCTTCGATACCGAAGACTTCAGCGACACCTGCAGCTTCTCAATCGCCGGCTGCGAGAAAATCGCGCGGTCATACTTCAGCAGATGATAGGGATGCACTTCGTTGCTCAGCACCATCTCGAGCCCTGCAATGTTGCGCGCGCTCAGAGCCAGATTGTGATTCTCGTGCTTCGGCTCTTCAATGATCAGAACCGTCTTGTCGACGTGCAACGAATCGAGCGACTTGCGGAACGCCTTGGTCTTGGCTTCCTTCATGTCGAACGAGTTCACCACGATCAGCTTGCCGTCGGCCAGCTTCGCCGCCAGCGCCGAACGCAACGCGCCCATCAGCTTCTTGCGCGGGAAGGTGTAGTCATACGACCGGGGCACGGGACCATGCACCGTCGCGCCGTGCCGCCACAGAGGCGACCGGATCGATCCGATGCGCGCCCGGCCGGTGCCCTTCTGCTTCCAGAGCTTTTTGCCGGAGCCGGAAACTTCCCAGCGGGCTTTCGTTTTGTGCGTGCCGGCGCGCTGCCCGGCGCGGTAATGCTTCACCGCTTCCCAGAGCAGATCTTCGTTGACCGCGCCGAAGATTTCGTCGGCGAGATCCAGCGTCCCAACCTTCTCGCCGCTCAAATTATGAATATCAATCGTTGCCATATGTCCTAGTCCTGAGCTCTGAGTCCTGAGTCCTGAGCAATTCCTCGCAGCTCGGGACTCACGACTCGCGACTACTTATGCCTTCTTCGCCGCGCGCTTCGCAGCCTTCAACGGATCCACTGTCGCCGAACCGGCAAATCCGCGCCGTTCTCTGGGCGGCTTCTTGGCTTTCGTAATTACGATGTAGCCGCCCTCGGGTCCAGGCACACTGCCCTCGACCACCAGCAGATTTTCGTCCTTATCAACCCCAAGAACTCGCAGGTTGCGCTGGGTCACGCGGGCATTGCCCATGTGTCCCGACATCCGCATGCCTTTAAACACGCGCGACGGAAACGCCGACGAGCCGATCGAACCCGTAATCTGAAACATCGATCCGTGCGACTTCGGGCCACCGCCAAAATGATGGCGCTTTACCACACCCTGAAACCCTTTGCCCTTGCTGATTCCGACGATGTCGACAAAACGCTCGCCTTCAAAAATCTCTACCAGCACGCGGTCGCCGACCTTCACGCCTTTTTCCTCGACGCCTTCCACGGCCGCTTCCATCTCCAGCGGCACTTCGCGCATGAATTTCACCGGCGGCAGATTATTCTTCGCCAGGTGTCCCTGCGCCGGCTTGGTCAGCCGCGACTGCTTCACAAATTCGACCAGTCCAATTTGAGCCGCTTCGTAACCGTCGCGCGTGGCCGACTTATGCTGCGTCACCACGCACGGACCAGCCTGCAGCACCGTGACCGGGCGCACGTCGCCCTTGGAGTCAAACAACTGCGTCATCCCGACCTTCTTGCCCAGAATCCCAGCGACCTTGGTTGCCATTTCCTTATCCTTCTCCATGACCAGCATTGCCCGTCGTGCGGCTATTGGCTGGTGAGCTTTTGTGCTCATGTGGGAACGGACGCATTCGTCCGTTCCGCGCGCGTCAGCGCGTGTTTACTTATGCTCTTTCCCGAATGCCTTAATCTCCACATCCACGCCCGCCGGCAAATCGAGCTTCATCAGCGCGTCCACCGTCTGCTGCGTCGGCTCCAGAATATCGAGCAGGCGCTTGTGGGTGCGGATCTCAAACTGTTCCCGCGACTTCTTGTCCACGTGCGGCGAACGCAGCACGCAGTACTTGTTCTTCATCGTGGGCAGCGGAATCGGTCCGGCAATCTGCGCACCGGTGCGCCGCGCCGTTTCCACGATCTCGCCTGTCGACTGATCCAGAATGCGATAGTCGTAAGCCTTTAACCGGATGCGAATTCTTTCTTTTCCAATCACAGTGTCATCTCTCTAACCCCTCCCGCAGGAGGAAAGAACCAGCGGCAAGCCGCAAGCCGCGTTATTAGTAGCGCCGGCGTCCCGCCGGCTGTCGCGAGGGCGTCTCGCCCTCGCACCCCAATCTACGTCACAATCTCCGCAATCGTTCCGGCGCCGACCGTATGGCCGCCTTCGCGGATCGCGAAGCGTAATCCCTTTTCCATGGCCACCGGCGTGATCAGTTCAATCACCAGGCTGACGTTGTCTCCCGGCATCACCATCTCGGTGCCCGCCGGAAGTTCCGCCACGCCCGTCACGTCCGTCGTGCGCAGATAAAACTGCGGACGATAGCCCTTGAAGAATGGCGTATGCCGTCCGCCTTCTTCTTTGGTCAGAATGTAAACTTCGGCCTTGAACTTGGTGTGCGGCGTAATCGACCCGCCCTTGGCCAAGACCATGCCGCGCTCGACATCTTCTTTCGCGATGCCGCGCAAGAGCAGCCCAGCGTTGTCGCCCGCCATGCCTTCATCCAATTGCTTCTTGAACATTTCGACGCCCGTCACCACCGTCTTGCGGGTCTCGCGGAAGCCGACGATTTCTACTTCTTCGCCCACTTTCACTTTGCCACGCTCGATACGTCCGGTAACGACGGTGCCGCGGCCTGAGATCGAGAAAATATCTTCGATCGGCATCAGGAACGGCTTGTCCAGTTCGCGCGCCGGCTGCGGCACGCTCTTGTCCACCGCCTCCATCAGCGCATCAATCTGCTTCTCCCACTTTTCTTCCCCGTTCAACGCGCCCAGCGCAGACAGCCGAATCACCGGCACATCGTCGCCCGGGAATTTGTAGCTCTTCAGCAGTTCGCGCACTTCCAGTTCAACCAGGTCGAGCAACTCGGGATCGTCCACCGCATCGCACTTGTTCAGCGCGACCACAATGTAAGGCACACCGACCTGGCGCGCCAGCAGCACGTGCTCGCGGGTCTGCGGCATCGGACCATCCGTCGCCGCGACGACCAGAATCGCGCCATCCATCTGCGCCGCACCCGTGATCATGTTCTTGATGTAGTCGGCGTGGCCCGGGCAATCGACGTGCGCGTAGTGCCGGTTCGCCGTCTCATACTCCACGTGCGCCGTCGCGATCGTGATGCCGCGCGCCTTCTCTTCCGGCGCGTTATCGATCGAGTCAAACGACCGGAACACGATCTTCGGATTATGTTTCTGCAGCACCTTGGTGATGGCCGCCGTCAACGTCGTCTTGCCGTGATCGATGTGACCAATCGTCCCAACATTGCAGTGCGGCTTATTGCGATCAAATTTTTCTTTCGCCATAACTCAGCTCTTAGCTCCTAGCTCTTAAGCTTCTAGCTCACAACCAAACCTTCATCATCCCTACCGTCACGCTTCTCGTAGTAGGCGCCGAGAAATTGCTCCTTCTCAGCCAAACCCTCAGAGCGCAGCCACCGGTCAAACGCTTCAAACTCGGCCTGGAACCGGTCTCGAAACCGCTCAAAGCTCCGATGCCAGGTCCAACTATCTTTCACTCGATACTGCCGCGCCTCAGGAACCTCACACCATACTTCGGTGAACAGATACCCTTCAGCCTCAAACAGCAACCTTGCCCACGGCCCGACCGCACTGAAAGCGGCCTCAAACTCTGCCCGCCGGCCGTCCGCAACCCAAAATCTTCGATCCACTACAAACTTCTGATCTTTCTGATCTGCGGACCGCGGGGCGTGCAGTCACTTCGCCGTGCCTTGCACCTTGGCGATGATTTCCTCCGCGACCGAGCGCGGAGCCTCCTCATAGCGCGCAAAGTGCATCGAGTATTCCGCGCGGCCCTGGGTCGAAGAACGCATGTGGGTCGCATAACCAAACATTTCCGCCAGCGGCACAATCGCCTTGATGACCTGCGAGCCGGCGCGATGCTCCATGCCTTCAATGCGTCCGCGCCGCGAACTCAGGTCGCCCATGATCACACCGGCATAATCCTCCGGCGTCACCACTTCAACCGCCATCACCGGCTCCAGCAGCACTGGAGACGCCTTGCGGGCCGCCTCTTTGAATGCCATCGATCCGGCAATCTTGAAGGCCATTTCGTTGGAGTCGACGTCGTGATAGCTACCGTCATACAAGGTAGCCTTCACGTCGACCATCGGATAGCCCGCGAGAATCCCACCTTCCAGCGCCTCGCGAATTCCCTGATCGATCGGCTTGATGAATTCCTTCGGTACCGAACCGCCCGTGATGTCATTGACGAACTCATAGCCCACGCCCGGCGGTTGCGGGTCGAGATAAATCTTGGCGTGCCCGTACTGGCCCTTGCCGCCGGTCTGGCGAATGTATTTACCTTCCGCCTCGGCGTGCCTGCGGATGGTCTCGCGATACGCCACCTGCGGCTTGCCCACATTGGCTTCGACTTTGTACTCGCGCATCATGCGGTCGACGATGATTTCGAGATGCAATTCGCCCATGCCGCTGATGATGGTCTGTCCGCTGTCGGGGTCGGTGTGAACTTTAAACGTAGGATCTTCCTGGGCCAGGCGGCTGAGCGCCATGCCCATCTTTTCCTGGTCGGCCTTGGTCTTGGGTTCGACTGCTACCGAGATGACCGGAACCGCAAACGTGATCGACTCCAGTGCGATGGGATGATCCTCATCGCAAATCGTGTCGCCCGTGCCCACATTCTTTAAACCAACCGCGGCGCAAATGTCGCCCGCGAGAATTTCGCTGATCTCTTCGCGCTTGTTGGCGTGCATCTTCAACAGGCGCCCGATGCGCTCGGTCTTCGTGGTACGGACATTCCTGACGGAATCGCCGGTCTTGAGCTGGCCGGAATACACGCGAATAAATGTCAGCTGCCCGACAAACGGGTCGGCCATGATCTTGAAGGCCAGCGCCGCGAACGGCTCTTTGTCGTTGGCATGGCGGAAAATCTTTTCCCCGTTATCGGGATCGATGCCATGCGTTTCCGGCACATCAAGCGGCGACGGCAGATAATCCACCACCGCATCCAGCAGCGGCTGCACACCTTTGTTCTTGAACGCCGTTCCCACCACCACCGGAAATACTTTCAGCGCGATGGTCGACTTGCGCAACGAGGCGCGCAGTTCGTCGGCCGAAATCTCTTCGCCTTCCAGAAACTTGTGCAGGATTTCGTCGTCGTTCTCGGCAATGGTCTCAACCAGCTGGGCGTGAAAGGCTTCGGCTTTCTTCTTCAGTTCGGCGGGAATTTCTTCGGTCAGGTATTCCGCGCCCATGGTGTCGTCCTGCCAGACGATCGACTTCATATTGATGAGGTCAATCACGCCGCGGAACTTGTCTTCCTGTCCGATGGGAAACTGAATGGCGACGGGTTTGGCGCTGAGCCGCTTGCGGATGGTGTCGACGGCATGCTCGAAATCGGCACCCATCTTATCAATCTTGTTGATAAAACAAATTCTGGGCACGCCGTACTTATCGGCCTGGCGCCAGACTTTCTCCGACTGCGGCTGCACGCCGTGCACCGCGTCGAACACGGCAACAGCGCCGTCGAGCACGCGCAGTGAGCGTTCGACTTCGGCCGTGAAATCCACGTGGCCGGGAGTATCAATAATATTGATGCGAATGTCGCGCCAGGTGCAGGTCGTCGCCGCGGACGTAATCGTAATGCCGCGCTCCTGCTCCTGCTCCATCCAGTCCATGGTGGCCGTGCCTTCGTGCACCTCTCCGATGCGGTGCGTCTTTCCCGTATAAAACAGGATGCGCTCCGTCGTAGTGGTCTTCCCGGCATCGATGTGGGCCATGATGCCGATATTCCTGCAGCGCTCTAATGGGACTGTTCTGGGCACGACAATTAACTCTTTCTGGGGCTCTCTAAATTCGCTCTTGGCTATTGGCTCTTGGCCTTTAGCCAAAACTCTCAACAACTTAACCGCAAAGCTAAAAGCTAATGGCCAAGAGCCAAAAGCTGCTCTTCTACCACCGGTAGTGCGCGAACGCCTTATTGGCTTCCGCCATGCGGTGTACATCTTCTTTTTTCTTGATCGCCGCGCCCTTACCGGCGGCGGCATCCAGCAATTCGTTGGTCAACTTCTCAACCATTCCCTTTTCGCCGCGGGCCCGGGCATAGGTAATCAGCCAGCGAATTCCCAGCGACGTCCGGCGGTCGGCGTTCACCTCCACCGGCACCTGATAGTTCGCGCCACCCACGCGGCGGGTCTTGACCTCGAGCAGCGGCTTGGCGTTCTCGACAGCCTTCTTGAACAACTTCAAGGCTTCGTCGCCGCCCTTTTCCTGCACCTTGGCCAGCGCCTCATAAAAAATACCTTCGGCGGTCGAGCGCTTGCCCTGCCACATCATCGAGTTAATAAACTTCGTCACCAGATCCGACTGATAAACCGCATCGGCCGGAACGGTCCGCTTGGCAATATGTCCTTTACGAGGCATTCAGCTTTAGCTCCTCAAGTCCAGTTTCTAGTTTCTTGTTTCAAGTTTCAAAACCGAAGCATCACGCTTGAAACCCGAAACTGGAAACCGGAAACTCTCTTAACCCTTCTTCGGGCGCTTGGCGCCGTACTTCGATCGTCCCTGCATGCGGCCGGCAACGCCCACCGCATCCAGCGTGCCGCGAATCACGTGATAACGCACGCCCGGCAGGTCCTTCACGCGGCCCCCGCGAATGAGCACAATCGAGTGCTCCTGCAGATTGTGGCCAACCCCAGGAATGTACGTCGTCACTTCAATTCCATTGGTCAGGCGCACGCGCGCCACTTTCCGCAATGCCGAGTTCGGCTTCTTCGGAGTCTGGGTGTACACGCGGGTGCATACGCCGCGCTTCTGCGGACATCCCTGCAACGCAGGGCTGGCCGTCTTGTACCGGGGCCGCTTGCGGCCTTGAGCCACCAACTGGTTGAACGTAGGCACTCTTCACCACTCCTTAGCCGGGCACCATCCTGCGCTCTCGCAGGCGTCTCGGCTCATGATCCTGATACCGCTTCAATCTGGTTCTAAACGCGCGTCCGTGGGCATGGCCGGCTCATGTTTTGCAAACAGGTTTTGCAAACATGTCCAACCATTACTTCTCACTGCGCAAGTTCGCTACTGCGAATTCGCACCAGAGAGATTCTGGATTCCCGTAGACTTTCGCTGCCGACGGTGGCGCCCGGCCAAAATCCGGGGGCACTCCGTTTCGTCAGCCTTGCCCTGCATATCCTTCCGCAATAGGGCGGAAGGCACCGCAGGAACGTTTCAGCGAGGAAAGTTTCCGAATCGCAATGACCACTTCATCCGGAAACGCACTTTGCTTTCTCTAGAGCTCTGCTGCAAGCGCTGCTTACCCCGCAGCTAACTCACAGCACACAGCAAGCCTGGATGTACTCGCGGAACCAAACTACTATAGCAAGTCCTTGCAAACATCGTCAACCCGTGTTTTTGCATCCCACTGACACGGGGACGAGATGCTCGGAAATTGGAAGCGGAACGGTAAATCCTCCAAGGAGAATCTGTCGGCAATGCAAAAAGATCCTTCGCAAAGAACGCTCAGGATCTCGGCTGCGGGCTCCCGCTTCGCTCACGCCCGCAAGACGCCTCGACTTGCCGATTCCGCCTCCAGCCTCTACACTACAAGTTTTCCAAATCATTCAGCGGCCGCCTGCGCACTTTTCGTCGCGCGCTGCCAGGCCAAGGCCTAAAGAGGAAAAAGAGGGGTGCATGGGTAGGTTGCGTTCTAGGGTTTTGTGCGTGGCAATGGCAGTCTCTGCGCTATTGAGTTTCAGCGGGTGCGGCAGCAAAACCAAGGCCGGTCCTCCGATCTTCCCCGGAAAGATCATCCTGCTGCCCGCCAGCAACACTTCGCTGGTGCTGGGTGGCACGCTGAATTTCAACGCTTCCGTGCAAACTGCCGGCGGCATCAACATCAATACGCCCGTCATCTATACCTCCAGTGACACCTCGATTCTCACCATCGCCCCTAACGGCGTGGCTTGCGCCGGTCACTGGGACATCGCTTACACCACCTGCAGCCCCGGGGGCACCGGCCCGGTCACCGTAACCGCCTCCGCCCTCAACGCCTCCAGTACTTTCACCTGGGTATTCGTGCACGCTGCCATCGACAACGTTACAGTCACCGGAGTTCTGCTCAACGGCGTCCCCGTGCAGGAGCCTTGCCTATCGCAAAGCCAATCCATGACGCTGGAGGCTCACGCCTACAGCCAGGGCACCGACATCACTTCCTCGGTCGGTCCCTTCACTTGGTTCGCCCAATACTCCAGCGTGGTCAGCCTGATCCCGGTGGTAAATACCTATTACAACTTTGCCACCAACCAAGTCACAGCGCGCGCTGCTCAGCCCGGCATGACTCAGATCTACGCCACCGCCGGCGGCGTTACCAGTTCCGTCTTCCAGCAACCCCAATACCAGAATTCGCAGGGCACCACTTCCCCGCCGCTCGACTTCTTTGAGACCTGCCAGATCCAGACCATCGACCTTGAAATCAACCACGTCGGCTCCGGCCAGACCACCTTCGTGACCGGCAAAGGAGCTGCCGGAGCTGAGACCGTCTACGCCACTCTTACCGACATCATGGGCAATAGCACTTTGCCCAACACCAACGGCGCTGTCATTCTCAGCCGAATTCCCCTGACCTGGAGCGCTTCCAATCCCGGCGCGGTCGGCCCATCCTCTGCCTGCGTAGAGACTTGTGCCCTCGGCACCCCCGTGCCCGGATCCGGAACCGTGACTGCTTCTTGCTCCCCGCCAACCTGCAACGCGGGATTCCCGCTCATTCCTCAATCGTTGTCCACGCCCGCAGCTATCGATACATGTACGCAGTTCTTTCAGGCCCAGACGCCGCCAAGTTTCAGTTGTCAAATGCTCATCCCGTCTCCGGTCTACGCTTCGACTGCGGTCTCCGGCGTAGTCACCGGTTCCACCACGTCCGCCTCCGTGCTGGCCACCAGCACCGGATGCTCCGCCGAACCTCCCGTCACCTGCTCCTCCTCGATCTACAGCTTGTCGACGGCCAAGGCCGTCACCGGCCCTGAGAATTCCCTGCCCGTCGCTCCCAACTCCATGCTTTACGATTTGGCGGGGGACAAGGTCTACATGGGTAGCCAGTTCGGCGCACAGCTGATCAACCCCGCCAACTTCGGCGGAACCAACAATCCCTACATCTCGCTGGGCAACGTCACCGGAACGGCGCTGGCCGTCTCCTACAACGGAACCGTCGGAGTTTTCTCAGACACCATTCATTCCCCCAACCAGGTCTACATCGTCAATTCCTCCAACGTGAATGCCCTGTCCGCCGTTGCGCTCAATATCACTGACGGTGTCGCCGCCTCGTTCTCGCCCGATGGATTAAAGGCCTTCCTGTTCGGCAACGGAGGCAGTTCGCTCTACGTTTATTCCCCACAGCAAGCCTTCTACGGACCCGTCGCGCTGCCCGGGCCGGCCAACGCCCACACCGCCGCCTTCTCGCCCAACTCCGCATTCGTTTTCGTCGCCACCGCCGCTGCCAACGGCAACCCGGCCAGCCTCTCAGCCTTCGATACCTGCAGCAATCAGCCGGCCGCTGCGTCCGTGCCCTTGCCGGCCAACCCGCTGTTTCTGAAAGTCATGCCCGCCGTGCACATTGATGGCACGGACTCCTCGGGCAATCTCTTTCCCGACGGTATTCATGTTTTCGTGCTCGACTCGACCGGCTTCGACGTCATCACCTCCAAGATCACTCCGCCGCCCGCCGGCAATCTCTGTCCGCAGACCTTAACCTTCAGTCCGCCACAGCGCGTCAACCTGAATCAGGGCACGCTCCAACCAGTCAACTTCTTCGCCTCCGCCGACGGCTCGCAGCTCTACGTCGGTTCCTCCACCAACTCCAGCATCCTGGTCTTCGATTTCGGCACCGGCGGAGTCACCGGCATCGAACTCGTGAATAACGCCACACCGGTCAGCATGGATATGTCTGTCGACGCCGGCACCATCGTGATCGCAGGCAGCGACGGCCTGCTGCACGAAGTCAGCACCGCCCTCGGCGGCAGCGATATGGTTCAGCTCTCATTCCCCGCCCTGCCCAACTACCTCAACCCCTTCTGCAATTTCAACCCCCCGCAGAGCCCGTGCACACTAAACCTCGCCCTGGTCAAGCCGTAGCAGCACTCGATCGCGCAGTCCTAGGAAGATTGGCAACATGGGACGACGGCGCAGTCGTAGAACGACAGAGTAACCATGGAACGATGGCGCAACTTTGGGACGACGGCGCAACCGTGGAAGAGCGGCCCTTCAGGGCCGCGTCAGAGCTCCAAATGATAACGGGCTTTAGCCCCTGAGTTCCGCTCCAGCCGCCCTGAATGAAGGTGAATGAGAGGAAGGTGACTTTCGCATTCGAGGAAATTCACGCGCCGAGGAGATCCGCCTGCAGGAGAAAACTGGAAACTGGAAACTGGAAACCAGAAACTAGCCACTGCCCTTAGGCTCCAGTTCTTTCCCCACGCTGTCCAGCACTCCATTCACGAAATGCACTGACTCCGGACTGGAAAACTTCCGCGCAATCTCCAGCGCTTCATTGATCACTACCGCCCGCGGCGTCTCCGGATACGCCATCAACTCCGCCACCGCCGCCCGCAACAGATTGCGATCCACCGCCGCCATGCGCTCCATGCGCCAGTGCTCGGCATGCTTCTCGATCAGCCCATCAATTTCGGTCACGCGATCCTTCGCCACCCGGAACAGATCGTCCGCAAATCCCCGCACTTCCGCGCTCGCCGTCCCATGCTCCGCCCAGAACGTCCGCCGCACCTGCTCGGCATCCTGCTTGCCCATGTCAGACTGAAACAGCATCTGCAGCGCCAGTTCCCGAGATTTGCGGCGAGTGCCCATAAGTCAGTGGCTAGTGATTAGTGGCTAGTGGCCAGTGTACTTCACAGGAGGGATTATCTGCGCTTGTTCTTCGCGTTCCTGTTTTTTTCATTTCTATTTTTCGTCTTGTCATTCCGCCGACTCGCGAAGCGAGAAGGAGGAACCTGCTTTTCACTGACCACTGGCCACTGACCACTGACCACTTCTTTCAGCGATGCCATTTCCACCGCCGCCAGCGCCGCCTCAAACCCCTTATTCCCCATCTTCAGCCCGGCCCGGTCAATCGCCTGCTCCAGCGTCTCGCAAGTCAGAACGCCGAACGCGTGCGGCACACCAGTCTCCTGAGCGGACTGCCCAATCCCCCGCGTCACTTCATTCACGATCACGTCATAATGCGCCGTATCCCCGCGCAGCAGGCAGCCGAGACAAATAATCGCGTCATATTTCCCGGTCAAGGCCAAAGTCCGCGCCGCCAGCGGGATCTCAAATGCCCCCGGCACCCGGACCACGTCGATTTCCTTCTTCGCCGCGCCAATCCGCAGCAGCCCGTCACACGCACTCAGCAGCAGCCGCTCTGTTATGAACGCATTAAACCGCGCCACCACAATCGCGAAGCGCATGTCGGAAGCATCGAGCTTTCCCTCGACTGCACAAAACTCCGCCTCCGGCGCCGATTCAATTTTCAATTTGTTTTTCTCTGTGATCTCTGCGCCTCTGTGGTGAATTGTTTTGTCCGTGAAAATCCGCGCAAATCCGTGGCGAAACTTTACTTGCCCTTGAACTGCGCCGCCCGCTTCTCCAGAAACGCCGCCGTCCCTTCTTTCTTATCCTCAGTCGAGCAAGCCACGGCAAACAGCACCGCCTCCAGATAAAGCCCTTCACTCAAAGTCATCTCCATCCCTTTATTGACGGCCTCCATCGCATACTGCACGGCCAGCGGAGCATTGGCAATAATCTTCGCCGCAATGGCCTCCGCCCGCGGAATCAACTCCGCCGGCGCCGTCACTTCATTCACCAGCCCGATGCGATGCGCCTCCTGCGCCGTAATCATCTCGCCGGCCAGCACCATCTGCATGGCCAGCCCTTTGCCCACCAGCCGCGGCAGCCGCTGCGATCCGCCATACCCCGGGATAATCCCCAGCTTCACCTCCGGCTGCCCCAGCTTCGCGTTCTCACTCGCGAGGCGCATGGTGCAAGCCAAAGCAATCTCGCATCCGCCTCCGAGCGCAAATCCGTTGATGCAGCAAATCACGGGCTTGCCCAGATTCTCAATCAAATTGAGCACGTTCTGCCCGCGATGCGTATATTCCTTCCCCGTCACCGCGTCCTGCTTGGCCAGTTCGCCGATGTCGGCCCCGGCAATGAAAGCCTTCTCCCCCGCGCCCGTAAAGATGACGACGCGAATCGCCGCGTCGTTCTTGATGCCATGAAACGCCGCCCGCAACTCCTCCATGGTCGCCATGTTGAGCGCATTGAGCACTTTCGGCCGGTTGACGGTGACGTAAGCAATCGAGTTTTTCTTTTCGAGAATGATGTTTTCGAAGTTCATATCATTTTCCAAATATCCAGACGCCAACTTGTCCAATCCCTATGAACATACAAACAGCGAGAAAGATAAGGACTGTGAAGCATCCAACGCCGGCCGCCTTATTCTTCCATGTATGCTTCTTCAACGGCGGAAGCGCCTCCTCGACATCCTCCTGGCGAGTTAGCCGCTTGACGTGAAGACTGCGCGGGCTTCGAATCAGATAGTTGACGTCGATCGGCGTAATCGATTCGTTCGGGCCCAACGACGCAACCGCAGCTCGCAGCATCTCAATGCCAACCCGAAGATATCCCGAGCGATTGCCAATGAGCTCGACGCTTTGCTGATCGAAATCTTCGCAGTAGATAAGAAACTGAGCGTCATCCTTTCTTACTGCCGCATCGAGCTCATCCACGCGTCGCTTTATTTCGTCGTCGTCCATCGAGCGCCTTCGTTCTCATTCATCGCCGTCCTCGCCCGCGATGCTATAATTGTATAGCAGAGAGGGTTCCATGCTAGCCATCCGCCTTCCTGAAAGCATCGAAAAACGCCTCGACCGCCTGGCTAAACGCACCGGCCGCACCAAGACCTATTACGCCCGCGAAGCTATCCTCCAGCACCTTGAGGATCTCGAGGATGTCTACATCGCCGAAAAGCGTCTCGCCGAAATCCGGGCTGGGCGCGTTCGCACCATTCCCCTGGAAAAAGTGATGCGCCGCTATGGCCTCAAGCCCAAAGTGGACGATTGAGTTCGATCCACGCGCCCAACGGGAACTCGACGCACTCGATAGATCAATCGCTCGACGCATCTCGAAATTCCTCTACGAGCGAGTCGCGAATCTTGAACATCCCCGCCAGATCGGCGAACGGCTGCACGGAACGCTGGGCGAATATTGGAAATATCGAGTCGGCGATTACCGCATTATCTGCTCACTCGAAGATGACCGTTTGGTAGTGCTTGTCCTTCGCGTGGGCCATCGCCGCGAAATCTACCAACGCTGAATCGTTCGATCCGCGTTCATCCGCGTGAATCCGCGGCGACGAAGTTCTTGAAACTAAAGTTTCTGCGCCCGCGGCCGCTCCGGGTCCGCATAATCATAAAACCCTTTGCCCGACTTCCGCCCGTACCACCCCGCCATCACCAGCCGCTTCAGCAACGGAGGCGACGCGAACCGCCGCTCCTTGAACTCGTCAAACATCACCTGCGTAATGTAATAAGTCGTGTCGAGCCCCACAAAATCCAGCAGCGTAAACGGCCCCATCGGATACCCGCACCCCAGCTTCATAGCGTTATCGATATCTTCAATCGACCCCACGCCCTCTTCATACGCGCGAATCGCATCCAGCAAATACGGCACCAGCAGCCGGTTTACGATGAACCCCGTCTTGTCCGAAGTCCGCACCGGAACCTTGCCCAGCTTCTTGGCAAACTCGTAAGCCGTCTCGTAAACATCGTCGGCAGTGGCAATCGTCCGCACCACTTCCACCAGCTTCATCAGCGGCACCGGATTAAAAAAGTGCAGCCCGATAAACCGCTCCGGTCTTTTGACTGCCGTTAATAACTCCGTCACCGAAATCGAAGAAGTATTGGAAGCAAAAATCGCGTTTTTCTTCACAATGCTATCGATCGACGCATACATCTTCTTCTTCTCTTCCACATTTTCGATGATGGCCTCAATCACAATGTCGCAATCCGCCAGGTCGGACTTGTTAGTCGTCCCCCGAAGCCGCGCCCGAATCGCATCCTTCTGCGCCGCCGTAATCCCACCCTTGTCGACCGGCCGCTCGGCAAACTTCGCCAAAGATTTCTCAATCCCCGCAAACCCCTTGTCGAGAAACTTCTGCTCAACCTCCAGCACCGTGACGTCAAACCCAGCCGTAGCGCAAACCTGCGCAATGCCCGACCCCATCAGCCCACAACCGAGAACGCCAACTTTTTTGATTTCCATGGTTACTTCCTTGTTTATTTGTGCGGCTTGGGACGTGCTACTACGTCCGAAACCCGGAGCAAGACGATCTGAGCGCGAGCATCGTGCTTTCTTCCGAACCCAGGCCCCTTCACCGCTCCCGCAGAGCCCGCTTCAAACCTTCCCTCGAATGTGGCTTGAACGTTCATTCCCTTTCGAAGATCCTCGAAAAACACCCTGAAGGACTCGTCCTTTACCGTCTGAGGCTGTTGCGGTGGCTTTGCCTCTTCAGGAAGAATCACGATAACTTTGAACCAAGCCTTACAGGTCGCCTCGAAATCATCAATCCACAAGTCGTTCCCTGCAACGGTACCCCGCACCGCGACAGTTTTGCCCGCATAGCTTGCGGGATTCTGGTATAGATCGCAGAGGCTTGCACTCACCGGCGCGGAATCTTGTTGAGCTTGGCCAAATTCCAAGCTGACGCCGAGCAAACAAACGAGAAGCAAGACGAATCTGTAAGAGGCCTTCATCTATCACCTAGCTCAAACTCTCCACCACCATCGCGATCCCCTGCCCGCCGCCGATGCACGCCGTCGCCAGCCCATACTTCTTCTTCCTTCGCCGCAACTCATACAAGAGCGTGATCACCAGACGCGTCCCGGTCGCGCCCAGCGGATGCCCCAGCGCAATCGCTCCGCCATTCACATTCACTTTCTCGCGGTCTAAACCCAACTCCTTCTCCACTGCCAGATACTGCGCCGCAAACGCCTCATTCACTTCAATCAAATCGATGTAGTCCAAATTCAGCCCAGCCTTCTGCAGCGCAATCTTCGTCGCCGGCACCGGACCGCGCCCCATCAGCTTCGGCTCCACGCCGGCAATCCCCCACCCGCAAATCCGTCCCAGCGCCTTCAACCCGCGCTTCAGCGCCTGTTCCAGCGACATCACAACCACCGCCGCGCCGCCATCGACAATCCCGCTGGCATTTCCAGCAGTGACTGTTCCATTTTTCCCGAATGCTGGGCGAAGCTTCGCCAACCCTTCCATCGTAGTCTGCGGACGCCGGTGATCATCCTCCGTCAACATCTCGCCCGTCGCCTCGCCTTTGGAATTCCGCAGCGCCACCGGCACCAGCTCTTCCTGAATGCGTCCTTCTTTATACGCGGCATCCGCCAGCTGCTGCGACCGCAGCGCAAACTCATCCTGCATCTCGCGCGTAATCCCCTGCTGCGATCCATAGAGCTCCGCGGTGTTCGCCATATATGACCCGCAGTAAGTGTCCAGCAGTGCCACCATCAGCGAATCTTCCAGCTTGCCGCCCGGCGCCAAAGTAAATCCGTCGCGCCCGCGAATCACAAACGGAGCCTGCGACATCGCCTCCATCCCGCCGGCGAGCACAATCTTCGCCTCATCGGTCTGAATCATCTGCGCCGCCGACACAATCGCCTGCATCCCCGACCCGCACAGCCGGTTCACCGTCAGCGCCGGAGTCTCAATCGGCAGCCCCGCCCGCAATCCCACGTGCCGCGCCCCATACAGCGCATCGCCCGAAGTCTGCTGCGCGTTTCCAAAAACGACGTGATCGAATTCCTTGGCGTCAATCCCCGCTCGCTCGATCGCGCCCTTCGCCGCAACCGCGCCCAGTTCCTGCGCGGTATAGTCCTTCAACTTGCCGCAATAGCGGCCAAAGGGCGTGCGCGCCCCGCTGACAATCGCAATATCACCCGGCTTCAACATGATTTCTCTCGGACCCCGCACTCAGAGTCGATCAAAGCTGAGAATCAAACTGGTTAGTGTAGCAGCGGCTATGCGAATTCGCCTACCGGGGAGACTGGCCGCTGGCCCGTGGCGTGGCTGGCGTCGGCTCGGGAATTGAGTCTGGGGCTACGTCGCGATACACCTTAAACACGAGCGGTGAGCTGGAGAGAGAGGAAATTAGGGACTCGCGCTGGTCGGGTCTCATCCCAGAATCTAGGTCGAGGGCAAAGGCGTCATGCCCGTGAGCCTGGTCGGGACTAAGACTAAGAAACGTTCGAATGCCCGGCTTGAAATCTTTCCCGTGACCGTCCGGTCTCGCCTGGTAAAGCTCCGCATCCTGAAAGCTCGATATTTGAGTTTCCGAAATGCCAAGCTTGTAATAAACAACCAGGCTGGAGCGAACATCAGGTCCAAAGTGCACCAGGGGAGCATTCAACCAGCGGTTAAGACCAGCTGCTTCGGAAGCCTTGACGCCGACGAAGAAAACAATGGGGACAAGAAATGCAGCGGCAGCCACCACCCACCCAGAGAATCGCGTCCGGCGAAAGATCAGCAAGACAATTCCGATCAGCAGCACAAGTAGCGCCGACATCCACATTGCCACAACATCGTACACAGCGACGTAGCCCGAAGGTTCTCGGTTGAAAGAACTCACAAGGAAGCCGCCCAACAAGATGGTGAGCACAGGAACAACGCAGATCGCTGTTTTCTGCGAACGACTCATCGTAGCGACTCTTCGCGCGCCATTATAGACTGAATCGGATCGACGGAACGGACAGCATTTGCTACTTACACGCGGGCACATTCAAGCGCGAAGACCGTGCGACTTGCCGGCTATCGTCGCGCAGTCACTCCCTGACGAGGGGAATCCTATGGAACAACGAGTCAGCATCATTACTCTGGGAGTCACGGATCTAAAGCGCAGTCGTGAATTCTGCGAGCGCCTGGGATGGCGCCGCGCAATGTCCAACTCGGAAGGCATCGTCTTCTTCCAGGCCGGAGGCATGGCCCTCGCCCTCTACCCGCGCAGCGAACTTGCAAAAGATGCGAACGTCTCTGCCGAAGGCCACGCCTTCCACGGAACCTCGCTCGCCTATAACACTCGCACCCGCGAAGAAGTCGACGACGTCCTCAACCACGCTGCTGCTGTCGGCGCCAAGATTCTCAAGCCCGCTCAGGAAGCTTTCTGGGGCGGCTACTCCGGCTACTTCGCCGATCCAGACGGATTTCTGTGGGAGGTCGCGTGGAATCCGTTCTTCCCCATCGCGAAAGATGGCAGCATTCGCATTCCGGACTAGCCCGAACTCGCACTAACCCGAACTCGCACTAACCCAGGCTCGCTCCAAAAATGCTCTGTCATCCCGAGCGGAGCAGTGCGATTGCCTTAGCAATCGCGATGCGCAGTCGAGGGACCTGCTGTTCCTCGCGCTCACCATAACGCCAGACCAACAGGTCCCTTCACTCGCCGGTTGATCCGCTTCGCGGTTCAACTGACTCGGTCGGGATGACAGATGTTTTTGAGATGTGAAGGAAAGTCCCTGACGTTACGCTACCGCGCCCGCCGCCAGCGCCGGACCCAGCGCCACGATCTTTCCCGGCCCCTGTGCCATGGCCTGCTGCAGCGCATGTTCGGCGCGATTAATCACTTCCGTGACCACATCAACTGGATCATATTCCGTGCGAATGACGGCTTCGGCCAGTCCCGCGGAAAATTGCACCGCATGTCCCTGGCTGCCATCATCTTTCGCCGGCAGCCGCAACTCGGAAATAATCTTGCGCAGCTTTTCCACCGCCAGCATGGCTTCTTTTTCCGCCGTCTCGCCCAGCAGCATCGCGATCGTGGTCGTATCGTAGCGAAACGCCAGATCGTTCGAGCGGATACTCGCCGCAAACAACTGCCCCGCCCGCGACATCACCGCCTGCACTTCCGCCTCGCCATATTCCTTGATCATCGATCCGCTCTTGCCGAACTGCATCAACAGCACCGACAGCGCCGAGGCATTTTGAATGGCCCGCTTACTCTCTGCCAGCAGCAGATCAATATATGACGCGCGCTTTAGCAGCCCCGACTTCTCGTCCGTTACCGAAAGATTCTTAACCAGCCGCCGCAAGCCCGCATTATTCAGCGCAATTACCATCTGCTCGGAAAGCGTCTTCAGCACCACCATGTCCGACTGTTGCCATGCGCGCTGCCGGTTATGCACGAGCACCAGCATCCCTACAATTTCTTCCCCGTCGCTGAGTGGGATAGCCAGCACTGAAGCCGCTCCCATGTCCGTGACGGCTTTCCGTGCGGCCTGCAGCGCCACCGCTTTCGCCGCGTCCTCAATCGCCAGCGGCTCCTGCCCGTCCACAGCTTTGTGCAGGCACGCGGTCAGTTCTGCAATCGCCGCGCTGCCCGCTTTCTTTATTCCCTCGCCACAAAATTCCTCCACCGCCGTCGGAGATGATCCTGCCTTGCCCATCGCCGCAATACAGCGTGAGGCTTCCCAGTGCGAGGCAATCTCCCGCACCGCCGTCGCCAGCACCGCCGGAGCCGTGCTCTGGTGATAGAGCTTGCGCGAAATTTCCGCCACCCGGGTAAACGCCCGCACATCCGTCGCCGGATCAGGCGCTGGCGCTGCCACGGGAACCGCAGCCGGAGCAGCCGCCACCGGGGCCGTGGCCGGCGGCAAGGGCGCCGAACCCGCATACCGCGGCGTCACCCCCGCCGACATATACAGCCGCTGCAGGTCTTCGTTCCGCTCTTCCTCGCGCGGAAACAGTTCCTGAATTCTTTGCAACCGCTCCACTGCCTTGTTGCGCATGCCATACTGCACCAGGATTTCCGCCTGCAGCATCAAGTCCTGCAAGGTCGAAGCTCCCAGCGTCCGGCTGTCTTCCGCCACTGGTTCTTCCACTACCTTACTGGCGGAAGAGAAGCGCGACGAGATCACTTTGAAGCGCCCGTCTTCCACGTGCCCCTTCAACATATCCAGCCGCTTCAGATGCCCCGCTTCATAGGGATCAACTTCGGCCGCGCGGTCCAGGCACTCTGCCGCCCGTGCGAAGTTGCCCGTGCTGCAATACAGGTCAAACAACTTCAGCAGCGTCTGGCAATAATCGTTCTCGCGGTTGGACGCGTTATAAAGTTCGCTCAGGAATTCCAGCATCAGCGACGAAGGTTTGCGCGCCCCCGTCAGGTCTTCCATGATGGCAATGAACTGCCGCCGCTCCCCGCGCCGCCGCTGGAACTGCTCCAGTTTGCGCGCCAGCGCGACCGCCTCTTCCTCCTGCTCGGCATCGAGCAAACTGCCGATCAGCGCGATCACCTGCTGCACCCGCCCCGGATTCTGCTCGAACAGCTGCCACACGATCGGCTCCGCTTCGGCATGGCGCCCCGCCGCCAGCAGTGCGTCGGCGTAGGTTTCGCGCAGGTCCGCCGTCACCTGCCCGGAATTCATCTGCGGTTCCAGAATAAAGATGGCCGCGCCCACTTGTCCTTGCGCCAGCAGACTCTTCCCGTAGGCCAGCGTGATGCTCTGGTCCGAAGCATCCTCCTGGTAGGCGCGCTCGTACCACTGCGCCGCTTCGCCGCCTTCGCTCGCCACCAGCTGCGCTATCTTCTGAAAAGACGACGCCGCCAGCTTCCGATTCCCCAGCTCCGACGCCAGTTCTCCCACTCGCTGCAGGTTGGCTCGAATCGGTTCCAATGCCACGATCCGGTCGAGAATCTCGGCAGCTTCCTTCTTCTTGTCCAGCTTCACCAAGTCCGACAAAGCCGCTTCGTACGTGCCCACCGCCAGCTTTTTGTTCGATCCCTCCAGCAGCTGTCCAAAGCGGTATTTCTGCTGCCACGTCGGACTCCCGTGCCGCGCCAGTTTCTTGTACGTCAAGCTGGCGCGAGTCGCGTCTCCGGCGTTCACCTGCCGTTCAAAAAGATCGCCCAGCAACTTGACCGCATCGGAGTTGCGGCTCAGCGACAGGCACAAATCCGCCGCCAGCTGCCGCACCACATCGTTGTCGGTATCATCCCGCAGAACCAGCAGATACTCTTCCAGAGCCTCGGCGGTCTTGCCTTTTTGCAAAAGCTTCTCCGCGCGCTCGATGCGCTTCCCTAGTTCGGCTCGGTCCAGTCGTTTTGTGATCTCAGGCATGCGGAATCAGGCGGAGTAAACCCTGCTCCGATTCTAGGAGCGCACTTCCGCAGCAGCAATGCGGTAACGCCTCCCCCCGATTACGAAGGTCACTCATGGCGATCTGAATCTCGAGGTTGAATCTCGCGGTCTGAATCTCGGGCACGGATCTCAAGATCCTCGTTTGAGGGCTCAACGGCGCACTGAAGCCGGTCTTCCACCGTCGCGCAGGGGTCCCGCGGGTTGCGGCCCGCTATAGATGCCACTGGACGGCCCGGGGCGGCCGTCAACATGATCAGCCGGAGCGGGCGTACGATCACGAGGGACACTTTAGAAAAAGTTGCAACCCATCAGCCGGGACGGCGGTAATACCAGATAGGAGAAGCAGGTAGACGAGCAGTAGACAAGAAAGAGAAGCAACAGGAGGGTCTATGACAACGGCAAACTCTGGGATCGTTCCGCCAGCCACGCACCATGAACCGCATCATGAGAGGTGGGCGACGACGCTGGCATCGTTGGTGGTGGGCGGGGCCTTTTTCTCCTTGTGGTTCTGGCTGCTGCCCCAGTGGCTGGGCTTTCAGGTGGAGATGGCAGGCGCGGCGCGGTGGCGATGGCTGGCGGCTCTGCCCTCGGTACTGGGTTTCGCGGTAGCTCTGCGCTGCGTCTGGGACTTTGGCTGGACGGGCCGAGGCACGCCTGCTCCGATCGCTCCGCCGCAGCGCCTGGTGGTCGTCGGGTTCTACCGCTATGTGCGCAATCCCATGTACCTGGGCTTCGCTGCGGGATGGATTGGCCTGTGGATTGTATTCGGGCATGCGAACCTGGCAGCGATCGCGGTGGTGGGGGCGGTGGCTCTGGGCGTGTGTCTGTTCGTGATGTTCTACGAAGAGCCCACGCTGCGGGGGAAATTCGGGGCAGACTATGAAGACTATTGCCGGAATGTGAACCGCTGGTGGCCGCGCATGCACGCGTGGGAGAAAGGCCAGTAGTAGTGCGGCTCGCAGGGGCTGAAGCCCCGATAGATTATTGAGGCCTAACGCGGCACTAAAACGCCGCTCTTCCACGGTCGCACCGATGCTCTCTCAGGATAACGACTCACTCGCGTTTGCAGGGCGCACCTTACTCGCAAGGAAAAGCATGACGAATGCAATCAATCCGAACCACAGCGTGTACTTGAGATTGTGCAGCGGGGGAGCGTAGGCCGTGGAGAACTCACCGGCAAAGTTGGCACGCTCCGGATTCGACGGGTCGGTGATGATCTCGACCCGGTCGCCGCGGTGGATTCGGTTTGACCACCGCACCCACATTTCTCCGCGGTTTGAAGTTCGATAGCCGATATCGGCAACGGCGTTGCTGAGCTGCGATTGGGAACCCTTTCGCGGAGCATAAACGACCGCACAGTGAAAGCCGTAGGAGAAAGACTTGTTCATGACGGGATCGCTCTGCGCCATCTCGTTTTCATCAACCTCACAAGAGTTGACTTCGGCGATGGCGTGCGGCCAGTTCGCCAGATGGTCGTAGGTTCCATAAAAAGAGAAGATTGTGATCACTGTCACCAGAGCGGCAACGAACGCCAGGGGATAGCCGAAGAAACGCAGGAAAACCGAGGCCATGAAGCGGACTTTTTGTTCTGTTGTCCGCTCGGACGTCCGCTCTGGCGTGCGCTCCTGGCGGTAGGCATCGGGCGAGGGCCGGCGTTCAGGGAATAAGTAAATGAAGTCGTCCTGGCCCTCGTAGCTCATAGCTCCTAGCTCCTAGCTCGAAGCTGACGGCAGCGCGTGGCTCCGGACGCGACGGCAACGGGCTGTCATGGTTTTGCAGCCGGCACCGCGGGAGTCAGAGCCGCCTGGACAGTTGCCGCCGGGAGTTCGTCGCCCCGGAAGTATTTTGGGTTTTCCTTCGATCCTTCTTTCAGATCCACGGCCTTCATTTCCGGCATGGCTTCGTAGGGCTTCGAGTAGTCGTTGGCGGCGTTCCAGAACAAGAATCCGATCCCGCCTTTGGCGCGCGCGGTCTCGACTTGAATCTTTATGTATTCCGGAGAATAAGTTTTCGTGCGCCAGTGGAAGGCCTGCAGCCACGGGCGGATGACCACGCCTGATCCCTTCGTGATCAACTCGAACCGGTCCATGGATTCGCCGATGAAGTGGGCAGGCTCGTCGCCAGGGTGGGCAATGTTGTCCATGCCGAAAAAGTGGCTGGGATAAATCATGGGGCTGAGCACGTCGCAGTAGTGCGCCATGCCCACGATGTCCTGTCCAGTGTGGGCGAGGTCGACCTGGCGCTGCCAGGCCATCACGCCGAAGACGTCGAGCGAGAGCAACACGCCCGTCGGATGCAGTTCGGCATAGGCCTTCTTTAAGAATCCGGTGATGACGTCGGTGCGCTGCGGGCCGCGCGGCTTGGCATTCTCGGCGTGCTTGGCGGATTTTGCTTTGCCTTTGCCCTCGGCTTCCGGCTTCTGGCTTCCGGCTTCCGCAACCGTGGCTGCGGCGGCTGCCGAGGCTTCAGGTTGATCTTTCTCCGGTTGATCCTTCTGGAAAACGAACTGCGCGTCTTTCTGGTCGCCTTCGGCGGGGAATCTCACGTAATCGAACTGGATTTCGTCGACGCCGAGCTGGGCTACATGCTTGGCCAGGGCGATGTCGTAATCCTGCACAGTGGGGTTCGAGGGATCGGTCCAGACGAGCTTGCCGTTTTCGCGCCACGCAGTCTTATTCTTGCGTGATTGCACCGCGAGTTCGGGATGCGCCACCACCAGCCGCTCGTCGCGGAATATGGCGATCCGCGCGATAGCGTGCATATTCTGCTGGTGCAGGAAGTGCACGAATTTCGGCACATCGTGCAAATAAATCTTGTGCTCGCCGAGCAGCGGATGCTCAAACGGAATATTCACGCTGCCGTCGGAATCTTTGATGTCGAACACCACGGCGTTGCCCCCAACTTCGCGCCAATGCTTGATGATGCGAATGCCATGATCGCTGGCCGCCATAATGCCGGTCAGGTAGATGGCGCGCACTTCGAAATCCTTTGCCACGGGAATCGTCTTCTCGTTGATGGGCGCGGCGAGAATTCCAGGAATGATGATGTTTTCGTTGGCCTTCAGAATGTTGGACGCGTCCGATTTGTGGTTCACGGCGCGAATGGCGTCCGCCAGCTCAGAGGAAGTCAGATAAGAAGTCTTGCCCAGATAGCGGTGGGCAATGGTCGGTATAGCTTCGCCGCGCTTGGCAGTGTATATTTCCGTGCCGGGAGCGGCGACCGGCTTGAGTTCAGCCGGCTTCGCCTCGGTCTTCGTGACGTCAGCCTTTGCCACGTCAGCCTTAGTGGCGTCGGGTAAAGAAGCGCTGACGGCATGCAACTGTTGTGCGGTCGCAGCGACGGCGGGCTTCGCGGTTTGCGCCTCGGCGCTGAAGTCCGACGGAGAGTGCGGGCCAACACGCCATGCGGCGGCAGCAAAGAAAACAGCAGAAACTCCAGTGATCAGGCGAACCGACGAAAGGCGCAAGCATTCCTCCGCGAAATCTTATTAGATGCGATCTTAGCCGCGGCTTATGCCAGCCGCTAGTTACGTGTGTAGTAACACGCTTGGCGGAAGGAGCACGACGCCTCATGTGGCTAGGCTCATTTGGCAAGGCCCCTTGTGTCACGGCTCATGGCGGCAAGGCCGATGTGGCACGGCTCATGTGGCGACGGGCACCTTCGCCCGTCCCGCGATGGCGAAGCCGAGCGGCCCTGGGCAAGGCAGCCGGCAGCGACCATCCACTCGCCACGCCGCATTCGCCAGCTAACACGGCCGCGGTCGTACAGAATTCCTTCCTCGATGCTGCAAAGGTTTTCTCTTATCCTTCGACAGCCTGGTGGATATGGGGTGGGAAACCGGGATCGATGCCCGCTAAACCCCGGCAGATGTGCGAGTTGCGAGCCCCGACTTAGATTGCTCCGGCGTGGCCAGCGGGTTGCTTATTTCAATAGCAACCGGACAGCGCCACCATTCAGGAAGCGTTGGGGAACAAACAGGGTGCTTCCAGGAAGCGGGCCAGTAAAGCGGCAACAGGCCTAGAAAGTCCGGAATAGTAGGTAGGAAGGCCGAGGAAAACGGCCCAAGAAAGGGAAAGTCCGGAAGCCCGGGCAAACCATCCTATGGGAATGAACGTCATGAAATCGAACCTGGCCACCGTTCTGGATCCGAACCGCCGCAGCAACGACGCTGGGGAATTCGATGCTGCCCTGCGCCGCCGCATCGTCGGCCAGGACGCCGCCGTCGAAAAGGTCGTCGAGATTTATCAGATGTTTCTGGCCGGGCTGAACGCTCCCGGACGTCCTGTAGGCAACCTGCTATTCCTGGGGCCCACCGGATCAGGCAAGACGCGCGTAGTTGAAGCCATGGCCGAGGCCCTGTTCGGCGACGCGCGCGCCTGCATCAAGATTGATTGCGCCGAGTTCCAGCATTCCCACGAAATTGCCAAGCTGATTGGTTCGCCTCCGGGATACCTCGGTCATCGCGAGACCCATCCCCTGCTCACGCAGGAAGCGTTGAACCAGTGGTACACCGAGAAACTCAAGCTCTCGATTCTGCTGTTCGACGAAATCGAGAAGGCCAGCGACTCGCTCTGGCAGCTGCTGCTGGGAATTCTCGACAAAGCGACTCTAACGCTCGGCGACAATCGCCGCGTGGACCTATCGCAATGCATCATTATTTTGACTTCGAACCTGGGCGCCGGCGAAATGACGAACCTGGTCGGCGGCGGCTTCGGCTTCGCGCCGAAAGCGGTCGAAGTGGACGAAGCGTTCGACGACAAGATTCAGCGCACCGCCGTCGAAGCCGCGCGCCGCAAGTTTACCCCGGAGTTCATGAACCGCATCGACAAGACGGTGGTCTTCAAGACCCTGCGCGATGAACATCTCTCGCAGATTCTGGATATCGAACTCGGCATGGTGCAGCAGCGCGTGCTCATGGCTGCGGGCACCAACCAGTTCGTATTCAACTGCACCGCGGCGGTGAAAGAATATTTGCTGAAGGAAGGCACCGACCCGCGCTACGGCGCTCGTCACCTGAAACGCGCCATCGAACGCAATCTGGTCTTCCCGCTGGCCAACCTGGTGGCAACCGGGCAGGTCAAGCTGGGAGACTTCGTCCGCGTCGACATGGCGTCAGAAAACAAAATGATCTTCGTGAAGGAATCCGAAAACAGCATGGCTCCCATGCTGCTGGAACGCTACGGAGCCGCAGCCGCAGCCCAGCCCGGCACGCGCGCAGCACGGACGGCCGTAAACAGCCGTCGTGGCGACTTCGGGGCCACCCCCGGACCGTCGGTGGCAGAGAGTAAGTAGCTACGAGCTTGGAGTCACGAGCTTTGAGTTGCGAGTTTTGAGCTACGAGCTACGGGCTTTTAGTTTCGAGCTTTTGATTTCGAGCAAGGCCAACAATTTCTCCTTAACTCGCTAGAACGCATCTCGCGAGTTTTTCTAGATGGCGCCGGTCACCCTTTCCGGCGCCTTTTTTAATTGCAGGTGCGCCTGTGACCGAGCTCGGCTGCCGCGAATTTCTCTGTTAATTCAATGCGAGAAAATTATTGTAGCCGCCGTTCGGGGGCGCGATTTGCACCATGGGCACCGCATTGCCTGTGGCGTTCGGCCCAAAGCCGTAGAAGGTGATGACTAATCCGTCAGTTTGAGAATCTTCGAACTGCACTGATGTGAAGATGTTGCCCGCACCATCGAGGCGCACCGGACCGCCGGCGGCGATCTGCCAGCTCGATAGCGTGGTGAGATTGATGGTGTTGATCGGAGTAGGGGTGCCGTTCGCTCCGGGAGCGAACTCCTCAATAACCGTGGGCCCGTTCGGACTGCTGGAACTGACGTTGGCGAAGATGTTGCCAGCAGCATTTACCGCGACTCCGTAGGCGACCATGCTTCCGTCCACTCCGAACTCGATCGTCCGGGAAGGTGCGGAAGGTCCATTGGCTGCGGACGGGTAGACGGCAACGGCCCATCCATTTCCGATGTAGCCGGCAACGTAGATATTTCCCGCAGCGTCGGAGACCATGTCCTCGACGGGCGAAAGCATACCCGTCAACACGAGAGTGCGAAGGGGTGCAGCCGTCCCGCTGGCGTCAGCGGCATAGACAGCTACCGCAGGTGGCTCGTTGTTGTCGCCGAGATTCAGCACGTAGACTCGACCGGTAGGGTCGACTGCGAGTCTATTCACGTCGCTGATGTTTATCGTACGCGACGGAGTCGCCGTTCCCACGGAGTTTGGCGGATAAATGAGAATCTGCGCTGCATGATTGGTGCTGTCGCCACCAGCAACGTAGATTTGGCCGTTTGGATCCGTGGCAATTGGGCCTCCGTAGTAGAGGGGCGACGGCGGAAGTGTCAGGAGACCAACAAAAGAGCCGTCGTTTGCGGGGACCGCAGAGTACGCTGCAATCCCTGTAGCGCTAGAACCGTTCACGTAAGCGACTGTGGCGGGCGCGGTGTTGACATACGCGGGGGGTGCGCTTGTCGCGCTGCCGCATCCTGCGAGGCCGATGGCGGCTGCGAGGATCGCCGATACTCCAAGACTTGTTGGCCCGAGATTTTTCACGGTTCCTCCTCGCGCGCTGCTGCTGCTGTCGCTCCTAAGCGCGATCTTAGCCTCTCGACTATCGCCTTGCACCTGTAGTGCCAGAACTTGGGATTACCTTGGTTTGCTACGTCTTAAGCGGAGCCGGCAGTAAGCCGTTTGTTTTCGCCGATGGAAGGCTGTGTTTTCTTGGTTTGATCCGCGATTGAGATCAGGCCTGACGCCGAAGATCGTGAGGCTGCTGACAATTCTTGTCCACGACATCAGCAGAGGTCGAGCTGCGTCGACTGGACAGCCGGGGGCGGCTGTCCCCACATAAAACCCTCTCCGGCTGCGTTGTGCCAGCGCTTCCTACTTCGCGCGGTAGACCGTCTTACCCGCCACCATCGTCCACAGCACTTTCGTCGCGCGCATTTTTTCTGGGCTAACCGTCAGCACGTCGCGATCCAGCAGAATCAAATCCGCGCGCTTGCCAGGGGCGATGCTGCCGATGGAATCCATATTCATGGCATGCGCGCTGTTGCGGGTATAGGCGTAGAACATGGCCTCGCGGGGCATGGCCTGCGACGCGTCGAGCACGCCTTCGTCGCCTTTGCGCGTTTCGGCCTGATAAATCGCGTAGAAAACGTTGGCGGTCGAAACCGGCCAGTCGCTCGCCCCGGAAATAATGCCGCCGCTGTCAAGAATGGAGCGGGCCGGATATTGCCATCGGTAAATCTCCGGAGCGAGATAAGGTTTCACGATCTCAATCGTGTCGTTGCTGGCCTCGGCCCAGAAAAGTTGCAGCGCGCTGATGACGCCCAGTTCCCGGAACCGCGGAAAATCCTCCGGCCTCACAAACTGCTCGTGCGTAAGAGTGTGCGGCAGATGCGAATCACCGTTGGCCCGACGCGCGGCGGCAATGCCGTCGAGCGCGGCCTTGACCGCGCCGTCGCCGATGGCGTGCACGTGGATGATCAGTCCCTGTTTGTCGGCAGCGATGCAGAGCTCGGCAAATTTTGCGGGATCGAACAGAAGCTCGCCGTTGCGTCCCGTGTTCTTGTAAGGCTGAGTCAGGTTCGCAGTTTGCGAGGGAAATTCGACCACGCCGTCGGCGAACACTTTAATGCCAGTGACGTGCAGGTTAGGCACATCTTTATACAGCTCGCGAGTTTTCTCGACCGCAGCCAGTTCGGCCGCAGGATCTTTGGCGAAGACCTGCGGGAACGCCACGATCTGCGAAGTAAGTTCGCCATGGTCGGCGAGCAGTTTGTAGGCGCGCAAAACTTCGTCGCGCGCCAAAGGATCGAGCCATGCCGTAATGCCGAGGCTGTAGTTATATCGCAGCGCGGCGCGCCCGGCCGCCAGCAATTCGTCAGCCGTGAACGCGGGCAGCAGCGGTTCGATTTTTTCCAGACCAGCGTCCACCAGGAATCCATTGGGCTGGCCATCCTTACTTATGCCGTAATAGCCGCGCCCGGTGGCAGAAAGTTTCTTCAGAAACTCGGCAGTGATACCGGCGCGCGCCAGCAGCGCGCGATTCGCCCAAGCGGTATGCCCGTCCATGCCACGCAGCAGCACGCATTGTTTCTCGTAAGCGCCGGCGCTGAAATCTGCGTTGAGCACATCGAGGTGCGACCAGAAGGCAAGCGGCATGCCTTGGATTTCAAGAATGTCGCCGCGCAGTCCGCGCCCGGTTTTCCTGGCGTTGGCCACGAACGGCGGAAGCTGCGCCAGCGTGAAGACTTTGTCGCTGGCGTCCGCGCCGATCAACCCGAGTCCGCCGTCAATGGAGTGGCTATGGGAATCAATGAAGCCAGGGAACAAAGTCTTTCCGCCCAGATCGATGCGCTCGGCCCCAGCAGAGACGGACTTGGCGACCTCCGACAGATTCCCGACGGCAACAATCTTGTCGCCGCGAATCGCGACCGCTTCCGCGTAAGGATTCTCCGGATCGCCGGTGAAGACTTGAGCGTGGAAAAATACCCGCTCGCCGGAAGTCTCTTGCGCCGGCAACGTCGGCAGAAAAAAGAATGCAGCAGCGAACAGAAAAAGAAACAGAAAAAGAATGATCCAACGCGAGCGCAGCATCAACGGTCAGCCTTTCCCCAGGCGGTCTTGAATCGCGATTCAACTCCAACGGAACCTGACACTATACACAAGTTTGCCGGGCTTTTTTGCTTGTCATCCTGAGCGGAGCGTGCCGACGAGCGAAGCCGAGTCGGCGCGCGCAGTCGAAGGATCCCTACCAGCCCGACACCCTCGCCCGCCATCGCCGGGAGTTCTCCCGACGAACACCGTGGTGCCCCGTGTCCCCGGGGTGCCCGATGTCTAGCCTCTTCTGCGAGACATGGGTTCTTCCCGGGATGTCATTCCGACGCGCGACCGCAGCGAGTGCGGAGGAACCTGCTGCTCCCTTTTGTCCTTCCGAACCGGGCGTAAGTGCGGTGAGAGCCTGCCCTGAGCGGAGTCGAAGGGAACCTGCCGCCCCTCCCCACTACGTGCCCCCACCCCGCCACAAAAGTCCCTTGGCATCCCCTCCCCCACAGGTGTAAAAAGGACGCGTCTATGAGGGGGTCATGGCGACGCACCGCCATGACCCTTTTTTGCTGAAGACAGGACAAAGCCGTCCGAGGAGAAATCGATTGGTGAACGAAACACCGAGCCCGGAAACCGTGGGTTCTCTATTCGAATTTCTTTTCGAAACTCCCGACATGTGGCTGCTGACGATCGCTTGGCCGCCGGACGCCTTCTGCTTTGCCGCCACGGCGTTGCAGCGGTCCTCGGCCTATACCGCACTCGTCGGCTCCACGAAACCTAGACTTCGATTCAAGCACGGCCAGAAGAACCGAGCCGAAGCATTGGAGGAAATGGGTCGCCGCTGGCGGATATCCGCCGCAAAGGGCAAACTCCCACCCAAGGTGGTCAGGGAGTGGTTCGCGCAAATCAGAGCCAGCCGGGGCCTGCCATTGACTCGCCTTGGTACCCACAAGAAGGTTTTAGCCGCGCTTGTAAACCTGCTGGCCGCCGCTGACGAGGCCTGCTATGGTCTCGGAATTTCGCTGACCAGTTCTGACAACGACGAATTCACCACCATCGCCGAAGGCCAACTCTTTCCCACAGAAAACGGATCAACCCTATGCCGAAGAATCCACCCATCCAGAGCGCGCGTGCTGCCCAAGTGCCACACGCCTCAGGCCGGCCTCACCATCCGCTCCTTCTCCCATTTCGTGGCGTTGGCTTCCACCACTGAGGTCCGCCCGGAATGGTATAGCTTCTGCGACAACACCAGCCAGCATGCCCTGAACCTCCTGCTTGTCCCTTGGCCGACCAACCTAATTCCGAAACAATTTCGCGCCACCGAGACCCAGCGCATCACCGACGAGGTCGATCGCGGGGGCTACGGCCTGTTCACCTTCGACCCGCTTGGGCGCACCAGCATCCAATCCCTGAAAAAGCTTGTCACTGCAGCCGAGAACACCGTAGGCCGAATCGACGGGATCATCCTTCCTGAAACCGCCCTCACCATGGATTCTGTGAATAAGATCAGCAACGCCGTGGTCCGCGAGGACCGCTTCTTGATTGCTGGCGTCGGCCGATCGGCAGATCCGGGCGTCTGCGGAAAAAACTTCATTCGCTTCGACGTACTTCTACCCGGCGGAGAGTATCTCGCAGAGCTTACACAGAAAAAGCACCACAGGTGGAAGCTGGAGCGTAATCAAATTATGCAGTATGGAATCGGCTCAACCCTCAACCCACAAGCCAACTGGTGGGAGCACATTGACGTGACCGACCGAGCCCTCGTACTGGTTACCCTGAAACCCTGGCTCACGGCCTGCGTCCTCATCTGTGAGGATCTCGCGCGGCCCGACCCGCTCGGCGATCTGATCCACTCAGTCGGGCCAAACCTTCTGATATGCCTCTTGATGGACGGTCCACAACTCAGCAACCGCTGGCCCGGTCGCTACGCCACCACCCTGGCCGACGACCCCGGATGTTCCGTCTTGACTCTGACCAGCGCCGGAATGGCAAACCTCAGCCGGCCCGCCACCGGAACCTCAGCCCCTGCAGGTTGCATCGCACTTTGGAAAGACGCTCGCACCGGAAGCGCCAAGGAACTCGTGTTGCCCTCCGGCGCCGATGCGCTCGTCTTGAGCATCGCCGTCGAATACTGCGAAGAGTGGACCGCCGACGGCAGAGGTGACGGAGGAAATGCCGGCCATCCCTACCTCGTCGGACAGCACCCTATTTACACCAAGAAGCGCGTATAGTAATTATTAATATCGTCATGCCCACCAAGAAAACATCGCGGCGCCGAAGCACCAAGCAACCCATAAGAATCACCGGATTGGAAGCCTCACTGCTTTCTTATCGCGCCCGCAACGGCACGGCTCCTGCCAAGTTCGGCAATCTGGCGGAACAGGTATCGGAGCACGTCCGAAAGATTCTCTTTGCCCAGAAAAAGAGCAAGGCCGGGAGCAAGACCCTCTCTGAGATTCGCAAGGTCGCCGACGCGAACAAGCGCAGCATCGCAACCTTTTCCAAGAAGTCAAGGAGCGCTCCTTCCAACCCCAGCACGTTATCCTTAGAACGCTAGCCCCTGCACCGCCCGCACCCACCTGTCAAGCCCCCCAACAATATTCCTATCTCCTTCCCCCTCAGCCCGATACAACCCTCAACGCCCTCCAAACCCCAACATCGAATGTTAAAATAGAGTTCAAGTGGTTATCTCCCAGCAATACGCCAGAATTCCCAAAACGGGAAATGCCGGCGGCCAAGGAAACACACCTAACTCCTTTGTCCGCAATATTTTACAAATAAATCCTTTCCTTCCAAGATTTTGCCCGGACTCCACCCGATACCCCCACCCTAACTCCAAAAGAATCATGATTTTAGCCCCAAGCTATAAAAAAAATATCGCACCGCCCGCACGTCGTTCGCCCCACCCGCCAGCCCGCCATCGATACCGATCATCCACGACCAATCGCCTCAGCCCGGCAGCCCGAGAACTCGATTCTCGTCAGATATCCTCGGCTATAATGACCGTCTAAGGAGTTCCGATGGCAATTCAAAAGACCGACAAGATCTGGCACAACGGCAAGCTCATCAATTGGGACGACGCCACCATTCACGTGATGTCGCACGTCATCCACTACGGCTCTTCGGTCTTTGAAGGCATTCGCTGCTACGACCTGCCCACCGGGCCCGCCATTTTCCGCGCCACCGAGCACATGCAGCGCCTGCTCGATTCCGCCAAGGTCTACCGCATTGACGTCGAGTTCACCCGCGAGCAGCTGGTGAAGGGCATGCTCGACACCGTCGCCCACAACGGCGCGTGGCCGTGCTACGTGCGTCCGATTGTCTTAAGAGGATACGGTGAGGCTGGCGTGAACCCGTTCAATTCGCCGACTGAGGTTTACATCATCAACTATCCGTGGGGAAAGTATTTGAGCAGCGAGAGCGAAGGCTGCGACGTCTGCGTCTCTTCGTGGACGCGGCTGGCGCCCAACACGCTGCCCGCCATGGCCAAGGCCGGCGCTAATTACATGAACTCACAGCTCATCAAGATGGAAGCCATCGTCAACGGCTACGTCGAAGGCATTGCGCTGGACGCCGGCGGGTTCGTCAGCGAGGGCTCGGGCGAGAACCTGTTCCTGGTGCATCGCGACAAGCTGATCACCGCGCCGCTGGGCAACTCCGTGCTGCCCGGCATCACCCGCGACTCCGTGCTGCAGATCGCGCGCGACCTGGGGATCCCGATCGCTGAACACATGATTCCGCGTGAGATGCTCTACATCGCCGACGAAGCTTTCTTCACCGGCACGGCCGCGGAAGTCACGGCGATTCGCTCGGTCGACAAAATCAAGGTGGGCAAGGGCACGATCGGGCCCATCACCAAGGCGATCCAGAAAGAGTTTTTCGCCATCGTGCGCGGCGAAAAGACCGACCGCCACGGCTGGCTCACCCCGGTCCCGGTTGCCAGCAAAGCCGGCAGCAAGCAGCCGGTCGGCGTATAATTCTCGACCGTTCGGATTCGCACCGTTCGGAAAAGGAGAACAAAATGTCGCAAATGACTCCTGAATTTGTCCTCGGATTTCGAGCCGTCATGCTCGACGGCTTCAAGAATGAAGCGGAAATCACCAAGAAGGTAATCGCAGCCATCCCCGACGCGAAGTCGGATTATCGTCCAGACCCGAACGCCCGCACCGCCAAGGAGCTGGCCTGGCATCTGGCCAACACTGACATCCAGTTTTTGGATGGCATCGCCGACCTGCAATTCAAGATGGATACGCCGGAGCACAAGCCCCAGACCTCAGCCGAAGTGGCCGCCTGGTATGACGAGCATGTGAAGCGCGGCATTGCGCGCGTGGAGGCGATGTCGGCCGAGCAGTTGCTCACCCCCGTCAACTTCTACGGCGTGTTCAATATGCCCTCGGTTTTCTATCTCGGATTCCTCAACAACCACAGCATCCATCACCGCGGCGAGTTGGCGACCTATCTGCGGCCCATGGGATCGAAGGTCCCGTCCATCTACGGCGGCAGCTACGACGAGCCGTTCCAGATGCCGGCATCGGAAGAGACCGCCGCGTAGCCTTCAATCACCTGATTGCCAACAAGAAAGCCGCCCATCCGGGCGGCTTTCTTCTTTGGGATTTGCCTTTAGAAGATGATTACTCTTTGCTGCCCGGAACCGCAGCGGCCGCGGCTTCGAATCCGACTTTGGAGTGGGCTCCGTCGCAGAATGGTTTGTTGGTGGAAGCACCGCAGCGGCAGAGGGCGATTTTCTCCGAGGTCTCAATCTTATTGCCGCTGGCGTCGAGAAGCGTAACCTTACCGGCGACCAGATAAGGACCTTTGGGAAGAACTTGAATGGTTGGATCCGACATTTATTTCTCCTTTGTGATTTAGTTGCTAGAAAGTTGAAGCGTTAGCCGAGACGCTGCGGATTACTTCCCGCGCGCGTCGAGACTCCAGGGACCGGCGCCGAACTGTGAAATCAGCAGCGCGCCGCCGAGCATGGCCACGTTCTTCATGAACATGATCATCTGCATCTGGCGCATCATGGGGTCGGTGACCGTCCAGAAGTTGTGCAGCATGGGCGTGACTCCAATGAGAAACAAGGCGATCAGCCAGGCGCCGATCCTGGCGTGGAAGCCGAGCAGGATCGACAGTCCGCCGAGCAGTGCGAGTACACCGGAAGCCGGCACAGCAATCGAAGCCAACGGCACACCCTGCGAAGCCGCGTAGGCGATGGTCTGGCTGGCGAAATGGTTCGGCCCCGCCATCAGAAAGATCAGCACAAAGAACAAGCGGCCGAGCAGGACGACCGGCCCGGTGATGGCGGAAGTCTGGGTGAGAGATTGGTTGGGGTTTGCCGTAGCGGTTGCCATAAACTGTCTCCTTGGAAACTCGTGATTGAGTCGTTCTGAATTCGTTTGGATGAAATGATTCCTCGTCGGTTACAATAAATAACTATCAGCTCTTTTCATAGTAGGCACTTTAGAGTAACCTAGTGTCGAGACGGTACCCATGAAGAGATCGAAGGAAACTCCCTCTCCCTGCGCCATCGGCGGATTGCTGGAACTGCTGACCCGGCCGTGGACGCTGCACATCCTATGGTCACTGAGCACGAATGGGCCCATGCGGTTCGGAGTGCTGCGGAAGAACGTGGCGGGAATCTCGTCGCGGGTGCTGACCGAGCGGCTGCGCACGCTGGAGGACAACGGATTTGTCTATCGGCATTACCAGCCGACGATTCCCCCGGCGGTGACTTATGGGATTACCGAGCGCATGAAGGACATTGAGAAAGTGCTGGCGCAACTGGAAGGGCTGGCGCGCAAGTGGCACGCCGAGGGAACGAAGAGCGCGGGCGGACACGGGGCATCCAGCCATACGGGGCGGACAGGGCACGGGTGCTAGTATGAGATCAACTTTACTCTGCGCTACGAATCAGGAGTTCCCACATGGGGGAGGATCCTTGCTCGCTCGTCCTGCTAACGGGAGCCTCTGGTTACATCGGAGGGCGGCTCCTCAAGGCGCTTGAAACGGCACGTTGGCCAGTCCGCTGTCTTGCCCGGGAACCTGGCTTTCTCAGACCACGAGTTGCTCCGTCCACCGAGGTTGTCAAAGCAGATTGCCTGGATCGCAGCTCACTGGCGCCGTCGATGCTTGGGGTGCACACCGCGTTCTACCTGGTCCACTCGATGGGTTCCCCAGGCCAGTTCGAAGAGGAAGACCGGCGAGCCGCAAATAATTTCGCCGACGCTGCCCGCGACGCAGGGATACGACGGATTATCTACCTGGGTGGCTTGGGCGACCATGACCAGGTACTGTCTGCTCATTTGCGCAGTCGTCACGAGGTAGCGGACATATTGCGGAGTTCTGGAATCCCTACAATCGAATTTCGAGCCTCGATCGTGATCGGCTCAGGGAGCCTGTCCTTTGAAATGATTCGCGCCTTGGTGCAGCGCTTGCCGGTGATGATCTGCCCCCGCTGGGTTGAGGTGAAGGCCCAACCGATCGCGGTCGAAGATGTGATTGCCTACTTGATGGCGGCGCTCCAGTTGCCGGGGGAGCAGGGTTCCGTATTCGAAATCGGTGGCTCGGATCAGGTCAGCTATGGCGAAATCATGCAAGAGTATGCACGCCAGTGCGGTCTTCGCCGATGGATGATCCCCGTTCCAGTCTTAACGCCTCGCCTCTCGAGTTTGTGGTTGGGCTTGGTCACTCCTATTTATGCTCGCATAGGCCGCAAGCTAGTCGATAGCATGCGTAACCCAACTCTGGTGCGCGACACATCGGCGTTGACGGCCTTTGCCATCAAGCCGAAAGGTATTAAAGAAGCGATTGAGCGAGCTCTCCAGCATGAGGACCAGGAGTTTGCCCTCACGCGCTGGTCGGATGCGCTCTCTTCAAGTGGCAGGCCACCGGCGTGGGGCGGGTTGCAGTTTGGGACACGACTGGTCGATTCTCGCACCGTGCAAGTATCCGTTCCTCCGGCTTCAGCCTTCGCTCCGATCCGCCAGATAGGAGGTTCCAAGGGTTGGTACTTCGCGAATTTTCTGTGGTGGCTTCGCGGGTCTCTGGATCTTCTTGTGGGTGGTGTCGGTCTACGCCGTGGTCGTCGCGACCCTCACACGGTGGCTGCCGGCGATACTCTGGATTTCTGGCGCGTCGAGACTTTTGAACCGGATCGTCGCCTGAGTCTAGCTGCTGAGATGAAGGTCCCTGGTCGTGCCTGGCTTCAGTTCGAAGTTGAACCAACTAGTGGGGGTTCACTGATCAGGCAAACTGCAATTTTCGATCCCGCCGGATTGGCAGGCTTTCTGTATTGGTACGCGCTTTATCCAGTGCATCGCTGGATTTTCGGCGGTATGCTCCAGGCAATTGCAGGGATCGCAGAGCGCGCTTAGCCGGAAGCTATCCGAGCCTCCGACTGCTGGCTGATCGTCTCAAATAGTGAAATATCCCGATTTCACTCAACATGCCCTGGCAGGGGAGCGAACATTCGGCGCACTTTGGCAGCGGGCCCTATCCTACCTATCCCTTCAGTTTCGGTAACTGCTTGGTCATGCTGCGGTTTGGTTTCGACGCGGAGGGCAGTCCGCGCGAGATCCCTCTCTCCGCCTTAAAAGCGTCTGCGCTCGGGATGACGCCACGATGATATTGCCCATCAGTATCCAAACTACATCGCGGCACTATTCGTAACTGGTTGCCGTTGGGGGATCCGGTCTTTTTCAGCGCGGCGAAGAGCGCGGGCGGACATGGGGCTTCCGGCCATACGGCGCGGACGGAGATGCACGCTTAGCAATTCACTTTTGGCGTCGTGTAAGACTGGGAAGGGGTGGCCTTCTGGCGCGATCTTTGTCAGCGGGCTGGCCGGGCGTTGGAGGAGGTTCTGTGCCTTTGCTGGCGGCGGGAGTTAGGTTCTCAGCTCCATAAGTCGCGTTTACTCCGTCGCCATCATCATCATGAAGAACGACGTTGAGAAGCGAACTGTGAACCCGCAAGTTGTCGCCAACATCGTAGTGGATGAAGCCAAGCTTCCTAAACCGGTTCATGAAGAAGCTGACCCGCGAGCGTGTCGTCCCTACCATCTCGGCCAGAGTCTCCTGACTAAGCCTGGGGACGGACATTTCCGAGACTCCTTCTTTGCCGAAGTGGGCCATTAAGAGGAGAACTCGCGCGAGCCGCTTTTCGCTGGAATTGAAAAGCTGATCCACCAGGTCATCCTGATATCGGATGTTCCGCTTCAGCAGGTATTTGACGAATAGGGCCGACAATTTTGGTTCCGCGCTCATGGCCCGCATCATCGCCTTGGGTTCGATGTGCAGCAGGACGCAGTCGGTCAATGCCGTTGCAGACGACATGCGATGGGGCTGCCCGGCGAGTCCACCTTCGCCGAAGAAATCGCCTTCGCCCAGAATGCCAAGAGTTGCTTCTTTCCCGTTATCCGACACGACGCTGAGTCGCACCTTCCCCGTTTGGACAAAGAACAGGCCGTCCCTGGAATCACCTTGCGTGAATATCTTGTCCTTCTTTTGAAAAGGCAGCATAACCCTCCCCTTGCCAGCCGTTGAAAGAAAGGTGCGGGGATTGAAATCAGGTTTTGTCTTCGCGCTCGTTTCTTGCTGCATTAAGGGACGTCCTAACTGGAGGTGCGGTTACTACTCATTATGAGGAGTGAGATGAATCAATGCTGATCAGTAAAGCTCACAGTGAGTTGCCGCCTTGAGGGGCTCGCGGGCTCGCGAAGAATAGGAATCCGTCATCCGACGCCGCGAGCTACGGCGTCACCGACCGCATGAAGGACCTTGACGCCAAGGGCTGAAGCCCGCGAATTCTCTGGTGCACTCGCGCGGCGCTAAATCGCCTCTCTTCCAGGCTTGCGCGATCGGCAGCGGAGCGGTCGGGACGTTGCAGCATCGTGCTTTGCGCGGTCGACACGTTGGCTCCATTTGTTTGGGTAACTGTTACCGTCGTGACCCCGATCTTTTGCCTGTGCTGGATGGCACCACCGTTACCTTCTCGCGTCCCCAGGCTGGGCATAGTCTTTCTGAACGGATTCCCCTGAACGCCTTGAGCGGCGGGGCATTCGCGGCGGCCTGACGGGCCGCAGGTCAAAACTCTGCTCGCGATGCCGGAGAAGATTATGCAGCGGACATTTATGCAGCGAATGGACTGGAAGATTCTCGCAGTCGTGATGGTGATGAGCTTGGCTGCGTTGGGGCAGTCGGTGGGTGCACAGTCGCCGAGCGTGCAGACGTTGAGCGCGCAGCCATCGAGCGCACCGCCAGCTGGACAGTCTTCGGCTGGGGCGTCTTCAACCGCACAGGCTTCATCCACACCGTCTCCATCCACTCAGCCCTCCTCCGGACAGTCGCTGGGCGAGATTGCGCGGCAGTTGCGCGAGAAACAGAATGCACAGCAGGCCCCTGCCGCAACGGGGAAGGTGATCACGAATCAGGATCTGGGGGAAGGTCCGGAGGGACGGCCGGATTTGCGGGTGGAACGGCGTCCGGCAGACTACGACCGCAGGGCTGGGCTGCAATCTGGCCAGCAGCGTGTGGGCGATCCGCGGGCAGAGCAGTGGAGGGGTCGCATTCTGGAGCAGAAAGAGCGGGTGGCGAGCTTGCAAGCGCGGATAGATCAGATCAATGCGTCGCTGCATTCCGGGGCACAAATGGAGTACAACCGGAACCAGTCGATGGTGGCGGAGCGGGTGGCGCTGATGCAGTCGCGGCTTGATGAGGAGAAGCGGAAGCTGAATGCGATGCAGGACGCGGCGCAGCGCGCCGGGATGCACACGCAGGTGGTTGATCCGTAGGGCATAACGTGGAACATAAGGCGTAGAAATGTGATCCGGTGCACTCTCGGGCTTCGAAGTAGTGCGGCTCTCAGAGATCGTTAACCGCGCAGGGCACGAAGTTCCACGAAGGAAGGCCTTCCAAATGCCCAACGTAACGTGGTCTGCCGCCGCCAGGCAGGGAAATCGCCCAGGTCCACATTACGTAAGTCGCCGTTACCTAGGTCATCTTGGGGAAGGTGACGATTCGGGCGATCATAGTTAAGAGCGGTAGGCCGAGAAGCACCCAAGGAAAAAGTCCGCAATGAATATTGATGATCTGCTTCGGATCGCGACGGAACGGCGAGCCAGCGACTTGCACTTGAAGGTGGGAAACTATCCGCACCTGCGCATCGACGGCGAACTGGTGCCGTTGACCGACCAGCCGCGCATCAGCGCCGAGGACATGTTGAACATGGCGTTCAGCATGATGTCGGCGCGGCAGAAACAGAAATTCAAAGAGACCACGGAAATTGATATGGCGTACGGCGTGGCCGGCCTGGGACGCTTCCGTGTGAACATTTTCCAGCAGCGCGGCAACGTAGGACTGGTGCTCAGAGTCATTCCGACCAAGATTCGCGCGCTCGACGAATTGTTTCTACCCAAGGTGGTGGAACAGATCTGCGATATGCCGCGCGGGCTGATTCTGGTCACGGGCGTGACGGGTTCCGGTAAATCGACGACGCTGGCGGCTATGGTGGACCGGGTGAACTCGTCGCGCGCCGAACACATCGTGACGATTGAGGACCCGATCGAATTTCTGCATCGCGACAAGAAGGGATACGTCAACCAGCGTGAAGTCGGGGTGGACACGCCATCGTTTGGAGCGGCGTTGCGCGCTTCTCTGCGTCAGGATCCGGACGTGATTCTGGTGGGCGAAATGCGCGATCTGGAAACGATTTCGACCGCGCTGCATGCGGCTGAAACTGGTCACATGGTGTTCTCGACACTGCACACGCTGGACGCGGTGGAAACCATTAACCGCGTGATTTCGATTTTCCCGCCGCCGGAGCAGAAGCAGATTCGTATGCAGCTGGCAGCCGTGATGCGGGCGATCGTCAGCCAAAGATTAGTGCGGCGTTGCGACTCTGACGGGCGGGTACCGGCCGTGGAAGTGATGATCAATACGGCATACATTCGCGAGTGCATTCTGGTACCGGAAAAAACGCGCTCGATTCGCGATGCGATTTCGGCAGGCACTTCGCAGTATGGCATGCAGACGTTTGACCAGTCACTGTGGGATTTGTTCCAAGCCGGCCTGGTGAATTACGAAACGGCTTTGGAGAATGCTTCCAATGCCGACGACTTCAAACTGCGCATGGCGGGCATTGCGTCGACAGCGGACATTTCGCGGCAGTCGATGCAGTCGGCGGGGTTTGGGGGGCGGTAAAGCGGCTTCAGGCTTTCGCTAGTCGGCTTCCGGCTTTTGATTTGACCAGTTTTCTCCTTGGATGGGGCGCGCGTAAAGCGCGCCCTTTTTTGTTTCCCGCATGCTCCCTGCCGATTTGCGCTATCGTTATCCTATGGCGTTCTCGCGTCCTAAGAGAAGAACGTATTCCGAAGAAGAACTGTATGAATACGCCGTGGGTGCGCTGGCGCGGCGCATGCGGACGGTGGCTGAGCTGAAACGACTGATGCGGGCGCGGATCGAAGAAGCGGAATCGGAATATGGTCAGACGCTGGTGGAGTTGGTAATTCGGCGGTTGAAAGATCAGGGATATCTGAACGACTCGCAGTATGCTGCGTATTATTCCGGACTGCGGCGCGACAATCAGAAGCTGGGCCGGATGCGCGTGATGACCGAACTGAAGACGCGCGGGGTGCACGGCGAGGTGATCGAGAAGGCGCTGGAAACCGCCTATGAGGGCGTGAGCGACGAGAAGCAGGCACGTGCATTTCTGAAAAAGAAGCGCCTGGAAAAACCGAAAGATCAGAAGCAGACGGCGCGCATCTTCCGGCAACTGGCGCGGGCGGGGTTCGCCATGAAGACCATCTTTACCATCCTGAAGAAGTGGGACGTGGATGAGGAGACGCTCAGCGCGCTGGAGGGGGAGAGCGGGTAGCGCGAAAAAACATTAACCACAGAGGACACGGAGGAACACAGGGGAACTCGGAATCCTCTGTGAGACTCTGTGTCCTCTCTGGTTTAGGCTCTTGTCGCTCACTGAGCGGAAGGCGTTTTCGTTTAGAATTACTTTCTCATGCTGACCGGGTCTGAAATCCGCCGTAAATTTCTGGACTTCTTTGTGCACAAGGGACACAAGGAAGTGCACTCGTCGTCGCTCGTCCCGGCGAATGATCCTACGCTGCTGTTTACCAACGCGGGGATGAACCAGTTCAAAGATGTGTTTCTGGGGCTGGAGAAGCGCGACTACTCGCGGGCCACGACTTCGCAGAAGTGTGTGCGCGCCGGCGGGAAGCACAACGATCTGGAGAACGTCGGGTTCACCAACCGGCATCACACATTTTTTGAGATGCTGGGGAACTTTTCGTTTGGCGACTACTTCAAGAAAGATGCGATTGCGTACGCGTGGGAGCTGATTACTTCGCGAGAGTGGTTCGGGATTGATAAGGACAAGTTGTATGTGACGATCTTTGAAGGCTCGGGCGAACCCATGCCTGTTCCCCGCGACCTCGAGGCTTATGACTTGTGGGTGGCGCAGGGCGTGGCGAAGGATCGCATTTTCGACGGCGGACTGAAAGACAATTTCTGGCAGATGGGCGACACGGGCCCGTGCGGGCCGTGCAGCGAGATTCACTATGACATGGGCGTGGCGGCGTCGGACCGGGGACACACCGACTGCAAGTTTCCGTGCGAGTGTGGCCGGTATGTGGAGATTTGGAATCTGGTGTTCATGCAGTTTGACCGCGATGCTAGCGGGAAACTGAATCCGCTGCCCAAGCCATCGATTGATACCGGGATGGGGCTGGAGCGGGTTGCGTCAGTGCTGCAGGGCGTAATTTCGAATTACGACACGGATTTGTTTACGCCGCTGATCAAGCGCGCAGCAGAGTTGACGGGGACTTCGCTGACGAAGGAGTTGACCAAGGAAGCGCACACGAAATCGGCGGCTTCGCTGCGCGTCATTGCCGATCACTCGCGCGCGGCGACGTTTTTGATTTCTGACGGCGTCTTGCCCGCCAATGACGGGCGAGGGTATGTGCTGCGCAAGATTATTCGGCGAGCGATCACGCATGGGCGGTTGCTTGGTCAGACGAAGCCGTTCCTGCACGAGATGGTCTTTGCGGTACGCGATTTGATGCAGGATGCGTATCCGGAATTGAACGAGACGGCGGACCGAGTCTCGAAGGCTGTTCTCGTAGAAGAAACCAGGTTCGCGCACACGATGGACGTGGGACTGGAGAAGCTTGAGACGCTACTGAAAGGGTCCGTGAAGGAGCTCTCCGGGCAGGATGCGTTCAAGCTGTACGACACATTTGGGATGCCGCTGGACTTCATGCAGGATGCAGCGCGCGATCAGGGAATCGCTTTTGACCGTGCCGGATTCGATCAGGCAATGGACGAGCAGAAGACGCGGGCTCGCGCTTCCTGGAAGGGTGCGGCGAAGCAGACGGCGAATCCGGCTTATCAGCAGCTGCCGAAATCGGAGTTTGAAGGGTATCGGCAGACGCGGTCGGAGGGGTGCGAGGTTTTAGCCATTATTAAGGATGGCCAGGGCGCGCAGGAGCTTTCGGCTGGCGAGTCGGGCGAGGTCATTCTGGATCACACGCCGTTTTATGCGGAGTCGGGCGGGCAGGTGGGGGATCGGGGATGGTTTTATTCGGACGATCACAATACCGTGGTCGCTGACGTTACGGGATGTTATGCGCCGATTCAGGGGGTGCGGGCGCATCAGGTTGTGGTGAGAGGTGCTAGTTCAAAGACCCCACCCTCTTTCGCACAAAACGCGAAAGAAGGATGGGGCACCCTGCGCGTTGGGGATCGGGTGGATGCGGTTGTCGATACCGAGCGGCGGGTTGCGACTATGCGCAATCATACGGCTACGCATTTGCTTCATGCTGGATTGCGCGAAGTTTTGGGCAAGCATGTGAAGCAGGCGGGATCGCTGGTGGCGCCGGATCATCTGCGGTTTGATTTTTCGCATTTCACAGCCGTCGAGGACGAAGAGTTGCAGGACATTGAAGACATCATCAACAAGGAATTGCTGCGCAACCTGAAAGTCGAGACGCTCGCTGACGTGCCCATCGACGAGGCTATCAACACATATCATGCGATGGCGCTGTTTGGGGAGAAGTATGGCGACAAGGTGCGCGTGGTGAAGATTGGCGACTTCTCGACCGAGCTTTGCGGTGGGACGCACACGGCGGCTACCGGGGAGATTGGGCTGATCAAGATTCTGAAGGAAGGCAGCGTGTCGTCCGGGGTGCGGAGGGTGGAGGCGATTACGGGATTGGGATCGCTAACGCATTTCCGTCGGGATCACGAACTGGAAAACGTTGTGTCGAGTTTCGTTTCTCCCACCCTTGCGCACAAACCGCGCAAGGATGGGGCACCCGCTTCTGAGTCGCTGCACGACGGTGAGACTTCTTTCTCTCCGGCTGAGGCGTTGAAGGCTGAGTTGGAGAAGAAGGACGCGGAGATCAAGCGGCTCACGCGGGAACTTGATTCCGTGCGGATGAAGTCGGCATCGTCTTCGACCGCGAATGTGGGAGAGAAGATCAAGGAAGTGAAGGGCGTGAAGGTGCTGGCGCACCGGGTCGACAATCTGGAGCGGGCGCAGTTGCGCACGCTGGTTGATCAGTTGCGCGACAAGATTGGATCAGGAGTCGTAGTTCTGGGGTCGGCTTCGAGTGGGAATGTCGCGTTGATTGTCGGAGTCACGAAGGATCTGACGGGGCGAGTGCAGGCAGGGAAGGTAATTGGCCAAGTGGCGCAAAAGGTTGGAGGCAAGGGCGGAGGACGCCCGGATCTGGCCGAGGCTGGAGGCAAAGATGCTTCCGCGCTGGATGCCGCGCTGGACGGGGCTTATGGCGTAGTGGAGGCACTGCTGGCATGACCTCCGGCGAAACGCGTGACGGGCGACTGCATTTCATCAAGCACAAGGGTCACGCGATTTACGTGATCGATTTCAGCCACTGCCAGGCCAAGGAAATATTATTGCTGCTCGACCTGGTGCGGGCCGATATTTCCCGCCACGCGCCCGGCTCGGTGCTCTCGCTGGCCGACTTCACGGGCGCAGAGATCGACAAAGACGTAGCGACGAAGGCGAAGGAAGTTCTGGTGCATGATCGCCCGTATGTGAAGCGGTCCGCGTGGGTCGGCACGGAAAGCTTGCCGCACATTTTCTACGAACATTTCAAGAGCTTCTCGCAGCGGGAACTGCCTACGTTCAAGACGCGGGAAGAAGCATTGGAGTTTCTGGTGGAGGATGTTACGCAGCCATAACGGCCTGTCGTCTTATTCCTTCGCCCTGGGGTCTGATTCGTTCCACTATTCACTGGCACGGTGAGGTATTCATGGAAGACCGTATCCGCGTCGTTGCCTATAAAGGGAAACAAATTCTGCTGGCGGACCTGTCTCACTGCGCACCGAGAGAGGTGGAGAAGATCGCCCTGCTGGTGCCAAGCTATGTGACCAGCGAGCCTCGGGGCACAGTATTGTTGCTCGCCGACTTCACGGGAGCGGAGTTTGACCGCATCGCGATTGAGCGCCTGAAGGAGAGCGTGGTTTTCGACCGGCCGCATCTCAAGCGTTCGGCGTGGGTCGGCATAGAAGCCTTACCCAAAGTGTTCTACGCGCACATCAAGAGTTTTTCCCAACGCGACCTGCCCGCCTTCACGACGCGCGACGAAGCCATGGACTGGCTGGTCAGCGAAGAAGAACTGCGGTTGCCGGATCGCGTTCTCGGGGACCTGCCGAAGCGCCGCTGAAGGTGATTTCGTAATCAGCTTCTCTATCAATTCTCTGCCAAGATCCCTCGCAAAGAGCTCGGGATTTCGGCTGCGGGCTCCCGCTGCGTTCACGCCCGCAAAATCGCCTCAACTTCTCCACTTCAATGTGATCGGACCTGGCATTGGGTGCTTCATTTCTGAGCCTGTGCGTTTGGCTTCCAGGTGCGCGGCCTTAAGTTGGAAATACCATTTGGCGGGACGGTCGGCGTCGTCAATCAGCATCAGGTGCGGGTTGTGTTGCAGGCCCTCGGCTTGCAGTTCCATGGTGCGTCGGTCTTGCTCGACGAATTTTGCGAACACAAATTTCAGCACGTTGGGGACGAAGGGCACCCAGCGAAATAAATTCCAGGCGGCGACTACATCGATGCGGCACCGGCTGCGGCTGATGGGCGTGACCGTGGTCAGGCTGGAGAACCAGTATTTTCCGGCGCGAATGGTTTCGGTGCGAATGTTGGGCAAAACGAAATCGATCGTGGTCGAGATGGAATCGGCGTCGGCATAGAGGCGCAGGAGTTTGTAGGGCGCGGAGTTCGAACTGGGCGTGTGCGCGCTCATGCGAAAACCGTTGGGGATGGGTTCGAAATTCTTTTTCTTCTCGTGAATGCTGTGCTGAGTGCGCCACCACCAGGCCTGGTGGACGAAGGGTCCGTGTGCGGGGTCCATGAGGCCGATGATGCCGTGGTCGATGCTCACGGGCATCTCGGCTTGCAGGTAAGCAGATTTATATTTGTCGCTGAATTTTTCAATTTGCGGCGCCGCGTCGGGAGCTTCGGCGGGTGGGGCGAATCCCGCGCCGGACGGGGCGGGATCGGGGATGTAGACCCAGATGAAATTATCTTGTTCTTCGCAGGGATAACTGCCGGCGTAGATGCGATCGATTTTGAGCTTCTGATCGGCGGTGAGCGAAGGGATGAGTTGGCATTGGCCATCGTGCACATCGAATTGCCAGCCGTGGTAGGGGCACTCAAGGTTTTCGCCGTCGAAACGGCCGCAATTGAGGGGCATGCCGCGATGCGGACAAGCGTCGCGCAGAGCGAAGGGTTGTCCGAGGCGGTCGCGGCCAAGCACGAGGGGAATCTCCAGCAGAGTCGCTTTATATAATTCGTTGCGGTGAACGCGGTCGGCGGGAAGAGCGCGATACCAGAAGCCGGTGAGCATCAGGGAGTCGGTGGCCTGGCGTTGCGGGAGATCGAGTTCAGACATGGGGAGAGTATCGATTGCTGATTGTTGATTTTTGATTGCTGATTGAAAAGTCTATGCTAGCATCCGCTGGGTTTGGCGCCGGCAAGAAATCTTTAACCACAGAGGACACGGGGTTCACGGAGGAAGAACGACAGCCACTAAGGACGCGAAGTTTCACCAAGGAACGTCGAGAACAGACTTGACATGGAGTTCATCGGACATTTTCGAAGGCTGACGGCGGCGCAGCGGAATGCGTTTGTTGCCTGCTTTCTGGGATGGTCGCTGGACGCGTTCGATTTCTTCGTTCTGGTGTTCTGCGTGAGCGCGCTGGCCGCGCAGTTTCACATGAAGCCTTCGGAGATTCTGGAGGCAAATTTTCTGACGCTGGCCATGCGCCCGGTGGGCGCATTTCTGTTTGGACTGATCGCCGACCGGTTCGGGCGCAGGCCGACGTTGATGATCGACATCATTGCTTACTCGGTGTTTGAGCTGGCGTCGGCGTTCGCTCCCTCATTCAAGTTTTTTCTCATTTCGCGGGCGCTGTTCGGAATTGCCATGGGCGGAGAATGGGGCGTGGGCGCGGCCTTGGCGTTTGAGACGTTGCCGGCCGAGGGCCGCGGATTTTTCTCTGGCCTGCTGCAAGAGGGCTATGCCACGGGCTATCTTTTTGCCTCGCTCGTCTATTACAGCCTTTTCAGTTATGTGGGCTGGCGCGGCATGTTCGTGATTGGCGCGCTGCCGGCGTTTCTGGTCATCTACATTCGGACCAAGGTGGAGGAATCGCCAGCGTGGCTGCAGGGTAAGGTGGCACGGGCCGGGGAGAATCGACTGTGGAAGGATATCCGATCGAATGTGGGACTTTTTCTTTTCGTGGTTGTGCTGATGTTCTCGTTCAATTCGTTTAGTCACGGCACGCAGGATGTGTATCCGACGTTTCTGCAGATGAACCTGCAATTCACGCCGAAGACGGTTGCCCGGATCTTGATCATTTGCAACTGCGGAGCATTGCTGGGCGGGATTCTGTTTGGGACGTGGTCGGAGCGGATCGGGCGGCGGCAGGCCATTGTGCTTGCGGCCCTGCTGGCGATTCCGGTGATTCCGCTGTACGCGTATTCGCACAGCGTGCCGATGCTGGCGCTGGGCGGGTTTCTTATTTATTTCATGGTGCAGGGTGCGTGGGGAGTGATTCCGGCGCATTTGAATGAACTGTCGCCGCCCGCGGTGCGCGGCACGCTGCCGGGGTTTGCCTACCAGGTTGGCAATCTTCTGTCTTCGCGAAATTCGGTGATCCAAGCCAGACTGGCCGAGAGCCGCTATGGCGGAATGTTTCCGCCCGTGCTGGCCTGGACAGTTCTGCTGGTGGCGAGCCTGGTGGCGATTGTGACGTGGAGTGGAACCGAGCGCCGCGGGGCGGACCTGTCGAATACAAACTAGCGAGGCGAATCGATATTCTAGAGGATGTGCAAGATTTGGCACACTTGAGGCGTGGCCTGAAGGAAGCATTGTCAGCGGAAGGCTCCTGTGGTACGGTAGGTAAAATTTCACGCCTTCGTCATATATTCAAGGGTCCCCGCGTGTGGCGGTTTGCGCGAATGCGTGTATGCGAGGAAGCGCCACGATGAAAGAAACCATGGACGCCATGCCGGCCGAAATCTCAGAGAAGGAAAACTTCGCCAATCGTAAGCTGATTCGGCCGACTTTACCGCGCGCGGAGAATTACAATAACCACAACTCGGCTACGGCGCCGCAGGAACGACGCGAGCGCCCAGACCGGCACGAGCGTGGAGAACGTATGGAACGTGCGGAACGCGGAGATCGTGGAGACCGTCACATGGCGGGTGCGGGCGGAGGCGGCAAGAAGCCAGCTCCTCCGGAGCAGACCAACGCCGAGAATTTTTATTATCAGAAACAGATGCAGTCGCGGACGCCCATGGTCATCGTGTTGCGCGATGGCGAGGAAGTTCACGGCGTCATCGAATGGTACGACCGGAACTGCATCAAGGTGAACCGCGAGAACGGCGACGCGAATCTGATGATTTACAAGCCAGCCATCAAGTACATGTTCAAAGAAGGCGAGAACCAGCGGTAGCCCTTCCCACTTCTCGCGCACAAGACGCGCGAGAAATGGGGCACCCTCATTCTTCGCGTCACTGTTGTCCGCAAAGCATTTATCCGACCCAGGGTTGGGAGGAACAATGTCTCCCTCGCACGCACTCTCCCGCAGGAAGTTTCTGCAGTCGGCCGCGCTGGCTTCGGCCGCGAGCATGATTTCCCGGCCGCATAAGTCCCTTCTCGCCTCTGAATTATTTGGATCTGATTCGCCAGAGGCTGGTCCGCTGGCTGAGGTTGGCTATGGCGATGTCTCGCTGGCCAGTTCTCTGCACGAGCAGCAACTGCAGCAGACGCACGCCGTGCTGATGGAACTCAGCGAAGACAGTCTGCTTAAACCATTTCGGCAGATGGCTGGACAACCCGCGCCGGGCGAGGATTTAGGCGGGTGGTATCGCTACGACCCGCATAATCAGAATAATCTTTTTGATTCTGGCTTCGCGCCAGGATCCACGTTTGGGCAATGGGTCTCTGCGCTGGCGCGCTCGTATGCCATCGACCAGTCACCGGCGACGCGCAAGAAGGTGCTGCGGCTGAACCGTTTGTACGCCAAGACGATTAGCGGCGATTTCTACGAGAACACGCGCTTCCCTGCTTATACCTTCGACAAGCTGGTTTGCGGGCTGATCGACTCGCACAAATATGCGGGCGATCCCGATGCGTTCGACATCCTGGCGAAAACCACGAAGACGGCGCTGGCCCACTTGCCGCCGAAGGCGCTGGAGCATGGGCTGCGATGGCGCTCGAATCCCGACGTTTCGTATACCTGGGATGAGTCGTACACTATGCCCGAGAATCTTTTTCTGGCATACCAACGCGGCGCCGGAGAGCAATATCGCGATCTCGGGGTGCGATACCTGGATGATGTGTATTACGATCCGCTGGCGGAAGGGCGCAGCAACCTGGAAGGCCGCCATGCCTACAGCCATGTAAATTCGCTGTGCTCGGCGATGCAGGCTTACCTGACGCTGGGCAGCGAAAAGCATTTGCGCGCGGCGAAGAACGGTTTCGATTTCGTGGCGGCGCAGAGTTTCGCTACCGGCGGATGGGGAGCCGACGAGACGTTGCGCGCGCCCGGCAGCCCAGAAGTCTACAAGAGCCTGACTGGAAGCCACTCGAGCTTTGAAACTCCTTGCGGTTCGTATGCTCACTTCAAGCTGACTCGCTATTTGTTGCGCGTGACCCGCGATCCTCGCTACGGCGACAGCATGGAGCGCGTGATGTACAACACCATTCTGGGCGCGAAGCCGCTGCAACTCGATGGGCGGACTTTCTATTACTCGGATTACAACTTCAAAGCGAGGAAAGTGTATTCGACGAATCGCTGGCCGTGCTGCTCGGGGACGATGCCGCAGGTGGCCGCGGATTACCGGATCAACACATATTTTCAGGACGCGCGCGGGGTGTATGTGAATCTGTACATTCCGTCGACGCTGAAGTGGACGCAGGGTGGGGCGCAGATTGAGCTGACGCAGAAGAGTGAGTATCCCTATGATTCGCATGTGCAGTTTGAGGTGAAGGCATCGCGGGCGGCGGAGTTTGCGGTGAATTTGCGGATTCCGGCGTGGGCGGAGGGCGCGGCGATTACGGTCAATGGGAAGCGGGAAGCGGCTTCTGCTGGCAGCTTTGCGCGGGTGCAGCGAGAGTGGAAGAGCGGCGACCGCATTGAAGTTGAGCTTCCGATGAAGGCGCGGCTGGAGGCGATTGATGCGCAGCATGCGGAGACCGTGGCGCTGGTGGTGGGGCCGATGGTGTTGTTTGCTCTCGGCGATCCGGCGACGGTGACGCGATCGCAGTTGCTGGCTGCGAAGAAAATCGGGGCACAGGGTTGGCAGATAGAGACCGCGAGTGGGGCAATGAAGATGCTGCCGTTTACGGCGATTCAGGATCAGGAGTATACGACGTATCTGCGGGTGACATAGGACGTCGACCACCGGGGCTAAAGCCCGAAGGATTTTCGGCCCGCTTAACGCGGGCCTGAAGGCCCGCTCTTCCACGGTTGACGCCACGGTCGATAGCGGTTGACGCGAGCGTCATCAAGCTCGATCGGCAAGAGCTTTAGGGCGGCACGGCTGAAGCCGTGCCCTCCCGTCCCTCGATCGGCTAGCGGCAGAGCCGAGTGGCGCACCTCTTACAGTTTCGGCAGCACGATTCCCTGCTGCGACTGGTATTTGCCTTTGCGGTCGGCGTAGCTGATTTCGCACATTTCGTCGGACTCGAAGAACAATATCTGGCACAGGCCTTCGTTGGCGTAGATGCGGGCGGGTAGCGGCGTAGTGTTCGAAATTTCGAGAGTGACGAAACCCTCCCACTCGGGCTCAAACGGGGTGACGTTGACGATGATGCCGCAGCGGGCGTAGGTGCTTTTGCCGACGCAGATGGTGAGCACGCTGCGCGGAATCTTGAAGTACTCGACCGAGCGGGCCAGGGCGAACGAGTTGGGCGGAATGATGCAGATGTCGGTCTGCACGGTCACAAACGACTTCTCGTCAAAGTGCTTGGGGTCGACGATGGTCGAGTTGACGTTGGTAAAAATCTTGAACTCGTCGGCCACGCGCAGGTCATAGCCATAGGACGACAGGCCGTAGGAGATCGCGCCGTCCCGGACTTGCTTCTCCGAGAACGGATTGATCATGTCGTGCTCTTTGGACATCTTGCGGATCCAGCGGTCACTTTTCAGCATGAAACTCCCTTTAAGAATCGAGTGATTGAGTCATTTTTTGATTGAGTCATTGAAAGGCAATCCGATAATCCGGTGCCAATTCGCGGGACTGGAATAATCGCTCAATGACCCGATTACACGATGACTCAATTTGTATCGGCTGGGTGCATGCCAGTTTACGGGATAGATGCTCCCGTTGACAATCTCAGTTATCTCCCTTAGCATCAATCACTTGAAGGGTTATTTTTGCCCTGCAAGGTTTTAGTCTGCAACCGGGAGCGGCCTGTGATCAAGCTCGACATTATCAACGAAGTGGTAGCCAAGACCGGCATCACCAAGACCAAGGCCGAGCTGGCCGTGGAAACCGTGTTCGAGAGCATGAAGAAGGCGCTGGCCGGCGGCAACCGCATTGAGTTGCGAGGCTTTGGCGTGTTCAACGTGCGTCCGCGGAAAACCGGGATCGGGCGCAACCCGCGCACCGGAGCCGAAGTGTCCATTCCTCCCGGAAGGGCTGTGCGCTTCAAGCCGGGCAAGGAGCTGCAGTCGATCGACTAGGCTTCCGGCTCTAGGCTTCTGGCTTCCGGCTTCTCGCTTGTTTCTGAGTTTCCAGTTTCTGGCCGCGAGCGCGGCGATTCCCTGCCGTGTAGTAGCATCAAAGTACGGACGGTGACTTCGGGTCCCGACCGAAGAATCCATGTCGGAACCTTATTCCCCGATTCCCAGCTCCACGCTTGAGTACTATGACCGACTACCCGAGCCCGTGGGCCGGGCGCCGCAGGAGCGCTACTGGCTGCACGCGTTGCTGCTGGCGGCAACTGGCTTTAGCACGCTGGTGGTGGGGGCGCGGATGGAGTTCAACTTCCTGCACAACCTGCCGCCGTTTGCCGCGGGGAATGAATGGCTGCCGTTTTTCCCGCTGGGCTGGATCGTGGCGCAACCATCGCGACTGCTTTTGGGAATTCCATTTTCGGCGACGCTGCTGTTCATTCTGCTCGCGCATGAGATGGGGCACTACCTGTTCTGCCGGCACTACGGCGTGCGCGCGACGCTTCCCTTTTTCATTCCGGCGCCGACGCTGATTGGAACTCTGGGAGCGGTGATTCGCATTAAGGCGCCGATTCGTTCTCGGGCCGCGCTGTTCGACATCGGCATTGCCGGGCCGATCGCGGGCTTCGTCGTGGCGGTCGCGACTTTGGTCGTTGCGATGACGCTATCGAAACCGATTGCGCCGGGCATGGGGCCTTCGGATTTGCGACTGGGATTTCCGTGGATCTTCTATATCGTTCATGACCTGCTGCACAGCGTTGCTCCAGGACATGCAGTTGCCGCTGTGCCGCTGGCCCGCGTTTATCTGCATCCGACCGCGGTGGCGGCATGGGTCGGCATGTTTGCAACTGCACTGAACCTGCTGCCCAGCAGCCAGTTGGATGGCGGCCACATTGTTTATGCGCTGGCGCCGCGGGCGCACCGCGTGATTTCGTGGATCACGGTGCTCGCGCTTGGCTACCTGGGACGCGCGAACTATGTGTGGTGGGTCTGGGCCGGGCTGCTCGTCGTGATGAATGTGATGACCTACCGCCAGGAGCAAGCCCCCGACTATCCTATGCTTCCCGCGAGCCGCTGGCCATGGGCTGTGCTGGCGGCGATTATCATGGCGCTGACGTTTACGATCTCGCCCTTCCAGCAGGCCTGGCGGTAGGCGACTCACAAGTGAGGCTCCGCGGAGCTTCGCTCCGCCGGACAGCCGAGGGTGGCTGTTCCCACATTTTCACATCAACCACAGCGCATCGACGTCCACGATCACCTGGGTGCGTGGAATTTTCTTCTGTGCGGCGTGGGCCAGCATGGCGCGGAGCGTGGTGTTGAGATTTTTCCGACTGCGGGATTTCAGCACAAAGTGGTAGCGATAGTCGCGCTTGAGCCGCATGATAGGAGCAGCCGCCGGGCCGAGCACGCGCACGCCTTCATGACGAGTTGAGTCGAACCACTTCCCTAGCATGCCAGACCATTGCAGCGCGTCGTCGAGTTTGTCGCTGCGCACCAGCACGTTGGCCAGCGCGGAGTAAGGCGGGTAATGCATCCAGCTGCGGAACTGCAGCTCTTTCTCGTAGAAGCCGATGAAATCGTGGCGGGCGGCATACTGCACGGCGTAGTGATCCTGGAAATAGGTCTGCAACAAGACCTTGCCGGGAGTTTGGCCACGTCCGGCGCGTCCGGCGACTTGAGTGAGCAACTGGAATGTGCGTTCGGCAGCGCGGAAGTCGGGCAGGCCTAGAGCGACGTCGGCTCCGACCACACCGACGAGGGTCACTCCGTGAATATCGTGGCCCTTGGCGATCATTTGCGTGCCGACTAGAAGGTCGAGTTCGCCTTCGTTCAGGCCGTTGAGTGCTCGCTCGAAATCCTCGTGGCTGCGGACCGTGTCGCGGTCGAGACGGGCAATGCGCGCCTGCGGGAACATGCCGTGCAATAACTCCTCCAGCTTTTCAGAACCAGTCCCAAGAAAATAAACGTACTCGCTGCCGCAGTGAACGCAGGCTCTCGGCACGGGCGCCGTGAATCCGCAATAGTGGCAAACCATTTTGTGTTCGCGCTTGTGATGGGTAAGAGCGATGGCGCAGTTCTGGCATTCAAGCTTCTTGCCGCAGGTGCGGCACAGGACGACCGGGGAGTATCCGCGGCGGTTGAGCAGGACCATGACCTGCTCTTTACGCTCGAGGCGCTCTTTGATTTCGGCGGCGAGTTTACGGGAAATGACCTGCTCGTGGCCGGTTTCCTGAAACTCCTGCCGCATGTCGATGATTTCGACTTCGGGAAGCGGACGCTGCTCGACGCGGTCGGGCAACTCGACCAGCGCGTATTTATTCTTCTTCGCATTGAAATACGACTCCAGCGAAGGCGTTGCCGAGCCCAGCACCACTACGGCGTTCGCCATCTTGGCGCGTACCACGGCCACGTCACGGGCGTGATAGCGCGGCGTTTCTTCCTGCTTATAAGAGGAATCGTGTTCTTCATCGACGATGATGAGCGCGAGATCGGCTACCGGGGCGAAGACAGCTGACCGTGTGCCCACTACCATGCGGGCTTCGCCACGTTTGATGCGATGCCACTGCTCGGCGCGTTCGCGGTCAGAGAGCGCGGAGTGCAGAATGGCGACTTCATCACCGAAAATCTGATGCAGGTCGGCGGCAACCGCCGGAGTCAGACCGATTTCAGGAACGAGGAGGATGGCGGAGCGTCCCGCTTCGAGCACGGCGCGCATGCCGGCCAAATAGACGGCTGTCTTACCCGACCCGGTGACCCCGTGCAGCAGCATGCCGGAAAACTTGCGGGCTGATACGCCTTCGCGCAGGCGAGCCAGCGCGGATTGCTGCGCCGAGTTCAGATCGAAATCGAATAGTGATGGTCGCGGTTTGGAATGCGAAACGGTGAAGCCTGCGGGCTCTTCGAGAATTTCGACGAGTCCGCGGCGAACCAGAGTAGCGAGCGTGGTGCGAGGGACGTCCCTCAGGCCGGGCTGTGACTGCAGGCTGGCCACTGGGACCTTGCCGCCCGAAGCGGTGAGAGCGTCGACCAGTTTGCGCTGGTTCTCGTTAAGCTTCCCTTCGGCGAACTTCAGAATCGCGATCTTCATGGTGCGCGTGGCATCCTGCGCGGCTGAGATGTCTTCGCGCACCAACCATTTCTTGCGCACCATCCCAGCCAGAATGGACTTGGAAACACGGGTGGCGGAACGCAGCGTTTCTTCGCGGACCAGTGCGCCGCTAGCGACCGTGGTTCCCACGTCTGGCAACGACGGCGAGGCGTGGGGCACCTCACTTTCGATTTCATCGGACCCGGATGCGGCCAGATAATCGAGCACACGAAATTCCGCTTCCTGTTCCTCCGGAGTGCGCTTCGAACGGGCGGATGATCCGGACATTCCCGCCAGGTGCAGGGCCATCTGGCCTTCCGCCGTGAGTCGATAGCCGATCGAGCGCTTGAACTCGGCGTTCAGCGGCAGCATGGTGCGGAAGACTTCGCCAATCGGGGCGAGATAGTAGTCGGCGATCCAGTGGCCGAGTTGCAGCAATTGCGCGTCAAGCACAGGAGTGGTATCGAGCGCGGCGAGAATGTTTTTCGTGGCGACGGAAGGCTTGCGGTCGTGCAGTTCAACGACAATGCCCGTCATGCGCTGCTGGCGAAACGGAACCAGCACGCGGCCGCCGACTACGGGCGCGGCTTCCGCCGGGACGCGGTAGGTGAAGACCATGTCCAGCGGGACGGGCACGGCAACGTCGCAGAATTCAGGCATTGATTGGAAGGATAAACCAGAGTTCCGGTTGTGCGAATTCCCGTGCTCAGACATCGTCTGAACGGCCGGGATGCTTCTACTCCATCGATCGTTCGCTTGGCGAATGACCGACTCCGCTCAGCATGACGCTGTCGCGGCTCACTCGCTTTTCTTGGGAGGCTCGAGCCCCAGGAACTTCATGACCATCTGCAAGTCCTTCCAGGCTTCGCCTTTCTGGCGCGGGTCGCGGAGAAGAAACGCAGGATGGTAGGTGACGGCGAGTTTCGTTCCCTGCCACGATGGATCGCTGCTGCGCGCGCCGGTCGGCAGGAAATCGTAGAAGCGGCCACGCAGTTCCGACATGGAAGCATTCATGGCGAGCAGATTTTTCGCCGCGACTGCGCCCAGCGCGACCATCACTTTGGGCTTGATCACCGAGATCTGGCGCATCAGAAACGGCGAGCAAGTTTCGCACTCGTCGCGCTCCGGCGTGCGATTACCGGGTGGACGGCATTTCACCACGTTCGCAATGTAAACGTCCTCGCGGCCAATACCCATCGCCTTGATCATGTTGTTGAGCAGTTGCCCGGCGCGGCCCACGAAAGGTTCTCCCTGCGCGTCTTCATCAGCCCCGGGGCCTTCGCCTACGAACATTAAGTCGGCGCGCGGATTGCCCACGCCAAAGACAATCTGCTTGCGGCCCTGCTTGTGGAGCTTGCAGCGAGCGCAGTCGCCGAGATCTTCGCGAATGAGTTTGAGCGCGGCTACGGGATCGGCGACGCCGTGCTCCGGCTTGGGAGCGAGTACCTCGAAAATGTGTTCGCCGGTGACCTTGGCGACTATGGCGGATTTTTTTGCGGCCATTTCCTCTCGCAATTCCTGGGATGTGGAAGCTAAAGCTGAATCGTCGACTTCAGAAACGTACTGGGCAGATTCTGGGTTGCGCGGTTCGCGTCGGTAAAAATCATAGATGCCCATCTCATGGCAATAGCGGACGCGTTCGGCGAGCGCGCGGCGCAGGTCAGGGTCAAGAGTGTGGGACATCGATCGTACGATTGTAATGCAGTGCCCTGCGGAAATGTCGTAGTAGCAGCAAAGAAGAGCGGGTTCCTCGTCGCTTCGCTTCTCGGAATGACAAGGAGTTGAGAAGTCAGACTCTTGCGGGGGCCTTGCGGTGCTGGCGGAGGCGGACGACCTGGTCGAGGACGCGCTGGGCAACTTCCCGCTTGGTGGTTTCGGGAACTTCGACGACTTCGTCGCGGCTGATGATGGTGACCGCGTTGCGATCGGAATCGAAGCCGACGCCCTCGCGCGAAACGTCGTTGACCACGATGGCATCGAGATTCTTTGAGACCAGCTTCTGGCGTGCGTTCTCCAGAACATTTTCGGTTTCGGCGGCGAAGCCGACGATGATCTGCGAACTCTTCTTCGCAGAAAGCTCCTTCAGAATGTCGGGAGTGGCTTCGAGTTCGAGGGTCATCGGGCCTTTGCGCTTGATTTTCTGCCCTGCTGCGGCTTTCGGGCGATAGTCGGAAACGGCAGCAGTCTTGATGACGATGGTCGCTCGGGGCAGGAGTTCGAGAACGGCATCGCGCATTTCTTCCGTGGACTCGACTCGCGTGAGTTCTGCGGCTCCGGGCGGAGTCAGCGACGTAGGGCCGCTGACCAGAAGCACGCGCGCGCCGCGACGCAACGCGCCCTCGGCGAGGGCGTAGCCCATGCGACCGCTGGAGCGGTTGGTGAGATAGCGGACGGGATCGATCTTTTCGCGCGTGGGACCGGCGGTGATCAGCACAGTTTCGCCGGTGAAATCCTGAGACGCACCGAGCGCTTCCATCACGGCGGCAACGATGATCTCATTCTCCGCCAGACGGCCCGCGCCAGTCATGCCGCAAGCTAAGTAGCCCGCGCCAGGCTCGACAATCCTCACGCCGCGCTGCCGCAGAATCTGCAGATTGGCCTGCGTGGCCGGATGGTTCCACATGTTGACGTTCATGGCGGGCGCCACGACGACCGGCGCGGCAGTAGCGAGATAGAGCGTGGTGAGAAAATCGCTGGCGATGCCTTGCGCGAAGTGGGCCAGAACATCGGCCGTGGCCGGAGCGACTACGAGTGCGTCAATCGATTGCGCGACCGCGATGTGCTCGATGGCGGACTGAACATTGGGCTCATGCTCTTCGCCAGCCGTAAACATTCCGGTGATGACTTTTTCACCGGACAGAGCGGCGAAGGTGAGAGGGCGAACAAACTCCTGAGCAGCGCGGGTCATCACGACCTGCACGCGGATACCACGGTCCTGCAGCAGGCGGACCAGTTCTGCCGCTTTGTAGGCTGCGATTCCGCCGGTAACTCCGAGGGCGATCTTCATACAATTGAGATTGCTGATTTTTGATTGTTGATTGAAAACCGTCACCTTCCGCGTCGTGACCGCGCAATCAGCAATCAGGGAATCAACAACTTCCCTAGTCCTGGCCGAGCGCCTTGTCGAGAGCTTCCTCCGCCTGCTCGGCGGCGGTGCGGGTTTCCGGAATCTCCCACTTCACTTTGCCGGCGCGGATTTCATCCTGCGCGATGCGGCAGGGCTTGCGCGAATTTGTGTCGACCACCGGAGGCGCACCGGACTGGAGCTGCCGGGCGCGCCGGGCTGCCACCAAAATGTACCGGTAGTTGCTGTCGAAGCCTTCGATCAACTTCATTGGGATTCTCCCTCAACAAATCAGTTTGAAGTCTGTCAGTGCCGAACCTTGTCTTACGAACCAGGCATACGAACCAAGGTCGCTCTCAGCCCCGCTCGCCAGGAGCGGCTTCCGACACCCATTCCGGCGTCTCTAAAATGATACCGCGAAATCTAGGAGCGTGCCGAAGGCGGCGGATTACCAAAGGACCCAAGGATCGGCCCCACCCGGTCGCGGATATTCGCCAGACGATGACGGTCGGCCAGTTCCACGATTTTTTTCTGCTCGGGAGACAGCGGCGAGTTCGATCGCAGCAGGCGCTCGGAAAGAACAATCGCCTGCAGGCTCTCGATCGACTCCTCGAGATCGTCGTTGATCAGAATGTAGTCGTACTTATCGCAGTTCTCAATTTCGCGGCTGGCCGTGAGCAACCGGCGCGCAATCACGTCTTCCGCGTCCTCGCCGCGCTTGCGCAGGCGCCATTCCAGCGTCTTGCGGTCGGGCGGTAACACAAAGATGCTCACCGCGTCGGGAAGTTTCCGCTTGACCTGAGCCGCGCCTTGCACGTCAATGTCGAGCAGCAGATCGTGCCCTTTTTCTTCCGCCTCGCGCACGAAGCGCCGTGCCGTGCCGTAGTAATTCCCTTGGTTTCCAAAAACGTTGGCGTGCTCCAGGAACTCGTCGTCGCGGATCATCTGCTCAAATTCTTCGCGAGTCACGAAGTGGTACTGCTTGCCGTTTTGTTCGCTGCCCCGGGATCGCCGCGTGGTATAGGAGATCGAGAAATCGAGATTCGGAACCAGCTTCAGCAGCTCGTTGACCAGGGTCGACTTCCCCGAGCCCGACGGCGCCGAGATGATGTAGATGAGGGGCCTGTACGTTGAGATCATTCCAGGTTCTGCACTCATTCCAGATTCTGCACCTGTTCGCGCGATTTTTCGATTTCTGCCTTCATGGCCAAGCCGGCTTCCGTGATTTTCAGGGCCTCGCCCGCCAGTCCGGAGGTTTTCGAAAGCAGCGTATTGGCCTCACGGTTCATTTCCTGCAACAGAAAGTCCAACTTCTTTCCGATCTCGCCGCCAGCTTCGAGCAATCCCAGAAAATGTTGCACGTGCGTTTCCAAGCGCACAATCTCTTCCTGAATATCGCTGCGGTCCACAAGCAGGGCAGCCTCCTGCAGCACGCGCTCTTTGTCTATGGTCGAGCCTAGCAACTCCTCTAACCGCGAGCGCAGCCGCTCGCTGTAGTTCTGCAGCACGGCACGGCGATGCTGCTGGACGCTCTTGCTAGCTTCGGCCAGGTGGGTCATGCGTTCGCGCAGCTCACGGGCAATGCCGCGGCCTTCTTCTTCGCGCATCTGATTCAGCCGGTCAAGCGCCTCGCCGACCTTGGCCATGACCGCGGACTCAATCTCACCATCGGCAGTTTCGTTGGCGGAATCGAGCGCGCCCGGAATGCGCAGGACGGCGTTCAGATCAGGCTCGGAAGCCAGCGAGAACTCGGCGGCGGCCGCGCGGAAGGCAGTGATATATCCCCCGATGATCTCGCGGTTGAGCGAGAACGTCTCGTTGCTGGTGCGCTCCAGGCTCAGCGAAACTTCCACGTGGCCGCGCCCCATTTTCTCTTTCAGCAAGCGCCGGAGCTGCATCTCAAGCGAATCGGTTCCGCTCGGCAGTCGAAAGTGCAGATCAAGAAAGCGATGGTTCACTGACTTCAGCGAAAGGGCAAAGGCCAGGCGGCCGTTGGACGCAGCCGTACTCGCCGCACTTCCGTCGGAACGCTGAATCTCGCCTCTTACCTGAGCAAAACCTGTCATCGAGCGTATGGGCATAGGGGACGTGCTCTTGCGGTGCGTTATTAAGGTTCAGCAACTGCTTTTTGCGAATCGTCTTGGCGCGAGTCGTTCTTGCGCGCGTCGTCTTTGCGAGAATCTGTGTTGGCGAATTGTAACTCGTAGAGACGGCGGTACGTACCGAGCTTGGTCATCAACTCTTCATGGCGACCGATGTCGGCGATCGTGCCATTCTCAATTACGACGATGCGATCCGCACGGCGCACGGTCGACAGCCTGTGCGCGATGACGAACACGGTGCGGCCACTCATCAGATTATGCAGCGCGGATTGCACCAATGCCTCCGACTCGCTGTCGAGCGCGGAGGTGGCCTCATCCAGAATCAGCACCGGCGCATTTTTCAGCAAGGCGCGCGCGATCGCCAGCCGCTGCCGCTCGCCCCCGGAAAGCCGCACGCCGCGCTCCCCAATCACGGTATCGTACCCTGACGGAAGAGCCGTGATGAAGTCATGGGCGAGGGCGGCGCGCGCCGCAGCCTCAACTTCCTTCTGAGGAATCTGGGGCTGGCCGTACGCGATGTTGTTGCGCACCGTGTCGTTGAACAAAACCGTTTCCTGGGTAACGATGCCGACCTGAGAACGCAAAGAAGAGAGAGTTACATCGCGCACGTCGTGGCCGTCGACTCGGATGCATCCTCCGGTCACGTCGAAGAAACGGGGAATCAAGTGGACCAGGGTGCTCTTCCCCGCCCCGCTCGAGCCGACGACCGCAAGAATCTCGCCGCGTTTCACTTCCAGATTGATGTCGCGCAGAATCTCGCGCGAGTCGTCGCCATCTGCCTGATAAGAGAAAGACACACTGTCGAATTGAATGCTCTGCTCAAATCGCGGCAGCGCCTTGGCTCCGGGCTTCTCGAGGACGACATCCTCGGCGTCCATGAACTGGAACAGCTGTGAAGACGCGCCCAGCGCCTGCTGAAAACTGTTATTGAACACAGCGAACTTGCGCACCGGATTGTACAGAGCCAGGACGGCTGCGACGAAAGTAACGAACGCACCCAGCGTGAATTCGTTGTGCACGATCCGGCTCCGTCCCAAGAGCAGCAACAGTGCGATGGCGATCGCCCCAAATGTGTCCATAAGCGGCGAGCTGATGGCAGCTGCCGCCACGGAACGGAGGTTGGCGCGAAACAGCCGCTGCGCAGCGGTGCGGAAGCGCGCCACTTCCCACGACTCCATGCCGAAAGCCTTGACGATGCGGTTACCCGTGATGGTCTCATGCAAGATGTTTTGCACATCGGCCAGTTGATCCTGCCCGCGGCGGGTGGTCGACCGAACGCGCCGGCCGATGCGCACCGCCGAGAAAACAATGAACGGCACAAACAGCAGCAGCACCCAAGCTAGTTGGCGGCCCAGGATCACGACCAAAACTGCAGTGAAGATGAACGTGAAGAACTGCTGCAGGAACTCCGCCAGCACGCTCGACATGGCGAATTGCACGCGTTCAATGTCGTTAATGATGGTCGAGATCAAAGTTCCGGTTGTGTGTTTGGAGAAGAATGCCACCGACCGCCGCAAGATCGAGTTGTAGAGGTCATTGCGCAGGTTGGTGATCATGCCGAAACCGGCGTGGTTCACAAGATAGGTGCCGGCGTAGTCACAGATTCCTTTAAGCAGCGTGGAAGCGACCAGCGCATAGGCGACTACGCTCCAGGCATTGTGAAAATGAGCAGGAACGAAGAGTTGCAGATAAATGGGCTGTCCGCTCTGGGGCATGTTAAACAGCAGAATATTCTCTGAACCGGAGGCGGGATTCAATACGCGATCCAGGATCGGTTTGAGCAGGACGAGGCGAAACGCCTCGAGAAACCCGACGGCTGCGAGCAACACAATGCCGGGAAACAACTGCAGAAGAAACGGGAGCACGTAACGCACGAGGCGCGTCAGTTGCCGCATGGGACTCCCGCGCGGTCGAGGCCGCAATCGCTTGCTGCCGGTGGGATGAACATGAAGTGCAAGGCCTTATTCTACTTGAGCGGCGCTCCCGCGGAATGCCGTTTCCGTTACCTGGACGGACCGTTCAGACCAGCGGTGGAAGAGGTTAGGCCTCGCCGACCGGGGCTGCTCACGCCTATTTCGGGCTATCTCTGTGTAAGACTTTCACGCGGTATCCGGCTTTGCGCAGATGCTTGCCGACTTCCTCGGCGATCATGACCGAGCGGTGCTGCCCTCCCGTGCAACCGAACGCGATCGTCAAATAACTCTTGCCTTCATGAACGTAATGCGGAAGCAGGTAGACCAGCAGATTGGAAATGCGCGAAATGAACTCCCGGGTCTGCGGAAACGAGCGGATATATTTCGCAACGCGTGGATCGCGCCCGGTCAGCGGGCGGAATTCTGGAACGAAGTGCGGGTTGGGCAGGAAGCGCACGTCGAAGACCAGGTCAGCGTCCTCAGGAACTCCCTGACGGAATCCGAAACTCACGCACGACACCAGGATGCTCTTTTCCGAAGATTTTTCCTGAAAGCGCTCGGTGATATGCGCTCGCAGCTCGTGAACATTGAACTTGGAAGTGTCGATCACGAGATCGGCAGCCTTGCGAATCGCGCCCAGATGGCGGCGCTCGGCCTTGAGCGCCGATTTTACCGGCGAGTCCGTGCCCAGGGGATGCGGGCGGCGCGTCTCACTGAATCGGCGGACCAGCACAGAGTCCGACGCTTCCAGGAAGACAACTTTTGTCGGGATGAAACGCCCAACTTTTTTCAGGATCTCGGGAAGTTTCTCCAGCGTCGCGCCTTCGCGCACATCGACGACCAGCGCGGTACGCCGAATCTCACTCGACTGGACGGCCAGATCGGCAAACTGCGGGATGAGTTGGACCGGCAGGTTGTCGACGCAGTAGTAGCCCAGATCCTCAAAGGCCTTCAACACCGAAGCCTTCCCCGAGCCGCTCATGCCGGTGATGATGACCAGTTCCGGCGAGTGCTGCGGGGAGCGGGACGGATTGTCGCTTATGGCCTGCGGCTTCTTCGGATTCGGGCCAGAGGAACGACGGGGCTTCATGCACTGGATAGTAGCATCCGGCCGCGGCCCTTGCTCGGCGTTCCGGATTACTCACTGAGGTACCAGGCCTTCGCGGCTGGGCTTCGCGGCTCGACCTCCCGGCCTGTCCCGGCAATCGCGAGTCAAGAATCGGAAATCCACGTTGTTTTCCAACGCGCGTGGCCTGTAAGCTATGGCGTCATGAAAAAGTTCGAGGAACTCACGGAGCGCGAAGTGCTGGCCCTGGCCATTGCCCTGGAAGAAGAAGACGAGCGCGTGTATGCGGACTTTGCCGAAGGACTGCGCCAGGACTATCCGGCGACCGCTTCGATGTTTGACGGCATGCGGGAAGAAGAATCGGGGCACCGGCGACGCTTGCTCGAACTTTTCCAGAAAAAATTCGGCGAACACATCCCCCTGATCCGGCGGCAGGACGTGCGCGGGTTCGTGGATCGTCCAGCCTTGTGGCTGGTGCGTCCTTTGCGCATTGAAGCCGTGCGCAAAGAGGCGTCGACGATGGAGGTGGAGACTCGCCGTTTTTATGAAAAGGCATCGGCGCGAACGCAGGATGCGAGCATCCGGCAGTTGCTGGATGATCTGGCCACGGAAGAGCGCGAGCACGAGGAACGCGCCCAGGAACTCGACAAACAAAGATTGCCGGACAATGTGAAGGCCGACGAAGAAGTCGCGCAGCGCCGTTTGTTCGTTTTGCAAATCGTGCAGCCCGGACTCGCCGGGCTGATGGATGGTTCGGTTTCAACGCTGGCTCCGGTATTCGCCGCGGCATTTGCAACGCAGAAAAGTTGGGACGCGTTTCTGGTTGGTCTGGCCGCTTCGGCGGGAGCAGGCATCAGCATGGGCTTTGCCGAGGCGCTTTCCGATGATGGCAGCCTGACCGGCCGCGGACATCCGTGGGTGCGCGGCGTGATTTGCGGCGCGATGACGGCCCTGGGCGGCATCGGCCACACTCTTCCGTTCTTGATTCACGATTTTCGCGCGGCGCTGTGGGCCGCGGGCGCGGTCGTGCTGGCGGAACTGGGCGTGATCACCTGGGTTCGGAAGCGTTACATGGACACGCCCTGGATCTCCGCCGCACTGCAGGTCGGCCTGGGCGGCGTGCTGGTGTTCATCACCGGCATGCTGATCGGGAAGTACGGAGGGTAGCAAATGCAATTGTGGATTGACGATTTCTGATTGCTGATTGAAAAGCAAATTCAAGTGTCTGCGAGCCGACGACTGCCAGTTTTCAATCAACAATCAGAAATCATCAATCAACAATCTGTTTCATGGCTGCGTATCCAGCGGGTGCGCGCTCTTCTCGTAGAATTCGTTTTGCAGTTTCAGGCTGACGTCGTCAGCCTTCACTTCGCGGATCGCCTTCACTACAGAATCGATCCACCACTTCATTTGATATTCGCCCAGCTCGCGGGTTGCGGCTGAACCGTCTCCGGAATAGTGATTGGGAAATCGCGTGTACCACCAGATGCCGGTGTAGACGTCTTCCGGAATCTTCTGCCGCGCCTGATCCGCGCCGGACTCGCTGGCAGCGCGATCCTGATGCACGAGATCGGGGCGGGAGATCATCATCTTCGAGGTTTCGCTCTCACCAGCGTGCATGTCGATGGTCGTTTTCCTGGCCGGACCGCCGTGCTGCGGCGTGCGCTCGTCGAAGACATAGACCACGTAGTCGTGGGGCTTGTCGAGTTGCGTTTGCGCGAAGAACGGGAGCAGGCTGTCGTTGCCGCCATGGCCATTGACGATCAGAACTTTCTTGCAGCCGTTGCGCGCCATTTCGTCAGTAGTTTCCTGCAGCAGGGCGAGTTGCAGGTTGCGGCTGTAGGCCACGGTTCCGGGCTCATGGCGTGCTTCGGCGATTTGGCCGAAATAATATTCGGGAAAAACCAAGGCGTACTCCTGCTCGGCGGCGTGCAGCGCGGCGTAGCGGACGTCGAGCAAATCGGTGCCCAGCGGCAAGTGCGGACCGTGCTTCTCCAGGATTCCGAAGGGTAGCAGGCACGTTCCCTGCGCACGGTGAATGCCCTCGCGAAAATCGGCGGCGGTGAGTTCTTCCCAGCGCACCGAGAGCTTGGGAACAGGTGCAGCGGTCTGCGCGCGGAGGAAGAGTGGCGACCCGAACACGGCGGCCACAATGAGAAAAATGAGCACTCGATCCGGCTTGCGGCAACTGCGATTCATCTTGGCGACTCCCATGGCCGCGAATTTTAGCACGCGAATCCTCGTATTGAAACGTATCAATATCATTGCTGGTACGGATTGGCTGGCCGCGCCGTTTTGTAGTTCGGCGGCGGATTTCAATGCTGTACTCTGCTAGGCAACACGCTCATGAACGGAGCATTGCGATGAGCCGATCCCGGTTGTCCACAGCAACTCTTTTCGCGGTTTTGGTCGTGTTGATGTCCAAAGCTGGCCAGGCGCAGCAATTGGTTCAGGCTCCGCGCGAGGACGGGGCGCAGACTCCGCTGCGCGTCTACGCTCCCAGGGCCGCTGGCTGTGCGCCGTTGGCTTTGATTTCGCCGGGCGCCGGCGGCAATGAAGATGGCTACAAGTATCTCGCCGAGGGCCTTCGCGATGATGGCTGGCGAGCCATCGTGATGGGGCACAAAGAAAGCGGCGCCGCAGCGCTGAGGGCGGACATGCAGCATGCTGGCGGCCTCAAGGGTGGAGTGGAAGAGTTAGTGCTAACTCCCTCGGCGTACAACGCGCGCCTGATGGACATTGCCGCCGCACTGAAATGGGCAGCGGGAACCTGCAAGGTTCCGTTTGTAGCCCTGCTCGGGCATTCCATGGGCGCGCGCACCGTGGAAGTCGAAGCGGGAGCCAGGAATAAGCTGGGCGTGAAAGGGCTGGATCGATTTGACGCCTATGTTGCCTTATCCGCCGACGGGCCGGGACCGATGTTCCCGGAAAATGCGTGGAGCGGAATCAACAAGCCAATGCTAATTCTCACGGGCACGCGGGATGGATCACTCGACGGTGACTGGAAGAGCCGCACGATTCCATACGATAGCCTACCCGCGGGATGCAAGTGGCTAGGAGTAATCAATGGCGCGACGCACCTGAATTTCGCGGGTGCTGGATTTTCGAAGGCGACGGAGAAACTCACATTACTGGAAGCGACGGCGTTTCTCGACGGCGTACGCGGCGGAAAGTGCGGAGCACCGCTCCAAGCGGAGGGGATTACGGTGAAGAGCAAGTAGACGCGGCCTTTGCAGCCGTAGTTTATTCGCAGCCTTCTACGTACTGGATCGCTTTGTAAGTACCCGCGTAGTAACCGATGATCTTGCCCTTCTCGGTTTCGAATCGGATGCCGTAGCGACCATCAGCGGAGGGCACCGTCAGATAGTGACCGTCGTCGATGTAGGTATGCGCGGTCACCTTCATTCTTGCGCCATAGATTTGACGTGCGTGGTCTTCTGTGTCCCCTACCTGAATGCCAGCTAATGTCTTAGGTCCAGCAGCGCCGACATCCACGCGTGCCACCTTGCCATCGATGATCATAAAGCCGACGTGATCGTGACCGTGCGCATCAATGTAGAAGCAACTATGCTCATCTCTCTCGTCGGGCCCCAACTCTTGATGCAAAGCGGCGCTCAGCTGGGCGAGACTCATGCCAATCTTGACTGGACCCACGCCATCATAGCGGACTACCCAAGTGTCACTCGCCGTCGCGAACATGACCAGACAAGTGGAGAGCAGCAGGAGGCGGACAATGATCTTCCAGTTCAAGTTCAGAAACTCCCGTTTGAGCCACAGGCGGCGCTATTGTGAAAGGGATCCTTCGACTGCGCGGCTGATTCTCTTCGAGAATCAGCCGCTTCGCTCAGGATGACAGAACTCACGGTGCGCGCGCGAAACTGAGGCTCTACGGCGCTTCGATCAGTTCCATTTTTCCCTCGCGGGTGCGGTGCAGGATCATCAGCTTGCCTTTGGGGTCGCGGAAGACGAAAACGTCGCGGTCGCGGAAGTGGGCTTCCTTGATGGCCTCTTCCAGCGTCATGGGACGCATGGCGACGGCTTCGTCGGAGCGGACCAGATGAACCTCAGTGGTTTTGGCAACGGCCGGATACTTGTGCACCATGACCGGAACCGCGGTTTTTTCCGTACCGCCGACCAGGGCTTGTACGTCGGTTTGAGCATCGCCACCGTCGACCTGTGCGGAGTGGCCATTCCACTTCTTGACTTCTTCCGTCTTGCGCGCCGAGCGCTTCTTCGACATCCAGCGCGTTTTGTATTTGACCGCCTGCTTCTCGAGGTGGTCGAGCGCTTCGTTGACGGCGATGGTCATGTCCTTGGCCTGCGCCAGGCCGACCAGCGGGCCATTGCGCGGGCTGATGGTGATTTCGGCTTTGTGGCGATGTTTTTCGACGGCGAGAATGACCTTGGAATCAAATCGATCGCCCAGCATCTTACGGATTTTTGTGAGGCCGGTTTCTACTTCTTTGCGGATGGTGGAAGTGACTACGTAGTGTCTGCCAGTGTATTCCACATTCATGAGCGCCCCCTCTTAAGTCTTAATCATCGGATAAAACGGGCACTGTGTTCAGTCGTTAGTCGTTAGTGGTTGGTCGTTCGCCCTTCATCGTTGCTGTCGGCTGTGTGTCTTGCCAACGACTGACGACCAACGGCCAATGACCTATTTTTTCACTCTGCGCTGGTGCGTGCTGGGAATGCGCATGTCTTCGCGGTACTTGGCCACGGTGCGGCGAGTCACCTGAATGCCCTGCGATTGCAGAATGCGGGTGATCTGCTCGTCGGTCAACGGACGACTGGGATCTTCTTCCTCGATGAGCTTTTTAACACGGCGCTTGAGGATGAGGAGCGAAGTGCCGCCGCCCTCGGGGCCCTGCACGCTCTCGCTGAAGAAATATCGCAGCTCGAATACGCCTTGGGGTGTGTGGGCATATTTGTTGGCCACAGCACGGCTTACCGTGGAAGGATGCACGCCGATTTCTTCGGCCACCTCCTTGATCATCATAGGTTTGAGTTGATCGATGCCTCGTTCCAGAAAATCCTGCTGGCGGGCGACGATGCAGTAACAGACTTTGGTGATGGTCTGCTTGCGCTGTTCGATGTTCTTGATGAGCTGGATGGCGCTCTTGTAGCGCTCTTTGACGTAATCGCGAGTGCTCTTTTCGTTGGTGCCGTCGCGCGTGACTAATTTCTTGTAGGCCGGATTCAGGCGAAGCTGCGGCAGGTCTTCGTCGTTCATGATGACCAGCCACTCGTCTCCATGCTTCACGAATGCGACGTCGGGCTCGATAAGGCGTGGCTGCACTTTGTTATAGCGAAGCCCCGGCCGCGGATCGAGCGTGCGAATGTAGTCGAGCGCCTGCTGCACGGCTTCGATGGGCCGACCGATCGCCTTGGCGATTTCTTTGTGCTGCTTGTTTTGCAATCCGCGCAGATGATGATCGACGACTGCCATTGCATCCTGGAGAATCTGCGCCGTTCCGTTGCCGTTCTTGTGCAGCGCGAGTTGCGCCTGGTGGTAACGGAGCTGGTAGAGCAGGCAGTCGCGCAGGTCGCGGCAGGCGACGCCAGGAGGGTCCAACTGGCGCACGACTTCGAGCGCTTCCTTTAGATCAGCGGCAGTGAAATTCGGCTTGTAGGTCGGCGCAGCGTGCGGGGCGGTGGGGTTCGCACGCTCGGGCGCAGGGGCAACGGCAGCTGCGGAATCTCCGGAACGCAAAGCAAAAGAAGCTTCAGCAAGCGGTTCGAGAGCGGGCGCGGCTTCGTGCTCGGCGCCGTTTTCCAAGCCGCCGGCCTCCGCGGGGCTAAGAACACCATGGTCAACCACTTCCTCTTCTTCAATGTCGGCAGACCCCTCAATTTCGCCGGCGGCGGAAATGTCGCCGGTCTCTGCGCCCGCCTCGGACTCCGGCGTTTCTGCTACTTCGGCCAGGCCAAGAGCCTGCGCCTCGTTCACAATTTTTTTCGCAGTCTCGGCATCGACTTCGGGCGCTGCGGGCGGCTCCACGCCGAGCAACTCGTCGTCGCTGGCGATCAGGTATCCGTCTTCGTTCAGATTACCGATGATGATGTCAGCCGCTTCGCGCACTTCGCGCCGCAGACTGAGCGCGCCCAACTGCCAGGCGAGATGATCGGTGAGGTTCGTCGGCTTGGAGAGAAAATTCTCAAACGACGGGCGCTCAATGTCCTCCATTTCGCTGTGCGTGCGGTAGCCGGGATCGAGATAATCCTGGAAGAACGAGCCGAAATCGATCTCTTCGAAAGGATCTTTCTTTTCGACAGCGCTGATAGGATTTTCTTCGTTGGTGGCGGCAGCGGCGCGCTCGCGATCTTCTTCTTTTTTGCCGACTTCGTCGAGCAGCGGGACCGAGTCTTCCAGTTCTTCGAGAACTGGGTTCTCGACCATCTCCGCATTGATCATGTCCTTCAGCTCAAGCTTGTTGAGCGCGAGGACAGAAACCATCTGCACCAGGCCCGGGGTAAGGATCTGGCGCTGCGAGAGCTTTACGCTAAGTCTGTGCTGCAGTAAGACCATAAAAATCAGTGACTAGTGGCTAGTGCCTAGTGATTAGTGGTCGCAGATTTAGGAACTGGCCCCTAATCACTAGCACTAACCACTGTTTTTTCACACCAGCGAGAAACTCTCGCCCAAATACACGCGCCGCACTTCCGGATCGCCCGCCAACTCCCCCGGCTGGCCCTGACGGAAGATTCTGCCGTCATCGATGATGTAGGCCCGGTCGGTCACGGAAAGCGTTTCGCGGACATTATGATCGGTAATCAGGACTCCAATGCCGCTGGCCCGCAGGCTGCTGATGATTTTCTGCAAGTCGAGCACGGCAATCGGGTCGATCCCGGAAAACGGTTCGTCCAGCAAAATGAATGTGGGATTGATGCACAGGCAGCGGGCTATCTCCACGCGCCGGCGTTCTCCCCCGGACAAGGCATATCCGCGATTCTGCCGGATGTGCTCCAGCCCTAACTCGTCGATAAACTTTTCCATCTTCTCGCGGCGCTCGTGCCAGGACATCGGCTGAGCCTCTAACACCGCGAGGATGTTTTCTTCCACCGTCAGTTTGCGAAAAACCGAAGCTTCTTGCGGGAGATAGCTGATGCCATACTGACGGGCCCGCAGGTACATGGGGACGTCAGTGATGTCCTGACCGTCATACAGCACGCGGCCAGTATCGGGAGGGATCAGGCCAACGATGGCGTAAAAGGTGGTGGTCTTGCCTGCGCCGTTAGGGCCTAATAAACCAACAACTTCGCCCTGTTCGACCGTCAGGCTTACACCATTTACCACGCGGCGGCCACGATACGATTTGCCAATTTCTTCCGTGGCTAAGGTACGCATTTATCGAGCCGTGCCTACAAGCAATTATCGTTCCACTCGCGTTTTAGTTACCACAGGAGTACTTGCTTCGCCTTCTACGAGCACCCTATCATCGCGTCTGAAGAAAGTCAACGAAACCCCGGTAACTTTGCCCTGTTCGGCATCAAAAATGCTAGGGAGTTCTTTCGACGTCCCGCCGGTCAGCACAAACTTGTCGTCGGCAGCGGTATAGACCAACTTTTGCCCCTCTGCCCGGCGCTTGGGCTGGTGAACGATCACGTCTCCTTCGGCGACCATGTGGTCGAGGCGTCCGGGCCCGGCAAGTGCTTGATTATCGGATGCTTGATTGTCCGAGGTTTGACTGCGGGGTAGCAGGTACGCGTCCGCCGTTTTGGCGGTCGCCGTGAAGTCTGCTCCTTGGGCCGTGACCCCGCCTTCGTAGTGCGCCTTGCGCTCGGAATCCGCATAGGTGAGCTTCGCCGCAGTGATGGCGATGGGGCTCGATCCGCCCAAGGGCGACGATTTCCCGGCTGATTTGCCGCCTAGAGAGCCGTTTTGCGGCGCGGCCTTGTCAGCTTGAGCTTTCCCAGCCTGATCCTTCTCCGTTTGGACTTTCTGCGTTTGCACTTTCTCCGTTTGCACCAGAATCGTTTGCACCGGCTGGGCCGGCGTACCCTGGGCGGTGACAAATCGCCGGTCGCGGTCGAACTGGATGGTCGGTGCCTGAATGACGTTCGCATCCTGCCAGAGGCGCGCATTGCCCGAGTACAGGGCAATGGCCGGAGTATTATGCGCGGTCATACTACGAGCCGTAACGTGAATCGGCGAAGAAGAAGCCAGCAACGCCCCGTTTGGCTGCTCCTTCAGGTCGCTGTAGGTGCTCCTTACGTCGCCCTGGGCCAGTGCGTCGCCCGTAGCGCGGTTCATGCGGATCGTGTTCGCCGTGGTGGCCATGCCGCCGTTAGTCACGCGCGGACTGCCGGTCATGATGAGAATCTGGTCGGCTGGGGTATAGCGTGCAGAGTTCGCCCAGGCTTGCATGCGCTTGTCGGGCGCCAGCCTATCGGTGTAGACGACGTTGCCGGACTGCGTAATCGCGTCGATGCCGCCCTCGGGAAGAAACGCAACATCCACCGATTCGCTGGTGCTGACGCGGTCGGGCTTTCCGGGCACCGAGTTCACAATCCGGGCATTCGGCGCGCCGTGGACGCCGGTGAAACGGTCCCGGCCGTCGGTGCGGGCGAAGTTCGCGTCAAACTTGCCCGCCGTCACCACCGTCTTCTGCGTGAAAGGAGTTTGCGCCGGAGACGCTTGCACCGCGGCCGCGGATCCCTGCGCTGGCGTGATCGTGATCTGCGCTGCTCCGGAGGTTACGGCATGCTGCAGGAAGTGACCTTGCGCTACGGTGAAGTCGATGATCGGCGCGGTGATCTCGAAATCCTGTGATCCACTGCCGGCGCCTTTTGTCCCAGGCTTGCTTGCGGGCGGGGCCTTTTGCGTGAGCCGCACTCCGTCGAGGGCCTGCACCTTTTGTAGTTCGTTCTGCCCAGCGAAGTCCATGACCGCGCGGCCGGCATCCCCCTGCATGGGCTGAGGCCCGGTTTGCTCGAAGTGCACGCGGCCGGTCATGGTTGCGGTGTGCAGCAGATTCTGCTTCCCCGCAAGCAGGAACTCCGCCTGGTCGGCACGGCTGCGCACTTCCGAAGCTGGCTCTTCCGCAGATTTGTCGGCTGCCTCATTCTGATTCAGACCTTGATGTCCCAGCTTCTCGCCGCTCTTCGTGCTCTGCAGCCGCGAAACTGTAGTGACGTCTCCCGTGCACAAAACCCTGTCTACCTCATTTTCCGGGCCAAGAAAAAATACGGCCTTCTCCGACTGCATGGTCCCCGCTCCGCGCGTCAGATGCGGATGGTCGAGCACAATCTGGCGGGGATCATTGGTTACGACCCCATGCTCCGCATCAATGACCGCCGCATTCGGGCCGTTTAGCACCACATGCACTTGCGTCGACAAAGTCAGCAGGTTGTTCTTGCCCGAGTACTTGACACCGACGGCCCAGCCCGTGGCTTGCGAGGTGCGGAATTCCACGCGATCCTCGGTGACGGCGTCTCCGCTATCTTTGTTAAAAATCAGGTCGCGCGTCTTCAGGTGAATCGGATTCTTGAGCTCTTTTGGCGTGGATTGATCGGGACTGGCAATGCCGGTCGGGTTGGCCACCAGATCGATCTGGACTTCGCCTTTGGCCGTAACGTCGCCAGTCTTCTCATTGAAGACAAAATCGTCGCCGTAAATCTGGTCGAAACGCGAAGAATCGCGGCCGTAGAGCACGATGCTGACGTTGTGCAATTCGGTGTTGCCGTTGAGGGCGAACATCTTGAAGCTCCCGGCCTGGATGGTAAAGATGGTGCGCTTGCCGTCGGATTTCGAAAACTGAAAGCCGTTGGCCGTCTGCTTGATGTCGATCCCGATCTTGCCCGGGATCTGTCTCAACACGTCAGTCGCCCGCGACCGCGCGTAAAAATACATCGCCGCCACGACCAGCGTGAGCACCACGGCGGTCGCCGCCAGCAGCCGGCGCAAGCGATAGATTTGGAGCGGCATCTGGGTTCAGTGTAATGCATCGCCCCATGTCATCCTAAGCGGCGGCAAAGCCGGCGCGAGGGACCCTACGACCGCCTGAAGCATTGCTGCCGTCGATCAGATCGAGAACTTCATCGTGCTCGTCTCCGGCCTAATCCCACCACGTGCCGTCGTAAGGTCCTTCACCCGGCTTAGCGCCGGGTTCAGGATGACATACACTTGAACACTCATGGCCACGCCGCCCCTGCTCGACTTTCATAACCTGCGCGTAATGCGCGGACAAAAGATCGCGCTCGATGACTTCAGCCTGCGCATCGGAGCCGACGAGCACGTCGCCATTCTCGGCCCCAACGGCTGCGGCAAGTCCACGCTGATCAAGACCATTACGCGCGAGTGTTATCCCGTCGTTCAGAACGACGTTCGGGGCGACGTTCGCGAAAATTCATGGATGAAGCTGCTCGGCCACGAAACCTGGGACGTCTTCAAACTGCGCGAGCACATGGGAATCGTCTCGAATGACCTGATGCTCTCCTGCACCGGCGACGCCAGCGGGCGGGATGTCGTGCTCTCCGGCTTTTTCAGCAGCACTGCGATCTGGCCGAATCATACGGTCGATCCTGAAAAGATCAAACTTGCCGATGCAGCGCTCGCCGACTTGAAAATTTTCCATCTGGCGGACCGTCCGGTTTGCGAGATGTCATCGGGCGAGGCTCGGCGCGTGTTAATCGCGCGCGCCTTGGTGCACAAGCCGGGTGCGTTGCTGTTCGACGAACCGTGCAACTCGCTCGACCTGTCAGCCCAGAAGAGTGTGCGGCAAACCATGCGCACGCTGGCCAACTCGGGTAGGGCCATTATTCTGGTGACGCACGAACTGGCAGACATTGTCCCTGAGATTGGCCGCGTGGTTCTGATGAATCACGGACGCGTCGTCGCCGACGGCCCCAAAAAAGAAATCCTGCAGGTCGACCGACTGGCGGCACTGTTCGGAGTCAGCGTGGAAATGGCGCACCGTGACGGGCACTATCACCTGTGGTAACTCGGCAGCCGACTTAACCGGCGGGTATCTGAAAATCCCGCAGGGATAATTCGAGCCCGCCGTATTCAGGATGATCGTTGTGGCCGATGGTGAAGGCAGCATCCAGCGCATCGCCCGCCAGGAGCGGGATTTGCTGCAGACGCTCGGCCATATTCCAGCCAAGGGCGTCGAGTGTGATCTTACTCGCGAATCTTGCTCTCGTTTGGTTGCCGCCTGCGTAGCCTTCGGCGGTGGCTGCGGCTCTCTCATCGCGCCGGATTGCTGCGCCGTCAGGATGGCATCGCGGCGTGGCCAGAACAGCTGCTGCAGACAGTTCTCGTGATTCATCCCCGGACCTGAGTTTCAATTTGATGTGCTTGTCTTTCATAATCCGCGGAGGCGCGGCCAACTGCAAGCTCCGCGCGGCAAACACAGGCTCGGGATTTCCCATGCCGTAGGGTTCCAGTAGTTCGAGCGCATGAAATAGTTCGGGAGTGATCTCACTCAGGTCGAGTTCTGCATCCAGATCGAGAATGGGATCAAAATCAGCAGCCGTGAGCCGGGCTCGCGCAAACGCGTCTAGCCTGGAGCGCAACTCGGCAACGTTCGCGGCAGGCATGGCAAAACCGCAGGCGTGAGAATGCCCCCCGTAGCGCGAAAAAAGATTGCTGCATGACTCAATCGCTTCGAGCAAATGGAATGCGCGAATCGAACGCCCTGAGCCGAACGCCTCCTCGCCCTCGCGCGAAATCACAACCGCCGGACGGTTGTAGCGTTCTACGACGCGCGTCGCGGTAATGCCGATGACGCCGCGATGCCAGCCTTCGCCATCCACAACAATGCAATAGGCATCGCACAGAGCGGGGTCGCCGGTGAAGCGATCTTCCACCGCGCGCAGGATTTTCCGTTCTTCTTCCTGACGGTCGGAATTCAGATGGTCGAGTTTAGCTGCCAGCTCGCGGGCGCGGGCCGCGTCCTTCACGCTGAAAAGTTCGATCACATCGCGAGCCACGTCCATGCGGCCGGCGGCGTTGATGCGCGGCGCGATGCGAAAGCCGACTTCGCCCGCGGTCGGCGGACGCTTGGCAGAAATCTGTGCAACTTCCAGCAACGCCTTCAGCCCGGGATTCACGGCCTTGCGCAGCGCGTCCAACCCAAGCGCGGCAAACACACGATTCTCGCCGGTTAACGGCACAGCGTCAGCGATGGTCGCAATCGCGACGATCTTCATGAACGACATCAGCAGTTTGTTTTGCTGGCTCGCATCCAGGCGGCGCTGCATCAGGCCTTGCGCCACTTTGAACGCCACGCCCGCGCCGCAAAGTTGCTTGTAGGGATACTCGCAACCCTTCTGATTGGGATTGACGACTGCGAGCGCGTTGGGCACTCCGTCAGGACCGGGCAGGTGATGGTCGGTGACGATCAGGTCCACGCCCAGGCGCTGCGCCGTCTCTGCGGGCGCGAACGCGCGAATGCCCATGTCGACACTGACAATCAGGCGAACGCCTGACGCGGCCGCGCGTTCGATCACATCGTCGCGCATGTCATAGCCTTCGCGAATGCGATGCGGCACGTGAAAATCGGCCGTACCTCCGCAGAGCTCGATCGCGGTCTTCAAGATGATGACCGCCATGGTGCCATCCACGTCATAGTCGCCGTAAATAAGAATCGGCTCTTTGCGTTCAATGGCGGCGGCGATACGATCAACCGCTGCGGTCAACCCCATCATGCGCTCGGGTGCATGGAGATGAGAAAGTGAAGGCGCGAGAAAAACGCTGGCTGATTCTGCGTCAACAATGCCGCGGCGCACCAGCAGCGGCGCGAGAATGTGCGCCGCGTTGGCCACATCCCGGTGCGCGGGATCGGCGCACAATCCCGCGATCATGGCATCGACCGCGAGTTGGTCAGTTGTCTTTTGAATCCACCGCATGCATGAGCACTGTCATCCTGAGCGCAAGCTGCGCGCGAAGGATCCCGCAACCGACACAGAGTTGCACAGGTCGTCCGCTTCGCTCAGGACCGAAGATGACAAGGAGTTTACTACGGGCGGTTTTGCTTAGCCTTCTTGGCTAGCCTTCTTCGTCCTGATCGGGCTCGTCCATGGTGAGGCCGCCGAATTCGTCGGAAACCTCCAGAAGATGCTGATAGCGGTCATACCACTCGGTGCTGACCTCGCAGAGAAACATCGAACCTTGATAGGCCCAGCCCAGCTGTAGAAATCCGACTTTGCCCACGTGCGCGCGCAGCCAGCGGGCGTCTTCTACATCGTCGGTGTCGGTGAATTCCGAGTTGGTCAGGCGCTGCACCATTTCATCCAGCTCGGTGCGTTCGAGCGTCCACGAATGCATGGTCAGGAAAGGCGCGGCCGACGCCTTGGCCAACTCCACGAAATCCTTCCAGCCGTCAGGGTTGCCCGCCATTTCCCACATCACGCACTGCACCTCGTCGTAGTCCACGTATCCGTGAAAGCGGCGCATGCCATGGCCTTCAATGAAAGCCACCATGTCGTCTTTGGTTGTAGTGAGATCGTCTGGGATGGGAGACATATTGGGAAAAACTCGCAAACAAGTATTGTATGCTGTTCGCCTCCGCGGTGCCAGCATGAGGCGCCGCCGGTAGTGTCCTAACTTGCCCAAATTAGGACACTACCGCGCCGCCGTCCATGTTTCGCGATCAATGGGCGGGTGTGGGAGACGGTGTGGGCGCGGACATCAGGCCGGCAAACATGCGATAGAAGCGTTCCGTAGCGAGGTCGAGTTGAATTTCGACTGGCTGCGCCGCCGGACGCACCGTGCTCTTCGATTCCCAGGTAAGCGTGTTGCCGTATCCCGCGCCGTGATCAATGTCGACGCCCATGTAGCGCTTCTCGCTCTTGGTAATGAGCGTCGGGTCGATCCACGCCGCTGCCGCCAGCTCATCCCACATGATGTCGGCGCCGGGCGTGAACAAGGCGAAGCGCGCGATGTAGTGGCCCAGCGGAGTTCCACTGGCTTCGATTTGCTTCACTAGTGCCGCCGTCATGTGCGTCTTTACGGAAATGTCGACGGGCGTGCAGACGATTTTCTTCCACGGGGCGCGCAGCACGATTTCCGCCGCCTCCGGATCGAACCAGAAGTTAAACTCGTGTCGCGGATTGTCAACAAATTCAGGATTGTCAGTTTGCGGGCTCAAGCTTCCACCCATAAAAACGAGCTCGCGCGCTAGTTCCGGAAACTGCGGATCGAGAGAAATCGCCAGCGCGAGATTGGTCATCGGTCCGCCTTCGTAGATCGTGACTTCGTGCGGATACTTGCGGACCATGCGAACCAGAAAGTGGGCTGCGTCCTCATCGGCAGGCTTCGTGGTGGGCTGGCCCTCCGGTAGCGGCGGCACGACCGAGACCTCGTGCCACCAGCGCTCATCCCACGCGCCGGAGTAGGCGACCTTGCCATAGCGCTGCTGCCACAGCTGCGACTCTTCGCGCGTGCGGACGAGCGGAAACTCTGCGCCGGGAACGACTGGAATGTCGGTGCGCCCCATGATTTCCAGCAGGCGCAAAGTGTGCGCCACTTCTTCGTCGCGCCACTGATCTCCGCTGACCACGCTGATGCCCAGCACCTCCACCTGCTGCGACTGAATCATGACCATCAGCGTCTGCAGGTTGCTGCCGCCGGGGCCGGAGCAATCTTCGTTGATGATGACTTTGCGCCGGGGTTCGGCGGAACACAGGGCGGTTGCCAGGCACAGCGCGATGAAAGCTGCCGATTTCTTGGTCATCAGATGCACGTCATATGCAGATCAGATGCAAGTCGCGTCCGCAGAATAAGGGGCAGAGCGGGCCGCGCCCGTCTGCCCCAACAACAGTTTCAACTCATACTCTAGAAGGCCAACCTTAGCGCAAACTGCACCAGGCGCGGGTTGTTCACCGTGTTATTGATTACCCCGAAGCTGGAGGGCGTGTTGATGTCTTGCTGTCCGCTGTCGCCCAGTCCATCCATATAAAACTGCGGGTGATTGAACAGGTTGAAGAACTCCGCACGGAACTGCAAATTCATTCCTTCCCGGAAGGACATGGGGAAGTTCTTGATTACGGAGAAATCCGTGTTCACGAAACGCGGACCGTAGACCGGCGCGCGAGCTGCCGTGCCGAGCTCGCCAAGAGGAGCCTGAGCAAATGCGCACGGATTGAACCAGTTCTGCAGAGTATGGATCTTCGAAGGAGCGCTGCAAGTCGGATTCCCCGCGACTGGGCCCGCCTCGTTTGGATTCCCCACCTGGTTCGGACGCTGTAGCGTGAATCCGTTGTAAGAGAAATATGTTCCAGATTCGTCCGCGCTGTCGACCACAAACAACGGGAAGCCGGATGTGGCTCTTTCAATCAGATCGACGTGCCAATTTCCGAGGATAGCGTTGGTCGCGCCATTCCAGTCTCCCCCAAAGTGCTTGCCCTTCCCGAACGGCAGATCGTACAGGATGCTGGCCGTGAAGCTGTCATTCAAATTCAGTTGCGAGAGTCCCCAGTCGAGCTTCTGTGTTCCGGGCAACGGCCAATAGGTTGCGCCCGGGTTGGTGCCCAAACCGTCAGACATGCCGGAGTCGAAGGTGCGAGACCAGGTATACCCGAGCAGCGCATAAAGGCCATGCTTCGTGCTCTTGGTTTCAGCTTTCACTTGAAGAGAATCATAGCGAGCGTTGCCGATGCTGTTGTTGCTGGCGACGGTCTGGTAGAAGCCTGCATAGGGAAACGTTCCAAACCCGCAGCCAAGAGTGTAGTTATTGGCTGGGTTGTAATTGCTTCCACCGGGGCATGCGCTGGGTTCATTGAGGTTTTCGTTTTCCTGGCTGACCAGGATGTGGTGGCTGCGCGAGCCCGCGTACCCCATCGTCAGCACAACATTTCCTGGCAACTGGCGCTCAACATTGAGGTTGAACTGCTGGATCGCTCCCTGCTTGAAATTGAGGTTCGCGGACTGAATTGTCCCTGTATAGGCCGATGGGTTCTGGGGGCCGAGCAGAGGAGAACCGTTGACCAGAAAGCCATTCGAAAGGCCGCAACCTGGCGTTCCGAACGGAGCGCAGACGCCGGTGGGGTACGGATCAACTTCCGCGTAATACGGCGGGTTCTGCCACAACCCCTGTCCGCCCTGGTTCCAGGCAGAATCGTGGAAGATCCCATAACCCAGTCGAACGGCAGTCTTGTCACTCCCCATGGGCTTCCAGGAAATGCCGATGCGGGGCTCTAACGCAGTCTTGTCGAACTGAATGCCCACCCTCCCATCGGTTGCGATGCAGACCGTGCAACTTGCCAGAGTGGGACTTCCGTTCGGGACATACCACTTAAGATTCTGAATGTTGAAGTTCGCCTGCCGATGCTCTGCTTCGGTTTCGGGCGTTGCCAGGGCCCACGCCAGCCCGAGGTTCACAGTCACATTCGGCGTCACGCGCCAGTCGTCTTGCACAAATGGACGGACGAGTTTCCAGCGGCGGCCGGTCGTAGCGCCGAGGAAGGTCTGATCGTGAGCCGCGAAAACTCCCAAGCTGCCGAGCAGAAGGTCGGCGATGTCGTCCCCTGTCCCAAGTCCCGCTTCGACGACGTAGCCGTCCTGGAACGCATTGTTCCGCACATTCATTTCCTCGGCGCGATAGGTCGCGCCGAACCGGACGTTGTGCTTGCCGCGAATAAGATCGAGCACATCGCCCACAGAATAGACGTTGGTTCCACCCTGATAGGGCGCGTAGCCTCGGTCGCCCACCGAGAAGTAGCTCGACATCTGGAACGACGTCATGCCGCAGCTTTCGCAGTCTTTGGTCGACTGGTTCAGGCTGGCTGGATAGCCAGTGATGCCATCACACTTCGCTCCCAGGTCAGCGCCGGGGATGCCGAGCGTCGCGGCTTCGCAGGTGCCGGTGCCGTAGGAAAGAATGTGATTGAAAATGCGGCTGTAGCCCAACGTCGCCTGATTGATCAGGTTCGCGGAAAACACGTGGGTCTCGGTGACGACCGCATTGCGACCATGATTGTTAATGTACTGGTTGCTGCCAAATGCATTCGCTTCGGTCCAACTCGGCGAACCACCAGGGACGAAGTTGGTCGCCTGGTCATAGCTGAAGCGCGCAAACGCGGAGTCCTTGCTGGAAAAATTGTGATCCACGCGAACATCCCATGTTCCTTCGTTCAGTTTTCGAACCGGCTCATTTACATAGTTGAAGGCCGTATTGGTTGAATCGGGCGCGGGATAGAGTTGCGCTACCTTAAGGCCAATATTATTCACCAGCGACCCGGGAATGATGGGACATGGTTGCGTCACTCCCGCGATGATTGGCCCTTGGCTTCCGGCTTGGGGACCACTTAGGACAGGAGCTACCGGAAGGCCGCTCGCAATGTTGCACTGGAATGGACTTGTCGTAGGAGTGGTGCCGACCAGATACGGATATGGATTGGTGAACTGCGTGATCTCCAGCGGATTGCTGCTGAGATTGTAATTGCCATTGGCATCGGCAACCAGCTCGGCTGGGTTCGGAACGAATCCCGTGAAGGTCACGCCCTCGCGCTGCCTCTTGGCCTGATAATCCGCGAAGAAGAAAGTCTTGTCGCTCTTGATCGGCCCGCCGAACGACCCGCCAAATTGATTCAGATTGAATTTTTGTGGCGTCGTGCCGAAATACGGGTCCGCATCCAGCTTGGTGTTGCGGAAGTATTCAAAGAGCGAACCGTGATATTTGTTCGTGCCTGACTTAGTCGTGACCAGTACGGTCGGACCGGCGCGCTCTCCATATTCCGCAGAGTAGTTGTAGGTCAAGACTTTGAACTCTTCGATGTCGTCAATCGACGAGAAGATCGCGATGCCGCCTTCATCCAGCTGATTATTGTCGTTGCCGTCGAGCAGCCAGTCGGTTTCCTGTTCACGAGAGCCGCCCACCGAGAGCGAGAATGATCCGCGCGTCGCGGCTTCGCTGCTGGCGGCGTTGGTGAAAAAACTGACTGGGCTGGTGGATGCGGTCGTTCCCGGCGTCAGGGTCGCGAGTTGCACGAAGTTGCGGCCGTTCAAAGGCAGCTCGGCCACTTCCTGCGCGGTGATGACTTGCCCGAGCGTTGGAGTCGTCGTCTCGACCGCGACTTCGGTCGCGTTCACTTCAACGCTGGTGCTCACCGATGCCGGCACCAGTTTGAAATCGAGCTCGCGGTGTTCGTCGATCTGCAGGCGAAGATCCTTCACCTCGGAAGGCTTGAAGCCCGTTGCTTCCACTTTGATCTTGTAATCCGCAACGCCCAGCAACGGCACGAGAAAATGTCCGGTGGCGTCGGTCATCGCATCGCGGGAAACGTTCGTGGCCTGGGACGTGACCGTGACCTTGGCACCCGCCACCACTGCCCCGGAGTTGTCTGAAACCGTGCCCGAAAAACTTCCGGTCGCCTGACCGTAAAGAACCGGGCTGAACAGACAGCACAACGAAGCCAACAGGACCGCGAAACGCGCCTTCTGGTTCGACATTTCCTGAACCCCTTTCATAGTTGCTTGTGGAAAAGAGAAAAAAAGATCCCTGACCTTGGAAGGGACTCAAACCACAAGCTCGGCTTATAAATTGCCGCTTACAGCTAAGTCAAGAATTTTCGTAGTCGACACAGTTAACGCGCGGCGTTTTCGGGAAAAGGCTCATCGAAAAAACTGCTGCGCACGATTGGTTGAACGATGACGATGACGATGACTGCTCAACAACGATCGCTGAGCGATGTTGATTGTTAGACAATCGACTGTTGAAAACTGTCCGCCGTGTGCATCGGCTTCAAGACCGCGCGGCCCACTCTCCGTCAAAGCGAGCGCGATCGTAAAAGGACTTCTGCGTTCCCACTCCTGTCGTCGACAAGCCCGCGTAGAGATTCGCGCGGCGCACCGCTTCCCTCTCGGGCACTCCTTCGCCCAGAAATACGGCAAAGCTGCCGATGAAAGCATCTCCGGCTCCGCTGCTATCCACCGCATTCACCGCGAAGGGCGCCACGTGCTCGCTGCCCTCGCAGCTCGCGAGGAGAGATCCGTTCGCGCCCAGCGTGATGATCACGCGCCGAATGCCGTCGGCCACCAACTTCTCCGCACACTTCTTCGCGTCTTCGACGTTCTTCACAGGAGTCCCGGTGATAGCCTCGGCTTCATTCTCGTTCGGAACGAAATAATCCAGATCCTTCAGCGCGCCCATATCGACAGGTTGCGCAGGCGCGGGATTCAGAATGCAGCGGATTCCGTGCTTGCGCGCAAATGCAATGGTGTAATAAACCGTTTCCACAGGAATCTCGAACTGCAGCACGATGCAGTCAACAGTCTTCAACGTCTCTGCCGCGGCATCAACGTCGTTGGGCCTGAGCGCATCGTTTGCTCCCTTCACCACCAGAATGCGGTTCTGGCCGTTGGGCTCGACGAAGATAGGCGCGACACCGCTCGACAGCCCCTCGACCTGCCTCACGTGCGACGTATCAATTCCCTGCTTGCGAAGGTTTTCGATGGTCGCGGGACCGAAAAGGTCGCTACCCACGCGCGCCACCATAAAAACTTCCGCGCCACACAGACGTGCTGCCACGGCCTGGTTCGCGCCCTTACCGCCAAAACCGAGATCGAATTTCTGCCCGAATATGGTTTCGCCGGGCTTGGGGAATTGATTGGTAAATGTCGTCAGATCGATGTTGGCGCTGCCAACTACCGCGATTCGAGTGCGCTTTGCCATAGCTGTGACCACTGTCTCCGGGAGGTGCGGAAGGCCGAGTCTAGTGAGCCCACCAAGCTCGTGTCAACGTCGACTCCGCAGCGTGCTATAGTTTCGATCCTTAGCAGTAGCAGTTCGGTTCATGATCGTCGACAGGGAGGTTCCATGCCCCGCAATGTCCGCTGTGCCTTGATTCAAGCCAGCAACGCCCTCAGCACCGAGCGCCCGCTGGCGCAGATCAGAAGGGCGATGATCGACAAGCACCTGAAGCTGATCGAGCAGGCCGCGCGCAAGAAAGCGCAGATCCTCTGCCTGCAGGAGCTTTTTTACGGACCTTATTTCTGTGCCGAGCAAAACGCCCGCTGGTACGAACTGACCGAACGCGTGCCCGACGGCCCCACCACGCGCCTCATGCAGAAGATTGCAAAGAAGCATCGCATGGTCATCGTGGTCCCGGTTTATGAAGAGCAGATGCCGGGCGTTTACTTCAACACCGCCGCGGTCATCGACGCCGACGGCGGCTATCTCGGCAAGTACCGCAAACATCACATCCCGCACTGCCATCCCGGATTTTGGGAGAAATTTTATTTCACTCCCGGCGATCTCGGTTATCCCGTGTTTGAAACCAAGTATGCTCGCGTCGGCGTCTACATCTGCTATGACCGCCATTTTCCCGAGGGCGCGCGCATCCTCGGCCTGAACGGCGCAGAGATCGTGTTCAATCCGTCCGCAACCGTAGCCGGACTTTCCGAATATTTGTGGGAACTCGAACAACCAGCTCACGCCGTGGCCAACGGCTATTTTGTAGGAGCCATCAATCGCGTAGGTACCGAAAAGCCGTGGCGCATTGGCGAATTCTATGGCAAGAGTTATTTCTGCAACCCGCGCGGCAAGATCATCGCCCAGGCCAGCCGTGATAGAGACGAAGTCGTGGTGGCTGATCTCGATCTCGACATGATTCAGGAAGTGCGGAAGGTTTGGCAGTTTTTCCGCGACCGCCGGCCAGACAGCTACGGCCTGATTACGACGCAGAGCCGGGATTAATTGAGCCAATGGGAAATCGAGTAATTGAGAAACATGCTGGTGCGGTTCAATCCCTAGCCGGTTTTCAATTTCCCAATTACTAAATTCCCCAGTTTCTCAATCCCCATGACTCCCAACACCGAAGCACCGTACTCCCGCATCGAGTCCAGCCCTCTCTACAACGAGGACCTCGCGCCGGCCACAGCCCAGCGCCGGCACTGGGGCACATACAACTTCGCCGCGCTGTGGATTTCGATGTCAGTGAACATTCTCACCTACATGCTGGCCGCCAGCTTGATTCAAGGGGGAATGAACTGGAAGCAGGCGGTCGCAACCATCTTTATCGGCAACGTCATCGTACTCGCGCCGATGCTGCTAAACTCGCATCCCGGCGCGAAGTACGGAATTCCGTTCCCTGTTCTGGCTCGCGCTTCGTTCGGAGTGTTGGGCGCAAACTTTGCGGCGGTTCTTCGCGCACTCGTCGCCTGCGGATGGTTCGGCATTCAAGCCTGGATCGGCGGCGAAGCTATCAGCACCCTCCTGGCAACGCTCGCTCCCAGTTGGAAGAACTTTCCTTATGGCCCCGGCGTTTGCTTTTTCATTTTCTGGCTGATCAATCTCGCAGTCGTCCTCAAGGGCATCGAGTACATCCGCATCCTGCAGGGCATCAGCGCGCCGGTTCTGCTGGGCGTCGGAGTACTTCTGTTGGGGTGGGCGTATCACGCCGCCGGCGGCTTCGGGCCTATGTTCTCGGTGCCATCGCGCTTCACAACTTTTCCCGACTTCTTGAAATTCCTCATCCCCGCACTGAATGGCACGGTAGGATTCTGGGCGACGGTCTCATTGAATATTCCCGACTTCACGCGCTTCGCGCGCAACCAGCGCGAGCAGATGATCGGGCAAGCTCTGGCTCTGCCTACCACGATGACGCTCTATGCTTTCGTCGGCATCGTCGTGACTTCCGCCACGGTGGTCATCTACGGAACCGCCATCTGGGATCCCGTGCAACTGCTCAGCCGCTTTCATTCGCCAGTCGCGGTCGTGATCTCGCTGGTCGCGATTCTGTTGGCCACGCTCAACGTCAACATCGGTGCCAACGTGGTTTCGCCGGCCAACGATTTTTCCAACCTGTGGCCGCGAGGTATCAGTTTCCGCACCGGCGGCGTCATCACCTGCTTCATGGGCATCGCGCTCATGCCGTGGAAACTGCTTTCCAACTACGGAACTTTTATTATCGGATGGCTGGGCGGATACGCCGCTTTTCTCGGGCCGGTCGCAGGAATCATGATCTGCGACTATTTCGCCATTCGCAGGCGTGTGCTGCAGGTCGACGACCTGTACCTTCGCGGCGGAATCTATGAATACTCACGCGGCTTCAACTGGCGCGCGGTGATTGCACTCGCCCTGGGCGCGGGTATAGCGCTCTCGGGCCTCGCCATCCCTGCGCTACGATTTCTCTACGACTATTCCTGGTTCGTCGGATTCGCCGTTTCCTTCATCGCGTATTACGCAATGATGAAGTTGCGGCCGCAGCCCGACACCACGCCGCAGGAAGCCACTTAACTTCCCCGCTTCGCTTTCAGAAATTCCGGCAACACATCGCGATCATAAATCTCGAGCGTCTGCTCTTCATCTCCGCACATCAGGTAAATGTTGAACTGCGTCACGCCCACCGCAGCCAGCGCGCGCAACTTCTCGCGATGGGCTGCGGCCGGCCCGACCAGACAAAAGCGGTCAATCACTTCGTCAGAAACGAAATCCGCGTTGTCACTTCCCACCTCACAATGGTGTTGATAATCGTAGTGTCCGCGATCCTGCACAAACGACGTCAGCGCAGGCGGCAGATCTTCGGGCTTGTACTGGCGGATCAGATCCATCACATGATTCGACACCAGAGCCGGGAACCAGCGCACGCGCTCGCGAGCTACGCTCAAGTCATCCGAGACCCACACCGGAGCCGCCGCCATGACTTCAATCTTCGAAAAGTCGCGCACTGCCGCCTTTGCTCCTTCTTTCACGAAACTCAGGCACCAGTCAATCAGAGCCGGGTCCGCAAACTGCAGAATGATTCCGTCGGCCACTCGCCCGGCCATGTGCAGCACCTTGGGCCCGTAGCCGGCGATCCAAACCCGCGGAGAATCCTTCGCCCAGCTGAGACGAGTGGGCTGACCATCGTGTTGCACTTCCTTGCCGGAGGTCAGATCGCGAAATTCCGCAACCGCCGCTTCCAATTGCGACCAACTCACCGGCTTCTTCCCCATCACCCGCCGCGAACTGTCGCCGCGGCCAATGCCGAGTTCCATGCGCCCGCCGGAAATCAGATTCAGCGTCGCGAACAAGCTGGCAGTCACGGTCAGGTCTCGCGTCGCAGGATTGGTGACGCACGTACCCAGCCGCATGCGTTCGGTATTGGTCGCCATCAGCGTCAACAGCGGATACGGCTCTTTCCACAGCACGTGGGAATCGAAAATCCAGCCGTATTCAAATCCGCCGCGCTCGGCCTGCCGCGTCAGGCCAACAATGCGCTCGATCGAGATGTCAGGTTTCAATGCGATGCCGAAGTGCATGGCCAGTCCCTTTCGTCGAGCAACTTACTCCCGAGCTGATGGTCAGCAAATCTCGCGAATAACTGATCTCCAAGAGTAAAGGGCCGCAGTTTAGCATAGAATTCTTCTCTCAATCTCAGCCACGAGTGCGGCGCAGAGCCTGCGGAGGACGCGATGGGTTTCGACACGATCATCAGAAACGGTTCGGTGGTCACGGCAACCGATACTTATACCGCCGACATTGCTATCGAGAATGGCAAGATCACCGCGATCGGCACGAGCCTCCGGTCCGAGAACGCCACAAAACTTCTGGATGCTTCCGGCAAACTCGTAATCCCCGGCGGCATCGACGTTCATACCCATCTCGACATGCCTTTTGGCGGTACCACCAGCGCCGACGATTTTGAAACCGGCACGCGTGCCGCTGCATTCGGCGGCACCACCACGCTCATCGATTTCGCGATTCAATACAAAGGCCAACCGCTGCGTCAGGCGTTCGACACCTGGATGAGTAAGGCCTCGAACAAAGCAGTGTGCGACTACGCCTTCCACTGCATCGTGACCGATGTCTCGGGCGGCCAACTTTCCGAGATGAATGATCTGGTGCACGAAGGTGTGACCAGCTTCAAGCTATTCATGGCCTACCCAGGCGTCTTCATGCTCGACGATGGCAGCATCTTCAAGGCGCTGCAGACCACATCGAAGAATGGCGCGATGATTTGCATGCACGCCGAGAACGGCAGCGCCATCGATGTCATCGTGCAGCAGGCTTTGGCCGAAGGCAAACGCGCGCCCAAGTATCACGCGCTTACTCGTCCCACCACCGCGGAAGCCGAGGCCGTAGGACGCGCCATTGCTCTGGCCGAAATGGCAGGCGCGCCGATTTATATCGTTCACCTAAGCTGCAACGATGCGCTCGAGAAGATTCGCGAGGCTCGAGACCGCGGACTTCCCGTCTACGCCGAAACCTGCCCCCAGTATCTTTATCTCTCACTCGAGAACATGGACGCTCCCGGTTTTGAAGGAGCGAAATATGTTTTCACTCCGCCGCTGCGCGAGAAATGGCACCAGGAAAAACTCTGGAGCGGGCTCAAGCACGATCATCTGCAAGTCGTCTCCACCGATCACTGCCCGTTCTGCTTCAAGGAGCAAAAAGAAATGGGCCGCGACGATTTCACGAAAATTCCGAATGGCGGTCCTGGCGTCGAACACCGCATGAGCCTGATCTACTCCGGCGGCGTGGCCAGTGGCCGCTTCAACGCCAACCGTTTCGTGGAACTGGTTTCGACCACACCCGCCAAGCTCTTTGGACTGTTCCCTCGCAAAGGCACGATCGCCGTCGGCAGCGACGCCGACCTGGTGATTTTCGATCCCAAACGAAAACACACCATCAGCGCCAAGACGCACCACATGCGCGTCGATTACTCAATGTTCGAAGGCATCGAGGTCACCGGCATGCCTGACGTAGTTCTCTCGCGAGGCCGAGTCGTGGTCGACAGCGACAAATTCCTCGGCCGCGCCGGTCAGGGAGAATTCCTCCGCCGCGCCACCTACGCGCAAGTGAACGGCTAAAAGTTCGCAATCTCACTTGTGGCTTCTGGCGAGGAAGAGTACAGTTACTCGTTTTCCCATACTCGTTTTCCCAGGGAGGACCATATTGTTTACACCGCCGAATTTTACGGTCGCGTTGTTGATGACGGTTGCCAGCGCGATCTGCTGGGGATCGTGGGCCAACACCTACAAGGGAGTAAAGAATTACCGTTTCGAACTTTTTTATTGGGATTATGCGATCGGCATTTTTCTCATCTCGCTGGTTGGAGCGCTCACGCTGGGCAGCACGGGACATGATTCGACGAGTTTCCTGAACAATGTTCATTCCGCCGACAACTCCAACATCCTCTGGACGATGGTGGGTGGCGCGATCTTCAATCTGGCGAATCTGCTGCTGGTGGCGGCCATCGATATGGCCGGGCTGGCGGTGGCGCTGCCGGTTTCAATCGGAATCGCGCTGGTTGTGGGCACTCTGCTGAGCTACATCCTGCAGCCCAAGGGGAACCTGCTGTTCATCGCCGCCGGCGTGGCCTGCGCTCTGATCGCCGTGATTCTTGATGGCAAAGCCTTTGGCAGCCTGGGCTCGACCCGCTCGGCGTCGCGCAAAAGCATTATCATCTGCATCGTTTCAGGAGTGCTGATGGGGTTGTGGAACCCGTTCGTCGCCTACGGAGCGACTCGGGGAAACGCGCTGACGCCCTACAGTTCCGTGGTGTTTCTCACGCTGGGCGCGCTGCTCTCGTGCTTCATCTGGAACTTGTATTTCATGAGGAAACCGTTGGCGGGCGAACCGGTGGGCCTTGCAGGATTTTTCAGCGGGCCGCCTTCGGGACATTTGTTGGGTTTGCTCGGCGGAATGATTTGGGGAATTGGCACCATGTGCAACGTGGTGGCCGGAGGTTCGGCGGGCTTCGCATTGTCCTATGCCATCGGCCAATCAGCGCCTATGGTCGGAGCGCTCTGGGGCGTGTTTGCCTGGAAGGAATTTGCCGGGGCAGGATCGAAAGGCAAGATGTTTCTGGCGCTGATGTTCGTGTTCTACGGGCTGGCAATTCTTGCGCTCGCGCACGCCAGCCAGTAAGGCCCGGGGCGCGGCAAACGGCTATCCGATCTGATTTTCCTTGGATCTATTTTCCTTTGATGCGGCTGATGAACAGTTGCAGGAACCGGTCCGCATCGGAAGCCAGGCAGACGCGCGCATTCGGCTTCAGATCGATCACGCCCTCGATCTCGTAGTGGTCGCCGTGCAGCACATTGTTCTCATTCGATCCCATGCGATTGGCAACGGTTTCACCGCGCGTGAACTCGCCCTTCGTTTCCACATCCACGTGCATGTCTTTGAGCGTCACCAGCGTGGGATCGATCGCAACTCCAACCGCCAGCGGATCGTACATCGCCGCGCCCAGATACCCGCTCTTCTCCGAGCGCGTCAAATAAAAGTCCGCCAGCTTTCCAATGAAGTCGCTCTCCGGCCCCTGCAGCGACTGCAAATCCGCCAAGTACTTTCGCGTGATAATCGTGCGCTCGCCCACATCAGAGCCGACCATGGTGACCATCCATCCCGCATTAAACACAATCGCCGCCGCCTCCGGATCGCCATAAATATTCGCCTCGGCCGCTCCGTTCACGTTTCCTCCCGTGATCGATCCGCCCATGATGACAATGTCCCTGACCAGCGGCACGATCGACGGATCCTTCGACACGGCCAGCGCAATGTTGGTCAGCGGCCCCACCGGAATCAGCGTGATCTCGTGCGGATACTTGTGAACCAGTTCGATGATGAGATCGGGACCAAAACGCGGATCAGCCTTGCATTTCGACGCCGGCAGTTGAATTCCGGCCAGACCATTCTTGCCATGCCAAAACTGCGCCGTGATCAGCTTCTGATTCAGCGGATGCTGCGCTCCGCCGGCCACCGGCAAGTCGCATCGTCCCGCCAGCGACACTAGTTTCAGAGCGTTCTCCAAACCCTGCCGCGCATCCACGTTCCCCGGCACTACGGTCAGAGCCTCGACCTTCAGTTCCGGCGAGTTCAGGGCCAGCAAAATTGCCATCGCATCATCGACACCCGGGTCGGTATCGATGATCACGCGCCGCGGCGTCTGCGCAGCCGCGCTGAAAACAAGGCAGAGAGCACAAAGCAAAATGAAAGCAGGCGCAAAACAGAATCGTTTCATAGCAGAGATCCTTACTTGAGCAGAAGCTCTTCTTGAAGAATGAGTGATGACTAGAAATCAAATCTACAGCAGCATACCGGCAATCGAGGCAGACATAAGATTGGCCATGGTTCCCGCCAGCATCGCGCGAACTCCCAGCCGGGCAAGGTCGCCTCTTCTGTTCGGAGCGAGCGCGCCAATGCCTCCGATCTGAATTCCGATCGAGCTGAGATTCGCGAAGCCGCACAGCGCAAACGTCGCGATGGTGAACGAGCGCGGATCGAGCGTTCCCTTCATCGGCCCGAGTTGAGCGAAGGCGACGAATTCGTTGACCACCATGCGGGTGCCGAGCAGGTTCCCGATGGACGCGGCATCGTGCCATGGAACTCCAATCAGCCATGCGATCGGCGCAAAAGCCCAACCGAATACTTGTTGCAGGCTGTAGGGGAACCAGGACACGTGAATGTGCGCCCAGCCCATCATGGCGTTGGCCAGCGCCAGCAAAGCTATAAACGTGATCAGCATCGCACCCACGTTCAGTGCGAGATGCAGGCCGTCGACTGTGCCGCGGGCAATCGCGCCTAACACATTCGATTCCTTTTCCATGGCCGGCATCTGCACCCGCCCGGCCGTGAGCGGCTGTTCGGTCTCGGGCACCAGCATCTTCGCGATGAGCAGCGTGCCGGGCGCAGTCATAATAACGGCCGTGAGCAGATTCTTTGGGTCGGCACCGCCCACGTGAATATAACCGGCCATCATGCCTCCGGAGATGTGGGCCATGCCACTCGTCATCACCGTCATGAGTTCGGACTGCGTCAACTCCGGGAGAAATGGCCGGATCGTCAGCGGGGCTTCGGTCTGCCCCATAAAAATGCTGGCCGCCAGATTGAGCGACTCGGCGCCACTGGCGCCCATCACGGTGGTCATTACCCATGCGCCCGCGCGGATGATCAACTGCATCACGCCGAGATGGTAGAGCACAGCAAAAAACGCAGCGATAAAGATGATCGTCGGCAACACTTGAAAAGCGAAAATGAATCCCACCGACGACGCCTGCTTGCCGAGATCACCGAAAACAAATTCAGAACCGTAGTAAGAAAAATCGAGGAGATGTTTCGCTCCAGCGCCCAGCCAGCCGAACAGGGCTTCCCCCCTTTGCGTCCGCAGGACAAAAATCGCCATGGCGATCTGCAGGCCCAATCCCCACGCCACGGTTTTCACGCGGATCGCGCGACGATTAGTGGAGAAAATGTAGGCCAACCCCAGCATGGCCAGCAGGCCAAGAATTCCCGTATAGCGTCCCATTCAGTTTTTCTCCCCGGACATTCCAATCACTCGATGAATCAGCGGCCTCTTGGCGGGCGCAAGGTCCGCGACTTCGCAACTAGCTTCCATCAATCGCTTGGCCTGAGCAGCGCGCGAGTCGTCATTGTAGTAAATCGTGGCTAGCGGCTCGCCCGCAGCCACTCGATCTCCAACCTTCTTGTGCAGCACGATTCCCACCGCCGGATCGACTGAATCCTCCTTGCGCTCGCGCCCGCCGCCGAGGATGACAGAGGCTGTTCCGATCTGCTCGCACTGCATCGACGCAACATACCCAGCCGTTGCGCTCAACACTTGCAAAGTTTTTCGTGCCTGCGGCAGCCGCTTGGGGTCATCGATGACTCGCACGTCCCCACCCTGCAATTCCACCATCTGCTTGAATTTCTCCAGCGCCTTGCCCGACGAAATCAATTTCGTGCTCTGCTGCTTTCCTTCCCCAACGCTGCCCGCGACGCCGCCCAGATGCAGCATCCATCCCGCGAGCTCCAGGCAAAGTTCGCGCAGATCTGCAGGCCCGCCCCCGCGCAGAACTTCCACGACTTCCACAACTTCCAGCGCGTTGCCGATCATACTTCCCAGCGGCTGATCCATGTCCGTGATCAGCGCGACGACTTGTTTGCCCATGCGCTCCCCGGTCTCGACCATGAGTTCGGCGAGAAACGCCGCGTCCTTCTCGCTTTTCATGAACGCGCCGGAGCCGGTCTTCACGTCGAGTACCAGCGCATCAATCCCCTCGGCCAATTTCTTGCTCATGATCGACGCGCAAATTAAATAGGGACTCTCCACCGTGCCAGTAACGTCGCGCAGCGCGTACAACTTGCGATCGGCCGGCGCAATCTCCGCGGTCTGCCCAATCATCGCGCAGCCGCAAATCTCGAGGACGCGCCGGAATTCTGCGACCGAAAGATTCACATTGAAACCGGGAATCGCCTCCAACTTGTCGAGCGTTCCGCCCGTGTGCCCCAGCCCGCGCCCGCTGATCATTGGAACCGCGACGCCCGCCGCTGCCGCCAGCGGAGCCAGCACAAGAGAGGTCTTGTCACCCACGCCGCCGGTGGAATGCTTATCGACCTTTCGGGCGCGCAGCGACGAGAGATCCAGAACATCGCCCGAATGCAGCATCGCATCAGTCAACGCAGCGGTCTCGGGGCGCGTCATGCCTTTCAGCACCACCGCCATCAGCCACGCCGAAACCTGATAATCGGGAATATCGCCGCGCGTGTAGGCGTTGACCAAAACTTCGATTTCTGCTGGCGAGAGCTCGACGCCATCCCTCTTTTTGCGGATGACATCAATGGCGCGAAACGTCTGCGGCACAGGGGTCGAAGGGCTCACTTTAAGCGGAATCCTTCCGGAAGAAGTTCGGTGATGTGCGCCTGCCTGGGGCCCGCGGCGCCCTGAAAAAAGATGGTCGCATCCGGACCGAATTCATAAATCACCTGGCGGCACGCTCCGCAAGGCGAACACGCGACCCTATGATCGTTCGCGACGGCAACGGCCTGAATCTCAATCTTCGGACCAAGTTGCGCAACCGCAGTGAAGATCGCAGTGCGCTCCGCGCAATTGGTCATTCCGTAAGAAGCGTTCTCCACATTGCATCCGGAGAATATCTTGCCGTTGGTCAGCAGTATCGCCGCTCCCACATGGAAATTCGAGTACGGCGCATGTGCATTCTTCATCACCTTGATAGCCGCTCGCTCCAGCTTTTTCCGAAGGTTGGCAGAAACTGTCTTCTTGGGCATAGAGGTAAAGGAATAAAAATGCAGTCGAGCACGCGCGAATCGTGCGCCATTGTAAACCCTTGCTGGGAATTCCTGCGCTTTTCTTGCGGATCAAGCGCGCCGGCCGCCCGCAGCCATCGAATTCGCGTTGTAAGTTTGCCTGCCGTACAATGACAAACATTCTCATAGAACGCTCGCAGAACGTTAGAAAGCACAGCCGCAATGTCGGTCGATCACAGCCATTCCCACGCAAGCAGCAAATCGGGTGGCGAACTCGCGTCCAAAGAGCATGCCTCAAATGCGATCGCCACGCTCGACGGACGCCCGTTGCTTTCCAACGCCGGCATTCCGCTCGATCTGCATTGGGTGCAGGAAGTTCGCGTGAACACGAGTGCCGTGGAACGCCGCGCCCAGTCGCAAACTGCCCGCCGCACGGTCAAGAAAGACTGGCAGGCCGCCTGGCTTCTGCGTGCGATCTCGTGCATGGACCTGACCACACTCTCCGGCGACGACACGGACGAGCGCGTGCGGCGACTGTGCGCCAAGGCGCGGCAGCCCATTCAGCAGGATCTCGTCCAGATACTCGGCATCGAAGAACTCGGCATCAAGGTGGGTGCGGTTTGCGTTTATCACACATTCATCGAAACTGCGTTGCGCGCGCTGGAGGGTAGCGGCGTTCACGTCGCCGCCGTCTCCACCGGATTCCCCGCCGGCCTCTCGCCGCTGGCCGAGCGCGTCGCAGAAATTCGCCGTTCTGTGGAAGCGGGAGCGAACGAGATCGATGTCGTCATCACGCGCGGCCACGTTTTCGGCGGACGCTGGCAGGCGCTCTATGACGAAGTTGCGACTTTCAAGCAGGCCTGCGGTACGGCGCATATGAAAGTGATTCTCGGCACCGGAGATCTGCTCACATACCGCAACGTGGCGAGGGCCAGCTTTGTCGCCATGATGGCGGGTGCGGACTTCATAAAAACTTCAACCGGCAAAGAACCAACGAATGCGACGCTGCCCGTTAGTCTGGTGATGGTTCGCGCCATCCGCGAGTACGCCCAGCAAACCGGCATGGCGGTCGGATTCAAACCGGCCGGAGGAATCCGGACGGCGAAGCAATCAATCGACTGGCTGGCCATGATGAAAGAAGAACTCGGTGTGCCGTGGACGCGGGCAGATCTTTTTCGCTTCGGCGCGAGCGGTCTGTTGGGAGACATCGAGCGGCAACTCGAGCATCACGCAACCGGACGCTACTCTGCGGAGTATCGTCATCCAATTGCCTAGCAGGAACTGCATGACGAGTGGTTTGATGAAACAAAATCAAGCGAGCTGAACTGAATGAGCATCGCAGAGAACTTTGTCAGCATGGAGTACGGACCTGCCCCGGAAGATTCCAAAGAAGCGGAATCGTGGTTGCAGCGTCACGGACGCCGCTTTGGACTTTTCATCGGCGGGACCTGGCAGGCGCCCGCGGCCGGTCGATACTTCGACTCCTTCGATCCTTCGAATGGCGAGAGGTTGGCTGAAGTCGCGCAAGGCAGTGCTGCCGACGTGGACGCGGCCGTTCGCGCCGCGCGTGCTGCCTCGGCGCCATGGCGCGCCCTGACTCCGCATGCCCGTGCGCGCTATCTCTATGCACTCGCGCGGCTCGTACAAAAACATTCCCGGCTTCTTGCGGTCCTCGAGACCATGGACAACGGTAAGCCCATTCGCGAGAGCCGCGACATCGACATTCCGCTGGTGGCGCGGCATTTCTACTACCACGCTGGTTGGGCGCAGTTGCTCGAGCAGGAGTTCCCCGGCTACGAACCCTGCGGCGTCGTCGGCCAGATTATTCCCTGGAATTTTCCGCTTCTCATGCTGGCGTGGAAAATCGCGCCCGCGCTGGCGACAGGAAACACGGTGGTTTTGAAGCCCGCCGAATTTACTCCGCTCACAGCGCTCGTTTTCGCCGAACTCTGCCAGGAAGCGGGATTGCCCGCTGGTGTCGTCAACATCGTCACCGGGGACGGCTCCACCGGCGAAGCCTTGGTGAAGCATCCTGACGTCGACAAGATCGCGTTCACCGGATCAACCGAAGTCGGACGCGCCATCCGCAGCGCAACCGCATCCAGCCACAAGCGGCTCTCCCTCGAACTCGGCGGCAAATCGCCGTTCATCATCTTCGAAGACGCCGATCTCGACAGCGCCGTCGAAGGCCTGGTCGACGGAATCTGGTTCAACCAGGGGCAAGTCTGCTGCGCCGGTTCGCGCCTGCTCATGCAGGAGAGCATTGCCGAGACCCTGATCTCGAAGATTCGCGATCGCATGAGCAAGCTGCGTGTCGGAGCACCGCTCGACAAAGCGATCGACATCGGCGCCATCGTCGCGCGAGTTCAACTCGATCGCATCGAGCGCATGGTCGCGCAAGGCGTCGCCGAAGGCGCGACTTGCTGGCAGCCACAGGTTGCATTGCCCTCGCGCGGCTTTTATTATCCGCCGACGATTCTCACCAACGTGCATCCCACGTCGATCGTGGCGCAGCAGGAAATCTTTGGTCCCGTTCTCGCCGCCATGACATTCAGAACACCGAAAGAAGCCGTTGAGTTGGCGAACAACACCGTCTACGGCCTGGCGTCGTGCGTGTGGAGCGAGGGCATAAACGTCGCGCTGCATGTGGCCGCGCAACTCAAGGCCGGCGTGGTGTGGGTGAACTGCACAAATATGTTCGACGCAGCCTGCGGCTTTGGCGGATACCGGGAGAGCGGCTACGGTCGCGAAGGCGGTCGCGAGGGCTTGGTCGAATATATGGAACCCGCGTGGTTCAAGCACGCTCCGAAACTGCCTGCAGCTAATGTCTCGCCAGTCTCTCAGTCAGATGCACAAGTTCAAGAAAAGCCCGATGCCAATTCACCCGCCATCGACCGCACCGTGAAGCTTTACATCGGCGGCAAGCAAGCGCGTCCCGACTCCGGCTACAGCATGCAAGTGCGTTCGCCCGAAGGCCGGCTGCTGGGAGAGGCTCCTCTGGGTAATCGAAAAGATATTCGCAACGCCGTGGAAGCGGCTCACAAGGCCGAATCCTGGGCGAAAGCTACCGCGCACAATCGTGCTCAGGTTCTGTATTACTGCGCGGAAAATCTGGCTCAGCGCCGCTCCGAGATCATTCATTCGCTCGCAGCCGCTGTCGGCGAGAAGCAAGCCGCGGCCGAAGTCGACCTCGGCATCGAGCGCATTTTTTCTTACGCAGCCTGGGCCGACAAGTTCGATGGCGCCGTGCATAATCCACCGTTCCGCAACATCGCCATCGCCATGAAGGAACCTATCGGCACCGTCGGCGTGATCTGCCCCGCTGACGCGCCGCTGCTGGGATTCCTGTCGCTCGTGCTGCCCCTGATCGCCGTAGGCAATACGGTGGTTGCCGTTCCCTCGGAAAAATATCCTCTGATCGCCGCCGATCTCTATCAACTCTTCGACACCAGCGATCTGCCCGGCGGCGCAGTCAACATCGTCTCCGGCCGCGCTTCGCAACTGCTGAAGACTCTGGCCGAACATGATGACGTCGATGCCATCTGGTGCTATGGAGACGACGCCACCGTCGCGGCGGCCAAGGCACTCTCCACCGGAAATCTCAAGCAGGTCTGGACCAACGAAGGCCGAGTCATCGACTGGTTCGATCCGAAACTGGCGGAAGGCCGCTGGTTCCTCGAGCACGCCACCCAGGTCAAGAACATCTGGGTCCCTTACGGCGAATAGCTCACTGCCCGATCGCCATTGCATTTGTCCCAGCCCGGCAGTAGCATACCCCGGTCTCTTTTATTCGTCCGGCGTATTGGCCCGGCATCATTGGCTTCTTGCCAGAAGTTTGTTTGACCACGTTCGTCAGACCAAGGAGGGCAGTATGGGCATCGCAGTTTCCCCGCAGATTCATCCGCAAGTTGCTGAGTTCATCGACCAGCCGCGAAAAATGTTGATTAACGGCAAATGGGTGAACGCCGCGTCGGGCAAGACTTTCCCCACCTACAATCCCGCCACCGGCGAGGTTCTCGCGCAGGTCGCGGAAGGCGATCGCGAAGACATTAATCAAGCCGTCAAAGCCGCTCGCAAGGCTTTTGATAATGGCCCCTGGCGCCGGATGACTGCATCCGAACGCGGCCGCCTGATCTGGAAACTCGCCGATCTGCTCGAGCAGCATACCGAAGAGTTCGGCTACATCGAAAGCCTCGACAACGGCAAACCGCTCAACATCGCCAAGGCCGCCGACGTTCCGCTCGCTGTCGATCTCTTCCGCTACATGGCAGGCTGGGCGACCAAGATCGAGGGCAACACCATCCCTCTCTCGGTTCCCTACACGCCCGGCGCAAAATATCTCGCGTATACACTGCGCGAGCCCGTCGGCGTGGTCGGGCAGATTATCCCGTGGAATTTTCCGCTGCTGATGGCCGCGTGGAAACTTGGCCCTGCGCTAGCCACCGGTTGCACCGTGGTGTTGAAACCCGCCGAGCAAACTCCGCTCTCCGCGCTGCGTTTGGGCGAGTTGATCATGGAAGCTGGCTTCCCCGAGGGCGTGGTCAACGTTGTCCCGGGCTACGGCGAAACAGCTGGCGCCGCACTCGCCGCCCATCCTGACGTCGACAAAGTCGCGTTCACCGGATCGACGGAGGTCGGCAAACTGATCGTGCACGCCGCCGCCGGCAATCTCAAGAAAGTTTCTCTCGAGTTGGGCGGCAAGTCGCCCAACGTCGTTTTCAAAGACGCCGATCTTGACACCGCCATCCCCGGTGCCGCTAGCGCCATCTTCTTCAACCACGGTCAGTGCTGCTGCGCCGGTTCCCGCTTGTACGTCGAGAAATCGATTTACGATCGGGTCGTCGAAGGCGTCGCGGAGCAGGCGAAGAAAATCAAAGTCGGATCTGGTCTCGATCCCGAATCCCAGATGGGTCCGCTGGTTTCCGAAGAACAACTGAACCGCGTTTGCGGATATCTGGAATCCGGATTCTCTCAGGGCGCAACGGCGCTTGCGGGTGGCCACAAGACTGGCGACCGCGGCTACTTCGTCGAACCCACGGTGCTTGTCAACACGCAGGAAAACATGAAAGTCGTGCAGGAAGAAATCTTCGGACCGGTCGTGACCGCAATGTCATTCACCGATCCGGAAGAAATCGTTCCGCGCGCCAACAACAGCGACTACGGCCTGGCGGCCGCGGTGTGGACGCGCGACATCGGCAAGGCGCACCGTATGGCCGAGCAGCTGCGCGCCGGCACCGTCTGGATCAACTGCTACAACATCTTCGACGCGGCGCTGCCCTTCGGAGGCTACAAGCAGTCCGGCTGGGGCCGCGAAATGGGACACGATGTTCTCAACCTCTACACTCAAACCAAGGCGGTGTGCACCAGGATCGCATAGCAAACTCGATGGCAAAATGAAAAGGACGGTGGCAAGCGCCACCGTCCTTTTTCACTACAACCTTTTGCGATCCTATTTTTCCATCAGCAGAACCTTTTCCGCATCGTCAATCTCGGTCAGCTTCACTTCAATAACTTCGTTCGCCGTGGTCTGCACATTGCGGCCCACGAACGTGGCCTCCACGGGAATCTCCCGATGTCCCCGGTCAATCAGCACGCACAGTTGCACCCGCCGCGGCCGGCCGTGCGAAAACAGTGCATCCAGCGCCGCCCGCGTAGTGCGCCCCGTGAATAGAACGTCATCCACCAGCACAATGTTCTTGTCCTCGATCTCAAACCCGATCTCTTTCTCCTGCACCACCGGCTTCGGTCCGAGCGTCGAGAGGTCGTCGCGGTAGAACGTGATATCCAAAGTTCCCACCGGAACCTTCGCGCTTTCGATGCGCGTAATGATCTTACCCAGTCGTTCCGCGATCGGAACTCCACGGCGGCGAATTCCCACCAGCCCCAGGCCGTCGACTCCGCCATTCTTTTCCACGATCTCGTAGGCCAGGCGCACCATCGTACGCTCGATTTCAGACGCCGACATGAGTTGTGCCTTCTGACGAAGGCCGGTTTTGCGCGAAGGAGTTTTTGCGTTCATTAGAATTTATGCCTCTGCCACGAATCTGGCTACTCACTGTAGTCAACACGCACCCACAGGTCAAGCTGCTCGATTGAAGGCTGATTCAGATTCGGTTGGGTGTTGCGGACGCAGGCTCACACCGTGGACTTGTCGGCCGGCTCCACATTCTCAATCGTGGCTCCCGAAGCCGTCTCCGGCCCCGGACACTCGCTTCTCACTATCCGCGCGAGCGGAGGATTTCCCTGGCACACTGACCCTAGGTCGACTTCGTCAGGATTCTGGCTCGCGGCTTCCGTCGCCACGATTCCGACTCCCTGATTTCTGCCGAAAGCCTTCGCCCGGTACAGAGCCGCGTCCGCCAGCGCAATCGCCTCTTCCGCGCAGATCGCCTCAAACGCGCCGCGACTCCACGGATACGCCGCCCATCCCACCGAGCAGGTTTTTCTCACCATGATTCCGTGGCCAAGATCGAACGGCTCTGACGCCATCACTTCCAGAACGCGGCTGCAGAATGCAGGCGTCCCCGAGGGATCGGTCGAGCGGCTCATGATCAGGAATTCCTCGCCGCCCCAGCGCACCAGCACGTCTGACTTGCGCACCACCGTGGAAAGCCGGTGCGCCACCAGTTGCAGCAGTCGGTCGCCTGCGGGATGTCCGTGCCGGTCGTTCACTTCCTTGAAGAAATCCACGTCGACCATAATGAAGACCAGGTCGCGGTGATCCATCTTCTTAATGTCGTTGCCTCGCGCGCGCTCGTAATTTCGCAGAACCTGCCCGGCCTCCGCCGTCAGAATCTCTTCCAGATAGCGCCGGTTCCAGACACCCGTCAGCACATCGGTGAAAGAAATCTCCTGCAGCTCCAGGTTTTTTCGCTGCAGCTCCAGACTGTGCCAGCGCAGGGAATGTTCCTTATTCTCCAGTTCATCCTTCAGCCGGCTCATTTCCTCCAGATTGTGGCGCGACAATCGCAGCAGGCTCAGCAGTTCCTGATCCAGCAGATGTTGCTTCAGAAAAACCAGCACGCCCATCACCAGCATGACCGCCGAGGTCAGCAGCAACCGGTAGGTGCGCACGCTTTGCGGTATCGTTCCACCAAACTGTGCCCACGCCATCATCAACGGCGTAATCAGCACGGCCGCCATCGCCAAACGCGCTTTCCAGATTCCGTAACCGCGAGGCGCCGACTCTTCCGCCGGATTTTGCGTTGCGGTCTCGCGCGCCAGAATCCCGACGCGCACAAACCAAGCCATCCCCGCCACCAGCGGAACGTCGAACAGACTGCCCGTGTAATACAAGTGCAGGTCGATGGCCTCACTGGCCATGAGCGAGGCCACGCAATACAGCAGAGTTGCTGCGACCAGTTCGAAATAGATGCAGCGCCACGCCCCGCGGCTCCGCCGCCACACCAGGACGAGTCCCCCCGCCAGCACCAGTTCTTCGCTCACATAGAGCAGGTCAAAACTCCTGCCGTAGACAGATTCCACTGGGTGCACATACTGCCACGGGATGACCACAAACAGATAAAGAAACAGCCACCAGGTCAGCAGCAGCGCGAAGTCCAGGGTTCCGGCCCTGATCGAGCGATCATCCTGTTGTAAATGTGGTTGCACCGCGACCGCGGCCATCATGGGAACGATATGCAGAAAAAGGATTACATCTCCTACAAATGGGTTAGGCGCCTCATGCCGCAGGTAGACTTCGATGTACGTCCACATCACTTGCGAGACCAGCCACATCCCCAGCCCCAGGCTCATCAGGGCCCAGAATGCACGCGTCTTTGGCCGCGCTGTTCTCACGTTCGCGAGTGCCGCAACGGTCGCGCACAGCAGAACCAAATTTTGCAGGATGTCGCCAAAGGCAGTTAGCGCAAATCCTCGCGGCGCAAAAAGCGACAGCAGAACGTGCACGCACACCACGGCGCAGACCACGGCCGTCCACCTCCGGGCGTGCTGGAGCGGAGAATTTCCCACGTTCCCGATTGTATGTTTGCCGGAATCCTAAGGCGTGTTACCGAAGTAATTAGAAAATGAGGCGAACGAGGGGCGCAATGCATTACTAAAGCGCGGCAGCTTAACCTGGCGCGAAGCCGTAATCGTCCTGCTATGAATTGGATAGCGGCGGCTCACCGATACATTGGCCGCGAAGCGGAAAGCGAACCTGGGATCCGAAGATCACTTCAGCCTTTTCGTTCTTGCAAGTATCGCTGCAGCGCGTCCTGCCAGGTCGGCATCGTGATTCCATTCTGCTGCAGGCTCTTCGCCGAAAGAACGGAGTAGGGCGGACGCGGCGCTGGGCGCTTCATTTGCTGGCTGCTGACCGGACGTACCTCAGTCGCCAGACCCGCGCCCTTCACAATCTCGCATGCAAATTCAAACCATGAACAATCTCCGGCATTGTTCACGTGCACAATTCCACTCGCATTCCTGTGGCACAGCTCGATGATGGCCCTCGACAAGTCGACGGTATACGTCGGGCACCCACGCTGGTCATCTACTACGTCCAGCGCCGGCCGGCTCGCCGCCAGCTTCAGAATCGTGTCCGGAAAACACTTTCCGCCCATGCCAAATATCCAGGAGGTGCGCGCGATGCAACACTCCGGCAGCGTCTCCAGCAGCCGGATCTCCGCCTCCGCCTTCGATCGCCCATAAATACTCTGCGGATTCCGCGCATCGTCAATCTCGTACGGCGAAGTCTTCTTTCCATCGAACACGTAGTCGGAACTCAGAAACAACAGCTTCGCGCGGACCCGCTTCGCCGCCTCGGCAACATTCACCGCGCCGTCGCGATTCACGGCAAACGCCAGATCCGGATTGCTCTCGCAGCCGTCCACGTCGGTATACGCGGCCGCCAGCACAATCCATTCAGGACGCGAATCCTCCACCACCTCTCGCACTTTGTCTGCATCGCAAATGTCCACATCACGCGAGCCGAGGCCAACCACCTCGTCTCCACTCCATTCGCGCATGAGCGTCTTGCCGAGAAGCCCGGTGGCTCCAATAATTATTGCTTTCATTTGAGTATGATTCCCGCGGCTATTCGAAAACTTCGGCGTCACGAAGTGCAACGCCGCGCTGGTCTTTCGCCGACACGATCGGCTCGCCTTCCAACTCCCAGTCGATTTTCAGATCAGGATCATTCCACAGCACTGTCCGTTCATGTTCCGGCGCGTAATAGTCAGTCGCCTTGTAGAGAACCTGAGCCTTCTCCGAAATTACGCAGAATCCGTGCGCGAAACCCGGCGGAATCCAGAGCATCCGTTTGTTCTCTCCCGACAATCGCACCGCTTCCCACCCGCCAAACGTTGGAGAACTCCGGCGCACATCCACGGCGACGTCCAGCACTTCGCCTTCCACCACGCGCACCAGTTTTCCTTGCGTCTGTTTCATCTGATAGTGCAGGCCGCGCAGCACGTTCCGACGGGAACTGGAATGATTGTCCTGCACGAACCGCTCCGCGATTCCTAGCTCCGCAAAAGCCCGCTCGTTGTAGCTCTCCAGAAAAAATCCGCGCTCATCCCCGAATACCCGCGGTTCCAGGATGACCACACCGGGCAGAGAAGTCGAGATTTTCTTGATCGCATCCATACTCACATCGTTCGCACTGTTCGAAGACCGGGCTCTTCAGAATACTTTCTCCCGCAAAAGTTGCAGAAGATACGCGCCATAGCTGCTGTTCTTCATGCTGCTGCCAATCTTCTCCACCTCGGCCGCCGTCATGTAACCCGACCGATAAGCGATCTCTTCCGGACAGGCCACCATGAGCCCCTGCCGTTTTTCGATTGCCTGAATGTACATCGCCGCATCCATCAGCGATTCATGCGTCCCCGTATCCAGCCACGCCATACCTCGCCCCATCACCACCACGTCGAGTTGCCCGTTCTTCAAATACACCTTGTTAACGTCCGTGATCTCGAGCTCGCCACGCGCGCTGGGCTTCAGCGCTTTCGCAATCTCAACCACCTGGCTGTCATAGAAATAAAGTCCGGTCACGGCGTACCGCGACTTCGGATCTTTCGGTTTCTCCTCGATGCTCAACGCCTTTCCATTGGCGTCGAACTCCACCACACCGTAACGCTCCGGATCGTGCACCGGATACGCGAAAACCCTTGCCCCGTGCACCTTTCCCGCAGCTTCGCGCAAATCCTTCGCCAGATCGTGCCCGTAAAAAATATTGTCTCCCAGCACCAGGGCGCACGGGCTGCCATCCAGAAATTCCCGCCCCAGCAGAAACGCCTGCGCGATCCCTTCCGGTTTGGCTTGCACCTGATACCGCAGACGAATTCCGTACTGGCTTCCATCGCGCAGCAGCGTCTGAAATTTCGGCGCGTCTTCGGGCGTCGAAATCACCAGAATGTCGCGGATTCCCGCCAGCATCAGCGTACACAGCGGGTAATAAATCATGGGTTTGTTGTAGACTGGAAGCAGACTCTTGCCCATGACCTGGGTCACCGGATACAGACGCGTGCCCGACCCTCCGGCGAGAATGATGCCCTTATACTGTGTACTTTCCTTCATTCGTCTGTCTTTCTTTTGAAGATCGCTCTTGAAGATTCTTCGTCACTACCCCGAATAGTGCGTGGCCACCCACTGCCGGTAGATGCCGCTGGTCACATCCTTTACCCACGATTCATTTTCAAGATACCAGCGCACCGTCTGCCGAATGCCGCTTTCAAACGTCGCCTTCGGCTTCCATCCCAGCTCGCGTTCAATCTTGCGCGCGTCCATCGCATAGCGGCGATCGTGTCCCGGCCGGTCCTTCACAAAAGTAATCAGCTCACGTCGCGAACCCTTTCCCTGTGGCGCCAACTCGTCCACCAGGTCGCAGATCGTCTGCACAATTTCAATGTTGGGTTTCTCGTTCCATCCGCCGATGTTGTAAGTCTCTCCCGGCTTCCCGCGCTGCAGCACAGTCGCGATGGCCTCGCAATGGTCCTCCACATAAAGCCAGTCGCGGACATTTTTTCCATCGCCATACACCGGCAGCGACTTCCCATCGCGCGCGTTCAAAATCATCAGCGGTATGAGCTTTTCCGGAAACTGGAATCGCCCATAGTTGTTTGAACAGTTCGTGGTCAGCGTGGGCAGTCCATAAGTGTGGTGATAGGCCCGCACCAGATGGTCAGACGCCGCTTTCGACGCGGCATATGGACTGTTCGGAGCATAGGGAGTGGTCTCGCTGAATGGCGGATCATCCGGCCCCAGAGAACCATAGACCTCATCAGTCGAAACGTGGAGGAAGCGGAAGCGCGTTCGATCTTCCTCCACCAGCGCGCTCCAGTACGCTCGTGCTTCTTCGAGCAGCGCGAATGTGCCGTCGATATTGGTTCGAATAAAATCTTCCGGCCCCCGAATCGACCGGTCTACATGACTCTCCGCCGCGAAATGCACGACGGCACAGGGCTGATGCTGCGCGAATATCTTCCGCACCAGCTCTCGATCGCCAATATCGCCGTGAACAAAATGATTGCGTCGCTCCGGCAGGATGCTCTCAAGGTTGCGCAGATTCCCCGCGTACGTCAGCTTGTCGACATTCACCAGCGATGCCGACTCATCCTGCATCCGCTGCAGGATGAAGTTGGACCCGATGAACCCCGCGCCCCCAGTAACCAGAATTGTATTTTGCATGAGAAATGAGGACGGCTTCAGAGCCGTGAAACTCCGTCGCACGCCACGCCATCGATTGTAATAAAAAAGGACGGGGTTCGCCCCGTCCTGCGCTCAATGCTTTTTGTTGGTTGTTGTCGAAGCGGCTTCGCGTGCCGGGCCGCGATCAGAACGGAATCTCACGGCCCGTCGCCAGGTATGCGGGCGACCGCACGCGCGCCAAATGCAAGTCAAGCCGCAGTTATCCCACGCGGCGCGCCATGCCGTCGCCGACACTCACCGCGCTCGCGTTGGGCTTCCTTATGGCCAGCTCTGGCAGTTTCCACCCCATGATGTTGAAGTAGGCCTGCTCAATGTCTTCCGCCACGTTCTGCCACTGATACTGTTCCTCGATTCGCTTCTTCGCCGTTCTCCCGGCCGCTTCCCGAACCGCTGGATTCACAATCAAGAAGTGCAACCGTTCGGCCAGGTCAGCGGAACTGCCGCGTTGGAACATGAATCCCGCCCCCTCCACCACTTCCCGGTTCTCCGGCACATCGCTGGTCAGCACGCACAAGCCTGCGCCCATGGCGTCGAGCAGCGCCAGCGATAGCCCTTCCATGTCCGACGGCAACACAAACACCATGGCATTGGTCAGCAGTTCATCGAGGGTTTCGCCCGCAACCCAGTCGAGCATGCGGATCTTATCGCTTGCGTGCGTCCGCAACTCCCGGCTGTACTCGTCGCAGTAACTCGCCGCTCCGGCCATCACCAGCGTCACGTCGGTATCGATCTTCTCAAACGCCTCCACCAGCAGATGACAACCCTTCTCCGGCGAAAACCTTCCCAGGAACAAAACGTATTTGCCCGGTTCGAGCCCCCATTCCAGGATCTTTCTCGGCTCGCTGCGCTCCCGCAGCAAGCCGCCGTTGGGCACGTAGTGCGCCTCGATCCCGTGCTTCTCGCGGTAACGTCGTTGCAGCGCCTGCGAAACCACCATCGTCCCATTCGGAAGCTGAACCGACGCTCGCTCTCCCACGCGCAGCACCGCCGACGCCAGACGTCCCCATTTCCCTCGTTGCCAATCCAGGCCCTGCACCGTCACCGCCGTCTTCCTGCCCAGCAGTCGCGGAATGAATGAAAACAGCGACGGCCCCAGCGCGTGATAGTGCACGATGTCATAGCTCTGCGTGAGCGTATGACCCGTGCTAAGCAGCGTGTGAATCACGGTTTCCCAGTGCTTCGATCGGATCGTGGGCAGCCGCACCAGCCGCATGCCGTTGTGTTCGGCCAGCGCCGGAGTGAAATAACTGCGGCAATATACCGTGACTTCGTGTCCCATCTGTGCCAGCCTCGTCCCCACCTCTTCGTAATAGGTTTCGATCCCGCTGTACTTCGAGATCACTCCCCGACCTCCGATAAACGCCACCCGCAATCTCCGATTCCCACGCCCCTCGACGCTCGCAGGCCGTACCGAAAGCGTCGCACTCGCCCGCCGCGTCTTCCCCGCAGCCAGACCTTCGTACAAGTTCAAGAGTCCTTGATAGTGCCTCGCGGGGGTGTACCGTCGCCGCACCGTCTCCCACCCCGCTCGTCCCATTCGCTCGGCCAACTGCGGCTGCGCACCCAGCAACTGAATCGCGTCTGCGAGTTGAGCAACGTCGCCCGTTCGATATAGAAGTCCCGTCTCCCCCTCCTGCACCAGTTCCCGCCTCGATCCCAAGTCCGACGCCACCACCGCGCGCCCCTCCGCATACGACTCGAGAATCGTCTTGCCGAAAGTCTCATAGGCGTGGGAGGGCAGCACCGTGAACTGTGACTCGGCGATGAGAGAGTCCCGTTCCCCAGCCCCTACCTGCCCCACAAACTGCACGTTCGTCAAGTTCAGCGAGGCCGCCAACGTCTGCAACTCCGCCCGCTGCGGCCCGTCACCCGCAACGACCAACCGCATCTGCGGAATCTGTTGCATCGACCGCAGCAAATCACCAACGCCTTTCTCCGCCGACAGCCTGCCGAAGTACAGCAGCGTCCGGTCGTCATCCGCACTTGAACGCCGCAGTGGATGGATCTCCTGAAAGTGCGGCAGAACCTGAAACCTGCGCGCATCCCAGCCATATTCCACAAACTTGTCGCGCACAAACTGGCTGGGCGCCAGGAACAGGTCCACGCACGTGCCGTACGTACCCAGCCAGCGATGCACATAGGCCTCGGCCGCCAGCGTCATCCGCGCTCCCACCCCCGGATAACATTTCGTTGTGATCACATGCCGGAACGAGCCCCCAGCGCAGGCTTCGCAAGCTTCCCCCTGCGCCACCAGGTTGTAACTCGGACACAGCAGTTTGAAATCATTCAGGTGATACAGCACCGGAACTCTTTGCGCCTTCAGTTCCCACAGGATCGCAGGCGACAAGTGGTGATAGATGTTCCTCACGTGGGCCACGTCCGGTCGGAATTCCGCGATCATCGCCCGGATCCGCCGCCGCGATTCCACGGAATACACCGCGTGCCCCGCTTGCCGCGCCTTCTGCCTCCAGCCCCCGTTCGCCTTGAAGTCAATGTGCGGCACGAAGTGCTGATCATACGGAGTCGGCTCTCCGCGCGGATCGGCCATTGAAAACAGCGCTACTTCGTGGCCCTGCGCCCGCATCAGTTCCATCAGCTCGAACAGGTAAACTTCAGTCCCGCTAAACCGATGGTTATATTTGTTGCAATACAAGATTCTCATGGGGAATGCTCTCCGTCTGCGCGGCGATCCTCTGGAGGAATAGGTCGCCGAATAATTCCAGATTCTTGCGCCGGTCGAAATTGTGGCGGACCTGCGCCCGCGCCGCATGCCGCACCCAGTCCAGTTGCCGCGCCGCCCCAAGGATGTTGGGATAAAGCTCAGGCTGCCGCCGAGCCTGCATCCGCGAGCGGATCGAGCACAGCCGCTCCACAAAATCGTTCAACGATCCCGGTTCATACAGAAAGCCGGTTTTGCCCGCAATCACCAGCTCAGGAATCCCCGTAATCGAGGGGGCGAGCACGATCTGACCGCGCGCCATCGCCTCCATCAGCACCAGAGGAACACCCTCGCTGCGGCTGGTCAGCACCACCACGTCCGCCCCGTCGTACAAGGCACCCACTTGCTCGCGCGCCACGTGTCCCAGAAGCCGAACCTTCTCCGCCAGGCCGCATTCTTGAATCAGTAATTCCAGATTTTGCCGCTCCGGGCCTTCGCCCGCAATCGAGCACTCAAAATCCACACCCATGTCGTCAAGTCGCGCGCACCCCTTCACCAGAAACGCATGATCCTTCACCGCGTGCAGCCGCCCCACGGCTAACATCGTGAATCGATCGCCGCCCTTCTCCCTGCGCACCGGGAGCGCCGCCCGTTCCGGCCCATCCACTCCCAGGCGCGAAACCATCACCTTCGCCGCATCGACTTTGCGATATCGCTCCAGGATGTAGCGCCGGTTATATTCCGAAACGGTCAGGCAGAACGCGCAGTTCTCCAGCTTCGCATCGAGATACACCCCGTGCAGCAGCAAGTCCGATCCGTGGAGCGTCAGGCTGAACCCGGCGCCCAGCAGCCGAGCCGCCACCAGGCCGACCCATGACCCGAAATATCCGTGATGCACGTGAATGTGCTCGACTCCTCGCCCCTCCAGCAGCACCGCATAGCACGCTCCCAGCCACGTATGCGCCAGCGCCTTGATCCGCTGCAGCGGCCCTTCCCTGCCACGAAAAACGATCCTGGCAATCAGCGGTGAAATCCGCCTCCACTGCCAAGCACTCAGCCACAGGGCGCGCAGCAAAATGCCGGCGGCGAGCGGCTGCAAGGTCACTTCCGGCACGCATTTGAGCGCCGAGAATGTTCGCGGCCTTCGCACACTCCCCGCGATCACCCGCAGGCCTCGCCGGCGCAATTCCAAAATCTCTTCCGTCACATACGGTTCCACCGCCGACGGAAACTGGTTCGCCAGATAAGCAACCGTCAGCATGACTGCTGCCTCTCCGCTCTCCGCCGTTGCGCGGCCAGCATCCCGGCCATGGCGAACAGCAGTCCATTCACGAACTGGTAGCTCATCACCACCATCGCCGCGTTCACCCAATACACCGCGAGCAAAATCGGCCACATGCGATGAAACTGCGAATCGAGGAACCCCTCTTTCTCGTCTGCAGGAACCGCACCTTGGCCCAGCCGCCACATCTCCCACATCAGCCACAGATACAGCGCCAGCCCCACCACGCCATGCTCCACCAGCAATTCCAGATACGTGTTGTGCGGATACAAAACTTTCTCGTCGTATCCGCTGACGTGCCGCGGCAATTCCCCCGGCATCTGGTGAAAGCCCCATCCGGTCAGCGGACGCTGCAGAAACATGTCCCAACCACCTGCATAAACCGCTGCGCGATAGTCCACCGGCCCCCGTTCCTCCAGTCGGTCTCTCAGCTCGCTTCCCAACTCAGGCGAACTAAGCACCACCAACCCACCCGCTCCCGCGATCAAAACCAGTCCCACACACGCGCGCCGCAGCGTTCGGCTGTTCGACATAAAAATCAACGCCAGCACCGTTCCTGCAAACGACAGCCAGACCGCCCGTGTCATCGTGGCCAGGATCGCAAGCGGCACCGACGCCAGCAGCACAACCATCTTTATTCCTCGCACGCTGCCCCGCCGGTAGGCATGCCAAGCCAGCACTCCCAGCAGGTTCAGCGACACGCCGTTGGCCACGGCCTGCAGCAAGGCCCGCGCGCCCGGTCGGCGTGAAAGCCCAGACTTTCATCCAGAATGAATCGAGGAAAGATCAGCGACTTCGCTCCCGCCAGGAAGGCAATCGCCGTAAAACTCAGATAGGCCAAAACCACCAGCAGAAAAATCTCAAAATGCCGGAAGCGCCTTTCCTCCGTGAACACTAGTCCCGCCAGGTAAAACAAGGCGAACGGCACAAGCAGCTTCGACGCCAGCAAGCTCCAGGTCTCATTGTCGAATGGTTGCCCCAGCACACTCGCCAGCGCCAGCGCCGTCAGCCCCAGCATGGGCCACATCGCCCGTTCCATCACAAATAGCCGTTGCCGCCGCACCACCGCCCGTCCCACCACCCCTACCACCAGAAGCCCGAACACAACGCGGTCAACCTCGTAGAACGCAACATCTGGATGCCTCAGCAGCATCGCCGTCAGCGCCGTCAGAAACAGCAGCGAAGGCGCCGCCGTCAGCGCTTGCAGCGGACGCAGCGCCGCCTGCGCCCCCCACACCGCAAGGTCGTCTCCAAACTGCGACGGGCCAACTACTCGCAGGGTGATCGTCGGCATTCAGTCTCCACTCCCCTGGACAACCGCCAGAAACGTCTTGAGCAGAATTCGCATATCCGACACCAGACTCCACGTCCGGATGTATTCCCGATCCAACTCCATGCCTCGTTGAAACGATGGATCGCGCCGCGCCGTCACCTGCCACAGCCCGGTGATTCCTGGAGTCACGTCCAGCCGTGACAGATGCTCGATTTCATACCCCGCCACATCATCCAGAGGATGCGGCCGCGGCCCCACCAGGCTCATGTCTCCTTTCACCACATTCCAGAGCTGCGGCAGTTCATCCAGGCTGTAGCGGCGTAACAAACTCCCCAGCCGCGTGATCCGTGGATCACCCTTGACTTTGAAAAATGGGCCGGACCGTTGATTGCCTTGCCGCAGCTGGTCTTTCAATTCGTCCGCGTTGGTCACCATGGTGCGGAACTTGTAACAGCGGAACAGCCTCCCCTTGCGGCCCGCCCGCTGCGCGCAGTACAGAACCGAGCCTCGCGAATCCAGCGTGATCAGCCCGGCAATCAGCGCCAGCGGGACGGCCAGCAGGGTCAACGCCAAGCTTGCACCCACCATGTCCACCACTCGTTTCAAGACCAATTCCGCTGTGGGCAAGCGTTCCATGTGCAGGCAAATCACCAGCGAGCCCCCGAGGCGCTCCGCTTCCACCTCCGGCCTGCAGCCAAACAACTCCGGCACGATCTCCACATCCAGCCGCAGGCGCCGCGCCTCGCGCAGTATCTGCAGAGTCGAATTTCGGTCGTGCGGCGCCGCCAGAATCACCTCGTCCACAAACCCCGTACGCGCCAAACGGGCCAGGTCGCCGACCCGCCCGATCACGCCTTCGCCCAGCGGCCTCTCATCGTCCAGGAACCCGCACATTCTTCGCCCCGCCTCAGGATGCTGCGCCACGTCCAAGGCCACGCGCCGTCCCATTCCTCCGGCTCCCACAATCAACACGTTGCGCACAGCGTCACCTTGCGGCGCACGGCAGTCCTGTTTCGCACTCTGCCACCGCCACGCCCACAGCGCACCGAAGTGCAGCAGGCCCGCTCCGCAAAACAGGCCGCTCGTCGTCCAGGGTGCACCTTGCAAGCCATAGACAACGCACAGCACAACCGTCGACCACCACACGGACTTCGCCAGAATGCGCCCTTCGGCCCCCAGATTCTTACCTACCGACTGCAACCCCTCGGCATGGCTCACCAATGTGATCAGGGCCGCATGCAGCAAGGCGATTCCCAGCAGCGAAACCGGAGCCCCAGCCGCGTAGCGGAACACCCGCACATGGGGGAACAGAACCCGCAGCGGGACCAGCGCCGCCCCAATAGCCAGCCAGTTCAGCGTCACCAGCGCGAAGTCGGCTGCCAGTGAACGCACCCACCTCCACCCCATCCGGCTCAGCAGCAGGCCCGGCATGAATGCAGTCAGAGCATCCGGGCGGATCATCGGCGTCTGCCCCGCGATCTCCGACACTTTTCCCGACATGACCTGCCTGACGGATTGAACTGGCTTCTTCCGGCTGCCGCGAAATGCCGGCGTCTCTCCTGGAATCAGCCGCGCCCAATCGACTACCTTCGTTTTTCGTTGTTCTGGATTCAAAACAGGGGAAGACACTTCAGCTCACTTCCTTTTCCTTGGCTCGCATCCCATCTTTCTACAACCGCCGGTAGATCCCCTCTGGAATCGGGAAGTCTCGGTCAGTCAGCACCGTTCCGAGGATGCGCGCCTGCGCCCCCTCGAGCATTTCTTTGATCTTTCGCGCCGTGATCCTCCGGGTGCGATTCGCCGACAACACCAGAATGATCCCGTCGGCAAACTGCGCCATGGCCGTGGCTTCATTCGATTCTCCGGCCGCCGGTCCTTCCACAATCGAGTACTCAAACTCCCTGCGAATCTGGCCAAGATAGGAATGCAATCGCGCAGTGTTTCCCTCGTCTTCATTTCTCGTGGCAGAATTCTTCCCCGCCGGCGGCACCAGCCATAAGTTGCCGCGCAGCCGGGTCGCGCTCTGCTGCAGCAGCGTACTGCCCTTCGCCGGTTGAAGTCCGCTCGTCTCCGCATCCGCATCTGGCAATGCCTGCGGATACTCCCCCACCACTGCAATATTTCCCGTCGTCTCCAGCGCCAGCGCCTCACCCACCCTGCGGCAGATACTTTTCACATCCGTCTCTGCACCCATCGCGCTAAATACCACCTGCCGCACCGGCCGCTCGGTATTGGAAAAAAACACCCGCCGCACCAGTCCTCGAATCTGTTCGCGGGCAAAGCCTTCCGGATTCCAGCGCTCCGACTCCCGCGTTTTCCTCTTATCCGGACGCTCCGTCTCCCGCTCCGTCGCCCCCGCAAACAACACGCCCGCGCTCATGATTCCTTCTCTCATGCCTGTAACCTTCCCCGCGTTCTTCGCGGCAGTGATGCCAGTACCGGAGAATTAAGATAGGCCAGAACGTCATCCGGCGTTCGAAACGCAGGATCCACGTAATCTGCCGCGAAAGCCGCTCCGGTTCCCGCCGCTCCCGCCGTGATCAATCCGATCGCGAACACCATCCACCCCGACCACACCGGCAATGCCGGTGCCACCGGATGCTCCGCAATCGCCACGTTGACGATGCCTCGCTCATCCAGCGCATCGTCCATCCGCGCCTCTTCCAGCTTCTTCACGTAAACCAGATAGCTTTCTTCCGCGGCTTTCTCCGTGCTGAGCAGGTCATCCTGTGTGATCGCATCCTCGCCCAGTCGCCGCGCCATGGCCCGGTAGGCATCCTCTTGCGTCGAGGTCGCCGCCTCCTGCGCTTGCAGCCCCCTCAACTGCACTTGTGCCTGTTGCAATTCCGTCTTTGCCCATTCGTATTGCGCGTTCTTGTCCGTCGTCTCGTCGCGCAGCGGCCGCAAGTTCTCCGCCGCGATCGCACCCTCGTTCTGCGCAATCTGCTGGTCGACTTCCTTTACCAGACGATGGCTGGGTTCGAACTTTGTCAGTAGTTGAGTGCGCTTCAACTGCAGATCCAGCAGACTCGCCTTCAGCGCCTTCAGCAGCTCCGGATTGTCCGCACTGCGAATCTGCGTGGTCGTCCGCTCCGGCAGTTTCCCGAGCAGGTCTCCTAGTTCCCACACGCGCTGTTGGGTCACCGCCAGGTCGATGCGCGTCTGCCGGAACTGTCCATCCACATCACTCAACTTCTGCAGTGCCAGGTCGCGCTGCTGCGCCGCCGCCACCACTCCGTGTCCGGACGTGAACTCCAGCAGCTTCCGCTTCGACTCCTCCAGTTGCCGGCGCGATTCCCCAGCCTGTTGCGTGAAGAAGCCCAACTCGCCCCCGGGACGATGCACATCCATGTGCTTGTCCACATAGGTGTTGGCCACCGCCTGCAGCACCTTCGCGGCCACCCGCGGATCGTCCGCCGAATAGCTGACCGCAATCAGATTCGTTTTCTTAACCTGCTCCACCTGCAGTTTCTTCCCCAGCCGGCGCGCCGCCCGCTCCACTCGCTGCGCAGATCCGTCCCCAGGATGCAGAAAGCTAAACCAGTCGCGCCCCGTTCCCGTCTCCTCCACCACTCTCCGCAGCACATCATCATCCCGCAGCAACTCCACCTCGGAATTCAATTCCTCTTCCGTGATCGTCATGCGCGTCAGGTCCAGCGGCGCGTCTTCCGCCGCGGTCAGCGGAGCATCCGCCCGCCCCCGTCGCACCAGCACTTTCAGATTGGCTTGATACTTCGTGCCCAGCAGCGCGTACAGAATCGCCAGTCCCAATACCACCCCGGCAACCCCCACGAACACTCTCCGCTGGCGAAACAACACCATCGCTAGTTCCCGCATGCTGGGCGCAGGAGCCTCTTCTCGCCCTCGAATTAGGCCTTCGTCCGGCATGGGAGTAAGTAAGTTTTTCTAAAATTGAGTGGGACTGATGTACGCGCTCAGAGAAGGTTTGGACACGAAGCGAGCTATTTTCGAAATCGTATTCTGTGGCACGAACACCATATCCCCCGGCCGCAGGTGGGCATCCTCTTTCAGTCGGCTTTGGTTCAGCATCCTTTTCAGATTCAGCAGCCGCACTTCAACCAGATCGTCGTTCACCCGCCGGAACAGCACCACCTGCGAGTGCTTCGACTGCGGCGTGAACCCTCCCGCAATCTCCACCGCCTCGGCCACGGTCGTATCCGAGCGCAGTTCGTACTTACCCGGCTTCCCCACTTCCCCGCCGACAACGAAGTAAGGATGCTCAAACTCTTTCAACGCCACCGCTGCCTGCGGTTCGTGCAGATATCCCTGGTACGCCTTCTGCACCGCCAGGCTGAACTCTTCCAGGTTCAGCCCCTGCACCTCGACCATCCCCGCGTCTTTCAACATCACATAACCATCCGGCTGCACCGTCAGAGTCTGGTTGAACTCGGGCGCGACCGTAAAACTGATCTCCACCACATCGCTCGGTCGTAACCGGTAGAGCGGATAGCGCTCCCCTCCGAGTAAGGGGTTTCCCTGGCTATCCGCTCCTCCGGGTTTTGCGGCCGTTGTACGACTGCTTCCCGCTCCTGCCCCGGTAAAGCCGGATCGGGAAGTTTCTTGCCCTCCGCTCAGGTCTTTCTGCTCCTCCTGCGCGGACGCGGCCGAACTCCACTCGAAAATCAAAACTGCAACTGCCATGAATCGGACGAACATGAATAGGCGTTTCATTGCGTCTGCGCCGCACTCTTTCGGGGGCCTCGCTTACACTGGCCCTCTACAGCGCACCTTAGGCTTCCTGCGGAAACCCAGCAAGACGTTGGAAAGGCAGTCCACAAGAGTGGAACGCTCCCCGTTTCGGGAAAAAGCCTGGCCACACCAAAGGTCGTATCAAATCAACAGATTCAGGACTTGTCTCGCACTCACATCCCGGAAACACCCTTTGGAGGTTGCCTCCAATGGAAGTACCCACAAAAGTAGACTTGCATGTTTGCCATGTCACATCCGTCGCACGAATCCTGCGCCTTTTTCCCGACTTGGCACCTTATACCGCGATCTCCACGCAGTTCAGCCCCTTCGAACTGCACTCGGTCCGTTCCTTGCACACTCCGAGAGCGAACGCGTTTCACATTCCTCGGGTCGAGAATTTCGATTCCCGATTTGAACATCGCCCCACAATATTGTGACCACTTTCCTTGTGGGCGCCACTTCTCCTCCCTACAATCGCGGCATCGCTTCTGTTTTGTTTTTCTTGGAGATTCTGTTTAATGCGCCCATCGTCCGCCGCCGCTTCCCCCGTTATCAGTGTGCTCATTGCCGAATCCAACCGCATGCAGGCCCAGTTGCTGACCAGCGCTCTGCGCCGCCGCTCCGAGTTCCACATCACCACCTGCCCCATGGACACCATCTCCATCCTTCAGGCCGTCAGTTTGAAGCTTCCCAGCGTCGCCGTTCTATCTCTGAACCCGCCCGCCACCATCGCTGAGACCGTCATCATCCTGCGCCGCTTTCATCTCTCCCATCCCCAGATTCCCAAGGTCCTTCTGCTCGACAGCTGCGATCGCGAACTCGTGGTCAGCGCCTTCCGCTCCGGCGCGCGCGGCATCTTCCCCATCACGGAGGCCAACCTCCTCCTGCTGCGCAAGTGTCTTCTTCGCGTGGCTGCCGGACAAATCTGGGCCAACACCGAACAACTCAACTACCTGCTCGATCTGATCTCCGAAGCTCCTTCGTTGCGCGTGCTCAACTCCCGCGGCAGCAGCCTGCTCACTCCCCGCGAGGAACAAGTCGTCGCTCTCGTTGCCGAAGGTCTCGGCAACCGCGAAATCGCCCGCGAACTGAACCTCAGCGCCCACACCGTCAAGAAATATCTCTACCGCGTCTTTGAAAAGCTCGGCATCTCCTCCCGCGTCGAACTCGTCCTCTACGCCGTCAATAACGGAGATCCCCGCCAGGCCGAGTGGCTGGCCGGCGCCAGCCGCATCCCCAACGCGTGAGCGGACCGGTTGCGACTTATGAAGTTGGTCCGTTCAGGAAACTCCAGGAAAGAAGAACTCTCGGCAGGAAGCCTCAGGAAGAAATCCGGCGAAGAAGTCAAAGGAAGGACTACTCGATGAAAACTGGAAGGCGCGCTCAACCCATCGGCATTTGAAAACCCTGCGCTCCGCCCTGTATAACTTGGAACGGAAACCGCTTGCCCGGCTCCCCTTCCAACCCGCACTCCCCGCCTCGACTGGAACCGGATCCACCGGGGAAGCCTCGCCGCTGGAGCATCCTGGCCGCCGGCCTGCTCCTGCTCGCGCTCGCGCTGGTCGTCATCTACACCAGCCGTTCTGCGTTTTCCAGCCCGCTCGCCCTGGTCGTCGTGGCCACTATCGGACTCGCCGCACTCCTGCTGCAACTCCGCTTGCGCAGCAAGAATAAAGACCAGTCAGCCACGCAAGTCCACGCTCCGCTCTGGCTCAACGTTCTAGGGCTCGTCTTCGCCATCGCCGCGGTCTTCGCCGACGTCCTTCACCTCAGCGCCAACCTGATGCTGGTCGCCGCGCTCGGAGCCGTCATCTGCTTCGCCATCAGCGGCACGGCCGTCCTCCACGCCCTGCGCAAAGAAAGACGCTAGGTCCGGCTGCCGGCTCTCGGCTTCCGGCTTCCGGCTGCCGGCTTCCGGGATGCTATTCCCAACGGCGCGCCGGATCGGACGGTTCCGTGAACCGGAATCCGTGAACCCGAAAACATTGTCGAGGATTTCGCCGACAGGAAGAATTTCCGGAAGCCTGCAGGATTTCCGGAAGCCGGAAGCCGATTTCCGGAAGCCTATCTCTTAAACTCCACCGCCACCGTGGTCTCCACCACCGCCGGCTCGCCATTCACTCGATAGGGCTCAAACTTCCACCAGCGCAGCGCATCCATCGCCGCCCGCGCCAGCAAATCCGGCCCGTTCAGTGCGTGCATGTGCACCACCGACCCATCCCGCCCCACCACCACATCCAGCGCGATGATTCCCTGCAGATTCGCCTGCCGCGCTTCCGCCGGATACACCGGCTCCACCCGGTGCACTAGCAACTTCTCCATGACTTCCGCCGGAACCTGTGCCCGCGGTTTTTCCGCCGACGCTGACGCCGTTCCTGCGCTCTTCAACCCCGACTCCAATTCTTCCCAGCCCCGGTTCCATCGCCACCAGAACACTCCCGCGCCAATCGCCGCTCCCACGAGCAATACAAATAAGATGGCCCATCCCACTCCGTGCCGCTTCTTCCTCCGCCGCCGCGGCCCGTCACCACTCGAGCTTCCGCCGCCCGAGCTTTCCCCGCTCGATTTCACCGCTTCCACACTTTTCGTTGCCAGCGCCGCGGCTGGCGGCGCGCTCGTCTCCGTCTCTGCCTTCATCTGTTTCGCCCAGTCCCGGATCGCCCCCCGCTGCTCCGCCGACAGTCCCACGAACTCCAGCCCGCAGCGCAGCTTGTCCTGATACCGCACCAGCGCCCTCGTCCGCAGCGCATCTCCCGCCAGCGGCAGGTGCACCTCAATTCCCACCGTCTCGCCCGCCACCAGTTCTCCCGCCAGCAGGGCCGCGATCCCGCGTTCGCACACGTTCACCGAGCGCCCCGGCACCGTGTCCGGAATCCCCGACCGCAGCACCGTCACATCCAGCGGCGCCTGCACCCCAAACCGCGGCACCCGCCTCCGCGACGGCCCACTCCACAACGGTGCTTGTGCTCCTGTCGCCATTGTTCTCGATTTCAGATTTGAGATTTCAGATTCTAGATTTCAGATTGAAGGCGGTAGATCGTATACGCTGCACTTCAAAATCTGCAATCTAAAATCTGAAATCTGCAATCCCCTATCTCCTCAGCTCCACAATCTCATCCCCTCGCGCAAACAACACCACACTCGCCATGCCGATAAACAATCCATGCTCCACCACGCCCGGCATATCATTCAACTGCCGCGCAAGGGTATCCGCATCCCGAATCTGCCCAAAGCGGCAATCCAGAATGTGATGTCCCTCGTCCGTAACATAAGTCTTCCCAGCAGCGTCCGTTCGCACCGAAACTTCCGCTCCCAGCTCGCGAATCCGTTTCGCCACCAGCGCCTGCGCGAATCCAATCACCTCCACCGGCAGCGGAAACCGTCCCAGCACCGGAACCTGCTTCGACGCATCCGCCACAATCACCAGCTGCCGGGTCGCCGACGCCACAATCTTCTCCCGCAGCATCGCCCCGCCGCCGCCTTTAATCAATCGCAGCGTCGGATCCACTTCATCCGCCCCATCCACCGTCACCGCGATCTCCTGGCACTCATCCAGCGTAGTCAGCGGAATCCCCAGACTCTCCGCCAGTTCCCGCGATCGATCCGAAGTCGGAATCCCGCGAATCCGCAGCCCGCGCTTCACCTCTTCGCCCAGCAGCTTGATAAAGTAAGCCGCCGTCGACCCCGTCCCCAAACCCACCACCTGCCCATCCTTCACAAACTGCAAACTAGCCCGCGCCGCCGCCTCTTTTTCCAGATCGCTTTTTCCCAGATCGTTAGCCATAGTCGTTTGTGGATCAATTGTCATCCTGAGCGAAGCGAAGGACCCCATACCCGCTTGCACCCATCACAAGCCTCGAAAGGAGTTCTCTCGTTGCACCCTTCAGCGAGCACTAACCTTGGAGTTCTTCCCGCTCACCCCAAAACCCGCTCCGTATAAATCAAATACCCCGCCAACGCCAACCCAAACGCCACCGTCATCACGGTAATCAGATCCAGCACAAACCCCGCCGGTTCAAACGTCCCCGAATCCAGCTGCCTTCGCGTCTTGCGATACCGCGCCAGCCCAGCCACCACCAGCGCCACTCCCGCCAGAATCGCCGCCGATCCCATCCACACCGAAATCCCCGCCGTGCGCAGCGGATGCCCTTCCAGCGCCGTCAACTGCCGCATGGCAATCGAGAACCGTCCAATGGCGAATCCAAACACCACAATCGCCGCCCCGGTCCGCACCCACGCCAGAAACGTCCGCTCATTCGCCAGATGATCGCGCGCCCGATTCGGATTGGAGTTCTCCGTCATAATTTCGCTGTCGCTAACTCGAAGGGGTGCCCCAAGCAAGGGTGCCCCACGTCTCGCCGATTTTGCGAGACGTGGGAGCTTCCGACAGCTCGAAGTTGGAGGAAGCCCCCAATGCCGCCTGCATTATTCCACAGCTTTCCCGATCACGGTTCCTGCGCCTGCAAGATTCTTAATCAACTCCTCCGGCACGCCATGCCGCTCTCGCAAATACTCCGGATCGTTGTACGTCACCGAAACCTTCCCCGCTGCGTCCTCCGCCACCAGCGCCTTCAGCGGCAAATCAATCGCCAGGCTCGGAGCCGCCACCATCAGCGGCGTCCCACCCTTCGGACTGCCAAAGATCACCACTTTCGTCGGCCGCATCTTCAGCCCAACCTTTGCCGCCTCGCCCGAATGGTCGATCACGGCAAACACCTGCATTCCCTTTCCTACAAACGCCGCCTCCAGCCGCTGCACCGTTTCCTCCACCGAATGCCGGCTGGCCACTTGAACCAATCCATTCCCGTGATCCACGTCGTCCGCCTCCTCAGAGAATTCTCGTTCGATTAGACTACTCGCGAGAACCGAATACGCTGGGTGCCCCATTTCTCGCGCGTTCTCTGCGCGAGAAGTGGGATTGATTATTCCACAGCCTTCGTCGGCCAGACTGTCATATAGTTACTGCGCATGGGTTCGATCCATTTCTCCATTCTTTTGGCCGCGCTCCTGGTCGCACGAGGCGCAGCGCAGACCTCCTCTGATACTGCGAAGCCCGCGTCGCAGAATCCGAGCGCAACTGGAACCGTCTGCGTCTTACCTAATTCTCCAGATCCCCCCACACGCATTTCTCCCGGCGGCGAGTACAATCCTGCCACACTGACTGTAAGCGTCGACAAACTGCCACCGATCTCCTGGCCCCACAAGCAGACCTCCAAAATCGAGAATCTCACCCTCGACGGTCGGCACCTGATCGTGCTCCGGTCCGATGGCAAACACATCCAGTCTTTCTGGTTTCGATTCTCCGATTACCAGGACGCAAAACTCTGTGTTTATTTTGACGGCTACCAGGGCGTGCAATTTGGAGACAAGCACACCACGTACTGGTGCAGGTGCAAGTAATCTCCACCACTCTTCCGGAGGAACATAGTATGCAAAACACGCGGCGCTCTGCCACCGCTAACATTGCCCCGGCGTTCTTACTAGTTGCCTGCTTCCTCGTCGGTGTGGCCGCCGTCGCGCAAGATTACCAGCCCACTCCCGAAAACCTGCAGGCCCGCCGCGAATTTCAGGACATGAAATTCGGCCTCTTCATTCACTGGGGCGTCTACAGCGTGCTCGGCGACGGCGAATGGGTCTTCCACGAACGTCATCTCAAAGTCGACGAATACAACCGCCTGCCTTCATTTTTCGATCCCGAAAAATTCGACGCCCAGGCCTGGGTAGCCCTCGCCAAGGCCGCTGGCATGAAATACATCACCATCACCTCGCGCCATCATGACGGCTTCGCCATGTTCGACTCGAAAGTTTCCGATTGGAACATCGTCGCCCGCACACCTTATAGGAAAGATCCGCTCAAAATGCTCGCCGACGAATGTCATCGCCAGGGCATCAAACTCTTTTTCTATTATTCTCAACTCGACTGGCACAATCCCGACTACTACCCGCGAGGCGAAACCAGCTGGAACAACGGCCGCCCCGACCACGGCGACTTCAACGCCTACCTCGACAACTACATGGACGGCCAGCTCACCGAGCTCCTCACCAACTACGGCCCCATCGCCGGCATCTGGTTCGACGGCATGTGGGACAAGCCCACCGCCGACTGGCATCTCCAGAAAACCTACGCCCTAATTCACCAGCTGCAACCCGCCGCGCTCATCATTCCCAATCACCATCAGACCCCGCGCCCCGGCGAAGACGTCCAGACCTTCGAGCGCGATCTGCCGGGCAGCAACACCGCCGGATTTAATACGACGTTCATCAGCAAGGATATTCCGCTGGAAAGTTCCGACACGCTCAACGGCGCCTGGGGATTCAACATCGGTGACAGCAACTACAAGAGTCCCGCCGACCTCGAGCGTCGCCTCATCCGCGCCGCCGGCAACAATTCGAATCTGCTGCTGAACATCGGCCCGTATCCCAACGGCGAGATCGATCCGCAGTTCCAGGTTCGCCTGCGAGCGGTCGGAGAATGGCTGGCAAAGTATGGGGATTCAATCTACGGAACGCGCGGCGGCCCCGTGCCCGCCGCCGACTGGGGAGTGACTACACAGAAGGAAAACAAAATCTACGTCCACGTCCTGAGCTGGAGCTCGCCCTTGCTCGCCCTCCCGCCGATCGCCGGAAAAATCTCGTCAGCCCAATCTCTCCCGGACGGTGCAAAGACAGACTTCACCCAAAATTCCGACGGCGTGATCCTGAAGCTCCTCGCCCCCAAAGCCGAAGAAGTCGACCGCGTCATCGTCCTGACGCTAGCGAAGGCAAACTGATCGCGAAAATCGTAGCGGCCCACATTCGATCGTCGCAAACCCGGCCGTAGTTTCAGCCGCCCGACTTCGCCGTCAGCGCCACAGGATGCGTTTGCGTGTACTTGATCAGGGCCATGTCATCCTCCTTGATGTGGTGACGCAGCCAGTCCGCCAGAAAGCTGGACAAAGTCACACCCAGAACCGCCTTCCCAGTCCTGTACTTCTCCACCAGTTCTTTAACCTGCCTGGTCAATTCGTCGTGCTTGTTTTTGTGGGTGCCGAGCGCTGGATACTTTATTTCAGCCATTAAAGCTTCCTCCGACCGAAAGTGTTCCATCGTGTATTTGGCCAATTTCTCCAGCGTCGGCTGCAGCACATCCTTGCCTTTGCCCGCCACGATTGCGTCGTGCAGATCATTGACCATCCGGAATAGTTCCTGGTGCTGCGCATCCACAATCGCATGACCGGTTGTGTAACTGGGGTCCCACTTGGCGATACCCATCGATATTCCTCCATCAAGATGTCAGCGCAGCGCCGCTTATCCCTTCGCGGGGACGCATTGCGGCGACCACTAACAATCGGCAGTTCCCGAGCATGTCTTGAGTCGATCCATCTTCTCGTTCCATCTTCCAACCGGCCCCCCGGACTTGCCGTTTGGCCCTTGCCTCACCCCGCTCAGGTACGTCCGTAACTTTCACCCCCCCGATTCTCTCCTCTACCCTAGGCGCAAGAGGTGCTTGGGAGGACTACATAATGAACCGTCGTCAACTTTGGATCGGCGCAACTCTGCTCTTAGCGGGCGTTATCTTTTGGGCTGTCGGCCAGGCGGTCAACCCCGCCGACGGCGACACTGAGCTGAAGAACACCCTCGAAGCCATCAAGCACGTCAAGAGCTTTCGCGGCGCCGAGATCGAGAGCGCCTCGCATTCGGAAAGGCTCTGGGAAGTCGATTGCGACAAGGTCGTCGTCCACCAGCAGTCGCACGCTTCCATGCAGTCCAGTTCCGATCCTGCCTTCGAGATGAAAGAAGATGTCTTTCTGGTGGGCGAAAATAGATTCGTCCGCGACCAGAACGGATCCTGGGAGAACGAGGGGCCCGTCGGTCCGCGCTTTTCCGCCAAGTGGTATTGCGACAACATCGCGCGCGGCACAGTTCGCGATCTTCTGCCCGACCTCTACACCATGGTCGGCCACGCCATGACCGAAAAGGGCGACAAAAAGACGGTCAACGGTGCGCGCTGCCGGGAATGGAAGCTCGACATCAAGACTCCCCTCTCGTCCCAGAAAGGCTCGATGTGCATCGGCCTGGACGACCATCTGCCCTACGAATTGACCATGGAAAACGGCGGCCACTATTCTTACTCCGACTACAACCGCCCCATCCAGTTCGACGTCCCGGATGCCGTCCTGCAAACCGCCAGCTCAACTTCCGACTCAAACTGAGTCGGCGATTGGGTCGAGAGATCAATGAGGGCTGGTAGGTCTTGAGGTTCATTCTCGGGAGAACACTCGCCGACCAATGATGCTATGATTCCGCAAGAGGCTGGTGTTTCGGGACGCTGCGGATCGTGCTTGGGGTTCGGTTCTGTCTCGATGTTGGAGTGCTTCCCCCTGCGTTCTCCGCTGGAAGGGCAGGTGCAATGGCACCTCGACGGTTACCTCGGAATCCTTCGCAGAGCGAAGCTCCGTACGGCTTCGAGGCGAGTCCCTGCCACCATGCGGCTCTGTTTTATTTGCACGAAGAATTCCTCTCGCGCACTTTGCATGATTTTTTCCTCGCCACGCTGCGGGCCGGCGGCGCCGCCGTCACGCTAGCGAGCAGCCCGCACCGGGAGGCAATGGTACGGCTGCTCGAACGGGATGGGATCGACGTCGCCAGCCTGCGGAAGGCAGGTCTCTATACCGAGCTTGACGTGGGAGAGGTTCGCAGCTATTGCGAGGTCGGTCACGCCATCGGCTCTGCCCGACTCGATCAAGTGGTCGGCGAAGCCGTAGCGGCTGCGGCGCAGACAGTGCGGCCGCCGACTGCCCGGCTCATGATATACGGCGAATTGGTCGCGGAATTATGGTCGCGGCGCAACTTCGTGGACCTGTGCACTGTGGAACGCTGGTGGAACCAGCTCGCCACCCGCCTTCCTTTTACGCTGGTGTGTGGGTATCCAATTCGAGAATTCGCGGAAGCTGGAACCGAGGCCCGGTTGTTGGAGATTTACGCCATGCACTCGACCGTCATTCCTCCGGATTCTTACCCTACGTTCGAAATGGAGAAGCGAATTCTAGACGCGCAAGCTTCCGTGCTTGGCAGCGCCACAGCATGACCGAAGAAGGGCGAAGAAAGACGGTCAACGGTACGCGCTGCCAGGAATGGAAGTTGGACATTAAGATCCCGCTCTCGTGCCCCCAGTTCAACGACTGAGTCGAACTGAGGCACAGAGTCGAGGGTCAATGACGGATGCCGCTCATAAACAACATTACTCCCGCCTGCCTCTACGACTGGCAAATCTTTTCCAGCGCAAACCGGCTGCGGATCATCACCGTCGCGCCTTTCATCGACATCAGCTGCTTCTTCTTGAATTCCGAGAACAGCCGGCTCACCGTCTCTCGCGTCGTCCCGATAATCTCCGCAACCTCTTCGTGCGTCAGCGTGAGCTTCACCTGCGCCGATCCATCGTCCTGCGCGCTCTTGCTCGTCCACGACAGCAGCAGTTTGGCAAATTTCTCGGTCGGCGACGCCGACAGCCCCAGCGTCCGAATCTCCTCATATGCCGTAAAGTAGTTCCCGCTCAGTTGCTGCGCCACCCGCAACGCCACTTCCGGATAGTCCTTCAACATGTGCAGCAACGAATCCCGCGGAATAAAATTTGCCTGTCCCGGCTCCATCATCTCCGCCGTCACTTCATACGGCCGGCTCGATACCACCGCATTCAATCCCAGCACGTCCCCCGAATCCGAGATCTTCGTGATAATCGTTTTGCCTTCCCGCGAAGACGTCGACATCTTCACCTTGCCCGTGCACAGCACAAATACCCCGCGCGACTGCTGCCCTTCAATGAACAGCATCGCCCCCTTGGGATACACCGCCGTAGATTTCACTTCGTTCAGCCGCTGCGCCGCCGGCAGCGAAAGATTGCAGAAAATATGTTCCGCCCTTACCGGGCAGGTGAGGCAGTTATCAAGAATGTTGAGTCCATAAGGAGCCCGCATCGTCGTACCTCCAGGGGCCGGAGAGCCGCGATCCCTTCGCGTATCGTCTCCGTCCACCAGAAGTTAAGGCACGCTCCGAGCCAAACCGGCGATGCTTCTCGCGTCGCTCTCAAACTCCCTTATGTAATTGAAAACAAAAGGATCTCACCAAGAGCCTCGAGTCGGAGCTCACCTGCGGAATCGTTCAACTCCCCCCGCTTTGGGTTATTTCCCACACACCACTGCGTGATCTGGATCACTACTCTTTGTGATCTAAGTACCCAAGAGCTGAGTACCTAAGAGGATTCTTACCGAAGGGTACGCTCACTGCGCCGTCACCTGGAGCTGCCCCGGCGCATCCAGATACTCCCGGTAAATCACCTTCTTCGCCGCCACTTCCCCCACCGCATCCACGTGGACCTTATATCCCCCACGCGGCAGCGACTCCCCAAACGGCAATTCCACCGTTTTCGGGCTCGGCGGCAGCACAAAATGCTGATACCCGATCGCCACCGCCCGCCCATTGGACGGCACCGCATAGACGACGAACGTCAAATCAATCGAGTCCCGGGTCGTGTTCACGACTTCCGCGCTGCCCTCAATCCGGCTTCCGTTCACATGTGCTCCCGCCTTCCAGCTCAGGCTCAGCGCCGAGGTCACGTGCAGCACAAACCCCTTCTGCACCGCCCGCTCCCGCCCTCCATCGGTTACCGAAACGGTGAACTGAAACTCCCCCGAGTGCTCCGCCCGCCCATGCAACCGGCCGTCGTCCTCCAACTTCATCCCAGGAGGCAAAGCTCCCTGCCGCACTCGCCAGCGCATCGTCGAGATATTTCCATGCGCCCGAAATCGCAGATCATACGGCTCATGCGGATGCGCCTCCGGCAGGTCTGAATCATTTTCGATGACCAGCCCGGGCTGTTCCTGCGCCGCCTGCGCATCCGGAGCGTTCGTCTGCGCCTCGCCCGCCTTCGCCGCCCCGGCCTGCCCCGCCGCCGTCCCCACCGCAATCGCCAGCAGGATCGCAAGCCTCAAACCCCATCGCTCCCGTTTCGAATTCATCATTTCCCCACCTCAGCAATTCCCCTTCCACGAATTGTCATCCTGACCGCGCTCTCCGCGCGAAGGATCTATGCAATTCGCTCTGTGAGCCCATCCGGCGGCGGCTAAGCATTCCCCACTCCCACACCTCTCCTGCTTCGCATAAAGAATGTTCCTCCCGCCCGATCTTGCACCCCACTACGCCCGACCTGACCTTGGTCACGTTGACGCGCATTTGCGCTTTCTGCCAAACTATCCCTTTCCGAAGTCTGTAGTCATGGAACTGCTGCTCAATCTCGCGTGGCTGCTGCTGGCGCTGCCCGCCTATTGGCTGTGGAGCAGTTCCAGAACTGGCCACAAGTTCTCTTCTCTGCAATGCCTGCTGGCTTTGGGCTGCGTCCTCGTCATCCTCTTCCCCGTGGTTTCGGCCACTGACGATCTCTGCGCCATGCGCAACGAGATGGAAGAATCCCCCGCCAGCAAACGCAGCGTCCGGCCCGCCAGCCCCGACAAAGTTCCCCTCCGGAAGTTGCAAAGCCCACCCGCTCTGGCGGCCGATGCCCGCTCCTTCCTCCTGCATGTTAAGGATGGGGTCTGGTGGCAATCGCTTTCCCCCAGCTTGGTCATCGCGGCGGCGCCTGCCATTAAGCGGGCCGGTCGCTCTCCTCCTGATTCTCTCCTGTTCTCGGTGGTCTCCTGAATTGCCGATCGTTGCTAGAAAAAAAACGGCAGTTTCTTTATCAGTACTTTACGAAATTCTTAGGCGGGAAACGAGATAGTAGTGTTGCCGGCGTTTTTGCGTCAGCACACTGCCGCCCGGGTCGAATCCCCTTTTCCCGCAGGGTCGCAACCGGGACTGCCGGTAGGCCGCTCCAGATGCGATGATGGAAGCAGAACCATGGATCATTTAATGCGGTGCAAAATCCTAGTGATAGCCGCGGCCCTCAGCGCCGCCAGTCTGCTCGCCCAGACCGCGCCCCAGCCTGCGCCAGCTCCAGCAGTCTGGACTTGGGATACCGTCAAGAATAACTTCGAACTCAACAACATCACCCTGCTGGCGAGCCGCTTGAATATCGATGAACTGAAAGCCCAGGAAATCACCGCTCACCTGCGCCCCAACCCAGACTTCACCTTCTCCGCCGACGGCACTCAGATCGCTCCCAGTCACGGCGTATGGCAGCCCTTTGCTGGCACCTTCATTTCGCCCGGCGTCAGCTACCTGTTCGAGCGCCGTGGCAAACGCGGCCTGCGTTACGAGGCGGCCAAGGAAGGCACCGCCATCGGCCTCGCCCAGCAGGACGATTCCGAGCGCAGCCTGATCTTCAACCTGCGCAGCGCCTTCGTCGGCATCCTGCAGGCCAAGGCCGTCCTCCGCCTCGCCCAGGACGATCTCGTTTACTACGACAAAGTTCTCAAAATCAGCCGCGACCGCTTCGAGGCCGGCGACATCGCCCAGATCGATCTCGACCGCCTCGAACTGCAGCGCCTGCAGTACGAATCCGATGTTCAGACCGCTCTCGTCAATCTCCGCACCACCAAGATCAACCTGCTGGCCATGCTCAACGACCGTCGTCCCGTCGACAGCTTTGACGTCGACGGCCCCTTCGACTTCACCGAAGATCTGGCTTCGCTCGACGACTACCGCAAGGACGCCGTCGCCGCCCGTCCTGACCTGAAGGCGGCCGTGCTCTCGGTGCAACAGGCCGAAACCAACTACAAACTGGCCGAGGCTAACGGATCCACCGACCCCACCATCAGCCTCTGGTACACCCACAACGGCTCCTACAACAATCCCGACGCCCTCAACACCATCGGCGCCAGCGTCAGCATCCCGCTGCGCGTTTTCGATAAAAACCAGGGCGAAAAGCTACGCACCAAAATCGACATCGCGCGCAACGAAAAACTGCGCATCGGCTCCGAAACCCAGGTCTACAGTGACGTTGATTCCGCCTACGCCACGCTGGCCAGCAACATCACCCTACTGAAGCCCTACAAGCGCCAGTACCTGGCCCAGGCCGTCCGCGTCCGCGACACGGTTCTGTTTTCCTACCAGCATGGCGGCGCATCGTTATTGGACTTCCTGAACGCAGAAAGTGAATACCGCACTGTCGAATTGAGCTATGTGAACCTGATCGGTTCCTATCTCACCGCCGCAGCGCAAATGAATATGTCCGTAGGCCGCGAGGTCATCCCATGAGAACTCTTTTTTCATCCAAACTTCTCGGTACGATACTGACGGCGTCGATGTGTTCGATGCTAGCGCTCTGCCTCACCGCCTGCAGCAGCAGCAAAGCCGACCCCAGTGCCGAAGCTCCGCCCAAGGCCACGGTCGAGCCCGACCTCGATGCCAACAACTTCAAGGTCGATCACCCCGACCAGTTCCCCCTGGTCAAAGCCCTCGAGCACAAGGCCGTCCCCGCGCTGAACGCCACCGGCGTCGTGCAGCCCGATATCACCCGCGCCGTCCCCGTCATCTCTCTCGCTGCCGGACGCGTGGTCGAACTCAAAGCTCGCCTCGGCGACGTCGTCGAAAAGGGCCAACTCCTGCTCCGCGTCCGCAGCAACGACGTTTCCGGCGCCTATCAGACGTATCTGAAAGCCGAGAACGACGAGCGCCTGGCCCGCGTGCAACTCGAACGCGCCCAGACTCTCTACGACAAAGGCGCCATCGCCAAGAGCGCCCTCGAACAGGCCGAAGCCACCGAAGCCGACGCCAAGGCCGACCTCAACGCCGCCCTCGAGCAACTACACACCCTCGGCATCGACAAAGATCATCCCAGTGGCATCATCGACATCACCGCGCCCATCTCCGGCGTCATCACCGACCAGCAGGTCACCACTGCCTCGGGCGTGCAAGGCATCTCCGGCCCTAATCCTTTCACCATCTCCGACCTCAGCTACGTCTGGATCGTTTGCGACGTTTACGAGAATGATCTCGACGCCGTGCGCGTCGGCGATTCCGCCGACGTCCACCTCAACGCCTATCCCAACCAGGTCTTCAAGGCCCGCGTCGATAACATTCTCCCCGTTCTTGATCCCACGCTTCGCACCGCCAAAGTTCGCCTGGAAGTGAAAAATCCCGGCCAGATGCGCATCGGCATGTTTGTCACTGCCACGTTCTACGGCAAGCAGCCGGAAGCACATTCCGCCGTCCCGGCCAGCGCGATCCTCCACCTGCACGACCGCGAGTGGGTCTACACCCCGCTCGGCAACGCCCGCTTCAAGCGCGTCGAAGTCGTTACCGGGAACATGCTGCCCGGCAACCAGCAGGAAGTCGTTTCCGGCATCAAGCCCGGCGACCAGGTCGTCACCAACGCCCTCGACCTGCAAAACACGGTGGAACAATAGATGATTCGCCGCGTCGTCGATTTCGCCCTCGGTAATCGCCTGCTCGTCCTCGGGCTCGCCCTCGTTTTGTTCGTCTGGGGCATCATCTCTTTCCACAACCTGCCCATCGAGGCCTACCCCGACGTCGCCGACAACTATGTCGAAATCATCACCCAGTGGCCCGGCATCGCCGCCGAACAAATCGAGCAGCAGGTCACCATCCCTCTCGAAACCGCCGTTGGCGGCATCCCCGGCGTCGTGCACCTGCGCTCGTTCTCCCTTTTTGGCCTCTCCGACTTAAAACTCGTCTTCGAAGATGGCACCGACAACGCCTGGAACCGCGAGCGCGTGCTCGAACGCCTCGCCCAGGTCACGCTCCCGACCAACGTCGTTCCGCAAATGGGCACCGACTGGAGCCCCGTCGGCCAGATTTATTTCTTCACCCTGCACAGCACCAATCCCCAATATGACGCCATGGAATTGAAGTCCCTGGAAGATTGGGTCGTCGAAAAAAATCTCAAGTCCGTCCCCGACATCGTCGACGTCGCCAGCTTCGGCGGACCCACCCGCGAATACCAGGTCCGCGTCGACCCCAACAAACTTATTTCCTACGGTCTCAGTCTCGCCCAGGTCGAGCAGCAGCTCACCAACAACAACGCCAACGCCGGCGGAAGTTTCATTCAGGAAGGATTGCAGCAGATCGACGTCCGCGAAGTCGGCCAGGTCGATAAAGTTCACGACATCGAGCAGACCGTCATTCTCACCAAGAGCGGAACCCCCATCCGCGTGAAAGATATTGCCGTCGTGTCCCAAGGACCAAAAATCCGCCTGGGCCAATTTGCACGCGCCTGCCGCGATTGCCCCTACGGCCCCAAAGGCGCCATCCAGCATGACGACGGCAAAATCATCGACAACGATGACGTCGTCTCCGGCATCGTCCTGCTGCGCAAAGGTGCGCCCGCCGATCCCGCCCTCAAAGCGCTGCACGCCAAAATCGACGAGATGAACGATCACATCCTGCCCAAAGGCGTGAAGATCGTTCCCTTCATCGACCGCAGCGATCTCGTTCACTTCACTAGCCACACCGTGCTGCACAACCTGACCGAAGGCATGATCCTGGTTTCGATCATCCTTTTCCTGTTCCTTGGAAACGTCCGCGGCGCTCTCATCGTCGCGGCCACCATTCCGTTTTCCCTGCTATTCGCTTCGATTTGTCTCGACCTCAAGGGAGTTCCCGCCAACCTGCTCTCGCTCGGAGCCCTCGATTTCGGCATGGTGGTCGATGGCGCCGTCGTCATGATCGAGAACATCGTCCGCCACATGGGTTTCACCCACGGCACGCAGACCGCCACCGAACGCATCAGCGAAGCCACACACGAAGTCCAGCGCCCCGTCTTCTACGCCATCGCCATCATCATCACCGCCTACCTGCCCATCTTCACGCTGCAGCGCGTCGAAGGCCGCCTGTTCCAACCCATGGCCTGGACCGTCGCCTTCGCCCTCGCCGGCGCACTGCTCTTCTCCATCCTCATCGCGCCCGTGTTAGCCAGCTTCGCCTTCGCCAAAGGCGCCAAGGAATGGCATAACCCCGTCATGCAATTCCTCACCGAGCGCTACCGGATCGCCGTGCGCTGGGCCATCCGTCATCGCGCCGTAACCATTGGCGTATGTCTGCTCGGCGTGGCCGTAGCCAACTACCTCGCCTTCAGCGGCGCTATCGGCTCTGAATTCCTTCCTCATCTCGATGAAGGCGCGCTCTGGGTCCGCGGCACCCTCGCTCCCAGCACCGGCCCCGACGAAGGCATCCGCGTCGCCAATCAGGCTCGCATCGTGCTCTGTTCTTTTCCTGAAGTCCCGCAATGCACCAGCCAGGTCGGACGACCCGACGACGGCACCGATACCACCGGATTCTTCAACACCGAATTCTTTGTCGACCTCAAACCCAAAGACCAGTGGCGTCCCATTTTCCACGAAGACAAAGATGAACTCATCGCCGCCATGCAGCGCGAACTCGACAAGATTCCCGGCGCGCTCTGGGGCTTCTCTCAGCCCATTGAAGACAACATGGAAGAGGCCGTCAGCGGCGTCAAAGGCGAACTCGCCACCAAGGTCTACGGGACCGATCTGAAGGTTCTGGAAGCTAAGGCCGACGAGATCACCGCCATCATGCGCCAAATCCCCGGCATCGAAGACCTCGGCGTCTTCCGCGTCCTCGGCCAGCCCAACCTCAACGTCAGCGTCGATCGCGACGCCGCCGCCCGCTACCAGATCAATGTCGCCGATGTGCAGGACGCCATTCAAACCGCCGTCGGCGGCAACGCCCTCACCCAGGTCCTTCAGGAAGAAGCCCGCTACGACCTCGTCCTGCGCTATCTCCCGCAATTCCGCGACACCCGGGAAGCCATCGAAAAAATTCGCCTGCTCTCGCCCAGCGGAGAGCGAGTCTCGCTCGCCCAGCTCTGCAAGATTCAGGTCGCCGACGGAGCCTCGGAAGTCTACCGCGAAGGCAACGAGCGTTACATTGCCATCAAATACAGCGTCCGCGGACGCGACCTCGGCAGCACCGTCGAAGAAGCCATCAAAAACGTCGGCGAGAAAGTGAAGCTCCCCACCGGCTATCACCTCAAGTGGGAGGGCGAATACGCCAGCCAGAAACGCGCCAACGCCCGCCTCATGATCGTGCTGCCCCTCACCATCCTCATCATCTTCATCATTCTTTATACGATGTTCAAGTCATTCAAATGGGCCATGCTGATCATGGCCAACATCGCCATCGCGCCCATCGGAGGCGTGCTCGCCCTGCTGCTCACCGGAACCAACTTCAGCGTTTCCTCCGGCGTCGGCTTCCTCGCCCTGTTCGGCGTTTCCGTCCAAACCGGAGTCATCATGCTCGAATACATCAACCAGCTGCGCGTCCGCCGCTACACCATCGAAGACGCTGCCGTCGAAGGCGCAGTCCTCCGCCTGCGCCCCATTATGATGACCATGCTGGTCGCCACTCTCGGCCTGCTGCCCGCGGCCACCTCCCACGCCATCGGCTCCGACTCGCAACGTCCCTTCGCCATCGTCATTGTCGGCGGCCTGGTCGCCGCACTGTGCATGAGCGTCTTCCTGCTGCCCACGCTCTATGTCTGGATCGCCGGCGACCACGACATCCTGCCCCACGCCGAGCCCGGCTTCTCCGAGGGCGAGCACGTCGACTAGTGGAAGAGCGCCGCTTCAGCGCAGGAGTTTCGTGGAAGAGCGGCGCTTTAGCGCCGCGTCCAGGCGCTAAAAACTCGGGGGCTTTAGCCCCTGAGAACACGCACAGGATTCGGAAGATTGTCGCGCCAAAAAACGGGCCTGTGGTGTAAGCAACACAGCGGCGTCGATCTCGATCACGCGCGCAGATGCAAGTTCGAATCTTGCCAGGTCCACCACGCTTAAAAAAATCATTCCTTGGCCACGAATTCACGCGGATCTTCAAGGATAAAAGCAAAATTGGCAAAGCGAGAGGATGGATGGGAGCAGAGGCAGAAAAGGTTTAGCTGAGAGCTGACGCCTGAAAGCTGACGGCTCAAAAAACAAAGAGAGTTCCGAGGTGATGTGGGGTCCATTCGTCTCGGCCAGTAGCTCGCTTATTGACCCTTGCTCGACCTGCTTTCGCAGCTTCCCTTGCGGGGCGCTACGCGCGATCTTCGCTCGGGCTCCGGGCTCACCGCCAACCGGATAAACCTACCCTACGCCTCGGAACTCTATCCTGCCTTCAACATTTCTTCTTCGTTCGCCTCGACCAGCGCTTTGCTATAGACCCTTGCTCGCCCTCCGTCCCAACCTTGCGATCAGAACAGTGACTCCGCTTGAGCCCCGGACGCCGCACCAACCGGAAAAACTTAAGAAGCTGTCAAAGAACGATCCTGTTGTACTCCTTCTATTTTTCCAGTCAACGAAAAATACGCCTTTGTAACTACACGTATTTTCAATCGAGTGCAGCCCGTGCACAGGCCACTGACCGGAAATTGTGCAAGCCCATAACACGGTTTTCGCGAAGCCCGCTCCCGACGGGGCTTTGCGCGCGATTCATCGACTCGAATCGATCTTCAGCCCTGGTCCACGATTTGTTCCACCCCTGTGCATATCCCGCACTTCCCGCACTGGACAAGCAGTTCCGAGATCGCACTCGAAAGCCGGCATGCGAAAAACAGCACGTCTCAGCGACTGCCGGACTCCATGGACACTAATTCTGCCGCATCCGAATCCTCGCCCCTCGCGGCGGACCGGATCCCCCACCTGATCCCCAACCGATCCCAAACTATGAGGGCCGCACCACCAGCCCCTTCAGTTCGGTCTGCAATTGGTGAATCCTCTTCCGCCGCTCCAGGTATTGTTCCAATTCCTCTTCAGCCTGGCCATTTTGCAGAGCGTCAAACTGCTGCCCGAACAAGTCACACAACTCGTTCGACAAGTCTTCCGCGTCTGTGCCCCGTCTCAACTTACGCGAAACCCCAGTCATTGGCTCCCTATTTCTGAGTCGTCGGAGTGCGCGGCATCAGGTTGCAGTCCAACTGACCCTGCATCTGTACCGTCCCTCGAACGCTTCTGCCCGCTCTGCGGGGCAATCCTCATTTCAACCTTGAACAATAAGTCGTCGATCTCTTCCAATATTGCCATCAGCCTTTCGGTATTCTTCTCCTGCTGCGCGCTCTTCTTCAGCTTCGGCCATCGCTCTGAGATGAGCTCTTCTAGCGTCTGTCTCTTCTTCATGGAAGAACGTTCTCCTAATTTAAGTTTGAGTTTGCTGCCCAAGCACCTCCCGAAACCCCGATGGATTTCGCTTTCGTTCGCGAGAACATAATCTCTTCTTTTGGCAGAAGTCTGTGACAGATGTCACAAAGGATTGCGGTTTGAACTGTGGATATTCCCGCCCCGGAAGGTCTGCTGACCCTGCCGCTATTGAAGTTCACGATCGCTCGTGGCCACATCAAAGGCGGGATCTCGGAGCCCACGGTCGCAATAGACGGTCCCTTCGCGGGGCCTCGTCGGCACCCTCGGGTCACAGTCCGGTGACTGGCACTCGCCCGCCGCCCCCACGCCAATTAATGGCACTCATGACATAAGTTGTTGGTTTGGCGTGGTTTTCCCGAGCTCCCGGCCTTCCCAGATTAGAACTCTCTGTTGCAAACAATCACCTTGCACCTTTGGCCACCCCCCGCACCCACGGCCCAATGCGTGCTACACAAAGTGCAGGCGATCCGATAACGGGGCCGCAAGATTCGCACTACCAAAGGGAGAAAGTTCCAAAAATGCGTAAACAAAAGGGTTTTTCACTGATCGAACTGCTGATCGTGGTGGCCATCATCCTGATCATCGCAGCTATCGCGATTCCTAACCTGCTCCGCGCCCGCATGGCGGCCAACGAGTCGTCTGCTGTCGCTTCCATCCGTACCATCAACACTGCCGAAGTGACCTACAACACCGCGTATCCGACCGTCGGCTATGCTCCGGCTCTGGTCAACCTGGGCGGCGCGTTGGGCGCGGCTTGCGTGCCTAGCTCCACCACCGGTTGCATCGTTGACGCTGTGCTCGCCAACAACGGTAACCCCGCTGGCGGCGGCAAGAGCGGCTACCAGTTCACCACCGGCGCCGGCACCGTCACGAGCGGCGTGAACTCGGGCTACACCGTGAAGGGCGTTCCGAACACCATCAACCAGACTGGTATTCGTGGCTTCTGCGCTGAGGAAGATGCAGTGGTTCGCGTCGACCCGGCCGGCGTCTGCTCCGTCACCGAAGCGGGCATCCTGGTCTTCAACCCGCTCAACCAGTAATTGCTGAATCTGTACTCAGCGCTTGATTAGGGCGAGTACTCGGGGAGAGTACAAGCCGAAGGGCAGCGAACTCAACGTTCGCTGCCCTTTGTTTTTTTCCGCGTCTTTCTCTGCCCACTCTATCGTCATTCGACGATCTTCACCGCACGAACCTTATTGAATGATGATCATGTTCATGCTCCACGGAGTCAGCGTCAAGGTCAGCGGCAGGCTCTGCGCTCCCATGCTGGTCACCGATGGCGGAGCCCAGGTGCTCGTCCCCACTGGATCCGGCGGATTCCCCGTCGGCGACCCCGACAAGTCATAAATCGCCTTGTCGTACGTGGTTACGGTCACACCCGCAGACGAACTCTTGCCCGTCAGCGTGATGGTCACCGGCTGCGCCAGAGTTTCATTCACGTTGAACAGGAAAAGCGCCGTTCCATTGTTGGGCTGGGTCGCCGCATACGCCCGCACATCGGTCTGGTCACCCACCACGGTCGCCGTCAGCACGCTCTGCCCCGCCACGTCCATCTTGCTGAACAACTGAAACGCCCGCGCCGTCGGATTCATCGTGCCCGTCGGCCCCGCGCCCGGGGAACAGTCTGGCGCATCGTCAGGTCCATCGGAGAATATGTTGTAGCCTCCGAAATCCTGCCAGCCATACAGTGACGTACTCATGTTTCCGCTGGTGCTGCATCCGCCAAAACCAATCCACCAGGTCAGCCGCGAGACTCCATCATTCATCATCTCGCCCAGCACCTGCCCAGCATACAATCCCTGCGTAATCGACCAGCTCTGTTTCCCCGGATTGGTATAAGTTCCGCCAATCTCGCCTACGTAAATCGGCGTGTTCGGAGTGCCATAGGTCGCAAGCTCCGACTTCAGAGTATTGATGTTCGTGGTCAACTCCTGCGCGGCCGTCTGCACAATGAAGGTGTCGTTTTCCGAGCCCGGCGCCTCCGGATAATAGTGATACTCCACAAAATCATACGACCCCTTGGCATTCAACATCACGGTGCTGTCCCACACGCCGCCGGTCGCACTATCCGCGTCCACGTCAATGCCAACCAGCGTATTCGGGCTAGCCGTCCTGATCGCGTTGTAGAAGCCGTCTGCTCCCACCACCATGGAGGCGTACTGGGCCGGGTCGGGCGTATCGATGGGGGTCGTAAAGAGATCTTCTTCCCAGCTCCCATACTGCTCGTTGCCCACCGTCATGTGACTCGGAGTAACCCCGGCAGCCACCGCAGCCGAGGCCCAGTCAGCCGCTTCGCTGGGGACGCCGCCTGTAGTGCAAGCGGGAGCGTTCGAGCCGTAATTTGCCGTCAACGCCACATCGAGCTTGGCGGGAACCGCCATATCGTTGACGAAGTTCGTAAACGTGTCATTCGAATCGGTATATCCGTTATCGCACAGAGTATTGGTATGCCAATCGTAGGCATCAGAGTCCGATCCTCCCGGCCAGCGCACCTGCGTGATGCCCGCCGACTGGAACGCACTCAAAATGCCGGCGTTGTTGCCGACCAGGTCGTACCAGATGGCCATGTTCACTCCCAGCAGCTTGTCGGTCACGGCCGTGCCAGTGGGCGTCAGGTTTACAGTCACCGAGCTAGTCGTGGCCGAGGCTACCGTTACAACGGTCGCGGCAGCAACCGCCGTCCCGCTCGTAGGAGTCACGGTTAGCACGTAGGTAGTCGTCGCCGTGGGACTCACGCTCACGCCCACGCCACTGGTCACGGCCAGATTGCCGGGCATGATCACACCTGTCCCGTTCGTGAATGTTCCTGTCAACGTCGTGCTCGCTCCCGTCGTAATTGACGCGGGTCCCGCCGCGAAACTGCTGATAGACGGAGATCCGGGCGGCGGCGGCGTTGTCGACGAACTCGACGACCCTCCGCATGCACTCAAACCTGCCAGTCCCAGAATGAGAATCCCGTATAGCGGAGCTACAGCAAAAAGACGTTTCATGGCGCTCTCCATGTATAAAGTCTCCAGATTTCGGTAAGAGCCAGCCCCGCGGCAATCGCATTCGAAATGCAGCGCCGAGGCTAGAATTCCCGATCATCGTACTCTCTTTCGGCCCCGCCGCACCGCTTCTTCCGGCCGGGAGTGCCCTAAGCATTAGTACACGTCCTTCCGACACAACAGCAGTCGCCTTGATCTTCGAATCGATATCGCCACCGTCTTCGGCTCAGTTTGAGCAAAGTTCATTTTGTCATTCCGAACCGGGCTGAAAGCGCGGTGAGGAACCTGCTGTTCGCGCCATGAGACCGCGCTCGGAATGACCGGCGTCAAACTGCGCGCTACCAACATCGAATTTCACTTGATTATAATTTATAACTTATATAAGATGTCACTTATGGAATCGAGCTTCGACCTGACCGCTTCCTTCTTCGCTCTTGCCGATCCCACGCGCCGCGCCATCCTCGCCCGTCTCGCCTCCGGGGAAGCGACCGTCATGGAACTGGCGCAGCCCTTCGAAATGAGCCAGCCCGCGATCTCCCAGCACTTGAAGGTTCTCGAAGAAGCCGGCCTCATCGTCCAGCGCGTCGACGGCGCCCGCCGTCCCCGCCGCCTGGCCAGAACCGGCATTGACGCCATCGACCAATGGCTCTCGATGTTGCGCACAGCTCTGGAAAAGAATTACGACCGGCTCGACGAAGTCTTGGCCCAGATGGAATCAGGAAACACGCAGAGGAAAGTCACGCAAACAAAAATGCAGCGAAAAACAAAGAGGAGAAAAAGATGACCACCATGACCAAAATGACGCTCAAAACCGAAGGCGATACGCACATCGTGGTGACCCGGCATTTCGCCGCCTCACCTGAGGCCGTGTACCGCGCCCACACCGAGCCGAAAATAATCCAGCAATGGCTGCTCGGCCCCGAAGGCTGGACCATGCCCGTCTGCATCAATGACCCGCGCCCCGGCGGCAACTTCCGTTATGAGTGGAGACATCCCAAGCAGGGCGGATTCCACATCACCGGCGAATACATCGACCTCACGCCCTACAGCAAAATCGTTCACGTCGAGCGCATGCACCTGCCCGATCCCACACCCGAAAATCACATCGAAACCCGCTTCGATCCTGACGGCGCCGGCACCTTGATGACCATGCGCATGACCCTCCCCGACGCCAAAACGCGGGCTACTATGCTGGCCACCGGCATGGAACGAGGAATGGAGATGAGCTATGTCCGCCTGGACAACATGCTCTAACCGTCTTTTATGTCCTTCAAAACACAAAAGCGGCATCGCCCCTCGGCGATGCCGCTCTCAGAACCCAGCTCAAGAAATATTTGGCGTCATCCCGAGCGGAGCCGTACTTCAGGCGGAGCGATGGATCTCCCGTGCATCGCGTCTATCCAGGACCACGCTGCACATCGCCTGAACTACACTTCCGATTTCTTCTTCTTTTTGCTCTCCGGCTGCGCCCGCTTCCGCACGCTCTTCGCAGCGTCTCCCTTAACAATATCCGCAATCGTGGTGTGCTCAAGGATCCTCGCCGCCGCGTCCCGCACCTCCAGAAACACTTCGAACAGCGCCCGATGATCCGCATCCTTCGCGATCAGGCTCCGCAACTGCTCCGCATCTCCCATCGGCGCCAGCGGACCATCCACCAGTCGGATAATATCGCTCAACGGAATCTCCGCCGGATCGCGCCGCAACTGGTAGCCGCCCCGCGCTCCGCGCACGCTGTCCACAATGCGCGCGTTCTTCAACTCCAGCAGAATCAGTTCCAGAAACTTCTCCGGCAAGTCGCTCTCCGCCGCGATCTCCCGGATCTTGATCGCTCCCTGCCCGTGCCGCCGCGCCAGCGTCATCATCGCCTGCAGCGCGTACAGCCCCTTCTGAGAAATCTTCAATGGACCTTGTCCTCCGTACCGCCCTGATTGTCCCCCATTTCGCCCCGCTTGCCTAGCCACTTTGTAGCGAACACACTGGCCTCACCCCGGCTGCCAGCAAGCCGTTTCAGCGCAAAATGGCAGGCGGGTGCCCCATTTCTCTCTATGGCCGAATACCGCCCCGGCCAGAAATCTGTCTTGGATTCTCGAAGTCTCTGATTTCAGCTGAGCCCGGCTTCAGGCTTTGGGGTGGCGCAGCGCTTTCAGCGCTGCGATCAGCTAATTGCAGATAACTGGGGCTTCAGCCTCCGAGGGACCTCACGTAGTCGCCACATCGAGCACACTATGGCTGGCCCTGGGCAGACTCACGAGGCAACGCTCGTACGCTTCATACATCCCATCAAAAATCCGGTCCCAGGAAGTTTCCAGGGCCTGCTGCCGCGCTGCCGTCCGCATCGCAGAAAGCAATTCCGGCTGATCCATCAACTGCGCGGTATAGTTCACAAACTCATCGAAATCATGTGCCACAAATCCCGTACTCCCATGCCGCACCGTAAATTGCGGACCCCCGCAATCGGTGACCACCGCGGGCACACCCGAGGCAAACGCCTCCAGTACCACCAACCCAAACGTATCCGTCTTCGAAGGAAATGCCAGCACGTCGAAATCCGCAAATGCGCGCGACAGCTCCGCTCCCGTCAGCACACCCGTAAACTCAGCCTGCCGCATATTCTGCCGCAGCCATTCCTGCTCCGCGCCTTCCCCGACCACTACAAAATGAAAGTCGCGATAGCCGCGCTCCAGCAGCGCCTGCTCCAGCCGCGCCAGCGCCCTCACACTCTTCTCCGGCGTAAGCCGTCCCACATAACCGATGCGAAACCTTTGATCCGTCCGCCCGCGCAGTTCCGGACTGAACACCGCCGAATCCACCGCATGCGACATCAGGCAGCACGGCTTCCCTGTCGCCGCCTGCAGCACCCGCACCATCTCCTGGTTCGGAGCGAACAGCAGCCGCGGGATCTTGTAGAACCGCGCCGAAGCCCGAAAACTCAGCTGCTCCGTCACCTCCGCCACTTTCTCCGCAATCTCCTTCGGCAGAAACGACACCGCCGACTCCATCCGCCTCCGCGCAAACTGGTGCACATTGGTTTGCCACGTCGCCGCCAGCGGAATCTTCATCTTGTGCGCCACGTATGCGCCCAGCGTTCCCACATCGCTCGGCCCCGTAATCTGCACCACATCAGGACGGAACTCCCGCAGCCGCGCTTCCAGTTTCCGGTAATGTCGCAGGAACAGCAGATCGTAGTCGTGCGCCCGGTCGAGTGGAAACTTCACCGGCCCGCGCGGCAGTTGCACGCGCGTCACCGCGCCCGCCGTCAAGACCTCGTCTCGCGGCCCGGCATGCACCATCAAAAAAGGGATTTCCTGCCGGCGGGCGTACGCCTCAAAGTGCCGGCTGGTCTGTGCTACTCCGTCGATTTCGTGGTAGACGCACGGAAAGAATGCAACCCGTGGCCTGTCTTTCTTCACGAACCGGCCTCGGCAGAAAGCGCCTTGGAAGCCAGAGCCTTGGCCGGAACCGCCTTGGAAGCGACCACCTTCGGAACCACCGCTTCTGCTGGAATTGCCGCGGGCGCCGTCTTGCGCGGCACATGTACCGTTATCCCCACGCTCACGCCCGCCCTCACTCCGCTCCGGAACACCCGATCCATCGCCCGTTGCACCGTCGCATTCTCCAGCAGCCGGATGCCTCCCAGTATCTGCTCCACATATTTCGGCGGCGCTTTCCATAGCGTGGAAAGCGGCCGATCCGGACCGCCGTTTCCGTCGGGATGAAAAATCCGTTCATCCCAGCGCTGCGAGCCCAACGGATAATCCGGATAATTGCGAATCACATCCAGCAGCGTCCGCGTCGTGCGAATGGTGACGGGTTCGGTGTATTGCGGCATCAGCAGCACGTGGCTGCGCTGCTCCCGCCGAATTTCACTCACAAACTCAACGAAAGTTTCCGCGCTCGTCAGGTTCAGCGCTCCGCTGGCCGCGCAGCCGTGCCGGTCGCCCCCCGACACCAGCGGACGATCCCACTGCTCCGCCAGTTTCTCCACCCGCTTATTTTCTTTCGCGCTGCGCGTGGCGTTGATTTCAAACGCGTGCAGAAACTGCGCCCCGCATTTTAGAAATCGCTCCAGCACCTGATCGTCCCGGTGCACTCCCACGCAAGTCTGCGTCCACAGCGGATGGTTAAACACCACCAGCACATCCGGAAATCCATCCAGCATGGCCAGCAACTCGAGCAAACGCGTGTCGTTCTCATTCCCGCCCGGATTCTTCGTATACCCGGCCAGTTCGTCCATGATCGACTGCGCCTGACCGCCCGGCAGATTGTGCACGCCCAGATGAAAAATCGTTCCCTGGAACGGAACACTCCACTCCAGCGAGATCGGCGTCTGCGCCGTCTCCCGTTCGCCCCGCAACCACAGCGGAGCTTCAATGTTGTCGTGATCGGTCAGCGAGACCAGGCTCTTCAGCCCCAGCACATCTTCAATCTGATTCTTCTCCGTCTCGTAGGCCAGCTTCGGCGTCAGCGGCGGCGTCCAGTACGCCCGCGCAAAATCCACGGGAAACCTGGCCTTCCTGCACTGCCTCTCCAGAGCCTCATGCAGCATCGGGCCCTTGCGCGCCAACTCCGGAAGCAGTTGCAGGCTTTCCTTGGAGCGGTTGGTGTGACCGTGCAGCGAAACCGCTGCCCGTGTGTACCGGCCAAGATCCGGTCCATGCCAGAAGCAAGAGAGTTTTGTTTCGGCCATTCGCAATGTTTTGAGTTACGGGACGTTTAATTCTAGCCTACGACGGCTTCCTTAGCGACCATATCTTTGCAGCGACCGCCTCAAGCAAGTTAGATGCCCGTTCCCCCGCCTTTCAAGACTAATCGAAGCACCATATCTTCCCGCATCAATCTGATTACCCGCCCGTTACCCTCGTCACTCGGTTGCCCCATTCTCTGTGCTATACTCTTCATAGACGCTTTTTCCACGGTTTGCTCGTATCGCGGTGGTCCCACGTTAGGACCAGATTCATCTCCGCTTTTCCTGCCCGCCGTTAGTTCCAGCGTAAATCCAAATTGAATGCGAGCGGCATGAACGCTACCCGTCTATTCGTGTATCGACGTGCATATGAAATGCACATGAACTCACGCCCCTCCAGAAAGAACACAATCTAGCATGACCACATTTACCGAACTGCCCTTGTCTTCGGCCTTGCAGCAGAAGCTTGCGGCAGCTGAATTCATCACCTTAACTCCCATTCAGGAACGCGCCATTCAGCCCGCTCTCGAAGGCAAAGACGTAATCGGCACCGCCCAGACGGGCACCGGCAAAACTCTCGCTTTCCTCATCCCGGTCATCGAACTGCTTCGGAAAGAGCCCTCGGCCCACGCCAGCGCCTTGGTGCTTCTGCCCACGCGCGAACTCGCCATGCAGGTCCACGAGCAGTACGAACAGCTGCGCACCAAGACCATGCCCGCGGCTTCGCTCGTCATCGGCGGCGTCTCTGAAAAATCTCAGATTCAAGGCCTGCGCGCCGGCTCTTCGCTCATCATCGCGACTCCCGGCCGCCTGCAAGATCTCACCGACCGCCGTTTCGCCGATCTGCGTCACATCAAGATGCTCGTCCTCGACGAAGCCGACCGCATGCTCGACATGGGCTTCCTTCCGGCCATTCGCCGCATTCTGGCGATCCTGCCGAAAACCCGTCAGACTCTCTGCTTCTCGGCCACGCTCGAAGCCTCCGTCGCCGGACTGGTGCACGAATACATGCGCGATCCCGTCCGCGTCGCTCTCGGCTCGGTTCTGAAGCCCGCCGAAAGCGTTGAACTCAAAGCCTACGAAGTTCGTCCCGGCGAGAAACTCGAAGTCCTCCGCCAGCTCCTCTACAACGAAAAGGGTCAGACATTAATCTTCACCCGCACCAAGCGCGGCGCCCAGCGTCTCGCCCAGGACCTGGCCCGCGACGGCTTCACCGCCACCATGATTCACGGCGACCGCTCGCAGTCCCAGCGCAACGGCGCACTCAGCGGATTTCAGGAAGGCCGCTTCCAAGTGTTGGTCGCCACCGACATCGCTTCCCGCGGCCTGCATTGCGACGACGTCGCTCACGTCATCAACTACGACCTGCCCAAGATGGCGGAAGATTTCATCCACCGCGTCGGCCGCACCGGCCGCGCCGGGTTATCCGGCCGCGCTACCACTCTGGCCGCCGGCGTCGAGATCGTCGAACTCCGCAACATCGAGCGCACTCTGAAACTGCGCATCGAACGCATGCAGATCGACCCCTCCGGCGCACCACAGCCAAGGCGCTTCGTCCAAAACACCCTGGCTTCCCGCACTCTCACGAGATTACCCGGCGAGGTTTTCGTCTAAAAGAATTGAGAGTTAAAGAAAAGCGGGTGCCCCACCCTTGTCGCGCACTTTGCGACAGGGTGGGGATTTTGACTTTAGGGAGGTCAACTACTCCTATAGTCTTTATCCTGATCGGATGATCCTTCGGAGACTTCGCGCTTTCGAGCCAGAGCACGAAGCCCCAGGAAACCAAAGAAGTACATCGCCGCTTGAAAGATGGCCAGAGCGGGCATCTCACGGTAGTAGCCAGTAAACAGCCCTGCGATCGGAAGAATAAGCATAAACAGGGCCACCGCTCGCAACGTGCGGGGACTTTGCAGCCCACCTCGCTTCTTTCGACCTGTAATCAAACGAACGCACTTCACGAATATCCAACAGCACCCCAGCAGGAGCAGCAGCGCGACAGCAACTAACAACAGTGGTGCGGGAGCGGTCTCGTATCGCATCAGCAAAAGCGAGATCACGGCGAGTCCGCAGAGAAGCGCGACCAATCCGAGGACGATGCCGGCCGGTACCTGCACCCACCGCGGCAATTCCCGTTCGAAAAGTGACAAGGGTTGAAGGTCATCTCCTTCTCCGCCTTTTCTGTGAGCTTCTTCGGAAATCATCTGGGAATAATAACTGTTGCAACCAGGCCATACCACTCACGACCCGCCCGCCACCCCAAAAGAAAATCGCCGGAGCCCTAAAGCTCCGGCGATTCCCTTGATGCAATTACCGCCCGATCTTGGGGCTCGGGATAAACGTTGCCGCTGACTCCGGCTCGTCCTCATTACCAATGCGAAACAGAGCCGCCTGCGCTTCGGCCAGCTCGCGCAGTTCCTGCATCTCGTCCACCACTTCGCCTTCCGGCTTGTTCTCTTTGCGCTGGACCCGCTTCTCGGCCTTGTCGCGCTGTTTCTGTTGTCGCGTCTGTTCCTTCTGGCGTTTAGTAAATGTTGATCGTCCTCGTGGCATTCACAATTCCTCCTGGTTCTTATTGCGATGTTCTTACTGCTACGTTCTCTTTGCTTACGTCCTGTATCGCTTGCGGCGGGGGACTCGCACCATCCAAAATCCGGCGGATTCCCTGAAATCAAAAACTACCAGCGCGGTTCCCGCGGCTGCCGCGCATGTCCCTGATAGTCGTCGCGCCCGCGTCCACCGCCACCACCCCCACCGCCAAATCGCTTTCCACCACCCCCACCGCCGCCACCGCTCCGTGGACGGTCCGTCTTCGGCTGCGCCTCGTTCACCTTCAACGCGCGCCCGCTCAGTTCCGATCCATTCAGCGCCGCGATCGCCTTATCGGCTTCCGCCGGATTCGTCATCTCCACGAACCCGAATCCCCGCGCCCGCCCGGTTTCCCGGTCCGTCACGATGCTCACTTTTTCCACCGCACCATGCGCCTCAAAAACTGTTCGCAGTTCCGACTCGGTTGTGCTGTGGGGCAAATTCCCTACATAAAGATTCTTCATCGCAGTTCCTCTCTGAATAAAACAATTAAAGCCTGAATCGTCAAAACCCGGGACTTCTCTTGCACTCGCCGTCGCGCCTAAACCACCACCGGCGTCGCCTTCTCAGCAACTGCCGCCGGCTTCGCCTGCAAATTCGCATTCTTCAGCAGCTTACGGTTGCGCATTCGCTTGGCAGCGTTCTGCCGCCGCACTCGGTTGTACCTCGACTTGTCGCCGTTTACTTTCGACATCATGAACTCCTGCCCTCTGGGCGGATGAGTGAACGGTCGTTCCAGCTCGAACCGTTCTGCGTGGGACTGCCAAACGTGGGACAACCAAACTACGACAACCAAATTAGGACTGCCAACGAGCGCTCCAGACGCCTCCACTCGTCAACCTAAGCCTACGAGAATGGCCCCTCTTATGAATCACGACACAATGGACGACACAAAATCCAGCCGCCCCGAGCACACCGCAACGCCCGAAACGCAAAGCCTGAAATTGTTCAGCTTCACGCCCCGCTAAGAAAAGACGCCTCTCGATCTCTCAATCGCGAAGGCGCAAATAGGGCATGGGTCTTCGAGGTTAAGTATTTTAAGTGTTTCAAGTATACCAGTTCGCGCAAAGCTCTCTCTGTCATTCCGATCCGCGCTGAAAGCGCGGTGAGGAACCTGCTGTTCGCCCTCACTTTCCGCCTTGCCATTCCCCCGCCTTCCCCGTACAATAATCTTGTACGTTAGTCCGAGTCGGACGTGAGCAGTTCTTGCTTCAACAAGCCAGTAACCTCTCGCAGTACCTCCGAATCTCTCCAGCGTAAAATCGATTCACACACAAAGGAACACCTAACACCATGGCAGAACAAGGAACAGTAAAGTGGTTTAACGACGCCAAAGGCTACGGCTTCATCAGCCGCCAGTCCGGCGAAGACGTTTTCGTGCATTTTTCGGCGATTCAAGCGGGCGGCTTCCGCAGCCTGCAAGAGGGCCAAACCGTGCAGTTCGACGTGACCAAGGGCCCCAAGGGCTGGCAAGCTGAGAACGTCCAGCCGCTGTAGACCATCCCCTTATTGCAAAAAGGCGATCTCCAACCAGAGATCGCCTTTTTCACGTTCTAACAGCAATTGCTGATTGAAAACCCTTGGTTCAGGGCCCAATCAGCAATCAAAAAATCAACAATTTCTTCTAATCGTGGTGCCATCGAAGGGACTCGAACCCCCACACCCTTGCGAGTACATGGACCTGAACCATGCGCGTCTGCCAATTCCGCCACGATGGCAAGTGGACTTGCATTGCAGCGGCAGCCCTAAAGCCGCCGTATCAGGAAGACCAACCCTTCTATTCTACAGACACCACGCCGCCTGTCAAACCTGGCAGTCGGTGGATCAAATATCAGACGGATCTCACACGCCTCATAATCGCTCTCGCAACCGCACCGTAACTATATCGCCTTCCTGTTTCCCGATCACCTCGCGAATCTCCGCCTTCACACCCAACTTGTGCCTGCCGTCGCCCATGGCCATGAACGAGCTCTTGAATGGATGGCCGTCAATCGTACCCGTGACTTTAACCAATCCACTCGTTCCAAAAAAGCGAACCGACTCAGGCCAGACAACAAAAGTCCATCCGCCCTTGGCCGGGCTCTTCTGCAACTTGGCCTTGAATGATTTGTCGAGCGCTTCCCGAGTCGCCAAGGCCTACTCCAGCTTCGCCGTCATCGTAATCTTCGCGTTCAGCACCTTCGACACCGGACACCCCTTCTCCGCCGCTTCCGCATACTTCTGAAACGTGGCCGCGTCCGCGCCCGGAACCTTCCCCACCACATCAATATGACTCTCGGTAATCGTCCATCCCGAATCCAGCTTCTCCATGGTCAGCGTGATGCTGGTCGAAATGCTCTCCGGCGTTAGAGGAGGCGTCGCCCCGCCCAGCTGCGCCGACAGCGCCATCGAAAAACATCCCGCATGCGCCGCCGCAATCAATTCCTCCGGATTTGTCCCCGCCCCATTCTCGAACCGCGAAGTAAACGAATACGGCGTATTGTTCAGCGCCCCACCCGGCGCAGAAATCACACCCTTCCCATCCTTCAACGCACCCTTCCAAACCGCGCTAGCCTTCCGTTGCATTTGATCTTCTCCTGATGATGATTTCCCAAACTCGCCACAATTGTAGACGTAATCCTCCAGCCCTGTCAGAAGACGAGAGGAAAAGAAGAAAGAGGAAAAGAAAAAAGAGGAGCCCGCTGGGCGCTGGTGCCGAAACGACTCAGGTTTGGATGTTGGGGTTGATCTTACTGACCACTAGCCACTAACCCCTAGCCACTGCTCTAGTAGAAATCCGAGCAGCTCAAATAAAATCCGCACTCCGGACACTTCAACTTGCACCGGCTCTCCCGCAACTTCATCGAGCAGTTCGGACAATACTGCCCCGCATCCGCAGCCGTCACTCCCGCCCCATGCCCGCGCTCACTCAGCGCCGCACTTTCTTCCTGACTTATGTTTTCCTGGCTCATGAACCCCGACCCTACCGCCGCGCACCGCGCCAAACAAGTGCGGACTTCGATTCCGCTCTACGCCGCCCGATCCGCCGCCGCCAGCGGAGTCCGGCTCCAGCACTCGGCCATCAGCCGCCACGCGCCCAGCCGCCGCCACACTTTCACGTACTTTCCCCGCTCCGGCACCGTGGTTCCGTCCGCCTTCCGCACCACCACCGAAAAGCGCCCAATCTCCATCGCCATGTCGCCTGAGTGTTCCACCCGCGAAGTTTCCATGCGCAGATCGCCGTATCCCGCGTCCCCTAACTGACGCAGCAATTTCTCCACGGCTTTCTGCCCGTGCGCTCCTTCGTAGTGCGGAGCCATCAGTTCGCCGTCGCCCGCAAACAGGCCGGCTGCCTGATCATAGTTTCCGGTGTTGAACGACATCGCAAAATCTTGGGTTAGGTCGCGCAGTTGTGACTCAACATCACGAATGGAACGAGAGTCCCCGAAGGGACTCGAGTAAGACCGGTACATCTACAACCTCCTGGGGGAAGGCAAACAACCGACTCGTTTGGGCCGCATCGAGTCAGCCAAAAAAGCTCGCCCATTCTAGCGCAAACTCAGCGTCCGCAAAGAGAAAAGTTTTCCTCTTCGATATCGAAAAATTGGTTTTGGGAAAGTTAATCCAGGAAAATCGTTATCGCAGCTATCTTTCAACTGCGATCTTTCAACCGCTATCTCTCAAATGGTACTGAACGGCTGGGCAGCCGTAACCTGCCTGCGTCAGGGCTCATCACCTTCACCGCGGCCGCAGAGGGCTCCCCGATCACGCCGCGGTTCTGCCGTTCCGCGATCTGCTTCTTCACTCGTTCCATGAGCACCACGAGTTTCTTCGACTCGTGGTCTCGCTCGGCCTGTCTGCACATCTTTTGAAAATCTTGCGGAGTGTAGGTGACTCGGTTTGTCATGGGGAGGAGCAATCCTCGTTCGAGGAGAAGGCATAGCCTACCCTATCTCCCCCAACTTGCCAAGCCCCTTTAACCCTGCCGCCGGCCGGCTAATTCTGCCCCAGCGGATTACTTCCTTGCTAATCCCCCGCGCCCCCACCCCCGCCTCGCCCCAACGCCGCGTGCGCCAAATACTCGTATTCCTCTCCACTCCCAGCCGCCAGCAGCACCCACAGCGAATACGCACCCAGCGCCGTCCCCAGCGGAGGATGAAACAGCGCCAGCACTCCCAAAATGATCGCCGTCGTCCGCGCCCATGGCGCCCGCTGCATCAAACCCAGCCCCACGCACACTCCTCCAGCCGCCAGAATCAACATCGTCCCGCTCGCCACCAGCAGAAGCAACTGGAACACCTCCGGCCACGGCTCCTGCCCGTGCAGCACAATATGCAATTCCCGCCCGAACACCAGTAACCCCAGCGCCGGAATCAGAAACAGTCCTCCAATCACCATCCATAGCGTCCCCAACGTCCGCAGATGCCGCTCCAGCCGCGACTGCGCCCCTCCGCCCACCGCAACTCCCATCCTCCGCCCGCACCTTGGACACACCGCCTGTCCCGCCTGCATCCCGGATCCGCACCCGCTACAGAACATAGGCCCTCCTGTCGCTCCCACTTGCTGATACGCGGAACACCCCCTCGGAGTTTCCCTAAAACGCTTCGACAAGAGGCTCGGCAGCCGCGAATTCTGTCAATCCGAACCGGGCTGAAACAAACAAAGTTCTGTCATTCCGAACCGGGCTGAAAGCGCGGTGAGGAACCTGCTGTTCGCCGGCCCCCTCTACCCCACCGATATGTGACCTTAGTGACGTTGAGCTGGTGACCAGTTTCCTTGAATATCAGGGCGAGGCCGAATTCCGCCTTGCCGGAGAGCGTGATTGTTCTACCGTAGAACTCTTATCGTCTGTCTGTTTCTCGCGGCCAGCGTTTCGCTGGCTTCCGCGCGCGATTTCGCGCTCGTCTCCAACAAGGCCAACACGGTTTCGACTATCACCTTGGCCGACCTCATTAAGCTCTGCAAAGGCCAAACCAACCGCTGGCCTGACGGCAAGGTTGTCACCTTCATCATGCGCAATCCGTCCGCCCCGGAAATGAAGTTCTTTCTGGAAAAAATCTATGAACTCCCGGAACCTCAGGTCATGGACGTCATCAATACCGCCAATCACGGGCGCGCAGGCCATCCCGCCGTCATGATCGTCGATTCCGACGAGGATCTGGTCAACAAAGTCGCATCCATCCCCGGCGCCGTTGGCGTCGTGGACGTATACGCCATCAACAGCAGCGTCGCAGTCGTCAAAGTCGCCGGCAAACTGCCGCTCGAACCCGGCTACCCGCTGCACGGCAATTAGGAAGCTTTAGAACGTCGCACAAAAGGGTTTGAAAGACCACGGCAAGAGGTTTTGAAAGAGCACAGCGAGAGGTTTTGGGATGGGCACGACAAGAAGATTTGAAAGAGCGCAGCAAGAGGTCTTGGGAAGGCCACGGCAAGAAGGTTTGAAAGTGCACTGCAAGAGGTTTGGGGAAGGGCACGGCTTTAGCCGTGCCGCCAGGATCACGAAAACACGCGGGCTTTAGCCCCTGAGGGACCGCTCGCTGCACGGCAATTAGGGACTGCAATGAAACGGCGTGAGTAAAGATCTGCATGAGTAAAGACAAAAAAGCTAAAGCCGCCGCTGCCGCCGCCGGTGATACCGGAACCGGCACCCGTGTGCCCGAGAACGCTCCCGCCAGCAAGGTAACCTTCACCCGCCGCTTCCCTCGTTTCGTTCTCGACGTTCGACTGCAAGTCAAAATGTTTCAATCCGGCGAGTTCCGCACCTGTTGGGGACGCTCCACCGAAATGGGTCAGGACGGCATCGGCGCCACCCTTACCGGCAGTCTCGAAACCGGCGAAATCGTTACCCTCGAAATTCCTCTCCCACTCTCGCCCTATCCCATCAAAGTCCGCGCCATCGTCCGCTACCGCCAGGGCCTGCGCTACGGCTTCGAATTCCTCACCCTCAACGACAACCAGCGCGACACGATCCAACGCGTCTGCGACTACCTCGCCAGCCGAACCTAACAACTAACGCTGGGAAGGACGGAGGTCGGGCTACTGGCCCTCATCCCCTCGAAATCTTCTGGCCCTCGGTTACGGCCCGCCGAAAAATCCCCTCCGCCTTCATCCTCCGGCAAACTCCTTCAAATCCAGCCCGCGGTCCTTTCCACCGTAACTCCTCCACCGCTTCAAACACTGGCACATCCAGCCGCAGCGTAGCCAGACGGCGAAACAACAGCGCATCCTCCCAAGCCGCAAACAACGAGTCCGCCAGCTTGCGCCCGCTGCGAATCGCAGGATCCCACTCCCGTCAATCTTTCGGAATATTTTCCAGATGCGGATAGCGCGATAACACACTCGCCGCGCCCTTCGCGCCCCACCCCTTCACCCCGGGAAATCCATCCGCGCTATCGCCCACCACCCCCAGATAATCCGGAATCGATTCCGGTTTCACTCCAAATTTCTCCACCACTCCAGCTTCATCGCGCACGGTCTGCTGCCGGCGATCCATTTGCACCACCCGCGTACCCACCACGCACTGGCTGAGGTCCTTATCTGGAGTACAAATGAAAACTTTCTCCACCCGTTCCTCCCGCGCCGCCTTCGCCGCCGCCGATGCCAGCCCATCATCGGCTTCAAACTCCACCATCGCCCAAACTCGCACTCCCATCGCTTCCAGCGCTTCCTCAAGAATCGGAAACTGCGACAGCAACTCCGGCTCGACGCCTTCGCTGGTCTTGTATCCCGGATAAAGATCGTTCCGAAACGACTCCACCACATGATCCGTCGCCACTCCCAGATGCGTCGCCCCACCCTCGATCATCCCCAACACCGATCCCAGCACACCGCGCACCGCGCCAATCTCCTGCCCCTCCGCATCCTTCGCGCTCGGCACGGCAAAAAAATGGCGGAACAACTCATAAGTTCCGTCAATCAGGTAAACATCCATATCCTTAGGACTATAATCGCTTCTTTCGATCACCTGCATCGGAAAGTCGCGCTCCGTCATCTCATCACCTATACATTGGAGGATTCAACATGGCTCACGAACTACCCCCGTTGCCCTATGCCTACGACGCGCTCGAACCCGTCATCGATAAGCAGACCATGACCATTCATCACGATCTGCATCACGGCGCCTACGTGAAAAACCTGAACGCCGCCCTAGAAAAACATCCCGAACTCGCCGGCAAGTCCGCCGAAGATCTCATCCGCGACCTCAGCGCCATCCCCGAAGACATTCGCGGCGCCGTCCGCAACAACGGCGGCGGCCACGTCAACCACACCATGTTCTGGAAGATCATGAAGCCTCAAGGCGGCGGCGATCCTACCGGCCCCATCGCCGACGCCATCCACAAAACCTTCGGCAACTTCGCCGACTTCAAAACCAAATTCAACGACGCCGGCGTCAAACAATTCGGCAGCGGATGGGTCTGGCTCGCCAGCAAAGGCGGCAGCGACCTTCACATTATGTCCACGCCCAACCAAGACAGCCCCATCAGCGTGGGTCACTATCCCATCTTCGGCAACGACGTCTGGGAGCACGCCTACTACCTCAAATACAACAACCGCCGCCCCGAATATCTCGCCGCCTGGTGGAACGTCATCAACTGGGACGAAATCAACAAACGCTACGCCGCCTCCAAATCCGCCAAATAGCTTCATCTCAGGCGGGTGCCCCATTTCTCGCGCGCTCTCTGCGCGAGAAGTGGGGATTTCTGACTTCGTGAATTCATGAGTTCTTCGTCCTCGACTCAGTAATCCCGATTCCCCAGGAACCACCGAGCCGAATTCCCCGTACCATCCCTCAGACCATGCCCCTGTCCCGCCGCGCCCGCTACGGAATCTTCGCTCTCGTCCTCTACCTCGCCCTCTGCACCATCGCCGGCATCTCCCTCGCCGACGGAACCCTCCACCCCGCCCGCCGTCCTCTCACCAACGACGAAATCTCCGCAATCCGCGATTCCGTCCGCACCCTCGACGCCGATCTCGCCGACGCTTCCATCACCACTCCCGACCACGCCACCCTCCGCGCCTGGCTCATCCATCCCCACCGCCCCAACGGCGACGCCGTCCTCCTCCTCCACGGCCTCGGCGACAACCGTCTCGGCATGACCGGATATGCCCAACTCCTCCTCGCCCGCGGATTCACCATCCTCCTCCCCGACGCCCGCGCCCACGGCACCAGCGACGGTCCCCTCGCCATCTACGGACTCCTCGAGCGCAACGACATCCACCAGTGGGCCGATTTCCTCGCCGCCCAGATTCCGCAAACGCAAAATCATCCCCGCTGCATCTTCGCTCTCGGAGAGTCCATGGGCGCCGCCCAACTCCTTCAGTCCCTCGACACTCATCCAAATTTCTGCGCCGTCGCCGCCGAATCTCCCTTCGCCAACTTCCGCGAGATCGCCTACGACCGCATGGGACAACCCTTCCATCTCGGTCCCCCACTCGGACCAATGTTAGGACGCACCATTTTGCGCCCCTTAGTCGAAGTCGCCTTCCTCCGCGCCCGCCTGAAATATCACCTCAACATGAATGAAATCTCCCCCGAAAATTCCGCCGCCCGAACCAACATCCCCATTCTCCTCATCCACGGCAAAGTCGACAGCAACATCCCCCTCCGCCACTCTCTCTTAATCCATACCCACGCCCCCAACACCCAGCTCTGGCAAGTCCCCGCCGCCGACCACTGCGGAGCCCTCAGCACCGCCCCACAAGAATTCGAACGCCGCCTGTTAACCTGGTTCGTCCCGCGCTGATTTCCCTCTGTGTTCCTCCGTGCCCCCTGTGGTTCAAGGTTTTTGCGTTCTGCGGGCACCCCGTTTCTCGCAAGCTCTCTTCGTGAAAAGTAGGAGACCAGCCCACAAACTAGCCCCTAACCACTAGCCACTAGCCCCTGCCTTTCTGCATTTCCTGTGCGCCCCCTGTGGATATTCCGCCCCGCCTATTCGTCACCTTTTCCACCGTCCCACGAAAACGATGCAATCTCGTAGCAGAACGTCCAGTCCCTAACCCCTTACCTCATCCCTGTCGCTCCACGAAAATCCGACTCCGGTTTTTTCCTCAACTGCACCAAAAATACTGAATTGACCCCCGACCTTTTCACTCGTACAGTCACTCTCGCCTTCATAAAAAAACTTTGTTCGTTCCAGCCGCGCAAGCGTCCGGAATCGCAATCAAGCATCCAGGCAATTTATCCAATCAGGTCGCCGGCACATGAAATCAGAGCAATGGAAGTCTTACCGCACCCGTTTCCTCGTCAAAGCCAAACAACTCAGCTCCTCTCTCAGCTTCGTCGATCATCTCGGCCGCCAGCACTGCGGACGCAAAGGTGACTACCTCGTCGAATCCTCCGACGGCGTCCTCAGCATCGCCCCCCGCCGCATCTTCGAGGACATCTACGTTCCCATGGTGCACAACCTGTCGAACAGCATGTCGACCGCCGACCATCCCGCTCTCGATGAAAACGTGGATGCAGAGATCGCCGAAAAAAGGTTCATCGAAAAAAGGTTCGGCGAAAGAAAGATCGGCGAAAAAACAATCGACGAACTCCACTTCAACGAAAAACTCAACCGCCAACTCGATCGCCGTCCCGTCGAGCCTCTCCATATCGAACGGGTCAAACTCCGGCCTGTCGACTCTCCGTCCGCCGCCGCCATCGCCCCTCGCGCCGATGCCGCCCGCGTGCGCCGCAAACTTCCCCAACCCTGTCGCGACCGCCGCTCCTCCGCTTCGCACGCGAGCCTGATGTGAGCCAACTCTGGGGTTTACTGGCCACTGGCCACTAAGCCCTGACCACTGCTTTTGTGGAAAACACGTCCTCAACCCCGCACCAAGCCCGTCATTGCTAGGGATACAACCTATAGTGTTTCTCTCTTGACAGGCACAACCTGCGGGAGTAACTTTGCAAATCCAAGCAGCAAATTCCGTCCCACGGGAATGGGACGGAATCGCAGTACAGGAAGCGATGCGGTCGGCGTCCAGCCAGAGGTGACTCGGCGTCCTCCGCAGGCAGAAAAGGCTAAGGCGCCCGGGCTTCCAGATCCGTAAGTCCGGCGCCCGAAACCTTACGTTGTAGCGGTGGGGTCTCAGGTTTCCGGAAGCCGAAAGCCGATTAGAGTGCGGTGGCCGTTCCCCGACCCTCCCCCGGGGCACGACTTTAAGAAGGTCACGACTTTAGAAGAGCACGACTGAGCAGCACGGCATTATTCATCTGTAACTGCCTCTGGCAGATGAGGACTGTTGTCATCCTGAGCTCCGCAGCTTTCGCGCAGCCCGGGAACTTGGGCGAGCCTTACCTTGGCTCGCTTCCTTATCTGCAGCGGTGAACAGCACGGCAGCGGCACCTGGTTACAAAGATTTAGGAGCCCCGGTATGGAAGGTTTAACGCGTCTCGTCACAGAATCTCTGGCCCGCCACGGTTTTGATCGTCCTCTCGACTATCGCCGTCTCCACTGGTCCCGCTGGTTCCGCTGCGACTCCCATCACAGCCTCCTGTTCGTCCCCAGCAAACCCGGCGTCTTCGCCATCGCCGAAGAAGTATTAGATCTGGGAACCTCCGCAACTCATGTGGCGACGGCCGCCTCGGCCGTCCCGCGAACCCTGAGCGAAGCGAAGGGGAGCGGCCCGGAGTGGGATCGCGTCGCCAATCATCAATTCTCCAGCCCGCGCCCCCCGGAAGCCGAGAGTCGGCAGCCGGAAGCCCGAAAACGCATGCTCGCCGTCGCCCAGTTCTTCGAAGACGACGACATGGCCTTCGTCCTCGACCGCATGCTCTCGCACCGCAGCACGGGTTCGCTGACATCGAGCCCCCGCCTGGCCTCCGGACGCTACTTCGTCCGCTTCGTCGTCGTCGAGGACCAGACCCAGCGCCGCAGCATCTGGGGCGCCCTCAGTCAATGGATGGCTTCCGCCTCCGAATCCGCCACCGGCATTGGCCCCCATTTCGCCACCTCCCTGGAGCTCACCCCAGCCACCGAGTTCATCCCCCAACCCGACGACCGCCAGCAATCCCTCTTCCCCGATGTGAATACAATCCGGGAAGGGCACGCCAACCAGGAAGAGCGCTCGAACCGGGAAGGGCACGACTTCAGTCGTGCCGAAAAGGCTACAAATAGTCCCGCGGCTTTAGCCGCTGAGGGAATCGCCAGCGCCGTCCCAACTCCTCCCCAAGCAGCGTCCCCGCAGCTAGATTCCGGAGCCGCCACCAACATTCACTGTCCCACCCCCATCCCCTCCGGTTTCTAGCCGGAGGTTCTAGGGTGGCGCAGCGCTGCGTCAGCTTTCGTCCCGAAGGGACGATCGAGAATAGCCCGCCACTTTTAGTGGCGGGGATGGCGGTAAAGAGATTCCGCGTCCTGTAAGGACGCCTGAAACACGCTGTTCGATCGCCGAGATCAAAGATCTTTAAGAAACTCAAGCATCATCCCGATTCCGCGCCCCCAACCAAGGACGCCCCGAATCGGTCGCAACACCCATAGAATCTAATTAACTGGAGAGCCCATGCCCGAACTGAAGACCACCACCGAATCCACCGTCACCCCGTCCGCCCCCGCGACATCCGTAACGACCTCAAAGAAGAAAGCCCCCGGCCTCGCCTTCCGCCGCCTCTTCACCAAGCTCGGCGTGTCTCCCTACAGCGAAGTCGAATGGGAACTCCGTCTCGCTCAGATCACCGACGCCCAGGGCAATGTGATCTTCGAGCAGAAAGAAGTCGAAGTCCCCAAAGACTGGTCCATGACTGCGACGAACATCGTCGCGAGTAAATATCTGCACGGCAAAATCGGCACGCCCGAGCGTGAAACCGGAGTACGCCAGCTCGTCGCCCGCGTCGCCGAAACCATTCGCGACTGGGGTATGGCCCAGGGCTACTTCAAGACCGCCGACGACGGCGCAACTTTCCACGACGAACTCGTTCACATCCTCGTCCGCCAGTACGCCGCCTTCAACAGCCCCGTCTGGTTCAACGTAGGTTGCGACCGCATCGAGCCCAACTCCGACGGTCGCAACTGGCACTGGAATCCGCAAACCCAGCAAGTCGAATTCGGCGTCACCGGATACTCCAAGCCCCAGTGCTCGGCGTGTTTTATAAATTCGGTCAAAGACTCGCTCGACTCCATCCTCACGCTGGCGAAAACGGAAGGCATGCTCTTCAAGTGGGGCAGCGGCACTGGCACGAATCTCTCGCCTCTGCGCGGATCCACCGAAACCCTCTCCGGCGGCGGCACCGCCAGCGGCCCGCTCAGCTTCATGAAAGGCTTCGACGCTTTCGCCGGCGTCATCAAGTCCGGCGGCAAAACTCGCCGCGCCGCCAAGATGGTCATCCTCAACGTCGACCATCCCGACATCATCGACTTCATCGAGTGCAAACAGAAAGAAGAAGCCAAAGCTCACGCCCTCGTCAGCCAGGGCTATGACGGCTCATCCCCCGACTCCGACGCCTACTCCTCCATCTTCTTCCAGAACGCGAATAACAGCGTCCGCGTCACCGACGATTTCATGTACGCCGTCGTTCGCGACACCGATTTCTCCACCCGCACCGTCACCGACGGCTCCGTCGTCAAGACGTACAAAGCCAAAGAACTGCTCCGCAAGATTTCCGAAGCCACCTGGCACTGCGGCGATCCCGGCATGCAGTACGACACTACGGTCAACCGCTGGCACACGTCGAAAAACACCGACCGCATCAACGCCAGCAATCCCTGCAGCGAATACATGTTCTTAGACGACTCCGCCTGCAACCTGGCCAGCCTGAATCTCTTGAAGTTCGCGCCCAACGGCACTTTCGACGTCGAGTCCTACCGTCACGCCGTCGACATCCTGATCACCGCGCAAGAAATCCTGGTCGACAACGCCGGATACCCCACCGAATCGATCATGAAGAATTCGCATGACTATCGTCCGCTAGGCCTGGGCTACGCCAATCTAGGCGCTCTATTAATGGCCGCAGGCCTGCCCTACGACTCCGACGCCGGTCGCGACTACGCCGCCTGCGTCACCGCCATCATGTGCGGCGAAGCCTATCTGCAAAGCAGCCGCATCGCCGAACAATGCCCCCCACTGGTCCCCGCCACCGAAGCAACAAAAAAGAACTTGTCGGAAACCAATCTCGGCTCCAACGTCATGCCCGGCGGAGCCGCCCCCGGCTGGTACATCAACCGCGAACCGTTCCTCGACGTAATCCGCATGCACCGCGCCTGCGTCAACGGCATCAACAAAGCAAACGTCCCCGCGAGCATCTACGAAGCCAGCAAACAATGCTGGGACGAAGCCCTCGCCCACGGCGAAAAGCACGGCTACCGAAACAGTCAGGTCACAGTCCTAGCGCCCACGGGAACAATCGGCTTCATGATGGACTGCGATACTACTGGCATCGAACCCGACCTTGCTCTGATCAAATATAAAAAGCTGGTCGGCGGCGGCATGATCAAAATCGTCAACAACACCGTGCCCACCGCGCTGTTCAAGCTGGGCTACAAGCACGATCAGGCGGACGCCATCGTCAGCTACATCGACGCGACGGGAACCATCGAAGGTGCGCCGCATATCAAAGATGAGCATCTCGCCGTCTTTGATTGCTCGTTCAAGCCGGCCAAAGGTACGCGGTCGATCGCTTATATGGGACATCTCCGCATGATGGCCGCTGCGCAGCCTTTCATCTCGGGAGCCATATCGAAGACCGTCAATCTTCCCGAGAACGCCACTATCGAAGACATCAGCGAAGCATACATCCAGGCGTGGAAGCTCGGCCTGAAAGCGGTCGCTGTCTATCGCGACGGATGCAAGAAGTCGCAACCGCTCTCCGCCGCCGGCACCAAGACCGCGAACTCCACTAAGGACGACGCCCGCCTCGCCGCTGCCGCTCCGCATGTCGAAGAAGAGGACATGAATGCTCCTCCTCGCGCCGTGCGTCACAAGCTGCAGGAAGAGCGCGCCTCCATCACCCACAAATTCAAAGTCGGAGACCACGAGGGCTACATCACCGTCGGCCTATATCCCAACGGCCAGCCCGGCGAACTGTTCATCACCATGGCCAAAGAAGGTTCGACCGTCTCGGGCCTGATGGACAGCTTCGCGCTCGCCGTCTCCATCGCCCTGCAACACGGCGTCGAATTGAAACTGTTCTGCGAAAAATTCGCCCACACCCGCTTCGAGCCCAGCGGATGGTCCGGCAATCCCGACATCGGCTACGCGAAGTCGATCATGGACTACATCTTCCGCTGGCTCCAACTCCGCTTCCTCACCGGCCAGCAGCAGTTATTGTTCGAGAGTTTCCGACCGCGGACCGCAGCCGTCGGACCTTCGCCGGAAAACACCGGGGAACTGAATGGTACACCGGAGGCTTCCGGACCGAAGTCCGAAGTCCGAGGTCCGAGGTCCGGTTCCATCCACGCCGCCGACGCGCTCTCCAGCCTGATCGACCTCGGCGATGCTCCGAGCTGCAGCTTCTGCGGCAGCATCATGACGAGAAACGGCAGTTGCTACCGCTGTGGCAGCTGCGGCAGCACCAGCGGCTGCAGCTAGAAAGCTCACGTAGGGGCGGACGCCTTCGTCCGCCCTTGGTTTTAGCGGTGCAGATTCATGCACTTCAAGATTGTCGGACGCATCACGAACGTAGAGTCGATTGCGTCTGGCGCCGCGATTCGCGAACGCAGGCGCCTGTGGAAGGCTTACGGCAAGGGGCGTTGGAGAAAGCTGAAAGGCACTGCTGACGTGCAATTGTTCGATGGTACGATACGCCATGCGGAAATCCACTGGTACGAAGCCCATGGGATTGGGGCGAAAGAGTGCAAGATCAAGCGCATTCTCGACTGACCTGGCCAAGGCTGATATGAGACGCGAGGCACAATACGTTATTTGCATCGGAAACAAGGGATACGCCGCTTCGTTGGAGCTGCGAAAGATTTATCAGGTCATCCCGGACAAAGTAGCGGCCGGCCTGCATCAGGTTCGCGTCATCGATGAGTCCGGCGAGGACTATCTTTACCCAAAGGATTATTTCGTTCCCGTGCAGTTGCCGCAGGCTGTCGAGCGAGCGGTACGGCGGGCGACGGCGTAAGACATTTACGTTTTGGGAAGGGCACAGCTTCAGCCGTGCCGTAACTGCAACCAATTCCTCACCGGCTTTAGCCGCTGAGGCCGACAAATCGCAAGCAGTCGGACGCAAGCTGTGAAGAGGGGCACGGCAAACGCCGTGCCTGTTTTTCTTGGAGGCAAGATGGATAGATCGATCCGTTGTTTGCTGGCGTGGATGCCCGAAGGCGAGGCCCTCAATACATTGCTCGGCCATCTCGCCGTTCCTGGGGAGAATACCCAGGCCCAAAGAGAGACGTGGGAAACCGCGCGTAAAGCGAATAACGCCCGACCAGCGTTCCAAGCCCCGGCAGCCGTCTTGGAGGACCTGCCGGAAGAACTGAGGGAACGGGGCGCAGCTTTCAGCCAACGCCCCGACGTCATCGGCGCCTTTCAAAGCATGGACTGGAAGGTCGGCATGGCCGACCTAAGCCGGGTCCTCAGCTATCAGAAGGTGGTGGTCGAAGAACACGCCATGGAGCGAGTCGACGCCGCGATCCAAGCCAATGAATTGCAGAGCATCTTTTCATTTTGCCTGCCGGACCCCGTCGGGCCTGAGGCTCTGCAGGGGGCAATGGCTGACCAAAAAGGAATCACATTCAGCTCTCTCAACCCCAACCTCCGAGTTGCCGGATTGGCGGGCTCACAAATCGATGTCGCCATCGCCCCCGGCCAGGCGACTACGAAGCAACAATTCATCGGCTTCGTTATAAATTTCGGAGCGCCGTTCGTGCAGGTCGCCGAGTACAGCGGTCGGTGGTTTGTCCGGGACGGATATCACCGGTGTTTTGGGCTGCTCCGGCGCGGAATTACCAAAATCCCCTGCGTTTTCGTTCGAGCTCGGAGCTTCGCTGAATTGGGCGCTGCCAATCCAGCGTTTTTCCCTTATGAGGTGCTATTTAGCGAGCGGGGGAGCCGGCGCCCGCGAAGCCTCAATGAGGCCCGTGGTTGGGGCTGGCCCGCCGCCGCTAGTCCCTTCCGTGCGGCGGTTCCTGCCCGTCCCTACGGGACTTGGTTCCATTTCTCTGGCCTCTCACGCGGCCCTGAAGGGCCGCTCCTCCACGTCACCTCACGCAGCCGCGTCGCCGCATGCAACGCCGCGACGCTTCATCGCCACCTGCCAACGCCAGCAATCTCATCGCGACGAGCGATACCGCCGATAATCCCGTGGAAGAGCGGCCCTTTAGGGCCGCGTCAGGCACCCACAAACAGAACGGGCCTTTAGGCCCTGTGTTCCGTTTTGGAATTCCCCGCCACAAATTGTGACATCTCTCCTAGACAAAACTCTCCCCCTTTACGACCATCGCGCAATGGACTCCGACCGTGTCTTTTTCGTCACGACCATCACCGCGCATCGCCAGCCGATCTTCCGGCGCGAGGAGGCCTGCGATCTTCTGGTCGAAACGCTTGCCCACTATCGCGACGAGCGGAAATATCTGCCGCATGAATTCGTCGTCATGCCCGATCACATCCACGTCCTGCTCACTCCGGCAGAAGAGATTTCTCTGGAGCGGGCCGTGCAGTTCATCAAGGGCGGGTTCTCGTTTCGACTGAAGGCGCGAGAGCCTGTGTGGCAGGCGGGTTTCAGCAATCATCGCGTGCGCGATTTCGAGGATTATGAAAATCATCGGGAGTACATCCGGATGAATCCGGTGCGGGCGCGGTTGGCGCAGCGGGCGGAGGACTACGCGTATTCGTCCGCCGCGGGTGGGCTGCGGCTCGATCCGGTCCCACAGGGGCTGAAGCCCTGTTCTTTAGAGGAGATCGAAACGCGGCCCTGAAGGGCCGCTCTTCCACGTCACCGCCTGCGTCAATGTCACCGCATGCGGCCGCGTTACCGCATTCGTCCACATCATGATGCACGGCCACTTCACGCGGATGGCCCAGGTCAGAGAACGCGGCGCGGCAATACTCACTCATCCATCCAACCGCGCCAGCATTGTCATCCCGGGAGCAACCGCTTACGTCTGCATTCTCTTCGCGACGAGCAATGCCGTCGTTCTCTTCGCGACGAGCAATGCCGTCGTTCTCTTCGCGACGAGCGACGCCGCCGATCTCTTCGCGACGACCACCGCCGCCGATAATCCCGTGGAAGAGCGGCCCTTTTAGGGCCGCGCCACGCGCCCCTGAACAGAACAGGCCTTTAGGCCCCGTCTTCCGTTCTTGGAACGCTGCGCCACTCGCTAGCGTTTTCCACAGAATCTGGAAGTTTTCCTCAGCCCGACCATGTGACGAACAACCTTTACCGAGGATTTCAGAACGCGCATAGTCGAACTGGGAGCGGGAAAAGCAGCTTCCTCTCAACGAAGAGAAGGCTGGGCAAAATAATGGGAAGCAGAGCAACAACGATCCGGGAAGCACAAATTCGAGACCTAACCCCTTATCCCGCAATATTTTGCCAGCAAGTCCTTGTGGCTCAAGATTTTGCAGAGACCGGCTCGATCTCCTCACCGCAAGTAAAAGAAAACAAGGATTTTAGCCGACAGGTATAAAAAAAATGTGAACCCCCTCCGCCCCTAGATCGATAACCGCCCCATCGGTTGCTTCCTTCGGATCACGCGCATAGACTGGCGTCGCGTATGACTACACGACGGCGGTTTCTTCGGGATACGGCAGTCGTCTCGACTGCTCTGGCGGTTGGGGCGCGAACGCGGTTGCTGCGGGCGCAAGGCGGTTCCGAGTCCAGGGGCGCGGGGACTTACCGGAATCCGATTCTGGGTGGGGACCATCCGGATGCGAGCCCGATTCGCGTGGGGGATGATTTCTATCTCACGCACTCGAGTTTTGATTATGCGCCGGGGCTGCTGATCTGGCACTCGCGCGATCTGATTAATTGGCGTGCGGTGGCGGCGGCGCTGCATGGATATCATGGCAGCGTGTGGGCGCCGTATTTGTGCGAGTATCAGAAGCATTTTTATATTTATTTTCCGGCCGACAACCGGCTGCGGGTGGTGCATGCGGAGCATCCGACGGGGCCGTGGAGCGAGCCGGTCGATCTGGGGATCAATGCGATTGATCCGGCGCACGCGGCGGAGAACGGGCGGCGCTTTCTCTACACGGCGGGCGGACAGATGGCGGAGTTGACTGCCGACGGACTGGCGGTGAAGACGCCGCCGCGGGTGGTGCTGGATCCGTGGCCGGTGCCGGCGACTACGCGGATGGAATGTACTTGCCTGGAAGCTCCGAAGATTCTGGAGCACAACGGTTACTACTACCTGAACGTGGCCGAGGGAGGGACGGCAGGTCCGGCGACCAGCCATTCTGTGGTCAGCGCGCGCAGTAAACACGCGGATGGGCCGTGGGAATTCTCGCCTTACAATCCGGTGGTGCGCACGGCGTCGCGCGAAGATCGCTGGATGAGCGTGGGGCATGGGCGGCTGGTCGATACTGCGGCGGGCAAGTGGTATATGACGGTGCACTCGTATGAGAACGGATATCGCACGCTGGGGCGGCAGTTGTTGTTGCTGCCGGTGGAGTGGACGAGCGATGAATGGTTCCGGGTGCCGAAGGGGATTGCGGCGGACTCGGCGATTGCGGTGCCGGTGGAGGGCGCGAAGCAGGAGAGCTTTGTCGATCCGTCGGATGACTTCACGGCGGCGGAACTGGGGCTGCAGTGGGGATTCTGGCGGGAGTATGACGCATCGCGATTCACGGTGGGAAATGGGGCGCTCACGCTGGCGGCGCGGGGGAAGTCTCTGGCGGAAACTTCTGTGCTCAGCACGGCCGTGGGAGGACACTCGTACACGGTCGAGATTGATGCGGAGATCGAGAGTGGGTGCGATGCGGGGCTGATTTTGTTTTACAACCCGGAGCATGTTACGGGAATTCTGCTGAACGGTGAAGGCATCGGCGTGAAGATCGCGAATGGATACGTTCCGACGTGGCGGGAGAAAGGCACGACGCGCGCGACTTTGCGGGTGGTCAACGATCGGCAGGAAGTGGATTTCTATTTTCGGCTGCCGGGAAAAAGCTGGCAGCGTGCGGCGGAGTCGGCGGAGATTTCCGGGATGCAGCACAACGTGCTGGGAGGATTTCTTGATGTGCGGCCGGCTGTGTACGCGTGCGGTGCGGGCAAGGCCACGTTTCGCAATTTCCGCTACTTCCCCGAGGCGAAAGTTCCGGCGTAGAAGTTCTGATCGAAGAGATTCTGACGGAAGAAAACGACGCCCCTTCTATCGGGCAGGAGACATTGATGTTCGAATCTAGGTTTGCGGGTTTGAGGCTTGGCTGCCGGGCTCCTCTTCTGCCTTCTCTTCTTCTATTCTGCTGGGGTGTTCTGGTGATGGCTTCCATGAGTCTGAGCGCCGGGGCGCAGGATGACCATGACGCGGGAGCAAAGCTTTCGATCGACGTAACGCACATCGTGTCTGCGGTGAGCCCTACGCTCTACGGACTCATGACGGAGGAGATCAACCACTCGTATGACGGAGGGTTGTATGCGGAGATGGTGCGCAATCGAACTTTCCGCAGCAATTGGGAGGGCGCGGTGCCGTGGGCTCTGGTGCGGCGGGGCAATGCGGTTGCGGGCCGGGTGATCGACAAGTCGTCGGGGCCGAGCCAGGCTCTGGCTTACAGCATGAAGCTCATGGTGGAATCGGCGTCCGAGGGTAATGAAGCGGGATTCACGAATCCGGGATTCTGGGGTATCGCGCTGCGGCCGAGAACGACTTATGCGGGATCGTTTTACGCGCGGGTGGAGAGTGCGGACGTGGGGCCGCTGAAGGTTCGGATCATCAATGACCGCACCGGCGCGGTGCAGGCGCAAGCCACTGTCGAACTGAAAGCTGGAGCGTGGGCGCGATATGAATACCAGCTTACGACCGGAGCGGCTGCGCCCTCGGTGGCCAATCATCTGGAAGTTACGGTGGCGCATGCGGGCACGGTGTGGCTGCAACTGTTTTCACTGATGCAGCCGACGTTTCATCACCGGCCGAACGGGAATCGCATCGACCTGATGGAACGGCTGGCGGCGATGCATCCTCATTTTTTGCGGCTGCCGGGTGGGAACTATCTCGAAGGCGACACGCTGGAAGACTGGTACGACTGGAAGAAGACGCTGGGGCCGCTGGTGGATCGGCCGGGACATCAGGCGCCGTGGTCTTATTGGTCGACGGACGGGCTGGGGCTGCTGGAGTTTCTGGAGTGGTGTGAGGATTTGAAAGTCGAGCCCGTGCTGGCCGTCTACGCGGGCTACTCGCTGCGCGGAGAACACGTGGCCGCAGGCAAGGATCTTGAACCGTATGTGCAGGCGGCGTTGGATGAGATCGAATATGTTACCGGGGATGTCACGACAAAATGGGGCGCGGAGCGGGCACGGGACGGGCATCCGGCGCCGTTTCCGCTGCACTACATTGAAATCGGCAATGAAGACAATCTCGACCGGTCGGGAAGTTATGCGGAGCGGTATCCGCCGTTCGCCGAGGCGCTTAGGAAGCATTATCCGCAGTACAAGCTGATTGCGACTGATGCGGACATCCAGTACGCCGCGAAGTATGACGCGAAAGTTCAACCGGATGTGATCGACGACCACTACTACAAATCCCCGGCGGACATGATGGATATTGTGCATCACTACGATGCGGCTCCGAGGACGGGGCCGAAGGTGTTTGTTGGAGAGTGGGCAACACGCTCAGGAACGCCGACACCGAATTTCGGCGATGCGCTGGGAGATGCGGCTTGGATGACCGGACTGGAGCGCAACAGCGATCTGATTGTGATGGCGAGCTACGCTCCATTGCTGGTGAACGTGAGTCCCGGAGCGATGCAATGGCCGACAGACCTGATCGGCTTTGATGCGGGTACGACTTATGCGTCGCCGAGTTACTGGGCGCAGGTTCTGTTCGCCGGACATCTGGGAGATGGAATACCGCAGAGCGCGCTTTCCGGCGAGGACAAGCGCTTCTTCTACTCGGCGACGGTGAGTTCGGGTGCGGGGGCGACTTCGGGAAAAGTGCTGCACCTGAAACTGGTGAATGCTTCGGATCGAGCGCAGGCTCTGACCATCGAACTGGCCGGCATCAGCGGCACTCGCAAGGCGCGAATGACTGCGCTGCACGCTGCGAGCTACGAAGCAACTAACTCGATCGCCGAACCCGACGCGATTCGGCCACAGGAATCCTGGGTTGCAGTTCCCAACGGAACGTGGAAACACACGGTTCCGGGGCTGACGATTGAAGTGCTGGATGTGCCACTTCCCTGATGACGGGCGATATGGAGCGAGGAAGTCAAATGCTTCAACCACAGGGGACACAGAGGATCACAGGGGAAATCGGTTAGGCATAAACGTCGCTCCGTTTGACGCACTACAGCAGCAGGCTCCTGAGAATGCATTCAAGGGGGCAAGGCAAACCTCAGGGGCTAAAGCCCATATCTTTTTCGCGGTTTACGCGGCGCTAAAGCGCCGCTAGCGGCTGCGCGTGCTTTTCTTCTTCGTCTTCTCCGCGACCTGCGTCCGGGTGTTGCCGAACACTCGGGCGAAGATCTTGTCGACATTTTTCAGCTGGCGCGGGAGGTCGAAGGCGTGTTCGATCTGCGCGCGGGGGACTTTGGCGGTGATTTCTTTGTCGGCGAGGATCAGGTCGTGGAAATTCAGACTCTCCTTCCACGCGCGCATGGCATGGGATTGGACTAAGCGGTAGGCGTCTTCGCGGGAGACGCCGTGTTCGACGAGGTCGAGGAGAAGTTGTCCGCTGAAAATGAGGCCGTGGGTGCTGTCGAGATTGAAGCGCATGCGCTCGGGATAGACGATGAGAGTGTCGATGAGATTGGCGGTCTTGCTGAGGAGATAGTCGACGAGCGTGGTGGAGTCGGGGAGGATGACGCGCTCGGCGGAGGAATGTGAGATGTCACGCTCGTGCCAGAGGGCGACGTTTTCGAAACCGGCCTGGGCGTTGGAGCGGACGACCCGTGAGAGGCCGCTGATCTGCTCGCAGGTGACGGGATTGCGCTTGTGGGGCATGGCGGAGGATCCCTTTTGCTTTTCGCTGAAGAACTCCTCGGCTTCGCGAACTTCGGTGCGCTGCAGGTGGCGGATTTCGGTGGCGATTTTATCTAGTGTGGATGCGATGACGGCGAGCGTCGCGAGATAGGCGGCGTGACGGTCGCGCTGAATAACTTGGGATGAAACTGCTGCGGGTTTCAATCCGAGGCGAGCACAGATTTTTTCTTCAAGTTCGGGCGTGAGGTGGGCGAAGATCCCGACCGCGCCGCTGAACTTGCCGACGCGCATGTCTTCGGCGGCGGCGAGGAAGCGCGCGATGTTGCGCTGAGTTTCGGAATACCAGTTGGCGATTTTGAAACCGAAAGTGATGGGCTCGGCGTGGATGCCGTGGGTACGGCCGACCATGGGAGTGTCTTTGAACTCCCAGGCGCGGCGCTCGAGAACTTCGGTGAGGCGCGAAAGGTCCTGCGCAATGACTTGGCTCGACTGGCGGATAAGGAGGGCCTGCGCGGTGTCGACTACGTCGTTGGAAGTGAGTCCGTAGTGGAACCAGCGGGCGTGGGGGCCGACGATTTCGGCGACGGCGGTGGTGAAGGCGATGACGTCGTGGCGGACTTCGGCTTCGATCTGGTGGATGCGTTCGACGCGGAAGTCGGCGCGTTCCTTGATCGCCTTGGCCGCCTCTTTGGGGACGAGACCGGCGGCGGCGAGGGTTTCAGTGGCGGCGACTTCGACGGCCAGCCAGGTGCGGAAGCGGTTTTCGTCGCTCCAGATGCGGGCCATCTCAGGGCGGGTGTAGCGCGGGATCACGGGCTCTCCTATGAGGTTGGCGAAATTGCGGACTAAAGATTCTAAATGGGCGGAGGGAAAGAGGCTAGGGTGGGGCCGGACGAAACTTCAACCACAGAGGGCACTGAGGTGCACCGAGGAAACAACCTCGAGTTCGATGGTCGAGCAACTGGGATCAAAATCCCGACCCTCTCGCAAAGAACGCGAGAAGGGTTGGGCACCCGAGCGAGTTTCTTTATGTATCGGTTCACGATACAATTGATGGGGACTATCGCAGGACGATACACTTCAGGCACATGAAGAAGCTGACCTTGTCGGATTATCAGGCTCTGGCCGAGTTCAGGTATCAGATTCGAAAGTTTTTGCACTTCAGCGAGCAGGCGGTGCAGGCCGCGGGGCTGGAGCGGGGGCAGTACCAGCTGATGCTTGCGGTCAAGGGGATGCCGGAGGGAGTGCGGCCGAGGATTCGGGAGCTGGCGAACCGGATGCAGATTCAGCATCACAGCGCAGTGGAGCTGATCAACCGGCTGGAAAAGGGAGGGTTCGTGCGGCGGGAACGGGCGCAGGACGACCGGCGCGAAGTGTTGCTGGCGCTGACGCCGAAAGGTGAGCGGGTGCTGGAGGAGCTGGCGCTGCATCATCATGAAGAGCTGCGCAGCGCGGCGCCGACTCTGGTGGCGACGTTGAGGCGGCTGACGCCGGGGGAAGTGAGGGCGCGGGGATAATTCCTGAAGCGCTGGAATAGGCTTCCTGCAGTGGCAGGCCTTCTCGTGCAAAATCCCAACCGAAAGGTACTTCAGGGGTTAAGCCTCACGCGAATAGGCGCTCAGTTGCAGCGCTGAACGCTGCGCTACCCAAAAGCCGCCCACGAGAAAACATTCAAAGAAAATGTTGAACCATACATCTTCAAACACTACGGTAACGGTTCCTCAGCCGGCACAATTTCGCATGGTCCTGGTCTCGTTTTTGGCGGCAGGGATTGGGCTGGTTGCGGGCCTGGTGGCTTACGCTCTGTATAAACTCATCGGACTTTTTACCAACCTTTTCTTCTTCCACGAGTGGTCAACCACGTTTCGGAGCGTGGGATCGCACCATCTGGGGGCGTGGGTAATTCTGGTTCCGGTGGTGGGCGGGTTGATCGTGGGAGTGATGGCGAAGTATGGGTCGTCGAAGATCAAGGGACACGGGATTCCTGAGGCGATGGAAGCGGTGTTGACGAATCGCAGCCGGATCGAGCCGCGGGTGGCGATTTTGAAACCGATTTCGGCAGCGATTGCGATTGGGACGGGCGGTCCGTTCGGCGCGGAGGGGCCGATTATTCAAACTGGAGGAGCGATTGGATCGCTAGTGGGGCAGGTGCTGCACACGACGGCGGTGGAACGAAAAGTTTTGCTGGCGTGCGGCGCGGCGGCGGGAATGTCGGCGACGTTTAATACGCCGATTGCGGGAGTGATTCTGGCGATCGAGTTGCTGCTGTTTGAATTCAAGTCACGCTCGTTCATTCCGCTGGTAATTGCGAGCACGCTGGCGACCGCAGTACACATGCAGCTGTTGGGGCGCGGACCGATGTTCACGGTGTCGGCCATGGATTTCGGGGTTCCGCGGGCGCTGCCGTTTTATCTGGTGCTGGGACCGTTGTGCGGGCTGGCGGCGGTGGGACTGAGTAAGGCGTTGTATTGGGTGGAGGATTTGTTTGAGAAACTTCCATTCGATGAGTTGTGGTGGCCGGCTACGGGAGCGCTGGCGCTGGGTGTGATTGGATTCTTTGTGCCGCGTGTGTTTGGCGTGGGCTATGACACGATCGGAGATATTCTGAACGGGCAGCTGGCGTGGAAGATTCTGCTGATCGTGATGGTCGCGAAGTTTGCCGCGCTGGTGATTTCGCTGGGATCGGGAACATCGGGCGGGTTACTGGCTCCGACGTTTATGTGGAGCGCGGCCATGGGCGGGCTGTTTGCGATGGCGGCGAATTATGCGTTTCCGGGCGCGCATCTTTCGGCGGGAGCGTTTGCGCTGGTGGCGATGGGCGCGGTGTTTGGGGCGGCGTCGCGAGCGACGTTTTCGTTCATCATATTTGCGTTTGAGATTACGCGGGATTACAACGCGGTGCTGCCGCTGATGCTGGTGGCGGTAATTGCGGACGGGATCGCGATGCTGTTCATGCCTGACAGTTCGATCATGACCGAGAAGCTGGCGCGGCGCGGGTTGCGGGTGCATCAGGATTACGAAGCGGATGTGCTGACGCAGGCCACCGTGGGTGAGACGATGGAGAAAGACGCGCCGGTGATTTCCGCTGATACGAAGCTGGGAGAATTGGCGGAGAGGATTGCACGGCGCGATCCGGCGGTGGCGCGACATGAGGCGCTGCTGATCGTGGACGATGCGGGCGGACTGGCAGGGATCATCACGCGGGGAGATATTCTGCGGGCGCTGGATAAGGATCCTTCAGGAGCGGCGATGGTGCAGGAGGCGGGCAGGACGCATCTGGTGGTGACGTATCCGGATGAACTGGTGGCGGAGGCGGCGGCGAAGTTGTTGCGCTTTGACATTGGGCGATTGCCGGTGGTGGAGCGCGGGGACGAGCGGAAGATAATGGGATACTTAGGGCGGGCGTCGATTCTTGCGGCGCGGCTGCGGAGATTCGAGGACGAGCATGTGCGCGAGGTCGGATGGATCGGAATGGGGAGTGAATCCCTCAGCGGCTAAGGTCGCGTATGTTTCGGTGCCCTAACGCGGCCCCTTCGGCTTGCTGCGCTCGCTCAGGGCAGACTCTAAAGGGCTGCTTTTCCACGGTTGCGCTTGCAGCGTTTCGCGTTGTAGGGCCGCTGTTCGACGGTCGTGCGTAGAGAATGAGGAGTCTCGGAAACAACGGTTCCCACCACTTCGGTCGGGGTGACAGTTTTGTGAAGGGCGCGGATTCTCTGAAGATAGTCGATTCGCGGGGAGACAAGATGGCGCGGGGAAAACTGGAAGAGCTGCGGCTCTATTTGCGACAGAGGCCAGTGATGATGGCACTGCTGGCGGGACTGACGGTGATTTTCTTTCTGGCGGTCACCGGGTTGTCGCGGGCGTACCAAGCGCAGCGGGAGGCGTTGGGGAACCGCTGGTTCAGCCGGGGGATGGCGGATTTGAAGGCGGAGCATTTTGAGAGTGCGGTGACAGAGTTCCGGTCGGCGCTGCTGTATTCGCCGGACAACTACGCGTATCAGCTGAATCTGGCGGAGGCGCTGATTGGGTTGAAGCGGACGAGTGAGGCGTCGAGCTACCTGGTGAACCTGTGGGAGCGGCAGCCGGAGGATGGGCTGGTGAATTTGGAACTGGCGCGCATCGCGGTGCAGAAGGGACAGCGGGTGGAAGCAATGCGTTCTTACCACGATGCGATTTATGCGGCATGGCCGAGCGATCAGGAGGAGAAACGGCGAGAGGCGAGGCTGGAACTGGTGGAGTTTCTGCTGGACGCAAATGCCAAGGCGCAGGCGCAATCGGAGTTGATTGCGCTGGAGGAAAACCTGGGTCCGGATGCGAAAGAGCAGGAGAAGGTGGGCGATTTGTTTTTGCGGGCGCAGGATTATGAACATGCGCTGGGGGCGTACCGGGCGAGCCTGAAGGCGGAGCGCGATAATCCGGCGGCACTGGCAGGAGCGGGAGCGGCGGCGTTACAACTGGGGCGGTATCCGCAGGCACAGCGGTATTTGCAGGCGGCGGTGTTGCAGGATCCGAAGGATGCGCAGAGTGTGGATCGCTTGAAGACGGCGGAGTTGGTAGTGGGGATGGATCCGTTTCGGCGGCCGATTTCGGCGGCGCAGCGCGGCAAGATTGTGGTGGAGGCGTTTGCGACAGCGGGAGAGCGGCTGAAGGCGTGCAGCGTGGGGAGCGCGTTGCCCACAGCCGTGCAGACGAGCCTGGCGGGGAGTTGGGCGAAGCTGAATCCGCGGATCACGGAAGCGGGGCTGCGGCGCAATCCGGATCTGGTGGAGGATGCGATGGATCTGGTATTTGAGATTGAGCGGGAGACGAGTGCGAGTTGCGGGGTTCCGGCGGGGACGGACAAGGCGCTGCTGCTGATTGCGAAGTTGCATGAGGGGAATTGAGGGGGCGGGACTCGTTGCGGGTAATGCAGTCGCGATCGATTTCAGATTGAAGATTTCAGATTGAAACCTTGCGTGGGCAGCTTTCGGGTGAACTCCTTGCGGTGCCGCGGGCAGCGTCGGGATGAAAGGGATCCTTCGACTGCGCTCAGGATGACAATGGAGAGAAAGTGGATTTGGTGAACGATTCGCAGGCGGGGGTGGAAGATGGACCGGAACTCGCGGCGGACGCGATGAACTCGCGGTCGCCGAGGGCGCTGTTGCGGGCGGTGTTTCGCGAGGACCGGTTCTTTCTGGTGCTGTCGGTGTTCATCGGTATTTTTTCCGGGCTGGCGGTGGTGTGTTTCCGGTTTGCAATTGGATGGTGCCGGCTGTATTTGCTGGGATCGGGAGCGGTGCTGTCGACGTCGCGATTGCTGCTGGCACCGACGCTGGCGGGACTGGTGATCGCAGTGCTGGTGATTCATGTGTTTCCGCTGGCGCGCGGGAGCGGGGTGAATCAGACCAAGGCGGCGCTGTATATCTACAACGGATATATTCCCCTGCGCACGGCGGTGGGGAAATTTATTACGGCGGCGCTGGCGATTGGATCAGGACATTCGCTGGGGCCGGAGGATCCGTCGCTGCAGATTGGGGCGTGCCTGGCGTCGGTGCTGGGGCGAAAGATGCGATTGTCGCGCGACCGGATGCGACTGATTGCGCCGGTGGGCGCGGCGGCGGGACTGGCGGCGGCGTTCAATGCGCCGATTTCGGCCGTGCTGTTTGTAATTGAGGAAGTGATTGGGCGGTGGACGGCGGGGATTCTGGGGTCGGTGGTGCTGTCGGCGGTATCGAGCGTGGTGGTGATGCGTTGGTTTTTGGGATCGGAATCGCTGTTCCGGATTCCGGTGGTGCAGTTGCAGCGACCGTCGGAGCTGATTGCGTATTCGGTGCTGGGAGTGGTGGGCGGCGTTGCGTCGGTGGTGTTTTCGACGGGGATTAAGACACTGCGTCCGCGATGCAAGGCGCTGCCCCAGTGGACGCAATATTTTCAGCCAGCGCTGGCGGGACTGCTGATTGGGACGATGGCCTATCTGGGCGCGCCCCAGGTGATGGGCGCTGGCTATGAGGCGATGGACGAGGCCATGCACGGGCGGTTTACGTGGCAGTTTTTGGCCGCACTGGCGGGACTGAAGATTGTGGCGACGCTGCTCTCGTTTGTGAGCGGAACGCCGGGTGGAATGTTCGCGCCGACATTGTTTATTGGGGCGATGCTGGGAGCGGCGGTGGGCGGGGCGGAACACGCGCTGGTGCCATATTTGAATGCGTCGCCGGGAACGTATGCGCTGGTGGGCATGGGAGTTTTGTTTGCGGGATTTTTGCGGGCTCCGATGACCTCGGTGTTCATGGTGCTGGAGGTCAGCGGAAATTATTCGATTATTCTGCCGGTAATTGTGGCGAATACGATTGCGTATGTGATTTCGCGGGGGCTGCAGCCGATTGCGATTTTCGATTTGCTGACGCGGCAGGACGGGCTGGAATTGCCGTCGATGGAAGAGCAGCGGGAAGAAGGTGTCCTGCGGGTGGAAGATGCGATGCGTCCGGTGAAGTGCGCGGTGGTAGATGGAGACGAGGGGGTCGAGCAGGTGCTGAGGCAGGCGGAAGCGTTCGCGGGCGAGGATGTGCTGGTACGGCTGGCAGGCGGCGGGTGGAGCAGCGTGACTAAGCAGCAACTGCAGACGATGATCGAAGAGGACATGGGTGGAGTGAGCGTGAGTTCGGCTCTGGAGTTGCGGCGGATTCCGGATGTGCATCCGGATCAGCCGCTGGAGACGGCGCTGCGGTATGCAAACCGGTGGCCGCTGGTTCCGGTGGTGAGCCGGGCGGATGTGCGGCAGTTGGAAGGCGTGATTTCGGAGCGCGATGTGCTGGAGCGGTATCGGGAGTTTGGGGAGGGATAAGAGGGCCGGTATCCGCGTTGGACTCCACGGGGGCTGAAGCCCGCGAAATTTTCCCGCATTGACGCGGCGCTGAAGCGCCGCTCTTCCACGTTGCGCTGACGATGGCTGAAAAATCCCCACTTCTCGCGGCCGAGGGCGCGCGAGAAATGGGGCACGAGTTCAATCTGCACCGCTGCGCAAGATCCTGCACACTTGACACCTGATTGTGGGTCGCAAATAATCGAGCGCATTCAAGTCTGGCTGCGTCAGCCTCCCTCCGCCTACGCAGCCCAGGCAAATTCTGTGGCGCGCCCCAGGGGTGATTCCGCAATCCGCTCCTTCGCCTGGCGAAGGGATCTCCAACTTGGAAGGTGAGGCCTTCCGGCACCTCAAGATATTTTCACCTTTCACTTCTTAACTGGCGTGCAACGCCGAGGAGAAATAATGAAGAACTTTGGATTCAGGACTGGCTGCATCGTCGCGGCATTGTGCGCGGTATTTTGCCTGGCAACCACGATTGCTGCGCAGGCGCAGACCGAAACCCCGCTGGGCACGGTCACCGGCAACCCATACGGTGGTGCCCTGGTTCAGGGAACCAACGGGAACTTCTTTGGGACTACGCTGTACGGCGGTATTTATAAATTGAAGTACGGCAACGTTTTCGAAGTTACGCCGAGCGGCACGTTGTCGAACGTCTACAGCTTTTTGTAGAGAGGCGCATGTGTGTCCGGATGGGGAAACGCCATACGGAGGGCTGATGGTGGCAGCCAACGGGAGTCTTTACGGCACGACGTCCTACGGGGGGGCGAACAGCGGCGGTACGGTGTTCGAGATCAGTCCGGGAGATAAATTCAGCACTTTGTACAACGTCCCGTATCTAGAAGCTTCGTACGCGGGACTGGTACAAGGCTTCAATGGGGACCTCTATGGGAGTGCAGGCGATTTCATCTTTTCCATCAATTCGGCGGGCACGGAGACGACGATCTACACTTTCTGCTCGCTGCCCAACTGCGCCGATGGTACGGGCGCTGGCATGCTGACATTGGGAGCGAACGGCGACCTCTACGGAATCACCGGGGATGGGGGCGCCTACAAGCACGGCACTTTTTTCAAGCTAACTCCGGCCGGCGTGTTGACCACGCTGCACAACTTTACGGCGGTTGAAGGAGAAGGCTCGAACGGCCTGGTACTGGCTTCGAATGGAAATTTCTACGGGACATCCGGATTCGGCGGAGCAAACAACGCGGGCACGGTTTACGAACTGACTCCGGCGGGGCACATCACAATTCTGCACAATTTCTGCTCGGCAGCGAACTGCGCCGACGGCAACCGCCCGAGCTCGGCGCTGATCGAAGGTACGGATGGAAACCTGTATGGCACCACGCCGTTGGGCGGGACTGGTGGCCTGGGGTCCTGCGCTTCCTACTGCGGCACGGCTTATCAGATCACGACCTCGGGCACGCTGACTACGCTCTACAACTTCTGCTCGCTACCCAACTGCACGGACGGCCTGGCGCCCTACTACGGGCTGGTGCAGGGCACGGACGGGAACTTCTACGGGGCGGGGTACGACGGAACCATCTTCAAATTGTCGACAGGGCTGGGACCGTTAGTGAGGAGCAATCCGGTTTTCGGCAGAGCGGGATACAGCATCAGCATTTTGGGAAGCGACCTGACGGGAACGACCGCCGTGACGTTTAACGGAGTGGCGGCGACGTTTAGTGTGGTCTCGGCCACTCAGATTAAAGCGACGGTGCCAGCGGGCGCGACCTCGGGGACGATTGAAGTGACGACACCGGGCGGCGTGCTTTCGAGCAATGTGGCGTTCCAGATTTTGCCGTAGTGTGTGAGTTGAAGGTCTTTAACCACCAAGGACACGGGGTTACACGAAGGAAACCTATTCAGTGAAGCCGTCTTTCGGGGCGGCTTTGTTGTTTGTCTGGAAGTGGGTGGAGTGGCGAAATCAGGAACCAAGGCGTTGCGCCGGGCATCAGTCGATGAGGTATTTGGCGGCGTCTTTCAGGGTGTCGTAGAGCTGGTTCCAAAGACCGTCGAAGACTCCGGCGTAAGCCAGGAAAGCAAAAATTATCGCCAGCGTCAGCAGGGCGCAGCTGTAGATGACGGTGACGGCGCCACGAACACGAGGCATAGTTCACTCCACGTTTCTGCCAACAACGCGGTGCTGAAGGATCCCCAGGTTTGGCCCGATAAAGAACGGAGACGCGCAACGTTCAGATTTCGGCGGCTAGTATACACCCGTGTCAAGGGGCGGGAGAGGTGCAGTTTGAATCTGTGCGGATGCCGCTCCAGGATGCGCGGGCTGGTCTGCACGGGAGATCCCTCCCTTCGCCGGAAGAGCGGCTCCGGTCGGAATGACGCCTCTCTAATTGGAGGCTTGACGAGTCGGGTCTAACGCTGGTTCTGGGCTTCCTGCAGTAGGGGACGGAGCGCGTCGACGGAGACGCCGAGGGTGCCACCGGAAAAGCCGTCCATGTAGGCGGAGTTGACGCCGATGACTTCGCCGCGGGTGTTGAAGACGGGGCCGCCGCTGCCGCCGTGGGCCGTGGGAGCGTCGTAGATGAGCTTGTCGCCGACGACATCGCCGAGATGGCCGCAGGTGGTGGAGGGACGGATGAGAGAAAGAGCGGCGAGTTCGCTGGCCGCATTGATGTCGTTATGGCGATAGGCCATGCGCTCGTAGATTCCTGAGGGCGACTTGGCAACCATACCGGCGATGCCCATGGGATATCCGATGACGGTGACCAGCTGGCCGGGGGCTCCGGGAGATTTGGCGAGGGGAAGGACGGCGAGTCCGCGGACTGGGTCAGACGCTCCAGCATGCAACTCTTCCGTGTGCGGCTCTTCCGTGTGCAGGACGGCCAGATCAGAAGTTTTGGAAACCGAGCGCGGAGTTAAGGTCACGGGTGTGGGCGAGCCAGGGAAAAATATCACCAGACTTTCGAGCGAGCCCGTGGCTCCCTGCTCGATGAGCTTCTGAGCTTCGGAGTCGCCGTACCAGGGCTCGGCGACGTGGCGGTTGGTGGCGACCAGGCTGGCGCCCACGAGAAATCCCGTGCCGGAAACGCGGGCACGAATGGCTGGACGCTGGTTGGGGAAGCCGACCTGATAGACACCGTAAATGTAGCCGATGGAATTGCGATAACGGTTGAGGACGACGGCGGGCATGGCCTGGTCCTGCTGCAGGCGCGCCACTTCGGCGGTGAGGTCGTGAACCTGCTTTTCGAGGTCGCTCGGAGGCTCGCCTTGGGCGGTAGTGGCGGCGTAATAGTGGAGCATGGCGAAGACACCGACGAGCATGACGACTCCGAGGACGGCCTGGATCATCTGCTGCCAGTAGTCGCAGACGATACTGGATTCGGGCGAGGGCTGAGTTCCGGGCGCCGGGACTTGGGGAGACTCCGGCGGGTTGTTGGGATCGGGCATGGTGGAAGAGGCGTCCTCGAATATGGGCTTCAGCTATGTTCGCCCGTCTGGCGGGGGATTACCACGGTACTGAAGACGATGTCCGGGCGATTGGGGGGACGACTACAAAGGCATTTACCACAGAGGACACCGGGGAAACACAGGGGAAAGGCAGTAAGGACGTCGGACTTCCGACCTCGGCCAGGAATCCGTAAGGTTCAGCTGGGGCGGAAGAAACTCGATTTCGTGCCGCTATGGCGTCTTGATGCCGAGGCGCCGGGCCATTTGCTCGTAGAGGAAGCCTTTTCCGGGGCGGTAGGGCTGGACCCATTCTCCATCGATGACGAATTGAGGGATGGCGCGCTTGCCGGTGCGCTGAACGATTTCGTCGATGGCGCCGGGGGTGGTCTGGACATCGACTTCTTTGTAGGGGATGTGGTGCTTGTCGAGAAAGCGCTTGGCTTCGCGACAGTCGGGGCACGTGGGGGAGGAATAGACGGTGAGTTCCATGGATCTATTGTAGAGCGATAGGCGGCCTTTATACGCGCTCCAGTTGGGAGTGGGTGCGTTCGTTGACTACGTTACCGGTGTTGAGCGTGCCGGTGGGTTCGAAGAGCAGGAACCAGCACTCCTCGTCGGCAGCGGGTTTGTGTTCGACACCGCGAGGGACGACCACGAACTCGCCTTCCTCGATCCATTCATGATGTTCGCGGCCATCTTTCTCGCGGTAGTGCATGCGGAAGCGGCCTTTGACGACGAGGAAGAGTTCGTCCTCGTGGTCATGGTGATGGAAGATGAATTCGCCTTTGATTTTGTCTAGCTTGACCGACTGGCCGTTGAGCTCGGCAGCGATGTAGGGCTTCCAGTATTCGGTGATCCGGGAGAATTTTTCGGCGAGATTGATCTTGGGCATGGTTCAGTCCTCGATACGGCCTTGGTGGCAAGGCTACCTTTTCCTAGATTCCCGAGTGGGGCCCCGGTCGCAAGAAATTGTGAGCGATCAAATCTGCGCGGTACCAGCGAGCCTCGTCCGCAACTTACGAAGGCCACGCAGAACATCGGGCCTGTTCTTTGCGGACGTCAGCCAGGCTGGCAGACGAGAATACATGTGACTATTCCTCCTTTGCCAGGAGCGGGTGGCTTCCTCGCCAGCAACATGGGCCTTCTGGCCCTTCGTCTCTGCCGCTGGAAGGGGCAGGGTTCCGTAGACCGGGCCATTCCTTGAGGGACCTGCTCTGGTATCGCGGAGACCGGCAGAGACAAAAGCTTCGAGCGCGCCCAGATGGCGCGCATTCAGGGCCCACAGAACATCTCCGCAGCACGATACTTTCAGCCATAGGTTCAGATGATTCCAATAGTCGAAATCGGTTTCCACGTCGTGCTGCGCAGCGCAATACAGACAGCTGATGTGGACGACGTATTTTCTTTTTGATCGATCGTAGGACGGAGCTTGCGCATTCGCACAACGTCGACACTTCGGACACTGGACGAGGATCTCGTCCTCGAAGGTCGAGAGCCGGAAGTAGGACCGGGTTCTCAGCGGGGGCAACTCGGGCATGGGTCATTTTACGAGTTGTGCTTTGCGATAGAACGAGAAAAAAGCCGACAGCTTTGGGGCTGACGGCTGGAGAGCTTCGCGGGGCGGACGAATGCGTCCGCCCTTGCATGAGACGGTTAGAAGCCCGGCGTTGCGGCGTTCGCGTGGGTGTTGTGGAGCGTGACGCGGAGGCCGCGCTGGGCATTGAGACGGGTGGTGGTGGTCCAGTCGACATCGTCGGCACTGATCACACCACTGCCTCCTCCGATCAGGGAGTAGGTGATGCGGTTGCCAGAATATCCGTAGCCGCTGACGGGCAATACGGTCCCGGTAGTGAGAACGAAGACCGGCATGCCGGGAAGGCTGACGACGCCATCGAGACTGGGCTCGGGGATGTCGCGCGCGTTGTTAGACACGTTTCTCGATACGTAGGAGGCGTAGGAGGCCTGCGGTGCCGCGGCATTCGGGTTAAGACCAGAGTTTGAGCCATTGTCTGGAGCATCATTCGCGTCCGCAGCGAGGCGTACGGAAAGTTGCAGCTCGGTGTTGCTCGATCGTCCGTCATGGAATGAATCGGTCTGATAGCGGCCGAAGAAATGCCAGCCGGGGGCGATACCCTGCGCGAGTTGCGGAATCTGAACATCATCCATCAGGCGCAAGCTGAGCACGGTTTCGCCCTTGAGAGTGGGACGCGGGCCTCGCGCGGGCAGCATGATGACTTTCCACGGCCACAGCGGCGGGATCATCCATTCGACGACGTCGCGCGTAGCGTGGCCTTTGCCATCGATCTTGCCCTCTTTATCGACTTTGTAGCCACGAGTGCCGATCACCTTCGCGTCGAGCGGTAAGTCGCCGCCGGGTAGACCGATGCGATCGAATTGCAGCTTCAAATAACCTTTGCCCCAGAAGTGGCCGGGATCTTTGGCGGCTTCGAGATGACCGACCAGATAGCTACCGCGGGGAAAAGCCTGCTGACCGAACTCGGTGACGCCGCGCAAGTGGCAAAGCACGGGATCGCCGACGTCGGCGGTACGCGAGGAGAAGTTGGGTTCATTGAGCGTGCATTGCAAGAGTGTGCCGGCGGGCAGGACAACTTCGCGCGCGCTGGCGGTTAGGGTCAAGGTAAGAACGAGAAGGCCCAGCACGGTTGCAGCCAGGGCCGCATGCAGAGTGGACTTCATAACTTCACCTCGGTGGCACGCCCCATGCCTGGCGGACTCTGGCGCAGAACCCGCAGTGTGTTGGGCATCTAATCACAGGTTGAACCCGGGGTCAATCCGGAAGTTTCCCTGTTACGAAAGAAAAGCCGCCAGCTTTGGGGCTGACGGCTTAGAACCTTGCCGAGCTGCGCTCGGCTGGCGGGCAGGAGTGCCCGCCCCACACAAGCACAAGCTACTTTTCGTACAGCAGGACGCCTTCCGTTTTTTCTGAGTCGACGGGGCGGTAGAACAGTTTGTTGCCATCAAGGAAGACCTCGATGAAGGCGGGGCGCGTGGTGATGGTGCCCTGGATCAGCGCCTCCGACAGCGGGTCTTCGATGTATTTCTGCAACGCGCGGCGGAGCGGGCGCGCACCGTAGGTACGGTCGGTGAGCGTCTGGTTGAGAATCCATTTTTTGGCGTCGTCGGCGACGCTGACGGTGATCGCCTTCTGCGCCAGGTTCTGGTTGAGCTGGTTGACCATGAGCTCGAGAATCTGGATCAGGTCGGTCTCGCTCAGAGCGTTGAAGATAATGATTTCATCGATGCGGTTGAGGAACTCGGGATTGAACGTGCGCTTGACTTCGTTCTTGACGAGCTCTTCGACCTTGTCGGCGATGTCGTCTTCCTTGGTGGAAGCGAAGCCGAGGCCCTCGCGCTTCTGCAAATGGCGCGCGCCGATGTTCGAGGTCATGATGATGATGGTGTTCTTGAAGTCGACAGTGTTGCCGAGACCGTCGGTCAACTGGCCGTCTTCGAAAACTTGGAGAAGGATGTTGAAGACATCCGGGTGCGCCTTCTCGATTTCGTCGAGCAGGACGACGGAGTAAGGGGCGCGCTTGACGCGTTCGGTGAGCTGTCCACCTTCCTCGTAGCCGACGTAGCCCGGAGGCGAGCCGATGAGCTTGGAGACGGAATGCTTCTCCATGAACTCGGACATATCGAAGCGGACGAGAGATTTTTCGGTACCGAACATGAATTGCGCTAGCGTGCGCGCGACTTCGGTTTTGCCGACGCCGGTGGGGCCGAGGAACAGGAACGAACCGATGGGGCGGTTGGGATTCTTGAGGCCGGCGCGGGAACGGCGGATGGCGCGGGCCAGGGCGCTGATTGATTTGTCCTGCGAGATGATGCGCTTGTGAAGCTCTTCCTCGATGCGCAGGAGCTTCTGGGTTTCTTCTTCCTTGATCGAAGTGATGGGAACGCCGGTCCAGCGCGAGACGACGTCTTCGATATCTTCGCGGTTGACTACGCCGGTGGAAGATTCATCGAGATGATATTTTTCGCGGAGGGCGCGCAGGTTCTCGCGCTCTTTGCGTTCTTCGTCGGAGTAGAAGCGGGCTTTTTCGAACTCGTGGTTCGCGATGGCGTTTTCCATGCGATGCACGATGAACTTGATGCGCTTCTGGACTTCGGTCAATTCCTCGGGAAGCGAAGTCTGGCGCAGTTTGACGCGGGCACCAGCTTCGTCGACCAAATCGATGGCCTTGTCGGGCAGGAAGCGGTCTGGGATGTAGCGGTTGGAATGCGAGACCGCGAAATTGATGGCTTCGTCAGTGTAGGTGACGGCGTGAAACTTCTCGTAGCGGTCTTTGATGCCGAAAAGAATCTTGATGGCGTCGACTTCATTCGGCGGCGGAACTTTCACGGCTTGAAAGCGGCGCTCGAGGGAACGGTCTTTTTCGATCGACTTGCGATACTCGCCGGGGGTGGTGGCGCCGATGCACTGGATTTCGCCGCGTGATAGAGCGGGCTTCAGGATGTTGGCGGCGTCGAGTGAACCTTCAGCCGAGCCGGCACCGACGAGGGTGTGCAGCTCGTCGATGAAGATGATGGAATTCTGGTTCTCCATCAGCTCTTTCATGATGGTCTTGAGGCGCTCTTCGAACTGGCCGCGGTATTTGGTGCCGGCAACGATGAGCGAAAGGTCGAGGGCGAGGATGCGTTTGTCGGCGAGGAACGAGGGGACTTCGCCGTCGGCGATGCGCTGGGCGAGGCCTTCGACGATGGCGGTCTTGCCGACGCCGGGTTCGCCGATCAGAACCGGATTATTCTTGGTGCGGCGGCAGAGGATCTGGATAACGCGATCGACTTCGCCTTCACGGCCGACCAGGGGATCAAGCTGGCTGTCCATGGCGGCCTGAGTCAGGTCGCGGGAGAATTCGGCGAGCAGCGAGGATTCACGCTGGCGCTGGGGCTGAGCTTTTTCCTGCGTGGTGCGGGCTAATTCTTCGCGGATGGTGGAGAGACGCAGGCCGCGCTCGTGCAGGATCTCGGCCGCAAAGCATTTTTCTTCGCGCAGTAAACCCAGGAGCAAATGCTCGGTGCCAATGTGGCGATGGGAAAGGCGTTCGGCTTCTTCGGCGGCGTAGGCGAGCACGCGCTTACATTCGTTAGAGAGCGGAAGATCGACCGAAGTCGAAACCTTCTCGCGGATGGTAGTGTGGCCTTCGATCTGTTTGCGGATGGATTCGACCGAGGCATGGGAGCGCAGGAACCGATTGGTCAGGGCTTTGTCTTCGCGCAGAAGTCCGAGAAGCAGATGCTCGGTCTCGATGTAAGGAGAGCCGAACTGGCTGGCTTCGTAGCGTGCGAAAAAAATGACGCGCCTGGCTTTCTCCGTATAGCGTTCAAACATAATGCCCTTCCCCCTAACCTTCCTGGTCGAGAAGAACTGTGCTTGCCCGACCTACCAAACCGAACCTTTTACCGCCGACCTGGACCCGCGATCCTTATTCTTACCTATCCTTACATTATGCAATCAAAAGGTGTGGAAACCCAAGCCCGGAAACGATTTTACAACCCTTTGATCACGTTACCAAAGAAACCGGTGGCCCCAGTTCGCTCTAAAGCTTCCTCAGGGGCTAAAGCCAGCATTGAGTGTGCCGCCTGACGCGGCGCTTAAGCGCCGCTCTTCCACGGTTGACTCATCGTCGTCCTCTCCCCTTTTTTCCTCCTCCGCTCTTCCGTCGTCTCAGCTGCATGCCGCGCCCGTAAAAGCGTTTGCGCGACATACCCATCATGCCGGCAATGACTCCGGCGCAATCTCATCTACGCGGCCGCGCTGCAACTTTAGTACGCGGTGGCAGCGGCGGGCGAACGCCAGGTTATGCGTCGCGATGAGCGAAGTGAGTTGATGCTCGCGATGTAAGCGGGCAATCAACTCGAAAACCGCTTCAGCCGTGTGGCCGTCGAGATCTCCCGTAGGCTCATCGGCCAGCAACAGCTTGGGGCCGGTGATGAGGGCGCGGGCGAGGGCTACGCGCTGCTGCTCGCCACCGGAAAGTTCGCCGGAGCGATGATGGGCGCGGGGCTCGAGTCCGACTTCGCGCAGCCAGCGAGACGCTTCAGGCTCGACCTGCTGCCAGGTCTGGCCGCGAAGCAGCAGTGGCATGGCCACATTTTCCGCCGCCGTGAATTCAGGCAGCAGATAGTGGAACTGCCATACGAAACCGGTCTCGCGGTTGCGAAAAGCCGCGGCGGCGTCGGGCGACAACGCATTCAAGTGCAGGTCGCCGCAGTAGACGTCGCCGGCGGAAGCACGATCGAGAGCGCTCAGGATGTGCAATAACGTGCTCTTACCGGCTCCGGATTCGCCCACGATGGCGAGCATTTCGCCTCGTTTGACATCGAACGATAGGTTTTCAAAGAGCACGAGGTCCGACGCGCCGGAACGGAAAACCTTCTTGAGGCCTTCCACGCGCAGCACCGACGCTTGTTCGGTTAGATGCACGGTGAAGGCCTTTCGTTCCAAAGGGTCTCTGGGGAACACGGTACACCCGGGGCAGAGGTTGTCATGTGATTGCGATCACCGATTGGACCGGCGATTCCCTCAGGGGCTAAAGCCCTGATCGTTCGCGGCTTTGGCGGCACGGCTGAAGCCGTGCCCTTCCCAAAACCGTGCCCCCTGGAATCCGCGGCTAAGAATTTCTTATTCATAACGCAGGGCCTCGGCGGGGAGGATGCGGGAGGCGGACCAACTGGGGTAGAGCGTGGCGACGAAGGAAATCAGCACGGCGAAGAGCGCGACCCAGACGCCGTCGATGGCGCGGGGAACGAAGGGGACGTAATCGATGGAGTAGACCTCGGGCGAAAGCGAGAGGACGTGGTAGTGGCCTCCGGCGTAGGAGATGGCGTAGCCGACGACCAGACCGATGACGGTGCCGATCACGCCGATCAGCACGCCTTGCGCGATGAAGAGGTTGCGCACCTGGGCGCGGCGGGTGCCCATCGACATGAGCACGGCGATGTCTTTGGTTTTTTCCATGACCATCATGATGAGAGAGATAAGGATGTTCAGGGCGGCGACGAAAACGATGAGGCCGATGGTGATAAAGGTGACCAGGCGCTCGGTCTTTAGCGCTTTGAAAAGGGCGCTGTTTTGCCGGAGGGCGTTGGTGGCCATAAAGCCTTTGCCTGCGGCGTCTTCGAGCTGGGAGGTGAGAGCGTCCGCCTGGTCGAGATCGTCGATTTTGAATTCCAGAACTGAGATGAGATCGCCGAGGCCGAACAGTTTCTGCGCGTCGGAGAGGCGGGTGAAGGCCCATCCGTAGTCGTAGTCGTAGAAGCCGGAGCTGAAGATTCCGACGACGCGGAAACGGTTGTACTTCGGGACCATGCCGTAGGGAGTGAGTTCGCCTTGCGGGCTGGTGACGAGGACGGGGTCTCCAACGCGGGCGCCCAGTTCGTCGGCCATGACTTTGCCGAGGACGATGGGAGGCATGGCGGAGACGCGCTGCTGGACGGCGGAGAGAGAGTCGGAGGATGCGGCGGCAGCGGGCAGGAGTGCCCGCTCCACATTGTCCTTCTCCACGCTGGCGGACTCTTCTAAGGCGTCGGCCGAGCCTTCCTTGACTGTGGTTAGCAGGTCGCCGACTTTGCGCTCGTATTTGGGGATCATGCCTTTCAGGACTGCGCCGTGGGCGCGGGGGCCGCGGGAGATGAGGACCTGCTCGAAGATGGCGGGAGCAGCGGCGACGACGTGCGGCTGTTTCGAAAGACGGTCCATGAGCATGGGCCAGTCTTTGATGCCGTCGTCGGCGATGCGCTGGAGGCTGATGTGGGACGTGGAGCCGAGCAGGCGCTGCTGGAGGTCCTGACGAAATCCGTTGGTGATGGCCATGGCGACGACGAGGGAGGCGACTCCGGCGGCGACTCCGGCGATGGAGATGCCAGTGATGATGCCGATGAAGGCCTGGCGGCGCTTGGCTCGAAGATACCGCGTCGCGATGAAGAGTTCGAAGCGCATGGGAGAAGCTAGGAGCTGTGAGCTTTGAGCTGCGAGCTATCAGCCAGGTCGGATTATAACGGGGGGCTATCTTCCGGTGGACCTGGTGGCGAATCCATAGGCCACGAGTTGCCACCAGGTAAGAGCGATGACGGTGACCACTGCCTGAACAACGAACTTGTTGAAGGCGGCATGCCCCGTTAGCGCGCCTCTTCCCGCGATCGCTCGCAGGATGCCCCCGATGAGAGCGACGGTAGTGACAACGGTTATGACCGTCGCTTTTCGCCTGGAAGACAACTGATTACTGAGCGGGGCGGAAGGCTGGCTGGTGCAGTACCAGTGCACCAGCCATGCTAAAAGAATTCCGATACCGACGATTGTGCTGCCATGTTGAAGGATCTTGTAGAGCGGCAACCGCCCCAAGACGGGCACCGTGGACGGTTTTCGGAGCAGAGCCCAGTGGCGATAAGGCCAGGCGGTCGAGTGTGTGAACGAGTCCCACAACAAATGCGTTGCGATACCCAGGAGAATTGAGGCGATGATCACAAGAAATCTTGCGGCCCCGGCAAAGCGGAATTCACCGACATGATCTTGCAGCCTGCGCTGGATTGCTTCCGGCAAGAGCATGACAGTAGGCCGCTTGACGACAGTGTGGAAGACCCACACAACCAGCAATGCAAGGGGAAGAGTCAGCACGAAAGAGCCGATCAGTGTGTGTCCGAAGCGGCCGCTCGGCGAGAGGCGGAGAAGATACTCAAAATCAGGCGCGAATGTACCGATCACTAAAGCCGAAGGAACAAGTCGCCAGCGGCGAAAAGGGAGCGCAGCGGCGGCGTGGGATAGAGTGAAGGGCACTCTTACATTATCCACAAACGACTAGAACCGGGGCAGCACCGCAGGCACGTGATTTCGATACACGGCATACTCCTCTCCGAAGCGCTTCTCTAGCTCTGCGTCCTCCATTCGGATCATGATTGCGCCGGTGAGAACGGCGAAGGCGGTCAGGAGCCAGCAGACTGCGAGGCCGGTGCCGATGCTCCAGGCCAGCATTTCGCAGAGGTGGGCGAGATAGACGGGATGGCGGACGTGGGCGCGGATGCCGGTGGTGACCAGGTGCTGGTCGTGACTCGTGCTTTCTGAATTTTTGTTTTCTGCGTGGTTGCTTCCTGCACTTTTGTTTCCTGCGTCGCTATTTCTGACGTTTTCGCGGCGAACATTTCCCCGGACTTCGGGTAGGCCTCCTAGTTGTGCCCAGCTGAAGTGCTTGCCGGATTTGGCATAGAGAGAGATACCGGTGGTGAAGAGGAATGCGGCGGGGATCCACGACCAGGGGGTGGAGTAGAGGGCGATGCTGTGCCAGGGCTGCGTGATAGCGCCGACGCCGAACCACATGACAATCCAGGCGGGAACGAGGACGCGGAAGGGGGATCGTTGTTTTTCTCTCCAGATGTGGGCGCGGGGATGGACCATCAGCCAGAACAGGGGGATGGTGGAGTAGAGGACGCCGAGCAGCCATCCCAGAGTGCGGAGGAAGAGCATGAAGGGGATTTTACAAGGTGCGGCGCATGGCCTTCAGGGGCTGAGGCCCCAATCAATTGAGCGGGACAAACGCGGCCCTAAAGGGCCGCTCTTCCACGGCGCCGCCCGGCGTTCGCGGTACGAGGAGCGATGCTGCGCGGTCGAGCCGGCAAGGAAGGTTCACGAAAGCAGGATCCTTCGACTGCGTATTCGTCCGCTTTCGCGGACGAACACTTCGCTCAGGATGACATCTAACGGGCGCCGCGCACCTAGGTCATCTTCCTGATTCTCGACGGCGGGGGTGATAATGGAAAAATGGCGACTGCTTTCCTGAACATTTCTTTGAATGAGAACTGGCTGCCGAAGTCGGTACTGTGTCTGCGCGGGTATGACCGGCACAAATTCCTGCTGGATGTGATTGCCGGAGTGACCGTTGGCTTGGTGGCGCTGCCGCTGGCGATGGCGTTTGCCATTGCGTCGGGACTGACGCCGCAGGCGGGGATTTACTGCGCGATCGTTACTGGGTTCCTGATTTCGGCGCTGGGCGGGTCGAGGACGCAGATTGGCGGGCCGACGGGCGCTTTCGTCGTGGTAGTGGCGGGAATTGTTGCGGTACACGGCGTGGACGGGCTGTTCATGTGTACGGTGATGGCGGGCGTGCTGCTGGTGATCATGGGCGCGACGGGGCTGGGGACGGGAGTGAAGTTCATTCCGCGGCCGGTGGTGATTGGATTCACCAATGGAATTGCGGTGCTGATTGCCAGCACACAGATCAAAGATTTTTTCGGACTGAGTCTGGACAAAGTTCCGGGCGTGTTCTGGCTGCGGATGGAAGCGCTGGCGGGCAACTTTCATACGATCCGGTTTGAGGCGACGGCGCTGGCAGTCTTCACGCTGCTGACGCTGATTATTTGCCGGGGGCTTTCGGCGCGGATTCCGGGACCGATTGTGGCGCTGCTGCTGGCCACATCGGCGGTTTATTTTTTTCATCTGCCGGCGGAAACGATTGGGACGAGGTTTGGAGGAATTCCGAGCGGGCTGCCGCACTGGCAAATTCCGAAGTTTCGCACGGACCTGATTCACGGACTGCTGGGGCCGGCGTTTACGGTGGCGATGCTGGGTGCGATTGAATCGCTGATGTCGGCGGTGGTGGCGGACCGTATGAGTGGCGACCGGCATAATCCGAACGTGGAGTTGATTGGGCAGGGGGTGGCCAATATTTTTGCGCCGATGTTTGGCGGGCTGCCGGCGACGGGAGCGATTGCGCGGACGGCGACGAATATCCGCGCGGGAGCGCAGACGCCGGTGGCGGGAATGATTCATGCGCTGACGCTGCTGTGCATTTTGCTGTTTGCGGCGCCGCTGGTCAGTTATGTGCCGATGGCGGCCCTGGCGGGGATTCTGATGGTGGTCGCCTACAACATGGGCGAGTGGCGGGAGATTCCGCAGCTGCTGCGGCTGACGAAGACGGACATCAGCATCTGGCTGGTGACGTTTGCGCTGACCGTGTTTGCCGACTTAACCGTTGCGGTGGAGGCAGGGATGATTCTGGCGGCGCTGCTGTTCATCAGCCGCGTGGCGTCGACAACCACGGTGTCGCAGGTGACCGACGACTACGTGGAAGACGGGCGGGTGCACATTCTGCAGGACAAGGATATTCCGTATTACGCGACCATCTTCCGCATTCACGGGCCGTTTTTGTTTGGTGCGACGGACAAGATTCACGCGGTGACCGAGCACCTGCAGGAGTTGCCTCCGGTGGTGATTCTGCGGCTGCGGAATATGACGGCGCTGGATGCGACCGGGCTATTCGCCATGGAAGAAGTTGCCAAGCAATTGCATGCCAGCAAGCGCGTGCTGATTCTGTGCGGAGCGCGCGAGCAGCCGGCACAGCTGATTCAGCAGGCGGAGTTTGCCGAGGTGATTGGGAGAGAAAATATCTGCGGTAATGTGCAGGAAGCGCTGCGGCGGGCGGAAGAAGTGTTTGAGGGGCTGGAACAGAAGTTCGTGGGGGTCAGGGGCTAGTACAGTGCGTTGAATGTAGCGCTCGTCAATGTTCCGTCCCGATCCAGCATGAATTTCGGTGTCGCGAGGAAGTCAGAGGAAGTCAAAGGCTTCAACCACAGGGGACACGGAGTATCACAGGGGAAATCGGTCAGGTATAAACGTCGCGCTGTTTGACGCACCACGCTACCTAGTTTCCGGCGGAAGAGACGGGCTGCGCGTGGCGGTGGAAGAGGGCGCGCTTGAGGTCGGGGTAGAACTCGGCGAAGGCGTTGAAGGCGCTGGTGCCGCCGAGATTGACTCCCCAGTTTTCCGACCAGTAGCCGAGGGTGCGGTCGCGGGCGGGATAGTAGCCGGTCGAAATGGCGCAGGAGATCGCCTGACCGAAGATGCGAGAGTTGTTGAATCCGGACGTGCCGTCGTCTCTGCGGGTGACGAATATGCGGTTGAAGGCGTACCACACGCGGGACGCCTTCGACCCGGTGCCGCGGCGAAAATAGCGTGGATCTTCGTGCAGGATGGATGGTAGAAGGCCGTCGGTGAGAGTAGCGCCGGTAAACTGATCAACTTCGCCGGCAAAGAAACGCTTCTCGAAAGCGATCCATCCCTGGCCGTAATGGGGCTGTCCGTTGGCGGCCTGCTCGAAGGCGGCGCGAACCGTATTGACCACGTGAGCGCCGGGATCGAAGGCCTGATGAAGGGCGAAAACGTATTTCTCGTCCGGGGTGAGAGGGCGGTTGGCGAGAGGATCGTAGGTGGCGGAAAAATCCGGAGCGGCTACGAGCTGGGGCTGGGGATCACGAGTTGACGAGGTTGCCGAGGGAGCGTCGGGAAGCGGGGGTTTGGGGTCTTGCGCCTGCCGGGCCTGAGGGGTGGCATCGGGAGCGACTTGCGCCGGGAGAGAACTCGCCGCGAGGCACAGAAGCAGACTGAAACACGAGATGCAAACTGAGTGCCGAGTTGTCGCCACAGGGGAACCATCGTATCAGGAAAAAACCGCGGATTCGCCGGGGATGTGAATGGAAGCAAAGGCCGGGAAGTGACGAAGGTCATCCGGGGCTGAAGCCCCAATCTTTCTCGCCCGCTAACGCGGCGCTGAAGCGCCGCCCTTCCACGGTATCGCATGCATTCGCGGGCGGTGGCGCGTGAATTTGGGCCCGGAGAAGGCTGTTTGCGTTCGGAATGAAGGTAGGAATCGCGCTGACGCCCGTCGATTCCATAGGTCGTTCGCTTCGCTCAGGATGACAAGGGCGTGTGCCGTGGACTTGCGGGACAGCACGGTAAACTGTCATCTTCTAGACTGACGCTACGGGCCACTCTTCTCTCAAATGATCGTTAACTTTGCAGAACGGGCGCACAACCACAACTGGGAACTGGATCCGGTGGTGCGGTCGCTGCTCGACACAGATTTCTACAAGCTGCTGATGCTGCAGTTTATCTGGAAACATTTTCCCAAGACGCGGGTGGAGTTCTCGCTGATCAACCGGCATGCGGCGGTGCGGATGGCGGACCTGATTCACATTGAAGAGCTGAAGGTGCAGCTGCAGCATGTGCGGGGACGGCGGTTTCGAAAATCGGAACTGGTATGGCTGGCGGGCAACACGTTCTATGGGCGGCGCGGAATTTTCGAGCCGGCCTTTCTGGAGTGGCTGGAGCGGGACTTCCGGCTGTCGGATTATCAGCTGTCGGTGCGGGACGGGCAGATCCATCTGACGTTTGAAGGGACGTGGGCCGAGACCACGATGTGGGAGCTGTATGCGCTGGCGATTCTGGATGAGTTGAAGACGCGGGCGCAGCTGAAAACGCTGAGCGAGTTCGGGCTCGATGTTCTGTATGCGCGGGCGAAGACGAAGTTGTGGAGCAAGATTGAGCGGCTGCGCGGGGTTCCGGGACTGAGCGTGGCGGACTTTGGCACGCGGCGGCGGCACAGCTTTCTGTGGCAGGAATATGTGGTGGTGGCGATGGCGGCGAACCTGGGGAGCAATTTTATCGGAACGTCGAATGCGTTCCTGGCGCATAAGCACGATCTGGAAGCGATTGGAACGAATGCGCACGAAATTGCGATGGTGATGGCAGCGCTGGCCCCGGATGACGTGGCACTGAGGGCTTCGCAGTATCGCGTGCTGGAACTGTGGCAGCAGACTTATGAAGGTGCGATGCGGGTGATGCTGCCGGATACGTTTGGCACGACGCAGTTTCTGGCCGGGGCGCCGGAGTGGGTAGCAGGATGGACGGGACAACGCGTGGACAGCAAGGATCCGTATATAGCCGGGGATGAATATATTGCATGGCTGAAGTTGCGTGGACAGGATCCGGCGGAGAAGCTGCTGATCGCTTCCGACACGCTGGATGTGGATGCGATTCTGGGGTTGCACGCGTATTTTGGCGGAACACTGGCGCAGGGCGTAGGGCCGGGAGATTTTGGCAGCGCCGTGGATTTTGAGGATGGGAGCAAGTGGACGCCGGGACGGCGCATCCGGTTCAGCGCGGGCTGGGGCACGCTGCTGACTAATGATTTTCGGGGATGCAATCCGAACGCCGGGGCAGGGTTTGATCCCATCAGCCTGATCTGCAAGGTGACGAATGTGGAAGGGCGGCCGGCGGTGAAGCTCTCAGATAATTATTCGAAAGCGCTGGGGCCGGCTGAAGAAGTGGAGCGCTACCGGCGAGTGTTTGGAACGGCCGGAATCGCGAACGCTCCGCTGGTGGCGTGATCGCGAGAGTGGAGCTGCGGTACATGATCTTTCGTTCCTTCCGGTAACTGCCAGTAACCTTGTGATTCGCTGACTCCGCTGAAAACATGGCAGCGGGGCGGGTATGAAGATCCTTCTGGTTGAAGATTCCTACATCGAACGGCGGAAGATCGGCAGCTACCTGGAGGACTGGGGGCTCGACTACGTCGGGATCGGAAGCGGCACGGAAGCGGTCAAGCTGCTGGAGGCTCCTGATCCGCCCGATCTGGCGATTGTGGATTGGGTGCTGCCGGGGTTGGACGGCATTGACGTACTGCGCCGCATTCGGAAGCTGAGCCAAGGGAAATACATCTACACGCTGATGTTGACGGCCAAGGAGCGGAAGCAAGGGCTGCTGACCGCGATGGATGCTGGGGCCGACGATTATCTTTCGAAGCCGGTGGACCCGGCGGAGTTGCGCTCGCGGGTGATGGTGGGCAAGCGGATTCTGGAGTTGCAACAATCTTTGCGCTTCGCGGCGACGCATGATTTTTTGACCAACCTGCTGAATCGGGCGGAAATTATTGCGGCGCTGGAGCGGGAATTCTCGCGCAGCGGGCGCGAAGAGAAGCCAGCGAGTGTGATCCTGGCGGATATCGACCACTTCAAGCGAGTGAATGACACCCTGGGTCACGCGGCCGGCGACGAAGTTCTGAAGCAGGTGGCGAGCAGACTGAAGGCCGACTTGCGACCCTACGACCTGGTGGGGCGGTATGGGGGCGAGGAGTTCATTTTGATTCTGCCGGGCTGTCCTCTGGAGACTGGGGCGCGGCGGGCGGATGAGATTCGGAAGATCGTGGGAAAGGATCCGATTCGCACTCCGTTCGGGACGACCTCGGCGACGGTGAGCATGGGCGTGACGGCGACGTCTTTTCAGTTTGAGGGCGTGATCCGGCGTGAGGGCTCGGTGGCCGGACTGCTGCATCAAGCCGACATCAGTTTGTACAACGCGAAAAAGAACGGAAGAAACCGCATCGAGATCGCGCTGCCTCCGGAACTCTCCAGCGGCGCTGCGGGCGCGTAGAGCGCTTCCCTGCCAGATTCCCTGACCGCATATTCAGATCTCACGACGCCGCCGGGCGCCGAGTGTCAACAGGACCACACAACCCCTAAAGATTGTTGTTAACCGTCTCCGCCTGCCGATCGTTGTGTGAGTAGAGATGCTTCAAAGCACTTCTCTCACGAAGGGAAATCTTATGCATACGCGGCGGCACAGGGCAGCAGTTCGGTCGATGGCGGGGTTTCTGGCGTTGTTCAGCATGATGTTCAGCAGTGTGTTCACCACCACCAGCGCCGCCCAGGCGACGCGGACGGCGCAACCGGCAGCCACCGCGAATGCTCCGCAGATGAGCGATAAAGACCGGGCAGCGCTGCAGGACCAATTTCTGCAAGAGTTGCGGGTGAGTCCCACTCTGGCGGAAGTGGTGGCGCGAGATCCGTCGCTGCTCTCGAACGAGGAATATGTAAATCACAACAATCCTGAACTAGGGCGCTTCCTGCAGGCGCATCCTGAGATCGCGCAGAATCCTGACTACTATTTATTCAACAACCTGCACGGCCAGGATCAGCCCAGCGAAGCGTTGGAGCGCAAGCTGTGGCCGCAAATGTCCGATCACGGGTCGGGAATTGACCGCGAACTGATAAGCGATGGCCTGCCGTTCCTGGTTTTCGTTTGCATTCTGAGCGCGCTGCTCTGGCTGACGCACGTGTTGCTGGAAAACCGGCGCTGGAACCGCATCTTCAAACTGCAGACGGATGTGCACGGCAGGCTGATCGAGAGATTTGGAACTTCCCAGGAAGTGCTGACCTACATGAGCACCGAGGCCGGCAAGCGTTTTCTGGAAGCGACGCCGATCGCGGTTGGCTTCGAGAGGCAGCAGCCGGTTCCAAGTCCGGTCGCACGGGTGCTGACGCCGCTGCAGATAGGAGTGGTGATGACGCTGCTGGGCGCCGGGTTGATCGGGCTGCGCCACAGTCTGCCCGATAACGGCCCGGGGCTGCTGGTGATTGGGATGGTCGTGCTGATGCCGGGCCTGGGGTTCATTATCTCGGCTGGAATCACATGGGTTCTGGCCCGACACCTCGGCCTGATGCCGAACAGCGGAGGACGAGAATAGAATCAATTTGCTGCCTGAGCGGATGGCTCGAGGTACACGTCGAACATACTGCTCGAAACCAGCACCAGCCGGACGACGGGCTGTTCTGGAACGCAGCCATGAGGAAGACCGATACGACCGGGGAATATGCCATCCCGAATGTGGACGCTCGCGTGGCTTCGCGACCTGACGAACTGCCCATGGACAGCGATGCCTTCGCCGGGTTCTACCAGCGGTCTGCGCCCGCGCTGCGGGCGTACCTGGTGCGGGTTTCAGGGAACACGGCGCTGGCAGACGATCTGATGCAGGAAAGCTATCTGCGGTTCCTGTGTGCGACGCGGCCGGAAGGCGGCGAGGTAAACTACCGCCGCTACCTGTTCGGGATTGCGACCAATCTGCTGCGCGACCACTGGAAACGGCCGCGGGCAGGGTGCATCGAGGATGTTCCGGAACAGCTGCTGGCGGCTCGCGACGAGTTGTCGCACATCGATACGCAGATCGACTCGCAGGCCAAACTCGACCCAGCCATGGCGCGCATGCGGCCGAGGGAGCGCCAACTTCTCTGGCTGGCCCATGCGGAGGGCTATTCGCATCGTGAGATCGCAGAGATCACTGGCCTGAGCGCGGCGGGGATTCGGCTGCTGCTTTTTCGGGCGCGGCGGAAGATTGCGCGTCTGCTGCGCAAGCAGATCGCGGCAGACAGGAGGAAAGCCTGATGTTTGGCGGCTGTTCTTCTGACAATGAGCTGGCGCAGGCGTTGAAAGCCGGCCACTGGCCGGAAGGCTGCGGCCCGGAGTTGCGCGCCCACGTGGAGGGCTGCGCGAGTTGCAGCGATCTGGTTCTGGTGACGCAGAGCTTCCAACACGCGCGGCGAGAATCGGAGCATGCTTTGGTCTGCGGCTCGCCGAGCCTGCTGTGGTGGCGGGCGCAGTTGCGCCGCCGAAATGCCGCGACGGAACGTGTCGGCCGGCCCATCACGATCGCGCAAACCTTCGCATGGTTCGTCACTGTATTGGTGGGCGCGGTCTTCGTTGCCTCGCAATATCGCCACGGGTTGCATTGGGCATCGTGGTGGTCAGAGATCATCTCTCCACGAAGCTTTCACTTTTTACCTATCGGATCGGGACAAGCCGGCTGGAATCTCGTCCTGTTAATTTCCGGCTTCGGAGTGCTGGCCCTTCTCAGCGTGCTGGTGGTGTATCTGGCGTCGGAAAAATCCTGAGCCGGCCGCGACCTATCTTTCCGGAAATACGCGCTCTTCACGGTGCACATCTTCACCTTTCTGTGGCACAGTAAATAGCTCATGCCTGCCACTGCCGACGCTAGAGCCGGACGCGCTGCTTTCACACATCGCGGGTTCGTGCTGTTCGAGATTGCGCGGTTCCTGATTGTGGCGGCGGTTGAGATGCAGGCCGTGGCCGTGGGCTGGCAGGTTTACGAGATCACGAAAAGCCCGCTCGATCTGGGCTACGTCGGCCTGGCGCAGTTTCTGCCGGGGATTCTGCTGTTTCCGATTTCGGGGCACGTGTCGGACCGGTTCGAACGGCGGCATGTGCTCTCGGCGTGCTATGCCGGATATGGAGTCTGCTTTGCGTTGCTGCTGGCGCTGACCGAGCGGGGCACGCCGTCGATTACTTCGATATATCTGGTGCTGGTGCTGCTGGGTGTGGTGCGGTCGTTTGCCAGCACGGCCAGCCGATCGATTCTGCCGCAACTGGTTCCTGCGGAACACTTCCCGAACGCGGTGGCATGGAACGCCAGCATTTTTCAGGCGGCAACGATTCTGGGGCCGGCGTTCGGCGGCATCGTATACGCGGCGTTCCGCGGGCCGTCGGCGGTGTATGTGGTCGCATTGTCGACCGCGGTCGGCGCTACCGTGTCGTCATTCAGGATCAAGCCGGAAGTAAAAGCGCGGCCGCGGGAACCGATGTCGCTGAAAACGGTTTTTGCCGGCCTGCATTACATCTGGAGCAAGAAGCTGATCTTGGGCGCGATTTCGCTGGATCTGTTTGCCGTGCTGCTGGGCGGGGCGGTCGCGTTGCTGCCGGTATACGCGCGAGAGATTCTGCATACGGGGCCATGGGGATTGGGACTGCTGCGGGCCGCGCCGGGAGTGGGTGCGGCGATCATGGCCGTATCGCTGGCGCACTGGCCGCTGCGCGGACGATCGGGCCCGACGCTGCTGTGGGCGGTCGGGGGATTTGGAATCTTCACGATTGTGTTCGGGGTTTCGCGGAGCCTGACGGTGTCGCTGATTGCTCTGTTGCTGCTGGGGGCGAGCGACATGATCAGCGTGATTATTCGCGCGACGCTGACGCAACTGGCCACGCCGGATGCGATGCGCGGGCGAGTCACGGCGGTCGACATGATTTTCATTGGAACGTCGAACGAGTTTGGACAGTTTGAATCGGGCCTGACTGCGCAGTGGTTTGGAACCGTTCCTGCGGTGGTACTGGGAGGGATTGGAACGCTGGTGGTGATCGTGGCGTGGGCATGGCTGTTCCCGGAGCTGCGGCATGCGGGGGATCTGAACTCCATCCGTAGCGAAGACCGCAGCGAAGAATTGCAGGTTCCTATCGAAAGTTCAGCACCGGGATCCTGATTTTTCCGCGTGCGGCACGACTGATGCCGTAGAATATCCGCTTCAATCAGCTGTGCCTGCGCTGCCTATGGACCAACATGACAAGAGCATTGCCGAGAGCAGCGTGATCGCGCGCTATTTTCGGTTGGCTGAAAACGGGAGCACGGTGCGCCAGGAATTTCTGGGCGGACTCACCACGTTCATCACGATGGCGTACATCGTGGTGGTGAATCCGCAGATTTTAGCGAAGGCGGGAGTGCCGATTGAGGGTGTGGTGTTTGCAACGTGCATTTCCGCGGCCGCGGCCACGCTGGTGATGGGACTGTACGCGAATTATCCCATCGCGATGGCTCCGGGCATGTCGCTCAACGCCTATTTCACTTACGTGGTGTGCCTGGGCATGCATGTGCCATGGCGAACGGCGCTGGGCGTGATTTTTCTATCGGGCGTATTTTTTCTGATTCTCACGGTGACGCGGGTGCGGGAGCAAATCGTCAACGGGATTCCGGAGTGCTTGAAGTTTTCGACGGCGGGCGGGATTGGAATGTTCATTGCGTTTGTGGGACTGCGCAATGCCAACCTGGTGGTGGGGAATACGGCGACATTCGTCAGTCTGGGAAGCTTTTCGAATCGCGAAACGCAGATGGCTTGCATTGGCCTGGCGATCATGCTGGTGCTGATGACGAGAAAGATCCACGGAGCGATTCTGATTGGAGTGGTCGCAACCACGGTAATAGGAATTTTCCGCGGGATGGCGACCTGGCCGCAGGCGATTTTTTCGTGGCCGCATCCAGCTTCGACGTGGCTGCAACTAGATGTGCGTGGAGCGCTGCACCTGGGACTGCTGGAAATTGCTTTTGTGTTTCTCTTCGTCGATCTGTTTGACAATGTGGGCACGCTGGTGGGAGTGTGCGAGCAGGGCGGATTTGTGAAGGACGGTAAGATTCCGCGCGTGGGGCGGGCGCTGATGTCGGACGCGGTTGGGACAATTTTCGGGTCGCTGACGGGGACATCGTCGGTGACCAGCTACATTGAAAGCGCGGCGGGAGTAGCGGCGGGAGCGCGGACCGGCCTGAGCAATGTTTTTGTGGCAGGAATGTTCTTGCTGGCGGCGTTCTGCGCGCCGCTGGCGGCGGCGATTCCGGGATATGCAACCGCACCGGCGCTGATTCTGGTGGGCGCGCTGATGACGGAATCGATTGCGCGGGTGGAGTGGACGGAATTTACCGAGGCGATTCCGGCGTTCATCACCATGGTGGCGACGCCGTTGACGTTCAGCATTGCGACGGGGCTGAGTCTGGGGCTGATTTCATACACGCTGGTGAAAGTGGCGGCGGGAAAGTTTCGTGAAGTGAGCGTGGTGATCTGGATTCTGACAGTGCTGTTTATTCTGCGTTATGTTTATCTGGCCGCGGGTTAGGCGGATTGATTAGGGTCCCGACAGAAAACGTAAACCACAGAGGACACGGAGGCGCACAGAGGAACCCGGGGGCTTAATCCGAGCTTACCTAACGGCGCTGCTGAAAGACGAGCCCTTTCAAAACGACGCACTCGCAGTGTGTTCCCTCAGCCTGCATATTTTCCTTTGATCATTTTCCTTTGAGCAGCGTCTTGGCTGCGCCGAGATTGTCGTACTTGTCATAGACGCGGACGACGACCACGTGCTCGGACGCACCGTTTTTCCCGGCGTCAGCTTTGAAATCGTAGTCTTCCGTCTTCGCGTCGGAGAGCTGGCCTACAGGCTCGACGTAGTTCCATTCGCCGGCGTCGATGGAGTATTCGGCGCGCTCGATGGTGGAGAATCCGTCTTCGGCGCGGAAGCGGACGTGAATCTGCGAACCCTCAAGCGATGCTGCCAGGTTTTCGATGCGGGGAGGAGTGGTGTCGACCTCGAAGCGGCGGCTCTCTTTCTCAGCGGTCAAGGCTTCGCCGGGCGAATGCGACGGCGCATCGGAGGCGACAACTTTCACGGTGTAGCCGCCATCGGGCAGCAGGCTGGCATCGAACGAGTAGGCTTTGTCGGTCAAATTGTCTTTCAACAAGAGCCAGCGGGATTCGCCGTCGCCGCGGTAGTAGAGCGAATAGACGAGCTGGTCGTCGTTGTCATCGTGCGCGTTCCACTTCACGCCGATGGCGTCGCGATCGTGATTGCTGGGCACGGGCGAGTCGAAGTGGACGCCGGCGGCACCGGTCATGTCCTGGTTAAGATTGAGGGCGGACTGCTTGGGCAGTGGTTGGTAGCGGACGCCGACCTGCACGGAGACATCCTCAATTTCAGGCGGAACATTTTTCGGCAGGTAGTTCAGAGTGACCGTGTCGACCGACGGGCGGGCAGTTCCGGCGTGCAACACAGCTTTCCACTGGGCGTAGCGGGCGGGCGGAACTCCCATCGCAGAATCTTTCGCAAGATTGACGGGCTTCCAGGGGCTCCAGTTGCGGTCGGGGTTGTCGACGTTGCCGCTGCGGGCGAAGAGATCGACGTTGCCGACGCCGCGGAATTCGGCGCGGCCCCAGCGGGAAAAAATTCTGGCGTCGAAGACATCGCTCTCGTAGGTGCCTTCATTATCGGTAGACGGACCAAGGACAAAGATTTTTCCAAGGTTGCTGCTCGCGGCATAGAGGCCGCCGCCGGGAGCTTTGGCGAAGCCGGTGATTTGCGACGCGGGAGCTTTCAGCAGGTCGGAAAATTCGTCCTGACCGAGGATGGCGAAGACGTGGCCGCGGTTGCCGGTACCGGCGAGAAGTTGGCCGTGGGAATCGAAGGCCAGGGCGTAAACGATGTCTTCATGCGACGTCCATACGCGCGAGGGGGAACCGTCGGGGGCGATGCGGTAGACGTCGGAACCGCCGCTGGCGCCGGCGCCGCCGGGAAACGGGAACGGCGCTGAGGTCGGAGCGGCGGGCGCCACAGTGATGGTCATGCCGGGAGCTTGAGGGTTGGTGGGCGGCGCGGCGCTGGTCGCCAGGGAGATCATCGAGGAAGCGACATTGGCCGGCGATGTTGGCGCCCCAGTGCGTTTCTCGCCGACACCAGCCGCGTAGATGTTGCCATCGTGATCGATGGCGAGTGCGGTGATTTCTTTCTTCGGAGTGCTGTACAGGACGAAGCCTTCGCCGGCAGGAGAAATGCGGTAGATGAGGCCGCTGCCGTCGGTGCCGGCGATGAGGTTGCCCTCGGTTCCTCGAGTATCATTTCCCCGGTAATCGAAGGCGAGGACGCGGATGTGGGTTTCGTCGCTCTTGAAGAAAACTGAGTGCTCGCCTTTGGGCGTGACTTTGTAGATCTCGCCATGGTCGCCGGTAGCGACGTAGAGATTTCCGGCCTTGTCGAGGGCGAGATCCCAGATGTACTTGGTGCCGGGGGCGAAATATTCGGAGGAAGACCAGGCGGGGTCGAGGGCGGGTTTTGCTGGGTCTTTGGCGTCTTTGTCGGTTTTGTCGGCGGCGGCTTTGGGCGAGGCGGATTTTTCCTGGGGCGTGTGCTCGATTTTGTAGACCTTACCGTCGGGCGCAGTGGCAGCGTAGATGGTGCCGTGGGGGCCAACTGCGAGGGTTTGCACCTGAAGTTCCTGCGGTTGAAAAATAATGGTCGCCTGGCCGTTGGGCGCGATGCGATAGACGCGCGCGGGCGATCCGGTGGCGACGAAGACGTTGCCGTCGGGATCGGCGGCTATCGCCCAGATGTAGGTGGAGGGCGTGGCGTAGAGCAGTTTGAACGAAGGCGCGAGCTCGAGGCCTCCGGAGCTGCGCAGGGCGACGCCGGTGGCAGTGCCTTTGCTGAGATCCTCGAATTTCGATTGTTCCCAGGTGCGGGTGCCGTCGGCTACGGCGGGCGCGGCAAGCACGAGAGTAAGAAGGAAACCGCTAAGAATTGAGAGTGAAAGCCTGCGCGAACTCTGCAAAGTTATTCCTCGATTCAATGTTCAGGTTAACACGCGGGCGGGCTGGGCCGCGTTCTTGAGCGGCCTCGGCGGTGCTCACGTCTGGCAATGCTTTTCGCTGGCAGGGTCTGATAGTGTTTTGCTTATGGAACGGCCGGCGCTCATCGTGATCGACATGCTGAATGACTTTCTGGCGAACTGGGAAGCGAGCCGGAAGGAAAAACTGATTCAAGCGATCAATGAGTTGGCGGAGATAGTGCGCGGTCCCGGTCATTCCGTGGTGTGGGTGCGGCAGGAATTCAAGGCGGACTTGAGCGACGCGTTTCTGGAGATGAAAGCGAAAGGCATCCAAACTACGATCAAAGGGACGCGAGGCTGCCAGATTGTGTCTGAATTGAATGTCGAGTCCTCCGACGTCGTTATCGTGAAGAAACGCTATAGCGCGTTTTTCGGCACCACGCTGGATGACATACTGTCGCGCGTGAAACCGGACGCGATCATCCTGGCCGGGATCAATACGCATGCCTGTATTCGGACGGCGGCCATTGATGCCTATCAACGGGACTGGGCGGTGATCCTGGCAGCGGATTGCATCGACTCGTACGATCGCGAGCACCACGAAATCTCGCTGCGATATATGAAGGACAAGATCGCGGCGGTGATGAGCAATGGGGAGATTCGAGCCGCGCTGAATCCGTCCACACCTGGCCAGGCCGACTGAAGTCTGGTTCGTGGTATCGTAGATTTTCATGCCATTGACTGCGGTGTCCCCGGCGCGTCAGAAGCTGCTGAGCACGCTGGCTCACAAATCGTTCCGGCTGGGCGAGTTCAAACTTTCTTCCGGCGGGACCAGCGACTACTACATCGATTGCCGCACGACTACGCTCGACGCCAAGGGCTCACGCCTGACCGGGGAAGTGTTTCTGGAGGAGATTCAGCGGCAGGGATGGAAGGCGCGGGCGATTGGCGGGCTCACCATGGGCGCGGACCCGATTGTGGTCGCGGTTTCGGTGGTGAGCGGCGAACTGGACGGCTTTCTGGTGCGCAAGGCCGAGAAGCAGCATGGCACGGGCCAGCGTATTGAAGGTTTCCGCGAGAAGGGCGCGCGGGTGGTGATTGTGGACGACGTGTGCACGACGGGGTCGTCGACGATACAGGCGATTGAGGCGGCGCGCGAATTTGGATTTGAAGTGGTTGGGGTGATGTGCCTGATCGAGCGCGAAGACGCCAGGGGGCGCGTGAACGTGGAGAAGGCGGCGGGAACGGCGCCGTTCGTTTGTATCTTTACCGCGAATGACGTGCGGAAGGAACATGTATTCCAGAACGACGAGACGCAGTCCGGGGCGTAAGAATTGAGTCATTGCGCCATTGAGTGATCGGGCCATTTGGAGTTTCAAATCACTCAATGACTAATCACTCAAAGGTAATTATTCAATCAATCAATTTCTATGATTCAAACTTTGGAATGGACTAACGACGGCGTGCGCTTCATCGATCAGACGAAGCTGCCGACCGAGGAAGTGTATGTCACCTGCAAGACGCATGAGCAGGTGGCGGATGTGATTCGCACCATGGTGGTGCGGGGTGCGCCGGCGATCGGCGTGGCAGCGGCCATGGGTGTTGCGCTGGGCGTAAACAATTCCAAGTCTGAATCGCCAGCCGACCTGAAGCGCGAACTCGACCAGATTTGCGATGTGATCGGCAAGACGCGGCCAACGGCGGTGAATCTGTTCTGGGCGATCCGGCGCATGCAGGAAAAGTTTGAGCGCGTCCGCATGCGGCCCATTCCGCACATCAAGCAGGATCTGATCGAAGAAGCGCAGCGCATGCACGCGGAAGACATTGCCGCCAACCAGGCCATGGGACGGCACGGCGCCACGCTGATGCCGAGCGCGGGCGGAGTGCTGACGCACTGCAATGCCGGGGCGCTGGCCACGGCGGGCTACGGAACGGCGCTGGGAGTGATTCGCGCGGCGGTCGAGCAGGGGAAGAAGATTCACGTGTATGCCGACGAGACCCGGCCATTTCTGCAGGGTTCACGGCTGACAGCGTGGGAGTTGATGAAGGACGGCATCCCGACCACGGTGATTTCCGACAACATGGCCGGGGCGATGATGAGCAAGGGCAAGATTGGCGCCATCGTGGTGGGCGCGGACCGCATTGCCGCTAACGGCGATGTCGCCAACAAGATTGGGACTTATACGGTGGCGATTCTGGCCAAGGAGCACGGGATTCCGTTCTATGTGGCTGCGCCGATTTCAACGGTTGACCTGGCTTGCGCCGATGGCAGCGGGATTCCGATCGAGCAGCGGAACGCGAAGGAAGTTACGCATATCGGCGGAAAGCAGATGGTGCCGGACGGAGTTGAAGTGGAGAATCCGGCATTTGATGTGACTCCGGCAAAGTACGTGGCGGCGATCATTACGGAACGAGGGATCGCGCGGGCTCCGTATGGCGAGTCATTGCGGGCGCTGGCCGGGCAGGAAGCGGAAGTGCATCCCTAGGGTGGGGCGAAAACGTAAAGAGATGTAAAACGGCAAAATATTTCCTTTCTCGCGCTACTTATTCTGTAGGTTCGGGTTGAAGCAAGCGACAACAGGTCGTGTTAAGCTCGACTTAGAACACCAAACTCAAACCAGCCAAACCTGTCATCAGGGGGAAGTTATGTCGCTACACAATCGCCTCGTGTTACCCGTTGTTCTATCCACTCTTGCCTTTCTCGTGGGCTGCGGAAGCAGTTCTAACACGGCCACACCGCCGCCGAGCGGGGGCTACACAAATAGTGATCTTACTGGCACCTACGTTTTTTCTTTCGTGGGGGCGGATTTCACTAATAGCGCGGAGACCGACACCGCCAGCATCATGGCTTCAGCGGGGGTGCTCACGGCCGACGGCAAAGGCGGGTTGACCGGCACAATAGACCTAGACGACCCCCAACTGGCCGAGGTGGAAAACGCAACAACTTTTGTGTTGTCCGGCCTGGGAGCGACTGGCAATTACAACATTACTGCTGACGGACGCGGTAACGGGACTATTCGCGTGACGGTGAACAACGTAGCGGTTTCGATCGGGATCGATTTCGTTCTGACGTCCACTTCGCACGGCCTGATCACTCGGTTTGACGGCAACGGCACGGGCAGCGGCACGCTGGACCTGCAGGACAGCTCGATCACACAAAGCCAGCTCGCGAGCTTTGCCTTCAGTCTGTCCGGGGTCGATTCCGGCCTCAGCAATCCATTCACTACTGCGGGTGCGTTCACGCTCGACGGCAATGGCAACATCACGACGGGAGTGGAGGACTTCAACGATTACCGTAACTCGACAACTGGCCTGTCGCTGGCCTCTGGCAGCGGAAGCGTTGTTCTGGGCGCGGCGGGTGCAGCCGGAACAGCGCAACTCTTCGCGACTGGCAGCCCTTACGGCCCTCTCAGCTTCGACGTGTGGCCGATCGATTCTACCCATCTGAAGCTCATTGAAACGGACGGATTTTATCTTCTTGCGGGAGACGCGTTCACCCAACAGACATCGATCTCTTCGGGTCAGTTGGTCTATACGCTGGCGGGAATCGACACTGGCGGCTTCCTGCTCTCGTCCGGGGGATTTATGAGCTACGACCCGACGTCGGGTGCGATCAGCGGCGGGACGGAAGACATCAACGATAGCGGCACCGTTGCTCAGTCCTTGACGGTATCCGGCACCCTCACCCCGACTGGGGGCGGTCGTTACGCTCTTTCACTCTCAGGGTTCTACAACGGTGCCGGCGAGGCCCTCAACTACAACTTCGCCGCATATCCGTACGTTACTGCTGGCAATGTCATCGGGCTCCTGCTGATAGAAACGGATAACTTCGGAATTACGGGTGGAAGTGCGTTTCTGCAGACTTCGCAAACGTTTGCGTCGGCTCAGGGCTACGGCTTGAACCTGACCGGTTCCAATTCCGACGGTGAGGTCGACGCCATTGCGGAGTTCACAGCGAACTCCGGCGGCACGTTGACTGACGGCCTGATCGATGAAAACGACGAAGGCAGCCTGAGCTTCGATCAAAAACTGGGGTCGGGCGGAACCTATACGTTCGATTCCACTAACAGCGGGCGAGGCGAGTTGTCGTATCCGAGCACGGATACAACCTTCAACGGCGCGCTCGATTTGGTGTTCTACGTCGCCAACAATTCGACTGTCATTTTCATCGAAGAAGACGCAGGGCAGGCGAGCGTTGGGACCTTCGCCCTACAGACCGGCGGCGGAACTGGCGCGAAGGCGGCGGTATCGAGGACGCAATCGCACTTCTCGACGCTGAAGGCAGTGGCGCAAGCGCGCGCCGCCCGACGCAAAAAGTAAGCTGCAACAGATGTTTTTGACGCGGCCCTCACGGCACCGTGAGGGCCGTTTTCCTGTGGTGGACCAATCGCGCAGGCCCTCACGGAAGCGTCAGTTGGAACACGACGCCCCCTGCATACGCGCCGCCGCCTGCTGTGACACCATAGAGAACGGTGGGGCCTTCAAACATTAGGTTGCCGTCGGGAACCTCGCCGTCCGGACAGCCTGATTCTAGACAGAACGTGTGTAGAACTGTGAGCGCACCGGTCGCAATGTTCAGCTGGAAAATCGTCCCGCCGGGAGCCACTCCCGAGCCTTCAGCTGCCCCATAAAGAATGCCCGACGACAGTAGTGGGGTTCCTGAGGGCCCGGCACCGTCCTCCCCGCCCGTGAAGCTATAGAGGATTGTCTCGGTTCCAGATGGGGTGATTTCGTACACCGTTCCATAGCCATGCGCCCCACCCCCGTTTGTGAAGCCGTAGAGGTTGCCTGAGCTGTCCACCACTACGCCGGAGTTTTCTGGGCCGGCTCCGTCCGGGGCGCCGCCGAAACTATGAAGGATGGTCACTGCTCCGGTGGTCGCGTTGAACTCGAAGACCGTACCCTTGTTGCTCGACCCTCCCTCGGAGGTGGTGCCGTAGAAGATTGGCGAGCCGAGCGGGGTGGGCGCCTCCGTCAGATTGCTCCACGGCACGGCGCCGTCGGCCCCGCCGGCAAAGCTGTGGACGACTGTCTCCGCGCCGGTGCTAGCGTTCACCTCATACAACGTGCCTTTATTGTCTGCGCCCCCTTCGGAAGTCGTTCCGTAGAGCACGGTGGTATGGTACACAACTGGCGCGCCGATAGGCCCCTGCCCGTCGGAGCAGTTCGGGGCATCCGAGCAGAAGTTATAGAGCGTGGTGACGGACGTCGGCGGATTGCCCACCTTGAACACAGTCCCCCCGTTGTTTGGGCCGCCAAAATAGGTGGTGCCGTATAGATCGGCGACGCCTTCGACGCCGCGACCGTCGGTTCCGTCAAAGCTGTAGTCGACTTTCTCGGTCCAAGTGCCCTTAACATCAGCAAGGCTATACAGCGTGCCAAGCCCGTACTGGCCCCCACTTCCAGTTGTGCCAAGAAAACCGCCGGAGAGAGCGTCGGAGATGCTGGAGGGGTCTGATCCGTCCGTTCCGTTGCCGAACGAGTGGAGAGCGGTGTAGGTTTGCGCCTGCGCCGATCCCGGGGACGTTACCGACGCAAGAAGGGCAAGCAGCGCAACCAGCAGCAATCGCGTTAAGGGATGTAACGAGTTTTGGGTTGTGTCTTTCGTGGACGAGGCGATGTAATTCATAGAGCTCTCCTTTCGCACTTCGAGGCGCGCTTGACCGGCGAGCCCTCGGGGCGAACGGAAAGCTTATGACGCCTATCTGTGGATTTCAGGAGACGTCTCTAGTTTGTTCGTTTTTCGTAAATTCGAGTCAGCGATCCAGGCGATCAGACGGTAGAGCAGCAGCACGGCCAGGACGGCGGCGTATTCCAGCGGCTTCTTCAGGTCGGCTTTGACCAGCCAGATGTAGTGGATGACCCCGATGGCCGCGCTGAAATAGATGAGGCGGTGGAGGGTTTGCCAGCGCTTGCCGCCCAGTTTTCGGATAGACCATTTGGTCGAGGTGAGGGCCAGGGGGATCATCAGGGCAAAGGCGGTCATGCCGGCGGTGATGAAGCGGCGCTTGGCGATATCGGCGAGCATGTCGTGGATGTCGAGCCCCTTGTCGGCGACGGCCCAGGTCAGCAGGTGCAGCGTGCCGTAGAAGAAGGCGAACAGGCCGAACATGCGGCGCAGGCCGATCATCCAGTACTGGCGGGTGAGCTTGCGCAACGGGGTGATGGCGAGCGTGATCAGAAGGAAACTCAAGGTGCAATTGCCGGTAGAGTGGGTGACGGTCTCGATGGGATTGGCGCCGAGCGAGCCGTGGAAGGCGTCCCAGACCAGCAGGCCCAGGGGGACGAGGCAGGCGAGGAAGATTACGGGTTTGAAGTAGCGCAGCATGCTTCCGGCTTTCTCGGCTTCCGGCTTCCGGCTCTCGGCTTCCGGAGAAACTTTTTCGATCGACCGGCAGTCATCGGCCCCGCGTTCTAGTTTCGAACTGGAAGCCGAGAGCCGGAAGCCGGGAGCCAGTCAGAAATTCTTCTTCAGATCCATTCCACTGTACAGGCTGGCGACCTGGTCGGCGTAGCCATTGAACATGAGGGTGGGGCGTTTGAAAAATTCGCCGAGGCGGCGTTCCTTGGCCTGACTCCAGCGGGGATGGTCGACGTTGGGATTCACGTTGGAATAGAAACCGTATTCCGTGGGCGCGGAAATGTTCCAGGTGTTGATGGGCTGCTTGTCGGTGAAACGGAAACGGACGATGGCTTTGGCGCTCTTGAAACCGTACTTCCAGGGGAGGACGATGCGGAGCGGGGCGCCGTCCTGATTGGGAAGGTCCTCGCCGTACATGCCGAAACAGAGCAGGGCCAGGGGATTCATGGCCTCGTCGAGGCGAAGGCCTTCGACGTAGGGCCACTGCAGCACGCTGCGCTGTTGGCCAGGCATTTGGCCGGGATCGAGCAGGGTGGTGAACTCGACGAACTTGGCCTTGCTGGTGGGATTGGCGCGCTTGATGAGTTCGCTGAGCGAGAAGCCGATCCAGGGTACGACGATTGACCAGCCTTCGACGCAGCGATGGCGGTAGATGCGCTCCTCGGGAGGAGCCATCTTGATAATGTCGTCGACGCCGAGTTCCTGCTTCTTGTCGACGAGGCCATCGATTTTGACTTTCCAGGGGCGGGTGCGGAATTTTTGCGCGAGCTGGGAGGGACCGTCTTTGTCGGTGGAGAATTCGTAGTAGTTGTTGTAGGTGGTGACGTCTTTGTAGGGAGTGATGGGTTCGGTGGTGCTGAAAGGGCTCTTCTTGATGCCGTCGATTTTATTGCCGGCGAGCGCGGTGGTGGAAGGAGAGACGAGTTCGCGCAGGCCTGCGCCGGTGGCGGCTGCGGCTCCAGCGAGCGCTGCGCCGGCCAGAAACTTGCGGCGGTTCAGATAGAGACTGCGGGGAGTGATTTCCGAGAAACGAATATCTGGTGCCTTCTTGATCAGCATTAAGACCCCTGGTATTGATACGCAAATCCGCCACAGACGGATTCGTGCTTTTCTTTATATTCTATGCATCTATGTTCTAGGTTCCAACGGATAGGACGCTGGGGTTGGAGAAAAGTTGCAAGGATTAGGGATATTCCCGGGCTGAAATGTTCCCGCAGGGGCTAACGCTCCAACGTTTTTTGGGAGCCCGACGCGGCGCTGAAGCGGCGCTCTTCCACGGTGGTGGCCAGGCTCGAAATCAATAGGAAGACAAAGGCGGCGGACAGGAGTGTCCGCCCCACACGGCCTAAGCCGCGCCCTTCCCAAAATCTAGCCCAGGACGTCTCTGACCTTGCGGGAGAGGTTCTGGAGGGTGAAGGGCTTCTGCAGAAAGGCTGCGCCGTGATCGATGGTGCCGTCGCTGAGAATGGCGTCCTCGGTGTAGCCGGAGAGATAAAGCACCTTGGCTTCGGGACGCAATTGGGCGAGCTGCTTCACCAGTTCGCGACCGCCCATGCCGGGCATAACGACGTCGGTGATGAGGAGGTCGATTTTGCCGTCATGCAAGGAGGCGGCGGCAAGGCCGGCCTCGCCATCTTCGGCTTCGATGACGCAATAGCCCTTGGCGGACAGCGTGTCGCGTACCAGTTGACGAACAGACTCCTCATCCTCAACGAGGAGCACGGTCTCAGTGCCACCGAGCGCAGTGTGGGGAACGGGAGCGGCATGCTTTTCGGCCACGCCGTTCACGCGAGGCAGATAAATGTGGAAAGTGGTGCCGCGCTCGATTTCGCTCTGCACCATGACGTAGCCTCCACTCTGCTTCACGATGCCGTAGACCGTGGAGAGGCCGAGACCGGTGCCCTTGCCTTTTTCCTTGGTGGTAAAGAAGGGCTCGAAGATGCGCGATTGGGTTTCCTTGTCCATGCCCATGCCGGTGTCGCGAACGCTGAGCAGGACATACTTGCCGGGGCGGATGAAGGTCTGGCCGCGGCGATGAGATTCGTCGACGACGATACTTTGCGTCTGGATGGTGAGATTGCCGCCGACGGGCATGGCGTCTTTGGCATTGACCACCAGATTCATGAGCACCTGCTCGAGTTGTCCGGCATCGGCGCGGGTGTGCGGGGATTCGGGACACAGCTGGGTCGCGAGGACCACGTTCTCGCCGATGAGGGGCTGGAGCAGACGCTCCATGTCGCGCACGATGGCGTTGACATCGACGACTTTCAGTTCCAGCAGTTGCTTGCGGCTGAAGGCCAGAAGTTGGCGAGTAAGAGTAGTGGCGCGGTCGGCAGCCAGCTGAATGGCCTGGCCCTTCTCGCGCAGGGGATGATCGAGATCAAGGCCCTCGAGGATGACTTCGGCATAGCCGCTGATCACCATGAGCAGATTGTTGAAGTCGTGGGCGACTCCGCCGGCCAGACGGCCAACGGCTTCCATTTTCTGGGCCTGGCGGAACTGGTCTTCAAGCACGCGGCGGTCGGTGACATCCTCGGCAATGGCCTCTAAGACGTCTACCGGTTCGTCGGGAGTGCTGACCGCGCGGCCGCTTATGCGCACGGTGATGGCGCTGCCGTCTTTGCGCTTCCACTTCAGTTCAACGCCATCCAGACGTCCGGTGCGGCGAAAGTCTTCGATTAACTGCGTGTGCTCCTCGGAGTTCACGAAGACATCTTTTTCGGGATCGAGCAACAGAACTTCTTCGGCTGACCCATAGCCCAGCATGGTGATGAGCGCAGGATTCACGTCGAGGAACCGGCCTTCCAAACTGGAGCGGTAGATGCCGTAGACCGAACTCTGCACCAGGGAGCGGTAGCGCGCCTCAGAACGGCGGAGCGCCTGCTCGTTGCGTTTGATTTCAACTGCGCTGGCGAGTTGCCGGGCGACGAAAGTGAGAATCTCTTTGTCGCGCTCGCCATAGCGAATATTTTTCGAGTAAGTCTGAACCGCCAGAACTCCGAAGGTATGGCCGTTGACCGCGAGGGGAACGCCCATCCAGTCGAGAGAACGCGAGCCGTTGCGAGCCACCAGGCCGCGGTCTTCCATGTTCTGCAGCACTTCGGGAGTGGCCAGGAGCGGTTCGCCGGTGCGGATGAGATAGTCGGTCAATCCCCGGCCCAACTTTTTGGGGGCGGGCGCGGAATCCTGCTCGTCGACGAAATACGGGAAGGTCAGCAGATCGGTGGCGGGATCGTAGAGCGCGATGTAAAGATTGCGAGCATACATCAGCTCCTCAAGGATGCCGTGCACGGCGGCGAAAAACTGCTGCAGGTCATGAGCGGTACTGCTTTTTTCGGCGACCCGATAGAGTGCTGAACTCAGGGCCTCGACTCGCTTGCGGTCGGAAATATCGTGATAGCCGGCGCTAAATCCGGCCACTTTTCCGTCCAGAAGAACGGGCGCACAGGACAGGCAAACGTCGAGCAGGCTGCCGTCTTTTTTTCTGCGCAGGGTTTCGAGGCTGATGCGTTCGCCCTGGGCCAAGGCTTCAGTCACCCATCGCGATTCCGCCAGACGGTCGGGAGGCACGACGAGATGTTCGAGGACCTGTCCGGTCACCTCGGCCACGGGATAGTCGAACATGCGAACGAAACTTTCGTTCGCCCAGAGCACACGATGATCGGCGTCGGCAATGGCCACGGCGTCGGGAAAAGCTTGAAACATCTGTTCGAGAAAGTGCAGGCGGTTAGCGGAGTTGGGTTGAACCGCTTCGGGAGCTTGCGACAGCGGCGGTACGGGACAAGACTGCTGGGAGCAGGAGCCGTTGGCAGGCGCGGCGGGGTGCTCCGGCTGCACGAAGGCAGGCGGCGCTCCGCTATCCAGGGCTGTCTTCAGCCGGCTGGCGCGGGCCATGTCCGCTCGAACCGATCGGGTGACACGTTCACCCATCCGCGATTTCCCCCCTTGAAATGCGCAGTCCAAGAGCATGGTAACGGTGCGGGTACTGCGTCGAAAGTTACGGGGGTAATAGCGGAAAGATCGATTCCGGGAATGGAAGACTGAGTTCTTGTTATAAGCCGGAGGCGTCCGTTATTTTGTTGGGCTGCCGGGATAGCGTGCGCTGCTGCGGCAGACTGGCTTCTATCCCCGCGAGAACTTTCGCGCGTTGAGTTTTCGCCGGGGCGGTGCTGCACTCGGGAGGCACACGTCCGCTGGCTGATTATAGAAACCCGAGAGTGCGCGAAAAGTTTCTTGAGGCTCAATTCCCCCCCGCCAATGCTGCGTTTTCGCTGGCTCGCAGATGCATCCCTCGCAAATTGTCCAGCATCGAATGAATTAACCAGGTGGTTAATTCGTAAAGATTCGTCAATGGGTCGGAGGTGACCTTATGGCAGCAACAAGATTTGCAACAGGAGCTAAGCACTTAGGGAAACTGGCGAGCGCGCTGCTGGCGGTGGGGCTGCTGAGCGTAACGCTCGTGGCGCAAACCACGGCTGCGGCTCGCTACGACAATCAGATTCAGACGGCGGCGACGCAGAAACTGGAAGCCAAGAGCCAGTTCCGCGACGTGAAGGCGAGCGTGGAAGACGGGATCGTAACCCTGACGGGGACGGTCGATCTCTACCAGAAGAAGCTGGATGCGGCGAAGCTGGCACGCAAGATTGCAGACACACAGGGTGTGCGCAACCTGATCACCGTGGCCGGTCCAAATGTGCCGGACGCGCAGCTGGAGCAGAAACTGGCGACCAAGTTGACGTACGTTCGCGAAGGCTATGACAGCACGTTCGACTACTTCGCGCCGGGCGTGAAGGACGGAGTGGTCACGGTGGAGGGTCAGGACCGGACCGGCGTGGGCCGCGACGAAGCGTTGGCGGACATCGCGAATATGCCGGGCGTGAAGGACGTGATCGACAATGTTTCGGTCGCGCCAGTTTCGCGGCTCGACGATGGGCTGCGGGTGCGGGCGATGCGGGCCATCTATGGTGACGCGGTGTTGAGCCGGTACGCGATGGATCCAGCGCGCCCGATTCGCATCGTCGTGACGAACGGGCACCTGACGCTCTACGGCTTGGTCGAAAGCTCGATGGACAAGACGGTCGCCGGACTCAAGGCTGGGCAGATTCCGGGCGTGTTCAGCGTGGAGAACAAGCTGGAGGTCGCGAGCAAGTTGAATCAGAGCAAGTCGACTCAGCAGGGCATGTAAAGGTTGATGTAGCTGTGGCAGAAAGTGCGCGGCTCGCCGCTAAGCGGTGACGAGCCGCGCCTTTTCTATTTCGGTGGCGTGTGTTCGAATGGCAACTTGGTGTAGCGGATTTTTTCCACTTCGATAATCAGAGCAACTCGTCCTTCCGGATTTCGCATGGGAAACGGTTTGCCGGTGTATTTGTGGGAGACAGAGTCCATCAGTTTGAAGTCGGAGTCCGGACGACGCTCGATGATGCGGCCGCGGATTTGGACTTCCTCGTAGGGGTTGGTGAAGTCCACGATCGACAGGGCCACGCGCGGATCGCGGTGCGTGTTCTTGGCCTTGAGCGAGCCTTCGCCGGTGCGGATGACGACGTGATCGCCTTCGCGGCCGATCCAGACCGGCACCGATTGCGGCGAACCGTCGGGCATGAGCGTGGCAAGGTGAGCGAAGTTGGGACGATCGATGAGCTGTTTTGCTTCTGGGGAGAGAGCGATGGGCATAGTGACTCCCTTGATTCAGTGGTCAGTGAACAGTGGCCAGTGAACAATTGACTCGACATTTCAACTTCAGGGATTTGCTGACCACTGGCGAGTGATCACTGACCACTCTCATGGTAAGCGATTGATGAGTGAGGCGACGTAGCCGGCGCCGAATCCGTTATCGATATTGACGACGCTGACATTGGAGGCGCAGGAGTTGAGCATGCCGAGCAGGGCGGCAATTCCCTTGAACGACGCGCCATAGCCGATGCTGGTGGGCACGGCGATGACGGGGACACCGACCAGGCCTCCGACGACGCTGGGCAGCGCGCCTTCCATGCCGGCGCAAACGATAACGACGCGGGCGCGGGTCAGCGCCTCGCGATTGGCCAGCAGGCGGTGAATGCCGGCGACGCCAACGTCGTAGAAATGCTGCACTTCGTTGCCCATGATTTCGGCGGTGACAACAGCCTCTTCGGCGACGGGGATGTCGCTGGTTCCGGCGGAGACTACGGCGACAATGCCTTTGCCATGTTTTGTCTCATCGCGCTGCAGAACAATGGCGCGAGCGAGTTCGCGATATTCGACGGCGCGAACCTTTCTCTTTACCGCGGCAAATTGTTTTTCGCTGGCGCGGGTGGCCAGGATATTGCCGCCGTGTTTGGCGAGACGGGAGAAGATGCCAGCGACCTGAGACGGCGTCTTGCCTTCGCCGAGGATGACCTCAGGCATGCCGACGCGCAAGGCGCGGTGATGATCGACTTTGGCGAAGCCAAGATCTTCGAAGGGCATGTGGCGCAGGCGAGAAACGGCATCGTCCGGCGTGAGCTTGCCCGCGCGGACCTGATCGAAAAGCTGGCGGATGGATTCAGAGTTCACGTAGCACTCAGCATATTTAATCGGCCCTCAGCCGGGCGAGGTCTAGATTAGCACTTGTCCGAGAGTTGAGTTCAGGCGTGTGCGGCGCGGATGAGCGGACGCGAGGCGGGGCGCAGTTTAGCGGCACGAAGTTTGGCGACTACGGCGATGCATACTTTGCGAGCCAGTCCAGGCTCGTTGAGGTGAGCAAGAAAAAGGCGGCGCAAGCCGCCGGGTGAGACTTTGCCGGCGAGGTAGGCGGCGTAGATCTGGCGTCCAATAAGGTAGCCAAGGTCGCGCGTGGCGGGTTCAAATTTGCTTTTATCCCCGCGAGTGACGGACTGGGCTGCCTTTTCGCAGGCGGCGCGAGAGAGCGGCGAGTCATCTTCGGGCGCGGGACGCGAAGGGTGGAGAACGCGCGAACCGAAATCGGCAACTGCGTGTTCGATGACGCGGGAGTAGAAGTCGTCGATGGCGGTCTTGCGGCCGCGGTTGCCGTTTTCCTTTTCGGCGGTGGAATTTTCCGAGTGGGCGTTGAGTCGCAGCGGTAGGCCCTGACAGGCCTGATGCAGGAAGCGGGCAGCGTCTTCGGCAGCATGGATCATTTGAAATTCATGAATGTAGAAGGCATTGACCTGCGGCAGGTAGTCGCAGCCGCGCTCTTCTACGCTGGCTAACATCGCTTCGCGTTCGGGCTCGCCGATGCCCTGCCGCGACAGCAAGCGGCGCAACATCGCGTCGGATGGTCCGGCGTAGACTTCGGGCAACAGGTCGACGAGGAACTTGGGCTGGGTGCCGTTGTGGGGCGAGCAGCGGTTGATTCCGAGGAAGCGGGCCAGACTGTCGATGAGGTTGTAGATGGTGGGAGCAAAGTCGGGAGCATCGTCGCAGCGGCTCCACTGATCGAGGAACAGGCGGTAGCTCTCGTATTTTTCGAGCGGCGTGGCGTTGAAAACGCAGAGAACGTCGTCGCTGACGCGAACGCCTTCGACTTTGTCGGCGCGTTCTCCGGCGGCGCGCCAGTAGAGAGCGTCGATGTTCTGCAGGACGGTGAGGATCTTGTTGCCGGGAATCTGTTCTCGCAGCGCGTGAGGCAGATGGCCGGGCGCGAGATGCGACTCACCAAACAAAACGAAAATGACGGCGTTGGGATGGCGCTCGCGGATTTCGGCGATCTTGGCGGCAGCGTGGCGGTCGCGGGCGCCGATTTTGCGCAGGTCCTCGCGCGGCATGCAGTCGAGTCCGTAGACGGCTTCGGCATGATCGCGCGCGGTGACGAGCAACTCGTGAAACGGAGTCCAGTCATAGCCCCAGTCGAGATCGAAGCGGATACGCTGGCGGAGTTCGCTTTCGTCGATGTTGCGGCACCACCATTCGTCGAGAATATGCTGGTCGCGGGCGAAGATGGTTTCAACTCCGAGCACCACGGGGCGGTCCGCAGCCAAAGCGCGGTGCTCGATCAGCGATGCGGCATGGCGTTGCGCGTTGGGCAGCGCGTGGTAATCGCCGATGAGAACCACGTCGGCGGCGTGGAGAGCGCTTTCAATCTGCTCGGCATCGAGAACCGAGTCGTAGGAGCGATAGGCCTGATTAAACTCGCGCAGATACTTGCGGCGATTGTGCGAATCCTGGGCGCGGATTTCGCGCTCGACTCCCTCGAGCGCGTGCAACTGGGCGGCGCTGCGGCGGGATCGAAGATTCGTGGTGGAGGACATCAGTTAGTTTCTAGTTTCCGGTTTCTAGTTTCTGCTTCTTGTTTCTAGCCACGGCTTCCGGGTTGCTCGTCTTGACTTCCGGTTCATTCACTCCCTATGCTCCGAGGTCGGGGCAATGTGCGATGCCTCGCTTCGGAGGCGTTTTGCTAAACCATTCACCGCGGAATCTGACCGTCGCCACAACCGGGGCGAGCGGGGCCATTTTTCTGCGGCAGTTTCTGTTGGCGGTGGCAGGCGAGGAGCGTATCGAGACGGTGAACTTCATCGCTTCTGATAGCGCGCTGCGCGTGATGGCTGAAGAGTTGGGTATCAAGGGCCGATCCAACCTGATCGGGCGAATCCTTGATGTTTCCAAAACGGGCGTTTCCAAAACTCAGGCCAACAAGATTCAGTCAGAAAAAATCAAAGAACAATCGAACGCTGACATTGGGGCGAACGTGGCCAGCGGCTCTTATCCCGCGGATGCCATGATCGTGATCCCGTGCAGCGTGGGCACTCTGGCCCGCATCGCCAACGGCATCGCCGCACAACTGATCGAACGCGCGGCCGACGTGTCGCTCAAAGAGAAGCGCCCGCTGGTGCTGTGCGTGCGCGAGACGCCGCTCAATAAAATTCACATCCGCAACATGTACCGGGCCGCCGACGCCGGGGCGACCATCTTTCCGCTGATTCCCGCGTTCTATTACGGTCCAGCGTCTTTGGATGAGATGGCGCGCGAGTTTGCCAATCGCGTGCTGGCTCATCTGGGCCTTCCCCAACCCGGCGCCTTTCGCTGGAAAGGCTGACGGATCAATAGCTTGGCTCTCTGAGGAAAATCCCCTGCCCTGTCAGGTATATCGGCATCTTGAGGGCAGGATTTCAGTGTAGAGAGCCAAAGGTACGCGTCCCAAGATGCCCGCCGGACATGTACGGGTGGGGAACGTCCTCGTTTTGATCCACCTTCCCAATTCTGCCGAGATTTCCAAAGCTGCAATCGCGAGGCGATGGCGTAGAATGCGGCAAATTCCTGGAAGGTGAATCATGTTCAGACGGTGGTGCGTAGGTTTCGTGGGATTCGTGTTGATGGCCGCGGCGACGGCGGCTCAGAATCCGCTGGCGGGCGACGCCAAAGCTGCGAAGGCGGGTGAGTTTCAGTTCCGCATCAATTGCGCGCTGTGCCACGGGCTGGGCGCGCACGGCGGTGGGCGCGGGCCGGACTTGACGCGGGCGGTGAAGAAGCACACGCATTCCGACACAGACATGTTTCAGGTGATCAGCAACGGGATTGCCGGGACTGCGATGCCTGCGAACGGGACCAACGGGCAAGGCGTGGGCATGACTGACGAGGAGATCTGGCAGATCATCACCTACATTCGCAGCCAGGAAGTGAAGGCTCCAGCGCAGCCGCTGGGGAATGCGGCGCATGGCAAGGAGCTGTTTTACGGCGACGCGAACTGCTCGATGTGCCACATGGTTGAGGGCAAAGGCGGAAGGCTGGGTCCGGAGTTGACCGGGGTGGGCGGGTCGCGTACGCAGGAAGCGATTATTGATTCTGTGCGCAATCCCAGCCGGCGGCTGGCTTGGGGATTGACGGAGGCGACGAAGGAATTTCCGCAGGAATACGAGAGCGTCACCGTGATCACGGCGGATGGAAAACAGATCAAGGGCGTGACTCTGAATGAGGACAGCTTCACGGTGCAGATCATGGATCCGGGAGAGAACATTCATCTGCTGGAGAAGGACAAGCTGAAGTCGTTTCAGAAAAGCCGGGAGTCGGCTATGCCGAAGTACGACGCGGAAGTGTTGAGCGACAAGGAACTGGAGGACATCGTGGCGTGGTTGATCAGCGTGGGGGCGAAATGAGTACAGGAATAGGATTCCGGCATATCCAACCTCGGACGCTGACGATCACGTGGAAGAGCGGCTATTCAGCGCCTCGCTCCTACGGTCGCCCCAAGGCTATCGTAGGGCTGCTGACGACATGGCTAGTGATAATGCTTTTCGCTGGTTGCGCTCAGGCGCAGGTCACGTTCGAGCGGATGGTCAATTCTGCCAAGGAACCGCAGAATTGGATGACTTACTCCGGTGACTACACGGGAAAGCGCTTCAGCGGGCTCGACCAGATCACTGTCGCGAATGCACACGCGATGGTCGCGAAGTGGGTTTATCAGACGGGAGCGACCGGGAAACTGGAGACCACGCCGCTTGTCGTCGACGGAATTCTCTATGCCACCGGGCAGGATGACCGTGCGTTTGCCCTGGATGCGCGGACGGGGAGGCCGATCTGGATGTATCAGCGGCAGATTCCCACTGACATTCGTCCTTGCTGCGGCCATGTCAATCGCGGGCTGGCCATCCTTGGCGACAAGGTTTTTCTGGGCACGCTCGACGCGCACGTGGTCGCGCTTGATTCCAAGACCGGAGCCGTAGTGTGGGACGTGGCCGCCGCCGACTATCGCACGGGCTACAGCTTTACCGTCGCACCGCTGGCGGTGAAGAATCTGATCGTCACCGGTGTGTCCGGAGGCGAATATGGCGTGCGTGGATTCATTGACGCGTATGACGCCGATACCGGCGAACGTAAGTGGCGCTTCTATACCGTTCCGGGGCCGGGCGAACCGGGGCACGAAAGCTGGGAGGGCGATTCATGGAAAGTGGGCGGCGCGCCGGCGTGGAACACGGGGACGTATGATGCGATCACGAATCAGATTTTTTGGCCGACGGGAAATCCCGCGCCGTCGAATCGGGGCGAGGGACGCGCGGGCGACAACCTCTACAGCAATTCCCTGCTGGCGCTGAATGCCGATACCGGCAAGATGAACTGGTATTTTCAGTTCACCAAACATGATGAACATGATTGGGACGCGACGCAGATTCCGATCATGATCGACGCCGCTGGCAAACACCTAATCGCGCAGGCCGACCGCAATGGATATTTCTATGTGCTCGATCGCAGCACGGGCAAACTGGTTTCGGCCACAGCCTACGGGAAAACCACATGGAGTGACTCGAAAGACGCTGACGGTCGTCCGGTGGCGAACAAGAATGCTTCGCCTACGCTGGAGGGTCACACGGTTTGCCCTGGCGCGCTGGGGACGACGAACTGGTATCCGCCGACCTACGATCCGCAGACTGGACTCTTTTATGTGACGGCGCGCGATCAGTGCGACATTTTCTCGACCGCGCCGCAGCCGTATGAAGCCGGACACGCGTTCTACGGCAGCGCCTATTTTCCTTCGGAAGAAGCCGAGCCGTATCGCGGCTTCTTGAAGGCGATCGATCCCACGACGGGCGAAGTGAAGGGGAAGTTCGAGCACACTTCGCCGACGTGGTCGGGAGTTCTGTCGACGGCGGGCGGCCTCGTTTTCAGCGGCGATGCCGAGGGGAACTTCATTGCCTTCGACGCCAGGACGCTCAAGCCGCTCTGGCACTTCCAGATGGGCGGCGCGGTCTACGCCGCGCCCATGGCGTTTGCCGTGGACGGGAAAGAATATGTGGCGATCGCGGCGGGCAGCGCGGTGTATGCGTTCGGGTTGCCGTAACTCGTATTGACCTTTGACTTTGTAGCATTTCCAGACTCCTTACCAGTCACCGTTGCAGCCACAGAAAAACGGCATTTTCCTGAGCTAAAAGCCCGCCGAAAAATGGAACGGCCCACAAGCACGAAGCCTGTGGGCCGCCCGGTGGACTGTTTGGGATTGACCAAGAGGTGGTCACTCTACGTGGCCTCTACGGCAACTCCGGGATTCCCGACCGACCTGCGTCAGGCGGAATCGAATCCTTATTCACCGGTAGTGTGCGGGCTGTAGCTCCTGGCGCGCCGATTCTGCTTGTCTGCGCCTGAAGCCCCGCTTAGAGCAACCGCTCTAAGTCTCAGCCACCTCACCTGGTCTTTGATAACCCCAACTACTGCCTTCAGAACTTGTCATCCGACCACCTCCTTTCCGGTGTACGCGCAGAATATCGGCTCTCGAATTTCGTGTCAAATAACTTCTGAGGCACCCTTCTGATGGGTTGCCGTCATATAACTCATAACTCACGAGCATATCCCTTCAGGCAACCTTACCGAAGCAGGTTTTTCTTGACACAGGTTCCTGCATTGCGGAAAATAGATATGCACTTCGGTCTTTGACCGCCCATTGTTTGAGTCGTTACGAATTGTGACGACTCGGCGACGGAGGAAAGCGGGATCTGACTAAAGTGCCTGTTTCGCCTGGGTGCATGACGCCCAGTGTAACGCCCCTCTGTGGAGTTTCCACAAAGGATGAGCCTCCCACATGCTGGGCCGTAGCTCCGGGGTGAGCTGCGGAGTAACGCAAGAAAGCGTAGCCACGCTCTAGCTAGCTGAACGTTGGAATCTCAACTTTCCGCCGACCCCGCGGCGGATGAGAAGAGATTTTAATGTCAGCACCCATCACTTCTTCTCTATCCGAGTTCGTTGACGCCTACCATCTCTGGTCAGTCGTGATCGCTTTTGTCCTTCTGGGCGTGTACCACGCCTTGGACCTCGGACTGCTTTTGTGTTTCCGGTTTCTCGGAGACGTGAACGAAGCTTATTATCACTACAAAACGCGGTGTGTCGAGAACCAGCGTCGCCATGAGCAGTTTGCAAATGAGCCGGTTCGTGCGCTCGCGCAGCGTGCCGGGGCTGACTGAGTGGCCCGCCGGTGAGTAGTCGCAGGTCGGTCAGGAATGGTCGCTGAGACGAACCTGGAGTTGCCGTAGAGGCCACGTTAAGAGTGACCACCTCATTGGTCAATCCCAAACAGTCCACCGGGCGGCCCGCCGGCTCAACATGAGCTGGCGGGCCGTTCTTTTTCTTTGAGAACAAGAATCTCGCCACGGAATCCCACGGATAGAACTGCTGGTGCTCAGGCGCGCTTGGAGTTTGATTTCCTGCCATGGCGATGATTGATCCGGAGCAGGAACGGCGGCGGCTGGCCGAGGTGTATGCGAGGCAGACGGATGAAGAGTTAGAGCAAGTCGCCGCGGGAGCGCGCGACTTGACCGAAGTGGCGCGCGAAGCGCTGCGCGTGGAGCTAACCGGGCGTGGCCTCTACGTCGGACAGCTGGAAGAAGGAGCGCCGGGGACTGAGGATGCGGAGTTTCGCGATCTGGTGGTGATCCGCAGCTTTTGGAATCTGGTGGAGGCGGAACTGGCGAAGGGCGTGCTCGAAGCGGCCGGAATCGAGGCCTTTTTGTTTGATGACAATATGGTTCGGCTGGACTGGTTCAATGCCAATGCGCTCGGCGGAGTGAAGTTGCGGGTGGACGCGGATAATGTCGAAGCCGCGAAGCGAGTTCTGGAAGAAAGTGTTGCCGACGCGGCCGCGGCGGACACCAGAGAAGAGCCGGACTCAGCGGACTAGGTTCTGGCCGGAGATCCATAGTCTTCTCTCATACGATCGTCACAAACCATGACTGGTGGAGCGCTAGGTGCGCCTTCAGCCGGTCTGGAAGGGATGGGGAGCAGGCATAGAAACGTCGATCAAAGGCCTTGAATTCCCCCTCATGCGCAGCGGCAACGAAATCTTCAACACTCGCGATGGGTAATCGCTCGCGGCCACGAAATAACTTAGCCGCCTCTTGCAGAATCTCCTTCTGGCAATTCGCTCCGAGGAGTTCGAGGGCATCCACCGTCTCGTGCAAATGTTCGGTGCCACGATTTTCGAAATATTGCAGGTGTCCGCCGTTCTGTACTTCGCTTTCGTACCAGAAGACGAGGTGAGCCGGGCGCTGCTCCTCGGTCAATTCGTCATAGGGTTCCATCGCCAGCAGGTTGACGTAGGCATTCCAGACGTTCAGCGGCCAGGCCTCAACTTTTTGCCGGGTTACGATGCGAGTCTTCATATTCTTGCCGCCTTCTAGCTTCAGATTGGGCTGATTCTAACTGCAAAACGCCAACTTGCTCGCGCTTACGAAGCAGCTTTCAGTTTCGCGAATCCTTTTTGGATCACATCCTGCGTGTCTTCGGCGAGGTGCAGGGCCGGCAGCTCGTCTCGCGTGAACCAGCGGACTTCGGCGGCGTCGTCCGCGGCTGCGAGTGCTCCTCCAACCTTGCGGCAGAGAAAATCGATTAATACATAGTGATACTGCACGCGCTGTTCAGCATTGCGCAGGACGCGGTCATAGACGCCGAGCAGGTCACCTGCCTCGACGATGAGTCCGGTTTCTTCGCGGGCCTCGCGGATGGCGGCTTCGCGGATCAGTTCACCGACTTCGAGGACGCCTCCGGGGATGGACCACTGGCCCTGAATCGGCGGATGGGCGCGCTTGACCAGCAGAACCTGATTCTCTTCGATGATGACGGCGCCGACGCCGACCAGGGGAGTTGCGGGGAATTCGCGGTTCATTGGGCAAGGATTCTAAAGCATCTTCGAAGTTAGCCGCGAGACAGCAGGTCCCTCCACTGCGCTTCCCTTCCCTTTGGGAAGGGAAACTCCGGTCGGGATGACAATTCTCTTCTGTGATTCTGTTTTTTCTGTGTTCTGTGGCTCTGTGGTTTAATAGCGTTCTCTATGGCGCTTGAAGAATATAAACGCAAGCGGCGGTTTGAGGAGACACCCGAGCCTCCGCCGGAAGTGGCGAAGAAGGCGGGGAATCGCTTCGTCGTGCAGATGCACGATGCCACTCGGCTGCACTACGATTTTCGGCTGGAGATGGAAGGTGTGCTGAAGTCGTGGGCGGTGCCGAAGGGGCCGTCGCTCGATCCGGTGGACAAGCGGCTGGCCATGCAAGTCGAAGATCATCCTGTTTCATATTTCGATTTTGAGGGCAACATTCCGGAGAACAATTATGGCGCGGGAACCGTGATTGTGTGGGATGTGGGCACGTGGCAGCCGCTTTCGCCGGTCGCGGTGAACGGGAAGTACGTGCCGGGCACGGAGGCGGAAGCGGCGGCGATGCTGGCTAAGGGAGATTTGAAATTCCGGTTGCACGGGAAACGGCTGCAGGGAGATTTCGCGCTGGTGAAGATGCGCGGAAGGCGTCCGGGGAGCAAGGGCAACGAGTGGCTGATGATCAAGAAGCACGATGATCATGTGGTCGAGGGATACGACATTGAGGCCATTGACACGTCGGTGTTGAGCGGGCGGACGCTGGAGCAGGTTGCCGGCGACGCGGGGTCGGCGGAGTGGAAGAGCCGTCCTGCTGGGCGCGGGCGGCTGAAGGCCGCGTGGCTGGCGGACGCGGTGGCACGGGTCGAAAAAAAGAAGGCTACCGCCGAGCACGCTGAGAGCGCAGAGAAACGAATCAAAACAGAGACGAAGCTGAAAGGCACCAAGCGAGTCGCGGCGACCGAGAGATTCGAGCTTTTGAAAAAAAATGATCGACCTGTTTCTGCGATCTCGGCGAACTCGGCGGTGGAATCTGCTAATGGTCCCGTGAAGCGGCCCATGCCCACGAAAATCCATCCCATGCTGGCTGAGTCGGTGGAGAAGGCGTTTGACGGGGCGGAGTGGCTGTTTGAGATCAAGTGGGATGGCTATCGGGCGATCGCGTTTATTGAAGGCGGCAAGGTGCGGCTGGTATCGCGGAATCAGAATGATCTGACGCCGAGATATCCGGAATTGAAAGACATGGCCAAATTGATCAAGGCGAAGACGGCAATCCTCGACGGCGAAGTCGTAGCGCTCGATGAGGAGGGAAAAGCTTCATTCAGTTTGATGCAGCAGCGCACGGGGTTTCGTCCGGGCGGAAAGCGGGCGGTAGGAAATGCGGATGTCCCTGTGCTCTATTACGCGTTCGATTTGTTGTATCTCGATGGCAATGACTGGCGACGCGTGCCGCTGGAGGAGCGCAAGCGCAAGCTATCCTCGCTGCTGACCGGAGATGTCGTGCGCTATTCCGATCACTACGAGGAGCGCGGCAAGGCGCTGTTTGAAATGGCGCAGAAGAAGGGACTGGAAGGGATTGTCGCCAAGAAGCGCGCCAGTTTCTATGAGGAACGGCGCAGCCGCGAGTGGCTCAAGATCAAGATCCGGCACCGGCTGGAGTGCGTGATCGGAGGATACACCGAGCCCGAGGGCAGCCGCGCGCATTTTGGTTCGCTCGTGCTCGGGCTGTATGACAAGCAAGGGCGGCTGATACACGTGGGGCAAGCGGGGAGCGGGTTCGATCAGAAGTCGCTCGATGAGATTTGGAAAATGCTGAAGAAGCTGGAGACGAAGAAGAATCCGTTCTTCGGAGAAGTCGAGGCGCTGCGCAAAGTATTTTGGGTGAAGCCGGAACTGGTGGCCGAGATTGAGTTTGCGGAGTGGACTGGGGGAGCGTCTTCGGGAAAGAGCGAAGGCAGCGGTGCGAAGTTGCGGGCTCCAGTGTTTCTGGGGCTGCGCGACGATAAGGAGCCGAAAGAGTGTTTGCTGGACGAGGCCTGGGCTACTTGACGTCCTTCATCGCGAGGAGCGTGCCGTAGTCGCGGCCGGTGGGATCGACAGCGCGGGCTACGATGCCGGCGAACGCGTCACGCATTTCAGGGTACCTGGTCAGCAGGGCCTTCATCACGGTGACGTTCGATTGATAGGCCTGGTTGGTGTTGGAAACGTCTGCGGCCTGATACTTCACGATCAGGTCCAGGTCGTCTCCCACGGCGGCCGGGAACAGCGCGGTGAGCCTGTAGGTGGTAGTTCCCGCGGCCAGGTCCGCGGGCTTGCCGCTGACGGGGATGTCGGCGGGCTGCGCGCTTTGAAGTTCGTCATAGAGCCGGTCGGTGGCGAGCGTGCTCATGAAGGAAAGCGGAGAGATCAGGTTGCGGGCCTGCAGGAAAAAGAGCCACGCGTTGTGCAACTGGCCCTTCGACTTGTAGTCGCGGGCGCGGGTCAGGAACCAATCGCTATCGTGGCCTCCGGTTTCGGCGGGCGCGATGTAGAGGCCGGCCAGTTTCCAGTCAGTTCCCGCCTGCTGCAGGATCGCGGCGAAGTTGGTTCGCGTCTTCGGAGAACTTGCAGCCATCAGCACGACGGCATATTTTCCGGGCGCGAGATTGTCGAATGAGAAGGCGGCGCTGCCCTGGGTTTGGCCGTTCTTGCCGAAAACTCCGCACAGGAACTCGGCGTGAGGCACAGTATCTTTGCCCTCGGTTTCCAGCAGAAAAATGGACGGCGCTGCCGGCCGGGATGCGGCTAGATCGGCCTGACGGTCTTTGATTCTGGATTCGACCGCGGAAAAATCCGAGGCCAGGCTGGGAATGGCATTCTGCCGCACGGTGGCCACATCGCCCTTGGCGGCCAGGTCGAAAAAGCGCTGGGCAGCAGACGTGATGGAACCGCGGGCAGCGTCGTCGAGTTCGCTGGACGTGAGGCAGCTCTGGGCGCGGGCGGGAATGGTCGAAAGCGCGAGGAATGCGAGGGTGATCCAGGCTGGGGCGATCCAAGCTGGGGTGAACCAGGCCAGGGCGATCCGGAAGGCGTGACAGAACCTGCGGGATGCCGGATGGACGGCGGATTCCGGCTTTGCTTTCATTGCGTTGGCGGTCCTAAGTTCTTGTGATCGTGGTTGAAGATTCCTAGCCCAGTGTACGCCTGCTGCGGGCCGCACGCTTGGGATTCCGTGCGAGCGGAAATGGTTGACTGCCATCGACTTATAGATAGCGCCTGGCCGGTCCATGAAGTTGGAGAATGCAAGAGATCAGGGTGGCAGCGTTCTCTCTAGTGGGGCGGTGTAAGGGCTGGCTCGCAAGAGCCACAGCGGTGCTAGAATTTCATGAAGGCCTTCTGGCAGTGACCCCGAAAGTCAGAGTCTTGAAAGTTAGAGTCGAAGCTAGAGTCTGGGAGGAAGTGGGTATGAGCACGGGATGGAAGTTCACGAAGGTCGCTGGAGGCCTGATCCTGTGCGCCGCCAATTTGTATCCAGGGAGGCTGAGCTTTGCTCAGTCGGCATCTTCGCAGATCCAGCCGACCCATAACCAACAAACACATCACCAGCAGACGCATAAGAAAGCAAAAAAAACGCCCGCGCCGCCGCCAGACTTGCCAAACGGCCCGACCGGGCCGGTACCGGCGATCCCGCTTGAATCGATTGCGCCGGTGGCGCCGCAGGTGAGTTATGAGAATGCGCAGCTGACGATTGTGGCGCCAAACTCCACTCTGGCAGACATCTTGCGGGCCGTGCGCAAGCAAACTGGGGCGGAGATTGACATCCCGACGGCGCCGGAACGCGTGGTGACGCATCTGGGGCCGGGGCCAGCACGGGAAGTTGTGGCGGAGCTGTTGAATGGATCGCGCTTTAACTATGTGCTACTGGGATCTCCGGCGAATGACGAAGGACTGACGCGGGTACTGCTGGTGCCAAGAACGTCAACTGACACCGCGACTCCCACGAACGCGCCAGCACCCGGACAGATAGCCTATAAGTCGGAGCCAGACCCCGGAACCGACGCTAATGCGTCGGAAGAGACTGACCCTGCCGCGGATGCGGCGGCGGCGGAGGCGGAACAACCGGCTCCTCCTCCGGCTGCGGAGCAGCCGGGAGCGAAGTCCCCGCAGGAGATGCTGCAGGAGATGCAGCAACGCCAATTGCAGTTGCAGCAGCAGCAGACGCCGGGACAGCCGCCTGTGCCGGGCTCGGGCATACCACCGCGAATGCCCCCGGAGCAACCACCACAACAATAAACGGTGGGCTAGCTAAGGCTGGTTCCCAGGATAAGTCTCAGAGTGTTGCGGAGAGCGAGCAGCCAGCAGCGAATCGCTGGCGGCCGATGTTTTCTCTAGAAGGTCCCAGTCGCGGGTAACTTCCTTTTCGGAAACACCCCGCGCAGGCTTTCCCCGTAACTCCAGCTCCAGGCGGGCGGCGAGTAACTGGCGCGCCAGCTGCGGTGAGGCCGTTCCCTGCAATACATTGGCAGCAGTCACGCCGATCCGGACCCGACCATGTTCCGCCGACACTCGAAGAACCGGACGGCCTTGTTCATCCACGGCGGCCTTGGCCTTGGACTGTAGCCGCTCCCAGGCTTTGGCCGCATTCTGTGCCGGCATGTCCGCATCGACATCCGCCAGCAGACGATCGAGTTGGTGCTGGTAAGCGCGGACATCCTCGCGGTCGAGCGGACGTTCCGGGGCACTGCCTGCGATGTAGACCTTGGCGTTACGCCCGGGATCAAAGTGTCCGGCTCCGGTGCCGACATACACCGCGGCCACACATCCAGCAAAGATGGGGCTGAAGACGATGCTGGGGACGATGTACTTCTTCGAGCGGACGAAGGAATCGACCACACCGCGCACCGTCGAACTGCGGGGCATGCTGCCGGGCACCTGCGCAATGATGAGGCGCGAGAACTGGAGATCGGGATGGCGGTCGCTGAAATGCGTCAGCAGTTTCGCCATTTGCTTGGGCGTGGTCATGCCGACATCGGTGACGACGCTGCGATGGAAGGATTTCGGGTAATAAGAATTAAGAACGTCCTTGGCGAAGTCGGCGCAATTGCGGTAGGAGAGGTGGAAATGCGAACGGTTCGGCGAGGAGTTTAGTTTGCGAATCAGCGCCTCGTCCTGTTCGCGGGTAGTTTCGATTTCGAAGCCATAGATGGTGCGATCGTAGGATGAACCGACGAGTTCGTACCAGTTTCCGCTCGGAGTTTCGCCATCCTTGCCGTCGGGCACGATGGCTTCGAGATACTGGCGGCGATAACGGTCGCGCAGGAACGCGACCATCTTGGCGTCGGCAATCAGGGGCACATCTTCGGGGCGATCAACCGCGTAGAGGTAAGGGACGAGAGGAATAGCGACCCAGTCGTATCCGCCCACGCCATCGTAACGGCTGAGGACGACTCCGGTTTCTCCCGGAGAACAGGGGCGCAGCACGACAGGAGTTTGGGCGCAGACGCCGGAGAGATAAACGGCGGCGTGGCCGGTCGCGGTAAAGAATCCCATCTTGCCGTAGGGTTCTTCGAGAAGCAGAGTGGCCGAGGCACCGGCAAGAGAAGCGCAGGCCAGGAGCATCCCGGCCAACTGGACGAAGGCGCGCCGCATTGGTTGGATGTGGCGTGGAAACATGGTCAACCCCAGACGGCTAACAGACTAACCTCAAAGAGTTAGAACCCCTGCGGCAAAGATTAGTTGCTGACAATCGGAAAAACCAGTTACGGAAGTGAGAGCGAAACGGAGACAGAATACGGCCGTTCGTGGCGAATACGGGGCGGATATTGTGTCACTCTCTGGAGTGTACGCAACTGCAAAAGTCAATCCCGGCGCAGTGCGCGCACTTCATTCGCCTCCTTTACGAAGGCGGGCACTTGCCCAACGAGCGCTTTCGCGGACGGATTCATCCTCGTCGGCGGCGAGTCGGTCGAGCAGAGGGAGGAAGTCGCGGTTTCCGCTGTTGCCCATGGCGATGGCGACGTTGCGGCGCAGTCCGGAGCGCTTGGTGCGGCGGATGGGCGATCCACGGAAGACCGTTCGAAATTCCTCGACGGACATTTCTGCCAGCCAGCCGAGCGAGGGATTGACCAGACCGGGGCGAGGTCCGAACTCGGGGGCGGTCGAGGCGGGAGCTTTGCGATTCCAGGGGCAAACATCCTGGCAGATGTCGCAGCCGAATACGTGGTGGCCCATGCCGACGCGCAGGTCTTTCGACGCAGAATCAACCGAAGGAGACGCAGTCGAGGAAGGGTCGCCCGACGGAGGATCCCCCGAAGGAGGAACGATTGAGGGATCACCGGGGATCGATCCGCGCTTCTCGATGGTGAGATAGGAAATGCATTTGTTGGAATCAAGCTGGTAGGGCGCGAGGAATGCGTCGGTGGGGCAGGCCTGGATGCAGCGGGTACAGGTACCGCAGCGATCGGGCGAGGGTACATCGGGCACGAGTTCGAGCGAGGTGAGAATCACGCCGAGAAAAAGCCATGAGCCCTTCTTCTGGTTGATGAGGCAGGTGTTCTTGCCGATCCAGCCAATGCCGGCGTACTTCGCGAAGACGCGCTCGACGACGGGGCCGGTATCGACGTAACTGCGCGTAGTAAGCCCTGGCGGGCGGGAGTGCCCGCCCCACATTTGCTCTCTCGACACTTGCTCGCTCGACACAGCCTGGTGAAGAGCGGCTTCTACTTGCTTCAGACGGCGAAGGACGGCGTCGTGATAATCTTCGCGGCTCCAGGCATAGCGCGCGATCCATCCGCGATCTGGATCGTTAACTTGCATGGAGTAGGGATGCGCGGTGTTGTAGTTGATGGCGCACACCACCACGCTTCGGGCCCAGGGGGCGACGCGAGCAAGTGAGGCCCGTTTGAGATTGTCTTGATCGTCGCGCGCTTCAAGATATTTCATTTCGCCGGCGTGTCCGGCGGCGATCCATTCAGGAAAGTACTTGAGTTCGGAAGCGTCGGCAGCGGGCGCGATGCCCGCGAGGTCGAAGCCAGCGGCCTCGGCCGCACGCTTCACGATCTCCTTCGCGTCACTGATCTGAGTCGACAAGCGTTTCTTCTTTGCCAGTTCCAAAATGGAATCGCGATCGCTTTTTTCAGCACAATTCTGTTGCGCGCCTGCGATCAGGGTATAAGACTTCTCCGTACAGAGTCACGCACGTTCCCTTGCGCGTTCTCCCAGATCGGTTGACCAAAATTACGCCTACAGGAGAAGACCATTGAAACCACAAATTGCGCACGCGCAACTAGCGACAACCCAGATATCCGTCATCAACGAGAGTACCGTGTTGACCGATGCTGACGTTACCCCGGTCGTTGCGGCCTTGCAGCAGCAGGTCACCAACGACTTTCGCCCCATCTGGGGCACAGACGCTGAATTGAAGATGGTTCCCCAAGGCACGCCGGCAGCCGCCGGAACGTGGGAATTGGTAATTCTCGACGACTCCGATCAGGCGGGAGCGCTCGGCTACCACGACCTGACCACGGACGGGTTACCGCTGGGCAAAGTGTTTGCCGCCAGCGATCTGAAGGCCGGCACATCGTGGTCAGTGACTGCGAGCCACGAATTGCTGGAGATGCTGGCCGACCCGAACATCAACCTGACGGCTTTCGTGCAGAACGCGAACACGACCGGCACACTCTACGCCTACGAAGTCTGCGATGCCTGCGAGGATGACAGCTTCGGATACCAGATCAACAACATTCTGGTATCGGATTTTGTGTATCCAGCATGGTTTGAGAGCTTCCGCGCGGAGGGTTCAACCCAGTTTGACCGCTTGAACAAAATTCAGAACCCCCTCGAGTTGCTGGCTGGCGGCTACATCGGAGTATTCAACGTGAGCGCTGGATCGGGCTGGCAGCAGCAAACGGCGGAGAAGATTCCCACGAACGTGCGACAACGCGGGCACGTGGGATCGCGCCGCGAACGGCGGGCCATCTCCCGGACCCAGTGGATCGCTAGCCTGCCCCAGCGCAAAGTCATCAACAACGCACAACAGTATCGGCAGCACCTGCAGACGATTCTGCGGCGGAAGGAAGCCGCCTGAGAGTTGTTTGCAGTTTCCCCCGTCAGCCCCGCGCCAGCGGGGCTTTTTTTGTTTCCGCGGGGCTCTTCTTCCTGCGAGACCTCACTCCGAACTCTTCGATGTTGTTGCTGACATCCGGCCCCCGCGCTATGCTCGCAGCATGCGCACAAGAAAATTCCGTGTCCTCACTCTCGCCATTGCTTTCGTCATTTCATCCGCGGCTTCATCGGCAGTACTGGCACAACAGGGCACGGAGCCTTCAACTGCGCCGGCGACCGCAAACGACCGGTTGACGCTGCTCTCCGGCGATCACAAATCATTCGTTTCAGCGGCTGAATTGAAGGCCATGCCACACACCACAGTCACGATCCACAATTCGCACGCCAATGCGGATGAAACCTACTCGGGGGTTCGACTGGCTGATTTGCTGGCGAAGCTCGGTGCGCCGTTAGGAAGCGAGCTTCATGGAAAAGCACTCGCTAGCTACATCGTGGCGAAGGGATCTGACGGCTACAAAGCTGTGCTCGCGCTCGGTGAAGTCGATCCCGGATTTCATCCGGGAGAGGTTCTGGTCGCCGACACGATGGACGGAAAATCGCTGGATGCGCACTCGGGTCCGTTCAAGCTGGTGGTGACGGAAGACAAGCGGCCAGCACGGTCGGTGCGCAATTTGGTTTCGATTGAACTGAAATCCGCGAACTAGAAGCGGTGGACGGGGCCTGTCCTGGCGAAGCCGAAGGGAGTGTCCGCCCCACACTACACGCCGAGTTTCTTGACTTCCTCGTTGTAGTACTTGCGGTAGAGGATATCCCACTCCTGCGAGCCTTCGAGGATGGTGCGTTTCTGGCTTTCTATTTTCTGCCTGGCGGCGACGTCGATGCGGGCTTCCTGCATGAGTAGTTCTTCGAGAATCTTGCGCGTCTGCTGTTTAATCGCGTTCGGGTCTTCGACGAACTCGACGTCGTCCATCTCCTTGAGCACTTCGAAGACGGCTTTGGCCAGCACATTGACTTTGTCGCGGCTGAGTCTCACAACACCGCCTTGTATTTTTGCACGAGTTGGGTCTTCACCTTGCGAAACATCTCCTGATAGTTGGCGCCGGTCTTCTGCATTTCTTCGGAGTAGGCTTCGAGGATGACGCGCACTTCGTCGTTGATGCGGTCTTCGAGCGAGAGTTCGTCAACCAGCGCGGCGTTCACCCGCTCGGTCACGGCCGGAACGGTCGAGGTCTCGATGAACTTGCCGGCGATCAGCTTCTTGGTGACTTCGCGGGCCAGATAGCCCACATACTCTTTGGAAAAAAGCATGAGTGGATTGAACGTCCTGCGTGCAACCGTTTGTCAATATGAATCAAAAAGTGTACCACACCGGGAGCTGGACCGGGAGCGCGCGGCGTTTCAGGGCTGGGCGATCAAGCCCCTCGGCGCTACTGCGATTGCGGCGGAGGCTGGTCGCGGAGGGTGTAAACGAACTGGCGAATCTCGTGGCGTTCTCTTTCCGCTTTCTGAGCAGATTCCTTGGCAGCTTGATCGTAAGCCTGGAATTCAGCGGCAGACTTGTCGCGATCTCCCATCTGCCGGTAGGCCATGGCCAGGCGATAATGCGCCTCTGCGAGTTGCGGATCGGCCTGAATGGCCTGAAGGTAGTAAGAAATCTCGCGCGCGTCATCCTTCTGCTCGGAATGGAGCACACCTAGTTGGAGATACGCGGGGGCGAACTTCGGATCAAGCTGAGTTGCCTTTTTCAGCAACGCGTCGACCTGCGCTGCGCTGGCCGCATCGTCGGACCCGTCGCCGGCCGCGCCGCCAGAAGATTGGCGCAGCTTCCAAAGCGCGACCGCGTAATAGTAATTGGCCTGGGCGTTACCGGGTTGCAGCGAGACAAAACGGCGCAGCTTTTCAACGGCCTCGGCTGCGGGCGTGAGTTCCGCGCTTTGCATCGTTCCCAGGAATAAGTACGGATCGGGATCGGCAGGATTCAAATCAGAGGCTTCGCAGATTTTCTGCACCGCCTGGTCGTAGGAACCGTGGCCAAACCAAGCCGCACCGAGTCCAATCAGAATGCGCACTGAATGTGGGAACAGGTGGTTCGCCTTGGTGAAAACGTCCAGGGCCGGTTCGGGAGCGTGATGCAAGAGAAGCTCAGAAGCCCAATCAAAAAGATTCGTTTCACTGGGATCCAATTCGGCGGCACGCTCATACTGGCGCACAGCCTCGAGAGAATTGCCGAGATTTTCCTGGACATCGGCGAGCAAGTGATGGAGTTCGGCGTTGTCGTGATGCGCCAGCAGAAGCTGAGACTGGTCGCGGGCGCGCTCGGAATTGCCGGCGCGGGCGTTCGCCAGGGCCAGCGCGTAAGAGTTTTCGTAATCACCGGGATTGAGTTCGGCAGCGCGTTCGAGGTATGGAATCGCCTCGCTAGCTTTGCCGCTCTCGACCAGCAGTTCGCCAAAGCGATGGTTCGAGTCGAAGCTGGCGGGCTCACGCTCGACCGCAGCCCGCAGGGATTTTTCAGCCTCGGAGGCGACGGGCAGTGTGCTAGTGGGGGCTTTGCCCAAGGAGACAGCTTCTTTGGCGATCGCGTCGCGGGTGCGCACGATCGTACCGGAGCCGTGGCCGCCGGCACTTGTGGTGTCGGTCACGCCGGAGACCGTGAATTGAGGCTGATCGAAGAACTCCGGCTTGCGTGTGGAAGCAGGTGGCGAGGGCTGAGCTTTTTCCGGAGACTGAGTTGCTTCGACTGGTTTGGGTTCTTGCTGAGATTCCTGCGCCCACAAGGACAATGTAAGCACCGAAGTGAGGGCGAGCACGATAAGGCTGAAACCGGCCGCACGAGCGCATCCGCGTGGATGCGGAACGGCATGGAGGCGGCGCAAAAAGCGGCCCGCAGACGCAATGGCGGAGTTGTCCAACGGAATTTTCCCTGTCGCGAGCGGAATGCAATTCTAGCACTCGGCAAACTCGGCGCAGAGAAGGGCGCAGTTGTGCAACTCCCTTATTGCAGTTGCTCGAGCGCCTGTTTGGCTTGGGAGTGATCAGGGTGCTGCTTGAGCAGATCGAGCAGGACGCCGCGAGCCTTGTCCCGCGCGCCTTCCAGGGCATAGACGCGAGCAAGGTTCAGGTATGACTGATCGAAGGCCGGGGCCACGCGAATGCACTGCTCCAAACTCGCGACGGCCTCGTCGCGCCGATCAGTAAGCAAAAATAGTATTCCCAGGTTGTTCAGCGCCTCAGGGTAGATCGGTCGAGCTTTCAGGGCGCGCTGCAGATATTCGTACGCTTTGGCGTTGTCGCCCGACTGCGCGAATACCATGCCCAGGCTGTAGTTCGCTTCCGGATCCTGCGGTGCAGTTTCCAGCGCACGCTGCAAAACTTCGCGGGCATCGTCCCAACGCTTGAGCGAACGATAGGCATTGCCCAGATTGTCCAGCGACAAAAGATGGTGAGGATTCAGGCGCAGAGCTTCAAGAAAGCACGGAACCGAATCGCCCACGCGCCCTTCGCGCGTGGCGATGACGCCGAGGTTGTTCCAGGCATCGGGCAGAGTGTCAGGATAATTGGCGGGCAGTTTCACGACTCGCTCAAAGCTCTCGCGCGCGGCAGCGTTCTTGCCTTGATTCAGGTTGACGCTTCCGATGCCGTAAAGGGCTTCGGCGCTCGACGGATCTTCGCGTAAGGCTTGCTGGAATGAGGCGCCGGCCTGATCAAGATATCCGCGCTGAAAAAACAGAGCGCCGTAAGAGAGATAGTTGCGACCGAATTCGAGCGTGTGCGTGCCGCTTGGAAACGGCAGAGCCACGGCCAGTCGCTGCGCATCGGTTTGCGGAATATGAAGGAAGTCGTGCTCCACGTGCTCGGCAACGACTGGGCCCTGATACACCTTGACGATGTCTCCCTTGCTGTCGATCAGAAAAGATGTCGGGAGAATCAGATCGCGGTGACGGTCGAATAACTGGCGATAGAGAATGTTGTATATGGCCGCGACCTCCTCCGATGCACGCAGAACTGGAAATGTCACTCGCTGGGTTAAAGCGCGAAGATCGTCATCGGGGGTATGGTCGATGGACACGACGATCAACTCCAGGCCTTTCGCGGCCCATGCGGTGTGGGCTCGCTGTAGCAGTCGCAATTCGTCATGCCAATCGGATGACTTCGTCGTTGAGAAGATGAGAAGCACAGGTTTGCCGCGAAGCGCCGAAAGGGTTGTGGTTTGCCCGGATGAATCAGGGAGAGAAAAGTCGGGAGCGGCAATCGGCGCCAGAAGCCAGGTTTCAACCATCATTGGGAGTACTTCCGGCTCGCGTTTATGCGCTAATGGAGGAATAGCCGGCGCTACCCCGGTTGTACGGAACGGATCCATGCGCGAGGGCTCTGAGCCTTCTTCGACAAATATTCTGTGATTGATGGGAAGATTGTGGAGTTCCTGCGTGACACCGCTGGGCCAGTGAATTGTCGCTTGCACCCGCTCCTTCGTTTCGCCAAGCCCGAAGAAAACATCCTTGCTGTGCTGTGAGAGGAAACCGGATCCAGCCTGAAGCGAGCGTGTCTGGCGGAGAGAACCAGCCTCGACTGTGACGGAGGCGCCGATGGCGTCGCGATTGCTCTTTGTACCTTGCAGACGGAAGGCGATCGATTGCGGCAGATCGTCGACGACGTTTTTGAGAATGCGCAACTGCGGGGCGTTGCGATTCTTGAGGAATACTTCGAGCCGGCCGTCGTGATCGAAGTCTGCCAGGGCAAACGATCTGCCGTCTTCCACGAAGTCGAGGCCGACCACGGCGGAAACGTCGAAAAATGTTCCGTCTCGGTTGTTGGCGTAGAAAACATTGCGCTCGAATCCGCTCCAGGTGTAGTCGGAACGGATCAACTCGTTGATCGCATTCCATCCGAGTTCGTATTCGTGAGATGCGCGGGCTTCGTCGGGAGAGAAAGCGACCACTTGCCGCCAGAAGAAGCTGTTGAGATCGGGCGAAGAATCTTTGCTAGCCAGTTCCGTGCGCGAAGGGCCGGAGACCATGCCATTCGTGATGTAGAGGTCAGGGAAGCCGTCGTGATCGAAGTCGAAGGCGTCGCTCGACCAGGCCCAGCGGCCCATTCCAACGCCGGAGAAAGCGGTCGCATCGTCAAAAGTGGTATCGAGCGTCTGGCCGCGGTTGTGCAGGAGCGAGTTCCCCATGGCATGTTTCTGATAAAGAGAACGAACTTTGCCGGATGAATCTTTCTTGAAATTCGGCTGCATGGAGACACGCACGCCCGCAGCCGTCCACATGTTGGCGACGTAAAGATCCTCCGCACCGTCGTTATCGTAGTCGTTCCAGCAGACGCTCATGCCCGCACCGATGTCTTCGGCTCCGGCCTGCGGCGCGACGTCGGCAAAGGTTCCGTCGCCATTGTTGCGATAGAGATTCTTGCGGCCAAAATCATTCACGACGTAGAGATCGGGCCAGCCGTCGTGGTTGTAGTCGCTCCATCCACAGCAAAAACTGTAGCGCGTGTTGTTCTGATTCATCCCTGACGCGGTTGTCACATCGCGAAACGTGCCATCACGCTGATTACGCATCAGAAAGTTTGGCGGGCCGTTTTCCGCATCGTGATACGGCGACGGATATTTGTATTGCCCGGTGCCCTGGTAGAAAGCGTAGAGACAGAAATAAATGTCGAGCCAGCCGTCGCGGTCGTAGTCAGCAACCGCCGCACCGGTGAAGGTTCCCTGCGGAGGATTCGCGAACCGGAAGGCGTCGAGTTTCTGCCGGAACTTGCCGCCACCTTCATTCAGAAACAACAAGGGACCATTGGCGCGAACGAGGATGACGTCCTGACGGCCATCATTGTCGAAATCGGCGAAGAGTGCGCAGGCGGTGTTTTCCAGAATTCCCAGACCGGATGTTTCGGTGATGTCTTCGAACGTTCCGTCGCCGCGGTTGCGATAGAGGCGGTTGGGCAGGCCCGCGGGCTGGCAGATGTAGAGATCGTCGAAGCCGTCGTTGTCGATATCGGCAACCGAGACTCCGTTGTGCCCGTAGATATCGATTCCGGAAGCGCCGTCGAGCACGGTGCGCCAGTAGTCCGTGCCATGTTGCAGCTGAGCCGAGTAAGACGGATTGCCGGCGAGCGCAGCGGAAGTGATGTCTATGTAAACGGGTGACGTGGAGCGAGCCTGCGTTTCGTCGAGTGCGCGCCAACTGCGCAGAAGAAACTCGCCCGACGGGGACTGCTCCCATGCCATGTCCCAGTTTCCGACGCGCTGCTCGCGGTGGAAACCGGCCCCCGTTCCCGTGATTTCGTAGCGCACGCGAGTCTGGATGAGTCGAGACCGGGAAGATGGAGCGTCCGATTCCATCGCCGCGGCGTCGATGGCGGTTATCTGGAATTCGGCGCTGACGATCGCGGAGAAAATACTGAACGCGGAATTCCACTCCGCTAGAAACGCATCGCGGCTTAGCGTGGCCTGACTCTCAAATTTATTCCGACGAACTTGAAGCGCTGGACTCGACCGCACGACGCCCGACTCCGCAGGTTGAAGCGGTACTCCGAAGAATCCGGCTGCGAGGGACTTGGCAACAGCCTGTGCATCTTGCGGGGAACGCAGCAGACCGGCGCTCCACTGAGCGAGAATTGCGGCGATCTGGTCGGCGTATTTTTCCGAGATGAAGTCATCAGTTCCGGCTTGCACTTTCAGAAGCGTGGCATCGAGCGGACGTTCGCTGCGATAGTGAGGCCGCAGATGAAATCCGCCAGCGTCGCTCTGACCTGCGGACGGTTTGAGCTCTGGAAACGTCAGACCCCAAAGACTGGCTGGAATCAGCGTTGCGCCGGCTCCCTGGCAGAAACGGAGAAGAAAGTCGCGTCGGCGGAGATCAACTCCTTCGACGTCAGCGGATTGAAGATCGGCGGATTGCGCTGGCTTCCCTGCCCGGCTCAGAGTAATGTTCCTCGAAAAATCAAGCGTGGAACCGAAGCTAACATTCAGGTTTGGGGCGGTCAAGGCAAGCGAGTTTTCAACTTCAATCTGAATCCATAAGAGCTATGGTAGGCTAGCGGCGTTGTCGCTGGATTGTCTTGCCGTCATAATCCGGTAATTCTTCGGCTATGATTCTGCAGCCATGATCGGCCAAACCATTTCGCATTACCGAATTGTCGAAAAGCTGGGCGGCGGCGGGATGGGTGTGGTTTACAAGGCCGAAGATACCGAACTTGGCCGCTTCGTCGCGCTGAAGTTTCTTCCCGACGCCCTGGCCCAGGATCCGCAAGCTCTGGAGCGCTTTCGGCGCGAAGCGCGGGCGGCTTCGGCGCTGAATCATCCCAACATCTGCACCATTCACGAAATCGGCCAGCATGAAGGCCGGTCGTTCATTGCCATGGAGTATCTGGACGGGCTCACGATGACGCATCGCATTGCGGGCCGTCCCATGGAATTGGAAAGTCTGTTGCCGCTCGCCATTGAAATTGCGGATGCACTCGATGCCGCACACTCCGAAGGCATCGTGCACCGCGACATTAAGCCGGGAAATCTTTTTGTGACCAAACGCGGGCACGCCAAGATTCTCGACTTCGGCGTGGCGAAGGTAAATCCGGTACAAGGATCCGCCACAGACCAGGCTCTGCTGGCCCAGACACAGGACCTGACTCATCTGGGCACGGTCGTTGGAACCGTGGCGTACATGTCGCCGGAGCAGGTGCGAGCTAAGGATGTGGATGCACGCACAGATTTGTTTTCGTTTGGAGCGGTGCTCTATGAGATGGCGACGGGAACGTCGCCGTTCCGGGGCGAGAGTTCCGGGGTGATTTTCAAGGCGATCCTCGATGCGCTACCCACGCCGCCGATTCGCTTCAATCCCGATCTTCCGCCTGGGCTGGAAGAGATTATTTACAAGGCGCTGGAGAAGGATCGCAATTTGCGGTATCAGCATGCATCGGAAATGCGCGCCGACTTGCAAAGATTGCGGCGCGACACGGAGACCGGGCGGCTGGGAATCTCCAGTTCAGGGACCGTGCCGGCGGCAAGAATGCCGGGTGATCGGGGGAGCGGTTCGCGCGGAGCCGCACCGCGGCGCTTGCCAGAGTCGGCTGTGTCGCCGGTGACAGCAACTCCTTCATTGAACCCGGAGCGGGTATCGAGGTCCGCGCTGACCCGCCCCTCTTCAAGAAAGTTCGCCGTCCCCGTGCTCATAGCTGAAGTGCTGCTCGCCGCATTGGTTGTGATCGGACTCTACTACCGTTCGCATCGCGCCGAAGCGCTGACTGCGAAGGACACGATCGTGATCGCCGACTTCGCCAACACGACGGGCGATCCGGTGTTCGACAGCACGTTGAAGGAGGCGCTGGCGGTCGATCTGGAGCAGTCTCCGTTTTTGAATGTGCTGTCTGACCGTAAGGTGAATGAAACGCTAAAGCTGATGGGAAAGCCGGGGGGCGAACGCATCAGCCGCGACATGGGCCGCGAGATCTGCATGCGGACGGACAGCAAAGCTCTGCTCTCGGGTTCGATTGCCGTCCTGGGCAGCCACTTCGCTATCGCAATCAAAGCGTTGAACTGCCGCAGCGGCGATGTGCTGGCGGCGACCAGCGCGGAAGCCGACAGCCGCGAGAAAGTGCTGCAGACACTAGGAGAAGAAGTTTCAACACTGCGCGGCAAGCTGGGCGAATCCCTGGCGTCGATCAGGAAGTTTGATAAACCACTGGAAGAGGCGACGACATCGTCGCTGGAAGCGCTGCAAGCCTATACCGAAGGTGACCGCCTGGCGCGCGAGCAGAGCGACACGGCGGCGGCGCCTTTCCTGAAGCGAGCGGTCGAGCTCGACCCGAATTTCGCCCGCGCCTACGCGTCGCTGGGCGTTCGCTATAACAATCTCGGGCAGGCTAGCCTGGCTATTCAGAATGTTAGGAAGGCTTATGAATTACGCGACCGCGTGAGCGAGCGGGAGAAACATTACATCTCGTGCACGTATTTCACTCTGGCCACGGGAGAGCTGGAAAAAGCGATCCAGCAATACGAACTGTGGATTCAGGATTATCCGCGGGACTACGTGGCCGCAACCAATCTTGGGGTCAACTACTTTACGCTCGGACAGTTTGAACGAGCAGCCGCTGTGACGCGGCAGGCGCTCGATCTGGAGCCGAATTCAATTTTGGGCTACAACAATCTCGGCGTCGCGTACTTTTCGATGAACCGGCTGGACGAAGCGAAATCCGCCTTCGATGACGCGCTGGCTCGAAAGCTGGATGGAGCGTACGTGCGGCAGTCCATCTACTATCTGGATTTCCTGCGGCGGGACGCGGCTGGGATGCAGCAGCAAATCAGCTGGGCGATGGGCAAGCCGGGAGCGGAGGACATCCTGCTTTCCGCGCAGTCGGACACCGAGGCCTACCATGGCCGGCTGCAGAAAGCGCGCGAGCTTTCGCAGCAGGCGGAAAATTCCGCGCGGCGCAATGATTCCAAAGAGACAGCTGCGTTCTGGCAAGGAAATGAGGCGCTGCGCGAGGCAGAGTTCGGTGTGGCCAGCGAAGCTCGCGCGCAGGCCGGGCAGGCTCTCGCGCTGGCGCCGGGGCGCGATGTTTGGGTAGAGACGGGCCTGGCGGTGGCGCGCGCGGGAGACGCTGCCGAAGCAGAAAAGCTGGTCGACCATCTCAGCCACGAATTTCCCATGGACACGCTGATGCAGAACTACTGGATTCCGGCCATCCGAGCGTCGGTGGAACTCGAGCACGCGAACAGTAGCCAGAACGCGGAGAAAGCGATCGAACTTCTGCAGGCCGCGGTGCCGTATGAACTAGCCGATCCTCCGCCGTTTGCGGCCGGAACGATGTACCCGGCTTATCTTCGCGGAGAAGCTTATCTGGCGGCGCGCAAGGGGAGCGAGGCAGCCGCGGAGTTTCAGAAAATCCTCGACCACCCAGGAGTGGTTGCGAACTTTCCGCTGGGCGCGTTGGCGCATCTCGGGCTGGCGCGGGGGCGCGCGCTTGCAGGCGACGCGGCGGGCGCGCGCACCGCTTACCAGGATTTCTTCGCCCTCTGGAAAGATGCCGACCCAGACATACCTATTCTGAAGCGCGCCCGGTCGGAATACGAAAAGCTGAAGTAGTTTCTACGGCGCCGGAATGACGGCTTGCTTGATGTTGGAGTATCCGCTCTCGCCGCTGGGATCGACCGCAGTGGTCGCGTAGCAGTAGGTTGTGCCGTCCGTGAGCGGACCACCGTCGGTGTACTCCGTGACGGAACCTGCCGTGGAGCCTACGTTCGAATAAGAGCCGCAAGAATTCGACGCGAAGACCGCGCGATAGACGTTGTAGCTGGTGATGCCTGAAGTACCGCTGGCCTTCCACGACAAGCTGACCGTATGAACCGGCGCGGGCGTACCCGTGCCGGTGAGGCTTGCCGAGGTGGGCGTGTTGGCTGCGGTGCTGACGAACGAAGCTGAAGCCGATGCGGCTCCGGACGAGCCGGGCGTGAAGGTGACGGTAAATGTGGCCGGCTGTGTCGGGGTCACTGTAACTGGGAACGTCAGTCCACTGATGGAAAACTCGGAGGGATTGACGCCGCCCAAGCTCACCGACGTGACCGATACAGTCGCACCGGTCACGCTCAGCGTTCCGGTTTGCGTACCGCTGGTTCCCACGACAACATTGCCGGTGTTCACCGCGCTGGCAGTCAATATGCCCTGACTTTGGGCAAGTGCAGTACCGCTCAACGCGATGCTCAGAGCCGGATTGGTGGCATTGGAAGCGACCATAACGCTGCCGCTGGCAGTGCCCGCAGACTGCGGGGCAAACGTCACACTGAAGGAAGTGCTCTGCCCTGGAGTTAAGGTCAGCGGCGTCGTGATTCCGGAGATGCTGAAGCCCGGACCGGCGACGGTGACTTGAGAAATGTTCGCATTCTCGCCGCCCGTATTCTGTACGGTCTCGGTTTGAGTTTGACTCTGGCCGACTGTGATGTTGTTAAACGAAAAGCTTGCAGGCGTGGCGCTCAGAGTGGCAGGTGCGACTCCGGTTCCGGAGAGCGCGAGATTGAGCGGGCTTGATCCGGTGACCGTGAGCGCAAGGTTGCCGTTCACGGCTCCCGCGGTCGTCGGCGCGAACACCACGGCAAACGTCGTGGCCTGATTCGGCGTCAAAGTCATGGGGAGGGTCAGTCCCGTGTAGCTGAACCCGGCGCCTGAAATCGTCGCTTGGGAAATGGTTAGGTTTGCACCGCCGGTGTTCTTTAAGGTCTCGGTCTGGCTCTGACTCGTGCCGTCCTGCACACTTCCGAAACTGAAGCTGGTTGGACTCCCGGTCAGGACGCTGGCGGTTACTGCTGTTCCGGCAAGAGATATGCTGAGAGCAGGATTCGTGGCATTGGAATCGATCGATACGCTTCCGCTGTCACTGCCTGCGGACTGCGGCGCGAAGACCACGCTAAAGGAAGTGCTTTGTCCTGGAGTTAAGGTCAGCGGTGCGCTGAGTCCGGAGATACTGAAACCCGAACCGGCGACCGCGGCCTGAGAAATGGTGGCACTCATGCCGCCGGTATTGGTCACGGTCTCAGTTTGTGACTGATTCTGCCCGACCGTGACGTTGTTGAACGTAAAGCTGGCGGGCGAGGCACTCAGGGTTGGGGGCGTCGCTCCTACTCCGGAAAGCGTGATGTCAAGCGTAGAGTTCGATCCGCTATTCGTGAGCGACAGCGTGCTGTTGGCGGCGCCGGCGACCGTGGGCGTAAAAACGACGTTGAATGTTGAACTCTGATTGGGCAGCAGGGTCAGCGGAAGAGTCAGACCAGTGTAGCTGAAACCCGCACCCGAAAAGGCTGCCCCTGTGACCACAAGATTGTCGCTGCCCGTGTTTTTCAAGGTCACAGTCTGCGTCTGACCGACGCCTATCTGTACAGTGTTGAAATTGATGCTGGCTGGACTTGCGGTCAGGTTTCCGGCCGCCACTCCGCTTCCGCCCAGGGCTATGTTGAATGGGCTTGGGGATGCGCTGTCGACCAGCGCCAGATTCCCGCTCAGGCTGCCGGCAGAAGTCGGAGAAAACCGGACATTGAAGTTGACGCTCTGTCCCGCGGACAAGGTCAAGGGTAGATTCAGTCCCGAGTAGAAGCCGGCGCCGGTTACGGTCTGTTGCGTAATCGTAAGGCTGGCCGTTCCTGAATTGCTCAGGTTAACGGTCCACTCTGAAACATTTCCAATTTGGACGTTGCCCCAGGTGACACTCGCAGGCGCGGCGCTGAGAGCCCCGGTGGGAGTGGTCTGCGTGCCCTGGGAGTTCGATTTTCCCGAACTGAATCCTTGGCAGCCCACCAGCGTGGCGAGTGCAAGGACGACGATCAACGCATTCCAACGAGCTGGGGGATGGCTCATAAGAGATTGTGCTTTCAGCGACTCACGCCGCCAAAGTTAGTGTGCCCATTCAGACTGGATTGCGTAAGGTTCCGAAAGGGCATGGTCGGGGAACGCCAGCGGACCGATCCGGGGCGGCCTTTCACCGATTCCGCCCCCTCACCGCCGTGTTCCTGATCTGCTGGTTGCTTCGGGTTTTCTTCCCTCTCTTTGCCGTAGCCCTTTTTGGCAGCGGCTTTCTTTCGCTCTGCGATCTAGCTTTTTGCAGCGGGTTCCAATTTGGTCGCAATTGGCCGGTCGGACATCTTCAGATGTCCTAATGGAATCTAGCTGTCTCGCGGTGAGTCTTTGACACTCTAAGACATGCGACTCCCCCCGTCCAGCCTGAGGTCTCTCTCTGTCTACTTTCCACTCAACATTCCAGTCTTCGGCGTCATGCTGGTGCTGTTCGGCCTGATGCCGGCCAACGCCGCCGCGTCCGCTCAGCTGACTTGCTCGCCGCCGAACCTTAGATTTGGCAACGTCGTAGTCGGCCAGAACGAAACGCTGACCTTGACAGTCACGAACGGTGGATCCACGAGTGTAACCGTGTCGAGCATGACCGTGAGCGACTCGGCGTTTGTCACGTCAAAACTGAGCTTGCCGCAGGTTATCGCTGCGGGCCAGAGTGTCGCTCTGACCGTAAGCTTCACGCCTACTGCCAACGGATATCAGGGCGGCACCATCAAGCTCTTGAGCAATGCCTCCAACGAAACGCTCGTGCTACAGGCGGGCGGAACTGGCGTGACCAAAGAATCCGTCACCGCCAGCCCTTCGCTGCTGTCATTCGGAAAGGTCGCAGTGGGAGGCAGCGCCAGCCTGCCGCTCGTTCTGACGAATTCTGAATCCTGGAGCTTGAAGATTTCGGGGGTGAAGGCCAGCGTCGACGACTTTTCGATCGATGGGCCGGCCTTTCCTCTCACGCTGGGTGCAGGACAGAGCATATCGTTGACCGTGTATTTCGCCCCGCAATCGACCGGCGTGGCCGGAGGCAGCGTTTTTGTTTTCGGGCCAGGGCTGAGCATACCGCTCACCGGGGCCGGGACCGGAAAGGCCGTGGGGGAATTGGCGATCGGACCGTCGCCGTTAAACTATGGCAATGTCACAGTAGGAACGACGGACACTCTGCCCATTGCCGTCAGTACTACGGGCGGCAGCGTGACCATTTCATCCGCGACCAGCAGCAGTTCTCAATTTGTTCTGCAGGGTGAATCGTTCCCGCTGACTATTGCGTCGGGCCAGAGCGTGTCGTTAAACGTCGCGTTCACGCCGACCAGCACCGGGACGGTGTCTGGATCGCTCACATTTGCCAGCAACGCTTCGAACTCGTCGGCGACTGAATCCTTGACCGGAGTAGGCACACAGACTCCGTACAGCATTGCGCTTTACTGGAATGCGAGTGCGGAGGCAGTGGGCTACAACATTTACCGCAGGTTGGGGACGAGCGGGTCGTTTTCCAAGGTCAATCCGGCACTGGATGCGAACACGGCCTACACCGACAGCACGGTGGTGGGGGGCAACACGTACTACTACGCTGCCACAACGGTCAATTCCGCCGGGCAGGAGAGTGCCCGGTCCACGCCCGCCGTGGAGGCTGTGGTTCCGTAGCCGGCTGTTTCGAGCTTGTATCGAGCGGATGCCAGGTCCTTGACTTTGCAGGGCCGCCCGTCAGCCACGGCGACCTAAGTGTGTCTGCCCGCCCGAGTGACTTCTGTAACCTCAATCCACCCACAAAGTAATCATTCTAAATGCATTAGTGGCACCTAAGGGCCATTCTCGGTGGTCCGCGCATGCGTTAGTACTAGTACAGGTGGCCACAGTCTGGCCCACACTAAAGTTACCCCTATGCAATCGTTTCGGTTCATGCTAAAGCTGTCGGCTATCGTTCTGGCCCTTGGGATTTCACGGCTGGCAGTCGCCCAGCAGGTCTCATTCGCGCTGCTTCCACCGCCACCTCCGACGAGCACGGGTGCGCCGATCGTCGAGACGCCGGTGCAGAAGCCAACCTTCTCTGAGGCCGGCAACCACCAATTTTGGGATCGTGAGAACGGCTTCCTATTCGCCACATCGGCCGCGTTCAGCGCCGCCGATTTTGTCGTGACGCGGGATAACCTGCGCGCTGGCGGCCAGGAACTGAACCCGGTGGTCAGCGTGTTCGGCCACAGCACGGCGGGGCTGGCAATGAATTTCGCCGGGGAGACGGTGGGCGTCGTCGGGCTGAGCTACTTCTTTCACAAAACTGGACATCACAGGATGGAACGGGCCGTTTCCATGTTGAATATCGGCGGCTCAGTGGCCGCAGTGTCGTTTGGCATGAGCCATCGCTGATGTCCCATCGATTGAATCGCAGGCTCTGATTCAACCTGTCTTCTGTTGTCTGTCTTCAGTCGACCATCCATCTTCTCATTTTTGGTGAATCACTTATTTCAACAATAAATCGCGTGGATGCTTGGCTTGCTGATTCTCGCCTCGCCGCAAAAACCAGAGCAACAAGAAAATGCATGACAGCGCGATAAGGAAGTAAACTATTCCGCCTTGCCGGTGCAGCCTGCCGGTGAAGAAGCTGGGATCGACTTTGGTAGTCAACACTCCAAGCACAAATATCCGCAGCCCATTCTTGAGCACGGTAAGTGGGATGGCTACGGCAAACGTTACCGCTTTCCGCCAAAAGGACAGTAAGAGGATCTGGGCGAGGACCATCGTCGTGACCAACAGCATCATGCTGGAACGGATGCTGCTGCACTCAGGCGCAACATCAAGGGTGAGTCCCGGCAAGTGCAACAGAGTGCCCCGCTGCTCCACAGCAAAGCCGGTGACTCGAAAGAAGAGAAAGGCCGATGCAGCTGAGCCCTTCTGCAGCAGAGTCACGATGAAATTCAAAACGAACTGAGGAAGAGGGACCAGCCACAGTAGGAAAAAAAGAGGAAAAAGCGCTCGCCTGAAAGCGCTGCTTCCATAACACAGGATAGAAGACCCGATCCAACACCCGACCAGGGCGAGTATGTTCAGCGAGAGTTGAATGTCGGCGGGAACAAGCCCCGTCGCAAATAATTTCGCCAACAAGGCAGCAAGCAACAAAACGGAACCGACAATTATGCTCGATTTTGTCCGGCCTGCCGATGATCTCCACTCCAGCAAGATGAAGGCGGCGCTGATGGGAAGAATGAGCAGGATATGCGTGTACTGCTCGTCGTGCAGAGCCAAAGCGAACAGAGAGCCGAGAGCGCTCCACCACAGGACGACGGAAATCGCCACGAGAGAAACGAACGTCAAAAGCGGCACCGATTTAAGTATTGGTCCTCTGTTCGGAACGCTGGCCACAATATGCTCTCGATCCGGTTTTGATTTCTACGCTCCCTTCACAGTAACACTACTTTCCGGCGTCATCACCGTGGTCCGCAACTTGGGAAGTTGAGGGCAAGTCGCGATAACATGAAACGGAGAGATTGCTTTTTCTTGAGTTAGCACGGATTGGAGATTTCAACATGCGGGACTGCCGTCAGTTTTATATCGGTGGGAAGTGGGTTGATCCGATCGCAAGCCACGACTGGGAAGTCATTAACCCGGCCAACGAAGAACCCGTCGCCACCATCTCGCTGGGCAGCGCCGCGGACGTCGACCGTGCCGTGACCGCAGCCAGGCGCGCGTTCGAGTCCTACGGGCAGACTACGGTGGAAGAACGGCGTGCGCTGTTGTTGCGCGTGATTGAAGTTTACAAGGCCAGGTCGGAGGAGATGGCTAAAACCATTTCAACGGAGATGGGATGCCCAATCTCGCTGTCTCGAGGCGCCCAGGCGGCGGCTGGTTTAGGACATCTGTTCGAGATTGTGAAGGTGCTGGAACAGTTCAAGTTCGAGGAACTTAGAGGCTCGACGCTGATGCGCAAGGAGCCGATTGGTGTCTGTGGTTTGATCACGCCGTGGAACTGGCCGATGAATCAAGTCGTCGCCAAGGTCGCACCAGCGCTGGCGGCGGGCTGCACGGTGGTGCTGAAGCCGAGCGAGATGGCGCCGCTGTCGGCGTATTTGTTCGCTCAGATTCTGGATGAGGCCGGCGTTCCGGCTGGCGTATTCAATCTGGTAAATGGTGACGGACCTACCGTGGGAGCCGCGATTGCCGCGCATCGGGACATAGCGATGGTTTCATTTACCGGGTCAACGCGCGCCGGTGTAGCCGTGGCCGCGGCTGCGGCTCCCACGGTGAAGCGGGTCACGCAGGAACTCGGAGGCAAGTCTGCCCATATTATTTTGGACGATGCCGATCTCGAAACCGCAGTGAAAGAGGGAGTGCAATCCTGCTTTCGCAATACCGGGCAGTCTTGTAATGCACCCACGCGGATGCTGGTTCCCCGCTCCAAGACGGTGCAAGCAATTGCCGCTGCGAAGAAGACGGCTGAGGCTACAAAAGTCGGCGATCCTCTTGCGGAAGGCAATCACATTGGTCCGCTGGCGAGCAAAGCGCAGTTCGACAAAGTGCAGCGCCTGATTGATGTGGGCATCGACGAAGGAGCGCGCGTGATTGCAGGCGGTGCGGGCCGTCCGGATGGGACAAGCAAAGGTTATTTCGTGAAGCCGACGATCTTCGCTGATGTGCGCAACGACATGACCATCGCGCGCGAAGAAATCTTCGGCCCGGTGCTGTGCATGATCGCCTACGAAGACGAAGAGGACGCGATACGAATTGCGAATGATACGGTATACGGTCTGTCGGGTTTTGTGTCGGCGGGAGACATGGAACGCGCGCACAACGTCGCCAAGCGGATTCGCTCGGGTAACGTGCACATTAACAATGCGAGGGTTGACTTCGGAGGGTGCTTCGGAGGCTACAAACAATCCGGCAACGGGCGGGAATGGGGCGAGGCTGGGCTGGCGGAGTTTCTCGAATTAAAAGCCATTTTTGGCTATGTGGCGCGGACGAAGTGACCCTGCCCTTGAGACGCGCTCAGTTATTCACTGCTTAGAACTCGGTGGCGTAGCGTACGATTAAAGACGCGGAGGAGTGCATGGCGCTGGGGACGGGATGGTCCAAAACCTGGACTTATTTCGAGGGAGAGTGGCATGAGGGCAACGTGCCGATCATGGGTCCGCGCACGCACGCCGCGTGGCTGTGTTCGGTTGTGTTCGACGGAGCTCGGGCCTTTGAAGGAGTAACGCCTGACCTGGAATTGCATTGCGCGCGAGTGAATGATTCGGCGAGGAAACTCTTTCTGAAGCCGACTGTCGCAACCGAAGAATGGGTGCGGCTGGCGCGAGAAGGGATTGCACGCTTCGACAAAGATGCCGCGCTCTATATCCGGCCGATGTACTGGGGAGAAAAAGAAGGCCCGTGGGTGCAGGCGCACGATCCGGAGTCGACGCGCTGGTGCCTTTCGATCTATGAAGCGCCGATGCGGGTACCGAAAGGCTTCTCCATCACGTTGTCGCCGTTTCGAAGACCGACGATTGAGACCATGCCGGTCGATGCCAAAGCCGGATGTCTTTATCCCAACAATTCCAGAGCTCTTTTCGAAGCGCACGAGCGGGGCTTCGACAACGCGATCGTTTGCGACATGCTGGGCAACGTCGCCGAACTTGCGACCTCGAACATTTTCATGGCGAAGGATGGCGTGGTGTTCACTCCGATTCCCAACGGCACTTTCCTGGCGGGCATCACGCGGCAAAGGGTGATCGGGCTTTTACGCCAGGCGGGCGTGACCGTGATCGAAAAGACTCTCACCTATCAAGACTTTGAAAAGGCAGACGAGATTTTTGCGACGGGAAATTATTCCAAGGTCGTACCCGTGACGCGCATCGGCGAGCGCCCGCTGCAATTTGGTCCACTCTACACCAAGGCGCGAGAACTCTACTGGGCGTTCGCGCATTCATGACGGACGAAATCTTGCGCAATCTTGAACCAGACAAGCCGGGCGCCGCAACCCCGGTGGCAGCAACGTCGCTGGCCACAACGATCGAAGCACTCACTGTTATCTGGCAGCACGTGCTGCAACGGCCTAGCATCGGACCGGAAGAAGAATTTCATGATCTCGGCGGAAGCGATCCTCTCGCCGACAAGATCTTTGCGGAGATCGAGCAGACGTTCCACCGCGAGCTTCCTGCGGCGACGATCTGCCATGCTCCCACCATCGCGGCCCTCGCCGCAATTTTGCAGCAACCTGAACTGCCGCGGTTTTCACCGTTCGTGAAGCTGAAGGCCGGCAGCGGAAAGACTCCGGTCCTGATAGCGCATGGCCTCGGCGGGAGAGCGAGTTTCGCGGAGCTAGCCAAAAACATTCGCACCGAGCACCCGATCTATGGCATTCAGGCAAAAGGTGTCGACGGACTGGAGGAGCCGTTGGCCACCATCGAAGAGATGGCCAGCTTTTATCTCGACGAGCTTCGCGGGCTTCAGCCGGAAGGTCCGTTCATCTTGATTGGATATTCGTTCGGCGGGTTGATCGCTCTGGAAATGGCACACCGTCTCACAGCGGAAGGAAAAACGTGTGCTCTACTGGCCATGGTGGATACCTACCCCCATCCAGGTTATTTGCGAACCTGGCAGCGGATGAGCCTGATGGCAAAGCGGATTGCAGGACACCTCTCCACCATCGGGCACAAAAGCCCCGGTGCCGCATTTTCCCACGTCGAGAACACCGTGAAGCGGCGCTTGCGGATTTCTAATGCTCGCGGCTCCGAAACGCCCTCCATCGAGCAAAATCGCCTGTCGTTCGAGCAAACGATGCAGCGGGTACGGGAAAGTGATTTGCGAGCTCTGAAGCAATACCGGCCGCGATATTATCCCGGCAAAATCAGATTTGTGCGGCCCGAAGCGAATTCGTATCTTCCGGCTGACCCGGCTGCCGTTTGGCGGAACCTGGCCGCCGAACTTGAAGTTGAAACCGTGCCTGGAGATCACCTGGGAATGATCACCACGCACTTTCATAGCCTGGCCGAAGTTCTCACTCGATATGTGCGCGAAGCGGCGGCGCAGTGAGCAGGCTCTTCTTCAGCGAATTCTGAAGTTGAAAGACGGCAGTCTCTGCCAGCCACAAGGAGTGGACGCGAATGTCACCAGCGGCAACCGAAAACATGACCGGCGCGGAAAGCCTGGTACGCTCCCTGTCAGCGGCTGGGGTTGATACCTGTTTCACGAACCCCGGCACCTCGGAGATTCACATCGTCGCCGCGTTGGATCGGACGCCAGAAGTTCGGTGCGTGCTGGGTCTATTCGAGGGAGTCGTAACCGGCGCGGCGGACGGCTACGCGCGCATGGCGGAGAAGCCAGCGTGCACACTGCTGCATCTCGGTCCCGGCCTGGGAAACGGACTCGCGAACCTGCACAACGCGGGCCGCGCGAATGTGCCGATCGTCAACGTGATCGGCCAGCATGCGACTTATCATCTGTGCCACGATACGCCGCTCACTTCCGATATCGAAGCCATCGCGCAGACTTGTTCGAAGTGGGTGCGAACGTCGCGCTCTTCCTCGGAAGTCGGGCGGGATGCAATCGACGCCGTAATAGCCTCGCGGTCCGGAGCAGGCCAGATCGCAACTTTGATCGTGCCCGCTGATGTTGCCTGGAGCGAAGGCGGAAGGGTCGCAGCTTTACCGACGTCGCCCGAGCCTGCGCTGCCAGTGGCGGGAAATATTGAGCAAGCTGCGGCGATGCTTCGGTCAGGAAAACGAACTGCTGTGCTGATGGCAGGGAAAGCTCTCTATGGCAAGGGGCTCGCGACTGCCGGGCGCATTGCAGCGTCAACGGGCGCGAAGCTCCTCGCGCCATATCCCATCAGCCGTCTGGAGCGCGGCGCGGGCATCACCTCGGTAGAGCGCGTTCAATATGTACTTGAGCAAGCGGTTGAGCAGTTGAGCCATTTCCGTCAGTTAATTCTGGTGGGCGCACCGGCTCCAGTGGCTTACTTTGCTTATCCCGGCAAGAACAGCGTGCTCACTGCGGATGATTGCGAGATTCACACGCTCGCGAGTGCAGACGAGGATTGCGTAAGTGCGCTCGAGGCGCTGGAAGCGGCGCTGCCGACACATCCTATTGTTGTGACCGGTGCAGACACGGAACGACTGGGTATACCTAACGGCGAGATCACATTGCCGGGGCTCGCGGCAGTGGTGGGCGCTCTTCTGCAGGAGAATGCGATTGTCGTCGATGAATCGATGACGTCCGGCCGAGGTATGATGGCGGCGACGCGCGTCGCTCCGCCGCACGATTGGCTGACGAATACAGGTGGCTCGATTGGGATTGCACTGCCGCTGGCGGTGGGTGCGGCGGTGGCATGCCCCGACCGCCGAGTGCTGTGTCTTTCGGCCGACGGCAGCGGGATGTACACACCTCAGGCATTGTGGACCATGGTGCGCGAAGGTCTCAAGATCACAACGGTGATCTTTGCCAACCGCACTTATGCGGTACTGAAGCGCGAGTTTTCTTATCTGGGTGTGGGTGAACCGGGACGGCGCGCGCTGGATATGTTCGAGATCGGACGCCCTGATCTCGACTGGGTGCACCTCGCAAAAGGCATGGGAATGCCGGGCACGCGCGTGAGTTCACTGGAGGGATTTGCGAAGGCGTTACGGGAGGGATTGGCGAGCGGCGGTCCGAGCCTGATCGAAGTACCGCTTTAGTCTCGGGCCTTGCCTGCTGTTTCGTCGACCAGCTTTAGCTCGACACAGCGACCGAGTGCTGAGGAAACATTTTCGCCAGCTCGGCTTTCACTATCTTCCCGGTCGGCGTTACCGGCATGGCGGGAACGAGAATAATCTGCGAAGGGCGTTTGTAGGAAGCAAGATGCCGCGCGGCGTATTCTGCGAGATCGTTGGCCATGAGCGAGGAGTCGGCCATGAGTTGAATGTAAGCAACGACCTCTTCGTCGCCTTCCACCGATCTGCCGATCACAGCCGACTGCACAACTGCGGGATGAGCATTCAGTACCGCCTCAACTTCTGCGGGGTAGACGTTAAAGCCGCGGTGAACAATTAAATCTTTGGTGCGGCCGGCGATGAAGAGGTTCCCATCTTCGAGACGCGCCAGATCGCGCGTGTTGAACCACCCTTCAGCATCGATCACAGCCGCAGTTTCTTCGGGCGCACGGTAATAACCCTTCATGACGTTGGGTCCGCGCACCCATAGTTCACCCGCTTCTCCCGCGGCGACAGGCTGGCGGTCGGGGCCAACCAGTTTGATTTCAACCCCCGGAAACGGCGGCCCAATCGAAGTGTCGGTGCGCGGCGATTCGACGCGAGTCTGGGCAATCGTGGGCGAACATTCCGTGACTCCGTATCCGTTGTGGAGTGGCAGACCGAAGAGGCGTTCGATATCTGCTTTGGTCGACGGATGGAGCTGTGCGCCGGACGAAGAGATGATTCGTAGCGCGGGAAACTTCAGAGAGTCGATCTTGCGCAGCTTGGCATACTGCAGGAACTGGTTGAACGTGGCCGGAGCGCCGAGCAAAACTGTCAGGCGTTCTTTGTCGATCGTAACTCGCGCCGTCATGGGATCGAACCGGGGCGACAAATAAAGTGTCGCGCCGCTCAGGAGCGAGCCGAGCAGCACTACGGAGAGGCCAACCGCGTGTGACACGGGCAGAATTCCATAAAGGCGGTCATCCGGGGAAAGCGAGCGTATCTTTGCCGAACCCGCCGCCAGAAACAACAGTCCGCGATGGCTCAACATCACGCCCTTGGGGAGCCCGGTAGTGCCGGAAGTGTAGATCAGGGCCGCGACGCGATCTGGAATGTTAGCGTTCAGAGGCTCGGGCTCGGCGCTGTGGTCGAGTGCGCCGACGGCGATCGCACCTACTCCATCCACTTCTTCGATCACTGCATTGTGCCGCGTTGCGTGATCGGCGGCATTCGGCGAAACGCTGGTCGCAAAAAGAACGATGCGTGCGCCGCAGTGTGCTTTTATCTCGTCGACTTCCCGCGCTGAAAGCTTTGCGTTGACCAGCACCGGCCAGGCATCGAGAGCAGCCGCACCCAAGAGGAGGGCGACAAACTCGCGGCAGTTTTCACCAACGATCAGAACTCGATCGCCGGGGCGCACGCCCAACTTGCGCAACCACATTTGCGTTTCGGAAATTGCTGAGGCAAGTTGCTGATATGTCCACGTGCCGCTCGCTTCGACTAGGGCCGGGTGATCGGGCGTACGGTCCGCCCAGGGCTGGACGACGTCACTAATGCGCCCTGCGCCGTCGGGAATGGAAGCGGAGATGTGGGATTCGGTCATTGAACTTGAGAGTGCCGAAACCTGAGAATACCGAAGCTGAGAGGGAAGATGCTAAGATCGCTCTAGCAGGCAGACGCCAGTCCAGGGAAAATTCCCGAGCGCGTCGTCACAACCCACCGCGACCGGAACCAATCCTTTGGGCGAGCGGTTGAATTGCGCGGCCGTCTTTAATAGTCCTTGAACGTCTTTTGGTTCCCAGCCATGGGGTGTGAAGAATCTCGGGCCTTCCGGCGGACCGAACTTGAATGCGGCTCCGGCTTCGCTCAGCTGCGCACCCGAACTTCGCTGCATCAGCTTCAACTGGCCGGGAGAGGCTAGATCGACAATCCAGCTCTGGAAATGCGGACCGGCCGCAAGATCGCGAGCGAACGCTGCGACTTCTTCTGGCGTGAAATAGATCAGGAGCCCTTCGGTAGCAACCACGATTCTCATACCACGACGGTCGAGATCTGCAAAGAACTGGCGGCGCGCCCGAACGTCGGACAAGTCCAGAGAGACACGCTCCAGATAGCATTTTGGCTTTTCGTCCGCCAGCATCGCGTTCTTGTAGGAAACGATCTCCGGCAGGTCTACTTCGATCCAGTGGAGATTCGCGGGCAGATCCATGCGGTAGGGGCGGGCATCGAGGCCAGCAGCCAGGTTTACGACGAGGTCCGCGCCTTTTGAAATCTCGGCCCCGAGGAATTTGTCGAAGAGATAGGTGCGCGCCACCCACGCCCACTCGTGCTTGTTTCCCTCCGGCAGAGTATTGGCAATATGAAAGCCGCGCTCGCCGGCTAAACGCTCGGCGTAGGGATCGGAGAATAGCGCATCCGGACGTTCCGTTTCGCGGGCCCGAAAGTAGGCTACCCAGCGAGCCGTGTCGGAAATGTTGCGCACGGACGAATTCGGTTCCGCCATCTTCACTGTTTCCACGGGTACTGTTTCCATGATTGAGCTAACTCTTGCCGAGTTTTCTGGCAACGAATGCAACCAGGTTGTTGACCGTATCGAGATTGTCGGGAATTACATCTTCGTCGTCGACTGTGATCTGGAAATGGTCTTGCAGATAAGTAACGAGGGCAAGAATGCCGAGGGAATCGACCACGTCTCCCAGAAGGGAGCCGCCGTCCCGAAGGTTTTCCGCGTGGCCCGAGAGGAAGCGCTCGACCAGAAAGCTGCGAATGTCGCGATCGATGTCTGCAGTTTGCATGAATGAATTCACTTCCGCCATGGGCATCACACCACCTCGACGTGTTCTTGCGCAACCGGTTTGGAAACGCGATTATCTGCGTCCGCTGGTTTGACTACGGAGTTCAGAGGAACGGAAGCCGCATAAGACGGCCGAACCAGGGTTGCGTCGCCGTCGAACGGAGAGGCGTACCACGCCGCTTCGTGCGAGAGAGTTTCCTGCAGCGCCGGATTTGCTGCCTTGAAATAAAAAGGGCACGCAGGATACTTTCTGCGATAAGGATTCCAGGTCAAGCTTGTCTGTCGGATGGCGGGGGGAAATCCCAGGACTTCAAGAACGTGACTTCCCGTCTGCCTGGCCACGTCGTAAGCCGCCACCCACAGAGCTTTCAGCACCTCAGGGTCATCATTTTTTGCGATCAGATCGGCGATGAGCGACACTCGCAGACCGTTCTCCGGCTTGGTGTCGCTGCGTACGACAGCGTAGCCGAGAAGTTGCGCGCCTTGATAACAGCAGAGCACACGGGAAGATCCGCGATCGCCCGGAATCTCAAAATGCCAGCGGAGCGCTGCCGCACTTCGGTCCGCGAACAGACGGCGTCCTTCATTCTGTTTTGCGATCCACAGAGCCTCGAAATCGCCCCCGATCTCGTCCAAGCGAATCTCTTTCATCGACAAAGACGAAGAGGAGTGCCGGGGCCAGCGTCTGCGAACGATCTTGTCACTTCCAACGGCAAGCGCAAGGAATGCGCTGCTGACCTGCGCCAGTACTGGGCCAAGGGCCAGCTTCTTTACCGTTGCGCGTGCGAAGCCGAGCGGCCGGACTACCCAGAAGAGAACGGTTTCATAATCCGGTTGAGGCACCGGGGAGGACTTGAACGCCACAGCCATCTTGCCGACGGACGGAATCGCCGACGTGGAGATAAACAGATCGACCGATTTCTGCCGGAAATATGCTGCTACCAATGTCAGGCCGAGAGCGCGATAGGTGGGATCGACTACTAATCCATGGGCAGTCGCCGCCGTGAGAGTCTGGTCGCCGAAGCGGTAAAGCAGCGAGATGTTACCCAGGTATCCAACGACGCCTCCCTCGGCCTCGAGAACCCAGCCGATCGGGCGAGCAGTGTGGTCATTCAGCAGCGCCGGGTTGCGTTGCCATAAGCGCTCCCAGTTTTCGATTGACTCGGCGTTCAGGCCCCATTTTTGTTTAAGTGCGGCGACGGCTGCGAAATCGGAGAAGCGCGCCTCCCGCAGTTTGGCCGGGGCGATCACTCCAGAAGTTCGCGGGCGCGAATCAACATCCGCGGCGGAAGACGCGGCCCGCCGTGCCCGGATTCGGTTCAGGATTACCCCGCCGATTTTTTTCTCGAGTGCGCTCATGTGATCGAAGACCACGATTCCTATTCGTTATTCAGACTTAGTCGTTGGCCGCCGTTGACGCCATGTGCCCAGAACGTGCCACGGCCGCGAACACGGATGTTTCATTCCGCCGTGACAACACGTACTGCAACCAATTGCGGTAAATGGCGGTGGCCGAAGATCGCCAACTGTTCTGCAACGACTCGACGACAAGCGCCTCGGGGAAGAACAACAGCTGCTCTTCGTTCGGATGCGCGACGACGGCCTCGCGATAGTCGGCGAGAAGCCGGGCAGCAACCGCGTCGAAATAGCCAAAGGGCAGCGTGGGATAAGTCTCCCGCTCGTGGCGCACGAAGCGCTTGATGTCGCGGCGGTATTCTTTCAACAAAGTCTGCGCGCCGTACTCCGGATGACCCTGGAAATGCACGAACAAGCTGTTGCGTTTTTGCTTGGTAAACAGGTCCACTCCGGCTTGGGACGACCGGGTGAGAATCGAATAACCGCAGGAAACCAGGCTATCTTCCCGCACTTCATTCCAGCGGGAATGCGGAAAGCGGATGGTGTGTGGCGCGCCGGCGGTCAACTGGTGCGGGCACACGACGTCGGAGTCGAAGACTCCGAACTGCTTATCGCTGAGCGGCTGGCGCGAAATACCGTCGCTGTGCAGCACGCTGGCGTGGGCAGCCAGACACGACAGTACGGTCGACGATGTGTTGCGTTCGCACCAGTCGAGCACGCCTGCCAGCGCGTGCCAGTAAGGTTCCTGCCGCAAATCGGCCTGACGCGGTTCGGTACCGGTGATGATGACGGCGTCGACAGGGCTGTTCCAGAGCTCGTCGACACCGGAGTAGAAGCTGTTCAGGTGCTGTAGTCCGCGGTCGCCGCGGGGAACGCGCGGCAAAGAAAACAGCTTGAGCCGCACCGGCAGATCACCGGAAGCAGACTCGAGAAGTTCCATGAACTGAATTTCGGTGTCTTCCAGGGCGGGGTCGGGCATGTTGTTAATAAGCGCGACGCGGACCGACTCCGAGCCGGCACCGTAGCGGTTGTTCGGCTTCGTGGAAAATGCGGTCTTTCGCTCAGCCCACCGAGGCGGAGTTCTGCCCTCAATCAGTAACGCCATGGCGTACCTCCACAATTAGCGATCGCAACTACGCTCACGAATTTCATGCTGTCGTCGTGTCCAGGGCCTGGGAGAGGTCTGCCAAAATATCGTCGATGTGTTCGATGCCCACGCTCAGACGGATCATTTCCGGGGTCACACCAACTTGCAGTTGTTCTTCCGGCGTGAGCTGCCGGTGGGTGGTGGACGCAGGATGACAGGCGAGCGACTTGGCGTCGCCCATGTTCACCATGCGCTTGAATAATTTAAGCGCGTTGAAACATTTCGTTCCGGCTTCGAATCCGCCTTTCACTCCAAAGGTCAGGAGCGAGCAGCGCTGCGAGCCCATATAGCGTTGCGCCATGGGATAGAGCGGATTGTCAGGAAAGCCGGCGTAGTTGACCCATTCGACGCTGCGATGCCCGCGCAGGAATTCCGCGACTTTGCGGGCATTCTCCACGTGGCGCTCGACGCGCAGCGCCATCGTCTCCACGCCCTGCAGCAGCAGAAAACCGTTGAATGGAGACAACGTGGCGCCGGTGTTGCGCTGGCAAACCGTGCGGCAACGCGCGACATACGCGGCCTCTCCGAAATGATCGACGTACACCACGCCGTGATAGGCAATTTCCGGCTTGTTCAGCATGTAAAAGCGCTCGGGATAATTTCGCCAGGGAAACTTGCCGCTGTCGACGATCATCCCGCCGAGCGAGGTGCCGTGCCCGCCCATGAACTTGGTCATGGAATGCACCACCACGTCGGCGCCATATTCAATCGGCCGCAACAGGATCGGCGTGGCGACCGTGTTGTCGACAATCAAAGGCACGCCATGCTTGTGCGCGACCCGGGCCAGGCCCTCGATGTCGGCAACATTGCCGGCGGGGTTGCCCACGCTTTCGCAATACACGGCGCGCGTGTTCTCGTCGATCAGCTTTTCGACGTCGTCGGGATGGTCGGTTTTTGCGAACCGGCCCTCGATGCCGCGTTTCGGAAAAATGTGCGCCAGCAGCGTATAGGTCGCGCCGTAGAGCTGCGGCAGAGAAACGATATTGTTTCCCTTCTCGGCGATGTTGATGAGCGAATACTCAATCGCCGCCATTCCCGAACTCACGCTAAGCGCCTCCACTCCGCCCTCGAGCGCGGCGACGCGTTTTTCCAGAACCGCGTTGGTGGGGTTGCCGATGCGGGTGTAGATGTTGCCCGGCACTTCCAGATTGAAGAGGGCAGCGCCGTGCTCCGCGCTATCGAAGTCGAACGCTACAGTCTGATAAATGGGCACAGCCACGGCTTTGGTGGTGGGATCACCGTCATAGCCGGCGTGAATAGCAATGGTTTCGCGCTTCATGGCTGTGGCGTGAATTAGCGGATCGATCCCTGCGAGGCTGCTCCGGCTTTCTCGCGCGAAGACGGGATCTCGATCTTATGGAGTCCCTGTTTATGCGGCTCGTGTCCGCTCAGTTCAGGGTGGGCAGAAGCGGGAGTCTCGACCGCCCGCCGCAGACTCGAACTCGCCATGGCCCGGGTCAGCGTGCGCGCGGCGAATCCAGCCCCGTAAGCGAATCGCATGACCGGTCCAAAGCTGTTGGCGGCGGTAATCCCGGCAAAATACAAGCCGGGCAACGACGATTCGAAACTCGACGAAAGCACCGGCGAACCGGCAACCAGCTTCAGTTGCGAACGAATGTCAGAGCTGACGAACTTCAACCGTTCGAGATCCACGCGGTAGCCGGTAGCAGCGATCACGTGCTGAGTGTGGAGTTCGCGGGTACTGCCCTCGGCGTCGCGAAGATGGAGCCGCACGTGGCCGTCCTGAATCTCGGCGCGATCAACCGTGCATCCCAGGTGCAGCGGAACCTTTCCAATGACTTTGTCTTTGGCGAACCATCCGCCGGAGGGGCCGAGCACTCTTCTGACAGCCTCCAGCCGGAGACTTTCGGGCAGGTAATGAAAGGCCCAGGGCGCGTTGGCCAGGAAGCGTAAGCGCCAGCCCGGACCGATGCCCGATTGCGGATTTGAGATCTGTTGCCACAAGGAACGCGGCTTGCCGACCTCCGGCCTGCCGTGAAATTTCAATGACTCCCTACGCGATACTAGATGCACGTCGGCACCAGCCTCATGCAGCAAGCCAGCCAGATCCGTCGCCGAAGATCCGCCGCCGATCACAACCACGCTGCGGCCGCGAAACGATTCCAGGTCGTGATGACGAAAGCTGTGCGACAGAAGCTCCGCGGGCAGCCCCGCCAGATTGGCGGGAACGTATTCGAAGTGAGTAATGCCGACGGCCAGAACCACGCGGCGGGCTTCCAGAGTTTCACCAGTGTCGAGTCCTAGACGAAATCCGTTCGGCAGGCGTTCCAGACTGGCGACCTGCTTGTCTTCGAGTTCGGGCACCATACGATCTTTGAATGCGGCCCCGTAAGCACTGAAAGTGTCGAGCCGCACCGGCAACCCGGAATCGGAGTACTCGATACCTTTCTCAGCGCAGAACTGCCGAAGGGTGAATGCGCCTTCGGTATCGTAGATGTTGGAGGCGAAGCCGTCGGACTTCAGGCACATGCCTTTGGGCATGTGCGTCCGCCAACTATCCATCAAGCGGCCAAAGATACGGAATGGAATGCCGCGGTTCCGGAAATGAGCCGCGATTGAAAGTCCATAGGGACCCGCGCCAATAATTGCTGTCTCAAGCATATTTTTCGAAAGCTCCCGGTTGAGTAGTCAGTTGTGACCAATGCCGATAAAAGGACTGGGCCAAACTCTTAGGGGGAAGTGAAAAAGGGGAAGAAGTTAAGAGCATCATACCACGGTTTGCAGACAATCCAGAAATCCAATTAGCTCTTTGTTTTCAGTGATATAGGGACTGGTTTTGCGCCTGGCTAAATAAGGCCCGGCGCGGCTATGCTTTGTGCGTCCTGAGCGCCAAGGACGACGCCGATGGAATGGCTGGAGCTACCGGCTTTCGAACCAGGATTCCGGGATCGAGTTCTGATAGGTCGCCGTCGAGAAAGCCCCGAATCGTCGAAATGAGCCGCGGGGTGGCCTCCAGGGCAATCGGATTCTTTCCCGGCACAGTCAGGGCATAGTCGAGTTTCTCGGCGAAATCGTGTTCGTCATTGGCCACGATCACCTGGCCATGCGAGCCAAAACGTTCGGCGGTCGCGACCTGATGATCGTTGCGAGTTTCGCGAAATCTCCCGCGACGGGGCATTACGACAATCGGCTTGCCTTTTTCGAGCGCCGAAATGATCGATCCCATTCCAGCGTGGGCGACGACAACGGTCGCTTCCCGAATGGCCCGGTTGAATTGGTCAGGGTCGAGGAACTTCGCAAAATCTATGTGAGTCGGACGAAACGTCGAATTTCCGATCTGGGCAAAAACGTCGGATCGTCCATGCGCCAGGGCCCAGTCGTCGACCGCACGAATCAATCGATCGAAGGGTTCCTGTGAACCAACGGTAACGAAAATCACAACACACCTCCTCCATAGTACGGACCTTCACTCTTGGCCAAGTGCGGCCATTGAGTGAGCCAGAGGTCCGCGTAGCGGCCGACGCGTGATCCAGACATCGAGAGACTCTCAACGTTGGCCATGCTGTCGATCCAGATTGTCTTAGCTCCGAAGAAACTTCCGAGCAGAATTGCAAAGTATCCCGGCGCCGCGCCGGTCGAGATAATCACTCCAGGCTTTTCCTTGAGGATGATCCAGGCCAGACTCAGTGCCAGTACGATTAAACCCAACTTGTTCCAGCGAGTCGCGTCCCGAACCGTATAAAACTTGTTTTCCGGCACCTGCGTGCGATACGAGTCGATGACGGTGACGTAGACGACCTCGGATTTTTCAAATGCCGGCACCACCCGCCGCAGTTGAACCCAATGGCCGCCGCTGGAAGCCACCGCCAGAATTTTCCTGCTGTTGACGGTTGCCTTGACGGGCGTATTTTCCAAACTTACTGACATAGTTCCCTCAATGGTGCGACGTTGAACGATTCCTGCTGCGCAACGTCGAGCAATAGCGCGGTTAGTTCGAGCACATACTGATTGCGCTCCTTGGTCCGGTCCAGGTCATGCATCAGGACGATGCCTCCACCCGCTCGGCGCAACTGTTCGGCTACGTCGGCGGGCTGAGGCAGAACGTTCCGGGTGTCGCCCGAATCGATGGTCCACCACCAGACCGGAGCCTTCCGGCGGTGGATCGACCAGCATGTGGGGAGGGTCATCTTGCCGTGCGGCGGACGAAACATCCCGTCCGGTTGAATCCAGTGCGAAAGACGTTGATATCCAGCATTGATATCGGCGATCGTTTTCCAGGGCAGCGTCTTCCAGGCGTTGAGGTGCTGATCGGAATGACAGCCGATGTCGTGGCCTTCCTGCTGGATGCGATCGACGATGCTGGAATTCTGCTGGACGTGGCGGCCGAGCATGAAAAACGTGGCGCGCGCGCCGCGGCTGCGCAGCAGATCCAGCAACTGAGGAGTAACTCCGCTGGGCCCGTCGTCATAAGTAAGGGACAGGATGCGATCCGCCGCCATTTTTCTGCGCACGCGTGCCATGCGATAGCGCCGCCACAACCACGGCGAGAAGTACACCGCACAGCATGCAACGGCCGCCGCCAGGATCAGTAAGTTCGAATTCATTTGGTTCAGGTCTGGGAAGATCAGGGAACTAAGCAGTAGCCCGGGAAGTCTTGTCGCGCTCCCAGATCACGGTTCCATCCGAAAGCCGCTTGCGAGCGCGGTATTTCGCCGTGACGGTGATCAGGCAATAAGCCAGCAGATTGCCCCACAGCTTCGGATTTTTGAATAAGTGGATTAGAGACTTAAAGTTGCTCTCACCACGGTGACTCCAGCGATCGGGAAACTGCCGAGCCAGTTCGAAGGAGCCGTAGTGCGAACGAGTCTTGGTAGCGATCAGTTGTGCGACGCCGCGTGGCGGAAAAACCGTGGACTCGGCCTCGGCCAGCGTGGCGCGTTCCGACTCCTGGAACTGAATGCGCACGAAACCGTCGTCGGCGGTAAGGGCCGGAAATTCCTGAAACCGCGCACGGCCGGCCGCGGACAAGGCATAGACTCCGGAGCCTCCGATTCCTTCTTTGGCAGAAGGCAGGTGAGAGCGGATGTCATAGTAGGCGCGAACCGGCCAGGAGCAACCGGCAAGATCAAAGGTCGGCGTAGGCGCTGCGACCAGAACATCGCCTTTTTCCAAGCGGCGGGCCAGAGTACGAATCGCCTCGACGCTGATGACGACGTCCGCATCGGCATAGATGCGGGGAAATCCATAGGCCGCCTGATCGCCGAGATTCATGGCATGCGGCTTGCTCGCAATGTGGGTTTCGATGACTCGAACCCGCGGAGCAAAGCGGCGGGCCACGTCCGCTGTATCGTCACTGCATCCGTTGCACACTACGATCACGTCGAGTTCACGCGGTTCGGCGCCGGCAGTCATTGCCTGCAGAGTGCGGGCAATTACCGAGCTTTCATTGTGCGCGGGAATGATTACGGAAATCATTAAAGGACAATCACGGAACGGAAATCAGCGAAAGACTGCGGGGAGGACTGACTCAACAGCGATTCACTAGATTTCTTGTTATGAACGACTAACTGAGTAACGACTGGCAACAGCGCGCCCAACTGCGCAGGTGCAACGGGTTGGCTCGAATGGAATCCACGAAGGCCTGCACCGCGTCCCGGGTGTCTTTGATCTCCAGGTAGCTGACTCCAAGCGAATACAGCATTCTCGATCGCAGGTGCGGAGGAATATCGGAAAACGATTCCAGCAGCAAGCGGACCGCTTTGACCCGGTTGGTAGCCATACCCTTTGGATTGCTGGAAAGACCCGCGCCATGAATCCGGTAATGAACGAGCGCTTCTTCGATATAGAAGAAGGGATATTTCCGGGAAACTTTCGCCCAGCAAACCCAGTCTTCGAGGGACCGCAGGCTTTCTTCGAATCCGCCGGCATACTGAATCGCTTCCCGCCGTAAGATCACGGTCGGGACGCAGAGAAAATTTCTCTCGCACAACACTTCAAACAGGTTGCCGGACTTGGCTTGTCCCTTGCGATGCAACAACGAACTGAAGCGCTCGCCCGTCAGCTTGCCCTCGCCATCGATGATGGCGCTGTCGCAATGCACCAGGCCTAATTCCGGCTGCGCCCGAAAGCAGTCCATCTGAGTCTTGAGCTTATTGGGCAGCCAAACGTCGTCGGCATCGCAGAGCGCAACGAACTCGCCGGAACTAACTGCCAGTCCGCTGTTTCGCGCGCGGGCCAGCCCGTGGTTTACGTCGTGCAGCAAGGGTACGACTCGTTTGTCGAGACGCCGGAAATGTTCGACGACCTCACGGGACTCATCCGTCGAGCAGTCGTCGGTGATGATCAGCTCCAGGTCGGAGTACGACTGCGACAGAACGCTCTCGATGGAGGCAGGCAGATAGCGCGCGTAGTTATACGACGGCATCAGCACGCTGACTTTAGGCACTCGATTCATCTCCGTTAAGAATTTGAAGCTCAAGCGGCTTGCGGATGAAGCCATCCGCGAAGCCTCAGACCTAGACAGTTTCACCGGCCTCGACCAGCTTCGAGCTGCGGACCTTGTTCAATACGGCGTCCTTCAGGGCGCCCAGATCGTGCTTTCCCAGTTCTCCGGCAATCACCAACAGCCCGAGGTAGAGCGCGCCGCCGATGGCGACCGATCCGATCTTCACCGCGATTCCCGACTGAGTTCCAGAGAAGCAATACGCAACCGGCGCGACCGCAAGGGCGGCGGCAGCGTAAATGGTGGCAGTGGTTCTCCAGGGGAAATTCGCGCCCGCGTAGCGAATGGTGTAAATCGTGCCGCCGAGCACGCCCACGATCTGCGCCGTGCAGTTGGCGATGGCCGCGCCCAGCGCGCCATGGCGTGGAATCAGAAGAAGATCCATCGCGATATTCAGGACGGCTACGAACGTGCCAAACTTGGCGATGAAGCTCTGCTTTTCAGTACCAACCAATAGAGGTGAGCCAACTACGCCGATGCTGGTAATCGCCAGGCTGACCAGCAGCAACTGCAGGGGAAGAACGACCGGGCCATAGTTGGCGCCGTAGAGCAGTTCCACCAGCGGTTTGCAGATGGCGGCCGCCAGCAGGCACGGAAATACCATGACCATCTGCAGATACTTCAACGCCCGCACGTAGACGGCGCCGATATCCTTGAGGCCATTGCGGCCGTAGCTTTCCGAATAGAGCGGCAGAAGCGTGCTCGAAAAAGTGCCGGACACTTCGCTCAGTTTGGTGGCAATGGAAAACGCCAGAGTATAAAAAGCAATCTGCGGAAGCGTGGAATACCACTTCAGAAAGAGAACTTCGGACCGTTGCCAGACGATCGTATCCAGCAGAAGGATGTAAGAGATGGTGATCGAAAATTTCCGGATGCGGAGGAAAACATCACTGGTTTCAGGCGCTGAGAGTGTCGGGGTCGTATCCAGCTTCAGCAGCAATTTGTCCACGGCGCGATAGGCCAGCGCCGTTCCCAACGCCAGACCGGCGAGCGTGGCCCATAACATCCCCATGACTCCGGAATGCAGGAGCGCCGCGAGGCCAACGGATGTGACTTGCGCCAGCGCTGCATAAAGGCTGATCCAGGCAATGCGATCAAATCTCTGCACTCCAGCCAGCACCGCCAGGAAGCCCTGCTGCAAAGCCTGCAGCAGAATCATGACCGCGGCCAGAACGATGATGCTGCGGAAGGGTGAATCGAAGAAATAAAGTCCGGCCGTGAGCGCGGCGACGATCAGGCCGGCGATGAGTTGGATACGCAGCAGGCGTTTGCCCACGCGCACGGCAGTTGCCTGATCGCCGCTGCCCATGAATTCCGAAACATACTTGGTCAGTGCCGCGGGCAAGCCAATGTTGGCCAGAATCCCCAGGGTGCCCACAATCCACATGGCATAGCTGTAGACCCCCAGGTTCTGCGGGCCTAAGGTGCGCGCCATGATTGCCGATACGCAGATGGTCGCTCCCGCGCTCACGACCAGACGGGCGCCACTGAACAAGATATTGCGCAGCGGGCTATTGGCGTGGGGGCGGCTCATCGAATGCCTTTCTTCGACATAGCTTTGCGAACTCGTCGCGCACCCCGGCGGAACTCACGGGCCACGCAATCCGACAATGTCGGCGCTCCATAGTCGTCGGCGAGAGATTCCAGCATCGGCCGCACCCAAGCATGGAAGTTCGTGTTCACCGCGCGCACCCGGCGCGGCATCAGATGTTCCAGGTAGCGCTCCCAGGCCGGACTTTCCCAAAGATGATTGGCATAGACATTCGTCAGATCGATCGAGTCCGCAGAGTTGAAAATCCGCTTGATATCTTGCTCTTCAAAGGTCGGCCAATAAAACGCGGTGTGCGGCAGGATCGCGACTTCATCGGAATGCTTCTTCGCCAATTCGTAGGGCAGTCTCACGGAATGCTCGTCCCAGTAAGCGTCGTGCCCTTTGGAGCGGAACCAGCGGTACTCTGCGTGCCAGCGTTGCAGAAACGCAGAGCCGGCTTCCGCCAGGATGATTGCATTGCACAGCCCTACCACCGCGCCGTCAATGCGTTCTTCGCCCAGGACTGCGGGATGGCCAAGCAGCGGATCAAACGAACGATGCACGAAGACGTCGGCGTCCAGGTAGATGCCGCCGGAGCCAAGCAGTTTTGTCAGGCGAACCACGTCGGCGCGATGCGCCCCGTGCAGCAGCGGGTTCCCGAAAATTTCGCGCGGGGCGGCAATTTTCTCAACGGTGACCATGGGCTTGGTCAGTTCCCACCAGGGCCCGGCCGGCTCATGCTCGCAGTAAAACAAAACGTCTTTCGGCTGGATTCTCTCGACTGCGCTTTTCAGGCAGACGTAGTGCACCAGGCTCCACGGCTTACCGCCGAAGTCCGGAGACATGCCGAAACAATAGTGAAGAATCTTGGGTATCAAGTAATTATGTTCCCTGGTGTTTTTAAGAGTGCGGTGCGGTCTGGTTAAACAGCTTCCTCAGGAGTGAGTTGCTCGCCCACAGCTTCGGGCGCGGCCTGCGGGGAGGAAATCAGGGAATCCCAGGTCGGTCGAACCTGCGGCTGGGCTGCCTTCTTCTGAACGGGCAATGCGACGGCGGCCGAGATCATGGCCAACAGCCCATACCACATCACGATCGTTTGATCGAAATAGGAGATGCCAAAGAAGGCGACCACGTTGGCAAACAGCGCCGACCCCAGTGCCCACAGGAACAGCGCCGGCGTCTTGTCGTTGTTCTTGGCCTTATCCTTGTCCATAGTCCGGCGCGCCCGCCCCAGAAACTTGAAGCCGTAAACCAGAATGGCCACGAACAACAAGAAAGGAAGCAGCCCGGAGTTGTCACAAGTGCCGACATACTGGTTGGCCGTGTCCCACATATCCCATCCCCAGGCGCTGGTGTCTTTGACGCCCATGAGCCACCAATCGCCGAAATGGCGGATGCATTGATCGACCAGCATGAAGCGATGCCATGAAGAAGAGCCGCCGCTCAAGTCGATACGGGTAATCAAGTGCCAGACCGGGTTTTTCATGACCAGATGGAGCGAAACCAGGGTCAGCAGAATGCCCCAGCGCACGACACGCATCCACTGGCGCACCGGCCACATGCACAGTGCCAGCACGCCCGCCAGGTATGCCAACATCGGCGTGCTGGAGTTGCACGCCAGCGTCATCACCGTGGACGAAACCATGCCGAGCACCGCGATCTTGCGATACTTCCTGTCTTTCCACCACAGTCCCACAAACACGGGCAAGAGCACGGCGCCAAAGGTTCCCGCCAGAATGGGATGGGAGAAGCAACCGATGGCCCGCAATTTTCCGTCTCTCTCCATCAGCGTGGCATAGGCGTGGGAATTTGCGCCTCCCAGCAGCGCATAAGGATTGTGGCCAGCCATCAATTCATAAACCATGATTCCGGCGACGAACGTCGCAATGCCGGCCAGGGTCTGAATCGCGCGCACGATGTCTTGCTCATCGCGAACCATGAAGCGAAGCAGAAAGTACACGCCGAGGACCGTGTAGGCGCTGCCCAATTGATAAATGACGGCGCCGGATTCGCCGAACAGCAGAATTCCGTTCACCGCAGTGGCCGCAGTCAGAAGGATGACGAGAATATCAATCTTGTTGATCCCGCCGCTGAATACCGGACGTTTCGTGGAAGCTTTCTCGCGCACGATGCGAACCAGCCCGAAAAGCACCAGCAGCCGAAGCATAGGAAAATGCGCGGGGCCGATCAGCAATACCTGATCCATCGGCACCAGCAGGCCCGCTGCCAGAAACACGGCAATCGCTTTCCTGCGCGGCCAGACACACAGCAGGATGCCGGCGATGATCACCAGCAACAGCACTGCCGGGTTGAGGACGGTTTCGGTTACGCCCCCGCCGAATTTCAGATGATCCGGTCCCACGCTTTAGGCTCTGCCTTCCGTTCTTGATTGCTGGGGAAATCCGCCAACCGCGGTCCATGATTTGACCAGCCCGCAGAAACGCTCTGGAATCAGAGTGGCGCCGGGGAAGATCTCCTGCATCGCACTTCGGCTCAGCAGCTGGACTTCCTCGACCAGTTTCACGGCCCCCTCGCGATCGGCACAAGGGCCGCGCCAGCCGCAGCGGAAGCGCCGGATGATCGCGACTCTCACGTTCAGGGGCATCCATTGCCACCCCGGCACCTGGAAGTGCGGTTCCATGGGAAACCAGAAGTTGGGCGTCTGCACCCAGAACGCTTTGCCCACACGCTGAATCTCCGCCGCCATGCGGCGCTGGGTCTCGAAAGTGAAAAGGTGCTCGATGACCGAGTTGCTGAAAGCGATATCGAAGCTGCCGTCTGCAAATTGCGCCAGATCTGCGGCATTGCCGGCGAGCGGCTTCACATTTTCGTGGCGCTGCGGTTCCGCAACCCGGTTCAGGCTGAAAATCTCGACGTCGCGGCGTCCGGTCCAGCCGCGCTTTTCCCAGAAGTCATTGGTCCCGCCGACATCCAAAATGCGCAGCGGACGCGGCATGGCGGCAGTGAGCTGTTCAAAAAGCCGGAAGCGCTTGGCGCGCAGCTTGTTCGATAACGAGCTGGCATTCTCGTCATCGGCCAGATAGCGAATGTTCGGCATTGACAAATTCATCGTTTGATCCTGGAGCTTTAAGTTTTGGATCGTGATGTTGAATGGTCCGCTGCCCGCGCGCGACGGAGCGGGACTGGACCAGAAGCAGTCGAAAATGCAGAAGGTGGAGTTGTTCGATCGAACTTACGAATCGCAGCCGTGAGTTAGTTCACGACCAGCGTCAAACCGGTCGGAGCGATGGGCAGCCCCGTACCCGCCTCATAAGCGCCGTTTTCCCAGGGCCCGCTGGCCGAGTGTGCCACCGGATTCCGCGCCGGAAAAGTTACCGTATGGTTGGCCGTGTTGTAAGCTACGCCCAGCGTGGTGTCGGACAAACAGGCCTGCCCGGCTGCGGAATTGATGCTCGAAATCGTCGTGCAAAAAGCATTGTTTCCGCTTGCGGTCCCAACCGCCGCTGCCGCCGTCGTATCCAGCGGAGCGAAAGGATAAGTTTCCGTCAGATTCAGATTTCCAGTTCCGTTGCCCGAACCGACTGGAGCGCAGATCAGGCTGCCGCCAAAGTTCGAGTGCGCGCCGCTGGCACAAGTCATTGACAGTAATGGGGAGGGCAGGCTGATCGTCCAGGAGGAGTTGCTCTCCTTGTTCACCGGAGCGCCGCTGCTGATGAAGAAGTTGTTAGAGACCGTTACGGTAGGAGTCCCGTTCTTGCCGGTGACGCAATTGCCGCTGGGGCTGGGGTCGGTTCCGCACTCGGCGGTGTTGTTGAAGAAGGTGTACTTCCCGCCTCCGCTGTTGTTCTGCCCCAGCTCGAACATGGTTCCGTGACCGTCTTTCACCAGAACATTGTTGAAGGCATACACCGTCGCAACGTCTTCTTCGACCAGGAACATTTCGTCGGGGGTTCCGGTGTTCAGGCAGGTCACGTAATTGTTGTAGATGAGTTCGGTAACGTTGGAACTGCCGAACAGGTGAATGCAGTTGCCATGAACACTATTCGACGGCGGGACCATGTTGGTGATGACGTTGTCGTGAAACAGGCCAATCTCGCCAAACTCGGCATTGTCCACGTAGGCGATGTAGTTGTTGTATTCCACCCACCCCGCCATCGCGTTGCAGCAATCCTGCGAAGAGTCGGAACCGTCCACCACGGAGTCATGAATACTGGAGGCGCCGCTGTGGTCCTGGTTCACCCATAAGAACGATGCTTCGTTTCCCGGATCGCTGCACGCGCCCGAGAAGGAACAGTGCGACCAGCCGTGCACATAAACGTTCTTGATTTCCCAGGCCACGTCCGGACCGTTATAACCGAACTGGCTGATGGCTGAGCAACTCATCGGACCACTCGAACTGCAGGCCGAGCCAAAATAAATGCCTGTGATTTCCAGATTGTCGACAATCACGTAGCTGGCGTTGTGCGCCACGTCGGTGATCATCGATTGCGTGGCGTCGTTGTACCCGCTGCTGCCGCCACCGTTGAAAACGGGCCGGGCCCAGGAACTGCCCGTGAACCAGGCTGAGTCATACCCCATATAGTCGGACTTCCCCGACGTGCCGCCCCAGGGAACATTCATCGGAAAAGCGTGAAAGTCGACCGTGACGCCGCCCTTGAATATCCAGCCTTCTCCCGGCCCGGGAGTGTGCGCCGCCGCATTGCCCGTGGCATTGGCCATCCCGGGGGCATGCTGCCATGGCGTGGATTCGCTGGTGCCGCTGGCTGAATCGTTGCCGCTCGCGTAATCGATGTAATAGCAAGTGGTGACTCCGCTGGGCACGGTTGTGGGGCATGCCATCGCCGTACTGCCGGCTGCTACCATGAAAGTCAGGATCGCCATAATCAGCGGAGTTGCTCGAAGCGAGCACAGATTCGAAAAGCCACTCATTCATTTCTCCCTGTCGGGCAAGCCACGCGAACGGCGCGAGCCCAAACAACAGGGTATATGCGGTTCGGCATCGAGAATAGAACACAGAAGGGCATGAACTGAATCTAAGCCGAAACGGGCCGTCGGACGTGGCCTTTGGCTTTCCCGTCTTGAACCTCAGCGTATTCTAAGGTTTTTTGCACGGTCAGAATCCGGCAACCGTGGCGCACGGCGCAGGCTACAGTCGCTTCGAACAGAGCGGGCGTGCATCCGTAGGGCGAAGGATTGGGCTGCACGTCATGAGTGTAGAAAATCAGCCAGGTCTTGCGCTTCGCGTTCTCCGCGATCAACTCTTCCATCCGTCTGGCTTGATCAATACCGCCGTACAGCCGGTTCGCCAACAGCATATTCAAATCGATTTCGGGGCCGTTGAAGCCGGGGACATTGCTTCTCGCGCTGGCCACGCCGGACCCAAGGGCGCGCTTGGTCTGGACTGTCATATGGCCAAAGGGATAGGCAAAATTGGGCGCATCCACGCCGCTTGCGCCCGCAATGGCCTGGTTGCCTTTTGTCACGTCCTCGCAGAACGCCGCGCGGGAAAGGGCACGGCACGACACATGGCCGAAGGTATGGCTGCCCAATTCATGTCCCTTCTCGAGCAGCGACTCAACGTCTTCGGCACGAAACTGCTCGCCCGACTCGTTCGCAGTATTCCTCAGGCCATAGGCTGCGTAAAAAGTTCCACGAACTCCGAATTGTTCCAGAATGCGTCCGCCGGCGGTGTATGCGGTTCTGGGAAAATCGTCGAAAGTGAACGATACGATGGGATCGCCGTTGCGCAGCCGCGCCGGCCGCCGTTGCAGCGAAAGTTGCACTCGCCGCCGCGCCGCGCCTAATACGGATCGAACACTCAAGGACCGCACACTCATGCCGTAACCTCAATCCGGCGTTCAGTGATGTCGATGACTCCGTCGTCCGGAACTTGCCGTCCGGCCGCGAACCGGAGGGACAGGACGCCGTCGCGCTCTTCCAGTTCTTCCATGCCCAGGTCGGCGAATACTTTTCCCGACGCCGCATTGCGCGAGGTCTTCCGGTAGTTGGCATAAAAGTCCTTATTCGTTTCCGCGATGTATTTACGCACGAGCCAGGCCAGAAACGCGTGTTCCACGCGCTTGGACTGGATGCGGCAACTGAACATCAGGTCGGTCATGCGGGGCTCGCGGGAATCCACAATGGAAAATCCGACGACTCCATAGCTGCCAAACCGGTCTTCACAGCTAAGCACAAAAGTGTCCAGATGTGGGCTGGATAGAAGCCTTCGCAGCACCTCGCGGTCGTAGCGGTTGCCGGAGAAATTCATCTGGTTGGTACGCTGCGTCAACTCGTGCACGCGCTCCAGGTTTTCCTCGGTCATGGGACGAATGGTCAGACGAATCTCACAATAGCGGAGAAACGCGTGGTAATCATGGGTGAAGCTCTGCGCCACCGCCCGCCGGTCGGCTTCGACTTTGTAGAAGCTGCGCCGCTGCCGGCTTTCGGCGGTCACCGGAACCAGGCATTCGCTTCTTTCCAGGAGGCCAAGGTAGTGCTCCGCATTCAACACGCGCACTTCCGGGCACGCCGCATGGACTTCCTCCAATTCGAACTTGGAGTCGTCGATGAAAAGAATGCTGTCCAGACCAATGTTCAACTGTTGTGCAATGGCCTTGACCGCCTCACTCTTGGGTCCCCAGGAAATCTGCGGACACAGGAAGTAGTCTGCCAGCTGGAACTTCTCGAGGACCCGCGTGGCGTCTTCCGGATTATTCTTGCTGGCGATCGAGTGCAGGATACCGCGCTGATCCAACTCCTCGATCACGGCGGCAATCCCAGGCTTCAGCTGTAACTTCTCCGGGCCGTCTTCGACCAGTACGCCGTCCCATAGCGTGTGGTCGAGGTCCCAAACCACACACTTGATCTTCTTGCCGGACTTGTCTAATTCGCCGGAGGTGCCCGCGTTCGCGCTGGCCGGCACTTCCGTCACGAAATCCATCAGTCCAAAGTAAAGCGTGGTTTCCGGGGCATCCTCATCGTTGGGGATCAGGTCGATGCCAAATGGCTGCTCGACGTCAAGCAGCGCCGTAATCTCCACGATTGGAACCCGCACGCACTGAAATCCCGGACGCAAAGTGATCAGCTTCTGAAACGGGAGGCGCGAGCGTTCGCTGGTTGCCCGCATGGTGAGCGACAGCTGAACATCGTGCGCTTCGGGGTTGTAGCACTCCACCAGAAAGCTCGACGGCAGCCCCTGCCCGTTCGGCCGCGAGACCGCTCTGCGCTTCTTGAAGCCATAGCGCTTGGTAGTCGCGGTGATCTTCACCAGAGCCGGCACGGGCAGCCGCTGCAGGGTGCTGCCGATCCAGTAGTCGCTCTTTTCGAGCTTTGCCGCTTTCTCCGCCGAATGCATCTGCACGTTGCCGGGAGTCCATAATTTGCCCCAGCGCTTGAAGCGGATCTTCAGAATGTAGGAGTTCACGGCGGACGGAGATTCGATCCGCACCATGCCGTCGGCAAAACGGCGGCAACCGCCGTCAGGCCGCGGGCTGTAGAACTCGCACGTCGAATAACACGTGGGCCAGACACATTCCGTGCAGTGCTCGCTCCAGGGCAGCACGGTGCGCGAGCGCACCTGGCCGCGGAGATGCTCGAACGAGCGCAGGACCTCGGCCGGAATCTGCGCCGGGCTCTCGACGGACGAATTGGCTTCAGTTTCGTACATATTTGAATCTAGTAAGGGTTACGCGGCCTTGTTGCTGGTTTCCAAAGGCCTGAACTTCGCCGTGCTCACCCACTGCAGGCAGGCCAGACTGCGCTGGAACTTGGCCACGGTCTGAACCCGCCGCGAGGGCAGACACAGATAGAGGATCCCGGAGCCCAGCAGCCGGACCAAATGATGAACCGCGAAGGCGGCCAGAAAACCCAGCTGTGCCAGGCCGCCGTGATGCTTCGTCCAATACTGCCAGGTGGCGCGGTACAACTCGAGGTAGAAGCGCAACGGGGCATTCTTTGAACTCGCTCCTCCGTAGTGCAGGGCCCCCGCCTCGGCAAAAAAAACTACGCCTTCGCCCGCCTTGCGGAAGCGGTAGCACCAGTCCACGTCTTCGCCGTACATGAAGAACTGCGGATCGAGCAGGCCGACCCGCTCCATCGCACTGCGGCGAACCAGCACGAACCAGCCGTTAAGCACCTCGACCTCGGTGGTCGACTGGTGATCGAAGTCGGACATCAGCAGCCCTCCGAACAGCCGCGAATGCTTGAACGCAACGTCGACGCTCAGGGCGCGGCAGAAATAATTCCAGATGGTCGGAAAGCGCATGGTTGACCGCAACGTCTTGCCGCTGGCCGCCAGCATCTTCGGGCCAACCATCCCGACCGTGCGGTGCTGGGAAAGGTATTCGATCATCGGAGAGATGGGGTCATCCAGGAACTTCACGTCGGAGTTCACCAGGCAAACGTAGTCTCCGGTCGACTGCGCGATTCCGATGTTGTTGGCTTTGGCGAAGCCGAGATTCTCCGAGTTGCGGATCAGCCTGAATTCGGGAAACATCTGCTCCACCAGTTCGGCGGATCCGTCGGTGGAGGCGTTGTCCACGACAATCACTTCAGAACATACCTGGGCACAGTGTTCGCGGAGCGACTCCAGGCACTCCTGCACATATTTCTTGGCGTTCCACACCACGATCACCACCGACACCTGTGCGGAACGAGATTGGGGTTGGGAGGAAAGCACTACGTCGTTATGAGATTCAGCAATCATGGTCGACATCCTGTACTCGCAGGAGGCGAGGGGGGTAGTTACATCTTTTTTGTATGGCAAGTTTTATCTGGCGCAGTTTATCCAAGCTTAACTTATCCAACATGCCGGTAGAGCGCGCGTCCGGCCAGAGAAAGCAAGTCCGGCGGCATGTGGGACAGCAAGAACCGTGCCGCTCTGGATTTCCAGTTCGAAGCCGACGCTTCGAACGAGTGATCCACGTGGGGGGAAACGGCGTACCGCGAATAGGTCAGCTCCGATTGCGCTGTACCCCATCGCGACTTGAAGGTGATGAGCCCTGCTTGATCGGCATCAGTTCGCCCGAAGTCGAAGAAGCACATCCCGGCACTCTTCGCCTCCTGGATCGCTGTCCAGATCAGCAAGTGCATGCCGCCAACCGAGTTGAATTCCGGATCGCTGCCGCCGTACTTGTAGGTCATGGTGTCTTTGTGGCGAATCGTGAGTATCGCTGCGACCGCACGATCACCCTTCCTGGCGACGCGAATCTTGAGATCTTCTCCGAAACACTCGATCAGATTGACAAACCATTTCCGAGGTTGCGGCGGACGCTGGTGGCGTTGTCGGGTGATGGTCAGGAGCCGGCAAAAATCATCGAGAAGTTCTTCCGAGCGTCCTTCGCAATAGCGCAAGCCTTCCCGTTCGGCCCGCAGAATCTTGCGCTGTGTGGAACTCTTGTGAAGATTCTGGAACAGCGTCGAAACGTCTGGCGAAAGATCCAGCTGATGAAACGTGTAGGGCACTCTGGTTTCATGCAGTGCGGTTGCGATTTCCATTGGCTGTAAAGGCCGCACTTCCAAGTAACGCCACAGGCCGCGCCGAACTTCCGGCTCCACCGCGAGCGCGATGGCGTCCAGATCTTCCCGGCCATCCACCAGGGGCTCGCAATGGTCAGAGAAAGGCAGCGAAACCAGCCGCCGGCCGGTCAACCAACTATCGACCTGGCAAAACACCATGCCGCTCTCAAGTCTGTGGTCGGCCGCCGAGGTAACGTAGGCCACCGCCGGATATCGATAGGTCATCCACAAGGCCCTCAGCCACGCCGAGGAGTGAAACAGGGAAGCCCGGGGATGCCTCTGTACCAGTTCTTCCCAGCGCCAATCACTGAGCGGATCGATGCAACGTACCAGCCGCGGCGCACTGCCCGCCGCCACGACGTCGTTTTCGTTGCAGCACTCGTGCTCTAAGCAATCAATGACAGCCATGATTTCAATCTGAGTCCTCATGCGCGCGGAAGCCGCACCGGAGAAAGGGTGCGCACGGGCCTTCCCGGGAATTCGATATCCCCCTGCTTCCGTCCCTTGACGGCGCAGGCTCGAAGCAGTTCCGGTTCTCCCCAGGGAACGTCGTGATAGCCAGACTGCAGGAAAGGGCTGGCTGGATCTCGCGTCCACTCCTGGGGGAACAGCGCAATGGTGTCGTTGTCCGTGAGCCGGGGAGCTGTCCGGATCGCGTCTCCCGACAAGGCTGCATACAAGGCTGCCGGGAGATCGTGCCCGGGACCGAGAGTCAGATGTCCTACCTGAGTGGCGCGCGGATTGATTTCGATCAAATGAGCATTTCCGGTGTCCGCTTCCAGCATGAAATCAAATCCGTGGAGTCCAGATAGATTCAGCTGCCGGACCAGGCTCTCGGCTGCGGTGGACATTTCAGCATTCTCGATGAGACGCACCACGCTCGAGGGGCCTGCGGAATCGCGCTTGTTGAGCACTTCGAAGTGCAGGCTGGCCAGCACCTCGCCTTTCCAGCAGGCAATGGCGCTCGTGGCTTCCCGGCCACCCACAAATTCCTGGGCATTCACGACCGAGCGGCAGCGCAGCAGCGACGGCCAGACCAGGGTTTTATCGTGGTCGATCACTGCCCGCTTCAACGCGCGCAGCAGAAGCGGAGGAGCCTGCAAGGTTCGAAACGCACGTTCGGCTTCCTCCAGGGTGTGCACCACTCTGACTCCGTCGCCGCCGGATGTGCCATTGGCTTTCAGCACCGTGGGCAGCCCGACGCGGGAAATCCAGTTTCTCAACTCATCGAGGTTGGCGATCACTTCGGTGCGCGGAGCGCGCAGTCCCGCTTGACGCGCCAGTTCGATGAAAACGCTTCTGGCATACACGATGGGGAAACTCTCCGGCGAGCCCAGCGAGCGTTCAATGAGCTCGCAGATCGACTTTCCGGCTTTCCCGCGTTGCAGTGCCAGTTTGTAGAGCCGATGCAAATGGCTGGTGGCGAGGTCGTCGCCGGGAACGATGAAGTCCGCCTGGCTGGCGGCGATGGCATCGGCGAGCGAATGCACGGCGATCAAGCCGCGGTACGAATAAATCTTCCGGATCGCCTTGATCTTCCCCATGGGATGGCGGCGCGGACAGACGGCATCGACGATGCAGCCGCTCTCGGCCAGGGCCATCGCCAGGCGAGCGGTCGGGAACCAGCGAGACGTGGTAGCAATCAGAATCGTGGGTTTCATTTGAGTTAGCTTCTAGTGAGTTAGCTTCTAGCGGGGGGACGTGCGGGGGAAAGTGCAAACCATAAAGCGAATAAGGAAACGGGCCGGCACATAGCCGCCCAGTACAACCGCTTACTGATTCGACTTCGCGGCGACCGGGGAGGACGCGGCCGGACCGTAGCGCTGATAGTAATCGCTGTGCGCTGCGTCGCTCGAGCCATTGACCAGCGCTCCCAACAGTTTAGAGCGCTCGAGAGCCTCCAGCCCGCGCAACAGTTGCTGCTTCTCGGTGACGCTTTTTCGCGTGACCAGCAGGATGCCGTCGGCCAGACGCGCCCAGAGGCTGGTGTCGGCCAAGGGCAGAACCGGCGGAGAATCGATCACGATCCAGTCAAACCACTCAGTCAGCCGCTCCATGAGAAGTGAAAGTTTGCCGGACTGCATCAGCTCGAGCGGATTTTCCGGAGCGCTTCCCGCCGGCAGAACCCAGAGCCCGAGGGCCTCGAGGCGGCAAATGTTCATGCTCTCGGTTTCGCCGCGCAGCCACTCGCTCAAACCCAGAACGTTTCCCAATCCGAACTTCTGGGCGACCGTCGGCCGGCGCAGATCGCCTTCGAGCAGCAGCGTCTTGTGCGGCTTTCTGCGGGCAAGAGTGCAGGCCAGATTGGCAGCCACCGTGCTCTTGCCTTCCTGCGGAATGGTGCTGGTGATCAAGACTTTCTTCATGGTCCGATTCTGGCGCAGCTGGCGCAGACGGACGGCCAGGAAACGGAATTTTTCGGCGCCCAAGCTTTCCTCTTCGCCGACCGCGACCAACCGGCTGTTGGGCAGGAGCGACACCGGCAGCGAGGGACACTGGTCCAGCGGATTCGCGGGTTCCACGCCAGCGGCCGTCTCATGCGCGTTGGTCTCGTGAATGCTGAGCGAGGGAACGTTCGCCGACCTGGTCTCGCGAACGTTGGTCGGGGCAGCGCCTCGCCGCTTGCGCTCGGCAGCCTCCAGCAGTTCGGTCGCAACCATAAACGTGGATTCCGCCAGCGATACTTCCGTTCCGGCGGTTTCGGCTTCCGATCTTTGTAACGCGTCGAATATATGGCTCATTTGTTTGAACTCGGTGTTTTGAACTCGGTCTTGAACGCTGTTCTGTCGGTCTTCTTACGCGCAGCGGCCGGCCGGCTGCGGCATCAATTCACGCACTGGTGCTCTGCAAACGGGTATAAAGGGCCAGCACTTTTCTGGCGATCTCCCGCAACTCAACTTCATCGGTCGCGCGCCGAGTCTCTGCCGGCATGGTTTGTACTTCCAGGCGAAAGTCAGCCGCGATGCCGTCAATCACGTCGGGCGTCACGCTGGCCGCCTGCCGCGCGTAGGCGACTACCAATGCGTTTTCACAGATCGTGTTGATCAACCGCGGAGTTCCGCGGGAGTAGCGGTGAATGGCGACGACCGTCTCCTGCGGAAAAAGATTGACGGGATCGGGACTGCCCGCCAGCTCCAGCCTGCGCCGGATATAGCCTGCCGTTTCGTGGAGGTCGAGCGACGCCAGGTGCGAACGCAGGGCAATGCGCTGCTTGAGCTGGCGCAAATCGTAGGAATCCAGCTTTTCATCCAGCTCGGGTTGGCCCACGAGAAGAATCTGCAGCAGCTTCTCGTCGGCCGTCTCCAGATTCGTGAGCAGCCGGATTTCTTCCAGAATGTCGGTTGACAGATGATGCGCTTCGTCAACCACCAGCACGGTGGTCAGTTTCTTTCTGCCGCGCGTCACCACGTAGTCCGCCAGCTGCAACAGCAGTTCGCTCTTGTTCTTGCCCGCGGTCGGAAGGCCAAGGTCGCCCGCGATATATTGCAGGAACTCCACCGGCGACAGACGCCCGTTGAACACGTAGGCATACTTCACATCTTCACTCTGGCGGAACGATTGCAGCAGGCAGCGCAGGAGCAAAGTCTTGCCCGTACCTACTTCGCCGGTGAGCACCACAAATCCCTTGTGCCGGCGCACTCCGTAGTAAAGAGCGGCCAGAGCTTCGTTGTGCCGCCTGGTCGGAAACAGGAACGCAGGGTCCGGGGTAATCTCAAAAGGATTCCGCTCGAGTTGATAAAAGGCTCTGTACATATTTTTTGAATCTCGAACGTCTAGCCCCGCAAATAACTCAAAGCCGATCCCAGCAAAATCGTAAACGACACGAGCGCGGCCGTCGCCCACCCCAGCCACATCCGGCGCCGCTCCTTCTGTTCTTCGGCTGCATCCGCCAACGCGGGGATTTCCGAGATGACTGCCACCGGCAGCAGTTTCTGAAATTCCTTCTCGTCGTAAATGCGGTCATCCATGATTTCGAATGCGCCCGCCACCACCACACCCAGCACCATTCCCATGCCCAGTCCAATCATGCAGAACTTCAGCCGGTTAGGAAAGTCGGGCTTCAGGGGCAGACTGGGAGGATCAATAATACGAAAACGCTCGCCCTGCTGCAGCAATTCCATGCTGGTAGCCATGGCGGACTCGTTCTTCTTCTTGAGGAGCTCGTCATAGTTGGCTTTCGACTGATCGTAGCCGCGGGTGAGATCGGCCAGTTCCTGCTCCCGCACCGGTTCCTGATTCAGACGCGCCTGATAGTCCGTGACTTTAGCGGAAAGGTCCTTGATGCCCTGCTCGCGGTTGGCAATCTCCACCCGGTTGGCCTGCAGCTGGCCTTGCAGCTGCGCCATGGGCGAAGAAGGATCATTGGTGGCGGCCATCTCCGCGGCGGACGCGGAATCCGTTTGCCCGGCGGCTTTCGCCTTCAGGTCTGCCAACAGCTGACTTCTCATCTTCTCCGTCTTCGCAATCTGTTCCTTCACCTTGCGAACGTCGGGATGTTGTTCGGTGTAGTGCGAGGTCAGGTCTGCCAGTTGCGCACGCAGCTTGGTCAGCTCGGCGTCCATCGCCGGCAATCCCACAGGCGCTCCGCCCTCGTTCTTCGTCGAACCTTGCTGGGAGCGGTATTGATTGACCAGCGTTTCGAGATAGACGCGCTGCTGCTTGGCCGTGTTCAGCGCATCTTCTTCCGCCTGCAACTGCGACTGCAGCCCGGCAAGGATTTGCAGATTGCTGCCCACCTGCGCCGGCAGCTGGCCCACGTGCTGGCCTTTGAATTCGCGAATTTTTTCTTCCTGGTCCGATAGCGTCTTGCGGGCCGTCTCTAATTGTCCTTCCAGGAACTTGGTGGTATCTTCCGACTGCTGCTGACGGACTTCGAGGTTCTCGCTGATAAACAGGTTGGTCAGTTCGCTGGTCACCTGCTGGGCGACGTGCGGGTCGTGCGACTGGTAATAGACGTTGAAAGCGCTGACCCGGTTCTCCCCGTCGTGCACCAGTTCTATCTCGATATCCTTGCGCATGCGCTCGACCTGCTCGTCGGGCGTGATGCGATTATGGGCGTCGGCGTAGAGGTGCTGCTGGTCGATGATGTGCAGCAGACGAGTGCGGCTGAGAATCTGCTGGGTAATGCTGCGCAGCCGGTCCTGCAGATCGTCGTTCACGTTGGGCGTGACGTAATCTTTCGGCATGGTGGGCTGCTCCACCAGAATCAGCGTGCCGGAGCGATAGCGCGAAGGCAGAATCCAGCTCGCACCCCACACCAGGAGCCAGCCCGCCAGCAGCGGAATCAGAAACTGCATATGACGGCGGCGAACGATGCCCAGATAGTGCTGGAGATCGAGGCCGCGCGAAGTTTGCTCGTCTTGTTCTTCAACCATAATTATTTTCCTAGCTGCTTACTTACCGGCTGCTTACTTACCCAGGGGCCGGGCGAATTGATAGGAGACCGAAACCCACTCCCGGTTGGTGTCAGGATTCAATGAACTAAAACTGTAGTCCTGATGCAGGCGGGTATAGCCAGCCTGGAGGTTCAAGTGTTCGCCAACCTGCCGCTGCAGGCCCGCGCTGCCGGAAAACGAATGTCCGCCCAGCGAGGATACGGCGAGCACGCCATTGTTGGCGTAACCGCCCGCCAGCGAAGCGCTAAGGTTACGGGTCAGCTGTTGCCGCAGCGAGAGGCTGGCACTGTCGAGTTTCACGGCGCCCACCAACCCTCCGCCGCCCGAGACCGTATGCGAATAACTGAGGGCCGCGCCGCTGTGCCGCGCCTGCCAGTTCAAGCTGCCGCCCGCCGCCGGAGTCCACGCCTGCTGCGCGGCGATCGTCTGCGTCGCACTCAGATACTGCACACCCGCGCTCCAGTACTGCGGACCACCAAACAGCGAAAACGAAAAAGCGGGCCCGGCGTAGAACGTATAAAACACGAAGAAGCCATCGGTCTCGGTCTGGTTCGTCCCCTGAGTGGGATACGACAGCAATTCCTGGTACTGATAAGTAACTCCGAGATAGTGCTGCGGAGAAAAGCGGAAGCTATAGTAGGCCAGTCCTGCGCGCGAAGCGGCGTCAAACAGCCCGGGCACTTCGGTGGGATTGGGGTAATGCAGATTGGTGAACGTGCCGCTCGCCCCGACCATTGAGTTGGCGCCGAATTGGTAGTTGATGCCGGCATTGCCGTTGTTGCTGAGCCGGTCGGCCAGCGGAGCAATCACCGAATCGTTGGCGGCCTGGGTCGATCCGGACACCGCAATGCCCAGGCCTTGATCCGGCTGATTGAAGACGCTGGACGATTTCTGCAGCGCGTCCTGCAAGCTGACGGTGACGTGCGGGCTCAAGCGGTACTGCACGGCCAGCGCGACGTTCTGATCCTGCTCATTGCGCGAACTGGTGCGCTGGTAAAAGGTGAAGCCCGGCGCGTAGGTCACGACCGCATGCAGCCGCGAGGTGCTTTCGTCGAGCGCGATGGTCGGCCAAACCGAATAACTGATGTCGCTCACCGGAGTCGCGCTAGTCGTTCCCAGCACATTGTCGGAATAGGCGGTGTTGAAGGTCACGCCGCCCCGCAAATAATTCGACTGCTCGCCGGACGTGTAGGAGACGGGATAATTCGTTCCACTGACCGGGGGCGGAGCCTGCATGCGATCGTCGCGATCGTCACCGTTGGCGGAAGACAAATTCGCCAAGCCGGAAATCAACGCTCCGCTGGCCGCTGGCGCCACGACGGGCGGCTTGTCGTCCTGCGCCCAGACCGGCAGGCCCGCCAGCAGCAGCAAGCCCAAGCAGAGCGAGTTGTCGATTGTTTTCATCATGAAACTAGAAATCAGCAAGAACACTGAATCATCGCTGAACTTAGAGATCGCCGCGAAATAGCGATCTTCACGGAACAATGATGGTGTCGCCGGGCTGCAGCTTGATGTTCTGCGCCATATTCTTTCCTTCACTCACATCTTTGTAGTTGAACGGAATGCGAGACTCCCCGGCCGCGCCGTGGCGGAGAACATAAATAGACTTCTTTTTCGCGAAGTCGCGGAAGCCGCCGGCCTGCGCAATGGCATCGAGCACGGTCGGCGAATTGGCCATCACATACGATCCCGGGCGGGCAACCTGTCCCAGAATATTAAATTTCTGGCTGTTGATCTGCTGCACCATCACCGTAACTTCGGGCTCGGAAATATAGTTCTTGAGTTTTTCCGCGATATTTTTTTCCAGTTGCAAGGGCGTCAGCCCGGCGGCCTGTACTTCGCCGACCAGAGGTAGCGAAATCTTGCCATCCGAGCGCACCGGAATCGAGCGCGAAACGTCAGGCTCCTTCCAGACGTTGATCGCCAGTACATCGTCATTGCCGATTACGAAACTGTTGTCGTGCGGCTTGTCGGCAGGGTTGGCCGAAGTCTGAACTTGGCCAGAGCCGGCTGGCGTGCTCTGCGCGAAAGACGCACTCACGGCAATCGCGCCCACCAGCAATACGGCAAGTCGCTGCGCCCGCCAGGTTAAAGTTTCTGTGGTCATAGCAGATTCCTTCGCAATGCCTTCAATAACGTTTTTCAAATCCCACCAGCTTGCTTTCGGCTCGGCCCTTGCCCTCTTCGTAGGCGGAGAATTCTCCAGCGGGCAGCGGCGTAAGATTCAGGTAAGGCTGCGGGGCGCGCATCTTGTATTGCTCGATCTTGTACAGCAGGCTGCGGTAACTCACTTTCAGCAGCCGCGCGGCCGCCTTGCGGTTCCACCCGGTCCTCAGGAGCGCCGCTCCAATCGCGCTGCGCTCGGCTTCCACCTTGACTCCCTGGATCAGGGATTTCAGCGATTCGACTCCGGGTTCGGCTGGCTCCAGGGCGAATCCCTGCTCCGGAGTTTCTCTCTGTGGCAGGGTTTGCGCAAGAACATCGTTATGGGACTCGAAGGCCGCATCCCCAACGATGTCACTGAACATCGAGTCCTCACCCGCCACCAGATACCGCTTGACCAGCGTTTCCAGCTGCTTCAGATTTCCGGGCCAGGAATAATGCTGGCACGCGGCCACCATGCCGGAAGAGATTTCGCGTGCCGGCAGCCCATAGTGCCGGGCCAGGTTGTGCATGAAGTAGCGCAACAAGGTACCGATCTCTTCTTTGCGCTGACGCAGCGGAGGCACCTGCAGAGTGAAGGCGCTCAGACGATGGTAGAGATCCTCGCGCAACTGCTTGGCCTCCAGGGCACGCTCCAGGTTGGCGCTGCTCGAGGCCAGGATCCTGACTTTGCCGGAAATCGGTTCGGCGCCGGCGGCGCTTCGGGCCTCGTTATTCTGCAAAACCTGCAGCAGCCGGAACTGCACTCCGGCCGGCATCTCCGCGATTTCTTCGAGAAGAACTGTGCCTTTTCCTCCGGCGGCGAACGTTCCCAGACTCTTCTGCCGCGAAGCGCTTCCCTGATCGTCTCCAAACAACTCGGTTTCGAGCATGGCCTCGGGCATGGCCGAACAACTCACCCGCTGGAGCGGAAATCCCGAACGCACGGAGAGTTTGTGGATCAGGCTTGCGACCGTGTACTTCCCGCTTCCGGGCTCTCCCACGATCAGCACGGGAACATCCGTCTTGGCCAGCAACGCCGCCTGGGCGCGCAGCTTCTGCATGAGCATGCCGGCACTCACGAAACACGTATCCTGATCAAGCCGCTCGATCACGGGGTCGATGTGGTTTTCGGTCAAGGTAGGTTCATCCTTCCCAAAGGGAGGACAGCCACTGCAAGAGAATTTCAAAACAAGATCGATTCAGAACAAACTACTTATAACCAGAGAATTTCAAACCGGTTCAACTTCGTAGCCTTCTACTCGAACTGCCAGAGAACGCTGGATCGCATCCACGGAAATTACCAGTGTGCGGTCTCCGTTGCGCTGCACCAGCACGCCCTCCAGACCGTCCAGGGCTCCGCTCTTGATGCGCACGCGCTGGCCGATTTGCAGGAACGGATGAGGAGACCACGGCAACTGGCCTTCCACCAAGCTGCGGACGGCGTCGATCTGCTCGTCAGGAATGGCGATGCCCTCGCCCTTGGCGCCCACCAATCCAAACACTCCCTCCACGCGGAGGACACGCAGCCGCTCCGACCGGTTGGGAACAAATTTCGCAAAGACGTAGCAACTGAATAGCGGCATCTGCACCGACTTCTTGCGATCGCTCCAGCGATGCGTCTCGGTGACCAGAGGCAGGAAAGTCGTGACGCCTTTTTCTTCCAACCGCTGGGCCACAATCTTTTCGTGACGCGACCGGGTATGCAGGCCGTACCAGATTTCGGCTCCAGCTTCATTTCCCGCGTCGCTTCCTGTTTCACTTCCCGCTTCAAACCGCGGAGCCGGTTGCGTCAATTCCCACGATACCGTGTTTATGGCCATAGCTTCGCCCTCTAAGTCACGCTCTCAGTGACCCCAAATGAATTGCCCGAAACCAAACCACGTTACTGATCTCTGCGTGGAGATCTACAGGGGAGAATGAGCCTAGGGGGAGATACAAGCACTACGCTGACTACTGGCCACAGTGATCGGCGTTGCTACCGGCCGTTTTTCCGGGGAGGAAAGTAGCTACGCCGCTTACGAAAAACTCGCAATCGCTCGATCTTCACAAACGGCATCCAATCGAGCTCCGAACAGGAGCAATAACCCTACTAACCCTATGTAGATTATCGTATATTTCTGGCCCTGTCAAGGCGCTGGTGTTGGGGCCCACTTTCATCGCTGGAACTAATTGGGTAGCACCACAGGCGGGGGAGATGCAGCGCCATTAAGTTGCTGGCGTGCCCTGATGAGAAAACTATACATCGGATTGCAGATCATTGCAAGCAGGATGACGTAACCAGCTCCAAGGTTACTTTCAGGGAGTCAAGGTGCACCTGTTCGGGCCGTTGTGGTCGACTTGCCAGCAGAAATCACAAAATAGCTGGCGATTAGAAAGGATCCTCTGCGGCTGGGCTTGCGCCTTGCAACCCACTGGATCAACTTGGGTTATGGTCCTGGGAGTCAATCGGAGACGACCGTCTGCGGGTTCGAGTCTGTCAATGGCTCATGCCCCGCATAATCTGGCGAAGGAAGGATCCGTCGAGCTGGCGGCCTCCTCTCATGTTCCAGCAGTTTGCAACATTTGACCCCGCAATCGAACATCTTGATTGCAAATGCTTGCATAGGTGGCAGCCACCGACGGGCTCCGGCGCCGTTTTCCGGCGGATGCTAGAGAATGAAGACAATTAATGATTAACGGCTTGGGTTCCAGGAGAAAAAGAAGACGGCCCGCCTCTTGCTCGGCGGGCCGGGGTCAAACCAATGGGCTTAAGATTCAGGGCGAATCTCGAAGAGCCGCGATGACGATGTTGTTAGCTGGTCGTGACCGACCGCACTCGCCGCCGTGCTCGGAACATGGCTGCCGCCAGGCAGCACAGGCCTGCCAGCGAGACGTATGCAACAGTCGTCCCGCCCTCAGGAACCTGGCCGCACTGGCCGTTACCGCCTTGTTGCCGCCCCCAGTCCTGGTTACAACGCCCGCCGCCGTTACCGTTTTGACGGTCCGCGCTGGGTCCAAGGGTGAGAACGCTCGCCGATATCTCGCTCAACACGACGTTTCTGCTGTGTGCCGCTCCCTGAGCAAGAGCGCCGGGCGCAATACACAATAGTGCCGCCAAAACTGCAATAACTGAAAACCTGGGAGTCCTCATGAATTCTCCTGATGCTTGAGATAGCGGGGGGGGAAGGCTGAGAAGGCAGAGCTGGATAGCTCTGCCGCAACAACATCTACCACTCTATCTCGAACCGCAAAACTGTCAAGACTGATAATTTCTGCAACTGGATTGCAACCCGGTGCAACTATGCACCCTGACATCACTGCGCTTTCATTTCCTTCACCTCAGCTTTCCCGCGCAACACGGTGATCGAGGCTTTCGGCAGGGTGAATACGGTTGCAGGACCGGTCTGCAGCGTGGTTGCCACCGGTGGGTGATCCGGGTCCGCATGACTGTTGGGCCCGTCGTTGATCCAGACGTACTGTTCGCTCCCGAAGGTCACCAGAGTGACGGGTCCGGAAAACGATACCGTCTCCCGACTGTTTGTATCTTCGAATTGCACCCGCACGCGATGCGGGCTGGTCTCGTCCCGGTTGACCAGCATGATCGACCAGTTTCCGTCGGGGCGTTGTACTGCGTACGACGTCACCAGCAGATTTCCCTGGGCGTCCTTCATATCGGTGGACGAAGGAAACATGTAATGCACGCCCGAGCGGTGCTGCACCCACTCCAGGTTGATCATGTGAGCCGCGAAATAGGGCGAGGTGTAGCCCTTGATGTCATAGTCCTTGTTGGAGACAAAGTTCGACCACGAGGCCGAGCCCAGACAACTTTTCTGAATGCCCTGCGGCTGAATCGGCGAGTGATAGAAAGCGGCGCCGCCTCCTTCGAAGAAGGACCCGACATTGTCGGCCAGCCACAACGCCGCGAAAATCGTAGTCATCGGCCCGGTGAGTTCGGCCGCCAGATGGTTCTCGGTCACCATGAGCGGGACTTCCTTGGGCACCCCGTCGTCTCGCCACACCTGCAGAATATGCTTCATCAATCGAGGCTCGGTATATAAGGTCTTCCAGGTGATATCGCAGGGATCGAACGGATAGTGCTCGAACGATACGAACGCGAGATCCGAAATGCGGCCATGCGTTTTCAAATAATCGACGAAGCGGCCCATCCATGAGACTCGGCCCTGCGCATCCGGCCAGAGGCGTATATCTTCGTTCACTCCTTCAAACACCGGACCACCCAGCTTGAGTTGAGGATCCACCTTGTGAATCGCCGCGGCCCATTGCATGTATAAAGCACCGTAGTCTTCCGGCATGGCGTGCTTGCCATCCGGTTCCTCGCCCAGTTCAACGTAGCCGATGCGGTAACCGCGCTTCTCGAGGTAGGCGATCTGGGCAGCGGCATCGTCCGGTGTGCCGTAAAGCAGAGTCACCGGAATCATCGCCGGCAAATTGTTGGTCAGTCCGCTTGAGAAGAAGAGATCGAAACCACTGTGTTGATAGGCACCAGTGGCATTAACGTGGGCAGCCGAGTGCCAGGGATCAATCGAAGAAGTGTTGTAGGTAGTTGGCTTGGCGCCAGCATTTTTCTGAAGTTCGACAAAACTACTGCTGGAGTCGACGCTGCCCACGTGGATGTCCTGAATCGCATATCCCACGCAGTTGCGGACGTCCTCGGCTCCGTGCAGATCGCAGGTGTTCGAGGATTCGGTCATCAAGATGCGGACATACTGTGTCGTCACCGGTGTGTCGGCAAGCTTCAGAGTTACCGTCCCGCCTTGAGCGTTTCGGACCGCACCTACCGAAAATATCTTCCACTCACCCTGTGGACCTTCATCCCAATCAAGCGCACGTTTCCCTACCCAATACTCCACTTTATAGGTGGTGGCATAGGGGCTCGCCCAGGCAATGCGGATCGCGTTCATCGGCTTCTCGGCCTTCAGATCGACGACGACCCATTGCGGATGCAGTGCGTCGCTCTCTCCCGTGAACTTGCTGGTGAGATACGGATTGCTCTTCCAGTAGCTGAGATTGGGCCCCTGCAGCGGGCGATCGCCGCTGGTGGAAAATCCGCGGTGAGGCAAGGCGTAAGAAAGGATGTAGCGCACCGGTTCCTTGAGCTCGGTGCTGCCGGTAAAGTATCCGCTCTGGTGGGCCGCGTCGCTCCAGGTGCCGTTCTCAGTCCAGTGCCAGGCGGCCATGCGGAGCTCGGAATTGTTGCGATAAGTGATCGGTCCCCAGCCGGCGGAAAGCGACTCCTGCAGAATGTGCGGGGTGTAAACCTTGTCGATCCCGTCGTGCGACAACACGTCGATGGAGCTGCCCAGAGCGCTGTCAGGATCGAAGGAGTTGATGGCGTGTCCGGGCGTCGCATCGACGTGCACGATCGTCACGGGCAGTTCTGCAGCGGGCGCACTCGACTGAGCGGTCAGAAGCGTGGCGCACGCAATAAAAGAGTGAATCATGATCGCAAGGAAAAACCATTGCACGCCGCCGCGCGTGGTAATCGGTCGTGCAGTCAGGATCAGCATCAGATCACGTCCTCTTCGTAGAAGTGTCGCCTCACGGGCGCTGAAGTTGCCAACTCCATTACGCTGTTCCTAGTGTGTATCATTAGTAGAGGGATGCTTCCTCACGAATCTCGCGTCACGTATTCGTATGGACAATAAGGCTTGGTTCACTCGCCGGGAACTTCTTCGGGCCGCTGCTCTTGGCGCAGCTGCGCTTCCCTTCTCGCAGCTGACCGCCTTGGCTCGGAAAAGGCAGTTCGTGGAGCCGGCGCGTGTTCCCTACTCCGGTTCCGACGACGCCCTGCTGGACGAAGTCGAACGCACCGCGTTTGATTTCTTCTGGACCGAAGCCGGCAAAACTGGCCAGGCAAAAGATCGCGCGCTGCTGAATGGAAATGACACCCACACCGTCGCCAGCATCGCCGCCACCGGCTTCGGACTTTCCGGACTTTGCATTGCCGAAGCGCGCGGCTATCGAAAGAAAGACGAGATTGTCGAGCGTGTCCGCGGAACTCTCCGCTTTCTGTGGCGCGACCTTCCCCATGAGCACGGTTTCTACTACCACTTTATCGACATGAATACTGGGGCGCGCCAGTGGAAGTGCGAGATCTCTTCGATCGACACTTCGCTGCTGCTCTGCGGCGTACTGACCGCGCGGCAACATTTTTCTGATCCTGAAATTCAGGATCTCGCGACCAAAATTTACGGGCGTGTCGACTGGCCATGGATGTTGAATGGTGGAAAGACGCTCTCCATGGGCTGGCACCCTGAGTCGGGCTTCCTCAACGCTCGTTGGAACCAGTATTGCGAACTCATGATGATTTATCTGCTAGGGCTGGGTTCGCCCACGCATCCACTTCCGGCGGAAACCTGGACGGCATGGAAGCGGCCGACGATCAACTTTCAGGGGTTGGAATACATCTCAGGGAATGATCCGCTGTTCACCCACCAGTACTCGCAAGCCTGGTTCGATTTTCGCGGAAAGCGCGACGCCTACGCCAACTATTTTATGAATTCGGTGAAGGCGACGGTCGTTCACAAACAGTTTTGCCTTTCGTTGCATGACGAGTTTCCTGACTATAGCGAGCATCTGTGGGGCATCACCTCGTCAGACTCGGCAAAAGGCTACACGGCCTGGGGAGGGCCGCCGCGACTGGGCGAACTGGATGGCAGCGTGGTTCCGTGCGCGGCCGGCGGGTCGCTGCCGTTCCTCTATCCGGACTGCATGGAGGTTCTGCGCACCATCAAAGAACACTATCCCAAGGCCTGGGGACGGTACGGGTTTGTCGATGCCTTCAACCCGCTGACCGGCTGGTATAACCCGGACGTGCTCGGAATTGACCTCGGGATTACGATGCTGATGGCAGAAAACCAGCGCACCGGATTCATCTGGAACACGTTCATGAAAAACAAAGAAGCGCAGAACGGAATGAACAAGGCCGGATTTCATCCGCAACATGCTTGAATTCATCTTCACCCTTACGTTTTTGTTCGTCGCCCGGGACACACCGCAATCTCCGGCTCACATCAGGTTTGAGGACATCGCAGGAAAAGCCGGGCTGCCCTTCATCACCCAAAACTCGCCTACTGCCAATAAGAATCAGATTGAAACCATGGTCGCCGGAGTAGCCCTGCTCGACTATGACGACGATGGATATCTGGATATCTATCTGGTGAACGGCGCGGCGATTCCCTCGTTGCAAAAGGAATCTCCCGCCTACTGGAACCGTCTCTACCACAACAATCACGACGGAACGTTCACTGATGTCACCGAGCGCGCAGGACTGGCCGGAGTCAGCTATGGGATGGGGGTCGCCGTGGGTGACTACGATAACGATGGTTACCCCGATCTGTTCCTAGCCAACGTGACCGGCAATCAACTCTTCCACAACAACGGTGACGGGACCTTTACCGACGTGACCGCGAAGGCAGGCCTTGCTGGCGCTCAAATGAACGGAAAGAAAATGTGGTCGGTAGGCGCCGGTTGGTTCGACTACAACAATGACGGGAAACTCGATCTCTTCGTGGTGAATTATTGCGCGTGGGAAGTCAACAAAGATCCTTATTGCACGCTGAAGAATGGCGTGCGCGCTTATTGCCATCCCAAGCTCTATGCCTCGCTGCACAATACTCTTTACCGCAACAACGGCGATGGAACTTTCACCGACGTTTCCGAGGAGACGGGAATCGCGGCGCACGCGGGCAAGGGCATGAGCGTTTCGTTCGCGGACTATGACGGCGATGGCTTTCTGGATGCATTTGTGGCCAACGATACGACGCCGGCGTTTCTTTTCCACAATCTCGGCGGAAAGAAATTCGAAGAGGTCGGCGTAGCGGCGGGAGTGGCTTATGCGCCTGACGGTACTGCACTGTCCGGCATGGGATCGGATTTTCGGGACGTGAATAATGACGGGCGTCCCGACATTTGGTACACGGCCGTGGAACACGAAACCTTCCCCTTGCTGATCAATAGCGCGCGCGGCGATTTCGACGATCTCACGCAGGCCAGCGGACTGCAGGCGACGACGAAGATGTCCGGATGGGGCAACGGAATGTACGACTTCGACAATGACGGATGGAAAGACTTGTTCGTCGCCCGCGCCAACGTCATGGACAATATCAATGAGCTATTCCCTGACCGTCGGTATCCGGAACCGAATTCAGTGTTCCGCAATCTGGGAAATGGAAAGTTCGCGGACGCCAGCGCGACCGCCGGACCGGACTTCCAGTTGGAGGCCGCGCACCGCGGCGTCGCTTTCGGAGATCTCTTCAACGACGGGCACATTGACGCCGTCGCGTCGGTGCTTGGCGGTCCGGTCAAGCTATTGCGAAATATCTCCGACACGGGGAACCACTGGATTCTTCTGAAGTTGGTGGGCGTGAAAAGCAATCGCATGGGCATCGGTGCCCAGATTCACATCACAACGGAAGACGGCCGGTCACAGTGGAACGAAGTCACCACTGCGGTAGGGTACGCCTCGTCCAGCGATAGCCGAGTTCATTTTGGGCTGGGTAAAAATCAACACATAAAGGATATGGAGATTCGCTGGCCCAGCGGCATCCGGCAGGCGCTTCACGATGTCGCTGCAGATCGTATCCTCACCATCGAGGAACCGCGGCAGTAGGCGCTCACGGCTCGGGTGGAGCGGCATCTTCCAGGGGAATTTCCCCATCGTCTGCGCTTCCCGCTCCCGTTAGTGCTCCCGAATTTTTCTGCTCCTCCGTTAGCCGCTGGAATGTTTCACGCGCGCCGGCCGCGTCCGCCTTACGTCCGGCACGCGAGTACGCTGTGCCCAACGCGAGATAGATTCGAGCTTCGCGCGGAAATGCCTTTTGCGCAGTCTCCAGTTCCGGAATCGCTTTCTGATAATTGTCAGTGTCGAGCAGCAACATGCCTAGCAAATAGTGGCTGAAGGGTTGCTGCGGAACCAACTTCACAGCCTCTTCGGCATAAGGAATGCCTGCCGCCGAGTCGGTCTTGTAAGTGGCAGCGGCGATCTGCAGGCGCGAGACCAGGTCCGCGGGATTGTTCTCGATCTCCTGTTTGAATTCGGAAACGGCGGCCGGCAGGTCGCTGGCCTCGACCAGAATCAGCCCGAAAGCATAGTGAATCCCCGAATATTTCGGATACCGGCCAACCATCGCGGACAGAACCGTTCGCGCTTCGTCAAACTTCTTCTGCCCACTCAGACACCCGGCATGACCGACTTGAGACACGACCTCCGCGTCCACCGAACCCGACGCCGGCGGATTCTTTTCGCGGTGGCGCAGCAGAGTCATGCCCAGGGCGTTTACGACTTCATCGTTCTGCACTCCCTGCAGACACAGTTGCTCCAGAGTCTCGCGGGCTGCCTGAAATCTTCCCTTGCGCTGCAGCAGCACCCCCTCGTGATATAAGACAACGTGCCGCAGCTCAGGACTCTTATCCAGGCCGAGGGTCGCGCCTTTCTCCATATGCGCGAGGGCAAGCTCGTCGCGGCCGAGTTCGAACTCAGACAGTCCGAGCATGACGTACGCAGTGCCATTGCGGGGAACGAGTTCGGCGACCTTCCGGAAAGCACGCGCGGCGTCGGCGAACGAATTCTGGTCGTAGGCGATCGTGCCCAGCGACCACCAGCCTTCTGCCCAGGCAGGGCGCAGCGTTAGCGCCTTCTTGTAGAGGAGTCGAGCGTCGTCGAGTTGACTGGCATCACGAGCGGCGTCGGCTTGCACCGAGAGTTTGGCGAAGGTTGAAGCGGAGGTCGACGATGACGATGACGACGAACTGCTCTGCGCCGTTGCGAGCGATACCGAGAGAAGAGCGCAAAAAGCCACTGCAACAACGCCGCCGCTCGAATTGGAGCAACGAAAAACCACACCGAGGAACAATCGGACAGCGCGGTTCCGCACGAGCTTGGGAGTGGGATTGCTCACTGCCGCAGTCTAAATGACACGCTGCCGCAGAATGAACCGTTTGTTCACTCTGCGGCAGCGTGGTTCGGAGGCTTCCTCGGGGGAAGCACACTTGGGTTTAGAAGTTGAACCGGGCCTGCATTTCTACCGTGCGGGAGCCGAGAGCGCCCGTCGCCTGGCCAAAATGCGGATCGGTAACAACGTTATCCATGTTGTTAAGGTTCAGCGAGTTGAGCAGGTTATAGGCGTTCATGCGGAATTCAATCTTCGCACCTTCGCCTACTACGGGCAGCGTCGGAAGCCCGAACGACTTGCTGAGTGTGAAATCGACGTCGAAGTAACGCGGACCACGGAACGAGTTACGCCCAATTCCCGGCGCCTGCGGCGTTCCCGGGCAAGTGGCCGGGAAAACCGCCGCGCAGGAGGTAAACGTGGGTGCCGTGAAATAGGCCGACCCGCCGTTTGGAAAGTTACCGTTCTGACTTAAGAAGGTGTAGTTCGTGTAGCTCTGTTTTGCGCCACCCAGGTACGCGGCGGGTAGCAATTGCGAATTGGAACCGTTCGAACAGGAACCGTTGGAGTAGATCAAGTTACAGGTGCTGTTGAAAACTGGCGTCCACGGGAAACCGGAGTGGGCGTTGAATATCCCGCTGAAGCTCCAGCCACCGGCTACCTTCTCCAGCCAGCCGCGCTCGCCATGGAAGAGGGTGGGCGAATAAATCCCATACATCTTGAAGGCATGGGTCACGTCGTAGTCCGATGGACCAAAATCGCCGCCGGAGGTCCACTGGAAGTTGCTGACGTTGTACGGTTGCGACCCATTGTCCATGCTCTTGGCGTAACGATACTCCGTGTCCATTTCAAAAGAACGCGCGAAGTGATGGGCCAGTTCCAGCAGCAGAGCGTTGGAATGGGCGTTGCCATCCTGGGCGTAATAATCCACGTCATTGATCATCATATTCAGCGCTAGGCCCTGAGCTCCGTAAACCTCATTCAGGTTGTACTGGCGGGTCAGGTGATGAGCGGCGCTCCCCTGGTAGCCGAGAGTGGCCACCCACTGATTGCCAAGATCGTATTGCGCTTCCAGCGAGTAGCGATACGAGTACGAGGTTGGGTAGTTGGCCGGGAATGCGGTCACACCGACCGGCGCTCCCTGCGTGGGAATGTTGTTAGTGCCGAACGTGAGAATAGTGTTGGGATTTGCCGGATACGGCAAGAACTGGTGCGGATTAGACGGGAAATCGTACACGATATTCGAACCCAAAAGCGTGTCCCCGCCGTCGGTGAATGGGATGTTAGGCCATCCATTTAACGTGATGGCTTCCTCCTCACCCGTGTAGCCCATGCCGATCCCGCCGCGAATCACGAGCTTGTTGTTGAGCTCGTGGCTTCCGAGCGACCGCGGACTCCAGGCAAATCCCAGTTGCGGGCCGAAGTCGTGCTTCGACGCGGCGTAGAGACTGCCCCCGGTCCTGATCGACATGCCGGTTAGGGCGTTCGCGCCTGCCCCGAGAACAACGGTAGCAAGCTGATTGTTGATGAAACTAAGTGGGCTGAAGTATTCCCAGCGCAGACCCAGGTTAACCGTCAGGTTTGGCCTCAGCTTCCAGTCGTCTTGCGCGAACAATCCCAGGATATGCGAGCGGGAATCCTTTCTTACGTCCGTGGGCTCACCGTTGGTGGGATTGAATGTGCCAATCTCCTTGCTGGGTGCGTCATTGAGGAAGTCCCAGTAGTTATTGAACCCCCAGTTGGGCCGAGCGGACCACGGGGCATCCTGCACGAAATGAAGTTCGGTGACTTCCCCACCGAACTTCAGCGTGTGACTGCCCTGAACCTTGCTAACCACGTCTTTCAAGTTGTAAGTCCACTGGTCGAAAATGCTGCCGGCGGGGCCGCCAGGACCGTTGCAGCCAGGACACACCGTCCCAATGTTGTTGCCGTTATTGGGATCGCCAATATAGGCAGTCTGCGGCAGGCCGAGCGGAATTTGCGGATTGTCCGCCAGTTCGTTCCAGCGCCAGCCGGCTGCATTCACGCGCAGTTCATTCAGCAGCGAAGAAGAAAAGGTGTGGTCCCACAAAGCTGTCTCAGCCTCGTTTGTAGCTTTGTGGTGAAACAAATTGGCGGAGCGGAAACCGTTGTACGACAGCGTGGAGACCGGCACCCTATACAAGCTCACCGCGACCAGATCTTTGTTGGTCGCGTTGTAGTCCACCCGGCCGTTAAATTGCTGGTTTGTGTTGTCGTTCGGGCCGATGGTGTTTGCGTCCATGATGTCAGCCGCGCCGTCCAGGTTTGCGGGACTGCCCGTACCGTTGCCGCCCAAACCCGGAAGATAGTAAGTTTTCCCAGTCACCGGATCCGTCGTTTGGCCAAACTGGGAAGGGTCCATTGTCCCCAGCGCACTGGCGAGCGGGCTGCCTACGTCTAAGCCCTTACCCGGGATTTGCGCGCAGTTCGCGCCTTGCACGTTGGGCGTACCATCGGCAATCAAGGTGATTGCCGTTGAGGCGTCAATCAGACCAATCGACCCGCAAGTCTGATCGACAACTCCACTGATCGCCGGCGACTCTCCCGGATACGCGCCGTATCTGGAGGCCAAGCTTCCGGATGGTGCCGACGCGAGCAACTGCGGCGTCTCGAACCACTGCTGCCCAGTAACAGTGCCGGTGTTCTTGATCCGTTCATAGGAGAAGAAGCCGAACAACTTGTTCTTAATAATCGGGCCACCCACGCTGCCGCCCCAATCATTGAATCTGGAGTTGTTTCTCTGGGGCGTGTCCGTTTCGCCGGCCGTACCGGTCCATGCCTGGTAGGAATTCAGACCCGGCCGATCGGCTTTGAAAAAGAAGCTGCCATGTATGTCATTGGTGCCATTCTGCGAGATAACCTGGATTTGCGCACCTGCAAACCGTCCGTTCTCGGCGTCGTAATTATTGCTGACGACCTTGACTTCCTTCACCGAGTCCTCGTTTGGAGTAACGATGGCCGCGCCGCCCCACGACACGCTGGTAATTCCGACGCCGTCAAGCGTGATGTTGTTGGCATTCAGCCGGCTGCCATTAGCCACCACCTGCGGCTGGTTCTCCGTCTGGAAGGGACCGCTGGTCGCGCCCGATCCGCTGTTGTTCGAGCCCGGCAGCGAGTTCGTGCCGCCGCCCTGCTGCTGCGCGCCATCACCAAAAACGCCCGGCGCCAATTGCAGAAGTTGAAACACGTCGCGGCCGAACGAGGGCAGTTTCTGAATCTCCTGGCTCGTCACGGTCCCGCTGACTTGGGCAGTCTCGGTATCGATTAACGGCACTTCGGTTCCGCTCACGGTCACGGTCTCGTTGCCGGCGCCGACTTCCAGTTCGACGTTGATAGCGTTCGCTTGCTCCGCGATCACGCCGAGGTTATCGAGAACCTTCTTTTTGAATCCAGTTTTTTCCACGGTGAGTGAGTAGTGGTCCGGAGGAAGCGCGCTAAAGTTGTAAATACCGCCGTCGTTGGTGGCCGCCGTCAGGCGGTGATTATTGTCCTTGTCTGTCAGGGTGAGGGTTGCACCCGGGACGACTGCGCCCTGGGCATCGGTCACCACGCCCTGAATGGAAGCGCGATATTGGGCGTGAGCCATAACGGTGGAGAGGACGATGCAGACGGCAATTGAAACAGTGCGGAGTACGGAAGAAGTGGATCGGCTCATGACGGCCCCCTGTGGTGCTTCGAATTTCACGATTCCCGAGCAATGCGTCTACTAAAACTCTACAAAAGCGTTTTAGTAACAATCGGACCGCTTATAGCACAGGCCATTTTCCACAGTCAAGCGCATTGTTTTCAGCGAGTACCGAGCGGCACTCGGCTTATCTTGGAAACGCAACTCTCCATCGCCAACGCATTAACGATTTTGTTGAGCGGATTATGCGATTTCCGGATAACCCGTACCCGCGTGACTACTCGCGCAGATTATTTTTGCGGGAAGGCCCCTCTTGCGGTTCACTGGTGTGCTTTTTGAGGTGAGTTATTTGAGACGACGGACGCCGTTGGTCGCGCGGCAGGTAGTTTCGCGAATCATCAACTTGGGTTCAACCATGGTCTCGCCGTTCTGCGAATCCGGTCCCGAGCCTCGGATGCGACGCAGCAGAGTCTCGGCGGCAATCCTGCCCATCTCGCGCAACGGCTGGCGCACGGTGGTCAGCGCCGGATTTTGGTAAGCCGCGCTCTGGATATCATCGAAGCCGACGACGGAAACATCATCCGGAACCCGCAGGTTCGCCTCGCGCAGCGCGCGGATGGCGCCCATCGCCGAAATATCGTTAAAGGCAAAAAGCGCCGTGAATGGTTTGTGCGACGCCAGCAGCTTTCTGGTGGCCTCATAGCCGAGTTCAGGAGACGGGGAGTCTCCCTTCAGCTGAGACACCAGCGCAGAAGAAATCGGCAGTCCGAGTTGGCGGGCAGCTCTTTCAATATTCGACCAGCGGACTTCGGTATCGGAACTGAACTCCTGCCCTTTGATGAACGCGATTTCGCGATGACCGAGCTGGAAGAGATGTCGCAGCGCAATTTCCGCGGCCAGCACGTGGTCGAGCACAATATTGGTGACGCCCTTCACCTGGTTGTGGCCCGACACTGTCACTACCGGCACCGACAGCGCCAGAGTCCACGGCGTATCAACCGCGATCAACCCGTCGACCGAACGCTCGAGAAACAGTCTGGGATATTCGTCGATCAGGTCGGCGCGGTGGCGATGACTCACCACAAAATAAAAATATCCCTCTTGCAGCAGGTGGTCTTCCACGCCGCTCATCACCGAAGCCGAGTAGCCGTCGCTGACCTCCGGGACAATCACCCCAACGGTGAAGCTGCGTTGCGCCCGCAGCGAGCGGGCAAAAAAGCTGGGGCGGTATTTATATTTCTTGGCAGCGGCCAGAACCCGGTCCTTGGTCTCCTGAGGAATGGAGTCGGCCACGGGCGAACGATTGATCACCAGCGACACAGTGGCAGGGGAGAGCCCCAAACGCTCCGCCAGTTCTTTCAGGCTCACGGGCTTAGGCCCCATGCGCACCGCCCGGCCGGCGTCTTTAGCCTTCCTTTTTGTCGTCACGCTGCGCAGTCTCGCACAAACAGATTCGCGGTAGCAAGCACGATGTTGCACCATCGTGGGCCACGCTCATACGCAATACTTATTGACATTGTAAAGGAAAACGTTTTTCATACACTCCGACAACGCTCTACTAACCCGATTTAGTAGCTACCTGGACCCTGGGCCAACGGAGGTATGATCCCATGCCATTTTCAATTTCCAGCACAACACCCGCTCCCCGGTCACATCGTAGAACTCGATCGCGCCACGCTAGTGTGGGCGGACGCATGCTCCGGGGCTGCGCATTCGTCATGATCCTGAGCGGTGCCGCGTTTTCCCAGATGGCATCGACGCCGCCCTCTCTGGTGCAACCGGCCGGCATAACCGACACCTATCTCGATGCGCGGGTGGAATCGCTTCTGCAGACCATGACCGTGGAAGAAAAAATCGGGCAGTTGGTGCAGTATTCCGCCGGACAACCGACAGGACCTGGAACCGGGCGGACCGATTATGAGGACATGATCGCCCACGGACAGATCGGCTCGCTGTTCAACGTGATTGATCCGCACGAGATCAACAAGTATCAGAAGATCGCGATGGAGAAAGCTCGACTCCATGTTCCCATCCTGTTTGGGCTCGACGTCATCCACGGGTTCAAGACAGAATTCCCTATTCCCTTGGGGCTGGCTTCCACGTGGGATCCGTCGATCGTCGAAAAAGCGTCACGCGTAGCGGCCATGGAAGCGTCGGCCGACGGCATTCGGTGGACTTTTTCGCCGATGGTCGACATCGCGCGCGATGCGCGCTGGGGACGAATAGCCGAAGGGGCGGGCGAAGATCCGTTTCTAGGATCGGCAATGGCTGCGGCCTATGTCCGGGGATACCAGGGTTCGCATTTGGATTCGCCGGACAGCATTGCCGCCTGCGCCAAACATTTTGTCGGCTATGGCGCGGCTGAAGGCGGACGCGACTACAACAGCACCGAAATTTCGGAACACACTCTGCGGCAGTCTTACCTGCCGCCCTTTCATGCAGCGGTCGAGGCCGGGGCCGCGTCCCTGATGAGCGCCTTCAATTCCTTGAATGCAGTTCCCTCCTCCGCCAATCCTTTCACCTTGAAACAGGTTCTGCGCAAGGAGTGGGGCTTTCGTGGACTCGTGGTCAGCGACTGGAACGCCGTCGGCGAACTGATTCCCCACGGCGTCGCGGCAGATGGAGCGGCTGCAGCCCGTAAGGCCTTTCTCGCCGGCGTCGATATGGACATGGTGAGCAGCCTCTACCATGACAACCTGCAACAAATCGTGAGTTCAGGGCAGGCAACGCAAGCTGAATTGGATGAAGCCGTGCGGCACGTGCTTCGCGTCAAGTTTGCGTTGGGCCTGTTCGAACATCCGTTTGTGGACGAGTCCGCAGCTCCGAAGGCACTCTATCATCCGGACAGTATCGCGCTGGCCCAGACCGCGGCCGAGCGCTCATTCGTATTGCTGAAGAATGCGAATGGATCAAACGGAAAGCCGCTGCTTCCCATCCCAACCGCAGCTCTGAACATCGCAGTCATTGGACCGCTCGGCGACGACTCTTCCTATCCCACTGGCGCGCCGGCCGGAGCCGGTCCGCGCGTTTCGTTGCCAGCGGCACTGGCGCAGCGAGTGGGCGAAGGCCACGTGTCTCGCTTCAAGGGATGCGGAATTCTCGACGGCACCGACGATGAGATTGCGTCCGCCGTGGCTGGAGCCCAGAAAGCCGATGTGGTGATTCTCACGCTGGGCGAGAGTCCAGAGATGAGTGGCGAAGCGGCTTCTCGTGCTCACCTAGGACTTCCCGGCAGGCAACAGGAATTGCTGGAAGCTATTGTCCGCACGGGTAAGCCGGTAGTTCTGATTCTGTTCAGCGGACGACCCTTGACCGTGCCCTGGGCCTTCGACCATGTGCCGGCAGTAATCGCCGCCTGGCTTCCCGGCACTAGCGGAGGACCTGCGCTGGCCCGCACTCTGTTCGGCGATGTGAATCCTAGCGGAAAACTGGTCGTGAGTTGGCCGCGCAGTGTGGGCCAAGAGCCCCTCTATTACAACTCGCTCAACACCGGACGCCCGCCTTACGAAACCGACCTCGCCCACCCGCCCGCAGATATTGCCAGCAGATACGTATCCCGGTACATCGATGAACAGAACACGCCGCAGTTTCCCTTCGGCTATGGCGCTTCCTACACCAACTACACCTATGGCAACACAACTGTCAGTTTGCCACGCTTGAGTGCGGCAGCGTTGAATAGGAGCTTGAACGCAGGCACCGACGCGGCAGCGCTGACTGCCGAGGTCGAAGTAACTAATACTGGATCGCGCAGCGGGCTAGAGGTGGTTCAACTCTACATTCAACTGCAAGGGACGAGCGTCGCAGAACCAGTTCGCATGCTGAAGGGATTCCAGACGATCGCTATAGCTCCGGGCGAAGCCAAGAAGGTGAAGTTTGAGTTGAAACCGGAAGCGTTCGCAATCTGGAACCAGCGCAATGAATTCGCCGCCGAACCTGCGAAGCTAAAAGTTTGGATCAGCCCCGATTCCGCGCATGGTTCACCGGCACAAGCGGAGATCCTTCCGTAGGAGCTCAGGGCCACGGATTCCCGGGCTAACGAATCAGAATATTTGAGGGATGAAGTCCATGACAAACTCCAAGCATGCTCTTCCCACCCGGATGTATCGTCTCGTTTGCCTGCTTGGAATAGCCTTGCTCGCTAGTTCCGCATGGGCTCAATCGGAATATTATCGCCACGTCGTCTTCGACAACAGCCTCACCTCCGACAATTACTTCTATAGTCACGGCATGGCCAACGGTGCAAGTTCTCTGGAACTGAAGGATCGCCGCCTTCCGGTCGAGACGAAGACGTTTCTGACGCCGCCCAATGCGCTTCGCTTGCAGTGGCAGTCACAGTCAGGAGGAGGTTGGGAAGCCGAAGTCCGCGTGAATGGCTTCCGCAATCGCTATCCGGGATTTGCAGGGAGCAATCTTTATTTCTGGTGTTTCGCTCCCGAAGCGATCGCCGCGGACGATCTGCCGATGCTCGTGCTCTCGAACACCGGCGAAGGACTGCAGGTCGCCGAGTTCCCAGGGGCGTTCACCGAGCCTCTGCCGCTGGGGAAAATCACCGGGGACATTCCCGCAGGAAAATGGGTCGGGATTCGAATCCCGCTCTCTGCCTTTCGCACGGGTTCGATTTATCAATTTCGCCCCGAGTCTCTGCAGAACATCATTTTTCATCAGGGCCGCGCCGACGGCCTCCGACACACGCTAATCATCGATGAGATTCGAGTGGCAGACGACGCCCCCATAAGCAGCAACCACAACACCGCCCTGCCTGCTCCGGAGAACGTTCGCGCCATCGGCTACGAGCGGCACGTCGAAGTTCGCTGGGACGCGGTGAACGATCCCGGGTTGGCCCGTTACCTGATTTACCGATCCTTCGATGGCGACAAATTCGAGCCCATCGGCATTCAACTTCCGGGAGTGACTCGCTACGAGGATTTCCTTGGAAAGGCGGGCGTGACGGCCTACTACAGAGTGGGAGCGTCCGACTGGCAGTATCACACATCATTTCATCCGACGAAAATCAAAGCCTCCACTCGCGAATTCAGCGATGATGAATTGCTGACCATGCTGCAGGAGGCTTGCTTCCATTACTACTGGGATGGCGCCGACCCAAACTCTGGGATGACGCGAGAGAATATTCCGGGCGACGATCGCATCGTCGCAACCGGAGCCAGCGGCATGGGCATTGGAGCGCTGATCGTCGGCGTGGACCGCGGTTTCATTACGCGTGCGCAGGGCATGGAACGCATGGCGAGAATCGTGAACTTTCTGGAACACGCGCAGCGCTACCACGGCGCTTGGTCGCACTATATGAACGGCAGCACCGGCAAGACCATGCCCGTATTTGGCATGTTCGACAATGGCGGCGATCTGGTGGAGACGTCATTCCTGATGGAAGGCCTGCTCGCCGCTCGCCAGTATTTCCGCGGTGAGTCCGGCGCCGAGCATGATCTTTATCAACGCATTTCGCAGCTCTGGGAAACCGTCGAGTGGAGTTGGTATCGCGGGCCGCAGCCCGGCGACTTCCTCTACTGGCATTGGTCCGCCGAATGGGGGTGGCAGATCCGGCATCCGCTGATCGGAATGAACGAAGTCATCATCACGTATCTGCTGGCGATGTCGTCGCCGACGCACGGCGTTCCCGCGGAAATGTATTACTCCGGCTGGGCGAGCCAGTCGCAGCGTGCTGTCAGTTATCGCGAAGGCTGGTCGGGCAGCAACGACGGAGATCACTACGGCAACGGGCACACGTATTACGGAATCAAGCTCGATGTCGGCGTCGGCACTGGAGGCCCTTTGTTCTTCACGCATTATTCGTTCTTCGGTTTCGATCCGCACAAACTACATGACCGTTACACGTCTTCATATTTCGATAACAACCGCAACATTGCGCTGATCAATCGCGCCTACTGCATCGCAAACCCCAAACACTTTCAAGGCTACGGCCCCGATGCCTGGGGCCTGACAGCGAGCGACGGACCCGACGGCTACGTGCCGCACGCGCCCGACAATAACAGCGATCATGGCACTCTGACTCCGACCGGCGCACTCGCGTCCTTCCCATATACACCGGAAGCGTCGCGGGCTGCGTTCAAGCACTACTATCGCGACCTGGGCGCTCAACTGTGGGACGTCTACGGTCCGCGCGACGCCTACAACCCTGGCGAGAACTGGATTTCACCGATTTACATGGGACTGAATCAGGCCCCGATCGTTGTCATGATTGAGAACCAGCGCACGGGTCTTGTGTGGAAGAATTTCATGGCGAATCCCGAAGTTGCGGTCATGCTGCACAACCTCGACGCGGTAACAGAAAAATAACGCTTGGTCTGAGATTAGAGCTGACGACTGATGAAACAGCCTCCGCCAACCCGCTTACTCACTCGCCGCGAAATCCTAAGCTACTCGGCCCGCGCTGCACTGGCATTTCCAGTTGCGAGTTTAGCTACAGCCATGATCTCCTGCGGCGGTTCACCCGCGGTCACAGGCACGGCCCCGCCGCCGGTAACGCTTCCCACTTCCGACGATGCGTTTCTCGACCAGATTCAGCAAGCCATCTTTCTTTACTTCTGGGAACAGGCTAGCCCCACGACGGGTCTCGTCAAAGATCGCGCCGTGGCCTCCGGAGGCGACACGAGCACCGTAGCCAGTATCGCCGCCACCGGCTTCGGACTTACGGCGCTGTGCATCGGCGCCAGCCGCGGTTACGCGGACGCCACGCAGATTCAGACTCGCGTCACCAATGCGCTCACTTTCCTGCTCAATCAATTCGCCAACGTCAACGGGTTCTTCTACCACTTCGTCGACATGAATACAGGCGAGCGGGTGTGGAGCAGCGAAGTCTCTTCCATCGACACATCCATCCTTCTCTGCGGCGTGCTCACCTGCCGCCAATATTTTCAGGATGCGCAGATTCAGAGCCTGGCCTTGCAGATCTACGAGCGCGTCAACTGGCCGTGGATGCTCAACGGCGGTTCCACCTTTTCCATGGGATGGACTCCGGAGAACGGCTTCATCACAACGCGCTACGACACCTACTGTGAACTGATGATGCTCTACCTGCTGGCCATCGGGTCAACCACGAACCCGGTCACGGCCTCGGCGTGGAACGCCTTCTCGCGTCCAATTCTCAACTACCAGGGACTTAGTTACATCACGAACCTTTCCGCTCCGCTGTTCATTCATCAGTACTCGCACGCGTGGTTCGACTTCCGCAATAAGTCGGATCAGTACGCGAATTACTTCAACAACTCCGTCACCGCGACCCAGGCGCACATCCTGTTCTGCCAGTCATTGCAATCCCAATTCAATGACTACCAGCAAAACGTGTGGGGCATTACGGCGTCCGACTCGGTGAATGGATACGTGGTCTGGGGTGGTCCGCCATCGATGGGGCCCATCGATGGAAGCATCGTGCCCTGCGCCGCCGGAGGTTCGCTGCCGTTTTTGTCAGCGGACTGCATCGCGGTGCTGCGAAATATTCGCACGCTCTATCCGCTAGCGTGGCAGCGCTACGGTTATTTGGATGCATTCAATCCGCTCTCGGGCTGGTACGACTCCGACGTACTCGGAATTGACGCCGGCATCACAATGCTGATGGCGGAAAATCAGCGCACCGGCTTCGTGTGGAACACCTTCATGGCGAACCCGGAAGCGCAAAGCGCGTTTGCTGCAGTTGGGCTGACGTAGACTGCGGATCAACCCGGCGTGGATTCCCAAACTCGATTTACACCGGCGGTCCCGCCGGCGCCCCTGATGTGTGCGGCCTGGGTGTGTTCTGGCTCGGATTCTGCAGGAACAGAATAATCTCGCGTTCAAGACGATCCAGAATCGCGTTGCGTGCAGTAGTCTTCTTTATTGCGTCCTGCACCTGATGAACTCCGGCCAAGGCGACGGCTTGCGTTTCCGGCGTTGCGCCTGGATTGGCGGCCAGCATCATCAGTCGCTCAGCGACTTCAGTTTGGACTACGCCTTCCAGATCCCGCTGTGCAGCAGTCTTCGCGGTGCCCGGGAATTCGGCGCTTACCAGGGCGGAGATCACACCACGCGGCGAAGGCTGGCTGGAATCTTCGTGAGAAAGTATCGCCAGCCGTTCTACCCGCTTCGGATCTAGTAATCCTCCCACCACAATTTCTGCGATGGCGCGCGCCCCGTCTTGCGGAGTGAACAGATACCCAGACGAAGATTTGAATCGCTCCGAATCTTCTCCGATGTTTTCGGTCGGGGCCAGCGCTTTCCACAATTCCACCGGCGTTTCCAGTTCTGCAGCGCTCAGCGCTTTCAGCAGCAACTGGATGGCTTCGTTCTGGTCGCGCGCTGGCCACACAGCCACGGGCGGTTGGCCGTCTCCGGCCAGCGACTGCGGCACCTTTGCACTGCCCACCACGTTGATGGCAGCGGCCAATGCGTAGCGGTGAAACAAATAAACCAAGGGATATCGCGAAGCCAGTATCGAGTTGGGCTCACCCGGGCGCAGCATCTGCGGGCCGTAATGACTAAGCAGAGCGTCGCGAACCGGGAATATTTCCTTTAGCCATGTAACGGGGTCGGGGCCGTCATCGTAGGCGTTCCAGCGCGGATCCTGGTAATTTCCCCACACCACACCTTTCGCGATCGATCCCTTCACAATCGCATCCAGCCGAGCGTGCTCCTGCTCCGGCGAAGCTCCGGCCTTGCCCTGACTGTAGCCCCACTCGATGGCAAACCGGTCGTAGCTGCCGACGCCCTGCATGTACGCGTCGGAAAGATCAACCGAGCCATCGGGCCGAATTTTGATTCGCGGTGCGAAATAATCCATCACCGAGCCGCGCCCGAATGTGCTGGCCACAAAATTGTGTTCGAGTCCTAGTGCGTGGCCCATCTCGTGGCAAGCCAGCAACGCCAACCGGTTCGTCACGGCCTGCTCTTCGCTAGTTTCTGGATCGAGATTGTCGAACGCGGCGAACGCTTCCGCGGAAGGCTCCGCCGCTTCACGGCCAGACGGAATTGCGGACTCCCAGTAGTTGTTCACCGTGCGCATGCGATGCGAATCGAGTTGCACCACCGAATGAAGAATTTCTCCGGTCCGCGGATCCGCGTGCGACTGGCCCACCGACCAGCCGCGGCCCGAGCGGTTGGTCCACTGAATCGCAGGAAAGCGAACATCCATAGGGTCGGCGCCCTCGGGCAGATCCTCGATGCGCAGCGCATCTTTGAAGCCGGCTTGTTCGAAGGCCGCATTCCACCACAACGCTCCGCGGCGGGCCGCCGAGCGGACCGGCTCCGGCATGGCGCGGTCGAGATAGAAAACGATGGGTTTGACCGGCTCACTCAGCGCGGCGTTTGGATCCTTCTTTTGCAGGCGCCATCGGTTGGTGAGATAGCGAGCCAAGGGGCGATCGTACGGCTGGGAAAAATCGAGGAAACCGGTCGTGAAGAAACCCACGCGCGGATCCTGTTCCCGCTGTCCGTAGCCGGGTTCAGGCAGCGCCACAAACGAATGGTGCTCGCGCAGGCTCAAGCTATGCGGATCAGGCTGGTTCAAATTGCTCTCGGAATCCGTGGCGAAGGTGAGCAGGGTTTCGATTTCCGTGTTAAGCGGAAAGCTGGCGGTGTGGTCAAGATCAAACGTGCTGCGTGCTTCATCCAGACGCCAGTTCGCGTTGCCGCCCTCCGCTCGCACCATTTCGCCCAGGGCGATCTGGGTCGGACGCCGCAATTCCGACAGCAGGTCCACCGCATCCCGCAGCAGCAAAGAATTTGCATCGACCAGCAGCGTGCCATCCCCTTCCGCTTCAACCGGCAAGGCGGCGAGAACAGAAGTGGGGAAGCTCGACTCCACCGAGTGTTTCAGTTCAGCGCTGCCATTTTCCGCGCGGAAATTGCTGTTCTCTTCAATCACGAGCACGCGCATTCCTACTCGCCGAAAGTGGCACACCGCGGCCCCGCCAAACGTGCTCCGGTCCGCGAACAGGTCGGTCGATCCGATGCCGCTGCCTAAACCGGTGAAGTATAGAAACTCTCGGGTAAGCGCAGACGGCGCGAGCTCGAAAAGAATCTCGCCTTTCTTTTCATCCCAATAGTAAGGAAGAAATCCGTCGTGTCGGGTCAGCCCGGCAGTTCGCGCCGCTGGCGTGGCCTTTTCGGCTGACGGCGGCGTCTGCGCAGGCGCAGGAAAGACCACTGCTAACAAGAGAGGCGAGAGAAAGAAGGCAAGCCGATTCATGGCTTGTTTTTATACATCACCGGCCGTGGTTGCTCAACGATTTCCCGACCGAATCGCAAGAGCCCCAGAAAGCTGGACTACACGCTGTGGCGAAGATTGGGACGCAGAGTGAGTGAGCCATCGTCATTCAGTTTCTGGTGACAAGCCCATTGCATCGGATAGCGCATGCCCTTTACTTCGATCTGCGCTCTGAGCTTCAGTCCCTGCCATTTTGTTCCTTGCGGCAACACAAACTGCGCTTGCCGGATCTTTCCTGGCAGAGGATATCCGGCATCCAGGCAACCGCTCTTGAGCGCTTTCCCGTCCTCACTCTCCACCGTCACCCGCAGCACGCCGGGAACACCGGCGATGCCGTCATTGACAAAGCCGACAATCAGCCCGAGATATCCGGCGTCCTCGTACGTCCAGATCATGGACGGTCTCACGCGATAGCCAATTCGGCGATTGATCCGGTCGAACCACGTGGGAGATGACTGATAGTAGTTCATCAGATTCTTAGGGTTGATTTGATGAAAGTTCCAGAGCGACCAGTAATTCGCTCCCACATCGATCACGTGCACGATCATGTTATCGACCGGCGATATCCCTTCCACCTCGGCGTTCTCATCAAAAGGTTTGCCCGGCAGCGGCTGTTCGAGCACGGCTCCGATCCAGGGTGGCCGATTACTCAAAGCTTCAATCTGTTCATTCTCGATGAAGATGGTGTCGCTACGAATCCAGTTGTAGCTGCGAACCGTGCGATCAAGCATTTCAGAATTGCCCACCCGGCTGAAATCAGGCTGGGTATTAGTCAGCAACGGGGTCTTCGTAAAGTGCTCGAGCTGCACTTCCAGCATATTGATCCAGGTGCGCTCGGCCGTCGGGTAGTCGGGGAAAGGATTGTTTGCGAAGGGCCAGGTATGTCCTTCGCCCCAGAAGCCGTACATGAAGGTGTCGATGAATTCGATGGATGGATTTCCGTTGAATTCGGCCGCCAGCAGGCCAACCAGTTCTTTGAATGCCTGCTGAAAAAACGGATCGTCGAACCGCGGCTGATAGCGCGCATGCGGATTCTTTAGATACCTTTGGGCCTCTCGCTGACTTTCCTTATCGCTATCAGTAAGAACCAAGTCAACTTTCGGTACTTTTTCGAGAACGAAATCCGGCAGCGCAGGCGCGTGCGTATAGTCCGGAGCACTCATTTGAATGCGCAGGCCGACGCGCTTGTTGTTTTTCTTCGCCAACTCCAAAACCAGTTTCAGGTAATCAGCCATGTCCAGGCGACCGGGACGCGTCTGCACTTCTCGCCACGTCGGACGAATATAAAGCTGCTGCCCCAAAGGGAATCGAACCAGATCCTCAATGGCCTGAGGGATGTTGTCCGATTTGATTTCGTCCGTGCCCATATCGGCCGTTATGTAGGTGATCAGCCCTTTGCCATAGTTCGGCACGACTTCTTCCGACGGCGTGGTCGTCATGACCACTTCATCGGTGGGGATGACGGCATCCGGTGGGTACTGTGGGAAGGGACCTTGGTTCAACCGATTGGTCACCGGAGGGCCAGAACCAAAATCGTACTGCGACCAGTTGTGAGCGGGAACGGATGCGTGCGCTTTGCCGGTTCCGAGTTCAGCAGCTACCGCTAGGGCGACGCTGCTTTTGAGAAAGTCTCTGCGCTGCATGGAGGTCCTTCCTCCTTCCTCATTTGTCGGCTGGCTGCTCAAAACGCCGGTTGGCGGGCAGCTCGGGATGCGGTTTCAACTCGCCGCTCACTCCGACGGAAAAGTTTTGCTGGTACGGCGCGTCGTCCGGCCCGTCTACTGTGAGCCGAACGGTGAACTCTCCCGCTCTCGTATAGCAATGAGAAGCGCTGGGGCCTTCAGATGTTGTTCCGTCGCCGAAGTCCCAATGATAGCCAGTTGCCGGTACACCCCCGGGGTCGACCTGAGACGAAAAGGAGATCGTTTCGCCAGCCTTCGACTGAGATGGGACTCGGGCTGTTACCGTTGGAGTGGTCTTTGAGACTGCTGTATCCACTAACTTGATGACTACGGCCGATTGCGGCGCCTGCTTCTCAATCCGGATCGCGCCACCCGCGAGCTTAACCGCGGTGTTTGAATCGAAGACCACTGTTGCTACGGTCGTGGCGCTGACTGGGAGACCGAGGTCCGCGAGGCTCAACGAGCGCGAGCGCGGTTTTTCAGTCCAATTGAAAACTGTCAAGACGCTTTGGCGCGGACTTTGCCGGAGCAAAAAAATACTCGGTTGCCCATCCTCGGGGTCGTATGTCATCAGGTCCACCGGCGTTGAAGCTCGACCAGCTTTGGCCATGTTGAGCAAGTCCCGGTTTTCGACCAACGCGAGCCGATCTTTCTCACTATTGAGCGTCAGCAGGTCGTCGCCGATTTCGTACATGCCACCAGCGATCGCGGAAAGGGCGATCGAAGTCTGCGCTTCGGCCAGCGAGTGCGAGGAATGCTCGCCCGCATGCTCTACCAGATAGGTATCTGTAACGTTGAAAGCGTCCGGGTCTGTGATGAAGAAGTTGCCGTTCATGTAGAACCGAGCCGCGATGCCCGGAGCTGCGGTCTTCGATCTTAGAAAACTGTGCCCCGTGTCGGCGGAGACGCGGCCGGTGTCCACGATCCCGACCGGATTGAGCATAGGGCTTCCGTCTTTGTCCAGGATCACGTCATCACCGACGGTATCGCGGATCAACTGCAAGCCGATACGCTGCGCTTCGAGTGCAGTTGTATTCGGACGGTAGTAATAGCCTTCGATCGCCGTCGTATCCATGAAGTCCATCTTGATGAAGCGCACCCCCCACTCCCGAACCAACGTCTTATACGTTTCGCGCAGATATTCCTGCGCTCCCGGGTGCGTCGGATCCAGCGCGTAGAGCGTGTCAACATTCTGCCGCCACAAGTCTTCCAGGGGAATCGGCTGGCCCTTGGCATTGTGAACCAGCCAGTCTTTGTGGTGTTCGTAAACCCAAGCGCGGCTGCTTACCTCGAAGGGCGCTGTCCACAAGCCGACGGTGAGGCCATCGCTCAAAATGTGATGCGCCACAAATCCCATGCCGTCGGGGAATTGGGTTGCGTTAGTGGTAACGAACTCGCCGCGCGCGTACTCATAGCCATCGTCGATCTGGAAAAAGTTGTAACCGAGTGAGTTCAAATGCTGCGACAGAAAGTCGGCATTGGCCAGCGTTTCGCCCTCGTTGATCGCGGCGTAATAAGCCGTCCAGCTCCACCATCCCATCGGAATCGCGCTCGAAACCCGCGCGTGATGCAGGCGTCGAATTGCGGTACCGTAAGCGCGGAGTTGCCCCAGATAGTCCGGCCCAGCCGAGAACATTACTCGTTCCGAGCTCATCTCTTCGCCCGGATTGAGCGGGAGACTCAGTTCGATCCGGTCGCTCACCAGTGACTTTACCTTCAGGGTCTCTGCCTCGCTGTAGTCCTTCTGAATCTCGGTAGTCCCGGCAGAATCGACGTTGTACGATGCGACCTTAGCTTCGGTGCCTTTGCCCTCAGTCTTCAGCCGCAAAAGCGTCAAGAAACGATCCGATGTGAGCGCGCCGAAAAATATGCTCTGCTTAGTCTGCCGGTTATAGATCAGCTGGCTTCCGACACCGCGATGCATGCCGCCGGGAACGTTCCCGAAGTCGTAGATCATCAGTTCGGGCCAGTCTTCGCTAAAACTATCGGAGAGAACTCGCTCATCCGACGGAAGCCCGCCCAAGTTGATGATCGAGTCTCCCGTAGCGTCAACATTGCGGATTGCCTGCACCGACATCGCCGAGTTTGTCGCGTTCCTGACCCGGACTTGAATCGTGCCGTATGAGTTTTCGGTGTAGAGCTGCACTACGTAAATAAGATCGGGACTGCCAGCCAGTCCGCTGCATGTGACCGTCAACTGCTGGCCGGCGCCTAGGGCGTCGCTGAATGGGGACGCGGAAACGGAATGCGATGGATAGCTGCTGGAACGCAGCCACCGGTGATTGATCAGTGCCCCGACACCCGCGTGGAGTATGGCCGGGCTGCCTATCGGCCCAAACTGATAAGAGCCATCCTGACGATTGACCGTCACGGAGAGAGACTTATTTGTAAGCTGCTGGGCCGGACACCAAGCCGCAGCAAAGAGCACGACGGCAATCGTCGTACCCACTGTTCTGAACAAGAAAGCTGCGACCACTATCTTCGCGGTCTTGATCACCTTGGCACCTCTCCCTCTCGGGAAGTTTTTGCCGCGAAGACCTCTTAGAAATAAAACTTCAGGGCAAACTGTATTTCTCGCGGCGCACGCGCCGCCTGCGGTAATCCAAACACTCCAGAGTTCATGGTCACCGACGTTGGTGGAGCGCTGATCGAGCCAAATGTCCCGAACAGATAATTGACATGGTTGAGGACGTTGAAGAATTCGGCGCGGAATTCAAGATGCTTCTGTTCACTGAAAGGAAACTGCTTGACCAGCGAAGTGTCCCAGTCCTTGTTTCCGGGCCCCACGATGTCGTTGCGCGGGGCGTTACCGAGTGTTCCGATGGCAATAATGGCAGGGGTGTTGTTGTCGTCGGCAAAAGCGCAGGTGTTGAAAATCGTTCCCGGCACGCAGGGCTTGGCGTTGGGATTGCCCACCAGGTTAGGGCGTGAGCAACCGCCAACAGTGCCGCCGCAATCGCCGTTCGCGACCGAAACGGCATCCGTTGCGGTGTAGTAATTGCCTGTGACTGCGGTGAACAGGCCAGAGAGTTGCCAGTTACCAATAATCTGGTTCACGACGCCGGAAGCGTCCTTGCCAAGCGCCTTTCCGCGGCCGAAGGGCAAATCATAGACGTAGCTGAAAACGAAGCGGTGGCGCACATCGAAATCAGAGTTGCCGTAGTTCGCGTTGGGATAGCGCTGGTCTTGAAAATCTCCGTTGTTCAACGAGCCCAGGCTGGCGCTCGAGGCCGTGTCCAGGGAGTGCGAGTAGGTATACGCCACCTGGTACTGCAGCCCATTTGAGAAGCGTTTTTCCAGACGAACCTGCAGCGAGTCGTAGTTGGATTGCGCATTCGAACGGAAGGTGGCGATGGAGGAATCGAATGCGGGATCGCAGCTATAGTTCGCTCCATTGTTGGTGTTGTAAGCCTGCAGCGTACAAGCATCGCCGGCCGGGGATCCGGGCATTACCGCGTGGGCGGGGCGGCGCGGAGCTGTGGGATCCGATAGGTTCGCATCGCCCGGAGGAACCTGGTTGCCATTGTAGAAAGCGTAAAGCTTCAGCCCGCGCGATCCGCCATAAGAAATGTCGAGGAGGGTGTTTGCGGGCAACTGGTATTCGAAACCCAAGTGCCACTGCTGGGTGTAAGGCGTAACAAAGTGCGGGTCAATCGAATACAAACTCGGCGAGTTCGGGTCGCTGAGCGGGTTGACTGTGCCGCCTGGCCCGGAAAAGCCTTGCGATAGGTTGTTCAGCGGCAACGCGCCCGAGATGGAGCAGTCGAGCTCATTCGTATTCGGATTCGCGGACCGAGCGCCGCAAGGTGTGACGTACGACTGCGAGGCTGAGTAAGGAGGATTGTAGCCGGGGCTGGGGTTCGAGAATGGGCCGCTTTCCTGGCCGCCATAGAAGATGCCGTAGCCGGTGCGGAGGACGAGTTTGTTGGCCAACTGATAAGACAGACCAATGCGTGGCGCAAAATTGTTGAGGTCGGGAGAAATAAGTCCTGGAGTACCGGTGCTTTGCACCTGCAACTCGGTGGCCAGTGCGGGCGACAACGGCGTGTTCTGACCTTTGGGAACGATCAGCGAGAGCGTATTGAAGTCAAAGTTAGCTTGCAGGTTGTTGGCTTCCTTAATGGTCGAAATGAACTCATAACGCAGGCCCAGGTTTAGGGTGAGCCGCGAACTCACTTTGAAGTCGTCGAGAGCGTAGCCGGAGTACATCTGGCGGTTATAGACGATGTTGTTCAGACCATTGATGAACCCACCGTCGGGGATGCCGAGAAGGAAGGTGGCAAAGGCACTTGTGGCGGAGCCGGGCGCGGCCGGATTGTCGTCAAAGTCCGCGCCGAAGCTCATTTCACCACGGGCTTGGCCGGGCTCCAGAATCGTGAACTGCTCGAAGCGGAGTTCGCCGCCAACTTTCACAGCATGGCGCCCGCGGATCCAAGTCAGATTATCGGTGTAAACATAGCTGTGCTGATGCTCGATCGCAGGCAGGTATTGGGAACTGCCAAGGGTGGCAGTACCATCGCTAAAACCGATACTCGGCAGACCGCCCACGTCCTGGCCAGCTACGTAAGGAACTCCCGGAAAGTTAAGTGTCGCCGATTCGTTGATGTTGTAATTTGGCTGGAAGCGGTGCGAGTTGAGGTGATTGAAGCCGAAACGAAGTTCGTTGATCAGGTTGTTGCGAAACGTGTGAATCTCGCTCGCGGCAAGGCCCTGATATACGTTCAGAGCAAGACCATCCCCAAAGCTGCCACCGTCGAGCGCGTTGTTGAAGGGCGCAGGGAGAAAATTGTTGTCGTGGCCGTAGCTGTAGCGGGCGAAAAAATTATCTTTGTCGCCGATCGTGTAGTCCCCACGCAAGTCAAATTTGTTTTCCGTATCGCTGCGCTCGGGATCGGAACGGAAGTTGCCGGCGGCCAGCACGGTACTCACGTTGGTGTTAGGCGGCGGAATCAGCGCAGCCAAGCGCTGGGCCAGCGGATCAATAGGGGTATTGGTGCCAGTATTGCCCTGAAAGATGTTGGTCGGCATTCCGCTGGCGGTAGTGCCGATGGGGACGCCGCAGAGTCCGTCGGCATTGGACGCAGCCGCAGCGGAGGTAGCGCTGGTCTGTGCCAGACGCGCGTTGAAAATCTCTCCCTGGTAAGTTGGGTTGCCGTTACAGTCGACGGCGCCCGGGATTACGGTGTTGGTAAGAAGCGCGGAGAAATCTCCGCCAATCTCGGCTGTCGTGGGCACTACCACCAACTGCGGCAGCGCCTGGCGAAGGCGGAACCCCTCGAAGTCGCCGAAAAAGAATAATTTGTTCTTGACGATGGGGCCGCCCAGAGTGCCGCCAAACTGATTCTGCTTGAAAGGCTCACTGGTAGCGTCGAAGTAGTTCCTGGCATCGAACATATTGTTGCGCAGGAATTCCCACACGTCGCCGTGCAGCTGGTTGGTCCCGGACTTAATCACGGCGTTCATGATGGCGCCGTTGCCGCGGCCGAATTCCGCGCTGTAGGCATTGGTTTCAACCTTAAACTCGGCGATGGCGTCCACGGCAGGCTGCACCACGTAAGAGGCTCCGTTGAGGACGTCGCCCAGATTGGCGTTATTGTCAACGCCGTCGAGCAGGAAGTTGTTTTGCAGAGAGCGACCACCGTTGGCGCTGAACCCATAAGAATTCTCAACCCGCGACCCCGGCTCGGATTCGGCAACACCGGCGCCGAGAAGAGCGAGTTGAGCGTAGTTGCGCCCGTTCAACGGCAGCGCGTTGATACTGTGGCTGTCGACCAGATTGCCCAACTCGGAGTTTTCGGTCTCCAGCTGTGGAGTCTGGCTGGTGACGACCACTGTTTCTGTGACAGCGCCGGCCTCAAGCTTCAGGTCTACGCCAACGCGGTCCTGGATGTTGACCTGAATCGGTCCGGCCAGGGCCTTCTTGAATCCCGCTTTCTCGGCGGTGACGTTGTAGTTGCCAATCCTGAGTGGGCTGGCAACATACTCTCCCTGATCGTTGGTCACGAGGTTTGTCTGCGTACCGTGATCGATGTCCAAGACCGTAATCTTGGCGCCAGCGACCACCGCACCGCTGGCATCGCGCACGATTCCTACAATGGCTCCGGCATCTTTTTGCGCCCATAACGGCGTAGTGAAGCTAATAGCGGCCAACAGAAAAATTGCCGCAAGAATTTGTCGGGGGCGGAAAGACACGGGCATGGCGAACCTCCTAAGTTGACTGCAAAAGGCCTGAATACTCGGAGAGTGCAGGATATTGCGTAAGTTTACGAACGATTACTTTTACTTCCGTTTCATAGCGGTTGTCAACTAGAATATCCTAATTCGACGCATTAAAAAAGTCGCTGCAGACACGAGCGTCCGTTCGTTCTCGCGGCAGGCGTCCCGGCACAATCATCCTTGACAATCCCGAGAAAGAGAAAGTAAAACGAATATATTCGTAACCCTTCCCAAGTTCTCCGGCTGCAACAGAATTCTCCAACCGGACAGGTGGCGACATGAGAATTGAACCTGATCGGGGCATGAGACTCCGGCCGGACACAGAAACGAGAACCGGCAACTCCTCGAGGACAACGCGCGGGTGGGCGATTGCCCAAACATGCTGTCTCTTGCTTAGCCTTGCCTTGCCCGGTTGGGATTCCGCGCAGACCGCTCACGGGCAAGAACCCGCTCCTGCGACTACACCCAAAGTCTCCGCCGATCTTCAGATCCAGAGTCCCGTCTTGCGAATCGAGTTCGATCACAACCTGCACAGCCGGGTGATCGCGTTGTTTGGCCCAAAACCAAAAACCCTGACCGCGTTTTCCCCCTCCGAAACGTTGACTGGCGCTCGCATCTGGAGCGATTTCGCCGTGAGCACGATCCGGCGCGAGCCAGTGTTGGACGCCTTTGGCACGGGCGAGCGGCTCTCTCTGACCGGGAAGTCTGGCAATTTGCGCAAGGACGTCATCGTTACCGTGTACTCTGACTTTCCGTCGATGGCGATTTTCGATGTGACATACACGAACGAAGGCGCGTCACCAATCATTACTCACGGTTGGTCGAATCAGCAGTACACCCTGCGCGCAAACTCCGATGGTCGCTTACCGGCGTTTTGGTCCTATCAAAGTGGTTCTTATGAGAAGCGGCCGAACTGGGTGCTTCCACTGCGCGCAGGCTTCAAACAAGAAAACTATCTCGGCATGAACGCCAGCGACTACGGAGGAGGAACTCCCATTGTGGATGTCTGGCGAAGGGACGTCGGCCTGGCTGTCGGGCACTTAGAACCGGGACCCCGGCTGATAGCTCTGCCCGTGTCTATGCCCGACGCGCGCCATGCTCGCGTTGCAGTCCGCTCGAAGCGTGAGCGCACGCTGGAGTCTGGAGAGAGTCTTCATACCCTTCGCACCTTCGTCTCCGTGCATCAGGGGGACTACTTTCGCACGCTCGCTGAATATCGCCACTTCATGGTGCGTCAGGGATTTCAAATGGCTTCAGCCCCCGACAGCGCTTTCGGCCCCATCTGGTGCGCCTGGGGTTACGGCCGCTCGGTGCAACTGAAGCAGGTCTACGACACGCTTCCGACCGTCAAGAAAATGGGCTTCGCCTGGGTCACGCTCGACGATGGCTGGCAGAACAACTACGGCGATTGGGCGCTCGACCCCAAGAAATTCCCCAACGGCGACCCCGACATGAAAGCCCTGGTCGATCGAATTCATGCCGAAGGCTTCAAGGCACAACTATGGTGGTCGCCCTTGAGCGCCGTCCCGGAATCAAAGTTGCTGCAAGAACATCCCGACTTCGTTCTCCTGAATCGCGATGGATCGAAGCGGAAGATATCGTGGTGGAATTCTTTTTATTTGTGTCCGTCCGACCGCGGTGTGGTGGAGTATCACAAGGCGCTGGTGCGCAAAATCCTGGGCGAGTGGGGATTTGACGGCCTCAAGCTCGATGGCCAGCACATGAACGCCGTTCCCCCTTGTTACAATCCCGCGCATCACCACAGGCGGCCGGAAGATTCGGTGGAAGCGCTGCCCGATTTCTTTCGCGAGATTTACGAAACTGCTCGCAGCGTGAAGCCGGACGCCCTAGTCGAGTTTTGCCCCTGCGGGACTGCCTACTCGTTTTTCACCATGCCGCATTTCAATATGTCGGTCGCCTCCGATCCAGAAAGTTCGTTTCAGATCCGGTCCAAAGGCAAGACATTGAAGGCACTCATGGGGGACAACGTTCCTTATTTCGGTGACCACGTCGAATTGAGTGACGAAGCAATTGATTTCGCCTCGACGGTTGGCGTGGGAGGAGTCGTCGGTACGCAGTTCGTGCTTCCCAGTCTCGTTACCAAACACGGCAAGTCGGATCTTACGCCCGAGCGGCAGAAGGTCTTCGAGAAGTGGCTGCACATCTATAACGACAAGATGCTATCGCGAGGCGAGTATGTCGGAGATCTTTACGATATCGGGTTCGATCTTCCCGAAGCGCATGTGATCCGTAAAAATCAGGACGTTTACTATGCGTTCTTTGCCCGCCATTGGAGCGGGCCGATCGAACTTCGCGGTCTCGAAGACCGCACGTATCGCATCGTCGATTACGTGAACAACAAAGACTTGGGAACCGTGCACGGTCCGAAAGCCAAACTTTCTGCTCAATTCGATAAGCATTTGCTGCTCGCTGCTCGGCCCGAATAACTTCACAGATGCCAGGACCTCCCAAGGCAGACCTCAGCGCACTCAGTGAAATCCAGAGTGCAGGTCACTTCCGTGCAAGGCGCAGCTCTTCAGAAGAACTGCCGTAACTAGCTGGGAAAATTTGGTCGGGGAGAGAGGATTTGAACCTCCGACCCCCTGGTCCCGAACCAGGTGCTCTACCAGGCTGAGCCACTCCCCGACTTGTGCAGGGGCGCGGAGGAACTGCTGTGCGCCCTTCGCAGGAACTGCTGAAGTACTCACGGATTATAACACTCCGCGCAGCGCGGGTTGTCTGAAACCTGTCGGGCGGCTACGATAGATTTTCGTCGCGCGTCCCTCGCTCATACATTATGAAAACCGCATTCACCGCCAGCCGGCTCTACACTCCCGTCGACGAGATTCGAAACCCCCTGATCCTCGTGGAAGACGGAAAGATCTCCGAGATTTCCGCGCGCTCCCTGAAAGATGCTCCCGGCCATACATCGCTGGTCGACTTCGGCGACGCAATTTTAGTTCCGGGCTTTGTCGATATCCACATACACGGCGGCGCCGGGCTCGATCTCATGCGCGCGATGCCATCCGAGTTGCCGCGCTTGGGCAAATTTCTGACGACTCACGGCGTGACCGGATATTTTCCCACCACCGTCGCGGCACCGCTCGACGCCACCTGCGCCGCGCTGGGACGATTGGCCGACGCCATCGAAACCGCAGCCAATACTCCTCCAGATCACCAGGCTTCGCAGGCCCGCCCGCTGGGCATACATCTTGAGGGGCCGTTTCTCAGCCACAAGCGGCGTGGAGTTCATCCTCCGGAATGTCTCGTCACTCCGACCCTCGAGGTATTTGAGCGCCTTTGGCAGGCTGCGCGCGGCCATGTCTGCATGCTGACAATCGCGCCCGAGATCCCGGGAGCGATCGAAGTGATTGCCGAAGCTGCGCGGCGCAACGTCTGCGTCAGCATTGGCCACTCCGACGCCGACATGCCCACTGCGCGAAATGCGGTCAAGGCCGGAGCGCGGCACGCCACGCACACCTTCAACGCCATGCGCCCGCTCGATCATCGCGAACCCGGCATCCTGGGTGAAGTGCTCAGCAATGACCAACTGACCGCCGACATGATTGTCGACGGCATTCATGTGGACCCGGCAGTGGTGCAGGTTTTCCTGCGGGCCAAAGGACGCGAGCGCGCCGTCCTCATCACTGACTCGATTTCGGCGACCGGCATGCCCGACGGCCGCTACCAGTTGGGCCCGATTGAAGTTGACGTGAAAGACGGCAAGTGCACGTCGAATGGCAGCCTCGCTGGAAGCGTGCTCACCATGGATCGAGCTGTGCGCAATGTGACAAAATTTTCCGACTGGACCCTGCGCGACGCGGTGCAGGCCGCCACGCTCAATCCCGCGCGAGCCGTGGGCTTGGGAGCCCATCACGGCGTTCTCGCGCCCGGCGCCCACGCGGATGTCACCGTGCTAAGCCGCTCGGGCGAAGTGCTCAAAACCGTAGTTCGCGGGCAGGGCTTCTAGCTGAGCATCGTATGCGCAACTTCACGACATTCGCGGCACGATCGAGCGCAGATACATCGGACCGTGCATAGATGCTTCTTGCGCAACCGTGGAAGAGCGGCGCTTTAGCGCCGCGTAAGACGAACACAACCGATTGGGCTTTAGCCCCGGTGGAGGTATTCGCTGGCAACCGCCGAGAATGTTTGCTCGTAGCAGGAAAAACATCGCAAGCTACGTCTCTACGGTTGGTAATCTAGTTGGGCTTGCGGCGGCGGGCGTCGGCCAGATGATGCAGCAGCATGAGTTCATCCGTACGCGAGAGCTGATCAAGGAACGCGCTTCCCGTTTTCGGCGTTTCATCGCTGGTGGTTTTCGCGGCGCTGGCCTGGCGCAGCTTGTCGCCGAGTTCCGGCTCATTGTTCATCACCTGCGAATAGAACCACAGGAAGTGGCGCATCTGGTCGAGCGCCGATCGGAGAGTCTCGATGGGCTCGGTTTCCGCCAGCGAGTTGAGCGCTTCCATCAACTCCGGATCGCTCGGAGCCTGCATGGCGGCGCAGTTCAGTTCCTGCTGGATGGTCCGCAGATCCTCGGTGACGCGCTCGATTCTGAGGTGAAGATCGTTCATGTCTTCGGTAGCCATTCTGTTTGTCTGTCCAACATCTCATCGGCAAGCCACAACGAATAGATGTCCCACGGGCATGCGCCTTTGGTAATTCGCCCGTTACTTTGGAGCGCGAAAAGGTCACCGCGCGCAAACCCCTTGATTGGCGAGGCTTCTCACATGTTCGACACAAGCAGCTTGTGTCCCCTAAACATCGTTTCGCCCATATCCATTGGTGCATGCTCCAATGTTCTAAGGCCACCAAGCAGACTCATGTGGTGACGGTCGCCCTTCGACTGCGCTCAGGGCAAGCTCTTCTGTCGTCCCAGCCAGGGCGAAGCCCGGCGCCCAATCGCCACAACTGCCGGAACCGCCCGATTCTGTGGTAAAACCACGGCGATGCCGGAAACGCCGACAAACACGCCCCAACACCTGGTTCGTGCCATCGGCCGCTGGAGCCTGACCGCGCTAGTGATGAATTCCATCATCGGCAGCGGTGTGTTCGGACTCCCGTCCAAGGTTGCCGGGCTCATCGGAAAGTTCAGCCCCGTAGCCGTGATCCTGGCTGGAGTGGGCATGACCGTAATCTTCGGTTGCTTCGCCGAAGTGGCTTCGCGGTTTCACGATGCCGGAGGGCCCTACCTTTACGCCCGCGCCACTTTTGGACGCGGCATGGGCATTCAGGTGGCATGGATGCTTTTCCTCGGGCAGGTCGCCGCTCCGGCCGCCAACGCCAATCTGTTTGTGATTTATCTCGGTGAATTCTGGCCGCATGCCCGCGATCCGTTGCCGCGCGCCCTCATCTTGACTTTTCTCGTCGGGATACTCGCATTCATCAACGTGCGCGGGGTAAGGGCCGGTACGCAGGTCAGCAACTTCTTCACTGCCGCGAAACTGGTGCCTCTGTTTGCGGTGATCGCCCTGGGATTATTCGTGCTGCACGCGCATCCCGCGGGAATCTCGCCCGCTGCAGCGAGAGTCGTCACCACCAATGCAATCACCACGAGCGAATGGCTGAAAGCGGTGCTGCTTCTCGTCTTCGCTTATGGAGGATTTGAAACCGCGCTCGCGCCCATGAGTGAGGCCAAAGACCCGCGCCGCGACGCCCCCTTCGCCCTGTTCACCGCGCTCGTGGTCTGCACTGTGATTTACGCGCTGATACAGTGGGTCGTCGTGGGAGTTCTTCCCGACGCGGCGCACAGCGACCGTCCTCTGGCCGACGCGGCCCGGATCGCAGCTGGTTCCTTCGGCGCAGCCCTGGTGGCCGTGGGTGCGCTCATCGCTTTCTACGGATATCTCAGTGCGAAGATTCTCGCCATGCCGCGCGTCACTTTTGCGCTCGCCGAGCAAGGAGACTTTCCTCACGCTTTCGCCGCAATTCATCGGCGCTTTCACACGCCCTACGTTTCCATTCTGGTGTTTGCCGCGCTGGTTTGGGGTTTCGCGTTGACCGGTGAATTCAAATGGAACGTGACGCTCTCGGCCGTTGCCCGCCTGCTCTATTACGCGGTATGCTGCGCCGCGCTGCCCGTACTCCGCCGCAAGCAGCCGGGTGAGGCTCGCTTTCACATGCCGGCCGGAACGTTCTTCGCCGGACTCGCCGTGCTGATGTGCGCCGTTCTGGTGACGAAAGTCGACTTCGGTCAGTCCCTGATCGTAGGCGCGACGATCGCTCTAGGCCTGCTGAACTGGCTGCTCGTTCAAAAACCGGGCGATGGGCAGCGTAGGCGGTAGACCCAGAAGCGACTCGCATTCCCTCGATCGATTTACCCGTCCTTAGAAGTTGTTGGGTTTTCAGGGCTCTTCCGAGGGCTCTTCCGAGGGCTCTTCCGAATGATCTGCAATTGATCGCGCCTGCATTGACCGCAACACCAATCAAACGCAAAGTGGCATACGAACTCCAGATCGGGAGGTGCTGAATGTCACAAACAAGACGAACAAGAATGTGGTGCTCCAAGAGTTTGACGCTGGCGCTGGCCTTCGCGCTGGCATGCCAATCCTGCCTTGCCCAAGGACAGGCAATACCGGGAGACTGGACCCAAGTTCAGGCCCTGGCGATCGGCACGACGATTTCGGTGCGGACCAGGGCTGGAGCAAAATGCCAGGGCGAACTGGTCGGAGTTACGCCCGACTCGATCGCCATCGACTCCGACGAGCCCACGTTCGCGGGCAGACGGGTGCATCACAGAGAATTCAAGCGGGAAAACATTCGAGAGATCCGGCTGCTCAAGCCCGTGACATCTGTTCTTGCCGGCGCGGGTATCGGAGCAGGTATAGGGGCCGCCGTGGGAATCAGCATCGACGCGGGCGCCAAGGTCAATGGATACCGTGTCCCGGTCGCGCTCCTGATCACTGGGTTAGGCGCGGTCGTCGGCGCAGCTTTGGCCCATCACGATCCATTCATCAAAGGTAATAAAATCTACGCCGCCCCTTAGCGTGAAGTGCTTAGTTTTTGCCACCTAGTTCGTGTAGATGCGCACGTAGTCAACCAGCATCTCCGAGGGAAACGGAGTGTTGCTGTTGGGCGATCCGGGATAACTCCCGCCAACCGCCAGATTCAAAATGATGAAATTGGCCTGCCCCGTGTCGAATGGCCAGATCGCACCATCATTCAGCGGAGTCAGGCTGGCGGGCGTATAGGTAGCATACAGGTTAGGATTCGCGGGGTTAGGGGTGTCGCTCACGTAATACGATACGCTGCCCGGCGACCAGATCATGCCGTAGTAATGAAATGTCGCAGCCGTCTGCCCAGACGGAAATTGGTACTGCGTGCCTAATCCTGTCCCGCCGGTAAAGCCGGTTCCGTGAATCGAGCCCTGATTGTTATCCGGTGTGGTTGCCGCATCCACGCGTTCCAGCACATCCATTTCACCGCAGGCAGGCCAACTCACCGTTGCGATGTTGTTGCCCAGCAGCCAGTTCGCCGGCCAAAAACCCTGCGCCTCCGGCACAGAGGCGGCAAACTCAATTCGTCCATATTGAAAGCTGAAGAATCCTTGCGTCTTCAACCGCGCAGACGTGTATACGCTAGCCGATGGCTGCTGCGCCACGATATGCAGATAGCCGTCGGTCGCTCCGACGTACTCGCTGGGATTCGCCGTGCTGCAGGGCGAAGTGTTCGACCCCCAGCCACAATAGGTTTCCAATTCTTGGTTGCCCCAGCCACCACCGCCGGTGTCGTAGGTCCAGATTAGCGGATTGGGCTGTGCCGGGGCGCCCGTGGTGTTGGTGAACTCGTCGCTCCACACCAGCGTTCCGGATGGAATGTTGGGAGTAAACGTCTGGCTCGCAACTGTGCTCACTTCGAGCGGATCGGACGCGCCAGAGATCGCAATTGCGTTGACCGTGAGATTCGACGCCACCAGAAAAGGCGCCTGATACTGCTGCGACGATGAAGTGGGAGTACTCCCATCGACGGTGTAAAAGATCTGAACGTTCGCGGTCGTGTCGGACAGGCTCACGATCACGGCGCCATTCTGCACTCCGGTTTGCACGTTGGTAGTGGTCGATATCGTCGGCGCCGCCGGCGGCGTACCTCCGGTCATCGTGTTTCCGTTTCCGCTGCTCCCTCCGCAACCGCATAGCATGGCGCACATCAAGGCACAGATAAGAACGCACGAACGGATTACTGCTGCTCGCATGGCCCCGCCTTCGCGAGAGCATCGACGAACCGCTCCCGCTGCTCCCTATTTAACCGCCGGTGAATTGCGGAGTCAAACCCCAACCGTGAACACGTAGAGACGCTCTTGGCAAGGTCTCTGCTCGCGGCGTCCCGAAATGACGGCGAGAGAGACGTAGCAAGCTACGTCTCTACGGCCGCTGTTCCATCTGCAGCAGAGCCTTCTTGCGCTCGATGCCCCAGCGATATCCGCCCATGCTGCCGTCCTGGCGAACCACGCGATGGCACGGGATCGCGACCGCGACCGGGTTAGTCGCGCAGGCGCGGGCCACGGCGCGAACCGCGCTCGGCCGTCCAATGCCCGCAGCCACCTGGCTGTAAGAACGAGTCGCCCCGAACGGAATCGACTGCAGATACGTCCACACGCGCCGCTGAAATGCCGTCGCGCGGATGTCGAGCGGCAACGTCGCATCCTTAGTATTTTTCTCTTTCTCATTGTCCTTGCCGCGCATGTGCCGCAAGAGAGCGCTCACCCAGGCCTTGAGCCCGCCATCGGCGTGATCCAATTTGCGTACTGCAAAGGGAAACTCGTGCTTGAGACCTTCAATCAATTCGCCGTCAGTGCGCGCAAACTGGATCGAGCAGATGCCACGATCCGTCGCCGCTATCATCATGCGCCCCAGCGGCGAATCGGCGCAGGTATAGCGGATCGTGGCGGCGATTGCTCCGCGGCGGTATTTATCAGGCGTCATGCCCAGCTGCGCCGCAGTTTTTTCATAGAGCCGGCTGCTGGAGCCGTATCCCGCGTCGTACATTGCTCGAGTCACCAGATCCCCGGCCCGCAGATTGTGCTTCAGCATCCGCAGCCGGCAGGAGTCGGCATACGCTCGCGGCGTGATGCCGAGCACGGCTTTGAAACGGCGCTGCAAATGAAACGGGCTCTGGCGGAATTCCCTGCCCAACCGATCGAGAGTCAGAGACTCATCGAGATGCTGTTCAATGAACCGGCAAATCGCCTTTACGCCGTCGCTCTCTGTGTTTCCGCGGAACGACTTGGGCCGGCAACGCAGACAGGCCCTATATCCCGCCTGCTCGGCTTGTTCGGGCCGGACGAAGAATTGAACATTCTCCCGCCGTGGACGCCGGGCCGCGCACGACGGCCGGCAATACACGCCGGTGCTCGAAACCGCGAACACGAATTCTCCGTCGCGCGCAGCGTCGCGGGCGACAACGGCATTCCAGCACGCGTCGTCACTTCGGCGATCGTCACTCTCGAAACCGGCGGCGGCGACCGGATGGGTTGAGGGTTTGACGGGATGCGCAGGCATCGGCTTCAGGCTTTCCGCAGTGAGTATGGCATTGCTGGTCATGGCAAGGAAAGCTTAAGCCGTGCCCGCGCAGCGGACTATCCGATTCTTGCGGCTAAAACAAACAATATCCGCCGGGGCCCTCCATCCCCGTAAAGATGCGAGCTCGATTTGCGCCTACCTCCCAGAACGATTACAGTTCCGGTGAGCACTTTTCGACTCTCACACTCGAGGATCAAACGTCATGAAGAACATTCGTTTGGGGATTTTAACCACACTCACTCTCGCAATGCTGGCGTCGGCTGTGGCTCAGCAAGCTTCGAAACATGTGCTCAGCAGCGATGAAGTGAAGAAAGCGGCCCCGGCAGAATACTTCTTTGCCGGCCAAAAGGCACCGGTACAGGCGCGCAACGCCGTCGGATTCGAACTCGCCGACGGCAAGATGATGTTAGCCGCGCTGGTGGATGCGTCCGGTTATTCAACGGCGATCCAGCAGAAATATCAGGGAATGCTCATCACCGCAACCAAGCTCAACATCGGCGGAGCAGAGTTGGCGCCGGGCCAGTATGGCTTCGGTTTCACCGCCGACGGAAAATTTGTGGTGATGGACGTCTCTAACACCGACGTGCTTAGCACCGCCTCGCAAACCGACTCGGCCCTGCAACATGCTGTCCCGCTCAAATTAGTCGAGGATGGAGCAGGCTACAAGCTCTATGCCGGCAAAAAGTGGGTAGGGATAAAGGCGGAGTAAAGGGTTGGTTCGGGACCGGAAGTTCCTAGTCTTCCAACGGCTGGAATGGGCTTACCACTGTGCTTGCTCCGGCGCGCTTGCGCAACTCGGTCAGCAGCGCGCTGGCCGCATTTTGATAAGTCTTGTTGGGATCGGAAGGGTCAGCCCACACCGCGTCGTAGATGATCTGCGCCGCTTCCTTCAGCTCAATTTGTAGCGCCGCTTCGACAGCCTCCAGCCGCTCCTGCAGGCGCTCGTAGCAGGCCTGGCAGATTTCGGCGCCAGCCGGATCTCCCGAGTGGTGCGCCTCCAGCTTGCACGCGGCCTCCGCGGCGCTCACCCCATCGCCGTGTGCGACTTGACCGGGCGCAGCTTCAGCACGGGCAACTTCGGCATGAACAACCTCGGCATGAACCTGCAGCAATTGCGACTTGAATTGCCGCAGGAATTCCTCACGCTCTTGTTCGACCAAAGCCGCATCCGGAATGGGCTCGCCGTTTTGCGGCGCTCGCGGCGCTATCCTGGGCAACGCTGCCGGCACGCGCTGGTTGGTCTTGCAAGTGGGGCAAACCTCAAGGTCGGCGGGATAGTACAGATGACATTTCAGGCACGGCAAACCGTAACCCTTGGCCTTGGGTGGTTCGGTCACATCCGACGAGAGATCACGGCGGGCGCCCGCCTCCCTGGCCGCGGGCGCGGCTTTGGCGCTGGGCTGGGTTCGGGTTGCATTGGTCGCCATCAGAAGTCTCCCGGTGCATTCGCAGCCTGATCGGGATTCAAGCTCGATTCCAGTCTAAAGATCGGCTGCGGCTTCGCCTACGCACCGCAGTACACCGGGCGAGATTGGCCAAGTGGTTTGCACCCAGCTACTCGTCAGCGCGAATTCACTTCCTTCATGAGCTTCAGCAGTTCTTCGCGGCGGGCGCGGTACAGCGTGCGCTTGGGATCGAGCTGCGACGCCGTCTCCAGTTCCGACAAAGCTTCCTGGTACCGGTCCATGGTCATCAGGCAGGCCGCCAGCGAGTAATGATTGTCGGCCGAGCCATTCACCCGCAGCGCCTCGCGGAATTCCCTTTCCGCCGCCTGCAACTGCTCCTGCTGAAACAGCACTGTGCCCAGCAGGTGATGCGCCAGGTCAGAATCCGGATTGAGCGCGACCGCCAGCCGGAGTTCCCGCAACGCCTCTTCCGGCCGATTGTCGAGCAGCAGCACCTGGCCCAGGATGCGGTGCTCGGTTGAACCCGTCGGATTCAGTTGCAGCGCCAGCCGCAGTTCATCCACCGCTGTGGCATAATTCTTCTTCGCGATATACGCGCTGGCCAGACAGGAGTGCCCTTGCTGCCACTCCGGATGCTCGCGGTAGAGCGTGCGCAGCTCCGCGATCGCCGCGTCAAAATTCCCCTGATCGCAATAGGTGTTGCCGAGATTATTACGGATCGAGGCCTCGCCGGGAGCGATGCGCCGGGCCGCGCGATATTCCGCCACTGCCTGATCGAGGCTGCCCTCTTCGTGCAGGATCAGCCCCAGGTTGGCGTGAGCCTCCCAAAACGCCGGCCGCAACTGAATGGCCTGATGGTAGGCCGCTATGGCGTGGGGCAGATCTCCATCGGCGTGCAGCGCGATCCCCATGTCGTAGAAAGTGTCGGCGTTCTCCTTATCATTATTGCGGTCGCGAGCCAGCGACTCGCTATAGGCATGCACCGCGGCCTGATACTGTCCGCTGGCAAAAAGCCCCAGTCCCAGAAATTGATAAGCCTCGGCGTTACTGGGATCAATGCTGAGTGCCGTGCGCGCCTCGGCGATCGCATTCTCACCATCGTCCGTGCGATAAAAGAGGTAAGCCAGCGCGGCGTGATTCTCTGGCAGGTCAGGCATCGTCTGCGTGGCCTGCGTAAGTTCGTCGTAGGCGTCGTCCCATTTCTCCTGCTGGCGGTAGATTACGCCGAGAGCGAAGTGCAGCGCGGAAACCTGCGTGTCAGGAGACGGTGCGCCCGAGCCTATAACCTCGCGCAACTCAGCTTCCGCCTCGTGGAAGTGCTGTTGCCGGGCCGCCGCAGCTGCTTTCAGCAGTTCTTCCGGAATCGGAGCGCCCACTCTCGCAGACTGGACGTTTCCAGACCTAAGCACCTTCATTAGTTCGGCGTTCGCGCCCGCGGTCTCCATCTGCCGCAGTTCGTTCTTCGTCGGCAGAGTGGCCAGGCCACGGTCCGCGACCAGGCGGGCAAGCCGCGTGCCGGAGACTCCCCCGATGAGCCATGCGGTGAGTTGAGTCGTAGTTACGGATTGAATCGCCTTTGCCGATTGGATCGGGCCAGCCTGTGGAGTCTGCGGGTCGGCTGATTGGGCGGCGGCACCAGTCACAAGACTGATCAGCACCAAGACTACGAAAGCCTTCACTCTCACCGGACTCCCCGAACGCTTGGATTGGCTTGCTGGTGGCGGCTTTTGAGGGAATGTAACCGCAAACGACCGTCAGAAACGCCTTCAGAAACATAGCCCGCCAGCCGACCCGCGGGTAAGGTCACGGAGGTAACCGCCGGGATGACTATGTCCCCCCGGCACACTTTGAGTCGCACTATCAGACAGTTGCGGCCGGTCCTGTGATTGAGGTCACCGCTCACCGTGGCGGAGTTCACCGCAGACCGGGCTTGATTCAGCTAAAAGATTGAAAAGGCTGATTGAAAGGGCTGGAGAAGGCCAACGAATGGGGTGAGGTTTGACTTCCCTTTTGGCCTCCCGTACCCTATAAGTTGGTACTGGCAATACGGATCATTGGAGGTTCTTATGGGTGAGATGTCACCGTGGCATTGGCTGCTCGTCGCCGGAATTGCTCTTCTGTTGTTCGGTCCTAAGAAGCTGCCGGAACTCGGCAAAGGCCTGGCTGAGGGCATTCGCAGCTTTAAAGACGGCATGAAGGAACCGCCGCCGGCCCCAGCGCCGACCGATTCGAGCAAGAAGACTGAAACCAAGAGCTAACTCGGCTCCGTTTTGAGGAGCATCGTGGGCAGGTTCTTCCGGCTGTAGTTTTCGCCTCTTCGTCGCCGTATCCCTAATTCTGTTCGCATCGTCATTCCGGTTTCCAAAAGCGTCATTCGTTCTTCATTTCAAAAACTCTGTTCTGTGGAGGTAGTTCGTGTTGCGTAGATTTGTACTGTTGACCCTAACGTCGTTTCTTAGCCTGTCATCGGTGCTATTCGCGGACCAGGTCACGCTGAAGAATGGCGACCGCCTGACCGGCACAGTCGTAAAGTCGGACGGCAAAACGCTGGTGTTGCACACAGACGCCGCCGGAGACGTCACCATTCAGTTCGGCGCGATTCAGGAAATCAAGACGGAAGAAGAACTGCACGTCAGCCTGAAAGGCGGAAAGACGGTAGTCGGCCCGGTCTCCACCACTGACGGCAAGCTCGAGATCGCCACCAAGACCGCGGGCACGGTGGAAGCGCCCAAAGATGACGTAACCTTGATTCGCGATGACGCCGAACAAGCGGCGTTCGACAAGTCGCTGCATCCTGGCCTGCGGCATGGCTGGACCGGCGGCGCCAACGTTGGCTTCTCGGTCGCTCGCGGAAACAGCGAGACCGAAAACCTGGCGGTAGCCTTCAACGCCGTGCACGCCTCACTCAACGACAAGCTCACGCTCTACGCGAGTTCGATCGACACTACGAACAACCTGGCCACGCCCAGCACCGTCGCTAACGTGGAGCAGGGCGGCCTGCGCTACGACCGCAACGTGAATCCCCGAACATTCGTCTTCGGCGCTGTCGACTTCCAAAGCAACGCGTTGCAATACCTGGATCTGCGCGGCGTTTATACCGGCGGATTCGGTTATCACGCCATCAAGTCCGATAAAACTATGCTGAACATTCTGGGCGGCCTCAACTTCACCCATGAAACGTATTCGAACGGTGCGGAGGTCCCGCCGGTTCCACCTTTGACAGCTCCCACTGGAGTCTATGAATCCTACGGAGTAACCAACCGCTTCGCCGCACTGACCTTGGGCGAGGAACTCACGCAGAAGCTGGGCAAGAGCACGGTCGTGACGCAGAACTTCTATATCTATCCCAATCTGCAACAGACCGGCGAATACCGGACAACCTTCAATATCGGGACCGTGACCAAGATCAATAAGTGGTTCGGCTGGCAGAACCAGTTCGGCGACATCTACGTCTCCAACCCGCCGACCGGCTCCAAGAATAACGACGTGCTATTCACCACCGGCCTGAATTTCTCCTTCACGCACTAAAGCAAGAGTAAAGACAAGCCCGGGTGCCCCATTTCTCGCGTCTTTTGCGAGAAGTGGGGATTTTTTGTTTTTCCTTCCAACTTGCAACTTGGCAACCCAATCCAACCTCGGCTCACCAACACTTGGCAAGCACGTCTACTACCGGGTACAGTACTGTTCGTCCCGTTTCCCACTTTAGAGCCCCATTCCCTAGGAGTCCGCATGCGTCACGCCGTGATTGTGCTGCTGGCTGTTTCGTGCCTGAGCGTCTTCTCGCTCGCGCAAACCGCCGACGAACTAGTCAACAAGAATATCCAGGCCAAGGGCGGCCTCGAGAAAATCAAGGCCATCAAGTCGCTGCGCATCACCGAAAAACTAAGCGCCGGCGGCGGCTTCACCATCCCAGAGATGCAGGAGAACCAGCGCCCCAACCTAGTGCGCGAGACCGCGACTCTGCAGGGCATGACCCAGGTCATCGCCTACGATGGCGCGACCGGTTGGCAGATTCAGCCCTTCGGCGGCAAAAAGGATCCCGAGTTGATGGGCGAAGACGACTTGAAAGATCTGCTCATCGACGCCGATTTCGACGGGCCGCTCGTCGATTACAAAGAGAAGGGCAACACTGTGGAATTCCTGGGCCACGACGTGGTCGACGGCGACGACGCTCTCCGCCTGAAAGTCACGCTGAAAGATGGCGACATCATTTACTACTACCTCGATCCCGATACCTATCTCGAGATTCGCAAGGAAGTACAGGAGTTCGTACGCGGCTCGGTGCGCGAGAGCGTGATCGATCTCGGTTCCTACAAGCCGGTGGCGGGCGTGATGTATCCCTTCTCGATCGCGCAAGGCTCGAAGGCGAACCCCGGCATGCAGACCACCACGGTCGAGAAGATTGAGGTGAATGTACCCATCAACCCCGCGGACTTTGCGGTTCCCGCGTCGCTGAAGACTGAGGAAAAGAAGTCCGGGTTGGTTGGGATTCACTAAGTCGAGCTCGAATCGTTTGCGGCTCGACGCTATGCGCTTCATATTCTTGCAACTCCGCGAAATGAATCTGCGAAATCGAAGAGGGTTTCCAACTATGAATGCACGCGCTGCTGGAAATTGGGTGAGGAAGTTCAACGGTGTTATTGTCCTGCTGGGTTGCTCGGCTCTGGCTGCTGCGCAGGCCGCATATAAGTTCGATGCGGCCACGGTCTCTGGGCTGCCGGCACGCAACATTGGCTCGGCTACCATGAGCGGCCGCGTGGCTGCGGTGGATGCCATCGAGCAGGATGGACGCATCACCGTCTTTGTCGGAGCAGCCAGCGGCGGCGTCTGGAAGTCGGTCAACGGCGGGACGACGTACAAACCTGTATTCGACCGCGAGACAGCGCAATCGATCGGCGCCGTGGCCATCGATCCGTCTAACCCAAAGACTGTCTGGGTCGGCACAGGCGAAGCCTGGATGCGCAACAGCGTCTCGGTCGGCGATGGCGTTTACAAGTCGACCGATGGCGGCGAGAACTGGACCAACGTCGGACTCAAGGACAGCGAGCACATCGCCAAGATCCTGGTCGATCCCAATGATGGCAACAACGTCGTGGTCTGCGCGTCAGGACACTTGTGGGACGACAACGACGAGCGCGGAGTCTACAAAACAAGCGACGGCGGCAAGACCTGGAAGAAAGTTCTGGCGGGCGCCAATGGATCATCGGGCTGCGCGTTGCTCTCCATGAGCCGGCAGGAGCCGAAAACGATCTATGCCTCGATGTGGGACTTCAGGCGCCAGGGATGGACGTTCCGCTCCGGCGGCCCCGGCAGTGGAGTCTTCAAATCCACCGACGGCGGCGACCACTGGTCGGAAGTGAACGACAGCAACGCCAAAGGCCTGCCTGCCAAGCCGTGGGGGCGCGTGGCCATCGCGGTCGCCCCTTCAAAGCCACAAGTCGTCTATGCCAACATCGAAGCTGAAAAAGGTCGGGGACTCTATCGCTCGGACGACGCCGGTACAAGCTGGGCCAAACTCGATGCCAGCAATTTCATGGTGTGGCGTCCGTTTTATTTCGGCAATCTGATTGTCGACCCCAAGGACGAGAACAAGATTTTCAAACCAGACCTCATCCTGCTGTACAGCACCGACGGCGGCAAGACGTTCAACGTAGTTTCCGGCGGAGCGCACGGAGATTTCCACGATGTGTGGATCAATCCCAAAAATCCGAACGTGGTAATTGCCGGCGACGACGGCGGCCTGTGGCGCAGCGAGGACGGCGGCACACGCTGGAAGCACCAGATGAATCTTCCGATTTCGCAGTTTTATCACGTGAGCACGGACAATTCCGATCCTTATCACGTTTACGGCGGACTGCAGGACAACAGCTCGTGGGTGGGCGACTCGTCCTACCCGGGGGGCGTTACCAATTCGCGCTGGGAAAACATGTATGGCGGCGACGGGTTCTGGATGTTTGAAGACCCATCAGACCCGAACTACATTTATGCCGAGGCGCAGGGCGGAGAGATCGGCCGCGAGAACCGCTATACGCATGACGGCCAGTCGATCAAGCCCTTGCCGAATTATGGCGAAAAGAAATTGCGCTTCAACTGGAACACGCCGATTCACGTGAGCCCCAATGAGAAAGGGACGATTTACATCGGAGCACAGTTTCTATTTCGCTCGCGCGATCACGGGCAATCCTGGGATCGCATTTCTCCCGACCTGACGACCAATGATCCAGAAAAACAGAAGCAGGAAGAATCCGGCGGCGTAACCGTGGACAATTCGTCGGCGGAAATGCACACCACGATTTACTCGATCTCGGAATCGCCGAAGAACGGCCAGATTATCTGGGTGGGCACCGACGACGGAAACGTGCAGGTCACGCGCGACGGAGGTAAGTCGTGGACGAACGTGGTAGGCAACATCGCCGGGCTGGGAAAGAATTCCTGGGTCACCACGATTGAAGCCAGCCGCTTCGACGAAGCCACGGCGTATGCAACATTCGATCGCCATACCTTCGGCGACATGAAACCGTACGTCTACAAGACGAGCGATTACGGCAAGACGTGGACGGCGCTGCCAGCGACGGGGAGCGGCGCGCGCGGCTTCGCCCATGTCATCAAAGAAGATTCGGTGCGGCCCGACCTGCTGTTTCTGGGCACGGAATTTGGGCTGTGGATTTCAGCCGATGGCGGCCAGCACTGGGCACAATACAAAGGCAGCAACTTCCCGGCCGTGCCGGTGGACGACATTGCCGTACAGGCGCGCGAGAGCGATCTGGTGCTGGCGACGCACGGCCGCGGCATCTGGATCATCGACGATATTTCAGCCCTGCGCGCATTGACTCCGGACCTGATGTCGAAGGAGGCCGCGCTGATTCCGGGCAAGGCGGTACAGTACTTCGACGTCTTCGGCGGTTGGCCCGAGGGAGATGAGACCTTCCATGGCAACAGCCGCCCCGGTGAAGCGCAGATCACCTACTACCAGAAGGGCCGGCACATTTTTGGCGATCTGAAAATCGAGATTCTCGACCAGAACGGCAAGCAGGTCGACACCGTGGCCGGCAGCAAGCATCGCGGTTTGAATCGCGCCAGTTGGTCAATGCGAGTGAAAGCGCCGGCGGTCCCTCCGGCGGCGAGCGCGCTGTTTGAAGCCGCGCAAGGGCCGCGCGTGCTGCCGGGCACTTATACGGTGAAGATGACCAAGGGCGACAACGTTTATACCGAGACTCTGAACGTTGTGCTCGATCCTCGCGCGAAGTTTTCGCTGGCCGACCGCAAGGCGCAGTTCGATCTGACCATGAAGGTCTACCACACCATCGAGCACATGACGTGGGGAGTGGAGGCGATCGAAGGAGTTCGCAACGCGGCCAACGCGCGAGCTGCGAAGCTGGCGGAAAAGGATCCGCTGCGCAAGCAGTTGCAGGATCTGGCGGCCAAGTGCGACGAAATCAGATCGAAGATTGTGGCCACAAAAGAGGGCGGCATGGTCACGGGCGAGGAGCGCATCCGCGAGCTTCTGGGGCAACTGTATGGCTCGGTTAACGGCTATGAGGGACGTCCGGCGGACTATCAGGCGGCGCGCTCCGATTCGCTGGCGCACGAACTGCAGGACGTGATTGATGACTTCCAGAAACTGGCGCAGAAGGAACTTCCCGGCATCAACGACGGATTGAAGAAGAAAAAGGTGGACGAGATTTCCGTACTGACCGAAGCCGACTGGCAGAAAAAGCGCGAGGCCGAGGGCAGTTCAGGAGCGGCCGCGGGGATGCGATTCTTCGCCAAGGAAGTTCAGGAGACGGATTAGTAGGTCGAACTTAACTGGGCCGACGGGCCACGTAATTCCCAAAGAAACCAAAATCCCCATTTCTCGTAAGAAACGCGAGGAATGGGGCACCCGCCTATTTGCCTCCACCCGCATTACGAAAACTCCGCACCCCTCGATTTGATTCCCGGCGCGGGTGCGAGTATGTTGGTCTGTCCCAAGATAGCTGGCTTGGAAAACCTAGGAGATTCCCAATGCTGAAACGATTTACTATTTGGACTTTTGTGCTCGCCGGTTTGGCGACGCTCGCCTTCGCCGGAGATGAAGACCAGAACGTTTGCAAAGGCGATCCCGACAAGTGGCAGCAGCTCTACAACGGCAAAGATCTGACAGGATGGAAGCATGTGGGCCCCGGCGGCGACACCGTGGAGGATGGGCTGATCCGCACCCACGGCGGCATGGGCTTGCTCTATTGGACCGGTGGCAAAATCGGCAATTGCCAGATTCACGTCGTCTACAAAATGCGCGACGTGAACGACAACTCTGGCGTATTCATCCGCATTCCGCTAGAGCCCCGCGAAGAGTGGATGCCCGTACATTACGGTTTCGAAGTGCAGATCGACAATAATCCCCAGGCCTCGGGTGAGGATGAATATCACGAGACCGCCATGCTGTATTCGCTGACCAAGCCGCTGGTGAAACACGCCTGGAAGTCAGGCCCGGAGTGGAACACCATGGACGTCACGCTGGACGGATCGCGCACGATTGTCGTGCTGAACGGCGTGAAGGTCACGGACTATAAGGAGGGCGATCCCGTTCCGGATCGTAAATTTGATTTCGAACCCCAGCGCGGTCCGCGGCCGAACTTCGGCTATATCGGCCTGCAAAATCACAGCGACAATGACATCGTGTTCTTCAAGGAAGTAGCAATTAAACCGCTAAAGAAGTAGCCGGAGTGGCAAAGGGCAGGTCGCAGTCAAAATCGTTTTCGTTCGATCGGGAGGGATTGGCATGAAACGTATTCTTTCGCGACGCGCATTTTTGCAGGGAAGTGCGGCGGCTGCCGCGGGCGGCCTGCTGGTTTCAAAGACTGTGTTACTCGAAGCTCAACCTTTTCCGCGGGCCGTAGCTCCCAGCGACCGCGTCCGCTTTGGCATGATCGGCATTGGGATGCAGGGATCGGGACTGCTAGCGGGGGCGATTACGATTCCCGGCGTGGAGTGCGTGGGCGCGGCTGACTTGTATGACGGGCGGCACACGCTGGCGAAGGAAATCACCGGCAATGCCAGCCTGCCGACTTCGCGTCATTATCAGGAGTTGCTCGACCGCAAGGACATCGATTGCATCGTGGCCGCGGTTCCGGATCACTGGCACCGGCGCGTGGTGGTCGACGCTTGCAACGCCGGCAAAGATATTTATTGCGAGAAGCCCATGTCGCACAACGTGGCCGACGGGCTGGCCATGGTGGAAGCGGCGCAGAAAAACAGTCGAGTGGTGCAGATCGGATCGCAGCGCGTCAGCTCCGTTCTCTGTGCTCAGGCGCGTGAACTCTATGCCGGCGGCGCCATCGGCGACATCGAGATGGTCGAACTCACGCTGGGACGGAATGATCCTACCGGCGCTTGGGAATATCCTCCGCCGCTCGATCTTTCTCCCGAAACGCTGGACTGGGATACTTGGCTCAATGATGCGCCGAAGGTTCCGTTCAACAAGTATCATTTCGCGCGCTGGCGCTGCTGGCGCGCTTATGGCACGGGAGTGGCAGGCGACTTGATGGTGCACCTCATCAGCGGCATGCTGGTCACGCTGGGATGGAATGAAGTACCGAAGTCGGCGACGGCCATGGGCGGCATCTTCCGCTTCAAAGACGGACGTGACATGCCGGATTTTCACACTGTGCTTTTCGATTATCACGGCATCCCGGTCTATGTGCGCCTCGACCTGGGCTGCGAGACGCCCGAACTGGCGCGGTTCATGGGGCCGAAAGGGTTGCTCGATGCCGGCGAATTCGACTTGCGTCATTCTCCGCAGGCAGGCATCGATGTGGACCCCAGCTACTACGCTGGTTCGTTCCCAGCGAAGATGCGCGACGAATACTTCAAGCAGTGGCACGCGGAACACGACCCGCAACTCGGCAAAGAACCCGTGCATGAAGACACCGTCTATAAGGGCCACGACTGGGACGACATGCGTCCGCATTTGAATGTCTTCTTCCAGTCGGTGAAGTCGCGTAAGCCGGTGACGGAAGATGCGGTCTTTGGCAACAACGCGGCCATCGCGTGCCACATGGCCAACGAATCATATTTCCGCCAGAAGCCGGTAACGTGGGATGCGGCTTCGAAAACCATCAAGTCCTGACTAGGTAGGGAATAACGCGGAGGAACCATGCGGCGTCATCTTTGCGCCGGGAGGAACCGGAAGATAATTCCGGTTCTTCTCGGCGTTGTCTTACTCAACATCATTGCATTCGCGCAGGATCTGCCTGCGGGCAAACCTGAAGCGCTTGGGCTCTCATCCGAACGATTGGAGCGCATCGGGACAGTTGTACAACACGAGATCGACAGCAAGCACATTGCCGGTGCCGTGACTCTGGTGGTCCGCCACGGTCAAGTCGCATGGTTCAAATCGCAGGGCATGATGGACCGCGAGGCCGGCAAGCCGATGGCGCGGGATGCGATGTTCCGCATCTGCTCCATGACCAAGCCGATCACCAGCGTGGCCGTGATGATGCTCTACGAAGAGGGCAAGTTTCTGCTGGACGATCCGGTGTCGAAGTATCTGCCCGAATTCAAAAATCCGAAGGTGCTGGTAAAACCGGCATCCGGTGAGCCTTACTCGATTCCAGCTACGAAAGAAATCACGATTCGCGACTTGCTCCGCCACACCTCGGGGCTCACTTACGGCTGGAATGGTGACCTGGGGCCTATGTATGAAAAGGCCGGAGTTGCCAGCGGTCTGCTGCAGTATGACGGCACGATTGGCGACAGCGTGAAACGCCTGGCGGATCTGCCATTGTTGTTCAATCCCGGCGAACGTTTTGAATACAGCCTCGGCGTCGACGTGTTAGGACGTCTGGTCGAAGTGGTCTCAGGCAAACCTCTGGACGAGCTTCTCCGCACCCGGATTTTCGAACCGCTGGGCATGAAAGACACGTATTTCTATCCGCCCGTCAATAAACTCGAACGCCTCGCCACGGCTTATACGTATGATCCGGAGAAAGGGTTGAACCGTTTTCCAGACGCGCCGATCAGGGAAGGTTCGTTTGTCTATTCCGCGGATTACCCCTCGAAGGGTCCAAAGAAATTGTTTTCCGGCGGCGCCGGGTTGGTTTCCACAGCGATGGATTACGCGCGTTTTTGCCAGATGATGCTCGACGGTGGGAAGTTCGGTAATATGCGTTTGCTGAGCCGCAAGACCGTCGAGTTGATGACGCAGGATCAACTGGGAAAGATTGGCCCAGACCAGGGCTTCGGGCTGGGTTTCGGAGTGGCGGGGGTCAAGGGCCCGCTCGGCGAACTCGGGTCTGTGGGCGAGTACAACTGGGGTGGGTTTTTCTACACTGAATTCACAATCGATCCAAAAGAGCAGATGATCGTCATCTTTATGGCTCAACTGCATCCCGCGGATGGCGTCACGCTGAACGAAGAAGTCAACGTGCTCGCATATCAGGCAATCATCGACTGAGGAGCCAATCATGAGTGATTCGTCGCAGATCAACCGTCGGGATTTTTTGGGCAAGTCCGCCGCGGCAATTGCCGGAGGCGTGGTTCTGCCCCGCACCGCATTGTCCTATGGAAACATCATCGGCGCCAATGACCGCATTTCACTGGGTCACATCGGCAACGGCAGCCGTGGCGGCGATCTCGATGAGATCGCATCCAAGCTGAAATCGAGCCATAACGTCGAGATGACTGTGGTCTGCGATTTGTGGAAAGTGAACCGCGAGAAAGCGGCCGCCACTAATGCCGGCTATTATGGCAGGGCGCCGCGTGCTGTGCAGCATCTGGAAGAAGTCCTCGCCATGAAGGATGTCGACGCCGTGCTGATCTCGACGCCGGAACATTCCCATTCTCCCATCCTGAAAATGGCCGTGGAAGCGGGCAAGGATGTCTACGTCGAAAAGCCGATGGGCAACGTGCTGAGCGAAGTGAAGGCGGCACGCGACACCGTGGCGCAATCTAAGTCGATTGTTCAGGTGGGCACGCAACATCGCAGCGAACCCTACCAGCAAGCCGCCCAGAAAATCGCGCGGAGCGGAGCCCTCGGCGATGTGAGCAAAGTGGAAGTGGTGTGGAATTATCACGGTCCCCGCTGGCGCGGACGGCCGGAAGTAAAGCAGATTCGCGAGCAGGACACGGATTGGAGCAAGTGGCTGCTGACCAAGCCGGCGCGGCCGTTCGATCCCCAACTGTATTTTGAGTTTCGGCTCTACAAAGAATTTTCCAGCGGGATTCCCGACCAGTGGATGAGCCACGCTATCGATCTGGTGCATTGGTTCATGGACGATAACTTTCCCAAGTCAGTGGTGGCACATGGCGGAGTGTTCGCCTGGCACGACGGCCGCCAAAACGCCGACACATTTCAGACTCTGCTGGAATATCCCAAGGGATTTCTGGTCAGCTACGCGACCAGCTTCGGCAATGACGCACCCAGCTTCACGCGCTACATGGGGAAGAAGGCCAGTCTGATCAACATCGGCGGTGAAGGCAGCCCACGTTATCAGGTCATCGAAGAAAAAGGCACGCACGAAGACGATGTCGACATTGACGAAAAGAGGAAAGCGGAATTCGTGCAACTGCCGGGAGAAACCAAACTTCCACCAATGGGCATCGACGACCTAACCACCGAACACATGGCGAACTGGTTTGAGTGCATGCGTTCACGCGAGCAGCCGCACGCGTCCGTGCACGCAGGATTCGCGCATTCCGTGGCGTGCATGATGGCGGCACAATCCTACTGGTCAGGCAGGAAAGTTTTCTGGGATGCGAAGACCGAGACGATCACAGAGAGCATGCCTGCCGGCAGCTAGAAGTTACAGCAACAAAAAACGTGGCAAGCTACGTCTCTACGACTACATCGATCCGCACGCGTGGGCGTTTCCCAGGCATTGGCCAACCACGCGGGCATAATCGGCAATCGCGATTTCTGGATCGTCGATGTCCGGATGCCACAGCTTTTCCCACTCAAAACAGTAGAAGCCTTTGTAGCCGATCGAGCGGAGAGCCTCGATCTGGCGATGGATGGGGACGTTGCCCCGCCCGGTCAGCACATACTTGCGGTCTTCTCCACTCCCGGTGGAATCTTTCAGGTGAGTGTGGCGGATCCACGAGCCTAATTGCTTGACAGTAAATTCCGGATCTTCGTTCGAAGTCGCAAACGTGTGATGCGCGTCCCAGAGCAGGCCAACATGTTCGGAATCGGCTCTCTCTAGCACGGCTTTCAGGGTCGCAGAGGAGGTGAAGTGATCGTGCGATTCGATAATGACCGTGACATTTTGCGGGCCGGCGTAGGTGCCAAGCTCACGCAAGCCTGCGGCCACTCGGGCCCTGGTTTCGTCGTCGGGTGCTGGACTCTTGTCAGAATCGGCCTTGCCGCCAAACACCCGCACATACGGCGCCCCAAGCGCCGCGGCCAGATCGATGAAGCGCCGAGCATCGGACAACTGTGTTGCCCGCTTGGCGGGATCTTCCACATACATCTGCGCGGAGCTACTGACGCACGCAATGCGTAACTTGCTGGCAGCGATTTCTTTCTTTGTCTGCTCAATGCGATCGGGAGCGAAGAGTGGGAGCGAGGGTAAATCCAATTTGCCCTGAAAACCGCGCAGTTCGATGGCAGCAAATCCATGCTGGGTCGCGAAGTCGAGAATCTTGTTCCACTCCCACGCAGGGCAACCCAAAGTTGAAAAGGCCAGCGGGATCTGGCTCGGCTTAGTTTCATCCACCCTCAGGAGACTCGCGTGTAATTCGCTCAAGAACATCGGCGCCAGTGCGGCCGAGGAGAGCGTCTGCAGAAATTGACGGCGATTGTTCATGGGCTAGAGCTCTCCCTTCTTCAGTTGCTGCACGGCATAATCGCAGGCGCGAGCGGTCAGGGCCATGTAGGTCAGTGAAGGGTTCACGCAGGATGACGAAACCATGGCGCCTCCATCGGTGACAAAAAGGTTCTTCACGTCGTGGGCCTGATTGTAGGAATTGAGCACCGAAGTCCTCGGATCGCGGCCCATCCGCGCCGTTCCCATTTCGTGGATGGAAAATCCCGGAGGCTCGTCGTCAGCAAATGGCGTGATGTTGCGGGCACCGGCTGCAGCGAGCATCTCCGCGGCCGCAATCGACATATCCTTGCGCAGTGCGAGCTCGTTGTCGCTCCAGGAACAGTGAATCTTCAACGACGGAATCCCCCACGCATCCACCGTCTGTTTGTCGAGTTCGACGAAGTTGCTGTGCCTCGGCAGGCACTCCCCAAAGCCGTAAAAGCTGAAGCGCCATGGCCCAGGCCGGCTGATGGACTTCTTGAAGGCTGCGCCGAATCCTGTCTCTGCGATACCACGCTCCCAGCCTTCCCGATATCCTTCTCCCTGGAAACCATAGCCGCGGACAAATTCCGCTTGCCGGGTTTTCACGTTTCGAAAACGTGGAACGTAGATGCCGTTGGGCCGCCTTCCAAGTTCGATGCGATCGTCGTTGCCGGGAATCGTCCCGTCAGCGCCCCCAGCTTTCACGTGATCCATCAGATTGTGGCCGAGTTCGCCGCTGGAGTTCGCCAGTCCGGTCGAGAACTCTGGCGTGGACGAATTGAAGAGGATGCGCACCGACTCCAGGGCAGATGCACAGAGGAAAACTACCTTCGCGCGGAACTCAAGCGTGGCGCGGGTGCGGGCATCGATGATGCGGACGCCGGAGGCTCGTCTCGTACGCGCATCGAACATCACGCTGTGCACCACGCTGTAGGGACGCAGCGTCATGCGTCCAGTCTTTTCCGCGGCGGGCAGAGTTGCGTTCACGCTGCTGAAATAAGACCGTGTAATGCATCCTCTTTCGCATGGACCGCAATAGTGGCACGCGGCCCGGCCGCGATGGTCCTGGGTAAGAATGGCGACCCGGCCGATGGTAAGCACCCGCTCGCCGGAGAAATGTTTCGCCAGCGCATCGCGCACAACTTTCTCGGCGCAGTTTAATTGCATCGGCGGCAGGAATTTGCTGTCGGGCAACTGCGGAAGGCCAAGAACCTCGCCAGAAATCCCGACGAAATCTTCCACGTAGTCATACCAGGGTGCGATGTCGGCATAACGGATCGGCCAGTCGATGGCGATTCCCTCGCGCAGATTGGATTCGAAATCGAGATCGCTCCAGCGGTAACTCTGCCGGCCCCACATGATCGACCGGCCACCGACCTGACGGCCGCGAATCCAGCGAAACGGCTTGCCCGGTTCTGTCGTATAGGGATGCTCCTTGTCGCTGATGAAGAACTTCGAGGACCATTCGTCGCAGGCGTAACACGTGCCCTGAATAGGCTGGTCTTCGAGTTGACGGCGGCGGTCGCCGAGTCCGCGGAACTTCATTTCCCACGGGGGAACGTGTTCTACGTAGTCTTCCTCGGGCACAATAGGGCGACCCGCTTCGAGGACGAGGGTCTTCAGCCCTTTCTCGGTCAACTCCTTCGCAGCCCAGCCTCCGGTTAAGCCAGAGCCGACCACGATCGCGTCATGGGTGGTTGCGTCGCTCACTGGTTCTCCGGGCTCCCTTGGGCAAATGGCAGCGGGGCGCACTCATCATGCGAGTCAGGAATGATTTCAAAATGTAATTCCTGCGTGGCTCCCGCCTCGGAAGTGTAATAGGCGGTCAGAGTGAGTTCGCGCAACCTGGAATAGAAATGGACGTCGTCGGATTGGGGCTCGTTGCCAATCGACGGCTCGCGCGTCCCACCCGCATGGGCAGCCATCTTTTGGCCGAATTCAATCAAGATCTCCGCTTGCTGCGCAGCAGAAGCATCGACAAAGTTCTTGCCGAGGAGCGCCTGAGTGCGAACATCCACATCCGCCAGGCCATTCAGAAAGCGCGATCGATCGGGCTCGTCGTACCACTCGGTCAGCATGAGATCGATGAATGTGCTCACGCCAACGTCGGTAGCTCCGGGCGTTTCCGTCCGCGGAAGAATCAATTCCGCGATCGTCGTTACGGTGGCATCCTGATGGGGACTCATAGTGCGCGGTGCCGCCTGAGTATCCAAGAGCCTGCGCGCTTCCCGCAGCGCGGTCAGCAGTTTGCCTGGAGCCAGTTGGAGAACGGTTCCCGTCGCCAGCAGTCGGAGCGCTTCGCGTCGTTCCATAAGAGAGGGTTGTTGCGCAACGTATTCTACGCTACCGGCCGTTGAGAACGCCCGTCTTCCCGAGCTGTGCGCGGGGTTAGCGGTTGCTTCACCGGCCGTCAGATCACGGGTTGTTCCAGGTGACGACGGCTGTATTTGGATAGTAGTGACTCAGAATCTGCCGGAAATCAGCGCCGGATCCGGCCATGGCTTTCGCTCCGGCCTGGCAGAGTCCGATGCCATGACCTTGGCCGACTCCTTCCAGAATGGTCTGATCGCCGTCTTTTTTCGCGACGAAGTCATTGCTGGGAACCGTGTTCCAACCGAGACGGCGCACGATGTTCAATCGCGAGGATTCATCGGAACTCCGCAACGAGGCAGCGTCCTGCGACGAGATGCGGCTGGACCACCGAACCGGATGCGTGCGACAATGCGCGCACTCGACTGAGTAGTAGGGATACGCGGCCGATGTGAGTCCTAATTCCGACGGCGTGTGAGTGCGGCCGCCGCAACTGCGCGTGTACATCGCGGCGATAGGATAGGAATCATACGCGAGCACAAGGTCACGCGTAGCCGCAACGGCCTTCGCCGCTGCGCTGCCGGGCTTGGGTGCTTCGCGGAGAAACTGGCAGTGCGTGGTGTCGCAGAAATCGAAATCGTGATGACGCCCGCGTCCTGCTACCAGGTAAGAACGCGCGGCCACGGCCTGCGCCTTCAGCGCTTCCACCGGAGTCTCCGGCGTGCTCTCGGCCGCGACCACCGAGGCGACGGCAGTTTCACGATCCATATCGACGATCGCGATCAAGATTCCGCCGGACGCCTCGATTTCCAGTATGCCGTGATAGCGGCGCGCGACCTTCTGAGAAACTGCAAGGCTGAAGTCGACAGCTTCATTTGTTCGGCCGCTGACGGTCAGCCTCGAAGCTTGAACAACCCGTGTACCTGCCGTCACCACAACGTCGCCCTCAGAGATATGAACTGTCGCTGAATCCACACTGGAGCTCTCCTCCAGAACGATCCGGTCGCCGCCGGCATGCAGCACCAAAACGGACCCCGCAGGAGCGCGCACGATCATTTCGTGTGGATGAAACAGCCCCAGCACGCCAATGCGAACAAGCGCAAGGGAAGAGTCATTGAGGCGACCGCTTTGACCAAAGACCAGAAATCGTAGCGGGAAGAAAGCGAGCACGATCAGGGCGAGCGCGAGCGACGCAGCCGGGGCCTTAGCTACGGCTGAAATTTTCATCCGCACGCGCTCACTCCTCGATCCTGTGCAGCATCTGTCCGGCAGTTCGTGCGGCGTGCGCGCCGGGAACTGCGTGGACGCGGACGAGGAGAAGGATCTGCGGATTCTCTGCGGGCGTTAGCACCACAGTAAAACCATCTCCGGGCGAGTGTCGCGAATGTGTGCAGGCCGCGGTGCCAGTTTTTACAAGTACGCTGCGAACCGGAAAAGCACGGTGCACTTCTGCGCCGGTTCCGCGCAACGCCGACAGGGCCATCCCGTCGAGGATCTGGCTCACGCCCGGGCGCTGGCGCTGGCGAACCAGTTCGAGATAAGCACGAGCCAGCCGCCGCGGCGAAGTCCGCCAGCGATTTCCCAGACCGGCGAGTTCTGCTCCGGTAGCATCTTGCCCGGGACGATCAAGTCCGAACCGGGCTGCCGTTGGAGAAGCATCAGCGGCGGTCAGATCCGCAGTGAGCATTCGAAAGTACGAGTTGCAGGAATGGGCAATGGCCGCCGTGAGATTAACCTCACCGTGGCCGTGGGGGAGCCAGCAACCTGTCGCGGTCCCGCGACAAGTATGACTTGGATACTGATCGTTGTGCTGCTCGCCATACGCCAGGGCTGCAAATGGCTTCAGCAGCGATCCCATGGGGATCGGCGTATCGGGATGATCCCAGCGCGCCGCCAGCACGCTACCGGTATGAGCATCGAGCAGCAGAAACGAAAGATCGCGGCTGGGGAAATCGCGGTCCAGCGCCTGCGCAGCGGACTGAGCAAAGAGGGATGGATTGTTGTCTTGCTCACTCTGCTGTTCACTGTAGCCGGCCTGCGATGCGGAGAACCCGGCCCGGCCGGTAAGCAACAGCGGCAGTACGACCGAGCACAGTGCGAGCGCGATCTGTCTTATTGCGACCATTCGTAGGTGACAGTTTGTTTTACTTTACCTCCGTCGGCACGAATTTCAACAGTTTCCGCGGAAACTGCCGCGAAGGTCGAGCTCAGGCTTGCCATGTTGCCGGAAAAGAATTGGGGTTGGCGTTCTGAACCCTGCGAGTTTATTGGGCTTCCGTTGGGCCGGTCAATAAGACCAGCAAAGCGCGTGAAATTATTGTGCTCATGCTGATGGTTGAAGCCGGTGACTAGCTGTGCAGGTTTACGATCGGACTTGCGATTGAAGTTGGAAAGAATGGATACCATTAGCGCAGGCGTATCACTCACCAGCAAGTATTTTCCGTGGACAGCAGCAGTCAGCGGCCACAAGCCATCAAGCTCCTGGTATCCGGACTTTTGCTGCCAGCCAACTCCCAACTGGCTGGCGGTGAGGCCGGGACGGATGAAGTCCGTTAGCGCGGACTGAACGCCGTCTTCGTTCCACTCGGAAGCCGCGGCCAGCACAACTGCGGAGTGAATCCGGACGAAGACGCCTGCCCGGTCGCGTTCCGTCGACTGCACTTGCAACGAAGCGAGAACCCGAGTCTTGTTCAGCAAATCCTGCAACGCTGACGTGGATTGCACGGTGACGCGCTCGACCGGAGCCTGATCAATGCGTGTCTCCAGGTCAGAGCCCCCGCCCTGCTCGCCGGATGTAAGCTGCACTTGCGGCGCAATTTGCGAGGCGGGCTGCGGCCCCAAATGCGGCGCCAGAAGTTTCGTTTCGAGCATCGTAAAACAGGAGTCCGCAGCCGGATTCGCGGTCGCGACATACAATCCCGCATCGTCAGGGACAAGTCGCGTGAGATCGGCAGCGGCCGCTGGTCCATAGGGCATAGCTCCGTCAGTCGAGGTCGCCTCCTGAGTTTCCTTTTTTCTGATCAAGACGCGATCTTCCCGGTACTGCTGGCCCGAGCGGAACAGGTCCGAAACCGCAGCTGAGTATTGCGAAAGATCGGTGATGTTCTGCTGCAGCCAGTAAGTTCGGAAGTATCCGTTGGGCACGAGCGTTCCGAGGTCGAGCACCATGCGCAGATCGCCAGCTTGACCGGCTGCGCCAATAGATTGCGCCCACCACTGCTCACTCTCGACCGTACGGTCCGGCTTACCCGACATCAGTTGCAGAGCGCCAGCCATCAAATCTTCGCGGGTCGCAAGCAGCAGGTAGTCGCCGGCGATTGCAAACGCGACCTCGCGCTTCGACTCAGGGTCGCGGCGCAGATAGAAGTCCACTCCGCCGGCATTACGAGGTTCGAATTTCGCACGGGTTTGATACAACGTCGTCGCCTTCGACTTCGCCGACGGAAGATAAGAGATATACAGAAACTGCAGGTTGCCGATGTCGTAGAGGGCGAGAACGCTATGTTCACCGGAAACCTCGGAGAGAAAATTCATATCAGGAGGCAATCCGGCGGCGGCGGCGAATTGGTCGCTAGCTCCCTTCAATCGCAAGAACAGGCGCGAACGGGAGAAGACCTCATAGTTGTCACTCTGCAGCCATTGCCGCTTCTGGGGCGAGGAGTTCCAATCGCCGAGCAGCGTGGAGAAATCTTTTGCCTCAAGATAAAGAAGCGATCCGGCAGGCACATACTTCGAGAGCGGTGGGGGATCAGGTACGGCGGCACGGTAAGCAGCCCAGCCGATTCCCGCACACGCGAGAGCAACACTACAAATAATGAGGATCCGTTTCATGGCTTCACACCTCCTTGGGCAGCCGGCGCTTTGCGGGCGGGACTTCCGCGGGCCAGCAGTTGAGGACGAACCGCGCGGTCCTGTTCCAAAGGTTCATGAAGACGCGGCTGGCGGGCGGTGTTCCGCTGCTGAATTCGCAGGACAGTCTTTGCTCCGGCGATCTTGTGAAGCAGCGTCTTTCGGACCGCCGGTGCGCTCTCCATTCTGCGCGCACTCTCGTAGTAAGCGACAGCATCTGACAATCTGCCCAGCCGGTTCATGGTGTCGCCGATCATCTGCGCCACCTCCGCCTGCTGCGCACGAGAGAGCTTCAGAGCCGCAGTAGCTGGAGCGCTCGCCTCTTCATCACTTTCTTCGTCTTCAGAACCAGAACTCACGATTTGCTCTTCTTCCCCGCCGGCTACGGCAATATCGCTCAGCAGGAACTGCGTCTGGAGCAGCGGTTCCAGGACTCCAAGAGCATACTCATTCGAGTTTGCAGCGGACGCAGCCTGAAACAGCGGAACGCGGGCCTCATCACGGCGCGGAAAATCGATGATGCAATGGCTCAAGAGCCGGATCTTGGTTTGTGAATCCGCAGCATTCTGCGCAGCTCTGATGCGAGCCGCGTAGAAATAAAACTTGTCGGCCGCTGCGGGCGTGATTGCCGACGGACTGCCGGCGAGCAAGTTCAGCTCACCGCTGCCCAAGTCGGCGTGCGGTTGTCCTGCCAGAGCAGAGGCAGCTTTGAGCCGAAGATCGTATGAAGCGTCCGGCGCGGCGGCGATGGCGACAAGGGCAGCCTGGGCGGTGGCTGCGTCGTTGCCGGCCGCCAGCCTTGCTTTGGCGAGGCGCAAGCGGTGCGAAGAGTCCCAAGGCGCGGACTTGACGAGCTTATCGAGAAACTCGATGGCCTCCGCGTTGTGCCCCGTTTTTTCCAGCAGTGCAGCGGCGGGATCCAGATTCTCAAACGGGTTACCGACCGCGACGACCAGCCGATGCAGCAGATCAAGGGCCCCCGCTGTATCACCCGACGCGAGCCGAATCTCGGCCAGACCAAGAAAATTTGTGGCAACGAGCTGGTGATCTTCGATCTCACGGGCAAAGACCAATTCAAGAATTTTGCGCGCGGATTGCTTGTCTCCCAATTCAAACAAGCGGCGCGCCGCAGTGCGGAGTAATTCGGGGGCAGGCGATTTCTGCGGATCGGATCGATATGCTGCGAGTTTGGCGTCAAGAGTGCCGAGTTGCGCGGCGACCTGCAGATCGAGCGGGACCAGCGTCGCCGCCTGAACCTCGCGCGTTTCCTCGGACAGCGCGGTAATCGCAGCTGCCGCAGCGGCGTATTGTTTCGTGCGCACCAGGTACTGCACCCATCGCACTTGCCAGGAAGTCAGGTCTTGTTCGGCATACTGGCGCTCGAGGCCGTTCAGTTTGCCGGCTGCATTCTCCTTCGATTCCAGAATTCGCTGGTAAATCGGTGCTCGATGCGCAAGCGGAATCCAGGAAGCATCGGCGACGTCCGCAAGAACTGCCGTAGGATCGTGCGCCGCGGAAGCCAGATCCAGCAGCCACACCGTAGCCGCTGCAGGATCTCCTGTCGCTGCGTACACGGAGTGCAGCAGAGCGTTCGAACGGTAGTTGCCATTGTGACTGAGATAGGCGCGGAGGATAGCATCTGCTTCGGGCTTCAGCTCACCGAACAAATGATGCGCGGCCAACTGATCACAGGTGCGTCCAAAATCGGCCCAGAAACTTTCCGACAGACGCGCGCCGTTCACCTGCGTTGCGAGCACCGTGAAAGCCTGCTTCCATTGCGCCAATGCCGCGGCACGATCTCCTTGCTTGTGGTAGGCGAGGGCAAGACTGTCATACACCTCGGGACGGTTAGGCGAAAGTTCGAGGGCGTGATTGTAGTCGGCGATGGCGTGCTTCGTGTCGCCCGCGTCGGAGTAATAGTCGGCAAGGGTCAGGTATCCGGAAGCGCTCGCCGGACTCTCTTCGAGAATGGCAGGAAGGAAATCCTCCGGGTCGCCCAGTTTTGTGGCTCCCAAATATTCGCCGTAGCGCGATCCATAGTAGAACCAAATGCTACCGGCGAGTTGCTGGGAGCGATCGACGGGCCGGGCGAGCCGCATACCGATGGGATCATCGCCAAGAGCGGCGAGGAACGCGTTGTTCACCTCCGGAGTCGGCTCGGCGAAATAAAGTCCGACGAGCGCGTTGTAGGCCTTATTCCAGACTGCGGGGCGAGCCTTTCCGCGAGCCTCCACCACGGCGTGCGCCAGAGCCGCACTGCCGTGCGCGACCACATAGTCCGCGGCCAGTTCACTGTAGGGCATCGGCCAGACTGACGTGAGGCGCACAAGTTCCTGCGGCTGCCGCTCCAGAAGTAATTGGAAGTACCGCTGCTGCCGGGACGTATCCAAACCATTGACGGAAAAACCTCGAGTGAGCACACGCAGCTCGTTGGCCTCGTCGCCGGCCGACCGGTAAGCATCGGCCGCAGCGAGTAAGGGCGCACTCCGCCATGTCACCGGCACTCTTTCGGCTAGTTGCTCCATCTCGGGTCCAAGTTCCGCAAAGCGTCCGCGACGCCGCTCCAGGTCGACAAAAGGCTGCGTATCAGGATAGAAGTTGGGCTGGCCCGTATGCTGCAGCATCCAGTCAAAACGCCAGCGCGATTCCTGGTCCGCGAGAGCGGCGCTCACGGCCAGCGGAACTGCGAACATTCCTTGATCCTCGAGGGTCATACCGTGGTGTTTGGTTTCGGCGAATTGCGCAAAGCCCAGCCGCTCCTCGGGAGTGAAATAAGCATTCACCGCGCTTCCCATTTCGTCCAGGGCACTCACCATACCGTTGCGAGCAGTTGCGATGCGGCTGCGGCGCGTGTTCTCGCGCCACTGGGCATCGGTAATGCCGCCGATTCCTTGCCGCTCCACCTGCTCTTTCAGGACGGGCAAGCTGGCCGAAGCTTCATCGAGAGCTTTCTGCAGCGTGGCAGACGCCTGTTCATGCTGGCGCAGGCGAGTCATGATGCGCACGTAAATCTTCGCACCAGCCTGGTACTCACCGCCGGCCAACAGATCCGGACCGGCCTTGGCCACGCCTTGCTCGGCGAAACTGCGCGCCGGTTCGAGCATTCCCCAACTTTCCAGACGCCGTGCGACTTCAAAATAGTTGCCCGCATTTTCCGGCCGCCCGTCGATCAACGCCGCCTGCAACGCCGCAACAACTTCCTTGGTCTTGCCTTGACGGGCGCGCACTGCAGCGACTTTTTCCATCCATTGCGGATCTTTGTAGGCCAGTTGATAAATATGTTCGTAGTCGGCAGCAGCTTCGTCAAAGCGCATCAGGCGTTCTTCGAGCCCCGCGCGCGCCGTGTAGAGGTCGGCACGGTCGGGTCGAAGCGCAATCGACTTGGCATAGGTGTCGATGGCAGCCGGATAGTTCTCCAGGTTCGTCTGCGTCCGCGCTAGCACCATTGACCAGCGGTAGTCGCGTGGCGACTGGGTCACTGTCTTGGCATAGAAGTCGACCAGTTGCTGCTGCCGCTGGTAGCGCAGCGCATACAGGGCCGCTTCCGTAACCAGAGTGTCGTCTTCGGGAAAGTTGTTGATGAGTTCAATGTACTGATCGACCGCGCCTGCATAGTTATTCATGCGGGTGAGTGCGGGGATGAGGCCGCGGCGCAGAGTGGCAATCTCTGCCTTTCGGGCATCGGCCGAGAGCGGAGCGCTACGGAAAAGTGCGATCTTTTCCAGATAGAACTGCTCGAGGCCGTGGTCGTCACCGGCTTGCGCATAGGTGTCCGCCAGCGCGGCGAGATATTCGCCGTTGTAGGGAGAATCCTTCAACAGGCCGGCGAGCAGTTCTCGGGCTTGCTGGAACTGTTTCGCATCTGTCGATTTGCGCGCGGCTTCGTAGCTGAATTGCGCACTTAGCCCAGGGTACGCATCCTTTGCGGCCTTCAGAAGCACGCCAATGGCTTGCGACTGCATCTTCATGCGCCAGTAGAAATCAACCGTCGAACGAACCACACCGAGAATCTTGGGATTCTCGCGGTAGAGCGCTTCGACATTCTTCTGCGCGGCTCCGAAATCCTTGCGGCTCTCGTAGAGCCGGATCAGGGCATACCGCAGTTGCAGCCTGGCGACTGGATCGGTGGTCAGCGCGGCCTGCTTTTCCAGCGCATGCTGACGAACCCCTTCAAGCGATTTGTGCTGCGCGAGATTCTCGATCTCTTCTGCTTGCTCGATGGAGTTCGTGCCGTTCGCGAGCGAGTCGAGGAAAGTTTCCATCTCCGGTTTGCGACTCTGCGCTTCCAGAACCTTCACCCTCAGATAAACGGCAGGCATGGTTGCGTTAGGCGGCATTGCGATCTTCGCGGTCCTTTGATCAACCAGATCGCGAAACTTCGGACGGCGCGCCAACTGCAGCAAGCGGAGTTCCGCCGAAGACTCCGGAGCGCTGAGAGCTCCCTTCACATACTCATCGATGGCATGGGGATAGTCGCGCTGGTTTTCATAAATGGCGCCGGCCTCGTACGCGTAAAGGTCGGGGTTGGCCAGGCGATCTCGCCCCTTGCCCAGCAAGCGCAGCGCATTGTCGAAATCGAAATAGTCCCAATAAATCGTGGCCGCTTCGAGATATCCGGCGGGCTGGCCGGGAGCGGCCTGCGGGATGCGTTCCCAGTAGGGCGCGGCTTGGGCGAACAGATCACGATCAGCGTAGATGTCGCCAATGCGCGCCATGGTTTCGGTATCGCCCGGGCTGGCCTGCAGCAGATTGTCTTCGATCTTCGCGGCGACGGCGGTGTCCGCAGGTTCGAAGTACGCGAGTGAGCGGAATACGGAAGACGCGGTGTGCCCGATTTCAGTTTCCGTCGGATACTGCGCAGCCAGCGACTGCAACGGCGGAGCGCTTTCTTCGAAGTGTGATCTCCACAGGTTGGCGCTGGCCAGGAAGCTCGCGGCCGCAGGGTTTTTCTCCCAACTGGCGGCATCGGGCGCACTCTGGCGGATGGCGCTGAGTTCCGCTTCCAATTTGCCCGTGCTGGAAAGAAATTCAAAAAAGCGATTGCGCAGCGCCGCATCTTCAAACCAGTGCTGGCGCAGCAAAGCCTCCCATGCGACCGGGTTGCGGGTTGGAATCGTCTGGTACGCATTCAGCAGATTGCGCACAAACACCGGATTATGCGGAAAGCGTTGATTGGCGTACAGATTCAGCCGCAGGTAAAGCTCGGGGCCGCCTCCGACCACATGGTTGAAGTATTGCTCCAGCTCAGTGCCCTGAAACTTTGTCACTGCTTCGCGAGTCAGTTGCTCAAAGTCTGCGTTCCTTTTGTAGCGGACATAGAAGCGCGCCAGCTTGTCATACCAGGACTTGTCCGGGAAGCGAGCCATGGCACGCCGGTAGACTTCTTCCTGCTGAGAGCCGAGCCGGTTCTGGTCGAGAAACACTGCAAGACGTTCATACAGACCAGGATCGTCAGGGTTGCGCTCGATTTCGCGGCTCAGCACTCCGAGAGCTGGCGGAATCTGTTTCATTTGCACCAATCGCGCCAGGTAGCGCTCGAGAACGCGAGCGTATTCCGGCGAACGCGCACCGTTTTGCCGCGTAGGTAACGCGGTCGCGCCCAGTTGAAACGATTGGCCGACGGCGTGCCGTCGTCCTGCGGCCGCCTGTGAATTATCGTTCTCTTGACTTTCTTCGCTCTCGTCAGCTTCCCCGACTTCGGCATCAGATGCGCCGTTCCGACTGTCGTAGGCAGAGCTCGGTCTATAATCGCTGGCCGAGTCGTAGGCTCTTTCAGCCGATCCCAACGGCACATTCTGCGCGTTGGCGGCGAGTTCCTGGAGAACAGCATCGTAAATCGCGAACTCATTCCTGGTGTCATCCTTGCGCGCGTAGGCGTCCGCCATCAGCAGCGCAATGGACGTACGCTCGACGGCGTGGGGGAAATTTGCCAGGAATTCTCGCCCACCTTGGATCACGGCGTCGCTTTCGCCCGCGCCGGAGTAGAACTCCAGCAGTTGCGCATGCAACTCAGGGCGGCGCGCAGCATTCGGAAATCTGGCATCCAGCAAGGCGAGCAACTCCGCCGCCCGCGAACGATGGAAGTACGGCACGGCTCGCACCTCTTCCTCGGAGTACTGCGAAGCGGGCTGAGTTGTATTCAAAATCAACGACAGAATCCCATTCAAATAGCCCGGCCCCTGATCCATGTTGGCGATGTCGCGATACATAGAGAGTTCGCCAGAACCGAGACGAATCGGGGTCTCCGGAGCGGTCAACAAAAGACTGGTGAGACCGGCGATCGCCTTCTCCTGCGCATCGGGCAAGTCTTTACTGTTGCTGTTGTAGAGCGCAAAGTAATAGCGTGCAGACTCAGGGTAGGCGTGAATGTCTTCGAGCAGCCGCGCACAGATGTAGAGTTCCTGCGAAGTCCACGCAGACTTGGCGGCTTCCTTGTGCAACCGAAGATCAGCAATGGCCTGCTGAGCAACGTTGGTTTTGCCTTGCTGCTGGTAGTAATAGAAAATACGGGCCGTGGCGTTGAGATCTTCCGGATTGGCGACGAGAGCGGCATGGGCGTCATCGCGGAACTTGCGCAAGTTCTGCGTCTCGCGCAGAAGATCGAAGTAACTTTTCACCAACTCCGGATCCCAGAGCGGCTGAAAACTCTGCTCGTATACTGACAAACCTTCGCGAACCGAGCCCCGGCGATATTCCACCATGGCTTTCGCCTTCACCGGAAAGATCTGGTCACCAGGAAATTGCCTGCGATAACCGTCAATGAGTTGTGTAGCTGCGGGATATTCGTTTTCTGCGACCAGGAATTGCAGAAACCGCGCGTAGAGCGACGCCTCTGCGGGATAGCGCGCGATCCAGGCGCGATATTGAGCGATTGAGACATCCTTCGGCAAGCCTTGAATCTGAATCACCCCAAAGATGCGCTCGAACGCCTGCCAGGAGCGTTGTTCAGCGGGTGGAGTGAGTTTTTCAGCCGCGATAGCCGACGAGGTCGCGACCAGCGACAGAGTCTTGATTTCGTCTGCCGGGCGCAGGCGGTGGTGATAGAAATCGGCGAGCGCGAGTTCGGCGCTGACCTTGTCGGAAGAATTATCGACATACGCTTTCCAGTCAGTCTCGGCAGCTGAAAAATCGAGCTGCTGCTCGTCTTCCAGAGCGCGCAAAGAATACAGTTCAGCATTGCGCGGCTGAGTCTTGATCAGGTCAGTGAGGGCAGGCCGGGTCTCGCGGGGAGGGCGGCGAAACGCGACCGCCCCGCTCGGCATCGGCATCATCCGAAAGAATGCGGCTTCGATCGCACTGCCAGCCTCAGTGTTGCGAATCCACGATGGCAGTTCTGCCAGCGCGGAGATTGTCAGGCCAATCGCGGTAACGAAGACTGCCAGAGCGAGCAGGCGCATCCGCCAGGGCATTGATTTGTGCGTCATGGACTTGCGGGCCGTTGATTTGCGCATCATCGATTTGCGTGTCGTTGAATCAAGGAAGTACTTCAATCTGCACCTCCTGCGTACCAATGTTGTGAGCAATATCTTCGGCCGTGACCGTCAGCTTGTACGTTCCGGGGATGGTCTGGTCAGGTATGGTGAGCGTGCCGGTGTTGGTGGCGGCTTTCGCGTCCCAGCGCAGTGCCACCGGCACTGCACCCTCCATGCGCGCCACCAGAGTGCGCGTGCTCTCCGAGGCGCTAACTCGCAAATCGATCGCCTGGCCGCGTTGATAACGCTTGCGGTCAAGCTTCACCTGCACGACAGGAGCCTTGCTGGCGATGACGAAGGTCTTTGACTCGCGATAGGTATGTCCTACCTGGTCGCGTAGGATGAGGCGCACGGTGTAGGTTCCATCTTGCATGTCGGTGGGAGCGAGAAAGCGCGTCTGCCAAATGTCTTCCGACGATAGATGGCGCAGTGGCTGCACGAGCCCGAACGGAAATAGAGCGATGACAGAGGTGATGGATTCATCGGTCTTGACGCGAAGAATCGGATCGCCCGGCCGGATAACCCGCGGCCGCAATAGCGCTCTTGGCACGGCTAGGAACGATGTGTATGGCGTGACAAATTTGTATTGGCGGGCGAGGCGGATGATTTCATCGATCGTGGCCTGATCCTCGCCGTCGCGTTCAATCTTCTCCAGAAGCGCATCCACACGGGCACGCGCCCACAGTCGAGGAAGTTGCGGATGATCGAACGATTCACGGGGCAAGCTGGTCTTGCCCGTCATTTGGAACGCAGCGCCATCGCGCACACCACGCAGGGTGAAGCTGACGTTTTCCTGTGGCTTCTGGTAGCGTCCCACCCACGAAGCGAGCGATCCCGAGAAGGTCGCGGCCTGCAGCGGGTAGACCGTATCGACCGCCGCATCGGGAGCGATGGTGAGACCGAGCTGTCCGACCGGGCTGCGGCCGATCTTCGACAGAAGCGAGTTCAGCTTGAAGTCCATCGGTTCGGTCGATAGCACTTGTTCGAGCACGCCGTCCTGGCGGGCAAGCAGGCGGAACAGAGGCAGGTTGGCGTCGTCGCCGACGGCAAAAATGTAGGTGCGCGGACGCTGTGTGTCAGGGAGTTGCTGCCAAGCTGACGCATACCACGCGGCAAGTTTTCCATTCTGAATGGGGCCGCGCGTCGCACCTCCGTCACTGAGAATCACGAGATAGTTGTTGCCCGCCCCCGGCGCGCAGGCCTGCTGCAGGCCGGCTTGCAGCGCGCGTTGCAGATCGGTGCCCCCACGCAGCCGGCTGTCGCGAACGGAGGTAATCGCGCGCTGAATGTTGGCCGCGTCTGCCGAACCTACCGGAACAACTCGTGCCTCGTTATTGAAGAGCACCAAGCCAAAGTGATCCTCCGGCCGCAACGTATGCAGCAGAGTTTCAAGCGCCTGATAGCTGCGCTCCAGCTTCTCCCATTGCATCGACAGCGACGTGTCGAACAGAACGATGACGGTCTTCGGCGCGCTGCCGGCCGCGTTTGACGTCGGAGCGGACGCGCCGCCAAATCCCAGCAGCGCTTCCGCCTCGAAGAATCCTGGTTCGTTTGTGCTGCGCACCGGGGCAGTCTCGGTCGGCGACGGCTGCCCGCTCACCGGGTTTCTGTAGGTCAACAGTTGCAGCGTGTCGGACGCGGCGGGGTCGAGATCATAGGTGGCAACGAAATCTTCGCCAAGATTAATGCCTTGCCCTTCGAAGTGGCCCTGCACCAGATGCGGAGTGCTCTGATCAATCTGAAGAGGAAATGATTTGGCCGGCGCTTGGAAGTTGCGGATCGCGTGCGCCGAATGCAATTCGAAATTGATGCGCAGGTGAGCCGCGGCCTGCGCCTGATACGCATCCGGCCGCAACGGAATCGCGAAGTAAGATTTGAGATTCTCGACCGGGATAGATTCGTGATATTCAATCTCCAACCGCTTCGTGCCCCATGCCGGGATCGGAACAATACGCGCGCTGAACACTGAACTGCGCTTGGCCTCCTCGGGACCGCGTTCGCCCATCTGCAGAAGGCCGGGATCAATCGCTTGTTGCTTGAGCTGGTTGTAGAGTTCTTCGGCCCGCTTGCGTTCGAGGATCACCGCAGGCAGGCGCACCGGACCGTCCCACGTGGCGAAGTCAGAAATCGTGGCGTGGCTCGGAAGCGCGAAAATGTAGTTCCCTTCCTGAATGCCGCCCGTATGATTGGCAAACACCTGGCGCACAAAGACGCGCGCATCTCCGTTGTCGATGCGAACCGTGATTTCCATCTCCTCGAGCGACAGGATTTTAGGATCCGGCTGCTGCTTGTCGCGCGGAATGAGAACGCCCGCGTCACCCAAAAGCGACGCCGGAGTGAATAAAACCGTGCAGAGAATAAGGAGAGCCGATAAGAATATTTTTTTCATGAGTGCAGCTTCTGCTCTGGTATGCGGACCAGGCCATTATCCGTACCAACGTAGATGTAGCCATTGGCGGCGGCGAGCGCCGTCACATTCAACGACGGCAGGCCGTCGCGGATGACCGACCAGCGCCCGAACCGGCGATCATAAAGATACAAACCTTCGCCCAACGTTCCGGCGAGCACGTAGCTGGTCGTGACCAGCATCGCGTTGGGATTCACTTCGAACGGACCTGAGCCAATTTCAAATGAATTAAAGCGTCCAGAACGGTCGAGGCCGAGAATGCCCGCGCCGTACGTGCCGACCATCCACTCATCGCCGAGGGGAACGACTGCAGTGATCCAGTTATGTTTCAGGTTGGAAGTTGTGGTCGTGAAGTTTGTCGTGATATCGCCCTTGTTCAGCAAAGACAGGCCGCCGAGCGTACCGGCGAGAAGTTCATCCCCAGAAACGCCGAGCGCGTAGACATGATTGCTGACCAGTCCATGAAACGCGTACATGCTGCGCGCGCCGCCGGCATCGAGAAAAGTCAGGCCGGCGGGAGTCGCCAAAGCAAGGCCGTCGCGGTAGGCCACAACATCGGTGACGTGGTCGGCAATCAGTCCATCGGCGCGGGTAAGCGCCTGCTGTTCGCTGCCGGAATCGTCGAAGCGGACCAGGCCGTTGGCGGTCGCGACGTCGATCGCACCGCTCTTCGTATCTGGAAAAATGCGATTTACGCAGAACACGTGCTCGTCTTCGACGTGCCGGGCGCGCCTGTGGTCGGACGCGAGAAGATCGAGGCCGCGATCAAAGTAACCGACCCACAGCCGTCCAGAGGCATCCACGGCCAGCGCGGAAATGTTGCGGTCGCTGAGCACGGCGGCGTTGGCCTCGAGCACTCGCTGCCAGCCGAAGGCGTGAGGAGCCATGCGGTATAGGCCATTACGCGCGACGGCGAATGCCGCGTCATCGGAGCTGAAGAGTTGCCGCACCTCCGCAAGCTCCGCGCCCGGCTCCTGCGAAGGAAGGTTCGGATTGGGGCGACGGCCAGAGAGCGGAATCACCATCACGCCTCGGTCTTCCGAGCCCACATAGAGCTGCGTGGGCGTGGCCAGCAATGCGGTCGCGAGTAGGCCCGGAGCCAGAACGCGAGAGAATCTTCCCGCGTTGAAAACTGCCACTCCGGTGGCCGTGCCCGCATAGGCCGTGTCGCCCGAAATCGCAAGTGAGAGAACTTGCGGATCGGGCAATCCCTGAGCCTCGGCGAAGCTCTCCGTTTCGCCCGCGTGAAAATGGAGCACGCCACGATTCAGAGTCGCCACCCACAAATCGGATTCATTCCCGGCGAGCGCGGTAACGTACAGCGCATCGAGCGTGGGATGAAGAACGGTGATGTGTTTTCCGTCGAAAACGAGCACGCCGCGCTTCTTGGTTCCGATCAGGAGATGCCCGGACGCAACCGGCAGGATCGCCGTGATTGCGAGCGCATCGGATTGCGCCGGCAGAATCTGGCGGTACGAGCGCCCATTGAACGCAAGAATTCCGTCGCCGGCGGTCGCGACGATCAACTCTGGTTCATGCGAGTCGGCCAGAACTGCAGGTGCCAGCGCCACCAGCGGCGATCCGGGAAGTTCGCTGCCCGCGGCATATTGATGAATCAGAGTGCCATACGGCGTGTACTCCTGGAGCCCGGCCGGTCCGGCAATATAAAGATGATCCTGAAATCGCGCGGCTTGCAGAAAAACAGCGGGAGCGCTGACGGCTTCGAACCCGGTATTAAGCGCCGGTGCCAGCGGCCGCACCGTGAAGCGAAACTCAGACTGGGCGCGGACATCCTCGGCGGCAGACCGCATGGCCCGCGAACTTCGCCAGATCACCAGCGTTCCTACTGCGACCACAGCCGTCAATCCGATCACGACTGCCGCGCGCACGAAAACGAAGGATGGCCGTCTCATGACTCCTCTGGCCGGGACTCTGAACTATACCTTGCGGACCCGGTGTTGCAAATTGGAAAGCAAGATACTGACCAAAATGACAGGAGCAATGCTGGAGCGCTTTTTCAATCGTGAGGGCTTGCGCAGAGGTGTGTAGCGCGGCAGACACTGTATCAGAGATGACACGGCAGCTCTGAGTTTTTCGAAGCTGTCAGCTCAGTGCACTGGCCAGTTGGATGGCACATCAACGTAGGACCGATCGAGAGCCGTGACCGACGGGCAACCCAGCAGCCGGACAGTGCGCTCAACATCGGCTCGCAAAATCTCCAGCGCCCGGGCGACGCCCGCCGGCCCGGCAGCCGCGAGCCCGTAGGCATAGGCTCGTCCCACCAGAACGGCGCGCGCGCCCAAGCAGAGCGCCTTCACAATGTCACTACCGCGGCGGACTCCACCATCCATCAACACTTCCACCCGGTCCTTGACGGCAGCGACCACTTCCGGAAGAGCACGCAGCGTCGGAGAAACCGAATCGAGCTGACGACCTCCGTGGTTAGAAACCACCACCGCGACCGCACCTTCGTCCGCTGCCCGCCGGGCATCATCGCCGGTAAGCAGTCCCTTCACTACGATCGGGCCCGACCAGGCCTCGCGAATCCAGCGCAGGTCTTCCCACGTCACGGTTGCGCTGGCCAGTGCCGCGCCCACATCGAGCAACTTCATCGGACCTTCCCCGGGAACAACAACGTTCTCCAGGTTGGGTACGCCCCCGTCGAGCAGAAACGACGCCAGCCAACTAGGATGCGCCAGGATGTTGGGCAGGTAGGGGATTTTCGCGAGCCAGGAACTGCCCAGAAGCTCCTTCATCCCATTGCGCGGATCGCGCTCTCTCATCCCGGCCACAGGCGTGTCGACAGTAATCACTAAGGCAGAAAATCCGGCGCGCCGAGCCCGATCGAGGCCGGCCTCCGCGGCTGCGCGTCCACCGAGCAGGTATAGCTGATACCAGACCGGACCCTTCGATGCGGCCTTCACGTTCTCCAACTTGTGGGCAGAAATCGTAGACAGGATGTACCCCGTACCGGCCTCGCCCGCCGCATGTGCCGCGGCCAATTCGCCGGCGGGATGCATCAAGCGGCTGTATCCGACCGGAGCAAGCATAGCTGGGAAGGAAAGCTCGTGGCCGAGCACGCGAGTCTTCAGATCACAATCGCCGACCGCGACTGCACCGCGAGGCCGAAACAACACATCACGAAAGGCCCGACAGTTTTCCTGCAATGTGAGTTCGGCTTCGGCGCCGCCGTCCAAATAGTCGAACACCGACCTGGGAAGCCGGCGCTGCGCCATGCGGCGCAGATCATCGATATTGACGACTCGTGAACTATTCACACCGTGCTGATGATAATGCCGGCCGTGAATAAGGTCCAACGGGAAAAGCCGCTCCGGTTCGCGGTCTCCGGGACTCGGGGGTGAGACCGGGATGCAGCGGCACATTGGCCGTCTTAGCCAAACGCGGACCAGCGCCGAGACTTACCTGCTCAATGCAAAGTCGGCTTTGGTATCACCCGCAACGTCCACGTGCTTCGATTGGTTCTTCGTGCCTTCATGCCAAACGGTTAGGTTGTAACTTCCGTCAGGGATGCCTTCGATCCTGTATTCGCCGGATTCATTTGTCAAAGCGAAATAGGGCGTTGGCGCAACCAGGATATAGGCCGTCATATCCGGATGGACATTGCAGAACAACGGCACCAAGCCAGCAGCGTCGAACTTGAACGATCACTTTTCATCTTTCGGCCAGGTGCCAAGATTGTGCCCGAGTTTCTTGTTGCCGCCAACTGAGGCCCAGAACACATTGTGCGCTACGCTGTCGTTGTTCAGAAAATCCACTGTGCTGCCTTGCTGGACAGGAAGAATATGCGGCTGGAACATCAGATGCGCTTGCGCGAGTACCGGATGCTGTGCGGGAGCCGGAAAAGACTTTCCCGCAATCGCTTCAACATAAACTACCGAGGGCCCCGAAACTCCCGAAACTTTGCCATTGATCGTGCCGGCCTGCGCGGTCAGGCCAAGAATTATTCCAACTGACAAAACGTACAAGATGTTGCGATGCATTGATCGCTCTCCTTCTATTTTCTTGATTGAACTGTAGGTCCGAGTCAGTGCACGCTATGGCAACAGGTGCGCGATTATCGAAGTGGCCTTTGATGTGGTCAGGAAATCTGTCTCCCATCCGTCCAATCAGCGGCATTGTTTTCGATTGGTACTGGCCAGAGACCGATTGGTTCCGGCTGCAGATCAACTGCAGGCTGAAGATTGATCCATGGGGCCGGCTTTGCTGCCGGGCGGTGCGAAGATCTGCGGGCCCGGCTCTCGACCGATAGCCTCTTACATTCGTGCACCGTGAACCAGAATCCCAGCACCAGAAGTAAGATCACGAACGTTCCCACGCTGATTGGCAACCCAAGAGATTCAGACGGCGGGCGAGAAACTGGGACCTGAGGCGGTGAAACCTCTGAGGCGATAACCCTCGGCTGGCGGGGATCGGCCGGGGGATCGGTTAGACCGAACAGGGAGGGCTCGGGCCGGCCTACGACTTGTGTAGGCGGATATTCGAGAAGGTATTCATAGACAGCGGCAGCTTCATCCTCGCTGAGATAGTCGAAGACTGGCATCCGCCCGCGGTAAAGCGATGAGGCCGTCCCCATGACTACGGGCGCGCCGCTAGTGACTTTTCGCGCCAGCTGTGCCCGGTTCACGCGCTCAGAAAGCACACTCAGCGCGGGGATCGCGCCTTCGAAAAGCTCCGCCGGAGAGGGATTCGTCCCGGTTGCGCCGTGACAGACGTGGCAAGTGGACTTCACAATGAGTTCGGCCGACGCGGGCCCGCGATACGCGGATCTCAACTTGTTTTTTCTCAGTGCCGGGAACGCCGGCCAGCAGCTGCAGATAAGCCACCAGCGAGCGAATTTCCGCTTCGCTCAAATAAGGGAAAGAAGGCATGTCAGTCCCGCCCGCGTGCAGGCGCTGCAGCAACGCGCCTTCGGACTGGCGCGCGATATCCGCCGCCTCGCGTCGGCTCATCGCCATGCCGATCTTCTTCATACGCTGATCAACCAGCACAGCGGACGTTGCCCGAACTGGATCAATCAGCGATCCGATCTCGGGCGGAACCCCCAGGCCGGCCTCACCATGGCATCCCCGACAGTTCACACGGTAAAGATCGGAACCGCGCAGCCTGGTAAGCTGCGCCTCTGAGCCCTTTGTGGGCGAGTCAGATCGCGTGGACAGCCGCACAGGAGCTATGGCAGGCTCAGTCGCCAGATCCGCAGGCCCCAAGCGCCAAGTCTTGCCCATGCTGGTGTCGTCGAAAGACCGGTGAAGGTGACGGAGCCAGCTTTCGCCGGTGACGGCTGTGACCGTGGAGTTCGCGGGCACGGGTTCCTGACCGAACACGAATGTCGCAGATAAGAGTAGTGCACCGATCGTCGGGAATATCCTCATAACAAAACCATCCGCTGGAAGGGGCTGGACACAAGCTAGAGAATCCTTCGCGTATGGTTGTCATAAGCAAGTCAAGTTATTGTTTGTTTTCTTGTCAGTGTTGAGCGGCGAGCTACTCATGCGCTGCACGCGCCAGTGTTGGTTGTCGATTGGCCGTAATGGCGCCTGGTCGATTTGAAGATCTTCCTCAGCGCGATATTAAGAATTCGACTTCCTGTTCAATCTCCGAGATTGCGATCGGAGCTAATCCTGCCTGCGACAACTTCTGATTCAGCTGCGGAAGTTTGCTTTTCTTGAACTCGCTCCATTCTGTTATGGCTGCCTTGATGCGATGGTCGGCTTCCTGATAGACGGCAATCGCCTGCGAGGGCATGGCGCGATCTCCACCTTCGACCACACGCAGCGCCGATACCAGCTCGGCGAAGGCTCCCTGCAGGTCTCCGTTTTCTCGCGGAGCTTTTCCAGACCTTGTCATGATCTCTGAGATTTCAGTTTGCGCATCGGTCAGCGCCCCCTGCATCGCCGAATCTTTCGCTCCAGCTCTCGACCCATCAGCTTTCTGCTCGAGATCGGCGAGCTGTTTCTGCAGCGACGCGATTTCGGCGAGCGCTCGTCGCGATTCCATGGACTGGCCAAACATCTGCCGCCCGACCTGCAACTGTTGGCGCAGAGTCTCGGGAGTGGCAGGCGAGCGGGGATCCATCACCACTTTGAGCGGTTCCGTCTGAGTCTTGCCGTCGACCGTGAGTTTGACGGTGTACGTCCCCGGCACGACCTTCGGCCCTCTGGGATTGCGGTATTCGGATTCTTCATCCACGCCGCTTCCTCCAGAACTGCTCCATGTCAGGTCCCAGACAAAGCGGTGCATTCCGGCAGTTGTTTCGAGGACCACAGGCTTCGGGAACCAGCGCTCGGCGACGGGAAGTTGAGCGTGCTTTTCCGGGTGTCGATCTGCTGAAGAAAATCGATGGACCAGTTCCTGGTGCTCGTCGAAAATCTCCAGCGCTATACTGCTGCCCGGAGACTTGAGAATATAGTCAATGATGGCGCCTGCGGTAGGGTTCTCGGCAGTCGGTTCCTCTGGAGGAAGCGGCGTGCCGGCGAACCCATCGTTGTCAATGCGAAATGCCTGCGCGGGATGGTAGAGCCAGAATGCCTGCGCCTTTGCGGCCTCCGAGGTCTGGCGCAAGGGTGTGATGTCATCGAGAATCCAAAAGGAACGGCCGTGCGTAGCGATCACGAGATCATCGCCGTGAATTGTCAGATCGCGAACGGACGTGACCGGCAGATTGAGTTGCAGAGGCTGCCAATGGTCGCCCTCGTCGAAAGATACATACGCGCCGAGCTCGGTTCCTGCGAACAGCAACCTCGCATTCTCGGTATCCTGGCGAACGCTCCGCAAGAAAGCGTCGGCCGCAATACCATTCGTAATCAGCTGCCAGGTAGCGCCAAAGTCGCGGGTTCGGTAGAGATAAGGTTTGCGATCGTCAAGACGGCTGCGGTCCACCGCCGCATAAGCAACCGCAGGATCAAAGCGCGACGCCTCGATGAGCGAGATCTTGCTCCATGAGCTAAGACCCGTGGGCGTTACGTCTTTCCAATTTTTCCCGCCATCGCGAGTCAGGTGAATTAATCCTGTGTCGCTTCCCGCCCAGATCAGATCGCGGTTCAGCGCTGATGGCGCAATCGTGAATACCACGCCATATCCGCGCTGTTTCGCATTCTCGGTCGTGGGTGGACCTTCCGTCTTTTGATCTCCCGCAGTTTGCGTTGCTCCGGTGAGGTCGGGGCTAATGGTCTCCCAGTGCAGGCCGCCGTCTACAGTCTTCATCACAAACTGTGATCCAAAATAAAGTGTGGTCGAGTCAGCGGGAGAAAACAGCAGAACCGGAGTCCACGGATCCCGGTATTTGCGCTGATTAATCTCAGAACCAAATGAGAGGGCCGGCCACGGAGTCACGTCCTGGCTGAGTCCGGTCTTCCGGTTGAAGCGGTCGATGCTACCGTAAGTTCCACTCAGATAGATAATGTTCGGGTCTTTCGGATCGGGCGCCATGTAGCCGCTCTCGCTTCCGCCCGCGGGAAACCAATCGCGCGGAGTGATCTGCCCATGGTCGGTTCGGCTTAGAACGGCCGCGCTGCCGCTGTCCTGCTGCGTGCCGTACACCACGTAGGGAAACTCGTTGTCGGTAATCACGTGGTAGAACTGCGCCGTGGGCTGGTTGTACCACGTCGTCCAAGTCCGGCCTCGGTCCAGGCTGATCGTGGCGCCCTGATCCGTTCCCAGGACCATGCTGGCGGAATTCTTCGGATCGATCCAGATCTGGTGGTAATCATCACCGCCCGGGGCGCCGCGAACAATCGAGATCGTCTTCCCGCCATCGTCCGATCGGTAGAGAGCAACGTTCGGCATGTAGACGACATCGGGATTGTTCGGATCGATAGTGATGCCGCTGAAATACCAGGCGCGACTGGTCAGACGCGGGTCCGCATTTTCTAAAGTCCACGTGTCGCCGCCATCGTCGGAGCGATACAACCCAGATTTTTTCGCTTGTATCAGCGCGTAAACCCGCCGGCCATCAGGCGCAACGTCAACGCCAACGCGGCCCCAATCGCCGTCGGGCAATCCCTTGCCGCTGAGGTGCGACCAGGTTTTCCCCGTATCCTGCGAGCGGTAGAGCCCACCCCCAGGGCCATCGATAGGAGCATAGGTGCTCCACGGAGGACGGTGCGTCTTCCACGTTCCGGCAAACAAAAGCTGCGAGTTGCCGGGACAGATGGTCAAATAGGAAACGCCAATTTCTGGTCCCTGATCCAGAACCTTGGCCCAGTGCTCGCCTCCATCCACCGATTTGTAAACCCCGCGCTGTTCGTTGGGCGCATACGCATGTCCGAGAGCGCCGACGTAAACAGTTTTCGGATCCTGCGGATCGACCACGATTCGGCTGATGTGGCGCGTGTCTTCCAGGCCGAGATGCGACCACGTGGAACCGCCGTCAGTAGACTTGTAAACCCCGTTCCCGAACGACAAGCTGGAACGAATGTCCGACTCGCCCGTTCCGGCGTAGATCGTCTTCGGGTCAGAAGGCGCCACAGCAATGGCGCCGATGGAACCCACCGGCTGGCCGTCAAAAATCGGCAGCCAGACGGTTCCGGCGTCGGACGTCTTCCAGATGCCGCCGTTGACCGCGCCAAAATAAAAAGTCGTCGAGTCGCCCGGCACACCCGCGACGGCAGCCACCCGGCCTCCGCGGAATGGCCCGATAAGCCGCCACTTGAGACCGTCTGTCAGTTGCGCAGGAACTGACTGAGCAACTGCCGAAATAACCGAAAGAAGGAAGAACAGCGCGACGAAATCCCAGTGCAACCACAACCCACGTTTGTGCAAGCTTCAAGTCCCCCACTGGTTAGCCAGTTTACTGGAAGAGCCCTGTGTTTGTTATCGAGCGGCGCGCAAACGTGCAGAGTTGCAACCTGGCGACAGGTCGGTCAGCTACGCCACATAGTTCTCGAGCGTGCCGATCCCGTCGATGCTGATCCGAATTACGTCACCGCTGGCCAGCGTGAAGTCGTTTGCCGGGACAATGCCGGTCCCGGTCATCAAGAACACGCCTTGTGGAAATGTGTTGTCGCGGAAAAGAAACTTCGCCAGTTCTTTCGGATCGCGTTTCAGTTCTGCCAGCGTGGTGCTCCCGGCAAACACGGCCTTGCCTTCCCGAGCGATCTCCAAATGGATGCCGGTGGTCTTGCCGATCGGTTCGGTCGACAACAACACGCACGGACCAATCGCACAACTTCCGTCGTAGACCTTCGCCTGCGGCAGATACAACGGATTTTCCCCTTCGATGTCGCGGGAACTCATGTCGTTGCCGATGGTGTAACCCACAATCCCACCGGCGGGATTCGTCAGCACAGTGAGTTCCGGCTCAGGCACCGACCACTTCGCATCCGATCGTATGCGCACCGCGCCACCGGGCCCAATAACGCGCCGCCCCGTGGCCTTAAAGAACAGCTCCGGTCTTTCCGCCGCGTAGACCCGGTCGTAGAAGCTGCCTCCGCCCGCATCCTTACTTTCGTCGATGCGTGCATTGCGGCTGCGATAGTACGTTACCCCTGCCGCCCATACCTCCTGGCTGACGATCGGAGCCAGAGCCTTAGCAGGATCGAAGTTCGACGCAGTGGCCTTGCCCGTAGCTTCGCGAACTCGCGTGTATAAACCTGGACTGCTGATCAACTCATCCCAATCTGCTGCGGGGACAAGATAGAACTTGCCTTTCTCCTCGACGAACACTCCCTTGGAAGTGCGATACAGTTTCATGTGGCAAGCCTCTTGTAAATCTTCGCGGAGAGGGAAGTCTCTGGTCGCAACCTTTCTCCCCCGTTCGCAGGGCGCTAATTCGCGCCCCCACCCTCCCGCACCAAGGGCAGGATCGCGGCGTCAATCGCATCGTCCGTGAGTTCCGCGAGCTTCACATTGCGGTGCAGACTCCAATGCTCGACCTGCTCGGCCGTCTTGCCCGGCGCAAGCTTGGTCAACGGACTTAGGGTTTCCATCTCCAGAAATTCATTGTTCGTAAAAGTTTCGAACGAGCAGCCGAAATCCGGATACGTCTCGCCCGGACTTCCGTGAGCGCGCTTGATAAACACCTCACCATTTAAGACATACGCTCCCCATGTATTCGGATTAAACATTCCTAGTTTCTGCGCCTCGGAGTTGCCAGGATCCTGCTTCAGTGTCAGGTATTTTTTCGTGAAGACCCAGCGCTTATCTGCCAGGTTCGTGTATGCCCACATCACCAGGGGATTCGTCGCTTCGAGGTTCGCGGGATGCCTTCCGCGGGGCGGAAAACCCGCAATCGCAATCCCCCCCGGCGCCATCATGGTCAGCGCCCAAACCGAATACTCGAGCGGGAACAACGACCGGTTGGTGATGCGATGCAGCACGGTCACATCGCTCCCCGAAGCTGCCATTCTCACTTCAATTTCCTTCTGCAGGTTGGTCAGGGGCTCCACGGGAGCTCGCGCAATCAGTCCATTGGCCGTGATCGTTATTTCCGCCGGCACGTTGTCGGGCGCCCAGGTCGCAATCGGATCCTCGGGCGCTTTCCAGACGCGGTCGCCTCCGCGCAGCTGATGCTTCTCTTCTCTGGTTCCCCCGAGCTGCTCGGCAAACTCCTTGAACAGATTCTGCCCGCCCACGAATCCAAAGCGGATCACTCGCGGCCCAACGTCGCTGGTAACAATGAGTTCCACTTCCCCGTTGCTTACCCGGTAGGAACTAGGCCAGCCCTTGTAGCTTATTTTTTCAACCTTGACCTGCGCCCAGGCCTGCGAGGCAACGATCAAGCTGAGGACAAGTGACAGCACGCGCGTTAACATGGTGCGGCTCCCTATCGACAATACACCCGTGATGTTAGCAGTGGCGTTCATCGCTATGGCATCTGAGGATTGACGAAGAACGCGAATTATCGCACACCGATATGAGCCGGCGACATGAACTTCCCGCCGAAACTTTCTGCCCACGTGGGTGTTACCGTTACAGCTAGCATATTAAGGCTGCGTGCGTCGGGGAGTTCGTCCATGCTTAACCGCCTGACTCCTGCCTGTTCAGGAGCCACCTTGCTGACTCGAATCGCTCTGCTGGTGCTGGTCCTTTTCCTCTGCTTCCTCTGTGGCTGCGGCGGCACTTCCCACTCGAACGTGGTCACGGCGCCTCCGAGCATCATCAGCCTGAGTCCTACTTCGGGGGTGGCGGGCGCCTCGGTGACGATCACGGGATCGAACTTTGGCTCGTCGAACGTTGGTTCGTCCGCGGGGTCGGTGACCTTCAACGGAAAGACGGCGGCGGTCGCAACCTGGAGTAGTTCGTCGATCGTGGCGAAAGTACCATCGGGAGCTACCACCGGCAGCGTCATCGTCACCGTGGACGGCACCGCCAGCAACGGAGTCCCATTCACGGTTGTGACTCTGCCCGCCGGGTCGATCGCGGCCTCTAACTTCGGCATGCAGTGCGGAATCGGCACCCCGATCGATGGACACATCAATTGCAACGGTTCCGGGTCAACCCCCATCGTCTGGCCGGCGACACAAGCGCAGCCCGGCATGCTCCGCTTGCACGACGCGGGCACGTACTGGGCAGAATTGAATCCATCGGATGGAACCTACGACTTCTCCACCCTGGATAACTGGCTTGATCTGATTGCTCAGAACCAACCCGTCGCTGTGAGCCAAGTCTTCGCGTGGACTCCGTGCTGGGATTCGACCACCGGCACCGGGCCGTTACCGGGCGGCTGCGGAATTGCCGCCGATGCTCCCACCGGAACCAACGGCTATCCCAACGATCTGAAGGTAAGTGGCAGCCCGAGCTTCAACGCTTTTGTGACCGCACTTGTGCAGCATTGCAGCCCCGCCGGAAACTGCGTGGCCAACGAAATCAAGTATTACGAGATGTGGAATGAATGGGATTTGAGTTTCCACTGGACCGGAACCATGGCCCAGGTTTATCAGATGGTGGCCCCGGCGGTCACAATCATTCGCAACAACGTCCCCGGCGCTGTAATTCTGATGCCCTCTTCCACCCCTGACAGCGACACCGGCCTCGGCTATCTGACGGACTTCCAGAACTGGCTCAGCTATGAAGATGCTCACCCGCCGCACATCTCCGACTGGATTGATTGGCACGTTTATCTCGCAAGCGGAGAGACAACGACGGCCACGCCGGAAGATCAATGGAGCGCCTACGACGCGAACTATTTGAGCGTCCAAGCTTCGAACCCAAACTGGGTTGATGCTCCTTGGGCGGACACAGAGACCAACTTCAACGGCTCCACGCAGGTCAATTATCAGTGCCCTTCAGCACAATACAACGCGCAGGACTGCACCGGCCAGATCGTGCGCTGGCAACTGCTGCACAACTCGAACGGCAGCAGTGGCGTCTTGTGGTATTACTGGCTCAACACCATCGGTTCAAATCCGCAATATGACACCGCTTACTACTACATGATGCAGTACCTGGTCGGGGGAACGTTCTCTTCACCCTGCTCGTTTACCGCAGCCAACGGCGCTTCTACATGGACGTGTGATTTCACAGAAGCCAATGGCACGGTAGCGTTGTGGGTCTGGACACCGAGCGAGGCCGGCACGACCTTCACGGTGCCTGCGGGTTTCACGGACTACCGCGATTTGAGCGGCGGCACCACCACCGTCACACCCGGCCAGACAATCAACATCGGTACCGAGCCGTTCATGCTCGAGCAGTAGCGCCTTGAGCAGTAGAGCGCTCTCTCACTCGAATCGCCGAGCTTTTCTTGCCGAACTTTTCGAACGAGAGAGTGGATTCCGTTCCATCAGAAAAGAAGCTTCAGAGCCACCTGAATCACGCGCGGACCTACATCCTGCTGAATCTGCCCGAACGTCGGCGATTCAATGTCGCTGACGGGCAAGCGGAAATTGGTGTGGTTCAGCACATTGAACAATTCCCCACGGAATTGCAGCTCTTTCGATTCCGTCAACCGAATATTCTTGAAAGCCGACGCGTCCCAGTTCACGTATCCCGGACCCTGCACTACGTTCCGGCCTTCGTCCCCGAACACTTCGAAACGGCCCAGAGGATCCGGTTGCAGTTGCTGAAAAGCTTTTACGTTGAACCATTCCTGCGGCGTGCGCGGACCAGAGTTTGGGTTCCCCACCAGGTTGGGGCGGTTCGCGGAAAATCCTGTGATCTCCGGTGCCTGCCCTTGCACTGACACGTCATTCGAGTCGAATACCGTGAACGGACCACCGCTCATGGCCGTCATAATTCCGTTCAGCTGCCAGTCGCCGAAAATGTGCCCATACCATGTATTGGAGTGCTGCAAAAATGGAAGGCTCCACTGGTAACTCAACACGAAGCGCTGGTGGGAATCGAACATGGACCGGCCGCGCTCGGCCGCCAGATCGAACGGATCCTGCGCCAGGTCGTTTTCCCCTGCATCCGGTTGCGCCGCAGAACCGGTTATGTTGAACGAAGACACATCATCGATCGCATGCGACCAAGTGTAGGACGCAAGGAACGACAACCCGTGGCTGAAGCGCTTGCGCAGGCTGGCTTCCAGGGCGTTATAGCTGGAGTTTGCGATTCCCGCGATTTCACCAACCGAACTGTAAATGCAATTATTCGGACTCGCCAGGGTACATCCCGAGTAAAGGCGCCGTTGGTTCACGTTGTTTTCGTTGGAAATTGGACATGGCAGATTCGGGGGTGCGCAACTGCCGGTGGTGACCGCGCCGGAGATAAAGACTGGCGGATTGCCTTCAATAAATCGCGGCAGCCGCACACCCATCGTCCCCACGTACCCGACCTGGAGCAGCCAATCCTGACCAAACGACCGTTGAATATTCAGATTCCAATCCTGCGCATAGGGCAGGTGCAGGTTGCGAGCATCCACCAGCAGCGTCATGGGTTCGGGAAAAGGCACGCCGAAAGGATTCGGCGTATAAAACGGATTCGCAAACGAGTTGACGGGGAAACTGATCTGCTCCGTTTTGAGATAAGGAGGAGCGCTGACTGGATCCTGCAGCGGCCCACCCTCGCCGTTGTAGAACGGCTCATAGAAGATTCCATAGGCAGCACTCACCAACATCTTGGAGTTGCCTCGTGGATCCCAGGCAACACCGAACCGCGGAGCGAAAGCGGTTTTCTGCGTTGCAATCAATCCCGCGGGCACGCCCGGATCGCCGGGATAAAGCAGTCCCGCCGGAGCGTTAGGAAGCACCTGGGACTGCGCGCCGGGAACAAAAAGATTTACCTCGTTGTGTCTCTCAGTCGCGGGGAACGGCAGTTCGTAACGAAGTCCCATGTTCAATGTCAGGCGAGAATTTATCTTGTAGGTATCCTGGGCATACGCGTCAAGTGCCCGGTCGCGGATTTCGCGAGCGAAATTGCCTCCGCCTTGCAGAAAAACCACAGGATTGCCGGACAGGAAGTTAGCGAACCCATCGTTGTAGATGAAGTCCTCGAACGAGGGAATGCCGGCGAATACAAAAAAGCCGTTGGTGGCGATGCCCTGCAAGGCATTGATCTGGTCACGCCGGTAGCCCCCACCAAATTTCAGTTCGTGGCGGCCGTGGATCCAGCTCAACGAACCGGAGAGGTCAAAAGTATTCTGGAAGGTGTTGCGCGGTCCCGTGATGGGGTCGCCCACGGAAGCGTATCCCCCAATCTGAATAAACGGAGGCCCGTCGGCCGAAGGCAGAGTTGGAGCGTACTGAAAACCCAGGCTTGCTGGCGACTCGTGATTCAAGTGCTCGTCCAGAAGAAACTTATTTCGGAGATAAGAAAAGCGTGCGACTCCGATGATGCTCGGAGAGAAGATGTGCGTCTCTTGCGCGACAAGGTTCTGCGCACGGTCGTCTTCACCCACGGGAAAGCCCGGCACATTGGCTCCAATCGGCGAAAGTGGATCCGTGGTTGGCCCCGCGCTGAACATGTAACGGAAATTAAGCGTGTCCGCGCGCGAAAGATAGTGATCCACGCGCAGACCGAATTGGTCGGTATTCGCGCTTAGAGTCTGCGTGGCAGTAAATCCATTCTCCCCAACATTCGGCAGAGGGAAAAGCGGCAAGACATTCGCCGCCGTCGGATCGATGGGCGTAAAAATCGTCATCTGGTTGTTCGGCACCGGGGTTCCAAAAAACGTGAGTTGCCCGTTGGGATCTGCCGCGTTCGTTTGCGTGTTCGTGCAGACACCGCCCACGAATGCGTCCCCGGGAATCGAAGTGCAGAGCTCACCAAAGTTGCCCTGCGTCTCGGCCGAGGACGCCACCGTGGCCGGCACAGTCTCACCCTGCCGGTTGCGGAAGCCCTCGTAATATCCGAAGAAGAAGGTCTTGTCCTTGACCATCGGCCCACCGAAGCTAGCGCCAAACTGGTTCTGCTTCAGCGGTTGCACGCTCTGCGTGAAGTAGTCGGAGGAATCCATCGCGTCGTTGCGCAGAAACTCCCAGGTGGCCCCGTGAAAAGAATTGGACCCCGACCGCGTAACGATGTTGGTCGTCGAGCCCGTATTCCGTCCGAACTCTGCATTCGCGTTGTGGCTCAGAATCTTGAACTCGGCAATCGCATCGATCGGCGGTTTAAGAACGAATCCGCCGTCCACCGAACTCACATTGTCGGCGCCGTCGATCATGAAATTATTCGATTCCGGCCGTTGGCCATCGACGGCGTAGCCCTGATTCTGCCGTGCCGGACCGCCAGCATCGAGCAGTCCGGGCGTCAACGGCACCACGCCAGGCTGAAGCAGTCCGAGTTGCGAGAAATTGCGCCCGTCGAGCGGCAGGTCGAGGATCTCGTGCTCCATTACAGTTTCACCGAGACTGCTGACTGTGCTCTGCACCAAAGCCGCATTGGCACTCACTTCCACCTGCTGCGTCTCCGACCCGAGCTTCAGGTGGATGCCCACCGTCGCAGTCTGGTTGACGTCCAACGAGATTCCCTGCTGCAAGTAGGTCTGGAAGCCTTTCGCGCGGACCTCCAGTTGGTAGTGCCCGATCGGGAGTTCGATCAGCACGTACTCTCCCTGGCGATCCGTGATCGCAATCCGCGTCAACCCGGTCTCGACCTGTTGAGCGGTAACCGTAGCGGCCTCGACGGTTGCCCCGCTTGGATCCACCACAGTTCCACGGATGTTTGCTGTGATCTGCTGTGCAGCAACATTTAAACTTGTAAAAAGAGCCAGCAGGAACAACGTCAGCGTCTTCGCGCTAGGCATGCTTCTCCCCATTTGTCCTCGCGAGTCACAATTGATTTCGCAAACCCACTTCTCGTCGAACGTTTTAGGAACGCGCGCGAGAAGTCGCCCACAGATTGAGTGCGGCGACTATAGGGACACTTTGCGGCAGGGTCAATAATCTGAAAGAAGTACTTGTTTCGACTGTCGCGCAAGAATGCGCAAGAAGAGATCTGTTCGATAATGCTTTCGCATTATTGTGTGGCAACTCTTACTCCAGCTAACTTGTCGCCACTCCTTAATGTTTTCATTTACGCTCTTCTCGGTCGGCGTAAGACGTTTGGAGATGCCGGATCAGGAGCAATTCGTCACAAGCGTCGGGAACGAATGACATGAACTCAGACCATATGAACTCAGAGAATGATGCCCAGGTTTCGCCGGCGAGCGAAGGCACTTCCACCCCAAAGTCAGCCACGAAAATAAAGATCATCGAAGACGCTGACGCCACCGGAGAAACCGCCGCGGCTTATGACTTTTGGCGAGCCGGGTCGGGAAGGCTGCAGGTTCCCGGCATCATGAAGTGCTTCGGCGCTCGCCCTGACTTCCTGCGCCGGGTGATTGAATTCGGAAACACCATCCACTTCTCGGAAGGGCATCTCTCACGGCGGTACAAAGAGTTAATCGCCAGCTATGTCTCCTATCTGAATCGTTGTCCCTATTGACTGGACAGCCACGCCTACTTCCTGCGTGTCCAGGGAGCACCTGATCAATGCGTAAAAGCTATCGTCGAAGGCAAACTTGACGAAGCGGGCCTGACTTGGGCGGAGCGCGCCTTGCTGGATTACGTCAAACTGATCACCGACGCCGCCTATCGCTCGACCGCCGAGGATGTTCAGAAACTTCGGGACGCAGGCTGGAAAGAAGAACAGATCGCAGAAGCCGTCTACATCACCGCGATGTTCGCGTTCTTTAACCGCGTCGCCGACGCATTCGGCGTCCCTTCGCAGGACTACCTCGGAACCGGAAAATTAACACCCTGAGCTTTGGGCGTCCGGCGTTCGGCTTATTGACTCCCGGCCTCGAAAGAATCGGAATAGCGCGGAAGCAGAAGGTTCGTCGCCGCGGCCAGAGCCAGCGCCGCTGCGAGAACAGTTAGCAAAGAAGCATAGGAACCGGTCGCATCGAATGCCCGCCCCAATATCACGGGACCAATCGCTCCAGCAGCCGCATAAAACGTCCAGGTGAGACCGTATAGCGTCGAAAAAGCGCGCAGCCCAAAATATCGCGCCAGCAGGTACGGCGTAATGGCAGCTTCACCCCCGGCGCCGACACCAATCAGCGCAGCCGCCAGGCAGCCAGCAGGAAAACTGGTCGCTCGAGCCAGCAGAAAAATACCCAGCGCCGTAACCACGTTGATTACCAGCGCCACTCGTGGCCCGAAAAATCGATCCAGCAGCCACCCCACCACAATCCTCCCCAGCAGGCTCGATCCCCCAAGTATGGACGCACACAGCGCCGCATTTCCGGCAGTGAGTCCTCGATCGGTCAGTAATGCGGAAAGGTGAGTGATCGCCCCGTTCATGCTGATCGAACTAACGAAAAGAATGGCCGTAATAATCCAAAACGCGAACGAACGCAGCCCTTGCTGCCACGTCATTCCATCATGGGTGACCGGAGCGGAATTATTTCCGACAGCTCCACGCTCGCGAATGTAGTACCAACTGAGGGGCAAGCCCAGTAACAATGCGATACCACCGAGAGCCGCGTAAGCTGCTCGCCACCCAGACCAGCTGATAATCGATTGAGCGACGACGGGCAAGATCATCGCGCCCAAGCCCGCTCCAACCATCACGAAGGCCAGCGCCGTTCCCAAACGCCGGTGAAACCAGGTGGAAATTGAACGGGAGTATGCCAGATGAGCCGCGCCATTCCCCACCACGCCGAGCACGAAGCACGTTACGTAGAACTGCCACAATCCAGAATGCAACAGCGCCAACGACGCGATGGCGCACGCGTAGATCGTCATGCAAAAGAGAATGATCCGGCGTGGGCCGAAGCGATCGATCCAGCGGCCTAGCAATGGAGAGATCAATCCCAAGGTGACGGCGGCGACCGCGAAGCCGCTTGAGATGGCCTCGCGGCTCCAGCCGAATTCCGTGGCCAGCGGTTTCACAAAAACCGAAAACGTATACACGAAGAGCGAACCGAATCCCGCCATCACTCCAAGACATGCCGCCAACACTACGCGCCAGCCGTAATAGCCAAGATCGAACTCACTTGGGCTGGGACCGCCGGACACGAGTTGCGCCACAGTCGCGCTGGCGTCGACACTTCTGCTCGAGGACTCGCTCATTCTTCGATCTCCGGCGTTTAGCAGGCCTCGGATCATACACAAAGCCCTCAGCCATCATCTCTAACCTTTTTCTAGTATCACCAGCGGCAGAGAATCGTTTGTAATTCGTTTTTCGTTTGGAGTGCTCCCGTGTGTCAGGGCTTCGCTGGCGGATCGGCTGCTTATCCTTGTGAGTCCTAGCGGGATGACCCCGGTGTGCTGTAAAGTTGAAGGCCGAGATTCCTAAAAGCGCAACGAGGCGGCGATGGACCGAATGTCAGGCAGCCGAGACAGAACGCGCATCACGAAAGTCTGCGCGCTACTGCTCGCACTTCTCTTATCTTTGGGCTGGCCGATCCAGACCGAGGCCTACGCCGTGCTTGCGCATGAAGCGATCATTGACAGCGTATGGGACACCAACATACGGCCGTTACTGCTGAAGCGTTTTCCCAACGCTACTTCCGACGAACTCAAAGAGTCCCACGGGTATGCTTATGGCGGTGCCATTATCCAGGACATGGGCTATTACCCGCACGGAAGTCATTTCTTCAGCGACTTGACCCATTATGTGCGGAGCGGAGACTTTGTCCTGGCTCTGCTGCGCGATTCCAAGGATCTCGACGGGTACGCATTTGCCCTCGGTGCGCTCTCTCACTACGCTGCCGACAACGAAGGCCACCTCAAGGCCGTGAATCTTTCGGTGCCGGTCCTGTATCCCGAGTTGAAAAAGAAATACGGCGACGTGGTCACCTATGAAGAGAACCCCCTGGCGCATGTAAAGACCGAGTTTGGATTCGACGTGCTGGAAGTCGCGCAGGGACGTTATGCTCCCAGTAGTTACCATGACTTCATCGGCTTTGGGGTTTCAGTTCCTCTGCTGGAACAAGCATTTCAGGAAACCTACGGTTTGGATCTCAAGAGCGTTCTCTCGGATGAAGACAAGGTGCTCGCTTCTTACCGTTATGACGTCAGCCAGCTTCTCCCCAAAGCGACCCGCATTGCGTGGAGCTTGAAAAAAGACCAGATCATGAAGGACCGGCCTGGGATCACAAAAAGGCAGTTTCTTTATAATCTGTCGCGCGCGAGTTACCAGAAGAACTGGGGAAAGGCATATCAGCCGCCCAGTTTTAGCGAACGGTTTCTCGCATTTCTGGTGAGGCTTCTCCCCAAAGTAGGTCCTCTTAAGGTGCTGCAACTCCGGACGCCGACGCCCCAGGCGGAACGCATGTTCGAAGCCAGCTTCGACGCGAGCCTTCAGCGTTATCGGAATCTGCTAGACCAGGAGGCCAGCGGCCATCTCGACCTGCCCAACGACAATTTTGACACTGGTGGAGTGACCGGGCCCGGCAAATATCGGCTCAACGATGAGGCACAAGCAGAACTGATCGACGCCCTTGCAAAGCAGAACTTTAATGGTGCTTCACCGGAGCTTCGGGCCGAGCTTCTGGAGTTCTTCGGACATCCGGATGCGCCTTACGCGACCAAGCGCACACCTAAAGAGTGGGCCAGAGTGCAGTCCGAACTCGAAGAACTGAGGAAGACAGCTTCGCCGCTGGCGTTCCGCGATGTGACGATCCTTACTTCGACACCGTAACCCGCGAAAATATCGGTTTGCGGAGAACATTAGCCAGTCGTTTCCAGCTCAGTACCCAACCGAGAGACGTGCGAACCAAATTCCGATAGCTGGGGCGCCTCTAAGATCTGTTTCCTGTGCGGAGAGGCCGGGATTCAATCATTGAAGTTCAAACACCACTCGCCATCGAGGCGAGAGAGAAAAACATCGCTGGCATCGAGCATGTCGACCAGATCGTGGCGACGGGAATTTGCAATCGTCCAGGCGTTGCGGCATCTGAAAAAACAGTTTTTCTCGGAAAACTCGCCCATTCGATTGCTTTGCACCACCCCGTGAAGGCCAACCGCGCGGCGTTTCCAGGCGTCGTAAAAAAGATGATCGAGAACATCTCTTGTGAATTGCCGGTCGCCTCCAATTTGCACTACTTGTCCAACTCCTCCCGGCTTCAGATAGTAGAGGTACCAGCCAAGAATCCGATTGCAGTCATCGCGAAGAATCGTTTTCCTGAGTTCGGCACCGGGATGCATGCGCTCCATGAAAGAAAGAAGACCTTTCAGGGAACGCAGATCATATTCTGGCAACAGCGAATACCCTCCGCAGAACTCGCCGAGGCACCGGAGAAGTGTTTCGGCATCAAGCTCCGATGCGTGCAGAGGAGACTCGGGGTGGCGGAATGGACTCACCCCAAGCCGTGCGCCCAAGCCATCCACCAGGGCACAAAAAGGCTTGGCGGCAAACCTTAGGCTGGCGGAAAGCGCAGTCTGAGCCAACGATGATAGAGCGTGGACGGCGTAAGCGCTGGGACGCAGCGGACGCATCCAACTTACGCTCAGGGGCAGGATGGTGCGGAATCCCAATCTCTCAAGCAACATTCGAGACGCGTCATTTGCTGAATCCGACAAAGAAAGATCCTGACCTCCTTCCGCGTACCTCTCCAGCAAACGCAACCCTGCCGGACCGGATCGAGCCTCGGGATGCACTACAAAGTTGCCCCCAAAAGCAACGCGAATGGTTTCGCCGCGAGCCGACATCTTCCGGCGAGTCACGCCTAAGAATCCGTCAATTCGGCCTCTCTTACTCTCATGAACAAGGGAAGGAAGTGCGCTATCGAGCCAGGAATTATCGGCGAAATATAGTTCGCGGAAGTAAGAGAGCACTGCCGTCGGAGCAGGTCCATTGACCCGCCGCAAAAAGTTCCACCACAGATTCGCCACTTCTGCGATATCGTTTTCAAGGAACGGACGCACCCCCAAATCGTTACCCGACGATGCGAGCGGACGGGAAATGGACTCTTTAGCGGGCAATACAGAATCAGTATGGCTGAGTTGCACCTCGGGTTCGTGCACCGCAATTGCTGAGGCTGCCCCACTATCAAGCATCCGCGAAACGGGCAGCGACTCGCCTGCCCTATCGATATAGCTGCGTGCGACGTCACTTAAACTGCCCTCGCCTGAGGACGGCTTGCCAAAAGCGTTGAATTGCAAGCTAGCAAGGGACCGCCGGTTGAATTGAGGAGCGGACGCTTGATAAGCGGATGACCGATAAACGGAATCGGCATTCCCACCGTTCCATCGATTGATTGTGGGCCGGGATTGCCCATCGCATCCCTTGCCGACGCCGCTCAGAACAGCTGCCAGCATCCTTGGCGTAGGCGCCTCATAGAGAGTCGCCAGCGGCGCAACACATTGCAACTCGCTCTCGATCAGGGCAAACAACTGTGCGGCAGCGACCGAGTGACCACCCAACCCGAAGAAATCATCGTCTGGCTGAACCTCGCGAATCTTCAACACGCGCTGCCATAGCGAAATCAGCGATCGGAGCAGTGGCTGCTCCACCAGCGACGAACTCGAAAGCGACTCGGATGAGTCCAGTGGGGATGTGGGCGAGAAAGACGTAAGTGTGGCAGACAAATCACGTCCCGACTGTTGCGTTGAGGTTTGAGCGGAGTCGATTCCCGTTGCGGAGAAAGCGTCGGCGCTTTTCAGCTTGGCGAGGTCCAGGACTTCCCGCGACGGCTCCGCGATCATCTCCTGGAAGATAGTCTCAAGAGTTGCCAGCCATTCTCGAATCGTAAGATTCTCAAAAAGCCCGATGTCATAGTGACAGCGAAGCTCCAGAGCATCTTCATTTTCGACCGCATTCAGATAAAACTCGAATGACTCGTAACTCTTGGGATTGGTATCGTACTCCACGGTGAATCCCGACTGCGGGAGCTGCTCTGATTTGAATTTCTTAACGTTAGTAAGGCCAGCGGAAATCGCAGAACTGCCGGACCCAGGGACAATCGGATGCTGGTCCTCCAGCAAGCTGATCATGGTGAAAATGGCATTATCCTGGGCGGTAAGAAGCCCGCCCTGGATTCTGCCCAGAAAAGCGCTCACTGCTTCGCCCGGGCGCACCTCCACCACGAAGGGAATTAGATTCACGCAGTGGCCAACCAGATCTTGTTGTCCGACGACGGGTTGTTCGGCGATCGGCAGAGCGATGACAAAGCGATGCTGCCGTGAAACGCGGGCGAGAAGGACAGCCATCGAACTGAGGAGAACAGCGAAGAAACTGCATTGTTGTTTTGCCGCCGCCGCTCTAAGACCTTTCACCACCGTGGGCGGAATGGAATGATCGACCCGCGCCGAACTGAATTCGCGTCGCGTGCCCCGAGGGTGATCGGCCGGAAGTTGAAGCACCGGGAAACCGTCTTTGAACTTGTCCCGCCAATATCTGGCAGCGTCGCTGAACTCGTCGGACCGGTAGCGTTGATTCACGCTTTTCACGTAATCGACGTAACTGCTGGCCGGCTCTAGAACTGCCGGAATGCCCGAGAGTTCTTCTGAATAGAAAGCGCAAAGATCATGGATTAATACGTCCAATGACCAACCATCGCAGATGACGTGGTGCGCCGTGAACAGGATGGCTGCGCGATCAGACCCCAGCAAGATCAATTGACAGCGGAACAATGGACCCAGAGGCAAAGAAAAAGGCAACGCGGTCTCGTCCACAATCATTTGGCGCAGGCGTTCCTCCTGCTGAACTAGATCTACGATCGAGGTAAGATCGCTTACGGGCAGCGTGATTTGCTGGCCGGGTGCGATCTTCATCATCAGCCCGGCATCATCGAAGCTGGCACGAAGAGCATCATGCCTCGCGAACAGAATCTGGAAGGCTCGCGTCACCTTCTCGACCGAGACGTGGCCGGAAATACGCAATGTTACGGATTCGTTATAAGAAGCGGATAGGTGCGGAGATAAACGCGACGAAGCGAAGATTCCCCGCTGAGGAACCGTCGTTTCAACTTCGATGAGAGCGGAAGACGCTTGAGCATTTGTTTGTGATCGGCTTTCGGTTGGGGAAACAACCGCTGAAATCCCAGAACTCGCCGAGGCCGCTGCAGTCGGACGATTCTCACCGGCTCTTTCAAGCAGGGTGACTAAGCGAGCGATAGTGCGCGCCTGATCGGCAACAACTTCATCGAGTCTCCGGTTGATTGACGAAATATCCGCTTCGCGAGGTGCAGCAATTGGCGAACTGCCCACAGAAAGTGCAGGCGCTGCGGATGTTTCTGCAAGAATCTCTGCTGGCAAAGTGGCATCCAGATGCGCCACCAGCATCTCAACATTGGGCATTTGCTTCATGAGTTGACTGAAGCTGATCTTGATTGAAAACTCCTTGTGGAGGGCAAAAGCTACTTGCGTCAACGAGAGGGAGTCGAATCCCTGTTCCATGAACGTGGCTGATGTACTGATCTGTGCTCGTTCTCGTCCGCAGAGCGGAACCAGCAGGTCGAGCACACGCGAAGTGATCCGGTCTTTGCGAGAAGCGGACAAACTTTCCGCGGCAACGCTCTCGCGAGACGCCGACTCAGACGCCTCAACAGGGATCGGAACGAAATTCACCGTCTGGAGGTTTACTCCGGTCACAGCAGGGTCAACCCAGTACCGTTGCCGCTCAAAAGGATAAGTTGGCAATGGAATGTGCCGACGTTCCTCATTCGCGTAGAAGGCGTCCCAATCGATCGCTAAGCCATTCTGCCAAAGCGAACCTAACGCGAACAGCACAGTCTCCCACTCGGCATTCTTCTCGTGCGTGTCGGGAAGCGTGGGAATTGCCGTGCAGGGCTGTTCCGGCGCAAAATGCTGCCGCGTCAGCGAAGACAGCGTAGACCGCGGGCCACATTCCAGGAAGAGGTCGTGTCCTTGTTCTTTGAGATAGAGGATCGCTTTCGACAACTCAACCGTAGCCCGGGAATGGCGGGCCCAATAAGAAGGATCGGTTGTTTCCACGGCGGTCGCGAGGCGTCCTGTTACGGTGGAGACAAATGGCCTTGTCGGCGCCCGCAAATGGATTTTAGCCACGGCCTCGCGTAGTGGCTCAACCATCGGATCCATCATGGCTGAGTGGAAGGCATGCGAAGTATGCAGCCGGCGGCAAACAATTTTCGCCTCTTCAAGCTGTTTTTGGAATTGACCCAAATCGGATTCCGGCCCTGACACGACGCAAAGATTGGGCGCGTTATTGGACGCGATCTGAAGCGAAGTTGTGAGAATCTGAGCGATCGAACCCGCGCTTCCGTTGACCGCCATCATGCATCCGCGCGGGAGATTCTGCATCAAGCGGCCCCGCAGAGCAATGATGCTGAGAGCATCGTCCAGTTCCCAGACATCCGCAAGAGTTGCGGCTACAAATTCTCCGATGCTGTGTCCTGCCATGATCGCGGGCTCGATGCCCAAGCTCTGCCAGAATCGCGCCAGAGCATATTCAATAACGAAGATGGATGGCTGGGTAAAAAACGTGTCCTCCAGTGAGATCCGCGCAGTCTCTACGTCCCCGCTCTGCGGATAAAGAAGTTCGCGCAGATCCCTGCCCAGATGGGGCTTCAGGTATTCGCAACAGTGGTCGACTACGGCGCGAAAAAGCGGCTCGTCACGATAGAGGTTCAGTCCCATGTTGACGTACTGGGTGCCCTGACCTCCGAATAAGAAGACGACGGGAGGATCCCGGCGCTCGCAGCGTTTGCTGCCACAGCGCAACGGGTTAGGTTGCTCGAGCAGTCGGGCAGCTTCCAGGGCATCGGCCGCAACCACGAAACATCGGTGAGCCATTTGCCTGCGCCCCGTTTGCAAGGTGTAAGCCGCGTCCGCGAAGGAGTCTGGTGCGGCGTCGGCGAGATGTTTGGCCCACGCGCGGGTATAGGCCTGCAGCGCAGTTGGAGTCTTCGCCGAGATGGGGAAAAGCTGCAGCGGACGAGAAGGTCTTGCGCCCTTCGACGCCGGCGCTTCCTCCAGAATGACGTGGACGTTCGTCCCCCCGAAACCAAAAGAGCTGACCGCTGCGCGGCGGGTTTCCTCTTTCCGCGGGAAGGGGACGAGCTTGTCCGCCATTAGAAAAGGACTATCGGCGAAATCGATCTTGGGATTCGGCTTCTTGAAGTGCAGTGTCGCTGGGATCTGTTCGTGATGCAGAACCAGGGCCGCCTTAATCAACCCCGCAACCCCTGCGGCGTTTGTCGGGTGCCCGATGTTTCCCTTGATGGATCCTAGATAGCAGAACTGCTTTTTGTCTGTCTTCCTCTCAAAAACTCTGCGCAAAGCTTCGAATTCGATGGGATCGCCTACGGGCGTGCCGGTGCCGTGCGCCTCGATGTAGCCAATGGTTTCGACGGGGACGTTAGCATTCGCCTGCGCCAGAGCAATGGCGTCCACCTGGCCATCGACGCTGGGAGCCAGGAAAGAAGCGGGACGCGAACCGTTGTTGTTCTTACCGGTGCCGCGAATGACGGCATAAATGGTATCGCCATCGCTTACAGCATCGGCTAGCCGCTTAAGAATGACGACGCCCGCTCCGTCACAAAACATTGTCCCCGTTGCGTCAGCGTCAAAAGGGCGGCAGTGGCCATCTTTCGCAAACGTGCCTCCTTCTTGATAGAGGAAGCCACTCTTCTGCGGCACCGCGATGTCGACGCCCCCTGACAACGCAATGTCACACTCGTAATCGAGCAGCGAATGATACGCCTGATCCACCGCCAAAAGAGTCGTCGAGCAGGCCGTATTGACGCTGATGGCAGGCCCGCGAAGGTCCAGAAGATAAGCCGCACGCAGAGCGATGTAGTCTTTCTGATTTCCGTATTCCACGGCCAGCTTGCCAGCCATCGCCAGCAGATCCGGGTGCGTCAGCAGGTTGGTGGTGTAGTAGTGATTGTCGCCCACGCCCGCAAACACTCCGATGCGCCCTTTGTAGCGCTCCGGATCACAGCCCGCATTCTCCAGCGCTTGCTGCGCCAGTTCCAGAAAGGCTCGCTGCTGCGGATCCATCACCCGGGCTTCCAGCGGGTTGATGCCAAAAAACGCGGCATCGAAAAGATCAGCTCCGTCGATCAAACCTCGAGCCCGGATGTAGTCCGGATTGTGGCGGAGAGATTCGTCAACCCCCGGGCTCAATTCTTCTGGCGAAAATACCGAGATTGACTCGACCGAGTTGCACAGGTTCTGCCAGAGTTTGTCGAGGTTATCCGCGCCGGGAAAGCGCCCGGTCATGCCGATCACGGCAACATCGCGGGTTCCGTCATTGTCGTGCCGGGAACGGCGATGACGCGCCCGGCCTTCCGCTTGTGCCAGAAAACCAGAATCGGTTTCCCGCTCCGTCAGGAATTCTGCGAGCTTCGCGATGGTGGGATATTGAAAAAGTTTGACCGCCGGAATCTCACGTCCGAAGCGCCTGTGATAAATACTCACAAAACGCACCGCCGCCAGTGAGTTGCCTCCCAAGTCAAAAAAGCTATCGTCGATGCCAATCTCTTCCAGCTTCAGCTGGTCACACCAAAGGCTGGCTAATTGCCTTTCTATGGCCGTGCGTGGTGCGATGAATTCCTGAGAGAGCAGCGGCCGTTTGCCCGGAGGCGGTGGCAGGGCCTTGCGATCCAGTTTGGCATTGGGCGTCAGGGGGAATTTTTCCAGACGCTGGAACGCAGCAGGGATCATGTAGTCCGGGAGGGTTGCTTTGAGGGTCTTGGCCAAAGCAGCCGAACTCAAGTCAGCAGGCCCGGTGTAGTAAGCGACCAGGCGCCTATCGCCGGGACTGTCCTCTCGGACGATGACCACCGCATGTGCGATTCCGTCAATATTCGCAAGTGCGCTCTCGATTTCGCCCAGTTCGATCCGAAATCCGTGAAGCTTTACCTGATTGTCGAGCCGTCCTAGAAACTCAAGTGTGCCATCCAGGCGGTACCGTACTTCGTCACCGGTGCGGTAGAGACGTGCGTCCGGCTCTTCGCTGAAGGTATCGGCAACGAACTTTTCAGCAGTCAGCTCCTTGCGCTTGAGATAGCCGCGCGCCAAACCCGTGCCCCCAATCCACAGTTCGCCGGGCACGCCAAACGGAACCGGCCGGTGGGCTTCATCGAGAACATGAAACTGGGTATTGGCGATCGGGGGGCCGAGGGAGATTTTGGCGGCAGACGTGATCCGTTCGGTGGAGGACCAGATGGTCGTCTCGGTCGGCCCGTACATGTTCCAGAGTTCCCGGCAGCGCGGGAGCAACTGGCCAGCTAGCTCCGGGGAGAGAGCCTCGCCTCCGCAGAAGATTCTGAGGTCGTTCTTCCCTTCCCACCCGCTGTCCAGCATCATTTGCCAGGTTGCAGGCGTGGCCTGCATCACCGTAACTGCGTGCAGCCCAAGCAAACGTTCGAGTTCGCGGGCGTCCGATGACTCTTCCGCGGTAGCAATCACGATCTGCGCACCGCAAGTTAGCGGAAGAAGCAATTCCAGGATGGAGATGTCGAAAGAAGTGGTAGTCACCGCCAGGTGTATATCGGAACTGGCCATCCCCGGCCGTTCGCGCATAGCCAGCAGCAAATTGGCCAGCGCACGCCGCGGGATCATGACTCCTTTGGGCTTGCCGGTAGATCCTGACGTGTAAATCACGTAGGCAAGAGCTTCCGGGCCGCTGCTTGACGAAGGATTCGCAACTGGATACGGGGAAAGGGTTTCCACTTCACGGTCGAGCAACACTAATTTTGCGGATGTTTCTCGCAAGCTTTGTTGCGTGGAAGCGTGTGCTAACACCAGCGAGACTTCGGAATCCGCCAGCATGAACGACAGCCGCTCTTTCGGAAACCTGGGATCAAGCGGCAAGTATGTCTTGCCCGCTTTGAGAATCGCGAGCAGGCTGATAATGGAATCAAACGAGCGATTCAGGCACACGCCAACCAGGGCTTCACGAGCCAGTCTTTGCGCAAGCAGGAAGTGGGCCAGCCGGTTCGAGCGGTCATTCAGCTCACGGTAGGAAATCTGCTCCACGCCAATTCTTAGAGCGGGAGAATCCGGCGTGCGCTCGACTTGCTTTTCAATGAGCTGGTGCGGGCCTCGACTCAAAACAAAGCCCTCCCCGACCGGACAGAATTAAGTCCACAAGCACTCAAAACAGTAAGGTTAGAGCTGCTTTTCAAACTTCCTCCCGCTGACAAACTCGCTGGGGAAACCGTCAGGTTCGATCGAACTGGTTGCGATTAAGAAGTGCGCGAGAGGGAGGAAGAAACATCGATTATTATCAACTGAGGCTGGCTTCAAGTCTGTGATTTCAATCACATTGAATCATCTTCCGAGGTCACACGAGCAGCGTCGACTGAACTCCCTCGGGAGGCACATCGGGGGATCGCGCTTTGGGTCCAGTCTTTCCAGCGCACAGCTTTGAGTATGCTCTGCGGCCCAACACAAACGGGTCGGAAGCATTCTTATCGGTCGGAACGGTCCAAACCCGCGCTGGCTAGAGTATTTTCAAGCAGCGTTTTCTACTGGTTTTTCCGCGGGAACGAGCGATGATAGTAGCTGTGACTTTCTTTTCATTTTAAATTCACATTTGCTTCAACTCCCCGCAATCATCCGCAGGTAAACATTACGGTGCTGTCATAATTCCCAGTTGACGTTTTGCCAGACTCCAGGTTGCAGTAATCCGAGAAAGCGTTTCATGCAAGTCAACTCGAAAATGAAAACGTTCCGTCTATTCCTGGCAAGACCGATCCCGGTGGCCGCCCGCTTGCTTATGGCCGCATTACTCTTCCTGGCAACCATGCGCCAGTCACCCGCCCAAAACTCCGTGCTAACCGGTGCAATCGGCGGCCGCGTCACCGACCAGGCTGGAGCAGTTGTGCCAGAAGCGTCAGTCGCCGTCAGGAATCTTGCAACCGGGCTGCAACTATCCGCAACCACGAATCACGCCGGGATTTACCACTTCCTGGTTCTCATGCCGGGAACCTATTCGGTCACAGCTTCGGGCAAGGGATTCCACGATGTCGAGGCTCTGGTGCGTGTGCTGGTGGGAAACACCACGTTGCAGGACCTCAGGCTGCAAGTGGGAACTGGCGGAGAGACAGTAAGAGTTAGCGGGACGATGCCGCTTCTGCGCCCGGCGGAATCCTCGGCCAGCACCGTAATCGATCGTTCCTTCACTGAGGAACTGCCGCTCAACGGGCGCCGCTACACCGACTTCATGACGCTGACTCCCAATACCAGCTATGACGGCGATACCGGCTTGGTCAGCATTGCCGGACAGCAGGGCGGGGAAGACTCCGGCTACGCCAACGGGAACGGCTCGAATGCATTCACCGTCGACGGAACGAATGCCACGAATAACTATTTCGCCGACATTATCGGGCGTTATCGCATTCCTTATTTATATGGCGAAGAAGCGATCCAAGAATTCCAGGTTTCAATCAGCCCTTATTCTGCTGTCTATGGCGGAGGCGCAGGATTCGTCAACGCCGTGACCCGCTCGGGAAGCAACACGTTCCACGGCAACGCTTTCTATTACAACCGCAACTCGGTTACGGGAGCCAACGACGCTCTCGATGAAGCGGCCGGTCTTCCGAAACCGCAGGATAGTCTCCAGCAATTCGGCGGCGGCGTGGGCGGACCGATCGTGCGCAGCCGTTTGTGGTTCTTCGTCGATTACGAGCAGCAGTTGCGCAGCGATCCGTTCTCTGTCATCAACCAGGCGCTGGATGCCACGCGGCCCGGATTCTTGTCCTCCAACTTCGGCATTCCGGATGGCACGAAGCTGCCCGCGCCGAACGGACCTTTGCCCATCCCGGGCAACGACACTGCGCCGGATCCCAACAATCCGGTGTACCTGCAACAGGTATCCAACGTCATCAACGGCCTGAATTTGAACCTGGGCAGCCGAACCAGGAAGCGCAACGATCTGGTGATTACGCCCCGGCTGGACTACCAGCCGAGTGCGCAGGATGGCCTGTTCCTCAGCTTGAACTTTAATCACTTCAACTCCCCGGGAGGCGTCATCACCGACCCGACGGTGGGCAATTACGGTCTGCAAACCCTGGCCAACGCCGATGTGCAGACCTTTGAAGCTAGCCTGGGATGGACCCACGCACTTTCCTCAAGACTGCTGAATGAGTTCCACGCCGGCACATCGCAAGACAACGAAATCGCAACGCCCAGCGGTTTGGCTCCCAACACTCCGACGGTCATTCTCGATAGTCCTGCCGCGTTTACTCTGGGTAACGCCGCGTTTTCCATCGGGAGAGTTTTTGAAAAACAGTATTCCATCGCCGAACGCATCGACTACGTAATCGGCAAGCACACGCTGCAGTTCGGTTTCGACTGGAGCCGCTCCTGGGACGCGGACACCGACGATGGCGGCGCCGACCCGAACGAAGCCGTCGACTTCGGCTCGCCGCTGGGACTCTACGAGTTTCCCAGTCTGCAAGCGTTCGCCCTCGGCCAATACATCAATTTCAGCCAGGCAGCCGGGGCTCCGAAGTTTTCCTTTTCCGTGCCTTACTACGGATTCTATGTGCAGGATTCCTATCGCGTCCTGCCGAAATTGACGCTCGAAATGGGCCTGCGCGAGGACTTCCAGGTGTATCCGCAACCCGCGGCGAATCTAGCCTTTCCGCTGACCGGGCAGTATCCGAACCAGTTTCAGCGTCTGGCGCCGCGCTTCGGATTCGCCTGGCAGCCCATCGCGAAGACCGTGGTGCGGGGAGGGTTCGGGATGTTCTACACGAACATGAATGGCCTGAACTACCGGAATGCCGTCATCTCGAACGGACTGGCCTCACAGCAGTCGGAAGTAAATGCGCAATACAATGGTGGCGCACCGAACCAGCAGGCGCCGACTTTCCCCAACATCCTTCCGTCAAATTCCCCGCTGTTCCAGGCTGCCCCGGACATCTCCCTGATTTCTCCGCAATTCCGCGTACCTTACATTCTGCAGGGAAGCTTGCAGATTGAGCGCGAGATTGGCGAGAACACAACCCTCAGCATCGGCACCATGTTCAATCACGGCGTTCATATCCTCTCGGGCAGCGCCTACGACTTGAATCTGATGCCACTGACGGGCACGACGACGTACATCATGTGCTCGTCGGCCAGCACCTGCATCGGTCCCACCTACGTTCTGCCGAACATGGACAATGGCCTTCTCACGGAAGGCCGTATTAATCCGAATCTGGGAGAGATCAACGAGCTGATCAGCCCGGCGCAGAACTACTACAACTCTTTCTTCGTGCAGCTCCAGCGCCGCATGTCGCGTGGACTTTCTCTGCAGGCTTCTTACACCTTCGCGAAAAGCGTCATGCTCGACGGCATGGATTTCAACAATCAGTTCGACTTCAGCAACACGCATGCTACATCGCTGCTGGACCAGCGCAACCGGATTACCCTGGCCGCGGTCTACCAGCCACGGCTTGAGAGTCTCATCAGTCCGGGCACGGCGCGCACTTTGCTCTCCGGCTGGATGCTGAGCAGCGTAATGGAGTTTTCATCCGGACGGCCGTATGCGGGATTGCTGGCGCCTGGCTCCGCTGGTGACAACCTGAACGACACTGCCTTTAACCAGGACACCGCCAACACCGCGGGCGGCATTAACGGTGCCGGCCCGACGCCAGGAATCGGACTGAATTCTTTTTACGGTCCGTGGCTGGAGAGGATCGACGTTGGCCTGGGACGTCGCTTCGAAATCCGCGAAGGCAAGGAACTGGAATTTCAGGCGCAGGCCTTCAACGTATTCAACCATCCCAACTACTACGTCCAGAACGGAGACGGCATCAACCAGATTCAATACAACCCCATCGGCAGCACTTGTGGGGACGGCATGACGCTCAACCAGACCTGCTATTTGGTGCCTAACTCCGGCCCGGGTAATTTCGGAACGCTGCAGGAAATCACTCCCAACGGGCTTCCCCGAATATTGCAGTTCTCCGTGCGATTCACGTTCTAGGCAGATTCGATCTAGGCAGGTTCATCATGAGAATTCTGGTTATCGAAGATGAAGCCAAGACCGCCAAGTTTCTGAAGAAGGGACTGAGCGAAGCGGGTTTTGTCGTGGATGTTGCGGGAGATGGATTGGATGGTCTGCAACTCGCGCAAGAATTGCACTTCGATCTCGTGATTCTCGACGTGATGCTCCCCGGGTTGGACGGTTGGCAGGTTCTGAGTCGCCTCCGCCAGGCCGGACGGCGCGGGCTGGTACTTTTTCTGACCGCCCGCGACGCCGTTCACGAGCGGGTGCGAGGCTTCGAACTGGGGGCCGACGATTATCTGGTAAAGCCGTTCGCCTTCTCGGAACTGCTGGCGCGGGTGCGGTCGCTGCTGCGCCGTGGGCCTTCGCGCGCGCAAGAGACGTTGCGGCTGGGCGATCTGGAAATCGACTTATTGCGCCAGCGAGCCACGCGTGCCGGTCAGCGGCTGGAGCTGACTTCCAAAGAGTTCGTTCTCTTGTCACTGCTGGCGCGGCGTTCCGGCGAAGTGCTGTCGCGCACCTTGATTGCCGAATCGGTCTGGGACATGAACTTCGACAGCGACACCAATGTCGTCGATGTGAATGTGCGCAGGCTGCGCAGCAAGGTAGACGATCCTTTTCCGCTTAAATTGATTCACACGGTCCGCGGCGCCGGCTATGTCCTCGAATCCGAACAATAGTCTGGCCAAAATCTCACGCTTGTGGGGAACCCTGGCCTTCCGCTTGACGGCCGGGTACGCGCTGGCCGGATTGTTCTTGGTTTTCGCCGCGACTGCCAGCCTTTATTTCGTGCTGGCCAGCGAACTGGAGAAGAGTACCGATCTTTTCCTCGCCGACAAGGTGCACGTGTTGCGCACCATGCTGCGCGAGCGGCCTGACGACTGGGACGCGCTGCGCGAGGAAGTTGAGCTGGAATCGGCGGCGCGGCGCTACGAACAGTTTTATATTCGCCTGCTGGATGAACGAAGCCAACCAATCCTGATCACTCCGGGCATGGCCGACCAACTGGATCTGGCGCGCTTGGCAGAGCGGACAAAAAGCCGCCCCGATCGCACGGTTCGGATGTGGGGCCGGAATGGACAACCGTTTCGCGTGACCAGCGTTTCGGCGCAGGTCGGTACGATTGATAGTTCTGCATCGCGCACCGACACGATTCAGATCGCGGTCGACGTCTCGCAGAAAGAAGCGTTCCTGGCGCGCTACCGCTTCTGGTTCTGGCTCATTCTGGCGGCGACCTTCGTCATTTTTCCTTTGGTCGGTTATCAGGTCGCCCGGCACGGCATTCGGCCTGTCGAGGAAATGGCAATCACCGCGCAGCACATCAGTTCCACGAATCTGCGCGAACGCATTCTTCCCGATGGATATCCGTCCGAACTGGCATCTCTGGCCAGCACCTTCAACCAGATGCTGGATCGCCTGGAAGAATCCTTCGAGCGCATTTCGAGATTCTCGGCGGACATTGCACACGACCTGCGCACGCCGGTGAACAACATTCGCGGCGAGGCCGAAGTTGCCCTGGCCCGCGCGCGCAGCGCCGACGAATATCACGACGTGATCGAGTCGTGTCTCGAAGAAGCCGTGCGTCTCTCCGACCTTATCGGCGACCTCCTGTTCCTGGCGCGCGCCGAGAGCCCATTGCCCCACTTGCGGCGCGAACGCGTGGATGTGGGCGAATTGCTGGGAGGAGTGCGGGAATATTACGAAGCCTCGGCGGCCGACAACGGAGTTTCGCTTACGACGGCGGTCGCCAACCAGCCGGTCGTCGCTGAACTGGACCGCACGCTCCTGCAGAGGGCTGTGGGCAATCTGGTCTCGAATGCCTTGGCCCACACGCCATCCGGCGGGTCAGTCGTGCTGCGAACCGACATTGATGTTTCGAGTTTTGACTCTTCCAACCACCACTCTTTGAACGGAGATTCTTCGAACCAGACTTCTTCGACCATTCACATTGAAGTCTCCGACACCGGGGTCGGCATTCCCGCCGAAGCCTTGCCTAGGGTTTTCGATCGCTTCTTTCGCGTCGACTCCTCACGTTCTCAGGCTTCGGGCGGCACCGGCCTGGGGCTGGCGATCGTGCAGAGCATTGCCGCTCTGCACGGCGGCAAGGTAGAAATTGCCAGCCACCCCGGAAGCGGCACGCGAGTCACGCTCCACCTACCGGTCGCTTCCTAAACGCATAACCTCCTCCTCCGCAAGATGACGCAAATGTAATCTGCACGTCATGCTGGCGTCAGCCCTGCGCCCCGAATATGGAATCCCCTGGCTAGATCCAGGAAGAGGAGCATAATGTCCCCAAAATCTGGCAATAAGTCTTGGACGAGGCGTCTGCCTCTGTTCGGCCTGCTGGCAGCGGCTCTGAGCGTTTCGGCGCTCGCGCAGTCCACACAGTTTCCGACCTACCAGGTGGGCGAAAACGCGAACGGGTCGCAGGGCCCGAACTACGGAACGACCTTGCCCAGCCCGTGGGTCGTCAGTGACGGCACAATTCTCACCCCCGCCGGAACCCAGGTCTATCTCAGCACCACGACTCGGGCCAAGGCCATCGCGCTGAACCCCACTGGCAATCAAACCGCCGCCGTGCTGCAGATGGGCGCCCCACAATCCGTTACCGTTTTCAACACCGTCACCGGCGCAGTGCTGCAGAACTACGCACCACCGCTCGGCAACCACAGCGGCAGCATCACCGGCATCACTTACACGCCGAACGGCGCGTACCTGCTGTTTAGCCAGGACGGCGGCTACGGGCCCGCTTACGTTTCCATCGCCAACGTCGCTCCGGTGACAGGCTTGCTCTCAAACTACGCCCAAGTCGGGGTTTCGTTGGACGTCAACGAAAGCGGCTATCTGACCACCGTTACCTGCTTCACGTACAACGCTACGACCACGCCCCCCTCCGGCAGCCCTCCGGGGACCACAGGCAGCATCGAGATCCCCTGCGGCCAAACCGTCTCGCTTGTCTCAGACGGTGCGCCCACTGCCTATCCGACCGGCATCGCGATCTCGCCGAATGGTAATACTGCTTACGTAGTGCTGGACAACAACGACACACTGACCAGCATCGACCTGACGAAGACGAGCCCGACGGAAGGTCCGGAGATCCGCGTCGGCAATGTTCCGCACAGTGTGGTGATCTCGCCGGACGGCACCACCGCCTATGTCTCCAACGAGGGCGGACGGATTGCTACCGAAAAAGATTTCCAGGGATACTCCAACGGCACACCGGTCGTCGCCGCATATCCGACCGGCGCCACGTCCACCGGAACCATTTCGGTGGTGAACCTGTCCACTAACTCTGTCGCCGGCAGCATCGCGGTTGGCCTGCACCCGACGGGAATGGCCTTCTGGGGTCAGTACCTGTTGGTCGCCAACGCCTATAGCGACAGCATCTCGGTGATCGACACGACCACGAAGAAGGTGACACAGACGATTAACCTCGTGCTGCCGATTAAGGTGGCCGGTGAACTCGTCGGTGCAGGGCCGAACTCTATCGCCGTCGACTCCGTCAACAACATTGCTTATGTCGCGCTCTACAACGCCAACTCGGTTGCCGTGGTAGACCTGCCCACTGGCGCGGTTGCCGGCCTGATCCCGGTCGGCTATGCGCCGAGCTCGGTCGTGCTAGATGCGACGGACGGTGCGCTGCTCGTGGCCAACGATAAGGGCATCGGCACAACGGGCTACGGTGTGGCACCGCCTCCGACGAATACGTTCGAAAACTCGTACGCCAAAGAATTCGGCGTGTACGACTTCAACACTCACCAGGACCTCGGCACCGTGAGCATCGTTCCTGTTCCCGTTCCGAGCTCGATCCTCACCGCGTATACCACGCAGGTCACGCAGAACAACCACTGGGATCTCACGGAGAATATCCTCGCTGCCTCCGGTGGCAACCCGAAGACTCCGCCGGTCGCGATCCCGGGCAGGATCGGCGCGCCTTCGCTGATCAAGCACGTCTTCGTGATCATCCGTGAAAACCGCACCTACGATCAGATGATCGGCGACGTGGTCGGCGGCAACGGCGACCCATCGCTGGCAGTTTTCGGCGACGGCTCCGCAGCCGGCAGCACCCCGATCTCGCCGAATGCGCACGCACTGTTGCAGCGCTTCCCGATCCTGGACAACTTCTATGACCCCAGCCGCCAGTCGGCGGACGGTCACAACTGGATCACGCAAGCCATGGCTCCTTACGCCGACGACATCCAGTCGCCGGACTGGCTCCGCGACTATCCCTCCAACGGCGGCGAAGCGCTTGCCTACCAGAAGGCCGGCCACCTGTGGGACCAGGCTGCGAAGGCTCATGTCTCGTTCAAGAACTTCGGCGAGTACGTCGAGTACAACACGTTCCAGCAGCCCCTTGGCTCGACCGCCGAGCCACTGTGGATCGACTTCTTCAACGACATAACGGCTTACGAGTGTGGCGCTGAGACTCAGCTCTACAACATCAACACCGTCGCCTCGCACTCTCCGCTCCCCAACCTGATTAACAACACGGTCCAGAACTACCCGCAGTTCGACTTGGGCATCCCCGACCAGTTCCGCTTCGACGTCTGGAATCAGGTCTTCCAGAACGACGTCACGAACAATAGTGTGCCCCAGTTGGAGTTCATGTGGATCAGTTCTGACCACACCGGCGGACCGCCGACGGCGCAAGCCATGCAGGCCGATAACGACCTGGCTCTTGGCCGCTATGTCGACGCCATCAGCCACAGCTCGATTTGGTCCTCTTCGGCCATCTTCGTCGAGGAAGACGACGCGCAGACTGGCGTCGACCACGTCGACGGTCACCGCAGCCCAGGCTATATCTTCAGCCCCTACGTCATCCAGGCGAGTTCCGATGGATCGGGTGGGGTCTACGAAGACAGCACCTTCTACACACAGGTCAACATGACCCGCACGATCGAACAGATTCTCGGCATCAAGCCGATGAACCAGAACGATCTCGTGGCCTCGCCGATGGCGACGCTTTTCCTCGATAACCCCCCGGCGGACAACTTCCTGCCGTGGACGCATGTACCGAACGCGCTCGCGCTGACCACGGGCGTTACCCAGACTCCAACTCAGACTGCTATTCCCTCATGCCCTGCGGCCAAAGCGGTCAAATCGGTCAAGGCTCAGTCCAGCAAGACCGAGGCCCCTGCGGTTGCGGCTCTGCGGGCGGGATGGATGGCAAAGAAGGCCGAAGTCTTCGCTGGCAAGTATCAGAAGCCAGACTCCGAAGACACGGACACCGTCAACCACCTGAACTGGTACGAAGCCACCGGGTTCACGCGCCCCTACCCCGGCGAGAAAACCGTTCGCCCCGCGAGCGAGTTCAATCGCCAGGCACCTGCCAAGGCCGACGACGACGACTAGAACAGGTTGTCAATTACAAAGCCCTCTCCCTGCTGGGAGAGGGCTTTTTTGTTGCTATCTAGACGATGCGAGTCCTGTTTGGAAGGCCGAGCGCCGATTGGACCTGAAGGAACCCAGATTTTAGGGAGGGGGTTTGGGTTGGAAGAAATAGAATATGGTAGGCACGAGGAGACTCGAACTCCTGACCTCTACCGTGTCAAGTCTTATCAACGATAACTGATTGAAATTCAACGGCACTGGCAGCCGCCTTTGGCGTTGCAAGGAACTCTGAGGAACTTGCAACGGACCCTAATTGGACCCGGGATCAATGAGCGTAAGGCGATTTTGCGACAACGAGTGGGAAAAGTTCGACTGCTTACGGGAGCTTGCGACACCACATCGCCCTGCGCACCCCAGACCCGATACCGACGAGCATCACGACGAGCAGCATCACAGCCAGTTCGTAATACCAAGGTGTGGAGAAATGCTCGGCAACAGCGCTGACAGCGATCACAGTGGGCACCAACAGCCAAATAGCACGCTTGTCGGAAGTGGCCTTTCGCCAAGCCGCTTGGCCCGACCTCCAACCATCACGCACGGTTCCCGTGAACTCCCTCGTCAAACTCAGGTTCTCTTTGAATTGCTCGAACAACAGTTCCCTCCCGCATCTTGCGGTCTCCAACCCCACCACTCTACGCCTAATTCCGGCCAGATTCCACGATGACTGTCGTTAGCAGGCGTCAGCACTCAAAACCCCCTGCCAAGGGTCAATGAGTGATATCGGGATTTAACGTCAATGAGAAGCGCCCGCGCTCAATAGGGCATGAGCGAAATTCGCGCCTTTCGGGACATGTCGCGCAAAAGGATGTGATCCCCATTCTCTTCGACCTGAAGCTCGCCTTGGAAAGCACTCTCAACCAAGCGATCCTGCGCGAATCCTGCTGGGTAGCACTTTCCCGCAAGCATCCATTGTGCGTTCACCGTCACATGGTGGCCGGAGACTTTGTATGTTCCCACCCAAGCCCCACACCCCGGCGATCCCTCAACACGACCATGCAGGAATGTGATGTCCGCAGACTCAGTTGCATCAACCAAACCTTCTTCATCGCTATGTTGATTCCCGTCACCGCGATACTTGGCGATGCGCCACCTTCGGTTTTCAATGCCGAGTTGCCTAAGGGAAGTGAGCACGATAAGCGCTTTCCGATCATTGCCGAGGAATGTAAGGCTACCTTGGCCAAGATCATAAGAACTGATCTTGTGAAGAGTGTTCTCGAACAGGTTAGCAAGTTCCATATCCCGTTGCGACTCGCTGTCGTTGCTCGAAATAGTATGTGACCAAGCTGGAAAAAATTTGACGCCCGCCAATTTGTACCGGAAAGGAAATGAGGCGAAGTACGAAACTGTGCTGAAATTGATCTGTCCCTCTCCAATGTCAATTGAGACTTCCGAAAGGTCGGCCTGTGAGCCTTGGAGTGTTGCTAGGTGCCAGAAGCTATCTTGTAGCTCAGAAAGATCCTTTCCGGGTTGCATCGGCGACAGAGTGATCTGCGTCGAGCCTTTCGAGTCCTTCAACAGAAGAGCATCCGAGTCCCAGTACGCAGGCGCAACATCAATCCCTCTTACGTTTCTGAGCCCCCTCAGAATCTCCTCAGCGTTTTTCCTCTGATCGCTGCTGCAAGGCAATTCCTTCTCGTCTGTCCAATCCGCTGAGATCCTGAGTTGTCCAGCCGATTTATGGTACGTGCCGGTAAACTGCCCACAGCCGGGCGATCCTTTGAACGCGCCACCTTTGAAGCTGAGATGTGCGTCAACCTTTTGCCCGATCTTGCGAAACGGCCATGTCTGTTCTTTGTTAACAAAATAGTTCGAAATCAGCCATTCGCGGCCTTCAAGGTCGGCAGGACCTGCACCACTGTCGAGCGCGATAGTTGGTGCGGAAAGGATTGCGAAAAGAACGCCAACAGAAATCAGAGAACTCTTCCGACGCATATCTGAACCAAGGGCGGTTCTTAGACTGGCGACCCGCCAAACCTACCTCGCATTTTATGCCAAAGGGTTGGTAAGTGATGTTAGCAGGCGCCTACACTCAAAACCCCCGGAAGTCGAGGTGATGAGTGCTATCGATCGCGACAACTGTGTGCGCCGCTAATGTTGCGAGCGCACAGAAGTCTTGGAGTATTGCGGCCAGTTCCGCGTTTTCATCCACAACAAACAACAAATTCTTGTGACGGTCGGTGCTTTGACCGAAGAGTGTGAGCGGGCAGGCCAAGAGTAGTAGGCCAAGCGAAAGCCCGAGCCAATATTTCCCATACTGCAAAAACCCCCCCCCGTAATGGGGAGAGGGCTCGTGGCAGTCGGAACGTGTTTTAGTCGTCGTCGTCTGCTTTGGTGGGTGCCGGGTTGTTGAACTCGCTGGGCGGGCGAACTGTCTTCTCGCCGGGATAGGGCCGCGTAAACCCGGTGGACATGTACCAGTTGAAATGGTTCACGGTGTCCGGGTCTTCGGAGTCGGGTTTGGTCATCTTGCCAGCGGAGATTTCCGCCTTCTTCTGGAGCCAGGCTCGCTTCAGGGCTCTGACCTTGGGGCTCAGCTTTGCATCGTCTGGGCTCGGAGTAACGCCCTGGGACAGCGGGATCTGCTCCGGCACGTGCGTCCACGGCAGGAAATTATCCGGGGGCGGGTTGTCGGTGAAATCCGTCCTCATGGGCGTAGCCGTGAGGTCGAACTGGTTCATGGGCGGCAGACCGAGGATTTGCTCGATCGTCCGAGTCATGTTGACCTGCGAGTAGTAGGTGTGGTCGGTGGGGCCGTTCTGCACGGCGTATGGGCTGATGATATAGCCCGGGCTGCGGTGACCGTCGACGTGGTCGACGCCGTTCTGCGCGTCGTCTTCCTCGATGAAGATCGCCGAAGTGGACCAGATGGGGCTGTGGCTGATGTAGTCGATGATGCGCCCAACCGCCAAGTCGTTATCGGCTTGTTCGGCCTGCGGAGTCGGCGGGCCGGTGGTGTGGTCGTCCATGATCCACAGCTGTTCCATCGCAGGCACGGTACCGTTGGCGACGTCATTGTTGAAGTCCTGCACCCACAGATCGACGCGGAACTGGTCGGGAATGTTCAGATCGAAATATGGGAAGTTCTTGACCATGTAGTCAGACACGGCCGGGATCGAGGACTCTGAGAGGATCTCGTTCTGGTAGAACAGCGTCGTCTCGCCCGCGGTCCCCGGAGGTCCGCAATCAGGCCCTCCCTCAAAGCACTGCGAGTCGGCGTAAAACTGGCTCCAACTCGGTTCGCCGGACGGACCGTACGTCCCGTCTGGCTGCAGGTACGTATTGTTCTCGACGTATTCGCCGTAGATCTTGACCGGCAGACCGGCTTTCTCGGCCTCCGAGAAAAGGAAGCCTGTCTTCTGATAGGCGAGTGCATCGCCGGCGTTCCCGCCGGGGTAGCTGCGGACCCAATCCGGCGACTGGATGTCGTCGGCATAGGGCGCCATGCTCTCCTGAATCCACTGGTGACCGTCGGCCGACTGCCGGCTTGGGTCGTAGAAATTGTCCAAGAGAGGGAAGCGCTGCACCCACAGGTGAGCATTGGGCGTGACCGGAACGCCACCGGCTGCTGCGCCGTCGCCAAACACTGCCAAGGAGGCGTCGCCATTGCCGGCGGCCACGTCGCCCAGAACCTGATCATAGGTGCGGTTTTCACGAACGATCAGGAACACGTGCTTGATCAGCGACGGATCGCCGATATGGATGGGGATTGCGACCGGCTTGGTCTTCGGGCCGCCACCGGAGGCAGACTCGATATTGGGCGTCCGATTCCAGTGGTTGTAGGCGAAAACCCGCTGAGTCATCGTCGCCAAGGTCGCGCTGTTCGGCACCGGGACGAGACTGACGGTACCGTTGTCCTGGTGCGTGTTGTAGCCGCAGACCCCGTGGTCGCACTCGAACGACTCACGCGTGCCGACGCCTTTGTCATTGGCCACGAGGAGCAGGTTCGCGGCCGCGTCGAACACGACCGAGGAGGGTGCATAGGCCACCGGGATCATGCCCTCGACGGGATTCTGCACGCCATTAGCGAGGTTCACTACGGCGATCGCGTTTGCATTGTAGAGCGCGACGTAGGCAATGCCATTCTTGGCATCGACCGCGATCGAGTTCGGTGCGGCGCCATAGGCCGGTTGGCCTGTGCCGGGCACTCCGATCGGCAGCCCAAGGTTGATCGTCCGCTCCACCACGTTGGCGGCCGTGTTGATCACCGAGATGGTGTCGCTATAGGTGTTGGCGACCAACAGGTTCCCCTGGTAGAACGCCATTCCGGTCGGGTGCAGACCACCGGTCGAGATGTTGGCGGTGACCGTCAACGAAGCCAGATCAACCACAGAAACCGTACCAGTGATCGCGGCGCCGACGAACGGGTCGGCGACGATTTCAGTACCGGCGGAGTTGATCTGGAAGTCCGCTTCCGTCGCGGCTCGTCCACCTTCATTGCTGACGTAGGCCGTCGTGCCGCTGGCGTTGATCAGGATGCTGTGTGGCGCGTTGCCGACGCGGATCTGCTGACCCTGCTGCAACGTGGTCAGGTCGATCTGGGTGAGCGTGTCGTTCTGGTTCAGCAGTGCATAGGCGCTCAAGCCATCGCTGGAGAGCGCGACGCCGCCAGGATAAGAAGTCCAGTAGCTATAGAACGAGCCGCAGGGGTTGCCATAAGAGGCCGGCGGGCTGTTCGGGAAACAAGTAATGAAGGAATTGTCCGGCGGCACGTAAACCTGGGCGTCGTCTGACAGCAAGCCCTGTGCACTGACGTTGGCGATGGTGACATTGCTGCTGTCCTGGCTGAATACGAGGTGCTTTCCGTCCGCTGAATAGGCTATGCCGCTATAGCTGCCGCTTGGATCATTGCCTCCCAGCGGGCTGTAGTTCTGCACGACAACGCCGGTCTGGGTGTCGAACACCTCGACGGCTCCGTTGCCGTTGGACGAGTACGTGCCCAAGGTGAGAACGGCGGCCGTGTGAGTTTTGGTGTTGGGGTTCAGCGCAATGGCCTTGGCGCGGACCTCGATGCCGAGGTTCACCTGCCTGCCGGCCGGGTTGATGATCTGCCCACTGCTGACGACCCACGAGCCGTTTGTCTGCGGGCCGACCTCGTACGTCGGGTACAGATTGGACTGAGCAGCGGCCAGGCCCGTGAAGCCCATCCCTGCCGCAGCTAGCACGCCTGTGAGCGATTTCAAACGGTTGAGTCGAGGCTTGTTTCGAGACTTACTTCGAATCCTTGTTTGAGACATTACCGTTCTCCTTCTTCAAGTTTTTCCCTCAAGCAACGTCGGACTTCTTGGCGGTTATCCCCTGTTCCCCAAGCTGAGTGCCCCAAACTCCGACAGAGCTTAGAGCAGGCGCTCCGTGCACCAGGGCGACCAGTCTAGCGTTGAGAAAGAAACGCCCGCATGACGGCAAGATTACATTTTTGTCATCTTGGGCTGGGATAGCTCTGGCAGTTGGATCGCGGCCCAGAACGTCGAAAGGGCTGCGACTGCTTTTATGACGATCATGTGAGATTTCCGCTACAGGGGCTGGAATGCTTGAGCCCAATCACCATGGGGCAAGACGCGAATCCAGTTCCGACTCGTCATCGATCCTGTTTAGCGATCTTATTTGACCTCGACTTTAACCTCGACGAGCGCGCGCAGGGGCCCCAGCCAGGGTTCGTAGCGTCGCCAGCGTTCGATGGACGTGCGGTAGATCGGTTGCCGGGCCTGCCATTTGCTGGGTGTGTTCACGGCCCGCGGATTGGATTCGGGGCGCAGGCATTTGTCGTGCCACGCCAGGCCGCAGCCCGCGATGATCCGCCGGATGACTGGTTCGGGCGCGCGGGTCAGGTCCTCGTAATCGACATCGAGGAAGCGATCCGCCGGCAGCACCCTCCGCCAATGGTCGATGAGCCGCTGGTAGTCATGGAAGTACGCGACCAGTTCGGCACCTCCGGTCGGAAACGCCAGGCCCGGACGAAAGTGAGTTTGATGGATCGACAGCGCCGTATCGATTGCAGGTCGGCGGCAATGGATGATGGTTGCGCGCGGGAAGGCTACATGGATCAGCCCGGCCCACAGGAAGTTAAACGGCATCTTGTCGGTCACGTGCGCCGTGGTCGGGGCGATCGTGCGCAGCAGGCCAAGATAGTCTGCGGTCGCCTTGGTCAGGAACTCCGAGAGGACGAACGCCGTCTGGTTCCCCGCCGCGACGTTACCGGCCGAACTTTCCTCAATCGAACAAGAGCGGTGCCACTCGGCCCCGCGCTGGTTCCAGAAATGCAACTCGCTCCCGGCTCCGACCTCGGGATGCATGGAGACGATCTGCTCGACCAGAGTTGTGCCCGACCGCGGCATACCGATGATCAGCACGGGCGTCGCATCCGCGCTGCCGAGTTCGGGCGCGCGCGCGATCCATTCCGGCGTGCAGCGGGCAATCAGGCGGTCGATCTCAATGGAGAACGCGGCCGAGTCGAACGGCACCGAGCCCCGGCGCACAGCGTCTGCGGCGTCGAAATGTTGCATAGCCAGCGCGTAGTCGCCAAGATCCTCCGCTGCCTTGCCGATCGCGAGGTGAACCCGCAGGCGTTGCCCCGCTTCCAGGCCCGGCGTGGCCAGGGCTGTTTGCATCGTTTGCAGCAGGCCATCGTCCTGCCGCGTGACCGGGCGGCACCGGACCAGTTCGTAGTAGCTTCCCGCCAGCAGCGGCGCGATTGTGATTGCGCGTTCGAAGCAGGCACGAGCCTCGTCGAAACGGCCGAACTCAGTGAGCAGATTGCCCAGCAAATCGTACGCCATGGCGTTCCTCGGCTCGGCCACTAGCGTCTCGCGCAGAGCCTTTTCGGCTTCCCGATGGCGATCCTCGGTCAGCAGCGCCCGCGCCTTACCCAGGCGGCCGAAGCCCGTCCTGCCTCCGGCCGCCGCCGCACGGCGGAAACAGTCAATCGCTTCCTCGCGATGGCCCAGCGTGTAGTGCAGGGCGCCAGCGCGGAACCACGCTTCGGTCAGGGATGGGAGCAGCGTCGTGGCGCGGTCGTACGCAGCGATGGCCCCGCTGATATTGCCCAGCTTCTCCAAGGCGATTCCAAGGCGGAAATATGCATCGGCATAGCGCGGGTTGCTGGCCACGGCCCGTTGCAATGCTGCGATGGCATCCGGTACACGGCCCACCTCGAGGCAGGCGAGCCCGAGATCGTGCTGGATCATGGCATTGGACGGATCGAGCTGCCCTGCATCGCGCAACGGCGCGATCGCATCGGCTGGCCGCCCAGCCCTGAGCAACTGCGTGGCTAGCGCAAGCAGAGACGCCAACGGCTGCGGCGCGGACGGGTTTGGAGACTGGGGCATACGAACCTTACGTAAAGCTGTAGCGTGGCCATCGGAATCGCCAGCGCAGTTGGCACCCGACCATAATCTTCCAAGCCGGAGAATTCTGCCATAGGCCATTCCGCAGCGATCGAACGGGCGACCGTTAGCAACTGGCCGCCAGGGATACTCGCCAGTTGATGACCGACCACTTCGTCAGTCGTCCTAGTCAGACGTGGTCTTCGATGCCTGAATTGCCTAAACTGCTCCGTCCTGAACGATCACGATATTCGATGAAACGGAGGAACCGTTGTCATGTGCAGGCAGATAAATGAGTCGCTCACTGTTTCTGAAGGACCGCTACCGTATCCAGGTAGCTTTCTCGGCTAGTGTCCTGATTGTATAGAAAACCTTTGTTGCCAGTTTCATGCCCGTCGCGAGGGACAGCGTTTACGAATCATTTCTTAGGCTTTCGTGTTGTTTCGACTCGGTGTACCATCTCCCGTAGCGTGTGCTAGTAGACAATCTTCGCCTGACGGGAGCAGTTCATGGATCGACGCAGTTTCTTGAAGTCCGCGACCGCAGCAGGAGTCGCAGTCGGGATGTTCAACGCCCGGGCCAACGCCTCCATCCCTGAACACAACTGGGATAAGTATGATTGGGGATCGGGCCCTCCGGTTCTCGATCGACTTTATCAGGGGCCATTCCCGCAGTACGGTCCATGCGCGGTTGTTCCCGATAGCGATGTCTCGATGATCACCTCGCCGTCTAAGGAGATCGTCAGCAACTATGGAATGGGTCTCATCGTCTATCTCTCCGACGATACAGGACCACTCAATATCCCCGGTCAGACCCAGGAGGAAACTCTGGAGGATCTGGTTAAGCTGCCCTTCGTGCATAAGGTCTACCTCCGTCCCAACTGGCGGGAGATCCAAAAGCAGCCAGGCCGGCTCGATTTCCCGTCATGGTGGAAGATTGCGTTTGATCTCGCTCGCCGTTACGACAAGCGCATAGGCTTCCGAGTTCAACTGGAGAATCCCGATGTTCCGGAGCCTGGGATGCCGGAGTTTCTGCTCAACAAGGTTCCCTATGTAAAGCTGAAAGGCGAGTGGAACGGCAACCCTGCGGAAACGCGCTACAAAAAAGATAACCGCGTGCCCCGCTACGATCATCCGGCATATCAGGCTGCGTTTCGCGAATTAAATGAGTTGTTGGCCGCCGAGCTCAACGGTCATCCGCAGATCGAGTTCATGGATACGATGATGTACGGCTTTTGGGGCGAAGGACACACCTGGCCCTACGAGGGCAATCCCTTCCCCAGCCAGTTGATCGCGGAACAAACCTGGGCTGCCATGTTTGAGTTGCAACTCGAGCACTGGACCAAGGTCCCACTCGCGACCAACACGCAGCCCGATTTCAGCAACGTGGGCAACGCCGATCTGGTGGATCGCACGATGCGCACCGGCAACTGGCTGCGCACGGATACGATCTTCATTGAGAACACTCAGATCGAGGCATTGAGTTACCGTCCGCCCTGGGCGGGGGCGATCTGCGAGGTCGGCTTCACCACCGGCGATCCGAAGCAACTTCAGATCGACGAAGATGGAATCACCTACAACGAACAAATCATTTCTCACGTTGCCGACGTCGGCGTCAATTACCTATCGATTTGGAGCTGGCACAACCAGTCGGCCCGCAGCATTACCAGCTACTACGAGAAGTTTCCCGGGCCGATCGATGAGATCGCCCGTGAGATCGGCTATCGCATCCGCCCGTCGTTTATATGGACGTTCAAGCGTGACGGAGCTAACGGCCTGGTGCTGGGACTGGCAAACGACGGAATCGCTCCAGTTCCGGGAGTGCTACGCCTTACCGTGTTCAGCGAAGACCGCAAAATCCAAGTGTCAGGCTGCGTCGACGCCGGCTACCCAAAACCAATCGGCGTTCACCAAGCGATGCTGATGCTGCCTACGGGCGTCCCATGGGAGGGGCTGCGGCTGAAAGCTGAACTCGAAGTGAAGGGCGTGCGCTATCCGGTCCGATGGGCATGCAGGCAGAAGGTGAATGCCGATGGCTCGCTAACATTGCGCCACAATTACAAACCTGATCAGCCGCTGGTGTGAAGGCATGGGCGTCGTGCTGGACAAACGAAAGAAAACGATATCGATCATCCGGAAGAAAGCGCGAGTCGGCGCTATGGAGCTATTAGCATGAAGTTTTCAATCCTCTTTACTCTGCTGACTTGCGTCTCGGCCGCGTTTGGCCAGACAAACTCCTTCTTCTATGTGGCGACGACTGGGAATGATTCGAATCCCGGAACGCAAGGGGCGCCTTGGCGGACCATTCAGCACGCCGCAGACACAGCGCTGGCGGGAAGCACTGTCTACGTTCGCGGCGGAATCTACGAAGAACTGGTCAGCATCAACGCGTCCGGCAATGCGAGCGATGGGTTCATCACTTTTCAAAGCTACCCCGGCGAAACGGCCGTCCTCGATGCGACGCATTTCATTCCCGCCGGCAGAACCGGCGTACTCACGATTCAAAACAAGAGTTACGTACGAATCGAGGGTTTTGAAATCCGCAACTTCCGCACCGCCGAACATCGGCTCGCACCCCTGGGTATAAACGTGATCGGCGCCGGCTCCCATATCGAACTGCTGAAGAACAACGTGCATCACATTGAGAACAATTTTGAGGGCCGCGATGCTCCTGGGAGTGGAGGCAATGGCTTTGGCATTGCCGTATACGGTACTGACGCCAAAACGCCTATCACTGACTTGATCATTGACGGCAATGAGGTGCACCACCTCAAAACCGGTTCGAGCGAGTCGCTGGTGGTGAACGGGAACGTCACGAACTTCCGCATTACGCACAATGTCGTCCACGACAACAATAACATCGGAATCGACGTCATCGGTTTTGAACGCACCGCGCCCGACCCTGCCGTTGACCAGGCTCGCGACGGGATCGTTAGCGGGAATTTCGTCTACAACATTACTTCGCGCGGCAATCCGGCCTACCGCAACGACGAATCTTCCGATGGCATTTATGTGGACGGTGGCACCAGAATCCTCATCGAGCAGAACGTTATTCACGACGTTGACTTCGGGATCGAGTTGGCCAGCGAGCACAAGGACCGCGCCACCAGTTACGTCACTGCGCGGAATAACCTTATCTATCACGGCCATACCGCGGGCGTTTCCGTTGGGGGATATGCACCCGAGCGCGGACGCACCGAACACTGCATCGTAGTCAACAACACACTCTATGACAACGATACGTCGGGAACCGGATCCGGCGAGTTCCAGATGCAGTGGAACATGGCAGCCAATACTTTTTCGAACAACATCGTCTATGCGGGGCCTCGCTGTCTTATCACCGTGAATAAATCGCAGGTCGACAAGAATCAGCCGCCGATCGCCATCGATCACAACTTCTATTACTGCGCTTCCGGATCAAAGGCGAGCACATGGGCAGGGGTCTCCGCCACGGAGACGGGCTTCGACAAATATCTTGAGTCCACGCAGAACGACCGCCATTCGCGTTTTCTCGATCCGCATTTTGTGGACACTGCCGCCAAGGACTTTCATCTCAGTTCAAGTTCTCCCGCGATGGCTGCTGGCACGCTTGACGGCTTGCCGGTTGGAGAACTGGACCTTGAAGGCTCACCTCGGATCAAGTCCGGCACCATAGACATCGGATGCTACGAAAAACGATAGGAGAGGTGCATGTTGAAATCGGATTTGAATCGCCGAGAATTCCTGAAGATTTCCGCCGGAGCTGGCGCCGCCTTGGCCATGCCGACCTCAGGCCATGCAGTGGCCTCCTCGAGAATGATCGGTATCCAGGTCGGAGCGGTTTCTTTTGTAGATGAAGGCACCGAGAAAGTTCTCGATGTGCTACAAGAACGCGCCGGCGTAAACACCCTGTTTCTCGCGGTCTTCACCTATGGTCGCGGCATCGCGGGAAGACAGATTCCAGGGCAGCCGCTGCCCGATCATGGCAAACAAGAGTACGATCTCAATTTTCACGGCGGAAATTTCGCCACTCCTCATCCTCAGTACTACAAAAACACTGTTCTCAAAGACACACGCGCGCCCGACCACGGAGATCTCGATATCCTGGCCGAAGTTCTACCGGCAGCAAAGAAGCGCGGCATGAAGGTCATTTGCTGGCTCGAGGACGTATTCCGCAGCGACCTGCCGAACATCGAGAAACTGCAGGAGCGAGATCTGTACGGGCGGAACGCTGACACGCTGTGCGTCAACAATCCCAACTACCGGAATTTCCTGACGGGCCTGGTAGAGGACTACGCACGCTCCTACGACATCGACGGAATCATGTGGGGATCGGAACGGCAAGGCGCGCTTTGCGACAGCCTTGGAGCCACGCACGACACGCCTCCGGTCGATCCGGGCAACGTCACTTGCTTTTGCCAGTTTTGTCAGTCCAAAGGGAAGGAGCGGGGCATTGATGTGGAGCGAGCGCGCCAGGGTTTTCTGGAACTGGAAAAGTTCGTTCGTGCTTCACGCAGCGGCAAACGCCCAGTGGACGGTTACTACGTCCAATTCTGGCGCCTGCTGTTGCGCTATCCCGAACTTGCCGCCTGGGAGATGTTGTGGACCGACAGCCTTCGCGAGACCTACGCCGCAATTTATAGGACGGTAAAGACAGCGAAGCCCGCGGTACCCGTGGGTTGGCACATCTGGCACAACGATTCCTTCAATCCGATCTACCGTGCCGAGCAAGACCTTCATGAGCTCTCGAACTACTCCGATTTCATAAAAGTCGTCATGTACAACAACTGCGGAGGCGAGCGGATGGCGTTGTATGCAGACAATGCCGGATCCACCATCTATGCCGATCTCTCAAAACAGGGCTTGCTCGACTTCAACTATGGGGTGATGGGATTGAAGGAGGGCAGCTACGATCAGATTCCTCGCACCGGACTTTCGCCGGACTACGTCCTCCACGAGACGAAACGCGCGCGCGAGGGCGTCGCCAACACCAACACTTTAATTTGGCCCGGCATTGATATCGATATCCCCACCGAGCCCAGCAACAGCAAATGCACGCAGCAGAGCGTGAAGGCCGCCGTTCTCGCCGCGCTCCGCGCCGGTGCGCCCGGCGTGATCCTATCCCGCAAGTATTCCGAGATGCGACTCGCCAACCTCAGCGGCGCTGGAGATGCCGTTCGCGAATGGAAATCATAGGGTGAACGCTGGTTCGCTTCGCCGTCATTCGTTCGAGCGAATCTTGTTTGGGAAGCCGAGCGCTTATTGGACCCCAATGGACCCAGATCTTCGGATGGGGGGTTGGGTAACTGATAGAAAAATTATGGTAGGCACGAGGAGACTCGAACTCCTGACCTCTACCGTGTCAAGGTAGCGCTCTAACCAACTGAGCTACGCGCCTACATCTGCTTTCAAGCACTTGCAGCAACAGACATCGCCGACGTGGGCCATCTAGACCCAATGAAGATTTTACCACGCGACCTTGCGCCTCGCGCTTGCTGGGCATCAAGCCGTGCGTATAGACATCCGGCGTCGTTCTGCGCTTGCTGTGACGCAGGCTCTCCTCCACAACTCTCACGCACGCGGACTATGCGAAACGCAATCAGCTTGTCAGTATCGAGATCGCTGAAATGCTCATTCCTCAGAGAGTCTTGATCATCATTCTGCGGCAGTGGCGAGCGATTTGTGGTTCTTCCCCGGCGGGAACAACTTGGATCTTGTTTGCGGTAAGGCCAAGGAACTCCAGGCCGTCGGCGGCCAACGATCGGATGTGAGCGCTGTGCTCTCCGATGCCGCCGGTGAAGACGAGCAGGTCGACTCCACCGAGAAGGGCTGCATACGCACCGATTACTTTGCGCACAGAAGTGGCAAAGACGTTCAGCGCAAGAGCTGCGCAAGGATCGTTGGAGCGCATCCTCTCTTCCAGCGCCTTCACATTGCTCTCGCCGGAAGAGAGAGCGAAAAGGCCGCTCTGATGGTTAAGCAAGTCTTCAAGCTCGTCGGCACCAAGTTTTTCATTTCTCAAAAGGAAGAGAAACACCCCCGGATCGAGATCGCCGGAGCGCGTGCCCATAGGGATGCCGCCGGTGGGAGTGAGGCCCATGGTGGTATCGACCGACACTCCGTTGCGAAGCGCGCAGAGGCTGGCTCCATTCCCCAGGTGGGCGAAGATGGCCCGACTGGAAAGCTGCTCGCCGAAATGATGCACGAGCGACTCGTAAGAAAGACCATGAAACCCGTAGCGAAAAATACCAGCGTCGAAATATCGCTGCGGGAGGGGGAAGTGCGCCGCCACTTCGGGGATGGTGCGGTGAAAGGCATCGTCGAAACAGGCAAAGTGCGCGGCCGAGGGGAAGATCGATTGAGCGGCGGCGATCAGCTTGAGCGCCTGCGGAATGTGCAGCGGCGCGAAATGCGTGGCGGAGCGGAGTTGGTCCAGAACCTGCGGCGTGATGAGTTGGTGGGCCCGAAGTTCCGGCCCACCATGCACGATTCGATGGCCCACCGCCACTGGCGTGTCATGAAGATGATCCCGCAGTTCCGTGGCGAGAGCGGCAAGGGCATCGCTCTGCGATTCGTGGAGACATTCGCGCGCCACCAGTGCACGTCCATCGGAAGAACGAATGTGCAATGCCCCGTTGTCGCGTCCAATACCCTCGGCGCTTCCGCTCAGCACAGCTTGTTCGTCGCTGTCGCCGGCGTCGCGAGAGTAGACGCCGAACTTGAGCGAAGACGAGCCGCTGTTGAGCGCGAGGATAAGATCGTCTTTTCGGGCCAATGTTTCCACGATGTCTATCCGCTCTTGTTTACCCAGTCTTGTTTACCCAGGCCATTTCCAGTTGCGGATTTCTTCCTTGTCGATGCCTTCGGCGTGGGCGTAATTGATACTTTCGATGATCTGATCCTTCAGCCATTCCTTGACGTGCGCGCCGATTGGCTGCAGGCGCGGAACGCGATCAATCACATCAATCGCCAGGTCAAAGCGATCGACCTGGTTAAGAATGGCCAGTTCGAGCGGCGTGTTGATATTGCCTTTTTCCTTATATCCGCGGACATGAATGTTGTCATGGTTCTTGCGGCGGTAACTCAGCTTGTGGATGAGCGACGCGTAGGAGTGGAAGTTGAAGATGACCGGCCTGTCTACAGTGAAAAGAGAATCGAAGTCGCGGTCGGAGAGTCCGTGGGGATGCTCGCTTTCCGGCATAAGCCGGAAGAGATCGACGACGTTCACCAGGCGAATCTTCAAATCAGGGAAATTCTTCTTCAAAATCGCGACCGCAGCGACCGACTCCATGGTCGCGATGTCGCCCGCGCAAGCCATCACAACATCGGGGTCCGAGCCATTATCGGTTGAAGCCCAGTCCCAGATGCCGATGCCCTTTGTACAGTGCTCTACCGCTTCTTCCATGGTGAGATACTGCAGGTGGTCCTGCTTGTCCGCGACAATGACGTTAACGTAGTCGCGGGAGCGCAGACAGTGGTCGGTCACGCTGAGCAGGCAGTTCGCATCCGGGGGCAAATAGATGCGGACCACATCGGGGCTCTTGTTGGTGACCACGTCAAGAAATCCAGGATCCTGATGGGTGAAGCCGTTGTGATCCTGCCGCCAGACAAGAGAGGTAATAAGGATGTTGATGGAAGGAACGGGCGCGCGCCAGTCGAGTTCCAGTTTCGACTTTTCCAGCCATTTCGCGTGCTGGTTGAACATCGAATCGATGACGTGCACGAAAGCTTCGTAGGTCGAGAAAAATCCGTGACGGCCGGTCAGAGCGTAGCCTTCGAACCAACCCTCGAGCGTGTGCTCGCTCAGCATCTCCATCACGCGGCCAGAGACATCGAGTTCGCCGCCGTCGGCATCTTCCGGCTTGAATTCAGCAAGCCATGTTTTCTTCGATGCGGCATAGATCGCGGTCAGCCGATTGGAGGCGGTCTCGTCCGGCCCGAAAACCCGGAAGGAGTTCATGTTGCGCCGCATGACTTCGGCCAGGAAGTGCGCGAGCACGTCGGTGGGTGGCGCATAGATAGCCCCCGGAGACTTCATCTGAACGGCATAGTCGCGAAAATCAGGTAACTCGAGTTCCTTGCGCAGCAGACCGCCGTTCGCGTGTGGGTTCGCCGAGATGCGGCGAGTGCCCGAAGGTGCCAGTTCCCGGAGTTCCGGCACTAGCTTTCCATTGGCGTCGAAAAGTTCTTCCGGCTTGTAGCTGCGCAGCCAGTCTTCCACGATTTTCAGATTGCGCGGATTCGTAGCCGGGTCAAGCACAGGAACCTGATGCGCGCGCCAGAAGTCCTCTACTTTGTGGCCGTCTACCTCCTTTGGTCCGGTCCAACCTTTTGGAGAACGCAGCACAATCATCGGCCAGCGCGGACGCGTCGTGTCGCCCGTCGAACGGGCGTGCCGTTGCAGCGAGCGAATCTCTAGAATGCATTGTTCCAGAGTTGAAGCCATCGCGAGATGCATCGCGGCCGGGTCGTGGCCCTCGACGAAATAAGGCTTGTGGCCGTATCCGGTTAACAGCGCTTCCAATTCATCATGCGGTATGCGAGCGAGGATAGTGGGATTCGCGATCTTATAGCCGTTGAGATGTAGTATCGGCAAAACCGCCCCATCGCGAATGGGATTCAGGAACTTATTCGAATGCCACGAGGTTGCCAGTGGACCGGTTTCCGCCTCGCCGTCTCCTACTGCGACCGCGACAATGAGATCAGGATTGTCGAACGCTGCTCCGTACCCGTGCGAGAGGGAGTAGCCAAGCTCGCCACCTTCGTGAATCGAGCCCGGTGTTTCCGGTGTGCAGTGCGAACCGATCCCACCCGGAAACGAGAACTGCTTGAAGAACTTGAGCATGCCCGCTTGGTCACAACTCTTGTCCGGATAAATCTCAGAATAATGCCCTTCGAGATAACAGTTGGCGAGTGTGGCGGGCGCTCCGTGGCCGGGGCCGGCAATATAGATGACATTCAAGTCGTACTTCCGGATGAGGCGGTTCAAGTGCACCCAAATCAAAGATTGACCGGGATCTGAACCCCAATGACCAAGCAACCGATTCTTGATGTGCTCGGGCTTCAGCGGTTCACGCAAAAGAGGATTCGCGCGCAGATAGATCATGCACGCCGACAGGTAGTTGCAGGCGCGCCAATATGCATCCGTTTTTCGCAGTTCTTCGGGTGAAAGCGGCGTTGGGACTTCAGCTGTGCCGGCCATGAATGACCTCCGGAGTTCAAGCGCGGGGCGTTGTGCCGCGATGCTCTGTACAAGACTAACCTGCTCGCATGAAAGGCGAATGAATTCTTTGGGGGGAAGAACAGAACCTGGGCAGCAGCGGACTTCCGGCCTCTGGGGTTAATCTTCGGAACCTGTGCCGATTGGTTTCTTCGATGGTGCGTCAGAGGGAGGAGCGACCTCATTGGTGTCAATCGTCTCTGCACATTCACCTTTTTCGTCGTAATCGCAGATGCTACCGGGATGGGCTTGTTTACATTTCTGACATAGCTGAGTAGCCATTCCACTTCCTCCAATTTGCGATTCAAGTATCTCGCGCAGATGCGACCGGATGGACCGGTATACGCCGTAAGGTTACGCGGTATTCCGATTCGGCGTATGGTCAGAAGCGACCACTCTTCACAAGCCACCTGCAACCGATGCCGCTAGCGTCAATGGACGTAGTATCACCATTACGCTCAATGACCCAAGACGGGTTGAGGCCAAGGAAATTTCTCAATATCCAACAGACTCGAGAGTTGCGCTTCCGGACAACCGAGCGGATTTAGTTACAGTTGAGTGAGAATCCGACGCAGCTGCGTTGGTTATCTGGAGGGCTTGGGGCCACGTTTACGCGCAATCTTGAACTGCCTGGTTACTCGACGGATCACCTTGTCGCTGATTCCGAACTGATTCTTGACCTTGGAGTGGCTCATTTCGGGACGCCCCAGTAATACCTGTGCGAGTTGGGCATCGAAATTGAGGCGAACCTGGTACAGCTTTTCTCGCAAATTGACCTGCTCAATCGGCATTGTTTTCCGGGAAGTGAACAGATTCAAACTTCTGTAAAGCGAGGAGAACCGCCCCCCGACGGTTCTCCCAGCCTACTTGCCTCGCCGATGCCGAACAGCCAAGAACTGCCGACCTGCGCATCGCGATGCCGCTTCTGGCGCTACGCCACAAAGATCGAGCGCTCGTGAGACGACTTTGGCGCAACCCCGTGGAGCGCGCAATGGACCGGCGGTGAATCGTGGGTGAGTCAGAGGTGAGCCGTTAACGTTTTGAAATATTTAGGGTTAGCATTGACCGCGAGATTCCGGGCTCGCCCCCGCGGAGGCCAAACACCGGGAATCTGAATTGGTCTCCGTTGTTTTCCTCGTGGGTTCTAAGACCATCCACTGAAAATGGTAGAATTCGCAGCAAGCCTGAAGCAGTATTCAGTGCGGGGGATTTGGTGGGGCTTGGGGAAAAATTCTGTTTTGGCCCGTTCGAAGTGCGCACTCGCGCGCGTGAGATTCTGAAGGGCGGGACCAGAATAAAACTTCGTGGGCAGCCTTACCTGATCCTTGAGCTTCTGCTGAGTCACGCCGGGGAAGTTGTAACTCGCGACGAAATTCGCAAGGCGCTCTGGTCAGCCGACACCTTCGTCGATTTCGAGCATGGGCTGAACACCTCGGTCAAGAAGCTGCGGCAAGTGCTTTGCGATTCCGCCGAGGCGCCGCGCTACATCGAGACTCTGCCGCGTTTGGGCTACCGCTTTATTGCTCCGGTTGAAGTTGTCACGGAGGCCATTACGCCTCCGACCGGGACGCGCGCCTTTTCCGCCGAGGAGCTTGGGCAGGGCATCATGGCTGCCGCGGGATTAAATCCGGAAAATCCCCGAGCCTACGACGCGCCAAGTGGGAACGCCGCACGATCCACCGAAGTGACGCCTGCTCAAGTAACTTCCGCTCAAATAGAGTCCGCTAAAGCGGAACGAATAACTGGAGCGAGGCCATCCTGGCTGCGACCATGGTTGCTGGCCGCCGGACTGTGCGCTGCCTTGCTCGTCTCCTTGCTGCTGGCGGGCGCGCGCATTTATCGCTCACATCCAAGCACCCGGCTCACCGACAAAGACACCATCATTCTCGCCGATTTTTCCAACAGCACGGGCGAACCAGTGTTCGACGACGCGCTGCGAACAGCGCTCAGCGTCTCTCTGCGGCAGTCGCCTTTCCTCAACGTGCTCTCCGACAGCCAGATCACGAAGACCTTGCTGTTAATGACTCGTCCCGCCAGCACCAAGCTCACACCTGAAGTGGCCCGCGAGCTTTGCCAGCGAGCGGGCAGCAAGGCTTACATCGCCGGTTCGATTGGCAGTTTGGGCAGCGAGTATGTGCTGGGGCTCAAGGCGGTGAACTGCCAGACCGGAGACACGCTGGCGGAAGATCAGGTCACGGCTGCATCCAAGGAGGAGGTGCTGGATGCGCTGGGCAGGGCCGCATCCAAATTGCGCGCCAAGCTGGGCGAATCGCTCGCGACCGTTCAGGAGTTTGACGTTCCGCTGGCCCAAGCCACTACGTCGTCTCTCGAAGCTCTGAAGGCGTACAGCCTCGGAATGAAGGTCTTTTACGAAAAAGGCGCAGCTGCAGCCCTGCCTTATAACCAGCGGGCCATCCAGCTGGATTCGAATTTCGCCATGGCTCACCAATTACTGGGCTTGAACTACTACAGTCTCGGCGAACTAGGGCAGGCCAGAGCTTATGTGACCAAGGCCTTTGAGTTGCGGGAACATGCCAGCGAGCGGGAAAAACTGGCCATCACCGCCTACTACTACGACACCGTCACCGGGCAACTGGATCAGGCGATCCAGACGTATCTGGAGGAGATTGAGAGCTACCCGCGCGAATCCGGAGTGCATGCCAACCTGGGTTATGTGTACGGCGAACAAGGTCAGTATGACAAAGCGGCTGAGATCACCAGGCAAGACCTCAGCGTGGCTCCAGAACGGGTTATCACTTACGAGAATCTGGCGAACTACGAACTTGCCTTGCAGCACTTTGACCAGGCGGAGCAGACCATCCACCAGGCGCAGGCGCGAAAGCTGGATGACGTGATGTTCCACTTCGCGCTCTACGCTCTTGCCTTTCTCGGAACCGACTCGGGCGCAATGGCAGAGCAGCGAAAGTGGTTTGCCGACCGGCCGGAGGATGAGAACTGGGGACTTGCGTTTGCCTCCGACACTGAGGCCTACGCCGGCCGTCTTCGCAAGGCCCGGGAACTGACCAAAGCTGCCGTGGATTCCGCGGTACGGACTGACCGGACGGAAAATGGGGCCATGTGGCAGGCGATCTCCGCTCAGCGCGAAGCCGCTTACGGCTATCGGGCGCAAGCTCGACGGGAGGCTGCAAATGCCTTGCGTCTCACCCCCGACAGCCGAAGCGCTGAGGTCGAAGCCGCGCTGGCGTTTGCCATGGCAGGTGATACTGCACAGGCTGAAGCTCTGGCCCAGGACTTGAATAAGCGGTTCCCACTCAGCACCCAGATGCAATCGCTCTGGCTGCCGGCGATCCAGGGCCAATTGGCGCTGGACCAGAAGAACCCGGATTCCGCCCTGAAGTTCCTGCGAGCCGCTACTCCTCTGGAATTCGGGCAGATTGGTTTTGTGCTCAATACTTCCTGCCTCTACGATGTGTACGTGCGCGGAGAGGCGTACTTAGCGGCCGGACAGGGCGGCGCTGCCGCCGCGGAGTTTCAGAAGATTCTCGACCACAATGGAATTGTCTGGAACTGCTGGACAGGAGCGTTGGCGCATTTGGGTATAGCTCGCGCGAATGCCCTGGAGACAAAAGACTCACAAGGCGCAGATGCCGATGCCGCCCGCAGCCGCGCTCGCGCCGCTTATAAAGATTTCCTCACGCTTTGGAAAGATGCCGACCCCGACCTCCCTATCCTTCAAGAAGCCAAGGCCGAGTACGCCAAGCTGCAATAGTAAGGGTAGTCACCCCAATCGAAACGCAGTTCCTGGATTCTTCGCCGAGACATTGTGCGGCGGAAATGCAATCCGCCGCAGATTTGCTGCAATCTTTTTCCTCGAATCTGAAAATCAGTGGTCACAAAAGAGCCATTTGCTTTGCACGAAAATATTGATGTTGCCAGAGGCAATGGCTGATGTATACTCCGCGAGCGTTTCGCTTGGGGCACGAACTGACTGTGGAATTCATGCCCAGCGACAGATGTAGTTTTCCATTATCACTGCTTCGCCCCCCGAACTGATAAAGGGAAATTTGTGGCACGATCGAGCCCATGTGGCGAGCCCATGTCGGCGAGATTCTGCGCTCTAGCTCATTCCAACGATCAGCTCTCGTGATTCTTATTCTCGGCCAGGAGAACAATGTATGCTGCGTGCCCGCTTTCGCTTCCCACTTGCCTTGCTGGTGGCTTCCATCTCTTTCGCCACTGCGACTCTCGCACAAATGCCTGCGGTAAAGGTATTGGGCAACGACACTCTCAGGTTCGAAGAGAGCGGGAGCTCTAGACGGGGTAATGCGGCATTTAAGTCTTCCGTCTCCGGCCTAGATTTTCAGTTTTATGACCGCCAGGCGGCGATTGATATTTCTCCGGCGGGCGCATCCGCAGGCAAGCCCATCCGTCTTAGCCTGTCGGGAGCAAAGCGCGCACAACGCATTTCACCGGAACGACAATTGCCGGGGGTTGTGAACTATGTCTACCCTGACGGCCGCAACTCGCGGATCGGCTTGCGTACCTGGTCCGGCCTGCGCTACCAGGGAATCTATCCTGGCGTCGATCTGGTGTACTACGGGAATCGTGGCCAACTGGAGTACGACTTTGTAGTCGCTCCGCAACATGACCCGAAAATGATCGCGCTCGACATCAGCAGCGCGCAACACGTCGGCATCAGTCGCGAAGGCGAGTTGAATATCAGCGGCGCCGGCACGAGCCTGCGCTTCTCCAAGCCCGTGATCTACCAGACGGCGGCAGACGGCTCGCGACAACTGCTGGCCGGAAGTTATGTAATGACGGGCCCGGGACGGATCGGTTTCGACATTCCGAAGTGGGACCGCAGCCGCCCGTTGATCATCGATCCCGTCCTCTTATGGTCAGAGTTTATCAATGGTTCGACGACGAGCGACACTTACTATGTCGGAGCCGTTGACGGCAGCGGGAATGTCTACGTGGCGGGGCGCACAAGCACCGGAGTCGTGATTGAGAAGATCGGTTCTGCCGGCACCACGCTGGTTTACCGCACCATCCTGACTGTTACTTCACCGCTGACCTATAGCGCTTACCCCGAAGACATGAAAGTCGACTCGGCGGGAAATGTTTATATCGTGGGTTACTCGAACCCAAATTTCCCGACTACCACCGGCGGATATCTGCAGTCTGTGACCAGCGGGAACCACGCGTTTGCCGCTGTCTTAAACGCTGCTGGCACCACGCTCACCTACGGCACCTATCTCGCGGGCGCCACCAGCACCAGCAGTTTTCCGGACCAGGCGAATGGACTCGCCCTGGATTCGGCGAAAAACATGTACATTACCGGCTACACCTATTCCACCACCTTCCCCACCACGAGCGGCGCTTATCAGACGACGATGACGAGCAGCTACGGCGGCTTTGTCACCAAGATGAATCCGACGTTGTCGGGCACGGCCTCACTGATCTACTCCACTTACTTGAGCGGACCCACGACATCGACCATCGAGAACAGCATCGCGGTCGATGGCTCGGATAATGCTTACGTTGTGGGAATTGGCGGAGTGGATTTTCCGGTTACGCCGGGCGCCTTCGCTTATGACGGAGAAGATGACGCCTATGGCGGCATCTACGTCACCAAGTTAAACTCGACCGCGACCACTGCGACTTACTCTGCTTACCTCGGATATCAGGGCTCGACTGGCACCGTCGGCATTGCCGTCGATGGATCAGGCGACGCTTACGTAACCGGACCCGTCGGCGTAGAGGACTTTCCAACGACTGTGGGTGCATACCAGGTCACCTATCCTTCAGGATTTGTCTCCGAGTTAAATCCCGCCGGAACTGCTCTGATTTATTCCACCTTCCTGGGCGGAGCTCAGGAATTGACTTACCCCACGAATATCGCGATTGAACCGGGATGCAGTTCCGCCTGCGACGCATTCATCACGGGGTACACGGGAGAAGACGATCTCTCGTTGACCAACCCCATTCAAGCTTTCAATGCCAGCTGGGTAGGTGGTGATGATAGCGACAATGTCTTTGTCACCGAATTGAACGGTACAGGGACGGCGGCCGTTTACTCGACCTACATTGGCGGCACTGCTTATGACAGCACCCAGAGCACCGCGCACTCTCCGAATATCGTGGCGGACACCACCGGAGATGCTTATGTGTTTGGCGAAACCTCATCCCAAAGTTTTCCGGTCACGCTGACTACAACCCCATACCGAAATAGTTTCGCGTTGGAGATCGGGGCAGCAGCCGCGGCTGAGGGACTGGTGTATCCAACGACTCTAGCCTTTCCGACGAATCAACAAGAGGGCGCGGCCAGCACCCCTCTCGCGGTGACCTTGCGCAACGTTGGCAGTGCGGCTATGACCATCGACAGCATCACGCCTTCACCTGCGTCCTACTCAGAGACGAACACCTGCGGCGCCAGTTTGGCCGGAGGCGCAGAATGCACCATCAATGTGACTTTCACTCCCGCCTCAGCCGCATCCATCCCGGGAACGCTCTCCATTGCTACAAACGGCACGAACACGCCCAACACCGTGACCATGACGGGAACCGGCGTAGCCCAGCCCGCCCTGACGCTGAATCCGCTCACTCTGTCTTTCACGAACCAGCAAGTGAATACGGCCAGTCCGTACCAGACAGTTACGGTCGGCAACAGTGCCACGACCGCTCTGACGTTCAGCAATCCCGCATTTAGCATCAGCGCCAACTTTGCTCAGACCAACAATTGCGGAGCGACGCTGGCGCAAGGCGCCACCTGCACGGTGAACATCGCGTTTCTACCGACGGAGGCCGGTGCCTTCGCCGGATACCTGTCGGTAAACAGCAACACCGGGTCGGTCCCGACTACCTCGGTGAGCTTGTCTGGCAACGGCGTCATAGGGACTCCGGCACTGACTTTGAGTTCGGCCGGGCTGGTATTCAATTCACAAACCGTAGGTATCGCGAGTCCAGCCCAGAGCTTATACGTCTACAATACGGGCGACGTCCCGGTATCGATCTTCGGCATCTCGATTACTGGGACTGGGAGTACGGACTACACCACAACCGGCTGCGTTACCACCGTCGTGCAACCCGGATCATACTGCTCGGTCAGGGTTACCTTCGACCCAACCGCTAGCGGGACACGCGGCCCCGCGACGGTAACCATGGTAGACAGCACCACGGTTGGTAAGCACAGCTTCACCGTCACCGGCACGGCCGTGACCGAAGCGCTTACTCTGGCGATCGATCCAAGTTCTCTGACGTTCGCCCAACTGGGCGTGGGGGCGGAGAGCGCCTACTACCCGGTCACGGTCACCAATACCGGAAACGGCCCGATCGTGATTGAGCGAGCGTACACCACTGGCGATTTCCGCCTGTACTCGACCAGTTGCGTCGGCACATTGAGAGTCGGTTCTACCTGCACCAATTATGTGGAGTTTGCTCCTCTCGCCACAGGAGCACTGACTGGCACGCTGGTCATCGACGACAATGCCACCGGCAACCCGCAAAGCATCCCGCTTAGCGGAATCGCGGTGGCCGCGGCACCCGCAGCACTTGCCAGCCCCGATGCCATTGATTTCGGCACACAGGCGGTTGCCATCACGACGAACGAGCTTCCGCTGAATCTATACAACATCGGAAACGTCCCGTTCAACATCACAAGTACTGATTTCACCGGCACTGATCCGAGCGCTTTCCAGATTAGCTCCAACGGCTGCCTCAATCAGGTGGTGACTCCCGGCCGCTATTGCACCATGTATCTCACTTTCACTCCTGGGTCGGCTGCGGCGCAAAGCGCCACACTGAACTTCGTCGATGCTGCCGGCACGCAAACTGTGTCCCTTACTGGAACCGGAGTCACCGCAACTTACTCGCTGGTCACAGTTCCGGCCACCTTGACTTTCCAGGCGCAGGAAGAACACCTTGCGTCGCCGACTCAATATGTCTATCTCGTGAACACGGGAACCGCTCCGGTCACCATCTCCACCGTAACCTCGAGCAGCACCGACTACACCGGGCAGACCGGATGCAACGGGGCTGTGATCCAGCCCAATAGCAACTGCTATTTAGGCATCGCCCTTACACCCACGGTGACTACCGCGGATAACGCCACGCTCACCGTGAACAGCAACGCCACAGGCGGAGCCAAGACCATCACGGTCAACGGCAGCGGTTCAGCCGCTTTGGCCACCATGCAACTGGTGCCGGCAGGGCTTGCTTATCCCTTCCAGGTAGTTGGCACCACCAGCGCCATTCAGGGTATTACGGTGGAGAATAACTCGGCCTCGACGGTGACGAGCATTGTCATCGCCACGTCCGGAACCAATGCCGGCGACTTCGCCATCAGCAGCAATAACTGTTCTTCGTCGCTGGCAGCGACCACGGGATGCAGTTTCTATGTCAGCTTTACCCCGGGAGCTGCCGGGGCCCGCGTGGCTTCGGTCACCATTACTGACAGCGCCGGGACACAGACCCTGCAACTGGCCGGCTATGGCGTTACCGCCACCAGCACGGCGGTGCTGGTCGACAGCACGCTGCAGTACCAGAACGAGACCATCGGATTCACCAGCCCGAACCAGTCAGCTACGTTCACCAACACGGGCAACACACCCTTGACTATCACCAGCGTCACGCCGGCCGGAGACACCTCCGACTTCGCGATCTCCACCAGCTGTTCCACGACCAACAAGCTCGCCGCTTTTTCGAGCTGCACGGTCAGCGCCACTTTCACGCCCACGGCAGCAGGGAAACGCACAGCCACGGCTGCGATTGCCTACACCGGCGCCAGCGGCAGCCCCGTGACCGTTAACTTCTCGGGCACAGGTGTGACTGGGACTCTGGGTCTGACGGTTTCTCCCACAACCATTAAGTTCCCGTCGCAGGTCGCAGGCACGCAAAGTCCAATCAGCCCCAACATTCTGCTCACGAACACAGGCACCTCGCCGGTCACGATCAGTTCCATCGTGTTGGGCGGCACCAACCCGGCCGACTTCGCCATCAGCAATGGATGTCCCAGCTCTCTCTCGCAGGGGCCGACAGGCAACACCTGCAACGTGACCGTAACCTTCACTCCCGCAGCGGCAGCCGCTTACACGGCTACGGTTACGATTACCGATAACGCGGGCGCAGCAACCGTGATCAACATCAGCGGAACCGGAGTTGCCGACACCAAGCTACTGACGGTTACGCCTACTAGTCTGACCTTCGATCCTCAGGTGACCGAAACCACGAGTGCCACGCAGTACATCACCGTTACCAACACGGGCAACTATACGGTGACCTTCACCAGTGTCACGATCACCGGCAACTTTGCCCTTGCCAGCCAGGGCTGCACCGGAACAATAGCCCCCGGTGGTACCTGCAGCATTGGCGTGACCTTTACGCCAACCAGCGCCAGCTCGACTGCGAAAACCGGCACCGTCACCATCGCAGATAACTCCACCGTCGGCAGCGGCAAGCAGACGGTCTCGCTGTCGGGACTGGGAATCGCCACCACTTCGGAAATTGAGCTTTCTCAAACTGCAGTGGTGTTCGACGCGCAGACTGTGGCCACGGCGAGTCCGGTGCAGCTGGTTTATTACTACAACCAGGGCAATACGGCCTCGACCATCAGCACTGGTGCGATAAGCGGCACCAACGCAACCGATTTCTCCCTAAGCGGCAGCAGTTGCGCCACCACCAGCGCCTCAGCAGTCGCCGCGTACTCGTACTGTTACTACCGGATAACGTTCACTCCGGCGGCGGCAGGAGCGCGCGGGCCCGCAACTCTCACGATTACCGACTCCGACCCCGGAAGTCCGCGCCTGGTGACTCTCTCCGGTACAGGAATCAGCTCTGCCGTGCCGGAAGTGAGCTTCAACCCGGCAAGCCTGACGTTCGCCAGCCAGGCTGAAGGCACAACCAGCGCCCCACAAAATATCAACCTCACCAATACCGGTCAGGCGAGCCTGACTATCACTGGCATCACGCTAACCGGGACGGACAGCGGCAACTACGCACAAACCAACAACTGCCCGGCCACTCTGGCGGCTGGCTTCAGCTGCAACATTGCGGTAACTTTCTCGCCCATTGCAATCGGATCCGGCCTTACCGCCGCCATCTCCGTAACAGATAACGCGACCGGAAGCCCGCAAACCGTTCCCATTACCGGCACAGGCAAGGCTGGCGCGTTGCCGATCGTGACGCTGTCACCGACCAGTCTGGCGTTTCCCAATGTGCCGCTGAATACTTTGAGTCAACAGACGGTAACGGTGACCAACACCGGCACCGCAGCCTTGACCTTCGCCAGCGGCAGCATCACCATCACCGGCACCGTGTCCTCGGACTTCTCCGAGACCAATACCTGCGCCGGTACCAGTGTCGCCGTCAATGGGACGTGCAAGATCGTCGTGAGTTTCACGCCGTCAACCTTCGAGAATCAAACGGCAACGGTCTCGCTGGTGGACAATGCTGCCAACAGCCCGCAAAGCGTACCGATCACGGGCAACGGTGCAGAACCGGCCGTATACCTGTCGCCGACGACACTAGCGTTTGGCAGCGTGGCCACCGGAACCACCAGCGCTCCGCAGACCGTGACGGTGGAGAACTATGGCAACGCAACATTGACGATTAGCGGTGTGGTCGCTACAGGCCCCTACTTGATATCGGCCAACACGTGCGGCTCATCGCTGGCGGCGGGATCGATCTGTACGATCTCTGTGGAATTCAAGCCCACGTCAAACGGATCAACGCCCGGCACTTTAGTCATTACCGACAATGCCGGAGACAGTCCGCAGATCGTCGAGTTGACCGGAACTGGCACCTAAAAACCCTGTACCGACGAGCGTGCGGAGCCACCGCGCTCCGCACCTTGTCGGAAGTTCTCGTGTTGGCCGGCGCGCCCCAGCAGATTCGGCTACGCCTGCCCAGCTAAACGCTGCCCCTTCACCTCGAATCCCGGCCCGCCCCAGAACTGGGGGCAATCAGTTGCCGGATTTGCAATGCGTCCTTCGCCGGGCGACAATCTTAGCGTGGAAAACGACTTATCGCGAAGCGGACCATCCGGCGCCGGCTCAGAAGCTTCCGCCGGGATGCCTAGACCGTTTCAGCCCGGTGCGCTGGTGATTGCGACTCTCTGCAATCCGCGCGAAAAATTCTGGGGGATGATTCTCGCGCTCGCTCCTGAGGGCCTCAGCCTGAGCGGCGCTGAACTCGCCTCCTTTGAGGATCTGACGGTGATGGTCCGCGACGGCGAGCCTTTCACTCCCGCCGTCGTGTTCTTTCCCATGCATCGCATTGAGCGCGTCGAACTCGACCTGCCCGACGGAAACCTGCCATCCCTATCGCAGCGCTTCTTCGCCAAGACTGGGTTGGAGCCACCTGCCGCCCTCGCGCCTCACATCGATCAAGACAGCCCAGTCGGCGACGCTCACGATTCCGGACAGCATGCGCCCAAGGAGCGTGCGTGAAATTCTCGCAAATCTTCACCGCTCCCAACCAGCTCACGCTGCTGCGGATGGTTTTCGTTCCGTTCATCGTGATTCATCTGGTCGAGGGCCGCTACCTCTGGGCGCTCGTCGTTTTTGTGATTGCCGGATTCAGCGACGGCCTGGACGGCCTGCTCGCCCGCACTCTTCACCAGCAGACGCTGCTGGGACAGTATCTTGATCCTATTGCCGACAAGCTCTTGTTGAGCACCATGTTTCTCGTGTTGTCGATCCTGCACAAAATCCCGTGGAAGTTCACCGTGCTGGTCTTCAGCCGCGACATTTCAATTCTTGCCGCCAGCGCCGTCCTGTTTGCGATTGCCGGGCTGCGGAACTTCCGCCCCAGCATTTTCGGCAAGGCCAACACTTTCTCACAGATCAGCGCTGTGTTTTTCGTCCTTTTGTTTGAGATTCGTCCGCTGCGTTGGGCATGGATAGCACGCACGGTCTTTCTGCGCGCAACTTTTATTTTCACCATCGTCTCCGCGCTGCACTACGTCATTCTGGTGCAGCAGCGTTTGCGCGAGCACACCCACGCCCTCCCGCCCGCTCGAACTCCGGCCATCTGACTTTGATTTGACCCGCTCTCTCTCCCACCCTAGAATCATTAGTTTGTTTGAGCACGGCTCGCACTCATATGGCGCTTCGTCTTTTTAATACCATGTCGTCGCAGATCGAGGAATTCCATCCCTTGCGCGACCACGAAGTCCGCATGTACGCCTGCGGGCCCACCGTTTACAACTACGGACACATCGGCAACTTCCGCACCTTCGTCGCCGTCGACCTTTTGCGCCGCTTCTTCCGCCAAAGCGGATACACCGTCCGCCATGTCATGAACATCACCGACGTGGACGACAAGATTATCCGCGATGCCGCGCGCGACGGCGTCAGCGTCCAGCAATACACCGCGAAGTATGAGAAGGCGTTCCTCGAGGACGCCGCCATGATCGGTATCGAAGAACCAACGCTGGTGCGCGCCACCGAACATATTCCAGAAATGGCGGCCTTCGTCGCGAAGCTTGTGGAAAAGGGCATCGCCTACCGCACCGACGACGGCTCTTATTATTTTCACATCGCCAAATTTCCGCAGTACGGCAAGCTTTCGAAAAAGGACTTCGGCGGCATGCTCGACGGCGCCCGCGTCGACGTCGACGAATACGACAAGGACAGCGCTCGCGATTTCGCCCTCTGGAAAGCACCCAAGCCGGGCGAAGCCTCGTGGGACACCGTGATCGGCCCCGGCCGCCCGGGCTGGCATCTGGAGTGCTCGGTCATGTCGATGGAGGAACTCGGTGAGAGTTTCGACCTGCACGCCGGCGGCGAAGATCTCATCTTCCCGCATCATGAAAATGAAATCGCCCAATCGGAATCACTCACCGGCAAGATGTTTGCACATTTCTGGTTCCACGCGCGCTTCCTGCTGGTCGAAGGCGAGAAGATGTCGAAGAGCCTGGGAAATTTCTTCACGCTTCGCGACCTGGTTCTGAAAGGCCACAAGCCGTCGTCGATCCGTTACTTGCTGACGTCCGTCCCCTACCGCAATCAGCTGAACTTCACCTTTGATGGGCTGAAGCAAGCCGCGGTTTCCGTGGAGCGCCTGCGCAATTTCCGCCTGCGTCTGAGCGCGGGCAGTTTCCCGCCGGGCGCAACTCCTGCGATGCAGTCGCTCGCAACCCAATCTGTCGAACGCATGACCGCCGCGCTCGATGACGACCTCAACACGGCTCAGGCGCAGGCGGCAATCTTTGAAATGGTGCGCCAGGCAAACGCGGCCTTCGACACCGAAGGAATCAAGAAAGATGATGTGCCGCCATTGCTCGCTGTTTTGGCAAAGTTCGATGAAGTCTTCGCCGTCCTCGACGACGACGATAGTCCAAAGATGAAACGCGTCTTCGATTGGGCCGTGTCGGAAGGCCGCGAAAAAGAAATCAGCGTCGAACTGCGTGATGCAGTTCAGTCCGCCCAACGCTCCGACGCCGACATCGAAAAGAAGATTGCCGAAATGAAGGCCGCCCGCGCCGCTCGCGATTTCAAAACCTCAGACGCGATCCGCGCCGAACTTGCCGACGCCGGTATCCTCGTAGAAATCACCAAAGACGGCATCCGCTGGCGAAGAAAGTAACTGCAGCTCACCGGTTCCCACGGGCTGAGATGTTAAGCTGATGGCTGAAAGCTCATAGCTGACAGCTGTTCCCGTGAAATCCCTCGACGAATATCTCCGCGAAGCTGAGCAGGCCCACGGTCACCTCTGTGCCGGCCAAGTCCTCGGCGTGCGCCTCGCGATGCTCGGCCTGCAGAAACTCGGCATCGACGATCCCCGCGGCAAAGATAGAAAGCGCCTCGTCACCTTCGTCGAGATCGACCGCTGCGCCACAGACGCCGTCGCCGTCGTCACCGGATGCCGCCTTGGCAAACGCGCCCTCAAGTTCCGCGACTGGGGCAAAGTCGCCGCAACATTCGTGGACGTAAACAACGGCAAAGCAATCCGCATCGCCGCGAAAGAATCGTCAAAGGCTCTGGCGCGCCAGATGCATCCTGAGATCGCCGACAAGAACCAGCAACAAATGCTGGCCTACAGAGAAATTTCCGACGATGACCTGTTTACCTCCCAGTGGGTGAAGGTCGAATTACCTCCAGAAGAATTCCCCGGATACAAAGGTGAGCGCGTGGTCTGCGAGCAGTGCGGTGAAGGAATCAACTTCAAGCGCGAAGTTCGCCGTGAAGGAAAAGTCCTCTGCCGTTCCTGTGCAGGCGAGAAGTACTACCAGTCCCTGTAGCGCCTACTGCGGGAACTGCGGTGCCTCTGGGAACGGTTCGTCCGACTCCCAGATGCCTTTCTTCACCCGCTCGCGCATTTTCCACCCTGCTCCTTCGTCGAAGTGATAACGAATATAGGCCACGGAGAAAGCGCCGCTGCCACCGAAGTCGTCGGGACGACAAAGAACCTGGAGAATGTCCTTTTGTGCTCCTCTTGACTTCAGCATCCAGTCGGATTTGAGCGTCTTCGGGAGCCGGATCGGACTGCTTTTCCCGGTCCGGCCATTCACTGCTTCCAGCCATCGAAGTTTCGCATTAGCCACGTCCAACACCAAAATTGTCAGCCCTGCATATGAGCCCATCCCTATCGAATAGTCAACCGTCACCAGAAAAGTGGGTCGATCAACTTGCAGTCTCGCTTGCTTGATCTCCGCTAATGGCCGCTCCAGTATTTCACTTGCCAGCACGTGTCCCTGAGAGTCCACGATCTGCAGCTCTGCGTTCTGCGGCGGAGTCGCGGAAAACATTTTGTACTGAGGATCGTCCTCCGGCATCACGAACGCCCAGCCTCCGACTCCCCACATTTCTTTTCTCACCTTCTCCGAGAGCCGCGCGTCGATCATGACTTGCAACCAGCCATCCACGCCGTTCAAATCCTTATTCAGCGTGACTTTCTGCGACAGAACGAACTCACCGGCACTCTCATTGCTAGCGACTGACGGAACCGCCAAGAGCATGGCGATCAAGAGTGATGTTACCCATCGCTGCATACTACTACGCCGCCTGTTCGTACGCGTGGGCCACGCGCAGGATGGTCGCCTCGTCAAAATGCTTGCCCAGAATCTGCAGCCCAATCGGCAGCTTCTCTTTCGTTTCTCCGCACGGCACCGAAATCCCCGGAATCCCCGCCAGATCCGCAGTTACGGTATAGATGTCGGCAAGATACATGGCCAACGGATCATTCGATTTCTCGCCCAGCCGGAACGCCGCCGTCGGACTGGTCGGAGTCACGATCGCATCCACCTTGCGGAAAGCTTCGTCGAAATCGCGCGTCAGCAGCGTCCGCACTTTTTGTGCCTTCAAATAATACGCATCGTAGTACCCCGCGCTCAGGGCATAAGTACCGAGCATGATGCGCCGCTTCACCTCGGCTCCGAATCCTTCGTCGCGGCTGCGCCGATACATTTCCGACAACGTCTTCACTCCATGCGCCCGATGGCTGTAGCGCACGCCATCATACCGCGCCAGATTCGCCGAAGCCTCCGCGGTCGCAATCAGGTAATACGTTGGGATCGCATACGGCGTGTGCGGCAGCGACACCGGAACAATCTCGCAGCCCAACGCCTTCAGCTTGTCGATCGCCGCTCCCACCGCCTGCCGCACTTCGTCGTCGAGTCCCTCGCCGAAATACTCTTTGGCCACCCCAATCTTCATTCCGTGCACGGGCATGTCGAGTTCGGCAACATAGTCAGGCACCGCAACATCAGCAGATGTCGAATCCATCGGATCACGCCCGGCAATCGTGCGCAGCAAAATCGCCGCGTCTTTCACGGTTTTCGTCAGCGGCCCAATGTGATCGAGTGACGATGCGAACGCAATCAGCCCGTAGCGCGACACGCGTCCGTAAGTCGGCATCAATCCCACAATGCCACAGAACGACGCCGGCTGCCGAATCGATCCCCCCGTGTCCGACCCCAACGTGACCACAGCCATGTCAGCCGCCACCGCCGCCGCCGATCCGCCGGAAGAGCCACCGGGCACGCGATTCAGATCCCGCGGATTGCGCACCGGATGATACGCAGAATTCTCGTTCGACGATCCCATGGCAAATTCGTCGCAATTCATCTTGCCCAACACCACCGCACCCGCCGCTTCCATACGCGCCACCGCGGTGCAGTCATACGGAGGAATGTATTTCTCCAGAATCTTCGAACCAGCAGTCGTGCGCAGGCCGCGTGTGCTCATCACATCTTTAATGCCAACCGGAACACCGCCCAGCGGAGGCAACGTCTTGCCTTCCGCCGCCATGCGGTCCATGCGGTCCGCCTGCTCCAGCGCCCGCTCTTTCGATAGCGTAAGGAAGGCGCCAATCTGTCCATCTTCTTTTTGAATGCGCGCGTAGTGCGCTTCCGCCAGCGCTAGCGCGGTCGTTCGGCGCTCCTGCACCGCGGTGCGCGCACCATCGATCGTGAGTGAGTTCAAGTCCATTGATCTGATTAATGATGACCTAATTAGCGATGATCTGATTATTGACGATCTGATTACGGAAGCTCAGGCGAAACCTATCTCTCAATTACTTTCGGCACCCGAAAGAAATCTTCATCCGCATCCGGCGCGTTGGCCAGCGCCTCTTCATGCGGCAATGACTTCCGCAGTCCCTCCAGAACATCTTCGCGGCTGGCGTACGCGAAGCGCGCGCTTCCCCGCTTCGACTCATCCACTCCGTGGCGGTCGGAAACCTGCGCCATCGGCGGGACATTCGACGTGTCCAGTTCATTAAGCCGGTCCACGTACTCCAGAATTGAATTCAGATCGCGCAGCATGCCCGCGCGCTCTTCTTCGGTGAGCTCCAGATTAGCCAGCTCCGCGACGTAGGCAACATCTTTATCGGTAACTTTCATGAGATAGCGACAACGGATCGTTGCAGTAGAATCTTGAATTCCAGAATCGAGAATTAAATTTCAGCGCGGATTCTTGTCAGCGTCTTCCGCGCGCGCCACCACGAACTCAATTCTGCGCACCGGCTCGGCGGTATACCGGTTGATTACCGCCAGGTATCGCGGAGCCAGACCCTGCAGCTCAGCCTTCCATCTCGCACCCGCGACTTCCACGCGCAGCACTCCATCTTCGAAACTCAGCGCACGCGTGCGCTCGGCCACGGCTGAACCGCAAGCCACCGGCCAAGCCATTAGCGGAGCCTCGGCCCGCGGCGCCAGCCGCAGCGACTTGGCTACGATTTGTTCCAGCCCTGCTCCCGCTTGCTCCAATGGCAACTCGTCTTCTCCTGCCGTGAATGTAAGAGGTAACGATTTTAGCATTCCCGGCATCGGTGAGCGGTGCGCCCGATGCCCTCTGGCGACACCGCTCAGGCCGGAAATTCGCGACGCACGAACTCTAGCGCCGCATCTCGCGAAGGCAGCCGGCCTTCGAGTTGCGCATCTTCCACCGCGTTCAGGATCTCGCGAAACCTTGGCCCGGGTAGGTGCCCGGCGGCGATCAGATCGTCCCCGGTCACCAGCGGCGCAGGCCGCATTTTCTCTACCGGAATCTCCGCCCGCTTCTGCTGGATGAATTCGTAAGTACCGAGATTGTGGTGACTGGCCAGAGCATCCGCCCGGTGCAATGCCAGATGCTCATCAAACCGAGGCATGCGAAGAAATTTCTTCAGCGTCGATTCTTTCATCCGGCTCACATGGCCGAAGCGCATGTGGTTGTCGACCAGCGCCAGAATCTGCTCGGTTTCGTCGTTCGAAAATCGCATACGCCGGCAGATTTCTTCCGCAATCTTCACGCCCACCTCCACATGGCCATCGAACCGGATGCGATCGGGTGCCACTCGAAACGTCGCAGGCTTGCCCACATCATGCAGCAGCGCTCCCCAGGCCAGCGTCAGCGGACAGGGCTGCGGCAAGTTTTCCAGCAGGAGCAGCGTGTGCACAAACACGTCGCCCTCGGGATGAAACTCCGCAGGCTGTTCCACTCCCTTCATCTTCGAGATTTCCGGCAGAACGTGTTTCAGCAACCCGCTCTCATCCAGCAAAAGAAACGCCCGCCGTGCGTGCCCTTCGGTCAACATGCGGGTGAGTTCATCGCGCACCCGCTCGCGTGACACGACTGCGATCTGTTCCGCCAGCTTCTGCATCGCGGCAAACGTCGCCGGCTCGATCGTGTATTCGAACCGTGCGGCAAAGCGCACCGCCCGCAGCATCCGCAACTTATCTTCGCCGAAGCGCCGCTCGGCGTCACCGATACAGCGGATGATCCCTGCTTCCAGGTCCCTGCGCCCACCCACATAATCGAGCACCTCGCCGGGCGCTTGCCCGCTGAGGGGATCGAGCAGCATGCCGTTAATGGTGAAGTCGCGTCGCGCAACATCCTCCCTCGGATCGCGGCTGAAACGCACTTCGTCCGGATGCCGTCCGTCGGAATATCCAATATCGCTGCGAAATGTGGCCACTTCGACGACGCCTCTTCTCGATGATTCGGCGTCAGGTGACTGAGGCTCCGACGTCTTGGCGAACTCCGTAGCGATGTCATTCCGAACTGGCGCGAAGCGACGGTGAGGAACCCGCTGCTCGGCTGCCGATCTTTCCGGCACCAGCACAACTCCAAACTGCGCTCCTACCGCGTACGTCTCAGGAAAAATCGCCATGACCTGTGCGGGAGTCGCATCGGTCGCAACGTCGTAGTCCTTAGGCTCGCGCCCGAGCAATAAATCGCGCACGCATCCACCCACCAGATAGGCTTGAAAGCCGCGCTGGCGCAGGGTTTGCACGATCGAGGTGGCGAAATCTTTCATGGCAGGTTAAGCGGCTGCGGGGCAGCCAGCAGAACTTCTACTAATATATAGACACATGCCCGACGCCTTCATCCTCGGCATTGAGAGTTCCTGCGACGAAACCGCAGCGGCCGTGGTGCGCTCCGGCGAAGAACTCATCTCCAACGTCGTCGCCTCGCAGATCGCGACCCATCAGCCTTACGGCGGCGTCGTGCCGGAACTTGCCTCGCGCGAGCATCTTCGCGCCATCGTCCCCGTCGTGCGCCAGGCGCTCGCCGAAGCCAAACATAGCTACGATTCCGTCGACGCCATCGCAGTCACCCAGGGGCCCGGCCTGGCTGGAGCACTTCTCGTCGGCATCAGCTACGCCAAGGCGCTGGCCTTCGCCCTCGAGAAGCCGCTCATTGCCGTCAACCATCTCGAGGGCCACATCCACGCCGTGCTGCTGGAGGAAAGGCAGAAGGGCAATCACGAATTGCAATTCCCCGTGCTCGCGCTCGTCGTCTCCGGCGGACACACTCATCTTTATCTGGCAACCCAAAATCGCGAGTCATGGACCTACGAGAACATCGGCCACACCCGCGACGACGCCGCCGGAGAAGCCTTCGACAAAGTCGCCAAGCTTCTCGGCCTCGGATATCCCGGCGGCCCGGTCATCGACCGGCTCGCGCCGCACGGCAATGCAAAGGCCGTGAAATTCGCCCCAGCCCAGATCAAGCATCGCGATCGCCGCGGCCGCAAAGACGGCAAGGCTCCAGGGGTGGAAGCCGATCCGCACGACGCCCGCCCGCGCTTTGATTTTTCCTACAGCGGCATTAAGACGGCTATCCTGCGCTATGTCGAGACGCATGACCTGCGCGCGGCCGTCGATGCCCGCCGCGCAGCCCTGGTCCAGATCCCAAAACCCAAGCTGGAGGATTACCTCGCCCACTGCGACCAACTAACGCTCGACCTGGTCGCATCGTTCCAGCGCGCCATCGTTGAAGACCTCGTCAGCAAAACGCTGGCGGCGGCCAGCGCCCACAATGTAGCTACGCTCTTCGTCACCGGAGGAGTTGCGGCCAACCAGGAACTTCGTCAGACCTTTGAAGGCGAGGGCGCAAAGCAAGGCCTGCCCGTCTACTTCCCCTCGCGTCCGCTCTCGACCGATAACGCAGCCATGATCGCCGCCGCGGCCTACCCTAAATTTCTCCTGAAGGATTTTGCGCCAATGGATTTTTCGGCCGAGGCCGGCCTGGTGCTACGTTAAAAGAATGCTGCGTTAGAGACTAAAGATGTAGGTGTTTAGTTCCTGCAGAGACTTTCCGACTTTACTTCCCCGCCGCCTGCCCGCGGCTGGCCTTGCCCAGCATCGCATCCAGGGCGTTGGCCAGCTGGGCTTCAATGTTGATATCTTTGCGGATGGAAAACTGAGCGCGCTCCTCGGACTGGTCCTCTACGCCCGCCTGGGCGGCGAGCACTATGATCGGAATCCACGCCGTCTCGGGTTTACTCTTCAGTGCCGTGATCAATTCCCTTCCCGACATCTTCGGCATCTGCATATCCGTGACAATCAACTCCGGTTGGACATGGCCAAGAACTTCCAGCGCTTCCACTCCATTGGTCGCGGACTCAACCGCAAACCCGCGCTGCTCCAGAAAGCGGCACACGGTGTAGCGGATCAGCATCGAATCGTCGACGACTAGGGCGACCATCGGCATAAGCGGAAAAGACGGAGGCCAACCCACACACGCCCCCGGGTGCGACATTAGCAGGGGGTTTCCAGAGGGAACAAGCTGAAATCGCGCACCACGATTACGTCAGTCACCGCCTACACGCAGCGGCGGACAGGCTTCGTAGTCAGAGTTCGCCGTCAGATTTCGCATCCTGAGCGCGCTCTTCAATATTCATGTCTTTAAATTCGCTGGACTCAAAGATCTCGCCGCATTCCTTGCACTCGACAAACTCGCAGTCTTCGTCGCGGCTCACGATCTGCACGCGTGGATGCTTGCAAGGCTGCTTGAGGTCACGGCTTGGGGAAGAAGCGGTCGACTTGGGCGTCATAAATCCGGAAGATCTCCAGACGAACCACACGGAGGGCTGTTTTCGCCGGAATTTCCGGTATTCTATCCCCCCTTGTGGCGTTGTCAAGCCCCCTCCGGTTAAGCCGTCGTGAATTCGTAACTAGATCGAAGCCACGCAGCCATCCGGCGGATTCCCAGTCTACCTGCAAATTCCGACCAAAAAGATCGCATAGCGATAAGCCATTCAGTCCTTGATAGTTACCCTTCAGTACGACTTTCTGACCCTTGCCTGCCTTGACTTGCCCCGATCCCGCGGAGTGTCGTAAAATGAACTACGACGAAAAAGGTCGGATTTCCATTCCACCTTCTTCTATTCCGTTTTACCGGGATTACGAGTGCTGAAGCTCACCAAAAAAGCCGACTACGCGCTGATGGCCATGAAGCATCTGGCTGAGCACTCGGCCGAGCACTCGAAAGAACGCTCGCGCAGCGCCAAGGATGTAGCCGATGCCTACGGCATTCCGCCTGAGGCTCTGGCGAAGATCCTGCAGCGGCTGGCCAAGGCTGGGTTATTGCAGTCGCAGCACGGCACGAACGGCGGATACACGCTGGCTCGTGCCGCCCACACGATTTCCGCTTTCGAGGTGATTCAGGCCATCGATGGCCCGCTGTTCATTACCTCTTGCATCACCGTTCGCGGAAACTGCGACCAGAGCGATCGCTGCAACATCCGCGAACCGCTGCGCAAGGTGAACGAGAGCATTGAAGCTGTCTTGAAGCGCATCAAGATTTCGCACATGCGCGAAGAACCCGAAGAACTCGGGAGCGAAGCTCCCAAGGTGGCCGAGCTGGTTACGATCAGCTGAAACCGCCGGGAACAGAGATTCATCAAATAGATCGAAGCAGGAGACGCAATCAATGAGCACCGACGTGAAGATCCCCCAGGCACTGACGCAGTCCCACCACCCTGACGCGAAAGGTGTGAAGCTGCCCATTTACATGGATAACCACGCCACCACCCAGATGGATCCGCGGGTGCTGGAAGAAATGCTGCCCTACTTCGTCGAGAAGTTCGGCAACTCCGCCAGCCGCAACCACTCCTTCGGATGGGCTGCCGAAGAAGGCGTTGAGACCGCGCGCGAACGCATTGCCAAGCTGGTCGGCGCGACCACCAAAGAAATCATCTTCACCTCCGGCGCCACCGAGAGCGACAACCTCGCCATCAAGGGCGTCGCCGAAATGTACCGTGAGAAGGGCAATCACATCATCACCGCGGTCACCGAACACAAGGCCGTGCTCGACACCTGCAAGCGACTGGAAAAATATGGCTATCGCGTTACCTACATGCCGGTGCAAAAAGATGGCCTCATCGATCTCGATGACCTCAAGCGCGCCATCGACGACAAAACCATCCTGGTCACGATCATGGCCGCCAACAACGAAATCGGAGTGATCCAGCCAGTCGAAGAAATCGGCAAGCTCTGTCGCGAACGCGGCGTCATCTTCCATACCGACGCCGTGCAGGCCATCGGCAAAGTTCCCGTCGACGTGAACAAGCAAAACATCGACGTCATGTCGATCACTGGCCACAAGCTCTACGGCCCGAAAGGCGTCGGCGCTTTATACGTACGCCGCAAGAACCCGCGCGTGCAGCTTTCCGCTCTCATCGACGGCGGCGGCCACGAGCGTGGCATGCGATCTGGAACGTTGAACGTCCCGGGCATCGTCGGTCTGGGCAAGGCCTGCGCCATCGCTCAGGAAGAGCTCCCGCAGGAATCCTGCCGTCTGGCCGGCCTCCGCAACCGGCTGCGCGACCGGATTATGGGACGTCTCGACGAAACCTACATTAACGGATCGATGGAGCATCGCCTGCCCGGCAACCTGAACATCAGCTTCGCCTACGTCGAAGGCGAATCGCTCCTGATGGGCATCAACGACATCGCGGTTTCGAGTGGTTCTGCCTGCACCTCGGCCACACTCGAGCCGTCGTATGTACTGAAGGCTCTCGGCACCGGCGACGACCTGGCCCATAGCTCGATTCGCTTCGGCATCGGCCGCTTCAACACCGAAGCGGAAGTTGACTACGTTGCTGACCGCGTCATCGAAACCGTCGAGCGCCTGCGTGAACTCTCTCCGCTCTACGAAATGGCGAAGGAAGGCATCAACCTGAAAGACGTGAAGTGGGCCGGAGAGGCGCACTGAAGTTTGTCACGAGGGTTCGTATCAGGGCACGGCTTTAGCCGTGCCCTGGGGATCAAGTTTCGACGGGGCTTTAGCCCCTGAGGGTATGTTCAGAAGCTCAGGAGAAAAACATGTCATATAGCGACAAAGTAATCGACCACTACAACAACCCCCGCAACGTCGGCTCCATGGACAAACAAAGCACCGACGTGGGCACCGGCCTGGTCGGCGCGCCCGAATGTGGCGACGTCATGAAGCTGCAGATCAAGGTCAACCGCGAAACCAACGTCATTGAAGACGCAAAGTTCAAGACCTTTGGCTGCGGCTCTGCCATTGCCTCGTCCTCGCTCGCCACCGAGTGGGTCAAAGGCAAGACGGTTGACGAAGCCCTCGCCATCAAGAACATGGACATCGTGAAGGAACTCTCGCTTCCTCCCGTGAAGATCCATTGTTCAGTGCTGGCAGAAGACGCCATCCGAGCCGCGATTGGCGACTGGAAGAAAAAGCAGGAAGCGTCACAGCCGGTCGCTGCCGAAGCGAAGTAAAATCGGGCTGCGAGTCGCGAGCTGTGAGCAATAGCTCGAAACTCGAAGCTCGTAGCTGCCTTCTTATGACCACGGCAACCAAAAACACGCAACCCGCGCAGGCCCCGGCCAGAGGCATTCTCGTCACCGAGAAAGCCCTGGCCAAGGTGCGCATTGCCATGGCGAAGGAAGGCGTATCGCCCGAGCAGGGCGGCCTGCGCCTCGGCGTGCAGGGCGGCGGCTGTTCCGGCCTTAGCTACAACATTCGGTTCGACACGCAGCCCCGCGAGCGCGATCGCATTTTCCAGTTCTCAGACGTGCGCGTCTTCGTCGACCCGAAATCGTTCATCTACCTGCACGGCATGACCCTGGATTATCAGGAAACGCTGATGCGACAGGGCTTCGTGTTCGTGAATCCCCAGGCATCGAAGTCGTGCGGTTGTGGCACCTCTTTCTCCGCCTAAGATGGATGCCTCAGATGAATGATCATGCGGGAGGATCCGTGTGGCGCGGGCGCCCACGCACGCGTGACCTGTGCCACCGGATAATCTGCGTCAGCCGCAGGCTCCAGTTTGCCTTCGCGTGAGAAAGAGGAATTAAGAAGTTGACCACCAAGTCCGTACTGACCACCATCGGCGCCAAACCCCTGCCCCAGGACACACACTCCTGCTGGTCTTGCGGGTCGATGCGCGCCGCGCATTTCTGCGAATCCTGCGGCAAGGTGCAGCCTCCGGTCCCGGTCGACTATTTCACTTTCTTCGGCCTGCCCGCCAAGCTGAATCTTGACGTCACTGCCTTGGAAAAAAGTTTCTACGAACTCAGCCGCCGCCTTCATCCCGATCTGAACGCCCGCGCCGGCAGCCGCGAGCAGGAATGGAGCCTCGAACAAAGTTCCCTGCTCAACGACGCTTACCGCACCCTGCGCGATCCGATCAAGCGCACGGAATATCTTCTGCACCTTGAAGGCGTGGAACTGGAAGAGCAGTCGAAGAACGCGACCGAGCAGGCGCGCACGACGGGAGAAATCAAGAAACAGATCGTCCCCCCCGATTTGCTCGAAGAAGTCTTCGAGCTGAACATGCAACTGGAAGAACTGCGCATGAACAAGAAGGTCGGCGACGACGACCCCGCGCTGTTGGAAGAAATTGGAAAAGCGAAGTTATCGCTGGAAACCGAGCACGAAGCCCTCTTGCACCAACTGCAGACCTACTGGAAGGCCTGGGATGGCCTGATCGACCACGGACCCGAGGCGTCCGCCGCCGAGCGCACCCAAGTGACCAGCAAAATGGTGGACGTGCTAAACCGCCGCAATTACATTCGCAATCTGGTTAGAGATGTGAACGCGGCATTGGAAAGTTAAGGAATTGAACTGATTCAATGGCTCCCGATCGCATCGTCGGCATCGACCTCGGAACCACCAACTCGTTGGTGGCTTTCATGCAAGGGGAAACCCCTGTCGTGATTCCGGGCGACGACGGCCTGAACCTGCTTCCCTCAGTCGTCGCGCTCGACGCCAGCAATCAGCCCGTCGTCGGCAACGCCGCCCGCAATTCGCTGATCGAGACGCCGGACCGCGCCGTCTACTCCATTAAACGCCTCATGGGACGCGGCGTCGAAGACATTCAGGAAGAATTGAAACTCTTCCCGTTTCGTCTCGCTGACGACCTGCAGCCCGGAGAAGTCCTCCGCATCACCCTGGGCGACAAAACGTTCACTCCCCCGGAGATTTCCGCGCTCATTCTCCGCCAGCTGAAGCGAAGTGCCGAAAGATTTTTCGGCGGCCCGGTCACCAAAGCAGTCATCACGGTCCCGGCCTATTTCAATGACGCCCAGCGTCAAGCCACAAAAGATGCCGGCCGCATCGCAGGCCTCGAAGTGCTTCGTCTGGTGAACGAACCCACTGCCGCGTCTCTTGCCTACGGCCTCGACAAGAAGCAGAACGGCATTGTCGCCGTCTACGACCTCGGCGGCGGCACTTTCGACATTTCCATTCTCAAGCTGCATGACGGCATCTTCGAAGTCATCGCCACCAACGGAGACACGCATCTCGGTGGCGACGACATCGACAACCTGCTCATCACCATTGCCCTCGACGACATTCGCGGCGACCTCAATCTCGATCTCCGCCGCAACGCCGAAGCCGTGCAGGCCATCCGCAAAGCGGTCATCGAAGCCAAGATCGCGCTCTCCTCCGAGCCTTCGGTCAAACTCGACATCCCACTCCCCGGCGGCCAGCACTATCGCAGAGAGATTACGCGCAGTCAGTATGAACAACTGATTCAGCCCGTGATCGATCGTACGGTCGGCCCCTGCAAGCAGGCCATGAAAGACGCCGGCCTAAAGCCGGAACAGATTGACCAAGTCGTCCTTGTCGGTGGATCCACGCGGATTCCGAAAGTTCGCGCGCTGGTAAAAGAATTGTTCCACCGCGAGCCGCACACTGGTCTGAATCCCGACGAAGTCGTCGCTCTCGGCGCGGCCGTGCAAGCCAACATTCTCGGCGGCGGTTCCGTCGCCACCGAGAACATGCTCTTGCTTGATGTGACGCCGCTGTCGCTCGGCATCGAAGTCGCCGGTGGAGTTACCGACAAAATTATTCTGCGCAACTCGACCATCCCCGCCTCGGCCACGCAGTTCTACACCACGCAGATTGACGGTCAGGCCAACGTCGCGATTCACGTGTTGCAAGGCGAGCGCGAACTTGCGAAAGACTGCCGTTCGCTGGCCCGATTCGATCTCAAAGGCATTCCGCCCATGGCCGCCGGCATCCCGCGCGTCGAAGTGAAGTTCCTGATCGACGCCAACGGCATCCTCCATGTTTCCGCGCGCGAACAGCGCAGCGGCAAAGAAGCCGAGATTCAAGTCCAGCCCAGCTATGGTCTCACGGACGAACAAGTCGAGGGCATGATTCTCGATTCGTTCGACAACGCCGAAGAAGATTTCCGCAAGCGCCAGCTGATCGAAGCCCGCGCCGAAACCGCAACCATCCTCGCCGCACTCGAAAAAGGTAAGAAGAGCGCGGCTTGGGGACATCTCACCACCGACGAGAAAAAGCAAATCGCGAAGATGGAAAAGTCGCTGGCCCTCGTGAATGCCGAAGAGGACTATCAGGCGATTCGCAAAGCCATCGACACGCTGAACCAGGGCACGATGCGCCTGGCCGAGTTAATGATGGACACCGCCGTATCCTCGGCGTTGAAAGGCAAGAACATGGACGAGACCGACTTGGGCGAAGGCCCCACAGCCCCGCATCCCATGGCGAAAGCAGAATTTGAATAACTGTTCGCGCTGTCGTCCCGAGCGGCCGCGAAGGATGACAAAAGAGTGAGGTTGAAAATGTCTGAAGAAAAAACGCAAGGAGCCGGCACATTGACCGAAGACGCGCCCGGCGAAAACAGGCTGACGGAGAATACCGTGCAGGTCACGTTCCTGCCCGAAGGCAAGACGGTGCAGTTCGAGCACGGCAAAATGCCCTACGAATATCACGGCAAGGAAGAGTCGATTCTCGATGTGGCGTTGAACCATCACATCAAGCTCGACCACGCCTGCGGTGGCAACAACGCCTGCACCACGTGCCACATCTGGGTGAAGGAAGGCGCAGAAAATCTTTCGCCCATGGACGACGACGAGGCCGACCGGTTGGACACCGCTGCCGATCTCCAGTTAAACTCGCGTCTCGGCTGCCAGGCGCAGATCACCAAGCCCGGCAAAGTGGTCGTCGAGATTCCCGCGTGGAATCGCAATTACGTTTCCGAGGAACACTAAGAACAGGAGCACTGAGGAATGCCCAAGCAACTGACCTGGGACGACGCCGAGAGCATCGGCATCGCGCTTTCTGAAACTCACCCCACGCTCGATCCGCTGGCCGTGCGCTTCACCGACCTGCACCGCTACGTCACCGAACTACCCGACTTCGCCGGCGATCCCAAAGCCTCGAACGAAGGCAAGCTGGAAGCCATCCAGATGGCGTGGCACGGCGAAGTTATGGACCGCACGCAGGGCTAATTTAGTTCGCCCGCAAATCTGAAAAGCCTCGAACCGGGGCAAGCTCAAATGAGCACTGTTTGGTTCGGCAAATCCTCGCTCGCCATCCGTATATCCCTTCATATTTTTTCTTACCCGGCATATACAAATCTCATCGAGTCGCGGTCCCAGTTGAAGGGGGTGCGTGGGTTCTGCCTTGGCAGGCGAAGAGTCGATGATCCCTGTCGTCTGTTTTCGCCATCTATAATGGGCGGCACAGGAAACTGAGGAATGGACATGAACCTTTCGGAGCGTGAAGAAGTTGAGGTCGAACGGAGCGCATCCGAGGCCAAGAAAATTGTTGTCAAGCCGGTAGAGGTGGATCGCTACTTGAGTCCGCCGGCGAAAACCCCCTTCCCCCTCGAATATGCATTTCACCTTCTAGGCGAAGTGAGTGGCAAAACTGTATTGGATTTGGGTTGCGGTTCAGGGGAGAACATAATTCCCCTCGTTCACAGGGGCGCGCATGTAGTTGGTGTTGACATCTCTCCAGAGCTGATTTCCATTGCCCAGCTTAGACTCGACAAAGCTGGTCTTAGCGCAATTGTTCGAGTCGGCTCGGCATACCAAACCGGGATGGCGGATGACTCTGTGGATGTTGTTTTTTGCAGGTCGCTTATTCACCACCTCGATATCGCGCGAGCACGAGAGGAAATGCGGCGCGTCCTGCGCCCTGGCGGTTTTATTGTTCTGAAAGAACCCGTGCGCTTCAGCAAAGGCTATGAACGTCTGCGATCGCTATTTCCGTCGCACGAGGATATCTCGGAGTATGAGCATCCGCTAACCACCGAGGAGCTGAGTGCGGTCCAGCAAACTTTTGAAGTGACAGGCTTGCGGTATTTTCGTCTGCCGTTTGTTGCTTTGGTGCAACGTTTCTTGCCCTCTATAGCGCGTCCGTTCTGGTACGCGAGCAGCTGGATTCTTAGGTCCTTACCGTCCGCAAAGTGGTACGCCACCACGGTTGCTCTCCGCCTCCAGAAACAAGCCCTCACCGATTCGTCCCGAGCTTAGGCCGTAACAGTTGAGATATCGCGATTACGCTCATTGGCCAGCGTTTCGAGCTGCCGTCGCCCTCAGGGCGCTGCGCTACTTCCCCGCCTCTGCCAGCTTCTTGTAGAACTTCTGCAGCGTGTAGAACGCCAGCTTCCGCTGGCCGCGATTCGAGATCAATCCCTTGCGATTGTGATAGTCCTGTACGCCGGGGAGCATGCGCAGCGGCGAGCGAAAATCCATCAACACCCACGGTGTTATCCCCACTAGGTTCGGCATGCGCTCGATCATGGCGAGCTGATGCTCATATAGATTCTGCTGATATTCTTCGGTCCAAATTTCATCCGCATCGCCGTGCCGCCCATACACCGCCCCGCCGCCAAATTCGCTCACGATCAGCGGTTTCGTCCACTTTAACTTCCACCGCGTTTTGTCGGCATCTTCCGGACGCCCGCCATACCAGCCTAAGTATTCGTTCAATCCGACCACGTCCAGCACGTCTCCCAACGGATCATTCAGGGTGCGCTCATCGGGTCCAGTATTCTCCGTGTGATTCAGCGCTGAAGTAATCAGCCGCGTGGAATCCAGCTCCCGCGCGTCTTTCGCGAGTTGCGTCAGAAACATCAGGCGCTCGGGCTTGACCGGGGTTTCGTTGGCCACCGACCACAGAATCACGGCGGCGCGGTTATGGTCGCGCGCAATCTCGTCGCGCAGTTGCGCCTCGGCATTGGCCAGCGTCGCCGGATTCGTCCAGTCCACGTCCCAATAAACGGGAATCTCCGACCACACCATCAAGCCCAGGCGGTCGGCCAGACGAATTTCATTTTCGTTGTGGGGATAATGCGCGAAGCGGACGAAATTGCATCCCAGGTCTTTCACCCAGCCCAGCAGAGTCTGCGCGTCTTCCGGGCTGAAGGCGCGGCCCTCGCGAAACGGCGCTTCTTCATGCATGGAAATGCCGCGCAGAAAAATGGGCTTGCCATTCAGCAGGATGTTCGCTCCCTGCACTTCGATGGTGCGAAAACCGATATCGTCGGTAATGCTGTCTCCTTCTCCTGAAATAATGACGCGATACAGCTTCGGATGGTCGGGCGACCACAACAGCAACGGGTCACACTTCCCGGTCGGCTTTTTTCCGCAGATCGCCGCGTTCGTGTCGAAGTTGAAGCCGGCATAACCGCTCGCGGTAGTGAGCGTCTTGATCTCCATGCCCGCCTCGGGAATCTCGATCGTGACTTCGTGTTTCGTCAGCGGCCCGTTGAACTGCACCCAGCCGGAACCCTGATGGCTCGAACCGCGATCCAGATGAATCGAGTAATCCTGAATGAACGTGGCCGGGACTTCGACCAGCATCACGTCGCGGGTGATCCCGCCGTAGTTCCACCAGTCAAACTTCAGCGCGGGTATGCCGTCGGCGCGGCGGGCATTGTTCACTTCGACGATCAGAACATTCCCGCCCTCGCGCAATTGCGCGCTCGCCTCGAAATTGAACGGCGTGAATCCGCCTTCGTGTTCGCCCAGTTTTTCTCCGTTCAGGTAAACATTCGTCTGGTAGTTGGCGGCGCCGAAATAAACGAACGCTCGCTTGTCTGCGTGCTTGTGGTAGACGAACTCGCGCCGGTACCAGACCGGCCCTTCATAGAACATCAGCTGCTCGCGCTGCGTGTTCCAATCGCCGGGAACATTCAGCACGGGTGACGCGTCGAAGCTGTACTCCACGTGGTCGCCTTTGCCGCGCGGCTTGTCATCACGAAAAAATCCTGACCGGCCGTTATCGAAAGGATCCACAATCGCCCGCCACGCGCCGTCGAGGCTCACCGTGGTTCGTCCCGGCACGTTGGCAATAAGAGTAGAGGCAGGCACAGTGGAAGCGGCAGGACTGGCATAAGCCGATCCCGCCAGCAGCAGCACAGCAAGACAGCGTTTCATGCGGACCTCGGGTTCGAGAGCGAAGTGGAGAGCCTCGACGCTGCCCATCGTAGTGATCGAAGCGATGACACGTCAATGAACGACGAAGGAGCCGGGGCGCATCCTACTCGCTTGCGGCAGCGCCAGACTTTTTACAATTTCGTGACAATCCCCAGCGCGGGTAAGCCTAGCCTAGCGTCACGAAGGCCCGTGAGAACTCATTGGCCTTTCTCTCTCCAGCTTAACTGGGAAGGGCACGGCTCCACGCCGTGCCCTCATTTTTTCAGCTCCGAATGTCTTGCGCGAAGAAGAAACGACTTACCCCGCCGTCACCGGCGCCGCTTCTTCCACATTCGCCTCGCGCAGAAACTTCGCCGCTTCTTCCGGCGGCGTGGGATTAATGTAGAAACCGGTGCCCCACTCGAAGCCCGCCGTCTTGGTCAGCTTGGGCATGAACTCGATGTGCCAGTGATAGTGGTCGTTGGTCGGATCCTGCGCCGGCGAACTGTGGATGACCAGGTTGTACGGCGGATTGTCGAGCACGCGGTCCGCGCGGCTGAGCAGGTCTTTCAACGATCGCGCCAGATTTTCGAACATGTGCGACGATGAGTTCTCAAACGCCGACTCATGCTGCTTGGGCAAAATCCAGGTCTCGAACGGAAAACGCGGAGCATAGGGCGCCAGCGTCAGAAAATTCTCGTTTTCCGCCACCACCCGCGTGCCGCCGTCCATCTCCTGCCGGATGATGTCGCAGAACACGCAGCGCTCTTTGTAGAGGAAATACTGCTTCGCTCCCTCGAGTTCCTGCACCACGTTGATGGGCAGAATTGGCAGCGCAATCAGCTGCGAGTGCGAGTGTTCCAGCGACGCTCCTGCCGCTTCCCCGTGATTCTTGAAAATCAGAATGTATTTGAAGCGGCGATCTTTCTTCAGATCGAGAATCCGGTCGCGGAAGGTCCACAGAACGTCTTCAATCCGCTTGGGCGGCAGAGACGCAAGGGTGGCCGAGTGGTCCGGCGTCTCGATAATCACCTCGTGAGCCCCGATCCCGTTCATCCGGTCGAACATGCCCTCGGCCTGGCGGTTCAGCGTGCCTTCGATTCCCAGGGCGGGAAACTTATTGGGCACCACCCGGACGGTCCATCCCGGCGTGTCCCGCTGCGGCGCGGGTCCGCCATTCGAATTAGGCCGGTAGGCCTGAATCTCCGGCGGCGTCTTCCCCTCATTCCCGTAGCAGAAGGGACAGAATCCCCCCTTGATCTTCATGTTCTCGCGGACGAAGTCCGTCGGGCGCTTGGCCCGGTCCGTGGAAATAATCACCCAGCGGCCAACAATCGGATCTTTTCTCAGTTCCGGCACTTACTGAATCCTTTCAATGGGGATTGCGCAAACGTCGTATTCTACTCCGACAGGGAAGCGTTGCGAAACAATTCGATCTGCGGGCGGGAACTCAAACCCGCATAGTATACGCTCACAATATCGAATCTCCACTGGCACATGGGTGGAAGCTTCCTCAGGTACTCTCGCGCTACCTGCGCCACTTCATGCCGTTTGTGCCGGTCCACGGCCGCTTCCGGAGTCTTCACATCGCGCGACCTGCGCGTCTTAACTTCAATAAAACAGAGAACGTCCGCGTCCCAGCCGATCAGGTCAATCTCCCCCCGGCATCGCGGCGAGCGGAAATTACGCGCCACCACCACGTAGCCAAGTCTCCGTAGAAAGAAGAAAGCATCCTCTTCGCCTCGCTGGCCGGTCCGTAGATGGGGCGGCGCCCCGTCTCTCGATAGGGTGTAGGCAGCCAGCCTGCCCAAGGCTCTGCCCGCAGCCTGCGTAATCCGTCCCGAGAACATGTGACTTGTCCCAGTCATCTACTTATATTCCAATTCCGATGCGAGGAAACGTGACTGACCTCACCCCCTCCGGATTTAGCGGACAAACTCTTCCCAAACCGGGACTGGAAATGGCGGAGGAGACATGGACATTTTTGATTTGATACGACTCAATCTACCGTCTGAGGTCCAGAAAGAGATCGACTCAGGTGCAAATCTGGAGCAGTGCAATGACCGGGGAATCAAACCGATCGTGCAAGCGTTGGAGACCGCCAGCCTATCGGGCGATGCAACTATTCTCCGGCTGCTGCGAACGGCTGGGGCAAGTCCGGAGCCTCTAGCGCGCGCCATAGAAAGCAAGCTCGACGAACTTTCCCAAAACCTGATTCACGAGCACAACAGCACCAGCGAATGCATAAACGGAGCGGTTAGCGTCTTGCAGGGCAGGATGGGCCGTCTCACTTCGGACGAAAATCACCGAGCACAGACTTTTCTTCATTCTGCGGATACATTCTGGAGAGCGTCGTCGGCGCTGCATGACCGCTTGCCCACCTCTTCGTGCCAAATGGTCACAACAGGGCGAAGACATCCTGGGCGAAGTCATCGGCTATTTAGGCGAAGTTACGAAACTCGGCATTGACGGAATGCGGAATCCGAATGGAATCTGTCGTGATCGAACGGAGTTGAGAGCGGAAGCAGTTACCCGCGCGTCCAGTGGAATGTTGGACCGTGTGCGTCTCCCCAAAGGGTCAAAAAAAAGCAAGCCCGCGGACCAACCCGCGAGCTTGGTCGCTATCCTCCCCCCAAAGAAGGCAGCAACGAAAATCAATTTCTTAGACTTGCGGAGCGCACCCTCTCGCGCGCTCCGCAAGTGTTCCACGGCATTCGATGGCCGCGAAAATTCAGCCTTGGGGGAAGCTTTTCAGCGTTCGCCTTCCGGTCACCCGGCGCGAGGCAATATCCCTGTTTACCTTGATCCTTCACCCACCACAGCAGGCCGCTGCGTGGTCAAAAGCCGGCTCCCCACACGCGTTACTCTCTCTTACAGTCGCGGGCCCGTCAATTCACCTGTATTGCAAGCGTAGTTCACGCAATAACCTGTGTTTTTCTAATCAGATAGCAAACTTTGTCACTCGACCGAAAGTGGTGGTCGACTGGCACCATCCGGCGATTTTGCGCGGCTCGCACCGATGCTAGACTGCAGGCTCTCATAGGTGTGCCTTTTTATGTTGCCAGCGGCAGTACCGAATTCCGTAGTGCGCTTCGGAGTCTTCGAGGCGGACCTGCGCTCCAGCGAACTCCGCAAGAATGGGGTCAGGGTCAAGATTCAGGATCTGCCCTTTCGCGCCCTGAAGTTGCTTCTGAGCCGTCCCAACGAGGTGCTCAGCCGCGACCAGTTTCGCCAGGCGCTCTGGCCGGAAGGGGTCTTCGTCGACTTCGATCACGGCATCAGCAGCGCCATCAACCGGCTGCGCGACGCCCTCGGGGATTCCGCCGACAACCCGGTTTTTGTTGAAACCGTGGAGCGCCGCGGTTATCGCTGGATTGCTCCAACCTGGGCTACCGCGCCCTCCACCGTCCCAATTTGGACGGCCCAGACGCACGGGCTAACACCTCCGGTTCCGGCTGGACCGGTGCTGGTCAAGACCGACCTGACCAAGACGGAACTGGTTAAGGCAGGCCTGATCAAAACAGACCTGCTTAAGCCTGAAAATGAGGCTCCGGCCGCCAAGGCCATCTCCTCACCCTTGCAGGGATCATCCTTGAGTGGTTCATCCTCGACCGGCACAACCGCGATTCGTTCCACCGTGCCGGTTTCGTCGGCGCCTGCTTTGCCAGCGTCCGGTTCATCCGCACGCGGTTCGATGTGGTCGCTGCTTTTTCTTTTGGCCGCGCTCATTCTGGCCGTAGGAATTCTTGGCCTGAGCCACCACGCATCGAACGCCGGAACCGCGACTCGATCGCTGGCTGCACTTCGTACTGAAGCCAAGCCTGCCGACGCCAGTGCTCCAACTGCATCGCCCGCGCACTCCGCCAGTCCTGAAGCCGAACAGTTTTATCTGAAGGGCCGCTTCTACTGGGAGAAGCGCACACCTGATGGATTAAACAAGGCGGTCGACTACTTCACCCAGGCCATCGTTCACGATTCCAACTACGCTCCTGCTTATGTCGGCCTCGCCGACTGCTACAACCTGCTGCGCGAATATACCGTCATGCCTGCCAGTGAGGCCTATCCGCGCGCGCTGGCGGCGGCCAAACGGGCGGTCGAACTTGACGATCACTCTTCCGAAGCCCACGCTTCCCTGGCCTTCGCCCTGTTCTACGGCAACTGGGACGCAGCCGGAGCCGATCACGAGTTCCGCCGCGCCATTGAGCTCAATCCCAACAGTTCCGTCGCTCACCACTGGTACGCCACCTACCTGGGCTCACTTGGCCGGAACACCGAGGCCCTGGCAGAAATTCAGCGGGCGCAAGCGCTCGATCCGGCATCGAAATCGACGCTCGCCGATGAAGGCGACATCCTTTGGTCGTCGGGCCGGCGCCAGGAGGGAACCGCTCTGCTGAAGCAATTGGAAGCCAGCGAACCCGATTTCGTTTCGCCGCATCGCTACTTAAAGACCGCCTACTTCGCCAGCGGAGACTACGCCCACTATCTGGAAGAGTGGAGGCAGGAAGCGACTCTCATGCGGGATCCTTCCGGGCTGAAACTCGTCGACACGGCCGAAAAAGGTCTGGCCGCAGGTGGCGTCCAGGGCATGCTGCAAAACATCCGAACCCTGCAGAAGAGTCTGTACGAGCGCGGACTACAGTCGCCCTACCTTCTGGCCGAGACCGACGCATTTCTGGGAAACAAGCAGGAAGCCTTTACTTATCTGAACATCTCCTTCGACAAACACGAAGAATACGTGGCACAGATCGGAGCCGATCCGGCGTTCAACAGTCTCCACGACGACCCCGCCTACAAAGACTTGGTCGCGCGAATCGGCTTCTCCGTCAAAAAATAAGCCTTCTCACCACAGAGGCGCGGAGCCACCGAGAATATCTTTCTTCTCCGTGCCGACGTGCCTCCGTGGTGAGTGAGCTTTTACGCTCCCTGACCCACCGTCGAGATGCACTCTTCCAACACATCGACCGCGACGTCGGCCTCTTCCTTGGTGACGACCAGCGCCGGACAGATTCGCACCGTGCTCGGTCCACAGCCGAGGAACAGTACCCCGTGCTCGAACGCCCTTTCCACGATGCGGTCGCGCTCCGTGTTGCCGTATTCCTTGGTGACCTTGTCTTTCACAATGTCGACGCCAATCATCAATCCCCGGCCGCGCACATCGCCCACCAGCTTCAGCTTCTTCGGCCAGTCGGCCATGCGCTTCATCATGTGCTCGCCCACCCTCGCCGAATTCTCCAGCAGATGTTCCTTCTCAATCACATCGAGCGTAGCCAGCGCCGCAGCGATCGCGACAGGATTGCCGCCAAAAGTCGAGGCGTGCGAACCCGGAACCCAGTCCATGATTTCCGCGCGTGTCATGGTGACGCCCAGCGGCATGCCCGAAGCAATGCCCTTCGCCATGCACACCATGTCAGGCTCAACCCCGGTGTGTTCCACCGCGAACCACTTGCCCGTGCGTCCAATGCCGCTCTGCACTTCGTCGACTACCAGCATGATTCCGTGACGGTCGCAGATGCGCCGCAGTTCCTGCATGAAGATCTTCGGAGCCACCACGTATCCGCCTTCGCCCTGCACCGGCTCAACAAAGATCGCGGCCACTTCTTCCGGGGCCAGCGTGGTCTTGAACAATTTCTCTTCGATGAAGCGGGCGCAGCCCAGCGCGAAGTTGTCGGGATCCTGGGTTCCGCCTACGCAGCCGCGGTAAACATCGGGATAGCGCACATGCGTCACGCCCGGCACCAGCGGGGCAAAGCGCCGGCGCTGCTGCGGCTTCGAAGCCGTCAGCGAGAGCGCGCCCATGGTCCGCCCGTGAAACGCGCCAAGAAACGCAATCACGTTCTGCCTCTTCGTATGGTAGCGCGCCAGCTTCAACGCACACTCGATCGCCTCCGCTCCCGAATTGCCGTAGTAGATGCGGTGCGGTCCGCGCATGGGCGCAATCTTCGACAGCCGCGCCGCCAGTTCCACCATGCTCTCGTAATAAAAGTCCGTGCCCGACATGTGAATCAGTTCGCCCGCCTGCTTCTGAATGGCGGCCACGACGTCAGGATGGCAGTGTCCGGTCGAAGTCACGGCAATGCCGGAGGAAAAATCAAAAAACTCGTTGCCGTCCACGTCCGTTACGACAATGCCCCGCCCGCTCTTGGCCACCAGCGGGTACGAACGCGTATACGACGGCGAAATATATTTCTCATCGCCCTCGAGCACGCGCTTGGCGTTGGGCCCGGGCAGGGCGGTCTTAATCCTGGGGCCATGGGTCAAAACTGCGGTCTTCGTAGTCATGGTTTCGGTAGTCATGGAATCCTCCGTTGGCAGCCGTCAGTAGTCAGCTGCCCGTTGTCGGGAAATGCAACCTCGGAACACGACAAATCCTGGTTCGGAATCACGCGGGCCGAGGCGAATCAGAAAGGAGGATGAAGGAATTAATCGCTACCGAAAAGGCTAGGCCGCAAGCGCGAAGGCAAGTTCGCTCGATAGCGGCGCGGGCACACTAGGCAGTGCAGCCAGCACTCGGGCAGATTGGCATTGCCCTGACGCGAATTGGATTGGTTGCGCAGCATCGCAATCGGTCAACATCAACCTTGATTATAGCCGGAAGGGATGAGCAGCGTAACCCCCTTTGGTAATGCCCGAAAACGACTGCCTGAATGAGAAAAGAGGAGCCAGAGCGGCTCCTCTTTTTTCTCTCCTGACTTTCAGCGAACGACTACTTGCCAAGTTGCCAATAACCTCCGGCAGCACCGCCGTGCCTTCGATCTGGACGGCGTTGAGCAAGCTGGGGTTCAGCCCGAGCGCCTGCACAATCGTCGGCGCGACCTGCGTAGTAGTGGTTGTGCTCGAGACGGTTTGCCCCTCGAAGCTCGGATTCGCTACCAGCATGATGACATTGTTGTCGTCATGCGCGAACCCGCCGTGATCTCCAATCATCGAAGTGCTGCCCGAGTATGTCACGCCCATGTTCGGCGTCACAATGATGTCCGGCGATCGCGGATCTCCCGCTTAGCCAGCCTGATGCGTCAGTCGAAAAGAACCACTGGAAGGCCATCCACAACCTTAGAATCCAACCCGCCGCGGCACTCGTCTGATATCTTTTAACTTCCCCCTGTTGCCCACGCCCATGCATTCCGCTCAGCGCCCAAGCCGGTGGATGGTGATTCTTGCCTTCGGACTCGTCTACCTGTTCTGGGGCTCGACCTATCTCGGCATCGACATCGCGGTGCAAACCATTCCTCCGGCTCTCATGTGCGCGCTGCGCTTCTCGATCGCCGGCGTGGTCATGCTGGCCGTGTGCGCCGCGACCGGCCGCAGGATCTTTTATTCCCCTAAGCAGATCGCGCTGGCTTCGACGGTGGGCCTGCTGCTGCTGATGGGCGGCAACCTCACCCTGTCTTACGCTGAACTCGTCGTATCGTCAGGCTTGGCCGCTCTGATCATCGCCATCACGCCGCTGTGGTTTCTGGTGCTCGATTCCCTGTTGCTCGGCGACCACCACATTTCCGCGCGCGGCAAGGCCGGACTCGCGCTCGGCATCGTAGGACTGTTCGTCCTCGTCTGGCCGCAGTTACAAACCGGCAGTATGGGGCATCGAGAATTCTGGGCCTCGGTCAGCCTGATCGCCGGTTCCTTCTCATGGGCCTTGGGATCAGTCCTGTCCAAGCGTTGGCAGTCCGGCATGGACGTGTTCAGCGCCACCGGCTGGCAAGTCACTGCAGCCGGAGCGGGAAATCTTGCTTTCGCGCTGATCGCCGGCGACCTCTCGCGTGTCGTGTGGACCGTCCGAGGCATCAGTGCCACTCTCTACCTGGTAGTCTGCGGCTCCTGGATCGGCTATACCGCCTACATCTGGCTGCTGGAGCACGTTCCCACCTCGAAGGTTTCAACCTACGCGTACGTGAATCCAGTCGTGGCCGTGTTCTTGGGCTGGCTGATTCTGCACGAGCGCGTCGACCGCTTCATCCTGGCCGGCAGCGCTATCGTCGTGCTGTCGGTAATCCTCGTCACCAGCGCAAAGGTGAAAGAAAAGACGGTGGCCGAGGAACTGCCGGCGGTGGAGGCGGCCGGAGACTGAGCGTTCGACCTCAGACGTCGGACCTTGGACGTCAGACTTCGAACTTCGGGGCCGACCTCAGGCGTGGGACATCGATTGGCAAAGTCCGAGGTCCGAGGTCTGAGGTCCGAGGTCGTTACCTGCCTTCTTCTTCCTCCTCCGCGTCATTCACCACGTCCACCACATGCCCGCGGATGGCAAACGTCTGCCGCACCACGCCCGCGGCTTCAAAGCTGACCCGCACCGGCCCCCGCTGCCACGCCGGCTCCAGGCAGGCCGAATCGGGAGCAGCATCTTCAGCTACACCGGTGCCGGAGAGTTCTTTCTTCAGCACCGGCTTGCGGCGGCTCAACTGCGTCACCATGGCGTAGGTCTTCTTGCCATCGTCGGCCACGCCGCAATACGCAACGTAGTCGCGATACCAGCTGGCGGAAGAGTAATACGCGTCGAACTCCGGCAGATTAATCGCAGAAATGCGGCCCGTCATGCGATCGACCAGAAGCCAGCCTCCGCGCTGCCACTGCCAACGCGGCGCGGACTCTTCCGGAAGGCTGTCATTCACCCGGAACACTCGCCGCACCACAAACAGACGTTCGGTCACTTCATGGGGCGCGCCCAGTGTGTACTCCCTGACTCGTCCATCAATGATCAGGGCGCGGATCCTGATGGTCAGCGAATTAGTCGTCAACGCATTAATCGTCCGCGGACTGAGGTTCTTACCGTCATCGTTCTTGTTGTCAACCTTGTGCTCAGTCGGCGCTGAACTCGTAAACCACTGCGCGGTTGTCCACTTGCCGAATGCAACGACATGAATTTTCGCCGGCGCGCCCGCAGCCCGCGCCAGAAAAACAGAACAGAACATTCCCCCCACGAAAACGCTCCGCGCGAATGTTTTTCGCGCCACAGGATTTCGCACCAGCTGCATGTCGCAAGAGTAGGCAGCGATAGAAGCCAGCGCAAGCATTTCACTCACATCCGCGCACGGCATGTACCGAAGTGGGAATAGCCGGCTTCCGCAAACGCTGGTAGAGTTTCAAAAGTCGTCTTCGATCCGGGCAAAAGCTGGAAAATGGGGTAGAATCAGACAGCTAGAATTGACTTTTTTGAGATGAGTGTTTTGCCTCGCTCTCGTACTCCAGCTGGGACCGGCCACCGGACAACTTCGAAGGGACGAAACCGCTTCTTATCACAATATGGGTGATCTTTTACCACGACGTCACATGCCGCGAATCCTGGTCGTCGATGACCAGCCCGGCATCGCCGGCCTGATGAGCCAGTTGCTCACCATGCGCGGCTACGAGGTGATCACCGCGAGCAACGCCGAGCAGGGCGAGGCCGAAGTCCGCCGCCAGTTGCCCGACCTGATCCTCTCCGATGTGATGATGCCGGGCAAATCCGGCTACGATTTCTGCCGTGGGTTGAAAGACAATCCCGCGACGCGCTTGATTCCTTTCGTCCTGATCACCGGCCTCAGCGACAGCACTGACAAAGTCCGCGGCATTGAAGCCGGCGCCGACGACTTCCTGAACAAACCGGTGCTCGCCGAAGAACTCATCGCTCGCGTCAAGTCGCTGCTCCGTCTGAAAGAGTTCACCGACGAACTGGAGACCGCCGATTCCGTTCTCTGCACATTGGGCCTGATCGTCGAGGGCCGCGACCCCTACACCGAGGGCCACTGCGAACGCCTCTCTGTCCGCGCCGCCGAACTGGGACGCCACCTCGGCATGGACGAAGATTCCATTCTCGCGCTCAAACGCGGTGGATACCTCCACGATCTCGGCAAGATTGCCGTGCCCGACGAAATCCTGAAAAAAGGCAGCGACCTCACGCCCGCCGAATGGCTGATCATGAAGATGCATCCCATCACCGGCGAGAACATCTGCCGTCCGCTGCACTCCCTGCGCCTGGTGCTGCCCATCATCCGCCATCATCACGAACACACCGACGGCTCGGGCTATCCCGACGGCCTCACCGGCCCGGAGATTCCAGTCCTGCCCCGCGTGCTGCAGGTGGTAGATGTCTACGACGCGCTGCGCACCGCCCGTTCCTACAAACCGGCATTGACCCACGAACAGACCGCGCAAACCATGCACGCCGAAGCCGCCCGCGGCCTCTGGGACGCAGAACTGGTCGCGGAATATTTTTCCATGCTCGAGCAGAAACGCCAGGTGGCGTGAGAGCAGTTTCCAGTTTCCAGTTCTCAGTCGTCCCACCTTAGACGTCGTACGACCGTGGAAGAGCGGCCCTTCAGGGCCGCGTAAGAACAGGGGAATCAACTCGGGCTTTAGCCCCTGTGTCGGCCTTGCGAGCGCCACGGTCCGCGAAGGTCGATTTCCGAAATCCTAAAACCGCAACGTACAATGACAATGTCTTCCCGGCGGATCGGCGATCAGCACTCAGTCCCTGCGACTGAGAACTGAGTAGCGAGAACTGAGAACTGTTTTTTGGAACCCACTTACAGTATCGTCATTCCCGCCTATAACGAGAGTGCGCGCCTCGGCGCCACGCTCGAAGAAGGTGCTGTCCTACATTCACTCCCAGCAATGGAGCGCGGAGGTCATCGTCGTCAACGACGGATCGCGCGACAATACGGCGGACATTGCTAAGTCATTCGCGCAAAAAGATCCCGCGCTGCGCCTGGTCGAGAATCCCGGCAATCGCGGCAAAGGTTATAGCGTGCGCAACGGCATGCTCCACGCTCACGGCCGCGTCGTCCTGTTCAGCGACGCCGACTTGTCTTCGCCCATCGAAGAAGCCCCCAAACTTTTTGCAGCGCTCGAGCAGGGCGCCGATATCGCCATCGGCTCACGCTGGCTGCGCGCCGAAACCCAGACCCAACGCCAGCCCCTGCACCGCCAACTCTTCGGCCGCATCTTCAACCTGGCCCTGCGGCTCACCCTCGGCCTCAAGTTCGCCGACACACAGTGCGGCTTCAAAGCCTTCAAGCAGCCGGCGGTTCAGGCAATCTTCCCGCTGCAAAAAATCGAACGCTGGGGCTTCGATCCCGAAATTCTCTTCCTCGCGCGTAAATTCAAATTCAAGGTGCAGGAAGTCCCCGTCGCCTGGGCCCACCGCGAAGGCACCAGCATCAACCCGCTGGTCGACGGCTCCCGCATGGTCCTGGAAATGCTCCACATCCGCTGGAACAACCTGACCGGAAAATACAACGCTGAAGCTGCACCTGCCGCCCAGCCCGCGAAAACGCTCCCCGGCGGGCCGCAGCGCTAGTCACGAGTGGCTTCGGAATTGTGGCGAGTGGTTAGGTTCTTGATTTCCCAGATACCTGCAACGCGGAGGGTGCCCCATCCTAGCCGCGTTCGTTGCGGCTAGGGTGGGAATCACAAATGCCTGAACGATAGGATTGATTCATCCAACACAGTGGGGTGCCCCATTTCTCGCGTTCTTTGCGAGAAGTGGAAACCACGGACGCTGCACAACAGGGTTAACGCCCCAAACTCACGTCCGCGTCGCGCCCTTCACCGCTTCCACCGCTCTCTTTCCCATCTCGGTCGTAGAAATCGCCGCGTGCGTCTTCCCCGCCAGATCAGCCGTGCGCGCCCCCTGCGCCAGCACCGCCGATACCGCCTTCTCCACGGAGGCCGCTTCTTTCTCCAGCTGAAACGAATGCCGCAGCAGCATGGCCACCGACAAAATCGCGCCCAGCGGATTCGCAATCCCCTTCCCCGCAATATCCGGAGCCGACCCATGCACCGGCTCATACAATCCCACCGGCCCGCCCACACTCGCCGAAGCCAGCAGTCCCAGCGATCCCACCACGCCTCCCGCCTGATCGGAAAGAATGTCGCCAAACATGTTTTCGGTGAGCAGCACGTCGAAATCCGTAGGCCGCTGCACCAGCAGCATGGCCGCCGAATCCACATACTGGTGCGCCAGCTTCACCTCCGGATAATCTTTCCCCACCCGCGTCACCACTTCGCGCCACAACCGCGAGCATTCCAGCACGTTCGCTTTGTCCACCGAGAGAACTTTCCGCCGCCGCTTCATCGCCAACTCGAACGCGACGCGCGCGATGCGCTCAATCTCAGCTTCCCCATACTTCATGGTGTTGATCGCCACTCGCGATCCTGGCTCACCTTCGATCGACCTTGGCTGCCCAAAGTAAGCTCCGCCCAGCAGTTCGCGCACGATCATGATGTCGGTCCCGCGCACAATCTCCGGCCGCAAGGGAGAGCAATCCTCCAGCGCCGGAAAGAACACAGCCGGCCTCAGATTGGCATACGCGCCCAACTCGCGCCGTATGCGCAGCAGTCCCGCCTCAGGACGAAGATGTCCCGGATTATGATCGAACGCCGTACTGCCCACCGCACCCAGCAACACGGCCGACGAAGCCAGGCAAGCCTGCAACGTATCCGCGGGCAGCGGATCGTTCACCGCCGTGAGCGCGGCTCCGCCAATCGGTTTGTGCTGCAGTTGAAGTTGATGGCCAAAGCCCTCGGCCACCGCCTGCAACACGAGAACGGCCTGTTCAGTAACTTCCGGACCAATGCCGTCGCCAGGAAGAATAGTAAGTTTTAGAAGCATGGGGAGAATTGAGTAATTGTGTTACTTGGTAATCGGGTAATTGAAAACCTTGTGATTCTATCTCGTGAGCGGGAAGGCTGCTGAGTGACGTTCGCGCCGTTCCAATGACTCAATCGCTGATGATTCAATGACTCAATTCCCTAAACTCCCCACAGATAGTCTTCCTGCTGGGTCTGTTCGTGGTGCGAATCGCTGTGAGCGGGCAAGGGCACTCCGAACGCATTAGTCTGCGGGCCGACCGGGAACGGCTTAGCCGTCTCGGGCACAGGTTCAGCCTCGGGAGAAGTTGGCGGTGCGTTCACCACGGCCGCCTGTCCGGGAACAATCGGCTCGATGAGCGGCGTCGCCGAACCCGAGGGCTTGTGCGTGTCGCGAATCAGTTCGAGCAGGTGATGATCTTCCACATGCTTGATCTTGTCGGCCAACCGCACGAACCGGCGATAGATGTCATCCAGCGCGCGGCGGTCGAACTGATAACCCAGCTGTTCGCAACGCATGCTGAGCGCGTGACGGCCGGAGTGCTTGCCCAGCACCAGCTTCGAATCGGGCACACCCACCGACTGCGGCGTCATAATTTCGTAGGTCAGTGGATTTTTCAGCACACCGTCCTGGTGTATGCCTGCCTCGTGCGCAAACGCGTTGCGGCCCGTGATCGCTTTGTTGGGCTGCACCGGCACGCCCGTGATTTCGCTCAGGAGTTGGCTGGAAGCAAAAATCTGGTCGCCAACCACTCCGGTTTCGTAGGCGAACCGGTCGGGCCGAACCCGCATCGCCATTACGATTTCTTCCAGCGACGCATTTCCCGCCCGCTCGCCAATGCCGTTGATCGTGCACTCGACCTGCCGCGCTCCGGCGGCGACTGCGGCCAGCGCGTTGGCCACGGCCATGCCCAGATCGTTGTGGCAGTGCGCCGAAATCACCACGTTTTCAATGCCCTTCACCCGCTGCCGGATGGCCGTGATCAAATCTCCGAACTCGGCCGGCACGGTGTAGCCGACGGTGTCAGGAATATTCAGTGTCGTCGCCCCAGCCTCGACGACCGCTTCCAGCACCCGGCACAAAAAATCAGGATCGGTGCGCGTCGCGTCTTCGGGCGAGAACTCAACGTCATCACACAAGGATTTGGCGAAGCAGATCGCTTCCCGCGCCTGCTCCACGCACTTATCGCGCGTAATGCGGAGCTTGTACTGCAAATGAATGTCGGAGGTCGCCAGGAACACATGAATGCGCGGCCGCGCCGCATGCTTCAAGGCTTCCCACGCGCGCTCAATGTCGGGCCGGCAGGCGCGAGCCAGTCCCGCGATGATCGGCCGCCGCACTTCCGCGGCAATCGCCTTCACCGATTCGAAGTCGCCATCCGAGGCAATGGGGAATCCGGCCTCGATTACATCCACACCCAGCAAGTCGAGCTGGTGAGCCAGACGCAGCTTCTCTGGCCGGTTCATGCTGCAACCGGGCGACTGCTCTCCGTCGCGAAGAGTGGTGTCAAAAATCGTGATGCGGGCTCGCTCTACGCTCATGATCTCCTCAGGAAACAGATGTCGCTCAACCCAAGCTGACCTTCCATGGTAAGTGCCACCACCTTAGAAGGAAAACTTATAATTCTTCAGCAATCATTAGCTAAACTTGTATAATAAGCATTACTAATAGTTTATACGCGATTGATTAAGCAGCTGTGGCAGTGGGGTTTGGGAACCAGGAGACTGCACCCATGGAACTCTCGCAACTCGAAGTCTTTCTGGCGGTGGCCCGCGAGCACCGTTTCTCGCGTGCTGCCGAGAAACTTTACCGCACCCAGTCGGCGGTCAGCCAGACCATCCGCAAGCTCGAGGACGAACTCGGCGAAGCCCTGTTCGACCGCTCCTCGCGCGAGGGCGTGCTCACCGACGCCGGCAAGGTTCTCCTCGAATACGCCGAAAAACTGATCAACCTGCGCAGCGAGGCCGCCGAATCCCTGACCGAACTGCGCGAGCTGCAAAAAGGCAAACTCGTCATCGCGGCCAACGAATTTACCGTGCTCTACCTGCTGCCCATCCTGGCCGAGTTCCGCCGCTTGCATCCCATGATCAAGATCACGGTCGAACGCGCCCTCGGCAGTCACATTCCCGACGACGTTCTCCGCTACAGCGCGGAGTTCGGCGTGTTGTCGTATGAGCCGCAGGAAGCCAGCCTACATTCGGTGGTCGTATACCTCGACGGCCTCGTCTTCGTCGTTCCGCCGAAACATCCTCTGGCGTCGGCACGGCAGGTGAGCATCCGGCAGCTAGGCGCGGAATCCTTCGTCGCCCACATCGTCTCATCGCCCTACCGCGAGAAAGTCATTCAACTGTTCAAGACCCACAAAACACCGCTGCACATGGACCTCGAACTGCCCACGCTGCAGGCCATCAAGCAATTCGTCGCCATGGGACACGGAGTGGCGCTGGTCCCCGAAATCAGCGTCGAGAACGAGTTAGGGCGCGGAGAACTGGTGGCCATCCCGGTGCGTGAATTGCAAATCAAACGCAAGCTGCGCCTCATCTACCGCAGAGACGCCAACCTGTCACACGCGGCCCGCGCATTTCTGAAGGTCGCCGAGGCCGTCGCGCTCGACCGCAAAGGGCGCTACCGCTTCCAGCGCGAGAACTAATGCCGCAAAAGAAAAGGGGCAGAGCGAACTCTGCCCCCACACTTAAGAGAATCAGCCTCAGCAGTCGGCGCAAACCTGCTCGCGGTCCATCTGCTCCTCGTGAAACGACGCCAGCGCCGCCTCCACCGAGGGATGCACTTCCAGCACCGTGTCCAGATTCGTCAGGTCCAGCAGCGTCCGGAGCAGCGCATTCGGCCCCGCACACTTCAAGGTCACATTCTTTCCCTGCGCCAGGGTCTGCAACAGGGCCAGTTCTCCCATGCCCGCACTGTCGATCGAACTCACGCCGCTCAGGTCGAGCACCAGATGTTTCGCCTGCTGCAGCACTTCGCCGACCACCCGCGCCAATACCGCCGCTTCATCGCGATACACGATCCGGCCCTGGCAGTGAACGATGATAACGTCCCCGTGATTGCGCATTTCCAGACTCAGTTTCAACTTCAACTCCTTGCGGGATTCCGGCGAAACCGCCATTTCCGGCCTGCCGCCCATTTGCCAATTTGTCCCCATTGGTTGCATCCTAGTAGATAGACGCAGGTGCCTTGGTTTTGGCTCCATGAATTTCCGTTAAATTTTCATGCACCTGCGGACCCAAGAGAAGAAAAAGAAGGCCGGTTGCGGCCGGGACAAATTTTGTAAACCGAGACATCTTGGGCATCCAGTACACTGCATCTAACAGATTTCGCTGATTCAAACGCACTTTTTGCCGGCCCAAACGCCGGGGAGGAATAATTCGTGTCAAAGTCTGCTGCCGCGGTGCTGGCGTTTGCTGGTTTCATCCTGTTCTCGATCCCGATGTCGGCACAATTGGGCGGACTTCTGCCCAATGGCAACGTCTTTGGCGGAGTCTCCTACGGCCAGCTCACCAACGTCACCAACCAGCAGAGCTATCGCGGCTTTGAGGCTTCCGGCGAGGATCTGCTGTTTACCCGTTTCACCCACCTCGGCGTCGTCGCCGATGCCAGCGGCTACTTTCGCAGCGGCGCCAAAGAATATGACTTCGTGGGCGGCCTCCGCCTGTCGGACAATTACGGGAAATGGCGTCCCTTTGTCCACGCCATGGCCGGCATCCGGCACCTGAGTTCGAGCGGCTTCGTCTACAACCCGCTGCTCATCGATATCGGCGGCGGCGTCGACTACAAGCTTCCCTTCAAGAACTTCTCCTGGCGACTGCAGGGTGACTACCGGCACTCGCACTTCGTCAGTGCCACCCAAAACGATTACCGCGCCTCCACCGGAATTGTCTGGCGCTTCTGAACCTCTTTCAGCACTGATTTTTTCCGCAACCATTTGGCCCCCGAATTCGTCCATAGGACAACTTTGCCCTTTCCGCTGGGTTAGCAAAAATATCGGGAGGAGAACTGTCTCATGATGAAAGCCGCGTGCATCGCAGTCGTGCTGTTTCTTTTCGCTGGAATGGCGAGCGCCCAGATTCCTGCATCCGGAAACGTATTCTTCGGGTATTCCTATGAGAATGCCAGCGCCTCGGCGCTCGACAACATCACCCGGCCCAACCTGCAGGGCTGGGAAGGCTCCCTCGAAGGCAAAGTCGCGCCCTGGTTTGGGCTGGTCACCGACTTCAGCGGCCACTACGGAACCCAGACCTTCACCGAACTCACGCCGAATGGTCCGCTCAACGTAAACGTGACCGGCCACGAATACACCGTGCTGTTTGGGCCCCGCATCAGCGTCCCGGTGGGCAAGTTCACACCCTTTGGCGAGTTCATGGTCGGCCTTGCCCATGTCGGCTCCGGCGGTTCCTTCGCCACCAACACTTCGTTCGCGACCGCACTGGGCGGCGGCATCGACTATCGCCTGTTTCGTCCCATCGCCTGGCGCGTCGAAGGCGACTACGTGCATACCGAGTTTTTCAGCACTACCCAGAACGATATCCGAATTTCGACCGGCATCGTTCTCCGCTTCTAAGCGGCTCGACAAGTCCGTTGGTCTGTGAGGTGGCAAGCATCAAGGAGTAGACAATCATGAGGAACTTTGCAGCTGTCGCGTTCACTCTGCTCGTTCTCGGGACTATCGCCAGCGCCCAGGCTCCGACTTCGGGCAACGTATTCTTCGGATACTCCTACTACAACACCGATCTGTCTTCCATCGGTCGCACCAACACCAACGGTTGGGAAGGTACGCTGGAAGGCAAGGCACTTCCCCACCTCGGCATCGTCGCCGATTTCAGCGGCCACTACGGCTCACAGAACTTTGTCGTAGGCGGAGTTTGCGGCCTCGTTTGCTACCCCACAACCGCCAATGAGAACGTAGCCGTGCACAACGTCCTCTTTGGACCTCGTTTCTCAGCTTCAGTGGGAAAGTTTCGTCCCTTCGTCGAATTTGAATTCGGAGTGGCGCATCTCGGAACCAACAGTCTGGGTTCGCAGACCTGCTTCGCCAACGCCGTCGGTGGAGGCCTCGACTACCGCATCATCCGCCCCATCGCCTGGCGTTTCCAGGGCGATTACGTCTCGACTCACTTCTTCTCCACCTACCAGACCAATGTTCGCCTATCGACTGGCATCGTTCTTCGCTTCTAAACGGAGTTTGTGCGTTGTTTTTCTAACTACATATCGGGAGGGAAATCATGCGTAGATCAATTTTCGTCGCCTTGACGCTTGTGCTGTTTGCGGGAGCGGCGGCGGCTCAAGTGCCCAACGGCAACATCTACTTCGGTTACACCTACTACAACACCGATCTTTCCCTGAAGCGCGGCGACCTCAACGGATTCCAGGCCACGCTCGAAGGCAAACTGGTGCCTCACCTGGGATTCGTAGCCGACTTTACCGGGCACTATGGTTCGCTGGACTTCCCAGTGATCTGCTCGCTTTGCGTCGGCCCTACGACTACCAGCGCAAACGCTCACCAATATGAAGCGATGTTTGGACCACGCGTCTCGTTTTCTGCTGGCAAGTTCCGTCCGTTCGCGGAAGCTGAGGCTGGTATCGGACACGTCACCACCAACGGCATCGCGATAGACAATAATTTGATTCTCGGTTTCGGTTCCGACACTTCCTACGCCACCGCTGTTGGCGGAGGCTTGGACTACAAGGTCTTCAAGATGGTGGCGTGGCGCTTCGAAGGCGATTACGTGCGCACCCACTTCTTCGGAACCGGGCAGAATAACTATCGTTTCTCGACCGGCATCGCGGTTCACTTCTGAAACCCTGAAGCGCAAAAAAGGATTCAGCTGGTTGGCTGAATCCTATTCTGTGTAGCCGGCAAAACTCGTTTAAGCTGGGAGCCATCTCCCACAATCTGTCATCCCGACCGGAGCCTGAGCGACGGCGTAGTGGAGGGACCTGCTGTTCACATCGCGTCCCACAGCGTCCGAGGGTGGCCCATTCTAACGGCGCGCCCCTTGCGCCGTTAGAGTGCGATTAAGCTAGGCGTGCGGCACGCTATCCGCTTCGTGCGCCCAGTACTTGTGATCGCGCAGGAAGTATTTCTCATTCCAAAAATTCATCGCAGTCCACAGGAATAGCCAACCTACCCGCAGATGTCCCATCTTCTGGAAGCGCCGGTTGGTCGTATAGACTCCGCCGCGCACGACGGCGAAGCGCTTGCGCTCGACCTGATTGCTCAGGCAGTAGTCTTCGGCGAACAGAATCTGCTCGTGAAATCCGCCCAGCTCCCAGAATTTCTTCCGGTCAAAGAACATGAACATGCCCGTAGCAAACGGACGGTGCAGGTACGACAGGTACTGGAAGAAATCGTTGCCCGCATAAAACAGTTTGTCGATCCAGCTGCCCTCATTGCACAAAATGTTCGTAGTCACGCAGTGCAGTTGCTTCGCCTGCGCCTTCTCCACGCAGCGCCGGACCAGCGTCCGGTCCGCCAGTTCAATATCCGCATCCAGAAATAGCACGTATGGAGTATCCGCCTGCGCCGCGCCCTGGTTGCGTCCCACCGAGGGCATGCCGCCGCGAATCACACTCACATTCAGGCGATCGCGAAAGCTCATCACCACCTCGGGCGTTCCGTCGGTGGAGTTCGCGTCAGCGACCAACACTCTCGTACTCGACATTTTCGAGTAATCCTGATTCGTCAGCGAGGTCAACAAGCGCGGAATCAGTTTCGCCTCGTTCTTCGCTGGAATCACGATCGTCAGCTCGTTCGTGGTCATGCTCGTGGTAGTCATGAATTTCTACCCCCTGTTCATCAATCGTCAGATAGGTCAGCCGCGAATCCACCCACCCGCCCGCGTTGTAGTAATGAATCCCGTTCTGTTCCACGTGCAACGCTTCGTGCGTATGCCCGCAGAACACGCGGTCTGCGCCCTGATGCCGGGCGTAGTTCAGCGCCCCAGAGGCCACTTTCGGCGACATGCGCAGCCAGCGCGTATTCAGCCGGTCGATCAGCCGCGCAATCGGCTTGCTCTTAAAATCCAGCTTCTGCAGCAGCAGATACAGCGATGTACCCCACTGGCTTAGCCGGATCCGATCCACCTGAAATCCATCGAACTGGTGACCGTGAATCGCCACATGCCGCAGCCCGCGATAGTCCCAGCTGTAATTCTGGTACACCCGAATCCCCACCAAGTGCGACATGATGTCGGTCAGCCCATGATCGTGATTGCCCTCCACCCATACCACCTCAATCTTGCGTTTGGGATTCGAGAGCTTCCGGATCAGGCCCAGAAACTTCCAGTGTTCTTTGGTAAGACGGGCAAAATTCAGATCGGCGAAAATGTCGCCCAACAGAATCAAGCGCTCAAAGCGCGTCTCTTTCAACACCCGCGTGGCTTCGCGCGCATGACTCGTATCTGCACCCAGGTGCAGGTCCGACAGGATCAGCGTGTTGTACACGGGCAGATCCATATTGTTTCTAGTTCTAGCAGTGGAATGTTACGGGGTGATTAAATGTGCATCAATTTTGGTGCATAGGTAACTACGGAAGTAACTGACAATAAGCCGCTGGGAGGGGTCGAGCCGAAGCGGCAATAACCGCTAAAACGAAGGGCTTAACGCCGGAATCTGCGGCTAACCTTCCCTGCCGCACAACCGCAGTTTCTTCCCGAATCGACACCGTAGCATGAGGTGATCGTCCCGTAGGGACGTCTGGGAGTAGCCCGGCGTTTCAAACGCCGAGCTCGATCGATCTTCATCGCGCCGCTTCCTGTAGGGATGCCTGAATCTCTACTTGCTCACTTCCGGCGCCGGATATTCGGGCAGTTTCTCTTTATTCTGATTCGCGCGCTTCACTTCCAGTTCGTCAAACAGGATGGAAGGCGCCACGATGCTGTGCGGAATGTTGAGCAGCCGGTTCTCCACGTAAGGCTCATCTCCAGCGGCAATCAGGTTGCTGCGCAGGGCGCGGATGTCGAGGTCGCCAAACGTCGCGCCGCGCACCAGTTCTTCGTGCCCATCCTTGGTCCAGACTTTATACAGCAAGCGAGGCGTCAGCTTCGCGCCAAACGTCTCGACGTAGTAGCAATAGGGCAGGTCGCGCTGCTGGCACAGCTCGATCAACTTCTTCTTCATGTCCGCCTGCGAAACAGGTTGCGCGGAAGTCACAAACAAGTTGCCCAGACTCGGACCCGCAGGATTGGTCGGAACCCGCGCGCGCCCGTGGCCGTTGGACGTAGGAAAATCGCGAATCGGCTCACGCCCGAGGACGTAATTCACCAGCGTACCTTTTTCGATCACGGAAACCTTTTGCGCCGGAACGCCTTCATCGTCAATCGCGTAATTGCCGAGAAGTGCGTGCCCGCCGTACGTAGCAATCGTGGGGTCGTCAACCACCGATAGAAAATCAGGCAGGACGCGGGATTTGTAGCTTGAAACGAAAGCCCCGGTGGTACGCGAGTTCTTCCCCAGTTCCGGCTTGTGGCCAAGAATATTCTCGCCCACCAAATCAGCAAACACTGAGGCTCCAGCGTCCGCCGAGAAAAGCACCGGACCGCGGTATTCCTCTTCGGCCACGGGCGCATCGCGCAATTCCTTCAAACTACTCGCCAGCTTCGCCGCCCGCGCGACGAAATCCGCGGCGGATGGAAGATCTTTCATGCTGTTTCCGCTGAATGCGTTGTCGCGCGCCAGGCTCATGCCATCCGCAGCCTGCGTGCTCATACCAATACTCATCTCGTAGAGGTTCTGGCCGCTGCGCACCACCGTGCCTTCGGAATTCACAAAGTACCGGTTCACCACCTGGAAACTAAGCCGTGATTCGGACGACTCGATTGCAGGATCGTCTTTGTAGATCGCCGAAGCATCCTGCAGCATGCGCTTCCAGGGCTCAGGATCGAACTCGAGCTTGGCCAGCGGCCCGATCGACTGCACCGGATCGGCATGCGCAAAATCGTCCACCGGCTGGTCCACGGTGAGCTGCTTCAACTGCGCTTGCTTCGCGGTCAGCGACTCGGCCGCCGCCTTGTAGGCACGGTCCGTCGCCTCCCACAGCTGCTGCCGCAACGCCAGCAGGTCATTGTCGAGCGGCACATAATCCAGCGTCCCCTGGCCCTGGCCAAAGTAGCTGTCCTGCTTGTAGTCGCCGATGCGCACCACCACGCGCACGAAACGCATACGTACTCGCACGTCCCCACGTAGAGCACCGAACGCCGCCTCCGCGGAATACTGGTCCATATCGAAGATCCGGTATTCGATGTAATACGGCGGCGCGACCTGATCCATTTTCAGTTGCGCTTTGGACCGTTCCAGTTCGGCGCGCATGGCCGAGAGCACGACGTCGTCACTGGCCTGCTCATTTTTCTGCTGGGCGAACGCCCAAGGAATCAGCGCGCCGCCCGCCAGCACCAGCAGCACAAGGAAACAGAAAACCCGAAGAGTCCTGAGCGGGATCATGGCTGTCGTTTTCATTGTTTGTCTCCCGCTTTGTCGGCCGCTTTCGCCGCTGCCTTGGTTCCCGCATCGCTCCCGCCGCTATCCGCTAACGGAGACGGCAAGATAGGAGGACGGTTTAGCGAGTGAGCTCGCTTTTGCACTTCAATCTCCGAGAACAACATGGCAGGCGCCGCGGCCGCGACCGGAACCTGCCCGGATTCAGCCCCGCAGATCCCGTTAAAGATTTCCGTCTTCTCGCCCGTCAGTACGATCCGGTTCAGCGCCGCCAGCGGAGTGCCCACGATATCGATCCCGCGCACCAGTTCGTCCGGCTTACCGTCGGCGTAGACGCGCCACACCAGCACCGGCAGCACCTGAAACGCCTGCGGCATGGAGCGCTGCGTCAGCGTGAATCCTCCCTGAATATCTTCAAAGTACAACCCGTAGGGTTTGCCCGCCTTCTTCACTTCCTCGATCAGCTTCTGCCGCAACTCGGTGTCCTTCACCGTGTTCGTCGACGACACAATCAGATTGCCCTGCCGCCCCGTGGCCATCAGCCCGGGCTGCGAGCGCCCGTGCCCATTCGAGTTGGCAAAATTCTTGATCGGCATGCGCGACATCAGAAAATTTTTCAGGATGCCGTCTTTGATCACTTCAACGCGAGTTGCCGGCATGCCCTCATCGTCAAATTCATACCAGCCGCCCAGATCCATCCCGTTCAACTTGCGCAGCGTGGGATCGTCCACCACACTCAGAAATGCCGGCAGCACGGACTGGCCCACCTTCTTAGTAAAAGTCTGTCCTTCCTGTTCGCCCCGCTGCCGATGACCTTCCAGGCGATGCCCCAGCACCTCATGGAAAAAGACTCCAGCCGCGCGGCCGGAAAGCAGCGCCGGGCCGTCGTAGGGCTCAGCCAGCGGAGCTTCCCGCAGCGCTTTCAGGTCAGTAGCCATCTTCTCCACTTTGGCTGCGATTTCCGCTTCCCCCGGCAGGTGCTCAAGGCTCTCTGCCTGAAAAGTCTCGACCCGCATTAGCTCCATGCCGTCATCGGCGCGGGTTTCGGCCTCGATCGCAACCCGAACGTACCCGCTGGGCGCGACCACGTGATTGCCTTCGCTCGACAGGAAGTGAAAGCGCGTCTTCTGCGCCGTAATCACCGCAGTCGAGGAATAAATGTAGGGATACTTGCGAAAGTGCGCCGAGTATTCCCGCACCAGTTTTTCCATCGCGCGCTGCTCAGGAGTAGGAGCGACCTCTTTGTAGTCGACGTGCGTCAGCGGCTTCTCCTCCGAAAAATCTGGAGACGTATCCTCTTCCTGTGCGTGCACTTTGGTGTCGGTCTTCACGTTCAGGTAAGCCTTCGATGCCTTGCGATATTCCTCGTACGTCAACCGCCAGAGTTCGTGCGCAATCGCATTCCGTTCGTCTTCCAGCGGAAGCGATCCACTGGTCAGGGCCGAGGCCCGGTTCTGCGCGTGCGCGTTATCCAGAGCGGGCGCGCCAATCCGCATCGAAACATCCGCCGCCCGCCGGCGCGCATGGATGGAACTCATCAGGCTGCCTTCGCTGGCCGCAGCCATCACTATGGTCTCGTCATAAACCGAGTAGCTAAGAAAGTAAGGCGCAGGATCCAGCTTGCTGAGGCTGGTTTGCGCGCGTTGCAACTCCGCCTGCATGGTCGCAAGCAGCACATCAGTCTTGTTTTTGTCGGCGTCGGCGGCACCAGAAGCGGCCCGCGATTGCACCCCAGCGGCCAGGGCAATAACCAGGATGCATCCCAGAATGCGATGTCCCAGAGTACGACACATGAAAGTGCGGTACATGAAACCAGTTCGATTCTTCATGAGGAAGCGGAGTCTCTCCCTGCAGTGCGGATAAACCCGTAAAGCTTAACAGATCAATCCGCAGCGGTTAGAGCTTATGGAACCGTGACGTCATCCTGAGCGCGGCGCTAGCCGGGCGAGGAACCTCACGAAATCCGGAGCAGTTGATGCCGGTGATAGGAACGCCTGCGCTTCATGCGCCACTGATTCTCACTCGCTGGTGAAGTAATCCACCGTCACCGGATTCTCAAACAGAGAGTAGTCGCGCGTCACCACGGTGATACCGCTTTCGGTCACAAAATAGCGCTGCCGGTCGGCTTCGGCGTCATAGCCAATCGTCGTGCCTTCAGGAATATGCACGTCGCGGTCAAGGATGGCCCTGCGGATACGGCAATGGCGGCCCACGCTGACGTGCGAGAACAAGACGCAGGCGTCCACTTCGGAATACGAGTTGATTCGGACATCGGGCGACAGTACCGAGTTCTGCACCGTGCCGCCGGAAACGATGCAACCGTTCGACACAATGGAATCGAGCGCCATGCCCGTGCGTCCGGTCTCGGCAAAAACAAATTTCGCCGGTGGATATTGCCGCTGGTGGGTCCGGATCGGCCATTCTTCGTCGTACAAGTTGAAGATCGGCGACACCGAAACAATATCCATGTTCGCTTCGTAATACGCTTCGAGCGTGCCCACATCGCGCCAGTAAAGAGCCTCTTTTTTGTTCTCGTCGACGAACTCGTAGGCATAGACGCGGTAATCGTCAATCATTTTCGGCAGAATGTCTTTACCGAAATCGTGGCTCGACTGCGGATTCTCCGCATCCTTCAGCAGCACCGGAATCAGCACATCGGCATTGAAAAGATAAATGCCCATCGATGCCGCGATCTTCTCCGGATTCAGCGGAGAGCGCAGCGTGGTGGTCTTGGGTTTTTCCTGGAACCCGTTGATGCGCCCGTCCTTGTCCACATCAACCACGCCCAGCCGGTACGCCTCTGAGGGATCACTCTGAATCGTGGCCACAGTGATGTCGGCGGCCGAGTCCTGGTGCTGCTTCATCATCTTGCCGTAATCCATCTTGTAGATGTGGTCGCCGGCAAGAATCAGCACGTGCTTGGGCTGCTCGGAACCAATCGAATAGATATTCTGGTAAACCGCATCCGCAGTCCCCTGATACCACTGGTCGCTCACCCGTTTCATGGGCGGCAGCACTTCAATGAATTCCCCCACTTCGCGGCCCAGAATATTCCAGCCTTCGCGAACGTGCCGGTTGAGCGAGAGCGCCTTGTACATAGTAAGGATGTACACGCGACGCAGATCGGAGTTCAGACAATTCGAGAGCGTGATGTCGATGATGCGGTAGATGCCGCCGAAGGTGACCGCCGGCTTGGCCCGGTCGCGAGTGAGAGGATACAGTCGCTCACCGGCCCCACCCGCCAAAAGAACCCCGAGAGTATCTTTCATTACAGCCATTACAGCCCCTCAGATTCTGCTGCTGCGCCGCGCACCCCAGCCCAACCCGATTTCGGCGCGGCAAACCCAAAAGAAAACAGTAGATGGTAGCACAGCCACGGTTGCCGTCGCTTTCTCCCGATCAACCGGTGATTGGGAACAGTTTGGACAGTGTCGAGCAAAATCGCCGTTGGCGCATCCCGAGCGGCGCCGTTATTCAGGAGAAGCGAGGGATCTCGCGCGGAGCGCCGCTACCGCCATTCGCCAGGAGTTGCCGTTTTTGGATCGTCACATTGTCGACGAGCAGCGCGAACTCGGACGATTGCCCGATCGGGTCTTGGCGGAGTGAATCGCGCTCAGAGAATCTTGCTGGAGAACTTGCCTTTGGATGGCATAGCGCTTCTAGCGCTGCGATAAGGCCCGCCCTTTGTTCTCGAAGGCTTCAGCCTCCGAGGGACTTGATCGAGTATTCCACGAACACCTGAAGACAAACTCCCGCCCGGCTCACTTGTCCTTGTCGTGCTCTTTGTCGTGTTTGTCTTCCTCAATCTTGATGCGCAACGACTTCAGGAATTTCAGGTCCGAATCGTTGACTTTGAATTCAGGATTCGTCGACAAGGTCGTGACCAGCGAAGTCTTGTCCGCAGACTTCTCCCCCTGCTTGCTCACGCCAATCGTGGCTTCGAGCACGAGGAAAATGTCGTATCCACCTTCCTTGATGCGCGACACAACTTCAGAAATCTGCTCGGAGTCGGAAAGAGATTCGTTGATCGCCTCACCCAGTTCTTTCATGAGTTGCTTGAGCTGTTGATCCACTGAGCCCCCCTGGAATGACTCCCCCTGGACAAAATCCCGAGTCTTCCTCACTTAGATGCCATCCATCGAGTAAACGTCGCTCCGGTTCGCCACCGTTGCCGAACCTTCCGGCGTTGCGTCATTGTAGCGCCGCAGGCTGTTAAAATCGAGGCCGTGAGCAAAGTTCCCACCTTACAAAAGTTGGGGGTGGTGGCGCGAGTTGCCGGCCAGCAAATCGGCCGCAGCCGCACCTACAACGCGCTAAAGAGCGCAGCCCTCACCACGGCCCGCTCATTCAGTCGCGCCGCCCACCAGTTGTGGCTCGAGGTCATGGGACTTCTCTTTCTCATCATGGCCCTCAGCTTTGCCATTGGCACCGTGAGAGAGTACGGCAAGTATCATGCCGGTGGAACAGGCGCCGGCCGCGTGGCGATCACATTTTGCTGCGCGCTGACCTTCGCCTGGTTCGGCCTGAGTTCATTCTGGCGTGCGCGCAGGAGGGGCCAGCGCTGATGATTAGTGTTACGCTGCGTACGTTAGTCGAATGGCTTGGAATGACAAAACGTTAAAGGGCTACCGACTGGTGGTCCTCGTTGTCTTCGTTGTCGTTTCCCTAGCCGCGCCCCTCTGGCGGGCGGCGCAGATTTCTGAACGAAACGAACTGCAAGCGCTGTATCTCTCTTCTTCGGTAGGCGACTTGGACAGCGTTAAGCGCATGGCCTCTCATCATTCCGCTGAAGGGACATCTTGGCTCGAAAAGCTGGCTCAGGATCGCAGCGCCGCTGCCGATTCACGGAGTCAGGCAATAGCCGAATTGGGGCAACATCGATTCCTTAACACCGAGCTACTGGCTCAGCTTCTTTGGATCGACCAGCCGTTTGTCGTTCGCCACGCAACAGCGGAAGTGTTCCAGCAGAAAGGCTGCGACAACTTCTGTTTGTCAGCTACTCTCTACGCGATGCATGGCATATGGGACGGGAAAAATACGGCGGAAATGCGATTCGTGGCTGAACTCCCTGGCGCAGATCAGATGGATCCTCTACTGGCGAAGTTGCGCAGCCAGACTGAAGACGACTACGTGGGCCTGCTGAATAAAGATCCGTCGGCCACGCGTAAGTCGCTGAAGGCTGAGTATGGCAATGCCTCCGATTCCGCATTCGTTAGTAGCGTTGAGGCGCGATTAATGCACGGATGAACTTGCCGTTCGCGAGAATGGATCGGTAGGTTCTGTACCCCAGAGGGAATTCATGACGGAAAAGCTTAAGACTCGCGCCGATACTTCCACAGAACTTGAAACCTCCTCCCACATTCCCGTAAATCCCCTCTACACCCCGGCCGACCTCAAAGGCTTTGACTACGAAAGCGAAGTCGGCTATCCCGGCGAATACCCCTTCACCCGCGGCGTGCAAGCGACCATGTATCGCGGCCGCCTTTGGACCATGCGCCAGTATGCCGGCATGGGCGACGCCGAGGAATCGAACAAGCGCTACAAATATCTGCTGGCCAACGGCACGACCGGACTTTCTGTAGCATTCGACCTGCCCACGCAGATCGGCCTCGACTCCGATCATCCCCTCGCCGCGGGCGAAGTCGGCAAGGTCGGCGTCGCCATCGATTCCATCGAAGACATGCAGCGCCTCTTCGACGGCATCGCACTCACCAAGATTTCTACATCGATGACCATCAATGCGACGGCGTCCATCCTGCTCGCCCTGTACGTGGCCGTCGCCCGTCGGCAAGGCACAAGCGACATCCGTAAACTCTCCGGCACCGTGCAGAACGACGTCCTAAAAGAGTACATCGCCCGGGGTACGTATATCTATCCGCCCCAGCAAGCCATGCGCGTCATCACCGACATGTTTGCCTGGGCTAACGACAACGTTCCCGAGTGGAACACGATTTCCATCTCCGGCTACCACATGCGCGAAGCCGGATCGACCGCCGTGCAGGAGGTCGCGTTCACGCTGGGCAACGGCATGGCTTACGTCGAGGCTGCAATCAAGGCCGGACTCGACGTCGACCAGTTCGCCCCGCGTCTTTCCTTCTTCTTCAACGCCCACAGCAATTTCCTGGAAGAAGTCGCGAAATTCCGCGCCGCGCGCCGCATGTGGGCCCGCATCATGCGCGAGCACTTCAAAGCCAGAAACCCCAAGTCGTGGATGCTGCGCTTCCACACCCAAACCGCCGGCTCCACGCTCACCGCGCAGCAACCGGAAAACAACATCGTCCGCACCGCGATTCAAGCCCTGGCAGCCGTTCTCGGCGGCACGCAGTCGCTGCACACCAATTCTTACGACGAAGCTCTCGCTCTGCCCACCGAACAGGCAGCCCGCATCGCGCTGCGCACGCAGCAAGTCATCGCCTACGAATCCGGTGCTCCGCAAACCATCGACCCGCTCGCCGGATCGTATTACGTGGAATCGCTCACCAACGAAATCGAAAAGCGCGCCGCCGAATATCTAGGCAAGATTGAAGTCCTCGGCGGAATGCTCAAGGCCATCGAGCGCGGCTACGTGCAACACGAAATCCAAAACGCCGCCTATGAATATCAGCAGAAAGTCGATAACGAAGAAGCCGTCGTCGTCGGCGTGAATCGCTTCGAAGTGGAAGAAGAAAAGCCCATCCCGATTCTGCGCATCGACCCCGCTCTCGAACCGAAGCAGATCGAGCGCCTGCGCGCCCTCCGCGCCAAACGCGACGCCAGTCCGTGGAAGGCCGCTCTGGCCGCCGTAGAAGACGCCGCCCGCTCCGGCGCCAACGTCATGCCCCGCATCCTGGTCGCAGTCGAAGCCTCAGCCACAGTAGGAGAAATTTCCGACGCCATGCGTCGAGTGTTCGGGGAATACAAAGAAGCGGTCGTGATCTAGATCCGACCGGGTCGATTTCGTGGAAGGGCACGGCTTCAGCCGTGCCGTAAAGGCGTTCTATGTCAACGGGCTTTAGCCCCTGAGGGAATCGCTCCTACGCCGGTTGCGCCTGCATCTCCGCCACCGCCGCGTCCAGATGCGCCAGCGTTTCTTCCACGGTCAGCGAAAACATTTCGCGTCCGCCGCCCTCGCCGGTCTCCAGCGCAGTCTTCAAATAATGTCCCGCAATTTCCTGCGCCAGCGAATCGGTAATGGCCTTGCCCGTGCGCTTCTTGTATTCCACCCACGCCGGATGCGGCAGCGCCACCCAGACCTTCCGTCCATCCACCAGAAACTTGATGTCCACCGCATCCGCGTGCCGCGTGGCGATAGCGACAATCATGGCCTGGTAGACGCAATGCACCTGCTTCTTCGTCCAGCGGTCGGTCGCAGTAAAATTCGCAAACATGCCTAAAACTATAGCATGTGTGGAGCGGACACTCCTGTCCGCTGCTTTTGCTGTCGAATTCTGCTGAGTGGACATCAGGTAACATGGATCTGTGCCCACTCGGCCCTCAACTAAATCAAAACTCACTATCCTTCGCGCCCAGCATTTGAGCCAGATTCCGTGGCTCCTGCACGGTTTCTCCACGCGCGCCGGCGGATCCTCCCGCGCCTACGGAAAGAACCAACTCAATCTCGGCTTCACCAAAGACGACACCCGCGCCGCAGTCGAGCGCAACCGCGCCGCATTTCTTCGTGAGCTTGGAACATGTGGGGACAGGCGCCCCCGCCCATCCAGTCGAGCGAAGCTCGACCGCAACCGCCCCTCCGCGCTCGTCTCCCTCCGCCAGATCCACTCCGACATCATCCATTGCATAAATTCGATTCCCGACGAGCCTCTCGCAGGAGACGGCCTGATCACCGCCACTCCCGGCCTGCTGTTGGCCATCCAGACCGCCGACTGCCTCCCCGTGCTTCTTGTCGACACCAAGCGCCACGCGGTCGGAGTATTTCACGCCGGCTGGCGTGGCACGGTGAGCCGCGTCGTCGAGAAAGGCATCGGCGAAATGCAGCGCGCGTTCGGCACCCGCGCACGCGATCTCAAGGCCGCGATCGGTCCCGGAATTCACGGCTGCTGCTATGAAGTCGGCGAAGAAGTTCGCACCAGGTTTGAATCGCAGTTCGCCTACGCTGCCAGCTTGTTCCACGAAGTCAAAGAGTCCGATCCGGTGCGCGAAAAATATCCGCTCCTCTTTCTGACCGCCCGCGCCCCCGGCCACAGCGAGTTGCCCAAAAAGATTTTTCTCGATCTGGTCGAGGCTAACCGCCAGCAGTTGCTGGCCGCAGGCGTGCCCAAGAAAAACATTGAAGCGTCCCCGCTCTGCACCAACTGTCATCCCGAGCTGCTGTTTTCCTACCGCGCCGAGAAAGGTAAGACCGGACGGATGATGGGCGTCGCTGGCATTCGCCCATAATCTTCCCCAGTAATCTCGCCGCGCGTACCTTCGTAATCACTCGCATTGTTCACAAACACGCCTACCGGGCGTATGCTCCGTTCTGGGCCCCGATCTTTCTATCGAAGGAGCGAATCTCATGAAATCTCTGGCCACACTCGCCGCTGTGTTGTTTGTGTCGGCGTCCGCGTTCTCGCAAGTCGCGAAACCTTGCGACGATCTCAAAGCTGAAATCGCCAAGAAAATCGAAGCCAACGGCGTGAAGTCCTACACCCTCGACATCGTCGACAAAGACAAAGACGCAACCGGCAAAGTCGTCGGCACTTGCGAAGGGGGGACGAAAAAGATCGTCTACAGCAAGACCACAACTCCAGCCGAAGCCCCAGCCCCGGCGCCGAAAGCGACCAAACCCTAGTCTGAGCACTCAGGCTGCGCGCAGTCCGGTCGATCTGCGCCCGCGAACCAGAGTTACGACTTATGTGGGGACAGCCGCCCTCGGCTGTCCCTCGCGCGCAGCGCGAGTGTTTTCCTGCATAACTTAATGCAGTGCTATCCTGCAGCGATGCCGGGCGTCCAAATTCCCGAGAACTCTCCCTTTTTGAAATCAGCACTCCTGGCCTCGCTTGCCGTGACGATTGCTCTTTCCGCCGTCACGGTCGCAGCGCAAGTCTCCTCCAGCCAGATCGACGCCGTCTTCGCATCGCTGAAATCCAACACCGCTCCCGGCGCCGCCGCTCTGGTCGTCCAAAACGGCAAGACCGTGTTTCGTCGCGGATATGGTGTCACCGACCTGCGTACCCTTCGTCCCATCGATGCCAAAACGAATTTCCGGCTCGCGTCGTTCACCAAGCAGTTCACGGCGGCGTGCATCATGCTGCTGGCCCGCGATGGCAAACTGCGCTATGACGACCACCTCACCGACTTCTTTCCTGAATTCCCGGCCTATGGGAGGTCCATCACCGTCCGCCATCTGCTCAACCATACTTCCGGCCTGCCGGACTATGAAGAGCTGTTGATGAAGCAGTATCCCGGCACGCCCGAGGAAAAAATCCCCCAGATTCACGACGCCGGAGTCTTGCAGTTGCTCGAGCAACAGACCAGCGGAAACTTCGCTCCCGGCTCGCACTGGGAGTACAGCAACTCAGGCTATGCCGTGCTGGCCATGATCGTGGAGAAAGTTTCGGGCGAGACTTTCGGCCAATTTCTGCAGAAAAGAATCTTCACTCCATTGCAGATGACGAACACTCTGGCCTACGAGAAAGGCAAGAACGAAGTGCCGCATCGCGCCTACGGCCACAGCAAAGTCACAGACAAAGATGTCCTCCAAGAAACCGATCAGAGCCCGACATCGGCAGTGCTGGGCGATGGAGGAATTTATTCTTCGCTCGACGACCTCGCCAAATGGGACCGCGCGCTGCGCCAGCACTCTCTGCTCAGCGCCGCCGAAATGCAGCCGGCTCTCACACCGGTGCAGCCCACCGACGGGCCGCCAAAGTTTCCTGATGGCCCGGTCGTGAGCTATGGCTTTGGCTGGTTTCTCGACCCCTACCGCGGCCACAAACGCATGTCGCACGACGGCGAAACATGCGGTTTTCGCACCACGATTCAGCGCTTTCCCGACGACAATCTGACCATCATCATCATGGCCAACCGAACGGACATCAATCCCGAAGAACTCGCCCTGCAAGTCGCAAGTCTTTATCTCGGAACGAAGCAGTAAGAGTAGTACCGCCCTCGGGACGGCCCGGCTAGCTGCCAACGTCGACTGCTCACACCCGCCCCCAATTCTGCTACAGTCTCCCCGCATATGCGCGCGGCCGCCATTCTCGGCTTGGGCTGTTCCCCGAAACACTTGGCGCCCTTCCAGTCAGATGCTTCCATCGAATGGCGCACGGGTCTGCCCGCATCATCCGCCGAGGCCGATGTCATCCTGCTCTTCGGCGGCGACGGGACGATTCATCGCCATCTCGGTTCGCTCGTGCGCCTCGGCTTGCCGGTGCTGGTGGTCCCCGTGGGAAGCGGCAACGACTTTGCCCGCGCCTTGGGCCTGCGCCGCGTCCGCGATTCCCTCGCCGCCTGGCAGAAATTCTGCGCCAGTGCAGACACCGCTGGCGCAACGAATGATCGCGAAAAAAACGTGCGAACGATTGACCTGGGAGTAATCGCCCCGGGCGAAAGCGCGGGCGTGGCGCTCGCGCCACACGAGCCACCTCGCGACTCGGCACTCGCCCCTCGCTACTTCTGCTGCGTGGCCGGCGTCGGCCTCGACGGCGAAGTTACGCGCCGCGCCAACCGACTGCCCCGCTGGCTCCGCGCCCACGGCGGCTACGTCCTCAGCCTAGCTCCAACAATCTTCACCTTCGCTCCACTGCCGATAAAGATTCTCAGCCTTGCTGACGGCAACGAACCACGAGACGACCAAAGCTGGACCAGTCGCAGCGACCGCCCAACCCTCCTGGCCGCCTTCGCCAACACTCCTCTGTACGGCGGCGGAATGAAAATCGCGCCCCGTGCCAAAATGGACGACGGGCTGCTCGACGTCTGCGTGGTCGGCGCAGTCGAACGCCTCCGCCTCTTGCGTCTCTTTCCCACCGTCTACGGCGGCCGCCATCTCAGCATCCCGGAAGTCGAGTACTTCCAGGCAGCCGGCGTGCGCGTCGAGACCAACCATCCACTCGGCGTCTACGCCGACGGCGAATACGTCTGCCGCACGCCCGTCGAGATCGGAGTGCACCGTGCCGCGCTGAAGGTCGTTGCTCCCCCCGCACCACAGCCCACCGGAAACTAGAAACCAGAAACTGGAAACTGGGCTAAGTGCTAAACTTTCCCCATGCCTGAAGCACGCTCGCGCACCCTGCTCTGGATTCTGATTGGCGGAGGAGCTTTCTTCCTCTTCGTGCTGGCCGTATTCACCCTGGTCTATATGACCCTGCACGCGGGTGGCACCGACGCCGGCATCACCAGCTCGTTCGGCGACCGCATCGGCGTGGTCGATCTCGACGGCGTGATCCTCTCGCCCCAGCCGGTCGTGGGCGAGCTCAAGAAATTCGCCGACGATTCCTCCATCAAGGCCATCATCATCCACGTGAATTCTCCCGGCGGCGGCGTAGCCGCGTCCGAAGAGATTTATCGCGAAGTCAAGCGCATCCGCACCGAGAAGAAGAAGCGCATCGTCGTCTCCATCGAAACCGTCGGCGCCAGCGGCGCCTACTACGTCGCCTCCGCTTCCGACAAGATTTACGCCGACCAGGGCAGCATCGTCGGCTCCATCGGCGTCATTGCTGAGTGGATGAACTATGGCGACCTGCTCAAATGGGCCAAGCTGAAAAATGTCGTCATCAAAACCGGCGAATTCAAAGACACCGGCAACCCCGCCCGCGACCTCACTCCCAACGAGCAGGCCTACATGCAGGCGCTCATCGATAACATGTTCGGCCAGTTTGTTCAGGCCGTCAGCGAAGGCCGCGGCATGAAGTTCGAAGATGTAAAGTCCATCGCTAACGGCAAAGTCTGGACCGGCGAGCAGGCCATGTCGATGAAGCTCATCGACGGCGTCGGCGACTTCGAAACAGCCGTAGCCGACACCGCCAAGTCAGTCGGCATCAAGGGCGAACCCACCCTGGTGCATCCCGACAAAGACCGCAAGACCCTGATGGATCTCCTGCTCGGCGATGTCTCCCAATACATCCCGACCCGCGAGAAACTGATGGAGCAGGAGATCGGCTTCTATTATTTGTGGAAGTAGCGCCGCCAAAACCGGGCCGGCGCCGCGCGAACCGTATTGGGCTGGCATATCCACCGTTAGTGGAGCAGTGTAGAAATCGCCGTTGGCGTCATCCCGAGCGGAGCCGTTCTTCAGGCGAAGCGAGGGATCTCGCGCGGATCGCCACTTCCGCCATGAGCAAACCACACACTACGTATCCACCCCGTAACTTGCATCAAACCCCTGAAATTTGAGAAGGTTATGGATGGTGGCCGGCGGGAATCCCTTCGCCGCGCAGTATGCCATCAGGAACGAAGAGGGGTTATGACCAAAGCCGATCTGATTGACGAAGTCTCGCGTTTGGCAGAACTTACGCGCAAGGACAGCGAAGTGATCGTGGAAACGATCTTTGACAGCGTGGTGCGCTCGCTGCGCGCCGGCGACAAAATCGAAATCCGCGGCTTTGGCAGTTTCCGCACCCGCCAGCGCAAACCGCGCGTCGGCCGCAATCCCAAGACCGGCGAGCGCGTCGAAGTCCCCGCCAAGAAGATTCCCTTCTTCAAGCCCAGCAAAGAACTAAAAGACCTGGTCAACGAAAGCGCCGCCGCAGCGCCGCCAACGACTCCAGCCCCAACAACACCATCAGCGCCTCCCACTGCGTAAAGTCAGCACGATGACCTATTGCATAACGACTATTCTCTTCATGCGCTTCCCCACACGGAAGACAGCCTCAAAAGGGAACTTAGTCGCAACGACGACGGGATGGACAATTAAGTTGGCGTCGAGATAGACCTCGAGTTGCTTGATCTTTCTCTGGGCGTCGGTGCCTGATCCAGCCAGGCCAGATCGGACCAACACCTTATCAACGCGAATCGGGCCACGACCATTGGTTACTTCAGCACCGGCCTGCGCCACGTCGCCGAAGCTGATACGCACAGTTTCAATATTGTCAGGAACATCTTTCCGTTGAAACTGCGTCGCCCAGTCATCCTCTGCCTTCGTCGCCGCTTCGGTGGAGTGAAAATCAACTACTATACGCCAGGCCAGCTCCTTCTTGGCCTGCATCGGGTGTAATTCCTGCTTGATCTGTCCAATTTGAGCGAGGGAGACATCCGTCAGCAGCTCGTAGTATCTCCACATCATCTCGTCAGAGATGCTCATCAACTTGCCATACATTTCCAGCGGCGCTTCGTGAATGCCGATCGCGTTGCCCAGCGACTTCGACATCTTCTGCACGCCGTCCAGCCCCTCCAGAATCGGCGTAGTCAGCGCCACCTGCGACTCCTGCCCATAGCTGCGTTGCAGTTCGCGCCCCACCAGCAGATTGAATCTCTGGTCCGTGCCCCCGAGTTCCACGTCAGCTTCCAGCGCGACCGAGTCGTATCCCTGCACCAGCGGATACAGCAACTCATGCATCGAAATCGGTTTTTCTTCCTGAAAGCGTTTGTGAAAGTCCTCGCGCTCCAGCAGCTGCGAAACCGTGTACTTCGCCATCAGCCGCACGAAGTCATCTGCCGTGAACGCGCCGAACCACCGCCGGTTAAAGTCGATCACCGTTTTCTGCGGATCGAGAATCTTGAACACCTGCGCCTTGTAGGTCTCCGCGTTCTGCTCCACCTGCTCGCGCGTCAGCGGAGGCCGCGTCGCCGACCGCCCCGTCGGATCGCCGATCATCCCGGTGAAATCGCCAATCAGAAAAATGGCCGTGTGCCCGAGATCCTGAAAGTGCTTCAGCTTGCGCAGCACCACGGTGTGCCCCAGATGCAGATCGGGCGCGGTCGGGTCCATCCCCAGCTTCACCCGCAGCGGTTTGCCGGTAGCGCGCGATTTCTCCAGCTTGGTGCGCAGATCGCCCTCGCGAATAATTTCCGCGGTGCCCTTCTTCAGATAAGTGAGCTGTTCGTCAACAGACGCGAAGTTTGCCATGAGAAAGGACATTATAAGTGGAGGAAATGCAGATTTGAGATTTCAGATTGCAGATTTCAAGCCCTTTGCGGTGCGCAGCGAGGCCACGAAGATGGCGACGAGTTCGTTCGCTTCTTTCCGCAGTGGGGCGGTTTTGTCGGGGTGCGCTACTCCGCCGTCCGCAAGGAGTTCCAGCCAGAACAGCGTTTCATCTGCTTCTTCCAGCACAATGCCAAGCTTCGACACGAAATCCGCGGTGGATCGGGCGCGGCATACGGCGCGGTAGTTTGCCCCAACAGAGGTAGCGGAACGCAATAGTTGACGAGTAATGACGGTACTCGCCTGGCTGCGCGGCAACGCTTGACACAGCCGAATCACGAGCAGAGCGAACCGCTTGGTGCGATCCCTTAGTGCATCGGAACTAGTTGTCGCGGCCACAAGAAAAATCTGCAATCTGAAATCTGCAATCTAAAATGTACTCAGATTGTGCCGCGTGCAGATGTGACATCCGTCACAAACCTTCTGCCAAAAACTGTGGAATTCCCGCGCAGAACAATATTGATCGCTTCCGTATAAGCAACGTGTTCCTGCTCCAGAATCCGTGCTGCGAGAGCGTGTTCGTCATCGCCATCGAGCACCGGCACGGTCTTCTGCACAATGATCGCCCCGTGATCCAGTTCTTCATCGACAAAATGCACCGTGCACCCGGAAACTTTCACGCCGTAAGCGAACGCCTGCTCCTGCGCTTCAAGACCCGGAAACGCCGGCAGCAGCGATGGATGAATATTCAGAATTCGGTGCGGAAACTGCTGCACAAACCACGGCGACAGCAGCCGCATGTATCCGGCAAGGCAGACCAACTCGACTCCATGCTGCTGCAACGCCGCGACCACTTCGCGGTCGTGTTCCTCGCGCGCCCTGCCCTTGGAAGGAATGATGAGTGCATTCAGCCCGCGCTGTCGCGCAGTCGCAATCCCCGGCGCATCCGCCTTGTTCGAGATGACAACGGAGATCCGTGCGCCGGGAATGCGCCCGGCATCAATGTTGTCGGCGATAGCGACGAAGTTCGACCCGCGTCCGGAGAGAAGTATGCCCAGGGAATGCATGGTTGATTTCAGATTGCAGATTTCAGAGTATTTGATTCGCGACAGGCGAGTCATCGATGCGATGCGATCAGCGAAGCTCAGCCAAAATCTGAAATCTGCAATCTGAAATCTGCAATCGATTCTAGCTGTACGTAACCTTGCGCTCGCCCTTCACAATGCGGCCAATCGTGTACGCCTTCTCGCCCACGCGCTCCAGCACGGACTGCGCCTTCTTGAATTTCGCCGACGGAACCACCAGCAGCATGCCCAGCCCCATGTTGAACGTCCGCAGCATCTCGTCCTGCGGCACATTTCCCAACTGCTGCAAATGTTCGAAAATCGGCAGCACCGGCCACGTCCCCAACTCAATCACCGCGGCCGTCCCGCGCGGTAAGACGCGCGGCAAGTTCTCGGTGATGCCGCCGCCGGTAATATGCGCCAGCGCCGCCACACACTGCCCGTCAATCAATTTTCGCAACGCCGGCCAGTAGCTCTTGTGCGTCCGCATCAGTTCGTTACCAACTTTGTTCTTTATCTCGTTCACATAAGTGTCGGCGGAATAATGCGCTACTTCGAACAGCAACTTCCGCGCCAGCGAATATCCATTCGTATGCAGGCCATTCGACGGCAGTCCCAGAATAATGTCGCCAATCTGCACGTCTTTCCCAGTGATGATCTTCTCGCGGTCCACCACACCCACGATGAATCCCGCCAGATCGTATTCACCATCCGGATAAAATCCCGGCATCTCCGCCGTCTCGCCGCCAATCAGCGCGCAGCCGTTATGCTTGCAGGCATCGGCAATCCCTTCCACCACTTTCTCCGCGATCGAGGGATCCAGCGTGCCCGTGGCCAGGTAGTCCATAAAAAACATCGGCGCCGCTCCCTGCACCGCAATGTCGTTGACGCAGTGGTTCACCAGGTCGGCGCCCACAGTCGAGTGCAGCCCCATCTCAAAGGCAACCTTCAGCTTTGTTCCCACACCGTCCACACTCGACACCAGCACCGGGTCGGCGTACTTCGTCTTGTCGATCGCGAACAGCCCGCCAAAGCCGCCAATCTCGCTCAGCACGCCTCGCGTAAACGTCTTGTGCGCCAGATACTTGATGCGCTGTTTGGTGCGGTTGGCGCGCGTGATGTCCACGCCGGCATCGGCGTAGGTGATCGGCGTCGGGCTGGATGAGGGACTTTTGGCCACAGATTTTTCCGTGCGTTTCTTAATTCCGTGCGTGGGGTCAGAGCCGGGTACGGCAGCGATAACCTAAGGCCGCTCATTGTAGCACGTTCAGCCCAGAGCCCTCGCCGACGCCTGCGTCGGCCTGGGATTTTCGAACAAGGATGCAAGAGGCTGAACAAACGCAGGCAGGTACACATCTCCGTCGTCCGCGGGCGCGCACGCCCGTTCGCCAGCGCACGCCCGGACTAGTGGGAGATGAAGTCCGAGAAAAAGTAGGCTAGAACGCCGAACAACGCCAGACCAGATATGCCGTAAGCGGTGAGAACCCACGCTCCGCGCCCTTCATGCTTTCGGATGGCGGATGTGGTGGTAGAGGACTGATCACTATTACCAGTATTAGAGGCAACGACAGGGGCCCGATCTTCCATGCAAAACCCTCCAGCGGAAAGATCGTGGCGCAAGTACGTTATGCGTCACGCCTGCCCCGCGTCATGGCGAGGCAAGACTATCTGACCGGGATTCTACTCCGGATTGGCGCGCCCGGAAGAGAAAAATGTGACCCGAATCACAGTATTTTTATGAAAATACTTGTGCATATTATGACAATAGATTGTCATCCTGAGCGTAGAGGCTGCTTCGCGAACGCGAAGCAGTCGCGAAGTCGAAGAATCCCTACCCCCTCACCCGGAACCGTCAGAAACCTCCGCATCCCCGCACACCCGCCGCAGCATGGGATAATGAGAGGGTTCGTCCTTCCAACTTATGCGCAATCGTTGCCTAGCCATTCTCGTTTCATGCTTGCTGACCGCCAGTGCCCGTTCCCAGCAGCCGACAACCATCACCCCGCCGACGCTGCCGGATAAAACCTCCGTCGCCGACGCTGCCCAGAAAGCCGTCGCTTCCTCGCAGCCCGCAGCCAAGCCTGCCGACTATTCGCAGGAGTCCTTCGTCATCGAGCAGATGCACTCCCGTTACCGCTTCGAGGCCGACGGCACCGGACGCAAAGAAACCACCGCCCGCATCCGCGTGCAATCCGAAGCCGGCGTGCAGCAGTGGGGCCAGATCCAGGAGGGCTACAACTCGGCCAACGAACGCGTCGAAATTCCCTACGTGCGCGTCCTCAAAGAAGACGGCACCGTGGTCAAGGCCGGCGACGATGCCGTGCAGGATTTGAGCGCTCCCGTCGAGCACGAAGCTCCCGTCTACACCGATTACCGCCAGAAGCACATCACCGTCCCCGGCCTGCGCCCCGGCGAAGTCCTGGAATACGACATGGTCACGGTCATTCACACTCCGCTGGCCGCTGGACAGTTCTGGGCGGAATACGAGTTCGACAAGAACAGCATCGAACTCGACGAGACCCTCGACGTCGATGTCCCCGCCAACCGCCCTCTGAAGCTCAAATGCAAGCCCGGCATGGATCCCAAGATCACCGAAGAAAACGGCCGCCGCATCTACCACTGGTCAAGTTCTCATCTCGAACGCGAAGACGACTCGGCGAAATCCAAAGACGATAAAGACAAGAAGAAAAAGAAACATCGTCCCGAAGACGACCGCCCCGATATCCAATTAACGACTTTCGAAACCTGGGAACAGATCGGCCGCTGGTACGCCTCTCTCGAAAAAGACCGCCGCGCCCCGTCGCCTGAAGTACGCGCCAAGGCGGAAGAACTCACGAAAGGCCTGAACACAAATCTCGAAAAAACTGAAGCCCTTTACGATTTCGTGGCCAAGAATTTCCGCTACGTCAGCCTCTCGCTCGGCGTCGGCCGCTACCAGCCCCATGCCGCTGCCGAAGTGCTCCATGACCAGTATGGCGATTGCAAAGACAAGCACACCCTGCTGGCATCGTTGCTCGAGGCCGAAGGTCTGCACGCCGACTCCGTGCTCATCAATTCCAGCCGCAAGCTCGATCCCGACGTCCCCTCGCCCTCGCAGTTCGATCACGTCATCACCATGCTCCCCACCGGCAAGGCTGGCGAGCACGGCGACAAGAAAGAAGAAATCTGGATGGATACGACCAGCGAGGTCGCGCCCTTCCAACTGCTGGCCTACACCCTGCGCAACAAACAGGCGCTCGTCATTCCTCCCGAAGTCCCGCCATCTTCCGTCGCCCCGCATCTCGAGGAAACTCCGGACGACACTCCCATGCCCGACAGCGAAGCCTCGCAGATCGATGGCAAAATTAACGACATCGGCAAACTCGAAGCTCACGTGCACTACGAATTCCGCGGCGACGAAGAACTCATGCTGCGCTCCATTTTCCGCCGTGTACCCCAGGCCAACTGGCAGCGCGTCGCGGAAAACATCAACAGCGGACTGGGCGGCGACCTCACCAACCTCAAAGTCAGCGATCCCGCCGCCACCCGCGAACCGTTCACCCTTTCCTACGACGTTTCCAAGGTCAACTTCCTCGACTGGTCGAAGAAGAAGACCGTCATCGCCCTGCCGCTTATGCAGTTCAATCTGCCCGACATCGATGCCGACGACTCCGACCCCGCTCCTGACGCCGAACCTTTCAAGCTGGGCCCGAAAGCCGTCTATTCCTACAACATCACTCTCGAATTGCCCGCCAAGTACACCGCCCACGCGCCGCTCGCTTTTTCCCTCAAGCGCGACTACGCGGAATATGAGGCCACCTACAAACTCAACGGCAACGTCTTCACCGCCGGCCGCAAGCTGATCCTTCACCAGGACGAACTCCCCGTCGCCCGCGCCACCGATTACGAATCCTTCCGCCACGCCGTCGGTGCCGACCTCTCCCAGCAACTCGCGCTCGAAAGCACCGTCGCCGGAACTCCCGTCCCGCCCCCCGACATGAAAGCCGACGACCTCGTTGATAGCGGCCGCGCCGCCGTCGACCAGGGCAACCTGTCCGTCGCATTAGTTCTCTTCCAGCGCGCCACTGAAGTCGATCCTAAAAACAAGTACGCCTGGAACAACCTCGGCCTCGTCTATTTCGCCCTGCGTGAGAACGACAAGGCCATCGCCGCCTTCCAGAAACAGATTGAAGTCAATCCCTACGACGAGTACGCCTACAACAATCTCGGCCGCGTTTACTGGAACGATCGCAAATACGAAGACGCCGTTAAGGCCTTCAACAAGCAACTGGAAAATAATCCGCTCGACCGCTTCGCCCATGCCAGCCTCGGTCAAATGTATGCCGAGTGGCACAAATACGATCTGGCCGCCGCCGAACTGGAAAAAGCCGCAGCCGTCACTCCCGACACTGCCCTCGGCGCCGGCGAATTGCAGGTCAGCCTCGGCGACGCCTACCTGAATCTCGGCCAGGATGAGAAGGCCCTCGCCACCTTCGACCATGCCGTCGAACTCTCCCCTACTCCGACGGTGTGGAACAACATCGCCTACCAACTCTCCTTGAAGAACGCTCATCTCGACCGCGCCCAGCAGTACGCCGAGTCCGCGGTCTCAGCCACCGCCGCCGCGTTGCGCAACGTTTCGCTCGATCGCCTGTCGAACAGTGACCTGCTTCAGGTTCGCTCCCTCATCGCCTACTGGGACACCCTCGGCTGGGTTCACTTCTACGAAGGCAATCTCCCGCAGGCCGAAAAATATGTCGCCGCCGCCTGGACCCTCGGTCACCACGGCGAAGTCGGCGACCATCTCGGCCAGATCTACCAGAAACGTGGCGACAAAGACCGCGCCCGCCAGACCTACGCTCTCTCCTTGAACGGCCTGCGCCCCGATCCCGAAACCCGCGGCCGCTTAGCCGCGCTCGCCGGAGGCGACGCCAAAGTCGACGCTCTCGTAGCTCGCTCCAAAGACGAACTGCAGCGCCTCAACACCATCGACCTCGGCAAAGCCCGGCAAACCGGCAACGCCGATTTCTTCGTCCTGCTAAGCGGCGGAGGCTCGGCCGCAAAAGTCGACTCCGTAAAATTCGTCAGCGGCGACGAAAAGCTCAAGTCCTACACCGACGCCCTAAAATCCGCCGACTACCACCTGATCTTCCCCGACGACACTCCCGTAAAAGTCTTCCGCCGCGGCACCCTCTCGTGTTCATTAACGACCGGCAAATGCGAATTCGTCCTCGCCCTCCCCGACGACGTGATGGCCGTGGACTAGAAGTTTTATGTAAGGAATGTTTTATGTGGGGACAGCCGCCCCCGGCTGTCCGCCGGGCGCAGCCCGGTTCTTTTAGCCTACGATAGACTGCGGAATCAATCGTTCAGCATCCTCAGGAGGCTCAACATGTTAGTGCAGGACGCTCAACGCGAAGTGCGCACTGTCTTCGTCGGCGGTTTCCTCGGCCAACTCGTCTCCTCCGCGTTATGGCTGGCGTCCGCCGCTCTTGGAACCTGGATCTCTCCGCGTGCCGCCATCTTCGCGTTGGTCCTGAGTGGCTTTTTCATATTCCCCATCACTCAGCTGATTCTGAGATCGAGCGGCAGGCCGGCATCTCTCCCCGGCAGCAATCCGTTGGGAAATCTTGCCATGCAGATTGCCTTTACGCTTCCACTCTCCATGCTTCTGCTCGTGCCAGTAACGGCTTTTCGCTTGAACTGGTTTTTCCCGGCCTTGATGATCCTGGTCGGAGCACACTATCTCCCCTTTACCTTCCTCTACGGCATGCGCATGTTCATTCCGTTGTGCGCAGTTCTGGTAGGCGGCGGCACTGTCATCGCCCTTTATTTTCCCGGATCATTCAGCCTGGGCGGTTGGATAGGCGGCGCAACTCTTTTCATTTTCGCCTGGATCGGCCGCGCCTCGGTCCTGCCCGAACTCCGTGGTGCCCGAGTTGATTACTGATCAACCCCAAACGTGTAGACCTGATCCGCAAGAAAGATCGCATACTCGCCGGGAGTGAGCGCGGAGGCGGGAACCAATTGATAGGACGACTCTCCGTATTTACTCACTTCAGCGGGCAGCCCTTTGAGCAGTTTGCCTCCGCCCCGGATGTCGAGCATCACAGTTTGAACTTGGCGTTTGTTCTTTTTCTGTTCAAACAGATAAAGGCTGACTTTTTCTGGATTTCCGGTGTTGAATACGAATTGGATATTCTCTCCAGCCTTTATACGGAAGGAGGATTGCGCTCCCTTTACCTCGACAAATATTTTTCGTGGGTCCCTTGCTCCTCCTCTCTCTTGGGACTCCTCGTCTGGTAGCCGCATTAACTCCTGGCTGGATGGACTGACGCGGTAGACAATTCCGATGGCCTTGGGTTCGACCGGCGTGGCAGGTGCCTGCTGGGCCACGCAGAAGGTAAGCGGAAGAACAAGCAATAAAATTGCGAATAGGTTACGCATGCCGCGAGTACGCTCCTTTGGAAATCGACTCCGTTTTCCGAACGAAACAGTCTACAGCAGGTTGGCGACGCCAAACGGCCCGCATCGCTGGCGTTATCAGCCATCACGCAATCATCAACCTGCAAATCCCAACTGAGCTCACTCCCCCGCAGCGTGCGATGCGCGCGTCGGAGTGCACGTGAGACAATTTGAAGCAAGAAAACCTTCGCATCAAAATTGCGCGAGGTGGTGCTCGGACCGAGCCATATATGGTCATTGATCCCAGATTCCCGTGGAAGTTGCCTAGAGTAGTCGGCGAATTCCCTCCATATCCATACAGAATGTCTCCCGCCGAATGGAAAGCTTTGCTCGATAAGGCTAAGCAAGGGAACCCCGAAGCGGAATGGGAGGTCGCAGGGCGGTTTGAGGATGGGTGCAAAGACAAGAACGGAAGAATTCTCGTCAGGCGATCGAAGCGCAAGTTCGCGGAATGGCTTCGGCGAGCCGCAGAGCACGGATGCGCGCCCGCTCAATGCACTTTAGGTGTTCGACTAGGGGACACGGAATACGCCGGCGGAAATCCACGTGAAGCTCTGTTATGGCTGGAAAGAGCTTTCCGCGGAGGCGTGGATATCGCCGCCAGCAATATCGCGATAACCCACAGGCAAAAAGGAAATTTCAAGAAAGCCGTTCAATGGTTTCGAACCGCTGTCGCCTCAGGTGACGACGATGCCCTCATTCAGCTCGGAATTCACTACTACTGGGGCAAGGGCGTCCGAAAGAACGCGGTCGCCGCAGTTCGCTGTTTTCGCAAGGCCACAAAAGGAAAGAACATCTGCGAAGCCGGTAGGGACGACGCTTTCTTCTATCTCGGGATTGCATACCTTGAAGGTAAGCGCGAAGGTAAGCGCGTAAGAGCCTCAATCCCCACCGCCCGAAGGCTGTTCCAACGAGCGAACATCGACAACGACCATCCGGCAGCACATCGCGTTCTGCAAGAACTGTCGCGCTCTTAACCCGGACAACCTCCTACTCCCCGCATCTCCGTCCGCTCCACGCCGTCGCCTGCTCATACGCCCGCGCCGCCCGCACCACCGAATCCTCCCGCCAATGCGGCCCCGCGATCTGCATCCCAATCGGCATCCCGCTCGCGGCAAATCCGCATGGCACCGAGATCGCCGGCAGTCCCCAAACATTGAACGGCCGAGTATTGCGCAGCAACTTCAACTCCGCCGGCCGCAGCGCCTCCGGATTCGCCTTCAGCTCCGCAATCGCCGGAGCAGCCATCGGCGTGGTCGGCATCACCAGCACATCGACATCAGCAAACACCGCCCGAATCCCCCGCCGCGCCACTTCCAACTCCCGCCGCTGCCGAATATATTCCGCCGCCGAAACTCCTTCTCCCGTCCGAATGCGCGGCACCGTTTCCGCCTGATACCGCTCCGGACTTTTCGCCATGTTCTCCGCGTGAACCGCGTACGACTCCGCCGCCTGCAGCGTGCGATCGGCCGGCACGTCAAGCTGAACCTCCCTCAACTCCGCGCCCAGACTCACGATTACCAGCAGCGCCTGTTCCATCGCGGCCGCCACTTCCGCATCAATGTCGTCAAAAAAATATCCCCGCGCCACGCCCACGCGCATCCCCTTCACATCCTCGCGCAGCGCGGAAACATAATCCGTCACGGGAACATCCACCGATCCAATGTCGGCAGCGTCATATCCCGCAATCGCCTGTAGCACGATCGCCGCATCTTCCACCGTCGCCGCCAGAGGCCCCACATGATCCAGCGACCACGACAGCGGAATCACTCCCCGCCTCGACACCCGTCCATAAGTAGGCTTCAGCCCCACGCACCCGCACAGCGCAGCCGGCTCGCGAATCGATCCCGCCGTGTCCGTCCCAATCGCGGCGTACACCATCCCCACCGCCACCGCCGCCGCCGACCCTCCCGACGATCCGCCCGCAATTCTCCCAACGTCCCACGGATTATGCACATCCCCAAAGCAACTAATCAGCGAACTCCCGCCATAAGCAAACTCATGCAGATTGTTTTTCCCGACAATCACCGCCCCAGCCGACCGCAACCGCCGCACCACTTCCGCATCCTGCTCCGGAACGCGATCCTTATACAGCGCGCTGCCCGCCGTCGTGCGCACTCCCGCCGTGTCGATCAAATCCTTCAGCGCCACCGGCACGCCATGCAGCGCCCCGCGCCACTCCCCCCGCAGAATCTCCGCCTCCGCCTGCCGCGCCTCGGCCAGCGCCGACTCACTCATCACCGTGATGAACGCATTCAGCGCCGGGTTCAGCCTCTCAATGCGGCTCAGGCACTCCCGCGTAATCTCCACCGGAGAAACTTCTCTCCGTCGCAACCGCTGCGCAAGCTCCAAAATTGAAGTGATGTCTGTCATCGAGATGAATCTAGCCGAACCAATTGTAAAGGCCTTCAGGATCTCCTCTGTGTTCCCCTGTGTCCCCCGTGGTTAAAGATTTTCTTAAACCGCAACCGCCTCCCCATCATCCAAGTCCTATAATTGTCGGAGTCGCTGTAACTGGGGGCCAGAGAAAATCATGGCAGAAATGACGATCGCGCCGGTTGCGACCCACGGTTTCTTCTTAGACGGCCACTGGCGCGATGACGGCGACCTTGTCGAGATCCACGCCCCCTATGACGGTAGCCTAATCGCCCGCGTCACTCAAGGCCGCCGCGAGCACGCTGAAGCCGCCATCACCGCCGCCGTAAAGGCTTTCGGCACCACCCGCCGCCTGCCCGCCTTCGAGCGCCAGCGCGTGCTCCGCCGCATTTCCGCTTCCATGGCGGAGCGCAAAGAAGAATTCACCCGCACCCTCGCGCAGGAAGCCGGCAAGCCCATCAAGGCCGCGCGCACTGAAGTCGAGCGCGCCATCTTCACCTTCAATGTGGCCGCCGAAGAAACCACCCGCATCTACGGCGAATATCTTCCCCTCGACTGGCAGGAATCGACCGCCGGACGCTGGGGCATTGTGCGGCGCTTTCCGCTCGGTCCCATCGCCGGCATCACTCCATTTAATTTCCCCATCAATCTTGTCGCCCATAAAGTCGCGCCTGCCATCGCTGCCGGATGCTCCATGGTGCTGAAGCCCGCGCCCCAAACTCCGCTCTGCTCGCTGCTTCTCGCCGAATGCGTGCAGCAGGCCGGCTGGCCCGACGGCGGCCTCAGCGTGCTCCCGCTTTCCAACGACGACGCCGCCCTGCTCGTCACCGACGACCGCATCAAGCTCATCAGCTTCACCGGCAGCGTGCCCGTCGGCTGGGACATCAAACGCCGCGCCGGAAAAAAGAAAGTCGTCCTCGAACTCGGCGGCAACGCCGCCGTCATCGTCCACAGCGACGCCGAGCTCGCCTACGCCGCCGAGCGCTGCGTTACCGGAGGCTTCGGCTACGCCGGCCAGACCTGCATTTCCGTGCAGCGCATCCTGGTCGAGCACTCCGTCTACGGAAAGTTCACCGACCTCTTCGTCGAAGGCGTGAAGCAACTGAAGACCGGCGACCCGCTCGACGAATCCACCGACGTCGGCCCGCTCATTCGTAACAGCGACGCCGTCCGCACCACCGCCTGGATCGAAGACGCGGTCAGCGCCGGTGCGCGCCTGCTCTGCGGCGGCCGGCGCCATGGACAGATCGTCGAGCCCACCGTCCTCACCGGCACGAAACCTGAGATGAAAGTAAACTGCCAGGAAATCTTCGGCCCCGTCGTCACCGTCGAGCCCTACAAGGATTTCGACGAGGCCCTGCGCCGCGTCAACCACTCCGCCTACGGCATGCAGGCCGGCATCTTCACCCGTGACGCCAAGCTTCTCTTCCAGGCCTACGAAGAACTCGAAGTCGGCGGCGTCATCGCCGGCGACGTCCCTTCCTTCCGCATCGATCAAATGCCATACGGCGGCGTCAAAGATTCCGGCCTCGGCCGCGAAGGCCTCCGCTACGCCATCGAAGAAATGACCGAACCCAAATTGATGGTCATGAATCTCCGCTAGAGCATCACCTGTCTCCGCGGTGTCATCCCGACCGGAACCGTTCTTCCGGCGAAGGGAGGGATCTCGCGTGTAGTCGAATCGAACCCACCAGTATTCTCACCGTTGAAAAACTCAACAGTTTTTCAGTAATGTTCAATTCGAAACCTTTTTCTTCTTCGAAACACAAAAACGCGCGACAAATTCCGCTCGACTATTTATAATTTCCGTTTTCACAACCAATTTGAAAACCAGTGGGTGGTTTTCTATTCGACGTACTGAATCTGTATTCAACCGAACAGCAGACCATCCAATATAGGAGGGTCCGCCGGGTCTCTTAGCCAGCTCTCATAAGGAATGTCGCAGATTTTTCATCGCAGTACGAACACCCTGTCCCGCGCCACCATTTTCGGCGCGGTGTTCGTCATTGCCGCGCTCTCCTGGATGGCCATGGAAATCCAGCGCTCCCCCTACATCACCTACGCTGGAGTCCGCAAGCCGCAGCCCGTGCCCTTCAGCCACCAGCATCACGTCACCGGCCTTGGCATCGACTGCCGCTACTGCCACACCTCGGTCGAGACTTCCAGCTTCGCCGGAATTCCCCCGACCAAAACGTGCATGAACTGCCACTCCCAAATCTGGACCAACGCCAAGCTCCTCGAGCCCGTCCGCGCCAGCTACAAATCCGGCGAGTCCCTGCAGTGGACCCGCGTCAACCAGCTCCCCGACTTCGTTTATTTCAATCACAGCATTCACATCAACAAAGGCGTCGGCTGCAACACCTGCCACGGCCCCGTCGACCAGATGCCCCTGATGTACCAGCAGGAAAGTTTGCAAATGGAATGGTGCCTGGGCTGCCATCGCGCCCCCGAAAAAAATCTGCGCCCGCGCAGCGAGGTCTTCAACATGCGCTACCAGCAGCCAACTAGCGCGAATCCAGTCGAAGTCGACGGCAAAAGCTACACCGACCAAACAGAACTAGGCGCGGATTTACTGAAGAAATACAACGTCCGCAGCGTGAAAGACATTACGACCTGCAGCACCTGTCACCGATAGTGCGATGAGAGATATGAACCAAAGCCCTGTCATCCTGAGCGGAATGTTTGCTTCGCAAAGCGGAGCAAACATGGAGTCGAAGGACCCCGCGTCTGCGTCCTTCTTCGCGGCGGATGCAAGGCGTTCTCTCCGCGCTGTTGAGGGAGAATTCCGCGACAAGACATTGCAGGCTTCGGAGCGTATGGGGTCCTTCGACTGCGCGAGACTCCGCTTCGCGAACTCTCACTTCGCTCAGGATGACAGCGGCTTGCTTTAGATCATGACGAACGAAAAAAATCCCGGCGGCCTGATCCAGATCAAAAAGACGGAAGACGTGTGCCCCGGCAAAAAATCCGCCCTCGACCTGACCGCCGTCCGCGAAAAAATCGACCAGGCCACAGCCCACGACTCGGCTGAAAAAACGGGCCCCGAATACTGGCGCAGCCTAGAAGAACTCGCCGGCACTCAAGAATTCAAAGAAGCCCTGCACCGCGAATTCCCCAAAGGCGCCTCCGAATGGGTCGACTCCGTCTCGCGCCGCGGATTCCTCAAAGTCATGGGCGCCTCGCTCGGCCTGGCCGGCATGACCGGATGCGTCCGCCTCCCGCTCGAGCCCATCGTCCCCTACGTTCGCCAGCCCGAAGGCGTCATCCCCGGCCGCCCCATGTATTACGCCACCGCCTCCACGCTCGGCGGATACGCCAGCCCGCTCCTGGTCGAAAGCCATCTCGGCCGTCCCACAAAGGTTGAGGGAAACGATCTGCACCCGGCCTCGCTCGGCGGCACCGACATTTTCGCGCAGGCCTCGCTCCTCGGCCTCTACGATCCCGACCGCTCCCAGACCGTCAACTCCATGGGCGACGTCCGCTCCTGGCAGTCGTTCCTCGGCGCCATCCGCGGCCCGCTCAGCGCGCAGAAAGCTCTGAAGGGCGCGGGCATCCGCATTCTCACGCCAACCATTTCTTCGCCCACGCTCGCCGACCAGCTGCGCAACTTCCTCAAGATTTATCCCGACGCCAAGTGGCACGTCTACGAGCCGGTCAATCGCGACAACGTCCTAGAAGGCGCCAAGCTGGCCTTCGGACAGCCCGTCGAGACCCGCTACGATTTCTCGAAAGCCGACGTAATCGTCTCCCTCGACGCCGACTTCCTCTCCGCCGGATTCCCCGGCAACACCCGCTACATCCGCGACTTCGCCGCCCGCCGCAATCCCGACAGCGGCAACATGAACCGCCTGTACGTGATTGAGAGCACGCCCAGTTCAACCGGAGCGAAGGCGGATCATCGGCTGCCGGTGCGCGCAAGCGAGATTGAGGAATTTACTCGGGATTTGAGCAGCCACATGGGACTGAAAGTTGGAGAGGCGTTGGTCACCCTTGACAGCACAGTCTCCCAGAACCTCGCGGATTCGTTCGCTACATCCCTGATTCACGATCTCAGTAACCACCGCGGAGCTAGCGTGGTGATTGCTGGTGATCACCAGCCCGCACCCGTTCATGCTCTCGCGCACACGCTGAACCAATCGCTTGGCAACGTCGGCAAGACCGTTTTCTACTCCGACCCGGTCGACGCGAACCCGATTAACCAAACCGAGTCGATCAAAGAACTCGTCGCCGACATGAACGGCGGCAAAGTCGATCTGCTGATCATTCTCGGCGGAAACCCAGCCTACGATGCGCCCGCCGATCTCAACTTCGCCGACGTGCTTAAGAGTGGCAAAGTTCCCCTGCGCGTTCACCACGGCCTCTATCAGAACGAAACCGCCGAACTCTGCCACTGGCACGTCAGCGCGACCCATGAACTCGAAGCATGGGGAGATGCGCGCGCTTACGACGGTACAGTCAGCATCATCCAACCGCTGATCGCTCCTCTGTACAACGGCAAGAGCGCAATCGAATTCGTCGCGTTGCTCTCCGGTCAATCCGACGCCACCGGCTACGATCTCGTTCGCGCCCATTGGATGGAGCAGATACTCGAAATATGCGCCAATATTCATGAATGCGTGACATTCGAGCAGGTCTGGCGCAAGTCGCTGCACGATGGCTGGATCGAAGGCACGACATTCGCTCCGTTGAAATCTCTCGCCGCGAAGCCTGAAATGGCTGCTCCAAAATCGGCCGATCCCAACACCATCGAGCTCAACATCCGCCGCGATCCCACCATCTACGACGGACAGTTCTCCAACAACGGCTGGCTGCAGGAACTCCCCAAGCCGATGTCGAAGCTCACCTGGGACAACGCTATCCAAATCGGCCCCAAGATGGCTTCGCGTCTCGGCATCGCCACCGAAGACGTCGTCGAACTCGAACTCAACGGCGGTGGAAACCAAAGAAAGATCACCGGCCCCGTCTGGATTCAAGCCGGCCATCCCGACAACTCCGTCACCATCACGCTCGGCTACGGACGTACCCGCGCCGGCCGCGTCGGCACCGCCCAAGGCTTCAACGCCTACGCTCTGCGCACCACCGCCGCCCCCTGGACAGCCACAGGGGTCACAATCAAAAAGACCGGCGCCACCTACAAACTCGCCTCCACCCAGGGCATGCAGTCGATGGACACGCCCGACGGCGGCCATCGCCCCCTGGTCCGCGAAACCACGCTCGCCGAATATCGCAAAGAGCCTGACTTCGCCAAAGAAGACGAAACGCCCTACGACCTCACGCTCTATCCGAACTATCCATATAAAGAAGAAGCCTACGCCTGGGGCATGACCATCGACCTCAACTCCTGCGTCGGCTGCAACAACTGCATGCTCGCCTGCCAGTCGGAAAACAACATCGCCGTTGTCGGCAAAGAGCAGGTCGTCATCGGCCGCCACATGCACTGGATTCGCGTCGACGCCTACTACCAGGGCGACCGCGACAATCCCAAAGCATTTTTCCAGCCCGTGCCCTGCATGCAGTGCGAGAACGCGCCCTGCGAAGTCGTCTGCCCGGTCGGAGCCACCAACCACTCCACCGAAGGCCTGAACGACATGGTCTACAACCGCTGCGTGGGCACGCGCTACTGCTCCAACAACTGTCCGTACAAAGTTCGCCGCTTCAACTTCCTGCTCTTCCAGGACTGGGAAACCCCGCAATATAAAATGATGCGCAATCCCGACGTCAGCGTGCGCAGCCGCGGCGTCATGGAAAAATGTACGTACTGCATCCAGCGCATCAACGAGCGCCGCATTGACACAGAAACTGCAAGCGTCCGCGAAGGCAAAGAAATCAAGATCGGCGACGAATTGCAAACCGCCTGCCAGCAGTCCTGTCCCGCAGGCGCCATCGTCTTCGGCAACATCAACGACCCCAACAGCAAAGTTTCAAAGTTAAAAGCGCAGTCAAGAAACTACAGCCTCCTGGGCGAACTAAACACGCGCCCCCGAACAACGTATTTAGCAGAAGTAAGAAACCCGAACCCGGAACTGGAAGGCTAAACGGACCATGTGGAGACGGCCGCCTTCGGCCGTCTGGCTAGCGCGAAGCGCAGCCAAACTGAAAAGAAGTTTGGGGAAGAGCGATTCGAAGATCGGCCCTTTAGCACCGCGAAGTGGTAATAACGAAGTGGTAATACCGTGGAAGAGCGGCCCTTTAGGGCCGCGTTAAGAGCATAAAAAGATTTGGGCTTTAGCCCCTGAGGAATTTCGCAAGCCAGATGCCTGAGCAATACAAATCGACCACCGAACTCGACCGCGCACCCGTCATCGAGCCCGGCCACACCTTCGGCACGGTCACGGAAAAAATCAGCGCCATCGTGCTGACCCGTCCCGCCTCCAACGGATGGTTTATCGGCTTCGGCATCGCCTTCATGATGACCATGATGATGCTGTTCGCCATCGGCTACCTCTTCCTCAAGGGCATCGGCATCTGGGGCGTCACCATCCCCATCGGCTGGGGATTCGCCATCGTCAACTTCGTTTGGTGGATCGGCATCGGCCACGCCGGCACCCTCATCTCCGCCATCCTCTTATTGCTCCGCCAAAGCTGGCGAAATTCCATCAACCGTTTCGCCGAGGCCATGACTCTGTTCGCCGTCGCCTGCGCCGGAGTTTTCCCCGCCATCCACGTCGGCCGCCCCTGGCTCGCCTACTGGCTCTTTCCTTATCCCAACACCATGGGCGTCTGGCCGCAATTCCGCAGCCCGCTCATGTGGGACGTCTTCGCCGTCTCTACCTACGCCACCATCTCGGCGCTGTTCTGGTTCATCGGCCTCATCCCCGATCTCGCCACGTTGCGCGACCGCACCGACAATAAAGCGCTGAAAATGATCTACGGCATGCTCTCCTTCGGCTGGCGCGGATCCGCCCGCCACTGGCATCGTTACGAAACCGCTTACCTGCTGCTCGCCGGCCTGGCCACGCCGCTCGTGCTCAGCGTACACACCGTCGTCAGCTTCGACTTCGCCGTCGGCATCGTCCCGGGATGGCACACCACCATCTTCCCGCCCTACTTCGTCGCCGGAGCCATTTACTCCGGCTTCGCCATGGTGCTGATGCTGGCCATCCCCATCCGCAAAATCTACGGCCTGGAAGATTTCATCACCGAACGTCACCTGCAAAACTCCGCCAAAGTCATGCTCGCCACCGGACTCATCGTCGCCTACGGCTACGCCATTGAAGCCTTCATGGGCTGGTACGGCGGCGACCGCTATGACGCCTTCACCCTCTGGAACCGCCTGCACGGGCCCTACGCGATTCCCTACTACATGCTGCTGATCTGCAACATTTTCATCCCGCAGCTGCTCTGGATTAAGAAACTGCGCACCAGCCCCATCGCGCTCTTCTTCGTCTCCGGCGTAATTCTCGTCGGCATGTGGCTCGAGCGCTTCGTCATCGTGGTCATGAGCCTGAGTCGCGACTTCCTCAATTCCTCCTGGGGTATGTACTACCCCACGCGCTGGGATTGGATGACCTACATCGGCACCATCGGCATGTTCCTCATGCTCATGTTCCTGTTCCTGCGCATCCTGCCCGCCATCTCGATCTTCGAAATGCGCACCCTCCTCCCCGAAGCGGAGGTGAAGGAATGACGCGCAATCTGCGGGCCGGCAAAATTGGGAAGGGCACGACTTCAGTCGTGCCGTTGAGCGCAACAAAGAACGCGGCTTTAGCCGCTGAGGGACTCGCCCCCTCGAGGTTCATGCCGTCGAGGTTCACATCATGAAGCGCGATCCCATCTACGGCATCATGGCCGAGTTCGACTCGGCTCAGGCTCTCATCGATGCGGCCCACGCCACTCACCAGGCCGGCTACATTAAAATCGACGCCTACAGCCCCTTCCCCGTCGAAGGCCTGGCCGAAGAAATCGGCTTCCATCACGACGAGGTTCCGCTCGTCGTGCTCATCGGCGGCATCATCGGCGGCCTCACCGGCTACCTCATGCAGTACTGGATGTCCGCCGTCGACTACCCGCTCAACATCGGCGGCAAGCCCTACCATTCCTGGCCCGCCTTCATCATCATCACTTTCGAAATGACCATCCTGTTTGCCGGCATCTCGGCCGTCTTCGGCATGCTCGCCCTGAACGGCCTGCCCATGCCCTATCATCCCGTCTTCAACGTCCCCAGATTCTCGTCGGCCTCGAAAGACCGCTTCTTTTTAATAGTGTTCTCGACCGACAAAAAGTACGACGCCACCACGACGCGCCAGTTCCTCGAAGCCCTGGCCCCACGCTCCATCTCGGAGGTGCCCAGCTAAAATGAAGCATCTCCTCAAATTAAGCGGACTGGCCGGATGCCACGACCTCACTGATGGGTGCCCCATCCTTGCGCGCCTTTTGCGCAAGGGTGGGATTCCACAAGCGCGTGCATCTCGTGCCTTCCTCTGTGAACCTCAGTGCCCTCCGTGGTTCAAGGTTTTCGCCGCCATCGCCGCGCTCACCCTCACCACCGCCTGCCGCATCGACATGCACGTGCAGCCCCGCCAGAATCCGCTCTCCCGCAGCGACTTCTACTCTGACCAGCGTTCCGCCCGTCCTCCCGTCGATGGCACGGTCGCCCGCGGCCAACTCCACGAAGACGCTTATTTCTACACCGGCAAACTCGGCAACAATCCCGGCGACGTCATGCCCTTCCCCGTGACCAAAGAAGTTCTCACCCGCGGCCGCGAGCGCTACAACATTTTCTGCGCTCCCTGTCACTCCCGCCTCGGCGACGGCAACGGATTCGTTCCCTCCCGAGGATTCGCCCGCAAGCCTCCCTCGTTCCACATCGTCCGCTTGCAGAAGGCCCCCGTCGGATATTTCTACGACGTTATCACCGAAGGCTTCGGCATCATGCCCGACTACGCCTCGCAAATTCCGCCGCAGGATCGCTGGGACATCGTCGCCTACGTCCGCGCCCTGCAGTTGAGCCAGAACGCAACCAAAGCCGACGTGCCCGCAGGACAAAATATTCCCTCCGCGCCGCCCAAGTTCCGCGAGCCCGGCTCCGGCGCGAGCCTGCCAGTGGTTGCATCCGAGTCCGGTTCCGCATCCGAAGTCGAGAAACACGAGCAACCAGAGAGACCTGAACAGCCAGAGAAGAAGGAAGAACCGAAATGACCGCGGCGCCCGCCCAACAACTCGATCTCACGCCTCCGCCAGTCGTCAAGACTCTGGCGCTGCGCTCGCTGATCGTCGGCGTCGTCTTCGCCATCGTCGCCCTCATTCTCGCCCTCAAGAATCCCGATGAGTTCTATCGCGCCTACCTGATCGGCTTCATGGCGTTCCTGGGTATCTCCCTCGGCTCCATGGCCATCATCATGATCCGCCATCTCACTGGCGGAGGCTGGGGCGTAGTCATCCGCCGCATCCTGGGCGCGGCCATGCGCACGCTGCCGTTACTCGCGGCTCTATTCATCCCCATCATTCTCGGAATCCACAAGCTCTACATCTGGGCGCAACCGCTCGACAACGTCAAAGATAAGCACCTGCACGATCATCTCGTCGACATCACCAAGACGTACCTGAACGCGAACGGCTTCATCTATCGCGCCATTTTTTATTTCTTCATCTGGAACCTGCTCTCATTCCTCTTGTCGAAGTGGTCCAAGGAAAGCGACCGCGCTGGCGCCCGCGACAACACCGACCGCTTCAAAACCGTTTCCGGACCCGGCCTCATCCTTTACGGACTCACCGTCTCCTTCGCCGCCATCGACTGGGTTATGTCGCTCGATCCCAGCTGGGTCTCGACCATCTTCGGACTCGTCGTTCTCATCGGCCAGGTCCTTGCCGCGATGTGCTTCGCCGTAATCGTCGAGCGCATCCTCTTCGACTACAAGCCCATGTCGGAAATGCTCACCCCCGACTTCGTTCACGACCACGGCAAGTGGATGCTGGCCTTCACCATGGTCTGGGCCTACTTCAACTTTTCGCAGTGGCTCATCATCTGGGCCGGCAACCTGCCCGCCGAAATCACTTATTACATTCGCCGCCTCAACGGCGGCTGGGGATACGTCGGCCTGTTCGTCGTGACCTTTCATTTCTGCGTCCCCTTCGCGATTCTGTTGTCGCGCCAGTTCAAGCGCAACATTCACAAGCTGGTCTGGCTGGCGGCCTGGCTGTTGTTCATGCGCTTCGTCGACCTGTTCTGGATCATCGAGCCGAATTTCTCCAAGACCTTAACCGTAACCCTGGCCGACGTCGTCGTGCCCATCGCCATCGGCGGCATCTGGCTGGCCTACTTCTTCCATAACCTGGCCGCGCTGCCCTTGCTGCCCGTCTACGATCCGTCAGCGGTAGAAGTTTTGCAGCCCGAGCATCATCACGGAGGCACATAAGTTAACGTGGAAGAGCGTTTGCTTGAGCGCGAAGCCGAAGAGTGGCGCGTTAGCGCGAGGTGGAAGAGCGGTGCTTGAGCGCGAGGCGGAGACCGGCGCTTGAGCTAACGTGGAAGAGCGGCCCTTTAGGGCCGCGTCAAGGCGCCAGGAGTTCGCGGGCTTTAGCCCCTGAGGTCCGACCGCTGCGGATTTATGAGACAGCTTTTGAGTACTGAATTATGAGTAACGAAATCCATCCCGCGAATTCACCCAACGGCGGCTACGAGCGCAGCGACATCGGCGTCGCCGGCGTCCTCTATTTCCTGCTGGGCCTGGCCGTCGCCGGACTGCTCGTCTACTTCGTGGTCGATGGCTTGTATTATTTTCTCGACAAGCGCTCCGAGGCCGAGCAGACTCCGGTCAATCCGCTGGTCGCCAACGCCCCCGCCGACACACGCCACATTCCGCCTGATTACAAAGGAGACTACGGTAAGTACCTGGACAAGAATTTCCCGTCTCCGCAACTGGAGATCGATGAGCATACCAAGCTCACCGAGGTCCGCCTGCGCGAAGAGCAAACGCTCGCGACCTACGACTGGATCGACATAAACGCCGGCACCGTCCGCATCCCCATCGACCGCGCCATGGACCTGATCGCCCAGCGCGGCCTGCCCGCGCGTGGACAGCCTAACCTGGGCGTGTCGTGGCAAGGCGCAGCACCCGCAGCCGAGCCGCCGCATCCGAAAAAAAAGAAGGCAAAAAAGTGAGCTGTCCGAATCACAATTCGACGTTGGGTACTCAATTGAATCGGTGCGTCATCCCGAGCGCAGCCGTTCTTCAGGCGGAGCGAGGGATCTCCCGAGTATTAACTCTGGAAGTCCTATCTCGCACCTTGCTGTCCCTCATCCTCCTAACCACCGCCGCCTTCGGCCAGGGCATGACCCAAAACATCATGTCCCCGCCCTCCAACGTTCGCCCGCCCTACCTGCAGAACGTCGGCATCGAACAGCATCTCAACGGACAGGTCCCTCCCGATCTCGCTTTCGTCGACGACTCCGGCCGCACCGTGCATCTCGGCGACTACTTCGGCCACAAGCCGCTCATCCTCAATCTCGTCTACTACAACTGCACCATGCTGTGCGGAGAAGCTCTCGCCGGACTCACCGGTGCCATGAAGATGGTGAAGTTCAACGTCGGCGATGAATTCGATGTCATCACCGTCAGCTTCAATCCCCAGGAAACGCCCGAGGTCGCCGCCGCCAAAAAGCAGGACTACCTCAAGCGCTACGGCCGCGCCGGCGCAGCTTCCGGCTGGCATTTCCTTACCGGTTCGCCCGAGTCGATCAACGCCCTGACCAAGGCCGTAGGCTTCCAGTATCAGTACGATCCCAAGCTCAACCAGTACGCGCACGCCACCGCCATCATGGTGCTGACCCCGCAAGGCCGCATCTCGCGCTACTTTTACGGTGTGGATTATCCGCCGAAAGATCTGCGCATGGGACTGGTCGAAGCCTCCGAGGGCAAAATCGGCAACGCCGTCGATCAGGTCCTGCTCTACTGCTATCACTACGATCCCAACACCGGAAAGTACGGCGCAATCGTCAGCAACATTTTGAAGCTGGGAGCCGGCCTCACAATATTGCTGTTGGGCGGCCTGATCCTCATTTTGCTCCGGCTGGACAAAGCCGCCACGCGCAGGCACTTGAGCCTGGCAAAAAGCAGAGGTGTAATTTGATTTGTCATCCCGAGCGGAGCGAAATGAAGAGCGAAGCGATTCATTTCGCGCAGTCGAGGGACCTGCTGTTTCCCCCGATGCGACGACTGAAGACCGCTGCCCAGCGACTAATGGCCAACGACCGAAAGCAAACGACGAACGACCAACGACTGAATCATGTTCGATAATTTTCCATTATGGCCCGACAGGGCCTCCACCGCGGCCGGCAACGTCGACGCCCTGTTCATCTTCCTCGTCATTTTGACGGGATTGATGACCCTGCTCATCTTCATCACGGTCGTCTACTTCGCCGCCCGCTACCGCCGCCAGCGCGGTGTTCTCGCCGAACAGATTGAAGGTTCCACTCCCCTCGAACTGACCTGGTCGATTATCCCCATGTTCGTTTTCATGGTCATTTTCGCCTGGGGAGCCGTGCTCTACTTCAAGAGCCGCACTCCACCCCGCGACTCGGCCGAAGTTTACGTCGTCGCGAAACAATGGATGTGGAAACTCGAACACGCCGAAGGCCAGCGCGAAATCAACGAACTCCACGTCCCCGTCGGCCGCGACATCAAGCTCATCATGACTTCGCAGGACGTCATCCATAGCTTCTTCGTCCCCGCGTTCCGCATGAAACAGGACGTGCTCCCCGGCCGCTACACGGTCGCATGGTTCCGCGCCACCAAGCCCGGCACCTATCATCTTTTCTGCACCCAATATTGCGGCACGCAGCACTCCGGCATGATCGGTTCCGTCATCGTCATGGAGCCCGCCCAATACGAAGCCTGGATGTCCGGCGGCTCGACCGGTCCGCTCTCCGCCACCGGAGAAAAAATCTTCGCCGAACTCGGTTGCGCCACCTGCCATCGTACTGACACGCAGGGCCGCGGCCCCAACTTACAGGGAGTTTTCGGCAGGCCGGTCCTCCTCGAAGACGGACGCACTGTCACCGCCGACGAAAATTACGTTCGCGAATCCATTCTCGATCCCGGCGCCAAAGTCGTAAAAGGATTCAAGCCGGTCATGCCCACGTTCCAGGGACTGGTGAGTGAAGAACAACTGAACGCCCTGGTGGCCTATGTGAAGTCGCTGTCGCAGCCCGTCACCAAGGCCCCCGCTGCCGCAGCGCAAAATAGCCTGCCGCAGAATGGCTCGCAAAATCAAGACATGAATAAAGCCGCAGGAAGTCAGGTGAACCCGTAATGGCTACCGTCGCAACTGCTCCACCCGGTGTTCCGCAGCAAGAGCGCGAAAATTATCTCAACAAGCACTACGGTGTCGGCTCGTGGCTGTTAACCACCGACCACAAGCGCATCTCCCTGCTCTATCTGATCTCCATCACGTTCTTCTTCTTCATCGGCGGATTCTTCGCGCTCCTCATCCGTCTCGAACTCCTCACCCCCGCCGGCGACCTCGTCCAGGCCGACACCTACAACAAACTTTTCACCATGCACGGCATGGTGATGGTTTTCTTCTTCCTCATCCCCTCCATTCCCGCCGTGCTCGGCAACTTCCTCGTGCCCATGATGATCGGCGCGAAAGACCTGGCCTTCCCGCGCATCAACCTGCTGAGCTGGTATCTCTACGTCATCGGCGGGGTCATGATGCTGCACTGCATGTTGACCGGCGGCGTCGACACCGGCTGGACTTTCTACGTCCCCTTCAGCACGGCCTACACCAACACAAAAATCATCGAAGCCGGACTCGCCATCTTCGTGGCCGGATTCTCCTCCATCCTCACCGGCCTCAATTTCATTGTCACCGTCCACCGCATGCGCGCTCCCGGCATGACCTGGTCGCGCCTGCCCCTGTTCATCTGGGCAATGTATGCCACCAGCATTATCCAGATTCTCGGAACACCCGTCGTCGCCATCACCATCGTTCTGGTCGCGGTCGAACGCACCCTGCACCTCGGCATCTTCGATCCTAAACTCGGCGGCGATCCGCTCCTCTTTCAGCATCTGTTCTGGTTCTACTCGCATCCCGCCGTCTACATCATGATCCTGCCCTCCATGGGCGTCGTCAGCGAAATCATTGCCTGCTTCTCGCGCAAGCGCATCTTCGGCTATAGCTTCGTCGCCATCTCCTCCATCTCCATCGCCGTCTTCGGCTTCCTGGTCTGGGCCCACCACATGTTCGTGGCCGGCATCTCCCTCTACGCTGCGCTGCTGTTCTCGCTGCTCAGCTATTCCGTCGCCGTGCCCTCCGCCGTGAAAGTCTTTAACTGGACCGCGACCCTCTACAAAGGGTCCATCCGCTACGACGCGCCCATGCTCTACGCCTTCGGCTTCCTCGGCCTGTTCACCATCGGAGGATTGACCGGCCTCTTCCTCGCCTGCCTCGGCACTGACATGCACGTCCATGACACCTATTTCGTCATCGCCCACTTCCACTACATCATGGTCGGCGGCGCGCTCATGGGTTATCTCGGAGGCATGCATTTCTGGTGGCCGAAAATTTCCGGCAAGCTTTATCCCGAAAGCTGGGCGCGCCTCGCGGCCCTGATCGTCTTTATCGGCTTCAACCTGACCTTCTTCCCGCAATTCATTCTCGGCTACCTCGGCATGCCGCGCCGCTACTACCAGTACCCGCAGGAATTCCAGGTGCTCAACGTTCTCTCCACCGCAGGTGCGACCGTCCTCGGCGTCGGCTACTTGCTGCCCATGATCTACTTCCTCTGGTCGATGCGCTACGGCAAGCCTGCACCCGACAATCCCTGGCGCGCCGCCGGACTCGAGTGGAAGACGCCCTCGCCGCCCACGACTTACAACTTTGAAACCGAGCCCGTCGTGACTTGGGAGGCTTACAACTACGAGGAAATCGACGCTAACCACCCCGACGAGGAGGCTCCCCGTGTCGGATAGTCCAACCACTGCCGTGTCTACCGCAGCTCATGGCGCAGTTCATGGAGAGAGTCACGGCGCTCACAACCCGGCCCTGCTCCACCACTTCGCGACCGTTGAGCAGCAGCGCGATGCCTCCAACTTCGGCATGTGGATCTTCCTCGCCACCGAAGTCATGTTCTTCGGCGGCCTGTTCTGCGCCTACCTGATTTACCGCGGCTGGTACTTCGGCGATTTCGCCGCCGCCAGTTCCTCCATCAACGCCGCTCTCGGCGGCGCCAACACCGCCGTCCTCATCTGCAGCAGCTTGACCGTCGTGCTCGCCATCTGGGCCGCGCAAACTTCGCAGCGCGGCCTTCTGCTCGTCATGCTCGCCCTCACCATGCTTTTCGGATGCGCCTTCCTCGGCATCAAAGGCATCGAGTACAAAGACAAATTCGAAGAACATCACGTCCCCGGCGCGTCCTTCAACTTCGACCACAAGGAAATTCCCGGACATCCCGGCCAATACGCCAACCCGCAGCACGCCGAGATTTTCTTCGCTCTTTACTTCGTCATGACCGGGCTGCACGCCCTGCACATGATCATCGGCCTCGGCATTTTTGCCTGGCTTTTCTGGATGGCCTGGAAAGGCCGCTTCACCCCCGACTATCACACCCCACTCGAAATCGGCGGCCTCTACTGGCACTTCGTCGACATCGTCTGGATTTACCTGTTCCCCCTGCTCTACCTGATCGATCGCCACCGGTAATCACGTTGCAAATGAATTTCGTGCATAAAAACTCGAATTGGTGTCATCCTGAGCGGAGCCGCAAATCAGGCGGAGCGAAGGATCTCCCGCTCATCAGAATCATCGGCGCACCGCCCAACTCTGAGGCATCTCATGTCTGATCATTCCAAATCCTCCCCGCTCCCCACCTACTTCGCCGTCTGGATCGCGCTCCTGGCCGGCACCTTCATCACCTACGAAGCCGCAAAAGCCGACTTGGGCGTTTTCAACGCCGCCGTCGCCCTCATCATCGCCACCACCAAAGCCCTCCTCGTCGCACTCTTCTTCATGCACCTCAGAGGCGCCAGCGAAAAGCTCCTCAAACTCGTCGTCATCTCTACGATCTTCTTTCTCATCCTCCTCCTGGCCCTAGCCATGTCCGACTACGGCACCCGCGCCTGGACCTAAAGAATTTTGAGATTCGTGTGGAGATGGCCGCCCCGGCTGTCCGCCGGGCGCAGCCCGGCATTCGCATTCGTCATCCCGAATGTTCTGGTTGACTAGAAAAGGCCAGCCAGCACCGTGGAAGAGCGGTCCTTTAGGGCCGCGTTACGCGCAAGGCAGGAGAGGCCTTCAGGCCCGGTGTTCCGTTTTTCCCATTCTGCGGTATACTCGCGCGTCAACCTGAATCCGCCCACGAGGTGACTTATGGCATTCTGCAATTCCTGCGGCGCACCCCTGACTCCCGGCACCAGCTTCTGCAACAAGTGCGGCACCGCCGCCTCCGGACCATCCGCCCCCGGCTTCACCTCGGCCCCTCCACCGCCTCCTCCATCTACCGGCCCCGGCGCTCTCAAGATCATCCTCATCGTCATCGCCGTCATCATCGGCCTCGGAATTCTCGGCCTCGGTTCCCTCGCCTTCATCGGATGGCGCATCGCCAAATCCGCTCACGTCACTCAGGAGGGCGATCATGTCAAAGTCGAAACTCCCTTTGGCTCAATGGAAACTTCCAAAGACCCAGCGCAGGTCGCCAAAGACCTAGGCATCGACATTTATCCCGGAGCCCAGGTGCAGAAAAATGGCACCGCCACCGTAACCTTCGGCAACATGCACACCGTCGCCGCCAGTTTCGAAAGCACCGACCCGGTCGACCAAATCTGCAGCTTCTACAAAACGAAACTTCCCACCGCCACGGTCACCACCAGCGACGAGAAACGTTGCACCATCGTCTCCAACTCCGTTGACCAGAAGAACATGATCACCGTCAACGTTCAGTCGAGCGGCAACATCTCGAAACTTCAAATCACAAACGTAAGCAAAAAGCCCTCCAACTGACCGGGTGAGCGCTGGGCGCCCGTTTCTCGCGCCAGGGGTGCCCCATTTCTCGCGCGCATTTTGCGCGAGAAGTGGGAATTCGCTTCTGACTTTGCCGGAAGCTGGAAGCCGAGAGCCGGAAGCCGCCCCCTGCTATACTCGCCCGTTACTCCCGCAAACGCCCCATGCCCGTGCCCACCGCCGCTCTCGCCGCCGCCCTCCGCGCCAATATTCAAGGCGGATCTCAAGGCGGATCTCAGAGCGACGTCCGCTTCGACCCCGGCGCCCGCGCCCTCTACTCCACCGACGGTTCCAACTACCGCCAGGTCCCCATCGGCGTCGTCCTTCCCCACGACAACGACGACGTCCTCGCCGCCATCTCCATCTGCCGCGAATTCGGCGCGCCCCTGCTCTGCCGCGGCGGCGGCACTTCTCTCGCCGGACAGTGCTGCAACGTTGCCGTCGTCCTCGATTTCTCCCGCTACATGTCGCGCATTCTCGAGATCGATCCCGCCCGCCGAATCGCCCGCGTCCAACCCGGAGTCGTACTCGACACTCTCCGCAACGCCGCCGAAAAACATCACCTCACCTTCGGTCCCGATCCCGCCAGCCACGACCGCTGCACCATCGGCGGCATGATCGGCAACAACTCCTGCGGCGTCCACTCCGTCATGGCCGGCAAAACCGACGACAACATCGACCAACTCGACGTGGTCACCTACGACGGCGTCCGCCTGCAAGTCGGCCAGACTTCTGCCGACGACCTGCAGCGCATCGCTGCCGAACCCGGACGCCGCGGCCAGATCTACAGCACTCTCCGAGACATCTCGACCCAATACTCCGGCCTGATCCGGCAGCGCTTTCCGAAAATTCCCCGCCGCGTCTCCGGCTACAACCTGAATCACTTACTGCTCGACAATGGATTCCATGTCGCCCGCGCCCTGGTCGGCTCCGAGGGAACCTGCGCCACCGTTCTCGAAGCAACCTGCCGTCTGGTCGAAAGTCCGCCCGCCCGGGTCCTGTTAGTCGTCGCCTATCCCGACATCTTTCAGTGTGCCGATCACATCCCCGAAATCATGCAGCACCGCCCCATCGGCCTCGAAGGCTTCGACGATCTCCTCGTCTACTACACCCGCACCAAAGGCATCAATTCCGAAGGCCTCGCTCTGCTCCCCGAAGGCGGAGGCTGGCTCATGGTCGAGTTCGGCGGCCAGACCATTCAAGATGCCGAGTCTCAAGCTCGCCGCCTCGCCGAAGCTCTCAACCGCAGCGCCACACCACCCAACACGCGCCTGTATTCAGGCCCACAAGCCAAACGCATCTGGGAAATTCGTGAAGCCAGTCTCGGCGTCACCTCGCATGTCCCCGGCGAACCGCTGAACTGGGAAGGCTGGGAAGACGCCGCTGTCGCTCCCGAAAAACTTGGCGCCTATCTCCGCGATCTACGCCAACTCATGGCCGCCTTCAATTACAAAGGCTCGCTCTACGGCCACTTCGGTCACGCCTGCGTTCACACGCGCCTCAACTTCGATCTGCAATCGCAACCCGGTATCGCCAAGTTCCGCAAGTTCGTCGAGGAAGCCGCCGACCTGGTCGTCAGCTACGGCGGTTCCATCTCCGGCGAACACGGTGACGGCCAGGCCCGCGCCGAACTCCTTCCAAAAATGTTTGGCCCGGAATTAATGCAAGCCTTTCGCGATTTCAAGTCCGCATGGGATCCCGACTGGAAGATGAATCCCGGCAAGCTCATTGGTCTGCCCGACCAGACGCCCAACAAGCTCGACGAAAATCTTCGCCTCGGCCCCAACTACGCTCCCTGGGAACCGCTCACGCATTTTCAATTCCCCGCCGATCACGGCAGCCTCTCCGCCGCTACTCTTCGCTGCGTAGGCGTCGGCAAATGCCGCCGCGAAGAAGGCGGAGTGATGTGCCCGAGCTACCGCGCCACGCACGAAGAAGAACACTCCACCCGCGGCCGCGCCCACCTGCTCTGGGAAATGACGCAAGGCGAAACCAGACCAGACGCCGTCATCCGCGACGGCTGGCGCAGCGAAGCAGTAAAAGACTCCCTCGACCTCTGCCTCGCCTGCAAAGGCTGCAAAAGCGACTGCCCCGTCGGCGTCGACGTCGCCACCTACAAAGCCGAGTTTCTTTCTCACTACTACCAAGGCCGCGTCCGCCCCCGCAGCGCCTACGCCTTCGGCAACATCGACCTCTGGGCGCGCCTCGCATCGAACGCCCCCGGTCTGGTGAATATAACCACCCAACTCCCATTCCTCCGCGACCTTGCCAAGATGATCGGAGGAATTCCAAGACAAAGAAGCATCCCGCCCTTCGCCCCCGAAACTTTCAAGCATTGGTTCCACCGCACGCGAGGAATAAACTCCTGTGGAGTAAGCACGTGTGCGGACGGACGCCTTCGTCCGTCCAGCGAAGCGAAGCGAGCGTCGATACCATCACGGAAGGGCGCGTCGCGAGGCACGATCACATCACCGGGGATATGCGAGTCACCGAGCACGATGGCACCTCCAGTGTCGATTCCATCACCGTGGAAGAGCGGCCCTTTAGGGCCGCGTCAGCCGCAACAAGAGAACGGGGCTTTAGCCCCTGAGGTCCTCCTCTGGCCCGACACCTTCAACAACTATTTCCGCCCCTCCACCGCCCGCGCCGCCGTCGAAGTCCTCGAAGCCGCCGGATACCGAGTCACGGTACCTCAAGCCAACCTCTGCTGCGGCCGCCCGCTCTACGACTTCGGCATGCTCGACCGCGCCCAACGCCTCCTGCTCGAAATCCTCGATCAGCTCGAACCCGAAATCGAAGCCGGCATCCCCGTCATCGGACTCGAGCCCAGCTGCGTCGCCGTCTTCCGCGACGAACTCCTCAACCTCTTCCCCCACGACCACCGCGCCCAGGCCCTGAGCCAACAAACTTTCCTGCTCAGCGAATTCCTCGAGCGAGAACTCGGCCCAAACTCCAACAACGCTCCGTTGCCCCAAGTGAACCGCAAAGCTCTCCTCCACGGACACTGCCATCACAAATCCATCATGAAGATGTCCGCCGAAGAATCCCTCCTCCGCCGCATCGGCATCGACTTCCAGTCCCCCGCTCCCGGATGCTGCGGCATGGCCGGCTCCTTCGGCTTTGAACACGACAAGTACGACATCTCCCAAGCTATCGGCGAACTCGAACTTCTCCCCGCCGTCCGCCAGGCTCCCGCAGACTGGCTCATCATCGCCGACGGATTCAGCTGCCGCGAGCAGATCGCCCAAGGCACCAACCGCCACGCCCTCCACCTGGCCGAAGTCCTCCAGATGGCGCTCGCCGCTCCAACCACTTGTCATTCCGACCGCAGCCGGAGCGTAAGCGACGGCGTAGTGGAGGGACCTGCTGTTGGTCCCTACCCCGAATCCGCCAAAGTCGTCCAGCACCAAGCCGAAGTCCGCGCCTCCATGCAGCGTGCCGGCCTAGGCCTGGGTGCCCTAACCGCCAGCGCCCTCCTGCTCTGGCAATTCACCCGCAACCGCTGACGTATCAACAGCTTATGGACCGGCGGATGCCCTCGTCCGCCGGTCGAGCGCCGATCGACGGCCTTGCGCCTAGCCCAATCCCCCCGTTTCTGGGACAATAGACTCAGTCTCCCCGGCGGCCTGCACAACCGTGGAAGAGCGGCGCTTCAGCGCCGCGTCACGACATAACAAACGACTGGGCCTCAGCCCCCGCAGAACCGCCTGCAAGCTAACGTATGAATCGCGAGACCACCGAGGTCATCAACGGGATCGCTCCATCCCCGGCTACGCCAGCCAGGGATCAATCCCCCCTGCGCGGCTCCGTCCTGGTTCTGATCCAGTTCGACGTCTGCGAAGAGATTCGCCTCGACGAACTCCGCAAAATCTTCGGCGCGCGCACCGCCGAAGCCAGCTTCAAGCATCAGGCTCCCGGATACGTCCGCTACCAGCGTCCTCCCGTCGAGGAATCGCTCGACCCGCTCATCCTCGACAGCGGCGAGCGCCTCGAAGGCCAGATCAAGTACTACGATTACGGCGTGGTCAGCCTCGTCTTCGAGCTACCGTTCTCCGGCGACTGGGACACGCTGATCCAGCTCTCCTCCCGCTGGACCTCCGACACCAACTTCGAAAAGCTGGCCTCCCGCGTGGTCAAGCAGAAGCTCGAACTCGCCGCCGCCGCTCTCGTCAAACCTTACGCTTCCCAGGACGGCGGCGCCGAGTGGCTGCAAGAGGACTACTTCATCTTCCATGTAAGAGACATCAAGCTCGCCGACACCAAGCTTGGCGACTCCAAGCTTGGCGAAGTAAGGTCCGGCGAATCGAAGCTTGCCGAGACGAAGCTTGCCGAAATCAAGCCCGGCGACAACGACGCCGCGCCCTCGGCCGCCGACCTCCTCGCCGCCCACGGAGATCAGATCGCCCAGATCGTCCGCGGCGAAACCTCCATGCTCTCCGAGGGCGAGCGCCAGGAGATTCTGCAGTCCCGCATTTCCTACTATCCCAACGACCTCGCCGTCATCGGATGGAACGCCGCCTTCATCTACGACACCCAGGCCGGCGCCGAAACCGCCATCCAGTTGCTGCAGTACGCCAACTCGCAGCTGCTCGAATTCCGCCACTACGACGAACTCCTCACCAAAGAGCTCGAAAACGTCTACGACTTCCTCGACGCCGGAGGCACCGGCCTCTGGTCGCGCTGGCGCACCGCGCGCGCCGCCGCCAAGCTGCACACCGTCCTGCTCGACGTGAACGAACTCACCGAGCGCGCCGACAATGCCATCAAGTTCCTCAGCGACATGTTCTCCGCGCGGCTTTATAAGCTGTGCGCCGCCAAAGTCGGCGTGCCTGACTACAAAGACCTGGTCAAAGAAAAGCTGCAGACCGCCGAAGACCTCTACCGCTTCATGGTCGAGCAATTCAACCAGTCCCGCGCCTTCATCCTCGAACTGATGGTGGTCGTCATCCTCATCATCGAACTGGTCTACTTCTTCCGCGGAAAACCCATCTAGACATTGAGTCATTGAGCGATTGAGTCATCGGGTCATTGAAACCCTTTGGCCCACGGGGAGTTGCTCGTGTGGAGCGGACACTCTTGTCCGCTGCCTTTGACTTTGATCTTCGGGTCTCTCGTGTGGGAGGGACGCATTCGTCCGTCCAGGGCGAGCGGAAGCTCGGCGGGGTTTTGGCGGGGAGTGAAGTTGGAAAATTTGGACCGTTTTGGGAGGTTTACCTTTTGATAACCCCTACCCCCCTCCCCCTCGGGGTATTGGAATCATCGCTTTAGCGGGAAATCGGGAAAAAATCCTAGGGCTGCAATCACTTGCGGGCAAAATCTTCCGTTTAAAGGACTTAGGGGCGATTGCGCTGCCGATTCCGTTTTCGCGTAGCCCCAGTTTGGCACTCCTGAAATTCCCAGTCAAGGTTGGATGAACATTAGTGGGGTGTGGAAGACCGTGGAAAAAGGCTTTCTGGGAATAGGAACAGTCTACGCAGGCTTGGCTCCGAGAAAGCTAACGATCCGTCGTTGTAGCTTCTCGGTCCCCTTAAGACTGCATTCCCAGACCGTCATCGATCTCCAGCCAAGCCCCCGCAGCTGCCTTCTGCACCTTCGGTCGCGCAGTGCATTCCTTTGGACTTTTGCAGCCCAATATCCTCGCCTGGTGGAAGGCAGGTGTGCCCGCTTGCAGGAATGCCCGTGCCAAAAGCAGCCATTTACAAAAATTACCTTGCGATGTCTGGGGAATACGATGTCGGGACATCCCGGAAGGTCCTTCCCATGGAGGCGAAATCGATATCCGAGCCGGTGGATTAGGCTGCGAACTTCTAGCTTGGGTCCTTTATTTCTTCCGCCGACTTGACGCAATTCTCGCAGAGTTCATCCCCTTCGTCGGTGATGCTCTTTTCGTCATTAGAGCACTCCCTGCGGCAGTTGTCGCATCGGAACTCGTCGGGCCGCGGTGCATACGGGGGTGTTATTACCACCCTCTGAAAGAGTATCTGGGTTGGGATCTCGACGGCACCCAGGGTCAGCGCTAAAGGTTTGGTGCCCAGCCCCGCGCGTAGCTCCGCTACTGACTTCGTAGCGTCGAGGTCGTTCGGTAGCTCGACCTGTACCTCGAAGGCAAATGTGACTTCCAGACGCTGCTTCATGTTCTGTTCTCCTCGGTCCCGGCAGTCCGCTTATGCCTCGTACGTTTGTCTGCGGCTGGGCTGGCCTCAGCCGCCGCGCAGGCATTGACGGAGTTGCTCATTCAGAAGTGGTTGAAATTCCATAGCGAATTACAATTCCGGCCAGTCGGTCGCCATCCACAAGCGCGACTGAGGGCTTTGCGTCGTGCCTCGCCTCCGTTACGGCCGCCCTCGTGAAATGGCTCGTCGTGACAAATACTCCCTTGGCCGTTGTGCTTAGCGCGCCCCTAAAGTTGTTGATCTCGGGGCTCCCGACGGCGTGCCGCCATCTCTTTACCTGCGCTTGGACGTGTGTTCCGGCGAAGAAATCATCCTTCTCGTCGACGTACGCGTTTACATCTATGCCACCGTCGCCCGTGGCGCGGGTCACTGAGACCCTCACGAATCCGGCCTTCTCGAAGACGAGCTTGATGAAATGTTCGAGGTCGTATGGGTTGAACTGGAACAAGTGCAGGCGGACAGTCTCCCGCTCCGCGGGTGTCGGCTCAGCTCCATGGAGGTCGTCCGGAAGAGACGCGACTTCGCGCTCTGAGCTGCCCAGTTGGCCGTCTCTGCGCGATTCCGCTAGGAGCGATGCTGAGATCGCTCCTGCGTCCGCAATGGGCACGACCTCTGGTTTGTCATGGATCAGGAATTCGAATACCCATACTTTCCTGAGGTTTCCCTTTTTGTCAGTTTGGGTTTCTTGGTAATGGCGGAGCAGCTCTAGCAAGCCGAGGAACCGATATATTTGTCTGCCGATATTTGTAAACCCGAAGAATGGTGTGGGAGCGGTGTACTGTTCTACGAGGCGTTTGTTTCGGCCCGTAAGCGCTTGGTCTCCCTCTCGGCCTTGGGCCGTGTAGATGAGGATATTTCCTTCGATCCGGTCGTGGTACGGATTGTCTGTGGGGAGCCTCCCGGAGTCCTCGGCGGCGGTCATTATTGCGACGTGCCTTATATTTCGGCTCGCGTCCAGCGCCGGCCGGATGCCGCCCAGGTTTTCCAGGTCGAGCGCGAACCGAATCTGATCATTCGTGTAGGTCTCGCCGACCGTGAAAAACGTGAGTTCTCTCATTGGGGGCTAGTGACGGGATTCGATTCTTCGCAGCCCAAATCAATTGGGCCGATATCGTCGAACGCGTACTGCTTGTAGGGTTCGAAGCTCGCCTCGAATTCAAACCTGAGTTCATCGTTCGGGCGGTTCGTATTGAAAAGGTCGTCTATGGTGATTTCGGAGGTGGTTACCCGGAGGTCTTCGTTCAAGGTGAGGTAGACTGCTCGAACTCCCTTGTCTCGCATGTAACAAGCAAGCGCTGTTGGAAACGTGCTGTTGAATTCGTTTTTTCCCCACAAGTGGTCCCCCGTCCTGTTGGAGTTGGTGATGCCGTACAGGGTCGGGGCTTGCGTGGTTGCCGCGCCAGGAGACATGAATTTCTTTCTTTTTGATTGGAGGATTGTCATGGGGAGTATATTTCACGAACGGCTTAGGATGCACTCAATTTCCCGGCGCAGCCGGGGTGCAATAGAAAAAGGGTCCTACGGCGTTGGCCGCGGGACCCCCATCCTGCGCGTCCTTTGTACACCGGGGGAGTGGGGGAATGCAACGGGGGATCGGACCTTGGACCTCGGACCTCAGGCGTCGGACCTCAGACCTCGGACCTCGGACTTCAGACTTCAGCATTCGGGTGTCCGACAGGAGTGCACAGATCCCTTCGGCTTCGCTCAGGGCAGGCTCTTCAGTCGCGCAAACAACGCGCGCCTTCAGGATGACAATCAAAATCCACCCGGGGTCCGATACACTGTCCCTTCATCGGAAGGAGGCCTTATGCGAGGACTCAAGGGCAAGCGGATCCTGATTACGGGCGGGGCGAGCGGGATCGGGGCCGCCACTGCGAAGCGGTTCTTAGAGGAAGGGTCGCGGGTGTGCGTACTGGATCGCGATGCGACGGCGTGTGCGCGCGTGAAGCATGAACTGGCGGGGGTGGGCGAGCGCGGAATTTCTGAGGCGATCATTGCCGACGTCACCGACTTGATGCAGGTGGAGGCGGCGTTTGCCGAGGCCCTGCGGCTGATGGATGGGGTCGACGTGCTGGTGAACAACGCGGGGATCAGCGTGCGGCATAAGTTTCTCGACATCACTCCGGAAGAGTGGGACCGGGTGATTGCGGTGAACCTGACGGGCGTGTTTTATGTGGCGCAGACGGCGGCGCGGCACATGTGGGAGACGGGCTCGGGCGTGATTCTGCAGACGGCGTCGACCAATGGGGTGATGGGATATCCGTATTACGCGGACTACAACGCGACCAAGGCGGGAGTGATTGAGCTGACGCGGTCGATGGCGCTGGAGCTGGCGCCGAAGGTGCGGGTGTGCGCGGTGGCTCCGGGATATGTGCTGACGCCGATGCAGCGGGCGGAATATACGGACGCGATGCTGGCGGAGGTGAATGGGAAGATTCCGCTGGGGCGGCATGCCACGCCGGAGGAGATTGCGGGGCTGTTTGCGTATTTGGCGTCGGACGATGCGGCGTTCGCGACCGGGCAGGTGTTCACGATGGATGGCGGCGAGACCGCGGGGGGGCTGGCCAGCCGATGAGAAGCATGAGTGCTACGGTTTTTCTGGGTGGAGGACGGATTACGGGGGCGTTGGCTGCTGGGCTGCGCCTGGCTGGCGATCGGCGGAGGATCGTTGTCTACGATCGGCATCCAGAGAAGCTGCGGGCGCTGCGGCGCGAATCTGGGGTGGAGATCGCGCGCGACTTGAAATCGGCAGTCGAACGGGCCGAGATGCTGGTGATCGCGGTGCGGCCGGCGTCGGTGAAGCGGATGCTGGCGGAAGTGATGGCGTGCGGCGCGTTCTCTCGGAAGGCGGGGCCGCCGAGACTGTGCGTGAGTCTGGCCGCGGGGATTCCGCTGAAGAAGTTGCGGGCGTGGCTGGGCGAGCCGAGGCATCGCGGATCGGTGCGGTGGGCGCGGGCCATGCCGAGTCCAGTGGGGCGGATGGGGCGCGGGTTGACGGCGGGTTGCTTTGAGCGCGGCGTAACCAAGGCGGAGCGGCGGCAGGTGCATGAATTGTTCGCGCGCGTGGGGGCGGTGGTGGAAGTTCCGGAAAGCCGGATGGATGCGTTTACTGCGGCATACTCGTCGAGCCATGGCTACCATGCGCTGGCTGCGCTGGCCAGGGCAGCGCAGGACGCTGGACTTGATCGCGAGACGGCGCTGACCGCGGCCGCGCACGCGCTGAGCGACGCGATCGCATACTGGCGCGCGAGCGGGCAGAGTCTGGATGAGTTGTTGGAAGAAGCGGCGACGCCGGGAGGGATCGCGGCCGCGACGATGAGCGCGATGGATGCGGCCGGCTACGGGCGAGCGGTGAAGAAAGGGATTCAGGCGGGTGTCAAGCGGGCGCGGCGCAACGCCATGCTCTGATGGCGCGGGCCGTTTGAGACCTCAAGTCCCACTTCTCGCGCAAAGGGCGCGCGAGAAATGGGGCACCCGGCGGGCTGAAACGCTCTCGCGGTGCGGCTTCGCGGTTACTTCGGTGACCATCTACGGGCGAAGCCCTCTGTCACAATATTAAGGTGAAACCGCGGCCCGCCGAAGGTTCACTGCGGGCTGGACTTTGCTTTTTGCTGTGCCATGGAAATTCTGACGCCCATCGCGACGCGACGAAGCACCCGGCTGCGGGTGGAGATTCCGGTCAACGTGACCAGTCTCGACCGGATGCGTCCGTTTGCCGAGCAGTGCATGGTGCTGGTGGTGAGCGCGCAGGGATGCGGGTTCCGTACATCGCGCCCGCTGCAGATGGAAACGCCGATCATGATGAGCGATCTGCCGGGTGGAGGCAGCGTGACGGCGCGAGTGGCGAGCTGTTTGCCGCTGGGCACCGATGGCAAGTATTTTCTGATTGGGGCCGCGCTCTATACCCACGGAAATGTCTGGGGGATTGCGGATGCTCCGGCGGACTGGAGCGTGGCGGCGAAGAGCGATCCCGCGCCCAGTTCCGCGAAAACCGCGCCCACCATTGTTCCGACGTTGGTGGTTAACAAAAAGGCGTGGCCATACAATCTGTTTTCTGAAGACGGCGAGGCTCATCGCGGACGCAAGTAGTGGCGATGGCGCGTTGGCGTTTTTTACGGGCGCTGGTTTTCCGGGTGAGAGAGGCGCAGCAAGCTGCGTCTCTACGATAGAAAATACGGCAGCAAAACGGGTCGGTCTTGTTCTTTCGTAACTCGTTCAACTGTGTGCAGTGCTGCGATACTCTGGGTAAGCATATGTCCGAAGAACTGAACTCGACTGCGGCGGTTGTTTCGGAAGGCGCGAGCACGTCCGGCAACAGCAAGGAGAACAAGGCGAGCGCGCGTCCGTTTCGCGTGAAGCTGCGCGGCTCGGTGCTGGTGCTGGTGCGGCTGCCCAACAAGCGCTCGCTGCGAGCGGCGTTTCATCAGCTCTCGGTGAGCGGCGGGGTGATCCACTTGGAGAAACCGCTGGACGAAAAGCTGGAAGTGGAATTGATTTTTCATCTGTGCGAAACCACCATCCGCAGCAAGGCGCAGATGCTGTTCCCCATGTGGGCGACGCAGGGCTGGATGCAGCCCTTCCGCTTCATCAACCTGACCGATGACGGCCGGGATACTCTGGATGTGAACTTGAAGTCTTTTCTGGGCGAAACGGCCAAGGGCGCGGCGGCCGGCGCATAGGCTCGTAGGGCTCCGCACAGTCCACTCCTATTCAACTGTACTTCACTCTTCTGAACTTAACTCTTCTGACGCAATCCCACTTCTCGCAAAAGACGCGAGAAATGGGGCACCCCGGTTACTCTGGTTACTTTTGTGATCGGCAAGCAAGACCTATGATCCGCAGTAAGGCCTATTCATGAAACGACTCAACATTGTCGTATCGCTTACGAACAACGACAACGACTACCAGCAGGAACAAGCTGCGGTGGCGGAGAAGGCCGCGCGGCGCCTGGGCGTGGACGTGAAGATCATTCACGCCAACAACGATGCTCTGGTGCAAAGTCAGCAACTGTTGCAGTACGTGCAGGGGTCGGCGGCAGCGCGTCCGGATGCAATCGTGTTCGAGCCGGCGGGCGGCACGGCGTTCCCGCAAGTTGCGAAAGCGGCGGCGGCGGCGGGAATCGGCTGGGTGGTGCTGAATCATGAGGTCGACTACCTGCAGGAACTGCGGCGGACGTTCAAGATTCCGGCCTGTGTCATCAGCTCCGATCATGTGGAGGTGGGCAAGATTCAGGGAAAGCAATTTGCGGCGCTGTTGCCCAATGGGGGATCGATTCTGTATATCGAAGGGCCGGCGAACAGTTCGGCGGCAAAGGAACGAACGGCGGGGATGAACATGACCAAGCCGGCGAACATTCAAGTGAAGTCGATGCGGGCGAATTGGACGGAAGAGAGCGCGTATAAGACCGTGAGTTCGTGGCTGCGCTTGAGCACGTCGCAGGAAAGTCATGTCGACCTGGTGGGCGCGCAGGACGACAGCATGGCGATGGGTGCGCGAAAAGCGTTCAGCGAAATTGCGGAGGGCGAGCGGGCGCGCTGGATGAAGATTCCGATCACGGGCTGCGACGGGATGCCGAAGACGGGGCAGGCGTGGGTGCGAAGTGGAACGCTGGCGGCGACGATTTACATTCGCGCGAACGCGGACCTGGCGATCGAGATGCTGACGGAGGCATTCAAGAACGGGGCAGCGATGCCGGAGCGGAAGCTTACGGCGCCGGAGTCAGTGCCATCGCTGGCGGATTTGGCGGCAGCGGCGGGAAAGTTAGGGCGCTCGGCCGGGGCGTAGGGTTTGATGTGGAGCTTTCAGGCGTCCCTAGCGGGACGCCTTTTGTTCTTGCCGAGCTATGTTCGGGCGCGCCTGCGGGGCGAAATGGACCAGTTCCCACTTGGCTTTTTTCATTCACTCCAATTTCACATTGATCCCGGTAGTGGCTAACACATATTCGAACTCTTTAAACAGTTCTTTGCCACATATAGGCTCACCGTTGGGGTCGCACGAAAGAACATTCCCCGTACGCGGGTCTAACGCTGCATGACAGTTCCTAGGACCGAAACACTTCGCCTCCCCGTAGGTGCTCGTGACCGAAACAGAATTGTTGCGTTCCTCGCAAGACATTTGGACGATTAATACCGTGTCCATTTTGCCATTGTCGCTCAGATCTCGAATCAGCTCGTGTCGCTGCGAGGTTGAGAGTGCCTCTTTAAAAGAGGAAAGCAAAACAGACGCGAGTTTTCCATCACAGGTCGCTGGTTTGGGAAATGCGATAAATACGGGCCTGATACCCAGTGCTACAAGATGTACCGACGGTTGGGCTTGTGGCTGGGCTTGATGTTGATCCGGCGGGACGCTTGGTAGGGAATTTAATGAAGCTGTCTGCGCAGCCGGATGCGCCTCTTCCCATTTGCGAATGCGCTCCTGCACATCCGAAAGCTGAGCTGGTGTGAGCACCGCTTCGACTTTGTCGCGATAGTCTTTGACGAATCCTTGTTCGAGGGTTGACGCAGCGATCGCGATCCAGAAATACGCTTGTACGTCGTCCCTTTCGACGCCTGCGCCAGCGCGATAAGCCATCCCGAGGTTGTATTGAGCCTTTGCGCTGCCTTGTTCGGCAGCCTTCTGCCACCAGCGAGCTGCCTCAGCGGGATCCTTTTCGACTCCGTTCCCTAAGTTGTAGGCCTGGCCGAGGTTGTATTGAGCCGCTGCGTTGCCTTGGTCGCCTGCCTTGCGATACCAACGGGCAGCTTCGGCGGTGTTCTTTGCGACGCCTGTGCCAGAGAAATACGCAGCTCCAAGCGAGAACTGAGCAGCAGCATTGCCCTGTTCCGCGGACTTGCGCAGCCACTTGACTCCCTCTGCCTCGTCCTTCGGCACTCCCGCGCCCGAGAGATAGAACATTCCGAGGCTGAACTGTGAAGCTGCGTTGCCGTTTTCGGCAGCCTTGGTGTGCCAGCGCAGACTTTCAGCATCATCTTTCGGAACACCCGCTCCTAAGCCATACGCTGTTCCGAGATTGCCTTGAGCCGTTACATCCCCTTGCTCGGCGGCTTTCTTCCACCAGTGCACAGCTGCGGCGTCGTCTTGCGGAACACCCTGTCCACCCAAGTGATAAATTGCTGCAAGATCCGACTGGGCCTGCACATTGCCCTGATCGGCGGCTTTGGTGTACCAGCGCACGGCTACGGCGTCGTCTTGCGGAACGCCTTGTCCCGTGTGATAGAGAAATGCTAGAGCCCGCTGGCCTTCTGCAAAGCCCTGATCGGCAGCTTTCGTGCACCAGCGGACGGCTGCGGCGTTGTTTTTTGGAACCCCTGCCCCAAGTGAATAAGCAGTTCCGAGGTTGACTTCCGCCGCCGTATCACCATGCTCCGCGGCCTTTTCCCACCACCGCACGGCTTGTGCTTCATCCTTCTCGATTCCTTCACCCAGGTGATACGCCTTGGCAAGGGCGACTTGTGCTTGTACGTCACCGTCCTCAGCCTTGCTCTTGAGTTCGGTGATGCTCTGCGCGGACGCGAAGTTCGGTAGCGCGAGCGAACAGAAGACGGCGCACAACAAGGTATGAAACCGAGCTGTACGCGTAACGAACCTTGTTCTCATGGACAGCAGCTTACTCTTGAATTTGCAACACTTCCAGATCGCTGGCGCTAACGCGCGCGTTGCCGGGGAGTTCAACCCTCCATGGTAGATACGTCGCCGGCGTCGAGGCCGGCTTCTTTGGCTTTGAGGAAACGGCGGAGGATTTTGCCGCTGCGCGTCTTGGGCAAGGAGGCTACGAATTCCAGGCTCGACGGCGTGGCGATGGGGCCGAGTTCCCGGCGCACGTGTTCGATGAGGGCTGCGGCCAGCGCGTCCGAGGGGACGTGATCGGCACGGACTTGCACGAAGGCTTTGATGGACTCTCCTTTGAGCGGATCGGGGACGCCGATGGCGGCGGCTTCGGCGACGGCGGGATGGCTGACCAGCGCGCTCTCGACTTCGGCGGTGCCGATGCGGTGTCCGGCGACGTTGAGTACGTCGTCGGAACGGCCGAGGATGGCGATGTAGCCGTCTTCATCTTTCATGGCGACGTCGCCGGTGACGTAGTAGCCGGGGAAGAATTGCCAGTCGCGTTCGTATCTTGCGGGATCTCCCCAGACGGTGCGCAGCATGCAGGGGAAGGGGCGTTTCAGCACGAGGCGTCCGCCAACGCCGGCGGGAGCGGAGTTGCCGTCTTCATCGAGCACATCGGCTTCTGCGCCGGGAACGGCGACACCGACTTTGCCGGGACGCATGGCCATGGACGGCGGCGTGCCGAGCGTGGGACAGGCGAGTTCGGTTTGCCACCAGTTGTCGATGACGTAGCCCCACTTGCCGTCTCCGGCGAGATGAGTCTGGGCCCAGCGCCAGGCTTCGGGATTGAGCGGCTCTCCGGCGCAGGCGATGACGCGCAGAGTGGTGAGATCGTGCGCGGCGGGATAAGTTTCTCCGTAGCGCATGAACATGCGCAGCGCGGTGGGTGCGGTGAACATCTTTGTGACGCCGTAACGTTCGACGATTTCCCAGGCGGTGCCGGGATTAGGGAAATCGATGGCGCCTTCGCGGAACAGCGTGGTGACTCCGGCGCAGAGCGGGGCGTAGACGATGTAGGAGTGGCCGACGACCCAGCCGATATCGGAAGTACACCAGAAAACGTCGCGCTCGCCGACGTCGAAGAAACTTTCCAGGTGATACGTGGTGCCGACCATGTAGCCGCCATGCACGTGTAACACGCCTTTCGGCTTTCCGGTGGAACCGGAGGTGTAGAGCAGGAAGAGGGGATCTTCGGAATCCATTTCCTCAGCGGGACAGTGCGGAGGGAATTTGAGCAGGTCGTCGAAATCGACTTCGCGCGGAGCGCGGATTTCAGTTTTGGCGCGGGAGAAGACGATCACTTTTTCGACGCAGTCGAGCGACTCGATGGCTTCGTCGACGATGGCTTTGAGGGCGATGGTTTTGCCGCGGCGGTAGCCGACGTCGCCGGCGATGACGATTTTGGCTTGTGCGTCGGTGATGCGGTCGCGGAGCGCTGTGTGGCCGAGTCCGGCGTAGACGACGGAGTGAATGGCGCCGATGCGGGCGCAGGCCAGCATGGCGACGGCGCCTTCGATGGTCAGGGGCATGTAGATGATGACGCGATCATTCTTCTTCACCCCTAAAGATTTTAGGCCGTTGGCGAAGCGACAGACCTGGCGGTAGAGCTGGGCGTAAGTGACGATGCGTTCGGAGCCGTCTTCGCCGAGCCAGATGAAAGCGGCGCGATTGGCGCGCTCGGAGTTGGCGTGACGATCGAGGGCGTTGATGGTGATGTTGGTCTTCGCGCCGGTGAACCACTTGTGGTGAACGCCGTCCCAGTCGAGGACTTTGGTCCAGGGTTGCGACCAAGCGAAGTTGCGGGCGTACTCTCCCCAAAAACCTTCCGGATTCTGAAACGAGCGATCGCGCTCCTGATTCCAGTTTTTCTGCAGCACGTTGTCGGCGACGATGGCGGGCGCTGCGTATTCCTGATCCATGTGGAGAAGGTTGGAAATGTTTTCTGGTTTGGTGAGAGGAAGCGCGCTCATGCAAGAACCTCCGAAGGGCGACGGGGCCCGAGGACGAAGTGGATTCTGCTGCGGGGCGGGTTCGCCAGCAGTGATCAGGATCACAAAGCGGCGTATTCTTGCGCAAGTACGAAAAATGCGAGCCGGCGTGAAAGGTTCGCGGCGCGTGCTTTGGCTGGAGTGACGATAGCGCTGCGAACCGCCAAAAGCGGGCGCATTATCGATTTTGTTCCAGTTCGGGAAACTTTGGAGTAGACAGGTCGAATTTTGTGGCGCCGCGTCATGGTGATGCGGATCACATTCGAAGGTGAGTACCCGCACATCCACATAAATGTTTCTGCCCTAGTGTGGCATCCCATTGCGTCCAAATCGGACGAGCCCTTTTCGGATCCAAACCAGGATCCCGGTGGCGCGACAGCCGGAAAAGCAAGCCCCGCGCGCCGAATTGCAAGACGAAAAAGCAGGACCGGGTGCCCAGGATGGCACTGTAAGCGGAAGTACTCCCGTGAAGGAGGAGACATTCATCATGAAGTGGAAGCAAGCAATTTGCGCCGCACTACTTGTCGTGGTATCGGTCGCGCCCGCCCTAGCCGGGGCGAAGGACGACACCGATGCGAAGAAACCCGCAGAGACCACCACCAACCCAGCTACGGTTAATCCAGCTCCTGTTAACTCAGCTACTGTCAACCCAGCTACTGTGAACCCAGCCGCGAAGCCGGCAGCCGCTGCGAACACCAATCCAGCTCCGGCCGCAGGAAATGCTAATGTCACGGCCTTGTTGGGCGTGCTGGTGATGAAGGGAGTGCTGTTGCCGAACGAAGCCAACGACATTCGCAACGCGGCTCCCGACAAAGAATTTCAGCTGCTGGTGGATGCGCTGGCGCGCAAGGGAGTGGTAAGCGCGGCAGATTTGTCGGCGACGGGCAATCCTGTGCCGGCTGCGACGACGGCTGCAGTTGCTCCAGTTCCGGTCGCCCCAGGTCCGGTTACCCCTGCTCCGGCCGTGGTTGCGGCTTCGACTCCGGCCGCGCAGGCTGCGGCTCCGAAGGAATCTAAACCGGCCGCACCGTCGGTGGTGGCGGCAGTGGCTCCGCTGCGCGTGCTGCCGCTGGATCCTCCGGTTCGAGACGGGCTGATTCCGGGCTTCAAAGTCGGAGCCGTAAAAGTGACTCCCTATGGCTTCATCAAGGCGACAGCGGTGCACGATTCGAGCGATCCGGATGGCGATGACTTCCCGTATCCGGGGATCTTTCTGCAGTCGAGCAACCCGCTCAGTACGGGGCCGACGAGCGATCCGTCGTTCCACATCAAAGCACGTTCCACGCGGTTCGGATCGAACTTCGAGTGGATGGACATGTCATCGAAGCTGACGCTGACGGGCAAAATTGAAGGCGACTTCGAAGGCGGATTCAGCGAAGTGGACAATGCCGACGTATCGTCGATTCGCAACCCGACTCCGCGGTTGCGTCTGGCCTACGCACGGCTGGACTATGCTGCCAGCGAGAACTCTGACCTGTTCTTTGAAGGCGGGCAGAACTGGTCGTTGTTCGGGTCGAGTGCGCTGCCCAACATTCTGGAGACCACGTTCCTGGGAGCGTACTCGGGCGACGTGTGGGAACGGACTCCGCAATTCCGCTTCGGGCTGGTGCAGAAGCTGGGCGGCGATCGCAACTGGAAGTTCTCTCCGGAGATTGCGCTGATGATGCCGAGCACGGGCGAAATCATGAAGCTGAACAGCTTTAATGGCCTGGGTGGATTTGAGGCGCAGATCGGCGAAGCGGAACGGCAGGGCGCGGATTCCGGACGGCCGGAACTGGAAGCCAGGGCTGTCATCCAATTCCAGCTCGATAAGGCTCCGGGCGTGGCGCCGGCGTCGTTCCTGTGGTCGGGTTACGATGCGCGGCGGACGTCGATCACTCCTAACTCGGCGCTGACAACAGACATGAAGGTCACGTTTCCAAACGGGCTGACCAACAGCAGCAGCCTTTACGGCGACCAGCTGGCGATCCAGTTGCCGACACGCTGGGCGACATTCTCGGCCAGCGTTTATCGGGGCGGCGACATGCGCTTCATGCTGGGCGGCCAGCTGAACACCTACTACACGGATACGACTGGACTGTATAACGTGCAGCAGGTGCAGACGCTGGACAACGTAGACGCAGCGGCGGGAGCCATGCAAGTGGGTTGCTCAGTAGCGATTCTGGCTGGAAACACCTGCACGGGTTCGGGCGGGGCGTGGAAGATTGCGAAACAACGTCCGATCGGCGCATTCGGCGGGTTCGTGAATGTGGGACTGCCGTTGTCGCGCTGGTTCAATGCCGATCCGAAGGGTCACAACGCAGGCTGGCAACTTCTGTTGCACGCGGGCAAGGACCAGGTAGTGCGCAAGGATCAGCAGCACTCGCTTGGCATTGGCTGCGGCAGCGCCGATGGAAGCGCGGCGTGCAATGGCGGTCTTCCGCTCAACCAAGGCAGACTGTTCGCGGCAACGCTCTATTACAAACTCAACAACTGGGCAACGTTTGCTTTTGAACAATCGCAGTATCAGACGACGCTGTTGCCGGATGTTGGGCCCATTTACACAATTGCCGGGCAGCCGGCGACGAAGTGGAAGGATCAGCGGACGGAGTTTGGGCCGATCTTTTCATTCTGATCGTTGCGGTCTAAGGGCCGCTGGGCGGGGATGGATTTACTCCCAAAAACGTGAAAACGGGAGTAAGCTGTCCCCGGTCAGCGGTCGCGGTAGACGTCCAGCAATCCGTAATGTGGCGGGTGTAAGCGCCAATTCAAGAAATGGAGCCTTTATGGGAAACGTGGCAAAGAATTCAGAGGTGGCTCAACCGCAGCAGTACAAGGCATCGAAATCGACCTGGGACGAGATTGCGGACAGCAAGGCATTCCAGGATCTGATGGCTACGAAGAAGATGTTCATCGTGCCGGCGTTTATTTTCTTCGTCGTGTATTACTTTGCTCTGCCGGTGCTGGTCGGGTACGCGCCGGCGTTCATGTCGACGAAGGTGGGGTTTGTGAATCTGGCGTACTTGTTTGCTTTGTCGCAGTTCTTCGTGGCGTGGCTGATCGCGGGACTGTATGTGAGAGCTGCCAACGACTTTGACCGGTTGGCCAAGGACATCCTCGACAAGGCCGAAGATGCAAAGGGAGGCAAGTAGCCATGGCGAATATTCCGCTGATTATGTTTGTGGTGTTTATCGCGATCACGCTGGGCATTACGTATTGGGCGTCGAAACGGTCGTCAGGGGCGAGCGCGTACTTTGCGGCGAGCCGGCAGATCAAGGGCTGGCAGAACGGAATCGCGGTGGCCGGCGATTACATGAGCGCAGCGTCGTTTCTGGGGATCGCGGGCATTATCGCGTTTCAGGGCTATGACGGATTTATGTTCTCGGTAGGCTGGCTGGTGGCGTATTTAACGGTGCTGCTGGTGATTGCAGAACCGCTGCGCAATGCGGGCAAGTACACCATGGCGGACGTGCTGGCGTACCGGCTGAAACCGCGGCCGGTGCGGGGGATGGCGGCGCTGAGCACGCTGACGGTGAGCACGTTTTATATGATCGCGCAGATGGTGGGCGCGGGCGCGCTGGTGAAATTGCTGCTGGGCGGCATGATCACCTACAACCAGTCGGTGATCGGGGTGGGCCTGCTGATGATCGTGTACGTGGTATTCGGCGGGATGCTGGCGACCACGTGGGTGCAGATCGTCAAGGCGGTGCTGTTGATGGCAGGGACGTTCCTGCTGAGCATTCTGGTGATGGCGCACTTCCACTTCAGCTTCAGCGAATTTTTTGGAGCCATCTCGCACGTGACTTATCACGATGCAAAAGGGGCGGTGGTGGTGAAGGACTTCCTGACCCCGGGACTGCGATTTAAGCCGCCGTACGGGCCGCTGGACTTGATCTCGCTGGGACTGGCGCTGATCTTCGGGACAGCGGGATTGCCGCACATTCTGGTGCGGTTCTACACCGTTCCTGACGCGAAGACGGCGCGGAACAGTGTGGTGTGGGCGATGGTGCTGATCGGCAGCTTCTATATTATGACGACGTTCCTGGGCTTTGGAGCGGCGACCATCATGGGACCTGATTTCATTAAGACTCATGGCGGAACGAACATGAGCGCGCCGCTGCTGGCCAACGCTCTGGCTGGCAGTATTTTCTTCGCGTTCATTTCGGCGATTGCCTTTGCCACGATTCTGGCGGTGGTGGCCGGGTTGACGATCAGCGCGACCACTTCGTTCTCGCATGATTTCTGGACGAATGTGGTCCACAACGGAGTCGAGCGCAAGCCGGGCGAAGAAGTGCTGGTGGCGCGGATCTCGGCGTTTGTGGTGGGCGCGGTGGCGATCGGGATTGCGATCGTGCTGGGGCCGACGGCGAACGTGGCGTTCCTGGTGGCACTGGCGTTTGCGGTGGCGGCGTCGGCGAACCTGCCGGTGATTGTGCTGTCCATCTTCTGGAAGCGGTTCAACACGACGGGCGCGGTGACTGGACTTGCCGTCGGATTGCTGGCGTCGATTGGATTAATTCTGATCAGCCCGAGTCTGATGGCGATTGATCCGCCGACGGTGGTGGGCACGGCACGGCATATTTTCCAAGCCAAGGCCATCTTCCCGCTGGAGAATCCGGGGATTCTGAGCATTCCGCTGGGATTCATTGGAGCGATTGTGGGAACGCTGCTGAGCAACGAACCGACGTCGCAGGAAAAGTTCAACGAGTTGCTGGTGCGGTCGAATACCGGGCTGGGCTCGGAGAAGGCGACGGCGGCGTAGGAACAGTGGTTAGTGGTTAGTGGTTAGTGGCTAGTGATTAGAAGCAGAGGCCGGGGATCAGGGCCAGTCGAGGACTCGTTGTTCGTTTTCGACTGGCTCTGATTCCTGGCCTTTGCTCTTGATATGCTAGATTCAGTTTCGCGGGCCCATAGCTCAACGGTTAGAGCAGCAGACTCATAATCTGTTGGTTCCTGGTTCGAATCCAGGTGGGCCCACCACCGCTCTCGATGCGTGTAAACGCCTGTTTTCGTGAGCTAGGCTCAGAACCTCTAGCCTGTCCAGTGTCGTGCGCTCAGCCTAACCGCTCACTCATCTCTACTGCTGGCGTACTACTTGCATTGAGTCTTTCACTTTCTTGTCATTCGAAGCCAACAGGGCAGGCGCAAAACGCCGGCTCTTCGGGGGAGTCGACTGACTCCAAGACTGCCGACCTGATTGCTAAGGTCAAAGATGTGTCGGCGTCTACGCTGGAGAAGGGGTTGCCCACGGTCAGATTTGAAGACTGGGTGCGTGAAAACTCTGGACCGGAGTGGACTACTACTTGGAGCTTTAATCGAGCAGATGAGCTGCATGCTTCGGGTCTTGACTTCATCGGTAGCGTGGAAGTTCGCGGTGACACTAAGGATGGTCGATACTTTAGGCTCTCAATCGGAACTGCCACGAATGCGAAGCAGGTTGTTCTGTTCTGGCACAGCGGAGCAGCGAACGTTCAGCATAGGTGGGTCGGTTTGGAGCATCTTAGCCAGTTACCTCGATTACTCCATCACGCGAGCCAAAGCTCGCATACTCCGGAGGGCTAGAAATTGAAGAGCGAAAATATGTACCCTTAAGGAGTTTGGCACGCGCGAGAGACTGAGAACAGCGTGTCGCTCGGTTGATGAAACATTGCCATTGCCATTGATCGCATTCGGCAGGGAGTGGTTATACCAGCGGACCCTTAGCCCGTTGGTACAAGGTCTGATCTCTTCACCCTTCTGGTTCCATTCGTTGACACTGTCCCAACCCGGGAATTAAAGTTGCGTACGTTCTCTCTGAAAAATTCAGAAGCTGCGGAGGGCAGGGATGCGATCGAAGGTATTCTGGGCGGGGGCAGTGGTGTGTGTGGCTGCGGCTTTCGCTCTGGGACAGGATCCGGTGAAGGTTGAGCCTAAGCACTACAAGCTGGATTTTGAAAACGACCGGGTGCAGGTAGTATCGGTGCACTACGGGCCGCACGAGAAATCCGCGCTGCACGATCATATTGGCGGGGTGGTGGTGAGCCTGACGGAAGCGCACTTGCGCTTCGTCGATGAAAGCGGAAAAGTGCGCGAAGTGTTTTCCAAGCCGGGAGAGGCGCGGTGGTATCCGCCGTTCAAGCACAAGGTGGAAAATCTGGGAGACACTTCCTATGAAGCGCTCTACATTGGAGTGAAGGGCAAGCTGGCGACGGCGTCGAATGGCTCGGCCGATCCGATGGATGCACTGGACAACGAGACCAAGCATATAGTTGCCGCGCTCGTGGCCGCGCACCAGCCTTGAGTGACTTTAGCAGCCGAGGCCTGAGCCGCAAGGGCACGGCTTCGGAGCGGCGTGCGCTGGCCTGAACAACGCAGGTTCGAAAAAATCTTCCGTCGGGTCTCTCGGGGAAACCTTTCTCTGAAAAACCAGACCCGGAAAATCTCATGAGCGCCCTCCCGGAGAAAGCTTCTTCGCGCCACTCGGCGGCAACAGGATCGACAACAACGGGCCCGGCAATTCTGCTGGGGGTTGTGACCTTGCTCTCGTTCGTTTATTTCTATGAAGGCGGCGGGTGGAATCAGAACTCGCGCTTCGATTTGCTGCGTGCGATTGTCGAGCGGCACACGCTGCAGATCGATGCCTACCACGAGAACACGCAGGACAAGGCGCACTTCCAGGGACACTACTACTCGGACAAGGCTCCGGGGCTGGTGTTTCTGGCGGTGCCGATCGCAGTGGCGGCGCGGCCGGTGATGAGGGTGATGGGAGTTGAGCCGGAGTCGGCGCGGGGCGAAGTTGCGCTGTCGTGGGTGGTGACGGCGGGCGCGGTTGCGCTGCCGGCTGCGTTGTTGGTGGTGTGCCTTTTTTTTCTGAGCTTGAGATTCGGAGCGGGGTCGAGCGGAGGAAGTTCAAGCGGGGCTGCGTTTGCGGCGTTGGTGATGGCCCTGGGGACTCCGATGTGGGCCTATGCGAGCTTGTTCTGGGCGCATGCCCTAGTGGGTGCTTGCCTTTTATTTGCGTTCGCTGCGGCGTTGCGGCTGGGCGACCGGTTGGGCGCGGGCGGAGATTTCTTGTGGGCTCTGGCGGTAGGACTGGCGGCGGGATGGGCGACGGTGACGGAGTATCCCGCGGCTCCGGGATCGGCGATGCTGGCTCTGCTTGCGTTATCGCAGGCGTGGTCGCGTGGGCGGGCGGTGCGCTGGCGGGTGGTGGCTGGCGTGGGAGTAGGTGCGGCGATTTGTGTGGCCGTGCTGATGGCGTATCTGCACGCGGCGTTTGGAGGGTTCCGGCCGAGCTATTCGTATTACGATCCGAATGCGTTTTCGTTCATGCAGCAGAAAGGGTATTTGGGGCTGACGTATCCGCATCCCGACAGGCTGCTGAAGATTTTGTTCGGATGTTCGCGCGGGCTTTTGTTTGCTTCGCCGGTAGTAGTGGGCGCGCCGGTGGGGCTGTGGTGGTTGTGGAAGGGAAAAACGAATCGCGCGGCGGCCTTGGTAGCGGGGGCGATCGCGGCGTACTACTTTTTGTTCAACGCGTCGTTTTACTGGTGGAAGGCGGGGCTGTCGTTCGGTCCGCGGTACGCGGGGGCGTCGATTCCTTTGTTGTGCGTGGGGCTGGCGGTGGCGTGGGGACGTGCGACCTTTCTTTGGCGACGGGTGCTGATTGGGTTGGGCGTGTGCAGTGTGTTTGCGGCGCTGATGGTGGTGTCGACGAGTTCGCAATTGTCCATGCAGGATAGTTGTCCGATCGTGCATGCGACGTGGCCGGCGTTCTGGTCGGGACAGGTGGCGACGAATCGCGATTCGATGCTGACGGTCGCGGAGGCGGGGTCGCGCGGGGAGTATGGAGCATTCAATCTGGGGCAGTTGCTGGGGCTGCGGGGACTGGCGAGTTTGCTTCCGTTGTTGGTGATGTGGGGCGTGGGGGCGGCGATGTGGTGGCGGATGAGGCGCGGCAAGCCAGCGAGCGATCTGCGTGTAAGATAATTGTTCAGGCATTTTATGGTGGAACTCCAGGCAGTATGGGTCGAGGTCGAATTGCTTCGCGCTGTTTATGCAGCCTTCAACCGCAGGGAAATCGAAACCGTCCTCGCATTGATGAGTGACGATGTCGACTGGCCGAACGGCTGGGAGGGCGGGCGCTTACGGGGTAAGTCCGCGGTGCGGGAGTATTGGAAACGCCAGTTCGAAATGCTAGAGCCCAAGGTTGAACCGGAGAATTTTTCCAGGGAGGCGGACGGGCGGATCGCGATCGACGTGCATCAGGTGGTGCACGACAAGAGTGGTAAACTCGTCGCCGATCAGATGGTGCAGCACGTTTACGAGTTTCGCGATGGGCTGATTCAGAGCATGGAAATCCGCTAGCTATTGATCTGACGCGTTCTATTCATCATCGGGGGAAATTATGGCGCACAATGTTTTTTGCGTGAAGTTGCAGAGGGAAATGCCGGGGCTGGATGAGCCTCCGTTTGACAACGACCTGGGGAAGAAAGTGTATGACAACGTTTCTCAGGAAGCGTGGCGGATGTGGGTGGAACACTGCAAGATGCTGCTGAACGAGTATCGGCTGAATCCGGCGCGGCGCGAGGATCAGGAAGTGATTGTGAAGCAGATGGAACAGTTTTTCTTCGGTGAGGGTTCGGCCAAGCCGAAGGAGTATGTGCCTCCGGCGAAGTGAGCGCAGGGGCTAAAGCCCAATGCCGTTTGCCTGCTTTACGCGGCCCTAAAGGGCCGCTCTTCCACGGTACTGTACGCGGCACAAGCTGCGCTTCCACGGTAGTCCCTTGCGACGCGGTTCCTTTCGATTGGTTCTAGGCGGTCCTCTGCTCAGAATCCGTGGAAGATTCACGGAGGAACGGCAGCGCGCCGAGCAGCAGCGCGAAGGCTGGGAGCACCACCCAATTGGTGACCGAGAGACAGAAGTAAGCCAGGCGGAACAGCGAAAAGCCGTCGACGGCCAGGCCCACCGGCAGGATCACGGCGAAAGCGGCGAGCAAGACGAGCGCGGGAGATAATCCGGCGGCGAGGCGGGCGCGAGTTGAACCGTGAGCGCGGCGCGACAGGAACCCGCCCAACGCCCCGAAGGCGGGAAGGCCGGCAAGCCAGGGCCAGTAGAAGAGCATGGCCATGTGCCCGAACCAGATCAGACGCGGCTGGAAGTTGGTGCGTTGCAGCGCCATGAGCAGCAGGCTCGCTCCCAGAAGGCTGATCATGCCGGGAAGCCAGAGAGTTTTTGTGCGGGAGTTCATGGGATCCTCCTTTAATTGGGCGCGGTGAATGTTCGCCGCTAGAACGCGCCAGTCATTTACTTCTTGCAGAGTGAATTCGAGAGCTGCATCTTCCATGATGCCTTGCGAACGTGCGGCCTCGTAGGTCTCTTCGAGGTGTCCCGCCAGTTCGGCGATGACCTCCTCCCTCGCATCGCATGATGGTCCTGACGCCGACATTGGCTGGCGAACGATTGCCTTCCAGTCAGGCGTTTTCGAATCAGGCATGGCTGACTCCGGCCAGGGTGTTGAGTGCCTGGAAAAAACTGCGCCATTCTGCTTTGAGGGGCGCGAGTTGTTTTCTGCCGCTGGGGGTGAGGCGGTAGTAGCGGCGGTCGCGGCCGGCGTGGTTGGCTTGCCAGCGGCCTTCGACCCAGCCGCGCTTTTCCATGTCGTAGAGCAGGGGATAGAGCGAGGCCAGGGTGAATTTCAGGGCTCCGCCGGTGCGTTCGCCGATTTGCTTGGCGATTTCGAAACCGTAGAGCTGCTGCTCGGCGAGCAGGGAGAGGATGGCGAGTTCTCCGCTGCCGCGGGCGATTTTGGAGCGAATGCGTTTGGGCATAATCACGTCGGATTCACAGTATAGGAATCCTATGATTGGAGTATAGGATTCCTATATAGATGGGTCAACATTACGCTGGTACCATGCCGGGGTGGGATTTCTGGGGTACTTCCGAAGTGAGGCTGCAGTCGACAAAAGGCAGTCGAGCGTTGCTCGGGCTGTCCGGGTCTGGGACCCGGACCCACGCGGACTTTTCGCGCAAGCCGTTTCGTGGCGACCGTTCTCTCACTGAAGAGGGAATGACATGACTCGACTGAAGCTGGCGGGGATAGTGATTGCGCTCCTGATGGTGCTGATGGCAGCAGCGATCATCGTTCCTTGCATGATGCCGCCGCGGACGTTGGCAAACGAGTCGTCCGCTGTGGCTGGAGTCAGGACGATCAATGTGGCTGAAGCGGCTTACCGCGCGGCCTATGGCGGGTACGCGAATTCACTGGCCAATCTGGGCGGGGCTGTGCCGTGCGTCAAGTCGGCGGCGACGGCGTGCCTGATTGATTCGCAACTCGCAAGCGGCGTCAAGTCGGGCTACAGATTTGTGGCGGTTGGCGGGAACCCGGTGCGCGGCGCGAACACGAGTTACGTTGCGGGAGCGGCGCCGGTGGAGTTCGATCGAACTGGGGTACGGCGGTTTTGTTCAACGGAAAAGAATGTGATTCGGATGGATCAAAATGCCGCGGGGAGCACGACTCCTCCGGATAGCGCACAGTGCGCGGGGTTCAGCGCTTTGCAGTAGAGCTCTTGCTCGCCGTGACGCCGCATCCGACGCCATTTGGTGTTTCTTTCGCCCCTTTGGGGCTGGCTCATTTCCCGCATCACTACCCACGGCTTGCGCCGTGGGCTTTATTCTTTCGCCGCTTCGCGGCCGGAGAGCGGGAGATCATGGACGGCGTTTCGATCCTCCGCACCTGAATCGTCCGATCAGAGCCTGATCATCAATCCTCTACGCGCGGTCCTCGCTGCTACAATTTCGGGTTCGCGGTGTTGGGATGACAATTCGCGCGTCAACTGCGAACTTCAAGGCCTGCAATCGCGTACTGTCTTGTGGGCAGGGCTTGTAGAGAGTCTCAGCGGTCTGGTCGTCCGAGCGAAGACCATCGAATCGATGATCGCCGACGCGAAGATCGTGCGAGCCGGGCTTGGTGGTTGAGTCAGGTTAAGTCTCAGGGTTGAAGCAGGATTTCCGGGGAGTGAAAGTGGAAGACGTACAGGTGGTCGCGATGCTGGTCCGGCGGTGTATTGCCGGGGACTCGGCCGCCTGGGAGGAAATCGTGCAGACCTATAGCCGCCGGATATACAACATCTGCTACCGCTTTGCGGGATCGGGCGACGACGCGCAGGATTTGACGCAGGAAGTATTCATCAAGATGTACCGGACGCTGCCGAGTTATGACCACACCAAGGGAGCGTTCGTGACCTGGGTGACAACCATTACGCGCAACCTGTTGGTGGACCATTTTCGCAAGTCGAAACAGGACCGGATGACGGACTCGATCGACACGGCGGCGTCGGATCACGAGGATGCGCAGCCGCTCAGTGAGCAAATTCAGGACCAATCGGCGCCCCCGGATGCGCAGGTACGCAGCCGGGAGGTCTCAGAGACCGTGCACGCGGCCCTGGGAAGGCTATCGCCAGAGCTGCGGGAAGCAGTGATTCTAAGGGACTTACAGGATATGGACTATCGAGAAATTGCAGCCGTTTTGAAGGTTCCGGAGGGTACCGTGAAATCGCGAATAAATAGAGGGCGGGCGGAACTTGCCAGGCTCCTACAACGTACCTATAGGCAGGTGATGTGATGCCAGACCAGACCAGTAACGGAATGCAGTGCAACGAGTTCGAGCTGCTGCTCGGGGACGCCATTGACGGCGTGCTGAGCGGGGCGGGACTCGACCGTTTCCAGGCCCACGTCCGGGTATGCCGGAACTGTGGACCGCAGTTCGCCGAAGTTGAGGCGGGCCGCAACTGGCTGAAGGGTCTCACGGAGGTGGAGCCTCCAGCCAGCCTGGTCAACAACATTCTGGTATCCACGACGGGCGTTGACACCCAACGCCTGCGAGTGACTGCAGGTTCCGTTCAGCCGCGCATTTCCTGGTGGGAACGGGTGCAGGCCTCGCTGTTCGAAGGGCTGCTCGAGCCGGTCTGGGCCGTGGTGCGGCAGCCGCGATTTGTCATGTCGTTTGGCATGGCATTCTTTGCGCTGTCGGTGGGTCTGACGGTGGCCGGCGTGAAACCCGCCGACCTGCGGCAGATCAGCCTGCGGCCAGCCGCGATCCGGCACACCTACTACAACACGCAAGCCCGGGTGGTGCGCTACTACTCGAACATGCGGTTTGTGTATGAAGTGCAGGCGCGGTTGCGCGAAGTGAAGCGCGACATGGCGCCGGCCGAATCCACCGTGAAACCATCTCGACCAGCGAAACAGAAAGACGACAAGAACGACACAACACAACAGCCCGAGCAGAATCAGGAGCGCAATTACAGCCAGACGGATAACCATCTGATCCTGGCGAGCGCTTCTGTGGGTCCATCGCCAAGTAAGCCTGATTGCGATCTGCCTGTAGTGTCGGTGACCACTGACAGGAGGTTCGTATGAACTGCAACACACATGGAGACACGGCTGCCGTGGCCTTCTGCCGCACTTGCGGCAAGCCACTGTGCAACCAATGCACGCGCGACATTCGCGGCGTGATCTATTGCGAAACTTGCCTGGCCGCGCGGCTGGACGGGAGCGTACCGGCGGCGGGATTTGTTCCGCCCGCGGGGTTCGTGCCGCCGCAACCGCCGCCACAGACCGGATACCAGCAATTCATGGATCAGGGGCTGGGAGTGAAAGTGGGGCCGGGGCCGACGTCTGGGCCGAATCCGGCGGTGGCGGGAATTCTGGCGGGATTCTTTCCTATCGGCGTGGGCGCGGTTTACACCGGGCAATATGCCAAGGGGCTTTCGCACCTGGGAATCTCAGTGCTGATGATCATCCTGGTCAGCTCGGATGTGCCCTGGTACGTGAAGATGATCGTGGGTATTTCGATGGGATTTTTCTACGTGTACCAGATCATCGATTCGGTGCGCACCGCCAAGGCGCTGCAGACGGGCGAACCGGCGCCGGATCCGTTCGGGCTGGGGCAGATGTTTGGCGCTGCCGAACGAGCCTCTGGGCTGGAGCGTTTTGAAGCCACCAAGGTTCCAGTGGGCGCGGCGGTGCTGATCGGGCTAGGAGTGCTGTTCCTGATTAACACGGTGTTTGACTTCAGCCTGCATCGCTACTGGCCGCTCATACTCATCGTGTTAGGGGTATGGCTGTTTGCCAAGCACTGGGGCTTGCTGGGAAGCTACCGCCCGAGCTGTGTCTGCGAACGTTGCCGCACGCGCAAGCTGATGGGGCCGGCAATGCTGGTGACCAGTGGCGTGCTCTTCCTGTTGGACAACATTTCCAGTGTTGAATTCGGAAAGACCTGGCCCGCGATTCTGCTGGTGATTGGAGTGGTGAAGCTGGTACAGAGCAATGCTTCGTCCAATGGGCACGTTGGGCCGCTGCCGCCGGGGTCGTATCCGCCGGGAGCGGGGGGATTTCCGCCGAGTGCTCCGGCGCCAGCGGCGCCTGTTGCGACACCTACGGCGACAGCTGGATCTGAGGGGCTGAGCATGGAGCCACCGTCTTCTGATGGCGAGGTGAAAAATGTCTAATCAAGGTATGCCGAACCCAGTGGTGACTCCACCACCGTTTTCGCCTCTACCGCCGCTGCCGCCACCGCGGCACCGGTCGCTGGCCGGGCCGTTTGTGCTGATCGTGCTGGGCATCGTGTTCCTGATGGGGACGATGCACGTGCTGTCGATTGGACGGCTGGCGCATTTGTTCGCCAGCTACTGGCCGGTGCTGCTGATTTTCTGGGGCGTGATCAAACTGATCGAGCACCAGCGGGCAGTGCGCGAAGGCACGCGGGCGGGCGGGATCGGCGCGGGAGGAGTATTCCTAGTGGTGATGATCGTGGTCTGCGGCCTGATTGCGACTCAACTGGAGCGGGTGAACTGGTCGGGATTGCATGAACAGTTCAACTTCGACGACAACGATTTCGACAATATCTTTGGGCAAAGCTACAACTTTAACGACCGACTGGAGCAGAGTTTTCCCACGGGAGCGAGCCTGAAGATCATTAACACGCACGGCGCGATCAGCGTGCACGCGGCGGATGATAACAAGATCACGGTGGTGGTGCGCAAGCGCGTGGGCGCCGATAACCAGGAGGACGCCGACAAGTACAACAGCGAAACCAAGCCTACGATCACGGTGATTGGCGGTCTGGTTACCCTGGACGCCAAGGCAGAAGCCGCGGGAGATCATCCGGTCGAGGTCGACCTGGACGTTTCACTGCCCCGCAAGGCGCCGGTTACGGTGAGCTCGCGGCGCGGCGATGTGAACCTGGTGGGGCGTGACGGCGCGATCGACATCAACACGCAGCATTCTGATACGTCGGTGGAAGATGTGACCGGCAACGTGAAGGTCAGCCAGGAAAAGGGCACGATCAAGATCGAGCAGATCACCGGGGATGTGCACATTGACGGGCGAGTGAACGAAGTTTCAGTTGCGGACGTAAAAGGGGCAGTGCAACTGGACGGCGATTTTCAGGAAAGCGTTAAGCTAGCACGGATCTCGAGGACGGTGACGTTCAAGTCGGCGCGCACGGATATGGAGTTCTCGGGGATTGCGGGCGATCTTGACCTCGACTCCGACGAACTGCACGCCGAGCAGATTACCGGGCCGCTGCACCTGACGACGCGATCGAAAAATATCCGGCTGGACGAAGTGTCGGGCGATGTGCGCCTGCAGGATGACAATGGCACCATCGAAGTGGGAATGCGAACGCTGGGCAATGTGCAGATCGACAGCCGCGACGGCGACATTCAGCTGAGCCTGCCGGATAAGGCCGGATTCCGCCTGGACGCGCGCACGCACGACGGCGAGATTCAGTCCGATTATCCCGAACTGCAGATCAGCACGGGCGGCGTCGAAGCCAAGGCCAGCGGCAGCGTGGGGAACGGGGCCTCGCACATCGTGCTCAACAACGAGCACGACGGCATTGAGATTCGCAAGGCCAGCGCGAAGCCGCCGAAACCACCCGAGCCGCCGAGTCCGGCGAAGGCCGGGAAAGCGCTGCCGGCTCCGAAAGAGAAAGTCGAACCGACGGAGAACTGAAATAGATTGCTTGGAATCGCGAGAATACAGTTTCGGTGATGCGCACCCGGCGGTAAGACCCGTTTTCAGCGTCCTGCTGATTTGGTCAGTCCATGCGCACGCGTCGCAGTCGGAGCAGGCCACAAAGATTGCCAGCTTGATGGCGTCCTTGCATGAACGAGGCCAGTTCAACGGCGCCGTCCTGGTCGCCGAGCGGGGAAATATCATCTATCGCGGTGCGTACGGCAAGGCTAATTTTAAAACCAACGCCGATTTGACTCCTGAAACGCCTTTCTGTCTGGCTTCTGTGACCAAGCAGTTTACGGCTATGGCGATCATGATTCTCGCCGAACAAGGCCGGCTCAGCTACGACGATCCAGTTTCAAAGTACATTCGAGAACTTTCTCGCACTGAGCGCACCAGCAAGATTACTGTGAGACATCTCTTGACGCATACTTCGGGGATCCCGGACTTTGGCGATCTCGGGATCGACGATCCCCATCTCACTCAAGAAGGACTGATCCAAGCGCTCTTGCAGAAAGAGTCTGTCTTTTCCAGCGCCGGCCGGAAATATCGTTACAGTAATCCCGGCTACATCCTGCTGGCAATTGTTGTGGAAAAAGTCTATGGCCAATCCTTCAGCGATTTCCTCGAACAGAGAATCTTCAGGCCACTCCGAATGGACAACACATTCGTCTTTGACACTGCGCTGAAGCGAAACCAGCAGGCGGCCATCGGCTACAACCAATTCGGTCAGGAAGATGATGTGCAGGCAACATCCACGCCTGGCGATGGTGGTATTTTCTCGACTGTGGATGATCTCTTCAAATGGGACCAGGCGTTGAATACCGACAAACTGGTTCCGCAGTCGGCGTTGGCCGTGGCATTTACGCCCGGCAAGGTGGAGGAGGGCACATCTACCTATGGCTTTGGCTGGAATGTAGGCGACAATGACAACGGTAAATACGTTTGGCATAGCGGCAGCACGGCAGGTTTTCGGGCGTTCATCGAACGCCAGCTCGCCGAGAGAGTTACCGTCATATTGTTGACCAACAGGGGCAACAGCAAACGCTCCGAGATAAATGACGCCATTCTGAATATCGTGGCGGGCAAGCCGTACCTTATGCCTAGAATGTCGGGAGCGGAGAAACTGTATGGAGTCATCCGTGAATCAGGGATTCAGGCCGCCCTGCGACTGTGCGACTCGCTGAAGACGAACCTGGACTACGATCTGGGCGAGTCCGAGTTGAATTCGTTGGGATATCAGCTGCTCTACGGCGACAACCGGGTGCAGGACGCCATTGCAATTTTCAAATTAAATACAAGCGCACACCCCTTGTCCTCCAACGCGTACGACAGTCTCGCTGAGGCTTACCGAAAGAGTGGCGCTGACAAACTTGCCATCAGCAACTACCAGAATGCCGTCATGCTAGACTCCGCCAACTTGCACGCGGTCGCGATGCTGAAGGAGATGGGACAGCATCCACGGAATCGGTTCACACTCTTGCTGGGAGTGGCTGGGGCAGTTTTGTTGGCGATGGCGGCGACTTACGCGATCAGAGCTTGGCGCGCCAGCCGAAGATTCGGTGGACGGACTGCTGCTTGACTTTGCCAACCAGAAATCCGCCGCCGGATTCCAGACAAAGTCGTCGAGAAGTAGTGGCCCACTTCTTAAGTCTTTCCAAGGGTCCTTCCAAAAATAGAGCGGTCTTCAGAGGCATCGAAGACGCCACTACCCAGAATTCCTTCTGGGAATCATAAGGTATGCAAATCCATGTTTTTAATATAGATAGCGGTCAGGCGCAAACATCCTAAGAACAGAATCAAAGAAAGTGCTTGCATTCTTCATAGTGTTATAGTTAAGTATAACACTATACAGCTAGTGTGCTTGCTAGCTCAAAGGAGAATCACCATGAAATCGGTTCGTGTTCTGTTGTCAGTGGTTGTGCTGTCGCTCTCTACTTCATTTGTGGCTTTGGCGCAGATGGACTCGCCAAAGACTGACGCGCCCAAGTCGGACGCACAAAAATCTTTCGACCAAATAAAATCGCTGGCCGGCACCTGGCAGGGCGGGGTGACGACCGTCCCGCCGATGGCCGAGATGGGAAGTGGGACCGAGGTGAAGGTCTCGATGCGCGTGACCTCACGGGGTAACGCGCTGGTGCATGAGATGAAGGGAGCGGGTGACGGGGACGATCCGTCGAAGTTTGATCATCCGGTGACGATGTTCTACCTGGACAGCGATCGGCTGCTGCTGACCCATTATTGTGATGCGGGCAACCGGCCGCGGATGGCGGCGCGAGTGTCGGCGGACGGAAAGACGGTGGAGTTTGATTTCGTTGATGTGGCCGGCAGTGTGCAATACGGACACATGGAGCACGCGGTGTTCACCATTATCGACGCCAACCACCACACGGAAGACTGGACGTTTATGATGCCGGGGGACAAGCCGATGCGCGGTCACATGGATCTGTACCGGACGAAGTAAGAATCTGGCAGGGTCAGTCTTGATCTTCGGCTTGGCCGGCGAAACAGCAGGTTCCTCGCCGCGCATTCGGCCCGGTTCGGAATGGCAGGGTAAGAGCAAATTAGGCAAGGGCTAACTGGAAAACCTGATGGACCGTGAGTGGAACGACAGTCAACCGATATACCGCCAGCTGCGCGACCGCGTGGTCGCGATGATTCTGGACGGTGTGCTGAAGGAAGGCGACCCGCTTCCGTCGGTGCGCAGCGTGGCGGCGGAATACCGGGTGAATCCGCTCACGGTTCTGAAGGGCTATCAACAACTGGTGGATGAGGGACTGGTTGAAAGCAGGCGAGGACTCGGCATGTTCATCAATGAAGGTGCGCGCAAACTCTTGCTGCAGGGCGAACGCCAGAAATTTCTGGCGGAAGAATGGCCACGGGTTTCGGCGACGATACAGCGGCTGGGATTGACGACGGAAGAATTGCTGGATGCGGCCGCAAAGCGCACTTCCCTGCCGGGGGAAACGCCGGAGAACAAGAAGGAGCCGAAGTCATGATGACCGCCACTCAACCAATCACCGGTCAGACAATTATCGAAGCGCGCGGCCTGCGCAAGGCCTTCGGCGAAACCGTGGCGCTGGACGGGGTGAATCTGCGGGTGGGGGAGGGCCGCATTCTGGGACTGATCGGTCCGAATGGCGCGGGTAAGAGCACGGCGCTGAACGCGATTTTGGGTCTGACCGAATATGAAGGCGAGCTGCGGGTGCTGGGGCGCGACCCGTGGACGGCGCGTGCTCAGCTGATGCGGGATGTCTGCTTCATCGCCGATGTGGCCGTGCTGCCGCGCTGGATAAGGGTTTCGCAGGCGCTGGACTATGTGGCCGGAGTGCATCCGCGATTCGATCGCGGCAAAGCGGAGGGCTTTCTGGCGAAGACGAACATCCGAAGAAACAGCAAGGTGAGGGAGCTGTCGAAGGGCATGGCGGCGCAGTTGCATCTCGCGCTGGTGATGGCGATTGACGCGAAACTGCTGGTGCTGGACGAGCCGACGCTGGGGCTCGACATTCTATATCGCAAGCAGTTTTACGATTCGCTGTTGAACGATTATTTCGATCGCAGCCGGACGATCATTGTGACCACGCATCAGGTGGAAGAGGTGCAGAACGTGCTTACCGACCTGATGTTCATTGATCGCGGGCGGATCGTGCTGGATTGCAGTATGGAGGAATTAGAGGCGCGCTATGTGGAGGTGACGGTGCGTCCCGAACACCTGACCGCGGCGAGGGCGTTCAGGCCAATGCACGAGCGGCAGGTGCTGGGGCGCAGCATTCTGCTGTTTGATTTGGCGCGCGGTGGGGTCGCTGATCAGAGAGTCGCGGATCAGAAATTAGATCGACAGCAACTGGCCGCGTTGGGTGAGGTGCGCACGCCTGGCATCGCGGATTTGTTTGTGGCCATGCTGGGAGATAAGCCGGCCGCGGCATCTGCAGAAGGAGCAGCCCGATGATGACCGAACGCTCAATCGATTCGCGGGAAATGGCGCCTGCGGCGACGCGGCCGATGTACTGGTCGGTGCGGCGCGAGATTTGGGAGAACCGCTCGCTGTATATCGCTCTGCTCAGTGTGGCCGGCGTTTATCTCGCGGCCTTCGTGTTCAGCCTGATCTGGTTCCCCACCCGCATGCGCGAGTTCTGGATGCCGCACAGCATGAGCGAAATGCCGATGCTGGCTCCGGCCGATCGGCGGATCTCGCTGGCCATGCCGTACACGCACGGTGCGATGCTGATGATGCTGATTGCGTTCATCGTGGGATTTTTCTACGCGCTGGACGCGTTGCACGGCGAGCGCAAGGATCGCAGCGTCCTGTTCTGGAAGTCGTTGCCGGTTTCAGACCTCACGACCGTATTGGCGAAGGCGAGTATTCCGGTGGTGGTTCTGCCCGTGCTCGTCTTCTCGATCAGCGTGGTTCTGCAGCAGGTGATGCGGCTGCTGAGTTTGATGTCGCTGGCAGTGCATGGGGAAAGTGCGGCCACTCTGTGGAATGGGCTGCCGTTTTTCGAGATGGATCTGGTGCTGCTGTACGCGGTGATCACGCTGGCGCTGTGGCATGCGCCGATTTATTGCTGGTTATTGCTGGTCTCGAGTTGGGCGCGGCGCGCGACGTTTTTGTGGGCGGTGCTGCCGCCGCTGGCGCTGGCGGCCGTGGAGAATCATGCCATCCACACTGCGCATCTGGGCTCGATGTTGCGGGACCGGCTCTTTGGATTTGGAACGGCGGCCTTCGACCTGACAGACAAGAACGGCGTAGCCATCGATCCGCATTTCATTCCGCTGGAACAAATCGCTCCGGGCAGATTTCTGAGCAGCCCGGGTCTGTGGATGGGGCTGATATTTGCCGCGGTATGTCTGGCGGCGGCGGTGCAGATGCGGCGCAATCGCGGGCCGATCTGATGCGGAGCGCTCCGAGGCGGGCGCTCTGATGCAACTGGAAGTTTGATTCCGCGCGGCTCGGATTGCGGTGGAGGGAACCATGTCATCTTCGCCACTGTTGCTTGTTCACATTTGTGGCGGCGGTATTGGGTTGCTGTCTGGCGCCGTAGCCATGACTTTCCGCAAGGGCACCCGCGGGCATCGCGTGGCTGGCAACGTGTTTTTCGTTTCCATGTTGTGCATGGCCGGCGCAGGAGCGTACATGGCGCTGACGAGATCCGAAACAGGGAATGTTTTGGGCGGCGTGCTCGCTTTCTACCTTGTGGCGACGGGATGGATGACCGTAATACGCAGAGAGGGAGAGACCGGCATTTTCGACTGGGTGGCGTTTCTAGCTGCTTTGGCGGTGGGAGCCGTGATCGTGACTTTTGGAATAGAAGCGGCCATGAGCCCGACCGGGACGAAAGCCGGCATACCGGCGGGCATGCATTTCTTCTTTGGTTTGCTGGCTTTGCTGGCAGCCGCAGGGGACCTTCGCATGCTACGGCGCGGCGGGATTTTCGGAGTACAACGGATCGCGCGCCATCTTTGGCGGATGTGCTTCGCGCTGTTCGCCGCTTCCGCATCTTTATTCCTCTCGCGGCCGCACTTGTTCCCCGTTTTCATGCGCAAGACGGGCATGCTCTTTCTGCTGGGGGTCCTGCCACTGGTATTGATGGTTTTCTGGCTGGTCCGAGTGCGCTTCAAAAATGTGTTCAAGAAACTTGCCTCATCCTATCGCGCCGAGGCAGATCGTGGGGAAATACGCGGGCAAGCGTTGACGGGACGCACACCGCGGACTTCGCCCTCGGGCTTGAATTTTTTGGTAAGGATGAGGAGTGCTGACAAATGAATTCGCCAGTCTTACTTCTTCACATTGCATCTGGCACGTTGGGAATGCTGTCGGGATTTGTGGCAGCGTTTCTGCGCAAAGGTTCCCGACGGCACGGCATCGCTGGAAATGTATTTGTCATTGCCATGCTGAGTCTGGGCGCAACGGGGACGTATCTCGCGACCCTGAAGCACCAGCCGGGCAACATTCTGGGAGGCGCTCTTACGTTCTATCTTGTAGCCACGGCGTGGATGACCGCGCGGCGCAGGGATGGGAAGCCCGGCATTTTCGATTGGGGCGCGCTGCTGATTGTGCTGGCGGTCGCAGCTGCCCAGTTAATTTTTGGGCTCGAAGCGGCGATGAGTCCGAGCGGGTTGAAGTATGACTATCCTCCGTGGCCTTACTTTATTTTCGGTTTCGTCGCCGCGCTGGCTGCCGCGGGAGACGCTCGCATGCTGTTGCGCGGTGGTATTACTGGCACGCAACGCATCGCGCGGCATCTTTGGCGGATGTGTTTTGCGCTGTTCATCGCAGCGGCGTCCATATTTCTGGCACGGCAGCAACTATTTCCTGACTTGTTACGCAGGATGGGCGTACTGGTTTTCCTGAGTTTTCTGCCGCTGCTGCTGTTGATCTTCTGGCTGGTTCGTATTCGATTCGCGCATGCGTACAAACAGAGGGAAATAGCTGGGGCACACGCCTGATTTCACTTCTTACGAAAGGAAAGGCGGGGGCACATGAGTTCCATCAAGAGTCAGGCCAGACTCGCGGGCTGGCTGTATCTGCTCACTTCGATGGTTGGCTTCTTCGCCATGGGCTATGTCCCAGGTAAGCTGATCGTGGAGGGAAACGCAGCGGCGACGGCCGGCAGAATCGCAGCCTCCGGGGGTTTGTTCCGTCTCGGCATTGCGGGCAGCCTCATCGGCCAGGCCGGGTTTATTTTCGTGGCCCTGGCTTTGTACGATTTGCTGAAAACGGTCAACCGGCGGCACGCCTCGCTGATGGTGATATTGATCGTGGTCTCGGTCCCGATTGCGTTTCTGAATGAGGTGAACTCCTTCGCTGCCCTCCTGCTGGTGCGCGGGGGTGATTTTCTTGCCATCTTTGGAGAGCCGCAGCGGGACGCTCTCGCCATGCTGTTTCTCAATCTGCATAGTCGTGGACTTACCGTCGCCGAGATATTTTGGGGCCTTTGGCTCTTTCCGCTCGGGCTGCTAGTGTACCGGTCGCGATTTCTACCACGCTTCCTGGGGGTCTGGCTGGTCATCGCCGGGTTCGCATGGGTAATCGTGAGCCTTACGGGAATACTGCTTCCGCAATACTTGGGGAAGGTATACGCCTACTCTCAGCCCGCCGTGTTGGGAGAAGTGGCGCTCATGTTGTGGCTGATCATCAGGGGGGCCAAGCCGCTGGCGTTGAATACGGCAGAGTCACCGTCGGCCGTGGCAGCTCGCGTTTGAGCGTCAGGCCTTCGCCAGCGCAAGTTTCTTCTGCACCAATTCCTCAACTTGCGCGAGCACTTCGTCCTCGCTCAAGGCAGTCGAGTTGATTACTACCGCGTCGGCGGCCGCGACCAGCGGAGAGGTTGCCCGGGTGCGGTCGCGGTGGTCGCGCTCGCGGAGTTCGGCGGCGACGCTGGCGGCGACGTCGCCCTGGATTTTCTGCTGGGTCATGCGGCGCTGCTCGCGGATGACCGGGTCGGCATCGAGAAAGATTTTTAAGTCGGCATGGGGAAAAACCTGGGTGCCAATGTCGCGGCCTTCCATGACCACGCCGCCACCCGCGCCCATGGCGCGCTGGTGAGCGACCATCCATTCGCGGACTTTGGGATGCACCGAGACGCGCGAAGCGGCTTCGGATACGTCGCGCTCCCGAATGCGCGAAGAGATGTCGCGGCCATCGAGCAGGGTGCGGTTGCCGCCGATGGTGGGTTCGAGGCGAATGTGCAAGTTCTCCGCCAGCTTGACCAGCGCGGCTTCGTCGTCGAACGAGGCGTCGCGCTCGATTGCTTTGAGCGCCAGCGCGCGGTACATGGCACCGCTCTCCAGGTTGACGTAGCCCAGCTTGCGGGCCAACCGAGAGGCGATGGTGCTCTTGCCTGCGCCGGCTGGGCCGTCGATGGCGATAGTCAGCTTGCGCGGAGAGGGATCGCTGTTTTGCTTATCAGTCATGCTCTGTGAATGACGCGAAGTTAACGATTGTATACGCTACTCGGATGAAGATTGATGGCGCTTACCTCGGCGGCTAAAGCCGCGTGTTGTTGGCGGGCCTTATGGCACGGCTGAAGCGGTGCCCTTCCCGAAGAGATGCCAACCTTATACGTCAGGTGGATAAGAGCTTCCCTTCTCTTACCTGCTCTGGGGTCCAGCCCCGTTCGCGCAGCTGGCGGATGCTCAACGCGTCGTGGCGTTTCGCCAGACGCACGCCTGCGTCGTCCCGCACCAAGTCGCAGTGATAAAAATCTGGGGGCGTGAGATCGAGGGCACGGAACAAGAGAAGCTGGCGCGCCGTCGATTTCAGCAGATCGGCACCACGCACGACTTCGGTGATGCGCATGGCGGCATCGTCCACCACAACGGCCAACTGATAGGCGGGGACATCGTCGCGACGCCAGACGATGAAATCTCCGAAGTCGCGGCCGGCAATCATGCGCTGCTCGCCGAGATGCAGGTCGGTGAAGCGAATCTCTTCGCCGTCGGGAGCGCGGAAGCGCCAGTTTGCACCGGCAGTGTGGACGGGGCCGCTCGGCTGCGCCATCGCGGGACAGCCGAGGCGGCTGTCGCCACATGATTCGGGAAGGCCAAGACTCCGTGAATTTTCCTGCGGCCTGCAGGTTCCGGGATATACCGGCTCGACATCGGAATCGTTCGGCGCGGCGGCGGCCTGCGCGACATCTTTGCGCGAACAGGTGCAGGGATAAATCACTCCCTGCTCGCGCAGCTTCTTCCAGGCCGCCAGATAATGTTCGCGACGTCCGCTCTGAGTGTAAGGGGCGTAGGGGCCGCCGCAGTCCGGGCCTTCGGTCCACTGAATGCCAAGCCAATGCAAGTCTTTCAGCATCGCCTGCACGAATTCAGGTCGACAACGTTGCGCATCCAAGTCTTCGTTGCGAAGAATGAGCTGGCCGTTGCGCTCGACCGCGCGCTGCGCTGCCGTCCAAAATGTGCGCGCGTGGCCGAGATGCAGCAGGCCCGTGGGCGAGGGCGCGAGGCGGCCGCGATAGACGGAGGGCGAATCGATGGATGGATCTGAGGTCACGGGTTTTATGCGATTGCCAGTTGCAGAGGTTTCACAATTGAATCCGACGCAGCGTACTCGATGTGCAGAACTCTTCTCGGCATTTGCGTTTGCGACTTTGATGATGCGTGGACGACCAGCGGCCTCATCGCGGCAACACCACCCTTGAGGACAACGCAATCGACCGGCTGAATCCGCGTCGACAGATCGTGAATGCTGTCATCGCTGAGCACACCCAGATTGTGCGTTCGGGGGAGAACGCGCAGTGGACCATTCTCAGCAGTGGAATCGTCAAGACTCACGCGCAGGGCAAGGACCGCGTTGAGAGCGGCAGCCGGAGCGTGCGCGTATTGGATGCCTTCCTTTACCGACCACGGTCCCCAGCCCGGCAACTCGACGCGTTCTTGGAGCGGCAGCGCCGTATCCTGATGCCACACCACCAGCCAATTCGCGGCGGGTGATTTGTCGAAGAGCGTCGCGCGGAATGGAAACGCGTCAGGCCCGAGGACTTCGCGGGCCAAGGAGATCATGTGCTGTTCCCGCGCGACAGCTGCAATCGGGGATAATCCAAGGGCGTGCCGAACACCTGCTCGACTCCTACGCGGCGCAAGATGGGTGATCTCTCTTAGGAATTGATCCACGTATTCCGGCGAGAAGAGTCCCGGCAGAATTGCGAATCCACTTTCGTCGATCGCTGGGTGCAGGTTCACGTTTCTACTCTATATCCAGATGAGCGAATCGAAGCTGGCAAGACGGCGGCAAACGAGCGGCCTAGCGGCGCGTAAAGCGAGATGGTCGGGCGGGCTTTGCCGGTGTTAGACCTCGCGGACGTCTTTCCGATGGCGGACGACTTTCGCGCGGGGCGGGCGCGGGACGCTCGGCGGGCAACACCGCGACTTTCTCAGGCGTGATCTGCAGCATCGATCGGCCGCTTACGTGCACGAAGCTGAGTTCGCGCGCGGCCAGCAGGGCGTTGACGGCGTCTTTGACTTTCGAACGGGCGACGAAATTTCCGAAGAATATTTCCAGGTCCGCCTGCTCGATGGCGATCACACAGTCCAGATACTTCGACAGCAGGGCGGTCAGGGCTTCCTGCACGGACAATCCCACGCCCTCTTTGACCGCGTCGGGCGCCCAGCGGTAGAGCACGTCCCACACCGAGCCCTCGCTGGCCAGGTAGTCGACGCGGGTGATGCGCAGCTTCGACCACAACTCGCCGAGTGCGCCGTCGAGGGCGGGCAGCGACACGCTGCCGCCGAGAGCCTCCTGCAGCTTCTGTTTGGAGATGGGACCGCTGCGGGTGATCAACTCAAACGCATCGCAGGCCAGCGCGGAATACGCGGAGCGCGACCCGGCCTTGGGCGCCTGCCGGGGATTGCGCTCGCCCATGAGCGCATAGAAATATGGGAACACCGAGGCAGGAACGAGGAACCCGTTGTTCTCGCCGAACAGATTGGCCTCGAAGGCAGAGCGCTCGCGCAGCAGGCGGACCATCAGTTCCGTCGCTTCGGCAGCCCGCGGATCTTTGTAGGCGTGCTGCCAGCTGGGCAGGCGGTCGTCCGAGCCGACGAAAGCGCCGATGAACGTTGGCACCAGGAGGGGCGGACGCTGGGGATACATCAGGCAGAATCCGACTTCTTCGAGAAAAGCGCGCGCTTGTTCGATCGTCCGGATGGGCTTGCCCTCGAGACGCCACTTTTCACGGCGGAGTTGCTTGAGTTCTTGTTCAGTCATAAAACAGCTGTCAGCTGTCAGCTCTCAGCTTTCAGCAAAACCCTCATTCGTTTTCTTGCTGAGGGCTGAGAGCTGACGGCTGAGAGCTGGTTCCGAGCTAGATTCTTTTGAACGCCTTCTGAATGTCCTTCACAGAATACCTCAGAACGACCGGTCTGCCATGCGGACAAGCCATAGGGTGGTCGGTTTTGGCTAATTCTGCCAGGAGCCACTCCATTTTATTGTGCTCCAGCGGCATGTTGACTTTGATGGCGGCATGGCAGGCGATGGAGGCGGCAATGCGGGCGCGGATTTTCTCGAGGTTCAGCGACTGCTCTTCGCGCGAGAACTGATCGAGCAATTCGTGGAGCATGCGCTCAACGGCGGAGGCGTCCACCCCGGCGGGAGCGACTTTCACGGCTACGCTGCGGGCGCCGAAGGGCTCGGCTTCGAATCCGTTGTGCTGCAGTTCGTCGGCGATTTCGGTGAACACGGCTTGCTGCGCGGGAGAGAGTTCCAGCACGATTGGCATGAGCAGGCGCTGGCTTTCGACTTTCTGCGCGGCGCGCTGCTTCAGGATTCGTTCGAATAAAACGCGCTCGTGGGCGACGTGCTGATCGACGATCCAGAGGCCATCTTCGTTTACGGCCAGGATGAACGAATTGCGAATCTGCCCTACGGGCTTGAGCGTGCTGAGCGCGGACAGCGTGGGCTCGTCCTCGTTCACATCGAGCGGCGGAGCGCAGCCGTGGTCGGGGACGGCATGATCGGGAGCGGAATCGACGGCAAGGGTCCGATCCAAAGAAATGGCGGCATTGGCTTCAACTGCGATTCCGCCTTCGAACTGGAAGCGCTGGGAAGTCGGCGGCGGGATGGGTGCCTGTAAGGCGAAACCTGCGGCGTCCAGCTCTCGCAATCCGTCTTCCGGAAGCTGAACGCCGGAAGGCGGAAGCCCGCCGCTGCTCGGCTCCCATTCCTGCGCTCCGGGCGTCATCGCGCCGGGAGTGAGGGAGGCGCTGGCGGTGGCGTGGGCGCGCATTTCGGTGACGAACTGCGGCACGGGGCGCGCTTTCATCAGCGCAGCGCGGACCGAGTCGCGGACGAAATCGTGCATGACGCTGTGCTGGCGGAAGCGGACTTCGGTTTTCGAGGGATGGACATTCACGTCAACCTCGGCGGCGGGCAATTCCAGAAAGAGCAGCACGACGGGATAGACCGTGGGCGGAATAATGTTGCGGTAGGCCTCGGTGAGGGCGTGCTGCACGAGGCGATCGCGGATGAGGCGTCCGTTGACGAAGACGAAAATCGAATTGCGATTCAGCTTTTGGATTTCGGGCTTGGAAACGAAGCCGTGGAGGTGCATCTCGCCGGGATCGTTGCTGTGAACCTCGCCGTCATTTCCTGGAACCTCGCCATCCTCTTGTTCCTTTTCTTTTTCCTTGCGGCGCCAAGGTGGAGGCTGGGGAAGGCCTACGCGCTCGAGCGCCTGGCGGGCAGCCACGGGGATCAGCTGATCGAGGGTTTCTTTGCCGAAAACCTGGTAGACGCGCTCGCTGTAGCCGGCGACGGGAGGCGCGACCAGCATGGCGTTGGTGGCGGAGTGCAGCTCGAAATGTTTTTCGGGATGGGCCAGCGCGTAATGCGTGACCAGCGACGCGATATGAGACAGTTCGGTCGATTCCGCCTTCAGGAATTTCTTGCGCGCGGGAACGTTGAAGAAAAGATCGCGCACGGTGATGGAAGTGCCAAGAGGCAGGCCGGCTTCTTCGACGCGGGCGATTCTGCCGCCGTTGATTTCGACGACGGTGCCGGCCGCTTCTTCTTCCGCGCGGGTTTCCAGGCGCAGGCGAGAGACGGACGCGATGGAGGGCAGGGCCTCGCCGCGGAAGCCGAGCGTGGCAATGCTCAACAAATCCTCTGTGTTCTTGATTTTCGAAGTGGCGTGGCGTTCGAAGGCGAGCATGGCGTCGTCGCGGACCATGCCGCATCCGTTGTCGGTGATCTGGATGAGCTTTTTGCCGCCGGCTTCGACGCTGATTTTGATGCGGGTCGCGCCGGCGTCGAGGGAGTTCTCCAGCATCTCTTTCACTACGGAAGCGGGGCGCTCCACGACTTCGCCGGCGGCGATCTGGTTGGCGACGGTTTCGGAGAGTACGTGGATGCGGCCCATGGCAGTAGCTAGTGATTAGGGACTGGCTAGTGGTCAGTTTCGCAGATGGGGAGGGAAAAGTCAGCACGACGGGAAGGCGCGACCTTCCGGGTATGGGTTGGGAAGTGGCTTCTGGGTTCAAGAGCAAGGGCAAAGGCAAAAGCAAAAGCAAAGTCAAAGGCAGCGGACAGGAGTGTCCGCTCCACACACCAGGCGACGGCACGAGGCAATAGCAGGTCCCTCCGCTGCGCTCGCGTTTGCTCGCTGCGGTCGGGATGACAGTTCGGGGATGGGGATGGAAAAGGAAAAGGCGCTCCGGGATGGGCGGAGCGCCTTGAGGGTTTGAGGTGGTGGCTTTTGCGCTTTGTTATTGCACCACGTCGAGTTGGAAGGTGGGGGCGGCGATGGTTGCGCCGCCCGACGTTGCGCTGACCGTGATCGTGTAATTGCCCACGGGAGTTCCGGGGTTGGAAGTGCCGCCGCTGTTGCTGCCGCCGCAGGACGCGATCCACAGGGTGGAGAAGCCTAGCATAGCGATCAGCCCCAACAGGTGCATGCCGCGCAGAGAGCGCCGCCGCGAGCCGGCGGTGAACAGGATGCCCAGCAGTCCGGGCAGCAAGGCTGCGTAGAACATTCCGGAGGAGGATGAGCGGCCGGCAGGACCGCGCAGTGCGGTAGTGGGGGCGGTAGTTGAGATGGCGAAGCTGACCGTCTGCGGCGTGTTGTTATTCTGCGTGGTGAAGACGATGTTCGGGGGCGCGGGGCACAGTGACAGCGGCGCAGTGTCGTTGCAGGTGAAGGAGAGCGTTCCCGTGAATCCGGTGGCGGGCGTCACGGTGATGGTGGCGTTCGCGCTTGCGCCTTGCGCCACCTGGAAGCTGGCGGCGGTGGGAGCGAGTGAGAATCCGGGAGTAACGGTCAGGGCAATCGAACCCGCGGGATTGCTAAGCTGGCTGGAGACTCCGGTGGTGGCGGTGATGGTGACGTTGCCGTTGGCGGCTGAGGCTCCGGTCTGAATGGTTGCGGTGGTGTTCGCGGGCTCGCCACCGGTGGGGGTTACGGTGGTGGGGCTGAATGAGCAAGTGACGCCGGTGGGACCGCTGCAGCTGAAGCCGACGGGTGCGGAGAAGTTGTTGATGGGGGTAACGGTGATGGTGGCCGTCCCGCTTTGGCCGCCGAAGACGCTGAGCGTGGTGGTGGGAGTGCTGGCGGTGAAATTCGGAGGATTCTTCAGAGCTACGGCCAGATTGTTGACGTCGAGCGAGCCGAGGCCGGTGGCCATGTCGAATCCCGTTCCGGCGGAATAGCCGATGGTTCCGGTGGTTCCGGCGGTGCCGGGACAAGGTATCGGCGAAGGCTGGCCGGATGGAGTTCCGCCTTCGCAGGCGATGTGGTTGTCACCGGCGGTGATGTCGTGAAACGCCGAGGGAGCGGTCGCAGCCAATGAATACAGCGAGTAGTTGATGTTGCCCTGACCCGTGCTGGCGGTGTACTGGTTCAGCAAGGTTACGACTCCGGCGAAGATGGGGGCGGAGACGGAGGTGCCGCCGATGAGGGAGCCGTCGCTAATGGCGGAGACGATTCCGCCCTCACAACTGCTGCCACCGGATTCGCCGAGTTCCGAGAGCTGAGTGCAGAAGATGTAGCCGGGAAAATTCGGAGTGGCGAGAAAAACTACATCGGGGACCATGCGCGTGGTCTGACCAGAAACGGTGACGGTCTGCCAGATTGGTTGCGGAAAGCCGGAGACGCACGCCGAGTAGTCTGAATTCTGAGCGGCGCAATTGCTGGCGCCGCCGGTGCCGGCCCCCAGGCCGATGTCTTTCTGAGCGGTTGCCAGGGTGGTAATTGGAACCCACGACCCAACCTCCGCTGTGTTGCCGTTGCCAGTCTGACAGAACGCGTAGCCGCTGTCGCTGCTCGAAGTTTGCGACTGGCAGAACTGCAGGAACTCGTCGTCGTCGTCCCATACCTGCTCGGGAACGTAGGAGAGCGCCGAGCCGCCGTTGGCGGCGTTGATCGTCCCGAAATATGTGGATGAAATGTCTGCGAGCGGGATGGCAGTGCCGCCGACCGCGGTTACTTCCGGGCTGCTAGCGGGATAACTTACGGCTAGCCCGTTCTGAGCGAGGCCCGTGCCGGACAGAGAGCCCGGGGGGGGCTCGTTGTAGTCGCACGCCGCCGCACCGGTGTCACCGCTGGAATTGACGACAGTGATGCCTTCGGAGCTTGCCGTCTGTAGTTCTGTTTCCCACAACCCCGCTCCCGGGAAAGGATACACGCCGGCCTCGTCAATGTTCGAGCCGAACTCGCAAGCGCCGTAGCTCAAGCTGATCACGGGCGCGATGGTGTTGTCGATGGCGTAGTACAAGGAACCGAACACGCCGTTGCCGTTGCCGCCCTCAAAGGCGGGCGCATCGGAAGCCACGAAGATGATCTGCGCCCCGGGAGCGACGGCTCCGGACCACTCGATATCCAGGTCGGACTCGCTGAGGTCGCCACCATAGACCTTGGTCGGGCCCCCGTTGACTGGAACGTAGCTGAAGTGCGGATCGCTGCAAGCGGTGATGATGTCGCCCGGAGCTGCCGCCTCCGTGGTGCAACTGATGGCAGACATGCCAAAGCCGGTACGGAAACCGTTAATATCTGACTGGTAAATCTGAGTCTCTCCCATGATCGCCACCTTCTGGCCGGTGCCGTTAATAGGCGTGGTGGCGTTCAAAAGCGGATTGATATCGTAAATCGTGTAAATGTCACCAGGTGCTATGTACTGCGCCTGATAGTCCGCGTTGTAGAAGTAGTTGGCGTGGGTATGCCGAACGCTCATCGACCTGAGCGTGAAATCGTCGAGGCCGTGAATGCCGTAGACGATGCCGGAGAGCGCAGCGGGGATGGAGGGGGCGGTCGCATTGGCGTAGTGCAGTTCGCCGTTCACGTTGTAGTGGTGGATTTCGGTGGCGAAGGCGCTTTCGACCTGGAGCGCGGTGCCGGCGAAGGAGATCCAGTTGCGGGCGCGGGCGGGGTGAATATTGGTAAAGCCCTGCGACTGCAGCCAGGTGGTCATCTGCTGCATATCTTTCTGGGTGAGGCCGAAGCGGTCGGCGAATTGCTCGGGGGTGAGCCACTTGTGGTAGTTGGGCGACTTGCGGTCCTGCTGCTGGGCGAGCAGCTGGGTGAGAGCCTTCTGCTGGGCGGGGGTGGGGGCGGTGAGCAGGGTCATGGTGCCGAGATGCATGGCGGGGTCGACTGGGCCCTGATCGAACTGGGGCTTGGCCTGGTGGCGGATGTTGCCGCGCAGGGTGACGGTCTGGCCGCCGGTCGTCGTCAGCTGGCCGGAGATGCGATCGGTCGAGGCGGCGTGGCTGGGGCTGGAGAGAAGGCTGGCGAGGAGGAGAGCGGGCAGTACCGAAAGAACCAACGACTTCACGATTCGCATGGCTTGCTCCGAGGCGAAATCCGAATACGGGCTGTGCATAAGCTTATAACGGGTTATCCCTGTTCGATCAAGACTGTTTGGTGGAAGGTTGTACGATAGACAGAAAGTTAACAAAAGATTTGGGCGGTTTAGGGGCAGTTGCGGCGGTTGGCGGGGGATCTGGCATGGGAGATCCCTCGCTCCGCGGCTGCGCTCGGGATGACGACTGAGGGAAGGCACCTCATAAATTCGCAGCGGTCGAACCGGAGCGGACCCTCAGGGGCTGAAGCCCACGAATTCCAGGCGCTTTGACGCGGCGCTAAAGCGCCGCTCTTCCACGGTACTCTTCCAGGTCACTCTTGCACGCCACTCTTGCACGTTGCCCAATCTGTACGGCTGAGGCCGAGCCTGAAGTGAAACTGCGATAGCGGCAGCGAACTGCGCTACGTAGCCGCGTGAAAATCACGGAAGCCCGCTGCGGGCTGCCGTATACTGGGCGATCGTTTTGACAATCCCAGCCCAACTCAGCCGCGCATGACCCTGCCTGACGCCGCGAAATCTCGCCTGGCCTACATTGACTGGATGCGTGGACTGGCCTGCGTGCTGATGTTTCAGACACATTGTTATGACTCCTGGCTGAGCCCGGCAGCCCGGCAGAGCCGGTTCTTTATGTATTCGCAGCTGGGAGGGACGTTTCCGGCGCCGCTGTTTTTGTTTCTGGCGGGGATATCGTTTGCGCTGGTTACTGAGAAGCTCTGGCGGAAAAATCTGCCGCCGGGGGAGATTGCGCGGACGACGATTCTGCGGGGCGGGGAGATTTTCCTGTACGGCGTGCTGTTCCGAGTGCAGGAATATGTGGTGTCGTGGGGATGGGCGCCGAAGAGCGATCTGCTGCGGGTGGATGTGCTCAACACGATTGGACTGTCGATGATGCTGCTGGGGGTGATGTGCTGGATGGTGCTGGCGGTATCGCCGCGGGCCGGGCTGCGCCCGGCCGGACAACCCCTTCGACTTCGCTCAGGGCAGGCTCTGGCGGTCGTCACGACATACCCCATCAAACGTACGGCCCTGGTGCTGGCTGCGGCCGGGACGGCGCTCCTGATTTCGCTGGCGACGCCGTTGCTGTGGACGACGTGGCGGCCAACCTGGCTGCCGTGGCCGATCGAGTCGTATGTGGATGGGGTGCACAATCTGGGAGTGCCGCAGGCGGGCTTGTTCCCGGTGTTTCCGTGGACGGGGTTTGCGTTCGCGGGGCTGGCGGTGGGATTTATTTTGCAGAGCCAGTGGGCGCGGGCGCAGGAAGCGCGAGGATTCCTGGCGATGGGAGTTGCGGGCGCGGTGCTGATCGAATTTGCGCGCTGGCTGGACCGGCAGCCGCGGCAGTTTTATGCCGTACAGGATTACTGGCGGACGAGCCCGAGTTTTTTTCTGATCCGGGTAGGGATGCTGCTGGTGATTTTGGCGGGGAGCTACGCGTGGTGCCGCTGGGGTCCGATGCGATGGGGGCTGGGACGGTGGGGATTCAGCCCGCTAATTCAGCTGGGGCAGGCGTCACTGCTGGTGTACTGGGTACATATTGAATTCGTGTATGGGCGAGTGTCGATCCTGCCGAAACACCGCATGGGGATTGGCGGGGCGACGGCGGGGCTGCTGATTATTACGTTGGCAATGCTGGCGCTGGCCTATGTACGGACGAGGACCAAAGGGCGCAGCGGAGAAGTGCTGGCTTGGTTGCGGGTGAGGCTGGCGCGGACTTGAACGAAAGACGTCGTCCCTCAAGGCGTACTTCTGTGATACGAATCCCTCCGAAATTCTACTGAGACTCAAGGATAAACGGCTCGCCGCCGATGATTTCTAACAAGTGAGTGCGGAGTAAGTGCGAGCTGCGGGGGATGTGTGCGCGGCCCGCCTGGAAGGGCAGAACAGGAGGAGCTCCGATGGGGAAGATGATTCCAATTGTGTGGTTGCTGTTGTGGGGGCTTCAATTGAGCGCACAGAGTCCAGCTGCGGTCACATCGGAACAAGGCAGAATCGTGGCGCTGGAGAATGCGTGGAACGAGGCGGTGCAGCAGAAGGACACTGTTGCTCTCGATATGCTGCTGGGAGCGGAATTGGTCTACGTGGATTATGACGGCAAGTTGATGGACAAGGCGCAATATGTTGCCAGCGTGCGATCGCAGGCGGTGCATCCCGCGCGGGTGGTGAACGAGGCGATGAATGTGCATGTCTACGGCGGGTTTGCGGTGGTGAATGGGGTGTATCGCGAAGACGGGATGAAGAACGAGAAGCCCTACGTATTGCGGGAGCGCTTCACCGATACTTGGGTGCAACGGGAAAAGGGATGGGTGTGTGTGGCCAGCCACTCGACGCTGATCGGTCACTGATGACCTTGGTCATTACAACCGGGCAGTGAGGCCAGGCGCTTGCACGGTCGAAACGCAACGATTGCTCAGCGCCGCATGAATGAAATCGTCTGGCTTCGACAAACGACTCGAAAACTGCGAGCTACTGCGTGCTGCTACTTCTTTTTTCTTCTTTCTATGTCGGCCTGCATGGTCGCTATCATGTGGTCCCAGGTCGGCTGGAGCTGTTGCGGATCGCGGATGCAGTTGAGGAAAAGAAGCCGAAGGTCGCCGGCAATAAGCTGTCCACCAAACTGGTGGAAATCCTGCGGCAACGGTGGCCCCTCAGGAGTTCCGGCCGCAGGGATCACGGCCGGGAGTTGGAAGGCATACATGCTGCCGCCCGCCAGAGGTTCGTGGGGAGAGCGCAGGAGCCAAAGACAGTTGTGACTGTCCTCAATCATGTTCGCTGAGAGCACGGCCCACTGGCCGACATCTTCTGGCGCGGGCTGCTGGCAGTTCCAGAGCTGCGCTTCAGGAACATACACTGCGGGTTCCGAAAACGCGTACTCATCGACCAAGACATGTTTCAGACCGTGCTGCTGTACGAAGGTCTCCACTTCGGGAAGAGCCTGGTTCCAGTCGAGATTGGAATCGCTTACCAATGCATAGCCGGGGCGCCCAGCGCTCAACGAGTTCAAGAAAGGAAGATAGTAGGGGTAGGCACGCACGGCTGTTGCCACCGATGCGACGGCCAGCGCGACCGTGAGCCAGACCACGGGGCGGGCGGCAAGCCAACCCGAGAGTCGCAGCGACTGCAGCGTGCGCGGTAGCGGCGCCAGCAACAAAACCAGCAGGACCAAGGGAACTGAGAGGTGGCGGATGCTGAATTGCATTCGGCTGAGCATGCATGCTGCGGTGAAAACCACGAGCGAGACCCACACGGCTCTCCAGTGCAACTCCAGCCCTTTCGGTACGACGGCGAATTGCACCAGCCGACGCTTTGCAATCAGGCTGACCAGCAGAGCGACAACGAGCAAAAGGAGGAAGGCGAGTGGGGACTTCAGCAGGAAGACGGCCGGAAAGTAAAACCACACGCCATGCGGGTACGTGTGACCCAGAATGAAAGCGGGCGGCTTCCCGGTAAGGGCGAACAACAGCAGCCCACGCAGGTAGATCCACGGTGGCATGAGCAGTCTGCGGAGGAGCAGCGCCGCGACATTGTGTCCAAGGAAAGACAGGGAAGCGGTGGGCTCATTCCATGAGAGGACAAAATAGACGGCATAGACGAACAGTGCAGCGAACAAGGTGCCCTTGGTGAGACTTCGCCATCGCATACGCCGCCACGCCCGGAGCTCCGCCTTGTCTGAGGGCTGATCCGGAGCCGGGCGCCAGCGCAGGCTAAGGATGAATGCCGCGAAACAAAAGAACAGAAGTCCGGCAGAAAACTTGGACAGCAGCGCCCCGCCGAAGGCAAGGGCGAACCTCAGAACCGTGTGCCGCGACGGGGATCGCCACATGTTGGCAAAGGCCCACAAGGTCAGGAGGGCAAACAAGGAGATTGCCATGTCGGTTAAGACCAGAGGCCCGAACGCGAGCATGACAGGCATGGTGGCAAAAGCGCAGAGGCTGAGCAGGCCACCCCAGGGATCACCGAGGCGGGAGCCATAAACGAAGATTACAATGCCAAGAACCAGGGTCAGACACAACATGGGCAGGCGCGCCCAGAAGACGGTCGCGATAGGGTCATTCCACTGGGCGATCAGCCAGTGGCCGAAGACCCATTCACCGAGCATCTGATTAAACAATCCAAGACTGAACGGCCACGACACCTGGGAATAGTCGGCGTGCACCCCGCGAACGACCAGCGGCAGCGCGGCCAGCACCTTGGCCAAGGGAGGATGTTCCTCGTTCATCCGCATGTCCAGCTTTTGCAGATAGCTCACACCCGCACCGATGTGCGCCACTTCATCAATGGTGACGGATTCGCGGCGCGCAGCGCCGCCCGCAAGCAGAGCCATAAGGGCAAGCAGCAAAACCGCGACGGCTGGAATAATTCTTGATGACTGTGTTTTCAATTCGTGTCACCCGGATTAGAGAACGATTGGAAAGACGAGAACTCCACGCGAGTTTCGCTGCGCATATCGCAGACCGAATTACTCGCAGACGGCAACTGTTCTTGGCTTCGTAGGTCTATATCTCCACTTCACAATCCACGTTCAGGACTCACTCCGAATCTGGAGGAAATGTTAACTGAGGATGCGAATTAATGGATGAGGCGGAAGCAAATATAGTCGGAGCAAACTAAAGCCGTCTGTGACCTGACACACATCGCAAGACGAGGATCGTACGCCCACGAATTGCCATTACGTTCGCTGGCTCGCCATGAATTCCACTACCTCGCGCTCGGCCCAGCGGCCATCATCCGGGGCATGGCCGTTGCCCGAGCCCAGATTGCTTCCCCCTAGATTCGGTTCCCCCATTTTCCTCTCACCGATGAAAGCGCAGTGGCCGCCGTCATTGGCTTCGACGTAGGTGATGTTGGGATTGGCTGCGATGCGGCGCAGAGTTTCGGGAGTCAGGCGAATGAAAGGATCGGTGGCGGAATGGATGATGAAGGCCGGGACGGCGATGCGGTCGATCACATTGGCGGCAGCGGCGCGGGCGTAGTAGTCGCCGGCGCCGGTGAATCCGCAGTAGTAGGCGGTGATGCGGTCATCGAACTGGCGCAGGGTGGAAATGCCGCGCAGGCGCGATACGTCGAACTTGCCGGGAAAAAGGCGGGCTTTGAGCCGGAAGCGGCGGAAGAGTTGCATCAGGAAGTAATACTCATAAATCCGGTTACGCGGTTCATGCAGTGCGTCGGCCGAGGCTGCCAGGTCGATGGAGGGACAGACGGCGGCGACGGCGCGAAACTGCGGTGGGGCTTGGCTATTTATACCTGTGCTTGTGTCCCTCTTTGTATCTCCTTCTCCATCTTTGTTTCCATCGCCAGCGCTTCCCCACTCTCCGGCGAGTTTCAGCACCAGATTTCCGCCCATGGAAAATCCGATGAGGGCGAAGCGGGATACGCCGTCGTGGTCGACGATATGGCGCGCCACTGCGGCCACGTCGCCGGATAGGCTGGAGTTGTAGAGCGTGGGGGCGAAGTGGTCCATTCCGCCGCAGTTGCGCTGGTTCATGAGCACAACGTTCATGCCCGCGGCCAGGCCGTCGCGCGCCACGCCACGCATGTATTGTGAATCGGACGAGCCTTCGAGGCCGTGGACCACGATCAAGGTCAGGGGCTGGGTGCGGTCTTCTTTTTTAGCGCGCTGCCAGTAGCACCAGCAGCGGACTTTGATTCCCGGCGCAACTTCGACCAGGCGCTCTTCCGGCGCGGGCAGATGAATTTTGCGCGGGAGCAGGAAGCTGGCGATGGTTTGGACATGGCCGCCGCGCAGCCAGCGCCGCGCTCGGAAGGGCGCGCGAATTTTCCACTGTGCGGGCTGGGTCACCGCCGACCGCCGGAGGCTGGGATGCAACCACCATAGATTTGCGAACTGCTCACAAATTGATTCTAATAGAGACTAATCTGGAGTCTTGCCATGCCTATCTTTGAATACATCTGCAAGGAATGCCATCACCAGTTCGAGGCGCTGATTTACGGCAAACAAAAAGCTGAGTGTCCGAAGTGCCACGCGAGTAAACTCGAAACTCAGCTATCGGTGTTCGCGGTGTCGGCCAAGAGCTCGCCGGGGTCGGCTTCACGGTCGGCGTCGCCGTCGGGCGGCTGCGGGTCGTGCGGCGATCCTCGCGGGCCGGGCGCGTGCTCACTCGGGGATATGAATTAGATCGCGGCGGGCCGGACAACTTCTTTCCGCGCGCTGTGTTCTAATGAGGCAACGTTCCGTGGTGCGCTCGATATCGCCACGCCTCAACCCTGGAGGATTCCATGCTCACACGAGCCAGGTTACGCGCCATGTTTACTCGCGTTTTCGGGGCCCCATCAAGATTCGGCATTCTCAGTCTCTCGTGCTTGCTGTGCCTGATGCTGGCGGGATGCGGCAGCGCTACACACCCAATCATTTGCGCCGTCCCCGCCGGGGGCGGACAATGCCCGATCATTATTAACCCGCAGCTTTACGCCACTTCGACGTCGAATCAAGTTCTACCCTTCCTGATCGATAATTCTTCTGGGGCGCTGACGGCGGCGACGCCGGTTGCGGGGCCAGCGAACTCGAGCAGTATTGTGAACCTGGGATTCTTTCTGATGTTTGCCGATCCGGCGACGAACGCGGTCGATAGCGACCAGATCAACGAGGGTGGAGGGCTGATCACGGTGCAGGGTTCGCCTTTTGCGCTGGGAACGGCTGCCGGCGGACCGACCAGCATTCTGGGTGCGCCTGCTGGATTCTTCTACGCCAGCGAGCCCAATGGCACGATTCTGGGGTTCATCACTCCCGACGATGGCACGCTGACGGGGCCGGTGCCGAATTCGCCGTTCGCGGCGGGCTCGGCGCCCGGGCAAATGGCGGCAACGACGCTGAATCCCGATGCGCCCGGCATCGCAGCTTTGTATGCTTCCGACGCAGCGCCGAGTGGCGGCGTTCTTGCCTATACCATTAACAGCGCTGGATCGCTGACGCCGATCAACGGCTCACCCTTCGCCGTTCTGCCGGAATGGAGTGCGGGGTCGGTGGTGGTAGCGAACTCGTATGTGATCGTGGCATACACCAGTCTGGCTGGCCCTACCAATTTTGGAAAAGTTGCCGTCCTCGCAGTTGACCTGGACAGCGGCAGTCTGACGCCTGTGCCCGGATCACCGTTCAGCGTGGGCAACGCTCCGTCAGCGCTAGCCGTTGACGGGGCCAACCATCTGTTCGTGATGAACGGGGGCGACCACACGATTTCTGCTTTCAATCTGGAGAGCAACGGCATGCTGTCGGCGATCGGCTCCCCGGTGGCTGCGGGAACGGCGAACAGCGGGATTGCGCTGTATCCGCCGTACCTGTATGCGGCGGATACCACTGCAGGAAGTATTTTGACCTTCACCATTGATCCGTTCACCGGAGTGCTGGCAACCGCCGGCTCAACGACGACTGCGAGTCCGCCGCTGCAGTTGACGGTGGTGAACTTGCCGGCGATCTAGCACGACATCAACCACATGAAGCGGGACCCTCCGTCCACTGCATCCGTAGTGTCGGCCAACGTAAGGTCCCTCGCCCGGCTGGCGCCGCGCTCAGGATGACATGGGGAATGGTTTTGAAATTGAGCAGCGGGTGGCGGCTGCTACACTTTTCTCGTCATGCGCGTGAAGATTCTGGGTTCGGCGGCGGGGGGAGGATTTCCCCAGTGGAATTGCGCCTGCGGGAATTGCCGCGCTCTGCGCCAGGGAACGTTCCGCGGGAAAGCTCGTAGCCAGACGCAGGTCGCCATCAGCGCCGGTTCTAAGGATGATGCTGACTCCTGGTTTTTGCTGGGAGCGTCGCCTGATCTGCGGGCGCAGATCGAAGCCACACCTGAGCTTCAGCCGCAGAAAGGCATAAGACAATCGCCGATCGCGGGAGCGGTTCTGGCCAATGCCGATATCGACCATGTGCTCGGCCTGCTGCTGTTGCGCGAGTTGCAGCCGCTGCGCGTGCACGCGACCGATTCCATTCGCCGAATTCTTTGCGAAGACAATTCCATGTTTCGCATGCTGCAGCGCGTTGCCGGACAGGTGACTTGGGCGAGCTTCGTGCCGGGAACTGAGTTCTCGCTGGAGAATCCCGCTGGAGAGGACCCCGGCTTGCGTTGTCGGGCGCTGTCGCTGGGCACGCACTATCCGGCGTACGTTTTGCCGCAGCGGCAATCGGAGCTGACGTTTGGAGAAGCTTCATTAGGGTTAGTTGTTGAATCGCCTTCGGGAAAGCGTCTGGCGTACATGCCTGCCGTGCCGCAGATCGATGACGCGCTGCTGAGGGAATTTGAGTCCGCCGGCGTGCTGCTGTTCGATGGAACATTCTGGAGCGACGACGAACTGATTCGCACGCAGGGCTCTGGGCAAACCGCGCGGCAGATGGGGCATGTTCCGGTATCGTCCGCCGAAGGCAGCCTGAGCCGGTTGGCGGGACTACGGCATCCACGTAAAATCTATCTGCATATCAACAACACGAATCCCATGCTGAACGAGGCTGGGCCGGAGTACCGGCAGGTGCGCGAGAGCGGCTGGGAGATCGCGGAGGATGGATGGGAGTTCGAACTGTAGAGTCAGACGCGGCGAGCGCGGACCTGCTCTCGCTGGACGAATTGCGCGCGCAGTTGCGGGCGGTGGGCGAGGAACGTTACCACCACAGGCATCCCTTCCACCTGATGATGCACGAAGGCCGGCTGCAGCCGAGGACAACTGCAGGCGTGGGCGCTGAACCGGTATTACTACCAGAGCGTCATTCCAATCAAGGACTCGATTATTCTGTCGCGCGGGCTGGATCCGGCGTTTCGGCGGGCGTGGCGCAAGCGGGTGGTGGATCATGACGGGGACGGGACCAAGAATAATGACGGCGGCATCAAGCGCTGGCTGAAACTGGCGGAAGCGGCCGGGCTGAATGCCGAGCAGGTGCGCGCCGGGACTGGGATTCTTCCGGCGACGCGGTTTGCGGTGAATGAATATTTGAACATTGTGCGCAGCCGCAGCCTGCTGGAAGCGGTGGCGTCGTCGCTGACCGAGTTGTTCTCGCCGGAGCTGATTACGCTGCGGGTAGAAAAACTGCGGCAGCATTATCCGTGGCTGTCGGGCGGGCTGGACTATTTCGAAGCGCGCATGCACCAGGCGCCGGAAGATTCGAAGTTCGCCGTGGCCTACGTGTACGAACATGCGAAAACGCGGGCCGAGCAGGAGCTGGCGATCCAGGCGCTGCGCGACAAGTGCGACATTCTGTGGGCGCAGCTCGACGCGCTCTATTTTGCCTACGTGCAGCCTGGGTGGCCACCGCCGGGCGCGTTCCGGATGACGGAAGCGGGAGCGTAAAGATGGCGCCTCCGACAGACGCAAGCCAGCCACGGCTCGCCGCGGGATGCCGCTGGGGTGCGGCGAGTAAGACCGGAAGCGGCGAAGAGCGAGTCGTTCTGTTTCCCGAAGGGGCGATCAAACTGCAGGGCACGGGACTGCAGGTGCTAGAGCGTTGCGACGGCTCGCGCACTTTTGGTGAGATCATCGGCGAGCTGCAGAAACAGTTTGACACGGCGGATCCGGAGAAGATTCGCGCGGACATCAGCATTTTTCTGGAGCAGTTGCAGAGGAAGCGGATCGTGGATTACTAGGTTTTGTAATTGGGAAATTGAGTAATTTGGTAAATGGCCGCAACGGCTGCGGTCTGGCGGTTGATCAATTACCCAATTACTAAGTTCCTCAATTACCCAATGCTTCCCAATCCTCTCGCGCTCATTGCCGAAGTTACGCATCGTTGCCCGCTGCACTGCGTTTACTGCTCCAATCCTCTGGAGTTGGCGGGGACGCAGGGGGAACTGTCGACTGAGGAATGGACAAGCGTGTTTCGGCAGTGCGGTGAACTGGGCATGCTGCATGCGCATTTTACGGGCGGCGAACCGCTGGCGCGGACGGACCTGACGGAATTGATCGCTGCCGCGCGGGGTTCCGGGCTCTACACCAACCTGATCACATCCGGCATTGGACTCAACGAGCAGCGGCTGAGCACCCTGGTCGGGGCGGGACTCGACCACATTCAGATCAGCTTTCAGGATTCGCGGGAAGAGGCGGCCAACTGGATTGCGGGAGCGAAGGCGCACGCGCATAAGATCGAATTGTCGCGGGCGATCCGCAAGCACAAGGTTGCATTTACCGTGAATCTGGTCGTGCACCGGCAGAATCTCGACCACCTGGAAGAGATGATCGAGTTCATCGATGAACTGAGCCCGGAGCGGGTCGAGATTGCGCACACGCAGTACTACGGATGGGCGCTGGCCAACCGCGCCGCGCTGCTGCCCACACAGGCGCAACTGGACAAAGCGGTCGCGATCGTGGCCGAGGCCGAGAAGCGGTTCGCGGGACGGATTCGACTGGATTCGGTGGTGCCAGACTATTACGCGAAATACCCTAAGGCGTGCATGGGCGGCTGGGGACGAAGATTGATGCTGATCAATCCGGCGGGCAAGGTGCTGCCGTGCCACGCGGCGGAAGTGCTGCCGGGGTTGTCGTTTGAGAACGTGCGCGAGAAGACGCTGGAGTGGATCTGGCAGGAATCGCCGTCATTCCGGCGCTTCCGGGGAGAAGACTGGATGCCCGAGCCCTGCCGCAGCTGCGAGCGCCGTGGCGAAGATTTCGGCGGCTGTCGCTGCCAGGCTTTCCTGGTGGCCGGGGACGCGACGGTAACGGATCCGGCGTGCTCGCTGGCGCCGTCACATGGGCTGGTGGAAGTCGCGGTGCGCGAAGCGAATGGCAGAGCGGCGATCGCGCAGCCTGCGCGGGCATCGTCATTCGTGCAATTGCAGAAGCAGGCGGCGGATTTGTGGACCTATCGAACCAATCCCGAGTAGTGCAGATTTCAGATTGAGGGTCGCTTCAGCGACTCCGAAATCTGAAGTCTGCAATCTAGAGTCTGCGATCGCTTCTCGTCACCAGCGCACGCCGATGGTAATGGGGCGGAGGTCAGTGCTGTTGAGGCCGCTCTTGCCGTGGAGATAGCGGAACTCGACGTAGAGGTCCATCTTGGGGCGTATTTTGTAGGTGATGCCTCCGCCGAAGTTCTCGCCATGATCGTTCTGGTGGGTCTTAAGAAAGTCTCCGCTCAAGGGCAGGCTGCCGCTGAAGCAACTTCCCCACCAACCGTAGAAGGAATTGCAGGCTGTCCCCGGAATCGCGGTGGAAGAGTCGAGCTTGCCGGAGCGGTAAAAATAAGATGGACCGGCCAGGACGTAGCCGCCCCAGGTCTTGTTCACCGGAATGTTGATGATGGGGTCGAGGTGCAGGGAGTAGACGTGACTGGTCGCGCCGGGGGCCTGCGCCAGCACCAGCGCTGAATCGCGCAGGGGCAGGTTGTCCCATTGGAAGTCGAGGCGGAAACCAAAATATTCGCTGTAGTTGCGAGCGACGCCGGCGCCGAGAGCGCCGCCTCCGCCGCGTGCGAACTTGGCAGTGGTGCCGTTGGTCAGGTTGGCTCCGCCGCCGGCGTTGAATGACCAGTTGGTCCAGTTCTTAACTTTGGGCTTGCGGCCGAGCCCGATCTCTTCGAGCGTGGCTTCCTGACTGGCCGACTGCTGGCTACTCGGCTGCTGTTGCGTTGAAGCAGGCTGTGCCGGGGCCGGTTGGACCGGGGCGGGTTGAGTTGGGGGTGGCTGCGCCGGAGTTTCCTGCGCATGAACAGTGGTGGCTCCCGCCAGAATCGTGGCCAAAATCAATGCCAGAACGACCCGGGACCCGGGAACCGTCGCGAACTTTCGAATCATTCATTCTCCTCCCGCTGCCGGGCGTGGTTGCGGACCGCAGCGCTCAGCCCATCTTTCGGGCGTAAATTGCTGGAATACAGGCGCTTCTGGAAAAACAGGTCCGCGATGCTCCCGCCGTGGATTTCACTCGCAGCAGGCAGGAACAATATTACCAACTTTGATGCCGATTCCGCGCGCGATGCCGCCTTGCGACGCCAGCCAGCCTTTCTGGGGAATCAGCCCTTGGAGTGCGTGTGTGCGGCGAGGCTCTGAAAAAAGCTGGGAAGCCAGGCATTCCACTGGTTCCAGTCGTGGCCTCCGTGGACGGTGTGAAACTCGCATTTGAAATGGCGTTGGGCAAGCAGGGCGGCGAATTCCCGGTTTGCCGGCAGCAGGCCTTCTTGCTCGCCGCAGGTCAGGAAGAAGTAGGGCGCGGTTTCGGGATCGGCCGCGCGGGCGAGCACAAAGGGATCGTTGTCCCGTCGAGTCTGGCTTCCTGAGGGTCCGAAAATCGCGTTGTAATGACGGGACTGCTGCAGGCGCTTGAGAGAAAACGCGCGGCGAGGAACGTCGATGGCCGAGCTAATGCCGCCAGCGAAGAAAAAGAGGTCGGGATGATGGAGCGCCAGGGTCACTGCTCCGAAGCCTCCCATGGAAACGCCGGCAATGGCGCGGTTCGATCGTCCGGCGGCGGCTGGGAACTTGCTCTCCACATCCGCGATGAGATCGTGCACGATGTAGTCTGCATAGCGATCCTGCGGCGGGTCGACGGCGTTGGTGTAATATGACGAGCCGCCCTCGGGCATCACGAGGATGAAGCCTGATTCGGCAAGACGCGCAACGTCAGAATAGTTTGTCCAGTCGTGAAACCCTCCGCCGCCTCCGTGCAGCAGGTAGACCGCCGGCAGGCGTTTTCCTGGACTCGTGCTTACGGGCAACACCACGCGATACTGCATTTCGCGATTGAGAGCCGCGCTATGGAAAGTGACATCACGTAGAACTACGCCTTGTGTCAGGCGGGGATGGTCGGGATGCGGAGTATCGTCTTCCCTGCTGCAGCTCAGAGCCAGGAGCGAGATGAGAGCAAGGAACACGCTGCCGAAGCGATGATGTTTGACGGCCCGCATGGAGGCAGTGATCATAGTCCAAAATCACGTAGGTTGAAGTGTTCCGAGTCGCATCCAGGTGCTTTCTGCGTCAACATCGATATGGCCTCTCAGCGTTGCCTTTGCAGTTTCCGAGAAGCGCCGGGGGCACGTATGATAGGGGATTCCATTTTCCAGAACGAGAGATTCCTTGCCAAAACGGACTTCAAAACCGGAGAAGAAGGTCACTCCGAATAGCCAGCAACGAGGCTCCGGATGCCGCGTGGCTTTGATTGGCTTTGGAACCGTGGGGCGTGCGGTGGCGAAAATATTGTGCGAGAGCGGCGGCAGTTCGCTGCGCCTGACGCACATCTGCAACCGCAATGTCGAAAAGAAGAGGCAGGCATGGGTGTCGAGCGGGGCTTCCATCAATGTGCCGGGCGACGTCATCTGGACCGACGACGTGCAGGTGGTGCTCGACTCCGATGTCGAGATCGTGATCGAACTGATCGGCGGTCTGCATCCTGCAGGGGAGATTGTGCGCAGCGCACTCGCTGCGGGCAAGTCGGTGGTGACGGCCAATAAGCAGCTGATCGCGCGACATGGCTCTGAGCTTCTGCAACTGGCGAGCAGCCGGGGATGCCAGATCGAGTTCGGCGCGTCGGTGGCCGGAGGAGTTCCGGTCCTGCCGGCATTGCGCACCGGGTTGTGCGGAGACCGGTTGCATGGCATTGCGGGAATTCTGAATGGGACGTGCAACTACATTTTGAGCCGCATCGAGAACGCGCGCATTCCGTTCAGCGAAGCTCTGGAAGAGGCGCAGGCTCGCGGCTATGCGGAGGCCGACGCCTCGGAGGATCTGGATGGCGGGGACGCGCGGGCCAAGCTGGCGATTCTGGCGCTGGCGGGATTGCACGCGCAAGTCGCGCCTGAAACCATTCGCGCGCGGACGATTCGCACCATCGATGCCGTCGACTTCGACTACGCGGCGCAACTGGGCTGCACGCTGCGCCAGATTTCGCGCGCCGACTTGAAAGAGAACACGCTGTTCGCCGAGGTGGGACCGTGCCTGGTCCCGGCCGACTCGCCGTTCGGGCGGGTGCAGAGAAATCTTAACCTGGTGCTAACCTCTGGCAAGTATGGCGGGGACATGGCGTTTCTGGGGGCGGGCGCGGGAGGCGATCCTACGGCCGTCGCCGTGGTGTCGGACTTGATGTTCGTGGCGCAAAGCCTCAGCGCCGGCGGTGATCGTGATCCTGGCAAGAGAGACGTTGCTGGCAACGTCTCTACGACAGCAATCGGTGCACCGAGGATCTCCACACCAACGATCAGCAGCGATTTCGAGACGCCGTGGTACTTGCGGTTTTTTGTGCGGGATCAGCCGGGGATTGTGGCGCAACTGGCGCAGATCCTGGCGGCCCATCACCTGAACATTGATTCTCTGTTGCAGAAGCCGGGGTTTGAGAAGGCTGCGCTCCCGTTCGTGATTACGCTGGAGCCATGCCGCGATGCGCTGCTGCATCCTGCGCTGGAGGAAATGTCACGCCTGGATTTCGCGATCCGGCCGTGCCTGTGCCTGCCGATTTTGCGCTAGGCCGATCTTGCGCTAAGAAAGTTCCCACAAGCCAAGTTCGCACAAAAAATCAGCGCCGGCGGCCGCGGTAACCCTGCGCTGCGACCCACCGGCGCCAGCTGAGATTCATTCGATAGAAACTAATTCCAGAAAGGATTCTTGAGACCCGCCGGTTTCAGGGCGCTGTCGAGCTTCGTCTCCGTGCCCGATTCGTCCGAGATTTTCTCGTCGATGAAGCGGGAGGGCGGCGGTGCAATCAGCTCGTCTTTCTTGCCGGGCGTGGGGTTAAAAGGATATTCAGATTTCATTGGGGAGTCCTCCATACTTATTAGATCGTTATCATGACCTGCCTCCATTAAACACCCCAGACTCGGCGAAGGGCAGCGAAATTTCAGATGCCTGCCATCGAAAAAACTGAACGGCGCGAGATCGCCTTACGTCCGTTTCAGGCATCCCCCCGGGACGCGGTTCCTGCGGATCGAACTGGTCCCGCCAGTGAACTGGCGGGCTATTCTCGGTGGTCCCTCCGGGACCGGGCAAACTCAGGGCGCGATTCAAAGCGACAAATTGGGCGGAAGGGCGTGCTTCGATATATGCTGGTCAGTCCTCGTCTGAAACTTGTCAAGGACGGATATCTTCTTCATAAAGGACGCACTCATGAAATACCGCAAGCTTGGCCGGACGCGTTTCGAAGTCAGCGACATTGCCCACGGGTTGTGGGGGATGAGCGGGTGGAGCGGGTCGGATGATCAGCAATCGCTGGCGGCGATGCAGCTGGGGGTGGAACTGGGATGCAATTTTTTCGACACGGCGTGGGCCTATGGAGAGGGCAAGAGCGACGGCCTGCTGGGCGAGGTGATGGCGCGCAATGTGACGCGGAATCCGGGACAGCGGATTTATGCTGCGTCGAAAATTCCACCGGCGAATGATCGCTGGCCCGCGCTGCCCGAATATAAATACAGCGACGTGTTTTCGGCGGAACACGTGTTCAAGTACACCGACCTGATCCGCAAGAAGCTGCGCGTGGATAGCATTGATCTGCTGCAGTTTCATGTATGGGACGACAGCTGGACGGACGAGCCGGAATTCCGCTCGACCGTGGAAAAACTGAAGCGCGACAAATGGATTCGCTTCTTCGGGCTGAGCATCAACCGCTGGGAGCCGGAGAACGGCATCAAGGCGCTGCGCACGGGGCTGGTGGATGCGGTGCAGGTGATTTACAACATTTTCGATCAGGCGCCGGAGGACGAATTGTTTCCGGTTTGCCAGGAACTGAACATTGGCGTGATCGCCCGCGTGCCGTTCGATGAAGGCAGCCTGGGCGGCAAGATGACGCTGGAGACGCGCTTTCCGGAGGGCGACTGGCGCGCCGGATATTTCGGTCCGGAAAACCTGGCGCAGACCGTGGAGCGCGTTGACAAGCTGAAAGAGATTCTTCCTGCCGGGATGACGATGCCGGAGATGGCGCTGCGCTTCATCTTGTCACATCCGACGGTGAGTACGACGATTGCCGGCATGCGGAAGCTGGAGCACGTGCGGCAGAACATTGCCACGAGTGATGCTGGACCGCTCGACAAAACTCTGCTCGCGGAATTGAAGAAGCATCGCTGGGACCGCACACCGCAGAAGTGGTCGGACTAACTTCGTCTGACCAGCGATCATGCCTGAGCGGTGGCTCAATTGCAAAGCGATCTCCGCCCGATGTCATTCTGAGCACGGCGACAGCCGGGCGAGGAACCATACGACAGCCGACACAGTTGATGCCGCAGGGGGGAATGTCCGAGCTTCCTGCGGTACAGGCGCTCCTCGCATCAGTACAACTGATGTCTGGGTTTCGTAAGGTCCCTCCGGAGCGCTTTCCGCGCTCCTGCGGGATGACATCGGTCGGTGAATTCGTAATCGCTCAACTTCAAACTGAGCCATTACCCGTCCCTACGACTGCTGGTAGTAGGCCAATGGGTCACGCTACGCTGCTTCCTGCCGGTGCGCGCCGTTCCCCCATGAATGCTTTTCTCTTGTTTCGCAGATTAATGCTTCTTATCGTGTCCCTGGCGCTAGCAGCGACTCTGCTGCAGGCGCAGAATCCGCGCGGCTCACTGCGGGGAACGGTGCAGGACGGGACTGGCGCCCGCATTCCCGCGGCGAAGATCGTGTTGCAGTCGGCGGGTTCGTCGATCGCACGCGAGGCCGCGAGCGAGGACCGCGGCGAGTTTCGGCTGGACGACCTGCTCCCGGGGACCTATCGCATGACGGTGAGCGCGGCGGGATTCGCGTCGGCGCAGGCGGATGTAGCCGTCGTAGTCAGCTCGGTGCGTGAAGTCACAGTCACGCTGAAACCCGCAGCTTCGTCAGAAACGGTCAAGGTGGAGAGCCAGGCTTCCTCCATCACGACTCAGCCCATCGATCTGGCCAGTGCCGTGCATCAGGGAGTGGTGGGCGGCCGGGATCTTGAAGCTCTGCCGCTGCCAGCGCGCAGCTTCGCCAACATCGCGTATCTGGTGCCGGGAACCGAACCGGTCGAGCCTTCTGATCCGACCAAGGCGCGCATCACCGCGGTTTCGACCGGAGGAAGTTCCGGGTTGAATAATGAACTGTCGGTGGACGGCGCGGATAATTCCGACGATTGGATTGGCGGCTTCCTGCAAAACTTTTCGCCCGACGGCATTCAGGAATTTGCCGTGCGGACTTCCAACGAAGACGCGGACACGGGAGGAACCACTGCAGGGTCGGTGGTGATCACGACCAAGCGCGGCTCGAACGAGTGGCACGGGGATGGCGCATTCTACGAGCGCGCGGCTGCACTCAATGCCCGATTTCCGATTGAAAATCCTGCGCAGACTTGCACGGACGGAACGTGCGTCGACAATCCTAAGCAGCCGTTTTCGCGGCAGAACTATGTGGGCACTCTAGGCGGGCCGCTCGAGAAAAATAAGGTCTGGGTCTTCACCTCATTCGAAAATGTCCATGAAGACGCCAGCATCGCCTATAGTCCCGCCAGCACCGCGCAGTTTGACGCGCTGGCGCAGTTGGCGGCCAGTGGCCTGATTCCGGGCGTTCCATCTATCGCCGTCCCGCCAAATGTTCCGATTCCCTTCCGCGACTATTTGGGCTCCGTGCGGCTGGACTGGGCGCAGTCGGCGAAGTCGCAGTGGTTCCTGCGGACCTCCCAAGACAGCTATCTCACGCACAACGCGCTGGTGCAACAGGCCACACTGCCCTCGACCGGGCTGACCACGCACAACAATTACTGGAACGCGGTGGTGAGCAATACTTACACTTTCAGCCCGAGCTGGCTGGGCACACTCGTCCTGGACGCCAGCCTGCTGCATCTGACACAGACGCGCAACTCAAACCTCGGATTTGCTCTGCAATTTCCTTTCAGCGTAACGGCTCTGACCGTATCTGGTTTCGAGACTTTCGGCGACAACCAATTCGCCACGCCCATTACGCTGTTCCCGGATTTGCGCAATCAGGATAAATATCAGTTTCGCTACGATCTGAGTCATGCGCGGGGCGACCACTCTTACAAGCTGGGAATCAATTTCATTCACGAGCCGGTGCTGAGCGGCGCGTTCGCGGCCACCGCCGAGCAGTTCACCTCCTATCCTTCAAACCCGGACTGTTACATTAATCCACCCGGAGCGGACTGCGGGGGCATCACGACGGCCTTGCCGTTTTATTACAACCCGCCCGCGGATCAGTGCAATCCCGCGCCCGATCCGGCTTCCCTCATCACCTGCACCTTTACTCCCGCGGGCGATGGCAGCTTTTCGCAGAACGTGCAACGTCTGGCGTTCTACGCGGAAGATTCGTGGCGCGTATCGCACCGGCTCACGATCAACTACGGCTTGCGTTATCAGACAACGTTTGGTTTATTCAATGCTTCAGGCCTGAGCCAGACTGCCAACCCATCATTTTCTCTGCTGCCTTCGCTGGGCTATGCGCCGGCCGTGCCCCACGACGACCGCAAGCAGATCGCACCGCGTCTCGGCATCGCTTATTCTCCCGGCAGTGACGGAAAAACCGTACTCCGCGCTGGCTTCGGCATGTTTTACGACGATCTCGCCCAGAACGGCTGGGCGACGGCGTTTGAAGCGGTGAACCCGAATTCCGCAGCGCCGCCATCGCTCATCGATCCCAACTACAAGACGCCCTACGCCATCCACCTGACTGGCGGTGTGCAGCACGCGTTCAACGAGCATTGGCTGATGAGCGCCGACTACACCCATGAACAGGGAAATCACGGTTATCGCGCGTTTCCGTATCCCACGGCGACCGTGTTCGCATCGGACAACCGCTCCAGCTACAACGCGCTGATGCTGCACCTGCAGGCCAATGCTCGCCGCCTCAACCTGGTGGCGAACTACCAGTTCTCGAAGGCGCAGACTTGGGGATGCCTGCTGGGAGAATTGTTTGACTATGTGGATGGAGTCTGCCAGGTGCCACGAGGCTTGAACCTGCCAAACGCGGGGCAACTCGACGCTTTCGGTCCCGGCGACTACGGACCTTCGGGCGAGGACGTTCGCCATCGATTCGTGCTGGCCGGCACCCTACACGTTGCAGGCGGTTTCGAAGTGAGCGGCGTGGCGCAGTTTGAGAGCGCGCGGCCCATCACGATCACCAACGCGGACAATACCGGCCGCATCTGGGTGAATGGGGCGTATACCAGTCTCGACGAATTCCGCGGCACGCCTTATATGCAGACGGACCTGCGGGTGACGCGGCCTTTCAAGATTAACGAGCGCTGGGAGATTACTCCATTCGCCGAGTTCTTCAATCTTTTCAATCGCAACAATCCCGGCGCGAACTTCGCCGTCAACGTTACGCAACTCCCGATTCCCGCCGCGCAGATGCAGCCCAACGCGAACGGCATCACCAATGTGACGAGCCTCTGCACAGTGGCGGACTGCTCGCAGACTGCTCCCGTGACCAGCCTGAAGCAGCTCGAAATTCCCGAGGGTGCGTTGGGAGATTTCTTTGGGCCGGGGACAACGGTAGGAATTCCGTTCGCCGCGCAGCTGGGCGTGCGGGTGAATTTCTAAACCGCAGACACATTCTGATTTGCATTCCACGTGTGGCTCGCCGCCTCGGTCGGCCCACTATAATGGCGCACATGTTCCGGTCCGCATTCCTGTTGTTGATTCTCGCTCTCTGCAGCCTCTGTTCGGCGCAATCGACTACCAAGAAACATCTGCTGGTGATCGGCGAAGAAAAGGGCTACCGGCACGAGGCCGTCTCGCATGCGATGGCCACGATTGAACGGCTGGGTACCGACACCGGGCTATGGGACACCACGCTGCGCACCGACACCGAGGTTCTCACCAAGAAGAAACTGGAATACAACGCGAAGAACCTGAACGACTTCGATGCCGTACTTTTCTTCACTGGCGGCGACCTGGAAATGGACGCCCAGCAGAAGGCCGACTTCCTGTCGTTTATTCACGACGATGGCAAGGGGTTCATCGGAGTGCACAGCGCGGCGATTACGTTCGTGGACTGGCCGGAATACGGGGAGATGATCGGCGGATACTACGATGAGCATCCGTGGTTGACCTTCGACGCGCCCATCGTGGTGGAAGATCCGAATTTCCCCGGCATGCAACAGTGGCCGAAGGCGTTTGTGCTGCGCGACGAGATTTATCAGATGCGAAATTATTCGCGCGACAGAGTGCGCGTGCTGATGCGGCTCGATGTCAGCAAACTCGACATGAGGAACAAGAATGTCCACCGCACCGACGGCGACTTTGCGGTCACCTGGGCCAAGATGTATGGCAAAGGCCGCGTCTATTACACGACGCTGGGTCACGTGCAGGCGAACTGGGACAAGCTGGAGTTTCAGCAGATGATGACCGAGGCCATCAAGTGGGCCATGGGATTACAGAATGCGGATGTGACGTCGCGCCCGCTGCCGCGATCCGATGATGAGGCGGCAAGACCTTAAACCACAGAGGAACACAGAGGAACATCCTATGCCGGTCACGTCGATTTCGCGCCGTCGTTTCGTGGAAACTTTTGCCGCCGGTCTGGCTGCGGCTGCGCTTCCGCTGCGGGCTGCGACCAGGCTCAACTCCCTTCGTCTCGACTCTCCCAGGCTGAACTCTCCCCGGCTCAATCTCGGCATCGGCACCTACAGTTATCACAATCTCACTCTGGACGAAATGATCGTCCAGCTGAACGCGCTCAAGGTCGGCGAAATCGAAATGTCGCGCGGTGAGTTCATGTTGATGAACCATCCCACAGAAGCTCTGTTTCATACCGCTCGATCGAAATTGGATCAGGCCGGAATCCGCTGCGTGTCCTACTACACGGCCACCATTAAAGATGATGCCGACCTTGAAAACGCCGTGCGCTTCGCCGGCATCCTGGGCGCGCGCAATGTTACGGGCGATGCCACGGGCAGCATTTTGCATCGCATCGACCAGCGCTTCACCGAGGAGCGCTTGACCTTCGGAATTCACAACCATTATTTCAAGGGCGAAAAATTCGCTTATGAGAGCCCGGAGGACGTTCTGAACGCCCTTAAGGGGCTTTCAGAAACCGTAGGCGCGACGGCCGATGTGGGACACTTCGCTTCCTGCGGGCATGATCCGGTCGATGCAGTTCGTAAGTTGGGTCCGCGGCTGAAACTGGTACACCTGAAAGATATTCAAGCCGTGGATGGCGAAGTGAACGTCCTGCTGGGAAAGGGAATCGCGAAGATTGCCGAAGTGATGAAGGAGCTGCGCCGGCAAAGATTCGCGGGACTAGTCGCGGTTGAGTACGAAAAAGAGGGCGACGTAAACGAAGACATGCGGCGAGACATGGAATTCGCGCGCAACCTGGCCTAGGAAAGAGCGGAGCAGGCGAGAAAGAAGAAGCGCCTCTACCTCACCAGCCACTCCGTTGCGGTGTGCAGGTGCACCAGCAACTGGGTGTAGGTGACGACGAAGATTGCAAGGGTGGCCGCGGCTGCAGCCAGGCCGTACAGCGGAGAAAAGTTTTCCGACGAGGCCCTACGGTCGTCGCTCCAGGCAATCAAGCGCTGGACGCGGGCGTTCATGACCGCCGCGGTACTGTGTACGAGAGCCGCGGTCATGGCGATGGCGGGGTCGACTGCGCCGAGTTCAGCCGGGTTCAGGCGCGAAAGTTTAATCAGCGCAGCGGCGAGATCGAGCGCTTCGGCGGCGTTTGAGACTGCGGCATCGTCGGCGGCCATCTCGGTGGCTTCGAGCCACGCGGTTTCGAGAGCGGCCATTCTGGGAAAATTAACGAAGCGCAGCAGAAGTTTTTTCAAGTTGTCGCAGCGGCGTACGTGCGCGACTTCATGCCGCAAGGCCGTCTGCAATTCGCTCGCGGTCAGCATGGACTCGGCGGCGCGCGACAGCAAAACCTTCGGACGAAGAATGCCGGCCGCCGTCATCGATGGAAAAGCCGAGGATGGAAAGGCGGGAGCTGGAAAAGTCACGGCGGAAGCGGCCGGGGAAATTCGCAGCACAGGAACGGGAGCGCAGGCCGTTAAAGGCTGGGCTGTGATCGTCCATTTCGCAATGCTGCGCGAAACTCGGCGGAGAGCGAGGGCGGCATTCGCAACTCCGAAAACTGCAACAGCAGCGCCGCAGATGCCCAGCACCAGGGGAATCGCCCCCAGGGGCTCATCAATGGCGCGCGGCTCCAAGAGAAGAAACGACGGGACGGTAAAGCCCGCGGTGATGATGGCCGCGGTGGCCAGGGGAAACATGCGCAAGGCGAAGAGCAGGTCTGCCAAACGGCGCACCGGAAGGTGCTGGGCGCGCAGCCGGTAGATGAGCCAGCGCGAGCCCGCTCCCACTGCGAGAGACAGGACGGCGTAGACGATCACGAAGACCGAGAGGGAGACGGCGATGCCGCGGAGGGCAAACATCAGGCTTTGTCCTCGGATTTGGACTCGTTGCCGCCGCGCAGGTCAGCACTGCGTAACTGCCGGCGTTTGGCTTCGACCACCTGGCGCAGATCGTCGAGCAACTGGGAGTCGCGCTCGGTAAGCACCTCTACCAGATAAGAGAGCGGCAGCGACGATGACGGGCTTGCGTCCAGCAGTTGGCGGAAGGCCTCGCCGGCGAGCTCGCGATGCAGTTCTTCGCGGGTAACGCGCGGGGTGTAACGGAAGGCGCGGCCATCGGCTTCCCGCGACAACAAATTCTTCTTGAAGAGACGGTCGAGCGTGGTCATCACGGTGGTGTAGGCGAGATCGCTGCAAGCGCCGTCGACGAGATCACGGACGGTGGCGTGGCCACGCTCCCACAAGGCTGCGAGCAATCGTTCCTCCAGCGGGCCCAGCTGAGCGGAAGATGCGCGGAAATGGAAGACGCGTTTCATGCGGCGGTAAAGCTGAGGCTGAATTCTATCTCACCGAATGGTGGCCCCGGAGGGGCTCGAACCCCCAACCCTCAGTTCCGAAGACTGATGCTCTATCCAATTGAGCTACAGGGCCGTGATATTGAGACCAGGATGGAGTCGGGCTTTCGCCCGACCGGACAGCTCCGTCGACTGCGCTCAGGGCAGGCTTAGGCGGCTGTCCCTACAAAATCTTACCTGAGGCGAAAAAACTTGGGGTGGGAAACGGGAATCGAACCCGCAACCGTCGGAGCCACAGTCCGGTGCTCTGCCAGTTGAGCTATTCCCACCACTGGATTGATTATAGCAACTGCGGTTCGCGCTTGTCCGGGAGCGAAGTGGTCACGAGCCGACTGCGCTGCATCTGGAGCGGCCGACTTCAGGGGACAGGATTTACTGGTGGGTGCGCCGGGCTTCGCCCGAGCTTGGACAGCCCCTTCGATTGCGCCCAGGGCAGGCTTCGGCGGCCGTTGCCACATGAGTTGGGATGGAAGTCCTGCGTTGAGAGTGAGATTTTACCCGCGGCCTACGCCGACATACTCGAAACCTAAGGCGCGCAGCCGCGCCGAATCCAGAAGGTTTTTGGTGTCGACGATGACCGGCTTTTTCAGCAAGTGCTTGATGCGGTCGAAGTCGAGGGCGCGGAACTCCGGCCAGCCCGTGCCCACCACCAGCGCGTCGGAACCTTCCGCAGCGGCGTAGGCGGAATCGCAATAACGAACGCTTCCGTTGAGCCGCGTCTTGGCTTCGGTCATCGCCACCGGATCGTAGGCTCGCACGTGTGCACCCTTCGATACCAGCGTCTCGGCGAGGCGTACCGAGGATGATCCAGCAACGGAATTCGTGTTGGGCTTGAACGCCAGACCGAGGATGCCGACTTCTTTGTTCTCGACCGAATTCAGCGCGACAGCAATTTTGTCGACCAGGCGGTCGGCGAGGAAATGGTTGACATCGCGCGCCGCGCTGAGCACTTTGAGCGACACGCCGTTGGCCTGCGCCAGTTCGGCGAGAGCGTCCATGTCGGACTCGGCGAATACGCCGCCCATGCCGGCTCCGGGCTGCAGGCAGCGGGGAGCAATTTTCTTGTCGAGGCCGAGCGCCAGCGCCAGGTTGACGGCGTCGGCGTTCACGCGTTCGCAGAGCGCGGCCACTTCGTTGATGAACGAAATTTTGGTTGCCACGAAGGCGGTTGCGGCTTCGCGCACCAGTTCCGCGGTCGCCTGGTTGGTGACGATCACCGGCACTCCACGCATGACCAGCGGATGAAAGATCTGCTTGAGCATCTGCACCGCTTCGCTCGAGGTGGAACCCAGAATCAAGCGGTCGGGCCAGTTGAAATCTTCGACGGCGCAACCGTCGGTAAAGAACATGGGTTGCGAAACGATGGTGGCCTGCAATCCGGCGTCTTTGATGCTTTTTTCCAGAGCGCTCGCGGTGCCCACGGGACACGGCGTGACGATCGCGAGGATCGGAGGCTTCGCAGCCAGGCGGATAATGCGCATGGCGACTTCGCTCAGGTTCTCCGGCTTGTCTTCGGCCAGGAAAATCACTTGCGTTTTGCGGGCAAAGGATTCGATGTCAGTGGAGTAGGCGAGGCGGCCCGCGCGTACGTTGCGGCGGATGATCTCTTTGAGATTTTTTTCGAAGAAGGGAATGTTGCCCTGGGCCATCTCGACCATGCGCGAGCGGTCGGGATGACAGCAGGAAACAGGAGTGCCAAAATCCGCCAGGCAGGCCGAAATCACTGTCCCGAGATACCCCGCGCCGTAAACCCCGATCTGCATGTGCTGTCCTCTCCGTTGAGCCGAAAACCCGCGTCAGAGCTGGCCTTGAGCGAGATCTCCGCGGACCCGCCTTCTCTTTATTTACAGGCCCGGAAGCGGCATTTCAATGCACGGGAGGGAGATGTACCTATGCCAGGAAGATGCGGCGGGAGTAACTGCCGCCGTGGTAACGCGACGGCGATTACGGCCGACAGGGAGTCGTTACCTTGAAACCAGGGTGCGGCCGAGCAGCACAGGCGCCAGATCGACCCAGCAATTGGGCGCGTCATCGCGCACTTCTTCGCGCACAAAGGTCAGTCTTTCCAGCAGGATACGGCGATTCCCCGCATAGTCGGCCCAGCGCCGGCGGGCCAGTTCGTAGGCAGACTCGGCGAGAGGCTGGGCGGTCAACTTGGCGATGGTGAGGTGTGGGATGTAGGGCCACTCTTCTTTATAGGCGAGTGCGTCGGTGTTCAACTTGCTGTGGAGCGCGCTCATGCGAGGGGCGTCCGCATCCACGCGGATGTAGATCGTGGGGGTCACCGGGACGAAAGTCTCGACGTCGCCTAGAGTGACTTCGAACGGCTCTTCCCCACCGCAGATGCGGTCGAGTACATGCAAGGCCAAGCCCTCAGAACCTTGCAGCGGGCGCGGCGGCAGGATGGTCAGGTGGGCGGCCAGGTGAGGTAGGTCAGGATGCAGTTCGCGCCGGAGGTTCTCGACGAACTCTCCTGCGGGATTTTTCAAATACGCCACCAGCGCGTAACGCGATTTCTGCATACTGTTCAAAAATTATACAGCCGCGGGGGATGATCCTGTTCTGGCGCTCATTTCGAACTTTACGCAAGCTCTGATTTGAGATCCCGACAGAAAGCGTAAACCACAGAGGACACTGAGGCGCACAGAAGAATCCCAAGGCTTATTCAGAGCCTCACTTAGTGCGCGGTCCGCTCACAGCCTGTTCCGCGCCCCTCCCGAAATGCCAACCGCAATCAGCCGAGCGATTCGAGAATATGACGCGAAAAAGGATTGGCCGAAATCCCGCGGCCGCAGTGTCCGGATGCGGATATTCAGCGGGCACTAAGTATTCTTGACAACTCTTTGCCGCCGGGCGAAGCTCGCACTAACTTCGGCAGTTGCTTCCGGCAGTACCGGCCTTAAGCAATCCGCCAAATCCCCTTCTCGAAAGGTCCTCAGACAATGAAATGCAAATCCATGTCGGCTGCAGGCAGTTTTTTCCTGGTGTTTGCCTTTATGATCGGGCAAGCGCTGATCGCAACCCCACGGACGCAGGCTCAGACCTTCAAAGTGCTCTACAACTTTACCGGCGGAAGCGACGGCGGCAATCCGCTGGACGGCCTAACGCTCGATAGCGCAGGCAACCTCTATGGCACCACCAATGCCGGTGGCGCTTCCAGCTACGGAACGGCATTCAAAGTGACCAAGACGGGCGTTGAAACCGTGGTCCACGAGTTCACCGGCGGAACGGACGGCGCCTATCCGCAAGGCGGCTTGATCCGCAACGCCGCCGGCGACTTCTTCGGCACCACCACGGCGGGTGGCGCTACGAACAACGGAACCGTGTTTGGAATTACGGCCGCGGGCAAGGAGGTCGTGTTGTATAGCTTTGCCGGCGGAACCGACGGGGCAGCTCCCCAAGCGGGTTTGACGTTGGATGCCTCAGGCAATCTCTACGGCACAACGTCGGCTGGGGGTACGCACGGCAACGGCACGGTCTTCAAGCTTAGTCGCGCTGCCAAAGGCGGGACTTGGACTGAGACCGTACTCTACAACTTTGGTACAGGAAGCGACGGGGCCATTCCGGTGGCGAGTGTGGCTTTTGATAAATCCGGAAACCTCTACAGCACGACTTCTGCGGGAGGCACTTCGGGAAACGGCACCATCTTCGAGCTGACCCTGTCAGGAGGCGTGTGGACAGAAACTATCATTCACAACTTTCAGGACGGTGACGACGGAGCCGTGCCGTACGGCGGCCTGATCGCGGATGCGGCCGGCAACTTTTACGGCTCGGCAACTGAAGGCGGCACGGGCGGCGGAGGGACCATCTTCGAGCTCACGCCCAACGATGGTACCTGGACTTTCAACGTGATTTACAGCAACCCGGGGTGGGGAATTTCAGGAAGCTTCCGCAATCTGATCCTGGATAAGGCGGGCAATCTTTACGGCACAACGCACTGCGACGGAGCCAATAACGCGGGAACGGTTTACAAGCTGTCATTGGCCAATGGAACCTGGACTTACACCTCACTGTATGTTTTCAGTGGTGGCACCGACGGTCTCTATTCCTATAGCAACCCCGTGCTCGAAGGCAACTACGTCATCGGCACAACGAAACTGGGTGGGGAAAACGGCAGCGGCGTCGTGTGGGCGATCGAGCTGTAACTCGGCTGCGTGAGTCTGAGAAAGTAGAAGATGAAGGGGCACGCCGCCGTACCGGGCGTGCCTTTTTCTATTGGCCGGTTATTGGCGCAGCCAGCGGCTGGCCGAAGTCTTGCGTGGATCGTGACCTGCCGTTAGGATGAAAGCAGGGCACGAATCGCGTAGCGCTCATCACTACGTACATGCCTGAAAAGTCGGGGCGTAGCGCAGCCTGGTAGCGCACCTGCCTTGGGCGCAGGGGGTCGTAGGTTCAAATCCTATCGCCCCGACCAGTAACTTCTTCTGCAGCAAAATTCTGCACTGGTAAATCCTGGAAGTACATATTCTCACCTGCTCATCGCGAACCTGACGGCGATGAACTATTTCGGACTCGGCGCGGACTTGCGCGGCTGACGCGCGATTGACAATCAATAGTTAACGAGGCGTCGGGACAAGGTTTTCAGGAGGAACGGAATGATGGGAAAGATTGATCTGGCTGGGAGCTTCACGCTGCCGGGCACATCGATGACCGTGAACCGCATGGGCTACGGTGCGATGCAGCTGGCTGGGCGGGATGGCAAGAAGGTGGTATGGGGACCTCCACGAGATGTCGAGGGAGCGATCGCTCTGCTGCGGGAGGCCGTCGCCAGTGGCGTGAATCACATCGATACATCTGATTATTATGGTCCGCACGTGACGAATCAGATCATACGCAAGGCGCTATCTCCCTATCCCGACGATCTCGTGATTGTCACCAAGTTCGGCGCCCGGCGCACTGAGGATGGATCCTGGCTTCCGGCTCTTTCGCGCGAAGACCTGATTGCGGCGGTTCATGACAACCTTCGCAATCTGGGTCTGGATGTGCTCGACGTGGTCAACCTGCGCGGCATGTTCAGCAGTCACGGACCTGCCGAGGGCTCGATTGAGGCGCCGCTGACAGTTCTGGCCGAACTCCAGCAGAAGGGTTTGGTGCGTTATATCGGGCTGAGCAACGTCACGCCCACGCAGATCGCGGAAGGCCGGCAGATCGCTCGGATCGTCTGCGTACAGAACCACTACAACCTCGTGCATCGAAGCGACGATGCGCTCATCGCCGATCTCGCCCGTGACGGCATCGCCTACGTGCCGTTCTTTCCCCTCGGCGGGTTCACTCCGCTGCAGTCGACTACCTTGTCTGAGGTTGCCACGCGCCTGGGCGCTACGCCGATGCAGATTGCGCTGGCCTGGCTTCTCCAGCGCTCGCCCAATATTTTGGTAATCCCAGGGACGTCTTCGGTCGAGCATCTTCGCGAGAACCTCGAGGCTGCGCGGATCCGGATTCCTGCTGAAGTGATTGCCGAACTCGATGCAATCGGGGGAAATGCCTGAGATGGGATCCCTCGGCACGCTGGAAAAAACGCGGGCTCTTCGGGATGACGCCCTGTGAGATTCAGAGTTCAAACTGAGCCACTACTGGCAATTGTGAGCAGTATTGAACATCTTCTTCAGTTTCCTTGTGCTCAGATGGGATGCCATGGCCTTAGGGGACCGGGATGCCATGGCCTTAGGGGACCGGGATGCCATGGCCAAACTCACTTTCAATCCGAAAACGTTTCTCTCAACCGCTGGCATAGGGCGGGCAATAATGTCTTTCCGGCGAGGGCAAACAATCTTCGCGCAGGGTGATAAGACCGACGCTCTATTTGTCATTCAAAAGGGTCGAGTCAAGCTCAGCGTCAAGTCCAAGGCCGGGAAGGAAGCAACCCTCGACATTCTGGGGAATGACGATTTTGTGGGGAAGGACGCCATAGCCGGTCAGTCTTCGCGCACGGCGTCTGCCACGGCCATGACGGATTGCAGCCTGCTGCGAATCGAAAAGCAGGCCATGCTGCTGGCTCTGACGCGGCAGGTGAAGCTGGCGAATGTGTTTTGGGCATACGTGCTGGCGAGGAACATTCGATATCAGCAAGATCTGGTGGACCAGCGTTGTAATCGCAGCGAGAAGAGACTAGCGCGCGTTCTTCTGCTGCTCGCCCATTTCGATGCCCACGGATCAACCGAGACCGTGGTTCCGAGGATTAGCCATGAGACGCTGGCAGAGATGGTGGGAACCACACGCTCGCGGGTTTGCTTCTTCATGAAAAGGTTCAAGGACTCGGGCTTTATTTACTACGAGACCAAAGGCAAAATGTTGCGAGTTCACAAAACCCTTATCGCTTTTTGCGCCCAATAGCTGCTATGCCCGCCTAGCTCTCAGCGCGGCGGGGGCGATCGCTAGGCTGCCGCAGACGTCTGCATGGCCTCAATGTAGCTATCCATCGACTGGGTCAATTGCGCATCCACTTCGTCTGCGATCGTCATAACATCGGGCAAGAGCAGGCTGAAATCCAAAAAGCTCAGATTGCTTTGCAACGTGCCAAAGAGGGTCACCTGCAGTATTCGCGACTCGTGCACGAGCATCGCGGGTGTGTAGCCTTGTTGGTAGCGCAGCTTGCCATGGGCGGCCGCTGCGGGTGAAAAGACGGCATCGCTGTCTTTGGCGGTGGCGCTGGGTTTGCTGAGGCGGACGACCAGGTCCTCGACAAGCTTGGGGAGATGTCCAGTGCGGTCGTCGTCGCTGAGCAGAACGTGGTTGAGTTCTTTGCTCTGCTTGACCCGAGCCAGCCAATCTTCGACGACTTTGGGAATGCAGCGCCGCAGGATCGTGCCGACTCGCTCCTTTTCCGCCGGAACAGCAGGTTTGCGATTCAGCATCCTTTCGCGGATGAGCTCGGTGAGTTTCGCCACCGCGAACGGCTTCACCATGATTTCGTCAGCTTCCAGAAGAATCGCGGACATGGCGCTCTGCACGTCAGGGTAGCCGCTGATGAGCAGGGTGAGTGCATTGGGCTGGGAGTGGCGCATCGCCGTAATAACGGTGAACCCGTCGCCCGGATTCGGCATGTGCAGATCCGTGATGAGCACATCGAAGCTTTCGGTGGCGATGTGTCTTAGAGCCTCGGTCACGCTGGCGGCTGCCACGACTTCGAAACCTTTGTGCTGCAGGGTCGCGTTCATCATGGCGCGAACCGCGTCATCGTCATCTACCAGCAGAACCTTATGGGCAACACTTGGATCGATCAGAGTCATACGGCACAGCCTCTCTTCACGAGTAAATACAGTATGGCGGAATGTTATTTCCAGCGATGTATAAAACGGGACAGTCCTTCAGAGTGGTAACGGGTAGTGTACTGGCAGGCTGTAGGGCCAAAGCGCGATCATGGGTTAGCGGCGGAACAGCTGCCATTTGACCCTCACCACTGCGCCAGGCCGCAACGCTCAGTTAAGCATGCCTCCGCCCGGACTCTCCCCGAGTTCGGCCTTTTCTCCGCCCGATACGGGCGCTAGATCTTCACCATGAGAGTCGGACTCCAGGCTGGATGATCGACCCAGGCACGGTTATGCGTCATAGGAGGCCGGCGAGAGCCGGCCGCTGCCTTGAAGGTAGGCGATTGTGGGCAACAACTGGCTAGCCAAACGATCCTTGGCGACGAGGGCATCAGCCAGGTTCAGCGCCGGCTCCGGAATACCGTGTCCTTCGGTGAGTAGAATGATATGCGCTTGCGGCCGGAGCCGCCTCAGTTCAATTGCGACTTCCTCGCCGTTCATCCTGGGCATGAAGTAGCCAAGAACTACAACGTCAACCGAGTAGAAGGAAGCCAGCTCAAGTCCCTTGTCGCTGCTAGGAGCAGTCAGAACAGCAAAACCAAAAGTTTCGAGGAAGGCCCTCTCACATTCCAGCACGTCCTGGTTATCGTCGATGCAGAGAACTATTCCGCCCGAGAGTTCCGGATAAACAGTGGGGGGCATGGTTCACCTCAAACAGGTTCATATCGTCGACCCTTATGGCCCCGGACGGCTGTTCAAAACTGCTCACCCAGCTATTTCTTGCGGAGAGCAGCTAATCGTGCAGAACCACATTGAGCAAAGAGCTGTGCACCTTGAGACCGCCGTTGTATTCAACAAAGCCCAGTTTTCTGAACCGGTTCATGAAGAAGCTAACCCGTGAGCGGGTCGTGCCAATCATCTCGGCCAAAGTTTCCTGGCTGATCTGGGGGACAACGGCGTCGGGAATGGTCTCCTTGCCGAAATGAGCCAGCAGCAGCAGAATCCGGGCGAGCCTCTTTTCACTGGAGTTGAAGAGCTGGTCGACGAGGTCCTCTTCGTAGCGGATGTTGCGCGCCAGCAAATAGGCCACAAACATGTCGGAAAACGCATGCTCGCGGTGAAGCACACCTACCATCACAGCCTTTTCCACCCGCAGAAGCTCGCAGTCTGTCATGGCCGCGGCAGACCCCATGCGAAAAAGCTGCCCAGCCAGCGCTCCCTCGCCAAAAAAGTTTCTCTCGCTCAGAATGCCAATCGTCGCTTCCTTGCCTGACTTGGATACGACCGTGAGCCTCACTTTGCCTTTTTGAACATAGAAGACAGCATCGGCACGGTCCCCCTGCGTGTAGATGCTTTGCTTTTTCGGAACCACAACAAGCTTCCTGCCATCTCCGATGGTCGCGAGGAAAATGTCGGGGTCGAATTCGCGCTCCTTACTAACCACTGCGAGGCGGGCCATGGTTGTGATCTCTAGCTCTTAGAAGTCCGAGGGCGACTGCGAAGTCTTGGCGCTTTCTTTCGTCGGGCTTCGGACGCCCAACGGTGAAGCTACGGTAGCGCCTTTCCGTTCATACGGGTGAACTCTTAGTAGGTCTTGGTTTATCGCCGGCGCAGTATATCCTTGACAGTATTAAGGTTAGCGTATGCCGGGGGGGGGCTTGTTAGGTATTGCATAGATTCTTAGTTGCAGGATTCGATTCTTTGCGGTACGATTTCCTGCTTACGGTACGGCAGCGTACACAAGGGGGAGCCATGTCACGGATCGGAGATGGAAGCGATACTCACTATGCAGCAGTGAATCGGTCCGAGGTTCCGCAGGGTCGTAAAGGAAAACATCGGAAGGCGGTAACGGACATTCTGGGCGATCTCTCAAAGCTGAGCGCCCAGCAAGCGGTCAAGATTCCGCTGAGCAGTCTGAATGGGGAGAAGATGCAGAATCTTCGCTCTGCTTTGAACCGCGTAACGCGCGAGAAGAATATCCCCGTGGAGACATCGAGCGACGAGAAATACCTGTACGTTTGGCGCACCGATGCGCCCAAGACTACAGCGGCCACCAAGTAGCTGCGGCTTACTGCACTCACGCCGGGCGAGCGAGCGATTGACTGTCAGCTTGCCCGTGACGTTCCCACCCAGCAATCGTTGAATGCTGCAAACCTTCACGCGGAGCGCCGGCGCGGTGAAGTGGAGCTTTGCGTTCTCATTCCTGAAATACGACTGGCGTTCCATCCCTGACCAGGTCCGCGACCCTGATAGCGTCCCAGTTGGTCAGCCGCACGCAGCCGTGAGACTGAGAATGTCCGATCTCCTCCGCATCAGGCGTGCCGTGGATGCCGTAGTGCGGAACGTTGATTCCCATCCAGACAAGCCCCACCGGATTATTTGGACCGGCTGCGATCTTCACCTTGGCATTTGCGGGATTGGCGTCCCAGAACAAGTCTGGGTTGTAGTTGTAAGTTGGATTTCGCACCACATCCTCAATCACCCAGTTTCCGAACGGAAGCGGGTCGTGATCGCTGCCGCTCGTGACCGGGGCATAAAAAATGACCCGGCCTTCCTGGTCATAAACCAGCAGGACCGAGGCTTTCTTGAAGACGACGATCTTGACGGCGCCAGCAGGGCCGGGCTCAGCTTGCTTGGCAACCAAGACGTTGGGGACACGGATGCGCTCTCCCGCCACGAAACGAGCGCGCAGGTTGAGACGCTTGAGCAGGGTCGGCGCCGAGTGAAATTTCGCTCCGAGCTCTTCCAGTATGGACGTGTAGTAAAGACCCGGTAGTTTCGATTGCTCCGTCGCGTCCTCTGGAATCGTCTTGAGGAACGGCCCGGCGGCGTCCTCGGGGGTGATGGTGTAGGAGACAATCGATTTGACAGAACCAGCGCCCAGCGCCGCGAGCGCGGCATGGCGACTGCGCGCACCCGGAGCAATCCCACGCGCGGCTTCGAACGCCACCAGGGCCTCGCGGCTATTCTTTCCATTTTCGTCATCGATCTGTCCGGGTGAGAAGTTGGCTCGATCCAGAAGGACTTGCAGTTGAAGTTCTGCGAGGTGGACTGCCCGAACTGGCCGGGCCGGAGGTTGGGCTGCGATCGAGGTGGGCGTGCCAAACATAATCGCCGCGACCGCAACAAAATACGACAGATTCGTGAGTTTGAATTTCATGGCGCCTCGCGGAACGGGCAATGTGACCTCTTCACCTGATGCGTTGAGAACCAAGCAACGCAAAATTATCAGGCCGCGATCCAACGCGTCTGTTCAACACCGCTCACATCCGGTAGCTGGCTCAGGCCTGAACTGATGCAGAGCAAGACCTTAAGGAACGCGCAGCGCGATAAGTGCCGGAAATTCAATCGGCCGCGCGGTGAGCGTTATTGCTCAGACCGCATTCGTCGCGACTGCTAAGGTTCCAGCTGACCTGGTTGCGTCTGAATTTCTAACCGGATTCGTGTGCCAGACATGGCGCGATGCTGGAGAGGCGGCGCAGAGGCCACAGAAAAGAGGCTGTTCAATGAAAAAGATAATGGTCGCAGTTGCGATGTTGAGTCTCGGTACGCTGGGCTGGGCGGCGTCGGCAAAGCAGGATGCCACCGACCGGCTGGACAACGCTACCACGGTGTTGCACGAAATCATGGGGATGCCGGACAAGGGAATCCCGGAAGAAGTATTGGAGCACGCAAAATGCGTAGCCGTTATCCCCCACATGGTTAAAGGTGGGTTTGTCTTCGGCGCTAAGGGAGGCAAAGGCGTGGCGACTTGCCGCACGGCAGAGGGCTGGAGTGCGCCGGCGTTCATCACGATTTCCGGTGGAAGCTGGGGATTGCAGATCGGCGTGGAAGCGGTGGACGTGGTCATGATCTTCCAGAATGACAAAGCCATGCAGAGGCTGCTCGAAAGTAATTTTCAGGTTGGAGGGGACGCTTCCGCGGCTGCGGGTCCGGTTGGACGGCATGCCGAGGCCGGCACCGATTGGAAGATGGATACTGAGATCCTGACCTACTCGCGTGCGAAGGGCCTGTTCGCCGGGCTCTCGTTGGAAGGCGCGTCGATCCGGCAGGACAATGATTCTCGGGATGCGATCTACGGACGCGACGTTACCACTCGGGCGGTGCTCTTAGGTCAAGTACCGGCTCCGGCCGTAGCTCTGCCATTTCTAGCGGAAGTTCACGGAGCAAAAGTTCAGGCCAAAGCTGCAGAAAAGGCAGACGAGAAGCCTAAACAGAACGATCAGAAGTAGGACTTGCAGAGCTGGTCGATCGCGGTTGATCGCAGACGCGTCGGCTCTTACGAGCATGTTTATTCCAGAGGAGAACCGTGTCAAAAACTTGGGAGCACTATCATCACGCCGCTCGTAATCATGAGAAGGCGGCCTATCATTACAACGAGGCAGCGAAATACAACCAGGCCGAGGAGCACGAAAAAGAAGCGCACCACGCCTACCTGGCTCATGGTTATGGTCAGCATGCAGCTCATCATGAGACCGAGGCGGCGAAGCAGCATGCCGAGGAGTGCGGCAGCAAGCTGACGCCGGCTTCCGCGCAGGCAGGGCAGAAAAAGAGTGTAGCTTAAGAACAACGCAGCTTAAGAACAACTAGGATCGGCGCGAGTCTACCCAATGGACTCGCGCCGTTTTTCTCGGCGCCTGCAGCCCGATCTCGGAAATTGATCTTTTCAGATTTGATCGTGACCTTCCCAAAGTGAGCCGTAGTGCTCAGACCTGGCATTAAGTCCGTGTAATTCTGGTCTCTGACGCGCGACGCGTCGCCTCTCACTCCACGCAGCCCGCAGCAATCAAGGTTCGCCGGGCAATCGAAGGATGATCTGGCAAGGTGATTCAAAATGCGTACTATTCGTTTGCTGTTGCTTACATTTCTGATACTGGCCATCCCAGCTGCTTCGTTTGCGCAGTTCGGCGTGGCCATCACTATCGCTCCGCCCGCGCTGCCGATCTACGCGCAACCGATGGCCCCGGCTGACGGCTATATGTGGACGCCCGGCTACTGGTCCTATGGCGAGGAAGGCTACTTCTGGGTTCCGGGTACGTGGGTGATGGCTCCTGAAGCTGGTTTTCTCTGGACGCCTGGTTATTGGGGTTGGGGTGGCAACGCCTTTTCCTGGAATGAAGGCTACTGGGGAACGAATGTCGGCTTTTACGGCGGCGTCAACTACGGCTTCGGCTACGGCGGCCTCGGTTATCAAGGCGGATATTGGAATAACGGTGGCTTCTACTACAACCGCTCAGTGAATAACATTAGCGGCTCGAGTTTTCACAATGTCTACAACAAGACTGTCATCAACAACACGACGTACAACCACGTCAGCTATAACGGCGGCAGGGGTGGGGTTAGCGCTCGTCCAACCGCGGCGGAAGAGACTGCTTCCCATGAGCGTCATACTCCGGCAACAGCGGCGCAGTCAGAGCATCAACAAGCCGCCGGCAAGAATCACGCACTGTTAGCGTCCGTGAATCATGGCAGGCCGGCCATCGCGGCCACTTCGAAGCCTGGCGAGTTTAGCGGTAAGGGAGTGGTAGCGGCCAGGCAGGCGGGAGCGCCTTACAAAGCTGTCGCGAGCAAGTCTGCCGAGGGTAAAACAGCGGCAACCCGCTCGACTCGCACGTACGAGAACAAGGCAACCGAGAATAAAGCCGCAGCGACTCGCTCAAGCGAGAACAAGGCGACGGAGAATAAGGCAGCGGCAACTCGCTCGAATGAGAACAAAGCGGCTGAGAATAAGGCGGCCGCCACTCGCGCGAATGAGAACAAGGCAGCCGAGAATAAGGAAGCTGCCACTCGCTCGAACGAGAACAAAGCAGCCGAGAATAAGGAAGCTGCCACTCGCTCGAACGAGAACAAGGCAGCCGAGAATAAGGCCGCTACGACTCGCTCGAATGAGAACAAGGCGTCCGAGAATAAAGCTGCTGCAACTCGCACAAGCGAGAACAAGGCAGCTGAGAACAAGGCAGCGGCAACTCGCTCGAACGAGAACAAAGCGGCTGAGAGTAAGGCGGCCACGACTCGCTCGAACGAGAACAAGGCAGAGGAGAAGCAGACAGCGAAACCCAAGGAGACTCGTCCAACGGAATCCAAGCCGACGGCAGCTCATGTACAGCCGGCGCCTCGCCAACAGGCTGCACCCCGCGCTGAAGCCGCGCCCCGTGCGCAGCCTGCTTCGCATCCGACGACCACAGCTCGAGCGCAGCCTGCTCCGCATCCTGCGAAAGAAGCGCCCAAAACCGAAGAGCGCCCGCGGAACTAGCAAATCGAGTCGATCGACTCTCTATCGGCGCGGGCCCAAACTTGGGCCCGCGTTATTTTTGTCTCCGGCTGCTGGTAGCGAAGGGAGATAGGGTGTCGTGGAGACCTAAGCAAACCAATCACTTAGCGCTGTTTGGTTTGGCTTAGGGGGGGGGTAGCAGGCTCAAGTCCTATCGCCACGGCCGGTAGTATCCCATATGCCGGAGCCCGGGCAGCCTGCGGCCAAGGCCTGCCTTCGGGCGGGCATTTTCACGCATAGGAATGCCGCCACAGCTGTGCTAGGATCAATGAAGGCCTAATCCACGGTTTCTGTTGAACTTGCCACGGTAGACTCGCCAGGTTCTCTTCTCTCCATACAGAGGCAGCGCAGACTGGGGCGGCCCATACTGAAAGCGGTCCCTACTGAGGCGGTCCATACTGGACAGTCCTACCAAGACGGCCCTGCTGGGGACGACCCAAACCAAGGCACCGAAGAGGCATTCCACTTGGCGATGAACGACACAAAGAACCGAGCGATGCTGGTGAATCGAAAGACGGAACTCGCAGACGACGAGGTGACTGAACTGCTCCCCAACGACACGCAATCTCCCCAGGACGTGGACGACCTGCTGGGCTCGATCGGCACGCGCGGCCTGGATGTAGTGGAAGAACCGCATTCGCCGTACTCCGCGCTGGAACAGCGAACGGCGCACGATTCCGAAGAAGTCGAGCTCGATCTGACGCCGGGAGCGCCGGACTCGGCCAGCGATCCGGTGCGGGTGTACCTGCGCGAAATGGGCGCGTCGCCGCTGCTGACGCGCGAAGAGGAAGTGGAGATTGCCAAGCGCATCGAGCGCGGGCAGGTCACGTCGATGAAGGCGCTGTCGCGCTCGCCGATCGTGATCCAGCAGGTGCTGGCTCTGGGCGAGGACTTGAAACGCGGCCTGCGCTCGATCAAAGACCTGGTGGCCTTCGACGAAGAAGAGATCACGGATGAGATTCTGCAGAAGCGTGTCGACGACATTACGGGCCGCATCGACAACCTGAACAAGCATTACAAGGCGGCGATGCGGCTGGCGGAGAAGTTGGCGACGATTCCGGCGAAGAAGAAGCCGAAGGAATATCGCCGCTGCCGCGGCCGACTGGGCCGCGAGATGGTTGACGTATCGCTGATCATCCGCAAGCTTGGGTTGAACCATGCGGAACGCAAGCGGCTGATCGAACGGGTGAATAAGACCATCGACGCCATGCGAGCGCTGGATCGCGAAGTGGTGAGCCTGGAAGCCAAAATCAACGGCACGCGCAGCGAGGAGCTCAAGAAGACTTACCGCGCGGCGCAGAAGGCGCATCGCGTCGAGATCAAACGACTGGAGGACGAGGCCGGAATGACGTTTCCGGACCTGCAGCGCACCCAGCGCAGAATGATTCAAGGCGACATGAACGCGGAACAGGCCAAGCGCGAACTCATCGAGGCCAACCTGCGCCTGGTGGTTTCGATTGCCAAGAAGTACGGCAACCGCGGGCTGCAGTTTCTTGACCTGATTCAGGAAGGCAACGTCGGCCTGATGAAGGCGGTGGACAAGTTCGAATACCGGCGTGGCTACAAGTTTTCGACCTATGCCACGTGGTGGATCCGGCAAGCCATCAGCCGGGCGATTGCCGACCAGGCGCGCACGATTCGTCTGCCCGTACACATGATCGAAGTCGTGAACAAGCTGATTCGTACCTCGCGGCAACTGGTGCAGGCGTCGGGGCACGAGCCCACGTCGGCGGAAATTGCCAAGCAGATGGATATTCCCGAGGCGATGGTGCGCAAGGTGAAGAAGATCATGCGCGTGCCGATTTCGCTGGAAACGCCGATTGGCGAAGAAGGCGATTCGCATCTCGGTGACCTGATTGAAGACCGCACGAAAATGTCGCCGGCCGAGGCCATCCTGAACGTGAATTTGAAAGAGCGGACCGCGCACGTGCTGCGTACGCTGAGCCCGCGGGAAGAGAAGATTATCCGCATGCGCTTTGGCATGGACGACGGCTCCGAACATACGCTCGAGGAAGTCGGCCAGTCGTTCGACGTGACCCGCGAGCGCATTCGCCAGATCGAAGCCAAGGCGCTTCGCAAGCTGCGGCATCCTTCGCGGTCGGGCAAGCTGCGATCGCTGCTGGATGATGTGCAGGAGTAGTCCCAAGATCGCCTGCGGCGCTCTGCGATTGCGTTCCTCGAAGATTAAAATATTCTTGTCATCCTGATCGAAGCGAAGGACCTGTGTAACTTGCTTGCAGCTCGGCGCTGCCCACAAAGTGCGGAGGTCCTTCGCTTTGCTCGGGATGACAAGCTCTGTTTTATGCCGCGTTCTTCAACACTATCCTGATTATTTTCTATGCAGCTCTCCCAACCGCAAGCACCCTTCCCTGCCTCGCTCTGCAGAGATTCCTTTCCATGCATGACCGGTGTCACACCCAACTGTGACCCCGGTCACTGATGCCAATTCCGGAATAGAAGATAACCACTGCATTCGACTCGATGGGACTGGCCAGCGGACCGCTAAAGGGCCGGCCAGGAAGGGAGGCGTCGGAAAAGGCTAACCGGGATCAGGAACGCTCGCTGGTAAAACATTCATACGCTTTCATATTGCCCTCCCCTACCAGACATCCCCGATCAGTCTCACCGACACTCCCGCCCGTAGTCGAAACCGGAAAACCAAAGCATTTGGGCAAGTTGCGGCGCGTGATCGAGCAACTGGACTGCCACCGCCAAGCAGGCGGGCTGGAGTTGCCGATCCAAATGCGCCGTGACCATGCCTGATGTCGTTTCCGGGGCCGAACAGGTTCGACGAAGCAGGCTCGATTCAGCACGGCGACGTAGCCCAGGGAGACTGTCCATGAAGACAGGCGAGAGAGACACAATTGCGGGACATCTGAAAAAGAGTGGGGTGTCGCGACGCAGTTTTCTACAACTCTGTTCCACGCTGATGATGACCGCGCCGGTGGGATTGAGCCTGACCGGCAAAGCTACTGCCGCCCAGGTAGCGAAGCTGGTGGGCAAGACGCGCCGGCCCTCGGTGATCTGGCTGCACTTTCAGGACTGCACCGGCTGCACCGAGACCTTGCTGCGGACGTCCGCCCCGGATGTCGCACACCTCATCCTCGACATCATCTCGCTTGATTATCACGAGACGCTGATGGCCGCTTCGGGCACGCAGGCGGAAGCGGCGCTGCGCTCAGCCATTGAAGACAACGCAGGAAAGTATGTTCTGGTCATCGAAGGCGCAATTCCCACGCGCGATGACGGCGTTTACATGGAACTGGGCGGCAGGCCCGCGCTTCAGGTGGCCAAAGAAGTCGCCGGACAGGCAGCGGCGGTGATCGCGATCGGATCGTGCGCATCGTGGGGCGGCGTGCCCTCGGCCGATCCGAATCCGACGGGCGCGGTCGGCGTGGATTCCGTGATCTCGGGCAAACCGATCATCAATCTGCCAGGATGTCCGCCAAATCCTTACAACCTGCTGGCCGTGGTGCTGGAGTACGCGACCATGGGGCGACTGCCGGAACTGGATCAGTTCAGCCGTCCGCGATTCGCCTATGACCGCGTGATTCATGAGAACTGCCCGCGGCGCGCTCACTTTGATGCGGGGCGGTTTGCCGGAGCGTTCGGCGACGAAGGCCATCGCAAGGGCTATTGCCTGTACAAGCTGGGCTGCAAAGGCCCGGTGACGCATGCCGCCTGTGCAACCCGGCACTTCAATGAGATTCCGGGCGTGTGGCCGATCGGGACGGGCGTGCCGTGCGCGGGCTGCACGGAAAAAGGCGTGATCTGGCAGATGGGCACGCTGCAAACCGTACCGATCCATCTGGCAACGCCGCCCGATACGTATCCTCCGATTTTTAGTACAGCGGGCCAATTCAAAGTTGGCGCAGCGGCGCTGGTGGGCGCGGTTGCCGGTGCGGTGGGCGGGGCGACCTGGGTGGCCTCGCAGCGCTTCCAAAGCAGCATGGAAGCGGGCGTGGCGCGGATTGCGACCGATCGGGCGCACGCGGAAAAGGCGAAGGCGACGCCTACGCCACCCATCATCCCGGCGAGTTCCACACCAGCCAGTTCCACATCAGCCAGCAAGAAAGAGGACTGACGTGCCCATCACTCGGCGACAACTCTTCTCTGGCATCGCCAAGGCGGGAATTCCGGCCGCCGTGGCCGTTACGGTCGGCACCGACGTACTGCACGCGGAGGAACCGATTCCGGTTCCGAGCGCCGCCGTCGGATTGCTTTATGACGCCAGCGTCTGCATCGGCTGCAAGGCTTGCGTGGCGGCCTGCGCCGAGGCCAACGACACGCCGCCCGATACGCGTGGCGACGCGCTGCACCAGGCGCCGTCCGACTTGAACGACATGACGCGCAACGTCATCAAGCTCTACAAGCCGGAGGACGGATCAGCATTTTCATTTGTGAAGCGGCAATGCATGCATTGCCTGGATCCGGCGTGCGCGGCGGGGTGCCCGTTCCAGGCGCTGCACAAGGATCCGGAGAGCGGCATTGTGAGCTGGACCGCGGAAAAGTGCATTGGCTGCCGCTACTGCACCATCACTTGCCCGTATCACATTCCGCGGTTTCAGTGGGTGGGATTCAATCCGCGCGTGACCAAGTGCGAGTTGTGCAAGGACCGTCTGGCCAAAGGTCTGAAGCCGGGATGCACCAGCGTATGCCCGACCGGCGCAGTGATTTTCGGTCCGCGCTCAGTGTTGCTGCTGGATGCGAAACAGCGCATCGAGAAAAATCCCGGGCGCTACTACCAGGATCGCGTGTACGGCGAAACGGATAACGGCGGAACGCAGTCGTTGTACCTGTCGAAGGTTCCGTTCGAAAAACTCGGCCTGCCGGAACTGGGGCCGGAGTCAGTTCCGGCGCGAACGCTACGCTGGCAGAGACGCTTCTATCAGTACTTTGCGCTGCCGGCGTTGTTGTACGCGGGCCTGGTGCAGGTGATTCGCAAGAATCTGAAGGGCCACGAGCAGGAAGCGCATGAACGCGAGAAGGAAACCGGATTGAGGGCGCAACTATGAGTGCCACGACGCCGAGCACCTTAGTCACGAATGGCGGGATGACGAATGGCGGGCTAACGAATGACGCGGCCGCCAGCAATCACCCGCCCAGCAATCGCTGGGAACGGAACGTGCCGGTCTACGGGTTTCCGGTGGTGAATTCATTCTTCCTCGGGCTGCTGGCTTTGGTGCTGGTGGCCTTCGCGCTGAGCGCGTATCGCGAACTGGCAGGACTGGGCCCGGTCAGCGGCATGAATGACGCTTACGGCTGGGGCATCTGGAAGACCTTCAACCTGATGGTGCTGACGGCGCTGGGTTCGGGGGCGTTCGCGGTGGGAATTGGCGCGTGGGTGTTCCGGCGCAAGCGGTTGCACTCGCTGATGCGCATGGCTTTGCTAACCAGTTTTCTGGCGTATGCCTGTGGCCTGCTGCTGCTGGGCATTGATGCCGGGCGGCCATGGAACTTCTACTGGATCGTTTTTCCCTGGCGCTGGAACATGCACTCTCCGCTGGCGGAAGTTGCAATCTGCATGTCGATTTACGCCATGATTCCGCTGGCCGTGGAGAATATTCCGCCAGTGCTGGAGCGGCTGTGGTATTTCGATTCGCGCCTGCGGCCGGGTGTGGAGCTCATCGAAAAAAGGCTGCACTATTTTTATCCGTGGATTATTGCGGCGGCTTACCTGCTGCCGGGGATGCACCAGTCGTCGCTGGGAGCGCTGATGCTGCTGGCCGGCGAACGAGTTCATCCGCTGTGGCAGACACCGTGGCTCCCGGTGCTCTATCTGGGAGCGGCGACGTTTATGTCGTTCGGCTGCGTGGCCGGAACAACCATGCTGTGCTGCCTGGTATGGAAACGGGCCATGGATATGGACGTGCTCGATGAAGCGGCGCGCATTACTTCGTGGCTGATTTTCGGGTGGATGGGTCTGCGGCTGCTCGACATTCTGTTCCGCGGGGAGATCGGGACCGCGTTTCACTTCGACCGCTTTGCTGGCGTGTTCTGGCTGGAGATGATTCTGATTGCGATTGGCGGAGTGCTGCTGCGGCGCGCGGCGCGCGACAGTTCGCCACAGCCCATGTTTATCGGCTACATCCTTAGTTCGTTCGGCGGCATGATCTACCGCTTCAGTCCCACCACGCTGGCCTTCCGGCCCAATCCCCAGGCTCTGTATTTTCCCGTCACCATCGAGGTGCTGGTCTCGCTGGGATTTATTTCGCTGGGGATTCTGGGCTTTCTGGTCGCGGTAAAACGGCTGGCAATTTTGCCTGCGCCACTTAGCGAGTGGCATGACATGGCAAGTTATTTCCGGTTCCGGCGGCCTTACATCCGTTGGACCGGGTATTTCAAGTACGGACATTTCGGCGAAGACGAAACTCCCGAGGCTTCCGGCTCGGACTAAACAGATTTCGATTCACACGATTAATAGCAGGCTCCTATGGCGAAACGAATCACCATTGATCCCATCACCAGAATTGAAGGCCACCTCCGCATTGACGTGGAGGTCGACAACTACGCGGTCAGCAACGCATGGGCATCGTGCACCATGTGGCGAGGCATCGAAAAGATTCTTCGCGGGCGCGATCCGCGGGACGCGTGGTTGTTCACGCAGCGCTTTTGCGGAGTCTGCACCACGGTGCATGCCATGGCCAGCGTGCGCTCGGTGGAAGATGCACTGAAGCTGGAAATTCCACTGAACGCGCAATACATCCGCAATCTGATTCTGATCGCGCATGCGCTGCACGACCACATCGTGCATTTCTACCAACTGTCGGCGCTGGACTGGGTCGACATAATGCAGATTCCCAAGGCCGATCCAGCGGCGACCTCGAAGCTGGCGGAAAGTCTTTCACCGTGGACTCGGAACTCGCGCAACGAATTGAAAGCCGCGCAGGATCGCGTGAACGCCGTCGCCAGCAGCGGACAGCTGGGAATTTTTGCCAACGGATACTGGGGACATCCGGCAATGAAGCTTTCCCCGGACGTGAATCTGCTGGCCTTTTCGCATTACGTGCAGGCGCTCGAGTACCAGCGCAAGGCCTTGCAGGTAGTGGGCATACTAGGGTCGAAGACGCCGCATATTCAGAACCTCACGGTCGGCGGCGTGGCCAACGCGATTGATCTCGACAGCACTTCGGCGCTCGGCATGGGCCAACTGGAGATGATCCGCACGTTACTGGAAGAGGTGGTCCAGTTTGTGCAGCAAGTTTATTTCGTGGATGTGTGCGCGGTGGCGGCCATGTATCCGGAGTGGTTCAAGATCGGCAGCGGCGTGCGCAATTATCTGGCGGTTCCCGATCTGCCGTTGGACAGCCGTGGATCGTCGTATGACCTGCCGGGCGGCTACATTCACGATGGCGACCTGGCAGGAGTAAAAACTTTCCAGACAGCGTCTGACTCGATCTTCCGGCAATCGGTAACTGAGGATGTGATGCATGCCTACTATCAGGGCGACAAGCCGCTGCATCCATGGGCGGGAGAGACTGAGCCGGCGTTTACGGGATGGGATGCGGAGAAGAAATATTCCTGGGTGAAAGCGCCGCGCTTCAATGGCGAGCCCATGCAGGTGGGGCCGCTGGCGCAGGTGTTGATCGGCTATGCACAGGGGCATCCGCTGACCCGCAAGTACACCGACCTGGCGATCGAGAAAGTTGCTGCGATCGGAGGAGTTCGCGCGACGCCCGCTGCGTTGCACTCGACGCTCGGACGCCACGCTGCTCGCGCCATTCGCGCCTGCATGCTGGCGGAACTGGCGCAGAAGCACCTGCAGTTGCTGACCGACAACATCTCGAAAGGCGACTACACGGTGCACAACCAGCCGGTGATGCCGAACCATGAAGTGGAAGGAGTGGGCACGCACGAAGCTCCGCGGGGAACGCTTTCGCACTGGGTGGTGATCAAGGACGCGAAGATCAAGAATTACCAGGCGGTGGTTCCTTCGACGTGGAATGCCAGCCCGCGCGACAAGAATGGAGCGCATGGCCCGTATGAAGCGTCGCTGCTGCACACGCCGCTGGCCCGTCCGGAGGAACCGCTGGAAGTTCTGCGGACGGTGCACTCGTTCGATCCGTGCATGGCGTGCGCGTGTCACGCGTTCGATCCGTCGGGCCGAAAGATCGGCGTGGCGAAAATCCTGTGAGCGAAACTTCTGTGAAGCGCGCACTCATTGGCGGAATTGGCAACGTCCTGCTGGGCGACGACGGCGTGGGACCGTACGTGGTGCGTATCCTCGAGTCGTTGTATAGTTTCGGCGACGACGTCAAGATCGTCGACCTAGGTACTCCGGCACTCGACTTGACGCATCAGATTGTGGGCCTGCACACGCTCATCCTGGTGGACTCGGTCGCGAGTGGCGATCTCTCTGGCGACGTCCCCGCGGGCACGATTGAACTGTACGCAAAGGAAGACATTCTTCGCGAGACGCCGGGGCAGCGTCTCGATCCTCATTCGCCCGCACTGTCGGAGTGTCTGCTCACCGCGGAAATGCTGGGCGCGATGCCGCAGCACGTCTTGCTGGTGGGAATTAGCGGCAAATGCTACGAGCCGGGGCATCCGCTGAGCGCAGCCGTGCGGCAGTCGGTCGAGCCGGCGATTGATGCGATCCTCGAGGAACTGAAGCGGCAAGGATTTGTGTTCCAGAAAAAGGTGTCGCCGGACGAACCGGGCATCTGGTGGAGCGACCACGAAAGCTGCGTTCCCGTTGAGACTCTAAGTTAGAGCGCCCAAGGGGTACTTCTCATCGATGCGCTGTCGCCGCGCCTCAGCGGCTAAAGCCCACAAATTTCTCTCGCCTTGACGCGGCGCTAAAGCGCCGCTCTTCCACGTTGCTCAATCTCTAGTCGCTGGGATCTTTGCCCGCGGCGACTTCCAGGCGCCCATAGGAGAGTTGGTAGTTGTAGCGGGCGGTCACGACCTGGGCACTGGCCGTGGCGGCCAGTAATTCCGCGTCAGTCAATTCAATGATGTTCCCTACTCCCGCCGAGTAGCGGCCCTCGGCGAACGCCAGATTTTCGCGCGCTTCTTTATCGGCGACGGTGGCAAGATCGATCTGCTGTTGCGAAACCGTGGTGTTGGCGTAGTCGGTGTAGACTTCGCGATCGACCTGCAACGTGGCTGATTTCAGATTTGATTCGGCCGCGCTCTTGGCCTGTTCGGTCTCATTCAAGTACGCGCGGTTGTAGCCGCCGGAAAGCAGCGGCTGCAGCAGGCTTTCGCCGAAACCGAGGTTCCAGATGAGGGGAAATTTCAAGTTCTCGAAATCGGCGAAGCTTGAGAAATTCAGGCGAGGTTTGAAATTCGAGCGCGCGGCCACAATGTCGCCTTCCGCCGCGCTCACTACCGCGCGCAGCGCCTGCAAGTCGGGGCGAAGCGTTTTCGCCTCGCTCAGATAGCCGTCGACCGGATCGAGCGCTTGCGCCGTTCCTAATACATCGACGAGGGTAAATGTGCTTTTCACCGGCAGGCCCATGGCGGTGGCCAACGCGGCCTGCGACACCTGCAGATCGGATTGGGCTTGCACAAGATCGAGCTGCGCGTTCGCGAGTTGCACTTGCTGGCGGGTGACGTCGATTTTGGGCACTCGCCCGACTTCAAAAAATGAATTGATCTGATCCAGGTGCTTGCTTTGGTCCTGCACGGTTTTCTGCCGCACGTCGACCAGTTCCTGCGCCGCCAGCACGCTGAAGTATCCGTCGCGCGCATTGAGCAGCGTTTCCTGGCGGACGCGGTCGCGATTCTGCTGCGCCTGCAACAGTTCCGCTTTGCCGCGCTCGACGGAGCCGCGAGTCAGGCCGAAATCGTAGATATTCTGGGTGAAGGTCAACCCGGTGTAGTAGTAAGGAGAATTCGCCCAGTGCTCGCCGTTGTACTGCGCGTTGGCGGTGGAAACGGAAGTGCCCGGCAGCGGCGCGTAGTTGTAGGTCTGCTGGTTGTGCGTGGCGCCGAAACTGAGATGCGGGAGATAGGGCGAACGTCGCTCCTTGAGATGGGCCTCGGCCACGTGGATTTGTGCCTCGGCGGTGGCGAGATCGGGCTGATTCTGCTCGGCGAGGCGATAGCAATCGGCCAGCGATAGAGGCCTGTCTTTCGCTTTATCTGAATCCTGGGCGGCAGCCAGGGCGCCCGCGATCAGCAGAACCAGCGCGGCAAATCCGATCCAATAATTATGATTCTTCTTTTGCATGAAGAGGGATCTGGGTTCAGCCACACTACTGGCCAGGTTTCACCACCGGCTGAACTTTGCCGCCTTCGGCTACGCGTTCGCCAACACTGCGGGCGACGCGCTCGCCTTCTTCCAATCCGCTGAACAGGCGCGCGGTTTCTCCGGTCTGTTCGGCGACCGCGACCTGGGTGAACTTGATAGTGTTGTCGGGCGTGACCACGGCCACGAACGTCCCCGTGCCGCGAACAATCAGCGCATCGGACGGCACTTCGACATAGCGTGGCGTCTGAACCTTCAGCTCGACCTGGACGAAGCTTCCGGCCAGGATACGGTTGTGCGGATTGTCCACGTCGATTTCGACGAGAAGAGTTCGAGTCTTGGGATCGATCTCGCCGCTGGTGCGGGTTACGTGCGCTTCCAATTTCAGGGTGGGGTTGGCTTGATCGAAAATGGTTACGGGATCTCCGTTGCGCACGTAGGGAGCGTGCGCCTGGTCGACGTAAACGTAAATGCGGAGACGCGTAGTCTCCGAAATTTCGACCACCGGCAGTGCGCTGGTTTGCGATGTGGCCGCATTCTGGATGAGCGCGCCGGGATCGGAATAGCGCGCGGTGACGGTTCCGCTGAAGGGAGCGCGCAATTCCTCGTACGACTTGAGCGTGCCAATCTGCTCCAGGTTCGCCTTGGAGACGGCGGCATCGGCTTCGGCCTGATCGGAGTCCTGCTGCGAAATCATTTGCTTCTTGACCAAGGTCGCTGCGCGGTTCGCGATGAGTTCTTTATTATGCGCATCGGCGACTGCGGCTTGATACTGCTTGTCGGTCTCCGGCGATTCGATCACGGCCATCACTTGATTCGCGCGGACGAAGTCGCCCTTATCGACGCTGATGCTGCGCATGTAGCCGCTTACCTTGGCGTAGAGAATCGCCGACTGGTAGGGACGAGCCTCGCCGATCAGCCGTACGGTGTTGGAGCCGGCAACCTTGTGGGCGGTAGCGATTTCAACTGCCGGTCCCTTCTGGCCTTCGGCCGTGAGTTGCTGAGTGGCAGCTTCCACGTGGGTGCGTTGGCGGGTAAAAAGAAGGAAGGCCATGACTCCCGCGACCAGAATGATCACGATTCCGGTGAGATAAAGCCAGGCAGATCCGCGGCGCTGACCTGGCGCTTTGCCTTCCACTTTTTTGCCTTGCATATCGCCTTGCACATTACCTGGCACATCCGGCATCAGTTGCCCTCCACTTGGAACACTTCTCCGCGGGCTTCGGCAGCGAACTTCTCATCGAGCAGGTGGCGCGTGGGGAAATCTTTGCGCAATAAAGTGTAGACCACGGGGACGATGAACAGAGTCACGACGGTGGCCACCAGCAAGCCCCCAATCACGGCGCGGCCCAAGGGAGCATTCTGCTCGCCGCCCTCGCCCATGGCCAGGGCCATGGGAACCATTCCGATAATCATAGCGAGAGCGGTCATCAAAACCGGGCGCAGGCGTGTCTTACCGGCTTCGAGTGCGGCTTCGATGGGCGAGATGCGGCGTTCGACGCGTGCGTCGTTGGCATAACTGACCATCAGAATGGAATTCGAAGTTGCGATGCCCACGGCCATGATCGACCCCATCAGCGATTCAACATTGATGGTTGAGCCGGTTATGGCCAGCATCCAGAGAATGCCGACCAGCGCTCCCGGCACCGCGATCATGATGATAAACGGATCCATCCACGACTGAAACAAAACGACGATGAGTAAGTAGACCAGCACGATGGCGAGAATCAACCCCATGAGCAGGCTGCGGAACGAGGAGTTCATGACTTCGTATTGGCCGTGAATGCTGATGCGCATGCCCACCGGCAGCCTTCCCATGGCATCGATTTTTTTCTGAATGCCGGCCACTACTGAGCCCAGATCACGGCCTTGCAGATTAGCGTTGATGTCGAGCACTCGCTGCACCGTGTAGTGATTGATCTCCGCGGGCACGGAATCGGGAACAACGCGCGAGACATTGGCCAAGGTCTCGTACTGCGGCTGTGGGACAGGCTGGGTCTGCGGCGTGCTCGCCGCCTGCAAGGGCGTCGCGGCACCGGGCAGGCTCAGGGGTGTGTTCATCAAGGTATCGACGGAATCAAATCGCTCAGGCGGGATGCGCACCGCGACAATGTAGTTGACGTTGTTGGTGGGATTGAGGAAGTACGAGGGTGCGATCAGTGAACTGGAGGAGAGCGAGATCAACATGCTGTTGGCCACGGACTGTTCGGTCAAGCCCAGTTCCGCGGCCTTTTCGCGGTCCACGTTGATGCGCAGCGCAGGATAGCGGATGGCCTGCTTGACGTGCACGTCAACCGCACCGGGCACGGTGCGGATCTCGTCCTTGAGCTGGCGCGCAATCTGATACGACTGGTCAAGGTTAGGGCCTTCCACTTGCACATCGATGGGCGAGGGCACGCCGAAGTTCAGCACTTGGCTGACGATGTCCGCCGACTGAAAATAGAAACTGGAGCCGGGAAACTCGCGCGGCAGTTGCTGGCGAATCTTCTCCATGTAGCCTTCGGTGGGATGATGCTGAGGTTTCAGCGCGATCAGGACCTCGGCGTCCATGTCGCCGACGTTGTCGGTGGGGACATAGGCGAGATTGAAAGAGGTGGGCAGTCCCTCGAGATCGTTAATGGTATCGATTTCATCGGGCGGGATAATTTCGCGAATCCGACCCTCCACCTGCATCAGCAACTGTTCGGTATCTTCCAGGCGCGTGCCGATGGGCGCGCGAACGTGAAGCTTCATCAAGCCGGCGTCGACGGTGGGAAAGAAGTCAGTGCCGATGATGAAGGGCAGGACGGCGCTCACCGCAAACAGCAGGCCAAACATGCAGAGCGCGAATACGCGGTGGTGCAATACCAGTTCGAGGATGCGGCCATAACCGGCGCGCAGGCGCTCGAAGGCGTGCTCGCGCCTGCGGTTCAGGCGGCCCACCAGTCCGGGATTCTGTTCTTTGGCTTCATCGGCCTCGCGGTGGCCTTCGAAAAGAATCCGCGACAAAGTCGGCACCAGGGTGCGAGACAGCACATAGGACGAAAGCATGGCGAGCACGACCGACAGAGCCATGGGGGTGAACAAATATTTCGCCGCGCCGGAGAGCAGCACCACCGGAAAGAACACGATGCAGATGGCCAGGGTCGCGACAATGGCGGGCACAGCGATCTGGCTGGCGCCGTCAAGAATCGCGACCGTGATGGGCTTGTTCATATCGAAATTGCGGTTGATGTTTTCAATTTCAACCGTCGCATCGTCGACCAGCATGCCGATGGCGAGCGCGAGGCCACCCAGCGTCATGATGTTGACCGTGTCACCGCTCAGATTCAATCCGATGATGGCGGTAAAGATGGCTAGCGGGATCGAAGTGCAGACCACGATCACGCTGCGCCAGCTGCCGAGAAACGCCAGAATCATCAGCGAGACCAGGATCGACGAAAGAACGGCCTCGCGCACCACGCCCATGATGGCGGCGCGAACAAATAAGGACTGATCGAAGTCGATCTTCAAGTCCATGCCCTGGGGCGCCGAGGCTTTGATGATCGGAATCGCGTCGCGCGCCGCCTCCACCACGGCCAGTGTCGATGCGTCAGAGTGTTTGAGGATGGCAAGATACGTGGCACGCTTGCCGTTGACATGCACGATGCCGCGCTGTTCGGCGAAGCTGTCGGACACTTTCGCGACATCGCCCAAAAGCACTGTGGCCGAGCCCACCACTTTGATGGGAATGCGGGTGAACAGCGGGACCGTGTCGGGGCTGGAGTTGAGTTGCACGCTATAGTCGGTGTTGCCGATGCGGGCGTCGCCGGCGGGCAAAATAACGTTCGAGTTCTGCAAAGCGCTGACCACGTCACCCGCGGATAATCCCTTGGCCGCCAACGCCTGCGGGTTGATGTCGATGATTACCTGCCGTTCTTTTCCGCCGAAAGGTGCAGGCGTCGAAAGCCCGGGAATGGTGAACAGACGCACGCGAATGAAGTTCAACCCATAGTCGTAGAGTTGCTGCTCGGGCAGAGTCTTGCTGGAAATGGTAAGCTGCGCGACGGGAACGTTAGTGGCGTTGAACTGGATGACGTTGGGCGGCGTGATGCCCGGAGGCGCGATGCGAAGAATGGTGCTCGACACGGAAGAAATCTGCGCTATGGCAGCGCCAATGTCGGTGCCGGGCTGGAAGTAGACGCGCAGCAGGCCGACGCCCGGAATCGACTGTGACTCGATGCGCGAGATGCCGTTGACCGTAGTGGAGTACGCTCGCTCGCTGATCAGGACAACGCGGCGTTCCATGTCCTGCGCCGAGAGGCCGGGATAGGTCCACACCACCGCGACCACCGGAATGTCGATGACCGGGAAGATGTCCACCGTCATGCGCGTCAGCGAGAGCACGCCGAGGATCATGATCAGCAGGCAAGAGACGGCAATCGTATAAGGGCGCCGCAGCGCCAGTCGAACTAGCCACATAAACTGACCGTTGACCTAGCTGGAACCGTAGCAGGCCGGGAACAACTGCCCGCCATGAAACCTTAGATTCCGTTCATTCCACGAAGTCGCCAAAAAATACAGGCTTTTACTATGCTCCGGATCTGACTGATACGTCCAATACATTGGAAGGTTCCAGTAATAGCAAATCGGCATTACACTAATGTCATGGAATTGCGCCAGTTGCGGTATTTCGTTGCGGTAGCCGAGGAACTGCATTTTGGACATGCCGCCCAGAGGCTGCGCATCGCCCAGCCCGCTCTCAGCCGCCAGATCCAGTCTCTGGAAAAACATCTGCTTGTGCAGCTTTTGTTCCGCAACCGGCGGCGGGTACAGATCACGCCAGCAGGGCAGGTGTTTCTGGATCGAGCGCGCCTGATTCTGGCGCGCGCCGACGAGGCGGTCCTCGCCGCACAGCGCACCGGCGGAGGAATCAGCGGCACGCTCAATCTGGGTTTCGTGGGGTCGGCCACCTACGATGTCCTGCCGGCAGTGCTCCGCGACTTTCTGCGGGCTGCGCCGCACGTTGACCTGACGCTGTCGGAAATGACAGTTCATGCACAAGCGGAAGCACTGACCGAAAAACGAATTGACATCGGGTTGCTGCGTCTTCCTGCCAGAACCCAAGGCCTGGTCTTTCGCACGATTGCGCGCGAGCCCCTGTGCGTGGCCTTGCCGAGCACACATCGGCTGGCGCAGCTTCCCGCGTTACGTCTCGCTGCGCTGGCCAATGAGCCCTTCGTTCTTTATCCGGACCATCCGCGTCCCAGCTGGACTGAATTCGTAATAGGACTTTGCCAGCAGGCGGGGTTTCGACCCATCGTCGTGCAGCGCACGGTGGAGATTCAAACCACTCTCAGCCTGGTCGCCGCCGGCATCGGCGTGTCTATCGTTCCGAAGTGTATCGGCAATTTGCAGCGCAAAGATGTGGTGTTTCGCCGCCTGGCGGACGTACGGGCGCGCACCGAATTGCTGGCGGCGTACCGCGAACATGATCCTTCCCCAGTGGTGCAGACTTTTCTGAAAGTTCTGCGGCAGAGAGTGCGCGAGGAAAAAGCCGCAGGCGCGTTGAAGAACTCAGAGGCTTGATTTCCGTTATTCCAGAAGCTTCGCGGGCTCTCGCATTGCTTCCGCGAGGCAGGCGAGAAACTGCGCGGCACGGGCGCCGTCGGTGACACGATGATCGCAGGAGAGGGTGAGGATCATCATGGGACGGACTTCAATGAGGACTTCTGGCTGGCCCGGCACGGCAACAACGCGGTCGACGATGGCACCGACGGCGAGGATGGCGGCCTGCGGAGGGGTAATGATGGCGCTGAATTGATCGACCTGATACATGCCGAGATTGCTGATGGTGAATGTAGCGTCGGCGATGTCAGCGGGGCGCAGTTTGCCGGCTCGGGCGCGTTCGGCGACGTCGCGCCGCTGGGTCGCGATTTCGGCCAGGCGCGCGGTGTGCGCGTTGCGAATGACCGCAGCGACCACTCCGTCATCGACCGCGATGGCCACGCCCATATTCACATGGTCGTGCAGGAGAATTCCTTCGGCGGTCCAACTGGCATTGAGGCGAGGGTGCTGGAGCAGCACTCGCGCGGTCAGCGCCACCAGCAGGTCGGTGTGGGTAATGCGAATGTGATGCGAGTTTTCAATTTCGGCAATCCCGCGCTCGCGATATTGGTTGAGCGCCGTAGCTTCGATGTCACGGCTCACGAAGAAGTGGGGGACGGTGGTCCAGCTCTGGGTGGTGCGCTCCGCCATGATGCGGCCGAGGGTCGTGGGGATTTCGACACTTCCTGTTTTTTTCTCTCCCGGGGCGGGAGTGGCGGCGGCCTGCAGGTTTGCTTTCTCCACATCGGAGGCGAGAACCTCGCCGCCTGGGCCTGAACCGTTCACGGTTGCAAGGTCGACGCCTAATTCTTTGGCGAGACGGCGGGCCTTGGGAGAAATCTTTGCGCTCGATGACGGAGGTTGAGAAGACGTTGCCGGGGCCGGTGCGACTGCGGATGGTTCGACCTTGGCGTGCGAAGCGGCCCTCGCGGCCGGAGCACTCGATTCGCTCTCGGCCGGTACAGCCTCGCCGAAAGCGACGATCCACGCGATGATTTGTCCGACTGGAATGTCGGCGCCAGCTGAGGCTTTGATTCCGGCGAGGATGCCGTCAGCAGGGGCGTCGACTTCGACCACCGCTTTGTCAGTTTCGATTTCGAGCAGGGGCTCACCCTTGGTGACACGATCACCTTCCTGCTTGCGCCAGACAAGGAGCTTGCCGGTTTCCTGCGCCATCTCGAGAGCGGGCATTACAACGCTGAAGGCCATAGGCTTTGTATTCGAGGAAGGCCCTTTCCGAGTTTGCAGCTTCCCTCCGCGGCTGAAGCCGCGATCGATCGTGCAGCTCTACGGCGCGGCTTGAGGCCGCGCCCTTTCAGAGCATGAAAGACCTGAAAATGAGAACGTTACTCCTAAACCTCTACGCGCTCGGTTTTTGCGCTGGTCTCGATCATTTCGAGGACGCGTTCGCTGGGCGAAGCTTCGGATTCTCTTGTCGTCGGCAGCGGTCCATTCACGGTGTAGTAGTGCGCGCCCGCGACCAAGAGCTGTTCCGCCGGGAAGCGCGTGATAACTTCGTGCCCGGTCGGCGTGACCACAATTTCTTCTTCAATGCGCGCGGCGCTCCAGCCGTCAGTCGAAGGCCAGAAGGTCTCGAGAGCGAACACCATGCCGGGCTTGATTTCGACGGGATGCTCGAATGAAACCAGGCGGCTGATGACCGGCTTCTCCCAGATGGCGAGCCCGATGCCGTGACCGTATTGCAGGGCGAACGCGGCTTCTTCATTGGGGAATCCGAAGTCGGTGGCTTTCGGCCAGACCGCGGCGATCTCGGCGGTGGTGCGGCCGGGGCGAACCAACTCAATCGCGGCGTCGAGATAATCGCGGCAGCGCTTATAAGCATCGACCATGGCGTGCGAGGCGTAGCCGATGGTGAAGCATCGGTAATAGCAGGTGCGGTATCCCATGTAGGAATGCAGGATGTCGTAATAGACGGGATCGCCGGGGCGCAGGACGCGATCGGAGAAGACGTGGGGATGAGGATTGCAGCGCTCGCCGGAAATCGCGTTGACTGCCTCAACATATTCCGAGCCGAGATCGTAGAGGACTTTACTAACTAGCCCAACCGCCTCATTCTCGCGCAGGCCGGGCTTCATGGCGCGGTAGAGTTCGTCGTAGGCGGCGTCGACCATCATGGCCGAAGTGTTGAGCAGGGAGATTTCGTCCTGGGTTTTGATGACGCGGGCTTCGGACATCAGCGCCTGGCCGTCGACGACTTCGATGCCTTCTTTTTGCAGTGCGAAAAGAACCGGTAGTTCGATGATGTCGATGCCGACCGGCTCTTTGTGCAGACCGCGCATTTCGAGTTCGAGGCGAATCTTCTTGGCAACGTCTTCGGCGCGGCCCATCTCGGGTGTCATAGCGCCGCGCAGCATGGAGATTCCAGAGTGTGAGCGGCCGTCGAGCCACGGACAATTGAGTTGATGATGCTTCGCGGCCGATCCGAAATCCCACAGGATGGGCTCGTCATTTTGCGGCAGGAGGGTGAAGCGATTGGCCTTGTCCTGCGCCCATGTGCCGATGTGCGTAGCCGTGAGGTAGCGGACGTTGTTCATGTCGAAACAAAGGAGCGCGCCCATCGACGACTGCTTGAGCAGATCTTTCGCCTTTTGCAGGCGTTCGCGGCGGAGGCGATCGAAATCGATCCTGTTCTCCCAATCGACTGCCATGGTTCCGTGTGTTTTGAGTCCCATAAAAACTCCTTCAGCTATGAGTCACGAGTTATGAGCTACGAGAATTCCTTAACTGCGAGCTACGAGTTGTGAGCTGCGAGCTTTCAGTGTCGGTTGTCTGCTCGTAGCTCGTGGCTCGAAGCTCGTAGCTCTCTACTTGCCGCACATCGACCTTGCGGCCTCAAATACTGTTTCTTCCGTGGGCACAGTCACATCCTCGAGTGGCGGCGAGAATGGGATCGGCACATGCATCGCGCCCATGCGTTTCACGGGCGCATCGAGATCGTAGAATGCGCCCTCGGCGATGACTGCCGCGAGTTCGGCAGTTACTCCGTAGCGGCCGTAGCCTTCGTCGAGCACGATCACTCGCGACGTTTTCTTGGCCGAGTCTATGATTGTCTTTTCGTCGAGCGGCCAGGTGGTGCGCGGGTCAACGACTTCAGCGCTGATGCCTTCTTTTTCCAACATATTCGCCGCGCCGAGCGCGACCTGCACCATGCTGCTGGTGGCCACGAACGTGATGTCTTCGCCGACCCGCTTCACATCGGCCACGCCGAGCGGGATTGTGTAATCGTCAGCGGGAACGGGGCCTTTCAGCTTGTACATCATCTTGTCTTCGAAAAAGATGACGGGATTCTCATCGCGGATCGCGGTCTTCAGCAGGCCCTTCGCATCGTAGGGCGTTGAAGGCAGAACGACTTTCAATCCGGGAACGTGGCTCAACCAGGCGTGCAGCGACTGCGAATGCTGCGCCGCTGAACGACGGGTCGCACCCAGTGTGGTACGCATGACCATGGGAACACGCCAGTGTCCGCCGGACATGTAGTGAGCCTTGGCGGCCTGGTTGACCATTTGGTCCATGGTGAGAGTGAGGAAGTCGCCGAACATGATGTCGACGACCGGGCGCAGGCCGGTCATGGCTGCGCCGACGCCTACGCCGGTAAAGCCGGCTTCGGAAATCGGAGTGTCGACGACGCGCTCGGCGCCGAATTCTTCGACCAGGCCGGAGAGCACTTTGAACGGCGTCCCGGCTTCGGCGACGTCTTCACCGAAAATGCAGACGCGGGAGTCGCGGCGCATTTCTTCCGCCAGAGCCTCGCGTACGGCCTGCGCGAATGTCAGTTCCCGTTCAGACATAAAAGCGCTCAGGCATAGACATCCTGCTCCACCTGGTCGACGCTGGGATACGGCGCGGCAATGGCGAATTTCACCGCGGCTTCCATTTCAGTGCGGGCTTCGCTGGTGATCTGTTCGAGAGCCGCTGCGTCGGCGTGGCCCTGCGTCAGCAGCCAGTTCGCATGCAGCTTGATGGGATCGCGTTCCGTCTTCCAATGCTGTTCTTCTTGCTTCGAGCGATAGTACTCGCGATTAATGTCGCCGACGTGATGGCCGCTGTAGCGGTAGGTATCGGCCTGGAGGAATGCGGGGCCGTCGCCGGCTCGCGCACGCTGAACCAACCGCGTGGCGACTGCATTGACCGCGCGTACATCCTGGCCGTCAACCTGTGCGGACTCAACGCCGAAGGCTGCGGCGCGTCCGAGAATTGTTCCAGCGGTTGTTTCTGAAAAGTGCGTGTACTCGTTGTAGAGATTATTTTCGCAGACATAGATGACGGGCAGCTTCCAGAGTTGGGCCAGGTTCATCACTTCGTAGAGTGAGCCCTGACCGAGAGCGCCTTCGCCGAAGAAGCAGACTGCGACGCGTCCGTTGCCCAGACGCTTCGAGGCAAAGGCTGCGCCAGTCGCAATGCCTACACTGCCGCCGACGATTGCGTTGGCGCCGAGATTGCCAGTGGCGGGATCGGCGATGTGCATGGATCCGCCTTTGCCGCGGCAGTAGCCGGCTTCCTTGCCCAGCAACTCGGCGAACATGCGATCTGGAGAAGCACCTTTGGCTAGGCAGTGTCCGTGGCCGCGATGGGTGCTGGTGATGTAGTCGTCGATGTGCAGAGCTTCGCAGGTGCCAACTGCGACAGCCTCTTCGCCGCTGTAGAGATGCGCGAGTCCGGGCATGAGCGCGCGGGTATAGAGTTCATTCACCTGCTCTTCGAAGAGACGGATGCGGACCATCTGCCGGTAGGCGCGCAGCCACGGGCTCTCGGTAGATCTCTGGATGCTTGCTTCCGGTTTGGAAGTCACGGTGGTCACTTCTTTGGACCTCCTGTGGTCACAGGAGTCGTGACACCGGACATCGCGGCGAGCACATCGAACATGCAGGCGAAATCATATTTCGTCCAGCCCATGCCGCGCGCGGCAGTAAGGAACTCGTTGCTCACGGCGGTGGTGGGAAGAGGCACATCGAGCTGGCGGCCGAGCTCCATGGCCAGCACCATATCCTTCTGCATCATGTTGACGTCGAACCACGCTTCTTCGGGCTGTTGCAGAACGAACGGGCCGCGGTATTTGATCATCGGCGAAGCAACGGCGCTGTTGACCAGCACATCGACGGCGACTTCGCGAGCGATGCCACTCTTTTCTGCGAGCAGCACGCCTTCGGAAAACGCCAGCATCTGCACTGCGAGGCTGAGGTTCACGGCGATCTTCATGGAAAGCGCAAGGCCGTTGTCGCCCACGTGGCTGACTTTAGGGCCGATATCGAGAAGCAGCGTCTTGATCTTGTCGAAGGTTTCTTTTCGTCCCCCGACCATTACCGAGAGCTTGCCTTCCTGCAGAGTGATAACGCTGCCGGAGACCGGGGAGTCGACCATGTCGGCGCCGAGGGCGCGCACTTTCGCGGCGAGCGCGCGGCTCACTGTGGGACTCACGGTGCTCATATCGATGAAAATTTTCCCGGCGCTCAAGCCGGCGAGCAGTCCGTCAGGACCTTCGGTGATGGCCTGGATCGCTGCGGCGTTGGTGACCATCGCGAAGGTGAAGTCTGCGGCGCTGGCCACAGCGCGAGGCGAGTCGGCCCACTGCATTCCCTTCTCCACCAGCCACTGAGCTTTGGTGCGCGTGCGGTTGTAGCCAGTGACGGTGTGCCCCTTGCTGAGCAGCCGGTTGACCATCTGACTGCCCATAACGCCTAAACCGATGAAGCCAATTTTCGCCATCCGCTTTCCTTTTTCCTCCGCGGCTACAGCCGCTCGAACTTTAAGTTTGCGCTTGCGGTGCGGCTGAAGCCGTACGCCCTAATAAACGTGCTTGTATTCAGACCGAGTCGCACCTCCAAGCCTAGTTGGTCCGGTGCTTGCCGGAAATCCGTTTCTCTTCCGGAGCCTGACTATCGTCCCGCACCTGGCAAAGATGATTGCGCATGGCTTCGCGGGCTTTCTCAGCGTCGTGCCGTTCTACTGCATCAAGAATCCGCTTGTGATGAACCTGGCCGCGCGCTGGCCCGCCGGGGACGTTGAAAATTCGGAGCCGCTGTTCGCGCAAAAGAGCCACGATGGAATCAAGCAGCGAAAGGATGTGCGGGTTGGCTGCACCTTCCGCCAAGGCCAGATGAAAATCGAGGTCGGCTTCGATGTATGCTTCAGCATCCTGCCCCGCGCGGTCCATCGCAGCCACTGCATCACGCATGGTTACCAGCTCTGGTTCCTGAATGCGCAGGGCGGCGAGCGCCGCAATCTCCGGCTCGAGGATGGCTCGAACTTCCGCCAGATGAGTCGAGCCTTCCGGTTGACCGATCTTCGCCATCAGGTCGAGCGACTGGCGGACCGCCTGCCGGGTGCCATCGGTAATAAATGTGCCGCGGCCGGAATACGCCTCGACCAAACCCTTTTCGCGGAGAGCTTTCACGGCCTCGCGCACCGCAGTGCGGCTCACGCCGAAACGCTGCGCCAGCTCGCGCTCCGCTGGAAGCTGATCTCCTGCCTTCAGACTGCCTTTAACGATCGACTCTTCAATTTGCTGAACAATTTGCTCGTAGAGTCGCGACGTACGAACCAGTTTGTACACAAATTCGCCCCCCGCACTGTGTGACGCGCAGCCAGCCCACAGCCTGGCTTTGGTCCGGCTACTATACCGCATATCCACAGCGGGTTGGCGCGTTTGTTGAAGCAGGGACGAACATCAGTTGGTATGGTGGTCCAGTGGTATTACCACATCGACACAATACTACACGACCCTGTCCCAGCGCAACTTTGAAGGGGTTGCCGCCCTATGAACTAGCCGTTGACTTCGGGGCGTTATAACCTTTTTGAATCTCCATCCAAGATTTGAATCTGCTTGACACGGTTTCTCCGATAGTGGTATGGCTGTCGGACCAGAAATACGGAGGGGTTCTTTATGGCATCGCGCACGGTTCGCAGCGGGTTTTATCCCGTTAGCCGGATGACCGCAGCTTTCCGCCTGGTGTTGATCAGCTTAGCTCTCCTGCTGTTCTCGATTTCCGCTCTGTCCCAGACCACCGCGGGCCGGATTCTGGGCACGGTGAGCGACCAGAGCGGCGCCGCGGTCGCGGGCGCCACGGTGGTGGTAACCAACGTGGCGCGCGGCACTTCGCGCGCGCTAACCACCGACGAAACCGGCGGATACGTCGCACCCGAGCTGCTGCCTGGGGTGTACAAGATCCACGTGGAGGCGAAGGGTTTCAAGACCAGTGAGCGGCCTAACGTCGCCATTGAAGTTGCCACCGACGTGCGAGCGGACTTCACGCTGCAACCGGGACAAGTATCGGAGATGGTGGTCGTCGAAGAGGATGTTCCTCTGGTTAATACGACTTCCTCCACACTGGGCGGCACGCTCAGCAATGAGGAAATCAACGATCTGCCGCTCAGCGGCCGCAACTACGAGAACTTGTTGCAACTGCGTCCGGGCGTGATTCGCTATCCGGGCGGCGGATTTTCAACGACCAGTGCCAACGGACTGCGCGCCGAAGATAATGGTTATTACATTGAGGGCCTGTTCAACAGCGAACCGTACTCCGGCCAGGCAATCGTAAACGGGGCGGGTATTGCCGGAGATTCGGCAACGATTCTTCCCATCGACTCGATTCAGGAATTTAACCTGCAGCAGAATCCTCCCGCAGAGTATGGATGGAAGCCGGGAGCGGTGGTGAATGTGGGCCTGAAGTCGGGGACCAACAAGGTGCACGGGTCGGCATTTGGTTTTGGCCGGGACGGGTCTCTGGATGCGCGCAACTTTTTTAATGACGACCCGAATCCGAAACTGACGCGGACGCTGGAACAATTCGGCGGCAGCGTGGGCGGAGCGTTCGTCAAGGATAAGGCGTTTTACTTCTTTGCTTATGAAGGCCAGCGCTATAACGTGGGCAACTCGTATGGCGGAGTCACCAGCCCATCCACGGTGCACATGGCGGCGAATGGCACGTGTTCGTTCGGCTTTGCGGGCGACTGCGCCAACAGCATTCCGGATGCGATCGCCGATCTCGAGGCTGCCGCCAACACCTCAGGATTCGGAGTCGACGCGGCCAGCCTAACGATTTCGGGCTGCACGGCCGCGGGTGTGTGCGCCGGCACAGGCTTTCCCACGAACACGCAGACGGATATCGGCACTGCCCTGAACTCCAACCAGGCTATCCAAATCAGCAACGGATTCAACAACAATGTGCACGTCGATAACGTGGTCGGAAAGATTGACGATCGGCTGAACGACTATCACAGCATCAGTGCGATGTACTTTTTCGGCAACAATTCTGGAACGGTGGAAGACTTTCCCGAATTGCAACAGAAGTGGCTCTCGAATATTCATACCCGTGCACAGGTGGTGGGCGGAGATTGGATTTGGACTCCGAGCGCCCGCTGGGTGAATGAAGTGCGCGGCGGCTACAACCGGCTCTACCAACCGACGCTGCCCGGCGATCTCGACACGCCCGCCTCGGCATATGGTCTGAATACCGGCGTAAGCGGGCCGGACACCGGCGGGCTGCCGCGCATCGGCTTCGGCGGTTATTTTCTCCCCGGTCTGGGCGGTTTCAAGTGGCCAAAGTTCCAAGGACCGGATTCGATCACGCAGTTTGTTGATCACGTTTCTTATAGCGCAGGCAAGCACGCCATAAAGTTCGGCGGTGATCTGCACTACAACAAGGTGACGAACGCCGCCTACGGCAATGCGCGCGGCAGCATCACGTTCATAGGTGGACAGGTATCAGGCGCGGGAGCAGGGTCAACGCCGCTCGAGGATTTCTTTGCCGGGCTACCGCTCAAAGCATCGGTCGAGGTGGGAAATCCAACGCTGCATCTGCACGACTGGGCGTATGCCGGATTTTTCCAGGATGACTGGCGCGCTACCCCAAACCTGACCATCAACTTTGGGGTGCGCTATGAATTCAGTAGCGTTCCCGCGGAGGCCAACAATCTGCTGGGCAATTTCGATCCCACCGCGGGCATGGTGCAGGTCGGTCACGGGATCAGCAGCCTGTATAACCCGGATCATAAGAGTTTCGGTCCGCGCGGGGGCTTTGCCTGGGACATTCTCGGCAACGGGCGTACGGTGCTGCGCGGAGGCGGCGGGCTGATTTTTGAGACCGTCAACTGGCAGTCATTCGTCGCTTTCAACAATGCGTTTGGGCCGGGCAGCGTGCCGACGGGAGCGCCGATTGATGCTGGGGGTGACACTTCCGGCGGCACGATTACCACGGGAAATGTCACCACGAAGTATGTCGTGACTCCGCAGCTCTGGGATTCTCCAACCACGCCCCTCTACGGCAGCAGCACCATCAATTGCTTCAACAACCCGTGCCCCATCATGAGCGTGGACCGCAATCTCACGACGCCCTACGTATGGAACTGGACGTTGAACCTGCAGCATGCCTTCACGCAGAAAGTGTCGATGGAGGCCGCATATGTGGGCAATCACGGATCAAATCTGACGGGCATACGAGACATCAATCAGCCGGCGGTGGGAAGCGACTACAATCCAGCTTGCGCAGACGCAGCCATCAGCTCTCCAGATCAGTTTTGCCTTCCCTATTACAGCAAGTTCCCCTACCTGGCCAATATTTTCCAGATGGGAAACATCTACCGCTCAAACTACAACGGCCTGCAGGTCACGTTGAACGCGCGCAACTACCATGGCTTGAGCATGGTGGCCGGCTACACCTATTCGCACGCGCTCGACGACGTGGGTGCGAATTGGGATTTCGGCTACGGCTCCGGCTTGCCGCAGAACGCTCACAACGTGGCGGCCGAATATGCTAACAGCGACTTCGACATCCGGCACCGGTTGACGGTTTCGCTCACCTACGCCATTCCCGGACGCAAAGGCTTCGGCCAGATGGCGGAAGGTTGGGAGATCAACACCATCACTACCATCGAAAGCCCCCAGTTCTGGGGCCCGATGGACGAAGGAACCGACGCAGCCGGAGTTGGGCCGTTGCCAGTGAGCCCGCCGGCGAACAGTCCGATTCGCTGGAGCTTCTATCGGGCAGGAACGGCGCAGCGCGGCAATCCCTCCGACTTTAAGTCGGGACGAGGAGTTGGAATTCCGTTTTATCCTGCCGGCAGCCCCAATACGCCGGCCTGTACAGCGTCTGCGCTGGCAGAGGATGGTGGCACTCCCGGAGCGGAAACGGCGTCTTTGAATGCGTTTGGCTGTTACGCTGCGGGCAACTCAGTGATGATGGCGCCGCCTCTGGGCCAGTTCGGAAATATGAGCCGGAACATGTTCGAGGACACCGGCTTCAAGAACTTTGACTTCTCGGTGGCCAAGAATTTCCATTTTGCGGAAGCCATGCGCCTGCAGTTCCGCATCGAATTCTTCAACATTCTCAATCACCCGAACTTCGCCAATCCTTATGGCGGACAAAACGGATTCGGATTGAACGATCCTTCGGCGCCAGGTTTCGGCTGCGGATGCGCGACGCCGGACATCGCGGCGGCGAATCCGGCCGTGGGCTCGGGTGGACCGCACTCGATTCAGATTGGGGCGAAGTTCACTTTCTAGTTCGAGACAGATCTGGAACTTAAGGGGCCGGACTCATTTCCGTCCGGCCTTTTTTTCATCGAGACTACTTTCATCGGGACTACGATCATGAAAAACGGAATGAAACTCGTCCTTTTCGCGGTGCTGCTGGCGGTGGTTTCGGGAACAGCTGTTGCACAAGAGCCCGGCCCGGGACAAGCGCGCCGCGAACGCACCATTGATGAGATCAAGGTGGAAGCCGTTCGCCGCGCTGAGGTCGGACAGTATCCGCTGATCGGTCTCGACCCCGCCGATGTGAAGGAAGCATTCGAGAGCATCCACACAGCCGACAAGGACGAGTGGGCGGCCGGCTTCATGCGGGTCGCCGATCGCTATTTCAACGAGGCGAAGTCGCTGGAGAAGACCGATCCGACCAAAGCCAATGCCGATTACATCCGCGCGTGGCGGCTATATTCATTTGGACGCTGGCCAATTCCCGCGTCGCCCGGCAAGCAGCGGTCGTATGAGAAAGCGATCGAGGCATTCCTAGCGCATGCCAAGTTTCTCGATCCGCCACTCGAAGTGGTACACATTCCTTTCGAGGGAAAGGAAATCACCGGCTACCTGCGTCTGCCGAAGAATACGAAGGGTCCCGTGCCGCTGGTCATTGCGGTCAACGGACTCGATAGCCGGAAAGAAGATCTCACGGAAAGTTTCGGGGCGATTCTGCCGTTCGGCATCGGATTTCTGGCCGTCGACGGTCCCGGCACCGGGCAGGCGCCGATTAAGGTCAGCGAGACTTCCGAGCGCATGCTTTCGAAAGTCATCGACTACGCGCAGTCGCGCCCGGAGATCGACAAGAACCGCATCGCGATGCATGGCGTGAGCTGGGGAGCCTACTGGGCCACGAAAATGGCGATTGTGGAGCGCGACCGCCTGCGCGGCTGCAGCGCGCAATCGCCGCCGGTCGACCGATTCTTTCAGAAAGATTTTCTGATGAACTCGCTGCTGGGTAATCGTGAATATCTCTTCGATCAGGTGCCCGCGCTCATGAACATTCTGGAAGGTGTACACTCCCTCGACGAGATGGGCGAGTACTTGCCGAAAATGTCGCTGGTGCGCCAGGGCCTGCTGGGCAAGCCGATGGCGCCCATGCTCATCTTGGCTGGCGTAAATGATACGCAGGTTCCCATTGACGATGAATATCTGCTGCTGAATAAGGGCGACGTGCCCAAAGAAGCGTGGATCAACCCGCACGGCGGACATCTCGGCCGGCAGGTCGGCGTATGGCCCGACCCCAGGATTTTCAAGGAAGTGATCATCCCGTGGCTGGTGAAGACGCTGCAGGCTCCGGCGAACTAGCCGTTCGAAGAAGGGGTTGAGGCGCAAGGCGCGCCTTGAGGGCCTCTCGTCGGTACTAGCTGTAAGTGGGGCTATTCCAAGAACAAAAGCCAGGACAGGTTTCTCAGGCGGGCTGAGAATCGATGTTGCAATAGTGGTCTGACCACCATACCGCGCTTTACGGAGTCCACATGGCTCAACTTCCGGCAGCAGCACACTCCGACTCTCCCACCTCGCGTCCCAAGCGCTTCTACTCGTCGCTCTGGGTGCAGGTAAGCATCGCTATCGTTGTCGCGGTTCTCTATGGCTATATCAGTCCCGTACACGCAGTCGCGATGAAGCCTTTGGGCGACGCCTTCATCCGCCTGATCACGATGATCATCACGGTGATGATTTTCTGCACCGTGGTAACCGGCATCGCCGGCATGCAGGATCTGCGCAAGGTGGGCCGGGTCGGTGGAAAGGCTCTGCTGTACTTCGAAATCATCTCGACCCTGGCGCTGGTGGTGGGATTTATTGTGGGCAACGTCGTGCACCCCGGCAGCGGCTTTAACGTAAACCCGGCCATGCTCGACGCCCACGCGGTCGCCGATTACGCGGGCCAGGCGAAGGCGCAGACCGTCACCGACTTCCTGATGCACATCATCCCAACCACCGTGGTTGATGCCTTCGCCAAAGGCGACATCCTGGAAGTTGTCTTCGTTTCAATCCTGTTTGGCTTTGCTATGTCGGCGGCGGGCGAGCACGCCAAGCCCCTGGTCACGCTCCTGGAATCGCTGACCAAGGTCGTCTTTCGTATGGTCAACATCGTCATGCGGTTCGCTCCCATCGGCGCATTCGGCGCCATGGCGTTCACCATTGGCAAATATGGACTGGCGTCGCTGGGCCCACTGCTCCGGCTGATCGCTTCCTTCTGGATCACTTCCATTCTTTTCGTCTTTATCGTGTTCGGGGCGGTCGCGTGGTTGGCGGGATTCAGCCTGCTGAAGTTCCTGCTGCACATCAAAGAAGAAATTCTTCTGGTGCTGGCCACCAGTTCGTCCGAGACTGCCATCCCCACGCTGATGGAAAAGCTGGAAGACCTGGGCTGCTCGCGCTCGCTGGTCGGCCTGATCGTGCCCACGGGCTACACGTTCAACACTGACGGCAGCGCCCTTTACATGACGATCGCTGCGCTCTTCGTTGCGCAAGCTACCAACACGCACTTGACCTGGCTGCAGCAAATGACGATTTTCTCCGTCGCCATGCTTACTTCAAAGGGGGCGAGCGGCGTGCAGGGAGCATCCTTCATCGCGCTGGTCGCGACCCTGAGCGTGATTCCCACGATTCCAGTCGCAGGCATGGCGCTCATCCTGGGCATCGACCGCTTCATGAGCATGTTCCGCGCTCTGGTCAACATGATCGGCAACGGCGTAGCCACGCTGGTGGTGGCGCGCTGGGAGAACGAACTAGGGCGGGAAACGCTGCAGCGGAATCTGGCGTGAGCCTTCGCTCCGCCTGCTCTCAGGATGACAATTCACGGAAGACGTCGATTCCCGAAAGGGGTACGTAACCCTTTCGTAACCCTCTTTAGTGCACAATTCTTGTTGCACATTCATACTCCTGAAATATCTTGCCTGTAGGCTATTGGCAGGAGGATCTCATGGGTTCAGCCCGGGTCGCGAAGTCGTTACCGCTGCAAGTGGCGGCAATCTGTTATCGGCGGCGCGGGACGGCCATTGAGTTCCTTCTGGTTAATACCAACGGCGGCAACAAGTGGACCTTTCCCAAGGGCTCAACCGACGCCCGGCTTTCGCACAGCCAGGCCGCCGAACGCGAAGCCGCCGAAGAAGCCGGAGCTCTGGGCACGATTGAGCCGCGGCATTTTCACCTCTACATTCATTCCAAGGGCGTGTTCTGGCAACCGGGCGGCGTGCAGGAATTTGTGGTCAAAGCCTTTCTGATGGAAATCCACCAGATGCGGCGGCCGGACGAAGGCGATCGGCATCCCACTTGGTTCAGCCCGGCGGAAGCCAAGCGGCGGCTGGCCAAGGGACGCGAAGTGAAATATACCCACGAACTGGAAGCCGTGATTGACCGCGCTCTGGAACGCATTCAGTTCCACAGCGAACTCTGGGGGACGTATCCCGGGCCGCGCAACGGCCGCCCCGTCGCCGCGAAAGATCCCATCGCCGAAGCGGTCTGGCCGTAGCCCACGCTTAGCTATTAGCACTCGGCATTCAGCACCTAGCGCCAGAGTCTTGCCTGGCACTTTGGAGCTAGTTCCTTCAGTAGTTCTCACAAGGGCCCCACAGCCAGTATCATTAGGGAGACATCCTTACGCCGCTTTGAGAGCGCCTATGGATTGGTTTGTTCGCACGCCGATGACCGCGGAGCAACTCATCGATCTTTATCGGCGCGGGCAACGCGATTTCCAACGCATCGATGTACCCGAAGGGTCATCTTTTCGCGGCGTCAATCTATCCGATGCCTACTTCAAAGAATGATTTTTTTCCGATATAGATTTTCGGGAGGCACAGTTGAGAAATGTCTGCTTTGATAATGCGAACGTTAAGGTATCGGATTTCCGAGGTAGCGATCTAACGGGCGCGTCCTTTCGCGGCTCCGCAATTTGCTCAGCGCTCTTCAACAACGCCAAAATGGACGGTGTCGTTGTTGAAAAGGCCGATTGGTACGGTTTTAGGGTCGACAGCGTTGAAACGATGGTTGAAATATCATTGCCTCGCGATTGATTTTCTGTAGTCTTTATCGCACATGTCTTACCGTACCGTTCATCATCAAGCCTTGTCACCCTGAGGAACGCGAATTCCTGGCGCGTTAAGCAGGAATTCCAAGGCAGGATCTCTGCACTTCTTCCCTGCCAGGAACTGGGACTGCTTTTGTGAGACGATAACTCCATCCATGATTCAGCTTTCCGGCGCCGGAAAACGGTTCGGCCACAAACTGCTGTTTGAAAACGCGGACTGGCTCATCACGTCCCACGACCACATCGGTCTGGTGGGCGGGAACGGAACGGGCAAGTCCACGCTGATGAAGATTCTCGCCGGCATGGATTCGTTCGACTACGGTTCGCTTACCGTCGCCAAGGGAACGTCCGCGGGATACCTTCCACAGGACGGGCTCACGCTTTCCGGGCGCAGCGTTTTCGCCGAGTGCATGTCGGTGTTTGACGATCTGCGCGCTATGGAAACGGAGCTGGAATCACTCACGCACAGCATGGCGGAACTGGACCACACCAGCGCAGAATATTCCGCCGTGGCCGACCGGTATCACCGGGTGGAGCACGAATTCCGCACGCGCGACGGCTATTCAATTGAAGCGGAAGTGGGGCGAGTCTTGATGGGTTTGGGGTTTGGTAAAGAAGACTGGCCGCGGTTGACTGACGAATTCTCCGGCGGATGGCAGATGCGGCTGGCATTGGCCAAGCTTCTTCTGCAGAAACCGAATTTACTGCTGCTCGACGAGCCGACGAACCATCTCGATCTCGAAGCGCGCAACTGGCTGGAAGAATATCTGCAGAATTATCCGAACGCGTTTGTGCTGATTTCGCACGACCGCTATTTTCTTGACGTCACGGTCAACAAGATCGCCGAGATTTGGAACAAGCGCTTCTGGTTCTATACCGGCAACTACGACAAGTTTCTGGCGCAGAAGACGCAGCGCAACGAGCAACTGACGGCCGCCTACCGCAACCAGCGGGATCGCATCGAGCAACTGGAAGTTTTTATCAACCGCTTTCGCTACCAGGCGACCAAAGCCAAGCAGGTGCAGAGCCGCATCAAGGAACTGGAAAAGATCGAGCGCATCGAGATTCCGCCGGAAGAAAAAACGATCCACTTTTCGTTTCCGCAGCCCAAGCCGAGCGGCCGAATCGTTGCGGAGTTCGAAGGCGTGGCCAAGAGTTATGCGGGGAAGAACGGAAGCGCCGACAAAGAAGTTTTCCGCAACGTCGACTTCATGATCGAGCGCGGGGACCGCATCGCGCTGGTGGGCGTGAATGGCGCAGGCAAGTCGACGCTGATTAAACTACTTTCCGGCACTGAGAAAGTCACGCGCGGGGAATATCGCCTCGGCCACAATGTGGAAGCCGATTATTTCGCGCAGGACCAATATAAAGAGCTCGACCCGGACGCGCGCATCCTCGACGATCTCGGCGACGCTGCGCCCGGCCGCGGCGAGACCGAACTGCGCGGATTGCTCGGCTGTTTTCTGTTTTCCGACGAAGACGTATTCAAGAAAATCGGCGTGCTTTCTGGCGGCGAGCGCGGGCGCTATGCCCTGCTGCGTCTGCTGCTGCATCCCGCAAACTTTCTACTGCTCGACGAACCGACGAACCATCTCGACCTGCGCGCCAAAGACGTGCTGCTCGACGCGCTCATGAAATATACGGGGACGGTCGTGTTCGTTTCGCACGACCGTTATTTCATCGACAAGCTGGCCACGCGGGTTTTCGAAGTCGGCGGCGGCACGGTCGAAGTCTTCCCCGGCAATTATGAAGATTATCTCTGGCGCAAGCAGGGCGGGCAGCACGTCGCGCCCACGCTCGATGACGTTCCCGGAGCACGCGCGCCAAAGGCTGAGCCAGCAGTGTTGAAAACCGCGCCCGAGCATCCGACAAACGGAAATCGCGGGGCCGATGCTGCGGGCGATGCTGCGAAGAGGCGCCTGAATCCCATCAAACGCAAACAGATGGAAGATCGCGTCCACGAACTGGAAGAAGAAATAAGCCGCACCGAGTCCGCGATCGAGCATCTCGAAACCGCGCTGCAGAATTTTGTCAGTTCCGAAGAAAGCCAGCGCCAGTCACAGGAACTCGACCAGCACAAAGCCACCCACGCCGCCCTGCTCAAGGAGTGGGAGGGGCTGTCAGAGGAGTTGCAGGAATCGAAATAGGGCCAACAACCGGGCAACTGGGACCTTACGTTGGCATCCAATTCCTTGGCTGGCAAATGAGGATCCGATGAAGCATAGTGGTCCCACGGCTCCCTTGACGATGAGAGCAATCACGCTCGCGGTTGCTCTAACCGCCTTCACCACTCTTTCATTCGCTCAGAGTCAGGACGCGAACGACGCGAATGCCGAATTCAGCCGACTGTGCTTTATCAGCTGGCTGTCCACTCCTTACGAGGTAGGTCGCGATTTTTCCGTAAAGCTGTCGTATCGCCAGGCGCCGCTCCCCGGGATTCGCGTCGTACTAGACCCAAACGACGGCGGCAAAGCTCCTGTCGCCACCACCGACGCTTCCGGTACGGCACACTTCCTGGCCGTGCCACCGGGAAAATATTATGCAAAAGCGAAAAATGGACTTCAGTTTCCCTCCAATACGGTTCATGACGCAGGCGATGGTGACTTCGACGCAGAGATAGAGATCCGTTGGCCCCTTGAACCTCTCCCAGTCCGAGTCTTGCGCGGAAGGTTGCTTGCACCCGGCGCGGGAGGCGAGCCGGACCGTCCGTTGCGATCCGCCACAGTCAGCCTTTTAGACTTGCGCTCCTCGCGAGTCGTGGAAACGCAGCGGACCCTCGAAGATGGCTCGTATGAATTTTCTACGGTTGAACCAGGCCTCTTCGTGGTTCGAGTCATCCCAACGGCCAAGGGAAAAAAGACGAAAGAGTTGAGCGGTGACCTCTCCGTCGAACTCGAGCCCACAGCCCAGGAACCTACGGTCCCGGACTTGAAAGTCTTGCAGTCGGAATGTGCCGGCGTGCAGCTGTTACGGAGAGATCCTAGCGGCAACTGGTAGCCTGATCGCCCTCCGCCAGCGGACATATACTTCCGTAATCTTAAGGAAACCCTTACGCCTGTGCGATAGTCAGATTGGCCTGATGGCCAGCAACTGCCGCCGGCCACAAATTTCAAGACCAACCGCAGGAAATAGGTGCCAGGGACCCCAGGGCGAGGCGCCGCGCGGGAATCCAAGGAAGGTCGCATGCTTCAGTCGTCGGATAACTCGTTCAATCAGAAGCCCGGCTCGCCGGCTCTCAATCCCAACCCTTACAACCCGATTAAGAACGTCACCGCTCCCGTCGATCAGGCCACCATCGGCCGCACTTTGGTCATCAAGGGCGAGATCAGCGGCTCGGAAGCTCTCTACATCGATGGCCGAGTGGAAGGCAAAATCACCATGCCGGAAAGCCGCGTCACCATCGGCCGCAACGGCAAGGTCGATGCCAGCATTCAAGCCAAGGAACTTGTAGTGATGGGCAAGGTGAATGGCAATATCGAATGCAGCGATCGCGTGGATATCCGCGCGGAAGGTTCGGTGAACGGCGACATCTGCACGGTACGCATCAGCGTGGAAGACGGCGCAGCGCTCAAGGGCGGCATTCAGGTGCTGAGCGACGGAAAGTCTAAGCAGTCCGAGGCGCCGAAGGCCTTGGCTGCTACCGCCAGCGCGTAGTCAGGACGCCGAACGTCTGGGGAAAAATAAGGGGCACGCTTGCGCGTGCCCTTTTGTTCTTGGTAGCGCCGCCGTCTCGGCCGCGCGTGCGAGGCCAAGATGGCATCGCTACAGCCGGCAAGATGCAGGCGCTATAGACTACAGGTCATTTCTTTTCCGCGTGCCGGAAATCGAGCGCAGCCGAATTCATGCAATAGCGCAGCCCGGTCGGCGCGGGGCCGTCTTCAAACACGTGCCCCAGATGCGCGTCGCACTTGGCGCAGCGCACTTCGGTGCGCACCATGCCGTACTGCGTGTCCTTGTGCTCGACCACGCCGCCGCCCTCGGCGGGCTTGGTGAAACTCGGCCAGCCCGTGCCGGAATTAAACTTCGTCTGCGAATCGAACAGCGGCGATCCGCAGCACACGCAGTGATACATCCCCGCATCTTTCGTGTTCCAGTACGCGCCGGTAAAGGCACACTCGGTGCCAGCCTCGCGGGTCACGTGATACTGCTCGGGCGTGAGCTTCTGCTTCCACTCTGACTCGTCCTTGACGTTTTTCTCTGCCGTCTTTTCAGCCATGAATCAACCCCATTTCGATGATTTGTTTTGACAATGATTGGATGTTCCAGCCCAGCAGATAGTGACAAAAGCCGAGGTCCTCGGCAAGACTAGCTTCTTGGAACGGTTTATGGTATAAACCAGTTCATGCAGGACGCGAAGGTGTTGTCAACCGTATCCTCCGAGGAGACGAACTGCCGACCCACTGGCGAAGCACCAGTTGACCATGAGCGCCTCAGGCACGTCACTAGGCTCGTCGGCGCTCAGGGAGGGCTCCATGCGATCCTGTTTGGAACATTCTTTTTCTTGATGAACTTAACTGGCATTTTGCACTGGACGAGGGGATGGGCGGGCGGATTGGCATATCTAGTCGCGGCGATACTTCTTGTGGCCGCATGTAAGCGTTGGATCCCCAGGTACTATGAGAGACGGTTCGGCCATGTTAAGGCGCAGGAGATGAGCGCAAGGCAGTTTGTCATTTTCCTAGCCGTCCTCGTCGCGCTGGCCTTCTTCGGTCAGCCCGTCGCGAGCTACTTCGAGCCTACGGTCTCTAGCTTCCTGGGTCGCGTGCACGCGATGATCTCTGATCCTGCCCAGCAGGTCAATCTGTACCCGCCTTTCCTTTGGATGGCGGTGTTCTTTGGCAGCTTGCGATGGCCTCTGCGGAAAATGGAGCGCCAAAGGCTGTGCTTCGAGTTCGCTGGCTTAGTAGCGTTTGCCTCAATTGCTCTCTTTCCAACGTGGCATCCGGATGCTGGAAAACTTGTTCTATGGAGGGTATTGAACGCTGGCGGGCTCGGCCTCAGCTTCATAGCGACGGGATTGTACGATCACCTTGTTCTGGTCCGCGCGCTGCCCAAGAGAGTTGCGGAGGGCGACGATGAGTAACGAAGCCAGCGCACTCCCTTCTCCGAATCGGCTGATACACGAGCCCGCGCGACTGGCGATCCTGACGGTGCTTTCTTCCTGCGCGTCTGCCGATTTCGTTTTCCTCCAGAAGATAACCCGGCTGAGTAAAGGAAACCTTTCCGTGCAGCTCACCAATCTGGAACAGGCGGGACTGGTCACTATTCGCAAGGAGATTGTCGACAAGAAAACGCGCACGACCGTCAGCCTCTCGAAACGCGGAATCTCTGAGCTTGCGGACTACTGGAAAACCATGGATCAGATTCGCGCTCTCACGACTCAAGAGAAGAAACGTCGTGCCCCGGGACGAGCCGTACCGCACCCCGGACTTTCGCCGGAACCAGCAATCTAAGCATCACTTCCCCACGCCTTCTCCCACCTTGCGATACTTGCCGCGGAAGTACAGCAGCGGCTCTCCCTCACGCACCACAACGTCCTCGACCTCGGCGATGAAGATGGTATGGTCGCCGGCCACTTGCGCCGTGTGCAGACGGCACTCCAGGTAGGCCAGTGCCCCATGCAGGATCGGAGTGCCGTGTTGGGTGCGGTCAAAGCGGGCTCCGGCCTCGGCTTCGGCGTTATCGTGGGTGCGCTCGGCGCGGGCGAAGTATTCCGAAATCGCCCGCTGATCGGCGCCGAGCACGTTGATCCCGAAGCGCTTCCTGGCGTGGAGATGCGCGTGGGTGCTCGCCTTGTGATCGACGCAAACCAGCACCAGCGGCGGATCGAGCGAGACCGAGGCGAAGGCATTCGCCGTCATGCCGCGAACCTCACCCTGTCCTTCGCCTTCGAGGTCGATGGTGATGATCGTCACTCCGGTGGCGAAGCAGCCCATCGCTTTGCGGAAGTCGGAAGGATTCAAGCTCATCGTTTGTTCGTCGCTTCTGTCTCTATGACTACGCGATCCGCTACGTTACCACGACACGTTGTATCATTCGATGGAAGTGGCCGTCACCTCCATCGCGTCCGCTGTACCTATTTTTCGCGCAGATGCCCTGCATCTGATTCGCTGCCCTGACGGCGATCTGCCCGAACTTCTGGCCTCTGCCCGCGCCGCCAAGGAGCGCTTCAAGCCCGGCGTCATCACCTACTCGCGCAAAGTCTTCCTGCCGCTGACCAATCTCTGCCGCGACTACTGCGGATACTGCACCTTCCGCCGCGATCCCGGCGAACCGGGCGCGCACACCATGACTCCGGACGAAGTGCTGGCGGTCGCCCGAGCCGGTGAAAAGCTGGGATGCACCGAAGCTCTCTTCAGTTTAGGCGACAAACCCGAGTTGCTGTTCCCCGAGATGCGCGAGACGCTGCGTCACCTGGGCTACAAATCGACGCTGCATTATCTGGAAGCCATGTGCGAACTGGTGCTGCGTGAGACCAGCCTGCTGCCACATCCGAATCCTGGGTTGTTGAGCGCGGAATGGATCGCGCGGCTGGCGGCCGTTTCGCCCAGTATGGGCCTGATGCTCGAAACCACCAACGCCGCGCTGCTCGCCACCGGAGCGGCCCACGACAACGCTCCCGATAAGCTTCCGGTCAAGCGCCTGCGCACCATTGAAGACGCGGGCAAACAGAATGTTCCGTTCACCACTGGCTTGCTGATCGGGATCGGCGAATCTGCCGAAGACCGCGTCGACACGCTGCTGGCAATTCGCGATTTGCATGAGCGCTACGGACACGTTCAGGAAGTCATTGTGCAGAACTTCCGGGTCAAGCCGGCGATTCCCATGGCCCATTGGCCCGAGCCGACTTGCGGCGAAATGCTGCGCGCCGTAGCGGTAGCTCGGTTGTTACTCCCCAACGTCAATATTCAGGCTCCGCCCAACCTCTCCGCGCCTTACTATGATGATTTGGTAGACGCCGGAATCAACGATTGGGGAGGAATTTCGCCGCTGACCCCTGACTTTATTAATCCGGAAAAGCCTTGGCCGCATCTCGAGCAACTGCGCCTGCGCACTGAGGCCAAGGGATTCGCCCTGCGCCAGCGTCTGCCGGTCTACCCGGAATTTCTTCCAGCGGTGACGGCCAAACCCGGTCTGCTTTCAGAGAAATTGCGCGCCGCAATCGATGAGCACGGTCTGGCGAGAATCTCGAGGGCTGCATAATGCGTTGCATAAGCATAATGGGTTGCATAAGGACGATAAGGACGACGGCATGATCTGCGTGCTCAGCGGCGGCACCGGCGGGGCGAAGTTCGTCGACGGCCTGCGCCAGGCGATGCCCGCCGAAAACATCACGCTGGTGGTGAATACTGGCGACGACCTGCTGTGGTGGGGCCTGTACGTTTCACCGGACATCGATTCGATCACTTATGTGCTCTCCGGCATGCTCAGCCGCGAGCGCGGATGGGGCGTGAAGGGCGACACGTTCCTCTGCCTGCAGGCCATGGGACAACTGGGCGAGCCCACTTGGTTCCACACCGGCGACCGCGACCTGGCCATGCATCTGCTGCGCTCCCGCCTGCTGGCCGAGGGCAAGACGCTCTCCGAGGCGACGATGGTTATCTCGGAAAAACTCGGCGTGAAAGCGCGCGTTCTTCCCATGAGCAATTCGCGAGTAGAAACCCGCGTGGATACTCCTGCCGGCGAGTTGAGCTTTGAAGAATATTTCGTGCAGCGCTGGTATCAGGATCCGGTGAACTCGGTGCGCTTCGCAGGAGCCTCTGATGCCGAACCCGCGCCCGGAGTAATCGAGGCGATCGAAACTGCCGACGCAGTTCTGATTGCACCGAGCAATCCCATCACCAGCATTGGCCCAATTCTGGCCGTGCCGGGAATTCGTGAAGCTCTCTCGCGCGCGCGCGGGAAAATTGCCGCCATCAGCCCCATCGTGGGCAACGCTCCGGTAGCGGGGCCGGCGGGAATTCTGATGGCCGCGCAGGGACTTCCCTGTTCGATCGCTGGCGTCGCCGAGGCCTACGGAGACTTTCTCGACGTCCTGATCTGCGATACGCGAGATGCGCGCGCCGCCGAATCGCTCCGCCAGAACGGCCTGCGCGTGCAGTGCATGCAAACCATTATGCGCAGTGCGGAAGACAAAGCGGCCCTGGCGCGCGAGGTGCTCTCGTTCATGGCCGCCATCCCGCGCGCGAGCCAGGAACCTCTGCACCACGGCGCGGCCTTGCGGCAATTGGACCCGCAGGCGTGATTGCTGATCCGGTAATCGGCGATCTTGTAATTCTGGTTCCGGTCAAGAACACGTCTTCGGCGAAGCAGCGGCTGGCTGCCGTTCTCGATCAACCATCCCGCACCGCCCTGGCGCAAGCCATGCTGCACGACGTGCTCACGGCCCTGCACAGTTTTGTTTCAAGCAATTGCGCGTTACACGAGCGAAAGAAAAGTTCACAGGTGGCGCTGGTCACTGGCGATCCCTACGCTGTGCGGTTAGCCGGCCAGTGTGGTTTTGAAGTGATCGCCGACCCCGATAATCCGGGAGAGACCGGCGCCATAGAGATGGCGACGCGCGTTTGCGTCGAGCGAGGCGCGAGGAGCACGCTGGTGATTCCTGGAGATATTCCGCTGATGCAAGCCTGGGAACTCGACGAGATTGTGAATCACGCGCCCGCGGAAGGCAGCGTGCTCGTCCCTGCGGGCGATGGGCGAGGCACCAATGCCATCTTCCGGCGTCCCGCGAATCTGTTTCCGCTGCGCTTCGGCAACGACAGTTTTAAACCGCATCACGCTGCCGCGCAGGCCACCGGCAAACCGTGCGTCGTGCTGAGCCTACCGGGGATTGCGGTGGACGTTGACAATCCCGCAGACCTGCAACAACTGATTTCGCTGCCCGGCGAAACCCGCGCCCACCAACTGCTCCGCGAATATGCGCGCGCGGGAACGTTGCTGGATATTATGGGTGCATGAGCAAGTTGAGCGGGCGAGACGAATCAGCCGCAAAGCGGAGAAAGAAACTACCCCTCGCGTCATCCGGCGAACTCCGCCTGATTCCCATTCCGTTCGCGGACGAAATCCAGCCCGGCGATTCGCTGGCCGACAAACTGGTCGAGGCTTTGCGCCGACGGCGCGTCCGCTTGCAATCAGGCGACATTCTTGTCGTGAAACACAAAATCGTTTCCAAAGCCGAAGGGCGTCTGGTCGACCTCTCGACGATCGAGCCGACGAAGGAATCCATTGCCTGGGCAAGAAAATACGCACTCGACGCTCGCGTCATCGAACTTGCACTGCGTGAGAGCCGCGCCGTCATTCGCCGTAAGAACGGCGTGCTGATCACCGAAACGCAGCACGGCTTTCTCTGCGCCAACAGCGGCATCGACGTCTCCAACGTTGATGGAGGCGGGCACGCGCTTCTGCTCCCCGAAGATTCAGACCGTTCCGCCGCTAATCTCCGACGCGCCCTTAAGCGCCGCACCGGCATCGCTGTTCCGGTCATCATCACCGACAGTTTCGGACGCCCCTGGCGCGGAGGCCTGACGGAATTCGCGATCGGCATCGCCGGAATGAAAGCGCTGCGCGACGATCGCGGCCGAAGCGATTCGCATGGCTATCGATTGAAAGCCAGCGTCGAGGCCGTCGCCGACGAACTGGCCTGCGCCGCCGGGCTGGTTTGCGGCAAACTCAATCGCGCCCCGGCGTGCATCGTGCGGGGCTTCCGCTATAACGCGGGCTCGGGCGGAGTTCGCGAACTGCTGCGCCCTGCATCGACCGACCTATTCCGGTAGACTGTTTCGGACGGAGGAACCCCGTGCCTCGCGAATTGCTAGTTGCAGAACTGGAATCCTTTCCTTCGCTGGAATGGCCTGAAGTAGCACCGCGTGTGAATCCAGCGGTGCGCGGCTCTCTGGAGAAAGTTCTTGAAACGCAGAACGGCGGAGACTTGTCGCTGGAGGAGTCCTGCGCGCTGGCCGACGCCGAAGGCGATGATCTGCTGGGACTGCTGGTCGCGGCGAACATACTACGTGCCGAGCTGACAGGCAACATCGTGACTTACGTCGTGAACCGCAACATCAATTTCACCAACATCTGTTTTGTGGGATGCAAGTTCTGCGCCTTCAGCCGCGGCCCGCGGGAGTCTGACACCTACTTCTTAACGCTCGAGCAGATGGCGCAGAAAGCAGTCGAAGCGTGGCAAATCGGCGCCACTGAAGTCTGCATTCAGGGCGGGCTGCCGCGCGATCTTCCCAAGTTTCATTACCGCGACATTCTCCGCGCCATCAAAGATGCCGTGCCGCGCATGCACATCCATGCCTTCTCGCCGATGGAAATTGTTTACGGCGTGGAACTCACGGGCATGCCGCTGGCGGATTATCTTTCGATGCTGCGGGACAATGGCCTGGGCACGCTGCCCGGCACCGCCGCCGAAATTCTCGACGACGAGATTCGCCACATCCTTTCGGCCAATAAGCTTTCAACGGCACAGTGGATCGAAGTCATCCGCACCGCGCACCGCTGCGGCATTCGCAGCACGTCGACGATGATGTACGGGCACGCGGAAACTTCCGCGCACTGGGTGCGGCAGATGCGCCTGCTGCGCGAGATTCAATCAGAAACCGGAGGCTTCACCGAGTTCGTGCCGCTGGGCTTCGTTCATCAGAACACCCTGCTCTTCCAGCAGGGCCTGTCGCGCACTGGGCCAACTTTGGCCGAGCACTTGAAAGTTCACGCGCTGGCCCGAGTGCTGCTCGCCGGAGCAATCAACAACATTCAAGTTTCATGGGTAAAACTGAACCGGCAGCTCTCGCAACTCTGCCTGCACGCCGGCGCCAACGATTACGGCGGAACGCTGATGGAAGAAAACATTTCGCGCGAAGCCGGAGCGACGGCCGGCCAGTACACCAGCCCGGAAGATTTTCAAGCGCTGATTCTAGAGGCGGGACGCATCCCCGCCGAACGCAACACGACGTACTCGCGCATCAACATCAATCTGCCCGTGAGCGAAAGCGAACTCAGCGCCGGGGATTCGGTCGAACATGCTCTCGAGGCGGAATTCGCATGAACACCAGTCCCTCGGGCGCACGACCCATCGCCGTGATCGGTGGCACAGGCCCCGCCGGGATGGGGCTCGCGCTGCGCTGGGCGCGCGCGGGAGAATCGATCATCATCGGCTCGCGGGATGCGCAGCGGGCGCAACGGGCCGCGGCCGCAATTCAACAGCGAGTTGGCGCGCAGGCCAACGTTTCTGGCATGGAGAACAGCGCGGCTTGTGCGGCAGCCGACATCCTGATGCTGACGGTGCCGTTCGAAGGTCAAGCTGCGCTGCTGAAGCAACTCAAGCCCGCAATGACCGAGGGCAGCATCCTGATTGATGCGACGGTGCCGCTCGCGGCCAGCGTGGGCGGACGCGCCTCTCGCACCATCGGCGTCTGGCAAGGCTCGGCCGCGCAACAGGCGGCCGAACTCGTGCCCAAAGGCGTGAGCTTGGTTGCGGCATTCCACAATGTCTCCGCCGAGTTGCTGAACGGCGACGCTCCGCTCGATGGCGACGTGATCGTCTGCAGTAACGATTCCGATGCCGCTCAACTCACGCGCGAGCTTGCGTCAAAGATTCCCGGCGTGCGTGCCGTCGACGGCGGCCCGCTGGAAAACGCCCGCATCGTCGAGCAGATCACCGCCTTGCTGATCGGGATGAATATCCGACATAAGGGCCACGCCGGAATCCGCATCACGGGCTTGCCGCCGTCGGCTTATCGCTAGCGGATTCACTCTGCGCCTTTCACCATTTCCCGCGGCTGTGCGAAGTGCTATGCTTCCGCCCATGGACAACCGTTCAATCAGCGATGTCGGTGGAACCTCCGGCGGGCTGGGCACATTTCTGCTCGGTTTTACCATGGCGTGCATCGGAGGGTTCCTCATCACCCACAAAGTGACCATCATGGGTTCTTACTGGAGCTTCTGGGGCGGCAGCAGTTTCGGCATCACCCTTCTGCCCATGCTGTTCGGCATCGGAATACTCTTCTGGAACGGCAAGAGCATCCTGGGATGGCTGTTGACCGTGGCGGGTGCGCTATTTATTTTCGCGGGCATCATCGCCAATATGCACATCTACTTTCAACCGACCAGCCTTTTCGAAACCATGGTGATGCTGATTCTACTGGTGGGCGGATTAGTCCTGGTGGCGCGTTCGCTGCGGCCGCACAGCGCACCGCCCAGCCAGTAGCGCAACCCACGGCTTCGGTCGCAATTGCGTCGGCAGATATACTTCACAGTTTCTTGCGAAGTTACTTTGCGAAGTGCAATATTTCGCGCCAATCCTTTCGTTGACATCACCCGCCTCAGGACATAGCATCCTCTGTTGCCCGGCGCCGGTTTCGGCGGAATGGGTACCGTTAATAGAGCAGGCACCCATCCCACGCAATGCTATGCCCAGACGATCATTTTCAGTAACATACGGACAACCGAACAACTAGAGCCGTCGCCCCAGGGGAACTACGCGGCGGGAGTGTACGTAACAGAACACAGGGAGCGCGCGTTATGAGCAACAAGTTCATTGACGGCATTAAGCACGTGATCATTGAAGACGATGACCCGAAGCCGTCGGGTCAGGGGCAAGCGCAGAGCCCGGCGCATGCCCAGCCGTACACCGAAGCCGCGCCCGCGGCGCCGGCGCCAGTCGTCGCTTCAGCCGACACCTCCGCTTATCAGACGATGAGTGGCCAGCCGATGAGCGAAGAGACCCAGCACGTCTACCAGAGGATTCTGGCCAAGACAAATTTCGATGCCACGCAGGTCGCGGCGACGATCCACAAATATCTCGACCCGCTATCCGCCATTCCCTCGCTGGACGAGCGCACGAAGTTCAAGACTGCGGTGATTCAGGCCAAGGCGCAGGAAGGGCTCTCGCAGGAGAAGATTCTCGCCACCTTCGACGGACTAAAAGTGGCACTGCAGAACGAGCAGAATTCTTTCGCGGCGTCGGCTGCGGCCACCAAGCAGCATGAACTGAACGATCGCCAGAAGAAGGTGCAGGAAATCACCGACGCGATCGCGCAGAAGCAGAAAGAAATTGCACAGCTGCAGCAGTCGCTCGCGGACGTGACCACCGAACTGGTGGCCGCGCAGGGCAAGATTCAGCGCGCCGAATCGCAGTTCGCCATCGCAGTGCAGCGGCGCGCGCTTGAGATTGATCAGGAAAAGGCCAAGTACGCCAGCCTTCTCCAGTGATTGGTCAGGCAGTGAATGGCCGATTAGTGACGGCCAGGCAGTGATAGATGGGATCGAGAAAAGGATAAAGAGTTTATGAGCATAACGCCTTCTACTCCTACGAATCTAGGTGATGAAATAAAGTCTTTCTGGTCGCGACCGGAAGGCAAGACCGGAATGATCTTCATCGCTCTGGCCGCGGCCGCCGCCGTCTATGGCTGGGCCCAGATCGTGCCTTTCGTCGTTTCCATGTTGGCCGACACGCTGCACATGGTGTACCTGGCGTTGATGCTGGGAGCGATTCTGTTCGTGGTTTTCAGCAGCCGCACGCATCTGCTCTTTCGCCTGCTGATGCGGGCCATTACCGGGCTGATTATTGACATCGATCCCATCGGCATCCTGAAGGATCATCTGTCGCAGATGCGGAAACGCCGCGACGTGATGTCGCAACAGATCTCGAACGTCAGCGGACAGATTCAATATCTGAAGAACATCATCGACAAAAACTCGGCCTTGGCCAGCGAGAACATGCGCCTGGCAGCCCACGCCAAGAAAATCGCTACTAGCACTGCGGACCAGAACGAACAGCTCCGCATGGCGCTGCAGATGAAAGCCAAGGCCAATCAGGCTGGTCGGCTGCAGAAGTCGAATCTGAGCTACCAGCAGCTGCTCAACAAGTTGCAGAACATCTACGACCTGCTCAGCAAGTGGGCGGTACACATCGATTTCTACATCGAAGACACCGACAACGAAGTCAAGCAGGCAGAAATCGAATACAAGACCATCAACACCGCGTTCCGCGCCTATCGCACGGCGCTCGCCGTCATAAAGGGAACGGGCGACGAGAAAGAGCTCTACGATCAGACCATGGAGCATCTTGCCGAAGAGGCGGGACGAAAACTCGGGGAGATGGAAGACTTTCAGCGCCTGGCGCAGAACTTCATGGACACGATCGACCTGGAGAACGGCGCGGTCGAAACCGACGCCCTCGAAAAACTCGACGCCTACGAGCAGAAGCTGCTCACCTCCGGCGCCACCGACACGGCATTCCTGCTGCCGGGCGCCACTGCCGCACCGGTGCCGGTTCCGGCCAGCAAAGCTCCGGACGCTCCGCCCGCCGCGAAGAGCGCAGGCGATTACGGGGACATGTTCAAGTAACAAGATTTCCAAGCAGTTCTAGCTAAGAGTTGAACACGGGAGGAAACGTAAGACATGGCACATCTCAAGACCGGCCCTAAAATCATTGTGATTATTCTGCTCGTGGTGGGCTTTGTGTTTGGACTCCGCAAGGCCGCTGAACTTGGCTGGATTCCCACTCCCGGCGTGATGAAGGCGCTGGTGCCGGAGAAGGCTGCATTGCCTGACGTGAAAGAAGCTTTGGTACAGAACGTGGAACCGGTAGCGCTTCCCGGTTCGTCCGCCGCTAGCGTGGGCGCGACGTTGATTCGCGGCGAAATCTGGGAGTGGAACGCCCAGATGAATCTGATCTACGCCAACGGCGGAGCCAGCACAACCCAAGGCTCACTGATGGAAAAGCACGGCGTCAACCTGATGCTGATCCGCCAGGATGACACGGGCAAAATGCAGGAAGATCTGATCGCCTGCGCCCGCGAGATTTCCAGCGGGTCTTCCCAGTGCTCCAACGGCGCCAACTTCGTGGTCATCATGGGAGACGGTTCAGGACAGTTCCTGGCCGCCATCAATCCGCAATTGAAAAAGCTTGGCCCCGACTACCAGGCCAAAGTGATCGGCGCGACTGGCTACAGCCGCGGCGAAGATTCGCTCATGGCGCCTCCGGAAGTGAAGAGCAATCCGCAAGCGGCGAAAGGCCTGCTGGTCGAGGGCGTACTGCGTGACGGTGACTGGAACATCGCTCAGAAGTGGGAGGGCGACAACGGCATCAAGAATAACCCGGACGAAAAGACGTGGGATCCCGATGCCGTGAACTGGATCAACGCTTCTGACTACAACGTGGCTGCGGCCGACTACGTCGCTGGAAAATGCGATGACCGCAAGGTCGTGAAAGACGGACACCTCACCGGAGAAACCAAACACGTCTGCGTGAATGCGGTCGTGACCTGGACTCCCGGCGACGTGACTATCGCAAAAGGCAAGGGCGGCCTGGTGAAAGTGGTCAGCTCCAAGCAATATCGCTCGCAGATGCCGGCCGTGATTCTTGGCCCTAAGAACTTCTTCGAGCGCAATCGGGCTGAAATCGAAGGCATGCTGGCGGCTACGTTCGAAGCCGGCGATCAGATCAAGGCCTTCGATCAAGTCCTGCACAAAGCTTCCGCCATCAGCGCCAAAGTTTATGCCGACCAGGATGAAGCCTACTGGTACAAGTACTACAAAGGCGTGACCGAGACCGACGCGCAAAACTTGAAAGTTGATCTCGGCGGCTCGACCGTCAACAACCTCGCCGACAACCTGATTCTGTTCGGGCTGCAACCGGGAGCCAACGACAACTTCCGCTCGACCTACACGGTGTTCGGCAAGATCGCGACCCAGCAGTATCCTGCGCTGTTCAAAGATACGCCGATTCCCGACGTGAAAGACATTGAAGACAAGTCCTACATCACGGGAGCGCAGGCACGGATGAGCAGCGGCGGCGCTGAAGGTGAAGCGCCGCAATATGCGGCGAACGAGTCGGGGCCAGTCGTCTCGAAGCGGTCATACTCAATTAATTTCGACACTGGCAAGGCTACCTTCACGGAAGAAGGCGTGCGTACCATGTCGGAACTGAAAGACTCGCTGGCCATCACCGGACTGTTCATTAAAGTGGACGGCTACACCGACAACACCGGCAGTGAGGGAGTGAATCAGGCTCTGTCTGACGCACGCGCCGCCGCGGTGAAAGACTGGCTGCAGAAGCATGCGCCCAGCAACTTCCCCGACAATCGCTTCAAGATTGCCGGACACGGTTCGCAAAATCCGGTGGCAACCAATGACACGAGCGCCGGCAAAGCCGCAAACCGTCGCGTGGAAATCACGCTGCTCGGCAGCTAAGTCTCACGAGGTTCATGGGAGGGCCAGACAGCCCTCCCATGAACCTCTTATGAACCTCGTATGAACTATGGGAACCGAATCTCATCTAAATCCGGCGATTGAGGTCTTTTCACCGAACAAGGTGATCTCGAAGCAAACGGTGCGATGGCTGGTTGGATTCCAGCTGCTGATGCTGTTTTTCATCTGGGTTTTTTCGCCGACCGTTTTTCTGCCCAAGCCCAAAGAAGTTTGGCAGGCGCTGGGCGAAATGTGGATGGAGGGCCTGGGCGGCGAACTGATCACCAGTTTCGTGCTGAATCTTGAGGCGATCGCCTTCGCGACTCTGCTTTCGCTCGGCATGGCCTACCTCACGGTCATCCCGTTCTTTCGCCCGATCGTCACCCTGCTCAGCAAGCTGCGCTTTCTCTCCATGGTGGGCCTGACGTTTTTCTTCACCCTGATGGCCAGCACCGGGCACACCCTCAAACTCTATTTGCTGGTTTTTTCAGTGTCGGTATTTTTTGTCACTGGCATGGCCGAGGTGGTCGGCAGCATCCCGAAAGAAAGGTTTGACCTGGCGCGCACCCTGCGCATGGGCGAATGGCGCGTGGTCTATGAAGTAGTAATCATCGGCCAGGCAGACAAAGCGTTCGAAGTTCTGCGCCAGAACGCAGCCATGGGTTGGATGATGCTGACCATGGTAGAAGGCATTTCGCGCTCGGAGGGCGGAGTGGGCGCCATGCTGCTCAATCAGAACAAGCATTTCCATCTCAGCGCGGTTTTCGCCATTCAGTTGACGATTCTGCTGCTGGGGCTGGCGCAGGATTACGGCATCGGCCTGCTGCGCGAAGTTTTCTGTCCGTACGCGGATCTTACTTTGGAACGGAAATAAGAACGACTTATGCCCTCGTACAGCTACGGAAAAACGCTGTTGAAGGTGGAGGACGTCTCGCTCGAATATGACGGCCGTCCCATCTTGAAACACGTCAGCGCGGAGATCAAAGACATCATCTGCACCGATCGCGTGCAGGGCCAGGTCGTGGGATTTCTCGGTCCTAGCGGCATCGGCAAGACGCAGCTGTTCCGCATTATCGCCGGGCTGAACAAGCCAACTTCGGGCCGCGTCACCATCAACGGCCTCGACCGCCCGGTGCGAGCGGGTGAAGTGGGAGTCGTCGCGCAAGACTATCCTTTATTCGAACATCGCACCGTGATGTCGAATCTGCTGCTGGCCGCTAATCAGAAAGAAAAAGACGAGAAGACCGCGCGCGAGAAAGTCGTCCAGTACCTGACCGAGTTCGAACTGATCGATAAGGCGAGTCTCTATCCGGTGCAGCTTTCGGGCGGACAGCGGCAGCGCTGCGCCATCATCCAGCAGATTCTCTGCTCCGATCATTTCCTGCTGATGGACGAACCCTTCAGCGGCCTCGATCTGCTCATGCTGGAAAAAACCAGCGAACTGATCCAGAAGGTCGCCAATATGGACGACCTCAACACCATCATCGTAGTCACGCACGACATCACGGCCGCAGCCGCCGTCGCCGACCACCTCTGGCTGATGGGCCGCGACCATGACGCGAAGGGCAATCCCCTGCCCGGCTCGCACATCGTCGAGACCTACGATTTGATTGAGCGCGATCTCTGCTGGAATCCACACATCATCACCCAACCCAAGTTCGTGGATTTCGTCCGCGAAGTGAAAGAGCGCTTCCGCACCTTATAAGCTCCCTCGCAGCACTCCTCTTTGATTGACCTTTGCTTAACACCCCACCTAACATGTCTACGCAGTGAACACCCCTTCACAACCGGATAGGCACACTATCTCCCATTACCGCATTCTGACAAAGATCGGTGGCGGGGGGATGGGCGTGGTTTATGAAGCCGAAGATCTTAAGCTCGGCCGTCATGTCGCGCTGAAATTCCTGCCTGACGAACTCACCAACGATGCCTCGGCCTTAAGCCGCTTTCAGCGGGAGGCTAAGGCCGCGTCCTCGCTGAACCACCCCAATATCTGCACCATTTACGAAATCGACGAGGCGGACGGGCGTGCGTTCATTGCCATGGAACTGCTGGGTGGCCAGACCCTGCGCCACGCCATCAGTGGCAAGCCGCTGGAGATTGAGACTGTAGTGGATCTGGGCATCCAGATCGCTGACGCACTCGACGCCGCCCACTCCAAGGGCATCGTTCATCGCGATGTGAAACCCGCCAACATCTTCGTGACCGATCGCGGGCAGGCCAAGATTCTCGATTTCGGCCTGGCAAAGCTTTCCCGAGAACCGGAAGTCGCTGCCCCAAGCGCGCCCACCATCGACAGCGAAGAGCATCTCACCAGTCCGGGATCCGCGCTCGGGACGGTGGCCTATATGTCGCCGGAGCAGGCGCGCGCGAAGGATCTCGATGCGCGCAGCGATCTGTTCTCATTTGGAGCCGTCCTTTACGAGATGGCCACCGGACAGTTGCCCTTCCGCGGCGACAGTGCGGCAAGCATCTTTGATGCGATTCTGAACCGTACGCCCGTGGCTGCGGTGCGGCTGAATCCTGAGGTGTCGGCGAATCTGGAACGGATCATCGAGAAGGCGCTGGAAAAGGACCGCACCCTGCGCTACCAGCACGCGTCCGATATGCGGACGGATTTGCAAAGACTGAAGCGGGATAGCAATTCGGGCCGCGTTTCGCCAGCAGAACCGGAAGCACTGGCAGGAGCGATATCCCGGCCAGTCGGTTCGCAAGTCGCTCCCGGTCGTCCCATCCGAAACGGCTATTACTATGTCGCGGCAGCATTAATTCTGCTGGCGGCGGTGGCGGGGGCTTTTTCCTTTTATCGGTCGTCTCGCAGCGGTCCTGTAATCGGCAAAGAATGGGAGCAACTCACGTTCTTTACCGACTCGGCCGTATATCCGGCTCTATCGTCGGACGGCCGGATGCTCACTTTCATTCGGGGAAGCGATTCATTCTTCGGCCCTGGGCAAGTTTACGTAAAGTTTCTGCCGGATGGGCAACCCGTGCAGCTTACGCACGACTCGACGGAGAAACTGCGCCCGGTATTCTCTCCCGATGGCTCGCGCATTGCCTATGGCGCCTTCGACAATTGGACGGAGTGGGAAGTACCAATTCTTGGTGGCGAGCCCCGCATTCTCATGCCCAACGCTACGTCATTGAGCTGGATCGAGGGTGGGAAGCGCCTGCTGTTTTCCGAGATCAAGGAGGCGGGCCTCCACATGGTGGTCGTCACCACAGACGAGGGCCGTGGCCATAGCCGCGATGTTTATGCGCCGCCCGGCGAGCGCAGTATGGCCCACCACTCATTTCTTTCGCCCGACGGCCGCTGGGTGCTGGTGGTCGAAATGGATACGCATGGTCAAATCCTGCCCTGCCGTGTGGTTCCCTTTCAGGGCGCAGGCGAGGTACAGGGCGTGGGGCCTCCCAATGGCACATGCATCGCCGGCGCATGGTCACCGGATGGGAAATGGGTATACGTCAGCGCCAAGACGGATAAGTTTCATATCTGGCGACAACGATTTCCTGGCGGAGAGCCCGAGCAATTAACTTCCGGTCCAACCTCGCAGGAAGGCATAGCCATGGCACCCGATGGCAAATCGCTCATCACCGCCGTGGGCACTGAAGATAGCACTGTGTGGTTCCATGACAAAGATGGCGACCACCAGGTCTCTTCTGAAGGCAACGCCATCGCGCCCGCTTTTTCTTCCGATGGAAACAGCCTCTATTTTCTGATGAGCAACGGCCAAACTTCCGACTACGAGTTGTGGGTAAAGAACTTGCGAGACGGAAAAACTGAGAATCTGCTGCCGGGTTATCCCATCGGAAGCAGCAGCATGCTGCAAGTTTCATCAACCCATCCGTACGCCGTCTCCCAGGACGGAAAACAAATAGCTTTTGTGATGAAGGACCAGAGCGGCAACAGCAGCCTGTGGGTCGCACCTACGAACCGTCGATCCTCCCCGCTGCGGGTGTCCTCTGCGGCGGTCGAAGATTCTCCATTTTTCCTGCCGGACGGCGACTTGGTCTTTCGTTCGGCCGAAGGCGGCTCGAATTATCTCTATCGCATGAAGAGCGATGGATCCGGAAGGCGCAAGATAAGCGAGGAACGCATCCTGGATGCCATTGCCCTTTCGCCAGACGGACGTTGGATTCTTTCCGCAGTCCCAATCGCCGATCCAGAGCACACGGTCGCCACAAAGGCGTTCGCCATAGAGCACAACGAAGCCGTCACGGTGTGCATGGACTATTGCGTGTTCAACTGGGACACCAGCGGAAACTTCGTATATGTCTCCCTCTCACAACCGCATGAGAGCACCTACGCGGTACCCGTGCCGCATAACTCCGGCCTTCCGAAATTGTCCTCTGGAGATATTGCACACATCGAATCCCTGGCAAACGCGAGAACGATTGCCGTCATACCCCAGGTAGTGCAATCCGCCGTAAGCCCGCTCGTATACGCCTACGCTCGACAAACCACCCGCCGCAACCTCTACCGTATTCAGTTGCAATAAGCATGCGCACCAACTCGCCTGCAGGAAACAGACTTTCGCCCACTATTCCTCCGCCACCGGCGCGGTCATCTCTTCCGGCGGTTCTCCGCCGGCCATGGATTGCGCGATGATCAGCCTGCGGGCTTCCACGCGAATCTTGGGCAGGCGCTGGTAGAACCACCAGGCGCCCATGACCGAGGCGAAGCCGCCAATCGCGACCGTGAGCGATGCGCCGATCCGGTCTGATAATGCGCCACCCAGCAAGGCTCCGATTGGGCCCATACCCATGAACATCATCGAATAGACGGCCATGGTGCGGCCACGGAGTTCGTCGGGCACCATCACCTGGATCAGTGTGTTCGACGAGGCCATTTGCAGCATGATGAAATAGCCGACCGGCATGAGCAGCAGCACCGACAGCCAGAATGAAGTTGAAAATGAAAACAACATCAGGCTCACGCCAAATCCCGCGCAGCACAGCGCGATCCATCGGGTCAGACCTTTCACGCCGGTGCGCAGCGCCAGAGTCAAAGCGCCCAGCAGCGCGCCCACCCCGGCAGCGCCCATCAGGATGCCGAGGCGCACCGCGCCGAGATCATGCGACCCGATGAGAGACGCGAATTCCTGGCCACCGTGATGCAGGATCTTATCGGCAAAAATCGGCATCAGCACCGCGTAGGGCATGCCCACCACGCTGACCAGCCCCAGCAGGATCATCAACGCGCGAATCGGCGCAGTGCGATTGACGAACTGAAAGCCTTCTTTAATGTGCTCGTACGGCGACGTCTTCGACGAAACTCGTGCGGGAGCATGCACGTTCATCAACAGCAATCCTGCGATCACCGCGAAGTAACTCACGCCGTTGACAAAGAAGCACCAGCCTTCGCCGAGCCTCGCCACCAGTATGCCGGCCACGGCCGGTCCCACGACGCGCGCACCGTTGAACATGGAAGAATTCAACGCGATCGCGTTCATCAGGTCGTCCTTACCCACCATGTCCACCAGGAACGATTGGCGCCCGGGGATGTCAAAGGCGTTGACCACGCCAAGCAGCGCGGCCAGCACGAAAATTTCCTTCACTGTAATGTGGTGCGTCAGGGTCAGCGCCGCTAGCACAAACGCCAGCAGCATGGACGCGATCTGCGTTCCGATGACAACATGTTTTCGGTTGCTGCGGTCGGCGACGATGCCGCCGATGGGCGCGCACAGGAACACCGGAATCTGGCTGGCGAAGCCGACCGCGCCCAGCTTCAATCCGGAACCGGTCAGCCGGTAGACCAGCCAGGACTGGGCCACGGTCTGCATCCAGGTGCCAATGAGGGAAATGAGCTGTCCGCTGAAGAAAAGCTGGAAGTTGCGATGCCGCAGAGCGCGCCCGGCGGCCTGCCAGCGCGGCAAAGTCTCGGCCGGCGCTCCTCCGCCGACGGACACATTCTCTTGGATGGCAGATTTCGATTCAGGCACGTTCACTGCTTTGGATGATGACGCGTCCTCTCACGTTCTAATATATCGTGGGCTTTCTTCAGGGGCGCGAAAGCAATCAACCACAGAGGGCACGAAGTATCACGAAGGGCTTTACTAGCATGTGTTTCCTTCGTGTGACTTCGTGTCCTTCGTGGTCAAGATTCAGGCGGACTGCTCATTTTTCCACAGTCTTCACCATGTTCAACCGTCACATCAGGCTCCGCTTTTTGCTCCAAGTCCAAGCGTATGAATGGTTTGAGATTTCTTGCAACTTAACCAATTTGGAACTTCTCCTAACCGCCGTTGTGAGCTAAAGTAACGCCTGCACTTCCGCGTCAGCAAAGGAAGTCTCTGGCCATGACAACTCCTCCCGTTGGGATCGAACGCCGTGTCGGACAGCGCTTCCCGTACCTTCTTCCGGTCTCATTGCGCCTGCCTGCAACCGCGATGGAAGGCCTCGGCTTCACCCAGGATCTGAGTTCCCGAGGAGTCTTCTTCTTCACCGACGCTGCGCTCACCGAAGGCTCTGAAATCGAACTGACGCTCCGCATGCCCTCGGAAATCACGCTCGGGGAAAGCATGCCGGTGCGCTGCCGCGGGCGTATTCTGCGGATCGTCCGGCCAGCTTCCCCGTCCGACTCTGCGGCTTCTGCAACGGCGGAATCGAAAATCGGGGTTGCGGTTCGCTTGGAAGGCTACGAATATCTGCCGGAATCCTCCGGTGCAGCTGCCACTTTCCCGCGGGTCGCGGCCCTGCACCCGCATCTTGAGCATGAGCATCAAGAAGAACGCCCCCTGCACGAGTCTGCCGCCCGGCCAGTGTTGGGATAGGACGGCTCCAGCCGCCAGAGGGTTCAGTCGAGCTTTTCAACTTCCCCATCCTGGCTTACAATGTTTGTAATAGAGGTCGACGAACCTCGATTTTCTACCGTTGTATGTATCCCCCCAAAGAGGTTGATCAGGCGAGCGTGTCATCGCAGCTTATGCGCGCGTCGCGCAAGATCACGGCTGTGCATTACCTAGGTCACTTGGCGGAGAGCAGGTTCTCTTTCTAACATGCAGACACCGAGAGAAATCAGCGAGAACCGCACCATGCATGGGATCGGCGTCGCCCTCCTGACCGAGGACCAGGACCAACTATCCACGCTGCAAAGCCGTCTGGAAGCGACACGCCTGGGACAGGCGGTGTTCAGCCACGTCGGTTTTCCTGACGGCCCGACGGATGCGATCCTGCGCCAGTTGCAGGATTCCCGAGCCGAAGTTGTTCTGGTGGATGTTCCGGCGCGCGACCCGCAACGCGCCATTCATGCCATCGAACTGATTCGCGCCACAACCCAGCAGATCGGCATCTTCGCCAACGGCGACATGACCAACCCGGCCAGCATTGTGGCCACTATGCGCGCCGGGGCCGGCGAATATCTGGATCGCTCCGCCGGGTCGGAACCCCTGCTCGAAGCTCTCACCCGCTTCAGTTCTTCCCGCACTCGCAGTCTGGGCGGGGCGGGGAAGGCTCGGGTATTCACTTTTCTTAGCGCCAAGGGCGGCGCGGGTTGCACCACCGCCGCGGTAAATACCGCCATGGCGCTGCAGCAGTCTCATGGCGATGTGGTGCTCGTCGACTTCGCTCCCATCGGCCATGCAGCACTGCACCTGAACCTGCGGCCGCAGTTCGGAGTGCTGGACGCTCTACAAAATCTTCATCGCCTCGATGTCTCGTTGCTCGATGGCCTGATGACCCCGACCAAGGAAGGCTTACATCTGCTGGCCGGACCGCAGCAGCCTTATCCCACCGAGCCCACGCCGGGCGAGCTGGCCCGGTTGTTCGATCTGCTGGTAAATCATTACCGCTTCGTCGTGGTCGATGCTTCCAGCCGTCTTGACCCAACCACGCGGCTGCTTTCCGACCTTTCCAACGCTGTGCTGGTGGTAGCGCAGACCGATGTGGTTTCTCTGTGGAGCGCGGGACGGATTCACACCTTCCTTGAAGAGGGCACCGGCCGCGACCGGCTGCGCATCGTGCTGAATCGCTACAAGAAGATTCCCGGTTTTACCGAAGAGGATGTGGAGCAGGCCACCAGTTGCAAGGTGTTGTGGAAGATTCCCAACGCGTTCCAGGCAGTCTCGCCTTCCGTCGACCATGGCACGCCCATCGTCCTGCAGGACGGCCCTGAGATCAGCCGCTCCTACCGCGCTCTGGCGGCAGCCCTGGCCGATGCGTCTAACTCCGAGGGAAGTCCCGACCTGATCTACGGCTCAGAAAGTTCCCGCAAGAAAGCTCCCGGACGGCTGAATCTGTCTCCGCTGCGCGCCGGGCAGTAGAAAAGTACTCACTTCGCCGCTTCCTGCGGAAACATCTTGAACGAAACATCCTGCGAGCGTGACGTCACTTTCTTGTTCGCGTCCGTCGTATTCTGCGTAACCGTGCCCTTCAACACGAAATAAGCCTCATCGCCGGGATTCTTGCCTTCGCCGCGTTCGATCGTGCCTTTAAACTCGAACGCCATGCCGCGCACGATTTCGGTCGTGAAACTCAGCTTGTTGCCCTCGAGCTTGCTGCTCTTGAAATACTGGTCCACGAAATCACCCTGGCCGTTCTCCTGGTCGCCGAAGCGCGAAACGAATCCGGTGACGCGGCCTGTATCGTCGACGCTGACCTGCACAAATTCGCCCTCTTTCAAGAACGCGTACATCCCGGAATAGGCCTGCCCGCTCTTCGCGTCCTGAGCCGTTGCGGCAGGTTCTGCCGGCTTCGTACTCGCATTTCCGGCGAGCTTCGACTCTTGCGCGCTCAGAAGGTGAGAAGCACCGAGCGGTCCCAGCACCAGCACAAGAACAACCGTGACGCTAACTCTTCTCATGACACCACCTTGAGTCTCAATCGTACTACCTGCACCCGCACCAAACAAAAAAGGCTCCAGTTCGGCTGGAGCCTGTCGTTTCCTGTTTGAAGCCGCCAGTGAGAAGACTCCTGGTGAAAAAACGACCCTACTTTTTCGTCACTTTCGCATCCATGAACGTCATCCAGTTGGTGCCGTCCACCGATACTTCGAATTTAAGACTATAGCTTGCCGGTGTCAGCACCTTGATCGTCGTCTTCTGTTGAATTTCCTGGCCGCCGTAGTTTTGCGAACTCGTCCACGTCCAGGTGTCGCCATTCACCGAGCCCTTCGAACTCTCGCGCCGGCCTTGGCTGTTGAATTCGTTAAAAGTGTAAACATTCTCGTTAGTGTCGTATCCCATGTACGACACCGCTTTACCGTCGCCTCCCAGTTCCGGGGGCATCTTGAAGTCCGAGTGACCTTCGACAAAAAACTTGCCGGGCATCCACTCCGTAGTCTCAGTAGAAGTAAACTTTCCACCCGCGCCCCACGGACCCTGCGCGATCGTCCCTTCCACCGTCCAGGTGCCAACGAAGTAGTCGAGTTTTTTCACTTCCGGGCCAGGCGCAGACGGCATTTGCGCCCACGCAGACACGGCAAACAGCATCAGAGCCGAAATCAGAACTGCTCTTAATTTCATGGTGTGCACTCCTCTGTTGGAAGAACCTTGCTATCGGAAAATGTCCGGCCAGCTTTCAGCGAAGGCGAGTGCCGAACGCCCAACCAGCATTTCACAAGGATCGTAGCGCGGTCCGAGATGTGTGCCCAGTGCAACCCGTCAGCCGCAGTGCATGACAATTGTCATGCATCCAGTCTTCACCTCTCGGATCGCAATATTCGATTCCAATCTCAAGGTTGCAATCTTCGACACTCGGCAATCACTTCTGCTTGGTGGCCTTGCCGTCCATCACCAGAGTCCACTTCGTCCCGTCCTGCGAGATTTCGTAGGAAAAGTTATACGAAGTCGGCGAAGTGATCTTCATGATGAAGCGGCCTTTCATGGTCATGTTGCCCATCTTCTGATCGTTGGTCCAGGTCCAGGTGTCGCCATCCACCGAGCCTTTGGAGTCGTCGAATTCTCCCCAACTGTTGAACTCGCGGTAGGTGTAAACCTTGTCGTCGGCGGAGTAGCCCATGATGGTAAGGCCCGATCCATTGCCCATCGACATTTTGAATTCGACGTGACAGACGAGGTAGAAATCGCCGTCCATCCAGTCACACTTCTCGGTCTCGGTCGTTTTGCCGCCCGGACCCATCGGCCCCGGCTTCAGGTCGCCATCGAGCGTCCACGAACCGGCAAACATGTCGAGCTTTTTGTGTTCTGGCCCCGGCTTGGGCGCTTGCATCTGCGCCGCGGCCGCTGCCGCCAATACCAACCACGCCCCCAGGATCATTCCTATGCTTTTCATGGCACACCTCGCAAGTCATTGTTGATTTCTGATTGTTGATTGCTGATTGAACAGCGGGCCGCGATTCCGGCGAAATGGTAGTCGCGCCGCTGAAGCGCGTCAAGCCGGTTTTCAATCAGCAATCAGTAATCAACAATCAACAATTGTTGTTCCTACCAGTCGCCGAAATGCGCCACCGTCATCTGCTGGAACTTCATCTTCCACGCGTCCCCCTGCTTCACCCACATGGTACTGAAGTGCTGATAGCGCGGTGGCGGCCCCTGATCTTCAGCCGCTGGAACGCGCAGCACCACGTCATAGGTCACAATGGCGACACCTTCGGTCACCGGCACAACCTTCATGTCATAGGCGAGCAGGTCGAGTCCGCCGGAGGACATGGAGTCGATAAAATCCTTGCGGTCAGCCAGTTCGCCGTCGAAGACGACGGCGGTAAAATCGTCGGCCAGCGTGCGCTTGAAAAACGCCGCGTCGCCCTTCTTCGCCGCTTCAATGTAGCTCTTCTCGGCGGAGATCAGCGTCTTCTCCAGCGGACTCAGCGGCTTCTCCGCCACTTTCGCCTGCCCCGCAACTGCCAAACCGCAGCACAACATAAGAATGATGATCACTACGAATCCATATTTCATTCCCGTCTCCTTAACCCTTAACCTCTTAGGAAGCTTCTAATAACATTTGTCATTCCGAGGAGCGACGCAACGAGGAACCCGCTGTGCCTCGCCTCGTTTGACTTCTGCCTTACCATCCCTGAATCTTCCCCGCCAGTTCGCCACGCGCTACTTGCACTTGTTCTCCGGTCGCCAGATTCTTCAGGGCGAACGCGTCGGCTTGCACTTCATTCTCGCCGACAATCAGGATGTACTTCGCTCCCGACCTGGTCGCCGCTTCAAACGATTTTTTCAATCGGAAACTGTCATCTCCCAACTCGACCACGAGGTCGTGCCGCCGCAGTTCCCGCGCCAGGCGCGCGGCCTCGCCGTTCATCCCGGCCATCGGAGCCACGTACACATCCGGTTTGCGCAGCACGCTCTCGGCCGTCTCCTTAAGCGACATCACCAGCCGGTCTTCGCCAATGGCGAAGCCAATCCCCGGAGCCGCCGGCCCGCCCAGCGCCTCGGACAGCCCATCATAGCGCCCGCCGCCCAGGATTGCGTTCTGCGCTCCCAGCGCTCCGTGCGTGAACTCGAACGCAGTTCGAGTGTAGTAGTCGAGTCCGCGCACGAGTCTGTCGTTTATGTGAAACCCGACACCCACCTTGGCAAGAATCTGTTGTACCGCCTCGAAATGCTTGCGCGAATCTTCGCCAAGAAACTGCGTGATGCGCGGCAGGGTTTCGATGATTGGCTGATCCTCCGGCACCTTGCAGTCAAACACACGCAGCGGATTGGTGACCGCCCGCCGCTGGCAATCGGCGCACATCTTGTCCTTCACAGGATCGAGCGCCTGGCGCAGCGCCTCGTTAAACGCGGTACGATCGGCGGGAGTGCCGACCGAATTCAGCTCCAGATTCCAGTCCGTGATTCCCAACCGGTCGAGCAGCGTCGCCAGCATCTCCAGTAGTTCGGCATCGCGCGCCGGAGACTCGCTGCCGGCTGACGATGGCCCAATGATCTCGGCGTCGATCTGATAGAACTGGCGATATCGACCCTTTTGTGGGCGCTCGCGCCGGAACATCGGCCCGATGCAGTAAAGTTTATTCAGTCCGCGGTCGCCGAGCTTGTGCTCGATGTAGGCTCGCACGATGCCCGCCGTCGCCTCTGGGCGCAGCGTCAACGACTGCCCTTTATCGCTTTCCGCCCGCCCGCGATCCTCCCAGGTGTACATCTCCTTGGAGACGATATCCGTCTCTTCGCCAACCCCGCGCGCAAACAGCTCCGTCGACTCGAAAATCGGCGTACGAATTTCCTGGAAGTTGTAGGCGCGGAACACGTCCCGCACCGCCGCCTCCACGAAATTCCACAACGCCGTATCCGGCGGCAGAAGGTCTCGTGTGCCCCGCACTGCTTTGATCATTCTCGATTCTTCTTTCTCGTCTTCCCTTTACTCTGTCATCTTGAGCGCAGCGCGCTCGAATGAGCGTGCGCAATCGAAGGATCCCTACCCGTTCGGCAACTCTACAAGCCTATCAGGGAGTTTCTTGAAACAACTGGCCAGCACGGTGAGAATGCCTTGACTCGCCAAAGCGGCCTCACTCTGCAAGGGATCCTTCGACTCCGCAGGCCAGCTCGCTTCGCTCACCGTCCAACTCCGCTCAGGATGACGATTCTTCTGGTCTGAGTACACTACCGCTCCCTCAAATACTCATCTTTATATCCCAGATAATTCCGCGCATAGCGCAGGATCGTTTCCTGGTCGGCCTCACTCAGCTTGCGCCGGAACTTTCCCGGCGATCCCATCCACAACGATCCCGGCTCGACCACCGTACCTTCGGGAATCAGCGTTCCGGCGGCGATGATCGATCCCGCGCCAATCTTCGCGCCATTCAGAATGATCGTTCCCATCCCGATCAGGCAGCGGTCTTCAATCGTGCATCCATGCAGCGTGACCGAATGCCCCACCGTGACGTACTCACCCAGATACACGCCCCACTGCTGCTTCATGCCGTGGAGCACACTGTTGTCCTGTACGTTGGAGTATGCGCCAATGCGGATTTCGTGCACGTCGCCGCGCACCACTGCATTCATCCACACTGAGGCGTGCTCGCCCAGCGCGACATCGCCAATGATCTGCGCCGAGTCATCCACATAACACGTCTCGGGAATCGTCGGACGGACACCTTTATAAGAGCGAATCATTTGCAGGCTCGAATCATTGAAGCTCAAATCATCGAGAGGCTCGAATCATGTTTTTTCAAGGAAACTGAAAATATCACGAGACTCTAGTCTCGCATAAGAGCCCGCGCCGGGACGAAGAAGCAGCTATATCTCGATTTTCCTCTCTGTTCGACTCTGTGTCTCCTGAGGTGAAAACGCCCTTCGATTCCCACTCCGGGAAGCATTTCAAAATAGTCCGCCGATGTCACTGAATTCTTTCCCCGTCCCATGCTATACATCCCTTGGTTTCCAAATATCCCGCGAAGCAGCTTTCCGGCCGCGCCTGCCGCATCCCGCGCCCTCCGGCACTGCTCGCGGATCTTCCCGCTTCGCGCCCGGTAAGCGCGCTGCTGGTCGTCCCTCCGAGCCGAACTATTAGGTATAGCGAATAAGCATTCGCACGCGAGGGCGCCCTTATGTCTGCGACGCGCAATCATTCTGGCCCGGCCATCATCTTCTATGTTGTTCTCATCATAATAGTTCTGCTCACGCTGGCCGCCGCCCCGCCGCTCGCCGCTCAGGATGCCACGGGCGCAATCCGCGGCACGGTGCTCGATGCCAGCGGCAGCCGAATCGCGCAGGCCTCAATTGTCGTAGTCAACCTTGCGACCGGCACGCGCTATACCGCGACCAGCAATGCGGAAGGCGGTTTCACGCTCGACCTGCTCCCACCCGGGGACTACTCCGCGCGCGTCGCCGCGGCGGGCATGTCGCCGGAAGTCACGCCGCAGTTGCACGTGGATATCGGGGGCGCGGCCACGCTGGAGTTTCGCCTGACCGTCGCTGGCGCACACGAAACTGTCACAGTCTCCGGCGCGCCCGCCCGAGTCGATACCCAGCCCAGCGCCGTCTCCACGTTGCTGGATGAACGCGCCATCAACGATCTTCCCCGCGAGGGCCGTCGCTTCTCCGATCTCGCCCTGCTCTCCTCCAGCGTGACGCAAGATCCCCGCAGCCTGACTTCCTCCAGCAACGGCGACCTCTCCGTCGGCGGCATTCGCGGATTTCAGAACACCTTCCTGCTCGACGGTCTGGACTACAACAACGCTTTCTTCGCCCAGGCCCGGGGACTTTACCGCGCTCCCTATCAGGTCTCAACCGAAGCCGTGCAGGAGTTCCGGGTCTCGACCAACGCTTACGGCGCCGAGCAAGGCCGCTCCGCCGGCACCGTGGTCAACGTAGTCACCAAATCCGGCTCCAATCACGTGCACGGCACAGCGTTCTACAATCTCCGTGACAGTTCGTTCGGCGCGGCCGATCCGTTCCTTGCCTTCAAGCCGCACAATCGCCAACAGCAGCTCGGAGGCACCATCGGCGGTCCGCTCAAGCGCAACAAGATTTTCTTTTTCGCGGGATTCGATCAGCACATTTTTCACGTGCCCAACGTCGTCGAATTTCTGAACGGCAGTTCGCAGGTCGTTCCCCAGCCCAGCACCGGACCCTACACTCCCGGCGATTACGACTCGACCGATCAAGCGCTGGTGTTCGCCGCCGCCGCGCAACTCACTTCACTGGCCGGAGAATATCCTGCGGCGCAGATCGGCAACAGTTCTTACGCCAAGCTCGACATCAATATCACTCCGCGCAATCAACTCGCGCTGCGCATCAACGCGACGCGCTACTGGGGAGCCAACAACGTATTCCTCGACCCCTCAAGCCCGGTCACCTACGATTCCATCAGCGACAACGGAGAGCAACTCGTTTCCACCGAGACTGCTTCGCTCTCACTCACCTCCAGCGTTTCCCAGCACTGGATCAGTCACCTCCGCGCCCAGTTTTCCCGCGACCTGCAGCAGTCCTCCAGCAACACCAGCGACGTGCTCATCAAGATTCCCGACATTCTCGACGGCATTGGACGCTCTGACCTGCTGCCCCGCCAGACTCGCGAGCACCGCCTGCACCTCGCCGAAACTCTCAGTCTCGACACCTCGCATCATTCGTGGAAGTTCGGCGGCGACGGCCTGATCACATGGCTTTACGATTTCTTCCCCAGCCAACAGAGTGGCGAATATCTTTTCTATCCCATCAAGGTTGATCCTTTTACCTTCGACCCCATGGAAGCAGGACTCGAACTCACGCCTCTGCGCGCCTACGCTCACGAGGTGCCGCACTACTACCTGCAAAACTTCGGTAGCGCCGCCTCCAATCCCAACACCAACGAGTACGCCGCGTTCGCGCAAGACACGGTGCGCGTCACCGGTCGTCTCGGCGTGAATCTGGGCGTGCGCTGGGACCTACAGACGTTCTCCACCGCGGCGCTCGTCTCGAACCCGCTGTTTCCGCCCTCCGGCAAAGTTCCCTTTCAGCCCTACAACTTCGCACCGCGCGCCGGGCTCGCCTACTCTTTCGGCAAGACTCGCCCGCTGGTTGTCCGCGCCGGGTACGGCATTTTCTTCGTGCGCATCCCGCAGATTTACAACTCGGCCATCCAGACCGAAAACGGCATGACGGATTCACAGATCTTCCTGAACAACACGAACTATTACGACAACCAGGTTTTCCCCAGCTATCCCAACCCGCTGGTGGTCTGCCCGGTGATGGCCGCTGCGTGCTCGCTGCCCGCGGGATTTACCCAAGGCGTGACCCATGACGTATCGGCCTTCGCCACCAACTTCGTCACACCGCGCGTGCAACAGATGGGCCTGACCTTCGAAAAAGAACTAGCCGGTCAAACCACGATCGCAATCTCCTACCTCAATGTTCGTGGCGAACACCTGATCCGCGCGCTCGACGTAAACCTGCCGCAACCGACGCCGCTCACGTATCCCATCTTCGACTCCACGGGATCGATTTTTCAGGGTGGACTCTACACCGTCGATTCCTTCGCCACCTGGCAGTTCACCCAATCGCTGACCTGCCCATTTCCGCCTTGCATTAATCCGCTCGGACGCCCCATTGCGCAACTTGGCGCTATCGACGAGTTTCGGAGCGCCTCGTCCAGCTATTACAACGGAGCCACGCTGTCGATCAATCGGCGCGTCGCCCACGGATCGTACCTGCGCTTGTCCTACACCTTCGCTCACGCCATCGACGATGGCCAGGACGCTCTCGTTGCCGGACAACCCGCCACGGTTCAGAATTCCTACAATCCTGCCGCCGAGCGCGGGCCCAGCGTCACCGACCAGCGCCAGCGCCTGGTTGTCGCTTTCTCTGTCGAACCGCGGCCATTTCATCGCGGCCACGAGATTCTCGGCCACGTCTTCAACGACTGGAAATTTTCCTCGGTGGTCAACTACGGCAGCGGACGCCCCTTCAGCGCCACCGTAGACGGCGACCCCAACCAGGACGGCAACGACCTCAACGACCGCCTTCCAGGCTACAGCCGCAACGGTTTCACCGGGCCCGACTACGCCACAGCCGATCTCCGCGTTTCCAAAGTGATTCGCCTCCACGAACGCTGCAAACTCAATCTGACGGCCGAATCGTTCAACCTGTTCAACCGCGACAACCAGCGCGTATCCATTACATCGAATGGCCTGGTCTCGTCGGCCTCCACCTTCGTGCAAAGTTCCGTCACGGCCAACATCGCCCCTTATCCCGGTTACTACGAGTTGCCCGGCGACTTCACCAAGCCGAACGCCGCCTACGCGCCCAGACAAATCCAGCTGTCGGCAAAGTTCATTTTCTGAGGAAACGCCGCGGTGGTTGACCAGAAAAAGTGGAAGAGCGGCGCTTTAGCGCCGCGTCACGGCGCTGTGAATTCGCGGGCTTTAGCCCCCGAGTCACGCTCGCGTTCGGTCGTCGCGACGTGTGCTTCAGTTGGAAGTGGACTGCAACTGTGCCGCGATTTGTTCGAGCAATGCCGACGCTGCCTGACCGGCTTCCAGCGTGGAAAACTCGTCCTCCAGTTCGATCAGCGGAGTCTTGGCGCACAGGTCGCGGAATGATTTCTCTGTCCCCGGCGCGGCTGTCATGCCTGAGCCCACCAGCACCAGATCAAAACGGGTCACGCGCATCAGCAGCAAGCCGTCGCGCAGGTTGTTGCTGGTGTGGACGTCGTATCCCGCGCGGTGGAGCAATTCGCGAATGTAGGTGACGACGTCGGCGTTGCGGTCAATGCACAACACGCTTCTTCCCAGCGAGATGGGCTGTTCGGCCTGCAGGGGCTTGCGGTAGAACGCCGCAACGGCGTTGTCCTCCGATTCGTGCGCGTCAAACAGCTCCGTCAGATGCGACAGCTTCAGCACTTTTTGGATATGTTCCGGGACGTCGCAGAGCTTCAGGTCGCCATGCGCCTGGCGAGTGCTGGTCAAGGTACGCACCATGGTTCCCAGACCGCTGCTGTCGATGAAGACGATATCGCCGAGATGCAGAACGATGGATCGCCGATCGCGCAACAGATGGGTAACGTGGGAGCGCAGGCTTTCGACCTCGCCGCCGGCAACCAGACGTCCTTTGCAACGCACAATCGTCACGCGTCCAACTTCGCGTGTTTCCAGTTCCAGCCTCAAATGGAGTCTCCTGTCGGTAGCGCTTAGCGGGCAACCGCCTTCAGCACCACCGTATTGCGCTCGTCGCCGGTAATGATCCGGTCGAAGCGCTTGCGCTCGTCCGCCCGATCCACGAGTACGCTGAGTTTCTTGACCTCAAAAGTCCGCGTGTAGCGTATCACGCCGCAGCTCACTTCGGTCTTGGAATGATAGGTGGCGAAGCTGTATCGCCGTTGAACAGCCCAGCAGCGCATCGTTGTCTTGCAGCTCGCCGCGCAGTGGCAGGCGCCTCCTTTTCCCGCCGGGACAATCTTTGTGAAGGGCTATAATTGCCGCACCCATGCCCCTGGCCTCTGGCACAAGACTGAGTCAGTACGAGATTCTCTCGCCGCTGGGCGCGGGCAGTATGGGCGAGGTCTATCGGGCGCGCGATACGCGGCTGGACCGCGAGGTCGCGATCAAAGTCCTGCCCGAACTGATCTCGTCGGACCCGGACCGGCTGCAGCGCTTCGAGACCGAAGCCAAAGCCGCCGCCGCCCTGAATCATCCCAATATTCTTGCCGTCTACCAGATGGGAACCTACGCCGGCGTCCCCTATCTGGTTTCTGAGTTGCTCGAAGGCAAGACTCTGACCGAGACTGTGCGGCGTGGCCCGCTGCCCTTGCGCAAAGCAATTGATTATGGCGTGCAGATCGCGCGCGGGCTTGCGGCGGCGCACGAAAAAGGCATCGTCCACCGCGATCTCAAGCCCGACAACCTGTTCGTCACCAAGGATGGACGGATCAAGATTCTCGACTTCGGCCTGGCCAAGGTGCTCGGACCGAAAAACCCGGCCAATGTGACGCCCACCCTCACTCTGCCCGGCGTAGCCATGGGAACCGTCGGTTACATGTCTCCCGAGCAGGTGCGCGGCCTCGAGACTGACCATCGCACCGACATTTTCGCCTTCGGCGCCATCCTCTACGAAATGGTGATGGGGAAGCGCACGTTTGAGCGGCCGACGTCGGCGGATACCATGAGCGCGATCCTCAACGAAGAGCCTGCGCCCATCTCCGAACTTGCGCCAGAAACGCCGGTGGCGCTGCAGAAGGTTGTGCTGCGCTGTCTGGAGAAAAACGCAGAGCAGCGTTTTCAATCGGCGTCCGACCTGGCGTTCGCCCTGGAGGCTCTGCTCGATTCGACGCTAACGACGCCGTCGGGCGCGCACACGATCCTGCAAGCCGAGCCGAAGAAAAGTGCACAGAGCTACGACAAGCTGAAGAAGAATGGACTGCAGCAAGAACCCACCCGTTCCACTGCAGCCCTCGCGTGGCCAGTAGCGGCGATCATGGCAGCGTTGGTGCTGGCTTATTTCTGGATGCAACCTGCTCCCGTTCCCAAGGTCGCGAATTACGTTCAGCTCACGCATGATGGCCAACCCAAGTCACTGATTGGAACTGATGGTTCAAGGCTCTACCTCGGTATCGGCGTGGGCAGTTCGGGAAGCTTTACCTATCACAGCGTCGCAGAGATGTCGGTTTCCGGTGGCGAGCCGAGAAAAATCCCAGTCATGCCTTCTCCCGACATGGTTCCCGTGGACTTGTCGCCAGATGGATCTGAACTTCTCGTCGTGGACGGGCGGGGCGCACCGCCGCGCGGACCGATCTGGAGTCTGCCCATGCTGTCGGGCTCTCCGCGCAGGCTTGGGGACGCGTCCGGGGAAATTGCCGCGTGGTCTCCCGATGGCAAGCTGCTGGCGTACAGCAATCTGAGCGATTTGTTTGTCGCGAAGGCCGACGGCACTGCCGCGCGCAAGCTGGTGAGCGTGAAGGGCGACATCAAGAACATCACGTGGTCGCCCGATGGTGAGCACTTGCGATTCGACAGCTCAGAAAGCGCAGGCACCATCGGCCAGCAAATGGCCTGGGAAGTTTCCGTGGCGGGGGCGGACTTGCATCGTCTGCTCGCAGGTTGGCACGATCCTCCCGACGAGTGTTGCGGCAAGTGGACTGCCGACGCAAAATACTTCGTTTTCCAATCGAAGGGCCAGATCTGGGCATTGCCGCGCAAGTCCGGTTTTCTCCGTTCGGAGCCCACGCCGATCGCGTTAACCTCCAGCCCGCTGTCATTGTCGTCACCGCTTCCCAGCCGGGACGGCAAGAAGCTGTTCGTAATCGGCCAGACCTACCGCGGCGAATCGATGCGCTACGATGCGAAGTCTGCACAGTTCTCGTCGTTTCTCGGCGGCATCTCGGCAGAGTATGTTGCCTTCTCGAAGGACGCGCAGTGGGTCACCTACGTTTCCTATCGCGAAGGCACGTTGTGGCGAAGCAAGCTGGACGGAAGCGAGCGGCTGCAGCTGACGTATCCGCCGATGTATCCCGTGCTGCCGCGCTGGTCGCCCGATGGCAAGAAGATCATCTTCTTCGAGTTCGCCGTCAGTGCCGACAAGCCCGCGAGAATTTATGAAGTTTCTCCCGAGGGCGGAAGCCCGCGGCAATTGCTGCCCGACGATTCCCATCAACAACTGGATCCCAACTGGTCGCCGGATGGCAGCCAGATCATCTTCGGAAATGAATCGAATGATCCCGCATCGGCGATTCACATACTCGATGTGGCCACCCGACAAGTTGCAGACCTGCCCGATTCCAAGGGGCTCTATTCGCCGCGATGGTCGCCGGATGGCCGTTACATCTCTGCTTTCTCCGCGGACTCGATGCGGCTCTTGCTATTCGACTTCCAGCTTAAGAAATGGAACGAACTGGCGACCGGCTCTTTGAGCTGGCTGAACTGGTCGCACGACGGACAGTATGTCTACGTTTTGGACAACCGGGGAAAGAGCGCAGTGGTCAGGATTCGAATCAGCGACCACAAGACCGAGCAGGTCGCGGAGTTGAAGAACTTTGCCAGCGCCGGGCGATACGGCGGCGGCCTGTCTCTCACGCCCGACGACTCACCGCTGCTGCTGCGGGACACCGGGTCCCAGGACGTTTACTCGGTCGACTGGGAAGCACCGTAGAGCTTCTTCTGCTGGCGTCATCCCGAGCGGAGCCGTTCTGGTAGACTCCCGGCCTTCAGCCGGGGGCGCGCGAAGCGCGGCGAAGCGAGGGATCTCCCGAGAAATTGCTCCATCTATTTTCAGATTACGTTCCGAACCGTTCGGCCGCGCGGGCTTTCGCCTTGGCAGCTTCCTCTTCTCGATTCTTAGGCGGAGCCGTGGTTTCGAGCGAGCGCAGCAGGCGCGTCGAAACCGCGGCCACTTCATCGATTGCACCCAGAAACAACGCTTCATTGGCCTTGGACGGTTTATTGAAGCCGGTGATTTTCCTCACGAACTGGAGCGAAGCCGCGCGCACTTCCTCATCGGTAACCGGCGGATCGAAATTGAAAAGCGTTTTGATATTTCTGCACATGCTGTGACCTCGGATATAGCACCGCGTCGAGGGACCTCGGGAACTGACCCTCGGTCCTCCATTTTCGCCCAAGGCGCAGTCCGATGGAAGGCCAGCCAGTTAAGAGGGAATCTTCAACCAAAGTTCTGCCTAGGAACAGTGCGAAGTAACGCCGCGACCCGCTAGTACTTCCTGAGCACCCCAATCACCCGCCCCTGCACATCCACTGACGCGGCCGGCACAATGATCGGCTTCATGGTCGCGTTCGAAGGTTGCAACCGGATGTTCTCGCCTTCGCGGTAAAGGCGCTTCAGCGTGGCGTCAGTCTGATCAACCAGGGCGACCACGATGTCGCCATTGTGCGCGGTCCGCGCCTTCTCAACCAGCACGTAGTCGCCGTCGAGAATCGCCTCATCCTGCATGGAGTTGCCGCGCACTTCGAGCACAAACACTTCCTTCGAGCGCACGAAGTCGGCGAGAGAAATCGTTTCCGGATTCTCCACTGCCTCGATGGGCTGCCCGGCAGCGATGCGCCCCAGCAGCGGCAGCACGAGGCCGGTGTTCACGCTCATCGCCTGCTTGAGCCGTCCTTTGGGAGGCAGCAGGTCAATCGACCGACTGCGGTTGTAGTCGCGCGTCAGCAGTCCCTTTTTCTCCAGATTGGTGACGTGCTTGTGCACCGTGGCCAGCGACGTCAGGTCCAGTCCCTTGCCAATCTCTTCAAACGACGGAGAATATCCGTGCTCCGCCACGAATCGAGAAATAAAGTCGTAAACTTCCCGCTGTCTGCGTGTAATCGCCATGCCGCCATTATTGGCGAACATAAGGCGAAAAAGCAAGTGAGAATTGTGGATCGCCACGGCTCATGTGGGGACGCGCGCTCCCGCCCGTCCAGGCGCCCAGGCGTACCGGGCGGCAGTGGCTTTGGCCAACACGGCCTCACCTTCTATAGCCCTACCGAAGTCGCTCGCTCCAACCGTGAAACTTTTCTCTCCCTCGCCACTCCAATCTGGCAGCCCAGATATTTCGTACTTCAGAAGGAGAAATGAAAATGCCATCTTCTACCCGTTTGGCCTTGCTCCTCTTCGCCTCGCTCGTCGGCGCCACCGCGTGCAATGCCAAAGCCAGTTCTAGGCCGTCGGCCCCCGTGCCCGCGCCTGTGCAGGACGCTCCCCGCGCGGCCAACGCCGGCCAGCAGACAGCCGTCGTTTCCGGCGGATGTTTCTGGGGCATCCAGGCAGTCTTCCAGCACGTGAAGGGCGTAATCCGCGCGACTTCCGGTTACTCCGGCGGCTCAGCCAAGACCGCCGAATACGAAGTCGTGAGCACCGGCGAAACCGGACACGCCGAGTCGGTCGAGATCGTCTACGATCCCTCGCAGATCACATACGGCGAACTGTTGCGCGTTTTCTTTTCTGTCGCGCACGATCCCACGCAACTCAATCGTCAGGGCCCCGACGAAGGCACGCAGTATCGCTCTTCAATTTTCTACGCCAACGACGATCAGAAGCGCATAGCCCAGGCCTACATCGCGCAACTCGACAAGGCGGGTGTGTTTCCGCGGCCCATCGTGACCCAGGTCGTGCCGCTGCAGGCGTTCTACCCAGCCGAAGCCTATCACCAGAATTATGCTGCGCTGCATCCCAACCAGCCCTACATCGTGTTCAACGATGCCCCGAAGGTCGAGCATCTGCGCCAGGAATTTCCTGAGCTTTATACCGGCAAGTAAGGAGAGACGACGATGTTCGATTCCAATCTCGATGACAAAGCGGCGCAGGAAGGTGGAACGAATCTTCGCCGCCGCGCGTTTCTCGCGAGCGCCACCGCCCTCGCAGGCTTGGCGCTCTGGCAATGGAAAAAGCCCACCGTGCTGCAAGCCGCGCCGGTCGTGGCTTCTGAACCCAAAGAAGTGACAATCGTGCTTTTCTCCGACGCTGGCCAGCGCTTGCGGCAAGTTCGCATCGCGAAGGTCGTAAAAACCGAAGACGAGTGGCGCAAGCAGCTTTCCAGCAATGCGTTCGACATCACGCGCCACGCCGATACGGAAATCGCATTCTCCGGCAAGTACTGGAACTTGCACGACAAAGGAATTTACCGCTGCATCTGTTGCGACAACGCGCTGTTTGATTCCGCCACCAAGTTCGAGTCTGGCACGGGATGGCCCAGTTTCTGGGCTCCCATCGCCGCCGAGAACGTGACCGAAATCCGCGACACAACTTTCGGCATGACCCGCACCGCAATCGCGTGCACCGAGTGCGATGCCCATCTCGGCCACGTTTTCGACGACGGCCCCGAGCCGACGCATCTCCGCTATTGCATGAACTCGGCTGCGCTGCGCTTCGTGAAGCCAGCGTAGTTAAGCAAAAGAAGTCAAGCAAAAGTAGTTAACCAAACACGCTAAGCAAACTAGCCGCGCAGTAGAATTGCGCCCATGGATACCAGCCTGCCAGTCTTTCGCGAGCCGACCGTCGTCGAAAAGATTTTCAACCGCGTGTTTGGATTTCTGGTTGGCCTCGGCCTGGGTTTCCCGCACAATTACCTGCTCGAAGTTCGCGGACGAAAATCCGGCAAGCTCTACTCCACTCCGGTGGATCTGCTGGAACTCGATGGCAAGCGCTATCTGGTGGCGCCTCGCGGACGAACCCAGTGGGTGCGCAACGCCGAGGCCGCGGGAGAAGTCACGCTGAAAAAAGGAAACGTGCGCAGGAGATTCCGGCTGCGTGCGATTTCCGACGCCGACAAGCCACCCATCCTGAAAGCCTATCTCGACAGCTTCAAGCGCGAAGTGCAACGCTACTTCCCGGTGCCAGCGGGATCACCCGCGCCTGCATTTGCCGAACTAGCGGCGAGCTATCCGGCATTCGAACTTCTGGAATCGTGACCCGCAACCCAGAGAGCTGCGAATAAATATCCCACAATATTTTTTCGTAACGCATCTTCTCTCTTGCGCGAAGCTTAAAGTTATGGCATCTTCAAATATCCTCCAAGGAAAGGACGCCCGAATTTGTCGGAATATAGGCACAAATCGCTATGCGGGCTGCGCTGGCCAAACATCGGCCAAGCCAGCTTTAGGGCGTCGTCCATTTGCGTCAGTTAGTCCTCGGCGCCCTTTAACGCAAAGCTAACAAAATAGAGCGCGGACGGAATGCTCTGCTCGTGGTGAGATTTGGCATTAAGCCGTAGTCTCCCTCGCTGCTCGGAGTTCGCTCGTCGGCGAATGAGCGTTCGTCAACGAGACGCTGAACCTCGGATATTTTCCGATTGGAAAGAAACTATGACTATCACACTGAAAATCAAGGGCGGGACTCTGGAGGAGGGTGAGTCTCTCTGCCGCAGTTGCCGCAACGCGCACATTCAGAAAGGATTCCGCGAGAGCGAAGAGACGGTCTTCTGCAGTTTTGGACAGTTCCGCGCGATTCCGTTCAAGGTGGCGGACTGCACCGACTACGCCAACCGCAACGTACCCTTCCGCTGGGAACTGGAGCGGATGGCGCTGCTCCTCAACGTGGAACCGGCGCGCAAGAAGACTGGATTCAAGACCGGTTTCGCAGCCGAGGCTGAAGAGGAAGAGGAAGAAGACTCGGTCTGCACCATGGAGTGAAGTGCCTGGAAATGCAGCGGTTGAAATGAAGTGATGCGGGACAGCTCCGCCGCAAATTGCGGGCGTTCACAGAAAGGCGGCTTCGATGTGGGGGATTGTTTTTTACCTGATCGTGCTGGCGGTCCTGCGCGGCATTCGCCGTGTGCGGACGAATCGTCCGCGAACCAAGGGTGCGCGCGGTCTGTGCGGCGGCTGCGCCTTCGTGCACATGCAGTATGGCGCGACCGGCCGCAATGCCGTGTTCTGCACTTACAACGGAGGAGTGCGCCCGGTGGCTTTGGACGTGCTCTACTGCACCGACTACCGCGACCGCAACGCGCCGGTGCGTCTGACCCAGATCGGTTTCGTGCCGGAAGTTCAAGGCATCGAAGCCAGGGTGAGAGAGGTTGCGTAACCTCTGCCAAAGCGCTGGTGATGGAGGGCGGGCTTGGCCCGTCCTCCGTCGCAGTCGCTCTTGCGAAACATGCGTGTTACTTGCCGTCGGGGTCGGCCTGGCCCGCGCTCTTCAACGTAACCTGGTCTTGCGAGACCGCGCCACTCTTCGCTACCGGAGGAGTCTGAGCCCGCGTATCGGGCCTTGGTTGCGCGGGCGGCTGCGACACCTGGTGGACGTCACTACTATGAGTGCTGCTGATTGGGTTAATCATTTTATGGTCTCCTAAAGAATGAGATCGGCAGGCGCCGGGGAAACTTCATTCAATTTGAGCCGATCGACAATCTTTGGTAAGAGTTACCAACTTCAAGTTTAGAGACCAGACAGGGTCGTCGTCCCCACCTCAGGGATTCGAATCACGCGCCGGTGACGAAGAAACTCTCGTCGGGTTTGGTGTGTATCTTCGCGGGCGCAACACCCGCAGTCACGTCCTGCACGAACTCGCGACGGCGTTCGGGGCCTTTGCGCTCGACCACGCGGACGCGGCGCGCCGGCATGTTGCTGGGCTCGAGGCTCACGATTCGCCCTTCACGGACTTGAATCTGCGAGCGGAACCAGTCCGTGCGGTACATGCGGCCCGCGGCATAGAACGTCATAGAAGCGGCGATAGGGCCTTCGAACTCCGTACCGGTGCAGGCCAGAATGCGGCGGCCCATTTCCTGCGTCCACGTCAGGCCGCCGACCAGGGGATCGTTCAAGCGGCAGCGCTCAAACGGCATGGCGTGTGAGATCTTGCGCAATTGCAACAACTGCAGCAACACGGATGTCTTCGCGAGATTGGTAACGACAATCCGCGCTTCGGTCACCGACACCCGCTCCATTTTGATATGCAGATCGGGCGACCATTCGCGCTCGAATTCTTCGCGAGCCAGGGCCAGACCTTTATCCGTGGCCTCCACGTAGCGCAGCGTGGCGCGGGCCAGAATAATGCTGAAAAACGTGGTCACGATGGTCGCCAGCACCGGAATGTAGCTGACCAGCGTGGAGAACGGGATGCGATACGAGTTCATCAACTGCATGTGCATGGATGCGAGGAGCTCCTGCGGACGCGGTCTCGAGAACAGGTAACGATCCGAATGAGTGTAGCGGGCAGCGCTACGGGGCTCCAGATGCGCAAGGTACGAGGCGGGTAACCAGCTTGGAACTTGAACTTTGGTAACGCTGGCAAGCGTAGATTTGGCAATCTACTTGGGAGCACAACGACTGCTGTTTACTCCAGCACGCTGTCGTCCAGCTTCTTCTTGCCCCAGTCGGCGGCGGCCTGCACAAAGGCCAGGACGATAGGGTGCGGTTTTTTCTCCGTCGACGACAGTTGCGGCTGGAAAAGCGTGGCCAGGAAAAAGCGGTGCGTGGGCGATTCGATGGCTCGAATCTCGCCCTGCGTACCGCGCGCGACCACGGGGAATCCGGCTTCCATGGCGGCCCATTCGTAGTCGGGATTGATCTCGAAGTTACAGAAGAATTCCTCGGTCGCAGTTTCTTTGTCTATTCCGTAAAACGACTGCAGATAGGAGCCGGGCCGCAGGCGAATCTCCGGCACCGCGCCCGAAAGTTTGGGTGCGTCTCCCTTGCGGTTGGGCACGGCGCAGGCTACGGGATAAATGATGATGTTCTTGGACCCGGAATTATTTTCCGCGCTGTCAGCGTCCTTAATATTGAGGACGTTCCGGGCGAACTCGATAAACGCATACTGGAATCCGCCGCACGTCCCCAGAAATGGCCAGTCGCGGCGGCGGGCGAACTCAATGCCTTTCAGCGTGCCGTCGAAACTCTTGTAGGGGCTGCCGGGCGAAGCCCACAAACCGTCGAACGTTTCGAGAACCTTCTCGGCGTTAGCGTCAGTCAGCGACGAAGTCGGCACCCACTCGGATTCGACTTTGAAGTCGAGCTTGCGGGCGGCGTGCTGCAGCGCGTCGTTGGTGGCGTGATGCGAGCGGAAATCGGCATTGAAGTCGCCCAGGATTCCGATGCGGACGGCGTCGCTCACGGCTTGATTGTACTAGAGCAGCTGCTGGAAGCAGCATGCCCAGCCGGTCAGCGTCGAACGTGAGAGCGATTTTACTGGCTGGCGAGGCCGCGAGCGCCCCCAGGAAGCTAGAACAGATTCTTAATGCCCACTAGAAAATAAAGGCTCAGCAGCGCGAGAAGGGGACCACCCCAGATCATCAGGGTGCACTTCCAGCCCAGTGAGCGGGCGACTTCCTGCTGGCTGCGCCAGGAGATCAGGAAGGTCTTGTTGTTGACGCCCTTCATCAGGACGACTGGGGGATGCGGGTCGAACCCATTCCCTTGCACCGAGGAGCTGACATTCGAGGGAGAGCCGCTATGATTTGCGCTGGGCGCGTTGGGTGCGAGATCGGCGAGCACCTGCACGCCGCCGCGCGTGCTCACTGCGGCGGCAGAAACTTGCGCCGCCGCCCAGGTTTGGGGACTCGCGATGCCGGCCTTCAGGAGCGCGGCGGCGACTTTCTGCTGCTGCGTCATGTCTGAAGTCTTCGCGGGTCCGGATCCTGGCGAAAGGCGAATGACTTCCACTCGAGCGCCGGGCAATATCGCGGCCCGGTTGATCCTGGAAGCGACGTGGGAGTCTGCGCGGTCGCCGCCTCTCGAAAACGAAAGCGAATTCAATGAAAGCGAGAATCCTTGCGAGGAGAACGAGTTGACAGGCTCGACATCCTGAATCGGCTGGGGGCCTACTTCGAGGCCGGGATTTTCGGCCAGCGTACCCAGAATGAACAACGAATTCTTGGGCTTGATGCAGTATTCTTCGACCTTGATTTTGTTTCCGGTGACAACGCCATGGCGTGAGAGAAAGGCGTTGACGTTGCCGGGCGCGTAGTCGCGGCTGGAAAAGAAGGAACCGTTGAATTCCTCCTGGAAATCGCGATGCAGGTCGAGATCGGCGCCGCGCGGGTCGACCAGCACGCGCCCCGTATTGTCATCGACGAAGAACGGCACGAGCATGCTCTCTCCGGCGATCTTGACCCACTGTTTATTCTTGCCTTCCTGCCGCCACTCCCAAACCAGAGTGCGGTAGTAGTAACAGCTGCGCCCCGTGATGGGCGCGACCATCGTGTAAGGGCCAACGGCTTGTCCGCTGATTTCGACCATGCCCATCGAGGCACTGCGAATTTTCGAGAATGGAGTGTCGAGAATCAACCGGCGTCGCAGCAGCAACCGAAATCCCTTGACGAACAGGAATACGCCGCCGCAGATGCCGAGGATGCAGTAGAGCATCAGTCCTCGGCCATCGGGCGGGCGCGCAACCAGCGTCGATGTAATCCGAGGCGATGCAATAAGCATCGACGCCATGAATATCGAGAAGTTCACCAATGGAGTCCACGGGGCAGACCGATGCGAGCCCTGTGGTCAGGCTAGCGAATGACAGCAGCCGCGAGCAGCAGAAAACGGCGCAGCGCGCTTACGTTGGTAATGGCGGAGCCGTCTGCATTTCGCGCCGCGGAACTCGCCCCTGCGCGGCCTCACCACACTTCGCATCGCTTGCCTTGCGGACGCACCATAGGCGCATCCGCCTTGCAACTCCATGCGGCTTTAAAGTCCGGCAGATTCGAGAGCGGCCCGATCACCCGGTACTTCGCGATAGGATGCGGATCGCCCTGCACCATCAGGCGTTGCGCCTCGGGGCGGATTTCGTCGCCACGAAACTGTCCCCACGCGATGAAGAACTGCTGCTCGGCAGTGAATCCATCAATGTCCGCCGGGCGCGGCTTGCCCTCCAGCGATTTCTCGTATGCCAGATAAGCAACCCTGGCCCCGCCCAGATCGCCAATGCTTTCGCCCAGCACCAGCTTGCCGTTGTGATGAATATCTTTCTCGATGTAGTAGTGATCGAACTGATCGGCCACGCAAGCCGCGCGCCCCTGAAAATCTTTCAAGTCAGATTCAGTCCACCAGTTGCGCAGGCGTCCAAGAAAATCATACTGCGCCCCCTGATCGTCGAAGCCGTGCGAGATCTCATGCCCAATGACCACGCCGATCGCACCGTAGTTCACCGCATCCACCGCCTTCATGTCGAAAGCCGGCGGCTGCAAGATCCCGGCGGGAAACACAATCTCGTTCATCAGCGGGTTGTAATATGCGTCGGAAGTCGGCGGCGTCATGCCCCAGCGTCCGCGGTCCACCGGCTTGCCGATCAGAGCGCGATCGTCCTGTTCCACAAACTCACGCCCCGCGATCGTGTCTTCGAAAAAAGCATCGCGGCGAATCTGCACGTGGCTGTAATCCTTCCACTTGTCGGGATATCCAATCTTCGGATTAAACGTGGCGATTTTGGCCATCGCCTTTTCCTTGGTGTCGTCGCTCATCCACGGCCGGCTGAGAATGTCGTCCCGCATGGCCAGCAGCAGATTGCGCACCATCTCCTGCATGCGCGCCTTGGCCTCGGGCGGAAAATATTTCTCGACATATTTCTTGCCCAGAGCTTCGCCGAACAGCTGATCGGTCGATTCGACACAGCGCTTCCAGCGCGGCTTCATTTCGGTCGTGCCGCTCAGGTACTTGCCGTTGAAAGCGAAGTCTTCCTCGACAAACGCGGCAGAAAGCGAACTCGCGGTCGTATCCAGCAAATGCCACTTCAAATATGTTTTCCAGTCGGCCAGCGGAGTCTGCTGCCACTGCCGGTCAAATTCCTGCATAAATTTGGGCTGGTCGACATTCAGGTCTACGTCGGCAGGAATCTGCTTGTGCTGGAAGTACGCCGTCCAATCGACGTGCGGCGCCAGCGCCTGCAGCTGCACGAAAGTCGTGTTGTGATCCGTAGCTGCCGGATCGCGTAGCGCAACGTTGTCGAGCGAAGCCTCGGCCAACTTCGTCTCCATCGCCATAATGGTTTGCGACGACGCCGCGGCCGACTTCTGGTCCCAGCCCGCCAGCTTTAACATCGCGATGACGTGCTCCACGTATTTCTCGCGGGCTTCCTTGAACCGCGCTTCGGTCTTCAAGTAGTAGTCGCGGTCCGGCAGGCCCAGGCCGCTCGCGCCCAGATCGGCCATCACGACCGCAGGCTTATGCGGATCCTGCTGGCTGCCAAACGCAAATGGAACCTGCACCAGAATGTCATGCAGTTCGGCCATCACCTGTTGCAGCGCGGCCGCGTCGCGAGCAGCATCGATTTTGGCGAACCACGGCTTGACCGGATCCATGCCGCGGGCGTTCACGCGCGACTCGTCCATGCAGGCGCCATAGTAGTCGCCGATAATTTGCTCGGTGCTGCCCGAGGCCGCGTTCTTTTCCGCGGAAGCCGCTTCCAGAATTTCACGCAGCTTGTCCTTCGAAGATTCGCCGGCCTGCCAGCGCTTGCTCCAGCGCGTCATGGAAGCGGGAATCGGATTGTTGGCCCGCCACGTCCCGTTGGCAAATTCGTAAAAATCACTGCACGGGTCGACCTTGCGGTCGAGATCGTTCACGTCGATGCCGTGCAGGGAGGAGGACGAAGAAGAAGACGCATTCTGGGCTATGGCGAAAGGGGCGGCTGAAATCAGCAGAACGAGCAGAGCGCAGCAGGAATCTCGCAACGTGCGCATGAATTGTCTCCAGATTAGAGCGGAAGTAGCGGACAGCCATTGTAGATCAGACATGAGGGCTGCTGCTCAGGTTAGACGAAGTTTGGCGGGCTTAGACGCCGAGACTGAACGACCCGGGAAGGGACGGCAGGGTTGGCGGTGCGGTTTGGTCAATCAGCGATATGGGGATGTTATGTCAGCGGCCCGCGCTCTGTTGAAGCCATGCGAGGAGGATCGCTCCAAGCACAAAAAAATAAGCCCCACCAAGAGCGATCCAGCTTCCCATTCGAATCCTCTGTTGCCTCTGTTCCAAGGAGAGGCGAGCGTGGGACGCGGGTGACTCGCTTCGAACCTTGAAGCTCCTCAACCATAGGCCCATCCCGAACCATGAAATGGCGCCGAGGACACAGAGAATCACCGGGGACCCCATTTTCATGTTCAGGAGTTGAACATCCTCGTGTCGCATGAACACATAACCTATCAAGGCAGCCGTAAAGACAAACTCAAATCCGTACAACAGTGGGTCGACCATAAGCCTTTGCTTCGCGGTGACCGGGTTAGTTGATTTTCGCAACGTGTACGCGGCTGAAGTCGAGATAACGCATATCGCTGCGCCCGCGAGAGCAAGCCAGCCGATCCGTCGAGTCAATATGACAAGAAAGCCTCCTAAATAGGGAAGAAGGCCACAAAAAATCGCACCAAAAACTTGGGTGCGAGTCGGCTTGGGTCGTTCAGTTTGGTTGACCATCGGAGCGACCAATATAGCCTTAGGATATTGAGGGATCGGCAAAAGTTACAAGGTAGCTGTCGTTAACCAGCGATTTCACTCAGAACGGCCAAGACCTAAATACGGGACGTTTGCCGGTGTTTGTCCGCGACGGCTTCCCTACCCGCCCGCCTTCAACTCAGTCAGCACCTGCTTGGCGATTTCCTTCAACGTCTCGAACACGCCGACGCCCTGGAAGGCGACCGCTTCCACGATGGCTTCATTCTTCTTGCGCAGTTCGGTGGCCAGCAGATCAACGGGCAGGATGTTGGGCAGGTCGCGCTTGTTCAACTGCAGCACGTAAGGAATCTTGTTGAAGTCGTAGCCATGTTCTTTCAGGTTCGACATCAGGTTGTCGAGCGCCTCGACGTTGGCGTCCATGCGCTGTTCCTGGGAGTCGGCGACAAAGACAATGCCGTCCACGCCGCGCAGAATCAGCTTGCGGCTGGCATCGTAAAAAACCTGGCCAGGAACGGTATAAAGATGAATTCGCGTCTTAAAACCGCGCACCGAGCCCAGGTCCAGAGGCAGAAAATCGAAGAACAACGTACGCTCGGTCTCGGTGGCCAGCGAGATCATCTTGCCCTTCTGCTGGTCCGCAGTTTTCTGGTAGATCACCTGCAGATTCGTGGTCTTGCCGCCCAGTCCGGCGCCATAGTACACGATCTTGCAATTGATCTCGCGGGCTGCGAAGTTGATGAAACTCAAAGGCTTTCCTCAAAATGCGGACTCGCCTTCTCGGGGCTGTCCGCGCACACCAGTGTCCTTATGGAGGCTCGGGGTCTTTATATCATACGGAAGGTGCCGCCCGCAGGTTACTCAGGTGACCCCTGCCCACACCGGCACCGCCGCCGGCAAATCTTCTTCAAATCCTTAGCGTTAACCAGCCAGCGTTAACACGCCCTAGGGGTGGGCCGCCGGAGCACTGGGGAGCGGCGGAATCGAGTAATAGCCATCCTTGGCGAAGACCTTCAGGCCTTTCTTGTGCACCACAACTTCCACGCTGCGATACGGCGAGCTGCCCGTCACAGGCTTAGGGCTATAGCCCAAAGTGTATTGATTTCTGGCTTCGTTGGTAATCTGCGCATAGGCATCTTCAATGGCATTGCGCGAGAGTTCCGGAAGAGGCTGGGCGCCGCACGTCGCATAGACGTATTTTGTGAGGAGATTGTCGCGGCCCTGCTCCGGCAGATGGAACTTTTCGAGTTGCCGGAAAACGGGCAAGGCGCCGCTATCCAGCACAACCGCTCTCACCTGGATGTCGCGAGTCTGCAACAGATGCAAAACGCCCTTGTAACTGGCGCGGCTGCCCATCTCCCGCCCATCGCTGATTACGAAGATCACTTTGCGGCGGGTTTTCTCGCGTTTGCTCAGGTCGAGGGCCGCACGCAGGATGGCGTCATTCAACACGTGCGCTTCTCTTTCCGGCGTATAGACTGGCGGCGACCCTCCCCCCACCGGAAGCCCGCTGATGGTCGGCCCCTCGGGCCCGAGTGGTCCGCCCAACACGGGTGGGCCATTGGCGTGGCCGCGCACCATCTTCATTTCGTCCAGTGCAGCCGTAAGCCGCTCCGGCCTGCCCGTGAAGTCGATCACCTGGCTCACCGTGCTGCTATAGGTATAAAGCGCGACTTCATCGTAAGGGCTGAACGCGCCGACGAGAGCCGAATAGGTCTCATTCACTTTCTGGACCGCGACGTCAGACATGCCGATGTCGAGCACAATCGCCACCGAAAGCTCGAACGGATCGCTCGTGAAATAGGTCAGCGTCTGCGGCTGGTTGTTTTCGAGAACGGTGAAATCTTTCGGCAGCAAACCGTCGACCCGGCGCCCGTCGGCATCTTTCACCATCACCGGAACCTGCACGAAGTTGACCTTCACGCTGATTTTGTAGAGATCGTCCTGCGGGTTGATCTGATTTCTCGGCCCAGTACCCGAAGGGATGGTCTGGACCGGAGGCATGCGGGGCGGCGCACTCTTCTCCTGATCCTGATCTTGCTGATTCAGGTCGGGCTGCCGCGGAGCCTCGCCCGGAAACGGATTGGGCTGGCTCTTTGCGGGCTTCGCCGGCGCGGGCTCAGGCCGTGGGGGAGGCGGCGGCTGCACGGTCGAGGGAGCGTCCGGAATATCCTGGGCCGGCTGAGTCTGCGCCGGCTGGTTACTGGCCGGCGGCGTCTGAGTCTGACCACTACCGGACTGGGCCTGCGCGGCCGGAACTCCCAGCATGATCGTGCTCGCCAGCGCCAGAAGCGCCATCATGAGCGCTGTGCCGAAGGCGCTCCGCCATGATTTAGCTACGTTCACCGACGCCATCGTCTATCCTCTATCGTTGACCGCGTATCGTTCCCCGCGAAAACACGTCTCTGCAAAAAAACGGCCACCCAGTCCTTGAGATGCCTAAATCGCCCCGTTTGGTGCATCTAAAGGTTCAGGATTAGACTAACACTAACTCAAGGAACCGCGAGAGAGTCCCCGCATGCCCAAGCTTCTAGTTTCCGAGCGTCGAATCCTGTCCATAGCCGCCTTGGCTGCCCTATGCCTGGCAGCCCCCTTCAGCATGGCGCAGCATCCCGTGGGCCTGCCCCCTGCGCCCTCGCAACAGTCCGGCGATCAGAAGACCGTCAGCCAGCCGAGCAGCGGCCAGACCGGCAACCAAAAGCCCGACGACTCGCAGCAGGAACCCACCACCACCCTGAAGGTGAGTGTTAACGCGGTGCAGCTTTTCTTTAACGTCAAAGACAAGCATGGCGCGCTCATTCCGAACCTCACCAAAGAAGATTTCGAAATCTTCGAAGACAAACAGCCGCAGGCCATCAAATATTTCGCCGCCGAGTCGAACCTGCCCCTTACCCTCGGAATCCTCATCGACTCCAGCGCCAGTCAACTGCGCGTCCTCGACATGGAGAAAGAGGTCGGCGGAGCCTTCTTAAAACAAATTCTGACCGACAAGGATGAGGCCTTCGTCATCGACTTCAACGTCGATGCCAGCCTGCTGCAGGACTTCACCCGCGACGTCTCGCGGCTGCAGCGGGCGCTCAATTCGGTAAAGATCAATGCCGGCTTCTCCACCGGCCCCATCCCCGGCGCCGGCGGTGGTCCTGTGCCTACTGCGCAACAGGCCGGAACCGTGCTCTACGACGCTGTGTACCTCTCGGCCCACGACATGCTTGCCAAAGAGACCGGGCGGAAGGCGATGATCCTGCTCACCGACGGCCAGGACGAAGGCAGCCGGCTGAAAATACAGGACGCCATCGAAGCCGCGCAGAAGTCCGATGCCATTGTCTACGTCCTGCTCTGCGCGGACCGTGGTTCGTACTTCTCGTCGGGGATGATGTACAACGGCGAATTCGATATGCGCAAACTCACCGAGGCCACCGGAGGCCGCGTCATCAACGTAGGCAACAAATTCGACAAGCTGCGCGAAGCCTTCGAGCAGATTGCCGCCGAACTGCGCAGCCAGTACAACATCGGCTACACCCCCACGAACACTAAACTCGATGGCACCTACCGCAAGCTGGAAATCAAAAACAAGCAGGGCTACAAAATCCAGGCCCGCGCCGGCTACTACGCCGGCCGCAAAGACGACTAACCTGCAAATCTGGTGGTGTCAGTTTCGAAACTATTCCCGATGTCATCCTGAGCGCGGCGATAGCCGGGCGAGGGACCTTACGACGTCCGGCAGCGTTGATGCCGTGAACGAGAGGTCCCGCGCTCCGTGCACTGCGGGCGCTCAACCTCCAACTGCACCACCACTGCAAATTCCTGCACCTTGACAGCAGCCAGCGAAGCGGAGAAACTCATTCGACCCTCCCCCGCGTCACTCTTCTGGAGGTCCGCCTTGCCCACGAAGTCTCTGCGCCCCGTATGCGCTTTGCTTGCCGTTTTCTGCTTCGCCGCTTTTTATTTCGCTGCACCCGCACAGGCGCAGCAAATCCGCCACGGCCTCTACCGCGGCATGCCCGTCACCTACACGGTCAAGAACGGCAAGAACATCTTCCAGGGCGACATCGTGCTCGAAAAAGTCGCAGCGCTCGACCCCCAGCACCCGTTTCCCTCCTTCGGTATCGACTACGCGCAGTATCTCTGGCCGAAAGTAGGCAGCCAGTATCAGATTCCCTATGTGATCGCCTCCGGCTCCGGCGACGTCACCAACCTCAACGCCGCCATCACGCTTTTCAACAACACGTTCTCCAACATCCAGTTTGTCGCCTACACCTCACAGACCAACTACGTCAGCTTCTATTTCAATCCTGACGATTTCAGCGGAGAGTGCGAAGCCATCGTCGGCATGGCTGGAGGCGAACAGCAGGTCGGCGGCTCCGGTTCCTGCGCCGTACCCACGATCGTTCACGAACTCGGGCACACGGTCGGCCTGTGGCACGAGCAATCGCGCCCCGACCGAAATAGCTACGTCGTGGTTAATTACAACAACCTGATCAAGGCCTCGATCTCGAACTTCAACCAGATCTACGACAACGCGCAGACCTTCGGCACCTACTTCGACTACGCCTCCATCATGGAGTATCCCGCGTTCTCGTTCTCGCGCAACGGAGGCCCGGCCATCGAATCGATTCCCGCCGGCATCCCGCTCTCGAACCAAACCGGATACAGCACCGCCGACATTGACGGCATCGAGCGCCTCTACGGCAGCGCGCCCACCTCGGTAACCGTGACCAGCAATCCTCCGGGCCTGTCGGTCATCGTCGACGGAACCACCGTGACCACGCCGCAGGTTTACAACTGGCCGATCGGTTCCACGCACACGCTGAATGTCCCCACCGGCGTCCAGACCCAGGCCGGCATCATTCAAAACAGCTCCACCCCCACTACTTACTACTACACCTACGGCCGCTGGAACGATCAGGACGCCGTCAGCCACTCCATCACCGTGCTGCCCGGCAATGGCGAGCCCGCGACGCCCGCAACGTCGCCCGCCGTTACCACCTACACCGCAAACTTTGTTCAGCTCGTGCCCTACGCCGCAACGATTTATCCCACGGGCACCGGATCGGTTACGCCCTCACCCGCGCCAGTAAGTTACCCTGACTCGGCGCTCGTTTTCTACACCGCGCGGCAGCAGGTCACCCTGACCGCCTCTCCCAACACTGGCCAGAATTTCTATGAATTCAACAACGCGCCCTACTGGCTGCCCGGAGGCCTGAGCTCAAATCCGAAGACGTTCTACGTGCCCGATACTGGATTAACCGTCAACTCCACCGTCGAGTTCTCGCCCGATCCGGTCTACACCGTGAATGTGAGCCCGAATCCTTTCAGTTCCTACCTCTACATCTTCGCGGATAGCGGCTTCTCCTACGCGCCCAAGAATTTCTCCGTCTTCTACGATTCGACTTGGACCCCCGGCAGCGCGCATACACTAAGCATCAACACGCCGGAATATCCCTACAGCTCCAACAGCCGCTATGCCTTCACCAGTTGGAGCGACGGCACCACCACCACCACCGACAACATCACGCTGCCCGAAACCAGTGCCACCTACACCGCCAATCTCACGCCGCAGTTCTATGTCACCGACTACGCCAACGAATCCTGCGGCGGCTCGATCAACGTGAGCCCGACTTCTCCCACCGGGGACGGCTTCTATCCCACCGGCGACGCGCTCACCTTCACCGAAACTCCCAACACCGGCTGGCTGTTCACCGGATGGCAATACGATCTGACAGGAACGTCGTCATCCGAGCCGCTGACCGTGACTGACGAAGTCCTGGTCACTGCTGATTACAACACCACGACCACGCCGCTCACGCTGACCAGCTTGAGCCCGTCGGCCGCGGTTCCCGGCGGCGCCAGCTTCACCCTCACGCTGAATGGAACCGGCTTCAGTCCAACCACGCTAGTGTCTGTCGACGGCACCTATCCCACAGTCAAGTACATCAGCCCAACGCAATTGAGCGTGACAGTAACCGCAGCCCAGATCGCAAAGCCAGGAGCATTTCAGGTTTACGTGGAAGACTTTCCCAGCGGAGCGAGTTGCGCCGCGTTCGGCTACCTCCCCTTCACCGTGGCCGACGCTCCGATCGTGACGCCGACGCCGCTGTACGTTGCTTTCAGCCCGCAACTGGTAGGCAGCACGAGTGCGACCAAGCTGGTTACTTTTAAGAATACGAGCGCCTCCACGGTGAGTATCAATTCACTTACGGCGACCGGAAACTTTGGCGTGCCGACGACCAATTGCGGTGCAAGCTTGACTGCGGGCGCGAGTTGCAAAGCGACCGTCACCTTCACACCGTCGGTAGGCGGAGCAATCACTGGCACGCTCTCCATCAGCGACAGTGCACCGGATTCTCCGCAGGTGGTCGCTCTCACCGGGACGGGCGCTCTGCCGTTGACCATCGCTCCGGCCAGCCTTGCTTTCGGCACGGTCGCCTCAGGAACAACTTCTGCGGCCAAGACGGTCGCGATCACGAACAATCAATCGTCGACCGCGACCCTGGGGATTTCCGCGAGCGGGGACTACGCAGTCAGCCCGAGCGGGACGACTTGCGGCACTTCGCTGGCATCGAAAGCCAAGTGCAACGTCGCGGTGACATTTGCGCCGCAGTCGGCGGGCGCGGTCTCGGGCGCAGTCACAATTACTGACGGCACAACATTCAGCCCACAACTGGTCGCACTGACGGGAACTGGATCTGGTGGCAGCACTGCTCCACTTACCTTCACCCCATCCAGCGTCAGTCTCGCAGCCGTGGTGGGAACTACCAGTGCGGCCAAAGCGGTGACGGTGAAAAACACCAGCACCAGTGCGCTCACTCTCAACTCGATTGCAGCCAGCGGAGAGTTCAGTGCCAGCGGCAGCGGCACGACGCCCTGCAAAGCAGCGCTCGTGCTCAATGCGAGCAGCACTTGCACGCTGAGCGTCACCTTCTCCCCTGCCGCCGGTTCGAGCGGCAGCCTGAGCGGTGCGGTCGCGGTGACGGACACGGCTACCGTCGGCCAGCAGATTCTCGACTTGAAGGGCACAGCCGCTCTTCCACTCACCTTCAGTCCCACGTCGCTGACCTTTGCGGCGCAGACCGTCGCCACCAGCAGCGCTCCGCAGACCGTGACTATCACCAACAACCAATCGACCTCGCTGAATCCAAACATCCTCGGCAACGGCGATTTCGTAGCCGTTCCCGGAGGCGCGACGCCGTGCTCAACCTCTCTGGCGGCGCATGCCAGTTGCACCTTCACCGTGACGTTCACGCCCAGCGCCGTGGGAACCCGCCCCGGCGCGGTCGCGGTAGAGTACATCGGAACCCCCGGCGCACAGACGCTAAGCGTGACCGGAACCGGCCAGTAGTCAGGGTTGGAGAGGGCATAAGAACAGTGGCCAGTGGCAGTGGCTAGTTGCTGACGAGCGATTTGACTGGCCACTAGCCACTGACCACTGGCCACTGGCTTGTCCCGCTCCACACACCAACGCTGATACACTCCCATGCGGGGGTTCTCATGCCACACTTCTCGCGGCGTTCGTTTCTGCACCTGTCGGCGGCTGCGTCCGCAGCAGCTGTTCTTCATGGAATGTCCGAGCCCATGCTCGCGGCCGCAGCCCGGCACCGGCCGCCGCACGCCAAGGATGCCGTGGCGATCGACTCGAATGAGAATCCGCTGGGCCCCTGCCAGGCGGCTCGCGACGCCGTTGCCGCCATCATTCCCCAGGGCGGACGCTACGCCGACAATCTCACCGACGACCTGGTCAGCACGCTGGCCACGATGGAAGGCCTCAACCCCGCTTGGATCTACTGCACGGCCGGGTCGACGCCTCCGCTCTTTATGAGTGTGCTGGCGTTCACTTCGCCGCAGAAGAGTTACGTCACCGCCGATCCGTGTTTCGAAGCGGGCATGATGATGGCTTCGACCGCGGGCGCGCGCGTGGTCAAAGTTCCGCTCACCAAAACTTACGCGCATGATGCGAAGGCCATGCTAGCAGCCGATTCGGACCCCGGAGTCTTCTACGTCTGCAATCCGAACAACCCCACCGGCACGCTCACGCCCCACGCCGACATCGAATATCTCGCTGCCAACAAACCGAAAGACTCTGTCGTTCTGGTGGACGAGGCCTACATTCACTTGACCGACATGCCTTCCGCGCTCGACCTGGTCAAGGCCGGCAAAGATGTCATCGTGCTGCGGACGTTTTCGAAGGTGTACGGCATGGCCGGTCTGCGGTGTGGATTCGTCGTGGCTCGTCCTGATTTGCTGGAGAAAGTGCTGGCGCGTGGCGCGCAGAACTTCATGCCGGTCACCGCCGTCGTCGCTGCGACGGCAAGTCTGAACGACTCCGGGCTGGTGGCGGAGCGGCGGCGCATCAATTCGACCATCCGGCAGCAGACGTTTCAGTGGCTCGACCGCAACGGCTACTCCTACATTCCTTCCGAGTCGAACTGCTTCATGCTCGACACCAAGCGTCCGGGCAAGGAAGTGCGCGAGGCGATGGCGAAAGAAAACGTGCTGATCGGCCGCACCTGGCCCATCATGCCGACCTACGTGAGAATCACCGTCGGCACGCAGGAAGAAATGGAACGCTTTCAGACGGCATTCCAGAAAGTGATGAAAGCGTAAAGTGTGGCGCGGGCACTCCTGCCCGCGGCCTTTGACGTTGCTTCTGACTTTGCTCTTCCCTTGAAAGCGCTCGCCGATTTCACTCCGGTGATTCGGTCCAGCGGACTCTGCGGCCTTCGCGGCTGCTCTTGTGCGCCAGCAAGAGTGCACGCATGGTGCGTAGCGCCTGATCCGGCGTAACGTCCAACTGAGATCCTTTCTCGATCGCATCGCGCACGTTGGCGTAATAGCCGCGGTAGTCACCGCGATCGGTCTTGACTTTGCGAGTCTCGCCATTCACGCGGCTCAGAGTCCCCCAGCGGTCTTCCGATTCGACGCCCCAATCCGCGCCCCAATCGGGGCCGTCGGGGCAGTTCGGGCTGCGCAGGATTTCCTCCTGCGGATCCATGCCGTACTTGATGAACGAACCCTCCGTTCCATGAATGAGCAGATGAGGTCCGGGCGCGTAGACGATGATGCGCGCGCGCAAAGTTGCTCGCAGATGCGGATACTCCATGTGCACATCGAAGGCGTCGTCGATCTGCGAGGTCTGGCGCTGGCAGAAAGCTGTGGCCCAGATGGTTTCGGGCGTGCCGAATAAAACGAGCGCCTGATCGATCAAGTGCGGACCGAGATCCCATAGAACTCCGGCTGCGGGATGATCGGGGACTTCGCGCCACGCGCCCGGCTTCGAGTCGAGGCGGAAGCGGTCGAAGCGCGCTTCATACTCGGCAACCGCGCCTAGCGCACCCGATTTCACCAGCTGCTTCACGGTGTGAAATTCTCCGTCCCAGCGGCGATCCTGATAGACGGTGACCAGGCGGCCACGCTCGGCGGCGAGGCGAACCAGTTCTTCGGCCTCCGCCATGGTTGGCGTGAAGGGCTTGTCGACGACAACGTCGCGACCGGCCTCGAGGCAGGCTTTGGTGTAGGAGTAATGTGAATCGTTGGGCGTAGCCACGACGACCAGGTTGATCGTCTTGTCGGAAAGCATTTCATCGAGCGAGCGCGCCACGCGCACTTCGGGATACTTCTGTTTTGCGTTTGAAGTGTGGCGCTCGAGGACGCAGGCCAACTCCATCCCCGGAACGCCGCGGATGACGGGCGCATGGAACGCCTGCCCTGCCAGACCAAAACCGATCAAGCCGACTCGTACCATGTTCTGTCTTCCTCCGCCAGTCAGCGGTCTTTGATGCGCCGCACAAATTTCAATCCTGACCAGACTTCGGTCACCGCACATACTTTCACGTCGACCAGACCGGCATCCAGCCCAATCTGGCGGACGATGTTTTCATTCAAGTCGGTGACGACGCCGGAACTCTTCTTGGGCCAGGTTGCCCACAACATGCCCGCGGGTGTGAGGCGCTTGCTGATGCGCTTGAACTCTTTGGCCAGCGACGCCACCGATTTCGGAAACACGATCGCAAAGTCGATAGGAGTCCTCGGGTCGCGGACGACTACACACTCGGCCAGTTCGGCGCGCAGCTCAGCATTCACTTCGGGCGGCGCATCGGTCAGAACTACGCGGAAGCCGGGTTTGATTCCCAGCTTCTTCGGCAGTGGAGTTCCTGAGTACCCCGGCATGGCTTACTGCGCCGAGGGCGCGTACCATCCGCGGCGAGCACGAACGCGGAAATTCTTGCGGTCGTTGGCTTCGATCTCGATGGTGCGGTAGTGGCCGTCGGCTTTGAGGTCGGCGGGCTTGTAGGAGATGGCGTACTGGCTGCGGAGTTCGTCCTGGATTTCAGCGAAGGCGTTGGCCACTTCGCGGATCTGGAACGGAAAGAAGGCGCGGCCTCCGGTGGCGTCGGCGATGCGCTCGAGAACCTTGTCGCCCGGCCCTTTGGTTCCGCTCACATTGGTGCTGATGACGTAGACCACGGCCTCGGCGCGCTGCGCCATTTCGATGGCCTCTTCGCGGGTGACGTGGCTCGAATTGTCTTCGCCATCGCTGAGCAGAATAATGGCGCGGCGCACGGTCGTGCCCTTCGGGGCTTTCAGCAGCTTATCGCGACAGGCGAAATAGAGGGCGTCGAACAGCGCTGTGCCGCCTCCGGGACGCAGCTCATGCACGCCATGTGCGAGTAGTTCGGTGTTATCGGTGAAGTCCTGGGTAACTTCCGGAGTCACGTCGAAGCCGACCACGAAGGCTTGATCGTAGCGCGGGTGGATGGTCTGGTTGAGAAACTCGATGGCGGATTCCTGTTCGAACTTGAAGCGGTCGCGCACGGAGTTGCTGGCATCGATGAGCAGGCCGACCTGAAGCGGAAGATTGGTCTCGGCGTGGAAGGCGCGAATTAACTCGGGCGGCTTGTTGTCGTCGAGGACGCGGAAATCGCCCTGCTTCATGTCGGTGATGCGCTTGCCGTGTTTGTCAGTCACGGTGAACACGACGTTTACTTCGTTGGTGGTGGTGATGATCTTGGTGACGGTGTCGTCGGCGGCGGGCGTTTGAGCCGGCGCAGGAGTGCTCGACGGTTGCGCCGGTTGAGGCGCGGGCGGAGCAGGATTGACTGGAGCAGCCGTTTGGGCGATTGCGCTCGCGGCCAAGAGCAGTAGAACGAGCCCGCAAGTCTTCATTCGTATCGCTATCGATCTTGTCGTTAACGTTTGCATCTGGTTGGACATTATATCCGTCCGCGCCTCGCAGCTAAATGCTGCTCTTTCGCCCTTTCAGGGCTTGCTGATCTCTCTGCTGTCCACCCACGGCTTGCGCCGTGGGCTGTATTCTTGCGCCGCTCCACGGCTACGGAGCAGATTCGCTCTCGATCTTCGCCAGGAATGCCAGCAGTTCGGGCGGTAGCGGGCTCTGCAGTGAGATGCGCTCGGCGGTGCGGGGATGCGTGAGTTCGAGCTGGGCGGCGTGGAGAAAGTTTCGCGGCAGGGAAAGCGCCTTGCCCTCATCCGTGGAGCGGCCACGTCTGGCCCGCATCTCTTTCGGGGCACCGTAGAGAGCATCGCCGGCGATGGGATGGCCGAGCGAGGACATGTGGACGCGAATCTGATGAGTGCGGCCGGTGTCGATCTTAACTTCGACCAGGGCGAACTTGCCGAAAGCCGTGTCGATGCGGCGAATGACGGTGTAGTGGGAGACGGCGTCGCGGCCACCGGTGCCGCGCGTGGTCATGCGGATGCGGCGGATGCGGTCGCGGCTGATGGCCGCCGAGATGGTGCCGCGATCTTTCCTGGGCCATCCGTGGACGAGGGCGATGTAGGTCTTCTTGACTTCGCGCTTGGCAAACTGCTCGGCGAGCTTGCGATGAGCTTCGTCGCTTTTGGCGACGACGATGAGACCGCTGGTTTCTTTGTCGAGGCGGTGGACGATGCCGGGGCGCAGGTCGCCGCCGACGGCGGAGAGCGTGGCGAAATGATGGAGCAGGGCGTTGACGAGGGTGCCGCGATTGCGGCGGTCTTCTCCGTCGGGACCCGTCGCTCCAGCCCCGGCATGGACCATCATGCCGGCGGGCTTGTTGATGATGGCGAGATCGTCATCTTCGTAGAGGATGTCGAGCGGGATGTCTTCGGCGATGGCGCGGAGGGGGGGGCGCTCGGCTGCGCCGAGTATGGCGATGCGCTCGCCGCCGCGGAGTTTGAGTGAAGCTTTCGCGGGAGCGTCATTGACCAGAACCTTCTCCTGGGAAATGAGCTGCTGGGCGCGGGCGCGGCTGAGGTTGAGACCGGTGGCTAGGAACTGGTCGAGGCGCTGGCCTGCGTGCTCAGGTTCGACGGCGAAGGCGGTGGGAGGGGTGGAGGTCATTGGGTCAGAGAAACAGAGGGGGACGGATCGAAGGGAAAGTCAAAATCCCCACTTCTCGCGGAGAACGCGAGAAATGGGGCACCCGGGTTGGGGGTGGGGTATAGGCCTGCAGATTTTTTTTGTGTGCTATTGCTATATTATTGATTCTATTTGAGTTAAGCGGAAGCGATAGGGCGTTATCGCGGCAAAATATTGAGCGCCGAGGACTTATTCGTAAAATATTCTGAAATAAGGAGTTATGCGGTTGGGTTTGGGGTCGGTTGTCTTCTATTGGCTCAGGGCGGGCGGGACGGTTTGGCCTGCTGGCAAACACGGATATATCTATTTTAACAAGGTCGAAGGGGAATTCTGGGCGATGGAGGGGAGAGAATTCGCTTTGGGGAGAAGGGGTTAGCGGGGGGTGGGAAATATTTGGCTTGACAGGCACTGGGAGGTGGAAGGGCGGGTCGCGAAAATTGTGGGCTCTGTCGTGGAAGAGCGACCACGGGGCTGAAGCCCCGGCTGGTTTCGGGGACGGCTGACGCGGCCCTGAAGGGCCGCTCTTCCACGGTACTTCGCGAGGTCAGGGGAGCTAGCAGCCTACGTTGCTCGGCCTGCCGGGTCGGAGACCGGACCTACACACACGTCGGGAGGAATCTACCGGGTCGCAGTCGCGGGCTGCGTGGGGACTGATTTTGAGGCGGGGCGGAGCCACCAGATGAATCCTCCGGCCAGGACCAGGCCGATGGCGATCAGCTGGGTGCCGGTCATGAGGCCACCGAAGACGGAGCCGCGGCCGGGATCGTCGCGCAGGTATTCGAGGAAGAATCGGGCGATGCCGTAGATGAACAGGAAGGCGCCCATGACCTGGCCGTCGAATTTTCGGTGTTTGAGCAGCCACATGAGGAAGAAGAAATTGGCCAGTTCCACGGCCGACTCGAACAGCTGCGTGGGTTCGAGCGGAATGCCGAGCGGGGTTCCGGTGATCGAGTTCGCGAGCGGATTGTGGAAGACGACGCCCCACCAGTGATGGGTGGGTTTGCCGTAGCAACATCCGGCGGCGAAGCAGCCGATGCGGCCGATGGAGTGACCGAGGGCGAGGCCGGGGGCGAAGGCGTCGGTGGTGCCGAGCGGGGGCATGTGATTTTTCCAGACATACCAGGCGGCGGCGGCGAAGGCGGCCAGCAGACCTCCGGAAAAGACTCCGCCGGCCTGCAGGGTGTCGATGCTGAAGATCTCGCCGGGATTGTTTTTGTAGATGCTCCAGTCGTTGATGATGTAGAGGACTTTCGCGCCGACAATGCCGCAGAGCACGACCAGGATGCCGAGGTTCCAGGCTTTGTCGCCGTCGATGCCGAGACGCTCGGCGTTGCGGACGCTGATCCAGAGGCCGATGAGGACGCCCAAGGAGACCAGGAAGCCGTAGGTGGGCAGGAAGAACTTACCTAGATGGAAGAGTTGTGGGTACACAGTTTTGTTAGATGCGGGAAAGATCGATTTGCTACTGGATCAGTTTAGCAGGAGTGCGCTAGGGGCGTTCGGCAGAGAATTGTTGATTGTTGATTGAAAAACGCAATGCGGAAGGGTTTTAATCAGCAATCAGAAATCAACGATCAACAATAGTCGAGCTTTTGCCAAGCCCGAGATTGCAAGAAAGCAAGCCGACCCACTGTGCCGTGTGACGGGGCCGAGAATGAACCCGTCGGTAGACGTTGGGAACCCGCCGAGACCCTTTAGGCATCTCCGCATGGCGGAGCGTCGCTCACCGGATCCTAGTTCGAGTCGAGTCCCCGTTCATTCAGCATTGGTTCAAAAATCGGTTACCCGCCATCACCAACCTGGCAGGCCGGCTTTCATTCGGATGCTAGGCAAAAGCGGGGCGCTTGGCAAGTGGAAGGGCGTAAATAGTTGGCAGATCATTTGCATCCAAAGTAACGGGCGGTTCATAAATGGGCTTGCCAAGCACGCGGAAACGACCCACGGGGGCTAAAGCCCGACAATTCATGGACGCCTGACGGGGCGCTAAAGCACCGCTCTTCCACCCTCGCGCCTGGGCGGCGCTCTTCAACCCTGCGTTAAGGCACCAGTCTTCCACCTCGCGTTAACGGCGTTCTTCAACCTCGCGCTAACGGCGCTTTTCCACCTCGCGTTAGAGTGCCGTTCTTCCACCGGAGCATCCACCGGACCACGGAAGTACTTGATTCCGTGGGCTGGTTGTGCGTTCATACTGGGGAAGAAACAATCGGGCCCAAAGCGTGTGCGCTGGCGGGTCGGCGACACGCCGGAGAAGTCTGAGTGAAGTCAAAATTGCGCGCGTCCGCGCTAGCGGCGGCGGCTGTCCTGGTGGTTCTTCACCTGGCGATACTGGCCATCCGTTACGGTACACAATTTGCTTCGGCATGGGGCCACTCGACGGACGCGGCGTCGGCGCTGCTGGCGGCCGTGGTCTGCTGGTATACGGCACACCAGTCGGGCACGTTCAGCCGGCGTGTGTGGCGGCTGGTGTCGCTGTCTCTTCTGCTGGCATTTCTCAGCCAGTTCGCCTACACGTTGTACTTTGATTATTTCCACGCTCCCTTCGGAGAGCTCTGGCCGAGCGACATCCTGGTGTTTTTCTGGGCTGTGCCGGCCATGATGACGTTGTTTCTCAGCCCCAGAGACCCGAGCCGGGGATACCGCTGGCTGCGTCTCTGCGACTTTTTGCAGGTCTGTGCGCTGGTGTTGTCGCTCGAACTGTCGCTGCTGTTCGTTCCCTCCCGATGGCTTGCCCCTCAAAACGCAATGTTTGTTCGGACATTTCATGTGGCTGTTTTCTTTTTCGGCCTGTTGACGCTAAGTTTCCTGGTACGCGGGCTGCTGACTCCGTTGCGGACGGCACGAGCGTTCTTTTTTCGGCTGGCAGCTTTCTTCTTCTTTTTCGGAGTCACAACCAACACCACCCGCTATGCCATGTCCACGGGAAGTTACGGGCAGGGAACGTGGTTCGATCTGCCGTGGACACTGAGTTTTTGTCTACTGACCGTACTGGCGGCGACCTGGACGGAGAGCGAACAGCCTTCGCCGGAAGTCGTGCCGCGGGCGACGAGCATGCAGTTGCTGGCGCAATTCTCTCCGTTGCTGATTCCGGCGATCGTGTTTCCGCTGGTGTTGCGAATCGCACAGGAGCAGTTTGGGTGGTCGGTGGTGCTGGTGATGGTGTCGTTTGCGGCGGCGGGCGGGCGGATGTTCTTCGTGCAAAACGAGTTGCTCATCAGTTCGCGCGAGTTGCAAGAGAATCTCGCTCTGCTGCAAGGCATTACTAGCGGCACGACGGACGCAGTATTCGTAAAGGACCTGCAGGGTCGATATTTGATGATGAATCCGGCGGGCGCTCGCTTCCTTGGCCGGACGGTGAATGAGGTCATAGGAAAGGACGACACCGAGCTGTTCGACGACGCGGAGACCGGCCGCGTGATCATGGAACTGGACCGCAAAGTCCTGCAATCAGGCGAAATGCAGACTTTCGAAGAGGGAGGCACGGCGGCCGGAGTAACGCGAACCTACCTTTCCAACAAAGGCCCGTATCGCGACGCGAGCGGAAGAATTGTCGGGCTGCTGGGCATCTGCCGCGACATCACTGATCGCAAGCTGGCCGACGAGGAGATGCGGCAGTCGCAGCAGAAGCTGCGTATTCACTTCGAGCACACTCCGCTGGCGGTGGTGGAATGGGATCTGGAGTTCCGTGTGGCCGACTGGAATCCTTCGGCGGAACGCATTTTCGGATATTCGCGGCAGGAAGCACTGGGGAAACATGCCAGTTTTATTGTTCCGCAGGAATATCGTCAGCTGGTGGATCAGGTGTGGAAGGAACTGATCGAGCAAACGGGCGGTGCTCGGAGCACGAACGACAACATCACCAAGAACGGCGCCAGGATTTCCTGTGAGTGGTACAACACGCCGCTGGTGGATGAGTCGGGGCGAGTGCTGGGCGTGGCATCGCTGGTGCAGGATGTGACCGAGCGAGTGGCGCTGGAAGAAAGATTGCGCCAGTCACAAAAGATGGAGGCGGTGGGACGGCTGGCGGGCGGGGTGGCGCACGACTTCAACAATCTGCTGACTGTGATTCTGGGATACTCGCAGATTGTGGCCGACGGCGTTCCGGAGGGCAGCCGGTTGGCCGAAGGGACGGCGCAAATCAAGTCGGCGGCGGACCGGGCCTCGGGCATTACGCGACAGTTGCTCGCCTTCAGCCGCAAGCAGGTGCTGTCTCCGCGAGTGATCAACCTGAACGACATAATGATGAACCTAGACTCGTTGCTGCGCCGTTTGATTGGAGAAGACATTGAGGTGCTGACCGTACCGGCGAACGACCTGGGATCGGTAAAAGCGGATCCGGGACAGATTGAGCAGGTCATCATGAATCTGGCGTTGAATGCTCGTGATGCCATGCCCAATGGCGGAAAGCTAACGCTGGAGACCGCGAACATAACGCTGGACGAGACCTATGCGCAGCGCCACCGGCCGGCGGAACCAGGACGCTACGTAATGCTGGCGGTGACCGACACGGGACACGGCATGAGCGCGGAAACGCAGGCGCGTATTTTTGAACCCTTCTACACGACGAAGGAAATCGGTAAAGGCACGGGCCTGGGGCTTTCGATGGTGTATGGAATCATCAAGCAGAGCGGGGGCAACATCTGGGTCTACAGCGAGCCCGATCGAGGGACGTCGTTCAAGATTTATCTGCCGCGGGTGGATCAGCCGGTCGAGTTGACGGGCGCGGAGACGCGGTCAAAGAGCGTGCAACGCGGAACGGAGACGATTCTGCTGGTGGAGGATGATCCGCAACTCCGCCAGCTGAGTTCTTCGGTGCTGACGCACTGCGGCTATAAGGTACTGGCCGCTGGCGGGCCGGAGGAAGGTCTGGCGATTTGCAAGGAAAACCATCGCGACATCCGGCTGCTGGTGACGGACGTGGTGATGCCGCGGATGAATGGGCGCCAGCTGGCGGAACAGATCGCGCAGATTTCTCCCAGCGTGAAGGTGCTCTATATTTCCGGCTATACGAGTAATGCAATTGTGCACTATGGGGTGCTGGATCCGGGACTGTGGTTCCTGCCGAAACCGTTTACGCTGTCGGCGCTGGTGGCGAAAGTGCGCGAGGTGCTGGACGCGAACGTTCCTCCGGGGAATCCGGTCTCATAGTTTGGGGCGCAGGGTGGGAATGAATGACCTCAGCGGCTAAAGCCGCCAATTCCCTGGGCGCTTGACGCGGCAGCTAAAGCGCCGATCTTCCACGCTCGATCTTCCACGCTCGCACTAAGAGCAGTTCGCTACCCAAAATCGACAGGCCAGCAGGAGTGGAGCTCGGCGCAGATTAACCTGCCTTGCGGTTTTCGCCCAAGACTTCATCCAGCGCATCCGCTAATACATGCGCGCGCTTCTGATAATCGGTTGCCCCGCCTTCCTGCTTTTTCTTGAGCAGGTGATACTCATCGGCGATGTTGAGGGCGGCGAGGACGGCCAGGCGCACGGTGTCGATGGTATTGGTGGCCTCGGCGACGGCGCGCATCTTGGAGTCGACATACTCGGCCAGCTTGAGAATGTATTCGGCATCGGAGCCGCGGAGGTTATAGGCCTGATCAAAAATTTCCACGCGCACGCTGGCGTTCTGGGCGTCTTTGACGACTTGATCCTTCGTAGCCGTAGCCATAGAAGTGTTCTCCGTGAAGATGCCGGGCGGCGGCTGTGCCGCGTCTGTACTGAGCGGTCTTACTGAGCGGTCTTACTGAGCAATCCCCCTGAGCAGCCCGCGATGAGCAACTGGCCGGCGCTAGCTGGCTTCCGCGAGCGACTCGATCTGCTGCAGCATCTTTTCGACGCGCCCGCGAATCTCTTCGCGTTCCTTTTTCAACTGCACCATCTCGCGGCGCAGGGTGACCAGTTCGCCGTCGCGGTCTTCCATCTGCTGGCGCAAGCGCTGGGCATCGCGTTCAGCCGTAGCCTGAGCCTGCCGCGCCGCTTTGTACATGTCTATGGTGCGATAAATCTTTTCTTCGAGCTGCTGAAAATCGTCCGCCCGAACCTGTTCTGCTACCTGCTCGACTGCATTCGACGCCATGAGTGCACTCTTCCCCAGAAGGAATTGTGGAACTTCTTCGCAGTATACTCCACATCTTTGTGGAGAAATCGGGGGGTCGCGGGGCCGGGTTGCGGCAACCTGGGCTCAGCGGGATTGGCTATAATTTCCTCTACCGGAGGTTCGAACCCCAATGAAACGCCTTGCCTATCTTGCCCTAGGATTGTTCCTGATGGTGGTCGCACTGCCATCCCACAGCGCCGCCAAGACCAAAGTCGAACTCAAAGATGGCCAAGGCAAAGCCGTGGGCGAAATCGTTCTGTGGGATCAGGGCTCGGGGATTGCTCTCGCGCTCGTACTGCACGATCTGCCGCCGGGAGAACATGCCATCCACATCCATCAGGTGCCCAAGTGTGAAGGCCCGGACTTCAAATCGGCGGGTGGGCACTTCAATCCTGACGGGAAGAAGCACGGGTTCGATAGTCCCGACGGGCACCATGCCGGCGATATGAAGAACTTCACCGTCGGCGCCGACGGCAGAGCGGAAGTCACGTTGGAGGATAAGGATGTGACTCTCGCGGATGGCCCTCGCTCGATCTTCAGCAACGGCGGGACGGCGATTGTGATTCACGCCAAGGCCGACGATTACAAGACCGATCCTTCGGGCAACTCAGGGGACCGGATTGCTTGTGGAGTGATTTCGAAGTAGGCGCTGCCATATTGCGGGAATACATTTGGCGAACTGCAGGTTCCTCACCGGTCTTTTCAGGCCGGTTCGGAATGACAGGCCTTCGTGGAGTGGGTTAGTGGGCGAGTTTGGCCAGGCGACGGGCGGCTTCGTCGAGCGTGTCGGGCTTTTTGCAGAAGGCGAAGCGGACTTGCTTGGCGCCGTCGCGGGGATCGCGGTAGAAACTCGAGCCGGGCACGCAGGCCACGCCGATTTCCTGCACCAGATGTTTGGCGAAGGAAATGTCGTCTTTGAATTTGAACGCTGAAATGTCAGTCATCACGTAGTAGGCGCCGCGCGGACGAAAGCATTTGAACCCGGCCGCCGTCAAGGCGGGCATGAGATGATCGCGGCGCACGCGGTATCCTTCGGCGAGCTTCCGATAGTAATCAGCGGGCAGGCTTAACGCCGCGGCCCCGGCTTCCTGCAGCGGGGCGGGTGCGCCGACGGTGAGAAAGTCGTGCACTTTGCGGATCGCATTGGTAATCTTCTCGGGCGCAACCGCCCAGCCCACGCGCCATCCGGTCACGCTGTAGGTTTTCGACATGCCGTTGATGGTGACGGTGCGGTCGCGCATTCCAGCGAGCGAAACCATGGCTACGTGTTCCGTTCCTTCGTAAATTATGTGCTCGTAAATTTCGTCAGTGATGGCGAGCACGTCGAACTCGACGCACAGATCGCGAATCAACTCCAGTTCGCGACGGGTGAAAACCTTGCCGGTTGGATTGTTCGGCGTGTTCAGGATGATGGCTTTGGTGTGTTTGTCGAAGGCGCGGCGCAATTCTTTTTCGTCGAAGGTCCATTCGCCGCCGTCGGTTGTGGGTGGACGCAGCTTTACGAACTTCGGCTTCGCGCCGCTCAGGACTGCATCCGGTCCGTAGTTTTCGTAGAACGGCTCGAAGATCACGACTTCATCGCCGGCGTTGCACACTGCAAGCAGAGTCGAAATCATGGCTTCGGTTGAGCCGCAACAGACGGTGATTTCTTTTTCTGGATCGACCGTGATGCCCTGCCAGACGCCCATCTGGCGCGCGATGGCGTTGCGTAGATTCTTTGCACCCCAGGTGATGGCGTATTGATTGACGTCGGCTGCAACCGCTTGTTGCGCGGCTTGTTTGATCTCCGCGGGGGCGGGAAAGTCGGGGAAGCCTTGCGCCAGATTGACTGCGCCGTGCAGCATGGCTTGGCGGGTCATCTCGCGGATGACGGACTCGGTGAAGTGGCCGACTTTGTCGCTGAGAAAATGTTTGCCGGTGGCGGTCATGGCGGGTGCCGCATTTCTCGCACCCTTGGCGAGAAGTGGGGATTTGCGATTCTTTTTGCGGGAACTTTTCTGCGGCGCCCGAGCCAGAGTCTTTCTGGCTTTCTTGGAATTGGAAGTGCGGTCTGCCATAGCAGGCAGACTAGCATAGCGGCGGCGAGCTGCACCACGCAGGCATCAGGGCTTGAATCCGACGCTCTGCCAAAGTTCGGCGGTGTGGTACATGGTGCCGTTGGTGATGACGTATTCAACGCTGCGGATCTGGTGAATGTCGTCGAGGGGATTGCCGGTGAGCAGAACCAGGTCGCCGCGCTTGCCGGTTTCGACGGTTCCGGATTCTCTGTCGAGGCCCATGGCACGCGCGGGCACGATGGTGGCGGCCTGGATGGCTTCCATGGGGGTGAGGCCGGCTTGAACATACAACTCGATCTCGCGATGCAGGCTGTGGCCGGGAACGGTCTGGTCAGTGCCGGCGACGACTGGAATTCCGGCGCGATGCAGGGCTCCGACGATGGCCACTTCTTTCTGGAATATTTGTTCGGCGAGCGCGGAATGTTCGGTAGGCGGCTCGACGTCGGTGAGTTGTTCGGCGAGTTCGGGTGCGACTTTGTTTACACCGGGCTCAAAGCTGGCGGGCGGCTTGGCGGTGGATACGGTGAAGAATTCAAACACAGCCAGGGTGGGATCGACCACGGTGTGATGGTCTTTTAAGAAGGCTAGAGCTTTCTTGGCGTCCGGGGATTCGAGGTCGATGTTGGCCCGGGCTTTCGCGCGATCAAGACGATTCATGTCGGCGGGAAACGGGGCGTGCATGATATCGGCGATGTAGGTGATGTGGTTGATCTGATCTTGTCCGGCGGCGATGGCCTGAAAGGCGTCCAGGCCTTCGGGGACGTGGCCGGTGACGGACATGCCGAGACGGTGGGCTTCGTCGGCGACAGCTTTGAGTTCTGCGAGCTTGACCGAACTGTAAATCTTCATCTGCTGAAAACCGGCGGCGTGATAGCGGTCGACCCACATGCGCGCCTGCTCGGGAGTGTCGACGCGCTCGACGCCGATGGTGTATTTGCTGGAGCCATCGACGATGCCGGCCAGTAGCAGGCGGGGACCGAGGCCGCGGCCGTGGGCGACGGCATCGCGTACGGCAGTGATGAACTCGAATTCATTGCCGCAATCGCGGACGGTGGTTACGCCAGCCGCGAGATAAATTGGACCCCACTCGACTTGCTCGAAGTGCGCGTGCATGTCCCAGAGGCCGGGGAGAATAGTTTTGCCGTGCGCGTCAACGATGGTGGCGTGCTTCGGGATTTTAATTTTCGAGCGCGGGCCGGCGGCGATGATGCGGCCGTTGTGAATGACGACGGCTGAGTCGGGGACGGGTACCGCGCCGGTGCCATCAATTAAAGTGGCGCCGACGATGGCGAGCGTAGCGGCGCGAGTGCCCGGGATTCCCTTGGAGATGTCGGCGAGCGCGCTCATATTATCGGCGCCGGCGCGGCCTACGAAATCGCCGAGCGCGCTTTCATAGCCGTCGCGAATGGCCTCGAAGTGGTCGAACTCGGCGTCGGTCGAAATCGCGGCGACGAGGTTGCGGTGGGCGTCGAACCAGAGTGTTTCGCGGCCCCAGATCAGGCCTTCGATGGTGTAGCGGTCGAGCTTCTCGTCTCTTGCATTTTGTTGCGCGGCATCTTTTGTTGCGTCTTGCGCGGCGAGGTGAATGGTGTCCTGACCGCGGGGCTCGATTCTTACTGTGCCACTGGGCAGAGTCGCGAGTTGCGCGGGCGAACCGTGCGTAGCCCAGTAGCGCACCATTAGCATCTGCATGGTGGCGGGGGAGTATCCGGCGATGGTGAAGAACGGGCCGGTGGGCGAGACGAGGTCGCGCTGCTTGTCGCGCGTGCGCAGGTGCACGTTGCCGGGAGCGATGGTGACGGCCTCATCAATCGTGGTGCCGCGCGAGGTGTTGCCTTTAATCTCGAAGGCTTGGGGAGTGAAGTCCAGGGCGCTGCGAAATGTTGCGGTGAGCGGGACGGCCTGACCGCGATCGGTGAACTTGAAATCGACTTTCACGGCGAGAGAGTCACCGTCGCGACGGATCTCGTAGGTTTCTTCGCCGATGGGCTGCTCGAATTTATGGAGGGTGAATTTGCCGTGCTCGACAATGGCGGAGGTGTCAGCCGCGGATTGTTGCGCGGCAGCGATTGAAGGTGAGACGGACGGAAGAACCACACAGGCAAGCGCGATGAGTGAGAGTGTCTGGATTTGTTTTCGCATGTTTGTAGCAGATGAAGCGGTTAAAGCGGGTGCGCGAGAACTGCTCTTTCGCCCCTTTCGGGGCTTGCTCTTTTCCACTTCGCACCCACGGCTTACGCCGTGGGCTTTGTTCTTTCGCCGCTTCGCGGCTTGAAACCGAGGCTACTTCTTTACCGCAATCCCTAACTCGCGCAATTGTTTGTCGCTGACTGGGGTGGGCGCGTCGACCATCAAGTCGACGGCGCGCGCGGTCTTGGGGAACGGAATCACTTCGCGCAGACTCTCGGCGCCGGCGATGATCATGACGATGCGGTCGAGACCGAGCGCGATGCCGCCGTGCGGGGGCGTGCCGTATTCCAGAGCTTCCAGAAAGAATCCGAATCGCGATTTGGCTTCTTCTTCGTTCATGCCCAGGGCGCGGAAGATTTTGCTTTGAATATCCTGGCGGTGAATACGAATCGAACCCGAGCCGAGTTCGGTGCCATTGAGCACGACGTCGTAGGCGAGGGCGCGCACGGCGCTCAGCGGAGATTGCGGGTCGTTGACCGACTCGACGCCGGCTTCGAGCAAACTCATGTCCTGCTCGTGCGGCGAGGTGAAGGGATGATGCGCGGCCATCCACTGCTTTTCGCTCTCGTCCCACTCGAACATGGGGAAGTTTGTGACCCAGAGAAAACGGAAATCTTTCGCAGGGTCGCCGGACTTTTTGAAGATGCCGTGCTTCTCAGAATATTTCTGCGCCAGTGCGAGGCGCAATAATCCTGCCGATGCGTAAATTGCTACCTCGGCGGGCGTAACCTTGCGATGGGCGGGCATGGCGGTCTGCGGACCGGCCTGCGCCGAGCCGGCCACGAGTACGACTAGATCGCCTTCTTCTGCCCCAGCCTTTTTGGCGATCGCGGCCGCAGCGTCGGGGAACTTGTTGGCGATGCGCTTGAAATCTTCGAAAACTTTCGCGCCGCCCTTGGCGTGGAACATGGGCTTAATGTCGTCGCGTTCTTTGCGCGAGAGTTCGCCGACCTTGGGCGTGCAGATGGCGATGACCGGCAAGTTCGCGTTGATGGCCAGGTCCTGCAAATTCTGGGGCGTGAAGCAGTCGCGCACGTCGGCGAACGGAGGCAGGCGCAGATCTGGCTTGTCGATGCCGTACTGGCGGATGGCCTCGTCGTAATCCATGCGGGGGAACGGAGTTTTGATGGTGCTGCCCGTGGCCTGGAAAGCGGCGGTCAAGAATCCTTCGACCACTTCCCACACGCGTTCGGGCTGGGGATAGGTCATCTCCAGATCGATCTGGGTGAACTCGGGCTGGCGGTCGGCGCGCAGGTCTTCGTCGCGGAAGCAGCGCACAATCTGAAAGTATTTGTCGAAGCCGGAGATCATCAGAATCTGTTTGAACATCTGCGGCGACTGGGGCAAGGCATAAAACGTGCCGGGCTGGACGCGGCTGGGAACGAGGTAATCGCGAGCGCCTTCGGGGGTGGAGCGGGTCATGAAGGGAGTTTCGATTTCGAAGAATCCCTGGTCGGAAAGATAGTCGCGGATGGCCTTGGCCACTTTGTGCCGGGTTTCGATGTTGAATTGCATGACATCGCGGCGCAGGTCGATGTAGCGATACTTGAGGCGCGTCTCTTCGTTGGTGAGCGCGGTGTCGGAAGGCAGAAACGGCGGCAGCTTGGACTCGTTCAGAATGCGGAGTTCTTCGGCGACGAGTTCGACTTCGCCGGTGGGCATATTCGGATTGATGGTGCTGGCGTCGCGCAGTTTGACCGTGCCGATGACGGCGACGACATATTCGTTGCGTAGCGTCTCGGCTTTTTCGTGGATAGCGGCGTCGCGATCGGCGTTGACGACGACCTGGGTGATGCCGGTGCGGTCGCGCAGATCGATGAAGAGCAGGCTGCCGTGATCGCGCCGCTTGTTGACCCATCCCATGATCACGGCTTTCTTGCCGGCGTCAGACGCGCGTAGCGTCCCGCACATATGAGTTCGTCGTAAGTCGCCTAAGAAATCGAGCAAGGTGTGTCCTTCATTGTGAGAATGCGGCGAGAAGCCGAAACACAGGATTATAAACGGTCTGAGGGTTGAGCCGCCGAGGTCCCTCAGGGGCTGAAGCCCTGCGAAGTTGGAGGCCTGACGGCACGGCTAATGCCGTGCCCTTCCCAAACCCTTTCGTTCTTAAGAAATGCGTTATGGGATGGCTTCTACGCGCCGCTGGCGCCCTTGCGCTTTTCCAGGGCGGCGTAGATGGCGGGGGCGGTGCAGATTTCGTAGTAGGAGCGGTCGGTCCATCCGGTGACGGAAAAGTCGGTGGGATTGATGCGCGGGATGCGGCTTTCGCGGACGACAATCTTGCGGAAGATATCGCGATCTACCGGGACGGTGGCGAAGAAGAGCTTGTACTCGCCTTTGTCGGACGATGCCATGGAAGCGGGGAGTTTCACTTTGAGCGGCTCGAGCGTGATTTCCTTCTGCAGTTTGCGGAAGGCCATTTCATTCATGCGAATTCCGCCGAGGTTGAAGCTGATGATGACGTCTTCGGGATTTCCGTTCTCGTCCAGTTCGGCGGCCTGAAAAGCGTAGACGTGAAACAGGCCGGCCAGCGGCTCCATTATTTTGCGGGCGCGTTTATTGCAGGAAGAGAGGCGGTCGCTCTCGTTGAGGGCTTCGGAGATCATGATGCGATGCTCGCCATCCATCAGGTAGAGCGGAGCGGACTCCTGCGCGGTGATGCCGAGGCCGAGTTCGAGGCCGGGCATGCCGGAGCGCTGCATGAGTTCGTTGTAACCCTGAACGATTTCGATGATCTCGCGGGCCAGCACGCACATGCGGCTGACGGCCAGGCCGGGCTCGCCTTCGCGCTCGAGGATGGCGAGAATGATGGCGTCGCCTTCGAGAAAGACTTTTTGCGCGCCGTATTTTTCCAAGAGCTTGTTCACCGGATCGTAAAAATTCAGGCTGAAATACGACGCCGGGTTGAGGCCCTTCTCCATCATGTTGCGGGTAAGGCGCGTGGAGTCGCGCACATCGGCCTTGAGCACGACGTGGCGCAGGACTCGGTCGGAGTCAGTCTGGCCTTGCTCTTCGGGAAGCAGGAATTCGTAAAGCGTTCCGTTGACTCGCGATAGTTCCTCAATACGCTCGTTGGCGACGAGGTTGACGGTATCGAGGGCGGCGTTGAGAACATCGAGGCGCCGCAGGTCGCGGTGATAGTGAAAGAAGTCGCCAAGGAAACGCGCCGCGACTTTCGCGCGCTCGGCGCCGCGGCAGCTGGCGACCCGGGCTACGGCTGTGTACAGGCTGTTGGGAGTGAGCTTGCCGTGTTCCTGAATCATGCGCTCGACCCGGTCGCATTCTGCCCGGTCGATGAGCGCGGTCTTCAATTGCTGGGGATTAATGCGAGGCGCGTATTCGCCGAGCAACTGCACAACGTAGTACGAGGCGATCACGTTCTCCATGACGCGCTCGTCTTCGAGCAGCCGCACGAAGGCGGAGAGACGATCCTGGCGCGCCTGACCCTCGTCGGAATCTTCGGGCGTGCCGGTGCCCACCAGTTCGCGCGCATTCTCAGGAACGTTCATCCAGGAGTCGAGAGTCTCGGCGCTGACTTCCTCGCCGTATTGCGAGCGCAGAAAACCGGAGACTACCTCGCGCATGCGGCCGTAGCGGTCGGGATCGCGGTCCCAGTTTCCCATCATCACGTAGTGCTCGGCGCAGAGATAGTCGTCGCGGCCGTCTTCAGAGAACAGAAGGCGGTTCAGAAACAGAGGATAGGTGAAATAGCTGCCGCCGCTGGTTTCTTCGCCGAACAGCGAGCGGCGGGTGCGCGCCAAGGTGCTCTTTTCGACCTCGCGCAGAGTCTCAAAGATTTCCTGTCCAGTCTTGCGCAGGATGATGCGCTTGCGCACCTGGAACTGCGCCAGCTTCTCGCGATACTCGTGGGCCTTGCCCTGGCGCATGTTGTCGTAGCTTTTCAGCAGCACGCGGCAACGCTCCAGCACTTGCAGAAACTGCTGGTTCATTTCGGTGCGCAGAAACTTGGTGACCGCGAGGCGGGCCAGCAGATCGACGGAGATCTTGAATTCTTTCTTGGCGCGATTGAGCGAGGCGACCTGCAACTCGGTCAGCGCGGACTTCCACTCGCCGGGATCGATTTTGGGTTTCGCGGCTTTGCCAGCCTGACTTCTCATCCACGAGGGACCCTGGGTTGAGGCCGGAGCCTCGGCGGAGAGCAAGCCTTCCAGTTCGCCGTGACGGGCAATCAGGCGCGCAATCTGGGCCCGCGCCAGGTCCATAAACTTCGAACTGAGGACGACATCGTGGCGCAGGTTATCGACGCCGACGCTGATGCCTTCGAGTGAAACGAAGGGCGTAGCGGCGGCCAGATTCGGCGGCGCCGGTTTCTCCGGCGCGCCACCCAGTCGAAAAATAGGAATCCTCGGCATCCTTGGATCAGGAGTATTCGGAAGTTACTGATTTCAAACGGACACGTCGAGGTTAGCATGCAGAACGGCGGGGCTAAAGTTACCTCGGTTACTGGGTTAAGGTGAAGTGTGCGTTGAGTTTAGAGGGCACGTGAATTTGGAGGTGGGCATCGCGGCGGGGCTGGACTAATCGGGCCGGATTGCGATGTGATACATAATGTGTCACCGCGGCCGCCTGGCTATTGGTTTTTCATTCGCGCGGGCTCGAACTCGTCGCCCTTTTGCCATTGGATGAGTTGCGGAAGACTTGCGGCTTCCCAGCCTAAGGCAAATCCAAAGCGGGCCATGGCCGAGTCGCCGACAAAATCCATCTCGGGATGGTATTCGTCGCTGGGCTGGTGATAGTGCTTCTCGACGTACTCGTGCTCCTGCTCGAGCCCCCAGGCGGCGGTGTGGCCCTTGTACTTGATGCCTTCGTTGATGGAAAACGAGGGGATGCCTACGCGGGCCAGGCTGAAATGATCGGAGCGGTAGAAATGGCCGGCCTCGGGCAAGGCATCGGGACGAATCGCCAGGCGGAATTCTTTGGCTGTGGCTTCGACTGCGGGATAGAACGTTGTGCGCTCCGCGCCCGCAACTTCGACTTCTTCGGGCGCGCCGAGGGGTTTCACGTCGTCATAATTCAAATCCAGAGTAATCTTCCCGGCGGGGATGGGTGGATGCTTGCCGAGATATTCGGAGCCTAAAAGACCTTGCTCCTCGGCCGTGACTGCGGCGAACAGGATGGAGCGCCGCGGGTGCTGGGAGGCCGCGCCGAAGGCCCGCGCGAGTTCGAGCAGAATGCCGCATCCGGTGGCGTTGTCGTTGGCGCCGTTGAAAATGTTGTCGCCGGGCATCTCGGGGCGAATCCCGAAGTGATCGTAGTGAGCGGTGTAGAGGACGGCCTCGCTGGACAGGTTGCGATCCGCGCCGGGCAGAATCGCCAGCACGTTGTTCGATTCGAAATTCCGAACCTTGCTGACCATGTGCGCCTTGAGCCGGGCTCCGAGGCTCACGGGATGAAAGTCGCGGGTCTGCGCGTCTTTCACCATTTTTTCGAGGGTCATCCCGGAGGCCGTGGCAAGACGCGTGGCGATGTCCAGATGAATCCAGGACGCGACTTTCAGCGCTGGGCCTTCGAGTTTTAGATAAGATTTTTCGCCGGAGTTCGAATTGCGCACCACTTCCCAGGGATAACTGGCCATCTGCGCCTGGTGGATGAGAATTACTCCTACTGCGCCTTTGCGCGCCGCTACTTCGTATTTGTAGGTCCAGCGGCCGTAGTAGGTGAGCGCCTTGCCCTTGAAAAACTTGGGATCATCAGACGGCGGCTCGTTCACCAGCATCAGCAGGACTTTGCCGCGCACGTCGAGGCCTTTGTAGTCGTCCCAGTTGTATTCCGGCGCTTCGATTCCGTAGCCGACAAAAACAATTTCGGCATCGACATCCGATTGCGGCTGCTGGGTCTGGTCGAAGGCGACGTATTCGTCAAGCGGCTTCAGGTTCATGGTCTCGCCCTGCCTGGGGACGAGCGAGAACTGAGTTTCCGGCAGAGTGGTGATGCCGACCAGCGGAACCTTTTGCATGTAGGTGCCGTGATCGCCGGCGGGCTTGAGACCGTATTCGGCAAACTGGGTGGCGATATATTCGGCGGCAATGTCGCCGCCGCGTTGGCCCGTTCCGCGGCCCTCAAGCAGATCGTGCGACAGGTAGCGCACGTGCCAGCGAATGTGCTCGGGGGTGATGGTCTCAAGCGCGACGATGGCGGTGCCCGGCAGCTTCGCCGAGGATGCAACCTTTGAGCCGGCGCCCTTGGACCCAGCGCCGCCCGAGGCGCCGGCCCCGCCGTCGGCCCAAGCGAGCAGACTGGCGCACACCATCAGGGCCGCCGAAGTGATTTTCAGCATTCGCTGCATAAATAGGCTTTTCCCCCGACCAAGCGGCGCTCGCAGGAAGAAATATCTTTGTGAAAGTCTGCAAGAATTGTAATGGACAGGCGCGCCGCGGCTGCACGCGAAGTGGGCTCTGGAGGCGCACGAGAGTTCACCCACCCCCGGAACATGGGCACGGGCGGACGTGTCCGAATGCGCGTCGCTGGCCTATGTTCTCTTGCGGTTCAGTTGTTTGGAGTCAGCCGCCGGACCGGCGGCTAGTTTTTCGATCCTCAACCGGCGCGGAAGTCGCGGACGTCTTCTCCGGGCTTGAAGACCACGGCGGGCGCGATCTTTTCTATCTCGGCCATGCGGCGGTTGATTGCTTCGAAGTCAGCCTTGAGCCAGCCCACGCTGGAGACCTCAATCTCTCCATCTTGCGCGATCCAGAAGATGGTAGGGACGTTGGTCAGGCCGTAGGCGTTGGAGAAGGGATAGGAACGCGGGTCATCGAGCAGCACGGGGAACGTCACGCCGAATTCTTTGTTGAAGGCCGCGGTTTCTTTGGCGGCGTTCTGTGAAATCCCGACTAGGGTAACGCCTTTGTGCGAGTAGGCCTTGTACAGGCGCTCGTAGAACGGGAGAGCGTACTGGCACGTGGGGCAGGAGACTTTGAAGAAAGCGAGGACGACCGGGCCGCGCTGCAGTTCGGCGTGCAGCGAGAAGGTCTTGCCGTCTAGGGTTCTCAGGTCAAAATCTGGGGCCTTGGTGCCTGTGGTTAGTGCCGCCATCTGTGATCTCTCCTGTTGATTCTCAAGCGTGCCGCAGTCCCCTTGGCTCGCTCCATTTTAGATGACAGAAGTCGCGTGGCGAATCACGGAAAAAAGCGTCTCGACGTCCGTCGCACTACTGGAGGGTTAGATGGCGAACACCGCACTTCCATAGATATAGGCACTTCACGGCGCGGACCCGCTTCCCGAGAGTGGATGCCGGATCGCACAGACACAGATGCGGCGCCAAGATCACGATGCGGTTCAATGATTGTGTTACTTCGGGCGTTTGCGACATAGCGCTGCAGCAATCGTCGTCGTCCTTCATCTCAAATGCGTAGGTCAAAGACAAAGTTGTTACACCATCGCGACAGCCGCGGCATTCAAACTGCGACTGTCTGGCACTCTCCAGCACCGCCGGAACTAGCATCGGATGCCCGCTAAAGAGCTGTGCCGACGCAACGCTGCCGTCCGGCCGGATCGCAACGTCCACTCTGACTTCCCCAAAGATGTCCGCTTGCCTCGCCAGCGGGGGATAGACGGGCGGCGATAGCTTGGTCAGCACGACCTCGGCTTGCGGTGTCTCAGCAGGAGCGGTCACCGGCGCGGGCGCGTCCTGGGCTAGCGTGGACAACGCGCCGAGCACCAGGCAGACTGCAGCCAAAAGAATTCGCTTCATGCGCAAAGTCTAGACCCGCGTGGGCGGAGCGGCAATTATTTCTGCTTTGCGCAGGATCTTTTGTGCCAGACCGGTGAGGGCGACCCCTGCGAGTTTCTTGACCGGAATCCATTTCCCCGCTGCATCGTCCGGTGCCGGCTGACGCCAGACTCGCACGGTGTAATCGGTCACGGTGATTGAGTGTTTGAGCGTGAGGCAGGGTTTCGCACTGTCTCGGAGATTTGCTTTTGCGTGGCGCGGCGCTTTCAGCGCTGCCATTTCGCTTGCCCCGTTGGAAGGGGCTTTAGCCCGCGAGGGCTCATCCATCTCCGGCAGTTCCCACATTCCGGCCATCAAACGCGCATCACGTGGACGCTGCACCAGAAACACCGTGCCGCCACCCTTGCCGTTCGTTCTGATGTCGAGCGCGTAGTGAATCTCCCGCTTCTTCTGTCGCGCCGACTTCGGACCGCCCGACATTTCGCCGCGCGTTGCACATGACTCGACGACAGGACAAGTCAGACAAGCTGGCGCTCGTGGCGTGCAGACGGTGGCGCCGAGTTCCATCATGGCCTGGTTGAAATCTCCGGGGCGCTCGCGATTTAGCAAGTTCTCGGCCGCCGACCAGACTTCTTCGCCCGCCAGGCGCCGACCGGTTACGCGCTGCAGCACGCGCTCGACATTTCCGTCGACGACCGCGACGGGTTCGGCGAAGGCGATGCTGGCGATGGCGGCTGCGGTGTACCGGCCGATTCCGGGCAACTCGCGAAGACCCTCAGCAGTTTCCGGGAACTTGCCATCGCGCTCGCGCACCACAAGCTTTGCCGCGGCGTGCAGCATGCGGGCGCGGCGGTAATAGCCGAGGCCGCTCCAGGCCGCGAGCACCGAGGCTTCGCGGGCCGCTGCGAGCTTTTCGACGGTGGGAAAGCGGCGCAGAAATTCGTGATAATGCGCGATCACGGCGGCTACGCGCGTCTGCTGCAGCATGATTTCTGACAGCCACACCCGATAGGGATCGTGAGGCTTCGTTGCCTGCGGCCGCTGGCGCCACGGCAGGTCGCGGGCATGAGCGTCATACCACGCCAGCAGACGTTGGCGGAACATCGGTTCGGTCGACACGGCGGGCGGCTTGTGCTTTTTGGGAATCATTGACCTCTTGAAATTCGCTTTCTTAGGTTCCTCGGCGGAGCCCGCATTTTACCGCACGGCAGAACTCGATTCCGCCGGTCGCACCGCCTTATACATCGAGCGAGAAATGGGCGACGAACAGCAGGTTCCTCACCGCGCTTTCAGCCCGGTTCGGAATGACAAAACGAATAATGACAAGACGAATTTTGTTCAGTCGGGTCTGCCGCCGCATATCCTCCGCCATTGACCAAGCTCCCGGGGCGCGAAATAATAGCCCTGCCTGGCAATCCGCAACAGCGCGTGAATCGATTCACGCCGCATTATCGCGAGGAGTACCATGAACGACTTCAACCGCAAGGTGGAAGACGCGTCGGCACGTGTGAGTCAAACCATCAACGAAGCCGCCGAGCGCCTGGAAAAAGAGATTCCCGAACTCATCAAGTACATCAACGACGAGGTGGTGCCGGCGGTGCGCACGCACTCGACCAAGGCCATGCGAACGGCATCGCAGAAGCTTGCGGAATTCGCCGATTATATGGAGCAGCACCACCCGCAAAAGTAGATCCGGGAATGCAGGCTTCCGGAACGCCGGCTTCCGGCCGACCAGTTTTCGGTACTCGTTTTTCGGGTACACTGCGCCGCCGCGTTCCCTTCGTCACTGCGGCTATGATCCTGATTGTTCTGATCACGATTCTTTTCTTGAGCTCCTGCGGGCAGCCGAAGCAGGCGCACGTGAATGTGCCGCCGCCTCCGCCGCCGGAGACAACGACCGCAACAGCAGCGTCGAGGCCGGCGGCAAACCCTCCGGCAAGAGAAACCACGGCCCCAAGGTCGAAAGAAGAAGCGGGAGCCGACGCCGATTTCGCCGAGCCCACGCTGCCGGCCGATACCAAGCCGATTTCCACTGAGACCGGCTTGGCCAGCTGGTACGGGCCGCCTTACCACAACCGGCGGGGATCAAACGGTGAAGTCTACAACATGCACGCGATGACGGCCGCGCACCGAACTTATCCGCTGGGCTCGATTGTGCGCGTAACCAATGTGAAGACCGGCCACAGCGCGCTGGTTCGCATCACCGACCGCGGGCCGTTTATTCCCGGACGCGTGCTGGATCTTTCTCTGGCAGCGGCGCGCAAGCTTGACGTGTGGCAGCCCGGAGTGGCACAGGTGAAAGTGGAGTTGATGCAGTCGGCGTCGCCGGATGCGCCGGGAAAGTGGGCGGTGCAGATTGGCGGATTCCCGCAAGAGCCCGAGGCCAGGAAAGTCGCCGACCACCTAACTCGACGCTACCACACGGCGCAGGTTCTGTGCTTTGGCAGTCCCGCGGGAGACTGGTGGGTGCGGGTGCGCGTGCTGGACGACGACCACGAGCGCGCCCAGAAACTGGCGGCGGAAACGGAAACTCCGGAAGGCGCCGTTTTTCTGGTTCGATTAGATTGATGTTTGTTCGCTCGCCCGGCGAAACAGCAGGTTCCTCATCGGGCGTTCCGCCCGTTCGGAACGACATCAACTATGGGCCACTAACCTACGAGCCGATGCGATAGTGCGTCAGTTTGAAATGAGTCACGACGGCCGATGCGCAGGCCTTGACCTTACCGGCCATCCGATAGAAACTGGGCACGCTAAACTGAGCAAACTGGACTGAGCAAACCATGAGCGATCCTAACTGCCTGTTCTGCCGCATTATTCGTGGCGAGATTCCCGCGAAGAAGGTTCACGAAGACGAGCACGTGTTCGCCTTTGAGGACATCAACCCGAAAGCGCCCACGCATGTGCTGATCATTCCGAAGAAACATTTTGCCGGATTGAAAGAGGCGGAGGCCGGCGACGCCGAAATCATCGGGCGCTGCCACCTGGCCGCCGCGCAGATTGCACACCAACGCAACATCGAGCAGGGATACCGAACGGTTTTGAATGTTGGTCCGGGCGCGGGACAGTCCGTGTTCCACTTGCACGTGCACCTACTGGGTGGTCGGCCGCTGAGCTGGCCGCCAGGCTAGATCGCACGAGCTAGATCAGCCGGGCTGGATAAGATTCGCGAAAGTAACTCGAGTAACCTTGTTGCTGGTTACTTCGCGGGTGCAAGATGGTAGCGCCGCGGGCGGATGAAATAACTTTCAAAGAATGATGCTCGTGGACTGCGTCGAGGTGTCTTTGGCTGGGCCGGGGAATCGATTATGAGAATCAGGGTTGCAGGGATTGGGTTCGTGCTGATGGCGCAGGTGCTGTTGGGCCAGACGGCGACGCAAGGTTCCAAGCACTTGTCATTACAGGTCCCAGCGCAGACCGCCACGCAGGTCTTCGCGCAAGTGCGTCCGCAGGCTTCTATCTATGCGCCACATGGAATCGTTTCCGATTGGACGCAGCGGCATGTGCTGTACCCGGAATCGAGAGATGAATCGGTGATGGAGCGGAATCAGAGCGATCCGCGCTGGCTGCAGAGTTGGTATCTGCGGCACCCTGAAGTGTGGTGGCCGGTAAATCCGCGCAGGCATCGCGGTCGGGGGCGCAGAGACTGGAGCGTGCCGTTGTCCGTGAGCCCCACAACCTCCGCTTTCGAGCCATTCTTCAACTTCGAATTTACCAACGGGATCGACGCGGGATACGGAAGCCTCACCACCACAGACAATGGCGGTGGTACGTTCCTAGCCACCCTTGGCAGCCTGACCGTCACTGCCGGCCACGACATCGGCACCTACCCACTTTATCCCGGCGGGCCAGGCGTAACCAACAGTCCGAGCGGGTACTTCACCTTCGACGATCTTGTCTATCCGGCGATCGACCCCGGAATTGATCTCCAAGGACTGCTGTTCGTCACGGGCACTTTCGAGATCAACATTTTTAGCGAGGGGGCCGATAACTATGAGTTTTACGACAATACCGGCTACAACAATGCCGGACCGTCCTTCATTCTGAATAGCGCTCCGGGCGGGGGCCAGACGTCTCCCGCAAAATTTGTGTTTGATGTGAACTCGGCGCCAAGTTGCGCGAACGATTACGTGGTGATCGGAATTCCTGCGACGCCCGCGTCGGGCGGTCAGGCCAACATTTTGGGGGTCAACAACCTCTACAGCGGAGTGGCGGGCGCGCTGTGCCCAACCGGGCCGACGGTGATGTTTGCTTACGCTTCAGGCAGCGGACAGGTTCCAGCTTCCGTCTCCCTCGCACAGAATGGGACCAAGATTGTGTATATCGAGAATCTGCCGAGCGGCAGTTCCTATTTTCACGTCCTGACCCTGGGCACCACGAGTAACGAGGGGACGAGTGCGACTGCGGCAGTTGTGCCCGGCACGGGGGGGAGCAACGCCGTGGATGAACGCTTGCTGCTTTCGCCCGATGGCGGGACCACCAACCAAAGCTCCACGAACGCACCCTTTCTGGTTTACACCTCGGCCGACCTGAACGACGTCGCCTATGTCACTACTTACAGCACAGCCGGGGGTGGCTCGGGCTACCTGTACAAGATTAGCAACGTGTTTCACGGTGTGCCCACGATCGTTTGGAGCGCTGCGATCGCCGCGGTTCCGTCGACGCCAGTGTTTGATCAAGCAACCAACCAGATTTTCTTCACCGATAGCCTGGGCAATATCGACTATGTGGTCGACGATGGAACGTCAGCTTCGGCTGTGACCAGCCTTTCCGTGGCTGCCGGGACAACGTCAGAGAATCCGGTCATCCTCGACGGCAGCAATCAGATGATCTACGCGACGTTCAATTCCAACGGGACCAATGCGCTCGTGGTGCAGGCTCCCACCAGCCTGGCGAGTTTCGTGGCGGTTCCGGTGGGCGCGGCGACCAACGTCTACACTGGGCCGTACGAGCCGGACTTTAACAATGCGTGGTACACGGGATCTGGCACGCCTGTTCTTTACGTTGCGGGAACGGGCAGCAGCGGAACCACGCCGACCTTGTACAGCGTCGGGTTCAACGGCAGCGGCGTGCTGAACAGCAGCGCCGACGCTACGACGGCGGCTTTGACGACGGGCGCGGCGGACTCGTCACCTATCACGGACTTTTACAACGCCTCTAACGCGACGGATTATCTTTTCGTAGGCGTGACCAACGATTGCGTGGCGACGGACAGCGGCGGGACGGCCGGGTGCGTCATGAGCCTGGACATCACTAACGGCTTTCCCACTGTCGGCGCGAGCAGCACTGCACTCGCCGCCCCCGGCGGCACTACGGGCATTGTTGTAGATAACAACAGCACGGCGACTGGAGCGTCGAGCATTTACTACGCGACCAAGACCGGGGCGAATCTGGTGAAAGCCACACAGTCTGGGCTGAATTGATAACCTCAGGCGCTGAAGCGCGGCCGATTTTCAGTCGGCTTATGGCACGAGTGAACTCGTACCCTTCCCAAGAGCGTCGAAGCGGATTTTTTCGATAACGGCTAGGAAGCTTTGGGGTTCAGTCCGCAGAGGGTCTGAGTGCGATCGACTTTGCCGCAACTCAAGGCTGTGGTCACAAACACTACTTCAACGCGGAAGGCGGGCTTGATATAGGGTTTCTTGGCTTTCTTTTCCTGAATCTGGCGTTCAGGTTCCGGGTTCCCATTTGTCATTAATACTCGCCCCTAATACTCGTCCCTAAATACATGCCTCTAGAATCGGCCTGGATGCGACCACGCTATTCTCTTGCCGGGATTATACAGATACCGGTTCCGCTAGGAAAAAACAACCGGCTACTGGACGGTCGGCTCCGCTTCTTCGGGTGCGCCATGGCGGCGTAACAACTGCGGCAGATTCTGCGAAAAGGCTGAGCGCGGCAGCACCATGTCGCAACCTACTTCGTGGGCCTTCTGCTTCAAGTCTCCCTGCACGTGCGAGAGGAATCCTATTATCGACGTGCCCTTCTTCAGCTTGCTCTTGAGCTTCGGAATCAGGGTAAGCGGCTTCACGCTGGCCAGGTTCAGATCGAAAATAATCAGCGACGGCTTTTCTTCGCCGTTCTGCTGCATGCGCTCCATAAGATCCTTGTCGGTTTTCACGAACTCAACTTTGACGTTGAGTTTGCGCGCCGTCTCCTGGATCTTCGCCATGAAGAACAGATCTTCGATGAAAGCAAAGATGCGCGAGTTGGCGTCTTCGCTGGCGGCGGTCACGGGCAACGGTTCCGGTTCAGGTTGCGGATACTGCGCGGCAAACCCCGGCCGCTGGCGTCCGCCTTTGTGTCCGTTGTTATTGTTGCCGCCGGCCAGGGCCGCACGGTAGCTGTGGTCCATGGGGGCGGTGTAGATGCCGTCTTTGTTTTCCCGGCTGAGGCCGGGCCCGGGGCGCTGGCCGCGCTGATTGTTCTGGCGGCGTCCGCGCCGTCTGCGTCGTCCTCCTCCGCTACCGGAGGGTCTTCCTGGTCCTGCGTTCATAGTCCTCTCAAACTTTCCCACATGCATTGCAGAGTTTTACAGAATCTCAAAGGCCCGCCCTGGCTCGCGTAGCGCTGCTCCGCAGGGCAAAGCTGCGCCTGCTGATCACACTCGGGCCTACGCGGTTGCGGGTAGCGACTGGACACACGATGGAACGAACCCCAACTCTTGAAAACGACCTGCTATTCGAGAATAAAGCCCAACTTTTGACTCGTATCGATTATCCGTTTATCGGATCCGTAAGGCGCCGCCTCGGATCGGCTGGCGCGGAAGGCCTGCGCGGGAACGAGGCCTAAATGAGAACAACTTTATGGTACTCGTCTAGACGTAACCGCGCAAGGCCCAACCGGCCCAGCTTTTGCACAGGAGTTCATGGCTGGACGTGTGGCGGGCGGCCTTGCTTGGGCGATCCGTTATTTCAGGTTCGACACTTCTCTCGCCCACTGTTGCGCCTGCCAGTAGTAGGCAGCGACATCCTCGGAATCGAGATGGAGGCGCTGGCTCAACTCGGCTGCCGCTTGCCACTCCCCGCTCTCGTGCGCCAGCATCAATTGGAACACGGGACGCAGTTCGCTGGGCTGCCCCAACAGCACTGCCTTGGTGGCATGATCGAGCGGGATTTTCTTCGAGCACTTCTTCCATCGGCATTTCCAGCATGGCGTCGATCAGCGACAGCAGACCGAGCAGAAACAGGTCAGACTCGCCATGGGGCACACGCGGCGAGAGCAATTCGCCGAAGCGTCCGCGCACCAGCGCCGACAGCACCAGATCGCTGCTCTTCTCCTGGCCCGCGCCCACGGCCGCCACCAGCCGCACCCAGCGCCGCGTTTCCCGCTCGCCCAACATGGAAAGCGCGTGCCGCACGGAATGAACCTCGCTCTGAAAGGAGAAGATGGCGGAATTCAAATAGCGCAGCAAGCGGTAGCATACCGACGCTTCCGCCTTGATCAGTTTTTCGAGGGCTTCCACGTTCAGATCCGCTCGCGACACTTCCTGCAGCATCTTGAGATAGTTGAGCCGGTTGGCCGGCATATCGCGGGTGTTCATCATCTCCGGGCGGCGGAAGAAATATCCCTGGAAGTAGGCAAAGCCGAGGTCGCGGGCGCGTGCGAATTCAGCTTGAGTTTCGATTTTTTCCGCCAGCATCCGGCAGCGCCGCCCGAAGCGCTTCATGATGACGTTGCGCTGTTCCTCGGTAGTGAGCTGCATTTCCACTTTGATGATGTCGGCCATTTCTGCCAGGCCTTCGCGCGGATCGTCGGCGACATAGTCGTCGAGCGCGATCATGTAGCCCGCTTCCTTCAGGCTCTGGCAGGCCGCGAGGACGTCGGCATCCGCGGGAACTGTTTCCAGGATTTCCACTACCGTCACAGTAGACGGCAGCAGCATGACCAGACCTTTGATCAGCGTATCGCGCGTGCAATTCACAAAGGCCCGCCGCCCATCACACAAGATGTCCAGGCCCATCAGCAGAGAGCGGTCCAGCGTGGCGCGCGAGGCTTCATCGGTATCGCCACTGAATGCGTTTTCGAGGCCATCGCGAAAAAGCAGTTCGTAGCCGAATACGTTTTCCTCGCGGTCGACGATGGGCTGCCGCGCCACATAGCGCAACGGCTTCACCTCCCGCACCGGAGCTTTGGCCACACCGAGTCCAGACTGGTTGCTCACGTCTCTGTCTATCGGCAAACGGGGTGGAAACCTGAAAGGACGGGAGGAAATGCACAATCGCTGGAGAAGAGTGGGATGGAATTCGAGAAGATGAAAAGAAACTCAGAGAAGAAATGGGGAGTGAGCCAGCTTCTTATCTTGAGATCACATTTTGTGATCTCAAGATTCCTATACTCGCTGCACTCCACCTAAGTTAGCGAGGGCCGCGACAATCTTCCCGGACCACTGCGCCACTTCGTCTTCGCGCAACGTCCGGTCGGCCGACTGGAATTTCACGCGCAGCAGTATCGAATACTTTCCTGCGGCAATCGTTCCACCGCGGAATATTTCTACGGGATGGAACTCGCGCAAGTCGGCCAGGTTCAAGTCCGCGACTGCTCTTCGCATCTGGTCAAACGAAATCTGGTCAGAGAACACGAAAGAAAAATCCCGCTCGACCGCGGGATACTTTCCCAGCGCGACGAACTTCACCCTACGCAAGCCATTCTTGTGCAGCTGCTCGAGATCAAACTCGGCCAGAAACACATCCTGCCGGAGCTTGCGGGCCGCCGCCACTTCGGGATGAATTTGTCCAAACTGCGCCACCACCGCGCCATTGACGCGTGCGCGTGCCGAGCGACCGGGATGAAGATATTCTGACGTTTCCCGATCGTAACTGACTTCTCCGGCAAATGTGGCCAACAGATTTTCCACGTCGCCCTTGAATCCGCGAAACGTCTCGGCGGATGCCGCGTGTTCGCCTTGGCTGACGTCGAGCGCGTCGCCTGTGGGCAAAGAGTTGCGCACGGCCGACGCTGTCGCGCCCAGGCATGCGCGGCGGGGTTCGACTCGAGTGTCGCCTTGCGACCCGCTCGACAATTCGTACACGCTGCCGATTTCAAACAGCCGCGCATCCGCTACGTCGCGATTTAGGTTCCAGGCCAGCATGTCGAGCATGCCCGGAGCCAATGAGGTGCGCATCACTGACGCTTCTTCGCTCAGCGGATTCTCGAGTTCCAGCACCTTGGCGCTCGCGGAAAAGCCAGCCGCAGCCGAGGAAAACTTCTCTGCATCCGCGTGGGAAATAAATGTCAGCGACAAAGCTTCGTTGTAACCCAGCGCCAGAGCCCGCTTGCGGAAGGTCGCATCCATCGCCGCGTGGGGCAGTTCGACCACCGCGCCGCTGTAGGCGGGCAGCGTGTTGGCAAACTTGTCATAGCCATGCAGGCGGGCGATTTCTTCAATCACGTCGATCTCACGCTCGACATCGAGGCGCCAGCTCGGAATGTGGACGCGGAATTGGGCATTCTGGATGTCGCCCTCGCCCTCGGGAACCAGCATGAAACCCAAGCGCTTGAGCAGCTGGAAAATCTGACCCGCATCGAGGCTTCCGCCGAGAATGCGTTTCACCTCAGCGACGCGCAGCACGACGGGGGCCTGGTCCATCTTTTTCGACACGACGTCGACGACGTCGCCGACCAACTCGCCGCCGCCCGAGTCAAGAATCATCTGCGCGACCAGATCGCAGGAGAGAACGGTGGATTCGAAATCGGCGCCACGCTCGAAGCGATGCGAGGCGTCGGTGTGGATGCCGTGCCGGCGCGACATTTTGCGTACGATCCCGGGATCCCACCACGCGGATTCGATCACGATGTTGCGTGTTTTCTCGGTGATCATCGTGTCGTATCCGCCCATGACGCCGGCGAGGCCGACCGGTTTTTTCGCGTCGCAGACGACGAGATCTTCGGGAGTCAGCTTGCGTTCGACGCCATCGAGGGTCTTCAGCGTCTCGCCGGTGCGCGCCTTGCGGACGATGATCTTCCCGCCTTCGAGCAGGTCCATGTCGAATACGTGGGTCGGCTTCCCGATTTCCCATAGAACATAATTGGTGGCGTCGACGGCGTTTGAGATGGGCCGCTGGTCGAGCAGTTGCAGGCGGTGCGCGATTTTTTCAGGAGAAGGTTTGATCGTCGTGCCGCGGATGACGCGCGCAGAGAAGCGGGGGCAGAGGGCGGGTTCCTCGACGGTGATGGGGAAATCACCGTGTTCAGATTTGACGGAAGCCGGGAGCCGGGAGCCGGAAGCCGGCTTGAGTGGCAAATCGTAAATTGCCGCCGCTTCCCGAGCCACGCCGTAATGATTCATCGCGTCAGGACGGTTGGTTCCGATCTCCATTTCGAACACGGTGTCGGCGCCGCTGCCGCTGATGCCCTCGACCGAGATGCCAACGTTGGTCAGGTCTTCGGCAAGCTGCCGGTCATCGACGGTGAGATCGACGAAGTCGCGAATCCATTGGGGAGAAAGTTTCATGAAAACCGCTTTGGACTCTTAGCTTTTGGCTCTTAGCTAAAAGCCAAGAGCTACAGGCCAAGAGCGACCCTTCATCCGAACTGCTGCAAGAACCTTACATCGCCCTGAAAGAAATACTGCAGATCATCTACTCCATATTTCAGGAGGGCGAGGCGGTCTACGCCCATGCCGAAGGCGAAGCCGGAAACTTTTTTTGGGTCGTAGCCGTTGTCTTTCACGAACTCGAAGACGTTGGGATCGACCATGCCGCAGCCCAGAACTTCGATCCATCCGGACTGCTTGCAGGGACGGCACGGCGCATTGTCCGGGCCGCGCTTGCCGCTGCCGCCGCAGATGAAGCAGGTGACGTATAACTCCGCGCTGGGCTCGGTGAAGGGGAAAAACGACGGACGGAAATGCGTTTTCACCGACGAGCCGAACAGCGCTTTCATGGCGTGGTCGAGTGTGCCCTTCAGATCGCCGAAGGTGATGTTGGTGTCGACGGCGAGGCCCTCGATCTGATGAAACATCGGCGAATGGCTGGCGTCGGGAGGATCGTTGCGATGGACCGTGCCGGGGATCACGATGCGGATGGGCGGCCGCATTTTCTCCATGGTGCGAATCTGCACGGGAGACGTGTGCGTGCGCAGCAGCAGACGCTCGCGCTGCGGTTTCGATTGCTGGCCGGCGATGAACAGCGTGTCCTGGGTATCGCGCGCGGGATGGTTCGGCGGAAAATTCAAGGCTTCGAAGTTGTAGTAGTCGGTTTCGACAACCGGACCTTCAGCAACCGAGTAACCGAGTTTCTGGAACACGCCGACGATCTCGCGCCACGTTTTCATGACGGGATGCTCGGCGCCGATGGGACGGCGGATGCCGGGGAGGGAGATGTCGACCGACTCGGCGAGCGGAGCTGTCGAAAGCTCAAGCCTGATTCGCTCGGCCTTGTCGACCACATCCTCGACCGCGGCCTTCAGTTCGTTGACGCGAATCCCAGCCTCGCGCTTGGCTTCTTTCGGCGCGCCCTTTAGCCACAGGTCGTTGATCTGGGTGAGGATGCCGTTTTTGCGCGCCATCCAGCGGTCGCGAAAGGCCTTCAGGTCGGCGTCGCTGCGAACTTCAGCGGCTTCTGCCGTGCACGCGGTTACGCACTCGGCTGCAGCTTTCTCCAGCGCTGCTGCCGAGTAGTCCGTCAGTTTGGGAACGGTGTAGGGCACGTTTCTAGTTTTGCGCCGTGGTAAGAATTCCCGGCAAGAATCGTAATGACGTTGGACTGATAGGGATCCTTCGACTGCGCCAACCGACTCGCTTCGCGAATCGGTTGGCTCCGCTCAGGATGACAGTCTTCGGAAATGAAAGCTGACGGCTGATAGCTGACAGCTGACAGCTGACAGCGATACTACGCTGCTCCGCCGATTGCGCCTTTGGCCTGCGTCGTCAGGCTGGCAAAACCTGCAGGATCTTTTACCGCGAGGTCGGCCAGAATTTTGCGGTCCAGTTCGATGCCGGCCAGCTTCAAGCCGTGGATGAACTGGTTGTAGCTCATTCCGTTCAGCTTGGCGGCGGCGCCGATGCGGACGATCCAGAGCGAGCGATACTGGCGCTTGCGCTGCTTGCGGCCGGAGTAGGCGAATTTGAGCCCACGTTCGACGGCTTCTTTCGCCGAGCGGTAGAGCTTTGATTTTGTGAGGAAATAACCGCTGGCGCGGTCTAATATTTTCTTGCGTTTGGCGCGGCGTTTGGTCCCGCGTTTTACACGAGGCATGGTGTTCTCCTTTTTAGTTTCTATGTACTGGCGGCTGGAGGTAAGGACGAATAGTCATGACCTCTTCACGCGCCGGAAGCAATTGAAGATTTCAGATTTTTGATTTTAGATTGAAAGCCCGCTTCCGCAGCGACTTTCAATCTAAAATCTGCAATCCTAAATCTGAAATCCGCACCACTTCTACTGGTACGGGATCATGCGCTTTACTTTGCGCTTGTCGCCTTCGCTCACGAGCGCGGGCGAGCCCAGATTCCGTTTACGTTTCTTGCTTTTGGACGTCAGAATGTGGCGCAGGTGCGAACGGCCCCGCTTTACCTTTCCTGTCCCGGTTAACTTGAAGCGCTTGGCGGCGCCTTTGTGCGTTTTTAATTTCGGCATAAAGTCCTCAGAAAACAGCCGTCAGCTTTCAGCCATCAGCTGTCAGTTCTATTTCTTTCTCGCAGGATGTCAGATGACCGCTCAGGCGAGACTTTGTGATTCCACTTGCAGCCAGGAAATCCTGTTCTACGACGCGGGCTTGGCGACCTGCGCCGGAGGAACGCTGGGGCCGGGCGCACTCTGCGCGGCAGCCTTGTGCTTTTCCTCTTTGTGCTTGTCTTCCCTCTGCTTTTCTTTTTCCCGTTCCTTCTCCGTCTTCTTCGGAGCGAGGATCGCGTGCAGCGTGTTGCCTTCCTGTCGCGGACGAAACTCCACGATGCTGTGCGGCTCGACGTCTTTAATCAGCCGCTCCAAAATCTGGCGGCCGAGTCCGGTGCGCGTCATCTCGCGTCCGCGAAAGAAGATGGTCGCCTTAACCTTGTCGCCTTCGTCCAGAAAACGCAGCACGTGGTTCTTTTTGGTCTCGTAATCGTGGTCATCCACATTGATGCGGAACTTGACCTCTTTTACGGTGATGGTTTTCTGGTGCTTCTTGGCTTCGCGCTCTTTCTTTTCCTGCTGGTACAAATACTTCCCGTAGTCCATGATGCGGCACACGGGAGGTTGCGCGGTGGGCGAAATCTCGACCAGATCCAGATTTTTCTCGCGGGCTTTTTTGATGGCTTCGAAAGGCGGCATGATGCCAAGCTGCTGCCCTTCGTCGTCAATCACGCGGATTTCACGCGCCCGAATGCGATCGTTGGTGCGGATAAAACGCTTATCGATACAGTCCTCCGTGCTCTAAGCGACTGAGAATAAAGAATTATAGCATGAGAATTCCACGCAAGTCCGCCTGCCTGCTCCTTCGGTTTCACGGAGTCGCGCGTGACGGAAGTGGCGATCCTCGCGAGATCCCTCGCTTCGCCTGAAAAACGGCTCCGCTCGGGATGATGCCAGCGGCGATTGCGGGTCGGAATTCAAGCTGCACCACGGCCCAGTTTCAAGTCTTCGCTGCAGCGCTTGACCACGAAAAAACACCCGGGATCGCTCCCGGGCGCTGACAACGGGTGAATGCGTGGAAGTGCCTAGGTTCAGCTAAGGCTCAGCCGAGGTGCTTGTTCAGGGCCTGGGCGATGGCATCCTTCGGCTTGTAGCCGACGAGTTGCTCGACCACCTGGCCGCCCTTGAACACGAGCAGCGTCGGGATGCCAGTGACCTTGTAGCGCATGGGAGTGGCGCTGTTGGAGTCGACATCCATCTTGCCGATCTTGATCTTGCCCTGGTACTCGGTGGCCAGTTCTTCGACAATGGGGGCGATAGCGCGGCAAGGGCCGCACCAAGTCGCCCAGAAGTCCACAAGGACGGGCTTGTCCGATTTCAAAACATCCTGGTCGAAGTTTGCATCGGTCACTTCGACGATTCCGTTACCTGCCATTTTCTTCTCCTCGATTGTTAAACCACGCCAACCAGCGGCCGTTTAGAGCGGCGGGGCGCTTTAGAATAGTGCTGCCGAACGAACTCGAACCTTCTATCGTAACACTGCGATTGGATGCGTGGGGGCCGGGAAAGTCGCAAAACGTGCCCGGTCAGGGATGAGGAGCCTTCTGGCGGTTCGGGTCGGGCGGTTGGGGCGGACCGAGGGACTTGATGAAGCGAACCAGTTGCCAGCGTTGGGGTTCCGGAAGCTTGGACCAGACGGGCATACCGCGCCGCACCACGCCATTAGTCAGCAGCCAGAACAGCGTACCGGGAGTGGCTTGTTGCACTTCGTCGGCGAGCAAGCTCGGAGCTTTTTTCCCGCCCTCGGCCATCTCGCCGTGACACTCGGCACAATGCAGATCGAAGAGTTTGGCGCCTGCGGCCAAGGCCTCAGGATCGGCTTCGAGCGGGTTGCGACGCGCCGCCGCCTTCCTGGGAACTTTGGACAGTTCCGCGTAAACGGGATTACCTTTCGCGGGCGCAGATGAGTTCGACTGGGCCCTCGAGACAACACTGGCAGCCAGCAGCACGATAAGGACGGCGGCTCGCAGAGTCATTGGCGTCCTCCGAACAAGCGGCTGATCGCCGAACCGAAGCCGGAGAATTCCCGGGAGACGCCCCAGCGCAGCAGGAAGCGATGACTATTGTCGTTGAGGCCGAAGCCGGGGGACAGGCGCAGCGTCCAATCCGAGGGCAGATTCCAGGCGATCACGGGCGCCAGGTAATGAGAAGTATCGTGCAATCCAAAACTGTGGCGGTCGCCCAGGCCGCCATACATTTCAATGCCGGCGATGAAATTCTCCGGGCAGAAGCTGCAGCGCTGCACAGAAGCCTTTAACGCCAGGGGGCGGCTAGTGCCGATCGCATAGCCGAACTCCCAGGGGTTGCCGCCAGTCACGTTCTTGGTGGCGATGGTGTTCTCGGCGATATTCCATCCGGCGAAAGTTTTCGAGAGCAGCAGTTTGCTCTCAATCTCGTGATCGTGCTCCTGGCGGGCGAGGGCGTTGGGGACGGCGTAGTCGGCCTCAATGTCGTGGCCTTCGACTTCTTTCAGAATTTTGTCCGCGCCGCTGGTCTGTTCATATTCGATGTAGAGCACCGGATTGAGGAAATGCTCGCGCTGCAACAGACGGAAACGATTCTCCCAGCGGAAGCCGGTGAAGATGGTGCTGTCGTTGAAGGTAGTTTGGCCGTCGAAGTAAAGCTCGGTCGTCCACCAGGCGGTCGCGCCGTATTCGAACTCAGCCCAGAAGGCGTGAAAATCGTTGCCGGCGCGCTGCGTGCCGAAGGTGGAGAAGTATTCGACTTCGAGGCTGCCAGGCTCTTCGAGATAGTGGTCGTACGTGACGATGTAAGGGCTCTCCTGGGATTGAACGGGAGGAGCGACAAACAGGACGATGGCGATCAGGCCAAAGGCCGAGAGCCAGCCGCCGCTGAACGGGGATTGAGTAGGAATGTTAGCGCTAAGCAAGAAGATCGAGATTCCTTTCGAGAGCGTTCATTTCCAGGGTCATTCTAGTTGCAACTGAGTCGCATCTAAGTTACAGTCTTAATCGTGCTGGAACGCTGGTCAAACCGTCAAGCGCGCGCGGAAGAAACCGTCGCACTCTGATTGCGACCAGTTGCGACAAGCTAGGGATCGCATGCCATTTCCTCAGACTGAAATGCCGGGCCGCTTGCAGGCGCACTTCGCGGAGCGCGGCATTCGCATGACGCAGCAGCGGCGCGCCATCCTGAGCGTGATGGAAACCGCTAGCAAGCATCTGGACGCCAGCCAGATTTTGCGTAAGGCGCAGAAGATCGATGCCAGCGTCGACCGCAGCACGGTCTACCGCACCTTGCAGCTCCTCAAACGGCAGGGATTGATCGACGAACTCGATCTGATGCACATCAACGGCGAGGGCCATTACTACGAGCGCAAACTGGAGCGCGACCACATCCACATGGCATGCCTGCGCTGCGGCAAGATCGCGGAATTTCTGAGCGATAGCTTTGAGAAACTCAAGCAGCAGGTGGAAAGAGATTGCCGCTTTAAGGTGGTGATTTCGCGGTTGGAGATCGGCGGGTATTGCTCGACTTGCCGGGGATCGCAGAAGGCAGGTTGACACACAGGTTGAACCAGACAGGGTGACCAGCGATGCAGATCAGACCTCTCACAGCGGACGACGCGGACGAATGGTGGAGACTTCGACTGGAAGCTCTGGAGCGCGAGCCGGAAGCCTTCAGTTCGTCCCCGGAGGAGCACCGCGCGCTCAGCAACAGCGAGGTAGCGAGGCGGCTCGGCTCCGCGGACGGACACTCTTTTGTGATGGGCGCTTTTGACGGCGGTTCGTTGATCGGTATGGCAGGCTTCCATCGCGAGGCGGGACCGAAGTTACGACACAAGGGCCGGATTTGGGGCGTCTACGTGACCGCAGAGCACCGCGGACATGGGGTGGGGCGGAGGCTGTTGGAAGCGATACTAGAACGCACCGCGCGCACGGAAGGCGTTGAGCAGATCCTGATTTCGGTGGCATCTACGCAAACCGCGGCCGCGGCGCTCTACAGTTCTCTCGGCTTTCGATCGTTTGGGTGTGAGCCGCGGGCGCTAAGAATCGGTAGCCGCTGGATCGACGAGGAGTACATGCTGCTGGCGATGAAGCACCCGAGTGGCGGGTAAGACAACTCGTAGGAGTGAGGGGAAATAGAAAAGCGTCCTCGACTTTTTCAAGTCCAGGACGCCTCGGCAGCCCTCCCCCAGAACTGCCAAACCACGAAATGGATACTAGAATTCCCCGCGGTTTCTGTAAACGTCACTGAAGTAACTCGGTTAGCGCAGAGCTAATCGAGCGCTGACGGAAGTAACTGAAGTGGATCGCATTGAGGCGTTGCGGCGGCGGTGCAGTCTGGCTCGCGCGTTGGGCCCGTTAAGCGGGAGATCCTTCGCTACGCCTGAAAGACGGCTACGCTCAGGATGACAAGGTCGTCTAAGAACAAACTGCACCACCACCAACCTTGCGAGACTACTGTTTCCGCCAGGTTTGACCGTTGTCGCTGGTGGTCCAGACCTCGGCGGTCGAGGTGGAGAGCTTGCCGTGCTGCGGGTCGGCGAACTCGATGGCGACAATATCGCCAGTCAGGACTGCGCCGGACGAGGCAGGCACGATGCGAGTCCATTGATTACCGGCGTCCGAGGAGTGATAGAGCAACCCGTCGGAACCACCTCCCCAGACTTCTGCACCGGCCGCGGAGAGCGCGCGGAACATGAAGGCTGGGTGCTTGGGAGCCTTGGCTGCGGCTTTCGCCTTCGCGAGGGAAGGTGCGGCCATCACGGTCAAACTGGTTGCGTTGGTCGTGTTGAAGGATGCTGAATTCGCGGTCACGTCGACGATCTGCCAAGTCTTCCCTTGGTCGAACGAGCGCTGCAGCTGGCCAGTCGAAGTGATGGACCAGCGCGGCCCAGCTGCGTGGGACACGGCTCCGGGTGACAGGGCGGCCAGTTGCGTGAGGTCGCGCCCACTGATAGAGCCGCCGACGCTAGCGGTCTCAGTCTGCATCACCGCACTATCCGCCGCGACCTCAACCGTTTCCGAGACGCTGCCGGGGCTCAAGGTGACGCTGTACATCGAGGGCCGGCTGGCATCGTAGTTCAGCGCGAGAACGGTTGGGCTGAACCCAGGGGCGTCCGCGCGGGCTTTATAGCTGCCCGAAGGCAGGCCGGCAATGAGCCATGCGCCTTGCGCATTGGTCACTGTAGTAGTGGGCGCGGCAGCTCCGGTCTGGGAGGGAATAACCGTAATCCGCGCGTTCGCCACCACGGCGCCGGAGGGATCCACGACATAACCGGTGAACTGGCCAGGAGCGGGCAGGGGCAAGGGTTTGGCGCGGTCGACCTTGCTGTCGTCCGGCGATTGCAGCCGCAGGGCTTGGTTCGGGGCCAGACCGGCATCCGCAGTCTGAACCGGGGCGGCGGTTGCGGAAGACGCCGCGCCCCCGGTGATCTGGGGCAACGGCGCATTCGGCGTGAGCGTGGCGCCGGCTGCCGGCTGCGCACTCCGTGGGGGAGCCGCGAGAGCGGGAATTTGATTTTGCGCTTTAGTCTGCGCTTGATTCTGAACTTGATTCTGAGCTATCTTCTGCTGCCACTGGTTGGCCTGATTCGCCAAGCGTGGGCCGTGCGGCAACTGGTTCGCAAGCGCGGGGTGCGCGGCGCGATTCGTGAAGCCGTCGACAACGCCACCGGACTGCGGCATGTTGACCGTCGGCGTAACCAGGCGGGCCACGGTCTTTTTCTCTTTCTCCTGATCTTTCTCTTTGCCTTCTTCCTTTTCCTGGAGCGCGCCACGGTCGAGGTCGCGCGAATCCGCAAACGCCGGGGGCGCGGAAGACTGAATACTCTGGCGCTTGTCAGCGGGCGGCGGGGCAACGGGCGCAGCCGTCGGCTGAGTTGCAGACCGAGTCGTCTGCGGCGCGGGCGCCTTGTAGGCCATCGTGGTCGGGCCGGTGCTCTTCTGATACTTCAGGATTCCGATCGAGGCAATGGCCACGATGCCCGCGGCCACAAACGCCCAACGGAGCGCGGGCCAGGTCAGCCATCCGCTGCGGGCTGGGCCGGCCAAGTACGGGCTGATCACGGTTTGCACGGGCTCAGTCGCGGGCAAAGCCAAGGCCACGATGTCGCGGCAATCGCCGCAGCGGGCCAGGTGGTCGAGCACGGCGTCTCGTTCGGGCGGGGGCAGCGAGCGCTCGGAGAAGGCCGTCAGCAGGTCGGCGTCGGGATGAGCGACGTCAGGCTTCGCCGCCCGCAGGCGCGCGCGCACGATTTTGGGGACTTCTTGCATTTCAGCTCTTAGCTTCTAGCTTCTAGCTCGTTGCTTCTAGCTTCTAGCTCGTTCGGTCAGGCTTCTTGCTTCCATAACCAGGCTTTCCACATTTTGGCGCGTTTTTCCCTAGTTTGTTCTTTATCCTTCGCCTTCCCGTACCCGAGCCTCTACTCTCTTCTCAGAGAACGCGACTGGGGACGATTCTTGCGCCAAGCTGCGGCGAATGTCTACCTGCAGGTCGCGAACATCGACTTCGAGGGCTTCTTCGGCTTGGCGGCGGGACATGCCGCGACGTCCCAGAGCCGCCACAATCTGCTTGCGCAATGACTTGGCCAGTTTGTCGAGCTTGCGGCTGATGGTGGACTCGTGCACGCCCAGCATGCGGGCGATCTCGGCCAGGGTGCGGCCATCGAGATAATACGCGCTCAGAACCATGCGGTCTTCGCCGGAAAGACTGGCGATGGCCTCGTCGGTGGCCTGGGCCAGGCGCTGGTCGGCAGCCGGAACTGGGTCGGGCTCGGGGGCGCGGAATTGCACGCCTTCCTCGGCTTCCTCGTCGAGGCTGACCAGCTTTCGGGTGCGGCGGTAGCGGTTGACATATTCCTGGGCCAGGACCGTGCGCAGCCAGCCCTCGAGCGATCCCCGGCCGGTATAGGAAGCGAGTTTGGAGACGCGCTGGCCGTCGCGCGTGCTGGTCCCGTAGAGATCAGCGTACAGGGTGTCGGCCAGCTCGCGAGCGGCGGAATCTTCGCGGGCAATGCGCAGGGCCGAGAGATAGAGCTTTTCGCGGAAACGCGTCAGGAAGATTTCCCAGGCGGAATTGACCCCGGCAGCGCAGGCGCGGGCCAGGGCTAGTTCGTCGACGCGCAGACTTAGGAAGAATGTACGGACTTCCGTCTCGGAGGAAATCGCTGTGGCGTGCTTCGAACCAACTTCACACAAGATCGCGGAAAAAGATTCGCGGGCAAGGCCAACCGTCTCGCAGCCGCTCTTGGCATGAAGATCCGCCAGCAGTTCGCTGACCACGGATTGCACGGCGGAGTTGGGTTTGCTCGAGCTCATGTTTACTTGAACATGTTTCGTTGAACATGTTTACTGGAACAAGTTCGCTTGAACAAAAACCGGTTCGAACGCAATGCCGCCACGGCCTTCAGCTACCCGCGGCCAGCGCTGCTTTGCACTCGGCGCACGGGCAAACTTCACGCAGAAATTTCCACGAGTAAATTCCGAGATCGTGATTATCGTTCCAGGAGAACTTGATGGCGTACTTGCCCACGCCTTCGGCCGAGAGCGGCTTGGCGTTGGGTTTGAACATGAGCAGCGCGCCCGGCGCGGCGGCTACGGGATCGCCCGGCTTGCGTCCGGCCTTTTCGCGCTCCTCGTTGCACATGGCGCAGGGGCAGGCGTCGCGCAGATAAACGAAGCCGTAGTGCGAGACGTGGCCGTCGTTCCACTCGATATCCACGCCGGTCCCGGTCGTGAGATTCACCTTCACCGACTTAGGATCGGTGGCCGCAGTGGCGGCCTGGAGCGGGGACTGCATGAAACAAGTATCGCACAGCGCTGGAGGGGTTGAGCGGACGACATCTACCCTAAGGCCGGGAACAAGCTGCGCGGGAAAGGCGTACCATAATTTGGGGCTTGCTTATGTCTTTGATCATTACTTCGTCGTTCCTTGTGACCACCTCCGTCGCGACCACCGGCTGGGAGCGAGTTGGCCACGGGGCGGTTTCCTGGTGGCTGGCGGGGCCGCTGGTCGCCGCGTCCCTGCATGTGTTTGAGGAGTTCGTTTTCCCCGGCGGCTTCCGGGAGTGGTATGCCATCTACCGTCCCGAGATCGCTTCCAGCCTTTCGGTTCGCTACCTCGTCGTAGTCAATGCCATTCTGCTGGCAGTTTGCGCGCTGGTGGCAGTGGCTGGACCATCGCCTAACGGCACGGCCAACTGGTTTGTGCTCACGTCCATTTTGTTCTGGAACGCCATCTTTCATATTCGGGCGGCAATTCGTATGCGGCGATATTCACCGGGCGTCATCACTGGTGTGGTGCTCTACATTCCGCTGGCCGTGGTCGGGGCATTCGTTCTGTTGCAGAATAAGCTGGTGCCGTGGTTCGTGGCGCTGGGATGCTTCTTAGTCGGCAGCGGTTACCATGCCTTCTCGCTTCGCAACCACCGGCGCAGAGCTAAGGCTCACGCGGCGTAGTGCGCGCTGCTGTTATTCCCGGCTAGCCTCTGATGGATCCGCTGGCGCGGATCGTCACTATCTCTGCAATCGTGAGAAACAGGGCATAGCTGGCGAACAGGAACGCACCGTATCTGCCCGCGGTCTCTGGATGCATACGGGGCATGAAGCGGGCGAAGTCAGAGAGCAGCGCGGCCTCGCCAAACATTCCGGGAAGCGCGATCAGCAGCGCCGCCGAGGCCCAATCGGCGAACGGCACGTGGCGCCACATCAGCAGCAGGATACAGACTGCGGCGCTAACGATCGGCGTGATCACGAAGTTGATCCAGAAGCGCTGGCTGCCGCCCTCAAAAACATGCGTGCCGCGAAACTCGTACAAGATGGTTCCGGCCACCCAGAAGGCGGCGCCGAAAAGTGCGAAGATGAGTTTGTCCTGGGTTGTCATGGATTGCTCCGTAAGCTCTTTCAATTGATGTACCGCTTGGTACATCACATCTTGTACCACATGGTACATTAGAAGCGCAAGATGCCGTCCCCGAAAAAATCGAAGAAAAAACCGCACCACAACCGGGAACAACTGCTGGAGAGTTGCCTGGCGGCGTTCGTGCGGGCCGGAACGTTGGACCTGAGCCTCGACAGCCTGGCGAAGGCCGCCGGCAGCAGCAAGCGGATGCTGGTGCACTACTTCGGCGGCCGCGATGCCATCGAGGAAATGGCCATGGCGCTGCTTGAAGACCGGCTACGGGCGCGCTTTCGGGCCGGCGCATTCCCTGCGGGCGCGTCGCCGCAGGCTGTGGTGACGGCCTTGTGGGAACAGACTACTCGTCCCGAGTCACAAGGAGTGGTTCGGTTGACCATGGACTTGACGCGCCGAAGTTGGAGCGGGTCTGATCGCGCCCGCAGATTCTTTGAGGAACAGCAGAAGCTGTGGACAGAGATGCTGCGGGAGTTTCTTCCTGATCCTGCAGCCGTCGAGACCCTGCTGCAGTTGTTTCAGGGCGCGATGCTGGTCTACCTGGTAACTGGAGATCGGGAGCGGGGGCGGCGGGCGCTGGAGCGGTTCGTGTCGGCAGAATCTGCTGGTTCCCGGCGAACCGTCTCCCCGCGAACAGCAGGTTCCTCGCCGCGCTTTCAGCCCGGTTCGGAATGACAGAGTCAACTGGGGCGCTCAACGAGATGCCCTTGCTCAAACTGACCTACGCGCACGAGGCGGTCCGGCGTTGCCGAATTCGGGCAAGTTCCTGTAAAATCAATGTTTGCCCTACAAGATCTGAATTCTTCATCTGAACCCTCAGGGAGTCGTCAATGGCACAACAATGTGATATCTGCGGCAAGAAGCCGCAGGCGGGAAACCGCATTAGCCACGCCCACAACGTCACCAAGCGGCGCTGGAACATTAATTTGAAACCAGTGCACGCCAAAGTAGCGGGCCAGGGTAAGCGCATGCGCGTCTGCACGTCCTGCCTGCGCAGCGGCAAAGTCGCAAAAGCGTAGCACTTTCAAACCCCACCAACACACGGGTTCGCGGGGAAGATTAATTCCCTTTGGGCGCTGCCGCGCCTGCCTCCGGGATAATCGACAGCAGTTGAATGTCGAAAATCAGGGTGGCGTTCGGCGGGATCGGACCGCCGTCTGGCGTGCCGGTCGCACCATAGCCTAGCTCGGGCGGGATTCGCAACTGGCGCTTGCCGCCGACCTTCATGCCGGCGACGCCTTCTTCCCATCCCTTGATCACATCGCCCTTCCCGATGGTGAAGTCGAAGGACTGACGGGCATCGACTGAACTGTCGAACTTCTTGCCTGTGGTCAGCCATCCGGTGTAGTGCACCTTGACGTGGTCTCCGGCTTTGGCAAGCTGGCCGGTGCCGACTCGAATGTCCCAGTACTGCAGGCCGGAATCGGTTTTCACGCCATCCCCTGTGACTTTGGTAGGAGCGTTGGTGTTGGGACGAACCGGCTGCGCCGGCTTGTGAGTGGGCGTTTGGGCAAAGACTGCGAGTGCGCCCAGGGTGATGATTGCTCCGATGATTATCTTCATGAAATGTTTTCTCCCAGAAACCGAAATCCAACCGCAGAGTACGCCGAGGACTCAGAAGTTTTCAACGGGTAAACTCAAGCTGTCTAAAATAACGGACATTGCAGCGGATGCAAAGGCGCAATCATTATTGATACTCAAACCGGTAGATGAACCACTCGGGTTCGATCGGGACTACATAGAGACCAGTGGCGACGGCCCCTTTTTCTTGGGGAAGTTTCGCACTGTCTAGGGAAGTAACCACAGTCTGCGTCCATCCTACAGAAGAAACCGCCTTGTGATCCTTCGGATAGTAGCGCACGCCCACGAAGGAATCTGAACAAATCGCGCAACCGTCCCCCCAAAGGGCAAACTCCATTGAGCCATCCTCTCGGATGATCACGTGCTTGGCTCCAATCTTACGAATGAGCTCGCGGTATTCGGGGACCAGCCGTCCGCGACTTCCATCAATATCGTCAACCTTGCCATCGCTGCTGATGTATCGGGCGGACTGATCCTCTCGAAGGAGTGTAACCAATCGAAGGTAGTCAGCCCGGTCACTCTTGAATTGCTGGACCACCACTCGTTGATCAGGGGCAAGATAATAGTGGGGCATAAGCCACCACCAAACGCTAAACCCGACAATTAGAAGAAGACCTACAGCCGAAAGGCCGACATAGAGCAAAACCTTCTTCATTGTTCCGCTATTCCAGCGCGATCACGTCAATTTCGACCAGCACATCCTTGGGAAGGCGCGCGACTTCGACGGTCGAGCGGGCCGGAGGCGCGGTGCTGAAATACTTCCCATAGACGGCGTTCATGGCGGCAAAGTCGCCCATGTTCTTAAGGAACACGGTCGCCCGGACTACCTTCCCCAGGCCACTGCCGGCAGCTTCGAGAATCTCCGATAGATTGCGCAGGACGCGGTCCGTCTGGGCGGCGACGTCGCCTGCGACGACTTGCTGGGTCGCGGGGTCAATTGCGATTTGTCCGGAAGTGAAAATGAACCCGTTGGCTTTGATGGCCTGAGAGTACGGGCCGATGGCTTGGGGAGCGTCTTTGGTGGAAATGATTTCGCGCATGGCAGTGGTCAGTGGCTAGTGGCCAGTGGTCAGCAAAACTAAACCACAGAGGCCACAGAGTACCACAGGGGAACGCATCCCGAATGCGTATCGCTCGGGATTCTACTGACAACTGGCCACTGGCCACTGTTTCTATATTTTCTGCAGTCTTTGCACTTCGTGCACGCCGGGGATTTTTCGCAGGCCGGCGATGATCTGCTCGAGATGTTTCAGGTCGGAGATGTCGAGGACGACTTCGACGCTGGCCTGGCTGTTGGCGGTGTGGGCGGTGATGTTGCGGATGTTGCTCTTGGCGTCGCCGATTACGCCGGTGATGCTCTTCAGCATGCCGAAACGATCGTCGCAAAAAACCGTCAGCTTGACGGGATACGCAGTCGGAGTGCTCTCATCGCGGGCCCATTCCACTTCGATTTTGCGTTCGGGCTCATACATCAGGTTGGTCACATTCGGGCAGTGAATGGAATGCACGGCCACGCCCTTGCCGCGGGTGATGTAGCCGACGATGCTTTCTCCGCGGATGGGATTACAACATTGCGCGCGGTAGACCAACATGTCGCCCTGGCCGCGCACGGTGATGGCATTGTGATCGCCGAAGACGCGGCGCACGACGCTGGCGATGGTGCCGGGCTGCGAAGTCAGACCTTCGGATTCGATGTCGCCGGCGATGGAGTGCGTCGCGCCGGCGGGCAGCAAGCGGGCCAGCACTTGCCGTGCGGAATATTTTCCGTAGCCGATGCCGGACATCAGGTCGTCGACTTTGCCCAGACCGTAGCCGGAGGCAACTTTCTGCAGATCCTCGTCTTTGATTTCTTTCAGCGCGATGCGGTACTTGCGCGCTTCTTTCTCAATCAGCTTGCGACCAATTTCAATAGCGCGTTCGCGCTGGTGTACGTTGAGCCAGTGCTTGATTTTGTTGCGTGAGCGCGACGACTTGACCAGACCGAGCCAGTCGCGGCTTGGTTTGTGGCCGGGCTGCGTGAGAATTTCGACGATGTCACCGGAATGCAATTTGTGGCGCAGCGGGACCATGCGTCCATTGACCTTGGCGCCGATGCAAGTGTGTCCAACTTCGGTGTGCACGCTGTAGGCGAAATCGACGGGCGTGGCGTCGCGGGGCAGGACGACGACTTTGCCCTTTGGCGTGAAGGTGTAAACCTCTTCGGGATAGAGATCGACCTTCAGCGTGGAAAGAAATTCGTTGGGATCGCTGACGTCGCGCTGCCACTCAACTACCTGCCGAAGCCACGCCAGGCGCTGCTCATCTTGGGCTGAGACTGGACCGTCTTTGTATTTCCAGTGGGCGGCAATTCCCTCCTCTGCCATTTTGTGCATTTCTTCGGTGCGAATCTGGATTTCAAACGGCGTGCCGTCTTCCGTGATCACCGAAGTGTGCAGCGACTGGTAAAAGTTTGGCCGCGGCATGGCAATAAAATCCTTGATGCGTCCCGGCACCGGGCGCCACAGGTTGTGAATGATGCCGAGCACGGCATAACAGTCCTGCAACGAACGCGTGATGACGCGCATGGCGCATAGATCGTAGACCTGATCGACAGCGATGTGCTGGCGCTGCAATTTTTTGTGGATGCTGTAAAGGCGCTTGATGCGGCTTTCCACGCGCGCCTGGATGCCGGCCTCTTTTAGCTTTTCGGTGATGGTCTGCTGCATCTTGGCGAGAAAGACCTCACCTTCCTTGCGCCGCGCGTTGACCGACTTTTCCACCTGCTCGTATCCCAGAGGATCGAGAAAGCGGAAGCCCAGGTCTTCGAGTTCGCCACGAATCTTGCCCATGCCGAGGCGGTGCGCGATGGGCGCATAAATCTCAAGAGTCTCTTCGGCGATTTTGTGCTGGCGCTCGGGCTGAAGATGCTCGAGCGTGCGCATATTGTGCAGGCGGTCGGCCAGCTTGATGAGCACCACACGGATGTCGTCGACCATGGCGAGCATCATCTTGCGCAGGTTTTCGGCTTGCTGCTCTTCGCGCGTGGCGAAATCAATCTTGCTGATCTTGGTAACGCCCTCGACGATATGAGCGACCTGCTCGCCGAATTCTTTGCGGATATCGACGATGGTGACCGACGTGTCTTCGACTGAGTCATGCAGCAGTCCGGCCGCGACGGCGACCGGGTCCATCTTCATTTCGGCCAGAACCAGAGCAACTTCCAGGGGATGCACCAGGTAGGGTTCGCCGGAGGCCCGCAGCTGGCCTTCGTGATGTTTCAGGGAGTAGTCGTAGGCTTTCTTGACGATGGTGAGATCGTCCTGCGGACGGTTCTCCTGCATGCGCTTCATCAAGTCGCGAAACTTGGTCAGCGTGAGGGCCGTGGTCGCAATCTGTTGGCGCAGGCTCGCCATGCTGGATTATAGCGTGCGCTGCCTTGGTGGAGCGGGCATTGGCCGTGGATTCTGGCATCCACTTGCCGGCATTTCACGAGTTTCGAAGCTTTCAAATGTATCCGTCGTTTGTTTCGGCACTTTGCGAACTGATACAGTGCAAGCTGTCTGTCATGACTTCTCGAATTCTTGTCAGCGGTGTTTCCGGGCCGATCGGGGCCGCGCTTCTTCCCTCGCTTAAGGCGCGCGGATATGAAGTCACGCGTCTGGTGCGCGGTGCGGCAACGGGCGAGAACCAGATTTCCTGGAATCCTGGAGAGCCGATTTCGCCAGACGCCGTTTCCGGTTTCGATGCGGTCATTCATCTTGCGGGCGAGAGCATTGTGGGGCGCTGGACGGACGAGAAAAAACGAAAGATTCGCGACAGCCGCGTGATGGGCACGACCGCGCTGGCGCAGGCTCTGGCGCAGACCAAGGACAGGCCGCAAGTCTTCGTCTGCAGTTCGGCGATTGGCTACTATGGCGACCGCGGCGAAGAAGTTTTGAATGAAGAGAGCGCTCCGGGCAGCGGATTTCTACCGGACGTTTGCCGCGAGTGGGAAGCCGCGACCAGAGCGGCGGTCGATGCTGGTATCCGTACGGTGCAGATGCGCACCGGCGTCGTGCTCAGCCTCACCGGCGGCGCGCTGGGAAAGATGCTGACGCCGTTCAAGCTGGGCGTGGGCGGCAGAATCGGAAGCGGCCGCCAATGGATGAGCTGGATTGACGTGCAGGACATGGTCGGGGCGATCCATCACATCTTGAAAAGCGATCTGCTGCAGGGGCCGGTGAACATGGTGGCACCCAAGCCGGTCACGAACGCGGAATTCACCCGGACGCTGGCCAGCGTGCTCTCGCGTCCCGCGATTTTTCCTATGCCGGCGTTTGCGGTGAAGCTGGCTTTCGGTGAAATGGGCTCGACTGTCTTGTTGGGCAGCCAGCGCGTCGAACCGGCGCGACTGGTGGGTAGCGGATATCCGTTCCGCTTCGGCGATCTGCGGGCGTCGCTGGAAAATCTGCTGGGTCGCTGAGCTGCGCGTTTTTCCGAGAGGGCCTCACTTATACGCGCCGTGGCTGCAAGCGTCTATTCCTTGCACATTCATGTGCAGTACCAATCTTCGGTGCCAGCCTCCCTGTGGCCAGCGAACAATTTTCAAGGGGACGTTCGCAACGCAAAGGCCCTCGCACTGTGCGACTAACCTGTATCTCCGCGGCGCGAGTGCCGCGAATGCGAAGCTTCCGTCTGGCCCGGTTTCAAAGACTGCAACCAATCGATGCTCTTCTTCTGTGAAAAGCCCAAGACAGGCGCCCGATATTCGTTCCGCTGCCGCCGCCGGAGCGATGGCCCATCCTGAAAGATTGCGGAAGACGAGTGGCCCGTAGTCGATTGCGTTGTGGTTCTGATAGGTGGGAGTGCATTTTCTAGTCGCGCCTTGAGCTTGACCGAATGGGACAGCGAGTGCAAGCAGCAATACCGTCGATAGCCAGCGCACGTTGTACCTCTCATTCTTTCGCTGCCGCGCATACGCTCGCGGGCAGGGCGCATACCGCACCCTCGCTGAAATTTTCCGCTTCGATGCCAAAGGCATGGGAGAAGCGGGCGCGGTAGTTCTCCCAGGCAATCGCGGAAGTAAGCTCTACGAGTTCCGCGTCGCTGAATCTCTCCCGCAGTCGGGTAAACAAAGCGTCTGGAACTTCGACCGGAGTTCGAGTGATCGCGTCGGCATATTCCAGCACCAAGCGCTCGACTTCAGAAAAATTGAAGTCGGAATGGTACTGATTCAGATTTGCGATCTGCGCCGTCGAGATGCCACTCGCTCTGCCCACGGCAGAGCCGATATCAATTCAAAACGGACACCCTACCAGAGTTGCGACGCGGAGTTCGGCGAGTCCCTTCAGCTTGGCATCAACCAGTTTCGCGCCCGCCTGCGATTGCTCCATCTGGCCGTATCCCCATAGAAGTGCAGGGTGATGCGCGGTCACCTGGATGGGCATGATGACGCGGCCCAAGCGGCGGCGGGTTAGCGAATAGACAATCCTCACCCAGAGCCGGCCGATCAAACCACCCTGTTTGCCGGTTGCGCCGGGAATGCGCGCCATGGGAAACCTCCTTACGAATTCAACTCATTCTTCTCGCGGGGCGGGCCGTTCATTTCTTCTTGCAATTTCTGCAGCAGCTGCGCCCGTTGCTCGGTGCTCAACTCACGCTGCAACTCCTCTAGAGCCAAAGCCACGATGTGATAGTGGTGGGCTCCGGCAAACTTGGGGTCGGCGGTAATGTTGAGCCAGAGCTGGTGCATGAGCTCCACATCCTGCGGGCGCATGCGAGGGGTGTGCGGGCCCAGCGCAAATTCGCGAATCGTTCCGTCTGGAGCGCACACTTCCAGAGTCATCCGCGGACGCGGTTCGGGGAGGCTCTCCCAGGCATCTCCGGTCAGCTTGGCCTGTTCGTCGGCAGTGAGCTTATTGGAGAGTCCGCAAATCACGCGGCTGGAATCGAGACGCTGCGCCGTCACCATGATGGCTTCGAAGACATCCGTGGCCGGCACGACCAGCAGAGAAATGGGCTTGCCCTCTTTTTCGGCGACGGCCACGGCCGCAGTGAAAAGTTCCTGCTCGTAGTGGTCGAAAACCTGGCTGGCTTCAAGAACCGCGTTGCCGCCGAAACTATGCTCGCGATGATACAGGCGGGCGCTCATGACCACCACGTCCTGCTTGCCGGTGTGAGTCTCTCTGAGCACTTGCCGCAAGTAGTAGAGATTGCGCGGATCGCGCACTGCGACCAGGATGTTGCCCGCACGCACGCCCATGGCCCCGCTGCCCAGTTCCTGATTGCCGTATACGCGGAACTGGTCGAGCTGCTCCGGCTTTCCGTGGCGCTCTCTAGCGACGTGGCGCTCGGAGAAAGAAAAGATCACGAAAAAGCCTACGCTGAAAACCACTCCTGCAATGGTGGCCTGATACTTGGTGAACAGATTCACAATTGCAGTGAAAAACAATACTGCGGAAATGATAATGAGCCCGATGGGGATTTCCGTCTTGCCGATGTGAAGATTCCCCGGAACTTTCCATTCGCGATTGCCGGGCTCGGTGAAACGCAGCACGAGCACCGCCAGGGACTTCATGGTGAAGCTCCAGATGACTCCGAAAGCGTAGAGCGCAGCCAGTTGATAGACATCGCCGCGGCTCAACACGATGGTCAGCAACTGCATGCCCACGATCAGGTTGATGATGCGGAAGCTGGTGCCGTAGCGGTGGTGCGGCTTCTGAAACCAGCTGGTGAGCACGCCGTCTTCCGCCACGCGGTTGAGCACGCCGTTCGCACCTACAATCGAGGTGTTCTGCGCCCCGGCCAGAATCAGCACGCCTACCAGCACGACGAAGCCGTGGAATAGAAGCTTCAGGCTGGTCGGGCCCGCCAGATACATGGCGATGCCGCCGATGAGGTTGGCAAAATATTCCGGGCGCACTTTGTCGGGAATAATCATCACGGCGAAAAACGACACCAGCGAAGTGAACAGCAGACTGTAGACGAAAATCACCAGCCCGGTTTTTTCCAGGTTCTTCAGCTTGGGGTGTTCGATTTCGCGGTTGACTTGCGCCAGTGTCTCTTCCCCGCTCATGGCCAACACCGAATGCCCGAAGCCGACGAAGGCGATGACCGAGATAAGAGCTCTGAGCGGGAGGTGCTTAAACCAGGGCACGTTGAGCCAGCCCAGCGAATCTCTGTTCAGCGGCACCACGCCCGCGTGCAGCGGGTTGGGCGGCAACTGGATGGGCGAGCGTAGAACCGTGATGGTGCACCAGACAATCAGAATGACCACCATGACGGTGGTGATGGCCATAATCTGCAGGGCCTTCTGGCTCGATTCGTGGATGCCCTGGGTATTCTTCCACCAGAAGTAAATCACGACGATGACGGCCACACCGGCGGCGAAGTAGTTGTCGGAAAAATTCAGATCGCGATGAAGATATTGCCGGCCCAAGTCCTTGATGAATCCCGCCAGGTATTGCCCGGCAGAAACCGCGCTGATGGGGCCAGTCAGAACGTAGTCGAAGAGCAGGGCCGATACGGAGAACTTGGCGAGAGTTCCGCCCATGGCCTCTTTGACCACGCGGTACACGCCGCCGCGCACGAACATGCTGCTGGATTCGATGTAGAGCGCCCGCACGGCGTAACTGAACAGCATGACCGCCAGGATGAACCAGGGCGCGCTCTTGCCGATGACGTTCTCGGCGTCGCCGCCCGCGTAATATGCGGACGAGGCCAGATCCGACAACACAATCGCAGAGGCGCGCCAGAACGAAATGAAAGTCAGCATCACCGTAGTGGCGACGAAGACTTTTACTATCGGCTTAGTATTCCCAGGAACGGTGGCCATGCTTCAATGAACAGCGGAAACGCGTGCAACGGTTAAACCATTGAAGATAGCACAAGAGAGGATGCAAGCAGGTGGGTTACGCGGAAGGCGCGATCTTCCCAGTCCCCGGTTTTCTCGGCGCGAGGTAGGTGTGCGTGATGCGGTCGTGCCAGCAGAGGGCGTCCTCGTCGAGAAAGACCCACAGGTATCCCATGCCGGCCGAGACCGCGGACAGGCAGCTCGCCAGCACGCGCCAGCGGCGTAACGACCGGCTGGTGGAAGTTCCGTCGAAGCGCGCCAGTTCGAGGCCAGCCAGGCGCAGGCCGGGAGTGCTGGCCGCATAAACGATCAGCAGGTACTGGTAGGCCATCCAGAACAGGCAGGGGATGGCGGCGCTGAGCCCAAGAATTTGCGCCATCGGCGGACGAACCGCTGCCACCTTCCAGAAAATGAACCCGAACAAGGCCGCTGCGGCCGCGATGAGTAATCCATCGACCAGCGACGCCACCACGCGCAGCCCGAGCGGAGCGCTTTGCAGAGGAATATCAATGCCGGCTCGCTTCTCAGGTTCCGGCTGCTCGACGGCCTCCATGGTAATTCCGCCCAGCGCTGGCGCAGGGGGAACAATCTCTGGAGCTTCTAGAATTCGCGGTCGGTCGCTGACCGGCTCGGCCAGTTGATCCGGTGGCGGGATGGGCGGTCCCCAGGCAAAGCCGGGAAACTCGATAATCTTTGCTCCGGTATGGGCACCCGTGTTTACCGTGAGATTTCTTGCGGCGCTCCGTTGAGCAGGGGGTGGAGCGATCTCCGCATCCCGCACTTCCTCTGCTGCGGCGGGTTGCTGCCTCATTCCGTCGAGTGTACGAGGATCGAGGGCGAGGGCATGGTTCGAGACCGTCTCGAACGCCGTCGGCGCAGATTCGCTGGAGGCAGTGGAAGTCGCAGAGACAAGAGGCTCAAACTGCAGACTGAGCGGCAGACTGAGCGACGGATAGCGCGGCGGACGCACTTTGCGGCGGGCGCGATAACGGTTGAGGCGGGCGGAAAGTTCGTCACGCCAGGCGGGAGCGGGATCGTCGAGGGAAGCCTCGGCCGGCGAATCGCCTGCGACCCCGGCCTGGACTGGCCCCGTCAAATTGCCATCCCCGCCAGCGGATATCTCAGCAGCTCCCGGAGCATCCGACGCTGGTGCATCCGAGACTAGATCAGCCGACATGACCTCAAAGGCAGCCGGAAGCGGGCCGGGCTGAGGCTCCGGGGTGGGCTCCCGCTGCGACGATACAGAGGGAAGGGGCTCCGATAGGCAACGGCAAACTTCTCCATGGCAGACTTCTCCACGGCAATCTTCTCCACACTTCGGACAATTCATGCAACCCAGTCTTTCGAATTCGTATCAGCTCGTGCGCCACGTATCGTGCTTAACGTACAACCGGAAGCGATGCAACGGGAATCCTAGCCTTTTTCGCCACTTTGCCTCGCGGCCAGCGCCGTGCTAAGTTCACGATGCCGCTGCGAAACCGGCGAAAAGGGCAGGTACGTCAGGCGATGGACGATCTTCTTCCGCTAATCTTGTTGCGTAGATTCTGTTCCGTTGATCTTGTTCCGTTGATTCTGTTCCGATGACTCTTCGCACTAGATTCCTTATCACGGCGCTGTTTCTTTGTCATCAGGTGATCGCCTCTGCGCTAGTAACCAGCCAGTTGCCGTCCGATAATTCGGCCCAATCCGGCAGTTCCGGCTCGACCAACACCGCAAAAAAGGTCGACGCGCCCCCAGTAACACTCGCCGTCTGCGGCAGCCGCGCCGCGACGCAACTGAAGGACGGAACGATTCTTTGCTCGATTGAGCAGGAAAAGGTGGGCGAGCTTTACCAGCTGCATCATGACGCCGAAATTCACTATCGCACCTACATCCTGCGGGCCGATGAAGCCACCTATAACTCCGACAGCGGAGAGGCCACGGCCACGGGACACTTCACGCTCGACGGCGGTCCTAATGACGACCACCTGAAGGCCAGCCACGGCACCTACAACCTGACCGCTGAGACGGGACGCTTCTACGACGTAATCGCCACCACCGGAATCCGCATTACTGGCAAGACCGTGGTGCTCACCTCGACCGCTCCGTTCGCCTTCACCGGGAAAATCGTCGAAAAGACCAGCCCTGATCATTACCTCGTCTACCACGGCACGATTACCACTTGCGAGCTGCCGCATCCCAAGTGGCAGTTTCATGCTCGCCGCTTGGTCGTGGACGTCGGCGGCGATGCGCAAATCTATAACAGCACCTTCTGGCTGCACGGGCTGCCCGTTCTCTACTTTCCTTATGCCACGCATCCCGTGGATCGCGAGGTCAGAGAGACCGGGTTTCTGGTTCCTACAGGCGGCCGTTCGTCCACGAATGGCAACGAGTTCGGCGATGCTTTCTACTGGGTCATCAACCGCAGCATGGACGCGACGATCGGCGGAGAATATTTCTCCAAACGCGGCGGGTCGCAACGCGGAGAGTTTCGCGTGCGCCCCAGTGAGACCTCTTACATTGATCTCGGCTACTTCGGCGTGATCGACAGCGGCATCTCTATTGGGACTCCGAACGGCCAGCAGAACCTGCGCGAGGGCGGCGAGGAAGCCCGCCTCACCGCGGAAGACAATTTCCACGGCTTTCGCGCCGTATCTAATATCGACTACCTCAGCTCGTTCCTGTTCCGGCTGGCGTTCAACGAAATCTTCACCCAGGCCGTGAACTCGGAAGTGAAGTCCCAAGTTTTTCTTGTCACGAACGAGAACGGCTTCTCCTACGGTGGCATGGTGGAGCGGTATCAGGATTTTTTTCAAACCACCTACGGTAACGGCACGCTCTCGAACCCGCCGGTGTTTGACGACGTGCACATCCTGCACACGCCCAGCATCGACGCCTCCAGCGTGGATCACCGGCTGGGACGCTCGCCATTTATGTGGTCATTCGACGCTTCGCTGGCCGGCCTTTCCCGCAGCGAGCCCGGCTTTCATACCGGCGATCTGCTGGGACGCTTCGATTTCACTCCCGAGATTTCCCTGCCGGTGCATTTCGTGGGATGGTCCGTCCGACCGGCCCTGGCTCTACATGAGACCTACTACGACGAGCGGTTCGTGAACGGGCTTGCGGTTGAAGACGCCACCAACCGGCACGCCCTGGACGCATCGATCGAACTGCGCCCGCCAGTGCTGGAAAAGATCTTCGACAGGCCGTTCCTGGGACGCAAGTGGAAGCATGTGATTGAACCGCGCGCCGTCTACCGGCTGGTGACCGGCGTCAACGATTTCGGCAACGTCCTGCACTTCGACGAGCGCGATATTCTGAGCAATACCCACGAAATCGAATATGGATTCGTGACTCGCCTCTACGCCAAGAAAACGCCGCCGCGGCCCGAGGAGTGTGAGACGCCAATGACCGGCCTGGCCGTGGGCGCCGCGGCTCCGGAACAACTCGTGCCCTGGGGACGGGCAACAACCAGTTTGGACAGTCCGCCGTGCATCCACGGACCGGAGGTCCGCGAGATCGCCACCTGGGAAGTTGCCCAGAAATACTTCCTCGATCCTAACTTCGGCGGAGCCATCGTGAACGGACAGCGCAACGTGTTTACCACCACCGAAGATCTCACCGGCATCGCTTTCATCACCGAGCCTCGCCATCTTTCACCGCTGGTTTCCCGCCTGCGCGTTGCGACTTCCAGCCGCACCGACACCGAGTGGGACATGGACTACGACTTCCAGCTGGGCCGCATCAACGCCAGCACTCTGCTGCTGAATTACAACGTGGGCCCGTTTACATTGGGCGCTGGCGATGCCTTCCTGCAGATTCCACAACCGCCGCTCACGACCTTCACCACGACGGAAGGGACGTGCAGTTCCAGCACGGCCACATCCAACCAACCCACTTGCAAGTTTCAGCAGTTCCGCATAGCCCTGGGTTATGGCGCGCTGACCCGCCGCGGACTCAGCGCCGCCAGCAGTTTTGGCTTCGACGCCGAGACCCACCAGTTGCAGTTCGCAACCGCGCAAACAACCTACAACTGGGATTGCTGCGGCATGACTCTCGAATACCGCCGCTATGCCATCGCCAACGTCAGGAATGAAAATCTGTTCCGCTTCACTTTCACCCTGGCCAACATCGGCTCGTTCGGCAACCTGCGGAAGCAGGAACGCCTGTACTAGCTGGTCCTACTAGCTGGCTACTCACGCTGAACTCCGGGCTGGTACCATAGTGGCTATGCAGTCCTCCGAAACCGGCGTCGCTGCCAAGGCTTCTCAGCTGCAGGCGGAGCTGCGCGACCTCGGCCGCGTGCTCGTCGCCTATTCGGGCGGCGTCGATTCCGCGTATCTCGCATGGGCGGCTCACTGCGCTCTCGGACCCAAGATGCTGGCCGTCATCGCCGATTCTGCCAGCCTGGCCCGCACTCATTTGGCCGACGCCATCGCCTTCGCCAGCGAACAAAGCATTCCTTTGGAAGTGATCTCCACGGCGGAACTCGACCGTCCGGAATACGTGCGCAACGACGGCCAGCGCTGCTTTCAATGCAAAGATGAACTTTTTGCGGTGATGGAAAACCTGCGCGCCGCACGCGGCTTCGACGCCATCGCTTACGGCGTGAATCTCGACGATCAAGGCGACTTCCGCCCCGGCCAGCAGGCCGCGCGGCAGCATCACGTGGCCGCTCCATTGCTGAAGGCCGGACTCACTAAGCAGGAGATTCGCGATCTCGCCCGCCAGGCTGGCCTGCGCATATGGGACAAGCCGGCCTCGGCCTGCCTCTCTTCGCGCATTGAATACGGGCGCCCGGTCACTCGCGAAGCTCTGGACGTGGTTGAGCGTGGCGAAGACGCGATTCGCGAACTCGGCTTCCGCCAGTTCCGGGTGCGCCATCACGGCGAAATCGTGCGCATCGAAATTGCCCGCGAGGAACTGGAACGCGCCCTGAATCCCGCCATGGCGGCCCAGTTCACGGCTATCTTCAAGGCACTCGGATTCCACTTCGTCACTCTCGATCTGGAAGGCTTCCGCTCCGGATCGATGAATTCGCTGCTGCCCGCGGAACAACTCCGGCGCATCGGCTAGACGGTAAACCGGTGATCCGGACGTGATCCGGCAGCATGGCCCGGCGCGGCTTTGGGTGGAGCGGCGCTTGCGGCACTGCGAGAAACGCTGTGAGATAATCGAACCGACAACCACTGATGCTGAGGCGGTTTCTGGTGACCCTTTTCCGACGTTCGCTGCTCATCCTGCTTTTGGTTTGCCTGGGTTGTGTCGCCCAGTCCACGCCTCCAGATCTCGTCCACAAGATCGAGCGCCAGGTGCGCTCTTACTACAACATCCCGGTCGACGTAAAAGTCACCGTGGGCGCCATCACACCCAGCACCGACTGGCCGAGCTACGACTCAGTGTCTGTGGCCATCGAGGGTAGCGACGGCAAGCCGAAGGAATACAAGTTTCTCCTCTCCAAAGATCGCGCCACCATGCTGCGCCTGACCCGGTTCGACCTGAGCAAAGATCCGTTCGCCGAATTGATGAGCAAGATCGACGTCAGCGGCCGGCCCGTGCGCGGGGCCAAATCCGCCAAGGTGGTGGTAGTTAATTTCGACGACTTCGAGTGCCCTTTCTGCTCACGCATGCACCAGACGCTGTTTCCCGAGATTCTCAAGGAATACAGCGACCGGGTCACGTTCATCTACAAAGACGATCCGCTGACCGAGATTCACCCCTGGGCGCTGCACGCCGCCGTGGACGCCAACTGCCTGGCCGCGCAGAATAGCGATGCCTATTGGGATTTCGCCGACTACATCCATGCCAACAAGCAGGAAGTGGACTCGGAAAAAACCACGGGAGCGCGCTTCGCCGTTCTCGACAAACTCACCATGCTGCAAGGCCAGAAACACAATCTGGACGCGGACAAGTTGCAAGCCTGCGTGAAAGCGCAGAAGGAAGATGCCGTAAGAGCATCCATGCAGGAGGCCGATGACCTGGGCGTGAACGGAACACCGGCCCTGTTCATCAACGGCCAGAAGATTGACGGTGTGGTTCCCGTCAGTCAGGTTCGAGCCGCACTCGACGCCGCTTTGAGAGATGCAGGGGAAGCCGTGCCGCAGCATCTGCCCTCGGCGCCGGTACCGGCTTCGCGGTAAGCGGGAAATTGGAGACGTGCGGTTGGCTGTCAGAAACGGGAGACACACTCTTGAGAAAAAACTCGTTGTTTGCCCAGTTCGCCGCGGCAGCTTCTGCCGCCATACTGCTGGCAACCCTCGCCGCCTGCAACTCGCAGAGTGGCGGCGATGTGATGGCCACTGTTGACGGCCGCAAAATTCTTCGCGCCGACCTCGACAAGTATTATGACAACAACGTCTCCTCGGCCCAGCAGGCGCCAACCGGCGAGCAGGCCACCGCGCTCCGCCTCAACATTCTGCACCAGTTGATCGACGATGAAATCCTGATGCGCCGCGCCGAGAAACTTGGCCTGCTCGCGACCGATGAAGAAGTTGACCGCAAATACAACGAAATCAAGTCGCCCTTCACCCAGGAAGAATTCGACAAACGGCTCAAAGACAGGAAGATCACTCTCGCCGACTTCAAGCGAGATATCCGGCGTTCGATCACGGTCGAGAAGGTGATGAACAAGGAAGTGTCGTCGAAAATCAACGTGACCGACCAGGACATTACCGACTACTACGCCGCGCACAAGGGCGAGTTCAACCTGATCGAAACCACTTATCACCTGGCGCAGATTATGGTGACGCCCACGCCCAATCCGCAGGTGCAGAACCAGAACGACAAGGCGCAGAACGAAGCGGACGCGCGCAAGAAGATTCAGATGATTGCCAACCGCCTGGACAGCGGCGACGACTTCGCGACCCTGGCTATGAAGTATTCCGAAGACCCGGAGACCTCCGGCAACGGCGGCGATCTCGGCACCGTGCCTGAATCCGGATTGAAGGGAACCGACCCGGCCACGCGCGATGCGGTCATAAAGCTGAAACCGGGCCAGTACAGCTCGGTCATTGGCGTTGTGAATCCTGCGACCCGGCAGGCAGTGGGATACCGTATTGTGAAACTCGTGGCCAAGGAGCCGGCAGGACAGCGCGAATTGTCGGACCCGCGAGTGCAGCAGGCGATTCGCTCGCAACTTCATGACCGCCGCGAACAGTTGCTGAAGGCCGCCTACTACGAAGTTTTGCGGGATTCGGCTAAGGTCGAGAACTATTACGCGAAGAAAGTGCTCGACAGCAACGGGATGGAAAGATAGCGAAGCCGGCCCAGAGCGCGTATCGTTCCGCTCTGGTCATTCCACGATCGCCAGCACGTCTCCGGCGTTCACTGCGGCGCCTTCGCTCACCAGAATCTTCTGAATCGTGCCTTTCTTCGGCGACTTGATTTCGTTCTGCATCTTCATCGCTTCCACCACGAGCACGCCCGCGCCCGCTTCTACTTCGGCTCCCTGGCTCACCAGCACGCGGACAATTTTTCCCGGCATCGGGGCCGTGAGTTTTTTCGGCCCGTGATCGTCCACGGCGCGGACGCGCCCGCGCAACGACCGTGGGTCGCGGACCTCGGCGGCAAAGCGCGCGCTACCCACCCAAAGATGCGTCTCTCCCCCAACCCGTTCGCACTTCACTTCGTACGCCAGGTTGCCGATGCGGAGTGAGAGCACATCCGGACGAGCCAGCACGGCATCGACTTCGACCTCGCGATCGTCGAGCCGGCACGACCAGCGACCGTCGGCCCGATTGAGTTCGAGCCGGTGCGGCTTGCCGTCGATAGTGATTTCGTAAGTCATCAGAACCAGTTCTTAGTGACTAGGGGTTAGGGGCCAGTCGTAAAATCCAAATCGTTTCAAGAATACGTAAATCCTGCTCGACGGTTCTTCACCGGGTCGCCTCTTTGCGCGCCGCAACCGTCCAGTTGGAAACTGTTTTCGGCCGGTCATTCGCGGAGCCATTAGCCGGACGCTCGCCTGCTCCCGCGCCGGCAGCACCGAGCACTGTGAATATGCCCGCGGCAATGGCGGCGACCGCAATCGCTTTGGGATCGGCCGGAGCCTCAGCCTGCTTGCGCTTCAGCAGGCGATCGAGGAAGCCGGTATCCAGCTTGGCCGCGCGAAAATCTGGATCGCTTAGAATTCGCCGGAACAGCGAAATGTTCGTTTTGATTCCGCCGACAAAATATTCGTTCAGCGCCCGCGTCAGGCGGCTGATGGCCTGCTCTCGGTCCGTGCCGTAACCGATCAATTTCGCCAACAGCGGATCGTAGTCCATGGGTACGGTCCAGCCTTCGTACATGCCGCTGTCGCGGCGAATCCCCGGCCCTGAAGGCAGCAGCAGCAGAGTGATCTTACCCGGACTTGGAAAATAGTTGTTGTCGGGATCTTCAGCGTAAATGCGGCACTCGATGGCGTGCCCGCGAATCAGCACCTGCTCCTGCGTGAAAGGCAGCTTCTCACCGGCCGCGATGCGAATCTGCAGGTGCACCAGATCGAGTCCCGTGACCAGCTCGGTCACCGGATGTTCCACCTGCAAACGCGTGTTCATCTCCAGGAAATAAAAATTCTTCTGCTGGTCGACCAAGAATTCCACTGTGCCCGCATTGGTATACGCGGCTGCCTGAGCCACGCGCACCGCGACCTCTCCCATGCGCCGCCGCATGTCGGCATCAACGATGGGGGACGGCGCTTCTTCAATCACCTTCTGATGGCGGCGCTGCAGCGAACACTCGCGCTCGCCCAGATACACGGTGTTGCCGTGCTCGTCGGCCAGCACCTGCATTTCGATGTGGCGCGGGTTGATGATCGCTTTCTCGACATAAACTTCGCTGTCGCCAAACGACCGCTCCGCCTCGCTGCGCGCGCCCTCCAGCGCTGACTTCAATTCTTCCGGCGCGTGCACCAGACGCATGCCTTTGCCGCCGCCTCCAGCCGCAGCCTTGAGCATCACGGGATAGCCGATGCGCGCCGCGACTTCTTCGGCCTGCTCGACCGATTCGAGGCCACGCGACGTGCCCGGAACAAACGGCACACCTGCGCGCTCCATGGCCTGCCGCGCTTTGGTTTTCGAACCCATGGCGTCCATGGCCGCGGCGGTGGGGCCGATGAACTTCACGCCGGCATCAACGCAAGCACGGGCGAACTTCGCATTCTCGGAAAGAAATCCGTAGCCAGGATGGATCGCGTCCGCACCTGAGCGCGCAGCCACGTCGAGAATCTTCTGGATATTGAGATACGATTCAGACGCCGCTGGCGCGCCAATGGGATAGGCCTCGTCGGCCTTGCGCACATGCAGCGAAGCGCGGTCCACGTCAGAGTAGACGGCGACCGCGGCAATTCCCATTTCATGGCAGGCGCGGATGACGCGCACCGCAATCTCGCCGCGGTTCGCGATGAGAATCTTCTTGAACATGAAACCTACCGGGTGCGAAGCCAGCTATGGCGCTGGTCGGACCGCATATTGTACTGGACCGTCGCGATCTGAACCATCCTCTTTCGCGTCGTGTTCTTGATGAACGGGGTCTGCGGGCGGGCGTGAGGAAGTGACCGCGAAGGGCGCGGCCATCACGTCTTCACCGGCGCGAAGCCAGCGGCGGCGCGGCGGCGGGATGACAGCTCGCTTCGCTGCGGCGGTTTCGGGAGTACACGCAGGGAAAGCCGCCGCAGCATAGTATCATCTGAAATCGATCGCACTTTCAAACGCCAGCATGCCACCGCCAGCCGGGGTGAACCAAATCGCAGGCTCTTCACCGCAGACCGAGTCTGCGTCTTCGTCTTCCTCTTCTTCTTGGGCTCATTGGCTGGCGCTCGCTCTGCTGCTGGCAATGGCAATCGCCGCACGGCTATTGTTCCTGACGGCCAAACCCTTCTGGTTTGATGAGTGTTTCAGCGTGGTGGTCGCCCGCCTCAGCTGGGCGAACTTCCTGCGGTTGCTGTGGTGGCGCGAAGCCAACATGTCGCTGTACTACGTGCTGCTGCGGATCTGGCTGGGCGTGTGCCCGCGATCGGGACAGAGCGAGTTTTTCATCCGCAGCCTGTCGGTGGCGATTGACGCGTTCACGCTGCCGGCAATCTACTGGCTGGGGCGACAACTCTACGACCGGCGGGTGGGACTGATCGCGGCGGCCTTGTTTGCGTTCAATGCCTATAGCATTCGCTACGCGCAGGAGGCGCGCAGCTACACGCTGTTCCTGCTGCTAGCGACGCTGTCTTCGGGCTTCCTGATTGCGTTGGTGCGCGCGCCGACGCGCCGCAACCGGCTCGGCTATGTGCTGGTCAGCGTGCTGGCAGTGTATGCGCACTTCTACGCGCTGCTGTTATTGGCGGCACACTGGCTGGCATTGCGCTGGCTCGGCAGCGCGGGTTTTGCTGGAGGACTCGATGGACCCGAAAAAGACACTGCTGCCTCGCCAGCCGGTACGCAGCTGGGAGCTGAACTGCGGCGGGCGTGGATCGCCATTGGCATCGCCGTGCTTCCGCTGCTCGTATTCGTAGCTAAGACGGGAGCTGGCCCGATCCGCTGGATTCATCGGCCCAGCATCGGCGACCTGCTGCGGTTCTCCATCTACGTGACGAACGGATACCCGGTGATCTATTTCTTCGCCTGCGTGCTCGCTCTCATCCCGCTGCAGCGGAACGTTCTGGCACGCGACCGGAATTGGGAGACCTGGCGAGTCCATTTTCTGCTTATCTGGCTTCTGTTCCCGATCGTGCTGACGGTTTTGCTTTCGTTTGCGCGTCCGGTGTTTCTGCCGCGCTATATGATTTTTTGCCTGCCCGCGCTTTTCATACTGATGGCTGCGGGCCTGGCCGCGATGCGGCCGGCGTGGCTGAGCGCGGTGATTGTCTGCCTGGTGCTGATTGTCTCGGCGCGGATGATCCCGTACGTGTACCAGCACGACTTCGACGACGAGCGGGACGGCTCGGTGGCGGCGGCCAAGTTTATTCTCGATCACGCGCAGCCCGGCGATGCAGTCATCTTCCACATTGCGGCGACGCGGATTCCGTATGAATTTGAGCAGTCCGAACTTTTGCGAACTGAATTCTCGCAATCCAAAGTTTGGCGAACGGGGCGCGAAACCAAGAACGCGGCGAGTGCAGGATTGGCGTCTCAACCCGGGCCGGAGATACTGTTCCCTCACCACGGCGCGGAGCTCGACTATCGTGACTTCACGGGGAAGCCGACCGCGGATTTTGTGCGGGGCGCCGTGCCGGGCCATCCGCGGGTGTGGATTATGTTGATGAACAACGGGCCGGCGGAAAATCCGGACGCCACGACCGTAATGCTGGCGAAGATTCTTCCCGAGACGTTTCCACGAATGACGAGTTGGCAGTTCCCCAAGGTCGCGGTGCTGCTCTACAGCCAGCAGGAACCAGCGCTGCGCACGCCAGACTCAAGCCTGCCCCATTGAGTGTCCGAAAACTGAAGTGTCAGCAAAAGAAAAGCCTCCTTGCGCCCGACGGGCGAAGGAGGCTGAGATTCCGAACCAGCCACTCGACTTAGGCTGATCTATTTAGGTTGGTCCATCACAATTCCACCGCCCTGGCTCTGCGCAGCTTTGTCAGCCTTGGCTTTCTTGACGCGCAGGGTTTCGTCGACCCAGTGGTCGGCAGTCTTCAGGTCTTCGGCGCGGGCGCCCAGGTCGTCGCATTCCACGTCGCCTTTTTCGCGGTACATCAGGTTCAAGTAGGCCATGGCGTCGTCATAGTCCGGACGAATCTGGATGGCTTTGGTCAGGCTATCGATGCCTTCCTGAATGGCAGGCGTATTCTTTACTTTCAACTCGCTGCACGCCTTGGCCTGATCTTTGTTCTTGGGATTCAGATTCTCTTCCGGCTTCATGCCCAGCTTCTGGCGTTCTTCCATGCGGGGCTGGTAGCAGGCGGTCCAGTCGATCACGCCGACCGAGTAGTAGGGCTCAGGATCGTTGGGATCGAGGTCGGACGCCATGCGGTAGTACTTCTTGGCGTCATCCCATTTTTTCTCGTTCAGATAAAGATAGGCGATACCCTTGGCGGCATTCACCTTCTGATCCCGAGGGGGATTGGCGTCAATGACAGTTGAATATTCCTTGATGGCCTCGTCGGCGGTGCGCAGATTATCCGGCGAGTCCACACCGGGGATGTACTGCGACACATAGGCCGTAGCCAGATACATGCGGGCGTTGATCAGGCTGGGATCCAATTCGACAGCCTTCTGGAAATGCGCGATTGCCTGCTCGTAGTGGTTGTTCTTGTAGGATTCCACACCCTTATTCAGTTGATCGCGGGCCAGCAGTTTGTTGCAGCCCACGGATGAACATAGCGCCAGCGCTACCGCTGCCAGCGTAATCAGTTTTAGATTCTTATTCATTGCGGTATAAGTCTCCCTCGACACAGCATCCTAGGCCCAGAGACATCGGTTTGACAAGCTCGGTTTGACAAGAACGCAAAGTACGCCAAGTATGGCCAGCACGGCGAACGCGGCTGAAGTTGCCGGCGGCCGCGGCAGGCCGGGAGCGACATCGCTCCCTGGGCCGTGGGCCGAATACGAAAAGCGCACTCCGGGCTTGCCGGACGGGCAGTTTAGTTGCCCGCTTCAATCTTTGCGGTGATCAGGCCGACTTTGTCCACACCGGAGGCGTGGGCAATATCAATCACGTTGGCGACGTTCTGGAAAGGAATGGCGTCATCGCCCTTCACGAACATCACCTTCTCCGCGCGCTGCTTGTAAATGTCGGTCAGACGGCCCTGCAGATTATCCCAAGTCGCGTCTTCGTTGTTGATCTTCAGGCCCGGATCCGAACCGGGGCCACGGTCGAGCAACTGCACGACGATGGTGCGGTCGGGATTCACATTCTTGGGCGCGTTGGGCGGAGGCGGCTGAGGAACCAGCGCATCCAGTCCTTTGGGCGTGACTGGCGAGATCACCATGAAGATGATCAGCAATACCAGCAGCACATCGATGAGGGGCGTGACGTTGATGTTTGCACTCTGACCGCCGCCCGTGCTAACTCCCATTCCCATGATCGTTCTCCTCTATGTCGGCCTCGCCGAACTACTGCCCGGGCGCAGCCGGAGCCGGCGGGGCGCCTTGCGCGCTTTTCCTCTGTTCCGTGAGCAAGCCCAGGTCATCGACCCCGGCGGCACGGACGCTGTCCACCACCTGCACCACTTCACCGAAGCGGGTGCGCATGTCCGCCTTCACGTACACACGCTTGTCCTGCTTGTTGGCCAGGCGATCTTTCACCTTCTGCGTCAAGCCGTCGACCTGAATCTGTTCGCTGCCGAAATAGACCTTGTTATCGCGGGTAATGGAGACCAGCAGCGCGTCTTCCTTGTCCGCGTCCGGCATCTGCTCCGGATTGTTGACCTTGGCGTAGTCCACGCTAACGCCTTTTTGCAGCATGGGCGTGACCACCATGAAGATGATCAGCAGCACCAGCATCACGTCCACCATGGGCGTGACGTTGATTTCCGAGCTGATCTTCGCTCCTTCGTTTCGTTTCGCTAATGCCATAGATAGCAATCTCCCGTACTACCGCCGCTTGCCTGCTCCGCGTGCTGCTCTGCAGTGCGGGGCAAAAGCGCTCCGCGATCAGGTTGGGAAAGTCCGGCGCCGGAAAGCTCCAGCGCCGGACACGCAACTCACGACCGTGGGTGCCCCGTGTCTCGCGCGTCCTGGTGCGCGAAAAGCGGGGACGTTGCTTACCGGCGCACGTCGCCGCGCTTCTTCAGGAAGTAGTCGATCAATTCGGAGGACGAGTTGTCCATCTCGACGTCGAAGGCTTCCACGCGGCCGGTCAGGTAGTTAAACATCATGACGGCCGGGATGGCGACGAGCAGCCCGATGGCCGTCGTAACCAGCGCTTCCGCGATACCGCCGGCGACTGCAGCCAGACCGGTGGCTTTCGAGCTGCTGATGCCGATGAAAGCGTGCAGAATGCCCATCACCGTTCCGAACAATCCCACGAAGGGAGCGGTCGAGCCGATGGTGGCGAGGCCGCCCAATCCGCGCTTGAGTTCGGCGTGGACGATGGCTTCGGTGCGTTCCAGAGCGCGCTTGGAGGCTTCAATGGTTTCGCCAGGGATTGCGCCCGGGGAATCCTGGTGAGCCTTGAATTCCATCAGGCCGGCGGTGACTACCTTGGCCAAGTGGCTCTTCTTGTTGCGCTCGGCAACCTTAATGGCTTCATCAATACGGCCATCGCGCAGAGCTCCGGCAACGGCCGGGGCAAAAGCGCGAGACTGTTTGCGGGCGGCGCTATAGGCCAGCCAGCGGTCAATCATGACGCCGATCGACCAGCCGGACATGATGAACAGAATGATGACCACGCCTTGGGCCACCCAGTTCATGGTTTTCCACATACCGATAGCGTCAGTGGGTACGCCGCCACCACCTTCCTGAACCACCCAGTTGGCTGCGACGGAAACGTGACTGAGAATTGCTGCTGCTACGTGAGTTGCGAACATGAGTTGCTTTTCCCTCCTCGGAACTCTGTACTTTACTTGGACACTGTGATGCGCTTTGTGGTGCCAACTGCCAGCAAAACTTTCGTTCGCCCGGCAGGTTGTTCGGCAGGGATGTGACTTTCTGCCGGGATTATTGCCGCACACGCACCGGACAGGCTGGACATACCCAATGAGAATGGAGGGTACGGCGGCCGTTTCCGGGCTTTCTGAAAAGCCCCTCCCGGCCACCGGAATTACAAGGTGGGAAGGGGAGGGCCATGCACACTTCTACCAAATAAACACTAAACTGCGCGCCCAGCTGACAGGTTTAGCCGCCAGCGAGGGTGAAGTTCACCTGCACCTGCGTATCGACCTCGACCGGCTCTCCGTTGAGCAGGTAAGGCTTGTACTTCCACTGCTTCACGGCTTCGATCGCGGCCGGAGCCAGCATCGGATGCCCGCTGATCAGCTGCAGGTTCTGGATGTCGCCCGTCTTGCTGATCTGCGCCTGCAGAATCACCACGCCCTGAATGCGGGCCTGGCGCGCCAGCGGAGGATACGTGGGTGGAACCTTCCGGATCAGCAGCCCGGTCGATACGCCCGATGAAACCCGTACCCGCGTGGGAGCGGCCATTTTCGGAACCATGGCCGTACTGTTGGTCGCGCTAATCAAGCCGCCTATCACGCCGTTCATGGAGCCGCCCGGTACGCCACCCGGTACGCCGCCGACGACGCCCGACGACGCCATGGCCGGCGGAGCTTCGTCTTCCTGAATCATTTTGATCTTTTGCGGAATCTTAGTGGGTGTGCGCAGTTCGCCGTTCACGATGTCGGTTTGCACTACCCTAACGTGCTGCACCATGGCGGCTGCGGGCGGTGGAGGCGGCGGCGGTGGCGGGGGGGCCACCAGAAGAAACATCATTTGTCCTTTGGGCAAAGCTTCCGTGAAAATCAACGGATACAGTACCGCGAAACATACAAGCAGTATCTGAAACGAGAACGAGATGACCGACATCGATCCCCGCTTCGTTTTCAGCTTGCCACCGGACTCGATCAGGCTGTCTTCAAACATTGGAATTCTCCCCTACTTCATTCAGACCCCTACGGACGTTTAGACACCGACAGCTTCCAGTTTGCTCCCGGATTGTTTCCCGCGCCCGGCAGGCCAGCAGAGCCCGCACAGCACTTCGAGCAAACCCTTCTAAGTCCTTACATAAGAAGGCTTACCGCAATAATTACAGCCACCGCCATCGAGTAGACTACTTAACTTTGACCGCCATGCCGACCGGACGCTTGCCTTTTTCGATCCGCCAATCCTGGTAGGCCACCAGGATAGGGGCGGCAATCGCGATCGACGAATAAGTCCCGATCAAGATGCCAATCACCAGCGCAAGGCTGAATCCACGCAACACCTCGCCGCCGAATAAAAAGAGTGCGAGTACGGTAAGGAAGGTCAGGCCTGCTGTCAAGATGGTTCTGCTAAGAGTCTGATTAATGCTCCGGTTAACGATCTCCGACAGTTTCTCCCGCCGCATGAGTTTAATGTTTTCCCGGATGCGGTCAAATACCACGATCGTGTCGTTATTAGAGTAACCAATCAGGGTCAAAAGGGCCGCAATCACGGTCAGAGTGATGGGCTCATTCTTAAGAGAAAAGACGCCCACGGTGATCAAAGTGTCATGAAACACCGTGACCACGGCGGCAATGCCGTAAATCCACTCAAACCGGAAACCCAGGTAAACCAGCATCCCCAGCAGGGAATAAAGGGTCGCCAATCCAGCCTGGCTGCGCAGTTGGCTGCCCACCTGGGGGCCGATGATCGCCACATTGCGCACGCCAAAGTCGGAAACGAAGAAGCCGCTGGGCAGCGACGCCGTCACGGCCGGATCCACGCCCGGCGCGCCCTTCAACTGATCGAGCGAGCTGAGCACTCCGCCCAGAGTTTTGTCGCGATAATCGGCAATGGCCTGCGCTTGCGCACTGTATGTCTTATCGGCGTCGGAACCCTGATGCATCGGATCTTTATCCATCAGGTAATTCTTGATGGTCAGGAAACTAGCGTTGTTCAGGTCGGCCAGGCCCGCAGGAGCGTTGGTTTCGAGCGCCTGAATGATCTTCAGCTTGCCTTCGTCGAGCGCCTTTTCGCTGGTTTCGCGCACGTCGAGGTCAACCAACTCCTCGTTATTCGCGGCCAGACCGAAACGCTGAATCTTGGCGTCGTGCAGGCCCACGCGATCCATGTCGGCGCGGATTACGTTGTCATCCGGCGTATGCGAGAACTTCACATACACGAGCGTTCCTCCGCGGAAGTCTACACCCCACGGAATGTGGTGCCAGAACAGCATGGAGAATAGGCCGGCAACGCTGAAGACCAGGGAAAAGGCGAGAAAATACCACTTTTTCCCCAGAAAATCTATGTTGGTATTGCGAAAGAACTCCACGGGTTTATCTAGCCTCTTATCTATCTATGACTTAGCAAAGATTTAGTAATTGGGAAATTTGGTAATTGTGTAATTGAAAACCTAGGCCTGCGCCGATTTCGTTGATTTTCAATTTCTCAATTACCAAATCCCCAATTACTCAATTTCTTAAATGCTGAGCGCTTCGCCGCGTTGCTTGCGGCTGAGCACCCAGTCAAAGATGAAGCGCGAAACGAACACGGCGGTAAACAAGTTGGCCAGCAAGCCAAACGTCAGCGTGGTGGCGAACCCTTTCACCGGACCGGTTCCGAACATGAACAGAATCGCTGCCGAAAGAATGGTCGTGACGTGCGTATCGACGATGGTGATCCAGGCATGACTGAAGCCCTGATCCACCGCCGAAGGCGGCGTCTTACCATTGCGCAACTCTTCGCGAATGCGCTCAAAAATCAGCACATTGGAATCCACGCCCATGCCGACGGTCAGAATTACGCCGGCAATCCCGGGTAGGGTGAGCGCGACGTTAACGCCCGCGATCGTCGACCAGCCCAGGAATCCGAGCAGAATGATCAGATTCATGATCAGCGCCAGGTCGGCGTTAATGCCCGCGCCGCGATAGTAGACCAGCATGAAAATCAACACAGCCACCATGCCGATCACAGTCGCGAGCACGCCCGAGCGAATCGAATCCGCACCCAGCGACGGTCCGACAGTTTCTTCATCCAGATAAGTAATGCTCGCCGGAAGCGCGCCGGAGCGCAGGATCATGGACAAATCCTTGGCCTGCTGCTCGCTCATGTGGCCGCCGCTGATGGAACCCTGATCGCGGATGGGCTCTTTGATGTTGGCCACTTCTTGTACTCTGTTGTCAAGGACCACTGCCAGCATGTCGGCGACGTGAGCCGAAGTGAAGCTGTAAAACCGCTGTCCACCCTCGCCGGTCAGCGAGAAGCTGACGCTGGGCTGGCCGTTCTGATCGGTGCTGGCCTGAGCGTCGCGCAAGTCCTTGCCGCTGACCGCCGAAACCCTCGACACGAAGCACCAGGTCTGCTCGGGTCCGTTGGCGCACTGGCCAGGCAGCAAAATCGAATCCGCGGGAATCATGCCGCCTTTATCCTGCAGGGCAGCTTGCTCGCTGGGGTAAGGCCCACCGGTCATCTGCTTAATCTCAAGCATGGCGGTGGATTTCACGAGGTCCTTCACGCGGCCGGAATCGTCCACGCCCGGCAGTTGCATCAGGATCTGGTATTGACCCAGACCGTGCGGCTCAATCGTAGGCTCGCTGACGCCCAGAGCGTCAACCCGGTTGCGGATGGTATCGATAGCCTGGGCGACAGCTTTGTCTTTCAGTGCGGACAAAGCGCTGGGCCGCATGGCTAAAATCCAGGAATTCTCCGGGCCGCTCGTCATGTCGTAGTCTGGCAGCCGATCGTGCACGATGGTCAGCAAGTCGTTGCGCGCGCCCGACTGCAAGCCCTTGATCACGATGCGGTCGGGATTGTTCTGCGGGTCCGCCTGCGCGACGTCAGCGTAGTCGATCTTGCGGTTTTTCAGCTGCTCTTTCACCACTTCGACGTCCGTCTGCGCCACCACGTTGACCGCGTCATTGACCTGCACCTGCAGGATCAGGTGCGTTCCGCCCTTTAGATCGAGGCCGAGGTGAATGTGATCGGTGAGCGCGGTCATCAGCCCGTGCCCGGTAAAACTGCTCGGAATGCCAAAAATTCCAAACAGAAAGAACAACAGGATGGCGATGATGGATCCGAGTTTTATTAGAAGATTTTTGTTCATATAAAAATAGTTTCTAGTTTCCGGTTTCTGGTTTTCAGTTTCTATTTCGAGCCCTGTCCGAAACCAGAAACTGGAAGCTACTTCGCCTTCGGTTCTTCCTCGGGAGTGGTCACGACGGCCACCGAGGCCTTGGTAACTTCCACTACCAGATTATTGGGAGGAACGCGGAGATGAATGGCGTCGTCTTTCAGCGCCATGATGGTTCCCCGCAAGCCTCCGGTGGTGGTGACCTTGTCGCCGGTCTTGAGCTGATCCAGCATGGCCTGCCATTTTTTCTGGCGGCGCTGCTGGGGCAAAATCAACAGAAAATAAAAAATAGCGAAAATGAAGATGAGGGGCGCCATACCGAGCCACCCCATACCGCCGCCACCGCCGAGCTGTACCGCCAGCAAAGCTGTCATATTCTTGAGAGGTCTGCGCGTACGTACTCGCGAAAATCCGCCCGCGCCCATCGCTTCGCGGGAGCTGTTATTTCACCACGGGGTTTGGATCGACTTCGGCCGGGTTCCTTCAGCTGCAGGCTTGAATCCGGGGAGTTTCCCATCGCGGTCTACGATTTTGGTCGCGACCCGACACGAGAAAGAAAACGGGACTCTTCCCCAAGTGAAATAGAATGCCGTACCCGCCGCATAGTGTCAAGGTAGAAACTCAGGTTGTGGATGGTATTTAAGACCTGGGCCAGCACTTCGTTGGATGCATAAAGATGACGCAAGTAGGCCCGCGAGTAGCGCTGACACACCCGGCAGGCGCAATTTGGGTCAAGCGGGCCTGAATCCTGGGCATACCGCGCCTGTTTGATCGAAACTTTACCCTCGGAAGTAAACAGCAGGCCATGCCGCGCGGCACGCGTCGGCAGCACGCAATCCATCATATCGACGCCCAGGTTGGCGTATTCGACAATTTCTTCGGGCGTGCCCACTCCCATGACATAGCGGGGCTTGTCTTTGGGAAGATGCTCCAGCGTGGCCTCGATAATCTCCCGCGTCAGCTCGCGCGGCTCGCCCACGCTCAGCCCGCCAATGGCGTAGCCGGGAAAGCCAATCTCAATGGTGCGCTCGGCGGATTCCTTCCTGAGCGCGCGATCCATCCCGCCCTGCACGATGCCGAATAAAGATTGAGTAGAGGGGCTAGGGGTTAGGGTCAAGGGGCTAGCCGGAGTCTCTGACCCCTGATCCCTGACCGCTGATCCCTGTGTCCACGGCACTTCATGCTTATGCTCCTCAAAATATTTCTTGCTGCGCGCCGCCCAGCGCGCGGTCATCTCCATTGAGGCTCGCACCCGCGCCGCGTCGGCTGGATACTCCGTGCACTCATCGAACGCCATGATGATGTCGGCTCCCAGGCCGATCTGAGCCTCCATGGAGCTCTCCGGGCTGAAGAAGTGCGAAGAACCATCGAGGTGCGAACGAAACGTCACGCCTTCCTCAGTTACCTTGCGCAGTTCGTTCAGGCTGAAAACCTGAAAGCCGCCTGAGTCGGTGAGCATGGCGCGCCGCCACGAGATAAACCTGTGCAGGCCTCCGAGCTTGCGCACGGTGCTGACGCCGGGCCGCAGGTAAAGGTGATAGGTGTTGCCGAGGATAATCTGCGCGCCCAGTTCTTCGAGAATGTCCTGCGAGACACCCTTCACCGATCCCACTGTTCCCACCGGCATGAACACCGGCGTGTCGATGGCGGCATGCGGCGTCAGCAGGCGTCCAGTGCGCGCCGGGCCGCTGATGGAATCGATGTGGAACGAGATGGACATTTTCTTCTATCTGCCTTGCGATTGTAGCAACGGGGATGGGCTTGACATTTGGAACATCCCACCTTTGCCGCAAAGAACAAAGAACGCGGCAAAGATGGGGCACCCGGCAGGCTTTAAACCTGCAACCTGAGATCTTCAATCTACGATCGTGATGATTTCCCCGCGAACCTTCCCGCCCCCCACGGTCAGCCCTCCCACTGTCACCGGCAACTGGAAGCGCCGCGGTCCGGCGCTGCCGGGATTGAAGTAGAGCACGCCGTTGCGGGTCTCCTGCTTCGCCGCGTGGCTGTGGCCGGAGATCACAACGTTGAATCCGGCCGCTTCGGGCTTCAGATCAAGATGCGACAAATCGTGCAGAACGTAAATCGAAATGCCGGCGATCTCGACAGCTTCCGTCTCCGGCAGCGGGCGTGCCCATGCGGCTTTGTCGATGTTGCCGCGAATGGCGGTGACGGGCGCGATGGCCGAGAGTTGATCGAGAATTTCCGGCGCACCAATATCCCCGGCATGAATGATGTGATCGGACCCACGCAGGGCGGCCAGCGCTTCCGGGCGAAGCAGCCCGTGAGTATCGGAGATGACGCCGATAATGATAGCGGTGCTCGATTCGGAGGTCTGAGGTCCGGAGTCCGGCTCCGGCTTTCTTCACTTCCCCTTCATCTTCGCGACGAACTTGCCAATGCTGACTACGGCCCGGCCCACGGTGCCGCGGCCAATTTCCTGCGTATCGTCGCGAGCCGTGACTCGCAGCAGATAGAAACGTCCGTCAAACGATTCCAGCACGGCCTCGGCCTTAACGCGCGCGCCGATGCCGCTGGCAGCGCGATGTTCGATGTTGATGGACGTTCCCACCGTGATCTCGTCGCCTTCGCAGTAAGACTGCAGCGCGCGAAACGACGCTGTCTCCATTAGCCGAATCATGTCGGGCGTGGAATACACCGGCGGCAACTCGGGATGGTGCGAGGTGAGCGTGTGTTTGAACTCAACCGTCTCCTCCGCGTCGCCGCGCGCGCCAATGGGAATCTGTTTAGCCATGCTTCTCCTCAGCGAGACTCTAAATAACAAATCCTGAGTTCCTGCACCCCGATTTGTCGTTGGCGCAATCAACCGCCGGCGCAGCTCGTCACTTGGCCGGCGGGATAGCAGGCGGGCGTTGCCGCAATCCACCAAACCAGTGCGTCTTCGCCCACTCGGAGGCCTTTTGCTTAGCCTGCTGCACCTGCTTATCGGACAATTCCTTACTCAGTTGTTGCTCATCCTGTTCGGCTCCAGGCACCTTAGAGTTGTAGGCGAGCCAGATCCACATATACGCGGCCACCGGGTCGGCCTTGATTCCATCCCCTTTCCAGTATGCCTCGCCCAGTTCGATACTCGCCCGAGCGAGTCCGAGCTCAGCCGCCTGCCGAAGCCACCTTGTACTTTCCGCCGGATCTTTTGCGACTCCGATACCGCGGCGGTAGATCATCGCCATGCAGTATGCGCCCGACGGATTGTGTTTTTCTGCCGCGTCTTTGCACCTTTGGCGCGCCTCGCCATATTCTTCCTGGGTTGGATTACGCCCGGGAGCAAGCAGAGTTTTGGTAACGGTAACCGCGGAGTCCGTATCGCCGGCGTCCGCGGCCTTGCGGTACCACTTCAGCTCCTCGACCGGACTCTTCGCCAATTCGTCGCCCGCCGCGTACATTTCCGCAACCTTCTTGAATGCACCGATGCGCACAGAACCTCTTTGAGAAGCGGCCTCCTCCGAAGCGGCCCGCTGCAGAGCTTCATCCGCCGCGCTGTTGCCCGCCTCCTGGGCCAGCAGGAACCAGGCGTAAGATGCGACATCGTCGGCCTCGACGCCGTCTCCGTTGTAGTAGGAAGCGCCGAGATTGAACATAGCCCGCGCGTTCCCTTGTTTCGCCGACTTGTGATACCAGCGAACCGCTTCTTCCTTGTCGCGCTCCACGCCCTCGCCCATACGATACATAATGCCGAGGTCATTCTCGGCAGCGGCGTCGCCCTGCTCGGCCGCCTTGCGGGACCACTTCAAGGCCAGCGCGTCGTCTTGGTGAACTCCGTTGCCATCCCGATACGCCTTGCCCAGAGTGGCCTGCGCACCGGCATCTCCGGCCTCAGCTTTGGCTTGCAGTTGCCGAATCTCTGAAGAACTTAGGGACGAAGGTTTGGAGGTTTGCTGCTGTGGTGGCTGTGCGGCAGGCGAGGAGGTCGCAGCCTGACCGAGTACGCTGGCGGCACCGAGCGCGAGGTGGGAGACGATGGTGATCATCAAGGGAACGTCACCTTTTTTGATCCTTGAACAAAGGCCGCCCTAGTTTGAATTTATTATTTGAGTTTCGAGCCAAGGTGCCAAAGCACTCGAAAAACAAGGAACGCCCCGACCAGGAGAATCAGCACAAGAATCAGGTGGTAAGGTTGAAACATAAGTCCTCCATCTACTACCGCTCTTTCCGTGGCCCACTACCTTAGAATCTCCCGGGGACTCGCGGTCTATACCGCCGCCATCGCCGTCCGCCGCGCGTTGATGCCGTCCAGTGCTTTCCACAGCATGCGGGCGGCGTTCTCGGCCGCGTCCAGGGCTCCGTCGGCAGCCTCGGGCTTAGCGGCGATGCGCTTTTCGAGCTGACTGCGCCACACGTTGGAGTGGTAGACATCGGCCGTGGCATGCAACGAGAAGTAGCCGCAGGTTTTGTCGTCGGCGCCATACATCTCACGCAGGCCCAACTCTTTTTCCTTGGCGATGCGCGGCACCTGCGACTCGTAGGTGTAGAACGCCGCCAGCGCCGCCTCGGGCGTGCCGTCGCTGGCTACGTGGTGAAAATGTTTGATCAGCTGCCGAATCTCGGGCACCGGACTATGCCACTCCAGGTTGCGGCTCGATCCCATGCCTTCGGCAAAGTCGAGCCAGAGGTCGGAGTGCGGCACCGCGTCCCGCCCCGGCCGGCCTTCGACGCCCTTTTCGTCGCACATGTTGGCCAGCACCGCCCGCCGCAACTCGCCGTCCTCCAGGCGCATGCCCAGAGCCGCCAAGTACGAGGGAAACGCCTCCACGTGGTGGTAATAGTCCTGCGCATATTCGCGCAGATCGTCGCGCGTCAACTGGCCCGCCGACCATGCTTTGTAAAACGGATGGCAGAGCAGGTCATATTTCCCGATGCGCGCGTCCAGTTGCTGAAAGAATTCCGCGGTATTCATGAAGCCCCCTGTGGCGTTCGGTTCGGACAGCCCAATATACGGGCGAAAAGGCATCGTGGGCAAGTGATTGAGATCACATACTGCTCCAAGTTGCTAGAATGAAAGAGGTAGCTACAGACGAATTTCTCGCGGTTACGCCGCGTTCGCCTCCCATGCAGTTCACCGAACAATTCGATGTAGTCGTGGTCGGCGCTGGCCATGCCGGATGCGAGGCCGCGATGGCCGCCGCTCGCATGGGGCTGAAGACTGCGCTCTACACCCTGAACGTCGACCTGATCGCGCAGATGTCGTGCAACCCAGCGATCGGCGGGATCGCCAAGGGACATCTGGTGCGCGAAGTCGACGCCCTGGGCGGCATCATGGGCGAGATCACCGACGCGGTCGGCATCCAGTTCCGCCTGCTGAATACTTCGCGCGGCCCGGCCGTGTGGTCGCCGCGCGCCCAGTGCGACAAGCAGGCCTACCGCCTGAAAATGCGCGAGGTGCTGGAGTCTCAGCCGAATTTGAAGATCAAGCAAGCGGAAGTGGCGGAGCTGATTACTGAGTCGTTGGCCGTTAGTCGTCCGTCGTTAGCCAACCCTTCCGATGCAGACGGTTTTGCCAACGACCAACGGCCAGCGACGAACGACCGCAGCCGTGTCCTGGGCATCAAGCTTAGAGACGGGCGCACCGTCGGCGTGTCCGCCGTCATCATCACCACCGGAACCTTCCTGAACGGCCTCATCCATTGCGGCGAGCAACAGTATCCCGCGGGACGTTCCGGCGAGCCCAACGCAGTCCTGCTCGGCGAAGCTCTGAAGCAACTCGGCTTGCGCGGATGCCGACTCAAGACCGGCACGCCGCCGCGGCTTGACGGACGCTCGATCGACTGGTCGCGCTTCGCGGAACAGCCCGGCGATGTCGACCCCACGCCGTTCAGTTTTCGTACCAAGCGCGTGGCGCATCACGACTCGCAAGTGCCTTGCTACATCGCCTACACCACGGCCGAAACGCATCGCATCATCCGCGAAAACGTGCATCGCTCGCCCATGTACAGCGGCCAGATCCAGTCGATCGGTCCGCGCTACTGCCCCTCGATCGAAGACAAGATCGTCAAGTTTCCTGACAAGGAAATGCACCAGCTCTTCCTCGAGCCTGAAGGCTTGAACACGCACGAAATCTATGTCAACGGCATGAGCACCTCCTTGCCGGTTGATGTCCAGATGGCGATTCTGAAGTCGATCCCCGGCCTCGAAAACGCGGAGATGCTGCGCCCCGGCTACGCCATCGAATACGATTCGATCGATCCCACCGAACTGGAGCGCACGCTCGAAACCCGCAAGATTGCCGGCCTGTTCCTCGGCGGCCAGATCAACGGAACATCGGGCTACGAAGAAGCTGCGTGCCAGGGACTGATGGCGGGCATCAACGCAGCGCTGCAGGTGAAGGGCGAGGCGCCGCTGGTGCTCGACCGCACCGAAGCCTACACAGCAATCCTGATCGACGACCTGATTTCGAAGGGCACGAACGAGCCCTACCGCATGTTCACCTCGCGAGCGGAATTCCGTTTACACCTACGCATCGACAACGCCGACCGCAGGCTAACTCCGCACGGCCGCCGCGTGGGGCTAGTTTCCGATGCAGCCTGGGCGGCTTTTCATGCGAAGCAGCAGCGTCTGGAAAAAATGAAGCAGTTGCTGGAGAGCACCCGGCTGACGCCGGAGATGCTGAAGTCAATCGAGAGTGATGAAGCCAGCGGCACCCATGTGGGGACAGCCGCCCCCAGCTGTCCAGCCGAGCAAAGATCGGCGGCGCTCTTCACTTCCAGCGCCGGTAACCCGCTGGCCCAGCTACTGAAGCGCCCGGAAATCACGATCGAAAAACTGGCCCCAGTCCTGAGAAATCTGGCGCCAGAGCTTTTCGCAAGAGATTGCTCTGTGTCCTCTGTGGTTGAGCCTTGTTCGTCGAAGCTCTCTTCGGAAGTGCGCAACGAACTGAAGTCGATCGAGACCGAAATCAAGTACGAAGGCTACCTGCTGCAGCAGCAGCGCGCCATGGATCGCCTGAAGAAGGCCGAGCAGCACTCTATCCCCGAGTGGTTCGACTATCACGCCATCAGCGGACTCTCGCGCGAGATGCAGGAAAAACTCACTCACGTGCGCCCCCGCACCATCGGCCAGGCCTCGCGCATTCCCGGCGTGACGCCAGCAGCCGTCTCGCTGGTGAACGTCTATATCGAAATCCAAGCGCGCCGCCGCGACCAGGCCGCCGCGCTCTGACGTGTCGCGACCTCACGGTTTTCTGGAAGATTGAGTTCGATTGTCTGAGGTCCGAAGCCTGAGGTCTGAGCCACCCCACATCCGTCACGCTACAATGCTCTGAGCATGCCTCCCAAAATATGATTGCCCATCTGCGCGGAAAGCTGCTGGCCAAGCATCCCAACCAGGCCATCGTCGAGACGGCCGGCGTCGGCTACGACGTGACCATCAGCGTGCCGACGTTTTCCGATCTTCCCGCCATCGGCGCTGAAGTGGCGCTGCACATCCACACGCACGTACGCGAAGACCTGATCGCGCTTTACGGATTTCTGCATCCTTCAGAGAAGCTGCTATTCGAAAAGTTGATCACGGTGAGTGGCATCGGGCCCAAGCTGGCCATCACTATCCTGAGCGGGATGGCGGCCGACGAAATGGTGGGCGCGATTCGCGGCAACGATATTGCCCGGCTCACCCGCATCCCCGGCATCGGCAAGAAGACGGCCGAACGCATGGTTCTGGAGTTGCGCGACAAGCTGCCCGCCGCCGGGCCGGCTTCGGCACCCGCAGTTCCCACGATGAACGCCACGGAAGAAGACGTGCTCTCCGCGTTATTGAATCTGGGATATCAGCGGGCGGCTGCAGAGAAAGCGTTGGCGGTGGCCACGCGAAACGGAAAAGTTGGATCGTTCGACGCCACGTTTCGCGAAGCCCTGACGGCGCTGTCGAAATGAATTCGAGGGTGCCCCTCCTTCTTTCGCGTTTTTTGCGAAAGAGGGTGGGGTCTTTGACCTGTCAGCACCGTGTTCAACAGGGCGTTCCTGCGAAAAATCAAAATCCCCACCCTGCCGCACAAAACGCGACAAGGATGGGGCACCCAGAAATCACTTCCCGATGCAAAACGTGCTGAAAATTAAATTCAGAATGTCGTCGGTCGTGGTCGCGCCCGTGATTGCATCCAGCGGACGCAACGCGTTGTAAAGATCAAGCAGCAGCATCTCGTGCGGAACTTTCCCGGCCACGGCGTTCTTCGCCCCGTCCAGCGCAGCCAGCGAATCCTGAATCAGTCCCTGATGTCGAATGTTGGTCAGGAAGCCGGATTCGGCCTGGATTGCCGAGTCTCCTCCAATGTGCCGCAGAATCGCCTCGCGCAGTTCGCCAATCCCCTCGCCGCTGATCGCGGAGGTGAGAACATTCTGACCACTGGCCACTGACCACTGGCCACTGCTCCCCAAGTCGCTCTTATTCCCCACCACGATCACCGGCCGGCCCTGCGCCTGCCGCAGCAGTTCCGCGTCCTCGGTCGTCTCGCCCTGCGAGGCATCAAGCACTACCAGCACCAGGTCGGCATCGGCCAGCGCTTCCATCGATTTGCGAATGCCGATCGATTCCGCTTCATCGAGCGCATCGCGAATGCCGGCCGTGTCGACCAGTTTGACCGGGATGCCGCCAATCGCCACCGTCTCGCTGACCAGATCGCGCGTCGTACCGGGCGTCGCCGTCACAATTGCGCGTTCGCGCTCGACGAGGCGGTTGAACAGGCTCGACTTGCCGACGTTCGGACGACCCACAATCGCCAGCGTCAGGCCTTCATGCACGATCTTCCCGTAGGCGAAGCTGGCGCTGAGCTGTTCGAGCGGCGCACATACGCCGGCAATGTGAGTGAGAATCGTGGCATCCGGCATCACCGACACATCGTCTTCCGCGAAATCAATCCCCGCTTCGAGCACCGCAATCAGTTCCACCAGCTGTTTCTTGATGGGCTGCAGCCGCCGCGAGAGCGCGCCCTCCAGCTGCTGCGCCGCCACCTTCGCCTGATACAAAGTCTGCGAGTCGATCAGGTCGCGCACCGCCTCGGCTTGCGTCAGGTCGATGCGTCCGTTGAGGAAGGCACGCATAGTGAACTCCCCTGGCTCGGCCATCCGCGCTCCCGCAGCCACGCACAGCTCGACAATGTGCCGCAACACCACAGGCGACCCGTGCGCGGAGATTTCGATGATGTCGTCCGTCGTATAGGAATGCGGCCTGGCAAAGTAGGTGACGACGACTTCGTCAATGCGGTCCGACTGCGCCACGACACCTGTGGGGACAGCCGCCCCCGGCTGTACAGCCGAGTGAAGCTCGGCAGCCTCACGAGGCGGCTCAATGAGCTCCGCAAACACGGCCTGCCCCGGCTCTAACTCAAGCTTCAACCGCAGCATAGGCGCGGCAATGGCAAGCGCCCTCGTCCCAGCTAGCCTGACTACGCCGATGCCACCGCGGCCCGGCGGCGTGGCAATCGCCACAATGGTGTCGTCGAGATTCATCGTGTCAGACTGGCGGAAGCGGATTCACGCGCCGATTGTAACGGGTAAACTAGTCGTTGGTCGCTAGCCGCTAGTCGGCGGCAAACCAGGGGGTGCCCCATGTCTCGGGTTCGTTGCGAGACATGGGAATCACGAAAACTGAGGAGAACTCACAATTGTCCGTCGCCGACGAACTTCTAAAAGCCAACGAAACTTTCGCCCGCAATTTCACGCTAGGTGAGCTCCAGGTCAAGCCCAAGCGCCACGTGGCCGTGCTCGCTTGCATGGATTCCCGCATCCTGTTCGAGCATTGCCTGGGCCTGCATCCCGGCGACGCGCACATGATCCGCAACGCCGGCGGCATCGCGACTGATGACGCCCTGCGTTCCCTGATCGTCTCCCATCACCTGCTCGACACCCAGGAATTCATCATCATTAACCACACTGACTGCGGCTTGCTGAAGGTGCGTGAGGACGAACTGAAGGCGCGTCTGACCGAGAAGATGGGAGCGGCCGCGGCCGAACCCGCGCACTTCCATGCCTTCGACGATCTGGAAGCTAACGTGCGCCAGCAGATGCAGCGCGTGAGATCGCACCCGTGGATCCCCAAGCATATTCCGGTGCGCGGATTTGTCTACGACGTGAAGACTGGCAAGCTGACTGAGGTTGAACCGAAGTAACTAGGACGACGGCTCTTGTGCCGCTATGATGTCAATCTCATCGCCAAGGGCATGCAGACCTTCTGGAAAGTATTTTCGGTGATATTATTTGCGACTTGCCTCACCTCTGCCTTTATTGACATTTCAATGTTTTGGTGGGCAGACATGCCATCCACCCCGAAACCGGCTGAAGGCCGGATTTATCCGCTGAACAACCACGGTCACTACACCTATATGAATAGGTCGGAGTATCTGCTAGACGAAACGATTAAGATGATGTTCCCAATTCTGGGGATCGGTTTCGCGGCAATCCAATACTCGGTTGACCCGTTTGGAGAGATTCGCAAGCGCCGCCTGTACGGTTCTCCTCCCCGTGGCTTTCGCTAATCTCACATCAGGCCCCGTCCCCCGAATGAGTTCACCGCACCACCACCTTCTCAATCTCCGCGCACAGCTCCGCATACTGCACAGGCGGCGCCAGGCCAGATCCAACAGCACCAGAGTCGAGGCTCTTACCGCGGGCAAGCTGGGATTTGACTCTCAGGATTCGACGGGGGAGTTACTTTTCGGCGCCTTCGCTCCGCGAAGCAGACCTTCGGTGCTGAGGTCTTCGTCTACATCAGGCCAATGGATGCCGTACCCTCCGCCGGCAATCTTCCAATTCTTGCGCTGGGCGGGCGTGGCGTTCAGCAGGCGCGGATACCAGACGAGGGGTACGCTGATGACGCGCCCATCGCGCAGCGATACGCTCAACGCGTCGTCGCTGAAGGCAACGTCGAGCACCCGCTCATCTGTCGTTATTGCCGAAGAACCCATTCCACGCCTCCAGGAACAGCGCCCTGTTCTCTGTCATGATCGATTGTATCGTGCGAAGCTCGTGCGCGCGAAACCCAAAATTCGATGCGAGTTGGACCGGATCGAGCCAGAATTTCGCCGACAGATCGTCGCGATCGACATGAATGTGCGGCGGCTCATTCGGCTCGTGGCTGTAGAAGTAGAATCGGTACGGGCCGGACCGCAACACCGTCGGCATGGGCGGATTCTAACAAAATCCTCCTGCGAAAGACTGTTGCTACTTTCCCTCGTTTCCGCAGGCGAGGCGCCCGCGTCACGCTACCGCGCCACCACCTTCTCAATCTCGCCCCGCAACTCGCCGTACGGCACAGCCCCGGGATGGTACCAGGCGACTTTCCCCGCGCGGTCCAGCAGCACCAGCGTGGGTGTGGTCGACGCGCCATAGGTGTCGAAGTTGTAAGTGCTGATGGGCACCGGCATGTCGAGCAGCCCCGAGTAAAAATGCCGCCGCACGGCGTCGATGTATTGCAGTTCTGCGGCCGGGGACGCATGTTCCACCTGCGCGGTGTAGCCGTAGCGCCGCGTCGGCCCGATGACTTTCAGTCCCTTCGCCGCATATTCCGAGCGCAGTTGCGTAATGATGGGCGCTTCCGCCTTACAGTCTCCGCACCAGTGCGCCCAGAAAAACAGCAGCACCGGCGATCCCTTGAGCTGGTCGGGTGGCGGAAGTTTCGCTCCCAGAAATTCGTCCCCCTTCAGCGCGGGCGCAAGCTTCCCCGTTAAAGACAGCAGATTCAGATTCTTCTGCAGGCGGTCATGAATGGAAGTGTTCCCGTACTTCAGCAGAGCGGACTGCAGCAGCGCGATGGCCTGCGTCCGCTGCCCTTGCGCGGCCAATACTTGCGATTGGACCTCGAAGGCCGCGCCCAGTGCCAGCGGCAGATGGGGCTCGGCATCGAGCGAGCGCGTCTTCAGCTGTTCGACCGCCAGGGCCTTGGTCTGCTTGGCGTACGCAGCTGCCTGCTCATACTGGCGCTGATCGAGCGCGGCCCGCGCCATCCACGAATAGGCCTCAAGATATTCCCCCGTGACGCCTTGCTGGCCGCGATAAGCCGTCAGCGCTGACTCCGCGGCAGAGAAGTTGCCCTGCGCCAGGGCGATGCGCACATCGTCGACAATCCCCGCCCACGCCGCGGCCGTGAGCCAAACCGAAACCAGCAAAATCCGGAAACGCATCTTTAGAGGATGAGGCCTTAGCCCAAAAGTCGCAACCCCGCGCCGACTTTTCCCGGTAGCACGACGCAAAGGGCCCACATCCGGCCCACCAACCGATTCAAAACCGATGTCATCCCGCAAGGAGGGCGCTACGCGCTCCGGAGGGACCTTACGAGATTCATACACCGGTTGCACGGATGCGAGGAGCACCTGCGCGGCATGAACCACGGGCCCTCCCCTCGACGGCATCGCCAACCTCGGCCAACGTAAGGTCGGGAATAACCTTGAAAATTGAGCCGCTGCCAAGGTTTTCGTTTGAACCACAACATACGTCCCATCAGATGTTTAGGCATAGCCCTGAGCAAATTTGTAGCTTTTATAGGGCAGTTTCTTTACAATTTAGCTGCGTTTGACTTTAGAGCTCCTTCGCAGTACAAGCATCTCCGCTTAACCCAGCGAGTGACCTTCCTGCAAGAAGACCCTGAAAGTTTCAGCGCTACATCAACAAAAAAGGAACAAGCACCATCATGGAAACAGGAACAGTGAAGTGGTTTAACGACGCCAAGGGCTATGGTTTCATCAGCCGCCAGAACGGTGAGGATGTCTTCGTGCATTTCTCCGCCATTCAGGCCAGTGGATTCCGCAGCCTGCAGGAAGGTCAACAAGTGCAGTTTGACGTGGTCAAGGGCCCCAAGGGCTGGCAAGCTGAGAACGTCAAGGGCGTCTAACCCCGCTTCGCAAGCACAATTCGAAATGAGGGCGGCCAGCCACTGGCCGCCCTTAGTTTTTTCCGACACCGAATTCCCCTCCGCTCTCCTTCACTCTGTCATTCCGAGCGCAGCAGGATTTCCCGCGCAGCGGGAAATCCTGCGGAGTCGAGGAACCTGCTTTTCCCAGCGTAGAGGCTTGACTTCGACAGTACGTTGCGTTATAGTACGTCACGTACTACAGGAGGATTCTACAAATGCGACTCTTCTTACCCCTTTGGCAGCGTCTGGCCGTCACCTTTCTCGCCGCATTTACGCCGCAATTCTTCTTCGCCCAGAATCCGGCCACTACGCCCAACCCCAGCCCGCTCACCCGCCACTACACGGCCGGCGAGAAGCTCACCTACCACATGAAGGGCAACAACGACGGCTGGATCTATGAAGTGCAGGCCAACGGTGTCGTCAAGCAAGACGCGAGCGGACACTTCATGGAAGAGTATGGCTGGTCCGATTTCAAATCCAACGCTCCCATGACGCTGTCTCCGGCGAGCTTGAGCTTTCGCCAGACTCTTACTCTTGACCCTGCGATTCAGCCATCGGTTCCCAATCTCAGCCAGGTTCAGCCGTTTCTTATCGGGCCGATCACCGACTCGCTCACTGTCTACGCCGACCTGTGGCTGGCCATCCGGCAGAACGACCTGAAACGGCCGGGGGACCATAGTTATGTCAAGGTTGGCACACCGTCGTCCTGGGCCGACGGAACTTACGTGACGCTCGGCGAAGACTCGATTGATTTCGATCTCACGCTCAAGGAACTGAACGCCGACAAACACTTCGCCACACTGCTGGTGCGCCACGTTCCTCCGGCGCAGCCGAACGTGAAGCTGCCCGCCGCGTGGATGCAGACTCCGGTCGCCGACACTCCTAACAACTGGATCGACGTGAAAGGCAAGAACAACGACGGAAAATTCGTGGCCGCAGTGGGCAAGGAAACCTTCGACGTCGAAATCAAAATCAGCTTGCCCGACGGAAAAATCCTGTCGGCCACGATCGACAATCTGGTGCAGGCCAAACAGCGCGTATGTGCGGACGCTGCGCTGCTCGATTGCGGCGAGCCTTCCGCCCACCAGATTCGCCGCCAGATCGAGTTACAGCTGCAGCCTTAAGGAGAGCAAAACGGAGACTGCAATGAATTCACCGAAAATCCCCGCCCTCGGTTACGCCCTGCTCGGCCTGCTGCAGAAGCCGTCGTCAGGCTACGACCTGCGCAAAGTGTTTTCCTCGACTTCGATGAAGACTTACAGTGACAGCCCGGGCGCGATCTATCCCGCGCTCGGCCGCCTGCAAAAACAAGGTCTCATCCGCGGCACCATCGAGGACGCCGCCGGCCTGCGCCGCCGCCAGATCTTTCGCCTTACGCCCAAGGGGCTCGCCGAACTCAAGAAGTGGATCGCCTTGCCCATCACCCGCGAAGACCTTGAATCGGGCCTGAAGACCGTTATGCTCCGCTTCGCCTTCAGCGAAACCGTCAGCGGAACCGCCGCGTCCCTGGAAATACTCCAAGCTCTTGCCGCCGCCTTCCCGCCCTTCTTGCAGCACCTGCGCGAACAATTACAAAACATGAAGGGCGCTCCCACATCGGGGCGGCTAGCGCTGGAGTGCGGAGTCCGAAGCTATGAAGCCCTCTTCGAGTGGACGCAATACGCCATCGCGATTTACGAAAAGCAGACGAAAGGAGAAGTGTCGTGAAATTTTCCAATGCGATCTTGCGCGCTGTTTCCGCTTTCCTCGCCGTATCTGCGATTCAAATCCTCTCCGGAGCTTTGGTCGCGATCGTGCTCCCGCCCAAAACCGCCATGCCCAACTTCGTGCAGCACTTCCTGCAGTGGATGTTTCTCAGCAATGTCGTTACGGTAGGTGCGTTGTCGGTCGTCGCTCTGCGCACGGAGTGGCGCGGTTGGACTCTGGGCGCAGCGGTGGCAGTCGTTCCGTTGACCATCACTTTGAACAACGGCGTTGAAGGCGTTTTCTTTCTGCCGAACTCTCCCATCGAGTGGCCCAGACTTTTCCTGCAGTCCGCGATCGCAGCGGCGCTCTCCGTCCCGGTATGGATGCTGCTGTTCGGCCGACGACCACCTATTCCGCAGGAGCACTTCCACCCCATCGCCGCCAAGTCACGCGCGGAACGTGCCTGGAAATTCGTAGTGTGTGACGTCTCCTATCTCATCCTTTATCTCATCGCGGGGAGCATCGTCTGGCCCCACGTCAAGGATTTCTATGCCACACAGACCGTGCCGCCGATGTCGACTTTTCTGCCATTGGAACTGCTGATTCGCGGGCCGGTGTTCGTCGTGCTGTGTCTGCTGCTAGTGCGAATGCTGGGCCTGCCTCGACTGAGCGGTGCGCTGGCCGTGGGAGCCTTATTCACGCTCTTGAGTGGAGTCGCCCCACTGCTGATGCCGAATCCTTACTTCCCTGACGCCGTGCGCTGGGCGCACTTCTGTGAAGTAACCAGTTCGAACTTCGTGTTCGCCACGATCGTCGCGTGGCTCTGGGGCCAGCCCGCGTTCGTTCCTGAGCAGGCATTAGCCCACGCGGCGTAGCGGTGTGTCGTCTGAGAGGAAGGGGATTGGCCGGGATTTTCTACGGCTGCATGTCGCGCATCAGCACCACGTCGGAGTCGTTGTGCCCGCGCACCAGCGCCAGGTTGCTGCCATCCGGGGACCAGTGGTAGTCCCAGATGTGCTCCGCCTTGAACGCGGTCAGGAGTTTGCCGGGCGAACCGTCCAGTGGCTGCTGCCAAAGATTGTCCACGCCATTCTGGCGGATTGTGTAGACGAGCGATTTGCCGTCGCGAGAGAAGTGCATAAAAACCGTGCTGCTCTCGCGCTCGAACTTCATCATCTTTTGAATTTGTCCGGTATTGGCATCCAGCAGCGCTAGCTTTTCATCGTGGCCATTGGCGTGGTCGACCGTCGCAAACGCCACCGTACGGCCATCGGGAGAAACGTCAAACAGGCCCGCGATGGGCAGGTCAGAGACCTTCTCCGCAGCGCCACCGTCTATCGATATCTTCATCACCCGGTCGGCGCTGTCATCCATGTAATAGACCCAGCGCGAGTCCGGAGAACACACGGGAAAGTCGTCCTGCTGGCCATTCGACAGCCGCTTCAGGTTTCCACCAGAAACATCCGAACGCCAAACATTCTGGCCGTCCTTGCCGCCGATGATGCCGTGAACGAACACCATGGTATGTCCGTCGGCGCACGCCCAAGGGTCGCCGCTCACCGAGTCCATTTCCATGGCGAAAGTGCCCTTGGCGCCCGTCTCCGGATTCACCCAATGCAGCGCGTTGTCGGTGTCGTCAATCAAACGGCCGTCGGCCGTCCAGGTGAAATTCGTGAAATTGGAAACCGGGCTGACTGTGCGTGCATCGCCCGTCGCCGACACCGCCAGATTCCATCGCGCCTCGCTGAGCACGGTGGCCAGCACCTGCCCGTTCGAGGCCAGGCTGAGATCGGAGTAATCATTGGTGTCACGCGTGACGCGACTCAACTTGCCGTCGGGATAAGAAATAAAGACGATCTGGGCCCGCTTGTAGTGCGTGGCAAGGTCGCCATCCAGCGCCAGCAGGCCCCTGCCATCGGGCATCCAAATCGGCGCACCGAGGGCGTCGTTGGAATTCAGAATCGTTTGCTGCCGGCCGCTCGCCGAGTCGACCGCAATCAATCCCGTCAGTGCGTTTTCTGGCTGATTCACCACGCCCAAAATGGTCTTGCCATCGGGCGACCACGCGGGACTGAACAGCCGATGGCCCATGGGACCACTGGTCAGCGCCGTTTCCACGCCGTGATCGAGCGTGCGCACGACCAGTTGGTACTGACCGCGCTCCGGATTGTCGTAGCGCATGAAGGCGACCTTGCGGCCATCCGGCGAGATCGTGATGTTCGAATCCACATCCTCCGCCAGTTTTTCGGGCGTCCCGCCCAGCAGCGGTGCGCGATATAGAAATTTCAGTTCAGCCGCCCCTCCCGGGTCGCTGCGCACGAAGTAGAAGTAATTCCCATCGGGCGAGAACCGCAGGCCGTTGTAGTACACGTCGGCCGGAGGTTCCACCTGCGTCACGCTGTTGGTGGGAACGTTGCGCAGCGAAAGGCTGGCCAAGCCGTTGTCCCGCACCAGGCTCAAGATGTATTTCCCGTCGGGGGAGACCTCCGCCAGAACGACGTTGCCCTCTTCGGTCACGCGTGTCACGGAGAAATTGCGGAACGGCATGGTCCGATGCTGCGTGAGCAGCGAGTAGACGCCGTATCCGGCGGCCAGCAGCACGACGATTCCGAGCGCAATGCCCACGCTGGCTCCAACTTTGTGCCGCCCTGCCGCCGCGATCACGGCCGAACTTGACGGAGCCCGTGACGCTTCAACCGGCACAGCAGAAGCGCTGCCTGGCGACACTGCGGGACTGCTGCCCGCCGCGGGCACTTGCGCCGAGCCCGAAAGCGGAGTCTTTCTTCCCGACTCCACGTCGCGCTTCAGCCGCTTCAAATCGCCGCGCAGGTCGGCGGCCGACTGGTAGCGCAGGTCGCGATCTTTCTCTAGAAGTTTCTCAATGATTTCTTGCAGCTTGGGCGGCAGCGCGCCGTTCAACTGCACTACCGAAACCGGATCGAGTTCGAGAATGGCGTGAAACACCACCGCCGACGTCGCTCCGGAAAACGGCAGCTTCCCGGTGGCCATCTGGTAGATGACGGTGCCCAGCGAAAACAAGTCGGAGCGCGTGTCGAGTTCTTCGCCGCGCGCCTGCTCCGGCGACATGTATGAGATCGTGCCCACGGTCGCACCCGGGCTGGTCAAATTCGGCTTGGGTGAATCCTGCGTAGCCCCGATAGTTTCCATCTCCAGGTCGGGGCGGGTCAGTTTGGCCAGACCAAAATCGAGAACTTTCACTTGGCCGCGCTGCGTTAGAAAAATATTAGCCGGCTTGATGTCGCGATGAATAATTCCTTTGGCATGTGCGGCATCGAGTGCGTCCGCCAGCTGGATCGCGATGTCGAGCAGCGGCCCGATCTGCAGCGGGCCGGAATAAATTTTGTGGTCGAGGTTCTGACCCTCGAGCAGTTCCATAGCGATAAACGACTGCGCGTCCGCGCCTTCGCCGGTTTTTTCGACGGCATAGATGGTGCAGATGTTGGGATGATTCAGCGCGGAGGCGGTGCGCGCTTCTAGGAGAAAACGGTCGAGCGCATTCTGGTCGCGAGACAACTCCGGCGGCAGAAACTTGAGCGCGACCTTACGCCCGAGGTTCAGATCCTCCGCCTCATAGACCACGCCCATCCCGCCGCTGCCCAACTGGCCGGTGATGCGATAGTGCGAGATGGTCTGGTTAATCATGTTTGGCTGATCATGTTTGGCTGATCATGTCTGGTTAATCATTCTGGAGACAATCGCGGACAAGAAAAGTGGAGTCCATCTTAGGTTGGATCGCCGAGGCAGTCAACGCGGCCCGGGCAAGCGCCGCGGAGGCTTTTCGTGCGCGGCCGTGCGTTCTTCCTACGTTTTCTTCTTATAGTCGTCGGGATAGAGTCGCGCGGCACATTCCGGACAGATCCCGTGGGTGAACTGCGCTTCCGAGCGGTCGCGGACGTAACGCTCCACCGGCGTCCACTTGCCCTGTTCATCACGAATGTTCTTGCACGATGCGCAGATGGGCAGAAGGCCAGTGAGAGTTTTGATGCGGGCGAGGGCGCTGGTCAATTCCTCGATGAGACGTTCGCGCTCGGCCTGGGCGCGGATGCGCTCGGTGTCGTCGCGGTCGATGCTGAGCACAACTTTGCGCCCATCGCGTTCGATGAGCGCGGAGTTGGCCACGATGTTCATTTCGGTTCCGTCCTTGCGAATGTGGACGGTATGGTAGTCGCGGCAAGACCCGATTTGCAGGAGCGTGCGCAGTCCTTCTTCGCCGCGCGCCACATCGCGAGTCACGGTCTTCAGGCTCATGCCGATGAACTCGTCGCGCGTGAACCCGTAAATCTCGCAGGCCTTGGAGTTCGCATCGAGAATAATCTCGTTTTCGAGTTCGAAAATCATGATGGAATCGTTGGCGTTTTCAAACAGGGCGCGGTACTCGCTCTCGGACTTGCGCAGAGCATCTTGCGCCCGCCGGCGTTCCGTGACGTCTCGAATCGCAGCCAGAATAAAGGCGCCTTGATCGGTATTGAGCGGACTGAGGCTGATGTCGACGGGGATCTCGCGGCCATCGCTTCCCAAGGCAAACAACTCCAGACCCACGCCCATCGACCGGACTTGCGGATCCCTGGCATAGGCGGCGCGGTTGTGCTTGTGCAGTTCGCGCCGACTTTCCGGTACGAGAGATTCCACGCTGCGGCCTATGAGCCGATCCTGGGAATATCCGAAGAGCTTCTCCGCGGTCGGATTGGCGACAACAATTTCTCCGTCCAGACTCACGATCAGGATCGCGTCCGGCGCAGCAGCCAGAAGCATGCTGCAATCGTGGGAGAGCGCGGGGGCGGTGAGATGCCCGTGCAAGGGCTGATTGGGCATGGATATTTCCGCAGTTTCTTTGTGGCGATTATAGCGCGCTTCGTGGCGGAAGGCGGGCTCCGCGAAGCTCGATAGTACCTATCGCCAGCTCGCCCTGGGACATTACCTGGAGAGTTACAGCTAAAGGTCTTATCGCTCCAGAATGTCCTTGTAAACATTCAGCGCGACTTCCTTGGGCTGGCTGGGCAGCTCAACGTCGAGGGTGGTTCAAGTTGCCGATGACGCCCAACTGGCCGATGCGGGCCGTCTTCTGGGCCGCGCATGATGGCCAAATCCTAACAACATTCTTGGCTGCCCGGGCGAAAGCGATTCCTGCAGCCGAAGCAATGGCGCAGGCCCTGATCACTGCGCGGATGGTTTATTCTAGTTTGTTTGGCGCTTCAGGGCAGAGGGGGAAAATTGAACCGATCGCGTACACGGCTTCACCTATTTATATCTTTTCTCGCTTTCTTGTCAGCAACCGCCGTGTGGGCGCAGGTTCCCGAGAACACTTACCAGGAATTGCACTGGCGCATGATCGGCCCGTTTCGCGGCGGACGCACGCGTGCAGCGGCCGGTGTGCCCAGCCAGCCCAATGTTTTCTATGTCGGCCAGGTCAACGGCGGCGTGTGGAAAACGGACGACTACGGCCGCACCTGGAACCCGATTTTCGACGACCAACCCACGCAGTCGATCGGCGCCATCGCGGTTGCTCCTTCTGATCCGAACATTATTTATGTGAGCAGCGGCGAGGGACTGCATCGCCCCGATCTCTCGGTTGGCAACGGCATTTATAAATCGACCGACGCCGGCAAAACCTGGACGCATCTCGGCCTGGTCGACGGACAACAGATCCCTGCGCTGGCGGTTGACCCGCGCGATCCTGATAAAGTGTTTGCCGCCGTGCTCGGCCACCCTTACGGGCCCAGCGAAGAGCGCGGTCTCTATCGCTCGACCGATGGCGGGCAGACCTGGCAGCGCGTGATCTCCAAGGACGAAAACACCGGCAGCTCTGACGTGGAGATTGATCCCTCGAATCCCGACGTGGTTTACGCCTCGATGTGGGAAGTTCGGGAAGGTCCGTGGGAAGATGGCAACGAATTCAATGGCCGGGGCGGGGGCCTGTTTAAATCCACCGACGGCGGCGGCACCTGGCACGCTCTTACTAACGGCTTGCCCGAGAATCTTTCGCAGATTTATGTGGCCATCGCGCCCAGCGATCCGCGGCGCCTGTACGCGACTCTCTCCACAGCCTCGGGCAAACTGAGCGTCTACCGTTCCGACGATGCTGGCGATTCGTGGTCGCAGATCACGAATGATCCTCGTCCCTCCGGCCGCATCGGCGGCGGCGATCTTCCCATCCCAAAGGTTGACCCGAAAAATCCCGACATAGTGATTGTGGTCAGCACAGTCACCATGCGTTCCACCGACGGCGGCAAGACGTGGTCGGGATTTCGCGGCGCGCCCGGCGGCGACGACTACCAGAATCTCTGGATCAATCCCAACATCGGCAACATTATTTTGATTGTCAGCGATCAGGGCGCGATCGTCACCGTGAACGGCGGCGCGAGTTGGAGTTCCTGGTACAACCAGCCCACGGCGCAGCTCTACCATGCCATAACCGACAACTCGTTCCCCTATCGTGTCTGCGCGGGACAGCAGGAGAGCGGCTCGGTTTGCACCTCCAGCCGGGGCAACGACGGCGCCATCACTTTTCGCGACTGGCATCCCGTGGGCGTGATCGAGTATGGATACGTAGCGCCCGATCCGCTCGACGCGGATGTAATTTATGGCGGCGGCCGAACCGAAGTTTCCAAGTTTCATTGGTCGACCGGCGAGTTGCAAAACGTCACGCCGATTCCGTTGCGCGATCCGAAATTCCGCGCCAACCGCACCGAGCCGCTGATGTTCTCGCCCGTGGATCCCCACATTCTTTATTACGCCGCGAACGTGCTGTTCAAAACGACCGACGGCGGCAATTCGTGGCAGACCATCAGCCCCGACCTGACGCGCGAGAAGCCCGACATGCCCACCAGCGTCGGCACCCTTTTCAATAAGGGCATCGAGAAACAGCGCGGCGTGATCTACGCTCTCGCTCCTTCTTATAAGGACCTGAACACTCTATGGGCGGGCACCGACGACGGCCTGCTCTGGACGACCCGCGATGGCGGAAAGAATTGGACCGACATCACGCCCAAAGAACTCACCGCCTGGAGCAAGGTCACACAACTTTCCGCTTCGCACTTCGACGAGCAGACCGCCTACGCGTCGGTGAGCCGATTCCGCGTCAACGACATGCATCCTTATATCTATCGCACGCACGACGGCGGCAGGAGCTGGAAGCTGATCACCACAGGCCTGCCCGAGTTCGGCCCCGTCGACACGGTGCGCGAGGATCCCGTGCGCAAGGGCTTGTTATTCGCGGGCACCGAAAGCGCCGTCTGGGTTTCGTTCGATGACGGCGACCGCTGGCAACCGTTGCAACTTAATCTGCCGCACACTTCCATGCGCGATCTGTGGATTCATGACAACGATCTGATCGTCGCTACCCACGGGCGTTCTTTCTGGATTCTCGACGACATCACGCCACTGCGCGAGGCTTCGGCGGCGATTGCGAACGCTGCACATCTGTTCAAGCCTGCGCCCGCCTATCGCGTGCAGCGCGACACCAACACAGACACGCCGCTTCCACCCGACGAGCCGATGGCGGCCAATCCGCCCGACGGCGCGATCCTCGATTACTACCTGCCCGCGGCTGCTAGCACGGTCACGCTCGAAATTCTGGATGCGCAGGGCAATCTGATTCGCCGCTACTCAAACACCGACAAGCCGGACGTCACCGAAGAAGATTTGCAGAAGCAGCTAATTCCGCTGTACTGGGTCAGCCCGCGGCACCAGCTTTCGACTGCGGCCGGAATGCATCGCTGGGTCTGGGATCTGCATTATCCCGCGCCGCTGGCGGCACGCCACGACTATCCCATCGCCGCCGTTCCGCATGACACGCCGCGTCTTCCGCTGGGCCCAACCGCGCTGCCTGGAGCTTACACAGTGCGACTCACGGTCGACGGAAAAACTTTCAACGCGCCACTCACCATAAAAATGGACCCGCGAGTCAAAGTCTCTGCCGCGGCCCTCGAGAAAAAATTCCAGGCGGAGAAGGGCATGGCTGACATCATGACGGCATCCGCGCAGGCGCTTCTGCAGGGCAGCTCGATTCGCGAGCAGCTGGAAAAGCTGAGTGCATCCGCTTCCCCGGCAACGAAGGACGCGATCGATGCGGCCCAGAAAAAACTCGCTGCCGTTCTCGGCGCCTCTGGCGGATTCTTCGCTCCGCCTTCCGCCGACAACAGTCTGAGCCGCCTCAACGGCCAAGCCGCTACGCTCTACCAGCAGATATGGCAGGCCGATGCCGAACCTACTACTTCTCAAGCGCAGGCCCTGTCGGCGGCCGAACGCGACAGCACCGATGTTCTGAAGCGCTGGAGTGATTTCAAGAACACTGACGTGCCCGCGCTCAATCGCCTGCTGCACGATTCCCGGATTCCAGAAATTCAGCTGGGGGCAAACCTGCATCAGGATGAAGCAATGGAGGACGAAGAGTAGGCGCGCGAGCTCTCCTCTCGGTTCGGAGTTCCGCGCCCGTCATCAATTTATTTTCTTAGCTCGTAACTCAATCCATTTCCCGCAATATTCATTTTTCACCGCCGCGCGAACCGGATGTTTGCAAGATCTTGTCAACTCTTTGCTCGAAGTTTGCAATTTCTTGCGACATATTTCTCCAGCTCCAAGTAAATTCGTAATTTTTGCGTGACTTGTGTTCAGAACGGTCACGAGCCGGGGTATAATCCACCGACTTTTGGACTCGAGTTGAACTGCCTTTGGGGGACGTTCTGTGGCAGGCAGATTCAACGGAAGTCTCTTTACCCAACAGTTCCAACAACCAAAAAATGCGAGGTCAATATTTTATGAAGGTGTTCCGAACATTCGGAATCGCTCTGTTCGCGTTGCTGGTCTGGTCCAGCATTGCGATTGCCCAGAAACCATTTACCGCCGGAACATGGACACCCGTGACGGCTGCTCCTCCGTCCGCCGTCGCGCACGCCATGCTGCTGAGCGACGGTTCCGTGCTCATCAACAGTTTCTTTTTTGAGACTCACGTCGACACCTGGTACCGCTTGATCCCGGACAGCACCGGCAGCTACATCAACGGAACCTGGGTCACCGCCGGTTCTCTGCCGTCCGGATACAACCCGCTGTATTTCGGCTCGGAAGTTCTTCCGGCCGGCTACGTGACAGTGATGGGCGGTGAGTACAACAATGGCGTGGGCGTTTGGACCACCCTGGCCGCCTACTACAACCCGGCTACGAACACCTGGGGGAGGCTGCCGATCCCGGCGGGCTGGACCACCATCGGCGATGCCCAGAGCATCATTCTGCCCAATGGAAACCTGATGCAGGCCAACTGCTGCAGCACGCAGGAAGCAATTCTCTCCATCACCGGCGGCAAACCCGTCTGGACCGCGACTGGCACCGGCAAATTCGACGATAACGACGAAGAAGGCTGGACCCTGCTGCCCGATGGAAACGTTCTGACCGTGGACGCGTATGTAGGCAGCTACAACGCCACTGGTACGAATTCAGAAATCTACAACACCGCCACCGGTACGTGGTCGAGCGCTGGGAGCACGGTCGCACAGCTGTGGGATTCGGCTGCGTCTTGCGGCGGTGCGAATTCCGCATCGTACGAAGTCGGCCCCGCCGTGCTACGGCCCGACGGAACCGTCTTCGCCACGGGCGCCAATGCCTGCGGCGCGGGCCATACCGCAATCTACAACACGGCAACAGGCACCTGGGCCGCGGGTCCGGACTTCCCCAGCGATCTCGACATCGCCGACGGCCCGGCCGCCCTGCTGCCCGATGGCAATGTTCTGCTCGACACCAGCAAAGAGATTTTCAACACCGGCAGCCATTTCTTTGAGTGGGACGGCACCAAGCTGAACGTCACCAGTGGACCGCCGAACGCTTCCATCGACTCTTCCTACGTCGGTGACATGGTCGTGCTGCCGACCGGGCAAGTCCTGTTCACCGATTTCACCTCGTCGGTTGAAATCTACACCGCCGCAGGAACCGCCTGCACCGGCTGCGCTCCGAACATCACTACCGTGGCCAGCACTTTGACCCACGGCAGCAAGAACAACAAACTGTCCGGAACCCAGCTCAACGGCTTGTCGCAGGGCGCTACTTACGGTGACGACAACCAGAGCAATACCAACTTCCCCATCGTTCGCATCACCGACTCGGCCGGGGCGGTTGTTTATTGCAGGACGCACAACTGGCCGGGCGGCGTCGCGACCGGATCGAAGATCGTGTCAACTGAGTTTGACATTCCTTCGACCATCTCAACCGGCGCAGCCACTATTGAAGTGGTCGCGAACGGAATCGCGTCCACTCCCGTGGCCGTCACCATCGACTAACACCACCTCGCAGTGGCTTCGGCGACCGGGTAGTCGCCCTCCCCAAGGCGCTGGGTTCGTTAACCGACGAACCCGGCGCCTTTTTTCTTTCTCCATTCATGTTCAGCGCCGCCGCAGCTAGGCGAATCTCCTGCAAGTCGTTCACAAGGTTTCAATGGCCCTTTGCAATTCGTTTGCAATCTGCTGCGGATCGGTCTCCGGTGGAAACTTCAGCGGCTCGCCAATCCGCACGCTGATGCGCCACGGGGCCGCAAACCTCCTGCCTGACTGCTTCACTTCGAACAGGCCATCGATGCGCATGGGCAAAACCGAAATGCCGAGATTCGCTGCGAGCAGCCCGATGCCGGCGCGAAACGGATTCATCTTTCCATCCGCGGTGTGGCGTCCCTCGGGAAACACGAGCACCGAGTAGCCACGATCGACGGCCTCGCCGGCATACGCAAAACTGCGGCGGAAGCCGGCTTCGCGCGGCAAGGGAAATAAATTGAGCAGCGACACTCCCAGAGTCCACAACAGCCGGTCATACATTCCCAAGAAGAAGCCCCGCTCCGGCGCCGGCGAACGCAGCGCTTCCATATCTTCTCCGCGGGTCGCAATGGCCAGCCGGTGCCGGAAGCGCGCCGGCAAGGCCGTCAGGACAAATCCGGCGTCGACATCGCTGATGTGGTTGCACACCACGAGCAGCGGACCCTCCACGCTGCGTAAATGTTCGCGGCCTGCAATGCGCGGCCACGCCATCAAAATAATCGCCGGGCGCAGCAACAGATAATGCGCCGCCAGCCGCAGCCAAGTCACCGGCCAGTGCAGTGTCCAATTGGGATAGTGATACGTCACGCCCGCCGGCGCTTCTCCGCGCAGCATGCGCTCCAGATCGCCTACAGTACGCACAGCGCTGAATCGAGTCTCGCTCAGGTCGACCTGGTAACGGTCTTCCAGCGTGCTCAACAATTCCACGCGATCGAGCGAACTCATCCCCAGATCGGAATCCAGGCTTGCGTCTTCGCGCAACCCGCTCACTTGCCGCCCGGTGACGCGCGCAATCAGATCCGCCAGCGGACTCGTGCCAGCCTGGGTGCCCCATTTCTCGCGCGCTGTTTGCGCGAGAAGTGGGAGTTCTCGAACGATGTCTGCGATCACATTCCGCCGCGGCTTCTGTGTGCTGGTTCGTGGAAAATCCTCCTGCGGCCACTCCACCCACATCCGCATGCCCTGATATTCGGCCAGAGATTGATTCGCCCGCTGCACCGCCGCTTCCAGTCGCGAATTCTGTGGCTGCGCGTCTTCCGACTGCGCAGCGCCGCGCAGAATCACCACCGCGCAGGCTTCCGCGTTCCCCCCACGCTCGATTCCCACCACCACGCAATCCTTCACTTCCGGCTGGCGGCGCAGCACCGCTTCCAGGTCCTCGGGATACACGTTCGTCCCGCCCGGAGTCACGATCACTTCTTTTTTGCGCCCCTTGAAATAGAGATTGCCGGCAGCGTCGAGCGCGCCAATATCGCCGGTGCGATACCAGCCCTCTGCATCGGAAATGCGTTTATTCGAAGTATGTTCGTCGGAGATCCGCGAAGCTTTCTGCTCACCACGTTCCTCCCAGTAGCCCGAAGCTACGCCGCCGCCCCGCACCATAATCTCGCCGTCTTCCGCCAGCTTCACTTCGCGCCCCGGCAGCACCTTGCCAATCGATCCTTTGCCCAGACGGAACGGATGGTTCACGCTGATCAGCGAGGTCGTCTCCGTCAGCCCATAGCCCTGTATGGCGGCGTAGCCCAGGCGGTCCCAGAACTCCTCGGTTTCGCTGTCGAGCGCGGCGCCGCCGGAAATGAAGGCCCAGAACTTCCAGCCGAATTGCCGGCGAATCGCGCGGAAAATCCACCAGCGCCGCAGGAAATGTTTTCCCTGCGATGATTGCATCTTCCGGCGGAACGCTTCGCCTTCTCCGCGGTCTTCCAGATCGCGCTCAATTTTCTGTTTCAGCGACTGCAACACTCGCGGCACACTGACCAGCACCGACACGCGCTCGCGCCGAATCGTGCTGATCACTTCCGAGGGCTTCAGATCATCCTGAAAAATCACCGTGCCGCCGAGCAGCGGAGGCAGGAACATTCCGAGAAACTGCCCGAACACGTGGCTCAGCGGCAGCAGGTTCAGAAAGCGCACGGGATGCACCCAGCGCTCATACTTCAGATAGCGGCCAATCTCCCGCTCCAGCGGCGCAATGTTCGCCAGAACATTCCCGTGCGTGATGACCACCCCTTTGGGCTCGGCGGTGGTGCCGGAGGTGAAAATAATCTGCAGGATGTCGTCGCGAGTCAGTGCGGCCTGCGCCGGCGTGGCGGGTTGGCGACCAGGTTGCTGAATTACGTTCCGTGCCAGATCTTCCATGCTCAGGGTTGCCATCGTCGACTGAGCGGCCGCGCATTCGAGCAGATGCCGCCGCGACGCCACCAACAGTTTTGCTGACACCTGCTGAAGCACTCGCATGGCGAAATCGGCCGCCGCTCCGTCATCCATAGGAACAACAATCACTCCGCGCAGCGCGCACCCGAAAAATGCCGCAACCCACTCGGCGCAGTTCTCGCCCCACACCATTACGCGATCGCCCTTGGCAATCCCTCGGGCTTCCAGTCTGCGCGCGAACCCGCAGGCCATTTCCACAACTTCGGCGTAGGTAAACGATTCGGCCCGGTATCCGCGGCGCTGCCGGTAGGCGCGCTCCTGCGAATGTGCCCGGAAATGTTGCAGGAAGAACTCCGCGATCGATTCGGCCATGGCGAGTTAGCGCGTCAAACTCTGAGCCACTGTTTCCCCTTCCGCCTCAAGTCTAGTGGAAGCGTTCGCTCCCGAAACCAGGATTAGGGCACTTTTGAAACTGCTTCACCCCCGGCCCATTATGCTGGCACAGGCCGGGAGCGACGCTCCTTTATGGCAGGACCCAGTTTTGACATTTCTCTGACATCTATGTGACACAAGTGGAATGCCAAGATCGTACCCTCCCGTGGGTTGGCTTCTGGCCGATGCTTTCCGGGTCTGCCCCATTAAGGAGAATCAGCATGCGCCACGCACGTCATACTCTGCGCCTCAATCTGCACCTCCCACTCGCCACGGCACTTCTCGCCTGCTTCTGCGCCGCATCCACTTCCAGCGTCGGCCAGTCGAATAACCCGCAGCCGAATTCGCCCACCACAGCCGGCAGCGTCACGGTGCATAGCAAGTTTGGTGGGCAAGTCTTCGGCTTTGATGTCGATCAAAACGGCAGCGAAGGCGTGCTCAGCGAGGCCAAAATCTTAGCCAACGGAAACGTCCTGGCCGCGGTTGAGACCTTCGACCAGACCACGGGCGAGATACTGGACGTCCTCACCAGCACTGACGACCAGGACGACTTCGTCACCTTCGGCGTCGTCGGCAGTTCCGTGGGCCTGGTCGAGCATGAGCATTCGATCAGCTTGCTCGACGTGCAGCGCACTTTTGGCGTGATCAATCCCCTCAGCGGAAACAAGTTCACAGGCAAGTGGACGCCGCCCATCGGCCCGAAGCATCTGATCAACCAGGTGAGCCGCACTCAAGGATCGCCCAATGCCGCCATCTTCGCCTACGACAACAGCGGCAATTTCATTCCGTACGTTTTCTCTTCCAATGTCGCTGCCAATACCTTTGGGCCCGTCATCCACATCCACGATTCCTACAACTTCGGCAGTGTCCCGCCCCCCATGGCCTACAACACGGTGACTAACCAGGCAATTCTCGGCGGCGGGGATGGCTGCTTTGGCTGCTTCCCCGAGATTGGCATAGCCGATCTCGCTACCGGTCAGTTCACCGAGTTTAAAGGGATCGGATTCGGCTTCGTGAACGGGATCGCCGTCGATTCCGCCGACAACATTGCCTGTACTACCACCGAAGACGATGCCCGCGTGGAATTCTACGATCTCAACTCGCACAGCGCTTTCGACATCGTCCTGCCAAACTCCGGGGAATATCAACTCTTCAGCGGCGCCGATGTCCAGTACGACGCGATTCACCAGCTGTTTTTCGTGGCCCAGCCCGTTTCAAGTTCGACGCCCACCGGCAGCACGATCTATGTCTACGACACCAGCGGTAATCTCCAGGAAACCTTGAATGGATTCAGTTTCTCCAATGCGTCGAGCGTGATTACTGTCCATATCGCGCTGAATCCGAGCACGCGAACCGGCTTCGTGGATGGTCCATCAACCGGCCAGATTCAGGGATTCAGCTATTAGAGGTGCTCGGCTATACTCAGTCATCTGGAGGGGAACATGCTCCGGAGCAGATGGCTGACAGTTTTTTTCTTCGCTTGTGCTGCTCCGTCCTTAGCGCAAGCCGGGCCGCCGCCTCAGAAGCTTCCCGTTGTTAAGTCTGGCGAAATGCCGTTTTATCCACCGCTGCTTCGAACCGCCCAAGTCGAAGGAGAAGTGGATCTTCGCGTCACGACAGATGGGTCGAGCGTCGTATCTGTAACGGCGGAGTACGGAAATCTCCTGCTGGTGAGGGCTGCGCAGGATAATGTCAGGACTTGGAAGTTTGAAACGCACGAACCAACCTCTTTCTCAACCGTGTTCTCATACCATCTCGACAAGGAACTTGTCACCTACTCCTGCGATCCCGATGTACCCGACAATGGCACAGTCATTCTGAACCTTCCCGCCAAGGTAGAGATCACGTCGCACCTCCGAATCCGGGACTGCCACGGTCCGAATGAGGGCCTTGACCTCACCGAGCCACTGCGCGTGTTCCTGACAACCTGCGAACTCGACGGCTCAACTGTCCCATGCGACAAGGTAACCATTCGACTGCAATCCGGCAGCTTGACCGTAACCCCAGTGCGCTTTAAGGAATCCGAGCAGAGGCAGGGGTTCGTCGTCCCCAAGGAGCTGAGATCTGGGGGGAACTTTGACTTGATCGTCGAGACGGAAACGGCGAGGACTACGATCAAAGACGTTCACCCCAATTACTTGAAGGGGGAGTGGCGAATCGGTATAGACCACGCTCCATTCAAAGAGCACACGCCTGTGTATGGTCTCCCTGGCATCGTGCGTTGTGTGGGATTTGTCGAGTTCCAGTGGACAGAACCCGGCGTGGTCTATTGGGGAGCGTGCAACTAGATGCGGATGACTGTTCCCTGCCCAACCCCGAGCGCGTTGGCCACGCGACCGATTTAGCCGGAAACATCACCGCGTTCAACTTCGAACGCAGGGTAGCTCAACTTGTAACCTGCCGAAATTCCTCCAATTTCCCGCCGAAACGCCCGTCACCGCCCCGTGATTCCCTTGGTAACCCGTTCGTACACTCCCTTTCGGTAACCCTTGGTAACCATGCGGATCATGACGTCCAGACGTACAATTGGCCTTGTCCGGTCGGTCCATCTGCCGAGATGTGAGATGACCCTCCGGGCAGTACGCGGGAACGGTATCCCCCAGAATCCGGCTCTCGAAAAGTCAGCAGGTTCTGTAGCACGACTTCTGTTTTGAAGACGTGTGATTGAAGACCAGGGTCTGGAGTTCGCACTCTTATGGCATTGTTTGGCTTCAACAAGCAGAAGGTTCTCGCCAGTGCGGAGAAGTATGTCCAGCAGGGCAAGATTCAGAATGCCATCTCCGAGTACGAAAAAGTCCTCAAGAACGATGCCAAGGATCTGACCGTCACCAATACGGTCGGCGACCTTTACTCGCGCCTCGGCGAGACCGATAAAGCCACTGGATGTTTCAAGACCGTCGGCGATGCGTACGCCAGCCAGGGCTTCACGGTCAAGGCCATCGCGATGTACAAGAAGATCTGCAAGCTGCAGCCTTCGCTCGAAAGCTTGCTGAAACTGGCGGAACTCTACAGCCAGCAGGGCCTGTTCAATGACGCCCGCGCCCAGTATCTGCAGGTCGCGGAAGAATTCCTGAAATCTGGAGAGCTCGAGAACTCGGTCCGCATCTTCCAGAAGATTCTGGAGATGGATCCGGAAAACAGCACCATGCGGATCCGCCTGGCGGAGGTCTACGTTCGCCTGGGCAAGAAGCCGGAAGCCTGGGAGATTTTCACCGCCGCCGCGGAAAGCCTGCGCTCCAAGGGTTCGCTCAGCGCCGCCGAAGAAGTTCTGCAGCGCATGCTCACCCTCGATCCGGCCAACAACTACGCGCTGCTCATGCAGGGCAAGAACATGATCGAGTCGGGCGACGCTGCCGGAGCGGTCGCCACTCTGCAAAAAATTCCCGACCTCGATTCCAATCCCGATGGCCTGCGCGATCTACTGAAGGGCTATCTGCAGACCGGACAACTTTCTGAGGCCGGAACCGTCGCCACCAAGCTGCTGACCGTGCACAACGATCTGGCGGCCATCTCCAGCTTTGCCGACGCCCTCATGCAGGCCGGACAGTACGAGACTGCCCTGCAGGTGTTCGATCAGCACGCCGATCGCCTGCTGGCCGAAAATTCCGACAAGGTCCTCGACTGCCTGCACGCCATCATTGGGCACGTTCGCGACAATCCCGACTCCCTGCAGAAACTGCTCGACCTGTTTCACAAAGCCGGAGAGACCACGCACGTCAGCGAAGTCAGCGAGTTGCTGGCTCATGCCAGCGTACAGGCCGGCGACCTGCCCCGAGCCCGCGATCTTTACCAGCAGCTAGCGACCATCGAGCCGCAAAACCCCCTGCACATGCAGAATTACCAGCAGGTGGTCAGCCAGCTCGGCGGCCCTTCCGGCAGCAAGCTGATTACGCCCGAAGAAGCCGTGGTCCTTATCGACGATCTGGAAGCGACCGCGCCTTCGGTGCACCAGCACTATACCGATGAGATCGCACTCGCCATCCGTTCGGCCCTGACCGATGCCGAACTTTTCATTTCATACAACATGCCGGCCAAGGCGCTAGGACCGTTGGTGGGCGCGCTGCCGCTGGCGCCCGACGATCTGCGCGTCAATCAGCGTCTGGCTGCGCTGCACACCCGCGCTGGCCGCTTTGCCGAGGCCGCGGCCTGCTGCCGCACTCTGCAGAGCGTCTACTCTGAAGCCGAGTATCCTGAAGAAGCTTCGCGCTACGGCGAGCTGGCAGAACGCTATGAAGAGCGATCTTCGGCTCCAGACTTCGGCGAACCTTCCGAAGAAGCTCACATTTTCCTGGATGCTGCACCCGCTGACGTAGAACCCGCGGTCGAAGAGTTTTCCATCGACGAATCTCCGGCAGAAGAAACTGCCGCCGGGGAAGAAGCGGCGCCCGCTGTGGAAGCCGTGGCAGAAGACGCTTCACCCTGGCCCACAGCCGCCGAATCATCCGAGGAAGTCACGGTTGAAGCGGATCAGGAATTCGCTGTCGTCGACGAGTCCGCCACCGTTTCCGCAGAAACAGCATCCGGTGAAGCGGCCTCGACCGATGAAATCGATCTCTCTTCCGAGTGGGATGACTCGCTGACCGTGGAGACCGACGCCGAAGCTGCCGCGGTCGAAGTTCCGGAAGGCGAGGTTCCTGCAGGCGAAGAGGTGGAAGCTCCGGCCGCAGCCCAGGCCGAAGCTGTCGTCGAGGAAGCCGACTCCAGCAAAGTCGACGACACCGTCGAAGAGATTCGCTTCTATCTCGGTCACGGCATGCCCGAGCAAGCGCTGGCGGCCTTGGCCAAGCTCCAGACTCTTACCAACGATCAGGATAAGATCGCCCAGCTCCGTGCCGAAGTGGAAGCCGCTCAGCCCACAGAAGGCGCGGAAGGCGAGCCCGTGATCGAGGAACTGACCGCGGACGATATTCCGACCATCGAAGTCGATGCCGACGAAGTTCCTGTGGCCGAAGTTGCGGTCGACGAAACTCCGGCGGTCGTCGAAGAAGCCGCAGCGGAGGAACCTGCAGTTGAGCCGGTTATGGCCGAACCGGCCGAGCTTGAACCGGTAGTGGAAGAACTCTCTGTGGTCGAGCCCGAGCCTGCGGCTGTCGAGGAGATTCCTGTCGTTGCCGAAGTCGAGCCGGAACCAGCAGTGGCAGAACCCGAGCCGCAACCTGCGGTGCATCTGCACGCAGCCAAACCCAAGCCCGTGCCCGCGCCGCCTGCGGTACACGTTCCCGCTCCCAAGCCGCAACCCGCAGTGCATCTGCACGCGCCCAAGCCCAAGCCGGCGCCCGCGTCTGCGCCGGTGCCCGCACCCGAGGCCGCGCCCGCGCCCGGCGTTCTGAACGAATTTGTTTCCGATCTGGAAACTTCCCTGGGCGACAGCTTCCTGCCCGAGACAGTGGCCAAGCCAGCCAGTGTGCCAGCGGCCACCATACCCGCTCCGGCCGCGCACGTAACCGCGCCCGCCCCGGTCGAGCATCATGAGCCCGTAACGGCCAAGGCTACCGCTCCGGTTCTGGGCGAGTTTGTTGCCGACATCGAGGCCTCGTTGGGCGAAGACTTCTTGAAATCAGCGCCCGTTGCCGCGCCCGAGCCCGTCGCTCCGCCCGCGCACGCCCAGCCTGCTCCGCCAATCGCTGCGCCAATCGTGGCTCCGCAAGTCTCTTCGCACGTCGCCCCATCGATGGCGGCCAGCGCGGCTGCGTCGGCGTCGCCGGCAAGTCATGTTGCCAATCAGGTTGCGCCTCCGGTGCCGCAGGCCTCCGTCGCCTGGCACGCTCCGGTCGTCGAAGCTCCCAGGCCGCAGCCGACTGCGTTCGCCGCCACTCCACCTGCGGCCCCCGCCAAAGCTTCTCCGTTTGGCGACGATGCCGGAGTCGATCTGGCCGAAATGTTTGGCGAGCTCAAGCAGGATCTCGAATCCGACGTCGCTTCCGCCGACGAAGATCCGGAAACTCATTACAACCTCGGCATCGCTTTCCGCGAGATGGGATTGCTCGACGAGGCCATCGGCGAACTGCAAAAAGCCTGTCAGTCGTTCGATCGCGGACATCCTTTCCCGCAGATCATGCAGACCTACACCTGGCTGGCGCAGTGCTTCCTGGATAAAGGCGTGCCCGAAGCCTCCGTCCGCTGGTATGACAAGGCTCTCAACGTTCCCGGCATCGATGGCGAAACCCGGGTCGCGCTGCATTACGAAATGGCTTCCGCCTATGAGGCTTGCGGCGACAAGCCGTCCGCCCTCCAGCACTTCACCACCGTCTATTCCAGCAACATCGACTATCGCGACGTGGCCGAGCGCGTGAAGGCCCTGAAGTCGTAGAATAGCCCGATGGCTTTTGTCCCCAATCCTTTGTGCACGGGGTACCGTGTACGCGCCCGTGCAGGCGGTGCAGTGTTTATGCAGTGCGTGTTCATGCGGAGCTGGAGCTGCCCCGTATGACCGACTCCACGCCCTCACCCTTCGCCACCGACAGCGCCCCTAAGCCCGCTCCACCGCCGGATCCATCTAACGGGGCTACTCTTGGTCCCCCGCTCGACGCCGAAGCCGAGGCCCAAAGTCATCTGCAAGTTTGGCTGCATCGCACCTCCGTTTTTCTTTTTGTTTTGATCAGCGCCATTGCGGGAGTTCTGCTCATCATTCTTCCCTGGACGCCGGAGTGGACTGACAACTACCTGTTGCTCTCTTTTCCCGCGCTTCGCACTATCGTCTCCAACGGCTTCTTCCGCGGCATCTGCAGCGGCCTCGGCCTGCTCGATATCTGGATCGGCTTCTGGGAGGCGCTCCACTACCACGAGCGAGCCTAGCCGCCGCGGAGTGCCCGGTTACGCATTCCCCGAACCCCGGTCAGCCCGGTATTCTGATGCTCTGCGCTACGCCGCCATTTCTCAATACGATTTTCGATTGCGGTTTTCGACTGCGAGTTTCGATTGCGAGTCTTAAATTATGACTGACCATCTCAAGTCCGCGCCCGTTGCCTACCAGAACGAACCGTTCCTCGACAGCCCTGACGGACGCATTCTCCGCATTCTCGCCGAATATCAGGAGCCGCTGGCGCGCTTCCGCCGCGAGCAGATTCAAGACACCGTCGTCTTCTTCGGCTCCGCCCGCTTTCAGGGCCGCGAGGCTGCCTTAAAGAATCTGGCCGCCGTCGAGCAGAGTGAATCGGTTGTTCCCCCCGAGCAGTTCGAAAAGGATGTGAAACGCGCCCGCGCCGGAATCGAAATGGCCCGCTATTACGAAGACGCGCGCCGCCTGGCTCACATGCTCACCGAGTGGTCAATTCAGATTCCCGCGCGCCGCCGCCGTTTCGTGGTCACCACCGGAGGCGGTCCCGGCATCATGGAAGCCGCCAACCTGGGCGCTCACGAGGCCGGAGGAAAAACCATCGGCCTGAACATCCAGCTCCCTTTCGAGCAGAGTCCGAACCAGTTCATCACCCCCGCGCTGAACTTTCAGTTCCACTACTTCTTCATGCGTAAATTCTGGTTCGCCTATCTGGCCAAGGGGCTCGTGATTTTTCCCGGCGGCTTCGGCACCATGGACGAGCTCTTCGAAATCCTTACTCTCGCCCAGACCGACAAGCTGGCGAAGAAAATTCTGGTCGTCATCTACGGCAGCGAGTACTGGAACAAAATTCTCAACTTCCAGGCCTTCGTCGACGCCGGAACGATTTCCCCGCAGGATCTCGATCAGTTCAAACTCGTCGACACCCCCGAAGAGGCCTTCGAGTTCCTGCGCGACGGCCTGACCAAACATCACCTCGGCGGCTCGCCAAAAAAAGAAGCCGAAGCCCTCCCGGAAATTGCCAAGACGAGGCCCTGAGTGTAAGAGTGGCGTTTTAGCGAACTCAGTCCAGTTCGTCGTGATTCGAGACGCAGCCGCCGAACGCAGCGTCGACCTCTTGGATGTCATTCCGAGCGCAGCCGGAGCGAACGCGACGGCAACCGAGGAACCCGCTTTTGTGTGTCGCTCATCGCGAGCCGAGCGCTAGACTGCAACCTGATGCCAAGTCCCTGCCTGCTCTACTACATCACCGACCGCACCGCCTTCGCGGCAGACGAACCCACCCGCCGTCGCCGCCTGTTGGAGAAAATCTCCGAAGCTGCCCGCGCCGGCGTCGACTACATCCAGCTCCGCGAAAAAGATCTCACCACGCGCGAATTAGAATCACTGGCAAGAGAAGCCGTCGCCACAATCCGCGAAGCAAGAAAACTAGAAGCTGTAAACCGGAAACCCGAAACTGCTCTACTAATCAACTCCCGCACTGACGTTGCCTTGGCAGTTGCAGCCGACGGCGTCCACCTTCGCTCCGACGACATCTCCCCGCAAGAAGTAAAAAGAGTGTGGCAGCAGAAGGGTGGCGCGGGCACTCTTCCCCGCCAACTCTCACCACGAGACCCGCAGATCGCAGCCTCCTGTCACTCTCCAGCAGAAGTAGCCAAAGCTGCCGCGCAAGAAGCCACCTTCGCCGTCTTCGCCCCAGTCTTCGAAAAGAAAGGCTCGTCCCCCGCAGGCCTCGCTGCTCTGAAACGAGCTTGCCAAGCCAACGTCCCAGTTCTAGCTCTCGGCGGCATCACCCTGGAAAATGCCCGCTCCTGCCTCGCCGCCGGAGCCGCCGGCATCACCGCCATCCGCCTCTTCCAGGAAAACGATATTGCCGAAGTCGCCGAGCGCCTGCACCAGAAACCTTGAGGGTGGGCGAACCGGGGGTGCCCCATGTCTCGCTGACTTTGCGAGACATGGGAATTCTCGACAGTGTAAGTAAGCGGAAGAGTCTACCCCGTCCACTTCGCACCCGTCTTCAAGATCTCCATCACCTTCGCCAGCCGCCGCTTCTTCGTTTCTTCCTGCTTCGTGCCAGAAATTGCAATCGCAATCTCTTTCTTATGCGTGAATGCCAGCTCGTCCCATCGCGCCTGCGCCTTTTTGCTCTTCGCCAGTTCTTTTTTCAGTTCCGGCGGAGCCTCCACCGTGCGCTCTTCGTCGTCGCGCTCCATCACCACGTCGACGACATCTCCCGGCGCTACGCCTGCGCCGCGGCACAAAGCCTGGTTCACCGGCATCATGCGGGCGTTGCCGCACGGCATCAGCGACGAGCGAAACGCAAAGCCATTGATCGTCCCGCGGATCGGCACCCGCGCCCGCGTTCCGAAGTACTCGATCACGTCCACCGGCGGCGCGATCGCCGCCACCACCCCCGCTTCTCTCCCTTGGATTTTCGCCGTGAACCGCAATTTCTTCTCCGCCATTGCCCCCTCGCAGCGCCACGCTGCTAGACTTTACCCGCACAGAGAAAATGCCGCAACCGTCATGACGCTCACTCCCTCCGGCCCCGAAACTAAGGCAGAAGCTCCGGCCCGCGCACTCGAACCAACCCTGGTCGAGATTCTCGCCGCCAGTTTCCTGATGGGTTCCAACTCCGGCCAGGATTGCGAACGTCCCATCCACCGCGTCTGGGTCGACGCCTTTCTTCTAGCCGCGACGCAAGTCACCAACGCTGAGTACGCTCGTTTCCTCATCGCGACCGGCGCTCAGCCGCCTCCATTCTGGCTCGACGCAAACTTCAATCATCCCGAGCAACCCGTCACCGCGGTCTCCTGGCACGAAGCCGCTCGCTACTGCGAATGGATGTGTGAACAAACCGTCCGCGCCTATCGCTTGCCCACCGAAGCCGAATGGGAGCACGCCGCTCGCGGCGGCCTCGAACAAAAACAATTTCCCTGGGGCGACGACCCTCCGCAATCTCTCCCCGACTACGCCACCCGCTGGCAAACCGGCCCCGACCCCGTCGCGCGCTACGCCCCCAACGCTTTCGGTCTCTATAACATTTGCGACAACGTTCACGAATGGTGCAGCGACTGGTATGACCCGAACTACTACGCCGCATCGCCCGAGCGCAACCCGCGCGGCCCCGAACAAAGCTCGATGAATCCCCCACGCAAATCCTCCCGCGGAGGATCCTGGCGCCACCACATCAAAGTCTCCCGCTGCTCCGCCCGCTCCAGCATCCCCCCAGAATTCCAGTACGCCGACTACGGCTTCCGTGTGGCCTGCAATCCATGAACGAAAATGACTGTTCCTTCGCGTAATATGCTTTCGGCGTCTAGTACGCAGCGTCACCTCGGGCACAGGCATCACCGAGAAGATGAGCGTCACCTGGAACACGAGCATCACCGTGGAAGAGCGGCGCTTCAGCGCCGCGTTGAGCTAAGCAGAGATTCTGGGCTTTAGCCCCTGAGGGAAATTGAACGAATGTTCCGCACCGATCTACTGAAGTCGAAGCGCATCCTCATCACCGGCGGCGGCACCGGCCTCGGCAAAGGCATGGCTCACCGTTTCCTCGAACTCGGAGCCACCGTCTACATCTGCGGACGCCGCGAAGAAGTGCTCAAGCAGACCGCGGCCGAACTCAGCGCTCACGGCAGCATCCACGCGCTCCCCTGCGACGTCCGCAACCTCGAAGCCGTCGAACAAATGATCGCCGAGATCTGGGCCGCAGGCCCGCTCGACATCCTCGTCAACAACGCTGCCGGAAACTTCATCGCCCGCACCGAAGAGCTTTCGCCCGGCGCATGGAACTCCGTCATCGGCATTGTGCTGATGGGAACCCTCAACTGCACCCTGGCCTGCGGACGCCGCTGGCTTGCCGCCAAGCACCCCGGCACCGTCCTCAGCATCTCCGCCACCTACGCGCCTGTTGGATCGGCCTACGTCGTCCCCTCGGCCGTTTCCAAAGCCGGAGTCGAAGCGCTCATGCGCAGCCTCGCCGTGGAGTGGGGCAATCGCGGCATTCGCATGAACGCCATCGCGCCCGGCCCGATTCCCACGCAGGGCGCGTTCTCCCGCCTGCTGCCAGATCCTGCCCTCGAAACTCTCGCGCTCGATCGCAACCCGCAGCACCGCTTCGGCACCGTCGAAGAACTCGCCAACCTCGCGGCGTTTCTGGTGAGCGACGGCTCCGCCTACATCAACGGCGAAGTCATCCGCATGGACGGTGGCGAGTTCCTGCAAGGTGCCGGAGAATTCACCAGCCTAGGCAGAGTCCTGAAAGAAGAAGACTGGCAGGCGATCAAACCGCAGAAGAAAAAATAAGCGCCCAACTATTCTGTCATTCCGACTGCGGGTGCCCCATCCTTCTTTCGCGTTCTGTGCGAAAGAGGGTGGGGACTTTGACTCCCCTCTTGTCATTCCGACCGGAGCCGAAGCGCCAGCGACGGCGCAGTGGAGAGCCTGCCCTGAGCGAAGCCGAAGGGAACCTGCTGTTTCTTTCAGCAACTCCACGCGCACCCGCCGTCTACCGCTGATCCTTGTCCGGCATCACGATCGCCTTCAGCAACAGGTTAACCAAGCTCAACACAATCGCGCCCACGAACGCCGCGAAGAACCCATGCACCTGGAAACCCGGCGACAGAAGCGCCGAAGCCAACTCCAGCATGAGCGCGTTGATGACAAGCCAGAACAATCCCAGCGTCACCAGCGTCAAAGGAAACGTAAGAATCTTAAGCAGCAACCCCAGCGTCGCGTTGATGAAGCCGATTACCAGCGCCGCAATCAGCGCCGCCACCGCCCCACTCACGTGCACGCCCGGCACCACATGAGCCACAATCCACACCGCAACCGCACTCAGCACCCAATTCAATAGCAATCGCATCCGGTTCTCCTCCGTACGAAGATACTACGCGGTTGCCCCGTTCCGGGGGTGCCCCATCCTTCTTTCGCGTTCTGTGCGAAAGAGGGTGGGGATTATGAATTGCCTTCCTCTGCGTCCTCTGTGTCCTCTGTGGTTAAGGTTGTAACGCCGCCAGTTCCCTGTCTCCCGGTCACACCCCGCGAAAAATTCATCCCGCATTCTCCGTCCCCGCCGCGCCATACGATACACTCATCAATTCGACTTCCAGGAGGATTCTCTATGCCCGACCCCGCACTCAGCGGTTCCGAATTCAAAAAACAACTCCGCGCCGGCAATCCAAAGATGGGCCTGTTCCTCAACGCGCACAGTCCCACCGTCGCCGAACAACTCGCGCACTCTGGCTACGACTGGCTCTTGGTCGACACGCAGCACGGCCCCATGGGCTACGAAAAACTTTCCGCCATGCTCAGCGGCATCTCTAACGGCGGAGCCAAATCTCTCGTCCGCGTTGGCGGATACGCCGACCGACCAGGCATCCAGCAGGCCCTCGACATGGGCGCCGACGGCGTCCTCATCCCCTACATCAATACCGCCGACGAGGCCCGCGAGGCCGTCAGTTGCGCCAAGTATCCCACCGTCGGCACGCGCTCGGTCTACTTCCCGCAGCGCAGCATGAACAAAGCCGGACTCCTCGGCTACGCCGGAAACTGGAACAACGAAGGCATCGTCGCCTTGCAAGTCGAGACCGCATCCTGCATCGAAAACATCGCCGAAATCGCCGCCGTCCCCGGCGTCGACATTCTCTTCCTCGGCCAAAACGATCTCTGCATGTCGATGGGCCTCTACAACAAATATGAGTTCCCCCACATGTACACGTCGCCGGAACTCGATGCCGCCACGAAGAAACTGATCGAGCACGCACGAAAAAATAACGTCATCCTCGGCCTGTTCCTGTTCGGCACCGCCCGTGTCGGCGAATTCCTCGAAAAGGGATTCACCTTCATCAGCATCGGCAACGACCTGCACCACGTCCTCACCCAAGCCGGAGCCTACGTCGCCGACATGGAAAGAATCGCGCAGGAAAAAGGAAAAAACTGGAAGCGCCGCCCCACCGCCCTGTTCTAGTCCAGAAAACTAACAAAAATTGGGTGCCCCGTGTCTCGCTGCCTTTGCGAGACATGGGGATTTTGAATTTTGATCCTCTGTGTTCCCCCGTGTCCTCCGTGGTTTATGCCCTTTCTTCTCTCCCCCTCCACCCACAGCATGAATTAAAATCGCGACTCCAGACATTCGCATGATCCTCACCGAAATCGAAACCCGCGTCCTCGGCTCTCTGATCGAAAAAGACATCACTACGCCCGACTACTACCCGCTCTCGCTCAACGCCCTGGTCAACGCCTGCAACCAGAAAAACAATCGCGACCCGGTCATGACCCTCGACGAATCCGCCGTTCGCGACGCCCTCGCCACGCTGCAGGAAAAACGCATGGCCGGCCCGGCCAGCGGCGCCGACAGCCGCGTGACCAAATTCGAGCACCGCCTGCAGGAAGTCTTCAACTTCGACCGCCGTGAAATCGCCATCGTCTGCGTGCTCCTGCTTCGCGGCCCGCAAACTCCCGGCGAACTCCGCAGCCGCACCGACCGCATGTATCACTTCGAAGCCCTCGACGACGTCATCTCCACCCTCGACCGCCTGGCTCACCGCGAACCGCCGCTCGCGGCCATCCTCCCGCGCCAGCCCGGCACCAAAGAATCCCGCTACATGCACCTGTTCTCCGGCGAAGCGCCTGTGTCCTCGGAAGATATGAGTGTGGGGCGGACACTCCTGTCCGCCGCTCCCGGCGCAACCTCGACAGCGGACCGCGTATCCGCGCTGGAAGAAGAAGTCTCCCGCCTCCGCCAAGAACTCTCCGAGGTCCAACAACAACTCGCCACCTTCCGCAAACAATTCGAATGATGTCGGACTCATGCGAGATCGGCCGCCCAAGCCTGCCCTGGGCGAAGCCGAAGGGGCTGTCCGATCGAACGAAGCTCAAAGCTCGACTTGCCGGGCGTCCACATGGAACTTTTTCCCGCCTCCAGTCGTACAATCCTCTAGAAGGAGGTCTCACCCATGTTCACGTTTTTGCTCTGGTGCATCCTCTTCGTCTTCTGCTGGCCGCTCGCCCTGCTGGCGCTCATCGCCTATCCCTTTATCTGGCTGCTCCTGCTCCCGTTCCGCATAGTCGGCGTCGCTGTTCACGGCGTGCTTGAGATCGTCTACCTCGCCATCACGCTGCCCTTCCGCCTGCTAGCCGCGCCCTTCCGCATTCTGATTTGAAAAGTTGACCCTGAGCGTGGCGCAACGCATGCTGGAGCGGCCTCGACCGCACCAATAAAATCGCACCTCGACCCCGTTCAAATCGACCTGGACCGCGCCGTGGAAAAGCGGTCCTTTAGGGCCGCGTCAGGCCATCCAAAATGATAAGGGCTTCAGCCCCCGGGGCCCGCCTTCCCTTGCCCCACCCTCCTGATGTAGGCTCTTGAAACGCACCTCAGGAGGTCCCCCATGCGTCGCCGCGAATTCCTGATCCGCACCACTTCCGCCGCCGGAGCCGCATGGCTCTTTCCCACTTCCATCCTCAACGCTCTCGCCGAGCAGACTCTTGCCGCGAAGTTTTCCGCCTCTGACACGGTCACGCTCGGCAGCACCGGCATCAAGACCAGCCGCCTCGCCATGGGCACCGGCACCGTCGGCTCCGAGCATCACTCGCATCAGACTGCTCTGGGCGTGAAAGGCCTCTCCGACGTGCTGCTCAACGGCTACGATCACGGCCTGCGGTTCTTCGACGCCGCCGATTCTTACGGAAGCCATCCTCACGTCGCCGAAGCGCTCAAGCGTGTCCCGCGCGACAAAGTTACCGTGCTCACAAAATCCTGGGCGCGCGACGCCGCCGGCATGCGCGCCGATCTCGACCGCTTCCGCCGCGAACTTGGCACCGATTATCTCGACATCTGCCTGATGCACTGCGTCACTGAAGCCGACTGGACCGACCGCTATCGCGGCGCCATGGACATGCTCTCCGAGGCCAAGCAGAAGGGAATCATCCGCGCCCACGGCTGCTCCTGCCACTCGATCGAAGCTCTGCGCGCCGCCGCCAAATCTCCCTGGGTTGAAATCGACCTGGCCCGCATCAATCCCGTCGGCGCTTACATGGACGCCGATCCCGCCACGGTGGTTGGCGTCTTAAAGGAAATGAAAGCGGCAGGGAAGGCTGTGGTAGGAATGAAAATTCTCGGTCAAGGCACGCTCCGCACCCGTCAGGACGAAGCCATCAAATACGCTCTGTCGCTAGGCCTGCTCGACGCCTTCACCATCGGCGCCGAAAGCAAACAAGAGCAGGAAGACCTGATCCGCCGCATCTCCGCCGCGTAATTTTGTAGAAAACAGAGGGTGCCCCATCCTTGTCGCGCTTTTTGCGACAGGGTGGGGATTCTGACTTTGCCGAGAATGGATTCTTCTGTGGAGACAGCCGCCCTCGGCTGTCCAGACGCGAAGCGGCTGACTAACTCTCCATAACCTTCAACTCCGGACTCACAATCAGCCGCGCCTCAGTCGCCCGCTGCACATCCTCCGCCGTCAATCCAGGCGCGATCTCTTCGAGCACGAGCCCCTCCCGAGTCACGCGGATGTAAGCCATCTCCGTCGCAATCGTATCGACGACGTTCACCCCGGTCAGGGGCAGCGTGCACTTCTTCAAAATCTTCGCAGCGCCTTCGCGCGTCGTATGCTCCATCGCCACCACCACGCGCCGCGCCCCGGCGACCAAATCCATCGCCCCGCCCATCCCCTTCACCATTTTTCCCGGGATCATCCAGTTCGCGATGCTGCCCGTCTCATCCACTTCCATCGCGCCCAGCACGCTCAAATCAATATGCCCGCCGCGAATCATCCCAAACGAATCCGCGCTCGAAAAATAGGAAGTCCCCGGCATCTCGCTCACGGTTTCTTTGCCCGCGTTGATCAGATCCGCGTCCTCATGCCCCTCCACCGGATACGGCCCAATCCCCAGCATCCCGTTCTCCGACTGCAACGTGGCTTCGATTCCCGCAGGCACGTAATTCGCAATCAGCGTCGGCATGCCAATGCCCAGATTCACATAAAACCCGTCGCGCAGTTCGCGCGCAATCCGCTTCACAATCCGCTCGCGTTTGTCGACGTCTTTGCCGGGCTTGTTCATAATTACGTTGTCATCCTGAGCGAGGATTTTGCTCCGGCGTGCCGGAGCAAAACCGCAGTCGAAGGATCCCTGCCCTTTACCGTCCGTCCGGACTGGCCACTGATCACTGGCCACTGACCACTTTCCTCACCGTCTTCCGCTCAATCCTCCGCTCAAACAACTCCCCCTGAAAAATCCGTTTCACATAAATCGAAGGCGTATGAATCGCATCCCCATCCAACTCGCCCACGTCAACCAGATGCTCGACCTCAGCAATCGTCACGCGAGCCGCGGTCGCCATCATGGGATTGAAATTCCGGGCCGTCTTCCGGTAAATCAAGTTCCCTTCGCGATCGCCCTTCCACGCCTTCACAAACGCGAAGTCGGCGGTCAGCCCGCGCTCCATCACATACGTGCGCCCATCAAACTCGCGTGTCTCCTTGCCCTCGGCAACGATCGTTCCCACACCCGTCGGCGTATAAAACGCCGGAATCCCCGCGCCCCCCGCACGAATCCGCTCGGAAAACGTCCCCTGCGGAACCAGATCGAGTCGGATCGTTCCCTTCAACACCATCTCTTCCAGCAAGCGGTTCTCACCCACATACGTTCCAATGTGATGCACGATCTGGCCCGCCGCCAGCAGCAACCCGTTTCCCACGCCGTCGACGCCCACATTGTTGCTGATCGTCCGCAGGTTTTTCGTCCCACGGCGCACCAGCGCGCGAATCAGGTTCTCCGGCATTCCACACAACCCGAATCCGCCGATCATGATCGACGCGCCGTCAAACACGTCGCGGATCGCCTCATCCGCATTGGCCACAACCTTATTCATAGCGGAAAGGATTCTAAACGAATTTCACCACGGAGGCACAGAGACACGGAGGAGTACAAGCTAGGATACCTCGCAATGATTGGCAGGAGCGGCTTCCACAAAGACCTGGCAATTGTTTCTCTCGGTGTCTCTGTGTCTCCGTGGTGAATTATCTTTTCTTGATGGGAGCTCTCCGCAGCAGGTGCGCCTGCTCAAACTCCTCTGCCAGTTCCCGCGTTGCCAGATTCTCCCGGATGTGCGCCAGCCGCTGCTCCACCTTCCACAGCGCCTTTTCCAGATTCGTCCTGTTGCTGATCGCAATGTCCCGCCACATCGAATAGGGACTCGCCGAGATCCGAGTCATCTCCTGCAGCGTGCGCCCACCCGCCGGCAGCAGCGGAGCATCATCGCCAAACTCCTCCACCAGCGCGGCCGCCAGAGCCGTTGAAATCATCTGCGGAACATGGCTGATCCACGCGCACAACCGGTCATGCTCCTCGGCAGGCAGCACCGCAATCCGCGCCCCGATCGCATCGATCCACCCCGCAAACTCCGCCAGCACTCCTTCATTCAAATTCTGCCCCGGCAGCGGAGAAAGAAACCAAACCGCCTTCTGAAACAGATCCGCATCCGCATAATCTACGCCGCTCATTTCTTTACCGGCCATGGGATGCCCCGCCAGAAACCGCTTCCCCGCGCTCTTGCCAAAAACCTTTACCGCGCGCTCCACCACCGCGGCCTTCGTGCTGCCAACATCGGTAAGCAAAGCCTTCGCCGGAAGCACCGGCCCGATGCGCTCAATCAAATCCAAAATCGCCAGCACCGGAGTCGCCAGCACCACCACCTGGCTGCCGCGCACCGCGTCCCCTGGATTCACCGTCCCATCATCGATCGCGCCGCACATGCGCGCCCGCTCCAGAGTCCCTTCACGATCACACCCAACAATCCGCCCCGCAAATTTCTTCTTCCGCAGCGCGAGCGCGAGCGAACCGCCAATCAGCCCGGTCCCAACAATCGTGATTTGCCGAATCGCCATAACAAAAATTGTTGATTGATGATTATTGATTGCTGATTGAAGAAACCTTAGCCCGCATTTTGTTTTTCAATCAGCGATCAACAATCAAAAATCAACAATTCCCTTCGAGCCGCCGTAATCCTACCCGATTTTTCTCCCCACCGCCGGCGCAATCATCCTTAGCTCATCCATCAGCTTCGCGAACTGCTCCGGAAACAGCGACTGCGCCCCATCCGACCACGCCTTGTTCGGATCGCAATGCACTTCAATCAACAGCGCATCCGCGCCCGCCGCCACCGACGCTCGCGCCATCGGAGCAACTTTGTCCCGCCGCCCCGTCCCGTGCGACGGATCGGCTGTCATCGGCAGATGCGACAGCTTATGAATAATCGGAATCGCCGAAATATCCATCGTGTTCCGTGTGTAAGTCTCAAACGTGCGAATGCCGCGCTCGCAAAGAATCACTTCGTAATTTCCGCCCGCCATAATATATTCCGCCGACAGCAACAGTTCTTCCAGCGTCGCCGCAATCCCGCGTTTCAGCAGCACCGGCTTGCGCACTTTTCCCAGTTCGCGCAGCAGATTAAAATTTTGCATATTGCGCGCCCCCACCTGCAGGATGTCGACGTAAGGCTGCATCAGCGGGATCTGCGAAATCTCCATCACCTCGCTGATCACCAGCAACTTGAACTTTTCCCCCGCCTCCTTCAGCAGCTTCAGCGCGTCTTCCCCGTGCCCCTGAAACGAATATGGAGAACTCCGCGGCTTAAACGCCCCGCCCCGCAGCACTTTCGCTCCAGCTTTCGCAATCGCTTCCGCCGTGGAAAAAATCTGCTCCCGCGTCTCCACCGAACACGGCCCCGCCATCACCACAATTTCATTTCCCCCAACCTCAATCCCATTCGCCAGCTTGACGATCGTCCCCTCCGGACGAAAACTTCGCCCCGCCAATTTATACGGTGAACTGATGCGGTGGACTTCCTGCACTCCCGGCAGCAACTCCAGGTTGCGGATGTCAAAATCAATCCCCGACCCCACCGCGCCCAGCACGGTCATCCGCGCCCCGGTCGAGCGGTGCACTTCAAACCCAATCTTCACCAGGTGTTCAATCACCTGCTGAATCAACTGCTCGTCCGCACCTTCCTGCATCGCCACAATCATAGGAAACCAGCTCCTGGCTTTTAGCTTCTAGCTCTTAGGTCAAAACCCGAAACCACGATAACCTTTATCACTCCGAGAGTAGCGAGGAATCCGCTCTTGCTCGCCGCCACTGATGCCTCAGTCCATGGCAATATCGGATTAGCTAAAGGCCAAGAGCCAATAGCCAAGAGCGACTATCAATCATTCACATCCGAATCCAACTCGGTCTCCGATTCCGCCGACGCGGCATTGGGCGCGATCTCGACCTTCTGCACATTCCGCATCACATCGATGATGCGCTCGTATATCCGCACCAGATCGCGTCCCGGCAGCGGCCCGCGATTCGCTTCCTGCACATTCTCAAAAACGATCCGCTCCCGGTCTGGCTCATAAATCGGCATCGAAGTATTCCGCTTCAGCTTCCCAATCTCGACCACGGCTCGAGCCCGCTCGCTGATCAACTCCACCAGTCGCCGGTCGACGTCATCAATTTTCTTGCGCCAGTCTTCGATGTCCATGATGTCTTGAACCACCACCGCAACGGGTGCCCCGCCCTTGTCGCGTTCTGTGCGACAGGGTGGGGACTTTGAATTTCGATCTGCAGTACTAACCGGGTGCCCCATTTCTCGCGTGTTCTTCACGCGAGAAATGGGAATCCTATTCCCGCTTCGAGCAATTCCTCACCGCGCAGCAACTGAAGGCTAAGAGGCGACAGCTAACAGCTTCCTCACCAACTCTCCCACAGCCGCCGCTTCGCGCCCGCGGCTCCGCTCAATCGTCTCCACAATCGCGCTGCCCACCACCACCGCATCGGCGAATTCACCCACTTCCGCAAACTGTTCCGCAGTCGAAATTCCGAATCCCAATGCGACCGGCAACTTGGTCACGCGCCGCAGCCGTCGCACCAACTTCCGCGCATCATCCGCCAGTTGCTGCCGCTGTCCGGTGACGCCAGTTCGCGAAACCGCGTACACAAATCCGCGCGAAGCCTCCGCAATCTGCTTCAAGCGCTCATCCGGACTCGTCGGCGCCGCCAGAAACACCGGAGCCAGATCATGCTCGTGCATCGCCCGCAAATACTCCCCTGCCTCTTCCACCGGCAAATCCGTAACTAGCGCGCCATCCACGCCCGCGGCCCGCGCCACCTTACAAAACTTCTCCACCCCCATCCGCAAGATCGGATTCAGATAGGAAAAAATAATCAGACCCGTCGATTGCGCATGCTGTCTGATCTCCGCCGCCAACGTCAGCACCTGCCCCAGCGACGTCCCATGCTTCAGCGCCCGCTCGCTCGCCCGCTGAATCACCGGCCCATCCGCCACCGGATCGCTGAACGGCACGCCCAACTCAATCACATCCGCGCCGGCCTCAATCGCCGCGAGAACAATCTCCCGCGTAGTCGCGAGATCCGGATCCCCGCAAGTCACATACACCACCAGCGCCGGCTTTTTGTGAAAAGTTAAAGGCATAAAAGAAATTGCTGATTGATGATTGCTGATTGAAAGTCAACCGCGTCCGTCGTCAGGCTTCTCAATCAGCAACCAACAATCATGAATCATTGATCGATCTTCAAGTTCTCCCGCATAATCCCAACATCTTTATCTCCGCGTCCGGAAATATTCACAATCACAATCTCCGATTTTTTCATGCGCGGCGCGCGCTTCACCACCTCCGCCACGGCATGCGCCGATTCCAGCGCAGGAATAATCCCTTCCGTTCGCGCCAGCAAAGTCGTCGCCGCCAGCGCGTCCGCATCCGACGCCGGAACATACTCCGCCCGTCCCGCATCCCGCAATGCCGCGTGCTCCGGTCCAATCGACGGATAGTCCAGTCCCGCCGACACCGAATGCGTCAGGGCAATCTGCCCGCCGGAATCCTGCAGCACGTAAGAATACGTCCCCTGCAGAACTCCCGGCGATCCTCCACGAAACCGCGCCGCATGATCGCCCAACTTTTCTCCGCGCCCTCCGGCCTCAACTCCAACCAGCCGAACTTTCTTATCTTTAATAAAGTCGTAGAAAATCCCTATCGAATTCGACCCGCCACCCACGCACGCAATAATCGCCGCTGGCAACTTTCCTTCAGCCTTCAGAATCTGCGCTCGCGCCTCGCGCCCGATCACGCGATGAAAATCCCGCACCATCGTCGGATACGGATGCGCCCCCAAAACACTCCCCAACAAATAATGCGTGGTCCGCACATTCGTGACCCAGTCGCGCATCGCCTCGTTGATCGCGTCCTTCAGCGTGCACGATCCCGACGACACCCCGCGCACTTCCGCCCCCAGCAGCCGCATGCGGAACACATTCAACTCCTGCCGCCGCATGTCCTCGGTGCCCATGTAGACGACACATTCAAATCCCAGCAGCGCACACACCGTCGCCGTCGCTACCCCATGTTGCCCGGCTCCAGTCTCCGCGATCACGCGATGCTTCCCCATCCGCTCGACCAGCAACCCCTGCCCCAGGCAGTTATTGATCTTGTGCGCACCCGTGTGCAACAAATCTTCGCGCTTCAAATAAATCTTCGCCCCACCCAATTTCTCAGTAAGCCGCCGCGCGAAAAACAACGGCGTCGGACGCCCCGCATAAGTTGTTAGCAGTTCCGTCAGGCGCGCCTTGAATTTCGGGTCGCGCTTGGCCTTCTCATACTCGCGCTCCAACTCTTCGAGCGCCGCCATCAAAGTCTCCGGCACATACCGCCCGCCGTAAACCCCAAACCGCCCCGGCTCATGTGGCGCGGGCGCGCCCGCCCGCGTTCGGTTAGGAGTTTTCACAACGCGAGGGTGCCCCATCTCTCGCGCGGTTTGTGCGCGCGAAGCGGGGACTCCGACTTTCGCATTTCTCCGCACCGTAGCCATCCCTAACCAACCTTCCGATCCATCTCCCGTACCGCTCTCACAAACTCCCGCACCTTCTCCGGATCTTTTTTCCCCGGCCGCGTCTCCACTCCTGACACCACATCGACGCCCCAAGGCCGAAAAATGCTCATCGCTTCGCCGACATTCCGCGGCGTCAACCCGCCAGCCACCATCAGCCGAACGCCGGCTCGACTCAGCGCGTCCCGAATCCAGGCCGCGCGTTCCCAGTCAAATTTCTCGCCGGTGCCGCCCGGACGTTGCGCATCCCCCGAATCAACCAGTATCGCGAGGATGCGATTCAGAGCTTTGCAGGAGAGAAGAAAACCGCCAGGCTTCTTATCTTTCGGGCCCTCCAGCAATCGCGCCGGCATCGCGACAATAACATCGCATTGCGCTCTCCGGAAGAACTCCTCGCCGAGCACCGGGAGTTGATCGTTCGCATCGGGATAGATCTGGACCGCGGTCAATCCAACGGCATTCGAACTTTCAATCACTGCCTCCGCTGTCGATCCCACAAACACCCCGACTTTCTCAATCTCCTCCGGCAGCTTCGCCACAATTTCCCGTGCCGCCTCTACCGTCACGCACCGCGGACTCTTTTCATAAAACACAAACCCGACCGCGTCCGCGCCCGCCTCGACTGCAACGAGCGCGTCCTCCAGATTCGTCATCCCGCAAATCTTCACCCAAGTCATAACGCAGTGGCCGGGGGCCAGTTGTCAGTGGCTCGTAAATTCATAAACTCTACTATCATCCTGAGCGAGGATTTTGCTCCGGCTTGCCAGAGCACAACCGCAGTCGAAGGATCTCTACTGGGTACTGCGTACCGAATACTGAGTACTCGACATCATCAACTCTCGCAGCGCAGCGCCCGGAGACACCGCCCGCATCAGCGACTCGCCCACGAGAAATGCGTCATACCCCGCCGCCCGCAACCGCGCCACATCGTCCGCAGAATGAATCCCGCTCTCCGCCACGCGCACCACATCGGCGGGAAACTTCCCGGCCAAAGCAAGCGCCGTATTCAGATCAACCATGAACGTCCGCAGATCGCGCGTATTCACGCCGATCAGATCGCATCCCGCATCCAGCGCCCGATGCAACTCGTCGCCGTCATGCACTTCACACAAAACATCGAGCCCGTGCCGCCGAGCCCCAGCCGCCAACGCACTCAACTCTTCGGAGGTCAGCGCCGCCACAATCAGCAATATCGCATCGGCGCAATTCGCCCGCGCTTCCAGCAACTGAAACTCGTCCACAATAAAATCTTTGCGCAAGCAGGGAATCGCAACCGCCCCCGAAGCCTCCCGCAAATTCTTCAGCGACCCCTGAAAGAATTCCTCATCGGTCAGCACCGACAGTGCCGCCGCGCCCGCGCGCTCTAACTCTCGCGCCAACTCCGCCGGAACGAAATTCTCCCGAATCAATCCCTTCGACGGCGAAGCCTTCTTCAACTCCGCAATCACCGCCACTCCCTCTCGACTCTTCACTTCCAGCGCCCGCCGAAACCCGCGCGGCACGTGCCGTTCCGCCCGACGCTCCAGTTCGCGCCAATCCGCGCCACGCCGGCACTCCACAACCCGCGCCCGCGTAGCCGCAACAATCCGCTCCAAAATGGCCGCCATAAAGAATCTGATTATAAGGGACAGCCCGAAGAACCGCGCCGCCCGAGGGTGCCCCACCCTTCTCGCGATTCGTGCGAGAGGGTGGGGATTTTGACGTCAGATTTTGACATTAGATTTTGATTTTGACTCGACTCTTTCCCCGCCGCCCTACTCCATCCCCAGCGACACCTTCACCGACTTGCCATACTCTCGCGCCTTCTCGAGCACAGCCGGCTCATCCACGGTCAGCAGCTTCCGGTTCCGCATCACCACCCGGCCTCCAATCACCACTGTTTCCACGTCGCTCCCTTTGAGCGAATACGCAATCTGGGCATACACGTCATACATCGGCACCGCATTCGGTTCGTCCATACTGATCAGAATCAGGTCGGCTTTCTTTCCCGCCTCCAGTGATCCAATCTCCTTCTCCATGTGCAGCGCCCGCGCGCCATCAATCGTCGCCATCTCCACCACCGCCTTCGCGTTCAGGGCCAGCGGATTCATTTTCGAAATCTTTGCCAGCTTCGCCGCCAGGTCAATTTCTTCCATCAAATCCAGATCGTTATTACTTCCCGCCGGACCATCCGTCCCCAGCCCCACCGCAACTCCCGCTGCACGCATCTCCGCCACCGGAGCCACTCCGCTCGCAATCATCATGTTGCTCGACGGATTATGCACGCACCCCACGTGCCGCTCCGCCAGCAGTTTCCGGTCCGCTTCATCCACAAAAATGCAATGTGCCGCCAACAACTCCGGCCCCAGCACGCCAATCTTTTCCAGATATTGCACAGGCGACATCCCGTTCGCCTTCTCGCTGTCGTCCCATTCCTTTTTCATTTCCGCCACGTGCATCAGTAGCGGAGCGTGATATTTCTTCGCCAGCGCAGCCGCGTCCTGAATCGTCTTCTTTGAACACGTATAGATCGAATGCGGCGCCGGAGCCGCATGAATCAACGCATCTCCCTGCCACCGTTTCAAAAACTTCTCGGTATACGCCAGCATCTCCGCGTTGCTCTTGTTATCCGGCGCGGGAAAATCGATGAACGTTTCCCCCAGCACTCCGCGCATCCCCGCCGCCTTCGTCTCCTCGGCGACCGCGTCCTCGAAGTAATACATGTCGGCAAACGTGGTCACGCCCGCGCGGATCTGCTCCGCGGCCGCCAGCCGCGTGCCCCAGCGCACGAACTCTTCATTCACGTTCTTCGCTTCCGCCGGAAAAATATACTTGTAAAGCCAGTCCTGCAGCGTGACGTCGTCATGCAACCCGCGAAACAGCGTCATCGGCACGTGCGTATGCCCGTTGATAAATCCGGGCAGAACCAGCTTTCCGCGCGCATCGATCGTCTGCGCCCCTTTGAATCGCCCCTCAATATCCGCCCGCGTCCCCACCGCGACAATCGTGTCTCCCTGAATGGCGACGCCCCCGTCGGGGATAATCGCCCGCGCTCCATCCATGGTCACGACGATCCCGCCGCTGACCACGAGATCGACATCCTGTCTCGCCTGCCCCAACATCGCCGGGCACAAGGCCAACACCCCCGCAACGGCAATCCAAAATCTTCTTGGTGCTTTCATCATCTTGCGCCTTTCATGTTGGTGCGGGTGCACCATCCTTCTCGCGTTCTTTGCGAGAGGGTGGGGATTTTGATTCTCACTTTGCCCCGCTCTGAACTCCCGCCACTCTCCTCAAATAAAACCGAAAGAAATCCTCCGCATTCGAGTCCAGGCAAACCTGCGCATTCACCGCTCCCGGTTCCTCGCGCGTGAATCCGTCGTCCTCCACTCGAATGTGCAGCCCCCGCACCGGACACAACTCCGGCCGCAACACAAAAGCAATCGTCATCGGATCAAACAGCGTCGGGGTCTGCTGTCCCCATAAGTGATACAACACCGCCAGCTGATCCGTCACCGCCGTCCCCTGACTGAACAAAAACTCGCGCTTCACCTCATCCATCTTCAACTGCGTCGAATCCAGCGGCATCACGAACAGCGGCACTCCGGCCGCAAATAATTTCCGCGCCGAAGCCACGTCATTCAAAATGTTCCACTCGGGCATGGGAGGAACGGGCTTGTTATAGCCCAAATCCCCATACCCGCGCCGGATCGAGCCGCCCATCAGCACCACCCGTTTCAATTGTCGAAACGTCGCCGCATCCTCGTCAATCGCCGCTCCCACATTCATCAGCGGCCCAATCGCAACCAGCGTAATCTCGCCCGGATACTTCCGAATCTGCTCCAGCAAAAACTCCACCGCATCGCCGTGCGAGTTCTTCGCAAAATGCCCGCCTCCTCCGTACTTCCGCTGCGACATCGGATTCTCCGTCGCCGTCGCCTTGCCCGCCAGCACCGGAATGTCCGCCCGCCCCACTTCTCCCAATAGACGATCGACAATCTTGGCCCGCGCCTCGGTGTCGCCAAAAGTCGTACTCACGCCCAGAATCTCCAGTTCCGGACTCTTCACCGCCAACGCCAGCGCAAAAGCATCGTCCACGTCGTCGCCAATGTCAGTATCAATAATGATCTTCTCAGTCGTTCGGCCCAGTGTGCCGCCCTGCGCCCACCCAGCGCCAGAAGCCAGTAACAAGACCGAACACAAAAAGCATTTCCACCCCGCTCGAACCCTGACATCGCCCATCGCATCTCCTCTACTCCCGAGGGTGCCCCACCCTTGTCGCGGTTTATGCGACAGGGTGGGGATTCTGACTTTACCTACCAATCAATGAAACTCCGACACGATCTCGATTTCTCCAACAACGTTTGCGTTCATCTCAGCCAAATCGCCGGCGGGAATCCAGTATTCACGATGCTGCGCGCTGCCCACGACGTGCACATCATATTTATTGAGAAACTCCGCTCGCACCCGGAATCGCAAAACATATCCCGCAAATCCCGAACGTTCATCCTTCGTATTCCAATCGCGCGCAATCTGCGTGGCATATTCCTCCGTCAGCACCGGATAGAAAATCGGCTGCTCCGGCAACCGCGGAGGGAATTCGCGAAACCCGCTCGCCCGTATCAGCTCCATCTCGGCCCGCCCCACCGGCCGGTACAGCGTCGTCAACGCCACATTCATCACGTGAAGAATACTAACTGCACTCGAGCTCGCGGGGTGCCCCATTTCTCGCGTCTTTTGAGGAGAAGTGGGAATCCTTCACTCTCGCGCGGTCTGTACGCCACAGCCCATGTCCCGTTCGAACCTTGGTTCGTGCCTTTCGTAACCTCGCCCCAACCTCAATTCCGGTCCATACTTCTTCCATGGGCCTGGATCACGTTCTTCTCGACTTCCTGGCGCGCACCGCAACCGGAGCCGTATCCGTGCTCCTGGTGATTCTTGTCGTAGGCATCAGCATCCCGCGCCGCGCACCCGTCACGACTCGCCGCACCCTCCGTTAGCTCCGTCGCTACGAGCTGCGTGCAGCCTGCCATTCATCCGAATCCCCCCGCATTGTTTCCTCGCGCCATTTGACGCACGTCCTTCCCGCATGAGATAGTGTCACGCTCTACCGCACACATACAATGTTGGAGTTCCCCTGCCCGCGATGACTCCTCTTATTCCCAGAGACAATAGTTTTTTTGAGATGTTTTCCCAGATGTCCGAGAATCTGATTGCCGGCGCTCGCACCATGGTCGAGCTCTTCACCGACTACCGGGACGTGGACGCAAAAATTGCCGAGATTCGACGCATTGAGCGCAGCGGCGATGAAATGACCCACGCGGTCATGACCAAGCTCAACCAGACCTTCATCACTCCCTTCGACCGCGAAGACATTCACGAACTAGCCTCGTCGCTCGACGATGTTCTCGATTTCCTCAACGCTTCCGGCGCCCGCATCCTGATGTACCGCATCACCAATCCGCCGCCGGTCGCATTGGAGTTGTCGAGAATTATTCTGCTGCAGTGCCAGGAATTGAAGAAGGCGATGGCTCTGATTCGAAAGAACGGCGACATCCTCACCCACTGCGTGGAAATTAACCGGCTGGAAAACGAAGCCGACGTGATTTCGCGCGCCGCCATCGGCCAACTCTTCGATCAGGAGAAAGACCCCATCACCCTGATCAAGATCAAGGAACTGATCGAGTTTCTCGAGATGGCGACCGACCGGGCGGAAGACGTCGCCAACGTGCTCGAAACCGTGGTCCTGAAAAACTCATAACTTTGAAATTCATAATCGACACCATTCTTAATCTCGCGCTTTCGCTCACAGGCAAACTTTCGTGAAACCGGATCTCATCCTCCTCGTCATCACCGTCCTGGTCGCCCTCTGTTTCGATTTTCTTAACGGCTTCCACGACGCCGCCAACAGCATCGCCACTGTCGTTTCCACCCGCGTGCTCTCACCCAAGCTCGCCGTTGCCTGGGCCGCCTTCTTCAACTTCGTGGCCGCGTTCCTGCTCGGAACCGCCGTCGCCAAAACCATTGGCAGCGGCATGATTCACATCGAATCCGTCACCCAGTACGTCGTCATCGCCGGCCTGCTCGGCGCCATCGTCTGGGACATCCTCACCTGGTTGTGGGCACTGCCCACCTCCTCCTCGCACGCGCTCATCGGCGGCATGGCCGGAGCCGCCATTATGCGCACCGGATGGGGCGTCATCATCACCGCAGGATGGTACAAGACCCTCATCTTCATCGTGGTCGCGCCCATCATGGGCCTGGTCCTGGGCTTCAGTTTCATGGTCGCCATTTTCTGGATCCTGCGCGACAAACCTCCGCGCCGCATTGATGCCTGGTTCCGGAAACTGCAACTGCTCTCCGCCGCCGCCTACAGCCTCGGACACGGCGGCAACGACGCGCAGAAAACCATGGGCATCGTCGCCGGCGCGCTCTTCAGCGCAAAAATCATCACCGCTTCCGAGTTCACCGGAAGCTGGGGACGCTACCACTGGCCCATCATTCTCGCCGCCCACGCTTCCATCGCACTCGGCACTTACTTCGGCGGATGGCGCATCGTGCACACCATGGGCTCGCGCATCACCAAGCTCAAACCGGTCGGCGGATTCTGCGCCGAGACCGCCGGCGCCATCACTCTGTTCGCCACCGCTCTCGCCGGAATTCCCGTGTCCACCACCCACACCATCACCGGCGCCATCGTCGGCGTCGGCGCCACTCACCGCCTCTCGGCCGTCCGCTGGGGAGTCGCCACTCGCATCGTCTGGGCCTGGATCTTCACCATCCCCGCCGCCGCCCTGGTCGCCGCCGTCGCCTTCTACCTAATCCGCCTCATCCACCCCGGCGCCTGAAAGACAGACACGGCGGGTGGCGCATCCTAGCCGCGTCGGGTGCCCCATTTCTCGCGCGTTCTTTGCGCGAGCAGTGGGAATTCTGCCTTCCTCGAAAATCCGGGTGCCCCACTCTTGTCGCGGTTTGTGCGACAGGGTGGGGATTCTGACTTTCATGTGAAAGTCCTTCAAGGAATCCCAGCCGTGTTCTCCGCCCCACGCCGTGTCCCGCGCCCCACACGGCTTTCCGACGTTCCCGGCAATAACTCCCACAAAATCAACGCACCTTCCCCTGGCCCCAACCGTGCATTCCTCACAGTGCCGCTAGTCGGCAGGAGGCAACCACAATGACCCGCATCAACGCAGTCCGCTCAATGAACCAGATTCGCTCCGTAGCTTGGGGTAAACAAGCAACGACCTGGGGCAAGACCACCAGCGCGCTCATCTTCGCCGCACTGCTGATCGTCTGCTCCGTAACCGTCGGCTGTTCCAGCGACAATAAACCGAAGCCCGTCAGCTCCAACATTCAGGTACCGGTCCCGGCCGCGCCGGCGCAACTCACCCCCATGCCCGCCCTGCAAGCCGCGGCCAAGCCTGCTCCAAAAAAAGTCGTGCCGAAGAAACCTGCAACCGTGAACTATGCCGACAAAACCTACGGCGTAACGTTTGAATATCCGCGCCGCTACGCCATCGAAACCGGCGACGCCGCTGCCGATCTCCTGGCCTCGAATCCCCTGGCCATGAACTTCGTCCAGCCCGGCGGAGTCGCGCTCGCGGCCGTCGAACTTCCCGAAACCACCTTCGCCAACACCGACTTCTCGTCCGCATTCTTCAACGTGAGCGTCAACAAGAGCCTCACCGCCGAGCAATGCACCGAGTTCGCCGTCCCGCAGTCCAAGGTCGCAGCGAAGTCCGAGATGGCGCCCGCGTCTTCCACCGAAGTGACGAAAGAAGTGACGAAAGACCCAACTCCAACTTCGAACGTTGCATCAGACGTTGTTTCGAATCAGGCCCAGCCCGCGAGCATCGATCAGAAAAGCACTGACCAGAAAAGCGACGCGAAGTCGGCCGACTCAGCCTCTAACTCCAAGCTGATGCTCGGCGACCTCGAACTCCTCGCCACCGAAGCCGTCTCCGGTGAAGGCACGCGCCAGAGCGACTCCAAGTACTTCCACGTCTACCAGAACGGAAGCTGCTACGAGTTCGCCCTGAACGTCACCACCGACGCCTCGGAGCAAGGCGTGGTCAAACGCGTCGACCGCGACAAAGTCTTCACCCGCCTGGAACAAATCCTGGCCACGGTAAAGATCGACGCAGCAAAGATCGACGCGCCCAAGACGGCACCAGAAACCGCAACCGAAGTCCCAGCAGTCACGCCCGCCGAAACCCCAGCCCAGTAAGGGATCTGAGGGTTCCCCATCCTGGCCGTGTTTCTTGCGGCCAGGATGGGATTTTTTATTTTGTGGTTGGATGGATTTTGACTTTTCAGTGTGGAGCGGGCACTCCTGTCCGCTGCTTCTGATCTTGCTCCTGGCTTTGTTCTCGGCGATGCCGGCGGCATTGTCCCACGCGAGCGCCTCATCCAGTAACGACTGGTAATAGCACGGACGGCACCTTGCCCTCCGTGTTGCCCGCCTTAGGATTTATGCTGTAGGCCTGTAGCGTCAGGAGGTCGGCCATGTCTTCTGAACGGCGGAGGCATCCGCGATTCAAGGTCAGCGTGCCCGTGGAGATTTACGCCCAGGGCAGCGACACTCCCATCCACTTCGCGACCTCCGACCTCAGCCTCGACGGATGCTACATCGAAAGCATGTATCCCTTCCCCATCGGCACCAACCTCGACCTCAAGCTGCAGCTCTCCGACACGGTCCTCATCGCCGCCAAAGCCGTCACCTCCGACCCCCAGTTCGGCAACGGCCTCGAGTTCCTCCGCATGCTCCCCGAAGACCACGAAGCCCTCGCCGCCTTCCTCGCCGCCCAACCCCAGCCAGAGTCCGCCGAAAGCAAATAGTCCCGGAGAGTCGGTCACCGAAACCTCGATCCTTAAAATGTCGAGGGGTACCCCCCCTCCCCCCCCCGGTCTATTGGAATCTTCGCTTTAGCGACATTTCGCAAATTAATCCTAGGGCCACAGCAGCTTAGAGGCAAAATCTTGAGCCGCAAGGAGTTAGGCTTCGAGCTGGAGATTTCGGTCACGCCGCGAGTATGCGGTCTTCAGAAATCTCAGTCAAGGTTGGATGAACATGAGGAGAGTGTGGAAAAGCGACGCGGTAGGGCGGAAGGAAAAGTCAAACTCCGCAGCGTTGAGGGTTGTGGAATCCAAACTTTCGCAAAGAGCGCGAAAGATGGGGCGTCCGGCTCACAATTAGTCGACTGCCGACCGGTTCGTTTACCGCTGCGCGAATTCAGCAAAAATATCCCTGATTTCGACAAAGGGATCTGGCTGACTCACTCTCGCAGCCAGAATGTAGAGACGCTTGAGGGTTCCGTAGTTTTGCTTGACACGGGTGCCAAACCGTTTAAGGATCGGCCGACCGGGTATCAGCGACTTCCAGGCCTCGCTGTCCGTGTCCAGTGCGCTCGTCAGCCGCCGGAACTCCTCCCTAACCATTGTGTCGACGATCGATTTGTCGAGCGACTGTCCGCATCGGGTCGCCTCCGTGCTTCGGGCAGTCTCCATCGCCCCGGACAGCGAATCGACATCCAAGTTGTTCACAGCCTTCGGCATCAGGTCTACGTTGCCGACTAGTTGCCGGAAATGGTTCGACACCTTCAGGGCAACTGCATATGACACATGCTCTCGGGCTAGATCCCGCAGAACCTGCCGAACGGCTATTGGATCACGTAATGGGTCATCGTCTGGAAGAGCTAGCTGGTCGAGAACTTTCGCCCACACGTTTTCATCCAGGAAGTAATTTTCTAAATGATAGCGCGCCAGAACTCGCAATCGGCCGTCAGCTCTCGCTTGAGGGGGAAGAGCCTGGGCCGCGGAATCGCCATCGCAGAGCATAAAGAAGTCTACGCCCCAGATCGTCTGGCTCAGCACGGCGTCGGTCGCCCGTTGGAAGGTGACAGCTGTGTCTTTGCCACCAACCGGGACGAGGACAATTTGCGGATATTGTGGCCCAATAATGCTGCCGTAGACTTCCTTATCGAGGCTATCGCGCGTTCCCTCGATCAGGACGATCCTCTTCCCGAGTGATATTACCCCTATGGATTGGCCGAGAGTTCTCATGACGTCCAGAAACTTTTCGTTTTCGCGGACCGGAAGTGCTTGGCTCACGGCTGGGCCCCTTGGGCGGGCCCACAAAGATGACTGACTGCTCCAGGCTGGCCGTAATGATTTCGGGGGAGTGAGTGCAGAAAATGAATTGATTGCGCTCGCCAACGTCCTGTAGAGTTCGGAGCAGGCGGTAGCTTAGCTCAGGATGTAAGTGAAGTTCTGGCTCGTCGAATACGACGATGCAGTCCTGGGGGTTGCGGAGTAAGAAATCGAATACAACCGTAACTACCTCGCGCTCGCCGGAACTTAGACGAGTGAAATCCAGAGTTTGGCCGTCTTGAACGTACCTGATAACTTGATTCTGCTCCTCTATATCTTGCATCACTTTGCCCGGCAGTAGTCTCGCGAAGGCGTCCTTAAATCGGGCGATTGGATCTCCGAACTCCGCGAGATTCATCGACGCGGCACCTTCTTTCTTAAGGATTAAGGCCTTCTTTGCGATTTCCTCCTTTTGGCTACGGATCTTGCGTACCAAGGCATGAACCACATCTTGAAAACGTCCTTTGGTTGGCTTAAAAGAGACGTCCCAGCCGATCTGTTCCTCGAACGGGTCGGCGAACAGCCAACTCCACGCGTAGGGTTGGATCTGCTCGAAGGCCCGAGCTGAATCAAAGTTGAGTACTCCCCCACGCAACTGCCCCCTCTTATGTTGTCGCTGGAGGAACGAGCGAAGTAACTGCGCCTCGGCCGGCACGCTCGTGTCTAGGACTGCGCGGCCTCCCCAGGCCTTCGTCTCCTCCGAGGATGTTGCCCTCACTGTCACGCTGATGTTTCCGCCGCTGATGGGATTCTGGAATATCTGCAGAAGACCATTTAAGAGGGTTGTCTTCCCGACGCCATTCGGTCCGGCGAACACTACCACTTCCGAGAGATCGTTAGCTTCAAAGAACAATAGCGGAGGGAGATTGCGAACCAAATATTTTACTAGTCGCATGTAAGGTTCCTTGGTGGTTGCGCTTCAACGTGCAAGAAATAGAGACAATGGGCCGATAAGGGAAGAACTGCACTGTATCACAGGCCGTCTGGCCAGGGCCATTGGGCCAAAACGGAAAAGGCCACGTTGCTTTCGCAACGTGGCCTTTATTTATGCCGGCAACTACCTACTCTTCCACACACTTTCGCGTGCAGTACAATCTCTGCGCAGCTCTTTGACACGGGACTGCGCGCCTCTCTAGACTTGAGCCATGGACGTTCACTTCCGCCCCGAAACCGAATCCCGACTGCAGGAACTCGCTGATAAGACAGGGCGACCCGCCAACGATCTGGTTGAGGACGCCATGGCCGGCTATCTACAGGAGCTAGGCGGCGTGCGCGAGATGCTCGACAGCCGCTACGACGACCTCAAGACCGGACGCGCGAAGCCGATCGACGGGGAACAGGCATTCGCCGACCTTCGGCGCAAGAGCGAGCAGCGAAGAACTTTGCTGTGACCAGATGAGCGAATTCGTTCTTCACCCGCAAGCCTGCAAAGATCTGGAAGAAATCTGGGAACACATCGCAGTCGACAGTCTGGACGCCGCCGACCGTGTCCGCGAAGAAATCTACGACGCGATCCAATCTTTGGTTCCGTTTCCTCATGTCGGCCATAGCCGTCCGGACCTTACGGCACGGCCGCTGCGCTTTCAAGTTGTGCGCGAGTATGTCATCGCCTACGCACCCGAGGAAACGCCGCTCGCTGTGGTTGCGGTCCTGCACGGCCGCCGCAGTCCGCGCGTGATCGCGGCCATCCTCCGCGGCAGAACCTGAGCAACATTCGCCAGGAATGAAAGTCAAGAGCAGCGGGCAGGAGTGCCCGCTCCGCACCTTCAACGGCAAACGGAAAAGGCCACCAACATTTCTGTTGATGGCCTTTATTTATGCCGGCAACTACCTACTCTCCCACACACTTTCGCGTGCAGTACAACCGGACGAGTGCCCCTTTCCCACCCTCGCCGCCGCACCGAGATCAGCACATGGTAGTACGCGGTTACAATGCGCCGTGCGTTTGTACACTATGCTGGGCATACGCTGTACGGCCGGAACCGAACCGGCTGACGCTGCCCGCATCACCAGATCGGCATTGCCCCGCCGGAGGGTTGTGCTCACTTCTCGTTACGGCAACTACCTACTCGTCCTTACCCAACAACTAGTCCAACAGCGTCGTCAGCCAATCCGCTTCCTGTATCCTCGTATCGAGTTCGCGGTATTGTTTGGCGAGATCGTCCGCTTTCCGCTGAATCGCCGCAACGCTCACCGTGCTGACGAACTTCACTTCGGAGCGTGTCGTTCGACCCTGAGTGGTGGATGCCGCGGTCGCAAGCTCGCGGTACGCGTTGTAGCGGATCTTCAAAACGTCCCGCTCTGCGAGTGCGTCCGCCATTGTCCGCTCCCCGAATCGCGCACTGGAATTGGTTCGGTTGATGCGTTGAATCAACACGGTCAATTCCTGCGCCGATCTTTCCAGGTCCGACTGCAGCTCGACCGGATCCTCTGCTGGCGTATCGCCTTCCTGAATGCGCGCGTTCTTGACCAGTCTCTGTTTCAATTGCTCCAGACGCTTCTGGAGGTCTGACCGGAGGGCCAGCGCCTCTGCGATTTTCATGCCGCAGCGTCTCCTTTCTGTCGCGAACAGTCTAGCAGACGTCCTTCAGGTCCAGGCCGCGGCAAAAAGGAAAAGGCCAATCTGATTCCTCAGACTGGCCTTTATTTATGCCGGCAACTACCTACTCTCCCACACACTTTCGCGTGCAGTACAATCGGCCCAGCGGGGCTTAACTTCCGTGTTCGGGATGGGAACGGGTGGATCCCCCGCGGTATGATTACCGACAACTCGTAGCTGTCAGCTTTCAGCCGTCAGCTCTCAGCAACTCATGCCGGAGTGACTCTTCAAGGCTGATGGACAGCAAACTTGAGTGTCCCAACTTCCCAACCTCTGCTCCAAAACTGAGAGCTGAAAGCTGAGAGCTGAGAGCCTAATTTGTAAAAGATCTCTGAGCACGATCTCTCACAACTGAATAGATTGGGTGTGGCTTACTTTCTTGTTTGCTTACTTCCGATTTCTGCCACGTATTACATCGGCTAGCTTTATAAAAAGCATCGGCGCACAGCTATCAGTGTTGCAGCTCAGTCATCCAGGTTCGAACGACATCAACAACATTGCTAATTCCAGTTCAGTTTCGAACTGGCAACCGGCAACTGAGTACTGACAACTGTTTTCTGCACCGAGTAAATTTTATGGTCAAGCCGAACGGGCGATTAGTACTGGTAAGCTACGAGTGTTGCCACTCTTCCACCTCCAGCCTATCAACCAGGTAGTCTTCCTGGGCCCTTCTTATCCCTTACGGGTTGGGAGATCTCATCTTGAGGAGTGCTTCCCGCTTATATGCATTCAGCGGTTATCACAACCGAACTTCGCTACCGAGCGGTGCCATTGGCATGACAGCTCGAACACAAGAGGTTCGTCCATCCCGGTCCTCTCGTACTAAGGACAGGTCCTCTCAAATCTCCTGCGCCCACAACAGATAGGGACCGAACTGTCTCGCGACGTTCTGAACCCAGCTCACGTACCGCTTTAATAGGCGAACAGCCTAACCCTTGGAACCTTCTACAGCTCCAGGATGCGATGAGCCGACATCGAGGTGCCAAACCGGAGCGTCGATATGAACTCTTGGCTCCGATCAGCCTGTTATCCCCGGCGTACCTTTTATCCGTTGAGCGATGGCCCTTCCATGCAGAACCACCGGATCACTAAAGCCTACTTTCGTACCTGCTCGTCTTGTAGGACTCGCAGTCAACCACGCTTATGCTTTTGCACTCGTCGGCTGATTTCCAAACAGCCTGAGCGTAGCTTCGCGCGCCTCCGTTACCGTTTAGGAGGCGACCGCCCCAGTCAAACTACCCGCCTTACCATGTCCCTCTCCCGGTTTACGGGAGTAAGTTAGAACCACAGATCTCGCAGGGTGGTATCTCACCGTTGGCTCCTCCAAGCCCGAGAGCCTGGAATCAAAGCCTCCCACCTATCCTGCGCAGCAAGGGCCATAGTTCATGGTAAAGGTATAGTAAAGGTGCACGGGGTCTTTCCGTCTAGTTGCGGGCAACCGGCATCTTCACCGGCACTACAAGTTCGCCGTGTCAGTCGGCAAGACAGTCGCACTTTCGTTACGCCATTCGTGCAGGTCGGAACTTACCCGACAAGGAATTTCGCTACCTTAGGACCGTTATAGTTACGGCCGCCGTTCACTGGGGCTTCAGTTCGAAGCTTCGACTTGCGTCTGACCTCTCCCTTTAACCTTCCAGCACCGGGCAGGCGTCAGCCCCTATACGTCGTTTTCGACTTTGCAGAGACCTGTGTTTTTGTTAAACAGTCGCAGTGCGCATTTCGCTGCGGCCCCCTCGAGCTATGAACTCTACCGGGGCACCCCTTCTCCCGAAGTTACGGGGTTATATTGCCGAGTTCCTTACCAACTGTTCTCACGAGCGCCTTTGGATATTCTCCTCGTCTACCTGTGTCGGTTTGAGGTACGGTTCCCTTGTGTTCTCCTTAGAGGTTTTTCTTGGCAGTGTGGAATCGGCAGCTTTCACCCATACGGGTTACTGCTTTGCGTCTCAGTGATAACTTCCCCGCGGATTTTCCTACGGAAAACACCTTACACGCATCGACCGTTATAGCCATAGAACGGCCTGCTTATCCTACTGCGTCACCCCATCGTATAACGAAACAAGGGAGGTCCGGAATATTAACCGGATGTCCATCGGCTACGCCTTTCGGCCTCGCCTTAGGGACCGCCTGACCCTGAGCGGATTAACCTTTCTCAGGAAACCTTAGACTTTCGGCGCGGAGGGTTCCCACCTCCGTTATCGCTACTTATGCCGGCAGGGTCTCTTCTCAACCGTCCACCAGTGCTCTCGCTCTGGCTTCAAACTGTTGGGAATGCTCTCCTACCACGCATGGCTGTTACACCATGCATTCGCTGCTTCGGTAACAAGCTTAAGCCCCGTTAAATTGTCGGCACCGGACCGCTTGACCAGTGAGCTATTACGCTTTCTTTAAAGGATGGCTGCTTCTAAGCCAACCTCCTGGCTGTCTGGGCGTTCCGACTTCCTTTCCCACTTAGCTTGTATTTTGGGACCTTAGCAGGCGATCTGGACTGTTTTCCTCTCGACGACGAAGCTTAGCCCCCGCCGTCTGACTCCCGGATTGGTTGTTCTATGGCATTCGAAGTTTGATTGGATTCTGTAAGCTGGAAAGCCCCATAGTCCATTCAGTTCTCTACCACCACGACAAATCATCCGAGGCTAGCCCTAAAGCTATTTCGGAGAGAACGAGCTATCACGGAATTTGATTAGCCTTTCACCCCTACCCTCAGCTCATCGGAGCTTTTTTCAACAAACACCCGTTCGGCCCTCCAGTGGATGTTACTCCACTTTCAGCCTGGCCAAGGGTAGATCATCCCGCTTCGCGTCTATTCCTGCCAACTGGATCGCCCTATTCGGACTCGCTTTCGCTACGGCTCGCTTTCGCTTAACCTTGCTGACAAGAATAACTAGCCGGCTCATTATGCAATAGGCACGCGGTCAGACTTTCGGCTTGCGCCGCATAGTCCTCCCACCGTTTGTAGGCACACGGTTTCAGGTACTATTTCACTCCCCTCGCTGGGGTTCTTTTCGCCTTTCCCTCACGGTACTGGTTCACTATCGGTCAGAAGCTAGTATTTAGCCTTACGGAATGGTCTCCGTAGCTTCCCGCAAAGTTTCTCGTGCTCCGCGGTACTCAGGTATCGACTTCGAGTCTGGTTCGTTTTCACCTACGTGGCTATCACACTCTATGGCCCCTCTTTCCAGAGGGCTTCGGTTAACGACCAGATTGGTAACTCTACTGTTGTCGACCCTACAACCCCGGTAGAACCCGAAGGTCTTACCGGTTTAGGCTGTTCCGATTTCGCTCGCCACTACTCTCGGAATCGAGGTTTCTTTCTTTTCCTCCTGGTACTGAGATGGTTCACTTCCCAGGGTTCGCTCGTGCGTGACTATGGATTCATCACGCCGTACGGAGGGTTTACCTCCGTGGGTTTCCCCATTCGGAAATCCCCGGATCAAAGCCTGCTTGCGGCTCCCCGAGGCTTATCGCAGCTTGCCACGTCCTTCATCGCCTGCTTCTGCCAAGGCATCCACCATGCGCCCTTAGTAGCTTGACCACAAAATTTACTCAGCACACTCCATCGGCTTCCGGCTTCCGGCTTTCGCCTTCCGCTAAAAGCAAATCGAACACACCGCGCAAACTCTATGGGCCTAGTTGCCTGCTCATCGCGCGCCAAACCGCCTATTCGTGGTTTTCGCGCCCCAGCAGGCTAAATTCAGGCACTCATAAAAATTTACAACGCCTTGTAATTTGCCCAATCTATTCAGTTGTCAAAAATCGTCCTCGCTGACTTTCATCAGCAAACCCCGCTTCTGCGGGTATGGGTCTTACTCATTCCAGAGTCGTGCAAACTCCAGAATTCCTCCAACCCAATGTTCGACGCCAACTTCATTGACGCCCAACATCAGATTGAATCGCTCGCTACCTCGACACCGCTCCGGAAGATCCGTCGACCCTGTGCGCCGTTCGTTTGTCGTACCAACCAAGCATCACCCGAACCGAGAGGGCAATCACAGCCATCGCTCCTACCGCAATCCACCAGCTTATCAACCCGCGACCGTACGGGTAAGCAGGTGCGCCAACCAGGGCGCCACAAGCGAATCCAAGCAGCCGACGCTTCATCTCCATGCTTACCTCTGCTGCGGCCAAGGACCGTCCGGATCGATGCCGCGTTCAATCTTCGCCAGCCGCTCCTGATGCTTATGCACCATGCCGAGGACCGCGACCACGCCACCTACGAGGATGGCAATGATGGGGATCAGAAAAACCCCGAGTCCGAAAATTCGATTCAGCAACCCATCCATTCGCGGCCTCCCGCAACCCCAAGATGAACCACCGTCAACGTCAGATTGTCTTGGTGGAGCTGACCGGGATCGAACCGGTGGCCTCCTGGTTGCAAACCAGGCGCTCTCCCAGCTGAGCTACAGCCCCAACTTAGGGGCTAGGGAACAGAGGCTAGGGGCCAGAACAACTGATCCCTAAACCCTAATCCCTGGCCTCTGATTCTTGGTGGGCCTGGATAGACTTGAACTATCGACCTCACCCTTATCAGGGGTGCGCTCTAGCCACCTGAGCTACAGGCCCGGTTCTCACCGAAAAACCCCGGAGCTCAGTTTAGCAGCTTTGAGCTACGAGTCATGAGCCGTGAGCGAACCAAAGTACTGGCCGCTCCAAGCTCGCAGCTCGGCGCTCGCAGCTCGATTTTTATTCGAGGACAAGGTTGAACGTGCGCCCCAGCTAAGCCGAGGCTGACCATCATGCGAACGGAAACGAGAAAGAGAGGTCCGAGACGAGACTCCCTCATCGCATCTTCAGGTTAGTGGTAGATGCAACTTGGGGTACATGACAACATCCCACGCGTGTTTAAACTCCATGTGTCTCAGGGATCGAGATCTTTACAGAACTCAATCCGCGAAACGGAGTCGCGTGAGTGCCATGACGTTCTCTCTTAGAAAGGAGGTGATCCAGCCGCAGGTTCTCCTACGGCTACCTTGTTACGACTTCACCCCAATCATGAGCTGTACCTTGGATGGCTGCCCCCTTGCGGTTAGCACACCAGCTTCTAGTACGGCCCACTTTCGTGATGTGACGGGCGGTGTGTACAAGGCCCGGGAACGTATTCACCGCGGCGTTCTGATCCGCGATTACTAGCGATTCCAGCTTCATGGAGTCGAGTTGCAGACTCCAATCCGAACTGAGGTCGGCTTTTTCCGATTA
>CAWIQL010000001.1:0-267500 GCA_963838255.1 uncultured Acidobacteriota bacterium | reverse complement strand
GGGAAACACGTCGGGCGGGTAGTAGCGAAACAGATCGAGAACGCCACTGGAGTCGAAGCTGTAAGCCACTATCCTCCTTGACCTACCAACTCGACACCCGTGTAATCGCGCTGGATTTCGGGAAGATGTTTGACTCTGACTTGAAGATAATCCGAGACGTCGCTGGCGGTGATGTGCTCACGGTTGAAGTTTTCAATGACAAGATTTGTGAACAGGGGGCCCGCGCTTGAAAGCGAAACTACATGGGGCGGCGCGAAGCCATCCTTGCGCTGTTCGCGCCACTTCGCATAAGCGAGCCTGTATTCGTCTCGCTTGTTGTAATAAAATCTTTCGCTCGTGCGCCCCAAGGCCAGCAGTCGAACCAGTAGCGCCTCCCTGCTGCCCCCAAATCTCCGCGATAGCGATTGGATTTCGCCATCCGTCCAACCCATATCGGTAGCGCGATGATTGCGGAACTCGGCCGTAGCGAACAGGTCGTCCCTCGGAAATAGGATGGCGCCTGCGACTCTGTTGCAGAAGGCTTCTATCTGAGCGTTGGCGTTCCGACGTTGATTGTCATCATTGTCATCAAGGTCGCAAATGCCTCCTTCGTTCAGGGCTATGTGAGTCACTTCATGAAGCAATGTGAAGATGCGTCCGCGATATGCGTCCTTAATGTTGGCAACGACGACCGGAAGAGGCTTCAGGGAAATGGAGAAGCCGCGAGCCTCATCCAGTTCGAGATTAGCCGCTTGAAACGTCAGGATGCCTGCGCGTTCAAGGAGTGTTCGCCACTCTCGGAAGGCTTCATTGTCGACGCGCCATTGGCTCTGCACTTCCGTGTGAGCGCCTAATGCGGCACGAATTTTTCCCGCCGCAGCTTCTGGATCGTCGCGCAGTCCGAGTCGAACATCAAAGCGCACAGGCGTTAGCTGAAGGTCGGCCATCAGCTCGAGTGCCCACTCTCTCCGGTCGTACGCCTTTCTGACTTCGAACGCCAACCCCGGAGTCGTGGCTCCTCTTACGGCAGCCGCACCCGCTCGGAAGTCGTGAAGTGCGTCAAAGGCGAGCGGAGGTTCGGCGAGGTAGAACACTGCGAGCGGGCGCTTCGTGGCTGCTGCGAAGTTTCGGAGTTGGGTAACCGACGGACGCTCTTGTCCTTCTTCCCACTGGCGTATTCGGTCCACCTTAACGCCAATCTTCTTAGCGACGGCCTCTTGGGTGAGGCTGGCCGACTCCCTGGCCCAAACCAGTAGCGCGGGATTCGCTAGAGCTTTCGGGATGACGCCCCCGTTTGAGGTGCTTGAGCCACTGATTGCTGGATCCTTGATTTCCTGGACAAGAAAAAACGCGGCCTGGGAAAGGCCGCGTGATTATTTTGTCTCTAGTTCTATTTTATCAAGTTGGAGGGGGTGAAGTGGACATTGGTGGGGGTTTATATCTGGCTTAGAAAGTTATGGTTAGGGGGAATGGGGGTGGTTTGGGGGCTTGACAGGAAATGAGGGAATTGGCGGTTTCGAGCGCTTTCGAGCTGTCGGCTTGACGGGCACATCCTGTAGGGGGCAACAGCAACCTCAAAGGCGGCGGACAGGAGTGTCCGCCCCACAAAAGAAACTGCTACGGGAATTCCAGGGTGACGAATTTGGCGGGGTGCTGGCCGGTGTTGGTGAGGGCGTGGAGGGCGACCGCGGGGATCCAGTTCGAGTCGCCGGACTTTTTGAAGATCTGGTCCCAGGCATTGTGGGGAGCGTTTCTGGGCTTGTCGGCTGCGTCCAGCCTGAGATCGCTGAGGGCGACGAGCAGGTACGGGCCTGCGGGCTTGGGCGCTGTGCCTCCGGGCTGGAGCTCGAATTGGGAGACGCGGATGCCGTCTTTGACGAAGAGAATTTGCTGGGTGCCTCCTTGCAGGATGTTCAGGCCGCGATCTTCGTCCCATTTGGTGGGGGAGTGGCGGAGTTTGTCGTCCTCGAGGATTTCGATGGTGAGGTTGCGGAAGGGCTGGTCGTGATTGTGGACGATGTGAGCGAAGTTGCCGGGAGTGAAGCCGACCTGGCCGTCCTGGAGTTGGATGGTGATGGGATCTTTGCCGGCGACGGCGTTCGAGACTTCGCAGGCGCCGAACATGACGTAGATGTAGTCGTGGCCGTGGCGGTGGAGGAGAGTGTCGGTGTGGGGAGGGACGTCGACCGAGAAGACGCGGACTTGGGCGTTCGAGAAGACGAGCCGGTGGTGAGGCTCGGCGGCGATTTCGACTTCGTTGCCGGCTTGCGCGGCGAGGAGTGCGGTCAGGAAGAGGAGGAGGATGAGGCGGCGCATGGCGGATTGTAGCATTGGGGCTGTCGAGCTTCGCTCGACGGACAGCCGGGGGCGGCTGTCTCTACATGCAGATCAAAAGCAACAGCAAGGACAACAGCAAAAGCAGCCGACAGGAGTGTCCGCTCCACACGAGCCGCTCCACATAAGCCTACTGGTCGCGGGTGACGCGGATCCATTCTTCCATTTGATCGAGATATTCGGCTAAGGCGCGGCGGCCGGCGGCGGTGAGGCGGTATTCGGTGCGGGGGACGCGGCCTTCGAAGAATTTCACGCAGGAGATGTACTGGGCTTCTTCGAGCTTGCGGGCGTGGACGCTGAGATTGCCGTCAGTGGTTTTGAGGACGCGCTTGAGGTCGTTGAAGCTGAGGGAATCGTTAGTGGCGAGGGCGCTGACGATGCCGAGGCGGATGCGCTCGTGAATCAAGCGATCGAGTTCGGGGAGTTCGGGGGCGCGGGGAGAATCTTCGGGCGCGGGTTTGCGGGGCTTTTCGCGGAGCTGGGCGTGAGCTACATGATCGGGCTTGGCGGGCTTTCGGGATGGGAGGGGTCTAGCCACGTCTAACCTCCGTGCCTGCGGGCGATGAAGAGTCCGAAGAGGATGTGAAGGCCACCGAAGCCGGCGGCGAGAAACCAGTTGCCCCAGGCGGCGGGGGCGAGGACGGCGAGGCCGCCGAGCAGCATGAAGCAGAGTCCCATGACGGGGACGATGGAGACGGAGAAGGAGCCTCCGGTCATGATGCCGGCACCGTAGAGCAGAAGCCAGGCGGCGGGCAGAGCGGATTCGAGGCCGGCGCGGAAGAGAAGAAAAGTGAGGAAGGCTCCGGCGACGAGCGGGGGAGCGAGGCCGAGGGCGACTTTGCGGGCCGGACCGGAAAATAACGGGAGGCCGCGGCGGTTTGCTTTCCAGGTGCAGGAGAGCAGCGCGATGGCGAGGGCGAGCAGGCCTTCGGCGAGCCAGACGCGCAGCCAGGCGAATGAGGTGACTTGTTGGGCGGCGAGCCAGGCGGCGGCGAGGGCGGTCGAGCCGAGGAGGACTTGTCCCCAGCCAGAGACGGCGGTGAAGGCGGCGGAACGCTCCATGGTGTCGCGGATGAAGCGGAGGTCGGCGAAGGCTTCGGGGAAGACTTCTGGAGCGGAGCGGGCGTGATCGGACGGGAGGTCTTCGGAGAAACTGCCTTCGGAAGAACGACGGAAGCGCCGGATGCGATGCGGCCGCGGGTCGAACATGGAGATAGGTTATCGGGGCTGGGGGCGAGTGTCAAGTACTTTGTGATACAAAGAATGGAGAGGTCGCGGCCCTAAATCAAAATCCCCACCCTCTCGCAAAGTGCGCGAGAAGGGTGGGGCACCCTGGCCTTCGTATCTCCCATTCGGTCAGGATTACTGAACTTCAACATCCCTCGGGACATGGATGGGGCACGCCGACGACGAGCTTTATAATGGCGGCTGCTTTACGACTTTCTGAAGGAGATTTTTGTATGCGATTTCTGATGTTGTTCGTCTTGCTGACATCTCTGCTGACTTCTGCGGCATTCGCGGCGCCGCAGGGCGACCTGGAGAGCCGACGGAAGGCGCTGAATGATTTGCTGGCGGAGCGGTGGGAATATACGCTGCGGACGAGTCCGCTGTTCGCTTCCTTCCTGGGAGACAAGCGCTGGAATGACCAGATGGATGACGGGTCGCAGAAGGCGATTGACGAGGATCTGGAGCAGGGTAAGAAATTTCTGGCGCGCTTCGAGGCGATCGATACGACGGGGTTTCCCGAGCAGGAAGTCTTGAACAAGACCCTCATGGTGCGTGACCTGCAGATAGCGCTGGAGGGAGCGCGTTTCAAATCGTGGGAGATGCCGGTGTCGCAGTTCAACGGCATTCATACTTTTCTGCCGCAGCTGGCCAGCCTGCTGGCTTTCACCAACGTCAAGGACTATGAGGATTACATTTCGCGGCTGAAACAGATTCCGCGGGTGTTCGATGAGACGGTGATCCAGATGCGCAAGGGGATGGCGGAGGGACTGATGCCGCCGCGCATCTTGCTGGAAAAAGTGGTGGATCAGGCGAACGGGCTGGCGACGAAGACTGCGGAGGACTCGCCGTTTGCGCAGCCTTTCAAGAAGTTTCCTGATGCGATTTCGGCGGAGGATCAGAAGCGGTTGCGGGAGCAGGGGCTGGCAGCGATTCGTGATTCTGTGTTGCCGGCGTATGTGAGCTTCACGAAATTTGTGCGGGAAGAATACGCACCGAAGGGGCGAACGGAGCCGGGGGCGTGGTCGCTCCCCAACGGAGGGGAGTATTACGCGTTCCGGGTGAAAGAGAGTACGACCACGAATCTGACGCCGGAGGAAATTCACCAGATCGGGCTGCGCGAGGTGAGTGAGATCGAAGGCAAGATGCTGCAGGTGGTGAATCAGCTGGGCTACAAGGATCTGAAGAGTTTTTCGGCGTCGCTGGCGACGAACCCGAAGGTGCATGTGCATTCGCGGCAGGACATTCTCGATCTTTACCAGAAATATATCGACCAGATGTATACGAAGCTGCCGGGAATGTTCGGGCGATTGCCGAAGGCGAAGCTGCTGGTGATGCCGATCGAGGAGTTCCGGGAGAAAGAGGCATCGACGTCGTACATCGAGGGAGCCCAGGATGGATCGCGGCCGGCGCACATCATGGTGAATACCAGCAACTGGGAAAAAGGTACGACGGTGGATTTTGAAACCACGGCGTATCACGAAGGCGTGCCGGGGCATCACTTGCAGATCGCGATCGCGCAGGAGTTGCCGGCGCTGCCGCTCTTCCGGCAGAACGAGTACTACACAGCCTATACCGAGGGCTGGGCGCTTTATTCGGAACGATTAGGCAAGGAAGTGGGATTCTTTCAGGATCCGTACAGCTATTACGGACATTTGCAGGACGACATGCTGCGGGCAATTCGGCTGGTTGTGGATACGGGCTTTCACTACAAACATTGGACGCGGCAGCAGGTGGTGGACTTTTTTCACGCGCACTCGGCGATTGACGAAGCGGAAGTGCAGAGCGAGACCGACCGTTATATGGCGTGGCCGGCGCAGGCGCTGGGCTACAAGGTCGGGCAGCTGGAGATTCTGAAGCTGCGGCAGTATGCCAAGGATCAGTTGGGCGACAAGTTCAGCCTGAGCAATTTTCATGATGAGGTGATCGGCGCGGGGGCGCTGCCGCTGGATGTTTTGTCGGCGAGGATTCACGAGTGGGTGGCGACGCAGAAGGCGGCGGGGGGAGCGGGTCCGCTGCGAAGCGGAGAGGATGAAGCGACGCAGGGTGGGACGATGTTTTGATTCGTTCGGCAGCGACTCTGCCACTTCTCGCGCAAAGAGCGCGAGAGAAATGGGGCACCCGGCACGCCCGGCGGTTCGAAGTGAGTATTTCTCCAGGTCAAAATCCCCACCCTCTCGCAAAAAGCGCGAGAAGGGTGGGGCACCCCATTTGATCATGATTTCTGAACGTCAAGATCTGAACTTAGCTGGCGCGGCGGCCTTCATCTGAGGGCGAAGCAAGGGGCTGGAAGCGCGCCGATTGAATGCCGAGTAGAGCGTAGGCTTCGTGCAAGGTGCGGGCAACGTGGACGGTCTTGTTCTTGGACTCGGCGGTGATTTGAAACATGCGCGCCAGGCCGAAGGTTTCGGGATGCGGGGTGACCAGAACAGTGGTACGCCATTTGAGTTCTGGTGCATGATCCTGTTTGGCCAGACCGCGGATCAGGTCAGAATGCAGAAGAACCTGAGTGACGGAAGAGATATCGACGATGTCGGCGCGGGCTCCGGTCGAGATCCAGTGCTGCTGTATGTCCTGATAAATGTCGGCTACTAGTTGTGGCGTGACCGTCCCGGACAAGCGGAGCAACAGGATATTGTTCGAGGAGTCGAACTCGAATCGAAAGTTGCCGGGGAGATCAGAGCGGGGGGCTGCGAGGCTGCCATCATCACAAACTCCTTGAGAATGCCCATACAGGGCGAGGCGCTGTGGCGCAGCGGTGAGGCTTGGCGGAAGACTAGATTGAGGGGAGCGCGGGGTAAATGGCACGTGCGTGCCGGAAGGCATCACGAACGGGTCATACGGGACGATCGGGGGTTAGGATCGGGCCATATACCCGGCGACCAGAGCGGTGCAGGCTTCGACGAATTCCTGTTCGGGCGGGGTGAACGCGTTGGTGAAATAGCTTTCGATATCGAATTCGCCGACGAGTTTGCCCTTCACTAGCATGGGGACTACGATTTCAGACTTCACCAAGGGTGATCCGGCGAGGTAGCGCGGATCCTTAGAGACATCGTGGACGATAACGGTCTGGGCGGTGCGGGCAGCGGCGCCACACAGGCCGGTATCGAGGGGAATGCGGGCATTGGGACTGAAACTGCCGACGAAAGGCCCGATGAGCAGGATGCCGGGATCGGTGGGATCGACGAGATAAAAACCTACCCAGTTGTAGCGCGTCATTTTTTCATGCAGACGCTGGGAGACGCGCTCCATGACGGACTGAGCGGTAGGAGCGGTTTTCACGAAATCGCGGAGTTCGCGGAGGATTTCCTCGTGCTGCGGAGTCATGGGTTCGGCCCTCTAGCCCAACAGGGGATTCTTGCACAAAGAGGGAGCGGGGTGCGGTACTCATCTTGGGACATGCGCGGGAATTTTTGATTTTGATTGCTGATTTTTGATTGAAAAGCGGAGGGAGCGGGAACACGTGGTGGGTAGGCGAGAATCCCCGTCACGCGAGTCGAGGGAAGGTCCAAATCGAAATCAAAATCCCCAGTCAAAATCTGTGTCAAGTCAGAGTCCCCACCCTCTCGCAGAAAAACGCGAGAAGGGTGGGGCACCCGCTTTTTTCTTACTTCTTACCTTTATTTCTTGTCAGCGGTGGAGAGGAGGCCGAAGACGCCGACGCCGGTGGTGGTACCGACGTAGACTTTTCCGTTGGCGATCATGGGGGTGATGAACTTGTTGCCAGCTCCGAAATTGTCGCGGCCGTTGGCGGCCTGGGTGGTGTTGTAGAGCTCGGACAAATTCTTGGAGCTGAAAGCGTGGAGGATGGCCGGATTGGTGTTTTCGGCGGCCCAGACGATGCCCTGCGCGCCGTTATTGGCAGAGATGCTGGGAGTGGTGCCGGGGTAGCCGAAGACGGTAGTGGTTTTCGCGACTGGATTTGCTTCCAGCAGGGCATTGTTGAACTGGAACTTGAGGATCGGGGCACTGACGGCTCCGTAGAAAATGTTGCCGTTCAAGGTGGCGGGGACGGACCACATTCCACCGGGCAGGGCGCCGGTGAGTTGCTGGTAGATGTTGTTGCTGGTGGCGCTGTACTTACCGAGGTCCATGCGGTTCACGACGTAAATGTTGGTATCTTTGCCGGCGCCGACGGCGAGATGCCAGGTCTTCTCGTTCTTGTCTTCCACGGAGACGAGAATAGCTCCGCCAGAACCGAGGTCAATATCAGTGCCGTTTTCGGTGGCTTCGTTATCCATCTCGAAGTAGTCGCCGACGGCGAGTCCGTCGCTGGTGTTGAGACGGAGGAAGGCGTTGCCGTAATTCCCGTTCTCGGGGAAGCCTGAGGAGTTCATGTCGGCGTCGAAGACTCCGTTGCCGTCGAGCAGGTAGATGCTGCCGGTGGTATCGGCGGCCATGCCGGCGCCGGCACCCCAGATGGCGCCGCGGCTGCCGTTGGGAGTCACGTTGAGGACGGTGGTCTGCGCCAAGGTGGTGGCGTTGTAGCCCATGATCCATCCGGTGTAGGGGCGATTGTCACAGTGCGAGGCCCAGGCGAGATAGACGGTGCCGTTGAGCAGGAGCAGGCCGGCGCGCTCTTTGTATTGGGCGGGATTGAAGATGACGTAGCCGCCGGAGCTGTTGTCGCCGGTGCCGGGATATTGGGCCGTGATTTCGACCGGACCTTTGTAGAGTTCGGCGCCGGTGGTGGCGTCGAGAGCGTGCAGGCGCTGATGATAATCCCCGGCGCTGTCTTTCGACATGGCGACGACGTAGATGACGGGGTCGCCTTTGGTGGGGCGGTAGATGACAGGGGTGGAGGTAATGCCGATCTGGGGCGTGACTTGGTCACAACTGCGGTTGTCGGAAGCGGTTTCGCCGGTCAGAAGTGTGGTGATCTTCCAGAGTTGGGCGCCGGTGTCGGCATCATAGGCGTAGACAGAATCGTTCTCTGTGGCGACGATGAGTACGTTGTGCTTGACACCAGCGATGGGCACGGCAGAGATGTAAAGCGGCTCGGCGTCGACTAGTCCGTCGGCGGGCACGGCGAAGAGCTTGCCGAAGGTGGTGGAGTTGACATTGCTGGTGTTGAGGATGGTCTCGTTGTTGTTGAGGCCGCTGCGGAAGGTGTCGTTGTGGTAGGTGAGGACGTTCTGGGAATGAGACGGGAGGATGGACAAGACGGCAAAAAGAAGGAACGTCGGGAGATGGCGCGCAGGGAACGACAGAACGGTGGGCGGGCGGAGCGGCATACTGCAGGCCTCCAAAAAGGGTCCGGTCAGGGGGTGACCTTAGTGGGTATAGAGTACACGGAAAATTGTGACAATGGGATGACATTTTTGGGCGGGATCGGGCTAGGGGCGCGGGTTTCGGCCCGATTGGGGAAGAGGCCATGACGGAGTTTGGTAAGTTGCTGATTGGACTAGGGTTGGCGGTGGCGGGGGTGGGAGTTCTGTTCTTTTTTGCCGGGCGGGCGAATCTGCCTTTGGGACGGTTGCCGGGGGATATGGTGTACCGGGGGAAGAATACGACGATCTATCTTCCGGTGGCGACGTCAGTGGTGGTGAGTGTGGTGTTGACGATTGTGCTGTGGGTGGTGGGGAAGTGGAGGAAGTGAGGGGATGGTCGGGTTAGTTGGAATGAAGTCATCACGAAGTATTACCCAGTTCGCGCGAAGTCAAAATCCCCACCCTCTCGCGAAAGGCGCGAGAAGGGTGGGGCACCCGTTTTTGATTCGGATTTGACTTCGGAGGGGGCAGCCGTTAGATTTCTTCGCGACGGGTGAATCGTCATTTTTCTTTTGTTCTTTGCAATGTCGTTCGGAACGCGCGTCTTTGCCGCTCGGTGAAGACAGGGAAGCGGGTGAGAATCCCGCGCTGCCGCGCAACTGTAAGCGAGGAAATTGCTTTCGGCCACTGGGAGGGATTCCGGGAAGGCCGGGAGCGGGAATCGGATGGGGACGGGCTTTCGTCTTGCATCCTTACTCGCGAAGCCAGGAGACCGGCGCGATCCGTCTACTTCAACCCTCTTTCGCGTGCAAAGGAGGAAAGTATGCGCGTGTTCGGATTTCGAATTCTGCTGGTCTTTGTTCTCTCTGTTCTCTCTCTTCTTTCGTTAACCGTGGCGGCGTTCGCCGAAGAAATCAAAGTTAAGGTGGTTGATCCGCAAGGGGCGGCGGTGGCGGGTGCGCAGGTGTCGGTGGTGCTCTCGGACAACGGGAAGATTCTGGCCACGCAGAGCACATCGGCGGAGGGCGTGGCGCTGTTTCACGAATTTCACTCGGGGCCTTATCACGTGGAGGTGTTGGCGCCGGGGTTTGCGGCGGAAAAGGCGGCGGTGCCGGCTCTGCCTGCTTCCGCGGGTGAAATTATGGCGTCGCCGCCGGTGGATATGGTGGTGAATCTGCGGCTGGCGACGGCGGCGGAGACGGTAGTGGTGAGCGCGACGCGGAATCCGGTGGTGGGGGAAGTTGCGGGGGCCGATGTCGATACGTTGAGCGGAGCGCAGCTGACGACGATGCAGCCGATTGCGGCGGATGACGCTCTGCGGTTTCTGCCGGGAGCAGTGGTGAATGCGGCGGGACAGCGCGGGGGGTTGGCGTCATTATTCGTGCGCGGCGGGGAATCGAATTACAACAAGGTGATTGTCGACGGCGTGACGGTGAATGAGCCGGGCGGGACGTTTGACTTCGGAACGCTGTCGCTGGAGCAGGGTGATCGCATGGAATTTGTGCGCGGCGCGCAGAGCACGCTCTATGGCAGCGATGCCATGACGAGCGTGGTGCAGGTGTGGACGCGAGCGGGGAGCACGCGGGTTCCGGAATTGCGCTTAGCGGGGGACGGCGGGAACCTGGGGACCGCGAGCGGGCACGCGTCACTGGCGGGAGCGCGCGGGAAGTTCGATTACAACCTGTTCGGCGACCAGTTCAACACGAATGGATCGGGAGTGAACGACGCGTACTCGGATTCGCTGGAGGGCGGGAACGTGGGCGCGGCGCTGAGCGATTCGATTGGGCTGCGGGTGCGATTTCGGCATGCGAATAGTCATACGGGCGTGCCGGGGGAGTGGAGCTTTAATGGATACGATCCGCTGGTTCCGGTGAATGGATTCACGGAGCCGCTGGAAACGCTGGCGGCGAATCCTTATAGCTGGTCGCAGCTGAATAATCTGCTGGGCAGCCTGGAGTTGACGGTGAGCCAGCCGAATGGATGGCAACATCGGTTTACTGCATTTGATTATGTGTATCGGTATTTCGAGCTTGATCCGGGGGACGCGCAACGGGTGAATAACGAGGACTGCGCATTCTCCCCGCCGGCGGTTCCCTGCTCGATTGATTATGCGTCGAATGAAGTGGATCACATTAATCGCGGAGGATTTGAGTATCAGGGGGATTATTCTGAGCACACGTGGGCACATACGACGTTCGGCTACCGACTGGAAAATGAAAACGGGTATGTGGGCGATCTGACTTACGGCGCGCAGAACCATGGACAACGGTTGAACCAGGACGCGTATGTGCAGCAGGAGTTGACCCTGGGACGGCTGGGTGTGATCGCCGGTGGACGGTTCGTGCATGACAGCGCGTTCGGGAATACGGGCGTGCCGCGAGTGGCGCTGACGTTGCTGGCGCTGCGGGGGGACGATGTTTTTTCCGGGACGCGGCTGCGGTTTTCGTATTCGACGGGATTCAAGGAGCCGCGGTTGGAGGAAACGTTCAACGGCCTGCCGGGCGATCCGTATGACATACCGAATCCGGGGCTGAAGCCGGAACGGGTGCGGGCGTTTGAGGCCGGATTCGTGCAGGACTTTTTGCACAACAAGTACGAATTCAGCGGGACGTATTTTAATAATCTGTTTCACGACCAGATTAACTATGTGGTGATGGTGAACGATCCGCCGAATTATCCGGGAGAGTATGTGAATGTGAATGAAGCGTTCGCGCAGGGCGCGGAGTTTGCGCTGCGGGCGAAACTGCGTCCACGGCTGCTGTTGAATACGGCGTATACGTACACTTCGTCGGAATATCTGGATAATCCCGCGCCGTATGATCCGGTGTATGACCCGGGGCAGCCGCTGCTGCGCAGGCCGAAGCATGCGGCGAGCGAGTTGTTGAGTTATATGGGGACTCGATGGGGCGGGAATGTGGGCGGGAGTTTTGTGGGACGGCGGTCGGACTCGGACTTCGACGGGTTTGGGATTAATCACGCGGCGGGATATGTGCGCGCGGATCTGGGCGGATGGTATGCGGTGACACATCGGGTGACCGCGTATGTGAATGTGCAGAACGCGCTGGACCGGCGGTACAACGAAGTGGTGGGGTATCCGGCACTGCCGGTGAATTTTCGGGCGGGGGTGAGGTTTCGGATTGGCGGGGAGTGAGCGGCCTTTGCAAGCGAGGGCTGTGAGCCGACTCACTGACAACTCCACAGGCGGGGCGTAGGATGCCGCCGTTTATGGTGGAGGTGGCAAATGTCCACCCGGCTGCGAGTAACGCTTTTCACTTCCCTGCTCATTGTTCTCACTGGATTGATTCCACCATCGGCCCGTGCCGATTCGATTGCCATTGGAGAAATCTCTTTAGCCGGTGGCGGCGGTTGCGCCTACGGCAGATGCTTCAAGACATGGGTCGGGGTGGGTATCAACTCCGGCGGGGTGCTCTTCGATTCTCACGGCGTCCCCTTCACGCTGGATCTGACCGGCACGTTCTACGTCAGGGATATGTCCGGTGCCTGGTATCCCGCGTACGGGGATGGCAACATCAATTTTTCGGACTACAGCGGAAAGATGCTCGATCTCGGCTACGTCTGCGACCCGTGCTCCGGGATCATGCTGAAGCTGACTCTGAACTATCCGGAAGAGCTGCGGATCGACGGAAAACTGGTGTATCCCAATACGACGCTCACCGCGATTCTGTTGCCCGGTAACGGGCAGTACTTTGTCCCGGGAGATAATTCCAGCGCGACGATCTATCTGACCACCACGGCGGCCACGCCGGAACCGTCGTCTCTGCTGCTGATGGGGACGGGATTGCTCGGCATGGGCGGGGCCGCGAGACGAAGATGGGGCGCGCGGCGGCGGTGATCGGCACTTTCCGAACAGCCGCCAGACATTCGCGGACCTCAGGGGCTAAAGCCCGCGAAATTTTAGCAGCTTTACGCGGCGCTAAAGCGCCGCTCTTCCACGTTGCGCAATCAGCATCTCGTTGCAATCAGGGTTGTGGGTCGGCACGTTCTGGGATCGCCGCTTTGTTCAAGTAACGCATTGTGCGATCTGGGTCTTGTGCGATCCGCACGTTTTGCGATCTGCGTAGTGTGTGATCTGCACGTTGTGCAATCTGCGCGTGGTGTAATCCGATGTTGTGCAATCTGCGTATTGTGAGGTCTGCGCGTTTTGCAATCCGACGCTTTGCAATCCGCACGTGCAACCAGAGTGTATCGCGCTCGCGGCGCGAGTGAGTTGCGCCGCGAGCGAACGGCGTTACTGTTCGAGGATGATCGGAATCGTGGTGATGGGGATGGCCTGGCCGGCGTCGATGGTGGTCTTGGCGCCGCCGGTCAAGTCGAGATAGTCGACGTAGCCGGTTGGCACGGTATAGCTCGCGCCGGCTTCGCTGGTGGTCCACACCCATAGGGCTTTCACGCCGCTCGATTCGGTGAAGGAGCATGTCCAGGGCGCGGATGCGCCGCTACCTGTGGCTGCGCAAGGTCCGGCGAACTTGCCTCCCATTAGAAATTGCGCCATGGAGTTGTAGGCGGTTTTGTATTGGGAGTTGGCCTCTATGGTCTCCATCCACTTGTACCAGTTCAGGCTCTGCGCACCGTTGGAAGAGTTGATCAGCTGCCAGCGCACGACCTGGCCGGTGCAATCTTCGGCGTTAAAGATGTCGGGACAGGCGAAAGTATCAACATTGAAGTTGGTCTCGGTGTCGGCCCAGGGATAAGACTTCCAGGCCGAGAGTGAAACCAGGTTGCTGAGGTAGAGCGAGCTAAACATGCTCCACTCAGCTTCAGGAGTTCTGCCCTCGAGATAGTCGTGCCAGACGACCCAGTCGGAGAGGCGGCCGTTGGTGGTTTCGAGATTCAGCCAGGAGAGGAATACGGGATTATTGCCGCTGGTGGTGGAGGGAGTAAGGATGACGGCGTTCTTTACATTGGCGCGAATGATGGGCACGGCGGGAGCAAGCATTTCGTAAAGCTCATTGATGGTTCCTGACCAGCGGACGGTGGTATTCCACTCGTTCCACAGTTCGTAGTAGCGAATGAGGTTGGTGGACTTGCAGGTTGTGTCCGGTGGGCAATTGCCGGCGCAGTTGCCGTTGGTGCTGCAGTGCTGCGTGAACTGAGTTACGAAATCGTTGAACGCGGTGCTGCCGTTGGCTTTAGAAAAATCGAGAGGAAGCGAGTTGGTTCCGGTAGGCGCGATTCCCGGCGCTTCACAGGTGGGGGCGTCCCAGCAAGGAACCCAGGAAAAAACCTCGATCACGTTGACGGGCTGGTGTTGGGCGATGACGTCAAGCCAGGTATCGAGCGCGGTCCAGTCGTAGGCGCCGGGACCGGTGCTCATGTCAGACCAGGAAGTTGAGACATCGTGCAGGCGGAGGAACTCGGGCTGGGCGGTGGATTGCGGCCAGATGATGGAGCCGTGGGGGCCTCCGCAATCGGAGGGGTCGAAGCCGCACTGAAATCCGAAATTGGTGTGGACGATGGAAGTGGTAGGCATAGTGACGACCTTGAAAGCTACGGCATTGCTGGGAGTGCTGGCGACGGTGGCGACCACGTTTCCGGAGGCATTTCCCGACGGAACTTTGGCCACGATGGAATAGTCGGTCCACTGCACGACGGAAGCGGGGTTGCCGTTGAAGGTGACAGAACCCTGGGACGTGCCGAAGTTGGTTCCGAAAACGGTGACCGAGGCGCCGACGACGCCGGTGACAGGGTTGATTGAAGTGATGACTGGCGGCTTCGCCTGTTGAGGGCGAGCCTGAGCCGGCGAATGAATACTGCCTCCGACTATGAATGCCAGAGCTAACGAAAGATATGCGAAAAGCCTACGCATGGGGGAATCTCCTCGTTGTAATGGCCAGAATTTAAAGATCAAAAAACTGCGCTGACCGGCTCTTGCCGTCGTGCGCTCACACAGAACGGGAGGAACACCCTTACAACTGTTGGGACAATTGTCGCAGCGGGAAGCGGAAGCCGCCAGACACGAAGGTGCACGCGTGGCGTGCGGGGTCCGTTTCAGGCATTGGCCTTACGGCCTTATCTGGGAGCGCACTTCTGGGGGGCGCGGTGGAAACTCCTGGCGGGGCCGGCGTTGGCGCTGAGTTGCACCGGGGTCCTTCGCGTTGCTCAGGATGACAGTGCGATTTATTTGTGACGATTCGCGGAGTCGCTAGCTGACTTTTTGGGGGAACTGGGGCAGGGGCATGGAGGCGGCGATTTTTGCGCCGAAATATTTGGTGCGGGCGAGAAGGAGTTTTTCGATTTCCACTTCTTTCAGGGGCTGCTGGCGGCCGAGCAGGTGCGTGACCAGGGCGATCTGGGCGAAGTGCTCGACGGTTTCCATCTTCATGTAGGCGTGCTCGAGGGTGTCGCCGTAGGTGACGACGCCGTGATTCGACATGAGGATGGCGTCATAAGTCGGGACGTAGGGTTCGAGCGTCTGGGCAAGTTCCGAGGTGCCGGGCGTGCCATAGCGGGCGAGTGGAATGCAGCCGAGGCCCATGACGACTTCGCACACCAGAGGCTCGGTGAGCGGGATGCCGGCGGCGGCGAATCCGGTGGCGGTGGGCGGGTGGGCGTGGCAGATGGCCTGAATATCCGGCCGCATGCGGTAGATGAGCAGGTGCATGCCGATTTCGCTGGTGACGTTGCGGCGTCCGGCGACCTGCTGGCCGTCGAGATCGACGATGACCATGTCGGTGGCCTTCATGGCGCCTTTGCTGACGCAGGTGGGGGTGACCAGAATGCGGTTGTGCTCAAGCCGTACGGAGAGATTACCGTCCATGGCGGCGACATAGCCGTGTTCGTGGAGCATGCGCCCGTAACGGACGATTTCTTCCCTGTATTTGCGTTCCGTAGGCATGATTACCCTTGGGGGAGAATGATAAAAAGCAGGCCGCAGTGTGGCATTCGCATAGTACCAGCAGGCGGAGGGGGGAGACAATGCTAATTTCGTGAAAAAACGGAGAGAAATTGGAGCGCGGATATGGTGATTGCGGCGCTGGGAGCGCTGCGGCAATGGTCCGTTCCCTATAATCGGGGCGTGCTGGTCTCTGAATTCCATTACGAACTTCCGGAAGAATTGATTGCGCAGGAGCCGCTGGCGGATCGGGCAGGGTCGCGGATGCTGCATGTGGCCGGCGGACACCTGGAGGACTTGCGGTTTCGGGAGTTTCCGGAGTTGTTGCGGGCGGATGATCTGGTGGTGTTTAACAATTCGCGGGTGTTTCCGGCGAGGTTGTATGGGAGACGGGGGGTGCAGGCGGCTCAAGATCAAAATCCCCACCCTCTCGCGGAAAACGCGAGAAGGGTGGGGCACCCGGATGCTCCCGGACGGATTGAGGTATTGCTTACGCGGCAGGTCTCGGCTGAGCCGAATGAGTGGGAATGTTTGGTGCGGCCGGGGCGGAAGATTGGGGTGGGAGAGCGGCTGTTTTTTGGTGAGCGGGATGAGTTGCAGGCGGAGGCAATTGGGCGGGGGGAGTTTGGGGAGCGGCGGATTCGGTTTGACTCGCAGGAAGAATTCTTCCGAATCATTGAGAGAATTGGGCATGTGCCCTTGCCGCCTTATATTTCGCGCGAGGATTCGGCGGGGGATCGGGAGCGGTACCAGACGGTGTATGCGCGGGAGCGGGGGTCGGTGGCGGCTCCGACGGCGGGGTTGCATTTTGCGCCGGAAATTTTGGATCGGATGCGGGAGCGCGGGATTGAGACTGCGGAAGTGACACTGCATGTGGGGCTGGGGACGTTTCAGCCGGTGCGGGTGGAGCGGGTGGAGGAAGTTCGATTGCACTCGGAGTCTTATTCGATTTCGGAGGAGGCGGCGGAGAAGATAGGACGGGCACGGAGGGAGGGGCGGCGGATTGTGGCGGTGGGGACTACGACGGTGCGGACATTAGAGTATGCAGCGCAGCAAGCAGAGAATCCCCACCCTTCGGCAGGCTCAGGGCAGGCTTTCTCGCGCACAGAACGCGCGAGAAATGGGGCACCCGGCGAAGTGCGGCCGGGGACGGGTGAAGCGAATTTGTTTATTTATCCGGGATACAAGTTTCGAGTGGTGGGGGCGCTGCTGACGAATTTTCATTTGCCCCAGTCCACGCTGCTGATGCTGGTCTGCGCGCTGGGCGGAAAAGAGAATGTGATGCGGTCGTATGAGCACGCGGTGCGGGAGCGGTATCGGTTTTATTCTTATGGGGATTGCATGCTGGTGGAGTAGGGGGATATGAGTGTAAAGGGCTGTTCTCAACAGTCAATCGAGGTCATAATTAAAGCGCAAGAAAGAAGACAGGGGCCCGTTCCAAAGACATTATTGGTTCCGGGGAAGATGATGAATACCTTCAAGTGTGCATTGGTTAGTGTCCTCTGGCCCGCAATGGTCGTGAGTGCGCAAATAGCCTCCGTGAAGGCATATTCCGCACCCGATGCTGCGGAAGTTTACCGAGGCCTGTTTGCACTGAGAGGCAAGAAACCCGTCCTTGTCCTCTCAACAACCGTTGGACCAAAGGCTTGCTCAGTTAGCGAGAAAGACGCAAAAGCGATAAAGGACCCTCAATTTCGCGAGGCAATGGACGCTTTTCGCGATGTCAACGAGCGGTTATGGGATTTGTCGAGCGTCCTCGGCGACCGAAAAACGATTAGTGAAGCGGAACTCGATGAAATATTCAAGCGGGCGTGATGGAGGGGTGGAAGCAGTTTCGACTGAAGTACCCAGACTCTTTGGGGTACGTCGCGTTATCAGCCGTCGGCTTCAATAGCGCGCACACCCTTGCCGTTGTGTACTCGGAAAGCCGAGGCGGCCCCAAGTGGGGCGCGGGCGGACTCAAGTACTTCCGCCGAACGCCGAAGGGATGGCAGCGAGTCAATACAGACTTTCCGAGCTGCGACTGGATTTCTTGACAGGACTATAGCCCAGCGCTTGTTGCCGCAACATCCCCATTCTGCTCACAAGAACTTGGACTGCTCCCCGGAGTTTGTGGGCCTCAGGGGCTAAAGCCCGTGTCTTAATTGGCTCTAAGCGGCACGGCTGAAGCCGTGCCCTTCCCGGTTCGATCTTCGCGATGGATTCTTGGGAGAAGCGTTCTTTCGCCCCGCTGGGGCTGGTCCTCTCCGACTCTGGCTACCCACGGCTTACGCCGTGGGCTTTATTCTTTCGCCGCTTCGCGGCTTTGAGCCGTGCCTTTGCGGGGCTTGGAGCATGGGTGGGCGAGACGCCCCGCGACAGCCGGCGGGACGCCGGCGCTACTTAATCGCGAGCGGGATGGGGTAATACTTCTGGATCATTCTTCCGGTCATCAGGCCGCCTTCGTATTCGGGGATGATGACTTCGTCGGCGCCGGAGCTGCGGATGGCGTTGGCGTAGCGCTGCTGGCCGGCGCGGGTGATGATTTTGATTTTGGGGTTGAGCGAGCGGGAGGTGACGGTGATGTAGAGGTTGTCGGCATCGTTGTCGATAACGATGCAGATGCCGCGGGCGCGGGTGAGTCCGGCCTGGAGGAGAACGTCGTGGCGTTTGGCGTCGCCTTGAATGACGGGGATTTTGTCGGTCAGCAGTTCGCGGTAGAGGCCTTCGTTGGTTTCGATTAAGACGAAGGGGATTTCGAGGCGCTGCAGTTGGTCGACGACGGTGCGGCCGACCTGGCCGTAGCCGCAGATGATGAAGTGGTCGTTCAGGCGATCGATGTTGACTTCGTTGACCATGGTTCTCCAGGCCTCCACGCCGTGACGGCTGAAAATGGTGAGCAGGACGCGCTCGGCGATCCAGATCTGCAGCGCGAAGACTCCTGCGTAGACGAACAAAGAGAAAATCTTGGTGGAGCGGTGGACGGCACGGAACTCGATGGCGTGAGGATGGATCACCCAGAACAGGGCATCGAGCGGGCGCAGGCCTTCGACGCGGGCGTAGAAGACGACGCAGACTCCGAGGAAGGCCGCGAGGACGAGCAGCGGGAGCCAGAGGCGTTTTAGGAAAACGATGATGATGCGTCCCATGGGGTCTGGGCGAGCGTTTGGAAAAAGGGGACAAGTATATCAATGCGGGGGGAATATGGGTGGGAATTTTGAGGGGCCACAGGGGCTAAAGCCCGGTTCTTCTTTTTGGCGCTTTACGCGGCCCTGAAGGGCCGCTCTTCCACGGTTATGCGGGCGTTCGTGACGATGCGGGGATTTACGGCGCTACAAAGCGAAACGGGCATCCTTGCGGGATGCCCGTTGGGGAGTGGCTGACAAACTTACGATGGCGAACTTCGATGGCAGACTTCGCCCAACCAGCTTCGAGCTTACGCTCGGGCGCCGGCGGCGGCGGGCTCTGGGGCGGGGACGGATTTGTCTTCGCCGTTGGGCTTCGCCTGCTGTCCACCTTTGCGGATGTCGATGCCGCCTTTGAAGAATGCGCCGTCTTCAATGGAGATGCGGGCGGCGATGACGTCGCCGGTGAGGGAGCCGTCGCTGCGAATGTCGACGCGATCGCTGGCGGTGAGATTGCCGCGGACTTTGCCGAGGACGACGATTTCGCGGGCGTTGATGTTGGCGGCGACTACGCCGTTGCGTCCGATAGTGACGCGATTGCCGGCGAGGTTGATGGAGCCCTCGACGCGGCCATCTATGTAGAGCGATTCGGAGCCGGTGACTTCGCCTTTAATGACGAGTGACTTGCCGATGGTGGCCTGGTCGGCGGTGGTGGTGGTAACCGGCCGGGGAGCAGCGGGCTCAGCGGAGGCCATAGGCGCGCTGGGGGTAGACGTAGTGGGGCGCTCCGGCGCGGCAGGCTGCGCAGGAGTTTGAGGCTGATTGGTCGGCTTCCACATGGGGTAAACGATCCTTTCCTGGTTGGGATTAGGGGTCACTGGCCGCACTTTCGTGACCAAAGGCGATTGTACTCCCGCGTCTCAAAATGAGCGCTGTGGAAATCCTTTATTTTCAATCGGGAGTTCACTCTGCTGGTACGTCCTTTAGAGTTTTTCCAGATTTGGGAGGGCTGGCTGGGACGCGCTGTTTCTGCTCGGAGCGTGTAACGATTCCCGGGAAAAAATGCTCGACCGTAGCCTTCCACAGGGCGGGAGGGTTATGCTGGCAGGGTCGAAGATTTATCGAAAACGGAAGTTGGAGTGGGGAGTCTAAATTGTTGAATCCAGGCTTGGGGAATTCTCGTTCTTAAGATTTAGGATACGGAGCAGAAAATGTCTGAATCATCGGTAGTGAATGCAGCAGCAGTGATGGTCGCGCGGCCGGAGCCGGGCGAATATGCGCCTTATTATGACCGCTACCTTTCGTTGATCACGGGAACCGACATTCTGGGGACGCTGGATGGGCAGCGGCGGCAGATGATGATGCTGCTCTCGGGGCGCGAGGAGAGCGACGGAGATTTTCGTTACGCGGCGGATAAATGGTCGGCGAAGGAAGTGCTGGGACATGTGTGCGACACCGAGCGCGTGTTTGCGTATCGCGCGCTGCGGATTGCGCGTGGTGACCAGACGCCGATGGCGGGATTTGAGCAGGATGATTATGTGAAAAATGGTCCGTTTGCGCGGGCGCCGCTGGGGGAGTTGATTGAAGATTACATTGCGGTGCGGCGGGCGACGCTGACGTTGCTGCGCAATCTGGATGAGGCGGCGTGGGCGCGGCGGGGCGTGGCCAACAAGAACGAAGTGAGTGTGCGCGCGCTGGCTTATATCATCGCGGGACATGAGTTGCATCATCGGAGGATTCTGGAGGAGAAGTATTTTAAGCGGTAACAACTTCTTCGTTGCGGATTTGCGCGGATGAAATTCCCATGTCTCGCAAAAGAAGCGAGACATGGGGCACCCCCGCTGGCGGTGGACGACGCTCCGCTCAAGATGACGGGGCTATCTTTCCTACAGATTTCCCATGACAGAGCGGGCGTTGACGGAATTGCTTCGCGGCAAGGGGGCGCATACCGATCCGGTGGCGTGCGTGGAGGATCTTCCTGCTAAGCTGGCGGGGCGCACGGTGGCCGGGTTTCCGCACTCGATCTCGCAGCTTGTTTTTCACATGAATTATTGGATGGAATATGAGCTGCGGCGCATTTGCGGGCAGCGGCCGGTTTATCCCGAACATAATTCTGAGAGTTTTCCGGTGGCGGCAGCTTTCGATGCTGCTGAGTGGGATCGGCTGCGGACGCGGATGACGGAGTTGCTGGGGGACTTTGGCGAGCTGGCGAAATCTTCTGCGCAGGAATTGCAGCGGGAGATCGAGAGCGTGCACGAAGCTGACAAAAACGTTGCGGGAACGCTCGAAGCGGTACTGTGGCAGATGGTGGCGCATAACAGCTATCACGTGGGGCAGATTGCGCTGCTGCGGCGAGTGATGGGGGCGTGGCCGCCGCGGGGGGGCGGGGATACGTGGTGAATTAGGCTGGATCAAAATCCCCGTTCAGAAAACTCCCTTCGGAGTCTGAGGGCGCGCCGTGGTGAAAGCGATCCTTCGACTGCGGTTCTGCTCCGGCAAGCCGGAGCAGAATCCTCGCTCAGGATGACAGGGCCCAGACATTTCCTCAATGATTTATGCTGAGAGCTGAAGGCTAATAGCTGCAGCCTTCTTCTATGCTCTCTGATTCGACAATCCTGAAACATATTGCTAAGCAACCGAAACGGGCGGCTGGGTTCAAGCAGCTGGTGCGCGAACTCGGGTTGCGCGGAGATGAGCGGCGCGAGCTTGATTCCCTGCTGCAGCGGATGGTGGCGCGGGGGACGCTGATTCAGGCTGAGGCTGATCGGTATTCCTTGCCTGCGGCTGCGGCCGATAAAAACCTGGTTGGGGGACGGCTCAGCATGCATCGGGACGGGTTTGGGTTTGTGGTTCCGGACGCGAAGTCGCTCTCGCCGGCACTGAAGGCGCGGTTGACGGGCGACATTTTTATTGCGCCAAATTTGATTGGCAATGCTATGCACGGCGACCTGGTGCTGGTGGATATCGCGAACGTGCGTCCGGATGGGCGCGCGGAGGGGCGGATTGTGCGGCCGGTGATGCGGGCACATCCGACGGTGGTGGGAATTTTTCATTATGGCAGCCGCGGGGGATATGTGCGGCCGATCGACTCGAAGATTACGCAGGAGATTGTGATTCCGGCGGGGGAGGAAAAACCCAAACCCTTCACCGCGGAGGACGCAGAGAGCGCAGAGACACCGAGGAAGAAAAACAAATCCGTGGATCGCGTGCTCGGGGACGAAGTGGCACGGCCGGCTCAGTGGGACGACTTGGAAGGACTTGTGGTTGACGTGGAGATTACGGATTGGCCTTCGCCGACGCAGAATCCGCGGGGGCGGGTGATCGAGATTCTGGGGCGTGAAGATGATTTTGGCGTCGACGTCGAGATCACGATTCGGAAGTTTCATCTGCCGCATCATTTTCCGGCGGCGGCGCTCGAAGAGGCGCAGCAGACGTCGGCGGTAATTTCTGGGCGGGAACTGGAGCGGCGGCGGGATTTTCGCGGGCTGCCAATTGTGACGATTGATGGGGAAACCGCGCGCGATTTTGACGATGCGGTTTATGTGCACATGCTGGCGAACGGGAGTTTTGAATTGCAGGTTCATATTGCCGACGTGGCGCAGTATGTGACTCCGGGCTCCGCTCTGGATCAGGAAGCGCGGTTGCGTGGCACGAGTGTTTATTTTCCGGACCGAGCGGTGCCCATGCTGCCGCTGGAACTGTCGACCGACATTTGCAGTTTGCGTCCGCAGGTGGAACGGCTGGTGCTGTCGTGCGTGATGGAGATGGATCATCGCGGCGAGATTGTGGGCTATGAGTTGAGCGAGGGCGTGATCCGGTCGGTGGAGCGGATGACTTATACGGCGGTGAACGCGGTGCTGGAAGGGGATGCCGCGGCGCGCGAGCGTTACGCGCCGCTGGTCGCGACCTTTGAGCTGATGCGCGACCTGGCGCTGATTTTGAATCGCAAGCGGGAAAAGCGGGGATCGATTGATTTTGATTTGCCGGAGCCGGTGATCGAGTTCGACGAATTGGGACTGATGAAGAGCATTGCGCGGTCGGAGCGAAATATCGCGCACCGGCTGATTGAAGAATTCATGCTGTCGGCGAATGAGTGCGTGGCGCATGATCTGGAGTCGAGGCACGTGGGGTCGCTCTATCGGATTCACGAAAAGCCGGATGCGAAACGGGTTTACGATTTTGAAACCATCGCGGCGACATTTGGATATTCCTTGGGCGTGGGCGCACTGCCGATTCATCGGGTGCAGACGAAGACTGACCGGAGAGCTGCTTACGGGACGGGCAAGCGGGCGCGGGACATCGAGGTGCCGCAGGAAGTGCACATCACGCCGCGCATGTATCAGAAGCTGACGGAGAAGATTGCGGGCAAGCCGGAGGAACGGATTCTGAGCTACCTGATGCTGCGGTCGCTGAAGCAGGCGCGGTACTCGGAGGAGAATCTGGGACACTTCGCGCTGGCGGCGACTTCGTATACGCACTTTACGTCGCCGATCCGGAGGTATCCGGATTTGATTGTGCATCGGATTTTGAAGGACGTGCTGCGGGAAAACCAAAGTCAACATCCCCACCCTTTCGACAAGCTCAGGGCAGGCTCTGTCGCACAGAACGCGACAAGGGTGGGGCACCCGGCGGACGATGCGGCTTCGCCGTGGTCGAAGCGGCGGACAAAAGTGGCCGCGCCGCAGGAATCTTTGGGCGGGCCGATTGCGATCGAGGAGTTGCACGAGATTGCGGAGGAGTCGAGCCGGGCGGAGCGGCGGGCGGCCGATGCGGAGCGGGAGTTGATTGAGGGAAAGAAAGTGAAGTTTATGCAGGATCGGGTGGGCGAGGATTTTGATGGGCTCATCACCAGCGTGACCAAGTTTGGTTTTTTTGTGGAGTTGACGGATTTGTTTGTGGAGGGACTGGTGCCGCTGAATAGTCTGACGGACGACCGGTATACCTATCACGAGAACACGCGGGAGATTATTGGGCAGCGGTCGCGGAAGATTTACAGCCTGGGGCAGAAGATTCGGGTGCTGGTGGACCGGATCGACCCGGTGGAGAAGAAGATCCAGTTTGCGGTGCTGGAGGAAGAACCTGTGCGGGCGCGGGGCAAGCGGAAGAAGATGTAGGTTTGGATTAGAAGACCCACTTCTCGCGCAAAGGACGCGCGAGAAATGGGGCACCCAGTGTAAGAAAGTAACCCGGGGGCTAAAGCCCGCACGTTTCATGGGCGCTTGACGCGGCGCTAAAGCGCCGCTCTTCCACCCTTAGCGGAGCGCTGAACGCGCTGCGCCACCCAAAAGCAAATTCACTAAACTCCCAAGGCTTTTTGAATTTCGGCGGCGATTGCAGCGGTTAGGGATTCCATTCTTTCTTTTGATTCGGCTTCGACCATGACTCTGGCTAAGGCCTCGGTGCCGGAGTAGCGGACTACTACGCGGCCGTTGCCGTTGAGTTCGCGCTCGGCGGTCTCGATGGCGGCTTGGATTGCGGGGATCTGGGCGAAGGGAACTTTTTCGCGGACGCGGACGTTTTGAATTTTCTGGGGAAAGACTTTCAGATCGGCGACCAGGTCGGCAAGCGGTTTGCCGGCGCGGACGATGATATCCATGAGGCGGAGGGCGGTGAGCAGGCCGTCGCCGGTGGTGGCGTCGTCGTCGCGAAAGATGATGTGGCCGGATTGTTCGCCGCCGAGCGTCGCGCCGGTCTTCAACATTTCTTCCAGCACATATTTGTCGCCGACGTTGGCGCGCAGCATGCGGATGCCGGAGTTCTTCAGCGCGATTTCTAGGCCCATGTTCGACATGGTGGTGGAGACGACTGTGTCGGCTTTCAATTTGCCTTGCGCGTGCAGGTCGCGGGCGGCGGCGAGAAGCACGCCGTCGCCGTTGACGACGCGGCCGGAGGCGTCGCAGAACAGGGCGCGATCGGCGTCGCCGTCGAAGGTGACGCCCAGGTCGAACTTGCCGGGAGATTCTGCGACCAGTTTCCCCAGGGTCTCCGGATGCAATGCGCCGCAGCCTTCATTGATATTTTTGCCGTCGGGTGAAATGTGGATGAAGGTCGCCTGAATGCCGAGGCTTTGAAACAGTTCCGGCGCTTCGGCGGTGGCTGCGCCGTTGGCGCAATCGACCAAGACACGCAGCTTGCTCAGGTCGGAGGAAACGCCGGCGGCGAGCGCGCGGACGTAGGCGTGACGCAGCTCGGCTTCGCCGGGAAGAGACGGTTTGGGAATCTTGAGCGCCGTATCGTCGGCGGCGGAGACATTCTGCAGGAGTGCGAAGATTTCCGTTTCGATGGCGAGTTCTCGGGCATCGGTGAGCTTGAAGCCGTCGCCGGAAAAAACCTTGATGCCGTTGTCGGTCCAGGGATTGTGGGACGCGGAAATGACGACGCCGGCGGCGAGCGAACGGGAGCGAGCGAGGTAGGCGACGCCGGGAGTGGTGATGACGCCAGCGCTGTGGACGTCGACACCGATGGCGGCGAGACCTTCGGCAACGCGATCGGCAATCCAGGCGCTGGATTCGCGAGTGTCCTGGCCGATGACGGCCTGAGGCTTCATGTGGGTGCGCACCAGGTCGTGGCCGAGGGCGCGGCCGATCAAGTAGGTGCTTTGTTTGGTGAGGGGGAATTCTCCCGCAACGCCGCGGATGCCGTCGGTCCCGAACAATTGCCTTTGCTGGCTCATAAGACGAATAACGATGATAAATGAGGGCGGAGGGAAGCGCGTGGGCGGGGTTGCGTTTGTTTTATTCTGGCGCGAGAAGCCTGTTGGGAGAAGCAGGTTCCTCCACTGCGCCGTCGCTGACGCTCCGGCTTCGGTCGGAATGACAGACGTTGTAAAGACGCTTCGCGGCTCATTGCTAGAGGCACATCTCGGATGCGCTCTCTTAATGCGGCGATGCGGTGCCGGCGCGCTGGACGGTTACGGTTACACGAATCGAAGTGGTCTGGACGACCTGGACTAACGGGTCGGCGACGTAGACGTTGGTGGTGAAGACGGCGCGGCCGCGGGTTCCGGTGGCGTCGATGGGATCGGTGGTGGCGGATTCGATTTTCTCTACGTGATTGCGCGGGCCGGTGATGGTGATGCGGGGCGGATCGGTCTCGGCCTTATATTCATCATCAGCGAAATCGCCCCGCACGCGAGGATGAATGTCGACCTCGCGAGTGAGCCGGGTATCGAAGGACAGATGCAGCTGGCTGGGGACAACCTGCACGACGAGGACTTCGCGGGGAAGGCGCACCTGCTGCGAAGTGAGATCGAAGGTGCGCTCGCCGGGCTGGACATCGGCAAGATCGATTTCGGCGTGGATCTCGTTGGCCTGCAGGCCGCGAATGAATCGTTCGGGGCCGCGTACGCGGATCTGAGCCTCGGGAATGTTCTCGGAACTGATCTCCAGGTGCGGCGGGACGTGCTGAAAGACGATGGGGGCGCGCACGGCGACTTCGGCGGGCTGCTCGTCGGGTGAAACCAGAAACCAGAGACCGGCGGCGAGCAGCAGGGACAGGATCTTGAGGGTGAAGTTGTGGAACACATAGCGCTGGAAAAATCCTCTCATGACTGCGGCTCCGATTCGGCGGAAGCTTCGGACCTGCGCTGCGAGGCGGGATCGCGGAGAGGCGAATCGAGCAGGACGCCGTTGTCATCCTCACCGTGGGCGATGGCGGTGGGCAGAGTGACGGGCGCCATGTAGCGGCGGAGTTCGCTGCCCAAACGGGCGCGGAGTTGCTCGACGGTTAAGTCACGCTCGATCTGGCCGCCGATGGCGAGACTGATCGCGCCGGTCTCTTCCGAACAAATCACTGCAATGGCATCAGTTTCTTCGGTGATGCCGATACCGGCACGATGGCGCGTGCCGAGCTGAGTGGAGAGCAGAGGATTCATGGAGAGCGGAAGAAAACAGGCCGCGGCGGCGATGCGGTTTTTCTGGACGATGACGGCGCCATCGTGCAGCGGGGCGCTAGGACGGAAAATCGTGGCCAGAAGATCGTAGGAAAGGCGGGCATCGAGGGGCACTCCGCTTTCGATGTGGGTGCGGAGACCGATCTCGCGCTCGATGACGATGAGCGCTCCCGTCTGATGCTGGGAAAAAAGATTGGCGGCGAGCACGATGTCGTCGTAGGAGTCACTATCCGACGAGGAGCCGCCGAGGAAGGTGAGGCGGCGGCCGAGGTCGGCGAGCACGTGGCGAATCTCAGACTGAAAGACGACGATGAGCGCGAAGACGAGGTACGGCAACACGTGGCTGACCACCCAGTTGAGGGTGGTGAGTTCGCCGACGCGTGCGAAGTAGAAAGTGACGGCGACGACGACCAGGCCGACGAGCATGGGAGCGGCGCGGGTGCCGCGGATCATCACCAGCACCTGGTAGATGATAAGGGCGACGAGGAGGATATCGAGCGCGATCCACGCGGCTTGCGTCCATGAGGTGATGACTGGCAGCACCGAATTGCGCTCCTGGTGAAAATCTAGCTGGCGAAAGTCCCTCAGGGGCTAAAGCCCAAATCCCTTAGGGACGCTTTCGGCACGGCTGAAGCCGTGCCCTTCCCAAACCCTGCGATTGAAAGCCAATTGTAATGCAGTGGATTGGCCGGGCCGGAAATCTTACGAACTTTTACACACAGTGACTGGCAGGTTGTTGTTCGATGGGTCGATGGAAAGCGTCGATGCGACAGAGATCCCTCACTCCGCCGCGCTTCCCGCGCCCCGGCTGAAGGCCGGGGGTCTACCAGAACGGCGCCGTTCGGGATGACGCCAAGGATGATTCTGCTCGGCAAGATTCAAACCTGATTACTGGCTTCGATGATGATGATTCTTACTTTTTTCTGGTCACGGCGGCTTTAATTTCGCCGTGCGCGAGTCGGGCAGAGATCTCGTCGCCGATTTTAACGGTGCGCGGGTCTTTGAGGAGATTGCCTTCGGAATCGAAGACCAGGGCGTATCCACGGTCGAGAATGGCCAGCGGAGAGAGCGACTCAAGGGCGGTGTGCAGGCGCTCGCTGCGGACGCGATAGCCGAGCAGAACATTGCGCATCACGGCGGCGAGCGCGGCGGTTCCGCTGTCGAGTTCTTTACGAATACCGGAAAGCACGAGGCGGAGATCGTAGTGGCGGACGGCGGCGGAGGTGAGCTCCCAGCGGCGGCGCAGGCGTTCGAGTTGCTGGCGCTCGGCGAGTTCCAGGCGGTGGGTGAGATCGTCGAGCGTCTGCTGGCGCTGGTGAATGAGTTCCATCATGCGGGCGAAAGCGCCGTGCTGCGCGAGTTCGGTGAGGGCCTGGCGGCCGATCAAAAGGCGGTAGCGCATGGCGCGTTCGAGGCGGGCATGCAGGGAGGCAGCGAGGTCTTCGACTTCCTGGCGCGAGCGGATAACGAGTTCAGCGGCGGCCGATGGAGTGGGAGCGCGCAGGTCGGCAACGAAATCGACGATAGTGAAATCGGTTTCGTGGCCGACGGCGGAGATTACGGGAATCTCGGAGGCTGCGACGGTGCGGGCGAGAGCTTCGTCGTTGAATGCGGCCAGGTCTTCGGAGGAACCGCCGCCGCGGGCGATGACGATCACGTCAACGTTGTCGTGCTGGTTGAAATAGCGAACGCCGGCGGCGACTTCCTGCGAAGCGGCGTCGCCCTGCACCTGGGCCGGATAGATGAGGACATTCACGGAGTGATGGCGGCGCTGGAGGACGTTGAGAATGTCGCGAAGCGCGGCGGCTTGAGCCGAGGTTACGACTCCGATGCGCGATGGGAGCGTGGGGATTGGTTTCTTGCGTTCGACGGCGAACAGGCCTTCGGCCTCGAGTTTCGCTTTGAGTTGCTCGAAGGCCAACTGCAGCGAACCGGCGCCTTTGGGCTCGAGGTACTCGGCGGAGATTTGCAGTTCACCGCGATCTTCGTAAATGGTGACGCGGCCGCGCACGACGACCTGCAAGCCGTCGGCGGGGCGGAAGCGCAGGAGGCGGGCGGCGGAGCGGAACATGACGACTTTAATCTGGGCGGTTGCGTCTTTTGATAAGCCGTCTCTTGACGTGCCGTCTTTCAGCGTGAAGTAAAGATGGCCGGAATCGGGGGCGCGGAAGTTAGATATCTCGCCTTCGACCCAGGCGTCAGAAAATTCGCGTTCGATGTGGGAACGGACCGAGGCGACGAGATCGCGAACTTTCCACACGCGGCGCTCGGGCGGGCGGAAGGTGAACCCCATCTGATCGGAGAGTGAAGACATTGTGGGCAGTGTACCGCAGGAGGGGAGCAGGGGCTAAAGCCCCAAATCATTTTGAGCTTTGACTCGGCCTTGAAGGGCCGCTCTTCCACGGTTGCGCCGGCGGTCTCGGCGTTGCTCTCGAAGCGATCGATCCGTCCATCGATCCATCGATCCATCAATCAATCGATCATCAAACACGGAGCCTGCTTCGACTTCGCTCAGAACAGGCTCTATCCGAGGACGCGGGAAGGGTGGGGCATCCCCGGCGATATAATCCTTGCGCTATGAATCTCGAAAAAAAAGTTGCTGAACTGAATAAGCGGAACCGGCTGGCCGAAGATGGCGGCGGGGCCAAGCGGCGCGAGCGCCAGCATAAAGAGGGGAAGATGTCGGCGCGGGAGCGGGTCGAGTTTCTGCTGGATGAAGGCACGTTCGAGGAGACCGACAAGCTGGTCACGCACCGCTGCAATGATTTCGGCATGGCCGAGCAGAAGATTTATGGCGACGGATTCATTACCGGATACGGACGCATTGAGGGGCGGCTGGTGTATGTGTTTGCCCAGGACTTTACGGTGTTTGGCGGGTCGCTCTCGGAAACGAATGCGGCGAAGATCGTGAAGATCATGGACCTGGCGGCGAAGATGGGCGCGCCGCTGATTGGGCTGAATGATTCGGGCGGGGCGCGCATTCAGGAAGGCGTGATGTCGCTGGCGGGGTATGCGGATATTTTTTTGCGCAACACGATTTACAGCGGAGTGGTGCCGCAGATTTCGGCGATCATGGGGCCGTGCGCGGGAGGCGCGGTGTATTCGCCGGCGATTACCGACTTCGTGCTGATGGTGGATAAGACTTCGTACATGTTCATTACGGGGCCGGACGTGATCAAGACGGTGACGCACGAGGAAGTCACCAAGGACCAGCTGGGCGGCGCGATGACGCACAACGAGACTTCGGGCGTGGCGCACTTTCTGGCGCACGATGACGCGGAGTGTTTGTCGATGGTGCGGGAGCTGTTGAGTTTTCTGCCGTCGAATAATCTGGATGAGCCTCCGCGGAAAGTTTGTACGGATCCGGCCGACCGGGCGGATGCTGCGCTCGACACGATTGTTCCGGCGCAATCAAACCAGCCTTATGACATTAAGGATGTTATTCATGCGGTAGTGGATGACGCTTACTTTTTTGAGGTGCAGGAGCATTACGCGAGGAACATCGTCGTGGGATTTGCGCGGCTGGACGGACGGCCGGTCGGCATCGTCGCCAATCAGCCGTCGGTGCTGGCGGGGACGCTGGATATTAATGCGTCGGTGAAAGGCGCGCGCTTCGTGCGCTTCTGCGATTGCTTCAACATTCCGCTGGTGACGTTTGAGGATGTTCCTGGATTTCTGCCCGGGACGGCGCAGGAGTACGGCGGGATCATCAAGCATGGCGCGAAGCTGCTGTATGCGTTTGCCGAGGCGACGGTGCCGAAGGTCACGGTGATCACGCGCAAGGCATACGGCGGAGCGTATTGCGTGATGGCGTCGAAGCACATTCGCACGGATGTGAACTATGCGTGGCCGACGGCGGAGATTGCGGTGATGGGGCCGGAAGGCGCAGTCGACATTGTTTATAAGCGCGAACTGGATGCGGCGGCGAATCGGGAGCAGGTGCGGCGGGAGAAGATTGACGAGTTCCGTGATAAGTTTGCTAACCCTTACGTAGCGGCGGATCGCGGATTTGTGGATGCGGTGATCCAGCCGCGGGAGACGCGGAAGAAGTTGATTCAGGCGCTGGCTATGCTGGAGACCAAGCGGGATAGGAATCCGCCGAAGAAGCATGGGAATATTCCGCTGTAGGTATTTTCTTTTCTATCCTGATTCGCTGGGGTCGAGTGGGAGCATGGAACCGTGGCGTATGTGGAGAATGAATACGGATTGGCCGATGAGGACAAAGAGAAAGCGGTAGGTGCCGCGATTGCCGGTACCGAATAGCAACTCACGGATGGGTTCGTTGAACGACGAACTCTCAGGGGCCAGAGGACAGCGTTCGGGGTGATGCGAAAGAGTCCTGACGGTTTGGCGAACGCGTCGAATCCAGTCGCGAGCGGCGCGTGGGGCATGTTTGCGGATGTAGCGATAGGCAGTACGGAGATCGGCTTCGGCCTCGGGGGTGAGGATCACCCGGTACGGCATCCGTCGCACTCAGGCTTCCCGTTCCAGTTCAGACAGCACGGTATCCGCCAGGCGCCCTTCGCCTTTTCTGGCCTGGCCGAGACCGCGGCGTATACTCGCAATCGCGTCCAGGTGGCCGGCGACTTCCTGAAAAGCGGAGGCATCGAGCAGGACAGCCTCGGCTTTGCCGTTGATGGTGAGCACCAACGGCCGTCCAGTCTTCTTCATGTGCTTCATCAGCCCGGAAGAGTTCCGCTTGAACGTGGTCAGGGAATGAATGTCTTGAGTGACGTCGATCATAAAAACATTGTAGCATCGATTAAGCATCTTATTTGATGCGATGGAGACCCCATGAAAAAGCTAATCTCTCTATTTGCCTTCTGCTTTTTGACCATCCCCCTCTTTTCGCAGGAACCCGGTGCTTGGCTTTCTAGCCTTCCGCAGGCTAAGGATTATGTGCAGCATCGCGTGTCCAGCTATGACCGGAGCGGGGGGAATGCGGATGCGCGGCCGATTGCGGTGGGGGAGACGCTGACGTTGCTGGATGAGGCGGGGCCGGGGGTGATCAGCCATGTGTGGGTCACGATTGCGAGCGACGATCCGAATCATTTGAAGGCGCTGGTGCTGCGCATGTATTGGGATGGCGAGGCTGCGCCGAGCGTGGAGACTCCGATTGGAGATTTTTTTGGGTTGGGGTTGGGGGATTATCACTTGTATCAGTCGGTGCCGCTGTCGGTGGGTTCGGACAAGGCGCTGAACTGTTTCTTTCCGATGCCGTTTCAGAAGCACGCGCGCATCACGGTGACGAATGAGGGCGCGGAAAAGACGGACGCGTTTTATTTCAATATCGACTACCGGGCTTACAACAAGGCGCTGCCGGGGGATCAACTTTATTTTCACGCGCAGTACCGGCAGGCCGCGCCGGCTCATGGCTGGACAAATAACTGGCAATCGAATGGGGATGCGATCATCAATGACAAGAAGAACCTGAATGGGGAAGGCAATTACGTTTGGATGGAAGCGACGGGACGCGGGCATTTTGTGGGCGTGACCATGTCGGTGCTGGAGAATCAGGATGGGTGGTGGGGCGAGGGCGACGACATGTTTTTTGTGGATGGAGAGGCTCTGCCTTCGATCAATGGGACTGGGTCGGAGGATTATTTTCTGGGCGCGTGGGACTTTGGCGGGCACGCGTTTGCGTACGATTTATTTGGCGCGCCGGTGGTGGGGCAGGAAGTGGCGGGCGGGCGATGGTCGTTGTACCGGTTCCACCTGGATTCGCCGATTCCGTTTACGAAATCGTTGCGGGCGACGATTGAACATGGGCATGCGAATCACCGGTCGGACAATTATTTTTCGGTGGCGTACTGGTATCAGACGGAGCCGCATGCGGCGTTTCCGGCGCTGCCGCCGCTGGAGCAGAGGATTCCGCGGATTCATGCAGTGGGCGGGCCGGGGAACGCTGCAAAGTAGCTACAACTTCTTGGCCACGGATCTTCACGGATTCTTTGAATGCGTGCGGGACTTGCTTTGATTCGGTGCGCGGGTAGGGATGCTTCGACTTCGCGGTGAGGATCGCTGCGCGCTCCTCACGGCTGCGCTCAGCATGACCGGAGTGCGTGGTGACGCACGCGGCCAAAAACAAAGAGAGTTCCGAGGTGATGTGGGGTCCATTCGTCTCGGCCAGTAGCTCGCTTATTGACCCTTGCTCGACCTGCTTTCGCAGCCTCCCTTGCGGGGCGCTACGCGCGATCTTCGCTCGGGCTCCGGGCTCACCGCCAACCGGATAAACCTACCCTACGCCTCGGAACTCTATCCTGCCTTCAACATTTCTTCTTCGTTCGCCTCGACCAGCGCTTTGCTATAGACCCTTGCTCGCCCTCCGTCCCAACCTTGCGATCAGAACAGTGACTCCGCTTGAGCCCCGGACGCCGCACCAACCGGAAAAACTTAAGAAGCTGTCAAAGAACGATCCTGTTCTACTCCTTCTATTTTTTTCGTCAATCGAAAATACGCATTTGTAAGTACTCGTATTTTCAATTGAGTGCGGCTCGTTCACAGGCCGGTGACAGAAAATGGTGCAAACGCGCAGCCTACTTTTCGCCCAGCCCGCTCCCGACGCGGCTTTGCGCTAGATTTATCGGTCGAGATCGATCTTGCCAACGAAACTGACGGTTGTTCCGCGCCTGTGAATATCCCGCACTTCCCGCGCTGGGCAAGGGATTCCGTTGCAGGATCTGGGCTTCAGTAGACTCTCTGGGGTAGTAAAACGGCCCGCCGGCGCTTCTTGGCTTGTGCGACCGAGTAGGCCACTGAACCCGCAAATGCGCTGTACGGTAACGGCCCCAGTTGAACTCCGGCAAATATCCGAACGCTCAAGTAGGTGAGGAGGAAAACCCAGACGAAGGTCTGCCGCTCGAGGACATATCCGATAAGAGCTCCGGCAACTAGATAGCAGGCGAGGGTGACGGCCTGGGCAGCGGCCAGGGGCGGAAAGCCGAGGTTGCGGGCGGCCTGGGCAGCGGCGGGAGCGAGAGTGGTTACGGCATAGAGCGGCAGCACGACGGCTGCGAGCGCTGCAGGAAGGAAACGGCGGACGGAGAATCGGTGGGCAAAGGGATTGAGGTGATTGCGAATTCCCCGCCAAAAGACTCTGTCGGTCGAAGCGTAGGCGCTTCCGTCCGGCGTGAGGCGGAAGCTTCCCCGGGAGAGCTGATACGCGCTGAAGCGCTGGTGCTCGGCCTGAACGTCTTTGAATGTGGATTTGGCATCGGACGGGGGTGGCACCGGGCAACCCATGGATGCCGCGCGTTTGTCATGCTTACGCTTCATCTCGGCGGGGTCGGTGATGGCTGGGCACTCTTGCACGGTTTGATAGGGCGGCCGGTCCATCACAGACTTCAGGCGCATGTTCCGAGTCGTGAGGATGGTCGCGTCAGAGAAGCAGGTATGAAAGGACATGAGGCAGGTATTGGCCACCGATGGCTTTCCGTTTTGGAGCAAGGGGAGTTCGTGAATCATCACCACACAACGGGCAGTCTCGAGGGGATTGACATAGCTGCGGATCAGATTGTGGCCATAGTTGGTGACGCGGTAGGTGCAGACCGGCCAGTAATTCATGGCGTTGAGTTTTTCGTCATAGGGTGCGAAGTATTTTGCCTGGGCCTCGGTCAGGGCCGCCGGGCCGACCTCCGCGATCTGGTAATGCAATGGAATCTTGTGTTGTTTGCGGCGCAGGCGGGGAAGGCCGCCGAAGATGATCTTGCCGACCGTGTAGATGAAAACAGTCAGGTCGACGTCAATCGGGAATTGCATGCGCCTCTCCTCTGTAGAGAGGTTAACAATTGATTCCGCGAAGAGGAGAGTACTGAAGTGTAAGCCTGGCGGTTGTCCGCGGGGGTTTCAATTGCATGCGTGGGCGGTTTACGGAATGTCGATCGGTTCGTCGACCAGGCGCTTGTCGTTCTCGTCGGAGCCGGTGAGTTCGAAGGAGTTCGTCTTGACGGCTTTGCCCTTCTCGACGCTGGTGATGACATAGGAACAGCCGAACCAGTGGGCCTCGGCGAGGTCGGTGGAGGACCATTGGGCGGGGTGGTCGGGGTGGGAGTGGTAGAAGCCGACGATGTCTTCTCCGCGAGCGCGGCCTTCGCGCTGGATGCGGACCAGTTCCTTCGGATCGATGTTGTAGCGGTTGTGGGCAGAGTCGGTGCGGGTGTTGCCGGCGCGCGCGATGGAGGTGACGATGCGGGTGCAGTCGTCCTCCTCGTTGATGCTGCCGAGCAGGATGCCGCAGCACTCGTGGGGGTAGGTCTCTTCGCCGTGGGTGCGGATGGCCTCGTAGTCTGATTTCTTGAATTTCAGCATTTTTTTGAATTTCTATTTGGGAATTTCTGCCGCTGAAAAGAGAGTCAAAGTCCCCACCCTGTCGCTCAAAACCGCGACAAGGGTGGGGCACCCCCGATTCTTATTAGTCCTTCATCAGCCTTCGTTCCAGAAGCGTTCGCTCAAGTATTTGTCGCCGGAGTCGCACAGGATGGTGACGAAGACGGCTTCGTGACCTCGCTTCAGCGGCAGGGCGCGGGCGATCTTGAGGCAGCCTACCACGGCAGCGGCGGCTGAGATGCCGACCAGCAGGCCGGCGGAGCGGGAGAGCTGGCGCGCCATGGCGTAGGAGTCTTCGGTTGAGATTTCGAGATTCTGATCGGCGAGCTGGGGATCGTAAATTTTGGGGACGATCGCCGTGGCCATGTGTTTTGCACCTTCGATGCCGTGGAACCACGAGTCGGGCTGCAACGAGATGCATTGCACGGCGGGATTGAGTTCTTTGAGGCGGCGCGTGGTGCCGACGAAAGTTCCGCTGGTGCCGAGCATGGAGACGAAGTGCGTGATGCGGCCCTGGGTCTGCTGCCAGATTTCGTTGGCCGTGCCGTGATAGTGAGCTTTCCAATTGGCTTCGTTGGAATACTGGTCGGCGTAAAAATATTGCTCGGGATGTTTGGCGGCGAGCTCGCGGGCCATGCGGATGGCGCCGTCGGATCCGTCGGCGGGATCGGTGTAAAGGATGTTGGCGCCGTAACCCTGCAGGATTTGCTTGCGCTCGCGGGAAACATTTTGCGGCATGCAGAGGGTGACGGGGAATCCTTCGGCCGCGCCAAGCATCGCATAAGCAATACCGGTATTGCCGCTGGTGGCGTCGAGCAGAATCTGGCCGGGGCGGAGTTGGCCGCGGCGGCGGGCTTCGGCGACGATGTTGGCGGCGGCGCGATCTTTGACCGAGCCGCCGGGGTTGTACCATTCGGCCTTACCCAGAAGTACTACGCCGGGCAGGTCGGCGGTGAGCGCATCGAGACGCAGCAGCGGCGTGTTGCCGATGCGGTCGATGAGGCTGTGGCCAAGGGTTTCGCCCAATGCTGACGGCAGCTGGTGCACATCTCCGGGTTGTGCCGGAGTGGAGATGCTCGCCGTTCTTGGAGATCCGCTTGCCATATAGGAACTGAAACGCCGTGACCAACGTAATGTGCTATGTGGGCAGAAACGATGTATGTAGTACCTTGTTTAGTGATCCTGATTCGTGCAACAGTTTAGATGAATCAATTTCGCCCGGCGATGCAGTTCGTGTAAAGTTACGCTCGGTTCTTATAAAGGTGCATCTAATCGGTGAGCATCGAGTATCGAGGGGCCAGGAAAGGTTGACGTAATAGAAATGTCGAAAACCATTGAAGCACGGACCTATGAAGAGGCGCTAGCGTGGCTGCGCGAGCATGGGTTCGACTTAACCGACGCGCCGGGAGCTACGGTGCGCGTTTTCCTGCGGAAATATAATGTGTCGGCGGCGATTCAGAAGGCGCCCGACGATACGGTGAAGATATTCGCGTATCCGGGATATTTGATTGGCAGCGAGATTTCGAAGCTGGTGAATCGCGGATACCAGCAGTTTCTGAAGACCTCGAAGACGGAAGTTCCGGCGACGGCGGATCATTTAAAGGCGCTGCAGACTTTTGCGGAAGAACTGAAAGTGGGGCTGGGGCTGCCCAGCTTGTACAACGAGTCGCTGGGGACGGTGAGCGAGTCGTATCATTACGACCGCATTCAGGATCGCGACAAGGCGGCGGCGGATCGGCCGAAGCGTCCGTGGGAAGTTGCGGGCAAGGAAACGGCCATCGCGGCGAAAAAGGGGCGGGCGTAACCACGGGGCTGACGCCCCGAATCCCTATGAGCTCTTGACGCGGCGCCGAAGCGCCGCTCTTCCACGGTTGTGTTGGCGTTCGTCGTCGGTTGGCGCTCGTTGTTGGCTGGCGTTCGTTTCTCGTCTGCGCCTATCGGCTTGTTCTCTTTTTCATTGGTTCCCTTCTCGTTCATTTTCCTCGTTCTCACAATCAAGTTTTGCATCAGCGTGATTGGGGTTCTTGACCGCTCTAATTGGCTTGTGCTACAAGCGACGGTTCGACCGTAATCGTTTACGGAGCTGTATCTACCGGCTACTTTGATCGTCGATTCATCACCCAGCGCTTTTTGCCGCACCGGTTGGGAAGCGCGGGTTGCGGAGGAGAATCTTCCATGCACACGCGCACTCGATCCATCCTGCAGGTGACTTTTTTTCTGGCTCTTCTTCTGGTCCGCGCTGCGGCGCAGGCGCCGAGCAGTTCTGTCTATCTGGATCCTTCGCAGCCCGTGAACGTGCGGGTGGACGATCTCATCAAGCAGATGACGCTGGAGGAAAAAGCCGAGCAGCTCGTCAACCAGGCGAGAGCGATCCCGAGGCTGCAGGTTCCGGCGTATGACTGGTGGAGCGAGGCGCTGCATGGGGTGGCGAATGCGGGGACGGCGACGGTTTTTCCGGAGCCGGTGGGACTGGCGGCCACGTTTGACGATCCGTTAATTCACGAAATGGCGATTGTGATCGGCACGGAAGCGCGCGCGAAACATAATCAGGCGGTGCGAGCCGGACACAGCATCGTGATGGAAGGGTTGGATTTCTGGTCGCCGAACATCAACATTTTTCGCGATCCGCGATGGGGACGAGGGCAGGAAACGTATGGCGAAGACCCGTTCCTTACCGGACGCATGGGCGTGGCATTTGTGACCGGGCTGCAGGGGGATGATCCGAAATATTTCAGAGTGATTTCGACGCCGAAACATTTTGCGGTGCACAGCGGGCCGGAGACATCGCGACACACGATTGACGTGCAGGTATCGAAGCACGACATGGAAGACACATATTTGCCGGCGTTCCGCGCGGCGGTGACGGAGGGAAAGGCGGAGTCGGTGATGTGCGCTTATAACCGCGTCAATGGCCAGCCGGCGTGCGCGAATACGTTTCTGCTGCAGGACGAGTTGCGGGGCGCGTGGAAGTTCAACGGGTATGTGGTGTCGGACTGCGACGCGATCGTGGATATTTACCAGGGGCACAAGTTCGTGAAGAGCCAGGCCGAGGCTGCGGCCGCGGCGATCAAGACGGGGATGGACAATGAGTGCGCGGACTTTTTCACCATCACGAAGGATGACCACGACTACAAGCCTTTTGTGGATGCGGTGAAGCAGGGATTGCTGACCGAAGGCGATCTCGACAATTCTTTGCGGCGGCTGTTTACGGCGAGGATGCGGCTGGGTATGTTCGATCCGCCGGAGAAAGTTTCGTATGCACAGACGCCGGATTCAGAGATTGACAGCGCGCCGCACCGCGAGCTGGCGCTGAAGACGGCGCGCGAGTCGATGGTGCTGCTGAAGAATGATGGCGTGCTTCCACTTGCGGCAAGAGTAAAGAAGATTCTGGTGGTGGGTCCGCTGGCGGACCAGACCGGCGTGCTGCACGGCAATTACAGCGGGACGGCTTCGCATGCGGTGACGGCGCTGGAGGGGATTCGCAAGGCGTTCCCTGCGGCGCAGGTCACGTATGAACCGGGAACGGATTTTCTGCGCGAGCATCCGGTGGTTCCGACTTCGGTGTTGTCTACCGAGGATGGCAAGCCGGGACTCAAAGGCGAATACTCCGCGGCGGACCCAGCCGGAACGATGGCGATGACGCGCGTGGATCCATATGTCGATCTTCAACTATCTCACCCGGATGCCCACGCGTTGCCTTCGCCAGGCACCATGAAAGATTTTTCGGTGCGCTGGACGGGATTTCTGACGCCCGCAGAATCGGGCACGTATCAACTCGGACTGATGGGTTCGATGCAGCGCTTGTGGCTGGATGGGAAACTGATTGTGGATGACAACGTCGGGCACGATCCGAATCCGCAGCTGGCGACGGTTGAGCTCACGAAGGGGCATCATTACCCGATCAAGATTGAGTACCAGGCGGGCGGGCGGGTGACGAAGCTGATCTGGCTGCCGGTTACGGGCGATCCGCTGGTGGAAGCGGTCGGGGCGGCGCGGCAAGCCGACGTGGTGGTCGCGGTGGTGGGCATCACGTCGAAGCTGGAAGGCGAGGAGATGCGGGTGGACTTGCCGGGATTCAGGGGCGGAGACCGTACCAGTCTGAACCTGCCGGAAGAAGAGGAAGCGCTGCTGGGAGCGTTGAAGGGCGCGGGCAAACCGCTGGTGGTGGTGCTGATGAATGGCAGCGCTCTGGGCGTGAACTGGGCGAACGACCATGCGAACGCGATTCTGGAGGCGTGGTACTCGGGAGAAGAAGGCGGGACGGCGATTGGGCAGACGCTGGCGGGCGTGAATAATCCGGGCGGGCGGCTGCCGGTGACTTTTTATAAAGGCGTGGAGCAGTTGCCGGAGTTTGAAGATTATGCGATGAAAGGCCGGACGTATCGATATTTTGAAGGGCAGCCGCTGTATCCGTTTGGGTATGGGCTGAGTTATTCGAAATTCGAGTACAGCAATTTGAAGTTATCGAACGCCACGCTGGAGGCGGGGAATCCGCTGACGGTGGACGTGGATGTGAAGAACGCGAGTGAGCGGGCGGGCGATGAAGTGGTGGAACTTTATATTACTTTTCCTAAGCTGGCGGGCGCGCCTTTGCGGGCGCTGCGCGGCTTCAAGCGGGTTCACGTGGGTGCGGGCGAAGTGGGCCATGTGACGCTCACGCTGCAGCCGCGGGAGTTGAGCTACGTGAACGAAGCGGGCGACCGGATGATCGCGGCGGGAGATTATGTGATCACGGCGGGCGGAGGACAGCCGGGAACGGCGGCGGCGCAGGCGGATGCTCACCTGACCATTCACGGGGAGCAGAAGCTGCCGGAGTAAGCGACTCTGCCTGATCGGTCGTGGAGTGACGGGATCCCGCGCCCTCAGCGGCCGGGCCTTCCGGGTCAAAGACAGGAGGAACTGCGGAGCGAGCTCTGGTGTCTACGTGAGCAGAGACCAATGAGACTCCACAGCCTTTTGATCCTCCTGCTCGTCGCAGCCGTCGCAGGCGCCGCAGCTATTCATCATTTTGCTCTCCTAGGACTGACTGCATCTGAACTGAGTGTGGGCCATCCGCCTCGCGTTCCGACGCCGTTAAGTATGGTGACCGCCGAGTGCGGCCTCGGCCTCGCGGCCCATTTGGAAAGTGCAGGTGGGGAGTGGTCCATGATCAAGGATCATCCACCCTGTGCTGTTAGCGGCTTTGCTCTGCAGGCGGTGAAGGCCGCTGCATCTGAGATGAATGAGCTAGTTTGCCGTCCTTTGATTTCCTTTCAGGTTGCCCCGAACGGGCTAGTCAGCAATGCTAAGGTGCTCCGCTCCTCGGGCAGTACAACTCTGGATGAGAGAGCACTGCGGCAGATCGTTGCGTACCGTGGTTCTCGGCACAACTGCGGCGTATGCAAAATGTCGATCTCTGTGAATGTGGACTTTCAAGGGCCAGTCTGGATGCGCGAAGCTGCTGCTCGCTGACCGCCTGTCAAAACGTCTAACATCCTCCGGGTTAAGATGGAACAGGCCACATGCGCCCTCGGAGAAAATGAACATTCGCGGCTTTGCCGGTTCGCTCACGCTATTACCTCTGCTCGCGACCTTGATGCAGCCACCGGCTGTGCATCCGCAGTCGACGGCGAAACCGCACGCACCTTCGGCCGAACACACGCCTGATAGCCCGATCCAATTCACGTTTCAACCTATCGATTTCACGCTGGACAGCTCCGAGACGCCGGAGCGGCATGCGCCGGAAACCATGGCTGGCGGCGTGGCCGTGTTCGATTACAACAACGACGGCAAGCTCGACATCTTCTTCACTAATGGAGCGGACATTAAGACGCTCCAGAAGAATTCTCCGAAATATTCCAACCGGCTATTTGAGAATGACGGACACGGGCACTTCACCGACGTGACGGAGAAGGCTGGGCTGGCGGGAACGGGATATGACGTCGGCGTCGCAGTGGGCGATTACGACAACGACGGATACGAAGATGTTTTTGTCACGGGAATTTACCGCAACACGCTGTATCACAACAACGGCGACGGAACCTTCACGGATGTAACCGCGAAGGCCGGGCTGAATAAGCCTGATGCCGAGTACGGGCCGCTGTGGGCGGTGGCGGCGGCGTGGGTGGACGTGAACAACGACGGGCTGCTCGATCTGGTCGTGATCAATTACATGAAGTGGGATTTCGATCACGAGCCGGTGTGCGAGGGCTACGGGCATCGCGAGTATTGCCATCCCAAGATGTACAAGCCGACTCCGAACCAGTTGTTCATTAATAACGGGGATGGAACTTTTCGCGATGCTTCGGTGGAAGCTGGGTTCCGCGCGCATCCGGGCAAGGGTATGGGAGTGGCGGCGGCGGACTTTAATCTTTCGGGGAAGATGGATCTGATTGTTCCGAACGACAAGCTGATGAACTGGTTTTTCCGCAACAAGGGCGGAGGGAAGTTTGAGGAGATTGGGTTCGATGTGAACGTGGCGCTGAGGGAAGATGGCACGCCGATTTCCGGCATGGGCGTGGATTTCCGCGATCTGGATAATGATGGATATCCGGACATTGTCATCGTTGCGCTCGATGGGGAAACGTTTCCGGTCTACCGGAACACGGGCAAGGGCAATTTTGTGGAAGTGACGCGCGAGAGCAACATGACGAAGCTAAGCCTGCCGATGTCGGGGTATTCGCCGACGATTGCGGATTTCGATAACGATGGATGGAAAGATATTTTTGTTTCGCGCGGGCATGTGCAGTCGTTGCTGGCACAGCCGAATCTGATGGTGGCGCAGCCGAATACGGTGTTTCGCAACTTGGGCGGGATGAAGTTTTCGGCGTTGACGGCGGAGGCGGGACTGACGGCGCAGCCTCCGGCGCGGCATCGGGGATCGGCGGTTGGAGACTTGAATGGCGATGGGCGGCTGGATGTGGTGGTGAGCGCGATCAACGCTCCGGCGGAAATTTGGATGAACTCGACTCCGAACAAGAATCATTGGGTGGAATTCAAGCTGCAGGGGACGAAGAGCAACCGCGACGGGATCGGGGCGAGGATCAAGGTCGTGACAAAATCCGGCGCGCAGTATAACCACATGACGACCAGCGCGGGCTATGCGTCGTCGAGCGCGGGGCCGGTGCACTTTGGGCTGGGGAGTAACGCGGCGGCGGATTTAGTGGAGATTCGGTGGCCATCGGGGATTGTGCAGACGCTGCGCGATGTGGCGGGGGATCGGGTGGTGATGGTGAAGGAGGCGGCGCAGTAGAAGGCCGCACCGCTGGCCGGGTCAATGAGTGCTGTGTGCTGTTTTCATCGATCGTCAGCTCCTTGCAGCCTTAATGTATTGCTCGCACAATCGTATGAACTCTTTCCTTTGGGCCTCATCAACAAAGGCACATCGCGGGATCGCAAACCCGTTCATATTCTTGCGGATCAAGAAAATGTGTTCATCGGTGGCATACAAGCTATCTACAGCCGCCCACGGCACTTCGCCGCTGCGTTTTCCGATTTGGGTCGAAAGCTTGTCGGGTTGAATTGACAGAGTGCGCTTGTCCTTCTTTGTGCGAAGCCTCAAGATCAGCGGAAAGAGTAAGAAAAAGACAACTCCCCACATCAACGCGACCGTCCAGTCAGCTGAAGTTAGCGAGTGGGTGGGAGAACGACGCTCGGCCAACACGATAAAGACCATGCCAATCGGCAGGCCATAAAACATGAGAGCAAGCTTTGGCGAGTGTTTTCGCGTATAGGAGTAGAGGGCAGCAACGTCTTGAGAGGTCGCCGTGTATTCAATCACCATCTTTGATATGTCCTCCAACGGTGTGCTGGCACCGTTGGCACTTTATTGCCAGAATTTGAGCAGGTCAAGCGCCACCATAGTTGGCGGAACATCCCCCTAGCACTCATCTAGTCGAACACCCGACGCAACGCGGGATAGATTTTGCGGTAGGTGCGGTAGGCTTGCTGCATGGTTTTTGAATCTGCTGGATTGAGTGGGATTCGGGCGGCGACGCGGACGACTTTGTCGCAGGCTTCGTCGACGGAACTCCAGGCACCGGCTCCGGTGGCGGCTAGAATGGCTGCGCCGTAGGCTGCGCCTTCTTCGGCGGCGACGATTTCAACTTCGTGGGCGTAGACGTCGGCTTGAATCTGACGCCACAGGGGGGATCTCGCGCCGCCGCCGCCGAGGCGGATCGATGTGACGGGAATCTGCATTTCCTCGAAGATGGTGAACGTGTCTTTCAGGCTGTAGGCGACGCCTTCCATGACGGCGCGAATGATGTGGCCGCGGGTGTGCGAAGCGGTGAGGCCAACTAACGCGGCACGGGCGTTGGGGTCGAGATGAGGGGTGCGCTCGCCCATGAGATAGGGCGCCCAGAAAGCGCCTTCGGAGCCGGCGGGGGCGGCGCTGGCTTCGTCGGCAAGAATGTCGTAGGGGTCGCGGCCGGAATTGTTCTGTAAGCTCACTTTCGCATCAGCCGCGACGCCGAAGCGATCGCGGAACCAGCGCAGGGATAATCCGGCGGACTGGGTGACGCCCATGACGTGCCAGCGGCCGGGGATGGCGTGGCAGAAGGTGTGCAGGCGGCCCTGAGGGTCGAGGGCGGGGCGGTCGGTTGCGGCGAAAACGACGCCGGAAGTTCCGATGGTGGCGCTGACGGCTCCGGCGCGGGCGATGCCCATGCCGACGGCTCCGGCGGCCTGATCTCCTGCGCCGGCGACTACGGGAGTTCCAGCGCGCAGGCCGGTGGCTTCAGCGCCGGCGGCGGAAATTTTTCCGCAGACTGCGGGAGACTCGTGCAGGGCAGGCAGTAATGCGACATCAATGCCAGACTTGCTTAGAACTTCTTTTGACCAGCGGCGATGGGCGACGTCGAGCAGGAGGGTGCCGGAGGCGTCGGCCATGTCGATGGCGCGTTCTCCGGTGAGGCGGAAGCGGACGTAGTCTTTGGGCAGCATGACGTGGGCGACGCGGGCCCAGTTGGCAGGCTCGGTTTCGCGTACCCAGAGGAGTTTGGTGAGCGTGAAATTGGTGAGCGGAGGATTGCAGGTGAGTTGGATCAGCGAGTCGCGGCCGAATAATTTTTCGAGCTCGATGCTTTGGGCTTCGCTGCGCTGGTCGCACCAGATGATGGCGGGGCGCACGACTTCATCGGCGGAATCGAGCAGGACTGCACCGTGCATCTGGCCGGAGAAGCCGACGCAGGTGATGTCATCTGGGCGCAGATTGGAGGAATGAAGAGCCTTGCGGACAGCCGCGCCGCAGGCTCGCCACCAGTCGCGCGGATCCTGCTCGGCCCAGCCGGGGCGCGGACTGCGGAAGGGCTCGTGGTCGTCGGAGCCGGAAGCGATGACTTTGCCGGTGGCGTCCATGACGAGCGCGCGGGTGCCGCCGGTACCAACGTCGATGCCGAGATAAGCGATGTGGCCTCCTCGAGGTTTCCTCTTGAGCTAGCTCGCGCGGCGCGCTGCCGGTGAGCGGATCTGTTTCTTTCTTAGTCTTGCTAAGCGAAATCTTTCTTCGCGCGATTCTGTCTAAGCAAGATCCTCCGCCATTTCGTGGGCTGCGGCTTGATCTTCTTTTTCTTTGGCTGATTCCTGGGACTGGCGCTGCAAAAAGAAATCGAGATTGCCACGCATCACCAGATGCGGAGCCAGTGCCACCTGATGAGCGCGGCTGGCGCCCTCCACCAGAAACTCGTGCAACATGCGAACGGCAATTTCGCCCTGGGCGCGAGGGCGCTGGTAGATGGTCGCGGCCACCGCATTGGATCGAATGTGCGGAACCAAGTCAGGAAAAAGGTCGGTGGTGATGATGGTGAGCCGGTCGAGGACGTTGGCGTCGCGGGCGGCCTGCAGCACGGGGATGGATGCCTCGGTGGTGACGTAGACTCCCAGCAGATCGTCACACTTTTCAAACAGCTTGCGGCATTTGCTGTAAGCTTCGGCCTCGACATCGTGATCTTCGATCGGCTTGAGCAGGCGAAGGCCGGGATAGAACGATTGCAGAGTATTTTCGAACGCGGCGTATTTTTCCGCGTGCTCGGTGATGGCCATGTCGAAGACGGTGATGGCGATGGAACCCGAGCGCGGTCCGAGAAATCGTCCCATGAGGTCGGCGGCGATGGAACCGCTGGCCAGAGTATCGATGGCGACGATGCCTAACCGGCCGCTATTGGGCGCGTCGGTGGCGACACAGACGACAGGTATGCGCTCGCGCGCGGCCCGGCGTATCCAGGGGCGCAAGACGAGCGGACGGCTGGGGAAGGTGATGATGCCGTCGACTTTGGCGGCGATGGCGGCTTCCATCGCTTCTTCCTCGCCTTCGCCGAGGCCGGGATAGGTGCGAAACTCGATCTCGACATTTTCCAGCAGGATGGAGCGTGCGGTTTCGCGAATGCCCGTCCGCACTTCGTCCCAAAACGAGGTCGTGCCCTGCAAAGTGTTTACCGAGATTCGCAAAGTTTTCTTGGAAGAGAGATAGCGCGCGGCAAGATTGGGACGGTAGCCCAGGGTTCTAGCCATCTGCAGAACCCGGTCTTTGGTGAGTGGACTGACGCCTGGGTGGTCATGCAAGGCCCGGTGCACGGAACCGATTGAAGTGCCCAGAGCCTGCGCAATGTCACGGAGAGTCGTGGGAGGTTTGCCCATTTTTCTTGCCCGTGTTTCTGCCAGCGAGCGGGTTCGAAACAGCCCAGGAGAGACTATGGGCCGTCCGAACCGTAAACGTTAACGGAAGTCGACTAAATGCGCAAGGGGAGGGGGAAACAGATTAGGGCTGAGGTGGAGTTCCGACGCGGTGCTTCTGATCGGGAATGCCAGAGAGGCGGAGAATCCAGTTACAGATGGCGTCGCGCCACACTACGGCTTCCTGAGCCTGGTACTCGAAGCGCGTCAGGATGTCGGCGTAGCGCTCAGGGTCGATATGGCCTGCGAGCGTCTTCCATTGGGAAATGAAGTCTCGGGCTTGATCGGCGCCGTCGTAGTGGGAATCGTAGATGTGCTGGATGACGGTCTTGCCGGAATGCAGGACGTAGGTGTAGGGCACGTGATGAAAAAAGAGGAGCAGATTGTCGGGGCAGTTGGCTAAGGACTCGTACAGTTTCTGAACCCCCGATGGATATTGGCCGATAAATCCGGTGCCGGTCGCTATCGTGCGATCCATTCCAATCCCTGAGTGATCGGCGCGGTGCCATTGTCCCCAGCCATTTTCTTCTGAGGACTCAGGGCCGGGATCGTAGTGATTGCCGGTAATGGTTGTGAGCGTGCCTGCGCCGAGTGGGCCGGTGTAGTTTTCGTAGACGTGCCAGGAACTGAGCTGCAGCGCGGCAATGGTTTTTACGACGAGCGGATCGCTGCCGAAGGTGAGGCGCGTCCATTCATCGACGATTTCGTCGGCGCTGAGATTGGGGTTCCAGGCGAGGCGGCCGAAGCCGTAGAGATTTGCCTGGGCGAGCGGGCTGCCCATCCAGTTTGCGTCCATGCCGACGTTGGCGACGCCGACGAAACCACCGGTGGGGCGATGAAAGACTCGGCCGGAGACGAGATCTTTCACGGGCGTCGAGTTCGCGTCGACCCGCATGTCGAAATCGAGAACTTCTTTCCACATCGGAACGAGGAAGCAGAGCTGGCGCTGCTGGCCGGTATATTCCTGCGTGATCTGCAGTTCGATGGCTTCGTTAGTGCGGTGCAATGCTGCGAAGAGCGGAGACGCCGGCTCGCGCACCTGAAAATCGATGGGGCCGTTCTTGATTTGGATGATGACGTTGTCGTCGAAAGGGCCGTCGAGCGGATGAAAATTGTCGTAGGCGGCTTTGCCGCGATCGTTTTTCAAATCGTGCCAGTCGAGATGATGGTTGTAGACGAAGGCGCGATAGAAGACGACGCCGCCGTGAGGTTTGAGGGCACGTGCGATGACGTTGGCGGCGTCGGCCGGCGTGCGGCCGTAGGTGGAGGGGCCGAGCCGGCCTTCGGAATCGGCCTTGACGACGAAGCCGCCAAAGTCGGGGATGCGGCGGTAAATCTCGTCGACCTTTTTGCGCCACCATTCGGCGACCCGCGGATCGAGAGGATCAAACGTGTCGAGGCCGCCGATGACTTTGGGGCTGCTGAGATCGACGGAGAGTGAAAGTTGCACGCCCCAGGGACGGAACACATCGGCAATGCGGCTGACTTGGGCGATGAAACTGTCTTCGAGAATGCCGGGAGCGGCGTTGACATTGTTGATGGTGCATCCATTGATGCCGATGGAAGCGAGCAGGCGGGCGTATTCGCCGGCGCGAGTCAGATCGCTGCGGACGTTTCCGGCGGCGAAGAAGATCGAGGGGCCGCCGTAACCGCGTTCGATGCGGCCGTCGAGGTTGTCCCACTGGTTCACCCAGCGGATGGGGGCGTAGGGCTGCTGGACTTCGTCGATCTTCGCAATATCGAAGTCGGCAAGGCTCTCAGCGCGGGCGATCTTGCTCAGCAGTGCGAACACGCCGTAGAGGACTCCGCGGTCACTGGCGCCGGCGATGATTAGACATTCATGGCCGTGAATCTTCGCCGACTTCAACCAGTAGGCATCGCCCGTCAGGAGTTGGTATGGATACAGTTCCGGAGACAGGGTGTGCAGTTTCGACAGAGTGGTTAGAACGATCGAGTCTGCGCCGCAGCGGATGTTGCCCGCGTCCGCGGCTTGCAGCCGCAACGTTTTGCCTAGCATTTGCGAGACGCCGCGAACCAGTTCGTGCCGCGCGGTGGTGAGCACCGGCGAGTCGCCGAGCAGAACGATTTTGTCGGGCAGGCGCTGGTAGTTCTTCGCCGCTTGCGGAGTCAATGCGGAGTAGCGTAGCCAGGCCTCTGCTCCGGTCTCGGCAGGCGCTGAGGAAACGAAAACCGGCGCACAGACGAAGGCCGCGGCTAGAGCTACGAACAGCAGCGTGTCCGTGATGGGCCGGGTTGATTGCATGGCTAGGATTCCCGAATACCGAGTATAAGAGCAGACGGGCGCTGGAGCGATGCAGAATGACGTTGCTTTTCCCGCGGCACAGGCCTACATTCGCGGCTGGAGGGCCCGCCATGAATGCGTTTGGCCCGATTTGCCACCATGTCGTGAAGCTGGCTGCAGTTACCTTCCTGGCCACTTCTGCTTTTTCTCAGGCGTCACCGAAATATGATCCCGCCACCGAAGTCACATCCAAGGGCGTAGTGCAAGAGGTGAAACTGGTTCCGGCGTCCGGCGGAAAACCTATTGCTTACCTTGTGATGAAGAGTGGCACGGATGCCGTTCAGGTGTTTCTTTGTCCCAAGAAATTTCTCGACGATATGGGCATCGTGTTCAAGACTGATGAAGAAATTGAGGTCACCGGTTCCAAGGTGAAGCAGGATGGGGCTGACCTGATTCTGGCTCGCGAAGTGCTCAAAGGCGGCGAGACGGTCACGCTGCGTTTCAAGGGCGGCAAACCGGCCTGGTAGAGGGACGTTATTCCTCTGCGTTGGAAAATCCGGCAGTGGTGCAGTTTGGCTCACGCGTTAGGCCGGTTGAGCGGGAGATCCTTCGCTACGCCTGGGCTTTTCTGCGATGAAGCTCGGCTACACTCAGGATGACAAAGTCGTGTAAAGGCCAAATTGCTCCGCTACGGACGATCCCTTCTAAGACTGCGCGGGCGTGGTTCCTGATAGTCTCAAAGTAGACCCTTCATTCGACATTCAGGAGATTGCACTTCTTTGCCACCGCTGATTAATGTCCGCAGCATCTCGAAAGCTTTTGGAGCCGACCCGCTCTTTCAGAACGTCTCCTTCACTGTTTCGGAGGGAGATCGCATTGGGCTGATCGGGCCCAACGGGTCGGGGAAATCGACGCTGCTGCGAATTCTGGCGGGCACCGAGGATACCGATGACGGAGAGATCGCTTTCCGCAAGCGACTGCGGCTGAGTTATGTGGAGCAGGAATCTGAGTTTCAGGCTGGGGACACGGTGCGGTCTGTGGTGGACGCGGCATTGAAGAAGTCCGCGGTGCCGGAGTCGGAGCGCGGAACGCGTTTTGCCGAGACGCTGGGGCGGGCGGGGTTTGTAGACCTTGACGCCGAAGCCGCCGCGCTTTCCGGAGGCTGGCAGAAACGGCTGGCGATCGTCGAGGCGCTGGTGCAGGGGCCTGACATTCTGCTTCTGGATGAGCCCACGAACCATCTAGATCTGGCGGGGATTGAGTGGCTGGAGGAAGTGCTGGAGCAGGCTGGATTCGCCTGCGTGGTGATCAGCCACGACCGATATTTTCTGGAAAATGTTGCCACCGAGATGGCGGAGTTGAGCCGCGTGTATCCCGACGGGCTGCTGCGAGTGAAGGGACGTTACAGCACGTTCCTCGAAAAGAAAGAAGAATTTCTGCACGCGCAATCGAAACGGCAGGAGGCTCTGGAAAATCTAGTTCATTCGGAGATCGAATGGCTGCGGCGCGGGGCCAAGGCGCGGACCAGGAAGTCTAAGGCGCGAATCGGGAAAGCCGGCGAACTGATGGAGGAACTGGCGGATTTGAACCAGCGCACGCGCACGAGCTCGGCGCAAATTGATTTTTCGGCGACCGATCGCAAGACTAAGCGGCTGATTGAACTGCAGGGCGTGTCGTATGAAATCGGCGGGCGGCAGCTGTTTCAGGGATTGAACTTTATTATTTCGGCGGGGCTGCGGGTTGGGCTGGTGGGTCCGAATGGGAGCGGTAAAACGACTCTGCTGCGTCTGGTGCGCGGAGAAGTGGCGGCGACTACTGGAGAGATTCGGCGCGCCGAAAAGTTGCGGGTCGTTTACTTCGACCAACGCCGCGAGCTTGACCCGGATGTGACGCTACGGCGGGCGCTGGCGCCGGAGGGCGATTCGGTCATCTATCAGGATCGGGTGGTGCATGTGGCGTCGTGGGCGGCGAAGTTTCTGTTTAAGGGCGAACAGCTCAATCAGCCGGTTGACCGGCTGTCGGGCGGCGAGCGAGCACGGGTGCTGATCGCGCAGCTCATGCTGCAGCCTGCCGATGTACTTTTACTCGATGAACCCACCAACGATTTGGACATCCCCACGCTGGAGATTCTGGAGGAGAGCCTACTGGAGTTTCGCGGATCGCTGGTGCTGGTTACTCATGACCGCTACATGCTCGATCGCGTGTCGACTGTTGTGTTGGGGCTGGATGGTCAAGGCGGCGCTGAACGGTTTGCCGATTACTCGCAGTGGGAGGCATGGCAGGCCGAACGGCAGCAGACTTCGCAGAGTAGCGAACGCTCAGCTGCGCGTGTGGCGCCGACGGAAGCCGCGACGGCCGGGAAAAAGAAGCTGTCCTATATGGAAGCGCGCGAGTATGCCAGCATTGAGGAGCGGGTGGCGGCTGCTGAAATTGTGTTGGAGGCGAAGCGCGTGGCTGCGGCCGATCCGGCCATTGCCAGCGATGCCACGCGGCTGATGAGCGCGCACGCGGAGCTCGACGGAGCGCAGCACGCGGTGGACGAGCTTTACGCGCGCTGGGCGGAGCTGGAGAAGAAACAGCAGGCCTGATTCGGGATCAGGATTGGGATGCCAGACAGAAGGCGATGATCGTGTTGCCGCTCTGGCCTGTGGTTTTTTCGAGATCGGCGAGCAGGCGCGATTCAAGGTCGTCGGGATCGGGTTTCATTTCACAGGCTGCGATATCTTTGTCGGACGCGCCCTGGAAGCAGAGTTCGCACACGCCCAGGCCGTCCTCAGAGCGGACGGGAGGGCCGAAGACGCGGCAGGTCATGGGGCGCGATTCGTAAAGCTCGCAGAGTCCGGTCTCTGGATCGAGTACGGGGCAAGGTTCGTCGTTGGCAAAGTCGGCGAACTGGCGTTCGGCCTCTTCGCCTTCGTGCAATATGCCGCTGGCCGGATCTCCGGGGAAATCTGGCGACAAACGATTCACTGATTCCCGCGCCCGTTGGCGAATCTGCGCTGCACGCTCGGGAGTCCGCGATTCAAGATCGGCCAACCCTCGCCGCAGGCGGAAGGCATCGAGTTGATTGATGGGAAACGCGCCGATGCAACACTGCGTACAGCCAGGACGACAAGCCAGCCAGCTACCGCTGCGGCGGGTGACGTCGGCCAGCGCCGCGTCCACGATCTGAATCAGCTTCTGATCGCGGGACAGGAGGCGGCTGGACATATTGCGGCTGGACATGCTGTGAGCATACCGCAGTCTTCAGTATTCATTTTTCAGTCTTCGAGCGCGGACTCAAGATCGGCCGCAGACAGGCGATTCCGGGCTTGCCGGTCGCCCGGCCCGTGCACCCTTCACTGCGCATCCCGCGCTGAACTGATCTTTACATCTTTACAATGGATTTTTTGCGTTGGACTATCGGCCCGGCTCTGCTTCAAAGTATTTCTACCTCTTCTGCAGCGTCGCAGAAGCGCCCAGACTTTCTGTAGTTTGGTTTTTTCCCCACGAATGGGTTCCCAGCAGTTGAGTTCGCTGTCTGAAATGAAGGCCCGCACCCGCATCTGAAAAGGCCGGGGCGTTCGAGAGATCCTGAAAAGGATTAGGGGGAAATGTGTCGGACAAAAAAGCCGTGGTGAGCCTGCGAACTGTCGCCGAACGAGTTGGACTGGCTCCGTGCTCGATCTCTGCCATTCTGAACAATACACCTGCATCGTGGACGATCCCACAGAAGACGAAAGAACGCGTGTTCCAGGCGGCCGCAGAACTGAATTACCGTCCGAATCTGTGGGCACGATCTCTGCGAACCAAGCGCACGCGGCTGGTCGCGGCGATTACTTCTGATATTGGGCGGGCACCGGTGGCGCGGGTAGTGGCTGGGGTGCAGAATCTGCTGCATCGCCGGGGATATATGCTGGCACTGGGTGCTTTCGACTGCGCGTCGGAATGGAATACGATTCCGGTTCAGCTGCAACAGCGCGGAATTGAAGGCGTGATCGCCATCGACGCCATTCTGCCGCAAGACATGGAATTGCCGGTCGCTTCGGTCGAGCTGGAATACATGTCGCTGGTGGATTCGTTGGACGATGACATGCAAGCGTGGCTGTCCGATCTGGGCGAATCCGCCGCGGAGACCGTTCTGCGACAGATTGAGAAGGACAGCGTGCCGCGCCGCATGAAGGTTGTTCCCAAGCTTCCGAACGCTTACGTCGACTTGCCGAGCGCACGGTTGGGCGCGGTTGAGGACGCTCGCGAACGGGCGTAAACCTTGCCCGCTAATGCGGGTGCCGATCAGTTGCAGACTAGTGTGTGGTCGTTGACGCCGCCGAGGCAATCTCGGCGGCTTTTTTCTGCTTGCCGCGGTGTCCACAGATTTTTGCAGGTCCTAGGCGCGGCAATGTTCACTCGACGCGGAGCTCTTCTGGCATCCAGCGGGCGTGGTGAGTATAGTGCGAGAGGATGGGTTGGACGATTGTTAGCAGAGGATGATAATCCAGACGATCATAATCCAGAAGATCACTGTCCAGACGATCATTATCTGACGATCATTACATCCAGGAGCACTCATGACACCGAAGTGGACTCATCTCGTTTGGTTCGCGGCAATTCTCGCGGCTACCCTGACGGGCAGCAGTTGCGCGGTGCGACACGTCGACGCGCCGCCCCCTCCTCCGCCTGTGCCCCCGCCCGCCTGGAAGCTGGTGTGGAGCGACGAGTTTCATGGCGCGAACGGTTCGGCGGTCGACTCGTCGAAGTGGGTGGCCGAGACCGGTGGAGGAGGCTGGGGCAACAACGAATTGGAGTCCTACACCAGCCGTCTTGCGAACGCTTACCAGCAGAACGGCAATCTAGTGATCAAAGTTGTGCAGGAAAAGTTCACGGGCAAGGACGGCATCGCCCGAAACTACACCTCGGCGCGACTTAAGACTCTGGGCAGATTTTCGCAGACCTACGGGCGCTTCGAAGCGCGCATCAAGATTCCGCGCGGTCAGGGAATCTGGCCCGCGTTCTGGATGCTGGGAGATGACATTGAGAAGCCCGGCTGGCCCAGCTGCGGCGAGATCGACATCATGGAGAACATTGGCAAAGAGCCTACGCTGGTGCACGGCACGATTCACGGGCCGGGATACTCCGGCGAACACGGCATTGGCTCGTCTTTCGCCCTACCGAGCGCTTTGCCGACCGGCGAGAACTTTGCCGACGACTTTCACATTTACGCCGTCGAGTGGGAGCCGAACGTGATTCGTTTCTACGTGGATGAGCATCTCTATGCGACGCGCACTCCCGCTGAGCTGCCCGCGGGAGCGAATTGGGTTTACGACCATCCGTTCTTCATTCTGCTTAATGTCGCGGTCGGCGGCTACTGGCCGGGAAATCCGGATGAGAGCACAGTTTTTCCGCAGAGCATGCTGGTGGATTATGTGCGGGTGTATGAACGCGACCATTCTGAGGAGGCCAGCCCGCAACATTAGAAACAGAGGGCAGTGAGTGGAACGGGGATGGTGCGCTAACAACCACTAAGGAAGCCAATTCAGTGATGATTGATCTCGATGCATCCATCGTTCCCGGTAAAGCAGCGGCGGGAATCTCAATTGGAAGCGCTGTGAGTGAGCTTCTGGCGAACATTCGTCCGCAGACCGCGATAAAGCTGTCCGGCAGCGAAAGACTTGATTTTGGAACAATTAAGATTTGGGCCAGGAACGGGATTGTCACTCAAGTCGGCGTTTATTCTGGATACCGAGGGATGCTGCAAACAACAATCCATATCGGTTCGACCATCGCAGACGTTGAGGATTGCTTTGGTTGTCCTGTCGAACAGGATGAAGAAGACAATCTGATCGTCCCAAACTCGCCGGGCTGGTGCTTCGAAACCGAAACGTGGGAAAAGCCTCAAACTGCTAGCAATAACCGAAACGCGCGGATTCTCGCGATCTTCGTTTTCAAAACTGACTCATCGGTCGCGATGCAATGACATAAGCTAGCGAGCAGTGCGCATACTCAGCTCTCGAAGGTAGCCGATTTCCATGATCCCTGTTGAAAACAGGTTTTTGCCGCGCCTCCGCGGGCGAATTAGGATGTTGACTTCCGGATTATCCGCTCGGATAAAACTCAGAACTATTTCGTGCGGCTGGGGAGTTTCACATGAGCAAGGTACGAGTCCTGGTGGGGACGCGCAAGGGCGCGTTCATTCTTACGGCGGATGGCAAGCGGCAGGACTGGGAGGTGAGCGGGCCGCACTTCGCGGGCTGGGAGATTTATCACGTCAAGGGATCGCCCGCCGATCCCAATCGCATTTACGCTTCGCAGACCAGTGGCTGGTTCGGACAAATCATGCAGCGCTCTGACGATGGCGGAAAGACCTGGCATCAGCCGGGAACGCCGCCGGGCGCGCCCGCGGTTCCGGGGCCGCCGAAAACCGACAGCAACAAGTTCATCTACGACTCGACTTCAGAAACTGGCGCGCCGCTGACCACGCATCAGTGGTATGACGGCACGCAGCATCCGTGGGAGTTCAAGCGAGTGTGGCATCTGGAGCCGTCGCTGAGCGATCCTGATACGGTTTATGCGGGAGTGGAAGACGCGGCGTTGTTTCGCTCGACGGACGGCGGCGAGAATTGGCACGAACTGTCTGGGCTTCGCGGGCACGGTACCGGGCCGAAGTGGCAGCCGGGCGCCGGAGGCATGTGCCTGCACACCGTCATTCTCGATCCCAGCAATCCGGACCGCATGTATATTGCGATTTCTGCGGCGGGCGCGTTTCGCACCGATGATGGCGGCAAGAACTGGAAGCCTATCAACAAAGGCCTGTACTCGAAATACATTCCGAACCCGACCGCCGACGTCGGCCATTGCGTACACCACATTGCGATGAATCCGTCGCGACCGGGAGTGCTGTTCATGCAGAAGCATTGGCACGTGATGCGCTCGGATGATGGCGGTGACCAGTGGAATAAGATCAGCGGGAACCTGCCGACTGATTTTGGATTCGTCATCGACATTCATGCACACGAGCCGGAGACGGTTTACGTCGTCCCGATTAAGAGTGACAGCGAGCATTACGTTCACGAGGGCAAGCTGCGCGTGTATCGCAGCCGCAGCGGCGGCAATGAATGGGAGGCGCTCACCAAAGGCCTGCCGCAGGCGAACTGCTACGTCAACGTGCTGCGCGACGCGATGGCCGTCGATACCCTGGACGAATGCGGCATTTATTTTGGCACCAGCGGCGGGCAGGTATATTGCTCGGCCGATGCAGGAGATAGCTGGGCGCCGATTGTGCGTGATCTGCCGGGAGTGCTTTCGGTCGAGGTGCAGACGCTCAGATAATTTGGCTGAATAAGCAAAAAGCACGGTCTGACCCGTGCTCTTTGCATTCGTTACCGCTGGTAATGGTTACGTTTAGCTCCGTCGTAATGTCCAGTGAGCATACAACAGTTCTTGAAATCTACGGCCGGAACCGCATGGACAAAGATCATTTCTGCCGAGTTTCTCGAAAAGCTCTTTGTCGCTACCGACAAGGCGGAAAGCCACGTTTTACTTGGGCTTCAGAAGGGAATCCCCTTCTGCGTTTGCTGCTTGGCTCGAACAGGAATTCGTGTTTCATAACAATTCTCCTTCCAAATGGATTGCCCGTCACATCCGAAAGGGGAATCTGTCATGGCGATTCTAAATCAAGCCGAATGTCTTCGACAAAGCAGAGCTCTTCAAGGAACTTGCTCTCATGATTCGAGTCGAACTACCGCAGCATCTTCGCACGCTGGCGCATGTTGGGCAGGAAGTGCAGCTTGAGGTTGAGGGTCCGGTCACGCAGCGGTCGGTGCTCGATGCGCTGGAGGCGCGGTATCCGATGCTGCGGGGGACGATTCGCGATCACGGGACGCTGCAGCGGCGGGCGTTTTTGCGATTCTTTGCATGCGAGGAAGATTTATCGCACGAGCCGCCAGATGCTCCGCTGCCTGACGCGGTGGCGTCGGGAAAGGAACCGTTTCTGATTGTTGGGGCCATCGCCGGCGGATAAGTTCGCTGGGTGTCGGCATCCAGCGCCACCGCCGCGGCTGAAGCCCGACGATCACTCTGGGTCGTTCTCGCGGCCCTAAAGGGCCGCTCTTCCACGGTTGTAACGACAGCCATGATAGCGCCGGTCACCCGCGCGCGACTTGAATCAGTTTGGGCAGCACATGACCCAGCGCCGATCCTTCCGGCTTGCCGAACTCAAAATAAATCTTGCGATAAAGCTCGTAGAGGTCGCGGTACGCAGTTTGCGTTTCAGGCTGCGGTTCGTAGACGGTGTATGAAGGACAAACTTTCTGCTGCGCTTCTTCGATCGTGGGGAAGACGCCCGCCGCGAGGAAGGCGAAGATGGCCGAGCCGAGGCCTGTGACCTTGCCGCTTGGAACAAGCACGGGGCGGCCCAGGACGTTGGCGTACACCTGATTCAGCACGGGATTGCTTTGCGGAATTCCGCCGCCGTTGATGACGCGCTGCGTGGGTGCGCCATACTCGCTCATGCGGTCGAGAATGACGCGAGTGTGAAACGCGGTACCCTCAATCGCCGCGAATAGCTCGTCCTGCGCGGTGTGCAGCAGATTCCAGCCCAACGTGATGCCGCCAAGATTTGGATTCACCAGCACGGTGCGATCGCCGTTGTCCCAGGCCATGCGCAGCAGGCCGGTCTGGCCGGCGCGATAGTTAGCTAGTCCTCGGCTCAAATCTTCGACGGTTGTGTTGGCGCGGCGCGCGATGGCGCTGAAAATGTCTCCGGTGGCCGAGAGGCCTGCCTCGATGCCGGTGAATTGCGGATGCACGCTACCGGGCACGACTCCGCAGACGCCGGGAATTAACTGCGCTTTGGCGGCGTAGGCGATGATGCAGGTCGATGTGCCGACCACATTGACGACGTCGCCTTGCTTCGCGCCTGCGCCGATGGCGTCCCAGTGGGCATCGAAAGCGCCGACGGGGATGGGGATGCCAGCGCGCAGGCCGAGTGTTTCGGACCACTGCGGCGCGAGCGTTCCCGCGATCTGGTCAGAGGTCGCGTACTCGCCGTCGAGTTTCGCGCGCACGCCGGCGAGCAGCGGATCGACCTTAGCGAGAAAACTTTCTGGGGGAAGGCCGCCGAGAGCGGCATTCCACATCCACTTGTGGCCCATGGCGCAGACGCTGCGCTTGACGCGCTTGGCGTCGGTGATGCCGCAGAGAGTGGCCGCGACCATGTCGCAGTGTTCGAACGCGCTGACGAAACTCGCGCGCTTCTCGGGATTGTGGCGCAGCCAGTGGAGCAGTTTGGCGAATCCCCATTCCGAGGAGTAGACGCCACCGCAGCACTCGATCGCTTCCAACTTTTCCTGCCGGGCCAGTGCTGTGATCTCGGCAGCTTCCTGCTTGGCGCGGTGGTCGCACCAGAGGTAATAGTCGCCGAGCGGGACCATGCCTTCGCCGACGGGGATGACGCTGGAGCCCGTCGTATCGAGCGCGATGGATTGCACTTGATCGCCGGTGATTCCGGCTGACTTCACCGCCTGGCGCGTGGCCTCGGCGAGGGCACGCATGTGATCGGCGTGGGACTGAGTTGCGAAATCAGGATTTTCACGATCACGATGCAGAGGATATTCCGAGAGTGCGGACGAGAGCAGGCCGCGATCGCAATCGACGATGGAAACGCGGACGCTGAGCGTGCCGAAATCTACTCCTGCGACGATGGGCATTTTAGCGTCTCATGAAATGCGCGGCGAACAGCGCGGGCGCCCCGTTTCGCGATGGTGGCAAGAAACAGCAGGTTCCTCCACTTCGCTCGCTTCGCTCCGCTCCGGTCGGAATGACAGAGGCATTTCTCAATTTCCGTGCCAGTGCATCTGCCAGCCGAGGTAGCGGACGGCAGCTTCGTGGACGGCGGCGGCGGTAGTTGAGAAATTTGCCGCCACGTGATGTTCGAAGCCGTTTTCGCAGATGTAGTGCAGCAACTTCTGCAGCTCAGCGATCTTGACGACGCCGACGCCGCCGAAGGTATTGAGTGCATCGGTGGTGAACTCGCCTTGACCGACGTAGCCACGAATCTTGCCTGCGGTATCGTCGGTGGAAAATCGCGCAAAGCTCATCGCGCCCGGCTTCACGCGGCCGACGACGGTGCCGAAGGTGTTCTCTTTGCCGACCGTGCCGGCGATGATTTCCTGATAATCCATGCGGACGTCCTGGAAGAAGTGCTTGGGCAGGTTGCTGCAGTGAAAGCAGACGGCCTTGTTGGGATCGTCGCCGTAATTGTTGTTCCAGTCGAGCAGCGCGCTGGGCGTTTCCGACGCCAGAGCCAGAGCGTACATGCTGATGGTGCCGCAGACGTCGACTTCGCAGGCTGCGGGAAAAAGATTGTTGCTCATCATGCTCATGATGGTGCAGGGGACAACGCCGAAATATTCTTCCATCGAAGTCCAACACTGCACCGCGCTGACTTTCACGTCGGTCTGTTTCATCCAGTCATCGACAACGAAGCCGAGCTTGGCCATCTTGATCAAGGCGGCATCGGGGACGCCGCTGGTGGTGACGTACTTCTTAATCTCGGCGAGCTTCGACTGCACTCCGGCGTGATCGTCTTTTAATTTGGCGATGCGGCCGAAGACTTCGGAGAGATCGAGCGTCTCGGTGGAGATGCCGCTGGACTCGAGAAGCTTTTCGCTGTAGCGGACAGTATTGAATGCCGTGGGGCGGGCGCCGATGCTGCCGACTCGCAGGTTGCGCAGGCCGTTGGCCACGCGGCAGACGGCGGCGAACCAGGCGAGGTCGTTTCTGAAATCGGTGGAGTCGGGACTAACGGTATGCAGCTTAGTCAGAGAGTATGGGATGCCGTACTGGCGCAGATTATTGCAGGCCGACATCTTTCCGCAGAAGCTATCGCGGCGGTGCAGGATGGTCATCTTGGAGGCGTCGTCGGGCGTGGCCTGCACGAGCACGGGAACATCGAGACGGGCGAGGCGAAGGGTATCGGCAATGGCGCGTTCGTCGCCGAAGTTGGGGAGCGAGACGATCACGCCGTCGAGACGGTGGCGATTCTTGTCAAAGAGCGCTGCACATCTCTTGGCTTCTTCGTGAGTTTCGACTGCGCCGTGCTTGCTGTCTTCGGGACCGAGGACAACGCAATCCATGCCGGCCAGGGTGAGCGCCTGGATCATTTCTTCGCGGCCGGACTTGGCTAATTCGCCGGGAAAGAATCCGCGGTTGCCGATGATGACGCCCATCGTCATTTTCTTGCCAGACGTATTTTTGTCAGACATGAATCCTTCTTCGTTAATGAGAATAATTAAGAATTACCGGCCATACGGGCGCGCTCGCGCGCGGGCGAAAAGCGCAGGCTGAAGAACAAGCCAAGAATCAGCAGGATTCCTCCCCACCAAACATTGGCGTGCAGGTTGAAGAGCACAACTTGATTCACCGGCGGAGAGACTAACTCGTAGATGCCCTCGCCGAAGATGACTAATCCATTCACCGCCAGAGATACGCCGATGAAGAACCAAATCGATAACGATCCGCCGGATTTCATGGTTTCCCCCTACCAGAAAATAATTTGCAGAGCTATAAACACCACGGCCACGACTACTCCCCAGAAGACCGGACTTTGGAACCATGCAGCTTTCTCTTCGTGCGGAATCGGCGTCAGGCCGTAGACCAGGTTGGCCAACTCTGCGTCGGGCTTGGGCTTGGTCAGCAAGCTGACCACGATGGTGACGACGACACAGATGAGCCAGCACCATAGGGCACGGAACATGTTCTGCGCCTGATCCTGCGCCTGCGAGGAAAGAGCAACGTATTTCACTGCTGCGGGATCAAGTTTCACCCATGCGTACATACCGACCGAAGACATGGTTCCAGCAAACAGTCCCCAGAAGCCGCCGGCTTTGGTCGCCCGCTTCCACAACATGCCGAGGATGACCGTGCCAAACAGCGGCGCGATGAAGAAGCTGAACAGCGCCTGCACGTAGTCCATGATGCTCTGCGCGTGCATGACCAGGTAGGCAGTGCCGATGCTGATGATTACACCGATGATCGTGCACCAGCGGCCCATGCGAACTTTCGATTCGTCGGAAGCATTCTTGTTGATCAGGGCGCCGTAGATGTCATACGTCCAAACAGTAGTGAAGGCGCTGACGTTGCCTGCCATGCCCGACATGAATCCCGCGATCAGCGCTGTAATGCCAAGGCCGAGGAGTCCCGGCCCACAATAGCGCGCCAGCATCAGCGGCAAGACTTCGTCGTAACCGTGCAGGCCCTGCGCCTGTCCAGCGTCAGACCATGCGAGGTCGGCGGGAACCAGCCGCATCAGACTGCCGGTGTGCGGGTCGCGCAAGAGCGCCAGGCCGAGCAGGCCGGGGAGGATGACGATGAAGGGAACCATCATCTTGAAAGCAGCGCCGATGATGGGAGCAAGCTTGGCGGAACGCAGGTCTTTCGCCGAGAGGACGCGCTGCACAACCAGGAAATCGGTAGTCCAGTAACCCATCGCGATGACTGCGCCCAAGCCAAAGACAATACCGACCCAGTTGATGCCCATGGGATTGTCAGTGAAATGGCCCAAGGTCGACCAGGCGTGGGTGTAGGCACCGGGATTGGCCACATGTTGTTCGGTGAGATTGTGGAGGATCTTGGCCTTGAGGCCGGTCCAGCCACCAGCCTCGATCAAACCCAGGATCGGGATCAGTAAAGCTCCCGCCCAGATCAAAAAGAACTGAAGAACTTCATTGAAGATGGCAGAACGCAATCCGCCGAGGGCCACGTAGATCATGACCGTGACGGATGACACCAAGATACTGAAGTTAATGTCCCAACCGAGGACGACGCGCATCACAACGGCCATGGCGTACATGTTGATGCCGCTCATCAGCACGGTCATGAAGGCGAAGGAAATCGAAGACAGCGCCTGCGCGCCGGGGCCGAAGCGCAATTTGAGGTAGCCGGGAACGGAGTGGGTTTTGCAGATGTGGTAGAAGGGCATCATCACCAGCGCGAGGAAGAGCATGGCGGGGATGGCGCCAATCCAGTACCAGTGGGCCGCGAGGATGCCGTACTTGTAAGTGTTGCCGGCCCAGCCCATGAGTTCGAGTGATCCGAGATTGGCGGAGAGAAAGGCGAGGCCGGCGACCCACGCGGTCATTTCGCGGCCGGCCATGAAGAAATCTTCGCCAGTGTTGGCCTGTTCTTTGAGGTAGAGGCCGATGGCGAGCACGAGAGCGAAATAGAAGACGATGATGACGAGATCGACTGGCGACAGATGCACCAGGGTGGAAGAACTCAGCATCAGCAGAGCAGGATTCATTGCGTTTTCACCTGTCCGTAGTAGGCGTTGCGGCCGTGCTTGCGCAGAAAATGTTTGTCGTGCAATTCGCGCGCGAGGGGCCGGGATTCGGCGTTAATCAAAAGCGTGTGTGACGCCATGCGGGCCACGTATTCGAGAATAACGGCATGGTGGGCCGCTTCGGCGGCGTTTGCGCCCCAGCAGAATGGGGCGTGTCCGGCGACCAGCACGGCCGGGATCGAGTCGGGATCGAGATTTGAAAATACGCGGCAGATGGCGGCGCCGGTTTCGAGTTCGTAATCGCCTTCAATCTCAGCTGCGGTCAGTGGCTCGGTGACGGGGATGGGGCCGTGAAAGGAATCGGCGTGGGTGGTGCCGAAGCACGGAATGGGTGTCTCGGCCTGGGCCCAGGCGGTGGCAAATTCGGAGTGGGTGTGGGCGACTCCACCAATGTTGGGGAAATGTTTGTAGAGCTCGAGGTGAGTGGCGAGGTCAGAGGAGGGTCGAAGGGATCCGTCAACGATGTTGCCGGCGAGATCTGAAATCACAATGTGCTCCGGCGTGAGGTTCTCATAAGGAACACCGCTGGGCTTGATGGCGACCAGCGCCTGACTGCGATCGATGCCGCTGGCATTGCCGAAGGTGTAGAGCACGAGGCCGCGGCGAACCAGTTCCAGGTTCGCTTCCAGCACGTCTTCGCGCAGTGTCTGCAGCAGCATTGAGGAAAAAGTGAGGATCCGCAACGCTTAAGAATCAAGCGGGCAAAACCGTTTTCGTAAACGTTTACGCAACGGAACATTAAACGGAGCCGCATGGGTTTGTCAAAGAGAATGCGGGTGCTGGATTTGCGATTGCTGGCGCTCGCTCGAGGTTGGGCAGCAGATGATGCGGTCGATCGCACCGGAATACCGATAAAATGCCAGGCGTGCTGATCAGGTGCATCAAGAGATTCAGGATGAAGGTGCGGGCCGGGTCTGCGGTATGAGCGGCGCTGCTTATGACGTGGTGATTGTGGGCGCCGGGATTGTGGGCGCGGCTTGCGCGGACGAGTTTGCGCGGCGCGGAATGCGGGTAGCGGTGGTGGATCGAGACGTGGTGGGCAGCGGGGCCACGGCTGCCGGGATGGGACACATCGTGGTGATGGATGACTCCGAGGCGCAGTTCGCGCTGACGCGATATTCGCAGCGGTTGTGGCAAGCGCTACGGACAGAGTTGCCGGACGATGTGGAATGTGAGCAATGCGGAACCATTTGGGTCGCGGCCGACGAAGAGGAAATGGCCGAGGTCCGGCGCAAGCATAGCTATTATGCGGAGCGGGGAGTTCCGACGACGGTGCTGGGCGCGGCGGACTTGCGACGACTGGAGCCCGATCTGCGCGACGGCTTGTCCGGTGGACTATTGGTGGCGGAGGATGCGGTGGTTTATCCGCCATGCGCGGCGCGGTTTTTGATGGAGCGCGCGCAGAAACACGGAGCGGAGATGCGACTGGGTGCGGTGGTCACAGGGATTGGGCGCGGGCGAGTGCGGCTGGCTGACGGCATGGAGTTCGCGGGACGCATGATTGTGAATGCGGCGGGCGCGTGGGCGCCGGAGCTGACCGCGGGAGTCGAGATCAAGAAGCGCAAGGGACATCTGGTGATTACGGATCGATATCCGGGATTTGTGCGGCACCAGTTGGTGGAACTGGGCTACTTGAAGAGTGCGCACTCGGTGGCGAGCGATTCGGTGGCGTTCAATGTGCAGCCACGGCGGACGGGACAGATTCTGATCGGGTCGTCGCGGCAGTATGGAGCGGAGCATAAGGAAGTGGATCAGCCGATTCTGGCGCGGATGCTGCTGCGGGCACAGGAATATATGCCGGGGCTGGGTGCGATGTCAGTGGTGCGCACGTGGACGGGATTCCGCGCGGCCACGCCCGACAAGTTGCCGCTGATTGGCCCGTGGCCGGGAGATGAGTCGTTGTTTCTGGCGACGGGGCATGAGGGATTGGGGATCACGACATCGCTGGCCACGGCGAGGCTGCTGGCGGATCAGGTTACCGGGGCGAAGACGGAGATTCCATATGAAGCGTACTTGCCGGCGCTGGCGGTGAAGGAAATCGCGCATGCGTGACTCGGCGTTGAGTGCGGTCACTTTGAAGGTGAACGGCGCGCCCGTGACGGTGGTTGCGGGGGCGACGGTTGCCGTCGCCGTGATAGTGGCCGGGCAGGCGTGCCGCAGGTCGGTGACGGGCGAGCCGCGCGGGGCGTTGTGCGGGATGGGGATCTGCTTCGAATGCCGGGTGTCGATCAATGGAGCGCCGCATTGCCGAAGTTGCCAGATTGTGTGCGAGGCGGGCATGGAAGTGAGAACGGATGAGTAAGGATTCGCTGTCACGCTTCGAGGTGCTGGTGATTGGCGGCGGTCCGGCAGGGATGGCAGCAGCGGTGCGGGCGGCGGAATGTGGGGCGCGGATTGCGATCGTCGACGACAATGCTGCCTGCGGCGGGCAGATCTGGCGAGGGGCGCAGGAAGGTGACAAGAATCAGGATGCGGCGCGATGGAGCGGACGGTTGCGGGCAGCAGAGGTGACGCAGTTGTATGGGAAGCGAGTGTTTCATCAGCCGGAGGCCGGGGTGCTGTTGGCCGAGGGAAGCGAGGGCGTCTGCGAGCTACGGTATAAGAATCTGGTGCTGGCGACCGGAGCGCGCGAACGATTTTTGCCGTTTCCAGGCTGGACGCTGCCGAACGTGATGGGAGCGGGCGGGCTGCAGGCGATGGTGAAATCTGGGCTGCCGATTCGCGGCAAGCGCGTGGTGGTGGCCGGGACTGGGCCGCTGTTGCTGGCAGTTGCGGCTTATCTGCGCCGGCAGGGAGCTGAGATTCCAGCGATCTGCGAGCAGACGCCGTGGAGCAGGCTGACACGGTTCGGAGCGGCACTCCTGACGCATCCGGAGAAAATCTCTCAAGCGCTGCAGTTGAAAAAGGAATTGGCGGGCATCCCATTCGCGGCCAACAGTTGGCCGCTGTCGGCGAAGGGTGGGCAAGCGATCGAGAGCGTTACGGTTGCGCGAAACGGACGGACAGAGGTGATCGCATGCGATTATCTGGCGTGCGGATTTCATCTGGTTCCGAATGTGGAGCTGCAGTCGCTGCTGGGATGCAAGATCGATGGCGGGTTTGTGCGGGTTGACGAATTCCAGAAAACGTCAGTGCCGGGGACTTTCTGTGCTGGAGAACCGACCGGCATTGGAGGCGTGGAGTTGGCGATGCTGGAAGGAGAGATCGCCGGTCTGGCGGCTGCGGGCGAAACGGTGCAAGCGCGAAAATTATTTGGCCAGCGGCGAAAAGCTCGACGCTTCGCGGGCTGGTTGGATCGCACATTTCGTCTGCGTCCGGAACTCAAGGCCTTGCCGACGGCGGAGACGATTGTTTGCCGCTGCGAGGACGTTCCATATTCGCGGTTGCGCGAGCAGCGGTCGTGGCGCGCGGCGAAACTGCAGACGCGTTGCGGAATGGGGCCGTGCCAGGGACGCGTGTGCGGAGCGGCGGCGGAGTTTCTTTTTCAGTGGAGTCCGGATTCCGTGCGGCCACCGGTGTTTCCGGCGAGAGTGGAGAGTTTAGCCAACAGTGGCTAGTGGTTAGTTGTTAGTGGTTAGTAAGAGCGGGCATACGTTGTTATCACTGACCACTAGCCACTAATCACTAGTCTGACTTAGGAGTCAATCGATGAACTGGAAGGGCGTGATGCCCGCAATTACGACTTGCTTCAATGCCGATCTGAACGTCGATCACGGCTTCATGGCGGAACATTGCCAGTGGCTGCTGGAGAACGGCTGCACGGGCGTTGTCGGGCTGGGGTCGCTGGGGGAAGGCGCAACTTTAATGTTCGACGAGAAGTTGGCCATTCTGCGCACGTGCGTGAAGGCGGTTCACGGGAGCGGTCCGGTGGTGGCCGCGATCTCGGCACTTTCGACGGCAGAGGCCGTGGCGCTGGCGAAAGGTGCGTCGGACGGGGGTTGCGACGGGCTGATGGTTTTGCCGCCTTATGTATACCAAGGCGACTGGCGGGAGATGAAAGCGCACGTCGCAGCGGTGTTCAATGCCACGCCGCTTGCCTGCATGCTCTATAACAATCCCGTGGCGTATGGAACCGATTTTCTTCCCGAGCAGATTCGTGAACTGGCGGCGGAACACAGCAATCTGGAGGCGGTGAAGGAATCGAGTGCGGATGTGCGGCGTGTGGCAGCGATTCGTGCGCTGTTGGCTGAAAGACTTGAGATCTGTGTGGGCGTGGATGATGCGGTGCTGGAGGCGATCGGAGTGGGAGCCACGGGATGGATTGCCGGACTGGCGAATGCGCTGCCAAGAGAATCCGTCGAGTTGTTCAAGTTCGGGATCAACGGCGAGCGCGATCAAGCGTTTGAGATCTATCGTTGGTTCCTGCCATTGCTGCGCATGGACACGGTGCCAAACTTCGTTCAGCTGATTAAGCTGGTGCAGGCGCAAGTTGGGATTGGAAATGCGCGGGTTCGGCCGCCACGCCTGGAGTTGACGGGGAAGGAACTCGAGCAGCAACGGAAGATTATTCGCGATGCATTGCAGGTCCGGCCGCAGGCGGTGGGCAGTTGTGCGTTGTCGACGCGAAAATAGTCGAGCGGAAAGTGGATGAGTTCTTCATGGCAATCATGGCAAAACTTTCAGGGCGGTCGCTGATCGGGTTACGGGAAGGCCAGGGCGCGGGTGCGGCGATGTATGCCGTCAACCCAGTCACGGGTGAACGTCTGCAACCGGAGTTCATTCCAGCAACTGCCGACGAAGTGGAACTCGCGGTGCGGTTAGCGGCGGAAGCGTTCGAGGTCTACCAGCGGGTTTCCGGGCGTGATCGCGGCGCGTTTCTGCGGACGATTGCGGCGAAGATCGAAGCGATGGCCAGCGACGTGATTGAACGGGCTTCGCTGGAAACGGCTCTGCCGCCGGCGCGACTGCAGGGGGAAACGGCGCGCACCTGCGCCCAACTGAGAATGTTTGCGCAGGTGGCGGAAGAGGGATCGTGGGTGAACGCGCGCGTCGACCGGGCCGATCCGGAGCGCGAGCCTGCTCCCAAGCCGGACATTCGTTCGATGCTGCGGCCGCTGGGACCGGTGGTGGTGTTTGGCGCGAGCAATTTTCCGCTGGCGTTTTCGGTGGCGGGAGGAGATACGGCATCGGCGCTGGCGGCAGGAAATACTGTGATTGTAAAAGCGCATCCGGCGCATCCTGGTACCAGTGAATTGGTGGGACGCGCAATTCAGGAGAGTGTCCGCGAATGCAGTCTGCCGGAAGGCATATTCTCGCTGCTGTTTGATAACGGCACGCGGGTTGCGGGCGAACTGGTGAAGCATCCGCTGGTAAAGGCTGGCGGCTTTACGGGCTCGCGCGCGGCGGGCAGAATTCTGATGGACATGGCGGCGGCGCGGCCGGAGCCGATTCCGTTTTATGCCGAGATGAGCAGCACGAATCCGGTGTTCATTTTGCCGGGCGCTTTGCGGGAACGCAGCGAGGGTATTGCCGCAGGACTGCACGCGTCGTTCACCATGGGCGCGGGACAATTCTGCACCAAGCCGGGGGAGGTGTTTGTGCCGGAGGGTTCCGATGCAGCTGCGTTTGCACAGAAGTTGCAGCAACTGGTGGACGCATCGGGCTTGTTTCATCTGCTGACGCGGACGATTCATTCTTCGTATGACGCGGCGATTGCCGCACGCAAGACGAACGCGACGGCCAAACTTGTTGCCGAGGGAAAGAGGAGCGAGGGTGCAGCGGCGGATGCGGGATTTGGCGTGAAGTCTTTTTTGTTCGAGACAGATGCGGCGTCATTTCTAGAGTCCGGACTAGAATCCGGTTTGGGCGCGGAGATATTTGGTCCGACAACTTTGCTGGTGCGGCACACGAGGCGCGATCAAGTGCTGGCTATTGCGCGCGCGCTGGAAGGACATTTGACCGCGACGATTCACGGCACCGACGAAGATTTGCGCCAGTTTGCCGACTTGATCGCGATTCTCGAAAACAAAGTTGGACGGCTGGTCTTCAACGGATTTCCGACGGGCGTGGAAGTCACGCATGCCATGGTGCACGGCGGCCCGTATCCTTCGACTTCGGATGGACGATCGACATCCGTGGGCAGCCAGGCGATTTTCCGGTTCGCGCGGCCGGTCTGCTACCAAGGATTTCCTGACAGCGCTTTGCCCGACGCACTCAAGAACGGCAACCCGCTGGGCATTTGGCGGATGCTCGACGGAGAAATGTCGCGATAGCCTGGCTCCTGAGTCGGCGTTAGGAGCCACAGGGCCTGAAGGCCTCTTCTTTTGGATATCTAACGCGGCCCTAAAGGGCCGCTCTTCCACGTTGGCGCGAATGTTAGATCTGGTGGTTCGTAATCCTAGATTTGCTGATTGTGGATTGCTAATTCTGGATTTGCTAATTCCTAAATTTGGTAATCAATGTCTTCCATGATGCGCTGCAGCGACTCCGGCAGCGGCTGACTCTTGGCTTCGGAGCCCTCGAGCTGCTGCACGCGATCGCGCAGCTTATTTACCTCCGTCATCACCGAGGCCAGAGCTTCTGAGAGCGGATCGTTGATTTGCTTGGGATCGGTAATCACGACGCGCTTGCCTTCGCGGAAAATAATGTGGCCGGGCACGCCGACCACGGTGGAGTTTTCCGGGACGTTGCGCAGCACAACGGAACCGGCGCCGATGCGGCAGTTTTTTCCGACGGTGATGTTGCCGAGAATTTTCGCTCCGCCGCCGACCACTACGCCGTCTTCGATGGTGGGATGGCGCTTGCCGTGCTCCTTGCCGGTTCCGCCGAGCGTGACTCCCTGATAGAGAGTGACGTCATCCCCGACGATGGCAGTTTCGCCGATCACCACGGCCATGCCATGATCGATGAACAAGCGTCGTCCGATCTTGGCGCCAGGATGGATTTCGATTCCGGTGAGCAGCCGCGCGACTTGCGACAGCCATCGTGCCGCGAGAAAAAGACGATGGTTCCACAGCCAATGGTTCATGCGGTAGAACCACACAGCATGCAGGCCGGCATAGCACAGGTAGACTTCCAGGCGAGACTTGGCCGCAGGATCGTGCTCCATGACGTTGGCCACATCTTCGCGCATGAGTGACAGCAGGTGCGGCATGGGTGATTTTCGATGTCCCGATTTCGAGGTCAGTCAAAAAGATCAGGCCGGAAGCGCGACCGTGGGAATCTGCAAAGCTTTTTCCCGAAGCTCCTGAAATAGGATACTGCTCAAATAGCGTTCGCCGAAAGACGGCAGAATCACCACGATCAGCTTACCTGCATTTTCCTGGCGCTGCGCGACTTTTAAAGCGGCAACAACCGCGGCGCCGGAGGAGATTCCGACGAACAGTCCCTCTTCGAGCGGAAGGCGGCGGGCCATGGCGATGGCATCGTCGTTGGAGACGGTGATGATTTCGTCGATAAAGTCGGTCCGCAGGATGCTGGGAACGAAGCCGGCGCCGATACCCTGAATCTTGTGGGGCGACGGTTTGCCTCCGGAAAGCACGGGGCTGTCGGTGGGCTCAACGGCGATCGCTTTGAACGACGGCTTCTTCGGTTTGATGTACTGGCTGATTCCGGTGATGGTTCCTCCGGTGCCGACGCCGGAGATGAGAAAGTCGACTCGGCCGTCGGTGTCGTCCCAGATTTCCGGGCCGGTGGTTTCGAAGTGGATCTTAGGGTTGGCGGGATTGTCGAATTGCTGCAGCATGTAGGCGCCGGGAGTGTTGGCGAGAATTTCTTTGGCTTTGAGAATGGCGCCGGTCATGCCACGTGGGCCGGGCGTGAGGACGATTTCCGCACCGAAGGCGAGCAGCAGGACGCGGCGCTCCAGGCTCATGGTGTCAGGCATGGTGAGGATTAGCTTGTAGCCCTTGACGGCGGCGACGAAGGCGAGACCGATGCCGGTGTTGCCGCTGGTGGGCTCGATGAGCACGGTTTTGCCGGGATGGATTTTGCCTTCGCGCTCGGCATCGGTGATCATGCTGACGCCGATGCGGTCTTTCACGCTGGCCAGGGGATTCTGGCTTTCGAGTTTGGCCACGACTTCGGCGACGCAGCCGGCGGTAACTTTGTTCAGACGCACCAGCGGCGTGTGGCCGATCAACTCGGTGACGTTGTTTGCGATTTTCATAAGCTATTAGTCCTCCATTTCTTATCTTCTATCCATGTGTACGTTAGGTTCAGGGTAGTATAGCCGAGTAATACTACCTGCATAGTAGCGTATTTTCGACACAGACTTGTTGCAGGAGGGAGATCGGTATTTCCTCGAATGCACCTTGCGAGCTACGGCAGTCGACCCGGGCGATGGGACGATTGCCTAGCGGTGCAACAGACCGTAGGTGACAGCGCCGGCAGAGGCCCCGATATTAACCAAGGATGTGGCGCGCTCAAGACGGTGATGCCCGGTCTTGTGAAAGAAATAGCTGAGGCTGATTACGCCCGCGGTTTCTCCGGCGAAATTCACGGCCAGTCCTGCGGTGGAGCGGCCGAAGACCCGAACGATGGGATTCAGTTCCTGTCCGCCGCTCTGCAGGTTGGCGCGAGTCACGACGAAATCGGCGCCGTTGGAAATGGCAGCGGCGGCCAGCAACAGGCGGTTTTGCGTGTCCCAGAATTTGTGCTCGGAGATGCCATGCGATCGCGTGGTGATTATAGGGGTGATGACGACGACGGGAGGGGCCGTTGCCGCAGACGGAGTGGGTGCGTCGGGAAGGGGCGCGGACGCGAGCAGGGTTTGCGCCTGCGCCACGGGACACAGGACGGCGCTCACTGTCAGCACGATAAGGACCAGCCCGGCGGACGAGGCCATCGATACGAGGGATTCAGAGAATCTACGGTAGCTCATAGGTGCCCGCCGAGGTGGGCGCGGCACTTAGGAAGGGGCAAGCGGGCGACCATGCAGGGAACATTAGAATGGTGGCAACCCATTGACAATTAACTGTTTAGCTTCTGTTTCTAATGAGAAGCACGCGGTCGCTGTGCATTGTTTTGCAGCTTGCGCTGGCTATTTACCGTTTTGGGAGTGGCGTTCCTATTTTTTGTACACCACGCCGCCTTTCATCACGAATCCGACGTTTTGGAGCGCGCTGATGTCCTGGAGCGGATCGCCTGGGACGGCGATTATGTCCGCAAAGTATCCGGATTCCAGCGCACCGATCTGACCGTCCCATCCCAGGAGCTTCGCGCCGTTCAGCAGGTCTGCTTGCAGGACAGCCAGCGGGGACATGCCGTACTTCACCATCAGCACAAATTCGCGAGCCTGTGTGCCGTGGGGAAACGGGCCCACGTCGGAGCCAACGGCCATGGGGACGCCGGCTGCGACCTGCTTCTTGAATTCCTGGATTTTTAAATCGAGAATCTGGTGCTCGTGCGCGCTCTGCTGAGGAGTGGGTGCGCGCTCGGCGAAGTATTCGAAGATGGTGAAGGTGGGCACGGCGAAAATTTGTTTCTCTTTCATCAGTCGCATAGTCTCGTCGCTGAGCTGATCGGCATGATCGATGGACGCCACCCCGGCTTGCGCCGCGAAAAGGGTGCCTGGCTCTCCAGTGGCGTGCACGGCTACGCGGCGGCCTACGCGCGCCGCCTCTTTCACGGCGGCTTCCACTTGAGGCTCGGAGTACTGATAGGGAGTGGAGAATTTTCCTTCGTGCAGCGAATCTGCGCCGGTCTCGTAGATCTTGATGAAGTCGGCGCCTTCTTTGAACTGGCGGCGCATCACGGTGACGAGTTCGTCGGCGTTGTTGGCGTAATCGGCGTTGGGCAGAACGCGCTGCTCGGGATTGTAGCCGATGGCGTCCTCGTGGCCGCCAAGAATGTTGATGGCGTTGCCGCTGATGCGCAGGCGCGGGCCGGGTATAAGACCTTCATTGATCGCATTGCGGACGGCGGTGTCGGCCGAGCCGGCACCTTCGGTGCCCATGTCGCGCTCGGCGGTGAAGCCGGCCATCAGGTCGTCGCGGGCGGCGAGAGTCGCTGTGATGGTGCGTTGCGGCACGGATTCCTGCACGGTCTGAAGATCCTCCGCGCCGGGATGAAGGAAAAGATGGATGTGAGCATCGATCAGGCCGGGCATGAGCGTGCGATCGCCCAGGTCGATGACTTCTGCGCCGTCCGGATGCTTGACGGACGAGCCCACTTCGACGATGCGATCGCCTTGCACCAGGATTTCGCCGGGTTTGACGATGCGGCCGGACTTGACGTCGAGCAGGCGGGCGGCGCGGAGAACGATGGGATGGGGCGATGGAGTTTGAGACTGGGCCGCTGCTTGCGCCGGGAAAGTTAGAAGCGAACTCAGAACCGACAGAGAGATGAAAGCGATGCGTCGGGGAATCATATGGCCCGCGATAGTATCACCGCGAACGGCATGAGGCCAGAGCGTTCGGAGGTGACGGCGCCGTCAGCGGCCGTGGTGGGCGGCGTTCTCGGCGCCACCTTGCGAGGGCGAGACGCCCTCGCGACAGCCGGCAGGATGCCGGCGCTACTTGGCGTGTTCTGTGATGGAAATCACAAGTTGCGGTTAACCGGGTCACACCCTAATTCAGGGCTGGCAGGCGAAACTGACTCAACGGGTTATGAACGATTTTGGGGTACTCACAAATCGCAAACGCGCCTTGATTGCGCTGATTCACTCTTTCGTGTTTCTGGGGATTGCGATGCACGGGTTTGCGGCGCCCAAGGCGGGAGTGCTGCTGCCGGGGTCGGGCGCGACGGGTGACTTCGTTCTGATCGGGATTTACCTGATTGTGGCATCGATCCTGGCGTGGCTGGTGAGTATTGCGCGCTGCGCGAGAGAGCGCGTGTATTTTGTCCTGTGCGTGGGCAGCGCGACGTCTGGCCTGCTGCGCACGATTTTCGGGGACGCCGCGGTACCGCCAGCGCAGTACCTGCGCGTGATTATGTTGACATCGGCCGTGGTGGTGGGCACGTGGATCTATCGTTCTTTCCCGCGTACAGAGGCAGAAGAAATTTTGTCGGATTAGTCCCTCCCTTGTAAAAAGAAAGCCGCCCGGAATCGATTCCGGGCGGCTGTAGTTTTTTTGAGGCGGGCGAGGCCTGGCTCGACCGTGTTGCCTTACGTTCTATGACAGGAAGAACTCTTTGGTCAGAGTGGCCCAGTCTTCATCGGGCATGTGAGCGGTGAGGTCGTCGACCGCAACGCCGCCATCCTGAGCCAGCGCACCCGCCAGCATCGGCATTCGACTCTGCAATTTGAGGGCGGAAGATTCGGTCCACAGGCGAGCCAGCGTGCCGCCCAGCAGGTTGCGGAAGTTGATGGTGGAGTCGGGAGCCTGCACGGTCAGCAGCCAGCCTTCTCCGTAAGGATCTTTGCGAGCGAGTTCAGGATCATTCATGACCGCTTCGTTGATGGCGGTGACGGTGCCTTCGATGGGCGAAACCATGTCCACGGATTTGCCGTCGCGGAAGATGGTCCAGATTTTCTGTCCCTGGCGAACCCAGCGTCCACGCTGCGGCAGCACAATTTTCTCGATCTTGCCGACCAGCTTCGAGGCGAAATCGTCGATGCCGACACGCACCAGTTCGCGGCTCTCGCTCAACGCCCAGGTGTGACCGGCGTGATAGCGCAGGTTGTCGGGAACCTGGAAGCCGGCGACCATCGATGGAACGACGCGCGGCGCTGTTTCACGATTCACGGCTTGCAGAACGGGCTGCTTGGCCAGCTGCTTTTGTCCACGCACGTAGTCAACGAGTAAGAAGATTGCGAATGTTGCCAGTACCATGATGACTGTCATAACCCACCTCGCCCGGAGTTCCCTTTTACTTCTGGTCACTCACGCTTTTACTAAAGGCAATCGCCGGGCCAAACTCTCGCGAACTGCGGAATGAGCCGTTGATGCGCGCGCATCTGTAGCGCTGTGAATGGGATAGCGCTCAACACGTCGGCGCAGGCGCGGGACCTGCGCAAGAATTCAGCAATGATTCGTGCTGAACATCGCAACAGGAAGTTGCGCGCGGATCGCGCGATGCGCGCCGAGACGCACGCGAAACGGAGCGATATCAACTACTTGAGTGATGGCGACAGACTGATGCAATCCGCAGCAGGGGGCTGCTGCAACAAACAACGCGCGGCTGATCGAATTCATGCTGCAGGAACCTATTGATCAGCATCACGTTGGAAAGTGATGAACGTCACGGCTGAATAGTTCTTCATTGTTGAGAATACTAGCTGTCTGAAGCTGCTGAATTTCGCGACAGCCTCCGATCTGATGAGGTAAGCAGCTCTGTAAGCGGTCCGATTCCCGTTCGCGGTTACGCCGGTAATCGCTCCTCTTGTCTTCCTTTTGCTCTTGCTCATTCAGGTCTTCCTCACTGAGGTGAGGCGTCGGTCGAAAGGATTTCCGGCGAGCTTGTCGGTACGGACAGGCGTGTCCGGAGAAATAATTCATGAGCAAAGCACTCTTATATGATTCCACGGTTTGCATCGGGTGCAAGCAATGTGAACAGGCTTGCGCCGCGCAGAACAAACTGCCTTACGACGACACCATCGCCAATGAACAGATCCAGTCGGACCACAAACTGACGGTCGTGCTCACGCGCGGCGACAAGTTTATGCGGCGGCTGTGCATGAATTGCAACGATCCTTCATGCGCATCGGTGTGCCCGGTGGGGGCGCTGCAGAAGACTGCGCTCGGTCCCGTGACTTACGACGCGTCAAAGTGCATGGGCTGCCGCTACTGCATGGTGGCGTGCCCATTCAGCGTTCCGAAGTATGAGTGGAGCAAGCTGGTGCCGAAGGTGGAGAAGTGCACCATGTGTCCGGACCGCGTGGCCGCGGGCAAACAGACGGCGTGCGCGGAGATCTGTCCGACGGGCGCAACCAAGTTCGGCGAGCGCGAGGACTTGATCGCCGAGGCCCGGCAACGCATCCACGACAATCCGGGCAAGTACGTCGACCACATTTACGGGCTGGAGGAAGTCGGCGGAACCTCGGTGCTGCTGCTCTCCGCGGTTCCGTTCGAGACCTTTGGCTATCGCAGCGGACTCTCCAAAGATCCGATGCCCATGCTCACCTACCGGGTGCTGTCGCACATCCCTGACTTCGTTCCTCTGGGAGGAATGGTGCTGGGCGGAGTTTGGTGGATCACGCACCGGCGGGAAGAAGTGGCGCTGGCGGAAGGCCGAGGAGCGACCGTCGCGAAGCCGGCGGGCGAACCGATCGACGCAAAGATCGCCAGCAAGAATGGGAGGAAGCCATAATGGCGCGCGCTAAATTCAAGTTCACTTTCTGGAAGCTGGTTTTCCTTTTCCTGATGGCTGCGGGCGCATACGCGACGTTCGTCCGCTTCACGCAGGGCCTGGGAGCGTCGACGCACTTGAGCGATCAGTTTCCCTGGGGCATCTGGATCAGCTTTGACGTGCTGTGCGGCGTGATGCTGGCGGCCGGCGGATTCACTCTGACCGCGGCGGTTCACATTCTGAATATCAAGCGCATGCACTCGATCATCCGGCCGACGATTCTGACCGCGTTTCTCGGCTACATTCTGGTTTGTGCGGCCCTCATGTTTGACCTGGGCAAGCCCTACAACATATGGCATCCGCTGATCATGCGGAATCCGCATTCCGTGATGTTCGAGGTGGCGTACTGTGTGATGCTCTACACCACGGTGCTGGCGCTGGAGTTTTCGCCCATCGTGCTGGAGCGCTTCAACCTGCAAAAGCCGCTGAAAGTGGTGCGCGCGATTCTGATCCCGCTGGTGATTTTCGGGGTGATCCTTTCCACCCTGCATCAATCGTCGCTGGGCACGCTGTATTTGATCGTTCCCGAGAAACTGTATCCATTGTGGTACACGCCGTTGCTGCCAGTGTTCTTCTTTCTATCGGCGATTGCGGTGGGGCTGGCGATGACCATCTTCGAATCGTCGATGAGCTCGAAACATTTCGGACTGCAACTGGAGCTTCCCGTTCTGCAGGAACTGGGACGCGTGCTGGTGGTGGTGCTCGGGGTCTATGCGATCCTGCGCTTCGAGGATCTGGCGAATCGCGGCGCGCTGAGACTGGCGCTGCATCCGGGATACGAGATGTATTTGTTCTGGCTGGAGATTTCGCTGGCTATCATTTTTCCGCTGGCGCTGCTGGTGCAACCCAAAGTGCGATCGAGCGCCAACGGGCTCTACTTTGCGGCTGTGTTAGTGGTGCTCGGGTTCATCACGAACCGCATGAATGTGAGCATTACGGGCTTCGAAGGTTCGACCGGAGTCCGCTACTTTCCCAAATGGACGGAGCTGGCAGTTACGGGATCGATTATCGCCGTCGGCTTCGCGCTGTTCGGGATGGCGGTGAAGTACTTGCCCATCTTCCCCAAGGAAGAACTGGTTCACGACCCGGTGGCGGAAGTCGACGCGGTCGGGATAGAAGTCTCCCCGGTCGAGGGTTCGCCGGTGATGGAGCATGCAGGAGACTGAGCCAACTCGCGGTCGCTGGTTGCGGCTGAGTCTGAATCTCAGCGCCAAGCTGAACATACTGTTGCTTGGCGCCATGGTCGTCATCTTCGCGCTGCTGGGCTATCTGAACGTGCGCCTGCACCGCCAGCACCTCGAGCAAAACACCTTGCTCAGCGCGGAGCGGGTCAGCGACATCATCAAGCGCAGCACAACCGACTACATGCTGCGCAACGATCAGCAGGGGCTGCACCACGCGATCAAGATGATGGCGAGCGAACCGGGAATGGAAAAGATCCGCATCTTCGATAAGGAAGGGCGGATTACCTACACGACCGATGCGACCGAACAAAATCATGTGGTCGATAAGACCGCCGAAGCCTGTTATGCGTGTCACGCGCAGTCGCAGCCGCTGGCGCGCCTGAACCGGCCGGACCGCTTTCGCATTTACCGCAATGCTGCGGGCGCGCGCGTGCTCGGCATTATCACACCCATTGAGAATCAGGCGGCGTGCTCGAATGCCGCCTGCCATGCGCACCCAGCGGAGCAGCAGATTCTGGGCGTACTCGATACGAATCTGTCTCTCGCCACGGCCGACGTGCAGGTCGCGGAGAGCAGCCGCCGCATGCTGGCGTACACCGGCTGCGCTCTGCTTTTGATCGCGCTGCTGAGCTGGTTCTTCACATGGCAAGTCGTGGGCCGGCCGGTGAAGGCGCTCACAGGAGGCACCGAACGCCTGGCTGCCGGCGACCTTGGATTTCAGATCGATGTGCATTCCCAGGACGAAATCGGCGAGCTCGCCAAGTCCTTCAATGGCATGAGCCGCCAGTTGCAGTCAGAGCACAACGAGAATCTTTCCTGGACTCACACGCTCGAACAGCGGGTTGAGCAGAAGACACGGGAACTGAAGCGAGCGCACGAACACGCGCTGCACACGGAGAAGATGGCTTCCATCGGGAAGATGGCGGCGGTGCTGGCACATGAGATCAACAATCCGCTGTCGGGAATCCTGACGTACGCCAAGCTGCTGCACAAATGGATGGATCGCGAAGCCTTGCCTCCGGACGAAGCCGGGCGTTCGCGCCGCCATGAGATTTGCGACTCGCTTGACCTGATTGCCAGCGAGAGCCGGCGCTGCGGCGATCTCGTGAAGAATCTGCTGACGTTTTCGCGCACTACACCCATGAACCTGCAGCCGACCAACTTAAATCAGGTGGTCGACCGCTCGCTGCGCCTGGTGCAACACCAGCTGGATCTCGCGGGAATTCAGGTGCAGCCGCAACTCGATCCTGATCTGCCTCCGGTGCTGTGCGATGCGGCACAGATTGAGCAGGTGCTGCTGGCGCTGGTCATGAATGCTCTCGACGCGCTGCCGCAAGGCGGAAACCTGTGGGTCACCTCCAGTTTCGGGCGGGAGCCCGACCAGGTGCGCGTCGTAGTGCGCGACGATGGGTCCGGCATTCCAGCGGATATCCTGCCGCGCATCTTCGAGCCGTTTCTCACGACCAAAGAATCAGGACGCGGGGTTGGACTGGGCCTCGCGATCAGCCACAGCATTCTGGAACGCCACAACGGAAACATCGAAGTGCAATCCGAGGTGGGGCGTGGAACCACGTTTACCGTGACGCTGCCCTGGGATGCGGATAAAGACGCGGACAAAGGTGCGGATGCGGGCAAAGTTGCTTCGTCCCCGACGAACGAAATTGCCGCTACGACTAGCGGGAGGTGATCGATCGTGGAAACACAAGGTAAGCTACTGATCGTCGACGACGAACTCAGCGTGCGCGATTCGCTGGGAAAATGGTTTCGCGAGGAAGGTTACGAGGTCGGCACGGCGGAGAGCGCAAGCGACGCGCTCACCCGCATGGCTGAGAACAAGTGGGACCTCGCGCTGCTCGACATCAAGATGCGCGGAACGGACGGCATAGAACTGCAGCGCCGGCTGCACGAGATGGACCCGGAACTGATTGTGATCATGATGACCGGCTATGCCTCGGTGGAAACCGCGGTCGCGGCGCTGAAGAACGGCGCATACGACTATGTGAGCAAGCCGCTCGATCCCGATGAGATTGCGCATCTGGTGAAGAAAGCGCTGGCACACCATCGCGCGGAAAAGGAAAACGTCAGATTGCGCGAGACCGTCGCTGAAATTACACGGCCGGGCGAACTGGTGGGGCAGAGCACAGCCATGCGCAAGGTATTCGAAGCCGTCGAAACTGTCGGACCTACGGATGCCAACGTTTTGATCACGGGCGAGAGCGGAACCGGCAAGGAACTTGTGGTGCGCGCCATTCACGCGGCCAGCATGCGGCGATTTCATCCGCTGGTCGCGATTCATTGCGGGGCGCTCACAGAAACGCTGCTGGAAAGCGAGCTGTTTGGCCACGAAAAAGGCGCATTCACGGGAGCGCAATACCGCAAGAAAGGAAAATTCGAAATTGCCGAAGGCGGTACGGTGTTTCTCGACGAGATCGGCGACATCAGCCTGAAGACACAGACCGATCTGCTGCGCGTATTGCAGGAGCGCGAGATCACACGGGTAGGAGGGAACCAGATCATCAAGGTCGATTTCCGCTGCGTGGCCGCGACCAACAAGAATCTTGAAAGCATGATTGAAGAAGGCACATTCCGGCCTGATCTGTTTTACCGACTGAATGTGTTCCGCATTGAACTGCCAGCACTGCGCGAGCGCCGGGAAGACATCCCTCCGTTGGTCGAGCATTTCGTGCGCAAGTTTGCGCTGGCCATGAACAAGCATGTATCGCGCATTTCCCCAGTCGCGATGGACCAACTGCAGCAGCAGCCGTGGATGGGTAACGTGCGTGAACTGGAAAACGCCGTCGAGCGGGCCATGGTGGTAGCGCAGGAACCTGAGTTGCGCGAACAGGATTTCATCTTCAAGTCGCAGCCTGCTACTGCCGCGGCGGGCAAGAGTCTGGACGAAATTGAGCGGGCGCACATTCTGCACGTTCTTGACGAATGCGGGGGCAACCAGAGTCGAGCGGCCGAGGTTCTCGACATCGATCGGGTGACGCTGCACCACAAGCTCAAGCGCTATGGCTGGAGCCGCACCGCGGTGGAAGCCCGATAGATCGAATTGAACATGATTCGATGACATGACTCGACGAACATGACTCGCAACCAACAATGAATCGCAATGAATCTCGTTCATCTGCTTCCGGTCGGCAAGGTGGATGCGGCGCTCCTGCGGGATTTGCGCACTGCGATTCCCCGGAGCCTGCCAGTCGCGTGCGAGATTCTGCCCTTCGAGCTCGACCCTAATCCGGCGTATCACGCCGAGCGCCAGCAATATCATTCTTCTGAGATTCTGCAGCGCATGCAGGCTCTGGTTCGGCCGCAGGACTGGCGACTGCTCGCCGTGGCCGACGTCGACTTGTACATTCCGATTCTGAAGTACGTCTTCGGCGAAGCTCAGCTGGGCGGGCCGTGCGCTGTGGTTTCCACGCACCGCCTGCACCAGGGATTCTACGGCCTCGACCGCGACGATGACCTGCTGCGGCAGCGCCTGCTCAAAGAGTCGGTTCACGAGTTGGGCCACACTTTGGATCTGCGCCACTGCCAGGACTACCGCTGCGTGATGGCTTCATCACATTCCGTAGAGTGGATTGACCTGCGGGAAAGTACGCTGTGCGAGTCCTGCCGATCGCAAGTTGAATCGAAACCAAAACCGTCGATTGCTGCCGCGCGCGACTAGGACGGTCTTTGAGATCGCGCCGCTTCCACAATTCTCAGGCATTGTCTTTTCGCGGCCCTCGTCGTTAGGATCTGGCTCGTTATGATCGGGTTCGTTATCATCTCTTTCGCTAAGAGTTTGTGCAGATTATTGAGGTGAACATGCAGCAGGGTCAGACAGCTCTGGTGACGGGAGCGAGCCGCGGAATCGGGAAGGAAATTGCTCTTGAGTTGGCGCGGAATGGATATCGGGTCGCGGTGAACTACTACAACGATCCGGCGTCTCAGGTGGATGCAACCGTGGGCGAGATTCGCGCGGCTGCCGGGCTTCCCAGTGATGTCTTGGCGGTTGAAGCCGACATCCGGTCGCGCAGCCAAGTTGCGGCGATGTTCGATCGCGTGATCAGCACTTTCGGCAGTCTCGATCTGTTGGTCAACAATGCGGGAGTGCAAACCTGGAAGCCGCTGCTGGATGTAACCGAGGACGAATGGGACCTGGTAGTCGACACCAATCTGAAAGGCTGCTTTCTGTGCACGCAACAAGCCGCGCGCTACATGAAGGATCATGGCGGAGGTTCGATCGTGAACCTGGGGTCGGGCTGTAACAAACTCGCCTTCCCGTCTCTGGTGGCCTACACCGCGAGCAAGGGTGGAATTGAGATGTTCACGAAGGAGGCTGCAGTGGAGCTGGGCCGTTATGGAATCCGCGTGAACTGCATTGCGCCCGGATCGATCGAATCGGAACGCACCCGCGCGGAAGATCCGGATTACGCGGGCACGTGGTCGAAACTGACGCCTCTAGGGCGCGTAGGCACGGCGGCGGACATCGCGCCGGTGGTCGTATTCCTCGCCAGCAAGGGAGCGTCGTTCATCAGCGGGCAGACCATCTGGATCGACGGAGCGCTATTCACGAAAGCACAATGGCCGTACACAAAGTGACGAACCTTGCCACCGGGCGACGGCGCGAACCTGATCCTCCACGAATGCGGTCCACGTAGTACACTTTTCGGCATGATGCCAAGATGCCTCACGACCTTATCCGTCTCCATCCTGTTCAGCATTGCGATCAGCTCGCTCGCTTTGGGGCAATCCACCACGAAACATACGCCAGGAGTGCAGCAGAAATCTTTTGGCACACGGGACGGGAGGCCCGTCAACTTGTACAGGCTCACCAACGCGAACGGTGTTGAAGTCGACACGATGAATTATGGCGGAATTATTCTTTCGATCCGTGTGCCGGACCGCAAAGGCCAGTTTGCCGATGTCGTTCTCGGCCACGAAACGCTCGAAGGCTATATTCCGAATCCGCCGTACATCGGCGCGGTTGTAGGACGCTATGCCAACCGCATCGCCAACGGAACTTTTACGCTCGACGGCAAGACCTACACTTTGCCCAAGAACGACGGGCCTAATACGCTGCACGGCGGCGTGGATAAGACTTTCAATAAAGTTGTCTGGGATGGCGAAGCTCTGAAGGGCAAGACCGGCGTCACTTATGCATATCTCAGCAAAGACGGCGAAGAAGGTTTTCCGGGCAACGTGAAAGTTAGGGTGACTTACACGCTGACCGACAAGAACGAACTGGTCATTGACTACGAAGCGACCACCGACAAGGCCACGCCTATCAACCTGAGCCAGCACAGTTATTTCAACCTGTCGGGCGAAGGCAACGGGGACATTCTGAATCACGAACTTATGCTCAACGCCGACCGCTTCACGCCCGTTGACAAGAATCTGATTCCCACGGGCGAACTTCGGCCAGTCAAGGGAACACCGCTCGACTTCACCACGACGACCCGAGTGGGCGCCCGCATTGACGACAATTACGATCAGATCGTGCTGGGCCACGGCTACGACCACAACTGGGTCATCAATCGGAAAGGCGACGGCCTCACGCTGGCCGCTCGCATGTACGAGCCCACCAGCGGACGCGTGTTGGAAGTCGCGACCACGCAGCCGGGCGTGCAGTTCTATACGGGAAATTTTCTTGACGGCAGCGTGACTGGCAAACACGGGCACGTCTACAAGCGGCGCTATGGATTCTGCCTGGAGACGCAACACTTTCCGGATTCACCGAACCATCCGGATTTTCCCAGCACGATTCTGAAGCCGGGGGAGACGTTCAAGTCGACGACGGTGTTCAAGTTCTCGGCGAAATAGATTGGCGGTGAGATTCAGGTTCTACTTTGACGTGGTTGCTTCGGCGACCACGGCGGTCAGCGGAATCTCCAGTGTGCCGGCCTTGCCTGATGCCTGATCGTAGATACCGGAGCGCAGATAAATATCCGACGCAGGCACATCGATGCTCAGCGCGAACGTCACTCCATTGGCCTGCGCGACCGCGTAGCGATCCGGCGGCAAACTCAGCTCGATCATGCGGACCATCCAGTTGAGCGGCTTGCCGTCGCGGTCGTAGCCGAGAAGCGTGACTTCCAGGTTGCCGTGATGGACGCCGTCGGGAGTGGAATCGAGCCGAAGCCGATCGGCCGAGACGTTGAAGATCACGGTGTAGCGTGTGACTGGACCTTTCAGGTCGGGGTTGTCACCGGCGCGGTCGGAAGCGGGCTGAGTAGTAGAAGCCTGGGCGCTCGTAGCCGCAACGTGCATGTTGTACAGGATCTCGGTGGAGTCCGGCGTGCCATGATCCATGAGCGACCTTAGCGGATCACCGTTCGGCGCCGGCCGAGGCGTCGACGACAAGAGAGCCTGAGTTGCGTAGTAGGCGCGGCGATAGGCCAGGTGATAGCTTCCTCCGCTCACCTTGACCTCGATGTGACGCAACTGGCCGTCCATGGCGGTGTTCGCGGGCGCGTAGGTGATCGTGTAATAGTGGGTGCCCTCTTTGATCACGCGCGCCAGCGATTCGTTTAAACCGTTGAGGTTATAAAGAGACTCGCCGCCAGTATCGTGAGCGAGTTCATCCATATATCCATGAGCCTGGTTGCGGGCCCTCGCCCCGTTGCGAAGATCGCTCGTCTGATATTGGGTGTGAACCTGCTCGACAGTTTGGCCGGGGGTGAGCCGCGGGGACTGCTGATTACTGAAGTCGTAGTGCGGGTCGACGCCCAGGCCTCCCGCGTCGAGGGGATAGACGGCAACCTCAGCCGCAGTCAGAAGATTGGCCGTCTTCTTGACCTCTTCTAGCGTCACTGCGCCAAAGAGCGAAATCGGGAAGGAACTGGAAAACCAGATCACATTCTTGCGGCCGGGAATGCCTTCCAAGTAGCGAGCCAGCTGCTGGAACGCTTCCAGAGTGGTTCGGCCGCGCACGTCGTTCTGGAACGAAACATTCTGACGCAGAAAGGACTGCAGCGCCGCGGCGGACGCGGCCGCTCCCGGCACCGACTGGATCTGTTGCACCATGAGTTGACTGGCGTCCTGTTCGGCGGGGGTTTGCAGCAGCGGAGACATCTCCTGATTGCCCGCCGTTTTCTTCCCGTTCAATGCCGCGGCCAGCACTGAGGCGTCGGTGGTGAAACCTTGCACGAAGCGCAACTGTGCGCCCAGAGTGAAAATTGCCAGGCGCGTGCCCGGCTGGATTTCCTTGATGTACTTCAACATTTCCGAGCGCACGTAGCTCTGGTCGGCCAAGGGAGTATTCAGCGAATCGAGCAGCAGCACGTTGGCGGCATCCCCGGTCTTGACCAGCGGCTGGTTTGAAAATACGTTGGGCGCCTGCCTGGCCCGGATAGCCGGCATATCAGGCAGCCCGGCATGCTCGTCGAAGGAAGCCAGCGGCTGAGGCTTGCCGTCTTCGAACACCTGAAAGTCTTCTTTGGGTAGCCCCGTGACGGGCTGATCCTGCCCGTTCGTGACGACGACGTCGACCAGAACTCGGCGGACGCTGGCGTGGAAGGTCGTCTGGTCGGAATCAGAATTGGCAGTTTGAGAATAAGCGGAGACGACGGAGAGTAACACCAGCCCGAGCAGGAAACCGCGGATCGGGATCATGCGAAACTCCTCTGACTAGAGAGAAGCCTACCATGAGCAGACGCGGCTGCCTGTAAAGACGTGTAACGGCGTGCGGGAATGAACGAGAGTTACTCGCCCCGCAACTCTTCCACCAGCGCCTTTTCCACATGGCGGAGATGTTCGGTCTTCAGCTTTTTCCCGGCCGAAGTGAGATAGAAAGTGTCGATCGCCATCTGGCCTTCAGTGTCGATCAGGGCGATCTCGATGTTGCACTCCTGATCCGACAAGCACGATGCGATGCGATGCAGCAGGCGCGGACGATCCTGCGTGATGACCTGCAACAGCGTGCTGGCCGAAGAGGATGAATCGTCGAAGTCAATTTTCGTTTCGACTTTGACTTTCGCGATCACGCCTTTTTCGGCGCGCTGCCGGTCGCGCAGCATCTTGTCCAGATCGGCTTCGCCGAGCAGCACATCGGCGACACTGCGCTTGAAGCGGTCCCACTCGGAAAGATTCAGCTCCAGGGTACGGAAACGGTCGGTAAAGTAGAGGGTATCGACCACGGTGCCCGCCTCGTTGGAGAATGCGTTAGCCTTGACGATGTTCATGCCCCAGGCGGCCAGCACTCCCGCAAGTTTTGAAAAAAGAAACGGACGATCACGCGTCACCAGCGTCAGCTCATACCAGTGGCGGCCGCGCTTGAGTTCCACCTGCACCGGATCGGAGCCCAGTTCGTCGGCCATCGCCATGTGGCGCATGACTTCTTCGGCAGGATGCACCAGCAAGTATCGTTGGGGAAAGCCTTCGAGAAATTCCTTGAACTTGCTGCTGGTCACTGGAGCCAGCGAGCGCAGGCGCGAAAGCTTTTCATCGTTCACATCGGCGTGGACGCGCTGGTCGGCGCTGCGGTTCAAGTAATTCTCGGCCGCGATGTAAAGCTGCCAGACATTTTCCGCTTTCCACGGAGTCAGCGCCTCAGGATTGACCGCCTTGATGTCAGCATAAGTCATGAGCGTGAGCATCTTCAGCCGCTCGGGCGTGCCCATCTTTTCCGCGAACGCGGCCACGGTCTCAGGATTGAAAATGTCGCGCCGCAGCGCCGATGACAGCTCGAGGTGACTGCCGATTAGAAACAGCACCTCCGCGCGCTCGTTCGGATCCATGTCGAGCCGGTCCATCGCGCGATTCGCAATGTCGAGGCTGGCCTCGACATGGTTGCCGCCGGGAACACCCTTCCCCGTATCGTGCAGCAAGAGTGCGAGGTACAGCAACTCCGGATCTTCCAGTTCGCCGAGCAGTTCCGCGTAGCGCTTGTCCCACTCCGACTGCGACTGCTTGAGCCGGTGCAGGCTCTCGATGGCGAGAAAGGAATGCTCGTCGACCGTGAAACGATGATAGAAATCGCGCACCACTAGCGAATCGATGAGCTTCAGCTCCGGCAGCAGCAGGGTCAACAGCCGCAGCGAGTGCATGGCACGCAAGGCTTCGGCAGCATGCGGCTGCAACAGAGTCTCCTGCAGGTAGAGCCAGAGCTCCGCGCCCCGGGGAGGCATGGACGCCAGCGCCGGAAGCGCCTGCTCGATGCGGTATTCGGTGGTCGCGCTCAACTTCAGGCCGTGGTGCGCCATGAAATGGAACAAACGCAGCAGCACTTCAGGATCCTGCAGCGCCGAGGGCTGTTGCAGAAAGATGAGACCGTCGACGACGGAAAAATCCGCGGTGGTAAGGCGCGAGCGCCAGCTTTGCACCTGGCGATACAGCGCCGACCATGCCTCTGGAATCTCTTCCAGCAATTGCGTGACGGTGCGCTGCACGGCGCGCGCATGTCCGAAATAGATTCGCATCCAGTCGGCGGGCGTGAGTTCCGGTGAGTCTTCCGCTCCGGCCGCAGTTCCGGGACTGATATTTCCTGGAATCGTATTTCCTGGAATCATGGTTCCCTGAATCATGGCTCCGATCTCGCGCGCCGCCGCTTCATCCTGCGCTTCCCAGCTCAGCGTGTTGTCATCGCGGCCGTGGCGGAAGTGCAGAAAGCACCGTGCCGACATCAGAAAATCGAGCGCCGATTCAAGTTGCTTGCGCACCGGAGCGCGCAGCGAGCTGGCATCCGGCCAGTCGTGCAGCTTGTCCATGGCGGAAATCAGAGCGAGCCACGCTGCGACGTTGCAGTCGCGCAATCCGCCGGGGGCCTCTTTCAAATTCGGCTCAAGGTGATAGAGTGTCATGCCATACTTCGCATGGCGCTCGCGCGTGACCTCCGCCAGGCCCTGCAGCAGAGCCCTGGATTCGCGCATCACCAGCTTCGGAATAATTTTGTCGTGCAGCCGGCGGAACAGATCACGGTCACCCGCGAGATAGCGGCAGTCGAGAAGAGAAATCGTGAACTCAGTATTGTTGGGGTCGTAGCGATCGCACTCGCTCAGGGTGCGCGAGGCGGGACTCAGCTTCAGGCGCAGGTCCCACAATTCCTGGGAAAAGCGGCGAACGGGATCTTTGAAAGTTTTCTCGGCATCCCGGTCGCCGAAAAGAAAAAGCAGGTCAATATCGGAAAAAGGAAACAGCCAGCCGCGGCCGAATCCTCCGGTGGCGACGAGCGCGAAGTTGGAAGGCTTGGCAGCGTCAGGGGAAACAATCTCGCTCCACAAGCGCGCGAGAATTTCTTCCACCAGCCGGGTGCGATGTGCCACGGCGGCGCGGCCGTCGCCGGAGGCTTCGAACTCCCGCTGAATACGCGCTGATTCTTCGCTGAGGAAGCCGCGCAGTTCGCTGATCTTTATTTGGCTAATCAAGAGGACGCCGCCATCATGAAAATAACTCTCCCCCGTGACATCGGCCACTGAGGGGAAGGCCGCTGGAACTGCCTATCAGATGCCTGCCTTGCGTCCCCGAAACAACTGTCGCCGCGCAAAGGGGAAAGCCGCGCGGCGCCAATGCGCCTAGAGAGCTCCCTCGCCGCGCTCGTCGTTGCGAATGCGAATCGCCTCATCCACGCGGGAGCGGAAAATCTTGCCGTCGCCGATCTTGCCGGTGCGGGCCGCGGTCAGGATGGCCTGCTCCGCCTTTTCCACCAGGGCGTCGGGCAGCACCATCTCGATCTTGGTCTTGGGAATCAGATCGACGCTGTATTCGCGCCCGCGGTAGACCTCGGTGTGCCCCTTCTGACGACCGTGGCCACGGACCTCGATCACGGTCATGCCTTCGACGCCGATTTCATGCAGCGCGGTTTTTACCGCTTCCAGCTTGGAATTCTGAATGACTGCTTCAATCTTGGTCATCATGTCGTCCAATCCTGTCTTGCGTTGTACGTCGCGTCTGCGGTCAGAACGGCCGGCAAAACTGCGGCCAGTTTTTCGGCAGACTTAGCTCGTCATCATCATAGCGCTGTTCTGCCGGCGCGAAGGTCTGTCTTTTACTTTCTGCTCCCTGAAAGGCAAGTGATTTCCCAATCCAAGACCGCCTCACTCTATCGCCCAAGGCGGCCTCACGGAAATCGAAACTATTTATCGTGGCTATCAGGTTTTGTTATTGCGGCGAGAAAACATGCGGATTCACGGTGGTTCCCGTGGATGCGGGCCGGACACGACCGTCGGAAGCGAGTTGAATTGCCGCTAAACTTCGAACATTATTTCGCTGGTCCTTTTGCCGGCTCAGCCGGTGGTGCGGGCTTAGCGAACTTGGCGTCATCGACCGGAACATTTTGCTGGACGTCGCTCACCTGGATCGTAAATCGTCCATTCGGCCGGGCCAGCGTCCAGCGGTAGGGGATCTTCACGCCACCGGTGTCGCGATAATCCGCGTAGTCGATCTGCGTGGGAAGCAGACCTAGTGCGGTGTCGCCGTAGCGCACAAGACGGACGAGCAATCCGGATTGCTCGTCGAAATACAACCTTATCGGAGGCTTGCCCTCGCGCTGGCCGACCACTACGTCGGTCATGTGATCGCCAATCTTCTCCGTGCCCTCGCGTTTCGTCTCGCTGAACATTGCCTTCAGATGCGTAGCCAGGTGAAGGTCAGCATCAATCGAAGCGGCATCGAGTTCGCTGCGGTGCATCCAGCGCACGTCCGGACGCCCCGGCGAGCCGAGCCATCCATCATGCCCGTCGAAGGCCGTAACGCTGTCGCCTTCAGGCATGTGGGTGAACGAAATTCGCTTGTCGGGATCTTTGGAGTAGATATCAATGGGGAGCGACTTGCCACCAAAATCGATGGTGCCTTTCATGACGCGGGTGGTGACCTTGTCGATCGCTGTGGCTCCGCCCGCCGCCTGCACATATTTGTCGAGCAGTTGGTCAGCGGTTGGTCCAGCGCTTGGCCCGGAGGAAGATCCGGCGTTTTCACGGCCTTCTGCCGGCTTCGGCCCGCCCATGGCTTCTTTCGGCTCCTCGGCCATGATCGCGGGAATGGCCGACGGCTTCTGATTGCCGTTGTGGCAGGTGTTGCACGTCACCATGCGGTGACCATCGAAATCATCGGCGTTGATGGCGATCATCATCTCCATCATCTTGCGTGCAGTTTGCTTGGGCTTCTTGTCGTCCTTTTCAAACGCGCCCTGTACGTGGCAGAAGTCACACTGCACACCCAGCGACGCGGTGATGAACTGCATGGTCGGAACCAGTTGCTCGGCCGGAATCCCTCTGAGCACCTGAATGTTCTTGAACGACTCCCCCGCCTTCTTGCCGGCTGGGTTGCCGGACATCTGGCCTGGAGCCGCGGCATGCGGTGTCCCGTTCGACTGCGCCTTCGCAGCTGTGATCACGAATCCAAAAACCGCCAGCAATGCGAGCGTGGCCGGGAAGACTGCTTGCTTTGCGTTCATCAATGTTTGCCCTCAGTTGGAATCGTAAGAGTCTAACAACCCTCAGCGCTCGTCAGCCAGCGATACAACCACGTTTCGAATACCCTCCACGACTCGCGCCATCTTGTCGAAGTTGATTTTCTCCTGGGTATCGCGAGCCGTGTGGTAGTAGGGATATCGAAATATCGCCGTGTCTGTGATCATGATCGCCGGAAATCCCTGTTGCCAGAACGACCATTGATCCGACCATCCAATACCGGGCCAGCTCGCGGGTGCGGCAACGCCTTCCGATGGAAACATGGCGGACTCGCGGAACCGGCGAGTGGCTCGTCGCACCAGGTCACGCGATTCGCTGTTGCCGACGAATCCGATGAAATCACCGCGGCTTGGGTAGAAGAGGCTGAGCACAGCCGGATATTTCTGGCTGGCGGGCGCGTCAGAGTAGAAGCCAAGCATCTCCAGCGATATCATCGCCGATACCGGAACCCCGTCTCGGCGCAGCCGCCGGGCATAGACGAAACTGCCCATTTGCTCCGTCTGGAAATACGGCGGCTCCTCGTTGTCAAACAGCACGAAACGGACGGTCCGGCGTAGTTTGCTTCCTCGCAGCATCCGGGCTAGCTCCAAGAGAGCCGCCACACCGGAGGCATTGTCGTCGGCTCCAACAGTTCCGGCCACACTGTCATAGTGAGCGCCGACAATAACAACTCCCGCAGCCGTGTCGCTTCCGACCAGCTCGGCCTCGAGATTGCTCGCGACATGACCCTCCACCGCGTAAGGCTTCTCCGAGACGGCATAACCCGCTTGAACAAGATTATTGTGCAAATATTCTCTGGTCGCGTTTAACGATCCAAGGCGGTGAATGTTTCTTTCTCCGATTGTTACCGAGAGGTGGGCGTCGTGCTCTGCAAGCCACCGAGCGAGCTCCTGCTGCTGGTCGGACAATGGCGGCAGGGTGCCCTTGTAGGACCGGAGCGGCATCTGCGTCATTCGCCACAACGAGACCGCACTGGCCCCGAGCGCGAGGATTACCACCGCAGCGATCATGCGCAGCAGCCAGTTCGGACGGGACGGCGTGTTGATCGATTCAAACATTGGTTAAGCGACGACCTATGATAGGCCGCGCGCACTCAGTGTTCCCTACTGTTGCTTCGTTTCCGCTTGCCGCACAAAGAATTTCCACTTATCCATGTCCGCCGCTACGGCGACGTCAAAGAATCCGACCATCATCTCGTCGGTAGTTTGATCGCCCCACGTCACCGTTTTTTCGGGATCGGGATTGTGGGGATTGTTTTTCGAATTGTCGTACCAGGCGATCGCCCGCAAACGCGTTCCAGCCTTTAACGGGTGTGGCGCGGCTAGGCGGTAACTCAACTGCCAGTGAAAGTGATAGTTCACGCGCAACAGGACTTCCACACTGCCGTCGTCGTGGACAATGTCATATTCAAAACGCTTGCCGCGCAGGTGCATGTGAGGAAAAAGGCTGAGCAGCGTGGCATCGTTGGGCAGCGTGCCCTGCACTTCCACGCGAAAATCATCCGCACCCGGCGGAATGATCAGAGCATGATTATTCAGCTGCAGTGTGATGACTCTCTGCCTGGGCGGAGTCTTCGCGAACACGAGGCCGATGCTGGTCTGGTCCTGATCAGCCGTGCCGTTGGTCGTGTAGTGTATCTGGAAAACGAGATCCGAGCCCGCCGGCACAAACTTCGCCATCCCTTCCGGCCACTCGTCGGGTGAACTGCCGGGAGCGTAAACCAGCAGCAGATCGCTGGTGGTTTCGTGCGCTTCGCGTTCGAGCGGATCATTTAAGCTCGAGGCTGTGAAGGGCTCGCCGACTGGGGCACGCCGCAGCCACTGCGAATCCGGCGGACGAATATAGACGACGGCGTGGTGCACATGTGCGGGACTGCCGGGGCGGAATTCCGACATCTGCACCCACCGGTCTTGGGCAAAATGTGTGGGCACAATCTCGTACGTATATTCAACTTCGCCCTGCGCTGGAATCGGCACGGCCTTGGGCATTTTCACGACGAGGTCGGGCTGTGGAATGTTCCAGTCCTCGGCCCATTTGCGCGGTGGTGGCGCGTCGTGCGCATCGCCGGCAGGCGCGCCGGCTTCGGCCCAGGCTGACATCGTGGCGATCTGCTGCGGGGTCAACGAGACGTCGTTGGCAAAGTGTCCATACCGCGGATCGGCAAACCAGGGCGGCATCATTTTCATCTCGGCTGCATGAGCCATCGCGGCTGCCCACGGCCGCGTTTGCTCGTAGGTGACGAGCGGCATGGGCGCGACTTCGCCCGGGCGATGGCAGCTCTGGCAGTGATCTTGCAGAATCGGCAGAACATCTTTATAGAAGGTGGGCACCGCGGGTGCTCCGGTTTTCTGCAGAGTAGCGCCGCAAAAACACGCCGCGACGACTCCTAACACAAAGACAATCCTGTACCCCATGCACCGATTCTACAAGCTCAGGTTTTTCCTCAGCGTACTCTGTACCCTCTATGGTTAAGCTCCGGATCTTCCGCGATCACTGCAATCCGCTCGAAAAAATGCTACAGTCAGGAATTCATGTCTGCCCCTAATTCCAACTTCGTTCGCGCCTGCAAATCTCAACCGGTCGACCGCACGCCCGTCTGGTTTATGCGCCAGGCTGGCCGCTACATGCCGGAATACCGCGCGGTGCGTAAACAGCACTCGCTGCTCGAAATCTGCAAAAAGCCCGCGCTGGCTGCCGAGGTGACCATTACGGCGGCTGAATTTCTCGGAGTCGACGCGGCCATTATTTTCGCCGACCTGCTGCTGCCGCTGGAAGTGATGGGACTGCCCTTTCATTTTTCCGCTGGGGAGGGCCCCGTCATTGAGAAGCCGGTACGCAGCAAGGAAGACATCGCCAACCTGCGCACCGACCGCGCCGCCGAGCTCGGCTATGTTTCGGAAGCCGTGAGCCTGGTCGCGAAACATTTCGGCGAGCGGCTGCCCGTAATCGGATTCTGTGGAGCTCCCTTCACACTCGCGAGCTACATGATTGAAGGCGGAGGCTCGCGCAACTACATTCACGCCAAGAAAATGATGTACAACTCTCCCGCCGACTGGGACGCGCTGATGAGCAAGCTGGTCGCCGTCACCACGGCCTACTCTGCCGAGCAGGTGCGCGCCGGCGCCGACGTGATCCAGATTTTCGACAGTTGGGTGGGATGCCTGAGCGTGGAAGACTATTACCGCTACGTGCTGGCGCACGTCACCCGCATGGTGAAGGAGTTGCACAAAACCGGAGTACCGATCATTTATTTTGGCACCGACAGCGCAACGCTTTTGCCCGCTATGAGAGAGACAGGAGCGGATGTGATTGGACTCGACTGGCGCATCCCGCTGGACGACGGCTGGGCGCGGCTTGACCACCAGTGCGCGGTACAGGGAAATCTCGATCCCGTGTTGCTGTTTGCCGACTGGAAGGAATTGAAGTCGCGCGCGGAAGATATCCTCCGCCGCGCCGACGGACGCGCCGGCCACATCTTCAATCTTGGCCATGGGATTCTGCCCGAAACTCCGGTGGACAACGTGAAGAACCTGGCTCGCTTCGTGCAGGAATATTCTGCGGCGTCCGGCTCCCGCCATCCGGCTTCCGGAAGCTCAACGTCGGGAGGCCGAAAGCCGGACGCCGGACGCTGCAGTTCATGACTCGCATTGCCATCATCGGCGGAGGCATTTCCGGGCTGGCCGCTGCGTTCGAACTGGAAGAGCGCCGCAGATCCGGCGCTGATATTGATTACATGCTCTATGAATCGTCCCCGCGCCTGGGTGGCGTGCTCCGCACCGAGACCATCGACGGATGCATCGTCGAAGCGGGCCCGGATTCTTTCATCACTGAGAAACCCTGGGCCAGCGATCTCTGTCGTGCCCTCGGCTTGGGCGATCAACTGATCGGCTCGAACGATGCCGACCGTAAGACCTACATTCTGACGCACGGCCGTCTTGTTGAAATGCCCGACGGGCTGATGTTCATGGTGCCTACAAAAATTCTGCCCACCGGTCTGTCGCCACTTTTTTCGTGGAAGACCAAACTGCGCATGACGCAGGAATTGTTTCATCCGCCGCGCGCGGTCGCGGGCGACGAAAATAACCACGACGAGTCGGTCGCGGATTTTGTGACGCGCCATTACGGCGCGGAGATGGTCGACCGTCTGGCTGACCCGCTGCTCTCTGGCGTCTATGGCGGCGAAGCGGCTAATCTCAGCGTGCGGGCAGTGCTGCCGCGCTTTGCCGAGATGGAGCGTACGCACGGCAGTCTCGGCCGCGCCATGCTGGCCGCCCGCAGGAAAGTGTCGGCTGGTCCGCGCAAGGCCGCTCCGCCGCTGTTCACTTCGCTCAAGAATGGCATGCAGCATCTGGCCGAGACCGTGGTCGCGCGTCTGACGCCGTCATCTCTGCTGACCAATGCTCCCGTGCTGGCGATTCAGCGCGAAGCGGACAGTTGGGTGGTTTCCGCTGGGCTGAAATCCGACCAGTTTGACGCGGTCATCGTGGCACTGCCCGCATCCGCGGCAGCGCAGGTGCTTCGCATGGCCAGTCCCGAGCTTGCCGGGGAGCTGGCGGCGATTCAGTACAGTTCGTCCATCACGGTGGGGCTGGGCTACGATCGCGATGTGCGGCAGTCGCTACCACCGGGCTTTGGATTTCTCGTACCCCGCAGTGAAGGCAAGCGGCTGCTGGCGGCAACTTTCGTTCATAACAAATTTCCCCATCGCGCTCCCGACGACCGGGCGCTGCTGCGTTGTTTTTTTGCGGGAAAGAATGCGGAAGACGTGTGGGCGCTGGGCGACGACCAGATCATTGGAATCGTGCGCAACGAGCTACAGCAAATTCTGGGTCCACAGATAACCGGCCTGCGCGCCGAGCCGCTTTTCGCCCGCGTTTACAAATGGAAGTCGGCGATGGCGCAATACGGCGTCGGTCATCTGGAGCGCCTCGACCGCATGGAGCGCCTGCGCCAGCAGTTGCCGGGCGTCGCGCTGGCGGGCAACGCCTACCGCGGGATCGGCGTGCCCGATTGCGTCCGCTCCGGGCGCGAAGCGGCAAAACAAATAGTGGAAAAGTAACTGCTGATCGCGCGGGACGTTATCCGCGGGACCTATCCGCTGACCTACGCGCTGGCTTGCGACTCCGGCGCTGTGGCCTCGCCATACACAACTTCGCTATCTGGGTTCCGCGGCCGCGCTTTGCGCCCGAAGAAACCTTCCTTCACCAGCTTGAAAATGGTGTGGCGGTTCTCGAAGACGACCTTCACCCAGGCAAACTTTCCCATCATAGGGAAGTAAATTCCGCGGAAGCATATGCGCGCGATGAAAATGTTGATGCGGTAGCCCAGGGGCTGGTCATCGAGCGAATCGACCGCATGGGCCAGAGCTTCCGGGCTGTAGGCATGAGCCCAGCCGTATTTCACTTCGGCGTGCGCCTCCTCGATGGTCATCTTGAGGGGCGTGTGTGCCATGGCGAAGGGGATGAACTCCTTCCAATGTTTCGGACGAGTGAGACGTCCTGCGACCTCGAGTCGCTTATAAAGCGGCGTTGCCGGCAACGGCGTGAGCAGGCCGAAGATGGGAAGACCCGGCGGCCACGTGCGGACTTGCGAGAGCGTGCGTTCGGCCACGCCGGTGGTGTCGTTATCCATGCCGAAAATAAATGATGTGATGGCATAGACGTTGCGTTTGGCCAGCCGCTCAAGAACCTCGGCGTACTCGCCGGGCTTGTTGAATCCTTTGTTCACATCTTTCAAATTGGTGGGGTCGATCGACTCCATGCCGATGAAGACCCACTTGCCGCCGGAGGCCGCGATCAAGTCGATGAGTTCCTCATCGCGCAAAAGGTTGGCGCTGATCTGCGCCACCCAGTGCACCTGCGCACCGGCGGCGATGATGTCGCGCAGCAGCGACTTGGTGCGCTTCACGTTGATGGCAAAGTTGTCGTCGATGAAGAAGACCGCCATCTGGCCTTTTTCTTTGCGGGCGCGTGCTTTCAGCAGCAGCAACTCGTTGACCACGCTTTCGTTGGTGCGGAAGCGGATCGAGTCCCCGAAAAATCCAGTGACGGTGCAGAATTCGCAGCCATAAGGACAGCCTCGGCCAGACTCGACGGGGATAATGCGAAACGTTCCCCAGCCTTCTCCAACTTTCTTCAGCAGCGGGAACGCGGCTTTGGGGACCAAGTTGAACTGTGCCAAGTCGATCGAGTCCCACGGAATCACGGGATACTGTTTCAGCGACGGCTTGCGCTCTTTGCCGGTTTCGTCGACCGGTGAATAGATCTCTTTGAGCTGGCCGCGCTCAGCGTCATTCACAATCTGCGGCCACGTGTCATCGGCCTCGCCCAGAGCCACGGCGTCGGCGTGGCGCGGCCCGCCATCGCGGCCCAGAGCTTCGTCGGCCAATTCCGTAACATGCGGCCCTCCCATGACAACCTTCACACCAGTGGCGCGAATGGCATCGGCAATGCGGTAGGCCTTGGCGATCATACGGGTCATGGCGCCGATGCCGACTAGATCGATCTTCTCGTCGCGGACATACTGCGCGATCTGAGCCTCGTCCATGGGCTTGGCGTTGCCGTCGATCAGCAGAACCTCATGCCCGGGAGGAGTAAGCGACTGGAGCAGGAACATCCAGAGGTGCGGCATGAAATTACGCGTGACACCGTTGTCCGGGTTATATAGCAGAATTCTCATGACTGCTCCCTTCGAGGAACCCAAAGTGCGCTAGCGCACTTAGTAACGTGCTTCACCGCACGGAAGCGTCACGAGCGATGCCAATGACTGGCAAAATCTACCTATCTTCGGGTGAGACTGGGTAGGACTTAGAACCCAAGCAATTGTACACCCGGGGCGCAAGTTCCAGTGTTTATTCGGGATCCCGCGTTGTCGTATTTGGAACAACGCTCCCATTTCCGGAAGCTCGATTAAGCGGAGATCGACGCTTTGCTCTTGCCGCCATCCCGCCGCAGCCGGGCCACCACCAGCCGGATTTCGTCGTATCTGATTTCCGGAGGCAGGGCGTCTTTCAAGGTCTTCAGGCGCTCCAGTCGGTCCACACCGAGAGTGGCGCAGGCGGCTTCGATCATCAGCACGCGGCTGCGATCAATCCATTCGGCGCGAAATTCCAGTTCGCCTTTTTCGACGAGGCCGGCAACAGCGTTCACCACCGTGGCGATCTGTCGGCCGCGAATCTTCGCTATCTCCTCAAAGCTCTTGCCCTCTGCGAGCAGTTGCAAGGTTTCGAGCGCGGGAGCCGTTTTCTTCTGGGGTGGCGCAGAGGGTCGCGCACCGTCTCGATATTGCCGCAGCGCCTGCAGAATTCCCTGCCCGTAGAGTTCCGCTTTGCGCTCGCCGATGCCAGTGATGTTCAACAGGTCGGCAATCGAGTTCGGCTGCGACCGGCAGATTTCATCCAGCGAGGTGTCGTGCAGCACGACGTAGGCGGGCGTGCCCTGCTCCTTGGCGGTCACGCGCCGCCACTCGCGGAGGTATTCACGCAATTCCTGATCTGCTTCTGCAACACCCGCTGCGACTCGCGTTCCGCCCGGACTGGAGCCGGCACCTGCCCGGCGCACCACAGCGGGAGTCATCTTCTCGGTCAGTGCCTTCTCGGTCAACCAATCGGGCGCTGCACCACAAACATCGCAGGCTTCGCACGACGACCACTTCGGCGTCTCGCCAAAGTGAGAGCAAATCTGGCGATGGCGGCATTTCTCCGACTCGGCGAAGGCGCGAATCGTGTGATAGCGCTGCCAGGCACGGTCGCGCTCAGCGGCATCGAGAACCTGGTTGGCAAAGTATCCGAGCAAGCCTGCATCCTGTTTGCGCCAGAGGAGAATGCAGTCGGCGGGCTTGCCATCGCGCCCGGCGCGGCCCGCTTCCTGATAAAACTGCTCGACCGACTTGGGCAGCGCCAGATGGATGACGGCGCGCACCGTCGCCTTGTTGATGCCCAACCCGAAGGCGATCGTGCCTACGAGCACGCGTACTTCATCTGACATCCAGCGCTCCTGATTGCGCCGGCGATCGCTGGCGTCCATTTTGGCGTGATAGCCGATCGCGGCGATGCCCTGGTCTTCCAGAAAATCGACGGTCTCTTCCACTTTGTTAATGGTGGGGGAGTAGACGATCACGTTGCCTTCGTCGTAGTGGCGCAATGCAGTTACGAGCAGCGCAGTGTGCTCCGCGCTTTCGCACTGGCGCACCAGGTAGCGCAGGTTGGGGCGATGAAAACTGGCAATGTATTTGTCAGGATTGCGCAACTCGAGTTGGGTCAGAATGTCGTGGCGCACGTGGCGCGTGGCGCTGGCAGTAAAGGCGGCGATGGGACGGTCGGGAAACTTTCCGCGCAGGCTGCGCAGTTGGCGGTATTCCGGGCGGAACTCGTGTCCCCACTCGGAAATGCAGTGAGCTTCATCGATAGCGAAAAAAGAAATGGGAACCTGCTGCAGCCAACTCAGGGTATCGGCACGTTGCAGGCGCTCGGGCGAAAGATAGAGCAAGCGGTAAGCGCCCTCGCGGGCCTGCCGCATGACGCGACTCTGTTCTTCGTTGCTGATGGAGCTGTTGAGCACCGCGGCAGGAATGCCCATCTGCGCCAACTGCGCGGCCTGATCCTGCATCAGGGCGATCAGCGGAGAAATCACAACCGTCGTGCGCTCGGCGACGACTGCGGGCAGTTGGTAGCAGAGTGACTTGCCGCCACCGGTCGGCATGACCACACAGGTATCGCGGCCGGCCAGCAGGCTGCGCACGATGCGCTCCTGTAGCGGGCGGAACGAGCTGTAGCCCCAGTAGCGACGCAAGGGGGTCAGCAGGTCGGCGTCTGGGGTCATGTAGTCAGTATAGGGCGTGCGAGGAAACTGCCGGCGCATGCGGCTCTAATGATGGTCGGCTGGGACCGCCGACTTTGGATAGATCCGGTCGAACACGATCCACGTCGCTGCGAGCACGACAAAGCAGAGCAGGCTGCCTTCCGGGCCAACCGCGCCTCCGCTGAGCCATTCCCGACCACGCAGTGACGAGCTCAGCAAATGTCCGGGAGACTTCATTCCGCTATCGGGAACGGAATAGAAGAAACTCTCGCCCCAGTCCCATGCAGCGTGAAAGCCCACGGCGAACCAAAGATTGCCGGTGCGGCGCAGCGTGAGACAGAAAAACAATCCGATTGCGGCCGCGGCGAGCGCGCCCTGCCACTGCTCGCCTGGATTGCCCAGATGGATCAATCCGAAAGCCGAGGAAAGAACGAGCGCTGCAGGCCAGAAGCCGATTCCGCGGGTCAGCGTGAACTGCGAATACCCACGAAAGAAAAATTCCTCGTAGAGCCCGACCGCCAGAAACATGGCCGCCCAGAAACCACCGAACTTTGCCAGGCGCGCGCCATGCAATACCACGTGGCCGAAGTCGAATACGTGAAACTCATAGAGCGCGACCATGAGCAGGCTGATGGCGGAAAACCCCCACAGAGTTCCCCTCCAGAACAGCGGTCCGAAGGCGCGCCGGACCGCTAATCCATAGCAGCCCCATGGGCGATGCTCGATCCGTGCCAGCGCGACAGCCGGAATGGTCGCGGCCAGGAACAGGCCACATTCATCTACGAACGCGGCGCGCAGTGTGCCGAATGCCGTCGAATAGGCCAGCCACGACGATATCTGGCGCAACGCGAAATAGAGAACCCCGTAGCAAACGAGTCCCCAGCCTGGACGCAGGCCCGTGGAATCCAAAAACAGCGTGCGTGCGTACGAAGGCTGAGTGGCGGCGGCAAACTCCGGCGCTGACGGTGCAGGCGCCGGGCTATGCTCTGGAGTCTGCGCTGGACGGGGCTCCGTGTTGAGGTCGATCTCGCTCATTGCGGAACTTTCTATCGCCAATGTATTCGCAATCTTTCCTCAAACCGCCTCCGACATGGTAAAACACTCGGCTCGACCTTATGCGCCCATATTTCACGCACGAACGTTTCGGACGGCCGCAGTTTCTGGCCGGCTTTCTGCTGCTTTGCTTTCTGGCGCAGGCGTTGTGGCTGGTGCGTGCCGAGCTGCGCACGGCGCACGAGCCGGATGGCGCCGAAGCCATCCGCATTGGCGAAGGTTGGAAACAGTTGCATGGCCGCGGCGTCGCTGCTGCTCCGTACCGGAACCCAGACGCTAACATCGCAGTCACGCTCGACAGCTTCGATACCGAACAATCGCCATTGCTTCCCGTAGTTTCTGCCGCACCTCTGCTGGTCTGGCCACGCGATTTTGATAGTGACTCGGCGGCCTACTGGCGATGGCTGCCGCGCATTCCGTTTCTGGCCTGTGGGCTCGCCCTGGGTGCATCGCTGTGGTACGTGGCGCGGCGGCTGTGCGGCAATACCGGCGGGTTTGTCGCGCTCACCTTCTACTGTTTTTCTCCGTCGCTGATTCAAGCGAGTGCGGTCTGGCATACCGAACCGGAAATCGTGGCGGCGTGGGGAGCGTTTGGAACTATCTTCACGGCGATCGCGGTCGCGCACACGCTGTATGCACCGCGCGAGGTGGTGCTGTGGAACTGGCGGCGCATCGTGCTGCTGGGAATCTCGCTGGCCATCGCCGTGGGATCGCAGTTCTCGCTGATTGTGCTGGTACCGATGGCGCTGGGATTTCTGTTGTATGTGGCTCCGGTGCGGCGGCGGGCTGGGCTGGTCATTTGGATTGCGGCTTGTGTCGTCGGATTTATTCTCTTCTTCGCGATGTATTTCTTCCATGCGCATGCGTTTGCCGAGAGCATGCGGCATGCGGCGTTTTGGGGAGCGACGGGGCGCGGATTCACCGTGCTGGGCGTGTACAAGCAGGTTGCGGTGAGGATTGGGCGCGCTTGCCCAGCGCTGGCCTTAGGACTTCCAGTCGCGGTAGTGACTTATGCCGCATGGCCGCGCACGCGATACTTTGGCAACACTGCACCGCTGCTGGTCGCGGTGTTGTTCCTGGGGCTGGGGATGGCTCATCCGGACTTTGCCGGCGCGGGATTTCTGCTGGCTGCGATCCCGTTTCTGTTTCTGTTCGTCTCAGGGGTGCTGGCGGATTTGTTGGAGACGCGTCAACGGCCGCTGGTGTCGGCGTGCGTCATGGGAATGATGGCGGCTTACGTGGTGTGGAGCGTGTTGAACCTGGCGCGCGTGCGGCTCGGGTGAGGGCGCGGCCGGACGCCACGCCCTTCCAAAGCAGCGCAAGCGTAGAAAACAGCAGGTCCCTCCACTTCGCCGTCGCTGACGCTCCGGCTGCGGTCGGGATGACAGAGTCTTGGGAGTGGGCTCTCTTGAATGGCCCACTCCCATTTCCCAGTCGAGCCAGCGGCAAAATTACGCGCCGTCGGGCGAATGCAGCACACGGAAGCTGTTGCCGCCGTTCGAATAGACCAGCAGCAGCGCATCCTCGCCCTTGGTGACTTTCGCCAGAGCTTGCTGGACGTCACTGGCAGACTGCACTTTGTGGCGATTCACTTCGAGGATGATGTCTCCACGCTGCAGTCCGGCATTGTCGGCCGAGCTGCCGGGCTGCACTTGCTCTATCACGGCACCGTGCAGGTCGCTGGACAACTGTAGTTGGTCGCGCACCTCAGGAGTCAGGTTGCTCAGGCCGATGCCCCAGTGCATTTTGCCTTCGCCGCTGCCTGAGTCCTCCTTGCCGTCAGAAGACCGGCTGCCCAGTTCCTCGAGCGTGACTGGAACACTGATGGTCTTGCCGTCGCGCAAAACCTTGAGCATGATTTTCGTGCCGGGCTGTTTCTGACCGACCAACACCTGGAGTTCTCCGGCGTCGCTGACCTTCTGGCCATCGATTTCGGTGATTACGTCGCCGATCTGCAGTCCAGCTTTGGCTCCAGGCGAATCGGGTTCGACCTGCGTAACCACGCCACCGGTGGGAGTGGATTCGGCGAAGAACTTGGCGTTCTCCGGAGTCACGTCGGCGATGCCGATGCCGATGTGGCCGTGGCTGACCTTGCCGTCACGAATCAGAGTCTCAACCGTGGGGCGCACGATCAGCGATGGGATGGCGAATCCCATGCCCGAGAACGTGCCGGAGGGTGAGACCAGGAAAGTGTTGATGCCGACAACTTCTCCGCGCGCGTCGACCAGCGGTCCGCCGGAGTTGCCGGGGTTGATGGCGGCGTCGGTCTGAATGAACTCGCCGGGCTTGCTGGGATTGCTGGGATCCGGATTGGCGCGATTGACGGCGCTGACGATGCCGCGGGTTACGGTGAATCGGAATCCGTAGGGATTGCCGAAGGCGAGCACGGTCTGGCCGGGACGAACTTCTTTCGAATCGCCCCAGGGAGCGCTCTCCAAATTGCTGGCATCGACCTTCAGGACTGCGAGATCGGTGACGGGGTCGGTGCCGATCAGCTTGGCCTTGAAGACACGACGATTGCTGGTCGTGACGCGAATGTCGACCGCGCCTTCAACCACGTGATTGTTGGTGACGATGTATCCGTCAGGCGAGATGACGACTCCGCTGCCCATCCCGTGCTCGATCTGCGGCTGGCGCTGCATGTGGCCAAAGAACTGACCGAAGGGACTGCCCTGGCCGCCCTGACCAAAGAACTGTTGCATGTCTTCGGGCAGTTGACGGCCCGCATTCTCTGGCTTGGTGCGCGAGGTTACGGTGACGTTGACGACCGCCGGAGTGACGCGGGCAGCGAGAGTTTCCATGGCTTTGTCGAGAGCGAGCAGCGCGCCGACGCTGTCATTATCGAGGGGCGCGGCCGAGGCTGCGGGAGACGCCGCGGCCGAGGCCGCCCGGGCAGCAGTGGGTTTCATGAATTCATAGCTGACGAACGAAGCGAGCAGAGCCAGTGCGAGTGCAGGCACTGCCAACCGCCACATCCATTGTTTCGTGCTGGAAAGCATTTGTGCATTCATTGAAGTGAGTTCCTTTCGAGAAGTTTCGTGCAACTAATTCGTTAGTTTCTAAAATTGGTAATCCGCTTTCAGATTTCTTGATGTTCATGTCTAAGTTCGCTTCGGAGGAATTCTATTGCTGTTGGGATCTACGACCGGATGCAGCACAACTACGCGCCACCACTGGATCTGAACTACCGACTGTTCTGTGGAACCGATCGGGTTGCTCTCAACCACCACAAACAACGTCTCGGTGAAGGCGATCGGCGCCGCGCTGGCATTGGTCAGGTGGATCATGCTGTCGATACGCGGCTCATCAGTCGTGGCCTGCAGCAGGGCGGATTTCTCAGCAGTCGCCGTTTTGCGATGAGTCGCGAGCGTGGTGGCCTTGGCCGGCGTAAATCCCCACTTCGCAGGCACAGGACGCGCGAGAAATGGGGCAGTAGGCGGCGTGCTACGAACTGCGGGAGAAATGGATGCGCCCGCCGAGGCGGCGACCACCGAAGTTTGAGCGACGCTCGAATCGATATCGTGAAATGCAATCAGCCGGGGCGCTCTTGCGATGCAGAGAACGCAGGCAACGGCGAATGCGAACACTATCGAGACGGCGGGCTTCCAGGCGCGGCCAGAGCTGGAATCCCGGTCAACCTTGCGGTTCACATCGAGGATTTGCGCGACGCGCTGCGAGGTCTGACGAATTCTTCCCAGGGCGGCCTGGGCCAGGGAAATGCTCTGGGCCAGACTTCGCTGCATCAGGCGGCGCTGAACCACAGTTTCTTCCGCGAGGTGCGCCAGGCACTCGGCGTAGGCGCGCGGGCTGGCGGTCTCGGCGAGGACGGCATCGTCGCAGGCCATCTCGCGTTCCAGAGAAATCTTCTTTTCAATCCACCAGACGGCCGGATGGAAAAAGAACAGAGCCTTGACCAGCTTCTGAGCGAGGTTGGTCCAGTCGTCCCAACGGCGGAGGTGAGCCAGTTCGTGCAACAGGATCTGGTTGAGTTCGTCCGCAGAAAGCTCCTGCATGACCCAGGCTGGAATCACCACTGCCGGCTTCACCAGACCCAGAGCGGTCGGCACGTGAACCTGATCGGAGGTGCGCAGAGCGATCGGCCGTGGCGTCTGATTGCGCTCGAGCGTGGCCCGCAGGCGAGCGTCTAAGGCAGCCGGATCGACGGGGACACAGCTCTTGCGAAGAGCGTGCAGGTGCCAGAGTCCGCGGCCAACGCCGAGCAGAAACCATGCCGCGATCGCTGCCCAGGCAGCGAACGCATAGAGAGCCCAGGAAATAGGGAGAGACAAAGCCGGAGCTAGAGTTCGAGCGGACAGAAACGCTCCCGGCCGCGCTGCGGCTGGAAAAGACGCTGCCCGCGATACTCCGGCCAGGAATGGCAAGGCGGCGATCGAGACTAAAGCCGAAAACCAAATGGCAAATCGTGCGCCCGAACTCCGGAGGGCAGTGGCGCGGAGCACGGCGGCGGCGAACACGGCGATCAGCGTGCCTTCGAGCAGGCAATCGACGATGTGCAGGGTTGAGGCCTGGGCGATTGCATTCAGATCGAACTGGAAGTTCGCGAGCTGGAAGGTCACCATGCAGAGGCTCGCTAGCTGGAAGATCATGGCCGTCCCTTGCTCCTTTCCAGTAGCTGGCGGAGACGATCGAGTTCTTCCGCGTCAATGCTGGTCTCTTCCAGAACGTTCAGCGCGAGTTGCTCATGCGAGTTTCCGAAAAAGCGGCTGACCAGGTGTCGCACCTCAAAGCGCGTGGCGTCTTTCCGGTCGACTTGCGGGAGATAGACGTGGGCGCGCTGGTCATCCTGTTTCACGTGCTTCACGTAGCCCTTTTTTTCGAGAATGCGCACGATGGTCAGAACCGAGTTGTAAGCCAGAGCCGGCTTGGCGGGAAAGGCGGCGAGCACCTCGTGGACGGTGGCCGAGCCGCGGTCCCATAGCACGTTCATGATGCGCAGCTCGGCTTCAGTCAGGGTTGCGGACTTCGTGCGGGCCAACGGTTTCTCCTAGGCGTTCTGCCGCTATAAAGTTTGACGCGGGAAAACGGGAAACGTCAACTAATTTGTTAGTTGCGAAGAGGGCGGGTCGGGTTGCCCGGAGGTGGGAACATGAGATTGGCGAGCGCTAGAATCCAGTAAGCGATTGAATATACAACGGTTAACGCTGGCAGCCGCGCCCGCTGATAGGGATCCTTCGCTTCGCTCAGGATGACAGAGTGATTCTAGAACTGACTTTAGGCAGTGGTCGGAAGCTGCAGGTAGTTCCTGGCGTTGCGATAGCAGACGTCTTCAATGAGCCGGCCGAGGAGCACGTCGTCGTCGGGCAGTTCGCCGCGGGTTACGTCTTGTCCCACGAGGTCGCAGAGCACGCGGCGGAAATATTCGTGGCGCGGGTAGGACATGAAAGAGCGTGAGTCGGTGACCATGCCGATGAAGCGCGCGAGCAGGCCGGTGTTCGACAGCGCATCGAGTTGTGCGGTGATGCCCTGCTTCTGGTCGAGGAACCACCACGCGCTGCCGTACTGGATTTTGGCGGGTTGATCTCCATCCTGAAAGCAACCGGCAAGCGTCGCGAACTGAAGGTTGTCAGCCGGGTTCAGGTTGTAGAGGATCATCCGCGGCAAGCAGTTTTCCTGGGATAGCAAATCCAGAAACTCGGCCAGCTTCTTGGCCTGTTGCGGAAAACCGCCAACTGCGTCGAACCCAGTGTCGGCCCCGAGAAAGCGGAAGGCTGAATAGTTCACATTGCGCAGCGCTCCCAGGTGCAGTTGCTTCGTCCATCCCTTTTCGGCGTCGAGCCTGGCAAAGAACACCATCAAGAACGCGGTCCACACCATCCGTTCCCCTGCAGTTCCAAGCCTTCCTCCTCGCACCTTGGAGAAGATCGGAGCGATGGTTCGCTCCGAGCTCAGCAGCGCATAGCAGCGGTCCAACCCGTGGTCGGAAAGGCGGCAGCCCAAGGAATGAAAATAATCATGGCGTTTGCGCAAGGCTTCGAGGAAGCTGCTCAGGTCCCGTATGTCGACATTCGCCACCTCGGCGAGTCTGTCGACCCAGGCTGAAAAATCCGGCTTGTCGATCGCGAGAGCTTTGTCGGGACGAAACGCGGGAAAGACTTTGGTCGCCAGATTCGATTTTGCGATCGCCTGATGATGGCGGAGGTCGTCGGTGGGATCGTCGGTGGTGCAGACAACTTCGACGTGGAATTTCTGCAGAATGGCGTGTGCAGTCAGACTCGGCAGCGCTGCATTCGCACGTTCCCAGATCGAGGGCGCAGTTGTTTCATCCAGCAAGTCGGAGATGCCGAAGTAGCGCTGCAGTTCGAGATGCGTCCAGTGATAGAGGGGATTACGCAGGGTGTAGGGAACGGTGCTGGCCCAGGCCAGAAATTTCTCGTAAGGAGTGGCGTCGCCGGTGATGTATTTCTCCGCGACGCCGTTGGCGCGCATTGCCCGCCATTTATAGTGATCGCCCTCCAACCAGATTTCGAACAGGTTGGCGAAGCGGCGGTTCTCGGCGATGTCGCGGGGCGAAAGATGGCAGTGGTAGTCGAGAATGGGCTGCGGAGCGGCGAAGCGGTGATAAAGACGCCGCGCCGCATCGTTCGACAGCAGGAAGTCTTCGGTGAGGAAGTGGGTCATGACGCAGCGCGTGCTCGTGGAGTCTCGCATGCCGCTGGAGTTCGAGCACCAACCAGCGATTCAAGAAAAGCAATGATATCAGTTCAGCAACCGCTTGACGGAGTGGGCTCGGGCCATGTGTAGTGATCCACGTCGCTAGTGCAAGTATTCCTGTGAATCTATTACCAATTTCCGCCGCGTCTGGAGAAGTCTCGCCTCAGCCCACAACTGGCACGGGTGGCCGGCGATGGCTGATCTGCGGCTTGCTGTTTTTCGCGACCACGGTCAATTACATGGACCGGCAGGTAATCGCGCTGCTCAAGCCGACCCTGCAACTCCAGTTCGGCTGGACCGAAAGAGGGTACGGCGACATCATTTTTGCGTTCACCTTCGCTTATGCCATCGGATTGCTTTTCATCGGAAAGCTGATCGACAAGTTGGGCACTCGCAAGGGATTCTCTCTAGCAGTATTGGTGTGGAGCGCGGCCGCAATGGCGCATGCGGCGGCGGGCTCGGTATTTCAGTTCGCGGTGGCGCGCTTTAGTTTGGGACTGGGGGAGGCCGGAAGTTTTCCGGCCGCAGTGAAAGCCGTTGCCGAGTGGTTTCCCAAACGCGAGCGAGCCTTGGCGACAGGGCTGTTCAATTCCGGATCGAACATCGGAGCGCTGGTGACGCCGCTGGTGGTGCCTTGGATTACCCATCGCTTTGGATGGCGCATGGCGTTCATTGCCACGGGTGCCATAGGATTCCTCTGGATTCTGTGTTGGCTTTCGCTCTATCACCGCCCGGAAGAGGACGCAAAAATCTCGGCCGCAGAAATGGCCTACATTCGGAGCGATCCTCCAGACCAGAATACGGCGCCCGACAAAACGGTTCCCTGGCGAACGCTCCTCCGCCTGCGCCAGGCGTGGGCGATCGCCATCGGCAAGTTCTTTACCGATCCGATCTGGTGGGTCTATCTGTTCTGGATGCCTGATTTCCTGAGCCGCAATCTTGGGCTGAGCCTGAGTGGCATGGCGCTGCCGCTGTTCGTCATTTACAGCGGAGCCTGCGTGGGAAGCATCGCCGGGGGATGGCTTTCCGGTTCGCTTCTGAAGCGCGGATGGAGTCTAAACGCCAGCCGCAAGAGCGCGCTGCTGGTGTGTGCATTCGCTGTGACGCCGATCATGATCTCGGCGCGCACCACGAATGCATGGCTGGCGGTCTTTCTGATCGCAATCGCGGCGGGCGCGCATCAAGGCTGGTCGGCAAATATCTACACGCTGGCCTCGGACATGTTTCCTCGGAATGCTGTGGGCTCCGTTGTAGGCTTCGGCACTATGGCCGGAGCAATCGGCGGAATGTGTATTGCCAAGGCCGTGGGATACATTCTGCAGCGTACCGGTTCGTATGTACCGGTGTTTGTGATGGCGGGCTCGGCGTATTTGGCGGCGTTCGTCTTCGTACAGTTGCTGGCGCCGAAGCTCACGGAAGCGCAGATCTGATTCGCCTTTGTATAATTTTGCGGCTCGGGGGAAGCGAGCTCTCGTCCTTATTTGGATCAGATCCTTATGCTGCTGAAACTGTTTCCAGACAAAGTCTCATTGGGCCGCGCCGCCGCAGAGCAGGCCTCGGCTGCAATTCGGTGCGCGATTGCTGAGCGCGGCCGTGCACGAATCATCGCCGCCACCGGAGCTTCGCAGTTCGAGTTTTTGGATGCGCTCACGAAGACCTCCGGGATTGATTGGGCCGAGGTCGAGGGCTTCCATCTGGACGAGTACATCGGGATGCCGGTCACGCATCCTGCGAGTTTTCGTAAATTCCTGATGGAGCGGCTGGTGAGCAAGACTGGGATTGCGAAATTTCACTGGATCGAGGGAGATGCGGCTGATCCGGGTGCAGTCATTCGCAAGGTGGGCAAGGAACTGGCATCTGCGCCGATTGATGTTGCCTTCGTGGGGATTGGCGAAAACGGGCACATCGCATTCAACGATCCGCCCGCGGATTTCATGTCTGACGATCCGTATCTCATCGTGAATCTGGATGAGCCTTGCCGGCGGCAGCAACTGGGCGAAGGATGGTTTGCCGATATTTCACAAGTGCCGCGAAGAGCGATATCGATGTCGCCGCGGCAGATTCTAAAGGCCACGGAGATTGTCGCGGTGGTTCCTGACCGACGCAAAGCGCAGGCAGTGAAGGCCTGCCTGGAGGGAGAGATCAGTCCGATGGCGCCGGCGTCGATTTTGCGGCAGCATGGAAATGTGACTGTCTATTTGGACAAGGACTCGGCTTCGCTGTTGAGTGCGGGCCTGCGGAACGCTCTGGCTGAGAAGTCGCTGTTCGAGTTGAATTCGTAGACACCGGCCCACCGGCCCGCTCCATCACGAAAATGACGAGCACCCGCAAGCCGATCCCGTCGTTACGCTGGTGGATTGGCGGGCTGCTGTTTGCCTCAACGGTGATCAATTACATCGACAGGCAGACGCTGTCGCTGCTCGCGCCCTACCTCAAGCTCCAATATCACTGGACGAATTCCGACTATGCGAATCTGGCCATCGCTTTTCGCGTGGCATATTCCATTGGGCAGACGGGGTTCGGCAGGCTGATGGATCGCATTGGCACGCGCCGGGGGCTGACGCTGAGCGTGATCTGGTATTCGGCGATTTCGATGCTCACTTCGCTGGCCAGCGGATTTTATAGCTTCGCTACGTTTCGTTTTCTGCTGGGCACGGGTGAGTCGGCGAACTGGCCAGCGGCAATCAAGGCAGTCTCGGAGTGGTTTCCGAAGCGCGAGCGCGCGCTGGCGACGGCGCTGTTTGACAGCGGATCGTCGATTGGTGGCGCGGTTGCGCCTTTCATCGTGTTGTGGATTTACTTTCGCTGGGGATGGCGGCCGGCGTTCATGGTTCCGGGCGCGCTCGGCTTCCTATGGCTAATTGCATGGCGTTGGCTTTACTACAGGCCGGAAGAGCACCCGCGAATCAGCCACGCGGAACTGGCCATGATCGAGGCAGACAAGCTGGAATCCGATGCGGAGCATGTCGGCAAGGTTCGTCCGCGCTGGCGCGATCTTTTGCGGCTGCGGCAGACGTGGGGAACGATCATTGCACGGGCATTCACCGATCCAGTTTTTTTCTTTATTACCGAGTGGTTCCCGATTTATCTGGTGGCGAAAGGGATTGAACTCAAAAGAGGCTCGATCTTGGTGTGGATTCTGACCATCGGGATCCCGTTCATCGCAGCCGACGTGGGGAGTTTCTTCGCCGGATGGTTCTCTGGCCGTCTGATCAAGCGCGGATGGTCGCTCGGCGCTGCGCGCAAGCTGCCCATAATTTACGGGGCAATCGGCATGACGTTGCTGATTCCAACGATCTTCACGACCGACCGCAACTTGATTACATTTCTATTCGCGGCCGTGACTTTTACCTACGCCGGATTCACGACGATGGCGAATGTGTTGCCTTCAGACCTTTTCGGCGGCGAGTCGGTGGCATCGGTGAGCGGGCTGAGCGGAACCGGCGCGGGCATCGGGACGATTGTTGCGTTCAAGCTGATTGGTTACGTTTCCGACGCACGCCAGGCGACGGGAACACATTCGTTCGATCCCATCGTGATTCTTGCGGGAGTGGTTCCGCTGGTGGGGATGATTCTGGTGTTGTTCCTGCTGCGAAATACTCAAGCGACTGAGCAAGGATTGGTGCGCCGGATCTGAAGATTTGGTTACACTCGTGGAGTCCATGTTGAGGAGATTGTCGAGGAGATCGCGGTGAAGATCACGGATGCAAAAGTATTCGTCAGCTGCCCGGGACGTAATTTCGTTACGCTAAAGATTTCGACCGACGAGGGCGTTTACGGGCTGGGTGACGCGACGCTGAACGGGCGGGAGTTGGCGGTTGCATCGTACTTGAGCGACCACCTGATTCCGTGTTTGATCGGGCGCGATCCGTTTCAAACGGAAGATGTGTGGCAATACCTCTATCGCGGAGCATACTGGCGTCGCGGGCCGGTCACAATGACCGCAATTGCCGCCGTCGATATGGCGTTGTGGGATATCAAGGGCAAGGCTCTGAAGACGCCGGTTTACAACCTGCTCGGCGGACAGAGCCGAACGGGAGTGATGGTCTACGGGCACGCCAACGGGCGCGACATTGCAGAGACTGTAGATGAAGTGGCGAAGTACAAAGAGCTGGGATATCTGGCGATCCGCGCGCAGAGCGGGATTCCGGGCTTGCCCTCGACTTATGGCGTAGCCAAAGACAAGCTGTATTACGAGCCGGCCGAGAAAGGCTTGCCACCGGAGAATGCGTGGTCGACGGAAAAATATCTGCTGCATGTGCCCAAGCTTTTCGAGGCGTTGCGCCTGAAGTTTGGCGATGACCTGCACCTGCTGCACGACGTGCATCACCGGCTGACTCCGATTGAAGCGGCGCGGTTGGGAAAGAGTTTGGAGCCGTACCACTTGTTCTGGCTGGAAGACGCAGTCACGGCAGAATTGCAGGAAGGGTTCCGCATTCTTCGTCAGCACACGACGATTCCGCTGGCAGTGGGCGAAGTTTTCAATTCGATCTGGGATGCGCATATTCTGATTCAGGAACAGTTGATCGACTACCTGCGGATGACGGTGGTGCATGGCGGAGGGTTGACGCATCTGAAGAAAATCGCGGCGCTGGCTGAGATTTATCATGTGCGGACGGGATGCCATGGCGCGACGGATTTGTCTCCGGTGGCGATGGCGGCAGCGCTGCACTTTGATATCTCGGTGAACAATTTCGGGATCCAGGAATACATGCGGCACACGCGCGAGACCGACGAAGTTTTCCCGCACGCGTATTCATTCAAGAGCGGATATTTGCATCCCGGGGACGCGCCGGGGCTGGGCGTCGACTGTGACGAGAAGCTGGCAGAGAAATTTCCGTATGAGCGGGCATACCTGCCAGTGAACCGGAAGCTCGACGGGACGATGTTTAATTGGTAGATGGCTTTCGTTCTTGAGAGAACACACGAGGAGATATGGGTTACAAACCGCTGGATCTCGACGGCAAGACTGCAGTTGTGGTGGGAGGAAGTTCTGGAATCGGGAAGACGATCGCGCTCGGACTGGCGCAGGCGGGCGCGGATGTGGTCGCGAGCGCGCGGCGCGTGGAACTGGTGAATGCGCTGGCGGACGAGATCGAGGCTCTGGGACGACGGTCATTGCGCATGACCTGCGATGTGGATGATCGCGGGTCGCTAGAGAAACTACTGAAGGATTGTGTCGAGGCGTTCGGAAAAGTCGACATCCTGGTGAATGCGGCGGGCATCACGAAGCGGGCGCCGACGCTGGATTATCCCGAGGCCGACTGGAACCGGATCATGGAAACAAATCTGACAGGCGCGCTGCGGGCTTGCCAGGTTTTTGGGCGGCACATGATCGAACGAAAGTACGGGCGCATCATCAACATCGCGTCGATGGGGACATTTCTGGCGCTGTTTGAAGTGGCGGCGTATTCTGCGAGCAAGTCGGGGCTGGCGTCGCTGACGAAGTCGCTGGCGATCGAGTGGGCCCGGCATGGAATTTGCGTGAACGCGATTGCGCCGGGATATTTCCGCACGCCGCTGAGTGAAAAACTGCTGGTCGGAACAGGCCGCGGCAACGAAGTGCTGATGCGGACTCCCATGAAACGTTTTGGAGAACTCGAAGAACTGGTGGGTGCTGCGGTTTTTCTGGCCTCAGACGCTTCCAGCTTTGTGACTGGCGTGATTCTGCCGGTCGATGGCGGCGTGCTGGCCAGCGGCGTAAATCAGTGAAGAGGGATTTCAGAGCCGCAGGGGCCAAAGCCCCGTGCAACGTGAACGCTTTAGGCGCTGAAGCGCCGCTCTTCCACTCCGATAGCGGCGGCGGTTAGTTGGCCTTCTTCTCACGGAGCGCGGCTCGCGCGGCGTTGACGGCCTGTACCAGTTCCTGAGCAGATGCGGTGATCTTCTCCAGATTTCCCTCGCGTAAGGCTTTCGCGTCGACCAGCTCAGCGCCTACCCCCAGGGCAAACGCACCGGCCGCAACGAACTCGGCGGCGTTGGCGGCGTTCACGCCTCCGGTTGGAATCAGTTGGGCGCTCGGGAACGGGGCCTTCAGCGACTTTAGATATTTTGCGCCGCCAACGTTGCCACACGGAAAAATCTTGACCAGACGCGCGCCGTGATCGTGCGCATTCATCAGTTCGGTGGGAGTGAGCGCCCCGGGGATTGCCAATTTCTCCGCAACTCGCGCGACAGAGAGCACGGCCGTCGTCAATCCGGGACTGACGAGGAACTCGGCTCCCGCGCGAATACAGGCTTCGGCCTGGTCGGCGGTGATGACCGTGCCCGCGCCGACGAGAGCCTTGTCGCCATGCTGCTGGACTACTTCTCGTATCACCGAAACGGCATTGGGAACGGTCATGGTGATTTCGAGCACAGGAATACCACCGGCGCAGATCGCTTGCACGGCGCGAGTTGCTTCCTCGACCGTCGCGGCGCGGACTACGGGGATGATTCCGACTTCTGCGATTCTGCGAATTACTTCGTCAATGGTCATAATGTTTCGCTGGTGTCGTGTTTGATCAACTCATGCTTGGCTAAATCAAGGCCGGGCGCAAAGCGGATTTTAACGCTCGATGCGAGCAGTTCGCGATTTCATGGCCTGCAGAACTTCCGCGAGCGTGGCCATGGTCGTGTCGCCGGGAGTAGTCATCGCCAGTGCCCCATGCGCAGCGCCGCATTCGACAGACCACTGCGCGTCTTTGCCGGAAAGAAATCCATAGATTAATCCTGAAGCGAAGGAGTCGCCTCCACCCACGCGATCGTAGATTTCCAGGTTCTCACGCACGGGCGCTTCATGAAAGGTGCAGTCGCTGTAGCATAGCGCTCCCCAGTCATTGAGCGTGGCGGTCTTGGCGTGGCGAAGAGTCGTCGCAATCACCGACATCTTGGGATACTCCTTCACGACTGCCTCGATCATTCTTTGAAACCCCAACGTCTCGAGTTTGGAATGGTCTTCGTCCAGGCCGGAGACCGGAAAGCCGAGTGCAGCAGTGAAGTCCTCTTCGTTGCCAAGCATCACGTCGACCAGCGGAGCGAGACGGCGGTTGACCTCCTGGGCTTTCGCTTTTCCGCCAATCGACTTCCAAAGCGACGCGCGGTAATTCAGGTCATAAGAGATGACAGTGCCGGCGCGCTTGGCGGCTTCCATGGCTTCTTGCGCGACGAGCGGCGTGGTTTCTGACAGGGCGCAGAAGATTCCACCGGTGTGAAACCAGCGGCCACCATCTTTGGAAAAGATCTGATCCCAGTCGATGTCGCCGGGTTTCAACTGGGACGCGGCAGTGTGTCCGCGGTCAGAACAACCGAGCGCGGCACGAATGCCGAAGCCGCGTTCAGTGAAATTCAAGCCGTTGCGTACGGTGCGGCCCACGCCGTCGTACGGCTCCCAGCGAACGTACTTTTGGCTGACCCCGCCTTGCAGCATGAGGTCTTCAACGAGGCGGCCGACGGGATTATCGGCAAGCGCAGTAACAATTGCGGTGTCCAGACCAAAACAGCGCTTCAGACCGCGAGCTACGTTGTATTCGCCGCCGCCCTCCCAGGCCCGGAAGTGGCGGGTGGTGGAGATGCGTTCGTCGCCGGGATCGAGGCGCAACATGACTTCGCCCAGACTGACCAGGTCCCAGAGGCATTCAGATTTTGGCTTGAGGTTCAGTTTCGCCATGAGTGTAAGCTTCGATTGTGCAGCTAGCCGTTCGGCTAACCTGTTAAACCCAAATATGATACAGGTTGCAGGCTGGGCTGCAGGAGAACAGTTGCTCCTCCGGTTCAAAATAAAACGGCAAGGATTGTAATAACTCGCCCCCGGTGCCGTCTTTACTAATGAAAGCGGCAACGGGAGGCGTACCCTGCAAAGCGCACTGGCAGAGGAACCGGCGATCATAGTCCCGAGTAAAGTTCCGAGCGAATTCGAGCGGGTGTTCCGGGCGCATCATAGCCTGGTGTTCCGCACGGCGTACCGGATCACGGGCAACGCGGCGGATGCCGAGGACGTGTCGCAAACGGTGTTTCTGCGCCTGCTGCGGCGGGGAACGGGCGCGGACATTGCAAAGAATGACGCGCTGGAAAATGAAGAAGCCTACCTGCGCCGGGCGGCCATCAACGCGGCTCTCGACGTGATTCGATCGCGGCAGAGCGATCGCACAGTGGAGCTTCCGGATCTGCCTGCCGAGCCCGCCAGTGACGATCCTCGCGATTACCGCCTTGCGCTGGGACAGGCTCTGGGCCGGGCGATGGCCCAACTGAAGCCGCGGCCGGCGGAAATTTTTGCATTGCGTTTTCTTGAGGGCTACAGCAATCGGGAAATTGCAAGGATGCTGGGCATTTCACAAATATTGGTCGCGGTGATTGTGCATCGCACGCGGCAACAGCTCCGCAAGGCGCTGGGCGCGTACCGATCGCAGAGTATCCAGACTAAGAAATAGCCAGATTGAGAAGTAACGAGATTGACAAATAGCGAGATTGACAAGTATCAGGAGACAGGCCATGAAAAACACGAATGAAGAGTTCGACCGTTTGCTATCGACGATTCGAAACGAGCAGGTAGATGACCAGGTGGTCGCGCAGGCCGGCGAGCGGGTCTGGAAGTCGATTGCGGGGGCTCCGGCGGCGGACTTGAGCGCGCACACGCTGCGCAACTGCGAAGACTTTCAGGCGCTGATTCCGGGATATCTAGGAAAAGAGCTCGCCCCGGCGCGGGCCATGCTGTTTGAGGATCATGTTCATGCGTGCGTGGCCTGCCGGCACGCGCTGGAGAGCGCGCGGGAGGGCGAACGGCAAACTGTTCTGCATGTTCAGCCGAGGCGCGTGGAATCGATGGGCTGGGGCCGGGCGATGTCCTGGGCGATGAGTGCGGCTGCGGTCGTGGCCGTGGCGGCTGCCGTGGTGGCGTTCAACAGCGGGCTGCTTCCGGGACAACACGCGGTTCGCGCGGAAGTGCAAACGGTCGACGGCGCGCTGTATACCGGGTCGGGCGCTGAGATGCGGATCATTCCGGCGGGCTATGAAATCAGGAATGGAGACGAGATCCGCACGGCGAAGGGATCGCGAGCGGTGGTGCGGTTGACGGACGGGTCGCTGATCGAGATGGCGGAGCGCTCTGATCTTTCGGTGACGCGGGCATGGAAGGGCACGACCATTCATCTGGATGGTGGGCAGGTGATCGTGCAGGCGGCCAAGCAGCGCACGGGGCGGCTGTATGTTGCGACCGACGATGGTTTGGTCTCGGTGAAGGGGACGATTTTTTCGGTGAACCACGGGACGAAAGGCTCGCGTGTGGCCGTGATTGAGGGTGTGGTACGAGTTGATTTCACAGACAATCCGACTGACCTGCGCGCTGGAGATGAAGCGACTTCCAGTTCGAGCGTGTCGAAGGTTCCGATCCAGGATGAGATTGCGTGGAGCAAGAACTCCGCGAAATATCTGGCGCTGCTGGGAGACTTCGCGGTGCTGCAGAAACAGTTTGCGGCGATTCCGGGGCCGGGATTGCGCTACAGCTCGGAGCTGTTGCCCTACGTTCCGGAACACACCGTGGTGTATGCGGCGATCCCGAATCTGGCGAACACGTTGGGTGAAGCGAGCCGGCTATTCCAGGATCGTCTGCAGCAGAGCCCGGCGCTCCGCAACTGGTGGAAACAACAGCAGAGCGGCAACGGACCGAAGATCGAGGACGTGTTGAATCAAGTGAAGACGTTCAGCAGCTACCTAGGGGACGAGGTGGTGTTTGCCGTTGGCAAGAACGGAACGGAGTATACGGCCCCGGTGGTGATTGCGAAGGTGAAGCAGGACGGGCTGGAAGAATTCCTGCAAGACGCGGGGCGCAAGCTCAGTTCGACTCCGGGACAAGTCGCGATGCAGACGATCCGGGACCCGTGGGCCGCAACTCCGGCAGCCGGCCACCCGCTGATGGTTTACGTCAGCAAGGATCTGATGATCGCGAGTTTAGATCTGGGCGAACTGCAGCGTGCGGCCACGCGAGCGCAGCAGGGTGGCTCCAGCGCTTTTGCCGGAACGCCGTTCTACCAGCAGATTGCCCGGTCGTACGAACAAGGGGCGGAATGGCTTTTCTGCGCCGACATGGAACAAATTGTGGCGCAGAACGTACAGGCTAATAGCAGCAAGCACAATGTGCCCCTCGGGATCGACCAGGTGCGTTACTTGACCATGGAGCACCGTGAAGTTGGCGGCAAAAGCGAAAGTCACGCCGACTTGACGTTTGCTTCAGAGCGGCAAGGCGTAGCTTCGTGGCTGGCTGCACCGGCGTCGATGGGATCGCTGGAGTTCGTTTCACCGGATGCGAGCATGGTGACGTCGGCGGTGATCAAGAATCCGAAAAGCATCATGGAAGAAATATTCAAGATGATCGGGAGCGGCGACGCGGACTTTACGCAGCATCTGGCAGAGTTCGAGAGCAAGACGGGCGTGAGCGTGCTGAACGATCTGGCGGCGCCTCTGGGTGGCGAAGTGACGATGGCCTTCGACGGGCCGATGATCCCAACGCCGCGCTGGAAGCTGATCTTCGAGGTGTACGATCCGGCGACGTTGCAGTCGACAATCGCGAAACTGGTGGATAGCATGAACCAGGAAACTTCGCGATTCCATAGCCTGCAGTTGTCACAGCGCCAAATCGGGTCGCAGACTTACTTCACGATCACCAATACGAACCAACCCAATTCCGAAATCGACTACACCTTCGTCGACAACTATCTGATCGCTGCGCCAGATGTGAGCACGATCTCGCGGGCCATTCAGTCGCGCGAGGCAGGATATACGCTGGCGAAGTCGGCGGGCTTTCAGGCGCTGTTGCCGAATGATGGCTACACCAATTTTTCGGCGATCTTTTATCACAACCTCGGTCCAGTCGTAGGACCGCTCGCCGCGCAACTGAAATCCAGCGGAGCGTTAACTCGGGCGCAGCAGCAATCGATCGACGCGCTGACGGCGAACACTGCGCCGGGACTAATTTACGCCTACGGCGAACCGGACAGGATTGTGGTGGCGAGCGGCACCGGCTTCATGGGATTTGATCTGGGCACGCTGTTGACCATGGGCGATAATGGGCCGGGCAAGCATGGGCTGTTTCTGCCCCAGATGTTCCTGGGTGGAGCGCTGAATCATTCGACACCTGAAACTCAATGAGTACGACGGCACAACCCGGAGTCGCAGACGGCGTAGGCACGCAGACGCCGCCTGCTGCTCCGCTGTCGCCGCTGGTTGAAATGCAGGGTCTTACGGTTCGCTTTGGCGACCGTGAGATTCTTTCCGGTCTTACGGCTTCGTTGCGCGGGCGATCGATTGGATTGCTCGGTCCAAACGGCGCCGGCAAATCGACCCTGATCAATACCCTGCTCGGTTTCTACAGGTCCTCTGGCGGTTCGGCGCGAGTGTTTGGCTACGACGTCGGAACAGAAATCAGAAAAATCCGCGGCCTGGTTGGTTACATGCCGGAGAATGACGCGTTCATCTCAAAGATGAGCGCAGTTTCGTTCGTGCAAATGATGGGAGAGCTTTCCGGTTTGCCTGCCGGAATGGCGCTGGAACGGGCGCATGAGGCCTTGTTCTATGTCGGGCTGGCGGAAGCGCGGTACCGACAACTGGGGACGTATTCGCTGGGCATGAAACAACTGGCGAAACTGGCGCAGGCGATTGTTCACGGGCCGAAATTGTTAATCCTCGACGAGCCGACGAATGGACTGGATCCTTCCGCGCGGCAGCGCATGGTCCGGATGATCCGCGACATTCGTGACGGCCGGGAGATGCGGGTGGTGCTGTGCTCGCATCTGCTGCGCGACGTCGAGGACACGTGCGACGAGGTTCTGATTCTGAAGCAAGGACGAATCGCGCACTACTCGAATCTGGACGAAGAGCGGCGCGCCAACAAGCGCTTTTTGGAACTCGAGACTTATGGCGCGAACGGCGACTTCACGGCGGCCATTGAGAAGCTGGGCTGTGAATGCGCGGTGACGGCGAACCGCATGAAGATGATTCTGGCGGAGGGCATTGAAACCCGCGACATCTTCCGCATCGCCGCGGAACAGCAGGTTCGCATCCGGCGGATGAATTTCCGGCGGGACACGCTGGAAGATATTTTCTTGAAGGCCATGGAAAGCTGAGAGTTGAAAGGTTGAGAGCTGGCATGGGCTCGTCGCCAGGGCGGAGGAGCAGGCATGGCAGTTTACCGGCGTAACTACAAAGCGTATACGGGACCGCTGACCGCGGCATGGTCGCGATGCTTTGTGCTTTTCCGCTACTCCCGGCGAAACCTGTTTCGCTCGAAGTTCATGACCGCTTTGTTTGTAATTTGCTTTTTCTACCCGCTGATATGCGTGACTATGATTTACCTGGCGCATAGCGCGAGTTTCCTGCAGCAACTGGGACTGCCCAGCCAGATTCTCTCGATCGACAACAAGTTCTTCTTCCATCTCATCAGCGTGCAGGGAGTGTTTGCATTTCTCTTAACCGCATTCGCCGGGCCAGGGCTGATTTCTCCTGATCTCGCGAATGGGGCGCTGCCGCTGTACTTCTGCCGGCCGTTTTCGCGGGCGGAGTATGTGCTGGGAAAATCGGCTGTGCTGGCGATCCTGCTTTCACAGATCACCTGGGTGCCGGGAATCATTCTCTTCATCATGCAGGCCAGTCTGGCAGGGGCGAGTTGGACGTGGGCTAATCTTTGGATTGCGGGCAGCATTCTGGCTTCTTCGCTGATCTGGATCGCGATTTTGTCGTTGCTGGCGATGGCGCTCTCGGCGTGGGTGAAATGGAGAATTGTGGCCGGAGCTTTGCTGCTGGCGGTGCTGTTTTTCGGCGCCGGCTTCGCGCAGGCCATCAACGCGGTCATGCGAACGGAGTCAGGGCATTTCTTTGACGTGGCTTACCTGATGGGAATCGTTTGGAATGCACTGTTCCGGGTGGATTCCGAGCATGCGATTCCGGTTGCGGAAGCGTGGATTGCCTTGCTTGGTTACTGCGGCATTTGCCTCGGGTTGCTTATGCGCAAGGTGCGCGCGTATGAGGTGATCAAGTGAGCGGCCCTCTAAATGACCGCATCCTCTTCGAGGACGTGTCGAAGTTCTACGGCGAGATTCTGGGCGTAAACCGGGTGAATCTATCGATTCCGCCGGGCATTACCAGCCTGGTAGGCCCGAACGGCTCAGGCAAGACCACGCTGATGAATTTGATGACCGGGCTGGTGAAGCCGACGCGCGGGCGCGTGCAGGTACTGGGCTATGCGACGAACGATCCCGAACATTTGTTCAAGGTTGTGGGTTACAGCACTCAATTCGATGCGTTTCCCAAGGCGCTAACGGGATTTCAGTTTTTGTATTCCTATCTGCTGCTGTCGGGCAGGGGTGCGCAGAGCGCCGAGCAACTGGCGTGGCGGGCAATTGAGCGGGTGAACCTGGTGGATGCCGCGAAGCGCAACGTTGCAGCGTACAGCAAAGGGATGCGACAGCGAATCCGGCTGGCGCAGGCGCTGGCGCACGAGCCGAAGGTGCTGGTGCTGGATGAACCGTTGAACGGTCTCGACCCACTGGCCCGCTCGGAAATGATTGCACTGTTTCGCACGGTCGCGGAACAAGGCTGTTATGTGATTATTTCGAGCCACATCCTGCACGAGGTGGATGTGATTTCCGATCAGGTGATCCTGCTGAGCAACGGGTATGTGGTGGCGGAGGGACAGATCCAGAACGTGCGCAGCGAGATTCAGGAACATCCCACGCAGATATTGGTTCGCTGTACGCGACCGCGGGAAGTGGCGGCGAAAATGTTGCAGGACGAGCGCACGATCGAAGTATCGATCCACAAAGACGGGCACGGTCTGCTGCTGAAAACGCGGGATGCGGACGGGTTTTATCTGGCGCTGAACAGGATGGCGCTGGATGGGATCGACATTGAATCGATCGCGCCTGCAGATGACGACGTGCTTTCGGTGTATGAGTATTTGATCGGCAATGAAGAGGTCGTCCGATGATCACGACAGCGACGACGGAGATGACTGGAAGCACGGCGAGAATCTGGTGGGCGCAGATCCGAGCGGTGACGCGCCTGGAGATGAGGAAGACTTTTCTGGCCAAGCGAGGACTTTGGATTTATGTGCTGGCCGCATTGCCGGTTTTTCTCTTCGTCGGCCACGCCTTGGTGTCGACCGGATGGCGGAACGGTAGCGAGCAACTGGCGCGGCGGAGCGAGAAGCCGCTCACGTACCAGGATCTGCAGGCGGTGAAGCCGGGCATGACGCGCGAGGAAGTGGTTGCCATCCTGGGCAAGCCTCCGGTGAATTCTCATTGGACGGAGAATCGGGCGGCAGACGGGAATGCGACCGTCATCGCGCATGAGAATTATCACTACTCCGATGGGCAGAACGATCTGTATGTGGAGCTGGCGGGCGGGAAGGTTGAGAACACCAATATTCGCGAGGGTTACAGCCCAGGACAGAACTCCGTACTGTTTGCTGGCGTGTTCCAGTTTTTCTTTCTGCGGCTGGCGGTCTTTTTCGGATGCCTGGGAATTTTCATGAATCTGTTCCGGGGCGAAATCCTGGACAAGAGTCTTCATTTTTATTTTCTTGCGCCGATACGGCGCGAAGTGCTGATGGCGGGGAAATTTCTGGCTGGTTTGCTGGCGACGTGCACGATTTTTGTGACCAGCGAAATACTGCAGACGGTCGCTTTTCTGTGGCCCCTGCCACCCAGCGTGCGCGACGTTTACCTCTACCACAATCATGGCCTGCAGTATGCCGCGGCGTACGTGGGAGTGACCGTCATGGCCTGCGTGGGCTACGGAGCATTCTTTCTGGTGGCGGGAATGCTGTTCCGGAATCCGATTCTGCCAGCGGCGGCAATTTTGATCTGGGAAGGGATCAACCCGTTCCTGCCGGGAATGCTGAAGCAGTTCAGCGTCATCTATTACCTCAAATCGTTGTGTCCGGTGGACATTCCGACTCCGCCGGGAACGCCGGCGCTGTTCGCGTTGCTGATATCGAACTCCGACCCTGTGTCTGCGCCGGTCGCGGTGCTGGGGATTCTGATCGTCGCGCTGATCGCGCTGTACGCATCGAGCGTTCAAGTGCGGCGGATGGAGATCAACTACACCAGCGAGTAAGTCGCGGTGCGGCGTCTTCCCTTATCAAAACTTCTCAATGCTGAATCAAAGCTTCTGCAGCACGTCGGCGATGCGCTCGCCGGCATGACCATCCCATAGCGGAGGGATTGATCCCCGCTTGGCTTTGCCATCGAGAATCGCCGAGAGTTCTACGGCGAGTTTGCGGCTGTCCTGGCCAACCAGAGTATTCGTTCCCATGGTGACCGTGATCGGCCGTTCAGTATTGCTGCGCAGCGTGAGGCAAGGCACTTGCAGGTAAGTCGTTTCTTCCTGAATGCCGCCGGAGTCAGTGATGACGGCGGTGGCACGCCTTTGGAGGGCGAGAAATTCGATGTAAGGAACGGGATCGAGCAAATGCAGTTTGTCGATCGTGAGGCCGAACTGGGCGATGCGGGTTCGGGTGCGCGGATGCACTGGAAAAACGATATCCAACTGGTCGCTGGCAGCGAGCAGCGATTGCAGAATGCTCTTCAAGGTTTCAGCATCATCGACGTTCGAGGGGCGATGGAGAGTCACCAGCGCGAAACGTTCTGGAAGTCCGTTTGTGGAAGATCTGGTTGCAGCCGGAAGCAGGCGCACCAGCGAATCGATCATGACGTTGCCGACGCGGTGAATCTTTTCCGGGGAAACGCCTTCGCGCAAGAGGTTTTCGTCGCCGTCTTCGGAAGGAGTGAAAAGCAGATCGGCCAAACGGTCGGTCACGATGCGATTCACTTCCTCCGGCATGGTGCGGTCGAAGGAGCGGAGTCCGGCCTCGACGTGCGCCACGGGCACGAGCAACTTGGCGCAGACCAGAGTGGCGGCGACCGTGGAGTTCACGTCCCCGTAAACCAGCACCAGGTCAGGCTTGCGCTCGATCAGCACCGGCTCAAAACCATTCATGATGTCTGCCGTCTGGCGGGCATGCGTGCCGGAGCCAACGCCGAGGTTGACGTCCGGCTGCGGGATTTCCAGCTGGGAAAAGAAGACGTCGGATAAATTCTTGTCGTAATGCTGCCCGGTATGTACGAGAGTCTGACGCATTCCGGGCCGAGTGTGCAAGGCATGCAACACGGGTGCAGCCTTCATGAAGTTAGGACGGGCTCCGACCACGTGGAGAATGTGCATGTGCGGGTGCTGAAGTCTGAATACGAGCTTATATCAGTCGCAGCAGTTTCGCCGCTCGTCATTCCTTCGCTCGCAGTTTCTGCGCTCTCAGGCGGAGGCGAGGTCCGGGGGATTTTTGCCGCAGTGCTTTAGATAGGTCGACTTGAAGGCCTGCTTGGCGCGGTGCAAGAGCACGCGCAAGTACTCTCGATCGACGCCGAAATTGCGGCAAACCTCGTCCTTGTCGCGCTCTTCGAGGAAGACTTCGCGCAGCAGCCGGCGGTCGCGTTCGGGAAGCTTGTCCAGAATCTCGCGTACTTTTTGTTCCTCTTCCGATGCCGCTAACGCGCCCAGCAGATCAACGTTCAAGGCGGGAAAATTCTTGGCTTCCTCCTCGTCCAGAGGAGTGCTGCGAGCCGACGACCGGTAGTGCTCCAGCAGGACGTTATTGCAAATGGAGTTGACGTAGGGTCCGAGGCGCTCGGGCTGGAGAATCTTTCCATCGCGCAGGGCGACGAAAAAACGGGCAAAGGTTTCCTGGCGGATATCTTCGATGGCTTCGGGCGAATTAAGGCGGGAGCCCAGCTTGATTTTGATGAGCGCGCCGAAATAGGCGGAAAAATGCTCCTGCGTGCGGAAGTCCGCAGCCCGCAAGCGGCTCAAATAGGATTCGTCAAATGGCTGGAACTGCAAGTACTTGCCTCGTGCAGTGTGCAGTGTGAGGAAGTGTAACACCGGAGGCGCACTGGCGGCGCTGTTTTCGGGCACGGGCGAAGGCACGGACGCAGGTGACGGGGAGCGTTTCACCAGGGAGAGATGGCTACGACGGCGAAGCGCAGGCGGGATGGGCCGAGGGCTCTGCAATGGGAGGGCAAACTCCTGGGGACACAGGACGAACGGCGAGGACTTGCGCCCGATGGGCACATGCTAAATTCAGAAGCACCGGAGCCGCTTCCCCCCGGATCGGCTCCGGCACTTACGAGAACCCCAGCCGGCAATGCCGGGCGGGGTTCCTGAACTGTGGCTCATCGCTAACCAGCCGATGTCCTCCACGTATATAGATAGTGCAGAGATCGGGCCGACCGTTTCACCGAGTTACCGAGAAAAAGTTGGTGGGGGTCGACCGGGGCGGGTACGCCTTTGTTTTCGGCTAACAGCAGGTTCCTCACCGGGCTTTCAGCCCTGTTCGGATGACAAAGTGGACTTTATTCAAGGGCAATCTCGATCCAACCCGGGGGTCTGGATGACGGCGGGCATGCTTCTTGTGTAGAGTGTTGTGCGGAAGATTCGGCCCTTATCTGAACGCTATCCGAACTATCTGGAGGCAATCTTGAGAAATAAACTGGTTCTACTGAGCTTGGTTTTCGCGTTGGCGTCGATGGTCGGCAGCCCGATCTCCGCCGTATCCCAGTCTCAACCGGCTCCGGCCCACAAAGCGCCGGCAGCGGCCACAGGTGTTGACATCCCCATCCCAGATATTAAATACACCAAGTTTGTGCTCAGCAACGGACTGACGGTCCTGGTGCATGAAGACCACAAGGCGCCGATCGTCGCGGTGAACACGTGGTATCACGTGGGGTCGAAGAATGAAAAACCGGGCAAGACCGGTTTTGCCCACCTTTTCGAGCACCTGATGTTCAGCGGCAGCGATGACTTCAATCACACCTACATCAACGCCATGGAAAAAGTTGGGGCCACTAACCTGAATGGCACCACCAACAACGATCGCACCAACTATTTCGAAAATGTTCCCACTTCCATGCTGGACTATGCGCTGTTTGCGGAGAGCGACCGCATGGGGCATCTGCTGGGCGTGCTCGATCAGAAGAAGCTCGACCTGCAGCGCGGCGTGGTACAGAACGAGAAGCGCGTGGGTGAGAACCAGCCTTACGGTGTGACCGAACAGATCCTGACCGAGAATACCTATCCGGTGGGACATCCTTATTCGTGGACAGTCATTGGTTCGATGCAGGATCTGGACGCTGCTTCCATGAGCGACGTGCAGGAGTGGTTCAAGACATACTACGGGCCGAATAACGTGACGGTCGTGATTGCCGGGGACATCACGCCGGAAGTGGCACGCGAGAAAGTTGAGAAATATTACGGAGAGATTCCTGCGGGCCCGCCGATTGCTAAGCAGTTGACGTGGATCGCAAAACGGACGGGCACACACCGGGGCTGGGTTCAGGACCGCGTCCCACAGGCGCGTCTCTATCGGGTATGGAACGTACCGGAGTTTGGCTCGACCGAAGAACCTCTGCTCGACTTAGCGGCGGAAGTGCTGGGTCAGGGCAAGACGTCGCTGCTGTACAAGCGACTGGTCTACAAAGATCAGATTGCGACCAGCGCAACCGCAGACGATGACACCAACGAGATTGGCGGGCAGTTCAGCCTGACACTAACTGCGACTCCGGGCGGAGACTTGGGCAAGGTGGAAAAGGAGGCCGACGAAGAACTGCAAAGCTTCCTGAAGAACGGTCCCAGCGCAGCCGAGTTGCAATTGGCCAAGACGCAGATTCTTGGAAGGTACGCCCGGATCGTTGAACGGATCGGCGGCTTCGGGGGCAAGAGCGATCTGCTGGCGCATTGCCAGGCGTTCCGGGGGAACCCCGATTGCTATAAGGACTATTTGCAGTGGGTGAAGGCTGCCACGCCGGCGTCCGTAAGAAAAGCCGCGGTGGAATGGCTGAGCGACGGCGACTACGTTCTCGAAGTGCAGCCCTATCCTACGACGTTCAAGACCGACGCGAAAATCGACCGGTCGAGCGAGCCGGCTCCGGGCAGCCCCATGTCACTCAACCTGCCTGCCTTGCAGAAAACCACGCTCAGCAATGGTCTCAAGGTGGTGCTGGCGGAGCGGCATAGTGCTCCGGTGGTGAATTTCACGCTGATGGTGCAAAGCGGATATTCCGCCGACCCGACGGACGCAACCGGCACGGCCAGCTTTGAACAGCGCATGCTGGAAGAGGGCACACCCACTCGCGATTCGCTGAAAATCGGCGAAGAGCTGGAATCTCTCAGCGCAAACTTCAGCGCCGGCGCGGGCCTTGACTACTCGCTGGTCAACCTGAACACGCTGAAGAGCACACTCGACCGGTCGCTCGACATTTATGCCGACCTGATTCTGCATCCGGCATTTCCGCAGAAAGAATTCCTGCGGCTGCAGAAAGAACGGATTGCCGGCATTCAGCGCGAAAAAGTGACTCCGCAGGCGATGGGGCTGCGCGTTTTACCAACGCTGATCTACGGCAAGGGACATCCTTATGCGGTTCCTTTCACCGGAACCGGCACCGAAGCCAGCGTCAAGAATATGACGCGCGAAGACCTGGTGAAGTTTCACCAGACCTGGTTTAAACCCAACAACGCCACGCTGCTGGTGGTGGGGGACACGAGTCTGGCGGAGATCAAGCCAAAGCTGGAAAAACTTCTGGCTTCGTGGAAGCCGGGCGATGTTCCGACGAGGAGTGTGCCCAAGGTGGCAGCACCGGCAAAAGACGTGGTGTATCTGATCAACCGTCCCGGATCGGGGCAGAGCGTGATTTTCGGTGCGCAACTGGCGCCGCCGCAGAGCGATCCGGACGCGATCCCGCTGCAACTGGTCAACAGCATCTTTGGCGGCAAATTCAGCTCGCGCATCAACATGAACCTGCGCGAAGACAAGCACTGGTCTTACGGCGTCCGTACGATACTGCCCGCTGCCCGTGGGCAGCGGCCTTATATCAGTATCTCGCCGGTACAGACCGACAAGACCAAAGAATCGATGGTGGAGTTGGTCAAGGAATACAACGGCATCGTGAGCTCAAAACCGATCACACCAGAAGAACTCAAGGACGAGCAGAATGACTCCACGCTAGCGCTGCCAGGAACGTTTGAGACTGTGCAGCAACTCAGCGGAGCCTATGGCAACATCCTGCAGTTCGGCTTGCCGGAGGACTACTACAACACGTTCACCCAAAAAGCGCTGGCTCTCACGCCGGAAGTCGCCAACGAGACCGCGAAGAAATACATCCAACCGGACCATCTGGTGTGGGTCGTCGTGGGCGATATGAGCAAGGTCGAGGCAGGCATCCGGGAGTTGAACCTGGGCGAGGTGCACAAGATCGACGCAGACGGGAACCCGGTGAAATAGAGGCTGCGCTAAGGGCCCGGACTGGACAGCCGGAGCCAAGCGTCCGCTCAGGGACAGGTCGTCGTGGACGGGCGGCCGGAGAACCGGGCTTCGATCCATGCGATCTGATCGCGCACGGAGTCGCCGATCAGGCTGCCTGCGTCGGCAGGATATAGCTGCGACTGAATCTGGTCGCCCTGCTTGCACATGCGTGCAATGGCTTGAGCGGTGGTCGCTCCCGGAATGGCTGAGTCAGCATCACTGGTAATCACCAGGATGGGGCGAGATGCGGGCGTCTCTGCCAGATGGCTCCGGAGAAAGTACCGGCGCACGAATGGATTGCCCTCCCATCCCGGTTTTAACGTCTCCGACGGCGAAAAGTCTGGGGCAGCACCTGCGTTCGAACAAGTCTGCTCGATGCGGTGATAGACGCCGAGCCCTTTCTCTGTCAGCATGTCGGCGATTTGAAACTCCGGGTACACCGTCTTGATTCCATAAGCCAAGGTCGCCAGCTTCAGGCTGGAAGAGCCTGCGCCGCCAGGCTGGTAGATTTCCTGGGGATCGGCCAGGCCGGAGATCGCGATACTGCCGAGGTAGCCGGGATCGCGAGTCTCGTGCTGCTTTTCGGCAACGGCTACGGCCGCCAGGCTGCCTTCCGCTTCGCCAATGGCGATCCACCTTCCGCCCAGAGAAGGCTCTGCAGCTCTTGCGGCCGGAACTGCAGCGATGAGGTCAGCGGCGTTCGACGGACTGTCGAGGAATGCGTTGCGGAAGTCTGTGCCCAGCCCCGTGTAATCCGGGGCGACAACGGCATAGCCAAGGTTCACGTACATCGAAAGAAACGGGCCGTGTCCTATATTTCGGGTGAGCGAGGGGGCGCAGCGGCGGGCGACACCAGTGGTGCCGTGGGCCCAGACGATGACCGGCCAGCCTCCGGCTGGAGGCTTCTTGCCATAGGGAAACAGAACGACGCCCGATGCCGCCACGTCCTCGCCAACGGCAGAGCGCGAGTGGTAAAGAATGCGAATCGCCGAGACCGAGATTGGGAGTTCGTATTCCTCGAACGACTGTGAGCGGATCAGCTCTCCAGGTTTGCCGCCGGGGAGAGGACGGGGAGTGTCATAGAACTTCGTGAGGGGCAGGGCGTTGCGATTCTCGACAGGACGGACTTGAGCGAAGGCCGCTGCGGGCGCGAGCACGGCTGCTACAGTCAACGCAGCAGCCAGGATTACGCAGAGCCTGCCAAGATAAAAGGACACCAAGCCCGCGAGAAATGATTCCCGGTGCGACACAATCTGAAGGATCGGCAGGCGGTCCGTAACCTTACTTCTTCGCAGCCACCATCAGCACCAGAACCACCGGCAAATAGAGCACCGAGGCGTGGAGCAGGCGGCTGGCCATGACCTTGGAGCTGACGCGCGCCAACTTGGCGACGTAATAGAGCAGGAACGCTCCCGACACGCACATCCCCGATCCATACAGCCAGCCTGCATGATCTGCCAGCGGTAGCAGCGTGGCCGCTACCAGCACGAGAGTAAAGGCGACAATCTCGATTCGAGTAAACCGAGTGTCGCGATCAAAAGCGGGCAGCATGTGATAGCCGGCCTGGCTGTAGTCGTCGCGATACATCAGCGCGATGGCAAGGAAATGGGGGAACTGCCACAGAAAGAGGATAGCGAACAGGAATCCGGCTTGCCGGTTGATGGCCGCGGAAGCGCCAGCCCAGCCGATCAGGGTCGGCATGGCTCCTGGGAAGGCCCCCAGCAGCGTGCACAGCGGCGTCTTGCGCTTGAGTGGGGTATAAACCAGCAAATAGGAGAGAAGAGTCGAAACTGCGAGCAAAGCCGATAGAGCGTTTACGGCGACCAGCAGATATAGACCGCCAGCAATGCTGAGCAGGAGGCCGAAGATAAGAGCTTCGCGGCTGGAGATCCTGCCCGAAGGCAGCGGACGAGAGGCCGTGCGGCGCATCTGACCGTCCCACACGCGCTCCATCCACTGATTCAATGTAGCCGTGCCGCTGGCCACCAGCAGCGTGCCGACCAGCGTGTTGATCAAGCCAGCAAAGCGGAAGGGACCACGCGAGGCCAGATAGTATCCGGCCGAGGTGGTCATCAGGATCAGCAGGTTAACCTCAGGCTTGGTGAGGGTGTAGTAATCCCGCAGCTTGGACTTGAGGGTGGAGAGTGGCGCGGTGATTATTGCCGCGTCCGGTGCCATCATGTCTGGGGTTGCCATGTTATCGGTCTCTTCCGCTCTCTTCCTGCTGAACTTCTGTTTGGTCTTCTGCCTGCGGCTCGTCTTCTTCTTCGACCTGCCGAACCTGCTTGTTCTTCTTGTAGACAATGAAAATCATGCCGATGGAGCCCAGTGTGGGAGGAACGATGAGAACCAGAATCCCGCTCTTGAGCGCCTGAATCATGCGCGAGCCCGAGGAAGCCGCCTGGGTATAGCAGAGCGCGCAGCTTTGAGAAAAAGCGGGAACGGGCGCCAGCAGGAGGATCAGTCCGGCGAGCACGATAGCAAGAATCCCGAGTTTTCTATAGAACGTCATTCCAGAGAACTTTATCCCAGAGAACCCAACGGCGACCTTCTGACGCGTCGAGCAGGCTCGCCCGGCCGACTATTTGGCCCACGGTACGCCGTCAACGAGGCGGAAGCTGTCGGTCCAGCCGTATTGCATCCCCAGGATTACAGCCACGGTGAAAATCAGGACAAACCACTTGAGTCCGCGATTCTCCCACAAATGCATGAAAAATAGAAGGGCCAGGGCAGCCTCGACGCAGGCCACGATCAGCATGCGCACAAACATCTGGGAGCCGCTGATGTCCTGATACGCGATGAAGAACTGGATCCCGGCCAGGGCCAGGATGCAAACGTAGACGACGAGGTCTTTCCCGATTCCGTTACTTTTGTCTGCGGCTGTAGTCATAACCGTTTTTTCTCCTGCGGGTTCCTTGCCCCTTTGGGGTCAGTGCGCTAAGTTCAACAGGTACACCAACGGCACCACGAACATCCAAACCAGATCGACAAAGTGCCAGTACAGGCCGGTGATTTCGAGGTCGTCGGCTTTATATCGCCCGCCCATATAGCGCAATCCCACCACGATCAGGGCGAGCACTCCGCCGGTCACGTGCAGAAGATGCAGCCCGGTGATGCTGAAGAATAACGAACTGAAAAGCGGCGTGCCCCACGGATTATGAAAAAGTGTGGCGCCCTCGTTGATCATTCCCATCCATTCCCGAATGTGGAGGGTGGCGAATAGAATTCCCGCCACGGCCGTGATCATGGTCCAGCGGAAGGCTCCGGCCTTGTCGCCGCGCTGCGCCGCCCGCACGCCGATCAGCATGGTCAAGCTGCTGGTCAGCAGAATGAACGTCATGATGGCGACGTTGGTGATGCTGTGAAAGGGCCGCGGCCAGTTGGGGGTGGCATTGCGGATAAATCCGTAAGCCACCAGGCAACCGGCAAAGGTAGCCGAGTCGGCAATGATGAACAGCCACATCGCCATTTTTTTCGCCGGAACCGAAAATGTCGGTTCCTCCATCAGGCCTGCGTGTGGGCCTATCGTTGCTTCCGCTTGACTCACGGTGCCTCCTAGTTCGCGTTAGAGCTTCATCCACAGCAACAACAGCAGGTACACCCACAGCCCGTCCATAAAATGCCAGTAGTAAGCGGTGGCATCGAGCGTACTTTTCCGCAGAATCGACTTATGCATTCTGCGAATGACTCGCACCAATCCGCCCAGCCCACCCAGCACATGCAGGGCGTGAATGGCAGTCAGGACATAGAAAAAAGAACTGTTAGGATTCGTGGCGAGAAACAAGCCCTGAGCCCGCAGCTGCATCCAGGCCACATACTGGCCGGCGACAAAAAGCAGTCCGAGACCCAAGGAAATGTAGAGCCAACGCGCCGGAGCCGCAGCTTGAGGCTTCGCGCCGGGCGTATTCGGACCGACCGTTTTTGGTCCGACCATGAACGCGCCCACCTGGCGGCGCGCCAACTCCAGCGCAAAACTGCTGGCCAGCAGCACCAGCGTATTCCAGTAAAGAATTGACGGCAGAGTCAGATGGTGCCAATCCTTGCCGTCGCCCTGGCGGACGATCAAGGCGCTGCTGAACGCCGCGAACGTCATGCCGATGGATGCCAGCACGACCCAGATTCCAGTCGAAGCCGGTGGCGGCGAATAATCCTTCACCGAACGCGGCTTGCCGCCCGCCGGAATCGTGTTCCGCCAGCCTCCGTTCCCGGAGCTGCCGGTCAGACGCCGTTCGTCACGGCTCTTATCGATTTTTGGCGGTTCGTGCGCGATGGTCGCCATAAGACTCAAAGACTCCAATTCCGATATCCAATTCCAGCGGGCCGGATTACGCCTCGTCTGGCCCCGTAACTTTCTCGGGTGAGGTCTGCATCACGTAGTCACCCGCCGTGCCTTCTACTCCGTACTGGTAAGGATCGTGAAAGACTTCGGGCAGTTTGTCGCCAAAGTTGTTGTGTGGCGGCGGCGTAGTGGGCGTACTCCATTCCAATGACGTCGCCTGCCAGGGATTATCGGTAGCGGGCGCGCCCCAGAAACGGCTGTGAATCAAGTTGTAGAGGAAGATGAGCTGTGCCGCTCCCATAAGCAACGCAGCCACGGTAATGAACTGGTGCAAGGGGATGAGCTTCTGCATGTAATCGGGCGTGAACGCCTGATAGCGGCGCACGTTGCCCGCCAGTCCCAGGTAATGGAAGGGCATGAAAATGGCGTAGGCGCCGACAAAGCTGAGCCAGAAATGGGCCTTACCCAAGGTTTCGTTCATCATGCGGCCATACATCTTGGGGAACCAGAAGTAGGTTCCGGCAAAAATGCCGAACATCGCGGCCACGCCCATCACCAGGTGGAAGTGTCCTACGACGAAATAGGTGGCGTGCAGCATGATGTCGGTGGAAGGTTGCGCCAGGAAGAAGCCGCTCACGCCTCCAGCGATAAACATGGAAATGAATCCTAAGGCGAAAAGCGAAGCTGCATTAATGCGCAGCTTGGCCCCGTAAAGACTGCCCAGCCAGATCAGCACCACAATCGTAGACGGGATGGTGATGACGAGCGTGGGGAACGAGAAAGCCAGCGAGGAAACCGGGTTCATCCCGCTGACGAACATGTGATGGCCATACACCATGTAGCTGAGGACGGCCAACCCGCCCATCGAGTAGATCAGCACGCGGTGGCTGAGCATGGGCTTGCGCATGTTGGTAATCAGAACGTGGGACACGATTCCCATGCCTGGGATAATCGCGATGTAGACCTCAGGGTGTCCGAAGAACCAGAACAAGTGCTGCCAGAGCAGGGTCGAACCGCCGGAGTGCGGCTGCATCTGGTCGTTGATGACGATGTTGCTGGCGACGAAAAAGCTGGTTCCCGCGACATGGTCGAGGATGAGCAGGATGCAGGCCGGCATCAGCACGGCGAACGCGGTCAGGCCCATGCAGGAGGTAATGAACCAGCCCCACGAACTCAGCGGCAGGCGCCAGAGGCTCATGCCCTTGGTCCGCATGTCGAGCGTGGTGGTGATGAAGTTCAAGGAGCCGAGCAACTGGCCAATGCAGAAGATTCCAATCGAAGCGGCCCAGAGAACTACGCCCATTCCTTCACCGGGACCGCCAACTTCGCCTAATGCGCTGAGCGGAGCATACTGCGTCCAGCCGCCGAGCGTGGGACCGGTTCCGACAAAGAACGAAGACATCAGAACGAGGAATGCGACGAATGTGACCCAGAACGACATCATGTTGAAATGGGGGAAGGGCATGTCCTCGGCGCCAACCTGAATCGGCAGGAAGTAGTTGCCGAAGGCCGCGAACGGCGCGGTGGTCAGCACAAAGAAGACCATGATGGTCGCGTGCATGGTCATCAACTGCAGATAGAACTCCGGCGTCATCACGTCTCCGGGAGCGCCGGCCTTGCTGAGCAAATGCAGACCCGGGATCGCGGCGTTGGTCCAACCCAGGTGGATGCGCATCAACCAGGACAGCGCCATGCCGGTTAACGCAGCCACCAGGCCCAGGGCGTAATACTGCTTGCCGATGACCTTGTGGTCGAGACTGAACACGTGCTTCCCGATGAAACCGGTCGGCGCGTGATGCGCCACTGCCACGTCGTGCTTTGCGATATCGTGCATGGATTTGATCACCTCAGCAGATCTTGCTGCCGCACCGGGTGCGACAGCGTTCCGTCACCCTTTACTGCAGCGCTGTTTGTTTCTTTAGCCAATCGTCGTAGTCCTGCTGCGACAACACAGAGAGGTAGGCCTTCATGTTGTAGTGGCCCAGGCCGCACAACTGGGTGCAGACAATCTCGTACCTGCCGATCTTGGTCGCGGTGAAGTGAAGCGAGAGATCGAGTCCGGGAACGAAATCCTGCTGGACGCGCAACTCCGGCACAAAGAAGGAGTGGCCTACGTCCTTCGTGTGCATGAAGAGATGAATCTCGCGGTTGACCGGGACCGCCATCTGCGCGGTCACGATATCGTCCTTGGCGTCGGCATCGTGGTCGAGGTCCAAGCCGTAGAAATTCTGATTAGCCTCGCTGATCAAGTCGGGGTGAGCGGTGCCGAAGGTTCCGTCCGGACCGGGGTAGCGGAAATAGAAGGCGAACTGTCCCGCCTGCACCTGAATAGGCAGAGCGTTCGCGGCCGGAGGCTGGAAATAGACATTGGCCCACGCTTTAACGCCGAAGATGCCCAAGGCCATCACTTCGGTTCCTACCAGCAGAACGGCCGCCCACACCATGGCCTTGGCGCCGCCGGGGAAATTCTTGATCTTGTCGCCCGGCTTGGGGCTGGAGAATTTCCAGATGAAGAATGCCAGGATGATCTGCGAAAGCACGAAGGAGATGCCTGCCTCCGCCATCGTCTCTGACATCTGCTCGTCAATCGGCGCACCGTGAGCCGAAATGTCTTCCGGCATCCACCAGGTGTGCCGAAGAATTGGAATCGCGGAAATGATCGCGATTGCGACGAGAGTGACTGCAAAGAATTTCGCCATGATGCTTTGCCCCCAGCGCTGCCTCAATTGATTAGGAAAGCCGCAGGAATTTGACTTTCTCCTGCGGCTCGCAGATTGATCTAAATCTGTCTACTTTGCTTTAAAGGTGAAATCAGCAGTTCCCGGCTTGCCCGCTGCCACGGTGACTTTTGCCGTTTGCATGCCATACTTTTCCTGCCAGGCGGTTACGGTGTAGCTGCCGGGCGGCACATCGTTGATGGTGTAGTTGCCATTGCCGTCGCTCGTCGCGTATGGCCCCTTCACAACCACATACCAGCCGTTCATCCAGGGATGGATGTTGCACTTCACCGGGATCACTTCCGGCGCCTTCCAGCTCTTCTCGACCGGAGCTGCTCCGGGCGGCTGCGACTGGTTCCACGGAATGTTCCCGGTCATCGGGTTGGGAAGTGGATGAATGTTGTGAGTGGTCTGGTCGCTGGTCACAACCTTGAATGTCTGACCCACATCCATCGCCAGCACATGCGGCGTGTACATGCAGTTCTTCTGGTCGAATACCGGAACCGCAGTCGAGGTCGTGGCCGGGCCCGACCAGTCGGAGATGTAGAGAACTACGTTCTCCAGCCCACCATTGGCTCCCGCGACGACTTCCTCAAGATGGGCCGGGTTGTTGGCATGGGCCTTATCGCAGTAAGGATCCTTCGACATGTCGATGCCCTTCATGTGCGGAGCAGGGCCGTCGAGCTTGACGGTGCCGGTAATCTTGCCTTCTCCCGCGGCATTGACATGCTGACCCAAAATCAGCGCCCCGCAACAGACCAGCGCGACCGCTAAAAGTACCGCTGAAAATTTGTGACGATTCATAATAGAAAACCTCCTCAGGCCCTAGAGTGTACGCTCAGTGGTACGAATGTTCCTTCCGCTTTTGTCGTTACTGTTGTCCGGCCGGAGCGTTCGGATTTACCGGCTTCAGCCCGAGCCCCTTGGCCATCATTTTTTCCTTGCTGTTCTGGCGCATAAGCGTACGCAGGTAGAAGACCAAGTCCCAGGCTTCGTCGGGCTTGATGTTGTCGGCAAACGAAGGCATCGGCGTGCCATCCAAGCCGGTCATAAAGATTCGGTAAATATCAGCATCTGTGTCGCCGCATTTTGGCCGAGCCCCTTCAGTGAAATTGAAGGCTGCGATCGGCCGGCCGAGATCATCCTGAAGGGTCGAGGCGGACGGGCCGTTGGCCTGGCCGAGAACGCCGTGGCACTTCCAGCACTGCACCTTGGCAAAGACCTCGCGCCCGGCCTTGATGCGCTCGGCGGTAACTTCGGGTTCCGGCGGAATCGTAATCGGCGGGCCGGACTTTTCGTTCGCCCAGCGCGGCGAATAATGCTTTACCCAAGCCACCAGGTCGGCGCGCTCCTGTTTGGCCAAAGTGTTCCACGGCGGCATGTTGGTGCGGTCAAAGCCGCGAGTGATGGCGTCAAAAAGATCCTGGTCAGTGGGCAAGGTTCCGGTGGGAGTGGAACGGCACTTAAAGACGCCCAATTGGAAGTCACGTGGCTGTTGGTACATGGGGGGTTGCATGTAAAAGGCGTTCTCGCCGTTGCCATCGCCGTTATCGCCATGACAACCAACGCAATACCGGCGGTAGTTAGCCTTGCCGTCTTTGGCGTGACCGGTCAAATTACCGATGTGGCTTTCCATACCAATGCGCGTCTCAAAGTCGGCCTGCGTGAGCTGCGCCCAGGAAGTCATCGGGAGCGCCAAAACCGCAGTCGCGCCCATCAGAAGCGACCATGTCTGCAATCTTGTTCGCATGTTTATCCCTTTCTAGAAATCGAAATCAAAACCGGTCAATAGTTCGCTGGTATTGAGGTTGGCGCCGAGCGTTGGTCCGGTGCCATCCTGATGCAGCCAGTTGTACTCGTTATGCCAGGCAAAACCGGCCCGGCTGGTCATGAACGGGTTGAAGCGGAAGCCCACGGTGTAGGTGGAGATGTTGCCGAAGTTAGAGGGCGACGCGGCAGCGGTGAACGCCCCAGTCGTCGACGAGAAGCATTGCCCTCCCGTGGTCGTGGTGCAGGCCGCCCCGTTGGCCTGCTGCGACATGCGGATGGTTTCGAAGCGACCGATGAAAATCAGTTGCGGGCTGTAAACGTAGTGCGGCTCAAATAGCACGCCGTTCCAGCTGGGCGATTGCGCGCCGGTGGGCAGCGTCGATCCGGGTACGTTGTTGCCCGGCACGGTGCCTCCGATCAAATCTCCATAGCCTTGACCGAACCAGGCATTGTCGGAACCGTGTTGCGTGACGACCTGCAGGTCGAAGTGCGGGCCAAAGTAGAACTGGCCAATAAAACCCTCGCGACTAAACGACTGGTTGCTCAACCCCGTGCCAAGAAGGGGAGTGCCGCCCTGGGTGCGGTAGTAAGTAGGAGCCTGGCCGGCCATCACATAGCCGCCGATTCGGTCGACTCCGAGCTTGCCGGTGTCGAAGGCCTGGCTGAAGGTAAAGAACCCCGTGTAGGCGTTGCCGTATTGCAGGCCGACGTTTCCGTCCACGGAACTGAGCAGCGCCGCAGAGTAACGGGTACGGTCGTCCGCAGAGTGGCCCATCACCTCAACGCCCAGCTGGTTATCTCCCATCTGGCCGAAGATGTTGCCATCGCCAACCGGAGTGAAGTGATAGAGCTGATAGATTCCGCCATTCCCGGTGAGGGTCAGAATTCGCTTTTCTGAAAGGAGGTTATCGAGCTCAAACTTTCCCAGCTTGATGTTGAGCCATGGGCTGCCGAACAAGTTGTCCAGCCGGGCCATCACTGTCTCAAAGTGGAAGGAGGCCGTGGCATCGGACGAAGGCAGCACATAGAAAGAGATATTTTTCTCCAGCGTGCCGCCAGTGTGGAAGTCGAGTCCGCTGAGGTCAAAGCCTGAACTCGAAATCCGCTGGACGGCTTGGTTGCCCGTAGGGGCGCCACCGGCATAGGTGTCCACTAGAACCTTGCCGGTGCTCACCCGATGCCAGATCGGCGTGATGCGGAACGTGACCGGCCAGTAGCCGGGGTTCTGCCAGATCGGGGCATCCCGGTCATTCATGAGCTGGTAACCGTTGTCTTTGAATTTCTGGCCGAAATAATTCAGCATGGGCCAGGATTCATGGCAGGCGGAGCAGCGCAGGCCATATTTACGCGCAAACGCAGGCAGCGCATTCGCGTCCCGGCTGCCGCACAAGGTCAAGAAGACTAGAACCAGAACCGCAGTCAGATAATGTTTTACCGACGGCGACTCCCCACAAAGGCGAGACAGCTTCCCCATTTGCATTGCCGAACTCCTCCGGCGATTTTTCTTAACGCATTCCCACAAATGCTAGAGACGCGATTCACACCCTCGAAGCCGACGCGTGGAACCCCGTTTCACAGCGCCGCTTCGACCCGGACCTAAACCGATTTTCCCCACAAAGGTCCTACCACCGTACCGGGGCGGAATCCTACTATGTCTCCGCTACGACTTGCAAGGGGGCAGCGAAATATTTTTTACAATTTGTTGACATACGAAAATGACTCCGGGTCGCCCCGGAGCTCAACGTGCTCCACATGCCTGGGGTTGACACGGCTGACCCGGAGTTGAGACTCTGTGCCTGCAGAGGACAATTTAGTGGGGAAGTCGAAGACTCAGCTTCAAAGACTCCGGGTTTTCGTTGGCGGGCCGGGCAAGGCAATCGAGCTGTGGAAAATCGTTATCCTAGCGGCGACTATCCCGATCTTCTCGCTCGCTGCTCTCTCTATTCCGGCCCGGGAAAAAGACACCGCGCAGTATGGCGCGGGGCTCATCGTGAACATCCCGTTTCCCGAGAGCGAAGTCATTCAGGTCGTACAGGACGTGGTGCAGAACGGAATCATCCGGGGAACCAAGGAGTACAACAAAGACGAGTACATTTCCGGCGCAACCCCCGAATCTTCCACCCGGGTTTTTCCACCGTGGACGGAAGGCGGGAAGGTTTTCTACAAGGTGCGGCTCAAGGCCCTCGACCCCCGAAACTTCAAGGACAGCGGTGACGTGGGCACGCTGGCTGTCCGCTATATCGTGCAACCTCAGGGCGAAAAGAATACCGTGCTTCGGATCGACGCGCGCTTCCTGGAGGATTTCCGCCACGTGGGCCACGCTTCGAACGGCTCCGTCGAAAGCGCCGAATATAAGGACATCCACGAGCACCTTGACGCCTTGGAGTCGATGAAGGCCCAGACCGTGGAGGCCGAAAAGGAAAAACAGGAACAGCAAGCCAGGAAACCGAATCCCGGCTCGGTGGAATCTGCGCCCGCGACCGTTCCTGAATCCACTCCTGCCACCACGGCCAGTAACCATGCTCCCGCCAGCGTAGCCGCGGCCGGCAGCGCTTCCTCCAATGACACCGGCAATGATGCGAAGCTGGGTCCTGCGCAGACGCTGGAACAGCGCGTCCATGATCTCAGGCAGCAGGTACAGCGGTTGGTAAAGGCGCCAGGAGCCGCGCTCAAGTCCGCTCCCTTTCACACCGCTACGACACTGCAATCCCTGCCCACCGGCACGGAAGTCCTGATCGTGATTACGACGACTTATTGGTTGGGCGTGGAAACCCACGACGGGCAGCACGGATGGATCTTGCGCGACGAGTTGGAGTTGGTGCCATGAAGACCAGCATGCCGGCTCACGGCCGCGATTCAGCCACGATCTTTCTGCGAGAAGTCGTCTTCGTATCTCGTGTGCTGGCCAGCGTGGTCTTTGTGTGTGCCCTCTTTGGGTTTCTGGGCGCGGGGCTGTCACTCGCGCAAACCAATTCCAACGAGCGAGCATTCCCGCAATCGAAGGCCACGGTTGAAAAAGCGCTGGCCACGATGCAAGCCAGCTTGTCCGGCCACCTGCCGGTGTTGGACGGATTCGCCAAGCCTGGAGAGCATCCGCTGGACCGCTACCAGCGCGGCTTCTACCAGACCAGCGTGCAAGTCAGTTCGAGTGCGTCTGGCGGGTCGGTGGTGCGAATCAGCACCAAGGTGACGGCTTGGTATGACGATCCCGCAGCGTCTCGATCGGGATATCAGCTGCTGACGTCCAACGGCCGCATCGAAGCAGATCTGCTCGACCAACTAGCGGATCAACTCGCGAAAGCTCCGGCTGAGAGCGGCAATGCAACGGTGGCGGCAGCCCCACCAAAGCCTGCGCCCACTGAGAATGCCAACCGAACCGCGCCGGTAGTTGCGCCGAAGCCATCGACAAAAGCGCCGGCGGCCGCAGAGCCAGCGATTTCGGCGCCCTCCCCCAAGTTCCCCGAAACCGATCGAACATTTTCCTCGTCGGTTAGCCAGGGACTGGCGGCGCGAGTGAACGAGCAGGCCGCGGATTCAGTGAACGATAAACCAAACAGCGTGTTGCAGGCGGAGGCCGAAAATTTGCAGGAAGTTCTCAAGAACCAGGCTCATCCCAAGAACCTGGTGGCCGTCAAGAAATCCGGGACACCGGTGGTCGCGACTCCCAGCCTGACCGCGAAGCCGCAGTTTCTTGCCAGCCTGCACGACGAATTCGAAATGCTCGACTTCAACGCCGACTGGGTGCATGTGCGAATATCCGGCTTGTCGCGGGGATGGATCTGGCGCAATAGCGTGGAGATGCCCGAGGGCATTCCCGACACAGCCGTGCCGGCGGCCGCTGCACTAGCGCCAGCCGCGGATTTGTTTCACGTGGTCCGCGAAGAAACCGCAACGTTTCCGGGAGATTGGGAGCCGCTCAGGAATAAGAACGTGAAAATTTTCTCGGTGCAGAACGTGGAAGGCAACACAAAGGATGCCGGGCCTGCAGATCGGCTCGAGTATGCAGAATTTCTCTTCGGAAAAAGCTTTCCGGAAACCGCACAGAAATCAAAGGACCTGGCTGGTGTGGTGGTGATTTTCGATGCTGCGGATGGCGGCATGATCGCCGCCACCATGACCGCGCTTCAGCAATGGAAGACCGGGGCGTTGTCGGACGCAGCCCTGTGGCACAAGTGCTTCTTCGATCCACCCGAAACTTTCGATGCCGGGTCCTCGGCCAGCCAATAAGCACAGAACGTCATACAAAACTTAAGAAGACGCCCTAATTCTGCTGCGGAGAGGAATCTGGCGCGCCCTGTCCACCCTGATGTCCGCGCCACTGTTCGTGCTTGCTCTGCATGGCGTCAAATTTCTTCTGCTGGCCAGCATCGAGCAGCGCCCGGACCTGGTCGTCAGAACTCTTACGGATCTCCATCATCTTGGATCGGCGATCGTCCTGCGAAAGCGAGGAATCGGATCGCACGCCTTGCATTTGCGATTGCGCTGATTTCAAAATGTCCAACACTTTGGGCTGCTGGTCCGAGGTGAGCTTCAATTCCTTGGTCAGCATTTCGGTTCGTTTCTCAGGATCAAAACCACGACGCCCGTGTTCTTGCGACGCATCGGGGGCAGCCTGCGGGGCATTGCTGCCGTTGTCCTGTGCGAGGGCCGCAGGCACGACGATTACGGCGCTGGCCAAGGTTAGTGCGAGCATCGAATGTTTCAGCTGTTTCAGCATGATGTGTTTCCTCCAATGAATTTCGAGTGAGCGGGTTCGAGGGTATGAACCTGATTATGAACTGGGAGTTGCGAAAGAAGCGTGACTTTTACGAACTTTTACCCACGCTGACGAGGTCACCGGGTTGCATTTGGGAAGGCCACGAAAAGACAAAACTTTACCGTGGCTTCGATGAGGATCAGATTATCATCGCATCTAATCATCGCATTGCCGACACCAAGGCCGACTAGAGGACAGAGTTTCGATGAAGGCGGGCAAGCTCGTATTTCGTTATGCGATTCTGGGCTTCATGTTGGTGCTCGCCTTCGACCGCGCCGACGCCCAGAATCAACCGGCACAGGAACCGCCCGCGCAAAACTCGGTTCAAAATCAAACCGCGCCTGCCGGTGGAACGATTCACGGCATAGTTAAGTCGGGCAGCATGCCGATTCCTGGCGCAGCCGTTGCGATCACTCTTGCATCTTCCGATCAGAAAATATCGACCTGGACCGACGTGGATGGCACTTATTCCGCGCCGATCCCAACCTACGGGTCCTACACCGTCCAGGTACAAATGGTTGCGTTTGCGAACAGCACACAGCATGTCGTAATTGATGCGTCTCATCAGGATGTGCCGGCGAATTTTGAGTTGACGCTTTTGTCGCGTACCCATGAGGCGACGACGCCTCCGGCCCGAACTGCAGGCAGCGGATCATCCGCCCAGCAGCGAGGCGCTCCGCAGCGCGGCTTTCAAACGCTGGCTGCATTGCAGAATGGACAGGATGCTACCGCCAACACGATGAACGACGTCGTACCGTCGGGCATGCCGGTTCCCGGGATCGATCCGAACAGCGCGACCGAGTCGATCGCTGTATCCGGTAACAATCCCAGCGCGCTGAACTCGATGAGTGGAGACGAGCTGCAACAGCGCATCAACGACGCTCGCCAAAATGGCGGCGGGTTCGGAGGAGGAAGCGGATTCGGCGGCGGAGGAGGATTTGGCGGTGGCGGTCCAGGAGGCGCGATGACGATTACGGGGCGCCGCGGGTTCGACGTCAACCATCCGCATGGATCGATTTACTACGGCGTGGGAGATTCCGCGCTGAATGCCGCACCCTACGCTCTGGCCGGCGAACCGGCCTCGCAGCCGGGCTACCTGCAGAACAACTTCGGCGGCTCGATTGGAGGGCCGCTGAATATTCCGAAAATCTATCACGGTGGAACGAAGACATTTTTCTTCGTCAACTACAACGGCAAGCGCGGAGAAAATCCCTTCGATCAGTTTTCTACGGTGCCTACGCTCTTGGAGAGGCAAGGAAACTTTTCGCAGGCGACTTACACATCCGGCGAGCAGGCGGGGCTGCCGGTGGAGATTTTTGATCCCACCACCGACGCGCCATTCCCCTGCAATCCAACTTGCAACACGCTGCCGCAAGTCAATTCAGTGGCGCAAGGGCTGCTGCAATATATCCCGACGCCAAATTTGCCGGGAGATTATCGGAATTTTCATTTTGTAACCTCTACCACGAACGACAACGACGACCTGAACGTGCGCATCAATCACACCTTCGGCACGCCTCCCAGTGGAGGCCGGCGCGGAGGACGCGGAGGTCCGCGCAACAATCTGACTTTCGGCTTTCACTATCACGGGTCGGACTCCAACATTACCAATCCATTCCCCAGCGTCGGCGGCAGCACCAACGGTCGCAGTTTTGACGTGCCCATCGCGTGGGTGAAGAGCGTTGGCAAGCTGACCAACAGCCTGCGCTTCGATTTCAACCGCAGCCGTACCCGCACGCAGAACCTCTACGCGTTTAATGACGACATCGACAGCGGGCTGGGAATCACCGGGGTCTCGACGAATCCGTTTGATTGGGGATTGCCCAGCCTTTCATTCAGCAACTTCAACGGCCTGTCGGATGTAAATCCGCAACTTCTACGCTACCAGACCTACACGTTTTCGGATTACATCGTCTGGACTCATGGCAAGCACAGCTGGCGCTGGGGTGGGGATTTCCGGCGCATCCAACGCAATACTGAAACCAGCAGCAATGCGCGTGGGGCGTTCACCTTCACCGGTTACAACACTTCGGAGATTGTCGGCGGACAACAGGTCCTCGGCACGGGATACGACTTTGCCGACTTCCTGCTCGGCTTGCCGCAGACGACCTCCGTCCAGTTTGGGGAGGATAACTATCACTTCCACGGCAATTACTATGATTTGTACGCGCAGGACGAGTGGAAGCTTCGCGGAAATCTCACGCTGAATCTCGGTGTGCGTTACGAATACGTCTCGCCGCTCACGGAAGAAAACAACCTGCTGGCGAATCTTGCGCTCTCGCCCGGAGTGTTGAATCCCGCGCTGGGCACGCCGACGGTCGATGTAGTTTGCCCGGGCACGCGGCCCTCGTGCAGCGCCTTCCAGCCCGCCAGCCTGGTTCGTCCTGATCGAAAAGCATTTGCCCCGCGCGTCGGCTTTGCCTGGAAGCCGTTTTCGAAAACTGTGGTGCGCGGCGGATATGGCATCAACTACAACACGGGCGCTTATCAGACAATCGTGCAGCAACTCGCGTTCCAGCCTCCATTCTCGACCGCCGAGACAAACATCCAAACTGCGCCGGGAGAACTCACGCTGACCAGCGGCTTCCCCGCGCCGGCGCAGGGAGTCACCACCAACAGCTACGCGGTGAATCCGAATTATCGATTTGGGTATGTGCAGATTCGCAATCTGGATATCCAGCAGCAGCTTCGTCCCACTCTGTTGCTCAATATCGACTATACGGGAACGAAGGGCACGAATCTCGACATTCTCGAAGCTCCCAACCGGACGATCACGGCGACGGGCATTCAGATTCGGATCCCGAATGTGCAGGCTTTCACTTTTGAAAACTCACTCGGCGACTCCGAGGCCAACGCGGGATCGGTGCGCCTGCGCAAACGACTGGCGAACGGTTTTTCGATCGGAGGTATCTACACATTCTCCAAGTCGATCGACGATGCGTCATCGATCGGCGCGGGCACCACGGTGGGCTCGGGTGGTGGTGGCTTGGGCGCCGGAGGTACCGGCGCTGCGGGCGGGGGCGCAAGTGCGTCGGCGGGCAGCGGTGCAAACAGCGTCGCGCAGAATCCTTTTAATCTTGCAGGGGAGCGCGGCCTCTCCAGTTTCAACCAGACGCAGAAATTCACCGCCGACTATTTATTGGAACTTCCCTTCGGGCACGACAAGCGATGGCTCACCGGAAATACTCCGTGGCGCGCCATCCTTGGCGACTGGCAGTGGAGCGGAGACTGGACACTCGCGTCGGGACTTCCATTTACGCCTCGATTTGTGGGCGACGCCAGCGAGATCAGCGGCGGCACCAATGGTACGTTGCGCCCAGACGTAGTGCCGGGACAATCGATCCAGCTCTCGCATCCCTCGATTGCAGAGTGGTTTAACACCGCGGCATTTACTGCTCCGGCGACCGGGCAATACGGCAACGCGCGCCGCAACAGCATTATCGGCCCTCCGACGCACGTGTTTGACATGGCGTTGACTAAGGTCATCCCACTGAACGAGGGGCGCGTGCTGGAATTTCGCGCCCAAGCCACAAATGTTTTCAACATCCCGAGTTATTCGTCGATTGATACATCGGTGACTTCGCCAACGTTCGGACAGGTCATCGCGGTGGGCTCCATGCGGCAGATTACGATGACCGCCCGGTTCCGTTTCTAAGGTGAGAGCTTGAGTAAAGATTTGACGTGGGATCTGACGTGAAAAGAGAGATGAATTCCATTCCGAACCGATGGGCGAGCAGGCTGTGGGCAATGTTGCTGTCGTTTGCCGTCTTGTGTTCATCGCTGCCCGCACAGCAGGCGGACTACACGTTTCACGTCCAGACCGAGCTGGTGCTGGTGAATGTGACGGTGAGAGACAAGAATGGAAATTCCGTGCGCGGTCTGAAGCCATCCGACTTCACGATTCTCGAGGATGGCAAGCCGCAGAAGGTTGTCTCCTTCGACGTGGAGGACGTCGACGCAGTGGCGACTCAGGATGTGGCGCAAGCGAAAGCGCTGACGAGCCCGCTGTCTCAACCCGCAAACCCGGCGGCCGCAGCGCCTCCGGCCGCGGGCGCGTCAAATCCGTTTAAGGATCGCCGCCTCATCGTTCTGTTCTTCGACCTCTCGGCCATGGAACCCGACGAGATCGATCGCGCGATAGCTTCCGCCGAGCACTATGTCGATACGCAGATGGCTCCGGCGGATTTGGTCTCGATTGTTTCTCTGGGCAGCGCGCTTCTGGTGAACCAGGACTTCACCGGCGATCATGCTCTGCTCAAAAAGCAGTTGCAGGCTTTCAGCGCAGGCAGCGGCCAGGGTTTCGAAGAAGGCACGACCGGAACGACCGAAGGCACGCCTGACAATGGGCAGGCTTTCACCGCGGACGACACGGAATACAACATTTTCAATACCGACCGCCGGCTGGAAGCTCTGCGTTCGGTGGCGGAAAAACTTTCACACCTCGACCAAAAGAAGTCGCTGATTTATTTCTCCAGCGGCATGGATCGAACCGGAATTGAGAATCAATCAGAGCTGCGCGCAGCCACCAACGCGGCCGTGCGCGCGAATCTTGCGATCTACACCATGGATCTGCGCGGGCTGCAGGCGCTGGTTGCTGGCGGCGAAGCGCAGAACGCCAGCCTGCGCGGCACCTCCGCATATTCTGGCCAGGCCACGATCAACAGTTTGAACTCCAACTTCACCACGCAGGAGACTCTGGTTACGCTGGCCAGCGACACGGGCGGGCGCGCCTTTCTCGATTCCAATGATTTTGGCCAGGTTTTTAAAGGGGTGCAGCAGGATACTTCGACTTACTATCTCGTCGGCTATCGCAGCACCAACGCCGCAAGAGATGGGCGCTATCGGCGCATCACCGTGAAGGTGAATGTGCCCGGCGTGAAGGTCGACTTTCGCCGCGGCTACTACGCCCCGGCGGATTATCAGCATTCGACGAAGGAAGATAAGGAGCTGCAACTTCAGCAGGAGCTGTCTTCGGAACTGCCGACCACGGATCTTCCTCTCTATCTGGCCGCCGCTTACTTTCGCATGGAAGCCAACAAGTTCTACATCCCGATCTCGCTGGTGGTGCCGGGATCGGAAATCCCGTTCACGCGCAGCAGCGACCGGGATAAGGCGACTCTCGATGTGATCGGAGTCGTGACCGACAGCGAAAAACATCCGGTCACGCAGATTCGAGACACCGTCAAACTTGCGGTGGATACTTCGTCGGAAGTGCAGAAAAAGAACGTGCAATACGATACCGGACTCAGCCTGCCGCCCGGCAAGTTTCATCTGAAGTTTGTCGTGCGGGAAAATCAGACCGGCCGCATGGGTTCATTTGAGACTGATCTCAACGTCCCGGACCTTAAATCGCAGCCGCTGAAGATGAGTACGATAGTGCTGGCCAGTCAACTGCAACCCGCGAAAAAGGGCGCGAGTCCCAATCCGCTCATTCGCGACGGTTCAGAGATCGTTCCCAACGTGACGCACGTCTTTTCTTCGGGACAGCATTTGCGGCTCTACTATGAGGTATACGATCCCGGCATCGCAAAGCCGTCGACTGCTCCGCAAGCGGCGAATGCCAAACCCGGCATTCACCTCCTCACGAACGTCGCATTCTTTCGCGGCAAAGCCAAAGTGTTTGAAACTACGCTGGTTGAGCTTACCGAACTGAACGAACGCGATCGCAAGGCTGGCGTCTTCCAACTCGATCTTCCGCTCAGCCCGCTGAAGCCGGGGTTCTACACGTGTCAGGTCAATGTCATCGACGACGCAGCGGGACTGTTTCTGTTTCCGAGACTCGCACTGTTGATTCGCGCCGAAAAGCCCGCGAGCGCTTCTCAAACGAGCGCTCAGTAGACGAGCGGAATTGATTCGAAAGGAAAACCTTGCCTCTCTCAAAGCTTGACAGCGTCGCTGCCCTGGTCGTAATTGATTTGCAGAAAGGCATTGTGCGCGTACCGACCGTGCACCCCGCGCAGGACATCATTGACCGCGCGGCCCAGCTAGCGGAAGCCTTCCGCGAGCGCGGCCTGCCGGTCGTACTCGTCAATGTGACAGGGCGCGCACCGGGACGCACCGAAGCAGGGCCTCCCAAGTTCCCCTTCCCGCCGGATTGGGCCGAACTTGTTCCGGAATTGAAGCAGCACCCAGCAGACTGCCTGATCAGCAAGCAGCGTTGGGGTGCTTTCATCGGCACGTCTTTGCACGAATATTTGAGTCAGCGCAACGTAACCCAGATTTTCCTCTCCGGCATCAGCACTAGCGCCGGGGTAGAGTCGACGGCGCGCAGCGCGTACGATCACGGCTACAACGTCGTACTGGTAGTAGACGCGATGACCGATCGGGATGCCGACGCGCACCATTATTGTGTCGAGAAGGTCTTCCCCCGGCTCGGCGAGATGGACACAACCGAGAATGTGCTCGCGCTTCTGAAGAAACGCCGGCTCAATGAGCCAGGCTCCTCCCACCAGGTCCCAGGAACATCTTCTACCTAATATCTTCCTCTTAGGCATCGGAGTTCGTCGCCGACGATGCCGCGAAATAAGCGCTGGCGCTAACGCCAAGGTCGATTAGAATTGCAGCCACTGAGTTGTCGCGAATCGCCGTTGCAGATTCAAGGGCCGCGCACATGATCGGCAAGTCACTCCGCTCGTACCGCATCGAAGCCAAGCTGGGAGCCGGAGGCATGGGTGTGGTTTACAAGGCCGTGGATTCCCGTCTGGGAAGAACTGCCGCCATCAAGATTCTCTCCACGGCAGCGCTCAACCCGGAGCGCGAACGCCGATTCGTTCAAGAAGCCAAGGCCGCATCCTCGTTGAACCATCCGAACATTGTCACCATCTACGACATCGATGCTCAGGAGATCGACGGGAAACTTGTGCAGTACATCGCCATGGAATACGTGGCGGGAGATACGCTCGACAACCTGATCGGCAAGAAGGGGCTGCGGATTCGCGACGTGCTGAAATATGCCGTCCAGATCGCGGAGGCGCTGGCCGCCGCTCATGCGGCGGGAATCGTACACCGGGACCTGAAGCCTTCGAACGTGATCGTGACGCCGCAAGGCGTAGTCAAGATTCTTGATTTCGGTTTGGCCAAACTCAGCGAACCAGCGGACGCCGACGCCTTTGCTGAAACTGTGCATGGCGAAGGATCGCCCCTGACGGAGGAAGGCACGATCCTGGGGACCGTCGCCTATATGTCTCCCGAGCAGGCCGATGGCAAGAAAGTCGATACTCGTTCGGACATTTTTTCGTTCGGTTCGGTCCTTTACGAAATGGTAACCGGGCAGCGTGCCTTTGCCGGTGGATCCAAACTGTCGTCGCTTTCGGCCGTGCTGTACAAGGATCCCAAGCCGGCCTCGCAGACGGGGGCAGAGATTCCTCCGGAGCTCGATCGCATCATCAGCCGTTGCCTGAAGAAAGATCCGGAGCGGCGCTGGCAGACCATGGCGGACGTGAAGGTGGCGCTGGAAGAGTTGCGCGAGGAGTTGGACGCCAGCAATTTCTCCGGGGCAAGTCCGTCGGCAAGTTCGTTTCCGGCGGCGCGCAGCACGCCGCGGATCAGGCTGTGGGCAGCGACTGGATTGCTGGCGGGAATGTTGCTGGGACTCGCGTTGCGCGTCTCGTATGAGCGGAGATACAGTCCACCGCCCGAGCCGCCGTCGTACAAGCGCCTGACATTTCGCCGCGGAGACGTTACGTCGGCGAAGTTTGCTCCGGGTGACACCGTTGTCTACAGCGCCGAATGGGACGGCGCACCCGACACGTTGTTCTCCGCACAGCCCGGCAATCGCGAATCGCAGCCGCTGGGGCTTCCGAGCGCGCGAGTGCTCGCGATCTCTCCACGCGGGGAAATGGCCATTCTGTTGGGCGGTGAGGATGTCGGTACGCTTGCGCGCGTGCCCTTCGGTGGCGGAGCGCCGCGCGAGGTGCTGGAAGGGGTGAGTGGCGCGGACTGGGGGCCGGATGGCGAGTCGCTTGCCGTCGTGCGCGTGCTCGAAGGAAAGTTCCGTCTGGAATATCCCATCGGCACGGTGTTGTACGAAACCGAGAAGCGGCCTCCGCAGATGCCGCGCGTGTCGGCCGACGGCAAGTTGGTAGCGTTCTTCGATTTCGATGTCGAAGTTGGCGACTATGCCCTTTGCATCGTCGGGCCAAACCATCCACGGCAGGTGCTGTCGCGCGGGTGGCGCGCGATCGGCGCATTGAACTGGTCGCCGAATAATCATGAGGTGTGGTTCTCGGGCGGGCAGCCGGGCGGCGATCCTGCGCTCTACGCGGTAACTCTTTCGGGCTCGCAGCGGCTGGTCTCGCAGACGGGTGGAATGATTGTGATGCAGGATGTGGCGCGCGATGGGCGTGTCCTGCTGAGCACGGTGAATTCGCGGCTCGGCATTATGTATGTGCCGCCGGGCGGCACTCCGCAACGCGACTTGGCGTGGCTGGATTCTTCCCTGCTGTATGACCTTTCGAACGACGCGCAATCGCTCGTGTTCGTCGAGCTGTCGAGTGGCCAGGGACGCAACTCGGCAATCTACCTGCGAAAGACCGACGGTTCTCCGGCGATTCAGCTGGGATACGGCAACCGGCCTGCGCTTTCGCCGGATGGGAAATGGGTGGCGTGCATCCATCACGAGGCCGAGCGCTCGACGCTGATGCTGCTGCCGACGGGCGCGGGAGAATCGCGCTTCGCAAAGATTGACGGGATTCACTTCGATGTCGTGGAGTGGTTCCCCGACAACAAACGGATCCTGTTCACGGGCAGTGAAACCGGGCACGCGACGCGCACATGGATGTACGATCCGGAAACCAATCAATCGACACCGCTGACGGCGGAGGGCTCGCGGGGAACACGAGTTTCGCCCGACGGCAAGTGGTTCATCACCATGGACCCGCACAAGCTGTTGCTGTCGCCGGTGAGCGGCGGAGAGTCTAAGAGCATCGCTGACTTGCAAAACGGCGAAAGCGTCGTGCGCTGGAGCGGGGATGGGCGATACCTGTTCCTCCAGCAGCGCGAGCCCGCGAGCATCAAGATCAGCCGCCTCGAAGTAAGCACGGGGCGCAAAGAACCTTGGCTGACGGTGAAGGTTCCAGAGCCGGGAGCGCAGTTCTTTGGGCCGCTGGCGTTGTCCGCGGATGGAAAAGCTTGCGCGACGACTTTCCAGCGCGATCTAGCCAATCTGTTTCTGGTGCGCGGGCTGAAGTAAGGTCCGCCCGCAACCGGTATATACCCTCCACATTTTTTTCTTGCATGACAGCCTAAAATCATTATTTTCATTGAGTTGCGGCGCTGAGATGTGGCTGGGTATGGGTAAAATCTTGAGCCGCAAGGACTTGCCGGCAAAATATTGCGGAGCAAGGAGTTAGCTCTTATTAGGGCAACAAATTACTTGACTCATCCACAGTATCAGAGTAAGGATTGAGTCGGGTGATTTGTTTGCCAGTGAAAAGGAAGGTTCACTGTGCAATTGCCCTATATATCAATCGAAGAACTTTGGCCGCGACACGGCCAGAATGAGAGCGCTGCGGTGTTTGTAGGCTACATCGATGAGAGTTATGATGACGCGGCCATTCCGAAAGTGTTTAATCTCTCGTGCCTTGTCTCTAGCAACGCAGGATGGCTTTGCTTTCAGCGGGATTGGCTCAAGGTCTTGGAATGGAAAAACGCTGAGTTGCAACGCCAAGGACGGAAGGAGATTTCACGAGTTCACGCTGCTCCTATGAATAATTTTCAAGGAGAGTTTAAGGGGTGGACTCCTGATGAGCGCCTAGAATTTTCCATCAAACTGACCGAAGTGTTCAAGGAAAACCCCGTACACATTCACGGCTGGGACATGCCTCTCCAGATTCTAGTCGAGGAGTTCCCGGAGATAGCTCCGAATCCGGTTGGGTTCGCATACGTCGTGCTCCTGATGGAACTTATGCAGCAGATCGGCGAAACCACCCTAAGTCTTCCGAAATACAAGACGGAGCTGCTGAGTCTCCATCACGACCATTGCGACTACGACGCTGCTCTTGCCCAGCAGTTTGGCTACATTAAAAATGACGATACTTTTAAGTTTCGTCATCGCTTCACTTCGCTAACGCCTGAATATTGGCAGTATTGCGTTCCTTTACAGCCCGCCGATCTGATTGCCTACGAAAACTTTAAAGAGGGCATGCGCTTTCACGTCCCAGAATCGAAAGAAGCAAAACGTGGCAAGCCACGGCAAAGCCTAACGGCGCTCATTGATTTGAAATCTATTTCTGGCCGCGCCAGGGGATTCACGCGAGATTTGATTCGTGGGTTGAAGGGCAAGATTGATGCTTTAGACCCAGATGCAAAGAAAATACTCTTTACCATGCTGAGGATCACCAAATGACAGAAGCGGAAAAGTTCGATGCAACTGTGCGGAAAGTACTCTCTGTCTCACGCGGAGAATTTCAAAAGCGAGACAAAGAATGGAGACGGAAACGAGCGCAGAAAAAGCGGGCTAAGATTTCGCCCGCCTCCCGCGCTTCAGCTTCCAAGGCTTAGTTGATCGTTGTTTGCCCGGTCTTTCCGGTAAGTTCGGCAAACGTCAACCGCTTGCCGACGATCTGTGTTACCGCAAGATCGAAGCGCCCAGCGTCATCAAGGTCTTTACGGTTATTGAAACGGAACATTTGCTCGTCAAGGTAACGGAACAAATGAAACGGTTCCACGCTAACGTAGGTTCCAGAAATCCCGCGCTTGAGCAACGACCAAAAATTCTCAAGGCCGTTGGTGTGTACGCGACCGTCTACATACTGAGTCGCATGGTCAACGACTTGGTGTGCGTAATCGCTCGCCAGCCCTTCGTAGGAGAGCAGCGCGTCACTGTAGAGAGCCGAACCAGCGGTGACATGCTTGCGAACCTGTTCTTGCAGGACGCTCTTGCGACGACTGGGAATGACCGCAGCGCGAACCTTGCCCCCACGCTCAAGGATTCCCATGACGGCAGTCTTGTCTTTCGTTCCGGTAGCGGTGATTCGCCGCTTGCGCTCACTCAAGTGCATGTTCCGAGCCTTGCCGCCGATGAACGTTTCATCAACTTCAACTTCGCCACTCAGCTTAGAACCGAAGAAATCGTCTTGCATCGCAACACGGATGCGGTGGAGCATAAACCAAGCCGACTTCTGAGTAACCTTCACGTCACGCGCAATCTCGTAACTACTGACGCCGTTCTTGCAGTTCGTGACCAGCCACATCGCCATGAGCCACTTATCCAAGGTGATCGGCGAATCTTCCATGATGGTTCCAACCTTGACGGAGAATTGCCGCTTCGCATGATGGCTACTGCATTGCCAGACGCGCCGAGCAGGATTGAACTTTACTTTATCGGAAGAACAAGTCGGACAGGTGACGCCGTTCGGCCAGCGACGAATCGCAAGGTAGTCAACGCAGTTGTCGGGATTCGCGAAAAATACTACAGCCTCTTGCAGGCTTTTTGGTTCGGTCATGGCCTTGTTCTCCATGACCAAAATGTATCAAATTAGAGTGGATGAGTCAAGTAAATTATTGCCCTTATTAGCCAGGGCCCGAGACTTGGAGCGGGGAACGGTCTGGCTTCGGATCTGGAGCGGGCGTGCATGGTCCCAGTTTGCTCTTTCGGTATCCTCGGTCAAGGTTGTTCGTCACAATCCTGAGCATTCTTTCTGTGGAAGGCTGTGGAAAACAGGAGTGGCGGGATGTCAGTTCCTCAAAGCTCGGTGAGTGGGTCCGCGAGCCAGGTTAAATGACACGCTGGGTCTACCTCAGCAGGCGAGGCATCGACGCGCGCTCTCGCCTGATTTCGTAAATAATCTTACTTGTGCAGTTTGCTGCGGAGGTTTTCCGGGATGTCCTCCAACGTGAACGGCACATAGCCGACAGGCTGAGTGCCACGTTGAATCGGGGCCAAGTGAAACTGGAATGGAACCCGCATGTACCAGCTTCGTCGCACATGAGTAACGGGAACACTGAACAGCAGCCCTTTGCCCGGCTGTATCAGCTCTGTGTTGATAAGGTGCCCAGCCACATAGCCCATCGGCCTATTTGGCTCGGGCGCGTCGGATTCCTCGATCCTTGTCCAACGTCCCACGATTTCATCAGGAACGAGAGTCAATTCAGGGTCGGTGCTGGTGCCCATTGTTTGGACCTCGATGGGCACTACCGAATTGTTCACCAAACGCAGCCAAAGTCCTCGATCAGGTTCATCACCTTCGACAGGTGGCCGTGGCCCAATGTGATCGAGTTCGACGTAAACGATGGGCTTTGCCTTATCTAAAACCAGCTTCGGAGTTGGCCCCGACTGCGCTAGGCAACATACTGTCAGAGCGGAAATCAGTGCGGCGTAACACAACCTTCGCATAGTAGCTCCCCTACGAATCGCTGACACTGAGGATCAGGGTTTTGTTTCCGTCCGATCAGTCATCTGGCGTAACAGTGCTGTTTCACTCATTGACCCCGGGGTTCCCGCTCTCACGACCTACGCGGTATCCTCGTCGTCCCATTCGTAGCCGCAGGAATTGCACGTGCAGCTTCTCACGTGGACAGTAATCGGATCGAACAAGTTCGCTGCAGCATAGCTCAATGGTTTTTCGCCTTCATGGCAGGTGACATCTGCCGAGTAGCACTTTATGCAACGCAGTGGTTGGCGCTCGTCCTCTGGCTTCTCAACAGCCTCTGGGGAGCCCTGTTGCAAGATCGCGCCGGGAGCTTCGTTTTCGAGCGGATGACGGGCCAGGTCTTTGAAGCCAAGTGAAAGGCCTAGCTCCTTCACTTCCTCCTCATCATGACCGAGCCAGTGCGCAACTTCATGCCAAACGACTTGTTTTACTTCGGCGGGCAGGTTTCCCGCTGAATGCCGCAGAATCGGACCTCTAAAAACGAATATTACATCGGGAGCGGTTTGCACTAAATTGTGCTGGCGCTTGGTCCTGCTGACTCCGCTATAGCACCCCAGTAGCTCAGTGCCCCGAGGCCAATTCCTGCTCTTGGACATCTTCGCGAACATCTCCTCGGGTGGCTCATCGGCTACCTGAATGCCGGGGAAATCTGGCAGGTTTCTGATCTTCTCTGGCAGAGTGGTGTATGCCCACTCCACGATCTGCTCGAAACCGGCGCTGTTTGACACTCTAGCCATGGGCTGTGCTCGGCCTTATTGTATTCCGGATGTTCGCGAATCACCGGAGGGGAGAAATTCAAAGCCAGGGCGATTTTTGCGGATGCGTTGGGAGAAGTCAGGCGCGTCATTCGTCATGTTGGCGACGGGATTAATGTACGCCTGGGTCTTAAGCTCAGAAAAAGGCAGGTTGCCGGCGAAGTTCCCGCCGCGATAGAGCATCTCCGGTGCGCGGCCGTTCAATAGGACCCACCACGAGTATCGTGAGCTTCCCGCCGGCATGTGGCCTGTGGCGGCCATGTTGGCGAATATGCTGGTGGTGCAGTTATTGGTGATGGCGTTGAACCATCTGGGGGCGTCGCGCAGACGGTTCGCCTGGCGGATGTACTGAAGGAAGAGATCGCGCGACCATTGTGGACTGGCCGTCATGTGGAAGAGATAAACCGACTCGCCGGAGCGATAGTTAGTGCGGAGGCGGATGAGATCGCGTTCACTGGCAAGCACGTAAATGATGGTGAATTGCCGAAAAAAGGAGCGGATGGGCGAATAGCTCTGGCCGATCTGATATCGCGCTTCGATCGAGGCTGCTACATAGTCGTTGTCGCCGAACTGGAAACTGATGATGGGATGTGCAATCCAGGGCGAACTCCAGTAGTCCACAAAGAAGTCAACCCCCCGGATTTGGGATAGGAACACTTCCTTGGTGAGCCACTCGCAGGTGAACTCAGCTTCCTGGCGGTAGTAGCAGTGGCGGAAATTGTGGATGATCACGCGGTCGCCAGTGATTTCGGCCCAGGGCGTCTGAGAGAGATTCGACTGCCAGTTGCGATCGTTGGAAGGCCTGAGGGATAGCCAGCAGATCAAGACAATGAAGAAACCAGTGAGGCAAGCGCCGATCCTGAAGGCTCGCCTTTTTACGATGGCAAGAAGAAGAGTGAGTACTAGCAGGTAAATCGCCGGGAGGAGCCATTCGCGGCCGGGGCGTGAAAAATCGAAATATAGCGCGGCCATGGCCCAGGCGTTGAGGCAAGCCGACAAGAGCCAAACTCCCACAACACAGAACAGCCGCAGAGCGCGCATCAAGGGACCACCGGTTTCATAACCCGACCGCGCTGCGCGATTTCATGTAGTGGCAAGAGTCGTCGGCGTTGGCCACTGATATGCGCGTCAATGCCACTATCCGATGCAGTGACTAGAGATGCGTTTTTCACGAGCAGAATTATAGTTTAGGGTTCGAGGCCATAATTGGCGATAAGGCCGAAGCCAGGTGGGGATGAGGTGCTCAGGGTGCGGCGCTAAAGTACTGCCGTTTTGTTTAGATAGGCAGGAGATCGACGGGAACTGCCGATAGATTGACAGTGGGCAAGCTGATTTCTCATGTCCATTCAACCCTTCGGTTAAAGATGTCGATTAGATATGTCAATTAAGCTGCTCCCGGCGTCGGTGGATTCGGTTGACTCGTCGCAGGCGTCCGAGGTGTCGACCAGCCTGGCGCTTTCGACTCCGAGGGCGATAAGCACGCGGGCCAGCCAAATTAGTCTGGTTCCCTCCGGCGACGCTTTTGCTTCGTCAGCTTCGACTCGGCGGAGCGAGGCGAATTGGATCTACGGAACGCCCGTGGAGGATTCGCAGAGCGATGCGACGGGAGGCTCTGGCGGGGAGTACGTCTCGGGATGGGCGTGGAGCCGTCCGGTGGAAAGCACGGCGATCGCCCATTACCTTTTATATGCGGGCGGTCCCGCTGGATGGAGCGGGCGGCTCGTTAATCTGTACGCTTAACTTGTACTCTTGACGTGTTCGCTTAGTAGCGATGAGATTTCTGCCCTGGCGATTTGCTGGTCCGTGGGCGCTGAAGCGCGGCTGGGTTGAACGGACTATAGCGGCACGAGTGAACTCGTGCCCTTCCCAAAAGCGCCTCGAAAGGGAGTTTTTCAGCAGGCTGCTAGCGTTTGGCCTTGCGACGCTGGGGAGGAACGCTGCTTCTTTCCGAGCGCTCGATCTCGATCTTATCCGAGAGCTTGTGTAACGGATGATCTCCCGCAGACGAGAACTGTTTTCCCGACGCCGTCACGGTCAGTCCTTGCGCGGTATACATGGCCTCATCGAAGGTGGTTCCGGAATTCACCCGCGCCACGGCAAACACGCCGTGCGGCACGCCGTTGCTGAAGGCGGTTGCGACGTAGTCCGCCACCATCGGCCCATACTGCGAATTTGCCAGCCAGCTCAACCCCATCGGCGCCGCGGTTAGCGTCACCGGCGCATTCCAGGTTGATCCCCCGTTGGCCGAGGCAACGAACCCGACAAACAACTGGCAACTGGTGGACGAGCAGCCAGTCTGGGGATAGTAGTAATAGGTAATGCCCACGTGCGCGCCGGCGCCCGAAGTGGCGGGATCGATGCCAATCCCAGGAATGAAATGGTCCACCGAGCTGGACACAGCATCAATGGGAACCCGCGTCACCGCGCTCCAATTCACTCCATCGGTGGAAGTGCTGTAGACCAGGTCGTTGGCCGAACAGTTGGCACGGAACCGGCAATCGACCCAGAGCGCCCATACCGTCCCCGCGCCATCGATGGCAGAGGCGACGGCCGGACCGCTGCGAATTCCGGGATCGAAGTAGGTTTGCAGATTTGCAATCGACACGGTCGCGCTCCAGCTGGCGCCTCCATTGGCCGAGCTGAACGACGCTACAGCACCTGAATCCAGCTGAATCGGCACGACCACGTTCCCGCTGGGCTGCACCAAGGGTTGGCCGTCAATCCCAGTGGCGGAGTCCGCGGTGGTTGCGGGAGAGCTCCAGGTCATGCCGCCATCGCTCGACGTGCTCATCCGGATGGTTGGATCGTCCCACTCGGTATAACAGTTCCCGAAGAACGGGCTGGTGGGCGAGTTATCGCAGACGATCCAGTTTTTGTCGGAACCTACCGGGTTCGGATCGACGCTCACTGGGCTCTGCCAGTTCACTCCGTCTGCAGACCGGCTCACCGCCACTGCCGGCGCGGTGCTGCCGCAGGGCAGCGACGCAATCATCCACATGCCGTGCTTGGCGTCATAGGCTACCGCCGGATCACTCGCAGCATAATACGGACCAGAGCCCTCACCGATGGTTAGTCCGGGCAGGGATCCGTGCGTCCAAGTGTTGCCGCCATCGGCGGAAGTTGCCCAGTCAATGTCGGTGGCGCAGCCAGGAGCGATACGTCCCACCTGAAAAGCCGCTACCAGGGTGGCTCCGTTGGCGAATACATGCGGCTCTACTTCCGTGGCATGCTGCCCCGGGCCAACGGTGAACGGATCGGAGCTGATCTGCGTCAGGTTGCTGCCGACCGGATCCGCCGGCGGGGGTGGTGGCGGGGGTGGGGGTGGCGTGATGAAGGAGGAGGAGGAGGAGGACGAATCTGACGAACACCCGCTCGTCACGGCAATCATGCACAAACACAAGACCACCGCCGATATGGCGAACACGCTACGCATGGCGCATATCCGAGTCCGCGAAAGCATAGCAGAGAAACTTCAGGATCAAAACTCCGAAATCCTCGCATTTTGCGGCAGCGGGTTAGAAGCGGCAACGGGTGCCGTGCTTCCTGCGCCATAGGTGATGTCTGGCTATTTCCTCATTTCGCTCATTGACAGAAACTCTCCTTCGGCTATGATTGTGCGGCCAAAAACATGCTCTTCTTTCCCCCGATTGCCAGTGTTGTCCTGTTCCTTTTCGCTTGGCGGATGGACGTACTGACGCGCCCCAATCTGGCCGGAGCATGCGTGCTGGCGGGCGTGGTCCTACAGATGCTTGCTCCTGCCTACTCCTCCGCGCGGTTTGCGATGGCCGCAGTGAATGTTATCTTCGCGCTCTACTTCGCCATCCGTATAAAGCTAAGTATGTAGCAGACCTTCTGTGAGTTGGCGAAAAATCCTGATTTCACTCATCGACCCGAAGCAAACGCGATGCACGGTGTACAGTGGTCAGAGGAAATTAGAACATGCTCCTCCTGCGGCAAGCGTTATCGCTGTTCCTTGCGGCGTCGTTAGTGGCTCTGAGCTCCCCGGCGTCACCTGGCCGCCAGCAGCGCGTCGATCTTAATCTTGCGCCCTCACGCTGGCCTGCTGGCGAATACGCAAAGTACATGAATGAGCAAGCTGCCGAGAGGATGAACGCTGGGTCCGCCGCGGGAGTCAATGGGGCGGTCACCGTCTCTTACAACGCCTTTGCCGCGCGCGCGGGCCTTGAGGCGCTCAAGCAGGGCGGCAGCGCGATCGATGCCGCGATGACCACGGCGTTAACCCAGGTCGCCCTCACGGCTGGTGCGCCCATCAGTTATTTCGGCATCATGTCCCTCGTCTACTTCGAGAAGAAATCAGGCAAGGTTTACACGATGAACGCCGAGTGGAACACGGTGGTTGGGGAGAAAGATCCGCTCTCAATTCCCGGAAGCATCAACTTCGACAATGAGGATTCGCTGAGGGGCGTCGATCCGAATGGACGGACAGCGCTGGTCGGGGGCTTTATGAAAGGCGTCGAGGCTGCGCATAAGCGATTCGGACGCCTGCCATTCGCAGCCCTCTTCACACCCGCGATCGAGCTCGCGGAAAAGGGAATGCCGGTTACCCCCATGCTCGCCGAACAGTTCGCTTATCGTGCCTCTGACCTGGCACGGTTGCCAGAGACCCGCGAAACGTTCTTGAAGTCCGATGGATCGCCGTACCACTCAGGGGAAACATTCCGCCAACCGCGTCTGGCCGCCACGCTACGCGCGGTTGCCCGTCAGGGCGCCGACTACATGTACGGCGGGCCTTGGGGACAGCGACTCGTATCTGCGGTCCAAGCGGACGGCGGCAAGATGACCCTGGAGGATTTGCGACGCTACCAGGTGATATGGGCCGACCCACTGGTTGCTCCGATTGGCAATGGTTACTCGGTCTCTACATCCCCCTGGCCGAATAACGGAGGCGTCGCGCTCATTGAGGCGCAGAACCTCGCGAATGTGTCGGGGTTATCGACGGGGCCCCACTGGACTAAATCTCCTGAAGCGTTGCGCACGGCAGTCGAAATTTCCGACCAGTCTACGGCAGACTATTTGTCCAGCGCCACGCTGGCGCAGATTTATCCTGGGCTCGACTTCAGTCCCGAAACGCGTGTGACGCAGGAACATGCCGAGAAACTTTGGGCGAGAATGCAGAAGGGCGTGGTCCTCGGACGTTACAAGAGAACTTCGCCAATGCACTCGGATGACGTCGTAGCCGTAGACGGCGAGGGCAACATCGCTGCGATTACGCATTCCATTAATTCCGTATTCTGGGGGAAGACGGCAATGACCGTCGGCGGCGTGACGATTGGCGATCCAGCATCCTACCAACAGGCGCAAATCGCCCGCATTCAGCCGGGAGCAAGGCTAGCGGCTCCGACCGAAACCGGCATTTTGTTCAAGAACGGAAACGCGGTTCTTGGCTTTGCCTCGATGGGAGCGGGGCTGCATCAGCGCACCTTCCAATGTCTGCTCGATTACACACACTTCGGAATGTCGGTCGATGAGGCGATCAACACGGCCGACTTCTACTTGCCATCCTACGACCGCAAAACAGGAGAGCACACGATCACTGTGCCCGAAGGGGCTTTCGACCACAAACTACTAGACGCGACCGGCTATGCGTGGCGAGAACTCCCTCTCACACGAGCCCGGCTCGGTGGGGTAGGCGACTGGGTCGCAATCGCGCGTGATCCGGCGACTGGCAAGCTCGGCGCGGCCTCCCCGAACCGCAATAACAGCGACGCGCTCGCGTTCTAGGTGCCATTGACTGAGGCTCTCGACAGCTACCATCCGCTGCCGATTGAGTGTGTGCCGGTTCGCACGCCTCAGTTGTCGCAAAATCCCCACTCATTGACTCCCGAGCGGGTTGGACAGCGCGAAAGGGTGGGGCAGTCCGTTGGCACCTCAACTGGGGAATCGGCCTGACGCCGAGGCGTGAGCGGAAACAGTACCAGCCCCTCCGTGACCTCCTAAGTATCGGGCAGCCAGAGCATACTGGATGCCAGTGACTCAGGTCGTCCAAGCCGAGCCAGCGAGGCGTCCGCAGCGGCTGCAGCTGGCGGAGTCTATCCCCATTGTGCTTCGCGGCCAGAACGGCCAGCGGATTCCGGGGAAGTTGAAGTGCGTTTCCGTCACCGGCGGCCTGCTTGTGCCGGCGTCGCTCCTTCCGCCCGGCTCAATGGTCCGATTGATATTTGTTACGCCGAAGGGGCCAGTGACGGGGACGGCAGAGATGCTTCACCCTGTTTCCTGGGCGGAGCAGCCGTTCCGCTTTTCAGCCCTCCGGGACTCGGATCAGCACCGGCTGCGTGCCGTGATCGACATGGTATACGGAGACAACCCATAGCGTAACTGTCGAGACATCCCCTTTTTATAAAACTCATTGACAAGACACGCCGTGCGGCCGAGAGGAATTTGTCCCGTTAGCGCTGGCGCTTGGGCTTGAGGTTCAGGGTGCGAATCAGGCGGAATAAGTGGTTGGGGTGCACGCCGAGGAGTTTCGCGGCTTCGGTGTAATTTCCGTTGGCTTGCTCGATGGCGCGCTCGATCAGTGCTTTCTTGGCGTCGCGGATGCCGTCGTGCAGGGCGCTGACCGGCTCTCCCGCGGCGGACGATTCTTCCAGAATTGAGTCCGGCAAATCTTCGGCAAGAATCATTTCGGTTGATCCGAGGACCACGGCGCGCTCGATGGCGTTCTCCAGTTCGCGGACGTTGCCCGGCCAATCGTAACGTTGGAGGCAGGCGCGAGCCTCGGGAGAGATGCCGGACACGCGGCGCTTCACCTTCTCGCCATATTGCACCGCGAAGAATGCGGCCAGGAGCGGGATATCCTCGCGGCGTTCGCGCAGCGCCGGCATGTGCAGCGACACCACGTTGAGGCGGTAGTAGAGATCGGGGCGAAACTCTCCTGTTTTCGAGGCTTCTTTCAGATCGCGATTGGTGGCGGCGATCAGGCGGACGTCGAGCTTGATCGACCGGGTTCCGCCGACGCGTTCGAATTCGCGCTCCTGCAAAACTCGCAGGAGCTTGGCCTGCATAGGGACGGCGAGTTCGCCGATTTCATCCAGAAACACCGTGCCGCCTTCGGCGACTTCCAGCTTGCCTTTTTTCTGCGAGACCGCGCCGGTAAAGGCGCCGCGCTCGTGGCCAAAGAGTTCGCTCTCCAGCAAAGTTTCGGTGATGGCGGCGCAATTGATGGCAACAAAGGGCTTGTCGGCGCGGGTGCTGTTCATGTGAACGGCGCGGGCGACGAGTTCTTTTCCCGTGCCGCTCTCGCCAGAGATCAGGACCGTGGAATCGCGCCCGGCCACGCGCGAAACGAAGCCGTACACCTCATGCATGGCCTTGCTTTCGCCGATCATGCTGTGATGGATGTTGAGTTCTTCGTGGAGGCGGCGGTTCTCGCCATCGAGTCGCTCGAGATGACGCGCGTTCTCAATCGCGAGGGCGGCGATATTTCCGAGCGTGGTCACCAGTTGCAGAAGGTCGGAGTCGAAGCGTGCTCCCGGAGAACTGGCTTCGAGGTAGAGGACGCCCAGCATCTTTTCTTGTATTTCGAGAGGCACAGCCATGACCGAGTGGACGCGGCGTTCGAGCAGGCTTTCGGCTTCGCGGTAAGCGTCGTCGCTCTGGATGTCGTTGGAAAGAACGGCGAGGTTCTCAGCCAAAACGTGGTTGAGGATGGTCTGGCTGGCATGGATGGGCTGATTGGGACCCAGGCGCCGATCTCGGCCGACGATCGAGGAAAACGAGGGGGCTGCGGCGATGCTCTTCTGTCGACTGCCCCTATCTTTCGTCCCGTTCTCGGGCACATTCTCCGGCCCGTTCTCGGTCAATAAGATCGCTGCTTGGTCGGCGGGGACAATCGCAAGAATCGCGTCAAGGACTTTCTCTTGGAGAGCGGCCAGGCCTCGGACTGAGTTCAGAGTCCGGCTAAACTCGAGCAGAACGTTCAGGTCGCGAACCGTTTTGGGGGTGGCGGGCAGAGCGTCGGGGCGGGCGGGTTGGAGATAGCGGGCATCCTCTTTGCGCAGGATCACGGTTGCGGCGCCGGGCGCCGGAGTCGCGTCGAGCTGCAGGGAGGCGTTGGCGGGAAGGGTGTCGCTGCCTGGTCCCTGGAAAACGAGGATCGAATTGCCGACACGGATCTGGTCGCCGTGGACCAGGACCCGGTCGATGATGGGGACGCCACTAACGAAAGTATTGTTGCGGCTCTCCAGGTCGAGGAGCCGGAAGGCGTTGGCTTCCTTACGGATAACGCAGTGCCGCCGGGAGACAAGGGAGTCGAGCAGGGAGATCTCATTGGAGGGCTCGCGGCCGATCGAGACCTCGTCGGCGGTCAGCAGGAAGACTTTGCCCTTAAGGGGGCCGCTTACGGCTTCCAGGCGGGCGCCGCTGGCTGGAGAGTCGACCTGTTGATCGGAATCGCCCATGACGGAATGAGTATACTCGCGCGCTTCGGACTGCGCCGGGCCGCTGCCTAGGTGACTGGCACCTAACATAAATGTTATGAGCAAGCACTTTTGTTTGGTGAATCGCGGGTGTGACTGGCGTCGGGTGCGGTCTCAGACAGCTGGGGAACTCGGCTTATCCCATTGTTTTCTGTTGATTCTAGGAGATCGGGGATTACTTGGTGGCCGGTGACGGGTTTGGTACGCGGACTGCTTAAGTAAAGGCACTTGCGACGGCCGATCCGAAGCAAGATATCCCAGGTAAGAAAAGGAACACTCCCATGGTTAAAATGAATGCAAAGCTGGCAATCAGAATTGCGATCCTGACGGCGGTAATGGCAGGCACTTTCATGGCAGCGAGCGTTCAGCAGGTCCCCACAGCGGACGGTGGTCCGCTGATGTTGTGCCCACCCCGGCAGCCGAACTGCCAGACCACTCTGCCCCCGATGAGCTAGGCTGAAGCCTGACTTGGAGAGCAGACGAAGCAATCTATTAGAGCTGAGGTTTTGAGCTCGCGACTTTTGGGCTGGCAGGATTTTCGCATCCCGCCGGCCTTTTTTTCTTGCGCCCTTCTGTTGAAAGTTCCAAAGGTTCGCAATTCCCGCTTCAAGTCCCACTTCTCGCGCAAAAAGACGCGAGAGAGATGGGGCACCCGATGGGGCGCGATCGGCTTACTCGTGGCTTACTCGTAACGGAGACTTTCGACGGGATCAAGTCGCGAGGCGCGAGCGGCTGGGACAGTGCCGAAAATGATGCCCACCATCGATGAGACGACGATGGCGATGATGATCGACCAACCATTGATCGGGATGCGGTAGTCGGTGAGGAAACGCACCGACCAGGGTATGGCCAGGCCGGTCACGATACCGACGATGCCTCCGCTGACCGAGATCACAATAGCCTCGGCAAGAAACTGCAGGCGGATTTCGCGGTTGGTGGCGCCGATGGCCTTGCGAATGCCAATCTCGCGGATGCGGGAAGTGACCGTTGCCAGCATGATGTTCATGATTCCGATGCCGCTGACCAAGAGGGTCACGAAGGAGACCAGCATGCCAATCCAGGTCAACGCGTTGGCAACTCTTTCTGCCACGGTAAGAAGCTGGTTCAGGTTCTGCACGCTGTAGACCGATTCCGGACGGTGGCGGGACTGCAGCACGCGCTTGATGGCGGCGGTGGCGGGGACAACATCCTGCGCGGTGGCGGCGGAGAAATATATTTCATAAACCGCAGCCGTGGGGGTAAAGAAACGGCTGACCGTGTACGGGATCAGCATGGTGTCTTCCTGAATTTCCGATTGGCCGAAGGTGTCCACGCTTTCCTTGAACACACCTACGATCGTAAAAGGAAGACCGCCGCTCAGCTTGATGACGCGGCCGACGGCAACTGGACTAGCACCGTAAAGCTTCTGCGCGAGTTTCTCGGTGATGACGCCGACTTTATTGCGTCCGGCGGAATCGGAGGTATCAAAAAAACGCCCGGCGAGAACCTTCAAATTGCGGACATGGAGATACGCGGGGTCGACGCCGAGCAGGAGGATGTCGCTCTGCTTACCGGCTCCGACGCTGATATGGTCTTCCAGAGCAACCGTGGGCGAAGCGGCGACAACGCTCGATACTTGTTCCTGGACGGCTTGCACATCCTCCACCGTCATGGGATCGGGGGTGGAATCGATGCGTTGGGCTCCGCCCTGGTAGTCGGCATATATCATGTTGGTGCCGATGGATTGAAGCTGGCGCAGGATGTACTGTTTGCCGGTCAAGCCGATGGTCGCCACCAGAATGACCGAGGCCGTGCCCACTGCCATGGCCAGCGCCGTAAGAGTAAATTGCAGCTTGTTGCTGCAGAAGGAATCGTAGGCGAAGTTCAGTATCTCGCTGAAGCCGAGCGTGAAGCGGTTGTCGGTGGTCAGAGATGATAAAGAGGTTGGGTTCGCCATCGCCTGTTAGATGCTAAACCCCACTCGCACGACGCTGCAACGCGTGACTCTGGTAGCTTGGTGTGGCATGCTGGAACCGCGCAGATGAATCCAAAGGACACGATTCGTTGATCACGACTAGTTCTCCGACAGAAACGCGGCAGGCTGGCGCGGCTGCAGGCAAGAGGATTCAGGTTGCGGGCGTGCTGGTTTTGTTCGCACTGATTTATGTGGGGTCCCTTTTTTCCCCCGGATTGCAGGATGACGCGGACGCCACCCACGCCGAAGCAGCCCGCGAAATGCTGGTCACGCATGATTTCGTCACTCTGAAAGTGAATGGCAACCGGTACCTGGAGAAGGCTCCCTTAATGTACTGGGCGGTATGCCTGTGCTATTTCGTTTTTGGTACGAACGAGTTCGCGACGCACTTGCCGGTGGCTGCGTCGATGTTGCTGCTGGTGCTGTTGGCCATGCGTTGGGGACGGCGGGCCTTCGGACAGCGAGCCGCGGTCTATGCTGGGCTGTTCGTCGCGACCGCTGCTGGGTGTTACCTCTTCACGCGCATTTTGATTCCGGAAGCCATTCTTAGTTTGTTCATCGCGGCCTCGTTCTACTTTTTCGCAACTGCGCTGGAAGACCGCACTGCGTGGAATTGGTACGGTGGTTACGCGTGCCTGGCGTTGGCCGTGCTGACCAAGGGTTTGCTTGCCTTGGTGGTCGTGGGATTGGCCGCGACTTTGTATGTTGCGATCAGTGGGGAGTGGCGGCGCTGGCGTGAGTTCCGCTTACTTACCGGCACTTTGTTATTCCTGGCGATTGCTACGCCGTGGCATGTGCTGGCAGGGCTGCGCAACCCGCATTTCCTCTGGTTTTACTTCGTGAACGAGCATTTCATGCGCTTCCTCGGCAAGCGCATTCCGAAGGACTACAACAAGCAGAGCGATTCGCTTTACTGGACGCTGCACCTGGTATGGCTGTTTCCGTGGAGTCTGTATCTGCCCGTGGCGCTGCGGCAGCCGATTGCGGCGTGGATGGAACGACGCAGACGCGGCGGAGCGAGGAGTCCGCGGACGGCACTGAACTTCCGCTCCCGCACAGAATTACTCTGCCTGGTGTGGGCGGGAGTGACGCTCGTCTTTTTTTCGTTCTCGACCAATCAGGAGTACTACACGTTTCCGGCGTACTTGCCGATTTTTATGCTGCTGGCGGCAAGGCTGGCGAACGAAGAAGAAGCGGCATCGCGGCGCTGGCTAGTTTGGACTACGGGAGTGCTTGCGCTCATCTGCATCGCGGCGTCGGTGGTGCTGGCAGCGGGGCTGTGGAACTCGCGGCATCTGGCGTTCGTGCCTGACATCGGCACGGTGCTGGCCAAGCCTGACCTCGCTGCCGAAACTCTTTCGATGGGACACATGCTCGACCTGACGGGGGAATCGTTCGCAGCACTACGCCTGCCTGCGGTGCTGGCGGCGATCGTCTTACTGATTGGACCAGCTACGGCTTTCTGGTTGCGGCGCCGCGGCGCGCATTTTGCCGCAACATGGACGACGGGCGCGACTATGGCGGTTTTTCTGATCGCGGCGCATATTGCTCTGGTGCGCTTCGATCCTTTTCTCGGATCGCGCATCATGGCGCGGCAGATCGCTCCGGAGTTGCGTCCCGCGGATCGCGTGATGATTTATGGAGATCAGTCGTTTGGTTCGTCGCTGCTGTTTTATCTGCAGCGGCCGATTGAGCTGGTGAATGGGAATACGACTTCCATGTGGTGGGGATCAACCTATCCGGATGCGCCGCACATTTTTCTGAACGATCAGGATTTGCTGCGGGCGTGGGATTCGCAGGACCGAGTCTTCCTGTTTGTGCCTCAGCATGAACGGCCTAAGGTGGAGGCGTTGTTGCCGGGACCGCTACACATCGCGAGCGAAGCGTCGGGTAAGGTGATTTTTGCCAACCATCCGTAGCGGGCCGCGGGAAAAGGTAGTTTCGTTAGCCTCAGGGGCTAAAGCCCGCGGACTCCTGGACGCTTGACGCGGTGCTAAAGCGCCGCTCTTCCACCGGCTCTTACCGGCGAGCGATCACTGGGACCTTCACGGTGGGCAGAGAGTAGCCGGATTTGACGGCGTCCCGGCGGAACATCTGCACGGTTTCCTGGGAGAACTCGTGCAAGTCTTTTCCGACGAGAGAAAGCTTCTTCAGGATGTCCGTGGTCGCGGTGATTACGTGGCATCCGACTTCGTCGGCATGGAACACATTGAGGAGTTCGCGGGGGCTGGCCCACATCAGTTCAGCGCCTACGTCGTTAACCATGGCGACGGCTTCGCGCATCAGCGGTATGGGATCGCGACCGGTATCGGCGATGCGGCCGGCGAAGACGGAAACATACGCAGGCGCGCCGCCGCGCAAGGCCTTACATGCGTTGCGCACCTGCTCCAGCGTGAGCAGCGCGGTCACGTTCTGCTGAATTCCTTCGGCTGAGAGAGCGTGAATCAGATCGTAGGTCGGCTCACCGGTCGTGCGCATGATGGGAACTTTGACGAAAACATTCTTGCCCCAGGACGCGATCTGACGCGCCTGCTCTTCCATCTCAGGCTCCTCATCGGCAAACACTTCGAATGAGATGGGGCGGTCGGTAATGTGCTCGAGCAGTTCGAGCGCAAAGCCCTGATAGTCGGTGACTCCGGTGGCTCGCATGAGCGTGGGATTGGTGGTGAAACCTTTGATGTAGGAGTTGCGGGCCAACTCCAGGATGCTGGCTTTGTCAGCTCCATCCGCGAAAATTTGGACGCGCAGGTCGGACACAGACTTCATGCACACACTCCTTGTGGCGTGGAACAGAGGATCCAGTCCGCCGCTTCGTGGAGGGACCTCGCCCGGAAGTCGGGGGCCCGATCTGGAGGTCGCTCCAAATAGCCGTAATCGATCAAGATTGTCTTACATCCAGCATTGTAACCTGCGTCGATGTCGCGCCAACGGTCGCCGACCATGAAACTTGTTGCCATATCGATATTGTGCTGCCTAGCTGCCTGCAGAAGCATGCCGGGCAGGGGCTTGCGGCAGCCGCATTTGTCGTCGTCGGTGTGGTAACACGCGAGAATGTCGTCGAGCGGCAGGCGCGCCGACAAGGCCTGATGCATGGCGTCAATGGTTTGTTGCGACTGCCTGCCGCGCGCGACATCCGGCTGATTGGTTACGACGATTAATTTGTAGCCGTGCTGTTTGAGTTGCTGCAGAGCTTCAGGAACGCCGGGAAGTATTTCCAACTCTTGCAGGGACGAAGGAGGAAAGGGCTTGCCGTCGCGGATCACGGCGCGATTGATAACGCCGTCACGGTCGAGAAACACAGCGCGGTTCTTGCCGCCGGTGGCCATCGACTCCCACTTTGTCGATTGCAGTTTTACGGCCGGGTGCGAAACCAGAAGATGCCAGACCACGGCCTGGAAAGCTTCGGTGTGCGGAGTGATGTGCGCGGGGTTCACAGTTGGGATGAGCACGCAAGCGTCAGCGACCGTGGCAGTGTAGCCGCCGTCGCGGCCGACCACGCCGATAATTCTTGCGCCGACCGATTTCGCATACTTCAGTGCGGCCACCAGATTGGGGCTGACATTTTGTTCGAGGTTGCCGCCGCCCACCGAGAACACCAGCACAAGATCGTTGGAGCGGAGCCGACTGGTGCGCAACCAGCTATCGAAGATGGAACTCCAGCCTTCATCGTTGGCGCGGGCGGTTAACTCCGAAACGTTGTCGGTCGGAGCATAAGCTTCAATGCCCGCGATCTTGCGGAAATCGTTGACGGCGTGTGAGGCGTTAGCAGCGCTGCCGCCGACGCCGAGTATGAACATGCGGCCGCCGGCGGCGCGCGTCGCCGCGAGAAGGGCGGCGGCTTTTTCGATGGCTGCGAGATCGAGTTTCGCAATAATCTCACGGGCCTCAGCGAGAAATCTCGCGGCGAAGTCTTCGTTATGAACTCCGTGATTCAATTCGCGGCCGCTCATTTCGGCGCGTCTCCTTCTCCGCTTAAGAAACTCGATCGGCTCAAGAAAGTTGTCATTTCTTTCAATCCTGCGGGCGAACCTATCTCGTAGAAACGTTCGTGGACTTCTACTGCCGCTAGTTCATCACGATTGAGAAGTTCCGCATAAACGTCAGCTAAATCGGGCGCGCTCGTTCTCGCAAAGGCTTCCGCACGGAACGCGCCCAGCCCGTAGTCGATGTAGCGCATGCGGTCGGTGCGGTTTTTCTTGCTGTAACTCAGAATGCGGCCTTGCTCAAATTCGACGTTGCTGGCGTCCCATTGTCCATTGTTGCGGAAGACCGTCATCAGCCCCAACTTGCCGCTTTGCAAGAACGACCGTTCGATGCCGGCATAGTCGCAGGCGAGATAGGAATCGCCATACATGACAAAGAAAGTTTCCCCCAGATTCGGCAGCGCGGTCCTGATGGCTCCGGCGGTGCCTAACAGGGTTGGCCCATCATAGGAATAATCGATGCTGACCCCGAAAGAGCGGCCATCCCCGATGGTCTGCTCAATCATCTCGCCGAGATGCCCTACACAAAGTATGACACATTGAATGCCGCGGTTTCGCAGGAGCCTCAACTGATGCACTAGGAAGGGTTCGCCATGAATCGGAATCAGCGACTTCGGGATGGTGGCGGTCAAGGGTCCGAGTCGAGTCGCCAAGCCTCCGGCAAGTATGGCTACGGGTAGCATAGTTTTTAGGAATGCGCCAAGACAGAAGTGCCGCCGAAGTCGAATTGCAAGCGGACCTCGCGCAGGCCGGCGCGTCTCATCACGGAACGGAGGCGGGTCTTGTCCTCCGTATAGAACATTAAGAAGCCGCCGCCGCCAGCACCGATCAGTTTGCCGCCCAGCGCGCCGTGGGCTCGGGCCAACTCGTACATTTCGTCGATGAAGCCGCTGCTCATTCCGGGAGAACGTTTTTTCTTGTGCTCCCAGTGCACGTGCATGAGTTCGGCGAACTTGCGCAGATCTCCGGCAAGCAGCGCGTCGCGGCTTTCGTGGCCGAGTTGCTTGGTGCGATGGAGGTTCTCCAGCATCTCGCTGGCATTGTCGCGAGTGCGCGCATCCTGATCGCGTAAGATTTCTGACGCTGAACGCGAACCTCCGGTGAAGAAGAGCAGCAAGTTGTCTTCCAGGTTGGCCAGCGTTTCCGGAGCGATTTTCAGAGGCTCGGCGATGACACGGTCGTCGGGTAAAAAATCGAAACAGGTGATGCCACCGAAGGCGGAGATGTATTGGTCCTGCTTGCCGACAGGCTCCTTCAGCAGATCGATTTCAATGTGGCAGGCTTGTTCAGCCAATTCATGAGGCGGCACAAAGGTGCGGTTCATAGTGTGCAGGGCGCGCAGTAATGCGGTCGTGAAGCTGCCCGACGAACCCAGCCCTGTGCCCGCTGGGATGTCGGAAAGGCTGACAATCTCGAGGTAGGGGCCAGTAATTCCGGTCAGGCGCAACGCTTCGCGAATAATGGGATGTTGAATATCTTCGCGCCGCTCGACATCTTCCAGCTTGGAGTATTTCAAAATGATGCGGGGATGGAAGGCTTCGTTGATGGTGATGTATACGTATCGCGTGATGGCGGCGGAGAGCACAAAGCCCGTGTGCTTGCGATAGTACGACGGAAGATCGGTGCCGCCTCCACCCAGCGAAATTCGAAGCGGGCTACGCGTGATGATCAAACGATGGATTCTCCGGACGCCCGGCCAGTATAACGAATCTAAAGCATCGACTTCACCGCAGATCTGCGCTCACGAATCTGATGGTGGCCAGAACGGCCTGCTTGATGGTCAATCGCGGCTTCCAGCCCAGGGCGCGGATGCGGGAGCAGTCGAGAAGGATAAACGGGCTGTCGCCGATCCAGCCTCGTTCTCCGCCGGCGTAGGTGAGCTTGGGATGCAAGCCAAGATATTCGCAGATCCAGCCGATGGAATCGTTGACTTCACAGTATTCGTCGGTGCCAAGATTGAAGATGTTTATTTTGTCGTCCGCGCGTTCAAGGGCGGTCAGGATCGCGTCAATGCAGTCCTGGACGTACAAATATGATTTCTTTTGGCGGCCGTTGCCCATGACGTGGAGATGTTCTGGATGCTCGGAAAGCTGCTGCCAGAAATCGAACACGTGGCCGTGTGAGTAGCGCTCACCCAGAATCGAGACGAAACGGAAAATGTAGCCTTGCATTCCGAAGCCTTCACAATAGGCCTGGATCAGGCCCTCGGCGGCCAGTTTGGACGCGCCATAGAGAGAAGTTTGTACTGGAAAGGGGCACGTCTCTGGTGTGGGGAAAATTTCCGGCTCGCCGTAGACTGATCCTGTAGACGAAAACACAAGTCGTTTGCAGCCCTGCTCACGCATGGCTTCCAAAACATTCCAGGTGGCGATGGTGTTCTGGTCGAGATCCTTGCGCGGATGCAGGGTACCGAAGCGCACATCGGCGTTGGCGGCAAAGTGAATGACCAGTTCGGCACCTTCCATGGCCTGCGCCAGACTCGAGCGGTCGAGCAGATCGGCTTGGTGGAAAGTAAAGTGAGGGTGGGCGAGCGCAGCTTCGATGAAACGCTTCTGGCCGGTCGACATATTGTCGAAGCCGACGACGCTGTGGCCCGCGTCAAGAAGGCGGTCTACCATGTTGCTGCCGATGAATCCGGCGGCGCCAGTGACGAAAACGCGCAATCGAACCCTCCACTTGAAATCAACACTCAGGAAATCTATCTGCCGCTTGCCGTGCTTAGCGATGATCCGAAGAGGACTGCCGGAGCGCGATGCGCGTTCCTTTGAGTTCAAAACGGCTATCGCGCCAAACGTATCGCAAATTCAAATAACTGGCGAACCAGACAAAGGACCCGATCAAATCGCGCAACGGATAAAGCCAGGGTGCGCTCCGCACTCTGGGGTCGCGAACCACGGTCCAGCCTACCAGCCAGGCTTCCGCGAGCCGGTTCAGCACGGCCGCGGCCAGCAGCACGACTCCCATTCGCCAGTGTCCCAACAATGTGGCAGCGGCGAAGCCTAACAGGCCATAGGGCATCGCAAAAATCAGTCCGCTGCCGAAGTGGCCCCAGGGGCGCGAATAACGCGTCGACTGCGCCCAGCGCAGCTGATTCTGCCACATGCGCTGGAACGACTTTTGGTTCACCACATGATCGATAATGTGGTTCGACAGTATGACCCGGTATCCCGCCTTCGCAATCAGATTGCCGATGGCAAAATCGTAGGCAATGTAGTCTTGCAGCGCTTTGTAACCGCCGATGCTGGCCAGCGAATCTTTGCGAACCACGGTGGTCGGCCCGAGGCCGAACTTCATGCCTTCGAGCAGATTCGCCACCATGACTCCAGCGGTCATTTCCACCGACATGCCGATGGCGGTGAGGCCGGAGAAAAATCCGGCGGCATTTTTGCCGCGATAGACGCAGGTCACCATGCCGACCTTTGGGTCCAGCAACGGCGAAACAATTTCTCGCAGATAGCGCGGGGAAACTTCCACGTCGCTGTCGGTGGTGACCAGAATATCGTGCGCCGCAGCTTCGGCCATGCAATGAAACGAATAGACCACCGGGTTGGGCCAGGGTGTGCCGGTCACCAGAATTCGGGTCGGGATGTGGGGATAACGCGCGCAGACTTCGCGCACTACGTCGAGCGCCAGATCATCTGCTTCGTCGGCGGCAAACAGAATTTCGTAGTTGGAATAATCCTGCCGGAAAAAACTCTCGATATTTTCTTTGAGTTGGGCTTCGAGGCCGTGAACGGGCTTGAGCACCGAGACGGGCGGCAGGTGAGCGTCATCGGGAATCGAGCGGAGCTGCCTACGCGCTTCGCGGTGGAATTGGCGGACTCCCAGCACGGCCAGGCCCAGGAATACCGCCGAGGACAATGTGCCTGCGACCGCCACGCCCAAGGCGAAATATGAAATGAACCAGATCAATCGGTTGTTGTCCTCGCTGACCGGCGTCGCGCTCAGGCAGGACGTCCAGCGCCCGCGCCTTCAGGTCAGAATCATCAGGTTACCACGCGACCGGAGAGCGGAGCGGATGCTGCCGATGCTTTGGCAGTGGTGCAGTTTGGCCTGTGCCGCAGGCAGGTTGAGCGGGAGATCCTTCGCTGCGCCTGAAAAACGGCTACGCTCAGGATGACAGCTCAGAATTCAACCTGCACCCTGCCCCGCGTTCTCGCGACTGGCGGGCAATTCTTTATGGTGCACACAACCGTCTTGGCGCGACCCTAGTGTCCGGCGGCTTGCGCCGCGGCGGCGGCGGGAACCGCGATCTTCACTGAGTCAGGTTGAGTCCAGACGGGCTTGCCGGTGGTAAGGTCGAGGCGGTTCATCGTGATCTTCAATTGCTGATGGTCCACTTCGACGAGCAGGTAGTGATAGTTGATTTCCTTGCTTTGGAAGGGATCGTCGGGAGCGCGCTCAATGGGATAAGCGTGCGCCGCTCCTCCGCCGGAGACAAAGTACGTGACGCCGCCGTGCTCGTGGCGCTCGTAGTTGTGGACGTGCCCGGAGAACATGATCATGCGGAAGCGCACGTGCGCCTGGCGCTCTTCCAGCATTTTTGCCAGCGCCTTCTCCGATCCGCGCGCGGAGTGGCCGCCGCCCAGCATCTTCATGTCAGAGGAGCTGGTGTAGGGCGGGTGGTGGTCCATGAGGAAGACAAAATCGACGTTTGAGGGAACGTGATCGAGTTTGTCGGCGAGCCACTGGCCCTGCGGACCGGAGACTTCATCCTGAGAACTGTCGATGACCAGAATCAGCGTGTTGGCTGCGCGCACTGAGTAATAGCGGCTGTTCTTCAAATCAGGGAAGCGCTGAAAATAGTTACCCAGGGCGATTTTTTCGTCGCCGTGCAGATCGTGATTTCCCAGCGCCGGATAGACGGGGATCTTCTTGTCGCGCCAGATGCTGGTTTCGCCGTCCCAGACTTTCCAGTCGTTGGTGTCGTAGCCGTTGTAGACAATGTCGCCGGTAAAGCAGATGAAGGCCGGGTTGACGTCGGCAACGGCCTGCACCAGCGCGAGGCGCACGGGAGGGTTGGCAGCTTCCGTGTCTTTGGGATCGTGAAAGCGCGAGTCGCCGTAAGCAACGAAGCGAAAGGGTGTCTTCACATCCTGTTGCAAATCTATCGTGGTCGTCTGAGCATCAGACTTCTTGCTGCAGCAAGTCAGGGCCAGCAATGTAATGGCCGTGAGTGCGACTACCATAGCTCGCGCGACAGGCGTACGTTGCGAACTCATCATCATGAATACACCGCTTTCGAGATCTGCCTTAACCATTGACCCCTATTTTGACACGACCAGCACTTCGAACTGGCCATTTTCCGCGGTGGAAAGAAATAGCCGATGAGTTTTGGGATCGAGTGCCATGGTCTTGGCTCGGGGCGCGGTCTTCACGGTCTCGACCGGTGAGTATTTGTCGGCGCTGTCCTCATGAATAACGCTGATGGTGCCTTCGCCGTTGGAGTTGAAAATCAGTTTGGTCTCGGGGTCGAAGGCGGTGGCGTCGACGTGATCTCCGATGGGCAGCGTGGTGATGACTTTGCCGGAGTCGGCATCAACCACTGCCATGACCTTGCTGCGGCAGCCGAGGAATAGACGACGGGTGGTGCGGTCCATGGCCATGCTGCTGGGCGAAGCGCAGGGGGCGGTGGGCCAGCGCTGCTCGACCGTGAGTTTGCGCGCGTCAATCTTGAGGACCTGGCTTTCGTCTTCGAGATTGTTGTAAACGAAACCGTTGCCGTCGGCGGCGGCAAATTCTGGTCCGCCTTTCAGGTCGATGGTGCCGGCAACTTTTCCGGTGGCGGCATCAATCACGGTGGCGCTGTTGCTGCCGCCGTTGAAGGCGAACACGCGCGAGGTGGCGGGATCATAGATGATGGCGTCGGGCTTTTTTCCGGTGGGTACGTCGGCGATGGGCTTCAGCGTCTTTAGATCGAAGATGGTGACGGTGGAGGCCTGACCGTTGCTGACGAATCCGCGGCCGAGTTCGGGAGCGATGGCGATGCCGTGCACGCCGGGCGTCTTCGTGATGGTCCCCACTAAGGTCAGGGAATCGATGTCGAGCACTTCCACCTGGGTTTCGTGCGAGACGTACAAACGGCGGGCGGCTGCGTCGACGGTGAGATAGTCGAACCCGCCGGAACCGGCGACGGGGATTCTCTTGACGACCGAGTAGTTGCTGGACGGAGCTGGAGCAGAGATTCCGGCAATGGCAAAGCTCAAGCCGAGAACGGCGGTTACGATCGATAGCTTCCTAGCGCTGATACGTGAGGGTGCGGACATGATCCTTCCTTCTTCTGCCGTAGCGGCAGATTGCTTTTGTCATAGCTGGAACGTGATGATAAGCGCCGGGCCTGAAGTTCTCCTGAAGGAAGTTCCCATGAATGTCAGCGGAACTTCAGGCCCGTGCGAGGCGATTCTTTGCCGATTTCCTTATCCATCCGGCGTTCATCAATCTGCTCGGCGCGGCTCCCAACGCAGGCCGAAGGAGTAGGTCGGGCGGTAGTATTCGCGCTGCGTGACGTACCAGGGGCTGCCGTTGTAGAAGCCGAAGACCATGTCGGTGAGATTCAGGCCCTGCCAGAGCACAGTGAGATTCCGCTGCACGCGGTAGCTGGCCTGGGCATCGACCTGGAGATGGGCGTAGAGGTAGTTGTCGCCAAGAGGTCCCTTGGGGCCGAGGCCGGCTGGATCTTCGTTGCAGGTGGCCGGGTTTGATGGAATGCATTGCGTCCACTGGTACTGGTAGATACTTGCGCTGTTGTAGGTTGCTCCCATACGGGCCGAGAAACGCCCTTTGTCATACGTGGGGCTAAGATTCCAAATGGTTGGAGTCTGACGTTGCAGCGCTGGGTCGTCGGGTCGCAGCGGCAAAGTTCCGGCGCTCGAACCGGTCTTGCTGTAGTTTGCCGTGATGCCGAAGCCGCTCCACACGCCGGGCAGGAATCCCAGGCGCTGGATATAGGCCAGTTCGACGCCGTAGAGCTTCGCGTTCACGCCGTTGGTGATGTAGCTTAATTGATCGCCCGGGTAGATATTGTAATAGGGCTGTCCGGGCGCAATTGACGGGTTAAGAATGTAGTAAATGGGCGCACTCAACTGTTTATAGAAGAAGCCGGCCTGGATCTCGCCGTAAGGTTTCAGATAATGCTCGTAGAGCAGATCGTAGTCATTGGCATGTTCCGGCTTCAAATTAGGATTGCCTGTGGTAACTGTGTAGGGGTTTGTCGTTGGATCTACGGTCACGTAGGGCACCATGTCATACGGGTTGGGCCGCGAGATGGCGCGAGCGTAGACGGCGCGAAGGTCAGAATCGTCGGTGATCCGATAGCGCAACTGAACGCTCGGCAGAGGATCCCAATACCATTGGCTGGCGGGTTGCGGTGTGACGATTGGTTGGTTGGTTATCGGATCGAGCTGGTTCTGCACATTAAAGCCCAGGATGTTCAACTGCGTGGCCTCGACGCGCAGGCCGGTTTGCAGGCGGAAGCGTCCGAATTCGATCGTGTTCATTGCGTACGCGGCCGAAATGCGTTCCGTCAGATCGAAATTGGATTCATCGGAACCGAATGCCGTGGCGAGCACGTCGAGCGTGTTGTATCCCTGGCTAACCAGGCTGTTCAGGCTGTTCGCGATCGTGCTGTAATTCGTGACCGGTCCGAGCGGGTATGCGTTGAAGTAATAATGCGGATTGGTGAATCCGCTCAAGTAGCTGGCCATCGAGCATTGGGGCACCGCGTTCCCCTGAGCATCGAAACAGTTTGCACCTGGCTCGTCATAGACGGGCGAATAGGCATCCTGCCCCTTGTGTGCGTTGCGAGCCTTTAAACCGAACTCAAAGGTGGAGTAGTGCGATCCCACGTGGTAGTTCTTCGCCATCGAGAAAGCGCCTTGCAGGTTCACTTGGGAAGTTATTCCCTGGGTGCCATCGTACTCATTCAGATAGTACTGCGTCGGATCGTAGGTGGGGGCTCCGAAGCAAGATGGGTCCCACTGCGGCAGATGGAAGTCCGGGCCCGGTGTATTGACACAGCTCGTGAGATTGTCCGCAGCGCTGCCGGGTACTGTCTTGAAGGTGGCGCCCGGATTGCCTGCTGCGGCTAACTCGCGCGACCGCGCCGCTGAAAGTTCCCAGCTTAACCAGGAACTGGCGAAGACATGCTTTCCGCCGATCGCAATGCTGGCAGCGCCGTAGTCAGGCGCGCGCTGGGAAGTGCTGAATTTCGGATTGCCCCCATCGTTCAACGAGTAGACCCACTTGTTCCCGTAGTCTTTGAAATCGGAATCGAAGTAATGCAGATAGAGGCCAGAGATGGGATCTTTCAGCTTGTAATCGAGGGAACCGCCGAAACCATAGCGTTTACGCTGGTACCGGTATTCGCGAATGTCCATGCCGTTGTAGGTGGGTGTGGGCGTGTCATTCAGGCTCGGTTCGATGTCGTCAATGCCGCGGCCGTTGTAGTCGTAGCTGGCAGAGATCAGAGCGCCGAAGCGTTTGTCGTGTCCAAAGCGCTGGCCGACGGTCCCCATCACCAGGCCCATGTACCGAGTGTTTACGATGGGAGTGAAGCCGCCGATACTCTCTAATTTCAGCGTGGGCAGTTCTCCGGCTTTTTTGGTGACCAGGTTTACGGTTCCACCGATGGCGTCGGCGTCCTGATTGGCGGCCAGGGTCTTGTTTACTTCGACGGCCTCGACAATGTCGGAAGGGATGGTATCGAGCTTGAACTGGCGTACGTTGTCTTCTGGCGCAGGAAGCTCGACGCCGTCGACGGTGGTGTTGTTGAGGCGGGGTTCGGTTCCGCGAATCTGAACGTATTTGCCTTCGCCCTCATCGCGCTCCAGGCTGACGCCGGGCATACGCCCGACCACGTCAGCAATGTTTTCGTTGGGCAGGCTCTGAATCACGCCCTCAGGCATGACATCGAGAATGTTGTCGGAAGTGCGCTGCTCGTTGATGGCCTGAGCTTCGCCGAGAGCGTCTGCAACCACGGTCACCACTTCGCCTTTGGCCTCGACTTTCAGCACGGCTTCTACGTGAATGGGCGCACCGGCCACAACCTTGACCTCGGCGGTGAAGGGGAGGAATCCGACGTAAGAAACGGTAACCTTATAGGTGCCGGGCGTGAGGTCAATCACGGTGAATTCTCCGCGCTGGTCGGTCACGGCGGAGGCGTTGCCCGGCTGAACTTGGACCTTCGCACCGGGGAGCACGGCGTTTTCGCCGTCGACGGCGCGGCCGATCAGGCTGCCTTTCGTGGATTGGGCGAAAACCGGGCTTGTAGAGAACGCGAGAATTACGACCGATACGAAGAGCAAGAAAACAGAAAGCTTTTGGGGGCAGTGCTGGGATTTCATACCTTCAACTCCTTTGAACTTAGGATTGCGAATTAAGAATGCAAATGACGACTGCTAAAGCCTGGGAAAATCCGCCGTCGTACGTTGCGGCGGCTTGCCATCCGGGACGAGACTGTGATCTCCATCACACTGGACCTTCGGCGTATCGGGATGACTAGCGAGTCTAGGAGACGGTTGTAAAGGGCTGATGAAGGCAGGGTTAAAATTTTTTCAGGTTGTTGAATTCTTCAGCATGAGCACAGGGCTTCGGTCTAAACTGCCGGCTAGGCGTAGAGAAGGGCAACAGCGAATCCCGCTTGCTGGCCTGAGATCTCATGAAGCTGCTTATCGTAGAAGACGAAGAGCGCATGGCGGACCTTCTGCGCAGAGGATTGAACGAGGAAGGTCACATGGCGACTTGTGCGTCGGACGGCGCGGAAGGGCTGGCGCTGGCGATGGAGTACGAGTTCGACGTGATTATTCTCGATATCATGATGCCCAAGCTGAGCGGCTACGAGATGGCGGAACGTCTGCGCGCGGAAAAGGTGAACACGCCGATCCTGATGCTGACGGCGCGCGACTCGGTGCCTGACATCGTGAAAGGGCTTGATCTGGGCGCCGACGATTATTTGACCAAGCCGTTTTCTTTTGAAGAGCTGCTGGCGCGGCTGCGTGCGATAAAGCGGCGCGCGCTGATTGCGCAAGATATCCATTTGCGGGTTGCCGACCTGGTTCTGGATCCGGCGAGCCGGGAGGTCCTGCGCGGCGAGGAACGAGTCTCGTTGACCCGCACGGAATACAATCTGCTGGAACGCCTGATGTACCGCGCGGGCAAGGTGGTTTCGCGGCGGTCGCTGATCGAATCGGTGTGGGGGCTGGAGCGCGAGATTGAAGAGAATACGCTGGACGCATTCATGCGCCTGTTACGCAATAAAGTCGACTCGCCGGGCCGGCCCAAGCTGATTCAAACGGTGCGCGGCGTGGGATATATGATTCGCGGGGACGGGCACGCGTGAGAGGACCGTCGAGGCAGACAAGCCTGGGTAAACGGCATGAGTAAACCGGAATGAGTAGATCAGCATGAGAAGACTGTCGATCGGGGTGCGGCTCACGCTTTGGTACCTGGTGATCTTCGCCGTGGCCCAGCTGGGTTTTGGCGTGGGCATGTGGCTGATCCTGCGGCACAATCTTTATGAGATGGTCGATCGCGATTTGGAGGGTCAGGTCGACGATCTGAAGAGTTTCTTTGAAGCGCAAAAAAAGAACGCCTCGATCGACAAGCTGCGGGAAGAGGTCAACGAAGCCTACGGCATCGAGCATTCCGGCGATTACCTGGAAGTGTACGTGGAAAGCGGCGAGCTGATTTATCGCTCCACGTTCCTCGACGCGCATCGGTCGGAGCTTCTGGCGCCCCATAAAATCACGCGGCAAGTGATGAAGAACCGCACCATTGACGGCAAGGCTTTCCGCTTCATCTTTACCAACCTGAATCAGATCAACGGTCACAGCTACACCGTGGAGATGGGCGTTCCCGTCGAAGGCGTCGTCGGAACGCTGTCTCAGTTCCGCTCGTACCTGCTCATGTTTGCTCCGCTGCTGCTGCTGGCGGCGGCGGGCGGAGGCTACTGGCTGAGCCGGAGGGCATTGTCTCCGGTGGACTCGCTGGTGCGGACTGCCCGCGAGGTGAGTGGAACGAACCTGAACAGCCGGTTGCAGAAATTAGAAACTGGGGATGAGCTGCAGCGTTTGTCGGACACGTTGAACGAAATGCTGGACCGGATCGAAACTTCGTTTCTGCGGATTACTCAATTCACAGCGGACGCGTCGCACGAACTGAGGACGCCGATATCGCTGATGCGGACGGAAGCGGAACTGGCTTTGCGCCGGTCCCGGGGCGAAGCCGAATACAAGGAGTCGCTGCGGCACATCCTGCTGGAGGCCGAGCGGACCACGGCGCTGATTGAGCAACTTCTCTCTCTGGCGCGCGCGGATTCAGGGCGCGAGGCGCTCGACCTGAAGCCAGTGGATTTGCGGCAGACGCTGGAGAGCGTGGTCGATGGCTGGCAGCAGATAGCGACTATGCGCAACCTACAATTCTCGGCGAAAGTTGATGCCGATATTTTTGTACTCGGTGACGAGACCCTGCTGCGAAGACTGGCCGACATCCTGCTCGACAATGCGTTCAAGTACACGCCCTCGCCGGGCACGGTGCGCCTGCTGCTGGAAGCGAAAGGAGAGAGCGCAGTGATCTCAGTCGAGGACTCGGGAGTAGGAATCGCGGAGGAGGATCGAAGCAAGATCTTCGAGCGGTTTTATCGCGTGGATAAGGCTCGAGGGCGCTCGCTCGGGGGCGCGGGCCTTGGTCTGGCGATCGCGCAGTGGATCGTCACTCAGCACCGCGGTTCGATTGGCGTAGAGAGCCATCCCGGCCAAGGGTCTACGTTTTCTGCGGAGTTGCCTATGATTGCGGTGCCTGCAGCGAGTCCGGTGGCTTCCTAGCCGCATGCGACATGGAGGATGCTGCAGTTTCATCGCGCGAGGAATCTGGTGTCTCGAACAGCAGGTTCCTCACCGGGCTTTCAGCCCCGTTTCGGAATGACAAAATCTAGTTTGCCGAAACTGACCCGTACGGGACACTACTTCTGCGCAGGCGTTCCGGCTTCTTTCTGGTACGCGGAGGAGAGCGTGCCCTTACTCTTTGCGATCGGCAACAGAGTGGGATAGAACTGCACAAACGTGGTGTCCACGGCCCCGTGGGCGGCGTGGCAACTGTAGCAGTCGGCCACGACGGGTATCATTCCTGCAGGCTTGTTGCCATCAAAACTGAAGAAGGCCCACTCGCCGGGGAAGCGCGCTTCGTCTTTTACGTGGACCTCGAGTCCCCTGACTTCAGTGCCCTGGTAGTTGCCCCTTTGGTTAATCGAACCTTTGCCCTCCGCACCGCGAGATTCGAGCACGAGCATGGTCTTGTCCGGCCACGTGCCGGTCTCGACAAATGCCTTGTACGCCTCAGGATTTACAAAAACATTGTCGAACATGTGGTGGATGGCCGTTTGCGTGGCGGGGTTGTAGCTCATGTCAAATCCCGTGGTCAGGTAAACCCAGTCGCGATAATGCGCGGGAAACTTGAGCTGGGCATCGGCTGTGTATTCCGGTCCGGAACTCGGAAGCACCGGGGTCGGGCGGGAGGCGGCCAGAAACAAAAGAGCTGCCGTCAGTAGGAACAAGCTTGCCGCTTTGGTGGACATGCCCAAGGCTACGACAACGAGGGGGAAAAGTTCCATAGAATTTCGTGCGGGGAATTCTATGGTTGCGCGGCGAGCGTGGGCAGGGTGACCGTATCCACGGTGTCGGGGTCGTCGCGGAGTTTGATGTATAGCGTCTTGGCCTTCGTTGCAGGAATCGCCAGCGCCTCGTCGACAAAACCCTCCGGAACCTCGACAGCGTTGCCGAAGTCGGGATCGATGCTGACGGAGTCGAGCAGAAAGAGTTTGTCGCCATTCAGGCTGCACTGCTTATCGGGTGCGGGCGTGCAGCGGATTCCCTGGAAGATTGGCAGACGCACCAGATTGACCAGGGGCTGCCAGTCGCCGTCGATGCCGCCCTCGGCAACCGGACGAAACTTCAGCGGCCCGAAGGCCGAAGGCCCGAGCAGCTTCATGGGATCAAGAACCGCGAAAACGGTTTTCGAGTCCTGCAGCGTGAGATTGCCGTCTTTGAAACTCAGCAGCACGCGGAACGATTCATCGGCAGTGGCGACCTCGATTTTTTCCGTGGAAGGAAAAGTTTCAGGCACCTGGGTCTTCAGGAAGAAATTCAGCCGGCCATCCTGGGGCAGCTCGTCCGGGCTGCCGAGACGGAGTGTGGGCGCGGACGCTGGCTGATCGAGTTGAACACTTCTGGTGAGCACGCTGACGGCGGGCCGTGGAGCTTCGACCTCCGCCTTGAGATCGAGGACCCTGGCATCTTTCAAAGTGACGTGAACCACGAGTGCATCCGCTGCATGCAGCTTGGTCCAAACGGCGGCATCCGGCGTGGCCAGCTTGAGCTCGTCCTGCTGGTGGGCGCGAGTCAGAGTAAATGGATTGAAGCGAAGACCGTTGAGTTCGAGGCTCGCGACCTGATCGAGGCGGGTACCTTTGAGCACGCCTTCGGCATCGCCGGCGTGAATGCTGAAACTGTCGAGGCGTCCGGCTTCGGCATAAGTGTGCAACGGAATTTCGTCGGCCTCGCGCAGCCCGAATTTCTTGATCAGCATGGTGTTGAACCCGCATTTGCTTTCTGCAGCGGGACTTTCACTTCGAGCTCATCGGGCTTTGACGTCTTCCATTCGATTTCGAGCGCTTTGCCCTGCTCGTCATTCACTTTCACTTCACTTACGCAGCAGGCGTCCGGGGACTGCAGGTGCAGCGTGTCTTCGCGGCCAACGATCAACGCGCTGGCGTCTTTGGAAGCGACAATCCACTGCGCGGGATGGGGCGTTCGCAGACGGTAGTGCGGCCCGTCGAACGAGTGGAAGCCCCAGGCTCCGCGCAGTGTTCCGGTGACTTCGCCATCCAGATCAGCGGGCTGCAGAGGCTGCGTGTCGACCACGAATCCACCTTGCACGGGATCGGGTTTTGCGGGCAGGTCGATGCCTGGCCCTGACTTGGTTTCCACGTGAAGAACCAGGTTGTGCGCAAGGTCGGTGGCAAATACCAGCGGCGCACCGTCGGCGGGAAGTAGCAGCGAAGGCTTGCCGGTGCAGAATACCTGTGCGGGATCGACCGCGCGCATGGGCGGAACGGGCGAGGGCCGGACTGGAGGGAGGCCGATCACGATGACTGATTTCGGATTGCGAAATGATGGCGGATTGTTCAGGCGCAGGTTGAGTTGATCCTGCTTAGGCAGGGCGAGCGCGGGAATGTATTGGTACTGCGCGGTATGCGTCGTGCCCAGAATGCGGGCAACATCCACGACCGCGCCGATGTAAGGACTGTAGTAGCCGCTGCGGGCGTTGGGGGTGGAACTGATCTGCGCCAGCAGGTCGGTCGAAGTGCCGGAGGTAAGCGAGCCGACCATAGTCTGGCTGTGCGCGTCATCGAGCACCAGTTGATCGGTGTTCTGCGTGAGGCATGGCACCTGCTGGGCGCTGGGCTTGTCGAAGCACTGCTGGTCGAGGCGAATGTTGAGGCTGCGGGCCAGCAGAGTGGTGCGGGCTTTCAGTTGCTCGGGATCGCTGATGGAAATCTCGCGAATGGCTTCGAGATATTTTTCCAGGCGGGCGCGGTCGAGGCTGGCTTGTGCCAAGTCCTGCGCGGCGCGGACAAAAGCGCCGGGCTTTCCCCGCACTGCCGTGCGCAAGGTGCTGAAGGCGCCTCCTGTGTCAGGTGCAAGGAAGACCAGCGCCTCTTCTGCTTCTTCGGGCACATTCACGAAGACGCCTTCGTCGTGGACAGGCTTGCTCCAGGTTTCGACCCGGGTGAACCAGGAGTCCGGGGGAGGGTTGGTGGCTCCGCGCAGAAAGACGACGACCATCCGATAGTGCACGGACTGGCTGTCGGGCAGATCGGGATGAACCCAGAGGCGGTCTCCTGCCTGCAGGTTGGGCACTTGCGCAATAGGTAGACTCACTCCGGATCGTTGCACGCGCACGTCGACTTTGGGCCCAATGAGGTCAAAGGCGGCATTGTCGGCCAGAGACACGGCGGTCAAAACCAGCAGGAGGATAAAGAAGGAGAGCGCCGTCGGGACGCGTCGCGGATGCGAGCGGAGTGAGATCACAAATTATTTTAACTGATTTGCATCGATGGTTTTGGATCCGCCGGTGGGGTTGGTTTGCGGCACAAGGTTGGTGGCACAAGTTCGGGAAGCTCTGATTAAGGTGCCGACAGAAAACGTAAACCACAGAGGACACAGAGGCGCACAGAGGAAAGCGAGGCTTAATGAGAGCTTCCGTAGTTAGGTTCTTCAGTTATGCACTTCGAGGGAGATCACGACGGGATCGCCTTCAAACAACAGGACGGTGTGCATTTCATCGTTCACTGCGGCGTGCAAACTGTATTCGGTGCCGGTGATCACAGTAGGAACGGAGAGCATGCAGCCGTCTCCGAGGCCGTTGATTTTGTTCTTGAAGTTTCCCGCCACCATATTGCAGATCTCGCCCACCGCGTCCCACATTTCGGGACCTGCTTTTTCGGCATCAATGCCAAGCATCCGCGAAGCCATGTGACCGGCCGACTTGGTGCTGCAACGCAAGCTTAGAATGCCGCACAACTGGCCCGCCAGCCCGACCATAGCAGTGATGTCAAGATTTTGTTCGCTGGGCAATTCCGCGGGAACCTGCAGCGAATAGGCCAGCATCAACTCGAATACTTCCTCCGTCGCGAGTTGCAGGATGGGAAGCCAGCAGTCGCGTCCCTGAATGGACACCGCAGGCGCATTGGACGGATTCATCGCTTTCCCTCCAGCACCGGGAGCACGTGTTCTTTGACCTGGTCCGGGGTAAAGGGCTTGCGAATGTAACCCCGGGCCCCGGCCGACAGCGCCTGCACCACGTGGCCTTCGCTGCCTTCGGTGGTAATCATCACCACCGGAATTCCCTTCGCGATTTCCATGGTGGCGAGTTGCTTCACGAATTCGAGGCCATCCATGACCGGCATGTTGATATCGCAGAGGATGAGGTCGATTTTGTTTTTCTGCACGGCTGCGAGGGCTTCAACCCCGTTCCCCGCCTCGAGGACCTGCGCAATGCTGAGGCCGGCCTGGCGCAGCGACCGTTCCACGATTTTTCGCATCACTGAGGAATCATCCACAATGAGCGCGCATATGTTGTCCATTCCCGCCGTCCTCTCGAAAATCCCCTCGAAGGCAAGCCAGTTCCGGAACCTCCCGGCACTGTGTACCCACCCGTAGCTCCTATCGGCAGACTGGGTGGGGACTTTAGACAGCGGGCCGGAGGGTAGAAGCCAGGGACGCGGAGCCGTGGGCCGATGACTGGGAAGATGCCGGCTGCAAAGAACGAAACAACAGGTCCAGAGGTGCGCGTGACGGGATCAGCAAACGCACCCAAAGATGAGGGCCGCAGGCAGAGAGGCGGATTTCAGTGGCGGACAGGCGAACGCAGTAGCTGCACACAATCCGGGAAAACTCGGCGGCATCAGTGACGCGGTCAAACAACACCTCAGTCTCGGCACGAGGTCCGCTCATGGCTTGCAGACGCTGGCGCACCAGGCTGGGAACGGCCATGCAGAATTCGGTGCGGCATCCCAGCATCTGCTCGATGGCATACAGAACGCCGTAGTCGATGCCTTCGCCAAACGCCACATGCAGCGTCGCGGTGGTCTCGACATAGTCCACCGGAATCATGGCAAAGGCTTCCAGCAGGTTGAGCGGAATCTGCGGGCCACGGCCGCGGCGTTCCGTCGCGGTTCCGGCCGCAAGAAAGCTCGCCCGCAGAACCGGGCACGACCACTGGCGGGCCAGCGCGGCCGTGACCTGTTGCTCGTTGGCGAAGCCGAGCGCTAGAAACCACTCTCCAATTCGGCCACGGCCAGCGCGACGCTGCGCCTCAAGCACGGTGCTCAACTGGTGCGGCGTAAGCTGCTGGCGGGAAAGCAGCAGCAATCCGAGGGGAACGCGATGCGGAGCCGATGCGCGCTGCGATGCGGAGCTGAGGCGCCGGAGTGCCTCAGTGAGCGCGCGTTCCGTGCACCCGTCCGCGCAGTAGAGCAAACCTTGAATCAGCACGCCGCGCGGCTGGTAGCGGAGGCGACGCCACGGGCCCTTGGTGTTGAGGCAGTCCAGGTGACCGCAGGAGGGAGCAAACCTCAGGCGAAACTTCTGCCCGAGCCGGAGAAAAACTTGGCGCCACAACTCGCGCCCTGCCCAGCTCCAGCGATCGAAATGTGGGCTTGCCGTTCCCATCATGCCATGCCTTGGAGGCTGGCGGGCGCCACTTCGGTGACCCGCAAGCCGTAATTTCCATTCACCACCACGACGTCTCCACGCGCCACCAGGCGGCCGTCGAGCAGCACGTCGACCGGTTCTTCGACCTGGCGATCGAGATCGACGACGGTACCGGGACTGAGAGCGAGTACTTCGCGCAGCAGCAACTGGCGGCTGCCAAAGCGGAGGGTCAGCGACAGTTCGACGTCCATTAGTAGGCCGAGCTTGGCCTGATTCTGCTCCGGGCTGCAGGGAGCGGAGTCAACCGGAGCGGCGGGGGGCTTAGCGATTTCACTTTTTTCCGCACGCAGCGCCGCCGCTAGAGCGGCACTCAGATGAACCTCGACCGGGGCGATGGGCGCGCCTTCCCCGGTGCATAGCCACGCCGTCGATGAGGCAGGCCACGAAGGCGCTCCGGGCGATCGGTCCAGACGAAGCTGAATTTCACCCCAGCTTGCCTTGAGCGCGGTCGCGACCAGTCCAGCGACCTGGCGGAGAAGTTCCTCGACAGCTTCGCGATGATCGGTAGTGAGTTCGGCCTCCGGAGCAGACGGCTCGCTCATGAAGATCTGAGCCAGCCGGAGGATGGACGTGGCCGGAAGCCGCAGGCTCATTTCGCCGCGTAAACCTCCCGAACAGGCGCACAGCATCCAAAGGTCGCCATCGCCGGGAGGAGGTAATTCCGCCGGAGGTTGCGGCAGGGCAACCCAGGGCATGGGAGAGCCGCTGATCTGACCGAGAACCTGCGCCAGGCTTTCGACCCAAACCTGTATGTAGGGGGCGGGTTGAGGGGCAAGAGGGGCGGAAGGAGGAGAGGACTGAACCGCGTCCGTCATTGAGATTTCTCCTTTCCTTCTTCTGCGGGTTTGGCATCACTGGCTTCGGCCACGGCGGCAAGCAATCGGGCGGCCCGAGTGTCGCCGCAGCGGGCCGGCACGGCGCGAAACATCTCCTGCCCGGCGACCAGCAGCGACGCTGGCTCAGACGCGTTGCGGGCAAAGCTGAGAACATTGCCAACCGCGAGTCCGGCCAGCGCGCTGACGGGCACGCGCACGTTGCGAGCGCCCAATTCGGCCTGAAACGGACAATCCAGCAAACGGCGCATCAGCAGCCGGCGCGACTCGGCTGCGCCCCGCGGCCGGCGCTGGTTCCAGTCAGTGGCGATCTTGCGCAGCAGGGCATTCGAGACCAAGGCGGGCACCGCAATGTTCAAGCCGCCGCGCACATCGGGCATGGTCACTTCAAAGCTGAGCGAGAGGGTTTTTTCCTCGGGCACCATGAGCCGCTGGGCCGCCGCCGTCTCCAGACGTTCTTCGAAAGTCACCTGGAGTGCCAGCGCCTGCCAGGCCGCACCCAGTTCTCGGCAAATGATGTGGGCCACACTGTCCAGAATCTGCTCCTCGATGTCGGTAATTTCGCGGGTCGCGGCCATGCCTTTGCCTTCGCCACCGAGCAGCAGGTCGATGATGGGGAAAGCAACCTTCAGGTCCAGCTGAAGCGCTGCATTCACTCCCATGGGATCGAGGCGACACGACACCAGATAGGTGGTCTCGGGAATGCGCTGCAGAAATTCGCGGTAGGTGAGATGTTCGGCGGAGACCAGAGCGGCGGCAAAAACCACGCGCAGATAAGCGCCGAGAGCATGCGTGAGATTGCGGGCAAAACTCTCGTGCAGCGAAGTAATGGCCTGCAGCTGCTCGCGGCCAATCTGACCCGCCAGGCGCGCGTCCCAATGTTCGACGTGCGCCGGCGGGGGCAGAGCGGTCTCGGGGCTGCCGCCGGCGCGCGCGACCCGCACCATGGCATCGATTTCTTCCTGGTTGAGAACTTTTTCCATGACCTTTATCTCGTCTCCTTTTCTATTTGTCTCGTCTTTATTTATGTCTCGTCTTTGATTTATGTCTCTAGCTCTTGCGTTTGTCGCCCCTTCTTCGTGTCCTTATTAATCTCCGGAACTGGAGGCGGCACGCACCCGCCCGCCGCTGGCGGTCATCACTTCTTCGAGCCGCGACCGCAACCGGACCACGGCGAGGGAGTGAATCTGGGATACGCGGGATTCGCCGATACCGAGCACCGCTCCAACTTCTTTCATGGTCAGCTCTTCGAAGTAATAGAGAGCGAGCACCTGTTGTTCCTTCTCCGGCAGCTCGGCGATGACGCGGGCCAGCAGAGTTTTCATCTCGGAACGCTGGCAGCGGAAGAAGGGCGTGTCCTCGGGCGCGCTGGGAAGGAAGTCGCACAAATCTTCTTCCTTGCCGTCCCAGGGCGACTCGATGCGCAGGCTGCCGATTTCGAGGCTGTCCAGTTCACCCAGCAGATGCTGCAGTTCCTGCAGAGTCATTCCGAGTTCTGCCGCAACCTCGTTCTCGGTGGGGGCACGGCTGAGCTCCAGGCTGAGCTTGCGGTGAGCCTCCTCGACCTTGCGCGCCTTACGCCGCAATTCGCGCGGGCCCCAGTCCATTTCGCGCAGGCTATCGAGAATGGCGCCGCGAATGCGGAACTTGGCGTAGGAACCGAACTGCACGTGTTTGGAACTATCAAACTTGTTGAGCGCGTCGATCAGCCCGATCACGCCGGCGTGCACCAGATCTTCGAGCGGAACATGACGCGGCAAGCGCTCGTGGATGCGGCGCGCCAGGTATTTGACCTGGGGAAGTTGTTCGAGCAGGATGCGGTCGCGCTCTTCCTTTTTTTTCTTATCGTCATCCTGCCAGGCGGTATAGGCTGCGGCGGTCTGCTTGCTCATGGCATTCTCACTTCCCGTCAAGTTTCAAAACTCCTCTTCAGTGCAACTTGTTCGGCGAAATTTGTTCATCGCAAAATGTTCATTGAAGTATGTTTCAGCGCAAGACTCCCACCGACTGCACCTCAACCACCGGCGGCACTTCCAGCGGAGAGAGCACCACGACTTTGGGCAGAAAGGGCTCCAGCAGCCGCTTGAGGTGATAGCGGGCGGGGGTTGAACACAGCAGAACCGGACTGGCGACGGCCACCTGCTCGCCCGCCAGTTTTTTCATGCCGTCCAGAATGCGGCGGGCGAACGGCGGCTGCAGTCCAGTGCTTCCGGCGGGCAGCGCTGCAGTGCCGAATGCCCGGCCCAGTTCTTCCTCGAGCCCGTGGTCGAGCGTGACCACGCGCAGCCCTCCGGTATCGGATAGAAGGGGATGCACCAGTGCCCGGCCCAGCCCCTGGCGCACGGATTCAACCAGCGCCACCGGGTTCTTGATGGTGGCCGCGGTGTCGAGCATGGTTTCAAGAATCGCGGGCAAGTCTCGGATCGATACCTGCTCGCGCAACAGCTGCTGCAGAACCTTCTGTACTTCTCCGAGGCTCAGGATCTTGGGAACGAGTTCCTCGACCAGCTTGGGATGGCTTTCGGCGAGACGGTCGAGCAGGCGCTTGACTTCCTGCCGGCTGAGCAATTCGTGGGCATGCTGTTTGACTACCTCCGCCAGATGCGTGGCCAGCACCGAAGTCTGATCGACCACGGCGTAGCCGGAGGCCAGCGCCTGATTCTGCAGCGCAGGCGGAATCCAGACCGCAGCCACGCCGAAGGCCGGCTCTTTGGTGGGCGTGCCGGGCAGCGGCCGGGGCGAGCCTTCCGAACTGATGGCCATGAGATGGTCCTGAAACATTTCCCAGCGCGCCACTTCGACTCCGCGCAGGGAAATGACGTACTCGCGCGGCTTGAGGCGCACGTTGTCGGTGATGTGCACCGGGGGGACGATGAATCCCAGTTGCTGGGCAAGATTTTGCCGCAGCGCTTTCACTCGGGCGAGAAGTTGCCCACCTTGATTCTGGTCAACCAGAGGGACCAGGCTGTAGCCCACTTCGAGCGAAAGTTCGTCGAGCTTAAGCAGATCCTCGACTGACTCTTTGGCCGCCTTCTTTTCGGCAGCGGGGGTAGCGGCGGACACGGGTTCAGCGCCGATTCTAGGAGCGCGCCAGGCCAGAAAAGCGGTGCCTACGGATAGCAGAACGAAGGAAACTTTGGGCATGCCAGGAATTGCTGCCAGCGACAACATCACGCCGGAGACGATCATCAGCGGACGGCGGGACAGCACCTGGCGCCCGACATCCACTGAAAGCGTGGAGTCGGAAGTGGCGCGAGTCACGACCATGCCTCCGGCCATCGAAACCAGCAGCGACGGGATCATGGTGACCAGGCCGTCGCCGACGGTGAGCACGGTGTAAGTCTTCAGAGCTTCGCGGAAGGGAATATCGAGCTGGAAGACGCCAATCAGGAATCCGGCGATGATGTTGATGGCGGTGATGAGGATGGTGGCAATGGCGTCGCGCTGGTTGAAGCGGGCAGCGCCGTCCATGGCGCCGTAGAATTCGGCGTCGCGGGCGATCTGCTCGCGGCGGGAGCGCGCCTGCGATTCGTTGATCAGGCCGGCATTCAGGTCAGCGTCGATCGCCATCTGCTTGCCGGGCATGGCATCGAGGGTGAAGCGCGCCGTGACTTCGGCGGTGCGCACCGCACCGTGGGCCACCACGATGTACTGGATGGCGATCAGGGCGATGAAGATTACGAATCCCACCACGTAGTTGCCGCCCACCACGAACGAGCCGAAGGCTTCGATGACGTGGCCGGCGGCGGAAACGCCTTCATTGCCATGCAGCAGAATGCGCCGGCTGGAAGCCAGATTCAGCGACAGCCGGAACAACGTGAGTAAAAGGAGCAGGCTGGGAAAAACGGAAAACTGCGAAGGCCGCAGAATCTGGATGGCGGACAGGAGCACGAGGACGGCGGCGGTGATGCTCAGCGCCAGCAAGATGTCGAGCAGAAAACTGGGCAGCGGAACCAGCATGACGAAGATCAGGCCCACGGCGGCGATGGGCATGATCCACTCGGAAGCGGCGTTGAGCTTGACCTTGGACATTGGGCCGGACGGAGGAGCGACGGTCGCGGCGGCGGGAGCGTTCGCAGGCATGGCTTAACTCCTCCCCTGGGCGGCCGAGTGCGTGGCCGAGTGCGTGGCCGACTGCGTGGAAGTCTGGGTGGAGCGGGCCTGGGCTCGCCAGATGGCGGCCAGGATTTCGGCGACGACGGCATAAAGCTTGGGTGGAATGGCCTGCCCGATTTCGACCGCGCGGTAGAGGGCGTGAGCCAGCGGCGGATTCTCGACCAGGGGAATGCCGTGCCAGAGCGCCACCTCGCGAATTTGCGCGGCCAGCAGATTGCGGCCTTTGGCCACCACCACGGGCGCGTCCATCTCCATGCGGAACTCGAGAGCAATGGCAAACTCAGTGGGGTTAGTGATCACGACCGCGGCCCGCTCAACGTCCTTGAGCATGCGGCGGCGGCGCGCCTGGCGCTGCATGCGCCGGATGCGCATCTTGACTGCGGGATTGCCTTCAGTCTCCTTGAACTCGTCGCGCAAGTCCTGTTTGCTCATCTTGAGCTGGTTTTCGTGCCGCTGGCGCTCGAGAAGATAGTCGGCGGCGGACCAGAGCAGCAGCACCAGAGCTCCCTTCCACGCCAGCTCGAACATGTGGCTGGCGGTAAAGCCCAGGAGGCCGCTCGGGCTGGCGTGCATGAGCCAGGGCATGCGTATCCAGTCGCGCGACATCTGACTGACGGCGAACCAGACAATGATGGCAGTGGGCAGCAGCGCCTTCAGCAGGTGGCTGACGGCGCTCAGCGAGAACAGCTGTCCCATGCGCGAGGCCGGACTCAGGCGGCTCAGGTTCGGCGCCAGCGCTTTGGGCGCAAACACCACTCCGCCCTGGGCTAACCCGCCGACGGTGGCGACCAGCCAGCTCAAACTCGCGGCCACCGCGACTCCGCGAAAAATAACGAACTGGTTGCGCCACACCGGCAACAGTTGATCGGGCCGAGTGGCGGCCGAGTTCAGGGACTGGCGCAACATACCGCGCCAATCCGAGGCGAACCCGGGCAGCTGCCAGGCCAGCATCAGCACAGCCGTCATGGCGCCGAGGCCGGCCACCAGATCACGGCTGCGGGCAACTTGCCCCTCCTCGCGCGCTTTCAGGCGCTTGCGCGGGGTAGCTTTTTCGGTCTTGTTCTGATCAGCCATGAATCTTCTTTCAGCGCGTCACTTATCGCGATAAATGCAGCAACCGCTCTGCGAGAGCGACCGACTGGGCAAAACGGTCGGCGAACATGTGCGGCCAATAGGCGACGACCGCGGTCAGGATCGCCAGCCCCAGCAGGTTCTTGACCGCCAGCCCGATGAACAGTACGGGCAGTTGCGGGGAGGCTTTTCCGAGAAATCCCAAAGCCACATCCGCCACCAGCGTGGCCGCCAGGCCGGGAGCGGCAATCTGCACTCCGGCGAGAAAGATTGCGCCTGCGGCGTGCAGCAGGCCAGCAATGGCTGCGAAGCTGGCGGGCGCCGCTCCCGCAGGCAGGTAGGCAAAGCTCTTGACTACCGCGCGTAGCAGCCAGTGGTGCACGTCGAGCTGAAGAAAAATCAAAAGCGCGGCCAGACGGTGGAACTCGGAGAGCACCGGAGTGTCCGCATTGGTCTGGGGATCGAACAGCGTGGCCAGCGAGTAGCCCATCTGCACTCCCAGAATTTGCCCGGCCATCATCGGAGCCTCCATCATGAAGTTCGCCGCCAGGCCCAGCACCAGCCCGATCATGACCTCGCTCAACAGCACTCCCAGCCACTGCCAGGAATCGAGGTTGAGCTGCATGGGACCGTGCAACGGGTAGAGCAGAGCTGTGATCAGCAGAGTCAGCGAAGCCCGCAATGGCATTGGAATGGCGCTGCTGCCGAGAAAGGGGCAGAACACCATCAGCCCGGAAACCCGCGCTCCGATGAAAACCGCGGCGGCCAGAAGCTGCTCCAGATGTAGACCGTCCATAGCTGGGTCGAACCCGGATTCCTTTCGTTGAAGTCTTAAATCTCTTTGATCTGTCGTTGACCGCAAATAGCGCGGTTGCGGACCTCGGCCGTTCAGCGCACAAACGGCCCGAAGTCGGAAAACAGCTGCAGGGTGAAGGCAGTGATGCGGTGTACCATCCAGGGCATCAGCAGGATCGCGGCCGTGGCCACGGCAAACAGCTTGGGCACGGTCGACACGGTGGTGTCCTGCAGCGAGGTCAGCACCTGCACCACGTTGATCAGCAATCCGACAAGGGTCGCGACCATCAGCAGCGGCGCCCCCATCCAGAGCGCGGTCTCGATCGTCCGCCGCAGAGTGGAAACTACAAACTCCGATCCCATCGGGCTCCTCCTTTCTGTTTCTTCGTCCTTAATTCTTCGGTTCTTTTCTTCGGATCTTTTCTTTGCTTCTCTTCGGATCTTTCCCAACCTGTCCGGAAACTCAGCTAAAACTCTTCATCAGCGAACCGATCACCAGATTCCAGCCATCGACCATGACGAACAGCATGATTTTCAGCGGAGTCGAAATCACCACCGGCGGCAGCTGCATCATGCCGATCGAAGTGGTCACCGCCGCCACCACCATGTCGATCACCAGAAAGGGCAGAAACAGCGCCGCGCCAATCTGGAAGCCGGTCTTCAACTCGGAAAGCATGTAGGCCGGCACCACTACGCGCATGGGGACATCTTCAGGACGGGCGGGGCGCGGAGCCTGCGCCAATTCGAGAAACAAAGCCAGATCTTTCTCGCGCGCGAACTTGAGCATGAAGTGGCGCAGCGGAGGCGTGCCTTGTTCGAGGGCAGCCCAGGCATCGATCTGGCCGCGCTGGAATGGGGCGACCGCGTTCTGGTAGATAGCAGCGCCGACGGGCTGCATCAGGAAGTAGGTAAGCACCAGCGACAGTCCAATCAGCGTCTGGTTGCTGGGAGCGGTCTGGGTTCCGAGCGCCTGGCGCAGAAAGTGAAACACAATGAGCAGCCGGGCAAAGGGGGTGATCGCCATCACCAGGGCAGGCAGCAAAGTCAGCAGAGTGAGCAGAACGACGATGTTCCAAGGCACCGATCCCGAGGCTCCCGCCGGCCCGCTCCAGTTCAGCCCGGGCGCATGCCGAGGCCGCGCTTCCGCCCATGCGCTTGCGGAGGGCAGAAGCAGCAGAGCGACTGCAAGCGTGATGCCTTTCAGTCCGCTCAACGCTGCCCCTCCGCCGCGGTTTCGGCCGAGGGATCGGCGGGGCCGGAGGGCCTACGCTCGTTTTTTTCGACGGCCTCTTCTTCCTTAGGTTCATCCATCCCGCCACTTCCGAGCCGGGCCAGCAGCACCAGCGACGCGGATGTTCCACCCAGCAGGAAACGCGAGCGCTCAAATTCGACCACGGCCACAAAACGGCGTTCGCCAAGCGGCAGGCTCTCACACAGACGGAGACGCCGCGGCTTTCTTCGGCTCAGACACAACCGGCTCAGACGCGACATGTATTGTCCGCAGGCGCGTGCACGCCGCCACAGATCCCGCAATGCCGAGTTCCGTGCCGATCGCAATGCAGAGCTGGCTGCAATGCCCGCTGCCGCGCCGTGAGATCCCGGCCGCAAAGTCTGGTCGTGCAAAGCCCGCCCGCGCGAGATGGATTCGGGGTTCATGTCAGCTCCGTGACGCGCACCGCCAGCCGTGCGCCCGCTCCCTCAAACTCCGCCCATGCGATGAGGGTTCCATTGATGCGCAGAGGAATATCCTGGGCAAGCCGCCAGTTGGTGGCGAGCACCGATCCGGACTTCAGGGCCAGAAAATCAGCGACCTTAAAGTTCGGCAGCGGGAGATCGACCGTCAGCAGGCAGGGCAGGCCCAGCACCGGGCGCCATAGGCTTTCGTCGTTTTCTCGGTTCTCTCTGCTTTCGAGCTCCGCCGTTTCACGCGGCTTCTCCGCGACGACCGGCGACATTGCAGGAGCTGCTGCGGGCATCGTGTTGCATCCTCGCTTTCGCGCTCAGCGCTTGGTTCGAATCGGCGCTGGTCCGAATTGAACTCGTCGAAACTAAACTTGCTGAACTAACCCTGATCGAACTAGCGCTCGTCGAACCAACGCTGCGAACTAGCGCGATCCGAACTAGCGCTGGATCAGAAACTCGGTGAAATAGACTTCTTCGACTCCCAACTGGGGCATGCGCTCCTGCAGGGCGTGCAGCAGGTTTTCCTTGAGCTTGGTTTTGCCGGGAGCGGTCATCAGATCGCCCACCCGCGCCTCGGACAGCACGCTCAGAATGGTGTCGCGCACCTGCGCCACCGGGGCTTCTTCGCCGTGCTTAAGTTCCCGGTTCAGTCCGAGATCGACGCCCACCCGCAGATACGATCGCTGCTCGGTATCGGCCAAGTTCAGAACGAAGGTCTCGAGATGCAGAGTGGAGCGCACTCCGGCAGGCGGGCTCGCCGGGGCTTCGCTTCCCCGGCTGGCCCAAAACCAGATGCCGATTCCGGCCAGGATGACGAGGAGAAACACCACTCCCAACTTGCCCAGTTTTGATTTTGTTTTTGTTTTCTTCTTATCTTCCTCGGGCATGCCTTTGGAAAAGCAATCCGAAGTCCGCTGCGAAAACCGAAAGGGAGGGGGAGCGTTTACCCACCATGCAGCTTTTTCCCACTGGAATCAACACTTAGAGAAGTCGAGAATCATTACGGAAATCCAAGGAAGGTGCGACTTCCAGACGTTGATAATGTGGTTCTCATTAAGAATCGCTAAATGAGTTGCGCGGCTCCGGCGAGGAAGCTACCGGAGCCGTTTAGAGTGACTGCGCGCCGCGATCGATTTACTGTTTGAGCGCGATGGTGTCCTGCATGATCTGGTCGAAGGTAGTCACGGCTTTGGCGTCGGCTTCATAACCGCGCTGCGCGACGATCAGATTGGCAAACTCGGTGGCGATATCGACGTTCGATAACTCGAGTGAGCCTCCGGAAAGTGTACCCAGTTCCCCTGAGCCCGGAACCCCCACTACAGCCGGGCCAGAGGCAAGGGTAGGCGTGAAGTCGGTCGAGCCGTTGAGCTGCAGCCCGTTATTGTTGGCGAAGCTGGCCAGCGCGATCTGTCCGAGAGCCTGGGTCTCGCCATTGCTGAACGAGCCGGTAATGGTGCCGTCGGAACCGATGGCGAAGCTTTCGAGCGAGCCGCTGCTACTGCCATCCTGATTGGCGGAGGTGGTGCTGTCGGGAGCTGCCACCTGGGTAAGCACCGGGGTGGTCCCGTTGAGCACGTTCCAGTTAAACGTCATGTTGGAGGCGCCATCGGCAAAGCCGGTGATGGGAATGCCCGCCACATCGGACAGGGCTCCGGTGACCGCGCCGCCTGTGGTCGCCGTATCGCCGATCAGCACTCCGTTGCCGTTGAAGGTGAGAGTACCGGTGGCCACGACTCCGGTGGCTGGCGGAGTCAGATCGGCCGCCGGAATACTGAGGCTGTAAGTCCAGTTGTTGGGCGCGGTGTTGGTGAATGTGGCGGTCAGGGTATGAGCCGCACCCAGGGAATCGTAGATGGTGACGGGCGTTGAAAAAGGGGGAGTGGTGGGAGTGTCTTGTGCATTGAGGTTGGTGGTGAGCTCCACGTTGGCGGTCGCGGTTGGCGGGCTGATCGTCCCGGCGCCGAGCTGTAGCGGGCCGATGCCGGCCCCGTCGTTGACCACGCCATTGACCGCCGGATACCCGAGAACTTGCTGCCCGGCCTGAGTGACCAGATAGTTGTTGGCATCGACGGTAAAATCGCCGGCCCGGGTGTAATCCAGGGTGCCGTTAGCGTTTTTCACCGTGAAGAAGCCGGAGCCCTGGATGGCCACATCGGTGGGCACGCCGGTGGCGCTGATACTGCCCTGGGTAAACATTGAAGGCATGGCGCTGACTTCGGTGCCCGCTCCGACTTGAATGGGATCGCCCGACCCGGTGGTTCCGAGCTCCTGATAAAACAAGTCGCTGAACAGTACGCTCGTATCCTTGTAGCCAGTGGTGTTCTGGTTGGAAAGATTATTGGCGATGGCCGACAGAGCGGTTGATTCCGCGGTCAGTCCGGAAAGGGGAATGGAAAAGTTTGGCATTTAGAACACTCCTTGAATTTGGTGACTGAAAAGCGACGATGCTGGAGATGCGAATTGTGGAATCGCGGCCTGCGCCGCGGCGGCGGTCGAAGAAAAAATCGCTGCCGGAGTTGCGGCGGACCCCGGGTTTCCCGGGTTGGTTGAGTTCGCCGCCGTGCCGGCGGTATACGCAGTTCCGGCGGCAGCACTGGAGCTTGCGGCCGCCGCTGAAGTTCCCGAGCCTGACGTTCCCGTGCCCGAAGTTCCGGTGTCTCCGGGCAGAGCGTTCTGCAGGATATTTTCGATCTGGGTGACTTCGCTGAGTTCGCTGAACTGAGCCAGCTGTCCGACGAACTGCGAGGGATCCATGGGATTGAGCGGATCCTGATTCTGCAGCTGCGCCACCAGTAGTTGCAGAAACATGTTGTTCAGGCTCTGCGAGGTGGGCAGTCCGCTACTGCTGGTCGTACCGCCGCTAGAAGTGGTAGGCGGCGTGGGAACAACCGGTGAGGTACTCAAAGCGATCCTCCTTTACGCAAGCGTGGCGCGATGGTGTTTACGCCAGCGTGTTTTATGCGGTACCTAAGCAATAATGTTCAAACCATTCGAGCTGTTGCTGGTGCCGTCCCCTGCCGGGCTGGAATCCTCTGCGCTGGCCCCGGGAATCGATTCCGGGGATTGAACCCATCGAGCTGAGGAGAACGAACGCGATTGCGAGTCGCCTCCCGAGGACGTCTGACCGGAGAAGGCAAATCCCGTGGCGTGAAAGCTGACCTGGTGCAGCCGCAGGTTCTGCTGTTGCAGCGTGCTGGCAATTCCAGGTAGCTCATTGGCGAGCAAACCGCGCAGGTCGCCTTTTTCGCTGCCGATGACAACGCCAATGTCATTGGCGTGGACGACGGTCCGCACTTCCACATTGCCGAAGGCTGCAGTGTTCATCCCAATGCGCATTTCCGATTGCGCGGCCTGGTTGGCCATCTGCGCCATTTGTACCGGGCCCGCGCTCGGATTGCCGGGAAGCTCTGGGGCAGCGGGCAGATTCGCCGGCGAGTCCGAGGTTGCACCAGCGCTGCCGTCCGATGCGCGCGCAGCGCCGGAAGTGGCGGGCAGGACGTTTGCTCCGGTGATCGCCGCTCCCGGGATTGCGGCTCCGGTGGCCGCTGCCTGCGTCGCCGGACCGACAGCATTCCCCGGCGATTGCGGCGGGCCTGCCTGAGGATCCGCAGTCTGCCCTGCATTTTGATTGGCCGCGGGTGCCGCTGGCTCTTTATGAGCGGAAGAGGAATCGGACGGGGCGCCGCTGGATGTGTCGGCTTGCCGGATGGGTTCAGCCGCGCTGGTTCCGGCCGGCGCAGCAGCCGATGAGACCGCAGCACCCGCCGCGTTCGGTGAAAACTTGCTTTCGATATTCAAGTTCAGGTTCGTTGCAGATGAGAAATCTCCGCTCTGGGCCATGGGCCGGGACGCGACTACGGAGGGAATCGGGAAAGAAGTTTCAGTCTGCGACTGAGTGCTCTGAAGAGCTTTTTCTGCAGGCAGCGGAGTGGAACGCGCCGCAACGCCGACATGCGCCGGCGAACTGCTGACCGGAGCGTGGGCTGCGCTTGGAACGACCCGCGCGGGCGTAGAGCTGGGCTGCCCGGCGAGGGGCATCTCCGAGGGAGGCAGTGGCGCCAACTGCCGCAGTAAATGGATCGAGGGAGTCAGCGGCGAGTCGGGCGCAGGAGTTGCCTGGGTTGTGTCTTGAGTTGTGTCTTCGGTCGTGTCGACTGGTAATTGGCTCCCGGCGGTTCGAGCATCGGTTTGAAGTGCCCCGGCGCTGTCGTTCGTAGCGGATGTGGGGTCTCCGTCGGCCGACTTTGTGTCCTGCACTCCGATCGGTCCAAAAAAAGCACTGGCGGGGATCGACGATGCGGGCTCGGCTGCGATGCCTGGAGCGATGGCAAGCTCGATGACTGCGGTCTGAACCACTGGAGTTTGCGCGGTAGTGTCTCCACCGGAAAAAATTCCGGATGTCGACGAATCCGCGCTGACGCTTTGTTCCGTTGGCGGCGCCATAGCATCGCCGTTTGCCTTTCGCGGTGGCGCGTTCAGGCTGGGGGCCTGTTGCGTATCGCTGTTTGTGGGCGATGCTGGAACCGGCATCGGCGGCGCGACTGAGGACGATACCGCCGGGACGCTAGGGGATGATCCGGTCGAGAGCGACTTCGATGCGGTCGTGCCGGGGCTTGCGCCCTGCGCGTTTGCCGTCGGCGATGCGAGCACCGCCGCGTATGATCGCGGCAGTGATGCCTCGGGAATTATGGGCGGCAGGGGCAACGGAACTGCGATCACTGCGACCGGGACGTTGCTTTCTCGCGCCTCCCTAACGTTGGGGACATTCGTCGAAGTCGATTTGCCGGTTAGCTTCGGCGAAACCGTCGCTGGAACAGCGGGGACCGAAGCGGCATGCTCGTTCGCGGGCGTGGTCGAAAGCTGCGCGGCGCACACAGCCGCAAAGCTGCCCGAATTTCGTGTCGCCGAGGGCATGCCACCGAGCGCGCCCAAGGTCGTGGCCGGAGCAGCACTGGCGGTGATCGCGAGTTGGAGCACGGAGTTCACGGTTAAGAGTCCACGCCGAAGCTAACGGCTCACTGCGCTTGATGCATGTCAGGCACCAACCGCGAAGCGTTGCTGCGTGCAGGCGCATGACGCGAGGAACAGCAGTGGAATCAAGGAAATCCGGCAAGAGCCGATGGAGAGGAGTCGAAGTGCCGCAGTGTCGATGCTGGGCAAGGCATGCCTATGCCTCGGCAGGTTCTAGCTACGTCGCAGGTAGGATTGGCGCATAAGAAAGAGGTCGTCGAGCTGGCGTTGTTCGCGCCGGGCGGCGGCGCGCTGGTAGTCGCGCAGTTGCTGGTCGCGCAGGCTTTCAAAAGTTTCGCGTTCGCGGCGCGCCTGCTGAAAGATTCTTTGCTGCTGGTCCCGCAGTTTTTCCCAGCGGGCAAGTTCGCGTTCTGTCTCCTGCCGCAGCTGGCGAAGCGCTGCCTCGCATCCCAGGGCAAAGCGCAATTCCGCGGCGGTTGTGCCAGCCTGCAATTCCTGTGACTCACGGGCCTGCATCTGCCGAATGCGCTCATCGATCTGCTCGAGCCCATGCCGCACTTTCGCGACCTGCTGATTGGCCGCGCGCAGGCGCAGTTCCTGCTGATGTTCCACACTTTGCCGGAAATGAAACACCGCCTGCAGCGGAAAATGAAAGGCCACAATTTTACTCACATTAAGACGACGTTGATGGAGCAAGAGACGATGGAACAAAGAATGTTCACGCAAAAATGGGCGCGACCAAACTAGCCGGGCAAGGCCAGCAGCCGGGTGATGCTGTCCGCCAAGGACACGGCCTCGCCCGGTTTCTGCATCAGAAAACGATGCAGTTCGGGAATCAGGGTCAACGCCTTGTCGAGCGTGGGATCGCTGCCTTTCTGGTAGGCGCCAATGCGAATCAGGTCTTCTGAAGCGGTGTAGGCGGCCAGCAGACGCCGGAGTTCGTGGGCTTTCTGCAGATGAGCCGCCGAGCAGACGGCGGGCATGAGACGGCTCACGCTGTCGAGCACGGCAATAGGAGGATAGTGGCTGCGCACGGCCAGCTTGCGGTCGAGCATAATGTGACCGTCGAGCAGGGCGCGCGCTCCGTCGACTAGAGGGTCTTGCTCATCGTCACCTTCCATCAGCACGGTGTAGAACGCGGTAATGCTGCCCGCGCCGAATTTTCCCGCGCGCTCAATCAGCCGAGCCAGCATGGAAAAACAGGAAGGAGTGTAACCTTTGGCCGTCGGAGGCTCGCCGGCGGCGAGGCCGATTTCGCGCTGCGCCATGGCCATGCGGGTGAGCGAATCAACGACCAGCAGAACATTTTTTCCCCGCGCACAAAAATATTCGGCCACGGTGGTCGCAGTCAGCGCGGCCCGGATGCGCAGCAGGGGAGACTGGTCGGAGGTGGAAACCACGACCACGGCGCGCTTGCGGCCTTCCTCGCCGAGCGAGTTTTCGAGGAAGTCGCGCACCTCGCGGCCGCGTTCACCGACCAGCCCGAGCACGGTGAGATCGGCTTCGGTGTTGCGCGCCATCATGCCAATCAGCGTGCTCTTGCCCACGCCGCTGCCGCCAAAAATGCCCACGCGCTGCCCCCGGCCGCAGGCCAGGAAGGCATCGACGGCGCGAATGCCGCAACTGATGGGCTCGCGGATGGAGAGCCGTGCGAGTGGCAGCGGGGCTGCGCCATCGAGCACGCGATACTCACGCGCCCGGTAAGGCCCGAGAGAATCCAGAGGCTCGCCGCAACCGTCGAGCACGCGCCCCAACATGGCTTCGCTCACCCGCAGCGTGGGCCGCTCGCCCCAGGTGACGACCCGGTCGCCGTGACGAACGCCGCGCGGCAAATCGAGTGGCATGGCCAGCACCGTCGAGCCCCGAAAGCCGATGATTTCTCCGGGCAGCACTCGCCCGTGAGAGTCGTGAATGTGGCAGATTTCTCCCACCGAGCAGAACGGACCCTCCGACTCGACCAGCGGGCCGACAACTTGCGTGACCCGGCCCTGCCAGCGCAGCGCGGAACAGGCGTCGAGCCGCGAAAGATAGGGAGCGAGAGAAGCATCGTCAGTCATAAAGCCGCTCCCGATTGCGACGAACCGGATTGTCCGGAACCAGATGGCGCGGAAGTAGATTGCGCCGCACCCGCCGGACGCGCCGCCAGCAGGTCCATGAATCCCCGCTCAATTTCTTTCAGCTGGAGTTCAATTCCGACTGCGGCCGTTCCCATCGAGGTTTCGAGCAGGCAGCGGTCGGGCGGTTGGGCGGGATCCTCGACGATTTCCGGCAGATCGGCGGGCTCGAGATGCGTAGCCAGATGGTGGCGCCAGCTCGCGGCTTCCTGGGGATGGATGTGTAACCGCACGCCGGCGGCGCCATCGATTTTTTCGAGAGCGACGCGCACGATTCCGGCCAGCAACAGCGGATCGAGCAGGGCCTCGCGGTGGAGAATCCTGCGGGCAATGCCGAGCGCCAGCTGCAGGACTTCGGCCTCCACTTTCTGAAAATAGTCTGCCCGGTCGCGGGTAAACCCGGCCAAAGCAGCGGCCACGCCGGCTCGTTCCTGGGCCAGCTGTTCATCGAAGGTCTTGCGGGATTCAGCCAGTCCTTCCTGCCGTCCCAGGACGCGGGCCCGGGCTTCGCGGTCAGCCGCGTCCGCGGCGCCGCCCGGTCCAGTGCCGAGGGCGATGGCATGTCCGCGGGCAGTCGAGCCGACAGGTATCGAGTCATAAGGGAAGGGCTCGAGGGCGGCGCCAGGTCTCGCAGGGTCCGCTGCCGGCGCGCGGCTAGGCGACGTACTCATCTTCGCCCTCCGGGGTCAGCGTGATTTTTCCGTCGGCTTCGAGTTTGCGCGCCACCGCCACAGCTTCGAGCTGCGCCTTGTGTATCTCGCGCGACTTCACTGGACCAAGCACATCCATATCTTCTTTGAGCATTTCGACGGCGCGCGAGGACATCGACTTGAAGATGTAGTTTTTCAGTTCTTCCGAGGCGCCGCGCAGGGCCGTGGCCAGGGTTTTCTTGTCCATTTGTCCCAGCAGTTCGCGGATGCCGGTCTCGGGCACGGTCAGCAGATCCTCGAAGGTGAACATCAGATTGCGGATGGAGAGCGCCAGCTTGGGGTCTTCTTTCTCGATGCCTTCCAAGATAGTTTTGGCGACGGTGATGTCCAGCCGGTTCATCACATCGGCCACGCCGCGCAATCCGGCGTAAGCCCGCCGGCTCTGCTCGCCCAGGGCTTCCAGGCGTTTGTTGAGGACGATGGCGACGCGCTGCGCCATTTCGGGGGAGAACTGGCGCAACTGCGCAAGGCGCTTGATGGCCTCGGCGCGCAGCTCCTCGGGCAGACGCATCAGCAGCGTGGAGGCCTGCTTGGCTTCGAGGTGAGCGAGAATCAAGGCAATGGTTTGTGGGTGCTCGCCCTCGATGAACTGGGCCAGTTGCTGGGGGTCGGCTTTGCGCAGGGAGTCGAGTTGGCCGGCGCTCATCTCCGCCGTGAGCGATACCTGATGCAGCAACTGGCGCGCGCCCTCCTCGCCGAAAGCCTTCACCAGAAGTTTGTTGGCATAGTCCTTGCCACCCTGCGCCAGGTAGTCTCCGGCCATGACGAGGTGCTCGAATTCCTCGAGCACCACCAGAGCGGTCTCGGCGTCGACGGCATTGAGCCCGGCGATGCCCTGACTGATGCGCTCGACTTCGGCGGGGGGCAGATGGCGGTAGATCTGGCTGGCCGCGTCCTCTCCGAGGATCACCAGCAGAATCGCTGCCTTGCGGACGCCGCTGGGTGCTGCTGCTGCCGCTGCGGTCACCGTGGTCCCTCCTGCTGCACCCAGCCCTGCACCAGGCGGCTGGCCGCTTCCGGTTCCGCTTTCACTTTTTCAGTCAGCAGGCGCTTCAATTGACTGGTGCGTTTTCCTCCCTCTTCCATGGCGGCTCCGGCGCCGCCCAGCGCGCCGCCGCCCGCAGTCCCTGCGGCGGGCGCCAGGCCCACAGCCGCTCTACCCGGCAATTCGCGGAAGGCAGTGAGCGCCTGGTTTTTCACCGGACGAAGTACCAGCCAGTAGAGGACCAGGAACAACGCCGCTAAGCCGAGATAGCGCAGCGCCCACGCCCAGGGCTCGATCAGACGCCGCCAATGTTCGGTGCGGTTCGGCGCCGGGGGCGGGGTTTCCTCGGGGGCCTGCTGGAACGCCAGGTTCTCGACGGCCAGTACGTCTCCGCGCTGCGAGTTCACGCCGATCGCGGCCTCGGCCAGTTGTTCAATCTGTTTCATCTCTTCGGGAGTGCGCTTGCGCCGCGCGGTCGAGCGCTTGCCCGCCTGTTCGGTGGTTTCGACCACGTCGTCGACCACGACCGCAGCGGCGATGCGATGCACGCGGCCGGGAGGCTCGACGCTGTGATGCAGGCTCTTACTCACGGCGAAAGTCGTCGAATCGGTACGGGAACTGGATTGATCGCCAGCAGGGGCAGCCGGCGGCGTGGGAGTTCCGGAGGGCACATTGGTCGCCGTGCCGGGCACTCCGGCAGGAGCTGCTCCGGTCGAACTTTCTTCGGAATGTTCCTGGGTGAGGGTGGCGGTGGTCTTCGGATCGTAGGTCTCTTGGGTATCTTCGCTGCTGCCCAGTTCATACTCGACGTGCACGCTGGCCCGAACATGATCCGCCCCAACCACCGGTTCGAGGGTGTGGACGAGCGTCTTAGCCAGTTCCTCGTCAAGGCCATAGGCGCGGCCGCTCGAGCCATCCCGGTTGTGCAGCATGGGCGTGTTCGAATCGGCGTCGACCACAGTTACGTTCTCCGGACGCAGGCGGTCGACGGCCGAGGCCACCAGTTGTGGAATGGCCTGCTGCGCTTCTTCCGAAAGATGACCGCTGCGGGTTTTGAGAATGACCGCGGCTTTCGCGTCGTGCTGCTGTTCGGTGAACAGAGATTCCTGCGGCATCACCAGATGCACCCGCACGGCTTCAACTTCGCTCAGCGTGGCCAGAGTGCGTTCCAGTTCGCCTTCGAGGGCGCGCTGGTAGTTCACTTTTTCGGTAAAGTCCGATCCCGCCCAGTTGGGAGTGTCGAACAACTCAAAGCCGAGGCGCGCGCTGCGCGGCAGTCCGGCGGCGGCGGTTTCAAGACGGCTGGCGTCAAGTTTGTCTTCAGGTACCAACAGGGTGCCGCCGTCGGGCGAAATCTGATGCGGAATGTTTTTTGCCGCCAGACGGGCGGCCAGGCCCTGCGCCTCTTCCGAGCGCAGGCCAGAGTACAGAGTGACATACTTCGGCTGGCCCAGCAGAGCGACAAAGATCCAGACGGTTCCGCCCAGCAGGGCCGCGCCGCCAGCCAGCAGCAGGCGCTGGTTCACGGTCAGTCCCTGAAAGAATTGTCCCAGGCGCTGCAGCACGTCGTTTCCGGGGGGTGGGGAGTTGGCCATTTTCGTGGATCGCGTTTTGCGAACTTAGAGTTTCTAGCCCGAAGTTCCGAGCCCAGAGTTCCGAACTTGGAGTTTCGTCCCTGATTCTGCCGCTGTTCTCCTGATGAGCGTGCGAAGCGCCTGCGACCTTCAGAACTGCATGCGCGAAATCTCCTCGTAGGCGGACACGATCTTGTTCCGCACCTGCATCATCAGCTGAAAACTGAGATCGGCTTTTTCGACCGCAATCAAGGCCGAGTGCACATCGGTGCCGGTGCCGGTAATCACGCCGGACACTTTGGCCTCGGCCTGCCCTTCGAGCTGCTGAATGTCGTCGATGGCGCTGTGCAGCACATCGCGAAAGCCGGACTCGGAACTGGCCGCCGGCTGCAGCGCAGACAAGTCGGCTTCGGCGGGAAGAATGCGCAGGGAAGAGATGGGGGCGTTCATAGCTAAGGTTCTCCAGCAACGGTTGAAATCAGGTTCAACTCAAATTAGGTTCAAATCGAGTTAGTTCAGTTCATCCGGTTCAACTCAAAATCTGCAGCGACTGCTGGATCATGTTTTTCGAGGCCTGCACGGCCGCGGCGTTGAGCTGGTAGGCGCGCACCGCACTCAGCAGGTCAGTCATCTCCATCACCGGATTCACGTTGGGATAGGTCACGTAACCGGCGGCATCCGCGTCGGGATGGCCAGGCTGATAGCGCTGCGGCTGCGGCGTCGAGTCGGCAACGACCCGGTCGACGCGCACCCCTTGCTGCGGGCCGTGGTGCGATTGCAGACCCGCCAGGAGCAGAGGGAAGCGGGGCGCGGACAGCGCGCGAAATACCACCAACTGCCGCCGGTAGGCGCCGCCCTGCGGGGTGCGGGTAGTTTCGGCGTTGGCCATGTTGGCGGAAACGACTTCGGCGCGCCAGCGTTCCGCCGCCAGTGCCGAGCCGCTGACTTCGAGCATGCCAAAAAGGTTCATGACGTTGTGCCTCCGGAATTAATTGCGGTCGAGATCAGGTGAAACTGGTCTTTCAGAAGCTGAACTCCGAGGTTAAATTTCATCTGCGCCTCGGCCAGCAGCAGGCTTTCCCGCTCCATGCTGACGTTGTTGCCGTCGGGCCGCTCCATCAGTCCACGCACCTGGTGGCCAACCGGCTGATGTGCGGCAGAAGCCGAGAAGGACGAGAGCTGTCCACTTTCAGCGGCGGAGTCGGATGCTGAGTCGGCCGCGGCCGCGCGCCCCAGCTCTGCCCGGAAATCCAGGTCGCGAGTGTGGTAGCCGGGAGTGTCGACGTTGGCGAGGTTGGTTGCAATCAGCTGGTAGCGGGCCACATCGACGTCGAGAAAACGGCCCAGAGCTTCGGTCATCGCAGTTTCGGTCATGCCTGGCATAATCGCTGTGTCCTCCGCGTCGAATTCGTCATTATTTTTTTTATCTTTGTATCAATCCTGTTCCTATCAATCAGATTTGTATCGGTCATGCTCTCTCCGTCAGTCATGCACATAACTGCTGCAACTAGGCAGGCCATAGCTGCGCACTTTGTTGCGGACGGTGCGCAGGCTTACGCCTAGCAATTCGGCGGCGCGCGAGCGGTTGCCGCCGGTGGCCACGAGCGTGATTTCGACCAGCTTGCGCTCCATGTCGCCGAGAGAAACTCCGGGTCGTAGTCCCGCCAGGTCGAGCGCCGCAGGACCGGCCGTGATCGAGTTTGCCGAGGTCCATTCGCAGTCCTCCAGAGCGCCGGGGCCGATCTCAGCGGTCGTGGTCAGGGCTACGACGCGGCGCAGGCAGTTGGCCAGCTCGCGCACATTGCCCGGCCAGGTGTGGGCTTCGAGCTGGAGCAGAAACTCCGGACTCAGGCGCAGCGCCTTGCCGGGCGCAGAGTAGAGACGGATAAAGAACTCCGCCAGCTCGCGCACGTCGCCCGCGCGCGCGCGCAGCGGCGGCAGGCTGAGCGGTATAACGTTGAGCCGATAATAAAGATCGGCGCGGAACTTGCCGGCGCGCACCATCTGGGCCAGGGCGCAGTTGGTGGTGGCGATCACGCGCAAATCGACGCGCACGCTGCGGGTATCGCCCAGGCGGTCGAACTCGCGTTCCTGCAGCACGCGCAGGAGCTTGGGCTGCAGCCCGAGCGGCATCTCCCCGATTTCGTCGAGCAAAAGCGTTCCGCCATTGGCCAGTTCGAACTTACCCGGCTTGAGGCTGCTGGCGCCAGTGAATGCTCCCTTAGTGTGGCCGAACAGTTCGCTTTCGAGCAGAGTCTCGGGAAAAGCGGCGCAGTTGACGGCGACAAAGGCGCGGTCGCGGCGTGGGCTGAGCCGGTGAATCAGGCGAGCGACCAGCTCTTTACCGGTGCCGCTTTCGGCTTCGATCAGAATGTCGGCATTGCTGGCAGCTGCCTGGCGCGCGCGATCGAGCGCCCGCAGCCATGGCGGCGCGTGTCCGCCCAGGTCTTTCATGGCTTCGGCCTGGGTTCTGGCCTGGGCCAGAATCCGCTCCGCCGCCTGCTCCAGCTGTTCGAAGCAAACCGGCTTGACCAGATAATCGCAGGCGCCGTCCTTCATCGCTTCCACCGCATCGGGAACGCTGGCGAAGGCGGTCAGCAGGATCACGGCGGTGTGCGGAGCCAGCGCCCGCGCCTGCCGCATGACAAATAGACCGTCTTCTTCGATGACGCGATCGATTGCGCTATCGGATGCACGATCGAGTTTGCCATTGGGTGTGTTATCGAATGTGCAATCGGAAGTGCTATCGAATGCCCGGCTGGGCGTTGGGTTGAAGGCACGGCCGGGCATGCGGATATCGGTCACGACCAGGGGATGCAATCCGCGGCGGAATTTATCGAGAGCTTCGGCCGCGCTCGATGCCGTCTCCACCTGCCAGCCGTGGCGCTGGAAGCGGGCCTCGAGCGCCATACGCATGCCGCTGTCGTCATCGACCACCAGTACCCGGTTCATTCGGTAACTCCTTCATGAGTTTTGCCTGCGAGAGGTTGGTCAGTGAGAGGCTTGTCAGTCGGAGGCTTGTCGGTCAGAGGCTTGTCAGTCAGAGGAAAGACCAGAGTGAAGGTGGCGCCGCAGCCCGGCCGGCTCTCTGCCACGATCGTGCCTCCGTGCTGCTGGACAATCTTGCGGCAGACGGCCAGCCCCAGCCCCGGGCTGCCGTCGCGGGTGCTGAATCCCGGCTCAAAGATGGATGGCAGATGTTCCGCTGAGATTCCCGGACCGGTATCGGAAACCGACAGCACGACCTCGCCATTCTGAGTCGGGCGGCCACCCAGTTCGATCCAGCCGCCGCCGGGCATCGCCCGGATGGCATTGAGCACAAGGTTGAGCAACACCTGCTCCAGACGATGGCGATCCGCAGCCAGCCAGACTCCGGAGACGCGATTCTGCAGGCTCAAGGTAATCCGGGACTGGCGCGCCAGCGGCAGGAAGAAGTCGCAGGCCCACCGCAGCAACTGGCCGAGATCGACAGGAGCGCGCTCGGGTTCCGGGAGGCTATGGAAGTGCAAAACGTTGTTGACGGTGGCGGCCAGAGTGCGCAGCCCGGCTTGCACATGCTCTACCCAGGAGTGAGCCTCGGCGTCCAGATCCGATTCCGCCAACAGACCTGCAAACAATTCCAGGCTGCCCAGCGGATTGCGGATTTCATGCGCCAACAGCGAAGAAACTTCCGCCAGCGCCTGTTCCCGGCGGAGTTTCGACTGCGTCTCCTCGAGTTCAGAGCGCAATCTTTCGACCTCCGCGCGCAATGTCTGGTAGGACTGCTCGAGCGAGCCGGCAGCTTCGCTAAAGGAACGGAAGGCATGGACCAGAAACTGCTCGTCTTCACTTCGGTCTTCACTTCGGTCTGGGCTTCGTTCTTGACTGCGGTCTTCGCCGGATTCATCGCGGCGTAATTCTTCGTGATGCCGGATTTCGCTCTTAAGTTCGGCGCCGGGATGGCCGATGTCAGATACGGACGCACCGCTGTTGGGAGCAAACGTAACCCGCTCGGGCCAGCATCTCGGCATAGGCAAAGAAGTCATCGTCGCAGGCAAGATTTGCACGGCGCATGCCAATGAGGGGTGCGAATGCGTAAGATTCTTCTCACGCGGAGGCGGTTGACATTCAAAGTTGTGGGCAAGAGTTGCGGGGATAGGGAAAATACACATGCTCGGCGGTGATAGTGTCGCCGCTCTCCACCAGAATGGAAGCCCGCTCCATCACATGCTGCAGTTCGCGCACGTTGCCCTTCCAGGGATGGGTTTCGAGAATGCGGACAGCGTCTTCCCGCAGGGACGGGACTGGCACTGCCATCGCCGCCGCCATGCAGGCCAGAAAATGTTCCGCCAGCGGCACAATGTCAGCGCGACGCTCGGCCAGGGTGGGCAGTTCGATGGGAAACGCCGACAAACGGTAGAACAGATCCTGGCGAAATTCTCCCCGCGCGGCCCGGCCGGCAAGGTCCACATTGCTCGCGGCCAGCACGCGCACATCGACCCGCGTTACTTCGGAGGTGCCCAGCCGCTGAATCTCCTTCTGCTCCAGAAAGCGCAGCAGTTTGGCTTGCATGCCCAGAGGCAGTTCGCTGACTTCATCGAGAAACAAGGTGCCGCCGTGGGCTGCGGGAATGCGGCCGAGTTGGGATTGCACCGCTCCGGTGAACGCTCCGCGGGTGTAACCGAACAGCTCGGACTCGAGCAGCGCTTCCGGAATGGCCGCGCAGTTCACCACTACAAGAGCTTTCGCCGCACGCGGACTGAGCGCATGTAGTGCCCGGGCCACCAGCTCTTTGCCGGTTCCGGTGGGGCCGGCGATGAGCACGGTGGTTAGGCGCGCCGCGACCAGACGCACCATGCGGTAGACGCTCTGCATGGCCACACTGGTTCCGATCATGCCGGGCAAAGGATTCACTGCGCCCGACCTGCCCGCGGGCTGCGATTCCTGAGTCGGCCGCAACAGCGCCTGAGAATTGTAGGACGGGATGGAACCGGGATGGGCTTCGTCCGGCTGGGTCTCGTCGCGCCTAGTCCCGTTGTGCGTGGACTCGGCAGTCTGGCTCGCAGGCGAATCTTCGGAGTCCAGTAGAACGACCTGCGTGCCGGGAAACCGCCGTTGGATGATGGCCATGAGTTCATCAACATCCAGATCGGGAAGCCGGCGATCGAGAAACAGGACAGGCCAGTCTCCTTTTTCGAGCTTGGCCAGCGCGTCCGCGCCGCCCAGCGCTTGCTGCACGGGACGACAGCGGCCGTTCAAACGGTGCAGCACAGCTGCCCGCAGGGCGCTGTCCGGACTGGCGATCAGCGCTCCGCCCGACTGTGCGCCGGATCGGGCGCCGAAGTCAGCAAAGGCCGGCATTGTCGGCAAGGCACTCATGAGCAATCTCCCATCTGCGCTATCGCAGTTCTGACCAGCACTATGCAGCGACCAAGGGCAGGCGCAAACTGCAAACCTCCATCGTTCCGGCCTGGGTGCGGGTCCATTCCGCGCCGGACTGTTTGAGTCCCGCCTGAGCGATGAGCAGCCCAAGTTCCGGGCGCGAGAACGGCGAATGCTCGGGCAGCGGGCCCGGGCTCCAGGCCACCACCAGGCGCGCGTGTTCCGGTGCGAGCGAAGCGCCGATCTCGAGGTCGCTGCCGGCGCGCGCCAGGCTCAAGGCCGATTCGAGGAGGCGAAAGAGCGGTGTCTCCAGATCACGACGATCGGCCCGGACCACGAGCGCAGCCTGGCTGATCACCACCAGGCGCACACCTTTGGTCTCGGCCACCGGCAACAAGTCGGTGGCGACCTCGCGCAGGAGGGTGTCGAGCCGCGCCGGCTGGACTGGTTGCGCGTCGGCCGGTTGCAGGTCAGACAGTTCGCGGATGGCCTCCACCAGAATGCGCATCCGGCCCGTGAGTTCGAGGCCTTCGCGCAGCGTACGGATGTATTGATCGGTCGGATGGGGGCCGGCCACGGCCAGCTCCAGCGAGCACTGCAACCCGGTCAGGGGCTGATTGAGCGCGTGCAGCAGGTGCGCCAGCGGGCTTCGGCCCTTGGCCGGCGCTCCGTACGGAGGCTGGGGATCGAGTTGCGGAGCGGCGCTGCTCACGGTTGGACCTTCGCCGCTTGGACCTTCGCTGGTTGAATCTCCGCTGGCTGAACCTCTGCTGGTTGAATCCCTGCTGCGAGCGCTTCTGAGGGAGCACTCAGCTCATAGCCCACGCCGCGCACGGTGTGAATCAGCTTGGTGGTGTGGCCGTCATCGATTTTGCGCCGCAGATAGTTGATGTAGACATCCACCACGTTGGTGGTGGTATCAAACGTGAGATTCCACACGTGCTCAATAATCATGGAGCGGGTGACTTTGCGGCTTTGGTTGAGCATCAGGTACTCGAGCAAGGAAAACTCTTTGGTGGTCAACTCGATTCTGAGTCCGGCGCGTTCGACCAGGCGCTGTACCCGGTCGAGACGGAGGTCGGCGGCCACCAGCACCGACTCCGAGGGCAAGTGACTGCGCCGCACCAGAGCGCGGATGCGCGCGGAAAGTTCGGTGAACGAGAACGGCTTGGCCAGGTAATCATCGGCCCCAGTATCGAGGCACTGCACACGGTCTTCCACGCGCGTGCGCTGGGTCAGCACCAGCACCGGCAGGCTGGGCTTCTTCGACCGCAGGTGGCGCAGCACGCTCACTCCGTCCAGCTTGGGCAGGTTGAGATCGAGGATCACGAGATCGTAGTCGTGCTCGGTCGCTGCGGCCCGCGCCTGTTCGCCATCGGGCAGCACATCTACCGAGTAGTGTTCGCTTTCGAGGCCCTGGCGAACGAAGCGGGCCAGGGCCTCATCGTCTTCCGCAATAAGAATTCGCATAACGTGAACCGTCCTTAATCCGACAATCCAAGTCTAGTTAGAGATCGCTCAGTTGCAACCGGAACGAAGCCCACACCAAAGTCTGTAGACGCAGAAACGGAATGCCGTTTCAAAATGGGAGATGGCACGGCGTAACCGCCTCGAAGATTTCAATCCTGCTGCGAACCTTCGCGGCCAATTCCTGCATCCTCGCTAACCAGAGATAATTCCGAAGGGAGTTTTTCCGACGGGAGTCCTCGCTTGCAGCTATGGAGCACCACCACACTGAAGTCTCTGCTGGTTCCGGGCGGAGTTCTGCTTCTGGCGGTCGCGGTGCTTCTGTATTCCGGTTGGCTGACCCTGGCATTGCCGGCGCTCAGCTTTCTGTACTACTGCGCTCTGCTCGGTGGAGTGCTGCTGGCGTGGCGATTCCACTCCAGTCGGATCTTTTGTGCCCTGGTTGTGCTCTTTCTGGCGCAGGAGGCGATTGCGGCTTTCGGAGGCGGGCATGTCTTGCCTGGGACGCCGGAGTGGGCAGCCGTGCGGGCCGTAGCCGTGTTAGTGCCGCTGAATTTTGTCTTGATTGCGGCTATGCAGGAGCGAGGGTTCACGGTTTCAGCGATGGCGCCCGTCGGGCTGTTCCTGTTTGTGCAATCGGTGATCGTAGTCGTGATCTGTCGGGCTGCCGAGGGATCGCCTTTGCCACCCTCGCGGGTGCACCACGCGGCGACCACACTAGCTTTAACTTTGCCCAGCTATGCGCTGCTCATGTTTGCGGCGGCGGGCGTTCTTCTGCTGGCGCGATTCCTGATCACTCGGAAACCTGCCGATAGTGCTTTGCTGTGGTCGCTGGCGGCTTTCTTCCTGTCTCTGCGTTTCACTCCGATCGCACGCGCTTCCACCGTGTATTCGGCTACTGCGGCCTGCATTCTCGCCGCAGCGATCGTGGAGAACTCTTACCTGCTGGCTTATCACGACGAACTTACGACTCTGCCCTCGCGCCGCGCCTTTAACGATGCCCTGCTGCGCCTGCAGGATCCCTATTCGATCGCGGTGGTCGACATCGACCACTTCAAGCGCTTCAACGACACCTACGGTCATGACACGGGAGATCAGGTTCTACGGCTGGTTGCGTCCAGCCTGGCGCGCGTGACCGGCGGAGGACAGGCCTACCGTTGCGGCGGGGAGGAATTCAACATTCTGTTTCCAGGAAAGACCACCCCCGAGTTGGTCGATCATCTGGAGCAGTTGCGCAAAGCAATTGAACTTTCGGAGTTTCGCATGCGCAGCGGCGACCGGAGACAGGTGCCACGCGGACCAGACCGGCGCAACGAGCGGCCACGCAGTCGCGCGCGCAAGGGGCAAGCCATTCGAGAACTTGTCCAGGACAAACCTCCGTCGCTTTCGGTGACCGTCAGCATCGGCGTCGCAACTTGCGCCAAGGGAGAAACGAATCCCGATCTCGTTCTGCAGGCGGCCGATAAGGCGCTCTACCGCGCCAAGAACAATGGACGGAATCGAGTGGAGACCGCTGCAAGCCCTCGCCGGCGTTCGCAGGTCAAAGCAGCAGGAATTGCCTGAATCTCTCCGGTCGAGCCGCATCCCAACTCCAAATCGATTGATCAACAGTAAGGATGATCTGTGAAACGAAGGTCGTCGGAAGACGTTCGGCCCGGACCGTCATCCGTAGGACGGAAAGCAACGACGGTCCGGTTCCGAACGTTTTTCGCAAGCACCGCGGGCCGTGCGGTCAGCCGGCGGTCGAGGGCGAGATCGGGCGTTTCCGGCCTGTGCCCGCGCAGGCGGGACATTGCAAGCGGATAAATGCGACACCTTCGGACTTACCGTTCAAGTCCACCGGTTTCGCCACAAATCCAGTACCGCCGCAATTCGGGCAGTTGTCCGGATCCACTCCTCTCCCCCTCCTGGTTGAAAGCATTGTCTCCGACATCACAACGATATTTGCGGCAAAGTGTTGCGCGTTACGAATCACGAACAAAAACTCGTGGCGAGGACGGCATCCTTGGGTGCGGATTACCCGGGCGGGCAAAGAATTAAATGAAGCACGCTGCCGTCTTCGAGTATCCAACTTTGCTGTATTCGTCGCAGGCCTTGCCGGGTCTCTCAGCGCCTCGCGCCCTGAAAGGAGCGCACCATGATTCTGGGTATGACAACATCGACGTTCACTCTGCTGCACGTGCTGTTGAGTCTGGCGGGGATTGGCGCCGGCTTCGTCGTCGTGTATGGATTTCTCACCGGGAAGCGGCTTCCCGGATGGACCGCGATCTTTCTCACCACCACCGCCTTAACCATCTTGACGGGGTTTCTGTTTCCGGTGGAACATCTTCTGCCGTCCCACGTGGTCGGGATGATATCGCTGATTGTGTTGGCGGTCGCTGTGGTTGCGCGCTACGCATTTCACCTGGCGGGCCCTTGGCGATGGATTTATGTGGTGTGCGCCGTGCTCGCTCTTTATTTGAACTCCTTCGTGGCGGTGGTTCAGTCCTTCCTCAAAGTACCTTCTTTGAAGGCGCTGGCACCGACGCAGAAAGAACCTCCATTTCTGGTGGCTCAACTCGCCGTGATGGCGATTTTCGTTGTGCTTGGAATTCTCGCCGTGAAGAGGTTTCAGGTCGAGCGTGTCGCCGCTGCTTGAGCTGTCGTTATCTGCAATGCACAATTTAGCGAATTAGTAATAACGGACTCATAATTTAAGGAGAAGATCCTATGCCCACGATTACCACCAAAGATGGAACGCAGATTTACTACAAAGACTGGGGCAGCGGACAGCCCGTGGTCTTCAGCCATGGCTGGCCCTTGAGCGCTGACGCCTGGGAAGACCAGATGCTGTTTTTGGCCGCGCGCGGATACCGTTGCATTGCGCATGACCGTCGTGGTCATGGCCGCTCCAGCCAGCCCTGGAACGGCAACGATATGGATACTTATGCCGACGATCTCGCCGCGTTGGTCGAAGCGCTCGATTTGAAGGGCGCGACCCACGTGGGCCATTCCACCGGCGGCGGAGAAGTTGCGCGCTACATCGGCCGCCACGGCACGGGGCGCGTTGCAGGCGCGGTGCTGATTGGTGCGGTGCCGCCGCTGATGCTGAAGACGGCGGCGAATCCCGGCGGCTTGCCGATCGAGGTGTTCGATGGCATTCGCGCCGGCGTGCAGGCCGACCGTTCGCAGTTTTTCAAAGATCTCAGCGCACCTTTTTATGGTGCGAACCGCCCCGGTACCAAGGTCTCGCAAGGACTGCGTGACTCGTTCTGGCTGCAGGGTATGCTGGCCTCACAGAAAGCCTGCTTCGACTGCATCAAGCAGTTCTCCGAGACCGACTTCACCGAGGACCTCAAGAAGTTCGACGTACCCACTCTCATCCTCCACGGGGACGATGACCAGATCGTGCCCATCGGCGCCTCGGCGCTGCTCTCGTCGAAGCTGGTCAAGGGAGCAACGCTTAGGGTCTATCCGGGTGCTCCGCATGGCATGTGCTCGACGTTGAAAGACAAAGTCAACGCTGAGCTGCTCGGATTCCTCGCGAGCAGACAGCAGGCCGCGGCCTAGATCAGAGTTGCAGGCGAAGCCTGCCCCCGTTCAGAAAGACGGAACACCTCTGGCGTGCAGCGGTGCTTACGACGGCAAAGGCGTCGAGGCGGCGGTCTTGGGCAGAGTCGCGCGAATCAGTTCGAGCAACTCCGCGTTGTCGGCCGGTTTCTGGAAAAATGCTGCCGCTCCGGCCTGCAGAGCGCGCCCTTCGCTGCTTTGCGGATCGCGCGCCGTCAGAACCACGACCGGAATCATGGACAGCTTGTCGTCTTTCTGCAGCCGGTCGAGGACGACATAACCATCGCCCGCGGGCAAGCCTAGATCCAGAATGATCATGTCGGGGCGTTCTTTGTAGGCCATAGCGATCGCGGAGTAGCCATCCCCGGCATTGACAGTGTCGTAGTGGTTGGCGCGCAGGCGCAAGCGCAAAGCCTGTCGGAGGTCGGGGTCATCGTCGACGATCATGATTTTTGGGTTTGCCATTGGGTTCATTCTCCATTCTGAAATTCACGCAGTCTTCCGGCGTGTCGTTCCTTGCGTTTTAGCTTGGTTCTGAAGAACTTTCTATGCCTCTCCGAGAAGTGAACGGACGATTTCGGTGACCGCGCCCGCAACCTGCTGTACCTGCTCTTTCAGCGACGAGTCCGCAGCAATCGCTGGAAGAGGCACCGCCAAGGCGAAGACCTCTAGTTCGCCATTGCCGCTGAGGCCGGGCACCCTCCCGAGTTGCTCGCGGATTCGAGCCATCATGATGTTGGCTCGATCGAGATCGGTAGACGCCACTACCAGAAAGGTCTCTTCGGCGCCGCTGGCGGTCATCGGAGGCAAGACCAGATCCTTGTCGAGATACACACAGCGTTGCAGAACCTCCAGGCAGTTCTGGCAAGTCCCTTTCCAGTTGGCCCGGGCGGGCTTGGCATGGGGCGTTAATCCGACCTTGACCAGCACGAATGAATCGCGCACGCGGCCCTCATAAGTGATGACCGGGGAAAGCAGTTTGGCCAGAGAATACAGCGGCAGAGTGAGTGAGAAAGTGCTGCCGTTGCCCGCCTCACTGGCAACCCAGATGCGTCCGCCGTGCAGACTGACCAGTTCCTTGGCGATGAATAGACCGAGACCCAGGCCCTTGCGATTGTTATCGACCGCGTTGGGATCCTGATACAGGCGCTCAAATACCAGGGCTCGGGCAGCGGGAGCTATGCCGCAACCGGTGTCAGTGACCGAGAGATAAACGAAATCCGGATCGGTCGGCACCAGGCAGGCTTGCACGGTAACGGCTCCGCCTGGCGGCGTGAACTTGATGCCGTTCTCGATGAGGTTGATCAGGACTTCGAGAATGCGTCCGGGATCGCCATAGACCAGCGGAATTGTGGTGTCAACCCCAACCTCCAGCCCGACTTGTTTTTCGCGGGCGGCCGGTTGCATCATGGCGACGGCCTGCCGGACCAGGTCTCCGATCACGACGCAGCGCGGTTCAATGCGGATTTTTCCCGACTCCGCTCGGCTGGCTTCCAGCAGATCGCGCACCATCGCACCCAACTGGTTCACACTCTTCAGCACCGTCTTGAGATGGTCGCGCTGTTCCGGATTGACTTCTCCGGCGAGTCCGTCGAGCAGGATGGTGGTGAACTGATGAATGCAGGTTAGTGGAGTTCGCAGTTCGTGCGATACATGGGAGAGGAACTGATTCTTGAACTCCAGTTGCTGCTTGCGGCTCATCTCGAGCGAACGCAGCAGGGCTTGCCGCTCCACGGCATAGCGCATGGCGCGATCGAGGCCGCTGCTGGAGATGGCACCCTTCACCAGGTAATCCTGCACGCCCTGATGCAGAGCCTTCATGGCCAGCGCTTCATCGTCCTGTCCCGACAGAATGACGACGGGCACGTCGGGCGCGGTCTCCAGTATCTTGCGAAAGGTTTCGGCGCCACGGCTGTCGGGCAGGTTCAGGTCCAGGAGGATCACCGCGGGCAGTTTTTCCTTCAAGGAAAGTAGCGCGTCGGACAAACGATTCACGCAGTTCACATCCACTTTGGTTTTACCGTCCACCAAGCGGAGGCGAACCAGATCCGCGTCCCCAGGATTGTCTTCGATCAACAGAACTTGGGTCGGTTGCTCCTTCATCGTTTCTCCTTTTGCGGCAGGCTGGCGAAGCTGAGCCAGAACTTAGCCATGGTCTGTACCGCGGCGACGAACTCGGCAAGATTTCCCGGCTTACGCAGATAGCAGTTGGCTCCCAATTTGTAGCTGCGATCGATATCGCTGCTGGCCTGGGAGGTTGTGAAAATGACGACTGGGATCTTGGCCAGCGCGGGATCGCTCTTGATGTTGGCCAGCACCTCGCAGCCATTCTTGCGCGGCAGGTCGAGGTCGAGAACAACCAGGTCGGGGACGGGAGCTTCACCGTACTTTCCTTTATGCCGCAGAAACGAAATTGCCTCTACTCCATCGTTGACTGCGTTTACGTGAAAGTGGCCTCCGCTCTGAGCCAGCACTTCGCTGGTCAGATCAATATCTGCCGGGTTGTCGTCTACCATTAGGATTTCAGACGCGGTTTTCATGTTTTCTGTCGCCCTCCCTCGTGGATGTGTCCTTGATTGGAAGTGTGAACTGGAAGTTGCAGCCGTGCCCGGGTTCCGATTCGACCCAGATGCGGCCGCCATGTTGCTCGATGATCTTCTTGCAGATCGAGAGCCCGATTCCGTTGCCGGAATATTCCGCTCGCGTATGCAGACGCCGGAAAATTACGAACACGTTTTCCCGATGCTCGGCTAAGATGCCGATCCCGTTGTCGGCCACCGAGAAAATCCATTCCTTTCCCGGCGCTTCCGCCGCCACCCGAATCAAGGGTGTTTCAGATCCGCGAAACTTAATGGCATTCCCGATCAGGTTTTGAAATACCTGGACTAGTTGGGAACTATCGGCCATGGCCACCGGAAGTTGAACGTGCTCGATAACCGCGCCGCTCTCCTGAATGGCAGCTTCCAGATTTTTCAGCGCAACCTCAAGCACGACGTTCGTATCGACATTCTGGAGAGCCAGGCCCATCCGGCCTACGCGTGAAAAGGCCAGCAGGTCCTGCACTAATTTCTGCATGCGCAGGGCACCGTCAACCGCGTACTGGATGTATTTGTCCGCGTCCGCATCGAGTTTTCCCCGGTAACGCTCGGCCAGGAGTTGACTGTAGGTAGCGACCATGCGCAGCGGCTCCTGCAGGTCGTGGGAGGCCACGTAGGCAAACTGTTCCAGGTCTCGATTGGAGCGGGCCAGCTCCTCCAGCAACTGCCGGTGATCTTCGCGCATCTGTTTTTCCCGGATGGCGCGTCGCACGGAGCCGGGAAGGCGGGCCAGTTGGTCCTTGAGGACGTAATCGGCCGCACCCTGCTTGATGCACTCCACTGCGGTCAGTTCCCCCAGCGCACCGGAAACGAGGATGACCGGAACATCGAGCCGTTCCCGCCGCAGGATCTCGACCGACTCCATTCCATTCCAGTCGGGCAGTTTGTAGTCTGCCAGGATGATGTCGTAGGAGTTCTTCTGCACCAGTTCGGTGAATTCCTCTGGCGTCATGGCAAGGTTCCAGGTAGCGTCCAAGCCGGCCTGGTGCAAGGCGCGCAGGGTCAATTCCGCATCCGCCGGCTCATCTTCGACCAATAGAACCCGTAACTTGCGGCTGCCGAGATCGGGCAGTGGCAGCGCGACGCTCTCGTCGGTAACCAGGGTTGTCGTAGCGCACCTCTCAATGCCATTCGGTCGGGGCTCATAGCATCCGCACGAGACAACACCCCACGATCAGCGAATCGGCTACATTCGCCATCGGCTCGCGTGGGTGGAACTTGAGCCGAAAGCCGGCCAACCGGCACTCGGAAGGCCAACTCGGCAAACGGCCGCTGGCCGCGTCCGACGGCAGTTTGGGACATGTCCTTCCTGGAGGCAACGATCCTTAGCCAAGGGACAGTCCCTTTTGCATGCTCAAGCAATCCGCCCCTGCCGCCGATGCCTGCCCTGATTCCGAGGTTTTCCCGCCCAGTTGCCGGTGAACGACACCAGTGTGTGCGGCTCTCTGTTTCCTGCAGAGCAATCGAGAAAGGAATGCTGGCCAACTCTGAGATGGCCGGTCTAGTTATGGTTCTATGCGAGGTGGAGGCGCATTCAAGACCATCCAGTAAAGGCCGAGCTGGGAAGCTGCGGTTACGAATTGCTCGTAATCCACGGGCTTGATGACGTAACTGTTGGCAAAGTTGGTGTAGGCAGCAATCCGATCTTTTTCCTCGTTGGAAGAGGTCAGAACAACCACGGGGAGATGCCGGGTGCGGTCGTCGGCGCGAATCGCCTTGATCACCTCCAACCCGCTCATCTTGGGCATGTTGATATCAAGCAGCGTTACCGCCGGCAGGTCGTGGACGTCTCTGCCTTCATAGGCTCCGCGGCCGAAAAGATAGTCCAAGGCTTCCAGCCCATCGCGAACTCGCACCAGCGGATTCTTTACGTTGGCACGATGAAAGGCCCTCAGGGTGAGTTCAGCGTCATCGTTATTGTCTTCTACCAGCAAGATCGTTTGCTCTTCGACCATCATCGCGTGTCTCCCAGAATGTTTCCCAGCGTGAAATAGAAAGTTGCTCCAGCCCCAACCGTCGCTTCTGCCCAGATGCGGCCACCATGTCGTGAAATAGCCCGCTGCGTGGCAGCAAGGCCTATACCCGTACCGGCAAACTCTGATTCCAGATGCAGCCGTTGGAAGGGCACGAAGAGTCTGTCTGCACATGCCATATCGAAACCGACCCCGTTGTCCCGAATATAGAAGACCGGTCCTTCTGTATGGTTCGAGCTTCCGAATGCAATCCTGGGCTGGGGCGTCTTCTCCGTATATTTCCAGGCATTGCCGAGCAGATTCAGCAGAACTAACTTGACCATACGCCGGTCGGCAGTCGCCGAGAGACCATCTTCTATCTCAAGGGCAACACTGCGCTCGGAGTCTTTCCGTTGAAACTCGGAGAGTATGCCGCGCGCCACCTCGGTCAGGTTGATCACTTGTTTCCGCAACGGGCCCCGAGTCACGCGCGAAAGGTCGAGGAGATCGTCAATCAGCGTCGACATCTTCTGAGCTGTCGTCCGTACCCGCTGCAGGTAGTGACACCCTTGCTCATCCAGTTTTGCGGAGTATTCGTCGAGCAAGGCCTTACTAAATCCGTCGAGCGCGCGCAGCGGCGCGCGCAGATCATGGGAGACAGAGTAGCTAAAAGCTTCCAGTTCCCGGTTGGAGTGTTCGAGCTCCCTGGTCCGTTCGCGGCGGGCATGCGCCAGCTCCAAATGGGTGCGTACTCGAGCCATCAGTTCCTGCGCGGAAAAGGGCTTGGTTAAATAGTCATCTGCCCCAGCATTCAAGCCCTCAATGTTTGACTCCTCACCCGCTCGCGCCGACAGAAGGATTACCGGAACACTCATGGTTTTCGCACTGGCTTTGAGTTCGCGCAACAGGCCAAAGCCATCCAAACCAGGCATCATGATGTCGGACAAGACCAGATCGGGGGCTCTCTCCTGGGCGGCTGCGAGAGCTGTTAACCCGTCGGGAAACGCCGCTACGTCGTAACGTTTGGCGAGCAGGCGGTGGAGATAATCCCGCATGTCGGCATTGTCATCGACTAACAGGATTCGAGAACGGGAACGCCCCAGAGTGTTTGCATCCGCGACGGTGGGCGGGGAGTGAGCTAACGCCTCGCTCGGCTTGGCTACGTTGGGCAACCAGTGCAGGGCCTCCTCAACGTAGGCGCTCGCTCGGGTTGCCGTTGAGACAACGTTGCGGGCTTTGCCCAAGCGATCGGGTACAAGGTGGGCTGTCCCGGACTTGATGGTGACCGTAAACGTGCTGCCCTTGCCCTCATCGCTTTCGACGTTAATCGTTCCGCCGTGCAGAGAAACCAGCTCCTGCACGAGAGCGAGACCGATTCCCGTGCCCTCATGGGTGCGCGACCTGGCGCCCTTTACGCGATGAAAGCGTTCGAACAGACGCGGCAACTCCGCTGCGGGGATGCCAACGCCGCTGTCGGCCACGGCCAGCTCAACGTGGTCAACACACCAGTGAATCGTGACCGCAATACCGCCCGCAAAGGTATGTTTGAAGGCATTCGAGAGCAGATTGAGGACAATCTTCTCCCACATCTCTCGGTCCACATAGACCGGTTCGGGTATGACCGGGCAGTTCACGGCTAAGGTCAGGCCGGCCTTCTCGACGGCGGAGCGGAACACGCTGGCGAGTTCCGCGGTATAAGCCGCCAGATCCGTGGGTTCATAATTGGCCTGCGCGCGGCCAGCCTCAACACGGGAGAAATCAAGCAGACTGTTGACCAGCTTCAGGAGACGCAAGCTGTTGCGATGTGCCGTTTCCAGCCTCTGGTGGCGAGCAGGAGGCAGCGGGTTCTCGCGCTCGGCTAATTCGTCCTCCAGCGGCCCGAGCATCAGCGTCAATGGGGTGCGAAATTCGTGGCTGACGTTGGAAAAGAACGCCGTCTTCGCGCGATCTATCTCGGCCAGTGCTTCGGCGCGTTTGCGCTCCTCTTCGTAGGCTCGTGCGTTGGCCACTTCGGTCGTGACTGCCGCTGCCAACAGATCGAAGAAGGCACGATAGGTTTCATTCAGCTCTAAGCGCGAACTGACACCGGTTACCAGCGCCCCCACGGGTCGTTTGCAGCCGGGAGGCGTGAGGGGAAGCGCAACGGCTTGTTGCTGCGATTCGGGATATTCGCCACAGGGGAAACAACCGAATTGTTCCTCCACATCGGTTACAGGTTGCACTCGACCTGTTTTCGCCAATTCGGCAAGCGGCCAAGTCGATTTCTGGGGCTTAACTAAGGGCACAAGCAGCGGGCTTGCCGCGCTTCCGTCCGGCAAGCCTGTGCGGGCAATCAAGCGCGCTTGTTCGATGCCGTCCTCAAACAGGTAGAAAAGGGCGAAGGGTAGATCAAACCGATAGTCCGCGAGTGTCTGCGCCGCTAGCATGCAGACATCTTCCGCTGTTTGTGCTTTGCCAGTACGAGCGGCCAGGTCGCGCAAGGCTCGCGTCCGTCGCTCGCTTAACATTCGACTCGTCGTTTCGGTGACCGGATGAAACAGGCCGGCGACACCGGTTTCGTCCCGGATGGGACTGAACGAAAACGTGAAAAATGTCTCCTCCAAATATCCGTTGCGGTCCAGAAACATCCGCTGATTTTCCAGGAATGAAGTCTCACCCCCGAGCGCGCGCGCAAAGGCTTCGCCAATTACGGGCCACGCTGAGGCCCAGCATTCGCTGAAGTCGTGGCCCATCGCCTGGGGATGTTTCTCACCACAGATGGGCCAGTAGCCGTCGTTATAAATCTGCACATGTTTGGGACCCCAGGCCAGTGAGATCGGGAAGTTCGAGGCCAGACAGAGGCTGACCGTTGTGCGCAGGCTTTGAGGCCACGATTCGATAGGGCCCAGCGGCGTCTTGGTCCAGTCCGTGGAGCGGATCAGTTCTCCCATTCTTCCGCCGCCCACCAGCCACTCTTTGGGCTGGCTCTGCTGCTGCCGACGCGCCGCTGCGCCCAGACCCGATTGCGCGACAGACATACTTCGTACCTTCTCCTCTGGGTTCACAATCGACCGGCCAATAGACTCACTTGAGTCGTGTCACGGTCGAGTCGCATGACGAAAGTGCCGCCAGGATCCGGTCAAGCTCATGATCAGGCTCCTGCAGCGTTCGCATCGCTTCGCAACCTGGCACCTTCGGCGCTGCCTATAGTGAAATAAAATGTGGCACCCCGGTCCACTTCGGCTTCGGCCCAAATCCGGCCACCATGTTTTTGGACAATGCGATAGACCGTTGCCAACCCCACGCCTGTGCCTTCAAACTCCTCGTCGCGGTGAAGACGCTGGAAGACTCCGAACAACTTATCGGCATATCGCATGTTGAAGCCAACGCCGTTATCCCGCACGAAGATCACGGGCCGGTCGCTCTGCAGAGCGTGTCCTATCTCAATGATCGCGTGCGACCGCGGGCGGGAGTACTTGATTGCATTGGAAAGCAAGTTCTGAAAGATCTGCCGGATCAAGATCGGGTCGCATTCCAGTGAGGGGAGATTGCCGATTTTCCATTCCACTTCGCGTCCTTCGGTTTCCGCTTGCAGCATCAAGATGACTTCTTCGACCACGGAGTTCAATGGTGTGAGTTGCAAGCGCAGCGACCTCTGTCCGGCCCGCGACAGAACCAGCAACTCATCCGTCAGCAAAGTCATGCGGCGCGTGCCCTCCTGAATGCGCTGCATGTAGTGCAGCGCCTTGGGATCAAGGGTTGCACCAAATTCTTCCAGACACGCCCCGGCGAACCCCCCGATATGGCGCAAGGGCGCGCGCAAGTCGTGAGAGACGGAGTAGGTGAAAGATTCCAGTTCGAGGCTGGCGGTCTCCAGTTGCGCGGTGCGTTGCGCGATTCGCTCTTCGAGGTTTTCGTTAAGCTTGCGGATTTCCAGTTCGGCGGCTTTCTTCTCCGTGATGTCGTGCAGCACTGCCACGCCGCCACACAGCTCCCCCTGATCGTCATACATGGGCCGCGCCGTGACTTCAAGCCAGGCTTTGTCGCCGGCTCCCGGGGGCTTGACGATCAATTCCACCCGTGCGGATTCCCCTCGCAGCGCCTGCACGAGTGGAAGGCTATCGGCTGGATAGGGTGTAACTCCGTCAGGCAGGAAAACCTGGTAATGAGTATTCCACTGCTCGCTGGGCAGGTCGTCGGCATCGCGTCCCATGAGTTTTTTCGCGGCATCGTTCCAGATGAGGAAATGACCATCGCGGTCAGCCGCAATTAATCCCTCCCCCATACTGTCCAGCACCAGATTGAACATTCGGGTTTGCTCGGCCAAAGCTGCGTCGGTTTGTTTGCGCTCGGTAATGTCACGGGCAATCTTGGATGCGGCAACAACGACCCCGTCGCGATCGCGAACCGGTGAGATAGTGACGGATACGTTGATTGCATTCCCGTCCTTTCGCACACGGATGGTTTCGAAGTGCTCGACACTCTCCCCGCGTGCGATTCGCGCCAGAATCTCGATCTCTTCGTGCGCACGCTCCGCCGGGATCAGCATCGACAGCTGTTTGCCTACAGCCTCGGACGACGAGTAGCCGAACACCTTTTCGGCACCGTGGTTCCAATCCACTATGGTTCCACCCAGGGTCTTGCTGATGATGGCATCGTCGGAGGACTCGACGATCGCGGCCAGGCGCTCGCGCATGGCTTCGGCCTGGGTTCGTTCGGTCACGTCTCGCAATATCACGGTGAAAAGCTTTTGGCCGCCCGTGACCACTTGCGAGATCGACGTCTCAATCGGAAATTCCTGACCATCCGCTCGCACCGCCCAAAGCACATGATTGAGCCCCATGGCCCGGTTGGTAACGCCAGTTTCGCCGAACTTGCGGACATGCTCGGCATGAGCGGCCTGAAAGCGTTGCGGGATGAAACGGGTGATGGGTTTCCCTATCGCGTCCGCTGCCGGGCAGAGAAAAACTCTCTCGGCGGCGGCATTGAAGAGAACGATACGCTGCTCGTCGTCCACGGTGATGATCGAGTCCATGGCGGACTGGACAATGCCCGCTACGCGGCCCTCACTCTCCCTGAGCGCCGTCTCGGCTTCTTCTCGGTTTGCGATTTCGAATTGCAACGCCGCCGTGCGTTGCTCCAGACGGCGTTCCAAATCCGCGTTGCGAGAGGTTAGTTGAGCGCGAGCCTTGGCGATGATTGCGATCTTGCGGCTGACGATGGGCCCCGCCACCGAGAGTATGACGAGCCCGGCCAGCAAGAAAGCGATCTGCATAAGGGTGTTCCAGGCATGCCAATTGCGCGACAGTCAATTAGGTAATCGGCAGTGCCGGGACCAACCTTTAAGTCCGGCATTCGGAGCCGGAGCTGAAGGACCTGCTAGAGATTGTGGGCATGCGCGCAAAATCCCGACAAGATCATAGACATTCGTCGGCGAAGGAGTGTTAACGACTCCTGGTTTGCCCGGCTATCGTCTGCCATCGATTCCGAACCGGTCAGAAAATGAACTTCATACCAAACTGACCGATGCGGGGATTATGCGCACCCGAAGGATGCAGGAAGGTTGAAGCCGGCTCACCCTGTGCCAGGTTGCCTTGCACGCAATCTGAACCTCCGGCATTAAAGTCTACCCCGCAGCTGTAATTGTTCACTCCGTTCCACTGCGGGTGATTGAAGATATTGAAGGCCTCAGCCCGGAACTCGAAAGCCTTGGACTCGCCCAGCGCAAAATGCTTGAACAAGCCCATGTCGAAATTGGTGCGACGCGGCATGTTGAGCGAGTTGCGCCCTGAGTCCCCAAAAGTCAGGCCCTGCGGCTGCTCGTAGGCGCCCGGGTTGAATAAAAGCGGTCCGATCACACCCGCTTCGTATTTTTCCGATGCCGGAATGGATGCGTGGGGATTACCCACGATATCCGCGTAGGCTCCGGAACCAGCACCGTTGGCGACTCCAGCGTTGTCACTGTATGCGCTGATGATGTCGAACGGTTCCCCGGTCTGCATGGTAGTGATGCCGGAAAGCTGCCAGCCTGCGAGGAAGGTTCTGGTTTTGCCCCGCGCGTGCCGGAACAACGGGAGATCGTAAATGTAGCTGATGGTCAGAATATGACGCTGGTCAAAGGTGGAACTGGCCCGGCTGGCCGGGATGTCATAGGAGTTGACGAAGCTGCTGTCGTAGCGGTCAGAGGAATCGTCAATCGAGTGGCTGTAGGTGTAGGCCAGGGTGACTTCGAGTCCGCCGACGTTGCGCCGTCCGCTTACCTGTAGCGCGTTGTAGTTCGAATCTGCGAACAAATCGATGCGCTGGATCTGATCGTAGCCCGGAAAATTGACGCGCACACTGTCGGGACTGATATTTCCGCAAGCCACATTGAGGTTGTTGACCGCCTGCCCGGTGACGAGAGTTCCGTTTCCGAGCTGGTTCACGCCGTTACTTAGATTGTTACAGTCGGCGGGGGCGATCGGCTGCCCCGCGCCATAGGGATTCAGGTTCGCCGGCACCGGAGGAAGTTGATTGATATCGCGCATCAGCGACAGGTGGGTACCTTTGCTGCCTACGTAAGCGACGGTGAGGAGCGTGCCGCGTGATATTTCACGCTGCACGTCGAGATGCCACTGCTGCACGTAGGGCCAGACTGCTTTGTCGGGAATGGAATAAACCTGGATGGGGAAATATTCGGAACTTCCTGACGCGCCTCCGATGTTGAGGTAGCCGGAAGGTCCGTTCGGCGTCCCCGAGATATTTGATTGGTAGGAATTCACGACCAGAGGCGGCTGGGCCTCGAGCGACTCGGTGTTGGCTTCATCTCCGTTCATATGCTCGAAGAAAATTCCGTAGCCGCCGCGAATTGCAGTCTTACCATCGCCTTTCGGATCAAAGGCAAATCCAATGCGGGGAGCTGGATTGAAGAGATGACCTTTCATGCAGCCGATCGGAACCCCGGGAGAGCCGCACTGCACCATGCCGGTCAGCGTGTTGATTGACTGGCCTGTCGGAAACACCAGCGAACCATCCACCGAGGAAATCGTGGGCGCATTGGCGGAGTTATAGAGCGCGGGGTCGAAGTTGTATGCCTGTCCGTATCTTTCGCGATAGGTTCCATATAGGCTGATGCGCAAACCAAGATTCAGAGTAAGTTTCTTGGTCACATGCCAGTCGTCCTGCAGGTAAGGCTCGAAGATTTTATAGCGGAAGTAATACTTGATTTTCTGACTGGCTTGGCCGAACTGGTTGATCTGGCCGAGCAGCAAGTCGGCAAAAGCATTTCCGGTGCTGTTGTATCCGACCCCACCGGTGTAGCTCTGATTGCCGTTGCCGTTGAAAACGAGCCAGCCTTGGGGTTCGACCGAGGCGTCTTCGTTTTTCTGGGCGGCTACGAAATACCCGCCAAATTGAAGATTATGTTTGCCTGCAATCTTGGTAACGTTGTCTTTGTAAGTGTAGGTCGGGTTGGAGTTGAACCAGGGCGCGGAGGAAGTGTCGATGGTAAATCCCTGACCCCCGCCGGAGTTGCTGTATTCCTGTCCGTTCCCGATCACGAACTTCGGGAGTTCGCCGCCGAAACCATTAGCGAAAATTCCTCTCATGGTCATGCTGGCGGGCCGCTGCCACTGGTTGCTGCCCTGCAACAGGCTGAGGTGATCGGTGGTGTAGCTGAAGACAAATTCGTTCAACAAGCTGGGTGAGGCATTCGCCGTCAGATTGGCGACAATACTGACTCCGGGGCCAATGATAGTTCCCCCGATCGCCGGGATCGATGATCCGGACCACGGTGATATGGGATAAAACTGCTGCCAGGAGTCGTGAATGAAGCGGAAGTTCCCATGCACTTTCGGAGTGAAGTTCTGGTCGATCTTGAACAACTCCTCATGCCAGTGCGTGTACTGGGGCCAGCTCTCCTGAAAAAGATTTCCCGGCTCGTTGGCCTGCGGGATGAGACCGACTAACGGACCCGAGTTCGCGGTGTCAATCTGGCTTTGTCCTCCATTGTTGGTGCCGTTGAGGTTGTTGTTGTTGAAACCATAGTAGGCCAAGATGGAATTCGGAATAGAACTGTCGGCTGTGTCAAGCTGATAGGCAGGACAGTCGGGGTAGAGGTTCCCCGTATAACCCACGGGAGCGCTCGTCTGGCCGCGGTAAAAGGGTGTGCCCGGGGCAGGGCAGGCATCGCTGAAGTCGCCGCCGCGTTCGGCCGTCGAGGGAAGGTATTGGCTATAGACTCCAAAGGGCACGTCCTCACGGCGAAACTCTTGCGACCAGAAAAAGAATGTTTTGTTCTTCCGGATCGGCCCGCCAAGAATGTATCCGAAATCGTGTTTCTTGTAGGCCGGCTTGTCGGTGTCGGGAGGATCAAAATAGTTGTGCGCGTTGAAGAGTTCATTGCGGAGAAATTCGAATACTTCGCCGTGGAAATTGTTGGTTCCGGATTTGGTGACGGCTTCGATGGTGCCCGATCCGTTGCGGCCGTACTGCGCGCCGTAGGTTGAGGTAATGACGCGCACTTCGGCCAGCGCATCGACGTTGGGATAGACGTTGAGACTGCCGTTGCTCCCATTGTCCATGTTGTCGCCGCCGTCAACCTCCCAGTTGTTGTACTCGGTGCGGCCGCCGTTGATGGCGTAGAGGACGTTGCCAGCTACGCCGACGGTGCCCTCGTCCTGTCCGCTCTGGTTGCTAACGCCCGGAATCAGCGTAATCAGCTGGGTGAAGTTGCGGCCATTCAGTTCGAGCTGGCTGATCTGCTTGCCCGTAATGGTGCCGGCGACTTCGGACGACTGCGTTTCGACCTGGCCAGCTGCGCTGCCTTCGACCACGACCTCACTACTGACCTTGCCCACGGTCAGGGCGCAGTCCACGCGGATTTTTTCTCCTACCCGGAGCACGATCGCCTTGGCCTGATATTTTTCAAAGCCGGAAGCGGTGACGGTCACGTTGTAGGTGCTTGCTCCCAGGCCACCGACCAAGTAATCGCCTTCCGAGTTGGTCTGCGCAGTGCGGCGGATGCCTTTGTCCGCGTCGCTCACAGTGACCTCGGCACCCGAGATCACGGCTCCGGAATTGTCGCGGACCGTCCCTGTGATGACGCCGTTCACCTGCGCGAACGCCGGAAGCACGCTAAGCAAGAAACACAACGGAACAAACCACCACGCGCACCGTGACTTCATGATCCCCCCTGGTTCGAACGAAAAAGTTTAGGAACTCACGCTTTGTGGCTTTTTAAGATTGCGGCACCGCTCAATGGTACCGGTGTGCAGGCTAACCGGCCGCGCAAAACGACACGCTAGCTCTGTAGAACCGGCGATATCATTAAAACGGTTTAATATCTGCCAGCTGCGGAGTGGCTGTCAAGGAGAAAGAGCGGCGAGAAACTCACGGCGTGCGCGGAGCCGAGGGCGCGCCGATGTGCACCGCCAGCGGGGAGGTGGGATCGCTGCGGTTTCCGTTCTTGTCCACTGCTACCAAGCGGTACCAGTAGTTTTGGCCGGGGCTCACGTAGAGGTCGGTAAACTGGCGTGCGCTCGCGGGCAGCGGATCTCCAATCACCACGCCGGGATCCTTGGCGCTCGCGCCGCGGATGACCAGAAACTGCGCCGTTTTTTCCGGTGGCGAGGCCGGCATGAAGCTCAGCAGCGCCTTCCCACCGGCACCGCTCGCGTCCGTGATCGAGGGCGGAAAGGGCACGGAGCGGTCGGACACGGCAACTTGCACCGTATTGCTGGGAGGCCCCTCGGCGTTATCGAAGGCCACGGGCACAACCCGGTACTCCATTTTTGTGTCGGAGCTGAGGCCGAGATAGTCGTCGTAAAGTGCTTCGGGCGTGACGTGGGAATTCAGCCGCACCCATTTTTCCGGTGCGCTCGCCGACGCGGTTTCAGCGCCGGCCGCGCCTGTGATGCCGCGGCGCTCGACGAAGTACCCCGCAACCGGAAAACTTACCGGCTTCCAGGTCAGGCGCACTTGAGTCTGACCCAGGTCCGCGGTTAAACCTTCCACTTTCGGCGGGGCCGCTGGATTCCTGGGCTGAGCCATTACCGCACTTGAGGGATTGCCCAGATCTCCACGGGAATTCACCGCGCGCACCCGGTAGTAGTAGGCGCTGCCGCCGCGAACTGTGGTGTCTTCGTATTGCGCGGTCTCGGGCGGCAGTGCCTGAGCGGTGAGCACTTCATAGGGTCCGCCTTCCAGGAAGCTGCGCTCGACGATGTAGCCGGCAAGATTCGCTTTCTTCTCGGTCTTCCAGGCTACGACAATTTTTGCGAGTCCCGGCGTGGCCGACACCGGCTCGGGAGGCGCAAGGGCGCGAAAATCCGGATAGAAAATCCGCACCGTGCTGCCCGCGCTGCGCCGCCCGAACACGTCCACGCTGAAGATGTGGTAGGTCAGGGTATCGTTGCCGGGCGCATTCCGATCGAGGAACAAAGGCAGTTTCGGATCCCACTTGGTGCCCACAATGACCGGCTTGGCATTCACGGCCGCGCCCGACTGTCCTCCGCCATCGCGCTCGATGGCATAAGAAATAACCGGAAGCTGGCGATTCTCTGCCGCGGGAGTCCATCCCAGCGAGACGCCGCTCTGGTCGCCTTTGGCTTGCACATCGGCCGGAGCAGGCGGAGGCGCGGTCACCTGCGCAGCATCCACCGCAACGCTGGTCAGTTGCAAACCTGTAGTTTTACCCGCCTCGTCGAGCGCTTCCACTTTGTAGGTCCGGCTGCCGGACGCGACGTTGTCCAGGGACCAGGAAAGTCCCAGCGCGCGCGCGTAGTTCGAATCGCTGAAGGCTTTGAGGGCGAGAATGGCGATTAGGTTTTTGTGTTGTGGGCTTGGGTCGGGCTCGGCCAGCACGGGCAACAATTTGCCGACCGCGTCCGCGTCTTCGACCGAGAGAGCTTTCAACGCCGCCGCATCTCCCATCTTGATTTGCGGCGCGATGATCTGTCCGGTGGAATCGGAAAGCTTCCACCCGCCGGCAGGCCAGTTGGAGGGCGGAGGAAACCAGAGCAAAGAAATATGTCCCTTGCCGTCCGACGCCGCAAATATGGCTCCGGAAGACTCTTGCGCCGCGCAAAGGGATGATGCCAGCAGGAAACTGGCCGCGGCGGCAAGCAACAGTTCGCGTCGGATGATCATGACTTTTGCAGACCCACGTTTCTACCAATTCCCTCAGGGGCTAAAGCCCCTCATCATTGGGACCGCTGGCGGCACGGCTGAAGCCGTGCCCTTCCCAAAACCCGTTCTTCTCCAAAAACCGACCGACGAAGCCAGTTCAAGAAACCAGATCAGCCGCTTCAGTTCACGTTCTTACAGACTCACCGAAAACGAAATCGAGCCTACGACTGGAACGCTGATGCTGGCGCTGGCTTCGATCTCCACCGGCATCGCCGAGGCCTGAATCTGCGCCGAAACGCCGGCGGATACGCAGGCATTGCCGGCGATGCCCGTGTTCACGCAGACGCCGGCATTCACGTTCGCGCTAAACGTTCCGGCGATGTGCGGCTGCGGCGTCACCATAAGCCCCATATCCACGGTGTCGTTGACCCAGGCCGATGCCACACCGGAGCTCCCCACCGTGAGATTAATACCCTCGCTGCCGCCGACGTTCAGTCCGGCGTCGGACAGCATGACATACATACTCGCATCCGAGATCAACAGGTGACCCTGAATCCGCGGGCCCTGCTGTTGTCCGGCATAAATGTGCCAGGGAGCGCTGGGGCCGAAGTGCATGGTGACCGCGGGAGCGGCCTGCGTGCCCAGACTCATCGAGGCTATGCCGTCCATAAAGCTCAGACCACCCCAAAGCTGGCCGTCGAAATTGCCGCCGGCAAACTGCAGCACGCCATGGAAGTCGCCGTCGCCGCTGGCCGGGGGGTTCTTCAGCAGCCATGCGCTGAAGTCGACGCGCGCGCCCGAATCCGCCCCCCCGGACTTAATGGTCAAACCACCGTCAATCGTGTAGGTGAACTGGTCCGGCATGCCGAGTCGCACCCCGGCATTCACCAAGACCGAGCCATCCTGCACGGGCTGCTCGCTGGCCAGCGAACCCGTATCCTGAAATGCGCTGATGGGGAAATTGTGTCCCACTCCGCCTTGAATCCGGTACATATTCATCACCGGCGGCACCGGAATCAGCACCACTCCGGTAGGTCCGAGAGGAATACTGACTCGCGTCAGCCAATAGTCTCCGCCATTGGGGAAATAGCCCAGACGGAATTCTCCCGTGACCGGTGGGCCGCCCACGACTGAGAGATCCACGCTGCCCGAGTATTCGGTATCGTTCGCGCCGGAATAAAGAGGATGGATTTTGGAGTCGGAACTCGCCTGCCCCGCCGGGAATGGAAAATCAATGGTGAAGGGATTGTGCGTCGGTCCGTTTCCGATGTAAGTGCTTCCCGGTTCGTCGAGCTCATAATTCACTTGCACCGCAGCTGCCGGCAGCGCTTCGGAAATGTGCAGGTTCGTGCTGAATTGCGCGGCCAGAACTTGTGCGCCATGTACGGGCGCGGTCAGTTGCACCGATAGCAGATCGAGCGGCGTCTGCCCCAGCGTCGAACTGCCTCCCAGCGAAATGCTGAGGGTCTGGGCGCCGTTGGGGAAATAGCCTCGGCCATCCATACCAAAGAAGTAAGGATGATCGAAAGCGGCGAAGGGCTTGTTTTCCGCGGAGAAAGCGAAGTGCGTATCCGCCTGCACTCCCCAACCCAGCGCAGAGTCGAGGAACTGCAGATTCTTGGCCGTGATCTTGATGTTGCTGAAGGTTTGCGTCACCGTCTGGCAGGGATTGGGCACGGTCGAACAGGGGAACGTCAGCATGGCCTGCTGGCCTCCGCCCGATTGCAGCGAAGCGTTCCCGACTAGATCCGTGTTAAGGAACGGCACGTGGATGTCCATGCTGTTATAGGTCGCGCTGAAGTTCCCGTTGAAGGCCTGCGCCTGTATGGACTTGAAACTGACCGTGCCCGCGCCCACCGTGGCGTGAAAGGGTCCGGTGGTAAACGCGCCGCAAAGTCCGGCGCCGCCGCTCGCTCCCGTGCCGCTGGTGATGCCCCAATCCGTCACCACCTGTTGCATCGAAGAAGCCGAGACCAGGTTCATGGTGTAAGGGTTGACCGTCAGATTCGGAAAGCGCACGCCGACCCAGTCTCCGGCTTTGAGATTTCCGCAAAGCGATCCTGCCGCATCACCGTCATGGTGACTGAGGTCGAGCGTCACGCTGTTCGACTGCATGGTGAACCCGCTCCAGCCGATCAATGTGAGCGGCATGCTGAGGTTCTTGGCGATCCAGTCTCCGCTGGAGTGCAGTTCGGCGGTGACACCGTTCCAGCCCACGGGCGATTCGCCGGGGAGCCGCAGCGTGTTGTCGCTTAAGGTCACGCTCAGGGTCGCGTTCACTATGCCCGGGCCGTTGCCCACCTGCCCGTGCAGCTTATCGATCGTTCCCGTCAGGGCAGGCAGGCTCGCTGCCAGAGCCATGCTTGGAGAAACATCAAAGCTGCCACTCGTTACCGTCAGCCCATCGGGCACAGTCCAGTTGTTGATGGAGATAAGAATGGCCGGATACTGGTCATAACCATTGCCACTGCCACCGCCGCTGCCGCTCTGGCCATTGGCTGCACTCTGGGCGTTGGCCATGTGAATGATCAGCTTGCCCGTTCCGTTATAGGTTGAACCCTGGTGAGTGACGCTATTCTGCAGGCCGCTGATCTCAAACGCTCCGCCGCTCTGCACGGGGAAGAGGAACTTGCACGGCTTCTTGGGGTCGGACGCTACGACTTGGTACGCACTGGGATTTGAAGCCACATACTGGTCCGGCGGAAGTTGCGAAACGATCGCCTGCAACGAAGAGTTGATATATTGCACCGCTCCGAGGCCGCCCGAACTCTGGTTGGAAGGCGACAGCAGTCCAACTTTGAGTGGGGGCAGGTTGCTTCCCGCGGGAGCCGCGAGACTACTCAGCAGCGCTTGCGCTTCGGAGAGATCAGGGCCGGTCACTTGCTTTCCGCCGCCGCTATTGCTGCTGGATCCTGATCCGCCCGATCCTAAGTTCACCGGAACGAGCGAGTGCAGCGCGTGATCCACGATGCTCGACAGGTTCGGCGCGCTCGGCTGCGGCATCACCTGCGCCTGCACCACTACCGCGTGATTGCCCAGAACCGTCACGCCCAGCGCTGGCGAATCAATGGGCTTACTCGTAGTAATAATGATAGGAGGTTCCGGCGTCGGGATGGGAATGATGAACCGGCCGATCTGGATGTCGGTGAAGCCTTGCCGCGTTAAGTTCATGCGCCGCGTGGAATGCGGGATCGCCAACTGCGTTTGTTGCACGGTAACGCCGTCCACCTGCCAGGTCATCTGCACTTGTCCCTGGCCGTAGTAATGCAAGTAAGTGGTGGCGTCGAGACCGTCGTCGCACTCCGAGCAGAGCGCGATGGGAGTCAGTTGCGGCTGCCCCGGCTGCGCGACTGTCTTACCTAAGCCCACGGCAGCCTGTTGCATTTCGGGAGTCTTGGCGACCTGGGGCGCGGGCGCGTTCCCGGCGCTCTGAACCGCATGAACGTCCGACTGAACTGCCGATTGGGCGGGCTTGCCGCTCGGTTGCGCGAGCGGGCCGCGATCGAGCACGGGGCCGGGCAACCCAATCTGTTTGACCTTGGGAAGATCGTAGGAATTGAAGTCGGGCGCATCAATTCCCTTCAAGTGCAACGGACCGTCGGCCGCCAGATCTTCCGGAACCGTGATCGTCGTCTGGGCGCAAAACAACATGTATGCGTCGCTGGCCACCTGGGCCCCCGGAGAGAGCGGTGGTCCGGAACCTCCGCCGGAAAACACCGCCTGCATCCCCGACTGCAAACTGGCCAAGGTGAATTTGCCGCCGTTCAGCGTTCCCTGCGCCGCCATCTTCGAAAGCAGCGCGGTCTGGGTGAAGGTGGTGGTGGGACCATCCACACTGGCGGAGACGGACGCGATGTTCACATGCTGCAGGTCGGCCTCGGACAGTTCAAACACGCGGACTTTGAAGGTTCCGGTCGCCTGGTATTTGTGGATGAGCGCGTTGGGATCGGTAGTGCTCTGCGGCAAAGTCACGGACTGCGTGGGATCCCAGCTGTCGTTCGTGTTGGGATTGTTCGCATTGGACGGCGGAGCGCTGATGGCCTGCACCGTCCCATCGCCCCAATCCACAAAGACATTGTTAAACTGCACCTGGGTGATAGGCGGAGCGACGGACGGAGGAGTGGTCTGCGCTTTGGCAAAAGTCTGCTGGCTGGCGTAAGGCGATCCGGCCACCGAGAAACTTCCGCTCAAAACAAAACGATCGCCGATGTAACTGTTGGGGTCCTTCGCACCATTCGGCAGCGTGCCGTCCACGTCGTTGATTTGGAGCCCAGTGCCGGTCATTCCGCCATTGCAGGCCAGGCCTGTCGGTGCTCGGGTCGCATCGAGCGGCCAGCGGTTCGAAATCTCGACTTGCACATCCACGGTTCCTCCCGCGGATGACCCGCCCGCATTCGAAGCTGCGCCCTGATTCTGCACCGGCGATGTGCTCTGCGCTCCGCCGGAAACCATCTGCATGCGCATTCCACTGGCGTTTTGTCCGGCGGTATTTTGCTGGGGAGCGACTCCATTCTTGTTGTAGGTGTGGAATCCGGCAACTTCCCATTGCATGTCGGCGGAGCCCACCAGCTTGGCTGGATCAAACTGCGGCGTCACGGATGTGCCGTCCGACATGGTGACGGCAGGATTGGAGAGCACCTGCTTCAGGAACGCCGAGTCGGGACGAAAATAGGTTGGCAGCAGATTGAGATTTCCGAGCAGCGGAACGGTAACCGTCGGTCCGGTAATCTTCTGGCTGGCCAGCACAGTCTTCCCATCTTTGGCGTAAATTCTGAGCACGTAGTAATCGGCGAGCCCAGGATTTTTCTCCTGCCACTGGAACACCGCGCTGTCATCCAGGAACGGAATGACGTAGCCCGCTCCGTATCCGTCGCTGCCTTGTACCGGGTTGGTCGGTGCGGTCAGCGTGATCACACCCTGGGGAAAGTTCTGCAGCATGATGGGCGCGATCTTCAGCACCGTCGGCGGTCCGGTTTGCTTGACTGCCTGCACATTCAGCATCCCTTCACCCACCATCGTTTGCTGGTTGGGAGCTTGCAGATTGACGTCGCGGCCGCCGGGAAGCGCCGAGGGCAGCGCGCTCACCGTCACATGAATCTCGGTGCTGTTGATGTAACGGGCGGGACCAGCCGCGAACACTGCGGCGGGCACTCCTGCTCCAACCGTGAACGCGACCTGGATGCCCGGAACGAAGTTGGTTCCCTGCAGCGTGAGATCCACGTTCTGACTTCCAGCTGCAATCTGATTGGGCACCACGCGCAGAATCTGCATGGGAGACAGTTCCACCTTAGTGCTCGAAACCACGGTGAAAGTATTCGCAGCCGGCTGCTTCGTCTTCCCCGTCGTGAGTACCACTCCACGCGATCCTAGAGCCGCGTTGGGCGCGATGCTGACCTGAGCCTGAACCTGATTCGAATTCGTGACGGTGGCCGATTGCACAGTCAGGCCGGCGCTGGGATTAAATTGCAACGAGGCGGGCGCCGCAAAATTCGTCCCTGTGAAAGTCAGCGTGACTGTGCTGCCCTGGGTTCCCTGCAACGGAGTAAATCCGCGAAGTGTCGGCCCACACCCTCCCGCCGCCAATCCACCTGGCGCACAAGGTTGCTGCTGGCCTGCAGTGATCGTAAAAGGAGTGGGCGAGATCAGGCTGTGATCGGCATCCATCAGCAGGACCTGCCGATTGCCCGGTTGCGCGCCGGCGTCAATCTGAACCATCACGGAGATTTGTCCGCTGGAGGCGACCAGCGCATTGCCGATGGTCAATCCCTGATTGGGCGTCAGGAGCAGCCGCGCGCCCCGCGCCACAAAATTCGTTCCGGTGAATTGGATTGTGACTGTCGAACCGGCCGCACCCTGAGTCGGGCTGAAGCCGGAGAGCGTGGGCGGTCCCAAAGGCTTGGCCTGAGAAAGCACAAGCGCACACAGACCCAGGATCATCAGCACAACCTGGAACAGGCGCGAGCGCAATTTCGTGGGAGTCATCGCCGGAGTCCGCCGCCTCGATTCAGAAAGTATGTTTGTGACCCCACGTCGCCGTCCACAGCACCAGCAACTGTGTAGAGGGCTGGTTAATGCCCATAATCGTATTCTTGTTCTGGTTGTAACTGCCCTGCGCTGAGAACGTGCTGAACTTCATAACGCCGGGCATCGTCCAGGTAATTCTTCCGCCGTATTGTCCGGTCAGCGTGTCGCTGGTGAGCATGCCATCGGCAAGCAGGGTCCGCCCCTTGGTAAACGTAATCAGCGGAGCGATCTGCAGAGCCGGCTTCTTCCACACTAGCGCAGGCTGCACATAGAGGGTGATGTTACGGTTGGTTCCAACCGTGAGGCCATCGGCTGCCACCCAGTTCACGCTGAGTTGCGAGTTGAGCTGAAAAATTCCCTTGCTCGTCAGATTCGTTCCAAAGTTCAACGATGAAGTGATCGTGTCGTTGGCGGGCGTGAGATTGTCCCGGCTCCAGTCGCGCGCGGCCCCGGCGGACAGAGTGGTGGTTCCGACCTGCCGGCTGACTGACGCATTGCCGGAGACATCGCGTTGATCCGCCGCCCCGGTTTGTGCCGGCGGCTGGCCTTGCAGCGAAGCCGGAACGGTTCCAGTCTGAGTGAGCGATTGCCGCGCGCCGACCACCAGGTTGGTTTTAATGTCGAGCGGCTTGCTCCAGGTTTCGTTGAAGCTATTCATCATCAGTTCGGCAGCCGTGGTGGGGTGCACGTTGTTTTCGAGGAAGGTATAGTTCAGCCCGAAGGTGCCGGCCTTGGTGGTCTCGGTCACCGCGGAATCCACGCCGCGCAGATCGGGTTGGCTGGACTGAGTCAGGCTGGGATTCGCGGGATTGCCGAAATTCGGCCCCACATCCCGGTACGACGCGTTGAGATTCGTTTTGCCGGCTTGCCCGGAGATTCCGGTTCGCCAGGCGCGGCCAGATTCATTGCTTGACGTGGGATTCCCCGCGTCCGGATTTTCACGGCTGTAGGCATACTCGGACGACCACAGCCATTTCGGCGTGAGATGGATATTGAGCAGCGCGCCATAGACGTTTCCCTTGGAGACGGAAGCCACCGGATTCTGCGTGATGATCGGATTGCCCATGGAATCATAGGAAACCTCAGTAGGCGCGCCGATATCTTTCGCGCTCAGCCACATCGCGCGGAACACCGCCCACTTGGGCAAGGGAGCCTGCCAACTCGCGCCCATAATCTGTTGATGAAAATTGATTCCCGCACCGCCGCCCAGCGCTTCGTCATTGGTATTGGCGTAGTAGGCGAGAGTGCCGGCTTGCGTGGTTAAGGTTGCTTCGACGCCTTGCCGCGGAGTGGCCGCGGTCACGAACTGCGCGTCGGTGTAGAGCACGGGCGAGACAATTCCAAAACGCAGGTTGGCGCCCCAGTTGTCGCCTTTGTATCCCACTTGGAAGATGTAATCGTTGATTAATCCGCGGCTGGTTCGCTGCGCTTCGGGAAAGAACGTGGTCCTGAGCAGTCCGCTGCCATTTTGTTCAAAGTGCCAGCGTCCGCTTTGATACGTGAAGCGCTGCGATACGGAAAACACGTTCGTGTCCGGCGGGTTCTCGCCCGAAGACCATTCTGTAGTGGAACTGATCTGCCCCTGCTCGGAAGGACGGTTTTTCGCGGCGGCTTGTCCAGGCTTCCCCGCATGAGCCGCGGTCGCCATGGAGGCGCGCGTCGGCAAGTTACCCGCACCCCCCGCCGCTGAAGCAGGAGGAGCCTCGGCGTCGGTGCCCGGCAGAACCGATGGCAGAGTTGGAGCCTGCCCTGCCCCGGGCGTTGCCCCGGCAGGCGCAGCCTCAGTGAACTTCCACGTCAAGGCTTCGCTTCCCACAGTGAGATTCACGTTGTGATCACCGCCCGCCAGCGCCAACGGCGGCTTGAACGAAATCGCCATTTCGGTGGCTTGGGCCAGTGACGTGATGTCCACATCGTCCACCATCAGACTAATGTCGGCCGGGTTGACGGCGGATGCGAAGCTGGCCGAAATCGCCGGTTGCTGGTCGCTGGTCGTGGAGTTGGGAGCAGGAGTCCTTCCGGCAATTTGCGCAGCCAAATCCGGAGCGGGCGCAGGCAAAGTCGCGGGCGTTCCCAGAGAAGCCAATCGGACCAGATGGGGATTGTCTGCCAAACCGGCCTTGGGCGTATTTTGCGCCACAAAACTTTGTGGCGCACCCGAAAGCAGCGGGTTTCCATTGGGCAGCAGCGCTACCACTTGCCAGTAATAGGTAGTTCCGGGTGTCAGTTGGTGGTCCGCAGCTCGCAAGTCCACGCGCGGATTTGAAGTCAAATACTGGCGGATGACCTGGGTCGCGGCCGAGTCGGCGCTGATGGTCACGAAATAATAGCCGAAGGGCAACGCCGGCTGCCATTCCAGCAGTGTGTTGCCGGCCGCAGTCCTGCCGGGTGCGGGGTGGGACGGGTTCAGTGCACCCGCCGCCGCGTGGTAAATGCTGCGCAGCGGCAAGGGCTTGCTCGGCGCTCCGGTTCCCTCGATGGCGCGCACCGTCCAGTAGAGTTGTCCTTCCGGAAGATTTTTCCAAACCTGCGGCGGAATGCCCCAACGATTGTCCACCACGTCAAACCAGTTCTGAATTTTCGAGAGATACGGCTCTTGTGAAAAAGCAATCTGATATTTCGCGGCCCCCGGAATTGGCGCCCACAAGAAGCTAGGCGGAGTATCCGCTGTATACGCTTCGCCGTAGCCGGGCAGAACTAGCTGCTCCAGCTGCCAGCCTTCGGGAGTGACCGCAACCACAATCGGACGAGTGGCGATCTGATTGGGCTGCAGCATCCGCAACTGCAAGGTGTGCTCTCCCAGAAACCAGGTGGGTAGCGATTGCCGGGTTTGGACCGTGGTGCTCTGTCCACCCACGATAGACGCCGAGAATTGCTCTACAACATTTCCATCCCATACCCATTGGCCGATCACGGTACCGGTGCCGGTTCCGGCCAGAATTGCCGCCGCATTCAGTTCCTGCCCCTGCGCCACCACCGTGCCGTCGCGCGGCCGAGTCACGGCGATGTTCAGCACTGAAAGCGGCGCGGCCAGCGAGTTCGACGCCTCCACCTGAATCGGCTGGGAAGTTCCCCCGGCGCCGGTGATCCCGCCCGCGGTGGTCGTACCGTCGATGTTCAGAACATCCACGGCCCGCAGGCCAAGCGTCGCCCTGGGGCTGAGGCTTACGATGGCGGTGATGAGATTGCTGTTCACCCGGACAACGCTCACGACGTTGACATCGGTGGCGCGCGTATGGCCGTCGGAATCGGTCACGGCCGCCAGCGACGGCGAAATGATCACCGTGGCGCCCGGCCTGAAGTTCGCTCCCACCAGCGTCATTTGCATCCGGCTGGCCGCCTGCGCCGCGATTTCGGGCGCTGAACTGGTAAGGCTCGGTGGCGGCAAAGCTGTCACCGTGAGCGGCACGCTGTTGGAAGTCGCACCTCCGCCCGTCGCGAAAAAATTGAATACAGTGATTTGCAACGTCGCGGCTGAAACCACGTCGGTGGCAGAGATTGTTGCCGTAAGTTGCAGAGAACTCTTGAAGACGGTTGGCCGGTTGCTGCCGTTGACTTGCACCGTCGAACTGCCGTTCACATACCCGCTGCCTGTCACCGTTAATGTGAAGCTTGGGCCTCCCACGCCGACCGTGGAAGGACTAATCGAAGTTATGGTAGGTACAGTCTGGCCGTGGGCACGACCGCTCGCCGTAGAAAAAAGTAAGGCAAGGATCGCATACAGGGACCAGCGCCTAAGACTCCGCTGGCGCAAGTGAGGAACAACGCTCGAAGAATATCCACGGGAGACAATGCGGGCGAAACCAGTGCGGGCAAGGCTCTTGGGGAACGACTCTCCGAAATCCATAGGTCAACCGTGTGGTGAGCGCCCCGCGCGCGCGCAAACCTGAACCGCGTGAGTATTTTCTTTATTAGTCTTTCGCCACGCCGTCCGTCAACTAACAGTGGTACAGCCGCACCTGACTTGTTAATACAAAAGGGTGGAGCAGGTTGAGGGTGATGAATCAATTTGTCTGCAGGTCGTGAATTTGGTTTTCGATAGGTATTCGCCGCGTAGCGCGTGCAAACGGCTAGTAATGTCAGAACACTAGACGCGACAGCCAATCAGATTGATCCAGCAAGAAAGCCCCGCTCGTGAGAGCGGGGCTTTCGATTTGGGCTGGAACGCTGACAACTAAAGGCGGCCACTATAGGGACACTTAGCGCCGGCCGCCGTGTCCGCCGCCACTGTGACCTCCACCGCTGCTGTGCCCGCCGCTGCTGTGTCCGCCGCTGGCATGGCCGCCACCGTGTCCGCCGCCGTGCGAACCGCCGAAGCCTCCATGCGAAGACGATCCGCGCGACTGACCGCGGCCGCCGCTGAAACCACCCGCGCGCGGAGCGCTCGATTGGCGTCCGAAACCTCGGTTGCCGCCGGAGAATCCCCGGTTGCCTGCGTAGGCCCGGTTACCTTCCGCGCCCCGGTTAAAGCCTGCCCCGCGGTTGGTGCCGGCGAAGCCGCGGGACGTCCCCGCGTAGCCTCGAGATACGCCCGCATATCCGTGACCATCGGCAGAGCCAAACCCGCGCCCATCACGACCCGCAAACCCGCGCGCTCCGAATCCACCACGCGCGGATGAGAATCCTCGATAATTTCCGTGCACAAACGCGGCATGGTTATAAAATGCTCCACCGCGGTATGCCCAAGGGTGGCCACCGAAGAAGACTCCGCCGTGGAATCCCCAGCCGATGCCCCATCCATGCCATCCCCAACCGAAGCCGAAGAAGGGCGCGAGCGGGAAGCCAAAGCCGAACGAAATGGCCGGGCCACCAAATCCCCACCACGGATAGAATCCAGGCCACAGGCCTACGGGATATCCATACACATACGCCGGATTGTACGTGGGCACATACACCACATCCGGATCTGCTGGCTGGATGTCAACATTTGGCCCCTGCTCGTACACGCGCTCTTGCGGCGTACTCCGCAGATTGCCCGCGTCGTAGGCCTTGTGACGCATGTACTGGATCGCCTGCATCACGTCATCCGGCTGGTTCCGATAGGCTTCGCCCAGCTCAGAGGTCCACGACAAATTCTTGTCCAGGTTCGCCAGCACGGAGGGAAACTCCACCAGAGACTTCACGCTCGGGTCCCAATCCTGACGGTCGACTTCCTCAGCAAGGTCCCGTCCCTTCAGCCCTGGGTTCTCCTGTGCCATCCGGTTCGCCTCTACAATCTGCGTTGGATACGCTGACGCGGCCAGTATCTGCGCCACGAGCGCATCGGGATACAACGCGATCGGAGCTACCAGCTTGTTCAACTGCTCCGGAGCCAAGGTCGCGTACTGTCGTTGATCCGGCGCCGTTGAAGGCGGAGGCGCCTGGTCTTGATATCCACTTTGATCTTGCGGCGATGGAGGTGCGACATCCTGAGGCGCGCCCTGATCTTGCGGAGCTCCTTGATCCACCTGAGCGCTCCCAGCCGCTGAGGGTTTGTCCATCGACTGGTCCTGTGCCTCCAGGGAAGTTCCAGTCCCGAGCGCCATTGCGCTCGTCAACACCGCGGCAAAAAGCGTTTTCGATAATTTGGTTGTCATAATGTCTCCCAGAATTCCTGTTACTAGACTGAACCCGGAGAATGGGGAAGAGTTCCGTTCTTTTGATGGACTTACACTGGTTGATTTCGGCCAGGCAGTGGTGGATTTCGGCCAATGAACACGCTTGCGGATTATCTCTTTGGAAACCTTGGAAGGAACACGGTTGTTTTGCTCTTGTACTCCGCGAAATCAGGATTCTCGGCCATCTTCTTTTCCAGCATTGGAATCCCGGAGACCTTGAGGATGAGGAAAGTGATGGTCAGCGGCCCGACAATGCTAAACCAGCCGCCCGGAACAGCGACCGCCATCAACCAAATACCCCACCATTGCACGACCTCGCCAAAATAGTTGGGATGCCGGGTGTAGCGCCACAGCCCGCTTTGCAGTATCTTGCCCCGATTCAGCGGATCCTTTGCGAACCGCGCGAGCTCCGCATCCCCCACCGATTCGAAAAGGAATCCAAACAGCCACACACAAGCGCCGATGCCATCGAAAAGACCGAACGTGCCCCCAGTGTTTCGATTAATCGTGACTACCGGCAACGCAACGATAAAGAGAAGCGCGCCCTGCAGGAGGTACACCTGCGCATACGAGCGAGCATAGAACCACTTTCCCCATTCCCGTCTCCAAGCCATATAGCGGAAATCTTCCGGCTTGCCTCGATGGCGTGCATGAATGTGCCAAGCCAGACGTAGGCCCCAGATGCTTACCAAGATGCCCGCCAGTATGCCGCGCGCTCCCGAGCTGCCAGATAGAAAGAAAGATGTCCACGCTAGAAGGACAAAGCCCAACCCCCACGCCACGTCAGCGACATCGTTCCTTTTCTTGATCAACGAGATCAGGAACCATAGGGTCATGTATGCCCACAGCACGACGACCAATGTCGGGTAGTAGTTCATCGACCGATCTTCGACCCGATCAGGTAGGTTCCGACGGATACGGAGCCTGCCAGTGCCATGCCCCATGTCAAATCCACGATTGTCAGCGCCAGCGGCCAATCCTTGAGCGTGGCGAGATTGGTGAGATCGTAGGTCGCATAGGTAACGAGGCCAAACAATACCCCGAACAGGAGGGCGCGCTCCCAGGAACCCTTTTCAACCGCCGGAACGATAACGAAAATCACCAGGCCAGCTAGAAAGAGAAGGTAAAAGAGAATGGCCGCCGCCCAATTGACATTGGGCGTCATCAAAGATCCGATCTGTTTGGTGTAGAAGTTCTTTGCTAGTACGCCGAGCCAGATCATATCCGCGGCGAAGAAAATCGGCAGGGCAATGCAATAAAGCTTCAGAAACATAGTGTCACCCATTCCGATTGATGCAGCGCGTTAAACTTCGTATCCATTTCCGGTTTGCTCCTGTAGCGACAAAGGCCTGGGTGCAACGCGCGCATGACGCTCGTGATTCGTGTTATTCGTGTCATGCGAACCTGTTCCTCAGGACTTGGCTTTCATACCCTCGCGCATTCTGTGTGAGGCCGCGACCTGGCGAAGAGCTCCGGACAGGAGCATATAAAGGATAAGAAACGCGGGCAGACCCGTCAGCAGCCAGGCGACAATGGCGTGTACTTCCGCTAGCCACAGCCGCGATACCGCATGCAACAGGTCGGCGTGGATCATGGTCAAAATCTGCGTGAGAGAAACCTGCAGAGGTGCGGCGCGAAACAGCCTTTCCCCCATTCGGATGAACGGCACGAAAAAGACCAACTGCAGAGGATAAATGAGCCAGTTCACCAATTGGATGGCAGGCAGGTTCAGCTCGAAAATCAAAGCAGCGGCCGCACACAAAACAGTAGTTGAACCGAGCACCGGAAAGATGCCCAGCACAATCCCGAAAGCCAGGCTTAAGGCAATCTTCTCCGGCGTAATCCCTTGAGTAAGAAGGACGACGATGGGCGCCACAACACGACGATGGAAGAACTCAAGTTTCATGATTGGCTATCCTCAACTTGGAGCGCAAAGAAGGCGCTGCCGAAATTGAGTCGACGAATCCTTACTAAAATACGGGTCCACGCAGAGAAACAGATTGCCTGCAGCGCCCGGCTAAAACCTTGCTCCGCGGGCAGCCAGTTGGCGCTCCAGCGTGGAGAAATCATGCAGCACCATCCAGCGCGACCCCGCGGTCGCCTGGTCCAGATGCAACTCCGGAGCGCCGCCGAGCCAGAGAGCCGTAGCCCGCGGCACCTTGTGGGCGATGGTATTGAGATCGTCCAGCACTTCGGCATTGGGCACGGACGAAAGGCTGAGCAAAACAACATCGGCTTCACTCTTGCGCGCGGCCAGCACAATGTCTGCCGCCGGCAGATCTGTTCCCAGATAAATGGCTCCCATACCTCCGGCTGCAGCGAGCATGGCGGCGGCCAGAGTGGGGAAAGCGTGGCGCTCATTTCTCGGAGTAGCCAGCAAGACTCGACTCGGAGGATTGGACGGCGAATAAGTTCGCACCAGTGAGGCCAACACGCCCGTGAGCAGGTTCGTCAGCATGTGTTCCTGGGCGATGCTGCACTTGCCCTCGTGCCAACGCTCGCCGATCGTCCGCATGAGAGGCAGTGCGGCTTGATGAACGAAGTTCCGCGGACTCCCCAACGCCGTCGCCAAGCGGTTAATTTCACGGTCGGTCCCCGCATAGTCAAAGCGATCAAGGGCGTGTAGAACCGGCTTCAGAATCTGGTTCGAGTCGTCTGGCTTCGCAGCGAATTCTCCGGCCGCGATGGAAGAGCTTTTCTCCAGTAGTAAACGCAGTTGCCGATCACCCAGTGCGGCTACTTGTCCGATGGCGTGTCCCTGCTCAACCGCCCGCCGCAGCAAAAGCAACCTTTGGATTTGTACTTCAGAATAGACGCGCCCCCGGGCGGTCCGTTTAGGAATGACCGTGCTGTATCGCCGTTCCCAGGCGCGCAACGTGTCCAGGGGAATTCCTGTGAGTTTGGCCACCGCGCTGATCGGATAGGACATCGGCATCTCATCGAATCTTATCAGTTCGAGTTTAATGTGTCCACTAATTGTCATGGACAACGCATTGACAACTATAGCCTCCAGTTGATACAACAGTTCGAGAAGCAATCCGGCACGCTGCCTGAGCGCGTACTGACTTCTGAGAGGTTCTGAACCCAAGTCAGCAGTCAGAGGAAAATCCAGGAATTCTTGTGATCAAGCAACTGCGCCACTACAGTTTCGGGACGGTCATTCCTTTTGTGCTGTTGCATGTGGGCTGCATCGCCGTGCTCTTTATCCCTTTCCGGTGGTCATGGGTGGGGCTCATGCTAGCGATGTATGTCGTGCGCATGTTCGGCATTACCGCCGGATATCACCGCTATTTCAGCCACCGCAGCTACAAACTTGGACGCGGCTGGCAGTTTCTGATGGCCTTTCTGGCGGAGACTTCCGGACAGAAAGGAGTCTTGTGGTGGGCCGCCCATCATCGCGTGCATCACCGGCATGCGGATCAGGATCCTGATGTTCACTCTCCGCTGAAGCGTGGATTCTGGTGGGCGCATGTCGGGTGGGTGTTGTCGAATGAATACGACCAGTACGACGCCGCGCTGATTCGTGACTTCGGCAAATATCCGGAACTGCGTTGGCTGGACAAACACTACCCGGTCCCGCCCGTCGCGTTAGCGGCGTTGCTACTGCTCGGCGGCGGGCCGGGAGCTTTTGTTTGGGGATTCGTAGTCTCCACCGTCTTACTGTTTCACGGGACGTTCACCATTAATTCGGTGGCCCATCTGTGGGGATCGCGACGCTTTGACACGGCAGACGACAGCCGCAATAACTTTGTCCTGGCCATCATTACTTTGGGCGAAGGCTGGCACAACAACCACCACAAATTCATGTACGCATGCCGGCAGGGAATTCGCTGGTGGGAAGTGGACATTACTTATTACGCACTTAAGATGCTGAACTGGATGGGAGTGGCCCGGGATCTGCGGGGGATTCGGCTGCCGTTGTCAGAAAGTGAGGCAGGATGAGCCGGATCGCGGTGATCGGAGCAGGCATCTCGGGAATGGGGGCGGCGTACCTGCTCAGCCAGAAACACGAAGTATGGCTGTTCGAAAAAGAAGGTCGCGTCGGAGGCCATACTCATACGCACCAGATCGAAACCAGTCGCGGCGTCCTGCCGATCGACACAGGGTTCATCGTACACAACGACCGCACCTACCCGAACCTGGTTCGCTTGTTCCAAAAGATGGGCATCGTCCGGCAAGCCAGTGACATGTCGTTTGGTGTTTCCTGTCGGCAGACTGGGTTTGAATACAGCAGCCGCGGCCTGAGCGGATTTTTTGCGGGCCGGAGCAATTTGTTCCGCCTGGGACACTATCGATTTCTGGCGGAGATCATGCGCTTCAACCGGGAAGCCCGCAAGCTTCTGCAGGATCCGGCGAGAGCGGAGATCACTTTGGGGGATTACCTGCGCGCCCACGAGTTCGCGGGCGACTTCACGCGTTACTATCTGCACCCCATGGCCGCAGCGGTATGGTCCACATCGCCGGAAGAAATCGAAAACTTCCCGGCCTTCACCTTAATTCGCTTTCTGGAGAATCACGGACTCCTCGGTCTCACCACAGCGCCTCAGTGGTACGCGCTGCAAGGCGGCAGCAGCGTATATGTCCCGCCGCTGACTGCGCCTTACCGCGAACGAATTCGCTTGGGAGCGAAAATTGAAGGCGTCCGACGGACGACGGCCGGAGTGGAAATCAATTTTGAAGACCGTCCGCCGCAATCTTTCGATGAAGTCGTCTTTGCCTGTCACGCGCCGCAAACGCTAGAACTATTGATGGATCCAACTCCGCTGGAGCGGCAGGTTCTTGGCGGCTTCCGCACCAGTCGCAATGAGACCGTGCTGCACACCGACTCGAGTCTGCTGCCCCGGCGACTGGGAGCTCGCGCGTCATGGAACTATCACCTGGGAACCCGACGGCGAGCCGCCACGCTGACCTACCACATGAACCGTCTGCAGAGCCTACCCACGCGCGAAGACTATTGCGTCACGCTGAACGATACTCAGTCGATTGACGAACGTCGCGTTCTGCGTGAAATGACGTACTTCCATCCTCTTTATACGTTGGAGGCCGTGCGTGCCCAGGCGCGCTGGCCGGAGATCAGCGGCCGCAACCGTACGCACTTCTGCGGCGCATACTGGTTCTACGGCTTCCATGAAGACGGATTGAATTCGGCGATTCGCGTGGCCGGGAAACTGGGCGTGACCTGGGATACACCGAGAAAGTTGGCGGCCTGATGGAATCGGGAATTTATTCCGGAACGTTGCGTCATCGCAGGTTCAGTCCTGCCCGCCACGAGTTTACCTACTCGCTATTCATGGTCTTCCTCGACATCGACCGCCTGCCGGAATTGATGAAAGTGTCCCCGCTGGCAGGATACAACCGGTGGAACTGGGTTTCCTATCAGGAGAGCGATCACTTCGGCAATCCATCGAAACCGCTGCGCGAGCGGGTTGCGATGGATGCACTGAAGCAGAGCATTGTCATTCCGGAGGGGCGAATCTTCCTGCTTACCCACCTTCGCTATCTGGGATACAACTTCAATCCCGTTTCCTTTTTTTACTGTTACGACCGCGAAGACAGATTGCGCATGATCATGGCCGAGGTCAATAATACTTTCGGCGAGACCGCTAACTACTGGCTTACACCCAGTGTCGAACACTCGGTGGGCGACAACAAACGGTACCGATTCTCGAAAGCATTTCATGTGTCGCCCTTCCTGAAGCTGGGTCATCAATACGATTGGACGTTCACGCCGCCGGGCGAGCGGCTAATCAGCCAGAGCGTCAGTTATGAGGACGGGCGGGAGATTTTCGATTCCACCCTGAAACTGGAGCGGCGCGAGTGGACGCGAGCAGAACTCCACCGGGCCCTGATGCGATTTCCCTGGATGACTGCGAAGGTAATCGTGGCCATCCATTGGCAAGCTCTGCGGTTACTGCTGAAGCGGGTTCCAGTGGTCCCGCATCCTGGCGCAGGCCACTTCCAGCGAGCAACCGTCGAGCGCTTGGGGGCATCATGGCGAGCGGAATAACCAAGATCGCGAAGAAGATATTCCTGAGAAGTCTGGCGGGGCTTCAGTTGGGCAGCCTGGAGATTGTCTGCCCAGAGAACACCTATTCCTTCGGGCGGTCTGCCGCTGGGCGGGAAGAAGACCCGCTGCACGCTGTCATAGCCGTCCATGATGAGCGGTTTTTCCTGCGCGCGCTGTTAGCGGGAGATGTCGGCATTGGCGAAGCGTACATGGACGGCGACTGGTCTACTCCTGATCTGGTTGCCGTGGTGCGGCTGGCGGTGCGAAACCTGGAACAAGTGGACGGCAGCAATCGCTTGTTGACGTTTTTCCGCAGGCTCGCCGACTTTATTCAGCATCGCGGCCGCCGCAACACTCAGACCGGCAGCCGGCGCAATATCGCGTATCACTACGACCTGGGCAACGATTTTTATCGCCTGTTCCTCGACCGCAGCCTGGCTTACTCCTGCGCCTATTACGAGAGCGCACAAGATACTCTGGAGCAGGCGCAGATGAGCAAGTTCGACCGCATCTGCCGCAAACTCCAACTGGGGCCACAGGACCACGTGCTCGAAATCGGCACCGGCTGGGGTGGCTTCGCGGCCTACGCCGCCGAAACCTACGGGTGCCGCGTGACCACCACGACCATCAGCCAGCAACAGCACGACTACGCGCGTGAAGTTTTCTCTGGGAGCAGGGCAGGGGAGCGCATCCAGTTGCTGTTCGAAGACTACCGCAGCCTGCGCGGACAGTTTGACAAGATCGTGAGCATTGAAATGTTCGAAGCCGTGGGTTACGAGCACTACGACGACTACTTCGCCGCCTGTGATCGCCTGCTCAAACCGGACGGCAGCATGCTGTTGCAGACCATCACCATCCTGGAAGAAAAGTTTCAGCAATACCGCAAGCAAAGCGACTGGATCAAGAAGCACATCTTTCCCGGAGCCGAGTTGGCTTCAGTCATCGAGATTCAACGATCGCTGGCTCGAAGCACCCGCATGCAGCTCTTTCACAGTGAAGACATCGGGACGCACTACGCTTTGACCCTGCACGAATGGCGCCGCCGATTTCTCGACCGCCTCCCCGAAGTGCGCCACCTCGGATTCGACGAGCGCTTCGTGCGCATGTGGGACTACTACCTGGCGTACTGCGAGGGGGCATTCCGCGAAGGCTACATAAGCGATGTGCAACTGGTGCTCGTCGATCGAAGCATCAACGCCCTACAGCGACAAGGCTATGCCCGTCGGCGTACAACAACGGCTCACGCGGCACGCTGACATCAGAACGACGGTGAATGTGTAGGGCAAGCCCCTCGGAATTCACCGATCATTTTTGTTCAGTGCAAACGCCATCCCCCTCAGAAGGGGAGGCCGCCGAGTTCTCTGGCGCACCTCCGTACCAAAGAAGAGGCGCTTAAAGTCAGGACCTAGTCTGGCCGGATCGCGTCAGCCGCCGCAGAAGGATCAGAATCAATCTATCGATCCGCTGCAAGGCGTGGGCACAGAACTTTGTCCCGCTCTTGCCAACGAACTGCCCGTGATTCTAAGAACGGCGAGAGATGAGCTTTAACAGAAGATAACGTGTTCAACCTGCCTTACTGCCAAACCACGGTAATTCTTTTCAATCAGTGAGCACTATCACATTCTCCCCCTGGCTAGCCTTTGCTAGACTCGATTTGGGTGCAGCCTTGTCGGATCGTTCCGCGTCCACTTCCGTTGTTAGTGAGACTGTCATCGGCTTCTTGAAAACTGTCCCTCCTTTCCAGTTTCTGCCTGTGAGCGAACTCTCCCGGTTGGTACCCACGATGACGCTGGAATACTTCCCGAAAGACGACACAATCATCAGTGCGGGCCATCCTGCGTCGGAAGTGTTGTACATCGTCCACAAGGGTGCGGTGCAACTCACGCTGCGTACCAAGGTAGGGAAGCAACTCGTTTTTGATCTTCGCAGCGAGGGCGAAATCTTTGGATTGCTTTCCCTCATGGGCCGGGATATCGCCCGATTTGATGTAATTGCGGTTGAAGATGCGCTCTGCTACAGCATCCCCGGCACGGTGGTTCAGGAAATCGCCTCCCGCTATCCCGAGTTTTCCGAGTACTTGGTTCGCGTTTCCATCACCAGGTATCTGGACCGCAGTCTGAAAGAACTGAAAGACCAGACCAATCTGATGGGCAACACTGAGCGCCTGCTGTACTCGCTGGCTGTCAAAGATGTCGTTAGCGCTCCGGTCGTGGTCTGCAGGGGCGAGACGTCCATCGGGAAAGCTGCCCGGCTGGTTTCAAACGCGCGCGCCACCTGTCTGGCGGTGGTTGATCCAAGCGGCCGCGCGGTCGGCATCGTCACAGATCGCGATTTCACGCGCCGCGTCCTGGCTTGCGGATTATCTCTCGATCTTCCTGTTACGAGCATCATGAGTACTCCCGTGGTTTCGGTAGAGAGCACAGCGCGCTTGTTTCAGGCCCTGCTGGCCATGATTTCCAAAGACATTCAGCACGTACTCATCACCGATGAGGGATCGCCGAAGGCAGTGCTCTCCAGCCACGACCTGATGTTGCTGCAGGGCAAGTCGCCGCTCACTGTCGCGCGGCATCTCAAGGAACAGAAGTCTGTTGAAGGCCTTGCAGATGCGCAAAAGAAGATCATGGAACTGCTCCCGCTGCTGCTGCGGGAGGGCGCGCGGATGAGCCACATTACACGGGTTGTTTCCGAGATCAATGACGGCCTGATGACAAAGATCCTGGAATTTGCGGAGGCAGAATTGGGTCCTCCCCCGTTGCCTTATTGCTGGGTAGTACTGGGCAGCGAAGGACGCCGGGAGCAGACCTTCACGACCGACCAGGATAACGCGCTGATCTATGCCGATCCGGACGAGGGCAACGCCGGATCCGCGCAGGACTACTTCACGCACTTTGCACTCTACGTCCGGAATGCGCTTGCCACATGCGGCTATCCGCCCTGCCCGGGCGACTACATGGCCAGCAACCCGCGCTGGCGACAATCTCTTTCCTCATGGAAGAACACCTTTCGAACCTGGATTACCGAGGCTGATCTGCATTCCGTGGAAGATGCCCTTATTCTTTTCGATATGCGCCCGGTCGGCGGCGACGCTGCGCTGTTCGAAGCTCTCGCGGTGTACATTCGTGAGACCCTGGAGAATGCCTCTTTCTTTAAGTCGGTGTTCGCCAAGATTTCCATCGATCGCAGGCCGCCGACCGGATTCTTCCGAACGTTCGTGGTCGAGCAGTCGGGCCTGCACAAGCAGGAACTCGACATCAAGACATTCGGCACCTGCCCTATCGTGAATGCTGCGCGCCTGATGGCTCTCGACGCAGGTATCGAGGCCACCAATACCATTGACCGGCTGGCAGCGCCAGCCTCGCTTGCCTGGCTCGACGAGGTTCTGCGCCGTGATCTGCTGGAGGCGTTCGAACTGCTCACTCTTCTCCGCCTGGAACATCAGCTGCAGCAATCGCAGACGGCCCAACCTCTGAGCAACTATGTAAATCCCGCCAGCCTGACGCAACTCCAGAGAAGTCTTCTGAAAGAAGCTTTCCGCACGATCTCACGAGCGCAGGCGGCGATCACAGACCGGTTTCGCAGTGCGGTGTGGGCACAATTGGGGACCTCCTGAAAATGCCGAACTGGCTCAAACTCTGGGGAACCCCTCCTGCGACGGGCCTATACCCGCCTGACACTCCCATCCATTCGCTCCGCTACGTGGTTCTCGACACGGAATTTACCTCGCTGAACTCTCGTTCCAACCGGCTGCTTTCCGTGGGGGCGGTCAAGATGAAGGGCACGAGCATACTGATGGGCGAGCAGTTTTACCGGGTGCTGAACCCGGGCGTGGAGATTCCGGCAGGTGCGGTGATCGTGCACAAGCTTCGCCCCAGCGACATCGAACAGGGAGAACCACCGCTCGAGGTTCTGGCGGAACTGAAGGATTACATCGGAGGGGCGGTTCTGGTCGGACACTTCATCAAGCTTGATCTGGACATACTGCGCAAAGAACTGCGAGCCGCCGAACTCTCGCTCGATAACCCGGTGGTGGATACAGCCCAGGTTCATCGCTGGCTTTTACGGAAGGAGCGCTACTCGGAAGATCTGTTTCATCGCCTGGAACAATTGGACCTGGCCTCGCTGGCGAAGGTCTACAACCTCGAGTTCGGCGACGCCCATCACGCGCTCTCCGATGCATTTGTCACGGCCCGCCTCTGGCAAAAGCAGATGCATCAGCTTGAATCTCACGGTATTCAGTCCCTCACCAACCTTTTGAAAGCTGGCACCCCTACGTGAGCAAAGTTGCCCGCCTTCGCAGTCCCTTGATTGCGGTGGCGTCCGGCGTCTGCATAATAGACTGCAGGTTCCAAATTCTTTCGATCATCCCCGTTCGGTATGCTTTAGTGGGACGACAATGAAGGCTGGCGAGCTGCCAGCAGGTGGGCTTTGTGAGATAGCAGTTCCAAGCCGTGTTCGTGGGTTTCCTTCTGGAGGACTTCCATCTGGGAACGACTAGCTGCGGCATCAGTTTTCCACTCCGCCTCCGCCAACGCCAGTCGCGCTTCGCATTCGATCTCGTAATAGTGCAGCTTCTTTGCCAAGGCAATCACGGAACGCAATTGTTGTATTGCAGCCCTGAGGGGAACGCGTCCCTGCGAATTCTCACCCACCTCCGCCATTCTTACTCGAGAGTACTGGATGGCAAGGGGCAGCTTCAATGTCGGGTCGTGGGTGCCATGGCTGAGTTCGGTCGCGTGCTGAATCGCCTGGCGAGCGTCCTCCAATTTCCCTTGTTGCAACAGAGCGCGACTGAGTTCCGTGTACGCGCTGGCTGCGGCGGGATTGCTTTGCTCTTTTTCATACTCGGCAATCGCCGTACGCACCAAGGTTTCGGCCTGATCAGGATGGTTTTCTTCCAGCGCAACGTCGGCGAGCGAAAGCCGGCTGTCGGCCGCCATGCCCGCTTTGCCCCTGGCTTGCCGGATGTCGAGTGCCGCCTGGTATTGTTGCCTTGCGCCTGGCAAGTCTCCCTCCGCCGCAAGCACGTCTCCTAATTCGCTCATGGCCTCATCGCTGTCAGCGTGTCTCGTTCTACTAATATCCACAGATTGGGCCGCAAAATGGTGCGCCTCTTTGACATTCCCCTGCACCAGATTTGTGTCGGCCAACCGGTTCAGCGGATACCGGACATCGGCGTTGTCGACAGATGCCATGATCTCGTAGGCTTGCTCATATCCCTTCGCCGCGGCTGGTAAATTGCCCTGAAAGTAGGAGATGTCGGCAATGTTTGCGAGCGCGAGCCCGGCGTTTACCTTGTCTCCGCCTAGTTCAAAATTCAATTTGGCCTGGCGATACAACTGCTCGCCCCGTTCGAGATTTCCGCCATTCGCAAACCCGATTGCCATATTGTTGAGGATGGTTGCGGTCTTCAAGTGCTCACCCGTTCCCGTCAGCATCTTGAGCGCCCGTTGATAGTCCGCCTGCGCCTCCTGGAGGTGGCCTTCGGCGCCCTGCCGGTCGCCCATTAAGCGGAGCGCATCGGCTGCTCCCAGATCGTTTCCAGCCGCTCGGTAGATGTTGTAAGCATCTTCACACGGGGCTTCCGACTTCTCCGGATGCTCGCCGTAGATGAATGCCCTGCATTGCTGGATTCGAACGCGAGCGTACACCAGTTTCTTGCCTTGGGTAGAAGCCTTGCTGAGAGCGCTGTCCAGCAGCACGAGAGCTTCCGCCGGCGTGGGAGCGATTGCGGCTTCCGCAATATCGATACGAGGATCGAGAGACCCCGGCGGCGGCAAACGTCGAAGTTGCGCCAGCGTTTCTAATGACTGGTTGTTATGTCCTGCAGCTCTTTGCGCGTCGGCGAGCTGCAACCCGTATTCAATGTTGTCGGGGAACAGCGCGAAAAGAGCGCGATAACTGGACGCCGCTTTCTCGTGGTCGGGCAGGCTTTCGTAGTAATCGCCTTCCACCTGCATCCGATCTACTTGCGGCAAGTCCACAAAAAGATCCAGCGCCTTCTTAGCTTCCTCTTTGCGTTTTTGTTCGTAGCCGAGTTGATTCCAGGCACGCGCCAGCATGGCATGCGCCAGTGAGAATTTCGGATCGGCTTTGGTCGCTTGCTCCAGCAAATCCTTCGCTGCCAGGGCATCAAACTCGCGCAATTTTTCGATTCCCAGAGCGTAGAACCTCGCGGCTTCGCGATTGAGAGGCAATGAAGCGAGCACGCTCGCCTGATCTGCGTCGCTGATTCCTGGAACTCCCAGACGGTCTCTGAGCTTCGCGCCGATCTCAGTGGCGACTCGAAACAGATCATTACTGCTGCTGGTTTGGGCAACCTGGGTGAGAACCTCGCCCGTTCGCGCGTCTTGCAGTCTGACATCGAGCCGCAGTTGGCCGCGATCCAATGAGCCGATGGCGGTGTATACCCCATAGACAAGCACATCACTGTTCAAGGCCGTTCCGATGCGCGCCGTCGTTTCCGGACCCAGCGTGCTCGTCTGCGGCCACGGCGACGAGATCCGCAGGTTAGCCACTTCTTCGCCCGGAACTAATCTCAGCTTGTCGCCTGATGCCAATTCCGTGCTCAACATTTCCGACAATGCCGTTGCCAGCCACTGATCGTCGCTGCGGCCGGATACGTTATGGAAGCCGAGAACCGCAATCGACTTGCGCACAGCAATGACTTGGGCAAGGTTGGTTGGCTTCGAATTTACGGTTGAGCGACGCCGCAGGAGGTGCCAACCAAGGGCAGCAAACAGCACGATGAGCCCTGCGACATAAATGAGGATCGCTCGGAGGTGAACTAGCGAAGGAGCCGGGGCCGCTGGAGCAGTTGCCGGAGTCGCAGGAACCATGGCCACGACTTCAGGGTGCAGTTCTGGGACCAGATCTTGAACCGCGACCGGCGCGATGAAGCGGTATCCGCGTCTGGAAAGGGTCTCAATAAAGATAGGGTTGTCGGCAGAATCGCCGAGCGCAAAGCGCAGGCGTTTGAGAGCGGCGCCAAGGCTGCCATCGAATTCAACATATGTGTCGGAGGACCAAAGTTTCTGGCGCAATTCTTCGCGCGTGACGACCTCCCCGGCTCGCTCCAGAAGAATAACGAGTAGACGGAAGGGCTGATCCTGCAGCCGGATCCGCACCCCTTGGCGCAGAAGTTCACCTTTCGCTGGATCGGCCTCGAAGAGGCCAAAACGATAGTTTCGCTTGGAATTTTCCGACGTGTTCATCCGGAAGCGCCGGTTCGGCCCGCCCTCTCTTGGCGCGAAAGCATAGCACGAAACCCGGAGACGCAGGTCATGAGTTTCGCTAATTGCATGACAAACAAGACGCTTATCTGGTCATGCGGACATCACGCTTAAGTCAATTGACGTGAGGCCGATCTTGCCGCACTCTGCCGCTCGCTTTTCAAAATGCGCTTCGCTCGCCAAATCTCGGGTTCCAGAAGAGTTTCCCAAGGAGAAAATCATGCCGCTTCACGCTCAGGTCCCAAAGGCAATTCGCAACGTCTGCCTGGCTTTCGCGTTTACTGTTCTTCTTGCCCTGCCAAGCATCGCCCAATTCACTCCCAGCGACGATGCCGCTGTGAACTCGGCCTCGCCGAACACCAACTACGGCGCTGCCGCCACGCTGGGCGTCGAGAGCCCTTCGCAAGTGTCTTACATCCGTTTCGACCTCACGGCGGTTCCCCCCACATACACGGGCGCGCAGGTGGCGAAGGCGACGTTGAAGCTGTTCGTCAACAGCGTGACCACGGCAGGCAATTTCAATATTGACGTGGTCGCCGGCAGTTGGAGCGAGAAGACGATCACCTACGATCTTCAGCCGGCCATCGGCACCACCATCGCGACGGCGGTGCCGCTGACCACGGCCAACAAGTCCAGCTACATCGAGGTGGACATCACCTCCGCCGTGCAGAGTTGGCTCAACGGAACCGAGCCCAACGACGGTATTGTGCTGGTGGCAAACAGCCCGTTGATCGCCAGCTTCATGACCAAAGAAAACACCGGCATGAGCCATCCGGCGGAACTCGACATCGTGTTCTACGGAAGCGGCGAGCAGGGACCGGCGGGCCCAACTGGGCCGCAAGGACCGCAGGGGGCGCAGGGATTTACCGGACCTTCGGGACCAATCGGACCTGTCGGGTCGGCGGGGCCGACAGGTCCGGTGGGTCTGCAGAATCGTGGAACCTGGTCGCCCAACACGCAGTACGAGCTGAACGATAGTGTCAGCTATGACGGATCATCGTGGATCGCTCTGCTGTCGAATCTCGACTCCGCGCCGAACTCGACCAACCCGAACTGGCAGTTGCTGGCGGCGAAAGGCATCAATAATCAGGGATCGTGGGTTCAGACCATCAACTATCAGGTGGATGACGGGGTCACTGACGGCGGCCAGTTCTGGCTGGCGATCGCACCCAACGTTGCCTCGGAACCCTCGTTGCAAAATCCCAACTGGCAGCTGATTGCCGCCCAAGGAACGCCTGGGCCAACCGGAATCCCTGGGCCTCAGGGTCCGCAAGGCGCGGTCGGTCCGCTTGGGCCTGCTGGTCCTCAGGGTAGCGCCGGACCGAGCGGGCCAATTGGGCCTGTCGGTCCGACCGGACCGGCAGGGACAACCGGCCCTGCTGGACCAGCCGGAATCAACAACCGGGGCATCTGGGCCGCCGGCGTGAACTACAACCTGAACGATGCGGTCACCGATCAAGGTCAATATTGGCTCGCCATAGTTTCCAATCCATCGGTCGAGCCTTCCAAGCAAGGCACGCCACCCTCGTGGCAGCTCATCGCCGCGCAGGGAGCAGCCGGAGGCACCGGTCCCGCGGGACCCGTTGGTCCAACCGGTCCACAGGGGCCCGCAGGTACGGGCACGATCAACGGCGTGTCTGCGGGAGTGGATCTTCTCGGCGGCGGCACCACCGGCACTGTCACGATGAACCTGGACACCACCAAGGTTCCGCAGTTGGCGGCAGCGAACACATTCACCAATAGCAATGTGATCTCGGTGACCAACTACAGCGCTCCCGCACTCCAGGTGACCAACGGCGGTACGCAGGATGGAATTGATGTATATCCCAACGGCGGCGGAGCCGGAGTCGTCACCGGTGGAGGCTATGTCGGCGTGTACGCCTACGGGGCAGGCATTCCTATTTACGGCACACTTGGCCCCGTCGAAGGCGTCTACGGCGACAGCAATACAAATGCCTATCTCTCGCCGGGAATTCTAGGGATAGAGAATGGAGCTACCGAGGGTACCGTCGGCGTGTTCGGCGAAGTGGCCAGTGTCAGCGGCGCCGGAGTGTACGGTCAAAATCAAGCGACCCAGAGTACGACCGGTAGCCAATCCGTTTACGGAGCCGGTGTTTGGGGCGATTCTGGAACCCAAGGCTTCGCCGGTGTTTTGGGTACTTCTGATAGTGGCATCGCGGGCTATTTCATAAATTCTGGCACCGGAGAAGGAGTCACGCTACGAGCATATGACACCGACTCGACGGGATTTCCGTTTTATGCCGCAACCCCAGGAGGGGGCTGCTCAGTGGATGGGGGAGGTAACCTGTCCTGCACTGGATCGAAGAATGCGGTCGTCCCTATCGACGGCGGCCAACGCATCGTAGCGCTATCGGCCATCGAGTCTCCCAAGAACTGGTTTGAAGATTTCGGCTCGATGCAGTTGTCGAACGGCGTCGCCGTGATCGCGATCGAACCCGAGTTCTCCCAGACCGTGAACACCGAACAGAATTATCACATCTACCTCACGCCCAACGGAGACTGCAAGGGTCTCTACATAAGCCAAAAAACGCCGACCTCCTTCGAGGTACGCGAACTGGGCGGCGGAACTTCCAGTGTGAACTTCGATTACCGGATCGTGGCCTTGCGCAAAAACTTCGAGGACATCCGCCTCAAAGACCATACCCACGATCTGGACGCACTGAAGCCCGCTGGAAGCAAGCCGGCTCCAGAGCGCTTCGATCTAAACAAACTGATTCCCAAGCGGCCCGTGCACGCGCCGGAACCGGTCTCACAGATGACCAAAAAGTAAAGCCATCGCGCTCTGCCTATTAGCAGCAGTTGACGGAGGATGACGCTCAGGGATTCACACTGGTGGTCTTCTAAGAAGGAATGCCGTGAAGCCGTGCACGCGGCTTCACGGCTACGAATCAGCTTCGAACCGGAGGGCCCCATGCGTCGGATCTCAGTTGTCGCGCTCATCACCTTTGCGGCAGCTATTGGAGCGGCAGGCAAATCTCAGCCTCTGAACGTCAAGCTCGGCCTGTGGGAAGTAACGACAACTATAACGACGGCCAGTGATCTCCCCATTCCCGCCGGACTGCTCGAAAGACTGTCGCCTGAACAGCGCGCGAGGGTTGAGGAAAGGATGGAGGCCCGGAAAGGCGACTCAGGAAAAACCACCGTAAGAAAGCAATGTTTGACCAGGGAGCAGCTCGATCACGGAATTCCATTCGCTCAGCACAAGAAATCTTGTATCCGGACGGTACTCACCTCCTCCGCCACCAAGCTGGAGATGCGAGTGAAGTGCGTCGACCAAGGAATCAATAGCGATGAGACCTTTCACATCGAGGCGGTTACTTTTGAAAGCGTCAAAGGTTCGTTTGACGTCTCACCTACAGAGGGCGGCGATAACACCACGAAGTCAAACTCAACATTCACCGCAAGATGGATCGGTCCGCTTTGCAGCCCGACCAAGTAGAGCCGGCGCCGAAACCGGGAAGCGGCTCACCTGCGCCGCCATCAAGACATGCCCGCACAACTTCAAAAGAGCGGACCCCCATGGTCTACGATGCGAGTGTCAATCTGTTTGGTCGGCCGACAAAATGCCGAACTGGCTCAAACTCTGGGGAACCCCTCCTGCGACGGGCCTATACCCGCCTGACACTCCCATCCATTCGCTCCGCTACGTGGTTCTCGATACGGAATTTACCTCGCTGAACTCTCGTTCCAACCGGCTGCTTTCGGTGGGGGCGGTCAAGATGAAGGGCACGAGCATACTGATGGGCGAGCAGTTTTACCGGGTGCTGAACCCGGGCGTGGAGATTCCGGCAGGTGCGGTGATCGTGCACAAGCTTCGCCCCAGCGACATCGAACAGGGAGAACCACCGCTCGAGGTTCTGGCGGAACTGAAGGATTACATCGGAGGGGCGGTTCTGGTCGGACACTTCATCAAGCTTGATCTGGACATACTGCGCAAAGAACTGCGAGCCGCCGAACTCTCGCTCGATAACCCGGTGGTGGATACAGCCCAGGTTCATCGCTGGCTTTTACGGAAGGAGCGCTACTCGGAAGATCTGTTTCATCGCCTGGAACAATTGGACCTGGCCTCGCTGGCGAAGGTCTACAACCTCGAGTTCGGCGACGCCCATCACGCGCTCTCCGATGCATTTGTCACGGCCCGCCTCTGGCAAAAGCAGATGCATCAGCTTGAATCTCACGGTATTCAGTCCCTCACCAACCTTTTGAAAGCTGGTAACCCCTATCTAAGCGAAGTTGCCCGCCTTCGCAGCCCTCTGATTTGCGGTGGCGTCCGGCTTGCCAGCATAATCGACCGCATAATTGATTCGAAAGCTGAAGCAAGATGTGACGCAAGGACGGCTGTCTGCAAGTTGTTGAAGCTCACTGGAGAATCGCCCGGTTGTGACTCCTTGATCCTGGCAGAGTCCTGATGTGGGCATGGACACGGGAAGGACAATGCCAGGAGCTGTGATTGACCTCAATGGACAGCGAGCGGAGCTGTGTCATGCGGGAGCGCCTTGAGCGCCGCTCGCGCTTCATCCAGCGTGTTTAGGAAATACTGGTGCCTCGGACTGAGCTTCACTAATTGCTCTAGTATTTCCTGTGCGTATTCAAGGTGCTTGCGCGCCAGGTCCGGTTCATGAAGCTGGGCATCGATTCTTCCCAAGTAAATCAGAGTTGTGGCATGGTCGACCGCGTTTGCTTGAGAGTCGGGGTCCCGAACCGCCACCTCACGGTACATCGTGTCCGCCCGCTGCAAAAACGAGATGGCCTCTCGCGGCGAGTGCATTAGATACAGAGCCAGTCCTGTGGTCAAGTTGGTCGACGCGAAGTCCGCAGTTGCCTGTACGTTGTCCTTGTCGGACTTCATCATATTTTGATCAATCGCGATTGCCCTTTGGCACTGGCTTCGCACGTCTGAAAAAAGGCCCGCATAAGCCAGGCATTTGCACAACTCCTCGCTATCGCTTCCGATGTATCGTTGCACATAGGTGTTGTCGGGCTCGTCGGCCGCGAGTTGGTCCGCCAAAGCAAGAGCCTTTCGAGTTTCACCTGCCGCGTCAGCGTACTTCCGGTCAAACTTTAGAGCTGTCCCCAGCCAGCTATGCGCCCGCAATAAGCTGCGACGCGACTGAAAGCTTGGACCGGCGTCGAGTGAAGCTTGACTCATCGCGAGCGCTCGCTGCATATAGTCAACGGCCGATACATAGTCGCCGAGCCAGATCTTCAAGCCGCCGATACTGATCAGAGAACCGCCAATGGCAGACCTTAGCTCCTCGGAATCTTGTTTCGCCAATAATCGTTTTTCGATTTCCAACCGCTGTTGTTGGAGGTCCAGCGCTCTGTCGAGATCTCCACGTTCTTCGTAAGCCACCGCAACATTCGCCATCGATGCGAGCGACTCAGATTGCAGGGTCATATTCTCCGGGTTTGAGGACGCAAGTCTCCGGCGAATTTCCAACGCCTTCCCGAAGAGTTCGTTGGCCTGCTGAAGAGATCCTGTGCCGCCCGTATGAGGATGAAACGCCTGGCTCTGGATTTGTCCAAGGCGTTCGTAAGCGGCGGCCAGGTCGCGCAGAGTGGCCGGGTCGTTATGCGCTTCCGCCGCGATTTGGTCGAGGTATTCCAATGCTCGTCGCACCACTAGTTCACGCGCGTTCGTGGACCCGGGTAGATTCTCGATGGAATCATGAAACTCGAACAGCAACGAATCGGTCAGCTTGCGCAGGGATTCGAAACGCCGCTCCGCGCGCGCTTCCTGCATTCGTGCGATGCGCGCTTCGCGCACAATCGCCACTGCACCAGCAATTACAACCAGCCCAAAAATGGACGCTACCGCCAGAGAGACTTTGTTGCGTCGGATAAACTTGCCACTGCGGTAGGTGAAAGTGCCATGCCGCGCCGAAACCGGTAAGCCGAGTGTGTACGATCGTAAGTCACCGGCAAGATCCTGCGCCGAGGTGTAGCGCCGTTGTGGCTCCTTACGCAAAGCTTTCAGCAGGATCTGATCCAGATCGCCTGACAATGTCCGCCGCAACTTATCGGGCGTGGTGTTCCGGCAAGTGCTCACCGATTCCGGCGCAGCCTTGCCTTTATTGTCAGCCTCCATGGTCGCCAGGGACCGCCCGGCGGCGGTGCTTGGCTTCACCGGCTCGGTCTCACAGATGGCCCGGGCTATATCGTGCTGCGAACGGCTCAATGCGCGATAGGGGCTATGCCCGGCCACCAACTCATAAAGCACCACACCTAACGAATACACATCGCTGGCGGTCGTGATCGGCTCACCCTTGATCTGCTCCGGACTCGCATAGCCCATCGTGAAAGCGCGAAGACCGGTCACGGTGACGTCGGGTTGACCAGCATCGTGATCTGAATCGAGAATTTTCGCGATTCCGAAGTCCATCAGTTTGGCCACCCCTTCGGCGGTGACCAGAATGTTATCCGGCTTGATGTCGCGATGAACGATCAGGCGCTGGTGCGCGTATTGCACCGCGGAGCAGACTTGAAAGAAAAGCCGCAAACGCTCGCCGATCGAGAGATGGAGTTTGTCGCAGTAGGCGACGATCGGCTCGCCCTCGATCAACTCCATGACGAAGTAAGGGACGCCGTCGTCAGTCGTGCCTCCGTCGTAGAAACGGGCAATATTGGGATGGTCGAGGCTGGCTAGAATCTGCCGCTCATTTCGGAACCGGCCGATGAAGAAACTTGAGTACCGGCCAGCCCGCACCAGCTTCAATGCGACATGTTTTTCATATTCATCGTCGGCCCGAGCAGCCCGGTAAACATCGCCCATCCCGCCCGCGCCCAGTTTTGCGACGATCCGATATTGCGCAATCCTTGCACCGATCATCTTGTCGGCGTCATAACCGTCGTCGAGATGAAGATCTCCGGCCAGTGCTCCGGCCACCACTTCCAGAGGCTCGTCAATGATCCTCCCGGTCTGCCTCGCGTAAGCAATGAGGGACTTCACCTCGCGGAGAAGACTCTCATCGTCCACGCATGACTTCTCCAGAAACGCCGCTCTTTGCCCTTCCTCCTGTTCCAGAGCAGAGTGATAGAGCTGTTCGAGCCGGCGCCAACGTTCAGGTTGCATGGGCTTGCCCCTCATCCATTTCGCGCAGCAGCCAGGCACGGGCCATGCTCCAGTCCCGCATTACTGTGTCGGGTGATACCTTCAGCACTTCAGCGGTTTCTTTCACCGTCAGACCACCGAAAAAACGCAATTCCACTACATTGCTCTTCCTCGGATCTTCTTCGGCCAGCTTGGTCAATGCGTGTTCCAGATCCATCAATTCGGCAGGCACGTTGGCGGAAATAATGAGCCCTTCGTCCAGCCTCACTCTTTGATCATTTCCGCCGCGTTTCAGGGAGGCATGAGAGCGGGCAAAGTCAATCAGAATGCGCCGCATCAGCCGGGCGCAGACCGCAAAAAAGTGGGCCCGATCCTGCCATTGCACGCGATCGAACTCCACCAGCCGCAAGTAGACTTCATGAATGAGCGCCGTAGCCTGCAGAGTGTGACCTTCATTTTCGCGGGACATGTGGCGGCGCGCCAGGTTGTGGAGTTCCTGATAGACGAGAGGCGTGAGTTGTTCCAACGCGGATTGATCCCCGTCCCCCCAGGCTCGAAGTAGTCGGGTAATGCTGGGTGAAGGAGTTCGATCAGCAACCATGGGACCCCGGCAGGGGCGGGGGGAAAGCGGCCCGGCCACGTCAGCCTACCACAGCTACATGCCGTGTCCAACTGCCTTTCTACGACCCCTGAGCGTACCGTACCGGGTGGGTGGTTCGTCGGGTTTTCGTACAAAACTCCCCCGAAGACGTGCGCGAGTAGCGATAGTCGAACTTGCGGTCGATTCTTGACAGAGTTCCGTCAGGCAATGCTCCCAGTCCGACAGAGTTAGTGTGCATGAGGGTGAGGGTCGCGCCCGGCGCAGCCTACGGCGCTGCGACCGTGAAGACCTTGAGAAAGCTAAATGGACCTTGCCCATTGTTCACGGTCACGTATTGAGTTTTCTTTGGCGCGTCCGTTGCGATCGTGATATTCACCACCGCCTGAGTGGCATCGGGCGACACCGTGACCGAGTTTACCGTGATGCCTGACGTACTATTTCCGAACGTCACTGTGGTTCCACTCAAGAACGTCCAGCCGGTCAAGGTCACGTCCATGGTCTCGCCGACGGTCCCAAGATTTGGGCTCGCAATCACAGCTGCAGAGCCAACCTTGAAGGCGTTGGCAAAACTTAACATACCTTGCCCGCTCTTAATGGTTACGAATTGAGACTTCTGGGGTGCGTTGGTTGCGATGGTGATGTTGGCTACGGCCTGAGTGCCGTCGGGGGACAACATCAGGGAGTTTACCGTGATGCCGGATGCGGCGTTTCCGAAAGCCACCGTGGTGCCCGCCGGAAACGTCCAGCCGGTTAAGGTGACATTGAGGGTTTCGCCCGCCGTCCCACCGCTCGGGCCGACCGTCAGGGCAGCAGGGCTGACCGTGAACGCGTTGCCAAAGCTAAAATCGGTTTGCCCATTGTTGACAGATACGAATTGTGCTTTCTGAGGTGCGTTCTTTGCGATGGTGATGTTCACGATCGCCTCACTGGCGCTCACAACCGTCACTGAGTTCACTTTTATTCCCGACGTGCCGCCTCCGAACCCGATGGTAGTTCCGTTCGAAAATGTCCAACCGGTCAGCGTCACATCCAGGGTCTCTCCAGACGTCCCAGTGTTCGGGCTGACCGTCAGCGCCGCAGAGCCGACTCCGAATGCCTTGGCAAAGTTAAATGTACTTTGCCCATTTCTTATCGTGATGCCTTCAGCCCCTGCGGGCGCGTTCGAGGCGATGGTGATGTTCGCGATCGCCTGAGTGGCGTCCGGCGACAGAGTCAGGGAGTTCAATGTGATTCCTGACGAACTGCCTCCAAACTGCACTGTGGTGCCACTCGTAAAGGACCAGCCGGTCAGAGTTACATCCATGTTCTCGCCGGCCGTCCCGCTGCTCGGGCTAACCGTCAAAGATTGAGAGCTGACCCCGAATGCGTTGACGAAGTTCTGGGTGCCTTGCGCATTTGTCACGGATACAGTGTGTCCTGTTTCGGTTGCATTCGAAGCGATCGTAATATTCGCGACAGCCTGACTACCGTCTGGTGCCAACGTCAGGGAGTTCACTGCGATACCGGTTCCGAACAACACTGTGGTACCGCTGGAAAACGTCCAGCCGGTCAGGGTCACATCCATGGTCTCGCCGGCAGCTCCGGTGCTCGGGCTGACGGTGAGTGCCGCAGGCTGGACCGCAAACGTTCCAAATAGAGTTCGCACCGGCGCCCACACATACACTCCAACTTTTCCACTTTCTACTAACGCGCTCGGGCTGATAGTGACATTCGCGATGGCGTCACCCGGGTCGATCACTGTGACCGAATTCACTTTGATTAATTGAGTTGAGAACGTCACCTTCGGCGCTCCGTTCACGAAGCCGGAGCCCTTGATCGCCATATTGAAAGTCTCGCCTTGCGTCCCGCTGGCGGGGCTAATGAGCCCGGTCTGGACCGAGAGACTCGCGATCGAAGTATTGCCGGCTGACGTCTGCGCAGACGTGACCGTAACGCTATTGGTGATGGTTTCCGCGATGGTCCCGCTCACATTCAGTGAGATCGTGCACGAACCAGCGGCCGGCAAGCTTGCGCCCGACAGGCTCAGCGAAGCGCCGCCTCCATTTGCCGCAACGGTTCCTCCGCAGCTGCTCGTTAGATTGTTGGGCAACGCAACGGCCAGCCCGGATGGAAAACTGTCGGTGAACGCAACGCCGGAAAGGGCCGAGCTGGAGTTGGGATTGCTGATGCTAATCGTCAAGCTGGTGACGCCATTCAGCGGGATGCTGGGGACACCGAATGCCTGTGCGATCTGCGGAGGATCCAATTGCACCGGTATCACGAGTAAATTTCTTGTAGACAACGAGGTGCTCCCCGCATAAGTGTTGCTCGAATCCTGATAGACCGCGCTGACGGGGTAGGAACCTGCCGCAAGGTTACTGAGCGAGATGGAGCCGATGCCGCCACTTACCGGTGAACTGCCCAACGCTGCAGTTCCATTGTAGAAAGTGACCGTGCCTACGGAACCAACATTGCCCGACGAGGTGGTCACGCTAGCGCCCAGCCTCACCGTGGCTCCCACCGTTACAGTCGAAGGCGAGAGACTTAGAGTTGTGGTAGTTGGGATGGCCGCGGCCGTTCCCGTGAGGTAGATGCTTTGACTGCCGCTTCCAGCTACGTTGCTTCCTGATGCGGTATCAGTGATCGTGATTTGACCGGCTGGCTGCCCGGCGGTTGTGGGGGCAAACTGCAGAGTCAAAGAGCACGATGCGCCGCTATTTAGAGCCGCCGAGGATACGAACGGGACGCCGTTGCATACAGAACTCGCCAGAGAGTACCCGGTCCCACTCACAGAGAAGCCCGTAACCGTGAAAGGCAACCCGCCCGTATTGGTCACAGTCAGGGTCTGGGTGGCGATGCTATCTACCTGGACTGATCCGAAGTTGATTGGCCCGATGTTCGAATAATTGGCATAAGACGGGCTGGGCTGCGCACTTCCATTCACAAGATATGTGGTTCCTTGCGAGGTGGCGACCAGTAGCCCGTTGAGTCCGTTTGAATTGCTCAGAGCTCCCGAGACCATGGTGGAATTCGGTCCTGCCACGAAGCCCTGCGTGGGAGCAGACAGTATTCCAGCGCCCTGGTTCTGGAAAACGTAGGCCACTCCAGCGACCGACGCGGCGACATCGTATTCGCCGAGTGCGAAGAAGCTTCCGGTAGTCACCTGGGAGTCGTAGGTCACGCAGTTCACATAGCCGTCAGGAGAATTGCAGAGTGGACCGGGGACAACATCGCCGGAGTAAAGCGGCACGATTCCCTGGGTAGTGGACAGGAATTTTCCTCCACCCTGATTCAGGAGGACCTGGAGTCCGTTTGTATTCGACACCACGAGATCGGGCTGCCCGTCACCATTGAAATCGGCAGAGGCCACGGCGGTCGCATTGGGCACGGGCAAGTCGGAGGTCTGCGGCAAGACAGATGCGGAAGTGAATTCGCTGGCGGTTACGCTACTGGAACCGGGTGGAACGTTGTTCTGCAGGATGCCCACTGCGCTTAGAGGATTGGCCGCACTATTCCCGTTGCAGAATTCTCCGCCATCGGCGAAGACGAGGTCGGGCACGGATGTTCCGTAGAATTTTGCCGCGGCGACGGAAACCGGGTTCACCACCGGCGGAGCGACGAAGACGGGAGTCTGGAACGTTCCATCGCCGTTGGAAATGAGCACATACACTGCACCCTGCGCGTTTCCGTTGCAGTTGTCCTCGGGAAGGGTTAGGACGAGGTCGTCGAGGCCATCGCCGTTTATATCTGCAGCGGTCAGCCCAGGCGCGAAAGAATGGCCGGCACTGGGGTTGTACTCGAAACCGGGATAGTTGGGATCTGTGCTGATGGGAATCGTCGTCGGTGTGCCGAAGTTGCCATTACCGGTGGAAGGAATGACAAAGACCTGGCCTTGTGAAAATATCGCGAGGTCATAATAGGGAGAAGTCTGTCCAGTTTGAGTGGGACGAAATTTACCCGCAACCACAGCGTCGGCGCCGCTGTAGTCGGTATTGCTCACGGTTATCACGGGCACGGAAGTCGTGGTGGGAATGGATCCGTCCGCATTGGCCAGATAGATAGTGAGTGTGGCGTCTCCGGTGGCGCCATCTGCGCCGCCTACCACCAGATCGAGAACGCCATCGTTATTGAAATCGCCTGTGGCAAAGGACGGCGGGAATGAGTATCCGCTTCCCCCAGTACCGGAATAAATGGGTGCCGCATTGGTTGACGCTACGGTTCCGTTCGGGTTTAAGCTCGCGAGAAACACGCTGATCGATCGTTCGTCCACGTAAGGCTCAAAGTTGGGGTAAGTTCCTTCGTGTACTCCGGCGCCGATCACGACATATGGTGAGGCCGTAAGATTCGGTGAAAATCCGGTCGCAAGAACTGCTCCCGGTCCCAGGCCCGCAGTCGAATTCCAGGTCCCGTTTATCGATGTCCCACTCTGTGTGTAGGACGTGAAGGTGCTGAGGCTCACGCCGGTGTTGAAGTCAGCGAAGTCCACGGTGCCCGTGGGCGGATCATATAAGACCGCGAGAATACCGCGAGGCGCAAGGCCCACGGGAATCATGAATACGCTCGTGAAGCCGTTGCTTGTCCCAGTTAGTCCATTGCTCTGAAAGCTCTCGAACGAATAGGCCAACGGCGCCACGAAAATTGTGGCTTGACTGTTCAGGGTTCCCACTGCGATTCCGGGGAGCTCTCCGAAAAACGCACTGCCGGTATAGGGAACCTGGCCCGGGCTAAAATTCCCGCTTCCATCCAGGTTATTCAGATACACCAGAACGCTGGCTTCGGAAGGGTTGTTGCAAAGAAGAGCCAGGTCGCTCTGGGCGGTCTGGCTTTGGAAATTGCCCTGCAGCATCGCCGAGCACTTGCTGTAGGTGTTGCTCACGCTATAGGGTGCCGATGCCGAGAAGTTTCCTGATCCATCACCGACAAAAATGGTGAGAGGCACGCTGCCGCTTACAGCCGCACTAACCGCGGCGAGGTCGTAGTTGCCGTCTCCTTTGAACATTCCGACCACGAGCGATGTGAAATTATTGCCGGCCGAAAGTGTCAGCGCATCGTTGCGGGTGAAAGTCCCGGTGCCGCTGTTCTGCAGGAAAACGATTCCGGCGCTGGTTGCGACCGCAATATCGAGAACGCCGGTAGAGGATCGAAATTGTCCCGTGGCGATGGCATGTCCGCTTACCGTCGAGCTGGGAACCGCGAGCGGAATCAAGTCGGGATCGGGACTTCCGCCGCCGCAGTTCGTGCAGAAGCTTCCGTTGGGATTGCCGTGGAAAATCTCGACTTGATCCAAACCGGTATTAGGATTCTGCTCGAGAACGGCAAAGTCGAGATAACCGCTGCTGCTGAACTCGCCCGTGACCACCCCGATGGGGACGGTGCCGGGTTGCACAGTGTAGGCCGAGGGGGCCATCAGAGAAGGTGTGCCCTGCCCGCGCACGAGCGGCGCGGAAGAGAGCAGCGCCGGGATCAGCAGGGTGTACAGCATAATCCGCGTACATAAGCGCGTTCTTCGATTTGTGTAACCTGCCTCGTTTTTCATCGCTGAGTCCCCTTTTTTATCTTCGCCGGTCTCTGTTTGGCGCGCCCGAGGCTTAAACCAAGGCCGTCCCACTCTTGAGTTTCTGCAAGAAGGGAACGGTGTACGGGTCTTGCGGTCCACCCACGAGCGATCCCTTCTCTATATTGGGATAGCGGAAAGGACGGGAGAGAACTGGCACAGTTCGGCAACAAAATTCGCCGGTTAGGAGAAAAAGGACCCTACGGAAAGGAGGCCAATGCCGTTCGGTGCTGGCCTGCCCCCAATTTTCGTTCACGTAAGAATACGACAACTTTGATCAACTCCCTCTCCGGTTTGAGCCGGGATGGGGGAGCGCGAGGGGCAAGGGACGGCGTTTGAGTCCCTTGCCTCTCGCTCAGCTGTGTAGAAGCCTGCTGCTTGCGCCGCCGCAAACTCTTTCGGGGTTTGATAACCCAGGCTGCTGTGCGGCCGCTCTTCGTTGTACTCGATCCTCCATGCCGCGATCTTCCGCCGCGCATCGAACAGATTCTGAAACCAACTTACCGACAAACACTCATCCCGCAGCCGTCCGTGAAAACTTTCCACCCGCGCATTCTGCGTCGGCTTGCCCGGCTGGATGTGCAGCAACTCGATCTTTCTCTCCACGCACCACGCCAGAAAATGCCGGCTCGTCAACTCCGGCCCGTTGTCGCAGCGGATCGTTTGCGGCTGTCCGCGCTCCGCCACGATCGCATCCAACACTCGCGTCACTCTCCGACTGGCGAAACTGGTATCCACTTCCAACGCCAAACACTCGCGCGTGTACGCATCCACCACGCTCAGCACCCGGATCGTTCGTCCACACTCCACCGCATCGTGCACAAAATCCAGCGCCCACTCCTGGTTGGCCGAAGTCCGCGCCAGCAGCGGCTTTCCTTCGCGCACGCAATGCTTCCGCTTCTTCCGCCGAATCATCAATCCCGCCGCCTGATACACGCGATGCACGCGCTTGTGGTTCACACGCTCTCCCGCGCGGCCCAACAGAACATGCAGCCGCCGATACCCGAAACGCGGCTTCTCCCGCGCCAACTCCACCAACCTCGTCCGCAGCGGCTCATCGCTGCGCTGGCTCCGGTAGCGATAACTCGCTACCACCATTCCCGTCAGCCCGCAAACCCGGCGCTCGCTGACGGCGTATCTCACTCGCAGCCAGTCCGCGTCCGCCCGCTGGTCTACGAGCTCCATCCGTTTTTTGCGATCAGCGCCTTCAGCATCTCTTTGTCCAGACTGAGATCCACCACCAGCTTTTTCAGCTTCGTGTTCTCATCCCGCAACTGCTTCGCTTCCTGTGCCTCGCTCACATCCATCCCGCCGTACTTCGCCTTCCAAGCATAGATCGTGTGCTTCGACACCCCCACTTCCCGCGCCACGTCCTCCGCCTTGCGACCCGCTTCCAACTGTTTCAGCGCCCCGATCATCTGCGCCTCCGTGTGATTGCTCCTCGACATGCTTCTTTCCCCTTTCCTTCGACGAAATCATACTCAGATTCGTGTGGAAAATGGGGAGCA